>NZ_CM142706.1:0-3647500 GCF_054897825.1 Pseudomonas sp. ZS1P83
CTGGCCGTACTGCCCATGACAAAACTAAATCAACAGCTTTGGGAGTGCTCCATGATCAAGTCCTTGCTTATCCGCTTCGCTCACCCACTGGCGGTCACCGCCATCGCCGCGACGGTCGCCACCAGCGCCCAGGCCGGCACCCTGTCCATCGGTCACACCACATGGGTTGGCTACGGCACCCTCTACCTCGCCCAGAACCTGGGCTACTTCAAGGAAAACGGTTTGACCGTCGAATTGCCCGTCGTCGAAGAGGCTTCGATGTACATGGCTGCGCAAGCTTCGGGAGAGTTATCGGGCTCGGCGTCGACCATCGACGAAGTGCTCAAGTACCGCCCGCAGTTCTGCTTCAAAGCGGTGGCCGCACTGGATGACAGCCATGGTGGCGACGGCGTGCTCGTGGGCAAGGACGTCAAGAGCCTGCAGGAGCTGAAGGGCAAAGCCGTGGCGGTGAACGAAGGTTCGACCTCGCAGTTCTGGTTGTCCTATTTGCTGAAAAAACACGGCATGAAAATGAGCGACATCACCGTGCAGAACATGACGGCTGACGACGCCGCCACCGCGTTCATCGCCGGACGTGTACCGGCCGCCGTGACCTGGGAACCGCATCTGTCGATGGTCCGCAGCAAGCAACAAGGCAAGGTGCTGATCGACAGCAGCAGCACGCCGGGAGTGATTGTCGACGTGGTTGCGCTCAACTGCACAGTCATCGAGAAGCAGCCGGAAGACGTCAAGGCGTTGGTGGCCGGTCTGTACAAAGCGGTCCAGTACACCAAGGATCATCCGCAAGAAGCCTACAAAATCATGGCCAAAGGTGTCGGCGGTTACCTGGCCGATCCAAAGGAACTGGCCGCTGCCGCGCAAGGCGTGCGCTTCTACGATCAGGCCATGAGCGAAAAACTCCTCGGTTCGCCGGGCAAACCGGGTGACAGCGAGCCGCTGATCAAACTGGCCAACGAGACCGCCAGTGAATTGCAGGGCAAACCCTACAACGTCAGCAATGACGACCTGATCGACAACCGTTTCGTCAGCCCACTCTAGGAGGTCCGCATGTTCAAGCGCAATTCATGGCTGAGCCGCTGCATCACGCCCAAGACCGGCCTGCCGGTTTCGGTGATTTGGAGCGCGAGCGGTCTGGCCTGGGTGTTGTTGATCGGCCTGTGGGCCGGGTTGTCTTACGGCGGCGTGGTGCCGGGCATGTTCCTGCCGACTCCGGGGGCGGTGGTCGAGGCCGCCGTGCGCCTGAGCCGCGACGGCACACTGGGCCAGCATGTGTGGGCCAGCCTCGAAGTGGTGATGGTCGGTTTCATCGTCTCGTCGCTGGTGGCGGTTCCGCTGGGGTTGCTGATGGGCAGCTTCCGCATCGTCCAGGCGTTCCTTGAGCCGATGGTGAATTTCATTCGCTACCTGCCGGTAACTTCGTTCGTACCGCTGTTCATTCTGTGGATCGGCATCGGTCTGGAACAGCGGGTGTCGGTGATCATCTTCGGGGTGTTTTTCCAGCAACTGGTGATGATCGCGGACGTGTCCAAAGGCATCTCCAAGGACCTGATCAACGCGTCTTATACCTTGGGCTCGAATCGCCGCGATGCGGTGCTGCATGTGATCGCCCCGGCGTCGTTGCCGGGTGTGCTCGACACCTTGCGCGTGACCATGGGCTGGGCCTGGACTTACCTGGTGGTCGCCGAGCTGGTCGCGGCTTCCAGTGGTCTGGGCTATCTGAGCCTCAAGGCCATGCGCGGCTTTCAAGTGGATGTGATCTTTCTGGCAATCGCGATCATCGGCCTGCTGGGCCTGGTCACCGATCAACTGTTCCGTTTCCTACGTCTGAGGATCGCCGCATGGGCTCAGTAAGCGCCGTCAACCCTCGTTTCGTCA
Source organism: Pseudomonas sp. ZS1P83 (assembly GCF_054897825.1). Classification (NCBI taxonomy): domain Bacteria; kingdom Pseudomonadati; phylum Pseudomonadota; class Gammaproteobacteria; order Pseudomonadales; family Pseudomonadaceae; genus Pseudomonas; species Pseudomonas sp. ZS1P83. The sequence goes on from NZ_CM142706.1 coordinate 1,876, forward strand.
CGTCACAGGCCGCCCCGGTGCACGCCGCGCCACGGCTGCAAGTGGACAAGGTCAGCCTGCGTTATCAGAAGCCTGATGGCGGAATATTCACAGCGCTGGAGCAGGTGTCGTTCGAAGTGCCGGATCAACAATTCGCCGTGCTGGTCGGGCCTTCGGGTTGCGGCAAGTCGAGTCTGCTGTACCTCACGGCGGGTCTGAATGAGCCCACGGAAGGTGAAATCTACGTCGGCGGCCAGCACGTGCAGGGCCCGGGCGCGGACCGCGGTATGGTGTTCCAGAGCTATACACTGTTCCCGTGGCTGACCGTGCGCCAGAACGTCGAGTTCGGCCTCAAGCGTCGCGGCATGGCGGCCGCCCAGCGCAAGGACATCGTCGACTACTACGTCAACGAAGTGGGGCTGACCGGGTTCGCCGATAACTACGCCAAGCAGCTTTCCGGCGGCATGATGCAGCGCGTCGCCATTGCTCGGGCGCTGGCCAATGACCCGCAAATCCTGCTGATGGACGAGCCCTTTGGTGCACTCGACAGCCAGACGCGCCTGCAAATGCAGCAGCTGTTGTTGCGCGTCTGGGGCAACAGCAAGAAGACGGTGTTGTTCGTGACCCACGATATCGATGAGGCGATTCTGCTGGGTGACCGGGTCTACGTGATGGGGGCCAGGCCTGGGCGGATCAAGCAGATTCTGGACGTGCCGATCGAGCGCCCACGCACCCTGGACATGGTCATGGAGCGCTCGTTCATCGACATGAAGCGCAAGATCTTCGGGTTATTGCACGATGAGTTGGAGGAGGAGCATTGATTCAGCCCTAGGGCGCCGCAGGCAAGAGGAACCTCGCGATCACTGGCAAGTGATCGGAAATGCGCAAGGTATCGTCCTGCCTCACCATCGCCTCGACCCGTTTGATCCGCGGACTGTAGAACAGATAGTCGACCGTCCGGTCCGGGCCGTTCAAGCCCGGATCGTTCGGGTAATGAGTCAGCCACCGCGCCCGATCAATGCCGCTGGCTTCGTTGTTGGTCGGGATCATCGGGTATTTGTCCCATAGCACATGCAGCGCGCTGTCGGCGGAGTAGGGCGTGCGTTGCTCATCGGGCAGGCGTCGATATTGCCCCAGCGGCAACAGGTTGAAGTCCCCGCCGATCAACCACGGCGTGCCGCGGCTTTCGAACTTGTCGAGAACTTTGGCCACGGCCGTCACCTGGGCTTGCAGCGTTTCGTCGGGCTGGATGACGCGGTCCAGATGGGTGTTGAACACCGCTATCTGACCGCCGTCGCTCAACGGCAGATACGTGACCAGCAAGGCGTTTTTCGGTTTGAACTGGCGGGTGATGACGTTGGCCGGCGCGACCGGTAATTGCAGGCGTTCGGCGTGTTCAATCTGATAGCGGCTGAGGATAGCCAGTTGCCGGCCGACGCTGCCGAAGAGGTGCGGCTCAGGCACGAAATCGGCTTTCCAGTCGAAGGCTTGAGCGCTGCACGGAAAAAGGTCCGCGACCCGCTCCTGAAGCAGCTTGAACTGGTTTTGGTAATCGCTGGCCTTGGCGCCGTCATCCAGCTCCTGCAACAGCACGACGTCCGGTTGCTCGTCGCGGATCACCCGCGCCACTTCATCGAGGCTGAAGGCCATGTCATCGGGCGTGGGTTTTTCGTCATTGCCGGCCGCCAGGTCATTCCAGAATACGTAGCGTTTTCCCGCCAGGTACTGGACGTTCCAGGTCATCACCTTCAGCGCCTGACCGGGTACCAGCGTCGGTGCCTGGGCGTTGCAAACGACCGGTAACGCTTCCTTGGCTTCGGGGCGCCAAGTCAGGCTGTAGATCAGCGAGGCAATCAGGCCGGTTACAATCAACAGGCCCAACAGGGTGTAGCGCAGTAGACGGGTCATGGCTCGGCTTATAGCGTTACAAAAGTTGCCCCGAGCATAACCGACAGACGGGCTTAAGCCCACGGGTAGAGCGGTCAGAGCGGCCGGTCAATTTTCTCGGGCACATCGCTGATCAGCATGAACAAGCGGAACAGCACCACGCTGGTGAACAGTTGCAGGAAGCTGTGGGCACTGTCGATCAGCAGGGAAAACACCGGGTTCTGCGGCTCCGGGTAAACCGCCAGGGTCGCGCCCTTGAGCAGCCACAACGGGCCCATCACACACAAAATGCATACCAGAATGCGCAGGAAGTGGCCGCGGGTCAGGCGCAGGCTTTCCTTCATCGCCGCCAGCGGGGCCAGGCCGCGCAGCACCAGCAGGTACTCGGCAAACGCCAGGGTCACCATCAGCCAGATGCCCGGCAGGAAATACAGCGACAGGCCGAGCAGGATCAGCAGGGTATTGAGGGCGGTGAGCAGGGCGAAGCGCGGCCACAGGGTCGCGGACATCGCCAGCAGGTCGCGATTGCGCGGCGATTCGCCACGGCTGCGGGCATCGAGAAACAGGATCAGTGCGCCGGTGTACAGCGGGTAGACCAGCAAGCCGACGATCACGCTGATGCCGGGAAAACTGTCCGGCTCGGTGGAGTGGTCGACCACTTGTTGCAACAGCGCCTCAAAGATCACCAGCGGCAGACACAGCCGCACGATCTGGCCCAGATTGCGTTTGAAGAAATACAGAGAGTCACGCAGAACATCGAACGAATTCATCAGTCGGTATCGCAGGTTGGAAGCAGTGGCCCACTTTAACCGATGAAGCGCTTTGGGGCGCAAACGTAAACGTTCGGTAAAGACCATTGAAACATCCTGCATCAACCTCCATTAGAGGGTTGTCCCTTATTCACAGTGGATAGGGCAGATATTCCCGGCAATCTACGAGGTCGCCATGAACAGCGAAGAACAAACCCTGATCGATGGACTGTTTTCCCGGCTGCAACAGGCCGAAACGGACTCAGCCCCGCGCGACGCCCAGGCCGAGGCGCGGATCAAGGAACACCTGACTCGCCAGCCAGCGGCAGGCTATTTCATGACCCAGGCGATTCTGGTGCAAGAGGCTGCCATCAAGAGCCTCGACGAACAGAACAAGCAACTCGCCCAGCAAGTCCAGCAATTGCAGGCCGAACTGCAGCAGGCCAAAGCTCAGCCGGCTGCTCCGGCAACCAGCGGCGGCGGTTTTCTATCGAGCATATTCGGTGGCGGCTCCCGTGATTCGCAGCCTGCGCCAACCCCAAACCCACCCGCATCGAGCGGTGGCGGTTGGCGTGAACCGGCGCGGCCGTCGTTTAACTCGCAGCCGCCACAACAGAACTTCGGTGCAGCGCCTCCTCAGCAGAATTACGCCCAGCAACAGCCTGCCGGCAGCGGTTTCCTCGGTGGTGCGCTGAAAACCGCAGCCGGTGTGGCCGGTGGCGTGATGCTGGCGCAAGGCATCAGCAGCCTGTTCCACCACAATCAGCAGCCGGAAGTGGCTGAAGTCATCAAGGAAGAACCGGCTCAGGTCAATGATCAGAGCGGTGATAACGGCTGGGGCGATGATCAGCGTGTGGCTGACAACTCCAGTGATCAGGGCGGCTTTACCGACGCCAACTATAGCGATGACAGCTCATCGTTCTTCGGCGGCGACGACGATTCCTTCGTCTGATACGCCTGTGGCGAGGGAGCAAGCTCCCTCGCCACATGGCCGATTATTCGCGGAACAATCCTTCAGACTGGCATACTGGGCAACTTTTCGGGCCTGGTGCCTGATCTTGCCCGCGCTCCGGCGCGCCAATGAGGATGACCGGTGAAAAAAATCGCGGTGTTCGCCGATGTCCAAAACCTCTATTACACCGTGCGTCAGGCCTATGGTTGCCATTTCAACTATGCCGCGCTGTGGGCTGACATCAGCAAACAGGGCGAGATCGTCGAGGCCTATGCCTACGCAATCGATCGCGGCGACAGCAAACAACAGCAATTCCAGCAGATCCTGCGCAACCTCGGTTTCACCGTGAAGCTCAAACCCTTCATCCAGCGCAGCGATGGCTCGGCCAAGGGCGACTGGGACGTGGGCATCACCCTCGACATCATGGACGCCGCCGATCATGTCGACGAAGTGGTGCTGGCCTCCGGTGACGGTGATTTCGACATGCTGCTGGAGCGCATCATCACAAAGCACGGGGTGCAAGCAGTAGCCTACGGCGTGCCAGGCCTGACGGCCAACTCGCTGATCCGCGCCGCCAGCCGCTACGTGCCGATCGAAGGCGCGTTGCTGCTCAAGAATTGATTTTTACGGAGTTGAAACAGGTTTGGAACGCATAGCAGTCATCGACTTTGAAACCACCGGGATCTCCCCGAGCAGCAGCTGCCGGGCCACGGAAATTGCCGTGGTGATCCTTGAACAGGGGCGCATCGTCGAGCGTTACCAAAGCCTGATGAACGCCGGCGTGCGCGTCCCGGCCTTCATCGAGCAACTCACCGGCATCAATAATGCCATGCTGCGCAACGCGCCATCGGCCGAGCAGGTGATGAACGAAGTCAACGAATTCGTCGGCATCACACCGCTGCTGGCGCACAACGCCGCGTTTGACCAGAAGTTCTGGGACTTTGAACTCGGTCGCATCAAACGCACACGCTTGCAGAACTTTGCCTGCTCGCTGCTACTTGCCCGCCGTTTGATGCCCTCCGCGCCGAACCACAAACTCGGCACCCTCACCACGTTCGCCAAACTGCCCCACACCGGCCAGGCTCACCGGGCCATGGCCGATGCCGAGATGGCGGCCAACCTCACGGCGCACCTGGCCCAGGAACTGCGGCAGAAGCATGGGTTGCGCGAGTTGTCGCATGATCTGCTCGTCAGCCTGCAGAAAGTGCCGGCGGCGAAGATCAATGAGCATCTGAAGCGGCATCGCGGGTTTTAGGGTTCAACGGTGTTCGGGCGGGCCTCTTCGCGGGCAAGCCTCGCTCCTACGGGAATGCATCGTACTTGTAGGAGCGAGGCTTGCCCGCGAAGACGTCAGTCGCTTCACTACTTACCATTGCCTTCGATGTGCCCCAACGGCACGCGCTTCTCTATCGCGCTCGACAGCACGATAGAGGTCTTGCTGAACCCGAACTTGGCAATCCGGTTAATCAACTCTTCGAGCTCCGGCATCGATCCCACCGCAGCCTGCATGATCACGCACGGATCACCCGTCACCCGGTGGCATTCGGTCAGTTGTGGAATCTTGATCAGATCATCGTAGGCCTTCTGGTTGCCATGCTGGTTCAGGCGCAGTTCGATGACGCATTGGATCGGCAATCCAAGCTTGGCCATGTCGACTTTCGCCTGGTACCCGGTGATGACCCCGCAGGCTTCGAGTTTGGCCACGCGCTCGGCCACGGCCGGGGCGGAGAGGTTCACTTTGCGCGCCAGGTCGGCGTAGGACGCACGACCGTTTTCCAGCAGGGCGCTGAGGAGCATGCGGTCGTATTTATCCATCGTGGTTTTCCTGAAAAATGACTGACTTTCGAAAGCACGGTTTATAGCGGCAATCTCCGTGTTTTGAAAAGTGTACCGGCGCTATAAACAGGTTTTGTAACTTATTTTACGCCGCTGGCCTTTCTAGAATAGTTGTTCACTTGTCTTGCCTACGAGCTGCCCCATGCCTGGCCCACGTCGTTTTCCCTTACCGTTGATCGCCGCCTTTTTCGCGTTGTACGTGATCTGGGGCTCGACTTACCTGGTGATTCGCATCGGCGTGCAGTACTGGCCGCCGTTGATGCTCGGCGGGATTCGCTTTGTGATTGCCGGGACGCTGATGTACGCGTTCCTGCGCTGGCGTGGGGCACCGGCACCGACCTGGGCGCAGTGGAAAGCGGCGGGAATGATCGGCATTTTGCTGCTCAGTTTCGGCAACGGCGCGGTGAGCGTGGCTGAACACATGGGGGTGGCTTCCGGCGTCGCCGCATTGGCGGTGGCGACGGTGCCATTGTTTACGTTGCTCTGCGGATATTTCTGGGGCGCGCGTAATACCCGTCTCGAATGGGCCGGGATTGTGCTCGGGCTGATCGGCATTGCCATGCTCAACCTCGGTTCCAATCTGCAATCGAGCCCGCTGGGCGCCGCGCTGCTGGTGTTCGCAGCAGCGTCCTGGGCCTTCGGGTCGGTGTGGAGCAAACACTTGCCGTTGCCCCAGGGCGCGATGGCCAGTGCCGTGGAAATGCTGGTGGGCGGCGTGGCGTTGTTGATCGGCAGTGTGTTGAGTGGTGAACATCTGGAAAGCATGCCGCCGATTGAAGGCTGGGCAGCCTTGGCCTACCTGACGGTCTTCGGTTCGATCATCGCTTTCAACGCCTACATGTACCTGTTGAAAAACGTGCGTCCGGCGGCGGCCACCAGTTATGCCTACGTTAACCCTGCGGTGGCGGTGTTGCTGGGGATCGTGTTTGTTGGCGAGACCATTGGTATTGAAGAAGGGCTGGCGATGCTGGTGATCATCAGTGCCGTGGTGTTGATCGGGTTGCCGCAGTGGCGTCGAGCTCCCGTTCGACCTGCCGTAGCGGTGCCGACAGAATCCCGTGTGAATTAGGGTAAACTGCGCGCCATTGCATCTCGTTTTGCACACTTGTTTTGAAAAACCCGCGCTGAATTTCCCTACGGTAATCCCATGACTTTCGCCACCCTTGGCCTGATCGAACCCTTGCTGCGCTCTCTTGAGACGCTCGGCTACCAGACCCCGACGCCGGTTCAGGCGCAAGCCATTCCGGCGGTGCTGGCCGGTCGCGACCTGATGGCTGCGGCCCAGACCGGCACCGGCAAGACCGCCGGTTTCGCGCTGCCGCTGCTGCAGTTGCTGGCCATGGAAGGGCCGAAAGTTGCCTCCAACTCGGTGCGCGCTCTGATCCTGGTGCCGACCCGCGAACTGGCGGAACAGGTTCACGAAGCCGTGCGTCAGTACGCCGAGAACCTGCCATTGAGCACTTACGCGGTGTACGGCGGCGTCAGCATCAACCCGCAAATGATGAAGCTGCGCAAAGGTGTCGACGTGCTGGTGGCGACCCCGGGTCGTTTGCTCGACCTGTATCGTCAGAAGGCCCTCAAGTTCAATCAGCTGCAAACCCTGATTCTTGACGAAGCCGACCGCATGCTCGATCTGGGTTTTTCCGAGGAGTTGGGGAATATTTACCGCGTGCTGCCGAAGCAACGTCAGACGCTGTTGTTCTCCGCGACATTCTCCGACGCCATCCGTTTGCTGGCCGGGCAAATGCTCAACGATCCGCTGAGCATCGAAGTCAGCCCGCGCAACGTCGCCGCCAACACCGTCAAGCAATGGGTTGTGGTGGCGGACAAGAAGCGCAAGCCGGAGCTGTTCATCCATTTGTTACGCAAGGGCAAATGGAAGCAGGTGCTGGTGTTCGCCAAGACCCGCAATGGTGTGGACGCGCTGGTAGAAAAACTCCAGGGCCTGGGCATCAACGCCGACGGCATCCACGGTGACAAACCGCAGGCGACCCGTCAGCGTGCGCTGGACCGTTTCAAGGCCAGTGAAGTGCAGATTCTTGTGGCCACCGACGTCGCGGCGCGTGGTTTGGATATCGAAGATTTGCCATTGGTGGTCAACTTCGACCTGCCGATCGTGGCTGAGGACTACATCCACCGGATCGGTCGTACCGGTCGTGCGGGTGCCACCGGTGAGGCGATTTCCCTGGTGTGCGCGGATGAAGTGAATCTGCTGTCGGCCATCGAGACGTTGACCCGTCAGACATTGCCTCGCCAGATGGAGCATGACTTCGAGCCTGAGCACCGGGTGCCGGACACTGATTCCAGCGGCCAAGTGGTGAAGAAGCCGAAAAAACCGAAGAAGCCAAAGGCCTCCGGTGGCGGTAAGCGCAACCTGGGTAAATGGGTTGAAAGTGGGGACGCTTCTGCGGTGGAACCTTCGATCAAGCCTGTACGAAAAGTACCGGTGTTTAACACTGGGCCGCGTAAGAAGAAGCCTTGATTAGCGGCGGCGTCTATTAGGCCGCTTCGCGAGCAAGCCCGCTCCCACATGGGATCTGCTGTGAACACATTATTTGTGAACACTCGAGATCCAGTGTGGGAGCGGGCTTGCTCGCGAAGGGCGCGCCGCGGTCCTCAACCCTTACGCTTCAACCACTCCACCATCCCCAACCCCGCCGCCCGCCCACTGGCGAAACACCCGGTCAGCAAATAGCCGCCCGTTGGCGCTTCCCAATCCAGCATTTCCCCCGCGCAGAACACGCCAGGCAGTTGCTTGAGCATCAATCGTTCATCCATCGATTCGAACATCACGCCACCGGCGCTGCTGATGGCTTCATCTAGTGGACGGGTTTTCACCAACGTCAGTGGTAACGCCTTGATCGCGTTAGCCAGCAGCGCCGGATCAGCGAAGCATTCGGCCGGAGTGAGTTCGCGCAGCAACGCCGCTTTCACACCCTCGATCCCGAGCTGGCTGTGCAGATGTTTCGACATGGAACGAGACCCGCGCGGTTTGCTCAGCGCAGCCTGGACTTTATCCACAGGTCTGCCCGGCAACAGGTCGAGGTGAATGGTCGCTGAGCCGTGCTGATTGATGGCTTCGCGGATTGGCGCCGACAAGGCGTAGATCAAACTGCCTTCAATCCCGGTCGCGGTGATCACACATTCCCCAAGCCGTGGGACGTCGTCATTGAGGCCAATGGCGATGTTTTTCAGCGGTGCGCCGGCGAATTTGCTGACCATCAACTCGCTCCAGGCCTGCACCTCGAAGCCGCAATTACTTGGTTGCAGCGGCGCCAGTCCTACGCCGCGCAGTTCCAGTGGCAGCATCCAGGCGCCGTCCGAACCGAGGCGCGACCAGCTGCCGCCGCCGAGGGCCAGCAAGGTTGCGTCAGGTTTGACGGTTTTTTCGCCCTCGGGGCTGTCGATGCGCAATTCACCGCTGTCATTCCAGCCGAGCCAGCGGTGACGGGTGTGGATAACGACGCCGCTGTCACGCAGACGTTTGAGCCATGCACGCAATAAGGGGGCGGCCTTCATGTCTGTAGGAAAAACTCGGCCGGAGCTGCCGACAAAGGTTTCGATGCCCAGGTCATGAATCCATTGGCACAAGGCTTCGGCCCCGAAACCTCGTAGCAACGGCGCAATGTGCGGCGCACGTTCGGCGTAGCGCGAGAGAAATGCCGGGTAGGCTTCGGAATGGGTGATGTTCATGCCACCCACACCGGCCAGCAGGAATTTTCGCCCCACTGAAGGCATGCCGTCGTACAGATCAACGTTGATCCCGGCCTTGCTCAGTACTTCAGCCGCCATCAAACCGGCGGGGCCGCCGCCGATGATGGCAACGTGAGAAGACGAGGAGGGCGAGGGCTGGGTCATGGCTAAAGCTGCGGCGTGGCGGAATAAGCCGCGCATTCTACCAGCACGAATCATTGTGGGCGTTGTTGAAGAAGCTGATCAAAAAACAACCACCCCTGTGCAGGCTATAGGCAGCATGGCCTGTAGGGCCTTTCACTCAGGTTATCCACAGGCAGTTCCACAGGCATTGTGGGTAAAGACCCACACCTCAATGACAACCTGATGACTGCCAGACCCGCTGCGCGCTGTGATGGAGGATTCCATGACGGCGCGCCAACGCCTTGCGGTCCTTGCTGTAGCCGCCGCCGATCACTCCGACCACCGGAATATCGCGACCCAGGCAATGACGCATCACACTTTCATCGCGAGCGGCGACGCCTTCGTCCGTCAGCTTCAGGTAGCCAAGTGCGTCATCTTTATGCACATCGACGCCGGCGTCATACAGCACCAGGTCAGGTTGATAGAGCGGCAGTAAATAGTTGAGCGCATCGTCCACCACCTTCAGGTAATCGGCATCGCCCATCCCCATGGGCAGTGGAATGTCCCAGTCACTTTCGGCCTTGCGTGCAGGAAAATTCTTTTCGCAGTGCAGGGAAACGGTCACCGCGTCCGGGGTGTTGTGCAGAATCCGTGCAGTCCCGTCGCCCTGATGCACATCGCAGTCGAAGATTAGCACCCGATTCACTCGGCCGCTTTCCAGCAAGAAATGGCTGATCACTGCCAGGTCATTGAAGATGCAAAACCCGGCAGGATGGTCGTAGTGAGCGTGATGGGTGCCACCCGCCAAGTGACAGGCCAAACCATGTTCCAGCGCCTGCTCGGCGGCCAGAAGCGAGCCGCCAACTGCCCGCACCGTGCGCCGGGCCAGGGCTTCGCTCCACGGCAGGCCGAGGCGCCGCTGGTCTTCGCGGGACAACTCGCCACTCATGTAGCGTTCGATATACGCAGAGTCATGAGCGAGGGTGAGAATCTCTGGCGGGCAGAGGTCGGGGCGCAGCAGGTCGGCGTCCCGGGTCAGGCCACAGTCCACCAGGTGATCGCGCAGCAGGCGAAACTTGTCCATGGGGAAGCGGTGATCCGCCGGGAACTCGGGACTGTAGTCTTCGTGGTAGATCAGGGGCAGGGGCATGGCTGATTTATCCAGGAAGGCCTGTAGGAATGAATGAAGGATCCTACCAGCGATGTAGACTTGCGGCATGGAAACGGGGGGCACGATGGAGCCGATACTGGAACTCGAGAGCGCGCGACTGCTGTTACGGCAGTGGCGCGATGAGGATTTGCCGGAGTTTGCGGCGATGTGCGCCGATCCACAGGTGATGCGATATTTTCCGGCGCCCTTGAGTCGACTGGAAAGTGCTTCGCTGATCGGACGGATTCGTGGCCATTTTGCCGAGCATGGCTTCGGTCTCTGGGCGCTGGAGCGCAAGGATACCGGGGCATTTATCGGGTTTACCGGGCTCGGGGTGATCGGTTTCGACGCGCCTTTCACCCCGGCCACTGAAATCGGCTGGCGCCTGGCCCGCGAGCACTGGGGCCTTGGCTACGCCAGTGAAGCGGCGTGGACCGCTCTGCGCTGCGGGTTTGACCGGTTGCCTCTGAAAGAAGTCGTGTCCTTCACCAGCGAAACCAACATGCCGTCGCAGAAAGTCATGCAGGCGATCGGCATGCACCATGATTCAGCGGATGATTTCGAACACCCGAGGCTCGCGGTCGATCATCCCCTGCGTCACCATGTGCTCTACCGCATCACTCGTGAACAATGGCTGCAAACCTTGCATGGATAAGCCAGCACGGACGTTTACAATGGCTCCCATGGGCCTTGGCCAGAAATTGAATCGACCGTCGCAGCCAAGACTGCGCGGCATGCGTTGTGTGAGGAGAGTCTGAATGAGCCAAGTGTTGGATGATCTGGTTGACCTGTTGACCCTGGAACCGATCGAAGAAAACCTGTTCCGTGGCCGCAGCCAGGACCTGGGTTTTCGTCAGCTGTTCGGCGGTCAGGTGATCGGTCAGTCCCTGTCGGCGGCCAGTCAGACGGTCGAAGCAGCGCGCCATGTGCATTCGATGCACGGTTATTTCCTGCGTCCGGGCGATTCCGCGTTGCCCGTGGTTTATCAAGTTGATCGGGTACGCGACGGCGGCAGCTTCAGTACGCGTCGGGTGACAGCGATTCAGAAAGGCAACCCAATCTTCACCTGCAGCGCCTCCTTTCAGTACGACGAAGAAGGCTTCCAGCACCAGGCCGAGATGCCGATTGTGGTCGGCCCGGAAAACCTGCCGTCGGAATTGGAACTCACCCAGCAACGTGCGCACCTGATTCCCGAGCACATGCGCGAAAAATTTCTGTGCCCCAAACCGATCGAGTTCCGACCGATCACCGAGAAAGATCCCTACAACCCGCAACCGTCCGATCCGATCAAGTACGTTTGGTTTCGCGCCGACGGTGCCTTGGCCGATTCCCCGGCGTTGCATAAATACCTGCTGGCCTACGCCTCGGATTTCGGTCTGCTGACCACGTCAATGCAGCCTCACGGCAAGTCAGTCTGGCAGAAAGACATGCAGGTCGCCAGCCTCGATCATTCGCTGTGGTTTCACGCCGATCTGCGCGCCGATGACTGGCTGCTGTATGCGATGGACAGCCCGTGGGCCGGCAATTCCCGTGGCTTCTCCCGCGGCAGCGTGTTCAACCGCGCCGGGCAACTGGTGGCCTCGGTCACGCAGGAAGGCCTGATTCGCCACCGCAAGGATTGGGCATGAGCCTGGCCGAGGTGCGGCACTGGGTGTTCGACATGGACGGCACCCTGACGGTGGCCGTGCATGATTTCGCGGCAATTCGCGTGGCGCTGGCGATTCCGGCCGAAGACGACATCCTGACCCACCTCGCCGCGCTCCCGGCCGATGAAGCCGCGGCCAAACATGCATGGTTGCTGGAACACGAACGAGACCTGGCGCTGGGTTCGAAAGCGGCACCGGGCGCGGTAGCACTGGTGCGTGAACTGGCCGGGCGCGGTTATCGGCTAGGCATTCTCACCCGCAATGCTCGCGAACTGGCGCACGTCACACTGGAGGCGATCGGCCTGGCCGACTGCTTTGCGGTGGAGGATGTGCTGGGCCGTGATGAAGCACCGCCAAAACCCCATCCAGGTGGTTTGCTGAAGTTGGCCCAGGCCTGGAATGTACCGGCCAGTGAGATGGTGATGGTCGGTGATTACCGCTTTGATCTGGATTGCGGTCGGGCGGCGGGGACGCGGACGGTGTTGGTAAACCTGCCGGATAATCCCTGGCCAGAATTGACTGATTGGCACGCCGCCGATTGCGTGGCGTTGCGGCAGATGCTTTCGGCTTGAGGGCCCATTCGCGGGCAAGCCTTGCTCCTACAGGTCCTCGGTGTAAATGCAATCGCGTGCACACCACGATCCAGTAGGAGCAAGGCTTGCCCGCGATGGCGTCGGCTCAAACACCACAAAAACTCACTGCCCGAACAACGCTTTCTGCCCCTCCGGCGAGTTGAACATTCCATCCCCATCATGCCCGACCCCAGGCACTTCGATCAGCTGCTGATTCAATCCTTGAGGATGCAGCCGTTTCAGAGAAGCAAAATAATTGCGCCCGCGAACCAATCGATTGGCTCCCTGAGCTTGGGCCTCACAGCTTTTATCCAGCGCCGGATGCTTCGGGTCGATGTCCTGCTGCCCGAGTAGATAAACGATGTCGCGCTTGACGTAGTTTTCCTCCAACTGCGCAGGCGTTTGCCCTTCGGCATAGGCGGGTAAATTCGTCAGCCCGTACTTCCAGCGATTGAAATTCGGGCAACCGGCGTGGCTGAACGCCACCGGCCGTCGTTCATCGAAGTACGCATAAGAAGACGAGTTGGCAATGACGTAACGCACCTGTATGTCGGCCGCCTTGAGTGCTGGCTGATCGTGACCCAGCAATGCATATCGCTGCACCACCTGAGCGCCACCGGAGTGACCGGCAATGACGATTTGCTTCACGTCCGGAAACTGTCGGCGATCGCCGATTCGGGCGATGATTTCGTCGAGCGCCGCGTAGGAACTCAGGGAAAACGGAGCGGTGGATAAACCGCCAGCCATCCAGTCATTGCCCTGCCAGCGCAATACGCTGTCAGCCACTGGGTGAAGCGCGACGTCGGTTTCATTGAGAAATTGCGGGGCGATCACCAAAGTGGTCGCGCTTTGCCCGGCCTGTTCGGCCGCGTGCTCGGCGCTCTGGCGATAGGTTTGGGCATTGCGCAGTCGACCATGGATGATGATCAGCACGCGTTCGATTTTCGTCGGCGCCGGGCCGATGCCCACCGCTATTTCACCTGAAGTCAGCAGCAGGCGTCCGGGGCTGACCTCCTTGACCGCATGCTCGGCAGCCTGGGCACTTGCGCAGGTGATCAGTAGAGCCAGCAGCCACTTATTCATTTATAGGTTTTTCGCTGCAAAGGTATCGCACTGGCCGACCTGGCCTTGCGCGAATCCGGTTTTGAACCAGCGCACCCTTTGCGCCGACGTACCATGAGTAAACGAGTCCGGGACTACGCGCCCCTGACCTTGCTGCTGCAAGCGGTCATCGCCGATGGCGTTGGCGGCGTTCAAGGCTTCTTCGATGTCACCGGGTTCCAGCCAGTTCAGACGTTTCTGCGCATTGTTGGCCCAGACCCCGGCCAGGCAATCGGCTTGAAGTTCCTGGCGCACCAGCAAACCGCCGTCGCCTTCCATCTGCCGGCCCTGTTGGCGGGCGGTCTGAATCTTCGCCGAAACACCGAGCAAGGTCTGCACATGGTGTCCGACTTCGTGAGCGATGACGTAGGCCTGCGCGAAGTCACCCGCTGCGGAAAAGCGTTGGGACATTTCCTGGAAGAAACTCATGTCCAAGTAAACCTTCTGGTCCTCCGGGCAATAGAAAGGGCCGGTCGCCGATGTTGCCAGGCCACAGGCCGAATTGACGCGGCTACTGAACAGCACCAGGGTCGGTTCCTTATATTGGCGACCCGACTGCTGGAAAATCTGAGTCCAGGTGTCTTCAGTATCGCCGAGGATCGAGCGCACGAACTCGGCCCCTTGATCATTGGCCGGCGGGGCCTTTTGGGTTTGCGAGGTGGTCGGTGCCGATTGCTCGCTCGTCTGCCCGGTCAGTTGCCCGAGGATTTGCATCGGGTCCTGGCCGGTGATCCAGCCGATCCCGACGATCAATATAATCGCCATCAGGCTCAGGCCCTTGCCGCCACCGAAGCGCATCCCGCCACCACCACCGCCGACATCATCTCCACGGGCATCGACCACATTGTCACTGCGTCGGCCTTTTTTCCATAGCATGTGGGAATCCTCTGATTGTCCGTGGGGATGAGTGTTGCTGCTGAGTGGGAGCGGCGCCAGTCCGGTCGTCCATCTTTTATTGCGCACAGGCACCTTCCGGACAACCTGTGGTGGGTTGCCGGGAATACTCCAGACTCGTATTGAACACGGACAACCCATCTAATTCCTTCAGTTGATGGGTTTTTATCGGGCAGGCGACCGCCTGCGTCGGCGAGATTACTGGTCGAACGCATCCTTGAGCGACGCCAGGGTCCCGATCGTGCGCGACAGGTCCCAGTCGGGGGGCGGCTTCGAGGAGAGCCTCGATCATGGCCGGCTCGTAACGCTTGCCCAGTTCATGTTTCAGGTAAGTGCGCGGTGGCTCGACGTCTTCGACAATACCGGCGCGTCGCGCCAGCGCAAGAATGGCTACGCGGGATACGGTGCGGCCAACGTGGCGGTGCGCCTTGCGGCCATGGCCAAATCTCGCAGTGGTGCCGTACGTCAGGCAAAGTTGTAGGAAAATCGTAAACACGGATACAAACCGCCGCCACGCGGCTTCCTTCACTGTGCGGCGCGGCCCATAATCGCCAGCTGTGCAGTGATGGCCGTGAGCCCGCAATGACAATAATTTCAGAACTCTCCCCCGCGCCCGACGAACCCATGGCCGAGCCCCGCAAGAGTCGCAAGAACAACCCGGAAAAGACCCGCGAGAACATCCTTCAAGAAGCCATTGTCGAGTTCGTCCAGCAGGGGCTTTCCGGCGCACGCGTCGATGCGATCGCCGAGCGCATCCACACCTCAAAACGCATGATCTATTACTACTTCGGCAGTAAGGAACAGCTCTACGTCGAGGTGCTGGAGAAACTCTACGGCGATATCCGCAGCACCGAAAACCGTCTGCACCTGACCGAACTGGCGCCGGTGGAAGCGATTCGTCGGCTGGTTGAATTCACGTTCGACCACCATGATCGCAACGTCGACTTTGTGCGGATTGTCAGCATCGAGAACATTCACAACGCTGAATACGTGAAGCGTTCCGAGGCGATCAAGGCGATGAACAACACCATTCTCGATTCACTGGGCGAGATTTTATGCCGCGGTGTTGAGGAAGGCGTGTTTCGCGCGGGGCTTGAGCCGCTGGATGTGCACCTGCTGATCAGCTCGTTCTGCTTCTATCGCGTGTCGAACCGCCATACTTTCGGTGAGATTTTTCAGGTCGACTTGCCTGACGAAAGCATCAAGCAGCGTCATCGCGAGATGATCTGCGAGTCGGTTTTGCGGTACCTGCAGGCCTGATGTGGGGTGAGGGGATTAACCCCTCGCCACATCCGTTCAGCCATTCATGCTCTAAAAATGTTCCAACATCCGCTGCGCATCCGGCACCACGCCGCTGAACAATTCAAACGCCTTCACCGCCTGAAACGCCGCCATGTTGCCGCCATCCAGCGTTCGGCAACCCAACGCGCGGGCATTGCGCAGCAGTTCGGTTTCAAGTGGAAGGTAAACGATCTCCGGTACCCACAACTCACCTCGAAGCAGCTCCACCGGAACTGGCATGCCCGGCAGTTTCTTCAGGGATTTCGCCACTGTAGATGAAATCGCCGAAGCGGTGCTTTACTTGATCCGCGCCGACTTCATCACCGGCTAGTGGTCGATCTTTTTTAATCACCGGACAGGAGAAACGTCATGCCTTTCGTCAGCGTACGTATTACCCGTGACGGCGTGACCCGGGAGCAGAAAGCCCAGGTCATCGCCGAAATCACCGACACCTTGCAGCGAGTCCTCGGCAAGCGTCCAGACCTGACCCACATCGTGATCGAGGAGGTCGATACGGATAATTGGGGTTATGCCGGAATGACCACGACCGAGTATCGAAAAAATCAGCCTGGGTGATTGTGTGGCTAGCCAGGAAAGCCGTCTTCGTGACGGCTTTTTTGTGTGCGCGGTGAAAGAATTACTTACTTTTTTCCGCTGTAACCGGCAGGTCCGGAGCGATCTTGAACGCTAGGCTTAGAAATCGAGCGATCGGCGCCAGTGGTCGGAATCTCCAAGGAATGTCGAGTCTCAGGACTCATTAACCTAACGGATGGGTTGGCATGAAAGTATGCAGCTACAAAGGGTTTTGGAGGGTGGTCATGTTGCGCGGCGAGCATTGTCCGCCTCACGTCCATGTAGACGCAGGTACATGGAGTGCGCGCTTCAAGTTCAGTTTCTGGCACAGCGGCGTTGAGCTCTGGGATGTCGTCCCGCTCTCGCGTCGACCACCTCTGGCGGTGCTGGAAGGTTTGCGTCAGACACTCAGGCAATCTACGCATTTGCGACGAGCCCGTGGCATTTGGTAGTGCAAATTGAAAACGGCCTGCCTCGATAATCAGTTATGGGACTGGCAGGCCAACGAAGTGGTGGTTTTGAAGAGGATCGCCAGCACGACTTACGTAATCGGTTCTGCTTACTACGAACCAGAAGGCAACAAGACCCTGCTGACCCTGATGGGGGCACCGGAGGGCGTGGAGATCGAACTATGAAATCGATTAAGGCAAAAATACAAGTGGATTGGCCGGTGACCGAAAGAGTACTGGACGAGGCGATCGAGCAGGGTGAACAGCGCCGCAACAGTGGTCTCAATGCGACGGCCGTGAGTTTTTTGCAACCGTGTCTGGCGGTCAGCTTCCAGGATGGCAGCGGTGTATTGCTGCCAGTGAAAAACTATCCCGAATTCGATGGTTTCGAGACCAAGGATTACGCCAATCTGAAAATCGGTCATGCGGGGTCCGCCCTCTGCCATGACGATAAGGATTTGCACATTTCAATCGCCGGAATGATTTCGGCGAGTAAGCCGCTGATGGACATGGCTGCGTCAGTGATCGCCTCGCGCAATGGTCGCCAGAGCAGCGCTGCCAAATCTGCGGCCGCGCGGGCCAACGGCCGGAAGGGAGGGCGTCCGCGCAAAGTTGATATCGCCCTTTGAACACCCACAAAAAAGCCGTCATTAAGACGGCTTTCTTGTTTCCAGCACCGGCAATTAACGCCGAGTCAACAACACCCCGGATTCCATGTGATGGGTCCACGGGAACTGGTCGAACATCGCGCATCGGGTGATGCGGTGGGTGTCGTGCAGTTGGGCGATGTTGGCTGCCAGGGTTTGCGGGTTGCAGGAAATATAGAGGATGTTGTCGAAGCGGCGGGTCAGCTCGCAGGTGTCCGGGTCCATACCGGCGCGAGGCGGATCGACGAAGACACTACCGAATTCGTAGCTCTTCAGATCGATGCCGTGCAGACGACGGAACGGACGAACTTCGTTCAGGGCTTCGGTCAGCTCCTCGGCGGACAAACGCACCAACGTGACGTTATCCACAGCGTTTTCGCTGAGATTGCTCAACGCTGCGTTGACCGACGCCTTGCTGATTTCGGTGGCCAGCACTTTGCGCACGCGTGTCGCGAGCGGGAGGGTGAAGTTGCCGTTGCCGCAATACAGCTCCAGCAAATCGTCGGAGCGATCACCGAGTGAGTCGTAAGCCCAGTTGAGCATCTTCTGGTTCACGGTGCCGTTGGGCTGGGTGAACGCGCCTTCCGGCTGGCGGTAGCTGAAGGTGCGGCCACCGACTTCCATCTGCTCGACCACGTAATCGTGACCAATCACTTCGCGTTTGCCCTTGGAACGGCCGATGATGCTGACGTTCAGGTCGGCGGCCAGTGTCGAGGCCGCCGCGTGCCAGTGCTCATCCAACGGGCGGTGATAGCACAGCGTGATCATCGCATCGCCGGCCAGCGTGGTCAGGAACTCCACCTGAAACAGCTTGTGGCTCAAGGCCGCACTCGCTTGCCACGCCGCCTTCAGCTGCGGCATCAACTGATTGATACGCAGGCTTGCGATCGGGAACGCTTCGATCAGGATCGGTGTGCGTTTATCTTCCTGGGAAAACATCGCGTAGTGACGCTCGCCGGCTTCGCGCCACAAGCGGAATTCGGCGCGCAGGCGGAAATTTTGCAGCGGCGAGTCGAACACTGCAGGTTCTGGCGCACCGAACGGGGCCAGCAGGTCACGCAGGCGCGTGACCTTTTCTTCGAGCTGAACGGCGTAAGCCTGGGAATCAAAAGTCATGCGTTGAACCAACCCAACTTGATCACGAATAGAATCGACAGAATCACCAGCGCCGAGTTGAGCTCACGGGCGCGGCCGGACAGCAACTTGATCGCGGTCCAGGAGATGAAACCGAAGGCGATGCCGTTGGCGATGGAGTAAGTGAACGGCATGGCCAGGGCGGTGACCACCACCGGTGCGGCGACGGTGATATCGTCCCAGTCTATTTCGGCCAGGCCGGATGTCATCAATACCGCGACGAACAGCAGTGCAGGCGCGGTAGCAAAGGCTGGAATGCTGGCCGCCAATGGCGAGAAAAACAGCGCCAACAGGAACAGAATCGCCACGACAACGGCGGTCAGGCCGGTGCGGCCACCGGCACTCACGCCGGCTGCGGATTCGATGTAGCTGGTGGTGGTCGAAGTGCCCAGCAGCGAACCGGCCATGGCTGCGGTACTGTCTGCGATCAGGGCGCGCCCCATTTTCGGCATATGACCGTCCTTGCCCATCAGGCCGGCGCGCTTGGCGACGCCGATCAGGGTGCCGGAGTTGTCGAACAGGTCGACGAACAGGAAGGCGAAGATCACGCTGACCAGCCCGATGTCCAGGGCGCCCTTGATGTCCAGTTGCAGGAACGTCGGGGCCAGGGACGGCGGCATCGACATCACGCCGCCAAACGGGGTGAAGCCCATCACGATCGAAACGATGGTCACCGCCAGAATGCCGATCAGTACCGCACCGCGCACTTTAAGCGCTTCAAGTGCCACGATCAGGGCAAAGCCGAGGGTCGCGAGGATCGGGGCCGGCTGTTTCAAATCGCCGAGGCCGACCATGGTTGCCGGGTTGCTCACCACGATGCCCGCGTTATGCAGGGCGATCAGGGCCAGGAACAGGCCGATACCGGCGGCAATCGCCGAACGCAGCGGCAACGGGATGCTGTTGATGATCCATTCGCGGATGCGGAAGATCGACAGCAGGAAAAACAGCACCGCCGAGATGAACACCGCCCCCAGCGCCACTTGCCAGGTATGGCCCATGTGCAGGACCACGGTGTAGGTAAAGAAGGCGTTCAGGCCCATGCCCGGCGCGAGGGCGATCGGGTAGTTGGCGATCAGGCCCATCACCGTGGAGCCGATGGCGGCTGCCAGGCACGTGGCGACGAACACCGCGCCCTTGTCCATACCGGTCTCGCCGAGGATGCTCGGGTTGACGAACAGAATGTAGGCCATGGCCAAAAAGGTCGTGACGCCCGCCAGAATCTCGGTCCGCACGTTGGTGTTGTGTGCCTTGAGTTGAAACAGCCTTTCCAGCATGTCTGCTCCCCGTGGCGCGCCCGGCGCCGTGAATGTATCGACCTCAACAGCAAAGCACAGACCGCTAATGGCGCCCTGGTAATTTTCTGTGGGTCGGAAAAAGCCGCGCATCATACCAGCAGCGTGGGGCTATGGCTGCTTATGGCTGCGATCGTCGTCGATGTTTTGCGCTAAAGCCAACTGCGCCATACTGCGCGCTGGTTTTGGGGGTACTTATGTATTGCATGAATAAACGTCTGATTGCCGTATTCGGAGTGTCGATCGCCTTGTTCCTGGGGGCACATACCGCCTCGGCTGCATCGGCGGCGCCGTTGAGTCAGGTGAACGTACTCAAGGTCGAGTCGCCGGTCTGCGGTTTTGAAGACATCGCGCCGGGGCAGGAGAAAACACGCTGCGATCACAGCGGACCGAACATCAGGATCTACGTGCTGGAAGTCGGCTACGGCCGCGGGGCACATGTCGGGCTGGATGGTTTTGAGGTGAACGGCACCCGCACCCCGGTCTGTGCTTTTGATAATGGCAACCTGACTGAGTGCACCGTCGGGAGAAAAACCGTCGGCTATTTGTATGTCTTTGATCTGGCCGGCAAGCAGGAAGGCACATTTACCTTCAGCAACACGTCGATCAACGCGCCGGGTAATACGCTGTCGACGCAGCTTTACATCAAGTAACGGCGGGTTCGAACAAGGGGCAGGAAAGCTGACTACGCTTTAAAGATCATCCTGTGGACTGCGCCCATGACCTTTAGAGCTCTGATTACCCTCGCCGAGGGCATCGATGACCTGCAATCAGTGACCCTGATTGATGTGTTGCGCCGCGCCAAGGTTGAACTGGTGGTGGCCAGCATCGAGCAGCGGCGCATGCTCACCTGCGCGCGCGGCACCCGAGTGACGTCCGATGCGATGCTGGTGGACGTGCTGGCCCAGCCGTTCGACCTGATTGTGCTGCCCGGCGGTGCCGTGGGGGCGCAACATCTTGCGGCCCATCAACCCCTGCAACAATTGCTCAAGGATCAGGCCGCGGCAGGGCGTCTGTTCGCCGGCATCGCCGAGGCCCCGGCGCTGGCGTTGCAAGCCTTTGGCGTACTGCGTCAGCGGCGTATGACCTGCCTGCCATCGGCCAGCCATCAACTGTTGGGGTGCAACTTCGTCGATCAACCGGTGGTGGTCGATGGCAACTGCATCACCGCGCAGGGTTCGGGGGCGGTGTTGCAGTTCGCCCTGACGCTGGTGGAACAACTCTGCGGTAAGGCCACGCGAGCGGCGGTGGCGGGGGAGTTGTTGGTGTAGCGCCGCACCACAAATCAATTCCCTTGAACGCTCACTACACCCCGAAGTCGTACCCCTTATGACGGCGGTTTGCCAAAACGCCGCGAACGTACGATCAACCGTGAGGTTTTTATGAGCGCTACGACTCCCGATGCTGCGCAGCCGTCATTCGTCCGCCATCCGCTAGGCCTGAACCTCAACGGTCAGGAGTGTCAGCTTGAGGTGTTGCCCTGGACCACGTTGCTGGACCTGCTGCGAGAGCAGCTGGACCTGATCGGTACAAAAAAAGGTTGCGATCACGGTCAGTGTGGCGCCTGCACGGTATTGCTCAACGGCAAACGAGTGAATGCCTGCCTGACGCTGGCGGTGATGTGTGACGGTGCTCAATTGACCACGATCGAAGGCTTGGCCAATGGTGACGAGCTGCACCCGATGCAGCAGGCCTTTATCAAGCACGATGCCTTTCAATGCGGGTATTGCACGCCCGGTCAGATCTGCTCGGCGATCGGGCTGGTCAATGAAGGTCGCGCGCAAACCACCGAGCAGATTCAGGAGTTGATGAGCGGCAACCTTTGCCGCTGCGGTGCCTACAGCAATATCCGCGATGCCATCGAAGAGGCTCTTCCTGCCTGCCGTCAACGTGCCGGGCAAGGAGGTGGCCAATGAACCCTTTCCATTACAGCAAGCCCGATTCGGTGCAGGATGCGGTTCATCTCGCCGGCCCGGCGTCGCGGTTCATTGCCGGCGGTACGAATCTGCTGGATTTGATGAAGGAAAATGTCACCCGCCCCGAGCACTTGATCGACATCACCGGTCTGCCGTTGCGTGAGGTCACTGAAACAACCAAGGGTGGGCTGATGATTGGCGCTCTGGTCAGCAACGCGGACCTGGCCTGGCATCCGCTGATCGAACAGCGCTATCCGCTGTTGTCCCAGGCAATCCTGGCCGGCGCGTCGCCGCAACTGCGCAATATGGCCAGCACTGGCGGCAACTTGCTGCAGCGCACTCGTTGCTACTACTTCTACGACGCCAATGTGCCTTGCAACAAACGCGAACCTGGGAGCGGTTGTCCGGCGCGGGACGGTCTGAACCGAATCCACGCCATCTTCGGCGCCAGTGCGCAGTGCGTCGCCACGCATCCATCCGACATGTGTGTGGCCTTGGCTGCTCTGGAGGCCGTGGTCCATGTGCAAGGTCGAGGTGGAGCGCGGGCCATCGAGTTCGCCGATTTCCACCGTTTACCTGGCGATGCTCCCGAGCGCGACAACCAACTGGCCGACGACGAACTGATCACCGCCATCGAGTTGCCCTCCACGGGATTTGCCGAGAACAGCCATTACCTGAAGATCCGTGATCGCGCTTCTTATGCCTTTGCATTGGTTTCGGTAGCGGCGGCGCTCGACATGACCGGCCCGATCATTCGCGAGGCGCGGCTGGTCCTCGGCGGCGTCGCACACAAACCCTGGCGCGACAAAGCGGTGGAGAGCTGGCTGGCCGGTAAGGCGGTCAGCCGTGAAACCTTCAGCGCCGCCGCCGATGCCCTGCTGCAAAACGCCGAACCTCTCGAACACAACGCTTTTAAAGTCAAACTGGCGCGCCGGGCCATCATCCGTGCGTTGAGCGATGCCGCGCTGGGAGGGCAAGCGTCATGAATACTGACACCAAGCCCATGGGACAGCCGCTGGATCGTGTCGACGGTCAGCTCAAAGTGACCGGCCAGGCTCGTTATGCAGCAGAGTTTCCCGAGGCAGGGCTGCTTCACGGTAGCGTGGTTTCCAGCCGTATCGCCTGCGGTCGGGTGATCAGCATTGATGCGTCCAAGGCCCTGGCGCTGCCTGGCGTGGTCGCGGTGATCGATCACACGAGCCGGCCGAAAATCGCCAGTTATGACAAAGACTATGAAGACGCCGACTCGGCCAAAGGCTCGCCGTTTCGCCCGTTGTACAACGACCGGGTCCTGTTCAACGGTCAGCCATTGGCCTTGATCGTTGCCGACAATCTTGAGTTGGCGCGGTATGCCGGTTCGCTGGTCGTGATCGAATACGAAGCCGAATCTCATCAGACCGATTTGCTGACCCTGCAAGGCGAAGCCCGTCCGGCACCCGCCGAACTCCCCAAACCCCGTGGGAATTTTCAGGCTGAATTTGCCGGCGCGGCCATCAGCCTGGATCTGAACTACAGCACGCCGATCGAACACCACAACCCGATGGAACCTCACGCCAGTACGGTGCTGTATCAGGCCGATGGCAGCTTGCATATCCACGACAAGACCCAAGGCACGCAGAACTGTCAGTCGTACGTGCAAAAGGTCTTCGGTCTGGATAAAGAGCACGTCCGGATTTTTGCCGCTTATGTCGGCGGCGCATTCGGCTCTGGCTTGCGCCCGCAGTATCAATTGCCTCTGGCGGTGATGGCGGCACTGGCGCTCAAGCGCTCGGTGCGGGTGACCCTGACGCGTCAGCAGATGTTCACGTTCGGCTACCGGCCACGCACCTTGCAGCGTCTGCAATTGGGCGCGGCCGCCAGCGGCCGCTTGCTGGCGGTCGCTCATGCCGCCATCGGCCAGACCTCGCGTTTCGAAGATTTCACCGAGCATGTCGTCGAGTGGAGCGGCATGCTCTATCACTGCGACAACGTACAGCTGACCTACAAACTGCTGCCGTTGGACGTTTTCACGCCACTGGACATGCGTGCCCCCGGCGCAGCGCTAGGGTTGATCGGCCTCGAATGTGCGATGGACGAACTGGCCTGTGCGTTGGCGATCGACCCGGTGCAACTGCGCTTGATCAACTATGCGGAGCGCAATCAGAACGAAGACAAACCGTATTCCAGCAAGGCGCTGCGCGAGTGTTATGCCCAAGGCGCCAAACGCTTCGGCTGGGAAAAACGCAATGCAGAACCTCGCAGCATGCGTCATGGTCGGCAGTTGGTCGGCTGGGGCATGGCCGGCGGTGTCTGGGAGGCGATGCAGCAGAAAGCCAGCGCCAAGGCCAGTCTCGATCAAAACGGCAAACTGACGGTCAGCAGCGCGACGACAGACATCGGCACCGGAACCTACACGGTGATGACGCAAATCGCCGCCCAAGCGTCGGGCGTTTCGCTGAAGGATGTCACCTTTGTCCTCGGGGATTCTTCATTACCGACCGCGCCGTTACAGGGCGGTTCGTTCACTGTTTCGTCGGTAGGCACCGCAGTCCAGCAGGCCTGCGAGGCATTAAAGGAAAAGTTGCTCGCCGTAGCGCGGCAGACGCACCCGGCATTCAGTGGCGTGACCTCGGAGCAGGCGGTTTTCGGAGACGGCCAGTTGTCCTTCGGCGAAGCGCGGGTATCGCTGGCTGACCTGGCCCGAGACAGCAACGAAGAAACGCTCGATGTTCAGGTGGACGCCGAGCCCGACAAAAAACGCGAAGCCTACGCCACCGCGACTCATTCGGCGGTGTTCGTCGAGGTATTAGTGGACGAGGATTTGGGGACGGTGAAGGTCCGTCGGGTGGTCAGCGCCATCGCCGCGGGGCGAGTGGTCAATCCGAAAATGGCGCGTAGCCAGATCCTCGGCGGTGTGGTCTGGGGCATCGGCATGGCGTTACACGAAGAGACGCAAACTGACCATGCGCTGGGCCGTCATATGAACCACAGCCTGGCCGAGTATCACATACCAGTAAACGCCGACATCGGCGACATTGATGTGCTGTTTGTCGAAGAACATGATGAGATCGTCAACGCCCTGGGTTCCAAGGGCGTGGGCGAAATCGGTATCGTCGGGGTTGCGGCGGCGGTGGCCAATGCCATTTATCACGCCACCGGAAAGCGGGTGCGGGACTTCCCCATCACCCTGGACAAACTGCTTTAGACCCGGGCTTCTTCCACCGGTATATGCATGCGGTCGCGGTTGGCCAGGGTCGGGAACAGTTTGATCCATGCCCCAGTCACCACCAATGTGCCAATACCGCCCATGACCACTGCCGGCACCGTGCCGAACCAATGGGCGGTCAAGCCGGATTCGAACTCGCCTAACTGATTCGAAGCGCCAATGAACAAACCGTTCACGGCACTGACCCGGCCGCGCATTTCGTCCGGGGTTTCCAGTTGCACGAACGAAGCGCGGATCACCCTGCTGATCATGTCCGCCGCGCCTAATACCACCAACACAGTGAGGCAACCTGTCACGCGGCAAAAGACCACACCGTCCATCATCAAAAATGGGACTACTCTTTTAACGTTGCTTGATCCAGATCAAGTCCGATCGTGGAAATGATCCGCAGGCCAGTTGGCCAGACTCCCTACGTTGTGATGTTTGTAAAAAAAGAACGAATTCAAATTCGCCACACTCCATATCCGTGGGGGCAGTGGGTGTAGGCCACAAGCCTTCAGCCGGTATTACCTGACAGAGGAAGACTTATGTTCGGTTTGGAGGCACTTGATCTCGCCCGGATGCAGTTCGCGTTCACCATTTCGTTTCACATTCTATTTCCCGCCATCACCATTGGCCTGGCGAGTTACCTGGCGGTGCTCGAAGGCCTGTGGCTGAAAACCCATAACGACACGTACCGCGATCTGTACCACTTCTGGTCGAAGATTTTTGCCGTCAACTTCGGCATGGGCGTGGTCTCCGGGCTCGTCATGGCCTATCAGTTCGGCACCAACTGGAGCCGCTTCTCGGACTTCGCCGGCTCCGTGACCGGGCCGTTGCTGACGTATGAAGTACTGACTGCTTTCTTCCTCGAAGCCGGTTTCCTCGGCGTCATGCTGTTCGGCTGGAACAAGGTCGGGCGCAATCTGCACTTCTTCGCCACGGTGATGGTGGCCATCGGCACCCTGATCTCGACCTTCTGGATTCTTGCCTCCAACAGCTGGATGCAGACCCCGCAGGGTTACGAAATCGTCAATGGCCAGGTCATTCCGGTGGACTGGCTGGCGGTGATCTTCAACCCGTCGTTTCCCTACCGTCTGTTGCACATGTCGACGGCGGCGTTCGTCGCGACCGCCTTCTTCGTCGGTTCCTCGGCGGCCTGGCATTTGCTGCGCGGCAAGGACAACCCGGCGATCCGCACTATGCTCTCGATGGCGATGTGGATGGCGTTGATCGTGGCGCCGATTCAGGCCGTCATCGGCGACTTCCACGGGGTGAATACGCTTGAGCATCAGCCTGCGAAAATCGCCGCGATTGAAGGCCACTGGGAAAACGTCGGTGATGAACCGACTCCGCTGATCCTGTTCGGCTGGCCGGACATGAAAGCCGAGAAGACCAAATTCGCGGTAGAGATTCCGTATCTGGGCAGCCTGATCCTCACGCATTCTCTGGACAAACAGGTACCGGCGCTCAAGGACTTTCCGCCTGAAGACCGGCCGAATTCGACCATTGTGTTCTGGTCGTTCCGAGTCATGGTCGGCCTGGGTTTGCTGATGATTTTCACCGGTTTGTGGAGCCTGTGGCTGCGCAAAAGCGACAAGCTGTACACCTCGCGACCGTTCCTGTACCTGGCATTGTGGATGGGGCCTTCCGGCCTGATCGCGATACTTGCCGGTTGGTTCACCACTGAAATCGGCCGTCAGCCGTGGGTAGTTTACGGTTTGATGCGCACGGCGGATGCGTCGTCCAATCACAGCTTCATGCAGATGAGCATCACGCTGATTCTGTTCGTGGTGGTGTATTTCGCGCTGTTCGGCACCGGTCTGGGCTACATGATGCGCCTGGTGCGCAAAGGGCCGAAGATAGACGAAGGCAAGGAAACGCCCGAGGGCGGTCCAGGCAAGAAACGCACACCGGCCCGTCCGCTGTCCGCCGCCGATGACAACGGTGACGGTGATCACAGCCCCAGCCTGACCAAGGAGATTTGAATCATGGGTATTGATCTTCCGCTGATCTGGGCCGTGATCATCATCTTCGGCATCATGATGTATGTGGTCATGGACGGTTTCGACCTGGGGATCGGGATTCTTTTCCCGTTCATCCCGGGCAAGACTGACCGTGACGTGATGATGAACACCGTTGCCCCTGTCTGGGACGGCAACGAAACCTGGCTGGTGCTGGGTGGCGCAGCGTTGTTCGGTGCCTTCCCGCTGGCGTATTCGGTGGTGCTCTCGGCGTTGTACCTGCCGCTGATTTTTATGCTGATCGGGCTGATCTTCCGTGGCGTGGCCTTCGAGTTCCGCTTCAAGGCCAAGGACGACAAGCGCCATCTCTGGGACAAGGCGTTCATCGGGGGCTCAATCGCCGCCACCTTCTTCCAGGGCGTGGCGTTGGGTGCGTTCATTGATGGGTTGCCGGTGGTTAACCGTCAATTTGCCGGTGGCTCACTGGATTGGCTGACGCCGTTCACGCTGTTCTGCGGCGTGGCGTTGGTGGTGGCGTATGCACTGCTCGGCTGCACCTGGCTGATCATGAAAACCGAAGGCAAGTTGCAGGAACAAATGCACAACCTGGCGCGGCCATTGGCGTTCGTGGTGTTAGCCGTGATCGGCATCGTCAGTATCTGGACGCCGCTGACCCACGCAGAAATCGCGGCGCGCTGGTTCACATTGCCGAATCTGTTCTGGTTCTTGCCGGTACCGATTCTGGTGCTGGTGACCATGTACGGTCTGATCCGCGCCGTCGCTCGCAACGCAAATTACACGCCGTTTCTGCTGACCCTGGTGCTGATCTTCCTCGGCTACAGTGGTCTGGGTATCAGCCTGTGGCCAAACATCGTGCCGCCGTCGATCTCGATCTGGGACGCTGCCGCACCGCCGCAAAGTCAGGGCTTCATGCTGGTGGGCACGTTGTTCATCATCCCGTTCATCCTGGGTTACACCTTCTGGAGCTACTACGTGTTCCGCGGCAAGGTCACCCACGAAGATGGTTACCACTAGAACACGCGACAGCGGCGCAGTGCCGATACCTGCGCCCTTTCAGAGGAGATTGCAATGATGGCGGGCAAACATTCCTTGCAGGACATCGAAGCAGCAGAGAAAAAGCCGCTCTGGCAGCGACTCGGCTGGCTGGCGATGATCTGGACCGGCAGCGTTGTGGCGCTGTTCATCGTGGCCAGCCTGATGCGCATGTTCATGAATGCCGCGGGCCTGACGACCCACTGATTTTTGGACACCTGATCCCATCCCGTTGCCTTGCGGCACGGATTTACAACCCTCCTGATGGAGGGTTTTTTTTACCCGTCATTTGCGGGCTTTAAGGATCACGAACTTGGGTGTGGCCGCCACTTGCTCGACGCCGCGGAACAACCGCGCAAGCTTGCTGTGATAACCCAGATGACGGTTGCCGACGATGTACAACGCGCCGCCAACCACCAGTGCCTCTCGGGCCTGCTGGAACATGCGCCAGGCCAGGAAATCACCGACGACTTGTTGTTGGTGAAACGGTGGGTTGCACAGCACCACGTCCAGGGACTGAGGCTCCTGACCCGCCAATCCATCGTCGGCACGTACAATCACTTCCCGGTCACCCAGCGCTGCGCGCCAGTTTTCGGCGGCCGATTGCACGGCCATGAACGATTCGTCCACCATCGTGTAATGGGCCTCAGGGTTTTGCAAAGCACTGGCGATGGCCAAAACCCCGTTACCGCAACCGAGGTCGGCGACCCGCGCCGAGCCGAGGTTCATTGGCAGGTGCGGCAAAAACGCTCGCGTCCCGATATCCAGCCCTTCGCGGCAGAACACATTGGCGTGATTGAGCAGTTCGATCTCTGGCGTGTCGAGTTGATAACGGGTCGGGTAGGGGGACACAACGGGCGCATTGACTTCAGCGGTCGCGATCAGTAGTCGAGCCTTCTTCACCGCCAACGAGGCTTGCACCGGGCCGATGTAGCGTTCCAGCAGATCGCCCGCGGCTCGGGGTAAATGCTTGATCATCGCGGCAGCAATCACCTGAGCACCCGGCGCGAGTTGTCCCTGCAAGCGAATCAATTGCTCTTCCAGCAAGGCGAGGGTTTTCGGGACCCGGATCAGTACCCGGTCAAAGGGGCCTGAAAAGGCTTCGCTGGCCGGTACGCTCGGCACCGCATCAAACGCCTGGCCGTTACGGATCAGATTCTTTTCCAGTCCCTGAAAGGCCAGGAACGAGTCGCCGCTGCTGGTCACTTGAGCCTTGCCCACCAGGCTGGCGGCCAATGCGCCAAAACTGTCGTTGAGCACCAAAACCCGAGTGTCGGCCGAGGGCTGTTGGTCAGCCAGATGAGTAAGCAGATATTCGTCTGCGGCATCAAACGCTTGCAGCGGTTCGTTCTGCTGGTCGGGCTGGCGGATCAGGTCGAGTCGGGCGAAGGGTGTTTCGAGCAAGGGCATGAGGCAGGGCTCTGGGTAATCAACAGGGGTCATCAACGAGGGGCCCGCGGCTCAGGGGCGTTGTAGCGGGCGAGACCGTCCGAGTGTACTGCGTCGTGAAGGTTCACACGTTATCACTCAAGAAGGACCGCAAATGGTACGTTTTTTTCTTTTGGATTACTTGCTGGTTTTTTGGATCAACGTATCGCGCTGGTGCTGAGGAAGCCTTCCTTGGTGGCGGCGAGCACTGCCGAAATCTTGTTAATGACCCCCAGTTTCATAATCGCGCTTTGCACATGGAAATTGACCGTGCGTGCACTGAGGTTGAGGATTATGGCACTCTCATACGCAGTCTTACCCACAGCCGCCAGTTTCAATACGTCGATTTCGCGGGGGGTCAAATGCGGTGCGCAGGGCTTCACAGCTTTCTTGGGCAGTGTCTGCGCGATTAACGTGTGCAGATGGTGCCCAATGAACATTGAAAAACCGAGATTTTCATACAGCTCAAATGCCGTTATCGGGCAATGGCTTCTCGCCAGGCTCAGAATGCTGCAATGACCGTTTTCCTCGTCATGGAACGATTGTGACCAACCGTGCTGCAAACCTCGTTGCTCAAGCGCGTCCCATATCCACGGGGTCTTGGAAAAAAGGTCTTCACTCCAAAGGACAGGTAGTCTGGAGTGATTGCAATGAGCTACCACTGGATCTATCGCGCCGAAGTTTTTTTGTTCATATTCACTGTTCCAGTCCGTGGGGTAGTTGTTGAGCTGGACCGTACTAAAATGGTCAGTTTTTGTTTGGTATGTTGTTGAAAAGGCGAAAAATTTAAAGCCTATATTTTTCGCAAAGCCCAGTGAAAGACGGTAGGCAATATCAATCTCCGTTGTACACGATAACTGGTTGAGTTGTGATTCCTTCCACCTCTCCATCCTATTTCTCCAGTGTAAAGTTGCTTGGGGGGTGCGCATTGGATCCAAAGTCCGGCACGAACCGAGTGTAGGATAATTCCTAAGTGCGCGTTGAGAATTTTTCGCGTTGCTTACGTATTTTAAACAAGTTTTTGGTTCTAACGTTTAGCAGCACGGGCATAGATAGCGGAATGTTGGGCTTCTAAAATAATTGGCTTTGATGTTGTGAGTTAACTGAGCGGTTAGTATTGAATCGTTTATATGAAGATATTGAAAAATGAGCGTACTTGACTAAAGCCACTACAAATCATCGGTGTTTAAGCCACTCGCTTTGCGGGACACTGTGGCTATCTGTTGAATGGAGCACCCCATGACCGCCAGTGCACAAAAGTTCACTCGCCAGACCTTGCTCGACGTCCAGCCGTTGACCCCCAGCTTGTTCACCCTGCGGACCACCAGGGACCCGGGTTTTCGTTTTCGTGCCGGGCAATTCGCCCGGTTGGGCGTGACCAAAGCTGATGGCAGTATCGTATGGCGCGCCTACTCCATGGTGTCGTCGCCCTATGACGAATTCCTCGAGTTCTTTTCCATTGTGGTGCCGGATGGGGAGTTCACCAGTGAGCTGAGTCGGCTGGGCGTCGGCGATACGCTGCTGGTCGAACGCCAGGCCTTTGGCTATCTGACGCTCGATCGCTTTGTCGACGGCCGTGATCTCTGGCTGTTATCCACAGGCACCGGTCTGGCGCCGTTTCTGTCGATCCTGCAGGACTTCGAGGTCTGGGAGAAATTCGAGCGGATCATCTTGGTCTACAGTGTGCGCGAAGCCCGGGAGTTGGCTTATCAGGAGCTTATCAGCGGGTTGGCGCAGCGCGACTACTTAGCGGAGTTTGCGCACAAGCTGCGGTTCATCACTACCGTCACTCGCGAGGAGCATCCTGGGGCCCTGAGTGGCCGGATAACGACGCTGATCGAAAGTGGCGAGCTGGAGCGGGCGGCAGGCTTGGCGCTGACGGCCGAGCATTCGAGGGTCATGCTCTGCGGCAATCCGCAGATGATCGATGACACTCGCAAACTGCTCAAACAGCGCCACATGCAGTTGAGCCTCAGTCGACGGCCCGGGCAAGTGGCGGTGGAAAACTACTGGTAAAAATAACGGCGCCTCGAGGGCGCCGTTATTTCACTAAAGCGTTCAGGGCCGATTGTTCTGGGCCTTGAGCAGATCGCGGATCTCTTCCAACAGCTCCTCTTCTTTGGTCGGAACCGGCGGCAGCGTTGGCGCGACGGCCTCTGCGCGTTTCAGACGGTTGATGGCTTTGACGCCCATAAAGATCGCGAAGGCGACGATGATGAAGTCAATCATGCTCTGGATGAATTTACCGTACGCCACCATTACCGCGGGGATATCGCCGTCGGCTGCCTTGAGCGTGATGGCCAGGTCACTGAAGTCCACCCCCCCGATCAGCAGGCCAATGGGCGGCATCACCACATCGCCGACAAACGATGAAACGATCTTGCCGAAGGCGGCGCCGATGATGATGCCGACGGCCATGTCGACCACGTTACCTTTGACCGCGAAGGCCTTGAACTCAGTTATCACGCCCATAGGTTATTTCCTTGTTACAGATGAGGTTGGTGAGCGCAGTGTAAATCAGCAAGATCCATCCTGCTCGAAACAACTGCTTACAGAGCTTGCCTGCTGCCAACCGTCTCAACGGTAAAAAAAGTTTGAAAATGCCATCACTTGCTCGGGATATCCGTTCTGGACTGGGGCCTCCAGCGCGTCCGCAGAACAATGT
This sequence comes from Pseudomonas sp. ZS1P83, assembly GCF_054897825.1. NCBI lineage: Bacteria > Pseudomonadati > Pseudomonadota > Gammaproteobacteria > Pseudomonadales > Pseudomonadaceae > Pseudomonas > Pseudomonas sp. ZS1P83. Next base: position 34,044 of record NZ_CM142706.1, read on the forward strand.
ATCCGTCGTCCACTCGCCTCTGCTGAGTAGAGGGCGGCGCAGGATAAACCACAGAAAGTAGGTGCAGTAGCATCACTGAGTTGATACAAGGGCTACGTGCGGTATATGAAGTTTTATGTAATGGTTTGCAGGGTATAAAGACTCGCACCTCAAACAATTCCCTGTGTTCGATGTCAAGAATGCCGTTCTGTTGCCATTAGCTTGGTTGTTCGTATTATAAGGTTGGCTTAATAGTTGGATTGTACGTTCAGGTTTTAAATGGCAAGGATTTGTACAGGTTTTGATTTTTGTTTCATTGGGCGAGACTAGTATTTGATTGAATATGTTGGGGCGGGAGGTTGTACAGGGTCTTATGGTTAGTCATACGGAGAATGTAATCCAAGGGCTGAACAAGTTACTACCGAAGATCCGCTGGGTAACTTCGCCGCGCTGTTCCACTCCAGCTGAGCTATCATCGCGTTTTTTTGCCGGGAGTTCAGATGGCCAAGGCCAAGCGCATGTATGGCTGCACCGAGTGCGGCTCAACCTTCCCCAAGTGGGCTGGCCAGTGCGGTGAGTGCGGGGCCTGGAATACCCTGACTGAAACCATGGTCGAGAGTGGCGGCGCCGCAGCACCCAGCGGTCGCACCGGCTGGACAGGCCAGCAGGCACAGATCAGGACGCTGGCCGAAGTCAGCGTCGAAGAGATCCCGCGTTTTTCCACAGCCTCCAGCGAGCTCGATCGGGTGCTGGGCGGTGGTCTGGTAGACGGTTCGGTGGTGCTGATCGGCGGTGATCCGGGCATCGGCAAATCGACCATTCTGCTGCAAACCTTGTGCAATCTCGCCAAAGTCATGCCGGCGCTGTACGTCACCGGCGAAGAGTCCCAACAGCAAGTGGCTATGCGCGCCCGCCGTCTCGGCTTGCCTCAGGATCAACTGCGGGTGATGACCGAAACCTGCATCGAAACCATCATCGCCACGGCCCGGCAGGAAAAACCCAAGGTGATGGTGATCGACTCGATCCAGACGATCTTCACCGAGCAGCTGCAATCGGCACCGGGCGGCGTGTCCCAGGTTCGGGAAAGTGCGGCGTTGCTGGTGCGCTATGCCAAGCAGAGCGGCACAGCGATTTTCCTGGTCGGCCACGTGACCAAAGAAGGCGCATTGGCCGGGCCGCGAGTGCTGGAGCACATGGTTGATACCGTGCTGTATTTCGAAGGCGAGTCCGATGGGCGTTTGCGTTTACTGCGGGCGGTGAAAAACCGATTTGGCGCTGTCAACGAACTGGGCGTGTTTGGTATGACCGACAAGGGCTTGAAAGAAGTCTCTAACCCTTCGGCGATTTTTCTCACGCGTGCTCAGGAAGAAGTGCCGGGCAGTGTGGTCATGGCGACGTGGGAGGGGACGCGGCCGATGCTGGTGGAAGTCCAGGCGTTGGTGGATGACAGCCACCTCGCCAATCCGCGTCGGGTAACGCTGGGTCTGGACCAGAATCGTCTGGCGATGCTGCTGGCGGTGCTGCACCGTCACGGCGGCATTCCGACCCATGATCAGGACGTGTTTCTCAACGTGGTTGGCGGGGTGAAGGTGCTGGAAACGGCATCCGACCTGGCGCTGATGGCGGCGGTCATGTCCAGTTTGCGCAACCGGCCACTGCCCCATGATTTGCTGGTGTTCGGCGAAGTCGGGCTTTCCGGCGAGGTACGTCCGGTACCAAGCGGCCAGGAACGCTTGAAAGAAGCCGCCAAACACGGCTTCAAACGCGCCATCGTGCCCAGGGGCAATGCACCGAAAGAGGCACCGCCGGGGTTGCAGATTATTGCCGTGACCCGGTTGGAACAGGCGTTGGACGCGTTGTTCGAATAAGTCCTGTGGGAGCGGAGCTTGCTCGCGATAGCGGAGCTCGCTCCCACATCTATTTGGCATGGCGCCGGTATTCAGATTTCGATCAGGGCGCCCAGTTCGCGCTCCAGTTCCTCGGGATCCCCCAGGTTGAACTCAATCAACCGCCGCAGGCGTTCGATGGATTCCAGGCTGATGTGTTTGCAGACAAATCCGAGCTGGCCATGGTCATCGTGGGTCAACATCACATCCATCTTGATCTCGACGTCTTCATTGAGATGAATATCGACCAGGAAATGCCACTCCCGATTACCCAGCCAAGGCTCGGGCTTCTCGATCAACAGTCCCTTGAGCGACAGGTCGATCAGCTTCACCGGCCAGATGAACTCCCCCTGGCTCAGCTCGGTTCGGGCATCGAACGCAATACGTTTGAAGCGGCGGCGATCGGCAGGGTGCTCGCTCATGGCGCAATCCTCGAAAAGGTTCGCTGACTATAGACCCGTATTGTCAAAGCCTGCCAGCCAAGACAAGCGTCTGGATCAATGTCGGGGGTATGGCCTTTGCCGTCAGGAGAGCTAAACTCGGGGTGGCTGTCTTTCTTGTCCACCCTGGCTGGAATCATAAAATGAAAAATAATAATAGCCTGCTACGCCACTTACCCTGGCTGCTGCTGGCAATCCTGGGAGCGTGCGCCCTTGGTGTCGTGGCATTGCGCCGAGGCGAGGCGATCAACGCCTTGTGGATTGTGGTTGCTGCCGTGGCCATTTATTTGGTTGCCTATCGTTACTACAGTCTGTTCATCGCTAACAATGTGATGCAGCTCGACCCGCGACGGGCCACCCCCGCCGTGCTCAACAATGACGGTCTGGACTACGTCCCGACCAACAAACACATCCTCTTCGGTCACCACTTCGCCGCCATCGCTGGCGCGGGGCCGCTGGTGGGTCCGGTCCTGGCGGCGCAGATGGGCTATTTGCCCGGTACGCTTTGGCTGATTGCCGGCGTGGTGTTGGCCGGTGCCGTTCAGGACTTCATGGTCTTGTTCATGTCCACCCGCCGCAACGGTCGCTCTCTGGGCGACATGGTTCGTGAGGAAATGGGCCGCATCCCCGGGACCATCGCGCTGTTTGGCTGCTTCCTGATCATGATCATCATCCTCGCAGTGCTGGCGCTGATTGTGGTCAAGGCCCTGGCCGAGAGCCCGTGGGGTATTTTCACGGTGATGGCGACCATCCCGATCGCGATGTTCATGGGCATCTACATGCGCTACATCCGCCCGGGCCGCATCGGCGAAATTTCCGTGATCGGCGTGTTGCTGCTGCTGGGTTCGATCTGGCTGGGCGGGCAGATTGCCGCTGATCCGGTCTGGGCCAAGGCGTTCAGTTTCACCGGGATTCAGATTACCTGGATGCTGATCGGCTACGGTTTCGTCGCTGCAGTACTGCCGGTGTGGCTGATCCTGGCGCCGCGTGACTACCTGTCGACCTTCCTTAAAATCGGCACCATCGTGGCCTTGGCGATCGGCATCCTGATCACCATGCCCGACCTGAAAATGCCGGCGCTGACCCAGTTCATCGATGGCACCGGACCGGTGTGGAAGGGCGGGCTGTTCCCGTTCCTGTTCATCACCATCGCCTGTGGCGCGGTGTCGGGTTTCCATGCGCTGATTGCTTCCGGGACCACACCGAAGTTGCTGGCCAGCGAAGGCCATGCCCGTTACATCGGTTACGGCGGCATGCTGATGGAATCCTTCGTGGCCATCATGGCAATGGTTGCCGCGTCGGTGATCGAGCCTGGCGTGTATTTCGCCATGAACAGTCCGGCGGCGATCGTCGGCGGTGACGTGGTGGCGGTGGCACAAACCGTCAGTAGCTGGGGCTTTGCAATTACCCCGGAAGCCCTGCAAGCGGTGGCCAAGGACATCGGGGAAACCACCGTCCTGGCCCGAGCCGGCGGTGCGCCGACCCTGGCGGTCGGTATCGCGCAGATCCTGCACAGTGTTCTGCCGGGTGAAAACACCATGGCGTTCTGGTACCACTTCGCGATCCTGTTCGAAGCGCTGTTCATTCTGACCGCCGTCGACGCCGGGACCCGTGCCGGTCGTTTCATGCTGCAGGACTTGCTCGGTTCCTTCGTGCCGGCGCTGAAACGCACCGAATCCTGGACCGCCAACCTGATCGCAACCGCAGGATGTGTGGCGATGTGGGGTTACCTGTTGTACCAGGGCGTGATCGATCCGCTGGGTGGCATCAACACCTTGTGGCCGCTGTTCGGTATCTCCAACCAGATGCTGGCCGGTATCGCGCTGATGTTGGCGACCGTCGTACTGATCAAAATGAAACGCCAACGCTACGTCTGGGTCACCATGTTGCCAGCGGTATGGCTGCTGATCTGCACCACCACCGCCGGTTTCATCAAGCTGTTCGATGCCAATCCGGCGATCGGTTTCCTGGCCTTGGCCAGAAAATACAGCGATGCCCTGGCCAACGGTCAGATCCTCGCCCCGGCCAAGGACATCACCCAGATGCAGCACGTGATCTACAACGCGTACACCAACGCAACATTGACGGCGCTGTTCTTGCTGGTGGTCTTCAGCATTCTGTTCTTTGCACTCAAGGTCGGTATCGCCGCTTGGGGCACCAAAGAACGTACGGATAAAGAAGCGCCATTCCAGGCTCTGCCGGACGCGTAATGAGGATTGCACCATGTTCAATGACCTGAGTCGCCTCGGTAAATACCTCGGTCAGGCCGCGCGCCTGATGGTCGGGATGCCCGACTACGACAATTACGTCGAGCATATGCAAACCAAACACCCGGACAAACCGGTGATGAGCTACGAGGTGTTCTTCCGGGAACGCCAGGAAGCCCGTTACGGTGGCAAGGGTGGGCCGAAGTGCTGTTGAACCTCTAACGGCGTGTTATCAGATGTGATGTGGAGCGGTTTTTTGTGGGAGCGAGCTTGCTCGCGATGCAGGCAACTCGGTTTATCGTTAAAACCGTGGTGATGCCATCGCGAGCAAGCTCGCTCCCACAGGACCGCTCCCATTTTTTTGTGTATTAGAAGGAGATCCAGTTTGTCCTCTCCCATCCCGGTAACAATCCTCAGTGGCTTTCTCGGCGCGGGGAAAACCACGCTGTTGCGCCACCTGCTCAAAGCCGAACACGGCCTGAAAATCGCCGTGATCGAGAACGAATTCAGCGACGCCGGAATCGATACCCAACTATTGGGCGACGAACCGGTGCAAGTGATGACGCTGTCCAACGGCTGCGTCTGCTGCACCATTCACACTGATCTGACCAAGGCCTTGTACTTGCTGCTCGAGCGCCTGGACAGTGGCGAAATCGCCTTCGACCGTCTGGTGATCGAATGCACCGGCCTGGCCGACCCGGCACCGGTGGCGCAAACGTTCTTCATCGATGAGGAGCTGCGCGAGCGCTATATCCTTGACGGCATCATCACCTTGGTGGACGCCGCTCATGCCGACACTCACCTGACCCAAACCATCGCCCAGGCGCAGATCGGTTTCGCCGACCGCTTGCTGGTGAGTAAACGCGATCTGGTGGACGAAGCGACCTTCAACGCCCTCAGCGAGCGCCTGACCCGCATCAACCGTCGCGCACCGATTCGCGTGGTCGAGCACGGCAAGATTGACTTGGCCGAATTGCTTGACGTGCGCGGTTTCAATCTCAATGCCGACCTTGGTGGCGGCGTCAGCCTGCGCCCGGTGAGTAAAGCGCCGTCCATCGACCGTATTTCCAGCCTGGTGCTGCGAACCGACAAGCCACTGGATATCGACAAACTCAGCGAGTTCATGAACGAGCTGCTGGAAGACCATGGAAAGCAATTGCTGCGCTACAAAGGCGTGTTGAACATCCAGGGTGAGCCGCGGCGCATGGTGTTTCAGGGCGTGTTGAAGTTATACGGATTCGATTGGGACACCGAATGGGCCGACGATGAAACGCGCGAAAGCGTGATCGTGTTTATTGCCGATGATTTGCCAGAAAAGAAGATTCGTGAAGGGTTTGCGCGGATAGCCGCGGACTAAAAGTTCAGTGCCCATTGCATCGGGCACTTTTTCACGTCGTCGCAATGACGACTAAAGATTTCTTGTTGAAATTCAGAATTAATATTTTTCCGTGTCCTTGTTGGATAAGTATTGCTGTGTTCGGCTGAATGATTGCTGTGTGTGTTAAAAGCATTAAAAGGTTATTTCTGATTTGGCTTTTAGTGGCGGAGTTAGAGGGGGGTGTAAGTTACATTTGGTTGGGTTTCTAATCTTTCATTATTTCATCCGGGTGATACAGTCTTTGGGCGCTAATATTGGCGTTAACTTGTTGAGTTGGAGAATTGAATGAAAGAGCAAATCATGGATCTGTCGGGTGAGTTCGATGCGGAATTCGAAGCCTACGTAAAAGCAGGCGATAACCAGACCGCGGGCGCAGAGGTCATGGCGACCACCGTATCGTGCGGCACCCTGGGCTGCACCGTTCTGGACTGCTAAGCAGGCAGTCACATATGGCGAGTCGATGGCTCGCCATGTTCGTTATAGGTGTCATCAAATGTTGGCTAATGTACTGACGTTTCAAGAGCGTGAACTAACGGGCGCCGGTGCGTCGATAGATGTTGCCCTGTTGCATAAGACGATTGCGCAGCTGCATGAAAATGATAACGCTCTACTGCATTATTTTGGTCTGGGTCGGCAGCAACTGATTCAACGAGTTGAACGTAACAACAGGCCTGTCGAGCGTAGGCAAGAGTCGTCGGTGATAGTGTCTTTGAGGCGCGAAATTGACATTATAGAGTCGCTGTTACTGGGCGAGCACGTGGACGACGTTGGGCAGGAATATTTCTATTGGTTTTATTATGTTTTTTATGACTACTTCAAGAGGTGCTTCGAAAAAGAGCGGCGATTTCTTGAGGTGTGCAACTTAACGAATGTTGAAGGTTTGCTGGCGAGTGTCAAGTCTTACGTCATCGCAGGCGTCAAACGTTTATCGGAAAAGTCTCTTGTCCATGCGCTGAATACGCAGATATCCGAAAATGCCGATCTGGATCTACAGACCTTCAATCAGCGATTGAAAACCGGATTAACAGGCGCGGTTCTGAAATCGTACCCGGTTCTCACCCGTCTCTTGATCGAGCAGATCAACAGCACGGTAGCGTACCTGTACAAGGTTGTTTTTCATTTTGCCGACGACGCTGACCTACTCCAACGTACATTCAGTTTGCCTGGCAAACGGATAGACGCAATCAACCTCGGGTTGGGCGATCCCCATGCGGACGGAGAAACGGTCTGCTCTGTACAGGTTGGCAGTCAATCGCTGGTGTACAAGCCACGGAGCAATTATGAGGCGTTGTTCTACAATGCACTGCTAAAGCGCCTTCAAGAGCTGACCGGCGATGACGGCTTTGCCATCTATGCGCCGATAATGGTAGCCAGAGAGGGGCGCTGCTGGATCGAAAAAATCGAGAATCTGGCGTGCGCAGCAGAGACCGATCTGTCGTTATTCTACCGGCGGATGGGGGCACAGATTGCGGTCGTTCACGCCTTGAACGGCATCGATTTCCACTACGAAAACATCATTGCCTGCGGCAACAGCCCGGTGATGATCGACCTGGAGTGTCTGTTCACGGCCGCCATGGTTGATCTGAAGATCAACCTTCCACACACCCGTGCATTGTTCAAAACCCTCAAACGCAACAGTCAGTCCGTCTTCTCGAGCGGTTTTGTCGCCTATTCGCCAGACGCCGACAATGACACCGGCGGGCTGACTCGGCAGAAAACCTTCATTTCGAAAAAGAAGCAGCTGATTCGTGAGCAAAGTTTCTATCGTTTGAAAACGGTCAAGGTCGACAAGGTTCCTGTGATCAGACACCTGCCGGTTTTCAAGGGTGAGCCGCATTCAGTGGATGAGTACCAGCACGTGTTCTTCCAAGGGTTCGAAGATGCCTACGACGAGGTCGTGAACCATATCGACGCGGTACAGGAACTGATCACCCTGCACGTCAGCAAGCTGAAAACCCGTGTCCTGATAAAAAATACGCAGCGTTACGCCGACTTCATCGAACTGTCCCTTCATCCGCGCTTCATGCAATGCATGATTCAGCGTGAGGTGCTGCTGGCAACGTTGTGGGCAGAGTTGAACGAGGCGCTCACTGGCCATCAGCTACCACGTTACGAATTGAACGATTTGCAGAAGGCCAACATCCCTTGTTTCACCATGTCTATCGGTTCAAGCCGAATAGTCGGTGCTGCAGGTGTGGAATTGACGCAACTGGCAATCGAAACCCCTTTTGACAGTTGCCGGCGCAAGTTGAGATCACTTTCGCCCAGCGATAAAATCTTCCAGAAGTACATACTTCGGGAGTGCCTGTTTCCCGTTTCAAACGACGCCTTGCCCATGAACCGTAAACATCGATGTGACGGAGCGCCGGTGCTGAGCTCGCCGCAGTACCTTGATGCTGCAATGAGCATCGCCGGGGCAATCGAGCGCTTACGTATCAAGGGTGAGGAGGGAGATGTCGGGTGGATGTTCTTGAATACTCATCCGCGAACCCGGCGCAAATACATTTCTGCAATGGGTAACAGCTTGTACAACGGCATGGGCGGGCTTGCGATTTTTTACATGAGTCTATTCAGAGTCAGCGGCCAGGAACATTACAACGACAAGGCTGACGAGATCCTGCGTTCGATGGCAAAGTCCCATGGCCATTTTGACAGTGACATGACGGTCAGCGCCTATTTCGGGTTGGCATCCTATGTGTACGTGCTGGTCAATTACCAGCGTGTGACAGGACAGCAGAATCACCAGCAAACCATCGATGGGTTACTGCTCAAGCTCGCCGACTGTCCTCGCCCGGATGACGAGTACGACTTCCTCAATGGCTGGTGCGGCACGGTGACAATGTTGGCAAATCTCTACCTGTTGGAGAAGCGCGCGATGTTGCTGCCCCTCATAAAAACGTTTACCGAAGCGATCAAGTCCCGACTGAGGTACGAAGACGGCACATTTGTGCTCGGTGACACTCGGGTGCCGCTGCTGACGGGGTTCTCTCATGGGATGTCCGGCATTCTCCATGCGCTGGCCAAGGTGTACGAGGTCACTCGAGATTCGTCGCTCGTGACGTTGATCACGCAGTTGCTGGAGGCCGAAAACCGTCTCACCGTCCAAGGCTTCTGGCTCGATCTGCGTGATTGCTCCAGACAAAGCTATATGAACAAATGGTGTCATGGTGATGCGGGTATTTTGATCTCCCGGTTGCAACTGAGCAGGGCGCTGGCAAATGCCTTGAGCCACGACGTAAGGACGGCAGTCGAAGCAGATATCAAAACCTGTGAAAACAATCTCTGGGGGCATGGCCTGGGAAGCGGTTATAGCCTTTGTCACGGTGATTTCGGGAATCTTGTGTGCTTGCTGGATCTGTACCGTCGGGACGCAAACGACCAGGGCGTCGCCCGCGTGTTGCAGGCGTTTTCCGAGGCTGTGCACAACTTCTTCAATGAAGACTTTATCGGTAAAGACAGCATTCCCGATCCGGGGATGATGCTGGGCATTGCCGGGGTCGGGCAAGCCTTGCTGCATGCCCTGGATGCGCAGTTGCCTAATGTTCTATCGCTCGAGTTTCAGGGGGCGACATCAGTAGCGTCTGTTCAAGATGATCCAGTTGCCGGGTCATCAGTCGAACCGCTGCTGTAACGTCTGCGCGCTCCAGAGCCTGCACCAGCAGTGTGCTTTCATGCCATTCGCTATAACTGGGCGTGGGTAGTTCATGTCGAGCGATGGCCAGCAATGTCACGGGGACCAGGCTGCCGAGGAAATGCGCCAGCGGTGCATTGCCGGCCATCTTGGCCAGTTGTAGATGGAATTCTCCAGACAGTCGAATTGCCGGGCCGCGCTCACCGCGCTCCATGCATCGGCGCTGCCGCGCGATCAGGTCATGCAGGCGTTTCAGATCTTCTGCTTGAGGCTGCTGACAGGCCAGTTGCACCAGCGTGATCTCGGTCAGGCGCCGGGCATGAAGGGTTTGGCGGGTTTGCTCGATGTCTGGCGCGGCGACCCGGGGCCGATGATTGGGGCGCAGGACAATGACCTGCTGCTGAGACAACTTCGCCAGCACTTGGCGAATGATGCTGCGGCTCACACCCAGCATTTGCCCCAGGCTTTCTTCGGTGAAGCGGCTGGCCGGGACGATGCGCTGCTCAAGAATGGCATCGAAGACTCGCGGGTAGACGTCATCCACCGATGACGGCTTCACGCAGGCTCGGGCGGCTGATGCCCAATTGTTCGGCCAGCTCACGCAGCCCCGGCAGCATCTCGCCGGAACGCCACTGACCACGGGCCAAAGCGGCCCGAAGTTTTGCTACTACTGAATTCACAACGGTTGACGAGGTGATCACTGTTCGCTCCATGAGCATCCAAAACGATTGATGACCGTGCCTGCCCGCAGGCAGACACGGCGATTATTCAAAATTCCTGCTGATGCGCCGGGGCGACAGGTTTTCTTGGCTGGAAGGTATATCCCACCTGGCCGGAAAACACTTTGTTCGCCCGTTGAATATCGATGTCCTTCTCCCAGCGGGCGATGGCCACGGTAGCCACGCAGTTGCCGATCAGGTTGGTCAGCGCCCGGCCAATGCCCATGAACCAGTCCACCGCCAGCACCAGCACCAGACCGACCACCGGAATCGCCGGGATCGCCGTAAGTGTCGCCGCGAGAATCACCAGCGCCGAGCCGGGAATGCCGTGGGCACCTTTGGAGGTGATCAACGACACCAGCAGAATCGTCAACAAGTCGGTCATGGCCAGCGGCGTGGCATTGGCGATGAACACGATGGCCAGGGTCAGGTAGATCGAGAAACCGTCCAGGTTGAACGAGTAGCCGGTAGGAATCACCAGCCCGACCGTCGAACTGCCGATGCCCAGATGCTCAAGCTTGCGCATGATTTGCGGCAGAACGGCGTCGGAAGAAGCGGTGCCCATGACGATCAGCAGTTCTTCACGCAGGTACTTGAGCAGCCGCCACATCCGCAGGCCGGACAGGCGAATCACCAGGCCGAGAATCAGCGACACGAACGCCACGCAAGTCAGGTAAAACAGGCCGACCAGGCTGCCCAGGTGTTGCAGCGAGTCCAGGCCATATTTGCTAGTGGTGAAGGCAATCGCTCCACAATCAGGAATTCAATGCCACACCTTTTTTTAGAATACTCAAAGCAAAAGTTACCTTCGATTGTTCTTCGGTTTCGGCGAGGTATATATAGCGCGAACCTCTTACTTTGGATCCTCCGACATATTTTTTTTCCCCTGACATGATTGAGATTGGTAGATGGGGCGCGGAAATGTCGTCAAGCGTAATGATGTTGTTGCGATGGTCGGTGAGCGTAAAAATTGTCGGGTCAGTCGTGTTGGACTTTTTCGCGCCAAGAAGATCCAGTGCGCCTGTGCATATTTTCTTGTTGTGATATTTGCCTTTATTTTTGATGGAAATAATATAGCCGTCATCCGTATGTCCAAAATGCAGCTTTAAGGATTCGATGGTTTTGCCTTGGCCTTTCGGGCGCATGCCGAGCAGGCTAGAGTGATCACTGGTCTGGGGTGCCCCGGTGAAAAATCCTCCGCTGAACAAGGTCACTGTGACCATGATGGGTTCGCCGTACAGCACTTCAAGAACGTTTACATCGTGGTCAATCATCCTGAGTTTGGCGGTAAACGATTTTTCAATGTTGATGTTCATAAACAATCCTTTGTTTTTTATGGGGTGTTAAATATCGCAGGATTGATGTTAGAAGTTTTTTAGTTGCCTTGTAGTGCTGCATTTGTTGCAAGGTTTGAAGGATGAAAGTGTAATTGTATTGGAGGTGGAAGTTTCAGCTGTTGTTATGTTGTGGCGATAATCAGCGCAAAAAAATGCCCACATCGTTTGATGTAGGCATTTTTATCGATCAACTGATTACAGTCTTTCGCCCGGCTGATTAAGCGCCGTACACCGGCAGTTTCTTGCAGATGGCTTTGACTTTCTCGCGAACGGCGTCGATCACCGCTTCGTTGGAAAGATCAGCCAGGATGTCGCAGATCCAGCCGGCCAGCTCTTTGCACTCTGCTTCTTTGAAGCCACGAGTGGTCACAGCCGGCGTACCGAAGCGCAGACCCGAGGTGACGAACGGAGAGCGTGGATCGTTTGGCACGGAGTTCTTGTTCACGGTGATGAACGCTTTGCCCAGAGCGGCGTCGGCGTCTTTACCGGAGATTTCCTGCTTGATCAGCGACAACAGGAACAGGTGGTTTTCAGTACCACCCGATACCACGTCGTAACCGCGCTCGATGAACACGCCGGCCATGGCCTTGGCGTTCTTCACCACTTGTTGCTGGTAAGTCTTGAACTCAGGCTGTAGCGCTTCCTTGAAGCAGATCGCTTTAGCGGCGATCACGTGCTCCAGCGGGCCACCCTGGGCGCCCGGGAATACCGCGGAATTCAGCTTCTTCTCGATGTCGGCGTTGGCGCGAGCCAGGATCAAACCGCCACGTGGACCGCGTAGGGTCTTGTGCGTGGTGGTGGTCACGACGTCAGCGAAAGGCACCGGGTTCGGGTAGACGCCTGCGGCGACCAGACCCGCCACGTGGGCCATGTCGACGAACAGGTAGGCGCCGACTTTGTCAGCGATTTCGCGGAAACGCGGGAAGTCCAGGATCTGCGAGTAAGCAGAGAAACCGGCCACGATCATTTTCGGCTTGTGTTCAACAGCCAAGCGCTCGACTTCGTCGTAGTCGATCAGGCCATTGCCGTCGATGCCGTACTGAACGGCGTTGTACAGCTTGCCCGAGGATGAAACGCTGGCACCGTGGGTCAGGTGACCGCCATGAGCCAGGCTCATGCCAAGGAGGGTGTCGCCCGCTTGCAGCAGAGCCAGGTAAACGGCGCTGTTGGCTTGCGAACCGGCGTGCGGCTGAACGTTGGCGTAATCGGCGCCGAAGAGTTCCTTCGCACGATCGATAGCCAGTTGCTCAACCACGTCGACGAACTCGCAACCACCGTAGTAGCGCTTGCCCGGGTAGCCTTCGGCGTATTTGTTGGTCAGTACCGAGCCTTGAGCTTCCATCACCGCAGGGCTGGTGTAGTTTTCCGAAGCGATCAGCTCAATGTGCTCTTCCTGGCGCTGAGCTTCTTGCTCCATGGCGGCAAAGAGATCGGCGTCGTACTTGGCAATAGTCAAATCACGGCTGAACATGGCGGTCCTCAGGGATCGGGGCAGAAAAGGGGGGCATTCTAACCCAATGGGTTTTAGATGGCATATGAAAGGACATCATGTCGCAGACAAGTGGGCTTCATGACCAGATATGCGGTGATCATGCTGGCCTCTTCGCGGGCAAGCCTCGCTCCTACGGTCGGTGCGATCTGTAGGAACGAGCGGTGCGGCGATCCGACTTGCCCGCGAAGGTGTCATGACAGACGCCGCTGAACTTCAATCGAACATGAACAACGCATCATTGCTGAACTGCGCTTCAAACCGGCTCGCCGGCATCGGACGGCCAAACAGATACCCCTGAACCTCGTCGCAACCATGCTCACGCAGGAAGTCGAGCTGCTCGTGGGTTTCCACGCCCTCGGCGATCACCGCCAGGTTGAGGCTATGGGCCATGGCGATGATCGCGCGGGCAATTTGCGCATCCTGCTCACCCGACGGCAGGCCGTCGACGAAGGTGCGGTCGATTTTCAGCACGTCGATGGGGAACTGCTTGAGGTAGTTGAGCGATGAGTAACCGGTGCCGAAGTCGTCGACCGCAATGCTCAGGCCGAGATTTTTCAGCCCGGCGAGTATCTGCATCGCTTCGCTGACTTCGCGCATCAGGATACTTTCGGTCAGTTCCAGCTCCAGGCACGCTGGCGGCAGGCCGGTTTCCTTGAGAATGGTGGCGATCCGCGTCCCAAGCTGGCCGTCGGAGAATTGTCGGGCCGAAATGTTCACCGACACCTTGGGCACCCGGACCTTGGCCTGATGCCAGGTCTTGAGTTGACGGCAGGCCTCGCTGATCACCCAGTCGCCGACATCCACCACCAGACCGAGCTCTTCAAGCACCGGGATAAAGTCTCCCGGCGGCACCAGACCGCGTCGCGGATGGCGCCAGCGCAGCAAGGCTTCGGCGCCGGTCAGGCGTTTGCCATCGCCGCTGAACTGAGGCTGGTAGTAGAGGACGAATTCGTTCTGTTCCAGGGCGTGACGCAAATCGCTTTCCAGCTCCAGACGCTCCAGGGCGCTGGCGTTCATGTCGGCCTGATAGAACTGGAAGTTGTTCTTGCCACGCTCCTTGGCGTGGTACATCGCGGTGTCGGCGTTTTTCATCAGCTGGCTGAGTTCGTTACCGTCCTGAGGGCTCAGGGCGATCCCGATACTGGCGGTGACGAAGAACTCGCGGCCTTCAAGCACGAACGGTTTTACCAGGCTGGCGAGAATCTGTTCGGCCACATGAATCGCCCGGTTCAAGGCGATTTCACGGGTGGGCCGCGGTTGCAGCAGCAAGGTGAATTCATCGCCACCCATGCGCGCCACGGTGTCGTCATCATCGACACAGCCGAGCAGGCGCGTGGCCATTTCCTTGAGCATACGATCACCGGCGGCGTGGCCCAGGGAGTCGTTGATCGGTTTGAAGCGGTCCAGGTCGAGGAACATCAGCACCACCCAGGACTTCTGCCGTTCGGCCGATTGCAGCGCCGAGTGCAGGCGATCCTGGAACAGCGTGCGGTTCGGCAGGTGGGTCAGGGCGTCGTAATAGGCGAGACGGTGAATCCGCTGCTCACTGGCCTTGCGCTCACTGATGTCGCTGAAGAAGCACACATAGCTGGCCAGATCGCCTTCGTCATCCAGCACCGCCGTAATCCCGACCCAGGCCGGGTAATGCTCGCCATTGCGTCGTTTGAGCCAGACTTCGCCTTCCCACGTGCTGTGCTGATGCAGTTGCTTGAGCACGTAACGCAGATGGGCTTCCTGCTGCTCGTCGACCGTCAGCATGTTCGGCAACTGGTCGAGCACCTGCTCCACCGCATAACCGCTGACACGGCTGAAGGCTTCGTTGGCCTGAACGATGTAGCCGGCTGGGTCGGTGATCAGGATCGCCGAGGTCGAGTGCTCAAATACTGTCGCGGCCATGCGCAGGTCTTTTTCGGCCCGGCGCTGCTGGCTGATGTCGCGACCGACGCCCAGCACGCCTTCGAATGCACCGTGTTCGTCCCAGACCAGCACCAGCCGCAGCTCGATGGGAATCTTGCGCCCGTCGGCCCGCAGGCAGTCGAACAAAAACAGTTGGGTCTGCACCTGACTGCGCAACAGTGCCAGTTGGTCGGGTTTATTCAGCGCTTTGCTGACCCGGTCCATCAGGTTGTAAATGCCGGTCAGTTGTTGCGGGTTGGCGATGGTCGATTGCCAGCCGTTCTGGAAAATCCAGTCGGCGTCGTAGCCCAGCACGGCTTGCACCGACGGGCTGACGTAGTTGAGGGCCATCTTGCTGTCGGTTGAGAAAATCACGTCGCTGATGCTTTCGGCGAGCATCCGGTAACGCTGCTCGCTGTCGCGCAGGGACTCACTGGCTTCGATCTGTTCAGTGATGTCCTTGGCCACGCCGATGATCCGCGTGACCTGATCGTGCTTGTCCCGCGCCAGCGCCTGTTCGCGAATGTCGAAACGCCGCCATTTACCGTCCCGGTGGCGGAAGCGCAGTTGGCACTGCAGCAATTGTCTGTAGCCGGCCTGCCGCTGGGTTTGGCGCGAGCGGTGGTAGAAATCGGCATCTTCGGGATTCAGGAGAATTTCCCAGAAATACTCGCCCATCTGGTGCAGTTCGGTACGGTTGTAACCGAGCGTCTGGCCCAGGTGGTGGTTGCTGAAAATCATTCGCTGGCTGATCACGTCTTGCACGTACAGATGATCCGGTACGGTGCGCACCACGTCGGACCAGAATCCTTCACGCTCCAGCAGCGACAGTTCGACGAGCTTGCGGCTGGTGATATCAGTGATGCTCAGGATCACCGCTTTATAGTCGTCCAGGTCTTCCGGTAAACGCAGGACCAGCCACAAGTGCTGGTCGCGGCCATTGGCGTCCTGCAGTTTGATTTCCAGTTCAAGCTGTTTCTGCTGGTTGAGCACCGCTTCGAGCACTTGATTGCCGATGGCGGTGCCGTCCTGCGGGTTGCCGTCGATGAGCAGTTTCCAGGCTTGATCGCAGGTGTTGACGTTGAGCAGTTGCAGGGCGACCAGATTGACCTCGGTGATGCGCAGTTCCTGCAGCAGTTGCTGGCGTTGTTGCGGCGTCTCGAGCCAAGCCTTCAGTTGTTCGCTGCTGTGCAGATGAGCCTTGTCGAAGAAGCTTTTGAGCCCGGACACGTCGAGCACACACAGGGCGACGCCGGTGCCTTCGAAAATATCCTGGTAGCGTCGACGGCCTTCGTGCACCTGACGCTGGCGGCGGCGCATGTTCAGCAGGGCGATGAGCGGCAGCAGGGAGAAGGCCAGGCCCAGAAGGCATTTGCCGATGAACGCCGGCAGCAGGTGTTCGATCATTCGTTGCCGGTCGAACAGCCCGCGCAGTTGCCAGTCGCTGCTGCTCAGGGGCACTGTCAGCACGCTGTTGGCCAGTTCATCCGCTGTCATCAACGCCGGTGTGGCCAAGGGCTGCGCATCGTCGCGGCTGATGATCTGGTGATTGACGCGGTTTTCCACCAGCCACTGTGGGCGAATACCGGCTTCGTTTGGAGTGGTGAGCGACGAGAAAAATGTCGGCGTCAGGCGCAGAGCCCAGTAGCCGCGGGTGCTACCGCTGGCCTGATGCAGGAGCAGATGCACCATCGAACCGTCATTGGCGTTGCTGAAATAATGGGCCTGGGCGTGACTGCGCCGCACCAGTTCGCTCAGGTAGTCGGCGTCGTTGCTGTCGTCGGCACTGTCGCCGAGAACTTTCCCGGAAGGGCTGAGCAACGCGAGGCTGCGCAGGTCGGGCAAGGATTTTTGCAGCTTGCGCAGCAGCACCTGCAGTTCGTCGGCGCTTTTTGGTTGTTCGACGATCGGTAGCAGGTTGAGGGCGATCTGGGCGTTGAGCGCCATGTTCAGGCTGACTTGCGAGGCCAGATCGGCGGTGTAGTCGATGGTGTATTGACGCTGGTTTTTCTGGGTTTCGCGAAGCTGATCCAGCAACTGCCAAAACAGCAGTGCGAGCAGCAGCAGGACGAGCGTCGCTAGCGCGCCCTTCAAGGATCCACGCAGGGGTGAGCCGGTCGCAGGATTGAGTGCGCTGACGAAAGAAGGGGGAGGGACATTAGACAAACTGTAATCCTGCGGTTTGGCTGGACTGGCGCGACGTGCACTATAAGCCGGACGCCCGGAGGGCGGCTAGCATGCCTTGAGTTGTGGCAAAGTGCCAGTCCCACTTGGCTGGACTGCCTCTCGTCATTAAGGTAGCTTTGCCGGTTACGCGGGAGCGTTCCAGCTCCTAGGGCTTTTTTAGCGCGCACGCATTGATACCCCATCAATTGGCCGACGCGCACAGCCTGGCCAGGCATCGCCTGCGCTCCAATCATTCATCAGTCACTGACCCTAGGTTCTCCATGGCTCAATACGTATTCACCATGCATCGGCTGGGTAAAGTTGTTCCGCCGAAGCGGGAAATCCTCAAAAACATTTCGCTGTCGTTCTTCCCGGGCGCCAAGATTGGCGTACTCGGCCTTAACGGTTCGGGTAAATCCACGCTGTTGAAAATCATGGCTGGCGTCGACACCGAGTTCGACGGCGAAGCCCGTCCGATGCCGGACCTGAACATCGGCTACCTGCCGCAAGAACCGATCCTGGACCCGACCAAGACCGTGCGTGAAGTGGTTGAGGAAGCGGTCAGCGTGATCAAGAACGCCCAGGCGCGCCTGGACGAGGTCTACGCGGCTTACGCTGATGAGGATGCCGACTTCGACAAACTGGCCGCTGAACAAGCCAAACTCGAAGCCATCCTGCAGGCCAGCGACGGTCACAACCTGGATCGCCAACTGGAAGTCGCCGCTGATGCGCTGCGTCTGCCAGCGTGGGATGCCAAGGTCGAATTCCTGTCCGGTGGTGAAAAGCGTCGTGTGGCCCTGTGCCGCCTGCTGCTGTCCGCACCCGACATGCTGCTGCTCGACGAACCGACCAACCACCTGGACGCCGATTCCGTCGCTTGGCTGGAGCATTTCCTCCACGATTTCCCGGGTACCGTGGTCGCGATCACGCACGACCGTTACTTCCTGGACAACGTCGCCGGCTGGATCCTCGAGCTCGACCGCGGCGCCGGTATCCCGTACGAAGGCAACTATTCGGGCTGGCTTGAAGCCAAGTCCGATCGTCTGGCTGCCGAATCCAAGCAGCAGTCGGCCCATGAAAAAGCCATGAAAGAAGAACTGGAGTGGGTGCGCAAAGGCGCCAAGGCCCGCCAGTCCAAATCCAAGGCTCGTCTGCAACGCTTCGAAGAAATGCAATCGCAGGAATTCCAGAAGCGCAGCGAAACCAACGAGATCTACATCCCGGCCGGTCCGCGCCTGGGCGACAAGGTCATCGAGTTCAAGAACGTTTCCAAGGGCTATGGCGATCGGGTGTTGATCGACAACCTGTCGTTCTCCATGCCAAAAGGCGCCATCGTTGGCGTGATTGGCGGTAACGGTGCCGGTAAATCGACCCTGTTCCGCATGCTGATGGGCAAGGAAACACCGGATTCTGGCAGCATCGAAGTCGGTGAAACCGTGCAGCTGGCGTGCGTCGATCAGAGCCGCGAAGACCTGGACGGCAGCAAGACTGTATTCCAGCAAATCTCCGACGGTTCCGACCAGATCCGCATTGGCAACTACGAGATCCCGTCGCGCACCTACGTCGGTCGCTTCAACTTCAAGGGCGGCGATCAACAGAAGTTCGTCAAGGACCTGTCCGGTGGTGAGCGCGGTCGCTTGCACCTGGCCCTGACCCTGAAAGAGGGCGGCAACGTCCTGCTGCTCGACGAACCGTCCAACGACCTCGACGTTGAAACCCTGCGTTCCCTGGAAGAAGCTCTGCTGGACTTCCCGGGCGCCGCCATTGTGATCTCTCACGATCGGTGGTTCCTTGACCGCGTCGCGACTCACATCCTGGCGTACGAAGACGACTCGCAAGCGGTGTTCTTCGAAGGCAACTACACCGAGTACGAAGCCGATCGCCGCAAACGTCTTGGCGAAGCGGCTACTCAGCCGCATCGTGTACGGCACAAGAAACTGGCCTGATTTCAGGTTGGTGCATGAAAAAACGGAGCCTCGGGCTCCGTTTTTTATGGGCTTCAGTTACACCGTGGCGCGGCTGTCGCGGGCAAGTCGGATCGCCGCACCGCTCGCTCAGGTGGTGATATCCGTAGGAGCGAGGCTTGCCCGCGAAGGCGTCCTCATGATCACCCGATTTCTATACTCAGAACCTCAATCAACAAATCCCCCGCCGGCCGCTTCCACAGCACTTCATCCCCGACCTGCGCGCCCAGCAACGCCCGCCCCAGCGGCGAGCCCCAGTTGATCAACCCACTCGCGGCATCCGCCTGATCCTCCCCCACCAACTGCACGCGTTGTTCGTTGCCCTGTTCATCGGCAAAGGTCACCCAGGCGCCCATCTGCACTTTGTTGGTCGAGGAGGCCGGTACGACTAACTGAGCGCTTTGCAGGCGTTGATTGAAATACCGCCAGTCACGCTCAAGGTCGGCCTGACGCTGTTTGTCCGCCAGTTCACCTCTCGAACTCTGTTCATTGAGCAGGTTTTGTACCTCGGCGACTTTCGCCTGAAGCTGCGTAAGTCCGGCGGGCGTGACGTAATTGGGCTGTGTGCTGACCTGCCGTTCGACTGGCTGATCGGCTTGCGCGGCGGCGTTATCTTCATTGACGAAGGCGCGACTCATGGTTTTCTCCCGTTATAGGGTTTGGGCCATGGTCGCAGGCTTTTAGTTTCGAGGGATGTCTGTCAGCGACTCATTGCGAGCGATAGGCACGGCCGGCGCCCTGATTCTTTTGCTGCTGCCAGGCTTTGTCCCGGTCGTCCCAATGATGGCGGCGATAATCCTCGCGATCCTCGCTTTCGCGCATCGCCTGACACTGGCGCAAGCCATCGCTCCAGCCCTCGGCGTACTGCTTGTCCTTGAGGTAACGCGGAACGTTTTTGCGAAACTCGCCAGTGATTGCGCCAGCGGCTTGCCGGCCACTGCTGCAACCGTCATCGAAGCCATCGGCGAACGCCGGTGGGTAGCCCTTGGCGATCAGATCCTCGTGGGTCGTCTGGCAGCCCGCGATCAACATCAGCAAACCCATCACTCCCACGCAACGCCACATCTCAGACCCCCGGGGCCGTTCTACGGCCTATATGAGAAGTCTAGGAGTGGATTCGTCGATGGGATGTGAAAGAGAGATCAAAAGATCAGTAGTGATACCACTTCACCTCAAGCATCACTTCGTTCTCGGGCGAAGCCAGGTGGCTGAATTCGCGCTGGGCACTCAGGCGCACACCTAGGTTGCGCGACAGTTCCCACTGCTGATTCAGACTCACGCTACGGCGCACTTCGCCATTGGTGAAGTAATCACCTTTGGTCTCCAGGCTGAAGTTGCCCAGCGGGTTTTTCCACAGCAGGCCCGTATTGAAACCCGCCGCCGGAGCGATGAAACCGGCGAAGTCGTTGTTGTGCTCCACGCGCACGGTGCCCAAGGCAAAGCCGAGCATGTCGTCGCCCAGTTGCCAGGTACCGCCGCCACCGCCATTGACGTGGCTGACCAGGGTTTCGTCATCATGTTTGCCGGGCACTCGCTCCAGGCCGCCGGTGACCTGCCACGAGAGCGGTTGCAGCAACTCATTGCGCGGGGTCAGGGAGCGGATGGTCGCCAGGTCCAATTGCTGCAACTGCCAGTGATTGCCTTCGTACTGGCGCAGTTTCATTTGCAGGATTTCGATCTGCGCACCGAGGGGGAAGCTCTCGGCGTTGTCGTTGAGATCGTGATACGCCATGCGCAGGCCATACTCGCCAAAGGCCTTGTCGCCCCGTGTGCCGATGCCGGCCTGCCAGGTTCGCGATTCATGTCCATCCTCGGGCAGGCCGGGTTGCGGGATGTCCAGTTCCGGTGCCGGGTTCTGGTTGATCGCCCGCAGCAGTTCGAAACTGCGCTGCGCCCGTTGCGGGTCACGTTCCTGACCGTTGGCGCGGTAGCGCTCCAGGCGATAGGCCGCGTCGATGATCAGCGCCTGACGCTCGCGCGGTTGAGCCTTGAACGCCGGCGCCTGCAACCGCTGCTGGTCGGCGCTGACGTTCAGCACCCAATCCTGTTCTTCATCGGTCAACGGCTCGGCGCGGCTCAGCAATTCACGTTCGCGAGACGGTCGATACTGAATGGATTCCACCAGTCCGGCTTCTTTCACCGCTTTCACGGTGTCCGTAGGAATCGCAGTCAGCGGGAATTGTTCGGTTAATCGCAGGCTCGGGCGGGCCACTTGCAGCAGTTCCAATAGGCGATAGGAGCAGTTTTCGTCGAAGAAGAAATAGTCGAACTGTATCTGCTTCAGTTCCCACACGTGCTCGACCATGCGCTCGGTTTCTGCCTGGGTCAGGTTCAGGCGGTATTCCCACAGATCGCGGTTCTCGAGACTGCGGTATTCCGAGAGTTTTTCCTGATAAGGCACCAGCGCAAACAAACCAGGATAGCCGCCCATCAAGCCTTTCCAGGCATACAGGATGCTGTTGTCGGAACCTTCAATGTACGCGCCGAAGTTGATCGCATAACTGAGCAGGGCGGTTTGATCGCTCTGCACATTGGCTTGATCGATGCGCAGCAGCGTGTGGCCGAACATCGATGACGGGCTGTTCAGATACGCCGCCGGGAAAATCATCACCGCACTGTGGGGCGAAACATCCTTGAACCATTGCTTGAATTCAGTGCAGGGAAGCGTCGGCAGATCGCTCAGGTTGAGCTGTGCCTTCAGCCAGCGGGTGCGGGCGGGGTAGACGCATTGCGCATGTTTTTCGCCGGCATTGGCCGGGGCGTACAGCGCTTGCACGGTCGCCGCCAGCTCACGGTCAGGATGTTCATTGCCGTCGGCGGCGAGGAAGAATTTCTTGTCACTGACATAGCTGCGCCAGCCGCCGAGCTTGGCGGTTTCGTAATGGCCCAGGGAAATCCAGAAGGGGTCGTTGGCCAGTTGCTGCAAACGTTGATTGTCTATGTGAGGCGCGGCGGACAGCGGGGCGCAGACACAGAGCGCCAGCCAGGCAAGGCGTTTGAGCATAGTGGGCAACTTAAGTCGAAAGAAACAAAGACCCAAAGGGGCAGGCCAAAAAGGGCCAGGTTCAAAAAATAAAACCCGCTCCCGAAGAGAGCGGGCGGGTCGAGCTTAAGCTTGAGTAGCGTACTTGGCCAGACGAGGATCGTTCTTCAGTACGGCCAGGGTGTTGGTATGCACGTCGTCAGCGGTCACGTCAGCCTTGCTGAAGATCTGCTGGAAGTGCTCATGAGTGACGGCGGCGAAGTGCGCACGGTCTTCCGGCGCCACGCCCATTACCACGGCGTAAGTGGTCAGCGCTTCGCCCTGACCCTTAGCCATGTCCTCGGACAGCTCGTTCATCATGCCATTCATGGCAATCCAGGATTTGCCGCCATAGGTCAGCGACGCGTTAGTCGAGCAACCGTTGGTACCAGAGGTCATACCGAAAGTTGCGTTGCCGGAAGTGCCGTTGGTGGTGGATGCCAGGAAGTGAGCCGGGGTGCCACGCTGACCTTCGAACAGCATGTTGCCCCAACCGCAATCCGGGCCGCCTGGCGCCTGAGCCATGGCATTAAGGGATACAACGGTGAAGAGAGTACCGAGAAGAATCCGTTTCATAGCTTTGTTCTCTTTATGTGCATACCAATGGACAAGGGGTCTGGCCCGATCTGGCGCCAGTGGGCCGGTTATTGTTCCAGCCGCGCAGTTTGGAGTTTAGGCACGTTCCTGAGGTTCCGTTATTTTTTGCATGACATTCGTTGAAAACATTGATTTAGACCCGGCCCGCTTAGCGATACCGCTTTGTCTATGCTTTGGCTAGAGGCGCGCCTTGCAAGTGAGGTATGGGCAGCGCCAGAATGCCGCTATCTGCCCCGCCTGATGTAAGGAAGCCCGATGCCTGATCCTGTTGCTGCCAGCTTGCGTCTAGCGCCTGAAGCGCTGACCCGTCCGTTTTCCGCTGAACAGTTCAGCTTCTCTACCACCAATGATTTGGAGCCCTTCCGCGGTGTGCTTGGCCAGGAACGTGCGGTCGAAGCCTTGCAGTTCGGTGTGGCGATGCCACGCCCCGGCTACAACGTATTCGTCATGGGTGAGCCCGGCACTGGCCGGTTCTCGTTCGTCAAACGCTACCTGAAAGCCGAAGGCAAACGCCTGCAGACCCCGGCGGACTGGGTTTATGTCAACAATTTCGATGATCCTCGCGAACCTCGTACCCTTGAATTGCCCTCTGGCACCGCCGGTGCCTTTATCGATGACATCAACGGTTTGATCGACAACCTGCTGGCGACTTTTCCGGCAGTGTTCGAGCACCCGTCCTACCAGCAGAAGAAAAGCGCCATCGACCGCGCCTTCAATCAACGCTATGACCGCGCACTGGATGTGATCGAGCGCCTGGCGCTGGAAAAGGAAGTTGCGCTGTACCGCGACAGCACCAATATCGCCTTCACCCCGATGAGCGAAGGCAAGGCCGTGGACGAAGCCGAATTTGCCCAGTTGCCGGAAGCCGATCGCGAGCGTTTTCACGACGACATTGCGTGGCTGGAAGAGCGGCTGAACGAAGAACTCGCCAGCCTGCCGCAGTGGAAGCGTGAGTCGAGCAATCAAATGCGCCAGCTCAACGAAGAAACCATCACACTGGCCTTGCAGCCATTGCTCGCACCGCTGTCGGAAAAGTACGCGGAAAACGCCGGCGTTTGCGGTTACCTGCAAGCGATGCAGGTGTACCTGCTCAAGACTGTGGTCGAGCAATTGGTGGACGACAGCAAAACTGACGCCATCGCCCGCAAGCTGCTGGAAGAGCAATACGCGCCGAGTCTGGTGGTCGGTCATCCGTTCAGCGGTGGTGCGCCAGTGGTCTTCGAGCCACACCCGACTTACGAAAACCTGTTCGGCCGCATCGAGTACACCACCGATCAGGGTGCGCTCTACACCACGTATCGCCAGTTGCGTCCGGGTGCGCTGCACCGCGCCAATGGCGGTTTCCTGATCCTCGAAGCAGAGAAAATGCTCAGCGAACCGTTCGTATGGGATGCGCTCAAGCGCGCCTTGCAATCGCGCAAGCTGAAAATGGAATCGCCGCTGGGCGAGATGGGCCGTTTCGCCACCGTGACCCTGACTCCGCAACATATCCCGTTGCAGGTCAAAGTCGTCATCATCGGTGCCCGCCAGCTCTATTACACGCTGCAGGACCTTGATCCGGACTTCCAGGAGATGTTCCGCGTTCTGGTGGACTTCGACGAAGACATCCCGATGGTTGACGAAAGCCTGGAGCAGTTCGCCCAGTTGCTCAAAACCCGCACCTCCGAAGAAGGCATGGCGCCGCTGACCGCTGATGCGGTGGCGCGTCTGGCGACTTACAGTGCTCGCCTGGCTGAGCACCAGGGGCGTTTGTCGGCGCGGATCGGTGATCTGTTCCAACTGGTCAGCGAGGCGGATTTCATTCGCCAACTGGCCGGTGATGAAATGACTGACGCCGGGCACATCGAACGTGCGCTCAAGGCCAAGGCCACGCGTACCGGGCGCGTCTCGGCGCGGATTCTTGACGACATGCTGGCGGGGATCATCCTGATCGACACGGATGGCGCGGCGGTGGGCAAATGTAACGGGCTGACAGTGCTGGAGGTCGGCGACTCGGCGTTCGGTGTGCCGGCGCGGATTTCCGCCACGGTGTATCCGGGCGGTAGCGGCATCGTCGACATCGAGCGCGAGGTCAACCTCGGCCAGCCTATTCACTCCAAAGGCGTGATGATCCTCACCGGGTATCTGGGCAGCCGTTACGCCCAGGAATTCCCGCTGGCGATTTCCGCGAGTATCGCCCTGGAGCAATCCTACGGTTACGTGGATGGCGACAGTGCATCGTTGGGCGAGGCTTGCACCTTGATTTCGGCCTTGTCGAAAACCCCGCTCAAGCAGTGCTTTGCGATCACCGGCTCGATCAACCAGTTCGGTGAAGTGCAGGCGGTGGGTGGGGTCAACGAGAAGATCGAAGGCTTCTTCCGACTCTGCGAAGCGCGCGGGTTGACCGGTGAGCAAGGGGCGATCATTCCTCAGGCCAACGTTGCCACGCTGATGCTCGACGAAAAAGTGCTGGCGGCGGTGCGCGCGGGGCAGTTCCACGTCTACGCCGTGCGCCAGGCCGATGAGGCGCTGAGCCTGTTGGTTGGCGAGCCGGCCGGTGCGCCAGACGCCGATGGCCAGTTCCCTGAAGGCAGCGTTAACGCGCGGGTGGTAGATCGCTTGCGGGTCATCGCAGAAATGATCAGCGAAGAAGACCTCAAGGAAGCCGAAAAAGAAGCTGCGCAGGAAGCATTAGTGGAAGCCAAACCCGCCTAAAACAGTGATCGTTCCCACGCTGCGTGGGAACGATCAGTGCCGTCGGTCTGGCGTCAATATTCACACAATGACCATTCGGCGCCTTTCGGTCTCACCTGACGTACAAGTCAAACTTTTCTTCTATTCTCAGCTCAAGGATATCGACAGTAATCACTGGATCGAGACAGCCCTCCCGTGGGGGCTGAATACCGGATCTACCGAGGGTCGCCGCCATGTCGCGCAACCTCTGCCTCACCCGTCAATGCCTGGGCCTTGTGACCCGTATCGAGTGTGCCATCCGCCCATTGGCGGGAGATACGGGCATGTGGACCTTACTCTTTGCCGCCGGAATGGCCGGCGAACAACCTTCTGCCATTAAGGCCCAGGGCCCGTTTCATGGTCCCTTTGTGGCTGAGTCGATCCTCGACACCATCGTTGAAAGTCTCACCCTGCACGGCTATGAGCTGGCCGATGATCCGCAAATCTGGTGCCTGCACCTGCAAGCTCAGCTGCGGGAAATCAATGGTGGCCGTTGCCGTAATCCTGGAGGTTTCGAGTTTCGACCCGAGCACTGACAGGCTATTGGGCAAGGTGGGACGTATCCGCCGTGTCGAGTTTGACCTCGAATCCATATTGCACGGTGGTGAGGTCGGTTCGTTGATAGGTTTCCAGTCGGGCAGGCTGCCCGTAGAAGTAATGCACGCCCAATAATGCCGGGCCGTCTGCGCTCGCATCGTGAATGACCGAAAGAATCTCTTTCAGATAATTGCCGCTGTCGTCCTTGGCGAAGAAACGCCAGTCCTGGACGGGAAACAGCTTCAGATCAACCACCAGCGCATTGCCTTTGAGCACCAGGCCTTTGGGCAACTGGTAGGCGTCGATGGCTTTCTTTTCGACGGTGGCGAGGAACAGCGGCATGGAGCCCACTGCGTAAGCCGGGGTTTGCGGAAACAAGTTCAAGTCGTAGGTGATGGTGCCGCGCAGGGGATCAATCTGGTAAGCCTGCGGCGGCAATTCAATCGGCTCATCGCGTTTGCCGTTACCGTCCTCGGTAAAGAAACTGACCGGGCTCTCACCGGGGTTGAAGGATGTGCCGAGCAATTCATCATTGAAGCTTTTGGCGTGATCGAACTCGATACGGGCGGCGCTGGGGTCTTCGACCGACTGACTGATGCTGACGTTCTTTTTCAGTTGTTCCTCGCCAAGCGCTGCGCCCTTGAGCCAGATCGGGGCCTGGTCGTCGTACACCACCACCGGCAAAGTCAGTGGCTGGATGGTCTTTTCCGTGGTGTGTGGGTCGAAGCGACGGACTGGCAGGTCCAGGTCCTTGTGGGTCACCGTGGCGGTTGAAAAGTCCAGTACGCTGACCTCGAGGGTCTCGACCGGCCCATTGAAGTACACCTTGGAATAACGGTGGCTCTGTTGCTTCTCAAACGCGCGCTGCTCGTCATCGATCTGTTTTTCGAAGCGCTCGCTCCAGGCCTCCTGCTGCTGCATTTTCGCCAGTTGCTGTTGATAGAAAGCAATTTGTGCGGCGGTTTCGTTGATCGAGCCTGAGCGCGCGAGAAACTGCCCGGTGCTGTCCTTTGCCTGAACGATCAGCGGGTTCAACGGTGTTTCGCTGACCTCGGGGGCCAGGGGTGCGCTGTTGTTGAATTCGACTTCGGCGTAGTTGTTGGCAAGTTTCAGCAGGGTGACGCTGAGGTTGTCGTTGGTGCGAGTCTGGCCAACGTCCTTTTTCGTCAGGTCGAAGCTGTAGAGCCGGCGCGGTGCGATCACTTCTACCTTGCCTTGCAGGCTCACCGGTTGTGGCTGGTTCTTGTTATCGACGTCCAGGCCATCGATGAAGGGGTAGGTCACTGTCAGGTCGTCGGGGTTGGTCAGGTTTGAACTCGACGGGCTCAACTGTATACCGGGATCGGTTTCCGACCATTCCGGTTGAAACGGGATGACGCGTTTGTTGCTCAGGGTCACCGATTGCCATTCCAGGCCATGAGGAAAGAGAAACGCGGCCGGAATGTTGAAGTTGAAAGGGAACACCGGTTGCAGATCGGTCAGGTAGTCGGAACTGGAGTCTTTGTGCAGCACGAACAGACCGTTGATGTACGTGTCGACCAAGGCTTGTGGCGTGGGGTAGTGCTTGAGCACGGCGAGGGCGTCTTCGCCGTATTCTGTTTCCACCGGTTTGCTGTCGAGCTTGAGTTGCGCGCGCTCGAGCAATAACAGTGAGCCGCCGAGTTCAGCCACGGCATCCTTGAGTTTCGGGTCCTGAATCGCATCCAGAGACTTCTCGAACTGCGCAGTCTTTTCCTCGAGGCTGACCTGGCGCTTCTCATCGCTGGGAGAGCAGGCGCTCATCAGCAAAGCCAGGCAAATTCCGGCGCTCGTTAGAGGCAATCGCACATCCATTTCCCGTCTTCCTGTCCGATGTCGCTGAGCTGTCAATGCTTTGGACACTAGCAGAAAAACCTTGTCACACACGCGCAGGTTGCGGATTTCCCGACGGTTTCTGGCTGCTTCTGGGTAAAGACAGGTGGCTGGTATACTCGCGGCCATTTTCAACCCCACGTGTGAGATTTAATGGAACGCTTTATCGAAAATGCAATGTACGCCTCCCGCTGGCTGCTGGCGCCGATCTACTTCGGCCTGTCCCTCGGGCTGCTGGCCCTGGCGCTGAAATTTTTCCAGGAAGTATTTCACGTCATCCCTAACGTGTTCTCGATGGCCGAGTCGGATCTGATTTTGGTGCTGCTGTCGTTGATCGACATGGCACTGGTGGGCGGTTTGCTGGTGATGGTGATGATTTCCGGTTACGAGAACTTCGTTTCCCAACTGGATATCGACGACGACAAGGAGAAGCTCAACTGGTTGGGTACCATGGATTCTTCTTCGCTGAAGATGAAAGTGGCAGCCTCCATCGTGGCGATTTCGTCCATTCACCTGCTGCGGATTTTCATGGACGCCAAGAACGTCGATCCTGAGCATTTGAAGTGGTACGTGATCATCCACATGACCTTCGTGATTTCGGCGTTTGCCATGGGTTATCTGGATAAGCTGACCAAGCACTGATCGCTTTTTATCGCTATACCAAACCGCCCGTCTGTTGCGAAACAGACGGGCGGTGTCGTTTGTGGCTTGTACTTTGATGCGCCGAGGCCTATGCCTGTAAGGATCTTGGCTCGCCACTGCGTGAGGTGTGTTGATGAACCTGCAAGAGTTGAATGCCTATGCCATCGCCGGGAAGGTCGATGAGCTGAACCTGATTTCAATGGAAGGCGGGATCTACACGTTGGAAGCGCGGATGCATGGCGCGGCGTATCCATTGAGCGATGCCCGCGGCCAGACGTTTCATCTGCGCTCGGTCGAGCACGCACGTGAAGTGCTCCACGCCTGTCCCTGCGTACCGTTCAACATTGTGCATACCTCGGTTCATGACGAAATGTGCGGGCTCGGTGCCAATGCGGAGGAAAGCCTGAAGGTGCCGATCACATTCCGTACGACATGGCAGCGCTGACGCCTCTCATCAACGCGATGGCATCTGTGCTAGTCTGCTGGCCCTTTTGGTTCCGGGCGCTCCGGGATGCGCTGTGCACGCACGGCAAGTTCCGGGGCCGTCCGCACAGCGGAGCAGTGTCATGTCCGAAGTAAATCTGTCTACCGACGAAACCCGCGTCAGCTACGGTATAGGCCGTCAGCTGGGCGACCAACTGCGCGACAACCCGCCACCGGGCGTTAGCCTGGACGCGATCCTGGCGGGTCTGACCGATGCATTCGCCGGCAAGGAAAGCCGTGTGGGTCAGGAAGAAATGTCCGCCAGCTTCAAGGTTATCCGCGAAATCATGCAAGCCGAAGCAGCAGCCAAAGCTGAAGCAGCTGCTGGCGAAGGCCTGGCATTCCTGGCTGAAAACGCCAAGCGTGACGGCATCACCACCCTGGCTTCCGGCCTGCAATTCGAAGTGCTGACTCAAGGTGAAGGCGCCAAGCCAACCCGTGAAGATCAAGTGCGTACTCACTACCACGGCACCCTGATCGACGGCACTGTGTTCGACAGCTCCTACGATCGTGGTCAGCCTGCAGAATTCCCGGTTGGCGGCGTGATCGCTGGCTGGACCGAAGCCCTGCAACTGATGAACGCCGGTAGCAAATGGCGTCTGTACGTGCCGAGCGAACTGGCTTACGGCGCTCAAGGTGTTGGCAGCATTGCGCCGCACAGCGTACTGGTATTCGACGTCGAACTGCTCGACGTTCTGTAAGGCTGTAACCCTGTAGGCGCTCCGCCCCTACAGGGTTTTTCAGCGTTTTTCATATCTCGATCTTGTGGTGCAGTTCGCTTGTCGGGCGCAATGCCCGGGCATAGCAGAACAGAAAAAGATTGCGCACCTGTTCCTTGAGCACCACCGGCTCGCTGGAACTCAAGCCGTTGACGTCCAGATCACCCTGATCCTGCAGCTCGTTCAAGGCTTCTTCTTCAAGCACCGCACAGACTTCCCCGGTTTCCCGATGCAGGATCCTGAGGTAAGGGTGTGGCCGGTCCAGCCAGGCATCGATCAAATAAGTCATGGGTCTCATCTCCATTGATTGGTTTCAATGAGAATAATTCCTATTCAATAAATAGCAAGGACCTATCGGCGGTTTGTTTTTTTCTGGGTAAAGATTGCGTAAGGTCAAAACGGCTGGCGTTTGGTTATTGCGAAGAATTGTTGGGTAAAGCAGGGGAGGGTGAAACACCATCCCACGCAGGGCGCAGGATGGAATACAACAGGCTCAGACTTTTCTGACGAACTCGGATTTGAGCTTCATCGGGCCGATGCCGTCGATCTTGCAATCGATATCGTGATCGCCATCGCACAGGCGGATGTTCTTGACCTTGGTGCCGACCTTGACCACCAGCGACGTGCCTTTGACCTTGAGGTCCTTGATCACGGTGATGGTGTCGCCGTCCTGCAGGACATTGCCCACCGAATCCTTTTTCACGGTGTCATCGGACACTGCTTCGGCTTCGCCGCTGGCGGACCACTCGTGGGCGCATTCAGGACAGATCAGCTGGGCGCCGTCTTCGTAGGTGTATTCGGAATTGCATTTTGGGCAGGGTGGCAACGTGCTCACTAAAGCTCCTTGGAGTCAGGGTCGCTAAAAGTCGCACATTGTATAGGGTTTTTAGGCGGAGGAGGGTGAGGGAGCAAACCTGTGGGAGAGGGCCCCCACAGGTTGAGGTCTATCAGTGCGTGCGCGCGACCGCAAACTCGCTCAACTCGACCAGCGCATCGCGATACTCGCTGGCTGGCAGCGCGTCGAGGCATTTGATCGCACGGGCCACGTAGTCGCGAGCCAGCTGGGCGGTGTAATCCAGCGAGCCTGACGCTTCCACGGCTTCGCGGATGCTTTCCAGGTCTTCGATGCCGCCTTTCTGGATCGCCTTGCGAACCAGTGCAGCCTGCTCCGGCGTACCTTCACGCATGGTGTAGATCAGCGGCAGGGTCGGCTTCCCTTCAGCCAGGTCGTCACCGACGTTCTTGCCCAGGGTTTCAGCGTCACCTTTGTAGTCCAGCAGGTCGTCGACCAGTTGGAACGCCACGCCCAAATGGTCGCCAAACGTGCGCAGGGCTTCAGCCTGTTCCGCTGTGGCTTCGCAGAGAGCTGCGGCACTGTGGGTCGACGCTTCGAAGAGCATCGCGGTCTTGCCGCGGATGACTTCCATGTAGGTTTCTTCAGTGGTGCTGGCGTCACGGACCTTGGACAGCTGCAACACTTCGCCTTCGGCGATGATGCGCGTGGCTTGCGAAAGGATCTTCATCACCGGCATGGAGCCCAGTTCGACCATCATTTCGAAGGACCGCGAATACAGGAAGTCACCCACCAGCACGCTTGGGGCGTTACCCCACATGGCGTTGGCGGTCGAGCGGCCACGGCGCATGCCGGACATGTCGACCACGTCGTCATGCAGCAGGGTCGCGGTGTGCAGGAACTCGACGGTCGCGGCCAGCAGGCGCAGGTCATCGCCTTCGCGGCCCAGGGCCTTGCCACACAGCAAGACTAATAATGGACGCAGGCGTTTACCGCCAGCCGAGGTTATGTAGTCGCCGATTTTCGATACCAGCGGCACTCGGGAAGTCAGCTGCTTCTTGATGATGCCGTCGACGGCGCTAAAATCGTCCGCCACCGCGCGGTAGAAAGCTTGGGGTTGCATCAGCGACAGTTGCTCCAGAAGGGTTGCGCGGCATGCTAGGACCCGCGTCGGCGAGTGTCAAGGTACGATGGACGGCCTCTTGCATCGCCCCGGTAGCTTGCGTACAATCGCGCACCCTGAACTTCCTGGGCAGCACCTGCCTTACGCAATTGCAAACAGGCCTTCCAGCCTTATGCAGCCATGCCAGCCAATACCTCTTCTTATAAAGAGCTGGGTGAGCAGGATTATCGGAGAAATACCATGTCTTATGCAGTAATCGTTACTGGTGGCAAGCAGTACAAAGTTGCTCCAGGTGAATACCTGAAGATCGAAAAACTGGAAATCGCTACCGGCGAATCCGTTACTTTTGATCGCGTTCTGTTGGTTGCCAATGGCGACGACGTGAATATCGGCGCTCCAGTTGTTCCTGGCGCTACCGTTGTGGCTGAAGTGATCTCCCAAGGTCGTCACGATAAAGTCCGCATCATCAAGTTCCGTCGTCGTAAGCACCACATGAAGCGTATGGGCCACCGCCAGTGGTACACCGAGATCAAAATCACCGGTATTCAGGCTTAATTTCAGCCTAATTCCTCACTAGGAGAATTGACTCATGGCACACAAAAAAGCTGGTGGTAGTACCCGTAACGGTCGCGACTCAGAAGCCAAACGCCTTGGCGTGAAGATGTATGGCGGCCAGGTTATCATTCCGGGCAACATCATCGTGCGTCAGCGCGGCACCCAATTCCACGCTGGCTACGGCGTTGGCATGGGCAAAGATCACACTCTGTTCGCTAAAATCGACGGCGTGATCAAGTTCGAAGTAAAAGGCGCTTTCAATCGCCGTTACGTAAGCATTGTCCCGAAGACTGAAGTCGTCGCGGCATAATTACGCAGTTGCTGGAAAAGCCCTGTCTTGCGACGGGGCTTTTTCGTTTGTGGGGTGAGTCTCTTGCAAAGCTGTTTGTGATGGGCTCCAGCGCTGGATTTGCGGTCGTTGATTGAGGTCGCTGCGCTCATTTTTGCAAGAGTCTTATGTCTAGGTTTTTTCGGCTCGTCCGTATGGCGAGAGGCGTTTTGTTATGAAGTTTGTTGATGAAGTATCGATTCGAGTAAAGGCCGGTGACGGCGGCAACGGTTGCATGAGCTTCCGTCGCGAAAAATTCATTGAAAACGGCGGCCCGAACGGCGGTGACGGTGGTGATGGCGGCTCGGTCTACATGATCGCCGACGAAAACCTCAACACCCTGGTGGACTACCGTTACACCCGGCATTTCGATGCCGAGCGCGGTTCCAACGGCGGCAGCACCGACTGCACCGGCAAGAAAGGTGAAGAGCTGGTGCTGCGTGTTCCGGTGGGCACCACGGTCATCGACTCTGCCACCCAGGAAATAATCGGCGACTTGACCAAGGCCGGTCAAAAGCTGTTGGTCGCGCACGGCGGCTGGCACGGTCTGGGTAACACCCGATTCAAGTCCAGTACCAACCGTGCTCCGCGTCAGACCACTCCGGGCAAACCGGGTGAGGCGCGTGATCTGAAGCTGGAAATGAAGGTGTTGGCTGACGTCGGTCTGCTGGGTTTGCCGAATGCTGGCAAAAGTACCTTCATTCGTTCGGTGTCGGCCGCCAAGCCGAAAGTCGCCGACTACCCGTTCACCACGTTGGTGCCGAACCTGGGTGTGGTCAGTGTCGATCGCTGGAAAAGCTTTGTGGTCGCGGACATTCCGGGTCTGATCGAAGGCGCTTCCGATGGTGCGGGTCTGGGAATTCGTTTCCTCAAGCACTTGTCGCGTACGCGTCTGCTGTTGCACCTCGTGGACATGGCGCCGCTCGATGACGCCAGCGCCCCGGATGCCGCTGAAGTGATCGTCAGCGAGCTGACCAAGTTCAGCCCGTCCCTGGCTGAGCGTGATCGTTGGTTGGTGCTGAACAAGTGCGACCAGATCCTTGAAGAAGAGCACGATGCTCGCGTCAAGGAGATCGTTGATCGCCTGGAATGGACCGGTCCGGTCTACGTGATCTCGGCCATCTCCAAGCTGGGCACTGAGCGTCTTTGCCACGACATCATGCGTTACATGGAGGATCGTGCCGATCGCCTGGCTAACGACCCGGTCTACAAAGAAGAGTTGGCCGAGCTCGATCAGCACATCGAAGACGAAGCCCGTGCTCAGCTGCAGGCGCTGGATGACCAGCGTGCCCTGCGTCGTAGCGGCGTGAAGTCGGTCCACGATATCGGCGACGATGATTGGGATGAAGAAGATGTGGATGACGAAGACGGTCCGGAAATCATTTACGTGCGTGACTGATTCGTTGCGATAAACTTAAACGCCGCTCACCAGAGCGGCGTTTTAGTATCTGGAAATCGGTAGTCACGAATAACGTCACGGGCAGCGCTGGGTCGCGCTGTCCTCAAGCTAGGGTTGAAGATGATGCGGAGCAAGGTGACAGGTGCGCAGCGTTGGGTCGTGAAGATCGGCAGCGCTTTGCTGACAGCGGACGGCAAGGGCCTGGATCGCGCGGCAATGGGTGTTTGGGTCCAGCAGATGGTGGCTTTGCATGAGGCGGGCGTCGAGCTGGTGCTGGTGTCCTCCGGGGCGGTGGCCGCTGGCATGAGTCGCTTGGGCTGGACCGTACGACCCAGTGCGATGCACGAGTTGCAGGCCGCTGCTGCCATCGGTCAGATGGGCCTGGTGCAGGCCTGGGAGTCGAGCTTTGCCGAGCATGGCCGGCATACCGCGCAGATTCTCCTGACTCACGACGACTTGTCCGACCGCAAGCGCTACCTGAACGCCCGCAGCACCTTGCGAGCGTTGGTTGAGCTGAAAGTTATCCCGGTGATCAACGAAAACGACACTGTGGTCACTGACGAAATCCGTTTCGGTGACAACGACACCCTGGCGGCGCTGGTAGCCAACCTGGTCGAAGCTGACTTGCTGGTGATCCTCACCGATCGCGACGGCATGTTCGACGCCGATCCGCGCAACAACCCTGACGCCAATCTGATTTACGAAGCGCGCGCCGATGATCCGGCACTGGATGCGGTAGCGGGCGGTACAGGTGGCGCGCTGGGTCGTGGCGGCATGCAGACCAAATTGCGCGCTGCGCGGCTGGCGGCTCGTTCCGGTGCGCATACCATCATCGTCGGCGGCCGTATTGAGCGCGTGCTGGATCGCCTCAAGGCGGGCGAGCGCATCGGCACCTTGCTGTCGCCCGAGCGCGGCATGCTGGCGGCGCGCAAGCAATGGCTGGCTGGGCACCTGCAAACCCGCGGCACGCTCGTGCTGGATGCTGGTGCGGTGACGGCGCTGTCCCAGGGCAACAAAAGTTTGCTGCCCGTAGGTGTCAAGCGGGTCCAGGGTAGCTTCCGTCGTGGCGAGATGGTGGTTTGCGTGGCGCCGGACGGTCGTGAAATCGCCCGAGGCCTGGCCAACTACAGTGCGCTGGAAGCACAAAAAATCATCGGTCAGTCGTCTGAGGCGATTGTCGGTCTGTTGGGTTACATGGCGGAGCCTGAACTGGTTCACCGCGATAACCTGATTCTGGTCTGAAGGAATACCTGAATGCGCGTAGCAAAAGGATTGTTGGGTCTGCTGTTGGCGATGCCGCTGCTGGCCTCGGCCGAGGAGATTGGTCAGGTGTCGACGGTGTTCAAGTTCGTCGGCCCGAACGACCGTATCGTCGTTGAAGCGTTTGATGATCCAAAGGTCGAGGGCGTGACCTGCTACCTGTCGCGAGCCAAGACTGGCGGCGTGAAGGGTGGTTTGGGGCTGGCTGAAGATCGTGCTGAAGCGTCTATCGCTTGCCGTCAGGTCGGGCCGATCAGCTTCAAAGGCGAGTTGAAGGATGGCGAGGAGGTGTTCAAAGAGCGCACTTCGTTGGTGTTCAAGACCATGCAGGTGGTGCGATTCCTCGACAAGAAGCGCAATACGCTGGTGTACCTGGTCTACAGCGATCGGGTGATCGAAGGCAGTCCGCAGAATGCGGTGACGGCGATTCCAATTTTGCCGTGGGCGCACGCTCAGTAATTTGAGGAAGATCAAAATAGGGGAGGGGCCTGGCCCTTCCCATTTTTTTTGTGCTGCGTTTACTCAAATCGCAGGCAATAAAAAACCGACCCTGGGGTCGGTTTTTCAACAAGCTTATCGCTTATGCGGCAACAGCAAGGTTCAGAGCCTTGACGTGACCGTTCAGGCGGCTCTTATGACGAGCAGCCTTGTTCTTGTGGATGATGCCTTTATCGGCCATACGGTCGATAACTGGCACGGCCAGAACGTAAGCAGCTTGAGCTTTTTCAGCGTCTTTTGCGTCAATGGCTTTAACTACATTCTTGATGTAGGTACGAACCATGGAACGCAGGCTGGCGTTGTGGCTGCGACGCTTCTCAGCCTGTTTTGCACGTTTTTTGGCGGAAGGTGTGTTGGCCACCGTCGAGCTCCTCGAAAGACTTTTTAGGAAATAGCAAACAAAATAGGCCGCGAATCATGCCGATGAGTTGATGTCTTGTCAAGGGCGGTTGAGACGTTCCGCTAAGTGGTAGGTATAAAGAGGCGGGATATTTATTTCCGGCGCTTGACCTGTAAACTCGCGAGCTTTGGCTCTGTGCTGCTGCGGCGCGGAGTATCGCATAAGTAGGCGCTTTGTTCGCCTGCTGTTTATCGACAGGCACAAACTCTTTCAATGAATCTGCTCAAATCGTTGGCCGCCGTCAGCTCTATCACGATGCTTTCCCGGATTCTGGGGTTCGTACGTGACACCCTTATCGCACGTACATTTGGCGCGGGGATGGCGACCGACGCCTTCTTTATCGCCTTCAAACTGCCAAATCTGCTGCGGCGGATCTTCGCCGAGGGAGCCTTTTCCCAGGCGTTCGTGCCGATTCTTGCTGAATACAAAAGCCAGAAGGGTGAGGAGGCGACGCGAACCTTCATTGCCTACGTATCGGGCCTGCTGACGCTGGTGCTGGCGTTGGTCACCGCTTTGGGCATGATCGCCGCGCCGTGGGTCATCTGGGCGACCGCGCCAGGTTTCACCGATACGCCGGAAAAATTCGAGCTGACGGCCAGCCTGTTGCGCGTGACCTTTCCTTATATATTGCTGATCTCCCTGTCTTCATTGGCCGGGGCGATCCTCAATACGTATAACCGTTTCTCGGTGCCGGCCTTCGTGCCGACCCTGCTCAATGTCAGCATGATCATCTTTTCGGTGTTCCTGACACCGTATTTCGATCCGCCGGTCATGGCGCTGGGCTGGGCAGTACTGGTGGGCGGTCTGGCGCAATTGCTCTATCAGCTGCCGCACCTGAAGAAGATCGGCCTGCTGGTGTTGCCACGACTGAACCTGCGTGACAGCGGCGTGTGGCGGGTCATGAAGCAAATGCTTCCGGCGATTCTCGGCGTGTCCGTGAGCCAGATTTCGCTGATCATCAATACCATTTTTGCCTCGTTCCTGGTCGCCGGTTCCGTGTCCTGGATGTACTACGCCGACCGTTTGATGGAGTTGCCCTCCGGTGTTCTGGGTGTGGCGCTGGGTACGATTCTCCTGCCGACCCTGGCCAAGACTTACGCCAGCAAGGATCGCCAGGAATATTCGCGGATCCTCGATTGGGGCCTGCGTCTGTGTTTCGTGCTGGTGTTGCCGTGCTCACTGGCGCTGGGAATTCTCGCTGAGCCATTGACCGTTTCGCTGTTCCAGTACGGCCAGTTCGGCGCGTTTGACGCCTCCATGACTCAACGGGCGCTGATCGCTTATTCGGTGGGTTTGCTCGGGATTATCGTGATCAAAGTGCTGGCGCCGGGCTTTTATGCGCAACAAAACATCCGCACGCCGGTAAAAATCGCGATTTTCACCCTGATCGTTACCCAATTGTTCAACCTGGTATTGATCGGCCCGCTGGCCCACGCCGGTCTGGCACTGGCCATCAGCATCGGTGCGTGCATTAACGCCAGCCTGCTGTTCTATCAACTGCGCAAGCAGCAGATGTATCAGCCGCAACCGGGCTGGGCGAAGTTCGCTGCCAAACTAGTGATCGCGGTGTTGGTGATGTCTGTTGTGCTACTGGTCGGAATGCACTTCATGCCGCCGTGGGATCAGGGCCATATGCTTGAACGGTTCCTGCGTCTGGGCGCACTGGTTGCTGCTGGCGTGGTCGCTTATTTCGGCATGTTGCTGTTGATGGGCTTCCGTTTGCGCGACTTCAATCGCAAGACATTGAGCTGAGGTCCTTGCCTTGATAAACACGGGCGAATCGACGGTTTTGTCGGCTCGATCACTTTGGGTTACGGTGTTGCCTGTCGTCGGCCGCCGGGTGTGGTTATAATCGACCACTTTATGAGCAAGAAGCGCGTTATGCAGCTGGTTCGAGGCCTCCACAACCTGCGCCCCCAGCATCGGGGCTGTGTCGCCACTATTGGCAACTTTGACGGTGTTCACCGTGGCCACCAGGCTATCCTGGCGAGGCTCCGTGAGCGTGCGCTCGAGTTGGGCGTGCCCAGCTGCGTGGTGATATTTGAGCCGCAGCCGCGAGAATTCTTCGCCCCTGACACGGCACCGGCCCGTCTGGCCCGGCTACGGGACAAACTGCAGCTGCTGGCTGAGGAAGGTGTCGACCGGGTCCTGTGTCTGGCCTTCAACCAGCGCCTGAGCAAGCTCAGCGCCAGCGAATTCGTCGACACCATTCTGGTGGACGGCCTCGGGGTTCAGCATCTGGAGGTCGGTGACGACTTCCGTTTCGGTTGTGACCGGGTAGGGGATTTCGATTTCCTGCAACAGGCTGGCGTCCTTCAGGGTTTTACCGTGGAAGCGGCGCAGACCGTGGAACTGGACGGTATTCGCGTCAGCAGCACTCAGGTCCGCAATGCCCTGGCCGCTGCCGATTTTGCGCTTGCTGAACGGCTGCTTGGTCGTCCGTTCCGGATTGCCGGGCGAGTCCTGCATGGTCAGAAGCTGGCGCGCCAATTGGGTACGCCTACGGCCAACATACAACTCAAGCGTCGTCGCGTGCCGCTGACCGGGGTTTACCTGGTCAACGTCGACATCGACGGCAAGACCTGGCCAGGCGTCGCCAATATCGGCGTGCGGCCAACGGTCCAAGGTGATGGCAAAGCCCACCTCGAAGTGCATCTTTTAGATTTTGCCGGCGATCTGTATGACCGGCGTTTGACGGTGGTTTTCCACCACAAGCTGCGTGAAGAGCAGCGTTTCGCCTCTCTGGAGGCGCTTAAGACGGCGATCAATGCGGATGTTGCCGCCGCCCGTGCCCTGTCGCACCTAGCGCCAATCGCTAATGAAGAGCCTTAAATGACCGACTATAAAGCCACGCTAAACCTTCCGGACACCGCCTTCCCAATGAAGGCCGGCCTGCCTCAGCGCGAACCGCAGATTCTGCAGCGCTGGGACAGCATTGGCCTGTACGGTAAGTTGCGCGAAATTGGCAAGGATCGTCCGAAGTTCGTTCTGCACGACGGTCCTCCGTACGCCAACGGCACGATTCACATCGGTCATGCGCTGAACAAGATTCTCAAGGACATGATCATCCGCTCGAAAACCCTGTCGGGTTTCGATGCGCCTTATGTTCCGGGCTGGGACTGCCACGGTCTGCCGATCGAGCACAAAGTCGAAGTGACCCACGGCAAGAATCTGGGCGCGGACAAGACCCGCGAACTGTGCCGTGCCTATGCCACTGAGCAGATCGAAGGCCAGAAGTCCGAATTCATCCGTCTGGGCGTGTTGGGCGACTTTGCCAACCCGTACAAGACCATGGACTTCAAAAACGAGGCCGGTGAAATCCGCGCTCTGGCTGAAATCGTCAAGGGCGGTTTTGTGTTCAAGGGCCTGAAGCCGGTGAACTGGTGCTTCGACTGCGGTTCGGCCCTGGCTGAAGCGGAAGTCGAGTACGAGAACAAAAAGTCCTCGACCATCGACGTGGCCTTCCCGATTGCCGACGAAGCCAAGCTGGCTGCCGCTTTCGGTCTGCCGTCGCTGGGCAAACCTGCTTCGATCGTGATCTGGACCACCACCCCGTGGACCATTCCGGCTAACCAGGCGCTGAACGTTCACCCGGAATTCAACTATGCCCTGGTCGACGTCGGCGACAAACTGCTGGTGCTGGCTGAAGAACTGGTCGAGTCGTGCCTGGCCCGTTACAGCCTGGAAGGCTCGGTCATCGCGACCACCACCGGTAAAGAGCTGGAACTGATCAACTTCCGTCACCCGTTCTACGACCGTCTGTCGCCGGTATACCTGGCCGAGTACGTTGAGCTGGGCGCTGGCACCGGCGTGGTTCACTCCGCACCGGCCTATGGCGTGGACGACTTCGTGACCTGCAAGAAATACGGCATGGTCAACGACGACATCCTCAGTCCGGTACAGAGCAACGGCGTCTACGCGACGTCGCTGGAGTTCTTCGGCGGCCAGTTCATCTGGAAGGCCAATCCGGCCATCGTCGACAAGCTGTCGGAAATCGGCGCGTTGCTGCACACCGAAACCATCGAACATAG
This sequence comes from Pseudomonas sp. ZS1P83, assembly GCF_054897825.1. NCBI lineage: Bacteria > Pseudomonadati > Pseudomonadota > Gammaproteobacteria > Pseudomonadales > Pseudomonadaceae > Pseudomonas > Pseudomonas sp. ZS1P83. Next base: position 74,089 of record NZ_CM142706.1, read on the forward strand.
TTACATGCACTGCTGGCGTCACAAGACTCCGCTGATCTACCGCGCCACCGCGCAGTGGTTCATCGGCATGGACAAAGAACCAGTGACCGGCGACACCCTGCGCAAGCGCGCGATCAAAGCCATCGAAGAGACCAAGTTCGTTCCGGCCTGGGGCCAGGCACGCCTGCACTCGATGATTGCCAACCGTCCGGACTGGTGCATCTCCCGTCAGCGCAACTGGGGCGTGCCGATCCCGTTCTTTCTGAACAAGGAAAGCGGCGAGCTGCACCCACGTACCGCCGAGCTGATGGAAGAAGTCGCCAAGCGCGTCGAAGTCGAAGGCATCGAAGCCTGGTTCAAAATGGACGCCGCCGAGTTGCTCGGTGACGAAGCGCCGCAGTACGACAAGATCAGCGACACCCTGGACGTCTGGTTCGATTCGGGCACCACGCACTGGCATGTCCTGCGCGGTTCGCACCCGATGGGCCACGAGACCGGCCCGCGTGCCGACTTGTACCTGGAGGGTTCGGACCAACACCGTGGCTGGTTCCACTCGTCGCTGCTGACCGGTTGCGCCATCGACAATCACGCGCCGTACCGCGAGCTGCTGACTCACGGCTTCACCGTCGACGAGTCCGGTCGCAAGATGTCCAAGTCCTTGGGCAACGTGATCGCGCCACAAAAGGTCAACGACACGCTGGGCGCCGACATCATGCGTCTGTGGGTCGCTTCCACCGATTACTCGGGTGAAATGGCGGTTTCCGAGCAGATCCTGCAACGCAGTGCGGACGCCTACCGGCGTATCCGTAACACCGCGCGCTTCCTGCTCTCGAACCTGACCGGCTTCAACCCGGCCACCGACATCCTGCCGGCCGAAGAAATGCTGGCGCTGGACCGTTGGGCCGTGGACCGCACCCTGCTGCTGCAACGCGAGTTGCAAGAGCACTACGGTGAGTACCGTTTCTGGAACGTCTACTCCAAGATCCACAACTTCTGCGTGCAGGAGCTGGGCGGTTTCTACCTGGACATCATCAAGGACCGTCAGTACACCACTGGCGCCAACAGCAAGGCCCGCCGTTCGGCGCAAACCGCGCTGTACCACATCAGCGAAGCGCTGGTGCGCTGGATCGCGCCGATCCTGGCGTTCACCGCCGACGAACTGTGGGAATACCTGCCGGGCGAGCGTAACGAATCCGTGATGCTCAACACCTGGTACGAAGGCCTGACCGAGCTGCCGGAAGGCGTCGAACTGGACCGCGCCTACTGGGAGCGGATCATGGCGGTGAAGGTCGCGGTCAACAAGGAAATGGAAATCCAGCGCGCGGCCAAGGCCGTCGGTGGCAACCTGCAAGCCGAAGTGACGCTGTTCGCCGAAGAGGCGCTGAGCGCCGACCTGGCCAAGCTGAGCAACGAACTGCGTTTCGTTCTGATCACTTCGACCGCCAGCGTTGCGCCGTTCGTACAGGCCCCGGCCGATGCCGTAGTCACCGAAGTCAGCGGCCTGAAGTTGAAGATCGTCAAATCGGCCTTCGCCAAGTGCGCACGTTGCTGGCACTGCCGTGAAGACGTTGGCGTGAACCCGGAGCATCCGGAAATCTGCGGTCGTTGCGTCGACAACATCAGCGGCGCGGGCGAGGTTCGTCATTATGCCTAATGCGGCTGGCCGTTTCGGACGGCTGAGCTGGCTTTGGTTGAGCCTGCTGGTCCTGGTCATTGACCAGGCCAGCAAGTTCTACTTTGAAGGCAAGCTCGAGATGTACCAGCAAATCGTGGTGATCCCCGATTTGTTCAGCTGGACCCTGGCCTACAACACCGGCGCGGCGTTCAGCTTCCTGGCCGACAGCTCCGGCTGGCAGCGCTGGCTGTTTGCACTGATCGCGGTCGTGGTCAGTGCGGTGCTGGTGGTCTGGCTTAAACGCCTGGGCCGCAACGAAACCTGGTTGGCCATCGCCCTGGCGCTGGTGCTGGGTGGCGCGCTGGGCAATCTGTATGACCGCATTGCCCTGGGCCATGTGATCGATTTCATTCTGGTGCATTGGCAGAACCGCTGGTATTTCCCGGCGTTCAACTTTGCCGACAGTGCAATTAGTGTCGGTGCCGTGATGCTTGCGCTGGATATGTTCAAAAGTAAAAAGACTGGAGAAGCCGTTCATGACTGAACAGGTATTGGCTGAGCAACGCATCCGCCAGAACACGGAAGTCACCTTGCACTTTGCACTGCGCCTGGAGAACGGCGACACCGTCGACAGCACCTTCGACAAAGCCCCGGCGACTTTCAAGGTCGGCGACGGCAACCTGTTGCCAGGTTTCGAAGCAGCGCTGTTCGGCTTCAAGGCTGGCGACAAGCGTACGCTGACGATTCAGCCGGAAAACGCTTTTGGCCAACCCAACCCGCAGAACGTACAGATCATCCCGCGCTCGCAGTTCAAAGACATGGAACTGTCGCCTGGCTTGCTGGTGATCTTTAACGATGCGGCCAATACTGAGTTGCCCGGTGTAGTGAAGGAATTTGATGACGAGCAAGTGACCATCGACTTCAACCACCCGTTGGCCGGCAAGACATTGACCTTTGACGTCGAGATCATCAACGTCAAATCGTTGTAACTGACTGAATAGGGTCCAAAGTAGGAGCAGAGCTTGCTCGCGAAAGCGGTAGATCAGTCAACATTGATATTGACTGTGATTACGCCTTCGCGGGCAAGCCTCGCTCCTACAGGGTTGTAACGATCTAACTTCTTGCGCGCAAGACACGAGGCACAGCATGCAAATCAAACTCGCCAACCCCCGTGGCTTCTGCGCCGGTGTGGACCGGGCGATCGAAATCGTCAATCGTGCACTGGAGGTCTTCGGGCCGCCGATCTACGTGCGCCACGAAGTGGTCCACAACAAATTCGTCGTCGAAGACCTGCGTGCTCGTGGAGCGATCTTCGTCGAAGAACTGGATCAGGTGCCAGACGACGTCATCGTGATCTTCAGTGCCCACGGCGTTTCCCAGGCGGTGCGTACCGAAGCCGCTGGTCGTGGTCTGAAAGTGTTCGACGCTACCTGTCCGTTGGTGACCAAGGTGCACATCGAAGTGGCGCGCTACAGCCGCGACGGCCGTGAATGCATCCTGATCGGCCACGCCGGTCATCCGGAAGTCGAAGGCACCATGGGCCAGTACGATGGCAGCAACGGTGGCGCGATCTATCTGGTCGAAGACGAGAAAGACGTCGCCGCGTTGCAGGTGAACAACCCTGAAAAACTGGCGTTCGTGACCCAGACCACCCTGTCCATGGACGATACCAGTCGCGTCATCGACGCACTGCGTACGCGCTTCCCGGCGATCGGTGGCCCGCGCAAGGACGACATCTGCTACGCCACGCAAAACCGTCAGGACGCGGTCAAGCAACTGGCCGACGAATGCGACGTGGTGTTGGTGGTCGGCAGCCCGAACAGCTCCAACTCCAATCGCTTGCGTGAGCTGGCCGAGCGCATGGCCACCCCGGCCTACCTGATCGACGGTGCCGAAGACCTGCAAAAGAGCTGGTTCGAGGGTGTCGAGCGAATCGGCATCACCGCTGGCGCCTCCGCGCCAGAAGTTCTGGTGCGTGGCGTGATCCAGCAGTTGCAGGCGTGGGGCGCTACCGGTGCCGATGAACTGGCCGGTCGCGAGGAGAACATCACCTTCTCCATGCCTAAAGAGTTGCGCGTGCGCTCCCTGCTTTAACGCCTTTGCCCCCAGGGCATAGCGCCTGCTCAGCCTTATGGCTGCGCAGGCTGACTCGGCCCGTAGCGGCCAGCACCACCTGAAGCTGAGTGAGCGGTTCGCGGGCTGCGCAAATGTGCAATGTCCCTGCTTGAAAGGCCCGTCCGGGCATCTGTGGCTCGCCAATACTGTTGAAACGTATGTATCGCCTGACCGGCCAATTGCCGATAATCGGTACCCGAGCGCCAATCGCGCGCTCAACCAGCAGCGGATTGCTGTTGTCCTCTGCCCCTTTACCACTGATATCCAGAATGATCCGCCAGCCCTGACTCCAGTCGCCGTTGATGCCGTGGATCACGACGCTCTGGTTATGTGTGATGGCAACGGTTCTGGCGTTGCGTATACCGCCGATAAGCAACTGCGCCGCCTGCTCGCGATGGTTCGATTCAGTCAGTGCTGCGGACGCCGGACTGACAAGTTGCAGAACAATTCCGACAATTGTCAGTCCCATGAGCAGTTCGATCAGGCTGAAACCTCGCTGATGCATGTCATCTCCCTCCCTGGAGTGCTGCGGCCCGCGCGATCCCTGCGCGAGTATTGGCAAAACAACCGAACATCTGCCGGTCGAATGTTCTAGCGTGTAGAAGCAGGTATAGCCGACGGCAACGGAGGGCACCGATGGATCATCGTACAAAAGGTTTCACGCTGATCGAGTTGCTGGTCGCGCTCGCAGTATTTCTGGTCCTGATCACTCTGGCCGTACCGGCATTTACCCGTTCGGTGCAAATCACCAAGGCCGACACCGAAATCGGCGATCTGCAACGAGGTCTGAATTTCGCCCGGCTCGAGGCGATCGATCGGGGTGTCACTACCCGGGTTCGCCCAACGGCGGAAGACGGTGCCTGGACCGGGGATCTATCGGTCTATGACGGTACTGGCAAATTGGCCAAAGTATTGCGGGTTGTTCCAGCGATGAGCAGCGGGGCGACTCTGACGCTAACCTCAGGAGTGACCGCCATCGATTTCAACAATCTGGGTGGTTTGTCGGCACCGTCCACGTCGGTAGTGATCAGCTATGTACTGGGGGCGCAAAGCAGGACGCTGAATGTATGTTTGAACGGACGAATTCTATTGGGTGGAAGTTGCGGATGAGGGGATGGAGCAAGCGTGCACAGGAGGGCATGACGCTGATCGAAGTCTTGGTTGCGTTGTTGATTCTGGGTGTTGGGCTGTTGGGGGCGGCGGCGATTCAGCTCAATGCGCTGAAGTACACTGACAGCTCGCGGATGACCAGCCAGGCCAGTTTTATCGCCTACGACATGATGGACCGCATTCGCGCCAACTCCGGCGCCGACTACACCGTCACGCCACCGACCTCGGGCAACGTGAGCGTCGCCCGGGATCAGGACCTCTACGACTTCACGACCAACATCGTCAATTTCGGCGGCGCCACGGCTACTGGCAGCGTTATGCTCAATCAGCGGGTGTACACCATCACCATCACCTGGGATGACTCACGGGCTGTCAATACCGCCGATTCGCGTCGCAGCTTTGTGCTGACCAGTCGCGCCGCCGTCGATCCGGTGGCGACGCCATGAACCGGCTCAATCGAGGTTTCGGCCTGATCGAAATGCTGATCGCCCTGGCGTTGAGCCTGGTCGTGGTGCTCGGTGTGGCGCAGATTTTCATTGCGGCCAAGAACACCTACGTCAGCCAAAACGCGTCGGCCAACATGCAGGAAGATGCTCGATTTGTGCTGAGCAAAATGATTCAGGAAATTCGCATGGTGGGGATGTTTGGTTGTCTGGGAACGATCACTGACGTAAGCGCCGGGGGGAGTTTCAATGCCAGCCAGGTAACGCCGATCAGTTGGGACAATGCCAATCTCAAGCTGACCTTGGTGACCGCCGATGTGGGAGCGGGTGGCGGTACGCCGACCTGGACGGTGGTCTCCGATTGTCGAAACACGGCGACGGCTTATTCAAATTTGCAGGTTCCTGCATCGGGACAGTTGGCGTTTCCGATTCGGCGACTGGTTTACAGCCTTAAGAACAATCAGCTGACGATGGGAAGCGGCACCACGCCTACCCAAGCGGTGCTGGTCGACAACGTCAGTGCCTTCGACGTGAGCTTCGGTCTTGCTGGTTCGGCTACCGATGCGTCCGCTTCCAGCTACAGCAGCAATCCGTCGGACCCTGCTCGAATCCGCAGCGTACGCCTGACGTTGACTCTCACCGACCCGAACAACCGGGTACGCAATCAAACCTTTAACGTGGTTGCCGCTCTGCGCAACCGCTTGCCATGAGGGGAGGGCCGATGAGTATTTCTTTCGAGCCCCCTCACTCCCAGCGCGGCATGGCGCTGTTGGTCAGCCTGGTGTTCCTTCTGTTGCTGACACTGATCGGCCTTTCATCGATGCAAAACGCCACCCTGCAGGAAAAAATGGCCGGCAGCGTGATCCTGCGCAACCAGTCGTTCCAGGGCGCGGAGGCGGCGTTGCGCATTGGCGAAAGCGCGGTGCAACTGGACACCTATTCATTGCCGGTTTGCAGCGGTACCAGCCAATGCGCGCCGCCGGCCGAAGCGTCGGTCCTCACCGCCGCGGGGTTCAATTCCACCTCGGGGGTGACCTGGATCGCCTCCGGCAACGGCTTTTATGGGGTGCAGAACATTGGCACCACCCTGACGGCCGTGAACGTGCCGAGCAACACGTCGGCAACGCTGTACCGGGTGACCGCTGTGGGTATCGTAGGCAGCTCGCGCAGTGTGGTGGAGAGTATCTATGCGAAGTACTGAGGCCCGCACAGGCTGGCGCCGTTGGTTATTTCAGCTGTTCTGCGGCGCGGCGTTGAGCCTTTATCTGGCCGCGCCGACTTACGCCTTCACGCCCTCGGATTCGCCGCTGTTGAGCGCCGCCGCTGTCGCACCCAATGTGATGCTGTTGCTCGACGACTCGGGGAGTATGAACAACATTATCTGGGCGGCAGGCTTCGACCCGACGGTCGCACGCCCCACAGTGACTATTTGCCTCTCGAATGGTTCGTGCTCGAAAGGCCGCGAGCTTGATATGACCGATACCAATATTGCTTTGTCGAGTTTGACTCGAGGAAAATGTTCGAAAGGATGGTACGGCTTTTATAACAACAGCTCTTCCGGTCCGGATTCGCTTTGCCTCAAACTTCCCGATCCGGTGGGGAGCGAGGACACGCGGTATACGGCAAATTACTTGTCCTATCTGATAAGTCTGGCCAACAATTCAGATCGGGATTTCACTGATGGCTCGATCCCCAATGATTACCGGATAAACGTGGCGCGCAACGTTTCCAAGATGTTGGTGGCCGGCAACCGCGCGCTGCGCATCGGCCTGTCGACGTTCAATCTGGCGGTCGGCAACCACAAGAATGACGGCGGTTACATTGCCCGTTCGGTCAGTGATATGTCAGCGGTCAGCGGCACCGTGACCCAGGCTCAGGCCAATACCAACTACAACGCACTGATCGACGCGATCGATGAACTGAGCGCGGAAGCCAATACACCGCTGGCAGAAGCCTATTACGAAATCACCCGCTATTTCCGTGGCATGGCGCCATACAACAACTCGACGCCCACCACCTACACCAGTCCGATTCAGTACCGTTGCCAGAAAAATTACGGGGTGGTGATTACCGATGGTCTGCCGACCTACGACCGAACCTTTCCGACCAACGATCCGCTGGGTGGCAGTCGGTTACCGAACTGGGACGGGATCAGCAATAACGATGGCGACAACCTCTCCGGCGACGATGAGGGCGACACCCTGTACCTGGATGACATCGCCAAGTTCGCCTTCGACATCGACATGCGCTCCACAGGGACAGATGCCGCGGGTAAAAGCTGGAACGAGGTGGATTTTCCCAAGCAGAACATGAACACCTACACCGTGGGTTTTGCCGTCGCTAACCAGATGTTGTTGGATGCGGCGACCTACGGACAGGGCCGGTACTACCAGGCGAGCGATAGCGCGGAACTCATCAGTGCACTGGCTGCAGCCTTGAGCGACCTCACCGCCAAGGCCGGCTCAGGTGGCAGCGGCGTTACCAGCGGCACCACTCTCGCCAGCAACTCAACCTATTTCCAGACCACCTACGACCCCAAGGACTGGCGGGGCACCATCAAATCCCTTGGCTTCACATCGGCGGGCGCGGTTAACATGGCCGCGGTGCTATGGACGACCGATACCACTATCGTGCCCGGTGCTACTGCGCCGACCTACCAGTCCTGGAACACCCTGACCAACGCCGCTGTCACTCTGGCCTACGGCAATTTTTCCCCGACCCAGCAAATTTCCCTCAGCCTGAACTTGCCCATCGGGATCACGGGCAGCGATCTGGTGGAGTGGAGCAAGGGCACCAACAAAACCGGGTTGAAAGCGCGTAGCGTGTTGCTCGGCGACATTGTCAATTCGCCACTCGTGCTGGCCGCGCCCACGGACCAAACCGCGTCCGATCTGGTGGGGGATACTACCTACAGCACCTACCTGGCCACCAAAGCCGCCAACATGAATGCCAGCCTGGTGGTGAACGCCAACGACGGTTTTGTGAACGTCGTCAACTCGGCCAACGGTGTCAGGCGTTATGCCTACATGCCTTCCAGTGTGTTGCCTTCGCTGCGTTTGATCGCCGACACCAATTACATCAACGGCGTCAGCCACAAATTTCTGGTTGACGGTCAGGTCGCGGTATTCGATGCGCAACTCAACAGCGCCTGGAAGACCCTGGCATTGGGTGGAACAGGGGCGGGGGGCAGGACCTTCTACGCGTTGCAGTTGTTCGACGCCTCGGCCGGTAACGTGACCAAGGCGTTGTGGGAGATCAGCGCACCGTCCACAGCAAATACGGCGAACGTTTTCAATGATCTGGGTTATGCCTACGCACGACCGGAAGTGGCACGCTTGGCGGATGGTCGTTGGGCGGCGTTCATTTCCAACGGCTATGGCAGCAGTTCAGGCGTGGCGGCGTTGTATGTGGTGGATCTGCGGGATGGATCATTGATCAAGAAAATCGTCGTTGACAGCACGGAGACCACCAACGGTCTGTCCTCGGTGAAACTCAAGGTCAACTCGCAGAACGTGGTGCAAGCTGCTTATGGCGGAGACTTGAAAGGACGACTATGGAAGTTTGATTTGAGCGCCACCACCACGGACACCTGGGGCGTGGCGTTTTCCGGCAAGCCGTTGTTCACGGCACCGGGTGGTGCGACACAACCGATCACCGCGCAGCCGTTGCTTGCGGACAATTCCCTGGGTGGAAAAGTGGTATTTTTCGGCACCGGCAAATTCAACGAAACCGTCGACAAAACCAACAAGGATCTGCAGGCGTTCTATGCAGTGTGGGATGCGGAAGGTGGCTCCGGGCAAATCACAACGTCCAGTTTGCAGGCCCAAGCGGTGACCGGTGTGTTCTCGGGCAGCAGCGGACAATTCATCACCACCAGCCAGAATGAGGTGACCTATCCGGCAAAGAAGGGCTGGTATCTGCCATTGGTTTACAACAACGTATTGACCGGTGAGCGGGTGATCAATCAGGCCAATCTGGTGTTCGGACGGATCGTGTTTACCACGGCCAGCGTGGACACCACCGATCCTTGCGCCAGTTCCGGTACCGGCAAACTGGTCGAGTTGGATGCATTCAGCGGTAAGATGCTCAACTACGCGGTGCTCGACACCAATGGCGACGGGCTGGTCGACATCAAGGATTCGATTTCCAGCGGGGTGATTTTCACCGGTGGTATTCCGACGCTCAACGCGATCGTCAACAATGCGTCCCGCAAGATCGTGAGCGACTCCGGTGGCGGCGTGAACTCGCTGGTGGAAAAGCCCGGCGGTGGTGTCAACCGTCGCATCATGTGGCGACAAATACAGTAAGTGAGAGTTGAGGCATGCGCAGATCCAACCGAGGTTTTACCCTGATCGAAATCATGATCGTGATTGCGATCATCGGGATCGTCATAACCATTGGCTACCCAAGCCTCACCGAGTATGTGAAAAAGGGCCGACGCACTGAAGTCGCCGGGCTGCTCTCCGAGCAGGCGCAGATCCTTGAACGCTACTATTCGAAGAATAATGTCTACACCAATGCCACCGGCCTGAGCGCCGGCAATGACTTTTACACCATCACCCCGACCCTGACCGATCAGACCTTCCTGCTGACGGCGGTGCGCAAGGCCGGCAAGGCCATGGCAGCTGACAAATGCGGTGATTTCACCATCACCAACACTGGCGTGAGAAGCATGGTCAATGCGACGGCCGCGACCAAGGAGTGCTGGGGTCGCTGAGTTTCTTTTTCGGGCGCCTTTTGTGCCCTCTGTCTATTTAACGGTTGGATCAGAACATGACCAGGCAACAGCAAGTGGTGATTGTCGGCGGCGGTGTGATTGGCCTCCTGACAGCGTTCAATCTCGCGTCCGAAGTGCAAAGCGTTGTGCTGCTGGATCGCTCGAGCGTTGGTCAGGAATCGTCCTGGGCTGGCGGCGGTATTGTTTCGCCGCTCTACCCGTGGCGCTACAGCCCGGCGGTCACCGCGTTGGCGCATTGGTCCCAGGATTTTTATCCACAGCTGGGTGAGCGACTGTTTGCAGACACCGGTGTCGATCCTGAAGTGCATACCACCGGGTTGTATTGGCTGGACCTGGACGATGAGGCCGAGGCGCTGGCCTGGGCCGAGCGGGAAAACCGTCCGTTGCGGGCTGTGGATATCTCGGCGACTCATGACGCGGTGCCGGTATTGGGCGCGGGTTTTTCCCGGGCGATCTACATGGCCGATGTGGCCAATGTGCGCAATCCGCGGCTGGTGAAGTCCCTCAAGGCGGCGTTACTTGCACTGCCGAACGTGACGATTCATGAGCAGTGCGAAGTCAGCGGCTTTATCTGTGAAGGCGCTTCGGTGGTCGGGGTGCAGACCTCCGCGGGTGCTATTCACGGCGACCAGGTGGTTTTGACCGCGGGTGCCTGGAGCGGTGATTTACTTAAAATCCTGGGCCTGGACCTGCCGGTCGAGCCGGTGAAAGGGCAGATGATTCTCTATAAATGCGCCGCGGATTTCCTGCCTAGCATGATCCTGGCCAAGGGGCGTTACGCGATTCCTCGGCGCGATGGGCACATTCTGATCGGCAGTACACTGGAGCATGAAGGCTTCGACAAGACGCCGACCGAATCTGCCCTGGAGAGCCTGAAGGCGTCGGCGGTGGAGTTGATTCCTGCACTGGCGGATGCCGAAATCGTGGGGCACTGGGCCGGGTTGCGACCGGGCTCGCCGGAAGGCATTCCCTACATCGGTCGGGTGCCGGGGTTCGAAGGGCTTTGGCTCAACTGCGGGCATTACCGTAACGGCTTGGTGCTGGCGCCGGCGTCGTGTCAGTTGTTTGCGGATGTGATGTTGGGACGTGAGCCGATCATTGATCCGGCACCGTATGCGCCGGTTGGGCGTATTTAACCGTTAGATATTGATTGCTTGCCCTATCGCCATCGCGAGCAAGCTCGCTCCCACAGTTGATCCGCGGTGTGTTCAGATTATGTGCACACCACTAAACCCTGTGGGAGCGAGCTTGCTCGCGATGGGGCCCTCAATCCAATCCAAGTTTTTTGAGCCTGTAGCGCATCGACCTGAATGAAAGGCTCAACCGCTGAGCCGCCGCCGTGCGGTTCCAGCGAGTTTCTTCCAGGGCCTGGAGGATCAGTTTGCGTTCGACGTTTTCCAGGTAGTCTTCCAGATTGTCGATCTGCGTCAGGTCCGGCACACCACCTTCCGGGTTGCAGTTGCCTTCGGCCAGTCGCAGGTCACTGGCTTCGATCTGCTTGTTTTCGCACAAGGTGTGAGCCCGTTCGAGCATGTTCTCCAGTTCCCGCACGTTGCCGGGGAAGCGATAACTTTTCAGCGCGTCGAGGGCATCCGGGTGGAGTTTTGCGGCGGGTTGGCCGGTGCTGATGGCCAGGCGTTTGAGCACATGGCTGGCGAGCGATTCGATGTCGTCACGGCGTTCGCGCAAGGGCGGCACCCGTAGTTCAATCACGTTCAACCGGTAGTACAAATCCTGGCGAAAGCGTTCGGCGGCGACTTCGCCGTCGAGGTCTTTGTGGGTGGCGCAAAGGATGCGTACATCGACCACGGTTTCCTGCTGATCGCCGACACCGCGAACGGCTTTTTCCTGTATTGCCCGTAGCAGTTTGACCTGCATCGCCAGCGGCAAATCAGCCACTTCGTCGAGGAACAGGGTGCCGCCATGGGCGGCCTGGAACAGTCCGGGTTTGTCTTCGATAGCACCGCTGAAGCTGCCTTTGCGATGGCCGAAAAATTCGCTCTCCATCAATTCAGACGGAATCGCTCCGCAGTTGATAGGGATAAACGGTTGGCGGGCCCGCGGTCCTTGCTCGTGGATCAGTCGCGCGACCAATTCCTTACCGCTGCCGGATTCGCCGCTGATGTACACCGGCGCCTGGCTGCGGGCCAGTTTGTCGATGTGTTTGCGCAGGGCACGCATGGGCAGTGAGTCACCCAGCAGCCGGCGATCGATGGCGGTGCCGGTGCCGCCTGACGCAGGCAAACGCAGCGCGCTACTGACCAGCTCCCGAAGGCGGGTGAGGTCCACCGGTTTTGTCAGGAAGTCGAAGGCGCCAGCCTTGAGGGCGTTGATCGCCGTTTCCAAGCTGCCATACGCGGTGATCATTGCCACCGGTACTTGTGGGTAGCGTTGCTGGATGTATTGCACCAGCTCAAGGCCGGTGCCGTCCGGCAGGCGCATGTCGGTCAGGCACAGGTCGAACGTCTCCCGCGTCAGCAGGGCCTGGGCTTCGCCGAGGTTGCGGGCACTGAAGGTGTCGAGTTTCATCCGTCCCAGGGTGATTTCCAGGAGTTCGCGGATATCCGGTTCGTCGTCGACGATCAGGACTTTTTGCTGTGGGCTCATGTTCAACCTTGTTTCCGTCCGTGAGCAAAGGTGATGCGAAAGCAGCCGCCGCCTTGGTGTGGTTTGAAGTCTAGGCGGGCCTGGTTGCTTTCGCACAGCTCACGGGACAGATAAAGCCCTAGGCCGGTGCCTTGGGTGCTTGTCGTGAAGAACGGTTCGAACAAGTGCACTTGATGCTCCGGTGTCACGCCGGGGCCATTGTCCAAGACCTCGAGGATCGGCAGTTGACTATCCGGATCGACAAACAACTCGAGCCAGACCTGCGCCGGGTCGTGATTCAAGGCGCTATGGCGCCAGGCGTTGCGCAACAGATTGTCGAGAATCTGGGTCAGCTGATTGGGGTCCATCAGGGTTTTGAAGTCTCCTGAGCCGATGCGCAGATGAATCTGCTGATGTTCGGACGCCCCCTCGCGGGTTTCGTTGACGAACTGTTCCAGCCACGACTTCAGATCGAGCCGTTGCGCCACGGTTTGCTGGCGGCGGGACAGTTGCAGAACGTTTTCGATTACCCGATTCATTCGTTGAGAGTGGTTTTGAATAATCTGTGTCAGACGTCGATCCGCGCTGTTCAGTTCCTCTGATTCTTGTAAAAGCTGCGCGGCATGACTAATGGCGCCCAGTGGATTGCGGATTTCATGGGCGATACCGGCGGTCAGGTGACCGAGGGCGGCCAACTTCAGTTGTTGGGCCTGTTGGGCGATTTGCGCGAGGTCTTCGAGAAAGACCAGGGTCTGGTGGTGTGGGCTTTGGTCCAGGGCAATGAAGCTCGGTTGCAACTCCAGGCCACTGCTGGCGACTTTCAAGCTCTGGGGGCGCAGCGTCGGGTTGTTGAGCCACAGTTGCAGGCGTTCGACCAGGGCGGGTGAGTAGTCGTCGATCAGCTGGCCTTCAAGACTTTCCCTGCCTAACAGGTTCAAGGCGCTGTGGTTGGCCAATTGAACCCGCCGCTGGTCGTCGAGTACCAGGATTCCGGTACGCATGCGTTGCAGGATCAGTGCGTTGAGGGCTTCGAGACCGACGACTTCGCTGGCCCGTCGTTCGGCCAGGGTTTCGCTGACTTCCAGGCGTCGGATCAGCCCTTGCACCAGCAATGCCGCAGCAAAACACAGGGCGCCAAGCGTGCCGGCTTGCAAGTAATCATTGGGGGTAGCGGGATGGCTGAAACTCAGGAGGAAGCTCAGCCCCACGATACCGAGCGCGCCGACGGCGGCAATCAACAGGCCGATGCGCCCTCGCAACAAGGTGTTGCTGATGGCTACCGATACGATCAGCAGGTTGCCGATGGTGCTGGCCACACCGCCAGCGGCGTAGAACAGACCGCACAGCAGCAGGACGTCGGTCAGCGCCAGGCTGAACAGTTGCGCCGGGCGTCGGGTGTTCTCGAGGAACACCACCAGCAGGATATTCAGCACCAGGTATAACCAACTGCCACTGCGCAGCAGGTTGTCATTGGCGAACGTCAGCAGCTGGTTGTCCATGTTGCTGGCGATCAACAGCACCAGGGTGATGCCGACGCTCAAACGGTAAAGATGATAGAGGCGCAGCAGTCGCAGGGCCTGTTTGCTGCCGGGACTGGACGTCTCAGCGATCACTGGAGCCCGGGCCTTGCTCAAGGTGAGCCTGGCTGCAATACCACTGTTGTTGAAGGTTCAGCGCGCGGTCCCGGGGCAGGTGTACGCCGCAATGGGCGCAGCGGACCATAGGGGCCGCTTCCAGCTCGGCAGGGGACTTGGGATTTGTAGACGATCCCTTGAACTTGCGCCAGAACCATACTGCAGCGGCAATCAGGGCGATCCAGAACAGTAAACGAAGCATGATGAGCTGCTATTTGACGAGTGATTAGCCAGTTTAGCCAAGGACATGACCAGCGCACAGCGTAATAATCGAGCCCATAAAAAAGGAGCCTCGAAAGGCTCCTTTTTGTACCACCCGACGTGTCAGTCAAACACGCCGAAGGTCATGTGGCTGAACCACGAGCGGTCGCTGTTGTTGGCTTCGGACTTATGTTCTTCTTCGATCACGTCGCCATTTTCGTCTTTAGGCTTGAGATCGCTCGGAATCGCGTCCTTGGCGTCCTGGAACTGCTTCTGCACGTCCTGGTTGGCGCGGGTTTCGCCCGGCGGCAGCGGTGGACGGGATTCGATCAGGCCCAGGGTCGCCTTGCTCAACCACGAACGGTTGTCGGCTTCGGCCACCGATGGCACGAACTGACCGTCCACCAGGCTTGGGTGTTTCGGGTAGTTGAGTTTCAGGGTTTCGAGGCTGGTGTTGGCCAGATCATCCAGGTGCAGACGCTGGTAGGCCTCTGTCATCACCGCCAGGCCGTCACCGACCGAAGGGGTTTCCTGGAAGTTTTCCACTACGTAACGACCACGATTCGCGGCGGCGACATAGGCCTGACGGGTCAGGTAGTAGTCGGCAACGTGAATCTCGTAGGCCGCCAGCAGGTTGCGCAGGTAGATCATGCGCTGCTTGGCGTCCGGCGAGTAGCGGCTGTTGGGGAAGCGGCTGGTCAACTGGGCGAACTCGTTGTAGGAGTCGCGAGCGGCACCCGGGTCACGCTTGGTCATGTCCAACGGCAGGAAGCGCGACAGCAGACCGACGTCCTGGTCGAAAGAAGTCAGGCCCTTGAGGTAATACGCGTAATCCACGTTCGGGTGCTGCGGGTGCAGGCGAATGAAGCGCTCGGCGGCGGACTTGGCAGCTTCAGGCTCGGTGTTCTTGTAGTTGGCGTAGATGAGCTCGAGTTGAGCCTGATCGGCGTAGCGACCGAATGGATAACGCGACTCCAGGGCCTTCAGCTTGGCTGTGGCGCTGGTGTAGCTGTTGTTGTCCAAGTCGGTCTGAGCCTGCTGGTACAGCTCGACTTCGCTAAGGTTTTCGTCAACGACTTCCTTCGATGAGCAAGCAGCGGTCAATGCGAGGATGGCGATCAGCAGCAGGTGTTTCACTTGCATGGCGGCTTGCGTCCCTATGACGGCCGCTGTCTTGGGCGGGGCCGTCCTGTTATGATGAGCGCCCCGTTGAATAGCCTCGGGGCAAAAGACGCCGTATTTAACCACAAGCGCGCAGCCGAAACCAAAGGCTGTGCCGACGCCTAGTCCGAGCATGTCCGATAAAATTGAACTTCGCGCAGAGGTGCCGTCCGAATTGGGCGGCCAACGCCTCGATCAAGTCGCCGCACAATTATTCGCTGAGCACTCGCGCTCGCGCCTTTCCGCCTGGATCAAAGATGGCCGCCTGACTGTGGATGGGGCGGTTATCCGCCCGCGAGACATCGTTCATGGTGGCGCCATTCTTGAGCTCATTGCCGAGCAGGAAGCTCAGGGTGAATGGATCGCTCAAGACATCGAACTGGACATCGTCTATGAAGATGACGACATCCTGGTGATCAACAAACCCGCGGGTCTGGTGGTGCATCCTGCCGCCGGTCACGCCGATGGCACCTTGCTCAATGCCTTGCTGCACCACGTGCCGGACATCATCAATGTGCCCCGCGCCGGTATCGTGCACCGCCTGGACAAGGACACCACCGGTCTGATGGTGGTGGCCAAGACCATTCAGGCGCAGACACAGCTTGTCACGCAATTGCAGAGCCGTAGCGTCAGCCGGATCTACGAATGCATCGTGATCGGTGTGGTGACTGCCGGCGGCAAGATCAACGCGCCGATTGGTCGTCACGGTCAGCAACGCCAGCGCATGGCTGTGATGGAAGGTGGCAAGCAAGCCGTCAGTCATTACCGCGTGCTCGAGCGTTTCCGCTCCCACACTCACGTGCGGGTGAAGCTGGAAACCGGGCGTACGCACCAGATTCGTGTGCACATGGCTCACATCAACTTCCCGTTGGTCGGAGATCCTGCCTACGGCGGTCGTTTCCGCATTCCGCCGGCAGCCAGTGTGACCATGATCGAATCGCTGAAGGCGTTCCCGCGTCAGGCACTGCATGCGCGGTTCCTGGAGCTGGATCACCCGACGACCGGTAAGCGGATGAGCTGGGAATCGCCACTTCCGGACGATTTCGTCTGGTTGCTGACGCTGCTCAAGCAAGATCGCGAGGCGTTCATCGGATGAGTGACTGGCTGATTCCTGACTGGCCCGCGCCGACCAGGGTGAAAGCCTGCGTTACCACCCGAGCGGGCGGCGTCAGTCTGGCGCCGTTCGACAGCCTCAACCTCGGCGATCACGTCGACGACAGCCCTGAAGCCGTTGCCGAAAACCGCCGTCGCCTCACCGATCATTGCTCTATTCAACCGGCCTGGTTACAGCAGGTTCACGGCATCGTCGTGGCCCACGCAGACCCAAGCCAGGTGGCCACTGCCGATGCCAGCTGGACGGCAACGCTCGGTATCGCCTGCGCGGCGATGACCGCTGATTGCCTGCCGGCGTTGTTTTGCGACCGTGCTGGCACTCGCGTTGCGGCGGCCCATGCCGGTTGGCGAGGGTTGGCGGCGGGTGTGCTGGAAGCGACGCTCGACGCGCTGGCCGTGCCACCGGAAGACGTGCTGGTCTGGCTCGGTCCAGCCATTGGTCCGCAAGCCTTTGAAGTCGGCCCGGAAGTGCGCGAAACCTTCGTCGAGCAATTGCCCGAAGCCGCTAACGCCTTTGTGCCGAGTCAGAATGCTGGCAAATTCATGGCTGACATCTACGAGCTGGCGCGTTTACGGCTGGCCGCTCGTGGTGTCACTGCTGTCTATGGTGGCGGCTTCTGCACCGTGACCGATCCACGCTTCTTTTCTTACCGTCGCAGCCCACGTACCGGTCGGTTTGCCTCCCTTGTATGGCTCGAACGCTAAACTTCGCTGATCTACATCAACTGCTTGACGCTTGAATCTTCCAGAATCGACCGCATCTATAGCGGTATCTGGCAGGTTTCTTCATTCGGGATGTTTCATCGGTCCGGCCTGCTCAAAAGGAAGGTGACCCATGCGTATAGACCGTTTAACCAGCAAATTGCAGTTAGCTCTATCCGACGCCCAATCTCTGGCCGTCGGCCTTGACCATCCCGGCATTGAGCCCGCGCACTTGATGCAGGCCATGCTTGAACAGCAGGGTGGTTCGATCAAACCCCTGCTGATGCAGGTGGGCTTCGATGTCAACAGCCTGCGTAAAGAGCTGACCAAAGAGCTCGACCAGCTACCCAAAATCCAGAACCCGACCGGCGACGTCAACATGTCGCAGGACTTGGCGCGCCTGCTCAACCAGGCCGATCGCCTGGCCCAGCAGAAGGGCGACCAGTTTATCTCCAGCGAACTGGTGCTGCTCGCCGCGATGGACGAGAACAGCAAGCTCGGCAAATTGTTGCTCGGCCAGGGCGTCAGCAAGAAAGCCCTGGAAAATGCAATCAACAACCTGCGCGGTGGTGAGGCCGTCAATGACGCCAACCACGAAGAGTCGCGCCAGGCACTGGATAAGTACACCGTCGACCTGACCAAGCGTGCCGAAGAAGGCAAGCTCGATCCCGTGATCGGCCGTGACGACGAAATTCGTCGGACCATTCAGGTCCTGCAGCGCCGTACCAAGAACAACCCGGTGTTGATCGGTGAACCTGGCGTCGGTAAAACCGCCATCGCTGAAGGCCTGGCCCAGCGCATCATCAACGGTGAAGTGCCGGATGGACTGAAAGGCAAACGCCTGTTGTCCCTGGACATGGGTTCGTTGATTGCCGGTGCCAAGTACCGTGGCGAGTTCGAAGAGCGCCTCAAATCCCTGCTTAACGAGCTGTCGAAGCAGGAAGGCCAGATCATTCTGTTCATCGACGAACTGCACACCATGGTCGGCGCCGGTAAGGGCGAAGGCTCGATGGATGCTGGCAACATGCTCAAACCGGCGTTGGCTCGCGGTGAGCTGCACTGCGTCGGTGCAACCACGCTCAACGAGTACCGCCAATATATAGAGAAGGACGCCGCCCTCGAACGGCGCTTCCAGAAAGTCTTGGTGGACGAGCCGAGCGAGGAAGACACTATCGCGATCCTGCGTGGCCTGAAAGAGCGCTACGAGGTTCACCACAAAGTGGCAATCACCGACGGCGCAATCATTGCCGCGGCGAAACTCAGCCATCGTTACATTACTGACCGTCAGCTGCCGGACAAGGCCATCGACCTGATCGACGAAGCGGCCAGCCGCATCCGCATGGAGATCGACTCCAAACCGGAAGTTTTGGATCGCCTTGAGCGCCGCCTGATTCAGTTGAAGGTGGAATCCCAGGCGCTGAAGAAAGAAAGCGACGAAGCGGCCATAAAACGTCTGGAAAAACTCCAGGAAGAAATCGTCCGCCTCGAGCGTGAGTATTCGGACCTGGAAGAAATCTGGAACGCGGAAAAAGCCGAAGTTCAGGGTTCTGCGCAGATCCAGCAGAAAATCGAACAGTCCCGTCAGGAACTGGAAGCGGCCCGCCGCAAAGGCGACTTGAACCGCATGGCCGAGCTGCAGTACGGGATCATCCCGGACCTGGAGCGCAGCCTGCAAATGGTCGACCAGCACGGCAAAACTGAAAACCAGTTACTGCGCAGCAAGGTGACCGAAGAAGAAATCGCCGAAGTGGTGTCCAAGTGGACCGGCATTCCGGTGTCGAAAATGCTCGAAGGCGAGCGCGACAAACTGATGAAGATGGAAAGCTTGTTGCACCAACGTGTGATCGGCCAGGACGAAGCGGTGATCGCGGTCTCCAACGCGGTGCGGCGTTCTCGTGCGGGGTTGTCCGATCCGAATCGCCCGAGCGGTTCGTTCATGTTCCTCGGCCCGACCGGTGTCGGTAAAACCGAGTTGTGCAAGGCACTGGCCGAGTTCCTCTTTGATACTGAAGAGGCGATGGTGCGGATCGACATGTCCGAGTTCATGGAGAAGCATTCCGTGGCCCGACTGATCGGCGCGCCACCAGGCTACGTAGGCTATGAAGAGGGCGGTTACCTGACCGAGGCGGTGCGTCGCAAGCCTTATTCGGTCATCCTCCTGGACGAGGTCGAGAAGGCCCACCCGGACGTCTTCAATATCTTGCTGCAAGTGCTGGAAGATGGCCGACTGACCGACAGTCATGGCCGCACGGTGGATTTCAAAAATACCGTGATCGTCATGACCTCCAACCTGGGTTCGGTACAAATCCAGGAACTGGTCGGTGATCGTGAGGCGCAACGTGCGGCGGTGATGGATGCGATTTCCACGCACTTCCGACCGGAGTTCATCAATCGGGTCGACGAAGTGGTGATCTTCGAACCGTTGGCTCGGGATCAGATCGCGGGCATTACCGAGATCCAGTTGGGTCGCCTGCGCAGTCGCCTGACCGAGCGCGAGCTGAAGCTTGATCTGAGCCCTGAGGCGATGGATAAGCTGATCGCGGTGGGTTACGACCCGGTTTACGGCGCACGGCCGCTCAAACGAGCGATCCAGCGCTGGATCGAGAACCCGCTGGCGCAGCTGATTCTGTCGGGCCGTTTCATGCCCGGCGACACCGCAAAAGGTGTCGTGGAAAACGACGAAATCGTATTCGTCTGATCCAGAGCGGTAGCAGAACTGACGAGGCCTCGCATTGCGAGGCCTTTTTTTCGCCAGGCTGTTGAACTGAAAGGAAAAGGCTTGTAAAGTGCGCCCCGCAGTAAGTCGCCCTGAAGGGTTTCTGCTCCCCAAGCAGGAATCTGAAATAAGTTGCAAATCATTAACTTGAAAGCAATTTAGGGGGTTGACAGAGGTGCTTAAGATTGTAGAATAGCGCGCCTCAGACACACGAACGCAGCGATGCGAACGGGTCGAAGAGTTGAAGCAAGCTGCACAGTTGTAAATTGAAATATGTAGTTCCGTGATAGCTCAGTCGGTAGAGCAAATGACTGTTAATCATTGGGTCCCAGGTTCGAGTCCTGGTCACGGAGCCAATTTCAAGCCGGGGTATAGCGCAGTCCGGTAGCGCGCCTGCTTTGGGAGCAGGATGTCAGGAGTTCGAATCCCCTTACCCCGACCATTTTTGGGTCGTTAGCTCAGTTGGTAGAGCAGTTGGCTTTTAACCAATTGGTCGTAGGTTCGAATCCCACACGACCCACCATTTTTGAAACCAGTTAACGCTGGGATCAGATCTTAAGATCAGAGGCCAAAAGCACTGATCGAAGAAGGCGACTTGTAAAGGTCGCCTTTTTTTTACCGGGGTATAGCGCAGTCCGGTAGCGCGCCTGCTTTGGGAGCAGGATGTCAGGAGTTCGAATCCCCTTACCCCGACCATATTAAAAATCCTCGTATCGAAAGATACGGGGATTTTTTTTGTCCAACCGTTCGATAAAGGACGCCACGTAAGTGCGGCGATAACCCTGGCTGGCGGGGCGCCCGGCTCGGGTGTGGCCATTTAGCGGGCGTGGTATATCGCTACTGTGTCGCGCAAGGGGGGAGTTTGTAAGCGAAGGGGAGATACAGTGAGGGGAGATACAGTGAGACACACAAGTGTTCGCAGGAAAGACCGAGGCGCCTGCATCGCGGGCAAGTCGGATCGCCGCACCGCACGCTCCCACAGGTTATGTGTCGGCCCCAGATTTCATGGTCGACACAAATCCTGTGGGAGCGTGCGGTGCGGCGATCCGACTTGCCCGCGAAGAGGCCCTGACAGACGCCGAATGTTTAGTGCAGTTTGAGTCGCGGCTCAGTCCCGCGCCCGATCTTGCTGCCCAACATCAGCATCGCTGTGCGGAACGCGCCATACAGCGCCATCTGGTGCATGCGATACAGCGACACGTAAAACATCCGCGCCAGCCAGCCTTCGAGCATCACGCTGCCGGTGAGGTTGCCCATCAAGTTACCCACAGCCGAAAAACGCGACAGCGAGATCAGCGAACCGTAATCGGTGTATTTGTACGCAGGCAGAGGCTTGCCTTCGATTCGCAGCTTCAGCGATTTGGCCAGCAACGAAGCTTGCTGATGCGCAGCCTGGGCGCGCGGCGGTACGTTGCGATCAGTGCCCGGCTGCGGGCAGGCCGCGCAGTCACCGAAGGCGAAGATGTTCTCGTCGCGGGTGGTTTGCAGGGTCGGCAGCACTTGCAGCTGATTGATCCGGTTGGTCTCCAGACCATCGATGTCCTTGAGGAACCCCGGTGCACGAATCCCGGCCGCCCAGACTTTCAGGCTGGCGTTGATGACTTTGCCATCGGCGGTAATCAGGCTGTCGGCCGTCACTTCACTGACGGCGGCGTTGGTCATGACGTTGACCCCAAGCTTCTCCAGGGTTTTATGCACAGGCCCGCCGATACGTTCCGGCAGCGCTGGCAGCACCCGTGGCCCGGCTTCGATCAAGGTAATGTGCATGTTTTCCGGTTTGATCCGGTCCAGGCCGTAAGCCGCCAGTTCATGGGCGGCGTTGTGCAGTTCGGCGGCCAGTTCGACCCCGGTAGCACCGGCACCCACGATGGCCACGCTGATCTGCTCGATCTTGTCGGTCTGCCCGGCGTGCGCGCGCAGGTAGTGGTTGAGCAATTGCTGATGGAAGCGCTCGGCCTGTTTGCGGGTGTCAAGGAACAGGCAGTGTTGCGCCGCGCCCTGAGTGCCGAAATCGTTGGTGGTGCTGCCGACCGCGATCACCAGCGAGTCGTAACCCAGCTCACGGGCTGGAACCAGCTCCACGCCGGCTTCGTCGTAGGTGGCCGCCAACTGGATTTTCTTCTGTGCGCGATCAAGCCCGCTCATGCGCCCCAGCTGGAACTCGAAGTGGTTCCATTTCGCCTGGGCAACATAGTTGAGTTCATCTTCGGAAGAGTTCAGCGATCCGGCCGCCACTTCATGCAACAGCGGTTTCCAGATGTGGGTCAGGTTCGCGTCGACCAGCATCACACTGGCCGTGCCGCGCTTGCCCAGAGTCTTACCCAGACGGGTAGCCAACTCCAGACCGCCGGCGCCGCCGCCAACGATGACAATACGATGAGTCATGGGGATATCTCGCAAGGCTAAAAGAAATCGGTGCAATTACCCGAGCGAGCGCGAGGCAGCTCATAGCGTCAGGTAGCTGATAAGTCGGCTCAACAGGCCTAAACCAATGGTCACTGCCAACACCACCACCAGGAGCATCCACGGCCGGAAAGGCCGGCGCTCGACTCGGTGCTGGGACAAGTGCAGGTACTCTTCGACATGCTTTTGGTCGTCGGGGTTCAGGCGGCTGGTCATATTGGGCCTCGTCAGGAGTAGACGTTGCTGGATGTGTAGAAGCTACAGGCTGATTTAACGAACGTTGAACGGAGCATAGCCGCTGGCAGGAATGGGCTCGACGCTCACCGTATCGTCCAGGCGAATGATTCCACTTTGTAACACTCGGGCAGTGATTCCGCCATGTCCGCGAACGGCCTGAAAGGTCCCGGGGCCGAGGTTATTCTCGAGGCGGGCGCAGGGTTGGCACCAGCCAGTGGTTTCGAAAATCGCCTGGCCGATCTTGAAGCGTCGGCCTTTGAGACTGAACAAATTGATGCCGCTGACGACCAGGTTGCGCCGCAGATCATGCGCTAAAACCGGTTGATCGGCCGGGCGGCCCATCAGTGAACTGATCACGGCCAGATGCTCCCACTGAATCAGCGTCACCTGGCGCGCATTACGCACGCCCGGGCGAGCGCGATCGCCGGTTAACCCAGCCTCGAGACGCGCTTCTACCGCATCGAGTTCGATCATCGGCGCATGGCGCTCCGGGCGCACGCCGATCCAGCGGACCCGGCCCTGCTGCGGCACTTCGACGATCAGCTCCTGCAATGGACTCACAGGCTGATCCCGACGTCGAAAACAATGCTGCGGCCCAGGTTGCTGCGCAGAAAATCCGGTGCCTCGGGGTGCGCGAACAGCACACGGGCGAAGGTCGGACCGACCAGCGATAACGAGCGCCAGCCCTGGCGCAGGTATTCGGTCGGCGGCGGGAAATGGCTGTTGAGGTCCAGCACTTCGCGCTTGAGGCTGGCGAAGGCAATGATGTCCAGTTCGCCCAGGTCCATGCCACGTTCTTTGTAGTTGTGCGCTTTTTTGCGCAAGGTCGGCGCCAGTCTCAGCAGGAACTCATTGGCCGGGATGCGCCGGGGCTTAGCCTCGCGGCGTACCAGCTGACTCAGGGAAAACGCGCTGCGCCGGCGCTGCAGCTCATCGCGCCATTCGTCGTTGAGGCGTCGGCCTTCATCAAGTACGAAAAACACTTCGAAACTGGCGTCACGAAACAGCACGTCCGGTGGCTCCCCGGCCGGGGCAAATTCGTCGGCGCGATAGGGAATGTTCAGGCCCTGCAGCAGGCGCTGACAGACCCAACGCTCACGCTCCCATTTGCGGGCATTGGACAGGAACGCGTTGGCTTGCTCGGCCGCGATGGTCAGCAGGCGTAAATAATCTGAGTCATCCATAGGCCCAAGCTTAGCGTTCAAATGCGATCGCAAAGAAGACAGTTTATCGGAGAGGGTCAGAACTGCCGGATTTGCGGCGCGCCATGCCCGCGACATTCCTCATCCCGCGCCCGGTTCAGAGCACTGCACAAAACGGATAGCGATCTGCGCAAAGCGGATATTGCCCCGTGTCTGGCGACTTTACCCTCGGCTGTACGGACGTGAGCCGTGCTACCGACGCTCTCAAAAGAACAACAACAAGAGATAGATGCCATGCGCAAGATTGACGTACATGAGGTTATCGACAATGCACGATTCAACCGCTTCCACTGGATGGTGCTGTTCTGGTGTGCCCTGATCATCATCTTCGACGGTTACGATTTGGTGATCTATGGCGTGGTGCTGCCGATGCTGATGAAAGAGTGGGGGCTCAGTCCCCTGCAAGCGGGCGCACTGGGCAGTTATGCACTGTTCGGCATGATGTTCGGTGCGCTGTTTTTCGGCCCGCTGTCAGACAAGATCGGCCGCAAAAAAGCCATCACGATCTGCGTGATGCTCTTCAGCGGGTTTACCGTGCTCAATGGTTTTGCCCGTAACCCCACCGAGTTTGGCCTCTGCCGGTTCATTGCCGGGCTCGGCATTGGCGGGGTGATGCCCAACGTCGTGGCGCTGATGAATGAGTACGCGCCGAAGAAGATCCGCAGCACGCTGGTGGCGATCATGTTCAGCGGCTACTCGGTGGGCGGCATGCTCTCGGCGGGGCTCGGTATCGTGCTGATCCCGAGTTTTGGTTGGCAATCGGTGTTTTACGTGGCGGTACTGCCGTTGCTGTTGTTGCCGTTGATCATGTACTTCCTGCCCGAGTCGGTGGGTTTCATGCTGCGTCAGGGACGCAATGAAGAGGCGCGCAACATTCTGGAACGGATTGATCCGGCTTACGTCGCACTCGCCAGCGATCAGTTGCACATGAGCGAAGTAAAGGGCACCGGCACCCCCGTGTTGCAACTGTTCCGCGAGGGTCGTGCGCTGCGCACGCTGATGCTGTGGCTGGCGTTCTTCTGCTGCCTGCTGATGGTCTACGCCTTGAGTTCCTGGCTGCCAAAACTGATGGCCAATGCCGGTTACAGCCTGGGCTCGAGTTTGTCGTTCCTGCTGGTGCTCAACTTCGGTGCCATTTTCGGCGCGGTGGGCGGCGGTGTGCTGGGGGACAAACTCAACCTGCCGCGGGTGTTGGCGGTGTTCTTCGCGGTGGCTGCCGTGTCGATCACATTGCTGGGGTTCAACAGTCCGATGCCGCTGTTGTATCTGCTGATCGCTATTGCCGGCGCCACCACCATCGGCTCGCAGATTCTGTTGTACGCCTGCGCCGCGCAGTTCTACTCCATGACCATTCGCTCCACCGGTTTGGGTTGGGCGTCGGGCATCGGGCGCAACGGCGCTATTGTCGGTCCGCTGCTGGGCGGTGCGTTACTGGGGATTAGCCTGCCGTTGCAACTGAATTTCATGGCGTTTGCCTTGCCCGGTGCGGTGGCCGCGATCGCCATGACCGTGTTTGCCATCAGCAGTCGGCGCAGTGCCAAACAACAGTTACCTAGCTTGCACGCATCGCCTGACGGGGCTGTCGGCCAGGCTTCATGAAAACGTTACTCAAGGACTTTTCCCTGTCTGCGGCAGTCGCCGGATTTATCGCCACGGTGATTTCCTACGCAGGCCCTTTGGTGATCATCTTTCAGGCCGCCGAGACCGCGCACCTCTCGCGGGAGGTGTTGTCTTCCTGGGTTTGGGCGATTTCCATCGGCAGCGCTGTGCTCGGTATCGGGTTGAGCCTGCGTTACCGCGTCCCGGTGATCATCGCGTGGTCGGCGCCGGGCTCGGCGTTGCTGGTGGCGCTGTTGCCGGGGATCTCCATGCCGGAGGCGGTGGGTGCTTATCTGGTCAGCAGCCTGATTATCTTTCTGGTTGGGGTATCGGGGGCTTTTGACCGGATCATCAGCAAACTGCCCGCGGCGATTGCGGCGGCCATGCTTGCGGGAATTCTGTTCAGCTTCGGCACCGGTTTATTCATCTCGTTGCAGGGCAAGCCGCTGCTGGTGCTGGCGATGTTTGCCACGTACCTGATCTGCAAACGGCTGATGCCGCGTTATGCGGTGCTGATGGTACTGCTGGTGGGCTGCTCCATCGCCTTTTTCGTTGGTGATTTGCACCGCGAAGCGCTGGTGATCGGCTTGGCCACGCCGGTATGGATCACGCCCGCGTTTAGCCTGAGCGCGACCCTGAATATCGCCTTGCCGCTGGTGATGGTGGCGCTGACCGGCCAGTTTGTGCCCGGCATGGCGGTGCTGCGTGCCAGTGGTTACCCCACGCCGGCAAGCCCGATCATCGCCAGCAGTGCGTTGGGCACGGCGCTGTTGGCACCGTTCGGTTGTCACGGGCTGAATCTGGCAGCAATCACCGCGGCGATTTGTACCGGGCGCGAAGCCCATGAAGATCCCGGCAAACGCTATGTGGCCGGGGTTGTGGGCGGGGTGTGTTACCTGGTGCTGGGGATCTTCGGTGCCACCCTGGTTTCACTGTTTTCGGCGTTCCCCAAAGAACTGATCGCGGCCCTGGCCGGGCTGGCGCTGTTCGCCGCGATTGCCGGGGCGCTGGCCGGCGCAATGGCCGTGCCGAGTGATCGCGAAGCCGCGTTGGTGACCTTCCTGACCACCGCATCTGGCATGTCGTTGCTTGGTTTGTCTGCGGCCTTTTGGGGGCTGATTTTCGGCATGGTCACCCACTTGTTGTTAAACGCCCGACGTCCTGTTCCTCGCAGCGAATCCGCTGCGGCTGAAGCACTTCAACCTGTCGATCAATAAAAACAAGAGAAAAAAACGATGAAACAGATTCTTCCAGCAACCGGATCAGTGTTGTCCATGGCTGTCGTCTCGACTTTCTCCGCCGGTGCGATGGCGGCGGAGGGCGGCTTCATCGAAGACACCACGGCGACATTGCAAGCGCGCAATTACTACTTCAGCCGGGACTTTTCCGACATCGTCGGCGCTAACAAACAGTCGAAGGCTGAAGAGTGGGCACAGGGCTTCATTCTCAACGTCAAATCCGGTTACACCCAAGGTTCCGTTGGTTTTGGTGTGGACGTCATTGGCCTGCTCGGCCTCAAACTCGACAGCAGCCGGGATCGGGTCAATACCGGTTTGCTGCCGGTGCAGGATGATGGGCGTGCGGCGAATGATTACAGCCGAATGGAGGGCGCGCTGAAGGTGCGCTACTCCAAAACCGAACTGAAGGTGGGTGAGCTGCAACCCCATCTGCCGGTACTGGCCTTCAGCGATATCCGGCTGCTGCCGCCCAGCTATCAGGGCGCAAGCATCAGCTCGAACGAGATCAATGGCCTGACTGTGCAGGGCGGTCACTTGAGTTCGACCAGCTTGCGCAACGAGGCCGGCGACGAAAAGATGCAAGCCATGCTCGGTCATGTACCGCAGCGTCAGGTCAGCAGTGATGGCTTCAACTTTGCCGGCGCCGAGTACGCCTTCAATGATAAGCGCAGCACGGTCAGTGCCTGGTTCGGACAACTGGAAGATATTTACAACCAGCGCTTTCTCGGCCTCAAGCACAGCCAGCCGTTGGGCAATTGGACCCTGGGTGCCAACCTGGGGTATTACGATTCGCGTGAAGACGGTAAAAAATTGCTCGGCAACATCGACAACCAGGCGTTCTTCTCGTTGCTGTCGGCCAAGCGCGGCGGCCACACGTTTTATGTCGGCTATCAGGGCATGTTCGGCGACAGCGCCTTCCCGCGAGTGTTTGCCAACATTTCACCGTTGGGCAACGAAGTGCCGACCTACGAGTTCGCCTACACCGATGAGCGCTCCTGGCAAGCGCGTTACGACTACGATTTCGCGGCCCTTGGCGTGCCGGGGCTGACCAGTACCGTGCGCTACATCACCGGCAACAATGTCGATACCGGCAAAGGGTTCGAGGGCAAGGACCGCGAGCGTGATCTCGATCTCGGCTATGTGCTGCAGAGTGGCAGCCTCAAAGGCCTCGGGTTTCGCGTGCGCAACGCGATGGCGCGCTCCAACTACCGCAGTGATATCGATGAGAATCGCCTGATCCTCAGTTACACCTGGACGCTGCTATGACTATTGGAAAAGAACAGCCACCGTACAAAATCGGCGCGAAATTGCTGTTGATGATGGCGGGCGCAGGCGCGGTGATATTGGGCTGGGGCGATAACGAACGGTGGGTGCTGGCCGGTGGGATCAACCTCGCGTTGCTGTGTGCGGCAGTGCTTTATCGATGCCAGCCACGTGAGGCATTGGTGCCTGTGCCCTCACCCGCGTGGGAGACTGCCGAACCGATTGCCTTACCGATCGAGGCGCCGATCAAGGCACCGCTGGCGCAGCCAGCACTGCCCGAACGCGAGTGGCCGGGGGCGATTGTGCAAGTCACGCTGGAGCAATTGACCGAGTCCGTGCTGCAAACCGAGGAAGACATGCGCTTTGCCAATCAACTGGCACGTACGGCCGGCGAACGGGTCAAGGCAAGTGCGCTGAGCATGCAGTCTTCGGCCAGTGTGCTGGAGGATTTGAGCCTTTACATGCAGCGTCTGGATCAAGTGTTCGATGAGCTCGGCAGTCAGTCGATGCGCATCGGAGCGATTGTTGGCAGCATCCAGGACATTTCCCGTCAGACCAACCTGTTGGCGCTGAACGCGGCTATCGAGGCGGCGAGGGCGGGCAGCCATGGCCGAGGGTTTGCGGTAGTGGCCGATGAGGTGCGCAATCTCTCGCGTCAGGCAGCGGACTCCAGTGCGCAGATCCGGCAAATCGCTACGGGGCTGGAACAGTCCGCGGAGCAGGCACGCCAGGGTCTTCAACAGTTGTCCGGTTCAACCCGTCTGGGTCTGGAAAAGGCCGGAGTGGCTTTGCATTCGATGGGCGAACTGCAAAGCGGTGCGGTGGCCAGGGTCGAGGTCGTCGAGCGCATCATGGCGCGCTTGGCCGGCCTGCATGACTTGGCCTTGCAGGCGAAACGGATGATCGTTTGAGTCGTGCGTCGCGTCTGTGTCAAAGATTGCTCATGCAGTTACCCATCACTTGATACGTCACGCGATGAGTCTGGCCTTGATGATCGATGTAGACCATGGTGGCTGGCACAACGTCGCAGGCCGTTGCGGTGTCTGTCACTGAAACAACTTCGGCGATGTCCAGCGGCTGTGCCGGGTTGTAACGGGTGGTGGCTGGCTCGTTGCCGGCGGCCATGGCCGAGGTGGCGACAACGGTCAGAAACAGGCTGATCAGGGTTTTCATTTTTCCGTGCTCCGTGTGGTTCCGATACCTGAATTCTAGTCTTTGCCCACGACCGATAAAGGGGCCAGCGCCTCATGCAGCCTTACATGAAACGTAACAGTTACCGCCCCTGGAGGGCCTATGGATCTGCTCAATAACTTGCGGGTGTTCGTCCGCGTGGTGGACTGCGCAAGTTTCACTGCCGCCGCTGATGCGCTGGACCTGTCGACCGCGCAGGTGTCGCGGTTGGTGGCGGATCTGGAGCAGCATGTGCAAGCACGCTTGCTGCAACGCACCACGCGTCGATTGAGCCTGACCGAGGCCGGTGAACGATTCCTGCTGCGCAGTCGGCAAATACTCGAAGAAATGGAGGAGGCAACGGCTGAGGCCCGCGGCGCTCATCTCAAGCCGAGTGGACGGCTGCGGGTTCACAGCATGAATGGCCTGGGCGTGCTGATCACGCCGTTGATCGCCCGCTACTGCGAGCTTTACCCCGACGTGGTGTTTGAGTTGACCCTGTCGCAGCGCAATCCCGATCCGCTGGAGGACGGGCACGATGTGGTGATTTCGATTGCCCATGAACTGGCCGATTCGCAATTGGTCGCCCAGGCCATCGGGCAGATTTACAGCGTGCCCTGCGCCTCCCCGGACTACCTGCAACGGCGTGGCGTGCCGCACACACCGATGGCGCTGAACGATCATCAGTGCCTGCGCATGGTCGACCCGTTGTACAGCAATGAATGGGTGTTCCAGGACGAAGAGGGCGAGCAGGCCGTCAGCCCGGCCAAAACCTTTCAGTGCAATGTCGCCGAATCGATGGTCAAGGCGTCGGAAGCCGGCATGGGGATCAGCCTGATTCCGTTCTACACCGCGACGCGCTCCTTGAGCGATGGCACCTTGTTGCGTTTGCTGCCGGCCTGGCGCGCCCGTGAACGCAATGTGTATGCGCTGTACCCGTCGCGGCGTTTTCTCGATGCCAAGGTCCGGACGTGGGTGGACTTTCTCAAGGCCGAATTACCCAAGCTATTCGCTGAACACGAGGCGGTGATGAGCGATCCACGGCATTGGGCCTGAAGTCGAATGGCGGGCGAAGGCGGGTGTAGACTGAGGGCCCGTTCTCTTTCGGCAAGACAAGGGAGTGTGCCCAGCCATGATCGGCGCCGAGTTACTGTCACCTGAAACCCTCACGGCGGGGTGGTTGATCTATGTTCCGGTGCTGATCTGGGCCGTTGCGCGAGCACCGTGGGTCGAACTGTTCAGCGACAGCCGCCGCCAGCATCTGCTGTTCGGCACGGTGTTCGCGCTGTTCATGCTCTGGCTGGTGCGACGGGATTTCGACACCGGCGTGTCTTATCACTTCATCGGTATGACGGCGGTGACCTTGCTGTTGGATTGGCCACTGGCGATCGTCGGCGCACTGGTGGCGCAATTCGGACTGGTGCTGCTCGGGCGCCAGGATCTGGCGGCGATGGGGGTCAATGGCGCGCTGCTGATTCTGCTGCCGGTGCTGGTCACCGAGTGCTGCGCGATCCTGGTGGAGCGAGCGCAGCCGCGCAATCCCTTTGTGTATATCTTCGTGTCCGGTTTTTTTTCGGCGGCGCTGTCGGCGTTGCTGTGCCTGGTGTTGGCGCTGTGGTTGCTGTGGTTCAACGAACGTTTTGCCATGCCCTTTTGGCTGGAAGATTTTGTGGGTTATCTGTGGCTGCTGATTTTCCCGGAAGCATTTATCAACGGCATGGTGGTCAGCGCGCTGGTGGTGTTTTGCCCCGAGTGGCTGGAGACGTTCAATCGCACGCGCTACCTTTCGGCGCCCTGGAAAGACGACGATCCCAAATCTTGATCCACATCAAATGCAAAAATCGCTCACGAATCCATGCTTGGGGAAACCTTCAGGAGCATCGAAATGAGTGTCTACGAATGGGCAAGGCAGGAGTTGCGCCAGAGTCTGGATGGGGCGCAGGAAGTGGGGTTTGATCCGGGGTTGAGCCTGCGCGCCTTGCTCAGTGCCGTGGTGCAACAGAGCAAGGCAGTGCGCAGCGCCGAAGACCTGGCCGATGAGTTGCGTTTTCTTGCGGAAAACCTCGATGACAGTCAGGACTATGGTTTTATGCGGCCTTGAAGATCAGTGACGCGGGTCAAAGTCTTCGCTGAACAGTTCGTCTTCGGCATCCGGACTGACCGGAATCTTGTGTTCTTCCGACGCCCACGCGCCCAGGTCAATCAGCTTGCAACGGTCCGAACAGAATGGCCGGAATTTGCTCTCGGGGCTCCATTCAACAGGGGCGCCGCAGGTTGGGCATTCGACGGTTGGGGTTTGGCTCATGACTGGCCTCCACGCAAAGTAAGGTAAAAGTGATGCAGACGTTCGACCTCGCTGTGCAGCCAGGCGAGGTCGCGGTCGTTGACCACAACATCGTCGGCGTGGCTCACGCGGTCCTGTCGGCTGGACTGGGCCTTGAGGATCGCCTGGACCTGTTGCTCGCTGGTCTGGTCACGCTGCAGGGTGCGCTCGATCTGTAGCTGTTCCGGGGCATCGATCACCAGGACCCGTTGGGTCATGGCGTACTGCCCGGACTCGATCAGCAGCGGCGAAACCAGAATCGCGTAAGGCGATTGTGCCTTGGCCAGATGATCGGCGATTTCCTTGGCGATCAGCGGATGCAGCAGCGCTTCGAGCCAGCGGCGTTCCTCTGGCACTTCGAAGATCAGTTTGCGCAACGCAGCGCGATCCAGTTGCCCGTCGGCTTGCAAGACGCCGGGGCCGAAGTGTTCGGCGATCTTTGCCAGCGCCGGGCGCCCCGGTTCCACCACCCAACGCGCCGCATGATCAGCGTCCACTACGTGCACGCCCTGGTCGATGAAGTGCTGGGCCGCCGCGCTTTTGCCACTGCCGATGCCGCCGGTCAGGCCGAGAATCCAGGGTTTTTCCACAGGGATATTCATTTCAAACCGACAAACTGCCAATAGAAGTCGGTTATTTGACCACCCCAGAGCAAGGCAATCCAGCCTGCAATCGCCAGAAAGGGTCCGAAGGGGATCGGTGTCGACGTTTGTGCGTTGCGCAGGCGCAGTAAAATCACCCCGATGATCGCCCCCACGAGCGATGACAGCAGGATAGTCAGGGGCAAAATCTGCCAGCCACCCCAGGCCCCGAGCATTGCCAATAACTTGAAATCGCCGTGGCCGATGCCGTCCTTGCCGGTGATCAGCTTGAACAGCCAGAACACCGACCACAACGCCATATACCCGGCCACCGCGCCCCATAATGCGTCAGGCAGGGGCACGAAGAGCTCGAAGCTGTTGACGATCAGTCCCAGCCACATCAGTGGCAGCACCAGCACATCCGGCAGCAGTTGGTGCTCGGCATCGATCAGGCTCATCGTCAGCAACCCCCAGCTCAGGACCAGCGCCATGCAGGCCTGCCAGCCGAAACCGAAATGCCACGCGATGAGCGCCGAGAGCAGACCGCACGCCAGTTCGGTCAACAGATAGCGTTTGCTGATCGCTGCCGCGCAGTTCGAGCACCGCCCCCGTAAAAACAGGTAACTGAGCAGCGGAATGTTTTCCCAGGCGCGGATTCGATGGCCGCAATGAGGGCACTGGGAATGGGGCAGCATCAGGTTGAAGGTCGGCAGCGGTGTCTCGCTTGGCAAGCCCAGCACGTCACGAGCCTCCTGGCGCCATTCGCGGTCAAGCATTTTTGGCAGGCGCCAGACCACCACGTTGAGAAAGCTGCCAATCAGCAGGCCGACCAACATGGCTGCGATCACGAAGGCCAACGGGTAGAGGATCAGAATGTCGTTCAAGGGCATGTCAGATCGCTGAGCCGAGTTGGAAGATGGGCAGGTACATCGCAACCACCAGGCCACCGACGATAACCCCCAGCACCACCATGATGAACGGCTCCATCAGGCTGGTGAGGTTATCAACCATGTTGTCCACTTCGTCCTCGTAGAAGCTCGCGACTTTATCGAGCATGTCGTCCAGCGCGCCGGACTCTTCGCCAATGGCTGTCATCTGAATCGCCATGTTGGGAAAGATGCCGGAGGTGCGCATGGAAAAATTCAGCTGCATACCGGTGGATACGTCCTGCTTGATACGCAGCACCGCACGCTTGAATACGATGTTGCCAGTCGCGCCGGCCACCGAATCCAGGGCTTCCACCAGCGGCACCCCGGCGGCGAAGGTGGTCGACAGTGTGCGGGCGTAACGGGCCACGGCAGACTTGTACATCAGTGTGCCAATCAACGGCAGTTTCAGTAACCAGGTGTCCATCCGGTCCCGAAAGCCCCGCGACGTTTTAAAGGCGTGGCGCACGCCGAAGATCACCGCGATCAGCACGCCGAGCATCGCCCACCACCACGCCTGCATGAACTCCGACAAGCCAATGACCATCACGGTGAAAGCCGGCAATTCGGCGCCAAACCCTTTGAATACCGATTCGAACTGCGGCACCACTTTGACCAGCAAAATCCCGGTCACAATGACCGCAACGAACACCACCGCCAGCGGGTAGGTCATGGCCTTTTTGATCTTGGCCTTGAGGCTTTCGCTCTTTTCCTTATAGGTCGCCACTCTCTCCAACAGGGTATCGAGAGCACCCGCCTGCTCGCCGGCATCGACCAGGTTGCAGTAGAGCTCATCGAAGTATTGGGGCTTTTTGCGCAGGGAAGCGGCGAAGCTGTTACCCGCCGCGACTTCCTGTTTTACCTCGTCTACCAGTGTGCGCATGGCCGGGTTATCAAAGCCTTCACCGATGATGTCGAAGGACTGCAACAGCGGTACACCGGCTTTCATCATGGTCGCCATCTGCCGGGTGAACAGGGCAATGTCCTGGGACTTGATGCGCTTGCCCATGTTGAAAATCGAGGTGGACTTCTTGCGTACCTTGCCAGGGTTGATGCCCTGCTTGCGCAACTGGGCCTTGATCAACGCCGGGTTCTGACCGCTCAACTCACCGGTCATTTTGGTGCCTTTGCGGTCTGTGCCTTCCCAGGCGTAGACGCTGATTTTTGCTGCTTTGACCGCCATATTCAGTCCTTGGTGACCCGGTTGATTTCTTCAAGGCTGGTGATGCCTTGCATGGCCTTGAGCAGGCCCGACGTACGCAGGTCGTTAAAACCGTCCTTACGCATCTGGATGTCGATTTCCAGTGAATTGCCTTCGGCCATGATCAGCCGTTGCAGGTCCGGTGTGTTCTTCACCACCTCATAAATCCCGACTCGGCCTTTGTAACCGTTGTTGCAGTGATCGCAACCGACTGGCTCATAGATCGTGAATGAGCCGATGCGTTCCTCGGGGAAGCCTTCCTTGAGTAGCGCCTCACGGGGAATCTCGATGGGTTTCTTGCAATGGCTGCACAATTTGCGCGCCAGGCGCTGGGCGATGATCAGGCTGACCGAGGTGGCAATGTTGAACCCCTGGATGCCCATGTTGTGCAGGCGTGTCAGGGTTTCGGCGGCGCTGTTGGTGTGCAGGGTCGACAGCACCAGGTGCCCGGTCTGGGCCGCCTTGATGGCGATTTCGGCGGTTTCGAGGTCGCGGATCTCGCCGACCATGATCACGTCCGGGTCCTGTCGCAGAAATGAGCGCAGCGCCTGGGCGAAGTCCATTCCTTGTTTGGGATTGACGTTGACCTGGTTGATGCCTTCCATGTTGATCTCCACCGGGTCTTCGGCGGTGGAGATGTTGATGTCCACGGTGTTGAGAATATTCAGGCCGGTGTAGAGCGACACGGTCTTGCCCGAACCAGTGGGCCCGGTCACCAGAATCATCCCCTGTGGCTGCTTGAGGGCGGCCATGTACAGGTCTTTCTGATCGGGCTCATAGCCGAGGGCGTCGATGCCCATTTGAGCGCTGGACGGGTCGAGGATCCGGATCACCACTTTCTCGCCCCACAGGGTTGGCAGGGTGTTGACCCGAAAGTCGATGGATTTGCTCTTGGACAGGCGCATCTTGATCCGCCCGTCCTGCGGCCGACGCCGTTCCGAGATGTCGAGGCTGGCCATGACTTTCAGCCGCGCGGCGATGCGATTGGCCAGTTGAATCGGTGGTTTGGCGACTTCACGCAAAATACCGTCGGTACGCATCCGCACGCGGTAGGTTTTTTCATAGGGTTCGAAATGCAGGTCTGAAGAGCCGCTTTTGATCGCGTCCAGCAACATTTTGTGGACGAAGCGCACCACCGGCGCGTCATCGGCATCCTGGCCGGCGATGGCGTCCTGTTTGTTGTCATCGATCGACTCGATGTCCACACCATCAAGGTCGACATCGGCCATGTCTTCCAGGCCGGTACCGGGGCTGTCGAAGAATTTTTCGATGGCATCAGTGAGTTTGTCGTCTTCGACCAGAATGGCTTCGGTATTGAGCCCGGTGCTGAACTGGATATCGTTAATGACCTGGTGATTGGTCGGGTCGGAAATCCCCACGAACAGTTTGTTGCCGCGTCGCCAGAGGGGCAGGGCGTGGTGCTGGCGGATCAGTTTCTCGCTGACCAGACCCTTGGGTTGGATTTCCTTGTCCAGGCAGTTGAGGTCGAGCAAGGTCATGCCGAAGTGTTCTGACGCGATCTCGGCGACCTGGCGGCTTTTCACCAGCTTGTTCTGCACCAGGTAACTGACCAGGGGGAGGTGATTGCGTTGGGCTTGCTGATACGCCTGTTGCGCGCTTTTGTCAGTGAGCAGCTCGGCCAGGACCAATTGCTTGGCCAGACCGCTAAGGGCGATGTCATTCATTGGGATACCGGACGCAGACAGTTCATGACTTATAGCCTAGTCAAGCGAAGGAACCTAACCAGCGACGTTCAGGTGACAAAAAGTGTCAGATA
This sequence comes from Pseudomonas sp. ZS1P83, assembly GCF_054897825.1. NCBI lineage: Bacteria > Pseudomonadati > Pseudomonadota > Gammaproteobacteria > Pseudomonadales > Pseudomonadaceae > Pseudomonas > Pseudomonas sp. ZS1P83. The sequence continues at coordinate 110,122 of NZ_CM142706.1, forward strand.
GTGCGGATTCTGGGGGTAGGAAAGGGGTTTGTATCGATCGCACGCCCCGCCAACACGGAGCGAAGGGCTTGGCATGGGCTGTGCTGCGGCTAGTTCAGATCATGAGATTTCGACTCATGCATGGAGCTTGTCTATGAATACTCAAAAAGGTTTTACCCTGATCGAGCTGTTGATCGTGGTGGCGATCATCGGGATTCTGGCGACGTTTGCGTTGCCGCAGTACTCCAAGTATCAGGCTCGGGCCAAAGTGACGGCGGGTATTGCCGAAGTTTCGGCGCTGAAAGTGCCTTATGAAGATGTCATTAACGCAGGGTCCGCCGATCCGACCATTGCCAACGTCAATGCGACTGTTGCTGCTACTCAGAACTGCAACCTTTCGGTGACGGGGACTGTTGCCGCTGGTACCGGAACCATTGTATGTACGCTGATCAATGCCCCGGCGCCTGTATTGGGCAAGACTATTACCATTTCTCGTAGCGCGACTGCCGGTTGGACTTGCGCAACCACTGCCGCCAAGGACTATTCGACTACTGGCTGCCCAGGCGTTTGATTTAGCGCTGGCTGCACCATACCTCGCCTTAATGGTGGGGTATTTTTTTGTCTGGAATTTGATGGTCATCACGCCGGCAAGAAAATCCCGACAATTCATGGCTTTAGGCCTGCGTTAAAACCCGCAACTTGCATGTCAATAACAACGAGGTCATGCAATTTGCATGATTCCGAAAATTGGTCATATTCATAAGATGATGATTTATAAGGATTTATTTCCTGTCTCAAAGTTGGCACACCGTTCGCAATATACCCAGTAACCCTGCTGACAAGACACGCAGCAGACTATCTAGAAAAACAGGAGTTACTCGTATGAAGAAGTTCGCTATCGCTGCCGCTACTGCTACCGCGCTGACCCTGACCTTGGCCAACGCTGCATTTGCACAGACCAGCCAAGCCACCCAAGCCCCGATGACACTGGCGGCGGGTGAAATGACCAAGGCTAAAGAATCCACTTCCGATACCTGGATCACTACCAAAGTCAAAGCAGATCTGGTCACCGAAAAAGGCATTCCTGGTACCGACATTAAAGTCGAAACCAACAAAGGCGTTGTGTCCCTGTCGTCCACCGTTGCGGTGACAGACGCTCAGAAAACCACCGCCGTGGCTATCGCCAAGAAAATCAAAGGCGTCAAAGCGGTCTCCGCTGACGGCCTGAAAGCCGAGTAAGGCAAGACTTCTCGCCTGGACTGGGAGATGGCGCGGCAGGCGGGCCGAGCAATACGCCTGCCGCCTCTGGAGGGTTCATGCGAAGGCCATAAGGATGTGGCCATTACAGGCCTCGGCATTCGTGTCGGGGCCTGTTCTATTGTGGATGGGTAAAAATCTCTGTAGCGGCTGGCAGGTGAAGGTTAATTCTCAGTTACCGCGCTTGCTGGTGATCTGCTTCAAACGATTACCTTCAAAACGCAGGTACTGATACATCCCGCCGTTGGGTCCGTAGGTCCATTCCTCGACTTGAAACTCTTCCCGTCGGTTAGCGCTGCGCTTGTAGCCCAACAGATCACGGCTGACCGGGTCACCGCATTTCTGCAACACTTCACTGGACCTGTCCCCGACACTGACCAATTGACTGCCGCAGCGCAGGGTATCGGCTGCCGAGGTCTGACTGGCGGCCATTGCCAGTACCAGGCTCGTCAGCCATTTCGCGCCCATCACTCGGCATCCAGATGCAATGGCGTAACCACCCGGCCGTCACCTTCCGCTTCGCCAAGGTTAGCGTCGATGAAGTACACGCGGTCATCGGCCAACTGACCCTTGTCGACCAGATAGTCCTTGATGCTGCTGGCGCGTTCCTGACCCAGCTGGCGTAAGAGAACGTCGCTGGAACTCCAGAACTTGATCACGCCCTCACGCATTTTCGCGGTGCGTTCTTCTTTGCCCAGGTCCTTCCATTCGGCGGGCGGCTGCGTCTTCAGGCGCGTGCGGTAGATCCCTTCCAGCAGCGAACCTTTCTCGTTGTCCGGCACTTGCAGTAGCGAAGCCTGCGCCGGCACTTTGTCACCGCGGCGCTGGAGCATTTTGTAGTAGTTGTACTGGTATTCCCGTTCCAGACGTTGCTCGGCGATCGGTGGGCCATCGCTGCTTGCGGCAGACGTGCCTTCGATTTCCAGGCGCAAGGCCGGACGTTCCTTGAGGGCCTGGGACAGTTTGACCAACGAACCCTCGGCATCCTTGCTCAGGTCGCTTGAACCTGGCGCAAACGAGACAGTGCCCAAATCCTCCGAACCACCACCACTGACCAGCCCGCCAATCATTTTGAACGGCGCCGCGGCGGCTTTGACAATCAGATTGCGCAGGGTCTGCCAGACGATCGGCATGATGCTGAACTGCGGGTTGTTCAGGTCGCCGGTCACCGGCAGCTCGATGGAGATTTTGCCATCGACGTCCTTGAGCAACGCAATCGCCAGTTTCAGCGGCAGGCTCACGGCGTCTGGACTGTCGACTCTCTCACCCAGTTGCAACTGCTCGACCACCACTTTGTTTTCGGCCTTGAGCTGGCCCTTGGTGATCAGGTAATGCAGGTCGAGATTGAGTCGGCCCTTGCGGATGCGGTAGCCGGCGAACTTGCCGGAGTAGGGCGTCAGCGTGGTCAGTTCCACCCGTTTGAAGCTGGTGGCGATGTCGAGGCTGGACATCGGGTCGAACGGATTGACCGAGCCCTTGATGGTCACTGGCGCATAGCGGTCGACCTTGCCTTTGATGTCGACGCTGGCCGGTTTCGCCTGACGGCTGTCGATGGTGCCGATCTGCCCGTTGAGCTGCTGCACGGCCGTGGCGAAGTTCGGGGTCAGGCTGAAATCGGCGAAGTTGGCCGAGCCGTCATTGATGGCAATGCCGCCAATGTGGATGCCCAGCGGCTTTTCCTTGCTCGCAGGTTTGGCTGCAGCCGTTTTGGCGCCTGGGTCGGCCGGTTGCGGGATCAGCAAGTCATCGACGTTAGTGGTGCGATCATCATTGATCATGAAGCGCGCATAAGGCTGGAACAGGGTGACCTTGTTGATCGACAGGCTGTCGCCGTGTTGATAATTCAGGCCTTCGAGCACCAACTGCTGCCACTTGAGGAAGTCGCGGGTTTTGAGGGTGTCGAGGGTATGCAGTTGATCGACCTGGGCGCGGCCTGTGACGCTGAACGCCAGTGGCTCGGTGCTTTTCAGATCGACCGCCAGATCACTGCCGAGCATGCCGCTGCGCAGTTCCAGGCGAATGAACGGGTTGATGTAGGACTGGGCGACGCGCAGGTCGATGTCCTTGGTCTGTACGTTTAACTTGGCGCTGACCGGGGCGAGATTGACGACGCCGTCTGCCGTGATTTTGCCTTGCTTGCCCAGACCGGTGTCGAGCTTGAGGTTAAAAGGCGAGCCATTGAGGCTGTCGAAATTCTGCAGGTCCAGGTTCAGCGGGCCGACGTCCAGCGCCACGGCGGGTTGCGCCTTGCGGTCGGCCAGATGCACTTGGTAATCACGCAGTTGCACGTCTTTGAGCAGCACCTGCCAAGGTTTGCTTGGCGGCGCCGGCTCAGGCTTTGGTGAGTCGGCAGCTGCCGGGGTGCTGACCGGTTCGGCGTTGGCTTTGGCGGCCGGTTTGGACGGTTGGCTGGCGAACAGTTTCTGCCAATCGAGTTGCCCGTCGGCTTCGAGGGCGGCCCAGGTTTCCAGTTTTTGGCTGCGGATCTTGCCGATGACCACTTGCTGCTTGGCCAGGTCTACGGTCGTTTCACTGATGTCCAGCCGCTTAAGCTTCGCCAGCGGCCGACCGTCCGGAGCCTTGATGTTGAAGGGGGCGATGCTGACGGCGACATTGCTCAGCAGCAGTTCGGTTGCTTTGGACAGGTTCAGCTTGTAATCGGTGCTCAGGTTCAGGGTGCCGTTTTCCAGATCCAGCGGCACCGAGTCGCGCACGTAAGGCCACCAGACTTTCATGTTGGCATCGGTGACTTTCAATTTACCTTCGGAGGCGATCGGGATCAGGCTGAAATTACCGGTCCAGTCGATCTGCCCACCGGAAGGGCCGACGGCCACCAGGGTCATGTCGGCGTTATCTTCTGGCAGGGTGCTGAGGTTCTTCAGCTCGAAATCGAGCTTGTCGTAGAGGAACTCGATGGGCTCGCGAGGGCGCGCGTCCTGGAAGTGCACATAGCCGTCGGCCAGTTTGATGCGCTCCACGCGTAGCGGGAACGGTTTGGCGTTCGGGTCGACCGGGGTCGGCTCGCTGGCGGGTATTTTGAACAGGCCGAGCAGATTGAGTTTGCCGTCCTTGCCGAAGAGGATTTCGGTCTTGGGTTTGTCTATTTCAATATCGGACAGGTGCAGCGCCTTGGTCCAGAGGCTATCGATCTGGAGATTGGCATACAGCCGCTCGAAGCCGACCTGCTCCTTGCCCGGATCGCCGATGATCAAGCCCCACACGGTCACTTCAAGGCTGAACGGGTTGAGTTCGATTCGCGAAATCGTGGCGGGCGTCGTCGCGTAGCTGGCCAATTGTTGGTTGGCCACCCGCAACGCGATGCCCGGTACAATCAGAAACCCCAGCAGGCTGTAGAGGGCTAGAGCGGTCAACAGAGCGCCAATAGCGCGAATCAATCCTTTGGGCATGTGCGGCTTCATCTGTCTGAATCGGAGTGCGTTGGAGTATGACACGCGTTTCCGGTTCCGAAGTGATCATGCTTTATAGGATTTATCTGATTTTGCGGACGAATCTCAGAGCTGCAGAATCAGCGTTTTCAGCGGCGGTTGTTGGTCCATCGACGGGAAATCACCGCCCGGTTTCATTACGGTCCATTCACGCACCGGCCGCCCGGCTTTCTCTGCACAGCGCAAAACGTGTTCGCGCCAGTCGTCCATGCTGACTTTTGCCAGGTTGTTGCAGCAGATCAGCACGCCATTGTCGGCGGTGGTCAGCAGTGCCGGCTTCAACAGGCTCTGATAGTCACGCAGCAAGTCGACGGTGCCGAAAGCGCTCTTGGCCCAGGCTGGCGGATCCAGCAGCACCAAGTCGTACTGACGCTGTTCCAGACGATGATAGCTTGGCAGTTTCTGCCCGCGGCGCTGGCTGATGGGCAAGCCGGCCAATTGGCGGATGGCGGGGAAGTAGTCGGACTGGATGAATTCCATGGTCGGCAACGGGGGATTGAGCAGACCGTTCTCGCGGCCGACGGCCAGGTTGCCCTCAGCGAAATCGAGGTTGCAGACCTCGCTCGCGCCACCGGCCGCCGCACTGAGGCCGACGCCACAGGTGTAGGCGAACAGATTCAGCACGCTTTTGTTTTTACTGTGCTGTTTGACCCAGCCGCGCGTGTTGCGCAGGTCGAGGAACAGCAGCGGATCCTGGCCGGCATGGCGACCGCGAACCCGGTAATTGAGCCCCCATTCGTGGCCGATCAGGTCTTGCAGGGCGGCCTCGTCGGCGCGGTAGACGGTGTCTTCACGGTCGATGCGCGAGTTGCCACGGGAGCGATCGTTGTAGACCAGCAGCGTTTCGAGGCCCAGGTGCTGATTGATGGTTTCGTGCACATGCAGCAACGCATCACGTTCCAGCGACTGGTGAAAGCTTTGCACCAGCAATTGCGGGCCGTAGCGGTCGATCGTCAGGCCGCCGGCGCCCTCCTGGCTGCCATGGAACAGGCGATAGCAATCGGTGCCTTGCTGATGCAACTCGGCCAGCAGGTCCTGGCGATGTTCGAGGGCGGCGCGCAGCGCCTGATTCAAGGAAGACATGCTGGGCGCCTTGCAAGAGGGAATTTGGCGCGGGAGTTTAACAGCTTGGCGCCAAACCGAGGTGCTGCCTTCGCGAGCAAGCCCGCTCCCACACTTGTTCGGTGTTAATCACACACTTTGTGTGCAGCACAGAACCAATGTGGGAGCGGGCTTGCTCGCGAAGCTTTTAAGTTTTTTCAGGTCAGCAACCCCATCCGACGCCTGGCCCGGTGCACCGAGCCGTTACGCACCGCCCAACGCAGCATCGGCGTGCTGCGGTTGACGCCGGCGCGGATCAGCTTGCGTTGCAGCGGGCTCTGTTGGACACCCAGCATGTCACTGGCCCAGTCCGGCAGCAGGTCGATCCCGGCCTGCATCATCAAACCGCCGAAAGGCCTGGCCAAACGACTGGGGGAGGGGGCGTTCAGCAGCAGTCGCAACACTTCGCGACTGCGCTCGTCGCACAGCAGTTGTGGGCGAATTCGTTCAAGGTAATCGGCCATTTCTTGCCGTGAGCGCGGCACGTCACGGGCGCCGAGCCGTTCGGCGACCAGCGCGATTTCCGCGTAATAACGGTCCTGGTCGGCCAAGGACAGGTTCGGATTGCGGTAACGCAGGTGGGCAGCGAGGAAGTTGCTCACCTCGGCCACGTGCACCCAGGTCAGTAGATCAGGATCGCTGGCGGCGTAAGGCCGGCCATCCGGTGCAGTGCCGGTCACTTGCAGGTGGATGGTGCGGACTTTCTCGATCAGCCAGTCGGCGTCCTTTCGCGAACCGAACGTGGTGCCGGAAATGAACTGCCCGGTGCGGCGCAGTCGGCCAATCATGTCCTCGCGAAAATTCGAATGGTCCCAGACCCCGGCCAGGGCCAGTGGATGCAGGGCTTGCAGCATCAGGGCGCTGATGCCGCCGATCAGCATGCTGCTGAAGTCGCCGTGAACTTGCCAGCTCACCGAATCCGGCCCGAACAGGCCGGGATCGCCCTTGGGGTTTTCCAGGTCGAGCTTGCCCAGGGACAGGCCGGTCAGGCTCATGATCTGGGTTTCGATGCGGGTTCGAATGAATTCCATGGCGACTCAGTGGTGAAAAAGAGGCGCGGCCGTTATGGGCCGCGCGGGGAAGTTTAAAGCATGAGCTTATTGGTTCAGGCGTTTATCGACCAACTCCTGGACCACGCTCGGGTCGGCCAGTGTCGACGTATCGCCCAGGCTGTCCAGTTCGTTGCAGGCGATCTTGCGCAAAATGCGCCGCATGATCTTGCCCGAACGGGTTTTCGGCAAGGCCGGCGCCCACTGGATCAGGTCCGGTTTGGCGAAGCTGCCGATTTCCTCGCTGACGTGGGCCAGCAATTCTTTCTTCAGTTCGTCGTTGGGTTCGGTGCCGTTCATGGGGGTGACGAAAGCGTAGATGCCCTGGCCTTTGACGTCGTGGGGGTAACCGACCACGGCGGCTTCGGCAATGCTGTCGTGCAGCACCAGCGCGCTTTCCACTTCCGCGGTGCCGATGCGGTGCCCGGAGACGTTGATTACGTCGTCGATGCGTCCGGTGATCCAGTAGTCGCCGTCCTCGTCGCGCCGGGCGCCGTCGCCGGTGAAGTAGTAGCCGGGGTAGGGCTTGAAGTAGGTGTCGACCATTCGTTGCGGGTCGCCGTAGACGCTGCGGATCTGCGCCGGCCAGCTGGATTTGATCGCCAGCACGCCGCTGCCGGCGCCTTTTATCTCCTTGCCCGTTTCATCCAGCAACACCGGTTGCACGCCGAACATCGGTTGCGTGGCGCAACCGGGTTTGATCCGTTGAGCGCTGACCAGCGGGCTGAGCATGATGCCGCCGGTTTCGGTCTGCCACCAGGTATCGACGATTGGACAACGCTGTTCGCCGACGGCATTGAAGTACCAATCCCACGCTTCCGGGTTGATCGGCTCACCGACGCTGCCGAGTAATCTGAGGCTCGCGCGGGAGGTTTCCTTCAACGGTTCGGGGCCTTCACGCATCAGCGAACGCAAGGCAGTCGGGGCGGTGTAGAAGATGTTGACGTGGTGCTTGTCGATCACCTGCCAGAAGCGCGAACTGCTCGGGTAGCTCGGCACGCCTTCGAAAATCAGCGTGGTCGCGCCGTTGGCCAACGGGCCGTAGACGATGTAGCTGTGGCCGGTGACCCAGCCGACATCGGCGGTGCACCAGAAGACTTCGCCATCGCGGTAGTCGAGCACGTACTTGAAGGTCATCGCCGCTTGCAGCAGGTAGCCACCGGTGGTGTGCAACACGCCTTTGGGTTTGCCGGTGCTGCCGGAGGTGTAGAGGATAAACAGCGGGTCTTCGGCGTCCATCGGCTCAGGCGGGCAATCGTCGCTGACGTCGCGCAGCGCCTGGTGATACCAGATGTCCCGGCCGTCAACCCAGTCCACTTCGCCCTGGGTACGCTCGACCACGATGACGGTGCTGACGTTCGGACAACTTTGCAGCGCCTTGTCGACTTTCTGCTTGAGCGGCACGAATTTACCGCCGCGCACGCCTTCATCGGCGGTAATCACAGTGCGGCAGTCGGCATCGAGAATCCGGTCACGTACAGAGTCCGGAGAGAAACCACCGAATACCACCGAATGCACCGCGCCAATGCGCGTGCAGGCGAGCATGGCGTAGGCGGCTTCAGGGATCATCGGCATGTAGATGCACACGCGGTCACCTTTCTTCACGCCACGGCTTTTGAGCACGTTGGCCAGGCGACAGACGTTGTGATGGAGTTTTTTGTAGGTGATCTGTGCGGATTCGGCAGGGTCGTCGCCTTCCCAGATGATCGCGATTTGATCGCCGCGCTTTTCCAGGTGACGGTCAATGCAGTTGTAACTGACATTTAACGTTCCGCCAGCGAACCAGCTCGCCTCACCGGTCTTCAGGTTATAGCGCTGGACGGTATCCCACGGCGTACTCCAGTTGAGAAAGCGTGTGGCCTGTTCCGCCCAGAAGGTGCTGGGGTGGTCGATGGATTGGCGGTACAGGCGCTTGTAGTCGTCTTGACTTAATTGTGCAGCCCGGCGGACGGCATCGGCTTGGGGGAACGTGCTGATATCGAACATGACGGTTCCTTATTCTTGTTTTGCGACAAGATCTAAAGATGCGCCGAGTGGGAGGCGGGTTCAATACCCGAAAACAAACACAACCCTGTAGGAGCGAAGCTTGCTCGCGAAGAAGGCGGCTCGGTGTATCAGGTACACCGAGTTATCGTTCTTCGCGAGCAAGTCGGATCGCCGCACCGTTCGCTCCTACAGGGATGGCGTTAGCCGCGGTGACGACCGCGGAAGTAGTTGATCAGGCCTTGGGTTGAAGCATCGTCAGCCGGAGTTTCTTCGCTGCCGACCAGACGGTTGTAGACGCCTTTGCCCAGCTCTTTGCCCAACTCCACGCCCCACTGGTCGAAGGCGTTGATGCCCCAGATCACGCTTTGCACGAAGACTTTGTGTTCGTACATCGCCACCAATGCGCCGAGACGACGCGGGCTGATGCGTTCGACCACCAACGTATTGCTCGGACGGTTGCCCGGGATCACCTTGTGTGGCGCAAGTTTCTGCACGTCTTCTTCGCTCATGCCTTTGTCGCGCAACTCGGTTTCGGCCTCGGCAAGGGTCTTGCCCAGCATCAGCGCCTGGCTTTGGGACAGGCAGTTGGCGTACAGCCACTGATGGTGGTCGGACACCGGGTTGAAGCTGACGATCGGCACGATGAAGTCGGCCGGGATCAGTTGAGTGCCCTGATGCAGCAACTGGTGATACGCATGCTGACCGTTGCAGCCGACGCCACCCCAGATTACGGGACCCGTGTCGGTGGACACCGGAGTGCCGTCCTGGCGCACGCTCTTGCCGTTGGATTCCATGTCCAGCTGTTGCAAGTGCTTGGTGATGTTGCGCAGGTAATGGTCGTACGGCAGGATCGCGTGGCTTTGCGCGCCCCAGAAGTTGCCATACCAGATGCCGAGCAAGGCCAGCAGCACCGGCATGTTCTGATCGAAAGGCGTGCTCTGGAAGTGCTGGTCCATGGTGTAGGCACCGGACAGCAGTTCCTTGAAGTTCGACATGCCGATGGCCAGGGCAATCGGCAAACCGATGGCCGACCACAACGAGTAACGGCCGCCAACCCAGTCCCACATCGGGAAGATGTTTTCTTCGCGGATCCCGAATGCCACAGCCGCTGCATTGTTGCTGGAGACGGCGATGAAGTGACGATACAGCTCGGCTTCCGACCCACCCTGAGCCAGGTACCAGGCGCGTGCTGCCTGGGCATTCTTCAGGGTTTCGAGGGTGTTGAAGGATTTCGACGAAACGATGAACAGCGTGGTTTCGGCACGCAGTTTCAGGGTCAGTTCGTGGAACTCACTGCCGTCGATGTTCGCCAGGTAATGGCAGCGCACGCCCTTCTGGGCGTAGGACAGCAGTGCTTCAGAGACCAGCTCCGGGCCGAGGAACGAGCCACCGATGCCAATGTTCACCACGTCAGTGATCGGTTTCTCGGTGTAACCGCGCCACAGACCGTCGTGGATACGGCCCACGAGGTCAGTGATCTGGTTCAGGACCTTGTGCACTTCCGGCATCACGTTGACGCCATTGACCGACAGCTTGTCGCCAACCGGACGGCGTAGCGCGGTATGCAAGGCGGGGCGGCCTTCGGAGGCGTTGACGATTTCGCCTTCAAACAGCGCTTTGATCGCGCCCTGGAGATCGACTTCGTTGGCCAGGCCCACCAGCAGATCGCGGGTCTCGGCGTTGATCAGGTTTTTCGAATAATCGAGAAACAGGCCGCAGCTGCTGAGGGTGAATTGGGTGAAGCGCTGCGGATCAGCATTAAAGGCTTCGCGCATGCTGAAATCTTGCATGGCTTGGCGGTGATCATTCAACGCTTGCCAGGCGGGCAGAGCGGTAACGTCGTGAGGGGTGCGGTAATACGCCATCGCTGCGGGTTTCCTTTTTACTTGAACGGCCTTTTGAACACAAAAAATCCCGGAGCGCGGTGGGTGGGCGTCCGGTCAACTGCGTCGACACGATTTCATGACGCAGGGCGAATACAGTAAACCTCGCGCCGCGATCTGTCTTGACTTTGTCTGACCTGTTCCCGGTACTTTTTTATACATCGAGCAGGGAACGGTCCGACAAATGGAAGAGGAATGGCCTAAGACTGGATCAGGCGACCTGAACCGGAATGGCATTGCTGGTGTGGCTCAGTTCATTGCCCGGCGCCATGTAGAGCATGCGTTCTGGAGAAGATTTAATACGGCCAAGCTTTTTAGCGAAAAACATCTCGCGAAAGCTTGACCGTGAACAGAGTATCTACAGGGGATTTGTGGGGTTTATGCGGGGGCGTCGAGGTTCAAATGCAGGTTATCGATCAACCGCGTAGTACCCAGGAACGCCGCCGCCAGAATCACCAGGTCCCGATCCTCCGGGGTGGCCGGACGCAACGTCAGGGCATGACGAATTTCCAGATAGTCAGGACGCAAACCGGCTGCTTCAAGCTGCTTGATCTGCGCGCCGATCAAGGCCGGGAAATCCCGCTCACCCTGTTTGATCGCGTCAGCAATCTGGTTCAAACCGCGATACACAGCCGGCGCAACGGCCCGCTGTTCTTCGCTGAGGAAACCATTGCGCGACGACAGCGCCAGGCCATCGGCCGCACGTACCGTCGGTTCGCCGATGATCTGGATCGGCATGTTCAGGTCATGCACCAGGGCACGGATCACCGCCAGTTGCTGAAAGTCTTTCTGGCCGAAGATTGCCAGGTCCGGCTGGACCATGTTGAACAGCTTGGTGACCACGGTCGCCACGCCTTCGAAATGGCCGGGACGGCTGGCGCCGCAGAGGCCTTCGCAGAGTTGCGGGACACTGACGCGGGTCTGGCCGACCATGCCGTCGGGGTACATTTCTTCAACGGTTGGCGTGAAGAGCAAGTGGCAACCGGCTTGGAGCAGTTTCTCCTGATCGGCCGCGAGGGTGCGCGGGTACTTGTCGAGGTCTTCGCCGGCGCCGAACTGCAGCGGGTTGACGAAAATGCTCGCGACCACGAAATCCACCCGTTGGGTGGCTTTGGTAATCAGTGCGACATGACCGCTGTGCAGGTTACCCATGGTCGGCACGAAGCCGATTCGCTTGCCTTCGCTACGGGCACGGGCCACGGCGGCCCGCAATTCGCGTACGGTTTTTACGGTGTTCATGCAGAGAATCCGTGTTCGATACCTGGAAAAGTCGCCGCTTTGACTTCAGTGACGTAAGCGCCAATCGCCGCTTGAATGTTTTGTTGCCCGGCCATGAAATTCTTCACGAACTTCGGCACACGGCCAGTGATTGACAGGCCGAGCATGTCATGCAGAACCAATACCTGGCCGTCGGTGCCACTGCCGGCGCCGATGCCGATTACCGGAATGCCCACAGCCTGGGTAATTTCCTGAGCCAGTTCGCTCGGTACGCACTCGAGCAGCAACATGGATGCACCGGCCTGCTCCAGTGCGATGGCGTCGGCACGCATTTGCCGCGCCTGGTTCTCGCTGCGACCCTGGACTTTGTAACCGCCCAGAATGTTCACCGATTGTGGCGTCAGCCCCATGTGCGCGCACACCGGGATACCGCGTTCGGCCAGCAGGCGGATCGATTCCGCCAGCCACAGCGCACCTTCAACTTTGACCATGTGCGCACCGGCCTGCATCAACAGGGCGCTGTTGGTCATGGCTTGTTCGGTGGTGGCGTAGGCCATGAAGGGCAGGTCGGCGAGGATCAATGCGTCGGTGTTGCCGCGTTTGACGGCCGCTACGTGGTAAGCCATTTCTGCGGTGGTGACTGGCAGGGTGCTGTCGTGACCTTGCAAAACCATGCCAAGGGAGTCGCCCACCAGCAGCACTTCGACACCCGCCTCATTGCAGGCGTGGGCGAAGGTCGCGTCATAGCAGGTCAGCATGGTGATTTTTTCACCTTTTTGCTTGAGACCTTGCAGAGTGGTCAGGGTGATGGCTGGCATGAAAAGTTCCTCATTCAGGCGCTGTGGAAACTACTGCGAGTAACGCGCGTGATTCTTCGTTAAATACAGGCGCACGGTCTGTCGTCGTGCTTTTAAGGCCTGGATTGCGCCCTTCAACGCCGTGTTGGCGGCAGCGGGACGCCTATAGTCGTGAGGAGAACTCGGGAAGTCAATTGCGTGTGTTACCGCGTTGTTACGCCAGGGGTGTTACCGGGTGAATGGACACCTGTAGGAGCAAAGCTTGCTCGCGATGCAGGCAGCGCGGTTTACCTGATAGACCGAGGCGGTCCTATCGCGGGCAAGCCTTGCTCCTACACGCCGCAAGGCGCTCCAGCCCGACGAACGGGCAGGCGGCGAGCAAATCACTCAGGCTGCGACCATCGGCCAAACGCAAATCCGCAGGCGCCAGTTCGGCCAGTGGATAGAGAACGAAAGCTCGTTCCTGCATATGGTAGTGAGGCACTTTGAGGCGAGGTTCGTCGATCAGCCGATTACCGAACAGCACGATGTCGAGATCCAGCGTACGCGGCCCCCAGCGTTCAACCCGCTCGCGGCCCTGTTCGTTCTCGATGGTTTGCAGCGCGTCCAGCAGGTCCAGCGGCGCAAGCGTGCTGTCGAGGGCGGCGACCGCGTTGGTGTAACGCGGTTGGCCGGGCAGCAGCGAGTCGCTCTGATAAAACGCGGAAACCCCGATCAGTTCGGTCTGCGGCAACTGCGCCAGCGCCTCTACGGCGCTGCGCAATTGTTCGGCGGGGTCAGCCAGATTGCTGCCCATGCCGATGTAGATGCGTTCCATGGATTACTCGCCCGTGGTGCTCGGTGCGCCTGCGGTGCGTTTGCGCTTGGCGCCACCGCTGCGGCGACGTTTGCGTGGAGCGCCGGTGCCGTCATCCTTGCCGCTGAGGTCGCGGATCATGTCGCGACGTTCGCTGTCGTTGGCGTCCTGATAGTCCGTCCACCATTCGCCCAAGCCATCGGTCTGCTCACCAGCGCTTTCGCGCAGCAGCAGGAAGTCGTAACCGGCACGGAACCGCGGGTTGTCCAGCAACAGGTCGGCGCGCTTGCCGCTGCGGCGAGGCAGACGCTCCTGCATGTCCCAGATCTCGCGGATCGGCATGGTGAAGCGTTTCGGAATCGCTATGCGTTGGCACTGTTCGGCGATCAGCTCATGAGCGGCTTCCTGCATGGCCGGAATCGGCGGCATGCCACGTTCTTGCAGGCGCAGCACGCGAGCCGGAAGGGCAGGCCAGAGCAGGGCAGCAAACAGGAATGCCGGGGTCACCGGTTTATTCTGTTTGATCCGCAGATCGGTGTTGATCAGCGCTTCGCTGATCAACGTGTGGGTGTACGTCGGGTTGTATTCCAGCGCCTCGGCACTGGCCGGGAACAGCGGATCGAACAACTGCAGGTCGACCAGCATCTCAAAGGTGTCCGCGGCATGGCCGGAGAGGAACAGCTTGAGCACTTCTTCGAACAGGCGGGCCGACGGAATCTCGCGCAGCATCGGCGCCAAGTCGCGGATTGGTGCGGCGCTGTGCTTTTCGATGCCGAAATTCAGCTTGGCGGCGAAGCGCACGGCTCGCAGCATCCGTACCGGGTCTTCCTGGTAGCGTTGCTGTGGATCGCCGATCAGGCGGATCAGGTGATTGCGGATGTCGTGTACGCCGTTGGCGTAGTCGAGGATGCGCTCGCTGACCGGATCGTAATACAAGGCGTTGATGGTGAAGTCGCGGCGTTGCGCGTCTTCTTCCAGCGTGCCGTAGACGTTATCGCGCAGGATGCGCCCGCTCTCGTTGCGCGAGGACTGGTTGCTGTCTTCCTCTTCATCGTTTTGCGGGTGATTGGCGCGGAAGGTCGCCACTTCAATGATTTCGCGGCCAAAGTGGATGTGCACCAGCTTGAAGCGTCGACCGATGATCCGCGCATTGCGGAATTCGGCCCGAACCTGTTCAGGCGTGGCACTGGTGGCGACGTCGAAATCTTTTGGCGTGATGCCGAGCAGCATGTCACGCACGCAGCCGCCGACCAGGTATGCCTGGTAACCGGCGTTCTGCAGGCGTTCGACGATGTTCACCGCGTAGCGACTGAATTGAGCCTTTTGCAGCGAATGTTGGCCGCTGTTGAGCACTTCAGGCGTACTGCGAATGTGTTGCGTATGACGCTTGGTAGAACGGAATGACTGGAACAGCTTCTTCAGCATGGGATGCACTGTTTGAAGGAATGTTCGGCCAAAACGAAGAATGACCGCATGATGGGCGGGGATTCTAGCATTTAGTCGGGGGATGGTGTAGGAAGCTGCGCAAGCGCTTGAAGGGGATGTCGATTGGCGTGTCTAAACGTCAGAAACTACAAGGGGAGCCGAAGCTCCCCAAGAAAGTAGTTGCGTGCTCTATTTTTATTTTTGATTCGGGCTTCTTGTTTTTGTTGAGTGCCCTCGCCATGAAGTTTTTCCTTCATGGCCCTCCCAATCGGGAGCCAAGAGCAAACGGATTGCTTTGGTCGCTGTGTTGCGGTGATCTTGCGATCCAACCAGTGCAGGCTCTGTCTTGTGACAGTTTTTATTGTTCTCGGCCTGGTCGTGGGGCAAGCCCCAAATACAACGCCTCTCCAAAAGAATCAGTTAGCTGCGCCTCTCGCCGTCTTGTTTTTATTGTGCGTGAGTCGATTCGTCTTATTTTTATTGTTTTGTGCATTGCTTGTTATTGTTCTTGTACCAAACATATAGCAGGGTGCGTGCCAACTTTTGTGAGGCCTAGCAAAACAAGGGGTTAGGCCGCTTGATGAGATTTTCAGCGGCCAAAAAAAACCGGGGCTTCGTTACCGTAAGCCCCGGCTTCTGTTACGTGAAAAATCTGAGGTAACAGTTTTTCCACAATGTCACGTGTTACCCGCGCATCAGACAGGCGAGGTTCAGCTCTCGCTGGCCACCCCGGTCTTGCGTCGCGGAATGCCCAGGCGCTGACGGCGTTCCCACAGGCATTTGCGACTGACACCGAGTTTGCGTGCCAACTCGGTTTCGGTCATGTGGTCCTGATGCTCGAGAACGAAGTGCTGGAAGTAGTCTTCCAGTGACAGGTCCTCGGTCGGCTCGTGGCTGGTGTTGCTGGTGTTGTTGCCCTGTTGGGGCGCCAGGCCGATGAAGTCATCGTCTTCCAGATCGCTCAGTTCGATGTCGATTCCCAGCAGCTCGGCGGAAATTTCCGGGCTCTCGCACAGGATGACCGCACGTTCTACTGCGTTTTCCAGCTCTCGCACGTTACCCGGCCAGGAGTAATGACGAATCGCCTGCTCTGCATCCGGGGCGAACTTCAGATCGGTGCGGTTGACCCTTGCGCTCTGCCGAGCCAGGAATGCGGTGGCAATCTCGTTGACGTCCGCGCCGCGTTCGCGCAGGGCCGGCAGTTTCAGGGCAATCACGTGAAGGCGGTAATACAGGTCTTCACGGAACTGTCCGATCTTCGCCAGGCTTTTGAGGTCCCGGTGAGTCGCGGCGATCAGGCGCACATCGACTTTCTGTGACTGCACCGAACCCACACGACGAATTTCACCTTCCTGCAGCACGCGCAGCAGACGGGCCTGGGCTTCAAGTGGCAGTTCGCCGATTTCGTCGAGGAACAAGGTGCCGCCGTCGGCCGCTTCCACCAGGCCGGCACGCCCGGCGCTGGCGCCAGTGAACGCGCCTTTTTCGTGGCCGAACAACTCGGACTCGATCAGGCTTTCCGGGATGGCCGCGCAGTTCACCGAAATCATCGGCGCCTTGGCGCGTTTGGAAAGGTTGTGCAGGGCGCGCGCGACCAGTTCTTTACCGGTGCCGGATTCGCCCTGGATCAGGACATTGGAGTCGGTTGGCGCGACTTTGCGGATCTTGCTGTACAGATCCTGCATAGGTGGGCAGGAGCCGATGATGCCGATTTCGCCGTTGCTGTTATTGGCACCCGGTTTGGCTGCGCCATTGCCGGCTTTGCCGACGACCGGTTCACCGCTGGCTTGCACTGATTGCCGGTCACGCAGGATTCGCGCGACGGCCTGGAGCATTTCGTCGTGATCGAAAGGCTTGGCGATGTAATCCACCGCGCCCATCTTCATCGAGTCGACTGCCGAACGCAGGCTGGCGTAGCTGGTCATGATCAGCACCGGAGTGCCTTGGCCGAGTTTGATCAACTCGGTGCCAGGCGCGCCAGGCAGGCGCAAGTCGCTGACGATCAGGTCGAACGTGGGAATGGTGAAGCGTTCTTGTGCTTCCTGCACTGAACCGGCTTCGCTGACCTGGTACTGGTTACGTTCCAGCAGGCGGCGCAAGGCGGAGCGGATAATTGTTTCGTCTTCGACGATCAAAATGTGCGGCATTGATTCGATACTCTCGACGGTCTCAGTTCACAGCGGACGTCGCTTCGACATGACGCGGCAAGGTCACCCGGATACGGGTGCCGCGTTGGCTTTGAACATCAGCCGGGCTGTCGATGGTGATTTGTCCATAATGCTCTTCAACGATGGAATAGACCAGTGCAAGGCCCAGACCGGTGCCTTCGCCAGGATCCTTGGTGGTGAAGAAAGGTTCGAACAATCTATCCATGATGTTCTTCGGAATACCGCTGCCTTCGTCTTCCACGATCAAGTCGACCGTGTGTTCGCCGGCTTCGCTTTTGACGCGTACCGCACTGCCGGGAGGCGAGGCATCGCGGGCGTTTGAGAGCAGGTTGATCAGTACTTGTGCGAGTCGCTGCGGGTCGCCTTCGACCCAGTGATCGGGGTCGCACAGGTTGTAGAACTGCACTTCGAAATTACGTCGGTTCAAGGCCAGCAGGCCTATCGCATCCTGGGCCACTTCCGCCAGACAGACGGGCTCGTCGCTGTGCTGATGACTGCCAGCGTGGGCGAAGCTCATCAGCGACTGAACGATACGCGACACGCGTTTGGTCTGCTCAAGGATCTGCCCGCTGATTTCCTTCAGTTCGCTGTCTTCTTCGCGCTCTTCGCGCAGGTTCTGCGCCAGGCAGGCGATGCCGGTGATCGGGTTGCCGATTTCATGGGCCACGCCGGCGGCCAGTCGGCCGATACTCGCCAAACGCTCGGAGTGCACCAGTTTGTCTTCGAGCATCTGGGTTTCGGTCAGGTCTTCTACCAACAACACCAAACCGCTGTTACCCGGTGCGAGCGGTTCATCGATCGCCGCTTTGTGCAGGTTCAACCAGCGGGTCTGGCCGTCGAGGGCCAGGTGCTGTTTGTGCAAATGCTCGTCCGGCAGATTGATGAAGCCTTGCAGCAGCTCTTTCCACGGATCGGCGATGGTGCTCAGGCGCGAACCGACCACACGCTGCGCGGCAATCCCGGTCAGCTCCTCCATGGCTTTGTTCCACATGAGGATTTCTTGGTCCTTGGCCAGTGAGCAAACGCCCATCGGCAACTCCTGCAAAGTCTGGCGGTGATAGCGGCGCAGGGCATCGAGTTCGGCGGCAAGTCCGGTCAGGCGCGAGTGGTAATCCTCGAGGCGACTTTCGATGAAGTGGATGTCTTCGGTGACGTAGTTTTCGCCACCGGCCTTATAAGGCAAGAATGTCTCGACCATGTCCTGAGCCACGCTCGGCCCCATCAGGCCGGAAAGGTTGGCTTCGATACGGTCGCGCAATCGGCGCAAGGCGTAAGGTCGGCGCTCATCGAAAGGCAGATAGAGGTCGCGCAGGGCTTGTTCGACTTCTTTCTGTGCCGCCTTGGCACCCAATGGTTTTGCAAGCTGCGTGGCGAACTCCTGGGGTGAGGCGGCGTGCAGTTCGCGGCGTTGCGGCCGGCGCACGTTGTCCACGGCGCAGGCTTCCGCCGCGCTGGCCTCTTCGCTGCTGGCGTTGGTGAACAGCGAGATCAGGGTGAACATCAGCACGTTAGCCGCCAGCGATGCGATCGCCGCCATGTGCCAACTGGTGTCGTCCAGTACGTAGATCATGTTCAGCAGCGGAATGTAGAAACCCTGCAGATTGCCCACCAGTGGCAGCAGCATGGTCACCATCCATACCAGAATCCCCGCGAGCAAACCGGCGATAAAGCCACGGCGGTTGGCGGTCGGCCAGTACAGTACCGACAGCACGCCCGGCAGGAATTGCAGGGTGGCAACGAAGGCGACAATACCCAGATTCGCCAGATCCTGTTCCGCACCCAGCAGCAGGTAGAAACCGTAACCGGCCATGATGATCGCAACGATCAGCGCCCGACGGGTCCACTTTAGCCAGCGATAGATGTTGCCTTCGGCCGGCGGCTGATAGAGCGGCAGCACCAAGTGGTTCAGGGCCATCCCGGACAGCGCCAGGGTGGTGACGATGATCAGCCCGCTGGCCGCCGACAATCCGCCGATATAGGCCAATAGCGCAAGGGCCTTGCTGTTGGCCGCGATGCCGATGCCCAGCGTGAAGTATTCCGGGTTGGTGGTGGCGCCCAGTTTCAGCCCGGCCCAGAGAATCAGCGGTACTGCCAGGCTCATCAGCAGCAGAAACAGCGGCAAGCCCCAGCTCGCACTGACCAGCGAGCGCGGGTTGAGGTTTTCGGTAAACGTCATGTGGTACATGTGCGGCATCACGATCGCCGAGGCGAAGAACACCAGCAGCAACGTACGCCATGGACCTTCCTGCAACGGTGTGTGCAGGGCAGCGAGGGCGGTCTGGTTTTGCAGCAGCCACAGTTCCAGCTGTTGCGGGCCGTCGAACACGCCATAAAGGGCATACAGGCCGACGCTGCCAATGGCGATCAGTTTGATCACCGACTCGAAAGCAATCGCGAACACCAGGCCTTCGTGTTTCTCGCGGGTGGCGATGTGGCGCGAGCCAAAGAAAATCGTGAACAGCGTAATCAGTGCGCAGAAGCTCAGCGCCACGCGATGTTGCACCGGCTCGCGGGTGAGAATGCCGATGGAGTCGGCGACCGCTTGAATTTGCAAGGCCAGCAGCGGTAGCACGCCAATCAGCATGAAGATCGTGGTCAGCGCACCGGCCCAGGTGCTGCGAAAGCGGAAGGCGAACAGATCGGCCAGCGACGACAGCTGATACGTGCGGGTGATTTTCAGGATCGGATACAAAAGCACCGGCGCCAGCAGGAACGCACCGGACACCCCGAGGTAACTGGACAAAAAGCCGTAGCCGTATTGATAGGCCAGGCCCACCGTGCCGTAAAACGCCCAGGCACTGGCGTAAACGCCCAGCGACAGGGTGTACGTCAGCGGGTGGCGAATAATCGCGCGGGGGATCATGCCCCGTTCGCTGACCCAGGCTACGCCGAACAGCACCGCCAGGTACGCGGCGCTGATCAGGATCATCTGGGTCAGGCTAAAGCTCATCGGCATCTTTTTGGCTCTGCAGGATGAAGGTCACGACGATCAGAATCAGCCAGAGCAGATAAGGGCGATACCAGGCGCCAGTGGCGTCGATCCACCAATCCATGATGGCCGGGGAGAACAGATAAATCCCCACTACCAGGAGCAGGACCAAGCGATAGATGTACATCCCGGCCTCTCTTTTTTATGCGCGTGCCCGAAAACGTGCGGCGATGGTAACGGATGGGCGCGCCACTGCAAGTGTGATCACTGAAGTTGCGCTTCGGGCAGGTTAAGTGTGCGCGGGATCAATAATGCATCCCAGTGCGCAATGCCCCAGTTCAGCACTTCCCGTGGTGTGGCGTAAGCCAGCTCGGCACCGGGGTTCTGTCCCAGCGCGCGCAACGCACGCAGCAACAAGGGGGTCGCCTCATCTTCGGTCAACGGCGGCGAACGGTAGGACTTGCCGAGTTTGTTGCCATCGGGCTGGGTAATCAGCGGGATATGCAAGTAGCGCGGTTGCGGCAGGCCGAGTAGTTCCTGCAGGTAGAGCTGGCGCGGTGTGGAGTCGAGCAGGTCGGCGCCACGAACAATGTCGGTGATGCCTTGCCAGGCATCGTCCAGCACCACCGCCAGTTGATAGGCGTAGAACCCGTCACGGCGGCGGATCACGAAATCGCCGACGTCCCTGCCCAGGTGTTGGCGGTATTCGCCTTGCACCCGATCGATGAAGTGGTATTCCAACTCGGGGACGCGCAGGCGAATCGCGGCATCTTCAGTGCCGTGGCCGGCATTGCGGCACAGTCCTGGATAAATCCCGTGATAGGGCGCAAGTGTTTTGCGCGAACAGGTGCACGCGTAGGCCAGACCGTGATTGAACAGGCGGTTGAGGACTTCGGCGTAGGCAGCGTGCCGGTCACTCTGTCGGACCATTTCGCCATCCCACTCGAAACCGTAGCTTTCCAGGGCTTTAAGGATCGCCGCTTGAGCACCAGGTTCTTCCCGAGGTGGATCGAGATCTTCCATGCGCATCAGCCAGCGGCCCCCCACCGAGCGCGCGTCGAGGTACGAGGCCAGCGCTGCGACCAGCGAACCGAAATGCAGATGTCCACTGGGCGTGGGGGCGAAGCGCCCGATGTAGGTGGGGGAAGCGATGGCGGTCATAAGTGCAATTTACGTTGTCCGGGCGTGCGCAAGTCACCTGTGGGAGCGAGCCTGCTCGCGAAAGCGGTGTGTCAGTCAACATTAATATTGAAGCTGATGGCCCCTTCGCGAGCAGGCTCGCTCCCACAAAAACAAAAACGGAGCGTTCGCACGCTCCGTTTTTCGTTCAAGTCGAGATTACTTGCCGACTTGCTTTTCCTTGATTTCCGCCAGGGTCTTGCAGTCAACGCACATGTCGGCGGTAGGGCGGGCTTCCAGTCGCTTGACGCCAATTTCGACGCCGCAGGACTCGCACCAGCCGTATTCTTCGTCTTCGATCAATTGCAGCGTCTTGTCGATTTTCTTGATCAACTTGCGCTCGCGGTCACGGGCACGCAGCTCGAGGCTGAATTCTTCTTCCTGGCTGGCACGGTCTGCCGGGTCCGGGAAATTGGCCGCTTCGTCTTTCATGTGATCAACCGTGCGGTCGACTTCCTGCATCAAGTCCTGTTTCCACTTATTCAGGATCTTGGTGAAGTGAGCGCGCATGGGCTTGCCCATGTACTCCTCGCCCTTTACTGCCTGGTAGGGTTCGAAGCCGCTGATCGACTGGTTTTGCTGCTTTGCTTGGGTGGGCATGAAATGGACCGCCTCTACTCTTGTAATCCATTGCGCAGGATTGCTCCATCACCGACACCTGCCGGCCCTGCGGCTGCAAGCGGGCGAACTTACCAGATCAAATCGGACCGCGCTACTCCCGGATGTCGAGGTAGTGGCCCGCTGTGCTTGCAAATGATTGCAAAGCCTTGTCTGGCGGTGCTGGAGACCTGATCAAATATTGATTTTAGTCAAACCTGGGGCACACGCTCGGGTCGTTTGTGGCCAGGGTTATAACGCGTCTGACCGCTTTAGGTTCTCGCTCGTTCCTGCGCTTGGGTAGAATCAATTTTTTTCCCGTTGAAGGAAGGCTAATGGCTCAGCCCTACAGTGCCCGCAGTCGTGCGATCGAACCTTTCCATGTCATGGCGCTGCTGGCGCGGGCCAATGAACTGCAAGCGGCTGGCCACGACGTGATCCACCTGGAAATCGGCGAACCGGACTTCACCACCGCCGAGCCGATCATCCAGGCCGGCCAGGCCGCCCTGACGGCGGGGAAGACCCGTTACACCGCCGCGCGGGGCATTCCCGAGTTGCGTGAGGCCATTTCAGGCTTTTATCAGCAGCGTTATGGCTTGAGCATCGACCCGCAGCGAATCCTCATCACCCCTGGCGGTTCTGGCGCTTTGCTGCTGGCCAGCGCTTTGTTGGTGGACCCGGGCAAGCACTGGCTGCTGGCGGACCCAGGCTATCCCTGCAACCGGCATTTTCTGCGGTTGGTCGAAGGCGCAGCGCAGCTTGTCCCTGTGGGGCCGGACGTGCGCTATCAGCTGACGCCGGATCTGGTGGCCCGCCATTGGGATCACGACAGCGTCGGCGCCTTGGTGGCTTCGCCAGCCAACCCGACCGGGACAATTTTGACTCGCGATGAGCTGGCGGGCTTGTCTGCCGCGATCAAGGAGCGCCACGGTCATCTGGTAGTGGACGAGATCTATCATGGCCTGACTTACGGCACCGATGCCGCCAGTGTTCTGGAAGTCGATGACAGCGCCTTCGTCCTCAATAGTTTTTCCAAGTATTTCGGCATGACCGGCTGGCGCCTTGGTTGGCTGGTGGCGCCGGAAGCGGCGGTCGGTGAGCTGGAGAAACTCGCCCAGAACCTCTACATCAGCGCCCCGAGCATGGCCCAGCACGCCGCGTTGGCGTGCTTTGAACCCGCGACCATTGCCATTCTAGAAGAGCGTCGCGCCGAATTTGGTCGACGCCGGGACTTCCTGCTGCCGGCCTTGCGTGAACTCGGCTTTGGTATCGCCGTGGAGCCGGAGGGCGCGTTCTACTTGTACGCTGATATCAGCAAGTTCGGCGGCGATGCCTTCGCGTTCTGCCGGCATTTCCTCGAAACCGAGCATGTGGCGATTACCCCCGGTCTGGACTTTGGCCGTTATCAGGCCGGGCATCACGTGCGGTTTGCCTACACCCAAAGTCTTCCGCGCCTACAGGAGGCGGTCGAGAGGATTGCTCGCGGCTTGAAGAGCTGGCAAGGCTGATGCGCTTTCATCCTCCCCTCGAAGAAGGCCGTTTGATTCGTCGTTACAAGCGTTTTCTTGCCGATATCGAAACCGTTAGCGGCGAGTTGCTGACCATTCACTGCCCGAACACCGGCTCGATGCTCAATTGCCAGGTGGAGGGCGGGCAAGTCTGGTTCAGCCGTTCCAACGATCCCAAGCGCAAGTTGCCCGGCACTTGGGAAATCGGCATAACGCCGCAGGGACGCTTGTTTTGCGTGAACACCGGGCGGGCCAACGGTCTGATCGAAGAAGCGCTGCGGGCAGGAGTCATCACTGAACTGAACGGCTTTACCGAGCTGAAACGTGAAGTGGCCTACGGTCAGGAAAGCAGCCGCATCGATTTCCGTCTCGATTACCCGAGCGGGCCGGCTTATGTGGAAGTTAAAAGCGTCACTCTGGGCTTCGATGGTTCTTCGGTGGCGGCGTTTCCTGATGCAGTGACCCAGCGCGGGGCCAAGCATTTGCGCGAATTGGCGCATTTGGCTCGGGACGGAATTCGTGCGGTGCAGTTGTATTGCGTCAATCTCGCCGGCATCGACGCCGTACGTCCTGCAGAAGAAATCGATTCGGCCTACGCCGCAGCCTTGCGTGAGGCGGTGTCGTGTGGAGTCGAGGTGCTGGCCTATGGCGTGCACTTGACCCACGAAGAGATGGTGGTCGATCGGCGTTTGGATGTGTTGCTGAACGGCTAAAGGCCGATCCAGATCCCTTGCTTGTCTTCGCGGCAGGCGACGGTGGTCAGGGACTGCCCGGCACAAGGGCCGGCGACGCATTCCCCGTCTTCGATCAGAAACAGTGCGCCGTGGGTTGCGCACTGGATCAAGCTATTGCTGGGGTCGAGAAACTGGTCGGGTTTCCATTCCAGTCCGACACCACGGTGCGGGCAGCGATTGATGTAGACGTAAACCTGACCGCCACGGCGCACGGCAAAGAGCTTCTGGCCGTCGATGTCGAAGCCGCGGCTACTGGCATCGGCCAGCTCAGCGCCTGCACAAAGAAACTTCATGTCTATCCTCAAGTCCGGCGGCTCGTGACTGGATATGTCCGAGCTTGACGTTCAAATGCAAACAATTATCAAATGGCCGCCTTGCCTGTCGGGTTCAGGTGCCAGAGGCCGAGGATACTTGGCCTGTCATCTCGATGCCCGAGAAAACCTTTAAAGGAAGCCGTTTATGCGCCTGAGTACCCGCGTTGCTGCGCTCTGTGTCGGACTCCTCGTCAGCCACCACGCCGCAACGGCCGAGTTACCTCAACGTTGGGTCAGTGCCGGTGGTGCTTTGTCGGAGTGGATCAGTGCACTGGGCGGAGAATCGAAACTGGTCGGTGTCGATACCACCAGTCAGCATCCTGAATCGCTCAAGGCATTGCCGAGCATCGGGTATCAGAGGCAATTGTCGGCGGAGGGCATCTTGAGCTTACGCCCGCAAATTCTGGTCGGCACCGAGGAAATGGGACCCCCACCGGTGCTTTCGCAGCTTCGCAGTGCGGGTGTGCAGATCGAACTGTTCTCGGCCCAGCCGGATCTGCCGACCTTGCAGAGCAATTTGCAGCATCTGGGCTTGTTGCTCGGGGCTGAAGATCAGGCCTCACAATTGTTTCAGACGTATCAACAGCAACTCGATCAGCAACTGGTCCGGGTTACTCGGGCACAGTTGAAACAACAATCGCCGGGCGTGCTTTTGTTGCTTGGCCATGCCGGCGGCAAACCACTCATCGCCGGCAAGGACACCGCTGCCGATTGGTTGCTGCAACAGGCCGGTGGGCACAATCTGGCCACGCATACCGGCTACAAACCCTTTTCTGTCGAATCCCTGGTCAGTCTGGATCCCGAGGTGCTGGTGTTTGCCGATCGTGCACTGACCGGCGATGCGGCCCGTGCGGCGTTGTTCAAGGAGAACCCGATCCTGTCCTCGACCCGCGCGGCCAAGGACGGGCGAGTCATGGAGCTTGATCCGACCTTGTTGGTGGGGGGCTTGGGGCCGCGGTTACCCGAGGCGTTGAAAATACTGTCTGACGCTTTCTACCCCGGTTCGGCCGGCCAATGACCATCCTGGTTAAACCCCGCGCTTTATTCGTTGGTCTGATCCTGCTGTGTGTCTTGGCCATCTGGCTGTCGTTGGCGCTTGGGCCGGTGAGCCTGCCGTTGTTCGACACCTTGCGTGCAGCCCTGCGGCTGGTGGGGGTGCCGATCGCGCCCGACGGACTGGAGCAGGCCGAGCTGATCCTCGGGCAGATTCGCTTGCCGCGAACCTTGTTGGGTTTGGCCGTGGGAGGGGTGTTGGCATTGTCCGGTGTGGCGATGCAGGGGTTGTTTCGTAATCCTCTGGCCGATCCGGGGCTGGTCGGCGTCTCCAGCGGGGCGGCACTGGGCGCGGCCATTGCGATCGTCGGTGGTTCTGTGTTCGGCGGTCTGCCTGAAGCCTTCGGGCCTTATCTGTTATCGCTGTGCGCATTTCTCGGCGGGCTCGGCGTGACGGCGCTGGTGTATCGACTGGGTCGGCGCAACGGGCAGACCAACGTCGCAACCATGTTGCTGGCGGGTATTGCGTTGACTGCGCTGGCCGGCTCCGCCGTGGGGCTGTTCACCTATCTGGCGGATGACGCGACGTTGCGCACCCTGACGTTCTGGAACCTGGGCAGCCTCAATGGCGCCAGCTATTCGCGGCTCTGGCCGTTGCTGTTGATCAGTGCCGGCGTGGCGTTGTGGCTGCCGCGCCGGGCCAAGGCCTTGAATGCGTTGTTGCTGGGTGAGTCGGAGGCCGGTCACTTGGGCATCGACGTCGAAAGGCTCAAGCGTGAACTGGTGTTCTGTACGGCGCTGGGTGTGGGTGCAGCGGTGGCAGCCGCGGGGATGATCGGGTTTGTCGGTCTGGTGGTGCCGCATCTGGTGCGGCTGCTGGCGGGTCCCGATCATCGGGTGTTGTTGCCAGCGTCAGTCTTGGCGGGTGCCAGTCTGTTGTTGTTTGCCGATCTGGTGGCGCGACTGGCCCTGGCGCCGGCCGAATTGCCGATCGGGATCGTCACGGCATTTATCGGTGCGCCGTTCTTTCTGTATTTGCTGCTCAGAGGACGTGCCTGATGTTGCGAACGCTAAATCTGCAAATCCGTCGGGGTCGAAAGATTGTCCTGAGGGACATCACGCTTGAGCTCAAACCGGGCGAAGTCCTCGGTGTGCTGGGACCTAACGGTGCCGGTAAAAGCACCTTGCTCGGCGCCTTGTGCGGTGAATTGAAGGCTGATCTCGGCAGCGTTTGGCTCGACGAGCGCGAGTTGAGCGATTGGACCGGGACGGCGCGAGCGCAGCGTTTGGCGGTATTGCCGCAGGTGTCGACTCTGGACTTCGCCTTTCGTGTCGAAGAAGTGGTCGGCATGGGCCGCTTGCCCCATCAAAGCGGTCGGGTTCGCGATGACGAGATCGTCGCCGCCGCATTGCAGGCTGCCGATGCCGAGCATTTGAGTGGCCGTAGCTATCTGGCTTTGTCCGGTGGCGAACGTCAGCGGGTGCATCTGGCTCGGGTTCTGGCGCAGCTTTGGCCGGGCGAAGCAGGGCAAACGTTGTTGCTCGATGAGCCGACGTCGATGCTCGACCCGCTTCATCAGCACACCACGTTGCAAGCCGTACGCGAGCTCGCCAATCGCGGCGCGGCGGTGCTGGTGATCCTGCATGATTTGAACCTGGCAGCGCGCTATTGTGATCGCCTGTTACTGCTCGAAAGTGGGCGCCCGGTGGCGCTCGATGTCCCGGAGCAGGTGTTGCGCCCGGAACCACTCAAGGCAGTGTTCGGGCTGGAAGTGCTGGTGCAGCAGCACCCGGAGCGTGGGCATCCGCTGATCATCGCCCGCTGAGCTTTTTATAGGGGTGAACAGATGCGTGGGGTTTTGATGCTGGCTTTGCTGATGCTGAGTGCCTGCCAGCATGTTTCGACTCCGCCGCCGGTGGTCGGCGAGATTCGGGATTTGCGCAGCGGTCAGACCCTGACGGCTCAGGAGCTGGTTGCGCGGTTGGAGAAGCCTTTGCGGCTGATCGTGGGTGAACAGCATGACAATCGCGATCACCATCAACTGCAATTGTGGTTATTGCAGTCGCTGGGTGAGCGGCGAGCTCAAGGCAGTCTGTTGCTGGAAATGCTCACGCCGGATCAACAGCGGCGCGTCGACGACGTTCGCCACGCCTTGCCGCCGGCGGATTTGCCCGGTGCATTGGCCTGGCAGTCTGGCTGGGACTGGAGTGTGTACGGGCCGGTCGTTCGTTTCGCGCTGGCCCAGCCATACCCGCTGCTGGCAGCCAATCTGGATACGCTTGAAGTCCGTACCGTTTACGCCAATCCTCCGACATTGAGCGGAACGCGCTCCAACGCTGCTTCAGTCAAGGACGAGTTGCTGGAGCAAATCAGCGACTCCCACTGTGGTCTGCTGCCTGAGTCGCAGATGCCAGCGATGCTGGCGGTCCAACAGCAACGTGACAGACGGATGGCCGAGCGCCTGCTGGCGGCGCCTACGCCTTCACTGTTGTTTGCCGGCGCTTACCATGCGCGCAAGGATGTCGGCGTGCCGATCCATGTGCTTGATCTGGGAGAATCCCAGGCGCCTACGGTGTTGATGCTGGCGGAGCAGGGTAGCGAGGTCACCCCGGCCATGGCTGATTACGTCTGGTACACGCCTGCCACTCCGCCCCAGGATTACTGCGTGCAAATGCGTAAGCAATTTGGCAAGTGATCGAACGACTTTTCTCCAGGCAAAAAAAGACCCGGCAAGCGCCGGGTCAAATAACCGTGATTAGCCTGATGAGGAGATATCTGAGAGTCCGAACCAAGGGCTTTTCAAATATCGACCAGTCTCGCGACCAGTTGTGGTAATCATAGCGATTCTCATTACCAAGTCAATCGCTGATTTCTGAATTATTTGAATGACGGGTTTTAGCCTGTGCGGTTGAGCGAACTCAGCTGAGTGATCTGCTTGTTCAGCAGGTCGATACGTCGGGCCATGCTCTCGATCAGGCTGTGGGCGATCTTCGGGTTGCTTTGGGTCAGACTGAGAAACTGGTCCTTGGGGATCAGCATGATGGTGCTGGGTTCGCTGGTGATCACGCTGGCGTTACGCTTTTCGCCGGTGAACACCGCCATGGCGCCGAAAATCTCGTCCTTGGGTACATCACCGACTTTATGCCCGTCGACGAAGGCTTCGGCATGACCATCAATGATGACGAATACGTGATCCGCCTCATCGCCCTGACGGATCAACACTTCGCCACTGGCCACGCGCTGAAAGCCATTGGTGCTTCGAAACTCGGGTTGTTTCAGGCGGGCGACGGCGTCGGACAGCAGGGCGGACTGACCGGCCATGTATTGAAGGAACAGCTCCGAACGCTCCGGGTCAGCATAGATATGCTGAAAAACCTCGGATCGCAGGTAAGGCGTCAATGCCAGAGGGCTGTCGCTTCGAAAGCGGCAGCGCGGCAGTTCCGTGCCCTGACGCAAGCCGATCAGATCTCCCTCGTGCAGATAAAACAGTGCCCGCTCGTCAATGCATCCATGCAGCAGGCCATTGTCCAGCACAAACAGTTGATCGCCGGGTAATAGGGCCGCCAGATCATCGGCGGCTGAAAACGCCAGGGGCGGTCCGCAAGGCGTCAAACCTTCCAGCAGGCGGACGGGAATATGTTGCAGTCGATTGATCAACGCGTCGGCGTAAGCCGGTTGTTCCCCAAGTAGGTACATGGTTGCTGCGCCCGTTCAGTTCTTGTGACGTGACGAAATAGCCTCCAGCTGTTTGTTCAAGGCTTCCTTGCGCTCGGCGGGAATGTCGTTCCAGTGCACATCCATCAGGGCACCTTCAATTGCATACAACAACACCTTGGATGCTCGAAATCCGCGCGTGCGCACGGCCCGATAAGCATCCACCGCCCCCAGGCGACGCAAATCCGAAGCGCTGTGGATGCCCACGGCGTGCAGCCACTGCGCCGACGTCTTGCCAAGATTCTTCAGGTGCTGCAGTTCATCATTCATCAAGCCTCCTTGCGACGGCCGAACAGTGCGTGGGCGAGCTTCTGAGGAGTGTAGCCATCAGTAGGAAAAGCGTGATTGTTTGGTCGGTTTCGACGCAAAAGCTTCTAAGAGATGAAGTCCTCAGGCGGCGTGAACGTCCGCGAATGCGGTAGGAAGAGAGGGCGGTGGAGTCGGGTCTCCAGGCAAAATATGCCCAGCGTTCAGCGCAAAGCGGGGGCGCCGAACGTGGCAGTCAAGGTCGCTTTTAACGGGTGCGATATCGCAGGCGTGTACCGAAATTCATCGACATCAGGATTTCGTCAGCACTCAGCTCTGGTGGGAAGTAGGCGCCGGAGATCTGTGCATGAGCGAGGCTCGCGCCTTCCAGGGAGGCGTTGCGAAAGTCGATGCCGCGCAAGTCGGCGGAGCGGAAATAGGCATCGGTAAAGTCGACACCGTCGGCGTTCAATTCACGCAGGTCCAAACCTCGGAAATCGCCACCGACCATGTCGATAGGTCCGTCTTTGGGACGCTCGTTGTTGAAACCTGTGATGTCGTCTTTGTGCAGCAACGCATAAAGCGGGGTGTCGAGTAGTTTCGGCTGGCTCATGTCACATCACCTGTTGGTTTTATGACGCCAGTATAGTGCCACTATTTGGCGGCCGTGAAGCCGGCGAAGGCTTCACGGCTGAAATAGTTTCTTACAGACCCGGCAGGCGCTGGCGAATCTGTGCAACGACTGTGTCGAGGGTTCCGCTTTCATTGGTCTGAACGCGTTTGCTGCAGAGAATCTCTGCTGGCGTCAAGGCCTCACGAGTGGCTTGCTGGGTTTCGATAACGGTCAGGTTGGCGTCGGACGGGTCCTTTTTGTCTGCCTGGCGCAGGGCCAGCCAGCTCTCGATAACCGCTTGCGGCGCATTGCAATCGAGGATCAGGAATGGCGCGCCGGTGGCTTCGGCTATTTTCGCTGCGCCGTCACGCTGGTCGCGCTTGAGGTAAGTCGCATCGATCACCACCGGGAAACCAGCACGCAGGATCACCGCGGCAATTTCATGCAGGCGGGTGTAAGTGGCGGCGCTGGCGTCTGCACTATAGATGCCGGCTTGGGGGTCGTTGGGTACGGTTTGCTCGCCGAACAGACGTTTGCGCTCTACATCGGAACGCAGGCGAATAGCGCCCAACGCTTCCACTAGACGCATGGCCACGTGGCTTTTGCCGACGGCAGAAACACCGTGGGTGATGGACATGAAGCGCGAAGGAATGGTGCTGTAGCTTTCCGCCAGGTTGGCGTAATTGCGGTACTGGCGCAGGGTGGTGGCTCGCTGCACCGGGTCGGCCTCGGCCGGCATGCTGAACAGACTGACCTTGGCGCGAACCAGTGCGCGGTAGGCTTTATAGAAGTTCAGCAGCTCAAGGCCCTGGTAATCGCCGGTCAGTTCCAGGTATTGGCTGATAAAACGACGCGCCAGACTTTTCAGACCACGGTCTTCCAGGTCCATCGCCAGGAAACCGGTGTCCGCGTAAACGTCGGTGAAGCGGAACGGTTCGTTGAACTCGATGCAGTCGAAGATCACGACCTTGCCGTCGATCACGGTGGCGTTGCCCAGATGGATGTCACCGTGGCATTCGCGGATGAAACCTTCGGCCTTGCGCTGGGCGAAGAGTGGCTTGAGGCGTTCGAAGCTGCTTTCGGCCCAGGCTTGCAGGGCGTCGAGTTGCAGCAGATCGGCCTTGTCGCTTAGAAACGGACGGATCTGTTCGAAGTTCTGGCGTACCGGCGCCATCACGCTGTCCGGGGTGCCGGCTTCGTGTTCGGCAGGGACCTTCGGTGCGGTGAGGTGGAACTGGGCGACCTGTGCGGCCATCTCGTCGATGTGCGCAGTGGTCAATTCGCCGTTGGCTTGCAGCGTGCTGAGCAGTTGGCTCTGTGGGAATTGACGCATTTTCAGTGCGTAATCGACGACCGGACCCTCGCCGCCCAGTTGTGGTGCTTCGGCGCTGCCGGTGATTGGCAACACTTCGAGGTACAAATCGTTGGTCAGGCGCTGGTTAAGACGCAGCTCTTCCCCGCAAAAATGCTTGCGAGCATCGAGGCTGGTGAAATCCAGGAAGCCGAAATTTACGGGTTTCTTCACTTTATAGGCAAAAGGGCCGGTGAGGATTACCCAGGAGATATGGGTTTCGATGACCTGGAACCCGTCTACGGGATGCGGGTAGAGGGCCGGGTTTTGCAGGGCGGCGATCAGGGACTGGCTCACAGGCGATCCTTCAGAGTCTGGGGAAAATTCACGGCCGCCATTATGGCTGCAAGTCCGCCTGACGCAAACCTCGGAGGGCTCCTGTTGAGTATGAATAAAGTGCGTATAATCCGCCGCCATGACTCGTACTCGATCCCCCCGCACCCCAAAAAAACCACCTTCCAAGGGCCTGCGCCCCTGGCTGGGCTGGGCCCTTAAACTCAGTCTGGTCGGCCTGGTCGTGCTCGCCGGGTTCGCGGTTTACCTCGACGCCATCGTCCAGGAGAAGTTCTCCGGCAAGCGCTGGACCATCCCGGCGAAGGTGTATGCGCGCCCGCTTGAGCTGTTTACCGGCCAGAAGCTGAGCAAGGATGACTTCCTCACCGAGCTCGACGCCTTGGGCTACCGACGTGAAAGCGTGAGCAATGGACCCGGCGCGGCGGCGGTCAGCGGCAATACCGTCGATTTGAATACCCGTGGCTTCCAGTTCTATGAAGGCCTGGAACAAGCGCAACCCGTACGGGTGCGCTTCTCAGGCGACTACGTGGCCGAACTTTCGGCGACCAACGGTTCGAAGCTCTCTGTGGTGCGGTTGGAACCGCTACTGATCGGCGGGATTTACCCGAAAAATCTCGAAGATCGCATTTTGATCAAAATTGATCAGGTCCCGCCGTATCTGCTGGAAACCCTGGTCGCTGTGGAAGACCGGGATTTCTACAGCCACTGGGGCGTGTCGCCCAAGTCGATCGCCCGAGCCATCTATGTCAACACCTCTGGCGGCAAGATGACCCAGGGCGGCAGTACGCTGACACAACAGTTGGTCAAGAACTTCTACCTGACCAGCGAACGCAGCCTGACCCGTAAACTCACCGAAGCCATGATGGCGATTTTGCTTGAGCTGCATTACGACAAACGAGAAATTCTTGAGGCTTACCTCAATGAAGTGTTCGTCGGTCAGGATGGCCAGCGCGCGGTGCACGGATTCGGCTTGGCAAGCCAGTTTTTCTTCGGGCAGCCGTTGTCTGAACTGAAGCTGCATCAAGTCGCGATGCTGGTGGGCATGGTCAAGGGGCCGTCCTATTACAACCCTCGTCGCAACCCTGAACGGGCGCTTGAACGGCGCAATCTCGTGCTCGATGTACTTGAGCAACAAGGTGTTGCCACCGCCGATCAGGTCGCTGCTGCGAAGAAAATGCCACTGGGTGTGACGACTCGCGGCAAGCTCGCCGACAGCTCGTTCCCGGGTTTCCTCGACCTGGTTAAACGTCAGCTGCGCGAAGACTATCGCGACGAAGACTTGACCGAAGAAGGCCTGCGGATCTTTACCAGTTTCGACCCGATCCTGCAGATGAAAGCCGAAGCGTCGGTCAACGATACCTTCAAACGATTGGCCGGTCGCAAGGGCTCCGATGAGGTTGAAGCGGCCATGGTCGTGACCAACCCGGAAACCGGTGAAGTCCAGGCCATGATTGGCAGTCGTCAGGCAGGTTTTGCCGGCTTCAACCGGGCGCTGGATGCTGTACGACCGATCGGCTCCTTGATCAAGCCGGCGGTTTATCTGACAGCCCTGGAGAAACCGAGCCAGTACACCCTGACCAGTTGGCTGTCGGACGACTCCTTCTCTGTCAAAGGCGCGGACGGTCAAGTCTGGAAGCCGCAGAACTACGATCGCCGATCCCATGGCACCGTATTTCTGTATCAGGGCCTGGCGCATTCCTACAACCTGTCGACCGCGCGTCTCGGGTTGGCGGTGGGCGTACCGAATGTCCTCAAGACCTTGGCGCGCCTCGGTGTGAGTCGCGAATTCCCGGCGTTTCCGTCGATGTTGCTGGGCGCTGGCGGTCTGACCCCGATCGAAGTGGCGACCATGTATCAGACGTTGGCCAACGGTGGGTTCAATACGCCGATGCGCGGGATCCGTAGCGTATTGACCGCTGAAGGCGAACCGCTCAAGCGTTATCCGTTCCAGATTCAGCAGCGCTTCGATCCGGCCTCTATTTACCTGATCCAGAGCGCCATGCAGCGGGTCATGCGTGAAGGCACCGGCAGTTCGGTTTACAACGTGTTACCGAAAACCCTGACGCTGGCCGGCAAGACGGGCACCAGTAACGATTCGCGGGACAGCTGGTTCGCCGGTTTCAGTCAGGACCTGCTGGCAGTGGTCTGGCTGGGTCGCGATGACAACGGCAAGACACCCTTCACCGGTGCCACCGGTGCATTGCAAGTCTGGACCAGTTTCATGCGCAAGGCCGATCCGTTGCCGCTGGACATGCCGCAGCCAGATAACATTGTTCAGGCCTGGGTTGATTCACGCACTGGACAAGGCTCTGATGCCAACTGCCCAGGTGCCGTGCAGATGCCGTATATTCGCGGAAGCGAACCGCCTCCCGGTGCCGCTTGCGGTGGCGAAAGCCCTGTTTCCGGCGAAACGGTGATGGATTGGGTCAAAGGCTGGATGAATTAAGCGAAGAGGGTTTCAAGTGAACAAGTGGTTGATTCCAGCGGTTACCGCCGTGGCTTTGCTCAGCGGTTGCTCCTCCGTACAACGCGGTTCGATTCCAGTTGTGGATTCTGGCAGCGCTGTCTCCAACAGTGAGCGAGTGTCGGCAAATGGCGGTTTCCGTCAGACGACGACCAAACGTCCTGCGCAAGCCCAGACTCAGGCAATTCCACAAGGTGATACCGGCGTCGTCGTGATGGTGCCAGGTGGCGGCGCAGTGGCGTCCGCACCGATCAGCTCTTCACCGATCACGCCAGGGCCGATTACCCCTGGGCCGATCGATACCGCGCCGGTCCAGTCGGCACCGGTTAATCAGGGCAGCTACAGCATGCCGTCGACGCCGAGCGGGATTCCTTCGGCGAACTCCGGTGGCTTGTCTGCCGACGAGCAATTGGACGGCCCGGTTCTGGCCTTGCTGACTACCGCTCAGCAGCAACAGGCGAGCGGTGATCTCAACGGTGCGTCCTCCAGTCTTGAGCGCGCCCAGCGTGTCGCACCGCGCGAGCCACAAGTGCTTTATCGTCTGGCTCAGGTGCGCATGGCTCAAGGCGATGCACCACAAGCCGAACAGTTTGCTCGTCGTGGCCTGACCTTCGCCAATGGTCGTCCGGCGCTTCAGGCCAGCCTGTGGCAATTGATCGCTCAGGCGCGTGAGAAACAGGGTGATTCCGCTGGCGCAGCATTGGCCCGTCAGAAGGCCAAGGTTTCGCTGTGATGGATTCACGCTTTCCGAAAATTGCCGAACAGTTGCTGTTGATCGAGCGTGAGCTGCGGGTTCAGGGTTGGTGGGACGAAGTCTCGCCATCCGCTGAAGCGCTTTCCAGCGTCGAGCCATTCTCGGTCGACACGCTGGATTTCGAGCAGTGGCTGCAATGGATCTTCCTTGCGCGGATGAAGGTGATCCTCGAGCAGGATCTGCCCTTGCCAAACGCTTCGGGAATTCAGGAAATGGCCGAAATGGTCTTCGCCGCCCGTAATGTCCAGGGCAAGGATCGGCAGCTGCAGGTGCTGCTCAAAGAGTTTGATCTACTGATTACCGCCTCCCGTTGACTCCTACAGGTGTCTACTGGCAGTTACCCGCAATCTGTTTCTGTGCTTCGGTGATGCGCTCCTGACGTTGCTGATCGGTCAGACGGCGCATCTCACCGTCGACATCCTCCCGTATTCGCGGATTGTTCTGCAGTTGAGCCAGGTTCGTTCGCGCCTGTTCGCAGAATACCTTCAACTGGGCTTGCTGCTCGGCGACCTGCTTTTTCACTTTTTTGTCGATGGCCTGTTGATCGCCAATGGCACCGCTGCGTGGCGGTGGGGCCTGGTTGCTGGCAGGCGCGGAGGGCGTGACCACAGTGGTGGCTTCCCGGCCTTGGGGCGGCTGGGCGTCGAAGTGGGTAATGCCCTGAGCGTCGACCCATTTGTAGATCTGGCCTGCCATGCATAAAGGGCTGATCAGCAGAGTGACCATGAAGAAGATCGTTCGCATGCCTTTTCCTTGTCATGGGTTGCGCAATTGAAGCTAACACAGTTGCTGTTTAGCGGTTTTTTCTTGCTTTCTCATGTGCTTAGTTCAATAAAGCACATAGACGACTTGACTTGGAGAGGACGAAACAGAAGAATCCAAAGTCCGCTGTAGAGGGACTGCCAGAAGCAGGCCCGCTCAGCAGATCATGAGGCGCACATCCGCGCCGACCTGTTACACCCGCAACGCGTTACCTCGCGCTGGGTGGGAAAGGCCCGCAACACTTGGGACGATCCCAATACTTGCTCAGTCAGTGCTGACGTAGTCGGCGACCACCGTCGCTCATGCTCTGCTGAGAAGTAAACCTATTAAGACCCGTCCTCTTTTATGTGGGCGGTATTCTGGCGCTTTAGAGGTGAACAACGTGGAGCTTTTATCTGGCGGTGAGATGCTCGTCCGCTTTTTGCGTGACGAAGGCGTCAAATATATCTATGGGTACCCGGGCGGTGCTCTACTTCATGTTTACGATGCCCTGTTCAAAGAACCGGAAGTAACCCACATCCTGGTTCGTCACGAACAGGCTGCGACCCATATGGCTGACGGTTACGCTCGTGCCACCGGTAAAGCCGGTGTGGTACTGGTCACTTCCGGCCCGGGCGCAACCAACGCCATCACCGGTATTGCCACGGCCTACATGGACTCCATTCCGATGGTGATCATTTCCGGCCAGGTGCCTAGCAGCATGGTAGGTACCGATGCGTTCCAGGAAACCGATATGATCGGTATCTCCCGGCCGATCGTGAAGCACAGCTTCATGATCAAGCACGCCTCGGAAATCCCGGAAGTCATGAAGAAAGCGTTCTACCTGGCGCAATCCGGTCGTCCTGGTCCGGTCGTGGTCGATATCCCGAAAGACATGACCAACCCGGCCGAGAAGTTCGAATACATCTTCCCGAAAAAAGCCAAGCTGCGCTCCTACAGCCCAGCCGTTCGCGGTCACTCCGGGCAAATCCGCAAGGCTGCAGAAATGCTCCTGGCGGCCAAGCGCCCGGTGATGTACGCAGGCGGTGGTGTGATTCTCGGTGGTGGCTCCGCGCCGCTGACCGAATTGGCGAAAATGCTCAACCTGCCAGTGACCAATACCCTGATGGGTCTGGGTGCCTACCCTGGCACCGACCGTCAGTTCATCGGCATGCTCGGCATGCATGGCAGCTACACCGCCAACCTGGCGATGCACCATGCCGACGTGATCCTCGCAGTCGGTGCACGTTTCGATGACCGCGTGATCAACGGCCCGGCGAAGTTCTGCCCGAACGCCAAGATCATTCACATCGACATCGACCCGGCTTCGATCTCCAAGACCATCAAGGCCGACGTTCCTATTGTTGGCCCGGTGGAAAGTGTCCTGACCGAAATGGTCGCGATCCTCAAGGAAATTGGCGAGACCCCGAACAAGGAGTCCGTGGCCAGTTGGTGGAAGCAGGTTGATGAGTGGCGCGGTGACCGCGGCCTGTTCCCTTACGACAAGGGCGACGGCAGCGTCATCAAACCGCAGACCGTGATCGAAACCCTGTGCGAAGTGACCAAGGGCGATGCTTTTGTGGCCTCCGACGTGGGCCAGCACCAAATGTTCGCGGCGCAGTACTACACGTTCAACAAGCCGAACCGCTGGATCAACTCCGGCGGCTTGGGCACCATGGGCTTCGGTTTTCCGGCGGCCATGGGCATCAAGTTGAGCTTCCCGGATGCCGACGTCGCCTGCGTAACGGGCGAGGGCAGCATCCAGATGAACATTCAGGAGCTGTCGACCTGTCTGCAATATGGCTTGCCGGTGAAAATCGTGATCCTGAACAACGGTGTTCTGGGTATGGTTCGCCAGTGGCAAGACATGAGCTATGGCAGCCGTCACTCGCATTCCTACATGGAGTCGTTGCCTGACTTCGTCAAGTTGGCGGAGGCCTATGGTCACGTCGGCATGCGCATCACCGACTCGAAAGATTTGAAGTCGAAGATGGAGGAAGCGTTCGCCATGAAGGATCGTCTGGTGATCATCGATGTTTCGGTTGATACCAGCGAGCACGTCTATCCGATGCAGATCAAAGACGGCTCCATGCGCGATATGTGGCTGAGCAAGACGGAGCGTACTTAATCATGCGGCACATTATTTCCTTGCTTCTGGAAAACGAACCGGGCGCTCTGTCTCGTGTAGTCGGCCTGTTCTCGCAGCGCAACTACAACATCGAAAGCCTGACCGTGGCACCTACCGAAGATCCGACTCTGTCGCGTCTGACGCTGACCACTGTTGGCCATGATGAAGTTATCGAGCAGATCACCAAGAACCTGAACAAGCTGATCGAAGTGGTCAAATTGGTCGACCTGTCGGAGAGTGCTCACATCGAGCGCGAACTGATGCTGGTCAAGGTCAAGGCCACCGGCGCCCAGCGCGCCGAGATCAAACGTACGACCGATATTTATCGTGGGCAGATCGTCGATGTCAGCGCTAGCGTGTATACCGTTCAATTGACCGGTACCAGCGACAAGCTCGACAGCTTCATTCAGTCCATTGGCACCGCCTCGATTCTGGAAACCGTCCGCAGCGGCGTAACCGGTATTGCCCGCGGCGACAAAGTACTCAGCATCTAAACCAAATTAGCGAATGGCCTGAACGGCCTGGATATATAGGGGAAATTCATGAAAGTTTATTACGAAAAAGACTGCGACCTGTCGATCATCCAGGGCAAGAAAGTTGCCATCATCGGTTACGGCTCCCAAGGCCACGCTCAAGCGTGCAACCTGAAAGACTCCGGCGTTGACGTTACCGTTGGCCTGCGTAAAGGTTCGGCGACTGTTGCCAAAGCCGAAGCTCACGGCCTGAAAGTGACCGACGTTGCTTCCGCTGTTGCGGCTGCCGACCTGGTCATGATCCTGACCCCGGACGAGTTCCAGTCCGCTCTGTACCAGAACGAAATCGAGCCGAACATCAAGAAAGGCGCCACCCTGGCCTTCTCGCACGGTTTCGCGATCCACTACAACCAGGTTGTGCCGCGCGCTGACCTCGATGTGATCATGATCGCGCCGAAAGCTCCGGGCCACACCGTGCGTTCCGAGTTCGTCAAAGGCGGCGGTATCCCTGATCTGATCGCTATCTATCAGGATGCTTCCGGCAACGCCAAAAACGTTGCACTGTCCTACGCCGCTGGCGTTGGTGGCGGTCGTACCGGCATCATCGAAACCACCTTCAAGGACGAGACTGAAACCGACCTGTTCGGCGAACAAGCCGTTCTGTGCGGCGGTACCGTTGAACTGGTTAAAGCCGGTTTTGAAACTCTGGTTGAAGCTGGCTACGCGCCAGAAATGGCCTACTTCGAGTGCCTGCACGAACTGAAACTGATCGTTGACCTCATGTACGAAGGCGGTATCGCCAACATGAACTACTCGATCTCCAACAACGCTGAATATGGCGAATACGTGACCGGTCCGGAAGTGATCAACGCCGAATCCCGTCAGGCCATGCGCAACGCCCTGAAACGTATTCAGGACGGCGAATACGCCAAGATGTTCATCAGCGAAGGCGCCACCGGCTATCCTTCGATGACCGCCAAGCGTCGTAACAACGCCGCTCACGGTATCGAAATCATCGGTGAGCAACTGCGCTCCATGATGCCGTGGATCGGAGCCAACAAGATCGTCGACAAAGCTAAAAACTAAGTCGCGCGCTTGTACGGAAAACGCGGCCTAGGCCGCGTTTTTTCGTTTGGGTGACCGGTTCTGGTATAAAGCTGCATCGTTTGCGGCCGAACCGTCGTCCCAGACACCTGTCCAAACTTTCCACCCCGTTGCAAGGTAATGTCCATGAGCGAACGTCCCGAAGAGCCAAACCAGGCTTCTGACGCTGAAAGTCTGCTGCCCATCGATGAACACATCGAGGAAGGGCATGACGCTGAAGGTCGTAAAGTCCGGCATCGTGGTATCTATCTTCTGCCGAATCTGTTCACCACTGCGAATCTGTTCGCAGGGTTTTACTCCATCATCAACTCGATGAGCGCCCAGAGCGCCTTGAGTGCTGGTGATTCAATGGGTGCGAGCAAGTATTTTGCTTTTGCAGCGATTGCGATTTTTGTCGCGATGGTGCTCGACGGCCTTGATGGTCGCGTTGCTCGTATGACCAATACCCAGAGCGCCTTCGGTGCCGAGTACGACTCGCTGTCGGATATGGTTGCGTTTGGTGTTGCGCCAGCATTGTTGGCGTTCGGTTGGGCATTGGGCGACATGGGTAAGGTCGGCTGGATGGTCGCCTTCATTTATGTCGCCGGTGCGGCGTTGCGCCTGGCGCGCTTCAATACCCAGGTCGGCACCGCGGACAAACGCTACTTCATCGGCCTGGCCAGTCCGGCGGCTGCTGGTGTGGTCGCAGGCATTGTCTGGGCATTTAGTGATTACGGCATCCAGGGTTCCAAGATGTCCTTCCTGGTTGCGCTGATGGTCGCAGCTGCCGGCATGCTGATGGTCAGCAACATCAAGTACAACAGCTTCAAAGAGCTGGATTTGAAAGGGCGCGTACCTTTCGTGGCGATTCTCGCCGTGGTGTTGGTGTTTGCCGTGGTTTTCAGTGATCCGCCGCGCATTCTGCTGCTGGTTTTCCTTGCCTATGCGGCTTCTGGTCCGGTGCAGTACCTGTTGCGTCTTCGTCGGCACAAAAGCGCCGAGTGATGTAATTTCCCTCATGCTCCGCAGTCTATTGGTGCATCTGTCCTCCAATGCTGCGGAGTTGCCATGCTGATCAAAGTCTCCAACGCGTCTGACTGCCATGAGTCGGACGTCACGCCTGAGTCCTTCTATCTATCTCGTCGTAATGTTCTTGGCGCCGCCGTTGCCGGTTTGGCCATGAGCAGCCTGCCGCGTTGGGCCTCTGCTGGTGATGCTGTGCGCTATGCGGATGTCGAGCCTGGCAAGGCACCTTCCTGGTTTGCCGAAAAACTCCCTTCTACTAAGTGGGGCGCGGTCAACGTCAAGGATGAATCGATTACGCCATTCAAGGACGCGACCCATTACAACAATTTCTATGAGTTCGGCACCGATAAAGGTGATCCCGCTGCCAATGCTGGCGCGTTGAGAACCGAGCCTTGGAGCGTGGTGGTGGACGGGGAGGTAGGCAAGCCGGGGCGGTACGCATTGGAAGACTTCATGAAACCTTATCAGTTGGAGGAACGCATCTACCGTCTTCGCTGTGTAGAGGCTTGGTCGATGGTCATTCCATGGATCGGTTTTCCCATCTCGGCGTTACTCAAGGAAGTCGAGCCGACTTCCAAAGCCAAATTCATACGCTTCGAAACCTTGGAGGATCCCAAGAGCATGCCCGGGCAGCGTTCCGGTTTTGCCTTGATCGACTGGCCTTATGTAGAAGGGCTGCGTCTGGATGAGGCGATGAATCCGTTGGCGATTCTTGCTGTGGGTATGTATGGACGCGAGTTGCCTAATCAGAACGGAGCGCCTCTGCGTTTGGTGGTGCCTTGGAAGTATGGTTTCAAGAGCGTTAAATCTATCGTGCGGATCAGTCTGGTGAGTGAGCAGCCGAAAACCACTTGGCAGAGCATTGCCTCGGATGAGTATGGTTTTTATGCGAACGTAAATCCTGCGGTCGACCATCCTCGTTGGACTCAGGCGCGTGAGCGGCGTTTGCCGAGTGGGC
The DNA here is from genome assembly GCF_054897825.1 of Pseudomonas sp. ZS1P83. NCBI lineage: Bacteria > Pseudomonadati > Pseudomonadota > Gammaproteobacteria > Pseudomonadales > Pseudomonadaceae > Pseudomonas > Pseudomonas sp. ZS1P83. The sequence continues at coordinate 151,327 of NZ_CM142706.1, forward strand.
TGTTCAAGCCCAATGTGCGGGACACGCAGATGTTCAATGGCTACTCGGATGAAGTCGCCTCTCTATACGCAGGGCTCGATTTACGGAAGAACTATTGATGCGATTTCCGTTTTGGCGAATTGGCGTCTTTATAGCGACAGGGGTGTGGCCACTGCTTTGGCTGTACCAGGCCTGGGAGGATGTGCTTGGGCCTGACCCGGGCAAGGTGCTGGTTGACCGGTTGGGGCTGGGGACGCTTGTCCTGCTGCTCACTACTTTAAGCCTGACACCTCTGCAGAAGCTTACCGGTTGGGCGGGGTGGAATGCTGTCCGCCGACAACTGGGGTTGTGGTGCTTCGCTTATGTGATTTTGCATTTGAGTGGTTATACGGCATTCATCCTTGGCTTTGATTGGTCGCAGTTGGGTGTCGAGTTGCGTAAGCGGCCGTACATTATTGTCGGGACGCTGGGGTTTCTCTGTTTATTGGCGTTGGCGGTGACCTCAAATCGCTATAGTCAGCGGCGGTTGGGTTCTCGCTGGAAGAAATTGCATCGGCTTTCCTACGTGGTTCTCGGGCTTGGTTTACTGCACATGTTGTGGATTGTTCGCGCCGATCTGAAGGAGTGGGCGGTTTATGTCTCTATAGGTGCATTGCTATTAGTGTTGCGGATACCGCCTGTAACCCGCCGAATCCCCCGTTTAATTGCTAAAAAGGCGTCTTCTGCGAGAAAAGCGTAATTAGGTGTTGACGGCAGATTCTGGAAGTCTATAATTCGCCCCACTTCCGGCGCAGTCGAAACGGAAAACTCCTTGGTAAACAAAGAGTTACGCAGTTTTCGACAGCGAGTTGTTTCAGGTCATCGAAGCCCGGAAGAAGTTGAAAGAGTGGGGTTGTTTGGCTCTTTTAACGGTTCGATCTTCTCGGTCGAAAGCGGTGTAAAAGAGGTGTTGACAGCAGCGAGTAACGCTGTAGAATTCGCCTCCCGCTAACGAGAGATCGGAAGCGCAAGTGGTTGAAGTTGCAGAGGAAACTTTGAAAACTTCTTAAAATAACCGCTTGACAGCAACAGAGGCTGCTGTAGAATGCGCGCCTCGGTTGAGACGAAAGATCTTAACCAACCGCTCTTTAACAACTGAATCAAGCAATTCGTGTGGGTGCTTGTGGAGTCAGACTGATAGTCAACAAGATTATCAGCATCACAAGTTACTCCGCGAGAAATCAAAGATGTAACCAACGATTGCTGAGCCAAGTTTAGGGTTTCTTAAAAACCCAAAGATGTTTGAACTGAAGAGTTTGATCATGGCTCAGATTGAACGCTGGCGGCAGGCCTAACACATGCAAGTCGAGCGGCAGCACGGGTACTTGTACCTGGTGGCGAGCGGCGGACGGGTGAGTAATGCCTAGGAATCTGCCTGGTAGTGGGGGATAACGCTCGGAAACGGACGCTAATACCGCATACGTCCTACGGGAGAAAGCAGGGGACCTTCGGGCCTTGCGCTATCAGATGAGCCTAGGTCGGATTAGCTAGTTGGTGAGGTAATGGCTCACCAAGGCGACGATCCGTAACTGGTCTGAGAGGATGATCAGTCACACTGGAACTGAGACACGGTCCAGACTCCTACGGGAGGCAGCAGTGGGGAATATTGGACAATGGGCGAAAGCCTGATCCAGCCATGCCGCGTGTGTGAAGAAGGTCTTCGGATTGTAAAGCACTTTAAGTTGGGAGGAAGGGCATTTACCTAATACGTAAGTGTTTTGACGTTACCGACAGAATAAGCACCGGCTAACTCTGTGCCAGCAGCCGCGGTAATACAGAGGGTGCAAGCGTTAATCGGAATTACTGGGCGTAAAGCGCGCGTAGGTGGTTCGTTAAGTTGGATGTGAAATCCCCGGGCTCAACCTGGGAACTGCATTCAAAACTGTCGAGCTAGAGTATGGTAGAGGGTGGTGGAATTTCCTGTGTAGCGGTGAAATGCGTAGATATAGGAAGGAACACCAGTGGCGAAGGCGACCACCTGGACTGATACTGACACTGAGGTGCGAAAGCGTGGGGAGCAAACAGGATTAGATACCCTGGTAGTCCACGCCGTAAACGATGTCAACTAGCCGTTGGGAGCCTTGAGCTCTTAGTGGCGCAGCTAACGCATTAAGTTGACCGCCTGGGGAGTACGGCCGCAAGGTTAAAACTCAAATGAATTGACGGGGGCCCGCACAAGCGGTGGAGCATGTGGTTTAATTCGAAGCAACGCGAAGAACCTTACCAGGCCTTGACATCCAATGAATCTGCTAGAGATAGCGGAGTGCCTTCGGGAACATTGAGACAGGTGCTGCATGGCTGTCGTCAGCTCGTGTCGTGAGATGTTGGGTTAAGTCCCGTAACGAGCGCAACCCTTGTCCTTAGTTACCAGCACGTTAAGGTGGGCACTCTAAGGAGACTGCCGGTGACAAACCGGAGGAAGGTGGGGATGACGTCAAGTCATCATGGCCCTTACGGCCTGGGCTACACACGTGCTACAATGGTCGGTACAGAGGGTTGCCAAGCCGCGAGGTGGAGCTAATCCCAGAAAACCGATCGTAGTCCGGATCGCAGTCTGCAACTCGACTGCGTGAAGTCGGAATCGCTAGTAATCGCGAATCAGAATGTCGCGGTGAATACGTTCCCGGGCCTTGTACACACCGCCCGTCACACCATGGGAGTGGGTTGCACCAGAAGTAGCTAGTCTAACCTTCGGGAGGACGGTTACCACGGTGTGATTCATGACTGGGGTGAAGTCGTAACAAGGTAGCCGTAGGGGAACCTGCGGCTGGATCACCTCCTTAATCGACGACATCAGCTGCTCCATAAGTTCCCACACGAATTGCTTGATTCATTGAAGAAGACGATAAGAAGCAGCCCGAAATTGGGTCTGTAGCTCAGTTGGTTAGAGCGCACCCCTGATAAGGGTGAGGTCGGCAGTTCGAATCTGCCCAGACCCACCAATTTTGTGTGGGAAACGCCTGTAGAAATACGGGGCCATAGCTCAGCTGGGAGAGCGCCTGCCTTGCACGCAGGAGGTCAACGGTTCGATCCCGTTTGGCTCCACCACTAACTGCTTCTGTTGTTGAAAGCTTAGAAATGAGCATTCCACCAAGACGGTGATGAATGTTGATTTCTAGTCTTTGATTAGATCGTTCTTTAAAAATTTGGGTATGTGATAGAAAGATAGACTGGACGTTACTTTCACTGGTAACGGATCAGGCTAAGGTAAAATTTGTGAGTTAAATTGCGAATTTTCGGCGAATGTCGTCTTCACAGTATAACCAGATTGCTTGGGGTTATATGGTCAAGTGAAGAAGCGCATACGGTGGATGCCTTGGCAGTCAGAGGCGATGAAAGACGTGGTAGCCTGCGAAAAGCTTCGGGGAGTCGGCAAACAGACTTTGATCCGGAGATGTCTGAATGGGGGAACCCAGCCATCATAAGATGGTTATCTTAAGCTGAATACATAGGCTTAAGAGGCGAACCAGGGGAACTGAAACATCTAAGTACCCTGAGGAAAAGAAATCAACCGAGATTCCCTTAGTAGTGGCGAGCGAACGGGGACTAGCCCTTAAGTGGCTTTGAGATTAGCGGAACGTTCTGGAAAGTACGGCCATAGTGGGTGATAGCCCTGTACGCGAAAATCTCTTAGTCATGAAATCGAGTAGGACGGAGCACGAGAAACTTTGTCTGAATATGGGGGGACCATCCTCCAAGGCTAAATACTACTGACTGACCGATAGTGAACTAGTACCGTGAGGGAAAGGCGAAAAGAACCCCGGAGAGGGGAGTGAAATAGATCCTGAAACCGTATGCGTACAAGCAGTGGGAGCCCACTTTGTTGGGTGACTGCGTACCTTTTGTATAATGGGTCAGCGACTTATTTTCAGTGGCGAGCTTAACCGAATAGGGGAGGCGTAGCGAAAGCGAGTCTTAATAGGGCGTCTAGTCGCTGGGAATAGACCCGAAACCGGGCGATCTATCCATGGGCAGGTTGAAGGTTGGGTAACACTAACTGGAGGACCGAACCGACTACCGTTGAAAAGTTAGCGGATGACCTGTGGATCGGAGTGAAAGGCTAATCAAGCTCGGAGATAGCTGGTTCTCCTCGAAAGCTATTTAGGTAGCGCCTCATGTATCACTGTAGGGGGTAGAGCACTGTTTCGGCTAGGGGGTCATCCCGACTTACCAAACCGATGCAAACTCCGAATACCTACAAGTGCCGAGCATGGGAGACACACGGCGGGTGCTAACGTCCGTCGTGAAAAGGGAAACAACCCAGACCGTCAGCTAAGGTCCCAAAGTTATGGTTAAGTGGGAAACGATGTGGGAAGGCTTAGACAGCTAGGAGGTTGGCTTAGAAGCAGCCACCCTTTAAAGAAAGCGTAATAGCTCACTAGTCGAGTCGGCCTGCGCGGAAGATGTAACGGGGCTCAAACCATACACCGAAGCTACGGGTATCACTTAGGTGATGCGGTAGAGGAGCGTTCTGTAAGCCTGTGAAGGTGAGTTGAGAAGCTTGCTGGAGGTATCAGAAGTGCGAATGCTGACATGAGTAACGACAATGGGTGTGAAAAACACCCACGCCGAAAGACCAAGGTTTCCTGCGCAACGTTAATCGACGCAGGGTTAGTCGGTCCCTAAGGCGAGGCTGAAAAGCGTAGTCGATGGAAAACAGGTTAATATTCCTGTACTTCTGGTTATTGCGATGGAGGGACGGAGAAGGCTAGGCCAGCTTGGCGTTGGTTGTCCAAGTTTAAGGTGGTAGGCTGGACTCTTAGGTAAATCCGGGAGTCTAAGGCCGAGAGCTGATGACGAGTTACCCTTTGGGTGACGAAGTGGTTGATGCCATGCTTCCAAGAAAAGCTTCTAAGCTTCAGGTAACCAGGAACCGTACCCCAAACCGACACAGGTGGTTGGGTAGAGAATACCAAGGCGCTTGAGAGAACTCGGGTGAAGGAACTAGGCAAAATGGCACCGTAACTTCGGGAGAAGGTGCGCCGGTGAGGGTGAAGCATTTACTGCGTAAGCCCATGCCGGTCGAAGATACCAGGCCGCTGCGACTGTTTATTAAAAACACAGCACTCTGCAAACACGAAAGTGGACGTATAGGGTGTGACGCCTGCCCGGTGCCGGAAGGTTAATTGATGGGGTTAGCTAACGCGAAGCTCTTGATCGAAGCCCCGGTAAACGGCGGCCGTAACTATAACGGTCCTAAGGTAGCGAAATTCCTTGTCGGGTAAGTTCCGACCTGCACGAATGGCGTAACGATGGCGGCGCTGTCTCCACCCGAGACTCAGTGAAATTGAAATCGCTGTGAAGATGCAGTGTATCCGCGGCTAGACGGAAAGACCCCGTGAACCTTTACTATAGCTTTGCACTGGACTTTGAATTTGCTTGTGTAGGATAGGTGGGAGGCTTTGAAGCGTGGACGCCAGTTCGCGTGGAGCCAACCTTGAAATACCACCCTGGCAACTTTGAGGTTCTAACTCAGGTCCGTTATCCGGATCGAGGACAGTGTATGGTGGGTAGTTTGACTGGGGCGGTCTCCTCCTAAAGAGTAACGGAGGAGTACGAAGGTGCGCTCAGACCGGTCGGAAATCGGTCGTAGAGTATAAAGGCAAAAGCGCGCTTGACTGCGAGACAGACACGTCGAGCAGGTACGAAAGTAGGTCTTAGTGATCCGGTGGTTCTGTATGGAAGGGCCATCGCTCAACGGATAAAAGGTACTCCGGGGATAACAGGCTGATACCGCCCAAGAGTTCATATCGACGGCGGTGTTTGGCACCTCGATGTCGGCTCATCACATCCTGGGGCTGAAGCCGGTCCCAAGGGTATGGCTGTTCGCCATTTAAAGTGGTACGCGAGCTGGGTTTAGAACGTCGTGAGACAGTTCGGTCCCTATCTGCCGTGGACGTTTGAGATTTGAGAGGGGCTGCTCCTAGTACGAGAGGACCGGAGTGGACGAACCTCTGGTGTTCCGGTTGTCACGCCAGTGGCATTGCCGGGTAGCTATGTTCGGAATAGATAACCGCTGAAAGCATCTAAGCGGGAAACTAGCCTCAAGATGAGATCTCACTGGGACCTTGAGTCCCCTGAAGGGCCGTCGAAGACTACGACGTTGATAGGTTGGGTGTGTAAGCGCTGTGAGGCGTTGAGCTAACCAATACTAATTGCCCGTGAGGCTTGACCATATAACACCCAAGCAATTTGCAGGCTTTGAGCTGAAAAGCGAAAGAGCACCAGATTGCGGTGTGTGAAGACGACACTAGTCGAAAATTTGCAAGGCAACACACAAATCTATCACCTACCCATTTGCTGGAGCGTGAACCTGCAAAGGCCCACGACCTGGCTCCCGAATTTCTTGACGACCATAGAGCATTGGAACCACCTGATCCCATCCCGAACTCAGCAGTGAAACGATGCATCGCCGATGGTAGTGTGGGGTTTCCCCATGTGAGAGTAGGTCATCGTCAAGATTAAATTCCGAAACCCCTATCTGCGTATGCAGGTAGGGGTTTTGTTTTGTCCGCAGGAAAGTGGCTTTCAGTTACAGCACAAATTTGCACAGTTATTTTCGATCCATGACACTAGAATAGGTCCAACTTTTTCGGAGCCAGAGCCTTTATGCCAGATCCGGTTGACGCCCCTGGGCTGTCAGAATTACCGCTGGACGACTTGGTAGCGTGTCATGAGTGCGACTTGCTGATGCGCAAGCCCGAGCTCGCCCATGGCGAGAAAGCGCTGTGTCCTCGCTGCGGTTACGAGCTCTACGCCCATCGACATAATGTCGTACAGCGCAGTCTCGCCTTGGTTCTCGCCGCTCTTTTGTTGTATATCCCGGCGAACTTTTTACCCATCATGCAGCTCCATCTACTCGGGCAGTCATCGGATGACACTGTCTGGAGCGGCGTTGTTGGCCTGTTCGATACCGGAATGCAGGGTGTAGCAGTCGTGGTGTTTCTCTGCAGTATGGGAATCCCGCTGCTCAAACTGCTCTGCCAACTGGCAGTACTGTTAAGTATTCGTTTTGATATCGGACGCAGTTACGGTCTGTTGCTCTACCGCATTTATCACCATTTACGCGATTGGGGGATGCTCGAGGTCTACCTTATGGGCGTACTGGTAGCGATCGTCAAACTGGCAGATATGGCAGCAATTACCGTCGGTCTTGGCCTGGCGTGCTTTATCGGTTTGTTGTTGGTTCAGGTCTGGTTGGAGGTTGTGATGTCGCCTCATCAGATCTGGCAGGCTTTATCAGGAGAGGATGTCCATGCGGGCGATTGATGCAGGCATTCTTATTTGCGCCGAATGCCACGAATTGAACAAGCAGGAAGCCGACACCGACGAGCAGGTCTGCACCCGTTGCGGTGCGCTGGTTCACGCCCGTCGTCCGAACAGTGTGATGCGTACCTGGGCGTTGCTGGTCACCGCCGCGGTTCTCTACATCCCGGCCAACGTGCTGCCGATCATGACCGTCAGCTCACTGGGGCAGGGCGATCCCAGCACCATCATGTCCGGTGTGATCCAACTGGTTCAGCACGGCATGATCCCCATCGCCGCTGTGGTTTTTATCGCCAGTATTTTGGTACCAACGTTCAAATTGGTGGGCATCGCACTGCTTCTGTTTTCCGTGCAGCGCCGCCAGCCACTGTCGGCTCGCCAACGCATTTGGATGTATCGCTTTATTGAGTTCATTGGCCGCTGGTCGATGCTCGATATCTTTGTGATCGCCATCCTGGTGGCGGTAGTGAATTTCGGACGGCTTGCCAGCGTCGAAGCCAATCTTGGCGCCATCGCTTTCGTCAGTGTGGTGATTCTGACGATGCTTGCCGCAGTAACTTTCGATCCCCGACTGATTTGGGATAACACGGAGTCGGACGACGACCATGACTGATTTGCCTACAGCAAAAACCCGACCGGCCTCGAACTGGTCAGCTATTTGGGTGTTGCCCCTGATCGCCCTGATCATTGGCGGCTGGCTCGGCTGGCGTGCCTATAACGAGACCGGCATCGAGATTCAGGTGCGTTTCGAAAGTGGTGAAGGCATTCAGGCCAATAAGACCGAAGTCGTCTACAAAGGCATGTCGGTGGGTAAGGTGAAGACCCTCAAACTTGATGACGAAGGCAGCTCCAAAGGCGTGATCGCCACCGTCGAGATGAACAAGGACGTGGAGCAATACCTGCGGACTAGCACGCGTTTCTGGCTGGTCAAGCCGAGCGTGACCCTGGCCGGCATCACTGGCCTGGAGACGCTGGTCTCGGGTAACTACGTCGCGATAAGCCCGGGCGAGGGTGAGCCGACTCGAAAGTTCAAAGCCCTGGCTGAAGAGCCGCCGCTGTCGGATGCTAAGCCGGGTCTGCACCTGACCATCAAGGCTGATCGTCTCGGCTCGTTGAACCGCGGCAGTCCGGTATTCTACAAGCAGATCAGAGTCGGCCAGATCAAAAGCTACCTGCTGTCCGAAGACCAAAGCACCGTCGAACTCAAAGTCTTTATCGAACCCACCTACGCCAAACTGGTGCGCAAACACACGCGTTTCTGGAACGCCAGCGGCATCAGCATCGACGCCAACCTGTCGGGTGTGAAAGTGCGCAGCGAGTCCCTGGCCAGCATCGTCGCCGGCGGCATCGCGTTCGCCACGCCGGAGAACCGCAAGGACAGTCCGCCCACTGACCCGAGCCTGCCATTCCGTCTCTACGAAGATTTCGATGCGGCCGCTGCCGGGATTCGGGTCAAGGTCAAACTCAGTGATTTCGAAGGCTTACAGGCCGGTCGCACACCGGTGATGTACAAAGGCATCCAGGTCGGCAATCTGAAAGCGCTGAAGATCGATCCGGATCTGTCTGCCGCTACCGCGGAATTGACCCTCGATCCGTTAGCCGAAGATTACCTGGTCGAAGGTACTCAGTTCTGGGTGGTCAAACCGTCGATCTCGCTTGCGGGGATCACCGGCCTCGAAGCCCTGGTCAAAGGTAACTACATCGCCATTCGGCCCGGCGACAAAGGCGCAGCGCCGCAACGTGAATTCGTGGCACGACCCAAGGCGCCGCCGCTGGATCTGCGTTCTCCAGGGCTGCACATGGTGCTGTTCACAGAGAACCTGGGTTCCCTGGAAGTCGGCAGTCCGATTCTCTACAAACAGGTCAAGGTCGGTTCGGTACAGAGCTATCAGTTCTCGCGTACCAAAAAACAGTTAGTGATCGGTGTGCACATCGAGAAGGAATACGAAGGTCTGGTCAACGCCTCGACACGGTTCTGGAATGCCAGCGGCATCACGCTGACGGGTGGACTGACGGGGGGGATTCAGGTCAAAAGTGAGTCGCTGCAAAGCTTGATGGCCGGCGGTATTGCCTTCGAAACCCCGGAAGCCAAGGCGCCGTTGCAGAAGCGGATTCCGCGTTTTCGTCTGTTCGCCAACCATGACGAGGCCAACCAGAAAGGCACCGTGGTCACGATCAAGGTTGATCGCGCCGATGGTTTACGCAACGGCACACCTGTGAGATTCAAAGGCCTGGATGTTGGCAAGATTGAAGACGTCGACCTCAGTGATGACCTGCAATCGGTGATGCTCACCGCGCGAATCACAGAAGTGCCGGAGCGTATCGCTCGGGTTGGCAGTCAGTTCTGGGTAGTCAAGCCTGAACTGGGTCTGATCAAGACGTCCAACCTCGAAACGCTGGTCACTGGTCAATACATCGAAGTGCAACCGGCCGCGAAAAACCTCGGCCCGCAGAAGAGCTTCGTCGCCCTGGCCAATCCGCCGGAAACCGCTAAACAAGAAGCCGGTTTGAGTCTGGTGTTGAGTGCTGCCCGCCGTGGTTCGCTGAAAACCGGTGTGCCGGTCACCTATCGCGAAATCACCGTGGGCAAAGTGACGGGCTATGAACTCGGCCAGACCGCCGATCGAGTGTTGGTGCATATCCTAATCGAGCCGAAGTACGCGCCGTTGGTGCGCAGCGGCACGCGTTTCTGGAACTCCAGTGGTTTCGGCTTTGATTACGGCTTGTTCAAAGGCGCGACGATGCGAACCGAGTCGCTGGAGACGCTGATTCAGGGCGGCATCGCTTTCGCCACGCCGGACGGTGAGCGCATGGGCAGTCCGGCGCGACCTGAGCAAACGTTCCCGCTGTTCGACAAGTTTGAAGACGAATGGCTGAACTGGGCGCCGAAGATTTCGATCGGCAATTAAGCCCTAACGGCAGGCATAAAAAAGGCCGCGATCCATTGGATCGCGGCCTTTTTACTGCCTTTGATTAACGCAAATCAGACGGCATCCAGCTCAGGCTCGTCCACTTCAACATTAACGGCAGCCTTCACTTCATCGTGACGACGGATGTACTTCCATTCCGCCTCGTCGATGTAGATCCCGTTCGGGCCGCTGCCGCCTTCCAGGTCGATGGCGACACTGGCGCAGACCTGCGGCTTCACACTCGCCAGGATCGGCACGAAGCCCAGTTGCAGGCTGGTTTCCAACAGCGCTGCCTGGTTCTTTTCATCGATGTCCGCCGCCTCGTCGAGGTAGTACGGCAGGCGCACGCGACCGGCCTGATCGCGATCCATCAAGTGCAACAACAAGTACATGTTGGTCAGCGCCTTGATGGTCATGGTCGTGCCGTTGGAGGCGGCGCCATCGATGTCGGTATGAATCACCGGCGATCCGTTGACCTTGGTGATCTCGAACGCCAGTTCGAACAAGTCCTTGAGGCCGAGCTGGTTGTGGTTCGCCGCCACCAGCCGCGCCAGGTATTCCTTGGCTTCTTCGTTCTTGTTGTCCTGATCCGCGCTTTGGCTCAGGTCGAAAACCGAAAGGGTTTCGCCTTCTTCGTACTGGCCGGCGCTGTGGATGATCTGGTCGATGTGCTTGAGCGCTTCCTTGTTCGGCGCCAGCACGATGCGGAAGCTCTGCAGGTTGGAGACCTGACGCTTGTTGATTTCGCGGTTGAACAGCGCCAGTTGATGCTCGAGGCTGTCGTAGTCGCTGCGGATGTTGCGCAGAGTCCGAGCGATGTCGGTAACGGCCGCACGACGTGCCTTGCCAAGGGTCAGGGCTTCGTCGGTACGGTGCGCATACGCGTTGATCAGCAGTTGCAGGCGACGCTCCATATCGTCTTCGCTGTCGAACTTGGCCACGCCCTTGAGGCGGACCTGAGCGTACAGCGCCTCGATCTGACCATCGCTGCGCTGCAAACCTTGCCAGCTGTCCTGATAGTCATTGAGCAGCGGCAGCAGGTTGTCCATGGAGTCGTCGATCGGGTCCATGAACGGCGTACCGAACGGCAGGTCTGCTGGCAACAACTGACGGCGGCGCAGGGCGTCGTCGAGGGTGCGTTGCTTGGCTTCCATGTCGCCAATCTGCCGGCCGACCAGTTGCAGCTTGGCCGACAGTTGCTGGACGCGTTCGGTGAAGGCGTCGCTGGAACGCTTCAACTCGTCCTGAGCTGCTTCCATCTGCGCCAGCTGTTCCAGCTTGTCGCCTTCCTCGGCACTCAGGGTTTGGGCGCGGCGGAAATCTTCCAAAGCTTTCTGCGCATCCAGCACTTGCTGGTACAGCGCTTCCGTCTGGGTCTTGCTCGCGGCGCGATCGGCTGCAACCGCTTGCTGGGTTTTCAGTTGCTTGAGTTCTTTGTCCAGACGCTCTTTCTGATCGCGCAGTGCCGCGCGGTCTGCCAGGGCTTGCAGCGCCGGCGGCTCGATGTGCGACAGGTCGATGGACAGGCCGGGTACTTCAAAGCGTTCACCTTTGAAGCCGTCGAGGATCAGTTCCATGGATTTGACCCACTGACCGTCCTCGTCCAGCGAGATGCCATGCTCGCCCAGCGGCAGACTGAACAGCGCACTGTTGAACAGACGCATCAGGCGCTCGACGTCCTGTTGCGAGAACTCCTCGCGCAGACGGGCGTAGCTGTTGTTGTCGGCGTGATCGAGTTGCTGCTTGACCGACTTCAGGCGTTTTTCCAGATCCCGCAAGCGCTCTTCCAGATCTTCAGCGCTGAACTGCCGCGACTGGGCCAACGCACCGGCTAGCTCATCGTGCGCGTCCTTGGCCGCGAGCAGTTGCTGCTCCAGGACTTTGACGTCAGTGACCAGGGCGAAGCGATGCTTGAGCACCGACAACTCACCGAGCCAGCGCTGGATGCCGGTGATTTCCCGCTCCAGACGCATCAGCTCCTGAGTGCCACCGCGCTGATCGTTTTGCAGCGCGTCCTGCTCGTTGCGGTAGTGCTCGGCCTGAATCGTCAGCTCTTCCTTGCGCGCACTGGCGTAGTCCGACCAGGTGCCGAGCAGGGAATCGAGCAGCGGGGAAATACGGTGCAGTTTGCCGCGCAGGATGTTGCGCTGGGTCACGCCTGCCGCAAGGGCTTCGACCAATGGGCCAGCAGTGACCAGCGAGTTGTAGTCCTGTTCCATGCGACGGACATCGCGGAAGGCTTCTTCGCACGCGGCGATGTAGTCGACGCTGCCGGAACGCAGGCTGTGTTCGAACGCATCGAGAAACAGCTGCTTGAGCTTGGCCGCCGTGATTTCGCGCATGTGCAGCAGGTTGATGAACAGTGCGCGGAACGTCTTCAGGCTCTGCTCGCTGGTGGAGCGCAACGGGATCAGGGTCAAGTCGAGCGGTATCGACGTGTGCCCTCCGACCAACAAACGACGCAGCTCATCAGGTTTGAGTTCGTAGGCTTTCAGGCCTTCGCGCTCAAGGTTGGTGAACAATTCTTTCTGACGCAGGCAGGTGTCGTTTTTCTGGTAGTGGGCCAAATCCAGCTTGCCGGCGTAGGCAAAAAACTGGTGCCCGAAACCACCGCCCGGGCCGCGACCGACCACACCGATCACGTGCGGACCGTGGGGCAGGGACACTTCGACCAGAATGTAGCTGGTGTCCGAGGCGAAGTAGAAACGCCGGGATTGTTCCAGGCTGTATTTGCCGAAACTCATGTCCGACATGCGCGCCAGGATCGGGAACTGCAGGGCGTTGATCGAGGCGGATTTACCGAGGTTGTTGGCGCCGTAAACCGACAACGGTTCTTCCAACGGGAACAGGCCGAGGCTGTAACCGGCGGTGTTCAAAAGGGCAAAGCGGCGAATGCCGTAGCGTTCCTTGCTCATGCGTCGGTCTCCTGTTCTTCGGCAATGGCACGGGCCATGGCGCCTTCTTCGCTTTCGTCTTCAAACGGTGCCAGGTCGAGCGGGTCGTCGGTCTGTAACAGTTTTTCGTCGCTGTCGTCATCGATCAGCACGGGCACCGGCAATGGCAACACGCTGTGCAGGCTGGCGGCCAGATCACGGTCCTGCTGAACCGAGAGGCAGACATCGAGGAAACGGTGCATCGGCGGCAGGAAACGGTAGATGCCGTTTTCTTCGCCGGCGAAACCGAGCTGAGTCATGCGTCGCATGATTTTTTCTTCGAGTTCTTCGACGGTCTGCACTTCGGCCTGGATGAACAGGTCGCGGTATTTCTCCAGCAACGATGGCAATTCATCGCGGCCGAGGCTGCCACCATCCAGCACGGCAACTGGGTCGCGGCCCTGATCAGCCAGGTGCTCGACGAGGATGAAGGTGAACAGCGCCAGACGCTGAGCAGTCTTGTTCACCGCCGCAGCGGCCAGGTCCGGCACGAAGTAGTAGAAACCACGGGTGTCACAGACCAGCTCAAAGCCCAACGCCTTAAACAGCGTGCGGTACTGGTCCTGGAAGTTCGACAGTTGCGCGTACAGCTCCGGGTCGCGGCGGCTGACGTGGTAGCCCTTGAACAGTTCGCGAAAGATCGGCGCCAGCTGGGACAGTTCGGATAGATCAAGTTGCATGGGGAGTACTTGCATAGGGTGTGCTCGCAGAATCCTCGGCGCTGTCGCGGGCCGAGAGCAGGGCGAAGGAGCGCAGGCTGACCTGGTGCTCGTGAGTGTGGTAATCGCGGCGTTCCAGACGCTCGCGGTTGAAGCGTTTTTCCCGCGACAAACGCGAGAACCAGTAGAGCAATTCGTCGGTAGCGCCGTCCGGCTCCTGCTCCAGCAACCAGGTCATCAGGTCCGGCATCGGCAGGGCGTCTTCGCAGCGTTCGAGCATTTCCCGAACCGTGCGTGGCGCGCGCGGTGCTTCGCCTTTCTGCGTCTTGTGGGCCTTGGGGAAGCGCGCCGGTTTTGGCTCGAAACGGGCCAGCGCATAAACGTAGGCTTCGACCTGGCTGGCGCTACCGAGAAAGGTGCTTTGCGGCCGGGAGAACATCGGCATGGCGGCTTGCGGCACGGCATCAATGCCTTTACGGCGGATGGCCGACAAGGCCAGCGCGGCGCCACGGGTCACCGCGTTGTGCCGACGGGCTTCTTCACGCAGCGGCAACAACAGCTCGCGAGCGTGACGCAGGGTCAGTTGAGCGCTGGTCTGCATTTCGAGGATGCGCGCGTGGGTACGCAGCAGCATGTCGTCATCGACCAGATGGCCGAGGCGCTGTTGCTCGGTGAGCATCTTCAGCAGGACGTTCTCGACCTTGCGCACGCCTTGTTCGAAGGCGCCGTCGGCGTTCACCAACTGAATCATCGGCTCGACGTATTCGTCCCAGGTCGCGAGCACTTCAGCGTAACGCTGACGCAGCGGGATCTGCCGGTCGCTGGTCTTCGCCCGCTCGGCGACGGCCACCAGGGCCTGTTCGTCGTTGGCAAGTTTCTTCAAAACGTCGCGCACGCGCATGTCGAGCAGGCGCAACTGGCGCGCCAGGTCGTGGCCGTCACGGATGTCGAAGGCGTCCTGAATGTAACCGGCCAGACGTTCGAGGTGGCGCAAATAGGCTTCGATTTCCAGGCACAGGCCCAGACGGTGCTCACGGCGCAGGTAAGCGAGGAAGTCGTGGATCTGCGCGTTGAGCTCGAAACGGTTCGGGCTTTTCGCCACGGGAACCAAAATGTCGAGGCGGATCCACACGTCCAACAGGCTGGTGATGTCCTGCGGCGTACTGTCCAGTTGCTGGGCGCCCAGTTGCGTGCGCAGTTCGTTGAGGCTCAAGGTGCCTTGGTCGAAGTGCTCGCACAGTGGCTCCAGAAGTGCCCAGTGTTCAGCGAGGGCGCGCAAAACGCGCTTGGGTTCGATCATCGGAATGGCCGGCTGGTTGGCAATTAAAAGCCGCGATTGTACTGCATCGCAGGCGTGTCGATTCACTCTCGGGACGGACAGTCGGCTTTCTATCGATCAAGCGTGGGCGATCTTGAGCGAAGGGCGGTAGAATCACCGCACTTTAGTTATCCACAAGTGGCCGACCTTTGCTTATCGAGTCCCGTCGCCGCGCTTATTTGACCGCCATGCAGGTGGTCAACTGGCTGCCGCGCACCGAATTGCCCTTTGCAGCGCCCTCGCGCCCCGAACTGCTGGAGGTGCCCGAGCCGTTGGTCGTCGCCCCGGTGGCGCCGGCTCCTGTGGCTGAGGCGCCCGTGGAACCGGTGGTCAAACCGGCCGAACGGGTGAAAATCGAAGTGCCTCGGCCATCGTTGGCCAGCACGCGCACGAACGCCAAGGTCGAAGAAGAGGCGGTTCCGGTTGCGGTCAAGGCGCCGGTCGTGCCGCCGCCGCGTTTTGCCCTGCAATTGCTGCGAGCCGGGCGCTGCCTGCTGTTGGTGGAGTTACCCACAGGCGAATCGTTCCAGACTCGCGACCCCGCCTATCTGTTGCTCAAGGACATGCTGCGTGCCGCCGGTCTGCCGGACAGCCCGCAAATCGTCGGTGAGCCGGTGCGCTGGCCGTTGCTGGCTCGTGGCACCATGGATCAAGGCCCGGAAGCGGCTCGCGACTTCGTGCAAGGTTTTCTCTCGGCCCGGCTGGAAGACGCTCCATGCGTCTGCGTGTGGCTGATTGGTCTGCCGGCGGTGCGTTTCGCGGGTGAAGCGAACGCCGAATCCTTCAACCGTGAACTCCAGGTCGAAGGCCTGGGCTCGGTCTGGGCCCTGCCGGGTCTGGAATTATTAATGGAAGAGCCACAGCGTAAGGCTGATGTCTGGCAAGCCATGCGTCGGCTGATGGCGCGCTGGAAAGAATCGAATGAGTGACGCTGTATCGTTCCGCCCGATGATCGAGGCGGACATGGACGCTGTACTGAATATCGAATACGCGGCCTATAGCCACCCGTGGACCCGCGGAATTTTTCTCGATGGCCTGGGCAAGTACCAGATCTGGTTGATGTTCGAAGGTTCGCAACAGGTCGGTCACGGTGTGGTGCAGATCATTCTTGATGAGGCGCATCTGCTGAACATCACCGTCAAACCGGAAAACCAGGGCCGTGGCCTGGGCTTGACGTTACTGGAGCATTTAATGTCCCGGGCTTATGACGCCAAGGCACGGGAGTGTTTTCTGGAAGTGCGAGACAGCAATAGTGGCGCGTTTAAGTTGTATGAGCGTTATGGGTTTAACGAAATTGGTCGGCGGCGCGATTACTATCCTGCCGTTGGTGGTCGCGAAGACGCCGTGGTCATGGCCTGCACGTTGGTGGATTGAGCCTTAAAAGCTTCGCGGGCAAGCCTCGCTCCTACGGGATTTATATGATCCTTGTAGGAGCGAGGCTTGCCCGCGAAGGCGTACTGTAAGGCACCAACGACCAACGACCAACGACCGAAGATCAACGATTACCGTCTATCGGATCGTTCTGCGCCATTTCCGCCTCATCCAGCCCATTACCACCGCCAATGTCGTCTTCATCAACAATGCTCAAATCCCAATCGGCCTGTTCGCCTTCGCCGGCCTCATGAGCATCGCGTGCGCCGTCTTCACGAATCAGATTTTCCGGGCTCATGTCGTCGTCGGTGGATTCATGGTCCTCGGTCGAGGCCCCGGTCATGCCGGCTTCACGCACTCGATCCCGAGGCATCAGCCGCTCGCGCTCCGTTTCCGGTAGCTCGTCGCCGATTTTGCCGCTGGGTGTTTCCTCGTCGAAATCCAGCTCATGCATCGATCCCATGCGGTCTTCGTTGTCATCGATGGGCTCGGGTTGCACCGCATCGTACGGACGTCGTGATTCAGTCATGGCAATTCCTCATACTGTGGGCCTTACTAGGGTGGACCTACGGGGCTGCCGAGAATTCCAACGACTCGCAACACCGGTAAATATACATCGCGCACGTGACCCCGATGGACGGTTGTCTGTCAAACCAGCGCATCATTATCGAGGCTTCACAGCATGAACGAATTACAAGATCTGATTGATAACAACGAACGCTGGGCCGAAGCGATCAAGCAGGAAGATCCGGACTTCTTCTCCAAGCTGGCCCGCCAACAGACACCGGAATACCTGTGGATTGGCTGTTCCGACGCCCGCGTGCCGGCCAACGAGATCGTCGGCATGCTGCCCGGCGACCTGTTCGTCCACCGCAACGTGGCCAACGTGGTGCTGCACACCGACCTCAACTGCCTGTCGGTGATTCAGTACGCGGTCGACGTCCTCAAGGTCAAACACATCCTCGTTACCGGCCACTATGGCTGCGGCGGCGTGCGCGCCTCAATGCAGGACCGTCAGCTAGGCCTGATCGACGGCTGGTTGCGCTCGATTCGCGACCTCTATTATGAAAAACGCGAAGAACTCGCCAAGTTGCCCACCGAAGAAGAGCAGGTCGATCGTCTCTGCGAACTCAACGTGATCCAGCAAGTGGCCAACGTCGGGCACACCAGCATCGTACAAAACGCTTGGCACCGCGGACAGAACCTGTCGATTCACGGCTGTATTTATGGCATCAAGGACGGTCGCTGGAAAAGCCTGAACGCGACCATCAGTGGTTTCGAGCAACTGCCGCCGCAATACCGTTTGCGTCCGGTCGAGGCGTTGTAACGCCCTTCAACAGAGCGTTCGCCGGCGCCAGTGCTGCAAAAACAACTGGCCGTCGGCGTTCGGCGGTTCATCGTAGCCGGTGATCCAGCCTCGGCAGTCGAACGATCCACACCGGCAGGCAAACTGACGCAGGAGTTTGTCTTCTGTGGCGGCATAGTCCATCGTCAGCTGTTCGCCTTTTTTGATGTCCTTCAGCGCCCATAACCACAGCTCGCTCATGTCGAGAAATACGTTAGGGTCGCAGGAGTGACGCAGCAGCCCGCAGAAGCGCGGATCGTAGACATGGATGCCAAGGGCCAGTTGCCGGGTATGCCGACAGCGATAGGGCAGCAGGTGCCCCGAAGCCCGACAAATTCGGCTGATGCGTGGAAAGTCCCGAAGTGCTACGACGGCCGCCGCCGATCCGTTGGCGTTGTCGATAATTTCGAAGTCAGCCCTGGAGGGGAATCCCAGGCGAACGGGTAACTCTGCAAATGGGTAAATCCCATCGGGTGGTTGCGCAAGACTCCCGTGCAGGGCGTGGGTTTTCATAACGATCCTTGTCCGGCTGGGTGCTGCGACCTCTATCAGCTGACGATCCTGTCAGCTCTGCAACACTTGGGTGCGTCTCAAGCCTCTCGCAAATGAAACAGCCGGTCTACTGTCATAACTGACAGTAGACCCGCCGTTCATCGTTTTACAGATGCGGGGCGGGGATCGCAGTCGCGGGTACCGGGGCTTTCAGCTGTTTGAGCTGAGATTTGATCGGTGCCGTCGCGCACTTGGCCACGGCTTGTTGGGGCGTCAGGTTGCGGATCGAGGTATAGAAGAGCTCGCAGGTTTTTTCTGGCTGGGCCACTTGCCAGGTTTGGGTGCAACTTTTCAGTTCAACGTCGGGGTTACTGTCCGGCTGGCGGCCCATGGCGGCCTGCCAGCACGCAGCACTCAAATCCTGGCCCATGACTTTAAGGCCAGCCGCGTCGGCCTTGGCCTGGGCATCGTTGCCGGTATAGCTTGCCGGGTCGGCGGCGTACCAAATGTAGCTTGGGTGGTTGGAACCCAGTACTGGCACTTTCACCCCGTCGCTCGGACTGATGCTGACCAGGCCCAGCACGTTCACGGTCGGCCCGTATTGCTGCTTGATCCAGTTACGCACTGGCGCGCCGAAGGCGACCATCGGCAATGCCGCACCGCTGGCGTTCTGGCTGAGTTGCTTGACCATGGTGGTCTGGTAGTCCTTGAAATAGTCGTAGACACCTTCCAGATCTTTGCCGGCGCTGGAGGGGGCGGCAATCGGCGCGATGTCGATGATGGTTTGATAACCGGGTGTCTGTTCGGCGGGGATGCCGTTTTCAGTCAGCAGCGTGGCCCAACGATCGGTAGTGGCCGATTTCAGGTAATCCTGAGCCTGGGTCAACGAGTAATCCGGTGGGAAGTGCAGCAACTCGACGCTTTTGCGGTTTTCCAGGGCCATGCCCAGTGGCAGGAACAGATACCAGCTATAAGCCCACTTGCCATCGGCATTCAGCTTGCTGGCGCCGGTGTAGGCCAGATCGCCGGTATCGAGCAATGCCGCCAACGGTTTTTCATAGCCATTGGGTACGCCGCTGATTTCGGCGTAGAGCTGATCGTTATCGGTTTTGACCAGCACTTTCGCCGCGTTGTAGCCATCGCGCTGCACGCTTTGGGTCAGGTAATGTTCGACAGTTTGCTCCAGCGTCCAGTTGCGAAAGCAGATCACATTGCAATTGTTGGGGTAAGCGAACAGGCGGGTGACGCGTTCGGTGTTGCCCAGTTTCAGGTCGACATCGGCATGGGCGGCGGCACTCAAGGTGAGGGCCGCGAAGGTGAGTCCTGCGAATTTGAACATGCTCAGATCCTTTTCAGCGTGTGGGCCCTCGTAGGCGGGGCGTGTACATACTGGAACCAGATGTGTCAGGTGGTCCAGTGTCGATGCAAAAAAGATCGCAGCCTTCGGCAGCTCCTTACATAGGGATGGCGTACACCCTGGAGCTGCCGAAGACTGCGATCTTTTGATCTTCAATCAATCAAACAGAAAAATGCAGCGCATTGGTCAAATCCCCCATGGGCTGTTGGCCGCGGGCGATCATCGATTCATCCCGCAGTTTGATCCCGTCGAGGGTCTCCAGTTGAAACACCCTGGTGATCAGCCGCAGGATCGAAGCCGTGTCATAGACCGTGTGATCCACCGTGCCCTTGCGCGAGAACGGTGAAATCACCAACGCCGGTATGCGTGTTCCAGGCCCCCAGCGATCGCCTTTAGGCGGAGCAACGTGGTCCCACCAGCCGCCGTTTTCATCGACGGTGATCACCACCACCATGTTTTTCCATTGCGGGCTTTGCTGCAGCACTTTCAGCGTCCGGACGATATGCCGGTCGCCCGATGCCACGTCGGCGTAACCCGCGTGCATGTTCAGGTTGCCCTGAGGTTTGTAAAAGGTCACCGCTGGCAGCTTGCCGGCTTCAGCATCGGCCAGGAACTTGTTGGTGCTCGACTCATCGCCCAAACCGCCATCGCGCAGACGCTTGCTGCGTTCCACGGGGTTTTGCGGACCCTGGCGCTTGAAATAGTTGAACGGCTGATGGTGGTACTGGAAATTCGGAATTTTCGGAATGGCACCCGAATCCTTGTACTCATCGATCGTTGCTTGCCAAGCACCGCCGTACCAGGCCCAGTCGACGTTTTTCTTCGAGAGCTTGTCGCCGATGTGCTCGTGGGTCTGTGGGACAAGCACGCTGGGCAAGTCGGCTTTTGCGTAATCCGGGCGCTGCGGATCGCGGATCCAGGTCGGCCAGTAGGGCGGAGCCATGGTGTTCACGGCATAGCCATCGGGTGTCAGCAGGCTGGGGCCGAATTGCGGCGGGCCGGTCATGGCGCTGACGGGTGACTGGTCAAGGGGTTTGAGGCGAGTGTCCGTCGGGTCATCACTCAGCAGCGTGGCGATCTGTGTCTTGGCCACCGAGTTGGCGGCATCCGGATAAAAAGGAACCTGGGCGCTGATCAGGAATTGATGGTTCAAGTACGAACCGCCGAAAGCGCCCTGGAAAAAGTTATCGCAGAGCACGAATTCTTTGGCGACATCCCACAGGCGCAATGAATAGCGGGTCTGGGTGTAGTGGCCGAACGTCAGGCCACCCGAGTCTGCCCACGCTACAAAGCGGTCGTTTTTGCCGCCGTTGATTTGCATCTGGTTTTGATAGAACACATGCCACAGGTCGCGAGTCACCAGGCCCAGCGGCAAGTCTTCGCCTTGGGGGCCTTTGAGGGCGAAGGGTGCGTTGGGGAGATGTTCCTGAAATTGCGTACCGCTGGGGTACGTCACGCCATCGAGGGTTTGCGGGCCGACCTGATTCAAGCCACCCCAGACTGGCGGCAGGCTCGACAGCACACTGCCGTCGCGGTCCCGTTGAAGGTAGTCGTCCGGTTTGAGCGCGGACAGCGGTTTTTCGACGCCGGGGAAATCCGCAAAAAGGTTATTGAAGCTGCGGTTTTCGCCGTAGATCACCACGACGTTTTTCACTTGGTCGCGTAAGGCCTTGTCCAGTTCGACGGGCGTCAGCGGCCGCTCGACCGGTTTGCCTGGCTCATCTCCATGACTGCCGCAGGCGCTTAGGGTGGCACCGACACCCAATACTGCAACACTACCGAGGAAACGGCGGCGGCTGGTATCGGTGGGTTGATCGGCTTCAGGGGAGGGGACGTCACTTCCATCTTCTTCGTCGTTCATTCCGGCTCCTGTTTTGCAAAACTGTTGCGATATGTTTCGGCGGGACGCTAGCAGTGAAATGTGACAGAAGGGTTATAGCAACAGTTCGACAGACAACAAGTTCTGATGCGGGAGTGAGCAAGCCCACTCCCATGATTTGTAGATCCGGGCTACGGCATCACCGGCGCCGTATACGTCAGCGTCGTCCCCAGCGCCCACAGCAGAAACAGCACCAGCGGTGTGTGCACCAGCAGTTGCACGAACGAAAACCCGATCAAGTCCCGCGCCTTCAACCCGAGCACTCCCAGCAGCGGCAGCATGTAGAACGGGTTGATCAGGTTCGGCAGGGCTTCGGCGGCGTTGTAGATCTGTACGGCCCAGCCCAGGTGGTAGTTCAGGTCGGTGGCCACTTGCATGACGTACGGCGCTTCGATGATCCACTTGCCACCGCCGGATGGGATGAAGAAACCGAGGATCGCTGAGTACACGCCCATCAGCAGCGCGTAGGTGTCGTGGGACGCGATTTGTACGAAAAACGTCGAGATGTGGTGAGCCAGCGTCTGAGCGTCAGTACCTTTGACGGTGGTCATCAGCGCGGCGATTGAGCCGTACAACGGGAACTGAATCAGGACACCCGTGGTGGTCGGTACCGCGCGGGACACCGCGTCAAGGAAGCTGCGCGGCCGCCAGTGCAGCAGGGCGCCGAGCATGATGAACAGGAAGTTGTAGGTGTTCAGCCCGGAAATCGCACTGATCGCCGGTTTGGTCGAGAACTCATGGAACAGCCACCCGGCCGCCAGCAGCACCAGCAAAATCGTCAGCAGCGGGCTGTGCTCCAGCCATTCGCCGGGGCGGGTGCGCGGTTGCAATGGCGGCAGATTAAAGCTCGGATCGATTCCGCAGGCCTTGGCATCACGGGCCGAGTTCGGGCCGGGTGCAGTGGCGTAGGCAATGATCAGCGAAATCACGATCAGTGCCAGCAACATCACGCCGGACTGCCAGAGAAAGATCGTTTGTGTGAAAGGAATTACGCCGGTGATCGACAGTATCGACGGCGGCAGGCTGGCCGGGTTGGCCTGCAATTGCGCGGCGGACGAGGACAGGCCCAAGGCCCACACTGCTCCGAGGCCCAGATAGGCGGCGGCACCGGCGGCACGGTAATCCATTTTCAGATCGGTACGGCGGGCGAGGGCGCGCACCAGCAAGCCGCCAAACACCAGCGACAGCCCCCAGTTCAGCAGCGAAGCGACCATGGAGATCAACGCAACCCAAGCCACGGCCGAGCGGCCGTTTTTCGGAATCCGCGCCAACCGGTCGATCAGTTTCACCGCCGGTGGCGAGCTGGCGACCACATAACCGCCAATAACCACGAAAGCCATCTGCATGGTGAATGGGATCAGGCTCCAGAAACCGTCACCGAAGGCCATGGCGGCGTCGGTGGGCTTGGCGCCCATGAACAGGGTGGCCACGGCGACGATAATCACCGCCAGTGCGGCAAACACCCAGGAATCGGGAAACCAGCGTTCGGCAAAGCTAGCGCAGCGCAGGGCAAAGCGGGCAGAGCGGGTATCTTCGATATCAGCGGCCACGGGTATACCTCGAATTTTTATGTTTGTTGTGGTCTTCAGGGCCGCAAAGGCCCGTCCAGACAGGCGCCAACAGTAATTCAATCGGTCCTTTTTTGTGACGAAGTTTTACGAGTCTGAGACTTTGGTCTAACGGGTTGTCCGTTGGCGCGTTTGCGTAGACCATGAGCGCCTTGGTTTTTTGCCTATGCCAGAGTTCTTTTCATGACTGCCAATACCGATTCGCGCCCGGCGCCGTTCAACCGTTCGGACTACAAGACCCTGGGCCTTGCGGCGTTAGGTGGCGCGCTGGAAATCTACGATTTCATCATTTTCGTATTTTTCGCCCTGACCCTCAGCCAGCTGTTCTTCCCGCCGGAAATGCCCGAATGGCTGCGACTGCTGCAGAGCTTCGGGATCTTCGCCACCGGTTATCTGGCGCGGCCGTTGGGCGGGATTCTGATGGCGCATTTCGCCGACCGACTGGGCCGCAAGAAGGTCTTCAGCCTGAGCATCCTGATGATGGCGCTGCCGTGCCTGTTGATCGGCATCATGCCGACCTACGCCCAGATCGGATATTTCGCACCGCTGCTGCTGTTGGCCCTGCGAATCCTTCAGGGCGCGGCGGTGGGTGGTGAAGTGCCGAGCGCCTGGGTGTTCGTCGCCGAGCATGCACCGGCAGGGCATCGCGGTTATGCCCTCGGTTTCCTGCAGGCCGGGCTGACCTTTGGCTACCTGATCGGCGCCCTGACAGCGACGTTTCTGGCGCAGGCGTTCAC
Source organism: Pseudomonas sp. ZS1P83 (assembly GCF_054897825.1). Lineage (NCBI taxonomy): Bacteria > Pseudomonadati > Pseudomonadota > Gammaproteobacteria > Pseudomonadales > Pseudomonadaceae > Pseudomonas > Pseudomonas sp. ZS1P83. The sequence goes on from NZ_CM142706.1 coordinate 175,179, forward strand.
CCCGGCAGAAATCCTTGATTACGCTTGGCGTTACCCGTTTCTGCTGGGCGGCGTGTTCGGTGTAATCGGCGTCTGGCTACGCCGCTGGCTTAGCGAAACCCCGGTGTTTATGGCCATGCAGGCGCAACGCGATGCAGCCGTCGAACTGCCGCTGCGCACGGTCTTGCGTGAGCATCGCCTGGCCATGTTGCCGGCGATGATCCTCACCTGCGTACTGACTTCGGCGGTGGTGGTGTTCGTGGTGATCACCCCGACCATGATGCAGAAAACCTTCGGTATGACCGCCCGCCACACATTCGCCTTGAGTGCCTTGGGCATTGTCTTCCTGAATATCGGCTGCGTATTCGCCGGGCTGCTGGTCGACCGCATTGGCGCCTGGCGCACGGTGATGCTCTACAGCCTGCTGCTGCCACTGGGCATCGGCGTTCTCTATACCTGCCTGATCATCGGTGGCAACTGGATCGGTCTGGCGTACGCGGTGGCCGGTCTCAGTTGTGGGGTGGTCGGCGCAGTGCCGTCGGTGATGGTCAGCCTGTTCCCGGCGCGGATTCGTGTCTCGGGGATTTCCTTCACATACAACATTGCCTACGCCGTTTGGGCGAGTATCACACCGTTGTTGCTGATCGGTCTGATGCCGTGGAGCCCATGGATCTGCGTGATCTTCTGCGCGGTGATGGGGGCTGTGGGTGTGAGCAGTGCCGCGTATTTCGGGACGCGGATGCCAAAAGTTGGAAGCTGTTCGACTGCTGGCGCGATGTAATCGAAGGCAGGACCGTTCGTGTAGCAACTATTTTTGTAGGGCAACTCTGAAACACTCTTCAGAAAATAACCCCAAGGCCGATGGCTAGGCTGCATATCGCTTTCTACCCCTGTCCATCGGTGTATCCCCCATGTTCAACAAACGCTTGAAGCAGGAGCTGTCGGCTCTTCGCGAAGAACTCTCCAGCCTCCAGCAAGTGAAGGAAAGTCTGGAAAGGGAGATGCTGGTCCTGACCCTCAATGCCGATGGGCGGATTCAATCGGTCAACCAGAACTTCATCGGCGAGATGCTCTACAACAGCAACGACCTGATGGGTCGACACATCGAAGACATCGTCCCGGCCCATGTGAAATCGGACGAATTTCACCACCGTTTCAAAGCCGCGCTGACCCGTGGCGAGCACTTTGCCGGCGCGGTGCGCTTGTTGCGCGGCAATGGCCAGGAAGCCTGGCTGCGCTCGATCGTGCAGCCGGTTCGGTCGGCGGACGGCCGGATCAAGCTCTTCTCGATTTACTCCAGTGACCTGACCCGCACCATCGAGGCGTCCCGTGATCATGAGAACCTGATCGGCGCGCTCGTGCGCTCCACGGCGGTGATCGAGTTCGACCTCAATGGCAACGTGCTGGCAGCCAACGACCGGTTCCTCAGCGGCATGGGCTACAGCCTGGCGCAGATCAAGGGCAAACATCACCGCACCTTCTGCCAACCGGAGGATTACAACAGCGCCGCGTACCAGGAATTCTGGCGCCGCCTGAATGCAGGCGAGTTCATCGCCGACCGTTTCAAACGCGTCGACAGCCACGGCCGCGCGGTCTGGCTGGAGGCTTCCTACAACCCGGTGGTCGATGCCAACAACAAACTCTACAAAGTGGTGAAGTTCGCCACGGTAATTACTGATCAAGTCAATCAGGAGCAAGCCGTCGCCGAAGCGGCCAACATTGCCTACAGCACCTCGCAGCAAACCGACAGCAGCGCGCAGCGCGGTAACGCCGTGGTGACTCAAGCAGTGAGCGTGATGCGTGATTTGGCCAAACACATGCAGACCGCCGGCGAAGGCATCGAAGCGCTGAACGAGCAATCGCTGGTGATTGGCACCATTGTCAAAACCATCAGCGGGATTGCCGAACAGACCAACCTGCTGGCGCTCAACGCGGCAATCGAAGCCGCTCGGGCGGGCGAGCAGGGTCGTGGTTTCGCGGTGGTGGCGGATGAGGTCCGGCAATTGGCTTCGCGTACCAGCCAGGCAACCGATGAAATCGTCGGCGTGGTGCGTCAGAACCAGGACATGGCGCGCAACGCCGTGGCGCTGATGACCGAAGGCAAACTCCAGGCGGAGCAGGGGCTGGCGCTGGCGGCAGAGGCGGGTACGGTGATTGTCGAGATTCAGGACGGTGCACAGAAAGTGGTGAACGCGGTCGGGCAGTTTGCCAATCAGCTGGCGACTTGATACCTGCCATCCCGGTGGAAATCGCTACAATCGGCGTTTTCCCCAGGAGCAGCCATCATGAGCGTTTCTCACCGCCGTCCGGTTCCCTTGGCCAAGGCTTATCGTCTGCTCAACCACGGCCCGACCGTGCTGGTCAGCGCGGCCCATGACGGCCAGCGCAACATCATGGCGGCGGCCTGGGCCATGCCGCTGGATTTCGAGCCGCCGAAAATTGCCGTGGTGCTGGACAAGTCCACCTGGACCCGGCAATTGCTGGAGGCTTCGGGTACGTTTGTGCTGAATGTTCCCTGCGCCGCCCAGGCCGATATCGTCCAGACCGTGGGTTCGACGTCCGGCCTGGAAATAACCCGGGACCAAGGCCGGGACAAGTTCCAGGTCTATAGCTTGCCGACCTTCAGCGCTGAATTGATTGATGCGCCGATGCTCAAAGGTTGCGTCGCCTGGCTGGAATGCCGACTGCTGCCTGAACCCGACAATCACCAGCAGTACGATCTGTTCCTGGCCGAAGTGATTGCCGCTCAGGCAGACGAGCGGGTGTTCAGTGAAGGTCGCTGGCACTTCGAAGGGCAAGACGCGTTGCGCACCTTGCACCATGTGGCGGGTGGACATTTCCTGAAGATCGGCGATCCGGTGGACGGCAAGGCCTTGCAGCCGTAAGCAGCCTGTCACACCCAAACGTCATTATGGGCAGTGCGCTCGCCACCTTCGTTGCCAGTGTTCAGCACACCCTTGGGTTCGATCAGCAGGAGTTTTACCTCCTGCTCGGCAAACGGTTTGTGCTCGACACCTTTTGACACCACATACATTTCGCCGGCGTTCACCAACACGTGGCCATCGCGAAAGTCGATGCGTAATTGCCCTTCGAGCACGATGAAGGTTTCGTCGGTATCAAGGTGATCGTGCCAGATGAAATCCCCCAGCAGTTTCACCACCTTGAACTGGTAGTCGTTCATCTCGGCGATGACCCGAGGTGTCCAGTGCGGGCCGATCTTGGCGATTTTTTCAGCGAAATTCAGGCTTTCGTAAGCTTTCATGAAGCAGCTCTCGTGGTTGATTGTAAATCCACGATAGCCCGCGCATCGGCGTGCTTCTTGAACGATTGTGCGTGGCTCAGCGGCGGTGCATTTTCATCCAGCGGGCCGGCGACAGGCCGTAGGTTTTGCTGAACTGCCGGGTCATGTGGCTTTGATCGGTAAAGCCGGCGATTAGCGCGGCGCTGACCAGTGACTCGCCCTGGATCAGCAGCGAGCGGACCAGGTCGAGGCGGCGCATGGTCAGGTATCGATAAGGGCTGGTACCGAACAACAGGCGAAAATCCCGCGACAGACTCCAGCGATCGCGACCGCTGTGTTGCGCCAGTTCTTCCAGCGTCACGCTGCGATCCAGGGCGCCGTGAATGAATTCCCGCGCGCGTTCGGCTGCCACGTAGTCGAAGCTCTGGCGGGTGGCAGGCACTCCGCAAACGCTGTTCAAGGCTTGAGCCAGATCGAACAGCGCATCCTGTTCTTCCAGTGGATCGAGGGGGCAATCGAGGCTTCGCAGCAGCACGGCGGTGGAGGCGAATAAACGTGGATCGGTCGACAGTCCGGTCTTGATGAACGGCAACGGCTGACCGCCGAGTATCTGCTGGATCAGCGCCGGTTCGATGTACATCATTCGGTATTGGAAACCGGTCTCGGTGCCGGCTTCGCCATCATGAACTTCGTCCGGGTGCAGCACCATGGTCCCGCCCGGCAGACTGTGGCGCCAGCCACCGCGGTACTGAAAACTCTGCACACCGGCCAGGGTATGGCCGATGGCATAGGTGTCGTGGCGGTGAAGGTCGTAACCGTGGCCTGCAAAAAACGCTTCGAAACGCTGAAGCCCGCCGACGTCGGGCGCGCGGTGGAACCAGTCGATGGGAGGCATGTGCTTGGCCATGGTGTTGTTGCCTTGTGCTCGTTGCGCAATACGTTACCCCACTGACCAGCCGCCTGTCTGCTGCCCATAGAATCTCCCGGCGGGTAGAAAATCCCGGACTAATGTTGCAAGGTGTTGCATATTTTTTAAGCCACGAAGGCGCCCCACATCATGGAATTATCCCACCTGAGCTACGCTGCTCCGTTGTTGTCGTTGGCGCTGTTATGGACGGTCGCGGTGGTGACGCCGGGGCCGAACTTCTTCAACACCGCACAACTGGCCGCCAGTTGCTCCAGACGCCATGGCGTTGTCGCCGCACTGGGCGTGGCCACGGGGGCCGTGCTTTGGGGGGTGGCGGGTAGTTTGGGTATCAAGTCGCTGTTCAGCGCTGCGCCGACGCTCTATCTGAGTTTCAAAATTGCGGGCGGTTGTTACCTGATCTATCTGGGTTTGAAGCAGTTCAAGCGAAAACCACCGAGTGTGCCGGGCGACAGCCGCTCGCTGAATGGGGCAGGTCGCACGCTGTTATCGGCTTATGGCCGGGGCTTTGTGGGCAACATGACCAATCCCAAGGCAGCGCTATTCGTCGCAACGATTTTCGCCACTGCCATGCCGGCTTCACCGCCACCGATGTTGCTGGCGCTAGCCGTGTTGACCATGGCGACCTTGTCATTCAGTTGGTATTGCAGCGTGGCACTGCTGTTTGCCAGCCGTCGGTTCGCGGGTGCTTATGATCGTTCGCGTCAATGGCTGGATCGCTTTGCCGGCAGTTGCTACTTACTGTTCGGGACGCATCTGTTAGCCAATCGTTGAGGAGTTCTGAATGAGCAAACTGCGGGTAGGCATTATTTTTGGCGGCCGTTCGGCTGAACACGAAGTGTCGTTGCAATCGGCGAAAAACATCGTCGACGCGCTGGATCGTTCGCGCTTCGAGCCGGTGTTGATCGGCATCGACAAGCAAGGCCACTGGCACCTTAACGACCCTTCAAACTTCCTGCTCAATCAGGAAAACCCGGCGCTGATCGCCCTCAACCGGTCCAACCGCGAGCTGGCCGTCGTGCCGGGCAAGGTCAGTCAGCAATTGGTGGAAACTTCCAGTCAGGAACTGCTGGGTCACGTCGATGTGATTTTCCCGATCGTCCACGGCACCTTGGGCGAAGACGGTTGCCTGCAAGGACTGCTGCGCATGGCCGATCTGCCGTTTGTCGGTTCCGACGTGCTCGGTTCGGCCGTCTGCATGGACAAGGACATCAGCAAACGCCTGTTGCGTGACGCCGGGTTGGCGGTCACGCCCTTCGTCACTCTGACCCGCGCCACCGCGACGCGCACCGGGTTTGCCGAGGTGCAAGGCAAACTCGGTTTGCCGTTGTTCGTCAAACCGGCGAACCAGGGATCTTCCGTGGGCGTGAGCAAGGTGAATGACGAAGCCGAGTACGCGGCAGCGGTAGAGCTGGCACTGGGTTTCGATGAGAAAGTCTTGGTCGAGTCCGCCGTCAGTGGCCGCGAGATTGAATGCGCGGTGCTCGGCAATGAAGACGCCATCGCCAGCGGTTGTGGCGAGATTGTGGTGCGCAGCGGGTTCTATTCCTATGACAGCAAATACATCGACGCTCAAGCAGCGGAAGTCGTGGTGCCCGCCAACATCAGCATCGAGGCCAGCGAACGCATTCGTGCCCTGGCCGTCGAGGCGTTTCAGGTGTTGGGCTGTTCGGGGCTGGCGCGTGTGGACGTGTTCCTGACCGAGAGCGGCGAAGTGCTGATCAATGAGATCAACTCGTTGCCCGGCTTCACCCGCATCAGCATGTACCCCAAGCTATGGCAGGCCACCGGTATGTCTTACAGCGAGCTGGTCAGCCGATTGATCGAACTGGCGCTGGAGAAGCATAAGGCGCGGCAGGCGCTGAAGATCTCTCGCTAGGCTGAATACAACAATAATTATTCGAGGAGACACGTCATGAAGGTCAGTGCACGTAACGTCTGGCTGTCGGCAGGGGCGCAATCGCGCTGGTGAAGGCACCGTGGGTCATGTTGATGCATTTTCAAGAGTCGACTGGCACCTGATCAAGCCTGCTTTACCGGCTTGATCAGGCTCTGCGCGGGTATCCCGAATAGATCGTGAAGTTTCCAGATCATCGGAAGTGTCAATGCACGTTTGCCATTGAGTACTTCGTACACTCGGTTTGTGCGACCAATGGCGGGTGCGAGGTCTGCAGCAGACAGGCCGGACTGCTCCATACGAAACTTAATCGCATCGATTGGATTGGGCAGGTCCACGGGAAACCGCTTCGATTCATAGGCTTCGATCAGCGTGATCATAATGTCGAAGTAATCACCCTCGGGGGTGCCAGGCTCTGGTTCGTTGTCGAACAACGCTGACACGTTTTTGAGGGCTGCACGGTAGTCCTCGTCGGTGTGAATGGGGCGAATGTTCATGGGTTACTCCATCTCGACGGTATTAGCGTCGACCGTGTCGTACTGCTTGTGAGTGCCGACAAATTTTATGTACACGGCGCCGAAGCGATAGGCCACAGCGACTACCAACCGAAAGTCATTGCCCTTGATGTTGAACACGACTCTGCGGCTTTTGAGAATACTGGCGGTAGCAAAGTGCGCCCTTATGTCCGTTGGCGCTTTCCACTCAGCATTTTTTGCCTCATCAATCCAGGCCAGAAAAGATTGCTCCGAATCCGGGTGTTTCTCCCAAAATCTTTTTAGCTGACTGATAGCGATGATTCTCATGGAGTGATCCTAGTCCCGTCGTGGGACTGATACAAGTCTTTGGAGGCGCATCCGATGTGCGGAGGAGTGAGTTCGACTTCGGTAATCAAGCACTGCCGACAGCTGATTTGATGAGTTGGGGCAGACGCAGAATTGGGAAAAACTGATCTTCAAACTTTATCTAAGAAGCAGTCATTTGTGGGTAGGAAAAGGCTGCGCGAAGTGGCCGATCAGGATTAGTCAGGCATAAAAAAAGGCCTACCTCCCGGTAAGCCCTTACTCATTCCTGCGTAAGACTCAATCCCCCAACGCTGCTCCCTCACGCCGCGGGTCGGCCCCTCCCGCCAACGACGTTTTCCCCTGCGCATCCTTCACCCGAACAATCGCCTGGGTCCCGCTGGTCATGTCGATCTCGTTGACGCTGTGCCCTTTGTCCTTCAGCGCCTGAATCAGCGCCGGGCTGAACTGCCCCTGTTCCAGTTCCGTCGGGCCGTTGCGGCTGCCGAAGTTGGGCAGGCTGATGGCGGCTTGTGGGTCGAGGTTCCAGTCGAGCAGGCCGATGGCGGATTTGGCGACGTACTCGATGATCTGCGAGCCGCCGGGGGAGCCGACGCTGGCGAGGAATTCGCCGCTCTGGCGGTCGAAAATCAGGGTCGGTGCCATGGACGAGCGCGGGCGTTTGCCGGGTTCGACGCGGTTGGCGACCTTCTGGCCGTTCTCTTCGGGGATGAACGAGAAGTCGGTCATCTGGTTGTTGAGCAGGAAGCCCTGGACCATCAGGTGTGAGCCGAAAGCCGATTCCACGGTGGTGGTCATGGACACGGCGCCGCCTTCGTCATCCACCGCCACCACTTGCGAGGTGGAGATGCGTAGCGGCGAGCGATCCGGCGCGTAGGCGACCTGAATGCCCGGCGGGGTGCCGGGTTTGGCCGTGCCCATGCTGCGATCCCCGATCAGCGCGGCGCGGCTGGCCAGGTATGTCGGGTCCACCAGACCTTTGACGGGGACGGGCACGAAGTCTGCGTCGGCCACGTACAGCGCGCGGTCGGCGTAGGCCAGGCGCTCGGCCTCAGAGATCAGGTGCACGGCTTCAGGCGCCGGTTCGATGCCCGCAGCTTTGTTTGTCTTGACCGGCTTTAGTGGCGCCAGGGCAAAACTCGGGTCATGGGTTTCCAGGGCCTGCAAGGTGCCGAGGATCTGCGCCACGGCGATCCCGCCCGACGACGGTGGCGGCATGCCGCAGACCTGCCAGCGTTTATAGTCGGTGCACAGGGGCGCGCGCTCCTTGGCGTTGTAGCCGTTGAGGTCGTTCAGCGACAGGCTGCCAGGGTTGGCGTGGCCCTGAACCTTGGCGACGATCTCTTGTGCGATGGGGCCTTTGTACAACGCATCCGGTCCTTCCTTGGCGATGCGTTTGAACACAGCGGCCAGTGCCGGGTTTTTCAGCGCGGTGCCGACGGCTTTCGGACTGCCATCGGCATTCAAGAAGTAGGCCGCCATGTCCGGCGAGCTTCGCACGGACGAGTCCGAGGCGATCAGCTGGTGAAGGCGTGGCGAGATGGCGAAGCCTTGCTCCGCGAGTTTGATGGCCGGTTCGAACAGCTGCGCCCACGGCAGGCGACCGTGTTTCTGATGGGCCAACTCAAGTGCCCGCAACACGCCCGGTGTCCCCACCGAACGACCGCCAATCTGCGCCTGGGTGAAGGGCATCGGTTTGCCATCGGCTTGCAGGAAAAGCTTCTCGGTGGCGCCGGCCGGGGCGGTTTCGCGACCGTCATAAGCGCGCACGGCCTTGCCATCCCACAGCACGATCAACGCGCCACCGCCAATGCCCGAGGATTGCGGCTCGACCAGCGTCAGCACGGCCTGCATCGCAATCGCGGCATCGATTGCCGAACCGCCCTGACGCAACATCTCCCGTCCGGCCTCGGCCGCCAGCGGATTGGCGGCGGCTGCCATGTGTTTTGAGGCGTGTTGGGTCTGCAGATCGGCGCGATAACCCGAAGCGATTTCCGGCGCAACAGGCAACGTCGAAGTGGTCGGGGCGCTACAGGCTGCGAGGGTTAAAGCAGCAGCGATCAGCGAAAGGGCTGACAGGCGATAGTGGCTCGAGTGGAAGGCTGAGAACACGTGGGGGGCACTCCGTCCGTGGGAAAGATCAGGGGACTTTATCGGCCGACAGGGAGCGACGCAAACCAAGGCCTACAGCAAAGACACTTTCGTCCTTCGTGAAGTGGAGGATTTTCTGTAGGGTCGAGGCAACAGACTGGCCAGAAGATCAACAAGAGGCAGACATGCAGACCGAGTTCCCCACGCAGCCAAGTTACCGCACTCAGCGTGATCAATTCCTGGCCGCTGCGACCGCAGCCGGTGCGGCGCTGACCGAGTACCCGCATCCACTCAACGGGCCGTTCGGTGAGTCACTGAGCACCGGTGTGGCGGTGCTTGGTGATCCGGGCGCGAAGCGTTTGCTGATTGCGCTGAGCGGCACTCACGGCGTTGAAGGTTTCTATGGTTCGGGATGTCAGATCAAGTGGTTGCAGGCGTTGGGCAAGCGTTCGTTGCCGGCCGATGTCGCGGTGGTGATGATCCACCTGATCAATCCCTGGGGCACTGCGTGGCTGCGTCGAGTCAACGAAGACAACATCGACCTGAATCGCAATCACCTGAATTTCGACCACGCATTGCCGGATAACCAAGCCTATGCAGCGCTGCATGAAATCTATGCCTGCACGGAGTTGCAAGGCCCTGAGCGTGATCGCGCCGATGCGTTGCTCAATGCGCAGATCGGCGAACACGGCTGGCCAGCGGTGATGTCGATTGTCGAGGGCGGCCAGCACTGTCATCCCGATGGTTTGTTTTACGGCGGACGGGCACCGAGCTGGTCGAACCGCACGTTGCATCAGATCCTTCAAAAGCATGTCTCCCATGCCGAAGTGGCCATGTGTTTCGACTTGCACACCGGCGCCGGGGAGTATGGTCATCCGATGTTGCTGACCATTACCGAGGCAGCCTATCCAGCGCTTGCAGATGCGCAGGCCATTTACGGCCCGTGGCTCTACACGCTGCTGACCGGCGCCGACACGCTGAGCGAAACCGGTGTTGCGGCCACCGCCACCGGCTACACCTCGCAGGCGTTGATCAATGCGCTCCCGCACGTGCGGTTGATGCCGTTTGTGATTGAGTGCGGGACGTATCCCGGCGCCGAGGTTCATCGTCATCTGCGCGACGATCACTGGCTGCACCTGCACGGCAATCCAAATGATGGCGTGGGGCGCGCGATAAAACTGAATCTGCTTGAGCAGTTCTATCCCGCTGACAGCGACTGGCAGGCGATGGCCTGGCTGCGTACCTGGCAGATATGGGAGCGGGCGTTGTCAGCGTTGCCGGCGATTTGTTCCTGATGCGACTTCTTGAGTGGCTCGGCGTAGGGGCACGCCCCACAGTTCGCTCCTACGGAAAGTTCGCGCACTTCAAGGTGCGTGAAGGGTGTGCGTGAAACCGCGAAAACATGCCGGCCGGTACTTGACGCGAGCCTTCCATGGGGTTGTTTCCCCAAATGGGGGAGAATGAACACTTCAGCTCTGAGTAGAGCAGGTTTTGATTCACTCCAGTGCCCCGCAGACGAGATGCGCCCGACACATGGGATGCGTCGGAGGCGATGGCAACGCCCTTCCTAAACTCGAGCACATTGGTCCTTCAGTACATGCGTAAATCAGATCGGCTATTCCAGGTAGTAAACCTGATCCGGGTACATCAGCCGATTACAGCGGAAGACTTGGCAGGGCGTATCGGGGTCTCAGTCCGCACGATTTATCGGTATATCGACGACCTGTCTGTGAGCGGTATTCCTCTCTATGGCGTCGCTGGCGTTGGGTATGCTCTGCACGAAGGGTTTGAGTTACCGCCTCTGACACTCACCCAGGATGAACTCGACGCGCTGATGTTGGGCGTTGAGATGCTTTCAAATTCAGCAGGCACTGAACTCGCTTCTTCTGCAAGGACGCTGTTGAGCAAAGTTGCTGCGGTATTGCCGTTTCGCAATACAGAACCATCACTCTCCAATATCCGCGCGTTGAGGGCTAAGCCCGTCACACCAGACCAACGATATTTGGACGATCTCCACCGCGCTATTCAGCAGGCGAGAGCCGTCCACTTTTCATATTTCAGCTTGAGTGAAGAGATCTCGCACAGGACGGTGTTCCCCTTGGGCCTTTTCTACTGGGGAGGAAAGTGGACTGTCGGAACATGGTGTACGTCCAGAAAGGCATACAGAGACTTTCGAGTTGACCGGATACGAAGCCTGCAGATCATGAAGGATGGACAGAAGCTTGAGGCGCAATGGAACCTGCGGTCATACATGCAGTTTCAGTCTGATCAATGGGCGGCCCAACAACCTCTCAAGCACTGACAGTACGGTGTCAGTACGACCCCAAGATACTGGTCGCTCCTCACCACACAATTGGAGTGACATATGACGCAGAACAGCCATGTACTCGAGCTAGCAATCTTTACCGTCAAGGAAGGCTTCGAAAGCCAAATGCCTGAGTTGCGGCTGATGCTTCGGGAAACCCTCAAAGGGTTTGATGGGTTGATTGAGTTCTCAGGTTATTGTCCCGAACCACAAGGCCGTGTTTTCGCTGACTTGGCTAAATGGGACAACCTTGAAAATGCTCAGAAAGTCGCACAGGCATTCGAGGGTGGAGATCCGAGATTTGCCCCTTACGCCCAGGCGATTGAAGCGCTTACGTTCATGGGACATTTTTACCCTGAGTAGAAGCTCAGCGCCCTACTCTTAGGCTCCCTTCGCGCCAATGCGGTATCGGAAAGGGGGCGGCGTTTTATCTCGGATCGCTTTATTTGGGCTTGTATCCCCTCGGTTCAATTATTTGTCGAGGATACGCAGGGGATACACGGAGGGAAGGTATAGAGAGAGACAGGGAGAGATAGCCAGAAACAAGAAAGCCCGCACTAGGCGGGCTTCTTGAGGTTGTTTAGAGACTCATGGAGACATCTGTAAACAGGTACTTGGTGGCTACACAGGGACTTGAACCCCGGACCCCAGCATTATGAATGCTATGCTCTAACCAACTGAGCTATGTAGCCAAGTGGCGCGCATTATTGGCTCGTAACGATGATGTGTCAAGCGTAAATCTAAAATATTTCTCTACGCTTTCAACCGCTTATCCAGCTGACCCGAAAAACCGGGCGAGGGGAGGGCGTCAACTGAGCTGAAATCTCCCGGTATTGGCACTCAATGCCTTGCTGCCCTGGCTCAAGGTGTCCGCCGCCAGGTTCACCGCCCGCGCGCCTTCGAGCAAGCGTACCGCCGCCTGATCGACTTGCTGGATGTTGCCGCTGACTTCGTCGGCGGTGGTCGCTTGCTCGTCGACCGCAGTGGCGATCTGCGCCAGCGTGTCGGTGACGCTTTGCACGGCACTGGCAATTTCCCCCAACCGTTCGCCCAGGCCAGTGACGGCTTGGGCGTCGGATTGAGCCTGCCCGCACGCGGCTTCCATCAAACTTACCGCTTCGTTCACCGTGTTGCGCAGGCTGTCGACTGTGCCGGCAATCTGCGCGGTGGAGGACTGGGTGCGTTGCGACAGGCTGCGCACTTCGTCGGCCACCACCGCAAAACCGCGACCTTGCTCACCCGCGCGAGCGGCCTCGATGGCGGCGTTAAGTGCCAACAGGTTCGTCTGCTCGGCAACCCCGCGAATGGTGTCCACCACCAATTGAATCTGCTGCCCCTGCTCACTGACCCGGCCCAGTGCTGCAGCGGTGTCGTTCAAGCGCTGATTGAGTTGCTGAATGCTTGCCGTCGTGCGCTGGCTGTCACGGCTGCTGTCGGCGGCGATGCGCTGGGTGTGCTGAGCGCTGCCGGAGGCCTGTTCACAACTCTGGGCAACCCCTTGCGAGGTGGCGGCCAATTGTGTGGCGGCCGCGGCGATCTGGCTGATCTGCAGCTGCTGAGCTTCGACTTCCCCCAAGGCACCGCTGGAATGATGGTTGAGGGTGCGCACCGCGTTGCTCAGCTGCAAGGTTTCATGATCAACCCCCAGCAGACTGTTGCGCAGCTGCACTACCGCGACATTGAGGGCGGTGCTGATGGCGGCCAGTTCGTCGCGCCCCTGCACCGGTACTTGAAGGCTCAGATTGCCGTCACGCAATGCTTCGGCCAGCAGGGTGATGCCGCTGGCGCTGCGACGGATCGAGGCTTGCAAGCAGATGAACAGGTACAGAGCGGCCAGCAGCAGGCAGCCAAAAATTGTCGCGACGAGGATGAACTGGCGAATGGCCGAACCGTGGTAGTAATCCAGACGCTGATCCAGCGACACCAGCGACTGCTGACGCAACGCAGCGAAATCGGAGAGCAGGGCGTCGAGATTGCGTTCGAACTCTTCCGGCTTGAGCTTGATGCTGCCGCCGAACACGCCGTCATCGAGGGCTTTCAACGCTGCATCCAGGTGCTTGAGGCTGTCATGGTATTGCCCGGACCAGGCTTGCAACGCACTGGGCAGCCGCGCCTCCAGCAGGCTCGCGGTTTTGACAAGCTGCTCCCGGGCATCGCCGATGCGGCTGCGCAAGTCGCGCAATTGCAGACGGCTTTGCAGGGTGAACTGTCCTGATACCACTGATGCCTGGCCGACGCTGGCGAGGCGGCCGACTCGTTCGATCAGGTCTGGCGCGTGCTGCGTGGAGATCTGGGTCAGCAGGTAAGTTTCCAGCCACGGTGCGAGGGTCAGGCGATTATCCATGGCGATCTGCTCGCGCAAGGCTTGCAGGGCACTCAAGGCATTGGTGAAACGATCGTAACCGTCCGGCCACCAACCGACGCTGCTCAGGCTTTTCGAGTCCAGGCCGTTGAGGGCTGTTTGCAGGGTTTGATAACGGGCCAGGGTTTCGCCCTCGGCGCCTTCGGTTTGCAGTGCGTTGCCGAGGTCCGAAGTGGCTTGGGTGACGGCGGGCTGAACCGTATCGAAAGCAGCCATCGCCGCGATCGTCGCTGGCGTCGGCTGGCGATTGGTTTCTGTGGCGCGCCAGCGAGCCGCGCGGTCACGCTGGGCGGCGAGCAGGTTGTCGAGAGCATCCAGGGCAAGCAGTTGCCGAACCCCGGCGCGTTCGCCGGAGATCAGGTTCAGTTTGTCGCGATAGTCCTGACCGATCATCCACAGACTGCCCGTCAGCGGCAGGATAAACAGCAGAAACAACAGCTGAAATTTGCGTGCGAAACCAAAACGGCCCAGCAACCCGATCCCCGGTGATAAAAAAGCCTGCATGCCCCAAAACTCCTCTGGACACCACGCACCATCGGCGTGCGTCGAGACCGTTGCGGCCGCGACGTGTGCCCTTTTAAAAGGCCTCGAAAGTTCACCCTCGTCAGCTCTGTAGGCCGACTCTGTGGCGAAACTTCCCATTCTCGGTCCCCTTTGTAAGGGGCCGCGGTGAAGCGGATTACAGAGGCAAGATTCAGACCATGGCGTTGCGCTATCACCTTTTCGGCGATGAAAGTCGAGGTCGTTAGCAGGCTAAGGGGATGGCGCTGATGCACTGAAAAATGGCACATTGACGCACCTGCCTGTGTGCACCCATCTGTTGTACGGAAACTCTTATGGCTATCAGCAATGTCCAGACCGAAACTCTGTCTGCGTCCGCGACTTCACAAAGCAGCCCATTGGTCATGCGCATCATTGGCGCCGTGGCGCTGGCGCATTTGATCAACGACCTGATCCAGTCGGTGCTGCCGTCGATTTATCCGATGCTCAAGACCAACTATGGCCTGACCTTCACCCAGGTTGGGTTGATTACTTTGACGTTCCAGCTGACGGCTTCGCTGTTGCAGCCATGGGTGGGTTATCACACCGATCGACACCCTAAACCCTGGCTACTACCGGCCGGGACAGTCTGCACGTTGATCGGCATTCTGATGATGTCAATGGTGGGCAGTTTCCCGATGATTCTGCTGGCGGCCGGGTTGATCGGTATCGGCTCCTCGACCTTTCACCCGGAAGCTTCTCGCGTGGCGCGGCTGGCCTCGGGCGGGCGATTCGGTTTGGCGCAATCGACCTTTCAAGTGGGAGGTAATGCGGGTTCGGCTTTTGGGCCGTTGCTCGCCGCAGCGATCATTATTCCTTGCGGTCAGGGCCAGGTGGCCTGGTTCGGGTTGTTCGCCGTGTTCGCGCTGTTCGTGCTCTACCGCATCAGCCGCTGGTACGCCAATCACTTGAGCCTGTTCAAGCTTAAGCAAGGTCAGGCGGCCACTCACGGCTTATCGAAACGTCGGGTGATCAGCGCATTAGTGGTACTCGGATTGCTGGTGTTCTCCAAGTATTTCTACATGGCCAGTTTCACCAGTTATTTCACGTTCTATCTGATCGAGAAATTCGACCTGACGGTGGCCAGCTCGCAGCTGCATCTGTTCCTGTTTCTCGGTGCGGTAGCGGCGGGGACTTTCTTCGGCGGGCCGATCGGCGACAAGATTGGGCGCAAGGCGGTGATCTGGTTCTCGATCCTCGGCGTCGCACCGTTCACCCTGTTGCTGCCCCACGTGGACCTGTTCTGGACCAGTGTGTTGAGCGTGGTGATCGGTTTCATTCTGGCGTCGGCGTTCTCTGCCATTGTGGTCTACGCCCAGGAACTGGTGCCGGGTAACGTCGGGATGATTGCCGGGGTGTTCTTTGGCCTGATGTTCGGCTTCGGTGGGATTGGCGCAGCGTTGCTCGGGCATTTGGCGGATATCCACGGCATCGAATACGTGTACTTCCTGTGTTCGTTCTTGCCGTTGTTCGGGGTGTTGGCGATCTTCTTGCCACGGACCAAAAAAGTCTGACCCGGACCGACCGGTATAGAAACGAGTAATGTTGAAACGGGCGTCAACAGCCGTGATTGCTATTCGCGCAAATCACTATCCTGGTGGACACTTCGCGCCTTTCCAGACTCGTTAACGATGCGAGCAGTGGCGTTTGACAGGAATCAATTTACCGCCCATCACGGCATTGTCTTCAGCGTTTCAGCGTCACACCCAGTAACCGGGTCGGTCTCAGGACGCTCCATTTCGGGGAAGTGAAATCGGCCCATTTTGAGGTCAGCAGTGCAAGTTACCGGCTTATCACGCTGGCGATGTCATCGTCAGTCTGGACGCTCTAGTCAGCGGCGACATCGGACCGCAGCGCTCGGTGTCTTCCATGATCATCAAGTCCCAAGGAGCATAGGCCCATGAGTCTCTACAGTCAGTATGCGTTGGCCTGCGTGGGGATGATGATGCTGCAATCGCGGTAGTGGGGGCGGGGTCTTCGATGTTCTTCAATCGGAGTAAGTACCGAGTGTGAGATAGAGGAGCCGCCATAGCATTTGTTGTGCTGGTTTTATCCACGAAAAAACAGGCACAAAAAAGCCGTGTCTAAACGCGGCTTTTTGTTGAGCTGTGTTACAGGCTCAGGTACTGCTTTTGCGGAAACTGCCGGGTGTGATGCCGACTACTTTTTTGAAGGCTCGGGTCATGTGGCTTTGATCGAAGAAGCCGCAAGTGAATGACGCTTCTGCGAGACTGGATCCGGTGCGCAGCAGTTTTTGGACCTGGGCGATTCTTTTCTGGATTTGAAAGCTGTGGGGGGAGACGCCAACGCTTTTTTTGAACACCCGGATCAGGTAAAGAGGGTCAAGGTTCACCCATTGCGCCAGTTCTTCCAGAGACAGATGTTTGTCGAACTCGTCTTCGAGCTTCCTCTTGATCTTTTGCACTGCGTGCTGCTCAGCCGCACTGACGGGTTCGATGGGCGCTCCGCTGCGCTCGAAGAGCTGCGTCACCAGATCCAGCAGGATAGTTTCCCGTTCAAGGCTGGAGGGGGATTTTTCAATGATTTGATGTTGATGCAAAAAGGTCCGGGCGAAGTCGGGGGCCTGGCTCAGAGCTGTTTGAAAAAGATGAATATGATCGTCTGAAAAACGCCCTTGAAACACTATCCGATTGACCCATTCGGGGTCGATATAGAGCATTCGATACATCCAGCCCTCATCATGGCCTGGCAAGCCGTCGTGGATCTCCCCGGGGGTAATGGTGACCACACTGCCAGCGACCCCCATGTAGTAACTGCCGCGATAAAAAAGTTTTTCAACACCGCTACTTATAACGCCGATAGCGTATCGGTCATGTGAATGTCGGCCGAAAGATTGAGTGCTGTAACGCGCTGATAGCAACTCACAGTCGCCTTCGGGTATACGCCAGAATTGAACAAAGTCCTTGTCTTTTTGAGGGGCTTTGTGACGGCGATTTTCGTCCATGAATTGTCCAGTTTTGTGCAATACGTATGAAAAAAAGGTCGCTAAATTTAGCACCTATTTCATCACACAAGCTAGGGGATGCGATGTCTACAAAACTGGTAGTTGGGGATTTTAATAAGTCTTCATGGTCATTTCGTGCGTGGCTGGTTCTTGTGACAGCGGATGTTGCATTTGAAACCCTTCAGATCAAACTGGAACAAAGCGACACCCGCCAGCGCATTCTGGAGCACTCGCCTTCCGGCAAGGTGCCGGCGCTGCTGCTTGATGATGTCGTCATCAACGACAGCCTAGCCATCAGCGAATACATTGCCGGCACCTATCCGGCCGCCAATCTTTGGCCCCAAGATTCACGGGTCAAGGCCCTGGCACGAGCCGCTGCGGCAGAGATGCACTCCGGTTTCACCCACCTGCGCACGCAGATGTCGTTTGGACTGAACACCGGTGACATCCCAGAAAGCCTAACCGCCGAGACCCGAGAGGAAATCATGCGGGTATTCGCTATCTGGAATCAGCTCCGTGAGGTGAGTGGTTCAACACAGTTCCTCTGCGGTGACTTCGGCATTGTTGATGCGATGTTTGTTCCGGTGGTGTTCCGCTTCCGTCGTTATGGTATTGCCATCCCTACGCAACTGCAGGGCTATGTCGAAAACATCCTGGGTTATGCACCGGTACAACAATGGTTGAAGTTGGCCGCGCAAGAAGTTTAAAGAGTTGTGTTGCTGCTAACTATTAAAGCCAATTAGAAGTTAGTTGTTTTTTTGGGCGCGTGGCAGAAAAGACCTTTGGGGCTTTTCTGCTTTGTCGAGTCTGATGTTTGTTGCCCGGGGGAGTTGTGAGTGTTCATAAAAATAATACCGGTCTTTATCGCTGAGGTTTCTCATGTCGACTAATAACAATCGGGCAATCATTGAGTTGACCATCGGTGGACTGATGCTCAGTCTGTCTGCTCTAGCCGTCGCTTTCGCCCATATCGGCGCGGGTGGCGCAGGGTTCTATCGGATGGTGTTCGCCTCGATCCTGTTCTTCCTGCTGCTCAAGGTGCGCAAAACACCGGTGCTGCTCAAAAACGCCAAGGCGCAACTGTACACCGCGTTGGCTGGGGTGTTTTTGGCCATTGACCTGGTGCTCTGGCACCAGAGCATCTATATCGTCGGCCCGGGCATCGGGTCGATCCTGACCAACTGCCAGGTGTTCTTCATGACCCTACTGGGGTTGTACCTGTTGAAGGAAAAACCTTCGATCTACTTCCTGGTATCCATTACCTTGGCATTTGTTGGGCTCTATCTGTTGTTGCTACCCGAGATGACCAGTGCGGTAGGGATCAAGGGCGTGGTGTATGGCGTGCTGTCGGGGCTGGCGTATGCCATCTGCGTGTACTTCCTGAAGATCAACACTCAGTTGCCTGACGGCGGGGGTGACAAGATCGCACAGATGCTCAATTTGAGTCTTTGGGCGGCACTGGTTCTGCTGACATACGCGCTGGCAACTGGAGAAAGCTTGGCCATCGTGGATGGGCAAACCTGGCTGATGCTGATCATATACGGGGTACTGGTGCAGTTTGTCGGCTGGTTGCTGGTCAATCGTTCGATCGGAGCCATCAGCTTGGGGTTGGCCGGACTGATCCTGTTACTGGAGCCGGTGATCACGTATTTCATTGATGTAACCTTTCTCGGCAAGGCCAGCTCCACGCTGCAGATTTGCGGCGCGCTGGTGACTGTCTTTGCGGTTTACATCGGCTCAATCAAACCGCCTGAGAAAGCGCACCCTTTACCCGAAGCGACCTGACAGAAGGTGCTCCACCCCAGAGCTTTGAGCATCTGGCGGAATGAAGCCGCAACCATCTTTCGCCACAACTTCGAAGAGGGTGGCATTTTCCTGCTCTCGTTTGATGTGCTTGAGTTGGCATCAGGCGTCATACGCCGGTAGCCGTACCCATCAACAACCCAGATCACAATGGAGGAATATGGTGAGCCTAAGACGCAAAAATCCCCGTATCAGCGAGTGATTACGGGGATTTTGTGTCTATCGGATCCGCGGAAATCCACGGCCACTGTTACACGTTAAACCAGAAGTCACAGGGTATAGGCCTTATAAAGTCTAGATTTCAGTACGGTTAAACAAGCTTTATACCCGGTTTAGCGCCCGGTTTTGGAAGCTGAGTATGACTTGGCTTTCACCGCGATTGCGTTGCTCTCGGTACGCTGGGATACCTGACCAAGCATCGAAGTTCTTTTGCTAATAGGACCCTACTTGAAGCGACTAGATCGCGACCGGCCGGAGTCGACCCTGGCTGTGTAAAAACGCAGGTGCCATTTTGAAGTCTGCGCTGTACGTAAGGTCTGCCAGTCCTTGGTCAATCAGCGGACCTGAAATTCGCACAGGAACGCAGAACCATTGCCTACTTTCGCAAAGATAACGGCAATGCCATTCGCAGCGTCTGACGGCAAATCGTAAACACCTGTATCAAATCGTTGCGGCAACTCTAAGTGCCAACTCTGTTCGGTTTGTCACTTCTGCCTTGCGGAACAACGTATGGATCTGATTTCGGACCGTATTTGGGCTTGAGCCTAATTCCCGGGCGATCTGCTTGTTGCTGATTCCGCTGGCTACTAGCTTCAGAATTTCAACCTCCCTGGTCGTAAACTGATACCAATCCAGCCCTGCGCCTATCTGCTCAAGTGGTATACAAGGTTGGAAATCGTCAGCTGCGTGAATTTGAGCAGCATGTTGAACTAGTACTGTCACTAGGCTTTTGGCAGTTTCAACGTTGTTCCAGCGCTTAGTCGAACTAACGACAGCAAAGAGAAGGTTGTTCTCGTCGAGTTGGGTGGCGTGGACGGCAAACCTTCTACCAAGGGTCGGCTCCTGTAGGAGCAAGCGACGTCCTATGCAAGTGCATTTGCCGAGGTCTATCAAGGAAGGCGCTCTCACTGCAGCCCATAGGGCGAGCAGCGAAGCACAGTGGCTCTGCAGAGTTTCGGGCTCTTCGTGAATTTCGCCTTCGAGAAAGAGGATTTTCTTGAAGTGAACGGCGGGGCCATTCACAGAGGCGATACCAATGGCAGTGCAGTCCACGTCCAGGTCTAGAAAGGATGGCGTTCTGATGCTTGTTTGAAGCATTTGCCAACTGTTCCTGACGCTTTCCATATTCGCTCTCCCTGCCCGATGTAAGCACATCAGGTGCCCAGTTTCAGGCACCTGATGCAATTTTGATTTCGATTATATGGCCAAATGGTATCCCTCGCGACAGGTGTCGGCCGATTGGTACTTGTCTAGCAACATCCGCTTTCTGTGGAGCAGCAAGCTGCTGCCTGAGCCCCTTGAAAAGGAGCCAGCCCTTTGGTCACCTTCGGATCTCGAAGAGCAGGAGTGTTGCAATCGAAAGGCGCGGCCTGACCCAGCGGTGGTTCGTTCATGCTGCGAAGTCCGAGGAAGGCTCCTTGGTAAGGAGCACGCATCATCAGGTCATATGTTTTTGCACATACAGCGACCCGCTCACCACGGCGATACGCATGTCCATCATCATCGTGCACTTCAAGCCAAGGACCGCGATAGATAACAGCTTGTCCTAACTCCCAGCATGGGCCTTGTTTACCTTTGTATGCCTTGACGGTGCACATGCGTACTTCAGCATCGCCAATTCTGTCGATAGCGCTTGCTGCTGTTGGCGACCAATGGAAGGTGATGCCATGGAAGCCGGCTTGTTCGAACGCAGCTATCACAGCAGTTTCTGAAGGTAACCGAAGGGGCGGTCCGGCAGGTGCGGACCTGACGGTGTGGTGAGAGGTTAAAGGTTCATCGCTTACAAGTACTGCGCAGACTACGCAACCGGTTACGTTCAAAGCGCGGAATGCTTCCCCCAATACCTGTTTTTCATCCTCAGCATCCACACGATTGAGGGTGAAGTCCATCAGGATTCGACTGGCCCAGCCATCAGAAACAGCGGGCGAACGCTCAACACCAAATCGCAGTTTCTCCTCCAATGCGATGTAACCATCGATGTCACGAAGTAATGCGCCCTGGAGTAGTGGCTCAATAACGTTGGCATCACGTGACAAATCAGAAAGCGCCATTAGGCGCACGCTGCGAGCGTTGTCCATCATCGCGGCGCTTTTGCGTAGTCGTCGCGGATCGCTATCAGCGATGATCAATTCGCCGCGCATCTTATCTACACACATAGACAGCAACTCTGAATACGCACCTCCCCACCAAAGGATATGAGGAGTGGAGTCAGAGTGCTCATCTGTCTCGAGACCGCCGTTCACTATAGCAGCGGTGTGGATCAATTCACGTTGCCAAGGCTCCAGTCGAATGGCCGCGGTATCAAGCATGTTCATTGGCGGAAACGTCCCAGGCATCGAGGTGATCACGGTACTCAGTGCGAGCAGGCAGGTCCGCGCCGAAGCGCTCAAGGTACCGTTGGATGGGCTGAGAGGAACGTATAAATCGGTCTTGGCAGATTTGCAGTGTGCTCAATGTCGTTTCAGTGAAGTTCAGGCCACGCTGGCTCAAAGCATTGAGCCACTGACGGTCGAACTGCCAAGGGTAGGCACCGATTTCGAGGTTGGTCTGAGCGAACGTCAGGTAGCCTCGCTGGCGAATGTTGATGGCCTTTAGATCAATCGCTTGGAGGCTGTCGTAAAAAATTACGGTCTTGGGGCGCGTGACTTCGCAGAACAGCCGCCATAGGTCTTTCATCGACGGACTGGTCTGATCGTCAACGACCAGATTGACGTATTCACCTTCGGGCACCCACCGAAATACGCTTGCGATGCTGGCTTGGAAAACGTCCTGATGCAGGAGATTGAGCGCTTGGTCCGTAGCGACTGTATGCAGTTCGGCATGATGGCGATCGGAGAGCAGCCTTTCGATACCCATCCATTGTTGATAGAGGCCATAGCGCTTACCGCTGTAGCGACCATCAGCAGAGCTACCAATCACGATTGATGGTCTGACAACAAGGAATGGAATGCCACATTCAGCAACTACGCGCTCAGCTGCCCGCTTGGTCAGCGTGTAGTTGGTAGGATCGCTCGGCGGCTCAATCAGCGCCGTTTCTGGCACTACACCTCCAGAGTAGCCAGCGGAGTAGGCCGTAGAAACGAAGATAAAGAAGTTCACTCCTGCTTGTTTGGCAGCGATAGTAAGCCTTGCAGTGAAATCGACGTTCAGAGCTTGCAGCGCCTCATTATCGAAGTAGTCGAGGCAACCTGCGCAGTGAACTACCGTGTCCACTTTTCCTGAGCGAAGCATATTCTCCAGCAGCTCTACCGATGCCGTTTCAGCACCCTGCCAGTGAACAGTGGTCACCTTTTTCTCGAATTCGTCAGCACTTCTTCCCAATGCCAGAAGCTCACGCTGCACTTCTTCTGGAATACCAATCTTATGGTCACCTCGCCTGGTCGGGATGACCAAGTGATCTGCCCAGCCATCGCTAAGCACTTGAGCGGCCATGAGTGCCCCGAGGAATCCCGTACCTCCTGTTAGGAAGACTCGTTTTCCGTGGCGTGGGGTCTGGAGAGGCGTTTTCATCGGACCTCTCCACTCGTGAGACCAAGGTTAGTTTCAGAAGCTGCAACCAGTGCGTTATGAATCATCGCTTGGTCTGGCACTCCACCGTAGGAGACCAGAGTCTGGTCAACAATGATGATCGGGAATGCACTCAGACCATGAGCCATGAACAGCTCCGTGACTTGCTGGGCTACCGCGCCTTCTTTTGCGTTCAGCTCTGCGGATAGCTTCGGAAGGATCGATTGCGCAGTAGTCACGGTAATCGTGAGGACCGGCCAGTCCAGCTTGGCCTGCGTCAATGCGTTACGTGCTGCCGCTTCGATCTGTTCGTCAACCTGCGTAGTGCCTGGCATACAGCAACTTGCAGAGAGCACCACGATAGCTTCGGGCCCCAATGCGCGTTTGACTTGGGTGATATCTGCGTCCGAAGTCTTTTTGAAAAAATTGAGCATGTCTTGCCCTCTTTATTTAGATGGTTACAGCACGAGTGCGACAGCCAGGCCAAGGACCAGAGCGCAAACAATGACTGTTAGCGTGTGGGCTATCACCAGTGGGAGTTTGAAAAGCCTGAACAGCAGCATGATCTCGGGAGGGCTTGTGCCGATTGCCGCCACCAGAAAGGTCACAAGCGGTCCGACTGGAAACCCTTTCTCGATTAGGGCAAATCCGATTGGCAGTGCTGCTATGGGAGAGATGTACAGCGGTACGCCGACTAAGGCGCATGCCAGATACAGCCAGCCGGCCGGTAGTCGATCGACGAGGCTCATCAGTGTGTCTTTCGGTACGGCACCGTAGATCAAACCTCCGATGCACAAACCGATCAGCAGGTACGGCGCGACCGTCCGCAACTCCTGCTTCGCTGCAAGCCAAGCGAATCGACTCGCAGGTTGCCAACCGGGCCAAGTTCGAATCCCCTGGCCCAGGAAGGCGGCACTGCTCTTGGGGGCAGGTGTTATGGTCACGTGCCTTGCCAGGCCGAGCCTTCCTGCTACCACACCAGCAGCGGAAGTCAGGGCCAGGCCGCCGATGATGAAAACAGCGCCAGGGACAAAACCCACAGTGAGGAACAGCAGAATAAACACACCCTCGTTCACTACTGGCGAGGCCACCAGAAAAGCGAAACTGGGCACGAAGCCAACGCCTGCCCTGAGCATGCCGCTCAGCACGGGAATCGTGGAGCAGGAGCAAAAGGGCGTGATGACGCCCCCAACACTGGCGACAAATGCCGACCGCCAGCCTGAGGACCCAAGCAGCGAGCCTTGTGTCGCTTGAAAGGGCATACGTTGTTGCAGCATCACCACAAGCCAGGTGACCAGCAGGAAAAGCCCAATGAGCAGGGCACCGTCCATGAGTAGAAACTCGAAGAACGCTTGAATACCCTGCGTTAAGGTTGTGTTATCGGACATATGAGCTCCGCCGGTACTGATGAGAGCGGGCTGATGCAACGCGTCAGGCGTTGGCCAGGCCAGCGTTCATTGACGGGGTGCCGCCATAGGTTTGCATCGACTCGATCAGTGCCGCTGTGACAACCGGATCGAAGTCCGCCTTATCGAGGGTTTCTACGTAGGTGTCCAAAGCTTCGATGCGAATTTCGTCGATGTCGGTCTTCAGTTCACCCAGTGAAAGAGCACCGCAGTCAATGTTCAGTCGGTCGCAGAGGAAGTGGCAACTGGTGCTCACCATGCTGAACAGCTCTGGCATTACACGGTGGTGGGCCCATTTAAGGCTCTCATGAACACCTTCAGGGTCTTTGGCGATCAGGCTACGAATACGCGCCAGGCCGATCTCCAAATGTTCCAATTCGTCTTCCAGGATCTTTCCAGCCAGTGCTGAAGTGTCCGGATCGCCCTGGCGCTGCAGGGTGCGGTACAACACGATGGCCATGGTTTCGGTCATCAGGTCCTGAATGATCAGGCACGCAGCCAGGTCCTTGTTTTGAACAGCAGTACTGAAGTGGCGGCGGATATTGAACCACTGCGGCTCGACGATCTCACGCATCACGATGTAGTCGTGGCGTTTGCCCAAGCTGGCCAGCATCAGAATATGTTTTGATTCTTCGTAGGCTTGTTTGACGGTTTCGATCTTACTTTCGGTATCTGGCATCAACGGCACCATTTCCGAATAGTTCTCTACCGCCATCACCTCTCCAGCGATTGCGTTGGAAGCGATGTACGCGATCAGGTTGAAATAACCGTCGCTTTTATTGTGCTCAGTGCTCAGTTCTTCTCGGCGGTTTACAGCACGTAAGTCGACTGGTACGCGTTGATTTGGCTGTGTGCCGGCAGAAACTTCGTTCATTTTTATATCCTCCCATTAGGCTCAAGGACATTCCCTTGCCGCGGCAATTGTCGGGAGGCTGCTGGCGTACTGCCATAGTACATAGCTTCTATTCAAAGTTCGGTCCGTTCCGCCTTACGATTAGTCAGATATTGACGCATCGGTCACTCGATGTGTCCCATGGAAATCGGGGAAGAAATGAATACAAGAACCTGGACGGCCCGGCACGTTGGCGTGCCTGCGCTGTGGATGCTGGGTGCGTTGCTCTGCCTGTCAGGCTGCAATCGTGAGACGGATCAAAAGACTGAAGCCAAAGCCGTGCGTGTCAGCGTTGTGGGGGCTAGTACTATCGCACCGCTGATAAGTGAACTGGCCAAAGCTTACGAGCGAGAGCATCTGGGCATTAGAATCGAGGTCCAGGCAGGCGGTAGTGCTCGGGGGATTATGGATGTGCGCAGCGGCACGGCTGTGCTTGGCATGGTCTCCCGTGAACTCAAGCCTGAAGAGCGGGATCTGCAGCATGCGCTGATTGCCAAAGATGGCATCGGCATGATCGTCAATAAAAGCAACCCGATCACTGGTCTGACAAAAGAGCAGGTTGTCGGAATCTACACAGGCCGGATCACCAATTGGAAAGACGTGGGGGGAGACGATTCGCCTATCACCGTCGTGAGCAAGGCAGAGGGGCGATCTACCCTGGAAATTTTCAGTGGTTTCTTTGGTATTCCCTACAAAGATATCCGCGCCCACGTGATTATTGGAGACAACCAGCAGGGTATTCAGACTGTTGCTGGCTCTCCCGCTGCAGTCGGCTACGTGTCCATTGGTTCGGCTGAGTATGAAGCCGATCAGGGCGCCGCAATTCGGCTAATCCCTTTAGGAGATCAGATTCCATCGACAGCAGCGGTTGCGTCGGGCGAGTACGCGATCAGCCGGGACCTGAATTTGGTTTACAAAGCGCCTCTCACAGAGCCGGTTCAGGACTTCCTGGAGTTTGCCCGCTCAAATGAAGCAGCAGCCTTTGTTACTCGCATGTACTTCATTCCGGTGACGAAATGACGGCCAGGCGCTGCTGATCAGGCTCTCTCCATGACTTTATTGACAGATGAGGTGGTCGCGAAGGCCCATCCCACGAAGCTGCGTGGATGGGCGTTCTGGTCGGCCATGTCCATGCTCGCTCTGCTAGGGGCGGCAATCGTGTTTTTGATTGTCGCTTTCTTGTTGAGTGAAGGTTTCCCACTGATCGCGCAGGGAGGGCCTATAAGATTCTTTACGGACGAGGGGTGGTGGCCGCGGGACGCTAGCTACAACATGACCCCAATGGTATTGGCGAGCCTTTACCTGACCATTGGTGCGCTTGTCATTGCAACACCACTGAGCCTGGCCATTTCGCTGGTCACGACATTCAAAGCGCCCGCACGGCTTGCTCGCGTGCTGCGCAATATTGTGGAGCTCAGTGCTGCAGTGCCTACCGTGGTCTACGGACTTTGGGGCGTCAGTTCGATCGTTCCGATAGTGAACATCTGGAGCCCGCCAGGTGCGAGTTTATTGGCCGGTGTCCTCATTGTTGCACTGATGATCATCCCAACGATCACGGTGTTGACCCAGTCGGCCCTTCAGACGGTGCCGACAGCTTATGTCCAGGGAGCTACAGCGCTGGGCGTTTCAACCAGCCAGACATTACTTCGTATTGTTATCCCTGCTGCCAGGCAGGGCATTTTTTCCGCAATGGTACTCGGTGCTGCCCGAGCAGTCGGCGAGACAATGGTGGTGTTGATGGTCTGTGGCAACATTGTGCAGGTACCGACTTCGCTGTTTGATCCAGTACGGGCGTTGACTGCGAACATTGCCTTGGAAATGCCCTACGCGATGGGGGATCACCGCGCCTCCCTGTTCGTTGCCGGGCTGCTGATGTTGCTGTTGGTCAGCGCGTTGGTTGCTGTGGGCGAGTGGGTCGGTATGCGTCAGAGGAAGATGACCTCATGAGGCGCTTCCAGGTCTCCGGTTTCGACTTCCGGGATTTCGTCTGGACTTTCGTGATGTATGGTCTGACGTTGACTGCAGTTGCGATGCTCCTGTGGCCGCTGCTAACGGTGTTCGGTAACGGACTTCAGGTGCTGAGCTGGGACTTTCTGGCGGGGAGCCCGGAAGACGCAGGCCGCAGCGGGGGGATTGCACCGATTCTCGTGTCCACCCTGGGAATTGTGTTGGTCAGCTTGACGGCCGCCTTGCCCTTAGCGTTTGGCGTCGCAGTAATGTTGACTGAAGGTTTTAATCCCGCAGGTTGGCCGGCTACGGTACTGCGCTGCAGCCTCGACATACTGGCGGGCATTCCTTCGGTCGTGTTTGGATTATTTGGACTCAGCCTGTTCTGTCGGCAATTGGAATTGGGATATTCAATTCTGGCCGGCGGGCTGACCTTGGCCTGCATGATCCTGCCCACTTTGGCGCGTTCACTGGCATTCTCCCTGGAGTCCGCGGGTATTGCCCATCGCGCTGGCGGAGCAGCGCTCGGCCTCTCGAAACAGTCAGTTTTATGGCATGTGATGGTACCGGTAGCACTGCCTGGCATATGCGCAGGTGTTGTGCTCGCGTTGACCAGAGCCCTGGCGGAAACTGCTGTACTGCTCTTCACCAGCGGCTATTCCGACAGGATGCCCGAATCGGTTCTCGATTCCGGGCGTAGCGTCTCTGTTCATATTTATGACCTATCGACCAATGTGCCGGGCGGTACCCCTAACGCTTATGGCTCGGCCCTTGCGCTGCTGCTGCTTTTGGCCTTGCTCAGCTTCACTGTGCATGCCCTAACTCGTTGGATGCAGCGACGCATGACTGGCAACACGACACGGAGTCTCTGAATGATGATCAACGACAGAGCTATATCGCTTGAACCGTTTGTACGAGCTGCATCAAGCGTGCACGGGACGGTTACTCACTTGAGTACTGCTGCGCAAGGGCACATCGATATCCAAGACCTCTCCGTGAGTTATGGCAAGCACACAGTCGTTGAGGGAGTGACGTTGCGCGTTCCGCGCAATTCAGTCACCGCACTCATCGGCCCATCAGGGTGTGGGAAGTCGAGTTTGTTGTATTGCATCAACCGCCTGAACGATCTCGTGCCGGGCTGCTCGGTAGAAGGCTCGATCAACTTCAGCTGGATGGACAATAAGCATCTGGCAAAAAACTCGACCCAGTTGCGGCGTCAGGTTGGGATGCTGTTTCAACGTCCCAATCCATTTCCATTTTCGATTCGCAAGAATCTTGAGTTCGCGCTCAGGCAGCACGGCATTAAAGCGCAGGCCGATATCAATAGCCGTATTGAGTCGTCATTACGGGAAGTGGGGTTGTGGGACGAGGTTCATGATCGTCTCGACAGTTCGGCCATCGCGTTGTCCGGTGGGCAGCAACAACGACTGTGCCTTGCTCGGGCGCTGGTTTTGGATCCAGATGTTTTGCTGATGGACGAACCATGCAGTGCTCTAGATCCGATCTCGACTCAAAAAATTGAGACGTTGATTCTGAGCCTGGCTCAGCGACGAACGATCATTCTTGTGACCCATAGCCTAAGTCAGGCACGACGTGTAGCAGACCAGGTAGCAGTTTTTTGGAAGCTAGAGGGGGTGGGCAAGCTGATTGAATGTGGCAAAGCAAGGGATGTGTTTGATCGGCCGCGCCATGAGTTGACTCAGACCTATTTGCAGTTTGCTTGAGTTGAGCGACAGGCACGTTGTAGCGCCATGGTACATCGGTTCCATTGTGGGGGGAGTGCGGCGATTTCTACTATGGCCGCATGAACAAATACTCTTCTAATACCGTGCAGTACCCAACCGCGAGAGTGCAAATGCTCTCGCTTCATGTCCATGACCTGCTCAAACATGCCGCACAGGTGCATGCAGCGGCAACGGTAACTTCTGTATCTCTAGAAGGCGCGGTTGAAACTCAAACCTATGCTCAGTTGGCAAAAGCTGCGAATAACTGCGCTACAGAGCTTCACGCCATGGGGCTTCGGTCCAGAGATGCAGTTGTCAGTTTTGGCTTTAGTTCACTCGATCAAATGGCTTGGCTATACGCAGCGCTAAGCCAAGGCGTGGTAACTCATTTTCTGAACCCTCAGCATCGTGCGGAAGATCTAGGTCTTTTTCTTCAGCAGGTGCGACCCGGCATGTTGCTGCATGATGCGGCTACAGCGAGTGCTGGCCAGGCATTCGCAGCATTGGTTCCTGGTACTCCGCTACGCGCTATGGCCCAGCTTGGCACTGGAAGTGGAAGGGAATACACCATTACTGAGTTTGCGGAAGATACCTTATCCCATGTCTGCTACTCATCCGGGACCACAGGGGTTCCGAAGATCGTTGAGTACACGCACCGTTCAACAGTGTTGCATGCCTGGGCCTGTGCCTTGCCCGACGCGATGGGGTTGAACAGTGCCGATCGGGTTATGCCTCTCATGCAGAATTTCCACGCTAGTGCATGGGGCGCTCCTTTTGTTTGCCCGCTGGTTGGTGCGTCGTTGGTGCTTGTACCA
Organism: Pseudomonas sp. ZS1P83; assembly: GCF_054897825.1. Taxonomy (NCBI): domain Bacteria; kingdom Pseudomonadati; phylum Pseudomonadota; class Gammaproteobacteria; order Pseudomonadales; family Pseudomonadaceae; genus Pseudomonas; species Pseudomonas sp. ZS1P83. The sequence continues at coordinate 204,597 of NZ_CM142706.1, forward strand.
CCGCATCGCGATCCTGCGCAGTGGTTCCAATGGATCGAGGAACACCGCATCACGGTCTTGGGGGCAGTCTCTGCACATTGGCTAGCGCTTGTTCGGTACATGCGAACCAGCGGATTGAGCTTCAGTACCCTGCGCCGCACGGTTGTCGGTGGTACTCGACTACCGTTTGATGTTGCTCAGTTCATCCAAGAAGAGCTTGGTGTCGAGGTATGTCATGCCTGGGGAATGACTGAGACATCACCATTGGCCACCATCGAGCGCTTCGATAGCAGCAGGGCATCTCTGCGTCACGGTAAGCCTGTATTTGGAATCGAGTTGGCCGTGCAATGCAAAGGCGGTGCTTGCTCGGCGGAGGGCACCGGTGAGCTGATGGCCCGTGGGCATTGGGTTGCCCACAGCACAGCAAATAACAGTAACTGGTTGGCAACCGGGGACTTCGCGACGCTGCACGAAAACTCAGAATTAGAGGTCATCGATCGCATGGAAGATTCGTTGATCGCTGATGGCATCCCTCTCAGTTCAGCCCTTGTGGAGCATCAGGCTCGATTGGTTCAAGGTGTCGCAGATGCAGCATTGCTGGTGACCGATGTTGCCAGCGGCCGGAGCGTGCTTGCCTGGGTGGCCATGCTTGAGGTCGATACCGCTTCAGTAACTGTCGAGCTCGAACAAATCCTTTCCAAGACCTTCAACGGGTGGCGTCCGACGCAATACATCGTGGTGGATGCGTTTCCGTATACAGCGTCTGCAAAGGTCCAGAAACACCTTCTCAAAGATCACATCGCTCGGCTTCACGAAGACGACGTAGCTTTAACTCCTAATTCCTCCTGCTGATGCCTGACTTATGACACAAATAACGAAAACCGCAGCGGTAGATTCTGTTCACGAAAACTCTAGCAAGAGCTCATTGCCCTTGGAGCAGTATGTGACTTGGGTGGTCGATCATCGGCGCTGGGTTATCGCCCTTGTGCTGGCTCTATCAGCGTTCTTCGGCTTTTTTGCAGCCAAACAACAAGTCATCATCAATCCTGCCGCGGTTGTCCCGCAGAGCCATCCATACATAAAGGCCACCAACACCATCGAGAGAATCTTCGGATCGAAGTACCTCGTGGTAATAGGACTGACACCAACCCAGGGCGATGCACTGCAGCCGCAAGTGCTCGAAGCCGTAAAGCGCATTACGGACAAGCTGTATGCCGCGCCATCGGTTACCAAGCAGACTCTACTTAGCCTCTCATCGCGGCAGGCCAAGAGTATCCGTGGTAACGCCGAAGGGTTTGAGGTAAAGCCTCTGCTCGATGACCAGATCCCCACGACAACCGATCAGATTAGTGCGTTAAGGTCGGCCATTGAAGCCAACCCGGTTTATCGAGACACGGTTATCTCCAGCGACTGGCGAACCGCTACGATCATGCTGGAGTTGAAGGAGAACCCTAACGGTTTCGGGGCGATGCTCTCGGATGTTCACCGGATCCTGAGCCAGGAGAACACGCCGGGCGTCGAGATTTCTTTGAGTGGAAACCCGGTGTTCCTGCAGCAGGCTGAAGTTTTTGCAGATCGGATCAACTGGTTGTTCCCCATCGCGGTGCTGGTGATTGGCTTGCTGCACTACGAGGCCTTCCGTACGCGTCAGGGACTGATTCTTCCCTTGGTGACGGCGTTGCTCTCGGTGGTTTGGGGTGTCGGTATCATGGGATTAATGAAGGTGCCGATGGATATCTTTAACTCGCCCACGCCAATCCTGATTCTTGCCGTTGCGGCTGGGCACGCCGTTCAATTGCTCAAGCGCTACTACGAACACTTCATCGAATTGGTCAACGGGCAGCACATGGCCCCAGAAGTGGCTAACCGGCTGGCGACGATTCAATCGCTTGCGGCAGTGGGGCCCGTTTTGGTGATCGCCGGTGGTGTCGCAGCTTTGGGTTTCTTCTCGTTGGTAGTGTTCGAGCTTGAAACCGTCCGGGCCTTCGGCATTTTCACTGGCATCGGCATCCTCGCCGCAGTGCTACTGGAGTTCACTTTCACTCCGGCAGTTCGTGCCAGTCTGAAACCACCTTCGGCGGCACAGATTGATACCGAGACCAAACCGCGAATTTGGGATCGCCTGAGTGCTCGCATTGCTCATTTGGTGATTACGCCGCGTAGTCGTCGGTGGATCCTGGTGGCTTTCGTCGTACTGATAGGTGTTGCGATTGCTGGCTGGCCCAAGGTGCATGTCGATAACTCGAGCAAGAGTTTCTTTTCTGACTCACTGCCACTACAGCGGGACGATAACCTGCTGAACGCACAGACTGGCGGCACCAACGTTCTGTATGTAATGGTCGACACTGGGCAGGCCGATGGAGTGAAAGATCCAAAGATCCTGAATGCTATTCGGGAGCTCCAGGCTGATGCCGCGAAGCGCTCGATCGTGGGTAAGACCCTATCCATCGATGATTTTCTCCAGCGCATGCACGGCGCTGCATCTGGGGACACTGGTGCTATTAATCCACTACCCGATGATCGAGATCTGATTGCCCAGTACCTGTTCCTTTACTCGATGTCTGGCGCCCCGGAAGACTTCTCGGCGCATGTCGACTATGACTACCAGCGAGCGAAGATCTCGATCATGTTGCGGACCAACAGCAACGCTGAAATTGATCGCCTGGTCAACGAGCTGCGTGAGGTTGCGAACCAGCGCTTCCCCAAAAATGTAACGGTTTCGTTCGGCGGGGAGGTGGCGCAGACACTGGCAGTAACCGATGTGATGGTGCACAGCAAACTGCTGAACATCGCGCAAATTCTCGGTGTGATTCTTGCGGTATCAGTTATTGCATTCCGTTCGTTCACCGCAGGCCTACTGGTGCTGTCGCCGCTACTGGTGGTCCTTTCGCTGGTCTTCGGCGTAATGGGCTACTTCGGTGTCCCTCTGAACATTCCCAACTCGTTGATCTCCGCCATGGCGGTGGGGATTGGCGCTGACTACGCGATCTATCTCATCTACCGCATTGGTGAGTACACAGCCCAGGGTAAGACCTTGCCTCAGGCCGTCGAAATGGCAATGAAAACCGCTGGTAAAGCCTGTCTGTTCGTTGCCACTGCTGTGGCGGGTGGCTATGCCGTCCTCATGTTCTCCTACGATTATAAGGTTCATATGTGGCTTTCTACTTTCATCGTGCTGGCTATGCTGGCAAGCGTGTTGGCAACTCTGACCCTCATTCCGAGCGCCATTCTGACCTTCAAACCAGCATTCATTTTCCAGCGTCGCTCGGGTGATCGTGGCGCAGTGCTGTTGATCATCCTTGCTGCTATCGGCTTCCTGACTTACTCACAGGTAGGTTGGTCTGCAGAGCTGGAGGCGAAGCAAATCATGGAGCGCAATGCTGCTGTAACTCGCTTCAGCACTTCCACGGCGGATGCAGAGTTTGTGCTGCAGACCAAAGAGGGTGGTAAGCGCGTTCGCAAGTCGAACATGGCGTCGAAACTTCAGGAGAATGGGCAAGACACCATGCGTCTGGTTCGCTTCGAAGCGCCGGCAGACATTCGCGGGACCACGACTTTGCTCGTTGAACGCTCGGCCCAGGATGACGATATGTGGGTATACCTGCCGGCGATGAAACGTGTGCGTCGCCTAGTGGCCTCGAACAAAAAAGACAGCTTCATCGGTACTGACTTTAGCTATGGCGATGTTATGGGGCACAAGGTCGGCGACTGGAAGCACACCTTGCTCAGCCAGCAGGCACGTGACGGTGTTGAGCATTACGTCATTGAGTCGGTACCCGCTGAGGATAGCGTTCGCACTAACTCGGGATATGCCAAGCGCGTGACTTGGGTGCGCAAGGACAATTTCGCCACGACTTACGTGGAAGCCTCGGATGCCAGTGGACAGCCTTACAAACAGTTCTCCTTCGCGGACATCCAGTTGGTTGATTCAGCGAATGGAAAGTGGCAGCCAATGAAAACCGAGGGCAAGAACCTACAGAGTGGGCATACCACTACGATTACTTTCTCCAACTTCAAGGTCGGCGAATCGATGAGCGACAGCCTCTTCTCCGCGAACAACATAGCTTCCAAATAAGGAGAGGAGATGAGCGGGTCCTTTTTGCCCTGGTGGCGGGCCGGTGTTGTCGCGCCCCTGATTCTCTCCGCGTGTGCTTATGCCAGCGCTCCGGAAGTGACAGGTGAGGTCGCTTCAGGCGTGTGGTCATCCAACCGGATGTTGGATGACAAACACGCGGTGTCCTCCAATCGTGCCAAGCTCAAACTGGATTGGCAGGCGTCCGAAAGCCTGCAGTTGAACAGTGAGGTCTGGGCGATATCGTCGCCGGAGCGTCTGGATGAGAAGCGTGAAGACGCAGGAGTCAATGAGCTGTATGTGACAGGCAGCGAGACGGTGTGTGCCCCTGCCCTGGGTAAAAAACTGGTGATGTGGGGGCGTGCTGATGGGATCAATCCCACCGATCAGATTTCACCGAGCAACTACCGAAGGTTGACCCCTGAAGCTACTGATCAGCGCACGGGAAACTGGGGACTGCATCTGGACTGTGAGGTGGGCGCGGGAAAGCTGCAGATGCATGTATTGGATCGGTTCCAGTTCAATGATGTGCCGCTGGAGAAGACACCTGGTGTTGTCTTCAGGGAGCAAGATCCGGATGTGCGCCCTACAGTTGCGGTGAAGTATGACGTGCTGGGCTCTGATGCCGATTGGTCGGTGAGTGTTATCGACGGCCATGATCTGTTTCCGACCTTCGCAGTACGAAGCGCCACGCCTGACGGTATCACGCTCGGTCAGCACGCTACTCGCATGCGCATGATCGGTAGCGACTTCACAATAGTCCGAGGGGAAATGGCCTATAGGGGGGAAATTGCGTGGGTGAATTTCGAGCAGTCATCGGATCCGGCTGTTGCCCGTCGGCAGCCCTATACCTCAGCAATTGGTGGTGCTGAGTGGTATATCGGCGATCGCGAGACTGTTTCATTCCAGGGCTTTTGGCGGCACTTGAGGTCAGTTTCGAGTCTGTCGAGCGACCCGTTGCTTGCTCAGGTACAAGCGGCACAGGCGCTGATCAGCAATGAGCTCGACCGTGATCAGTATGGCGTTACGCTCAGGTATGCCAGGCCGCTGTTCGACTCAAAAGCCGACCTTGATCTCTTCGCCGTTTGGACTGAGCCTCGCAACGACTGGATGCTGCGAGGAAGGCTCAAATACGCATTAACGGATTCGTGGCGGGTGAGCACCGGGTTCGACATCTTCAGGGGGCCCCAAGATTCCTTCCTTGGTCATTTGAGAACCAACTCATTAACGTTCGTTGAGGCGAGTTATATCTGGTGATGCAGAGGCAGCAGCGCCAGTAGAGTCTAGTTTTTTCACCATGTAGACCGCTGAAGCAGGGCACAGCGCTGTGAACTCCGCCGAACTGGATATCGCTTCCGGTGCTTGGGATCGCTCCCTGCGTTCATACCCTCGAGTTTGGAAAAAGTCTTCCGCCGAGTTTGTCAGAAGGTGAAGGTGCAGGGCTTCATCGGCCGCAGCTATACGCTCAAGTACTTGTAGCAGCAATGTTCCTGCACCGACCTGCCTTTGAGCCGGAACAATGACCAGTGAGCGCAACAGTCGGTCGGGACCGTTTCCTTCAATTCCACCGTAGCCCAGCGTCGTATCTCCATGATGGAAGGAATAGAACATTCGATCGGGCTGCAGCAGGTCTTGGGTTGGTAATCCCGCCCAGTTCAGCTGAATCGTCAAATCGTCGATTTGGTCGACATCAAGTAGTCGAACAGAGATATCTGACTCGTTCATGGGGGGGCTCTGAAGAGGGACTGATTGGCGCTCAGTATAGGTTCGGTTTCTCAGATATTTTGGTCGCCACGCTAGGAGGTCACATGCAGGAAACCTTGACGCCCACCGTCGTTTTCAAGTGCTTGGCTGACGAAACTCGAGCACGTATGACCTTACTGATTGCAAGAGAGGGTGAGCTCTGCGTCTGCGAGCTCACCTGCGCACTCGATCAAAGCCAGCCGAAAATTTCCCGTCATCTCGCTCAGCTGCGCGAAGCCGGAATCTTGATGGATCGCCGCCAGGGACAGTGGGTGTATTACCGCCTGCACCCGTCCTTGCCTGAGTGGGTTGGGACGATGTTGAAAAGCGTCGTCGATGCTAATCAGGACTGGTTGAACACAGATGCCATGCGTCTCGCCGAGATGGGGGATAGACCCCAAAACACGGCCGCTTGTGTTTGACCCCCTTTTTTGCTGATTGAGTTGTGCTCATGTTGACCGCGTTTTTGATTTTTCTTGTGACGATAGTTCTCGTTATCTGGCAACCCAAGGAGCCACTGGTGTCGTCCTGACACTGCCCATTCTGCTTGCCACCCTGGCCGCTTTGGCAATCCGCCTGAGCTTCTGAACCGGAGATATTTCATGAAAGTCTTGTTTATGTGCACCCACAACAGCTGCCGCAGCATATTGTCTGAAGCATTGTTCAATCACTTGGCGCCCGAGGTAATGGAAGCTGTGAGCTCGGGAAGTTTTCCAAGTGGCAAGGTCAATGCTCAGGCGTTGAAGACTCTGGAAACCGCCGGCATTTCTACCGAAGGCCTATCAAGCAAAGCTTCGGATGCATTTGAAAGTTCGCCACCGGACATCGTCATTACAGTTTGCGATCGTGCTTCAGGCGAGGCTTGCCCGATTTTCTTCGGCCCTTCTCTCAAAGCCCATTGGGGCTTGGCTGATCCATCCGTTGCGACCGGTAGCGAAGCGGAGATCGAAGCCGCGTTCCAAGCGACGCTAGCCAAGATCGAAGAACGGGTCCGCGCATTCATGGCGCTGCCTGTAAGGCAAATGGATGCGGATGACCTCAAAGCCGCGCTCGCCCGCATCGGTACTCTCTAACCACTGGCTGGCTACCTACAGCTATTCGAGCGACAGATCAGTAATTCTCGACCGTTCCCTAATCGTCTCCAGACCAATAGGGCAGTGAGTCGATAGTAATACCGGGTAGCGTCGGACTGGTCTTTCGGGTGTTGAGTGGGAAATGGGCGCACGGTCTGTTGCAGAAATGTGGCGTAGTTTTCATCTCGAACCAGCAAGTTGTGGCTGCCGGCCCCGGATCACATTGGAGGAGGATGGTGATCCCAAAACGCAAAAATCCCCGTATCAGCGAGTGATTACGGGGATTTTGTGTCTATCGGATCCGTGGAAATCCACGGCCACTGTTAGACGTTGAAGCGGAAGTGCATCACGTCGCCGTCTTTAACGATGTAGTCCTTGCCTTCCAGGCGCCATTTACCTGCTTCTTTGGTGCCGGCTTCGCCCTTGTACTGGATAAAGTCGTCATAGGCGATGACTTCGGCGCGGATGAAGCCTTTTTCGAAGTCGGTGTGGATCACACCAGCGGCTTGTGGTGCGGTAGCACCGACGCGTACGGTCCAGGCGCGGACTTCTTCGACACCGGCGGTGAAGTAGGTCTGCAGGTGCAGCATCTCGTAGCCGGCGCGGATCACACGGTTCAGGCCCGGTTCTTCGAGGCCCAGGGCTTCGAGGAACATGTCTTTCTCTTCGCCGTCATCCAGTTCGGCGATTTCGGCTTCGATCTTGTTGCAGACCGGAACCACCATGGCGCCTTCTTCTTCGGCAATGGCCTTGACGATGTCCAGCAGCGGGTTGTTCTCGAAACCGTCTTCAGCGACGTTGGCGATGTACATGACCGGCTTGGTGGTCAGCAGGTGGAAGCCACGAATCACCGCTTTCTCGTCAGCATTCATGGTTTTCATCAGGGTGCGCGCAGGCTTGCCGAGGGTGAAGTGAGCGATCAGTTGCTCCAGCAGGCCTTTCTGGGCTACTGCGTCCTTGTCACCGCCCTTGGCGTTGCGAGCGACTTTCTGCAGTTGCTTCTCGCAGCTGTCGAGGTCGGCGAAGATCAGTTCCAGGTCGATGATTTCGATGTCGCGTTTCGGGTCGACGCTGTTGGAGACGTGAATCACGTTCTCGTCTTCGAAGCAGCGGACTACGTGCGCGATGGCATCGGTTTCACGGATGTTGGCGAGGAACTTGTTGCCCAGGCCTTCACCTTTCGAGGCGCCAGCCACCAGGCCTGCGATGTCGACGAATTCCATGGTGGTCGGCAGGATGCGCTTGGGATTGACGATGGCCGCCAGGGCTTCCAGACGGCTGTCCGGCATCGGCACGATACCGGTGTTCGGTTCGATGGTACAGAAGGGGAAGTTCTCGGCCGCGATCCCGGATTTGGTCAGGGCGTTGAACAGGGTGGACTTGCCGACGTTAGGCAGGCCGACGATGCCGCAATTGAATCCCATTGTGTTTCCCCTCGGATAAGAGTCAGGCCTTCTGGCTGTGCAGGTTTTTCATCGCGCGGTTCCATTCCCCGGCGAGGATATCCGGCAGCACGCCGAGGGCAAAGTCGATGCTTGCATCGAGTTTTTCCTGTTCGGCGCGTGGCGCACGACCCAGGACGAAATTTGAAACCATACTGGCAACGCCCGGGTGGCCAATGCCAAGCCGCAAGCGGTAGAAGGTATTCTGATTGCCCAGTTGCGCGATGATGTCGCGCAACCCGTTGTGACCGCCATGGCCGCCGCCCTGTTTGAGTTTGGCAACGCCCGGTGGCAGGTCGAGTTCGTCATGCGCCACCAGAATTTCTTCCGGCTTGATGCGAAAGAAGCCGGCAAGTGCCGCGACGGCCTGGCCGCTGCGGTTCATGTAGGTGGTGGGAATCAGCAGACGAACATCCTGACCCTGATGCGAATAGCGCCCGGTCAGGCCGAAATATTTGCGATCCGCCACAAGGTTTACGCCTTGTGCGTTCGCGATGCGCTCAACAAAAAGGGCCCCTGCGTTATGCCGGGTCTGTTCGTATTCAGCGCCTGGATTTCCCAGGCCAACGATCAGTTTGATGGCAGTCACGATAGGGGCCCTTCCTTGGAGTGGTGGATAACATCGCGGCATTCAGGGAGTGCGGCGAAAGTGGACGACAAGTGCTCATTTACCATTATGTAAACTCCGCGTTCTCGCCCGCTTTCTCGCTACGCTCTAGTCCGCGATGTTTCCGGTCACTCCGGCGAACAGAGTGAAATTACTCTGCTGCGCCTTCTTCTTCAGTAGCTTCTGGAGCAACACGTGGAGCGTGAACGTTGGCAACAGCCTTGTCATCACCGTGTGCCAGAGCAACAAACTCAACGCCTTTAGGGGCTTTGAGGTCGGACAGGTGAATGATCGAGCCGATTTCGGCGTTAGCCAGGTCGACTTCGATGAATTCAGGCAGGTCTTTCGGCAGGCAGGTCACTTCGATGTCCGAAACAACGTGCGAAATTTCGCCGCCTTTCTTGATCGGAGCTTCTTCACCAACAAAGTGTACAGGCACGATAGCGGTCAGTTTCTGGCCAGCTACAACGCGTACGAAGTCAGCGTGCATCACGTGGCCTTTGGCCGGGTGACGCTGCAGAGCTTTGATGATTACGTTTTGCTTGGTGCCGCCAACGTTCAGCTCGATGATGTGGCTGTAAGCCGCTTCGTTTTCGAGCAGTTTGGCAACTTCTTTAGCCAGCATGCTGATGGATTCAGGGGCTTTTTCGCCACCGTAAACTACAGCAGGTACCAGGCTTGCGAGACGACGCAGGCGGCGGCTCGCACCTTTCCCCAGGTCGGAACGCACTTCAGCATTCAGAGTAAAATCGTTCATGTTGTATCTCCAAAATAACCACATTCGCCCCAGCGTTTGCGACCAGCGCTAAAGGCGATATGGGCAAAAAAGCCCCGCCCCGACAGGAATGCCGGGGCGGGGCGCTTTTCGTCAACGAAATGTTCGAGAAGGGCAGGGCCCTTAACGGAACATCGCGCTGATCGATTCTTCATTGCTGATGCGGCGAACCGCTTCGGCAACTACCGGCGCGATATCCAGTTGGCGGATACGCGAGCAGGCTTGAGCAGCAGCGGACAACGGGATGGTGTTAGTCACCACCAGTTCGTCCAGCATGGAATTTTCAATGTTTTCGATCGCCCGACCGGACAGCACCGGGTGTGTGCAGTAGGCGAAAACCTTGGCAGCGCCATGCTCTTTCAGGGCCTTGGCCGCGTGGCACAGAGTGCCGGCGGTATCGACCATGTCATCGACCAGAATACAGGTACGCCCTTCGACATCACCGATGATATGCATCACTTCAGAGTGATTGGCTTTCTCACGGCGTTTGTCGATGATCCCGAGATCCACGCCCAGGGATTTGGCAACAGCACGTGCACGCACGACGCCACCAATGTCCGGGGACACGATCATCAGGTTTTCGAAGCGCTGATCTTCAATGTCATCCACCAATACCGGGGAGCCGTAGATGTTATCTACCGGAATATCGAAGAAGCCCTGAATTTGGTCAGCATGCAGATCAACCGTGAGAACACGGTCGATGCCGACTACGGTAAGCATGTCAGCCACGACTTTCGCGCTGATAGCCACACGTGCGGAACGCGGACGGCGATCCTGACGGGCATAACCAAAGTAAGGAATTACAGCAGTGATACGAGTAGCCGAGGAGCGGCGGAAGGCATCAGCCATCACTACCAGTTCCATCAGGTTATCGTTGGTCGGAGCGCAAGTCGGCTGAATAATGAAGACATCTTTACCGCGGACGTTTTCATTGATCTCGGCAGTAATTTCGCCGTCGGAAAATTTACCGACAGAGATGTCACCGAGAGGGATATGCAGCTGACGTACAACACGCCGAGCCAGATCGGGGTTGGCGTTCCCCGTAAAGACCATCATCTTGGACACGCGCAGTACCTGAAGGCTGAGGGTAACCTGGATGAGTATAGGAAAATGGCAGGGGCGGCTGGATTCGAACCAACGCATGGCAGGATCAAAACCTGCTGCCTTACCGCTTGGCGACGCCCCTGTATCTGTTGCAACGAGTACCCAGTACTCGGTTCCTTTTAGAGCAGACTTTGCAGCTTGCGATGCAACATCGAAACGTTGCTTCCTTTTGCTACAAACCCTGTAAGGGTCTCTGTAAGAAGGGCCGAGACTTTATCAGCTTCAGCTTTGCTTGGGAAGCCCCCAAACACACAACTTCCAGTTCCGGTGAGTTTTGCTTCGGTAAATTTACCTAACAAATTCAAAGCGTTACGTACATCTGGATAGCGCCTTGCTACCACCGGTAAGCAGTCATTTCGACTGTTTCCCTTGGGAACGGGGCGCACTTTAATGGGAGAAGAGTTACGTGTCAACAACGGATCTGAAAAAATTTCTGCTGTACTTACAGAGACTTGCGGCACGAGCACGAGATACCACGGCTCGATGGGGTAAACAGGGGTCAGTTTCTCCCCCACGCCCTCGGCGAAAGCCGCGTGCCCACGCACGAAAACCGGGACGTCCGCGCCAAGCGTCAGGCCTAAAGTGGCCAGCCGATCCTCATCCCAACCCAGTTGCCAGAGATGATTGAGGCCCAGCAAACTGGTCGCGGCATTTGAGCTGCCACCACCGATGCCACCGCCCATGGGCAGAATTTTTTCGATCCAGATATCAATCCCGAGCGAACAACCGGATTGCTCCTGAAGTTTTTTTGCGGCCTTGACGATTAAATTACTGTCGTGAGGAACGCCATCGAATTCAGTGTGCAATCGAATCACGCCGTCATCACGAACGGCGAAGGTGATTTCATCGCCGTAATCGAGAAACTGAAAAATCGTCTGCAGTTCGTGGTAACCGTCTTCGCGGCGACCGAGGATGTGCAGCATCAGATTGAGTTTGGCCGGGGAGGGCAGCGTCAAGCGAGGAGCCGTCATGTTCACTGCCCCAGTTCGCGAGGTTGCCATTCCTTGATCACCAGCGTGACGTCAAGGTCGGTGCCGTGCAGTTTGATCCGCTCGGGCAGCCAAAAGCCGTTTTGCTCGGCATAGCTGAGGTATTCGACTTGCCAGCCATCCTGCTCCAGATTGGCCAGCCGGCTGTCGGCATCGAGCGTCAGACGGCTTTTGCTGTCCGGGGCCGGGAGCCCGCGAACCCACCAGGCCAGATTGGACACCGGCAACTTCCAGCCCAGTTGTTCTTCGACCAGCACTTCAGGCGTCGGCGCTTCATAGCGGCCCTGGTTTGCGACTTCCAGCGAGACTTTGCCGGGGCGACCGGTCAAGCGTGCTGCGCCGCGACCCAGGGGGCCGGAGAGGCGAATGTCGTAATAATCCTGTCGCTGCAGCCAGAACAACGTGCCGCTGCCCGAGTCTTTCGGGGCGCGAATGCCGATCTTGCCGTTGATCTGCCAGCCGTCGAGACGGGTCAGTTGCTGTTTGTACTCGCGCCATTGGGCCGGGTTGCCTTGACCCTGGACCGATTCGCGGGCACCGAAGCCTGCGCAACCGGCGAGCAGGGCGATAAAGCTGAAAACAATGAGGTGGCGCAAAAACATAATCTTAAAGAGTCTCTGATCCGGTCAGGCGCTTGATGGTACTGCGCAGGATAGGGCTGTCGGGTTGCTCCTTGAGGAACTTGCCCCAGATTTTCTTGGCTTCCCGTTGCTTGCCATTGGCCCACAGGACTTCGCCCAGGTGCGCGGCGACTTCCTGATCGGGGAAGCGCTCCAGGGCCTGGCGCAAGTAACGTTCGGCCTCATCGAGATTGCCCAGGCGGAAATTCACCCAGCCGAGGCTGTCGAGTACCGCCGGGTCTTCCGGATTGATCTGGTGCGCCTGTTCGATCAAGGTCTTGGCTTCGGCGTAGCGCGTCGTACGATCGGACAAGGTGTAACCGAGGGCGTTCAACGCCATCGCGTTGTCCGGGTCGCGCTTGATGATCAGCCGCAGGTCTTTTTCCATCTGCGCCAGGTCATTGCGTTTTTCCGCTTGCATGGCGCGGGTGTATAGCAGATTCAGATCGTCCGGGGACTTCTGCAAGGCTTGTTGCAGTACATTCCAGGCCTTGTCGGGCTGTTTATTGGCGGACAAGGTTTCGGCTTCGATCAGGTACAACTGAATCGCGTAATCGGGCTGCTCGTCGCGTTCCGCCGCCAGACGGCTTTGGGCCTCGGCGGTCTTGCCGTTGTTCATCAGGATATCGGCCTGACGCAATTGCGCCGGCAGGTAATCGTTGCCCGCGCCGACCTGGGCGTACTCGATCAGTGCGCCTTGGGGGTCGTTACGTTCTTCAGCGATACGTCCGAGGTTCAGGTGCGCCGAATCGACGTGGCTTTCACGGGCGATCAGGTCTTCCAGATAGCCCTTGGCCTCATTCCACGCCTTGGCTTCCAGGCAGACCAGCGCCAGGGAGTAACGCAGTTCGTCGTCTTCCGGGTATTGCTGAACCAGGCTCGAGAACTCGACTTTGGCATCGTCCATGCGATCCTGTTCAACCAGCATGCGCGCGTAAGTCAGGCGCAGGCGTTTGTCGTCCGGGTACTTCTTGATGCTTTTTTGCAGCAGCGGCAACGCTTCGTTGCCACGGTTGAGCGTTTGCAGCAAGCGTGCGCGCAGCAGGATCGGAGCGATTTCGCCATCGTCCGGTGGATTGTCTTCCAGCAACGTCAGTGCGCCTTTGGCGTCGCCGTCCTGTTGCATCAACAGGGCCTTGCCGAAAATCAGTTGGCCGTTGTTTGGATGGCGCTGCAACAATCGGTCAAAACTTTTCATCAAACCGTTGCGCGTGTCCTGGTCGGTATCGGCCGCAGACAGGGCGAGGAAGTCGAAATGCGTGTCGCCCTTGCCTTGCAGGACTTTCTCCATATAAACCATAGAGTCGTCATAACGCCCGGCGCGAGCCAGTTGCACAGCAGCAGCTCGTTGCGCCTCGAGGTCGTCCGGGGCGTTTTTCGCCCAGATCAGCGCAGTATCCAGGGCGGCCTGATCGGCGCCCAGGTACTCGGCGATGCGAAATGCCCGTTCGGAGATGCCCGGATCCTGGGTGTTAATAGCCTGGGTGACGTAGTTGTCCAGGGCAATGTCGAAACGATTGCGCTGGCCCGCCAGTTCGGCGCTCAGCAGGCTGAAGACGGTTTCTTCACTGAATGAGCTGTATACCTTGGGCTTTTCAGGGGCCGGAGTGCTGTCTTCGACCGGCGGCGTACCGTCCGACGAAACGGGTGCCAAGGCCTGGCAGCCGCTGAGGAAGACAAAAGCGAGGAGCAACGCGGAAGATCTATTCATATAGGAAGAGGACGACTAACCTGCGGTCGGATCATCATGACACAAGCCTTCGGCCAAACATAACCGAGTCTCAGTTGATGCCTTTATAGGGGCAGGTCATTGGGACAATAGTCAGCAGTAGTTGTTCTGGCTCTGTCGAAGTAGGACAATTGCCGGCTTCACGTCACCATCAGCGACCATGAATGGCCTTCCTTGCACTCGGTATTAACCACAAGACTGCTTCAGTAGACGTCCGCGAGCGCGTGGCCTTTACCCCTGAGCAGCTGGTGGAGGCCTTGCAGCAGCTCTGCCGACTCACCGACAGCCGCGAAGCTGCGATCCTCTCCACCTGCAATCGCAGTGAACTCTATATAGAACAGGATCACCTTTCGGCGGACGTCATCCTGCGCTGGCTGGCCGATTATCATCATTTGAGCCTCGAAGAACTGCGCGCGAGCGCTTATGTGCACGAAGATGATGCGGCAGTTCGTCACATGATGCGGGTGGCCTCGGGGCTCGATTCGCTGGTGTTGGGCGAACCGCAGATTCTCGGTCAGATGAAATCGGCGTACGCCGTGGCCCGCGAAGCCGGCACCATCGGTCCGTTGCTCGGGCGATTGTTCCAGGCGACGTTCAATGCCGCGAAACAGGTGCGCACCGACACCGCCATCGGCGAGAACCCGGTGTCCGTGGCGTTTGCCGCGGTCAGCCTGGCGAAACAGATTTTCAGTGACCTGCAACGCAGTCAGGCCTTGCTGATCGGCGCCGGTGAGACCATCACCCTGGTCGCCCGCCATCTGCACGAATTGGGTGTGAAGCGCATCGTGGTCGCGAACCGCACCCTGGAGCGCGCGAGCATTCTGGCCGAGCAGTTCGGCGCCCATGCGGTGTTGCTCTCGGAGATCCCGGCCGAGCTGGTGCGCAGCGACATCGTTATCAGTTCCACCGCCAGCCAGTTGCCGATCCTTGGCAAGGGCGCGGTGGAAAGCGCCTTGAAACTGCGCAAGCACAAGCCGATCTTCATGGTAGACATCGCCGTCCCCCGGGATATCGAGCCGGAAGTTGGCGAACTGGACGACGTTTATCTCTATAGCGTCGACGATCTCCACGAAGTGGTCGCCGAGAACCTCAAGAGCCGCCAGGGCGCAGCCCAAGCGGCAGAAGAGATGGTCTCGATCGGTGCCGAAGATTTCATGGTCCGCCTGCGTGAACTGGCGGCGGTGGATGTGCTCAAGGCCTATCGCCAACAAAGCGAGCGCATGCGCGACGAAGAATTGCAAAAGGCCCAGCGCATGCTGGCCAACGGCAGCAGCGCCGAAGACGTGCTGGTGCAACTGGCGCGGGGCCTGACTAATAAACTCTTGCACGCACCGAGCGTGCAGTTGAAAAAGCTCTCTGCCGAAGGTCGCCTCGATGCGCTGGCCATGGCCCAGGAACTCTTTGCCCTGAATGAGGGCTCATCGGATAGCTTTTCGGATAAGAAACCGCAATGAAAGCGTCACTGCTCAATAAGCTGGACATCCTCCAGGACCGTTTCGAGGAATTGACTGCCTTGCTTGGCGATGGCGAAGTCATTTCCGATCAGAACAAATTCCGCACCTATTCCAAGGAATACGCGGAAGTCGAGCCGATTGTCGATGCCTATAAACAGTTGCTCAAAGTGCAAAGCGACCTTGAAGGCGCCCAGGCGCTGCTCAAGGACAGCGATCCGGACATGCGCGAAATGGCCGTGGAAGAAGTCCGCGAAGCCAAGGAGCAACTGATCGACATCGAAGCCAGCCTGCAACGCATGCTGCTGCCCAAGGATCCGAATGACGGGCGCAACGTGTTCCTCGAAATCCGCGCCGGCACCGGCGGTGATGAGGCGGCGATTTTCTCCGGCGACCTGTTCCGCATGTATTCGCGTTACGCCGAGCGTCGCGGTTGGCGGGTGGAGATCCTCTCGGAGAACATCGGCGAGCACGGCGGCTATAAAGAAGTCATCGCCCGGGTCGAAGGCGACAGTGTCTACGGCAAGCTGAAATTCGAATCCGGTGCGCACCGCGTGCAACGGGTTCCGGCCACTGAGTCCCAGGGTCGTATCCACACCTCGGCCTGCACGGTGGCGGTGTTGCCCGAGCCGGACGAACAGGAAGCGATCGAGATCAACCCTTCGGATTTGCGGATCGATACCTACAAATCCTCCGGTGCCGGTGGTCAGCACGTCAACAAGACCGACTCGGCGATCCGCATCACGCACTTGCCGTCCGGTATTGTCGTCGAGTGCCAGGAAGAACGTTCCCAGCACAAGAACCGCGCGCGGGCGATGTCCTGGCTGTCGGCCAAGCTCAACGACCAGCAGACCAGCGCCGCCGCCAATGCCATCGCCAGCGAGCGTAAATTGCTGGTGGGTTCGGGCGATCGCTCCGAGCGGATCCGCACCTACAACTTTGCCCAGGGCCGGGTCACCGACCACCGGGTCAACCTGACGCTGTATTCCCTCGACGAAATCCTCGCGGGAGGTGTCGACGCGGTGATCGAGCCGTTGCTGGCCGAATACCAGGCTGACCAATTGGCAGCGATAGGTGAGTAAATGACGATCATTGCCAGTTTGTTACGCGCCGCCGACCTGCCGGATTCGCCCTCCGCGCGCCTGGATGCCGAATTGTTGCTGGCCGCTGCGTTGGGCAAGTCCCGCAGTTTTCTGCACACCTGGCCCGAGCGCATCGTTCCGAGCGAAGCGGCGCTGAAGTTTGCCGAGTACCTGCAACGCCGCCGTGGCGGTGAGCCGGTGGCCTACATCCTCGGCCAGCAAGGTTTCTGGAAGCTTGATCTGGAAGTTGCGCCACACACACTGATCCCGCGCCCGGACACCGAGCTGTTGGTGGAAGCGGCGCTTGAACGCCTGCCAGCCACACCTGCCAAGGTCCTCGACCTCGGCACCGGCAGCGGCGCCATTGCCCTGGCCCTGGCCAGCGAGCGTCCGGCCTGGAAGGTGACCGCCGTGGATCGCGTGCTCGAAGCCGTGGCCCTGGCCGAGCGCAATCGCCAGCGCTTGCACCTGAACAACGCCACCGTGCTGAGCAGTCATTGGTTCAGTGCCCTGGAAGGCCAGCGTTTTCAACTGATCATCAGCAACCCGCCTTACATCGCCTCCGCCGACCCGCATCTGGTGGAAGGTGATGTGCGCTTCGAACCGGCCAGTGCCTTGGTGGCCGGGGTCGACGGGCTCGACGATCTGCGTCTGATCGTCGCCCAGGCGCCCGATTACCTTGAGGCGGGCGGTTGGTTGATGCTCGAACACGGTTACGATCAAGCCCATGCAGTACGCGATTTGCTACTGGCCCGCGGCTTTGAAGAAGTCCACAGCCGCACCGATCTGGGCGGTCACGAACGTATCAGCCTGGGGCGCCTGCCGTGCTGAATGATCAGGAATTGTTGCGCTACAGTCGGCAGATTCTATTGCAGCACGTCGACATCGACGGCCAGTTGCGACTGAAGGAAAGCCGGGTGTTGATCGTCGGTCTCGGCGGTCTCGGCTCCCCTGTTGCGCTGTATCTGGCAGCGGCAGGCGTCGGTGAGCTGCATTTGGCAGACTTCGACACCGTCGACCTGACCAATCTGCAACGCCAGATTGTTCACGACACCGACAGTGTCGGCCTGAGCAAGGTTGATTCGGCCATTCGCCGACTGAGCGCGATCAATCCCCAGATTCAGTTGATCGCCCATCGCACCGCACTGGACGAAGATTCCCTGGCCGCCGCCGTGGCCGCGGTGGATCTGGTGCTGGACTGTTCCGATAATTTCTCCACCCGCGAAGCGGTCAACGCTGCGTGTGTCGCCGCTCGCAAACCTCTGGTCAGTGGCGCTGCGATTCGGCTGGAAGGGCAGTTGTCGGTGTTCGACCCGCGTCGTCCGGAGAGTCCGTGCTACCACTGTTTATACGGTCACGGCAGCGAAGCCGAACTGACGTGCAGCGAAGCCGGCGTCGTGGGGCCTTTGGTTGGGTTGGTTGGCAGCCTCCAGGCGCTGGAAGCCATGAAATTGCTGGTGGGTTTCGGCGAGCCCCTGGTGGGGCGCCTGTTGTTGATCGATGCCTTGGGCTCGCGCTTTCGCGAATTAAGGGTCAAGCGTGATCCGGGCTGCAGCGTCTGTGGCTCGAAGCATGCGTGAAGCGCCGATTGGCGTGTTCGACTCCGGCGTCGGTGGGCTTTCGGTGCTGGCCGAGATCCAGCGTTTGCTGCCCAACGAGTCACTGTTGTACGTCGCCGATTGCGGGAATATTCCCTACGGTGAGAAAACTCCGGAATTCATCCGTCATCGTTGCAGCGTGATGGCCGGTTTTTTTCAGCTGCAAGGCGCCAAGGCTTTGGTGCTGGCCTGTAACACGGCGACTGTCGCTGGCGTTGCAGACTTGCGGCGCGATTATCCCGAGTGGCCCATCGTCGGCATGGAGCCGGCGGTCAAACCGGCCGCTGCCGCCACCCGCAGCGGAGTGGTCGGCGTACTCGCCACCACCGGCACCTTGCAAAGTGCCAAGTTCGCCGCTTTGCTCGACCGTTTCGCCACCGATGTGCGCGTCCTCACTCAGCCGTGCCCCGGCCTGGTGGAGCTGATTGAAAACGGCGATCTGCACAGTCCTGCCCTGCGCCAATTGCTTGCCAGGTATGTCGAACCGCTGCTCGGCGCCGGGTGCGACACAATAATTCTCGGCTGCACGCATTACCCCTTCCTAAAGCCGTTGCTTAGGCAGATGATCCCTGAAGGCATCAGCCTGATCGACACCGGCGCTGCGGTAGCGCGGCAACTTCAGCGTCTGTTGGCCAAGCGTGAATTGCTCGCCGAAGGGCCTGCTCGTGCCGCAAAGTTCTGGACGAGTTCCGATCCGGAACATTTCAGAAATATCTTGCCGATGCTGTGGAATACCGCTGGCGTTGTGCAAAGCTTCAAAGGGTAAGTTAAAGCCAGGGGCAAGCGAGTAGCTGGGGTGAAGTTCTGATTAAGCGTCGACTTCTATAGCGTCAAGCAACAAAAAAACCATACGAAATCGTTCGGAAAAGGATGTTTCTAATGAAGCGACTATTCTGCTTGGCCGCGATTGCGGCCGCACTGATGGGGCACAGTTTTACCGCACAGGCGGCAGGCGTGGAGTTCGCGGTCGGCGAGACCAGCGAGTCGACCATGACCTACCGATTGGGCATGCAATTCGATTGGGACAAAAGCTGGTTGCAGAGTGATGTCGGTCGTTTGACCGGTTACTGGAGCGGTGCCTACACCTATTGGGAAGGCGACAAAACCTCCAGCAACCACAGCCTGTCGTTCTCGCCGGTGCTGGTTTACGAGTTTGCCGGTCAAACCGTCAAACCCTACCTGGAGTTGGGGGTTGGCGTGGCGGTGTTCGCCAATACCGAAGTCGAAAACAACAATCTCGGCAATGCCTTTCAGTTCGAAGATCGTTTCGGGTTTGGTCTGCGCTTTGCGGGCGGACATGACGTCGGGATTCGTGCAACGCACTATTCCAATGCCGGGATTAGCAGTAAGAACGATGGCGTAGAAAGTTACGCGTTGCATTACACGATGCCGTTGTAAGGTCAAAAGCTTCGCGGGCAAGTCGGGTCGCCGCACCGCTCGCTCCTACAGAAAACCACCTGACCTGTAGGAGCGAGGCTTGCCCGCGAAGGCGTCAGCTCTAACAACACATCTTCAATTACCGATACGCCGTAGTAATACCCTGGCGTTCGTCGATGCATTCCGGTGCGCCCATCTCGAACTCCCGGCAAATCAACGGGCGTTTTTCATAGATGGTGCACATCATGCTGTTGCGATCCAGCGCAGCACACCAACCGTCATCCAGACGCAACATGACTTCCCCACCCCAGTCATCAGTATCGATAAAACGTTCGGGCACGCCTGTGTCGGTGATCAGCATGACTTCGAGCTGACAGCAGCAAGCTGCGCAGGTCGAGCAAGTGACCACCGGTTCGACGATTTGCGTGTGGGGAATGGTTTTCATGGCTCGCAGTGTAAGGCACTGGGCCGGGGCTGTGTGAAAGGCCTGACGGACGCTCAGCTGTGGGTGTCGGATGCCAGCCGCTGAGCCATGAAATGCAGCGTGGGAAACAGCAGCGCCCACAGTAATCCGATGCCGATCAGTGTCGGCGATTGCCCGAAGGGAAATTGCACCCCGGCCAATTGTCCTCCCGCGTAATACGACAGCGGCCCACCGACGGCGCCCAGTAGGCTGCCGAGCCACCAGGGATTGGCGGTCCATTGCAGGCAATGGCGCAAAGTGGTTGCCAGCAACGCCCACAACAGCATCAGCCACGGCGGAATCAGCGGGGAGACATCGTTGAAGTCGAACACCCCAAGCCAGCGCAACGAACTGTCGACCGTCGTTCCCAGCAGCACCACGCTGAGGATCAGTCGGCCTTCATCGGCCCAGCGACTTATCCACAACAGATGAATCACCAGCACCGCCAACGCCACCAGCAACCACAGACCACTGCCTCCGATCACGCAGGCAAACCAGCCGATCTGAAACAGCGCGGCATTTGCCAAACGTTCAAGCATCGAATCGGCCGAGCAGCGGCGCCGGCATCGCGGCGGGTTTGGCCAGCAGCAATTGCGCCGTGCCGATGGTGCGTTCCAGGAAACCACCTTCGCAGTAGCACAGATAAAATTCCCACAGCCGCAGGAAATAGTCGTCGTAGCCCATTTCGCTCAAGCGACCGTGGGCGCGGCGAAAATTCTCATGCCACAGGCGCAAGGTTTGGGCGTAGTGCAGGCCGAAATCCTCCATGTGCAGCAGGTTCATGTCGGTGTCACGGCTGACAATCTCCAGCATTTTCTGCACGCAGGGCAGGGCGCCGCCGGGGAAGATGTAACGCTGGATGAAATCGACATTGCTCTTGGCTTGTTCGTAGCGTTGCTCGCGGATGGTGATCGCTTGCAACAGCATCAAGCCGTTGCTCTTGAGCAGCTGCGCGCATTGCTTGAAGTAGGTCGGCAGGAAGCGATGACCAACCGCCTCGATCATCTCGATCGACACCAGTTTGTCGTACTGCCCGCTCAGGTCGCGATAATCGGACAGCAGCAGTGTGACCTGGTCCTGCAAACCCAGGGCTTCGATCCGTTGCGCGGTGAAGGCGTACTGCTTTTTCGACAGCGTGGTGGTGGTGACTTTGCAGCCGTAATTCTGGGCGGCGTAAAGCGCCATGCTGCCCCAGCCGGTGCCGATTTCCAGCAGGTGATCGCTGGGTTGCAGCGCGAGTTTCTGGCAGATACGTTCGAGCTTGTTCAGTTGCGCCTGTTCCAGGGTGTCTTCAGGGGTGAGGAACTGCGCGGCGGAATACATCATGGTCGGGTCGAGAAACTGCTCGAACAAGTCATTGCCGAGGTCGTAATGTGCAGCGATGTTTTTCTGCGAGCCCTTGCGCGTGTTGCGATTGAGCCAGTGCAGGCTCTGCACGAACGGGCGGCTCAGTTTTGCCAGTCCACCTTCCAGTGCATCCAGCACGTCAAGGTTGCTGACGAAGACACGCACCACTGCCGTCAAATCCGGCGAACTCCAGTAGCCGTGGATAAACGCTTCGCCCGCGCCAATCGAGCCGTTACTCGCCACCAGTCCCCAGGCCGCGGCGTCGAGGATATGGATTTCGCCCAAGGGATGGCTGCCGGCGGTACCGAAGACGTGCCGTTCGCCGTCTTCGAAGACCACCAGTTGCCCGTGTTTGAGCTGCGCCATCTGCCGCAACACACCACGGCGCAGCAACGATCCGGTCAGGCTGTTGGTACTTAACAGGCTGGTTTTGGCCGAGACACTAGAGGATTTCATGGCGGCGATCCTTGGGGGGAACAATGGTGGTCTGAAATCTGCCATCGGCAGCCGGATGAGCAAATATCGGTGCGCGTTTCAGTAGCAAGCGCACGGCCTGCCAATAAATCGCCAGACAGGTTTTCGCGGTCATCCACGGAAAGCGCCGCAAGTAACGGTGCAGGCTGCCGCGGGTGAGGGCTTCGCATTGCAGGTTGAGCGTGGCGTCGAACAGTTTCAGTTCGCCTTGCCAGTCCGCCATGTGCACGCCGAGTTTTTGCGCGGCGGGGCTGAAGCTCATGCGGTATTCAATATCGCGCGGCAGAAACGGCGACACATGAAACGCCTTGGCCACGGCGAAATGCTGGTGGAAGTCCTGCACGTTCGTCGGTGCCTTGGCCGGCAACACGTAGTGGTAACGCTCGCGCCACGGCGTATTGGTGACTTCGCAGAGAATCGCCGCCAGTTGGCCGTCGGCCTCATGGCAGTAGAAAAAACTCACCGGGTTGAACGACAAGCCCCAACTGCGGGCCTGGGTCAGGAGGCAGATCGAGCCGTTTGGCACATGGCCGATTACCTCGGCGACTTGCTGGCGTACCGCGTCGATCAAACGCATGCCACTGCCAGTGAAGGCTTTCATGTAATCGGTTTCGCGAAACGAAAACGGCGCGAAACGGCTGGTGCCCGACAGCGGCGACAAGCCGAGCACCGCGTCCTGTTCGTCGAGGTCCAGGTACAGCAGACCGATCCGGTAACGGAATTCATGGCGCCGCGGGGCAAACCGCCGATGGGCGATCCAGCCGCTATAAAGGGCGCTGTTCACAACACTTCTCCCAGCGAGCGAGCAACCCGCAGCGCACTGACCACACCGTCTTCATGGAAACCACTGGCCCAATAAGCGCCGCAAAACCAGGTGTGCTGCGCGCCGTCCAATTCATCCCAACGCGCTTGCGCGGCGACGGCAGCCAGGCTGTATTGCGGATGGGCGTAGGTGAATGTGGCGAGCACTTTGTTCGGGGTGATGCCTGCGCTCTGATTGAGGCTGACGCAAAACGTGGTGTCGCTCTGGATGCCTTGCAGAATGTTCATGTCGTAAGTGACGGCGGCCAGCGTGTGACCGGGACCACCGAGGCGATAATTCCAGCTTGCCCAGGCAAGTTTTCGCACCGGCAGCAAGCGCGTGTCGGTGTGCAACACCACTTCGTTGTCGGCGTAGGGCAGGGCACCGAGGATCGACTGTTCGGCGCCGCTCGGTTTGGCCAGCAGTTTGAGGGCCTGATCGCTGTGGCAGGCGAACACCACTTTGTCGAAACGCTCGCTGCCGGCGGCGCTGTGGATAACGACGCCGTCTTCATCGCGTTCAACGCGGGTCACCGGGCAATTGAGGCGGATCTTGTCTTTAAAAGACGCGGTCAGAGGTGCGACATAAGCGCTTGAACCCCCCTCGATCACACTCCATTGCGGACGATTGCTGACGGACAGCAAGCCGTGATTTTTGAAAAACCGGATGAAGAACTGCAACGGGAAACCGAGCATGTCGGCCATGGACATCGACCAGATCGCCGCGCCCATCGGCACGATGTAATGCAGGATAAAGCGCTCGCCATAGCCGCCGGCCTTCAGGTATTGATCGAGGGTGGTGTCGGCGGCGATCCGTTGTTCTTCGAGGTCGCGTTGGGCTTCTTTGTTGAAGCGCAGGATGTCCCGCAACATGCCCCAGAACCCTGGCGACATCAGGTTGCGACGTTGGGCGAACAGGCTGTTGAGGTTGTTGCCGTTGTACTCAAGGCCCGAGTCCGGGTCGGTGACCGAGAAACTCATCTCGGTGGGTTTGAAGCCCACGCCGAGCTGGCCCAGCAGGCGAATGAAATTCGGGTAGGTCCAGTCGTTGAACACAATAAAACCGGTGTCCACTGCATAGCGCTGGCCATCGACAGTCACGTCCACCGTGTGGGTGTGACCGCCGACCCAGTCGCTGGCCTCGAACAGAGTGATCTCGTGCCTGCGATTGAGCAGGTAGGCGCTGGTCAGCCCCGAGATCCCGCTGCCGATGATGGCGATGTTCAAGGGACATCCTTGATCGGCGGACTGCTGCGCACCATTCGCTTGCCGATGGCCAGTTTCACGCCGTTGGGCATTTTTGACAGCGGCCAGAGCGCGGCCATGAACAGTCCGGGAAACGCGATCTCCAGTGGGCGGTTTTTGAGTTTGGCGAAGATGTGCTGCGCAGCTTTATCCACAGGCCAACTGAGCGGCATCGGGAAATCGTTCTTCGCCGTCAACGGTGTCTCGACAAACCCCGGGCTGACCACGGTGACTTCAATGCCTTCCGGCGCCAGATCAATGCGCAACGATTCGAACAAGTAGCGCAGCCCGGCCTTTGACGCGCCATAGGCTTCGGCGCGGGGTAGCGGCAAGTACGTCACCGAACTGGCGACGCCCACCAAGTGCGGCGCGGTACCCTTGCGCAGCAGCGGTAAGGCCACCTCGATGCAGTACGCGCTGGCGAGCAAATTGGTGCGCACCACATGCTCGACAATCGACGAATCGAATTGCTGAACGTCGACGTATTCGCAGGTGCCTGCGTTGAGAATCACCGTGTCCAGGGATCCCCAGTCTTCGGCAATTTGCGCGCCGATTTCGCGGACTGTCTGGCTGTTGGTCAAGTCACCAGGCACCACCAGCACTTGCCCCGGATAACGCAGGGACAAGACTTTCAGCACCGCCGCCGAGCGTGAACTGACGGCGACGTGGGCGCCGGTTTTCAGTATTTCTTCGGCCAGCGAGGCGCCAATGCCGCTGCTGGCGCCGGTTAACCAGTATCGCCGTGGAGGTGTAAAACTCATCCCATTCTCCTTTTCAGCCAGGCAATCGCCCGACCCAATACGGGTACATGTTCGTAAAGCAGCGCCCCGGCATCGAAGTAATCCCGGTGGCGATAAACTTTATCGCGCCAAAGCAGGTGCGAGCAGCCATCGACCCGAATCAACTGACCGCCCGCCAGACGCGGATGGCGATAACTCATGACCCAGCGCAAATAGCCCTCGCCTTCGTTGATCTGGTCTAAGCCATGAAAGTCGAAGTGCAGATCGCTGACGTTGGCGTAGAGCTGGGCGAAGTAGCTGCGCATTTGCACCAGGCCCTGAATTTCCTGCAGAGGATCGGTGAAGTGCACGTCGTGGGTGTAGAGCTGGTTTAGGCGTAGCAGGTTGTCCTTGTCCAAGGCTGCAAACTGTTGGGCAAAACGGCGCAGGAAATCACTCATCGTGTCCTCCGGCCTGTTGTCTTGATGGCAGGTTCTTGAACGCGGCCAGCGCTCGTTGGCGCGAGGTGCTTAGGTTGACGATTGGCGACGGATAATCTGCCACGCCGAACAACCCACCAAGGTTGGCCGGGTTGTGCACTTCCTTTTTGTTCAGCCCGGCCAGTTCCGGCAGCCAGTGCTTGATGAACACGCCTTCGCTGTCGAATTTTTCCGACTGGCTCAATGGATTGAAAATCCGGAAGTAGGGCGCCGAGTCGGTGCCAGTAGACGAGCTCCATTGCCAGCCACCGTTGTTCGCCGCGAGGTCGCCGTCGATCAGGTGCCGCATGAAAAAGCGCTCGCCTTCACGCCAGTCAATCAGCAGGTTTTTGGTCAGGAACATCGCCACGACCATGCGCAGTCGGTTGTGCATCCAACCGGTTTCGAGCAATTGGCGCATGGCCGCGTCGATGATCGGCAGGCCGGTGCGGGCTTCTTGCCACGCCAGCAGTTCTTCCGGGGCGTCGCGCCAGGCCAGGGCTTCGGTTTCCGGGCGGAAAGCACGGTGACGCGAGACCCGTGGGTAGCCCACCAGAATGTGTTTGTAGAACTCGCGCCACAGCAGTTCGTTGATCCAGGTCACCGCGCCGACCTTGCCGCTTTCGAACTCCCCTTGATTGCTTTGCAGGGCAGCGTGCAGGCATTGGCGAGGGGAAATCACCCCGGCGGCAAGATAAGCCGAGAGCTGACTGGTACCCGGTTTGGCCGGGAAGTCTCGCTCGTTTTTGTAATAGTCAATCTGGGCGTCGGCGAAGGTGTCGAGACGGCGCCGGGCTTCGGCTTCACCGGCAGGCCAGAGTGTGCGCAGGCTGGGGATCGGCGTTTTGAAACCTTCAACGCTTGATGGGATTTTATCGCTGCCGATAGCAAGTGGCACCTGAACCGCGGGTGCGACGACCAGCCCTGGTAACGACGCGCGCAGACGGTCGTAGCAGGCTTTGCGGAACTGGCTGAAGACTTGAAAGTAAGTGCCGGTCTTGGTTAGCACGCTGCCCGGTTTGAACAGCAGTTGATCGAGGTAGCTATAGAAGTCGATGCCATGAGCCTTGAGCGATTCGCCCACGGCGTCATCACGACGGCTTTCATGAATGCCGTATTCCTCGTTGACGTGCACCGCGTCGATCTTCAATTGCTGACACAGTTCAAGCAGCGCCTTCGGCGCTTCATCCCAGCGTGATGACGTGCGGATCAGCAAAGGAATATTCAGTTCGCCCAGCGTACGGCTCAACTCGCCAAGATTGCGCAACCAGAAATCCACTTTGCACGGCGCATCGTCGTGCTCCAGCCATTGGTCCGGGCTCAGCAGGTACACCGCTACCGTCGGACCGCGAGCAGCGGCCGCCGAAAGGGCGGTGTTGTCATGTAGGCGCAAGTCGCTGCGCAACCAGATCAATTGCATGGTGGTGTCCGTACGTTTCATTAAATTAGTCCACGCTGAACCAAGTCCTGATGGGCGATTAACGGGTCTTCGGCCAAGAACAAATCAGCGATCTCAGTAGTTTTTACGGACAACTCGGCGTGGTGGATGCATACCGTTGGTCCGGCAATCATTTTTGGGCAACTGATGCCATTCAAGAGTTTCGGCAACTGCGAAAGATTCATAGCTTTGCTGGAATACAGCAGTACGCCGCGGGCTTGAAGGTGATCGACCGCCAGCGCGAGTTCGCCGGCGGGGAGTGGCCAGTCGAAAACTTCCACTGGGCAATCGGCGCTGCTGATCAGCCAGGCGGTGAGCCACAGGTGAGGTTCCAGTGGCAGGTCCGAGTGATTGATCAACAACAGTGGCGCGGTACGTAACTGACGGTTGTTATGGTAGATGCGTGCGCCAAATTTGCTGCGTAACCAGGAGTAGAAAAATACCCGCTCCATCTGCGCGCCGAACTGGCCTTGCCAGCGTTGCTCCAGTTCAGCCAGCAATGGCATCAGTAGTTGTCGGCACAAGGTACGCGGTGGATACAGCGCCATGGCCTGATTGACGGTGTCATCGAGGGTGCGTTCGTTCAGTTGAGTGACCGCTTGCAGCAGCGTATGGCGCAGCACTTGCCAATCGTTTTCGACGGATTCGGTAAAGGCCTGCGGGGTGTCGAGCAGTTGCTTGACCTGGCTGACGGCCACGCCACGGTTGAGCCAGGTGAGGATCGTCAAAATGCGTTGAACGTGTTCGGCCGAGAACAGCCGATGGCCTTTGGGCGTGCGTTGCGGCACGATCAGGCCATAACGCCGTTCCCAGGCGCGCAGGGTGACGGCGTTGACGCCGGTCTGCCGGGCCACTTCACGGATCGGCAGCCAGCCTTCATCCAGAGCCTTTTTAAAGTCGTCGCCGAGGTCTTCGCTGGCGCTGGTGTCGAGTGGGCTTTTCATTAGATTGTCATTAGATCGCGTTTCGCAGACTGAGATTTTCCGGATGCGGTTGCAGGTAAACCTGTTGCGCAATGTACGGATCCGGGTGTTGACGGAAGTAGTGTTTGAGCAGCGTCAACGGCACCACTAGTGGCACGATGCCGTGGCGGTACTGGCCGATGACGTGCTGCACTTCCTGTTTGTCTTCAGGGCTGATCGTCTGTTTGAGATAGCCGCTGACGTGTTGCAAGACATTGGTGTGGGTGCGGCGCGTAGCGCATTTTTTCAAGGCCGCCATCAGCTCGCTGAAATAGCGTGGGCCGAGTTCGTTCGGGTCGGTCTGGCCCATGTTGCCCAGCAGGGTACCCAGGGTTTTGTATTGCACCGGGTTGTGGGCCATCAGCAGGTATTTGTAGCGCGAGTGAAAGTCCATGAGGCCACGGCGAGTCAGGCCTTCACTCAACAACTGCTGCCAGGCGCTGTAGGCGAACACGCGGGTGAGGAAGTTTTCTCGCAGCACCGGGTCGTTGAGCCGGCCGTCTTCTTCCACTGGTAAATCCGGATGCAGCGCGCAGAACGCCTGGGCGTAGATGCCACGGCCGCCACCGTCCACCGGTGCACCGTTGGCGTGGTAGACCTTGACCCGATCCAAACCGCATGACGGGGATTTCTGCATGAAGATGTAGCCGCAGATATCGGCCAACTCCGCGGCCATTTTCTGACCGTACTCGGCCAGCGGCACGGTGACATTGAGCTCAGGAGTGACGGTGCCGACAGCCTCGGGATGTTCAGGATCGCCAACCAGCCGGATCGGCTCCCGAGGAATGCCGAGGCCGATGGCGACTTCGGGGCAGACCGGGACGAAATCAAAATAGTCAGTGAGGGTGCGACTACACAGCCGCGACGCCTTGTGCCCGCCGTTGTAACGCACTTCTGCGCCCATCAGGCAGGCGCTGATGGCGATTTTCGGTTTCACGGGGACGTGGAGCATCGGAGCACCTCGAGTCTAAACCTGTACAGAGTGTTGATTCTGTACAACATGGTTTCATCATAGATTCAAAGGTGTACAAGTCAAATTATTTGTATAGGTTTTGCCGTCGCCCCGTAGGCGCTGCGGTTCACTGCAGATGCGCATGCAAGCGGCGGGCGGCTTCCTGGCCGCTGAGCCACGCGCCTTCGACGCGGCCGGACAAGCACCAGTCGCCACACACATACAAGCCCAGATCGGCATCGGCCAGGGCTCCCCATTCATGGCTGCTGGCGGGTCGGGCATAGAGCCAGCGGTGAGCAAGGCTGAAGGTCGGGGCGGGCATGGCGCTGTGCAGCAGCTCGGCAAATGCGCCGTGCAATTGCTCGATCACCGCTTCTTTGGGCAGGTCGATATGTTGCCGGCTCCAGGCGCTGGTGGCGTGCAGGACCCAGGTGTCCAGCGTGTTGTCACGTCCTGGTTTGCTGCGGTTGCGAGCCAGCCAGTCGAGCGGGCTGTCCTGTACGAAGCAGCCTTCCATGGGCGTATCCAGCGGTGTCTCGAACGCCAGCGCGACAGCCCAGGTCGGGTCCATTTTCACCCCGGCGGCGGCACCGGCGAGTTTCGGTGCGGAGGCCAGCAGTGCAGTCGCCTGTGGCGCCGGCGTGGCGATCACCACATGACTAAACGGGCCGTGGGTGAAACCTTCGGCGTCCTGCAAGTGCCAGTGCTCTTCGCCACGATAGACTTCGGTGATCCGGCAGGCGAAATGCACTTCCAGATCGCCGAGCAGGCCGCGGGTAATAGCGCTCATACGTGGCGTACCGACCCAGCGAGTCTGTTCGTCCGGCGACAGGTTGAGCTGGCCACCGTGGTACGTGTAGAGCTGCGGCATCCATTCGGCGACCCAGCCATTGCCTTGCCAGCGCTGGACTTCAGTGACGAAGCGGCGATCGCGGGCGGTGAAATATTGCGCGCCCATGTCCAGAGCACCTGCATCGCTGCGCTTGCTCGACATGCGTCCACCGCTGCCACGGCTTTTATCGAAAAGTTGAACGACATGCCCGACCTCTGTCAGGGCCTGGGCGGCGGAGAGCCCGGCGATGCCGGTGCCGATGATTGCGATAGGTACAGTCATAGGGGCCTCGTTTACCTTTCTGTACAGACTACGCCGTGGTTGAAACCTGTACAATATTGTTTTTTGGTATAACTTTTAGTGTTCTCGTTCTGACAGCTTGGCCTATTGTTAAACACAAGGCCTGCCCGATACCAAAGATCCCTGCTTATAAAAATAGACTAGTGATCAAGGTAAAACGCCACGCGAGGAAGAAGTCATGCACATATTGCTGACCGGCGGTACTGGTTTGATAGGACGTCAGCTCTGCCGACACTGGTTGAGTCAGGGGCATCGTCTGACGGTCTGGAGTCGAAGTCCTGAAAAAGTCGCGAAAATATGCGGTACCCAGGTGCGTGGTGTTGCCCGGCTTGAAGACCTCGGCCCGGAACCGATCGATGCGATTGTAAATCTGGCGGGCGCACCGATTGCCGATCGGCCTTGGACAACCAAACGCAAAGCGCTGTTGTGGAGTAGCCGAATCGCCCTGACCGAAACCCTGCTGGCCTGGCTCGAAGCCCGCGAGCAAAAACCGCAGGTATTGATCTCCGGATCTGCCGTTGGTTGGTACGGCGACGGAGGCGAGCGGGAATTGACCGAGAAATCTCCACCGGTCATCGATGATTTCGCCAGCCAGTTGTGCATCGCGTGGGAGGAAACCGCCCAGCGTGCCGAGGCGTCGGGCATCCGCGTGATCCTCATCCGCACCGGGCTGGTGTTGTCAGCCGAGGGCGGCTTTTTGTCGCGGCTGTTGCTGCCATTCAAACTGGGGCTGGGCGGGCCTATCGGCAATGGCCGGCAGTGGATGCCGTGGATTCATATCAACGATCAAATCGCTCTGATTGATTTTCTTCTGCATCAGAAAGACGCCAGCGGTCCTTATAATGCCTGCGCGCCCAAGCCGGTGCGCAATCGCGAGTTCGCCAAGACGTTGGGTAGCGTGCTGAACCGCCCGACGTTCATGCCCATGCCGGCCCTGGCTTTAAAGGTGTGTCTGGGCGAATTGTCATTGCTGTTGCTGGGCGGCCAGAAGGCAGTACCGGCTCGCTTGCTGGAAGCGGGTTTCACTTTCCAGTTCACTGATTTGCGCGCGGCTCTGGACGACCTTTCCAGCCGCCTTTGAAATAGGACGTTGCATGACCGATCACGCATTGCTTCTGGTCAATCTGGGCTCACCAGCCTCCACTTCGGTGGTGGATGTGCGCAGTTACCTCAATCAATTTCTGATGGACCCGTATGTGATCGACCTGCCATGGCCGGTGCGACGTTTGTTGGTGTCGCTGATCCTGTTCAAGCGCCCGGAGCAGTCAGCCCACGCCTACGCCTCGATCTGGTGGGAGGAGGGCTCGCCGTTGGTGGTGCTCAGCCGTCGCCTGCAACAGGCCATGACTGCCCAGTGGACCCACGGTCCGGTGGAGTTGGCGATGCGTTACGGTGAACCGTCGATTGAGTCGAAATTGGTGCAGCTGGCCGCCCAGGGCCACAAAAAAATTACTCTCGCGCCGCTTTATCCACAGTTCGCTGACAGCACCGTGACGACGGTGATCGAAGAAGCCAAGCGGGTGGTGCGCGAGAAAAATCTGGACGTGCAGTTTTCGATTCTCCAGCCGTTCTACGATCAGCCGGAATACCTCGATGCGTTGGTGGCCAGTGCCAAGCCGTATTTGGAACAGGATCACGATCACCTGCTGCTGAGTTTTCACGGTTTGCCGGAACGGCACCTGACCAAGATCGACCCTACCGGGCACCATTGCTTTAAAAGCGATAATTGCTGTCTGAACGCTTCGCCAGAAGTATTGGCGACCTGCTACCGCGCCCAATGCCTGCGCACGGCGTCCGAGTTTGCCAAACGTCTGGGCCTGCCGGACGGCAAGTGGTCGGTGTCATTCCAGTCGCGACTGGGTCGAGCCAAATGGATCGAACCCTACACCGAAACGCGCCTCGATGAGTTGGCTGGAATGGGCGTGAAGAAAGTGCTGGTGATGTGCCCGGCGTTTGTCGCCGATTGTATTGAGACGCTGGAAGAAATCGGTGATCGCGGGCGGGAGCTGTTTCGCGAAGCAGGAGGGGAGGAGTTGGTGCTGGTGCCGTGCCTTAACGATGACCCGCAGTGGGCGCGGGCGTTGAACACCTTGTGCGAACGGGCACCGTTGGCGTTGTAAGCCAAAAGCTTCGCGGGCAAGCCTCGCTCCTACGGATTTGTGTCGATCACATTATTGTAAAACGACCCAACTCTGTAGGAGCGAGCGATGCGGCGACCCGACTTGCCCGCGAAGGCATTCTTGAAGCCTGCTTAGATCAGTGGATCATTCGCCTTCTTGTGCTTCCAGCTGTCATTACCCGGCAGCAACAGGTTCAGCGCAATCGCCGTCACCGCGCACAGCGCGATGCCTTTGAGGCCGAAGTCGTCCGGCCCTGTGCCGGTGCCGACCAGTACGCCGCCAATCCCGAACACCAGGGTCACCGAGACAATCACCAGATTGCGCGCCTCGCCCAGGTCGATCTTGTGCCGAATCAGCGTGTTCATGCCCACCGCAGCAATCGAACCGAACAACAAGCACAGAATCCCGCCCATCACCGGCACTGGAATGCTCTGCAGCAGCGCGCCGAACTTGCCGACGAACGCCAGGCTGATCGCGAAAATCGCCGCCCAAGTCATGATCTTAGGGTTGTAGTTCTTGGTCAGCATCACTGCGCCCGTCACTTCGGCATAGGTGGTGTTGGGCGGGCCGCCAAACAGTCCAGCCGCGGTGGTGGCAATGCCATCGCCGAGCAGGGTGCGATGCAGGCCGGGTTTCTTCAGGTAATCGCGACCGGTCACGCTACCGACTGCAATCACACCGCCGATGTGCTCGATAGCCGGCGCCAGGGCGACCGGAACGATGAACAGAATCGCCTGCCAATTGAATTCTGGCGCGGTGAAGTGCGGGATGGCAAACCACGGAGCGGCGGCAATCTTTGCGGTGTCGACGACGCCAAAATAGAACGCCATCGCAAAACCCACCAGCACGCCCGAGATGATCGGCACCAGGCGGAAAATACCTTTACCGAACACTGCGACGATCAGGGTGGTCAGCAGCGCTGGCATCGAGATCAACATTGCCGTTTGGTAATGAATCAGCTCGGTGCCGTCGCCCGCCTTGCCCATCGCCATGTTGGCGGCGATCGGTGCCATGGCCAGGCCGATGGAGATGATCACCGGGCCAATCACCACGGGTGGCAGCAGACGGTCGATGAAACCGGTGCCTTTGATCTTCACCGCAAGGCCGAGGAAGGTGTAGACGAAACCCGCCGCCATCACACCGCCCATGGTCGCCGCGAGGCCGAACTGGCCCTTGGCGAGGATGATCGGGGTGATGAAGGCAAAACTCGATGCCAGGAATAC
The DNA here is from genome assembly GCF_054897825.1 of Pseudomonas sp. ZS1P83. Lineage (NCBI taxonomy): Bacteria > Pseudomonadati > Pseudomonadota > Gammaproteobacteria > Pseudomonadales > Pseudomonadaceae > Pseudomonas > Pseudomonas sp. ZS1P83. The sequence goes on from NZ_CM142706.1 coordinate 237,593, forward strand.
CGGTACCTGACGTCCGGTGATGATCTGGAACAGAATCGTCCCCAGGCCGGCGGTGAACAGCGCCACGTTCGGGTCGAGACCGGTAATCAGCGGCATCAACACCAGGGCGCCGAAGGCCACGAACAGCATCTGCGCACCCGACAGCACCGTGCGCCAGAGCGGATCGTTGAACTCATCCTGCATGCTCAAGCGTCCTTCTGCTTGGTGCCGAAGATCTTGTCACCGGCATCGCCCAGGCCCGGGATGATGTAGCCGTGTTCGTTGAGTTTCTCGTCGATGGAGGCGGTGTAGATCATCACGTCCGGGTGAGCTTTCCCTACAGCAGCGATGCCTTCAGGCGCGGCAACCAGCACCATGGCGCGGATGTCCCGGCAACCGGCCTTTTTCAGCAGGTCGATGGTAGCGACCATGGAGCTGCCGGTGGCGAGCATCGGGTCGATGATCATCGCCAGGCGTTCGTTGATTTCCGGAACCAGTTTTTCCAGGTAGGTGTGGGCCTGCAGGGTTTGTTCGTTGCGGGCCACGCCGACGGCGCTGACTTTGGCGCCCGGGATCAGGCTCAGTACGCCTTCGAGCATGCCGATACCGGCGCGCAGGATTGGCACGACGGTAATTTTCTTGCCGGCGATTTTCTCGACCGACACAGTGCCGCACCAGCCTTCGATATCGTAGGATTCCAGCGGCAGGTCTTTGGTGGCTTCATAGGTCAGCAGGGCGCCGACTTCCTGAGCGAGCTCACGGAAATTCTTCGTGCTGATGTCGGCGCGGCGCATCAGGCCGAGTTTATGACGGATCAGCGGATGGCGGATCTCGAGGATGGGCATGGGGAAGGCTCCGGCGGCGGGCAAAAAAACCGGCCTAGATTAATCTATCCGAGGGTGTTGTCCTATAGACATACAGTACGTTAGTCCACAAACGCTTGATCTGGCCGTGCGGGATGCGTACCTTTGCCCGCTTTTCCTGACTTCGTCACCCCCCCACCCCCCTGGAGAGCGCCATGTCCGCTGATCTCGAGCATATCCGTCAAATCATGCGAGAGGCTGACCGCCTGTACACCGAAGCTGAAGTCGAGGCGGCCATCGCCCGCGTCGGTGCGCAAATCAACGATCAGCTGGCTGAAAGCAATCCGGTGGTGTTCTGTGTGATGAACGGTGGGCTGATTTTCTCCGGCAAGCTGCTGACTCATCTGAACTTCCCGCTGGAAGCCTCCTACCTGCACGCCACCCGCTATCGCAACGAAACCAGTGGCGGCGACCTGTTCTGGAAAGCCAAGCCTGAAGTTTCTTTCCTGGACCGTGACGTGCTGATCATCGACGACATCCTCGATGAAGGTCACACCTTGGGCGCGATCATCGATTACTGCAAACACGCCGGCGCGCGCAAAGTGCACACCGCGGTGCTGATCGATAAGGACCACGACCGCAAGGCCCGCCCGGACCTGAAAGCCGATTTCGTCGGCCTGCCGTGCATCGACCGTTACATCTTCGGCTACGGCATGGACTACAAAGGCTACTGGCGTAACGCCAACGGGATTTTTGCCGTTAAAGGCATGTAATCCAGACGCGGTTTGTGCTGCTTCATAGCAGCTGGCGCAGCCAGCGTTCGGCTGCGAAGCCGTCGTAAATCCATACAACTCGGTGTGCCTGACACACCGCGGTGCATGATCTCACGGCTGCTTCGCAGCCGGACGCAGCCTTCGGCAGCTGCTACAGTGCTTGGCCTCGCCTTGGGAGCCTGTCATGAGCCTTTTGATCCGCAGCTGCGCCGCCCTGTTGCTGACCGTCAGTCTGCCTCTGGCTGCCGCCCCGGCGCCGATGCACGCGCAGTTCCTGCCCCCGGATGACCTGACCCTGCGTGACGCGGAACCCGATCAGCAACAGCTGTTGCAGGTCACCGAGTACTCGGTGGTGGTCGGCAGTCAACGCCAGTCCAACCAGCAGCCGATTCCGGTGACGTCACCGTTGCTGATCCGTCTCAAGGGCAAATCCTTGAACAAAGGCGCAACCATCACCCAGGTGCTGGTCAACTTCGATGGCGAAAGCAAAAGCCTGAAAAAGCCGATCTACGACGGCAAGAGCAAAACCCTGACACTCTTTTACCCGATGGCGCAGTACCGGGTGATGATCGACTTGTTGCGCAATGACACGGTGTATTGCCAGTTCCTCAGCTATGCCAACGGCCATATCTGGGCCGATCTGCACACCGGCGCCGTTCGTTCGCGTTGAGCCCGGCGTCAATCGAGGGGTAAACTGCCCGCCCCGTGAAATGTCTGCGAGCTGGAGTCGGCAATGCGTAAAGATAAGAAGCAAGTGATTGGTGACGAGATCGGCGATGAGCAGATCAAACTGTTCCTCGATTTCGAACCGGTCGACGCCACGTCGCCGTCGCTGCACAAACTGATCAAGGCCTACCGCGGCCTGCGCATTGATGACTTCGAGCGTTTTCTGACGTTCTTTGTCGAGGCCGGGTTTGATCTGGACGGCAAGGATGAGCACGGTAATGACTTCGTTGCCTTGATCAAAGATCAGCGCAACGCGGCTGAATATATCGAGCTGATCGCCAAGGCTCGCGGCTGAATCTCGGTCAGCCTGTGCCTGTAGGAGCAAAGCTTGCTCGCGATAGCGATCTCAAGGACGCCATCGCCGGCAAGCCGTGCTCCTACAGGTAGGCACAAAAAAACGCCCCGCTCTGAATGAGAACGGGGCGTTTTTTATGCGGCCGAATCAAGCGTAGCTTTCGGTCTCGTTGCTGGCTTCAACCAGTTCCAGCGCGACGTTGTTCTGCACATTGATCTTGCGATACAGCGCAGCGTCGGTTTCCAGAACCTTTTCCCGAGCCGGGAAGATTTCCGCCAACTTGGCAGCCCACTCACCGGAAGCTTTGTTCGGGAAGCATTTTTCGATCAGGTCCAGCATGATCGAAACGGTCACCGACGCGCCTGGCGAAGCGCCGAGCAGGGCAGCAAGGCTACCGTCCTTGGCCGCGACCAACTCGGTACCAAACTGCAGAATGCCGCCCTTTTTCGGGTCTTTCTTGATGATCTGAACCCGTTGGCCGGCCACTTCCAGGCGCCAGTCTTCGGCCTTCGCTTCAGGGTAGAAGCGCCGCAGCGAGTCCAGACGCTGTTCCATCGATTGCATCACTTCGCTGACCAGGTACTTGGTCAGGTCCATGTTGTTTTTGGCCACAGCCAGCATCGGGCCGATGTTGCCGGCGCGAACCGACATCGGCAGGTCCATGAAGGAACCGTGCTTGAGGAACTTGGTGGTGAAACCGGCATAGGGTCCGAACAGCAGGGACTTGTTGCCATCGACTACGCGGGTGTCCAGGTGCGGCACCGACATAGGTGGCGAACCCACGGCCGCCTGGCTGTAAACCTTGGCCTGGTGGTGCTTGACCACTTCAGGGTTGTCGCAACGCAGCCACTGACCACTGATCGGGAAGCCGCCGAAGCCTTTGCTTTCTTCAATGCCCGAAGCTTGCAGCAGCGGCAGTGCCGCGCCACCGGCGCCGAGGAACACGAATTTCGCGTCGACGTCACGCGAGTTGCCGCTGTTGACGTCCTTGATGCTGACGGTCCAGCCGCTGCCGTTACGCTTGAGGCCGGTCACGCGCTTGCAGTACTTGACCTGGGCATCGGGTGCGCTGGTCAGGTGCTTGAGCAGTTGATTGGTCAGGGCGCCGAAGTTGACATCGGTGCCGTTTATGACGCGGGTGGCGGCGACGACTTCGTCGGCCGGCCGGCCAGGCATCATCAGCGGCATCCACTCGGCCATGGTGGTCTTGTCTTCGGTGTATTCCATGTCCGAAAAGGCGTGGTGCTTGCTCAGCGTCTTGAAGCGCTCCTTGAGGAAGGAAACGCCATTGTCGCCCTGCACGAAGCTCAGGTGCGGCACCGGGCTGATGAACGTCTTGCACGAGCCGAATGTGCTTTTCTTGGTCAGATAGGACCAGAACTGCTTCGACACCTCGAACTGGGTGTTGATGTGCACGGCTTTCTTGATGTCGACGGTGCCGTCGGCGGCTTGCGGCGTGTAGTTGAGCTCACACAGCCCGGCGTGACCGGTACCAGCGTTGTTCCACGGGTTCGAACTCTCCGCGGCACCGGAATCCATCAGCTCGACGACTTCCAGCTTGATCGCGGGGTCGAGCTCTTTGAGCAGTACAGCGAGGGTGGCACTCATGATGCCGGCCCCAACCAGTACTACGTCGACTGCTTCGTTATGCGCCATTTACCGCGTCTCCAAAATCTGCAGCACCAAATTGTCGGCATGGCTGCCAGGCGTTCAGGGGTGTGTCAGTGATTCCCCAGGTATCCATGGCAGTATCGCCATGTCCGAATCTTCGCAATTTATCGCAACTTCGACGGACGCTACCGGCCGAGTCTAAAAGAGTTACATGAACTCACTTCAACGCGTGGCTGGCAATTCGACTTATGGTCGATACATCCGTTTGTGCAACCAAATCCGTAGAGGACAGGCTTCAGGCTCCGGTGTTCGAGGAATACTCGGTCCTGTGTCGTTGGGCTGTTTCAGACGCTAATGGTGCATATTCAGACGCAAAACTATTCATTTGCTCGCCACACTCTTGTGAAGTTGTGAAAACCCGTTTTTTTCACGCTCTTTTGAAGACGTGAACCTCAAAAAAGGGCTGTCCCAGCCTGGCACCGTGCCCGGATGGATTGCCGCCATGGGATACATGACAGGCAAAACGGGCAAACAGCTCAGTAACCGAGCGTAATGACAGCTCTGCAGATTCGCGAAAAGTGGGGGGTTTTGCTTAAGGAACAGCAAGCGCGCCAGCTTTACACGATCTGTGTGGGCGGCTCTCTGTGGGCGGTGCGGGGTGTCAATACAAGCGCATTGACGATGCTGCGAGGCCCGATCAGGAGACGTCCTTATAATCGGGGGGAGATTGTAGCGAAGAAACGCAGGGAAATGGTCGTGTTTAATGACTTTTATTAAGTGTTCGGTCAGGTGGTCAACAACTGATGAGCCCGCGCACGTGGCTGGCGCAGGCTGACACGGGCGTTAGGGGGCAGGGGATGGTGCAACCAATTGAGACGGATTTCTTCGATTTCGACCCAGCTATCACCCATGGGCTGGAGGCTGCACTGTTTGAAAGCCTGGCAGTGGCCGTTGCGGTCGAGCAGGGCGAAGCAGCGATGCAGAGGGCGTGGGGTAAACATCGAGCATAGGTAGCGCATGGCGAAGTACCTTGTGGGGTGACTGCTGTGAAGGTTGTCAGCGAGCCGTGACGAGCAAGTGTATGGGCGGTGACATATCTGTGACAGGAACCGCTTTCCCAAGGGTTTGTCAGACATTTCAGCAATTGCTGCGAGACGCTAGTTAGCGACAGTGGCCCACCGCTATACTGCGGGCCTGTTTGTGCCTGATTCTGGAGAGAAGCGCATGTTGCAACGCCTGTTGTTCGGTTTGATCACTGTGACCAGTTTGACGCTGGTCGGCTGCGCCCACAGCCCACAACAACTGAATCCGGAACCCAAGCTGACGACTCAGCTGGCCCCGGTCGGCCATGGTCAGCCGGTGGTGGTGCGTGTGGTGGACGGTCGTCCGTCGCCGACCTTGGGCACCCGTGGTGGCCTGTACCCTGAGACCAGCGCGATCACCGTGCAGGGCGCGCAGATTCTGCCGAAGTTGCAGGCTCAGGCTGAGGCGGCCGTGCGGTTGTTGGGCTTCACCCCAACCTCCAATGCACTGAATGCTCCGCAGTTGACCGTGACGCTGGCGGAGCTGAAGTATCAGTCGCCTAAAGAAGGCATGTATGTGACTGAGGCGACCATTGGCGCGACGTTCCGCTCCGATGTGCAGAATGCCAATCGTCGTTACAGCGGTCGGTACGGTGCGTCCCTGGATCAGCGTTTTGGCATGGCGCCGAATCAGGAGACCAACACCAAGCTGGTCAGTGATGTGTTGAGCGATGCGTTGACGCGTCTGTTCAAGGATCCGACGATTGGTCAGATTCTCGGCGAATAAGCTTTTGCTGGATTCAAAAATAAGCCCGGTGCCAGTGATGGTTCCGGGCTTTTTCATGCCTGCACCGCCGATCCCTTGTAGGAGCGAGGCTTGCCCGCGAAAGCGGTGTGTTAGCCGACATCAATGTTGAATGTGAGGCCGTCTTCGCGGGCAAGCCTCGCTCCTACAAGGGGGGCGGTGGTCAGGCGGCTTGGGAGTAAAATCCAGCACGCTCACCCCAGTCAACAAATCCGTCTCCGGCAAATCCGCATGTGACATAGGGCAATATTTGGTCAAATGGTTCGTTATTTGTCGGAAAGCAAGGGCAGGGGGCGAGGCTTTCGGTAGAATTCGCGCCGCGGTCGTCGGTTCGGCGTCTGCCACACCTGTTTTGCTGAGGTCCGTGATGTCGTTGCATTTGATTTCGCTGTTTACCAACCATCCCGCCAAGTTGATCAACCTGTTGGCCTTGCTGTTTGCCTTTCCGGGCGGCTGGTTGCTGCATGCCACTCGTCGCCGCGAACAGCGCGCACGGGCCATTCTCGAAGCGCACAGCCAAAGCCGTCGTATCGATGAACCGACGTTGTTGCTGGACGGCGCGACGTTGCGCATGAACCGGTTTTTCTATCGATTCGGTTTTGCCTGCCTGGGGTTGGCGCTGCTGGTGTCGTGGATCAGTACGCAGATCTGACAGCAAAAAAACGCAGCAATGAAAACGGCGCCCAAGGGCGCCGTTGTCGTATCCAGCCAAAAACCTTACAGCGCCAAACCTGCTTTCACGCGGTACTGATTGCGTACCGGCGTCGCGTATTGCAGCACCAGGAACGGACGATGTTTCTCAGGGCAAGCGTCAAGACGCTGTTGCCATTGCTCCTGAGCCTTGGCCAGTTCATCGGCCGCAAACACCTCAGCAGCTTTCGGGACCTGTAATTGCGGGTCGGCGTCTTTCCATTGGGCATAGGCCAGGTAGTGCACCGGGAACAGGCGGTAGCCGCCGAGGATCTGCCGGTCCATTTCGATCGCCAATTGCTTGGTGTCGTCGAACAGTTCGGTGATCGGCGAGGCGAAGTTTACGTGGACCCGGCCCTTGTAGCCGGTGATGCCCTTGGCGATGCTCACGTCGTCCTCGCCCGGCACTTTGCTGTAGCTGCCGGTGGTGGCGCGGATAAATAGCTCGCGAGCCTTGGCTTGATCGCACGGGTCATATTCGTAGCTGATCGACACCGGGGTGACGTTCAGCGAGCGGATGACCTCGCCGAACGGCTCGTCCTTGCGGCTCATGTGGAACATCTTGAGGATGGCCGACTCGGTGCGATCGTCGCCGTCCTTGGCCCGGCCTTCGGCCTGGGCGATCCAGATCGAGGCGCAATCGTTGCGGATCGAGTGGTTGATGTAGGCCGACAGCAGTTGATACGCCGCCATCTTCTCGCGGCGACCGGTGATCGAGCGGTGCACGATGAAACTCTTGTTCAGGCGCATCAGATCGCTGACGAAGGGCTTTTGCAGCAGGTTGTCGCCGATCGCGATGCGCGGTGTCGGCAGGCCTGCGTGGTACACGGCGTAGTTGACGAAGGCCGGGTCCATCACGATGTCACGGTGGTTGGCGATGAACAGGTAGGCGCTGCCGGACTTGAACTGCTCGACGCCGGTGTACGTCACACCGTCCGTAGCTCGCTCGATGGTGTGGTCGACGTACATCTCGACTTTATCCTGCAACGTGGCCACCGACGTGACGCCGGCGAACTCACGGCGCAGCCGATGAGCTATAAGAGGTTTGAGCGCCCAGCCGAAAGCACCGGCAAAACGCGGGAAGCGGAAGTGGATGAGGATATCTAGAAACGCCTTGTCGCCGAGCAGCCGGTCCAGCACCGCTGGGACTTCGCTGTCGTCGTACGGTCGGATGGCATCGAATTCGCCCATCATGCTCTCTTGTTAGAAACGGCTAGGGTAAGTAAAGGTTTTGATCGAAAACCAACGGGGCAGGGTCTGAAACGGTAGTCAGACAAAAATAGCCCTGCAAATAGACCGGCGATTATACGCACAAGTCACCTGGGAGACCGCGATGCTGGAAACTGCGCAGTATGAATGTCCGTATTGTGGTGAGGAGGTTGAGACAACTGTGGATCTGTCCGGGGGCGATCAGACCTATATCGAGGACTGTCAGGTGTGCTGTCGGCCGATAACGTTTGTGTTGCAGGTTCACGGAGAGGAATGGCATCTCGAAGTGTTCAGCGAAAATGAGTGAGGGGCGTCTATGCAGCGAATCTACGAGCCTGAAAACCTGATGGAAGGTGAGTTGCTACAAGGCATGCTGGCCAGCGAGGGCATCGAAGCGCATCTGGTGGGGCGTGATTTGCTCGGCGGCACCGGCGAATTGCCGATCTTCGGCCTGCTGGGTTTATCGGTCGATAACGACCAGGCCGAATACGCTCGGGAGCTGATCACTGCGTACAATGCCGCGCTACCGATGCCCGGTGATGAACCGGAGAGTTTTCCCGGCACGCTGGTCTGTTAGGCTGGCGTTCGTTTTATCAAGAGTCGTGTTGCCCCATGTGTGGACGTTATGCCCTGTTTCGCTGGAACCCCGCCTTCGCGGTCCTGTCTGGCTTCCCCGCCGATCAGCAGGCCCAGTGGAATATTTCTCCCAACGATTCGGTGCTGATGCTGCGCGCAGGCGTTGACGGTCAGCGTGAGTTGGTCCGGGCCCGTTGGGGTTTGACGCCGCCGTGGCTGACCGATTTGTCCCGCACACCAGCCCATGCCCGGGCCGAGACCGTTGCCGAACAACCGATGTTTCGCCAAGCCCTGCGCGAACGCCGCTGCCTGCTGCCGGCCAATGGTTTTTACGAGTGGCGCGGCACGACTCGTAAGCGTCCGTACTGGCTGACACCTGGGGAGGGCTCGACGCTGTTCTTTGCAGCGATCTGGGAAGCGTACCCGGTGCAGGAGCAGGTATGGCTGAGCACGGCGGTGATCACGCAGCCGGCGGCAAGTCAGCGCCGGCCGTTGATTCTCGATGCGGAGGGGCAGGAAGCGTGGCTCAATCCCGAAACGCCGTTGCACACTTTGCAGGCATTGCTCGCCCGTGAACCTGCTGCGTTGCGCGAACGGGTGTTGGCGAATTTGGTGAATGATCCGAAGCTGAATGGGCCGGAGTGTCTTACTCCCGGCTAACTGATGTGGTGTCCGTGCTGACGCCTTCGCGGGCAAGTCGGATCGCCGCACCGCTCGCTCCTACGGGTTTTGTGGCGTATTCAATGTCGTTGCCGACACAAATCCCGTAGGAGCGAGCGGTGCGGCGATCCGACTTGCCCGCGAAGAGGCCCTCGAATCAAACCTTGAACTGATTGATCAACCGCCGCTGCTGCTCAGCCAACTTGGTCAAATCCGCACTCGCCGCACTCGATTCATCTGCTCCACCCGCCACTTCATTGGCCACTTGCCCAATGTTGATCACGTTCCGATTGATGTCGTCAGCCACCGCGCTTTGTTCCTCGGCCGCACTGGCAATCTGCGTGTTCATGTCGTTGATCACCGACACCGCCTGAGTAATCGTCTCCAACGCCTCGGCCGCTTTCGCCGCATGCTGCACGCTTTCGTCGGTGCGGTTCTGGCTGTCTTCCATCACCCGCACTACATCGCGCGTGCCTTGTTGCAGCTGCTGAATCATGGTCTGAATTTCTTCAGTGGCTTTCTGAGTTTTCTGCGCCAGATTGCGCACTTCATCGGCCACCACCGCAAAACCACGTCCCTGCTCACCGGCTCGGGCCGCTTCAATGGCCGCGTTCAAGGCCAGCAAATTGGTTTGTTCTGCGATCCCGCGAATGGCGGTGAGGATTGCGTTGATGTTCTCGCTGTCCTTGGCCAGGGTCTGTACCACGCTGACGGCCTTGCCGATTTCCACCGCCAGAACGCCGATCGAGTTCGACGTATCGCGCACGATCTGCATGCCCTGGGCCGCCGCCTGATCCGCATGGCTGGCGGCTTGCGCAGCCTGGGTAGCGTTGCGCGCGACGTCCTGGGCGGTGGCGGTCATTTCATGCACCGCCGTGGCCACCTGATCGATCTCGGCCATTTGCTTGTGCACGCCGATGTTAGTGCGGATGGCGATGTCGGCGGTGTGTTCCGACGAGTCGCTGACGCTCTGCACCGAAGTCACCACCTGGGTGATCATCGCCTGCAACTTGGCCAGGAAAGTATTGAAGCCTTTGGCAATCGAGCCCAGTTCATCGGCACGGTCGCTGGTCAGGCGGCGAGTCAGGTCGCCTTCGCCTTGAGCGATGTCGTCGAGCATGGCGACCATCTGCTTCAGCGGCCGGGCAATGCCGTGGCCCACCAGCCAGATCACCAGCAAACCGATACCCGCGATCAACAAACCGACCATGGCCATGCCAAAGGTGTCGGACTTGCGCTGAGCGTCCAGATCGCCCTGAAGTGTTTGCAGGTCGGCCATCACCGCGTTCAGCGGCAGTTGCAGCATTAGGGTCCAGCGAGCGTCTGTCTGGCCGATGCCAAACGGCAGGTACAACTCGATCCGGCCCTGGGCCTTGTTGACGGTGTAGGTGACTTCACCGCGTTTGAGATTGGCCATGTTGGCGATCTGCTGGCTGTCGAGGATGTCGCTGACTTTCTCGCCGAATTTGCTCGGGTCCTTGGTGTAGGCAACGATCCGACCGTTTCCGCCGATCAAGGCCATAACACCTGAGCCGCTGTACAGCTTCTGATTCGCGCCGAGGAGCATTTCCTGAATGAAGTTCACCGACAAGTCGGCGCCGACGATGCCTTGAAAGGCCCCGTTGAGCATGATCGGTTCAATAAAGGAGGCGAGCATGACGATCTTGTCGCCGACCTTGTAGGGGGCCGGATCAATCACGCAGGATTTTTTGGTTTCTTTCGAGCACAGGTAGTACTCGCTGGCGCGCACGCCGGTGGACAGGGTTTTCTGGTCGTCGACGTCCACCAGTTTATCCAGTCCCAGGCTGCCGTCTTCGTTGCGGAACCACCACGGCAGGAAGCGGCCGTTGCTGGCGTCGATGCCGACCACCTTGGTGTCGACGTAGGCCGCATCGTTGTGATCGAGAGCGTTTTTTTCCCAGCCGACGTAGGTGCCGAGAATTTTCGGGTTCTTGGTGACGTTTTCCTTGATCAGGCTGATCAACTGCTCACGGCTCAGGCTCAACTGTGGCTGACCATCGGCGCCCGGTGTGCCGATCAATGCGTTGGCTCGCACCAGTCCGCCGGCAATCAGCAGTGGCGCTTCGAGTTCGCGCTGGATCTGGCTTACCTGGGTTTGCGCCAGTGACGTCAGGCGCTGTTCGATGACTTGCTCGAATTGTGCCTGGGTCCGCTCCTGGACCATGTCTTGTGTCCGTGCGCCAGAAAACAGCGCGTACAGCACCAGGGCTGCCACGACACTAAGAACGATGGCACCGGCGAGGGCTGCCACGGAAAACTGGATCGACTTGAATTTCATGGGTGCTCCGCACGCAAGAGGACGTCTGCGGTGTTGTATCGGCAGGGGTCTCGATGGCCATGAGCGGGGTTTGATGAATTGGCTGTTTTGTAGAAGTTGATGTCGCAAATGAATCATTGCGGGCCGTTATCGACCGCGAAGGGCGCTTTAAGTGAGTTTTTTTTCCTACGGTCATGAGAGCTTTGTCTGAAATGTGCGTCTACACCTCTGTTGTATCTGGCGCCGATACAATTCACCGCCTAGGATACCCGGCATGTTTTCAGGGAAATTTTTGATGAATAAGACATTGGTTTTGTGTGCGCTGAGCGCAGGTCTGCTGCTCGCGGGTTGTCAGTCGGTCAACACCACCAGCGGTGGCGCGGTGGGCGTTGAGCGCAAACAGTACATGTTCAGCATGCTGTCGACTGATGAGGTCAATCAGATGTACGCCCAGTCTTATCAAAAGACCGTCGGCGAGGCGAGCAATAAAGGCGTGCTGGACAAGACCAGTCGCGAGGCCAAACGTGTCCAGGCCATTGCCGACCGGCTGATTGCCCAGGCGCCGATTTTTCGACCGGATTCGGCCCAGTGGAAATGGGAGGTCAACCTGATCAAGAGCGACGAACTCAACGCCAACTGTGGGCCTGGCGGCAAGATCATTTTCTACACCGGCCTGATCGACAGCCTGCAACTGACCGACGATGAAATCGCCGCGATCATGGGCCATGAAATCGCCCACGCCCTGCGCGAGCACGGTCGTGAAGCAATGTCCAAAGCGTACGGCATCGAAATGGCCAAGCAGGGCGCCGGTGCCTTGTTCGGTCTGGGTCAGGACAGCCTGGCATTGGCGGACACCGTGGCCAACTACGGCATGACCTTGCCCAACAGTCGCTCCAATGAAAACGAGGCGGACCTGATCGGCCTGGAACTGGCCGCTCGCGCCGGCTACAACCCGAACGCGGCGATCACCTTGTGGGACAAGATGAGCAAGGCTTCGCAAGGTTCGCCGCCAGAGTTCATGAGCACGCACCCGGCGTCGGCCAGTCGGGTTGCTTCGTTGCAAGCGGCGATTCCGAAAGTCATGCCGCTGTACGAGAAAGCCAAGAAATTCTGACAGTTATGCGGTGAGGCCGCTGACGCCTTCGCGGGCAAACCTCGCTCCTACAGGATGTGATCCGTAGGAGCGAGGCTTGCCCGCGAAGAACGATTACGCGGTCTAACGACCTATTGCATCAAGCCCACCCGCTACTCTGCATCGCCTTGTACACCGCGACAATGGCGAGGATGAAGAACGCCGCCGCCGCCAGGCGACGGATCAGGGTGAGCGGCAATTTATCCGCGGCAAAGTTACCCGCCAAAACCACCGGCACGTTGGCAATCAACATCCCGGCGGTGGTGCCGATGATGACCAGCCACAGTTCCGGGTATTGCGCAGCGAGCATCACGGTGGCGACCTGGGTCTTGTCGCCCATCTCCGCAAGGAAAAACGCGATCAACGTGGTCAGGAACGGTCCGAACTTGCGGGCGGTGCTGGCTTCGTCGTCGTCCATCTTGTCCGGCACCAGGGTCCACAACGCGGTCGCGGTGAAGCTCGCGGCGAGGATCCAGTGCAGCATCGCGTTCGAGAAGAAACTACCGACCCAGGCGCCTACCGCACCGGCTGCTGCGTGGTTGGCCAGGGTCGCAGCGACGATACCGGCGATGATCGGCCAGGGTTTGCGAAAGCGAGCGGCGAGAATGAGCGCGAGCAGTTGCGTCTTGTCGCCGATTTCGGCCAAGGCAACGATTGCGGTGGGAACGAGTAGAGAGTCCAGCATCAGGGTTTTCCTAAGGGGCGGGTCGACACGGCTATGACACGTACAGCCTTCCCGCCCCGGGTAAGGTGTTCGTGTCATAGGTCTTGTCAAACCCTGCGATCCGGCTGATGCGGACGCTTGGGTCGCATACGCCATGGTCTGTTGACCAAGTATGTTGACGTATGCCGGACGAGCATGGCGCTCGTGGGAGACTACTCCCCTAGGACGGAGCGGATTCTGCCTAGACAAATCCGATTGGGCAAGCCTCTTTTTTAAAAAGAAAACCTAGCCGCGTTTGGCCCGATAGATTCTGAAACCCTGTCCTTCAGCCTTGATTGCGCACACCCCGAGGTGCTCTTCGATCAGCGGCTGGTACTTCAGGAAGCTGTTCGCCACCAAGCGCAGTTCGCCACCGTTTTTCAGATGTTTGGCTGCTTTTCGCAGCAAGTTCTCGGTAGCGAAGTAGTCGGTGTGAACGCCGACATGAAACGGTGGATTGCTCAGAATTGCACTCAAGCCCATCGGTGCAGCGTCGATGCCGTCTCCGGTAATGACGTCCGCTTCGAGGCCGTTAGCCGCCAGGGTCAGACGACTGCTGGCAGCGGCAAACGCATCCACATCAAGCAAGGTGACCTGGTTGTGTGGATAACGACGTTTCACGGCCGCTCCCAATACGCCCGCGCCACAACCGAAGTCCAGCAAGTGGCCGCTCGGCAATTTGTCCAGATGCTCCAGCAACAGCGCGCTGCCGCGGTCCAGTCGACCGTGGCTGAACACGCCCGGCAGGCTGATGACTTTCAACGGACCTTCGGCCAGCGGCAACTCATAAGTCTCTGCCAGGCTTTCCAGCGATTTGGCTTCTGGCGCAGTGGCCACGGTGACCTGCCAGAGCTGGCAATGCCGCGCGCTGTCGAGCTTGCGCGGTTTGCCGAAGGGGTTCAGTTGCTTGGCCGCGCCTTCGATGCCGCTGCGTTTTTCACCCACCAGATACAGCTCACGACCGGCCAGTTTAGAGGCGAGGGCGTTGAGGATGTAGTCGGTCAGGTCCTTGGACTTGGGCAGAAACACCACGGCAGTGTCGAACGCGCGCTCCGATACAGTCACACCGAAATGGCTGCGCTCGGCGAAGCGGGCATCCAACGCTGCTTGATCGCCGGCATGCCAACACCAGCCATGAGCGTCGGGCAGACGGCCCAGCAGGTCATCGGCGGGCAAACCGGCCAGCAGCACCGAACCCTGGAATAACTCAGCCTGACGAAGCAGTACTTCACTGCGCGGATCCATAATCTGCTCCCTGAAAAAAAGTGCCGCAGTTTATCAACTGACGACCCGCAACGCTTTATTGCTGAAGTATCCCTGAGCGTTTTCGGTCAACTGGCCCACGATTCGCTGCCGAGCCTCGCGACTTCCCCAGGCGTTGTGCGGGGTGACAATCAGCCGTGGAATGTCGTGGGCCAGCAGCGGATTGCCGGCGGTCGGCGGCTCGATACTCAGCACATCGGTGGCCGCACCCCCCAGGTGGCCGTTGCGCAAGGCGTCCGCCAGTGCCTGTTCGTCGATCAAACCACCGCGTGCGGTGTTGACCACGAACGCACCGGGTTTCATCGAAGCCAGCTCACGGGCTCCGATGAAGTGGCGGGTGTGTTCGTTGAGCGGACAGTGCAAGGTCAGCGCGTCGATCTGCGGCAGCAGCTCATCCAGTGGCAAACGATCCGGCCGTGCAGGGCGCCCGGGAATCTGGCCGAGCAGTACGCGCATACCAAAGGCTTCGGCCAGTCGGGCGACCGCGCCGCCCAGTTCGCCATGACCGAGCAGACCGAGGGTTTTGCCTTCCAGTTCGACAATCGGGTAATCCAGCAGACAAAACTGTTTCGCCTGCTGCCAGCGACCTTCGCCGACAGCCTTTTGATAATCGGCCAGGCGCGTTGCCAGATTGAGCAGCAACATGATCGTGTGCTGCGCCACCGACGGCGTGCCGTAACCCTGGCAGTTGCAGACGGTAATCCCGTGGGCGCGGGCAGCCGCGAGGTCAACGTTGTTGGTGCCGGTGGCGGTGATCAGGATCAGCTTCAGCTCGGGGCTGGCAGCGATGGCGGCGGCATCGATCAGGATCTTGTTGCTGATGGCGACGGTGGCGCCCTTGAGGCGTTCGATCACCTGGTCCGGCGTGGTCTGGGCGAAAAGCTGTAAGTCGCTGAAACACTCTTGCAGCGGGCTGAGGTCGAGGTCACCCAGGTCCAGGGACGGGTGGTCGAGGAAAACGGCGCGGTGAGTGTTCGTCATCAACTGTACCTTTTGTGCAGTGAACTGAAGGCGTAATCTGCCGAGCCTACCAGATGAAACAAACAGTTACGCTTGGCCAAAAGGATCCCCCCATGTACTGGACAGAGTTTTTGACCGTTGCCCTGATTCACCTGCTGGCCGTGGCCAGCCCCGGCCCGGACTTTGCCGTGGTGGTGCGTGAGAGCGTGACCCATGGTCGTCAAGCGGGTACCTGGACGGCGCTGGGTGTCGGCACGGCGATTTTCCTGCACGTTGGCTATTCGCTTCTAGGCATTGGCCTGATCGTGTCCCAGTCGATCGTGTTGTTTAATGCCCTGAAATGGGCTGCCGCCGCGTATCTGCTGTACATCGGCTTCAAGGCCTTGCGAGCACAGCCGGCCCAACCTGCGGCGGAAGATCTGCACAAGGAAGCGGGTGAGCGCACTGCTCGCGGCGCCTTCACGTCGGGTTTCGTGACCAACGGTCTGAACCCGAAAGCGACGCTGTTCTTCCTCTCGCTGTTTACCGTGGTGATCAATCCGCATACGCCACTGGCGGTACAGGCTGGCTACGGCGTCTACCTCGCGGTGGCCACCGCTGTGTGGTTTTGCCTGGTGGCGATGCTGTTTAGCCAGCAGCGCGTGCGCGCCGCTTTTGCCCGGATGGGCCACTGGTTCGACCGGACCATGGGCGCGGTACTGATCGCCATCGGTGTCAAACTCGCGTTTACCGAGATGCATTGATCGAACGATCGCAACCCTTGTAGGCGCTGGCTTGCCAGCGAAGGCGGTGTGTCTGGCGAACCGCGTCGTCTTATTCGCCAGCAAGCCGGCTCCTACAAAGGAGTGAGTCGGCGAATTCGTGCAAATGCTGGCGCAAAGCTAGCATTTGTCCGATGTTACAAATCATTCCTTTGGCTGATTTGGCGGGCGTCCAAGGTCACTAAAGTGCTTACTTTCAGCCACGACCGTGCAGTCAGAAAAAGGACTCTTATGTTGCAGACTCGCGTTATCCCCCCAGCCGAAGGCGCTTACCAGTATCCGCTGCTGATTAAACGGCTGCTGATGTCCGGCGCTCGTTATGAGAAAACCCGCGAGATCATCTACCGTGACCAGTTGCGCTACAGCTATCCGACCCTGATTGAACGTGTTGCAAGGCTGGCCAACGTGCTGACGGCGGCCGGCGTCAAGGCCGGGGATACCGTGGCGGTGATGGACTGGGACAGCCATCGTTATCTGGAATGCATGTTCGCCATCCCGATGATCGGCGCGGTGATCCACACCATCAACGTGCGCCTGTCGCCGGAACAAATCCTCTACACCATGAACCATGCCGAGGACCGCTTTGTGCTGGTCAACAGCGAGTTCGTCGGGTTGTACCAGGCCATTGCCGGGCACTTGACCACGGTGGAGAAAACCCTGCTGCTGACCGACTTGCCTTCGAGTCCCGCCGACTTGCCGAACCTGATCGGCGAGTACGAACAGTTGCTGGCGGCCGCGAGCACGCAGTACGACTTCCAGGACTTCGACGAAAATTCGGTCGCGACCACGTTCTACACCACCGGCACCACCGGTAATCCCAAAGGCGTGTATTTCACCCATCGGCAACTGGTGCTGCACACCATGGGCGTGTCGACCATCATGGGCGCCATCGACAGCGTGCGTTTGCTGGGCACCAACGACGTCTACATGCCGATCACCCCGATGTTCCACGTGCACGCCTGGGGCCTGCCGTATGTGGCGACCATGCTCGGGCTCAAGCAGGTCTATCCCGGTCGTTATGACCCTGAATATCTGGTGGAGCTGTGGCGCAAGGAGAAGGTCACTTTTTCCCATTGCGTGCCAACCATTCTGCAAATGCTCCTTAATTCGAAGGCCGCGCAAGGTACCGACTTTGGTGGCTGGAAAATTGTGATCGGCGGCAGTGCGTTGAACCGCACGTTGTACGAAGCCGCCAAGGCCAATGGCATTCAGCTGACCGCCGCTTACGGCATGTCGGAAACCGGACCGCTGATCTCGTGCGCGCACCTCAACGATGAGCTGATGGCCGGCACCGAAGACGAACGCACCACGTATCGGATCAAGGCCGGTGTGCCAGGACCATTGGTGGAAGCGGCGATCGTCGATACCGACGGCAACTTCCTGCCCGCCGATGGTGAGACCCAAGGCGAACTGGTGCTGCGTGCGCCGTGGCTCACCGAGGGCTATTTCAACGAACCGCAAAAGGGCGCCGAGCTCTGGGCCGGGGGCTGGCTGCATACCGGTGATGTAGCGACCCTGGACAGCATGGGTGTGATCGATATTCGCGACCGAATCAAAGACGTGATCAAGACCGGTGGCGAGTGGATCTCCTCACTGGACCTGGAAGACCTGATCAGTCGCCACGTGGCGGTACGCGAAGTAGCAGTGGTGGGGATCGCCGATCCGCAGTGGGGCGAGCGTCCGTTCGCACTGCTGGTGGTCCGCGAAGGCCATGTGATCGGGGCGAAGGAGCTGAAGGAGCACCTCAAGCCATTCGTGGAATTGGGACACCTGAGCAAGTGGGCCATCCCGAGCCAGATCGCTCTTGTTACTGAAATTCCCAAGACCAGTGTCGGCAAGCTCGACAAGAAGCGTATTCGCGTCGACATCACCGAATGGCAAGCCAACAACAGCACCTTCCTCTCGACGCTTTAAGCGTCATTTGGCGTGCCCGAAAGGGCACGCCAGCCCCACCAAGCAAGCGCTTGGCTTGTTTAATCTGAATTTTCAGCCATCCTTGCCGGGCCGATGGGTGTCGGCTTGGCAAAGGACTGTTCCAGAGTGGCTGGCAACTGCAAATCACACTTTAGAGGGATCAAGCAGTACTACCTGCTGGCTATAGTCCGCTCAAGGATTTTTAAGAACGGAGCAAACGCACAAAACGGGGCGATGCATCTTTGGAATGACTTAGGGACCCTTTGGCTCCCTGTCATCCACAGCGTTTTTAGAAGTGCTCACTGCCATAACAATAATGCACATGGAGTAGCGTCGATGACATCAGTAAACCAGTTCTGGCGCCGGGCTAAACTGCCCCTGGCGGTCAGTCTTGCCTCTACGCTCGCCGGGCCAGCATTCGGCGTCAGTTTCAATGTTGGTGAAATCGAAGGTCAGTTCGACTCGTCTCTCTCCCTGGGTATGAGTGTTTCGACCCAGTCGCCGAACAAGAACCTCATCGGTGTCAACAACGGAGGGCATGGCCTGTCCCAGACTTCCGATGACGGTCACTTGAACTTCAAGAGTGGGCAAGCCTTTTCGAAAATCTTCAAAGGCATCCATGACCTTGAACTGAAATATGGCGACACCGGTGTCTTCGTGCGGGGTAAATACTGGTACGACTTCGCGCTGCAAAACGAAGACCTGGAATTCAAGAACGTCAGCAATGACGGCCGCAAGGAAGGCGCCAAGTCCTCAGGCGGTCAGATCCTCGACGCCTTCGTCTACCACAACTACTCCGTTGCCGATCAGCCAGGCTCCGTGCGTTTGGGCAAGCAAGTAGTGAGTTGGGGCGAAAGTACCTTCATCGGCGGCGGTATCAACTCGATCAACCCGATCGACGTCTCCGCGTTTCGTCGCCCCGGCGCCGAGATCAAGGAAGGCCTGATCCCGGTCAACATGTTCTACGTCTCGCAGAGCCTCACCGAGAACCTCTCGACCGAAGCCTTCTACCAGCTCGAATGGGACCAGACCGTTACCGACAACTGCGGCACCTTTTTCTCGCAACCGGACGTGATTTCGGATGGTTGCGACAACAACCTGGCCGTACTGCGCACCCGTAACGGACTCAACAGCGCATTGACGGCTGCGAGGCTGCCGGCTTCGCTGCGTAATGCCACGATCAACACACTCGCTGCCAGGGGCGTGACCTGGGGTGACCCGGATGAAGGTGTCATCGTTCGTCGCGGTCCGGATCGCGATGCCCGTGACAGCGGTCAATTTGGCGTGTCCTTCAAATACATGTTCGATCCGCTGGACACCGAGTTCGGCGCCTACTTCATGAACTACCACAGCCGTGCGCCGATTTTCAGCGGCAAAGGTGCTCCGGCGAGCGCTTACAGCGCGGCGGGCCTGGTGGGCTCGCTGGTGGCCAGGGGTGTTCCTCTCGCTGTCGCGCGTAACCTGGCACCGACCTTGTTGCCATTGAATGTGGCCGGTAACTCCAGCTACTACGTCGAGTACCCTGAAGATATTCGCCTGTATGGCTTGAGCTTCTCCACCACGTTACCGACAGGTACTGCGTGGAGTGGTGAGGTCAGCTATCGGCCGAATGCGCCGGTTCAGCTCAACACCACCGACATTCTCTTTTCCGGTCTGACGCCTCTGAACCCTAACGTTTCCGTGCTCCAGGGTACGCCAGGGCAGGATCAAAAAGGCTATCGCCGCAAGGAAGTGACCCAGCTCCAGACGACCCTTACTCACTTCTTCGACCAGGTGATGGGCGCCGAGCGACTGACCCTGGTGGGCGAGGTCGGCTTTACTCACGTTGGCGGTCTGGAAAGCAACTCCAAAGCGCGTTACGGTCGTGACCCGAGCTACGGCCCTGGCCCATTGCCGAGTGGTCAGTGCGTGGCATTGAACACCTCTACCCTGGCAGGCGGCGCGCAAAACAACGTGAGCCGCTACTGCGAAAACGACGGATTCACCACCGCAAACTCCTGGGGTTACCGCGGTCGTGCCATCTGGGAATACAACGACGTATTTGCCGGTGTGAACCTCAAACCGAACGTGGCCTGGTCCCATGACGTTGAAGGTTACTCGCCAGGCCCTGGCGGCAACTTCGAGGAAGGTCGCAAAGCGGTCAGCCTGGGCGTTGATGCCGAATACCAGAACACCTACACCGCAAGCCTGGCGTACACCAACTTCTTCGACGGCAAGTACACAACCGTGGATGACCGCGACTTCGTTGCGCTCAGCGTCGGCGTGAACTTCTAAGCACTGTATTTTCAGGACGAACACACATATGAAAATAACCAAGAGTCTGTTCCACATCGGTGTTTTGGGGCTTTCGCTGCTGGCGACCGGTGTCATGGCGGCGGTCCCTGCGGCCGAAGCGGACAAACTGGGCAAGAGCCTGACCCCGATGGGCGCCGAGATGGCGGGCAACGCTGACGGGTCTATCCCGGCCTGGAAACCGATGGCGAAAAACGCCGGCAACGTCGACGGCAAAGGCTTCCTGTCCGACCCATTCGCCAGTGAAAAACCGCTGTTCACCATCACTGCGCAGAACGTCGACCAGTACAAGGACAAGCTCGCACCGGGCCAGTACGCGATGTTCAAGCGCTACCCGGAAACCTTCAAGATGCCGGTTTACCCGTCCCATCGCGGCGCCACCGTGCCGGATGCCGTGTTTGCCTCCATCAAGAAAAACGCCACCGCCACTAATCTGGTGTCCGGCGGCAACGGTCTGGAGAACTTCGAAACCGCAGTTCCATTCCCGATTCCGAAGACCGGCGTCGAAGTCATCTGGAACCACATCACCCGCTATCGCGGTGGCAGCGTGACCCGTCTGGTGACCCAGGCCACGCCGCAGCCGAACGGCTCGTACAGCCTGGTGTACTTCCAGGACCAGTTCGTGTTCCGCGACAAGATGAAGGATTACGATCCGGCGAACCCGGGCAACATCCTGTTCTACTTCAAGCAGAAAGTGACCGCGCCGGCACGTCTGGCCGGTGGGGTGCTGCTGGTGCACGAAACCCTCGACCAGGTTAAAGAGCCGCGTTCGGCGTGGGTCTACAACGCCGGTCAACGTCGCGTGCGTCGCGCGCCACAAGTGTCCTATGACGGGCCGGGTACTGCGGCGGATGGCCTGCGTACTTCCGACAACCTGGACATGTACAACGGCGCGCCGGATCGTTACGACTGGAAGCTCGAAGGCAAGAAAGAGATGTACATCGCCTCCGACAGTTACAAGCTCGACTCGCCTCAACTCAAGTACGACGACATCATCAAGGCCGGTCACATCAACCAGGACCTGGCTCGTTACGAGCTGCGCCGGGTCTGGCATGTGGTGGCGACCTTGAAGGAAGGTCAGCGTCACATCTACGCCAAACGCGACTTCTACATCGACGAAGACACCTGGCAAGCAGCGGTGATCGACCACTACGACGGTCGTAATCAACTGTGGCGTGTGGCGGAAGCTCACTCCCAGAACTACTACAACGTTCAGGTGCCGTGGTACACCCTGGAAACCTTGTACGACCTGCAATCGGGCCGCTACCTGGCACTGGGCATGAAGAACGAAGAGAAATCGGCGTACGACTTCGGCTTCACCGCCACCACCAGCGACTTCACTCCGGCCGCGCTGCGCCAGGAGGGTGTTCGCTAAGCGGTACTGAACAGAGGCCGCATCCTCGAGAAACGCCCCGACTGGTTCGGGGCGTTTTTTTTAATTTCATAACGATCGTTGTAGGTAAGCTCGGATCAGGCGGATACCTTTGCTTGTATTATTTTTGTAGCCATTTGTAGCAATAACCTTCATTCCCTCTTCGTTTACCGCTAGGCTGCGGACATCTGCAACGCCGCCAACCGCCATTCAAACAAGAGCCGGCCATGACTGATCTGTCCCCACACCCGGGCCCTGCAAGCGTTGCCGTCGTGGCACTGGGCGGGCGCTTTTTTCGGCCTCCGTTGCCCGACGGCCATGTGCTGCGGCCTCGTCTGTGCGAGCGCCTGAGTGCGGGGCTCGGGGGCAGGCTGTTGCTGGTCAGCGCACCGGCAGGTTTTGGCAAAAGTTCGTTGGCCGTGGAGTTCTGTCAGGGCTTGCCGGCTCATTGGCAAAGTCTGTGGCTGGGGTTGAGTCCGCGAGACAGCGATCCAGGGCGTTTTCTTGAGCGGTTGCTTGAAGGCCTCCAGGACTATTATCCGCAACTCGGCAGCCAGTCCCTGGGATTGCTGAAAATGCGGCAGCGGCATCAGCCGTTTGCCTTTGAAGAATGGCTGGACGGTTTGCTTGATGAGTTGGCTGTGCACCTGGCATCGAGCACGCCTTTGCTATTGGTGCTTGATGACTACCATCTAGCGCAGGGCCCGGTTCTCGACCGCTGCCTGCAATTTTTCCTCAATCATCTGCCTGACGGCTTGCTGGTCATGGTCACCAGTCGGCAGCGGCCGGACTGGCATCTGGCGCGCCTGCGGCTGTCACGGCAGCTGCTCGAGTTGAATGAACAGGACTTGCGCCTGACTCACGATGAAGCCTTGACCCTGCTTGATCGTCATAGCAGTTCCTTGCGCGGCGAAGCGCTGGAGAGCCTCATCCAGCGCAGCGAAGGTTGGGTCGCCGGGCTGCGTTTCTGGCTGCTGGCGGCGTCCGAAGCGGGCACTCAGGGTACTTTGCCGCAGACGCTGCATGGCGGGGAAGGGCTGATCCGCGATTACCTGCTCGAAGAAGTCATCGATTGTCTGCCCGCCGAGGTGCAGTCATTCCTTTACGACACAGCACCCCAGGAACGCTTTTGCAGCGAACTGTGCGACGCCGTTCGCGAAGCCCATGACAGTGCCGAGATCTTGCGTTTTCTGCTGGCCCATCAAGTGTTCCTGGTGCCACTGGATGAAAACGGTCACTGGTATCGCTACCACCATTTGTTTTCCGACCTGCTGCGCACCCGGCCTACGACTCAGGCAATGGTGCCGGCGGCCAGCCTGCACCTGCGTGCCTGTCGATGGTTCAATGCCCAGGGGCTGCTCGATGAGGCGGTCGAGCAGGCGTTGCGTGCCGGGCACCTGGATGTCGCGGCGAACCTGGTCCAGAACCTCTCCGAAGAACAACTGCTGGCCGAACAGAACGTCGGCATGTTGCTGCGCTGGAAAATGGACTTGCCCGACAGCCTGCTGATCAGCACGCCACGGCTGATCGTGCTGTACAGCTGGGCGTTGGGGCTGGCTTGTCAGCTGGACGCCGCCGAGGAACTGGCCAGTCATTTGAGCCGCTTCCTGCCGGCCCCGTCAGCCACTGCGCAAAAATCCATGCTGGCGCAATGGCTGGCCCTGAGCGGAATCATCGCTCGCGGGCGCGGCAATCGCGAACTGACGTTGCTCTATTGCACCGAAGCGCAGGAGAGCCTGCCGGCCAAACGCTACGGGCAACGCCTGATGTGCCTCTCGACCCTGTCCAACCTGGCCATTGCCGACGGCGACTTGTGGCGCGCACGCGGGTTGAACCGTGAGTCTCTGGAGTTGGCGCAACGGGTTGGCAACCCGCTGTTCGAAGCGCTGGCCCATTACGACCGGGCTCGCGTGCTGCAAGCGCGAGGGGAAATCCTTCGTTCGCTGGATGAAGTGCGTCAGGGGCTGCAACGCCTGCAACAGTTATCCCCGCAACGGCTCTATGCGGTGCGCGCCCGACTGACCTTGTACGAGGGCTTTTTACTGGCCCTGCGCTTGCAACCGCAAGCTGCACGGGCACGTTTGCAAGCCGGTTTGAGTGAAGCACGAGCCTGTCGCGACATCAGCGTATTGATCGGTCACTGCGTGATTGCCAGGCTTGAGGGCAGCAGTGGCGAATTCGCCAAAGCCTTTGCCGAACTCGCCGAAGCCGAGCGCTTGATGCACATCTGGGACGTACCGCCGATTTACTACCTGGCGATGATTACGCTGGTCAAATGCGAGCTCTGGCTAGCCCAGGGTCGTACCGATCTGGCCGAAGCCTGGCTCGCTCGCTTGGGCCAGACCTATAACGGCGAACACGCTGCAGCGCCTCCTGAGTTCCATCCGCAACTGCCGCTGCATATCGAGTTGCAGCAGGCCTTGCTGGAGGTCATTCAAGGGCAGCCGATGCTGGCCGAAGGACGGTTGAATGCGTTGCTTGAGCATGGGCAGCAAACCGGCAGGCAGATGCTCAGCGTGATGGCGTTGACTCAGAAAGTGACGTTGTTGCTGGGGGGCGGGCGCGAACCCGAGGCCCGCAAAGCGTTGGCTCAAGCCCTGGAGGCGGCGGCCGGTGGTGTGCTGCAACCGTTTGACGGGTTGTTGGCTGAACATCCGGACTGGCTGCGTAACCAACTTCAACTCGGTGTGCCGACCCCCGTTTCATTGAGCCTTTCAGAAAAACTTCCGGCAGTGACAGCCCGTCCCGCAGCGGAGTCATCCGCCGCGGCCGAACAACTCAGTGCGCGGGAAATGGCCGTCCTGCGACTGATCGCCCAGGGCTGTTCGAATCAGGAAATCAGCGATCAACTGTTTATTTCGCTGCACACGGTGAAAACCCATGCCAGCCATATCAACAGCAAGCTTGGGGTTGAACGGCGCACCCAAGCGGTCGCCAGGGCGAAAGAATTGGGCGTATTGCAGTAATCGCCGTTTGAAGACCACCGATCAGAGGTTTTCGGTCATTTCTCCTTTGAGACAGTCACTCCGGATGTCTGCCCCACGTCGATGGAGTGGTTCAGAATTGACAGTAAACCTATGGAGCAGTCATCTCCGGTTTTACTGGCAATGGACTGTTGCAGGTTGTCACCCAACACTTCCCGCATTTTTTTTCTGGGTAACGTTGCATTCCACTCCAGCAGCGTCTGGACCGCCGGGGCGGGGACGCCGCTGGATTTGTGATAGAGGCTTTCTGCGGTGCCGTCGCTCATGATCGCGAAGCCAGTCAGGGCTTCGATTTGCCCACGGTACAACCTGAGCTGCGACGCCGCTTTATGGTCAGTCAGAAACAGGGCGGTATTAGCGAACTCGCCATTTTCTGGATGAGAAAGGGCCTGAAGTTGTCCGTCCGCATTAACGCTTGCGATGACGCCATCGCCCAAGTGGCCTGCCAGGTAGCGGCCTCGTGAGTAAGCGACAAACGACAAGGTACAAGCCAGGTCGCTGATATCGCCGCCGAGCTTTGCAGATTTGCGTCTGAACGCGTCCAGGCAGCGATTAACCAGTCGCTGGGCTGCCTTCGCATTGTGTTTGTCCATGTTTTGCCAGAGGCTTTCAAAGTTTTTGCAGACAAAGGCCAGGGTAGCCGTGACTGCTACTTGGGCGCCGATTTCGGATCTAGCTCTGGAGCCAGCCCCATCGGCCAACGAAATGCAGGTCACCTCGTTGGACTCTCTGGCCGCAACATAGTCCTGGCAAGGCGTTTGAGTCTGTCCTGCCACAAACGCGCAGGCCGTTTTACAGCGCAAATCTACCGGGATCTCAGGCATGGTTAAGATAGCCTTCTTGCATGGGATTATCCTTTTGAGCTGAGCGTTACAAAAAACGCTTCAAGAGTCGTTTGAACCAGCGCACAACGATGCTCTCTTGGTTGAGCGAGCGTGCTGGCGCGGATCGATACGGCTCCAGAAGATCGGAGTGGGCGATAAAGGGCAGACCCTTCTTGCCGCGAATGCGGTTGATAATGTCCGGGTCCAGAAAAAGGACGCTTTTATCGACGAGCACGTGTTCCATTGAAGGGGGCATTGGCTTCCTGCCGTCTTGTTTCAAAATAGGCGCGGCGCGAGGATAACCTATCAATTTTGCGGATCACAACCGCAGTACCCAGCCTTGGCACCAGGATTAAACCCATGCAAACCCCGAATACAGCCCTCATCCGCGAAACCTTCCCCGTCGGCCCTCTGCAGTGCAACTGCACGATCATCGGCGATCCGATCACCAAGAAGGCCATCGTGGTCGATCCTGGAGGCAATCACGAACTGATCCTCGCGCGGCTCGACGCACTGGGCCTGAAGGTGGTCAGCATCATTCACACCCATGCGCACCTTGATCACTTCCTGGCTTCCGGTCAGTTGAAGGAGAAGACCGGCGCAACCCTGCATTTGCATAAAGAAGATCAATTTCTCTGGGACAACCTGGAGATGCAGTGCCAGATGTTCGGTGTGCCATACGTGCCGGTACCATCGCCGGATCGCTGGTTAGCCGATGATGAAGAGCTGGCGTGCGGTTGCGGCGTAGCGTTGCACACGCCGGGTCATACGCCGGGCTCCATGAGCTTTTGGTTTTCAGAGGCTAAGCTGCTGATTGCCGGTGACACGTTGTTTCGTCGCGGGGTAGGGCGCACGGATTTGTGGGGTGGCGATCAGGCGACCATCGTGCGGTCGATCAAGCAGCGGCTGTACACCCTCGATGAAGAGGCGACAGTGGTGACCGGGCATGGTCCGGACACGCGTCTGGGCGATGAAATGCGCGAAAACCCTTTTGTGCGGGCCTGATTTCTGCTGATGTAAGGGGCGCCGTGGAATTTTTTTCATCCGCAATGATCCAACGCCCGCAAAGGTTTAATGCCTTGGTCCGTTGCACCACAGAATGCAAAAATCAGGAGCTCTTCATGTTCACCAAGCGTCGTTTGATTATTGTCGCTACTGCCGTGGCCTTGTTGTCTGGCTGCGCCTCGCCTAACCCTTACGACAATCAGGGGCAGGCCGACGGTGGCTCCACAGGCATGAGCAAAACCGCCAAGTACGGTGGCCTCGGCGCTCTGGCCGGTGCGTTGGCCGGTGCCGCCATCGGTCACGACAACCGTGGCAAGGGCGCGCTGATTGGCGCCGCAGTGGTA
Source organism: Pseudomonas sp. ZS1P83 (assembly GCF_054897825.1). Classification (NCBI taxonomy): domain Bacteria; kingdom Pseudomonadati; phylum Pseudomonadota; class Gammaproteobacteria; order Pseudomonadales; family Pseudomonadaceae; genus Pseudomonas; species Pseudomonas sp. ZS1P83. The sequence continues at coordinate 264,574 of NZ_CM142706.1, forward strand.
GGTGCTTCAGCCGCCGGTTACGGGTATTACGCCGACCAGCAGGAGAAGAAGCTGCGCGCCAGCATGGCCAACACCGGGGTGGAAGTGCAGCGCCAGGGCGATCAGATCAAACTGATCATGCCGGGCAACATCACCTTCGCTACCGATTCGGCGAACATCGCGTCGAGTTTCTACCAGCCGCTGAACAATCTGTCAGGCTCGCTCAAGGAGTTCAGCCAGAATCAGATCGAGATCGTCGGTTACACCGACAGTACCGGCGCCCGACAGCACAACATGGACCTGTCCCAGCGTCGCGCCCAGAGCGTGGCGACTTACCTGACGTCGCAAGGCGTGAGCGGTGCCAACCTGTCGGCTCGCGGTGCCGGGCCGGATAACCCGATTGCCAATAACGGCGACGTCAATGGCCGGGCGCAGAACCGTCGGGTCGAGGTCAACCTGAAGGCGATTCCGGGTCAGCAATATCAGCAACCGACTCAGCAGTACCAGTAACAGCCTGACTGAACCCCCGGCGTAAAAAGCCCGCCCGATCCTCAACAGATCGGGCGGGCTTTTTTGTATCGCGCGAAACCTGATTACTTCTTCAGGCCGTAATGCTCGTCGAGCATGCCCGGCGCGTTCGGGGCTTTGGGGGCGTAATCACGAGGCGGCTCCTGATTGCGCGGTGGCGTCAGACGTTCCCGTGGGGCCACTGCCGCATCGGCGTGCAGGGAGGCCAGCAAGCGTTGACGAGTCTGCTCGTCCAGGGCCAGGCGGTTGGCACCCTCGGCGAGATGATCCTGCACTTCCTGATAGCTCTGAGTCAGTTTCTTGACCAGGGTTGCAGTGCTGTTGAAGTGGGTGACCACCTCGTTCTGATAACTGTCGAAACGTTCCTGAACGTCATCCAGCTGACGTTGTGTGCTGCTAGGAGCGGCATTCGGCACCAGGCGAGCGATCAGGAATCCAATGGCGACACCCACAACCAGGGCAAGAGTCGGCAACAACCAAACTAAGAGCGAGTGTTCCACGAGTCCTTCCTCTATAAACGGCTTTGCTTTACGTTAACGGCTCGAACCTGCGCTGTATACCGCGATTCACTCGCAATAGATTGGCACAGACAATTTGCTAGACGAGTCGACCCGATTCGAGGTCACGGAGTTCCTTCCTTGCTTATGCGCGAAACCCCTGTAGTGATTGATGGCCCGGTCGGCCAATTGGAAGCACTGTACTTAAATAACGAGGGGCTGAATAACGAGAGCCTGGACAACGACCAGCCCCGCGGCCTGGCGCTGATCTGCCATCCGAACCCGGTGCAGGGCGGCACTATGCTCAACAAAGTCGTCTCGACCTTGCAGCGCACCGCGCGCGATGCCGGTTTGATTACTGTGCGCTTCAATTATCGCGGCGTCGGTGCCAGCGAAGGCACCCACGATATGGGCACGGGTGAAATTGACGATGCTCAAGCGGTCGCCGAATGGCTGCGGGCCAAACATCCAGATTTGCCGCTGACACTGTTCGGTTTCTCCTTCGGCGGTTTTGTTGCCGCAAGTCTCGGTGGACGCCTGGAAGCCAAGGGTGAACAACTTAAGCATTTGTTCATGGTGGCGCCAGCGGTCATGCGCCTGGGTGATCAGGATCAACTGCCGCAGCACGGCGAGTTGACCCTGATCCAGCCGGAAACCGACGAAGTGATCGATCCGCAAGCTGTCTACGACTGGTCCGAGAAACTCGAGCGCCCCCATGAGCTGCTGAAAGTGGCAGAATGCGGACACTTTTTTCATGGCAAGCTGACCGATCTCAAGGATCTGATCCTGCCGCGTCTTTCGAATTGATTGCAGTCTGACAAGCGATTACCCATGACGACTCGTACCCGTATCCTCACCGGCATCACCACCACCGGCACGCCGCACCTGGGCAACTACGCCGGCGCCATCCGCCCGGCGATCGTCGCCAGCCGTGACAGCAATGCCGATTCGTTCTACTTCCTGGCCGACTACCACGCCCTGATCAAATGCGATGACCCGCTGCGCATCCAGCGCTCGCGTCTGGAAATCGCCGCGACCTGGCTGGCCGGTGGCCTGGACGTGGACCGCGTGACCTTCTACCGCCAGTCCGACATCCCGGAAATTCCCGAGCTGACCTGGTTGCTGACCTGTGTTGCCGCCAAGGGTCTGCTCAACCGTGCCCACGCCTACAAGGCTTCGGTGGACAAGAACGTCGAAACCGGCGAAGACCCGGACGCCGGCATCACCATGGGCTTGTACAGCTACCCGGTGCTGATGGCGGCGGACATTCTGATGTTCAATGCCCATAAGGTGCCGGTCGGTCGTGACCAGATCCAGCACGTGGAAATGGCCCGTGACATTGGCCAGCGCTTCAATCATCTGTTCGGTCAGGGCAAAGAATTCTTCACCATGCCCGAAGCGTTGATCGAAGAAAGCGTCGCGACGCTGCCAGGTCTCGACGGTCGCAAGATGTCGAAGAGCTACGACAACACCATTCCGTTGTTCAGCAGCGCCAAGGACATGAAGGACGCCATTTCGCGGATCGTCACCGACTCCCGTGCGCCAGGCGAGGCGAAAGATCCGGACAATTCGCACCTGTTCACCCTGTTCCAGGCGTTCGCCACAGCGGCGCAGGCCGACGAATTCCGCAGCGAACTGCTGCAGGGTCTGGGTTGGGGCGAGGCGAAGAATCGTCTGTTCCAGCTGCTGGACAACGAACTGGGCGAGTCCCGCGATCGCTATTACAAGCTGATTGAGCGTCCGGCAGACCTGGAAGACATCCTGCAGATCGGTGCCAAAAAGGCTCGCTCGGTGGCGACACCGTTCCTCCACGAACTGCGTGAAGCGGTTGGCCTGCGCTCTTTCGTCGCTCAGACCCAAGTCGCGAGCGCCACCAAGAAGAAAACCGCGAAAGCCGCGCGTTTTGTCAGCTTCCGCGAAGAAGACAGCAGTTTCCGTTTCCGTCTGCTGGCGGCCGATGGCGAGCAGCTGCTGCTGTCGCGCAACTTCGCCGACGGCAAAACCGCAGGTCAAGTGACCAAGCAGTTGCAATCGGGTCAGCCGTTGGATGTGCGCAGTGAAGACCGCAGTTTCAGCGTCTGGCTGGAAGGCGAGTGCGTGGCCGACAGCCCGACTTTTGCTGACGACGCCGCTCGCGACGTCGCCATCGACACCTTGCGGGTTGCCCTGACGCCGGTTCAGGAATAATCAACGGCTCGGTCCGACCAAGGGCCGATTGCCATTCCCCCGGGCCGTCGCTACAGTGACGGCCCGTTTTTGTTGCCTTGCTAACGAATTATGACGCCCCTAGAACGATATCAAGCTGATCTGAAACGCCCGGAATTCTTCCATGACGCTTCGCAGGAAACTGCAGTGCGTCATTTGCAGCGCCTATACGACGATCTGGTCGCGGCCTCGCACAGCAAACCGGGTCTGTTCGGCAAACTGTTTGGCAAGAAAGACGCGGCGCCGGTCAAGGGTCTGTACTTTTGGGGTGGCGTCGGTCGCGGCAAGACCTATCTGGTCGACACCTTCTTCGAAGCGCTGCCGTTCAAGGAAAAGGTCCGCACTCACTTCCACCGCTTCATGAAGCGCGTGCACGAGGAGATGAAGACCCTCGGCGGCGAGAAGAACCCGCTGACCATCATCGCCAAACGCTTCTCCGACGAAGCCCGGGTGATTTGTTTCGATGAGTTCTTCGTGTCCGACATCACCGACGCAATGATTCTCGGCACGCTGATGGAAGAGCTGTTCAAGAACGGCGTGACCCTGGTCGCAACCTCGAACATCGTGCCAGACGGTCTGTACAAGGACGGCCTGCAGCGTGCGCGCTTCCTGCCGGCCATTGCGCTGATCAAGCAGAACACCGACATCGTCAATGTTGACAGCGGCGTCGACTATCGTCTGCGCCACCTTGAACAAGCGGAGCTGTTTCACTTCCCGCTCGACGACGAGTCCCACGAAAGCCTGCGCAAAAGCTTCCGCGCCTTGACGCCGGAATGCACGGCAGCCATCGAAAACGACGTGCTGATGATCGAGAACCGCGAAATCCGTGCCTTGCGCACCTGTGATGACGTGGCCTGGTTCGACTTCCGCGAACTCTGTGATGGCCCGCGCAGCCAGAACGATTACATCGAGTTGGGCAAGATCTTCCACGCCGTGTTGCTCAGCGGTGTCGAGCAAATGAGCGTTACCACCGACGACATCGCCCGACGCTTTATCAACATGGTCGACGAGTTCTACGACCGCAACGTGAAGCTGATCATTTCCGCTGAAGTCGAGCTCAAAGACCTCTACACCGGCGGTCGCCTGAACTTCGAGTTCCAGCGCACCCTCAGCCGTCTGTTGGAAATGCAGTCCCACGAGTTCCTGTCCCGGGCGCACAAGCCGTAGGATATTTTGAAAAATGAAAAAGGGCCTGCATTGCAGGCCCTTTTTTTTGTGCGCTGTGTGTCAGTTTTGAACGAGAAAGCGTGCCAGTTCATCTTGTCGCTGGCAGCCGACGAGCAGCCACAGCAGGATTCGGGCTTTGCGTGGACAGAGAAATCCAGCCATCAATGCACCTTTGCTGATCAGGTCCATCTCGCTGCCAATAAATCCGTAGGTCGATTGAGCCGTGGAGCCGGAACCTGTCCGGGTGGCAACGATGACAGGGATTTTTCTGGCGATGGTTTCAATGACATCCGCCCAGCTCACGCCAACGTGTCCTGCGCCGAAACCCGCAATCACCAGCCCGTCGTAACCCAGTTCGAGGATGTTCTCGATTAACAGGGTATCGGCGCAAAGCGACGCTTCCAGCAGGGCAATCTTCTGTGTGGTCAGCTGTGGCAACGGCAGGATCGTGCGCTGGACTGGCAGGTGCAGATAGTTGACGGTGTTTTCCACCAGCATGCCGGCAGGACCAACGATGGGGGAGGAAAACGCCTGCAATGCCAATGAGTCGGTTTTGCGGACGGCGTTCGCTGAATGAATCTGTCCGTTCATCACCACGTGAACGCCTCGTTGACGGCTGCTTTCAGCCAGTGCAACCCGGCAAGCATCCAGCAGATTTGCCGGACCATCGGCCCCTGCCTGGGCTGCCGAACGCATGGCGCCGGTCAGGACCAACGGCTCGTCGTGCTCCCACAAATAGTCAAAAAATGTGGCGGTTTCCTCGAGGGTGTCCGTGCCTTGAGTGATGACAACACCCACCGCACCTTGCCTGATTTGAAACTTCGCCCAGGAAAGGACGCTCAGCAAAAAGTCGAAATCCAGTGAGGCACTGGGCAACAGTCCGAGCGTTTCTACGGTGACCCGTGCCAAGGTCGCCAACTCTGGCACCGAGGCCAGCAGGGTTTCGCCGCTGACGGTCGGGATTACCCCTTCGCCGGCGTTCCTGGCTTGCATGCTCACGGTGCCGCCGAGCGCCGCAATGGCCAGTTTGGGCAGGTCCATGTGATACCTCATTTGCTTATGATGAAAAGTGGCTGTATCCGGATTTGAGTCCGAGATACAGCCCAATCGCGACGCTCGTCAGCGGGCTATCAGCAGTCCGATAAACGGAATGATCAGCAGCGTACTGATGGCCATGGCCAATACATTGCCGATGAAACCGTGCATGTCGGTCGGCAACCGCTTGGCAATCGCGCACGCCAGCGGTGGCGCAATCAGTGCTCCCAACAGTGCGCTTGAGGCGATGACCTGCCAGCTGCCACCGTACGTCAGAACGGCCGCCGGCACGACAGACACCAACGGAACATAGGTGGGATACCAGCCGCGCAATATCCATTGCTGACGCCAGATCACTACTCCTAGCGCCGAGGTCAACGCCTGCGCGGCGATCAGTTGGGGCAGCAAGCCCGTGCCATACACCGGGCTCGTCGGGTTCAAGGTGTAAGCCAGCAAGGCGCCCGCGATCAAGCCGAGACTGGCCCATTCATTGCCAAAGAACGGCGCTTCCGAAAAATCGGCCAGCACCCGGCGTAGACTCCATACGACGCCATAGTCCGGCGTCTTGGTGATGACGGGTGCGGACACAGGGGCGGGCGGCTTCTTGAGTGGGTCGGACTTCACCAGGCTCGGCAGGTAACGGCAGAGCAGAAAAGCGCCGACGCTGGCGACTGCCATTCCCGTGACGTTGCCGATTACAGCTGGCAATCCGAGGGGATTGCAGACGTAATTGACGATCAACAAGCACATCGGAGTGACGAACACGGCGCCCATGATTGCGCCATTGATCGTGACCTTCCAGCCTCCGCCAAACATCAGCACCATCGCCGCCGGCAATGAAACAAAGGCGGCAAACGTGGGTTGCCAACGGGTGGCCGTCACCGTCCAGCCCCACAGGAGGTTGCTCAGCAACAGGCCAAGCAACGAGCTGGTGACGAGCCACGGCCATAGTCCGCTGCCGTAGCAAATAGTAAAACCTTGCCAGGCTTTTCCCGTTCGATTCGCCCAGTAGGCCAGATAGGCGCCTGCAAGGAGCCCGATCGAAGCGAACTCATGTTTGTAGAACGCCACCTCGCTGATGTCTCCCAGGACCCAACGCATCCAGGCGCTCGGTTCCGGGAGGCTCGATACCATGTGACTGTAGTCTGGCCAATGGGCTGACCAGGATGCCCGGTAGGTGAATGAAAGCCAGATGATCAACAGTGCCGTGCCGAGCATCAGCCAGATGATCGCCGTATCCAGCGGTGACCTGGCGGCAAGTCGGTTTTGCGGTTTTTTGTTTGCGGTTTCCATCAGTCATTTCCCCTTATCAGCGCGGCAGACAAGGGTGCTGGGTGTAACCGAGCATTTGATCGTAGAGATCGGCTCGACGATCGCGATGCAAATCGTTCAAGTTGTTCCAGATCGGCGCGCTGCGCGAGCTGGTCAGGTCGATGTCGGCAAACAGGATCTCCTGCTTGTCCGCTGAAGCCACCTGGCCAATCGGCCAACCGTTGGTGCCCGCGATCAGCGAACAACCCAGGTAACGTGCACCTCGCTCTTCGCCGATCCGGCTCGCCGCCGCAATAAACACATTGTTGACGTGAGCCGCCGTCATCGTCAGGTACGACGCCATGCACTTGCCGGCGTCATCGAACAGGGGCGGCGGGGTCCAGACCCAGTTGTTCAGGCTGCAAATAATGTCGGCGCCTTGCTGGCTCAAAATGCGCGGTACTTCCGGGAACCAGATATCCCAGCAGATCAACAACCCTATGCGACCGATTGGGGTGTCGAAAACCGGGAAGCCTAGATCGCCCGGCGTGAACCACAATTTTTCCAGATTCCATAAATGTGCTTTTCGGTACTTGCCGATGAAGCCGTCAGGCCCGACAAGAACGCCGGTGTTGAACAGCTGCATGCCGTCGCGCTCCGTCAAACCGGCGACCAGATAAACCTTGTGCTGGCGGGCAAAGTCCATCCAGCTCTGCACGCTCGGCCCGCTGGGAACGGCCTCCGAATGATCGAACGCATCCTGTCGGGTTTTGAAGAAGTAACCTGTGTTTGAAAGCTCGGGCAGGACGATGAGATTCGCACCGTCATTTACCGCTTCCAACGCTAATTTCAGGCTGTTACGCAGATTTGCTTCGCGATTTTGCATGCCGACTTGTGGATCGAATTGCACGACTGCTACACGAACAGGGCTTGTTGGCTCGCTCATTCCCGATGACCTCTTTTTATTGTTATTCACGCTGTTTAATTGCGTGCTTATGAGAGTCGAATCAGCGAGAACGTGTAAGTCAGCCATTTCCGTTTAGGGTGTAGTCCGTATCCCAAGATGACTGCGCGAGGCGCTCGGCAGGAGGGTCGCCAACGTAGAGCCAATGCACGTCGTGCATGGCTCCAGGGCAAGGAAGTTGATCAGGTTCTGACGTTATAGTGCGGATAGTCGCTCATGGAAAAACCGCCATGGAAGGCTGCGCCGGTTTTGTTGCAGATATGAATGACCGCATCGACGGCACCCCGAAAGCAGGGCTCGGTCCAGCCAGCATCGACTGAAAACGACTCCCCGGAAAAATACAGACCTGAAACATGCGCGAAGTCCCGGTTGTACTTCATCAGGCTGACGGCGTCGTAGTAGGTGCCGGGTCGGTATAACTTTGCACAACCCAGCGCATTTTTATCGGTGATCCAGCGTTGGACCACGGCTTGATCCAGGGCAATGTAAGGAGTGATTTTCTCCTGGATATTGGCGGAATGCATAAGGATCCGGTCCAGCTCTTTGGCACACTTGTTCACCAGTTCCTTGTCGGTGAAAGAGGCCAGTTTGGTGGCGTCATCCTCCCATGTGTAACTTAAAAGGATGCAGTCATAGCTGTAGTTTTCGTTGTAGCGGTAGGTGTAGACGTCGTGAATGAAGCTGTCAGTGACGATGGCCTGCGGGATTTTGCTGTTTTTCGAAAGGAAGGATTTTTTTAGCGGTGCGAAGACTTTGCAACTGGTTTCCCAGTGCGCGGTTTTATAGGCATTGATCGTCTCGAACGGCAGCATCTGTGGTGTGAAGTTTTCAAGCTTGATGCGAGTTTCGATCAGCCAGGAGGGAAGGGTCATGATGACCGAATCAAAGTCATCGTAGTGCTCCTGGATTTGCTCGGGTTGGCTATGTTTCGAGTTGTAGTAGACGCGTGTTTTCTGGTTCGTCAGTTTTTTAAGTTTTGTAACGGATGAGTCCATGAGCAAACCGTTGTTTCTTTCCCGGCAGTGCTCGTAGAAGGACTTTCCGGTTTCGTCGGTTTTCATGAACAGCAGGCATTCGTCCAGCGCGGCAAGTCCGATGTAGCGTGGCCTGTCGAAACTCAGCCCCCTCGAGTCAAAAACGGCTTCGTTGTGCAGGCAAGGTGAATCCAGCGGATCGCCAGTTGAGTCGACCCGACCATGGATCAATTGCAGCTGGCTGCTGAATCCAAAAATGGCAGTGCGCAGGGGATAAAGGGAGCAGACATCGTAAAAGGCCCCCCAGCTACCGTCGCCGATGCCAATGGCATAGAAGATCGCGGACTCCTGCGCGGACATTCCCATTCCGCCAAAGTCCCCCGGAGAGCGTTCATCCCAAGCTTGCAGGGCGGGCATGCTGACCAGGTCGCGAAACGAAACGCTCTCGTATTTTTCGACGATAGCGGCCCACATGGCTTCCCATTCCTGACTGGCGTAAACCTCTGCGACGTGCCGGGTCATGCGATCGGCAAAGGCCTTCCACTTTGCATAAACCTTTTGCAGTTCTTCACCGGGAGGTGGTGTCTGGCCATCTTCATTTTTCCAGATCAGCATCTGCGGAGTCGGTCCGCCGCCCATGCTGCCCTCTCGCAGATAGATCCCGGTCGAAGTGACCCATTGGCTTCCGGGATTGGCAAAATCTGAAAACGCCAGGTCGAACGCCTTGGCGTAGTAAGCCATCAGCGACCGGCCCTCTGTCGGTGACTCGTCCGCCCGGTTGAAGAAGGGCATGCGCATGGCCCCCATTTCAAACGGTGTATGACTCATCGCCGAGTTCGGGCTTCCAGAAACGGTCAGGTGTCTGCCGCCTATGCGGCTGGATTGTTCTATGAGGGTGATATGGGTGAACCCGCAACGATACAGTTCTCTGGCGGCAGTCAGTCCGGTGACGCCGGCGCCAATAATGCAAATTTTATGTTGTGGGTCAGTTGCCTTGGCGATGCCGTTTCCCTGTTCAACCAATGCTCGATAGTCGAAGCACAAATCTGGCGGGTTGGGGAAACGGGCCTTCCACTTGTTTTCCGCCGAGCGTTTTGGGCGAGCGGCATCCTTCGTGGCATAGGAGGGGTAGTTGTAGCTTGATCCGATAGTCACTGTTGATCTTCCCTGATGGTGTTTTCAGGGACGATGTTGAGGTTCTGAACGCGCAGCGTATAGGCGACAAGTAAGGCTTGCAGATACTCTTTATTCGTTTTTTAGCGTGGGAAAAGACCAGCAGGGCTCTGGCTAAGGATCCCTGCGGTATTGGGCTACGCCGCTTGCTGAAACTGCTGCCGATACTGGTTCGGCGACAATTCCGTGTGTTGGCGAAACAACCGCGCGAAGAAGCTCGCATCGTCGTAACCGACTTCATAGCTGATGGTCTTGATGCTCTTGCGGCTGCCGGACAGCAAGCCCTTGGCGGTTTCGATGCGCAGCCGTTGCAGGTAGTGCAGCGGCTTGTCGCCGGTGGCGGTCTGGAAGCGCCGCATGAAATTGCGGATGCTCATGCCGTGCTCGCGAGCTACGTCTTCGAAGCGGAATTTGTCAGCGAAGTGTTCTTCGAGCCAGTGCTGGATCTGCAGGATGATCACGTCCTGGTGCAGCTTCTGACCGCCGAAACCGATGCGTCCCGGCGAGTAGCTGCGCTGTACTTCATAGAGAATGTCCCGCGCCACGGCTTGGGACACGTTGGCGCCGCAAAAGCGTTCGATCAGGTAGATGTAAAGGTCGCAGGCCGAGGTGGTGCCGCCAGCGCAATACAGGTTGTCGGCGTCGGTCAGGTGCTTGTCCTGATTGAGCTGAACCCGTGGGAAGCGTTCGGCAAACGCATTGAAGAAGCGCCAGTAAGTGGTCGCTTCCTTGCCGTCGAGCAGCCCGGCCTCGGCCAGCCAGAACACCCCGGTGGCTTCGCCGCAGAGCACGGCGCCGCGAGCATGTTGCTGGCGCAACCAAGGCAGGACCTGTGGATAACGTTGGCAAAGGGTGTCGAAATCGTCCCAAAAGGCTGGAAGGACAATGATGTCGGCGTTTTCCAGACCGCCGTCCACCGGCATGATCACGTCACTGAAGCTGTTCACCGGTTTGCCGTCGGGACTGACCAGGCGGGTTTCGAACGCTGGAGTCAGGCCGTGGCCTAGTTGTTTGCCGTAACGCAGGCTGGCCAGGTGGAAGAAATCCTTGGCTTGCATGAGGGTGGAGGCGAAAACCCGGTCGATAGCCAGGATGCTGACGCGCCGCAAGGGCGTGGAGACTTGGTTAGACATAATTCAACTTTATTCTTATAGGGGAAAGTGGTCACCAGACGGCGGGATCGTCTTATTTTTTGTCTGATGTGTCCAGTGTCCTGTATCGGATACAAGGCTAGTCTCTGAAGGTCAATTCCGGCTAACAACAACGACAGGTGCCGCATGATCCCCAGAACATTGTTCAGTTCCGAGCACGAACTTTTTCGCGACAGCGTGCGAACGTTCCTCGAAAAAGAGGCCGTGCCGTTCCATGGACAATGGGAAAAACAAGGCTATATCGACCGTAAACTATGGAACAAGGCAGGGGAGGCGGGAATGTTGTGCTCGCACCTCCCGGAAGAATACGGCGGGCTGGGTGCTGACTTTCTCTACAGCGCGGTGGTCATCGAAGAGATAGGCCGTCTCGGTCTGACCGGTATCGGTTTTTCCCTGCATTCGGACATCGTCGCGCCTTACATCCTGCATTACGGCAGTGAAGCGCTGAAACACAAATACCTGCCGAAGCTGGTGTCCGGGGAGATGGTCACCGCGATTGCCATGACCGAACCCGGTGCCGGTTCCGACCTTCAAGGGGTGAAAACCACTGCGGTGCTGGATGGCGACGAGTACGTGATCAACGGTTCGAAAACCTTCATCACCAATGGTTATCTGGCCGACCTGGTGATTGTCGTGGCCAAGACCGATCCCAAGGCTGGCGCGAAAGGCACCAGCCTGTTTCTAGTGGAAGCCAAAACCCCAGGCTTCGCCAAGGGCAAGCGCCTGGAAAAAGTCGGCATGAAGGCTCAGGACACCTCGGAACTATTCTTTCAGGACGTTCGGGTGCCCAAGGAAAACCTGTTGGGGCAGGCAGGGATGGGTTTTGCCTACCTGATGCAGGAATTGCCCCAGGAGCGACTTACCGTTGCCATTGGCGGGCTGGCTTCGGCTGAAGCTGCGCTGCAATGGACGCTGGATTACACCCGCGAGCGCAAGGCATTCGGCAAGGCAATCGCTGACTTTCAGAACACCCGCTTCAAACTGGCGGAGATGGCGACCGAGATTCAGATCGGTCGGGTCTTTGTCGATCGTTGTCTGGAGTTGCACCTGCAAGGCAAGCTCGACGTGCCAACAGCGGCGATGGCCAAGTATTGGGGCACGGACTTGCAATGCAAGGTGCTCGACGAGTGCGTGCAGTTGCATGGCGGTTACGGGTTCATGTGGGAATACCCGATCGCCCGGGCGTGGGCGGATGCGCGGGTGCAGCGGATCTATGCCGGTACCAACGAAATCATGAAGGAGATTATTGCGCGTTCGCTTTGATTTGCAGTGACTGGACTGACGCCTTCGCGGGCAAGCCACGCTCCCACAGGTTTGTGATTTCCTGTGGGAGCTTGGCTTGCCCGCGATCGGATCTATAAATCAATCAAGGTGCTGGGTTCGGGTGATCCTGGTGGATCGCCTCAATCCCCTCCAGCACTTCATCGGACAGCTTCAAGTCGAAGCTGGCAATGTTGCTGTCCAATTGCTCCATTGTCGTTGCGCCAATGATGTTGCTGGTTACAAACGGCTGCTGAGTGACAAACGCCAACGCCATTTGCGCCGGGTCCAGGCCGTGTTCACGCGCCAGTGCGACATAACGGCTGCACGCTGTTTCGGACTGCGGGTTGAAATAGCGGCTGAAGCGGCTGTAGAGGCTCAGGCGGCCTTTAGGCGGACGCGCGCCACCTTCGTACTTGCCCGACAGGAAACCGAACGCCAGCGGCGAATAGGCGAGCAGGCCGCACTGTTCGCGGATGGCGATTTCCGCCAGACCGACTTCGAAGCTGCGATTGAGCAGGTTGTACGGGTTCTGGATCGACACTGCGCGCGGCCAGCCACGGGCTTCTGCCAGGGCGAGGAAGCGCATGGTGCCCCACGGCGTCTCGTTGGACAGGCCGATGTGGCGAATTTTGCCGGCCTTGACCTGTTCGTCCAGCGCTTCGAGGGTGTCCTCCAGTGGCGTCAGGTTGGCTTCGATCTTGTGTTTGTAGCCCAACTGACCGAAGAAATTGGTGCTGCGCTCGGGCCAGTGCAGTTGATAGAGGTCGATGTAGTCGGTCTGCAAGCGTTTGAGGCTGGCGTCTACGGCTTCGGTGATGTGCTGGCGGTTGTGCCGCAGGTTTTTGTCGCGTATGTAGTCGATGGTGTTGCCAGGGCCGGCGATCTTGCTCGCCAGGATCCAGTCGGCCCGATCGCCACGGCTTTTGAAGTAATTGCCGATGTAGCGTTCCGTGGTGGCGTAGGTTTCGGCCTTGGGTGGCACCGGGTACATCTCGGCGGTATCGATGAAATTGATCCCGGCACTTTTGGCCCGTTCAATCTGGGCGAAGGCTTCAGCCTCACTGTTTTGCTCGCCCCAGGTCATGGTGCCGAGGCAGATTGCACTCACGTTCAGATTGGTTCGGCCTAGCTGGCGATAGTCCATCGGGTGCTCCTTTGGCAAAACAATCATAAAAGCAGGTTGAATTATTTTTCGCAATCTGCATAATTGCGCACCTCTTTCTGCAGTGGAAGTGATGCGCCGCCGCCGAAGAATCTTGCCGTTGAACGGACGCGCCGACCCGAGCCCCCGAAAGCGTCTGTATCCGGCTGCCTTTGACTTGTCAAAGTACGCACTATTCAGTAAGATCCGCCGTCTAATTTACAGGGCGGCCCCTGAGGCTATAAAGAATGAAAACTTTTACTGCTAAACCGGAAACAGTACAGCACGACTGGTTTGTCGTCGACGCTGCAGGTCAGACCCTGGGTCGTCTGGCCACCGAAATCGCGAGCCGTCTGCGTGGCAAGCATAAAGCTGAGTACACTCCTCACGTTGACACCGGCGATTACATCGTCGTTATCAATGCCGAGCAGATTCGTGTAACCGGTGCTAAAACCACCGACAAAATCTACTACTCTCACTCCGGTTTCCCGGGCGGCATCAAGTCGATCAACTTCGAAAAGCTGATCGCTAAAGCCCCTGAGCGCGTGATCGAGACCGCGGTCAAAGGTATGCTGCCTAAGAACCCGCTGGGTCGCGACATGTATCGTAAGCTGAAAGTCTATGCGGGCGCTGTACACCCTCATACTGCTCAGCAGCCCCAAGAACTGAAGTTTTAACGGAATAGTTCATTATGTCGGCGACTCAAAATTACGGCACTGGCCGTCGCAAAACCGCAACCGCACGCGTTTTCCTGCGTCCGGGTACTGGTAACATCTCCATCAACAACCGCACCCTGGAAAATTTCTTCGGCCGCGAAACTGCCCGCATGGTAGTTCGTCAGCCGCTGGAACTGACTGAGACTGTCGAGAAATTCGACATCTACGTCACCGTGATCGGTGGTGGTGTAAGTGGTCAAGCTGGCGCAATCCGCCACGGTATCACTCGCGCACTGATGCAGTACGACGAAACCCTGCGTGGCGCTCTGCGCAAAGCTGGCTTCGTTACTCGCGATGCTCGTGAAGTTGAACGTAAGAAAGTTGGTCTGCGTAAAGCGCGTAAGCGTCCGCAGTACTCGAAGCGTTAATTCGCTTTCGCGTTCAAAAAGAACGCCCAGTTTCCTCGCGAAGCTGGGCGTTTTTTTATGGGCGCGATTTATCAGAGAATTGCTCTGTGACAACTTGCCACAGCCGTAGAAGCCCTATACTGCAGGGCTTGGCAGTGGAGCCCCTCGGTAATTACCTTGTCAGAATTGGGGCTTTTCATTACCATTCGGCAAAATTTTTATAAGTTCAGATTTTTACTTAGTAGATGCCTGATTTAACAGGCCACAAAGCTGATGGGAGAGGACTGAATGAGCAATGACGGCGTGAATGCAGGCCGGCGTCGCTTCTTGGTAGCAGCCACATCCGTGGTGGGTGCTGCAGGAGCGGTGGGGGCTGCGGTCCCGTTCGTGGGGTCATGGTTTCCCAGTGCCAAGGCGAAAGCCGCAGGTGCACCGGTGAAGGTGAATGTCAGCAAAATCGAGCCAGGCCAGCAGATGATTGCTGAGTGGCGCGGTCAGCCGGTGTTCATTGTCCGCCGTACCGAGGAAATCCTGGGGAATCTGAAAAAGATCGAGGGCCAGCTATCTGACCCGACCTCCAAGAACTCGACACAACCGACTTATGTCGACCCGGAAACGCGTTCGATCAAGCCAGAGGTTCTGCTGCTGATCGGTATCTGCACACACCTGGGTTGCTCGCCGACTTTCCGTCCAGAAGTGGCACCCGCGGATCTGGGTAAGGACTGGGTAGGTGGTTATTTCTGCCCTTGCCACGGTTCCCACTACGATCTGGCTGGTCGCGTCTACAAGTCGCAACCTGCGCCTTTGAACCTGCCAGTTCCCCCGCATTCCTATGAGACCGATGACATCATTGTCATTGGCGTCGATACGGAGAAAGCGTGATGAACAAGTTCATGGATTGGGTTGATGCGCGCTTTCCCGCGACCAAAATGTGGGAAGACCATCTCAGCAAGTACTACGCCCCGAAGAACTTCAACTTCTTCTATTTCTTTGGCTCCCTTGCACTGCTCGTTCTGGTCAACCAGATCGTTACCGGTGTCTGGCTGACCATGAGCTACACCCCGTCGGCGGAAGAGGCGTTTGCTTCCGTCGAATACATCATGCGCGACGTCGAGTACGGCTCGATCCTGCGTCTGCTGCACGCGGTCGGCGCTTCGATGTTCTTCATCGTGGTTTATCTGCACATGTTCCGTGGCTTGCTCTACGGTTCGTACCAGAAGCCGCGTGAGCTGGTGTGGGTCTTCGGCATGCTGATTTACCTGGCGCTGATGGCGGAAGCCTTTATGGGTTACCTGCTGCCGTGGGGGCAGATGTCCTACTGGGGCGCCCAGGTGATCATCTCGCTGTTCGGTGCGATCCCGGTCATTGGCAACGACCTGACTCAGTGGATCCGTGGTGATTACCTGATTTCCGGTATTACCCTGAACCGCTTCTTCGCCTTGCACGTTGTTGCCTTGCCGATCGTGATCCTCGGTCTGGTGGTGCTGCACGTTCTGGCGCTGCACGAAGTCGGCTCGAACAACCCGGACGGCGTGGACATCAAGAAACACAAAGACGAAAACGGCGTACCGCTGGACGGCATTGCTTTCCATCCGTACTACACCGTGAAAGATATCGTCGGCGTGGTGGTGTTCCTGTTCATCTTCTGCTCGATCGTGTTCTTCTTCCCGGAAATGGGCGGCTACTTCCTCGAGAAACCGAACTTTGAAGTGGCGAACGCCTTCAAGACGCCAGAGCACATCGCTCCCGTCTGGTACTTCACGCCGTTCTACGCGATTTTGCGGGCGGTTCCGGACAAGCTTCTGGGCGTTATCGCCATGGGGGCTGCCATCGCAGTGCTGTTCGTCCTGCCATGGCTGGACCGCAGCCCGGTCAAGTCGATGCGCTACAAAGGCTGGCTGAGCAAAATCTGGCTGGTGGTGTTCTGCGTTTCGTTCGTGATCCTCGGCATTCTGGGTGTTCTGGCCCCGACGCCAGGCCGTACGTTGCTGTCGCAGGTGTGTACCTTCCTGTACTTCGCCTACTTCATTCTGATGCCTTTCTACACCAGGCTCGAGAAGACCAAACCGGTTCCGGAAAGGGTGACTGGCTGATGAAAAAGCTATTTGCTGTACTGATTCTTGCTGCTTTGCCTGTGCTGTCCTTCGCGGCCGAACACGGTGGTCCTGAGCTGGAAAAAGTCGACATTGACGTTGCCGACAAGGCTGCAATGCAGGATGGTGCGCGTACATTCGCCAACTACTGCATGGGCTGCCACAGCGCCAAGTTCCAGCGTTACGAGCGTGTCGCCGATGATTTGGGCATTCCGCACGACCTGATGCTCTCGAAGCTGGTGTTCACCGGCGCCAAGATCGGCGACCACATGAGCACCGGCATGCAGCCGGCTGACGCCAAGACCTGGTTCGGTGCGGCACCGCCCGACCTGACCCTGGTCGCCCGCGTTCGCGGTACTGACTGGCTCTACGGTTACCTGAAGTCCTTCTACGAAGACCCGTCGCGTCCTTGGGGCGTGAACAACAAGGTGTTCCCGAACGTCGGGATGCCTAACGTTCTGGTCGGCCTGCAGGGGCGTCAGGTGGTAGGCTGTAAACAAGTTCAAATCGTCGAAGACGGCAAGAAGCAATACGATCCGCTGACCGGTACGGCTTTGACTCATGAAGCCTGCGACCAGCTGACCATACTGCCGAAAACCGGCACGCTGAACGAAGAGCAGTTCGACGAGAAGGTCAAGAACCTGGTGACCTTCCTGGCCTACTCGGCCAACCCGGTGAAGCTGCAGCATCAGCGCATCGGTACCTATGTGTTGCTGTACCTGGCGTTCTTCTTCGTATTCGCTTACTTGCTCAAGCGTGAATACTGGAAAGACGTCCATTGATAAAGCTGTAAGCAATTGCTGTTAATCGCGCGCGCCCAAGGGCGTCTCTGAAGGTGTAACGAGCCTGGTGAACCAGGCGTTACGGGAGGCGCCCTCTGGGCGCGCGCGTTTTTCCGCTTCCGATAATTTCAACAAGCGAGGAGGACCGCCATGGGCGTGACCAATCGGTTGGCCTGTTACTCCGACCCCGCCGACCACTATTCCCACCGAGTACGTATCGTACTTGCAGAGAAGGGTGTCAGCGCCGAGATCATTTACGTGGAAGCTGGTCGCCAGCCGCCTAAACTGATTGAAGTGAACCCTTACGGCAGCCTGCCTACCCTGGTCGATCGCGACCTGGCGTTGTGGGAGTCGACCGTGGTGATGGAATATCTGGATGAGCGTTACCCGCACCCGCCGTTACTGCCGGTTTATCCTGTGGCGCGTGCCAACAGCCGTCTGCTGATTCATCGTATTCAGCGTGACTGGTGTGGTCTGGTGGATCTGATCCTGGATTCGAAGACCAAGGAAGCAGCCCGTGTTGTGGCTCGTAAAGAGCTGCGCGAAAGCCTGACTGGCGTGTCGCCGTTGTTTGCCGACAAGCCGTTTTTCCTCAGCGAGGAACAAAGTCTGGTGGATTGCTGCCTATTACCAATACTCTGGCGATTGCCGATTTTGGGTATAGAACTGCCGCGGCCTGCCAAGCCGCTGCTTGATTACATGGAGCGCTCGTTTGCGCGTGAGGCTTTCCAGGCGAGTCTGTCTGGTGTCGAACGCGATATGCGCTAAGGCTTAAGGAGCCGCTATGAACTCCAGTCGACCTTATCTGGTCCGCGCGCTCTACGAGTGGATTGTGGACAACGATTGCACCCCGCACATGCTGGTCAATTCCGAGTATCCGTCGGTGCAGGTGCCTCAGGGTTTTGCCAGTGACGGACAGATTGTCTTGAACGTATCGCCGGCAGCCGTGCGTCATCTGCACATGGACAACGACGCGGTCAGCTTCGAGGGGCGCTTCGGTGGCGTGCCGCACACCCTGTACGTGCCTATCGCATCGATCCTGGGCATTTACGCTCGGGAGAACGGTCAGGGCATGGTGTTCGATCTGGAATCGCCTATGGAAGACGAGGAAGAGATCGAGCCGGATGACGATATTCCGCCACCCGACAGCGAGCCACCGCGTCCCAGCGGTCGACCCAGTTTGAAAGTGGTGAAGTAATAAAAAAGGCGATCCGGATGGATCGCCTTTTTTGTGCCTGCGGTTTGCGGTCAGTCGATGTATTCGAACAGCTTCACGATTTTCTGCACGCCGGAAACGCCTTGCACCAGGTTGGTGGCTTGAGCGGCTTCCTGCTTGGTCAGCAGGCCCAGCAGGTAGACGATGCCGTTCTCGGTAACAACCTTGATGCGCGAACCCGGGATGTTCGGGTCGGTGAGCATCTGGGTCTTGACCTTGGAGGTCAGCCAGGTGTCGTTCTGGCGGGCAAGGAAGCCAGAGGGTGGCAGGACCTGCAGTTCGTTGTGAACCGTCTTCACTCGCTGAACAGCCGCAGCGGCCTGTTCGGCCTTGGCCTTGAGGTCTGCTCGCGGGGTTTGCCCGGCGAGCAGCACGACACCATTGAAGCTGGTGATGACGATGTGCGAATCGTTGTCCAGGGCCGGATCGGCCTTGGCGATGTTCACGCCGACCTTGGTGTCGATCAGAGAGTCGTCGATCTTGCTGCCGAAGGTGCGGGTGCCGCGGTCATCTTCAATCGGCGCTTCACGGCTGGCGTTAACCACCGAGGTGCAGCCGCTGATGCTGAGGCACAGGGTCAAGGCCAGAAGGCCTAGGCGATTAGGGGTCATTCTTCACTCCCGAACAGTTGGCTGTCGATCAAATCGCAAAGGCAATGGATCGCCAGCAGGTGGACTTCCTGAATACGTGCAGTGACGTTGGCCGGTACGCGAATCTCGACGTCCTCGGGCAATAGCAGCGACGCCATGCCGCCGCCATCGCGCCCCGTCAATGCTACGACAATCATTTCGCGATCATGTGCGGCCTGGATCGCTTGAATAATGTTCGCCGAGTTGCCGCTGGTGGAAATCGCCAGCAATACGTCACCCGGCTGGCCGAGGGCGCGGATCTGTTTGGAGAAGATTTCGTTGTAGCTGTAGTCGTTGGCAATCGAGGTGATCGTCGAGCTGTCGGTGGTCAGCGCGATGGCTGGCAGGCTCGGACGTTCGCGCTCGAAGCGATTGAGCAGCTCGGAGGAGAAGTGCTGGGCGTCACCGGCAGAACCGCCGTTGCCGCAGGACAGCATTTTGCCTTCGTTGAGCAGGGCGTTGACCATCACCTGGCTGGCTTGCTCGATGTGCGGTGCAAGTACGTCCATCGCCATTTGCTTGGTGTCGATACTGGCCTGAAAAAGCTGGCGAATTCGGGATTGCATGTCCATCTGTGTGACCTTAATTAGCGCGGCTACTCGGCACATGAATGTGCAGCCCGCAAAGCAAAGAGCAAAAGTGTTGGGTGAAAGTATCCGGTTCGGGGCGCACGCGATCAGCTGTCGAAGGCATTCTGCAACCAGTTCAACTGATCGAGGTTGCTGTCGATGGCAACCACGTCGAAACGGCAAGGGGAATTGGCCCAGCGCGACTCGCGCTGAAGAAAATACTGCGCGGCAAATATCAGCTTCTGCCGTTTGCGCTCATCGATGCTATCGAGCGCGCCACCCCATTGAGTGTTTTTTCTGTAGCGGACTTCGACGAATACTACTGTATCGCCATCAAGCATGACCAGATCAAGCTCGCCGCGCTTACACAACCAGTTCTGCGCCAGCAGGCGCAGACCCTGTTGTTGAAGATGCTCGAGCGCATGACGCTCGGCATCTTTGCCGCTTTGCTGGCGTGATCTGTCGGGCATCAGCGCGCGGTGTCCGGCAGGCGTTGAACCTGACCGTTCACGAACTGTGCCCACGGCAACTGACGCACGACGCGTTGGTTTGCAGTCATGCCAAGGCTGCCTGATTGACCTTCGATGCGGCTGTCCGGCAAGGCCTTGAGTTGCCCCAGGCGTGGTGCCAGGCGATAGGCGTCGACACCCATCGCGTACAGGCGGCCCAGGCTGCCAGCAGCTTGCGGCCATTGAGCCGTCACTTGTTTGCGCAATGGATCGTTGGCCTCCAGCAACCATGGGGTTTCGCAGAAGCGAATGCCGTTCATGTCGTTGTACTGATTCACGTCACCGCTGGCGCTGAACACGTGGGAGGTGGCGTAAACCGGCACGTCACCGGCGTACTGGAAGTTCAGGGTCGGCTTGATCTGCTGGGCTTGCTGAGGCGTTGCGGCCAGAAAGATGAACTCGATGTCCTGGCGACGCGAAGGCTGTGCGGCTACCTGCGAGCCCACGGTGCTTTGCAGGCTCTTGGCACGACCTTCGCTCTGACGCAGCTGGAACATGTCGGCAATCTGCTGGGCCAGTTGAACCGGTTGGTCGACCCGTTCGGTCGCGACGATGCTGCCACCGTTGGCCTGCCAATCCTGGCTGAACGCTCTCAACACGCGATCGCCCCATTCGCCTTTTGGCACCATGATGGCTGCGCGATGCAGGCCATCGGCGCGAGCACGGCGCGACACTTCGCGAGCTTCGTCTTCAGCAGCAAGACCAAACTGGAACAGCTGGGCCGGTCCTTGTTCGCCTTCGCTGTAATTCAGCGCCAGGGTGGTGATCGGCAGTTGTGGGCGAGCGCTGAGCTGTTTGACCAGCGGTTTCTCCAGCGGGCCGACGACCAGTTGCACGCCATCGGCCTGCGCCTTGCGATAAAACTCATCCATGGACGTCAGGCGCGAGCTGTCATAGAACTCGATGGCTGGCGGCTTCTGCCCGGCTTGTTGCGCCTGGTAGTGAGCAGCCATGAAACCTTCGCGCAGTGCTTTGCCGACCGAAGCCAGCGGGCCGTCTTGCGGCAGCAGCAGGGCGATTTTACCCAGAGGCTGGCTGGCCAGTTCCTTGAGTTTGGTCAGTGGCAACGGCAATTGAATGGCGGCCGGGTGCTTTGGATTCTGCGCGCGCCAGTTGTCGATCGCGGCTTGCTGCTGTTCCAGGGTGCCGGCGGTTTTCACCGCCTGCGCCAGGCCCATCCAGCCGCCGAGGTCGTCGGTGGTGGTTGGCTGCAATTGATCGGTTGGCAACGAAGCGATCAGGGTCCAGATCGCTTCGTGGTTTTTGCTGGCGGCTTCACCTTCAAGCATTGGCGCAATAAAGATGCGCTCCCGTGCGGCGGCCAGGGTCTGGCCGTCGGCTTCAAGGGCGCGGGCATGAACGGTGCCGGTGCGAACCTGTTGCTCGACCGGCAGTTCGCTCAGGCGTTGCAGGCTCGGATGACTCAAGGCCGTCAGCGCCGCTTTGGGCTGATTGCGAACCATGGCCAGTTCAGCCGCCAGGGTGCTGGCGAAAACCTGTTGGCCAGGTTTGAGTTGTTCGACGGGGACCTGTTGCAGGATTTGCGCGGACTGGCCGGCATTCCCCTGACGATAAGCCAGGTCAGCCGCGCTCAGGCGCAACAGGGCGGCTTTTTCCGGGTCTTTGCTTTGAGCGGCCTGTGCGAGCAATTGCTCGATACTGGCATCTGGGGTCCGTGGAAGTTCGCCAAGGCTTGAGGAGGGCGAGCTGGCGCAAGCCGCCAGCAAGGCAGCGAGGCAGAGGGCAGTGAGCAGCCGCAGGCAAGCGATCATGTAAGTGTTCCTGATACTCGATCAAATTAGCGTGGAATTGTACCCAAGCACTGGCCGGGGCGCGATGTTACTGGTGTGAATCGATCAATTTAGCTCGTGCAAATGTTGCAGCACTGCACAAAAGGCTGAAAAACCGAGGGTTGCTTGCGCGTATCGCGAGCGTCACGACGCGCTACAATGGCGGCTTTTACCGATCATGAGGTATGCGCTTTGACTGCTCCAGGTGCTTTGAATTCCGCTGCTGGCTCGCTTTATGTGGTGGCGACGCCCATCGGCAACCTGGATGACATCAGTGCGCGTGCGCTGAAAATCCTGCGCGACGTCGCCCTGATCGCCGCCGAAGATACCCGCCACTCCCAGCGATTGATGCAGCATTTCGGCATTCCAACTCCGTTGGCGGCCTGCCATGAACACAATGAGCGGGATGAAGGTAGCCGCTTTATCACCCGCTTGCTCGCCGGCGACGATGTGGCGCTGATTTCCGATGCCGGCACGCCGTTGATTTCCGATCCGGGTTATCACCTCGTGCGTCAGGCTCGTGCTGCGGGAATTAATGTTGTGCCGGTTCCGGGCGCCTGCGCTCTGATCGCGGCGTTGTCGGCGGCGGGGCTGCCGTCGGACCGTTTCATCTTCGAAGGCTTTCTGCCGGCCAAAGCTGTCGGTCGGCGCGCTCGTCTTGAGTTGGTAAAGGAAGAACCGCGCACGCTGATCTTTTATGAAGCCCCGCACCGGATCCTTGAGTGCCTGCAAGACATGGAGCTGGTATTTGGCGGCGAGCGTCCAGCGTTGCTGGCGCGTGAGCTGACCAAGACTTTCGAAACCCTTAAAGGCTTGCCGCTGGCCGAGTTACGCGAGTTCGTCGAGTCAGACAGCAATCAGCAGCGCGGCGAGTGCGTGGTGTTGGTGGCGGGTTGGTCTGCCCCCGAGACCGAGGACGCCGTCAGCAGTGAAGCGATGCGCGTTCTGAATCTGTTGCTTGAAGAAATGCCGCTCAAGCGTGCCGCAGCCTTGGCGGCGCAAATTACCGGGGAGCGCAAAAATGTTCTCTATCAGGTTGCGCTGGACAAACAGAAGGGCGAGTAAAACCCGACGTGCAGGAGTGGCCTAAGGCGTTTAGCGCTTGTTCTTCAGCCGCTCTGCCGTTAACCTTTGCGGCGGAGAGTCGATCGGACAGTCGCTGCCCTCTATGAAAATTAGGGGGGGGAGGAAAGTCCGGGCTCCATAGGGCGAAGTGCCAGGTAATGCCTGGGAGGCGTGAGCCTACGGAAAGTGCCACAGAAAATAACCGCCTAAGCGCTTCGGCGCCGGTAAGGGTGAAAAGGTGCGGTAAGAGCGCACCGCACGTCTGGCAACAGTTCGTGGCTAGGTAAACCCCACTTGGAGCAAGACCAAATAGGGTCCCAAGGCGTGGCCCGCGCTGGGACCGGGTAGGTTGCTAAAGATGTCCAGTGATGGCCATCGTAGACGAATGACTGTTCAAGACAGAACCCGGCTTACAGATCGACTCTCCACCTTTTTCTCTCCTCTGCTTAAATCATTGAGCAGGGCGCTGATGATGGCAATTTCCCTCCTTACACAATCGTCGGCAGAAGCACCTTCGTAATACCGAAAAAATCTTACTCTTAATAAATTACTTTAACTTTCGAGCGTAGCCATCAGTGCTGGTTCAAGTTATTGAGCTGGATGACACGTCTGATTCTTCTTACCCTTCCTAATACGCTCCTAAATCTCCGTTCTGTAAGGCTTTTCCTTTAAACCGCGCCTTGACGGTGCGGTGGCCGCATTCCTATAGTGTGCGCAAGTGGCGGAAAGTGGCATGAAGTGGGTTTTTTGAGCTCAAAACGCTAATATTTGGAGAAACGCTGACGTGTTTCGCGGAGCTAACGCTATCAGTCTCGACGCAAAGGGCCGTCTCGCTATGCCGAGCCGGTACCGTGACGAGCTCGTTTCGCGTAGTTCCGGTCAGTTAATCATCACAATTGATGCCGTTGATCCTTGTTTGTGTGTTTACCCCCTCGATGAGTGGGAAATTATTGAAACCAAACTGCGCGCTCTGCCTTCGCTTCGCGAAGAGAACCGCCGCCTGCAACGTTTACTGATTGGTAATGCCGTCGACCTCGAACTCGATGGCAGTGGTCGTTTTCTGGTTCCGCCGCGTCTTCGTGAATATGCCAAGTTGGATAAGCGCGCGATGTTGGTAGGCCAACTGAACAAGTTCCAATTGTGGGACGAGGATGCCTGGGATGCGGTTTCTGCCGCTGACCTGGCTGCCATTCAACAACCGGGCGCCATGCCTGATGAACTGCGTGATTTGATCCTGTGACTATTGATAGCGGCTTTAACCACATCACCGTACTGCTTGACGAAGCCGTGGAGGCTCTCGCCGTACGTCCTGATGGCTGCTATCTGGACGGTACGTTCGGGCGCGGCGGACACAGCCGGTTGATCTTGAGCCAGCTCGGTCCTGATGGACGGGTACTCGGATTCGATAAAGATCCTCAAGCGATTGCCACCGGGCAAACGCTAGCGGCCGAAGACGGCCGCTTTGTCGTTGTACAGCGCAGCTTTGCCGAGCTCGGTTCGGAAGTCGCCGAACGTGGTCTGGACGGCATGGTCAGCGGCGTTTTGCTCGACCTCGGCGTGTCGTCGCCGCAACTCGACGACCCTGAGCGCGGTTTCAGTTTCCTCAATGATGGCCCGCTGGACATGCGCATGGACCCGTCCCGTGGGATCAGCGCTGCCGAATTCGTCAACACCGCCCCGGTGGAAGAAATTGCCCGGGTGTTCAAGCAATACGGCGAAGAACGTTTCTCCGGTCGCATGGCCCGTGCCGTGGCCGAGCGTCGCGACATCAAGCCGTTCGAGCGCACTGCCGATCTGGCTGAAGTCCTGAAAGTTGCCAACCCGGCGTGGGAAAAGGGCAAGAACCCGGCGACCCGTGCGTTCCAGGGCTTGCGTATTCACGTCAACAACGAACTGGGCGATCTGGAAGCCGGTCTCGAAGCTGCGATGGAATGCCTTGAAGTCGGCGGCCGTCTGGTCGTCATCAGCTTCCACTCGCTGGAAGACCGCATCGTCAAACTGTTCATGCGCAAACTGGTGAAAGGCGAAGCCGACAACCTGCCGCGCAACCTGCCGGTACGTCACGTCGCCTTCGAACCGATCATCAAAATCCATGGCAAAGCACAGTCCGCCTCCGAGGCCGAACTCAAAGCCAACCCACGTTCCCGTAGCGCCGTCATGCGCGTCGCGGAGAAGCTGCGGTGAGCAAGCTTTTCGCCAAGCCACTTCCCGGCGGAAGCTTTTTCATGCTGGTGCTGTTTATTGGCGTGCTCGTGTCGGCCATCGGCGTTTCCTACAGTGCCCACTGGAACCGTCAGCTGTTGAATTCGCTGTACAACGAATTGAGCGTGCGTGACAAGGCGCAAGCGGAGTGGGGCCGTTTGATTCTCGAACAAAGCACCTGGACCGCCCACAGCCGTATCGAAGTCCTGGCGACCGAGCAGCTGAAGATGCGTATTCCTGGCGCTGCTGAAGTGCAGATGGTGGCGCCATGATGAAGCTCGAGGGTGCACTCTTTCCGTGGCGATTCCGCCTGGTGCTGGGTTTGCTCGGCGTTATGGTCGCGGCGATTACCTGGCGCATTATCGACCTGCAAGTGGTTGACCGTGCCTTCCTTAAAGGCCAGGGCGATGCGCGCAGCGTTCGTCATATTCCGATTCCGGCTCACCGTGGTCTGATCACTGACCGTAACGGCGAACCTTTGGCCGTCAGTACGCCGGTCACCACGCTGTGGGCCAACGCCAAGGAAATGCAGCTGGCCAAAGAGAAGTGGCCTGCACTGGCGGCCGCTCTGGGCCAAGACCCTAAAGCCCTGACTGAGCGTCTCGAGGCTCAAGCCAATAAAGAATTCATTTACCTGGTGCGCGGGCTGACCCCCGAGCAGGGCCAGTCTGTGCTCGATCTGAAAGTGCCGGGCGTTTATGGCATCGAAGAGTTCCGGCGTTTCTACCCGGCCGGCGAAGTCACTGCCCACATGGTCGGTTTTACCGACATCGATGACCACGGTCGTGAAGGTGTCGAGCTGGCCTATGACGAATGGCTGGCCGGGGTCGCCGGCAAGCGACAGGTCATCAAGGATCGGCGTGGCCGACTTATCAAGGATGTTCAGGTCACCAAAAACGCCAAGGCCGGAAAGCCCTTGGCGTTGTCCATTGACCTGCGTCTGCAATACCTGGCCAACCGCGAACTGCGTAACGCGATCATCGAGAACGGCGCCAAGGCTGGCAGCCTGGTGATCATGGACGTTAAGAGCGGCGAGATCCTTGCCATGGTCAACCAGCCGACCTACAACCCGAACAACCGTCGCAACCTGCAACCGGCGATGATGCGTAACCGCGCGATGATCGACGTGTTCGAACCGGGTTCGACCATGAAAGCGATTTCCATGAGCGCCGCGATTGAAACCGGGCGCTGGAAGCCGAGCGACACCGTCGAGGTATATCCGGGCAGCTTGCAGATTGGTAAATACACCATCAAGGACGTATCCAAGACCGAAGGCCCGGTGCTCGACCTGACCGGCATCCTGATCAACTCCAGTAACGTCGGCATGAGTAAGGTCGCCTTCGACATCGGCGGCGAAACGATTTTCCGTCTGGCGCAAAAAGTCGGCCTCGGCCAGGACACGGGTCTGGGCTTCCCGGGCGAACGCGTCGGCAACCTGCCGAACTACCGCGAATGGCGCAAGGCTGAAACCGCCACGCTGTCCTACGGCTACGGTATCTCGGTGACCGCGATCCAGTTGGTTCACGCCTTCTCGGCGCTGGCCAATAACGGTCGCCTCGCGCCGTTGACCCTGATCAAAACCGACAAGCCACCGCAAACCACACAGGTATTGCCGGAAGCGGTCGCGAAAACCATGCAAGGCATGCTGACCCAAGTGATCGAAGCCCCGCGTGGTGTGTTCCGTGCGCAGGTGCCGGCGTATCACGTGGCGGGCAAGTCGGGTACTGCGCGCAAGACTTCGGTGGGCACCAAAGGCTACGCCGAGAATTCCTACCGTTCGCTGTTCGCAGGTTTCGGCCCGATGAGCGATCCGCGTTACGCAATCGTGGTGGTGATTGATGAGCCGACCAAGGCCGGTTACTTCGGTGGTCTGGTCTCGGCTCCGGTGTTCAGCAAAGTGATGTCCGGGACCCTGCGCCTGATGAACATTACTCCGGACAACCTGCCAGCTACTCAACAAGCGAACGCATTACCGGTCGTTCCGCTGAAAGCCAATGGAGGGCGCGGCTGATGTCTCTGAGTCTGAACAAGATTTTCGCCCACGCCGGTCGCGATCTGTTGATCCGCGAACTGACCCTGGACAGCCGCAACGTGCGGGCTGGCGACCTGTTTCTCGCCGTCCCTGGTGGCAAGCTCGACGGTCGTGCGCACATTGCCGACGCCCTGCAACGCGGCGCTGCCGCTGTGGCGTATGAAGTCGAAGGCGCGACCGTATTGCCGATTACCGATGTGCCGTTGATTCCGGTCAAAGGCCTGGCGGCGCAGTTGTCGGACATCGCCGGGCGCTTTTATGGCGACCCGAGCCGTCACCTGAACCTGGTCGGCGTGACCGGCACCAACGGCAAAACCAGCGTGACTCAGTTGGTTGCCCAGGCGCTCGACCTGCTCGGTCAGCACTGCGGCATCGTCGGCACGTTGGGTACCGGTTTTTACGGCGCGCTCGAAAGTGGCTTGCACACCACGCCGAACCCGATCGCCGTGCAAGCGACCCTCGCTGACCTGAAAAAGGCCGGCGGCAAAGCGGTCGCCATGGAAGTCTCGTCTCACGGTCTGGACCAGGGCCGCGTGACCGCACTGGCGTTTGATGTGGCGGTGATGACCAACCTGTCCCGCGACCACCTGGATTACCACGGCACCATGCAAGCCTACGGCGAAGCCAAGGCCAAGCTGTTTGCCTGGAATGATTTGAAGTGCCGGGTGGTCAATCTTGACGACGATTTCGGCCGCCAACTGGCTGCGGATAAACGCGAATCGCGCTTGATCACCTACAGCCTGGAAGATGCCAGCGCTTACCTTTATTGCCGTGAAGCGCAGTTCGATGACGAAGGCGTGCGCGCCACGTTGGTCACGCCGCAGGGCGAGCATCATCTGCGCAGCACCTTGCTCGGTCGTTTCAACCTGAGCAACGTGCTGGCCGCGGTCGGCGCCTTGCTCGGTCTGGATTACGCGCTGGACGAAATCCTTAAAGTTCTGCCCAAACTCGAAGGCCCGGCCGGACGCATGCAGCGGCTCGGCGGCGGTACTCAGCCGCTGGTCGTGGTCGATTACGCTCACACACCGGATGCGCTGGAAAAAGTCTTGATGGCCCTGCGCCCTCACGCCAAAGGCCGGTTGCTGTGCCTGTTCGGTTGCGGCGGAGATCGCGATCGCGGCAAGCGTCCGTTGATGGCCGAAGTGGTCGAGCGTCTGGCTGACGGCGTGCTGGTGACCGATGACAACCCGCGTACCGAAGACCCGGCAGTGATCTTCGACGACATCCGCGCCGGTTTCAAGGCTGTGGATAAAGTCACCTTCGTCGCTGGCCGTGGCCAGGCGATTGCCCAATTGATTGCCAGCGCTTCGGCGGATGACGTGATTGTCCTGGCCGGTAAAGGTCACGAGGACTATCAGGAAATCAACGGCCAGCGTCACGATTTCTCCGACCTGGTCGAAGCTGATCACGCCCTCACCGCGTGGGAGGTGGCTCATGCTTAAAGCCTTGAAACTGAGCGAACTGACCGGCGCGCTGAATGCCCGCTTGGTCACTGCCGATGCCAGCTTCGACGGTGTCAGCATCGACAGCCGTGCGATCAAACCCGGCCAACTCTTTATTGCCCTGACCGGTCCGCGTTTCGATGGTCATGACTATCTTAATGACGTTGCCGCAAAAGGCGCCGTAGCGGCGCTGGTCGAACATGAAGTCGCCGACAGCACACTGCCGCAATTATTGGTCAAAGATACCCGCCAGGCCCTCGGTCAACTGGGCGCAATGAACCGTGCTGCTTATCCCAACCCGGTCGCGGCCATCACTGGCTCCAGCGGCAAAACCACGGTCAAGGAAATGCTCGCAAGCATTCTGCGCACACGTGGTCCGGTACTGGCGACCCGTGGCAACCTGAACAATGATCTCGGCGTTCCGCTGACCCTGCTCGAACTTGCGCCGGAACACACCGCCGCAGTCATCGAACTCGGTGCTTCGCGGCTCGGCGAAATTGCCTACACCGTCGGCATGACCAAGCCTCATGTGGCCGTGCTCAACAACGCCGGGACCGCCCACGTCGGTGAGTTCGGCGGGCCGGAAAAAATCGTTGAAGCCAAGGGCGAGATTATTGAAGGGCTGGATGCCGATGGTGTCGCCGTTCTCAATCTTGACGACAAGGCGTTCGACATCTGGAAGACCCGCGCTGCCAGTCGCAAAGTGCTGACCTTCGCCCTGAGCAATGTCAGCGCCGATTTCTACGCCAGCGATCTGGACCGTGACGCTCGCGGTTGCCCGGCCTTCAACCTGCACAGTCCTCAAGGCATGGAGCGCGTTCAACTGAGCCTGCTTGGCACCCATAACGTCGCCAATGCCATGGCCGCCGCCGCTGCCGCTCATGCCTTGGGCGTGTCGCTGTTCGGCATCGCCACCGGTCTCGGCGCGGTGCAACCGGTCAAGGGACGCACCGTCGCGCAACTGGCCAGCAATGGCATGCGCGTGATCGATGACACGTACAACGCGAACCCCACCTCGATGTGCGCCGCCGTTGATATACTCGCCGGCTTTTCCGGCCGCACCGTTCTGGTGCTCGGAGATATCGGCGAGTTGGGCGACTGGGCGGAACAGGGGCATCGCGATGTGGGCGAGTACGCCCGCGGCAAGGTTTGCGCCCTTTACGCCGTCGGGCCAATGATGGCTCACGCCGTGAACGCTTTCGGTCCGCAGGCTTTTCACTTCGCCACTCAGGCTGAACTGATCAAGGCCCTGGGCGCCGAGCAAGACACAAACACCACCATTTTGATCAAGGGCTCGCGCAGCGCTGCGATGGAAAACATCGTCGCCGCTTTGTGCGGGACCAGCCTGGAGAAACATTAATGCTGCTGCTGCTAGCGGAGTATCTGCAACAGTTCTACAAAGGCTTCGCGGTCTTTCAGTACCTGACCCTGCGCGGGATTCTCGGTGTGCTGACTGCGTTGGTTTTGTCGCTGTGCTATGGCCCGTGGATGATCCGCACTTTGCAGAACCGTCAGATCGGTCAGTCCGTTCGCAACGACGGTCCACAATCGCACCTGTCCAAGTCGGGCACCCCGACCATGGGCGGCGCGCTGATTCTTTCGTCTATCGGCGTCAGCACGTTGCTTTGGGCTGACCTGACCAACCGTTACGTGTGGACCGTGCTGTTGGTGACCTTGTTGTTCGGCGCCATCGGCTGGGTCGATGATTACCGCAAAGTGATCGAGAAGAACTCCCGTGGCTTGCCGAGCCGCTGGAAATATTTCTGGCAATCGGTGTTCGGCCTGGGCGCAGCGATCTTCCTTTATATGACCGCCACATCGCCGGTGGAAACCACCCTGATCCTGCCGATGCTCAAGGACCACAGCATTGCGCTGGGCGCAGGTTTCATCGTCTTGACGTACTTCGTGATCGTCGGCTCGAGCAACGCGGTCAACCTGACCGACGGCCTCGACGGTCTGGCGATTATGCCCACCGTCATGGTCGGCGGCGGGTTGGGGATCTTCTGCTACCTGTCGGGTAACGTGAAATTCGCTGAATACCTGTTGATCCCCTATGTGCCGGGCGCAGGCGAGTTGATCGTGTTCTGCGGCGCCTTGATCGGCGCGGGCCTCGGGTTCCTCTGGTTCAACACGTATCCGGCTCAGGTGTTCATGGGCGACGTCGGCGCACTGGCGCTGGGCGCGGCGCTGGGCACCATCGCGGTGATCGTCCGTCAGGAAATCGTCCTGTTCATCATGGGCGGCGTTTTTGTGATGGAGACCCTGTCAGTCGTCATCCAGGTTGCTTCCTTCAAGCTCACCGGTCGCCGTGTGTTCCGCATGGCACCGATTCACCACCACTTTGAACTCAAGGGCTGGCCCGAGCCACGTGTGATCGTCCGTTTCTGGATCATCACCGTGATTCTCGTGTTGGTTGGCCTTGCCACCCTGAAGCTGAGGTAGAACGAGTGTCTCTGATCGCTTCTGACCACTTCCGCATCGTTGTCGGCCTCGGCAAGAGCGGCATGTCCCTGGTTCGCTTCCTGGCGAACCGGGGCGTGTCGTTTGCTGTCGCCGATACGCGGGAAAATCCACCGGAACTGGCCACGCTCAAGCGTGACTATCCGCACGTGGAAGTGCGTTGTGGCGAGCTGGACGTCGAGTTCCTGTGCCGCGCCGACGAGCTCTACGTGAGCCCCGGCCTGGCGCTGGCGACCCCGGCCCTGCAGGCCGCCGCCCTCCGTGGCGTGAAATTGTCCGGGGACATCGAGCTGTTCGCGCGTAACGCGAAAGCGCCGATTGTCGCCATCAGCGGTTCCAACGCAAAAAGCACTGTCACCACGTTGGTGGGCGAGATGGCTGCAGCGGCCGGCAAGCGTGTCGCCGTCGGCGGCAACCTCGGTACGCCGGCGCTGGATCTGCTTCGCGACGACGTCGAGCTGTACGTGATGGAGTTGTCGAGCTTCCAGCTCGAAACCACCGACCAACTGAACGCCGAAGTGGCGACCGTGCTCAACGTCAGCGAAGACCACATGGACCGCTACAGCGGTCTGCCGGCCTACCATCTGGCCAAGCACCGGATCTTCCGTGGTGCGAAGCAGTTTGTGGTCAACCGTCAGGATGCCCTGAGCCGTCCGCTGATGGGCGAAGGTCAGCCATGCTGGACTTTCGGTTTGAGCAAACCTGATTTCAAGGCCTTCGGTATTCGCGAAGAAGACGGCGAGAAGTACTTGGCCTTCGAGTTCCAGACCCTGATGCCGGTGCGCGAGTTGAAAATTCGCGGTGCCCATAACCAGTCCAATGCCCTGGCGGCATTAGCCTTGGGCCATGCTGTTGGCCTGCCGTTCGATGCCATGCTGTCGAGCCTGCGTACTTTCGCCGGGCTTGAGCATCGCTGCCAATGGGTCCGCGACCTGAATGGCGTGGGCTACTACAACGATTCCAAAGCCACCAACGTCGGTGCCGCACTGGCTGCCATCGAAGGCCTGGGCGCGGACATCGACGGCAAGCTCGTGCTGATCGCCGGTGGTGACGGCAAGGGTGCCGAGTTCAAGGACCTGCGTGATCCGGTCGCGGTTAACTGCCGCGCCGTGGTGCTGGTGGGTCGCGACTCCGAGCTGATCGCTCAGGCCATCGGCGATGCCGTGCCACTGATTCGCGTCAACTCGCTGGACGAAGCCGTCGCGCAATGCCGCGCCATCGCCGAACCGGGCGACGCGGTGCTGCTGTCGCCAGCCTGCGCCAGTTTCGACATGTTCAAGAACTACGAAGACCGTGGTCACCAGTTCGTCCGCGCTGTGGAGGATCTGGCATGAGCCTGAGAAACATCATCAAGCCGTACCCGTCGCCGATCATTACCGGGCGCGGAATCGACCTGGACTTCCCGATGCTCGCCGGCTGCCTGGCGTTGATTGGCCTCGGGCTGGTCATGATTGCATCGGCATCCACCGAAGTGGCAGCGGTGCAGTCGGGCAGTGCCCTGTATTACATGATTCGCCACCTTATTTACGTGGTGCTGGGCCTTGGCGCCTGCTTCGTCACCATGATGATTCCGATCGCCACCTGGCAACGTCTGGGCTGGCTGATGCTGATTGGTGCGTTCGGTTTGCTGGTGATGGTGATCATCCCGGGGATCGGCCGTGAAGTGAACGGTTCGATGCGCTGGATCGGCTTCAGTTTCTTCAACGTCCAGCCTTCCGAGATCGCCAAGGTGTTCGTGGTGATCTACCTCGCCGGTTATCTGGTGCGTCGCCAGAAAGAAGTGCGTGAAAGCTGGATGGGCTTCTTCAAGCCGTTCATCGTCCTGCTGCCAATGGCGGGTCTGTTGCTGATGGAACCGGACTTCGGTGCCACCGTCGTGATGATGGGGGCTGCTGCGGCGATGCTGTTCCTCGGCGGGGTCGGACTGTTCCGTTTTTCCCTGATGGTTATCCTCGCCGTCGCGGCGGTGGTGTTGTTGATTCAAGTGCAGCCGTATCGAATGGCGCGCTTGACCAACTTTGCGGATCCGTGGGCTGACCAGTTCGGTGCTGGGTACCAGTTGTCCCAAGCATTGATCGCGTTTGGGCGCGGTGAATGGCTGGGCGTTGGCCTCGGCAACAGCGTGCAGAAACAGTTCTACCTGCCGGAAGCCCACACCGACTTCGTGTTCTCGGTCCTGGCCGAAGAACTGGGTGCCGTGGGTTCTTTGTGCACGGTAGCGCTGTTCGTCTTTGTCTGTATTCGTGGCATGTACATCGGTTATTGGGCCGAGAAGGCCAAGCAGTTCTTTGCCGCCTACATCGCGTACGGCCTGTCGTTCCTGTGGATTGGTCAGTTCCTGATCAACATCGGGGTGAACGTCGGCCTGCTGCCGACCAAAGGTCTGACCCTGCCGTTCCTCAGTTATGGCGGTAGTTCGTTGGTGATCTGCTGTGCCTGTCTCGGCTTGTTGCTGCGTATCGAGTGGGAAAGTCGAACCCATTTGGGCAGTGAAGAGATGGAGTTCCATGAGAGCGACTTCGCCGAGGAGCCGACCCATGGGCGCTAATGTATTGATCATGGCGGGCGGCACCGGTGGCCACGTGTTTCCGGCGTTGGCGTGTGCCCGCGAATTCCAGGCCCGTGGTTACACCGTGCATTGGCTCGGGACCCCGCGTGGCATCGAGAACGATCTGGTGCCGATGGCCGGAATCGAGCTGCATCGGATCAATGCCAGCGGTTTGCGCGGCAAGGGCAAGCTGTCTTTGCTCAAGGCACCGCTCATGTTGCTCAAGTCGATCTGGCAGGCGCGGGCGATCATTCGTCAGCTGCGGCCAGTCTGTGTGGTCGGCTTTGGTGGTTATGTGACCGGTCCTGGCGGCGTTGCAGCCAAACTGGCTGGCGTGCCGGTGATCGTTCATGAGCAGAACGCCGTGGCCGGTACCGCCAATCGGTTGCTGGTGCCGTTGGCCGCCCGAGTCTGTGAAGCGTTCCCCGACACCTTTACCCTGTCGGACAGCCGTCGGACCACCGGTAACCCGGTGCGCACCGAGCTGTTCCTCGAAACACCGCGACAGGCTCTGGCCGGTCGCAAGGCGCGTTTGTTGGTCCTGGGCGGAAGCCTGGGCGCAGAGCCGTTGAACAAGTTGCTGCCTGAAGCCCTGTCGCAAGTCGCCCCCGACCTGCGCCCGGAAGTGTTTCATCAGGCCGGCAAAAACCACGATGAAGTGACTGCAGAGCGCTATCGCGCGGCTGGCGTCGAGGCGCAAGTGCAGCCTTTCATCAAAGACATGGCCCAAGCCTATGGCTGGGCCGACCTGGTGGTGTGCCGCGCAGGCGCGCTGACCATCAGTGAACTGGCTGCCGCCGGTCTGCCCTCGATGCTGGTGCCTTTGCCCCATGCGATCGACGATCACCAGACCCGCAACGCCGATTATTTGGCCCGTGAAGGCGCTGCCTTCCTGATGCCGCAAAGAACGACTGGCGCAGCGGATCTTGCCGCACGCCTGACAGAGGTCCTGATGCAACCACAACGACTGACCGACATGGCCACCGCTGCACGCCGACTGGCCAAACCCGATGCAACCCGTAACGTGGTCGATACCTGCCTGGAGGTGGCCCATGGTTGAGAATCAGAAAGCCATGCCGCAACCTGAAATGCGCCGCATCCGTAAAATCCACTTCGTCGGGATCGGCGGCGTGGGCATGTGCGGCATTGCCGAAGTGTTGTTGAACCTGGGCTATGAAGTGTCCGGTTCCGACCTGAAAGCTTCGCCGGTGACCGAGCGTCTCGAGTCCTTCGGTGCCCAGATCTTTATCGGCCACCGCGCCGAGAACGCTGCGACCGCCGATGTGCTGGTCACCTCCAGTGCCGTGAACACGTCCAACCCGGAAGTCGCCACCGCCCTGGAGCGCCGCATTCCGGTAGTGCCGCGTGCTGAAATGCTGGCTGAGTTGATGCGCTACCGCCACGGCATCGCCGTTGCCGGTACCCATGGCAAAACCACCACCACCAGCCTGATCGCTTCGGTGTTTGCCGCCGGTGGCCTCGACCCGACATTCGTCATTGGTGGCCGTCTGAATGCCGCGGGCACCAATGCCCAACTCGGCACCAGCCGTTACCTGATCGCCGAAGCCGACGAAAGTGACGCCAGCTTCCTGCACCTGCAGCCGCTGGTGGCCGTGGTCACCAACATCGACGCCGACCACATGGCGACCTACGACGGTGACTTCAACAAACTGAAGAAAACCTTCGTCGAGTTCCTCCACAACCTGCCGTTCTACGGTCTGGCGGTGGTGTGTCTGGACGATCCGGTGGTGCGTGAAATCCTGCCGCTGGTGAAACGTCCTACGGTCACTTACGGCTTCGGCGACGACTGCGATGTGCGCGCGATCAATGTGCGTCAGCAGGGCATGCAGACCTTCTTCACCGTGCTGCGTCCTGATCGCGATCCGCTGGATGTCTCGGTGAACATGCCGGGTAACCACAACGTGTTGAACGCACTGGCAACCATCTGCATCGCCACCGACGAAGGCGTCAGCGATGAAGCCATTGTCCAGGGCCTGTCCGGGTTCCAGGGTGTCGGCCGACGCTTCCAGGTCTACGGCGAACTGCCGGTAGACGGCGGCAACGTGATGCTGGTCGACGACTATGGTCACCACCCGACCGAAGTCGCCGCCGTGATCAAAGCCGTGCGCGGTGGCTGGCCGGAACGCCGTCTGGTGATGGTCTACCAGCCGCACCGTTACAGCCGGACCCGCGACCTGTACGACGATTTCGTCAATGTATTGGCCGACGCCAACGTTCTGCTGCTGATGGAAGTCTACCCGGCCGGTGAAGAACCGATCCCGGGCGCTGATAGCCGCAAGTTGTGCAACAGCATCCGTCAGCGCGGTCAGCTCGACCCGATCTACATCGAGCGCGGTGTTGACCTCGCTCCAATCGTCAAACCGCTGCTGCGTGCCGGCGACATTCTGCTGTGCCAGGGCGCCGGTGATATTGGTGGTCTCGCACCGAAATTGTTGAACAGTCCGTTGTTCGTGGGTGCGGTTGCCGCGCCAACTGTGGGGAAGTTGAAATGACTGCTGCTTACGCCAACCTCGTTTCCACACTCGCGCCGAAAGACTTCGGCCGCGTCGCCGTGTTGTTCGGCGGCAAGAGTGCCGAGCGTGAGGTGTCCCTGAAGTCGGGTAACGCGGTTCTCGACGCGCTGCTAAGCGCCGGTGTGGACGCGTTTGGTCTCGACGTGGGCGATGACCTTTTGCAGCGTCTGCTGAACGAAAAAATCGACCGCGCCTTCATCATTCTCCACGGTCGTGGCGGTGAAGACGGCAGCATGCAGGGCCTGCTCGAATGCCTGGGTATTCCGTACACCGGCAGCGGCATTCTGGCTTCGGCACTGGCCATGGACAAG
The DNA here is from genome assembly GCF_054897825.1 of Pseudomonas sp. ZS1P83. Taxonomy (NCBI): domain Bacteria; kingdom Pseudomonadati; phylum Pseudomonadota; class Gammaproteobacteria; order Pseudomonadales; family Pseudomonadaceae; genus Pseudomonas; species Pseudomonas sp. ZS1P83. The sequence goes on from NZ_CM142706.1 coordinate 301,147, forward strand.
CTGCGCACCAAACAGGTCTGGCACAGCCTCGGTATTCCGACGCCACGCCACGCGGTGCTGAGCTCTGAGGCCGATTGTATTTCGGCAGCGACGGAACTGGGCTTCCCTTTGATCGTCAAACCGGCCCATGAAGGTTCAAGTATCGGGATGGCCAAAGTGTCTTCCGCGCTTGAGTTGATCGACGCGTGGAAAGCGGCCAGTACCTACGATTCACAAGTGTTGGTCGAGCAATGGATTCAAGGTCCGGAGTTCACCATCGCCACCCTGCGTGACCAAGTGTTGCCACCGATTGCCCTGGGCACGACACACAGTTTCTACGATTACGACGCCAAGTACGTGGCTTGCGATACCCAGTACCGGATCCCGTGTGGCCTCGACAGCAGCAAAGAAAAAGAACTCATGGACCTCACGGCGAAAGCCTGTGAGGCGCTGGGTATCGCCGGTTGGGGCAGGGCAGACGTGATGCAGGACGCCGACGGGCAGTTCTGGTTCCTGGAAGTCAATACCGCACCGGGCATGACCGATCACAGTCTGGTTCCGATGGCGGCCCGTGCTGCCGGTCTGGATTTCCAGCAACTGGTTCTGGCCATTTTGGCAGCAAGCGTTGCCAATAATGCTGCCAGCAACGAAGAGCCGCGAGGTTAAGACCATGCAAGGCGCACAGCTGAGACATCAGCCCCCCGCACCGACCGGCCGCAAGCCGGTGCCGCGGGGTGCCAGCCGAATGGTGGCCAAAGAGCCGATGTCTGCGCGCCTGCCGAAAGCCAATTTTGGTTTTCTGAAAAGCCTGTTCTGGCCAGTGCTGCTGGTAGCGCTGGGTTTCGGCACTTACGAAGGCGCGCAGCGTTTGTTGCCGTACGCCGACCGGCCGATCACCAAGATCAACGTGCAGGGCGACTTGAGTTACATCAGCCAGCAAGCGGTGCAGCAGCGGATCGCCCCGTACGTGGCGTCGAGCTTCTTCACCATCGATCTTGCGAGCATGCGTACCGAGCTTGAAACGATGCCATGGATTGCCCACGCCGAAGTGCGGCGGGTGTGGCCGGATCAAGTGGTGATCCGCCTGGAAGAACAACTGCCGGTGGCCCGTTGGGGCGATGAAGCTCTATTGAACAACCAGGGCCAGGCGTTTACCCCGCGTGAGCTGGCGAACTACGAACACTTGCCACAGCTGTTCGGCCCACAACGGGCTCAGCAGCAGGTAATGCAGCAATACCAGGTGCTGAGCCAGATGCTCAGGCCGTTGGGCTTCTCGATTGCACGCCTGGAGTTGCGTGAACGAGGCAGCTGGTTCCTGACCACCGGCGCCGGCAGCGCGGGCCCGGGGATCGAACTGCTGCTGGGCCGCGGCAAGTTGATAGAAAAGATGCGCCGCTTCATTGCCATCTACGACAAGACGCTTAAAGAACAGATTACGAACATTGCGCGCATCGATCTGCGCTACGCCAACGGCCTCGCTGTTGGCTGGCGGGAACCTGTAGCGCCCACGACAGCCCAACCCGCTGTCGCGAAGAATTAAGAAGAGGCAGGACCCATGGCAAACGTGCAAAGCGGCAAAATGATCGTCGGTCTCGATATCGGCACCTCCAAGGTGGTGGCGCTGGTCGGCGAGGTTTCGGACGATGGCACGCTGGAAATCGTCGGGATCGGTACCCATCCGTCCCGTGGCCTGAAGAAAGGCGTGGTGGTGAACATTGAGTCCACCGTGCAATCGATCCAGCGCGCGATCGAAGAGGCGCAGCTGATGGCCGGTTGCCGCATTCACTCGGCGTTCGTCGGCGTGGCCGGCAATCACATCCGCAGCCTGAACTCCCACGGCATCGTGGCCATTCGTGATCGTGAAGTCAGCTCTGCCGACCTCGAGCGCGTTCTCGACGCCGCCCAGGCCGTAGCGATCCCGGCTGACCAGCGCGTGCTGCACACCCTGCCGCAGGATTACGTGATCGATAACCAGGAAGGCGTTCGTGAGCCGCTGGGCATGTCGGGCGTACGTCTGGAAGCCAAGGTTCACGTGGTCACCTGCGCCGTCAACGCCGCACAGAACATTGAAAAATGTGTGCGTCGCTGCGGCCTGGAAATCGACGACATCATTCTCGAGCAGCTGGCTTCCGCGTATTCGGTCCTGACCGATGACGAGAAAGAGCTGGGCGTGTGCCTGGTGGACATCGGTGGCGGCACCACCGACATCGCGATCTTCACCGAAGGCGCGATCCGTCACACCGCGGTGATCCCGATTGCGGGCGATCAGGTGACCAACGACATTGCCATGGCGTTGCGCACCCCGACCCAGTACGCCGAAGAAATCAAGATTCGCTACGCCTGCGCCCTGGCCAAACTGGCCGGTGCCGGTGAAACCATCAAGGTCCCAAGCGTCGGCGACCGTCCACCGCGCGAGCTGTCCCGTCAGGCCCTGGCCGAAGTGGTCGAGCCGCGTTACGACGAGCTGTTCACGCTGATCCAGGCCGAGCTGCGTCGCAGCGGTTACGAAGACCTGATCCCGGCCGGCATCGTGTTGACCGGCGGTACGTCGAAGATGGAAGGCGCGGTCGAACTGGCCGAAGAGATCTTCCACATGCCGGTCCGCCTGGGCGTCCCGCATGGCGTCAAGGGCTTGGACGATGTGGTTCGCAACCCGATTTATTCCACGGGTGTTGGCCTGTTGATGTACGGCCTGCAGAAGCAGTCCGACGGGATTTCGTTCTCGGGCATCAGCAGCCGCGACAGTTACAGCAATGAAGAACCGAAAGTCGCCTTGCTCGATCGCTTCAAGAGCTGGGTACAAGGCAACTTCTAAAGATTTACCGCAACACCGCAGCACCGCTTCAAAAAGCAGTAGGCGAAAAAACTAGAGAATGTAAGGAGAGGGAAAATGTTCGAACTCGTAGACAACATCCCCGCAAGCCCGGTTATTAAAGTTATCGGTGTTGGCGGAGGCGGCGGCAACGCCGTCAACCACATGGTCAAGAGCAACATTGAAGGCGTTGAATTCATCTGCGCCAACACTGATGCCCAGGCGCTGAAAAGTATCGGCGCGCGGACCATCCTGCAACTGGGCACCGGCGTGACCAAAGGTCTCGGCGCTGGCGCCAACCCTGAAGTAGGGCGTCAGGCCGCTCTCGAAGACCGTGAGCGCATTGCCGAAGTCCTGCAGGGCACCAATATGGTGTTCATCACCACTGGCATGGGCGGTGGTACCGGTACCGGTGCTGCGCCGATCATTGCTGAAGTGGCCAAGGAAATGGGGATTCTCACCGTTGCGGTGGTGACCCGTCCGTTTCCGTTCGAAGGCCGCAAGCGTATGCAGATCGCCGACGAAGGTATCCGTCTGCTGTCTGAAAGCGTCGACTCGTTGATCACCATTCCCAATGAGAAGCTGCTGACCATCCTTGGCAAGGACGCTAGCCTGCTGTCCGCATTCGCCAAGGCCGACGATGTATTGGCCGGTGCTGTTCGCGGTATCTCCGACATCATCAAGCGTCCGGGCATGATCAACGTCGACTTTGCCGACGTACGGACCGTGATGAGCGAAATGGGCATGGCGATGATGGGCACTGGCTGCGCCAGCGGTCCAAACCGTGCACGTGAGGCCACCGAAGCGGCCATTCGCAACCCACTGCTGGAAGACGTGAACCTGCAAGGCGCACGCGGCATCCTGGTGAATATCACCGCCGGTCCTGACCTGTCTCTGGGTGAGTACTCCGACGTGGGTAGCATCATCGAAGCCTTCGCTTCCGAACACGCGATGGTCAAGGTCGGTACCGTTATCGATCCGGACATGCGCGACGAGCTGCACGTGACCGTGGTTGCCACCGGTCTGGGCGCGAAAATCGAGAAACCTGTGAAGGTCATCGACAATTCCGTTCACACCTCCATGGCTTCCCAGCCACAACAACAAACCCCTGCACGTCAGGAACAGCCAGCGGTAAACTACCGTGACCTGGACCGTCCGACCGTCATGCGCAACCAGGCTCAGGCCGGTGCTGCGACTGCCGCGAAGATGAATCCGCAAGATGACCTGGACTACCTGGACATCCCGGCTTTCCTGCGTCGTCAGGCTGATTGATGGAATGTATCAGGGCTATGAAGGTGATTGGTGTTCAGCAAAGGCCTGGTCTGCTATTATCGCCAGCCTTTGTTGATACCAGTTCGCAAATTGCGCTGAAGCGGCCCAAGCCATGATTAAACAACGCACACTGAAAAATATTATCCGTGCTACAGGTGTAGGCCTGCACTCCGGGGAGAAGGTATACCTGACCCTCAAGCCCGCACCTATCGACACCGGCATTGTGTTTGTTCGTGCCGACCTCGACCCTGTGGTGCAGATTCCTGCCCGCGCGGAAAACGTTGGTGAAACCACGATGTCGACCACGTTGGTCAGTGGTGACACCAAAGTGGATACGGTGGAGCACTTGCTCTCGGCCATGGCTGGCCTGGGCATCGATAACGCCTACGTCGAGCTCTCCGCGTCCGAAGTTCCGATCATGGATGGTAGCGCTGGACCCTTCGTATTTCTGATTCAGTCGGCTGGCCTGGAAGAACAGGACGCCGCCAAGAAGTTCATCCGGATCCTGCGGGAAGTGACAGTGGAAGACGGCGACAAGCGCGCCACTTTCGTCCCTTTCGAAGGCTTCAAAGTGAGCTTCGAGATCGATTTTGATCACCCGGTTTTCCGTGACCGCACACAAAGTGCAAGCGTGGATTTTTCCAGCACTTCGTTCGTAAAAGAAGTCAGCCGCGCCCGTACCTTTGGTTTCATGAGTGACATCGAGTACCTGCGCAAGCACAACCTCGCACTCGGCGGCAGCGTTGAAAACGCTATTGTGGTCGACGCGGATGGTGTACTGAACGAAGACGGCCTTCGCTATGAAGACGAATTCGTGAAGCACAAGATCCTCGATGCAATTGGGGACCTCTACCTGTTGGGCAATAGCCTGATTGGTGAGTTCAGGGGCTTCAAGTCCGGACATGCATTGAACAACCAGCTGCTGCGCAAGTTGATTGAGCAGACAGATGCTTGGGAAGTCGTGACTTTCGATGACGCCAGCACTGCACCAATCTCTTACATGCGCCCTGTTGCGGCCGTGTAAGTAAAAAACCTCTCTAGTTTTTAAAGGCTACCTTCGGGTGGCCTTTTTTTATACCTGATCGTTCCCACGCTCTGCGTCACTAGTGTCCGGTAAAAAACGAGGGGGGAGCTTGCTCCCTCTTGCTGTTGGCGGCTGTGAGGCATAATCGGTTTTTTCAGACTCGATTTTGACTTATGTTTTCCAGCACCCGTTTAAGCCAACTACTCAGTGCGATCCCGCGCCAGTTTTTCCAGCAATCCATCGAAACACACCAAGCTGATCGCTACGTCAAACGCTGCACGACCTGGCAATTGCTGGTGACACTGATCAGCGGCCATTTGACCCGAGCCTCAAGCCTGCGATCCTTGGCGACTATCTCCGAAAATTTCGGCCCGCATAGCTACCATCTTAATGCCGGCCCTATTGCCCGCTCGACAATGTCCGATGCCTTGAACAAGCGTGACTACCGGCCATTACAGGACCTTTGTGGGTACCTGATGAGCGCCGTCAGCCGCCAGCAGCGCAAGGAGGTCGGGGCCATGGTTAGCCTGATTGACTCCACGTCGATCACCTTGCGCGGACCTCACTTCGATGGCTGGACAGCCGCGACGAAAACCCGCATCACCCAAGGCCTCAAAGTGCATGTCGGGCTGGATCTGGCGCAGCTGGCCCCGGTGTACGTGAACATTACGCCTGCCAACGTCAACGACCTGAGCGATGCACTGGAAATGCCGATCCAGACCGGCATGACGTATGTTTTCGACAAGGGCTACTGCGATTACAACTGGTGGCACGAGTTGCAGACCAAAGGTGCTTTTTTCGTCACCCGCCTGAAGAAAAACGCCAATATCAAAGTGCTGCATGAGCACTCGACCGTGACTGAGCAAAGCTCGGTCATGACCGATGAAGTCGTCCAGTTTGGCAAAAAGCATTTGGCCGGCAAACGCCTGAACGACTATTGGGAAAAGTCGGTAAGACGCGTCGTGGTTGAGCGCGAGGGGCATGCGACGCCGTTAGTTCTGGTGACCAACGACTTCACGAGGACAGCTGAAGAAATCGCGTCCTTGTACAAAGATCGTTGGCAGATCGAGCTATTTTTCAAGTGGATCAAACAACATCTGAAGCTCAAACGCTTTTATGCCTACTCCGAAAATGCGGTGCGTTTGCAGATTTACAGTGCCTTGATCAGCTATCTGTTACTGCAAATACTCCATCGTCGCTCAGGATTTACCGGCTCGTTGTTCGAACTGACGGTTCGCATAGTTCATGTCCTGTTTGAACGGCCCGGAACCCCAGTATTGAGGGATCGACGAAGGCAGGAGCGAGAAAAGTTGAAGGCTGCCCAAGGCAGCCTTCAACTATGAAGCATGTTTACCGGACACTAGTGACGCTCTGCGTGGGAATGCCTCAATGGACGCTCCGCGTCCGCTTCGGCAGGGACGCGGAGCGTCCCGGGCTGCATTCCCACGCAGAGCGTGGGAACGATCATCCTGCGACCACCCGATTACGTCCACTTTCCTTGGCCTGATACAGCGCCTTGTCCGCTGCGAACAGCAGTTGTTCCAGACCGATCTCGGCGGATGTGGTCCAGGTACTGATACCAATACTGACAGTAATCGGCGACTCGGCACCTGCCACCAACGGCAATTGCTCCACCGTCGCTCGGATGTGTTCGGCAATCTGTTGTGCACCCTGGCTGTCGGTTTCCGCGAGGATCACCGAAAACTCCTCGCCGCCGTAACGGGCGGCCAGATCCGCTGGGCGCCGCACATTGGCGGAGATCACATTGGCCACCGAGCGCAAGGCATCATCGCCACCCTGATGCCCATGGCGATCGTTGAACGCCTTGAAGTGGTCGGCATCGATCATCAGCACCGATAACGGCAGGCCGGAGCGTTGGGCGCGGAACCACTCATGGCGCAGGGCCTGGTCGAGCGTTCGACGGTTGGCGAGGCCGGTCAAGGCATCGGTGGCCGCCAGTTGCGCCAGCTCTTGCTCGGCGTTGTGGCGCAGGCGCAATTCTCGGCAGAGCAACCAGGTCAGCCAGAGCAGGCTGACGCACAGCGCTATAGTCGCAACGCTTACCACCACCACCGTGCGCTTCCACGACGAAAACACTTCATCACTGGACAACGCAACGATGACGATCAACGGCAAGTTGCCTACCTTGGAGAACGTGTACAGGCGTTTATCCTTGTGGCGGCTTGAAGTACCGGTGAAGCTGCCGTTGCCTTCTTTGACAATGCGCTGGAAGTTGGGACGGCTGAAGTCCTTGCCAATCAACTCTTCGGCCAGGCGGGGCTCCTGGGCCAGAAGAATACCGTCCGAGCTGATCAGGTTGACCGAGCTGTCACGACCGATGCTCAAGCTGTTGAACAACTGATCGAAATAACTCAGGCGCATGGCGGCTTCGGCTACGCCAAGAAATTCGCCTTGTGAGCCGCTGACCCGATGACTAAAGCTGATTCGCCATTCATGCTCAGCCTGTCTGGAACGGAAGGGACGGCTGATGTGCATGCTCGGATCGCGATTGGTCACGTGCGACTGAAAGTATTCGCGGTCAGCAAAATTGCCCTTTCTGGGTTCTACCGAGGCCGAGTCGGCGATCACGTCGCCCTTGTTGTCCAGCAACAAAATGTCGCCCTTGTATGGTGCCGCAGTGGCACGGTCAAACAAGGCCAGGTGTCGGATGGCAGGGGAAACGCTCTTGAGGTCTTCACGCTGCGAGGCAGCGATCAAACCGAGCAAGGAAAGGTCATAAAGTTCGACGTTGCGTAACACGTCTGCGTCGATCAGTTGCACGATATTGGTTGCTGCACGAGTGGCAGACTGTTCAGCATTGGCGCGTTCGCGAATGAGCAGGAACGCCACGATGCTCAATATCGCAATCACCAACAGCAAACTGCCGAGAACCAGAAGCCGCTCCGACCGCGTCGACCGGATCGGATGGTGAGATGTTGCACTGCTCACACTCATGGTTCTGGCTTCTGCTAATGAGGCGTTATGAAGGTTTTTTGCAAGAATCGGGCAGAATCCCAGAAACCGTTTTCGTTCAGAGCGCCTGTACAAGTCCCGGATAAAAAAAAGGCCAGCAAAACGTGCTGGCCTTTTACTTATTGAAGCTTAGAAGACATTGAGCGGGTAGTCGACGATCACCCGGTATTCATCGGTGTCCTGATCCAGCACGCCGTAGCCGTTGCCTCCACGGTTGGTCGCCCATTGCAGGCGCAGCGCCAGGTTTTTGGCCTTGCCGCCCTGAACCACATACTTGAGATCGATGTCGCGTTCCCAATGCTTGGCGTTTTTGCCGTCAGCGCTGTACCACGAGGCATAACCTGGGCTGTCCGGATCGACCTTGGTCAGGTCCAGTTCACCACGGGAGTAAGAGACCGCCGAGGTCAGGCCGGGCAGGCCGAGCCCGACAAATTCATAGGCGTACTTGAGTTTCCACGAGCGTTCATTGGGGCCGTTGAAGTCCGAATACTGCTGGGAATTGTCGAGGAAGACGCTGTCGCCCTGGCTGATGTAGTCGAACGGGGTGTTGCCGTTGACCCGCTGATACGCGGCGGTGACGCTGTGATTGCCCACACCGACGGTGAAATGCAGGCTGTAGGTGTTGTTGTCGATGTTACCCAGCAGCGCATCGCCGGTGTCTTGCGTGTGATAGAAGTGCAGGCCTGGGTTGAAGCTGACCAGGTCGTTCAGCGCGTAGGTGTAATCCAGGTCGTAGTAGTACTGGTTCCAGATGTCTTTGAGTTCGGAAGCATAGAGGCTGCTCGTCAGCCCCGGCAGACCGCTCCAGGCGACGCCGGCCCAGTTCAGGTGCCGGCTTTCGTCGCCCTCGGACAGACTGCCATAGGACGTGCCTATTCGGGTGTGTCCGCTCTGGTTGTAAGGCTTGGTGAAGCTCGCCTGGCCACCTTCAATCATCCAGCCGTCAAAACTGTGGTTGGTCAGGCTGACGCCGCGAAAGGTCTGGGGCAGCATGCGGGTCTCGCCACCAGCGATCACCGGGTTGGCGAGGAACAAGTCACCGGCCTTCAGTTCGGTATCGAGGGCACGCATTTTCAGGGTGCCGCCCGCCGTCGAGAACGAGCCTGGCGCTTTGCCGTTGCCATCGCTGATCGGCAGGATGCTCGACCCATCGGTACCGCCACCGCCGTCGAGCTTGAGCCCGAGCATGGCATGGGCATCAACGCCGAAACCGACGGTGCCCTGGGTATAACCTGATTCGAAAATGCCGAGGAAACCCTGGCCCCATTCAATGTTGTCGTCTGCCTGCTGCAGGCGAATGCGGTTCATGTAGTAGTTGCGGGCGTTGAGGTTGAGGCTCGAGCCTTCGACAAAACCTTCGGCGTTTGAGTCGTCTGCGGCGTGAGCAGCAGACGTCACCGTTGCAGCGATTGCAATGAATAACGGGCTGAATCTAAGAGGGAAACGCACTAGCGGTAAAGCTCCTTGGGTCAACTAAGAGCCTCATTGTTTTGAGACTCAGAATGTTTCTTGTTAAGGGAGACGAACTGAAGCTGATTAAAACCACAACGAAAAAAAGCCGCTGAGCGCAGCGGCTTGAAGACAACTTTTCAAAGGAAAGAGCCGATGAATAGTGTCGAGGGAAACAGATCGATACTTGATAATCAGCTGTCTTTCTCAACCCGCGGCTGGGCTTGAGTAGTCGACGCTTGCGGGGTTTGCGCAGCTTCCTGAGCTTTGGCCGTCATTTCGCTCTGATACTGTTCGAACGCAGCAGCTCGTGCGGAATTTTGCACGACGAACGCCTGCGACTCTTCAGCGATGGCGAACGGAGACAGAAACAAAGAGGACATAACGAAAGCGCTGGCAATACCCATAGTGTTGGACATCTTTTAAACCTTCTTGCTTGGCAAGTGCTGTTTGGTGCGGCAACGATAAGGGGGTTTGGAGAGGGGAAAAAGAGCGGATTGGTGAAAGGACTGTTGCGCTAAAAGCAACAGTAGGTAACTGATCATTCCGACGCTCCGCGTGGGAATGCATCCCCTGACGCTCTGCGTCAGCTCATAAATCGGAACGCGGAGCGTCCCTGGCTGCATTCCCACGCGGAGCGTGGGAACGATCATTTGGTGGGGTTAAACGGGGAGGTGAATCCCAAACGTATTCATCCCATGATCACTGCGCACAAACACATCCCCCCCATGCATCAACGCAATCGCCTTGACGATCGCCAGCCCCAGCCCATGGTTGTTCCCACTGTTGCTGCGCGATGCATCCACCCGATAAAAACGCTCAAACAACCGCGACAAATGCTCGCTGGCAATCGGCGAACCGGGGTTCGCGACACCGATACTGACCTGATGCTCCTCGACCTCGATTCGCACCTGAATGACTTGCCCGGGCTCAGTGTGCTGCACTGCGTTGCTCAGCAGGTTGATCAACGCCCGGCGTAAATGCGCGATCTCGATTCGCACCTGCGCGTCGCCACTGACCTGCACCTGAATCTGCGCATCTTCAAGAATGAAATCCAGATACTCCAGCGTCGTCGCCACTTCATCGGCGAGCGAGGTGGATGTCAGTTTGGTGGCCTTGCTGCCCTGATCCGCGCTGGCAAGAAACAGCATGTCATTGATGATCGAGCGCAGTCGCTCAAGCTCTTCAAGGTTCGATTGCAGCACTTCAAGATAGTGTTCGGCAGATCGCCCGCGAGTCAGCGCCACCTGGGTCTGGCCGATCAGGTTGGTTAGCGGCGAGCGCAGTTCATGGGCGACATCGGCGTTGAACGACTCAAGGCGCGAGTAAGCCTGTTCGACCCGCTCCAGTGTCGAGTTGAACGAATTGACGAACTGATTCAGTTCCGGCGGCAACGGTGACAATTGCAGCCGACCGGACAACAGCGGCGGGGCCAGCCGCTGGGCTTCCTGGGACAACTTGATCAGCGGCTTGAGGCCGATCCGCGCCACCCAGTAACCAAGGACCGACGCCAGCAACACGCCGATGATCGCCAGGCTGATCAGGGCAATCAGCAAATGGTGCTGAGTCTGCAAAAACGTCTCGGTGTCGATGCCGATCATGAAGCGCAGCGGTGGACGTTGATCCTTGGCCGGGAACTGACTGACCAGTACTTTGAGTGGATAAGGCTGATCCGGCAGCTGCAAGTCGCGCATGCCCAGCGGCCCTTCGGCACAGGCGCGGATCTGCGGCGTCAAGTTGCCGTACTCGTAGTGCGGATCGCCGCTGATAATCCAGAAGCTGATGCGTTTGTCTTCCTCACCGAGCAGCTTGAGCTTGTTGTTGATCTTCACCCAATGCTCGGGCGTGCCATAACGGCCGACCGTGGATTCGAGCACGCTGTAGCGCGCGTCCAGTTCTGCCTGGGGCAACAAACCCAGACCTTTATCGACCTGTTGATACAGCGCCCAACCAATCAACAGAAACACCAAAAGCGCCACCAGCGTAAACATCCCGCTCAGGCGCAGGGCAATTGAGTTACTGGACACCGCGGCTCTCCAGCACATAACCCATGCCACGAATCGTGTGCAGCAGTTTCTCGTCGAACGGCCCGTCGAGCTTGGCTCGCAAGCGTTTGATCGCGACTTCGACGACGTTCGCGTCGCTGTCGAAATTAATGTCCCAGACCATTTCGGCGATGGCGGTTTTCGAAAGAATTTCACCCTGCCGACGGGCCAGTACGCTCAGCAGCGAGAACTCCTTGGCGGTCAGGTCCAGGCGGGTGCCGGCGCGGGTCGCTTTGCGGCTGATCAAATCTATCCACAGGTCGGCAATGCTCACCTGCACCGGTTCGTGACCGCCGCTGCGGCGGGTCAGCGCCTGCAGGCGCGCCACCAGTTCGAGGAAGGAAAACGGTTTGCCGAGGTAATCGTCGGCACCGTCGCGCAAGCCTTTGATGCGATCTTCCACACGCTCGCGGGCGGTGAGCATGATCACCGGGGTTTGCTTGCGCGCACGCAAGGCGCGCAGTACGCCAAAGCCGTCGAGGCCCGGCAGCATGACGTCGAGGACGATCACCGCGTAGTCGTTTTCCAGCGCCAGGTGCAGGCCTTCGACGCCATCGCGCGCCAGGTCCACGGTGTAACCCTGTTCCGTCAGACCGCGGTGCAGATAATCCGCGGTTTTTTCCTCGTCTTCGATAATCAGAACGCGCATGACCCCGCCTCAGTCTGTGGTCGCCAGCGCCGGCATCGGTGCTGGGGCTGGTTTAGGCCGATGGAAATGCCGCTCGAGCCACAAATATATGACCGGAGTGGTGAACAGCGTCAGCGCCTGGCTCACCAGCAAGCCGCCCACGACCGCGATCCCCAAGGGTTGGCGCAGTTCGGCGCCGGTGCCGTAGCCGAGCATCAATGGCAGCGCGCCGAGCAGGGCGGCGAGGGTGGTCATGATGATCGGCCGGAACCGCGTGATGCAGGCCTGGTAGATCGCCTCTTCCGGTGGCAAGCCACCTTTGCGCTGGGCTTCGAGCGCAAAGTCGATCATCAGGATGCCGTTCTTCTTCACGATCCCGATCAGCAGCACCAGCCCGATCAGCGCCATGATCGAAAAGTCCTGCCCGCAAATCCACAACATGATCACCGCGCCGAGCCCGGCCGACGGCAGGGTCGAGATGATGGTCAACGGATGGACGAAGCTCTCGTACAGCACGCCGAGAATGATGTACACCGCCACCAGCGCCGCCAGGATCAGCCACGGCTGGCTGGCCAAAGAACTCTGGAACGCCTGGGCCGCGCCCTGGAAGTTGCCGCTCATGGCCGCCGGCATGCCAATTTCAGCCTTGGCCTGATTGAGCATGATCACCGCATCGCCCAACGCCACACCGGGCGCCAGGTTGAACGACAGATTGGCGGCCGGGAACATGCCGTCATGGGCGATGGACAGCGGACCCACGGTCGGCGCATCGAATTTCGCCAGCGCCGACAGCGGCACCATTGCCCCGCTCAGCGGCGAGCGCAGGTAGAAGTAGTTGAGGCTTTCGGCCTTGCCGCGCTGTTGGGTGTCCAGTTCCAGAATCACGTTGTACTGGTTGATCTGAGTCTGGAATTCGTTGATCTGGCGCTGACCGAAGGCGTCGTACAGCGCTTCGTCGACATCGCTGGCGGTCAGGCCGAAACGCGCGGCAGCGCTGCGGTCGATGTTGATGTGGGTGATGCTGCCGCCCAGCTGCAGGTCGTTGGAAATGTCACGGAACGCCGGGTTACTGCGCAGTTTTTCCGTGAGGCGTTGGGTCCAGGTGCTGAGGACTGCACCGTCGTTGCTCTTGAGTACATATTGATACTGGGCGCGACTTGGGCCGGAGCTGAGGTTGATGTCTTGCCCGGCGCGCAGATACAGCACGATGCCCGGGACTTTCATCAGTTGCGGACGAATCCGGTCAATGAACTGGCTGGCTGACACGTCGCGGTCGCCGCGCTTTTTCAAGGAGATCCAGAAGCGACCGTTGGCGATGGTCTGGTTGCTGCCCGAGACGCCAACCGAGTGGGAAAACGCTTGAACCGCCGGATCCGCCGCAACGATTTCGGCCATCGCCAAGTGTTTTTTCACCATGTCGCCGTAGGAAATATCGGCGGCGGCTTCGGTGGTGCCGAGGACAAAACCGGTGTCCTGCACTGGGAAGAAGCCCTTCGGAATAAAGATGTAACCAGCTATCGCAAGGGCGAGCGACAGACCGAACACGCCGATCATCAACTTCTGGTGGGCGAGGGCACGGCGCAGGCCTTTTTCATAAAACGCCAGCAATCGCTCGCCAAAACCCGGCTTGTCGTGGGCGCTATGCACCGGTGCGCGCATAAACAGCGCGGCGAGCGTCGGCGCCAAGGTCAGGGACACCACCACCGAAATCATGATGGTCGAGGTGGCAGTCAACGCGAATTCCTTGAACAGCCGTCCGACTACGCCGCCCATGAACAGCAGCGGAATGAACGCCGCCACCAGCGAGAAACTGATGGAGACCACGGTAAAACCAATCTCGCCGGCGCCTTTGATCGCCGCCTCGCGCATGCCGTCGCCGGCTTCCAGGTGACGGTGAATGTTCTCCACCACCACAATCGCATCGTCGACCACAAACCCCACGGCCACCACGATCGCCACCAGTGTCAGGTTGTTCAGGCTGAAGCCCATGATGTACATCAGGGCAAAAGTGGCGACCAGCGAAACGCCCAGCACCGCGGACACGATCAGCGTCGCCGACCATTGGCGCAGGAACAGCGCCATCACTGCCACCACCAGCATGATCGCGATCAGCAGGGTAATTTCCACTTCATGCAGGGAGGCGCGGATGGTCTGGGTGCGGTCCACCAGCACCTTGACCTCCACCGACGCCGGCAGCATCGCTTCGAGGCCAGGCAGCGCCGCTTGAATACGGTCCACGGTTTCGACGATGTTGGCGCCCGGTTGCCGGGAAATTACCAGGTTCACCCCTGGCTTATCACCGGCCCAGGCTTGCACGTAGGCATCTTCCGAACCGTTGACGACTTTCGCCACGTCCTTGAGGTGAACTGGCGCGCCGTCCTTGTAGGAAACGATGAGTTGGCTGTATTCCTCGGGATGGAACAACTGGTCGTTGGTCGACAGGGTCGAGATGCTCGACTCACCGTACAACGCACCTTTTGCCAAGTTGAGGCTGGTTTGCTGGATCGCCAGACGAATGTCCGCCAGCGTCAGGCCGATGGCAGCCAGTTTGTCAGCCGAGGCTTGAACGCGGATCGCCGGACGTTGCTGGCCTGTGATGTTGATTTGGCCTACACCGTCGATCTGACTGATCTGGCGAGATAACAGGGTTTCTACCAGGTCGCTGAGTTCGGTGCCGGGCATCTGGGTCGAGTTGACGCTGAGGATCAGTACCGGGCTGTCGGCCGGGTTGACCTTCCTCCAGGTTGGCAAGGTCGGCATGTCTTTGGGCAGTTTGCCGGCAGCGGTGTTGATAGCTGCCTGAACTTCCTGGGCGGCGGTGTCGATGCTTTTGTCGAGGGTGAATTGCAGGGTCAGGTTGGTCGAGCCGAGGGCGCTGCTCGAGGTCATCTGGGTCACGCCCGGGATGGCGCTGAATTGCACTTCAAGCGGCGTGGCCACCGACGACGCCATGGTTTCCGGACTGGCACCGGGCAACTGCGCAGCGACCTGGATGGTGGGGAATTCGGCTTCCGGCAACGGTGCGATGGGCAGGCGCGGGAAAGCGATGACACCGAGCAGTACCAGTGCAAAGGTCAGCAGAATCGTCGCAACCGGATGGTCGATGCACCAGGCAGAGATCGAGCCATGACCCTTCATGGTTTCGGCTCCGATTGGACCACTTGCGCCGGATCAGTCAGTACCTGGACGGTCGAGCCCGGTTTGAGTCGCGACTGGCCGTCGCTGACCAATATATCGCCAGGCTTCACGCCTTTGATGATGTCCTGGCCGCTGCCTTGATAGACCATTTGCACTTGTACGGTCTCGACCGTGTTGCCGTTGACCCGGTAGACGAAATGTTGATCGAGCCCGCGTTGTACGACCGTGGGCGGCACCACTAGCGCATTTTTATCCAGGGCTGTCTGAATCTTTACCGTCACCAGCAGGCCCGGCCAGAGTTTCTGCCCGGGGTTGTCGAATTCAGCCTTGGCGCGGATGGTCCCGGTGTTGGCGTTGATCTGGTTGTCGATCAGGGTCAAATGACCTTCGCCGAGCAGATTGCCGGTTTCGCCGTCAGTATCGGCGCCGATGTAGGCTTTCACTTGTGCGCGTTGTGGGTCGCCGATCAGACCCTGCAGGGTCGGCAGCATTTGTTGTGGCAGGGAGAACTCCACGGCGATCGGGTCGATCTGGGTCACCGTGAATAGCCCTTGGGCGTCGGTCATGCGCAGGAAGTTGCCTTCATCCACCGTGCGAATACCGACGCGGCCGGTGACTGGTGAGTGAATCTGTGTGTAGGAAAGCTGCACCTGAGCGGCGTCGATCGACGCTTGGTTGCCTTGGGCGGTGGCTTTGAGTTGATTGACCAAGGCTTGTTGCTGGTCGTAGGTCTGCTTGGAAACGCCGTCATCGACGCTCAGCAATTTGTAGCGTTTGAGGTTGACCAGTGCGACTTGCAGTTGCGCCTGGCTTTCCCCGAGTTGCGCCCGGGCCTGGTCGAGGCTGGCGCGGATCGAGCGGTCGTCGATGGTGGCCAGCAGGTCGCCTTTGTTCACCCGTTGGCCTTCCTTGACCAGCAATTTGGTGAGGATGCCGTCAATTTGCGGGCGCACCACAACGCTGTGCAGGGACAGTACCGAGCCGATGCCGCTGACGTAGCGGGGGACGTCTTTTTCGGTGACGTTCACTACCCGAACGGGGATCGCAGAGGGCGCGGTCAGTTTGGTGGTAGCGGGTTTGATGGCGTACCACAGGCCCAGCGCTGCCAGAACGATCAGAAGGGCTGCGAGCAAGGCGGGTTTTTTCTGAATTCGCATGCGAGTGGGGCGCCGAGGCTGGGTGGTCGGAGTTTTTCAGGTTTATACCTTCCTTTATAAACCTGTTCGCCGGTCAGGAAGGTGACGGGTAACTGACGGCGCTGACAGTTTGGGCGTTGTGAGACTTGCAGGTTGGGCAAAACTGACCAAAGTTTCTACGCCAACGAGATCCCGACTGCGATGGCGTCAGCTCCCTCCACACAAAACCCGACGAACTCGTTTGCAGCGTGAAGCTTGCGGCTCCCGACACAGGTATACTGCCGCCTTTCGCGGCTCGCTGACCGGGCCCGACTCTATTGCATCACCCGGAGCTTTCATGACTTCCCCGACACAACCGCCGGTTGCCGACGCTTTAAGCGACGACCAGGCAGACCTGCCAGACAGCGTCGACTCCAGCGCAGACAGCGAAACCAAAGCCGCCATCCCGGCGTTCAAGTTCCCGTTCAAGCCGGGCGACCTGGCCGCAGCGAAGGATGCCAGCCAGCCTTGGTACAAGAACGGCGCCAAGAACGGCCATACCAAGACTCCGGGCGCAGCGCCTCCCGGCACTCGTCGCTCGATGGGTAAACGCTGAGTTTTAAACGCTGCGGTGCCTGATCTACCGTCTTCGCGAGCAAGCTCGGCTCCTACAGTTGATCTGTGTACGACGCAAATCCACTGTAGGAGCCGAGCTTGCTCGCGAAGGGGCCATCAAAGGCAATACACCTTCTGGATCAAGCCGCGCGCAACGAAATAAACGCATAGTTCACGGGTGTATCTGTCGTCACGTGCGCACCAGCCGCCTGCACTGGCCCGGCAATGTCCTCACCCGACACATGAAACAACCAATCAGCGTGTGACTCAGCCAGCGGCTGCGCCGCAACCTGATCAATGACCCTCGCAAATGCGGTCATATCCGGCAGATAAGCGGTAAAGCCATCGCCCTTCAGCGCTGTAGTCCGAATTCCTAGCAACGCGCAAATCGCATCCTTGGTCCGAACGTCATCGCGATCAGCCTGACGGGAGCGCTGGATTAATCCGACCAGTTCCTGATCCGCCAATTCACCACCCACAATCAAATCCGGTCCCTTTTCCCACGATTCGGGCGGACATTCTTTCACCGCGGTGTTCAGGGGAATGTGCGGATTGATTTCCATCGGGTAGATGCGGCACACCAGCGGTCGACGTTCGTAGATGCGGCAGAGGTTGTCTTCGTCAAGATTCCGACAAGGACCGACGTTGTAGGCGGCAAAGGTGATGGCGATGTACGCCTTGGATGCGTCGCTTCGGACCATCACCGAACGACGTTCGGCGTGCTCGCGTTGTTGCACGGGCAGGCCCAGGCCATTGCCCAGGAAACCTTCCACCAGCACGATTACCTGACCGCCATCGGCCGCCCACATCCGGGCTTCGCTCAGGGTCAGGGGCACGTGGTGGTCGTTACAGCATTTGCCACAACCTACGCAGGAAAACGTCGTATTCATTGAGCGGCCAGTCGCCTGTAAGGGCATAAAACGGCGACAGAATGCCGCCGCAAAGGCAGCTATCGAAGCAATTTATGCGCCAGTCACTGCGCCATGGCGGTTGGGCGGATGGAGTCCCACTCGGTGACGTAAGCGGTTTTGCTTTTCTTGTTGTAAAGGCACAGCTCGGTGCCTTGCTGGCCTTTCATGTGTTTTTGCGGGTATTGGCCTTGCAAGAGAAGTGCGGTGTAGCCAACCCGATCATCAAACTGCGCGGCGTTGCCGACAGGTTTGGCATTCTTCAGGCCACTGGCCTTGGTGCAACTGGCGAGCACGGCTTTGTCGTACGCGGCCCAGGCGTCGGGGCTGGAGGCGTGGGCCTGGGTGGTCAGGGCGCTGAGGCAGAGGAAGGTCAGGGTTGAGGCTTTCATATTCTGGCATCCGTGGGAGGGTGTTGACCTAGGTCTGAGTCTGTCAGGCCGGAACCGGTTCCCGGCAGACTACCCGCATCCCTGCACTTTCGTACAAACGCTGCGCCCGAAGGTTGTCCTCAAGCACCTTCAAATCGACAAAACCTTCGCGACGCTCCTGAAACACTTTGAAAGCTTGTGCCAGCAATGCGCGGCCGAGCCCGAGGCCCTGAGCTCGAGGATGCACCACCAGGTTTTTGATGTAGGCACTTGTCCAGCACTGGCAAACACCCACAATACCTTCGGCATCCAGAGCGATGAAGCACAGGGTCGGGTCGTATTCCTGATCGGTTTCAAAACGCTGTTGCCAGACGTCCAGTGCCGGTACGCGACCACCTCCTTCCTGATAGCTTAGTTCCATCAAACGATGAACGGCCTCTGCCAGATCGGGGCGGTATTCGCTGAGGACGATTCCCTGAGGCCAAACGATTGCAGGCACAACTTCAGCGAGGTTGCGCCGCATCAGAAAGCAGAAGTCCTTGGCCACGACTCAATGACCTTGTTCAGCGACAGCCTTGGCTGCTTCGATCAGGCACTTGGTCAATTCCGGGGAGGAGAACTTGGTCAGCACCGCATTCGCGCCGGCAAGGCGGGCCTTTTCGCTGTTCATCGCGCTGTCCAAAGAGGTGTGCAGCAGCACATAGAGGTGCGAGAAATCCGGGGTTTCACGCAAAGTGCGGGTGAAGGCGTAGCCGTCCATTTCCGACATTTCGATGTCCGAGACGATCAGGTTGATCTGCTGGGCTGTGCCTTGCAGGTCCAGCAGGCAGTCGATGGCTTCCTTGGCACTGCGGGCGGTGTGGCATTGCAGGCCGAGGTTGCGCAGGGTGTGAACCGATTGCTGCAACGCAACCTGGCTGTCATCGACCACCAGAATCCGCGCGTTGCCGAGGACTTCGGCGTCTTCCATGCTCAGTTCGGTCGGGGCCGTTTCGATCTGCGCCGGGGCGATGCCATGGATCACTTTTTCGATGTCCAGCACCTGTACCAACGTGCCGTCGACCGAGGTCACGCCAGTGATGTACGAACGCACGCCACCAGAGCCAAAGGGCGGCGGACGGATGTCGGTGGTCAGGCAGTGGACGATCTTGCTCACCGCTTGAACGTGCAAACCCTGCTTGGAGCGGCTGACATCGGTGACGATCAGGCAACCACCGTTAGGGTCTTCCAGCGGCCGTTCACCGATGGCACGGCTGAGGTCGATCACCGACAACGACGCACCGCGCAGGGTGGCGATGCCTTTGACGTGGGGATGCGACTCCGGCAGCTTGGTCAGCGGCGGGCAGGGAATGATTTCACTGACTTTCAGCAGGTTGATCGCCATCAGCTTGCCGCTGCGCAAGGTGAACAGCAGAAGCGAAAGTGAATCTGCGCGGGCTTTGTTTGAAGACATAAAAACCTTCTGTGGAAAAAGGTGATGGGCGATCGCGAAGATCGCCAACAGCTATCGATGCCGGGTTATC
The DNA here is from genome assembly GCF_054897825.1 of Pseudomonas sp. ZS1P83. Lineage (NCBI taxonomy): Bacteria > Pseudomonadati > Pseudomonadota > Gammaproteobacteria > Pseudomonadales > Pseudomonadaceae > Pseudomonas > Pseudomonas sp. ZS1P83. The sequence continues at coordinate 320,999 of NZ_CM142706.1, forward strand.
GACCTGAACGGGGTGGGCTTTAGGGTAGTTATGGGTGGGTGGTCGGATCCACCAACAATATCAATCCTTCATCCCCAACCGCTTCGCCATCCGCCCAAGATTCGCCCGATCCAAGCCTAGCTCACGCGCCGCACTTGCCCAATTGTTACGGTGCCGTTCCAGACAGGCGTTGATCAGTCGACGCTGATAATCCTCGGTCGCCGCCCGCAAGTCTCCCGAGACCAAAGCTGCAGGGCTGATAGGGGCTGGCTCGGCTGTAGGCTCAACACTGCCAGTGGGTAAATCCAGATCCGCCGCACTCAAACTGAGAATTTTCGGCCGTCCCTTGCAGTTACCGAGCGCCTTCAAGGCACTGCGGCCAATTAAGTGCTCCAGTTCCCGCACATTTCCCGGCCATGTATACGCCAGCAATGCAGCCTGGGCGTCGCTGTTCAGGCGCAGGCTGTTGAGGCCCATGCGTGAGCGGTTCTGCTCCAGGAAATAGCCGCTGAGCAACAACACATCCCGCCCACGATCACGCAGTGCTGGCACCAGCAACGGATAAACGCTCAGGCGGTGATAGAAGTCGGCACGGTAGCGGCCGCTGCGCACTTCCTCCGCCAGATCGCGGTTGGTCGCGGCGATCAGTCGTACGTCGACCTGATGCTCTTTATCCGAACCCAACCGCTGCAATTGACCGCTTTGCAGGACTCGCAGCAATTTGGCCTGGACGGTCAGGGACAGCTCACCGACTTCATCGAGAAACAGCGTGCCGCCATTGGCCAGTTCGAACTTGCCACGTCGATCGTTCATTGCGCCGGTGAAGGCACCGCGGACATGGCCGAACAGCTCGCTCTCCACCAGCGTGTCCGGCAGCGCGGCGCAGTTGAGGCTGATGATCGGCTTGTCGGCCCGGGGCGATGCGGCGTGGATGGCTTGGGCTACCAGTTCCTTGCCGACCCCGGTTTCGCCGGTGATCAACACGGTAAGATCGCTGCCGCCCACCAGATTGATTTCTTCCACCAGCCGTTTGTGGGCCTTGCTTTGACCAATCATCTCGCGGTTTTGCTGACCGCTGGCTTGTCGGTAAACCTCGGCACGCTGATGTTCGTCTTCGACACGATTGGCCAGGCGTTCGATGCGCTCGGCGGCGTTGACCGTGGCGGCGGCGAGGCTGGCGAAGGCTTCCAGGGCGTCCAGTTCGATTGCTTCGAAGCGCTCTGGATCGAGTGCGTCGAGGGTCAGCAAACCCCACGGACGTTCGTCGATAAACAGCGGGCAACCCATGCAGTCATGGACTTCCAGATGATCGTCGAGGCCATCGACCAGGCCGTCGTAAGGGTCGGGCAATTCGCTGTCGGCGGCGAAGCGAGTCGGGCCGGCGCTGCTGAGCAAGGCTTCGAAACGGGGGTGTTCGCTGACTTTGAAGCGTCTGCCGAGGGTATCGGTGCTCAACCCGTCGACGGCCAGCGGCACCAGCCATTCACCATCAAGGCGCAGCAGGGCGGCGGCATCGCAGGGGAGCAGGGCGCGCATGGATTCGAGCAGACGCCGATAGCGCTCGCCTTCGGGGAGTTCGCGGGACAGGTCGGAGACCAGTGGCAGCAGGGCGGTGAGTAGAGATTTTGCAGTCATAGTGACTCCATGTAGTCGGTATGACTATAAAACAGTCTGTGTCGATATGACTATGAAGAATTCAAGTTATTGATTTATAACGTTTTAATTTGTGGCACGGAAACTGATAAGCATAGAGCAATCAGTTAGTAATCCAAGTAGATCCAGGAGTCGCCTTATGCTTAGCGTTCAAGACCGTGCAATCGTCAAATCCACCGTGCCCTTGCTGGAAAGCGGTGGCGAAGCGTTGATCACTCATTTCTACCGCATGATGCTCACCGAGTATCCGGAAGTTCGCCCGCTGTTCAACCAGGCTCACCAAGCCAGCGGTGATCAGCCACGTGCCCTGGCAAACGGTGTCTTGATGTATGCGCGACACATCGACCAACTCGACCAGTTGGGCGACCTGGTGGCCAAGATCATCAACAAGCACGTGGCCCTGCAAATTCTCCCGGAACACTACCCGATTGTCGGCTCCTGCCTGCTGCGAGCCATCTCCGAAGTGCTGGGCGACGAGATCGCCACACCCGAAGTGATGGCCGCCTGGGGGGCTGCTTACGGTCAATTGGCCGACATCCTGATAGGCGCCGAAACCAGCATCTACGACCAAAAGGAGCAGGCTCCGGGCGGCTGGCGTGGAGCGCGGGAATTCATCGTGGTGGCGAAGGTCGAGGAAAGCGCGGAAATTACCTCGTTCTACTTCGAACCGGCTGACAAAGGCCCGATTCTGGCGGCAGAGCCAGGCCAGTACATTGGCATGAAACTGATCCTCGATGGTGAAGAAATTCGTCGTAACTACTCGCTGTCGGCCTTGGCGAACCAGGGCCAGTACCGCATCAGCGTCAAGCGTGAAACCGGTGGCCGCGCCTCCAACCATCTGCACGATCAACTGCATGTAGGCTCCAGCATCCAGCTGTTCCCGCCATCGGGCGAATTCACCCTGACCGAAAGCGACAAACCGTTGGTGCTGATCAGCGGCGGCGTCGGGATCACTCCGACGCTGGCGATGCTCGAAGCGGCGCTGGCGACCGAGCGGCCGGTGCACTTTATTCACTGCGCACGCAACGGAAGCGTTCACGCCTTCCGCGACTGGATCGATGGCTTGGCCGAGCGTCACCCGCAACTCAAACGCTTCTATTGCTACGACGAAGATGATGGCGTGAGCCCAGCGGCGCACAAGGTTGGCCTGTTGAGCCAGGAGCAACTGGGCGAGTGGTTGCCGCAGCAGCGCGATCTGGACGCTTACTTCCTGGGGCCTAAAGGCTTCATGGCGGCGATCAAGCGCCACCTCAAAGCCTTGGGTGTGCCGGAGAAGCAAAGCCGTTACGAATTCTTCGGGCCGGCTTCGGCGCTGGAATAACCGCTTGTCTTGTAGGAGCACGGCTTGCCGGCGAAGGCGATCTTGAGGACGCCTTCGCCGGCAAGCCGTGCTCCTACGAGTGCGTGTCAGTCTTTCAACCCTTCAATTCCTTCAAATGCTTGTACACCGTCGCCCGGCCCATGTTCAGCACGTTCGCCACATAGTTGGAGGCGCTTTTACCTTTGAAGGCACCTTCGGCGTGCAGTGCCAGCACCAGTTCACGTTTATGGTCGCGGGTCAGCAGGTTCAGGCTCAGCTGGCGTTCGCGCAGCCAGGCATGGAGGAAGGTGTTGATCCGCTCCTGCCAGTCATCGCGAAACAGCGAATCGGGTTGCGGAATCAACTTGCTCGGTGACAGGAACAGATCCAAGGCGGCCTTGGCATTTTCGAACAGCGAAATATTCAGATTGATGCACAGCACCGCCAGTGGACGACCTTCACTGTCGCGCAGCACGCTGCTCAGGCTGCGAATCTTCTGACCATCCCAATTGAGCTTTTCGTACGGCCCGATGTTTCGTTCGCTGATCTCTTCGCTGAGCATGTCCTCCAGCGCCGAGTCGCCACCGATTTCCCGTTTGGACAGGTTGTTGGCGATGTAGTCGACCTTCTGAGTGCGTAGATCGTGCAGCACCACCTCGGCGTGAGGAAAGAACAACGTGGCGATGGCGTCGGCGATCGCGCGGAAGTTGTCCAGCGGCGAGCGCTTCAATGCAGAGTCATCAAGGGCCGGGTCTTGTTCTTGGGCGTTCATAAAGTGGAGCTCCAGGCAGCATCAGCGCCCCGTCAAAAAGGGGCGCTGGAAGTTTGCCGCAATCGTGTCGACACGTCACCTGACGTCTGAACGTCAGCCCAGCCGCGCGGGGGAGAGCATCTCGGTGTTCAGACCGAAGCGAGTCAGTTGCTCGGGCATGGCTTCACCGCGCACCAGTGCAGCGCTGGCCTGGCCCATGGCCGGCGAGGTCTGGATGCCATAACCGCCTTGTGCCGCTACCCAGAATAGCCCCGGCACCTGCGGATCGAAACCGGACAGCAAATCACCGTCGCTCACGAAGCTGCGCAAGCCGGCCCAAGTACGGGTCGGACGGCGGATGGTCAGGGTGGTGGCTTCTTCGATCTGGTAGATGCCCATCGCGATGTCCAGCTCTTCGGGCTGCACGTCGTGCGGTTCTACCGGGTCGGCGTTGGCTGGCGAGCCGAGGAACATCCCCGCGTCGGGCTTCATGTAGAAGGATTCGTCGAGGCTGACCAGCATTGGCCAATGGTGGATGTCCACGCCCTCGGGGCCGGCGAAGATGAACGCTGCGCGTCGCTTGGGTTGCAGGCCCAGTGGTTTGGCACCGGCCAGCTCACCGATTTTGTCGGCCCAGGCGCCTGCCGCGTTGATGATGATCGGGGCGCTGAAGGTCTGACCGTTGGTTTGTACTTGCCATACACCCTCGGCATCACGGGTCAGGCTCAGGACTTCACTGTCGGTAAGAACTTCGCCCTTGTTGCGTCGGATACCGCGCAGGTAACCCTGGTGCAGGGCATCGGTGTCGATGTCGCTGGCGGTCGGGTCGTAAATCGCGCCATGGACTTTTTCCCGGCGCAGGATCGGCAAGCGCGAGCAGGCCTCGTCAACACTGAGCAGTTGCATCTGCGGCACCGTGGCTTTGGCGCTCAGGTATTGATTGTTCAGTTCGGCCGGGTCGCCGGTGAAGTCCACGGTCATCTCGCCACGCGGGGTCAGCAGCGGGTGTTCGCAGAAGCCGGCTGGCGGCGCGTCGAAGAAATCACGGCTGGCCTGGGTCAGCGCCCGAACTTGCGGCGTACCGTATGCGGCGGTGAACAGCGCGGCCGAACGTCCGGTGGAGTGGTAAGCCGGATGGGACTCGCGCTCGAGCACGATCACGCGGGCATGCTGCGACAGCCAGAAACCGGTGGAAGCGCCGGCAATCCCGCCGCCGATGATAATGAAATCTGCCTGGCTCATGAACGTCTCCTGATGGGGCGTAAATGCCGAAATTGTGGAGGCCTCTGTAGGAGCGAGCGGGCGGCGATCCGACTTGCCCGCGAAGGCGGTGTATCAGTCGAAATTTATGTTTACTGACACACCGCCTTCGCGGGCAAGCCTCGCTCCTACAAGGGTTCGTGGTGTTAGTGCTGTAGTTGGTAGATGGCATTGGCCAGTGCGATGTCTTCCAGGCCCAGACCGATGGAGCGGAAGAACACATGACGGTCGTAGTCGGGGCGTTGGATTTTTTCGCTGAGCAGATCAGGCAGGTCGCCGATGATCGCGTTCTTGTCCCAACCATGCTGTTCACCGGCAATCAGCATCTCGCCGGCCGAGCCCGGGGTGGTCAGACGATAGTCGCAGAACACTTGCATGTCATTGAGGCTCTGCGGCGGTACTTCATGGGCCCGCGGTGCGTTGGTGCTGATTGAGGTGATCAGCGCCGGTTTGCTCAAGCTAGAAGGGTCGATCACCGGCCCTGCGGACGAGGTGCAGAGCATGATCACGTCAGCGTCCTGAATGGCCGCTTCACGACTGTCGACGATGGTCAGGCGTGGATCGAGGCTTTTGAGCTGCGCCAATACTTCGGGATTCTTGTCGCTCAGGCCCGGCGAGTAGAGGCTGATGCTTTGCCAGTCACGCAGACCTTTGACGTAGTGCAGGTGCGCCTGGGCGACCTTGCCACTGCCGATGATCGCCAGACGCCGGGCTTTCAGCGGGGCGAGAGCGTCGACCGCCACGGCCGTGGTTGCAGCGGTGCGCGCCGTAGTCAGCTCGCCGGCATCACAGAGCAACAGCGGCTGGCCGGTCTGCATCGACATCAGCAATGTCCAGGCGGTCACCAGCGGGCCTTGTTCACGCACGATGTACGGCGAGGTTTTGACCCCGTAAACACCGTCTTCGGCCAACACGCCCAGGTAGTTGATGAAGTCGCCAGCGCCCTGTGGGAACTCCACCAGTTGCTGCGCTGGTTGCATGGCTTGCCCGGTGGCCAGGTCGCGGAACAGTTTGCGCAGGATCTGCGGCACGTCGACCTGCGCCAGCAACTCGCTGGCCTGAGGTTGGGTGATCACGTAAGGCGTACTGGACATGGTCGGCTCCGGGGCTGGAAGTAAACTAATTTGTCCATTATGGACTTTTAGTTTTTGCGAGCAAGCTCCCGTTGAAAAAAAGCCGGACGAAAAAAAAGCGCAGTCCGTTTCCGGCTGCGCCTCTTTAGTGCGACCCGCGTTACGGGCGCTTGCGCTCAACCGCCCGCAATAGATGCGTCGGTGGCGTCTCACAGCTGATCTTGCGACCCAGCAGCGCCTCGATGGACGGTAGCTGGTAGGAGTCGTCTTCACCGGCAAAACTGATGGACACGCCATCGGCGCCAGCACGACCGGTGCGGCCAATGCGGTGCACGTAGTCGTCAGGGACTTCCGGCAGGGTGAAGTTGATCACGTGGCTAATGCCGTCGATGTGGATGCCGCGACCGGCCACATCGGTGGCGACCAGTACGCGGATCTTGCCTTCGCGGAAACCTTCCAGGGTCTTGATGCGCTTGTGCTGCGGCACATCGCCGGACAGTTGCGCGGCATTGACGCCATCCCGTACCAGGCGTTCTTCGATGCGCCGCACTTCGTCCTTGCGGTTGGCAAACACCATCACCCGCTCCCAACCGTTGTCGTTGACCAGGTTGTAGAGCAGTTTGTATTTGTCGGCGCCGGCCACGGCGTAAATGTGCTGCTCGACGTTTTCGCTGGCCACGTTCTGCGACTCGATCTCGACGATCGACGGGTCGGTGGTCCATTGCTTGGCCAGGTTCATCACGTCTTCGGTGAAGGTCGCAGAAAACAGCAGCGTCTGACGCTCGTCCTTCGGCGGAGTCTGGCGAATGATCTGACGCACTTGCGGGATGAAACCCATGTCGAGCATCCGGTCGGCTTCGTCCAGGACCATGACTTCGACCATGTCCAGGTGCACGTCGCCGCGCTGGTTGAAGTCCAGCAGACGGCCCGGGGTGGCGACGAGGATGTCGCAATGACGGGCTTCGAGGTGCTTGAGCTGTTTGTCGAAGTCCATACCGCCGACAAACGTCATGACGTTGAGGCCGGTGTATTTGGTCAGGTCGGCCGCGTCCTTGGCGATCTGCACCACCAGTTCACGGGTCGGAGCAATGATCAGCGCCCGCGGCTCGCCCATGTATCGCTCTTTCGGCGGTGGGGTTTGCAGCAGTTGGGTGATGATCGAAATCAGGAATGCAGCGGTTTTGCCGGTGCCGGTCTGGGCACGACCGATGGCGTCTTTGCCCGCCAGAGTGAAGCCAAGCACCTGTGCCTGAATCGGCGTGCAATACGGGAAGCCCAGGTCCTGGATGGCGTGCATCAGTTCAGGGGCGAGTTTGAAATCGTGGAAACGGGTTTTGCCTTCCTGGGGTTCGACGGCGAAGTCTTCGAGTTTCCAGGGGATAACCGGCGCTTTTGGCTTCGGTTCGCGACGCGGTTTGGCAGGTTTCGCAGCTTCGCTGCTCGGTTCTTCGGAGGCTTGAGTCTCAGCGGGTTGGACGGCCGGTGTGGCCATCGGCTCGTGCTTCGGTACCGCTACGGTTGCGGTCCGGCCAGACTGATTACCGTCGGTGCGGTGGCTGGGATGGTGAGACGGAGCGCTGGAGACTGGCGCGAGCTGCTCAGTCTCGCTTTTACCGAACATTTTCTTGAGTGCTTTGAGCACGGTCATCTCATCAATTGGTTAAGTGCCGGCCAGTGTAATGCAAGAATCGGGCGCGGCGTAGTGGGAGGGATCAATGGGCTGTTTTTCACTCAACCGTTAACGCAAACGCTCGGCAAGCCAGGCACCGATGTCGCGAATTTCCTCGGGTAACACTTCGTGACCCATTGGGTATTCCTGCCATGTCACGGTGACACCACGCACCTTCAAATGCTCATAAGCGCTACGACCCATGGCGTTTTGCACAACGTCATCGTACTGGCCATGCAGGCTCAATACCGGAATGCGCTGCTGGCTGGCCGAAAGCTCCAGTTCGTCACTGAATGTCGGTGCATAAGTCGAGAGGGCAAGTACGCCACCCAGCGGCCCCTGCCATTTCAGAAACGCGGTGTGTAACGCCACCGCGCCACCTTGGGAAAAACCTGCCAGAAATATTCGCGAGGCGTCTATTCCGATGGCGCGCTGCACTTCGATCAGTTGAATGATCCTGTCCGCCGACTCTTCCAGCTGCTCGCGGTTGATCGCGCGTGCGGGGCTCATGGCCAATATGTCGTACCAGCTCGGCATCTCGTAACCACCATTGATGGTCACGGCGCAGGTCGGTGCCTGAGGAAGAACGAAGCGGGTGGTCAGCAGGGTTTCCTGCAGCGCTTCGGCCACCGGCAGGAAGTCGTAGCGGTCGGCGCCCAGGCCGTGCAGCCAGATAACGCAGGCGTCTGCGGGCTTGACGGGTTGAAGAATCAAGGGCTCGGTCATGGGTGCTCCATCTATGTGCGCACGCGCTCATTCAGTGCGAGATCTGAGTGCGTGCCTGGTTGATCAGTTAAGAAAGTGTCGCAAGGCTACAAGTTTTGCTATTGACCTGTCGCTGAATCGCTTCCGCGAGCGGTCTGGTACGGGCTTTGCTATGGGAAAGCCTGTACGAAAAATCCCACGCCTGTCGGTAACACTATCAGGCCATTGTTCGTGGTGGGATAGCAAAGAATCCGGTGATGGATGTTCGCCAGTGGCCGCTACGGGCTTCGCGAACGTGAAAGGGCTACAGCCCGTTCGGCCGATTGGTGAGAAGTGAGTTGTCCATGATGTGGATTTTCTCCTACTAGACTCATAGCGAAAGTCTTACGTCGGTTGACCCCAAAAAAAGCCAACACGGGTCAACAACGCCTCATAAGGGTGCGACTGGACTCAAGCTCCGACACAACAAGAGCAAAACTGGAGGTTTGAATGAAGATGTTGAAATCCACCCTGGCTATCGTGACTGCAGCCGCAGTACTCGGTGTCAGTGGGTTCGCTCAGGCGGGTGCAACCCTGGATGCAGTGCAGAAGAAAGGTTTCGTACAGTGCGGTGTAAGTGACGGTCTGCCGGGCTTCTCCGTTCCGGACTCCACTGGCAAGATCATCGGTATCGATGCTGACGTCTGCCGCGCTGTGGCCGCTGCCGTTTTCGGCGACGCGACCAAAGTCAAATTCAGCCAGTTGAACGCCAAAGAGCGCTTCACCGCGCTGCAGTCCGGCGAAATCGACGTGCTGTCGCGTAACACCACCTGGACCAGCTCGCGCGATTCGGGCATGGGTCTGGTGTTTGCCGGCGTGACGTACTACGACGGGATCGGCTTCCTGGTGAACAACAAGCTGGGTGTGAAGAGCGCTAAAGAACTCGACGGCGCCACCATCTGCATTCAAGCCGGTACCACGACCGAGCTGAACGTTTCCGACTACTTCCGCGGCAACGGTCTGAAATACACCCCGATCACCTTCGACACCTCCGATGAAAGCGCCAAGTCGCTGGAGTCCGGCCGTTGCGACGTGCTGACCTCCGACAAATCCCAGCTCTACGCACAACGCAGCAAGCTGGCGACCCCGACCGACTACGTCGTTCTGCCGGAAACCATCTCCAAGGAGCCTCTGGGCCCGGTCGTGCGTAAAGGCGACGAAGAGTGGTTCAGCATCGTCAAGTGGACCCTGTTCGCGATGCTCAACGCTGAAGAAATGGGCATCACCCAGAAAAACGTTGAAGCTGAAGCCAAAGCCACCAAGAACCCGGACGTTGCTCGTCTGCTGGGCACTGACGGTGAATACGGCAAAGACCTGAAAGTGAAGAAAGACTGGGTCGTGCAGATCGTCAAGCAAGTGGGTAACTACGGTGAAGTGTTCGAGAAAAACCTCGGCAAGGGCACTCCACTGGCCATTGACCGTGGGCTGAACGCTCTGTGGAACAACGGCGGCATTCAATACGCACCACCAGTGCGCTGATGGTTCTATCACCCGGTGGGCCAACCGCCGGGTGATGTTCTGTTCCATTACATCCGGGGCACTTCATGCAAAATTCAATCGGCGCACCAAAGCAGAGGCTCAGCCTCAGCGATCCGAAAGTGCGTGCGTGGCTATTTCAGATCATCACCATTGTTGCGGTGGTCTCGATGGGCTGGTATCTGTTCGATAACACGCAGACCAACCTTCAGCACCGGGGCATTACCTCCGGCTTCAGCTTTCTGGAGCGCAGTGCCGGTTTCGGCATCGCTCAACACCTTATCGACTACACCGAATCGGACAGTTATGCCCGGGTGTTTGTCATCGGCTTGCTCAACACGCTACTGGTGACCTTCATCGGCGTGATCCTGGCGACGATCCTCGGGTTTATCGTCGGTGTGTCACGGCTGTCGAAGAACTGGATCATTGCCAAACTGGCGACTGTTTATGTGGAAGTCTTCCGCAACATTCCGCCGCTGCTGCAAATCCTGTTCTGGTACTTCGCGGTGTTCCTGACCATGCCAGGGCCACGCAACAGCCATAACTTCGGCGACACCTTCTTCGTCAGCAGCCGCGGCCTGAATATGCCCGCAGCGTTGACGGCGGACGGTTTCTGGCCGTTTGTTGTCAGCGTCGTCGTGGCCATCGTCGCCATCGTGCTGATGTGCCGCTGGGCCAACAAACGCTTCGAAGCCACCGGCGTTCCGTTCCGCAAGTTCTGGACCGGCCTGGCGCTGTTGCTGGTGATCCCGGCGCTGTGTGCGCTGATCTTCGGCGCGCCGCTGCACTGGGAAATGCCCAAGCTGCAAGGCTTCAACTTCGTCGGTGGCTGGGTGCTGATCCCTGAACTGCTGGCGCTGACCCTGGCCCTGACGGTGTACACCGCGGCGTTCATCGCCGAGATCGTGCGTTCGGGCATCAAGTCGGTCAGCCACGGCCAGACCGAAGCGGCGCACTCGTTGGGTTTGCGCAACGGTCCGACGCTGCGCAAGGTAATCATCCCGCAAGCCCTGCGCGTGATCATTCCACCGCTGACCAGCCAATACCTGAACCTGGCGAAGAACTCCTCGTTGGCGGCCGGTATCGGTTATCCGGAGATGGTCTCGTTGTTTGCCGGTACGGTGCTGAACCAGACCGGGCAGGCGATCGAGGTGATTGCCATCACCATGAGCGTGTACCTGGCGATCAGTATCAGCATTTCCCTGCTGATGAACTGGTACAACAAGCGCATTGCGCTGATCGAGCGGTAAGGAAAAGCGCATGACGACTCATACTTTCAAACCTGACATGCCACCCCCGAGCCGCAGCATCGGTGTCGTGGCGTGGATGCGCGCCAACATGTTCTCCAGCTGGCTCAACACCTTGCTGACCCTGTTCGCGTTCTACCTGATCTACCTGGTGGTGCCGCCGATCCTGAGCTGGGCGATCCTCGATGCCAACTGGGTCGGCACCACCCGCGCCGACTGCACGAAGGAGGGCGCCTGCTGGGTGTTCATCCAACAGCGTTTCGGCCAGTTCATGTACGGCTACTACCCGACAGACCTGCGCTGGCGCGTCGATCTGACCGTGTGGCTGGCGGTCATCGGTGTGGCACCGTTGTTTATCTCGCGCTTTCACCGTAAAGCGGTGTATGGCCTGAGCTTCCTGGTGCTGTACCCGATCATTGCCTACTTCCTGTTGCATGGCGGCCTCTTCGGTCTGACGACCGTGGCGACCAGCCAATGGGGCGGCCTGATGCTGACCCTGGTGATCGCCACCGTCGGTATTGCCGGTGCGTTGCCGCTGGGTATCGTGCTGGCGCTGGGCCGTCGTTCGAACATGCCGGCGATTCGGGTGGTCTGCGTGACCTTCATCGAATTCTGGCGCGGCGTGCCGTTGATCACGGTGCTGTTCATGTCCTCGGTGATGCTGCCGTTGTTCCTGCCAGAAGGCATGAACTTCGACAAACTGCTGCGGGCACTGATCGGTGTGATCCTGTTCCAGTCGGCCTACGTCGCCGAAGTGGTGCGTGGTGGTCTGCAAGCGATTCCCAAAGGTCAGTACGAAGCGGCTGCAGCGATGGGCCTCGGTTACTGGCGCAGCATGGGCCTGGTGATTCTGCCGCAAGCCCTGAAGCTGGTGATCCCTGGCATCGTCAACACCTTCATTGCGCTGTTCAAGGACACAAGCCTGGTGATCATCATCGGCCTGTTCGACTTGCTCAACAGCGTGAAACAAGCCGCCGCCGACCCGAAATGGTTGGGCATGGCCACCGAAGGCTATGTGTTCGCGGCCCTGGTGTTCTGGATTTTCTGTTTTGGTATGTCCCGCTACTCCATGCATTTGGAACGTAAGCTGGACACTGGCCACAAGCGTTAGGAGCGTAATTTATGAGTGAAGCGATCAAACAGCCTGTGAGCCCTGAAGGCATTATTCAGATGCAGGGCGTGAACAAGTGGTACGGCCAGTTCCACGTGTTGAAAGACATCAACCTGAACGTTAAACAGGGCGAGCGTATCGTCCTGTGCGGCCCGTCGGGTTCCGGCAAATCCACCACCATTCGTTGCCTCAACCGTCTGGAAGAACACCAGCAGGGCCGCATCGTGGTCGATGGCGTGGAACTGACCAACGACCTCAAGCAGATCGAATCGGTCCGCCGTGAAGTGGGCATGGTGTTCCAGCACTTCAACCTTTTCCCGCACCTGACCATCCTGCAGAACTGCACGCTGGCGCCGATGTGGGTGCGCAAGATACCCAAGCGCCAGGCCGAAGAAATCGCCATGCATTACCTGGAACGCGTCCGCATTCCGGAGCAGGCGCATAAATTCCCGGGGCAACTGTCCGGTGGTCAGCAACAGCGTGTAGCGATTGCCCGCGCCTTGTGCATGAAACCGAAAATCATGCTGTTCGACGAACCGACCTCGGCACTTGACCCGGAGATGGTGAAAGAGGTTTTGGACACCATGATCGGCTTGGCTGAAGACGGCATGACCATGCTGTGCGTAACCCACGAAATGGGCTTCGCCCGCACTGTGGCTAACCGCGTGATCTTCATGGACAAGGGCGAAATCGTCGAACAGGCCGCGCCGAACGACTTCTTCGATAATCCGCAGAATGAGCGCACCAAATTGTTCCTGAGCCAGATCCTGCATTGATCCTGCGCAGGCGTTGAAATAAACCCGGACTAGATCCGGGTTTATTTTTTCCAAATGTTTGGGATCAGGACGCCAGCACTGTTTCCTGTTCCGGAAAGCGTGCGGCCAGCAACCGCCTCAAGTCAGTGCCTTCGTTCATCGCTTGTATTTCAGCCAGCAGGTGGGGATGACGATCCAGCAGGCGCATCAACGTGAACAAAGCTTGAGGAGGTTGAAGTTCACCGCGCTCGTATCGCGAAAACGCATTGTGCCCGGCGCCGGAAAGTAGCTTCACCGCTTCCTTCTGCGTGAGGTGCAGTTTACGGCGGATGCGTTTCATCTCCGTGCCCATGATCTGAAAGCAATCTTCGAGCAATTTATCGCCTGCGTCGCAGTAGCGCTCGGCGCTGTCGGTGTCATTGTCAAAAATGATCTCATCGCAGTTGCTGCACTCCCAGCCGGCAATGTCGTGCACCCATCGTGAGACGTTCTTATAGGCGACACTGAGACTGCGACCTTGGAAATGTTGCATTGCGTCATGAGCGCCGCAGCTCATGCATTGTCGCGTATTCATAAATTTCTCTCCTTGAAAGAGATCACCGGAGGCCCGCCTTTGGGGCAGTAGGTCACTTTGATGTAAAGCTCCAAGTCATGAAATGTTGTGTGGTAAACGTCCTGCCAATTTCGGTGATCGATGTAGCACGTCATCGACTTGTAGAGCATTCGCCGTTCCAAGGAGCAAATGGCGAATTCCATATCTTGCAGGTTCAATCCCATCCATATTGCAGACTTTATTGCGGTTTTAGTAAAAGCTTTGGCTCCTTGCCTTCTGATCTCAGCCTTGATGATCGACAAGTCGTAGTGAGGTGTGTTCTTTTCCATAAGAAACCAGAAACCCTATCCCTGAAATTACCCTTAAAGGGTAATTTTGACTAATCGAAAATTCTGCTCCATTTCCCTCTCTCTGACCGTAGGCGGTTGCCGTCCTACGTGAAGCTGAATAACATGTCGGAAAATTCATCCTATGATTGGATGAAAGGGCGAATCCTATGTCAGACATTTCTCCACTCGTTAAGCGATCCCTGGTCGATCAGGCCCTGGACCAATTGCGCCTGCGCATCACCCAAGGTGTCTGGACGGTCGGCCAGCGCTTACCCACCGAACCTGAGCTGTCCGCCGAGTTGGGCATCAGCCGTAACACCGTGCGCGAAGCCATGCGCGTGTTGGCGTTTTCCGGGTTGATCGAAATCCGTCAGGGTGACGGCAGTTACCTGCGTGCGGTGGTCGATCCGCTCGACACCCTGAAGGCGTTGTCCCGCTGCTCCCACGAGCAAGCCCGGGAGACTCGGCACATTCTGGAGGTCGAGGCCATCGGTCTGGCTGCACTACGGCGTACCGACGAAGACCTTGTCGCGCTGCGCGAGGCGTTGGGCGTCAGTGGCAGCCACTATCACGGCGATCTCGACACGTATATAGCCTGCGATCTGGTGTTTCACCGCCGTCTGGTGGACGCCGCGCACAACCCGACGCTTAGCGAGTTGTATCGCTATTTCTCCAGCATCGTCGGCGCGCATCTGCGCGAGACCCTGAATATCAGCCCCCGACGCCAGGAGGTGTTCGACCTTCATATCGCACTGCTTGATGCCGTCGAGCAACGCGACCCGGAACGGGCCAAAGCCCTGTCGAGGCAGTTGATCAATGAACCTTGAAACCGAGAACCCCATGCCCAGCCAGCAGGTCAACAACAGCACAATCCCCCAAGCCAAGCGCACGGCAGAACTCGAAGAACTGCTGATCGACGCCGAGGCCGATGACGAAGAAGTCCAGCAAAGCCACCCGATCCTGCGTCGCCCGTGGCTGTTGCTGCTGGGCCTGATTTTGGTGGCGCTGAACCTGCGCCCGGCGCTGTCGAGCATGGCGCCGATGCTCAGCGAGGTCTCGAAGACCCTCGGTTTGTCGGCAGCCCAGGCCGGTTTGCTGACGACGTTGCCGGTGCTGTGCCTCGGTTTGTTTGCACCGCTGGCACCCGTGCTGGCACGACGTTTTGGCGCTGAGCGAGTGGTGCTGAGCATTCTTTTGATGTTGGCCGGCGGGATCATCCTGCGCAGTTCGTTCGGCACAATCGGTCTGTTTGCCGGGAGCGTGTTGGCCGGCGCCAGCATTGGTGTGATCGGCGTGTTGCTGCCAGGCATCGTTAAACGCGACTTCGCGAAACATGCCGGGACCATGACCGGCGTCTACACCATGGCCCTGTGCCTGGGCGCGGCGATGGCGGCGGGCGCGACCGTGCCGTTGAGCGAACATTTCGACAAGAGCTGGGCGCTGGGCCTCGGCTTCTGGGTGTTGCCGGCATTGGTCGCGGCGATTTTCTGGTTGCCACAAGTCGGTCAGAAACACGGCGCGCACAATGTCGCCTATCGGGTTCGCGGTCTGTTGCGTGATCCGCTGGCCTGGCAAGTGACGCTCTACATGGGCCTGCAATCTTCTCTGGCTTACATCGTGTTCGGCTGGTTGCCATCGATCCTGATTGGCCGCGGCCTGACCCCAACCCAGGCCGGCCTGGTGCTCTCGGGTTCTGTCCTTATCCAGTTGGCCAGCTCACTGGCCGCGCCGTGGCTGGCGACCCGCGGCAAGGATCAGCGTCTGGCGATCGTTATCGTCATGCTGCTGACCCTTGGCGGTTTATTCGGTTGCCTCTACGCACCGATCGAAGGCTTGTGGGGCTGGGCGATCCTGCTCGGTCTGGGGCAGGGCGGTACGTTCAGCCTGGCGCTGACGCTGATCGTGCTGCGCTCGCGGGACGCGCATGTCGCGGCGAACCTGTCGAGCATGGCCCAGGGCTTTGGTTACACCCTGGCGTCGATGGGGCCGTTCGCGGTCGGTATCGTGCATGACTGGACCGGCGGCTGGAACGCCCTGGGCTGGATCTTCGGCATCATTGGACTCGGGGCGATCATCGCCGGCCTCGGTGCCGGACGTTCGCTGTACGTCCAGGTCGAAAGCGAAAAGGTCTGACACCCGCACACTGTCGGTATTCGGCCCACGAATGCCGATAGTGTTCCACGCGTTTGTTGACTATCGTGCAGGCAATCTTTCGAAGCTTTGCACATCTATTTGCACATCAGGGAGCCTGCCCATGAGTGATGCCCACAGCGCATTGATCACCCAGTTCTACCAAGCCTTCCAGCGGCTGGATGCCGAGGCCATGAGCGCCTGCTATACCGATGACGTGGTGTTCAGTGATCCAGCGTTCGGCGAGCTGCGTGGCCGCGATGCCGGCGACATGTGGCGCATGCTCACCCCCCGGGCCAAGGACTTTTCCCTGACGTTCGATAACGTGCGCAGCGATGAGCGCACGGGCGGTGCCCATTGGGTGGCGACCTACCTGTTCAGCCAGACCGGCAACACGGTGGTCAACGATATTCAGGCACGCTTCGTTTTTCGCGACGGTAAGATCTGCGAGCATCACGACAGCTTCGACATGTGGACCTGGTCCCGACAGGCACTGGGTTTCAAAGGGCTGCTGTTGGGCTGGACGCCAGCGGTGAGAAACGCCGTTCGCGCACAGGCCTTGAAGGGGCTGAAGGCATTCCAGGCCAGTCGCTGATAAGATCGCGGCTTGTTTCCTACAAGCCTTGATCGTCACGTGAACACCCTCAGCGAAATCTCCGTCGACGCCGACACACCGGTGAGCAAACCCTGGTTCGTCTACCTCGTTCGCGCGGCCAATGGTTCGCTCTACTGCGGGATCAGTGACGACCCCGTGCGCCGATTCGCCACTCACCAGAGCGGCAAGGGTGCGCGATTCTTCCTCTCCAGCCCAGCCGTGGCCTTGGTTTACACCGAAGTCTGCCGCGACAAAAGCGAAGCGCTGCGCCAGGAACGCTTGATCAAAAAACTCAAGAAAAGCGCCAAGGAATGTCTGGCCGCAAGCGCTGCCGCAGGCTTATCAACCTGACTGATAAGTTCCCATCAGGCAGATCTGTAGGCTGCTCCCGAATTGCGCGCTAAGCTGCGGATTCCCTATCTGTGCGGCGGAGCCGAGCATGTCCGAATTGATTCTTCATCACTACCCGACGTCCCCTTTCGCCGAAAAGGCTCGCCTGTTGCTGGGTTTCAAGGGGTTGTCCTGGCGCTCGGTGAAGGTCTCGCCGGTGATGCCTAAACCCGATCTGATCGCGCTGACCGGCGGCTACCGCAAGACACCGGTGTTGCAGATTGGCGCAGATATCTATTGCGACACGTCGCTGATCGCCCGCCGTCTGGAACAGGAAAAAGCCTTGCCGGCGTTCTTCCCGGAAGGTCAGGAAATGATCGCCGCGACGTTCGCCGCGTGGGCGGATTCTGTGGTGTTTCAGCATGCGGTGAGCCTGGTGTTTCAGCCGGAATCGGTGGCCGTGCGCTTTGGCGCATTACCGCCAGAGGCGATCAAGGCATTCATGGCCGATCGTGCCGGGCTGTTCAGTGGAGGCAGCGCTACACGTTTGTCCGCAGACCAGGCCAAGCATCAATGGCCGACGATCATGGGACGTCTGGAGCAACAGCTTCAGCGCGAGCCGGGCGACTTCTTGTTCGGCGAGCCGTCGATTGCCGATTTTGCCCTGGCCCATCCGCTGTGGTTCCTCAAAGCCACGCCGGTGACGTCACCGCTGGTCGATGCTTATCCGGCGGTTTCGGCCTGGTTTGGTCGTGTGATGGGCTTCGGTCATGGCGCGTTCAGCGACATGACGGCCGAGGAAGCGCTGGAGGTTGCGCGTAATTCGACACCGGCCGCATTGCCGGATGAGCAATTCGAAGAACCGAACGGTTTTGAGGTTGGCCAGCAGGTGGTCATTGCCGCCACGGACTACGGCGTTGATCCGGTGGCTGGAGAGTTGTTGTTTGCAGGGCGAGAAGAATTGATTCTGCGTCGTGAAGACGAACGCGCCGGCGTGGTGCATGTGCACTTTCCGCGATTCGGGTTTCGCATCGAAAAACGCTGATCTCTGTAGGAGCGAGGCTTGCCCGCGAAGGACGATAACGCGGTTTAACAGAGACACCGCGTTATCGTCCTTCGCGGGCAAGCCTCGCTCCTACAGGGATTTGTATTTACTTCAGGGCCGCGAGAATCGCATCCGGGTCATACCCGCGAATCAACGTCCCGTTCACATCGATGATCGGAATCCCGCCGCCACCCAGCGCCTCATAGGCCTTGCGCGCCTCGGCATCCTTCTCGATATCGAATTCCTTGTACGGAATGCCTTTCTGGTCGAGAAAGCGCCGGGTCAATTTGCAGTATCCGCACCATTCGGTGGCGTAGAGCGCGACATTGGCCTTGGCCTGAGTCTGCTCGGACACCACCTGCGCCGGATGGAACACCCGCTCGATCTTGCCCCAGTTCTGATAAACCACGACCACCAGCAAGATCAGCAGGATTTTTTTCAGCACGCCGCCGAGCATCAGTTACGTCGCTTGAGCTGATCGGTGAGTTGGGTCGGCAGGCCTTTGATGATCAGTGTGCCGGCTTCTTCGTCATATTCGATCTTCGAGCCCAACAGGTGCGCTTCGAAGCTGATCGACAGGCCTTCGGCGCGACCGGTGAAGCGGCGGAACTGATTGAGGGTACGTTTATCTGCCGGGATTTCCGGCGACAGGCCGTAGTCCTTGTTGCGGATGTGATCGTAGAAGGCCTTCGGGCGCTCTTCGTCGATCAACTCCGAGAGTTCTTCCAGGCCCATGGGCTCGCCCATTTTTGCCTGGCTGCTGGCGTAATCCACCAGGGTCTTGGTTTTCTCGCGGGCGGATTCTTCCGGCAGGTCTTCGCTTTCGACGAAGTCGCTGAAAGCCTTGAGCAAGGTGCGGGTTTCGCCCGGGCCGTCGACGCCTTCCTGGCAGCCGATGAAGTCGCGGAAATACTCCGAAACCTTTTTACCGTTCTTGCCTTTGATGAACGAAATGTACTGCTTGGACTGCTTGTTGTTCTGCCATTCGGAGATGTTGATCCGCGCCGCCAGATGCAGTTGGCCCAAATCCAGATGCCGGGACGGGGTCACGTCCAGCTGCTCGGTCACTGCAACGCCTTCACTGTGGTGCAGCAGGGCGATCGCCAGGTAGTCGGTCATGCCTTGCTGATAATGCGCAAACAGCACGTGACCGCCCACCGAGAGGTTCGACTCTTCCATCAGCTTTTGCAGATGCTCTACCGCCACACGGCTAAACGCGGTGAAATCCTTGCCGCCATCGAGGTATTCCTTCAGCCAGCCGCTGAACGGATGCGCCCCGGACTCGGCATGGAACAAACCCCAGGCCTTGCCTTGTTTGGCGTTGTAGCTTTCATTGAGGTCGGCAAGCATGTACTCGATGGCGCTCGACTCGGGCAGTTCTTCGTTGCGAGCATGGAGAACTGCAGGTGTGCCGTCGGGTTTTTTGTCGATCAGGTGGACGATGCAATGACGGATCGGCATGGGCTTCTCGGCTGATTGAAGAGAGGAGGGCATGCTCCCCGAAAAAGCGCTCAGTGTACCGCAACCACTGGTTTTGGCGCGGCACGAAGGGCGATTCGCGGGTGTCCGATGGCGCTTATGCTGTTTTTTACAGTTTAAGAGCAATAAAGCTGACCAAATGGGTAGCTAGAGGCGGATATTTCCCCGTCTCTGTGCTAGTTTTGCCCGGTCTTACGCGAAGTCACTGCGTTAAGCGTGCATTCAGCATTTGTCAGGTCGAACCAAACCCAGATTTCGGTATCTATAACCCCGATCCCGTGGTTATTGGCCGAGGGTGCCAGATCCAGAAGATCGGGCTCGATGGCTGACACTGCACTCTGCAATCCATATGAATTTGATAGGGAAGGAACACTACATGGCTCTTACTAAAGACCAACTGATCGCCGACATCGCTGAAGCTATCGACGCGCCAAAAACCACCGCGCGTAACGCTTTGGACCAACTGGGCCAAATCGTTGCCGATCAGCTGGAAAACGGCGGCGAAATCACTCTGCCAGGTATCGGCAAACTGAAAGTGACTGAACGTCCTGCCCGTACTGGCCGCAACCCTTCGACTGGCGCTGCCATCGAAATCGCTGCCAAGAAAGTTATCAAGCTGGTTGTGGCCAAAGGCCTGACCGACGCTGTTAACAAGTAAGACGCAGTAAAAAAAACCGTGCTCCGGAGCAATCCGGGCACGGTTTTTTTGCGTCTGCGATTCAGCGACTGACCAGGGGCCAATCGCTGTTTCAGTCGCTACTCAGCTTTTGCGAGCCCAGCGTTCGCGCCAGGTTTGTTGTTCGGATTTAGTCTGGAAGGTCCAGGCGACAAAACGGCTTTGCTTCTGCCCTTGAGACATTTCCACGACCTGGCTTTCCAATACGCCCGCCTTTTTCAGTGCGGTCTGGATCGACGGCAGGTTGGAGGCCTTCGAAACCAGCGTGCTGAACCACAGTACTTTGTGTTGAAAGTGCGCGCTCTCTGCGATCAGTTGCGTCACAAACCGTGCTTCGCCACCTTCACACCACAGTTCGGCCGATTGACCGCCAAAGTTCAACACAGGCAGTTTGCGTTTCGGGTCGGCGCGCCCCAAGGCGCGCCATTTACGCTCGCTGCCCTTGGTCGCCTCATCCATCGAAGCGTGGAACGGCGGGTTGCACATGGTCAGGTCAAAACGTTCGCCAGGCTCAAGCAGGCCCAGCAGAATGTGCTTGGGATTGCTTTGCAGGCGCAACTGGATGGCCTTGTTCAGCCCGTTGGACTGCACGATGGCTTTAGCGGCGGCCACGGCTGTCGGGTCGATTTCCGAACCGAGGAAGTGCCAGCGGTAATCGCTGTAGCCGATCAACGGATAGACGCAGTTGGCGCCCATGCCGATATCGAGCACCTTGACCGGCGCGCCGCGAGGGATCTCGCCGTCGTTGACGCTGGCCAGCAGGTCGGCCAGGAAGTGCACGTAATCGGCACGGCCCGGAACCGGGGGGCAGAGGTAATCGGCCGGGATGTCCCAGTGGGCGACGCCATAAAACGACTTGAGCAACGCCCGGTTGAACACACGGACCGCGTCCGGGCTGGCAAAGTCGATGCTTTCCTTGCCGTACGGGTTGATGATCACGAACTTCGCCAGTTCCGGCGTGGTTTTGATCAGCGCCGGGAAGTCGTAACGACCCTGATGGCGGTTGCGCGGATGCAGGCTGGCCTTCTCACGAGGCTCCACGGCTTTGGCCGGGGTGCCGGTGTCAGGCTTCTTGCGCGCAGGTCTTGGTGTGCGGGGGGCGTTCATGGGCGTTGTCGATTCGGGTATGGCTAAAAGTGGCGGGTATTGTCCCACAGACGGTGGCAACGCGGGGATCCTCCTGTAGGAGCGAGGCTTGCCCGCGAAGGACGCGACACGGTCAATCAGGTAGACCGCGTTATCGTTCTTCGCGGGCAAGCCTCGCTCCTACAGAGAGCAAAATGCGGAAAGAATAAAAAAAGGAGACCGTTGCGGGCCTCCCTTTTTCATTGCGATTTGCCGTTACAGGCTGGCAATCCGCGCGTGCTGCTCGGCCAACTTGCTCAAAGCCTGTTCAGCTTCGGCCAGTTTGGCGCGTTCCTTGTCGATGACTTCGGCTGGAGCCTTGTCGACGAAGCCCGCGTTGGACAGCTTGCCGCCCACGCGCTGAACTTCGCCCTGCAAACGCAGAATTTCCTTGTCCAGACGTGCCAGCTCGGCATCTTTGTCGATCAGGCCAGCCATCGGCACCAGCACTTCCATCTCGCCGACCAGAGCCGTGGCGGACAGCGGTGCTTCTTCGCCGGCGGCCAACACGGTGATTGATTCGAGGCGAGCCAGCTTCTTCAGCAGGGCTTCGTTCTCGGTGAGACGACGCTGATCTTCGGCGCTGACGTTTTTCAGGAACAGGTTCAGCGGCTTGCCCGGACCGATGTTCATTTCGCCACGGATGTTGCGCGTGCCGAGCATCAGGCCCTTGAGCCATTCGATATCGTTCTCGGCGGCCGGATCGATGCGCTCATCATTGGCCACAGGCCAGGGTTGGAGCATGATCGTCTTGCCTTCGATACCGGCCAGCGGCGCGATGCGCTGCCAGATTTCTTCGGTGATGAACGGCATGAACGGGTGCGCCAGACGCAGGGCCACTTCCAGCACCCGAACCAGGGTGCGGCGGGTGCCGCGCTGACGTTCGACCGGCGCGTTTTCGTCCCACAGCACAGGCTTGGAGAGTTCCAGGTACCAGTCGCAATACTGGTTCCAGATGAACTCGTACAAGGTTTGTGCGGCCAGGTCGAAACGGAACTGGTCGAGCTGACGGGTCACTTCGGCTTCGGTGCGTTGCAGCTGCGAAATGATCCAGCGATCCGCCAGCGAGAGCTCGTAAGCCTCGCCGTTCTGGCCGCAGTCTTCGCCCTTGTCCAGCACGTAGCGCGCGGCGTTCCAGATCTTGTTACAGAAGTTGCGATAGCCTTCGACGCGGCCCATGTCGAACTTGATGTCGCGACCGGTGGAGGCCAGCGAGCAGAAGGTGAAACGCAGGGCGTCAGTGCCGTAGCTGGCGATGCCGTCGGCGAACTCGTCGCGGGTCTGCTTCTCGATCTTCTTCGCCAGTTTCGGCTGCATCATGCCGGAGGTGCGTTTCTGCACCAGCTCTTCCAGCTCGATACCGTCGATGATGTCCAGCGGGTCCAGGACGTTGCCCTTGGACTTGGACATCTTCTGGCCTTGGCCATCGCGCACCAGACCGTGAACGTAAACGGTCTTGAACGGAACCTGCGGCGTGCCGTCTTCGTTCTTCACCAAGTGCATGGTGAGCATGATCATCCGGGCAACCCAGAAGAAAATGATGTCGAAACCGGTGACCAACACATCGGTGGAGTGGAATTTCTTCAGGAATTCGGTCTGCTCAGGCCAGCCGAGCGTGGAGAACGTCCACAGGCCCGAACTGAACCAGGTGTCGAGAACGTCGTTGTCCTGTTGCAGGGCAATGTTCGGGCCGAGGTTGTGCTTGGCACGTACTTCGGCTTCGTCGCGACCGACATAGACCTTGCCCGACTCGTCGTACCAGGCCGGAATCCGGTGGCCCCACCACAGCTGACGGCTAATGCACCAATCCTGGATGTCGCGCATCCACGAGAAGTACATGTTTTCGTATTGCTTGGGCACGAACTGAATGCGGCCGTCTTCAACGGCGGCAATCGCAGGCTCGGCCAATGGCTTGGTCGACACGTACCACTGGTCGGTCAACCACGGCTCGATGATGGTGCCGGAACGGTCGCCTTTCGGCACTTTCAACGCGTGATCGTTGACGCTGACCAAGAGGCCCGCAGCATCGAACGCAGCAACGATCTGCTTGCGCGCTTCAAAGCGGTCGAGGCCGGCGTATTCGTCCGGGATCTTGCCGTCGATGCTTTCGTTAAGCGTGCCATCCAGATTGAACACCTGGCAGGCCGGCAATACGGCGGCGTTCTTGTCGAAGATGTTCAGCAGCGGCAGGTTGTGGCGCTTGCCGACTTCGTAGTCGTTGAAATCGTGGGCCGGGGTGATTTTCACGCAGCCGGTGCCGAATTCTGGATCGCAATAATCGTCGGCGATGATCAGAATGCGGCGGCCGACCAGCGGCAGCTCGACAAATTTGCCGATCAGGGCTTGGTAGCGTTCATCGTTCGGGTTAACCGCTACGGCGGCGTCGCCGAGCATGGTTTCCGGGCGAGTGGTCGCGACGATCAGGTAATCGTTGCCTTCAGCAGTCTTGGCGCCGTCGGCCAGCGGGTATTTCAGGTTCCACAGGAAGCCTTTCTCGTCGTGGTTTTCCACTTCGAGGTCGGAAATCGCCGTGTGCAACTTGGTGTCCCAGTTGACCAGGCGCTTGCCGCGGTAGATCAGGCCGTCTTCGTGCAGGCGCACAAAGGCTTCTTTCACGGATTCCGAGAGGCCATCGTCCATGGTGAAGCGCTCGCGGCTCCAGTCGACGGACGAGCCGAGGCGGCGGATCTGACGGCTGATGTTGCCGCCGGACTGATCCTTCCATTCCCAGACTTTCTCGAGGAATTTCTCACGGCCCAGGTCGTGGCGATTCTGGCCCTGGGCTTCGAGTTGACGCTCCACCAGCATTTGCGTGGCGATACCGGCGTGGTCGGTACCTGGTTGCCACAGGGTGTTGCGACCCTGCATGCGACGGAAACGGATCAGGGCGTCCATGATCGCGTTGTTGAAGCCGTGACCCATGTGCAGGCTGCCGGTGACGTTCGGCGGCGGGATCATGATGGTGTAGGACTCGCCCGCGCCTTGCGGGGCGAAGTAATTCTCTGACTCCCAGGTGTTGTACCAGGAAGTTTCAATGGCGTGCGGCTGGTAGGTCTTATCCATGCGCGGCGGGACCCTATTGGCATTTATTCAGGAAAAGCCGGCAAGTATAGCGGGGCATGGTGCGTAGGGCGAGCAGGGGCGGACAGGGCGCATCGTTAACAGCGGTTCAATGCTTTGTAGGAGCGAGGCTTGCCCGCGAAGGCGGTGTGTCAGCCAGAATTGATATGCCTGGCACGCCGCCTTCGCGGGCAAGCCTCGCTCCTACAGGGGGGGGGTGGATTCAGTCGTTGTACTGACTCAACAGCCGCTCAAGGCGCGCGCTGAGGCGGCGTTTGATTTCGGTTTCGATGTGCGGCGCGAAGTCGTCGATCACGTCTTGCATGATCAATTGCGCGGCGGCGCGCAGTTCGCTGTCCAGGTGCAGCAGAGCGTCAGCGCCTTTGCTTGCGGCGGGTGCCGGTTGGGCGGCAGGGGCGGGCGCAGGCGGCGCGAGGGTTGGCGGGTTGGCGCCGACCGTATCGAACAGCATCGGAATCTGTTCCTGATCACCTTCCTCGACCGTATCGGTGAGCAAGGGTGGTTGCAGGTTGTCATCGCCGAGCAGTTGGCGGATCGACTCGAGGTCGTCCAGCAGGTGCGCGGACTTTTGTTGCGGTTTTGGAGTGTCCATCGGAATGCTCAGAGTCGCTGTAAACGGTGATCTTGCAGAGGATAGCCCTGTTCGCGGTAGAAGCGGAAACTCTCCCGCGCAGCCGTACGAATGGTCGGATCTTCCACCACCACTTCCGCCACACGGGCGAACCGGTTGGCAAAGACCGGGACCTTCAAGTCAAGGTTGACCAGCAGGTCCTGATGTTGACCGCAGTCATCGCCAAGACCCAGCACAATCAAACCGTCCGGCTCATTTTCAGCAGGGCCATGAGGCACGAAGCTTTCGCCCTTGAAGGCCCACAGACGCGCATCGAAATCGTCGCGCTGTGCAGCATCGCTGCAATGCAGATAGATGCGGTGGCCCATGCGCCAGGCTTTTTCGGTGAGCTTGCAGGCGAAATCCAGCCGTGCCGAAGGATCGGCGCTGGGCAGGATATAGAAGTCGACTTTGGTCATTGCGGTTCCTGAGCCTTGAGCGGCGTTACCCGAAAGCAACGCCGCCCAGGGTCATCGGTTTCAGGCTTTGGCGCGATCCAGCAGGTATTGGGTCAGCAGGGGAACCGGACGGCCAGTGGCGCCCTTGTCCTTGCCGCCGCTGGTCCAGGCCGTGCCGGCGATGTCCAGGTGCGCCCAGTTGAAGTTCTTGGTGAAGCGCGACAGGAAGCAGGCCGCTGTGATGGTGCCGGCTTTCGGACCGCCAATGTTGGCAATGTCAGCGAACGGACTGTCCAGCTGTTCCTGGTACTCATCGAACAACGGCAGTTGCCAGGCACGGTCATCAGCCGACTGGCCCGCACTCAGCAGCTGGCCGATCAGTTCGTCGTTGTTGCCCAGCAGGCCCGAGGTGTGGGAGCCCAGCGCGACGACGCAGGCACCGGTCAGGGTCGCAATGTCGATCACGGCTTGTGGCTTGAAGCGCTCGGAGTAGGTCAGGGCATCGCACAGCACCAGGCGGCCTTCGGCGTCGGTGTTGAGGATTTCCACGGTCAGGCCGCTCATCGTGGTGACGATGTCGCCAGGGCGCGAAGCGTTGCCGCTCGGCATGTTCTCGGCGCACGCGAGGATGCACACGAGGTTGATCGGTAGTTTCAGCTCGAGCACGGCACGCAGGGTACCGAATACGCTGGCAGCGCCGCCCATGTCGTACTTCATTTCATCCATGCCGGCGCCCGGTTTCAGGCTGATACCGCCCGTGTCAAAGGTGATGCCTTTGCCGACCAGTGCGTACGGCTTCTCGGATTTCTTGCCGCCGTTGTATTGCATGACGATCAGACGCGGTGGCTGGGCGCTGCCCTGGCCGACGGCGTAGAACGAGCCCATGCCCAGGTCCTTGATCTTCTTCTCATCGAGGACTTCGACTTTCAGGCTCTTGAATTCTTTGCCCAAGTCTTTGGCCTGCTCACCCAGGAACGTCGGGTGGCAGATGTTCGGCGGCAGGTTGCCCAGGTTGCGGGTGAACGCCATGCCGTTGGCGATGGCGGTGGCGTGGGCCACGGCACGCTCGACTTCAGCCTGTGCAGCCTTGATGGTCACCAAGGTGACTTTCTTCAGGGCGCGCGGTTCGGCTTTCTGGCTCTTGAACTGGTCGAAGGCGTATTCACCGTCCACCAGGGTTTCCGCCAGCAGGCGGGTTTTGCCGTAGCTGTCGCGACCTTTGACCACAACTTCGTCCAGGGCCAGCGCCGCATCGCTGCCGCCCAGGCCTTTAAGGGTGTTGAGGATGCCGGCGATAATTTTACGGAACGGGCGGTCGCCCAGTTCTTCGTCCTTGCCCACGCCCACCAGCAGCACGCGTTCGGCCTTCAGGTTCGGCAGGCTGTGCAGCAACAGACTCTGGCCGACTTTACCCGCCAGGTCGCCGCGCTTGAGCACAGCGCTGATGGCGCCACCGCTCAGTTCGTCGAGTTGTTTGGCGACGGCGCCGAGCTTGCGGCCTTCGCCGACGGCGACTACCAGAGTGGCGGTTTTCAACGTTTCTGGGCTAACGCTTTTTACAACCAATTCCATGTCCGGGTCCCTGAATTAATGGTCAACACGCAAGTGTTCGACGGCACGCGTTCGAACTTGCTTATAAATAGAAAGACGCAGGGCACGGCCTGCGACAAAGGCCGCAGTTTGAACCTCGCTACCGGCGCCTGACAACCCTCGGTTGTACGATCTTCAGCGCTTTACCCGCCTGCTTGAGCATGCGCAGTGACAGGCGCACCCAATCACAGGATAATGCGCCAACTTTTTCGGCGGCTCTGCCCTGCGGGCTGTCTGATACGTTTGCTTGTTTGGCCGCCTTAGCCTGACAACCCTGGAGTGTCTGGTTTGATCGTCTTCCGTTATCTATCCCGCGAAGTCCTGTTGACCTTGAGCGCCGTCAGCGCTGTGCTGCTGGTCATCATCATGAGCGGTCGCTTCATCAAGTACCTCGCCCAGGCGGCCTCTGGCCTCCTGGATCCAGGCTCGCTATTCCTGATCATGGGCTTTCGTCTGCCGGGTTTCTTGCAGTTGATTTTGCCTTTGGGCCTGTTTCTCGGAATCCTGCTGGCCTACGGTCGCCTGTACCTTGAAAGTGAAATGACGGTGCTGTCTGCCACCGGCATGAGCCAGCAGCGTCTGTTTACCATGACCCTTTTTCCAGCCACCCTGGTTGCACTGGTGGTGGCGTGGCTGAGCCTGAGCCTGGCGCCACAAGGCGCCAATCAATTCCAGTTGCTGTTGAACAAGCAGGATGCCCTGACCGAGTTCGACACCCTTGAACCGGGTCGCTTCCAGGCTTTGCGTGACGGTACGCGGGTGACCTACACCGAAACGCTGTCGGATGACCGCATCAACCTCGGCGGCGTCTTCATTTCGCAAAAGAACGTCTCGTCCGATAACAAGGATCGTGGGATTTCCGTGCTGGTGGCCGAAAAGGGTCGTCAGGAAATTCGCCCGGACGGTAACCGTTACCTGATTCTCGACAACGGCTATCGCTATGACGGCAATCCGGGTCAGGCCGACTACCGGGCGATCAAGTACGACGAGTACGGCGTATTGCTGCCCAAGCCTGACGTCAGTGACGAAGTGACCGACCGTGACGCGATGACCACCGCGTCGTTGATGGGCAGTGACGACATCCGTTCGCGTACCGAACTGCAATGGCGTCTGTCCTTGCCATTGCTGGTCTTCATCGTGACCTTGATGGCGGTGCCGTTATCGCGAGTCAACCCGCGTCAGGGCCGTTTCCTCAAGCTGCTGCCGGCGATTCTTCTTTATATGGCTTACCTGTCCATCCTGATTGCGGCTCGTAGCGCCCTTGAAAAGGGTAAGATTCCGCCTGCTCTGGGGTTGTGGTGGGTGCATGCAGTCTTCCTGATCATCGGCCTGGGCTTGCTCTATTGGGAAACCGTGCAGCTGAAGCTGGCGAGTCGCCGCAGCGCGCTGGAGGTGGCTCGTGGATAAGCTCGATCGCTACATTGGTAGCAGCGTGTTCGTGGCGATTCTGGCGGTGCTGGGGATCATTCTCGGTCTGGCCACACTGTTCGCTTTCATCGATGAAATGAGTGAGGTCAGCGACACCTACACCTTGGTCGACGTGTTGAGTTATGTCCTGCTGACCGCGCCGCGTCGTCTTTACGACATGTTGCCAATGGCTGCGCTGATCGGTTGCCTGATCGGCCTCGGCAGTCTGGCCAGTCACAGCGAGCTGACCATCATGCGCGCTGCGGGCGTGTCGATCGGACGAATCGTCTGGGCAGTCATGAAGCCAATGCTGATCCTGATGGTGGTGGGAGTGCTGATCGGCGAATACGTCGCGCCGGCCACCGAAGTCACCGCTCAGGCCAATCGCTCCCTGGCTCAGGGTGGCGGCGATGCGCAGAGCGCCAAGCATGGTTTGTGGCACCGCCAGGGTGATGAGTTTATCCACGTCAACTCAGTGCAACCCAACGGTCTGCTGTACGGCGTCACCCGTTATCGTTTCGACAATGAGCGTCATATGCTGTCTTCCAGCTTCGCCAAGCGGGCGAAGTTCGATCAGGGTCAGTGGCAATTGAGCGACGTCACCACCACGCTGTTCCATGAAAAGAGCACTGAAGTGGTCACCGCCCCGGTCGAGCGCTGGAATGTCGCCTTGAGTCCGCAGCTGTTGGATACCGTGGTCATGTCACCTGACACGCTGTCGATCAGCGGTCTGTGGGGTTACATCCACTACCTGGCTGACCAGGGCCTGAGCAATGGCCGTTACTGGCTGGCATTTTGGGTCAAGGTGTTGCAGCCGCTGGTCACCGCCGCGCTGGTGCTGATGGCGATTTCCTTCATCTTCGGTCCGTTGCGCTCGGTGACCCTCGGTCAGCGGGTGTTCACTGGCGTGCTGGTGGGCTTCACCTTCCGCATCGTTCAGGATTTGCTCGGCCCTTCGAGCCTGGTCTTCGGTTTCTCGCCACTGTTTGCGGTACTTGTTCCGGCGGGTGTTTGTGCCTTGGCCGGGGTCTGGTTACTGCGCAGGGCCGGTTGATCAAGGGTTTTTCCTGACTTGGCTGGTCACTCAAAACGCCCCTGTCGCAAGACCGGGGCGTTTTTGTATCCGCCGTCTGACCTGCGAACGTGACGCTTGCGCCGTGGATCAGGTACAATTCCCGGCTATTTTTCGGCGGGCTATGCCTGCAGCCTTTTTGAGTGTTGATCCGTGAGTGATTTGAGTCATATCCGCAATTTCTCCATCATCGCCCACATTGACCATGGCAAGTCGACGCTGGCCGATCGCTTCATCCAGATGTGTGGCGGCCTTGCCGAGCGCGAAATGGAAGCCCAGGTTCTGGACTCCATGGACCTGGAACGTGAACGCGGAATCACCATCAAGGCCCACAGCGTCACCCTGTATTACACCGCTCGCGATGGCATCAAGTACCAGCTGAACTTCATTGACACCCCGGGCCACGTCGACTTCACCTATGAAGTCAGCCGGTCG
Organism: Pseudomonas sp. ZS1P83; assembly: GCF_054897825.1. Taxonomy (NCBI): domain Bacteria; kingdom Pseudomonadati; phylum Pseudomonadota; class Gammaproteobacteria; order Pseudomonadales; family Pseudomonadaceae; genus Pseudomonas; species Pseudomonas sp. ZS1P83. The sequence continues at coordinate 350,872 of NZ_CM142706.1, forward strand.
CTGGCGGCCTGTGAAGGCGCGTTGCTGGTGGTCGATGCCGGTCAGGGCGTTGAAGCGCAGTCGGTTGCCAACTGCTACACGGCGATCGAGCAGGGCCTGGAAGTCATGCCGGTCTTGAACAAGATCGACCTGCCTCAGGCCGATCCGGACCGCGTCAAAGAAGAAATCGAAAAAATCATCGGTATCGATGCCACCGATGCGGTCGAGTGCAGTGCCAAGACCGGTCTGGGCGTCGACGAAGTACTCGAGCGCCTGGTCAAGACCATTCCTGCGCCAACCGGCAACTATGAAGATCCGCTGCAAGCGTTGATCATCGATTCCTGGTTCGACAACTACCTGGGCGTTGTTTCCCTGGTGCGCGTGCGCCACGGTCGTGTGAAGAAGGGCGACAAGATCCTGGTTAAATCCACCGGCAAGATCCACTTGGTGGACAGCGTCGGTGTGTTCAACCCGAAACACACCGCCACCGTCGACCTGAAGGCCGGCGAAGTGGGCTTCATCATTGCCGGCATCAAGGACATTCACGGTGCACCGGTGGGTGACACCCTGACCTTGAGCTCCACGCCGGACGTTGACGTACTGCCAGGCTTCAAACGCATTCAACCGCAGGTGTACGCCGGTCTGTTCCCGGTTAGCTCCGACGACTTCGAAGATTTCCGTGAAGCCCTGCAAAAGCTCACGCTCAACGACTCGTCCCTGCAGTACACCCCGGAAAGCTCCGACGCCCTGGGCTTCGGCTTCCGTTGCGGGTTCCTCGGCATGCTGCACATGGAAATCATCCAGGAGCGCCTGGAACGCGAGTACGACCTGGACCTGATCACCACGGCGCCGACGGTAATTTTCGAGCTATTGCTGAAAACCGGTGAAACAATTTACGTCGACAACCCGTCGAAGCTTCCCGACCTGTCCTCGATCGAAGACATGCGTGAACCGATCGTGCGGGCCAATATTCTTGTGCCGCAAGAGCACCTGGGCAACGTCATTACCCTGTGCATCGAGAAGCGTGGCGTACAGCACGACATGCTGTTCCTCGGTACTCAGGTTCAAGTGACCTACGATTTGCCGATGAACGAAGTGGTCCTGGACTTCTTCGACCGTCTGAAATCCACCAGCCGTGGCTATGCTTCGCTGGATTACCATTTCGATCGTTATCAATCGGCTAATCTGGTGAAACTGGATGTGCTGATCAACGGTGACAAGGTCGACGCCCTGGCGCTGATCGTGCACAAGGAAAACGCGCACTACAAAGGTCGCCAGTTGACCGAGAAGATGAAAGAACTGATTCCACGCCAGATGTTCGACGTCGCGATACAGGCCGCCATTGGCGGGCAGATTATTGCGCGGACCTCTGTCAAGGCGCTCAGAAAGAACGTATTGGCCAAATGCTACGGTGGTGACGTTAGCCGTAAGCGCAAGCTGTTGGAAAAGCAGAAGGCCGGTAAAAAACGCATGAAGCAAGTCGGTAACGTGGAAATTCCACAAGAAGCCTTCCTTGCAGTGCTCAGGTTGGATAGTTAGGTCCTATGTCACTAAATTTCCCGCTGTTGCTGGTCATCGCCGTGTTCGTCTGCGGCCTGTTGGCGTTGCTCGATCTGCTGTTCCTGGCGCCACGGCGCCGGGCTGCCATCAACTCCTATCAGGGGAGTGTCAGCCAGGCTGACATGGTGGTCGTCGAGAAGCTGAACAAAGAGCCGCTGCTGGTCGAATACGGCAAGTCGTTCTTCCCGGTATTGTTCATCGTGCTGGTACTGCGTTCGTTCCTGGTGGAACCGTTCCAGATTCCTTCCGGTTCGATGAAACCGACCCTGGACGTTGGCGACTTCATTCTGGTGAGCAAGTTTTCTTACGGGATCCGCTTGCCGGTGATCGACAAGAAAGTCATCGAAGTGGGTGATCCACAGCGCGGCGATGTGATGGTGTTCCGCTACCCGAGCGATCCGAACGTCAACTACATTAAACGTGTGGTGGGCCTGCCGGGTGATCAGATTCGTTACACCGCCGACAAGCGTCTGTTTGTCAACGGTGAGTCGATTGCCGAACAACTGGTCGGCTCCGAGCCGGGCACGTTGGGCAGCGCGCAGCTCTACAAGGAAAAACTCGGCGCTGCCGAGCACCTGATCCGCAAGGAAATGAGCCGTTACCGCGCAACGCCGGACCATTCGTGGACCGTGCCTGCCGGGCACTTCTTCATGATGGGCGACAACCGCGACAACTCGAACGACAGTCGCTACTGGGATGATCCGAGTATTCCCAAGGATCTGCTGGGCATGGTTCCCGACAAGAATATCGTCGGCAAGGCCTTCGCAGTCTGGATGAGCTGGCCGGAACCTAAACTCAGTCACCTGCCGAATTTCTCGCGGGTTGGCCTGATCAAGTAATCACACACGGCGCTGTTGAACACAGCGCCGAATGCATTTCTGGCCTCGACACAAACGGCGCCGAAAGCATGAAGCCAATGATATTCAGGACGTTATTTTTGAACACAGCGTTAATTGTCCCAAGCCTGCGCCACCTCTCGGCGATGGCGGTGGAATCCAACCACGAACTCAGCGTGGGTAAACCGTGAGCGTCTCCTTAAGCCGTCTCGAGCGTCAGCTCGGCTACACCTTCAAGGATCAGGAACTGATGGTCCTGGCCCTGACTCACCGCAGCTTTGCCGGACGTAACAACGAACGCCTGGAATTCCTCGGTGATGCCATCCTTAACTTCGTCGCTGGCGAGGCGCTGTTCGATCGCTTCCCGTTGGCCCGTGAAGGCCAATTGTCGCGTTTACGCGCACGCCTGGTGAAAGGCGAGACCCTGGCCGTACTGGCCCGCGGTTTCGATCTGGGCGAATACCTGCGTCTGGGTTCCGGTGAATTGAAAAGCGGCGGTTTCCGTCGTGAGTCGATTCTGGCCGATGCCCTTGAAGCGCTGATTGGTGCGATCTACCTGGACGCCGGCATGGACATGGCGCGCGAACGCGTGCTGGCCTGGCTGGCCGGGGAGTTCGAAGGCCTGACGCTGGTCGACACCAACAAAGATCCAAAAACCCGCCTGCAAGAGTTCCTGCAGTCGCGTGGTTGTGAGCTGCCGCGATACGAAGTGGTGGATATCCAGGGTGAGCCGCATTGCCGAGTCTTCTTTGTCGAATGCGAAATCACCTTACTGAATGAAAAAAGCCGAGGTCAGGGTGTGAGTCGTCGTATTGCCGAACAGGTAGCGGCCGCCGCAGCACTGATTGCCCTGGGCGTGGAGAATGGCCATGACTGATTCAACTGCAACTCGCTGTGGCTATGTCGCCATCGTCGGTCGTCCCAACGTGGGCAAGTCCACGCTGCTGAACCACATCCTCGGTCAGAAGCTGGCGATCACCTCGCGCAAGCCTCAGACCACGCGCCACAACATGCTCGGCATCAAGACCGAAGGCGCCGTGCAGGCGATCTACGTCGACACCCCCGGCATGCACAAAGGTGGCGAGAAAGCCCTGAACCGTTACATGAACAAGACCGCTTCCGCCGCGTTGAAAGACGTCGACGTGGTGATCTTCGTGGTTGACCGCACCAAGTGGACCGACGAAGACCAGATGGTCCTCGAGCGCGTTCAATACGTGACCGGCCCACTGATCGTGGCGCTGAACAAGACTGATCGCATCGAAGACAAATCCGAGCTGATGCCGCACCTGACCTGGTTGCAGGAACAGTTGCCGAACGCGCAGATCATGCCGATCTCGGCCCAGCACGGGCACAACCTCGAAGTGTTGGAGCGTGTGATTGCCGGTTACCTGCCGGAAAACGATCACTTCTTCCCGGAAGACCAGATCACCGACCGCAGCAGCCGCTTCCTCGCCGCTGAACTGGTGCGCGAGAAAATCATGCGCCAGATGGGCGCCGAGCTGCCGTACCAGATCACCGTGGAAATCGAAGAGTTCAAGCAGCAGGGCAAAACCCTGCACATCCATGCCTTGATCCTCGTTGAGCGCGACGGCCAGAAGAAAATCATCATTGGCGACAAGGGCGAGCGCATCAAACGCATTGGCACTGAGGCGCGCAAGGATATGGAGCTGCTGTTCGACTCCAAGATCATGCTCAACCTTTGGGTCAAAGTGAAAGGCGGCTGGTCCGACGACGAGCGCGCCTTGCGTTCGCTGGGGTATGGCGACCTGTAACACCGGTTCCTGATACACCAGGGAACCCCTGTGGGAGCGGGCTTGCTCGCGAATAGGATGTAACATTCAGCATTGATGTTGACTGTTACTCCGCTTTCGCGAGCAAGCCCGCTCCCACATTGGTTTTGGGTTGTTTGTAAAACTGCGTTCCGTCATTGAGAACTCCATGTCCCAACCCATCGGCCAACTCGCTTTCGTGCTTCACAGCCGCGCCTACCGCGAAAGCAGCGCGTTGGTGGATTTCCTCACGCCGCAAGGTCGGCTGCGGGCAGTGTTGCGTAGCGCTCGGGGCAAGGCCGGGACGCTGGCGCGGCCGTTCGTGCCGCTGGAAGTCGAATTCCGGGGGCGGGGTGAATTGAAGAATGTCGGACGCATGGAAAGCGCTGGCGTTTCCACCTGGCTCAACGGTGAGGCGCTGTTCAGCGGTCTCTACCTCAACGAGTTATTGATCCGTCTGTTGCCCTCCGAAGACCCGCACCCCGGTGTGTTCGATCACTACGCCGCGACCCTGCTTGCGCTGGCCGAAGGCCGTCCGTTGGAGCCTTTATTGCGATCCTTCGAATGGCGGCTGCTTGACGACTTGGGTTACGGCTTTGCCCTGACCACCGATATCCACGACGAGCCCATCGCGCCGGACGGTCTCTACCGTTTGCAGGTGGACGCCGGACTTGAGCGGGTTTACCTGCTGCAACCCGGTTTGTTCAACGGTACCGAGCTGTTGGCCATGGCCGATGCAGACTGGTCAGCCCCTGGCGCGCTATCGGCAGCCAAGCGATTGATGCGTCAGGCGCTGGCCGTTCATCTGGGCGGCCGTCCCTTGGTCAGTCGCGAGTTGTTTCGCAAGCCCTGATCACCCCGTATGCTGTGCGCCGAACTTTTCCATTTTCAGGAGCGCTTCCGTGACCACCAGCAATCGCATTCTTCTTGGCGTGAATATCGACCACGTAGCCACTCTGCGTCAGGCCCGGGGTACGCGCTATCCGGATCCGGTCAAGGCAGCACTGGACGCGGAAGAGGCGGGCGCTGACGGCATCACCGTGCATCTGCGCGAAGACCGTCGGCACATTCAAGAGCGCGACGTGCTGCTGCTCAAGGATGTGCTGCAAACCCGCATGAACTTCGAAATGGGTGTCACCGAAGAGATGATGGCGTTCGCCGAGCGCATTCGTCCGGCGCATATTTGTCTGGTGCCGGAAACCCGTCAGGAGCTGACGACCGAAGGTGGCCTGGACGTGGCGGGGCAGGAAGCACGGATTAAAGCGGCGGTGGATCGCCTGTCAAAGATCGGCTGTGAAGTGTCGCTGTTCATTGATGCTGACGAGCGGCAGATCGTGGCGTCCAAGCGTGTGGGTGCTCCAGCCATCGAGTTGCACACCGGTCGTTACGCCGATGCGCAGACGCCGACCGAAGTGGCTGAAGAGCTGAAGCGTGTGGCTGATGGTGTGGCGTTTGGTTTGGCTCAGGGCCTGATCGTTAATGCTGGCCACGGTTTGCATTACCACAACGTCGAAGCAGTCGCCGCGATCAAAGGCATCAATGAATTAAACATCGGCCATGCGCTTGTGGCTCACGCGTTGTTTGTCGGGTTCAAGTCGGCTGTTTCGGAGATGAAAGCTCTGATCCTGGCCGCCGCTAAAGCCTAAGCCGAACACAAAACCAAATGTGGGAGCGAGCTTGCTCGCGAATGCGGTGTATCAGTCAAAGTTGATGTCGACTGACACACCGCATTCGCGAGCAAGCTCGCTCCCACATTTGATCTCGGTTGTTCTGTTAGAGCTGTGGGGTTTCCTGATTCGGCTTGGTCTTGTCGACCCCTGGCACATGCAGGTTGCCTTCGGCGACCTGATTGCCTTCAAGTTGCGGCTGCGTCACCCACGTCAGAATGTCGTAGTAGCGACGGATGTTCGCCACGAAGTGAACGGGTTCGCCGCCACGGGCGTAGCCGTAACGAGTTTTGCTGAACCACTTCTTCTCTGACAAACGCGGCAGGATCTTCTTCACGTCCAGCCACTTATCCGGGTTCAATCCTTCCTTGGCCGCCAGTTTGCGTGCGTCATCCAGGTGACCGCTGCCAACGTTGTAGGCCGCCAGTGCAAACCATGTGCGATCCGGCTCCTGGATCGACTCATCCAGCTGATCCTTCATGTAGGCCAGGTACTTGGCGCCACCCATGATGCTCTGTTTGGGGTCCAGTCGATTGGATACGCCCATGGCCTGCGCGGTGTTCTGGGTCAGCATCATCAGTCCGCGCACGCCGGTCTTCGACGTGACGGCCGCTTGCCATAGCGATTCTTGATAGCCGACTGCGGCCAGCAGGCGCCAATCGACTTTCTCTATCTTGGCGTACGCCTTGAAGTGCTGTTCGTATTTGGGCAGACGTTGCTGCAAGTGTTGGGCGAAAGTGGTGGCGCCCATGTAACCCAGTACATCGACATGCCCGTAATAGCGGTCTTTCAGACGTTGCAGGGTGCCGTTTTTCTTTACTTTGTCGAGGTAGGAATTGATCTCGTTGAGCAAGCTGTTGTCGTCGCCAGAGGCCACTGCCCAGCTCTGATTGCTGCCATCTCCGAGGTCGAAGGCTACCCGCACGTTGGGGAAGTAGACCTGGTTCATCGCCACTTCGTTTGAGTCGACCAGGGTCAGATCAATCTGACCTTCATCGACCATTCGCAGCAGGTCGACGACTTCGACGGCGTCGGACTCTTCGTAATCAATGCCGGGGTATTTCTTTTTCAGCTCCGCCAACTGCTCGGCGTGAGTGCTGCCCTTGAGCACCATGATCTTCTTGCCCACCAGATCCTTCGCGTCGGTCGGCCGCGATTGGCCGTTGCGATAGATGATCTGCGGGGTGACTTCGAGATAGGCGTGGGAAAACCGTACCTGCTTTTTGCGTTCTTCGCTGCTGACCAGGCCGGCAGCAGCGATCACTGGGCCGTTGGGTTTGCCCACCTGATTAAACAGGTCGTCGAGGTTGTCGGCGGTTTCGATTTTGAGTTCCACCCCCAGATCGTCGGCGAAGCGCTTCACCAGCTCGTATTCGAAGCCGGTTTCACCGTTGCGATCCTGAAAGTAGGTGGCGGGGCTGTTACGGGTAACCACCCGCAGCACGCCATCCTCCTTTACGCGCTCCAGCGTGTTGGGTTTATCAACACAGCCACTGAGCATCAGGAAGAGTCCGGTTGCGATCAGCCATTTGGCGTACCGCGGACGCAAAGCCGTTGGGGAAAACATCTGCGCAGTATACGCAAAGGACCACGAGCGCCATATCTCGACAGCGAAGGGCTTGTCTGGTAGAGAGCGATAAACCTGCGTGGAGCCCGCAGGAATGGGCTCGGACGCTAATTTTTAACAGCAAAAATAACCCCTGGCACCCCCTGTTTCAGGCCCAAACACCCGGCCCGACGCCCGGGTGCAGCCGCCCGTACCGTTTCGGGTGATGTCGCGGGCTGTTTAGGCTAGAATGCACGGCCTCAAAGCACACCCCTTCCCGAGGCTGTCCCGAAGATGTTGATCCTGCGCGGCGCTCCTGCCCTTTCTGCCTTTCGCCACAGCAAACTCCTTGAGCAACTGAGCCAGAAGGTCCCGGCTGTCAGTGGCTTGTATGCTGAATTCGCTCACTTCGCCGAAGTCACCGGCGTCCTGACCGGCGACGAACAGCAGGTGCTCGCGCGCCTTCTGAAGTACGGCCCAAGTGTTCCGGTACAAGAGCCGACCGGTCGTCTGTTCCTGGTGTTGCCGCGTTTCGGCACCATCTCGCCATGGTCCAGTAAAGCCAGCGACATCGCTCGCAACTGCGGCCTGACGAAAATCCAACGCCTGGAACGCGGCATTGCTTTCTACGTCGCTGGCCAGTTCAGCGACGCCGAAGCGCAGCTGATTTCCGATGCGCTGCATGACCGCATGACCCAGATCGTCCTCGGCAATCTTGAACAAGCCGCCGGCCTGTTCCGCCACGCCGAGCCGAAGCCGCTGACCGCGATCGACGTCTTGGGTGGCGGCCGTGCCGCGCTGGAAAAAGCCAACACCGAGCTGGGCCTGGCCCTGGCTGAAGACGAAATCGACTACCTGGTCAACGCCTTCGTCGACCTGAAGCGCAACCCGCACGACATCGAGTTGATGATGTTCGCCCAAGCGAACTCCGAGCACTGCCGTCACAAGATCTTCAACGCCAGTTGGGACATCGATGGTCAGAGCCAGGAAAAAAGCCTGTTCGGCATGATCAAGAACACCTACGTGATGCACAGCGAAGGCGTGCTGTCGGCTTACAAGGACAACGCTTCGGTGATCGTCGGTAACGTTGCCGGCCGTTTCTTTCCGGACCCTGAAACCCGTCAGTACGGCGCGGTACAGGAGCCGGTGCACATCCTGATGAAAGTCGAAACTCACAACCACCCGACTGCGATTGCGCCGTTCCCGGGCGCGTCCACCGGCTCAGGCGGCGAGATTCGCGACGAAGGCGCTACCGGTCGTGGCGCCAAGCCAAAGGCTGGCCTGACCGGTTTCACCGTGTCCAACCTGCAAATCCCGGGTTTCGAACAGCCGTGGGAAGTGCCGTACGGCAAACCTGAGCGCATCGTTACCGCGCTGGACATCATGATCGAAGGCCCACTGGGTGGCGCCGCGTTTAACAACGAATTCGGTCGTCCGGCCCTGACCGGCTATTTCCGTACCTTCGAACAGTCGATCACCACCCCGCGTGGCGACGAAGTTCGCGGTTACCACAAGCCGATCATGCTGGCCGGCGGCATGGGTAACATCCGTGCCGAACACGTGCAGAAAGGCGAGATCACCGTTGGCTCCAAGCTGATCGTACTCGGTGGCCCGGCGATGTTGATCGGCCTGGGCGGCGGTGCAGCTTCCTCCATGGCCACCGGCACTAGCTCGGCAGACCTGGACTTCGCTTCCGTACAGCGCGAAAACCCTGAGATGGAACGTCGCTGCCAGGAAGTCATCGACCGTTGCTGGCAGTTGGGTGAACGCAACCCGATCAGCTTCATCCACGACGTGGGCGCGGGCGGTCTGTCCAACGCCTTCCCGGAGTTGGTCAACGACGGCAACCGTGGTGGTCGCTTCGAACTGCGCAACATTCCAAACGACGAGCCGGGCATGGCCCCGCACGAAATCTGGAGTAACGAATCTCAGGAACGCTACGTTCTGGCGGTCGGCCCGGCTGACTTCGAACGCTTCCAGGCGATCTGCGAGCGCGAGCGATGCCCGTTTGCCGTCGTCGGCGAAGCCACTGCCGAGCCGCAACTGACGGTCACCGACAGCCACTTCGGCAACAGCCCGGTGGACATGCCGCTGGAAGTGCTGCTGGGCAAAGCCCCGCGCATGCACCGTTCGGCCGTTCGCGAAAACGAACTGGGTGACGATTTCGATCCGTCGACGCTTGAGATTGCAGATTGCGTAGAGCGCGTTCTGCATCACCCGGCCGTGGCCAGCAAAAGCTTCCTGATCACCATCGGTGACCGCACCATCACCGGCCTCGTTGCCCGGGATCAGATGGTCGGCCCGTGGCAGGTTCCTGTTGCCGACGTTGCCGTCACCGCGACCAGCTTCGACGTTTACACCGGTGAAGCCATGGCCATGGGCGAGCGCACTCCGTTGGCACTGCTGGACGCTCCGGCGTCGGGTCGCATGGCCATCGGCGAAACCCTGACCAACATTTGTGCCTCGCGCATCAACAAGATCTCCGACATCAAACTGTCGGCCAACTGGATGTCCGCTGCCGGTCACCCAGGTGAAGACGCGCGTCTGTACGACACCGTGAAAGCGGTCGGCATGGAACTGTGCCCTGAGCTGGGCATTACCATCCCGGTGGGCAAGGACTCCATGTCCATGGCAACCCGCTGGAACGACGAAGGCGTCGACAAGACCGTGACGTCGCCTATGTCCCTGATCGTGACCGGTTTCGCGCCTGTGGCTGACATCCGTCAGACCCTGACGCCGGAACTGCGCATGGACAAAGGCACCACCGACCTGATCCTGATCGATCTGGGCCGTGGCCAGAACCGCATGGGCGCCTCGATCCTGGCCCAGGTTCACGGCAAGCTCGGCTCGCAAGCGCCGGACGTTGACGATTCCGAAGACCTCAAAGCCTTCTTCGCGGTGATCCAGGGCCTCAACGCCGATGGTCACCTGCTGGCTTACCACGACCGTTCCGACGGTGGTCTGCTGACCAGCGTGGTGGAAATGGCCTTCGCCGGTCACTGCGGCCTGAGCTTGAACCTCGACGGTCTGGCAGAAACCTCCGCCGACATCGCCGCGATCCTGTTCAACGAAGAACTGGGCGCTGTGATCCAGGTTCGTCAGGACGCTACGCCGGACATCCTTGCGCAGTTCAGCGCGGCCGGTCTGGGTGACTGCGTCTCGGTGGTCGGTCAGCCGATGAACAATGGCCAGATCAACATCACCTTCAACGGCGAAACCGTGTTCGAAGGTCAGCGTCGTCTGCTGCAACGTCAGTGGGCTGAAACCAGCTACCAGATCCAGCGTCTGCGTGATAACGCTGACTGCGCCGAACAAGAATTCGACGTGTTGCTGGAAGAAGACAACCCGGGGTTGAGCGTCAAGCTGAGCTACGACGTCAACCAAGACGTCGCCGCGCCTTACATCAAGAAAGGCATTCGCCCACAGGTTGCCGTACTGCGTGAGCAGGGCGTCAACGGTCAGGTGGAAATGGCGGCCGCGTTCGACCGCGCCGGTTTCAACGCGATCGACGTGCACATGAGCGACATTCTGGCCGGCCGTGTCGACCTGAACGAGTTCAAAGGTCTGGTGGCCTGCGGCGGTTTCTCCTACGGCGACGTACTGGGCGCCGGCGAAGGCTGGGCCAAGTCCGCGCTGTTCAACAGCCGCGCTCGCGATGCATTCCAGGGCTTCTTCGAACGTAACGACAGCTTCACCCTCGGCGTGTGCAACGGTTGCCAGATGATGTCCAACCTGCACGAGCTGATTCCGGGCAGCGAGTTCTGGCCGCACTTTGTGCGTAACCGTTCCGAGCAGTTCGAAGCGCGTGTGGCGATGGTTCAGGTCCAGGAGTCGAGCTCGATCTTCCTGCAAGGCATGGCCGGTTCGCGCATGCCGATCGCGATCGCTCACGGTGAAGGTCATGCCGAGTTCGCCAGCGAAGAAGCGTTGCTGGAAGCTGATCTGTCGGGTTGCGTGGCGATGCGTTTCGTCGACAACCATGGCAAGGTCACCGAGAACTACCCGGCCAACCCGAACGGCTCGCCGCGCGGGATCACCGGTTTGACCAGCCGTGACGGTCGCGTGACCATCATGATGCCGCACCCGGAGCGTGTGTTCCGCGCGGTGCAGAACTCGTGGCGCTCGGAAGACTGGAACGAAGATGCACCTTGGATGCGTATGTTCCGTAATGCTCGCGTCTGGGTAAACTAAGAGCCGTGTATAAGCTCAGTTTTTATGTTCCTGCCAGCCATGTCGAGGTGGTCAAAGGTGCTGTGTTCGCTGCCGGTGGTGGGCGGATCGGGGCCTATGATCACTGCGCGTGGCAGGTCTTGGGTCTGGGTCAGTTTCGGCCTTTGGATGGCAGCCAGCCGTTTATTGGTGAAGCAGGGCAGGTCGAGCAGGTTGAGGAATGGAAGGTTGAGCTTGTGGTCAGTGATGAGTTGATTCGCTCTGTGGTGGTGGCTCTGAAGCAGAGCCATCCCTACGAGACGCCGGCTTATGAGGTGTGGCGGCTGGAGGATTTTTGATCTTCCGGGCTGCTGAAATGAGAAACCCGCTGAATGAGCGTTCAGCGGGTTTTTTGTTGTTCGGGACTTAATAACGGCTACACCGCTCGAGGAAATATCCGACAACCTTTTCAGGTTGTCCGTCGGAAGTGCCAAGTCCAGCCTTTGTCCATCACAAACACTTCAATCCACTTGAGGTTCAAAGATGGAATTGCCGGACGCAATTACTCCCAGGGTTAACTCGAACACCGCGCTTGGGCAGGCGCTAATTTCGATGTTCAAATCCGTCGAGTTGGAACTAGTCGGTGAGCGGGCAGAGCCAGGGGCGGTCAAGGTTATCGTGTTCGGAGGGTGCGCCGTTCACCTCTACACTCATCACCGCGTGTCAACTGATGTTGACGCTGAGATTTACTATGCAAATCTCCCACAGAGTCTTCACCTACATACCTTGCTCGCGGAAGTACCTGAACAATTTGTTGATGAGCAATCCGGCCGGTTGATGGAGCTGAACTACGACCTTCAATACAACACCAGCTTCGGTCCAATTCATGAAGACTACTGGGAACGAAGTCTTCCCCTTACAGATTTCTCCGTAGAATCACCGCTGCATGTCCATATTGCTGCTCCTGTCGACATCGCAATATCCAAACTAGGTAGAGCGACAGACCAGGATATTGGCGACGTCATGGCGCTGCTCCGGGCGGGTTTTATACTGACCACTGAACTCCGTCGTCTGGCATTGCAGGCAATTGATGTATATGTTGGCAACAAAGAGCCATCGACCTCCGTTCTCACCAATATCTTGCAAGATTACCTGGAGACTACAGATGGCGACGCCCCATAGCGGCCACGTCCTCTCATCCGCCTTGGACACCTTGGTCAAAAAACCTTTGAATCAAGCAGATGACGCTGCGCTGGTGCGCGCAGCTAAAGTTGTCTGGTATTCGAAGGATGACCTTGTCAGTGAAGTCGAAGCCTTCCTGAGTCTTCATGCTGACGAGCTCGAAGTTCGCCGCGCAGGTTATTTGCTCGAGCGGTTCACGCGCTTTGCATGTGTTTCTGATAGCCGTGTCTTGGAAGCCTTCGGCGCTCTTAAGCTTTTTTTACGCTCGACGTCCAGACTGGAAGTGAGGTCGCAGGTAGCGACTGTTCCGCTTCGCAAGCGCCGCGATGAGCTCGCGGCTTCTTGGGGGCTGAGTGAGGGGCTTGGTCTTAAGGCTCAGACTCTCATGCCTTTCCAGACTCGACATTACGAAGCTGAGCAGCACGCCACGTCTGCTTGAGTTTATGTGGTACTACGCCGAACCATTGTGGGAGCGAGCTTGCTCGCGATGACTGATTGTCAGGCAGCCAAGATCTAAACCTTGGCACTCACTTCACTACGATTAACCAACGCCTCCAGCGCCCCACTCAAACTCGGCGCCTTATCGCCAATCAACAAATGCCAAACCCCACCGTCCAACTGGCTCACACCCTGGCAACCCAGCGTCTTCAAATCACACTCCGACAACGCCTTGCCATCCGCCAGTTGCAGCCGGATCCGGGTCATGGCGATGCAATCCATCTGCAGCACGTTCTCGCCACCGCCCAACGCATTCAGCCATTGCTGCGCTTGCGGCGTTGTCACCGCAGCAGGTTGCGGCGCATCGACAGCAGCAGCGGGGGAGGACACGACTGCGCGGCCCAAAGCCGGCATCGCCAACCGAATCTCATCAGCAATGCTGTCCGCCATCGGCCCGACCACTACCTGCAAACTCCCTCCCTTGCCCGGCCGCACAACCGCCATCGCGCCCAGCGCTTTCAACGCCGCATCGTTTGCCTTGTTGCGATCCACCATGTCCAGCCGCAGCCGCGTGGTACACGCACCCACGGTGATCAAATTTGTCGCCCGTCGGCACCTCTTCGCGCCCCGGCGTCTTGAGGTTGAAGCGGCGGATACAGAAATCAAACACGGCGTAGTAGATCACCGCATACACCAGCCCGACCGGTATCACCAACCAGCCGTTGGTGGATTTACCCCAGCCGAGAATCATGTCGATGAAGCCACCGGAAAACGTAAACCCGAGGTGAATGTTCAGCAGGTTGGTGATCGCCATCGACAGGCCAGTCAGCAACGCATGCACTAGATAAAGCAGCGGCGCGAGGAACATGAAGGCGAATTCGATCGGCTCCGTCACACCCGTTAAAAACGATGTCAGCGCCATCGACAGGAAGATCCCGCCCATGACCTTGCGGCGCTCCGGCAAGGCATTGCGGTACATCGCCAGGCACGCGGCGGGCAGGCCGAAGATCATCATTGGGAACATGCCGGTCATGAACTGGCCGCCCTTCGGGTCACCGGCGAAGTAACGCGACAGGTCGCCGGTGACGATGGCGCCCGTGGTCGGGTCGGTGAAGTTGCCGAAGACGAACCACGCCATGTTGTTGAGGATGTGATGCAGCCCGGTGACGATCAGCAGGCGGTTGAACACGCCGAAGACGAACGCGCCGAAGCTGCCGCTCTCCATCATCAATGCGCCGAAGCTGTTGATGCCGTGCTGGATTGGTGGCCAGATCAGGCCGAAGATTACGCCGAGTCCGACGGCGGCGAACCCGGTGACAATCGGCACGAAGCGCCGACCACCAAAGAATGCCAGGTACTCCGGCAGCTTGATGTCTTTGAAGCGGTTGTACAGCGCACCAGCCATCAAGCCGCTGATGATCCCGGCGAGCATGCCCATGTTGATGCTCGCGTCGAGCACCTTGAGGGTGGAGATCATCACCAGGTAGCCAATCACTCCGGCGAGGCCTGCCGTGCCGTTGTTGTCCTTGGCGAAACCGACCGCGATGCCGATGGCGAAGATCATCGCCAGGTTGGCGAAGATCACCTGGCCGGCGTCGTGAATGATCGCGATGTTCAGCAGGTCGGTGTCACCCAAACGCAGCAACAGACCGGCAATCGGCAGGATCGCGATCGGCAGCATCAGCGCGCGGCCGAGGCGCTGCAGGCCTTCGATGAAGTATTGGTACATGGCGGTTCTCCCTGTGTTCTTTTTGTTTTAGAGCTGTTGTAGTTGTTCAGCTCAGAGGCCATTGCTGGTGACAGGCGTGACGCACCGCACTGGCGCTGCTCAGTTTGAGCAGGTCCTGGCTGATGCGGCGGCATTCGGAGGCGTCGAGGTTGCGCACGCGGTCTTTGATTTCACCGATCTGCACCGGGCTGACGGACAACTCGCTGATGCCCAGGCCAATCAGGACCGGCGTGGCCAACGGATCAGAGGCGAGTGCGCCGCAGACGCCGACCCAGCGGTTATGCATCGCAGCACCGGCGCAGGTCTGGGCGATCAATCGCAGCAATGCCGGGTGCAGGGCGTCGACCCGCGAGGCGAGGCCTGCGTGGTCGCGGTCCATGGCCAGGGTGTATTGGGACAAATCGTTGGTGCCGATGGACAGGAAGTCCGCGTGTTCGGCCAGTTGCTCGGCCAGCAATGCGGCGGCGGGGACTTCGATCATCACGCCCAGCTCAGGGCGCTCATTCACACCAAGTTCAGTGCACAACGCGTCGAGGCGCTGGCGGATGTGCAGCAGCTCATCGACTTCGGTGACCATCGGCAACAGGATCCGACACCGGGAGAGCGGGCTGACATGCAGCAGCGCGCGCAGTTGCTGATCGAGCAATTCCGGACGGACCTGAGCCAGACGAATGCCACGCAAGCCCAGCACCGGATTGGCCTCGGCCGGCAGCGGCAGGTAGTCGAGTTGCTTGTCACCCCCGACGTCGATGGTGCGGATGATCACCGACTTGTCGCCCATGGCGTCGAGCACGGCCTGGTAGGTGACGCGCTGTTCCTGTTCGTCCGGCGCGGTGTTGCGGTCGATGAAGAGGAACTCGGTGCGCAGCAGGCCGACGCCGTCGGCGCCATTGGCCAGGGCATCTGCCGCTTCAGCGCTGGAGGCCACGTTGGCGGCAACTTCAATCTGCAAACCGTCGAGCGTCAGCGCCGGCGTATGGGCCTGAGCCTGTTGCTCGGCGCGGCGCTGTTGATGATCGAGTCGCGCCTGATGCACTTCGGCCAACCGTTCGGCACTTGGCATCAGTTCGAGACGACCACCATCGGCATCCAGCACAACCGCTTGGCCTTGCGGCTGATCCAGCAGCGTCGAACCCAGTGCAACCATGCACGGCAAACCTTTGCCTCGCGCGAGAATGGCGACATGAGAAGTTGCGCCGCCCTCGGCCATGCACAACCCGGCGACACCTTGCTGGCTCAATTGCAGCAAGTCGGACGGCGTCAATTCATGCGCGGCGCCGATCGCGCCGGCCGGTACGTCGTAGTGCCAGGTTTCGCCGAGCAGGGCGCGCAGCACGCGTTGTTTGAGGTCGCGAAGATCGTTGGCGCGTTCGGCCAACAACGGGCTGCCGAGTTGCTGGAGTACCTCGCACTGCACGTCGATCGACTGGCTCCAGGCGTGGGTCGCGGCCATGCCTTGGTCGATGGAAGTGTTGGCGGCGTCCAGTAGCGCCGGGTCTTCGAGCAAGGCGAGGTGGGCGGCGAAGATCGCTTCTTCGTCGGTGTTTTTATGTTTCCTGGCTTGGGCCAGTGTGTGGTCGATTTCGCTGCGCACGACGGTCAGTGCAGTGGCGAGGGTTTTCAGTTGTTGCTCGGGATCATGGTGGCCGGCGTCCACCGGCAGGCTGATGGCGTTCAAGCGAAACAACGGCCCACCCACCAAACCGGGAGCGGCGCAGACGCCGTGCAGCACACCGGCTTCGGCTGCCCTTTTACGCTGAGAAATCGATGTCGGCGCCGCGGCGTGGCTGTCTTCGGCCAGCGCTGTGGACAAGGCGATCAACAACGCTTGCAAAGCCGCTTCGGCGTCCGGGCCCTGGCAGCTGACTTGAACCTCGTCCTGCTCGCCAACGGCCAAACCCATCAGCCCGATCAAGCTGTCACAGGTCGCCGATTTGCCGGCGAAATGCAGCTGCGATTTACTCTTGAACCCTTGCGCTGTCTGACGAATCAGCGCCGCCGGCCGGGCGTGCAGACCGCCACGGTGGGCGATGCGAATGTGGCCGTAAATCTCTTCTCCCGACAACTCCATTTCAGCCATCGCATCGGGTGCGTGCCGACGAATGATGTGCAGCAATGGCTCGCCGACCTTCACTGATTTCAGCGTAATAGGCCGCGCCTGAAAGTCCTGGCTGTTGGTCAGGATCATCAAGCTGACGAGGCTTTTACACCGCTGCGCGACCTTGTCCAGGTCATAGCGCAACAGCGGTTGGCCGTTGCTGACTCGCGCACCTTCCTTGACCAGCATCGAGAAGCCTTCGCCCTGCAACTCGACGGTGTCGAGGCCCAGGTGCAATAGCAATTCGGCGCCGTTATCCGCACGCAAGGTGACGGCGTGGCCGGTGCGGGCGACGTGCATCACGACGCCGGCGCAGGGTGCGTGGAGGGTGTCGTTCAGCGGATCGATGGCGATCCCGTCGCCCATGGCGCCGCTGGCAAACACCGGGTCCGGGACTTTGGCAAGCATGAGCACCGGGCCGCTGAGCGGGGCGCTGAGGGTCAGCTCTTTATTATTGTTGTGCATGGGCTCGGTCTCATCAGGAAAAAATGTACGGGTCAGACTCAGTGCGTGCGCGTGACTTTGCTCAAGTGCCGCGGCTGGTCCGGGTCCATGCCACGGGCGACAGCCAAGCCTGCGGCCATGACGTAGAAACTCTGGATCGCCAGGATCGGATCAAACATCGGGTGTTCGGCGCGGCTCAGGGTGAGGTCGCGTTCGACGACGTCATGCGGCGCGGCCAGCAGGACGCGAGCACCACGCTGGCGCATGTCGGCGGCGAGGCTCAGCAAACCGGCCTGCTCGGCACCGCGTGGGGCGAAGATCAGCAGTGGATAATTTTCATCGATCAACGCCATCGGCCCGTGACGGACTTCGGCACTGCTGAAGGCTTCGGCCTGGATCGCCGAGGTTTCCTTGAATTTCAGTGCGGCTTCCTGGGCGATGGCGAAACCGGCGCCACGGCCAATCACCATCAGGTGCTGGCAATCACGCAGGGCGTCGATGGCCACGCTCCAGTCCTGTTTCGCCGCGTCGCGCAAACCTTCCGGTAGCGCGAGGCCGGCCTCCAGCAAATTTACGTCCTCTTTCCAATGTGCGATCAGACGGGCGCTGGCGCTGAGGGTGGCGATAAAACTCTTGGTCGCCGCGACGCTGTTTTCGGTGCCGGCACACAGCGGCAGGCTGAACTCACACGCGGCCTCCAGCGGCGAACTCTCGGCATTGACCATCGAAATGCTCAGGGCGCCACGCTTGCGCAGCAGGCGCATGCTGTTCACCAGATCGGGACTTTGCCCGGACTGCGAGAAGGCGAACGCCACTTGGCCGCTGACCTTCAACGGCGCTTGCTGCATCGTCACCACCGACATCGGCAACGACGCCACCGGAATGCCCAGTTGCTGCATGGTCAGGTAGGCGAAGTAACTGGCAGCATGGTCGGAGCTGCCGCGAGCGACAGTCATCGCCACTTGCGGCGGCTGACGACGCAGGCGCCCGGCGATCTCGATCATCTGTGGGTCGAGTTGTTGCAATTGGGCTTGCACGGCCTCGCTCGAGGACAGCGCCTCTTCAAGCATTTTTGAAGTCAATGTCTTCTCCTTCGACCATGACGGCGGTCAGTTTCAGTGAGCGATCCAGTCGCACGCAGTCGGCCCAGGCGCCGGGTTGCAGGCGCCCGCGTTCGGTGATGCCGAGGTAGTCGGCGGGGAATTGCGAAAGACGTTGCGAGGCCTCGGCGATTGGCAAACCGATCTTCACCAGATTGCGCAGGGCCTGATCCATGGTCAGCGTGCTGCCGGCCAGAGTGCCGTCGGGCAAGCGCACACCACCCAGGCATTTGGTCACGGTGTGGCTGCCGAGCTTGTACTCACCGTCGGGCATGCCGGCAGCGGCGGTGGAATCGGTGACGCAATACAGGCATGGGATCGAGCGCAAGGCCACACGGATGGCGCCGGGGTGTACGTGCAGTAAGTCCGGAATCAGTTCGGCGTATTTGGCGTGAGCCAGTGCCGCGCCGACGATACCTGGCTCGCGGTGATGCAGCGGGCTCATGGCGTTGTAGAGGTGGGTGAAACTGCTGGCGCCGGCCGCAAGCGCAGCCACGCCTTCCTCGTAACTGCCGAGCGTGTGGCCGATTTGCATGCGCACGCCGCGAGCGCTGAGGGCGCGGATCAACGCATCGTGGCCGGCGATTTCCGGGGCGATGGTGATCACCCGGATCGGCGCCAAGGCCAGGTATTCTTCGACTTCGGCCATCAACGCGGTGTGGGCGAAGTTCGGTTGGGCGCCGAGTTTTCCGGGGTTGATGTAGGGGCCTTCCAGGTGCACACCCAGTACCCGGGCACTGCCTTTGGGCCGCCACTCACAGAACTCGCCGAGGGCTTTGAGCACGCTGGAAATCTCTTCGCTCGGCGCGGTCATGGTGGTCGCCAGTATCGACGTGGTACCGAAACGCACGTGGGTTTTGGTGATGGTCTCGAAGGCGGTTGCGCCTTCCATGATGTCTTTGCCGCCACCGCCGTGAACGTGCAGGTCGATAAAACCCGGCAGCAGGTAAGGCAGGTCGTTGTCGGCCGGATCGCACGGCTGGCCTTCGATCGACACGACCTTGCCGTGTTCATGAATCAGCCGGCCGCGAACCCAGCCGTGGGCGGTGAGGATGTTGTCTTCGGACATGATCGGTTCTCTCGTTTAGCGGCGTGGCTGATCAGCGGCGCAGCTCTGCAACAAAGTCGTAGTAGTCGTTGCGGCAATAGGTGTCGGTGACTTCGATCGGCGTGTTGTCTTCGAGGTAGCCGACACGGGTCATCAGCAGCATGGCGGTGCCTGGGGCGATGCCCACCAGGGCGGCGAATTCATCCGAGGCGTTGATCGCCTGAATGTGCTGCAGGGCGCGGACAATCGGCTTGCCAATGCCGTCGAGGTATTCGTAGAGGGAGTCGCCCACCGCTTGCGGCTTGGGAATGATCGAGGCGGGCAGGGTGCTCATCTCGATCGCCATGACCGTGTCGTCGGCTTTACGCAGACGTTTGAGCCGCGCGACCTTGTCGTTCGGCGAGAGGCCGAGGCGGATCAGTTCTTCGTGGGTCGGCGGAGTGATTTCCCGTTCCAGCCATTGGGAACCAGGGACGAAGCCCTTCAGCCGCAGCATTTCGCTGAAACCCGAGAGGCGCGACAGGGGTTGTTCCAGGCGTGGGGTGATAAACGTGCCGGAACCTTGGTTGCGCCGGATCAGACCTTGTTCGAACAGCACTTCCAACGCCTTGCGCGCGGTGACGCGGGAGATGCCCAACATTTCGCTGAGGTTGCGCTCCGACGGCATGGCCTGTTCGGCTTTCCACTGGCCGGCATGGATCGCCGCTTCCAGGTTGCGCGCCAGTTGCAGGTACAACGGCGTGGGCTGGGTGTCGTCAGGGCGTAGGGCCTGGAGGTCATTCATGTAGGTTTGGTCCGATGCGGATGTAGGTTTGTTGTCGCTCGGTGGTGAGGGGAAATTAATACCACTTAAATACCATGTCAATGAGACCACTTTGCTGCAGGCATGGGAAAGCTTGCCCTGATTGATTGGCAGTAGGGTTGTTGGTTTGAAGTGGTATTAGAGGTGGGGAATTTGAAAGCAAAGATCGCAGCCTGCGGCAGCTCCTACCGATGGGAATGGTATCTACCCTATAAGAGTTGCCGCGGGGAGCGATCTTTTGATTTTATTTTTCGAGGAACGACCAGCGGTAGCCAATTGATCGTTCCCACGCTCTGCGTGGGAACGCCTCAACGGACGCTCCGCGTTCGGCTCTGGATGGAACGCGGAGCGTCCCGGGCTGCATTCCCACGCAGAGCGTGGGAACGATCATCGAAGGGGGCTACGGACGGATTTCGATCATCGTGCCGTCCGGCACCAGATTCCAGACTTCGCGTATGTCCATATTGCGCATGGCGATGCAGCCGTCGGTCCAGTCCAGCGTGTGGAACAGGTCTTCGGGGTTTTCTTCGGTGTCCGGGGTGCCGTGGATCATGATCATGCCACCGGGCTCGACGCCTTCGCGCCGGGCGCGGACGGAGTCGCTGATGTTCGGGTAGGAGATGTGCATCGACAGGTTGAAACGGTCACTGGTCTTGCGCCAGTCCAGCCAATAAAAACCTTCAGGCGTGCGTTTGTCGCCTTCCATGAGTTTCGGGCCGAGGGGTCTTTTTCCCAATGAGATGCGATAGGTCTTGAGCGGCTTGCCGTCATTGATCAATTGCAATTGGTGGGCGGATTTGAGAACCAGGATTTTTTCGATGACTTTGCCGTCCTGGGTTTCCGCAACGGAAGCCTGGGAGACAGTGACAAACGACAAGCAAAACAGGGCAAGCAGCCAGCGCATTGAAACGATATCCCTAAGAGGTGTCGCGACTATTAAGTTATAGGTGATTTTAGAACCAGGAGCGTTATGTGATGGCAGGCTGAGCAAGCGGCGGGATCGACTCGGACCGCACGGGGTAGACCTCGGTCCGCCGGTCAGCGAAGAAGCATTCTAAGGTACGGCCCACTGTGCGGAAAGCCAGCTCGGACCAAGGGATGTCGGCTTCTTCGAAAAGCTTCACTTCCAGGCTCTCGGGACCGGCGCAAAAGTCCAGGTCCACCAGTTCGGCGCGGAAGAACACATGCACCTGGCTGATGTGCGGCACGTCGATCAACGTATAGAGGGTCAGGTTGCGCACCCGCGCGCACGCTTCCTCGGCCGTCTCGCGAATGGCCGCCTGCTCGATGGTTTCACCGTTCTCCATGAAACCGGCGGGCAGGGTCCAATAACCAAGCCGAGGCTCGATGGCGCGTCGGCACAGCAAGACCTTGGAGCCCCAGGTCGCCACGCAACCGGCGACGATATTGGGGTTCTGGTAGTGAATCGCCTGACAGCTGTTACAGACAAAACGCAGGCGCGAATCGCCTTCTGGGATGCGCTGGGTCACCGGGTTGCCGCACTGACTGCAAAATTTCATGCTTGGGTTCCTGAATGCTGTGCCTATCTTGGCGTGCGGCGGTGTCTGTCGGCAAGTTGTCGTTTAGCGACATGCAGTGGTTATGGGGTTGGGTGGTCGGTTCGATTGGTGCATGATGCAAAGTAGAGAACAAATCGAGAAGACTCATGCTGGACGAGCTACTTCACCGGGTAAGCAACCACACGCCGCGAACCTTGGAAACCGACCTACGTTTCCCCGAAGCCGCGGTATTAGTGCCTATCACCCGCAGTGACGAACCTGAACTGGTTCTGACCCTGCGAGCCAGCGGGCTCTCGACCCATGGTGGTGAAGTGGCCTTTCCCGGTGGTCGACGTGACCCTGAAGACCCTGACCTGATTTTCACTGCGCTACGTGAGGCCCAAGAAGAAATTGGCCTGCCCCCGGGGCTGGTTGAAGTGATTGGCCCGCTGAGCCCGTTGATCTCCCTGCACGGCATCAAGGTCACCCCCTATGTCGGTGTGATTCCGGACTTTGTCGAGTACAAGCCCAACGACGCCGAGATTGCCGCAGTCTTCAGCGTACCGCTGGAGTTCTTCCGCAAGGATCCGCGCGAACACACCCATCGCATCGATTACCAGGGCCGCAGTTGGTACGTGCCGAGCTATCGCTTTGACGAGTACAAAATCTGGGGCCTCACGGCGATTATGATCGTCGAGTTGATCAACCTGCTCTATGACGCCAAAATCAGCCTGCATCACCCACCCAAAAGCTTTACCAATATTTGAAGCCATCGTTCGTATGGCCTGAATCCTGCTTTTTGCAAGTGAGCCTGCCTGGCCTTGAGGACAATAAGATGAAATATCGCCTGGGCGACGCCCGCGTCGAAACCCATCCGCAGAGCTGGGTCGCACCCAATGCCGTGCTGGTGGGCAAGGTCAAACTGGAAGAGGGTGCCAACGTCTGGTTCAACGCCGTGCTGCGGGGCGACAACGAATTGATCCTGATCGGCAAGAACAGCAACGTCCAGGACGGCACGGTGATGCACACCGACATGGGTTACCCGCTGACCATCGGCACCGGCGTGACCATCGGCCACAACGCCATGCTTCATGGTTGTACGGTGGGCGATTACAGCTTGATCGGCATTAACGCGGTGATCCTCAACGGCGCGAAAATCGGCAAGAACTGCATCATTGGCGCCAACTCGCTGATCGGTGAGGGTAAGGAGATTCCAGACGGTTCGCTGGTCATGGGCTCGCCGGGCAAAGTGGTGCGCGAACTGACCGAGCCGCAGAAAAAAATGCTGGAGGCCAGCGCTGCTCACTATGTGCATAACTCGCAGCGTTATGCCCGAGATCTGGTTGAGCAGGAAGAATGAGCACGCCCGAACGCCCGGTTCGATCGCCGTGCGTGAATATCTGCGCGCTGGACGAGGATGACATCTGCACCGGGTGTCAGCGCACGGTGGAAGAGATTACTCGTTGGAGCCGGATGGACAACGAAGAGCGTCGCAAGGTGTTGGGGGTGTGTCATGAGCGGGCAAAATCGAGCGGGTTGATGTGGATGATCGGGGGAAAACCGGGCAATTGAGGCGTGGCCTTCGCGGGCAAGCCTCGCTCCAGGTATCGGTGATCTGTAGGAGCGAGGCTTGCCCGCGAAGGCGTCCCCACAGACACTAACACCTCCCTTGGCCCAACCCCCAATCCCTGAAGTACCCTGCACGCCAGAATTGACAGGTACCCCACGCCCCATGCTCTTCCTGATCGCTTACATCAGCAGTGTCGTACTGATCAACTACGCCTTTTCCACCGCTCCGCATCTGGACATCATCTGGTCGGCCTGGGGTGGTTTGGTGTTCGTTTTGCGCGACATGGTGCAAACCCGTTTCGGCCATGGCGCGATCGCGGCGATGCTGGCCGCGCTGGTGTTGTCCTACGTGACGTCCGATCCCTCCATCGCCCTGGCCAGCGCCACGGCCTTCGCGGTGTCCGAGTGCATCGACTGGCTGGTGTTCAGCATCACCAAGCGTCCCTTGCACGACCGCCTGTGGATAAGTTCGGCGCTGAGTATTCCCCTCGATACGTTCATCTTCTTCGGCATGATTGATGCCTTCACCCCCGGCGTGATCCTCACTGCCATGGGTTCAAAGTTCGCTGGCGTGACGGCCGTGTGGCTGATCATGGCCTGGCGCTTGCGCAAACAGGCCGTCGCCAGCTGAAGCCAAACCCCTCGGTTCATGTAAAATGCCGCGCTTTCTCCCCATGGGAAGCGCGTCAGGCGCGACCCTCGATGATCCGCTTCTGAGGACCTGAGATGACCCGTATCGGAACTCCATTGTCGCCAACCGCGACCCGCGTATTGCTGTGTGGCTGTGGCGAGTTGGGCAAGGAAGTGGTGATCGAGCTGCAACGCCTGGGCGTTGAAGTGATTGCCGTGGATCGCTATGCCAATGCGCCGGCCATGCAGGTAGCCCATCGCAGCCATGTGATCAACATGCTCGACGGCGCCGCCCTGCGTGCCGTGATCGAGGCCGAAAAGCCGCACTTCATCGTGCCGGAAATCGAAGCCATTGCCACCGCGACCCTCGTGGAGCTGGAAGCCGAAGGCTTCACCGTGATCCCGACCGCTCGCGCCGCGCAGCTGACCATGAACCGCGAAGGCATCCGTCGCCTGGCTGCTGAAGAGCTGGACCTGCCGACCTCGCCGTACCACTTCGCCGACACCTTCGAAGATTACAGCAAGGCCGTCCAGGACCTGGGCTTCCCTTGCGTGGTCAAGCCGGTCATGAGTTCGTCGGGCAAAGGCCAGAGCCTGCTGCGCAGTGCCGATGACGTGAAAACCGCTTGGGATTACGCGCAAGAAGGCGGCCGCGCCGGTAAAGGCCGCGTGATCGTCGAAGGCTTTATCGACTTCGACTACGAAATCACCCTGTTGACCGTGTGTCACGTTGGCGGCACTACGTTCTGCGCGCCAGTCGGTCACCGTCAGGAGAAGGGCGACTATCAGGAATCCTGGCAGCCACAAGCCATGAGCCCGATTGCCCTGGCCGAATCCGAGCGCGTTGCCAAAGCCGTCACTGAAGCCCTGGGTGGCCGTGGTCTGTTTGGTGTTGAGCTGTTCATCAAAGGTGATCAAGTCTGGTTCAGTGAAGTCTCGCCGCGTCCGCATGATACGGGTTTGGTGACGTTGATTTCCCAGGACCTGTCGCAGTTCGCGCTGCACGCGCGGGCGATTCTGGGCTTACCGATTCCGTTGATCCGCCAGTTCGGGCCTTCGGCTTCGGCGGTCATTCTGGTGGAAGGGCAGTCGACTCAGACGGCTTTCGCCAATCTGGGGGCCGCGTTGAGCGAACCGGATACTGCGTTGCGTCTGTTCGGCAAGCCTGAGGTGAATGGCCAGCGTCGGATGGGTGTGGCGTTGGCGCGGGATGAGTCGATTGAAGCGGCTCGTGCTAAAGCCACCCGCGCTGCTCAGGCTGTTGTTGTAGAGCTGTAACCGAGGCGCGCCCTTCGCGGGCAAGTTGGATCGCCGCACCGCTCGCTCCTACAGGATTAGGTCAATCCATAAGCATGTATTCGACCTGGGACCGTAGGAGCGAGGCTTGCCCGCGAAGCTTTTTCTATCAGACAACCCGATTCAGATCGTTATTTCGCGTTTCCTTCAGGCACAGCACAGCAATCAAGCTCAGCACCGCCGCCCCCGACACATACCCACCGACATAACTCAACCCCCCCATCGCCACCAGCTTCTGTGCGAAGAACGGTGCCGCTGAGGCCCCGACAATGCCGCCCAGATTGTAGGCCGCCGACGCACCGGTATAACGCACGTGAGTTGGGAACAGCTCCGGCAGCAGTGCGCCCATTGGTGCAAACGTCACGCCCATCAGAAACAGCTCGATGCACAGGAACAGCGCCACGCCCCAGGTTGAACCTTGGGTCAGCAGCGGTTCCATCAGGAATCCGGACAAAATCGCCAGCACGCCACCGATGATCAGCACCGGTTTGCGCCCGAAACGATCACTGGCCCAAGCCGATAGCGGGGTGGCAGCGGCCATGAACAGTACAGCGAAGCACAGCAGCGCGAGGAAGGTTTCGCGGGTGTACCCGAGCGTCGATACGCCATAGCTCAGCGAAAACACCGTCGAGATATAGAACAGCGCGTAGCACACCACCATCGACCCGGCCCCCAGCAGCATCGGCGCCCAGTATTGACTGAGCAGCTCGATCAGCGGGATCTTCACCCGCTCCTGGCGAGCCATTGCGTTGGCAAACACCGGCGTTTCGTGAAGCTTGAGGCGCACGTACAGACCCACCATCACCAATGCGGCACTGAGCAGGAAAGGAATCCGCCAGCCCCACGAGCGGAACTGCTCGTCGTTCAGGGTCATTGCCAGCGTCAGAAACAGGCCGTTGGCCGCGAGGAAGCCAATAGAAGGGCCGAGTTGCGGGAACATGCCGAACCAGGCGCGTTTGCCCTTCGGCGCATTCTCCGTCGCCAGGAGCGCAGCGCCGCCCCATTCACCGCCCAGTCCCAGGCCTTGGCCAAAGCGCAGCACGCAGAGCAAAATCGGCGCCCAGGCTCCGATGCTGTCATAACCGGGTAGCACGCCGATCAGCGTGGTGCACACGCCCATCAGCAGCAGCGAGGCAACCAGTGTCGATTTGCGCCCGATGCGGTCACCGAAATGGCCGAACAGCGCCGATCCCAGCGGTCGAGCAAGGAAGGCGATGCCGAAGGTGAGGAACGCCGACAGCATCTGGGCCGTGCCGGAGGTCTGCGGAAAGAATACCGGACCGATCACCAGCGCAGCGGCAGTGGCATAAACGTAGAAGTCGTAGAACTCGATGGCGGTGCCGATGAAACTCGCGGTCGCCACACGGGTGGCGGAGTTCGTCGGTTGCGCAGGCGTGGTGTCGTTATAAATCGTGCTGGTCGTCATGCAGTTATCCCTGACAGTCATGTGCCCCAGTGGAGCGAATTATTATGGTCGAACACCCAGGGATGTGGGTTTAACGCAGAGTGCGGGTAGCACTTGGGTATGGCGGGGCTTGGGTAAGCGGCTCTCCACAGGGCACGTGTCGGGCTTTAGATAGCGGCGGGAACCGAACTGATATGCCAGATCAAAACCCGGCTGACGCGGTTGTCTTCCGTCTCCAGAATCTCCAGGCGATAACGCCCGATCTTCAGGCATACCGCACTTTCCGGAATCGTCTCCAGCGCCTCGGTCACCAACCCGTTGAGGGTTTTCGGACCATCGCTGGGCAGGTGCCAGCCCAGGCTCTTGTTCAGTTCGCGAATCGACGCCGCACCTTCGATCACCAGGCGGCCATCCGCTTGTGGATGGATGTGCGGGTTATCCAGGCTGTGCTGGCTTTCGAACTCGCCGACGATTTCTTCGAGAATGTCCTCCAGGGTCACGATGCCGAGCACTTCGCCGTACTCGTCGACTACCATGCCCAAGCGTCGCTGTTGTTTGTGGAAATTCAACAGTTGCAGCTGCAACGGGGTACTTTCCGGTACGAAGTAGGGGTCGTGGCTGGCCGCCAAGAGCGCTTCCATGGTCAGGCTGGAATCGTGCAATAAGTGACGGATCTGCCGGGTGTTGAGCACCGCTTCGACCTGGTTGATGTCGCTGTGGAACACCGGCAGGCGTGTGCGTTTGTTTTTGCGCAGTTGCTCGATGATTTCCTCGAGGGAGTCGTCCAGGTTGATCCCCTCGACGTCACTGCGTGGCACCAGAATGTCGTTGACCGTGATGTTGTCCAGCGCATGGATACCTGACAGCGGGTGCGGGCGGCAGACGGCGTGTTCGTGATCGTTGTGCCTATCGTTCGGTGCCTCGTCTTCGCTCTGCTGCACCACTTTGACTTTGCGGGCGAACGGTCGCATCAGCAACTGGCTGATGCCATTGAGCAACCAGGCGGCGGGATAGACGATTTTCAGTGGCGCGCCAAGCAAGGTATTACCCAAGGCCAGGACGGCGTCCGGATGGCGAACGGCGAGGGTGCGCGGCAGGTAGTCGGCGAACACCAGAAGCACGGCGCCAGCCCCGAGGCAGGCAACCCATGGACCGTTTTCCGCCCAGGTGAAAATCGCCAGCAATGTGCTGATGACCACGACCAGCGCGCGGCACAGGGTATTGCAGAGGATCAGGCTATTGAGCGCAAAGCTCAGCTTTGCCACCGGCTTGTCGCTCGAACGCGAAGCGGTCCGCTGGGCGAGCAAGTGCTGTTGTGCAACTTCGATGGCGGTAAACAGCCCCGACCATAAAATCAGCAGGGCCACTACCGCGAGCATCGGCCCTATGGGCAAGTCGTCCATTAATGCCG
The DNA here is from genome assembly GCF_054897825.1 of Pseudomonas sp. ZS1P83. Lineage (NCBI taxonomy): Bacteria > Pseudomonadati > Pseudomonadota > Gammaproteobacteria > Pseudomonadales > Pseudomonadaceae > Pseudomonas > Pseudomonas sp. ZS1P83. Next base: position 379,029 of record NZ_CM142706.1, read on the forward strand.
CCCGTCAGATATGCAGGATGTATTCACGAACCAGCTTACTGCCGAAATACGCCAGCATCAGCAGGCAGAAACCGGCGAGGGTCCAGCGAATGGCCTTGTGTCCGCGCCAGCCGAGGCGGTTACGACCCCAGAGCAGCACGCTGAAAACGACCCAGGCGAGGCACGCCAGCAACGTTTTGTGCACCAGGTGCTGGGCGAACAGGTTGTCGACGAACAGCCAGCCGGAGATCAGCGACAGCGAGAGCAGGGTCCAGCCGGCCCAGAGGAAGCCGAACAGGAGGCTTTCCATGGTTTGCAGCGGCGGGAAGTTCTTGATCAGGCCGGACGGATGCTTGTGCTTGAGCTGATGGTCTTGAACCAGCAGCAGCAACGCCTGGAACACCGCGATGGTGAACATGCCGTAGGCGAGGATCGACAGCAGGATGTGGGCGAGGATGCCCGGTTCTTCGTCGATGATCTGCACCGTGCCGGCGGGGGCGAACTGCGCGAGCAGCACGGTGGCGGCACCGAGCGGGAACAGCAATATAAGCAGGTTCTCCACCGGAATTCGCGAGCAGGCCAGCAGCGTCAGGGCGATGACAGCGGCGGCAATCAGGCTGGCGGCGCTGAAAAAATCCAGGCCCAGGCCGATCGGTGTCAGCAGGTGGGTGAACAGGCTGGCGCTGTGAGCCAGCACGGCAAGCACGCCGAGCGTGACCAGCAGGCGCTTGTTCGCCTTGGCGCCGGTGGCCAGACGAGTGCTCTGATAGAGGGTCGCAGCGGCATATAAGCAGGCGGCGGCGAGGGTAGTTAGCAAACTGGGTGACAAGGGGAGCATAAATCCTGTTAGGCAAGCCCGAAAGGCGCTGAGTTTGGCATAGAACCCCCGCAGCACGAAAGACCATGCAACCTGACGACGAGGTGTCCGCCAGACGCAGTCTTCGCTATAATCCGCGACCTGCCCACGCCGCAGGCTCGCCGAGCACATGTTTATTCCGGTCTGGGCCGCCATTATCCCGGTCTACACAGGGCCTGAAAGGATCGCGCAATGTTTGAAAACTTAACCGACCGTCTCTCGCAGACGCTGCGCCATGTCACCGGCAAGGCCAAGCTGACCGAGGACAACATCAAAGACACCCTGCGTGAAGTGCGCATGGCGTTGCTCGAAGCTGACGTCGCCTTGCCGGTGGTGAAAGACTTCGTCAACTCGGTCAAGGAACGCGCCGTCGGCACCGAGGTGTCGCGCAGCCTGACGCCGGGCCAGGCCTTCGTGAAAATCGTCCAGGCCGAACTCGAAAGCCTGATGGGCGCGGCCAACGAAGACCTGAACCTGAGCGCCGTTCCTCCTGCCGTCGTGCTGATGGCCGGTTTGCAGGGTGCGGGTAAAACCACCACCGCCGGCAAACTCGCGCGCTTCCTCAAAGAGCGCAAGAAGAAGTCGGTCATGGTCGTGTCTGCGGACGTTTACCGTCCGGCAGCGATCAAACAGCTCGAAATGCTCGCGGGTGAAGTTGGCGTTACCTTCTTCCCGTCCGACCTGAGCCAGAAACCGGTCGACATCGCGCAAGCGGCTATTAAAGAAGCAAAACTGAAATTCATCGACGTCGTCATCGTCGATACCGCCGGTCGTCTGCACATCGACGAAGAGATGATGGGCGAGATTAAGGCGCTCCACGCTGCGATCAACCCGGTCGAAACACTGTTCGTGGTCGACGCCATGACCGGTCAGGACGCCGCCAATACGGCCAAGGCCTTTGGCGATGCACTGCCGCTGACCGGTGTGATCCTGACCAAGGTCGACGGCGACGCCCGTGGCGGTGCTGCACTGTCGGTCCGCGCCATCACCGGCAAGCCGATCAAGTTCATCGGTATGGGCGAGAAGAGCGAAGCGCTCGAGCCGTTCCACCCAGAGCGTATTGCTTCGCGCATCCTCGGCATGGGCGACGTGCTCAGCCTGATCGAGCAGGCCGAACAGACCCTCGACAAGGACAAGGCCGACAAACTGGCCAAGAAGCTGAAGAAGGGTAAGGGCTTCGACCTCGAGGACTTCCGCGATCAGCTACAACAGATGAAAAACATGGGCGGTCTCGGCGGCCTCATGGACAAACTGCCGAACATCGGTGGTATGAACCTGGCACAGATGGGCAACGCCCAGGGCGCGGCAGAGAAACAATTCAAACAGATGGAAGCCATCATCAATTCCATGACCCCGGCCGAGCGCCGCGACCCTGAGCTGATCAGCGGTTCGCGCAAACGCCGGATCGCCATGGGGTCCGGCACCCAGGTGCAGGACGTCGGTCGCTTGATCAAGCAGCACAAGCAGATGCAGAAGATGATGAAGAAATTCTCCGCGAAAGGCGGAATGGCCAAAATGATGCGCGGCATGGGCGGTATGTTGCCCGGCGGCGGCATGCCGAAAATGTAAAGAATTCGTGCCGACAGCCATGTCGGCGCAACCCCACATGGAAGTGGGATCTCCAGCAAACCCGCACTTGGCGGGAGCTGACTGGCCGTTTTCAACGACGGCTCTATAGCAAATCTTGATGGCGACCGATAGGCCGCCGGAAAAAGACATTTGCAAAAGTCCGGATATTCCTTAGAATATGCGGCCTTTCGGGCACCTATGCCCGCTGTGCCTTTAGATTTGCAGCACCGACTACAGGAACGATGTTCACATGCTAACAATCCGTCTTGCCCTTGGCGGCTCCAAAAAGCGCCCGTTTTACCACTTGACCGTAACCGACAGCCGCAACCCGCGCGACGGTTCGCACAAGGAACAGGTTGGTTTCTTCAACCCTGTTGCTCGTGGTCAAGAAGTTCGTCTGTCCGTGAACCAAGAGCGCGTAGCCTACTGGCTGAGCGTTGGTGCACAACCTTCTGAGCGTGTTGCTCAGTTGTTGAAGGACGCTGCTAAGGCTGCGGCCTGAGCAATATGAACGCGACGCCAGCCATTGCTGATGATTTGATCGTTATCGGCAAAATCTATTCGATTCACGGTGTTCGCGGCGAAGTGAAGGTCTTTTCCTTTACTGATCCAATTGCAAACCTGTTGGACTACAAAACCTGGACGCTCAAGCGTGAAGGCGTTGTACGGCAGGTAGAGCTGGTCAGCGGCCGTGTTCATAACGGCAAGTTTCTGGTCACAAAGCTCAAGGGTCTCGATGATCGTGAAGAAGCTCGTCTTCTGGCCGGTTATGAGATCTGCGTGCCGCGTAACCTGTTTCCAGATCTGACCGACGGCGAGTACTACTGGTACCAGCTGGAAGGTCTCAAGGTCATCGACCAACTCGGGCAACTGCTCGGGAAAATCGATCATCTGCTAGAGACTGGCTCGAACGATGTCATGGTGGTCAAGCCTTGCGCTGGCAGCCTGGACGATCGCGAACGCCTGTTGCCCTATACGGAGCAATGCGTGTTGGTTGTCGACCTTGCCGCAGGCGAGATGAAGGTGGAATGGGATGCGGACTTCTAAGCGTGGCTAATTTGCGCGTAGAAGTGATCAGTTTGTTTCCCGAGATGTTCTCCGCCATCAGCGAGTACGGCATCACCAGTCGTGCGGTGAAACAGGGGCTCTTGCAGCTCACCTGTTGGAATCCGCGAGACTACACGACGGATCGACATCACACTGTGGATGATCGCCCATTTGGCGGTGGTCCGGGCATGGTGATGAAGATCAAGCCCCTGGAAGATGCGTTGGTTCAGGCCAAGGCAGCAGCCGGGGAGGCGGCGAAGGTAATTTACCTGTCCCCCCAAGGCCGTCAACTGACTCAGTCGGCGGTACGCGAGTTGGCGAATTCGGATGCATTGATCCTGATTGCCGGCCGCTATGAAGGCATTGACGAGCGTTTTATTGAAGCTCATGTCGATGAAGAGTGGTCGATTGGCGACTATGTACTGTCTGGCGGCGAGCTGCCGGCGATGGTCCTGATCGATGCGGTTACACGACTGCTGCCTGGAGCTTTAGGGCATGCGGACTCCGCCGAGGAAGATTCCTTTACGGATGGTTTGCTGGATTGCCCGCACTACACCCGACCGGAGGTGTATGCGGATCAGCGTGTTCCCGACGTATTGCTAAGTGGCAATCACGCGCATATCCGGCGTTGGCGTTTACAGCAGTCCCTTGGTAGGACCTCTGAACGACGCGCCGATCTTCTGGAAAGCCGCTCGCTTTCTGGAGAAGAGAAGAAGCTGCTCGAGGAATACATCCGCGAGCGGGACGATAGTTAACAACGTATCGATGGTAGATCCGACGATTTACCTTAGGAGCACAGCATGACTAACAAAATCATCCTTGCACTCGAAGCAGAGCAGATGACCAAAGAGATCCCTACCTTTGCCCCGGGCGACACTGTTGTCGTTCAGGTGAAAGTGAAGGAAGGCGACCGTTCGCGTCTGCAAGCGTTCGAAGGTGTTGTTATCGCCAAGCGTAACCGCGGCGTAAACAGTGCTTTCACCGTTCGTAAAATCTCCAACGGTGTTGGCGTAGAGCGTACTTTCCAGACCTACAGCCCGCAAATCGACAGCATGGCCGTTAAACGTCGCGGTGACGTACGTAAAGCCAAGCTGTACTACCTGCGTGACCTGTCCGGTAAAGCAGCTCGCATCAAGGAAAAACTGGCTTAAGTCCAGCTTCCGATGCAGAAAAAAGCAGCCTACGGGCTGCTTTTTTGTTGCCTGCGATTTATCTTCCTTGGCCGTACTGCCGGTCTTGCCTGAGCCTTTATGCCCGCCATCGATCATCCTTTGATAGACCAATTTCTCGACGCGCTGTGGCTGGAGAAAGGTCTTTCCGATAACACCCGCGATGCCTATCGCAGCGACCTGGCCTTGTTCAACGGCTGGCTGCAGGAGAGGGGGCTGGAGTTGATCAACGCTGGCCGTGAATTGATCCTCGATCACTTGGCCTGGCGCCTGGAGCAGAACTACAAACCCCGTTCCACTGCGAGATTTCTCTCTGGTGTGCGCGGCTTTTATCGCTATCTGCTGCGAGAAAAGTTGATCACGGTCGATCCGACGTTACGCGTCGATATGCCTCAACTCGGTAGGCCTTTGCCAAAATCCTTGTCAGAAGCCGATGTGGAGGCGTTGCTGAAGGCGCCCGACTTGAGCGAAGCCATCGGCCAGCGGGACCGCGCCATGCTCGAAGTGCTTTACGCCTGTGGCCTGCGGGTGACGGAACTGATCAGTCTGACACTGGAGCAGGTCAACCTGCGTCAGGGCGTGCTGCGAGTGATGGGCAAGGGCAGCAAGGAGCGGCTGGTGCCGATGGGCGAGGAGGCGATTGTCTGGGTCGAGCGTTACCTGCGCGATGGCCGCAACGAGCTGCTGGGCGGGCGCCCCAGCGATGTCATGTTCCCCAGCCTGCGCGGCGAGCAGATGACTCGGCAGACTTTCTGGCATCGCATCAAGCATCAGGCCAAGGTCGCCGGGATCGGCAAGTCGCTGTCGCCGCATACCCTGCGTCATGCCTTCGCCACGCACTTGCTCAACCACGGAGCCGACTTGCGGGTGGTGCAAATGCTACTCGGCCACAGCGATCTGTCGACCACGCAGATCTACACCCACGTCGCCCGCGCACGCTTGCAGGAATTGCATGCCAAACACCATCCGCGCGGCTAGTGCAGAACTGCTACATAAAGCGTCGTACACCGCAAGTTAGGTGTCTTGTCACCCGCATTCGGCCACGCAGCCCTTATGTGGTAGGCTTTGCCGGTTTGCACGATGGGCGATTATGACCCGGTGTTTCGGCACGGGCGTTCTGATCGTCCCATTTGTCCGCCCTCAGGAGTTCTCATGCGTCTGACCCAGATTTTCGCCGCCGCAGCCATTGCGTTGGTCAGCACCTTTGCCGTCGCCGATGACGCGGCCGATAAAGCCATTCGTAAAAGCCTGGAAAACCTTCAGCTCGAAGTTCCGGTAGAAAGCATCTCCGCCAGTCCTCTGCCAGGTCTGTACGAAGTCAAACTCAAGGGCAGCCGCGTGCTCTACGCCAGCGCCGATGGCCAGTACGTGGTTCAGGGTTACCTGTTCCAGCTCAAGGACGGCAAACCGGTCAACCTGACCGAGAAGACCGAACGCCTGGGCGTTTCCAAACTGGTCAACGCAATCCCGGTCGCGGAAACCGTGGTGTATCCGGCGATCGGCGAAACCAAATCGCACATCACCGTGTTCACCGACACCACCTGCCCGTACTGCCACAAGCTGCATGCCGAAGTGCCTGAGCTGAACAAGCGCGGCATCGAAGTGCGTTACGTCGCGTTCCCGCGCCAGGGCCTGGGCTCGCCGGGTGATGAACAGCTGCAAGCGGTCTGGTGCTCGAAAGACAAAAAAGCCGCCATGGACAAAATGGTCGACGGCAAGGAAATCAAGGCCGCCAAATGCGATAACCCGGTTTCCAAACAGTTCGCCCTCGGTCAGTCGATCGGCGTGAACGGCACACCGGCCATCGTTTTGGCTGATGGCCAAGTCATTCCGGGCTACCAGCCTGCGCCACAAGTCGCCAAACTGGCGCTGGACGCGAAATAAATTTGCATCGTCACGGTCAGCCATTGACGATCATGGTCCGGCGGCAACATTCACCGGGCCATCAATAGAGAACCGCGAGCATGCGGTTGTTTTCACGGCCGGCCTTGAGTCGGCCGTTTTATGGGGAGTTCACAGTGAAACCGGTCAAAGTAGGCATCTGTGGGTTAGGAACCGTCGGTGGCGGTACCTTCAACGTACTTCAGCGCAACGCCGAGGAAATTGCTCGTCGTGCCGGGCGTGGAATCGAAGTGGCACAAATTGCCATGCGCACGCCAAAGCCTCAGTTCCAGACGACCGGTATTGCGATTACCAACGATGTCTTCGAAGTGGCCACGAACCCTGAGATCGACATCGTCATAGAGCTGGTGGGCGGCTACACCGTTGCCCGTGAGCTGGTACTCAAAGCGATCGAGAACGGAAAACATGTGGTCACCGCGAACAAGGCGTTGATCGCCGTTCACGGTAACGAAATTTTCGCCAAGGCCCGCGAGAAGGGCGTGATCGTTGCGTTCGAAGCGGCCGTGGCCGGTGGCATTCCGGTGATCAAGGCGATCCGTGAAGGCTTGTCCGCCAACCGTATCAACTGGGTCGCCGGGATCATCAACGGCACCGGCAACTTCATCCTCACCGAAATGCGCGAAAAGGGCCGGACCTTCGAAGACGTCCTCGCCGAGGCGCAAGCCCTCGGTTACGCCGAAGCCGATCCGACCTTCGACGTTGAAGGCATCGACGCGGCCCACAAGCTGACGATCCTGGCATCCATCGCGTTCGGTATTCCGCTGCAATTCGACAAGGCCTACACCGAAGGCATCACCAAGCTGACCACCGCTGACGTGAACTACGCCGAAGCGCTGGGCTATCGCATCAAGCACCTTGGTGTGGCTCGCAGCACGGCTGCCGGTATCGAGTTGCGTGTGCACCCGACGCTGATCCCGGCCGATCGTCTGCTCGCCAACGTCAACGGCGTGATGAACGCGGTGATGGTCAACGGTGATGCAGCCGGTTCGACCTTGTTCTACGGCGCTGGCGCTGGCATGGAGCCAACCGCTTCCTCGGTGATCGCCGACCTGGTGGACGTGGTTCGCGCCATGACGTCCGACCCGGAAAACCGCGTGCCGCACCTGGCCTTCCAGCCGGATTCGCTGTCGGCCCACCCGATCCTGCCGATCGAAGCTTGCGAAAGCGCCTACTACCTGCGCATCCAGGCCAAGGATCATCCGGGCGTGTTGGCCCAGGTCGCGAGCATCCTGTCGGAGCGCGGCATCAACATCGAATCGATCATGCAGAAAGAAGTCGAAGAACACGACGGCTTGGTGCCGATGATTCTGCTGACTCATCGCGTGCTGGAACAGCACATGAACGACGCAATCGCCGCCCTGGAAGCCCTGACGGGCGTGGTCGGTCCGGTCGTACGGATCCGCGTCGAGCACCTGAACTAAGCCGTTATCGTTCACCGGGCCCGCATGCGGGCTCGGGTTTGCGAACACTGTCTATTGGAGCCAGTCATGCGTTATATCAGTACCCGCGGCCAGGCACCGGCCCTGAATTTCGAAGACGTTCTGCTGGCCGGTCTGGCCACTGACGGCGGCCTGTACGTGCCGGAAAACCTGCCACGTTTCACCCAGGAAGAAATCGCTTCCTGGGCCGGCCTGCCGTATCACGAACTGGCCTTCCGGGTAATGCGCCCATTCGTGGCCGGCAGCATCCCCGATGCCGATTTCAAAAAAATCCTCGAAGAAACTTACGCTGTGTTCTCGCACAACGCCGTCGCACCGCTGCGTCAGCTGAACGGCAACGAATGGGTATTGGAGCTGTTCCACGGCCCGACCCTGGCGTTCAAGGACTTCGCCCTGCAACTGCTCGGTCGTTTGCTCGACTACGTGCTGGAAAAGCGCGGTGAGCGTGTAGTGATCGTCGGTGCGACCTCCGGTGATACCGGCTCGGCCGCCATCGAAGGCTGCAAGCACTGCGAAAACGTCGACATCTTCATCCTGCACCCGCACAACCGCGTGTCCGAAGTGCAGCGTCGCCAGATGACCACGATCTTCGGCGAGAACATTCATAACATCGCCATCGAAGGCAACTTCGATGACTGCCAGGAAATGGTCAAGGCCAGCTTCGCCGACCAGAGCTTCCTCAAAGGCACGCGTCTGGTAGCGGTGAACTCGATCAACTGGGCGCGAATCATGGCCCAGATCGTTTACTACTTCCACGCAGCCCTGCAGTTGGGCGGTCCGGCACGTTCGATATCCTTCTCGGTGCCCACCGGCAACTTCGGCGATATCTTCGCCGGTTACCTGGCACGCAACATGGGCCTGCCGATCAACCAGTTGATCGTCGCCACCAACCGCAACGACATCCTGCACCGCTTCATGAGCGGCAATCAGTACGTCAAGGAAACCCTGCACGCCACGCTGTCGCCGTCGATGGACATCATGGTGTCGTCGAACTTCGAACGCCTGCTGTTCGATCTGCACGGTCGCAACGGCGCAGCGATTGCCGGTTTGATGGACACCTTCAAGCAGGGTGGCGGTTTCAGCGTCGAAGAGGAGCGCTGGACCGAAGCTCGCAAACTGTTCGATTCGCTGGCCGTGGATGACGCTCAAACCTGCGAAACCATCGCCGAAGTCTTCGAGCAAACCGGCGAACTGCTGGATCCGCACACGGCTATCGGTGTGAAGGCTGCACGCGAATGCCGTCGCAACCTGGATATCCCAATGGTGATCCTCGGTACGGCGCATCCGGTCAAATTCCCGGACGCCGTGGAAAAAGCAGGCGTAGGAAAAGCGCTCGAACTACCTGCACATCTTTCTGATTTGTTTGAGCGAGATGAGCGCTGCACCGTGCTGCCAAATGACCTGAAAGCCGTCCAGGCCTTTGTCAGTCAGCATGGCAACCGCGGCAAGCCTCTGTAACCAATTAAAACTGTCACATTTTGAAGCCCGTCTCCTGACGGGCTTTTTCATTTCTGCATGCCACACTTGTTGCGTTTTCGCCCATGAGGGACGGGCGAGTTGATCGCGAAGGAAGTGGTAATGCTGTTTTTAAAAGGGTTAAAACCAGCCGCGCGCTGGATGTTTTTTTTGGTCGGTACCTTGGGCTTTGCTCAATGGGGGAGCGCGTCGCAATTGACGGCTTCCGAGTCCAGGGGATCCGTCATCAACGCAGCGATCGAGCTGGACGCTCAGGAACTTGAATGGATTGCCGAGCATTCGCAAGTCATCGTCGCCTCGGTGCAATATCCGCTGTACCTGTTCAAGGATGAGCACGGCCACTGGAGCGGTTTGAACAATGATCTGCTCAACCGCATCAGCGCCATGACGGGATTGCAGTTTGTTCATGAAGAGTCGTTTTCTACCGATCAGCTGCTTGGACGGCTGGAAAGCGGTGCCGCGGACATGAGCACGACGTTGGCGATGAATGACGAACGCAAGACGTTTCTGGATTTCAGTCATGCGTTCGGTGGCGCTGGCTGGGTGTTCGTCGGGCGCGCCGGGGCGCCAGTGGTGCAATCCCTGGAGCAGCTGTCGGGAAGGGTTCTGGTGTTGCCGACGCGGCATGCGCTGGAGGCTACGATTCGCCGCGACAATCCGGACATCGACCTGCGCTCGGTTAAAACCTATACGGAGGCCCGGGCGTTGGTCGAAAGCGGTGAGGCCTATGCCACCATCGAAAACGAAATCGGAGCACAACTCTATCCGCCCGGTCAGCTCAAGGTCGGGTATACGGTTGAGGGCAAATGGGAGGCGGACCACCTGGCCGTACGCAAAGGTCAGCCGCAGTTGTCGAGCATTCTCAACAAGGCGCTTGAAGCGTTTCCTCCTGCCGAATTGCGCGCCATTCGCCTGAAATGGCTCAATGGGATTGCCCCCGTTCAGGTGCCCGGCAACTGGCACCCGTTCACCCAGTGGGGCTGCTGGGGAGTGTTTGTCGTCAGTCTGTTCGGCCTGCTGTCGCTACTCTGGAACCGCAGGCTCACGGTATTGATCCAGCAGCGCCTGGATGCCGAGAAAAATCTGAGTGATCAGCTCGCCTTCCAGCATGCGTTGATGGACGCCATGCCCGATCCGATGTTTGTTCGTGATCTGGAAGGGCGTTTGATCATGTGCAACAAAAGTTATGAAGAGGGCTTGTCGACTCGTTTCGACCAGGTTCAGGGACGACAGCTGATTGAACAGGATGTCTTGCCCAAAGAGACTGCCGAACTGCTGCATGCAGAGTTCATGGCCCAGCTCGGTACGCGCAAGACCCGCTTCAGTGAGCGTCAATTGATGTTCAACAACGGCCTCAGGCATGTCTATCAATGGACGGTGCCGTTTTACAGTGCCGATGGACAATTGCGCGGCCTGCTAGGGGGATGGACCGATATTAGCAAGCGCAAGAGGCAGGCGTGACGCGGCTGTTTTCTCTCTGTCATCTTGGCCGTGCATGCTCTATTGACCAGAGGCGCAGGTTCACCTGCAGTCGGTATCCAGAACTTTCTTCTCGGGCCAGAGGTCATTTACTGTAGGCACGCCCCAGGCACTTTGTTTTCGGACTATTGAGTGGTGATCGAGATGGAAAGTATCAGTCTATTGCTCGGTGAGGCTCTGAGCCCGTATCAGGTTACGTTGACCCCGTCAGGGACTCATGGCGAATGCCTGGTGACACTGAAGAATGCGTCCGGCGCTATCGTGGTCGAACGCGCGTTCAATCAGGCCCAGTTAACCAGCAAGCGTCTACTGACGGATGTGGTCGACGGGTTGCATCGCGACGTGCTTATCGCGGAAGGCCGGCTGGAGCCCTGCGTCATAGCGGCGTTGCGCAATGCGGCTCAGGACAAAATCCTGGCCAACCGAAATTGAATTGTTTTTTTGTGGGAACCTTCCTGCGCTAATGTCAGTCAGACCATGTAACAGCAGGATCAAGCATTGTGCTCCGGTGCTTGTAGCTTGCTGTTACTGGTCTTTATGTAGGCCACGTTTAACCCCGAGTCGTCTCCCCACTTCTCGGGGTTTCTTTTTGCCTGCGATTTGTCATTGCGCGGCCTGTTGTATGAAAAATGCCCGGCTGGCTTCCAGGTAGTCGCTGCGACTTTCGGGGTCCAGCCAGGCGGCATATGCCTGGCTCAAGTGATCGTGGGGCAGGGTGCGCAGCAGTTGGTTGATCTCGATGATCGCCTGCCGGCCTTGGGGTGTGTCGGTACAGCCGATGTAACCGGACAGGTATTTACCCGTGCCGCGAATCGGGTAGAACTGCAATTCATCCTCCGTGATCCCTTGCTGCTGGGCCTGGTAGCGGATTTCCGGGCGGTATCCCAACAGCATCCGCAAGCGCCCCAGACGTTGCATTTGCAACAGGCTGCCCAAGGCGTCGTTACCGTAGTGGAGGGTCAGTGAGTTGGCTGGTGCTTGTTTGAGCAGCGCGTCGAGATATTCGCCATAGTTGCGCTCGGCAATAATGCCCAGCTTCTCGTGGCCACTGGCCAACAGGGCAACCAGGTCCACTTCGCCATCCTTGATGAAGGGCGTCAACACCTCCCGATCATCGCGGCGCACGGCCAATCCATTGCTCATGGCCCGAAACACCGGAATGGAAAACGCGATCCAGCTATCGCGCTCCTTGCTCCAGTTCAGCGCCGCATCGCACGTGAGGGATGGCTCGTGGAGCATTTGCAAGCCGCGAGCGCGATTGACTCGCATCAGGGTGTGCTCGTATTGCGGCATGCGGGCGATCAGCAGCGGTAAAAATTGATCGATCACTCCCTGGCCCTTTTTCGATCCTTCGAAAATCATCAGCGGTGGAAGGTCGCGCAATAACCAGACCAGGGTTTCCTTCGGTTGCGCCAACGTCGACTGAGCCTGGCCGGTGAGCAAAAGGAAAAACACGAACGCGCACGCTGCTCGCCCGCCGCGCGTCAGGCAGTGATTGATGGGTCGCGTAAGCAGGCGTTTCAGCTTAGATCGCCCCGGCTTCACGCAGCTTTGCGATCTGTTCCTTGTCGTAACCAAGATCGTTGAGTACCTGCGCATTGTGTTCGCCCAACTGCGGCCCGACCCATTCCGAAGTACCGGGTGTCTCAGAGAGTTTCGGCACTATTCCCGGCATCTTGAAATCTTTACCATCCGGCAACTTGGCTTTCAGGAACATCTCCCGGGCCAGGTACTGTGGATCACTGAACATGTCTTCAGCGCTGAAGATCCGACTGGCCGGTACGTCGGCCTGATTCAACTGCTCGATGATGGCGTCCAGCGGCAGTGAGTTGGCCCAGCGATCAATCACCCCATAAATCTCGTCGCGACGGCTATCGCGTCCGTCGTTGCTCGCCAGCGCAGGGTCGTTGGCCAGGTCGTCGCGACCGATGATCAGCATGAAACGTTTAAAGATCGCGTCGCCATTGGCGCCGATCTGCACATGCTTGCCGTCGGCACTGGTGTGGATAGAGGAGGGCGTAATGCCCGGCATGATGTTGCCGGTGCGCTCGCGGATGAAACCGAACACGTCGAACTCGGGGACCATGCTTTCCATCATGGCGAAGATCGCTTCATACAGCGCCACATCCACCACTTGGCCAAGGCCTCCGTTTACCTCGCGATGACGCAGGGCCATCAGTGCGCCAATCACGCCCCAAAGTGCGGCAATGGAATCGCCGATGGAGATTCCGGTGCGCACCGGTGGTCGGTCTTCGAAGCCGGTGATGTAGCGCAGGCCACCCATGGATTCACCGACGGCGCCAAAACCTGGCTGATCCTTCATCGGCCCGGTCTGACCGAAACCCGAGAGGCGCACCATCACCAGTTTCGGGTTCAGTGCGTGCAAGACTTCCCAGCCCAGACCGAGTTTTTCCAACACACCTGGGCGAAAATTCTCTATCAGGATGTCCGCTTCGCTGAGCAGTTTTTTCAGAATTGCCAGGCCGTCGGGGTGTTTCAGGTTCAGCGTCAGGGACTTCTTGTTGCGCGCCTGAACGAACCACCACAGCGAAGTGCCTTCATACAATTTGCGCCATTTACGCAATGGATCGCCACCATCGGGGGACTCGATTTTGATCACTTCGGCACCGAACTCGCCGCAAATCCGCGAGGCAAACGGCCCGGCGATCAACGTGCCCAATTCAATGACTTTCAGACCTGAGAGCGGTTTTCCGGTGAGCGGCATGCTGAATCCTGTAGGACAGTGGCTGAGCGAATACAGCGTTTTAACATAGCCGAACGTCAGACGACCAAGGTTGATCGCCTTCCATTCGTGGATTACGTACCGCATCGGTTAGACTTGCCGCCTTTCCCCGTATCAAGAAGCCCGTTCATGGCCCAGCCGTCCACGACCTACAAGTTTGAACTGAACCTTACCGACCTCGACCGCAACGTGTACGAGAGCGTGAAGCAAACCATCGCTCGTCACCCTTCGGAAACCGAAGAGCGCATGACCGTGCGGCTGCTGGCCTACGCCTTCTGGTACAACGAGCAGCTGTCGTTCGGTCGGGGTCTGTCAGACGTGGACGAACCTGCCCTGTGGGAAAAGAGCCTGGACGACCGCGTTCTGCACTGGATCGAAGTCGGTCAGCCAGACGCCGATCGCCTGACGTGGTGCTCGCGTCGCACCGAGCGCACCAGCCTGCTGGCCTACGGCAGCCTGCGCGTCTGGGAAACCAAAGTGATCCCGGCGATCAAAAACCTGAAAAACGTGCACATCGCTGCTGTTCCGCAGGAAGTGCTGGAAACCCTGGCCAAGGACATGCCCCGCGTTATCAAGTGGGATGTGATGATCAGCGAAGGGACGATTTTCGTCACCGACGACCGTGGTCAGCATGAAGTCCAGTTGCAGTGGTTGAGCGGCGAACGCGGCTGATTATTCGCTGCTAACCTGCGTCATCCGGTTTTATCCTACGTATTCAAGAGAAGCACCTGTCACCCCATGCGCATCGAACCTCGCCTGTTGCCCGACACCCTGCCATTCCTCGGTGATCTGCCGCCGTTGCTGACCCGTCTGTACGCGGCGCGGGGCGTGCTGTCCGAGGCTGAACTGGATAAGAGCCTGGCGCGACTGATCCCGTTCCAGCGGCTCAAAGGTATCGATGCGGCGGTGGATTTGCTGGTGACGGCGCTGGAGCAGCGTCAGCGGATTCTGATTGTCGGTGACTTCGACGCCGATGGTGCGACGGCCAGTACAGTGGGCATGCTGGGCTTGCGTCTGCTGGGTGCGGCTCACGTCGACTATCTGGTGCCGAACCGATTTGAGTACGGCTACGGCCTGACGCCGGAAATCGTTGAAGTGGCGCTGACCCGCGATCCGCAGTTGCTCATTACCGTGGATAACGGTATTTCCAGCGTTGAAGGCGTGGCAGCGGCGAAAAAGGCCGGGCTGAACGTCCTGGTTACCGATCATCACTTGCCCGGCGATGAACTGCCGTTGGCCGATGCCATCGTCAATCCGAACCAGCCTGGTTGCGACTTTCCGAGCAAGGCGCTGGCCGGCGTCGGGGTAATTTTCTACGTGTTGATGGCCCTGCGCGCGCGCTTGCGCAGCCTCGGCTGGTACGAGACCAAGCCGCAGCCGAACATCGGCGAGTTGCTGGACCTGGTGGCGCTGGGCAGCGTCGCCGACGTGGTTCCACTGGATGCCAACAACCGGATTCTGGTGCACCAAGGCCTGGAACGGATTCGCGCCGGGCGTGCTCGCCCAGGCATCAAGGCAATCCTTGAGGTGGCCAAGCGTGACCCTGCGCGCATCACCTCCACCGATCTGGGGTTCATTGTTGGCCCGCGCCTGAACGCGGCAGGAAGGCTGGATGACATGAGCCTGGGCATCGAATGCCTGCTCACTGAAGACGCCGGTCTGGCGCGTGAAATGGCGGTTCAGCTCGACGGCATGAACCAGGACCGCAAATCCATTGAGCAGGGCATGCAGCGTGAAGCGCTGGCTCAACTGAAGGATTTACCGGTTGAGTCGATGCCGTTCGGCTTGTGCCTGTTCGATCCCGAGTGGCACCAGGGTGTCATCGGAATCCTCGCATCGCGTATGAAAGATCGCTATTTCCGTCCGACCATTGCCTTTGCCGATGCAGGCGATGGCTTGCTCAAGGGCTCGGGGCGTTCGGTCCAGGGTTTTCATATTCGCGACGCATTGAGCGTGGTGGCGGCGCAGCATCCGAATTTGATCAGCAAATACGGCGGCCATGCGATGGCAGCCGGCCTGACGTTGCCGGAAGCGAATTTTCCGTTGTTCGCTGAAGCCTTTGACGCCGAAGTGCGTAGGCAATTGCGCGAAGAAGACCTGACCGGGCGCCTGCTGTCGGATGGCACCCTGGCGGTCGAGGAATTCCACCTGGAACTGGCCCGCGCCCTGCGCCATGCCGGTCCATGGGGGCAGCACTTCCCGGAGCCGCTGTTTCATGGGGTGTTCCAACTGGTCGAGCAGCGCGTCGTCGGCGAGCGGCACCTCAAAGTGGTGCTGAAAAGCGAATGCGGCTCGGTGAAACTGGACGGCATTGCCTTCGGAATCGACCGCGACATCTGGCCGAATCCGACCATCAAGTGGGTGGAATTGGCCTACAAACTCGACCTTAACGAGTTCCGTGGCAACGAGACGGTGCAGTTGATGATTGCCCACATCGAGCCGCGTTAAGCCCTTCGCGGGCAAGCCTCGCTCCTACAGGTATCGGTGATCTGTAGGAGCGAGGCTTGCCCGCGAAGGCGATTTCCTTCACACCGAATCCCTCGGAACCCTCCCTCATCCCCCGATGTCGACTAGGCTCTAAGCACTGCTTGATTATCCTTGTGACGTCTTGTCGAATTTTTGCCCGCGGGGGCGGGTGCTGCACCTTTTTTCTGTCACTCGTCGACTTTTCAAACAGAACCCTGGAGCCTGCCCACTGATTCGAGAGGTGCCCCATGAGTCTGCTGCTTGAACCCTATACCCTTCGCCAATTGACCCTGCTCAACCGCATTGCGGTGTCGCCGATGTGCCAGTACTCCAGCGTCGATGGACTGGCCAATGATTGGCACCTGGTCCACCTCGGCAGCCGCGCTGTCGGCGGGGCCGGCCTGGTATTTACCGAAGCCACGGCGGTGACCGCCGACGGACGTATCACCGGCGAGGACCTCGGCCTGTGGAACGATGAACAGATCGAACCTTTGCAACGCATCACGCGCTTCATTGCGGCTCAAGGCGCTGTGGCCGGCATTCAATTGGCTCATGCTGGGCGTAAGGCCAGCACCCATCGGCCGTGGATTGGCAAACATGGCAGCGTCAAACCCGAAGACGGTGGCTGGGTTCCGGTGGGCCCTTCGCCGATTGCTTTCGACCCGCAGCACACCCACCCCAAGCAGCTCGATGAAGGCGAGATCGCTGAGGTCATTCAGGCCTTTGTCGCTTCGGCCCACCGAGCACTGACCGCGGGTTTCAAAGTGGTCGAAATACACGCCGCCCACGGTTACCTGTTGCATCAGTTTCTTTCGCCCCTGAGCAATCAGCGGCGCGATCAATATGGTGGTTCGTTCGAGAATCGAATCCGGCTGGTGCTGCAAGTCACCGAAGCGGTGCGTGCGGTGTGGCCTGAAGAGCTACCGCTGTTCGTGCGGGTGTCGGCCACCGATTGGGTGGAAGACGGCTGGAACCCGGATGAAACCGTGGAGCTGGCACGACGCCTCAAAGCGTTGGGTGTGGACCTGATTGACGTCTCATCGGGCGGTACCGCGGCCAACGCCGAGATTCCTACAGGTCCCGGTTATCAGACCCGCTTCGCCGAACGTGTGCGCAAGGAGTCAGGCATTGCTACAGGCACTGTAGGGATGATTACCGAACCGGCGCAGGCCGAGCACATTCTGCGAACCTGCCAGGCTGACCTCATCTTCCTGGCCCGTGAGTTGTTACGAGATCCGTACTGGCCGCTGCATGCCGATGATGACTTGGGAGGGCGCAAGGCCATCTGGCCGGCGCAGTACCAGCGGGCAACCCATCGTGAACAGCCGATTCACGAGTCGGATTTGCGCGACTGATTGACGCTGTAAAACAAAAAGCCCCGATCACATTGATTGGGGCTTTTGCTTTTCTGTGCGGGGATTTTTGTTGGCTGTCAGGTCCTCTTCGCGGGCAAGTCGGGTCGCGAAGGGGCCCGCCCAGACAACCTCATACCCTCAGGTGTACTTGCGCTTATCCAGTGCCGGTGGGAAATACTGGTACAACCAGGTTTCACTCAACGTCCGGTCATGGGTGCGAATGAACAACCGCAGCTCCACCGGCGCCACGCTGTCATTGGTTGGGTACCAGTCAAAAGTAATGCGGTAACCCTTGATGTCATCCAGTACCAGCACGTTGAAGTCCTTCACCTGCCCATTCGAGCAAGTGACCACCGGCTCGATCGCCGCACCTTCCGGCAATCGGTCCAGGCCGCCGCCCGTGAAGTCCACGGCAAACCGTCGAGCCCAAACCTGCGGGTAATGCTCGCCGGGGGCCCAGCCTTCGATGAAGCCGCCCATGCCCGAACGAGTAGCGTTGACCCGCGCCAACGGCGTACTCACTGGCGGCACAGCGCTCCAGTAGAGCTTGTAGCCGTAGTTCAGTGAATCACCGGCCGCGACCGGTTTCTTCGGGGTCCAGAACGCGACGATGTTATCGAGGGTTTCGCCGGTCGTAGGAATTTCCATCAGATCGATAGAGCCTTCGCCCCACGCAGTCGTAGGTTCTACCCACAGGCTCGGACGCTTGCTGTACCAGTCGACGGTGTCTTGATAGCTGTCAAACTCATGATCGGTCTGCACCAGACCGAAACCTTTCGGATCAGTATCGGCGAATGCATTGAATTGCAGGGTGGCCGGGTTGTTTAGCGGGCGGCAGATCCACTCACCGTTGCCGCGCCACATGGCCAGGCGATCAGAATCGTGGATCTGCGGGTGAATCGTGTCGCACATGCGTCGTTCATGGGTGCCGCAGCTGAACATGCTGGTCATCGCCGCGATGCCCAGTTGTTCGATGGCGGTACGCGCATTGATGTGAGCATCGATGCCCATGACGACCTGGCTGGCCTGACAGTCGATGTCGAAACGGTAAGCGCCGGTGGCGCTCGGTGAATCCAGCAGGGCATAGACCACGAAGCGGGTACTGTCCTTGTCCGGGGTCTCGAACCAGAACTTGGTGAAGTCAGGGAATTCCTCACGCTTCTTGGCATAAGTATCAATCGCCAGACCGCGAGCCGACAAACCGTACTGGCCCGAGGTATCTACCGCACGGAAATAGCTGGCGCCGAGGAAGGACAACACATCGTGCTGGTCCAGCTCCGGGGCCTTGAACAACTTGAACCCGGAAAACCCCAGATCGCCCGTGAGCTGTTTGGTGTCGACCGTGGTTTTTTCATAGTTGAACAGGGTCGGACGGAAATGCACTTCCCGCGCCTGACGAGTCTTGGGATCGACGCTGTACATGCGCACCGGTTGCTTGAAACCCATGCCAACGTGGAAGAACTGCACATCCAGCTGACCGTTGAGGTCATTCCACAGCGAATGGTTGCCGTCGTACCGGATCGCGTTGAAATTTTGCGGCGTCATGGTCGCCAAGGTCGGCGGCAGCACCTGCTTGGTGTCCTGATATCGATTGCCGGCGAGCTGCTTGGCCTGGATCTTCAGCGTTTCAAAGTCGAACGCCTGAGCCTCGCCATCCGCCGCGCTATTACCGGCCCAGGCCCGCGCAGCTAGCAGACCGGTGGCTGATAATCCGGTGTAGGCAGCGATGGCCATGGATGCTTTGAGCAAATTCCTGCGGTGCATAAGTACAACCTGTCGTGAACAATCCCGCGCCGTTCCTGGCACGTGCTGGATCAAAAATGGAGGTTTGGACATGCCTTCGGCCAAACGCAACGGACATTAAACAGATAACAAATAGCTTAGACCGTTCGGTTGTGGAGAAAAAATGATTGATGGCATAGCGACAGCGCGGCAATGAAACAAGAAATGTCGGTCAACAATTCCGACAGGACTTTCTGATTTATAGGGCATTTCTGCTTTTTTTGACTAATTACTCTAAAAACCACTTTTCAGCGCCGATTTAATTCCTATTCTATGGACATGACCGGTTTCGGCCCTTCAGGCCGGTGGGTTCAGCAGGCACATAATGCGACTGCTGAAAGTAGTAGGGCGATGCGGTTTTCTGGAGTTTTCTTTGACGTATAGAAGGACATCGTCCATGTCGAAAGTACAAGGCATCACCGAACTGTTAGGAATATTTCCCTGCCTGGCTACCAGGCGGCGAAGGCGTCGGCTCAGTTCGGACGAAATGAAATTGTTAGAGCGCTATCGAGAGCTGTCGGAAAGCGACCAGATTGCGATGCGGTATCTGGTGGATGCGATGAGGAGTGTTTCGCGGTTTTAAGGAGGCACGACGTTCAGCCGCGGCGATAGTGTTGTGGCTGAATGTCGCCGATTACCAGTTTTGCGATCGCTCTGCCCGCTGGTGCAAAACACGCAGTACCTGTATCTGGCCTTGCATCAATCGATAGGGAGCGATAAATGGATAACGACCGAATACCAGCTCACGTACATCCGGTACTACTGAAGGCCTTCCTGACCCTGGAAACTGCTCCAGTTGATGGAAGGATTGCAGAAAAATCGCTATGACCTCCAATGCGGCATCAGCACCAACGACGCCTTGGTAATACTCATGAATAGAATCGAGGTCACTTTCAGCTTTTTCAGTCAGTACTACGCTCGGCACGTTTTGCCCACTTAGCCTTTACGGCATCCAGATCGGTGAGTTTTCCTGCGTCGGCGTCTTTTATGCCGTCGCTTATGGCTTGTAGATGCCATGACTCGGCTTCTACATATCGAACCAATGCACGCTTGAGATGGTACTGACGGTCTCGATCGGTGGCCGCTGCCAGACTATCAAGCTGTTGGGCGAGCGTTTCTTCAACTCGAAAAGACAAAACGGGCGAGGCCATGGCGGCTCTCCTAGAAATGTATACGTTGTAAACGACGTAAACACCCTAGGTCTTACTGGCTTGTTCGTCAACCGATCGCCTTGCATTGGTTTGAAGAAACCTTAGCGGGCGAAAGAAGAACGGGAGGAGGGGATGTATTTCGAAATGCAATGAGTGCCCCGCTGCCATTAATGGCACCGGGGCAAACTCGTTGACCGACTAACCTTCCCAAGCATCCCCGCAGGCTTATTCCTACGCCGGGCTGCTTTACATCCGCTGATTCACCCTGCCTTCACCTACAGGTGCCCATGATCGGGAACGGTCGCTGCGCCTGCACCAGATCAGGCATATCCCGCCACTTGATCCAGGCCGACTGTTGCCAGTGCAATAGCGGCACAGAGAGCCCGCCCCATTGCAACGAACTCAGACTCGGGATGTTTTCCACAGGTGCCGCGTTCGACTCACGGAGCGCAGGTATGACTTCATTGCTCAGCCATTGGCGCAGGTTGCGGTTTTCCGGGACGAAATGGTGGACAAGCAGAGCGTACATTCCGGACTCGCTGATCATGAGTGATTCGACCGTTTTGCCGTTCTTCAGCAGCCAGACATATCGGCGCTGATCGGGATCGAGTTTTTGGGTGAGTCGTTGGTCCAGTGGGCGGCCCATCAAACGTCCCTGTAGTGGTCAACTAATCCCGGACACGACGTTAAGTTTTTCTTCGGCCCGAGCTGGCGCCAGCCCACCGTTGAATTGATGGGGCCGAATCCAGTTGTACCGATGCATCAAGAAATGACTGATATCGCGTTGGGCTTCTTGAGCCGTCCTGTAGCCCGTGGTCGGTATCCATTCGGTTTTCAAGCTGCGGAACACGCGCTCCATCGGCGCGTTGTCCCAGCAATTCCCCCGACGACTCATGCTCTGACGCATGCGATAACGCCACAGTCGCTGGCGAAATAAACGACTCGCATACTGCGACCCTTGATCCGAGTGAAACAGCAGCCCCTGAGGCCTTCCCCGTTGTTCGTAAGCCATATCCAGCGCCTTGATAACCAGCTCGGCGTCCGGCTTTTCCGATAGCGCCCAGCCCACCACCCGACGCGCGCAAAGGTCCATCACGACAGCCAGATAGTGCCATTTCCCCTGAGCCCAAATGTAGGTGATGTCGCCGCACCACACTTGGTTGGGTGCCGGGACATCGAACTCCCGATTCAAGATATTCGGGATATCCAACCGTTCAACCGTTGCCCGTTTGTAAGCATGAGAACCTGGCTGTTTGCTGACGAGGTCAAGCTCACGCATCAAGCTGCGCACTTTGAACCGACCGAGTTGCTCACCATCGTCACGCATCAACGAGAGGATGCTACGGCTGCCGGCAGCACTGCGACTTTGTGAAAACAACTCGCTCACCCGGCTGCGCAACCGAAGCCGTTCGACATCCGGCGTTCGGTGCTTGAGGCGGTGGGCGTAGTAACTTGATCGATTGATCTCAAACACTTTGCACAGCCAATCAATCGGCTCATGGACGCTCAGCTGATGGATCAGCGCGTACGCTCGTGATCTTCCGACATCAAGAGCGCGGTAGCCTTTTTTAATATCGATTTTTCCCGTTCAAGGCGGGTAATTCGGGCTTCCAACTCCTGAATTTTTTGCTGTTCCGGTGTCAGCGCTTTGCTCTGCGGGGTGACTCCTTGGTGTTCCTGCTGAACCTGGTCGACCCAGCGGCGTAGTGCCGACTCGCCGACACCGAGTGAACGGCTGGCTTCGATGTAGCTGTAGTTTTGCTTGAGCACGAGGTCGGCAGCCTCGCGTTTGAATTCAGCAGAAAAGGAACGGCGTTGTTTGGTCATCTGACACCTCGATCTGGCGAGCATTCTCGCCTAAATGGGTGTCCGGTTTCATTAGACCACTACACCCAGGTCCTGAACGCAGAACCAAGCTTGATTTGCTTGGATGATGGCGTGGAGGAACCGGTTGTGGCGAGGGAAAACGGTAGGGATGAAATGAGGATGAATTTCAGACTGATTTAGCGTGTGCATTTCTTCGACTCCATGTTGAAAAAGGAGCCGCCACAAATCCTTCGACAGATTTGGGTGGCGGACCGTGCGGCGTTCGAAGTCGGACATTCTCGATCAACATGTAAGCCAAGAGGCCCGCGTCACACGGCCCGCCATAAAGTGAAACTGAAAGGCAAAAAATGCCCCAGTTCATATGGGAGCGCAGATGCGCCATGTTGATGAGTTTCCGGCTTCGACCCCGGATCGCTGATTTTGCAGCGACGGGGTAAAGCCTATCGGTCAGGCGCTTGCGGCGCCAAGTCTACTCTGGCGACGCTTGTCGTAGGAATCAGAGTCTTTTCGGGAAGGCTCGATCTGTAGGAATTTCCTGTTTTTGCGGTTGAGCAAAAAACGCGGAGCAGCGCAATTGCGATCAATATTTGGAATAACTCGCCCCGGCGCCTGATCGGCACCGGGGCGAATTCAATTACCGACTAACCTTCCAGGCATCCCCCGCAGGCGCCGTGCCATGGTCATACGGCTTGGCAAGCCACATATAAACCAGCCCCAAACCAATCACGATGGCCGTGCTCAACACCATCGCATAGTTGATGTACCACGCCGCATCCGGGGTGCGCGGCCAGGCCATGTTGATGATCGCGGCAACACCATAGACCAGCGCACCGATGTTGACTGCCCAACCCCAGGCGCCGAGGGTGAATTTACCGCTCGGTTTCCAGCCTTTCATGCGTGCATAGAGTGCCGCGAGCACGATCATCTGGAACGCCAGGTAGATACCGATGGCCGCGAAGCTGACGATGGTTGCCACCGCATCCTGCAGGAAAAAGCCCAGCACAATGATCAGCGCCGGCAGGACGCCGGACACGAACAGCGCCGCAACCGGAACCTGAGTCGTAGGGGAAATCTTCTTCAGCAGTGAGCTGCCGATGACCATTTCATCTCGAGCGTAGGAATAGAGCAGACGACTCGCCGCCGCTTGCAGGCTGATGACGCAGGAGATGAAGGAAATCATTACCACGCCCATCACCACTTTCGAACCCACCGGGCCGAAGGCGTTGTTAAGGATGGTGGTGACCGGGTCTTTGTCGGTGCCGTTGATCACCGCTTGCATGTCTGGCACAGCGAGGATCAGTGCCAGGCAAGCGAACATCGCCGAGATGCCGCCGATGTAGATGGTCATGCGCATGGCCACCGGAATCTGCTTGCTCGGGTTCGGGGTTTCTTCGGCCACATCACCGCAGGCCTCGAAGCCGTAGTACAGGAACATCCCGGCCAGCGATGCGGTGAGGAACGCCGGAAGGTAGGAGCCATCAACGCTGATATCGAAGGTGTTGAACAACACACTGATCGATTGATGACGCTCGAAGATCAGCAAATAAACGCCGACGATCACCGCACCGACCAGCTCGCAGAGGAAGCCGAACATGGCGATCCGCGCCAGCACCTTGGTGCCGCTGAGGTTGACCAGGGTAGCGAACAAGGTCAGAAACAGTGCGATGACGATGTTGGTGTTGTTGCTCGGTTCAAAGCCCATCATGGCGGCCAGGTACGGACCGGCGCCCACCGCAACAGCCGCGATGGTCACGCACAAGGCGATGGAGTAGATCCAGCCGACCATCCACGCCCAGCGCTTGCCCACCAAGCGGCGAGCCCACGGGTACACGCCGCCGGAAATCGGGAACTGCGAGACCACTTCACCGAAGATCAGGCACACCAGCAACTGGCCGCATCCGACCAGCAAATAAGCCCAGAACATCGGTGGCCCGCCGGCGGCGAGGCACAGGCCGAACAGGGTATAAACCCCTACGACCGGAGAGAGATAAGTGAAGCCCAGGGCGAAGTTTTCCCACAGGCTCATGCTGCGATTGAAGTTCGAGGTGTAGCCCAGTTTGCGCAGTTGCTCGGCGTCGCTGTCGGCAACGGCTGCAGAGAGATCGGGTGATGCACTCATGGTGTGTTAACTCCGGAAAATCGGCAGATTTCGGATGTCCGAAACCGTGGCAGGGCCATCACGGCACCGCCCGGATCGGTAATTTTTGTTTTGTGCTGCGATGCTTTTAGTGCTTGAACATCACATGCCGAACGACGGTGTAGTCCTCCAACCCGTACATGGACATGTCCTTGCCATAACCGGACAGTTTCTGACCGCCATGCGGCATTTCGCTGACCAGCATGAAGTGCGTGTTCACCCAGGTGCAGCCGTACTGCAAGCGTGCAGACAAGCGATGCGCGCGACCGACGTCCGAGGTCCAGACCGACGACGCCAGGCCGTAGTCGGAATCGTTGGCCCAGCCCAGCACCTGTGCTTCATCGGTGAATTTGGTCACCGACACCACCGGCCCGAATACTTCGCGACGGACGATTTCGTCGTCCTGCTGAGCGTCGGCCAATACAGTCGGTTCGAAGAAAAAGCCATTGCCCTCAACAGCCTTGCCGCCAGTGACCAAACGGATGTGCGGTTGCGCCACGGCACGCTCGACAAACCCGGCCACTCGGTCGCGGTGTTGCGCTGTGATCAACGGACCGAGCTCGGTCGACGGATCATCCTGCACGCCGTACTTGATGCTGCTGACCGCCGCGCCGAGCTTCTCGACGAACGTGTCGTAGATGCCTTCCTGCGCGTAGATTCGGCAGGCGGCGGTGCAGTCCTGGCCGGCGTTGTAAAAACCGAAAGTGCGAATGCCTTCCACGGCAGCATCGATGTCGGCGTCGTCGAAGATGATCACCGGGGCCTTGCCGCCCAGTTCCATGTGCATGCGCTTGACGCTGTCAGCAGTGCTGGAAATGATGTTCGAACCGGTGGCGATCGAACCGGTCAACGAGACCATGCGCACTTTCGGGTGTGTGACCAGTGGGCTGCCAACCGTAGGACCACGGCCGAACACCAGGTTAAGCACGCCGGCCGGGAAAATATCCGACGCCAGTTCTGCCAGACGCATGGCGGTCAGCGGGGTTTGTTCCGACGGTTTGAGCACCACGGTATTACCCGCTGCGAGGGCTGGGGCGATTTTCCAGGCGACCATCATTAGCGGATAGTTCCACGGCGCGATGGAGGCGATTACGCCCACCGGGTCGCGGCGGATCATCGAGGTGTGGCCGTGCAGGTATTCACCGCCCGCCGAACCGCTCATGCAACGGCTGGCGCCGGCGAAGAAACGGAACACGTCGGCAATCGCCGGGATCTCGTCGTTCAATGCGGCGCCGTAAGGCTTGCCGCAGTTGTCCGATTCCAGTTTGGCCAGCTCTTCGCCGTGGGCTTCGATGGCGTCGGCGAGTTTGAGCAGCAGCAACGAGCGTTCTTTCGGGGTGGTTTGCGACCAGCTTTCGAAGGCGCTGTCGGCGGCCCGCACCGCGGCATCGACCTGAGCTTCGCTGGCTTCATTGATCTCCACCAATACGCTGCCCTGCGCAGGGTTGAACACGGGTTGGGCGGGGCCTTCACCGTCAATCAGTTGGCCGTTGATCAAGAGTTTGGTTTGCATGGCTTTGTCCTCATCGAAACTATTATTTTTCTGCCGGAACCGAATCAATGTGGGAGCGAGCTTGCTCGCGATAGCGGTCTAGCCGTCGACATTTATGTTGAATGTAAGTCAGCCATCGCGGGCAAGCCTCGCTCCTACAGGA
The DNA here is from genome assembly GCF_054897825.1 of Pseudomonas sp. ZS1P83. NCBI lineage: Bacteria > Pseudomonadati > Pseudomonadota > Gammaproteobacteria > Pseudomonadales > Pseudomonadaceae > Pseudomonas > Pseudomonas sp. ZS1P83. Next base: position 405,061 of record NZ_CM142706.1, read on the forward strand.
TCCGGTTCTCACATTGGAAAATGAGTTGTTCGCTATTTTCCGCCACTGCCCGCAACGCTTTCGCCGCCCCGGGTCAGGTAATAGGCGCCGAGAATCGGCAGCATGGTCACCATCATCACGAGCATCGCGACGACGTTGGTCACCGGCACGTCCCGTGGGCGGCTGAGCTGGTTGAGCAGCCACAGCGGCAGGGTGCGTTCATGGCCGGCGGTGAAAGTGGTGACGATGATTTCGTCGAACGACAGCGCAAATGCCAACATGCCGCCGGCCAACAACGCCGAGCCGAGGTTCGGCAGAACGATGTAGCGGAAGGTCTGCCAGCCATCGGCGCCAAGGTCCATCGACGCTTCGATCAAACTGTGAGAGGTGCGACGCAACCGGGCGATGACGTTGTTGTAGACGATCACCACACAGAAGGTCGCGTGACCGACGATGATGGTGAACATCCCAGGCTCGATCCCCAGCGTCTTGAAGGTCGCCAGCAAGGCGATACCGGTGATGATCCCGGGCAAGGCAATCGGCAGGATCAGCATCAGCGAGATGCCTTGCTTGCCGAAGAAATCCCGGCGGTATAACGCCGCCGACGCGAGGGTGCCGAGGACTAATGCAATCAACGTTGCGACGGACGCAATCTGCAGCGACAGCTTGATCGCTTCCAGTACGTCAGGACGCGAGAACGCCACGCCTATCCACTTCAGGGTGAAGCCCCTGGGCGGGAAGCTGAACGCTGCGTCTTCAGTGTTGAAGGCGTACACGAAGATGATCAGGATCGGGAAGTGCAGAAACACCAACCCGCCCCAGGCTGCGATGCGCAGGCCCAGAGAAGCCTGATCTTGAGAGGAAGCGTCAGAGCGCATCGAAGGCCCCCAGTCGTTTGACGATGGACAGGTAAATGGCGATCAGCACGATCGGCACCAGCGTGAAAGCCGCCGCCATCGGCATGTTGCCGATCGCGCCTTGCTGGGCGTAAACCATGCCGCCAATGAAGTAGCCCGGTGGCCCCACCAGTTGCGGCACGATGAAGTCGCCCAGGGTCAGCGAAAAGGTGAAGATCGAACCGGCCGCGATGCCCGGAATCGACAGCGGCAAAGTCACTTGCATGAAGGTCTGGCGCGGGTTGGCGCCAAGGTCGGCAGACGCTTGCAGCAAGGACGGCGGCAGACGTTCCAGCGAGGCCTGGATCGGCAGGATCATGAACGGCAGCCAGATGTAGACGAACACCATGAAACGGCCCAGGTGCGAGGTCGACAACGTGCTGCCGCCCACCCCCGGAATGCCCAGCACGAACTGCAAAACTGGCTCAAGCCCCAGGTGCTGAACGAACCATTGCGCCACGCCGCCCTTGGCCAGTAGCAAGGTCCAGGCATAGGCCTTGACGATGTAACTGGCCCACATCGGCATCATCACCGCGATGTAGAAAAACGCCTTGGTCTTGCCGGTGGTGTAGCGCGCCATGTAGTAGGCAATCGGGAACGCGACCACGGCACTGGCGATCGACACGACGACGGCCATGCTCAAGGTGCGCAGGATGATGTCGAAGTTCGAGGGCTGGAACAGGGCAGCGAAGTTCGCCAGGGTCAGGTCGGGCGTGACCGCCATGGTGAAATCATCGAAGGTATAGAAGCCTTGCCACAGCAAAACCAGCAGTGAGCCGAGATAGATCGCGCCGAACCAGAGCAGCGGTGGTACCAGCAGCATCGACAGGTACAGGTTCGGCCGGCGATACAGCAGGTTGGAAAACCTGCGCAACGGCGAGCCGCCGGCCGGGGTTTGAGTCATCGCCACGCTGTTCATCTCATACCCCGCCGACAACGGTGTCGTGCAGCGGGATCATCGCTTCCCGTGCCCAGCGCGCGCTGATGCGTTGTCCGGTCTGGTGCTGGGCACTGACGTCCAGCCACTGGACGTTGGCCTGGCTGATGTTCAAGGTCTGGCCGTTTTCCAGTTTCACTTCGTAGCGGGTGGCGCTGCCCTGGTACTGAATGTCATGGAGCAAGCCGCTGACTTCAATCTCATGGCTGGCCAGCGGGCCTTCGGCGAAACGCACGTGTTCCGGGCGAATCGAAAACGGCTGTGGGTTGCCGCTCAATTGCTTCGCCAAATCGCCGCGAATCACGTTGGAGGTGCCGACGAATTCCGCGACAAAGGTTGTCGCCGGTTTCATGTACAGGTTGCGCGGTGTGTCGACCTGTTCGATGCGTCCCTTGTTGAACACCGCCACGCGATCCGACATCGACAGCGCTTCGGTCTGGTCGTGGGTGACGAAGATGAAGGTGATGCCGAGCTGGCGTTGCAGCTTCTTCAGTTCACCCTGCATTTGCTCGCGCAGCTTCAAGTCGAGAGCGCCCAGCGGTTCATCAAGCAGCAGCACTCGCGGACGATTGACCAAGGCGCGGGCCAGCGCCACACGCTGACGCTGACCGCCGGACAGTTGCACCGGTTTACGCTCGCCGTACCCGCCGAGGGCGACCATGTCGAGGGCTTCTTCAGCGCGTTTCTGGCGTTCGGATTTGCCGACGCCTTTGACCTTCAAACCGTAGGCGACGTTGTCGAGTACGTTCATGTGCGGGAACAGCGCGTAATCCTGGAACACGGTGTTCACGTCACGCTGATACGGCGGCAGCCCGGCGGCTTCTTTGCCATGAATACGGATAGAGCCTGCACTCGGTTGTTCGAAACCGGCGATCAGGCGCAGACAGGTAGTTTTGCCCGAACCGGAAGGGCCCAGCATGGAAAAGAACTCGCCGTCCTGGATATCGATGGAAACCCGGTCAACGGCCTTCACTTCGCCGAACTGACGGGAAACGTTGGTGAACTGAACTGCAAGCGTCATGGTGCGGTGCTCCAAAAAGGCGAGGGCCGTCGCGGCGGCCCTGCCTGGACTTCTGACTTCAGTGATGATCGTTCCCACGCTCTGCGTGGGAATGCAGCCCGTGACGCTCTGCGTCACATCTGCCACGAATGGACGCGGAGCGTCCGGTGATGCATTCCCACGCAGAGCGTGGGAACGATCAGTACGGGGGTGTTAGCGACCGCCCATGATCGCGATGTAGTCCTGGGTCCAGCGGCTGTACGGTACGAACTTGCCGCCTTCAGCCTGTGGGGTTTTCCAGAAGGCCAGGTTGTCGAACTGAGCGTAACCATTGGCCGCACACCCTTCGGCACCCAGCAAGTCACTGGACTTGCAGCCTTCGGACACCGCTGGCAGCGAACCGAACCACGCCGCTACGTCACCCTGGACTTTCGGCTGCAGCGACCAGTCCATCCACTTGTAGGCACAGTTGGGGTGCTTGGCTTCGGCGTGGAGCATGGTGGTGTCGGCCCAACCCGTTGCACCTTCTTTTGGAATGACCGAGGCAACCGGCTGCTTGTCCGCCACCAGACCATTGACCATGTAACCCCAGGTGCTGGACGCCGCCACGCCTTCGTTTTTGACGTCACTCATCTGGACTGTTGCGTCATGCCAGTAGCGGTGGATCAAGGGCTGTTGCTTGCGAAGCAGGTCCAGCGCCGCTTTGTATTGCGCTTCGTTGAGCTGGTACGGGTCCTTGATGCCCAGTTCCGGCTGTTTCGATTTGAGATAAAGCGCCGCATCGGCGATATAGATCGGGCCGTCGTAGGCCTGGACTCGACCCTTGTTGGACTTACCGTCCGGCAGGGTCTGTTCTTCGAATACCACACTCCAGCTGTCCGGCGCTGTTTTGAAGATATTGGTGTTGTACATCAACACGTTCGGGCCCCATTGGTACGGGGTGCCGTAGGTTTGCTTATTGACGACGTACCAAGGACCGTCCTTGAGACGAGGGTCAATGTTCTTCCAGTTCGGAATCAACGCCGTGTTGATCGGCTGCACACGCTTGCCGGCGATCAGTCGCAGGGACGCATCGCCAGACGCGGTCACCAGGTCGTAACCACCCTTGGCCATCAGGCTGACCATTTCATCGGAAGTGGCGGCAGTTTTCACATTGATCTTGCAGCCGGTTTCCTTCTCGAAACCGGTCACCCAGTCGTAGGCCTTGTCGCTTTCGCCACGTTCGATGTAGCCGGGCCAGGCAACGATATCCAGCTGACCTTCGCCGGCACCGACGGCTTTCAGCGGTTCGGCGGCCTGGATACTGGCGCTGGCCAACAGCGCTGTAGTGATTGCACTGAGCAGTGCGGTCTTGTGCACGAACATGGGGTTTCCCTCTTCTTTAATTATGGTCGGGGCAGTTTTGAACGTGGTGCAGCGCCGTTAGTGGCTGGTTATAAGCGTAGTCAGAGATGCTGTCCGTGGCGGGCCATGATGTGCCGCACCACGCTGTAGTCCTGGAGCGAATCGCTGGATAAGTCTTTGCCGTAGCCCGAGCGCTTCAGTCCGCCGTGGGGCATTTCGCTGACCAGCATGAAATGGCTGTTGATCCAGGTGCAGCCGTACTGCAACCGCGCCGCGACCTGCATCGCCTTGTCCAGGTTCTGGGTCCAGACCGATGAGGCGAGGCCGTATTCCGAGTCATTGGCCCAGTCCACGGCTTGTTCGAGTCCATCGAAACGGGTCACGGTGACCACCGGCCCGAAGACTTCGCGCTGGACGATTTCATCGCTCTGCTTGCAACCGGCCAGCAAGGTCGGCTGGTAATAGAAGCCGGCACCGGAATGCACCGCCGCGCCGGTTACCCGCTCGATGTGCGGCTGGCCGAGAGCACGCTCGACGAAACTGGCCACGCGGTCGCGTTGGCGGGTGCTGATCAGCGGGCCGATCTCGTTGTCGGCATCGCGTTTACTGGCGAAGCGCAGGCTGCTGACCGCCGCGCCGAGTTCGGCCACCAAGCGGTCATGAATCCCGGCCTGTGCATAAATTCGACACGCTGCGGTGCAATCCTGACCGGCGTTGTAATAGCCGTAAGTGCGCACGCCTTCGACCACGGCCTGAATGTCAGCATCGTTACAAACGATCACCGGCGCTTTGCCGCCGAGCTCAAGGTGGGTGCGCTTCAGGGTTTTCGCGGCGGCCTGGAGGATTTTTTGCCCGGTGACGATATCGCCGGTCAGCGACACCATGCGCACTTTAGGATGGCTGACCAAATGGCTGCCAACGCCTTCACCGCCGCCGCAAACGATGTTGATCACGCCGCGCGGCAGGATCTCGGCCAGCGCTGGCGCCAGTGCCAGAATCGACAGCGGCGTGTGTTCGGACGGCTTAAACACCAGCGTGTTGCCGGCGGCGAGGGCCGGAGCGATTTTCCACGCGGCCATCATGATCGGGTAGTTCCACGGCGCAATCGACGCGACCACGCCAATCGGATCGCGCCGAACCATGCTGGTATAGCCCGGCAGGTATTCGCCGCTGAGCTGACCGGTCTGGCAGCGCACGGCGCCGGCGAAGAAGCGGAACACATCGACTGTGGCGCTCAAGTCATCCTGACGGGCCAGGTGCAATGGCTTGCCACAGTTCAGGGATTCGAGGCGGGCGAGGAGGTCGGCTTGTTTTTCAATGGCGTTGGCAATGTCCAACAGTAAATTCGAGCGCTGTTGCGGCGTGGTCCGCGCCCAACCGACAAAGGCGCGGTGGGCGGCGAGGATCGCGGCTTCGACCTGCTCGGTGCTCGCTTCGGCAATGTGCGTCAGCACTTCACCAGTGGCCGGGTTGAGAATGGGTTCGACAAAACCCTGGCCCGCGACCAATTCGCCATCGATCAACAACGCGGTGAACAACGGGGTCTGCGCGCCAGCCATTTTTCGGGTTCTCTTTTCTTGTGTGGCCATGGTGCTCCCTGTGACTGGGGCCCGGCCGTCTTATAGATGTAGCAAGACTAGTGCTCAGGCCCGAGGTCTACAAATTCTAAATACTGAAGGTGGCGTTCGATTAAATAGATGGCTTGCGCCCGCCGTGGGGTTGTTCGCGGGCGACGGTCAGGAAAGGGTCTACCAGCGCCGGGCGCGCGGTGCCGCGACGCCAGGCCAGGCCGACGTCGAGGGTCTGGCTAAGGTCCGCGATTGTGCGGGCTTCGATGATGTCGCCTTCCAATGACCACGGGCGGTAAGTCATGTCGGGCTGGATCGAAACGCCTAATCCTGCGGCAACCAGGCTTCGCACGGCTTCCGTTGAGGCCGTTCTTAATGTGATGCGCGGTTGCAGGGAGGCCGCCGACCACATGCGTTGCGCATTGCGATCCATTTCATCGACATTCAGCTGAATCAACGGTTCGCGGGCCACATCGGCGAGGTTGATGCTGTCGTGTTCCAGCAGCGGATGCTGGGCCGGCAGCCATAACCGATGGGGCGAGTGGGTCAGCACTTCGGTCTGCAAGGCGTGGCGGTCTTCGAGGTTGGAGAGGATCAGCACGCCGACATCAATCTCGCCGCTGACCAGCAAATGCTCGATGTAAGGGCGCTCGTCCTCCATCACCCGGATTTCGACGTTAGGGTAGGCACGCTGAAAACGGGTGAGTAGATCCGCAAGGTAGTAACCGGCGACAAGGCTGGTTACACCGATGATCAACTGCCCGGCGACCTGATCGGTGCTCTGTTGCAGGCTGCGTTTGGCGTTGTCCACCGTCGCCAGAATCAGGTGCGCCTGGCGTAGAAATTGGTGGCCCTGGTGGGTCAGCGTCATGCCCTTGGCGTGACGATTGAACAGGCCAACGCCGATTTCCTGCTCCAGTTGCTGGATCGCCAGGGTCAGGGTGGACTGGGAAATAAACGCGGTTTGCGCGGCGGCGGAGATTGAACCGGTCTCGGCCACGGCAATGAAGTGACGGATCTGACGCAGGGTCATCATGGGGAAGTACCCGGTGGGCGGTTTTTATAGATTTGCTTGAGTGTATATCTTTTTTTCTGAAGGGCTGCGGTCAGCTAAAGAGCGCTGCGCAACATCTCGAAGCACTCTCGCTCCCGGATGTCGGGCACTTTCGAACTAGGCTGGAGGCCTTAAAGACCTGTTAACCCGAATGCGTGGAGGCAGCAAATGAACACTCGTGGATTGCTCGATCAGCTACTCAAGTCCGGTCAGGACATGTTGCAGAACAAGGCCGGCGGCTCACAAAACAAGACCGCTGGCGGTGGCTTGGGCGGATTGCTCGGCGGCAGCGGTGGTTCGGGCGGCCTCGGCAGTTTGCTCTCGGGCGCGGGCGGCGGAGCGTTGGCGGCCGGCGCCATGGGTTTGCTGCTGGGTAGCAAGAAAGGGCGCAATGTCGGCGGTAAGGTCCTGACTTACGGTGGCCTCGCCGCATTGGGCGTGATTGCCTACAAGGCGTACGGTAACTGGCAGGCACAACAGGGCACTGCCCCCCAAACCGAGCCGCAAACACTTGATCGTTTGCCGGCGGAGCAAGTCGAACTGCACAGCCAAGCGATTCTCAAAGCATTGGTGGCCGCGGCCAAAGCTGATGGCCATGTCGATGAGCGTGAACGTGCGCTGATTGAAGGTGAATTCACCAAGCTCGATAACGATCAGGAGTTGCAGCACTGGCTGCACGCCGAACTCAATAAACCGCTTGACCCGGCCGACGTCGCTCGCGCTGCCAGTACGCCGGAAATGGCCGCGGAAATGTACATCGCCAGCGTGATGCTGGTGGATGAGGAGAGCTTCATGGAGAAGTCCTACCTCGATGAACTGGCGCGGCAACTGAAGCTTGAGCCGGGGTTGAAGGCTGAGTTGGAGAAGCAGGTGCGTCAGGCTTCGGTCTAACCTGCGTCATTGATAACAACCCTGCCTGCGAAGGGGCAGGGTTTGTTGTTTCTGGATGCATCCCTAGGTAAACATTTCATTCACACGCCGTTCGTCGTAAAACTTCCTATATCTGTTAGTTATGACAGTAGCCATCTCTCCTTGTTGAGGGTCTGATAACGCCAACAAATGCGTGCCCAGACAGCCTGTCGACAAGGAGCATTTCCATGCCCAACGATTCAGAACAATTTGAAAATACCGTGCTGGCGCTATTTCCACCACGAGTTCCCCTCAATACTTTTCCGGTGATTGGCGCCCACTATGGGGTGTCTATCCACCACTATAACGCTAGTCCCATGGGGCTGGCGGTAGACGTTGATCCTTACTCGGAGCAGGACGGGGGAGATACCGTCGAGCTCAACCTCAATGGTCAGAGGGACATTGCAAGCGCACAAACCCCTGATGAAATGACCGGCGTCACGCTTTATATTCCGAAGGGCCTATTGCTGACCGACCGCGTCAATCAATTGGTGTACACGGTGATTCGCGGCAGCCAGAACATGGGGACTTCCACGCCCGTGCTGACATTGCTGTACAACGCCATCCGACCCGGCAACCAGGACCGTGACCCGGTTATCAATGGCCACTCCGAGCTAGAGTTGATCCTGCCGGATGCGATCAAGAACGGCGTTGGCGCTGATTTCATCAGTGCCCAGGTCTGCGTGTCCTACCCGTATTGCAGGGCTTATGACCGCATTCGGCTGAACTGCAATGGCCATGACGTGTTCCACACGGTCACTGAACTGCAAGCGCCGCAACTCGGTTCGGCCACCCCGGTCACCGTGTGTTTCACCGTCACACGCGCCGATCTGGAAAGTGCCAACGATCATCCTCAATTCAAGTTTTCCTACACCGTCACCGATCAGCTCGGTAACGGTCCAGATACCGACTCGCCCTGGTCGGCAACGCAAACCGTGGATGTGGATCTGGCTGGCAACCGATTGCCCGCGCCGCTCCTGCGGGAAATCCAGAACGATCCTATGGACGACCCGAGCATCATCGATCTGGAAAAACTGGGCGCCAATCCGCTGTTGTTGATTGTTCTGACCACAGACAAACGCTTCCAGCCAGGGGACACGATCAGCGCGACCTATACCGCGAAGTTAGCGGGCCAACCGGATGTTGTGGTCACCCTGACGGGTACTGTTGAAGCCGACGAGTTTGGGCAGAAAAAACCCTGCGTGCTTGAAGTGCCTAACGACAAGGTCATTCCCGCCAGTGCCGTTCAAGCCACCTACACCTTGCTCAGAGCCGGCGAAGTTGTCGCCAGCGCCAGATCCGCCATTGCATCAGTCATCGGAGAAGGACTTCCCGACCTTATCCGTCCTCGCCTGCAAAAATCAGTCAACGGCGTCCTCAACCCCCTGGAAAACCTGCAAGGGGCCAATGGTCAGGTTGAACTGCTGGGCTTTCGCTCGGGCGACACCGTGCAACTCATCGTCAAAGGCGCTCCGGATGCCGGTTCTCCGACCTTTACTGCCAAATCACTCAACACCAACAGCCGCGCCAACTTCCCGCTGGACAAGGCCTTTATCGCGTTGAACATGGGTAAGGACGTGGAGCTGAGTTATGTACTGATTCGTGATGGCAAAAAATATCCTTCTCCGGGTTTGCCGGCTTCAATCGGCACCATCCCTAATAACCATCCGAGCCTGCCCACCCCAGCGATTGATGGGGCAACGGGCGACGAACTGAATGTGATCAAACTGCAGGCCTCCGATCAACTACGGGTGGGCGAATGGCCGCATCAAGTGTTGGGGCAGAACGTCTGGTTGCGGTATGAGGGGGTCGACGCCAATGGCTCGGGGATTTTCCTGGAGGACCGCAAGGGTGAGGCGCACGACACGGTAGGAGGACTGATCCGTCCGGTACCGCTTGACTGGTTAAAAACGCTCAAGGATGGCAGCGCGCTGAGCATCACCTTCAAGGTGAACTTTGACGGTGTGGCCAGTGCGGCAACGGCGGTGAGTTTTCCGATGCGAACCTATACCGTCAAAACGTTTTTCGACAGTGATGATCATGTTCAGCCCATTAGCAATTACTTCATAGTGGAAGGTCGGCCGCCGAGAACTCCTCCCGATCGCGGTACCTATACTCGAACCGCCACGGGTGGTACTGAGCCTTATCGATATTCTTCTTCCGACAGCCGAGTTGCGCTAGTAGATCCAGCCACCGGGACAGTACGCGCTGGTAGCAATGGCTTCGCCATGATCACGGTCACGGATGCAACTCAGAGAACGGCCTCCTATCGCATTGAATTCTTGGGAATAACGTTAGTTACTAGGATCGATAATATTTGGTGGTATCCGATCTCAGCCTGGCGAGAGAAGGCGCTTTCACTTGCAGAGCTGAGGGTGTTTTGGGAATCCTATTATCCATCCGAGGGACCTGTGGCCGCTGCATTGGGGTGGCCTACGACACTCTATTGGAGCAACGACAACATTACTGTTATCGGTGATGCCTGGGCGTTCCGATTGAACGAAAACATTGGCAGTGATGACGGCAAAGTTCAGGTAGGAGGCGGAACCCGACTTCCAATAGTCAGCAAAATCATTTAGTGGGTAATCGGGATGGATTTTTTTGATTAATAAACCTGTCCCGCTTTTATTGCGTCATCGTTCTTCGCGAGCAGGCTCGCTCCCACATTAGATCGCGTCCGTTTGGACAACTCGGTCGAGTGTGGGAGCGAGCCTGCTCGCGATGGCATTTTCAGCAGCGCCACAGATTTCATTGCCCTTCCACGACCCGTTTCTTCCGGTTCACCACTGGCAACAGTCATTACAAATGAAACACCGCCCTCAGCTATACTCCGCAACATTTCAACCGCACCCCGAGGACTGACTGTGAAGAACTGGACGTTGCGCCAACGCATCTTGGCGAGCTTTGCGGTGATTATCGCCATCATGTTGCTGATGGTCGTCGTCTCGTATTCCCGGCTGTTGAAGATCGAAACCAGTGAAGCGAGCGTCCGTGAAGACGCGCTTCCTGGGTTGTATTACATCTCGATGGTTCGCAGCGCCTGGGTCGATACTTATGTTCGCACCCAGGAAATGCTGGGCTTCAAGGCGGGGCAGGGCTTCAGCGCGCAAGAGGCCGAAAACTTCAAGAATTTCGAGGTGCGTCTGCAAGAGCAGATGAGGAACTACCAAGGCACCATCACCACGGATGAAGACAAGGGCGAGTACGCGGTCTTTGAAAAGCGCCACGACGATTACAACAAGGTCCTGGCGGCCGTGCTCGATTTGCATAAGCGCAATCAGGAAGCCGAAGCCATCAAGATGTTCAACGAGCAATTGACCCCGGCATGGACCGCGGGTCGCATGAAGCTCAATGACATCATTCGCGAAAACAAAGCGGTGGCCGACCAGGACATCGCGAACATCGATGACGCCGTGGTCACCGCGAAAGTCATCATGGGCATTTCCCTGCTGGTCGCGGTGCTGGCCGCCGGCCTCTGCGGTCTGCTGCTGATGCGCGCGATCATGGCGCCGATGAACCGGATCGTCGAAATTCTCGACGTCATGCGCACCGGTGATCTCAGCAATCGCTTGAACCTTGCGCGCAAAGACGAGTTCGGCGCCGTGGAAACCGGCTTCAACGACATGATGGCCGAGCTGACATCCCTGGTGTCTCAGGCTCAGCGCTCCTCAGTGCAGGTCACCACCTCAGTCACTGAGATCGCTGCCACCTCCAAGCAACAGCAAGCGACCGCCACCGAAACCGCCGCCACCACCACCGAAATCGGCGCTACGTCCCGTGAGATTGCGGCCACTTCGCGGGATCTGGTGCGCACGATGACTGAAGTGTCCACCGCTGCCGATCAGGCCTCGGTGCTCGCCGGCTCCGGGCAGCAAGGCTTGGCGCGTATGGAGGAGACCATGCACTCGGTGATGGGTGCGGCCGATCTGGTCAACGCCAAACTGGCAATCCTCAATGAGAAGGCCGGCAACATCAACCAAGTGGTGGTGACCATCGTCAAGGTCGCCGACCAGACCAATCTCCTGTCTCTCAACGCCGCCATCGAGGCCGAAAAGGCCGGTGAATACGGCCGCGGGTTTGCCGTGGTCGCCACCGAAGTGCGGCGTCTGGCGGACCAGACCGCCGTTGCCACGTACGACATCGAGCAGATGGTGCGCGAGATCCAGTCGGCGGTATCGGCCGGGGTCATGGGCATGGACAAGTTCTCCGAAGAAGTGCGCCGCGGCATGTCCGAGGTGCAGCAGGTCGGCGAGCAACTGTCGCAGATCATTCATCAGGTTCAAGCGCTGGCGCCACGGGTGTTGATGGTCAACGAAGGCATGCAGGCCCAGGCCACGGGCGCCGAACAGATCAACCATGCGCTGGTGCAGTTGGGCGATGCCAGCAGCCAGACCGTCGAGTCCCTGCGTCAGGCCAGTTTCGCCATCGATGAACTGAGCCAGGTGGCCGTAGGGCTGCGCGGCGGCGTTTCGCGATTCAAAGTCTGATGAGCGAACTCACGGCTAAACGCACCGCCGTGAAGCCGGCGCTGCAATCATTGTTTCTGGTGTTCCGCATCGGCAAGGAGCGCTTTGCCTTGCAGGCCATCGAGGTGGCGGAAGTGCTGCCGCGCCTGCCGTTGAAGCCGATTCCCCGCGCGCCGGACTGGGTCTGCGGAGTGTTCGCCTACCGCGGCGCGGTGGTGCCGGTGATCGACCTCAGTGCGCTGACTTTCGGCCAACCGGCCCAGGCCCGCACCAGCACGCGCTTGGTGCTGGTCCATTACCGCCCGGATGAAACCGCTGAGACGCAATTGCTCGGGCTGATTCTGGAACAGGCCACCGATACCTTGCGCTGCAACCCGGCGGATTTTCAGCCTTATGGCCTGGACAATCGCCAGGCGCCGTACCTCGGGCCGGTGCGCGAAGATGCTCAGGGTTTGCTGCAATGGGTGCGGGTCGCTGATCTGCTGGACGAGCAGGTTCGCGCGCTGCTGTTTCCGTCGCAGTCGTTGGACCTGGCGCTGTTTGAGGAGCGGCCATGAGCAGCGATCAGCGGTTTTTCGATTTCCTCAAAGAGCGCATCGGTCTCGACGTGACCTCGGTGGGGCCGGCGATCATCGAGCGTGCGGTGCGTCAGCGCAGCACGGCGTCCAACGCGCTGACGGCCGATGAGTACTGGCACACCTTGCAGGGTTCGCGGGACGAGCAGCAAGCGCTGATCGAAGCGGTGATCGTCCCTGAAACCTGGTTTTTCCGTTACCCGGAATCCTTCGCCACCCTGGCGAAACTGGCTGCCAAGCGCCTGACCGACATCAACAACATGCGCGCCCTGCGGATTCTCAGCCTGCCCTGTTCCACGGGTGAAGAACCGTATTCCATCGCCATGGCGTTGCTTGATGCCGGGTTCCAGCCGCACCAGTTCAAGGTCGAAGGCATGGACGTCAGCCCGTTGTCGGTGGAAAAAGCCCGGCGCGCGCTGTACGGCAAGAATTCGTTTCGTGGTCAGGACATCGCGTTTCGCGAGCGGCATTTCACCGCTGAAGATGAGGGCTATCGCCTCAGCGGGCGAGTGCATGAACAAGTGCGTTTGCAGGTCGGCAATCTACTGGATCCGGCGTTGCTGGCCAACGAGCCGCCTTATGATTTTGTGTTTTGCCGCAACCTGCTGATCTATTTCGATCAGCCGACCCAGCAGCAAGTGTTCGAAGTGCTCAAGCGCCTGACCCATGTCGACGGCGTGCTGTTTATCGGCCCGGCCGAGGGCAGTTTGCTCGGTCGTTTCGGCATGCGTTCGATCGGCATCGCGCAGTCCTTTGCGTTCCGTCGTCAGAGCGCCCCTGAGCCTGCGCCCATTCCGGCTTTCGTTCCGCCGCCTCTGCCCGTGCGCCAATCGGTGCGCAGCGTGACCCCGCCGCCCGTTCGCAGTCGACCCTTCGCAACGGTGACGCCGTTACCTGCTGCGACGAAAACCGCCAACCCGGACGCCGCCGCGCTGCTGGCGAACATCGCCGCGCTGGCCAACGAAGGCAAAAGCGCCGAAGCCCGCGTCGCGTGCGATAGCTATTTGCGCAGTCACGAGCCAGTAGCCCAAGTCTTTTACTGGCTGGGCTTGCTCAGCGATGTCGCCGGCAGAGTCCTGGAGGCCCAGGGTTTTTATCGCAAGGCGTTGTACCTCGAACCGCAACATCCCGACGCGTTGATGCACCTGGCGGCGTTGTTACAATCTTTGGGCGACACGGCGGGTGCCAGACGGTTGCAGGACCGCGCTGCCCGCAGTGAGCGCGCCGCGGACAGTGAGCGTAAACGATGAACGCCGCCGACACCTTTAGCCTCACCCATGAAGATGCCCAGGCCATCGACGACTGCTGGAACCGCATCGGTATTCACGGCGACAAGTCCTGCCCACTGCTGAGCGATCACATTCACTGCCGCAATTGCGCGGTGTATTCGGCCGCCGCGACGCGCTTGCTCGACCGCTACGCGTTGCAGCAGGAAGACCGCGGGCAAGTCTCCACGGCGGTCGAGAGCGAGGTGAAAACCCGTTCGCTGTTGATGTTCCGTCTCGGTGAAGAATGGCTGGGCCTGGCCACTCGCAGTCTGGTGGAAGTGGCGCCGCTGCAAGCGATTCACTCCTTGCCGCACCAGCGCTCCCGGGCCTTGCTCGGCGTGGCGAATGTGCGCGGCGCTCTGGTGGCGTGCCTGTCGCTGGTGGAACTGCTGGGGCTCGACGGCGCCAGCAGCGTGGCGTCCGGCGCGCGGGTCATGCCGCGGATGCTGATCATCGCCGCCCACGGTGGGCCGGTGGTGGTGCCGGTGGATGAAGTGGACGGGATTCACGCCATCGACGAACACCTCCTCGAGGCGGCGTCCCGCTCCGGCACTCAGGCCAGCGGCAAATACACCCGTGGCGTGTTGCAATTCAAAGGTCGCAGCCTGCGTTGGCTGGATGAAGAACAGCTGCTTTGTGCCGTGACCCGGAGCCTCACATGACCCCCGAGCAAATGCGCGACGCCTCTTTGCTGGAACTGTTCAGTCTGGAAGCCGAGGCTCAGACCCAGGTGCTGAGCGCAGGTCTTTTGGCGCTGGAGCGCGACCCGACCCAGGCCGGTCACCTCGAATCGTGCATGCGCGCGGCGCACTCGCTCAAGGGCGCGGCGCGGATCGTCGGCGTCGATGCCGGTGTCAGCGTTGCGCATGTGATGGAAGATTGTCTGGTCAGCGCTCAGGAAGGGCGCCTGTACCTGCGGCCCGAGCACATCGATGCGTTGTTGCACGGCACCGATTTGCTGATGCGCATTGCGACGCCGAACAACAATCCTGAACGTGCGGATATCGAGGCCTATGTGGCTTTGATGGCGCGGTTGCTTGATCCGATGGCGGCACCTGCGCCGGTCCCTGCACCTGTCGCCCCAGTGATGGCAGAGCTTCAGCTCGAACCACCGGCGCCCAAGGTCGAGACGCCAATCCCGGTCGCCGAACTGCACACCGCAGAGCCGCCGCGCAAGATTAAGCGCACCACCGAAAACGGCGAGCGGGTGCTGCGAGTTACGGCCGAACGCCTGAACAGCCTGCTCGATCTGTCGAGCAAATCCCTGGTGGAAACCCTGCGGCTCAAACCGCACCTGGCCACCATGCAGCGCCTCAAGCGCATGCAGAACAACGGCCTGCGGGCACTGGAAAACCTCAACGTCCACCTCAAGGATCACGCCTTGAGCCTGGAGGCCCAGGAAGCCCTCGGCGATGCCCGCCGATTGCTGGCTGAATCCCAGCAATTGCTGATAGAGAAAAACGCCGAGCTGGACGAGTTCGCCTGGCAGGCCAGTCAACGGGCGCAAGTGTTGTACGACACCGCGCTGGCCTGCCGCATGCGGCCGTTTGCCGATGTGTTGACCGGGCAAGCGCGCATGGTCCGCGACCTCGGTCGCAGCCTCGGTAAACAGGTGCGACTGGAGATCGAGGGTGAGAAAACCCAGGTCGACCGCGACGTGCTGGAGAAGCTTGAAGCGCCGCTGACCCACCTGCTGCGCAACGCCGTGGATCACGGCATCGAATCCCCGGAGCTACGGCTATTGGCGGGCAAACCCGCTGAAGGCCTGATCCGTTTACGCGCATCCCATCAGGCTGGTCTGTTGGTGCTGGAGCTGAGCGATGACGGCAGTGGCGTCGATCTGGAAAAAGTCCGCCGCAGCATCATCGAACGCCAATTATCCCCGACCGAAACCGCCGCGCAGTTGAGTGAAGAAGAGCTGCTGACCTTTCTGTTTTTACCGGGTTTCAGCCTGCGCGATACGGTCACCGAGGTCTCCGGGCGCGGCGTCGGTCTGGATGCGGTTCAGCACATGGTCCGCCAGTTGCGCGGCGCGGTCGTGCTGGAGCAGGCGGCGGGCGAGGGCAGTCGCTTCCATCTCGAAGTGCCGCTGACCCTGTCGGTGGTGCGCAGTCTGGTGGTGGACGTCGGTGACGAGGCGTATGCCTTCCCGCTGGCCCACATCGAACGGATGTGCGATCTGGAGCTTGCGGACATCGTCCAGGTCGAAGGCCGTCAGCATTTCTGGCACGAAGGCCGACATGTCGGACTGGTCGCGGCCAGTCAACTGTTACAGCGTCCGGCGAGCCAGAACAGTCAGCAAACCCTCAAGGTCGTGGTGATTCGCGAGCGCGAGGCGATTTACGGCGTGGCGGTCGAGCGTTTTATCGGCGAGCGGACGTTGGTCGTACTACCGCTGGACGAGCGTTTGGGCAAGGTGCAGGACATCTCCGCCGGGGCCTTGCTCGACGACGGTTCGGTGGTGCTGATCGTCGACGTCGAAGACATGCTGCGTTCGGTGGACAAACTGCTCAATACCGGGCGTCTTGAGCGCATTGCCCGTCAGGGCAGCCAGGCAGTTGAAGTCGCTCGAAAACGGATTTTGGTGGTCGACGATTCGCTGACCGTGCGCGAGCTGCAACGCAAGTTGTTACTCAATCGCGGCTACGACGTGGCGGTGGCGGTGGACGGTATGGATGGTTGGAACGCCTTGCGTTCGGAGGATTTCGATCTGCTGATCACCGACATTGATATGCCGCGCATGGATGGCATCGAACTGGTGTCTTTATTGCGCCGGGACAATCGCCTGCAATCGCTTCCGGTTATGGTGGTGTCTTACAAAGATCGTGAAGAGGACCGTCGTCGTGGATTGGACGCTGGAGCCGACTATTATCTAGCCAAAGCCAGTTTTCATGACGACGCCCTGCTTGACGCGGTGGTTGAGCTCATTGGAGGAGCGCGGGCATGAAAATCGCAATCGTCAACGACATGCTCATGGCGGTGGAGGCCCTGCGCCGCGCCCTGGCATTCGAGCCGGCGCACGAGGTGGTTTGGGTCGCCAGCAATGGGGCCGAGGCGGTGCAACGTTGTGCCGAAAACACGCCAGACCTGATCCTGATGGACCTGATCATGCCGGTGATGGATGGCGTGGAGGCGACCCGGCGGATCATGGCCGATACGCCGTGCGCAATCGTCATCGTCACAGTCGACCGCGAGCAAAACGTTCATCGGGTGTTCGAGGCCATGGGTCACGGAGCGCTGGATGTGGTGGATACGCCGGCCCTCGGTGCCGGCAATGCCCAAGAGGCAGCGGCCCCGTTATTGCGCAAGATCATGAACATCGGTTGGCTGATCGGTGACCGGGGCAATCGGCGGCGATCGGCTCCGAGCCCGCTGCGCAGTTCGGCTTCGCGCCAGCGTCTGGTAGCGATCGGCTCATCGGCAGGAGGGCCGGCCGCGCTGGAAGTCTTGCTCAAGGGGCTGCCGCGAGATTTTTCGGCGGCCATCGTGCTGGTGCAGCATGTTGACCAGGTATTCGCCGCCGGCATGGCCGAATGGCTCAGCAGCGCCAGTGGCCTGAACGTGCGCCTGGCCCTGGAGGGCGAGCCTCCGCAGGCCGGCACGGTGCTGCTGGCGGGTACCAACCACCATATTCGCTTGTTGAAAAACGGTACGCTGGCCTACACCGCCGAACCGGTCAACGAGATCTACCGGCCCTCGATCGATGTGTTTTTCGAGAGCGTGGCCAATCACTGGAACGGCGATGCCGTGGGTGTTTTGCTCACCGGCATGGGACGTGATGGCGCGCAGGGGCTTAAACTCATGCGCCAACAGGGCTACCTGACCATCGCTCAGGATCAAAACAGCAGTGCGGTGTACGGAATGCCGAAGGCGGCAGCGGCCATCGATGCCGCGATGGAAATTCGCCCACTGGACAAAATAGCGCCACGATTGCTGGAGATATTCCCCAAATGAAGAATTTTCACAGCAATCCTGGCCCAAGTAGTACTCAGGTGACTGCCTATGAATGATTTACAGCTCGATGACTTCAAAACCGACGAAAACGCCGCCATGGTGTTGTTGGTAGACGATCAGGCGATGATCGGCGAGGCGGTGCGTCGCGGGTTGTCGAACGAAGACAATATCGACTTCCACTTCTGCTCCGACCCCCACCAGGCCATCGCCCAGGCGATCCGCATCAAACCGACGGTGATCCTCCAGGATCTGGTGATGCCCGGTCTTGACGGCTTGAGCCTGGTGCGCGAGTACCGCAACCATCCGGCGACCAAGGACATCCCGATCATTGTCCTGTCGACCAAGGAAGACCCGCTGATCAAGAGCGCGGCATTTGCGGCCGGGGCCAATGATTACCTGGTCAAGCTGCCGGACAACATCGAACTGGTGGCGCGCATTCGCTACCACTCGCGCTCCTTCATGACCTTGCTGCAGCGTGACGCGGCGTACCGCGCGTTGCGGGTCAGCCAGCAGCAGTTGCTCGACACCAATCTGGTGCTGCAACGCTTGATGAACTCCGACGGCCTGACCGGGCTGTCGAACCGCCGGCATTTCGACGAATACCTGGAGCTGGAGTGGCGCCGCTCGCTGCGTGACCAGACCCAACTGTCGCTGCTGATGATCGATGTCGACTACTTCAAGTCCTTCAACGACAGCTTCGGCCACCTTGAAGGCGATGAAGCCTTGTGCAAAGTGGCCACGGCGATTCGTGATGCCGGTTCGCGGCCTTCGGACCTGCCGGCCCGTTACGGCGGCGAAGAGTTTGTTCTGGTGCTGCCCAATACTTCGCCGGGCGGCGCGCGACTGGTCGCGGAAAAGCTCCGCCAGACCGTTGCGGCGCTGAAGATCCCGCACATTTTCCCGGCCGAAGGTTCGAGTTTGACCATCAGCATCGGTCTGTCGACCATGACCCCGCAACCGGGCGGCGATTGCCGGCAATTGATCTTGGCGGCGGACAAGGGGCTGTATCTGGCGAAGAACAATGGGCGTAATCAGGTGGGTATCGAATGAACCATCAGGTTCATTCGCCCCTAAAGCCGCCAGGCGGGCTGCCGTGACAGCCTGATTACGTTATACTCGCCGGCTTTCAAAAGTTCGCCAACGAGTGCTGCCCGCCATGGAAATCAACCCGATCCTTAACAGTATCAAGGACCTGTCCGAGCGCTCCGAAACTATTCGGGGGTATCTTTGACTACGATCAAAAGCATGAGCGTCTGACTGAAGTCAATCGCGAGCTTGAAGATCCGAATGTCTGGAACAATCCGACGTACGCTCAGGAGCTGGGCCGCGAGCGGTCCCTGCTGGCTCAGATCGTCGAAACCCTCGACGAAATGCACACAGGCCTGGCCGACGCCAAAGACCTGCTGCTGATGTCCGCCGAAGAAGAAGACCAGGCCGCCGTCGATGACGTTGCTGCCGAAGTCGAGCGTCTGCGCGAGTCCCTGGAAAAACTCGAATTCCGTCGCATGTTCAGCGGTGAGATGGACGCCAACAACGCCTACCTGGACATCCAGGCCGGCTCCGGCGGCACCGAGGCCCAAGACTGGGCCAACATCCTGCTGCGCATGTACCTGCGCTGGGCCGACAAACGCGGTTTCGACGCGACCATCATGGAGCTGTCGGCCGGTGAAGTCGCCGGGATCAAGGGCGCCACCCTCCACATCAAGGGCGAATACGCCTTTGGCTGGTTGCGTACCGAAATCGGCGTGCACCGTCTGGTGCGCAAGAGCCCGTACGACTCCGGTAACCGTCGCCACACCTCGTTCTCGGCCGTGTTCGTGTCGCCGGAAATCGATGACAACATCGAAATCGACATCAACCCGTCGGACCTGCGCATCGACACCTACCGTTCCTCCGGTGCCGGTGGTCAGCACGTAAACACCACCGACTCGGCCGTACGTATCACGCACGTACCGACCAACACCGTGGTCTGCTGCCAGAACGAACGCTCCCAGCACGCCAACAAAGACACCGCGATGAAAATGTTGCGGGCGCGCTTGTACGAGCAGGAAGTGCAGAAACGCAACGCCGCCTCCCAGGCCCTGGAAGACACCAAGTCGGACATCGGCTGGGGTCACCAGATTCGCTCCTACGTGCTCGACCAGTCGCGAATCAAGGATTTGCGTACTAACGTCGAACGCAGTGACTGCGACAAGGTGCTCGACGGCGACATCGACGAATACCTGGTGGCCAGCCTGAAGCAAGGCCTGTAAACCGCCAGTCAAGACCTTAAGTCCCCTGCCACCGGTGGGGGCAACGAACCTGTGATGGAATTTTTAAAGACATGAGCGACCTAGAACTCGACCCGCAAGCCCTGCAACAGGAAGAAAACTCCCTGATCGCCCTGCGCAAGGAAAAGCTGGCTGCCGAGCGCGCCAAGGGCAATGCCTTCCCGAACGACTTCCGCCGCGACAACTACTGCGAAGACTTGCAGAAACAGTACGCGGACAAGACCAAGGAAGAGTTGGCAGAGGCTGCAATCGCGGTCAAGGTTGCCGGTCGTCTCATGCTCAACCGTGGTTCGTTCATGGTGATCCAGGACATGTCCGGGCGCATTCAGGTTTACGTCAACCGTAAAACCCTGTCCGAAGAAACCCTGGCCGCGGTGAAAACCTGGGACCTGGGCGACATCATCGCCGCTGAAGGCACCCTGGCGCGTTCCGGCAAGGGCGACCTGTACGTCGAAATGACCAGCGTGCGCCTGCTGACCAAGTCCCTGCGCCCGTTGCCGGACAAGCACCACGGCCTGTCCGACACCGAGCAGCGCTATCGCCAGCGTTACGTTGACCTGATCGTCAACGAAGACGTGCGCCAGACCTTTCGCGTTCGTTCGCAAGTGATTGCGCACATCCGCAGCTTCCTGATGCAGCGTGACTTCCTGGAAGTCGAAACGCCGATGCTGCAAACCATCCCCGGTGGTGCTGCAGCCAAGCCGTTCGAGACTCACCACAACGCGCTGGACATGGGAATGTTCCTGCGTATTGCGCCGGAGCTGTACCTCAAGCGCCTCGTTGTTGGTGGCTTCGAGAAAGTGTTCGAGATCAACCGCAACTTCCGTAACGAAGGCGTTTCGACGCGTCACAACCCAGAATTCACCATGTTGGAGTTCTACCAGGCTTACGCCGACTACGAAGACAACATGGACCTGACCGAAGAACTGTTCCGCGAGCTGGCTCAGCTGGTTCTGGGCAGCACCGACGTCCCATACGGCGACAAAGTGTTCCACTTCGGCGAACCGTTCGTGCGTCTGTCGGTGTTCGACTCGATCCTCAAGTACAACCCTGAGCTGACCGCTGACGACCTGACCGACATCGACAAGGCCCGCGCAATCGCCAAGAAGGCCGGCGCCAAGGTGCTGGGCTTCGAAGGTCTGGGCAAACTGCAGGTGATGATTTTCGAAGAGCTGGTCGAGCACAAGCTGGAGCAGCCGCACTTCATCACTCAGTACCCGTTCGAAGTGTCGCCGCTGGCCCGTCGTAACGACGAGAACCCGAACGTCACCGACCGTTTCGAACTGTTCATCGGTGGCCGCGAAATCGCCAACGCCTACTCCGAGTTGAACGACGCGGAAGACCAGGCCGAGCGCTTCATGGCGCAGGTGGCCGACAAGGACGCCGGCGATGACGAAGCCATGCACTACGACGCCGACTTCGTTCGCGCGTTGGAGTACGGCATGCCGCCAACGGCTGGTGAAGGTATCGGCATCGACCGTCTGGTGATGCTGCTGACCAACTCCCCGTCGATCCGCGACGTGATCTTGTTCCCGCACATGCGGCCGCAAGCGTAAATGTTTCAACTAAAAAGCCGCCTAAAACAGGCGGCTTTTTATTGCCTGTCTGGTACAAACGTATCAATTGGTTACTTTTGAAGTAAGAGAGGAATACCTGTCGTGAACCGTGCAATTGCTCAAGAGGGTGCAGCGGACGTCGCCACTGCGGTCGCTGAAAGTGTTCAGTACCAGGGCCGCAAGGCCAGCCGACAGGGCAGCGAGCAGCGTCGACAGGACATTCTCGATGCGGCAATGCGCATTGTCGTGCGCGATGGCGTGCGGGCTGTGCGTCATCGCGCGGTGGCTGCCGAGGCCGGTGTGCCGCTGTCGGCTACGACTTACTATTTCAAGGATATCGATGACTTGCTCACCGATACCTTTGCCCAATACGTGGAACGCAGCGCGGCGTTCATGGCCAAGTTGTGGGCCGGCAACGAAGGCTTGCTGCGTGAAATGGTTGCTTATGGCGATGGCAGCCCTGAAGCCCGTTCACAGCTGGCTGACGACATTGCGCGCCTGACCGCTGATTATGTGCAGCGTCAATTACACAACCGTCGCGAACACTTGATGGCCGAGCAGGCGTTCCGTCAGGAAGCTCTGTTGAACCCGCGCCTGGCAATGTTGGTGCGCTCGCATCAGCAGATTCTTCTGCAAGGCACTTGCCATTTCTTCGAGGTGTTGGGTTCGCGCGAGCCACAACAGGATGCCAAAGTGTTGACGGCGATTATCGGACGGATGGAATATCAGGGCCTGCTCAACGCCGCCGAGCCTGTCGCCGAAGCCGAAATGCTCGGCATCCTGACCCGCTACATGCATTTGGTATTGGCGTCGGTGTAACCCTCGCGGCGCAGCTACACCCTGTAGGAGCGAGGCTTGCCCGCGAAAGCGATGTGTCAGTCAACGTAGTTGTTGAATGTTAAACCGCTTTCGCGGGCAAGCCTCGCTCCTACAGGGGAGGCGGTGTTCACTTGAGGTCCGCGTGTGTTCATAGGGAGTGTTGAATGAAAGCCTGGCGTTTCGTTGTGATCGCCTTGTCGTTCCTGCTGCTCAGTGGCTGTCTGGTGACCTTCAAGGAGCCGCTGCCCTCGAGTGAACCCGCGCCCAAAGGGTTGCTCGGCAAATGGACCAGCACCAATGCCTGGGGCGAGCCGCTTAACCTGGAGCTGACGCGCATTGGCGACAACCACTATCAGGCAGTCAGCTACTTCAAGGCTAAACCCAAGGAACGCGAAGCCTACCCCTTCACGGTGACCCGCCATGGTAGTCGCTGGTACCTGTCGGCGAAGGTGCCGGCGCGATTCGGTGGGCACTTCACTATCGCCGGTTTCGAACTCACCGATAAGCATGAGTTGGTGGTCTACAACCTCGACCTCGAGCAAATCAACCAGGCCCTGGGGCAGAAAGTCCTGAGTGGCGAAGGCTTCCAGACCGACGATGGCGACGGCGTGTTGATCAACAACAACCTGGACCAGGTGTTCGCCTACCTCGACGACCCGGCCAATTCCGATGTGTTCATCGAAGCGGTGCGCTACCAGCGCCCGGCCAAAGCCAAATAACCCAGCACGTAACGGTTTTTCTACAGGAGTTTCGGGTGGACGATTACCAGCAGACGATACGCATTTTGTCCGATCGCATTGTGCTGGCGCAGACGCCGATTCGCGTCCTCGATGCGGTCAAGTGGGACGACGGCATCCGCAAGGGTTTCCTCAAGGCCAAGGGCAAGGAAATGCCGGCCGTGGACCGCGACTATTACCTCAGTCGGCCGCTGTCTTTTGACTCCAGCAAAGTGAAACTGGAATTCCAGAACATCGAGCGCGACATCACCCGTCAGCTGGGTCAATTCAACCCGGTCGGCCAGATCATGCGCCGCATGTGCAAGGAATACCGGATGGTGGTGCGCATGCTCGAAGCGCGCGGCACCGAGGATTTCGGGCTGATTTCCCAGGAGTTGTACGGCGCCGCGTCCGACGCGTTCCACGCCGGCGACCCGACCCTGGCCGACCTGGGGCTGATGCTTTCCGATTACCTGAACAACATCGACGGCCGTGGAGATCTGAAGGACGAACCGAAAACCCTCACCGCCAAGGAAGCCGTCAGCCTGCTGCAACATCGGTTGAACAAGGTGTTTGGCGAGGCCGAGGAAACCATTCGGGTGTTCGAGTCCGACGGGATCGTCGCCGATGCGGCGGCCGGCGCCGACTACATCAAGATTCGCGCCGACGCGATGTTCAACGAGCGTGACGTGCGCGCCCTTGAAGTCCACGAAGGATTGGTACACGTCGGGACCACGCTAAATGGTCTGAACCAGCCGATCTGCACCTTCCTCTCCAAAGGCCCGCCCTCGTCGACGGTGACTCAGGAAGGCCTGGCGATTCTGATGGAAATCATCACTTTCGCCTCCTACCCGAGTCGTCTACGCAAACTGACCAACCGCACCCGCGCCATTCATATGGTGGAGGAGGGCGCGGACTTCCTGCAGATCTTCGAGTTCTTCCGCGAGCAGGGTTTCGAAATGGCCGAAAGCTACGGCAACGCCAGTCGGGTTTTCCGCGGCTCGGTGCCGAATGGGCTGCCATTTACCAAAGACTTGTCCTACCTCAAGGGCTTTATCATGGTTTACAACTACATTCAGTTGGCCGTGCGTAAAGGCAAACTCGAGCAGATACCACTGCTGTTTTGTGGCAAGACCACGCTGGAAGACATGCGGACGTTGCGCCAGTTGGTGGATGAAGGACTGGTGGTGGCACCGAAGTATCTTCCGGATCAGTTCCGTGACCTGAACGCGCTGTCGGCGTGGATGTGCTTCTCCAACTTCCTCAATCACCTGAGCCTGGACCGGATCGAAGCGGACTATTCCAATATCCTTTGATACAGATCGTTCCCACGCTCCGCGTGGGAATGCATCCCGTGACGCTCTGCGTCACAGAGGACGCGGAGCGTCCATGGCGGCATTCCCACGCAGAGCGTGGGAACGATCATCAGCTCAACTTTTGCGAGGTTTCACAGGATGAGAATCCTCGGCATTGCCTGCCTTCTTCTGACCTTGAGCGGTTGCAGCTCACTGCTGTTCTACCCCGAGCCCGGCCAGTTGTTCACTCCGGTAAAAGCCAAACTCGAATTCCGCGACGTCACTCTCACCACCGCCGACGGCCTCAAGCTGCACGGCTGGTGGTTGCCGGCGAAAAAAGGTATTGAGGTCAAAGGCACCGTGCTGCATCTGCATGGCAACGGCGGCAATCTACCCTTGCACCTGGGTGGGAGCTGGTGGTTGCCGGCACAGGGTTATCAAGTGCTGCTGGTGGACTATCGCGGTTATGGTTTGTCCGAGGGGGAACCGAGCCTGCCGGCGATCTATCAAGACATCGACGCCGCGTTCAAATGGCTCGACCAGGCACCGGAAGTCAAAGGCAAACCGCTGATACTTCTGGGCCAAAGCCTCGGCGGTTCGATGGCCGTGCATTATCTGGTTCAGCATCCCGAGCGCCAGAAACAACTCAAAGCCATCGTCCTCGACGGCGTGCCTGCCAGTTATCGCAGTATCGGCCGGTTTGCCCTGAGTATTTCCTGGCTGACCTGGCCGTTCCAGGTGCCGTTGTCGTGGCTGGTACCGGACGGCGACAGCGCGATCAATTCCATGGCGCAGCTGGGCGGCGTACCGAAACTGATCTACCACAGCATCGACGATCCGATCGTGCCCCTTTCCAACGGCATCCGTCTGTATCAAGCTGCGCCGCCGCCGCGAGTGCTGCAACTGACCCGTGGAGGTCATGTGCAGACGTTCGCCGACCCGGTCTGGCGCAAAGTCATGCTGCGTTATCTCGAAGACCCGCAACATTTCAACGGTTTGCGCCGACTGGGTGAAGTCCCGAATTACCCGGCGCCGAAAAATTCTGAAGATGAACCACCAGAGAGTCCGCAATGAGTGAAGAACGTAACGCCATCCCGCTGATCATCACCGGTATCTGCAGCATCCTCGGCACTGTCGGGGCCCTGTGGTTCTACGGCTACCTGCACTTCGCCAAACCCGAAGATGCGCTGTTGCTCAGCGACTTCACCCTGCTAAAGACTGTGCCGGGCGAAGACTACAAAGTCTCCCTGGAGCCGGCCCCGCAAGTCGCCCAGTGCATCGATGGCGTGCTGGTGATGTTCGACACCGAACAGAAAGGCCTGAGTGGTGTGTTGGTCAACAACAAGAAAAAAGCCGTGCGCTGCATAGGTCAGGAAACCCCGCAGAAACTTGAGCAATAAAAAACCCTGTAGGAGCGAGCGGTGCGACGATTCGACTTGCCCGCGAAGAACGATAACGCGGTACATCTGAAAGACTGAGTTGCCTTCTTCGCGAGCAAGCTTCGCTCCTACGAAAAACCAAACAGAAAGCCCCGCCTGATCAGATCAGGCGGGGCTTTTGTGTTTCAGCAGACGATGCTTAGTTCGAGCTAATAGCCGAACGCGGGATCACCGGCTGGTTGTCGTTGGAAATGGTCACTTCCACCCGACGGTTCATCGCGCGACCCGAAACGCTGGTGTTCTCGGCCACCGGGTATTCCTTGCCATAACCCTGGGCCACGATGCGCGCTGGATCTACACCCATCTTGATCAAGGCCACCTGCACGGAAGTCGCACGGCGTTCGGACAGCGACTGGTTGTAGTTCGGCGCACCCGTGCTGTCGGTGTAGCCTTCGATAATCACTTTACGGTCCGGGTTTTCCTGAAGGAACTGGGCCAGTTTGTTGATATTCACCAGACCGCTGGATTTCAGCTCGGCCTTGTTGGTGGCGAACAGCACGTCACCGAACGTTACCAGCGTGCCGCGATCGGTCTGCTTGGCGTTCAGGCTGTCCTGCAACTGCTTGATCTGCGCGTCGCGTGCGTCCAGACGGGCCTGGGCCCGTTGCGCAGAGGCATTTTTCAGATTGGCTTCGGCGGTGCGCAGCGCGATGGTCTGCTTCGCCACTTCAACACGTTGATTGGTCAGGTAAGCCAGTTGGTCGACCTTGGCCTGGTTCTCTTTGTCCATGTAAGCCTTGTCGGCCTTGTCCAGGTAATCGCTGGCTTCTTTGGTTTCCAGCGCCGCGACTTTGCTGGATTGCGGGTTGGTTTGCAGGCCGGTGTAGTTGGTACGGGCCTGTTCCAGGTTCGCGTTAGGCGGGGTGGAGCAGGCGGCCAGTGCAACGCTTGCGGCCAGCAGGGCAGGGATCATCAATTGTTTGCGCATCATGGTTTCGTCCTTTTAGTCGAGTAAGAAGTGCGTCGTGCCGCGCCGCTTATTGCACCGTGCGCTGGCTTTCCTGACGCAGTTCCTGAACCCCTTTCTGAGAGTCCTTCACAGCCTGCTCGGCTTTCAGCGCCTGGGCTTTGCGTTCAGCCACTCGAGCGTCCCACTCGGCCTGTTCGGCGAGGGTCTTGGCTTCGTCATACTTCTTGTCGTGCATGGCGATTTCGGCTTGTTTGAGCTTGTCCTGGGCGGACTTCATCTCTACTGCCGCGAATTCGGTACCGCCGGCACTGACGGCACTGTTGACCGCCGATTCCGTCACGGCGAATTGCTCGCTTGGCGGGTTGCCGGCACAACCGGCCAGAACGAGGCTGCTGCCAATTGCCAGTGCAGCCAGTTTCAGGCTACGCAGAGGGGGAAACAAGGATTTGGCAGTTCTGGTTTTCATGGTCTTCAACTCCATTGGAATAACTCCTGAAAAACTTAAAAATCCATCCTGGGCAAGGAGCCGCAACCTTCAATTTCCGGGGGTGTTTTGAAACGGCCGTCCCAGGCGTGGTTAATGGGTGTGACCCGAGGCGTTTTTCAAAAGTTCAGAGAATATGGCCCATTGCCTGAAAAAACTTTGACCGAACGGACACGGCTCTAAACCGGGAATTTTCACTGCGCATAGCTGTATTCCCAGCCCTGTACAGGGCCAGGAATGCACATTTTTTGAGGGGGAAATAGGCGCGGAAATCAGTGTTTCTGTTTGTCGTCAACGGCCGACAAAACGTGCAAATGACGACGGGACAACGCGAGAAAGCGCGGAGTCGGACCGACGTCTTCGTACAGCGGATCACCTTCTTCGTCAGTGGCTACGACTGTTGAGCCCTTCACATACGGGAAGCTCTTTTCGAGCTCTTCAAGCGCGGCGCCGATCAGCTCGCCGAGCAGTTCTTCGGGGTGTCGTTTGGGGTACATCTCGATAATTGCCGCCAGCCGCGCGGCGGACTCCACATCCAGATGAATTGAGTATTCGGTATCGGTCAGCCGACCCTTGGCGTTTTCTTCCCAGTGATGGGCAAGCTCGCGGATTTTCATAATGACCTCATTGCGTACCTGCTCGTGGCAGGCAGTGTCAGTGTCCGGCAAAGCCGGCTGCAGCCGTTGTACGGCTTATTCTTCAGACTAGCTTTAACGCCCAAGGTTTAAAGTCCCTTCGTCGTCTAATGGTGAACGTTGGGGGGGATTGGGTGTATATCCGTTTTTGCGGTAGCGGCGGCTATTGGTTTCGCTTTTACAGCGAGTCACTTGGAAATACGGAATGCCGCCCAACCCCAAGTAACCAAGGGCTCTTGCCCCTTTCGTTCGGTGCCTCGCTTAGGCTCGGCATGCCCGCGCTCCGGTCCTGCTCCGTGGGCCCGCCGCCATCGGCCATCCATGGCCGGGGGCGGCTAACCCGGCATCCATGCCGGGTTGCCCACTGCGCAGAACCGGAACGAAGCCTCTCGATATAGGGCGGTGCCTCAAGGTCAAAAGCTGCAGGCGAGCTAACGCTCGGCCTGTTGAGTGGTGAAGAGCGAAAGCCGTACGCTGATCTGCTTTATGTGGGAGCGAGCCTGCTCGCGAAGCTGTTGATCTTGTCGTTGTCGTTGTCGTTGTCGTTGTCGTTGCTTTGGCTTTGGCTTTGGCTTTTGATTTTGATCTGTTGCCCCTTTCCCAGAGGCCGAACGCAGGCGTTGCGCAGGGGGCACCGCGGCAAGGATGCCGCGGTAGCCGCCCCCGGCCATGGATGGCCGATGGCGGCGGGCCCCCGGAGCAATGCCGGAGTGAGGGCATGCCGAGCCTAGGCGAGGCACCGAATGGCGGGGCAGGAGCCCTTGGTTACTTGGGGTTGGGCGGCATTCCGTATTTCCAAGTGACTCGCTGTAAAAGCCATCCCTTTCAAGGTCTTTTGACCTTGGCGGCCTTGAGCACCCTATCTGTCGACACGTGAGCATTCACTGCCTTGCCTTCCAGCCATTCCTTGGGTTTCGGCACTTTCGGACCTCGTTTGCTTTTGGCGACGGATTTGGGCGGGATGTTTTTAGCCAGCGCCAGCAAGTGCTGAGCCAGCCCTCCTGCGCGGATTGGGATGGCTAAGTGCTCTGGCGGCAAGGCAATCTGCAGGCCCTCGTAACCGCTGCGTACTTGTACCGTCAGGTGGAAGATCGAAGCTTCCCAGTCTTCGGGCTGGGTCTGGCGATGAGCCTGTTCAACGCTGCGCTTAAGCACCGACAAGACGTTGTAAGCCAGCACGGCCGACGCAAACCCCAACAGGGCGGCCTTGGGGTTGCCCAAGGTTTTGATTTCGCTTTCCAGCACCGACTCCAGGCGCTGAAACATTCCTTCAATACTCCAGCGACGACGGTACAAATCGGCGATTTGCTCAGCGCTGATGGTCTCGGGCAAGTTGCTCCAAAACAGCAATGCGGTGTCGCCTGATTCGGTGGGGGTGTGCAGGCTCAATTCGACACGCCGCCACTGGCGCCCACCTTTTACTTCGATGGTTTGCTCGCGCACGCTGCCTGTCGCGACCGCAACAGGCTGCTGCCAGTCGCTTTCCTTAAGCAGGCGTGGATGCTTGCTTTGTTCGCGGATAATGAATGAGGCCCCGGTCTCTTCGCAGGCCTCCATGACCGGGAGCGTGCAGTAAAGTCGATCAGCCATCCACAGCTGGCCCGCGCGGGCCTTTTCCAGCAAGGGCAGCACGCTGACGCGCTCACTCGCGTAAGCATCTTCGCAGGGCTGAAGGTCGACGACCTGGTCCAGATCAGGGTCATAAACCACAACGGAAAAACCAGGCCGGGCGGCACCGCGTTCACGGCGCAAAGCGCCCAGACGTTTTTCGCTGGAAGGCAGGTGGTTGCCGTCAACAACCCGCAGTTGCCAGCCAGGCAAAATGGCCGAGCAGCCCAATTCTTCAATTGTCGGAGCCAGGCGTTGCGCACTGCCGACTACCAACGCACGCAGCAGCGCGGGCTCCGTGCGGCTGACCTTGTCATAAAGCGCAGCCAAGCTGACGGGAAGATCTTCCATCTGCCGCGCCGCGGCATGTAGCGAGGGTCGCAAACCCAGTGAAACGAGGGACATCAGCTCAACGATGGTCGAAAACAAAAGCTCACGCGGATACTGCCGTTGACGATGTTCTTCGAACACCTGATCGACCCACTCGGGCGCAACGGCCTGCTCCAAAACCAATTTGGCCATGACACTGGCCGGTGCTTTTTTCTCGAACCGCGCTACAACCTCTGCCCACATCGTCTCGTTGTCCTGACTGGAGTTTTGGGGGATTTTATCAAAGACCTTGAAAGGGATGGCTGTAAAAGCGAAACCGCCAGCAGCCATCACCGCAGAAACGGATATGTACCCCACCAATCCCCAATCCCCAATCCCCAATCCCCAATCCCAAAACTTTCTCAGGTGAACAGCATTCCCTTCGCCGTCTGCTTGTAAGAACCGCTTTACAGCGGCACTCTCTAACTCAAGAGCATGGCCCCTTAGTCACCCGGATTTTCGCTGGAGAACTGCTGATGACCGATATTGATGCACGCTTGCGCGAGGATGTTCACCTGTTGGGTGAGCTGTTGGGCAACACCATTCGTGAACAGTACGGGGACGGCTTTCTCGACAAGATCGAGCAGATCCGCAAGGGCGCCAAAGCCGACCGTCGCGGTTCGATGGACGCTGAACTGAGCGCCAGCCTCAACCAATTGAGCGAAGAAGAGTTGCTGCCGGTGGCGCGGGCATTCAACCAGTTTCTCAACCTGGCCAATATCGCCGAGCAATATCAGTTGATTCACCGTCGCGAAGAGTCGCAGCCGGCGCCATTCGAAGCGCGAGTGCTGCCGGAATTGCTGGCTCGCCTGCTTGCCGAAGGCCATGGTGCCGAATCCCTGGCCCGGCAACTGGGGCGGCTGGAGATTGAACTGGTCCTCACCGCTCATCCGACCGAAGTGGCGCGCCGCACGCTGATCCAGAAGTACGACGCCATTGCCGCGCAGCTGGCCGCCCAGGACCATCGCGACCTGACCACTGCCGAGCGCGAGCAGATCCACGCGAAGTTGCAGCGCCTGATCGCCGAAGCCTGGCACACCGAAGAAATCCGCCGCACCCGCCCGACGCCCGTCGATGAAGCCAAATGGGGCTTCGCGGTGATCGAGCATTCGCTGTGGCAGGCGATCCCCAATTATTTGCGCAAGGCCGATAAAGCGCTGCATGACGCCACCGGCCTGCATTTGCCGCTGGAAGCGGCACCGATTCGCTTTGCCTCGTGGATGGGCGGCGACCGGGACGGCAACCCGAACGTGACCGCCGCCGTCACCCGTGAAGTCTTGCTGCTGGCGCGTTGGATGGCCGCCGATTTGTACCTGCGTGATGTCGATCACCTGGCGGCCGAGTTGTCGATGCAGCAGGCCAGCGACGATTTGAAGGCCAAGGCCGGGGACAGCGCCGAACCCTATCGCGCGGTCCTTAAACAGTTGCGTGAGCGCCTGCGCGCGACGCGTAACTGGGCTCACGCCTCGTTGACGGCAGCCACGCCAGCAACGGCCGATGTGTTGCAAAACAACCGCGAGCTGCTCGATCCGCTGGAGCTGTGCTACCACTCGCTGCATGAATGCGGCATGGGCGTGATTGCCGATGGGCCGCTGCTCGATTGCTTGCGCCGGGCGGTGACGTTCGGGCTGTTCCTGGTGCGGCTCGATGTGCGACAGGACTCGTCGCGGCATATCGCGGCCATGACTGAAGTCACTGACTACCTCGGCCTCGGTCGTTACGAAGACTGGAGCGAGGAGGAGCGCATCACTTTCCTGATGCGTGAACTGAACAACCGCCGGCCGCTGCTGCCGGCGTATTTCAAACCGTCGGCGGACACCGCCGAGGTGCTGGCGACCTGCCGGGAAATCGCCGCGGCACCGGGCGCATCGCTCGGTTCTTATGTGATCTCCATGGCCGGCGCCGCTTCCGACGTGCTGGCCGTGCAACTGCTGCTCAAAGAAGCTGGCGTGTTGCGGCCGATGCGCGTGGTGCCGTTGTTCGAAACCCTTGCCGACCTCGACAACGCCGGCCCGGTGATCGAAAAGCTGTTGCTGTTGCCGGGTTATCGCGCGCGCCTGCAAGGGCCGCAGGAAGTGATGATCGGCTACTCCGACTCGGCCAAGGACGCCGGCACGACGGCGGCGGCTTGGGCGCAATATCGGGCGCAGGAGCGCTTGGTCGACATCTGCCGCGAGCAGCAAGTGGAGCTGTTGTTGTTTCACGGTCGTGGCGGCACCGTGGGTCGTGGTGGCGGTCCGGCTCACGCGGCGATTCTGTCGCAGCCGCCGGGTTCGGTGGCGGGGCGTTTCCGTACCACCGAGCAAGGGGAAATGATTCGTTTCAAATTCGGTCTACCGGACATCGCCGAGCAGAATCTCAATCTGTACCTGGCAGCGGTATTGGAAGCGACCTTGCTGCCGCCGCCTCCACCGGAGCCTGCCTGGCGCCATTTGATGGACGAGTTGGCTGCGGATGGTGTCAGTGCTTATCGCGCCGTGGTGCGGGAAAACCCGCAGTTCGTTGAGTATTTCCGTCAGTCCACCCCGGAACAGGAACTCGGACGCTTGCCGCTGGGCAGTCGCCCGGCCAAGCGTCGCGCCGGCGGGATTGAAAGCTTGCGGGCGATCCCGTGGATCTTCGGCTGGACCCAGACGCGTCTGATGCTGCCGGCCTGGCTCGGCTGGGAAGCGGCGTTGAGCAAGGCGCTGGAGCGCGGCGAAGGCGAGCTGCTGGGGCAGATGCGCGAGCAGTGGCCGTTCTTCCGCACGCGCATCGATATGCTGGAAATGGTGCTGGCCAAAGCCGATACCGATATCGCCCGGTCCTACGATGAGCGCTTGGTCGAGCCGGATCTGCTCCCTTTGGGTGCGCATTTACGCGACCTATTGTCGCAGGCTTGCTCGGTGGTCCTTGGGTTGACTGGTCAGTCGCAGCTAATGGCACATAGCCCAGCCACGCTTGAATTCATCCGCTTGCGCAACACTTACCTCGACCCTCTTCATCTATTGCAGGCCGAGTTGTTGGCGCGTTCGCGACAACAGGAAGTGGCACAGGACAGCCCGGTAGAACAGGCGCTGCTGGTGTCTGTGGCGGGGATTGCCGCCGGTTTGCGTAATACCGGCTGAGGTTTTCGTCGTGGGGGAAGGCACTCGGCGCGAGCGTCGAGTGCCCGTGGGCGAGGGGTTGAAAAGTGCTGCCAGGCGACAGTTAGTGATGGGGTTGCGACTTGGGGTACCCCGACGAAAGGTCACATCAGGCGCGGGTTTCTCCGACTTTCGGCGGCTTGTGTGGTCTGGGCCTGCTGTGTATCTTGATCAGCCTTTGGCCGTTTGGGCGGTCACGACCCTTTTTTGAGATTGGCCCCACGAGGCGAATCTGACGTTATCCATATAAAAATTGAGGAGCACATCGATGCGCGTCATTCTGCTGGGAGCTCCCGGGGCCGGTAAAGGTACTCAGGCTAAGTTCATCACCGAAAAATTCGGTATCCCGCAAATTTCCACCGGCGACATGCTGCGTGCTGCGGTCAAGGCCGGCACCGAGCTGGGCCTGATCGCCAAGAGCGTCATGGACAGCGGTGGTCTGGTTTCCGATGATCTGATCATCAACCTGGTCAAGGAACGCATCAGCCAGGCTGATTGCGAGAACGGTTTTCTGTTCGACGGTTTCCCGCGCACCATCCCTCAGGCTGAAGCCCTGGTGAAAGCCGGCGTCGAGCTGGATCACGTGGTCGAAATCGCCGTCGACGACGAAGAAATCGTGCAGCGTATCGCCGGGCGTCGTGTTCACGAAGCCAGCGGCCGCGTGTACCACACCGTCTACAACCCGCCGAAAATCGCCGGTAAAGACGACATCACCGGTGAAGCACTGGTGCAGCGCAAGGACGATACCGAAGAAACCGTGCGTCATCGCCTGTCGGTCTACCATTCCCAGACCAAGCCACTGGTAGCGTTCTACCAGAACCTGGCCGCTGATCAGGGCAAGCCGAAGTACAGCCACATCGCTGGCGTCGGCTCCGTTGAAGCGATCACCGGCAAGGTGCTTGAAGCACTGAACTGAAAACTGCTTCATCTTCTACGGCCCGCTTGCGGGCCGTAGTTGTTTATACTGGCGAACTTTTTCTGAACTCTCTTACGGAAACATCGATGAGCACCTTGCTGGCCCTGGACACCGCGACTGAAGCTTGCTCCGTTGCCTTGCTGCATGACGGCAAAGTCACGAGCCATTACGAGGTGATCCCGCGCCTGCATGCGCAGAAGTTGCTGCCGATGATTCAGCAACTGCTGGCGGATGCCGGGACCACTCTGCAAGCGGTCGATGCGATCGCTTTCGGACGTGGTCCGGGTGCGTTCACCGGCGTGCGGATCGCCATCGGCGTGGTGCAGGGCCTGGCGTTTGCGCTGGATCGCCCGGTGCTGCCGGTTTCCAACCTGGCCGTGTTGGCGCAACGGGCGTATCGCGAACACGGCGCGAGCCAGGTCGCGGCCGCCATCGATGCGCGGATGGATGAGGTGTATTGGGGTTGCTACCGCGAAACGGCGGGGGAGATGCGATTGGTCGGCAATGAAGCGGTGTTGCCGCCGGAAGTGGCAGCGTTGCCGGCTGACGCCAGCGGTGAGTGGTTTGGCGCCGGCACTGGCTGGGGTTATGCCGAGCGTATCGCCGTGAGCCTGACCGGGCAGGATGCGGGCATGCTGCCTCACGCTGAAGACCTGCTGACCCTGGCACGTTTTGCCTGGGCGCGCGGCGAAGCGATTGTGGCTGATGAGGCGCAGCCGGTTTATTTGCGCGATAAGGTTGCGACGCCCAAGGCGCGTTAATTCCCAGAGTTCGAGTCGGCCCTTCGCGGGCAAGTCGGATCGCCGCACCGCTCGCTCCCACAGGTTTTGGGTCAACCGCAAAATGTGTGAACGACACAAACCCTGTGGGAGCGAGCGGTGCGGCGATCCGACTTGCCCGCGAAGGCGATCTAAAGGATGTAACCAATCGTCGATTTACACTCCCGCTTTAAAACCTTTTCCATTTTCTGTGTTCTAGTTATCACTCGGCGGTTTGCGAAGTGGGCTATGCGCCACTAAACTGCCATCATTGATACCGGACATGTACTCATGCGTATAGACGGCGTTCCCTCTCAGTCCTATCCCATCAAGCGCAAGCCTCGCAAAGGCCATGTGGCAGAGGACGAGTCCGTCGATATCGACGGCGAGCTGGAAATTCCGTCCGAAGAGCAAATGGCCGCCCGCGCCGCCAAAGCCTCTGCGCAACGTTTGAGTAATCTCCCCGCCCGTCAACAAGACATGATTTATCACCGTGCCATGAGCAACAGTGTCGCGAAGGCCCTGGCCAGCTACCTGAGCACCGCCGGTTTTGTTGATTGGGATTCGGATGTGCTGGGCCTAGACTTGTACATCTGATGCGGCTGCCTTATTACCTGGGCTGTCCGTCCTGGAGTGAAAACGCCTGGCGCGACTACCTGTATCCGCAAGACGCAAAACCCGCCGAATTTCTGAATCTCTATTCCCAAGTGTTCAACGCCGTGGAAGGCAATACGACTTTCTACGCGAGCCCGGCTGCGACCACCGTGCAGCGTTGGGCCGAGACCATGCCCGAACAGTTTCGCTTCACGGCCAAGTTTCCCGGTGACATCAGCCACAGCGGTGACCTGCGCGAACAATTGACCGCCGCCGACACCTTCCTGCAATTGCTCAGCCCCCTTGGTGATCGGGTTTCACCGCTGTGGCTGCAACTGTCCAAAAGCTTTACCCCTCAGCGACTGTCAGAGCTTGCCGGTTTTATCGACGCTGTGGACCGGCCTTTGGCGGTTGAAGTGCGGCATGACGAATTCTTCGCCAAGGGCGATGCCGAGAGAAGGCTCAATCGCCTGCTGCTCGATCGCGGTGTCGAGCGTATCTGCCTTGATCCCCGAGCGCTGTTCAGCTGCACATCGACCGATCCCTCGGTACTTCACGCCCAATCGAAAAAGCCCAGAGTGCCAACCCGTCCGGCAGCATTCACGCAATGTCCGCAGGTGCGCTTCATCGGCCATCCGCAGCTTGAGGCCAACGACCCGTTCCTGGTGCCGTGGGTCGAGAAAATCGCCGTGTGGATCGAAGAGGGCCGCACGCCTTATATCTTCCTGCACACCGCCGACAATCTACTGGCCGCCAAACTGGCGCAACGTTTTCACGTAAAACTGATGCTGCGTTTGCCTGGCCTGCCGCCGCTGCCTGAGCTATACAGAGAACCCGCTGCCGAGCAACTTGGCCTGCTCTGAAGCGGTTTCCTTGCCTTTTTCAGGAGCCTGCCAATGGATACGCAAACCCTTCGAGCCCAAGCGTTCAAAGCACTGCACGAACGCGAGGGCGCTTTTGTCATTCCCAACCCGTGGGACGCTGGCTCGGCGAAAATGCTCGCCAGCCTTGGTTTCGAAGCGCTGGCGACCACCAGTGCCGGTTACGCCTTTTCCAACGCCCGCCCCGATGGCGCGTTGACGCTGGACGACACCCTGGCAAACGTTCGGGCGATTGTCGCGGCAACTGATCTGCCAGTCGCCGTCGATCTGGAAAACGGCTTCGCCGACGATCCAGCCGAATGCGCACAGAGTATTTTGCGTGCAGCAGAGGCTGGTGCGGTCGGCGGCTCGATCGAAGATGCCACGGGTCGTGAAGAAGCGCCGATTTACTGCTTCGAACATGCCGTTGCACGTATCGAGGCTGCCGTGGCGGCAGCTCGCAGCTTGCCATTCCCCTTCGTGCTGACAGCCCGGGCCGAAAACTTTCTGCACGGCAATCCTGATCTCGCCGATACCATTCGCCGTTTGCAGGCATTTGCCGAGGCGGGTGCCGACGTACTTTATGCACCGGGTCTGCGCAGTGCTGAGGACGTTTTGGCGGTGGTCCGCGCCGTGGCGCCGAAACCGGTCAATGTGTTGATGTCTGGCGGGCTGAAATTGACGGTCGAGCAGTTGAGCGAAATGGGCGTCAAACGCATCAGCGTCGGATCGGCGCTGGCCCTGGCAGCGTATGGCGAGTTTTTCCGCGCTGCCGAAGAGATCAAGACGTCGGGCACGTTCGGGTTCACGTCGCGATCCATGCCGTTCGCTCAGGCCAATCATTTGTTCAAAGGCTGACGATGCGGTTTCGGTGGTGGCTGCTGTCTATGCTGTTGATCATGGGGGCGGCAGCCGTGAGCGTCTGGCGCGGCTGGATCTCTCTGCCACCCCAGTGGAATCCTTGGGCGCCGCTGGACGTGAAGGCCGCGCCCAATTTTCTGACCCGCTACAAACTGATGCGCCTGCGCGATGATCCGCAGTTGTGCGATCAAGCCCTGAGCAGCTCCGGATTGCGCGTGACCCGTCAGGCGGACAGCCCCGACGCGACATGCCCGTTGATCAACACGTTGCGTGTGCAAGGCGGCGAGGTGGCCCTGAGCAGCAGTTTCCTCGCCAGTTGTCGCCTGGCGGTGTCGTTCGCCCTGTTCGAACATCACGCCCTGCAACCGGCGGCACAGGCGATCTATGGGCAAGCGGTTACGCGTGTCGACCATCTCGGCAGCTTTGCCTGCCGCAACGTCTACAGCAGCGAAAACGGCAGACGCAGCCAGCATGCCAGCGCCAACGCGCTGGATATCGCCGGGTTTCGGTTGGCCGATGGCCGATCCATCAACGTGCTCAAGGATTGGCCGAAGGATAATCAGGACGCACAGTTTTTACGCCAGGTCCGCGATGGCGCCTGCGACATGTTCAGTGTGGTATTGAGCCCGGATTACAACGCCGCCCATCGCAATCACTTTCATGTGGATGTCGGGCCGTGGTGGGTGTGTCGCTGAAGGCCTGTTATTGAACGTCAGGCGGCGATGCGCAGATTCTGCAGGACGATCGGGCGAGCCCAGCCGTTGTCGAAATCGAGTTGCTTCTGTTGCTCCACCCGCTCTTCGGGCGAGAACGGCGGGAATGGCTTGTCCAGCAGATCGAGTTCGAATTCGGCGATCGGCAGGTGCAGCGGACGCGGTTGCGGTGCGGCGACAGGCGCTGGCAGCGGTTGACCGGCCTTGAGCACGATCGGGCGGACCCAAGCGCTTTCGAAGTCCTGTTGCTTCTGTTGATCGACGATTTCTTGTGCCGGGAACGGTGGGAACGGTTTGTCGGCCAGGTCCATGTCGAACTCGGCAATCGGCAGGAACAGTGGCTCCGGCGGGCGGACCTCGGTTTCTTTCACATCGCATTCGCGCTGGGAAATGATGTGTGCGTAGAGCTCGCTGCCGACGGTCGGCTCGACCGGGCTCTCGAGATCAACCGGCGGGAAAGTCCCGCATGCAGGCACCACATCGCTCGACTGTTCGGCCAGGGCCTGGGCAAAAAAATCTTGCCACAGGTGACTGACGCCGCTCAGTGCTTGGGAGTTTCGTAGACCAAAATCGCCGTGGCGCGAGATGTAGCCTACGGATGTGGTTTGAATGTCTGACATTTCTCTCGGTCGACGCTCAGCTCTGGCAAAATGCTCGATAGTTTTGTTATCGGCCGTTTTTGCCGATCATTAATTTTTTGAGCACCTTTTCCCATGATTGAGCAACCTGCGGCCTGCCGCATCCATGTCGAGGCCCTGGCCGAGACTTATCAGCCACAGGCCGAACAATGGGCCGAGCGCCTGGGCTTGCCCATGCAGGTGGATGACGGTGAGTTTGCCTTGCAGGTCGGCGACCTGGGGTTGCAGCTGCAACAACTGGGCCCGGACGCTCCGGGGCCGGTGCGGGTGGACTTCGTCGAGGGCGGTGCGGCCCATCGCCGCTTGTACGGCGGCGGTAGCGGTCAGATGATCGCCAAGGCTGTCGGGGTTGCCCAAGGCGTGCGTCCGCGCGTGCTGGATGCCACGGCGGGGTTGGGCAAAGATGCGTTCGTGCTGGCGAGCCTGGGCTGCGAGATGAGCCTGATCGAGCGTCAGCCGCTGATTGGCGCTTTGCTTGAAGATGGCCTGGCGCGCGGCGCGGAAGACTTTGATGTGGCGCCGATCGTGGCGCGGATGCGCTTGCTCAAGGGCAATTCGATCGAGGTGATGCGCAATTGGGAAGGCGAGCCGCCGCAGGTGATCTACCTCGACCCGATGTTTCCCCATCGTGAGAAAACTGCCTTGGTGAAGAAGGAAATGCGC
This sequence comes from Pseudomonas sp. ZS1P83, assembly GCF_054897825.1. NCBI lineage: Bacteria > Pseudomonadati > Pseudomonadota > Gammaproteobacteria > Pseudomonadales > Pseudomonadaceae > Pseudomonas > Pseudomonas sp. ZS1P83. Next base: position 444,240 of record NZ_CM142706.1, read on the forward strand.
CTGTTCCGGCCGCTGGTCGGCGATGATCCGGATGCCCCTGCATTGCTCGAAGCCGCGTTGGCCCTGGCCAGCCACCGGGTGGTTGTCAAGCGCCCGCGCAAGGCGCCGTGCATTGAAGGGCCGAAGCCGAGCCATGCGCTGGATGGTAAATCCAGTCGGTATGACATTTATCCGAAGAAGGCGTTGAAGCCTTAAGACCGCGTAGACCCATTCGCGGGCAAGCCTCGCTCCTACGGGTTAGTGGAGATCCTGTAAGAGCGTGGCTTGCCCGCGAAGGCGCCGGACCAGACACCCACTATCTATCAGGCTTGCTCAGGCCGATACGCTCGCATAAACAACCCCACCACTTCCTGCACATGGCTCTCGGCCGCCTCCCCGGTCAACGGCTCGCCGCAGCCATAAAGCAGCCTGAAATTCCCCGCACCCTTTAGCAGGCAGAAGAAATGCTCGGCCGCATTGCGCGGTTTGTCGATGCTCAAGGCGCCGCTCTGATCAACCTTGATCAGCAGCCGCTCCATGCCATGCAGCATGCGCTCGGGGCCGGCCTCGAAGAAGATCAGCGAGAGTTTCGGATCCTGGCTACCCAGCGTCATCATCAGCCGGTGCAGGTTGACTGATTCGTCGCTGTTGATCAGCTGATGAAAGCCGCGCGCGATGTTCAACAACACCGTTTCTACGGCAGTGCCGTCCGGTAACTCGAAAAACAGTGTCGGCAACTGCTCTTCGCACTTGGCCATCACGGCGGCGGAGAACAGTGTCTCCTTGTCGTTGAAATGGCTGTAGACCGTCAGCTTCGACACACCGGCCTCGGCCGCCACGGCGTCCATGCTGGTATTCGCATAACCCTTGCTCAGAAACAGAATTTTCGCCGCATCGAGGATCGCTTGGCGCTTGGCCAAATCCTTGGGGCGGCCTGGGCCGTTGGGTGCTGAAAGATTGTTAGGCATATGCGCTTTTATTACTGGACTGGTGAGTTTGCTATTAATAACATACCGCTCAGTATAATTATTCCAAGCACCATTAGCGAAAGGTCCTTCACCATGTTCCGCTATGCCTTGCCCCTCGCGTTGCCAGTCAGTCTGGCGTTTTTATTGTCTGCGTGTGGTCACGAAGAGGCGCCCCAAGTCACCGTTCGCCCGGCCATGGTCGTGCAGCCAGAGCCTTCGGTCCAGGCGATGGAAAGTTTTCCCGGTGAAGTGCGCGCACGGTATGAGCCGGACCTGGCGTTTCGCATCGGCGGCAAAGTCAGTCGACGACTGGTCGAAGAGGGACAGCGGGTCAAGGCCGACCAACCGTTGGCGGAGCTCGATCCTCAGGATGTACGCCTGCAACTGGAAGCCACCCGCGCCCAGGTCGCCGCTGCCGAGGCCAATCTGAGCCTGGTGCGTGCTGAGCGTGATCGCTACAAGACCCTGATGGACCGTCAGATGGTCAGCCGTTCGCAGTACGACAATTCTGAAAACCTTTACCGATCCGGTGAAGCACGCCTCAAGCAAATCAAAGCCGAATTCAACGTCTCGACCAATCAGGCCAGTTACGCTGTGCTGCGTGCGCCTCAGGATGGCGTGGTGGCCAAACGTGCGGTCGAAGTCGGGCAAGTCGTGGCGGCCGGGCAAACGGTGTTTACCCTCGCCACCGAGGGTGAGCGCGAAGTGTCGATCAGCCTGCCGGAACAAAGTTTCGGCCGTTTCAAGGTCGGTCAGCCGGTGTCGGTAGAACTCTGGACCCAACCGGACCAACGTTTCGCCGGGCGCATCCGTGAACTGTCGCCTGCTGCCGATCCAAAATCGCGCACCTTTGCCGCCCGCATTGCTTTCACCGCCGGCAAGGTCTCCGCAGAGCTTGGCCAAAGCGCCCGAGTGTTCATCCAGACCGCCGATGTGGTGTCGCTGTCGGTGCCGCTGTCGGCCGTCACCGCGGAAAACGGTGCCACCTACGTCTGGGTGGTTGGCGCCAACAACACCTTGAAAAAAGCCCCGGTCCGGGTTGGTGCCTTCGGCGAGAAAACCGTGCCGGTGCTCGAAGGCCTGAACGCCAGCGATTGGGTGGTGGCTGCGGGTGTTCATGTGCTTCATGACGGGCAGCAAGTGCGCCCGGTGGATCGTTCCAACCGCGTGGTCAATCTGGCGGACAAGGAGTAATCCCCGATGGGTTTCAATCTTTCCGAATGGGCGCTGCGTAATCGCCAGATCGTACTGTTCCTGATGCTCTTGCTGGCAGTTGTCGGCGCACTGTCCTACACCAAACTCGGCCAAAGTGAAGACCCGCCGTTCACCTTCAAGGCCATGGTGATTCGTACCAATTGGCCGGGGGCCACGGCGCAGGAAGTGTCGCGCCAGGTCACCGAGCGCATTGAAAAGAAACTGATGGAAACCGGCGAGTACGAGCGCATCGTTTCGTTCTCCCGTCCGGGGGAATCCCAGGTGACGTTCGTCGCCCGTGATTCCATGCACTCGGTGGAAATCCCGGCCCTCTGGTACCAGGTTCGCAAAAAGATCAGCGACATCCGCCAGACCCTGCCACCGGGCATCCAGGGGCCATTCTTCAATGATGAGTTCGGCACCACGTTTGGCAATATCTACGCGCTGACCGGCGACGGTTTTGATTACGCGGTGCTCAAGGACTACGCCGACCGCGTCCAGATTCAGCTGCAACGGGTCAAGGATGTCGGCAAGGTCGATCTGCTCGGGTTACAGGACGAGAAGATCTGGATCGAACTCTCCAACGTCAAGCTCGCCACCCTGGGTCTCCCTTTGGCGGCGGTGCAGCAGGCCCTTGAAGAACAGAACGCGGTGTCCACCGCCGGGTTCTTCGAGACCACAAGCGAGCGCTTGCAGCTACGCGTCTCGGGGAATTTTCAGACAGTCGAAGAGATCAAGAGCTTCCCGATTCGCGTAGGAGATCGCACCTTCCGCATCTCCGATGTGGCGGATGTGCATCGCGGTTTTAATGATCCGCCGGCGCCGCGTATGCGCTTCATGGCCGAAGACGCCATCGGTCTGGCCGTGGCCATGAAGGACGGTGGCGACATTCTGGTGCTGGGCAAGGCGCTGGAAATCGAGTTCGACCGGATCCAGAAAAATCTTCCTGCCGGTATGCAGCTGCGTAAGGTTTCCGACCAGCCAGCCGCCGTGAAAAGCAGTGTTGGCGAATTTGTTCAGGTGCTGGTGGAAGCGCTGGCAATCGTCCTGCTGGTGAGCTTTTTCTCCCTCGGCGTGCGCACCGGCATGGTGGTAGCGCTGGCGATTCCTTTGGTATTGGCGATGACCTTCGCCTGCATGTATTACCTCGGCATCGGCCTGCATAAAATTTCCCTCGGCGCGTTGGTACTGGCGCTGGGTTTGTTGGTGGACGACGCAATCATCGCCGTGGAAATGATGGCGATCAAAATGGAGCAAGGTTTTGACCGGATCAAGGCTGCCAGTTACGCCTGGACCAGCACCGCATTCCCGATGCTCACCGGCACGCTGATCACCGCTGCCGGCTTCTTGCCGATTGCCACTGCACAATCGGGTACCGGCGAATACACCCGTTCGATCTTCCAGGTGGTGACCATCGCGCTGCTGGCCTCGTGGGTGGCCGCCGTGGTGTTTGTGCCGTATCTGGGGGAGAAGCTCCTGCCGGATCTGGCGAAAATTCATGCAGCCAAACACGGCACTGGCAATGGTCAGCCCGACCCTTACGACACGCCGTTCTATCAGCGCGTCAGACGTCTGGTGGAGTGGTGCGTGCGGCGGCGCAAGACGGTCATTGTCCTGACGGTCGTGTTGTTTATCGGTTCTGTCGTCCTGTTTCGCTTTGTGCCACAGCAGTTTTTCCCGGCATCGGGTCGTCTGGAATTGATGGTCGATCTGAAACTGGCCGAGGGTGCATCACTAAGCAACACCAGCGATGAGGTCAAGCGCCTCGAAACCCTGCTCAAGGATCACGCCGGTATCGATAACTATGTCGCTTACGTTGGCACCGGTTCGCCGCGTTTTTACCTACCGCTGGATCAACAACTTCCTGCAGCGAGCTTCGCGCAGTTTGTAGTCCTGGCCAAGACCATCGAGGAGCGCGAAACCCTGCGCACCTGGCTGATCGAAACCCTCAATGAACAATTCCCGGCCCTGCGTTCGCGAGTTACGCGTCTGGAGAACGGGCCGCCGGTTGGCTATCCGGTGCAGTTCCGGGTCACCGGTGAGCACATCGAGGAAGTCCGCGCGCTGGCTCGCAAAGTCGCGGCCAAGGTTCGCGAGAACCCTCACGTGGTCAACGTCCACCTGGACTGGGAAGAACCGAGCAAAGTCGTTTATCTGAACGTCGATCAGGACCGCGCCCGGGCGCTTGGCGTAAGCACCGCGAACCTGTCGAAGTTCCTGCAAAGCTCTCTGACCGGTTCCAGCGTCAGCCAGTACCGTGAAGACAACGAATTGATCGAGATTCTGTTGCGCGGCACGTTGCATGAGCGCACTGAGCTGTCGTTGCTGCCGAGTCTGGCCGTACCGACTGACAACGGTCGCAGCGTAGCGCTGTCGCAGATCGCGACGCTGGAGTACGGCTTTGAAGAAGGCATCATCTGGCACCGCAACCGCTTGCCTAACGTGACGGTGCGCGCCGACATTTACGGCAAGGAACAACCGGCGACGCTGGTGCAGCAGATCCTGCCGACTCTCGATCCGGTTCGCGCAGAATTGCCGGATGGTTACTTGCTGGAAGTCGGCGGCACGGTAGAAGACTCGGCCCGTGGGCAAAACTCGGTGAAGGCCGGTGTGCCGCTGTTCATCGTGGTGGTGCTGACGTTACTGATGCTGCAACTGCGCAGTTTCTCACGCACCGTGATGGTGTTTCTGACGGCACCTTTGGGTTTGATCGGCGTGACCTTGTTCCTGATGGTGTTCCGTCAGCCTTTTGGTTTCGTCGCCATGCTCGGGACCATCGCGCTGTCCGGGATGATCATGCGTAATTCGGTGATTCTGGTGGACCAGATCGAGCAGGACATCGCGGCCGGGCTCAAGCCGTGGCAAGCGATTATCGAAGCCACGGTGCGGCGTTTCCGACCGATTGTGCTGACTGCGCTCGCGGCGGTGCTGGCGATGATTCCGCTGTCGCGCAGTGTGTTCTTCGGGCCGATGGCGGTGGCGATCATGGGTGGGTTGATTGTGGCGACGGCGTTGACGTTGCTGTTTTTGCCGGCGCTGTATGCGGCTTGGTTCAGGGTCAAGAAAGGGCCGGTCTGACTTCCTACGTGTATTTCAGATCCCTCTGATATTGAGTCAGAGAGGTCCGAATGCTGTACTCAAGACTCAGTTTCATGAGTTTTTGAGACATCGATAATGAAAAAGCCGCCCATTTTGACGGGAAAGACCGACCCGGTGTTCGACCTGTTGGGGAAGTCGCCCCACAAGGAACGCCTCTCGGACTACCTCGCCCTGCTGAAGCCGCTGGACGATCAGGGGCGCTATCTGCCTTTCGATGAGTTGCGCTACCGCTGGGCGCCGGGGCTGGATTCGAATCTCTGCTGGGCGTTGGTGAAGAAAGCCCGGACTGCGCAGTACTCAAATCTTTTGCCACTGGGCGAGCCGCTTCAATGGGGCAACTTCGTGCTCACGCCGTTGGCGCAGAAAGCTATTTCCGCCGTCGATCGGCAAGCCACAACGGCCGCGCTGGAGTACATGACCAGTCGGATTGGTGAGCATGCGCACTTCAGCTATCTGCTCAACGATTTGATCGAAGACGAAGCCATCAGCAGCAGCCAGCTCGAAGGCGCGGCGACCACCACGCGGGTGGCCAAGGACATGCTCAAGCGCAAACGCCTGCCGCGTACACCGGATGAGCGAATGGTGATTGGCAACTACAAGATGATGAACTTCGCCTGGGAAACGCGTAATGAGGTCTTGAGTGTCGAGCTGATTTCAGCCATGCACCGGGTTGGCGTCGAGGGCATTGATGACGCGCAATATTCGCCGGGGGAATTCAGGGGCAGCGATGACGTGGTGGTGCAGGACGGCGAAGGAAACACCGTTCACACACCGCCTCCTGCAGCGGGGCTGGTGTCACGATTGCAGGTGCTGTCGAAGTGGATCAACCAGTCCCATAACGATCCCAATCAAGTGGATTACCTTCATCCACTGATCAAAGGTATCGCACTGCATTTTGCTCTGGGCTATGAGCATCCGTTCCGCGATGGCAACGGCCGGGTGGCGCGGGCGTTGTTTTATTGGTTCATGTTTAAGAATGACTTCTCTGCCTTTCGCTACATTGCGATCAGTATTTTGCTGCGCAACGCGCCGGTGAAATACGGGCGGTCGTATTTGAACACTGAAGCTGATGACCTCGACCTGACTTATTTTATCGAATTCCAGTGTTCGGTCATCCTGCGGGCTGTCAGCGGTTTTACCGAGGCTTATCGGAAAAGTCTGGCGTATGCCGAAAGCTTTGATCGCTGGTTATTGGAGTCCGGTTTTTTTGACCGATTGACCGAGAAGCAACGAGCCGTATTCCAAGTGGCCAAGAGCGGGATGGCCAAGGAGTTTACGGCGGTCAATGTGAAGGAAAATCTGGACTGTTCTTACAACACCGCGTCGGCGACCTTGAATGGGTTGGTCGAATTGGAGGTGTTTGAGAAGCGGAAGATGGGGCGCGAGTGGGTGTTCTTTCTGCGGGCTCAAAACACAGCCCCGTAGGAGCAATGCTTGCTCGCGATGGCCTCAACGCGGTCCATCATTCAGACCGTGTTATGGCCTTCGCGAGCAAGCTTTGCTCCTACGGGAAGAATGTCAAAGGGTACCAAACACCTTCTTCGCCAAACTGGTCGCTGCCGCCGCCGGATTCTGGCGGATGGTTTCTTCCTGTTTACCAATCATCTCGAACAAACCGTTCAACGCCTGCTCGGTCACGTAGCTTTCGATGTTGGCGTTCTTCGCATCCACGACACCCAGCGTCGCGGCTTGCCCTGCGAACGAGTTGTACTGCTTGGCCAGGCCCACCTGATCGGTGGCTTGCTTGACGATGGGCAGGAATTTCACGCGGATCTGTTCGCGGCTGGTTTTGCTCAGGTACTGAGTGGCGGAGTCCTTACCGCCGCTGAGAATGCCCTTGGCATCCTCCACGCTCATTTTCTTCACAGCCTCCACCAGGATCGGCTGGGCCTGGGTCACGGCGGTTTCCGCCGCTTTGTTCATGCTGGTTTCCAGCTGATCGACCTGATCACCCATGCCGAAGGCTTTCATCTTGCTGGCGACCTTGCCGAGCTTGCCCGGCAATTCGATCTTCACATCCGGGTTGTTGCTGAAGCCGCCCGGCGTGCCAAGTTGTTTCACGGCCAGTTGCGCACCTTGGGTCAGGGCGTCCTTGAGGCCGCCGGTGGCGTCTTTTTGCGACAGGTCGCTGAGTGACAGCGCCAGGGCGCTGGCGGAGATCATCAAGCCTGCGCACAGGCCGGCGAAGCGGAGGGTGGGGCGGAACATGGCAGCTTCCTTGTTCAAAGTAGAGGATTAGCGGGCGGCGTCGACGCGGATTTTAAGTGGCTGCGGGTCGCTGCCATCAAGCTGTACGGCGTGATGTTCGGTGGTGATGAACATCAGCTCGCCGTTGACTTCGATCCGTGCGCTGACCGAGTAGCGATGACCCGGTTTGATCTGTTTCGGATCGTAACTCAGATGAAACGGCAGCGGCACCTGGCCTTTGATCGGGCCTTTCTGTTCGTCGAGGACCACGGCAGGCGCATCGGCCAGGGACACGTCCTGCAAGCTGACGCTCAAGGTAGCGCTGGGCGGCAGGGCGATGCGTTGCAGGTAGAACACTTCGCCATCGAGGCTGGTTTTAGCGGCGGGTTGCATTGACTGACAGGCGCCCAGCAGGGTGGTCATGGCCAATAGAGAAAGTTTTTTCATCGCAGTTCTCGTATTAATGTGGGAGCGAGCTTGCTCGCGATGACGGTGTGACATTCAACATCTCTGTTATCTGACACACCGCTATCGCGAGCAAGCTCGCTCCCACAGGTTTTGTTGCATCAAGTCTCGGGCTGTGTTGCGACCTGATCCGCCGCATCTTCACTGCGATGCAGCGCCACCTGACGGATCGACAAGCGAATCTCCGCCGGCAACACTCGTTTGGCCGCGCCTTCGGCCAGTTCACCGAGCAGTTCGTGATAGCTCAGCTTGCCGGCTTCGTCGCGACGCAGTACATCGAGGTCGAGCATGGTCTGGATGAAGTGGCGGAACAGGCTCTTGTCGAAGAACTCCGGGGCGTTCAAGCCGTGGAGGATCGACAACCGCTGGGCCATGACCGTGCACAGGTCTTCCAGTTCTTCGGCACTGATGCTGTTTTGGCCGCTGTTGAGCAGCAGGGAAACCGTCATGTAGAAGCGTTGCAGGGTCTGGGCGATGCTTTTCGACAGCAGCGTCAGCAGCACGAAATGCCGCGAACTCGGCGCCGGACGTAGATAGACGTCATTCTCAAAACGCAGCAAACCTTGTTCGACGAACGCTTCGAGCCATTGGTCGATCACCGCATCCAGCTCGTCCATCGACCAGCGAATGAACAGCTCCGATTGCAGGTACGGGTACAGAGCGCGGGTGTAGCGCAGGATCTGTTCGCGGCTCATGCGCGAGGCGCTTTGGAAGAAACTCGCCAGCAGCGCGGGGAGGGCGAAGATGTGCAGCACATTGTTGCGGTAGTAGGTCATCAGGACGGCGTTCTGCTCGTCCAGATACAGAATCTTGCCCAGGGCATCACTCTGCTCGGACAACAAATCCATGTCCTTCACGTGCTCTATCAACGCACGGCCATCGCCTTCCGGCAACGTGGTGTGCGGCGAGTAAGGAACCTTGCGCAACAACGCCAAATACAGATCAAGTACCCGCGCCATGGCGCGATCATCCAGCGCGAGGCGGCTGGTGGACAACAGCGCCAGGGCCACGAGGTTAACCGGGTTGATTGCCGCGGCTTCGTTGAGATGCTGTGCGACTTTCTCGCCGAGGCGGTTGGTGGTTTCGTTGAGCCAGGCCGGTTTGAACTGCGGACCGAGTTCCTGTTGACGCCAGTCCGGCTGTTCGCTGTCGAGGAATTCCGCCAGTTTGATTGGTTCGCCGAAGTTCACCGCCACTTGGCCGAAGCGCTGCTTGAGGGCGCCGATGACTTTGAAGATGTCGAAGATCGATTCTTTCTTCTTGCTCGCGCCACGCAGTTCGCCGAGGTAGGTCCGGCCTTCCAGCACGCGCTCGTAGCCGATGTAGACCGGGATGAAGACGATCGGCATCCGCGACGAACGCAAGAAGCTGCGCAGGGTGATCGCGAGCATCCCGGTTTTCGGTTGCAGCATGCGCCCGGTGCGCGAGCGGCCACCCTCGACGAAGTACTCCACCGGGAAGCCTTTGGTGAACAGGGTGTGCAGGTATTCGTTGAACACCGAGGTGTAGAGCGGGTTGCCCTTGAAGGTGCGGCGCATGAAGAACGCACCGCCGCGCCGCAGCAAGCTGCCGATCACCGGCATGTTGAGGTTGATCCCGGCGGCGATGTGCGGCGGGGTCAGGCCGTTGCGGAACAGCAAATAGGACAGCAGCAGGTAGTCGATGTGGCTGCGATGGCACGGCACGTAGATCACTTCGTGACCCTGAGCGACCTTCTGCACGCCTTCGATGTGGTTGACCTTGATCCCGTCGTAGATCTTGTTCCAGAACCAGCTCAGCACCACTTCGAGGAAGCGGATCGCGGTGTAGGTGTAGTCCGAGGCGATTTCGTTGCCGTAGCGCAGGGCCTGGGCCTTGGCTTTCTCCGGGGAGATGTTCTCGCGCTCGGCTTCGTCGAGGATCGCTTGCTTGACCAGGGGCTGGTTGAGCAGGCCCTTGACCAGGTTGCGACGGTGGGAAATGTCCGGGCCGATCACGGCGGCTTTCAGGTTGCGGAAGTGCACCCGCAGAATTCGCTGGGCCATGCGCACGGTGCGCTCGTGGCCCTTGTTGTGATCGATCAGCTCACGCAGGTGAATCGGCGCGGAGAACTGCACCCGGGTCTTGCGCCCCAGCACAATGATGCTCAGCAACCGGCGCAGACGCCCGGTGACCGCCCAGCTGTCGGCGAAGAGCAGTTTCCACGGGCTCGATTCGCTGTCCGGCGACTGACCCCAGAACACGCTGACCGGAATGATCTGCGCATCTTCAGCGGCGTTCTGGCTCAGGGCGCTGACCAGGCGAGTCAGGGTCGGCGGCGCGCCCCGTTTGTCCTGGCGGCCGAGCCAGTCGGGCTCCGGCGTCAGGTAAAAGAACGCGGCGGGTTCCACCAGCGTACCTACGGATACCGGCAACACCGGGCGCGGCAGGCCGGCCTTGCTGCACTCGGTATCGACTACGGCAAGGTCGGTCAGCGAAGGGTTTTGCAGGACGTAGAACACCGGACGACTGCGGTCGAGGTTGAGGGTGAACGACGACTGGTTGATCGTCTCCGAGCGAACCCAGAGGTACAACAGTCGGCGCAGGGTGCCAAACACAAGACGGCGGAGCGGGGAGCGGGTCATACGGCTTCTGCGTGAGTGGGGTTAAACCGAGCAAATGCTCGGGCGGCCGATAGTGTGCCGTATTCGTCGAAAATCGGCAAAAAGCGGTTAAGTAAAGTTGAGTTGAGAGTTTTGACGGCTGTCATATACTCGGCCGTTCAAAATAAAAAGAAGAGGGACTGATACATGGCAACGCGCGAAACCGGCAATGTGAAGTGGTTCAACGACGCCAAGGGTTATGGCTTCATTCAGCGCGAAGACGGGGTGGACGTGTTCGTGCACTACCGCGCGATCCGCGGCGAAGGACACCGTTCGTTGGCTGAAGGCCAGCAGGTTGAATATGCGGTGGTGACGGGTGAGAAGGGCTTGCAGGCTGAGGATGTGGTGGGGCTGTAAACACCCTCTTCACATCACCGGAAACCCTGTGGGAGCGAGCCTGCTCGCGATATAGGTAGTCCGTTCCTTTCTCTTCCATACTGACTTCGCTGGAAGTTGGCTGTCGGCGAGGAAGGAACATGCACCTGCGGGCTACGAATATGCTCGCGCAGCACTCGATGATTACGCCTTCACCTTCGAGTCCACAGGTGCGCTTGCGCCCTCTAACGAATTCTCAGGGAAAGCCCGACACGGCTCTCTATATCGCTTTCGCTGGACGCAAGCATGCATGTCCCTGCATGTACTTTAGCGCCTGTGGAGGTATTCCATGCAAACGCTCCTGTCTCAGAATTTCACTGCTTATATCGGAATTGATTGGGCAGACGCCAAGCACGACATCTGTTTGCAGATTGCTGGAGAGGCGCAGCGGAGTTTCGAGGTCATCGACCACAAGCCCGAGTCGATTGATCGCTGGGCCAAGTCGCTGCATCAACGTTACGGTGGCCCGATCGCGATCGCCGTGGAGTTGAACAAAGGGCCACTGATAGCGGCTCTGCAAAAATATGAGTTTTTTTGTATCTTTCCGATCAATCCGAGCATCTTGGCCCGGCACCGTAAAACCTTCGTCCCCAGTGGCGCCAAGGATGATCCAACGGATGCTCAATGGGCGCTTGAGCTGTTGCTGAATCACCCCGAACGGTTTCCTCAACTGGTCCAGCAAAGCTCCGCCATGCGTTCGCTCGCCAGCCTGACCGAACATCGCCGCGGGTTGGTCGATGACCGGGTCAAGATCAGCAATCGTCTGGTCTGCATGCTCAAACAGTATTATCCGTTGGCTCTTGAGCTGTTTCATGACCATGACACGCTGGTTTTCTGTGAGTTTTTGGCGCGCTGGTCGACATTTGAAGTGCTTAAGCACGCTCGGCCGGCCAGCGTTTTGAAGTTCCTTCACGCGCATAATGTTCGCCATGCTGAGCTCAATCAGCAGCGTTTGGCATTGATCGCCAAAGCCATGCCGTTGACTGAAGATCCAGGCGTGGTCAGTCCTTCAGCGCTGTATGTGCTGGCCCTGGTCTCGCAACTGAAAGGGGTCATCACGGCGATCAAAGATTTTGATCGGGAGATCGAAAAAACTGCCAACACCCTGGCCGACTATCGACTCTTCAAGGCCTTGCCCGGCGCGGGACAGCAGCTTGCACCACGGTTGATGGTCGCCTTTGGTGAGCAGCGTGATCGCTTCAAGGATGCCAGTGCTGTGCAGCGATATGCCGGGATTGCCCCGGTCACCGAACGCAGTGGCAAGAAAAAAGTCGTCCACTGGCGCTATCAATGCGCAACTTTTTTGCGCCAGACCTTTGTTGAGTGGGCTGCACACAGCATCAATCAATCGGTGTGGGCAGAGGCTTATTATCGCCAGCAAAGGGCCAAAGGCTGCTCATACCAAGCGGCCCTCAGGGCCCTGGCGTTCAAGTGGATCCGGATCGTTTATCAGTGCTGGAAGAGCAGCACCGTGTACGACGAAAAGGTTTATTTACAAGCCTTGCTCCGGCACGGCTCACCGTTGACCAGCGAGCCGGACACAGCAAAACCGTGTTGACGGAAAGGCTCAGGGCGTGAATGCGGTGTGCCATTCGACGATGATGTTGACTGATGCACCGCATTCGCGAGCAGGCTCGCTCCCACATTTGATTTGTGTACTGGTTTTAAACAGTTTTCCAGGTGATTTCTTCTTCACCATCAGCGCTGATTCGCATCCAGCGATCGGCTGTCTCTTCACCTTCTTCTTCAACCCAACTGCCCGGCGCGCAACGCACTTCAACATTCAGCGCAGCAAACGCAGCGCGGGCGCAAGCGATGTCGTCTTCCCACGGGGTCTGGTCGCTTTCCAGGTACAGGCTGTTCCATTTGCCCACGGCTTTCGGTAGCCAGGTCACGGGCACGTTGCCGGCCTTGCACTTGTAGGTCTGGCCTTTCTGGACCCAGTCGGTGCATGGGCCCAAAGCTTCGCCGAGCCAGGCCGCGATGGCCTTGTAGTCGACGTCGGCGTCTTTCAGGTAAATCTCGATATCGGGTTGGCGCATGGATGTCCTCACTGCGGGTCTGAAAAATCCATTCGCGGATTTAGCCGGCCTTGAGCCTTTGCTCAAGACCAAAAATTATTGAAGTACGAAATAATCGTAGCGCATCGATACGGTGACTTCGAACGGCTCTACCTGTTCGATGACCGCCGCCCGGCGCTCGGCACTGGCGCGCCATCCGTGAGGCGTCATGGCCAGCAGGTTGGCGCGATCCTGACCCTTTTCCAGCGTCAGTTTGAACTCCAGGGTTTCGCTGTGTTGCAGCGCCATGCCTTCGGGCACCAGGGCCAGATGCTTGTCGTCGGTGTACTCACGGACTTCGTCATACAGACGCTCGCGCAATTCCATCAGATGGCCGCTGGTCGGCCCGACTTTCATCAAACCGCCGCCGGGGCTGAGCAGGCGTTTGGCTTCCTCCCAGTCCAGCGGGCTGAAGACGCTGGCGAGAAACTGGCAGCTGCCCGAGGCCAACGGCACCCGCGCCATGCTGGCGATCAACCAAGTCAGTTGCGGGTTGCGTTTGCAGGCGCGTTTGACCGCTTCCCGGGAAATATCCAGCGCGTAACCGTCGGCGTTCGGCAAGGCCTCGGCGATTTGCGCGGTGTAGTAACCCTCGCCACAACCGATGTCCAGCCAGCGCTGCGGTGCGTATTGCGCAGCCAGTTCGGCCAGACGCTTGGCCACCGGAGCGTAATGACCGGCGTTCAAAAAATCTCGCCGGGCTTCGACCATCGCCAGGTTATCCCCAGGGTCGCGGCTGTTTTTGTGCTGCACCGGCAACAGGTTCAGATAACCCTGACGAGCGCGGTCGAAACGATGCCCGGCGGGGCAGGCCACGCCGTTGTCCACCGCGTTCAGCGGTTCGCTGCAGATCGGGCAGGCGAGCATCAGGCGAGCAACTTGATCAGGGTCTGGTAGTAGATTTCGGTCAGCACATTGAGGTCGGCGGCCAGCACACGCTCGTTGACCTGGTGGATCGTCGCGTTGACCGGGCCCAGTTCAACCACCTGAGTGCCCATGGTCGCGATGAAGCGCCCGTCGGAGGTGCCGCCGCTGGTGGATGCCTTGGTTTCCCGGCCGGTGATGTCCTTGATGCTCGACGCAACGGCATCCAGCAACGCGCCCGGCTCGGTCAGGAAGGGCAGGCCGGACAGCGCCCAGTCGATGTGCCAGTCCAGGCCATGCTTGTCGAGGATGTCGGCAACGCGCTTTTGCAGGCCTTCGACGGTGGATTCAGTGGAGAAGCGGAAGTTGAATACCGCCACCAAATCACCCGGGATCACGTTGGTCGCGCCAGTGCCGGAGTTCACGTTGGAAATCTGGAAGCTGGTCGGCGGGAAGAAGTCGTTGCCGTGATCCCAATGCTCGGCGGCCAGTTCGGCCAGCGCCGGGGCGGCGAGGTGGATGGGGTTCTTCGCCAGGTGCGGATACGCCACGTGGCCCTGCACCCCGCGCACGGTCAGCTTGGCGCCGAGGGAGCCGCGACGGCCGTTCTTCACCACATCACCCACCAACGTGGTGCTCGACGGTTCGCCGACGATGCACCAGTCCAGACGCTCCTTGCGGGCGACGAGGCGTTCGATCACAGCCTTGGTGCCGTGGTGCGCCGGGCCTTCTTCGTCGCTGGTGATCAGGAACGCGACCTTGCCCTTGTGATCCGGGTAGTCAGTCACGAAACGCTCGGCCGCCACGGTCATGGAAGCGAGGCTGCCTTTCATGTCCGCCGCACCACGGCCGCAGAGCATGCCGTGTTCGTCGATCAACGCGTTGAACGGGTCGATCTGCCAGGCGGTCACCGGGCCGGTCGGCACCACGTCGGTGTGGCCGGCGAAGCACAGCACCGGACCGTCGTGTTTGCCGTGGATCGCCCAGAAGTTATCCACATCTTCGATTCGCATTGGCTCAAGCGCAAAACCGGCATCGCCCAGGCGCTGCATCATCTGCTTCTGGCAATCGGCGTCGACCGGCGTCACGGACGGACGGCGGATCAGGTCGATGGCGAGTTGAAGGGTCGGCGAAAGGTCGGCGTGGGCCGTCATGGGGAACTCCGAAAGCTTATTGTGTAGGAGCGAGGCTTGCCCGCGAAGAACGATGATGAGGACTCTCTGTTACACCGAGTCGCTTCATTCGCGGGCAAGTCGGATCGCCGCATCGCTCGCTCCTACAGGGAATGGGGCAAGGCTTGCAAAATGGCGGTTATCTTAAAGCAAAACGGCGGCCATTGGCCGCCGTTTAGTGCATCTGTCGTGATTTAGACCGCTGGTAGCGCCTCGGCCTCGGCTGCCGGTTTTGGCAGAGAGGACAAGAACGCCATGATCAGCGCCGCCAGGTACGGCAGCGACTGCACCAGCAACATGGCCACCCAGAAGCGGATGTCGTTGCTTGGCAGACCCTGCACCAGGAAGATCCCCAGTGCAGCGCCCCATAACAGCAGCATGATGAACACCTCTTCACGCGCCTCCGATATCGCCACCCAGAAGCCGTGGTTATCGGCGTTCTTCGGTGTGCGGAAGAACGGAATGCTGCTGGTGAAGAAGCCGTACAACACCGCTTTGGCGATGGTGTGCGACAGCGCCAACCCTGCCAGTGCCGCGCAGAATGCATCCTTGAGGTTGACCCCCACCGCACGACGGTAGAGGAAGATGATCTTGCCAACCTTGAACACGAACAGCGCCAGAGGCGGGATCGCGAAAATCAACAACGGCGGATCGACACGCTGCGGCACGATGATCATCGCCGCCGACCACAACAAGGCGCCCACGGTGAAGAAGATATTCATGCCGTCTGCTACCCACGGCAACCAGCCCGCGAGGAAGTGGTAACGCTGGCCACGGGTCAGCTCGGTGTCCTTGCCGCGCAGCAGGCTTGCGGTGTGACGCTTGATAATCTGAATCGCGCCATAGGCCCAGCGGAAACGCTGTTTCTTGAAGTCGATAAAGGTATCGGGCATCAGGCCTTTGCCGTAGCTGGTGTGGTAATACGCCGCCGACAGGCCTTTTTCGAATACACGCAGACCCAACTCGGCATCTTCACAGATGCACCAGTCAGCCCAGCCCAGTTCCTCGAGCACCGAGCGCCGGGTCATGGTCATGGTGCCGTGCTGGATGATCGCGTCACGGTCGTTACGGGTGACCATGCCAATGTGGAAGAAACCTTTGTATTCCGCGTAGCAGAGCTTCTTGAAGGTGCTTTCGTTCTGATCGCGATAATCCTGCGGCGACTGCACCACGGCGATTTTCGGATCGGCGAAGTGCGGCACCATGTGCTTGAGCCAGTTCGGGTCGACGCAGTAGTCCGAGTCGATCACCGCAATCACTTCGGCATCCTTGGCAGTGTGCGGAATCAGGTAATTCAGCGCGCCACCCTTGAAACCGGCCAACGGTGCGACGTGGAAGAACTTGAAGCGCGGGCCGAGGGTTTCGCAATAATCGCGTACGGGTTCCCAGACCGCCGGGTCCTTGGTGTTGTTGTCGATGATCAGGACTTCAAAGTCCGGATAGTCGAGGTTGGCCAGCGCATTGAGGGTCTGTTTGACCATCTCCGGCGGCTCGTTGTAGCACGGTACGTGGATCGAGACTTTTGGTCGGTAGTCCGAATCACCCACCACCGGCAGGAATTCACGCCGGCGCTTGTGGGTCCAGACCGCTTCGGCCAGTTCGTGAGCCTCGGTCAGCAACACGATAAACACCCCGAGCGCACCGAGGGCGAGCAAGAAGCCCACCGTCAGGCTGAACCAGGTGCTGTATTGCTGGCTGTAGTCGTAACCGATCCACACCAATACCGAACCGCAGAGGAACGCGGTAAAGGTCAGGAAGGTGCGACCGCGTTGACGCAGGGCCGAGCCGTCGATCATCAACAGGGTGAGGGACAGCAGGGCCAGAACCACCGAGCCGATCGCCAGCACGCGCCACTGCGGGATCGCGACAACCGGGCCTTCAAAGTTGAATTTCTGCTGGCGCGCCGCGTTGAAAATCCCCCAGTAAGCGCCCACGGAACCTTCGTCACTGGCCTTCCACGGCTGGTCAAAGGCTTCGATCACGAAGTAGTTGAAGCCCTGGCGGTTGAGCTTGTTGACCAAAGTGCGCAGGTAGATCGCCTGATCCGCCGGGCTTGAATCGGTGCCGCCACGCATGCGGCCATTGCTCGGCCAGCCAACCTCCGAGAGCAGCAGCGGTTTTTTCGGGAACATCTTTTTCAGGTCCCGGGCGCGGTCGAGGACGAACTGACCAGCCTTGTCGACCGGGACGAATTCCCAGTACGGCAGAACGTGCGCAGCAATCAGGTCGACGTGCTTGGCCAGTTCCGGGTGTTCTTCCCAGACGTGCCACTGCTCGGACGTGGTGACCGGCACCTTCACTGCCGCGCGGACGCGATCGAGGATCACGCTCAGTTCCTTGGCGGTAATTTCCTTACGGAAAATAGCCTCGTTACCCACCACTACGCGAACCACGCTACGGGAGGTGTTGGCTAGTTCGATGGCGCGCAGGATCTCGCGCTCGTTGCGTTCCTGATCCGGACTGATCCATATCCCCAGGGTCACCCGCAAGCCGAACTCTTCCGCCAGTTTGGGGATGTCCTCCAGCGTGCCGTCGACCGAGTAGGTGCGGATGTTGTCCGTCAGCTTGCTCATGATCTCCAGGTCGCGACGCATTTCATCGTCGGTCGGATACTGGTCTTTCTGTGGGTACTGGCCTTGCTGAAACGGCGAGTACGAAAAGCCGGAGATCTGTTCAGGCCAGTTAGGGGCGGTGACCGGGCGATTGATCAGCGCCCAGAAGCCGGTAAACAAGGCTGCGATGGCGAGCACCACGACCAGGTTGAGTCCAAATTTACGCGATGACATAGCTTTTTCGGGTTCCAAAGGCTGTGGAACGAAGGAACGGTTGGCGGCTGGCTGCCAGGAGGCAGGGGCGCGCATCCTACACTGGAGGTTCTCTGACCGTACAGCGAACAGGGAAACGCTCGACATTGGGCACTCTGGTTTCACATAAGTTCTTACACTTGTCGCTGGAAGGTTAAAAGTTCTCGCACTGTGGCCCTATAATGCGCGCCGGTTTTTGGGGTAATGGTCATGAGTACAGAAGATCCGCGGTTTGCAGGCATCGCCCGTTTGTATGGCATCGACGGCCTGGAGCGCCTGCGCGCGGCCCACGTGGCGATCGTCGGCGTGGGTGGCGTCGGTTCCTGGGCGGCGGAAGCCGTTGCCCGGTGTGGTGTGGGCGAGATTTCGCTGTTTGACCTGGACGACGTCTGTGTCAGCAACGCCAACCGTCAATTGCATGCGCTGGACAGCACCGTCGGCAAACCCAAGGTCGACGTGATGGCCGAGCGTCTGCGCGGGATCAACCCGGACTGCACGGTGCACGCCGTGGCGGATTTCGTGACCCGCGAGACCATGGCCGAGTACATCACGCCGAACATCGACTGCGTGATCGACTGCATCGACAGCGTGAATGCCAAGGCTGCGCTGATCGCCTGGTGCAAGCGCCGCAAGATCCAGATCATCACCACCGGCGGTGCGGGCGGGCAGATTGATCCGACGCTGATTCAGGTCTGCGACTTGAACCGGACATTCAATGATCCATTGGCCTCAAAAGTGCGCTCCACGTTGCGCCGCGACTACAACTTCTCCCGTACCGTGACCCGTCATTACAGCGTGCCATGTGTGTTTTCCACCGAACAACTGCGCTATCCGAAACCGGATGGCAGCATTTGCTTGCAGAAGAGCTTTGTCGGTGATGGTGTGAAGCTTGACTGTGCGGGAGGGTTTGGTGCGGTGATGATGGTGACGGCGACGTTTGGAATGGTCGCGGCAACCAAGGCTGTGGATAAGATAGTTGCCGGAGTGCGGCGGCCGGCGGATAGGGTTAAGCCTGAGGTTTGATCGGTGTGGCTGATGGCCTTTTCGCGAGCAAGCCCGCGCCCACATTGGGAATGCGTTCCCCCGTAGGAGCGAGGCTTGCCCGCGAAGGCGTCCTACCTGACACACCGCTTTCGCGGGCAAGTCGGGTCGCCGCATCGCTCGCTCTACAGGGGCGCGGCCAACTCATTCATCCGCTGTAGCACGGCATTGAGGCCATTGCTACGCGACGGCGACAGCTGCCGCGACAAACCCAGCTGATTAAACCAGTCCGGCAAATCCACCTGCTGCAACTCGACAGCCGACAACCCGTTAACCCGCGCCAGCAACAACGCCACCAACCCGCGAATCAACCGCGCATCACTGCTCGCGGCAAACTGCCAGTAGCCATCCTGCAACTCGCCCACCAGCCACACCTGGCTTTCACAGCCATGTACGCGGTTGGCGTCGACCTTATCCACATCGCTCAACACTGGCAGGCGATCGCCCCATTGCATCAGCAGACGCGCCCGCTGTTCCCAGCCAGCGGCATTCTGAAAGGTTTCCAGTGCCGTAGCGGCATCGGCGGGCAAGCTCATCGCAGCAACTCCAACGCCTGATCCAGCGCTTCAAAGAATCGTTCCAGGTCATCGGAATCGTTGTACAACGCCAGCGACACCCGAATCGCCCCGGCCAGCTCAAAACGCTTGAGCAACGGCATGGCGCAATGATGACCGGCGCGCACCGCAATCCCCTGTTCCGTCAGCAAATGCGCCAAATCAGAGTTATGCACACCCTCGACGACAAAACTGGCCAGCGCCAACTGCGGCTTGCCCAGCAGCCGAATACCGTTGCGCGCTTCAAGGCCTTTGAGCAAATAGTCATGCAGCGCTGCTTCATGGGCAGTCACGGCGTCCTGATCGAGCCCTGCCAGATAATCCAGGGTCGCGCCCAGACCGATCACGCTGGCGATCGGCGGCGTTCCCGCCTCGAACCCCAGTGGCGCCGGGCGAAAGCGAGCGCCGTGGTAATCCGCGTCCAGCACCATTTCACCGCCGAATTGCCAATGACGCAGTTGCTCCAGCGCTTCATTGCGCCCGAACAGTACGCCCAGACCCTCGGGGCCATAGAGCTTGTGGCTGGAAAATACATAAAAATCGCAACCCAGCGCCTGCACGTCATGCCGACCATGGACCACGCCTTGAGCGCCATCGACCACGGTCAGCGCGTTGTGCGCTTGGGCCATCGCCAACAGCGCGGGCAACGGCTGCCAGGCACCGAGGACGTTGGACAGCTGACTGACCGCCAGCAAACGGGTTCGCGGACCGATCAACTGCGCGGCGGCATCAAGGTCGATCAAACCGTCGGTATCCAGCGGCAGGATCACCAGTTTCAGCTCACAACGGAGGGCAAGCTGCTGCCACGGCAACAGATTGGCGTGATGCTCCAGGGCGCTGATGACAACTTCATCGCCCGGATTGAAAAGATGTTCCAGGCCATAAGCCAGGAGGTTCAGCGCAGACGTTGTGCCATGGGTAAAGATGATCTGCCCGCAATCGCCGGCATTGAGCCAATGGGCCACTTTGCTGCGGCTGGCCTCGAACGCCTGCGTGGCATGAGCGCCGGGCAAATGTTGCGCCCGATGCACGTTGGCCGCGCCGTTGGCGTAGTAATGCGTCAGGGCATCCAGCAGGGCTTGAGGTTTTTGCGTGGTGGCGGCGTTGTCCAGATACGTCTGGTCTTGCCGTTGCAATGTGGCGATGGCCGGAAAATCGGCGCGCCAGGGGGAGGCAATCATCATGCTATCGGGCCCTGTTAAACATGGGCGGGTGTACGCCTGACCTTCCCTGTAGGAGCGAAGCTTGCTCGCGAAGCTTTTTGGCGTCAGTGATGACGCCTTCGCGGGCAAGCCTCGCTCCTACAAGTGCAGGGCACAAGTGATCGTTTGAGTCGCTGCTTAGTTGTGAGCGTGCAGCGCTTCGTTCAGTTCGATGGCCGATTTGTGGGTTTTGCATTCCACGGCACCGGTCTCCGAATTGCGGCGGAACAACAGGTCAGGTTGACCGGCCAGTTCACGGGCCTTCACGACTTTGACCAGTTTGTTGTGCTCGTCCAGCAGCGCCACTTTGGTACCAGCGGTCACGTACAGGCCCGATTCAACGGTGTTGCGATCGCCCAACGGGATACCGATACCGGCGTTGGCGCCGATCAGGCAGCCTTCGCCGACCTTGATCACGATGTTACCGCCGCCCGACAGGGTGCCCATGGTCGAGCAACCGCCGCCCAGGTCCGAACCCTTGCCGACGAACACGCCAGCCGACACGCGACCTTCGATCATGCCCGGGCCTTCGGTGCCGGCGTTGAAGTTGACGAAACCTTCATGCATCACGGTGGTGCCTTCGCCGACGTAAGCGCCCAGACGAATACGTGCCGCGTCAGCGATACGCACGCCGGCCGGAACCACGTAGTCGGTCATTTTCGGGAACTTGTCCACCGAGAACACTTCCAGCAGCTCGCCGCGCAGACGGGCTTCGAGTTGATGCTCGGCCAGTTCGGCCAGGTCGATCGCACCCTGGCTGGTCCACGCCACGTTCGGCAGCAGAGGGAACACGCCGGCCAGGTTCAGGCCATGCGGCTTGACCAGGCGATGGGACAGCAGGTGCAGCTTGAGGTATGCCTCGGGGGTGGAGGTCAACTGAGCGTCTTCGGCCAGAAGGGTCGCGACCAGCGGCTTGTGGCTCTCGGCCAGACGGGTCAGCAATGCAGCCTGGGCAGCGTCGACGCTTTTCAGGGCTTCGGCCAGTTGCGAAGCTTGAGCGGTGCTGAACGCGATGGCCTGATTGCCTTCGGTGTAGCCCAGAACAGGTGCGATAGCTGCGACCAGTTCGGCCGACGGGTTGAGCAGTGGCTGCGCGTAAAACACTTCCAGCCATGCGCCTTGACGGTTTTGAGTGCCGACACCAAAGGCCAGGCTGAACAGAGTAGTGGACATGTTGATACCTCTAACAAAATGGAACGGGCTGCCTTAGTTGAGCGCTGCCGCGTAGATATCTGGCTTGAAGCCAATCAGGGTTCGGTCACCGAGATCAAGCACCGGGCGCTTGATCATCGAAGGTTGTGCGAGCATCAGTTCGATGGCTTTGCGCTGGTCGAGATCGGCTTTGCGTTCGTCGTCGAGCTTGCGAAAGGTCGTGCCTGCGCGGTTCAACACCACTTGCCAGCCGTGCTCGTCGCACCATTGGGTCAGGTGTTCACGGTCGATTCCGACCGCCTTGTAATCATGAAAGTCATAGCTGACAGCGTGTTCATCGAGCCAGGTGCGCGCCTTTTTCATGGTGTCGCAGGCTTTGATGCCGAAAAGGTGCAACGTTTTGCTTGAAACGGTCAAGGAATTGCCCCCTTTGCAGGTGCTGGAAATTAAAGGTGACGGATTATGCCATGACCGGACGGTTTCGCGTCGGCCGTGGTCAGGTTTGTCGGTTGGACCTGGCGATCAGCTGTTGCCTGCGACATTGGTGTAACTATTGCCCAAAGCGTCACGGTCGCCCAGGACTACCCGATATACCTCCCGTCGGCGTCAAGCTGGCAGCAAGCACCTCTAGCAAAGCACTGACCTTGGGAAGCGCTTGACGACTTTTCATCCAGGCGAGATCGATCGCCATTCCCTCGGTTGCTAGATGGGGAAGCACTTCCACCAATGTCCCTCTTCCAGCTCTCGCTTAATCAACCACGACGGCAACTGCGCGATACCGCTGCCCGCTGATACCGCCATCAACAAACCCTCAACATTGCCCACCACGAACTGAGCGGGTACCTGCCTGCGTTTCGTTGCGTAGGGGTGGTCTCCTGCGAAGTTCCACGGGGTCACGTTTCCGTCCACCCAGCCATACGCGATGCACTGGTGATGCTCCAGATCACGATCAGTCAGGGGGATGCCGTGCTTGGCCAAATACGCAGGCGATGCACAGAAGGTATGCCACTCACTGGTCAGGTAACGATGCCCCACTGTATCGGGCCAGACATCCGAACCACCAATGCGTACAACAATGTCCACACCTTGCTGGAAAGGGTCGATCAATCCGTCCGAGAAGGAAATGTGCGGTATCAGCAACGGATGATCCTGAACAAACCGCAGGATGATCGGAAGCACTTGCGCACGACCGAAAGCACCTGGAAGGTCAATTCGAATCCTGCCACCCGGCTCGGTATTTTCGGCCTGTAGAGAAAGCTCGGCCTCTTCGAGGTTCGCAAGGGTTGCTCGACGGTTTTGACTCGTGGCGCAACCGCCCGTATCAAGTTTTAACCCCTCGATTCGTCACCTGATCGAATATAATCCGGGCATGAATTTGATGCCCGAAATGCTCCCTGATGATGCGGTTCTGCTCAAGCAAATGCTTGTGCAGATGCTCAGTGAACGTCAGTTGGACAAGGGCCAGATTGTTGATCTTAAAGAACAGATCAAGTTGCTGCGTGACCGTTTATTTGGCCGCAAATCCGAGCAGACGGTCGAAACTGATACACCGCAATTGGCGCTGTTCAACGAAACCGAAAGCCTCGTAGTTCTGGTCACCGATGAGTCTGACGAAGAAGTCGTTACCCCGACCCAGCGCCGAGGCACGCAAACCGCTGTCCGCCGACCTACCGCGCATCGAAGTCATCCACGAACTGCCCGAGCGCGAACTGAGCTGCGCGTGCGGCTGTCGTAAACACGTCATCGGCGAAGAAACCAGCGAACAGCTGGAAATCGCGCCGATGCAAATCCGCGTGATCAAACACATCCGCAAGGTTTACGCGTGCCGTGGCTGTGAAACCGCACCGGTCACCGCCGACAAACGGGCTCATCTGATCGAAAAGAGCATGGCCAGCCCCAGCGTGTGGGCAATGTTGCTGACCACCAAATACGTCGACGGTTTGCCGCTGTATCGGTTCGAAAAAGTAATTGGCCGACACGGCGTCGATATCCCCCGCCAAACCTTGGCGCGCTGGGTGCTCCAGTGCGGCGAGCATTTGCAACCGCTGCTGAATTTGATGCACGACCGGTTGCTGGAAAGTCCGGTTTTCCACTGCGACGAAACGCGGGTACAAGTGCTGAAGGAACCGGATCGAGACCCGACCAGCCAGTCCTGGATGTGGGTACAAGCCAGCGGCCCGCCAGAGCGCCCAGTTGTTCTGTTTGACTACACCACCAGCCGAGCGCAGGAGGTGCCGCTGCACCTGCTCGCCGATTATCGGGGCTATCTGATGACTGATGATTACGCCGGCTATAACGCCTTGGGCGCGCAGCCAGGTGTCGAGCGTTTGGGCTGCTGGGCGCATGCGCGACGTAAGTTTGTCGATGCGCAAAAAGTGCAGCCCAAAGGCAAGACGGGCCGCGCTGACATCGCGCTGACTATGATCAACAAACTGTATGGCATCGAACGTGAACTCACAGAGGCCACTGATGATCAGCGCTTTGCCGGACGACAGGAAAAGAGCTTACCGATACTCGCCCAACTGAAAAACTGGCTGGAAAAAACGCATCCCCTAGTCACATCACAAAGTGCCTTGGGCAAGGCCGTCGGTTATCTGGCCCGCAACTGGAGCAAGCTTGAGCGTTACACCGAGGCTGGCTTCCTGCCCATCGATAACAATAGGGCAGAACGAGCAGTAAAGCCCTTTGTGATCGGTCGTAAAAACTGGATGTTCAGCGACACGCCCAAGGGTGCCACTGCCAGCGCGCAGATTTACAGCCTGGTCGAAACTGCCAAAGCCAACGGCCAAGAGTCCTACGCGTGGCTGCGCCACGTACTGGAGCGCTTGCCGCTGGCGGCTTCGATTGAAGCCTTGCTGCCATGGAAGTGCTCCCTGACTATCTCGCGCTAAATACACACATCGTTTTTTTTGCCATGTGTGGTTTATGGGGCGAATACAATGGACGACGAGAACTACGCTGCAGCCAACCGTGGCTGCGGCGGTATTTTCACGGCGAAGGGGGGTGCCAGATCCAGCATCGATCAAATATTCGAGGCTTACCGCAGCGGAAAAATCAGCGCGATCATCGTCGCTGAGTAAAGTGCTGCGTTCCTGTGCAATGCCCGCTGGTGGCACAGCGCCTTGAATTGTACAGCCTGAGCCGTCATCACCAGATTGGAGATGACGTGCTGCGCGAAGTGTGTTGGCGGAGCTGGATCTGAGTGAGGCCAACTGGGCCAGGTTAAATAACCTGTTAATTGACGCATCAGCAGACTGCCCGCTGCATGTTGCGGGCAGGTATGCTGCGCATCATCCTCCAATAAGTCAGGGGCGGACCAATGAATCATCGAGTTAGCTGGTTCCGTCGAGGGGATAGGCGTTAAAGGCCATGGCCATGTCATTTTCGCTGAGCATTGTGTTCTGACCTACTTCGAACTTGCCGTCAGTCAGGTTTTTATCAATCTGGTAGTGCATGATTGACGTCTTATCGTAGTCCGACATCAGCAGGGCGTGGTGGCTGATACTGTCAAACAAGTTTGTCGCAATGTCCGCGCGGCTCCAACCGAGAGCGGCATAGTGCTCATGAACTTTTGGTTTGTTCCAGGGGATATTCGCCTCGGGGTGCAGATGCTCGTGGTGTAGGCCAAGTGCGTGGCCGAACTCATGAAGTACAACGGCTTGGAAAAGTTTACTGCCAGGCTTCTCTGCGATGTGCATCGTCGGCTCGTCGGCGCCGGCCAAACGTGCATCTGTGCCGATCGCTGACATGTTGTCGCTGGTGTCGGTCTTGATTCGAATGGTGGCGGTGACGTTGTCGACAAAAACAATATTAAGATTTGTCAGTTTGGCCCATTTCCAGATGTGCTTCTTGAATTCGTTCTTGTCTTCATTGCTCAGTTTGTCAAGAAAGCAGACGGAGAGAGTACTAAAGTTCTTCCATAGTTTTGAGTGGAGGCTGACCGATTGGACAGTGCTATCGATTTTCACCGCGTTGCGTGGGCATTCCGTAATGGCAGCCTGATAAGAACGTTGAGGATCTGAGGGGTTAATGGTTCTGCAAATTATACTGCCATTCATTTTCGAATTCCTTTCGAGAGTGTAATGTCTAATTAGTTTGGATGAGAAGTTTATAAGTGCGTGAAGATGCTGTTTCAGAAATGGCTGATTTGTCTGATTTGAGAAGTGGAGCTTGACCAGTCAGTCCGTGTGATTGACTTTAATAGCGGGAGGCAAGTAAGGGAAGTAATGGATTGGTTGTATGTGTTGCTTGATATTGAAGGTCCGGACTGGTGTGGCTATTGATGTTGTGTTGGTTGTCGCCGATGTCGTTAAAGCAACCTATTGGGTTGGTCGATGAATAAGCACCCCGTCGGTTAGTGTGGAGGCCGCAGACTTCTTTCGAAGTTTCCAGTTGGGAGTTTATTTGCGATCCGCACATTGCGCGGTTCATGGCCAACGCAGCACATATAACAATGTGGGCGATATCACGTGATAGTTGAAGAGCCCATACCGGATTGCCCGGCATGGGCTCAGGTACTACTTGCGACGCTGAATGAAGGCGCGAATGCGCTCAGCCGCCTCAACGCACTCGGCCAAAGGTGCCACCAGCGCCATCCGCACACGCCCGGAGCCCGGGTTGAAGCCATCCACTTCGCGAGACAGGTAAGAACCCGGCACTACAGTCACATGTTCTTCAACGAACAAATCCCGGCAGAACGCCTCGTCATCGCCATCAACGTTCGGCCACAAGTAAAAGCCACCATCCGGGCGCTGCACGTCCATCACCGGGCTGAGGATTTCCAGCACCGCATCGTATTTTTCGCGATACAACGCACGGTTGGCGCGCACGTGCACTTCGTCATTCCACGCAGCAACGCTGGCCAGTTGAGTCTGAACCGGCATCGCGCAGCCGTGGTAGGTGCGATACAGCAGGAAGCCTTTGAGAATGTCCGCATCACCGGCCACGAAGCCTGAACGCAGGCCCGGCAGATTGGAGCGCTTGGACAGGCTGTGGAACACCACGCAACGCTTGAAGTCTTTGCGGCCCAGTTCCACGCAGGCGCTGAGCAAGCCGGCCGGCGGGGTTTGTTCGTCGAAGTACAGTTCGCTGTAGCACTCGTCGGCGGCGATTACGAAGTCGTATTCGTCGGCCAGGGCGATCAGCTTCTTCAGCGTTTCAACTGGGATCAAGGCACCGGTCGGGTTGCCTGGCGAGCACAGGAACAGGATTTGGCAGCGTTTCCAGATGTCTGGCGAAACCGCATCGAAATCCGGGTTGAAGCCGTTTTCGTTCAGGCACGGCAGGTAATGCGGCTTGGCCCCGGCGAGGAACGCCGCGCCTTCGTAGATCTGATAGAACGGGTTCGGGCTGACCACCAGTGCGTCGTCGCCACGGTTGACCACGGTCTGGGTGAAGGCGAACAGCGCTTCGCGTGTGCCGTTGACCGGCAGCACATTGCGCGCCGGGTCCAGCCAGCCGTTCGGAACGCTGAAACGGCGTTCACACCACGCGGCGATGGCTTCACGCAGGGCTGGGATGCCGAGGGTGGTCGGGTACACGGCCATCTGATCCAGATTGCTGGCCAGGGCTTCGGCGACAAAACTTGGCGAACGGTGTTTCGGCTCGCCGATGGACAGTGCGATGGCGCGTTTGTCCGGGTTTGGCGTGACGCTGCCGAGCAGGGCGCGGAGTTTCTCGAACGGGTAGGGCTGCAATTGGGTCAGAGCGTTGTTCATCGGTACGGGGTCTCGTTCAAAGCGGCTGAATCCTGGCGCGCGGCTAGATGCTGATGTGCGACAGTTTGATATCGGGTTCATGGCTGACGCTGAGCTGTTCAACGATCGCATCCTGCAAGCGGCTGCACAGCAGCGGGTCGGACAGCGGCTGGTTGTTCGCGTCGGTAATAAAGAACACGTCTTCCACGCGTTCGCCGAGGGTCGCGATCTTGGCGTTTTGCAGCGACAAGTCGAACTCCAGGAAGATCGTGCCGATCCGCGCCAACAGGCCGGGGCGATCCGGGGCGCTGAGCTCCAGCACTGTTACAGGGCGTTGGGCGTCGTTGTGGATCGTTACCTGTGGCGCAAACGCGAAATGCTTGAGCTGGCGCGGCACCCGACGCTGGATGATCGTCGGGTAATCGTCCGGGTTGCGCAGGGCATCGGTCAGGCCTTCGCGGATTTGCTTGACCCGTGCCGGGTTGTCGCCAATCGAGTCGCCGTCGGTGTCGAGCACGATGTAGGTGTCGAGGGTGAACTGGCTGCTGGAGGTGATGACCCGGGCGTCGTGAATGTTCAGGTTGAGCTGGTCCATCGCAGCCACGGTCACGGCGAAGAAGTCGTGTTGATCCGGCGCATAGATAAAGATCTGCGTGCCGCCCTCGAACTCGCGCTGGGTAGTTTCCTTGATCAGCACCAGCGGCCCGCCGTCGGCCGGCTGCTGAAGAATTGCGTCACTGTGCCAGGCCACGTCGCCGGCAGTGTGGCGCAGGAAGTAGTCATCGCCCAATTGCGCCCACAGCTGCTCGACGTCGTCCGGATCGGTACCGCCGCGCACCAGAATGTCCAGTGCGGCGCTCTGGGTCTGGCGAATCTGCTCTTCGCGGTCCACCGGGTTTTCGAGGCCTCGGCGCAAGGCACGCTTGGTCTCGGTGTAGAGCTGGCGCAAAAGACTGGCCCGCCAGGAGTTCCACAGCGTCGGGTTGGTGGCGTTGATGTCGGCGACGGTCAGCACGTACAGATAATCGAGGTGGGTTTCGTCGCCGACGATCTGCGCGAAATCATGGATGACGTGCGGGTCGGACAAGTCCTTGCGCTGGGCAGTGGTCGACATCACCAAATGGTTCTGCACCAGCCAGACGATCAGGCGGCTGTCCCACACCGGCAACTGATGGCGCTGGCAAAAGGCTTCAGCATCCACTGCACCGATTTCCGAGTGATCGCCATGCCGGCCCTTGCCGATGTCGTGATACAGGCCGGCCAGGTAGATCAGCTCGGGTTTGGGCAGTTTGCCCATCAGCTTGCTGGCCAGCGGGAATTTTTCCGACACTTGGGTGTACTGCAACTTACGCAAGTGTTTGATCAGGTTCAGGGTGTGAGCATCGACCGTATAGATGTGAAACAGATCGTGCTGCATCTGCCCGACAATAAAGCCGAACTCCGGCAAGTAGCGCCCGAGGATGCCGTAACGATTCATCCGTCGCAGGTTGCGGTGGATGCCGATCTTGCACTTGAACAGCTCGATAAACAGGCTGGTGTTGCGGATGTCGTTGCGGAACTCGTCATCGATCAGGTGGCGATTTTCTCGCAGCAGGCGAATGGTATCGGCGCGCACGCCTTTGATTTCCGGCTGCTGAGCCATCAGTACGAAGATTTCCAGCATGGCGAACGGTGTACGGCGGAACACGTTGTCGTTGCGTGCCTCGATGTAACCGTCGTGCACCTGGAATCGCGAGTTGATCGGCTGCGGCGGCGCTTCGTCTTCCGGCGCGAGGATGACTTCCTCGAAGTGCTGGATGATCAGGTCGCTGAGCTGGGCAATGCTCATGACCACCCGGTAATACTGCTGCATGAAGTTTTCGATGGCTTGTTTGGCGTCATCGCCTTTGAAGCCCAGCAGCCCGGCAATGGTGCGCTGGTGATCAAACAACAAGCGGTCTTCGGAACGGCCGGCGAGCATGTGCAGGGCGTAACGAACCTTCCACAGGAATTCCTGGGAGGAGGCCAGCAGGGCGTTTTCGCTCTCTACCAGAAAGCCTTCGCCGGCCAGGGCCCGCAGGTTCAAGGTGCCGTATTCACGACGGGCCACCCACAGAATCGTCTGAATATCCCGTAAGCCGCCGGGCGAGCCTTTGACGTTGGGTTCCAGGTTGTATTCGGTATCGTTGTACTTGTGGTGACGAGCCTTCTGCTCGGCGCGTTTGGCCAGGAAGAAGTCCTTGCTCGGCCACATGTGCGCGGTACTGGTAACGTCCAGCATGCGCTGGCGCAAGCGCTCGGGGCCGCAAATGGTGCGGCTTTCCATCAGGTTGGTGACGACCGTCAGGTCGGCGCGGGCTTCCTGGACGCATTCGTCCACCGAGCGAACGCTCTGGCCCACTTCCAGGCCAATGTCCCACAACAGCGTCAGAAAACGCTCTATGGAATCACGGAAAATTTCGTGATCGGCGCTGTCCAGCAGGATCAGCAAGTCGATGTCGGAATAAGGGTGCAACTCACCGCGACCGTAGCCGCCGACCGCGACCAGCGCAATGTCGGCGTCTTCGCTCCAGTTAAACTGTTCCCAGGCTTTTTGCAGGATGTTATCGACGAACCAGGCGCGATCCTCGATCAACCGGCGAATGTCGCGGCCGCTGCGAAAGCGCCCGTCGAGCACCTCGCGGGCCTGGCGAATCGCTTTCTTGAAGGCCGCGATCGGGCTTGCCTTCAGGGCCAGTTCAGCCTGGAACTGGCCACGGTCGAAGAGTTCGGGATCCACCTGCGGCATCGATTGGCTTTCCTGTCTATAAGGCTGAGGAGCTGCGCGCTCGGATCAGGCCGAAACGCGCGGGATGGTGTCGTCGGCGCGCAAGGTGAAGATCTCGTAACCGGTGTCGGTCACCAGCAGGGTGTGTTCCCACTGTGCCGACAGCTTGCGGTCCTTGGTGATCGCGGTCCAGCCGTCGCCCAATACCTTGGTGTCGGCCTTGCCCTGGTTGATCATCGGCTCGATGGTGAACGTCATGCCGGCTTTCAGTTCCATGCCGGTGCCGGCGCGTCCGTAGTGCAGGATCTGCGGCTCTTCGTGGAACACCTTGCCGATGCCGTGACCGCAGAACTCGCGAACCACGGAAAAACCGTTCTTTTCAGCGTGCTTCTGAATGACTTCACCGATGTCGCCCAAGCGGCAGCCGGGTTTGACGATTTCGATGGCCTTGTACATGCATTCCTGAGTCACATGCGACAGGCGCTCGGCCCAGACCGGCACGCTGCCGACATGGAACATGCGGCTGGTGTCGCCGTGGTAGCCGTCCTTGATGACGGTGACGTCGATGTTCAGCGTATCGCCATCCTTCAATGGCTTCTCGTTCGGAATACCGTGGCAGACCACGTGATTGATCGAGGTGCAGATCGACTTCGGGAAGCCCTTGTAGTTGAGCGGGGCAGGGATGGCTTTCTGCTCGTTGACGATGTAGTCGTGGCAGATGCGGTCCAGTTCTTCAGTAGTGATGCCCGGTTTGACATGATCGGCAATCATTTCCAGCACATCGGCGGCCAGTTTGCCGGCGATACGCATTTTTGCGATGTCCTCCGGGGTTTTGAGGGTGACGGTCATACAGGCTCTCTCTGCGCTCGATGGCGCTTTCTAAAACGAAATGGGCGTTTCGCGATCGATCTTCACGGCCCTGAAAAACGCGATTCTAACAGACGAGCAGCGCAAATCTGAGCCTCTGTGCATCGCTTCTCCTTATAGAATGGCGCATTCTTGGAGGATTCCAATGGGCGGAACCAAGGCACGCGCCAGGATTTAACATTCCGGGTTCCGTTTTTTTCAGCCTTGTGATATAAAATGCGCCGCTTTCCGGGGATCCCCTGAAAAGCCTAAATCCACACACGTGTCGACACGATGACCTGGGTGCCTTCAGCTGATGCTGCTGGTTGGTCATTGGGATACGTGGAGGCCAAACCCGACTTATTAAGGAACTATCATGTCCCAAGTCAACATGCGCGATATGCTGAAGGCCGGTGTGCACTTCGGTCACCAGACCCGTTACTGGAACCCGAAAATGGGTAAATACATTTTCGGCGCGCGTAACAAGATCCACATTATCAACCTTGAAAAAACCCTGCCAATGTTCAACGAAGCTCTGACTTTCGTAGAGCGTCTGGCCCAGGGCAAAAACAAGATTCTGTTCGTTGGCACCAAGCGTTCCGCTGGCAAGATCGTTGCTGAAGAAGCAGCACGTTGCGGTTCGCCGTACGTCGATCACCGCTGGTTGGGCGGCATGCTGACCAACTTCAAAACCATCCGTGCTTCCATCAAGCGTCTGCGTGACCTTGAAGTGCAAGCCGAAGACGGTACTTTCGCCAAGCTGACCAAGAAAGAAGCGCTGATGCGCACTCGCGATCTTGAGAAGCTCGATCGTTCCCTGGGTGGTATCAAGGACATGGGCGGTCTGCCAGACGCTCTGTTCGTTATCGACGTTGATCACGAGCGCATCGCGATCACCGAAGCCAACAAGCTGGGCATCCCGGTTATCGGCGTAGTCGATACCAACAGCAGCCCGGAAGGCGTTGACTACATCATCCCAGGCAACGATGACGCAATCCGCGCTATCCAGCTGTACATGGGTTCGATGGCTGACGCTGTAATCCGCGGTCGCAACCACGTTGCTGGCGGCACCGAGCAGTTCGTTGAAGAAGCTCCGGTAGCAGCCGCTGAGTAATTGACGCCCTGGCGTTAACTCAGTAAGCAAAAAGGGGGCCTGGCCCCCTTTTTGCCACCTCGAAAACCGTTTGTCGGCGGCGCAGTTACAGCCTTTGTAACCTGCAGCAGCCAGCAAGGGTGGTTCGGGAAGAATTGATCGCCCGTTCGATCGGGTGGAATGGTTGAAAACCTATCCAAGAGGAATTTTGAAATGGCAGAGATTACTGCAGCGTTGGTCAAAGAACTGCGTGAGCGTACTGGCGAAGGCATGATGGATTGCAAAAAGGCCTTGACCAAGGCTGGCGGCGACATCGAGAAAGCCATTGATGACATGCGTGCTTCCGGCGCCATCAAAGCTGCCAAGAAAGCTGGCAACGTTGCCGCTGAAGGCGCTATCGCTCTGAAGGAAGACGGTAAATCCGCCGTTCTGCTGGAAGTGAACTCGCAGACCGACTTCCTGGCTTTGCAGGATGACTTCAAGGCATTTGTCGCTTCCAGCGTTGAAAAAGCGTTCGCTGACAAACTGACTGACGTTGCTCCGCTGATCGCCGCTCAAGAAGCTGATCGCCTGGTTCTGGTCGGCAAGGTTGGCGAAAACGTCAATATCCGTCGCCTGGCTCGCGTTGAAGGTGATGTTGTTGGCGGTTACCTGCACGGCAACAAGATCGGTGTTGTGGTTGCCCTTAAAGGCGGCAGCGTTGAGCTGGCCAAAGACATCGCCATGCACGTAGCGGCGACCAACCCTGAATTCCTGCTGCCATCGGAAGTTTCCGCTGAAGCGGTCGAGCGTGAGAAGGGCGTGTTCCTGACCCTCAACGCTGACAAGATCGCCGGCAAGCCGGAAAACATCGTTGAAAACATGGTCAAAGGCCGTATCAGCAAGTTCCTCGCTGAAGCGAGCCTGGTTGAGCAGGCGTTCGTCAAGAACCCTGAAATCAAGGTCGGCGAACTGGCCAAGAAAGCCGGTGCTGAAATCGTTTCCTTCACCTACTTCAAAGTAGGCGATGGCATCGAGAAGCCGGTCGACAACTTCGCTGAAGAAGTTGCTGCCCAGCTGGCTGCCGCCAAGCAATAAGACGGTTTTTTTAACTGTCGCCCTGAAGAGGCTGCCCGCTCACGCGCGCAGCCTCTTTTCAGATGGGGTACCAATTTTTAATTGGTTTCCTTTTGGAACTGGCTTACAAAGCCATGTTCCGATGGCGCTGAAGAAGTGCCAAGCTAGAGTGAACGCCAGCTGTAAAGCTCGCAAAGAATTTTTAAAATACGCCGCAGGAGAGATTCGCAATGGCTCAGCAGGGCAGTGGTTATCAGGCTCGCTATAAACGCATTCTACTCAAGCTTAGCGGCGAGGCCCTGATGGGCTCGGAAGAGTTCGGGATCGATCCGAAAGTTCTGGATCGCATGGCGCTGGAAGTCGGTCAATTGGTCGGCATCGGTGTTCAGGTCGGTCTGGTGATCGGCGGCGGTAACTTGTTCCGCGGTGCGGCACTGAGCGCGGCCGGCATGGATCGGGTCACTGGCGACCACATGGGCATGCTGGCCACTGTGATGAACGCCCTGGCCATGCGCGATGCGCTGGAACGTGCCAATATCTCGGCCATCGTGATGTCGGCCATTTCCATGGTTGGCGTGACCGATCACTATGATCGCCGCAAAGCCATGCGCCACCTGAACGCCAAGGAAGTCGTGATTTTCGCGGCCGGTACTGGCAATCCGTTCTTCACCACGGATTCGGCAGCGTGTCTGCGTGCAATCGAAATCGATGCTGATGTCGTGCTCAAGGCGACCAAGGTCGATGGCGTCTACACCGCTGACCCATTCAAAGACCCGCATGCCGAGAAGTTCGATCATCTGACTTACGATGAAGTGCTGGATCGCAAGTTGGGCGTGATGGATCTGACCGCCATTTGCCTGTGCCGCGACCACAAGATGCCGTTGCGCGTATTTAACATGAACAAGCCCGGCGCCCTGCTGAATATCGTGCATGGCGGCGCTGAAGGGACCCTGATCGAGGAAGGCCAACAATGATCAACGAAATCAAAAAAGACGCTCAAGAGCGCATGAAAAAATCTGTGGAGTCGCTGGCACACAACTTCGGCCGTATTCGTACCGGCCAGGCGCACCCAAGCATTCTTGAAGGCGTGATGGTGCCGTATTACGGTTCCGACACTCCGATCAAGCAGGTGGCGAACATCACCGTCAAAGACGCCCGTACCCTGCAAGTCGTTGCCTTTGAGCGCAACATGCTGGGTGCCGTCGACAAAGCCATCGGTAGCGCGGGTCTGAACCTCAACCCGACCAACCTGGGTGAATTACTGCTGATCTCCATGCCGGCCCTGACCGAAGAAACCCGCAAAGGCTTTACCAAGCAGGCTCGCGATGTTGCTGAAGATGCCCGTGTTGCGGTGCGCAACATCCGTCGCGATGCCAACAGCTCGCTGAAGGATCTGGTCAAGGAAAAAGAAATCAGCGAAGACGAAGAGCGTCGTGCCACTGGCGAGATTGATGATTTGACCAAAAAGTTCGTGGCTGAAATCGACGCGAATTTGGCGCAGAAAGAAAAAGACCTGATGGCCGTATAAGGCTCACGTTTTCATGGAAAAGACCAAGCAGACTGCGCCGTTCGCGGTGCCGCGCCATGTCGCGATCATCATGGATGGTAATAATCGCTGGGCGAAAAAGCGCTTTATGCCGGGTGTCGCCGGTCATAAAGCGGGTGTGGATGCAGTTCGTGCGGTGATCGAGGTGTGTTTCGAGGCCAAGGTCGAAGTATTGACCCTGTTCGCCTTCTCCAGCGAGAACTGGCAGCGCCCGGCTGACGAGGTTAGTGCCTTGATGGATCTGTTCTTCAAGGCATTGCGCCGCGAAGCCAAGCGCCTGAACGAAAACAACATCAGTTTGCGCATCATTGGCGACCGTTCGCGCTTTCATCCAGAGCTTCAAGCTGCCATGCGTGAAGCTGAAGCAATGACGGCGGGCGCCAATCGCTTCGTGCTACAGATCGCAGCCAACTACGGCGGTCAGTGGGACATCGCGCAGGCCGCACAGCGTCTGGCGCGGGAAGTTCAGGCCGGGCACCTGCGTCCGGAAGACATCACCCCGGAACTGTTGCAAACCTGTCTGGCGACCGGCGATTTGCCATTGCCGGACTTGTGCATCCGTACCGGTGGCGAGCACCGCATCAGTAACTTCCTGCTGTGGCAACTGGCTTACGCCGAGTTGTACTTCTCCGACCTGTTCTGGCCGGACTTCAAACACGATGCCATGCGTAATGCGCTGGCCGATTTTGCTTCTCGCCAGCGCCGCTTCGGTAAAACGAGCGAGCAGGTCGAGGCTGGGGCCCGGGTTTAATGCTTAAACAACGAATCATCACCGCGCTGATCCTGCTGCCGATTGCCCTGTGCGGGTTTTTCCTGCTCGAGGGCACCGGTTTTGCGCTGTTCATCGGACTGATCGTGACCCTCGGTGCATGGGAGTGGGCTCGCCTGGCGGGTTTCACTGAGCAGCCGCTCCGCGTTGCCTATGCGGCAGTGGTCGCGTTGATGTTGTTTTTCATGCATATCCTGCCAGGGCTCGCGCCCTGGGTGTTGGGCGCTTCAGTGCTTTGGTGGGGCGTTGCAACCTACCTGGTGCTGACTTATCCGCGCACCAGCGAACACTGGGCCAGCGCTGCCTGCAAGCTGGTGATCGGTCTGCTGATCCTGTTGCCGGCCTGGCAAGGTCTGATTCAGATCAAACAGGAACCGTTGGGTAACTGGCTGATCATGGCGGTGATGGTGCTGGTCTGGGGCGCTGATATCGGTGCTTACTTTTCCGGTCGGGCCTTTGGCAAGCGCAAGTTGGCACCGCAGGTCAGTCCCGGTAAAAGCTGGGAGGGTGTCTACGGTGGCCTGGCGCTGAGTCTGGTCATCACTGTCGTTGTCGGTCTGGTTCGCGACTGGACGGTGGCACAGCTGTTTAAAGGTCTGATGGGCGCAGCCATCATTGTGTTCATCTCGGTGGTAGGTGATCTCACCGAAAGCATGTTCAAGCGTCAGTCCGGGATCAAGGACAGCAGCAATCTGCTGCCGGGTCACGGCGGCGTGCTGGACCGTATCGACAGCCTGACGGCAGCGATTCCGGTGTTTGCCGTGCTGCTGTGGATGGCGGCACCGTGAGCCGCCCTCAGCAGATTACTGTCCTGGGGGCGACCGGCTCGATTGGTCTGAGCACTCTCGATGTCATCGCTCGTCATCCCGAGCGTTACCAGGTTTTCGCCTTGAGCGGTTTCACTCGTCTGAGTGAGTTACTGGCGCTGTGTGTTCGTCATACGCCGCGGTTCGCCGTGGTGCCTGAGGCCAGTGCTGCCCGGGGCTTGCAGGACGACTTGCGCGCCGCGGGTCTGCCGACTCGCGTGCTGGTGGGTGAGGAGGGGTTGTGTCAGGTTGCCTCCGATCCTGAGGTCGATGCGGTCATGGCCGCCATCGTTGGCGCAGCGGGCTTGCGACCGACCCTGGCGGCGGTCGAAGCCGGCAAGAAAATCTTCCTGGCCAACAAAGAAGCACTGGTGATGTCCGGTGCACTGTTCATGCAGGCAGTGCGCAAGAGTGGTTCGGTGTTGCTGCCGATCGACAGCGAGCACAACGCAATTTTCCAGTGCATGCCACAAGATTTCGCTCGCGGGCTGGGTGCAGTCGGGGTCCGTCGGATTTTACTCACGGCCTCTGGCGGTCCGTTCCGACAGACACCTATGGCTGAACTGGCGCATGTTTCCCCTGAGCAAGCGTGTGCCCACCCGAATTGGTCCATGGGGCGCAAGATTTCGGTGGATTCGGCCAGCATGATGAACAAGGGGCTTGAGTTAATCGAAGCTTGCTGGCTGTTTGATGCCAAACCATCCCAGGTCGAAGTGGTGATTCATCCTCAAAGCGTGATTCATTCGCTGGTCGATTACATCGACGGTTCGGTATTGGCCCAGTTAGGTAACCCTGACATGCGCACGCCGATCGCCAACGCGCTGGCCTGGCCGGAGCGAATCGATTCGGGTGTTGCGCCGCTGGACCTGTTTGCAATTGCGCGACTGGACTTCCAGGTGCCTGATGAAGAGCGATTTCCGTGTCTGCGTCTTGCGCGTCAGGCAGCCGAATCCGGCAACAGCGCGCCGGCCATGCTTAATGCGGCGAATGAAGTGGCTGTCGCGGCCTTTCTCGATGGGCGGGTTCGCTATCCGGAAATCGCGAGTATCATCGAAGAAGTCTTGAATCTTGAGCCTGTGGTAGCGGTTGATGATCTCGAGGCAGTGTTCACGGCCGACGCGAAAGCGCGAGTACTGGCCGGACAATGGTTGAGTCGTCACGGGCGGTAAGTGCTGCAATACGTTGGCCCATGCAGCACTGGATAGGATTGCGGAGAAAGTAGATGAGTGCGCTCTATATGATTGTCGGCACCCTGGTGGCTTTGGGTGTGCTGGTCACCTTCCACGAATTCGGCCATTTTTGGGTCGCGCGTCGCTGTGGGGTCAAAGTGCTGCGTTTCTCCGTGGGCTTCGGTATGCCATTGCTGCGCTGGTACGACAAGAAAGGCACTGAGTTTGTCGTCGCCGCGATCCCGCTGGGCGGTTACGTGAAAATGCTCGATGAGCGCGAAGGCGAAGTGCCTGCCGATCAGCTTGATCAATCCTTTAATCGAAAATCTGTCCGTCAACGCGTCGCTATCGTTGCTGCTGGCCCTATTGCCAACTTTTTATTGGCGATGATTTTTTTCTGGGTGCTCGCAATGCTCGGCAGCGAGCAAGTGCGCCCGATCATCGGCGCAGTCGAATCCGGCAGTATCGCCGCCAAGGCGGGTTTGAACCCGGGCCAGGAAATCATTGCCATCGATGGCGAGCCAACGTCCGGCTGGGCTGCGGTGAACTTGCAGCTGGTCCGGCGTCTTGGGGAGAGCGGTTCCCTGCAGTTGCTGGTCCGTGATCAGGGTTCTACAGCGGATTCGCCCCATGAACTGGCGCTGGATAAATGGCTCAAGGGTGCCGATGAGCCGGACCCGATTCGCTCGCTGGGTATACGCCCTTGGCGTCCGGCGCTGCCACCGGTCCTGGCCGAACTTGACCCGAAAGGCCCGGCACAGGCTGCAGGCCTGAAGACCGGTGACCGACTGTTGGCTCTGGATGGCAAGTCGCTCGATGACTGGCAGCAGGTGGTTGACACGGTCCGTATGCACCCTGAGACCAAAATCATGCTGCGCGTCGAGCGTGATGGTGCTCAAATCGACGTCCCTGTGACGCTGGCCGCTCGCGGCGAGAAAAAGGCACCCAGTGGTTATCTGGGCGCTGGGGTGAAAGCAGTCGATTGGCCGCCAGAGATGATTCGCGAAGTCAGTTATGGTCCTGTGGCCGCGATTGGGGAGGGTGCTAGACGCACCTGGACCATGAGCGTACTGACTCTTGATTCGCTCAAGAAAATGTTGTTCGGTGAGCTCTCGGTAAAAAACTTGAGTGGACCGATAACCATTGCTAAAGTGGCGGGCGCTTCTGCCCAGTCGGGTGTCGCTGATTTCCTGAATTTCCTTGCTTATCTGAGTATTAGCTTGGGGGTTCTGAATTTGTTGCCCATTCCTGTGCTGGATGGGGGGCATTTGTTGTTTTATCTGATCGAGTGGGCGCGTGGTCGCCCCTTGTCGGATCGGGTGCAGGGTTGGGGGATACAGATCGGTATCAGTTTGGTGGTCGGGGTGATGTTGCTTGCTCTGGTCAATGATCTGGGTCGACTGTAACGCTTCGCTGAATTGCGAATCTGCCGCATTTTGCGGCAGTTTGTTTATTGCCAGTTGGAATAAGAAAGGACTTCATGAAACGTCTGCTGCTAACTGCGGTTCTCACCGTGTTGATGATCGCCGAAGTTCACGCCGAGTCCTTCACTATCTCTGATATTCGCGTCAATGGCCTCCAGCGGGTCTCCGCGGGTAGCGTCTTTGGTGCTTTGCCGTTGAACGTCGGTGAACAGGCGGATGATCGTCGCCTGGTGGAATCCACTCGTGCGTTGTTCAAAACCGGTTTCTTTCAAGATATCCAGCTGGGCCGAGATGGCAACGTCCTGGTCATCACGGTAGTCGAGCGCCCGTCGGTCGCCAGTATCGAGATCGAGGGTAACAAGGCGATCTCCACTGAAGACCTGATGAAAGGCCTCAAACAATCCGGTCTGGCCGAAGGCGAGATCTTCCAGCGCGCCACCCTCGAAGGTGTGCGTAACGAACTGCAGCGCCAGTACGTCGCTCAGGGTCGCTACTCGGCCACCGTCGACACCGAAGTGGTGCCGCAGCCGCGTAACCGCGTTGCGCTGAAGGTCAATATCAACGAAGGCACGGTTGCTGCCATCCAGCACATCAACGTGGTGGGTAACACCGTCTTCCCTGATGAAGACCTGATCGACCTGTTCGAGCTCAAGACCACCAACTGGCTGTCGTTCTTCAAGAACGATGACAAGTACGCTCGTGAAAAGCTTTCCGGTGACCTGGAGCGTCTGCGCTCCTACTACCTGGACCGTGGCTATATCAACATGGATATCGCTTCGACCCAGGTGTCCATTACCCCGGACAAGAAGCACGTCTACATCACCGTCAACGTCAATGAAGGCGAGAAGTACACCGTCCGCGACGTCAAGCTGAGCGGCGACCTGAAAGTCCCTGAAGACCAGGTCAAGTCCCTGCTGCTGGTGCAGAAAGGCCAGGTGTTCTCGCGCAAGCTGATGACCACCACTTCCGAGCTGATCACCCGCCGTCTGGGTAACGAGGGTTACACCTTCGCCAACGTCAATGGCGTGCCTCAGCCTCACGACGAAGACCACACGGTCGACATCACTTTCGCAGTCGATCCGGGCAAACGTGCTTACGTGAACCGCATCAATTTCCGTGGCAACACCAAGTCCGAAGACGAAGTGCTGCGCCGTGAAATGCGTCAGATGGAAGGCGGCTGGGCTTCGACCTACCTGATCGACCAATCCAAGACTCGTCTTGAGCGTCTGGGCTTCTTCAAGGAGGTCAACGTCGAAACGCCGGCCGTACCAGGCGTCGACGACCAGGTAGACGTGAACTACAGCGTTGAAGAGCAGGCCTCCGGTTCGATTACCGCCAGCGTCGGTTTCGCCCAGAGCGCCGGTCTGATTCTCGGTGGTTCGATCACCCAGAACAACTTCCTGGGTACGGGTAACAAGGTCAGCATCGGCTTGACCCGCAGTCAATACCAGAGTCGCTATAACTTCGGTTATGTTGACCCGTACTGGACTGCTGACGGCGTGAGCCTGGGTTACAACGCGTTCTATCGCACCACTGACTACAAAGACCTCGACGTCGACGTAGCCAGCTATGCCGTGGACAGCCTGGGTGCAGGCGTCAGCGTCGGTTACCCGATTAGCGAGACTTCGCGTCTGACCTTTGGCCTGACTGCGCAACAAGACAAGATCAAGACCGGCCAATACACCGTTGACGAGATTTTCGACTTCGTTAACAGGGAAGGCGACAACTACCTGAACTTCAAGGCCTCGGCCGGCTGGTCCGAATCCACACTGAACAAAGGCGTATTGGCGACCCGTGGTCATTCCCAGAGCCTGACACTGGAAACCACCACGCCTGGCAGTGACCTGTCGTTCTTCAAACTTGATTACCGTGGCCAGTTGTTCCAGCCATTGTCTGAAAACTACACCATGCGCCTGCACACCGAGCTGGGCTATGGCGATGGTTATGGTTCTACCGATGGCTTGCCGTTCTATGAAAACTACTATGCTGGTGGTTTCAACTCGGTTCGTGGTTTCAAGGACAGCACCCTCGGTCCTCGCAGTACCCCGAGTCGCGGTGCGGCTGTGACGGGTAATACCGGTACGCTCGCTGACCCGGACCAGGACCCGCTGCCGTTTGGTGGTAACGTTCTGATCCAGGGTGGTGTCGAAGTGTTGTTCCCGCTGCCATTCGTCAAGGATCAGCGTTCGCTGCGTACTTCGGTATTCTGGGATGTGGGTAACGTATTCGACTCCACGTGCGACAAGACCACGAACGCAAATGTCGGTTCGTCCTCTCAAACGACATGCAACGACATCAGCCTGAGCAACATGGCCAGCTCCGTCGGTGTAGGCGTGACCTGGGTTACCGCACTGGGTCCTCTGAGCTTCGCGTTGGCCATGCCGGTCAAGAAACCGGATAACGCTGAGACTCAAGTGTTCCAATTCTCCCTCGGCCAGACGTTCTAAGCGTCTGACCCAAGATAACGACAATGGATTTTGTAGGAGTGCATCGTGCGTAAGTTGACTCAATTGGTTCTCCTGGCGACCGTACTGGTAGCAGGTCCGGCTTTTGCCGACATGAAAATCGCCGTTCTGAACTATCAGATGGCTCTGCTGGAGTCCGACGCGGCCAAGAAATACGCTGTGGATGCCGAGAAGAAGTTCGGCCCTCAGCTGACCAAACTCAAGACTTTGGAAAGCAGTGCCAAAGGCATCCAGGACCGTCTGATGGCTGGCGGCGACAAGATGCAACAAGGCGAGCGTGAACGCCTGGAACTCGAGTTCAAGCAAAAGGCCCGTGACTTCCAGTTCCAGTCCAAGGAACTGAACGAAGCCAAAGCCGTTGCCGACCGTGAAATGCTGAAGCAGCTCAAGCCGAAACTGGACAGCGCTGTGGAAGAAGTCATCAAGAAAGGTGCTTTTGACCTGGTCTTCGAGCGTGGCGCAGTGATTGATGTCAAACCTCAGTACGACATCACTCGCCAGGTTATCGAGCGCATGAATCAGCTGAAGTAACCATGACAGCGACTATAAAGCTCGGCCAATTGGCCGAGTTCCTCGGCGCCACACTGCGTGGCGACCCGGAGAAAGAAATTACTGGGCTAGCCACTTTGCAAGA
This sequence comes from Pseudomonas sp. ZS1P83, assembly GCF_054897825.1. Lineage (NCBI taxonomy): Bacteria > Pseudomonadati > Pseudomonadota > Gammaproteobacteria > Pseudomonadales > Pseudomonadaceae > Pseudomonas > Pseudomonas sp. ZS1P83. The sequence continues at coordinate 486,227 of NZ_CM142706.1, forward strand.
GGCTGGCCCAGCTCAGTTGAGCTTTCTAGCAAACCCCCAATACCGTAAGTACCTGACTGACAGCCGGGCCGCAGCCCTGTTGCTGAAGGCCGCTGACGCTGAAGGTTTTGCAGGTAATGCGCTGGTGGTGCCTGATCCGTATCTGGCCTACGCGCGGATTTCCCATCTGTTCGATCCCAAGCCGAAGGCAGCTGTCGGTATTCATCCGACTGCCGTTGTGGCAGCGGATGCAGTGGTCGATCCGGCGGCGAGCATTGGTGCCTTTGCGGTGATCGAAAGCTGCGCGCGTATTGCTGCGGGTGTGACCGTTGGCGCGCACTGCTTCATCGGTGCCCGCTGCGAGATTGGCGAGGGCGGTTGGCTGGCCCCGCGAGTCACGCTGTACCACGATGTTCGCATCGGTAAACGGGTGGTGATTCAATCGGGTGCCGTACTCGGTGGCGAAGGTTTCGGTTTTGCCAACGAGAAGGGTGTCTGGCAGAAAATCGCTCAGATCGGTGGTGTCCTGGTCGGTGACGATGTGGAAATTGGCGTGAATACCGCTATCGATCGCGGTGCGCTGGCCGATACCGTGCTGGGTAACGGTGTGAAGCTCGACAACCAGATCCAGATCGCTCACAACGTGCAGGTCGGTGATCACACCGCCATGGCCGCGTGCGTGGGGATCTCCGGCAGCACCAAAATCGGCAAGCATTGCATGCTCGCCGGTGGCGTAGGGCTGGTGGGGCATATCGAAATTTGCGACAACGTTTTTATCACCGGGATGACCATGGTGACCCACTCGATTACCGAAAAGGGTTCCTATTCTTCCGGTACAGCGATGCAACCAGCAGCCGAATGGCGCAAAAGCGCGGCCCGCATCCGCCAGCTCGATGACATCGCGCGACGTCTGCGACAGCTGGAAAAGCGTGTAGGGGAAGTGACCCCTGACGGTAATGCTTCATCAGATGGCTGATACCATTTCCATATCAAGTGTGCACAGCCGCTAGACTGCCTCCTTGATTTGCTAGAGGGGTGCGCGTCAGTCGCGCGCTCCCAATCTTTACATAGGCTTCCCCCCGAAATGATGGACATCAACGAGATTCGCGAATACCTGCCTCACCGTTACCCGTTCCTGCTGGTGGACCGAGTCGTGGAACTGGATGTGGAAGGCAAGCGCATTCGCGCCTACAAGAATGTCAGCATCAACGAACCTTTCTTCAATGGTCACTTCCCTGCGCATCCAATCATGCCGGGTGTATTGATCATCGAAGCGATGGCTCAGGCTGCCGGTATCCTTGGCTTCAAAATGCTCGACGTGAAGCCCGCCGACGGCACGCTTTACTACTTCGTCGGCTCCGACAAGCTGCGTTTTCGCCAGCCCGTCACCCCAGGCGATCAGTTGATTCTCGAAGCCCGCTTCATCAGCTGCAAGCGTCAGATCTGGAAGTTCGAGTGCCAGGCTTCGGTCGATGGCAAGCCAGTCTGCTCTGCTGAAATTATCTGCGCGGAACGCAAACTATGAGTTTGATTGACCCTCGCGCAATCATCGATCCGACGGCCATCCTGGCCGACGGCGTCGAGGTCGGCCCTTGGTCGATCATCGGCGCAGGTGTGGAAATCGGCGAGGGGACAGTGATCGGGCCGCATGTGATTCTCAAAGGCCCGACTCGAATCGGTAAGCACAACCGCATCTACCAGTTTTCTTCGGTAGGCGAGGACACGCCCGATCTGAAATACAAGGGTGAAGAAACTCGTCTGGTTATTGGTGACCACAACGTCATCCGCGAAGGCGTGACAATTCACCGTGGGACCATTCAGGACCGTTCTGAAACGACCCTGGGCGATCACAATCTGATCATGGCCTATGCCCACATCGGCCACGACAGTGTCATCGGCAACCACTGCATCCTGGTCAACAACACCGCGCTGGCGGGCCATGTGCACGTTGAAGACTGGGCGATCCTGTCCGGTTTTACCCTGGTTCACCAGTATTGCCATATCGGCGCCCACAGCTTTTCAGGTATGGGCACTGCCATCGGCAAGGACGTCCCGGCGTACGTCACTGTGTTCGGCAACCCGGCCGAAGCCCGCAGCATGAACTTCGAAGGCATGCGTCGTCGCGGTTTCAGCGAAGATGCGATCCACGCGCTGCGTCGTGCCTACAAGGTGGTTTACCGCCAGGGGCTGACGGTCGAACAGGCGCTCGCCGAACTGGCCGAACCGTCGGCCCAGTTCCCGGAAGTCGCGGTATTCCGTGATTCCATCCAGTCTTCGACCCGCGGCATCACTCGTTAATCATGGCTAATCTGCGTATTGCGCTGGTGGCGGGTGAGGCTTCCGGTGACATTCTGGGCGCGGGTCTGATGCGCGCACTCAAGGCTCAGCATCCGGCTGTCGAGTTCATCGGTGTCGGCGGCCCGCTGATGCAGGCTGAAGGCCTGACCTCGTATTTCCCGATGGAGCGTCTCTCGGTCATGGGCCTGGTGGAAGTGCTGGGCCGATTGCGCGAGCTGATGGCTCGTCGCAAGAAGCTGATCGCCGACCTGATCGCCCAGAAGCCGGATGTGTTCATCGGCATCGATGCCCCGGACTTCAACCTCAATATCGAACTGAAGCTGCGTCAGGCCGGGATCAAGACCGTGCATTACGTCAGCCCGTCGGTTTGGGCGTGGCGGCAGAAGCGGGTGCTGAAGATTCGCGAAGGCTGCGACCTGATGCTGACGCTGTTCCCGTTCGAAGCGAGATTTTATGAAGAGAAGGGCGTGCCGGTGCGGTTTGTCGGGCACTCCCTGGCTGATGCGATCCCACTTGAAGCTGATCGCGCTGCCGCGCGGGCTGAACTCGGCTTGCCAGACGGGCCGTTGGTTGCGCTGATGCCAGGCAGTCGCGGTGGCGAAGTCGGCCGTCTCGGTGCGCTTTTCCTCGATACCGCCCAGCGCCTGCGGGCCTTGCGCCCCGGCGTACGTTTCGTCATGCCGTGCGCCAGCGCTGAGCGCCGAGCGCAGCTGGAAGAATTGCTGGCCGGTCGCGATTTGCCATTGACCTTGCTCAATGGCAAATCCCATCTGGCCCTGGCAGCCTGTGACGCTGTGCTGATCGCCTCCGGGACCGCTACGCTTGAAGCGTTGTTGTACAAACGTCCGATGGTGGTCGCTTACCGCATGGCGCCGCTGACGTTCTGGATTCTCAAGCGCATGGTGAAAAGCCCCTATATCTCGTTGCCGAACCTGTTGGCCCAGCGCCTGTTGGTGCCCGAGTTGTTGCAGGACGACGCGACAGTTGAAGCCTTGGCCCAGACGCTGTCGCCACTGATCGAAGGCGGCGAAGAACAGACCCGCGGCTTTGATGAAATTCACCGTACCTTACGTCTGGACGCCTCCAATCAGGCGGCGGACGCGGTACTGAACCTGATCGGCAAAACACAATGAGCAAAGCAAGCACTCAGATGGGCCTGGACTTCACCCTGGTCGCCGAAGTTGAAGATCTGGTCGCAGGCGTCGACGAAGTCGGTCGCGGCCCGCTCTGCGGTGCGGTGGTGACAGCCGCGGTGATCCTTGATCCGAACCGTCCGATCCTGGGTCTGAACGACTCGAAGAAGCTCACCGAAGCCCGCCGCGAAAAGCTCTACGACGAGATCTGTGAAAAAGCCCTGAGCTGGTGCATCGCCCGGGCCGAAGTCGAAGAAATCGACGAGCTGAACATCCTTCACGCCACCATGCTGGCCATGCAGCGCGCGGTCGAAGGCCTGCACATCACACCGAAACTGGCGATGATCGACGGCAACCGTTGCCCGAAACTGTCCATGCGCGCCGAAGCGGTGGTGCAGGGCGACGGTAAGGTACCGGCCATCGCTGCAGCGTCGATTCTGGCCAAAGTCAGCCGCGACCGCGAAATGGCAGCGTTCGAGCTGATTTACCCGGGTTACGGCATCGGCGGCCACAAAGGCTACCCGACGCCCGTTCATCTGGAAGCGCTCGCCCGCTTGGGGCCAACGCCGATTCACCGCCGCTCGTTCGCGCCGGTACGCCTGGCGTACGAGGCTCGGGAAAACCTGATCGAGAGTTAGTCACAAGGCTGATGTTTTTGCCAAGGCCCGGTACAATCCGGGCCTTGTTGTCTTCCACGTTTCTAGTTTCTAGACAGGATCACTATGCCGGCTTCATTCGTTCATCTACGCCTGCACACTGAGTATTCCCTGGTCGACGGACTGGTGCGGATCAAACCGCTGGTCAAGACGCTGGTCGGCATGAACATGCCTGCCGTAGCGGTCACCGACCAGAACAATATGTGTTCCCTGGTCAAATTCTATAAAGCGGCCATGGGCGCCGGGATCAAGCCGATCTGCGGCGCCGACCTGTGGCTGTCGAACAAGGACCCGGACAACCCGTTGAGCCGGATCAGCCTGCTGGCGATGAACGCCGTGGGTTATCGCAACCTCACCGAACTGATCTCCCGCGGCTTCATCGACGGTCAGCGCAACGGCTCGGTCATCATCGAGCGCGAGTGGGTGGCTGAAGCCAGTGAAGGCTTGATCATGCTGTCGGCGGCGAAAGAAGGCGAGATCGGTCTGGCTATGCTCGGCGGCAACCCCGCCGAGGCCGAAACCCTTGCCCGCGAGTGGATGGCGGTGTTCCCGGACCGTTTCTATCTGGAGATCCAGCGCACCAACCGCCCCTACGATGAAGAACAATTGCACGGCGCCGTGGCCCTGGCCGAGAAAATCGGTGCGCCACTGGTGGCGACCAACGACGTGCGCTTCATCAAGCAGGAAGACTTTGCGGCTCACGAGACCCGCGTTTGCATCGGTGAGGGCCGTGCCCTTGACGATCCGCGGCGTTCCAAGAATTACAGCGATCAGCAATACCTCAAAAGCTCCGAGGAAATGGCCGAGCTGTTCAGTGACTTGCCCGAGGCGCTGGAAAACACTGTCGAGATCGCCAAGCGCTGCAACATCGAAGTGAAGCTGGGCAAGCACTTCCTGCCCAACTTCCCGATTCCCGATGGCATGACCATCGATGAATACTTCCGCAAGGTTTCCTTCGACGGTCTGGAAGAGCGACTCAGTGTCCTGTTGCCCAAGGACACCACCGAAGACTACGAAACCAAGCGTCAGGTCTATGTCGACCGGCTGAATTTCGAGCTGGATATCATCATCCAGATGGGCTTCCCCGGTTACTTCCTGATCGTTATGGACTTTATCCAGTGGGCCAAGAGCAACGGCGTGCCGGTAGGTCCGGGTCGTGGGTCGGGTGCCGGGTCGCTGGTGGCCTATGTGCAGAAGATCACCGACCTCGATCCACTGGAATATGACCTGCTGTTCGAACGTTTCCTTAACCCGGAACGGGTATCGATGCCCGACTTCGACGTCGACTTCTGCATGGATGGTCGCGACCGTGTCATCGAATACGTAGCCGAAAAATACGGCCGTAACGCCGTAAGCCAGATCATCACTTTCGGTTCCATGGCGGCAAAAGCGGTGGTCCGTGACGTGGCGCGGGTGCAGGGCAAGTCCTACGGACTGGCGGATCGTCTGTCGAAGATGATCCCGTTCGAAGTCGGTATGACCCTGGAAAAGGCCTACGAACAGGAAGAGATCCTGCGTGACTTCATCAAGGTCGATGAAGAGGCCGCGGAAATCTGGGAAATGGCCCGCAAGCTGGAAGGCGTTGTACGTAACGTCGGCAAGCACGCCGGTGGTGTGGTAATTGCGCCGACCAAACTGACGGACTTTTCGCCGATCTATTGCGACGAGGCCGGTGATGGTCTGGTAACCCAGTTCGACAAGGACGACGTTGAGGCTGCCGGTCTGGTGAAGTTCGACTTTCTCGGTCTACGGACGCTGACGGTCATCGACTGGGCGCTGAAAACCATTAACCGCGACCGCGCCAAGGTTGATGAGCCGCCGCTGGACATTGCTTTCATCCCGCTGGATGACAAGCCGACCTACCAGCTGCTGCAAAAAGCCGAAACCACGGCGGTGTTCCAGCTCGAGTCCCGGGGCATGAAGGAGCTGATCAAAAAGCTCAAGCCTGACTGCCTGGAAGACTTGATCGCACTGGTGGCCCTGTTCCGTCCGGGCCCGTTGCAATCGGGCATGGTCGACGACTTTATCAACCGTAAGCACGGTCGCGCCGAACTGGCGTACCCGCACTCGGACTACCAGTACGAAGGCCTTAAACCCGTATTGGCGCCGACTTACGGCATCATCCTGTATCAGGAACAGGTGATGCAGATTGCCCAGGTCATGGCCGGCTACACCCTGGGTGGTGCGGACATGCTGCGTCGGGCCATGGGTAAGAAAAAGCCCGAAGAAATGGCCAAGCAGCGCGGCGGTTTCATTGAAGGTTGCACCGCTAACAATATCGACGCGGACCTGGCCGGTAACATTTTCGACCTGGTGGAAAAATTCGCTGGTTATGGCTTCAACAAATCTCACTCGGCTGCTTACGGTCTGGTGTCGTACCAAACGGCGTGGCTGAAAACGCATTACCCGGCGCCGTTCATGGCGGCGGTGCTGTCGGCGGATATGCACAACACCGACAAGGTCGTGACCTTGATCGAAGAAATTCGCACCATGAAGCTGCGTCTCGACGCGCCGGATGTGAATACTTCGGAATTCAAGTTCACGGTAAATGACGAAGGCCGCATTATTTACGGCCTCGGCGCGATCAAGGGTGTGGGCGAAGGTCCGGTGGAAGCGATCACCGAGGCGCGTCGGGACGGGCCGTTCACGGATCTGTTCGATTTCTGCGCCCGTGTCGATCTCAAGCGTATCAACAAACGCACCCTGGACGGTTTGATCCGCAGCGGTGCGCTGGATCGTCTAGGGCCGTTTTTCCATGACGAACCGAAAGCGTATCAAGCCAACATCGACCAAAACCGCGCGGTGTTGCTGACCGCGATGGAAGGGGCGATCAAGGCCGCCGAACAAACCGCTCGCACCCACGACAGTGGCCATGCCGACCTGTTTGGCGGACTGTTTGTCGAGGAAGACGCCGACGTCTACGCCAATCACCGCAAGGCCAAGGAACTGACCCTCAAGGAACGCCTGAAAGGGGAGAAAGATACCCTGGGCCTGTACCTGACCGGTCACCCGATCGACGAATACGAAGGCGAGATCCGCCGCTTCGCCCGTCAGCGCATCATCGATTTGAAACCGGCTCGTGATACCCAGACCGTCGCGGGCATGATCATCGCCCTGCGAGTGATGAAAAACAAAAAGGGCGACAAGATGGGTTTCATCACCCTCGACGACCGCTCTGGACGGATCGAAGCCTCACTGTTTGCCGAAGCATTCCATTCAGCGCAGTCGCTGTTGCAGACCGACGCGATGGTGGTGGTCGAAGGCGAAGTCAGTAACGACGATTTCTCCGGCGGGCTGCGGCTGCGGGTCAAACGGGTGATGAGCATGGAAGATGCGCGCACCAATCTGGCTGAAAGCCTGCGCTTGAAGCTGCAGACCAAGGACCTCAAGGGCGATCAGCTACGCTGGCTGGGTGAGTTGTTCAAGCGTCACCGCGGTGCATGCCCGATCACCATGGAATACACGAGTCCCGATGCGAAGGCCTTGCTGCAGTTCGGCGAGACCTGGCGAATCGACCCGGCGGATGCCTTGATTCAAGCCCTGCGTGACCAGTTCGGGCGAGACAACGTCTTCCTCCAATACCGTTGACGGTCAGGTGTCGCTCTTGCGAATGAGTGCGGCTCTGATCTCGACCCAATTTTTAATCTCGACCTGAACGCGCCTCTCCCTTAAGGTAGGGCGCGAATAGACAACCGGCCGGCCCAAGCTCTCTTGATGTCGACCCAAGACGGACGCCTATGAACCCGAATTTTCTAGATTTCGAACAGCCGATCGCCGACCTGCAAGCCAAGATCGAAGAGTTGCGCTTGGTCGGTAATGACAATTCGCTGAATATCGGCGATGAGATCTCCCGCCTGCAGGACAAAAGCAGCACGCTGACCGAAGACATCTTCGGCAAGCTGACCAGCTGGCAGATCGCGCGTCTGGCGCGTCACCCGCGTCGCCCGTACACCCTGGACTACATCGAACACCTCTTCACCGAGTTCGACGAATTGCACGGCGACCGCCACTTCTCCGACGACGCCGCCATCGTGGGCGGTGTTGCCCGTCTGGACGACCAGCCGGTGATGATCATCGGTCACCAGAAAGGCCGCGAAGTGCGCGAGAAAGTTCGTCGCAACTTTGGCATGCCGCGTCCGGAAGGCTACCGCAAGGCGTGCCGACTGATGGAAATGGCCGAACGTTTCAAAATGCCGATCCTGACCTTCATCGACACCCCGGGCGCCTACCCTGGTATCGACGCTGAAGAGCGCAATCAGAGCGAAGCGATTGCCTGGAATCTGCGCGTCATGGCGCGCCTGAAAACCCCAATCATCGCCACCGTCATCGGTGAAGGTGGTTCCGGTGGCGCTCTGGCAATCGGCGTTTGCGATCAACTGAACATGCTGCAGTACTCGACCTACGCGGTCATTTCGCCGGAAGGTTGCGCCTCGATTCTGTGGAAGACCGCCGAGAAAGCACCGGACGCCGCTGAAGCCATGGGCATCACTGCCGAGCGCCTCAAAGGCCTGGGTATTGTGGACAAAGTGATCGGCGAGCCTTTGGGCGGCGCGCACCGTAATCCGGCCGCTGCGGCGGCATCGATCCGTGCCGAGCTGAGCTCGCAGCTGGCGATGTTGAAGAAGTTCGATAACGAAGCGCTGTTGGCCCGTCGTTACGAGCGTCTGATGAGCTACGGTCTCTGATCGAACGCTCCTCCATCATGTAGGAGCAAGGCTTGCCCGCGATCGGGACGCCTCGGTTTAACAGGCCGACCGCGTTATCGTTTATCGCGAGCAAGCTCGGCTCCTACAGGTTTTGGTGCGTTCATGACTCTCTGCGCAGTACTTCTCAAGCAACTCGCCCCTTGGCGCAACGCTACAACCTGGCGCATCGCCTTCTCCGGTGGTCTCGACTCCACCGTTCTGCTGCACCTTCTCGCACACCTCGCAAAAACCGAATCCCTGCCGGCGCTCAACGCCATCCACGTCCATCACGGCCTTCAGGCTGTGGCTGATGCGTGGCCGGATCATTGTCAGTCGGTCTGCGATGCTCTGGGTGTGCCGTTGCAGGTGGTTCGCGTGCAGGTCCAACCCGGCGCCAGCCTTGAGCGTGCCGCTCGGGATGCGCGATATGCCGCGTTCATCGAGGCGACTCAGGCCAATGAAGTGTTGATGACCGCCCAGCACCGTGACGATCAGGCAGAAACCCTGTTGTTTCGGATGTTGCGTGGGGCAGGGGTGAGGGGATTGTCGGGGATGCCACGCCAGCGCCTGCTCGGTAAAGGGCAGTTGCTTCGGCCATTGCTCGATGTAACACGGGCTGAACTTGAAGCCTATGCGTCCGAGCATCAGCTGAACTGGATCGAAGACCCTTCGAACCAAAACCGACAGTTCTCGCGTAATTACCTGCGGCATCAGGTTTTCCCTGTATTGACCGAGCGCTGGCCGCAAGCGTTGGCGACCATGGCCCGTAGCGTTGCACATCTGAGTGAAGCGCAGGGATTGCTCGATGAGCTTGCGCAAATCGACCTGACTGACGCCAGCACGGCCAATGATTTTGACTGGCTGGGATTGCCGTCGCTGGAGCTGGCGGCATTGGAAAAGCTGTCCGCTGCTCGTCAGCGTAATGCGTTAAGTCATTGGCTCAAACCGCTGACGCGACTGCCAGACTGTGACCATTGGTCGGGTTGGGAGGATTTACGCGACGCCACCGGCGATGCCCGCCCGATCTGGCGGCTGGCGGATGGTGAATTGCATCGGGCGGGTGGACGTATCTGGTGGTTGTCAGGCAGATGGTTGCGCACCTCGCCCGCCGTCGGAACCTGGCCTGATCCCTCGCTATCGCTGGTGTTGCCGGACAACGGGGTGATCACAGTCACTGGCCAAATTCCCGATGGCCCGTTGCATATCCGCTATCGGGAGGGTGGTGAGGTCATGAATCTGCCCGGTCGCGGCCATCGCGATCTGAAGCGATTGCTCAACGAAAGTGGCGTGCCGGGTTTCGCCCGTGGCAGATTGCCGCTGCTGTACCGAGGCGAGCAATTACTGGCGGTGGCCAACCTGCGGGGTTTGGACGGCAGTGCAAAGGAGCATTGGAATTTGCATTGGCAGCCACCGACCGAAGATCAAGGTTTGAGCTGAAAGGGGCTTTCCGGTAGACTACGCTCCCTTCTTGATACAACTTCTGTGGATTCGCCTGAATTGCAGGAGTTGCCGATTACCAAGCAGTCTTTGCTGGGCGATTCCAAAAAATGTGTAGCGAGCAACGTACCGGTGTTTCATTTTCCGGTCTGTCCCAACGCGGCGGTTTTTTTGAAAGGTGCACTGTGATTAATGCAGGTGATCGGGGGCTTCGGCCTTCCTTCGCTTTCCCCGGCGGCTCGGACCGCTTTAACGCAGACTTCTAGGGTTTTTCATGACGCGCTACATATTCGTCACGGGCGGTGTTGTTTCTTCATTGGGGAAAGGCATCGCATCGGCTTCATTGGCGGCCATCCTGGAGGCGCGGGGACTTAAGGTCACCATGCTGAAGCTGGACCCGTACATCAACGTTGACCCGGGCACCATGAGCCCGTTCCAGCACGGTGAAGTGTTCGTCACCCACGACGGCGCCGAAACCGACCTGGACCTTGGCCATTACGAGCGGTTCATCCGCACGACCATGACCCAGAACAACAACTTCACCACCGGCCGTGTCTACGAACACGTCCTGCGCAAAGAGCGCCGTGGTGATTACCTGGGCGCCACCATTCAGGTGATCCCGCACATCACCGACGAAATCAAGCGCCGGATCATCAAGGGCGCCGGCGATGCCGACGTGGCCATGGTCGAAATCGGTGGCACCGTGGGTGACATCGAATCCCAGCCGTTCCTCGAAGCGATCCGTCAATTGCGTTTCGAAGTCGGCGCCAAGCGCGCGATGCTGATGCACCTGACACTGGTGCCGTACATCGCCACTGCTGGCGAAACCAAAACCAAGCCTACTCAGCACTCGGTCAAGGAACTGCGTTCCATCGGCCTGCAACCAGACGTGCTGGTCTGCCGTTCCGATCACCCGATCGATATCTCTTCTCGTCGCAAGATCGCGCAATTCACCAACGTTGAAGAACGGGCGGTGATTGCGCTGGAAGACGCCGACACCATCTACAGGATCCCGGGCATTCTGCACGCCCAGGGCCTGGATGATTTCGTTGTCGAGCGCTTCGGCCTGCAATGTGGCGGTGCCGATCTGTCCGAGTGGGAAGCCGTGGTCGACGCCAAGCTCAACCCTGAGCACGAAGTCACCATCGCCATGGTCGGTAAGTACATGGAACTGCTGGACGCCTACAAGTCGCTGATCGAAGCGATGAGTCACGCCGGCATCAGCAACCGCACCAAGGTCAACCTGCGCTACATCGACTCCGAAGACATCGAAAACCAGGGCACCGCGCTGCTGGAAGGTGTCGACGCGATTCTGGTCCCTGGCGGCTTCGGTCTGCGTGGCGTGGAAGGCAAGATCACTGCCGTTCAATACGCTCGTGAAAACAAGGTCCCGTACCTGGGCATCTGCCTGGGCATGCAAGTGGCCGTGATCGAGTTCGCTCGTAACGTCATGGGCTGGAAAGACGCCAACTCCACCGAGTTCGACCGTGCAAGCGGTCACCCGGTCGTGGGTCTGATCACCGAGTGGGAAGACGCCACCGGCGCCGTCGAAATCCGTACCGAAACGTCCGACCTGGGCGGCACCATGCGCCTCGGCGCTCAGGATTGCCTGCTGGAACCGGGTTCCCTGGTGCACGATTGCTACGCCAAAGACGTGATCGTCGAGCGTCACCGTCATCGCTACGAAGTGAACAACAACCTGCTGCCGCAAATCATGGAGGCCGGTCTGAAAATCTCCGGTCGTTCCGGTGATGGCGCGCTGGTTGAAGTGATTGAAGCCCCGGATCATCCATGGTTCGTCGCTTGCCAGTTCCACCCAGAGTTCACCTCGACACCACGCGACGGTCACCCGTTGTTCAGCGGTTTCGTTAAAGCAGCTTTGATTCAACACCAGAAGAAGGCGCAAATCTGATGGCGCAGAAGATCATTCGCGTAGGCGATATCGAGATTGCCAACGACAAGCCCATGGTGCTTTTCGGTGGCATGAACGTGCTGGAAAGCCGCGACATGGCGATGCAGGTCTGTGAAGAATACGTAAAGGTTACCGAGAAACTCGGGATCCCTTATGTGTTCAAGGCCAGCTTCGACAAGGCCAACCGTTCCTCCGTGACCTCTTACCGTGGCCCCGGCCTGGAAGAGGGCATGCGGATTTTCCAGGACATCAAGCAAGCTTTCGGCGTGCCGATCATCACCGACGTCCACGAGCCTGATCAGGCCGCGGTCGTCGCTGAAGTCTGCGATATCATCCAGTTGCCGGCCTTCTTGTCGCGCCAGACCGACCTTGTGGTCGCGATGGCCAAGACCGGTGCGGTGATCAACATCAAGAAAGCCCAGTTCCTCGCGCCTCATGAGATGAAACACATCCTGAGCAAATGCGTGGAAGCGGGTAACGATCAGTTGATCCTCTGCGAGCGCGGTTCGAGCTTCGGCTACAACAACCTGGTCGTCGACATGCTTGGCTTTGGCATCATGAAGCAGTTCGAATACCCGGTGTTCTTCGACGTGACCCACGCGCTGCAAATGCCCGGCGGTCGCTCCGATTCCGCCGGCGGTCGCCGTGCCCAGGTCACTGATCTGGCAAAAGCCGGTATGAGCCAGTCGTTGGCCGGTCTGTTCCTCGAAGCACACCCGGACCCGGACAATGCCAAATGCGACGGCCCTTGCGCCTTGCGTCTGGACAAACTGGAGCCATTCCTGGCCCAGCTCAAAGCTTTGGACGAACTGGTGAAGAGTTTTCCGACGGTAGAAACCGCGTAATCCTCATTTCTCCGGTAAAGTACCGCACGAATTAATGCTCAGGCCCGCTGGCCGCACTGCTCTTGTAGGAGCATGGCTTGCCAGCGATGGCGTCCTTGAGGGCCCCATCGCCGGCAAACCGTGTTCCTACAGCGTTTTCGTCAACTTTGGAGTGTTTACAACAATGGCAAAAATCGTCGACATCAAAGGTCGTGAAGTTCTCGACTCCCGTGGCAACCCCACCGTGGAAGCGGACGTGCTTCTCGATAACGGCATCATCGGTAGCGCTTGCGCGCCGTCCGGTGCTTCCACTGGCTCGCGTGAAGCGCTCGAGCTGCGTGATGGCGACAAGAGCCGTTACCTGGGCAAGGGCGTACTCAAAGCCGTCGCTAACATCAACGGTCCGATTCGCGACCTGTTGTTGGGTAAAGACCCAAGCGACCAGAAAGCCCTGGATCACGCGATGATCAAGCTCGACGGTACTGAAAACAAAGGTTCCCTGGGCGCCAACGCGATCCTCGCCGTTTCCCTGGCAGCAGCCAAGGCAGCCGCACAGGACCAGGACTTGCCGCTGTACGCTCACATCGCCAACCTGAACGGCACCCCGGGTGTTTACTCGATGCCGGTTCCGATGATGAACATCATCAACGGTGGTGAGCACGCCGATAACAACGTCGACATCCAGGAATTCATGGTTCAGCCGGTTGGCGCCAAGTCTTTCTCGGAAGGTCTGCGCATGGGCACCGAGATTTTCCATCACCTCAAAGCCGTTCTGAAGGCCCGTGGCCTGAGCACTGCTGTGGGTGACGAGGGTGGTTTCGCACCTAACCTGGCGTCCAACGAAGACGCTTTGAAAGTAATCTCCGAGGCCGTGGCCAACGCCGGTTACAAGTTGGGCACCGACGTGACCCTGGCACTGGACTGCGCGGCCAGCGAATTCTACGAAGACGGTCAATACAACCTGTCCGGCGAAGGTCAGGTGTTCACCGCTGAAGGTTTCGCCGACTACCTGAAAGGTCTGACCGAGCGTTACCCGATCATCTCCATCGAAGATGGCCTGGACGAGTCCGACTGGGCTGGCTGGAAAATTCTTACCGACAAAATCGGCGAGAAGATTCAACTGGTAGGCGACGATCTGTTCGTCACCAACACCAAGATCCTGAAAGAAGGCATCGATAAAAAGATCGCCAACTCGATCCTGATCAAGTTCAACCAGATCGGCACCCTGACTGAAACCCTGGAAGCCATCCAGATGGCCAAGGCCGCTGGTTACACTGCCGTAATCTCGCATCGCTCCGGCGAAACTGAAGATTCGACCATTGCCGACCTGGCTGTGGGCACTGCGGCTGGTCAGATCAAAACCGGTTCCCTGTGCCGTTCCGACCGCGTTTCCAAGTACAACCAACTGCTGCGTATCGAAGAGCAGTTGAATGGCAAAGCCAAGTACAACGGTCGCAGCGAATTCCGCGGCTGATTGCTGGATAGTAAAAAAGACACCGGATTGTGTCGGAAAAATCGCTCCAGCGATGGATTTGCCACTAATCTGATGCCTTATTAGCACAAGCCTGGTTTTTCCAGGCTTCGTGCTATCAGACGCTTCAAAGTTTTGGCATGGCTGTCTTTTTTCACTGGATACCTGATATTCGATGCGCAGTCCCAATTGGTTGTTCCTCGTCTTGCTCCTGCTGCTGGCTGGCCTGCAATATCGTCTGTGGGTGGGTAATGGCAGTCTGGCGCAAGTGGCCGAACTGACTCAGCAGATCGCAGATCAACACGCTGAGAACGAGGGGCTGCTCGAGCGCAATCGGGTGATGGACGCTGAAGTCAGTGAGTTGAAAAAGGGCATGGAGACCGTTGAAGAACGGGCCCGCCATGAGTTGGGCATGGTCAAGGACGGTGAAACCCTTTACCAGTTGGCTCAATGAACCCCTCGTTACCGGCCTTCTGGGCCGTGATTCCTGCCGCGGGCGTCGGTGCCCGTATGGCCGCGGACCGTCCCAAGCAATACTTGCAACTGGGCGGGCGCACTATTCTCGAACACAGCCTTGGCTGTTTCCTTGATCATCCTTCCCTGAAGGGGTTGGTGGTCAGTCTTGCTGTTGATGATCCTTATTGGCCGAATTTGGCGTGTGCTTGCGATTCGCGTATTCAGCGTGTCGAAGGCGGTTCCGAGCGTTCCGGGTCGGTGCTCAATGCGTTGCTGCATTTGCACGCGCAAGGCGCAGACGATGAGGATTGGGTGTTGGTTCACGATGCCGCGCGGCCGAATCTGAGCCGTGATGATCTGGATAAGTTGCTGAGTGAGTTGGCGGAAGATCCGGTTGGCGGGCTGCTGGCGGTTCCGGCACGCGATACGCTCAAGCGGGTCGACAAGCAGGGCCGCGTCGTTGAAACTGTGGATCGCAGTGTGATCTGGCAAGCCTATACGCCGCAGATGTTTCGTCTTGGGGCGCTGCATCGGGCATTGGCCGACAGTCTGGTCGCGGACGTTGTGGTTACCGATGAAGCTTCGGCGATGGAATGGTCCGGTCAGTCGCCGCGCCTGATTGAAGGCCGATCCGACAACCTCAAGGTCACTCGCCCTGAAGACCTTGAATGGTTACGTCAGCGTTGGACTACCCGTCGCTAGGCTGCGTACTCCGGCCGTTTGGCCAATCCTTCCTTCAAGTAATCCACCAGCTTGCGCACCTTCGGCGACAGATGCCGTTGCTGTGGATACAGCGCCCACACGGCGGTGTTCGGCGGTTGGTGGGCTTCCAGCAGCGAAATCAACTCACCGTTTTTCAGATGCTCCAGCACGTAGTAGTCCGGCAGCTGGCACAAACCCA
The DNA here is from genome assembly GCF_054897825.1 of Pseudomonas sp. ZS1P83. Taxonomy (NCBI): domain Bacteria; kingdom Pseudomonadati; phylum Pseudomonadota; class Gammaproteobacteria; order Pseudomonadales; family Pseudomonadaceae; genus Pseudomonas; species Pseudomonas sp. ZS1P83. The sequence continues at coordinate 501,979 of NZ_CM142706.1, forward strand.
CGCCCTGTAGCGCCGCATCCAGCACCGCTTGCCCACTGTTGCAGCGCCAGTTTCCCAGTACCCGCTGGGAAAATTCCCGTCCGTTCTGTTCCAGTTGCCAGAGGTCCGAGCTGCCGATGAGGCAGTTGTGGCGGCTCAGTTCCGACAAGCTGTGCGGGCGACCATACCGTTCCAGGTAAGACGGCGATGCGCAAAGGTACATGCGCCGTGGCGCCAGGCGTGCCGCCACCAGCCGCGAGTCCTGCAGGCGACCGAGGCGGATTGCCAGGTCCAGGCCTTCGTGCACGAGGTCGAGTTGGCGGTTACTCAGCTCGATGTCGATTCGCAGTTGCGGATAGAGCCCCATGAAACGGGTCACCAGCGGCACGATGAATCGTTCGCCATACGCCACGGCGCAGGTCATGCGCAGCATGCCTTTGGGTTCACTGGTCAGGTCGCCCACCGCTCGCAGCGCTTCTTCGCGACCATCCTGTAAACGCTGGCAATGTTGCAGAAAGGTTTGCCCGGCCTCGGTCAGGGTGACCCGGCGGGTGCTGCGGTAAAGCAGGCGGGTTTGCAGTCGCTCTTCAAGCCGTACTATTTGTCGACTGATGTGGGAGGACGAAACCCCAAGGCGTTCCGCGGCAGCCGTGAACTGGCTGCATTCGGCGACAGCGACGAACTCGTCGATACCTTCCCAGCGGTTTTCGGACATTAGGATTATCCCTGTATGGCAATAATGTTTTGCTTTTGTCCGGATTATTCACCGTGGAGCGTTGTATTACACTCCCGGTCTCGTTTTTATTCACTGGAGAATTCACATGATCAAGTCGCGCGCTGCCGTTGCCTTCGAGGCCAAGAAACCCCTCGAGATCGTTGAAGTCGATGTCGCCATGCCCAAGGCCGGTGAAGTCCTGCTTCGCGTGGTTGCCTCCGGTGTCTGCCATACCGATGCCTACACATTGTCCGGTGCGGATCCGGAAGGCATCTTCCCGTCGATCCTGGGTCATGAAGGTGGCGCGGTGGTTGAAGCGATCGGTGAGGGCGTGACCTCGGTTGCTGTCGGCGATCATGTGATCCCGCTGTACACCCCGGAATGCCGTCAGTGCAAATTCTGCCTGTCGGGCAAGACCAACCTGTGTCAGGCGATTCGCGCGACTCAGGGCAAAGGCCTGATGCCGGACGGCACATCGCGTTTTTCCTACAAGGGTCAGCCGATTTTTCACTACATGGGTACCTCGACATTCTCCGAGTACACCGTGCTGCCGGAAATCTCCGTGGCCAAGATTCCAAAAGAAGCTCCATTGGAAAAAGTCTGCCTACTGGGCTGCGGCGTCACCACCGGCATCGGCGCGGTGCTCAATACCGCCAAGGTAAAACCGGGTGACACCGTGGCTATTTTCGGCCTCGGCGGCATCGGTCTGTCGGCGATCATCGGTGCCGTCAAAGCCAAGGCTGGGCGGATCATTGCCATCGACATCAACCCGGCCAAGTTCGAGATCGCCATGCAAATGGGTGCAACCGATTGTGTGAACCCGAAAGACTTCGATCGTCCGATCCAGGAAGTCATCGTCGACATGACCGACGGCGGCGTCGACTTTTCCTTTGAATGCATCGGCAACGTCCAATTGATGCGTGCTGCACTTGAGTGCTGCCACAAGGGTTGGGGCGAGTCGGTGATCATCGGTGTTGCCGGTGCCGGCCAGGAAATCGCCACCCGTCCATTCCAGCTGGTGACCGGTCGCGTCTGGCGCGGTTCGGCGTTCGGCGGCGTGCGTGGTCGCACCGAGCTGCCGAGCTATGTCGAAATGGCCGAAACCGGCGAGATCCCGCTGGATACTTTCATCACCCACACCATGGGCCTGGAAGATATCAACAAGGCTTTCGACCTGATGCATGAAGGCAAAAGCATCCGCAGCGTCATCCATTTCTGAGGTCGGTCATGAGCCTGGAAAATATCTCCTGTCAGAAAAGCTTCGGCGGCTGGCACAAGCGCTACCGGCACCGCTCCGATGTAGTCGGCTGCGACATGGTGTTTGCCGTGTACCTGCCGCCGCAAGCGGAGCAGGGCGGCAAGTTGCCGGTGCTGTACTGGTTGTCCGGCCTGACCTGCACCGACGAGAACTTCATGCAAAAGGCCGGTGCGATGCGCATGGCCGCCGAGCTGGGGCTGATCATCGTTGCGCCGGACACCAGTCCTCGCGGTGCCGATGTGCCGGGTGATCCGGATGGCGCCTGGGACTTCGGTCTCGGTGCCGGGTTTTATCTGAATGCCACGCAGGAACCCTGGTCCCGGCACTATCGGATGCATGACTATGTCGTGCAGGAATTGCCCGCATTGGTCGAAGCCCATTTCCCGGCTTCGGACAAGCGCGGCATCAGCGGTCACTCCATGGGTGGCCACGGCGCGCTGGCCTGCGCGTTGCGTAATCCGGGGCGTTATCAGTCGGTGTCGGCGTTCTCGCCGATCAACAATCCGATGGACTGCCCTTGGGGTCAGAAGGCCTTTTCCCGCTACTTGGGGGAAGACCGATCGAAGTGGCGCGAATGGGATGCCTGCGCGTTGATCGCCGAGACAAACGAGAAGCTGCCGCTGCTGGTCGACCAAGGTGATCGCGATGATTTCCTGGCCACTCAGCTCAAGCCTGAAGCCTTGCAACAGGCGGCCAAACTGGCGGGTCATCCGCTGACGTTGCGACTGCAACCGGGCTACGACCACAGCTATTTCTTCATTGCCAGCTTCATTGATGACCACTTACAGCATCACGCACGCGCCCTAGGCGCCTAATGCAGGTAGAATCACGCCCTGACAAAAATCGGGGCGTTTTTTTATGCGTATTGGCCACGGCTACGATGTGCACCGTTTCGCTGAAGGCGATTTCATTACTCTGGGCGGCGTGCGGATTGCACACGGCTTCGGGCTGCTCGCTCACTCCGACGGTGACGTCCTGCTGCACGCCTTGAGCGATGCCTTGCTCGGCGCCGCGGCGCTGGGTGATATCGGCAAGCACTTCCCTGACACCGACCCGACATTCAAAGGCGCCGACAGCCGAGTGCTGTTGCGTCATGTCGTCGCACTGATCCACGCCAAGGGCTGGAAAGTCGGCAACGTCGATAACACCATCGTCGCCCAGGCGCCGAAAATGGCCCCGCATATCGAATCGATGCGTGCGCTGATTGCCGCGGATCTTCAAGTTGAGTTGGATCAAGTGAACGTAAAAGCTACCACCACCGAAAAGCTCGGCTTTGTCGGTCGCGAAGAAGGCATCGCCGTGCACTCCGTGACCTTGTTGCTGCGCGCATGAACGAGGCGCAATTACTCGGCCCGCGGGCCTATGGTCAAGCCCTCGGCACCGCGGTACTGAAAGCGACGGCGGAAGATTTTCAGGTCGATGAAGTTCTCAATATCCCCCTCAGTGGCGATGGCGAGCACCTGTGGATCTGGGTGGAAAAACGCGGTCTGAATACCGAAGAAGCGGCACGGCGGATAGCCAAGGCGGCAGGCGTGCCATTGCGCACCGTCAGTTACGCGGGCCTCAAGGATCGACAGGCGCTGACTCGCCAGTGGTTCAGCGTGCAGCTGCCGGGCAAGGCCGATCCTGATCTGTCGGCGGCGGAAAACGATACGCTGAAAATCCTCAAGACCGGTCGACACAAACGCAAGCTGCAACGCGGTGCTCACTCGGCCAATGGCTTCACTTTGCGCCTGACGCAATTCGCTGGCGACAAAGCGGCGATCGAGGAGCGTCTGCAACTGATCGCCAAGCAAGGTATTCCCAATTATTTCGGCGCTCAGCGTTTTGGGTTTGACGGCGGTAACGTGGTCGATGCCCGTGCGTGGGCTGCTCGCAAAGCCTTGCCAGAACAACGCAACGTGCGTTCGCGGCTGCTCTCCACCGCGCGCAGTTTTCTATTCAATCAGGTGCTGGCGGCGCGCGTCGCCGATGGCACCTGGCAGCGTGCCCAGGTCGGTGATCTGCTGGCCTTCACCGACAGCCGCAGCTTCTTTCCCGCAGGTGTTGCCGAGTGCAGCGACCCGCGTCTGGCTATTCTCGATCTGCACCCGACCGGTCCGCAGTGGGGCGAAGGTGACTCGCCGGCGACTGGCGCTGTCCATGAACTGGAGCAGGCAATCGCCACGCGCGAAGCAGACTTGCGTGATTGGTTGATTAACGCCGGTATGAGCCACGAACGTCGCATCCTGCGGCTGCCCATTGGTGGGTTGACGTGGCATTATCCCGAGCCTGACATTCTGCAACTGGAATTCGTCCTCCCGGCCGGATGCTTCGCCACTGTATTGGTGCGCGAGCTTGTTGATCTGGTGCCGGTGGGGCAGACGGACAGCCCATGCGTATTCTGATTTCTAACGACGATGGGGTAACCGCACCCGGTCTCGCCGCGCTTTATGCTGCGCTGGCGGATTACACCGAATGCGTGGTTATCGCCCCGGACCAGGACAAAAGCGGCGCCAGCAGCTCGCTGACACTCGACCGTCCGTTGCACCCGCAAACCCTGGCCAACGGCTTTATCAGCCTCAATGGCACACCCACCGATTGCGTGCACCTGGGCCTTAACGGCTTGCTGGAACGCGAACCGGACATGGTGGTTTCGGGCATCAACCTGGGCGCCAACCTGGGTGATGACGTGTTGTATTCCGGCACCGTGGCGGCGGCCCTTGAGGGACGTTTCCTGATGCGTCCTTCGTTTGCCTTTTCGTTGGCCTCACGGCAAGTGGAGAACCTTCCCACAGCCGCGTACTTTGCGCGCAAACTGGTAGAGGCTCACGCGGACCTTGAACTGCCACCGCGTACGGTACTGAACGTGAACATTCCCAATTTGCCGCTGGACCACATCCGGGGTATTCAGCTGACCCGTCTCGGGCATCGCGCACGTGCTGCGGCGCCGATGAAAGTGGTCGATCCGCGCGGTAAATCCGGTTACTGGATTGCGGCGGCAGGCGATGCTGAAGACGGCGGCCCGGGCACCGATTTCCATGCGGTGATGCAGGGCTATGTTTCAATCACTCCACTACAACTGGATCGCACCTTCAATGATGCCTTCAGAAGTCTCGATGGCTGGCTGGAGGGGCTGCACTAATGGGTCGTGAACAAGACGATATGCTGCGTCGCGGCATCGGCATGACCTCTCAGCGGACCCGCGAGCGCCTTATTCAGCGGCTTTATGAAGAGGGGATTTCCAACGCCAAAGTGCTGGAAGTCATCCGCCGTACGCCGCGTCACCTGTTCGTCGATGAGGCGCTGGCTCACCGCGCCTATGAAGACACCGCGCTGCCAATCGGCAATAACCAAACCATTTCCCAGCCTTATATGGTGGCCCGCATGAGCGAGCTGCTGCTGGAGGCAGGTCCTCTCGACAAGGTGATGGAAATCGGCACCGGTTCGGGCTACCAGACGGCGGTGCTGTCACAGCTGGTCGAACGGGTGTTTTCGGTCGAGCGCATCAAGGTTTTGCAGGATCGGGCCAAGGAGCGCCTGGTGGAACTGAACCTGCGCAACGTGGTATTCCGCTGGGGCGATGGTTGGGAAGGCTGGCCGGCACTGGCACCGTACAACGGCATTATCGTGACCGCGGTGGCGACCGATGTCCCTCAGGCGCTGCTCGATCAACTAGCGCCGGGAGGAAGGCTGGTGATCCCGGTTGGGTCGGGTGATGTTCAACAATTGATGCTGATCATTCGGGAAGAGCAGGGCTTTTCCAGGCGTGTTCTGGGGGCTGTACGCTTCGTCCCATTACTCAATGGGCCACTCGCCTGAGCATTTGTTTCAGGGCGCTGAATTCTCTTCGATTGCTCCTGTCTTACAGCGGCATCGATAAGTTAAACGGGATTCATCGTCAGGCAGCAAACGTGTGCGCGAAGCCTTTTTGCTTCATTAAAGGTAAAGCCTGCACGGCCCGTTATACTTGCGACATTTCGTGCCAGAACACGGCAATCCAATATTTCAGCCACCACAAAGGGAGCGGCGGGTGAGTCTCACAGTCATTGCGCAGCGAATGGGTAAAACGAGCTTTCAGCGCCTGGTGACTGGCCTTGTCTTGAGCACCTTGCTGGTCGGATGCTCCAGCAACAAATCGAGCGACGTACGCGTCGTCGATCGCAACAACGCCGTCGCCCAGCGTCCGGCAGTGACCACGGGTCAATACGTTGTACGACCTAAAGACACCTTGTTCTCCATCGCTTTTCGCTATGGCTGGGACTACAAAGCCCTCGCGGCACGCAACAACATTCCTACGCCTTACACGATCCATCCGGGTCAGACGATTCGCTTTGACGGCCGTACCGATTCAACGCCGGCAGCAGTGGTCAGTTCGTCGAATTCAACGCCTTCGTCATCGAGTAAAACCACAGTCTTCCGTCGTCCGGTAACAGGTGCGACCACGGGCGCAGGGGTGGTAGTACCGTCCGTCGCGAACAAACCGGCAACCGCTTCACTGCCTCCGGCAGGCCCGGCCCCGACCGGCTGGGGATGGCCATCTAATGGCATTCTGATTGGTAAATTCTCTTCAAACGGGAGTTTGAATAAAGGAATTGATATCGCCGGGGATTTGGGACAGCCTGTTTTAGCTGCGTCTGATGGGACGGTGGTATACGCCGGGAGTGGCTTAAGGGGCTACGGCGAATTAGTCATCATCAAGCACAGCGATACCTACGTCAGTGCCTACGGACATAACCGCAGGCTGTTGGTTCGGGAGGGGCAGCAGGTCAAGGTCGGACAGACAATTGCCGAAATGGGGTCAACGGGAACAGACCGGGTGAAGCTGCATTTTGAGATTCGCCGTCAAGGTAAACCCGTAGATCCGCTGCAATTCCTGCCACGTCGTTGATCGCTTTCCAGCCTGTTCCGTCGCGTAGAGGGAACAGGCTCCAGCGTTGCCAAGGATAGAGGCGCCGCTTGAGCTTGAGGTCGAACTCACCAAAGGACTATAACAATGGCTCTCAGTAAAGAAGTGCCGGAGTTTGACATCGACGATGAGGTTCTCCTGATGGAGACCGGCATCGGTACGGATTCGATGTCGAATGATGAAGGGGCTGCTCCACCTTCCGTTCGTGCCAAATCCAAACACTCCGCTTCGTTAAAGCAACACAAGTATATTGACTACACGCGTGCGCTCGATGCCACGCAGCTGTACCTCAATGAGATTGGTTTTTCCCCTCTGCTGTCCCCCGAAGAAGAAGTTCATTTTGCGCGCTTGTCGCAAAGTGGAGATCCGGCCGGGCGTAAACGCATGATTGAAAGTAACTTGCGGTTAGTGGTGAAAATCGCTCGGCGTTACGTCAATCGTGGTCTGTCGCTGCTGGACCTGATCGAAGAGGGCAACCTGGGGCTTATCCGGGCAGTAGAGAAGTTCGACCCTGAACGTGGCTTCCGCTTTTCGACCTACGCGACCTGGTGGATTCGTCAGACCATCGAGCGCGCGATCATGAATCAGACCCGGACCATCCGGTTGCCGATTCATGTGGTCAAAGAGCTCAACGTGTACCTGCGGGCTGCACGGGAGCTGACGCAAAAACTCGATCACGAACCCTCACCCGAAGAAATCGCCAACCTGCTGGAAAAACCAGTGGGAGAGGTCAAGCGCATGCTCGGCCTGAACGAGCGGGTTTCTTCGGTCGACGTCTCGCTGGGTCCGGATTCGGATAAAACCCTGCTGGACACCCTTACCGATGACCGTCCAACCGATCCATGTGAACTGTTGCAGGATGACGACCTGTCTCAGAGCATCGATCAATGGCTCTCGGAGCTGACCGACAAGCAACGTGAAGTGGTGATACGCCGCTTCGGGCTGCGCGGTCACGAGAGCAGCACACTTGAAGATGTAGGCCTGGAAATTGGCCTGACCCGGGAGCGGGTCAGACAGATTCAGGTTGAAGGCCTGAAGCGTCTTCGGGAGATTCTCGAGAAGAATGGCCTGTCGAGCGAGTCGCTGTTTCAATAAGTAATTTGCTGGCTGGCTTTAAAAACCCCGACTGGTTCGGGGTTTTTTATTGGTGCGCCAGGCATGGCGCGTTGCGCGCAAGCGCAACCAGCTTGGCTGTGGTGGCCACGCTGGTGACTTGGAGGTGAAAGTCCTCTACACACCCGGCAAGGGGAAGTGTTAGCCAAAGACAAGGGTGTCGCGGGTGACTGCGAATCTGAAGGAAGCCCGAGGCAAAATGCTGGCCTGACGAACAGGAAGCGGATTAGGCGGCGTAGCGGGGTAAGGTAGCCAAACTTGCCAAAGCCCAATACTTGCACGGAGCGCTACGACGTAGATCCGACAAGCATAAGCAGGAAGGTCGCGCGAATTACCCTGGGAGATCTATTTAGCCTGCCATGTGCTACCGGCGTCGCGAGATGACGGGATGGGCGACAGAAGTCAGCAGAGGCCGTAGTAGTTGCTCGAAACCGGAGTAATGAAGGGTTGAACCTGCCATGAGTGGATAGTCGGGTGTGATCTCTGTTGGAGCGTAAAGCAGAAACTCCGCGTAGCGGAGGTCGAGACCATCAGGAGGTAGGAGCCGGAAGCTCCGAGGGCCGGTCTGGGCGCTTAGATACCGCAGGCGACACATCAACGGAACCAAGCTCGCTGACGTTCTTTGTCAGTAGGCAGGAACCGCCGTATACGGAACCGTATGTACGGTGGTGTGAGAGGACGGCGGGGGCAACCCCGCCTCCTACTCGATCCTGATGACAGGTTTTGAGTTCCCTCCGTAATCATCTCTGGTTTGCAGTCTCTCGCTGTAAGTGTTTGCTTACTCTTTCGTAAGTGTTCGCTAACTCCATGAGTAGCAATCGTACATATTCTTACCTGAGAGAAGATTAAATAGTTGATTTATATAGTTATTTTTTTAGATGAATAGCCTGTGACAGGCAGTTGCAACTGTCCGGGGCCATTGCTCTTGGTAGGGAACTCTCTAGTATCTGATCTGTGTCGACGGACAGACACGCCCTTCAAGGATGAGGGGAAAGGACATCGCAGGAAGCGATTCATCAGGACGATGAAAAGGAATACAGGGAATAGGGAAAAAATGTGGGCGGGTCAAACCGCCCCTTTTTTTGTCTGCAGAAAAGCAAAAAGGCCCGCAGGGGCCTTTTCGAGAACGCGGGGCAATCAGCGTTCGAGGTCTTTGATCTTGCCTTTGACGCCATCCCACTCTTCAGCATCCGGCATCGATTCTTTCTTCTCGGTGATGTTGGGCCAGATTTCCGCCAGCTCAACGTTCAGCTGAATAAATTGCTGCATGTCTTCCGGGACTTCATCTTCGGAGAAGATGGCCACGGCAGGGCATTCTGGTTCGCACAGTGCGCAGTCGATGCACTCATCCGGGTGAATCACCAGGAAGTTCGGGCCTTCGTAAAAGCAGTCCACCGGACAGACTTCTACGCAGTCGGTGTACTTGCACTTGATGCAGTTGTCGGTGACGACGAAGGTCATTTCTAATTTTCTCCTCAGGCGGCGGCAGCGGAGCCCCTTCACGTTGGGGTCGCCAGGTTTGGGAGCGATAGTCTGCTGGTCAGGCTATAAGCCAGCAGCATCCCAAACCGCGCGAGATTCTAACAGCTTGCAGGCAAGTGCGTTAGATCCGTGTCTTTAGTGTATAGAGCATTTCGAGCGCCCGACGCGGGGTCATGTCGTCCAGATCAAGTTTGGCCAGATCATCCAGTACCGGATGCGGCAGGCTGGCAAACATGTCGCTCTGCTGCGGCGCGGCGGGTTTGCCCTTGGTTGGCTTCGGCACTTCATGGGGCAGTGCGGTAGCTTCCAGCCGGCCCAGGTGTTCGCGAGCGCGCACGATCACTTCGCTCGGCACACCGGCCAGTTGCGCAACCGCCAGGCCATAGCTCTGGCTTGCAGGTCCGGGCAGCACGTGGTGCAGGAACACGATCCGCTCATTGTGCTCAGTGGCGTTGAGGTGCACGTTGGCCACCAACGGCTCGGCTTCCGGCAACACGGTCAGCTCAAAGTAGTGGGTGGCGAACAGCGTGTATGCCCGCAGATGTGCCAGGCGTTCGGCCGCAGCCCACGCCAGGGACAGACCGTCGAAGGTGCTGGTGCCGCGACCGACTTCGTCCATCAGCACCAGACTGCGCTCGGTGGCGTTGTGCAGGATGTTCGCGGTTTCACTCATTTCGACCATGAAGGTCGAGCGCCCGCCGGCCAGGTCATCGCTGGAACCGATCCGGGTAAAGATCCGGTCCACCAGAGACAACTCACAACTGGCTGCTGGCACGAAGCTGCCGATGTGCGCCAGCAACACGATCAAAGCAGTCTGGCGCATGTAGGTGGATTTACCGCCCATGTTCGGACCGGTGATCACCAGCATGCGGGTGTTGTCATCGAGGCTCAAATCGTTGGCCACGAACGGCGTGGTCAATACTTGCTCGACCACCGGGTGACGACCCTGGCCGATGCGCATGCACGGCTCACTGACGAAGCGCGGGCAATTCAGATCGAGGTTCAGCGCACGCTCGGCGAGGTTGCTTAGCACGTCCAGCTCGGCCAGTGCCGCGGCGGTGTCCTGCAACGGTGGCAACTGGGCGATCAAATCTTCGAGCAGTGCTTCGTAGAGCATCTTCTCGCGAGCCAAGGCGCGGCTCTTCGCCGACAGCGCCTTGTCTTCGAACGCCTTCAGTTCCGGCGTAATGAAGCGCTCGGCACCTTTCAGCGTCTGGCGACGGATATAGTCTGCCGGCGCTGATTCGGCCTGCTTGCTCGGCAACTCGATGAAGTAGCCATGAATGCGGTTGTAACCGACTTTCAGATGAGACAGGCCGGTGCGGGCCTTCTCACGGGCTTCGAGGTCGATCAGGAACTGCCCGGCATTTTCGCTGAGCGATTGCAAGTCGTCCAACTCGGCGTCGTAACCGGTTTTCAACACACCACCGTCTCGGATCACTGCGGGCGGGTTGTCGATGATGGCTTTTTCAAGCAGTGCCGCCAGTTCCGGGTAGGTGCTGGTGGTCTTCGCCAGTTGAATGATGTGCGGAGCTTCCAGCTCAGTCATCGCCACTTGCAACTCAGGCAATGCACCGAGCGCATCGCGTAGGCGAGCCAGGTCACGAGGACGGGCATTGCGCAGGCCGATCCGCGCCAGGATCCGCTCGATGTCGCCGATTTCCTTGAGCTGCGGTTGCAGTTTCTCGAAGCGGTAACCGTCGAGCAGGCAGGTGATCGAGGTCTGGCGCGCCAGCAATACAGTCAGATCCCGCAGCGGGCGGTTCAGCCAGCGGGTCAGCAGACGGCTGCCCATGGCCGTCTGGCAACGATCGACCACCGATTGCAGCGTGTTGTCGCGACCGCCCGCCAGGTTAGTGTCCAATTCCAGGTTGCGACGGCTCGCGCCGTCCAGCACCACGGTGTCGTCCAGGCGTTCATGCCGCAGGCTGCGCAAATGGGGCAGGGCGGTGCGTTGGGTTTCCTTGGCATAACTGAGCAGGCAACCGGCAGCGCCGATGGCCAGGGTCAGGTTTTCGCAGCCGAAACCTTTCAGATCCTGGGTGGAAAATTGCTGGCAAAGACTTTTCAGCGCCGAATCGCGCTCGAAATCCCACGGCGCACGGCGACGAACCCCACGACGTTTCTCCGCCGGCAGGTCTTTGGGCCAATCATCCGGAATCATCAGCTCCACTGGATTGACCCGCTCCAGTTCTGCCAGCAGATTCTCCCAGCCCTTGATTTCCAGCACGGTGAAGTTGCCGCTGGTGATGTCCAGCACGGCGAGACCGAAAAGGCGCTCGTCACCCAGAACGGCAGCGATCAGGTTATCCCGACGCTCATCCAGCAGCGCTTCGTCACTGACCGTACCGGGCGTGATGATTCGCACCACCTGACGATCCACCGGCCCTTTGCTGGTGGCCGGGTCGCCGACCTGCTCACAGATCACCACCGACTCGCCGAGCTTCACCAGTTTCGCCAGGTAACCTTCCGCGGCGTGGTAAGGAATCCCACACATCGGAATCGCCTGACCCGCCGACTGCCCCCGAGCAGTCAGGGTGATGTCCAGCAACTTGGCGGCTTTCTTCGCATCTTCGTAGAAGATCTCGTAGAAATCGCCCATGCGGTAGAACATCAGCTGGTCAGGGTGCTGGTTCTTCAAGCGCCAGTATTGCTGCATCATTGGCGTGTGGGAGGACAGATCGGAGAGTGCTTTATTCATCGGATAATCAGGCAAATTCGTTGAAAGGTGTAGGGTAAAGGAGGGGCATCGGCCCGGCTTTTCCGCGATGGCGCAAGGTTAACATGGGCGGTCCACCCGACGCAGGCATGAAAGCCCCGCGCTACATTTCTTCTGTGCATGCACGGCTTATGCACTATTTATGCAATTTGACATTTGTCTTCCGCAAAAAGTACAAGCACTATGCGCGTTATGCAAAAACGCAATGTTTCTACCGTCTTAAAAGCGCTGCTCGATCAGCACGGGATCTCCCCCACGGAGCTTCACCGTCGCACCGGTGTGCCTCAATCCACTCTCTCGCGAATTCTCAGTGGGAAGATCATCGATCCTTCGGATAAACACATCTCGAAGATCGCCGAGTACTTCGCCGTGAGCACCGACCAGTTGCGGGGCCGTGCGGATGTCGCGCCGGCAGCCTATACCGGGCGCGATCAATTGCATTCGGAACTCAAGGACATAAGTCTGTGGGACGACGATACGCCCGTCGACGACGACGAGGTATCGGTCCCCTTTCTTCGCGAGGTTGAATTGGCTGCAGGATCAGGAAGATTCGTTATCGAAGAGAGCGAGCGCTCTAGTCTGCGTTTCGGCAAGCGGAGTTTGCGCCATAACGGTGTTCAGTTCGACCAGGCCAAATGCGTGACGGTGCGCGGCAACAGTATGTTGCCGGTACTGCGCGACGGCGCCACCGTCGGCGTGAATGCTGGCAAGTGCGGGATCGGCGATATCGTGGATGGCGACCTTTACGCCATTAACCACAACGGCCAGCTGCGGGTGAAACAGCTTTATCGCCTGCCTACCGGGATACGCCTGCGCAGCTTCAATCGCGATGAGCATCCGGACGAGGACTACACCTTCCAGGAAATCCAGGAAGAGCAGATTGTCATCCTCGGTCACGTCTTCTGGTGGGGCATGTACGCCCGTTAACCTCAGCGTGTCAGATAAAACCCGCCACCGAGCGGGTTTTTTTTCGCCTGGCGAAAACCGTCGGCCCCTTTGTTTGCGGGATTTGTATGCGCTGACGCATTTACATGGCGCAAATAAATGCATTTGTGCATTGACTGTATATGCATACATGCATATTCTTTGTCTCAAGCCGCTCAACAAAGCAGCTCGAGACGAAGCTCTTTAGTTCCACCACAAAGGCAGCGATGAACCGGCCTCAACGGTTCAGAGGGTTGGCAACTGACCCGGGTGTGCAGCGTAAAGCACCGCAAGCAGTTATCCGGCGGGCAGGGACCGCGGTCGGAAAAACAATTTGAATCGATCTATACCGCGCCAGTAGCGCCGAAGGATCAACGCGAAGGACCGCATTACTGAAAAGTCCGGCCAACACCGGGCTTTTTGGAATGCCTACCTACCGCAGGCACCTCAGAGACACCGTTTGATAGACACACACACATCACTTATCAATCACCCCCAGGAGGCGTGACATGACAAACGAGCAACAAGCGTTGCTGGACATGCCGATCTGGCTCGTCATCGTCCTCGCCCTGGTGGGCGGGGTGTCCGGCGAAATGTGGCGCGCCGACAAGGAGGGCGCCCGCGGCTGGTCATTGCTGCGGCGTCTGGCCTTGCGATCCGGGGCCTGCATGGTCTGCGGGGTCTCGGCAATCATGCTGCTGTATGCCGCCGGCGTGTCGATCTGGACGGCTTGCGCGTTCGGTTGCCTCACGGCGATGGCTGGGGCAGACGTCGCCATCGGCCTTTATGAACGCTGGGCAGCCAAGCGGATTGGCGTTTGCGAAGTGCCGCCGCGAGATACGGGCCAGGATCACTGAACACAAAGCCCAATGGAATGGCGAGCAGCGGTGCCGACCGGCATCCGACCCGCAAGGACGCGGGTTTCCCACAGCCAGTACCTCTCATTCAAGCCCGCCCTCAGCGGGTTTTTTATTACCCGGTGAAAACACCATGAAGATCACCCCACTGATCACCCAACTGCGTGATCACTGCCCAAGTCTCGCCAATCGCGTGGCTGGCGGTATTGATCTCGAAACGTTGCAAGCCAGTACCCCGCTGCCAGCCCCTTGCGCCTACGTGGTGTCGATTGCCGATCTGGCGAGCGCAAACACGGCGCAAAACGCTACGCGGCAGACTATTCGCGACCGCTTCGAAGTGACCCTGGTGCTTGACACCGCAGACGCTACAAAAGCGCTGGATCTGTTGCACGACCTGCGGGCCGAAGTGTGGCAGGCGCTGGTGGGTTTCAAGCCCGGCAGCGACTACGACGCCATTGAGTACGACGGTGGCGAACTGGTTTCCATCAACAGCACCCGCGTGCTGTATCGCCTGCGCTTTTTTGCCGAGTTCCAACTCGGCCGCAATCTGCCTGATCAGCCTGCGGAGAGCTGGCACGAACGTGAACTGGACGGCTTGTCGTCCTTTACCGGGGTCACCGTGCGGGTCGATGCGATTGATCCAGCGGACCCCAATCTGAAACGCCCAGGCCCCGACGGACGCCTGGAACTGACTTTCTCTGGAGACGTAACCCCATGAGCAAACGTATCACCGTGCTGCCGGCCCCAGGCCGCGCCGTGCCGGACCCGGAAGCGGGCGATCTGTTGCCCCTCGAGGGCCGTGAAGTGCCGGACAACGCCTGGTGGCGTCGACGTCTGGCCGATGGCGATATCACTACCAAAGCCGTGAAAGCGGCGACACCACAGGGAGCCAAATAATGGCGATCGGATTCAGCAACATCCCCGCGGACATTCGTGTTCCGCTGTTTTACGCCGAGATGGACAATTCGGCCGCCAATAGTGCTTCGTCGGCCATGCGCCGTTTGATTGTCGCTCAGGTCAACGACAACATTGCGCCGGCCGACGTCGGGAAACTGGTGTTGGTGTCCAGCGTGGCTCTGGCCAAGAGCATTGGCGGTCAGGGCTCGATGCTCGCCTCGATGTACGAAACCTGGCGCAAGACCGACCCGATCGGCGAGATCTGGTGCCTGCCGCTGCACAACACTGAAGGCAGCATCGCCAAAGGCGTGTTGACCCTGACCGGCGCGGCCACTCAAAGCGGTGTGCTCAATCTGTATGTCGGTGGCGTTCGTGTTCAGGCGGCCATCGTCAACGGCGCCACGGCAACTCAGGCGGCTACCGCGCTGACGCTGAAAATCAACGCCTCGGCAGATCTGCCGGTCAGCGCGGCAGCCGTCGAAGGCGTCGTGACCCTGAGCGCCAAATGGACCGGCGACAGCGGCAACGACATCAGCCTGCAATTCAATCGCCTGGGCAAGAGCAATGGCGAAGAAGCCCCGGCTGGCCTGACCTCGGCCATCACCGCCATGACCCGCGGCGTCGGCGTGCCGGATCAAGTCGCCGCCGTGGCGGCGCTGGGCGATGAACCGTTCGAGTTCATCTGCATGCCGTGGTCGGATCTGTCGACCCTCAACACCTGGCAAGCCGTCATGGATGACAGCACCGGTCGTTGGTCGTGGGCCAAGCAATTGTTCGGTCACGTCTACAGCGCCAAGCGCGGCACCATCGGTACCCTGGTGGCGGCCGGTCAGGCGCGTAACGACCAGCACATGACCCTTCAGGCGCTGGAACCGGGCGTACCACAACCGTTCTGGGTTCAGGCCGCCGCACTGGCGGCGCGCACGTCGGTGTTCATCTCCGCCGACGCCAGCCGTCCGACTCAAAGCGGCAGCCTGCCAGGTCTTGACCCGGCGCCGGCCAGCGAGCGTTTCACCCTGACCGAGCGTCAGTCGCTGCTCAATTACGGCATCGCCACCGCGTACTACGAAGGCGGCTACGTGCGCATTCAGCGTTCGATCACCACCTATCAGAAGAACGCCTACGGCCAGGCAGACAATTCCTACCTGGACAGCGAAACCATGCACCAGTCGGCCTTCATCGTGCGCCGTCTGCAAAGCGTGATCACCAGCAAATACGGTCGTCACAAACTGGCCTCTGACGGCACCCGTTTCGGCGCCGGCCAGCCGATCGTTACCCCGAGCACGATTCGCGGCGAGCTGATCGCCCAGTACGCCAAGCTCGAACTGGAAGGCCACGTCGAAAACGCCGAACTGTTCGCCGAGCACCTGATCGTCGAGCGCGACGTGCAGGACCCGAGCCGGGTCAACGTGCTGTTCCCGCCGGATTACATCAATGGCCTGCGCGTGTTCGCACTGCTCAACCAATTCCGTCTGCAGTACGACGACGCAGCCTGATCGCTGCCTTTGACTGTGTTATTTCAGCCCA
The DNA here is from genome assembly GCF_054897825.1 of Pseudomonas sp. ZS1P83. Classification (NCBI taxonomy): domain Bacteria; kingdom Pseudomonadati; phylum Pseudomonadota; class Gammaproteobacteria; order Pseudomonadales; family Pseudomonadaceae; genus Pseudomonas; species Pseudomonas sp. ZS1P83. The sequence goes on from NZ_CM142706.1 coordinate 518,338, forward strand.
CCTCGCGTGGGCTTTTTATTTGAAGGGAGAAACACCATGGGTCAACTGATTGCGGGTACCTGCTACGTCAAAGTGGACGGCGCTCAACTGACCATCAACGGCGGCTGCGAAGCGCCGTTGATGGCTGTGAAACGGGAAACCGTCGTACCGGGTTTCTACAAGGAAACCGACATTTCCCCGTCGTTCAAAGTGACGGCGCTGCACACCGCGGACTTCCCGCTCAAGCAACTGATCGCAGGCGCCGACATGACCGTCACTTGCGAATTCAGCAACGGCAAAGTCTACGTACTGGCTGGCGCCTACCTGGTGGAAGAACCGGTATCCAAAGGCGACGACGCCACCATCGAATTGAAATTCGAAGGCATCAAGGGGACCTGGCAATGACTGGTGCCGTGAAGCTTCAGGTTGCGATCGAAGCCCACGGCGAGCCTTTGACCGAACTCAACCTGCGCCGCCCAACGGTGCAGGAAGTTCGGGCGATCAAGGCGCTGCCATACAAGATCGACAAGAGCGAAGAAGTCAGCCTCGACATGGACGTCGCGGCCAAATACATCGCGGTGTGCGCCGGCATCCCGCCGTCGTCGGTCAACCAGTTGGATCTGGCTGACCTCAACGCGTTGAGTTGGGCCGTTGCGAGTTTTTTCATGAGTGCGGCGTCGGAGCCATCACCGACCTGATTTCAGTCGCCTATTACCTGGCCTGGTTCTGGAAGGTTGACCCCGAACAGATGATGGCCAGGCCACTGGATGTGCTCCGCGAATCGCTGGAGCACGCGCAACGGATCAATGCGATGCAGCAGGTGCAGTGATGGCAGACATAGAAAAGGAAGATGAAAAGTCGGTCCGGCTGACCGGGATCGATGAACTGACCCCCAAGCTCGCCGGCCTACGAGCGAAGGTCGAGGGCTTCAGAACACGTCTTGAACAGACGGGGTTGGGCAAGCTGGATATCAGCGGTCTGTTCAAGGGTGGCAGCGTGATCACGCCCTTCGTGGACGGGATCAAGGCGTCCGCTGCGTTCAAGGGCCAATTGACCGAGGTCAATGAGGCCGCCAAAGGTGTCGATGTGCCGAGCGTACCGACCAGCGCCGCGCAAACCATGAGTGTGTTCAGTCGGTCGATGGAGCAGGTGTCGGCTGCCGCAAATACCGCGTTACAACCTGCCGTCGCGACCGTCACGGCAGGGCTTCAGCCGCTGCTCATTGGCTTTGGCAGTCTGCTCAATGACAACCCTAAGCTGGTCGAGGGACTTGCGGCCGGTGCCATTGCGTTTTCGGCGATGCAAACCGCCGTGACCGGCGCGACCCAAGTGTTCGATCTGATGAACATGGTGCTCAAGACCCATCCCATCGTGCTGATTGCCACGGGCATCGCCTTGGCAGCCGGTTTGATTGTGGCCAACTGGAAACCCATTTCGGCGTTCTTCGCCGGGCTTTGGCAAAAGATTTCTCCGGTCGTGATGCCCATGGTCGAGTTCTTCAGGACGATGTTTGCGTTCACGCCGCTGGGACAAATCATCAGCCATTGGGGACCGATCACCGCCGTGTTCGCGGCGATCTGGGACGTCATCAAAGCGGCGGCCACGCCGGTAATCGGTTTTTTTCAGACGCTTTTTTCCTGGTCACCACTGGGTTTGATCATCAGCAACTGGACTCCGTTGACGGGTCTGTTCTCGGCCATCTGGGACTTGCTCAGAGCGCTGTCGGTGCCGGTCATGGATTTTCTACATGGCCTGTTCGACTGGTCGCCGCGGGAGATGATCATCACTGGCTGGGGCGCGGTCACCGAATTGTTTTCCGGGATCTGGGACAGCATCAAGGTCCCGGCGCTGGTGCTGTACGGCACGCTGCGCAGCCTGTTTGACTGGTTTCCGTTGGAGGAGATCAAAAAGCGTTGGGAGCCGATCACCGAATGGTTCAGCCAATGGTGGGACAAGCTGCAAGGCGTCGTCGCGCCGATCAAGGAATTCTTTGCCGGTGGTTTCGGCAGCCTTGTCGCCAGTGTGACTGGCAAGGTCGAAGGCCTGACCGAGGCTCAAGAAAAAACCAATGCCGAAGGCAACGGTAAGTTTGCGCCGGCGTTTTTTGGCGCCGATACCGAGCAACCACAAAGCCTGTCAGTGCTGCCCGGCAATCTGCCGCACAAATCCTCGATGCAGCCTGGCTCCCTGACACAAAACTCCAACGCCCTGATTCAGCAAAGCGCCGCCAACAGCCGCACACAACTCGAAGGCGGCCTGACCGTGCGCTTCGAAAATGCGCCGGCCGGCATGCACACCGATCAGCCGCAAACCAATCAACCGGCGCTGGCGCTCAATTCGCGCATCGGCTATCGCACACTGTCCCTTGGAGGTTCCAATGAGCTGGCGTGATCGTTTGATGCCGGCGTCGTTTCGCGGCGTCCAGTTCTGGGTCGATCAGGCGAAAAACCCGGTCGGCCAAAAGGGCCAGTTGCACGAGTACCCGCAGCGCGATCTGCCGTATTTCGAGGGCCTAGGCCTGCAGGCGAAGATTCACGATTTGACCGCATTTATCGTTGGCCCCGATTGCCTGGAGCAGCGCGACAAACTGCTCAAGGCGCTGGAGCAGGGCAGTGGTGAGCTGGTTCACCCGTGGCTGGGACGTCTGCAGGTCAAGGTCGGCGAATGCGACATGACCCACACCCGCCAGGACGGCGGGCTGGTGACCTTTACCCTGAAGTTTTACCCCGATCAACCGGTGCCGTTTCCGACGGCGGCGGTCAGTACGCAGAAGCTATTGCTGGTGTCGGCCGACAGCTTGTTGGGCTCCGCAGTGAAGCGTTTCGAAGACGCGATGACTTTGATCAAGGCTGCGCGGATCGGCATTGCCAACCTGCGCAACAGCATCAAGGAGGCTTACGAGGTGATTCAGCAGCACCTTCAGCCGTTGATCGATGAGTACCAGCAGATCAGCGATCTGGTCAAAGCCGTCAAGGAACTGCCCAAGGACGTGGCGGCGGAATTCAAGGGATTGATCGGCGACATCAACGAACTGAAGGACTTCGCCCGTGAAGGTTATCGTGGCGTGATTGCCAACGTCTCCCAACAGGTCGAAGCCATCAAGAAGGCCGATGCGCCGAAGCTCACCACCGGCAAGGACACCACCGCTGCGGCCCAGGCGCTGACCAACCTGGTGCAGGACACTTTGATTGTGCAAGTGGCCCAGTGGGTCGCGTCGATGCCGGTGGCTTCGCAGGCAGTCAAGCGGGTCACCAACCTGCCGGTCGGGCATCAGGCTGTGCTACCGACCATGCATCAGGACGTTCCGGTGGTCGACGATTTAGAGGCCTTGCGTGTGGCACTTGAGGAAGTGTTCAAGCTGCCCGAGGCCAAGGCGGATCCTGCGCACTATCTGGCGATGAGCAATCTGCGCCAGGCGCTCCGGGCGCATTTGAAAGCGGTCGCGTCGTCCGGCGTTCGACTGGTCAGCAAGTCTTTCAAGCAAAGCCTTCCGGGGCTGGTCGTGATCTATCAGCAAAGTGGAGACGCCACGCGAATCGCTGAAGTACTACAGCGCAACGGCATTATTCATCCGGGGTTTCTCCCGCTGGACGACGTAAAGGTCCTGGGGGAATAGACCATGAATGAACTCGACAACAGCGTGTTGCTGACCGTTGACGGTCTGGAGTATGGCGGCTGGAAAAGCGTTGAAATCACCGCGGACCTAGAGCGCCAGTTCCGCACTTTCAAGCTCGATATCACCTGGCAATGGCCGGGGCAGACGGTCGACCGACCCATTCGTCCGGGTGCGCCCTGCCAAGTGCGAATCGGTTGCGATCTGGTGCTCAGCGGGTATGTGTTCAAGGCGCCGATCAGCTATGACGGGCGGCAGATCAGCCTGAGCATCGAAGGCAGTTCGAAGACTCAGGATCTGGTGGACTGCGCGGCGATCAACACACCCAACCAATGGCATCAGCAATCGTTACTCAGCATCGTCGAAGCGCTGGCCTCGCCCTACGCCGGGAAAGTGATCAGCGAAATCCCGGAAACCACGCGGCTCGGCAGCCACACCATCGTGCCGGGGGAAACGGTCTTTCAGTCGATCGACCGTTTGCTCACGCTGTTTCGGGTGTTTTCCACCGATGACGCCGAGGGTCGGGTGGTACTGGCCCGGCCGGGTAGCGGAGGGCGAGCCAGTGACGTGCTTGAGCTGGGCAAGAATATTCTGTCGGCCAACGCGCCGATGGACTTCAGCCAGGTGTTCTCCGAGTACCGGGTGATCGGTCAGCACAAGGGCGGCGACGAGAAGAGCGGTGCGGCCGTGAGCGAAGTGTCCGGGGTTTCCACCGACCCGATTATCGGGCGCAAGCGGATCACCGTGATCAACGAAAGCGCGCAATTGACCCCGGAACTGGCGCAGCAACGTGCCGATTGGGAAAGCGGTATTCGCGTCGGCAAGGCTGGCACCACGACCTATCGGGTACAAGGCTGGCGGCAGTCCAATGGTGATTTGTGGAAGCACAACACGTTGGTGCGGGTGATCGACAAGGTGTTGGGCTTCGACCACGACATGCTGATCTCCAAGGTGACTTACTCGCTGTCCGAACAGGGCTCGGTCACCACACTTCAAGTGGCGCCGCCTTACACCTTCGATGCGAACCCGGTGCCTCCCAAAACCTGACACCCCGCTAAGCCTCACTTCTACAAGGTAATCCACATGAGCCTACTGACACGCCTCCTGGCGCGCGGCACTGTCGTGCTCGCCAACTCGGCCACCAAGCTTCAATCGCTGCAAATGCGCCTCACCGCCGGCGAAGTGAACGACGACATGGAACACTTCGAACCTTACGGTTTCACCAGCAATCCGCTGGCCGGTGCTGAAGGTATCGCCACGTTTTTGGGTGGCGATCGTTCTCACGCCATCGTGCTGGTGGTCGCCGACCGCCGCTATCGCCTCAAGGCACTGGCCCAAGGCGAAGTAGCGATCTACACCGACGAAGGCGACAAGATCCACTTCAAGCGCGGGCGGATCATCGACATCGAAACCGCCACCCTCAACATCCGCGCCAGCAGCGCCGTAAACATCGACACACCGACGCTGACCCAGACCGGCAAGATCGTTTCTCAAGGCGATCAGATTGCCGGCGGCATTAGCCAGATCAAACACGTGCATGTCGGCGTTCAAGCGGGCAACGGCCAGACCGGCGTACCGGCAGGAGGGCAGTGATGTTCATCAGCCAAAACCTCCACGCCGCACTGACCCGTTCGGTGCTGATCAGCCTGTTCACCTGGCGCCGCGCCGCCGATGACGATGCCCTCGACGACGAAGAACGTTTCGGCTGGTGGGGCGACACTTTCCCTACGGTGGCCGACGACCGCATCGGCTCACGCCTGTGGCTGCTGCGCCGGGTCAAGCTGACCCGACAAACCCAGATGGACGCCGAGTTCTATGCCAGCGAAGCCCTGCAATGGCTGATCGACGACGGCCATTGCAGCGCCATCGACATCATCAGCGAACGCCTCGACGTCCAGCGCCTGAACCTGCGCACGGTCCTGACCCTGGCCTACGGCGAACGCCTGGACATCAACCCTGATAACAGTTGGCAGGTGATCTATGCCGTTTGAAACCCCTTCGCTGCCGGTGCTGATCAAGCGCACCCAAAGCGACCTGGCCAGCGATTCGCTGCGCCAGTCTGACGCGCAAGTGTTGGCCCGCACCCTCGGTGGTGCCGCCTATGGCCTGTATGGCTATCTGAGCTGGATCGCTGAGCAGATCCTCCCGGACAAGGCCGATGAATCGACCCTGGAGCGGATCGCCGCACTTCGCCTCAATCAGCCGCGCAAAGCCGCGCAATCGGCCAGTGGCAGCGTCAGCTTCACCGCCAGCGCGGGGGCTGTCCTGGATGTCGATACCTTGCTGCAATCCAGCGACGGTCGTACCTACAAAGTGACCGCCGCGCGCACCACCAGCAACGGCCTCAACAGCACCACCATCGCCGCGCTCGATGCCGGCAGCCTCGGTAATGCAGACGCCGGCATGACGCTGATTCCGGTGCAGCCGATTCTGGGCATTGTCGGCAATAGCTTCACGGTGCTGGCACCGGGGTTGACCGGCGGTATCGCTCGGGAAAGTCTGGAGTCCCTGCGCTCCCGGGTGATTCGTTCTTATCGGATCATTCCTCACGGCGGTTCGGCGCAAGACTACGAAACCTGGGCGCGCGAATGTCCGGGGGTGACCCGCGCCTGGTGTCGCGGCAGCTATCCCGGCCCCGGCATTGTCAGTCTGTACATCATGCGTGACGACGATGCGCAACCCGTCCCGAATCCCGAGCAACTGGCTGAAGTCCGGGCCTACATCGAACCTCTGCGGCCGGTCACCGCCGAATTGCGTGTGCTGCCACCGGTACAAGTGCCGGTGACTTACCGACTGAGCCTGAAGCCCGACACCACTGCCGTACGCGCCGCCGTTGAGGCGCAACTGCGCGATCTGCATAACCGCGAAGGAGGCCTGGGCGACACCTTGCTGGTGAGTCACATCCGTGAGGCCATCAGCAGCGCGACAGGCGAAAGTGATCACGATCTCAAGTCACCTACCGCCGACGTCAAAGCTGAGAGCAACCAGTTGCTGACCTTCGGAGGTTGCGTATGGCAGTGATCAGAACCGCCGCGCAATACCAGGCCCAACTGCGCAGCCTGCTACCCAGCGGTCCGGCGTGGGACCCCGAGCGGGTCCCGGAACTCGAAGAAGTTCTCGAAGGCATCTCGCAGGAACTGGCCCGACTCGATGCTCGCGCCGCCGACCTGCTCAACGAAATGGACCCCGCCGGCGTCAGCGAACTGGTGCCGGATTGGGAGCGGGTGATGAACCTGCCCGACCCGTGCCTGGGTGCGACGCCGCTGTTCGACGACCGCCGCCTCGCCGTACGCCGTCGACTGCTCGCTGTTGGCAGCCAAGCCATCAGCTACTACGTCGAGATCGCCAAGAGTCAGGGGTACCCGAACGCCACCATCACCGAGCTTGAAGTCCCGCGAATGGGACGTTCGCGATTTGGCCAGGCGCACTTCGGAACATGGCAGGCGCATTTCATGTGGACGCTGAGCACGGGTGGCCGGCTGCTGTTGGGCCGGCGTTTTGGTGCGAGTTACTGGGGAGAGCGGTTTGGCATGAATCCAGGATCTGCACTGGAGTGCCTGATCCATCGCAGCGCACCGGCGCACACCAAGGTGCACATCAAATATGACTAGGGAGTAGAGGAATGGATTATCCAAAGAGTGTGCCCAGTGTCGGACTGGTCAATGGACGGTTTGTCGATGAAAATCCGGTGGCCGGTTCGCCTGGGTCGTTGATTCCGGCGGTGTGGGGCAATGCCGTTACGCAGGAGATTTTGAGTGTGGTGGCTGGCGCCGGGATGGCGCCGTTGGAGGCGGACACGGGGCAGTTGTTGAAGGCGATTCAGGCGATTATCGGTGTGAGCAGTCCGATGCGTTCGGTGGTGACCCGGCTAGCGGCATCGAAGCTGCTGGCGCCGGAAGAACTCGGTCTGGTGCTGATTGATGCAAACCCTGGGGCCACCACCGTTACCCTGCCAGTGGCCAACACCGGTTTGGGGATTCGTGATGTGATCGTGCGACGGGTGGATAACACTGGTAATCGGTTGGTCGTTCGCTGTTCGGGAACAGATTCCATCAAGTTTCACACCCATCTGAGTGCGGGTGGCTATCCGTTTTTGGTGTTGATGGGGGCGGGCGATTGGTGGCATCTGCGCAGTGATGCCTCGGGTAACTGGTGGCCTGTTGGACGGTATGACGGTACGACGCTGGGAGGGGCAGTTTTTGAGACCTCTACGACGGTGATGCCGGGTGGATATGGTGCGCTCAATGGATCTCTGCTCAATCGTACCGAGTGGCCGTGGGTTTGGGATCACGCGCAGGCGTCGGGGATGCTCACCACCGAAGCGTTGCGCGCGGGTAAGGAGGGTATGTGGACCTCGGGCGACGGCGCCACGACCTTCCGTAGCCCAGAGGCCCGTGGTGAGTTTGTGCGAGTTCTTGATGAGTCGCGTGGGGTGGATGCAAGCCGTGCGGCGGGTAGCTGGCAGGCCGGCCAAATCGAATCTCACAACCACTCAACGCCGGGTGCCGGTTCCTTCGGCACACAGATGATGGGCGGCGGCTCCAACAACTACTCACTTTGGCAAGCCGGTGCTACCGGATTTTCCGGCGGATCAGAGACTCGCGGACGCAACATCGCCTATCCCGGCCGTATCAAACTTATCTGAGGTGTCCATGTTTAATTATCTGATTGATAACTCGGGCGCCTTGTCGGGGCCCGTGGAGTTCTTCGTGACGCCGGGAATCGGTATTCAACTGCCCAGTAATGCCATTGAACTTTCATTTGAATTGCCGCCTCCGGAACAGGGCCGTACATGGGCACTGGTCAATAATGTCCCGCGCGAAGTGATCGACCGGCGCGGTCTGGTGTATCGCAAAGAGGGCGGGGCTCAGCAGATCTGGAGTGAACTTGGGGAGTTGCCTGACGCCTTTACCACGGTTCCATGGCCGGGTGAGTTTTATGTCTGGCGTGATAACACCTGGGAGTCGGACGACCAGGCGCGATTGGCGGATGTCAGGAATCAGGTGTCCACCAAGCGAGACGCGCTACTTCGTGACGCAGTCCTGCGTATAGCCCCGCTTCAATATGCCGAAGATATCGGTGACGCCACTCACGATGAGCAACTGGCATTGATGGAATGGAAACTCTACAGCGTTGAGTTGAATCGCCTTGAACGGCAAGCAACCTTTCCTGCAGAGATCGACTGGCCTCAGGTTCCAGGCTCGACCGAGTAACTGCACTGCCTGTGTTTATGCCCTACAACTTGAGTAGATCAAATGGACTATCCAAAAAGCGTCCCCAGTGCAGGACTGGTCAACGGTAGATTTGCCGATGAAAACCCGATTGCCGGAACTCCCGGCTCCCTGATTCCAGCCAGTTGGGGTAATAGCGTCACCCAGGAAATTCTCAACGCCATCACCGCCGCGGGGCTGATGCCTTCCGAGAATCAAACTGATCAGTTGAGCCTGGCCATTAAAGAGTTGGCCAAACTCGACCCGCAACAGAATTTTCCGGTGCAGGTTTATCGCAAGAACCTGGTGATTAACGGCAACTTCGATATCTGGCAGCGCGGTACGGTCAACTTGGGGCCTTACACCGGTGCTTATCTCGCTGACCGTTTTCGTTGCGACTGGAACGGAAACGCCGGGGTGAATATTTCCCGGCAGAGCTTTGCGCTGGGTCAGGGGGAGGTGCCCAATGAGCCCCGTTACTTTATGCGTTGGCAGCAAATCACTGCGGGGGTTGGCGCCAGCGTGCATAAAATTTCCCAGGCTATCGAGTCGGTCAGGACCTTGGCGGGGAAAACCGCGATGCTGACGTTCTGGGCCAAGGCCGACACGGCGCGTCAACTCAATGTGACTGTCGCGCAGTATTTCGGAGCGGGCGGTAGTGTGGATACCGTGACGCCGGTTGGCAGCTTTCAACTCAAAACCTCCTGGACCCGATACAGCTCGACGATTCAAGTACCGTCCCTGGCGGGCAAAACGTTGGGAAGTAGTGGCAATGACTTTCTGCGGCTCTCCTTTGACCTGCCTTTGAATGTTTTGCAAGTTATAGACCTGGCGCAGATCCAGTTGGAAGAGGGGCGGGTGTCGACGCCGTTCGAGCTCCGTAGCCCTGGCGATGAGTTGATGATGTGTCAGCGTTATTACGAAAAAACCTATAGCCAGGATCTGCCACCTGGAAGCATGACAGGTCCCTACGGTGCACTGTTATCCACAGTGAAACAGGGGCAAACGAGCTTTGCCTCACAGCCCTTGGCTCAGTGGACCTTCAAGGTTGAGAAGAGAGCTATTCCAAGTCTCAGTTTGTTTACCACTACTTCGAAGGGGGTCGCTGGGCAATGGCGTTCGGGGAGCGATGAAGTTTCATCGGCTAATGCTCGACCTCTTGGGGTGTCGACTCGCGGCATCTGGGTAGATAACTCCGATATCGGGCTGGTTACTCAGACTTATTACATCCACGCCACCGCCGATGCCGAACTTTAAGGAGGTTTTCCCTATGCACTTTCAACTCACTAAAGACCTGGCCACTGTCATTCGTCTGCCTGACGGAGCAACCGTGCCTCGGCATCACCGTTTCTGGGATGAATACCAGCAATGGCTGGCGAGTGGTGGCGTGCCGTTGCTCGCCATGCTGGAAGGCGATCCGGAGGCAGAACCTGAACCAGCCACAGTTGCCCGAGCTTGGCGGAACCAGGAACTGGCCGCCAGCCAATGGCTGGTCGACCGTGATCGCGATGAGCAAGCTGCCGGCACTCCGTTGGCTTTGAGCAGCGATCAATATCATGAACTGCTGGATTACCGGCAGGATCTGCGCGACTGGCCCTCGCTAGCCAACTTTCCAAAAGACTTCAGCAAACCCCTGGCGCCGGTCTGGTTTAAAACAACGGCAAATGGAACATGACCCATGTCTCTCACTTCAGCGCAGTTGCAACAAATTTTTCCCAACGCCCGCCCTCAAGCGGGTGTTTTCATTTCCGCCCTCAACACCGCCATGGCCCACCGCAACATCAACACCCCGAAACGCGTCGCCGCCTTCCTCGCACAAGTGGGTCACGAGTCAGGGCAGTTGCAGTACGTGCGTGAGTTGGGGAGTAATCAATACCTCGGCAAATACGATACCGGTTCCCTCGCTGCCTTGTTGGGTAACACTCCGGAGCCCGACGGCGACGGTCAAAAGTACCGTGGCCGAGGTCTGATTCAGATCACTGGCCGCAACAATTACCGTCAGTGCAGTCTCGGACTCTTCGGTGATGATCGTTTACTGTTTTTGCCAGAACTATTGGAACAACCGCAATGGGCCGCCGAGTCGGCCGCGTGGTTCTGGGAGCAAAATGGCTTCAACGAACTGGCCGACCGCGACCAGTTCAACAGCATCACCCGCCGCATCAACGGTGGCCTGAACGGTTTGCAGGATCGCTTGCAACTCTGGGCGAGGGCGAGGGCGGTGTTATGCCAGCCTTCGGTCTGATGCCGATGTCTTACCGCGTCATTGGCATCGTTGTGTTTCTGGCTGTGTTAGCCGGTGGCTCGGCGGCGCTGGCCTGGCGCTTCCAGGATTGGCGATATGGCCGGCAACTGGCGGAGCAGGCCAGAGTGCACGCCGAGGCGCTCAATCAACTGACCCTGGCAACCGCGACGCGGCAACAGGCCGAGCAGGACAAGCGTCTGGCGCTGGAGCAGCGGTTGTCGGCCAGTGAACAAACCCATTATCGAGCGCTTAGCGATGCCCAACGTGACCAAGGTCGCCTGCGCGATCGTCTTGCCACTGCTGATCTGCGCCTGTCAGTCCTCCTCGACGCCAGTGACGCTGCCCCAGGCTGCTCAGTGCCAGCCACCTCCAGCACCGGCGGCGTGGTTCATGGAGACGCGCGCGCCCGACTTGACCCGACGCATGCTCAACGAATTATCGCCATCACCGACGCCGGTGACAGCGCTCTGATTGCCCTGCAGGCCTGTCAGGCTTATATCAGAGCGCTCGCTCGCTAACATTTTGATCGATCCTGCGCCTTGCAAGCGTTATCCGCTCGTGTACGGTAGTTCTCATTCCGCTTGCTCAGGAGATGACCGTGAAAGAAATCACCCAACTGGCCGCTGAACTTGGCAGGCGCTTGCAGGTTCTCAATGCCCACGTCACTGCCGCCGAGTCCTGTACCGGCGGCGGGATCAGTGAGGCGATTACCCGGATTCCGGGCAGCTCAGCGTGGTTCGAGGCCGGTTATGTCACCTACTCCAACCGCCAGAAAATCGAGCAATTGAATATCCCGGTTGAGTTGTTTTCGACGGTGGGGGCTGTCAGTCGCGAGGTGGTCGAGGCCATGGTCCGAGGCGCGCAGGAAAAAAGCCGGGCGCTATTTGCCGTGGCGGTCAGCGGTGTGGCGGGGCCGGATGGCGGTTCGCCGAACAAGCCGGTGGGCACCGTGTGGCTGGCCTGGGGCGTTGGCGAGCAGGTGTTCAGCGAGGTGCAGCACTTTCCCGGTAACCGTGACGAGGTCCGCCGACAAACGGTGAAGGCCGCGCTAGAGGGGCTGCTGCGCCATACCGCTGGAGAAATCTCAAATCAGGGGTAGGCGATCCTGAAACGCTGTGGAATAATACTGGCTACTTATACAGGTGTTGGCCGTCAGGCCTTATTGATTACGTGAGGACTTTAATGGACGACAACAAGAAGAAAGCCTTGGCTGCGGCCCTGGGTCAGATCGAACGTCAATTCGGCAAGGGTGCCGTAATGCGAATGGGCGATCAGGACCGTCAGGCGATCCCGGCTATCTCCACTGGCTCTCTGGGTCTGGACATTGCGCTCGGCATTGGCGGTCTGCCAAAAGGCCGTATCGTTGAAATCTACGGTCCTGAATCCTCCGGTAAAACCACGCTGACACTATCGGTGATCGCCCAGGCTCAAAAAGCCGGCGCGACCTGTGCATTCGTCGATGCCGAACACGCCCTCGACCCTGAATACGCCGGAAAACTTGGCGTCAACGTCGACGATCTGCTGGTTTCGCAGCCGGACACCGGCGAGCAAGCCCTGGAAATCACCGACATGCTGGTGCGTTCCAACGCGGTTGACGTGATCATCGTCGATTCCGTGGCGGCTCTGGTTCCAAAAGCTGAAATCGAAGGCGAAATGGGTGACATGCACGTGGGCCTGCAAGCCCGCCTGATGTCCCAGGCGCTGCGTAAAATCACCGGTAACATCAAGAACGCCAACTGCCTGGTTATCTTCATCAACCAGATCCGTATGAAAATCGGCGTGATGTTCGGCAGCCCGGAAACCACCACCGGTGGTAACGCGCTGAAGTTCTACGCTTCGGTTCGTCTGGACATCCGTCGTACCGGCGCGGTGAAAGAAGGTGATGAAGTTGTTGGTAGCGAAACCCGCGTCAAGGTTGTGAAGAACAAGGTCGCTTCGCCGTTCCGTCAGGCCGAATTCCAGATTCTTTACGGCAAGGGCATCTACCTCAACGGTGAGATGATCGATCTGGGTGTTCTGCACGGTTTCGTTGAGAAGTCCGGTGCCTGGTATGCCTACAACGGCACCAAGATCGGTCAGGGCAAGGCTAACTCGGCCAAGTACCTGGCGGATAATCCGGAAATTGCCGCGACTCTTGAGAAGCAGCTGCGCGACAAGCTGCTGACTCCAGCGCCGGACGTCAAAGCATCGCCAGTCAAAGAGACTGCTGATGACCTGGCTGACGCTGATATCTGATTGATCCGATGACTGCCGTACTCGATACACCCGTCGCGGTGCGGCGAACCGCAATGGACCTGCTCGCGCGACGCGAGCACGGTCGTGTCGAGTTGACGCGTAAACTGCGTCAACGCGGCGCCCTCCCTGAAATGATCGACACGGCACTCGACCGTTTGACTGAAGAAGGTCTGCTGTCCGAGTCCCGCTATCTCGAAAGCTTTGTTTCCTACCGTGCCCGTTCCGGTTATGGCCCTTTGCGTATTCGTGAAGAGTTGAGCCAGCGCGGCCTGCAACGTACCGACATCGAACTCGCTTTACGCGAGAGCGGTATCAGCTGGCAGGAACAACTGGAAGACACTTGGCGGCGAAAATTTTCCGGCCATTTACCGATAGACGCCCGGGAACGTGCCAAACAGGGCAGGTTCCTGAGTTATCGGGGATATTCAATGGAAATGATCAGCCGCTTGTTCAGCGGCCGAGGGATGGACGATTGACTGAAACGGCTCGCTATTTCGATAGCGGGCCGTTTTGTTGCCTACGTAACCTTGGACGGTTCCCGCGTGCGCTGTTGCGACTGGGGTTTGGACTGCGCCCAGTTTTCCGGCAGGTTGATGTAATCCACCAGTTCCCGCAGCCGACCATGATCACGGGCATTGAAGGTGAAGGCCAGTCGCGCCAGATGGCTGTACTGCGGTTCGTCGTGCTCCTCACCGCTGTAGGCATGTTGATGGAAATGATCGCTCAGACACAGGTCGGCAAATGCCTCCTGCATGTGTTCTAGCGCCTGGTCGCTTAGTTTGTGATTCATGCGAATCACGAATTGATGCTTGAGCCAGCGGCTGGAGTGGAAGTTGCTGTAGAACTGGTTGATCTGCTCCACAGCCTCTTCCGCGCTGTAGACCAAGCTCACGAGTTTCATATCGGTCGGCAGGATGTAGCGATTTTCCTCCAGTTGATGGTGAATGAAGTCCAGCGCGCCTTGCCAGAACCTGCCGCCGGGAGCGTCCAGCAGTATCACGGGCACCAGCGGGCTTTTGCCGGTCTGGATCAGAGTCAGCACTTCCAGCGCTTCATCCAGGGTACCGAAACCTCCAGGGCACAGGACCAGCGCATCGGCTTCCTTGACGAAGAACAGCTTGCGGGTAAAGAAGAAATGGAAGGGCAGCAGGTTGGTGGTGCCATTCACGGTGGGATTGGCATGCTGCTCGAAGGGTAGGGTTATATTGAATCCCAGGCTGTGTGCCAGGCCGGCACCTTCGTGGGCCGCCGCCATGATGCCGCCACCGGCACCGGTGATGACCATCAGATCTGAGCGCGCCAGCGCGGCGCCAAGTTCCCGGGCCAGACCGTATAAAGGATGTTCTATCGGTGTTCGGGCCGAGCCAAAAACGGTGACCTTGCGGCGCCCCCTGAACTGCTCCAGCACACGGAACGCATGTTCCAGTTCGCGTAGGGCTTGCAGGGTGATCTTGGCATTCCAGCGGTTGTGATCTTCCTGGGCCATGCGTAGCACGGTCAGGATCATGTCGCGGTAGATCGGGATGTTCGGGCTGTTGGGTGAAACCAGGTTGAGTTGCTCTTCGACCTTGATGATGAGGTCGTGGCCGCTTTCTTCAAAATGACGGCTCAGGAGGTCATTCGGTTGGTAAGGCATCAACTTCTCCTTCCATACAGGCTCTGTTTTTCCCTTGGATGAAGGAAACATTCGCACAACAAGACGTGCAATGGGCAGCCCCTTTTCTGCCCTGAAAAGTGAACGTGAACACTATGAATCTAGACCCTCGCAGAGATTTTCGCTGACTTGATCATTGCGCCGCAAAGTCTTTCCTGGCAACCGCTTAATGGCGATTTGCAAGGTGCTTTCACCGCTCGTCTGAACGCAGCCCGCGTGTCCGATAGTCTGATTTACTAAATGACAGGCATGACACGACAACTTTGCGTCAAAGGCAGGGCGTACGGTACAAGCGGTTCAAGGATTTTATCGCTCAAGCAAGGGCGAGGTGCAAGGAGGCGGGTAGCGATGGCCAGAGTCACTCTGGAGATCGATACGCAACTGTATCGATTACTGAAGTCATCGGCCGAGACCAATCATTTGAGTCTCGAAGAGGAGTGCTGCCGACGTCTGGAGGGCGCCGACCGACGCTCGCGCTATTTGCAGGCGCTGGTGGCAGAACTGCGCGCCGAGGATGAACAGCGACGCGCCAATTCCCGATGATTACTTCTTCTTGGTCGGGGCCGCTTTCGGGCAATCCGATTCCTGATAGCTGGCGGAGCCGACTGAGCGGTTGGTCTTCACCTCAGTGAAGTCGTAACGCATGACCGCGCCCTTGGCCATCAGCTTGCGGAACGATGGGTTGTTGCATACGGAAGCGCCCAGCTGGAAATACACGGCTTTCGGGTCGGCACGCATCTTGTTGGCGTGGCTGCTTTGTACGCTCAGATGGTTGATCAGCGTGTTGCCTTCGACGGTGTAGCCCTGATCAAGAATGTCTTCGTTGATCGCCCGTGGAGTGCCAGCACTGCTTTGTGCGGCGACGTTTCGCAGCTCTCTGTTGAGATTCTGCTCACTCAAGGATGCAGCCTGAGCGTTGAAAGACGACGCCAGCAAAATGGCAGCGGTGGGAACGATAAGGCGCAGCATGAAACTCTCCTGGTTCAGTGACTGGTGGTTCGACCCGTCACATGACTGTGCGTTCAGTGGCGGCGAATTATAGGGGACGAGGCCTGGACGGTACAGGCTTGCGCCGGCTGCTCTGATAAACTGCCGGCACTTTCTGCCTTGCCGAGTGTTTTTCGTGTCGACTTTCTTCCCCCGCCGGCGTTGCCTGCGATGAACCCTGCAACCCCACGCTTTGCTGCAAACGCAGTAGCCCGCTTGCGCGATGAGCGAGAGGAAGAGGGTATCAAGCCGATTCAGGCCCGAGGCTGGAGGGCACCGCGTTGCCGAGCCTGCCGCGTGATCGAGAGCCACTGCCTATGCGCCTGGCGCCCGCAGGTCGAGGCCCGCTCTGGTGTGTGCCTGATCATGACCAATAAGGAAGTGTTTAAGCCGAGCAACACCGGTTGGCTGATCGCCGATGTGGTGCGCGACAACCATGCATTTATCTGGTCGCGCACGGAAACTGATCCGCAGTTGCTGGCGTTGCTGGCCGACCCGCAATGGCAACCGTATCTGGTCTTTCCAGGTGAATACGTCGAGCCTGAGCGAGTGACGAACACCGTCGAAGCCGATAGCACCAAGCGACCACTGTTCATTCTGCTCGACGCGACCTGGACCGAAGCCCGGAAGATTTTCCGCAAAAGCCCGTATTTTGATACGTTGCCGATCCTGAGCCTGTTGCCCGAGAAGCTGTCGCGGTACCGGTTGCGCAGGTCGACCCGCAGCGAGCATTTGTGCACAGCTGAAGTGGCGGCACTGTGTCTCGATCTTGCGGGCGATACCGAAGCGGCATCGGCGCTGGACGCTTATTTCGACGTGTTCAGCCAGCATTACCTGGATGCGAAACATCAGCTGGACATGAACGTAGCAACGCCAGCCCACGCCGAACTGATGCCTTTCGTGCAGAACACGGCCCCGGTCATCTGCTGATTGTCGCCCATACTGCAAAGAACTGTACCGGCCATGCACCTTGACCACCCCGGTTTCGCTGGGCATGCTTGGCGCCCATTAGGGCGCGGCCAAAGTTTGATACGCCGTATTCTTTACGTGAATAGCCACGTGATTGGCGTTGAACGTGCCCTGTTGGTGCCGCTCCGTGGCTGCACCTCGAGTTGTTTGAAAAACAGGATCATTTGAAAAATGGCCACATACGAAATCCTGATTGCCGATGACCACCCCCTATTTCGTAGCGCCCTGCATCAAGCGTTGACTCTGGGACTGGGCCCTGAAGTCCGTCTGGTGGAAGTGGCGAGCATTGCCGAGCTGGAAACCCGTCTGGACGAGAAGTCCGACTGGGATTTAGTGCTGCTGGACCTCAACATGCCGGGGGCCTACGGTTTTTCCGGACTAGTGCTGCTGCGCGGTCAATATCCACAGATTCCGGTAGTCATGGTGTCGGCCCAGGAAGAAGCTTCGATTATGGTGAAGTCCCGTGAATTCGGCGCCAGCGGCTTCATCCCCAAGTCCAGTGATCTGAGCGTCATCCAGAAAGCCGTACGCGCGGTGCTCGATGGTGATGTGTTCTGGCCGCCCCAGGCGTTCGAGGCGGTCAGCGTTTCCGCCGAAGCCAAAGCCGCCAGTGAAGGCCTTGCGAGCCTCACGCCCCAGCAGTTTCGTGTCCTGACCATGGTCTGTGAAGGTTTACTGAATAAGCAGATAGCCTACGAACTGAGCGTTTCCGAAGCGACGATCAAGGCCCACGTGACAGCGATTTTTCGCAAGCTGAATGTGCGGACCCGGACTCAGGCGGCGTTGCTCCTGCAACAACTTGAGTCAATTTCGAACCACTAAGGCGCTGCATGTTCACGCTTTTTTGACTTTGCTTAATCTAGCTTTCCCACTTCGTTCTTGGACAGTTACCTACTTTATGTCACCTTTCAAAGGCCAAACCGGCCTAAAACGCATCCTTAACGCCTCCGGTTATTCCCTGGACGGCCTGCGCGCTGCCTTCACCGGCGAAGCGGCCTTTCGGCAACTGGTGTTGCTCAACGTCATATTGGTCCCGCTGTCGTTCTTCCTGAACGTCAGTCGCGTCGAACAGGCGTTGCTGATTGCAGTCTGCCTGTTGGCGTTGATCGTCGAATTGCTCAATTCGGCAGTGGAAGCGGCCATCGACCGCATTTCCCTTGAATTGCACCCGCTGTCCAAGAATGCCAAGGACATGGGCAGCGCCGCTCAGTTCGTGGCGTTGAGCATGATCGCGTTGGTGTGGGCGGTGATTCTGCTTTAAGCGATGGTGGGCAGCACAATCTCGTCGCTGCGCTGAACCCCGGCGGTGAAAGCGCGGCACAGGTCGAGGAATTCGCGCATAGCCGACGTCTGATATTTCTGTTTGTGCCAGATAAAATAGAATTGCCGCGCCAGGTCCAGATCCGGTGTCTCCACAGGCACCAGGCTGCCACGGCGGAATGCATCGCGCAGTGCCAGGCGAGAAATGCAACCAATCCCCAACCCGGACTCCACAGCACGCTTGATCGCTTCGGTGTGTTCAAGCTCCAGTCGGATATTCAGCGAGCTGCGATGGTGACGCATGGCCTGGTCAAAGGTCAGTCGCGTGCCAGAACCCTGTTCACGCAGAATCCAGGCTTCGTGGGTCAGCTCTTCCATAGTCGCCGTGCCGCGCTTGGCCAGTGGATGCTGGGGCGCGCAGAACACCACCAGCTCATCCTCGACCCAGCTCTGCACTTCGATGTCCGGATGGCTGCAGTCGCCTTCGATTAGACCCAGATCAATTTCATAGTGGGCAACCTGCTGCACAATGTTGGCGGTGTTCTGCACGTGCAGCTTCACCTGGCTTTCCGGATGGCGCTGCATGAAGCTGCCGATCAGCAAGGTGGCCAGGTAATTGCCGATGGTCAGGGTCGCGCCGACCGCCAGAGAGCCGAATCCCGACTTGCCATTGAGCAAGTCTTCGATTTCTTTGGACTGATCGAGCAGCGCCACCGCTTGCGGCAGCAGCTGTTTGCCGAGGGCGTTGAGGCTCAGCCGTTTGCCGGCGCGGTCGAACAGCTGACAGCTGGACTGACGCTCTAGCTCGGTGATTGAGGTACTCGCCGCCGACTGCGAGAGGTTGAGCAGACCCGCGGCACGGGACACGCTTTCCTGCTGGGCGACGGCGACGAATACTTGAAGTTGACGGAGAGTAAATCGCATATCTATATAACCGATAACCCTTATCTTAATAATCCAGTTAACAGATATTGTGGCTGCCATTAGAATGCGATGCAATTGTGCACAGCAGCTCATTTTTCGCAGAGCAGGCGCAGAGCAAGCGCAGACAAAATTCCCAGGAGTCCCACGTACATGAGCAACATGAACCACGAGCGTGTCCTCAGTGTTCATCACTGGAACGACACTCTGTTCAGCTTCAAGTGCACCCGCGATCCGGGCCTGCGCTTCGAGAACGGTCAGTTCGTGATGATCGGCCTGCAACAGCCCAACGGCCGGCCGCTCATGCGCGCTTACTCGATTGCCAGCCCGAACTGGGAAGAGCATCTCGAGTTCTTCAGCATCAAGGTGCCTGATGGCCCGCTGACTTCCCAGCTGCAGCATCTGAAGGAAGGCGACGAGATCATCATCAGCAAAAAGCCTACCGGCACGCTGGTGCTGGATGACTTGAAGCCTGGCAAACATTTGTACCTGCTCAGCACCGGTACCGGTCTGGCGCCGTTCATGAGCGTCATCCAGGACCCGGAAACGTACGAGCGCTTCGAAAAAGTGATCCTGTGCCACGGCGTGCGTTACGTCAACGAAGTCGCTTACCGCGAGTTCATCACCGAGCACTTGCCGCAGAACGAGTTCTTCGGCGAGGCCCTGCGTGACAAGTTGATCTACTACCCGACCGTGACCCGCGAGCCGTTCGAGAACGAAGGTCGCCTGACCGACCTGATGCGCAGCGGCAAGCTGTTCAGCGACATCGGCCTGCCACCTATCAATCCGCAGGACGACCGCGCCATGCTATGCGGCAGCCCGAGCATGCTCGACGAGACCAGCGAAGTGTTGAACAGCTTCGGCCTGAAAGTTTCCCCACGGATGCGCGAGCCGGGTGATTACCTGATCGAGCGAGCGTTCGTCGAGAAGTAAGAACACCGCATCACTGAAAAGCCCCCATTGCCTGTCCAGGCAGTGGGGGTTTTTTTATGCCTGACGCAATCCCTGTAGGAGCACGGCTTGCCGGCGATGGCGTCCTTGAGATCGGCATCGCGAGCAAGCTTTGCTCCTACAAGTTAGGCGCTGGAACGACTTCCAAGACGCGGATCACCCCCGCCTCTGGGTAATGCCAGCGAACATCCAGATCCCAGAACTGTGCGCCGTATTCCCGTTCTGGTGTAGGAATCTGGTACGCCGGACGTGGGTCTTGTGCCAGGCATTGCTCGATCAATGCCACCAGCGGTTCTTCAAGGCGCTGAGCATGGCCGTAAGCCTGTTGCAGCGCGGAATCTGTCCACTGCACGGGAATCAGCTGCGGCGCAGCGCTGGCGATGCTGTTGGAGGCCGTATCGATGATGTCGGCGTAAGGCACGTAGGGTTTGATGTCGAGAATCGGCGTGCCGTCCAGCAGGTCGATACCGGATATCCACAGCCGATTGGCTTCAACCTTGTCCAGTTTGACCACTGACTGACCGATGCCATTGGGTCGATGCGTCGCCCGGGTGGCGAACACGCCCATGGATTTGTTACCGCCGAGGCGAGGAGGGCGGACTTTCAGTCGTGGCTTTTCTTCCAGGGCCTGGTGAAACAGGAACAGCAGCCAGACATGGCTGACCTGCTCCAGACCTTGCACGGCGTCACCCTGATCGAACGGCGCCACCAGTTCCAACACGCCGCGAGCAGCCGGGGCCAGTTGCGGCTGGCGCGGGATGGCGAACTTCTCCTTGAAGCAGGAACGCACGAAGCCGATGGGGGAAACGCTGTAGGTCATGGTTTAGGTCGAGGCGGGAGTGAGGGCGGGCATGATAACCCACCCAAAGATCGTTCCCACGCTCCGCGTGGGAATGCCTCAATGGACGCTCTGCATCCGCTCTTGGGACGCGGAGCGTCCCGGGCTGCATTCCCACGCAGAGCGAGGGAACGATCATGGGGAGACAGTCAGAGACTGAACCCACCATCCAAAGGAATAATATTCCCGGTCATGTATGCCCCAGCCGTACTCGCCAAACTAATCGCCAGCGCCGCCATCTCTTCCTCCCGACCCCAGCGTTTCATCGGGATCAACGCCGTATCGTTGGCCAGCGCCTGTTCATCATCGCCGATGTGCTGAGTCATCTTGCTCGGAAAACGCCCCGGTGCGATGACGTTGACGTTGATGTGCTGGCTCACCAACTCCCGCGCGAGAATCCGTGAGAGTTGATGCAGGGCCGCTTTACTCGGCCCGTAGGCATAAGCCTGTTCGCCGAAGGACGAAATACCGGCCACTGAACCGATGTTGATGATCCGCGCCGGATTCGCTGGCGAACCGGCCTTACGCAGCAGCGGCAAAAACTGTTGAATGCAGTTGAACACCGAGGTCACGTTGAGCTGCATGACCTTTTCCCAGCCCTTGACCGGGTAGCTCTCCAACGGCGCTCCCCACGTGGTGCCGGCGTTGTTCACCAGAATATCCAGCTGGGTGATCTGTTCTCCCAATTGTGTGGCCAACTGAAGCACGCCTTCTTCAGTGGCGAGATTGGCCACCAGGGCATGGCAGCGACCGAGCGCACTCAGCTCATCAGCCGTTTGCTGACAGGCTTCGGCATCCCTGGCGCACACGTACACAGTGGCGCCAGCCTCGACATAAGCCTTGGCGATCATTTTGCCGATACCACGGGTGCCGCCGGTCACCAGAGCGGTGCGGCCTTGCAGGGAAAAGTACGGGTGCATGGCGAATCCTGAGAGCTGAGGGTCAATACACCCTAGTCGTCAGCCGCCAGAAGCGGAGCCACTATTTTTGCGAGGAATGTGGGTCTATACAGCCTTGAACTGCCGCCCCTGTAGGAGCACAGCTTGTTGGCGATGGCGATCTTCAAAACGCCATCGCCAGCAAGCTGTGCTCCTTGGGTGGGCGATTTACTGCGGGCGCACGCGCAGGGTCAGGCCCTTGAGGAAGTTGCGCAGCAACTGGTCGCCGCACGGACGGTAGTTGGTGTGGCCGAACTTGCGGAACAGCGCGCTCAGCTCAGGTTTGGACACCGGGAACTCGGACGCCTTGAGAATCGCGTGCATGTCGTCTTCTTTCAGTTCGAAGGCCACACGCAGTTTCTTCAGGATGATGTTGTTGGTCACCGGCACTTCGATCGGCTGTGGCGGACGGCTTTCGTCCTTGCCGCGCTTGAAGGTCACCAGGCCGTCGAGGAAATGCGCCATGACGTCGTCCGGGCAGCGTACGAAGCCTTCCTCGTCTTCCTCTTTCTTATCGAGGTACGTCACCAGGTCTTCCAAGGTAACGTCCATGCCGCCGAGCTTGATGATCTCGATGACTTTCTTGTCGCTGATGTCGAGCATGTAGCGCACGCTGCGCAGTACGTCGTTATGAATCATGGTGTGCAATCCTGATATTCAGCAGTGGGCGCCGCATACACAGCGGCGCCGAAAAGTGTGGCGGCGTGAAAAGTATTAGAACTTCTCTTTGCCGGACAGGTAGCGCCATTGCCCCAACGGCACTTTACCGATGGACACGCCGCCAATGCGGATGCGGCGGATGGCGACCACCTTCAGGCCTACGGCCTGGCAGAACAGGGCGATCACGCCCGGTTGCGGGTTCTTCATCGCAAAGCGCAGACGGTTTTCGTTCTGCCAGCTGGCCTTGACCGGCGGCAGTTCCTTGCCCTTGTAAGTCAGTCCGTGGTTCAGGCGGTTGAGGCCGTGCGCCACCATCTCGCCCTCAACTTCGACCACATACTCTTGCTCGATTTTGGCGGAGTCAGCGGTGAGTTTGCGCAGAATCTTCCAGTCCTGGGTGAACACCAGCAGACCGCTGGCATTGGCCTGCAAGTCGGTGCTGGCGGTCAGGCGCAGGAAGTGGCCCTTGAGCGGACGTTTGCTGAAGCGATGTTCTTCGCTCAAGGTCTCGGCGCTGATCGTCGCCATGGCCGTTTCCGCATCCATGCCCACGGGCACGTTCAGCAGGATGGTCACCGGCTCCGGGGCAGTGGCCTTGGCTTCGGGATCAAGCTCGACTTTTTGCGTGTCGACCTTGAACTGCGGCTCGTCGATGACTTCGCCGTCCACGGTAACCCAGCCGCCCTCGATGAACAGCTCAGCCTCCCGACGGGAACAGCCGACGAGTTCGATGAGGCGTTTGGAGAGACGAATCGGGTCAGTCATGACAGGGCCGTAACAAAAAAGGGGTGGGCATTGTACCTGCCTGGCGCCGGTTAATCGCGGGTCCATTTGCGCAGTAAAGCTTTTTGTGGGAGCGAGCCTGCTCGCGAAAGCGGTTTATCAGACAACATTGATATGAAACTGATGGCCTCTTCGCGAGCAGGCTCGCTCCCACAGTGGTTCCGCATTGTGTCAGCCATGCCGCGAATGTTGCTGGTTTTGGCGCAGGCGCATGTGCAGCAGCGGATAAGGCTGGCCCATGCCGTCATGTTCGGAGCGACCGATCACCTCGAAGCCCTGTTTGAAGTAGAAACCCAAGGCTTGAGGATTCTGCTCGTTGACGTCCAGTTCATCGGCATTCAGGTGTTCCATGGCATAGCGTAGCAACTGCTTGCCCAGGCCCTGGCCACGGTGAGCCGGGTCGATGAAGAGCATTTCGATCTTGCCCGCCGCGACCCCGGCGAACCCGGTGATGCGCTGGCGCGGGTCTTTGGTACAGATCAGCATCACTGCATCGAGGTAGCGGGTCAGCACCAGGTTCTTCAGCAGTTCAATATAACTGTCCGGCAGAAAGTCATGGGTGGCGCGCACCGAGGCTTCCCAGACCTGAGTGAGTTCTTCGTAGTCGCTGTGTTTCGGCGTGTGGATGACCGAATGTTGGCGCATGGCCGGTTGCTCCTTCTTTTTACTCGCTGTTTCTGTGAATGTTGAGAATCCTTTCCTAACAAAACGATAGCCGTAAAAAAGCCCCGCATCTCGTCAAGAGGGCGGGGCTTTTCGTATTTTTTGCGTTTAGATCTGTTCAGCCCACAGGTCGTATTCGTCGGCGTCAGTCACTTTGCACCAGACTTTATCGCCTGGCTTGAGGTTACTGCCATTGTCGATGAACACGTTGCCATCGATTTCCGGGGCATCGAAGAAGCAACGGCCGACAGCGCCTTGCTCGTCGACTTCGTCCACCAGCACTTCGATTTCACGGCCAACACGCATTTGCAGACGCGCGGCGCTGATGGCTTGTTGATGCGCCATGAAGCGGTCCCAGCGGTCTTGCTTGACGTCGTCCGGAACGATGTCCAGGTCGAGATCATTGGCGGGTGCGCCATCAACCGGCGAGTACTGGAAGCAGCCGACGCGGTCGAGCTGCGCTTCGGTCAGCCAGTTCAGCAGGTACTGGAAGTCTTCTTCGGTTTCGCCGGGGAAGCCGACGATGAAGGTCGAACGGATGATCAGGTCCGGGCAGATTTCGCGCCAGTTCTTGATTCGGGCCAGGGTCTTGTCTTCGAAGGCCGGGCGTTTCATGGCTTTCAAGACTTTTGGGCTGGCGTGCTGGAACGGGATGTCCAGGTACGGCAGGATTTTCCCGGCGGCCATCAGCGGAATCAGCTCGTCGACGTGGGGGTACGGGTAAACATAGTGCAGACGAACCCAGACGCCGAGGGTGCTCAGGGCTTCGCAGAGTTCGGTCATGCGGGTTTTCACCGGCGCGCCGTTCCAGAAACCGGTGCGGTATTTCACGTCGACGCCGTAGGCGCTGGTGTCCTGGGAGATCACCAACAGCTCTTTGACGCCGGCCTTGACCAGGCGCTGAGCTTCGTCGAGTACGTCACCGACCGGGCGGCTGACCAGTTTGCCGCGCATCGACGGGATGATGCAGAAGCTGCAGCTGTGGTTGCAGCCTTCGGAAATCTTCAGGTAGGCGTAGTGGCGCGGGGTCAGTTTGATCCCTTGCGGCGGCACCAGGTCGATCAGCGGGTTGTGATCCTTGCGCGGCGGCACGGCGTCGTGCACGGCGTTGACCACTTGCTCGTACTGCTGCGGGCCGGTCACGGCCAGCACGCTTGGGTGAATCTTGCGAATGTTGCCTTCTTCAACGCCCATGCAGCCGGTCACGATGACCTTGCCGTTTTCCTTGATGGCTTCGCCGATCACTTCCAGGGATTCAGCCTTGGCCGAGTCAATGAAACCGCAGGTGTTGACCACCACGACGTCAGCGTCCTGATAAGTGGACACAACGTCATAGCCTTCCATACGCAGCTGGGTAAGGATGCGCTCGGAGTCGACCAGTGCTTTAGGGCAACCCAGGGATACGAAGCCAACCTTTGGATTGGCCGGCGCAGGAGTGGTGGACATGTCTAACCTCGGTATTTGTGACGCCTCCAGCCGAAGTCGGCAAGGCGACAGACGGGCGCTTTGTCGCGCCTCTGATCAAAAAGTGCGCAATTCTAGCGATGGGGAGCTCACTTGACCAGCTTTATGCAGGGAAATACGACGAGTGCTGCGCTATGCTTCGCGCCGTTACGCTTTACCGATTTTTTACAGTCAACAAAACGTCTGTAACGTGAAGTAAAACAGCGCATGCTGCACGGCAAAGCATAGTGCTTCTTCCAAAGAAGTCCGGTCTGAGTAGTAGGAGTGGTGGATGGGTCAGGCAAGTAGTCAGGCGGCGGGCGCCGAGCATTCGGCCGCGAAGCCGATCGGCATGCTGGTCGCGGCGGTCGGGGTGGTTTATGGCGATATTGGCACAAGCCCGCTGTACACCCTCAAAGAAGTGTTTTTCGGTGGCTATGGCGTGCCTGTCAATCATGACGGGGTGCTGGGGATTCTGGCGCTGATTTTCTGGTCGCTGATCTGGGTGGTGTCGATCAAGTACATGATGTTCGTACTGCGCGCCGACAACCAAGGCGAAGGCGGGATCATGGCCTTGACTGCACTGGCTCGGCGGGCAGCGGCGGGGCATCCCAAGTTGAGAGGGTTTCTGGTGGTCTGCGGGCTGATTGGTGCGGCGCTGTTTTACGGCGACAGCATGATCACGCCGGCGATTTCCGTTCTCTCGGCTATTGAAGGCCTGGGGCTGGCATTTGACGGCATTGACCATTGGGTGGTGCCGCTGTCGTTGATCGTGCTGGTGGCGCTGTTCCTGATTCAGAGTCACGGCACCGCGCGGATCGGCATTCTGTTCGGGCCGATCATGGTGACCTGGTTTGTGGTGCTGGGGGCGCTGGGTGTCTACGGCATCCTGCAACACCCGGAAGTGTTGCAAGCGATGAACCCGTTCTGGGGCGTGCGTTTCTTCGTCGCACACCCAGGCATGGGTGTGACCATTCTTGGCGCGGTGGTGCTGGCACTGACCGGCGCCGAAGCGCTGTACGCCGACATGGGCCACTTCGGTCGCAAGCCGATTGCCCGTGCGTGGTTCATCCTCGTGCTGCCGGCGCTGGTGCTGAACTACTTCGGTCAGGGCGCCTTGCTGCTCGGTGACCCGGAAGCCGCTCGCAACCCGTTCTACTTGCTAGCGCCGAGCTGGGCACTGATTCCGTTGGTGGGGTTGTCGACCCTGGCCACGGTGATCGCTTCTCAGGCGGTGATTTCCGGTGCGTTCTCCTTGACCCGTCAGGCGATCCAGCTCGGCTATATTCCGCGCATGCACATTCAGCACACCTCCAGTGCCGAACAAGGCCAAATCTATATTGGCGCGGTGAACTGGGCGCTGATGGTCGGCGTAATCCTGTTGGTGCTGGGCTTCGAGTCTTCCGGTGCCCTGGCCTCGGCCTACGGTGTGGCCGTGACCGGGACCATGCTGATGACCAGCATTCTGGTGTCGGCGGTGATATTGCTGCTGTGGAAATGGCCTCCGATCCTCGCGGTTCCGCTGTTGCTCGGTTTCCTGTTAGTGGACGGTCTGTACTTCGCTGCCAACGTGCCGAAAATCATTCAGGGCGGGGCGTTCCCGGTGATCGCCGGTATCGTGTTGTTTGTGCTGATGACCACCTGGAAACGCGGCAAGCAACTGCTGGTCGACCGTCTGGACGAAGGTGGATTGCCGCTGCCGATCTTCATCGGCAGTATTCGCGTGCAACCGCCGCATCGCGTTCAGGGCACTGCCGTATTCCTGACCGCGCGGCCGGATGCCGTGCCTCATGCGCTGTTGCACAACCTGCTGCATAACCAGGTGCTGCACGAGCAAGTGGTGTTGCTGACGGTGGTGTACGAAGACATCCCGCGGGTGCCTGCGCAGCGGCGTTTCGAGGTTGAATCCCACGGCGAAGGTTTCTTCCGGGTGATCCTGCACTTTGGCTTCGTCGACGAGCCGGATGTGCCGCAAGCGCTGAAGCTGTGTCATCTCGATGAACTGGACTTCAGCCCGATGCGCACCACCTACTTCCTCAGCCGCGAGACGGTCATCGCTTCCAAGCTTGAAGGCATGGCACGCTGGCGTGAGGCGCTGTTCGCCTTCATGTTGCAGAACGTCAACGGCAACCTGCGCTTCTTCAATCTGCCGCTGAACCGGGTGATTGAACTGGGGACCCAGGTAGAAATGTAAGCCCCATCAAAAAGCCCCCGTTGCCTTGCGGCAGCGGGGGCTTTTTTGTGTCTGGTGTCTCGGTGCTATTAATTGCGCTCAGGCAGCTATTTTTAGATTCGGCTTTTGTCCAAGCAGGTGGCGGCGTCCTGATTTGAGCAGTAGATGAAGGGGGTGAGGCCGATGGTTTTCAGCTCTGAGGGTTGGGACGGATTTGTTTTTGTCATGGTTTTACTCCTGGGTTCGAGGAGCTGCCATTTTCGTTACCACACGAAAGGGAGGCAGATGTACGCAGGGTGGTAAACCGGGAACCAAGGAAACCGGCACGCCCGAGGGCGTCCCACGCACAGCCGCCATAACGCGAGATCGCAGACATAAAAAATGCCTGTGTTCGTGTTGAAGGCGCTGTTGCGCTGGTTTCGCCGGGTTACCACACCCGATCGCCTCTTTTTGTAGGCATGAAAAACGCAGGTCGTATTTCGTGTTTTTTGCCGCTTGCTGTATGTCGAATTCGACGCAATACTCTGCGTAGAACTATGTGTTCAAATTTGCATGATTGTGTAGAGAGGTGAGTATGACGGCATTACTAGAGCGTGCTGACCAGGCGATATCGGTGACTGCAATGGTCAGGGGGTTCAGCGCAAGGCTCAAAGAGATTTCCAGTCGAGCCACCGAGCGGCTGGTCATTTTCAAGGACAATCAGCCAGCAGCGGTCATTATCAATGTCGATGCGTATCAGGAAATGCTCGATGAACTTGAAGATCTGAGAGTTGAAGCAGCCGCTCGGGAGCGACTGATTGGTTTTGATCAGAGCAAGGCAGTCAGCCACGACGATTTGCGGGCGCGGTACGCCAGGAAAGACTAAAGGAGTTGTGGATGGTTTGGGGTGTTATCTATCATCTGGAGGTTCAGAAGGATCTGGATCTGCTGGGAACTGTGGCGGCGAACCGCATTCTTGATGTCATCGAAGAGCGGATTATCAATGGTGAGCCGGACAAGAGCGGCAACCCCCTAAGAGCCAGTCTTGCAGGCTGTAGACGGATCCGAACAGGCGACACGCGAATTGTTTATCGAGTCGATGGCAAGGCGATTCAGGTATTGATCGTTGCCGTTGGTGCTCGACGTGACGAAGAGGTCTACGGCGCGGCAGAGCGTCGTCTCTAACTAAAAAGCCCCCGCAGCCTTATGGTTGCGGGGGCTTTTCTGTGGGCGGGACTCAGATCACTCTTGAGCCGCCGTCTCCTTCGCTTGACGCTTCTCGATCACATCCACCAACCGCTGGGCCAAGGCCGGGTAGTTCTCGTCGAAGTGATGACCGCCGGGCAGTTTCATCGCTTCGCCCACCGCAGTCTTGTCGGTACAGCCGCTCTCGTCGACTTCTTCTTCACCGTAGATGCACACCACTTTCTCCGGTGGCAGCTTGGCCATTTCCGGGCCGGTGGCGGCTTCTTTGCCGGCGTTGCCAAGCCAGCCTTCGACTTCGATTTCGAAGCTGCCGGTGCGGGCGAAGGCCAGCAGGATGATCGCATCGACCCGTTGCTGCTCCGATTCGGCCAGTCGGTTGTAGATCGCCGGCAGGACGTCGGCGCCGAACGAGTAGCCGGTCAGGATGAAGCGTTTGGTGCCCCATTTCTGCCGGTAGTGCTGCATCAGTTCGGCCAGGTCCAGAGCGCTTTGCTCAGGGCTCTTGTGCTGCCAGTAGTAACGCAAGGTGTCGATGCCGACCACTGGGTAGCCGATCTTCGCCATCTCGCCCGCGACGTCACGGTCAAGGTCGCGCCACCCGCCGTCACCGGACAGGAACAGGGTCACGGTGTCCTTGGCTTGACCGGCGGGCACTTCGACCACCGGGATCTGCAGGCCGCCGGCGGCTTTATCGCCGCCAACGAGGATCTTGCGCAGTTCGTTGTTCAGCACTTGCGGCAGATTGATGTCGTAGTCGCTGATGCTGGTTTCGGCGTTGGGTTGGTCGCGCACGAAGCCGGCGCTGGTGTCGTCAGGGTTGTCGTTCCACGCCACCAGCCAGCGACCGTGAGCGGCGCTTTTCGGCAGCAGGTGAGTGCAACCGGGTTTTTCCAGGGCCAGGTCAACCGAAATGGCCTGGGCCTTGTCGTCCTTCTGCTCGGACAACCAGCGCCACGCCAGCACGGCGCCAGGGCCGATGCCGCTGACCAGGGTCGCCGGGCCTTTGAGCTCTCTCAGGGCCGATTGCAGGGCGCGACTTTGCAGCAGGCAGTCTTTGGGCAGGATCACCTGAACAATCTGCGCCGAGCCGGTGCGGCTCAGGGTTATCAATTGTTTATCGCTGAGCTTCTGGCCTTCATTGACCGCCACCAGCACTTGGGCGCGTGGCGTGGCACCGGGGATGACGCGGGTCATCACGGCGCCATCGGCAGGCGTCAACTGTTCAAGGGTCGGTTCGGGTGCCGGGCGTTTCAGGTACCAGTAACCGCCACCAAGAATCAGGGCCAGCACTACCAGTGTGGCCAGTACGTACCGCAAGGAGCGTTGAATCATCAGCGTTTCACCAATCCAGTCAAGCCGCCCGCAATCAGGGCAGCAGTGTCGGCCAAGGCAACCAGCGGATCAAGTCCGGCGGGCACGGCCATATAACGGGGTTCCCAGTCAGGCTGGAATTTGTCTTTGAAACGGCGCAAACCTTGGAAGTTGTAGAGCTGCTCACCACGGCGGAACACCATCGAGCCCAGACGCTGGGTCAGTGGTGCACCACGTCGGGGTTGTAACCCCGACAACGGCACCATGCCCAGGCTGAAGCGCGCGTATCCATGATTTTTATAATGTTGAATCAGGCCGACCATCATGAACTCCATGGTCAGCTTGGGGGCGTCCGGGTGTGCGCGCATCAGATCGAGGCTGGCCAAGTCATGGCCGTAGGTCTCGAGCAGGTTGGCGAACGCCACTGGGCGCCCTTCGAAACGAATCACCGCGACGCGGAAATGCTTGATGTAGCCATCGCTGAAGCGGCCGAGCGAGAAGCCTTTCTCGCGTACGTTTTTGCCGGTCAGCCAGGCATCGGAAATCACCTTGAGCTCATCCATCGGCGCTTGCCCCGGATCAAAGATCTCCAGCGACAGGCCATCGCGAGTGCCACGGTTCCAGGTGTAGCGCAGGTCTTTCATCTCTTTGCCCTTGGCCTCGAGATCAAAGCGAAGCAGGTCGACCCGGGCTTCTTCGCCGAGCTTGATCGCGGTCAGGCCGATGTCCATGTAGTACGGCAGGTTCTCGGCGCGCACTTGATAGAACACAGGACGGGCGTGATGGATATCGCAGAGGTCGCGGAACTGCCAGATCATTTCCGCCCGCTGCTGGGTCGGGCCGATCGGGTCATACAAGGCCACCAGGCTGCGACCACGGCGGGCGTACATCAGGAACGCTTCGTCGTTGGGGTGAAACAGCAGCGCCTTGTCACCGGTCAGGGCCAGACCGCCATCCGGTTGTGCGGAGGCCATGAGGATCTTTACCGCGCGGTCCAGTTCATCGGGCGTTGGCTGATGGATCACCGGGCGGGCGGTGCGCAGCAGCCAGGTCAGGGACACCACCACCAGCAGGACTGCGGCACCGAGCAGCGAGCGCAAGCCACGCGGGGCGTCGGCGTCGAGGGTGAACTGCCACCAGAGCTGATGGCTGTACGGGACGTCCTGATAAGCGAACAGTAGCAGCCAGATCGACGCACCGAGTACACACAGGCTGGCCACCAGATACAGCGGCGAGAACGGCAGTTCGGTCAGACGGCTGGGGCGATAGAACGAGCTGCGGAAAACCCCTAGCAAGCTCGCAGTCAGCGTCAGCAGGCAGGCTTCTTCCCAGTCGAAGCCCTTGAGCAGCGAGAGCAGGGCACCGGCCAGCAACAATATGGTGGTTAACATCCAGGCGGCCGACAGTCGGCGGCGCAGTCCTTGAGCCAGCAGCAAGCAAAGCACGCCGATCAGGCTGGCACCGAAGTGCGAGGCGTCGACCAATCGATGCGGGATCAGAAAGCCGATGTGTTCCAGGCGTGTGTCGATTTCCGGGGTGGCACCGGAGAACAACAGCACCACGCCGGACAGAAATACCAGCACCGCCAGAATCGGCGCGGCCAGGCCGGACGCAACTCTTAAGGACTGACGCGATTGAAACAGGCGCTGACCTTCGTTGATCAGCAGAAATACGCAGGCCACCAGCAACGGCAGCACCACATAGATCAGGCGATAGAGCAGCAGGGCGGCAGCGAGTGGCGCGGCGCCGAGTGTGTCGGAAAAGGCGGCCAGCAGAATCGCTTCAAACACCCCGACCCCGCCGGGAACGTGGCTGAGCACACCGGCGGCCAGGGCCAGCAAGTACACCAGCAGGAACGCGCCAAAGGGCGGCGCTTCAGGCAGCAGCAGATAGAGCACGGTTGCCGCGGCGGCGACGTCCAGGGCAGTGATGATCAGTTGCAGGAACGTCAGGCGACGGCCCGGAAGGCGCAAGGTGCGGCGTCCAACCTTGACCAGCAGGTTGTCGGGATAAGGCTGTTCTGGCAGGCGGCGGCGGTAGATGCCGATGGCCACTACGCTGAAGAGCAGCAAGACGGCCACGGCAATTGCACCCAGCAATATCTCGGACAGACCCAGTGCAGTAGAGGCGGCAGGCAGGTTGCTGAGGGTGGCGAGGGCGGCCAGTGGGGGCAGGGCGCAGCCGAGCGAGAGGCTGGCAAACAGCGTCATATGGGCAACTTCAGAAGCTCCCAAGCCATGACGTGCGTATAAACGGTAACGAACCGAGCCCCCCGAGAGCATCGAAAGGCCGATCGCATTGCCGATGGCGAATGCGGTGAACCCGCCCAGGGCCAGGATTCGCGGCGCCAGTGTCACGCCCGCGTAGCGGCTGGCCGACCATTCGTAGCCCAGCAGAATGATGAAGCCGACCACGGTCGCGCCCAGCGCGCCCAATAATGCCGGTTTCGGAACGTCGAGAATCGAGTCGTGCAGAGCGTACAGATCGAGTTCGCTCAGCAGGTGGCGACAGGCAATCAGCGCGATAGCGAACAACAGCAAAGTGACTGCCAGGCCGATGGGCTGGCGGTATTTGCTGATTCGATCAAGCAAACGCAGACGTTCGGCCTTGATCGGTTGTGTCGCTGTGACGGTGTCTTGTGGATCAGACGAGTTGGCGCGCATCAATCACCTCTTGGATTGTGCGCGACAGGATGGGGGTATCCAGCCAAGTTACCAATCCCTGTAGAAAAAAATAATCACAAATATTAACGCCTCTCACCGGGTCTCGGCGATGGTGCGTCATCAGTCGTAGAGGGTTTTGTCTGCGGTTCAGCATAATCCGGGCTCAGAGTATGGGTGATGCCGAACGGCTTACTGCACAGTGGCAGATCATTGTTGCGAAAGGACTTTTTCAGCAGATACAAAAAAGGCCACTCTTTCGAGTAGCCTTTTTTGATGTTTGGTTGCGGGAGCCGGATTTGAACCGACGACCTTCGGGTTATGAGCCCGACGAGCTACCAGACTGCTCCATCCCGCGTCTGTGTGGCGGCATTCTATAGAGATACGCCTAGGTGTCAACCGTTAATCCTGAATCGGGTCAAATAAGCGTAAATAAGCGGTGAACGGTCGTGGGGGAGACCTAAGTTTCGGAATCAGAACGATTTCTCATTTCTGCGCCGCGCAGGCGTAAGCACTCCATCTATACAAAACAAACGCGCACAAAAAAGGCCACTCTTTCGAGTAGCCTTTTTTGATGTTTGGTTGCGGGAGCCGGATTTGAACCGACGACCTTCGGGTTATGAGCCCGACGAGCTACCAGACTGCTCCATCCCGCGTCTGTGTGTCGGCATTCTACAGAGGATCGGCGGGCTGTCAACCTTAAATCCAGAGGAAACCTCTTTCTGTTCAATCGCTTAGCTTGAAAAGAGGGCTGGGTGATTGGCTGTAAGGCCAGTGTGGCAAGGCTTTCAGCTCTATCGGGTGAGGCATTTCGATTGAAAAAATAAATTCATCCGGCACTTTTCCTACGAGTGAAAAAGAACATTCTGAGTACTGGTGCTATATACAGGTGTCAGTGAGATACTGCCGATCTGACTCGCCAAGACTCCATTTCTTAACCATGAACACTGCTTTTATATGACGCAGCGAAAAATCATCCACGTCGATTGTGACTGCTTCTACGCCGCCATCGAGATGCGTGACGACCCGCGTCTGGCCGGTAAACCTCTGGCGGTGGGCGGTTCGGCGGATCGACGTGGCGTGATCGCCACCTGCAATTATGAAGCGCGGGCATATGGGGTGCGCTCGGCCATGTCTTCCGGCCATGCCTTGAAACTGTGCCCGGACCTGACCATCGTCAAGCCGCGCATGGATGCCTATAGAGAAGCCTCGAAGGAAATTCACACGATATTTCGCGATTACACCGACTTGATAGAGCCGCTTTCGCTGGATGAGGCCTACCTCGATGTGTCGGAATGCGCGCATTTCGGTGGCAGCGCCACGCGGATCGCCCAAGACATTCGCCGTCGTGTCTCTAATCAACTGCACATCACCGTTTCGGCTGGCGTAGCGCCGAACAAGTTTTTGGCCAAGATAGCCAGCGACTGGAAGAAGCCCAACGGCTTGTTCGTCATCACGCCGGATCAGGTCGAGGATTTTGTCAGTGGGTTGCCGGTGAGCAAGCTGCACGGCGTTGGCAAAGTGACCGCAGATAAACTGGGCAAGCTGGGCATCGTTGATTGCTCACATCTGCGCGAATGGGACAAGTTGGCGCTTGTGCGGGAATTCGGCAGCTTCGGCGAGCGACTCTGGAGCCTGGCTCGTGGGATCGATGACCGATTGGTGCACAACGACAGTCGCCGGCAGTCGATCAGTGTCGAAAACACCTACGACGTGGACCTGCCGGATCTGGTGAGCTGCCTTGATAAGTTGCCCGAGTTGCTGGAAACCCTCGCCGGCCGCATGGCGCGGATCGACAGCAGCTATCGGCCGGGCAAGCCGTTCGTCAAAGTGAAATTCCATGACTTCACTCAGACCACTTTGGAGCAGGCCGGGGCAGGGCGGGATTTGGGGAGTTATCAGTTGTTGCTGACCCAAGCCTTCAATCGCGGCGGCAAACCGGTGCGTTTGTTGGGGATTGGAGTGCGGCTGGAGGATTTGCGGGGCGGGTTTGAACAGTTGGAGTTATTTGAGCGGTAGTTCAGCGGTGGTTGTCAGGGTCGCATCGCGAGCAAGCTCGCGATGCTTTAGGCTTTAATTCGGTCCCGGATCCGCTACCAGTCGCCCGGCATCCTTGGTCAACGACTTGAGGAATTCGGTCTGCAACTCAGGATCGTTGCGCGTCAGTTCGATCAGGCTCTGTTCCAGCTCGGTGGCTTCTTCTTCCAGACCCAGTTCCGACAGGCGTTTGACCCGGTGTACCCACTGGCTCACTTCGTCGTCTTCGAGGTCGTCGTAAATCAGCCCGTGAGCTTCGAGCAGCTTGCCGCGCAAGGAACTGCTGACCGCCAGGGACGATTCGGTGTGCACATCGTCCTGGGCATCTTCGACGCTGATCAGCAGTCGGCTCAGATGATTGATGTCATGTTCGGCGAACGGGCTGTCCAGCAGGTTCACGCGCAATACGCCGTTCTTGTCGGTGCTCAGATTGAACGTTTCTTTGCCAGCCTTGACCTCAACCGGACGCTCGCTCCATGGCAGGCTCGAGTATTCGGTGCGCTTGTCGAGCTGGACCTCGTCGATTCCCGCCAGGTTCTGCTGCGCGCGACCATGAGACTGCACGTTCATGAACGGGTTGAGCCCGGCGAAACCGTAGCTCAACCAATCTTTCGTCACGCTGTCCGGCAGGTTGCCGAGAGTGAACACGTTGACCACGTTCGCGCCGACACCGGCGACCACGGCCACCGCACCCAGCGGGATCTCGTAAGCCTCGCGCCAGGGTTGGTAAGGCGTGTAGCGGTCGTAGTGGCGGGAGACTTCGAATTCGGTGACTTCGAAAGTCTTCTGCTCGTGGATCTTTATCCGGCGTTGCGGCAGCTCAAGCACCTTTGGCTCGCCGACATCGATCTGCAGGCTGTGATCGAGCAATTTGCGCTCGACACGTTCCTCGTGCTCGCTGCGTTGCGACATGTGATTGGCACAGCCGCTGACCAGCAGGGTGCCGCACAGGGCGGCACCACCGAGGCCTAAGGTGTTTCGCTTGAACATGACTTCTCTATCTGGTGTCAGCGGCGGATACGGGTTTGGAGGAAAGACAGTACGTCGGCGACCGGCAGCGCTTGCGCTTCGGGTTCGGTGCGACTCTTGTACTCCAGATTGCCTTCGGCGAGGCCGCGGTCACTGACCACGATCCGGTGAGGAATGCCGATCAGCTCCATGTCCGCGAACTTGATGCCCGGGCTGGTTTTTTTGTCGCGGTCGTCCAGCAATACTTCGAAACCGGCTGCAGTGAGTTCTGCATACAGCTTGTCGGTGGCTTCGCGAACCTGTTCGGTTTCGTAGCGCAGCGGTACCAGAGCGATCTGGAACGGAGCCAGCGTGTCGCTCCAGATGATCCCGTTGGCGTCGTTGCCCTGCTCGATGGCAGCCGCCACCACGCGGGAAACGCCGATGCCGTAGCAACCCATTTGCAGGGTGACTGGCTTGCCGTTGTCGCCTAGCACTTCGCACTTCATCGCTTTGCTGTACTTGTCGCCCAGCTGGAAAATGTGCCCGACTTCGATGCCGCGCTTGATTTCCAGGGTGCCTTTGCCGTCGGGGCTTGGATCGCCGGCGACGACGTTGCGCAGGTCGGCAACGGTCGGAACCGGCAGATCACGCTCCCAGTTCACACCGAAGTAGTGCTTGTCGTCGATGTTCGCGCCGATACCGAAGTCGCTCATCAGTTCGACAGAGCGGTCGATGATGATTGGCAGTGGCAGGTTCAACGGTCCGAGGGAGCCTGCGCCAGCGCCAATGGCGTCGCGCAGTTCGGCTTCGGACGCCATGACCAGCGGGCTGGCAACGCCAGGCTGGTTGGCGGCCTTGATTTCGTTAAGCTCGTGGTCGCCACGGATGATCAAGGCAATCAGCTTGCCTTGCTCTTCAGCGCGAACCACCAGGGTCTTGATGGTCTTTTCGATCGGCAGGTCGAAGCCTTCGACCAGTTGCGCGATGGTCTTGGCGTTCGGCGTGTCGACCAAGCGCAGCGCTTCGGTCGGTGCGGCGCGGGAAGTTTCGCGCGGCACGGCTTCGGCTTTCTCGATGTTCGCGGCGTAGTCGGAGCCGTTGCTGAAGACGATATCGTCTTCGCCGGATTCGGCCAGTACGTGGAACTCGTGGGAGCCGGCACCACCGATCGAGCCGTTATCAGCTTCAACCGGACGGAATTTCAGGCCCAGACGGGTGAACACGTTGCAATACGCCTGATGCATGCGGTCGTAGGTGACCTGCAGCGATGGCTGGTCAGCGTGGAAGGAATAGGCGTCCTTCATGATAAATTCGCGACCGCGCATCAAACCGAAGCGTGGACGGATTTCGTCACGGAATTTGGTCTGGATCTGGTACAGGTTGATCGGCAGCTGTTTGTAGCTGCTCAACTCGTTGCGCATCAGGTCGGTGATGACTTCTTCGTGAGTCGGGCCGGCGCAGAAGTCGCGACCGTGGCGATCCTTGAAGCGCAATAATTCAGGGCCGTATTCTTCCCAGCGACCGGATTCCTGCCACAGCTCAGCCGGTTGGGTGCTCGGCATCAACACTTCGAGAGAGCCAGCGGCGTTCATTTCTTCACGAACGACGGCTTCAACCTTGCGCATCACTCGCAAGCCCATCGGCAGCCAGGTGTACAGGCCCGAGGCGAGTTTGCGGATCATGCCGGCGCGCAGCATCAGCTGATGGCTGATCACGACCGCGTCGGAAGGCGTTTCTTTCTGTGTGGCGAGCAAAAATTGACTGGTGCGCATGGTTGGCCGTTGTCGGTTGCTGATGACGAGAAATGACGGAGCATTGTACGGGCGAGATCTGCTGGCGTACAGGCGTGCGGTCGGCAGGAGGGCGGGAATCACCGCGCCCTCTGCGAAGCTTCCTACGATTCTTCCGCGACCTGGGTCGGAACCGGTTCGGGCGTTGGCGTTGGTGTCGGACCTGCACGACGGCTCTCCTGGAACCAGTGCAAGGCGATCAACAGCAGGGTCGGCACGCCCAACAGGGCGGTGATCAGGAAGAAGTTGTGATAGCCGAACTTCTCCACCATGACCCCCGAGTAGCCGCCGATCAGGCGTGGCAGCAAGAGCATGATCGAACTGAGCAGGGCGTACTGGGTTGCGGAGAATTTGAGGTTGGTCAGGCTCGACAGGTAAGCGACGAACGCCGAAGTCGCCAGGCCCGAGCTGAAGTTATCCAGGGAAATAGTAAGGATCAGCATGTTCAGGTTGGCGCCCATGTCGGCCAGCATCAGGAACAGCAGATTGGTGCCGGCCGATGTAATACCACCGATGAACAGGATTGGCAGGATGCCGAAGCGCACGATCAGCAGGCCGCCCATGCCGGCACCAACCAGGGTCATGATCAGGCCAAAGATCTTGCTGACGCTGGCAATCTGATCCTTGGTGAAGCCCTGATCGATGTAGAACACGTTGGCCATCACGCCCATGACCGTATCGGACATCCGATAGGTGGCGATCAGGCCAAGCAGCAGCAAAGCTTGCCAGCGGTAACGCAGAATGAAATCGTTGACCGGCGTCAGCACTGGTGCCAAGCCGCGGCGGCCTATGGCCGACAGGCATATAGCCGTGAGCGTGGTGTAGAGGATTGCCCGCAGGAGCGCGCGGTCTTCGAGCAGCAGGTCGAGCACGCTCACGCCTTTGAACAGCACGCTGGCGAAATCGGTGTTGTAGAGCTGGGTGAACATGGCCGGTACGGACACCAGCAGCACGATCAGTACGAACACCGACGCCAGTTGATGTACAAAGCTGTAGCGCCCGGCCTGAAGCTGGGTGCGC
Organism: Pseudomonas sp. ZS1P83; assembly: GCF_054897825.1. NCBI lineage: Bacteria > Pseudomonadati > Pseudomonadota > Gammaproteobacteria > Pseudomonadales > Pseudomonadaceae > Pseudomonas > Pseudomonas sp. ZS1P83. Next base: position 556,811 of record NZ_CM142706.1, read on the forward strand.
AGCGGCACCGGCGGTTCGCGCATGAAAAAGGAGGTCAGCAGCGCCGGAACCATCAAGGCGCCGAACAGGATGTAGGTGCCGGCCCATGCCGAATGCTTATAGTTGAAGCCGGTGGAACCGAAGCCTTCAGCGAAGAACAGGGCACCGGCGGTGGCCAGCAGCGCAGCGATCCGATAACCAGACATATAACTGGCGGCGAGCGCGGCCTGGCGACTGTCGTCGGCGATTTCCAGGCGATAGGCGTCGACCGCAATGTCTTGCGTCGCGGAGGCGAAGGCGACGACCACAGCAATGGCGATCAGCCAGGACAAATGCTTTTGCGGGTCGCAGAAACCCATCCCGATCAGACCGAGGATGACCAGCGCCTGGGAAAGCACCAGCCACGAACGTCGTCGACCGAGCTTGCCGAGCAATGGCAGGCGCCATTGGTCGAGCAGCGGTGACCAGACCCACTTAAAGGCATAGGCCAGGCCGATCAGGCTTGCATAGCCGATGGTTTCGCGAGCTACGCCGGCTTCGCGCAGCCAGACCGAAAGTGTCGAAAACACCAGCATGTAGGGCAGGCCGGCGGCGAAACCAAGCAGCAAGAGTACGAGCGTCGAGGGGCTGGCATAGGCGGCGAGCGCGGCGCGCCAGGTTTTACGGGGCATGGGCTGAAGTCTGCCTCAACAAATACGGAAACAAAGCGCGCACTCTAACCGCTGTGCTCTACCGGGCGCCAGCCATGGCGCTGAATATCAACACGATTGTTCAGGATACTGATGCCCTCCAGGCGCAAACGCGCGCGTTGTTCATCCCCCGAAGGGCTGCCTACCGGCAGGCTGATACGCCCGCCGGCACCGAGCACACGATGCCAGGGTAATTTGCTGTCACCCGGCAGTTGGCTCAATGTCCGCCCGACGAAGCGGGCGGCGCGACCCAATCCCGCCAGCTCGGCAAGCTGCCCGTAACTCACGACTTTGCCCTCGGGGACTTGGGCCAGAGTCAGGTAGAGCGCCGTGCGTCGGATTTGCGCCGGACTGTCGGTTTCAGTGGTTGAGTCGGTCACGTCCGCAGTTCCTGAAAAAAGTTTCGCATTACCGTCTGTAGAGTAAATCCTGGATCACCCATTGAGAAATGAACTCAATAGAATTAGTCGGGTCAGTCCTTGTTAGGGTCTTATTCCTACGGATAATGCCGACTTTTTTTCGCAAACTTGAGCCTGTATTTGCTTATGTTGTCTAGAACCCTGCTGTGCCTCGCTGTCGCCAGTGCTTCCACACCCTTACTCGCCGATACCGTCTGGTTGAAGAACGGTGACAAGCTGAGCGGCAAGATCACCGTTTTCGATGGCGGCAAGCTGTTGATCCAGACCGAATACGCCGGTGCCGTCCCGATCGACTGGAAGCAGGTTAAAACCCTGGAAAGTGATCAGCAACTGCTGGTCAAGCAGGATGCCTACACTGGCGAAAAGGCCAAGGCGCTGCATGCGGCAGATGACGGCAAGGTCACCTTGGCCAATGGCGACGCTCCCAAGACCGTCGAGCTGGCCAGTATCCAGCAGATTCTCAAGCCAAAACCTGTGATCGAGGATCTGGTGTGGAAGGGGAATGTCGACGCGGCGCTTGATTATCAGCGGGCAGAAAAAGACACCGATGACTACGACGTTGGCTTCAAAACCACTGCGCGCCATGGTCGGTGGCGGCACACGGCGGAAGGCGAGTACAACCGCGAGTTTCAGGATGACGTAGTCACCACCGACAACTGGCGGGCTGAATACTCGCTCGACCGCTTCCTGACCGAGAAATGGTTCTGGCAGGGTCGCGCGGTCTATAAACGCGACAAGGTTGAAGAGCTTTCCCGCCAGCGCACGGTCGGTACAGGCCCTGGTTACCAGTTCTGGGACAACGAGTTGGGTGCATTCTCCCTGGGCTCGCTGGTCAACCGCACGGACTATGAGTTCGCCAACGGCGGCAAAGAAAACTTCTATTCTGTGGCGATGAAATGGGATTACAACCGCTACCTGATCGGTAAGAAGGTGGAGTTCTTCACCAATGGCGAAGTGGGTAAGCCGTTGTCGGGCGTGGCGGATTACGCGCTAGATGCCGAAATGGGCTTGCGCTACAAGGTGACCGACTGGGCGTCGCTTAACCTGAAGGCCGAGCGAGACATTATCAGCGGTACCGACGATGCCGATCTGGACAAGACCCGCTACACCGCAGGGTTTGGCGTGGCCTGGTAAGACGCAAAAAAATCGCAGCCATGGGCTGCGATATTTTTTTGCCTGCAAAATAGACAGGCACAAAAAAGCCCCGCTTTTGAGGGCGGGGCTTTTTACTAAAGCAAGTACAAGTTAGATAACTTGAACTTCTTCAGCTTGCATGCCTTTCTGACCGCGGGTAGCGATGAAAGAAACCTGTTGGCCTTCTTTCAGGCTTTTGAAGCCGTCGGATTGGATAGCTTTGAAGTGAACGAACAGGTCGTCACCGGATTGTGGAGTGATGAAGCCGAAGCCTTTTTCATCGTTGAACCACTTAACGGTACCAGTTTGGCGATTAGACATGGTGTAACTCCTTGAACAAAGATAACTGCGACGCAGGAAGAACCCTGGCCGAGACTGAGTGCAAAGAGCAGGAAAAATTCTTGTAGATGGTTGGATCGAAATTCAACATATCGTGTAGAGATTCTCAGTGACACAAGCAGCACAGTGGCGCCACCTTAACCCTTTTTCCGGAACGTGCCAATGCTTCCTGCGAAGGTTTCTCTGTTTTCATGACTGACGGTGCACCCGATTGCGGCGAAGGGCCAGATTTCACGGGGGATTGGCGAGAATTGTGTGCCTCGGACTTTGAACCCGAAGCGCGCGCCCGGTAAGATGCCGGACAGATTTTTTCCACCTCGCTATTCAGGACACCCGCCATGAGCATCAAATCGGACAAGTGGATTCGCCGCATGGCGCAAGAGCACGCCATGATCGAGCCCTTCGTAGAGCGCCAGATGCGCGGCGAAGGCGCCGACCGAGTGATTTCCTACGGCGTGTCGAGCTATGGCTACGACGTACGCTGCGCCGATGAATTCAAAGTGTTCACCAACATCAATTCGGCGACCGTTGATCCGAAGAACTTCGACGAGAAGAGCTTCGTCGACGTCAAAAGCGATGTCTGCATCATCCCGCCGAACTCCTTTGCCTTGGCGCGCACCGTGGAATTCTTCCGTATTCCGCGCAATGTGCTGACTATCTGCCTGGGTAAAAGCACCTACGCTCGTTGCGGCATTATCGTCAACGTGACACCGCTTGAGCCTGAGTGGGAAGGCCACGTGACCCTTGAATTCTCTAATACCACTACGTTGCCGGCAAAAATCTACGCCAACGAAGGTGTGGCTCAGATGCTGTTCTTCGAATCCGACGAAGAGTGCGAAGTGTCCTACAAGGACCGTGGCGGCAAGTATCAGGGCCAGCGCGGCGTCACCCTGCCACGCACCTGATCGGTTTGTCTGGCAAGTCGTGGGAATTCTTGAGCGAGTAGATACTCTATTGGGTGTACTGCCCGGTTCGCGCGATGCGGACGGGGCCATCGCTCAGGAGTGCTCTATGAAGATCGATCCGCGAATAAGTGCCGAACTGGCAAAGCTTGAGCCCAATCAGGTTGGCGTTTTGGCCTGGTCCTTGTTGGCACATCCACCCATCAGCATGGCAGGGGGAATTCCCGGTCAGCCTGATCCCGATACGCCCAACGAACAACCTACGGAGCCCGGTGAGCCCACCCTGCCGGATGAGCCGCCTCCCGCGCCTGTAGCTTGATCTGTAGCTGAAATGAATGGCCAGTCAGCTGATGTCCTTAAAGACATCAGCTGACTGGCCATATTTCGTTGTCGCCTATGACAAAGATCCTACAGCTATCGTCCCGTTCGACCTGATAGCCGCCGGTAAACGCGCCGAAAGCCGGCAGCAGACTGATGTGCTCTCCCAGTCTGAAGCACGCCAGTCGCAAACTTTGTCGACCTCTACCGTTCAGCCGATAAACGGGATGCACATGCCCGGCGAGCACATGCCGGAATGGATGCGGGTCAGGTTCATGCTGCAAGGCGAACGGCCCCAGCAGCAACGGCTCGGGCACCACACGAATGTTTAACGATGCCGGCGGATCGCCCGCGCGCTTGTCGTGGTTGCCGCGGATCAGTGTCATAGGCAAATCGCGGTGTCGGGCGCGCCATTCAGCCAAGGCGTTCAGTGTGGCCGTTGCGTGGGAACCGGGGCCGTGAAGAAAATCTCCGAGGAAAATCAGCTGACGGCAGGGCAAGGCGGCCAAAATTCCGTCCAGCACGGCAATGTTGCTGGCGGTGGTGCCATGAGGCACGGGTTGGCCGAGGCTTCGATAGGCCGCAGCCTTGCCGAAATGCACGTCGGCAATCAGCAGCGCTTGTTGGTCGGGCCAGTAGAGGGCTTTTTCTGGCAGCAGCCACAATTCTTCGCCAGCCAATTGCACGGGATAGGGCGTATTCATCTGGCTTTCCCGGTGCCGGCGGTTTTTTCAAGATCTGTGACCATGCGCCTGATGCGATCCGCGAGTTTTTCCGAACTCATGCTTTCCCGCATGCGCTCCACCAGCAGCGGAAACCCGAGCGGCGTAGGACGTTTGATGTGATGCAGGTCCAGTTTCAGTCGGTTGATCCGCTCCAGCGTCTGTTTCAGTCGATGAATATCCAATTCCTCCCGCAGGACTTCTTCCCCTGCCTGGGCCAGTAGCAGATTCCCGGCGTCGTATTGCTTGAACACTTCGAAGAACAACCCGCTCGAGGCCTGAACTTGGCGAGTGCTTTTCGGTGCGCCGGGGTAGCCGGCAAACACCAGACCGGCAATTCGTGCGATTTCCCGAAATCGGCGAAGCGCGAGTTCACCGGCATTCAGACTGGCGAGCACGTCCCTGAGCAGATGCTCCGGACTTAATAGTCCGGTGGGCAGAGGGTCGGACCAATCCACGCAGGTAGCGCTGAGCAATTCCAGCCCGTAATCATTCACCGCAATAGAAAACGTCACCGCCTGCTGCTGACTGACCCGCCATGCCATCAAACTCGCCAACCCCAGATGTACCTGACGCCCGGCGAATGGGTAGAGGAAAAGGTGCCAGCCTTCGCGTGATTTCAGTGTTTCGGCCAGCAAAGTGTCCGAGGTCGGTAGCCCGGACCAGCGTTGTTGCACCTCTAAAAGTGGGCGCAGCGCCTGCATTTCCGGCCCAGCGAACTCGCCCTGCGCCGCCGCACTAAAGCGCGCGACCACCGCACTGGCCAACTCGCTGGACAATGGCATGCGCCCGCCATTCCATCGCGGCACCGCAGCTTTTTTCGCGATGCTGCGTTTTACATAGGCGGTCATGTTTTCCACCCGCACCAACTCCAGCAAGCGCCCCGCGAACAGAAAACCGTCGCCGGGCTTGAGCCGTGCGATAAAACCTTCCTCGATGCTGCCCAATTGCTTGCCGCCGCCACCCTTGCTCCAGAACTTCAACTGAATGCTCGCGTCGCTGACGATGGTGCCGATGCTCAGGCGATGTCGGCGGGCCAAGCGCGCATCGGGTACGCGCCAGACACCGTGTTCATCCGGTTCGACCCGGCGATAATCCGGATAAGCCGTCAGGGAAAGTCCGCCGTGGCGTACGAAAGCCAACGCCCACGTCCAGTCCGCCGGCGTAAGGTCGCGATAAGCCCAGGCGCCGCGTACTTCCTCGTACAACTCATCGGGCTGAAAACCCCCTCCCAGCGCCATGCTGACCAGATGCTGAACGAGCACATCCAGCGGTTTATGGGGAGACTCGCGTGGTTCAATTTGCCGTTGTGTTACGGCGTCCCGTGCCGCCGCAGCCTCGATCAGTTCGAGGCTGTGCGTTGGCACCAGCGTCACCCGTGAAACCCGCCCAGGTGCATGACCGGAACGGCCCGCACGCTGCATCAGTCGCGCCACGCCTTTGGCCGAACCGATTTGCAGCACGCGTTCCACTGGCAGGAAGTCCACCCCCAAATCCAGACTGGACGTGCAGACAACGGCTTTGAGCTGACCTTCCTTGAGGGCGCGCTCGACCCAGTCACGCGTGTCTCGTGACAGTGAACTGTGATGCAGGGCAATCAATCCAGCCCAATCGGGGCGCGCATCCAATAGGGCGTGATACCAGATCTCCGATTGCGCACGGGTGTTGGTGAACACCAGGCTGCTGGGGCTGGAATCGATCTCGGCGATGACCTGCGGCAACATCTTCAGCCCGATGTGCCCGGCCCATGGAAATCGCTCGGTGGCGGGCGGTAGCAGCGTGTCGATGCGTAGTTCTTTATGGGTTTGGCCCTGAACGCTGATGCCTGCGCCCTGTGGGATTAATACCTGTTCGGCGTGGGCCTGATTACCCAGGGTCGCGGAAACGCCCCAGACAATCAGCGCCGGATGCCAGCGGCGCAACCGGGCTAGGGCCAGTTGCAGTTGCACGCCGCGCTTGTTGCCCAGCAGTTCGTGCCATTCGTCGACCACCACCATGCGCAGGGTCGACAGCGCAGTGTGTGCGTCAGCACGGGCGAGCATCAGGGTAAGACTTTCCGGGGTGGTGATTAGCGTGGTGGGCAATCGCCGACTCTGACGCGCACGTTCGCTGCTGCTGGTGTCGCCGGTTCGCAGGCCGACGCTCCACGGAATCTGCAGGTCGTGTAGCGGGGCTTCCAGTGCGCGAGCGGTGTCGGCGGCAAGGGCGCGCATGGGCGTTATCCACAGCACCGTCAGCGGTTCGGCAACCGTTTTTCGTTTTCGAGGTTGTTCAAAAGAAGAGGCGTAGCGATTAAGCGCGCCAAACCAGACGGCGTAGGTTTTACCGGCGCCGGTGCTGGCATGCAGCAACCCGGACTCACCGCGTTTAACGGCCGCCCACACGTGTTTCTGAAAGACGAACGGCTTCCAGCCGCGGGCGGTGAACCATTGTTTTGCGAAGTCGGGGGAGGTTCCCATGCCGGCCGTGTGCGCTCTGAAAGTCCTCTTTCAGTGACCACGCCGGCACGGGATTAGTTTTACTTGAGGTTACCGCTCAGGAACTGCTTCAGCCGCTCACTTTTCGGATTGCCCAACACGTCTTCCGGTGCGCCTTCTTCCTCCACCAACCCTTGGTGCAGGAACAACACCTGACTCGATACTTTGCGGGCGAAGCTCATTTCGTGGGTGACCATGATCATGGTCCTGCCTTCTTCGGCCAGGCCCTGGATCACTTTGAGTACTTCGCCCACCAGTTCCGGGTCCAGTGCGGAGGTCGGTTCGTCGAACAGCATGACTTCCGGTTCCATGGCCAATGCGCGGGCAATGGCGACCCGTTGCTGTTGACCGCCGGACAGGAACGCCGGGTACTGATCGGCCACTCGCGCCGCCAGCCCGACCTTGTCGAGGTAACGTCGGGCACGGTCTTCGGCCTCTTTCTTACTGCAACCCAGCACCTGGCGCGGCGCCATGGTGATGTTTTCCAGCACGGTCATGTGGCTCCACAAGTTGAAGTGCTGGAACACCATGGCCAGGCGGGTACGAATCCGTTGCAGTTCATTGGCGTCGGCCACGTGCATGCCGTGGCGATCCTTGATCATGCGGATGTTCTGGCCGTCCAGGCTCATGGCGCCGTCGTTGGGCTGTTCAAGAAAGTTGATGCAACGCAGGAAGGTACTTTTGCCCGAGCCACTGGCGCCGATCAGGCTGATGACGTCGCCGGTGTTGGCCTTGAGTGAAACACCTTTGAGCACGTTGTGATCGCCATAGCTTTTATGCAGGCCTTCGATGGTCAGTTTGTACATGGGGCATGCATCCTCAAGGCGAAAGTAGGTAGCCGCTGCGATAGGCCTCGGAGCCCGCGACGTGCGCGATCACCATGCCGGCAGTGGCCATGCGCCGTAGCGAGCGGGCGTACATTAATCCGGCGACGGTGCAATGAACGGGGGTGACGCGATCAAAGATCGGGTCGATGATTTCAGCGATCAGTTGCCCGGCTTCGAGGTATTCCCCTGGCAGCGCGGTGAACACCAGCAGCCCGCCGACCGCTGTTGCCACCGGTTCAACGCCGGCCAGCGGTGTGGCGGGGTAGGGCAGCTCGGGCAGCGAAGCAGGTTCGCCAGCAATCGCGCCGAAGTGAATCAGGTAATCGATCAGCGCCTGGCAATCGAGGCTGGCCAAAGGGTGATTGACGTCGCCCTGACCGCGCAATTCAACGGTGACCGAAAAACTGCCCAACGGAATGTCGAAGTGTTCGCCGAAGCGCTCCTTCAACTGCCACCAAAGCAGGGTGAAGCATTCATCGAACGACTGACCGCCGGAATCGGTGGCCAGCAGACTGGCTTCGGCCCCGATGTACCGCGCCAGCGGCTCGACCTGCGGCCAGGCCTCGGGCGTGGTGTAAAGGTGGGCGACCGCTTCGAAATCACAATGCAGGTCCAGCACCATGTCGGCATCGCAGGCCAGCCGTTGCAGGGTCAGGCGCTGGGATTGCAGTTGCGTGCTGGCAGTCTGCTGAGCGAGGGCATTGCGCAGGCAGCTGCGAATCAGTTCGAGGTTGAGCTGCGGATCGTCGCCGAGTTGGCCTTCGATCTCGTTGCCGACGGCTTCGCTCACATCGACGAACCAGCGATTGAAGTTCTGCCCACTGTCGAGTTCGTAACGGCCCAGCGGCACATCCATCAGCACTTGTTCGAGGCCCACCGGGTTGGCTATCGGTACCAGTACGATTTCGCTGCGCAGGCGGCCGGCGGCTTCCAGCTCCGCCAGACGTTGCTTGAGGTGCCAGGCCACCAGCATGCCCGGCATTTCGTCGGCATGCAGGGATGACTGGATGTAGATCTTGCCTTTGGCCGACTCAGGGCCGAAGTGGAAGCTGTGAATCTGTCGTGCGGTCCCCGGCAGTGGGGCCAGCAGGTCATGAATCTGGTGGCGCATGTTCGTCTCTTTATTCCTGAAAGCAGGTCCTAGTGGGTCGGCCCGAGGAAGGCCAGCCATCGGCGTTCGGCGAGGCGGAACAGGCCGACCAGCGCAAAGGTAACCGTCAGGTAGATCAGCGCGGCGATGCCGAACGACTGGAAGGTCAGGAAGGTCGCCGAGTTGGCATCCCGCGCGACTTTCAATATGTCCGGGATGGTCGCAGTGAACGCCACGGTGGTCGAGTGCAGCATCAGAATCACTTCGTTGCTGTAATAAGGCAACGAACGACGCAGGGCCGAAGGCATGATCACGTAGGCATAAAGCTTCCAGCCTGTCAGACCGTAAGCCTTGGCCGCTTCGACTTCACCATGAGCCATGCTGCGAATTGCCCCGGCGAAAATCTCCGTGGTGTAGGCGCAGGTATTCAGGGCGAAGGCCAGGATGGTGCAATTCATCGCATCGCGAAAGAACGCATCGAGTACTGGCTGGGCGCGCACGCTGGCCAGGCTGTAGATACCGGTGTAGAAAATCAGCAGCTGGATATAGAGCGGCGTACCCCGAAACAGGTAGGTGTAGAACTGCACTGGCCAGCGGATGTAGACGTGCGGCGAAACCCGGGCGATGGAGAGTGGAATCGACACCAGGAAACCGATGAAGATCGACGCACTGAGCAGCCACAGGGTCATGGCCAGGCCTGTGATGTTGTAGCCGTCGGTATAAAGGAAAGGTTTCCAATATTCCTGCAGGAGTTCGATCATCGTACGGCCTCCCGGGAACCGGCGGCGTAGCGGCGTTCGAGCCAGCGCAGGACGACGTTGGACGCGCTGGTGATCAGCAGGTAAATCACGGCTGCCAGCACCAGGAAGTAGAACAGTTGATAGGTGCTTTTACCGGCATCCTGCGCAGCCTTGACCAGGTCGGCAAGGCCGATGATCGAGACAAGCGCGGTGGCCTTGAGCATCACCATCCAGTTGTTACCGATGCCCGGCAGGGCGAAACGCATCATCTGCGGGAACACCACGATACGAAAACGCTGGCCGCGTTTGAGGCCATAAGCGGTGGCGGCTTCGACCTGACCCCGAGGCACAGCGAGGATCGCCCCGCGGAAGGTTTCGGTGAAATACGCGCCATAAATGAAGCCCAGGGTGATGACCCCTGCGCTGAACGGGTTGATCTCGATGTATTCCCATTCCATGAAATCGGTAAACGACGTCAACCAGGTTTGCAGGCTGTAGAAAATCAACAGCATCAGCACCAGGTCCGGCACACCGCGAATCAGTGTGGTGTAGAGCTGGGCCGGAACCCGCACCAGTTTGACTTTTGACAGTTTGGCTGTGGCGCCGAGCAGGCCAAGCAACACGGCCACCAGCAGCGACAACGCTGATAATTTGATAGTCATCCAGGTGCCTTCCATCAGCAACGGACCGAAGCCCTTGAGGCTGAAGGCTGAGAGCCCCAGGTTTTGTAGTAGGTTTTCGAACATAAATCAGCAACCTGATCGGATGAAAAAAGCGCCCATCGTGAGATGGGCGCCGGGCATTATTTGCCGCTGAACAGATTCAGATCGCCAAAGTGTTTCTTTTGAATGGTGGCGTAGGTGCCGTCGTCGTGTAACGCTTTGATACCTTTATCCAAAAGCGCCTTGAGGTCTTTGTTACCTTTAGAGATACCGACAGCCGTTTTGGCTGGCAGCAGAGGATCGTCAACTGGCTTGCTGACTTCGTAATCTGCACCTTGTGGCGACTTCAAAAAGCCCAGTTCGGCTTGCAACATGTCCTGAATCGAGGCGTCCAGTCGACCGGAAGTGAGGTCAGCATAGACCTGGTCCTGGTTAGCGTAGGCCTGAGTAGTCACGCCGGCCTTGTCCAGCACGGCTTTGGCGTAGGCTTCCTGGATCGTGCCTTGCTCGTAACCGACTTTTTTACCCTTCAGCGAAGCGGTTTCTGCAGTAATGCCAGAACCTTTCTTGAACACGAAGGACGTCGGGCCGGAGAACAGCTCGCTGGAGAAGTCGATGACTTTTTCGCGGGCCGGGGTGACGGTCATCGAAGAGATAACACCGTCGAATTTGTTGGCCTTCAGGCCCGGAATCATGCCGTCGAAATCGCTTTCGACCCATTTGCACTTGACCTTCAGCTCGGCGCAGATCGCGTTACCCAGATCGATGTCGAAGCCTACCAGGCTACCGTCAGCCGCTTTCGATTCAAACGGAGCGTAGGAAGGGTCAACGCCAAAACGCAATTCTTTGTATTCCTTCGCCAGCGCGGAGCCGGCAGCCATGCACAACGCCAGTGCAGAAAGGGTCAGCAATGCTTTTTTCATTATTCAATCCCTAAGAACCAATATGAGCGCGTGTGGCGCAGAATTATTGTTACTGGAAAGCGTAAGACCTACTGAAAGTAGCAATTTCCGAACCAGAGTCCCGAACAAGCGTTTTAAAAGGTAATACAAGAAGTGGCAATACGCTATTCGTGCACGAAAACGGGCGTTGAAAATTTGATGCACTGGCGTGGAGCATAACCTGATAGTCAGCTGAGTAAATCCTGCAACGTCCCAAGATTGTCAGCCTCTTCAACCGACTTATCCTGCCGCCAGCGCAACATCCTCGGAAACCGCACTGCAATCCCGCTCTTGTGCCGTTTGGACAGGGCGATGCCCTCAAATCCCAGTTCGAACACCAGACTCGGCGTCACACTGCTCACCGGCCCGAATTTCTCTACGGTGGTCTTGCGTACGATGCTGTCGACCTGGCGCATTTCTTCGTCGGTCAGCCCTGAATAGGCCTTGGCGAACGGCACCAGGGTGCGTTTGCTCGCGTCAGGCGGCCCGTCCCACACCGCGAAGGTGTAATCGCTGTAGAGACTGGCGCGGCGACCATGGCCGCGTTGCGCATAGATCAGCACCGCGTCAACGATGAACGGGTCGACTTTCCATTTCCACCAGATGCCCATGTCCTTGGTGCGCCCGACGCCATACAGCGCATCCCGAGCTTTGAGCATCATGCCTTCGACACCGAGACTGCGGGAGGCTTCCCGTTGTCGGGCGAGGTCGAACCAGTCTTTGCCAGTGAGCACAGGCGAGGGCAGCAGCACCGGGTTAGCGCAGGTTTTAACCACCTGTTCCAGCTGAGTGCGACGCGTTGCCTGAGTCTGATTGCGCCAGTCTTCGCCCTGCCATTCCAGCAGGTCGTAGGCGAGGACGACCACCGGCACTGCTTCGAGAATTTTTTTGTCCAGGGTTTTACGGCCGATCCGCTGTTGCAGCAGAGCGAAAGGTTTTACCGCGGGTGAGGCTGGGGAAGGAGGGTTGAAGGCGTCCTCGGTGGTGGGTTGTGCGGTTTTCCAAGCGACGATTTCACCGTCGATCACCGTACCATCGGGCAAGCCGTGAACCAGACTATCGAGTTCGGGGAAGCGCTCGGTGACCAGCTCTTCACCTCGCGACCAGATCCACAGTCGCCCGTCGCGTTTGACGACCTGCGCGCGGATGCCGTCCCACTTCCATTCCACTTGCCAGTGGCTGGCAGGGCCAAGCAGGGCTTCGAATTGTTCAACGGGTTGCGATAGCGCGTGGGCGAGAAAAAACGGGTAGGGCTGACCACCACGTTGCGCATGTTCGTCAGTTGATTCAGCGGCGATCAGCTTCAAGTAACCGGGCGCGCTCGGGCGGTGGGACAGGTCGGTGTAACCCACCAGTCGCTGGGCCACTCGTTTACTGTCGAGCCCGGCCATGGCCGCCAAGGCACGGGTTACCAGCAACTTGGATACGCCGACGCGGAAACTGCCAGTGATCAGTTTGATGCAGAGCATCAGGCTCTGGCGGTCCAGTTGCGACCACAGGGCTGGCAGTCGCTCGGCGAGGACTTGCGGGGTTTCACCGCGCAGTGGCAGCAGTTTGTCTTCAATCCAAACCGCCAATCCGTCATTGGAGCTGTGAGGTGCTTCGGGCAATACCAGTGAGATGGTTTCCGCCAGATCGCCGACCGCCTGATAACTTTCTTCGAACAACCACGGCGAGAGGCCGGAGAACGCCACCGCCAGCTCTCGCAGGATGCGCACCGGCACCAGTTGTCGAGGTCGCCCACCGGACAAAAAGTAAACAGCCCATGCGGCATCTTCCGGCGCGGCTTTGGCGAAGTAGTTTTGCATCGCCGCGAGTTTGGCGTTGCTCGATGTTGTGGCGTCGAGTTCGGCGTACAACTCGGCGAAGGCCTTCATGGCAGCACCTCGGCGCGCTCGGGTTCGACGGCTACATTTTCTTCCTCATCGTCGCCGTACTCGGTGCTGAAACTCTGAGCATCAAGACCCTGTTCACGCAGATAGCGCACCAGTACGCCCACCGAACCATGGGTCACCATGACCCGTTCCGCACCGGTCTGTTCGATGGCCCAGAGCAGGCCCGGCCAGTCGGCGTGGTCAGACAGTACGAAACCACGGTCGACGCCGCGCCGCCGCCGGGTGCCACGCAAACGCATCCAGCCGCTCGCGAAGCCGTCGCTGTAGTCGCCGAATCGGCGCATCCAGGTACTGCCGCCAGCAGAAGGTGGGGCGATGACCAAGGCTTTGCGCATCATCGGATCGCTCTTTTTGACCTCGCCGGCATAGATCGTTGGCGGTAAGTAAATACCGCTCTCGCGATACACCCGGTTCAGCGGTTCCACAGCGCCATGCACCAGAATGGGGCCGAGGCTGGCGTCGATGCCGTGGAGAATGCGCTGGGCCTTGCCGAAGGAATAGCAGAACAGCACGCTGGTTTTGTCGGCGGCGGCATTGGCCTGCCACCACTGATTGATCTCGGCAAAGACCTGCGCCTGGGGTTGCCAGCGATAAATCGGCAGGCCAAAGGTCGATTCAGTGATGAAGGTATCGCAACGCACGGGTTCGAACGGCGCGCAGGTGCCGTCGGGCTCGATCTTGTAATCACCCGAAGCGACCCAGACTTCACCGCCGTATTCCAGACGCACCTGGGCTGAGCCAAGCACATGGCCGGCGGGGTGAAAGCTCAGGGTTACGCCATGATGGGTCAGAGGTTGACCGTAAGGCAGGGTTTGCAGGTTGATATCCTGACCCAATCGCGCACGCAAAATCCCTTCGCCGGGAGCGGCCGCCAGGTAATGCTGGTTGCCGGTACGGGCATGGTCGCCGTGAGCATGGGTGATGACTGAACGCTCGACTGGCCGCCACGGGTCGATATAGAAATCGCCGGCGGGGCAGTACAAACCTTCAGGACGCGCGATAACAAGATCCATGTTGTTACCAAAAATGGAGGGACTTGTTAGCTATGAGGGTGGCGCGAGGCGAGAAGTTCTATTGGTTTCAGAACCGCTACCGATCGTTCTCACGCTCCGCGTGGGAATGCATCAATGGACGCTCTGCGTCCGCTGTTGGGACGCGGAGCGTCCCGGGCTGCATTCCCACGCGGAGCGTGGGAACGATCAGTCACAATCAGTCGCGAAAGGGATTACTTGCCAGGTGTCAGCGTCAACCGCGTCTTCCCATACACCTTGTCAAAGTTCTGCGGTTGCATCGGCAAACTCATGTATTGCCCCTTGAGCCAAGGATCAATATTGTCGAGGTAGTTCGAACTTGCCGGATTGCCGGATTGCCCAGTGCCGTTCTGCCCCATCAGCGGTTCGGCCTGACCGAAGTCGACGATAAAGCGCATGGCCGGTGCCAGGGTGGTGTTGAAATCCTGACCCCAGGCGAACGCCGAGGTATTGAGCGTGGTGTGATCGCCACCCGCCGCGAATGGACCGCGCACGGTCTGGCCAGTGGCATTTTTCCATTCATAGCGGTGCAGTTTGCCCCACTGCCAGGCTTTGTGATCGCCGCCCAACTGACTGTCGCCAGCGCTGATCGCCGCCGCCAGACTGCGGGCGAGGATCGCCGGTTTGTCTTCTTTCTGCGGTGTGCGAGCGTCATCCCAGAACGGACTGTCCTCACGCCCCAGCAGGTGATCGGCTTGGGCCGCGTAGGACAACTTACCGTTGGCGACAAAGGCTTTCCACGCCGGGCTGCTTTCCGGACCCAGTTCATCGAGGAAAATCTGTTGGGTACTTTGCTGCAGGAACAGCTCATAAATCGCCGCATCGGCGGAGGTCGGGCTGAGTTTGCCGTCGAAGGCCATCAGGCGGGTATACGCCTCGCGAGCCTTGCCGCGATCCGCCTCAGGCAACGCTTCGATGGCCTGCTTGAGCGGCTGGGACATGCTCGGTGCTGCAAACATTTTCTTCAGTTTGGCGGCGAAGGTGGTGGTCTGATCGTATTGCATGGCGATCACGCTGCGCGTGTCGTGTTTGCCCACGCCCGCCAGTTCGGCCATGCGTTCGCCACGCTCCGGCGCTGACCAGGAGTTGGACAGTTGCATGCCGTAGCCATGGGGAATGACTCGCTGGTTGGCGGTGCCGAGCCAGCCTTGGGTCGGATCCTGGTCATAGGGATGGAGCATCGGGTCGGCGTAACCGTCCCAATCGTAACGACCTTCCCAGCCCGGCGACGGCAGCAGGCCTTCACCTTCGCGACGGTTCGGATAGCGACCGGTGACTTGCCAGCCGATGTTGCTGGCGTCGGCAAATACCAGGTTCAGCGCAATGGCGCGGATTTCACGGCTGGCGTCCGAGGCTTTCTCGACGGTCTGGGCACGGGACAGGTCGAAAAACGCGTCCAGTGTCTTGTCGTCGGTGAAGTTTGGCGTCTGCAAGGCCAGGCCGAACCCATTGGCCAGCGTCGTGCCTTGGGCACTGTTGAGCAGCGGGCCGTGACGGGTTTCGTACACCACTTCGCGAATCGGCCGCTGGCCTTTGACGAAGTAGGTTTCGTTACGCACGATCGCCGGCTGCCATTTGCCGCCCACCTCGTAGGAAAGTCCGTTGCCCTGGCGTTTGATTTTTTCCAGGAACAGGTCCTGGTTGTCGCCCATGACGGTGGTCATGCTCCACGCCACTTTGCCGTTGAAACCGCCGAGCACCATTGGCAAACCGGCAATCGTCACACCAGACGCCTGGTACTTCGGCGCGCGAATCTGTACGTAACTGAACAACGACGGCACGCCCAGTGGTCCGTGGCTGTCGCTGGCCAGCAGGCTTTTGCCGCTGCGGCTGCGTTGCGGGCCGATCGCCCAGTTGTTCGACGAGGTGGCGCCCAGCAGATTCAGATCGGACAGTTGGCTCGTGGCTTTGCTGATGTCGGCCAGGCCCGGGATTTGCCCGTTGAGCTTGATGCCCTGAAGTTTTTCAGTTTCGGCCACCGGCAGTTTTTCATCGGGGGCTGACGGCGTCAGCCACGCGAGTTTGTCGGTGCTGACGGTCTGAGCCAGCGTCAGTGAGGAAATTTCCTCGGGCAGGTTGGCCGATTGGCTGAAGTTCAGCAGGCAGAAAATCAGCGCTGAATCTTCTGGCTTCCAGTATTCAGGTTTGTAACCGGTGGCCGCGAGGTCTGCTGGCAACTTGTCGCGGTAGCGGAACAGGTAGGCGTTGACCCCGCGCGCATAAACTTCGAAGAAGCGTTTGAGGCGCGGTGATGACGCTTTGTACAGCTCGCCGGCGCTTTTCTTCAGGTTGACGGCGCGCATGAAGCGATCAGCGTCCAGCAGGTCCGGACCGGATATCTCCGACAAACGGCCCTGAGCCAATAGGCGCAGGGTGACCATTTGCGTAATGCGGTCGCTGGCGTGGACGTAACCAAGGGTGAACAAGGCGTCGTGGAAGGTGCTGCTTTCGATCAACGGCATGCCCATGGCATTGCGGCGTACCGAAACGTTCTGCGCCAGACCCTTGAGCGGCTGCACGCCGGTGGTCGACGGGAGGGTGTCCTGGGTGTTCCAGGTCTGACAACCGGTCAGGCTTAAAACACCGGCCACTGCTGCGGCAACGCCGAACCGGGGAAGAAAATGTGTAAGGGCTGGCGAGGCCATGGCAAAGCTCCTGCGGGGGTAGTGGTGCCCGGCCTCGAAAGTCGCTGTTCACTTTTGACGGCGTCTAATGTCGCCAGACTGCCGCTCCTCGCCATAGCGGGCTATGACTCGTCGCGGCGCCTTGTCTGACAACATCAGCCACTCGTCAAAAGATGAACGGACTTCCGAGGCCGGGCACATTAAAGGCGCTACGTTAGTGAGCAGGAGGTGGCCGCGCAAGCGGCGGCGGGGTTATTTCTTCACCTGTGGTGGTTTCGGACCGCTACGCGGTCCAACGGAGGCAAGCCCCCTCGCCACAGGGGATTGCGTCGTTTTTCAGGATTCGTCCTGTTTGCATTCGATAGCTTGCCTGTAAAAGGAGGTGATGTTGAAGTGCGTGAAATTCAATGACCCAGCATGAGAACAACCGGCATGGAGCTCAAAACGAACGCGGCGCTGATCATCATCGATCAACAAAAAGGCATCCTGCATCCCAAATTGGGTCGCCGAAATAATCCTCAGGCCGAGGAGCGAATCCTCGATTTGCTAACGCATTGGCGGCGAACCGGGCGACCGGTGATTCACGTGCAGCACCTGTCCCGGTCGCCGGATTCGGTGTTCTGGCCGGAGCAGTCCGGGGTGGAGTTTCAGGCGCGGTTCCAGCCACGAACCGGCGAGCTGCTGATTCAGAAACAGGTCCCGGATGCGTTTTGTTCGACCCGTTTGGAGGCGAGTTTGCGCGAGGCTGGGATTGATCAACTGGTGATTGCTGGCGTGGCGACTAACAACTCGGTGGAGTCCACGGCGCGAACGGCCGGGAATCTTGGGTTTGATGCGTGGGTGGCGGAGGATGCGTGTTTTACCTTCGACAAGGCTGACTACTTTGGTAAAGCCCATACAGCCGAGGAAGTGCATGCGATGTCGCTGGGTAATTTGCAGGGCGAATATGCGACGGTCGTGAGCACTGCGCAGATTTTGTAGGAGCGAGGCTTGCCCGCGAAAAGGGCGCCTCGGACATTCAGGCATACCACGTCATCGTTCTTCGCGGGCAAGTCGGATCGCCGCACCGCTCGCTCCTACGCAGCAGTGCGTCAGTGCGTCAGTGCGTTATGCGCCGTGGCACTTCTTGAATTTCTTGCCGTTGCCGCAGGGGCAAGGGTCGTTGCGGCCGACGTCTTTCAGGGCGTTGCGCACCGGTTCCTGGTGGGCGTGGCCGCAGTTCGGACCGTGAACATGGCCGTGGTCGTGATCATGGTGGTCGTGATGGTCATGATCGTGGCTGCAGTCAGGGCCATGGACATGGGGTTGCTGGGTCATCGGTTTTGCTCCGGAATTAAATCGGCGGGGATTATCACGCCATTACGCGCCAGGTGCACGTAGTGCGCGATGAATAAACCGGTTTCCAGTTCACCTTCCAGACGATAGGGGATGGGCTGCTCGGGTTTTTTCAGCAGTTTCACCAGCTCCCGGACCTTGGGCCACAGATTGGTGCGGATCGGCACTTTAAAGTAGGCACTGCGCTTGGGACCGACCGTGAACCAATGTTCGTGCTCGCCTTCGCTCAGCAGCATGTCGCCCAAGTGAATGCGGTACTCGATGCCTCGCACCGTCAGGTCACTGTCGTTGGGGTTGTCGACGCGAAAGTGCAGGAGGAATCGTTGCTGCATCAGTTTGGCCTGGACCACTTCGACCTTGACCAGATGCACCTGCGGCTCCGGCAGATCGTCGCCGAACCAGGACGCGCAGCCGCCGAGCCCCAGAAACAGAAGCAAGGTGAGGGTTTGAAAGACGCGCCGTTGACTGAGCATTGAGTAACTCCCTTTGATGCCCAGTCTAGTCTCTTGCGATTACTTCAACTGCTGAAATAACCCGCACAACACTTCTTGAATTTCTGTCCGCTGGCGCAAGGGCACGCATCATTGCGTCCGGCCTTGAGTTGTACGGTGGGGTCGATGAAATACCAGTGGCCGGCGTTCTGCACGAACGACGAGCGCTCACGGTGGCTGTGTTCACCGCTGCCGTCGTGCCAGCGCGCGGTGAAAGTCACGAAGGCGTGTTCCGGCTGACCGCCGAAGACCTCCGAGCTTTCCACTTCAAGACCCAGCCAGGTGCTTTGGGCGCTCCAGTCGCTGATGGACTGTCGATCGAGGCCGGCCTGTTGCGCGGGCAGGGTGGTTGTCACTAGGTAATCGATCCGCCCCAATACATAGGCGCTGTAGCGCGAACGCATCAAGGCTTCGGCACAAGGCGCAAGATGGCCGGCATGGTAATGACCGCAACAGGCATCAAGCAGGGAGCCGCTGCCGCAGGGGCAAATGGATGTACTCATTGCGTTACCACCAATATTTCCCGAAGTTTTCCGGATTGGCCCAGAACCGTGAGTTTAGCCAGTCGGGTACTTGTTTGTAGTCAAGCAAATCATAGGTGAACAGGGTCAGCACTTGATCGTCGCGCTGGAAGCGTTCGCTGGCCTGCAGGGCCAGGGAGAAAAAATCGGTCTCCTGCCAGCCGCTGGCCGGCAAGTCCGCCAGTACCGCGATGCGACTGGCGTTGAGGTTACGGATCCCGCCAAGCAGGTTCAGGCCATCGCGTTTGGGCAAATGCTCGAGGCAATCGACCACCAGCGCCAGGTCAAACCGGCGCGCGGCCAATTCGTCAGGCAACACCCCGGGTGCCGCGTGTGCAACACAGGTGTCCGGGTGCGCCAGCTTGAAGGCCTCAAGCGCGGGGAATTCGCTGGCGCCAATCAGCAACAGGCGCGCGGGGGCGTAACGATCAAGTAAAGCGGCCAACGCCTGCTGGGGCGTGCGCGAAGAAATACCTGCAATCATCGAAGTTCCTCAATCAGAGCTGCCAAGACTAGCCTGCTCAAGGGACCGGGCCTAGAGGTGGTTCTCCCAAAAGCGTCGATCTACCGTAAACACGGGGCAAAACTGCAATGGCCTATTGCTGGCGGAGATTAAAACTCGGGTCTTTACTACCTGAATCGGTTCTATGCCGATCCCCTCAGGAGAAAACCAGATGAGCATAGTTCGCACAGCATTACCCTTGGTTCTGCTAACCAGTGTGTTGACTGGTTGCGCAGGTTTGCAGAAAACCGACTGGCCGACTTGTGCGGCGGTCGGTGGTGTCGTGGGTGCAGGTCTCGGCGCGACCGAGAGCTCGGCATGGGCGGGGTATGGCGCGCTGATCGTCGGCGGCACGGCTGCGGCCTATTGCTGGGTTCACGGTGATGGCGACGAAGACGGCGATGGCGTGCCGGATAGCCGCGACAAGTGCCCGGGTACACCTAGAGGCGTACAGGTCGATGCCGACGGTTGCCCTCCACCGGTTCCTGCGCCAGTGGTCGAAGAAGCGGCCGTGGTTAAAGAAGAAGTCATCGTCATTCGCGATGTTCATTTCCAGTTTGACAAGGCCACACTTACCCCTTCCGATAAAGATGTACTAAACACAATCGCCACTCGCCTGAAGCAGGAATCGAGCACTGCCCAGTTGAGCGTAACCGGTCACACCGACAGCGTGGGTAGTGATACCTATAACCAGAAACTGTCGGATCGTCGTGCGCACTCGGTGGTCGAATACCTGATTTCCCAAGGTGTACCCCGCAGCGAATTCGTGTCTGTTACCGGTGCCGGTGAAAGCCAACCGGTCGCTGATAACAATACCGCTGACGGCCGCTCGATGAACCGTCGCACGGAAATCAAAATCAACCGCTAAACCCCTCGTACTCCGCGGCTTGTGCAGTCGCGGATGCGGGTCTTTACTCCTGTGTAACCGGCATTGGCCGGTAACACAGGAGCTTTCACCATGAGTGTTCTCACACGGACCGTCTTGCCGGTTGTGCTGCTTGGCAGCCTGTTGACCGGTTGCGCTACTCACAGCGATGGCACCGCCCCCCTCAATCAACGAACCTGGCCAATTTGCAGCGTTATCGGCGGTCTGGTCGGTGGAGGTCTGGGCGCTCTTCAAAGTAGCGGTTGGGCGGCCGGTGGAGCGGCGCTTGGTATATTGACCGGTGGCTTGATCTGTTACGCCCAGGATGGCGACGAAGACGATGATGGGGTCTTCGATCGACGAGATCGCTGCCCTGATACACCTGCCAATACCCCCGTCGAACATCATGGTTGTCCATTACCGCAGTACCCGGCCAGCGTGAAGCCCGAACCTGCGCAATCCGAAGTCATCACCCTGAGCGACGCTGGCGACGTACTGTTTGCCTTCAACCAATCCGACATGACCCCCGCCGCGAAGAGTCAGCTGGATTCGCTGATGCCCAAACTGCAAAGCGCCGATGTGGTGAGCATCAAGGTGATCGGTCATACCGACAGCCAAGGCTCGGACGCCTATAACCAGGCACTTTCGGAACATCGCGCCAGTAGCGTGGCGTCCTACCTGTTGAGTCAGGGACTGGCGCCGAACAAACTCACCAGCGAGGGCAAGGGCGAAAGTCAGCCGGTGGCCGATAACGAAACGGATGAAGGACGGGCGGAGAACCGTCGGGTGGAGTTGCACATCAATCGCTGAGCCCCGTGATAGAGCCGTCGGGCGACAATTGAGGTCGGTCCGGCGGCCATTCGGCGGCCTTAATGAAGAATTTTCCTTTGGCCTCTGGCTTATCCCGCGTGGAAGCCGGTACTGTGCGCGCAAAGAATAATTCTCAACGGGGGGCGCGTATGAACGTGTTTTGGGCGCTGGGGAAGTTGTTGACCCTGCTGTTCTGGCTGGTGGTGCTGGTCAATCAGCTCACGCCGTTTATCAATCCTCTGCATCTATTGGTCGATCTGGTTGGCAGCCTGTTGGCGCTGCTCCATTTTCTGGAGGCGGTGTTCTGCTACCGCAGTCTCAGAGGTCGCGCTCACCCTTGGCGTGATCGCCTGAAAATCCTCTTTTTCGGCGTTTTCCACCTGCAAACCATCCCGGCTCCCACCGTACCGAAGGCTTCCCATGCGTAAACTATCTCTGCTCGCCGCACTCATCAGCCCATTGGCTTGCGCTCAGGTGGTAAGCGTCGAAAGCAACTCCTTGATGCGCTTGCCCAACACCGCCAGCACCTTGCAGCTGGAACGCCTGGAAGTGGCCGATTACGGCACGTTGTTGATTCCTTCAAATGTGACCGAGGTCACCGTCGGTGAATTGCGCCTGGGTCGTGAAGCGCGGATCGCCATCGTACCCAGCGAACAGCCGCTTGAGCTGAGGGTCAGTCGTGCGCAGCTGTCCGAAGGCAGCCAGATCACTGCTCGCGGTGCGCCGGGGACTTACCTCAAGGCGGCCCGCTCCGGGCGGAACCTGAATTTGCAGATCAAGACACTGAGCGCGCCACTATTGTTGGTGGACGCTCGCGGCGGCGCGGGCGCACCGGGTTTCGTCGGTCTCGATGGGGCCAATGGTCAGGCGCCGGGTTGTACCTGGGGTCAGGCCGGTCGCGGTGCTGATGGCAGTAATGGCAGCGACGGTCAGCCGGGAGCACCGGGTGCGCTGGTAAGGCTGGAAGTGCCGCGCGATTACCCTGCAGAACAGATCAAGGTCCAGGTGGCCGGCGGTGCCGGTGGCGTGGCCGGGCCTGGCGGCAAGCCGGGAGCGGGAGGCAAGGCCAAGGGCTGCTTCGTCTACAAGGCCGATGGCGGAAAAAGTGGTCGTCCAGGTACTGATGGCCAGCCAGGGGCAGCGGGTGCGGCGGGTTCGGTGACCGTGCAGCAGTTGTAACCCTTTAACTGATTATTCCCACGCTCTGCGTGGGAATACAGCCCGTGACGCTCCGCGTCACTGGACGCGGAGCGTCCCTTGAGGCATTCCCACGCAGAGCGTGGGAACGATCACAGCATCGGCCGCGCCGCAGCAATCGCCACCAGCCCCAACCCGACAATCAGATTAATCCCCACCATCTTGCGAATCCTCCCCAGCACCGAGGCCCCCGTCGGCCAATCCTGCGCCGCCACCGCCGTGCGCAACTCCGGCAACAACAACGCCTGAATCCGGATAAACAGCGCCGTCATCACCACGTACAACCCCATCATCACCTGCACATACCGCGGCGCCGCGTCAAAACCGCTGTACTGCAAATGAATCATGCCCACACCGCTGATCGGCAACAGCACCACCGCGACCCAGACCCAGCGGAAAAAACCTTGAAACACTTCTACCCACAGCTTCAAACGGGCCGGGCCTTCCAAAGCTGTCATCGCCGCGGGACGCAAGACCATCCACGCGAAAAACATGCCGCCAACCCACACCAGGGCTGACAGTACATGCAGGGTATAAACTAGACCAAAAGGTGTCATTGAGGTACTCCGTTCTGCGCGGGATTAATTAGCGGGGTATGATAGCGGCCGATCCGAACCACTGAAAATTTATCCAGCGTTTTTTGCGCCCGACAATCCATGATCAGCACCGAACTCAAAACCACGATCCAGGGCGCCTACTCGCGTTTTCTCGAAGCCAAGAGCCTCAAACCGCGCTACGGCCAACGCCTGATGATTGCCGAAATTGCCAAGGTCCTCGGTGACATCGACACCGACGACGAAGGCCGGCGCAGTGGCGACCCCGCGATTGTCGCGGTGGAAGCCGGCACCGGTACCGGTAAAACCGTGGCCTACAGCCTGGCCGCAATCCCCACTGCGAAGGCCGCCGGCAAGCGTCTGGTGATTGCCACGGCCACCGTGGCCCTGCAAGAGCAGATCGTCTACAAGGATTTGCCTGACCTGATGCGCAACAGCGGGCTGAATTTCAGCTTCGCCTTGGCCAAGGGGCGCGGGCGCTACATGTGCCTGTCCAAGCTCGACATGTTGCTTCAGGAAGGTCACGCGCAAACCGCCACGGCTCAGCTGTTCGAAGAAGAAGGCTTCAAGATCGAGGTCGATGAGGCCAGTCAGAAACTGTTCACCAGCATGATCGAGAAACTCGCCGGCAATAAGTGGGACGGCGACCGCGACAGTTGGTCGACCGCACTGGAAGATGCCGATTGGGCGCGTCTGACCACCGATCACAGCCAGTGCACCAACCGTCATTGCCCGAACTTCGGTCAGTGCGCCTTCTACAAGGCCCGCGAAGGCATGGGCAAGGTCGACGTGATCGTCACCAACCACGACATGGTCCTGGCCGACTTGGCGCTGGGCGGCGGTGCCGTGCTGCCGGACCCGCGCGACACCCTCTACGTGTTCGACGAAGGTCACCACCTGCCGGATAAAGCCATCGGCCATTTCGCCCATTACACACGTCTGCGTTCGACCGCCGACTGGCTGGAAACCACCGCCAAGAACCTCGCCAAATTACTGGCCCAGCATCCGCTGCCGGGCGACTTGGGCAAGTTGATCGAGCAGGTGCCGGAACTCGCGCGGGAGATCAAGACACAGCAGCAATTCATGTTCACCGCCTGCGAGCAGGTCGCCGATTTCAAGCCCGGCGAAGACGTCGAAGGTCGCGAGCGGCCGCGTCATCGCTTTGTCGGCGGGGTCATTCCCGAGCACATGCGCGAAATGGGCATCGAGCTGAAGAAGGGCTTTGCTCGTCTGACCGATGTCTTTACCCGACTGACCGAACTGCTCAAGGAAGGCATGGACGGCGAAGTTAACATCGGCATTGCCAGCAATCAGGCTGAAGAGTGGTATCCGCTGTTCGGCAGCCTGTTGTCGCGCTCTTCGGGCAACTGGGAATTGTGGGGCGCTTTCACCGCTGAAGACCCGGAAGACAACCCTCCAATGGCTCGTTGGCTGACCCTGGCCGAAAGCGGTTCGCTGTTCGATATCGAGGTCAATGCCAGCCCGATTCTCGCGGCGGAAATGCTTCGTCGAAACCTGTGGAACGTCGCCTACGGCGCTCTGGTGACGTCGGCGACCCTGACCGCCCTCGGCACCTTCGACCGTTTCCGCATGCGTGCCGGCCTGCCGAAAAAAGCCGTGACCGCGGTGGTCCCGAGCCCGTTCCATCATGCCGACGCTGGCGTGCTGCGAGTGCCGGATCTGAAGGCTGATCCGCGAGACGCGCCGGCCCACACCGCGGCGATCATCCGCGACTTGCCAGCCTTGGTGGAAGGTTCGCGTGGCACCCTGGTGCTGTTCTCCTCACGCAAGCAGATGCAGGACGTGTTCGACGGCCTCGATCGCGACTGGCGCAAGCAAGTGTTCATTCAAGGCAACCTGTCGAAACAGGAAACCCTGAACAAGCACAAGGCACGGGTCGATGGCGGTGATTCCAGCGTGTTGTTCGGCCTGGCGAGTTTTGCCGAAGGGGTCGACTTGCCCGGTGCGTATTGTGAGCACGTGGTCATCGCGAAGATTCCGTTCTCGGTGCCCGACGATCCGGTCGAAGCGGCCCTGGCCGAGTGGATCGAGGCTCGGGGCGGCAATCCGTTCATGGAGATTTCGGTGCCGGATGCTTCGCTGAAGCTGGTCCAGGCCTGCGGTCGCTTGCTGCGCACCGAAGAAGACCGCGGCACCATCACCTTGCTCGATCGACGTCTGGTCACCCAGCGTTACGGCAAGGCAATCCTCAATGCGTTGCCTCCCTTCCGTCGTGAAATTTCCTGATACAGGGCTGGGTAATTTTGCCCAACCCGTTGTCTATCTCTCAGCCATCGCTTTTCCACTGGCCATTGTTGGTCGTTAGGGAGAACTTCGTTCTTATGATCCGCCGTTCGTTGCCCGCTATTTTCGCTCTGATGTTTGCAGCCCCCTTGCTGGCAGCCCCTGCCGGCCAACAGACGCTGTTCAACTTTGTGCGCCCCGCCGACGTGGTCCAGGTGGCGACTCAGGACGCCAGCCTGCCGCAATCCAATGCCGAGCAAACGGCTGAGGGCGAAGTGTTGCGTCGGGTGACGTTCAACCCGGTGGCACAACCGACTTTGCGTCTGGCCCCGCAGACCGGCGCCTGGGACTGGTCGCAGTCGGGCTTCATGAGTTTGCGGATTCAGAGTGCAATGAACTGGGCCGTGACCCTGTACGTGAAAATTCAGAGCAACGACGGCAAGACGCTGATAAGCCGCGTCGACTTGCCGGCCGGCCCTGCGCAAACTTTATGGGTACCGCTGCAGCCCTTTTCGCCATTGAGCCTCGGCCTGAAAGCTGGCCCGCCGATGCCGATGATGTTTGAGGGGCAACGCGTATTGCTGGCCAGCAGCGTCGGTGAGCTGGAGCGCAGCCAAGTGGTATCGGTGACCTTGTCGATGGATCAGCCGAAAGTCGCCCAAAGTATTCTGCTTGAGCGCTTTGGTGTGCAGGACGACGATACGCTCACCCAAGCGGCTTTTGGCGGCCTTGTAGACGCTTACGGCCAGTCAACCCGGACCAAATGGCCAGAGAAAGTCAGCAGCGACGAGCAACTGAAAAGCGCCGCCGCCAAAGAACAGCAGCAACTGAAAACCTGGCTGGCCGAGCGCGAGAAGTCGTCCCTGGACAAGTTCGGTGGCTGGAACAAAGGTCCGGCATTCAAGGCTAGCGGCTTTTTCCGCACTGAGAAGCGTGACGGTCGCTGGAACCTGGTGACCCCTGAAGGGCATCCGTTTTATTCGCTCGGGGTCAACACTGTCACTCCAGACGTCAACCAGACTTACATCGCCGGCCGCGAATGGATGTTCGAATCCCTGCCAAAACCCGACGAGCCGCTGGCCAGCCACTATGGCGAAGGCGACAACCGCGGTGGCAACGGTGTCGATCAGGGCCGTGGATATAACGCCGGTCGCTGGTACGACTTCTATGGTGCCAACCTGCAGCGCTTGTATGGCGAACCTTGCGCACTGGGCCGCGACACCAAGGCCGGTGTCGCCGAAGCCGCCAAGGCTGACGCCGTTGAGGCAACGGCCGATAAGGCCGCTGAGCAACCCGCTGCTCCTTCGACCGCCGAATCCGGTGTCGCCGAAGCAGCCAAGACCGGCGCAGTTGAAGCGACGGCCGCGAACACTGCTGAGAAAATACCCGCCGAACCCTGCAAAGCGGTTGTCGATGAAAAACAATGGGCCAGCCACACGCTTGATCGCCTGCAAGCCTGGGGCTTCAACACTATCGGCAACTGGAGCGCCCCGGCGCTGGCCAACGCTGTTCGTGTGCCGTACACATTGCCGCTGTCGATTGTCGGCGATTACGCCAGCATCAGCACCGGCACCGATTGGTGGGGCGGCATGCCCGACCCTTTTGACCCGCGTTTCGCCATGGCCACCGAACGTGCCGTGGCCATTGCCGCCCGCGACCATCGCGACGATCCATGGCTGATCGGTTACTTTGCCGATAACGAACTGGCCTGGGCCGTTCCCGGCGACGACCCGAAAGCCCGCTACGCCTTGGCATATGGCACGTTGAAGATGACCACCGACGTCCCGGCCAAACGTGCGTTCCTCAAACAACTGCGGGACAAATACCGCAATCAGGCGGGCCTTTCCAAAGCCTGGGGCATTGATTTGCCGGCCTGGGAATTGATGGAAGACCCGGGCTTCGTGCCGCCGCTGCCAAGCGCCGAACACCCGGAAATCGAAGCCGACTTCAAATACTTCCAGAAAGTCTTCGCCGACACGTACTTCAAGACCATTTCCGACTCGCTCAAGTGGCACGCGCCGAATCAGCTGTTGCTGGGTGGCCGGTTTGCCATCAGCACTCCTGAAGCGGTTGAGTCCTGTGCCCAGTATTGCGACGTGCTGAGCTTCAACATGTACACCCTGCAACCGCAGGACGGTTACGACTTCGCCAAACTGCGCAGCCTGGACAAACCGGTGCTGATCACGGAGTTCAACTTCGGCTCCGCGGATCGCGGCCCGCTCTGGGGCGGCGTGACGCAATTGGCGAAGGAAGAGGACCGTGGGCCGGCTTACGCTAATTTCCTCAAACAGGCGATGAGCGAACCGTCGATCGTCGGGGTGCACTGGTTCCAATACCTCGATCAACCGGTTGCCGGTCGTCTGCTGGATGGCGAGAACGGGCACTTTGGTTTGGTGGGCATCACCGATCTGCCGTTCCAGGGGTTCGTCGATAGCGTACGCAAGAGCAATTTGCAGACCGTCGATCAGCTCGGTAAAGAAGCCGAGAAGGCCAAGGCTGAAGCGGATAAAGCTGGTCACGAAGCTGAAGGCGGCAAAAAAGGCGATACTGGCAAAAGCGCAGGGCAGGGCGCTGGACATGCGGGCGGGCATTCTGGCAATGGTCACTGAGTGCTGACAGGTACGTTGAATTTCTAAGTGTTTTTCGCCGGGCGGTATGGCGACCGCCCGGCCCGCCACAGTTCCCAAAACCTTCCAGGGCTGGAACAATGCGGGCCACTTTGTAGAGTGTTTATCCAGAGGAGTTGCGGGTGCAGATTCAGGGTTATTACGATCTGAAGTTCGAAGCGGTGCGTGAAGCTTTTGCGGCGCTGTTCGACGATCCTCAGGAACGCGGCGCAGCGCTGTGCATCCAGATCGGCGGTGAAACCGTCGTCGATCTTTGGGCCGGTAGCGCCGACAAGGATGGCGCTGAAGCCTGGCACAGCGACACCATCGCCAACCTGTTTTCCTGCACCAAGACCTTTACTGCTGTGACTGCCCTGCAACTGGTGGCCGAAGGCAAGCTGCAACTGGATGCCCCGGTGGCTCGCTACTGGCCGGAGTTCGCCGCCGCTGGCAAAGAGTCGGTCACCTTGCGTCAATTGCTCTGCCATCAGGCCGGTCTTCCGGCGGTGCGTGAGCTGCTGGCCCCGGAAGCCCTGTATGACTGGCAAACCATGGTTGACGCCTTGGCCGCCGAACAACCGTGGTGGACGCCGGGAATCGGTCACGGTTACGCCGCGATCACCTATGGCTGGCTGGTCGGTGAGTTGTTGCGTCGTGCCGACGGTCGTGGTCCGGGTGAGTCGATCGTGGCGCGGGTCGCGAAGCCTTTGGGGCTGGATTTCCACGTCGGTCTGGCGGATCAAGAGTTCCATCGCGTGGCGCACATCGCTCGTGGCAAGGGCAATGTCGGCGACGCCGCCGCCCAGCGCTTGTTGCAAGTGACTATGCGCGAGCCGACGGCCATGACCACGAGGGCGTTCACTAACCCGCCGTCGATCATGACCAGCACCAACAAACCCGAGTGGCGACGCATGCAGCAGCCGGCCGCCAATGGCCACGGCAATGCCCGCAGCCTGGCCGGGTTCTATGCCGGGCTGCTCGATGGCCGCTTGCTGGAAAGCGAAATGCTCGACGAGCTGACGCGCGAACACAGCCTCGGCGACGACAAGATTTTACTGACCCGGACCCGTTTCGGCCTGGGTTGCATGCTCGATCAACCGGACGTCCCCAACGCCACCTACGGCCTCGGTCCTCGTGCGTTCGGCCATCCGGGTGCCGGCGGTTCCATCGGCTTTGCTGACCCGGAACACGATGTGGCTTTCGGCTTTGTGACAAATACCTTAGGGCCGTACGTCTTGATGGATCCGCGCGCGCAAAAGCTTGTGCGGGCACTGGCCACTTGTCTGTAAATCGCGCTCAGGGGTTTCAGGTCCGGAACCCCAAGGCTTCTGTGGTTTCCAAGCGTCTGTTTATCCGGGTCAATCCGGCCTGATACTTCAATACTTCATTTTGTGGATATCCAATGTCTTCCAATAAAACGCTCGCTTTGGCCCTGTGCTTCGCTATTACCGGTTGCGCACAAACTCCACAAAATGACTCGGATGGCAGCAGCTGGTGGCCTTTCGGTTCCTCCGACAAAGTCGCTGCTAAAAACCCGGCTCCGGCTCCGGCTCCGGCTTCGACCCCGGCACCCCTGAAGCCTGCCGCGACTGCTCCGGTAGCCAAGACTGAAAGCTCCAGCCATTGGTACTGGCCGTTCGGCTCCGATGATGCCGCCGACAAGACCCCGGCCAAGCCAGAAGTAAAACCAGAGGTAAAACCTGAAGCCAAACCTGCCGCTGTGACCAAGGCTGAGGCCGATGCAGGTGGCAAATGGTGGTGGCCGTTCGGTGGCAAAGAGCAAAGCACCGCCAAAGCCGTGCCGATGCCCGATCCGAAAGTCACCCAGGCCTGGCTCGATGACTACGAACCGCGCCTGCGCGAAGCGATCAAGGGTAGCAATCTGCAACTCGAGCGCCGTGAAAACGTCTTGGTGGTGACCGCGCCGGTAGAAGGCTCGTTCAACCCTGACCGTCCGGCCATGTTGCTGCCGGTGACCCTCGGCCCGTTCACTCGCGTCGCGAAAATCCTTGAAGTTGATCCAAAGTCTGCCGTGCTGGTGCTCGGCCACAGTGATACGTCGGGCGCCGCACCGGCCAACGTGAAACTGAGCCAAGAGCGTGCCCAGGCCGTGGCGGCGATCTTCCGCCTCAGCGGTCTGCAGCGTGATCGCCTGATGCTGCGCGGCATGGGTGGCGAAGCCCCGCGTGCTGCCAACGACAGCAATGAAGGCCGTGCCTTGAACCGTCGAGTGGAATTGCTGGTGACCCCGCAAAACACCATGGTTGCGTTGCTGAGCAAGTACAACATGCCGGCCCCGGCGCCAGTGAAGATGGTTGCTGGCCAGGACATCAAGCCAGTGGTCAAGCCTGTTACTCCTGCACCGGCCGCCAAGAAAGCAGATGTACCTGCCGCGAAAAAGGCCCCGGCCAAAAAAGCCGCCGCCAAGAAAGCGCCAGCTAAAACCGCGACTCCGGCGAAAAAGACCGCTCCGGCCAAAGCCGCTGCCGACTCGAAAAAAGCCGCCGCCGCTGCTGCCGACGGCGACGCCACAAAGAAGTGATTCGTTAACCAAAAGGAATGCGCCATGACCCAGGGCCTGGCTGATATGCGTCGCGACTACACCCGTGATGGCCTGACCGAGGCACAAGCCCCGGTCGAGCCATTCGGGCTGTTCCATCAGTGGTTTGCCGACGCGGTGAAAACCGAGCAACCTCCGGTGGAGGCCAATGCCATGACCCTGGCCACCGTCGATCAGGACGGTCGGCCGCATTGCCGCATTCTGCTGCTCAAGGGGCTGGACGAGCAGGGCTTCACTTTCTTCACCAACTACGACAGCGCCAAGGGCCAGCATCTGGCCGCGAACCCGTTTGCCGCCATGACCTTTTTCTGGCCGGCCCTGGAGCGCCAGGTGCGCATCGAAGGGCGGGTGGTGAAAGTCACGCCTGAAGAGTCCGACGCCTATTTCCAGGTCCGTCCACTGGGCAGCCGCCTCGGTGCCTGGGCTTCGCCTCAGAGTCGGGTGATCGCCGATCGTGCCGAACTGGAAGCGCTGCTCAAGGACACCGAGCAACGTTTCAGCGACACGCAACCTCATTGCCCTGAGCACTGGGGTGGTTACCGTTTGTTACCGGAGCGCATCGAGTTCTGGCAGGGCCGTTCGAGCCGCCTGCACGATCGCCTCAACTACCGTTTGCAGGGCGCCAACTGGATTCTTGAACGTCTGGCACCCTAAACAGTCTACCGATCAAGATAGCCTGCCGCAGCGGCTTCAAGCCACTGGGGCAGGTTTCGGCGCTTGATCTTCTGCGCTTGAGCGTTCGCCAGTTGCTGGAGCATGAAAGCCTTTTTCTGCTCGTCTTTCCCCGCCAGTGCCAGCGCCAGATCGCGGTCCATCCAGCGTTTGATCCGCACGTATAACCACCAGTGGAAGTACAGACCGGCGACGGTGGTGACGACAATGATGAAGTAATCCATGAAAATCCTTGGTTCAGTGGCGCAGATTGCGGAATTTGCCGCTACTGTGTGTCAAGTTCGTGGTAGCGCCCTGTACCGGGCCTGAATCAAACCAATTTTATCCGGGCAAGGCCGTGACAGGCGTCAAGCTGCGGAGTTTAATGAATACCTGTCCTTTGGAGTTGATGCTATGCGTAAGTCTGTTCTGCTGGTTGCTTCCTTTTCCACGATGGCGATGTTGCTCACTGGATGCCAATCGAGCCTGACCGGTGACTCCTACTCCCGTGACGAAGCGCGTCGCGTGCAGACGGTTCGTATGGGCACCATCGAATCGCTGCGTCCGGTGAAAATCGAAGGCACCAAAACCCCGATCGGCGGCGCAGCTGGCGCAGTCGTCGGCGGTGTCGGCGGTAGCGCCATCGGCGGCGGTCGCGGCAGCATCGTAGCAGCCGTAATCGGCGCAGTCGCCGGCGGCCTGCTCGGTTCGGCCACCGAAGAAGGCCTGACCCGCGCCCAAGGTGTGGAAATCACTGTTCGCGAAGACGACGGCAGCATGCGCGCCTACGTGCAACAGGTTCAGGAGAATGAAGTATTCCGTGTGGGTGAGCGGGTGCGGATTGCTACTGTTAATGGGACTAGCCGCGTTTCGCATTAAGCGGGAACGGGTAAAAGAAAACCCCGATCAGGTGACTGGTCGGGGTTTTTTGTGTCTGCTGCCTTCACACATTGCACGTGAGTTGGAAGTAATGGTCTGGGTCGTGGATGGACTTTCCTATCAGC
Organism: Pseudomonas sp. ZS1P83; assembly: GCF_054897825.1. Taxonomy (NCBI): domain Bacteria; kingdom Pseudomonadati; phylum Pseudomonadota; class Gammaproteobacteria; order Pseudomonadales; family Pseudomonadaceae; genus Pseudomonas; species Pseudomonas sp. ZS1P83. The sequence continues at coordinate 588,940 of NZ_CM142706.1, forward strand.
CGTTCGATCGCTGACAGTTGCAACTGGGACAGGTTATAGCCTTCCCAGCCTTGCTGATCTGTAATCCATCCCATGATGATTTTCAGTTGGTCATCCGATCCGTCGGGTAAATCTTCCTCGAACGCGAGGAATTCGGTTTTGATATCGAAGGCTTCTACACGATAAATCAAAACTCGGTGTCTCCTGAGGTCATCCTGTTATAGGTAGGTCAAATACCTCTGCTGGATCACCAGCTCTCGCGGTAATCGAAAGATAGTTGGTAATCGTGGGTTGCCAAGTCAATTAGGTGGCGAAAGAGGGGTTGAATAATATCGATCCAATGGCTGCCAACATCAAAACCTCCATTATTAATATTGTTTTCGACGGGGATGCCGAGAGCATTCAGTATTGACTCATCGTCGCCTAAATCTTGGGAGGACTCTTCGCCCTGACAAAGTTCAGTTTGCTTGTCATACCATTCCAACCTTAGCTTCAGTCCCATCGTCGTCTCACAAGTATTTTTTGGGGATGTTGCGTTTAGATTGAGCATCGTCACGTCGCTCACCAGTTATGGGGTCAAATGCTCCCAAGTGGCTTCCATCACTAGCGCGATACTCTTCCAGCTCACCATGCATAGAGTCCCACTCATAGATCCTCTTACCCTTTGCATCCGTCCAACGTTCTCTGAGTCCCCCGCCTCCTATGACAGGGTTCATTTTCTTGGCTTTTTTTAGACCAGGAAATGCACTGATATCCTCAGTTTTTGGTGCTGGATGATACTTGTGACCGGCTGCTGGCAAGCCTTTACGAGGAGCGCTGACCACAACATATAGCGGCGACACCCCGGAACCAACCGGAAACACAAGAATGAAATCCTTGTAATCAGGCGGATAAACCGGGTTCACGATGATGTTGTCAGCCGCTTTCGTCGGCGGATAAACCCAAATATGCGGGGCTTGCGGAGCTGCTTCCAGCGCGGGAATCCCGAGGGTGTCGGAACCATCCACAGCCGGTGTCCAGATCAGCTCAACACCATCCCCGAGATCCGCCACCTGCTGACTGCCGCGTAATGCGAACTGCACGACATCGACCATTTCCCAATCGCGGTTCTTGCCGGTGTAAAACCCATAGCCTTTGAGACTGCCGTCAGCCTGTTGCTCTACCTGTAGTCGAACGCGGGTTCTGGCCTGGTTCAGGGTGCGCAATTGATCTTCGGTGTAGAGGGCGCTGTCGCCCAGGCTGGGCGTCCAGAACGCTGCAACCACCGCGGCCAATACGGTGGCTCCAGCAGCACCGACTGCTGCGGCCGGAACGGCGAGAGCCGGCGCGCTGAGTGCAAGGCGGCCCATGCCGAGCGAGAGGGTGCTGCCGCTAATCGTTTCAAGATTCAGCAGCCCGGCATCGTCTACCTCGCGAGCGCCGAGCCAGGCAACTTCTCCGTAGTCCTTGAGGCTGTCGGTGGGCACCATTCCCGAAGGATTCGAGTAATCGATGATGGCGTCCGGCAGCTTGCAGGACTTGGCAAAGACGCATCCGGCGCGAACGGCTTCGTGCTTTTTGGCCACGACCTCACGACTCCGTTCGAAGGCGTCTTGCCTCGCGAGCATGGCGTCGTAAGCGTTTTGTCGGGCGTCGCGCTCGGCCAGTTCGGTGGCCGTCATGAAGCGGTGCGTGACGTGATGACCGTCGCCTGACGGTGGGTTTTTAACCCTGGGGACTTCCTTGTTGCCAGCCACTGATCTTCCTTGCGTTCGTACGTCGACAGCCCTCAAAAAAGGAGCTGTGCGACGTTAACGAACGTGGCTAATCGTGGCTGTAGGACGAATCCTGAATGTTGCTAAGAGTGTTCTCTCTCTCAGGACTGCAGCGCAGTGCGCTTGCGACTCGCTGCCGCCGTCACCGCATAACCAATCAATGCCGCCAGTATCGAACCGGTCAAAATCCCCATCCGATCCATCCCGGCGTATTCACTGGCGCCGGGCACGAAGGCCAGGGAGCCGACAAACAGGCTCATGGTGAAACCAATGCCGCAGAGGATCGCAACGCCCAATACCTGGCCCCAATTGGCGCCTTGGGGCAGGGCGGCGATGCCGATTTTCACCGCCAGCCACGTCAGGCCGAAGACGCCGAGGGTCTTGCCCAGCAGCAGGCCAACCGCGATGCCCATGGGCACCTGGTGGGTGAAGCTTTCCATGGTCACGCCACTCAGGGACAGGCCGGCATTGGCGAAGGCGAACAGGGGCAGGATGCCGTAGGCCACCCATGGATGCAGGGCGTGTTCGAGGGTCAGCAGTGGCGAAGGTTCGGCGTTTTTCGTGCGCAACGGAATGCAGAAGGCCAGGGTCACACCGGCCAGTGTCGCGTGGACACCGCTCTTGAGGACGCAGACCCAGAGGATCAGACCGATGATCATGTACGGCCCGAGCTTGACCACGCCGAGCCGGTTCATCGCGATTAGCGCCACAATGCACGCCGCGGCCAGCGCCAGTGACAGGGTCGATAGCGTCCCGGAATAGAAGATCGCGATGACGATGATGGCGCCGAGGTCGTCGATGATCGCCAGGGTCATCAGGAACAGCTTTAGCGAAACCGGCACGCGTTTACCGAGCAAGGCGAGTACGCCAAGGGCGAAGGCTATGTCAGTGGCCATCGGGATGGCCCAGCCACCCAGGGCTGCCGGGTTGTCGCGGTTCAAAAACCAATAGAACAGCGCCGGAACCACCATGCCGCCAATCGCCGCCGCGCCAGGCAGGACGATTTGCGACGGTTTCGACAGTTGACCATCAAGGACTTCGCGCTTCACTTCCAGGCCGATAAGCAGGAAGAACATCGCCATCAGACCGTCGTTGATCCACAGCAACAAAGGCTTGGCGATTTTCAGTGCGCCGATCTGGGCGACTACGGGGGTGTCCAGCAGGCCGTTATAAAGCCACGACAGCGGGGAATTGTTGATGATCAACGCCAGGGCTGCGGCTGCGATCAATAACAGACCGCTGGCAGCTTCCAACTGAAAGAAACGCGTGAACGTGTTACGCAGAGGCAAGGTCGCTCTCCATCGATGAATTCAAAAGGTGGCACACCCTAACCCGTACCGTTAGTTGTTAAAACAAAAGTTATATTCTTTTTTGTTATATGCCGTTACAACGCGAACAGCCGGGAAGGACCTGAGCCTAGCAGTTACCGAACGTATTGGACCTCAGCTGTACCTGTGCGTGATGTAGGTTTTTTCCTAAGCTTGAGGAATGAGCCTTGCGACAAGGCCGACTCTTGCCCGATTCGACGAGAAAACTACCATGAGCGACAACCGACAGTGGGCCCGCGAAGCCATCCGGATCATCGAAGCCGACTTCCAGCGCAGCGCCGACACCCACCTGATCCCCTTGCCGCTGCCGGGTTTTCCGGGCATCGAGTTGTATTTCAAGGATGAGTCCAGCCATCCCACCGGCAGCCTGAAGCATCGGTTGGCGCGCTCGCTGTTTTTGTATGCGCTGTGTAACGGCTGGCTCAAACCCGGTGCGCCGGTGATTGAAGCGTCCAGTGGTTCGACGGCCATTTCCGAGGCGTACTTCGCCCGTATGCTGGGTTTGCCGTTCATTGCGGTGATGCCGGCGAGTACCTCCAAGGAGAAGATTGCGCAAATCGCCTTCTACGGCGGCAAAAGCCATCTGGTCGACGATCCGACACAGATTTACGCCGAATCCGAACGCCTGGCTCGCGAACACGATGGGCATTTCATCGACCAGTTCACCTACGCCGAGCGCGCTACCGATTGGCGGGCGAACAACAACATCGCCGAGTCGATCTTCCAGCAAATGCGCTTCGAACGGCACCCCGAGCCGAGCTGGCTGATTTCCAGCCCCGGCACGGGCGGCACCACCGCGACGCTGGGCCGTTACGTGCGTTATCGCCAACATTGCACCCGCGTGCTGTGTGCCGACGCCGAGCGTTCGGTGTTCTTCGATTACTACCAGACCGGCGACGCTAGCCTGTGCCTGGACCATGGGTCGCGGATTGAAGGCATTGGCCGGCCGAGGGTGGAAGCGTCGTTCCTGCCCAAGGTGATCGATGCGATGATCAAAGTGCCGGACGCCCTGTCACTGGCTGCCATGCATTACCTGGCCCAGCGTTTGGGCCGTCATGTTGGCGGGTCGAGCGGGACCAACCTGATCGGCGCCTTGATGGCGGCCCAGCAGATGGTGGCGGCGGGAGAGTCGGGGTCGATTGTGGCGATTCTGTGTGATGGCGGCGAACGCTATGCCACCACCTATTACGATCAGGATTGGCTCAAGGCTCAGGGGTATGAGTTGAGTGGTTTGATGGATGCCGTGGCGGCGAGTGTCGAACGCGGCGAGCCGCTGCCGGATACCGTGCTCCGCGCCAATATCTGACCCGATGATCGTTCCCACGCTCTGCGTGGGAATGCCTCACCGGACGCTCTGCGTCCGCTTTTGGGACGCGGAGCGTCCCTGGCTGCATTCCCACGCGGAGCGTGGGAACGATCAATTACGTCAGGCCTCGAGGCCGAGAATGTCGCGGGCCACGGCTTCGGCAATCCGAATCCCGTCCACACCCGCCGACAGAATCCCGCCCGCATAGCCCGCACCTTCACCCGCCGGGAACAAGCCCTTTACGTTCAGGCTTTGCATCGACTCGTTACGGGTGATCCGCAGCGGCGACGACGTACGCGTCTCGATCCCGGTCAACACGGCGTCGTGCAGCGAGTAACCGCGAATCTGCTTCTCGAACGCGGACAACGCTTCACGAATGGCTTCGATGGCGAACGGGGGCAAGGCCAACGCCAAATCACCCAAGGCAACGCCTGGTTTGTAGGACGGTTCTACGCTGCCCAACGCGGTGGACGGCTTGCCGGCAATGAAGTCGCCGACCAGTTGCGCCGGGGCTTCATAGTTGCTGCCGCCCAGCACAAAGGCGTGGGATTCCAGGCGTTCCTGCAACTCGATACCCGCCAGCGGGCCGCCCGGGTAATCGACTTCGGGGGTGATCCCGACGACGATCCCGGAGTTGGCGTTACGCTCATTACGCGAGTACTGGCTCATGCCGTTGGTGACCACACGGCCTGGCTCGGACGTCGCCGCCACCACGGTGCCGCCCGGGCACATGCAGAAGCTGTAGACCGAACGTCCGTTGCTGGCGTGGTGCACCAGTTTGTAGTCGGCAGCCCCGAGTTTCGGATGGCCGGCGTACTTGCCCAGACGCGCGCGGTCGATCAGCGACTGCGGGTGTTCGATGCGGAAACCCACCGAAAACGGCTTGGCTTCCATGAATACGCCACGGCCATGCAGCATGCGGAAGGTGTCCCGGGCGCTGTGACCGAGGGCTAGAATCACGTGTTTCGAATGAATCTGCTCGCCGCCATTGAGCTCGACGCCGACCAGTTGGCCGTCCTCGATCAACACGTCGGTCACCCGCTGCTGGAAGCGCACTTCGCCACCCAGCGCACGGATCTGCTCGCGCATGTTTTCCACAACGCCGGTCAGACGGAACGTACCGATGTGCGGTTTGCTGACGTAAAGGATTTCTTCCGGCGCACCGGCCTTGACGAATTCATGCAGGACTTTGCGTCCGATGAACTTCGGGTCTTTGATCTGGCTGTAGAGCTTGCCGTCGGAGAATGTCCCCGCGCCGCCCTCGCCAAATTGCACGTTGGATTCCGGGTTAAGCACGTTTTTACGCCACAGGCCCCAGGTGTCCTTGGTGCGTTGGCGCACTTCGGTGCCGCGCTCGAGGATGATCGGCTTGAAGCCCATTTGCGCCAGCAACAGCCCGGCGAAAATCCCGCACGGACCGAAACCCACGACGACAGGACGTTGCTCAAGATCAGCCGGCGCCTGGCCGACCACTTTGTAGCTGACATCCGGCGCCACGTTGACGTTACGGTCATCGGCGAACGTGTGCAGCACCGCCGCCTCATCGCGAACGTTCAGGTCGATGGTGTAGATGAAGCACAGTTCGGAAGACTTTTTGCGCGCATCATAGCTGCGCTTGAACAAGGTGAAATCGAGCAGGTCATCACTGGTAATGCCCAGGCGCTGCACGATGGCAGGGCGCAGGTCTTCATCGGGATGGTCGATCGGCAGCTTGAGTTCGGTGATTCGTAACATGACAGGATCCGGTTCGCGGGGCGCACAACTGCGCCAAGGCGTTTGAAGCCCGCGATTATAAGCCTCAACGAATGATTCCCGTGAGGCTAAAACGATCAGTCGTTACGCGATCCGCCGAAATACCCGCAGCCACGCTGGACCTGGCCGTCAATGCGCAGTTCGGCGCTCATGTGCTGGACGCTGCCGGTGGTGCTGTCGACGCAACGTTGCGGCGCAACCCACAATTCGATGTGCTGGTTATTGGCTTCGGTGCTGAGATTGAAGCGGCCATCGCCCAGTTGCTCTTCAACGTAGGGTACGGCCAAGGGGGCTTGACCGGCGCGGTCGATGACCATGCCTTTGCCGCTGACTTTCACGCTCCACTCAGGCCCATGGCCGGCGGCGCGCAAAATCAGCAGTTTGAAGTTCGGATCGTTGCACGCGGTGCCCGAGCGCTCGACGCGGTACAGCTGCTCAAGATCGAGGCGGCTGTCGGCACCACTGGCAACAATCCGGCCACGCACGTCGGCAAACAGCTTGCCCTGTGCATCGGCCAGGGTCGCGGCCTCTTGCAGGACACTGGTGCCTCCGGTGTCGTTGACCACGTAACTGCGTTGCTCATTGCACGGCTGGAACAACAGCTTGCCATCCGCCGCCGTCAACTGGCCCTGCATGCGGGTCTGGCCCACGTGGGAGGCACTTTCACGCGGGCCTTCGAACAACTGGCAGGCGGCGAATAGCGGAAGCAGGGCAACAAGGACTAAGGAACGGGCAACACGCATCTTTGAGTCTCCAGACAAGTGCCGCCACGTTACTCAGCCTGACCGTTCATCACAAGGGCTTAGCCCACGTGAAAGGTCTGACCTGTTTGCAAGCCTTCTACGCTTTTGGCGTAGGCCAATGCCACATCGGCTGCCAGAACTGGCTTGTAGCCGCGGAAGTACGGCGCGTATTTGCCCATGGCTTCGACCAGCACGTTGGGGCTCACCGAATTGACGCGCAGACCACGAGGCAGTTCGATGGCGGCGGCGCGGACGAAGCTGTCCAGGGCGCCATTGACCAGCGCTGCCGAAGCGCCGCTGCGAATCGGGTCGTGGCTGAGGACGCCGGTGGTGAAGGTGAACGAGGCGCTGTCGTTGGCGTACTCGCGGCCGATCAGCAGCAGATTGACCTGGCCCATCAGCTTGTCTTTCAGGCCCAGCGCGAAGCTTTCTTCGGTCATTTCGCCCAAGGGCGCGAAGGTCACGTTGCCCGCGGCGCAGACCAGAGCATCGAACTTGCCGGTCTGTTCGAACAGCTTGCGAATCGAGGCGCTGTCGCTGATATCCACATGGAAATCACCGCTGTTGCGGCCGATGCGGATGATCTCGTGACGCTCGGACAGCGCCTTGTCGACCGCCGAACCGATGGTGCCGCCTGCCCCTATCAAAAGAATTTTCATCATGCTGATCCTTGAGTGGTTTGAATGAGGTCTCAGTCTAGAGTGGTTTTTTCCATTGATAAGCGCGCTAATAGGCAACCTTTGGTTTTCAAATGGAAACAATCCATGAGTGAAATGGATGATCTGGCGGCGTTCGCCGTGTTGATCGAAGCCGGGAGTTTTACCTTGGCGGCCCAGCAATTGGGTTGCAGCAAGGGCCAGCTCTCCAAGCGTATCAGCTTGCTGGAGACGCGCTTTTCCGTGGTCTTGCTGCAACGCACCACCCGCCGCTTGAGTTTGACGGCAGCGGGCGCGGCGCTGTTGCCGCAAGCCCAGGCGCTTGTAGTCCAGGTCGAGAGGGCGCGTCAGGCATTGGCGCGGTTGAAGGATGATATGGCTGGGCCGGTGCGTATGACGGTTCCGGTGTCGCTGGGGGAAACCTTCTTCGATGGGCTATTGCTGGAGTTTTCCGGCAAGTACCCCGAGGTGCAGATCGAGCTGGACCTGAGCAACAGCTATCGTGATTTGTCCCGCGACGGCTTTGACCTGGCGGTTCGCTCCGAGGTGGGCAATGACGAGCGCCTGGTCGCCCGACCGCTGCTGGCCTGGCATGAAATGACCTGCGCCAGCCCGGCCTACCTTGAGCAATACGGTGAACCGCTGACGCCGCTGGCACTCGCTGAACATCGCTGCTTGCTCAATAGCCATTACAGCGGTCGCGAAGAGTGGCTTTATCACCAGCAACACGAGTTGTTGCGGGTACGGGTTTCGGGGCCGTTCGCCAGCAATCATTACAGCCTGCTGAAGAAAGCGGCACTGGCCGGCGCCGGCATTGCGCGGTTGCCGTCGTACTTACTGCAAGCGGATTTGGCTGACGGCCGTTTGCGCTGGCTCCTGCGCGATTACCAGACTCGCCGCATGCCGATGTATTTGGTGCATCCGTATCAGGGCGGGCTGCCGAAACGGACGCAAGTGCTAGCGGATTATCTGATTGGCTGGTTCAAGCGCAGTGGTGAGGCACTGGATCGGCTGCGCTAGAAAATGATCGTTCCCACGCGGGAGCGTGGAAACGATCATTCATCGTCGCTGAATGTAAAAACGAAAAAAACGGCCCGAAGGCCGTTTTTTTGTTTACCGCAAAGACTCAACCACCCAGGTACGCTTCACGCACTTTCGGATCAGTCAGCAGCGCTTCACCGGTGCCTGTCATCACCACCCGGCCGTTCTCCAGAACGTACGCGCGGTCAGCAATTTTCAGCGCCTGGTTGGCGTTTTGCTCCACCAGAAACACCGTCACACCGTCCTTGCGCAGCTGTTCGATGATGTCGAAGATCTGCTGGATGATGATCGGTGCCAGGCCCAAGGAAGGTTCGTCGAGCAACAGCAGCTTGGGTTTGCTCATCAGCGCACGGCCGATGGCGAGCATTTGCTGTTCGCCGCCGGACATGGTGCCGCCGCGCTGAGCGAAGCGTTCTTTCAGGCGTGGGAAAAGTCCGAGGACCTTGTCCATCTGCTCCTGATAATCGCCCTTGTCGGTGAAGAATCCGCCCATGGCGAGGTTTTCTTCCACGGTCAGACGGGCAAACACCCGACGACCTTCCGGAACCACGGCAATGCTCTTGCGCATGATCTGCGCCGAGGTCTGCCCCACGAGCTCTTCACCCATGTAGCGGATGCTGCCGCTGTGGGCCTGCGGCGAACCGCAGAGGGTCATCAGCAGCGTGGATTTGCCTGCGCCGTTGGCGCCGATCAGGGTGACAATTTCGCCCTGACGGATTTCCACGTTGACGCTGTGCAGCGCCTGGATCTTGCCGTAGAAGGTGGAAACGTTTTCGAATTGCAGCATTTACGCTTCCCCCAGGTAGGCTTTGATCACTTCAGGATTGTCGCGGATCTGTTCCGGCGTGCCGTCGGCCAGAGGCGTGCCCTGGTTGATCACGACGATGTGGTCGGAAATGCTCATGACCAGTTTCATGTCGTGTTCGATCAGCAGCACGGTGACGTTGTGCTCTTCACGCAGCATGCTGATCAGCGCCTTGAGGTCTTCGGTTTCCTTCGGGTTCAGGCCGGCGGCCGGTTCGTCGAGCATGAGGATCCGCGGACGGGTCATCATGCAGCGAGCGATTTCCAGTCGACGTTGCTGACCGTAAGCCAGGGTGCCGGCCGGACGGTTGGCGAACGCCTTGAGGTTGACCTTTTCCAGCCAGTACTCGGCGAACTCCATGGCCTCGCGCTCGCTCTTGCGAAACGCCGGGGTCTTGAACAGACCGGCCAGGAAGTTGGTGTTCAGGTGACGGTGCTGGGCGATCAAGAGGTTCTCGACCGCGGTCATGTCCTTGAACAGGCGCACGTTCTGGAAGGTCCGCACCACGCCTTTACGGGCGATCTCATGACCGGGCAGGCCTTCGATCGATTGACCGTCCAGCAGAATGCTGCCGCCGCTCGGCTTGTAGAAACCGGTCAGGCAGTTGAACACAGTGGTCTTGCCCGCGCCATTGGGCCCGATCAGCGCCACGACCTGTTTTTCGTGCACGGTCAGGGCCACGCCGTTGACCGCAAGCAAGCCGCCGAAGCGCATGCTCAGATTTTCGACTTTAAGGATCTCGCGGCTCATTTGCGCAGCTCCATGTGAGGACGTTGCATGGGCAGCAGACCTTGAGGACGCCAGATCATCATCAGCACCATCAAGGCGCCGAACATCAACATGCGGTATTCACTGAACTCACGCATCATTTCCGGCAACAGGATCATCACCGTGGCGGCGAGTACGACGCCCAGTTGCGAGCCCATGCCACCCAGCACCACGATGGCGAGGATGGTCGCCGATTCGATAAAGGTGAAGGACTCCGGTGTCACCAGGCCTTGACGCGCGGCGAAGAAGCTCCCGGCGAAACCGGCGAAGCATGCACCCAGGGTAAAGGCCGAAAGTTTAATGATCGTCGGGTTCAGACCCAGCGCACGGCAGGCGATTTCGTCTTCACGCAGCGCTTCCCAGGCACGGCCCAGGGGCATGCGCAGCAAGCGGTTGATGACGAACAGGGCAAACAGCGCCAGCAACAGCGCAACCAGGTAAAGGAAGATCACCTTGTTGATCGAGTTGTATTCCAGGCCGAAGTACTCGTGGAAGGTCTGTAGGCCTTCAGCGGCTTTACGTTCGAAGGTCAGGCCGAAGAACGTCGGTTTCTCGATGTTGCTGATGCCGTTCGGACCACCCGTGAGGCCGGTCAGGTTACGCAGGAACAGTCGGATGATTTCACCGAAGCCCAACGTCACGATTGCCAGATAGTCACCGCGCAAACGCAGGACCGGGAAGCCGAGCAGGAAGCCGAAGGTGGCCGCCATCAGGCCGGCGATCGGCAGGCAGATCCAGAAACTCAGACCGTAGTAATGCGACAGCAGCGCATAGCTGTAGGCGCCGACGGCATAGAAGCCGACGTAACCGAGGTCGAGCAGACCGGCCAGACCGACCACGATGTTCAGGCCCAGACCGAGCATCACGTAGATCAACACCAGGGTGGCGATATCCACCGCGCCGCGGGAGCCGAAGAACGGCCAGACCAGGGCACCGATGATCAACGCGATGATGATCCAGCGTTGGGTGGTCGGCAGGGTCAGGAAGGTACTGGCCTTGGCCGGCATCACCGGCATGTTGGGCGAGGATTTCCAGGCTGCACTGATCTGCTGGTCGAACAGCACTCGCAGGAACATCAGCACCGAGCACACGGCGATGGTGATCAGCGTTGCAGTGCTGGTGCCATGAACTTCGAGGTTGATGCCGACGATGGTCAGTTTCAGACCGAGTACCGGGTAGGCAACAGCCCACACCAGCAAGGCGCTGAACAACGCCTGTTTAAGATTCCTAGTCATACTTTTTCAACCTCCGGACGGCCCAACAGGCCGGTTGGCCGGAACAACAACACCAGAACCAATAAGCCGAACGCCACGACGTCCTTGTACTGGTCGCCGAAGATATCGGCACCAAAGGCTTCCGCCACCCCAAGCACGATCCCGCCGAGCATGGCCCCGGGGATGCTGCCGATACCGCCTAGTACCGCTGCGGTGAAGGCCTTGAGGCCGACCAGGAAACCGGCGTTCGGGTTGATCACGCCGTATTGCATGCTCAGCAGCACGGCCGCGATAGCCGCCAGCGCGGCACCGATGACGAAGGTCAGGGCGATGATGTTGTTGGTGTTGATACCCAAAAGGTTGGCCATCTTGATGTCTTCGGCACAGGCACGACAGGCGCGACCCAGGCGAGAGCGGGAGATGAACAGCGTCAGCCCGAGCATGGCGACCAGGGTCACCACGAACACCACGATTTGCATGTAGGAAATCAGCACTTCTTGTGCGCCACCTGGCCCGATGGAGAAGTTACCCGGGATCAGGTTGGGGATGGATTTGTCCTTGGAGTCTTGCGCCAGCAGAACTGTGTTCTGCAGGAAGATCGACATGCCGATGGCGGAAATCAGCGGGATCAGACGGTTGCTGCCGCGCAAGGGGCGGTAGGCGATCCGTTCGATGCTGTAACCGTAGGCACTGGTCACGACAATGGTCGCGAGAAAAGCGGCGGTCATCAACAGCGGAACACTGTCGAGTCCCATCATGGACAGGCCCGCAATGGCGATGAACGCCACGTAAGAACCAATCATATACACCTCGCCGTGGGCGAAGTTGATCATTCCAATGATGCCGTAAACCATCGTATAGCCGATGGCGATCAGGGCATACGTGCTGCCAATGGTCAGACCATTAACCAGCTGTTGGAAAAAGTGATAGATGTCAGGCATTACAGCGCTCCTAAAAACCTGATACGCATTTCACTGGTGGAGTCATTTTCCCGCTCGAGCCCCGTGGATCTGCATCCACTTCGAACGCGAGGTTTGCCAGCGAACCGCTGATGACGGTTTTGAGATTTTCAGGTGGGGAGACTGGCGGATCACGCCAGCGCGGCCCAATACGTTCGTAAAACAAAGCCCACGGCACGCCGTGGGCTTTATTGGCAGTCAGTCAGGCAACGCCTTACTGAGGCTTGGCTTCAGTTTTAGGTTTGCCGAAGTGCCACTCGTAAACCACAAATTTGAAGTCTTTCAGGTCGCCCTTGTCGTCGAAGCTCAGATCGCCAGTCGGGGTCTTGAAGGTGCCAGCGTGGATAGCAGCAGCCACTTTGGTAGCGTCTTCGCTCTTGGCGGCAGCGATACCACCGGCGATGACTTCAACAGCCGAGTAGGACGGGAACACGAACGGGCCGCTCGGGTCTTCTTTCTTGGCTTTGAACGCGTCAGCCAGGGCGATGTTGGCCGGATCCTGGTCGAAGGATTTCGGCAGGGTTACCAGCAGGCCTTCGGAAGCGTCTTTGGCGATCTGCGAAATGGAGTCGTTACCCACGCCTTCCGGACCCATGAACTTGGCTTTCAGGCCTTTTTCCTGGGCTTGACGCAGGATCAGACCCAGCTCCGGGTGGTAGCCGCCGTAGTAGACGAAGTCAACGTTGGCTTGCTTGAGCTTGGAGATCATCGAAGAGAAGTCTTTGTCGCCGGCGTTGATGCCTTCGAACACGGCAACCTTGACGTTTTTGCCTTCCAGGGTTTTCTTCACGGCGGTGGCGATGCCTTCACCGTATTGCTGTTTGTCGTGCAAAACAGCAACGATCTTTGGTTTGACGAATTCGGCGATGTAGTTACCGGCGGCAGGGCCCTGGGCGCTGTCCAGACCGATCGTACGGAAGATCATTTTGTAACCACGGGCGGTGATGTCCGGGCTGGTGGCAGCCGGGGTGATCATGATCACGCCTTCGTCTTCGTAAATGTCCGAAGCCGGTTGGGTGGAGCTGGAGCACAGGTGACCGACCACGAACTTGACGCCGTCGTTGACGACTTTGTTCGCGACCGCTACCGCTTGTTTTGGGTCACAGGCGTCGTCGTATTCTTTGGCTTCGAGCATCTTGCCGTTTACGCCGCCTTTGGCGTTGATTTGTTCGATGGCCATTTTGGCGCCACTGAACTGCATGTCGCCGTATTGGGCTACAGGACCGGTTTTAGGGCCGGCGATGCCGATCTTGATGGTGTCAGCTGCGAACGAATGGCTGGCAACCCCGGCCAGAACCATAGCGGCAAACAGTTTGGAAATCTGCTTAGTAGCCTTAGTCATAGTGCTCCACTCTTACTGTTGTAGTTTTTATAGTCCTGGCGCCGTAGCAGCAGAACCGGGTCAGATATCTTCGATATCCTCCGGAAAATGCCCCCGGCAACTGTACCGGTACAGTGTAGAGCGCCAATTGTGAGCCTGGGAAGCTGGCGCCAGGGGGCAAAACCTGAGGGTGTCGCTTTATTGAAAGAAAAAGACAGAATTGCGGCGGGGGTTCAGGCTGAATTAACAGCAATCCTTGGCTTTCCTGCACTTTTCAATCAGTGACTCAATTGCATCCGGGTTTTTCTGCCAGACCACCGACGTTATGATTGCGTCAATTTCTTTTCCGGACAGGGCCCATGACTCAAGAACCTAGCACCCTCTATGCCAAGCTGCTTGGTGAAACCGCATCTATTACCTGGAAAGAGCTGGAGCCGTTCTTCGCCAAGGGTGCCCTATTGTGGGTCGATCCCGGTCTGGATTTGATCGCCGCAGCGGAGGCTGTGGCAACGGATGAAGGCGAGAAAGTGGCTGCCTGGCTGGCCGCCGACAAGGTCGCCAAGCTGTCTGAAACGCGGGCGCTGGATCTTTTCGAACGCGATCCGGAGCTGTGGGCAGTGGTCGTTTCGCCGTGGATTCTGATCCAGGAAAGGGCGACGAGCTGAAGGGTTGCACTCAATTGGTGCGAGAATTTGTGGGACAAAAGTGTGTAGCCGAGTAGCGTGATGGCATGTTGCCGTAGAGAAAGGCCACAGCAGGGTCTTGGCGAGGGTGACGTGCGCGTAACGGGAACAGTTTTGTAAGCAGCCTGATGGCTGCTTAATTGTTTCTGGATGTGATCGTTCCCGCGCGGAGAATGGGAACGATCATGACCGAGTCTTAGAAGGTCTTGCCGGTGTGGTTATTGAGGGAAATAACCTTGGTCTTGCCAATCCGGTGACGGTAGATCTCACGCAGGTACTTGATCGCCTTCTTCACGCAATCGCGCGACAAACGAATGTCGTTGATCGAGACGAACTTGTCCTTGTCGTTGATCAGCTCGCGGTACTTCTTCTCGTACATGGGTTTGATCGCGTACCAATTGGTGTCGAGGATCTTCGCCGGGTTCTCGAATTCGTTGAGCAAGTCGTCGATCAGGCCTTCGTCGAACTCTTCATTAATGATGAAGTCCAGGATCGAGTTATCCAGGGTCTCGTCAAAGCGGTACGGGTTTTTCGCAAAGCAACGCTTGATGAAGGCCACGATCAGCGTCAGGAAGTCGTCCGACAGGCACGGGCTCTTGGCGATCAGGGTGGTCAGCGACAGGTTGGCCGAGGCGCCGATCACCAGCGCATAACGCTTGAGCGTGGTGTTCGGGAATAGGCTGTTGAGGTGGGTCTTCAACCGGTTCAGGTCCATATAGGACAACTTGTAGTCTTTGGGCAACGAAACAATCGAGACCACCGACGAGCAATTCTTGAAGAAGTGCAGGTCGTGCAATGCGGCCGCGTCATAGCCCGAATTCTTGTACTGCTCCAGCGAGGCGCGATAGCGCTTGGACTCGATCGGCAACAGGCTGATGCCTTCGATCGCCTGGGTCACTTTGTTGAAGTGCGGCAAGTCGATGGAGCGGAAGAACAAGTCATCGATGTTCAGGCGCTGCGGCTCCTTCTCGAACACCTTGAATTTGTCGCTGCTCGGCGGCGGGGTTTCCGGCACCACGGACTCGGCGTACGCAATCGCTACGGGGCCGGCCAGGCTCATGAACAGGTCGTTGGCGTCGAGGCGAATGGTTTCGCCAATGTCGATGCCGGCCCGACGGAAATAGTTCTGATCATAGTCGGTGGTGACCGCCTGCGCCGTCAGAATGTTGAAGATCTGCTGCGAGATGTATTGGTTGGCGTGCTTTTCCATCGCGTTGACGTCGATGTTCTGAATGTTGCCGTCATCGCTTTCTTCGGCATAGCGCATGATGTCGTTGGAGATCAGCATCATGGCGTTCCATGGGCGGATACGGCCCATGACGCTGGCTTCGCTGCTGTCTTCATTGTCGAAGTTGTACGAGAAATCCCATTCTTCCGACAGGTACTTGCACAGCAGGCGACCGGCGTTGATGTGCAGCGCCTCGGACATTTCGCTGCGATGATCGGAAATGTTCGGCAGCACGCAGATGCCGCTGGTGAAGATCGGTTCGAAGACGAAGGAGTGACCGCTCTTGCTGTCGTGCTCGTCCATCGGTTTGGTATCGAACGTCTTGTTCATGTAGGAGTGCTGTTGGGCCAGGCCGAATTCCGAGGCCATGCCCGAACCGGTACCGCCGCCGGCACTGAAGATCGAGAAATACAGGCGCGACTGGTTGGCCTTGATCCCGCAGCTGTCGATCAGGTACGAGTGAATCATCTTCCAGTCAGGGCTGGAGAAACGCTGGGTGTCCTTGTTCAGGATAATCTTGGCCAGGTATTGGCCGAGGATCGGCGCGTTACCGGCGCCACCGGCGTGGACTTCCGACAAGTCCATGATCTTCATTTTGCTGTAGTCGCGCAGGAAACCGCTTTTTTCGCCCTTGCGCGAGAAACGGATGCGACCGGCGATGTCTTTGTCCAGGTCGCCGAGCATGACCAGCGGTTCTACCAGGAACACCGGTTTGGTGGCCTTGTTCGGGCCCAGGCGCAGGTTGTTGCGAATCCACTGTGCCGGGCTGTAGCCCTTTTCGGCGAAGCGCTTGTCCGGCGACAGACGATCTTCGTTATTGAATTCGTTGAGGTAGAACTTGCGCGCGTTGTACACCAGCTCCGCCACGTCCAGTGCGATGTTCGAACCGCAGCGGCCCAGACCGATCAGGCATACCGACGGGAATTCCTGATCGCTGTGCTGTTCACTGGCGCCTTCCAGATGCGGTGGGCGCGGGAACACCATGTCACGCAGGCCGTCGAGATTATCGAGGATGCGGTCGGTATTGGTTTCGGTGAAGTACAGGTATTGCTGAGTCGCCAGCGGGCGCGATGGGGTCACTGGCTTCGAGGGGGCGGGGCTGTTCGCCGCAGGGCTCAGGGTCAGATCGGATATCGCAGTAGCCGGATTGTTTTTAGAAGTCATTGTGCGCCATATACCTGGACTGGTTGGTTGGGCGACAGGCTGTCGTCAAACCATCACGGAATGGGAAATCGCGTCTTTTTTCAGCGCGTATTTTGGCCAAGCGTCAGGGTGTTGGCCTGAGCATCACTCGGGGGAATCATTTCCTTAGTCTTGATGAATCGGCCAATATTCGGTGATCTTTAATCAAAAGGAGGCTAAATGATGGCAACGTTACCTTCACTTGGGTTTGCCGGGATCGGCCTGATGGGTTTGCCGATGTGCCGGCGCCTGCTGGCAGCGGGTTATCCGCTGACGGTGTGGAACCGTAATCCAGACAAATGCGCGCCACTGGTGGATGCAGGCGCGCGGCAGGTGGCAACGCCGGCTGAGCTGTGCGAACACGCGGACGTGGTGATGCTGTGTCTGGCGGATACGGCGGTGGTTCGCGAGGTGGTGTTTGGCCCGGCAGGCGTTGCCGAAGGTGGAAAAAGCGCTCAGCTGCTAGTGGATTTTTCCAGTCTGGAGCCCACAGCGACGCGGGAAATGGCGGCAGAGCTCGCCAGCAAAACCGGCATAAGTTGGCTGGATGCACCGGTGTCAGGCGGGGTGGTCGGCGCCGAGGCGGGTAGCCTCGCGATCATGGTTGGTGGTGAAGCGGCGGACCTTGAGCGTGTTAGACCCGTTCTGTTGAGCCTCGGTCAACGCGTAACCCATATGGGCACCGTCGGAGCCGGCCAAGTGACCAAGGCTTGCAATCAGATGATCGTCGCCTGCAATGCCCTGGTGATCGCCGAAGTGGTGGCGCTGGCCGAACGTTCAGGCGTAGATGCAAGCCTGATCGCCGAAGCGCTGGCCGGCGGTTTCGCCGATTCAAAACCGTTGCAGATCCTCGCCCCGCAAATGGCCGAGAGCCGGTTCGAACCGGTGAAATGGCATGTGCGCACGCTGCTCAAGGATCTGGACACGGCGGTGAAATTCTCTCGCGAACAAGGCTCGGCCACGCCGATCAGTGGATTGGCCGCACAACTGATGCGACTGCATGGGGCACAGGGTTTTTTGGAGAAAGATCCGTCAACGTTAGTGCAGTTATACCGCGAGCCAGACTCAAAGGACTGACCGTGTACGGGTGCTTGCGCTGGTTGATTTCGTTCAGTACCGGGCGTAATTCTTCCAGCGGTACCGGGCGGCTGAGCAGGTAACCCTGGACGAAATCGCTGCCCTGGCGTTCGAGAAAGTCATATTGCTCGAAGGTCTCGACGCCCTCGGTGACCACCTGCAAATGCAGGGTGTGCGCCATGACGATGATCGCCTGGACGATCTCCATGTCCTGGGTTGCCTTGGGAATGTCCTGAATGAATGAGCGATCGATTTTCAGTGTGTTCAGCGGCAGGCGCTTGAGGTAGGCCAAGGATGAGTAGCCGGTGCCAAAGTCGTCGATCGACAATGAAACCCCGAGGGCACGGATCTGCCGCAGCAGCATCAGGGTGTTGGCGATGTTGCCCATCAGCGCGTTCTCCGTGACCTCCAGTTCCAGGCGCTCGGGCGCAACCCCGGCCACGCGCAGGGCGTATTCGATTTCGTCGGCCAGTTCCTCGCGTGCCAGGTTCAGCGGCGAGCAGTTCACCGCAATCTTCAGTGCTTCACAGCCGTGGCGGGATAACTCGCCCAGGTCTTCACACGCCTTGCGCAGTACCCAGTTGTCCAGTTCGGCGATCAACCCGTTGGCCTCGGCGATGCCGATAAAACGCTCCGGCGTGAGTAAGCCGTGAATCGGGTGTTGCCAGCGAATCAGCGCTTCCAGTTTGGTGACCTGGCCGCTTTTCAGGTCGTAGATCGGTTGGTAATGGATCATCAGCCCCGTGTCTTCGCGCAGGGCATGGCGCAGTTCTTCTTCCAGTTGCAGTTCCATCGTAGCCCGGGTCCTGAGGTTCGAACTGAAGAAATGCAGGCTGTTGCGGCCGCTGCCTTTGGACTGATACAGCGCAAGGTCGGCGTTTTTCAGCAGTTCTTCGCACGTCTTGCCGTCTTCGGGGAACAGGCTGATGCCGATGCTGGTGGTCATGACCATGCGCCGGCCGGACAGCTCGATGGGTTCCTTCATTTTCAGCATGATGCGCTGGGCCATGTGCCGGGCTTCTTCACGGTCGTGCAGGCCGATGAGAATGCAGAACTCGTCGCCACCGAAGCGCGCCACCACGTCGTCGTGGCTGCGTACCGAGCTTTTGATATGGCTTGCCAGGACCTTGAGCAATTCGTCGCCGGCGTCGTGGCCGAGGCTGTCGTTGATGCGCTTGAAATGGTCGATGTCGAGGAACAGCACCGCCAGCATGCCTCCCTCGTTGGTTTTCTCGATCAGTTTCTCGGCAAAGATCTGATTGAAGCCGCGGCGGTTGATCAGGTTGGTCAGGGCGTCATAGTGCGCCACCTGTTGCAGCGACATGCGCGCCTGATCCAGTTGACTAAGCAGAGCATTGACCCGTCGCAGGTCGTGTTCCTTGTTTTGTAGTTTCTTGTCGGCCAGTGCCGCGCTGATGCAGCTACCGATGATCAACAGGGCCATGATTGCCACCGTCAGCCCCAGTTGCAGGTGGTTGTTTTCAGCGGGTAGCATCGGCAGGCTGCCGGTGGGCAGCACCAGGGTCAGCGCGGCCATGCCAGTGAAATGCATGCTGACGATACCGGCCCCGAGCACCAGGCTGGCGGTGAATTTGACCAGTGGGTGATACAAACCGGTGCCATCGCGCAGGTGACTGGAAATCAACAGGGCGGCGAGGCTGGCGCCAATCGCGATCACGATGGAGAGGACGAACAGGGCGGGGTTGTAATAGGCCGTTGCAACCGAACGCATGGCAGCCATGCCCACATAGTGCATGGTCGCGATGCCCAGACCGATCCAGACCGCGGCCCGCAGGTACTGCCAGAAATTGAGGTCAGGATGACTGAGCGTGTGCATCGCCAGCCACGAAGCGGTCAGGGCGAATAACAGCGAGAGCAGAGTGATGGGCAGTTGGTAATGAATTTCGACGGGCGCCTGGAATGCCAGCATGCTGATGAAATGCATGGCCCAGATCCCGCCCGCAAGGCAACCGGCGCCGATCCAGCGCCAGAGCCGTTTCGAAGCGATTTTTTCGGCGTGACCCACCCGTTCGGCCATGTCCAGTGTGGCAAAGCTGCCGACACAGGCGACCAAATAAGCCAGTAACACCAGAAAAGGGTCATGTGCGCAATTGAGCATTACCTGTCCGCTTTTCGGAAGCTCGGTAATGAAAAGCAAACCAAGCCACTCCATAGCATGCCCCGTCTTTGTCATCCTGGCTGCGCCATGAACGCTGGCGAATGCTTTGGAGTATAGAGGGCGTGTAAAGAGTGCAAGCGATAGTGGCACATTGGCCGCAACCATTTTGAAATGAACGTTAGAGCGTTTGGAAATAAACTGTTGCACGGGCTGCGACATCTTCCATGGGCGGATATCAGCTTTACAAATAATGACAGACAGCTCTGGCGGGCCTGACTAAATTGCAGGTCCCGGGCTCGGATGCGCTGGCAGTGAAGCCCCAATAACAATAAAAGAGACGGACCCATGCAGAACTCGACCCAAGCGGCGAATGCCTGGCGCATTCTGTTCCTGCTGTTCCTCGCCAACCTGTTCAACTTCTTCGACCGCACCATCCCGGCCATCATCATCGAGCCGATCCGTATGGAATGGCACCTCAGCGACTTTCAGTTGGGGATCATCGGCACCGCCTTCACGATCGTCTATGCAATTGCCGGCCTGCCCTTGGGGCGGATGGCCGATACCGGTTCGCGCAGCAAATTGATGGGCTGGGGCCTGGCGGCCTGGAGCGGGCTGACAGCGGTCAACGGACTGGTGGGGAGTTTCTGGAGTTTCCTGATCGTGCGCATGGGCATCGGCATCGGTGAAGCCAGTTATGCACCGGCCGCCAACTCGCTGATCGGCGACCTGTTCCCGGCCCACCGCCGGGCGCGGGCCATGGGTATCTTCATGCTGGGGCTGCCGTTGGGCCTGCTGCTGGCGTTCTTCACCATCGGCGCCATGGTCAAGGCCTTCGACAGCTGGCGCGCACCGTTCTTCATCGCGGCGGTGCCGGGGCTGATCCTGGCGATCTTCATGTTCTTCATCAAGGAACCGAAACGCGGCGCCGCGGAAAGCGTGCAGGTTTCGCAGGAACGCGTAGACCGGCCGATCCGTCGGGTGCTGGCGGTGCCGACTTTCCTGTGGCTGGTGATGGCGGGGCTGTGCTTCAACTTCGCCACGTATGCCTGCAACTCGTTTCTGGTGCCGATGCTGCAGCGTTACTTCCTGATGCCGTTGCAGGAAGCGGCGGTGGCGACCGGGGTGATCGTCGGCGTGACCGGGTTGTTCGGCCTGACACTGGGCGGTTGGGTCGCTGACAAGATTCACCAGCGGGTGGCCAGTGGTCGTCTGCTGTTTGCGGCATTCAGCTTGATCATCTCGACGGTGTGCACCGCTTGGGCGCTGCATTCCGGGCGGATCGAGATCGGGGTGTTTGTGGCGGTGTTCAGTGTGGGCTGGCTGTTTGCCTACAACTTCTACACCTGCGTTTACACAGCCATTCAGGACGTAGTCGAGCCGCGCTTGCGGGCCACGGCCATGGCGCTGTTCTTTGCCGGGTTATATTTGCTGGGTGGCGGTTTGGGGCCGGTGGTGGTGGGCGGCTTGTCCGACCACTTTGCGCACACGGCGATGCTCTCGGCCGGTGCCGAACAGATGACCGAGGCGTTCAAGGCTGTCGGCTTGCATGACGCGATGTATTTGATCCCGGTGGCGCTGTTTTTCACCATGGTGTTTCTGTTCCTGGCTTCGCGGTGTTTTGTGCGCGATGCCAAGCGGATGAAAGAAGGATTGGTGGCGGTGGTTGAGCCACAAATCCCGGCGGTCACTGCGTAAATGATCGTTCCCACGCTCTGCGTGGTAATGCCTCAAGGGACGCTCCGCGTTCCAGCTCTCGAAAGGGACGCAGAGCGTCCCGGGCTGCATTCCCACGCAGAGCGTGGGAACGAGTGGACAAAAAAGGCCCGCATCGCTGCGGGCCTTTTTTTTAGCAAAGTGGAGCAGGGGACTTAACCCGCCACCAACACCCGAATCGCTTCCAGTCGCAGGGCAGCCTTATCGAGCATGGCCAGGCCTTGCTCGCGTTGCTTGCGCAGGGCAACCAGTTCGCTGTCGCGCACCGTCGGGTTGACCGCTTGCAAAGCGGTCAGGCGCGCCAGTTCTTCGTCGGTGTCGGCGGCCAGACGACGTTGCGCCTCAGCCACGCGCTCGGCGTGACGCGGGAAGATCTTCTCTTCGCCGGCGTTGATCCGAGGCGTCAGCTGATCGCGCTGAGCCTGGATGAACTTGTTGGCGCTGGCGCGCGGTACGCTTTCCAGCTGATCATTAAGGGTTTCGAACGAGACCCGGGTCGACAGGTCGTTGCCATTGGCATCGAGCAGGCAGCGCAGCGCCGCCGGCGGCAAGTAACGGCCCAGTTGCAGTGAGCGCGGGGCAACCACTTCGCTGACGTAAAGCAGTTCCAGCAACACGGTGCCAGGTTTCAGCGCCTTGTTCTTGATCAGCGCCACGGCGGTGTTGCCCATGGAACCGGACAAGACCAGGTCCATGCCGCCTTGAACCATCGGGTGTTCCCAGGTGATGAACTGCATGTCTTCGCGAGACAGCGCCTGGTTGCGGTCGTAAGTGATGGTCACGCCTTCGTCGTCGCCCAGCGGGAAGCTGGCGTCGAGCATTTTTTCGCTAGGTTTGAGGATCAGTGCGTTTTCCGAGTGGTCTTCGCTGTCGATGCCGAACGCGTCGAACAGGGTTTCCATGTAGATCGGCAGGGCGAACTGATCGTCTTGCTCAAGGATGTCCTCGACCAGCGCATCACCTTCGCCAGCGCCGCCGGAGTTGAGCTCCAGCAAGCGGTCACGGCCGCTGTGCAACTCGCCTTCCAGACGCTCGCGCTCGGCGCGGGCTTCGTCGATCAGCGCTTGCCACTCGCCGTCGTCGGCGTTTTCCAGCAACGGCAGCAGACGTGGGCCGAACTGGTGCTGCAAGGCGTTGCCGGTCGGGCAGGTATTGAGGAATGCGTTCAATGCTTCGTGGTACCACTGGAACAGCCGCTCTTGCGGGCTGGTTTCCAGGTACGGCACGTGCACTTCAATGATGTGCTTCTGGCCGATCCGGTCCAGACGACCGATACGCTGCTCCAGCAGGTCCGGGTGCGACGGCAGATCGAACAGCACCAGGTGGTGCGAGAACTGGAAGTTGCGACCTTCACTGCCGATTTCCGAGCAGATCAGCACTTGTGCGCCAAACTCTTCGTCGGCGAAGTAGGCGGCGGCGCGATCACGCTCGAGGATGTTCATGCCTTCGTGGAACACCGTGGCGGGGATGCCGGAACGCACACGCAGGGCGTCTTCCAGGTCCATGGCGGTTTCGGCGTGGGCGCAGATCACCAGCACTTTAGTGCGCTTGAGCATTTTCAGCGTGTCGATCAGCCACTCGACACGCGGGTCGAATTTCCACCAGCGCTCTTCTTCGTTGGCGTCCGGCTGGGCCTGGAAGCTGACTTCCGGATACAGCTCGGCGTGATCGCCCAACGGCAGTTCGAGGTATTCAGCCGGGCACGGCAGCGGGTACGGGTGCAGTTTGCGCTCCGGGAAACCCTGCACGGCGGCGCGGGTATTACGGAACAGCACGCGGCCGGTGCCGTGGCGGTCGAGCAGTTCGCGGACCAGGCGGGCGCTGGCTTCAGTGTCGCCATCGTTGACGGCGGTCAGCAGGGCTTCGCCTTCATTGCCGAGGAAGCCGTGAATGGTTTTGTGCGCTTCAGGCGACAGGCGTCCCTTGTCCAGCAGCTCCTGAACGGCTTCGGCCACCGGGCGATAGTTTTCGCTCTCGGCGCGGAAGGCGTGCAGGTCATGGAAACGGTTCGGGTCAAGCAGGCGCAGACGCGCGAAGTGGCTGTCCTGACCCAGTTGTTCCGGGGTCGCGGTCAGCAGCAGTACGCCCGGGATCGTTTCAGCAAGCTGTTCGACCAGGGTGTATTCCGGGCTGGCCTTTTCTTCGTGCCACACCAGGTGGTGCGCTTCGTCGACGACCATCATGTCCCAACCTGCCGCGAATAGCGCGTTCTGAGCCTTCTCGTCGTCCACCAGCCACTCGAGTGCAACCAGCGCGAGCTGGGTGTCTTCGAACGGGTTAGCGGCATCGCTTTCGATGAAGCGTTCTTCGTCGAACAGCGCGACTTGCAGGTTGAAGCGGCGGCGCATCTCCACCAGCCACTGGTGCTGAAGGTTTTCCGGAACCAGGATCAGCACACGGTTGGCGCGGCCTGAGAGCAGTTGGCGATGGATGATCAGACCGGCTTCGATGGTTTTACCCAGGCCCACTTCGTCCGCCAGCAGAACCCGCGGCGCGATGCGGTCGGCGACTTCACGGGCGATGTGCAACTGGTGCGCGATCGGTTGCGCACGCACGCCGCCCAGACCCCAAAGGGAGGATTGCAATTGGCGGCTGGTGTGTTCCAGGGTGTTGTAACGCAGGGAGAACCAGGCCAGCGGATCGATCTGCCCGGCGAACAAACGGTCGCTGGCCAGACGGAACTGAATGAAGTTCGACAGCTGGGTTTCCGGCAGGGTGACCACTTCGTTTTGAGCGTTGAGGCCGTGGTAGACCAGCAGGCCATCGACATCGTCGACTTCCTGGACGGTCAGTTTCCAGCCTTCGAAGTGAGTGATCGAGTCACCCGGCGAAAACCGCACGCGGGTGAGGGGCGCATTCCGTAGCGCGTACTGGCGAGTTTCGCCAGTGGCCGGATAGAGCACGGTCAACAAGCGGCCGTCCTGTGCCAGAACGGTGCCTAAACCCAGCTCGGCTTCGCTGTCACTGATCCAGCGTTGCCCCGGTTGATACTGCTGCGCCATGCTGCCTGACTCCCACCTTGAAAAAGCGGGCTATCTTAACGGAATCGGGCCTGCAGACCAAAGGTTTACGTGCGTAGGCGATGCCGACGCCGGACGATCTTTTGATTTTCGGGAACACTTGAGTTCTGTGTTGTCCGATGAAAGATCGCAGCGAGCGGCGGCACCTACAGTGCCAACCGGGTCACAATTTGCGACCGATGGCTCAAGTCGCCATCCCCGCAGCCGACAGCTTGCTGACAGGAGACTAATAATTATGCTGCCACCGATGCTCCCCCTGAGTGCTGTGCCGATCACCTCACAGCAGGATCCGATTCGCCAGCGGCCGGATATTCCACCTGTGGTGCCGGTGCAGGAAAGCTCCAACGAAAGCACTATCGACCTGCAAAAGCGCGACCCCGAAGAAGCGGGCTTGCAGCTACGGGAGGAGCAGCGCCGGCAGCAGGAACGTGACCGACGTCGCCGTGAAGCTGATGAAGATCCCGAAGAGCACCTGGCGATTCCCGGGGACGACCTCAACGCCGACAATACCGTGCCGGTGGCGCCGTTGATGGAAGATCAGCCTCGGCAGGGTTTGTGGGTCGATATCCAGATTTGAGGGGGTGGCTGGTCAGCGCTGCCATCAGACCTCATTATTGGCACATCCTTGCCTGCCGATACGGCAGCTGAATTTCACTACAAGCGATGCACTGAGCACCATGAGCCAAGACGACAAGCTGATCGACCTGAACTCCGAACGCGCCAAGCGGGTTCATGACCTTAATGAAAAGCGCTTGAACGAAGTACGCCAGGCGTTCGAACAAGCCATGCCGTTGGGTAAAGCGAAGAAGAAGCCGAAGAACAAGCCGAAAAAGCGTTGAAACACCCTGCGTCGGTTGATGCAGGTCAGTTATTTCCCCTCCTTTACGCCCAGTCTCGGGCGACATTGATCCCGGTCAATTTTCTTTCCTGCCTGATTGGTTAACTTAGCCCTATCGCAACAAGGCAACTGCAGGAGGCCAGTCATGTTTTTCGATAACGTGGTGATCGCCGGAGTGCTGACTGTCGGCCTCATGGTTATGTTTTTTGCAGGGTTTGGATTTTTTATCTGGAAGGATTCGCATAAGCGCAAACCGTAGGTCTTTCTGGAAGCAATGAGCACGCAAGGCATTTTGGGCAACTTCGGTTGCCCTTTTTTTTGACCTCGGTTTTATTGTTTGATCGTTCAGAGCGTGGGAACGATCAACTTTCCAGCAGCATTAAAAAGGCGCGAACCTCACGGGACGCGCCTTTTTTTGTGCGGCTATGTATCAGCTGCCCAGTGCCTTCGATGCCAGCCAGAACAGGCCGGCCGACAGGGCCACTGTGGCTGGCAGGGTCAGGACCCAGGCCAGCAGGATGGTTCTGACGGTGCCACCTTGCAGGCCGCTTTTATTGGCGACCATGGTGCCGGCCACGCCCGAGGACAGGACGTGGGTGGTGGAAACCGGCAGGCTGAAGATGTTGGCCAGGCCGATCATGCACGCGGTGGTGATTTGTGCAGACATGCCCTGTGCGTAGGTCATGCCTTGCTTGCCGATCTTCTCGCCGATGGTCAGAACCACGCGTTTCCAACCGACCATGGTGCCCAGGCCGAGCGCCAGAGCCACCGCCAGAATCACCCAGAACGGGGCGTATTCGGTGGTGGTGGTCAGGTCTTTGCGCAGCTTGTCCAGGTCAGCCTTTTCACGGGCGTTGAGGCTTGGCAGCTTGCCGACTTTCCTCGCCGTGTCGTCCAGGCAGAGCAGATAACGGCGCACTTCGATGCGGCTTTCCGACGGCAGGGAGTGGTAGTCAGCGACACCTTTAAGGGTGCCGAGCAGAGCGTCGATGGTCGGTTCGGTCTGTTGCGGGTTGCAACGGAACTTCTCCGGCAGATCGCCTTCCACGCTTTTGCCCAGGGCCAGGTAGTCACCCAGTGTTGCGGCATTGCGCTTGTAGAACTGACTCAGGTGCAAGGTCGCATCGCGGGTCCGCTCGATCTGGTAGGTGGTGCTGCCCAGGTCAAGTACGAACTGCGCCGGGACAATACCGATCAGTACCAGCATGATCAGGCCGATACCTTTCTGGCCATCGTTGGAACCGTGCACGAAGCTCACGGCCATGGCCGAGATCACCAGTACCAGACGGTTCCAGAACGGGGGGTGCTTCTTGTCATCGAGCTTGCGGCGCTGTTCCGGCGTCTTGTGCATCTTCGACAGCGGACGCCACCATTTAAGGCCGATCAATATCAGGGCTGCAACCAGGAAGCCGGCCATCGGCGAGAACACCAGGGAGGCACCGATATCGATCGCTTTCTGCCAGTTCACGCCATCAGCCAACGGAATGTCGTTGATCAAGGCGTTGGCAAGGCCGACACCCAGGATCGACCCGATCAGCGTATGGGAGCTGGAAGCCGGAATGCCGAAGTACCAGGTGCCCAGGTTCCAGGTGATAGCGGCGGCGAGCAGCGAGAACACCATGGCCAGCCCGTGACCGGTGTTCACATTGATCAGCAGCTCTACCGGCAGCAGGTGGACGATGGCATAGGCTACGCCGACACCGCCCAGCAGCACGCCGAGAAAGTTGAACACACCGGAAAAGAACACCGCCAGATGGGGCGGCATGGCTTTGGTGTAGATAACAGTAGCCACCGCGTTAGCGGTGTCATGAAAGCCGTTGATGAACTCGAAGGCGAGGACAAAGGCCAGGGCGAGCAAGAGGCTCACAAGCACCCAAGCATCCAGTCCGCTGAATAAATCGATCATGAAGGTTTTCTGACCCGGTCGTGAGGGGGCGCGATTATGCCAGAAAAGACTGCTAATCGATGCACTAGGTGCTCATCGGTAACATTCTTCAATGAATTAGTTTGTGACGACAGCCTAAGCCCGAGGTTTTGGCGGGGTTTTTCAAGTCATTGAATTTCTTTGAAAAGGCAGCAGCCACAAGGGTTCCTCTCGTGGGGAGAAGAGATTTGAAAGCTTGTGTGAAATATCTGAAAAGAGGGCCAGACATGAGCCATTTGCCTCATCCGGTAGGTGAGGTGGCCGCTGCCCGCTCATAGCGGGCGCGAAAGGCATCATCGATACATCCCGCTTTGTAGCGGGTGCAGACGCAGACCCTTGAAGAATTCAGGCCAAGGCGGTTATGGCTCTTCGGCTTTGAGTTCCTTTTCCATTTTCTGCAATTCTTGAGTGAAAGCCTGATCCTGAACAGTGGCGCGTTTACGCCAGGGTTTGCGCTCTGGTTCGGGCTGAGCGGCGTAGGTGGTGACTTCCCCGCCGTAAACTTCCTTGTAACGTTGTTCCTGGCGCTCAAGTTCCGCGCGCAGTTCGTCTTTCGTCACAGTGCTACCTGATTGAGTTGAGTTAAATTCTGGTGAAACGCGTTGCATCAAATGTATTGACTACGCTCGCCGAAAAGACAAGGCCGATGAAGGCATCGTTTTTACGGCATTGAGATCAATACTTCCATGTTGCAGGCGGCCACGCACCAGAGACAAACAGCTGACGTAGCATCAGTTTCCTGTTTCAGCGAACGCTTTGGCGAAGCATATGAAATGAGCGTCAGGCGCTTGCTGCAAGCAGCGGCAATGGAACATCGCGCTACCGGGTGGCGGAATCGGAAATTAAAAACCGGTCGCCACTGAATTGCATTATAGCGGTCGATTTGAAGAACACTATCGGCAAAGAGTTAAAAGTGGGTCTTGATGTGTGATTGTTTTAGGTACTCGCAACTTTTACGGCTAACTAGGTCGCTCGGCGACGCCGAATTTACAGTGATGTCTTTCTGACGCCATTCAGTTGAACAAGTTAAGGCAATTACATCGACCCTTTTAGTCTGCGCCCGAGCCAGTGTAAAAATAGGTCATAGGGGGGTGCAAACCCGTTCAATAGTCGGCTGGCCCAGATGAGAGTCGATTGCGATTATCGGTCGATGGTTCGATAATCGAACAGTCTTGGTTGCTCGGGCTTGTGTGAGAGGCTGGCTGCCGCGTGTAATAGCCGCTGATCCGTGTGGGAAAAGGACCTTGTATGAACGATCAAATGCGCAATTCCTTCGCTTCAGTGGCGCCGCCGATCGTTGCCTCGCCCGCCAAGCGGATCCAGGCACTGACCGGCGACCCCGATTTCATGACGTCCCTCGCCCGAGGCCTGGCCGTGGTGCAAGCGTTCCAGGAACGCAAACGTCACCTCACCATTGCCCAGATCAGCCACCGCACGGAAATTCCCCGCGCCGCTGTGCGACGTTGCCTGCACACGCTGATTAAACTCGGCTACGCCACCACCGACGGCCGCACCTATTCGCTGCTACCCAAAGTGCTGACGCTCGGCCATGCCTATGTGTCCTCGACTCCGTTGGCTGCTTCCGCCCAGCCCTACCTGGACCGCATGAGCGAGCAACTCCATGAAGCTTGCAACATGGCCACTCTGGAGGGCGATGACATCTTGTACATCGCTCGTTCGGCCACCACTCAGCGATTGATTTCCGTCGACTTGTCGGTGGGTGGACGTCTGCCCGCCTACTGCACTTCGATGGGTCGGATTCTTCTCGCGGCGCTGGACGATACGTCACTGCGCGAGTACCTCGACCATGCAGAGCTGCAAGCCAAGACCAGCCGAACCCTGCACACCCCCGAGGCGTTGCTCGAATGCCTGCAAGAGGTGCGACAGCAAGGTTGGTGCATCGTCGATCAGGAACTGGAACAGGGCCTGCGCTCGATTGCCGTTCCCGTGTACGACGCTTCCGGGCAAGTGGTCGCAGCGCTGAACGTCAGTACCCACGCTGGCCGGGTCAGCCGCAACGAGCTGGAGCAGCGCTTTCTTCCGGGCCTTCTGAGCGCCAGCCGCGACCTTAGTGCACAACTCTTCGCCTGAACCGTCCACTAAGATGTTCGATAAACGCACAGACTCGCGTTTATCGAATTGACGCTCTTTCCCCAAGATCACTAATGTCGCGGCAGCGCCAGCCTTGGCTGGCACCTGTCCGACTGCGTTCTTGCGTGGATAAAAATAATGAACCAGCCTCAGTCTGCTGTAGGAAACTGCCTCGACGTGCAGTCCTTCATCAATGCTCAACCCATTTCGCGCTACCAGTGGCGAGTGGTCATCCTGTGTTTCCTGATTGTTTTCCTCGATGGCCTCGATACGGCGGCGATGGGCTTCATCGCGCCTGCCCTGTCTCAGGATTGGGGTATCGACCGCGCCAGCCTTGGCCCGGTAATGAGTGCTGCGCTGATCGGCATGGTCTTCGGCGCACTGGGTTCTGGCCCGTTGGCTGACCGCTTCGGGCGAAAAGTCGTACTGGTGGGCGCGGTGTTGTTGTTCGGCGCTTTCAGCCTGGCTTCGGCTTACAGCACCAACGTTGATCAGCTGCTGGTACTGCGTTTTCTCACCGGCCTGGGCCTTGGCGCCGGCATGCCGAACGCCACGACGCTACTGTCCGAATACACCCCGGAGCGTAAGAAGTCCCTGTTGGTGACCAGCATGTTCTGCGGCTTCAATCTCGGCATGGCGGGCGGCGGTTTCATTTCCGCCAAGCTGATCCCCGCCTTTGGCTGGCACAGCCTGCTGCTGATCGGCGGGATTCTG
The DNA here is from genome assembly GCF_054897825.1 of Pseudomonas sp. ZS1P83. Classification (NCBI taxonomy): domain Bacteria; kingdom Pseudomonadati; phylum Pseudomonadota; class Gammaproteobacteria; order Pseudomonadales; family Pseudomonadaceae; genus Pseudomonas; species Pseudomonas sp. ZS1P83. The sequence continues at coordinate 619,155 of NZ_CM142706.1, forward strand.
CCGTTGATCCTCGCAGTCGTTTTGTTCTTTTGGTTACCGGAATCGGCGCGCTACCTCGTAGTGCGCAATCGCGGCACCGACAAGGTGCGCAAGACGCTGGCGCCCATCGACCCGACGGTCGTTGCCAAGGCTTCCAGCTTCAGCGTGCCCGAACAGAAAACCGTGAAGGCCCGCAACGTTTTCGCAGTGATCTTCTCCGGCACCTACAGCACCGGCACCTTGTTGCTGTGGCTGACTTACTTCATGGGGCTGGTGATCGTTTATCTGCTGACCAGTTGGCTGCCGACGCTGATGCGTGACAGTGGCGCGAGTATGGAGAACGCGGCGTTTATTGGCGCGTTGTTCCAGTTTGGTGGGGTATTGAGCGCGGTGGGTGTGGGCTGGGCGATGGATCGGTTCAATCCGCACAAGGTTATCGGCATTTTCTATCTACTCGCCGGGGTGTTTGCCTACGCGGTAGGGCAAAGCCTGGGCAACATCACGCTGCTGGCGACGTTGGTGCTGGTGGCCGGGATGTGTGTCAACGGCGCGCAATCGGCGATGCCTTCACTGGCGGCGCGGTTTTATCCGACCCAGGGGCGAGCGACCGGGGTGTCGTGGATGCTCGGGATAGGCCGCTTCGGCGCGATTCTCGGTGCCTGGATGGGCGCGACACTGCTGGGCCTTGGCTGGAACTTCGAGCAGGTGCTGACAGCGCTGGTGATTCCAGCGGCATTGGCGACCACGGCGGTGGTGATCAAGGGCATGGTCAGTCATTCGGATGCGACCTGAGTCCGAGGGTCAGAAGATCGGTAGCCAGATAACAATCTGTTCGATAAACGAACACTCAGTCGATTATCGGATTGTTTGGCATTTTTCAGGGGCTTACTCTTCAGTCATTCCGGCGCTGCGCATCGCGTCTTTTTCTTCCACTGTCGGTTCATAACCAAACGGGAGCCTGCCCCATGGCTGAAATCCTTTCGCTGCACGACGCGGTGAAGCAATTCGTTAACGACGGCGATACGGTCGCGCTCGAAGGCTTCACTCACCTGATTCCTACGGCGGCGGGTCACGAAATCATTCGCCAGGGCAAGAAAGACCTGACCCTGGTGCGGATGACGCCTGACCTGATCTACGACCAGTTGATCGGCGCCGGTTGTGCTCGCAAGCTGATTTTCTCCTGGGGCGGCAACCCGGGCGTCGGTTCGCTGCACCGCCTGCGTGACGCCGTCGAGAAGCAGTGGCCACACGCGCTGGAGATCGAAGAGCACAGCCACGCCGACCTGGCCAATGCCTACGTCGCTGGCGCATCCGGCCTACCGTTCGCGGTGCTGCGCGCCTACGCCGGTTCCGACCTGCCGAAGGTCAATCCGCTGATCAAAACCGTTACCTGCCCATTCACCGGCGAAGTATTGGCGGCCGTGCCTTCGGTGCGCCCGGACATCACCGTGATTCACGCGCAGAAAGCCGACCGCAAGGGCAACGTGCTGCTCTGGGGCATTCTCGGCGTGCAGAAAGAAGCGGCGTTGGCTGCCAAGCGCTGCATCGTTACCGTCGAAGAAATCGTCGACGACCTCAATGCACCGATGAACTCGTGTGTTCTGCCGACGTGGGCGTTGAGCGCGGTCTGCCACGTTCCCGGCGGCGCGCATCCGTCCTACGCTCTCGGCTACAACGAGCGTGATAACCGTTTCTACCAGGCCTGGGACCCGATTGCCCGCGACCGTGAAACCTTCACCGCGTGGATCAACGAGTACATCCACGGCTGCGCTGACTTCAGCGAGTTCCAGGCCAAACTGGCCGCTGCTTCGGAGGCGAAGTAATGACTTACACCACCAATGAAATGATGACTGTCGCCGCTGCCCGCCGTCTGAAAAACGGTTCGGTGTGCTTCGTTGGCATCGGCCTGCCGTCGAAAGCCGCCAACCTGGCGCGTCTGACGTCCTCGCCGGATGTGGTCCTGATCTACGAGTCGGGTCCGATCGGTGCCAAGCCGAGTGTACTGCCGCTGTCGATCGGTGACGGTGAACTAGCGGAAACCGCCGATACCGTGGTCCCGACCGGTGAGATTTTTCGCTACTGGTTGCAGGGCGGGCGCATCGACGTCGGTTTCCTTGGCGCTGCGCAAGTCGACCGCTTCGGCAACATCAACACCACCGTGGTGGGCGACTACCATCAGCCGAAAGTCCGCCTGCCAGGTGCCGGTGGTGCGCCGGAGATCGCCGGTTCGGCCAAAAGTGTGCTGATCATCCTCAAGCAGTCGGCGCGTTCCTTTGTCGACAAACTCGACTTCATCACCTCGGTTGGCCATGTCGAGGGCGGTGATTCGCGCAAGCGTTTGGGGCTGCCGGGCGCAGGTCCGGTCGGCATCATTACCGACCTGTGCATCATGGAACCGGAAGCCGGCACCCATGAATTCGTGGTCACCGCGCTGCACCCTGATGTGACCCGCGAGCAAGTCACCGCGGCTACCGGTTGGGCGATTCGTTTTGCCGAGACGGTTGAAAATACCGCTGAGCCGACGGTCGTCGAACTGACCGCACTCAGGGATCTGGAAGCCCGCACTGCCGCGGCCCACGGTCAAGCACCCGGAGAAGCCTGATGCGCGACGTTTATATCTGCGACACGATTCGCACCCCCATCGGCCGTTTCGGCGGTGGCCTGTCGGCGGTTCGCGCCGACGACCTGGCCGCTGTGCCGATCAAGGCGCTGATGGAGCGCAACCCGTCGGTCGACTGGAACGCGGTGGACGAGGTGTTCCTCGGTTGCGCCAACCAGGCCGGCGAAGACAACCGCAACGTAGCGCGCATGGCGCTGTTGCTGGCGGGCCTGCCGGAAACCATTCCGGGCGTGACCCTCAATCGCCTCTGCGCCTCGGGTATGGATGCCATCGGCACCGCTTTCCGGGCCATTGCCAGTGGCGAGATGGAGCTGGCGATTGCTGGCGGCGTCGAGTCGATGTCCCGCGCACCGTTCGTGATGGGCAAGGCGGATGCGGCGTTCTCGCGCAACATGAAGCTGGAAGACACCACCATCGGCTGGCGCTTCATCAACTCGTTGATGAAAGCCCAGTACGGCGTGGATGCGATGCCGCAGACCGCCGATAACGTGGCCGACGATTACGAGGTTTCCCGCGCCGATCAGGACGCTTTCGCACTGCGCAGTCAGCAACGGACGGCAGCCGCGCAAGCTGCAGGATTTTTCGCCGAAGAAATCGTTGAAGTGCGCATTGCCCACAAGAAGGGTGAAAGTGTCTTCAGTCAGGATGAACATCCTCGCGCCGACACCACGCTGGAAACCCTGGCCAAACTCAAACCGGTCAACGGTCCCGACAAAACAGTCACCGCCGGAAATGCTTCCGGTGTGAACGACGGTGCGGCGGCATTGATTCTGGCCTCTGGCGAGGCGGTGAAGAAACACGGTCTGACCGCCCGGGCCAAAGTGCTGGGCATGTCCAGCGCCGGTGTTGCACCACGGGTCATGGGCATCGGTCCGGTGCCTGCAGTGCGCAAATTGATCGAGCGCCTCGGTCTGGCCGTCAGCGATTTCGACGTGATCGAACTCAACGAAGCGTTCGCCAGCCAGGGTTTGGCGGTGCTGCGTGAACTGGGACTGGCGGACGACGCTGCCCAGGTCAACCCGAACGGTGGCGCCATTGCTTTGGGCCATCCGCTGGGCATGAGCGGCGCCCGCCTGGTACTGACCGCGCTGCATCAGCTGGAAAAGACCGGTGGCAAGAAAGGTCTGGCGACCATGTGCGTCGGCGTGGGCCAGGGTCTGGCCTTGGCGATCGAACGGGTCTGACGCGTTTAGCTGTGAAAAAGAAGCGTCGACTAATAAGAACTGAGGAATGTTTCATGACTGACAAGCCTGGTTACCGCCGCCCGCAAGAGGGCACCCAGCCGGAATACCTACACCCGGCCTATCAATCCACCAACCTTCGCTCGCCGTCCAAGCCGTTGGTGTTTTTGCCCCATTCGCTGTCGGAAATTACCGGTCCGACCATCGGCGCCGAGCGTGTGCAGGAGAAGGACAACGACCTGACCGCCCAGCACAAGGGCGAGCCACTGGGCGAGCGCATCATCATTCACGGCCGCGTGCTGGATGAAGAGGGTTTGCCGGTGCCGGGCATTCTGGTGGAGATCTGGCAAGCCAACGCTGCCGGTCGCTACAACCATGCCCGCGACCTGCACGATGCGCCGCTGGACCCGAATTTCACCGGCACCGGCCGCACTGTGACCGACGCCGATGGCGGGTACCAGTTCCAGACCATCAAACCCGGTGCCTACCCGTGGGGCAACCACCACAACGCGTGGCGCCCGGCGCACATCCATTTCTCACTGTTCGGGCCGAGTATTCTGACGCGCCTGGTGACTCAGATGTATTTCCCGGGTGACCCGCTGCTGGCCTATGACCCGATCTACAACTGCGTACCGGATACCAGCGCCAAAGAGCGTTTGATCGCCCGTTTCGACCTGGAAAAAACCATCCCTTCCTATGCCCTCGGTTATCGCTGGGACATCGTCTTGCGCGGCCGCGAAGCCACGCCGATGGAGAAATAAGATGACGCTGAACGCGACCACGTCCCACACCGTCGGGCCGTATTACCACATCGGCCTGACCTGGCTGAACCGCGAAGACATGACCGTCGAACAGACCCTGGGCCAGCGAGTGGCGATCACCGGGCAAGTCATCGATGGCAACGGCGACGTCGTCAACGACGCGATGCTGGAAGTCTGGCAAGCCAACGCCGCCGGCAAGTACGACCACCCCGAAGACGATCAGGACAAACCCCTGGACCCGAACTTCGAAGGCTTTGGCCGGGTGCCGGTGGATGCGCAAGGACGCTTTCGTTTCACCACCATCAAGCCGGGTACGGTCGAAGGCTTGAAAGGCACGACCCAGGCGCCGCATCTTGTGGTGCTGGTGTTTGCTCGCGGGTTGGTGAAGCACTTGCTGACGCGGATTTACTTTGATGGCGAACCGGCGAATGTGTCGGATCCGCTGCTGGAGTGTGTGCCGGCTGAACGCCGCAGTACGTTGCTGGCGAAGCAGGATGCTTCGGGTGTATATCAGTGGAATGTGATTCTGCAAGGGACGGATGCGGAGACGGTGTTCTTTGATTATTGAGTGATGAAGGCTCTGCTGGTCAGGGAGATTTTGTGGCGAGGGGGCTTGCCCCCTCGCCACAGAGATTGCACTGCCAGTCGAAGTATTGCACCACGACCTTTGATCTTTACCCGTGGGCCTGACCGGCCCACGCCTCCAGGGACCGTTTATGAACGAGCGACCGGGCAATCAATTGTTTGATGCCTATTTCACTGCCCGCGATATGCGTGAGGTGTTTTGCGATCAGGGTCGGGTTCAAGCGATGCTTGATTTCGAAGCGGCACTGGCCCGGGCCGAGGCGCGCGTAGGGCTGATTCCGCCAACGGCTGTCGCGCCTATTGAAGCGGCATGCCAGGCCGGGCATTACGACTTCGCCGCCCTCGGCGAGGCGATTGCCACTGCGGGCAATTCGGCGATTCCGTTGGTCAAGGCGCTGGGTCAACAGATCGCGGCCAACAATGCCGAAGCCGAGCGCTATGTGCATCTGGGCGCGACCAGCCAGGATGTGATGGACTCAGGTTTGGTGCTGCAACTGCGTCGGGCGCTGGAACTCATCGAAAGCGATCTGGCGCACCTGGGCGAAACTCTCGCGACTCAAGCCTTGCGTTTCGTCGCCACACCGCTGGCCGGGCGCACCTGGTTACAACACGCGACGCCAGTCACCCTCGGCATGAAAATCGCCGGTTGGCTGGGCGCTGTCACTCGCAGCCGTCAGCGTCTGCTGGAACTCAAACCGCGACTGCTGGTGCTGCAATTCGGCGGTGCCTCCGGAACCCTCGCGGCCCTCGGCGAGCAGGCGATGCCAATTGCCCAGGCATTGGCCGAGGAGTTGCAACTGGCGTTGCCGGAACAGCCTTGGCACACCCAGCGAGATCGCTTGGTGGAGTTCGGCTCGGTATTGGGATTGATCGCCGGCAGCCTCGGCAAACTGGGTCGCGACATCAGCCTGTTGATGCAGAACGAAGCCGCTGAAGTGTTCGAACCCTCGGCGCCGGGCAAGGGCGGTTCGTCGACCATGCCGCACAAACGCAACCCGGTAGGCGCGGCGGTGCTGATCGGCGCTGCAACGCGCATTCCGGGTTTGCTATCGACCCTGTTCAGCGCCATGCCTCAAGAACACGAGCGCAGCCTGGGCCTGTGGCATGCCGAGTGGGAAACCCTGCCGGAGATTTGCTGCCTGGTGTCCGGCAGCCTGAAACAAGCGTTGCTGGTGGCGGAGGGACTGGAAGTGGACGCCGAACGCATGACCCGCAACCTCGATCTGACCCAAGGCCTGGTGCTCGCCGAAGCGGTGAGTATCGTCCTCGCTCAACGAGTGGGGCGCGACACGGCGCACCATTTGCTGGAGCAATGCTGCAAGCGCGCAGTGGCCGAACAACGTCATCTGCGAGCGGTACTCGGCGACGAGCCGCAAGTGACCGCCGAACTGTCGGATGCTGAACTCGATCATCTGCTGGACCCCGCCCACTATCTCGGTCGGGCCCATACCTGGGTCGAGCGAGCGGTGGCTGAACATTCTGCATTGACTGCCTGAAGGAGATTGCTGTGGCTTTCGTACAACTCGCCGAGGGCGAACTGCATTACCAATTTGATGGCCCGGCGGATGCGCCGGTGCTGGTGCTGTCCAACTCGCTGGGCACTGACCTGCACATGTGGGACGCGCAGATTGCGGCGTTCTCCGAGCATTTCCGAGTGCTGCGTTTTGACACCCGTGGCCACGGAAAATCGCTGGTTACGCCGGGTCCGTACAGCATCGAGCAACTGGGCCGCGACGTGCTGGCGCTGCTGGATGCGCTGCACATTGAACGCGCGCATTTCTGCGGTCTGTCGATGGGCGGCTTGATCGGTCAATGGTTGGGGATCAACGCTGGCCAGCGTCTGCACAAACTGGTGGCGTGCAACACCGCAGCGAAAATCGGCGATCCGTCGGTGTGGAACCCCCGGATCGAAACCGTGCTGCGTGACGGCGCGGCGGCCATGGTCGCCCTTCGTGATGCGTCGATTGCACGTTGGTTCACCCCGGACTTTGCTGCAGCGAATCCTGCTGCCGCGAAGAAGATTACTGACATGCTGGCCGCCACCTCGCATCAAGGGTATGCCGCGAACTGTGCCGCCGTGCGCGATGCAGACTTCCGCGATCAACTGTCCTCGATCAAGGTGCCGCTGCTGGTCATCGCCGGCACCGAAGACGCGGTCACGCCGCCGTCCGGCGGACACTTCATTCAGGAACACGTGCAGGGCGCCGAGTACGCCGAGTTCTATGCCGCACACCTGTCCAACGTTCAGGCCGGTGCTGCGTTCAGCGAGCGAGTACTGGCGTTTTTGTCAGCTCATTAAGGGGACTGCTGTGGACGAGAAACAACGTTACGACGAGGGCCTGAAAGTCCGCCGTGCAGTACTCGGCGACGCCCACGTCGACCGCAGCCTGAACGCTCTGACCGAGTTCAACTCGGAGTTTCAGGAAATGATCACGCGCCATGCCTGGGGCGACATTTGGACCCGTCCGGGGCTGCCGCGTCATACCCGCAGCCTGATTACCATGGCCATGCTGATCGGCATGAACCGCAACGAAGAACTCAAACTGCACTTGCGCGCCGCCGCCAACAACGGCGTGACCCGCGGCGAGATCAAGGAAGTGATCATGCAGAGCGCGATCTACTGCGGCATTCCGGCAGCGAATGCGACGTTCCATCTGGCGGAGTCGGTGTGGGATGAGCTGGGGGTTGAATCGCGGGAGTGATTGGCAAGACACAAGCGGGCTTGAACTGGTCCAGTAATTTTGGACATTTTTTTCGGTTCTCACGCCGCCAACTTTTCCGCTGCTACAGGTGAGTGGTCACCGTTGTAACTATGGCGCCTGACGTTGTCGCCGCTGATGCCTTCGAGGTGATCTGGCCACCACGGAACGTTTGCGGCAGGGATCGACCGTCGTCCGAACGCAGGATTGGCAGCACCGGCATCCATTCGCCAACCTTCACTTCGGTCTGCGACAGCTTGGCCTTGAACGCTACGTTAATGCGACCGAAGTTGTCCGCCGGGCGACCGTCATGATCCAGCGGCAGCAACTGCGTACCGCCAGTGCCTTTACCGCCATCGAGCTTCACCGAGTACAGCCCCCGCAATCAGGACAAAAACGAATTGGATCAGCCGGACAGGACCGGGCGCGGTGGCATGGTGTCGAACCTGTTGTTATTGGTCCTGTGCGACGAATGGTGCGGGGTATGTACCAGATGGTTCAATCGGGGAAAGCGGGTTTTGGGCGATTATCGAACGGCAAAATATCTTGTCCGACGCAAAAAAGCCCACCAATCGGTGGGCTTCTTGTTTTACAGCGCTATCAGAACAACTTCAGCTTCGGCGCTTCTTCTTTCAACGTCTCGTTCTTCGCCGTCTGCTCGTTCCAGCCACCGCCCAGTGCCTTGTACAGATTCACGGCACTGACCAGTTGCGCCAGACGGTCGGTGATCAGTACCTGTTGGGCACTGAACAGCTGTCGCTGGGCATCGAGGAAGATCAGGTTGCTGTCGACACCAATGCGATAACGACGCTCGGCCAGACGGTAGTAGTCCTGGTTGGCGGTGACGAAATCACGCTGGGCCTGCAACTGATCGGTGTAGGTCTGGCGGGCGGCCAGGCCGTCGGCGACTTCCTGGAAGGCCGTTTGAATGGACTTCTCGTAATTCGCCACGCCGATGTCTTTCTGGATTTTTGAATAATCCAGGCTGGCGCGCAGGCTGCCGGCATTAAAGATCGGCAGGTTGATCTGCGGCTGGAACAACCAGGTGCCCGAACCGCCCTTGAACAGACCGGACAGGTCCGGGCTCAGGCTCCCGGCATTGGCCGTCAGGCTGATGCTCGGGAAGAACGCAGCCCGTGCCGCGCCGATGTTGGCGTTGGCGGCTTTCAGGTTGTATTCGGCCTGGAGGATGTCCGGACGACGTTGCAGCAAATCCGATGGCAGGCCGGCCGGCACGTCGCTCAGTAGGTCGTCAGCCAGCGGCTTGGCCACTTGCAGGTTGGCCGGGACACCGGTGCCGAGCAGCAGCACCAGGCTGTTTTCATCCTGGGCGACTTGACGTGTGTACTTGGCCTGTTGCGCGCGGGCGTTTTCCACCGAGGTACGCGACTGGGCCAGGTCGAGGGCCGAGGCTACACCCACTTCGTTGCTGCGGGCGGTGAGCTTGTAGCTCTCGTCGAATGCACCCAGGGTGTCCTGCGTCAGTTTCAGCAGCTCCTTGTCGGCTTGCCAGGTCAGGTAGGCATTGGCCACGCTGGCCACCAGGCTAATCTGGGTGGTGCGGCGTGCTTCTTCAGTGGCGAAGTATTTCTGCAGGGCTTCTTCGCTCAGGCTGCGAACCCGACCGAACAGGTCGAGTTCATAGGCGCTGATGCCGACCGTGGCCGAGTAGGAACTGGTGATACCCGCTTCGCCGGTCTGCGAGGCGCGAGCCGGGACGCGCTGACGGCTACCGGTGCCGGTGGCCGACACCGCCGGGAACAGATCGGCACGCTGGATGCGGTATTGAGCCGCAAAGGCGTCGATGTTCAGCGCCGCGACACGCAGATCACGGTTGTTTTCCAGGGCGACCTGGATCAGCTGTTGCAGCGCCGGGTCGTGGAAAAAATGCTTCCAGCCCTGTTCGGCGGCAGCCTGCGCAGGCGCCTGGGCCGACGAATACGCCGGACCTTGCGGGTACTGGCCCGCCACCGGTGCTTCAGGCTGCTGATAATCGGGTATCAGCGAGCAGCCGCCGAGCACGAAGGCGGCAACAGCCAGGGAGAGTAGCGACTTGCTCATAAGCCAGCCTCTTTAGAAGGTTCAATAGCGTCGTCCTGGTCAGCGGTTTTACGCTGCCCCATGGCCGATACGGTGACGAAAAACAGTGGGACCCAGAAGATCGCCAGGATCGTGGCGGTGATCATACCGCCAATGACCACGGTACCGATGGCGTGTTGGCTGCCCGAGCCAGCACCGCTGGAAATGGCCAGGGGCACCACGCCGAGGACGAACGCCAGGGACGTCATGATGATCGGGCGCAACCGCATGCGGCAAGCCTCGATGGCTGCCTCCTGCAAGCTCTTGCCCTGTTCGTGCAGGTCTTTGGCGAACTCGACGATCAGAATGGCGTTTTTCGCCGCCAGACCGATGGTAGTCAACAGACCCACCAGGAAGTACACGTCGTTGGACAGACCGCGCAGGCTGGTCGCCATCAGCGCACCGATAATCCCCAGCGGTACCACGAGCACCACCGCAATCGGAATCGACCAGCTTTCATACAAAGCCGCCAGACACAGGAACACCATCAGGATCGACAGCGCGAACAGCGCCGGCGCCTGAGAGCCTGCCAGTCGTTCTTCATACGACAGACCAGTCCAGGAAATACCGACACCGGCCGGCAGTTTCTTCGCCAGGGCTTCGACTTCGGCCATGGCTTCACCGCTGGAATAACCCGGTGCCGGGGTGCCAAGGACTTCCATCGCTTCTACGCCGTTGTAACGCGACAGTTTCGGTGCACCGTAAATCCACTCACCCTTGGCGAACGCCGAGAATGGGACCATGGTGCCGGCGCTGTTGCGCACGTACCATTTCTTGACGTCTTCAGGACTCATGCGAGAACCCGGCTGGCCTTGCACGTACACCTTTTTCACCCGACCGCGGTCGATGAAGTCGTTGACGTAGCTACTGCCCAGCGCAATCGACAGGGTGTTGTTGATGTCGGTGAGCGTCACGCCGAGGGCGCTGGCCTTCTCGTCGTCGATTTCCAGTTGGTATTGCGGTTCGTCGTTCAGACCGTTCGGACGGACTTGTGACAGCACCTTGCTCTGCGCCGCCATGCCGAGGAACTGGTTGCGCGCTGCCATCAGCTTGTCGTGACCGACACCGGCGCGGTCCTGCAGGAACACGTCGAAACCGGTGGCGTTACCCAGCTCCAGTACCGCCGGTGGGGCGAAGGCAAACACCATGGCGTCCCGGAAGGTGAAGAAGTGCTGCTGGGCACGGGCCGCGAGTTTGAACACGCTGTTGTCGGCGTTACGTTCGCCCCACGGTTTGAGCATGATGAACGCCATACCCGAGCTCTGGCCACGGCCGGCGAAGTTGAAGCCGGTCACGGTAAACACCGAGGCTACCGCGTCGCCTTCACCGCCATCCTTGCTCGGACGCAGCAGGAACTCACGCATTTCGTCCACGACCACTTGCGTGCGCTCGGCACTGGAGCCGGCCGGGGTTTGCACCTGGGCAAACAGTACGCCCTGGTCTTCTTCCGGGAGGAACGAGGACGGGATGCGCATGAACAGCCAGATCATGCCGACGACGATGATCACGTAGACCAGCAGGTACGGCACCTTGTTGCGCAGAATATTGCCAACGCCACGTTCGTAGCTTTTCACGCTACGGTCGAAGTTGCGGTTGAACCAGCCGAAGAATCCGCGTTTCGGAACGCCGTGCTCGCCTTTCGGAATCGGCTTGAGCATGGTGGCGCAGAGTGCCGGGGTGAAGATCAGCGCGACCAGTACCGACAGGGCCATGGCCGAGACGATGGTGATCGAGAATTGCTTATAGATCACACCGGTAGAACCGCCGAAGAATGCCATCGGCAGCAGTACCGCCGACAGTACGAGCGCAATACCGACCAGCGCACCCTGGATCTGCCCCATGGATTTCTTGGTGGCCTCCTTGGGTGACAAGCCTTCTTCGCTCATGACCCGTTCGACGTTTTCCACCACGACGATGGCGTCGTCCACCAGCAAGCCGATGGCCAGCACCATACCGAACATGGTCAGGGTGTTGATGCTGAAACCGAATGCCGCAAGGATCCCGAAGGTACCCAGCAACACCACCGGCACGGTCATCGTGGTGATGACGGTGGCGCGGAAGTTTTGCAGGAACAGGAACATCACCAGGAACACCAGCACGATCGCTTCGACCAGGGTTTCAACCACACCCTTGATCGATTCGGTCACCACGGGCGTGGTGTCGTACGGGAACACCACTTCCATCCCTTGCGGGAAGAACGGTTTGAGGGTTTCGATGGTCTTGCGCAGGGCTTTCGCCGTGTCGAGGGCGTTGGCGCCGTTGGCCAGTTTCACCGCCAGACCGGAGGCCGGACTGCCGTTGAACTGGGCACTGACCGAGTAGTTTTCACCGCCCAGACCGACGTCCGCCACATCGCCGACACGCACTTGCGAGCCGTCCTTGTTGACCTTCAACAGTATTGCCTTGAACTGCTCGGCGGTTTGCAGACGGGTCTTGCCGATGATCGTCGCGTTCAACTGCTGACCGGCCACTGCAGGCAAGCCACCGAGCTGACCGGAGGAAATCTGCACGTTTTGCGCGGCGATGGCGGTTTTCACGTCGCCAGGGGTCAGGTTGAAGTTGTTCAACTTGGCCGGGTCGAGCCAGATCCGCATCGCGTACTGGGCACCGAAGACCTGGAAGTCACCGACACCGGCGGTCCGCGAGATCGGGTCCTGCATGTTCGACACGATGTAGTTGGCCAAGTCGTCCTTGGTCATACTGCCGTCGCGCGAGACCACGCCGATCACCATCAGGAAGTTCTTCACTGCCTTGGTGACGCGAATCCCCTGTTGCTGCACTTCTTGCGGCAGCAGCGGGGTGGCCAGGTTCAGTTTGTTCTGGACCTGAACCTGCGCGGTATCAGAGTTGGTGCCTTGTTCGAACGTCGCGGTAATGGTCATGCTGCCGTCGGAGTTACTTTCCGAGGAAACATAACGCAGGTTGTCGATACCGTTGAGTTGCTGCTCGATGACCTGCACCACGGTGTCCTGCACGGTTTGTGCGGACGCGCCCGGGTAGGTCACCTGGATCGCAATGGCCGGAGGCGCAATGCTCGGGTATTGGTTGATCGGCAACTTGAGGATCGATAGAGCCCCGACCAGCATGATCACCAGGGCAATTACCCAGGCGAAAATCGGACGGTCGATAAAAAATTTCGACATGGTTTACTCCCCTTTACCGCTGGAAGCCTTGTTAGCTGCCTGTGCGGGGGCCGGGTTCTTTGCGCCAACGTTCGTCGCTTCGTTGGCCTTGACCTCGACGCCAGGTTTGACGAATTGCAGCCCTTCGGTGATCAGGCGATCGCCTGCCTTCAGACCGTCTTCAATCAGCCATTGGCTGCCGACAGTACGGCTGGCCTTAAGATGACGCAGTTCGACCTTGTTGTCCGCACCGACGACCAGCGCGGTCGGGGTGCCTTTGAGGTCGCGGGTCACGCCTTGTTGCGGAGCGAGGATCGCCGCGCTGTTCACACCGGCCTGCAATTGGGCGTGTACAAACATGCCTGGCAGCAGGGTGTGATCAGGGTTGGGGAATACCGCACGCAACGTCACGGAACCGGTGGTCTGGTCCACCGAGACTTCGGAGAACTCGAGTTTGCCTTCCTGTTTGTACTGGCTGCCGTCTTCGAGAGTCAGCTTGACCGCGGCCGCGTTGTCGCCAGATTTTTGCAGACGACCGCTTTCCAGTTCGCGGCGTAACTCAAGCAGCTCCACGGAAGACTGGGTCACGTCGACGTAGATCGGGTCCAGTTGCTGGATCACTGCCATGGCATCGGCCTGGCCGTTGCTGACCAGCGCGCCCTCGGTCACGTTCGAGCGGCCGATGCGACCGGAGATCGGTGCGTAGACCTTGGTGTAACGCACATTGATCTGCGCGGTTTGCAGGGTAGCTTCCGATTGCAACCGGTTGGCCAGGGCCGTGTCGTATTCCTGACGGCTAACAGCCTGTTCGTTGACCAGTTGCTTGTAGCGATCCGAAATCGATTTGGTCTGCTGCAGGTTGGCTTCGGCGCTTTTCAGGGTGGCTTCATAAACCGCCGGATCAATCTGATACAGCTGCTGGCCGGCCTTGACGTCGCCGCCTTCCTTGAACAGTCGCTTGAGAATGATGCCGTTAACCTGAGGGCGAACTTCGGCGATGCGGTACGCGCTGGTACGGCCCGGAAGGTCGGAGGTCAGGGTGAAGGCTTGAGGTTGTAGAGTAACGACGCCGACCTGAGGGGGTGGTGCGGCAGGTGCCGCCTCTTCCTTTTTGCATCCGTTGAGCAGCGATGCCAAGGCGAGGGCAGTGACCAGAGCGGTAACAGCTGGCTTGAATTGCATGAAAATCCTCGGGTCAGGCGCGCAAATTGCGCACTCGAAAGGTGGAAAGGTAAAAAATGTGCGCTGAGTGGATAAGTAGCTTGCTAAGCAATATACTTACGTTCATGGTTGTTTGTAAACACCTTGACTTTGTATCCACACCGTCACGAAAGCTGTTCAAAGATCCGAATTGTAGGCCGGGGACGACGCCTAAGAGCGCTTGCCCCACTTTTGTTCAGCGAATAGTCAGAAATCGCTGAAGCATCCTGATTGAGGTTGTACTGCCATGGTTCGTCGTACCAAAGAGGAAGCTCAAGAAACCCGTAGCCAGATACTCGAAGCGGCAGAAAAAGCCTTTTTTGAGCGAGGCGTGGCGCGCACGACACTGGCGGATATCGCTACCCTGGCGGGGGTCACGCGCGGCGCCATCTACTGGCATTTCAGCAACAAAGCGGATCTGGTGCAGGCCATGCTGGATACCTTGCAAGAGCCGCTGGATGAAATGGCCAAGGCCAGTGAAAGCGAAGATGAACTCGACCCCTTGGGTTGCATGCGCAAGCTGCTGATTCATTTGTTTCATCAAGTTGCCCTGGACCCGAAAACCCGACGCATCAATGAGATTCTGTTTCATAAGTGCGAATTCACCGATGAAATGTGCGACCTGCGCCAGCAGCGCCGAGCGGTCAGTCTTGATTGCAACGTGCGAATCGCCTTGGCCCTGAGTAATGCGGTCAATAGGGGACAGTTACCGGAAAGCCTTGATACGGCCCGCGCGGCCATCAGCCTGCATGCATACATCGACGGCATCCTGTATCAGTGGCTGTTGGCGCCCGACAGCTTTGAACTGCACATCGATGCCGAGCGCTGGGTCGATACAGGGTTGGACATGCTGCGCTTGAGCCCCAGCCTGCGCAAATGAAACAACATACAGAAATCGGTTTGTGTCACTAATCAAGTGAGCGTAGCAATGCTATCGCTCACGCTCTGTGGCGCGACGGCCTTTATAAACCGATGCGGTCTGTGTTGATAGGCAAACAATTGTGAATTTTGTAGGGATTTTGTTGAGCGTTTGTGAAGGTATGTGAATGGCCGTCAAAAAAACCACGGGGCAGCATTCTCAATCCAGTGTGATCTCTACGCTAAAGCTGTAGGGGCCGTCATCTTCCGCACGAGTAATTCGGCTCGTGCATTGGATCGAGGTGGCGCCAATGGAGACAACATTATTTGTACGAACAGGTGCCAGTGTCGGACTAAAAACACCAAAAGTAGCATTGACGCGCAACCCGAAGTCAACGCGGAAGCCGAGACGCTGGTCGCCGAATAAAATAGAGTGCTTGAACATGTCCTTGCTGGGTGTTCCTAATTGCCTGGAGTAATCGAAGTCGCAATGGAATGCTTTAATTTCGCGGGGGAGTATTTTTATATAGTCTCGCTCATCAGCGGTCAGCGAAAGATTGTTTTCGCCAACGTCAAAAGCATGGGAGGTATTGTTTTTTAGTTTGACGATGAGGCGTGTCTGATTTGCCTTGATCCTCTGCCTCTCCCAAGTTTTAACTTATTGGCAGGTTGTTAAGCCTGTTGCCAAATATGAAGAGTTTGAAGGGGTCTTGAAAGCCTGGAAGTTGTACTGGATATTTAATGCTGAAAACAAAAGCCCCGACTTTTTGAGTCAGAGCTTTATTGTTTTAGTTGTTACTTAGAGCGTGGGGTAATCGATGTAGCCAACCGGACCTTTGGCGTAGAACAATTCCGGACGCGCTTCATTCAACGGCGCATCGGCCTTCAAGCGTGCCGGCAAATCCGGGTTGGCAATAAATGGCACGCCGAACGCCACGGCATCGGCCTTGCCGCTGGCGAGCCAGGCGTTGGCGCTGTCTTTGGTGAAGCGTTCGTTGACGATGTACGGTCCGCCGAACGCTTCTTTCAATTGTGGGCCGAGGCTGTCGCCGGCTTCTTTCTCGCGGGAGCAGATGAACGCGATGCCACGTTTGCCCATTTCGCGAGCGACGTAGGTGAAGGTCTCGGACAGGTTGTCGTCGCCCATGTCATGGGAATCGGCGCGCGGTGACAGGTGCACACCGACGCGTCCGGCGCCCCAGATTTCGATCGCGGCGTCGGTCACTTCCAGCAACAGGCGCGCACGGTTTTCCAGGGAGCCGCCGTAGTTGTCGGTGCGCTGGTTGGTGCTGCTCTGCAGGAACTGGTCGAGCAGGTAACCGTTGGCGCCGTGGATTTCCACGCCGTCGAAACCGGCCGCCTTGGCGTTCTTGGCACCGACGCGGTAGGCCTCGACAATGTCGGCGATTTCAGCGGTTTCCAGAGCTCGCGGCGTTGGGTAGTCGGCCAGTGGGCGAACCAGGCTGACGTGACCTTTTGGCTGAATGGCGCTCGGTGCGACCGGTGCTTCACCGCCCAGGTACGACTCGTGGGAAACCCGGCCGACGTGCCACAGTTGCAGAAAAATCTTGCCGCCCGCGCCGTGGATTGATTTGGTCACATTGGCCCAGCCACGCACCTGATCGTTGGACCAGATGCCCGGCGTGTCCGGGTAGCCGACGCCCATCGGCGTGACCGAAGTGGCCTCGCTGAGGATCAGACCGGCCGAGGCGCGTTGGACGTAGTACTCGGCCATCAGCGCGTTTGGCACGCGGCCTTCGTCGGCGCGGCAGCGGGTCAGTGGCGCCATGATGATGCGATTGGACAATTCGAGGTCGCCCAGTTTGATTGGATCGAAAATAGTCGTCATGAAATAGCTCTCTTGTAGAGATCAGTGGGTAGCAGGGGCCAGCTCGGGATCGCCGCTCTGACGGAAAGTAATCAGGGTCACCAGCAGGGCGAGCACCGCCAGTACGGCGGCCGCGAGCGGCACGCTAGTCAGGCCGTAGCCGTGGGCGATAACGCTGCCGCCGACCCAGGCACCGAGTGCGTTGCCGATGTTGAAAGCGCCGATGTTCAGGGTCGACACCAGGTTCGGTGCCGCTTTGCCGTAGGTCACGACATTCACTTGCAGGGCGGGTACGGCGGCGAAGCACGCGGTGGCCCAGAGGAACAGGGTGATTTCGGTCGGAATCACTGCAACGCTGGTCCAGGTCAGCACGGTGGAAACCACCGCCATGGCGATGAACACACCGATCAGCGTTGCAGCCAGGCTTCTGTCTGCCAGCTTGCCGCCAATGATGTTGCCGACCGTCAGGCCCAGGCCGATGAGCATCAGGGTCCAGGTCACGCCGCGTGGCGAGATACCGGTGATTTCGCCCAACAGAGGTGCGACATAGGTGAACAGCGTGAAGACTGACGCGGCGAACAGTGCGGTCATGCTCAGGGACAGCCAAATCCCGGCGCCTTTGAGGGCGCGCAGTTCGGTGCGCATGTCGAGTTTCTCTTCATCGCGCTTGGCCGGCAGGAAGCGGATCAGGCCGATCAATGCGATCACACCCATCACGGTCACAGCCCAGAAGGTCGACCGCCAGCCGGCTTGCTGACCGAGCGCGGTGCCCAGCGGAACGCCCAGCACGTTGGCCAGGGTCAGGCCGGTGAACATCAAAGCTACCGCCGAAGCGCGTTTGTTCGCCGGAACGAGACCTGCCGCCACCACCGAACCGATACCGAAGAACGCACCGTGGCAGAGGGCGGTGACCACGCGGGCAAACATCAGCACGTTGTAGTCGGTCGCCATTGCACAGAGCAGGTTGCCGATGATGAAGATGCCCATCAACACTACCAGTGCAGCCTTGCGCGGTAATTTGGCAGTGGCCAGTGCCATGAACGGCGCACCGATGGCCACGCCCAACGCGTAACCGGTCACCAGCCAGCCGGCGCCAGGGATCGACACGCCGAGGTCAGCTGCCACGTCGGGCAACAAGCCCATGATGACGAACTCGGTAGTGCCGATGGCGAAGGCGCTCAAGGCCAGAATGAGTAGCGAGAGGGGCATTGTTGATTCCTTATCGGCGTACTGACGTAAAGGGTCAGAGCTCTTTGCTGAAGGTGCTGAGGAATTCCTGAATGGTTTCCTCATTGCGTTTGAAAAAATGCCACTGGCCGACTTTGCGGCTGCTGATCAGGCCGGCGCGTTGCAGTGTCGCCAGGTGAGCGGACACCGTGGACTGAGACAAACCGCAACGTTGATCGATCTGCCCGGCGCAGACGCCGTGCTCGTTGCTGTGGGACTGGTCGGGGAATTCGACGGTCGGGTCTTTCAGCCAGTGCAGAATGTCTCGCCGTACTGGGTGTGCCAGGGCTTTTATTATTTCGTCGAGATTGATGGTCATGGTGTGGGCTCGTGATGAGTAAAACGCTATATCGCGATGAGGCGAACTTTAAATCGTTATTTCGCGATACACAAATATGATTTGGCTCTGATCCGCTCATGATTCGGTATATCGGGTTATAACGATATTTGAAGCGCAGTGCTAAGCTGCGCGCATGAACTATCTCGCACATCTGCACCTCGGTGGCCAGCGCCCCGGTCAATTGCTCGGCAGTCTGTATGGCGATTTCGTCAAAGGGCGACTGCAAGGGCAGTTCGATCCGGAGATCGAAGCGGCCATCCAGCTGCATCGAAGCATCGATGTCTTTACCGACCGCCATCCGTTGGTGGACGTGTCGTTGTCGCGGTTTTCCCTGACCCGCAGGCGTTACGCCGGGATCGTGCTCGACGTGTTTTTCGACCATTGCCTGGCGCGTGACTGGACCCTGTACGCCGACCGGCCGCTGGAGCAATTTACTTCGCACGTGTACCGGATTCTGTCCGCCGAGCCGAAATTGCCGGAACGTCTGGCGCAGATCGCGCCGCACATGATGGCCAATGACTGGTTGGGTTCTTACCGGGAGTTCGCGGTGCTGGAGCAGGTGCTGCGGGGGATTTCGCGGCGGTTGACGCGGCCGGAGGAACTGGCCGCAGCGATGCAGGAGTTGCGGGTGTTGTATGAGCCGTTGAGTGATGACTTCAGATTGTTCTATCCGCAGCTTCAGGACTTTGCCCAGAACCGCTGACACGATCCTTGTAGGAGCGAGGCTTGCCCGCGAAGAACGATAACGCGGTGTCTCAGGTACACCGCGGCGTTCCCTTCGCGGGCAAGCCTCGCTCCTACAAAAGCGTTATGCGGCGATGAGTTCGCCGGCACGTCGCGGTTCTGCAGGTTTCGCCACTTCCCCAAACAACGCCTTCTGCACCGCCTGCTGTGCCTCGAACGCCAGCGCTGCACGCTCCCGACCTTCGCAAGCAATCGGCTTGAGCAGATGAATCTCCACCTCACCCCGATCATTGGCAAACAAGCGCATCAAGTGCGAGAGCAAATCGTCATCACCAATGAACGGCGCCAGCGAATCGAGCTCACCGTCGCGCAGATAACGAATCGCCACTGGCTGCAACTTTACTTCGGAATCGATCGCAGCAGACAGCAAGCGACCATGAAAAGTACGCAGCGAACGGCCATCGGTGGTGGTGCCTTCCGGGAACATCAGCAGCGGATGTTCCTGCTCCAGATGACGGGTCATTTGTTTGCGGATCAACTGACTGTCACCTGAACCGCGACGGATAAACAGGCTGCCGGCCTTGGCCGCCAACCAGCCCGCCACCGGCCAGGTGCGCACTTCGGCCTTGGACAGGAACGACAACGGCGTGAGCATGCCCAGCAGTGGAATGTCGGTCCAGGACACGTGGTTGCTGACCCACAGCATCGGCGCTTTCGGCAATTGACCCTGCACGGTTACGCGAAAGGGCAGGGCATTGCTCAAGCGCGCCATGAAGAACCGCGACCAGCGTTGTCGACGGACCATTGAATGAGCGATCCCCAAACGTTCGAACAGCCCGAACACTCCGGCCATGCTCAACCCCAGCGCGACGACCACAAGCACTCGCGCAATCCGCGCGTACACCCGTAACCGGCTCATCAAACGGCCGCCTTGAAGTGCTTGGCGTAACGCGGGCAGAGTTCGTCGCGCTTGAGCAGGATGAACACGTCGGCCACCTGGAAGTCTTCGTCCCAGCACGGCTCGCCGCAGATCTTCGCGCCAAGGCGCATATAGGCCTTGAGCAGCGGTGGCATTTCGGCGATGACGTTGGACGGGATGTCGAGACTTGGCAGCGGTTTTTTCGGTTCGGCCCGCAGGTGTTCTGTGCACAGGTAGCGTTCGCGCAGGCGCTGCATGATCGCGTGGGCCTGAATGCCGCCGTCCTGCATCGGGATGCTCGCGCAACCCATCAAATAGCTGTAACCACCCTGGTTCAGCACTTCGGCCAGTTCGCCCCAAAGTACGGCGATGGTGCCGCCGTTGCGGTAGGCCGGGTCGACGCAGGTGCGACCGATTTCCAGGATTGGGCCTTTCAAGTGGACCAGGCCGTGCAGGCTGAATTCTTCTTCGCTGTAGAATTTGCCCAGGCTGCTGGCGGCCGTGTGGTCGAGCAAACGGGTGGTCGCCACCAGACGCCCGGTGTTCAAGTCACGCACGCCGATGTGGGCGCAGTGAACATCATAGTCATCCATGTCCAGACCCAGCTCGGCGCCTTTCAGCTTGGCGTTGAATTCGCCGCTGAACACGTTGAAGCGCAGGGCCTGGGCTTCCTGCAAGGCCTCGGCGCCCACCAGGCGTTCGGCTTGCAGGCGGCGTTCATTGCCGGTGTCGCTGATGCGGGCGATCTGAGTCATTGCGAATCTCCGTACGGGCCGGTCACCCGTCTTGGGTTGCAGCCGATCGACTTTCTTTATGCAGCCGTGTTGTGCAAAGTCAGGCTATGTAGCCCCAGTGTCATCGCCATGAAGCTTTGGTGATGCTTATATGACAGCCTTTGAGAAGCCCCTTATGCCCTGGCAAAACCTGTTGCGCCGCCGCGATCGTCTGCCCGCCAACCCGGACCTGGGCGAGGGGTTCGCGACCTTGTTGCATCAGTTGGGCAACGTCACGCCATTCGAACTGGCGGTGGCTGGCGGGCGTTTGATGTCGACGCCGGGGCTGGCGTTTCTGGTGGGGTATCAGGCGGCGTTGCGCATGCTCTGGCCGAGCGCGCCGCTGAGCCTCGGCGCGTTATGCGCGACCGAACAACGCAGCCTGCGAGTGGCGGACATGCAGACCCGTCTCAGCGATTTGCGTCTGAGCGGGCGCAAGGATTTTGTCACTGCAGGCGATGCCGCCGATTGGCTGCTGATCGCTGCCCGCAGTGAAGCAACTGAAGAAAAACCGCGCCTGAGCCTGGCGGTGGTCTATCCCGATGAACCGGGCGTGCGCCTGGAAAAACTCCCGGCAATCGCGTTGATGCCGGACATCAGCCACGGTCGACTGTTTCTCGATAACGCTCAGTGCGAATTGTTGGCGGGGGATGGCTGGGAGGCTTACATCAAACCGTTCCGTACCCTTGAGGACATCTATGTGCTGAGCGCCATGACCGCCTGGCTGTACGGCATCGGTCAGGACAGCGACTGGCCGCAAGCCTTGCAACTGCGTTTGCTGGCGCTGCTGGCCGGGTGTGCGGAAGTCAGCCGGCAGGCGCCGAATAATCCGTCCGGGCATGTATTGCTCGGTGGCTTGTTTGCGCAGTTCGATGGGCTCAAGGCTGAGGTGACTCAGGCACTGGCCGATGGCCCGCAGCATTGGGCCGCGATGTGGCAGCGCGATCAGGGCGTGATGGATTTGGCGGCGGGTGCGCGGGGCAAACGGTTGACCAAGGCACTCGCGGGATCTTCGTTGAATTGACGGGTCCCTTCGCGGGCAAGCCTCGCTCCTACAAGGTATGCGCAAATTCTGTAGGAGCGAGCGGTGCGGCGACCCGACTTGCCCGCGAAGGCGGCCTCATTGGCGACACACATTCCAGACTGTCATCTATCTCGACTAGGCTCAGCAGGTCCATCCCCCCGAGCGCCCACCATGTTCAAAGGCTTGTCGCTGATTTTCGGGCTGTTGTTCAGCCTCACGGTCCAGGCCGAAAACTGGCCTGCCGAGCAATGGTCGACCGCCCCGACAGTCACCGGGCCGGCGCTTCAAGCCCTGGAGACTTACGCCTTCCCACCCCGTGATGATGCCACCCGAAAAGGCATCCGCACCGACGCCTTGCTGGTGATCCGCGACGGTCAGTTGATCTACGAACGCTACGCCGACCCCACCACCGCCGACACCCCGCACCTGACCTGGTCCATCAGCAAAAGCCTGATGGCCACAGTCCTCGGCGTGGCTTATGGCGAAGGCCTGTTCAAGCTCACGGACCCGGTACTGAAGTTTTATCCATCGCTGGAAAAGCACCCGACGATGACCATGGCCGATCTGCTGCACTGGGCCTCGGGCCTGGACTGGCAGGAAGACTATGAATACGCGCCGTTGAAATCCTCGGTGGTCGCGATGCTCTACACCCGTGGACACCAGGACATGGCCGCGTTCACCGCCGATCACGCTGAATACGCCAAACCCGGTCAGGCATTCCGTTACTCCAGTGGCGACAGCAATCTGTTGGCCGCCGCGCTGAAAAACATCGTCGGCCCGACCCGCTATCCGGACTATCCATGGACCGCTCTGTTCGAACCCATGGGGATTCGTCACGCCGTCTGGGAAACCGATGCCACGGGCACGTTCGTCGCGTCATCCTATGCCTACCTTACCGCCAGGGATCTGGCCCGAGTCGGTCTGCTGATGGCGCGCGACGGCCGTTGGGGCGAGCGCCAATTGCTGCCCAAGGACTGGACCACTTTCAACCGCGAACCGTTCGCTCACTATCAAGCCAATCAGGACGACGCCGTGCCCGGCGGCCATTGGTGGCTTAACCGCGCGGCGGGTGGCGCGGCAAAACCCTGGCCCGATGCCCCCGACGACACCTTCACCGCGTTGGGCCATTGGGGGCAGGCGATGTACGTGATTCCCGGCGAAAACCTGGTGATCGTGCGCTATGGCGATGACCGCGACGCCAGCTACCAGCACAACGAGTTGCTCAAACTCGCGCTCAAGGCATTTGCCGCGAAGGTGCAGCCATGAACCGCCGCAGCCTTGTTCGTCACCGACCGTTCAGCACGCTGTTGTTGATCCTGCTGATCGCCTTGCTCGGCTGGATCTGGCAGGAACGCGTCGCGCTGTGGGCGTTCCCGGACATCATCAGCGCCTACACCGCCAAGGAATATTGCTCGTGCCGTTACGTGATGAACAATCCAACCGAGTATTGCCACAGCTATGTGAAGCAATGGCTGCCGACCAGTGGCTTTACCGATGACGCCGCCAGCAAGCGCGTCACCGTCAGCGGCATGGGTCGCAGCAACAGCGCTGAGTGGGTCGGCGAGCGCCAAGGCTGCCGCCTGAATCCCTGAGTAGGTTCCACGCAGTGGAACCACATTCGATTGTCCTCGCGCCGAACTCGCGGTTATCTAGCGGTGAGCGCGACCTGCCTTGATGTGTCGCGAAATCACTGCGAACAAAAAGAACGGGAATACACCCGGCCCGAGGACAATCGTCATGACCCGACATCAGCACATTCTTGCCTGGCTCAACGACGTGGCCAGCGACCTGCACGCCACGCGCCAGGACATCCACGCCCACCCGGAACTCGGCTTCGAGGAAAACCGTACCTCGGCGCTGGTGGCCAAATCCCTTGAAGAGTGGGGTTATGAAGTTCACACCGGGATCGGCAAGACCGGCGTGGTCGGCGTCCTGCGCAACGGCAGCAGTTCACGCAAACTGGGGCTGCGGGCGGACATGGACGCCTTGCCGATTATCGAGAATACCGGCGCGGCTTACAGCAGTCGGCATCAGGGTTGCATGCACGCCTGCGGTCATGACGGCCACACCACGATGCTGCTGGGAGCGGCGCGTTACCTGGCGGCGACCCGTCAGTTCGACGGCACCCTGACCCTGATTTTCCAGCCCGCCGAAGAGGGGCAGGGCGGCGCCGAAGCGATGCTCGCCGATGGCTTGCTGGAACGTTTTCCCTGCGACGCATTGTTTGGCATGCACAACATGCCGGGACTTCCTGCAGGGCACTTGGGCTTTCGCGAAGGGCCGATGATGGCCTCGCAGGATTTGCTCACGGTCTCCATTGAGGGCGTCGGCGGGCACGGCTCGATGCCGCATCTGGCGGTGGATCCGCTGGTGGCGGCGGCGAGTGTGGTCATGGCCCTGCAAACCGTGGTCGCGCGCAACATCGACGCACAGCAGGCCGCCGTGGTGACCGTCGGTGCATTGCAGGCCGGGGAGGCCGCCAACGTCATCCCGCAGCAAGCAATCTTGCGCCTGAGCCTGCGCGCCCTGAACGCCGACATTCGGGAGAAAACCCTCGAACGCGTGCGAGCGATCATCGAATCCCAGGCCCGCAGCTTCGGTTGCAGTTCGCGGATCGAACATCGCCCGGCCTATCCGGTGCTGGTCAACCATGCGGCTGAAACCGAGTTCGCCCGGCAGGTCGGCGTCGAGCTGCTCGGTGCCGACGCGGTGGACGGCAACACGCCAAAACTCATGGGCAGCGAAGACTTTGCCTGGATGCTGCAACGCTGTCCTGGCGCGTACCTGTTTATTGGCAATGGCGTTTCGCGGCCGATGGTGCACAACCCGTCATACGACTTCAACGACGACATCCTGCTGACGGGCGCGGCGTATTGGGGGGCGCTGACCGAGCGCTGGCTCAAGCCCGCCTGACGACCTCACTTTCTACTGCCGCCGGACCGGGCGCGCCACGCCGCGCCCGTTATCGCCCAACAGGTTTTTGGAGAGTTCCCCATGCAGACTTCGAGCACAGGCGTTTCGCGCACCCGGCAGGTGGTCGCCGCCGTTATCGGTAACGCCCTGGAATGGTATGACTTCATCGTTTATGGCTTCCTGGCGAGCATCATCGCCCGGCAGTTTTTCCCGTCCGAGGACGAATACGCGTCGCTGCTGATGGCGCTGGCGACCTTTGGCGTCGGGTTTTTCATGCGCCCGGTGGGCGGCATTTTGTTGGGCATGTATTCCGATCGCAAAGGGCGCAAGGCCGCGATGCAGATGATCATCCGCCTGATGACGGTGTCCATCGCGCTGATCGCGTTCGCGCCGAACTACGCCGCTATCGGCATGGGCGCGCCGTTACTGATCGTGGTCGCACGGATGCTCCAGGGCTTCGCCACAGGCGGCGAATACGCCAGCGCCACGGCGTTTCTGGTGGAAAGTGCACCCGCGAATAAAAAGGGTTTGTACGGGTCCTGGCAGTTGGTCGGGCAATGCCTGGCGGTGTTTTCCGGGGCCGGGATGGTGGCGTTGGTCACGCATCTGTTTACCCCCGAGGCGCTGGACAGCTGGGGCTGGCGGATTCCGTTTGCCCTCGGTTTGTTGATCGGCCCTGTGGGCCTGTGGATTCGCAAGCACATGGAGGAACCGGAAGAGTTTCTGGAGGCGCGCAAACAGGCCAAAGGGGCGAGTCCGAGCTTGCTGCAAGTGATCCGCGAACATCGGCGCAGCATTCTGGTATCGATGGGCCTGGCGTGCGGCGCAACGGTGTCGTTTTACGTGGTGCTGGTGAACATGCCGACCTTTGCCCACAAGAACCTCGGCCTGCCGCTGGACCAGGTCCTGCTGGTGCAAATGCTCGCGGTGGCGGTGATGACCGTGGTCATTCCGCTGTCCGGCGCGCTGTCGGACCGGCTCGGCCGGCGCCCGGTATTGATGGCGTTTACCTTGGCGTTTTTCGTGATGGTGTATCCGCTGTACGTGTGGGTCGCGGCGGCGCCATCGGTGGAACGTCTGCTGGTGATGCAACTGTTGTTATGCAGCGCAATCGGCGGGTTCTTCGGTCCGGCCCCGACAGCGCTGGCCGAACAGTTCCCGATCGAAGTGCGCTCCACCGGGGTGTCGGTGGCCTACAACGTTGCGGTCATGGTCTTCGGCGGTTTCGCCCCGTTGATCGTCACCTGGCTCAGCAAGGTGCTGGCGACGCCCGTGGCGCCGGCCTTCTATGTCCTGTTCGCTTGCGTGCTGACGCTATTGGGCACTTACTGCATGCACGAAGCACCCCGCAGCAAGAAATCCGCTGCACTTAACCTTGAGGTGAAACCTTGAGCATTCATCCGATTGTTGAAATGGACGCTGATGCGTTGTCGCAGGCGATTCATGCCCGCCGGGTTTCCTGCCGTGAAGTGATGCTGGCGTATCTGGCGCAGATCGAGCGCTTCAATCCACAGGTCAATGCGCTGGTCTCGCTGCGCCCGGCCGATGAGTTGCTGGCCGAAGCTGACGTCTGCGACCGGCAGTTGGATCAGGGCCAGTCCCGCGGCTGGATGCACGGCATGCCGCAAGCCATCAAGGACCTGGCGGCCACCGCCGGTTTGCGCACCACCATGGGCTCGCCGCTGTTTGCCATGCAGATCCCGCAACACGACGCGATCAGCGTGGCGCGGGTTCGTGACTGCGGGGCGATCATCATTGGCAAGACCAACGTCCCGGAATTCGGCCTCGGCTCGCAGACCTACAACAGCGTGTTCGGCACCACCACCAACGCCTACGACCCGACGTTGATCGCCGGCGGCAGCAGCGGCGGAGCGGCGGTGGCGCTGGCATTGCGCATGCTGCCGGTGGCCGACGGCAGCGACATGATGGGCTCGTTGCGCAACCCGGCGGCGTTCAACAACGTGTTCGGTTTTCGTCCATCACAAGGTCGCGTGCCTCACGGGCCTGCGCCGGATGTATTTGTCCAGCAACTGGCCACCGAAGGGCCGATGGGCCGTAGCGTGACCGATGTCGCCCGTTTGCTCGGCACTCAGGCCGGTTATGACCCGCGCGTACCGTTGTCGCTCACGCAGAGCGCGGATATTTTTGGCGACACGCTGCTGCAGGATTTCAGTGACGTAAGGCTGGGCTGGCTGGGGGACTACAACGGCTATCTGCCAATGGACGAGGGCGTGTTGAGCCTGTGCGAATCGGCACTCGAGGATTTCGAAGCGCTGGGTTGCCGGGTCCAGGCCTGTCAGCCGGACTTTTCCATGGCACGCCTGTGGCAGACCTGGCTGGTGCACCGCCACTGGCTGGTGCAGGGCAGCCTCGGCGCGTTGTATGCCGACCCGCAAAAACGCGACCTGCTCAAACCCGAGGCGCAATGGGAAATCGAGGGTGGCCTGCGCCTGACGGCGGCGGATGTTTACCAGGCGTCGGTCAGTCGCAGCGATTGGTATCTGGCCTTGAACGAGTTGTTCGAACGTTACGATTTTCTGCTGTTGCCCACCGCCCAAGTGTTCCCTTTCGATGCACACACCCCTTGGCCGCGCATCGTCGGCGGGCAGTCCATGGACACCTATCACCGCTGGATGGAGGTGGTGATCGGGCCGACCCTGGCCGGTTTGCCGAGCATGAATGTGCCGGTGGGATTCAGCCCGGCCGGGTTGCCGATGGGCCTGCAAATCATCGGCCCGGCCCAGGCCGATCGGGCGGTGCTGCAACTGGCTTACGCCCATGAGCAACTGACTCAATGGGTCAAGCGCCGGCCTCCGAGCTGTCTGCAAAATGCCTGAACTCACTGAGCGGGCCCGCATCTTGCTGCATAAAGCGATCATCCATCCGGGCTATCCCATTAGGGCTTAGGGAGATCGAAACCATGGACAGCAAGGCAGAAACCGGCAGCGTACGTTCCGTAGAACGGGCCCTGGCCATCGTCGAACTGCTGGGTGAGCATCAGGCGTTAGGTCTGGAAGAGTTGCACTACCTGACGACCCTGCCCAAGGCCACGGTGTCGCGCATGTTGCTGACCTTGCAGGAGCAAGGCTGGATTTATCGTGGTTTGAGCGACCGGCGTTATCGGCTGTGCGCCAAGCGCTTGTTTGGCGACAGTCAGCAGCGGTTCAAGCGGCGACTGGTCGAAAGTGCCGCACCGCTGTTGCTGGAGTTGAGCGAGCGCGCCGGGCTGGTGGCGGACCTGTCGAGCTTCGATGGCGAGCGGGTGGAAGTCATGGAAAGCGCGATCCCCACGGTGCTGCGCAAGCGTTACCCGAACAACTGCCAAATCGTCGGCCAGCACGCCAGTCTGTTTCATTCGGCCATGGGCCGGGCGTGTCTGGGCGAGCTGGATTCCCATGAAGTGGAACGACTGGCCGGTCGTGAACGGCTGACCGATGAGAGCTTATTCAGCGCCAGCGAGCAGGCGTTGCATCAGGGCTTCGGCCAGCGCACCGAAGGTTACTGGGAATACCCGGTGCGCCTGCCGTTTCTGATTCGGGCGGTGGCCTTGCCGATCCGCGCCGACGGCCGACTGGTTGGCAGCATGGCGCTGCACTGGCCGATGGATCAGGCACCGGTGGAACGGGTACTGAGCCTGCACCTGAACAGTTTGGCCGCCACCATCGGCGATGTGCAGCACGCGTTGGCGTAAGGCATAACAGATCGCAGCCTTCGGCAGCTCCTACAGGATCGGGTTCCATTCGTGGGGACGCGATTGCATGGCCGTAATGCAATCCCATGTAGGAGCTGCCGCAGGCTGCGATCTTTTGATCTTCGCGGTTTGCAATGCGCTCCCGGGCGGTTAAGGTTCGTGCAGGTTTATCTGCCCCACGAGTCTCTATGTTCAACCGCTCCCTCTGCAAAACCCTCGCCTTCCTGCTGCTGGCCGGTGCCGCCCTGTCGGCCCATGCCGATTGGTATCTGGACGGCGAGTCCTCGCGGCTGTCGTTCATCAGTACCAAAAACACCAACATCTCCGAAGTGCAGCGCTTTCTGGTGCTGCACGGCAAGGTCAGCCCCAAGGGCCTGGCCGAGGTCGAAGTCGAGGTGGACTCGGTCAACAGCGGCATCCCGCTGCGCGATGAACGCATGCGCAAGGACCTGTTTGAAATCCAGACCTTCCCTGAAGCACTGATCACCGCGCAAATTGATCTGCGGCCGATCAACGATCTGGCGCCCGGTGCGCAACTTGAATTGCGCCTGCCGCTGACCGTCAACCTCCATGGCAAACAACACGAATACACCGCCGAACTGTTGGCAACCCGTCTCGATGACCGACGCTTCCAGGTGGTGACCCTCGAGCCGTTAGTGATCAATGCCGCGCATTTCGACCTGGCACCCGGCCTGGAAAACTTGCGCAACGTCGCCGGTTTGTCGGCCATCAGTTTGTCGGTGCCGGTGAGCGCGGTACTGATTTTCACGGCGCGCTGACATGGCTGGTGCAATTTTCCCCTGGCGTGAAGGCAACAGTTTTGAACTGCTGATCGACGGTCCGCAGTTTTTCCCTCGGATGTTGGTCGCGATTGCCCGTGCCGAAGAACAGGTCGAGCTGGAGCTGTACCTGGTGGAGGCGGGAGCCTGTGCCGAGGCGATGGTTCAGGCGTTGGTCCAGGCTGCCGAACGTGGCGTGCGCGTGCGCTGCCTGTTCGATGATTACGGCAGCCTCGCGTTCACCCTGACCTTGCGTAAGCGTTTGGCGGCGGCGGGTGTGGAGCTGCGTTTCTACAATCGCCTGAGCTGGCGGCGCTGGGTGGGCAACTTCTACCGCGATCACCGCAAGCTGTTGTTGGTCGATCAAAGCATGGCGGTGGTCGGCGGCACCGGGGTGACTGATGAATTCTGGACGCCGGGCGAAGACACCAGCGAATGGCACGAAGTGATGGTGGAAATCACCGGCCCCTTGGTCATCGACTGGCAGTTGCTGTTCGACCGCCAATGGATCGCCAACCGGCATCGACGTGCCTGGAAACCCGCTTCGCATTTTGGCTTGCCGCGTCTGCCACGCGTGCCGTCCATGGGCGAGGGCATGGGCCGGGTCGCCTATGCCGACGCCCGCCAGCACCGGGACATCCTGCAATCATTGATTCGCGCACTGAACAGCGGCCAACGGCGGATCTGGCTGGCGACGCCGTACTTCCTGCCGACCTGGAAAGTCCGTCGTTCATTGCGTCGGGCGGCTGCGCGCGGTATTGACGTGCGACTGCTGCTGACCGGGCCGCGCACCGATCACCCGTCGGTGCGTTATGCAGGGCATCGCTACTACCCGCGATTGCTCAGGGGCGGGGTGAAGATCTTCGAATACCAGCCGTGTTTCCTGCATTTGAAAATGGTCCTGATCGACGACTGGGTCAGCATCGGCTCGTGCAATTTCGATCACTGGAATTTGCGTTTCAACCTGGAAGCCAATCTTGAGGCGCTGGACCCTGGGCTGACGCGGGCAGTGGCGGCGAGTTTTGAGAAGGACTTTGCGCAGAGCCAGGAAGTCAGCCTGGAGGTATGGAAACGCCGACCGCTGTGGCGGCGGATGAAGCAACGGGTGTGGGGGTGGGTGGATCGACTGGTGGTGAACTTGTTGGATCGCCGCGGATAGTCCTCACACCAAACACCACTGTGGGAGCAAGCTCGGCTCCCACAGTGGTTATGTGTTGCCTGGAAGAGTTACAGCAATTCAAAGCTCTGCTGCGTAACGTTCTGGGAATCCAGGCCGATCTGCACATTGAACTTGCCCGGTTCCGCAGCGTACTTGAGCTGGGCGTTGAAGAACTTCAGGTCATCTTCGGTGATGGTGAAGTGCACGACTTTCTGTTCGCCGGCCTTCAGCATGATTTTCTGGAAGTTCTTCAGTTCCTTGAGCGGACGGATCATCGAGCCGGTCTCGTCCTGGATGTACAACTGCACCACGGTTTCGCCGTCGCGCTTGCCGGTGTTTTGCACCATGACACTGGCGTCGAGCTTGCCGGTTTTGTTCAGCGTAGTGGATGACAGGGCCATGTCACTCAGGCTGAAGTCGGTGTAGCTCAGACCGAAACCGAACGGGAACAGCGGCCCGGTTGTGTCATCGAAATACTGCGAGGTGTAGTTGCCCGGTTTGCCTGGGGTGAACGGTCGGCCAATGCTCAGGTGGTTGTAGTAGGTCGGAATCTGACCCACCGAGCGCGGGAAGGTGATCGGCAATTTGCCCGACGGGTTGTAGTCGCCAAACAACACGTCGGCGATGGCATTGCCGCCTTCGGTACCGCTGAACCAGGTTTCCAGAATCGCGTCAGCCTGTTCTTTCTCTTCGAGAATCGACAGCGGACGGCCGTTCATCAACACCAGCACCAGCGGTTTGCCGGTGGCCTTCAGGGCCTTGATCAAATCGCGCTGGTTGGCCGGGATGTTCAGGTCGGTGCGGCTCGACGATTCGTGGGACATGCCACGGGACTCGCCGACCGCTGCGACCACTACATCTGCGTCCTTGGCGGCTTTCACGGCTTCGTCAATCAACACTTGGGCCGAACGCGGATCGTCCACCACTTCCGGTGCATCGAAGTTGAGGAAGTTCAGATAATCGAGGACTTTCTTTTCACTGGTGATGTTGGCGCCACGGGCGTAGATCAGCGTCGACTGTGCGCCCAATGCGCTCGTCATGCCGTCGAACAGCGTCACCGATTGCGCGGGTTTACCGGCGGCGGCCCAGCTGCCCATCATGTCGATCGGTGCCTTGGCCAGCGGGCCGACCAGGACGATTTTTGCAGTTTTCTTCAACGGCAGGGTTTCGCCCTGGTTCTTCAGCAACACCATGCTGCGGCGCGCAACATCACGGGCCTCGGTGCGGTGCAGGCGATTTTCGGCGTAGGTGTCGGCCGGATCATCTTCAGCCTTGCCGATGCGCAGGTACGGGTCCTTGAACAGGCCCATGTCGTACTTGGCGGCGAGCACTTCACGCACGGCGTTGTCGATGTCGCTTTGCTGGATCTCTCCCGCCTTCAACAGCCCAGGCAGTTCTTTGCCGTAGAGGGTGTCGTTCATGCTCATGTCGATGCCGGCCTTGATCGCCAGCTTCGCGGCTTCGCGACCGTCACGGGCGACGCCGTGTTTGATCAGCTCGAAAATCGCCCCGTGGTCGCTGACGGCCAGGCCTTTGAAACCCCATTGCTTGCGCAACAGGTCGTTCATCAGCCAGGTGTTGGCGGTGGCTGGCACGCCGTTGATCGAGTTCAGCGCGACCATCACCCCGCCAGCACCGGCGTCGATAGCCGCACGGTACGGTGGCAGGTAGTCCTGGAACATCTTGACCGGGCTCATGTCGACGACGTTGTAGTCGCGACCGCCCTCGACCGCGCCGTACAGGGCAAAGTGCTTGACGCTGGCCATGATGCTGTCGGCCGCGTTCGCGCCTGTGCCCTGGAACGCTTTGACCATGACGCCGGCGATGCGCGAAACCAGATACGTGTCTTCGCCGAAGCCTTCGGAAGTCCGGCCCCAACGCGGGTCACGGGAGATGTCGACCATTGGCGCGAAGGTGATGTCCAGGCTGTCAGCCGCGGCTTCCTTGGCGGCGATGCGCCCGGACAGGCCGATGGCGTCCATGTCCCAGCTCGAGGCCAGGGCTATCGGGATCGGGAAAATGGTCCGATGGCCGTGGATCACGTCATAGGCGAAGAACATCGGGATCTTCAACCGGCTGCGCATGGCCGCGTCCTGCATCGGACGGTTTTCCGGGCGGGTGATCGAGTTGAACGTGCCACCGATGTTGCCGGCAGCGATTTCCTTGCGGATCAGCTCCCGAGGCATTTCCGGGCCGATGCTGATCAGGCGCAACTGGCCGATCTTTTCATCGAGGGTCATTTGCTTCATCAGGTTGCTGATGAACGCGTCCTTGTTTTCCAGAGGTGCGGGCGTCGTGGCGGCCAATACGGTATGACTGGCCAGGCTGACGAGCAGGCCCAGCAAACACAGCTTCTTCATGAATGGTTTTCTCTAAAGCCTAAACGGCAGTGAATACGCGCCGGTCAGCCAAAATTTAGGGAGCGACTATTGTTGTTCAGGTAAATGCAGGCACACTTGCGCAGTGTTTTAGCGCTGGGGCATCTTTTAGCCCATTGGCTCGATGCAATCCAGTGGCGGCGCAGATTATGCCCGAAGAGCCGGGTTCAAAGTTCGATGGTCGTTTTTCAACGGAATGTGCAAGGGAGCGTCAACCAGATGAATGTACGACACCACTATCGGTCGAACCTGCAGGTTGCAGCCTTGATGTTGCTGACCACACTGCTGGCGGGCTGCGGCATCAACACGATCCCGACCCTCGACGAACAGGCCAAGGCCGCCTGGGGCCAGGTGCAGAACCAGTACCAACGCCGCGCCGACCTGATCCCCAACCTGGTGGAAACCGTCAAGGGCTACGCCAAGCACGAAGAAGAAACCCTGACCGCCGTGATCGAAGCCCGGGCCAAGGCCACGTCGATCCAGGTGGACGCCAGCACGCTGGACAATCCAGAAAAGCTCAAACAGTTCCAGCAGGCGCAGGATCAGCTGACCGGTGCCTTGAGCCGTTTGATGGTGGTGTCCGAGCGTTATCCGGACCTCAAGGCCAACCAGAATTTCCTGGCCCTGCAATCGCAACTTGAAGGCACTGAGAACCGCATCGCGGTGGCGCGTCGTGATTTCATCCTCGCCGTGCAGAAATACAACACGGAAATCCGTACCTTCCCCGGTCGCCTGTGGCACACCGTGATGTACAGCGATTTGCCGATCCGCGAAACCTTCGAGGCCACCAGCCCCGATGCGGAAAAAGCGCCCCAAGTGAAGTTCCAGTAAGCGCCGGGACGGGTTTTAAGCATCACCACGGATGAGGTTGCCAATGCGCGTGTTGAAAGTTGGCCTGGTGCTGTTGCTCTGGGTGTTTGCCCTGACGGCCCAGGCCGGGTTGAAGTTTCCGGAACTGACCGGGCGGGTGGTGGATAACGCCCAGATGATCGAGCCTGCGGTGCGCGAGCAGTTGACGCAACAGCTTCAGGCCCATGAAAAAGCCACCGGCGAGCAGTTGGTGGTGGTCACGTTGCCGGATTTGCAGGGCACCGACATTGCGGACTTCGGCTATCAGTTGGGGCGCTATTGGGGCATCGGCCAGAAGGACAAAAACACCGGCGCGCTACTGATCGTTGCGCGTGACGATCGCAAGCTGCGGATTGAAGTCGGTTATGGCCTGGAAGATCGTCTGACCGATGCGCAGAGTTCTGTGATCATCAATCAGGTGATCACCCCTGCGTTCAAAACCGGCAACTTCAGTAAGGGCATCAGCGACGGGGTCGCGGCGATGCTCGTGGTGCTGGGCGGCAATCCGCTGGATGAGCCGTCCACGGTGTATGACTCCGGAGGCAATCAGGAAAGCGACTTCGTTTCGCGGCATCCGGGGATATTCGTGTTTCTGGTGATGCTGTTCATCCTGACGATGTTTGTCTGCCAGATGCTCGGGATCCTGCCCAGTGGTGGTGGCGGCCGAGGCGGTTCGAGCGGTGGTTTCGGCGGTGGAGGTTTTGGGGGCGGTGGAGGAGGCGGGGGCTTCAGCGGCGGCGGGGGCAGTTTCGGGGGCGGCGGTTCGTCGGGCGGCTGGTGACAACGTTGCAGTTAATAACAATAGCGAACAGGCATTCGTAAATATGGCACTACTGACTGAACACGAACAACGCAAAGTCGCCGAGGCGATTGCCCGGGTCGAGCGCGACACCGACGCCGAACTGGTGACCGTGCTCGCGGCCCGCGCCGACGACTACGCGTACATCCCGCTGCTCTGGGCCAGCCTGCTGGCGCTGGTGGTGCCGGGTATCGTGCATTACCTCACGGGCTGGCTGACCCTGCACAGTTTGCTGTTGGTGCAGTGGATCACGTTCATCGTGCTGTGCCTGGTGTTCCGGATTCCGAAAATCACCACGCACCTGATCCCGCGCTCAGTGCGTCACTGGCGCGCCTCGAACCTGGCGCGCCGGCAGTTTCTGGAGCAAAACCTGCACCACACGGTGGGCAGCACCGGCATGCTGATATTTGTCTGTGAAGCCGAGCGCTATGTGGAGATTTTGGTCGATGAGGGGATTTCGAAGCGCCTGGACAACAAAAACTGGGACTCGATTGTCGCGGCGTTCACTCAACAGGTGAAGCAGGGGCAGACGTTGCAGGGGTTTGTGGCGTGTGTGGAGGCGTGCGGCGAGCTGCTCAAGGTGCATGTGCCGGTGACGCATGTGAGGAATGAGTTGCCGAATCGGTTGGTGGTGTTGGGCTAAAAGCCCTCGGTAACGACTCGTACCTTGTAATTGGATGGACTCGCCCAAGCCGAGGCGTCAATGCGCCACGATGGCAGTCTAATTAGCCAACGACAGCGAGGGCGAGTCCATGAAAAAGCATACTTCGATTGATCAATCCCTGTCTTCTTCCGATTTGTCGGCCTGCACAACCGTGGCGGTCGATCTGGCCAAGCAGGTCTTTCAGGTCGCCGGTGAAGACGTCCTCGGCCAGGTGCACTACGAGCAACGGATCAAGTCGCGCGAGGCGTTTTATGAGTTTCTCCGCCAGTTGCCGCCTCATGTCGTGGTTCTGATGGAGACCGGTCCGGGTGCTCAAGCTTGGGCCCGGCAGTTGCAAGACCAAGGCAATCTGGCACGGATTCTTCCAGCCGGTTTGGTGGCCACACATCGCAGCGGGCCTAAAAATGATCGCAACGATGCGCTGGCGATTCTGCGGGCTGGTCGCGATGAAAAGATCCACGCAGTGCCGGTGAAAAGCGTTGCGGCGCTGGCAATGCAGGCGTTGCATCGCGCCCGCCAAGGTTATGTGCGTCGACGCACGGCGGTGAGTAATCAGATGCGCGGTCTGCTGCTCGAGCACGGCGTGGCCTTGGCGCAGGGCGATGTTGCGATCAGCCAGAAAATTCCGCGGGTACTGGAAGATGCCACCCAGCCGGTGCCGGGCCTGCTGCGAGAACTGATCGACGAACTGTTGGCCGAGTGGCGCCATTTGGGCGAACGCATCAGCGTGCTGACGGGGCGCCTGGAGGTGGCCGCCCGCGCCGACATGACGGCGAAGCGACTGATGACTGTGCGCGGCATCGGCCCAGTCACTGCCACGGCACTGGTGGCCAAGGAAACCAAGCCTGAGCGATTTCCCAATGCCCGCAAGTTTGCCGCGTACTTTGGCATGGTGCCTGACCAGCACAGCAGCGGGCAGACGGTCCGGCTGGGGGACATGACCAAGCGAGGCGATGTTTATTTACGCAGCCTGATGATCCAGGGAGCCCATGCGGTACTGCAACAACTACGACCTGATTCCCAGCAACCCGATGACCGCCGCTTGTTGCGCTGGATGAGCCGACTGGGCCGTAAGGAGGCTGCGGTCAGGCTAGCCAACCGCAACCTGCGAATCGTCTGGGTGCTTCTACAGAATGACCAGACTTATCGTCGCCAGGCTGGTGATGGCCAGCAAGCGACGATGAGCCACTGAGCGACAGAGTTCTGCCACCGAGGTACTAACTGTCCGGCCCTTTGCTGAAAAAAAATTGACCCCAGGTAAGACCGGCGTGGATTGATGCCTTAGCTGCTACTGGCCTTCGAGGCCTGACTGTAATCGGCATACCACGAGCTCTTCCAATTTTGGCCAGAAGCCGAAGACGGCTTCCTCGAATAGGCCTAATACATAGATGCAACGGGGCGGCGGTTTTTCAAAAGCGGGTAGACAGTGGGGGCGAGTCCATACATAGCAGCTGGCGCAGCCTGCGTCCGGCTGCGAAGCAGTCGTAAAACCGGATGGCATGGTTTACCTGAAACACCGCAGCGTTTGAATTCACGACTGCTTCGCAGCCGAACGCAGGCTGCGCCAGCTGCTACAGATCGCACCGTTCGGGAAATTACCCGTGCCCTCAATCCCCATCCCCCCTAAAATACCCGCCATTCTCCGCCCGAGGCCGTTTTTCCCATGTCTGTCACCGCCACTCCCGCCAGCCTCGCGCCGGATCACCACGCCCAGTTTATCGACCTGCTGCAATCCAGCCTCGACGACATCGCCTTCATCAAACTGGTGCTGGCCAAGTACGTCGGCACTGAGGCGGACCTGCAGCGGCTGATCATCAAACAGCTGACGGTCAAGGATCAGCCTTGCCTGTCCTTCGTCTACCGTTACAAGACCCGCGATATCACCAAGAATCTGCCGATTGCCGAGGGCGTAGCGACTATCGCTGCGCTGCTGCCGGCGTCGTTCAAAAATGCGCATTTACTGTCGCTGACTGATGAAGCCCAGCTCGAATACAGCAAAAAGGGCAAGTCTTCGCTGTTCAAGAGCAAACCT
Organism: Pseudomonas sp. ZS1P83; assembly: GCF_054897825.1. Taxonomy (NCBI): domain Bacteria; kingdom Pseudomonadati; phylum Pseudomonadota; class Gammaproteobacteria; order Pseudomonadales; family Pseudomonadaceae; genus Pseudomonas; species Pseudomonas sp. ZS1P83. The sequence goes on from NZ_CM142706.1 coordinate 656,298, forward strand.
CAGCAATTGCGCGAGGTGCCGTCTGCCGAGCACAATCGCGAGAAAAACCGCTTCCTCGACCTGAGCCGACCGTTCCTTGCCGACCTCGGCGTGACCAACAAGCAGCATGAGCTGATCCCGGCGATGTCGCGCAAGTGGAAGCAGATCAACAAATTCATCGAAGTCTTCAGCCACGCGCTGACCACGTCACCGCTGGCGCTGGACAAGCCGGTGCAGGTGGCGGACTTCGGTTCGGGCAAGGGGTACCTGACGTTTGCGATCCACGACTATCTGCGCAACACCTTGAAGGCCGAAGGCGTGGTGACGGGTGTCGAGCTGCGCGAAGAAATGGTCAACCTGTGTAATGCCGCAGCCGCAAAGCTCGAGCACCCGGGGCTGGTGTTCAAGTGCGGTGATGTGCGCAGCGTGGCACCGAGCGAGCTGGACGTGATGATCGCGCTGCATGCCTGCGACATCGCCACCGACTATGCGATTCACACCGGCATTCGTTCCGGCGCCTCGATCATCATGTGCTCGCCGTGCTGCCACAAGCAGATCCGCCTGCAAATCCAGAGCCCGGCGCTGCTTAAGCCGATGCTGCAATACGGTCTGCATTTGGGGCAGCAGGCGGAAATGGTCACCGACAGTTTGCGTGCGTTGTTCCTTGAGGCCTGCGGTTACGAGACAAAGGTCTTTGAGTTCATTTCACTGGACCACACCAACAAGAACAAGATGATCCTGGCGGTCAAACGTGCCGAGCGGGTGGACCCGACTCAGCTGTTGGTGAAGATTCGGGAACTGAAGGATTTCTACCACATCAGCGAACATTGCCTCGAAACCCTGCTCCGAGCCGACGGCTACCTCTGATCCTGTAGGAGCCAGGCTTGCTGGCGAAAGCGTCCTCACGATCGCCTTCGCCGGCAAGCCTGGCTCCTACAAGATTACGCCGTGGCGACCCGCGCGGGTTTGACCGATGTCTTGCGTCCCAACATCACGGTCACGATCACCCCGGCAGCAAACAGCCAGGTGATCGGCTCGATGTGTTCACCGAAGAACAGCGCCGAAAAGGCGATGGTGAAGAAAATCTGCAACAGCTGGATCTGACTAACCCGGGCAATGCCGCCCATCGCCAACCCGGCGTACCAGGCAAAGAAGCCGATGAACTGCGAAAACAGCGAGACGTAACCGAAGGCCCACCAGGTCTTGGCCGAAATCTCGCCCTGATGTTGCAACGCCAGGTACACCACCGGCCCGATCAGCAACGGCGTCGACAGCACCAGCGCCCAGCAGATCACCTGCCAGCCGCCCATCTCCTTGGCCAATCGGCCGCCCTCGGCATAACCCAGGCCACCCACGGCAATTGCCCCGAGCATCAGCAAATCCCCGGCCTGAATGCTGCCGGCACCGCTGATCAGCGCATAACCGAGCACCAGCGCACTGCCCAGTGCGGCGCAGGCCCAGAATGCTTTCGACGGTCGTTCATGGGACAACCACGCGGCATACAGCGCAACGCACAGCGGTTGCAGGCCGTTGACCAGTGCGCCGTGAGACGCCGGCAAGGTTTGCATGGCCCAGGCCGAGAGTACCGGGAAGCCGAGGATCACCCCGGCAATCACCAGGGTCAGGCCTTTGATTTGTTTCCAAGTCGGCCATTTTTCCCGGCGCCACAGCAACAACAATGCCGCTGGAACCGCCGCGAACAGCGCACGGCCCAGGCCGTTGAGCAGCGGATGGAGTTCCTGCACGACGATCCGTGTGAAGGGCAGGGTGAGACTGAAGATCACAACGCCGAGCAGGCCGAGGGCCATGCCGGTGTTTTCGCGCGAGGACATGATGGCAACCAGAATCGAAGGTGGCGGGAAGAGTCTTCATCTAGCCATAAACTCGGCGTCTGCTGCTGTTACAGCTAGGCGCAGAGTTATCCGTACAGTTTGAGGACGCCATCGCGGGCAAGCCTCGCTCCAGGTATTGCGGTGCCCTTGTAGGAGCGAGGCTTGCCCGCGAAGAACGATAACGCGGTCTTCAGGTAGTAGCTGGTTATTACCCGACCCTGCGGATAAGGACTACCTTGAATACTCCCGCATGACCCCATATTTCCCAGAGGAGTCCTCCCATGGCAGCTAAAAAAATTCTGATGCTGGTCGGCGATTACGTCGAAGACTACGAAGTGATGGTGCCGTTTCAGGCGCTGCTGATGGTCGGCCATACGGTGCATGCCGTTTGCCCGGACAAAACCGCCGGTCAGACCGTTCGCACGGCAATCCACGACTTTGAAGGCGACCAGACCTACAGCGAAAAGCCCGGCCACCTGTTTGCCCTGAACTTCGATTTTGCCAAGGTCGATGCCGCGGACTACGACGCGCTGCTGGTACCGGGTGGTCGTGCGCCGGAGTACCTGCGCCTGAACGAAAAAGTCCTGGAACTGGTGCGAGCGTTCGACAAGGCCGGCAAACCGATTGCCGCCGTGTGTCACGGTGCACAATTGCTGGCGGCAGCGGGGATTCTTGAAGGTCGCGAGTGCAGCGCTTACCCGGCCTGTGCTCCGGAAGTGCGCCTGGCCGGTGGTACGTTCATCGATATCCCGGTGACGGAAGGTCACGTTCAAGGCAATCTGGCCACTGCTCCGGCCTGGCCGGCGCACCCGAGCTGGCTCGCCGGCTTCCTCGGGTTGCTGGGCACCAAAATCACGCTGTAACGAGGGACCTGTCCATGTGCGAGCTCTACGTCAAAGCCGATCCGATTCTCTACGAATCGCGCTCCCGCTCGCTGCGCATCTGCGGGGTGGTCACCACCCTGCGGCTGGAGAATCAGTTCTGGGACATCCTCAGCGAAATTGCCGAGGTCGACGGCATGACCACCAACCAGTTGATCGCCAAGCTGTATGAAGAGGTGATGGACTACCGCGGCGAGGTGGTGAATTTCGCCTCGTTTTTGCGGGTCAGCTGTACGCGGTACCTGAGTCAGCGGCGGGTGCAGGCGCCGGAATTATCGGTGGTTCGGGCGGTGGTGAAGTAGGGCAGGTTGGTCTTTACTCTGAAGCGCGAAACCTCTCAATTGCCAAGGAGAAAGAGCATGTCTGGATGGTATGAAGTGAGCAAAAGCAGCAATGGTCAGTTCAAGTTTTTACTGAAGGCCGCCAATGCGGAAACCATTCTGACCAGCGAGCTGTACACCACCCGCGCTGCCGCCGAAAAAGGCATCGTGTCGGTTCAGAGCAACAGCCTGCTGGATGAACGCTACGAGAAGAAAACCACCAAGGATGGCCACCCTTACTTCAATCTCAAGGCTGGTAACCACGAGATCATCGGCAGCAGCGAGGCTTATGCCTCCGCTGCCGCGATGGATAAAGGCATCGCCAGCGTGAAGGCCAATGGGCCGACCTTGGTGATCAAGGACAAGACCTTGCCGGTGCTCTGAATCCACCGCTGATCGTTCCCACGCTCCCGCGTCACTAGTGTCCGGTAAAAAACGAGGGGGGAGCTTGCTCCCCCTTGCTGTTGGCGGCTGTGAGGCATAATCGGTTTTTTCAGACTCGATTTTGACTTATGTTTTCCAGCACCCGTTTAAGCCAACTACTCAGTGCGATCCCGCGCCAGTTTTTCCAGCAATCCATCGAAACACACCAAGCTGATCGCTACGTCAAACGCTGCACGACCTGGCAATTGCTGGTGACACTGATCAGCGGCCATTTGACCCGAGCCTCAAGCCTGCGATCCTTGGCGACTATCTCCGAAAATTTCGGCCCGCATAGCTACCATCTTAATGCCGGCCCTATTGCCCGCTCGACAATGTCCGATGCCTTGAACAAGCGTGACTACCGGCCATTACAGGACCTTTGTGGGTACCTGATGAGCGCCGTCAGCCGCCAGCAGCGCAAGGAGGTCGGGGCCATGGTTAGCCTGATTGACTCCACGTCGATCACCTTGCGCGGACCTCACTTCGATGGCTGGACAGCCGCGACGAAAACCCGCATCACCCAAGGCCTCAAAGTGCATGTCGGGCTGGATCTGGCGCAGCTGGCCCCGGTGTACGTGAACATTACGCCTGCCAACGTCAACGACCTGAGCGATGCACTGGAAATGCCGATCCAGACCGGCATGACGTATGTTTTCGACAAGGGCTACTGCGATTACAACTGGTGGCACGAGTTGCAGACCAAAGGTGCTTTTTTCGTCACCCGCCTGAAGAAAAACGCCAATATCAAAGTGCTGCATGAGCACTCGACCGTGACTGAGCAAAGCTCGGTCATGACCGATGAAGTCGTCCAGTTTGGCAAAAAGCATTTGGCCGGCAAACGCCTGAACGACTATTGGGAAAAGTCGGTAAGACGCGTCGTGGTTGAGCGCGAGGGGCATGCGACGCCGTTAGTTCTGGTGACCAACGACTTCACGAGGACAGCTGAAGAAATCGCGTCCTTGTACAAAGATCGTTGGCAGATCGAGCTATTTTTCAAGTGGATCAAACAACATCTGAAGCTCAAACGCTTTTATGCCTACTCCGAAAATGCGGTGCGTTTGCAGATTTACAGTGCCTTGATCAGCTATCTGTTACTGCAAATACTCCATCGTCGCTCAGGATTTACCGGCTCGTTGTTCGAACTGACGGTTCGCATAGTTCATGTCCTGTTTGAACGGCCCGGAACCCCAGTATTGAGGGATCGACGAAGGCAGGAGCGAGAAAAGTTGAAGGCTGCCCAAGGCAGCCTTCAACTATGAAGCATGTTTACCGGACACTAGTGACGCTCCCGCGTGGGAATGCCTCTAGGGACGCTCCGCGTCCAGTGACGCGGAGCGTCACGGGCTGCATTCCTTTGCGGCGCGTGGGGACGATCTTCAGGCTTCGACCGGCACCGTCAGCTTCGGGCTACCCAGCGCATGGGTCTTCGAATCAAAAAACCGCAGTTCCACACCCGTGCCCTCAAACACCTTCGCGTAATGGCGCTTCTGGTGCTGAATAAACGCCTTGCTGCGGGGATAAATCGAGATCGCCAGCACCCGCGGTTTCGCCCGGCGCAAGGCGTGGAGGATGTGGCTGTCCTGCTCACCCAGGGCGTGGCCGAAGAGGCACAAGCCGTCGCCGTGATCGAGTAGCTGGTCGTAGCAGAACGACAGATAGTCCGAGCTGCGAATGGTTTTGAGCTTGTCCTGCGCCGGACCTTCATTGACGAAGAGCGGCACGTCGTCGAGGGTCTTGATCGTGTTGTTGATCGCGAAACTGCCGAGCAACGTGCCCTCGGTCGACATCAGTTTGCGCGCCGTGCCGTCCTGATTGCGCACCAGATGCAGGCCGCCGTGCAGGTACAGCAGGCGGGTTTTATCGGTCGCCGTGGCACTTAGATCGAAGCTGGGCTCCGCACCCTGGAACAGGTCGGTGATTGCATCAGGCTGGTACTGGATCGCCCAGTAATTGAGCAGGTCATAGTTGGTGGTGAACACCGTCCGGTAGCGGCTCAGTTCCTGATTGATCGCCGCCAGCGTCGAAGGCACTACCAGCCGCCACGGGATGTGTACCGTGTGCACGGTGTTGATCAGCGCTTCCTTGATCGCGTAGTAACGATTGCGCGGTGCGGCGGAACTCACGGCCAGGGCCTTGTTGACCCGGCTGGTGGTTTTCAGCGCGCTGAGTACCTGCTCGAAACTGCGCGTCTGCAGGGCGTCGAACACGCTCAGCTCGGACTGGCTCATAGGCTTTTCTTCGACGGTGCGGGCGTTTTCGAACAGCGAGTCGTAGCCGAAGTCGTCCCACACGGCGCGGCTGGCGCCGTTGCCCACCAGCAGGCCGCTGAACGAGGCGGTGGCGCGCAAGGCGTTCCAGTCTTCAAGTTGGGCATCAACATCCTGGAAATCGGTCATTGCGGTCAAAGTCTCAAAGCAAAAGGTCTGATGGGCGGCGACTTTATCACGGCCAAGACTTGAGCCAGATCAAGTTACTGCGTGACCGATAGGTCGATCCTGTGGGTACCCGCTGGATCGGCGCTGCCGATTCGGCCTCAGCCAGGAGACTCGCTCATGAGCAGCACGTTTTTCATCCCCGCCGTGAACATCATGGGCATTGGTTGCCTGGACGAAGCCATGGACGCCATTCGCAAGTACGGTTTTCGCAAGGCGCTGATCGTCACCGACGCCGGGTTGGCCAAGGCGGGTGTCGCGAAATTGATTGCCGATAAACTGGCGTTGCAGGACATCGATTCGGTGATTTTCGACGGCGCCAAACCTAACCCGAGCATCGCCAACGTCGAAAGCGGTCTGGGTCTGCTCAAGGAAACCCGCTGTGATTTCGTGGTGTCCCTGGGCGGCGGTTCGCCCCATGACTGCGCCAAAGGCATCGCGTTATGTGCGACCAATGGTGGGCAGATACGCGATTATGAAGGCGTCGATCAATCCACCCAGCCGCAACTTCCACTGATCGCCATCAACACCACCGCCGGCACCGCCAGCGAGATGACCCGTTTCTGCATCATCACCGACGAATCCCGTCACGTAAAAATGGCCATCGTCGATCGCAACGTCACGCCACTGCTGTCGGTCAACGACCCGGCACTGATGGTCGCCATGCCCAAGGGCCTGACGGCTGCCACTGGCATGGACGCACTGACCCACGCCATCGAGGCCTACGTTTCCACGGCGGCCAATCCGATCACCGATGCCTGCGCTCTGAAGGCGATCACGTTGATCAGCAACAACCTGCGCCTGGCCGTCCGTGACGGTAGTGACATGGCCGCGCGGGAAAACATGGCTTACGCGCAGTTCCTCGCCGGCATGGCTTTCAATAACGCATCCCTGGGTTATGTCCACGCCATGGCTCACCAGTTGGGCGGGTTCTACGACTTGCCTCATGGTGTGTGCAACGCGGTACTGCTGCCCCACGTACAAAGTTTTAACGCGCTGGTTTGCGCCGATCGCCTCACTGATGTCGCCCTTGCAATGGGCGTCGATGTTCACGGCTTCACCCCGGAAGCGGGCGCCCAGGCGGCCATCGTGGCGATCCGCAGCCTGTCCAGAGACGTGGACATTCCCGCCGGTTTGCGTGAGCTCGGCGCCAAGCTCAACGACATCCCGATCCTCGCCACCAATGCCTTGAAAGATGCGTGCGGCGTGACCAATCCTCGAGCGGCGGATCAGCGCCAGATCGAGGAGATTTTCCGCAGCGCGTTTTAAGAGGGTTTGCGACCGGGCGCGAGCATCACGCAGAGCATCGCGCCCAACGCCAGCAAGGTACACAACAGCGACAACGGCCAGGCCTGCGGGCTTGCGATCAAACTGGCGATCCCGCCGATAACGGCGGCCATCAATTGATGAATGAAACCGCTCAACGCCATCGCATACGCCCCCCCGACCGGCGAACCTTCATTGGCCAGGGACAGGCTGATCGGGTAGGTCAACGATTGGCCGAACACCGCAAAGCAATAGGGCAACCAGAACAGCAGGGCCACTGAACTGCCCGCCACACTCCCCAACAACATCACTGCGCTGCCGGCCAGCACCAGCCCCACGCCCGCCGTCATCAACCCGCGTTGACCGGTGCGAAGTACAAAGCCATTGACCCCCAATGCCCCCAGAAAATACGCCGCGCTGATCGGCCAGCCTAACAACCCGTATTCCACGGCCGACCAGTTGAACGGTCCTTGTAGAATCAGCGGCGCTGCGGTGTTGAACGCGACAATCACTCCGTACCCGAGGCCGCCGGTGAGGGCCGGTAACAGAAAGGTTCGATGACGCAAGATGCGCCAGTAGCTCGGCCAGGCGGATGACGGGGCATTCCCCTCGGCCAGCACCGGGAACGTAACCCGAGCCACGACCAGCGCCATCATCAGGCTCACACCACCCAACAGGTAGAATATCGCTGGCCAGCCCAGCGCCACCTGGATGATCGACCCCAGGTATTGGCCGATACCCAGCGCCACCACGAAGGAAATCGAAATCCAGGACAACGCCTTGGCCAGTAGGTCGCCGCGGAAACTGTCGCGGATCAGCACCCGCGCCATGACCGAAATGCCGCTGGCGCCAATGCCCTGAACCAGTCGAAACGCCAGGAACGATTCAAGCGTCTGGCTCAGGGGCAACGCCAGATTGCCCAAACCGTAGATGCCGAGTGCGGCGAGCAGCACCGGTTTGCGGCCGATGCGCTGGCCCAGGCTGCCCCAGAACAACATCGGCAGCGCCATGCCAATCAGATACACCGCCAGCCCCCAGGAAACCTGCGAGGCGTCGGCGGACAGATCCCGGGCAATGTCCGGCAGCGCCGGCAGGTAAATGCTCATGCCTAATTGAGCGAGAAAAACCGTGCTGCAGGTGACGAGGAGGGTGGTGCTGCTCTTCATTGAATCTTCCCTGGTTTCAGTTCAAAAGCCGATTTCCCGGCCTCGAGTGCGTAAAAGCTCGGTGATAAGTTCACAAAAGTGTCGGATCAGCGTCGGCTCCATGTCGGCGCGCAGGGTAATTCTGATGGCTGCCTTGCCTTGTGCGACCACCGGGAAGAAGACTGCCGAGGTGAAGAAGCCGTGATTGGCCAGTTCCATGGCGATGCTGTTCGCCTGTGCTGCTTCGCCGCAGTTGACCAGCCGAATGGCCATGTTGCTGTTGTGTTGATCGGTTCGTATGAGGCTGTCGAACAGCTGGATATTAGCCTGAAGTTTTTCCTGCAACGCGGCAAATTCCGGTGTGCGATGAAGCTGGATGGACGCTCTGCCCGCGCCAATGGCTGCACTGTTCAGGCTTTGCGACCAATTGCTGGGGCCGCCGTAACGCGCAATGAGCCTCTTCTGCCGTTCATTGCCCAGCATCACCAGACCGCCGCTGGCGCCGAACGACTTGGCCAGCGAGGCGACGATCAGGCAGTCATCCTCCAGGGCATGCAACCTTGGGCGCACGAGGCCTGCGCCACATGTTCCGACGGCGGACAGCGCGTGGGAATCGTCCAGATAGAGAAACAACCCGTAGCGGTCCTTCAGATACAAAAGACTGTCCATGTCCGCGACCCCACCCATGCTGTACGCACCGTCGGCAACATACGCGACTGTGCGGTGTTGCTGACACTGCCTCTCAAGAAAATCCATGTCGTTATGAGGGCAGGTCACGACCGTGGTTTCATCCGCGCAGGCGGCTTTCAGGTGGTTCATCGAGTAGTGCGCCAACCGGTCGAAGACCATCACTGGAGGGCGGTTTTGCGTGAACACGCCGCTGGCCAGCAATGGCAGAATCGCGGCACTCGCCGCACTGCACGACAGGGTGCTCAGGCAAATGGCGCCGAACAACTCGCAGAGTTCGGTTTCGTACTGTTCCAGAATCGCCAGCTTGCAGCGGTTCTTTGAATTGGCGACGCGAAGGGTGCCGGTTTCCCACAGTGTGTTCATGGCGCCGTCGAGAATATCGGGATGGTGATCCAGGCCCAGGTAAGACGTCGTACAGAAATGATGAAAAGCGCGCCCATACTGATCGAGCATCCGGTTGGCACTTTTGATTTCGACGTTAAGCCCCGAAATTTTCCCGGCTTCAGCGCTTTCCCAATCGTGATCGGCCAACGCGATGACTTTGCGGTAGTTGGTGTAGAGGTTTGCCGCGTGTGTTGTCTGGTCCATGTGAAGATGACTTCCTTGAGTAAAACGATCCATGAGTGTGTTGCAGTCCGTGTGTGTTTCCAGACTTTACAGAACGCGGTGGGGGCTTTGAATCGGCTGTTTCCGGTACGGCTGAGTGTTACAAGAGATTTATGTGTAGGGCGATGCCTCGTGATGTTGTGGGCTAATTGCTTGGAAACCGGGCTATCCTGCCGATTCAGCCGAACCCAAGCATCGAGCCCTCCCATGCTGCAGAAACGCCTGATCCGCCGCCTCGACCTGATGACTCTCCAACTGTTTGTCGCCGTTCATGAGGAGGGCACATTGACCCGTGCCGCCGCGCGTGAAGCCATCGCCGTGTCGGCGGCCAGCAAGCGGTTGATGGAGTTGGAGGAAGCGCTGGGCATCACCCTGTTCGTGCGCCAGGCGAAGGGCATGACCCTGACGGCGGCCGGTGAAACCTTGTTGCACCATGCTCGGCAGATGCTGTTCAACGTCGAGAAAATGGGCCTCGAACTGGGCGAACACAGCCACGGTGTGCGCGGCTATGTGCGGATGCTCGCCAACCTGTCGGCGATCATTCAGTTTCTGCCCGAGGACCTGCGAGAGTTTTCCAAGCGTCACCCTCAGGTCAAAACCGACCTCGAAGAACGCCCCAGCAGCGGAGTGATTCAGGGTGTGCTGGATGGCGTGGCCGACCTGGGGATCTGCTCCAGTGACAGTGACGTCAAAGGTCTGCACAGCGTGCTTTATCGCCAGGACAAACTGGTGGTGTTGATGCTGCCCGATCATCCGTTGGCGAGCGGTTCCAGCCTGGCTTTCGCCGAAACGCTGGGCAGCGACTACGTCGGTCTGCATTCCGCCAGTTCGATCAACATGCGCACGCATGCAGCCGCTCGCCAGGCCGGCAAAGTGCTGCGGTTACGGATTCATGTGCCGGGTTTCGACGCCATGTGCCGGATGGTCCAGGCCAACATGGGCATCGGCATCCTGCCGCAAAAGGCCTATGAATTATTTGGCCGGGCGTTGGGTTTGCATGCGGTGCCGCTCACGGATGACTGGTCGGATCGTGCGTTGGTTCTGGTGGTGCGCGATGAAGCGGCGTTGTCGCCGGTGAGTCGGATGTTGTTCGAGCAGTTGTGCGGCCAGGTCTGAGAGATGTGTTGGCAGGGCCGGCCTCTTCGCGGGCAAGCCTCGCTCCTACAGTTGATCTGCGGCGTACACAAAACCCCTGAGCGAGGCTTGCCCGCGAAGGCGGCCTCAAGGTCGGTATTTTCCATGGCGTTCGCGTTTCGCGAACGTTCGTTGCCAACTGAAGGTTGGATTCCTGGCCCCGTGGTCCTCTAGCCTTGGCTCATATTCCAAGAACGACATGAGGTACCCCGCGATGACTGCCCCTTTAAGTGCAATCAAAGTGATCGAGATCGGCACGCTGATCGCTGCGCCGTTCGCCGCGCGCATGCTCGCCGAGTTCGGCGCCGAAGTGATCAAGATCGAAGCCATGGGTCAGGGCGACCCGCTGCGCAAATGGCGCAAGCTGCACGAAGGCACGTCGCTGTGGTGGTACCTGCAATCGCGAAACAAGAAGTCCCTCGCACTGAATCTCAAATCACCCGAAGGCATTGAACTGGTCAAGCAACTGGCGACCAGCGCCGACGTGCTGATCGAAAACCTGCGCCCCGGCGCCCTGGAGAAACTCGGTCTGGGCTGGGACGTGTTGCACGCCCTCAATCCCAACCTGACGCTGGTGCGCATTTCCGGTTACGGCCAGACCGGCCCGTACCGCGATCGTCCGGGCTTCGGCGCTATCGGCGAGGCCATGGGCGGGATCCGTTACACCACCGGCACCCCCGGTTCACCGCCGGCGCGGGTTGGCGTCAGCCTCGGCGATTCCCTGGCTTCGTTGCACGCGGTGATCGGTGCCTTGATGTCGCTGCTGCGGGTCAAGACCGGGCAGGGCGGCGGGCAAGTCGTCGATGTGTCCCTGGCTGAAAGTGTGTTCAACGTCATGGAAAGCCTGGTGCCGGAATACGACATGCTGGGTCATGTTCGTGAACGCAGCGGCGGAGCCTTGCCGGGCATCGCGCCGTCCAATACGTACCTGACGGCCGATGGCGCCTACGTTGTGATCGCCGGCAACAGCGACCCGATCTACAAGCGTTTGATGGAAGCCATCGGTCGCCGTGATCTGGCCGATGCGCCGGAATTTGCCCACAACGACGGTCGTGCCGCCAAGAGCAACGTGCTCGATGCGGCAATCACTCACTGGACCAGCAGCCTGCCGATCGACGAGGTGTTGTCGGCGCTGGAAGCTGCCGAAGTACCGGCCGGGCGCATTTATTCGGTGGCCGACATCGTCGCCGATCCGCACTATCAGGCGCGGGACATGCTGCTCAACGCCGACCTGCCCGGCGGCACCACGGTGAAGATGCCGGGCATCGTGCCGAAACTCTCCGAAACCCCCGGTGGTGTGAACTGGTCCGGACCTACGTTGGGCCAGCACACCGACGGCATCCTCGCGGGGCTTGGCCTCACGAGATTGGACATCGAACGGCTGAAAGCTGAAGGGGTGGTGCAATGATCACTGCTTTTTCCGAGACCCTGATTGTTCAGGAAGTCTCCCCCCGCGACGGCTTGCAGATCGAGCCCACTTGGGTCGAAACCGTCGACAAGATTGCCTTGATCGATCAGCTGTCGCTGGCCGGTTTCAGCCGCATCGAAGCAGGCTCGTTCGTTTCCCCCAAGGCGATACCGGCGCTGCGCGATGGTGAACTGGTGTTCAAGGGCATCACCCGGCAACCGGGGGTGATCTACGTCGCGTTGATCCCCAACCTGAAAGGCGCGCAACGGGCACTGGCGACCAGGGCCGACGAGCTGAATCTGGTGATGTCCGCCAGCCAGACCCACAACCTGGCGAATATGCGCATGCGTTGCGAAGCGTCATTGGCCGCGTTCGGCGAGATAGTGCAATACGTTTCCGGGACGAAGGTGCGCCTCAACGGCAGCATCGCCACCACCTTTGGCTGCCCGTTTGAAGGCAAGATCGATGAGGATCGCGTGCTGCAAATCGTCGAGGCTTATCAGGAACTCGGGATCCAGGGCATTACCCTGGCCGACACCACCGGCATGGCCAATCCGCGGCAGGTTGATCGTCTGGTGCGGCGGGTCTTGCAGCGAGTTTCGCCCGCTGATCTGACCCTGCATTTCCACAACACTCGCGGGCTCGGTCTGTGTAACGTACTGGCCGCCTACGAGGCCGGTGCCCGACGCTTCGACGCGGCACTGGGCGGGCTCGGCGGTTGCCCGTTTGCGCCGGGTGCCTCGGGCAATATTTGCACCGAAGACTTGGTCAACCTGTGCGATGAAATCGGCATTCATACCGGCATTGATGTGCCGCTGTTGCTGAAGCTATCCCGAGGGTTGCCGGCGCTGCTCGGCCACGAAGTGCCCGGTCAGTTGGCCAAGGCTGGACGCAATTGCGATCTGCACCCGACACCTTCTTAAACACACCGAATAACCCTTGTAGGAGCGAGGCTTGCCCGCGAAGGCGGTGTGTCAGTCTCCATCAATGCTGAATGGCAAACCGCCTTCGCGGGCAAGTCGGATCGCCGCATCGCTCGCTCCTACAGAAAGCAGCATCTCAACCAGACAACAAAAACAATCGGACACCCACGGGAAGTCCGCCTGGAGAAACATCATGAGCCTTAATGTACTGGAGGCGGGCGCGAGCCCGTCCGTTAGCCACGACGAAGAAAAAGCCCTGGTCAGCAAAGTCGCCTGGCGCCTGATGCCGTTGATCATGGTCTGCTACCTGTTCGCGTTTTTCGACCGCATCAACATCAGCTTTGCCAAGTTCCAGCTGCAGACCGACCTGAGCCTGAGCGACACCGCTTACGGCCTCGGCGCCGGGCTGTTCGTGGTCGGCTATGTGATCTTCGAAGTGCCGAGCAACATGATGCTCTACAAGGTCGGCGCCCGGCGCTGGATCGCCCGGATCATGATGTCCTGGGGAGTCGCCACCGCCCTCATGGTCTTCGTCAACAGCGAATGGCAGTTCTACGCCCTGCGCTTCGTCATCGGCGCAATGGAGGCGGGTTTTGCGCCGGGTGTTCTGTATTACCTGACGCTGTGGTTCCCGCAGCACTATCGCGGGCGGATCACGTCGATGTTGTTTCTGTCATCGGCGTTTGCCGGACTGGTTGGCGCACCGTTCTCCGGGCTGGTGTTGCAACACCTCGACGGCTTTATGGATATGCGCGGCTGGCACTGGCTGTTTCTGCTGGGCGGCGTGCCTTGCATCGGCCTTGGCTTGCTGGTGCTGACGTTGCTCAAGGACCGCATCGAAGACGCCCATTGGCTGACGCCGTCGGAGAAGACGTTACTAGCCAGCCGTATCGCTCACCATGAACCGCACAAGAGTGGCGGCTCATTGCTCGCCGCGCTGCGGATTCCGGGTTTCCTGACCCTGGGGCTGATCTATTTCCTGATTCAAGTGGCGTCCTACGGCTTGAACTTCTGGGCCCCGCAACTGATTCGCAGCGCCGGCACCGAGAGCCCGGTGATGATTGGTTTGCTGACCGCCATCCCTTACATCTGCGGCGCCATCAGCATGGTGGTGATCGGGCGGTTGTCCGATTCGACCGGTGAACGGCGCAAGTTTGTCGCAGGGTTAGTCGCGGTGGGCGCGGTGGGGTTCTTCTGTGCGGGAATCTTCGCTAACCACACGACTTTCCTGATTGTCGCGCTGGGCTTGCTCGGTGCCGGGATCATCGCGTCCATCCCGAGCTTCTGGACCTTGCCGCCAAAACTGCTGGCCGGTGCCGGCGCAGGGGCTGCCGGTGGGATCGCGGTGATCAACACCCTCGGCCAGTTCGGCGGCATTGTCAGCCCGGTCATGGTCGGGCGAATCAAGGACCTGACGGGCAGCACCACGCCGGCGCTGTATGTCATTGGCGTCGCTGCGCTGATCGCCGTTGCGCTGCTGATGTGGGGGTTGCCGCAGAAGCTGCGCACGCTCGACAAGTTTTAAAAAATCGCAGGCTACGCCAGCCCCTGCATGGACCACGCATCCTTGTAGGAGTTGGTGCAGCCTGCAATTTTTTGATCTGGTTTGATCGTTCCCATGCTCTGCGTGGGAATGCAGCCCGTGACGCTCCGCGTCACTGGACGCGGAGCGTCCCTAGAGGCATTCCCACGCAGAGCATGGGAACGATCAGGATGTCGCGATCACCGCTTTGGCCGGCATATCACCGAACTGAACCAACAGCACACCGGCAATCAACAACACCGCCCCAAACACCCGCGGCAACGTCATTTGCCGTTCCATCAAGCCAAACAATCCGAAGTGATCCAGCACCAGCGAAGCCACCACCTGTCCCGCCAGCGCCAAAGCAATAAAGCCCGACGCCCCAAGCTTGGGCAGCAGCATCAGCGCCAACGAGATAAAACACACCCCGAACGCACCACCAGCCCACATCCACAGCGGCGCCTTGGTGATGAACGCCAGTGATGGCAGCGGCAATCGCATCGCCAACATAATCGGCAACACCACCACGATACTCACCAATAACGACGCGAGCGTCGCCCATAACGGATGACCCAACCCACGCGTGAGATTGGCGTTGATCGCGCTTTGAAAAGGCACCACCGCCCCAGCAATCACGGCCAGCAGCAACAGCCCAGCCCAATGCAACGTACTCATGATCATTCTCCAACAGGTTTTTCTGGACTCTAGAGTATTCGTCGCGCAGATTTAAATTCCAAATTGCTATCCAGAACATGCATCAGATGAATGATCTTCGGCGCATCGACCTCAACTTGTTGGTGATTCTCGACGCCCTGCTCAGCGAGCAACACGTGACCCGTGCCGCCGAGCGTTTGCACCTGAGTCAGCCGGCCGTCAGTCATGCCTTGGCGCGACTACGTGATCTGCTCGGCGATCCTTTGTTGGTGCGGGCGGGCGCCAGCCTCGTACCCACACCGCGAGCCCTGGAGTTGATGGCGCCTTTGGCCGAAGCCCTGGCTCAGGTGCAATCGCTGCTGGCACCGAATACTTTCGATCCGGCCACCGCCAAGCGCACCTTCCGCCTGGCGATGTCCGACTATGGCGCTGCCATCGTCCTGCCGAGGTTGATACGGACCTTGCGCCGGGAAGCACCGGGCATCGACCTGCAAATCAGCCACGCCAGCCGCGAAGGCATGCTCGATGCTGTGCTCAACGGCGACATCGACATGGCGGCAGGCGTCTTTCCAGAGCTGCCGAACGAATTGCGCAGCACCCCGCTGTTCGAAGAGCACTACGCCTGTCTGGTGGACCGCAACAGCTTGCCCGCCGATGGTGTCCTCGACCTGCCGACCTACCTCGCGCGGCCACACGTTCTGCTGGAAATGCGCGGCAGCGGCACCCCGGAAATCGAACGAGCCTTGACCGCACTGCGTGAACGCCGCCGAGTCGCGATCAGCCTGCCGCACTGGAGCGTCGCCCCGGAATTCATCAGCGGCACGGACCTGATTCTTACCGTTGCTTCACGTGGGCTGCGCGAGATTGATGAGCGGTCGTTGATTGTTGTTCCGCCGCCGTTTCATATCCCGTCGTTTACATTTGTGTTGGTTTGGCACAAGCGGCGGGGCGGGGATCAGGCGTTGAACTGGTTGAATGGGCGGATTGGGGAGGGGATTAGGCACGGATGACGTTCTATCCAGCCCTGATTTTGTAGTGTTTGCCAACTGGTGGGCGGAAGACGTCTGGTATGGAAGACCCTTAGTACCTGCAGGCGTCCTTGGCGAACTCGATAGGGAATTAGATAAGGTCGGTCTGGCAAGACCCATTCTCGAGTGCCGGGCAGGCGGCCTTCACGGCCGGTTGCCGGGAAGCGTGCAAGGTGATCGACGCTGGCAAGGATGGCTTGGACGAAGTCCGCTGCGGCTTCCGGATTCTCAATTGCTATATAAGCAGCTTCGTCATCGAGATTTTTTAATGCGGTACGCAACCACTCAACGCGCATTGGCAGTCCACTTATCGGAGATTGCTTTCACTTCCTCAGGTGTCGCGAAGTCTCCTGCGTCTGCTTCCTTCAGAGCTTTTTGAATTTCTTCGATTTGCCAGGCTTCCCGTGCTAGGTATTCACGTAACGCATCCACGGCAAGAAATGACTTGCTGCGGCCAGTGGCCTTGGAAAGATTGGCGAGGGTATCGGCGATTTCGTCTGGCAGACGTAAAGACATGACGGACATGACGGTCTCGATGTAGTGGTTTGTAATACAACATACTACATCGTCGTGCAGGGGAGGACGCTACCTCCATTCGTCTGTTGTAACAATTGGTTGAACGGACACTCCGAGCCGGGGATAGATCTGAAAAAAACACAGATTACGCTGAGCTACGATGGCAAACATTACGTCGTGCCTGAAGAACTCAAAGGTTACCAACAACATGCTCACCGGCCTCAACCACCTGACCCTTGCCGTCACCGACCTGAACCCCAGCGTGGCGTTCTATCAAGATCTGTTGCAGTTGCGCCTCGAAGCCTCTTGGGACACCGGCGCCTATCTTTCACTGTCGGGTTTGTGGCTTTGTCTGTCTGTTGATCCGCTGCGCAGCTCTAAGCCTGCCGCCGATTACACCCACTACGCCTTCACCGTCAGCGCAGCGGATTTCCCCTTGTTCGTCGAACGCCTGCAATCGGCCAACGTGCAGGAATGGCGCGACAACCGTAGCGAAGGCGCGTCCTTCTATTTTCTCGACCCGGACGGCCACAAACTCGAAGCCCACATCGGTGACCTGGCGTCTCGGCTGGCAGCCTGTCGCGAGCGTCCGTATGCGGGCATGAAGCTCTTCGACGATCAGTAAGTCGATCGCCGGAGACCTGAGATAGACTTGCGTGCATTCGCCCAAGCTCAACAGGACTCCCCCATGACCCCATCGCTGCTAATGGCCGTTCTCGCCTCGGGCTTTATCTACGGCATCACGCCGGGGCCGGGTGTGTTAGCGGTGTTCGGCATCGGTGCGGCGCGTGGTCGGAGGGCAGGGGCGGGGTTTCTCTGCGGGCATTTGCTGGGAGATGTGGTCTGGTGCAGCACTGCGCTGATCGCGATTGTCGGTGCGCGGGAAATCGGCAGTACCGCGTTCGATGTGCTTGGCGTGTTCAGCGGGCTGTATCTGTTCTGGCTCGGCCTGCGCGCGGTTCGCGCTCGTCGCAGCATTGTCGAGGCGCCACAGGGGGCGGCGCGGCAGCCGTTCTGGCACGGCATTCTGTTTGGCCTGACCAATCCAAAGGCATACCCCGTGGCGGTGGCGACGTTCACTGCGCTGCTGTCCAGCCGTGCCGAATTGCTTCATTGGTCGATGCTGCCGTGGTTGATTGTCCTGAGCTTCGTCGGTGGCCTCATGGCCTACGCTATCCTCATTGCTATTGTCGGAGCGCGACAGGTGCGCAATGTGTACCAGCGCCATGAGCTGTTGATCACCCGGCTGTGTGGGGTGATGTTTATCGGTTTCGCCATCAACGCCCTGGCGCATGCATTGCCGGGACTGGTGGCGAACAAGGCTTGAAACTGATCGCAGGGAAGCGTCAGTTGCAACGTCATCGCACGGGCGTATGACCGGTCAGGGATGGTTTTTAATGCTGCACTGTTCGGACATGCGCCCTGCACCATGGCAACCAGAAATTCCGCACCGTCGGCGAGTTATATCGATCTCTTGCTGGACGCCGTCTGTGCGGTCGACACACAAGGTCGCTTCGTATTTGTCAGCGCGGCCTGCGAGCGTATTTTCGGGTATACCCCCGAAGAGCTGATCGGCCAGCCGATGATCGACTTGGTGCATCCCGCCGATCGTCAGCGCACCCTCGACGCCGCGCGAGAGATCATGGGCGGCGAACCCAAGCTCAATTTCGAAAACCGCTACCTGCGCAAGGATGGCCGAGTGGTGCACATCCTCTGGTCGGCACGCTGGTCGGAGGTCGACCAATTGCGCATCGCCGTGGCACGCGACATCACCGAGCGCAAGCAGGCCGAGTCTCGACAAGCGGCGCTGTATGCGATCTCCGAAGCCGCCCACGCGGCGGAAGATTTGCTGGCGCTGTTCAAGCGCGTCCATTTGATTATCGGTGAATGGCTGCCGGCACTGAATTTCTCCGTGGCGCTGTATGACGAACACTGCGAGCAGCTGAACTTCCCCTATCACGTCGATGACAATGAGCTGCAACCCGAGCAGCCTGGGACTATCACGGGACGTCTCTGCGCCGAGGTGATTCGCAGTGGCCAGCCGATTCTGCTGACCCCGGATCAGGACAACTTGCCGGAAGGGTTTGCGGCGCTGGTCGCGAGCCAGCATTCTCCCTGCTGGCTGGGCGTGCCGTTGAGTTCACAAAACGGCACCATCGGTGCGCTGATCGTTAAAAGCGTGCCCGGTGGCGAGCGCTACACCGAACAGGACAAGGAGTTGCTGCAATACGTGTGCGCCCAGGTCGCGACCGCCATCGAACGCAAGCAATTGCATGCCCGACTGCAGCGCATGGCGCAATACGATCAACTGACCCAGCTGCCCAATCGCGAATTGCTCCGTGACCGGCTCAAAGCTTCGCTGGCCCTGGCCCGGGCGGACAGCGGCCGAATGGCGTTGCTGTACGTCGATCTCGACCGCTTCAAAGAAGTTAACGACACCCACGGCCATGCGGTGGGCGACATGCTGCTGCAAGCGGTCGCCAATCGACTCAAAGGCTGCGTGCGCGAAACCGACACGGTGGCGCGCATCGGCGGTGATGAGTTTGTGGTGTTGTTGCACAGCATCCACGCTTCGGAAGACGCCGACAGCGTGGCGGGTAAAATCCTTCAAGTCCTGGCTCAACCCCTGCGCCTGGATGGCCACAGCCTCATCATCCAGACGAGCATCGGCGTTGCGCGATACCCCGACCACGGCACCGAAGAGAAGCAGTTGTTCCGACACGCCGACGAGGCGATGTACACCGCCAAACGCCAGCATCACCTGCGCACCGGGGTCTGAGCTTCGTCACCGTTCGTCGCGGCGATGCCAGGTTTTCTAAACCTTTTTGGACATTGAAATTCTGATCTTATGCGGGCTCCTGCTCGCCGCGATCATTACCAAGAGGTAGAGAATCATGCCTAATTCAAGAAACTCGAACTCGGGAAACACCCCCAACGATCGAACGAAGGCGTCTGAAGCCGGTCGCAAAGGTGGGAAAACTACCACCACGACTGTCGATAAAGACCCTGCGAAACCAGATATGGGCCGCAAAGGTGATCAGAAGTCGAAGTAGTGGTGGAGGTAGTTTTGATTGAGAGGCGGGAGCGTAAGCTCCCGTTTGAATTTTTTACGAGGAGGGCGCGACCATGAGCCGGATGGCCACCCGATTACGCAATGCCAGTTTTGCCACGTTACTGGGCCTGTGTGCCAGCAGTGCCTTTGCCCAGTCCCCCGCCGAATTCATCAACGATGTGTCGGCCAAAGGCATGGCCGATATCGAAGCCAGCCGCCTGGCGCACCAGAAAACCGAATCCAAAGAGGTCAAGGACTACACCATCGTCGTCATCAATGACCGCACCACCGCTAACCAGCATCTGGCGAAAATCGCCAAGCAACTCGATTTGCCGGTGGCACCGCGCGAAGAGGTCGTCGATAAAGCCAAAGCCTTGATGCCGCAAGTGAAGGACGGCGCGAGCTTCGACCAGGCCTACGCGACCAGTCAGGTGAAAACCACCCAGGAAGCCATCGAACAGCTTCAACAGGAAGCTCAGACCACCGACGTGCCTGAAATCAAAGCCTTTGCCGAGGAAACCCTGCCCAAACTGCAGAACCACCTGCAAATGGCCAGGGCGTTGCAAGCTAGCCGATAGTTGTCCGGTGCGCGGGTGACCTGGTCCCCCGCGAATCCTGGATCAACTCTGATTCAGATCCTGCTTCTTGGTGGCCTGGGCGACGGTACCGTCCAGTGAAATCGTTTCGCCCTCGCCAAGTTGCCGATACTGCTTTCTCAGCGCTTCCAACTGTTTCAGATCCAGCGATTCGAGCCCCAGCATCGCGTTCTGCGCCTCCTTCGTCACCCGCAGTAACTCATCGACCTTCAAGTGCAAAATGTCCGTGTCGCGGTTCTGAGTGTTCTGGATCAGGAACACCATCAGGAACGTGATGATGGTGGTCGAAGTATTGATGATCAGCTGCCAAGTGTCGTTGAAGTGAAAAACAGGCCCGCTCAGGCCCCACAGGAAAATCAGAACAATCGCCCCTATGAACGTCTTGGGGCTGCCCGCCCACAGGGCCAGTTTCTGAGCGACTTTTGCGAATTTCATTGCCATGTTCCTTATAGGGATGCGTCTGAATTTGTGACAGCGCGGGCATGATGAAAATTCTGCTTACATTTAATCATTCATCCTGATCGGCTTTTCTGTCGGGACCATCCACGCTCATCGCGCCGGGCGCAATCCGGCGCAACCAACTCACCAAGACGTGGGTCACTACATTCAGACCCCCAGACTCCGGAGAACGACATGAACCTAGCCCGTACCCTTTGCCTTTGCTGCTGCCTGTTCGCGTTGCAAGGCTGCTTCGACAATTCTGATAACGAAACCAAGGACAACACTGATGGCTCCAAGTCTTCAGTGCAGATGCAGGAGAAGGGAGATAAGTAGTGGTCGTGAACGCGGATTGTTGAGTGGTCGACGTCCCAATTTGCGAGGCGCGCTCATTGTTTTCTGATTCTTTGCCAGGAATCTTTCTTTGTGAAGGTTTGTGACTAGTATCAATGGCAGTCAATTTGCCAGCATGCAATATCACGGATCGAAACCAGATAAGAGGCCACTCATGGAATTCTTCGAAAAGTTATCAAGCTTAGCCGCCAAAGTTCGTTTGCAGAGCGCTGCAATTCAAACGGAAGAGGCGACCAAGAACGCTTTTGTGATGCCTTTTATCAGCACGGTACTGGGCTACGATGTCTTCGATCCGACCGAAGTGACCCCGGAGTTCGTCTGCGATATTGGAACGAAGAAGGGAGAAAAAATTGACTACGCAATCATGAAGGGCGGAGAGGTTCAGATCCTCATCGAGTGTAAAAAAATAGGCGAGCCGCTGCACATCAATCATGCCTCCCAGTTGTTTCGTTACTTCCATGTCACCAGCGCCCGAATCTCCATCCTTACCAACGGCCAGGTCTACAGGTTTTTCACTGACCTGGATGCGCCCAACAAGATGGACGAGAAACCCTTTCTTGAGCTCGACCTTCTGGATATCGACGAGTATTCCGTCCCCGAATTGGTAAAGCTCACCAAATCTGCGTTCGATGTGGATTCGATCATCAGCGCCGCAGGTGAGCTGAAGTACGTCAGCCAAATCAAAAAGGTCATTGCTTCACAAGTCAGCAAACCTGATGACGACTTTGTGAAAGTGTTCGCTTCACGTGTATATGACGGGGTGATTACTCAGAAGGTCCGTGAGCAATTCCATGAGCTAACGAGAAAAGCGGTGGTGCAGTTTCTCAACGACCAAATCAACGACAGGCTCAAGTCGGCCATGAGCGGTGCGATTCAACCAGCGTTGGCCTCATTGCCGGTTTCTTCCGGTGGTACTGAGCAGTCGGATGTTCGGGACGAGTCTGATGACAAGGTTCTGACAACCTTGGAAGAGCTGGAGGGATATCACATCGTCCGTGCCGTGGTTCGGTCAGTTGTCGATGCAAAGCGGATTGTTCAGCGTGACACACAGAGTTATTTCGGCATTCTGCTCGACGATAACAACCGTAAACCAATCTGCCGTCTGCACTTCAATCGTTCACAGAAATACATCGGCATATTTGATGAAGAGAAGAATGAAACCCGGCACGCAATAAATTCGATAGACGATATCTACGAATACTCGGATCACTTGAAGAAGACTGTTGGGTATTACGACTAGCCACGTTTACTGACAGGCGAAGAAAAACCGACCCATGAGGTCGGTTTTTTTTGGATTTCTGTTCACTCCACCAGCTGCACTTCCACCGCCCAACTGAAGTATCCCAACGGCTCGCAGTTTTTATTGATCAGCATGAAATTCAGAACGCACGCCTCAACCCCTGCGGAGAGCTGCTTGCAGTGCCAATAATGATCATCGGCCGTGTGGCTGCCCGGTTGGGTCGGGTTTGCGGGGTCGGGAGCGGGGACCGTCAGGTTTGCGTGTACCACCAGTTCTGGCGGTGAAAGTACCCCGGCTTTACCGACAGACATCTCGTAGAACACCACGCTGTGTTCGGCGAGCAGGCTGACGGTTCTGCCACGGATGTGAAAATTCATACCGTTGTTGGCGGTAAACATCATTAA
This sequence comes from Pseudomonas sp. ZS1P83, assembly GCF_054897825.1. Lineage (NCBI taxonomy): Bacteria > Pseudomonadati > Pseudomonadota > Gammaproteobacteria > Pseudomonadales > Pseudomonadaceae > Pseudomonas > Pseudomonas sp. ZS1P83. The sequence continues at coordinate 679,141 of NZ_CM142706.1, forward strand.
GCTGTCATTAGTTGTACTTTGTTTGGTTTGGGTGCCACTGATGGCAAAGACAAATCCCTGCGCAATCTCGGTCGGTTTTTGCGGCTCTAGACTGAGCTGCGGATAACGTGAAAGCAGCGATTCGGCATCGACGATCAGCAGCACATTATTTGCCAGCGAATCAAGTCGCCTACCTGGGCTCTCAAGTTAAGTTCGCCGCCGGCCTGGCCGCTGACCACGTTGTTCTGATTGGTCACCATGTACACATGATTGACGTCGATCAGCGTTGGCGCGCAAGATTCTTGCTGAAGTTTGGGTAGTTTTTCAGAATGGTTTCAGTGTCGATGGAAACAAGTACATCCGTGACTTGAGACATAGTAACGCTCCATTTTCATAGTGAACGCCTGGCATCTTTCCAGGCACAACAACGCTTGCTTGCCTTGCGGCCGTTGCGAAAACACTACGGGCGGAACCCACCTGTCACGGGTATGAGCTGGCCTTGCTCCCTGCGTGAAAATTAATGGGTCGGGTTCCATCCGACTGGCCGCGATTGGACTATAGATGCCATTTTCATGCTGTCAAAATCGCTTATATGCTGGTTCGACGAACGATCGGTTTAGTTATGATTTCACACGATTTTGGCGATTAAAACCGCTCTCATTGTTATGTCGGCGCCAGTTGTACATCCGCACTAAGAGCCACGTAATAATGGCTGGTATTGGCAACGAGGGGGTTGGGTCAATTGACATCATTCGCCATAGGTCGGATAGGGCAGAGCACATCGGTCGGCGTATCGTAGCGAACCGTTATCTGCCCTGCCCATGACAACGCACCGACAGGAGAACGCAATGAGTTGGTCCGCCAAACAATACGTCGCTTTTGAAGATGAACGCACACGCCCCGCGCGTGACCTGCTGGCCGCGATACCTGCTGTGGAAGCGCGCTCGGCAATCGACATCGGTTGCGGCCCCGGCAATTCGACCGAGTTGCTGGTTGAGCGCTTCGCCGATGCCACGGTGCGTGGCCTGGACAGTTCGACCGATATGATCGCCGTAGCCCGCAAGCGCTTGCCGCGGGTGCAATTCGACACGGCTGACATCGATACCTGGAACGATCCGGGTCCGTTCGATGTGATCTTCGCCAACGCGGTGTTGCAGTGGGTGCCCGATCACGCGACGTTACTGCCTTCGCTGGCCGCCCGACTGACCCAGGGCGGCAGCCTGGCCATTCAGATGCCCGACAATCTCAACGAGCCGTCCCATCGGCTGATGCGCGAAGTCGCTGCCGATGGGCCGTGGGCCAGTAAATTGGCGGACGCCGCCGGGCAACGCACGGAAATGGCGAGCGCCAGCGATTACTACTCGATGCTGCGACCGCGCTGTGCGCGAGTCGACGTGTGGCGCACCACTTACCATCACCCCCTCGCGGGCGGCGCATCCGGTGTGGTCGAGTGGTTCAAGGGGAGCGGCTTGCTGCCATTTCTCGAACCGCTGAATGATGCGGAAAAAGCGCAATACCTCAAGCAGTACCAAGCCGCAATCGAGCAGGCGTATCCCGCCCTGAGCGATGGTTCGGTGCTATTGCCATTCCCGCGGTTGTTTATCGTCGCGACCCGTTAGTGCAAAAAGGGACGGATCACGTTGAACGTTATCTGTCCCTTTGCTTGGCACTCAAGTACTCAAAAATAAACGAAGCAAAGCCGAACAACCCAATCATCGAAATGATCATGATCCCCAACTCTGAATTGTCCATGTTGATCTCTAGGTGGGAGGTGAGCCGGCAGAATAAAGTATCTGTGGTCAGGCCCGACGCAGCGCTACTGCTTCTTTACCGGATTTCGGGGATCTATACGAAAAATATACGAGTACCAGAAGTGGCACTCAGCACTGAACACTGACCAGCATCATCATCGGTCGCTCCCGTTCTTCAGCCAGGGCCGGTTGCGCCGCCATTTCTGCATCGGTCGGTCCCCATTCGTTGACATGCTGGATCCTGAAACCTGCGCCAATCAGCGCATTGAGCAAGGTGCCGATGGTTCGGTGCTGCTTGATCACGCCTTCGGCCAACCAGTTGGTCACACGCTCTCCTTCCAGTTGATAACTGTCCACCGGCCAGCGCTTGTTACCTTCGCTGTCAATCAGCCAACCCGGATTGCGCGGGGCCATGAAGATCGGGTGTTCGATCGAAAATACGAAGCGTGAACCGGGTTTAAGTGCCGCGTGGATTTTGGCGAACAGTCCTGGGAGATCCTTGATGTAGTGCAGCGCCAGAGAGCTATAGGCGAGGTCGAAACTGGCTGCGGGTAAGGCGAGTTGTTCCAGATCGGCACGGGCGTATTGGATATTCGTCGCCGACGTAGTGTTGTGTGCCTGCTCCAGCATTTTTTCCGAGACATCCAGGCCGAGCACGCTATCGGCACCTTGATTACTGGCCCAGCGGCAGAACCAGCCGTAACCGCAGCCGAGGTCTACGACCTTCAGGCCTTTCATTGATGGCAGCATTGCTTTGAGCGCAGGCCATTCCGGTGCTGCGTCGAGGCCGCCAATGGAGCGGGCTATTTGGCTGTAGCCCTGGAAAAATTCTGGTTCGTCGTAGATGTTTTGAGTCATATTTTGGGGGCTCTGTTGAGATCGTTCACGGGCAGCACCTGATGTGCGGTCGATTGGAAAATTGCAGGCAACACACACTTTTTGTAGCAGCTGGCGAAGCCTGCGTTCGGCTGCGAAGCAGACGTGAAATGAGGCGATGTGGTGCTTCAGGAGGTCCGCGCGTACAGGGTTTACGACTGCTGCGCAGCCGAACGCAGGCTTCGCCAGCTGCTACAAATTGAGGACGCCCCGAAAGGGGCAATCCCGAATCACGTCAGAACTATTTCGCATCCATGCGACGAGCGATGACGTCCAGCACATCGCAGCCATCGCGCAAGGGAATGCAGCAGAGCATTGCGAAGTCGCTGAGAATCACCGAATCGGTGGTGATGTCGCCGCACATTGCGAGGTTTTCCAGGATCTGCGTTACCGCGCCAATTCTGTAGCGGGCAGTGCTCAGCAGTGAATGCAGCGGTTGGGTGGTATTTACATACAGCGAGGGAAGGTCGTCGGCGTTGCTGGTTAAAGCCATATATTCGTTCATGAGTGATTACCGTTAGTAGGTGAAAGACCTACCACTCAATCGTCGCCAAACAAAAGGGTGGTAGCTGTACGCGGGTTGGCGAACCGGACAACGGTAAAACCGGCAGACCCGAAGGTCTCCCACGCACAGCCACCAAAAAAGCGCAGCAAAGTGCAGTCAGAAAAGCTACGAAAAACTCCGAGGCTTCTGGGTCGTTGTCATCGAGTCGCCAAACCCGATACGCCATTTGGGCGTGGACCGGACTATAGGCCTCGTGACAAAGGCACAGCAATGCGCAAGTGTACGGACAATTCCCAGAGTCGTGTAGGACGTTGCCTATCTGGAAGCCGGCTTCGCTCGGAGCCCAGAAGAATGGGCTATAGACACTTAATTTGATAGGCGGTGAACGGCTGGTCACAGGGGAAGAATCAACGTTTCACCAAATCCCGCCCACAAAAAAGCCGGCCACTCCGGGCCGGTAGATACCTCTCTGAAACAAGGTCATCAGCTCTGCTGCAACACCTTAAGTGCTGCCGAGGCCAGAAAACCCGAACGGCTTTTCTCTTCCGGATGGTGCAGTACGTATTCGTCAATGCGGTTGAGCAGGTAGCCCGGCAGTGTGATGTTCAGCTTCTGGGCTTTGCCCAGGTACTTGGTAATATCGATGTCCACCACTGCCCATGTACAACCTGCGTACTGCGAATTGGCCGCATGCAGAGTGACTTTGTTCGCGGGTGGAATCGGCGAACCGTCTTCGGCCAGAATTTCGAAATGACCCTCAATGGCTTCGCGAGCCATGGCCATCGCATCATCCAGATCGTCACCGGCAGAGTAGCATCCCGGAATATCCGGTACTTCCACTCCCCAAGCGTGTTCGTTATCGCCCATTGAAATTGCAATTGGGTAAAGCATGTTCATTGTCCTCCTGGGGCGCCGCGCATTGAGATCGTCAGAGCAGCGCCTGTTGCAAAATACTCATGGCCGTTTTTTTGAGCAGATCCTTTTTCGGATGAGGAACTGTCACCAGCCCCGGTTTGATCGGATGCTTAAAGTGATAATGACTGCCCCTGAAGACCAGGTACCAGCCATCCGCAACGATTTGGCTTATCAGAAATCGGCTATTCACATCACCTCCCTGTGGTGTGCTTAGGTGGTTACTATACCCACTGAATTTATATGATCAACACTATAACCACTGGACCTTCTCGGGCACCGATGGTGGAAACGAGTCTAGGGGGACGTGAGGAGAGGGTTCGAGGGATTACCTCAAATGAGCGTTTTCTGTATTGCGGGGTTTTGCCACCCCCAAGTGTTCGCGTAACTCGATTTTCAGGCATAAAAAAACCGGCCACTTTGGACCGGTTTTTTTTGTATTTACATCCCCCGTCAAAACCACCTCAACGTGAGACCAAAATTCGATTGGAGCGGGTGAAGGGAATCGAACCCTCGTTATCAGCTTGGGAAGCTGGAGTAATGCCATTATACGACACCCGCTCAGAGCGGCTGACGTTGTACCAGATGTGGCCGTGGAAATGAAGTTTTTCTTTGTGCGCGATGCTTTATCGCCGAGTGAAACACATGCAGTGACCGCGTGACGGTCATTCGCGGGCAAGCCTTGCTCCTACAGGGCGGGGCTTGCTCGCGATGACTCTGTTTCAGATGGCCAATGCATGTTGGTCCTGCATGTAGTGGTAACGCGGTCGGCTTTCGTGTCGCGAAGGTTTCAGAAAGCCCAGCAATGCGTTGCGGCTGTCTCGGCAAGCCGCTTTGTGCTCCATGTCGAGAAAGTGCCCGGTGGCCTGCAGGGTGGTGAAGGTGGCGTGTTGCACATGGTTGGCGAACAACTGAGCGCCGTCGGCAGCGGTGTACTCGTCCCATTCGCCGTTCATGAACAGCACCGGCACGTTGATTTTCTCCGCGGCTTTCAGAAAACACTGGCGATCGCTGTTGAGCAGGTCGCTGATGTGGTAATGCATCTGCCCGTATTCATGCTCGGCCAGGGAACTGACGTGCCGATAGTTGAAGCGCTTGAACAGTGTCGGCAGGTGTTTGCCGATGGTGCTGTTCACCAGGTTGCCGACCCGGTCCCCGTCCCGGCTGCCGAGGTAATCGACACCGCGCTCTAGGTAGTCGAGCATGTGCGCGTTGATTTCCGGGGAGAACGAACTGATCACGGCTTTTTCGATTCGCCGTGGCTGGTGGGCCAGGGCGACCAGGGTTGCGGCGCCACCCCAGGAAAACGACAGCACGTGTTCGGCGCCAAAGTGGTCGATCAGCTCCAGGAGGATCTGCCCTTCGACTTCCTTGGACAGCATTTTCTCATGCAGGTTGTGGGCTTTGGACTTGCCCGCGTAGGGCTGGTCGTAGCAAACCACATTGAACTGCGGGTGGAGATTTTTCACGGTTTGTGCAAACGACGCAGTCGTGGCCATCGAGCCGTTGACCAAAATAATGGTCTTCTCTGCGGCGTCTGCGCGATAGAACTCCGTGTAAACCCGATACTGACCCTGTATATCCAGCACAGCGATTTCTGGCCTCATGTCATAAGACTCCTGGCAAGCGGGTATGCGTGCAAATCAGATTGCACAAGCTTTGTGACAGGTAGGCATACGCCTGGAATTTGAGAGGCCCATGTCGATCCATTGCAGACGGTCGACGGGTATTGTTATTGGCGGGCAGTCTGCCGGGGGAAGGCGGAACCTGAGGGTTCACTGCCGGCAAGAAGTTTCTTAGAAGTATATTGTGACTCATCGGTCACATTTCGGCCGACGTCCTGATTCAAGCAGGGGTCACGTCATCGCGCAAGTATCTTTGGCAAATTGTTCGACAACGTCTGCTGAGCGGTCGCCTGCTTAGATCAATTGAATCTCTTCGGTGCGTAATGCGCGGTACTCGCCCGGTTTCAGCGCACTGTCGAGTACCAGCGGGCCCATGCTTTCGCGGTGCAGGCGCAGCACCTTGTTGTCGAAATGGCCGAACATCCGCTTCACCTGGTGATACCTGCCTTCGACAATGCTCAGCCGCGCCGATTTTGCCCCGAGTAGCACCAGTTCGGCGGGTTGGGTGGTGAGATCCTCGAAGGCGAAGTACAGCCCCTCGGTGAACGCGACAGCATACTCCGGACCAATGTCCTGCTCGGTCTCGACGTAATAAACCTTGGGCAGTTTGGTCTGCGGTTGGGTCAGGCGTCGCGACCAGCTGCCGTCGTTGGTGATCAGCATCAGACCGGTGGTGTTGAAATCCAGCCGACCGGCGATGTGCAGCTCATCCTTGTCCGGCTCATGGATCAGGTCGAGTACGGTCGGGTGCTCCGGATCACGGGTGGCGCTGACGCAGCCGGCTGGCTTGTGCAACATGAAGTGACGCACCGGTTTGCCGACTTGCAGCACCTCGTCATCGACGTCGACACGGCTGAACTCGCGTACTTCGGCGTGGGGGTCACTGACGATTTTTCCGTCGATCCTGACGCGCTTTTCCACCAGCAACAGACGCACCTGCTTACGGTTGAAGCGCGGCAGGTTGCTGAGGAAACGGTCAACACGCATGGCTAGAGGTCGGTGGAAAAAGGCTGCGCATCTTACGTGATCGGCCGGGCAGGTGCTTTTAACTGCGACTCGACCCGAGCGCAGCCGGGGCACAAACAGGATGTGTCGCGCAGGCCGGCCGGCAGCGCTTCGAGCACTGCCGGATCGATGCTGACGCCGTAGCACCAGCAGGCTCGATCGGCGGTTCGCGGGTCGGCCAGCGTACAGTCGTTGGAGGCGCCGCACGCTGGGCAGAGGTCAGGCTTGCTCATTTAGGGTTATGCATAACTGGAGTGAGGCATTTCCACGCAGGTGCGGTTACGGCCGGCTTGCTTGGCCCGGTACATCGCATGATCAGCCCTCGAGAGCAGCGTGTGCAAGGTGTCATCGGTCTGCAGGGTGGTAAGGCCGATGCTCACGGTCAGCTGCAAGGCCTTATCGTTGTAGGCATAACGCTGTTGCTCGACATGCTGACGAATTTTCTCGGCGATCATCAGACCGGTCTCACCGTCAGTGTCCTTGAGTAGCACGATGAATTCCTCACCGCCCCAGCGGCAAATAATGTCGGAGTGTCGCAGACAGCTCTCCAGATCCCGAGCGAAACCGATCAGCACCTGATCGCCGGCAAGGTGGCCGTAGGTGTCGTTCAAGGCCTTGAAATGGTCCAGATCCAGCAGGATCGCGGTCAGTGGTTTGGGCTCGCGCTGGGCTTCGTGCATGGCTTGCGCCGCCAGCAAGTCGAATCCGCGACGGTTCGGTAACTCGGTCAGGCTGTCGAGGATCGCCTGGGCCTGGATCTTGCCCTGATAGCGCTTAATCACCCGGTTGAGCAGGATCAACACAATCAGCGTGACAATCAGGCAGATCAACAGGTTGAGGTACAGCGACTGGCGGATTTCACTGAGGGCGCCGTCTTCGCGTTTGTCGACGAACAAGTACCAGTTCAACTCCGGAATGAAACGCACATTGAGGAAATGTCCCTGGCCCTGGACGGAATATTCGTAGCTGCCGCTGTGAGGTTTGGGCAGTTGGCTGACGAGGCCCTTCATGCTGTCGAGCTCGCCGAGGGTCTGCCCGATCCGCGCGCCTTCCGGGCCACCCTCGGCGCCCGTAAGCACCAGGCGCCCGAAGTTGTCGACGAAAAACACGCTGCGTTGATAACGCTGCTGGTACTTGTCAATCAGCTTGGTCACCGCATCGACTGTCAGACCGACGCCCGCCGCGCCGATGAAGCGGTTGTTGTAGTCGTAGACCTTGTAGTTGATGAAGAAGGTCAGGTTGTCCTGGTTGGCCATGTCCGGATCGACGTTGATCTCGTAGGGATCGGCCATGTCGCGTACGCGGAAATACCACGCATCGCGGGGCTCAGTGGCTTTGATTTGCTTGAGTACGCCTTTGGCGTGGTAGTAGGTCAGGCTGCTGTTGGAAACGAAAAAGGCGGTGTAGGCGCCGTAGTGGGTCATGACCTCGTTGAGGTAACGGGTCATTTTCTCGGGGTCGTTTTCGCCGTTTACCACCCAGTCACGCATGAAGGTGTCGCGGGACATCATCGAGGAAATCAGGATCGGTCTGACGAGGTCTTTCTGGATTTCCGAGTAGACCGTGTCCGACGTCAGCGGCAGTTCGGTGTTGATGATGTTGTCGCGGATCGACGCTCGCGAGGCGTAGTAACTGAGGAAGGACGTGGCGAGAAAACCTGCGTCCAGCAGCGCGATCAGCGTGAGGACCAACGAACGTTGCGAATACAGCGGCGAGCGAAGCGGCATGACGATTCCGATGACAGTGACCCGATGGCTGGCATTCTAATGGCACTGTGGGGAAATAACTGCTGCATTTGTGGGGGGGAATGGCGGGCGATTTGAATGTGTTGATCAAGAGCAGAGTTGTTGGGCAGATCGACCCCTCACCAGCCCGCTCCCCAATGGGGAGAGGGGGTAGCCTTCAGATTCGATCCAAATGCTCAGGTTTGACCGGATCTCCGGATTTGACGTCGAGCTGCGCCCGCACATCTTCAAACATGGCGTCATACTCCTTATGTATCGTGCCGATACTGGCCTCCTTGGGCATTCCGTACTTCTGCGCAATGCGCGTGGCATGCCGGGCGAAGTCGAATGCCTGATCCTTGGGCAAGAAGAACTCTTCCTTCAGGTCCTTACCTTCGACTGAACCATGCATCTTGAAGAGCATGCCTTGACCTTCCTTGGGGTCCTGGGCGACTTCATAGTCGATACTCAGGCTGAAACTGTAATCTTCCTTGTTCAGCGCGTGGCGCTCGATGTGCAGGTGACCGGGCTCGAACGTTGCCATTGGCGTCTCTCCTTCAAAAAGACTTTGATTCAGGGCAGACCTCAAGCCTGCCCTCGAAGTTTCTTTTATTGATCGCTAATCCGGGTGTCGCCGAGTCCGAGAGTGAACCGATCATCTCGACTTTTCCAGTGCATCGGGCGAACTTGGTTCATCTTGGTCAGCGTGGTCTCATCGGCAATTGGAGGCGTTATGAAGGTGCTGTTGGAGTTCCTGCCGCCCTACGACTGGTCGGCGATGCTGGGGTTCTTGTCGGCGCGAGCGATTGTCGGGGTCGAGGCAGTGGTCGATGGCGCTTACTCGCGCAGCATCGGGTTGAACGGTGTTCATGGCGCACTTTCGATCAAGCCCACGGCGGCGGATGCACTTGAGTTGACGCTGGATTTCCCTGATTCAGCGGCCGTGCCGGAGATCGTCGCGCGGCTGCGGCGGATGTTTGATCTGGATGCGGACCTGGCAACGATTCATTGGCATCTGGCGGTTGATCCCTTAATGGCGCGGTTGATTGCCGAGCGTCCGGGGTTGCGGGTGCCGGGGGCGTGGGATGGTCTGGAGCTGGCGATTCGTGCGGTATTGGGGCAGCAGATCAGCGTGGGCGCGGCGATTAAATTGGCGGGGAAACTGGTGGCGCAGTATGGCCAGCCGATGGTTTCATCGCTGCCCGGCGTGACCCATGTGTTTCCTCAGGCTGCCGTTTTGGCGTCAGTGGATTTGGCCACGTTGGGGATGCCGAAAAGCCGTGGTCGAACGCTGTCGGGTGTGGCTCAGGCCTTGCTCGATGATCCTTTATTGTTTGAGCCGGATCGGGAGGACGGTGTTGCGCGACTGCTGGCGTTGCACGGGATTGGTGACTGGACGGCGCAGTACATTGCCTTGCGGCAGTTGCGCGATCTGGACGCGTTCCCGAGCGGGGATGTGGGGTTGATCAATGCACTGGCGGCGCTTGAAGGTGGGCCGGTAACGGCTCGGCAGATGTTGCAGCGAGCTGAAACCTGGAGACCTTATCGAGGATATGCGGCGCAGGTGCTTTGGACTTCGTTGAGTCGAGGTGATTGATGATCGTTCCCACACAGAGCTTGGGAACGATCACTGGTTTACCACTGCGCACGATGTGCCCCCAATTCAGAAGCCGGAAGTGTCCACTGCAACGGCGTCCCGATAATCTTCAGCGGCACCTGCAACCGATGCGCCGGTCCCCAGGGCGTCTGCTCAACCAACAGCCCTTGATCGCTGTCATCTTCTGCCCGCAACGGCTCATCCGTCCCCGCGCCGTTTTCAATCAGCAACTTCGCCGTACGCGCCAACGATAAGCGCGCCGATCCACCGCGCCCCAACAATCGAATCGTACTGGCCGCCATCAAATACCCGGTAGCGTGATCGAGCGCTTGCAATGGCAATGGCGTCGGTTTGTCCGCGTGTTTCCACTGCATGCCGATTTCGGCGATCCCGCTACTCATTTGTACCAGGCTGTCGAAGCCGCGGCGGTTCTGCCACGGGCCGCTCCAACCGTAGGCATTGAGGCTGACATCGATCAGGCCGGGCACCAGTTTCTGGCGTTCGGCGACGCCGTAACCCAGGCGTTCCAGTGCGTCCGCGCGGTAGCCGTGAAGCAGAATGTCAGCGTCCTTGAGCAAGCTTTCGAACACCGCGCGATCAATCTTGTCGTGCAGGTTCAGGCGCGCGCAGCGTTTGCCCAGGGTGACTTCCGGCACCACGCCCGGTTCGTTCCAGGTCGGTGGGTCGATACGCAAAACGTCAGCGCCAAGGCCTGCCAGAAAGCGGCTGGCAATCGGGCCGGCGAGCACTCGGGTTAAATCCAGTACCTTGATCCCGGCCAGCGGTTGCGCCACCGAGCCTTGCCATGGTTTCGCGTTCTGGCGGCTGTTGTCAGCAAACTGAATCAGCGGCTCGGCGTTCACCGCCTGGCCTTGGGGATGCGCCTGCCATTGCGCCCAGGTACGCATCTCGGCGGCGCAGCCACTGGCATCGACCACGGCCTGCTCCAGATCACTTTTGGCCCATTGAGCAACCTTGCTCGCCATCGCTGCACGGTCGGCACAGGCGCCGAGCACTTTTTCGGCAGCGGCGCGGTGATGGGGCGCATTGGTGTGCAGGCGGATCCAGCCATCCTTTGTGGCGTAGTCACCGGCGACCGGGTCCCAGAGCGGCGGGATGCTCCAGCCTATCGGGCGGATCGAAGTGGCGAACCAGAAAGAGGCCAGGCGGCGGTCGACCTCAAGGGCGGGCAAGCGACCGGTTTGTTGCTGGAGCCATTCGCTGACAGCCTGGCCGGCAGCGGCAATGCTGGCGCACGCCAGGTTGGTGACAGCCAACGCCGAGGGCAGGGTGCCGCTCGAGGTGAACTTGACCTGGGTATGAGGCAAGCCGAGTGCGGCTTGAATGGACGTGAGTAAATCAGTCATCGAAAGCCCTCCGGAACGAGAGCTCGATCATAGTTGATAGATCGTTCCCACGCTCCGCGTCACTAGTGTCCGGTAAACATGCTTCATAGTTGAAGGCTGCCTTGGGCAGCCTTCAACTTTTCTCGCTCCTGCCTTCGTCGATCCCTCAATACTGGGGTTCCGGGCCGTTCAAACAGGACATGAACTATGCGAACCGTCAGTTCGAACAACGAGCCGGTAAATCCTGAGCGACGATGGAGTATTTGCAGTAACAGATAGCTGATCAAGGCACTGTAAATCTGCAAACGCACCGCATTTTCGGAGTAGGCATAAAAGCGTTTGAGCTTCAGATGTTGTTTGATCCACTTGAAAAATAGCTCGATCTGCCAACGATCTTTGTACAAGGACGCGATTTCTTCAGCTGTCCTCGTGAAGTCGTTGGTCACCAGAACTAACGGCGTCGCATGCCCCTCGCGCTCAACCACGACGCGTCTTACCGACTTTTCCCAATAGTCGTTCAGGCGTTTGCCGGCCAAATGCTTTTTGCCAAACTGGACGACTTCATCGGTCATGACCGAGCTTTGCTCAGTCACGGTCGAGTGCTCATGCAGCACTTTGATATTGGCGTTTTTCTTCAGGCGGGTGACGAAAAAAGCACCTTTGGTCTGCAACTCGTGCCACCAGTTGTAATCGCAGTAGCCCTTGTCGAAAACATACGTCATGCCGGTCTGGATCGGCATTTCCAGTGCATCGCTCAGGTCGTTGACGTTGGCAGGCGTAATGTTCACGTACACCGGGGCCAGCTGCGCCAGATCCAGCCCGACATGCACTTTGAGGCCTTGGGTGATGCGGGTTTTCGTCGCGGCTGTCCAGCCATCGAAGTGAGGTCCGCGCAAGGTGATCGACGTGGAGTCAATCAGGCTAACCATGGCCCCGACCTCCTTGCGCTGCTGGCGGCTGACGGCGCTCATCAGGTACCCACAAAGGTCCTGTAATGGCCGGTAGTCACGCTTGTTCAAGGCATCGGACATTGTCGAGCGGGCAATAGGGCCGGCATTAAGATGGTAGCTATGCGGGCCGAAATTTTCGGAGATAGTCGCCAAGGATCGCAGGCTTGAGGCTCGGGTCAAATGGCCGCTGATCAGTGTCACCAGCAATTGCCAGGTCGTGCAGCGTTTGACGTAGCGATCAGCTTGGTGTGTTTCGATGGATTGCTGGAAAAACTGGCGCGGGATCGCACTGAGTAGTTGGCTTAAACGGGTGCTGGAAAACATAAGTCAAAATCGAGTCTGAAAAAACCGATTATGCTTCACAGCCGCCAACAGCAAGGGGGAGCAAGCTCCCCCCTCGTTTTTTACCGGACACTAGTGACGCTCCGCGTCCGCTTTGGGGACGCAGAGCGTCCCTGGCTGCATTCCCACGCAGAGCGTGGGAACGATCATTACACCCTGAACTGATCCATCAATTTCATCTGATGGGTGGTCAACGAGTTGAGCTGGCTGCTGATCTGCGCTGACTGGGTGGCCTGTCCGGTCAAGGTTTCGGTGACGGTGCGGATCGCCGAGACGTTGCGGTTGACCTCTTCGGCCACGGCGCTCTGCTGTTCGGCGGCGCTGGCGATTTGCAGGTTCATGTCGCTGATGACCGTCACCGCGTCGCTGATTTTGCTCAAGGCCTGCACTGCTTGCTGGATCTGTCCGGCGTTGCTGTGGGCCTGGGTCTGGCTCGAATGCATGGTGGCAACCACGCCGCGGGTGCCGGTCTGGATGCGTTCGATCACGATGCGAATTTCTTCCACCGAATCCTGTGTTCGTTTGGCCAGGTTGCGCACTTCATCGGCGACCACCGCAAACCCGCGACCGCTTTCGCCGGCACGGGCCGCTTCAATCGCCGCGTTGAGCGCCAGCAGGTTGGTTTGTTCGGCGATGCTGCGGATCACTTCCAGCACCGAGCCGATCTGCTCGCTGTTGACCGCCAGCGCTTCGACTTCGGTCACCGCTTTGCTGACTTCGTCGGCCAGTTGGTTGATGTCGCGGGTGCTGCGTTCGATGATCGACATGCCGTCACGCGCCGATTGGTCAGCACCTTTGGCCGCGTTAGCCGCGTTCGAGGCACTGTTGGCGACGTCGTGGGCGGTGGCGCTCATTTCGTTGGACGCGGTGGCGACCTGGTCGATTTCGCGGAACTGCACCTGCATGCCTTCGCTGGTCTGGCGGGCGATTTCAGAGGACTGGTCGGCCGTGCCGCGCGCATCGGTGATGCTTTGTTTGATCTGCGCGATGGTCGGTTGCAGCTTGTCGAGGAAACGGTTGAACCAGCTCACCAGTTCGCCCAGTTCGTCTTTCTTGCTGTAGTGCAGACGCTGAGTCAGGTCGCCGTCGCCGCTGGCAATCGCCTTGAGCATCTCGGCCACGCTATTGATCGGCCGAGTCACGCCGGACGCCGTGAGCCAGATCAGCAACAGTCCGACCAGGCCGGCAATGACCGCCACCAACACCGCTTTGATTGTGCCGCTTTGCTGGGCGTCATCGAGTACGGCTTGCAACTTTACCGAGTCGGCCAGCAGCACTTGTTTCGGCAGGTCGATCACCACGCCCCAGGCTTTGGACTCGGCAATCGGACTGACCGGGTACACCGCGCGAATCAGGTCGCCCTGTTCGAGGATCTTCGGCGTACCACCGCTGAGCAGTTGCAGGACGTCCTTGCCGTCTGCACCCAGGGTGTCGCCGATGCTTTTGCCGACCTTGCTCGCGTCCACACTGTAGCCAGCGAGCACGCCGCTGCCGGAGACGATCAGCATGTGCCCGGCGCTGTTGAACAGATCACGTTGGGAGTCGACAGCTGCCGCTTGCAGCGCGTCGAGGGCAATGTCCACACCGACCACGCCGATGGATTTGCCATCCACCAGCAGCGGTACGGAAATGGTGGTCATCAGCATTTCCTTGCCGGCGACGGTATCGGCATACGGGTCAAGCAGGCAGGTGCGCTTGCTGTCGCGAGGGCAGGTGTACCAGCTGTTATAGGGTGTGCCGCTGAGGCTCAAGGTGGTTTTGGTCATGTCGTCTTCGACCATGATCGTGTTGATCCCGGCACCGCCGGCACGGCTCCAGTAGCTGGCGAAACGACCGACTTCGTTGGACTGGCGAGCCGCATCGTTGGCGAACTCGCTGTCTTTGCCGTCCAGCCCGTTGGGTTCGAACGCCAGCCAAATCCCCAGCACTTTGCTGTTGCGCTCGAAAGCGGTTTTCAGGCTCTGGTTCAACTCTTCGCGCAGGGCGCCAGCTTCAAGGGAGCGCTTGCTCGCCATGCTGCGCAAGTCCTTGATCTGATCGGCCAGGGAGGTCACCACCAGCAGGCTTTCGCCGAAGGTCTTCTGCACCCGCACCGCTTGCTCGGCGGCCTTGGCATGGAGCAAGTTCTGCACACTGGCGGTGAGCATCTTGCTGCTGGAGGCACTGACCAGTTCATCGTTCTGATCGGTCTGGTAGAGGTTCATGCCGACGATCAAGACGACCACGCCAAGCAGGCACAGACCGGACAGCAGGACAATTTTCAGGCGGATGGAGAGAGAGTCGAACATAGGACGAACTCGCGAATGGATGAGGTATTGGCTGTGAGTCGGGATCGACCCGGCTTGCCAAGTCCATTTAGCGCCATTTCATGCACATCGGCGGGGGCGGAGGTTGCATGAACGCAAAACCGACGAACGGTAATACGTGAACGTTTGCGCAGGAAAATGCCCTGAAAATGACAGAAATTCAGGAGATTGTCGGCAACGATTCCGGCCGTGACCAGATCCACACATTACCCAGGCTCATGCCGGTGATGGCCAGGTAAATCGGCCAGCCATGATCGAGCATCACCAGCATCAACCCGGCGCACAGCAGCATGCTGACGGTGGCGCTGACCTTGGCTCGGCGGGCGATGATTTTGCCGTTGCGCCAGTTACACAGGATCGGTCCGAACAGCCGGTGGTTTTCCAGCCAGGCACTCAGGCGCGGCGAACTTTTGGTTGCAGACCAGGCGGCCAGCAGGATGAACTCGGTGGTCGGCAGGCCAGGTACGACGATGGCGATCAGGCCGATGCCCAGGCTGACGTAGGCCAGCAGACCGAAGAGGATTCGTGCGAGTTTTGAAGTGGTGCTCATAAGGTCTACGGTTGACTTGTAGGAGCGAGCGGTGCGGCGATCCGACTTGCCCGCGAAGAAAGCGCCGCGGATTTTCAGACAGACCGCGTTATCGTTCTTCGCGGGCAAGTCGGATCGCCGCACCGCTCGCTCCTACGAAAAGCATGTCAGGCGAGTTCAGGGGTGGAGGCGTAAGCCTGTTCCAGCAGCACGGTAAAGCGGTTGAACGCATTGATTGCGCCTTTCTCCACTTCGGCTTCTTCCTGAGCGCTGAACGCCAGCCCATCGAGGGTTTTGACGAAACTTTTCCAGCCTTCGGCGCGGCCACCGGCCGGTTCCGCGAGGTGACGAGCGCCGAAGGTTTCGCTCAACCCCAGGCCCACGGCACGCTTGATCAGGAACGCCGCACCGAGTTTCGAGCCTTCAGACACGAAGAGCCAACCCAGGGCCTCGGCTTTGGTAGGATCCTTCACGGCACCTGCGACGGGCGCCGGCACTTCAGTGTCCAGATCAGCCAGGTCGGCCTTGGCCGCTTCAGCACGGCAGCGGGCTGGCAGGTCCGCAACGATGGACGTCAGCTCGGCATCGTTGTACAGCGACACCAGTTCTGACTGAAACAAATACTGCGCCACCACGAAACGCGCGAAGTTGGCCTGGGTTTCAAACGGTGCGTGCGTTTTGACCAGCGCATCGAGTTGGGTGTGAGGTTCATGGGTGATCTGGTTCAAGCGTTGCGAACGCAGAGTCGGGCGTTGAGCAGTGTCCTGAGTGGTCATGAGAAGTCCTTGAGAAAAAGAGGCGCTTGGTAACGAGACGAATGACGGGGCGCCGGACAGTAAAAAATCCTCCCGGCGCTGCTTCTATAACGCTGCGCCGTGAGGTGAATCAGGTCAGATGTCCCAGACCAGATTGACCGCGAAGTTGCGACCCGGTTGAGTCAGGCGATCGAGGTTGGCCGGTTGCGTCACCGAGGCTTCGCCGACGCTGTCGTAACCGCGCACGTCGTCCCACTGCCAATACTTTTTGTTGGTCAGGTTGTAGAGGCCGGCGTTGACGGTTACATCGTCGGTCACCTTGTAGAAACCGGCCAGGTCGAGCACGCCATAGCCCGGGGTCTTGAACTGGGTGCTGGTGCCGTCCGGGGTTTTGAAGCTGGTGCTGTCGACGCGGGTCTTGCGTTTAACCAGTGTCCAGCTCAACAGGGCACCGTAGTTGTCCTGGTCATAACCCAGACCGAACACGCCGGTCAGCGGGTTGATACTGTTCAGCGGCTCGCCGTTGTCATCGTTGCGACCATAGAGGTAAGACACCGAACCTTGGGTGTAGAGACCGTTTGGCGCACCGAGAGTATCCAGGTTCAGGCGACCCTTGAGCTCCAGACCCTTGATGGTGGCGTGCTTGATGTTGTTGCTCTGGAACGTGGTCTCGGTGTAGCCGGGAGTGATGGCGTTCTCGTCGATGAAGTCGCGGTATTTGTTGTAGAACACCGCCATATCGAAAGTGCCCGCCTCAAACTGGCCGCGCAAACCGGTTTCATAACTCTTGCTCTTTTCCGGCTCCAGGTCGGGATTAGGCGCGACCTGATAGCCGCCGGCCAGGTTTTCGAAGCGACCATACAGAGCCTTGGCGGTCGGAGTACGGAAGCCCTCGGCGTACTGGCCATACCAAGTGTAGTTGTCGTTGAAGCTATAGGTGGTGCCGAATTTGGGTGATAGACGATGCCAGGTTTTTGTTTCGTCGCTCACAGCACCGTTGCCGCTCTGATCGGCGGTGGCCAGGAACTCGTCCGTGATGTGTGGCTTGAGCTGGGTATAGTCATAGCGTGCACCGGGCAGGAAAGTCCAGTTGCCCCAGCTGATCTGATCCTGAGCGAACACGCTGTAGCTGTTGATGGTCGGGTCCGGGAAGTCGCTGGCGGGTTTCAGGGTGTCGGCAGCGCTGGCGGCACCGATGACCCGGCAGGCGCCGGCCACTGTCAGGCAGGTGCCGCTGCCGGTGCGCAGACCGGTGACTTTGTCCTGTTTGAGGGTGGTGCCATAGGTGACACGGTGGTCGGTGTCGGCGATGGCGAACGACTTGTCAGCCTGGGCATCGAACACCCATTGGCGATCCTTGTAAGTGGTCTCGCGGGTGCGCAGCACGGTGCGCGACGGCGCGTAGATTTCTTCGGTGCTCTGGTCGGTCTTGGCAATCTGGTAGTTCAGCGTCCACTTGATGTTGTCAGCCAGGACGCTGTCCAGGCCGAAGCTGTGTTCCAGACCGAAGCGTTCGCGGGCGACGGTGTCGTTGCCGGTACGGGATTTATAGAAGCCGAAACCGCGTCCTGCGTTGAACGGGCCGCCCACCGCGCTCAGCTGGTGGGTGTCGCGGTCGTCCTTGTAGTGCTCGTAGGTCAGACCGAAGCGCGCATCGTCGGCGTAGTTCCAGCCCAGCTTGGCCAGCACGTTGGTGGTGCGCACGTCCTCGGGGTTGGCCTCGGTGCGGGTCAGGCCGGTGCCGCCGGTTTCGCCGTAGGACTCTGTTTCATGACCATTGCGCTGACTCAAGTGCAACAGACCGTCGAAGTCGCCGGAGCGACCGGCCACGGTACCGGAGGTCAGCCAGCTGTCGTCGGCTGAGCTGTAGCCGGTCTTCAGGCGTGCGCCGACGTCTTTGCCCGGTTTGATGATGTCGTCCGGGTCCAGCGTGTAGTAGCTGACCGCGCCGCCGATGGCGTTGCTGCCGTAGAGCACCGACGCCGGGCCGCGCAGGATCTCGACGCGCTTGACGATCTCGGGGTCGACGTAGTTGCGGTTGGTCTGGGCGTACGGGCCGTTGAAGAAGCTGTCGGGCACCTGCACACCGTCGATCTGGGTCAGTACGCGGTCGCCGTCGATGCCGCGGATGTTGTAGCCAGTGAGACCGGCGCGTTGACCGGCACCGCCCACCGAAACACCGGGCTCGTAGCGCACCAGATCCTTTATGGTATTCACATTGTTGCGGTCCAGCTGTTCGCGGGTCTGGACGGTGACGGTGCTCGGTACGCTGTTCACGTCCTGTTCCTGACGGGTGGCGCTGATGGTCACCTGTTCCAGGTTGAGCGCGCCGCTGTTGCTGCGCTTCTCCAACACGATGTTGTTATTGCCCAGTTTGCGATAGCTCAGGTTGGTCCCCACCAACAGGCGATCGAGGGCTTTCTCCGGCGGCAGCGAACCCCGCACGCCCGGCGAGGCCACACCTTCAGCCAGTTCTGCCGGCAAGCCAACTTGCCAGCCTGTCACGGCGGTAAAGGCATTGAGTGCCGAGACCAGCGACTGCTGAGGGATGGCGAACGCGTAATCGCCCATGTTGCGGGTCGGTTGCTCTGCAGCCGTGGCGGCCATCAGCGGCGCGCTGCCTGCCATCAGGATGGCGGCGGTCAGCAGCGACAGCACGCGAGAAGGTGAAGAAGGTTGTCGGGTTAGGCGAGAGGACATCGATAGCGCTCCGTGTCGCACGAATCTTTATAGGTGCTAATTGGCATCCGAAAATGCGAATCAATTGCATTGGCTATAACGAGACGTACGGGGTTTGGCTATCGAGTAAAAATAATTCTCATTTAGTTCAAAATGACCAGCGCCGGGAATACCTGAAGCCGCGCCGAGGTGATGTGGGCCAGCGAACGGACCACGTCCAGCGGCTGGTCGAGTCGGTAATTGCCGGTGACAGCGATGTCGGCCAACTGCTCGTTGTTGTTGATGATCCAGCCGGGATAGTAACGACGCAGCTCCGCCAGCACCTGGCTCAACGGGCAGTTTTCAAACACCAGTCGACCCTGGACCCACGCCAGATCGGTCGCGGCATCGAGTTTGGCGGGGTGATCGAAACCGTTGGGGCCGATGCGGATGCTTTCTCCGGCGGACAGTCGAATTCGCGCGTCGTCGCGGGTCGCTCGCAAGTCGACATCCCCACGCTGCACCCGAACCTGTGCCACACCGTCCAGATATCGCACCGCAAATGCGGTGTCCCGAACGCTGGCCTTGACTGGCCCAGCGTCGATTTCCAGGGGCTGGCCGCGATTGCCCGCCACCTCGAAAAACGCTTCGCCCTGATACAAGCGGGCAATGCGCTTTTGATCGTTGATGGTGCTGGAGAAGGCCGAGTTGGTATTGAGCAGGACCTTCGAGCCGTCCTCCAATTGCAGACGTTGACGTTCACCGACCACGGTCAGGTGATCAGCCTGCAAACGCATGGGCAGATTGCTGAAACTGAACACACCGAGGATCAGCACCGCGGCAGTGGCCAGCGGTTTCCAGTGAGGCCGCAGGCGCGACAGGACAGTCACTTTCGGCGGGCGGGCGGCCAAGCTTTGCGCACATTGCACGACCTGCGGGCCATCCCAGATCGCCTGAGCCTTGGCGAACGCCTCGGCATGCAACGGACTGGCGGCCAGCCAGTCGTGAAACTGTCGGGTCTGTTCCTCGCTCGGACTGTCCAGCACGATCAGCCAGTCCAGGGCCTGGTCCATCGCACTTGCGGGGTCCCGCGCCGGGGAGGGCGGAGGGGGGGCGGGGGGAGGCACTGGAAGCGTGTCCGTCACGGTGTTTCCTCGGCAGTGTCTTGGCACGGCTGTTTTTTCAATGAAGCTTGAAAGTGGGGCAAGGGTAGCAAAGCCCGATAGTCCGTGCAGTCATCCTCACTCGTAGAGAATAAACCTACAGACTCAGCCGCCGTTTAACCGTTCGGCCACGCCGACGCAGACCGCCATGATCAGTTTCAGCTCCTTTTGCACGGTGCTCAATGACACGCCAAGCTTCTCGGCGATCTCCAGATAGCTGTGCCCGTGCAGACGGCTGAGGATGAAAATCTGCTGCTGACGGGTGCTGAGTTCATTGAGGCTCACGTTCAAACGCTCAAGCAATTGTTCGGCATGGGCGGCGTCCTCGGCACTACTCACAGGTGAGGCAACCGCCTGCACCACCTCCAGCGGGACGTCGTCGAGCAGGGTGCGGGACTGAATGCGCCGCGCACGCAAATGGTCCAGCGCCAGGTTACGGGCGGTCTGGAAAACGAAGGGTTCAAGGTGATCGATGGCCCGCTCACTGAGCGCCCGGGTCACTCGCAGGTAGGTCTCCTGCAGGAGGTCTTCGGCGGTGCTGTGATTATTGACCATCCGCTCCAACGTGCGCAGAAGAGAGACTCGCTGGGCGATGAAGACGTGATTGAAGCGAGATTGACTCACGGGAGGACCTGATCCATTTCGAGCGAATGATAATGCTTATCATCCGCTCGAATGGTCAAGTATTGATTTGTGAAGGTTTAGGCGCGGCCCAGCAGATAGGTCGCGTAATCGGGGATCCGATGTTCGTGCGCCTGCTCCATCATCGGGCTGCTGAGCAGGTAGTCGGCGCTGCATTCGTTGCAGGCGACGGGAATGTTCCAGACCGCCGCGACTCGCAATAACGCCTTGATGTCCGGGTCGTGCGGCTGTGGTTCGAACGGGTCCCAGAAGAACACCAGCATGTCGACCCGCTGCTCGGCGATTCGCGCACCGAGTTGCTGGTCGCCGCCCAACGGACCGCTGATCATGCTCTCCACAGGCAAATCCAGGCGTTGTTGCAACAACAACCCGGTGGTGCCGGTGGCGACCAGTTCATGGTGTGCGAGCCTGTCTTTGTGCCGCTCGGCCCAGTCCAGCAAAAACACCTTGCAGTGGTCATGGGCGACCAAGGCAATACGCTTGCGCGCCGCCATGGTCTTTTGCGTAAAGCTGATACCGATCATCGGTTGCTGCTCCTGCTTTTTCACGGCGGGTTATTCAGCGTTGCACAGCGCCAGGCAGTTATCGAGCATGCGGTTGGAGAAGCCCCATTCGTTGTCGTACCAGGCCAGCACCTTGAGCAGCTTGCCGCTGGACTTGGTGTGGTTGGCGTCGAAGATCGACGACAGCGGGTTGTGGTTGAAGTCGCTGGAGACCAACGGCAGGGTGTTGTAGCCAAGAATCTTCGAGTGCTGGCTGGCTTCTTTCAGCAGTGCGTTCACTTCATCGGCCGACGCTTCGCGCTTGAGTTGCACGGTCAGGTCCACCAGCGACACGTTGATCACCGGAACACGCACCGCCATGCCGGTCAGTTTGCCCGCCAGTTCCGGCAGCACCAAACCGACCGCTTCAGCGGCGCCGGTCTTGCTCGGGATCATGTTCTGGGTGGCCGAACGCGCGCGGTACGGGTCGGTGTGGTAGACGTCGGTCAGGTTCTGATCGTTGGTGTAGGCGTGAATAGTGGTCATTAAACCGCTTTCGATGCCCAGCTCGCGGTGCAGCACCTGGGCCACTGGGGCCAGGCAGTTGGTGGTGCACGACGCATTGGAAATAATCTGGTGCGATTGGCGCAGAATGTCGTGGTTAACGCCATACACCACGGTGGCGTCGGCGCCTTTGGCCGGGGCCGAGATGATCACTTTGCGTGCGCCGGACGTAATATGCGCGGCGGCTTTGGCCCGGTCGGTGAACAAACCGGTGCATTCGAACACGACATCAATTTTTTCCGCGGCCCAGGGCAGTTCGGCCGGGTTACGAATGGCGCTGACAGAAATACGGTCGCCGTTGACGGTCAAGCTTTCCAGATCATGCTGAACATCGGCGTCGAATGTGCCGTGAACAGTGTCGTACTTGAGCAGATGAGCGTTGATCGAGCTGTCGCCCAAGTCATTGATGGCAACGATCTGCAGATCCTGACGATAACCTTGGGTATACAGTGCCCGCAGGACGTTACGGCCAATTCGGCCAAAACCATTGATTGCGATTCGAAGAGTCATTTAACAGGGCCGCCGTCGATTTGTTGTTGGAATTACAAGATTATTCGCATAAAAATAGAAAACAAGCCTTTTTAATGGCAATATTTTGTTCAATCTACAACGAGTGACCTGAATCAACTGGTCCGACCGAACAAGAAAACCGTCTGTCATCCCATCGACAACGGCACTTGTTCAGCATAGACAATCAGGTCGCCACATCCGTTAGCCTGGAGTTCTACACATGCATCCCCGCGTCCTTGAGGTCACCGAACGGCTTATCGCCCGCAGCCGCGCCACGCGTGAGGCTTACCTTGCACTGATTCGTGGTGCTGCCAGCGACGGTCCTATGCGCGGCAAGCTGCAGTGCGCCAACTTCGCCCACGGCGTAGCCGGGTGCGGCACCGACGACAAGAACAGTCTGCGAATGATGAACTCCGCGAACATCGCGATTGTTTCGTCCTATAACGACATGCTCTCGGCGCATCAGCCGTACGAAGTCTTTCCTGAACAGATCAAAAAAGCCCTGCGTGAAATCGGCTCCGTTGGCCAGTTCGCCGGTGGTACCCCTGCCATGTGCGATGGCGTGACCCAAGGCGAGCCGGGCATGGAACTGAGCCTGCCGAGCCGCGAAGTGATTGCACTGTCCACCGCCGTGGCGCTGTCCCACAACATGTTCGACGGCGCGCTGATGCTCGGCATCTGCGACAAGATCGTGCCGGGGTTGATGATGGGCGCGCTGCGCTTCGGTCACTTGCCGACGATCTTCGTGCCGGGCGGGCCGATGGTCTCGGGCATTTCCAACAAGCAGAAAGCCGACGTTCGCCAGCGCTACGCCGAAGGCAAGGCCAGCCGCGAAGAGCTGCTGGAATCGGAGATGAAGTCCTACCACAGCCCGGGTACCTGCACCTTTTACGGCACCGCCAACACCAACCAGTTGCTGATGGAAGTCATGGGCCTGCACTTGCCGGGCGCCTCTTTCGTCAACCCGAACACGCCGTTGCGTGATGCCCTGACCCGCGAAGCGGCGCATCAGGTCACGCGTCTGACCAAGCAGAGCGGCGACTTCATGCCGATCGGCGAAATCGTCGACGAGCGTTCGCTGGTCAACTCCATCGTGGCCCTGCACGCCACCGGCGGCTCGACCAACCACACGCTGCACATGCCGGCCATCGCCATGGCGGCGGGCATTCAATTGACCTGGCAGGACATGGCCGACCTCTCCGAGGTGGTGCCGACCCTGAGCCACGTCTATCCAAACGGCAAGGCCGACATCAACCACTTCCAGGCCGCGGGCGGTATGTCGTTCCTGATCCGCGAATTGCTGGAAGCGGGCTTGCTCCACGAAAACGTCAACACGGTTCTGGGCCATGGCCTGAGCCGCTACACCATGGAACCGTTCCTCGAAAACGGCGAACTGGTCTGGCGCGAAGGCCCGATCGAAAGCCTCGACGAAACCATTCTGCGTCCAGTCGCTCGTGCATTCTCGCCAGAGGGCGGCTTGCGGGTCATGGAAGGCAACCTCGGGCGTGGCGTGATGAAAGTTTCCGCCGTGGCGCTGGAAAACCAGATCGTCGAAGCACCGGCCATGGTGTTCCAGGATCAGCAGGACTTGGCCGATGCGTTCAAGGCCGGTTTGCTGGAGAAGGATTTCGTCGCTGTGATGCGTTTCCAGGGTCCGCGCTCCAACGGCATGCCGGAATTGCACAAGATGACGCCGTTTCTCGGCGTGCTGCAGGATCGCGGCTTCAAAGTGGCGCTGGTGACGGACGGGCGCATGTCCGGTGCGTCGGGGAAAATCCCGGCGGCGATTCACGTCAGCCCCGAAGCGTATGTGGGCGGCGCTTTGGCGCGCGTCCAAGAGGGCGATATCATCCGCGTCGATGGCGTCAAAGGCACCCTGGAACTTAAGGTGGACGCCGAAGAATTCGCGGCGCGCGAACCTGCCAAGGGCCTGTTGGGCAATAACATCGGCAGCGGTCGCGAGCTGTTTGGTTTCATGCGCATGGCCTTCAGCTCGGCGGAGCAAGGCGCCAGCGCCTTTACTTCTGCCCTGGAGACGCTTAATTGAAATTGGCTTTGGTCGGTGATATCGGAGGGACCAACGCACGTTTCGCGTTGTGGAAAAACCAGCAGCTGGAATCGATCCGGGTGCTGGCAACGGCCGCTCACGCCAGCCCGGAAGAGGCCATTGCCCTCTACCTGAGCGGGCTTGGCCTGGCGCCGGGTTCGATCGGTTCGGTGTGCCTGTCGGTGGCAGGTCCCGTGAGTGGCGATGAATTCAAGTTCACCAACAATCACTGGCGACTCAGCCGCAAGGGTTTCTGCAAGACCTTGCAGGTGGATCAACTGTTGCTGGTCAACGACTTCTCGGCCATGGCGCTGGGCATGACCCGTTTGCAGCCGGACGAGT
The DNA here is from genome assembly GCF_054897825.1 of Pseudomonas sp. ZS1P83. Classification (NCBI taxonomy): domain Bacteria; kingdom Pseudomonadati; phylum Pseudomonadota; class Gammaproteobacteria; order Pseudomonadales; family Pseudomonadaceae; genus Pseudomonas; species Pseudomonas sp. ZS1P83. Next base: position 703,751 of record NZ_CM142706.1, read on the forward strand.
TTCGGGTGGTCTGCGAAGGCACACCGGAACCGTTGCGGCCGGCGGTGGTGATCGGTCCCGGCACGGGCCTGGGCGTCGGCACGTTGCTGGACCTGGGCGAAGGTCGTTTCGCCGCGTTGCCGGGGGAGGGCGGTCACGTCGATTTGCCGCTGAGCAGTCCGCGGGAGACTCAGTTGTGGCAACACATCTTCAACGAGATCGGCCATGTCAGCGCTGAAACCGCGTTGAGCGGCAGCGGTTTGCCTCGGGTTTACCGGGCGATTTGTGCGGTGGACGGTCATGAGCCGGTGCTGGATTCCCCCGAGTCGATTACCGCTGCCGGTCTGGCGGGCGATCCGATTGCCCTGGAAGTGCTTGAGCAGTTCTGCTGCTGGCTGGGTCGTGTGGCCGGCAACAACGTGCTGACCACGGGCGGACGGGGTGGCGTGTACATCGTGGGCGGGGTGATTCCGCGGTTCGCCGATTTCTTCATCGGAAGCGGCTTTGCTCGGTGCTTTGCCGATAAGGGCTGCATGAGCGATTACTTCAAAGGCATCCCGGTGTGGCTGGTGACAGCGCCGTATTCCGGCCTGATGGGGGCAGGGGTAGCGCTCGATCAGGCTTAAGACCGCGTCGACCCCTTCGCGGGCAAGCCTCGCTCCTACAGGACCGCTGAAAATCTGTAGGAGCGAGGCTTGCCCGCGAAGGCGTCCGTACAGACACCAACGATTTACGCTCGATCAGGCATAATCCGCCCAATTCAAATAACAAGGACGCCTTCCTGTGAGCTCAGTCAACAAGTCGATTTTGTTGGTCGATGACGATCAAGAGATACGCGAGTTGCTGGACACCTACCTGACCCGCGCCGGTTTCCATGTTCGCACCACGCCCGACGGTGCAGGCTTTCGTCAGGCGATGAACGAGGCACCGAGCGATCTGGTGATCCTCGATGTGATGCTCCCGGACGAAGACGGCTTCAGCCTCTGCCGCTGGATCCGTCAGCACCCGCGTCAGGCGCAGGTGCCGATCATCATGCTCACCGCCAGTTCCGACGAGGCCGACCGCGTCATCGGTCTGGAATTGGGGGCGGACGACTACCTTGGTAAACCCTTCAGCCCGCGTGAATTGCAGGCGCGCATCAAGGCCTTGTTGCGTCGCGCGCAGTTCGGGCAGGAGCGTTCCGGCAGTGAAGTGCTGGCCTTCGATGACTGGCGCCTGGACATGGTCAGTCACCGACTGTTCCACATCGACGGCGAAGAAGTGATTCTCTCCGGCGCCGATTTCGCGCTGCTGAAACTGTTCCTTGATCACCCCCAGGAAATTCTCGACCGCGACACCATCGGCAACGCCACCCGTGGCCGCGATTTGATGCCGCTGGATCGCATCGTCGACATGGCCGTCAGCCGTTTGCGCCAGCGCCTGCGCGACACCGAAAAACCGCCGCGGCTGATCCGTACCGTGCGCGGCAGTGGCTACCAACTGGCCGCCAATGTGGTTGCCAGCAATGGCCACTGAGTTCTTCCGCAAAGCCGCCACACGAATCCCCGTGCCGCGATCGCTGCTTGGGCGGATGCTGCTGCTGACGCTGTTGGCGGTGTTGTTCGCTCAGACGTTGTCGAGCGTGATCTGGGTCTCGCAACTGCGTGCAACCCAGCTCGAAGGGCTGGTTACCAGTGCCCGTAGCCTGGCCCATTCGATGACGGCCAGCGTCAGTTATTTCCGCTCTCTGCCGGTAGCGTTTCGGCCATTGGTGCTCGACCAGTTGCGCAGCATGGGCGGCACCCGTTTCGTGGTGACGCTCAATGACAAACCCTTGGGCATGGAAGTGCTGCCGATCACCCCGCGCAAAGAAGCAGTACTCAAAGCGGTGGACGAAGTGCTGCGCCAGTCGCTGGGCCAGGACACGGATATCTCGGTGACGTTCGTCAGCCCCGAAGACCTGCGGATCTTCAACGGCGGCCTGAAACTCGATGAATTGCCGCGCTCCTGGGCCCATTACGCGCTGACCCTGGAACCGGTGAACCCGCCAGTATTGGTCACCCAAATCCAGATGGCACCGGGCGAGTGGCTGTACATCGCCTCACTGTTGCCCGAACCCTACACCAGTCTTGAAGAACAAGGCCTGCCGGCGCAGCAAGTCTGGTTCATCGTGCTCACCAGCGGCTTCTTGCTGTTGTTCATTGGCCTGCTGGTGCACTGGCAGAGCCGTCCGCTCAAGCGTTTGGCGCGGGCAGCACGGGACATGTCACTCGGCGCGGAAGTCGAGCCAGTGGCCGAGGGCGGCGGCAGTGAAGTGGTCGAGGTTGGCCGCGCCTTCAACGCCATGCGCGAACGCATCAGCCGCTACCTGACCGAGCGCAGCCAGTTGTTCAGCGCGATTTCCCATGACTTGCGCACGCCGATTACTCGCTTGCGGCTGCGGGTTGAATTGCTCGAAGACGAAAAACTGCAAGCCAAGTTCGGCCGTGATCTGGATGAGCTGGAGCTGCTGGTCAAAGGCGCGCTGCAATGCGTGAAAGACACTGACATCCACGAAAACATCGAACCGGTGGACCTTAACCACGTGCTTGATTGCCTGGTTGAGCCGTACCTGGCGCCTAACGGCAATGGTCGCGTCACTCAACAAGGGCGTGCGTTGGCGGCGTATCCCGGTAAGCCTTTGGCGCTCAAGCGTTGCATCGGCAACCTGATCGACAATGCCTTGAAGTATGGACAGAAAGCGCATTTGCACATTGATGACGACCAGAGTGCGTTCATCCTGCATGTCGACGATGAGGGGCCAGGGGTGCCGGAACAGCGGATGGAGCAGGTGTTCGAACCGCACTTCCGATTGGCGGGGCAGCAGCAGGGTTATGGGTTGGGGTTGGGGATTGCGCGAAATATTGCGCATAGCCATGGGGGAGAGGTCAGCCTGCAGAATTTGCGTGAAGGTGGGTTGAGGGTGACGTTGCAGTTGCCTCGGTCGGTGGATTGACACCGACCCTGTGACGAGGGAGCTTGCTCCCGATGGGGCGCGAAGCGGCCCCAAAAGAAGGACCGCTGCGCAGTCCAGCGGGAGCAAGCTCCCTCGCCACAGGTCATCACTCACCACAGAATCTGGGCAAATGTCACAAGTCGGTGACATAACTCGCCCCCTTCGTTACAAGCCCGCCCCCGGCCGTTGTTTAGACTGCCCCCAGTCATAACAACAAAAAAGGTACCCCATGGACACCTTCCAACCTGTTTTCAGCAGTTGGCTGAACGCACCTGCCCATCAACAATGGCTCGCCGCCGAAGGCCTGCGTCTGCTGGCGTTTGCCAAGGCTTCAACGCTTCCCGAAGGCTTCGGCAATCTCGATGAAAAGGGCCACCTCCCGGCCAACGCTCAAGCCGAAACCATGAACACCGCCCGCATGACCCACAGCTTCGCCATGGCCCACATCCAGGGTCTGCCGGGTTTCGCCGAGCGCGTGGATCACGGCGTCAAAGCCCTCAGCGGCCCATTGCGCGATGCCGAGCACGGTGGCTGGTTCGCCGCCGCACATCATCGCGACGGCAACACCGGCAAAGCGGCTTACCTGCATGCCTTCGTCGCCTTGGCCGCCAGCTCCGCTGTGGTCGCCCGGCGTCCCGGCGCGCAAGCTTTGCTCGATGACGCGATCAACGTCATCGACACGCATTTCTGGAGCGAGGAGGAAGGCGCGATGCGCGAATCCTTCAACCGCGACTTCAGCTGCGAGGAGGCCTATCGCGGCGCCAACAGCAACATGCACGCCACCGAAGCCTTTCTCGCGTTGGCCGATGTCACCGAAGATAACCGCTGGCTGTGCCGCGCCCAGCGCATCGTCGAGCGGGTGATTCACGGTCACGCCGCCGCCAACGATTACCTGGTGGTCGAGCATTTCGATCGCGACTGGCAGCCGCTTCGCGACTACAACCACGACAACCCGGCCGACGGTTTTCGCCCTTACGGCACCACGCCGGGTCACGGTTTCGAATGGGCGCGGCTGTTACTGCACCTGGAAGCGGCGCGGGTGCAGGCCGGAATGCTCACGCCAGGCTGGCTGGCCACTGACGCGCAAAAACTCTTCGACCACAACTGCCGCCACGGCTGGAATGTCGACGGGCTGCCTGGGATTGTCTACACCCTCGACTGGGACAATCGCGCCGTGGTCCGCCATCGTTTGCACTGGACTCATTGCGAAGCCAGCGCCGCCGCCAGCGCTCTGCTAAAACGCACTGGCGACGAACAGTACGAACATTGGTACCGACTGTTCTGGGAATTCTGTGACAGTCATTTCATCGACCGATGTGATGGCAGCTGGCACCACGAACTCGATCCGCAGAATCGTCCGAGCGCCGATATCTGGGCCGGCAAGCCTGATCTCTATCACGCCTGGCAAGCCGTATTGATCCCACGACTGCCTCTGGCACCCAGTATGGCGACTGCTCTGTCACAGTTATCCCAGAGCGCTCCTGTGTAACCATGCGGTGACATTCGAACGTCCCTTCGTTACCTGCGAAGGGATAACTCCTGTTTAAAATCCTATGCAGCGCAAGCACCAGACTTGCATGCATAACAACAAGAAAGGTACTACTAGATGAATGCGATTTCTCGCCTCGCTACTGTCATTTCTCTCGCCTCACTGCTTCCCCTGTCTGCATTTCCGCTGAGTGCGCTTGCCGCCGATTCCAAAGGTTCGGTGGAAGTCGTTCACTGGTGGACCTCTGGTGGTGAAAAGGCAGCGGTCGATGTTCTGAAGGCCCAAGTCGAAAAAGACGGCTTCACCTGGAAGGACGGCGCAGTCGCCGGTGGCGGCGGTTCCACGGCCATGACCGTACTCAAAAGCCGTGCCGTCGCCGGTAACCCGCCGGGCGTTGCACAGATCAAAGGTCCGGACATCCAGGAGTGGGGCAGCACTGGCCTGCTCAGCACCGATACCCTGAAAGACGTTGCCAAGTCCGAAGGTTGGGATGGCCTGCTGTCGAAGAAAGTCTCCGACACCGTCAAGTACGAAGGTGACTACGTCGCCGTGCCGGTGAACATTCACCGCGTCAACTGGCTGTGGATCAACCCGGAAGTTTTCAAGAAAGCCGGTATCGAAAAAGCCCCGACCACCCTCGAAGAATTCTATGCCGCCGGCGACAAGCTCAAAGCCGCAGGCTTCATCGCGCTTGCCCACGGTGGCCAGCCTTGGCAGGACAGCACCGTGTTTGAAGACGTGGTGCTCTCGGTCATGGGCGCTGACGGTTACAAAAAAGCCCTGGTAGACCTGGATCAGAAAACCCTTTCGGGTGCCGAGATGACCAAGTCGTTCACCGAGCTTAAAAAACTCACTGGCTACATGGACCCGAACCGCGCCGGTCGTGACTGGAACATCGCCGCCGCCGACGTCATCAACGGCAAGGCCGGGATGCAGATGATGGGCGACTGGGCGAAAAGCGAATGGACCGCGGCGAAGAAAGTCGCGGGCAAGGACTATCAGTGCGTGCCGTTCCCTGGCACCGAAAAAGCCTTCACCTACAACATCGATTCGCTGGCCGTGTTCAAGTTGAAAGCTGATCGAAAAGGCGACATCGCCGCTCAGCAAGACCTGGCCAAGGTCGCGCTGGGTAAAGACTTCCAGAAAATCTTCAGCATCAACAAAGGCTCGATCCCGGTGCGCACCGACATGCTTAACGACATGAGCGGTCTGGGCTTCGATTCTTGCGCTCAAACGGCGGCCAAGGACTTCCTGGCTGACGAGAAGACCGGCGGCCTGCAACCGAGCATGGCGCACAACATGGCCACTTCCCTGGCCGTGCAGGGCGCGATCTTCGATGTGGTGACCAACTTCATGAACGACAAGGATGCTGACCCGGCCAAGGCCAGCGCCCAACTGGCATCGGCCGTCAAAGCCGCTCAGTAAGTTCGTAAAACGCCGTAGGTGAAACCTGCGGCACACCCCTGATTGTCGCCGCCCTGCATGCGCTTCCGCTCATGCGGCGGGGGCGTGCAGTCCGGATTCCACTTCTTCACCTGGATTATCCCGATGAGCTCTGTGGCGGTTTTCAGCAAAGCCTCACCGTTCGACGCACTGCAGCGCTGGCTCCCCAAACTGGTTTTGGCGCCAAGCATGCTGATCGTCCTGGTTGGCTTTTACGGTTACATCATCTGGACATTCGTTCTGTCCTTCACCAATTCCAGCTTCATGCCGAGCTACAAATGGGTCGGCCTGCAGCAATACATCCGCCTGATGGACAACGATCGCTGGTGGGTCGCGAGCAAAAACCTCGCGGTCTTCGGCGGCATGTTCATCGGCATCAGCCTGGTGCTGGGGGTGTTCCTGGCGGTGCTGCTGGATCAGCGCATTCGCAAGGAAGGCTTCATCCGCACCGTTTACCTGTACCCGATGGCGCTCTCGATGATCGTTACCGGTACCGCGTGGAAATGGCTGCTCAACCCGGGCCTGGGCCTGGACAAAATGCTGCGTGACTGGGGTTGGGAAGGCTTCCGTCTCGACTGGCTGGTGGATCAGGATCGCGTGGTGTATTGCCTGGTGATTGCCGCTGTGTGGCAAGCCTCCGGGTTTGTGATGGCGATGTTCCTGGCGGGCCTTCGTGGTGTCGATCAATCGATCATCCGTGCCGCGCAAGTCGACGGCGCGAGCCTGCCGACCATCTACCTGAAGATCGTTCTGCCGAGCCTGCGCCCGGTGTTCTTCAGCGCCTTCATGATCCTTGCGCACATCGCGATCAAGAGCTTCGACCTGGTGGCGGCGATGACGGCTGGCGGTCCCGGTTACTCGTCCGACCTGCCGGCAATGTTCATGTATTCCTTCACCTTCAGCCGTGGCCAGATGGGCATTGGTTCGGCCAGCGCCATGATGATGCTTGGCGCGATCCTGGCGATTCTGGTGCCGTACCTGTACTCCGAATTGCGAGGCAAACGCCATGAGTAATCAACTTGGCAAACCGGCCTTGAGCTTCAGCCGCATCGCCATCTACGCCACCTTGCTGCTGGCCGCCGCGATCTACCTGATCCCGCTGGTGGTGATGCTGCTGACCAGTTTCAAATCCCCGGAAGACATTCGCACCGGCAACCTGTTGAGCTGGCCGCAAGTGATTGACGGCATTGGCTGGATCAAGGCCTGGGACAGCGTGGGCAGCTACTTTTGGAACTCGGTGAAAATCACCGTGCCAGCCGTTTTGATCTCCACCTTCATTGGTGCAATGAACGGCTACGTGCTGTCGATGTGGCGCTTCCGGGGTTCGCAACTGTTCTTCGGCCTGCTGCTGTTCGGCTGCTTCCTGCCGTTCCAGACCGTGCTGCTGCCAGCCTCGTTTACCCTCGGCAAGATTGGCCTGGCGAACACCACGACTGGCTTGGTGCTGGTGCACGTGGTCTACGGCCTGGCGTTCACCACGCTGTTCTTCCGCAACTACTACGTGAGCATTCCGGATGCACTGGTCAAGGCTGCACGCCTTGATGGCGCAGGCTTTTTCACGATTTTCTGGAAGATCCTGCTACCGATGTCGATCCCGATCGTGATGGTCTGCCTGATCTGGCAGTTCACCCAAATCTGGAATGACTTCCTGTTCGGCGTGGTCTTCGCCAGTGGCGATGCCCAGCCGATTACCGTGGCCCTGAACAACCTGGTCAACACCAGCACCGGGGCCAAGGAATACAACGTTGATATGGCCGCCGCGATGATCGCCGGGCTGCCGACACTGCTGGTCTACATATTCGCTGGCAAGTATTTCCTGCGTGGGCTGACGTCCGGCGCGGTCAAGGGGTAGAACATGGCAACTCTCGAATTACGCAACGTCAACAAAACCTACGGCGCCGGTTTGCCGGATACCCTGAAAAACATCGAACTGAAGATCGATGACGGTGAGTTCCTGATCCTGGTCGGCCCATCCGGCTGCGGCAAATCCACCTTGATGAACTGCATCGCGGGACTTGAAAACATCAGCGGCGGCGCAATCCTGGTGGACGACGCCGACATCAGCGGCATGAGTCCGAAAGATCGCGACATTGCCATGGTGTTCCAGTCCTACGCGCTGTACCCGACCATGAGCGTGCGGGACAACATCGCGTTCGGCCTGAAGATTCGCAAAATGCCGGCCGCCGAAATCGACGAAGAAGTCGCTCGCGTGGCCAAGCTGTTGCAGATCGAACATCTGCTCAGCCGCAAACCCGGCCAGCTCTCCGGTGGTCAGCAACAGCGCGTGGCCATGGGTCGTGCCCTGGCGCGGCGGCCGAAGATCTACCTGTTCGATGAACCGCTGTCCAACCTTGACGCCAAGCTGCGCGTCGAGATGCGCACCGAAATGAAACTGATGCATCAGCGCCTGAAAACCACCACGGTTTACGTGACTCACGACCAGATCGAAGCCATGACCCTGGGCGACAAAGTGGCGGTGATGAAGGACGGGATCATTCAGCAATTTGGCACGCCGAAAGACATCTACAACAACCCGGCCAACCTGTTCGTGGCAAGTTTCATCGGTTCGCCGCCGATGAACTTCATCCCGCTGCGTTTGCAACGCAAGGACGGTCGTCTGGTGGCGCTGCTCGACAGCGGACAGGCGCGCTGCGAATTGCCGTTGGGCATGCAGGACGCCGGTCTTGAAGACCGCGAAGTGATACTTGGTATGCGCCCGGAGCAGATCGTGCTGGCGGGCAACGAGCTGAACGGTTTGCCGACCATTCGCGCCGAAGTCCAGGTCACCGAGCCGACCGGTCCCGACACCCTGGTGTTCGTCAATCTCAACGAAACCAAAGTCTGCTGCCGTCTGGCGCCGGACGTTGCGCCGGCCGTGGGCGAGACCCTGACCCTGCAATTCGACCCATCGAAAGTGCTGCTGTTCGATGCCAAGACCGGTGAACGCCTGGGGGTGGCCGGTCAGCCTAAAACCGAAACTCACAGTGCCAACGTCGCTCAGTTCAAAGGCCGCTGAAGATCAAAAACTGTAGGAGCCAGGCTTGCCGGCGAAAGCGATTTCAGGGACGCCTTCGCCGGCAAGCCTGGCTCCTACAAGGGGATATGCGGTGAGCGGCTTATTGCTCTTCGCAACCGATGTAACCGCGTTAGATAAAAACAGTTAATAACAATAAAACGAGGATGTAGGGATGAAGAAGAACAACAACGCTCGGCTTATCTGCCAATTGTCAGCCATTGCGGCAATGATGCTGGCCGGTAGTGTGCACGCGGCTGAAGCGTTCAGCGCCGATTCCGAGTGGATGACCGGTGATTGGGGTGGCGAGCGGACCAAGCTGATCGAGCAGGGTATCGACATCAAGATGGACTACGTCGGTGAAGTGGGTGGCAACCTCCACGGCGGCTATAACAACGACAAGACGGCGCGTTACGCCGACCAGTTTGGCCTGGGCGTGGCACTGGACCTGCAAAAATTGTGGGGCTGGGATAACACCCAGGCCAAGATCCAGTTCACCAACCGTAACGGTCAGAACATCTCCAATGATCGTGTCGGCGACCCGCGTGCCGGCACCTTGAGTTCCTCCCAGGAAGTCTACGGCCGCGGCCATATGGTCCGTCTGACCCAGTTGTGGATCAAGCACCAGTTCCTCGACGGAAAACTGGACGTCAAAGCCGGTTACTTCGGCGAAGGCGAAGACTTCAACACCTTCCCATGCGAGTTCCAGAACCTGGCATTCTGCGGTTCCCAAGTGGGTAACTGGGCGACCAACATCTGGTACAACTGGCCAGTCAGCCAGGCCGCTGTCCGCGTGAAGTACAACATCTCGCCTGAGTTCTATGCGCAGATCGGCGCGTACAACCAGAACCCGTCGCAACTGGAGCACGGTAACGGCTTCAAGCTCAGCGGCAGTGGTACCAAAGGCACCGTTTTGCCGGTCGAACTGGTCTGGTTGCCTAACCCTAACAACCTGCCGGGCGAATACCGTGTCGGTTACTACAAAAGCACGGCCAAGGCCGATGACGTTCGTAAAGACGACAACGGCAATGATGCGGCAACCAGCGGCAACGCCTATCGCAGCCACAGCAGCAAGTCCGGCTACTGGTTCGTGGCGCAGCAACAGTTGACCGACCACAACGGTGACAAGAGCCGTGGTCTGAACATTGCAGCCAACGCCACTTTCCACGACAAGGACACCAACGTCGTCGACAACTACCAGTCGTTGATGTTTGTGTACAAGGGCCCGTTCGATGCACGTCCCAAAGATGACGTCGGTATCGGTTTCGCCCGTATCCATGTCAACGATGACGTGAAGAAAAACGCCGAGTTGGTCAACGCCTCCAATGGTGTCACCGACTACGAGGATCCACTGTTCTCGCCACTGCGTACCACCGAGTACAACTACGAGATCAACTACGGCTTCCACGTTACCAACTGGCTGACCGTGCGTCCTAACCTGCAATACATCACTCATCCGGGCGGTGTGGATGAAGTCGACAACGCGCTGGTCGCAGGCCTGAAAATTCAGTCGGTGTTCTAACGCTGTTGCGATAAGCTCCTCTCTATGTGCGCATTTTTGCGGACAGCCTTGGCTGTCCGCTTTTTTTTGGGGCGGCGCACCCCGGGTGATTTTCAGGACCGTGGCACATGCATGAGCATCCGCTACAACGCTTCTTCAAATCCTTGCGCGAACGTCCGGTGTTTGCGTGGGAGCGCTATCAGAAGCGCGACGTGCTGGTTATCGACCATCCGCTGTGTCAGGCGGTGTTCAGTCGGCAGGGGGCGCAGTTGCTGCATTTTCAGCCAAAGGGCCAGAAACCCTGGCTCTGGTGCGCGGCGAAGTGGCCGCAGGTCGGTGCGATTCGTGGCGGCGTTCCGGTGTGCTGGCCGTGGTATGGACGTCATCCGAGCGAAAACGCCTGGCCTTCCCATGGTTGGGCACGGCTGATCGACTGGAAGCTTCTGGACAGCAGCACTGATGACGATGGCGTGCGCCTGCACTGGCAACTTCAGTTGTGCGACTGGCAAGTGGACCTGCACGCGCACTTGGGCGAACGCATGGATTTACGCCTGAGTACCGAGCATCAGGACAGCCTGCCGTGCCAATTGAGTCAGGCGTTGCACGCCTATTGGCGTATTGGCGACGTCGGCGAGGTAGCGCTGTCTGGGCTCGATGGAGCACAGGGTTACGACCAGTTGAACCGTCAGATTTGTCATCAGGAAGGCGAGTTGCGGGTAGAGGGTGGCTGCCAGCGGGTGTTCCAGCATGACGGCGAATTACAGCTCAAGGACCATGCCTGGCAGCGGGAGTTGTGCATCGATACCGGTGACGATGCGGACACGGTGGTCTGGCATCCGGGCTCGCGACCGTTGCTGGGAGTGAGCTGGAATGAGATGTCGGAGTTTGTTTGCGTTGAAGCCGCAAGTGGCGGGACCGATAGCCTGAGCCTAGCGCCGGGGGAGAGGGCGCATTTGAGTTTGCAGGCTCGGGTTGGGGTTTGATCCTGCGGTGTTGCGGCTGACGCCTTCGCGGGCAAGTCGGGTCGCCGCACCGCTCGCTCCTACAGAGGTTCGCATTTCCCTGTAGGAGCGAGGCTTGCCCGCGAAGAGGCCCGCGCAGTCAACGGAGATTTGGATTAGTTGAACTCATCCCCAATCGGATACCGGCTCGCATTCAAGCTTTCCTTGATCTTGCGCAAATGCGGTTGGAAGTCCACACCCCGACGCAAGGTCATGCCGGTCGCCAGCACATCCAGCACCGTCAGCTGAATGATCCGCGACGTCATCGGCATATAGATGTCGGTGTCTTCCGGCAGCGGAATGTTCAGGCTCAACGTACTGGCCTTGGCCAGCGGTGAGCCCTCGGCCGTCAGACCCAGCACCGAAGCACCGTTCTCCCGGGCAATACGCGCCACTTCCACCAGTTCGCGGGTGCGGCCGGTGTAGGAAATGATCACGAATAACTCGCCGGTATGCGCCACCGACGCAATCATGCGCTGCATCAGCACGTCGGCATGGGCGGTGACGGCCAAATTGAAGCGGAAGAACTTGTGCTGCGCATCCAGCGCCACCGGGGCCGAGGCGCCGAGGCCGAAGAAGTGGATCTGTCGGGCCTGGATCAACAGATCGACGGCGCGGCTGATCAGGTTCGGGTCAAGCGCCTGCAACGCACTGTCCAACGAGGCGATAGCGCTGCCGAAAATCTTTTTGGTATACGCTTCCGGATTGTCGTCGGCCTCAACCGCCCGGCTGACATACGCCGCACCGCTGGCCAGGCTCTGGGCCAATTGAAGCTTGAGTTCCGGGTAGCCGCTGACGCCGAATGAACGGCAGAAACGGTTGACCGTCGGCTCGCTGACCTTTGAGGCCTGGGCGAGGGCGGCGATACTGAATCGGGTGGCCTGCTGTGGGTTGAGCAGGATCACCTCGGCGACTTTGCGTTCTGCCTTGTTCAGGTCTTCAAGGCGATTCTGGATCTGTTCCAGTAAATTTCGCACGCGGTCCATATGGGGTTCCTTGGTTCACCTACGAAAAGGAGCTTTGCTATGCAAATAAGCGTTCGGCTATGCAAATTGGGACTTTGATCGGGCCCCAAACGGTGGCCTATCCTACTGATGGCTCCGACCGACCACCACTCGGAATCAGTATTTTGCGAAAATGTTGTGGTTATTACTACATTTTCCCTTGAGTGATGCCTTGAAAAAAGGTATTTGTAGCTTAACTTGATAAAAGAACAAACATCATGCCTTCGATTACGGTTGAACCGTGCACCTTTGCCTTGTTCGGCGCCCTCGGCGATCTGGCCCTGCGCAAGCTGTTTCCTGCCCTTTATCAACTCGATGGCGCAGGCCTCTTGCACGAGGACACGCGAATTATCGCGCTGGCCCGTGAACCTGGCAGCGAGCAGCAGCATTTGGCGTTTATCGCCTCCGAGCTGCGCCGATACGTCAGTGACAATGAGCTGGACGAAGCCGTGGTCGAACGCTTTCTGGCCCGCCTGAGTTACCTGCACGTCGATTTCCTCAAGGCTGACGATTACGTCGCCCTGGCCGAAATGGCAGGCAGCGCCCAGCGAGTGATTGCCTACTTCGCGACACCGGCAGCCGTTTACGGCGCGATCTGCGAGAACCTGTCGAAGGTTGGTTTGACCGAAAACACCCGCGTGGTGCTGGAAAAACCCATTGGTTCGGACCTGGAATCCTCGCGCAAGGTTAACGACGCCGTGGCGCAGTTCTTCCCGGAGAACCGCACCTACCGCATCGACCACTACCTGGGCAAAGAGACGGTGCAAAACCTGATCGCCCTGCGTTTCGCCAACAGTCTGTTCGAAACCCAGTGGAACCAGAATTACATCTCCCACGTGGAAATCACTGTGGCCGAGAAGGTCGGGATCGAAGGTCGCTGGGGTTACTTCGACAAGGCCGGTCAGCTGCGGGACATGATCCAGAATCACCTCCTGCAACTCCTCTGCCTGATCGCCATGGACCCGCCGGCCGACCTGTCCGCCGACAGTATTCGTGACGAGAAAGTCAAAGTGCTCAAGGCACTGGCGCCGATCAGCCCGGAAGGCCTGACCACTCAAGTGGTGCGCGGCCAGTACATCGCCGGCTATAGCGAAGGAAAATCGGTCCCCGGTTACCTGGAAGAGCCTAACTCCAATACCCAAAGCGACACCGAAACCTTCGTCGCCTTGCGTGCCGATATCCGCAACTGGCGTTGGGCCGGCGTGCCGTTTTATCTGCGTACCGGCAAGCGCATGCCGCAGAAGCTGTCGCAGATCGTCATCCACTTCAAGGAACCGTCCCATTACATCTTCGCTCCCGAGCAGCGCCTGCAAATCAGCAACAAGCTGATTATCCGCCTGCAACCGGACGAAGGCATTTCCTTGCGCGTGATGACCAAAGAACAAGGCCTGGACAAGGGCATGCAGCTGCGCAGCGGTCCGTTGCAGCTGAATTTTTCCGACACTTATCGCAGCGCACGGATTCCCGATGCCTACGAGCGGTTGTTGCTGGAAGTGATGCGCGGCAATCAGAACCTGTTTGTCCGTAAAGATGAAATCGAAGCCGCGTGGAAGTGGTGTGACCAGTTGATCGCCGGGTGGAAAAAATCCGGTGATGCGCCCAAGCCGTACGCGGCCGGGTCCTGGGGACCGATGAGCTCCATTGCTCTGATCACGCGGGATGGGAGGTCGTGGTATGGCGATATCTGAATTGAAACTTCCTCAGGGCGTCAGCGCCCATGAGTTCAAGAGCCCGGTGCTGCTGGCCGATGGTTTGGCGCTGAATGTGGCCAGGCAACTGAGTGACGCCATCGACGCTCGCGGCACCGCGACGCTGGTGGTGTCCGGTGGACGCAGCCCGGTGGCGTTTTTCCAAAACCTGGCCAAGCAGAAACTGGACTGGTCCAAAGTCGTCGTGACCTTGGCCGACGAGCGCTGGGTGCCGGTAGAGCACGCCGACAGCAATGCCGGCCTGCTCAAGCGCTATCTGCTGCAAGGTCCGGCGGCCAAGGCAAAGTTTCTGAGCCTCTACAGCGCCACCGCCAACCTTGAACAGGCAGCCGAGCAGGCCGACCGTTTGCTCGCCGAGTTGCCGCCGATTGACGTGCTGGTGCTGGGCATGGGCGACGACGGCCACACGGCCTCGTTGTTTCCCAACAGTCCGAACCTGATCGATGCCTTGAAAGCCGACGGCACACGTCATTGCTACCCGATGCTGGCGCCGACCGTGCCGCATCAGCGCCTGACCATGAGTCGCGCGCTTCTGGCCTCGGCCCAGTTCACCGTTCTATCGATTTCCGGTCAGTCCAAGCTGACCACCTTGAGTGCCGCATTGGCCGGTGACGATGTCGCCGCCATGCCGATTCGCGCGTTTCTGCAACCTACGTTAGAGATTTACTGGTGCCCATGAGCCAAGGATCAGCCGTTATGACAAACACAGCCCCGACCGTTTCCATGGCGGACAAAGTTGCCCTGATCGACAACCTCTGCGCCAAGGCGCGGATTCTGCCGGTGATCACCATTGCTCGCGAGCAGGACATCCTGCCGCTGGCCGACGCCCTCGCGGCCGGTGGCCTGACAGCCCTGGAAGTGACCTTGCGTTCGCAGTTCGGCCTCAAGGCTATCCAGATTCTGCGCGAGCAACGCCCGGAACTGGTGACCGGTGCCGGTACTGTGCTGGATCGCAACATGCTGGCGGCTGCCGAAGCGGCCGGTTCGCAGTTCATCGTCACGCCGGGCATCACCCGTGACCTGCTGGAAGCCAGCGTCAACAGCCCGATTCCGCTGTTGCCGGGCATCAGCAACGCCTCCGGCATCATGGAAGGTTATGGCCTGGGGTACCGCCGCTTCAAGCTGTTCCCGGCGGAAGTCAGCGGCGGTGTCGCGGCGATCAAAGCCCTGGGCGGCCCGTTCGGCGAAGTGAAATTCTGCCCGACTGGCGGCGTCAGCCCGGCCAACATCAAGAGCTACATGGCGTTGAAAAACGTGATGTGCGTGGGCGGTAGCTGGATGCTTGATCCTGAGTGGATCAAGAACGGCGACTGGGCCCGCATTCAGGAATGCACCGCCGAGGCACTGGCGCTGCTGGACTGATCAGCTTTACTAAACACTTCGTTGTGTGTTCTACGGCTTTACGGTGCGCTTGGTCGGTGCACCGTTTTTTTTTGCCTGATGAAAACCTGTAAAAGCGATACATAGTTACCGCACATCGAGCCTGGCCCCGTCATAACCTGCGTTCATCTTATGGAAGAGAGAACGTCATGGACGACAACACCTCGGTTACACCCGCACCCCCGGTTTACCAGCTGTCACCCGAACAGATCGCCGGCCCGTATTTTCGAAATCCGAAATTGATCAGACGAAATATCAGCGAAGGCGCCGATGGCATTCCCTTGGTGCTGCGGCTGATGATCATCGATGCCATGACCGGTCAACCGGTGACTGATGCATTGGTGGATATCTGGCATTGCAATGCGCGCGGTGCGTATTCGGGCTGGAGCAAGGTCAATCCGGATAAGGAAGTCGACGTCGATGACATCGGCTCGATCCCGCGCACCGACGACGACACCTACTTGCGTGGTGGGCAATTCACGGACAAAAAAGGCGTTGTGCGGTTTACTACGATCTATCCGGGGTTCTATGCCGGCCGTGCACTGCACATTCACGTCGTCGTACGCATTATGGAAGGCAATAACTATTTGGAAGAGCGGCATGTCGCCTGGGTCGGCCAGCTTTATTTTCCCGAGGTGGCCTCGCGCTCGGTACTTAACGCCCGGGAGTACCGGGGGCGAGCCGTTTCGCCGCTGACGAACGATCAAGACTTTTTCTATGAAAGCATGGGTGGCAAAGCTTCGACCCTGAACGTTCACACCTTGGGTCGAGACTCGAATGAAGACGGATTTTTTGGGCACATGACCATCGCTATCGACACGTTCGCGGTGTCGACGCTGATCAAGCCCCAGGACTTCGACAAGTACACCGTGTGACGTCAGCGCAGTTCGGTCAGCGCCCGGGCCAGTAAATCCATGTCTGCAGCCGTGGTAGTGAGCCCCGGCGTGATGCGAATGCACGCACCACTCGCGGCACCACTTCGCGCCACGGTAAACAGGTTGTAGTCCTTGAGCAGTCGCTCGACCATCGACTGTTGATCGGCATGCCGGGTAAAGCGCATCGAAGTGATGCCGCAATACAGTCGAGGGTCGTCCGGGGTCATGACTTCGATCCCCGGCAGTTCACGCACCGCGCTCACCCACCGGTTGCGCAGGTAATTGAGCCTAGCGCCCTTGGCGGCGGAACCGCCCATGGCCCGATGTTCCTCGAACACCAGCGGCAGGGTCAGCAGCGCCGGGATGTTGGGTGTGCTGTACGGGGTGCGGGCGCGAATGTCGGTGATCGGGAAATGCATCTCGCCCATGTCCGGGTCGATGTCGGCCAGGCGCTCGGGGGCGATGTAAATGAAGCCCAGGGTCAGCGGCGCACCGATCCATTTGTGCAGGGTGTAGCCAGCAAAGGCGATGCCCAATTCATCGAGATTGAATTCGAACTGGCCGAGTGCATGGGCACCGTCGAGGATCACGTCGATGCCACGCTCTTTGGCGGCCGCAGCGATCGCCTGCACTGGCATGACCAACCCGCTGCGATGGGTAACGTGGGTCAGGGCCATCATTTTGAGTCGCGGATAACGCACGAAGGCTTCGCGGTAAGTGGCCAGCAAACTGTCGAAACTGGCGGGGTGCGGGTGCTCGATCTCGATCACCTCGACGCCGCGATTACGCGCCAGCCAGCGCATGGCCCCTTTGACCGTGTCGTATTCCAGATCACACATCAGCACCTGGTCGCCCGGTTGAAGCTGATTGTAGTTTCGGATCAGCGATTGCAGACCGTCCGAAGCGTTGCGGGTGAGGGCGACGGCTTCCTCGGGTACGGCCATCAGCTCGGCGAGCTGTTTGCGAATCTCCAGGCTTTCGCCCTGCTCGAAGCGTTGGCGCACATGCACCGAATTGCTGCGGTTGATGAGTTCGATGTTGCGCTGATACTCCTCGACCACCGTTCGGGACATACGCCCGAAGTAACCGTTTTCCAGGTTGATGGGCCCGGGTTCGACAGCGTAGCGGTCGGCAAAGGTCTTCCAGAATTGTTCATCACGGGCGCGGCGGGTGTTATCGGGCATGGGCTACTCGGTCTGGGGAGAATCAGTGGCGCGGGGCAGGTTTGCCATGTTTGGCGCGTAGCGGCTCGAGCAACTCCGACAGGCCGTTGTGATCGATTTCCTGCATCAAGGCCAGCAAGCCGCCGAGTTCACCATGGGGGAAACCTTCACGAGCGAACCAGTTCAGGTATTGGCCGGGGAGGTCGGCGATGATCCGGCCCTTGTATTTGCCGAAGGGCATTTCACGGGTAACCAGCAGTTCGAGCTTTTCAGGGTTCATCATCAGTCGTCTTGATTCAAACAGTCTGGAAAATACAGGCATTCTGCATGGAGGCCAAATGACAGATCATGCAAATAAAGCGGATACAGATTTCGTGTTAAACAATAACTAATTGAAATATAAGGGATAAGTTGTCAATTCAAAGCTGGCATGCAGGGTGCAATACCTATTGCATCTTTCATCAACCCGTGAGGAATTGAAAATGACCGACATGAATAAAGAAGCCATCTCTGTACTCAACGACCTGATTGAAACCAGTAAAGACGGTCAGGAAGGGTTCAAGACTTGCGCTGAAGACATCAAACACTCGGAACTCAAAGCCCTTTTCGTACAGCGCTCGGCTGACTGCGCCAAGGCTGCTTCTGAATTGCAGGCCGCTGTACGTTCCATGGGTGGCGATCCGGAAACCTCCACCAGTGTCAGCGGTGACCTGCACCGTCGCTGGGTCGACGTGAAAGCGATGTTCACCGGCAAGGATGAAGAAGCCGTGCTGAACGAAGCTGAACGGGGCGAGGACCATGCACTGAAGGCTTACAAAGAAGCCATCGAAAAAATCAACAAACACAACCTGGTGGGCATTCGTGACCTGGTTGAGCGTCAATACCACGGCGTCCAACGCAACCACGATCAGGTGAAAGCCCTGCGTAACCAGGCTCGCGCTCGCTCGTAAGCGTTCGTTGTCTGTCAAAAACGCCAGCCAGTCTGGCGTTTTTTTGTGTCCGGGAATTAGCACTGGACGGATGATAGTTAGCTAGCTAATAATTTGTTTTTCAAGTGACTGAACCGAACCCGACTATCGTTAAATCGTCTTTCCAAGAGTCCATTACGTGCCTATCACTTTGCAGGCTTTGTTCGCGCCTGACCGCCGCGCCTTACAGTTCGCGATCAAAACCTTGATCGGCGGCGGCCTGGCGCTGTGGCTGGCATTGCGCTGGGGCCTGGAGCAACCGGCCTGGGCCTTGATGACGGCGTTCATCGTCGCCCAGCCGTTGTCGGGGATGGTGGTACAGAAGGGCCTGGCGCGATTGCTGGGTACGTTGGTCGGGACGATCATGTCAGTGGTGTTCATGGGGTTGTTCGCCCAGACGCCTTGGCTGTTTTTGTTGGCATTGGCGTTATGGTTGGGGCTGTGTACGGCGAGTTCGACCTTGCTGCGCAGCGCCTGGTCTTATTCATTCGTGCTGGCGGGTTATACGGTGGCGATCATCGCGTTGCCGGCCATCACCCATCCTCTGACCGTGTTCGATCAGGCCGTGGCTCGCTGCACGGAAATCTGCCTGGGCATACTTTGCGCCACCGCCGCCAGTGCGTTGCTCTGGCCGATGCGGGTCGAACGGCAACTGGCGGATCAGGCGCGGGCAGCCTGGCAAAGCGGCATGAGCGCTGCGCGTGCAACCCTGGCCGGTGATGGTCAGGCGCGTAAAGGCTTGCTGGAAATCCTCGGGAAAATCGTCGCCGTCGATGCCCAGCGCGAGCATGCCTGGTTTGAAGGAAGCCTGGGGCGGCAACGAGCACGCGCGATCAGCGGCTTGAGCCAAAAGCTGTTGATGCTGCTGCGCATCGCCCGTTCGGCGCGCCGTCAATGGAAGCAATTGGAACCCCAGGAAGCCGAGCAACTGTGGCCTTGGATGACCGAGGTCCAAGAGGCGCTCAACAGCCCGGATACCGCGACCCTGCAAGCGCTGCGTCCGAGGTTGCTCGACGCTTCTCACGCCCCGCACATCAGCTCCGCACAGAGTTACTGCCTGGCCCGTTTCACCTTGTTGCTCGATACCGCCATGGCGGCCGGCGTCGCGTTGAACGCCGTTGAGGAGGGCAAGGAAACGGTCGACCCGCCACGAACCCTGACACCGCACCGCGACCTGTCATTGGCGCTGGTGTTTGGTGCCCGCAGTGCGTTGGCGTTTCTGGTGGTCTCGTGCTTCTGGTTGGCGACCGCCTGGCCCGCTGCCTCCGGCGCGCTGCTGTTGACGTGCGTGGTGTGTAGCCTGTTTGCCAGCCGCGAGAACGGCGCTCAGATCGGCATGAGTTTTATGCGCGGGATCTTCCTGGCGATTCCGGCTGCGTTTATCGTCGGGCAGATTCTGCTGCCGCAATGGAGTGGTTTTGCGTTGCTTTGCATGGGCATGGGCGTGCCGTTGTTCCTCGGCGCGCTGGGCATGGCCAAGCCGCAGATCGGTGCGACGGCCACCTCATTTTGTCTGCACTTCGTCGTGTTGGTCTCGCCGCTCAATGCGATGAAATTCGATGTCGCGACGTTCTTCAACAGCGCTCAATCCATCGTGGTCGGTGTTGGCGCCGCCGTGCTGGCCTTCCACTTGCTGATCCTGCGCAACCCGGCGTGGCACGGTCGACGCTTGCTGACGGCGACCCTCCACGATCTGGTGCGCCTTACCCGGCGTAATCTGCGCGGTGCCGAAAGCTGGTTTGGCGGGCGCATGGCCGATCGCCTGTTGCAACTGGCGCGGCACTATCCCGAGTTGCCGGAACCGGCGCGCAGCCGCTGGGACGATGGCTTGCTCGGCCTGGATATCGGCGACGAATTGCTGCATTTGCGTTTGAGTCTGGCGGTGGCGCAGCTGCCGGTCAGTGCGCCTCAGCGGCGTTATCTCGAACAGCTGGAAAAAATCCTCGAGCAAGGCCCGGCCGGCAAGCGCGCCGAGGCGTTGGCTCTCCCGAGTGAAGAATTCTTGAAGACTTTGTATGCGTTGCCCCCCAGCGATGCCGTGAAACTGGCCCAAGGCGCGGTGCTGCAATTGCAAAGCAGCTGGCGCGTCTGGTGCCGTCAACAGGAGCAAAGCCATGGGCTTGCGTGAGTGGTCGGTGGGCGGCGTGCTGCTCAGTCCATTTCTGATTTATGTGTTGCTGGCGCTGCTCGTGACCGGGGCCTTGCGCATGCTCTTGCGCTTGACGCCGGGGGGCCGTTGGATCTGGCACGAAGCATTGTTTGATTGCGCCTTGTACGTCTGTGTATTGACCCTGATCACCGTCGTCCTCGGACCTTTATAAGGAGTTGAAAATGCGTACACCCCTACGTGTCGCGGTGACCCTGGTGCTGGTGGTGGCGGCGATCTTTGCCGGCTTCCATTTGTGGCAGTACTACATGCTTACCCCATGGACCCGGGACGCGCGGATTCGCGCCGACGTGGTGGTGATCGCTCCGGACGTCTCGGGTTGGGTGCGTGAGCTCAAGGCTTTTGATAACCAGCAGGTCAAGGCCGGCGATTTATTGCTGAGTATCGACCGCGAGCGTTTCGAAGCCGCGCTGGAGAAGTCTCAAGCGGTGGTCCAGACACGCCAGCAGCAGCTCAATCTGCGTGAACGCGAAGCCAGTCGCCGTGCCAGCCTCGGGCCGCAAGCGATCAGTGCCGAGTTGCGCGAGAACGCACAGATCAACGCCGGCATCGCCCGTGGCGAACTGCGCGAAGCTCAGGCCGAAGCCAAGGTCGCCGAACTCAACCTCGCCCGCAGCCAGGTTCACGCGCCCCGCAACGGCCACATCACCAACCTGCGCCTTGCTGAAGGCAACTACGTGAATGCCGGGCAACCGGTGATGGCGTTGATCGACGATTCGACTTTTTATGTGCAGGCGTATTTCGAAGAAACCAAACTGCCGCGAATTCGCGTCGGCGATCCGGTGAAGGTCTGGTTGATGAGCGCGGGGGAAGCGTTACAGGGGCATGTCGACAGCATCAGTCGCGGGATTACTGATCGCAATACCACGCCGGATGGGCAGTTGTTGGCGGAGGTGGAACCGACGTTTAACTGGGTACGGCTGGCACAGCGAATTCCGGTAAGAATCAAGATTGATAAGTTGCCGGAGGGGATTAATTTGAGTTCGGGGATGACGGCGAGTGTGCAGGTTGGAGAGGGTAACCGCTAAGCAATGATCGTTCCCACGCTCTGCGTGGGAATGCAGCCCGGGACGCTCCGCGTCCCATCAACAGCCGAGCGCGGAGCGTCCGTTGAGGCATTCCCACGCAGAGCGTGGGAACGATCAGGCGGTTCAGCCGATGCTGATCGCAGGCAGGGTCGGCAACGACACAGTCTGCTGCTTACGCGGCGCTAGAATCTCCGCCTCACCATCCACCACCAACTCATCACGCTGGTTAAACACACGAGTGGCAATCCGCACACGAAATTTTGGCAGTTTCTCGAGAATCTCCAGACGCACGGTCAGCGTGTCGCCAATCTTCACCGGTTTCTGAAAGCTCATTTGCTGACCGATATAAATAGTCCCCGGCCCAGGCAGCTCGCAGGCAACGGCAGCGCTGATCAGCGCACCGCTGAACATGCCGTGAGCGATGCGCTCCTTGAACATGGTGCCGGCGGCGAATTCAGCGTCCAGGTGCACCGGGTTGTGATCGCCGGACATCGCGGCGAATAGCTGAATGTCGCGCTCTTCGACCGTCTTGCTGTAGCTGGCGGTCTGGCCGACTTCAAGGGCTTCGTAAGGGGTGTTGGTAACCTGGGTCATCTGTTTCAATTCCTGTCACGAATAAATAAATTCACAAAAAAAACTATTCCGATCTGGGTGGCCGGCGATGGCTCAACGCCTGGGCGATCCAGTTCAACACGTCATTGATCACTTCATCGCGGTTGCTCTCGTTGAACAGTTCATGCCGTGCCTGCGGGTAAATAGTCAGTTGCAGGCTCTGGCTGCCGGCCGCCCGCAGCGCATGGGCCAGATCTTTCAGACGTTTGCCTTCGCTCACCGGATCACATTCACCGCCAATGACCAGCAACGGCAGGCCCGGATCAATCTGAGCGAGATTGGACGCTTTGCTGATTTGCTGCAACCCACCGAGCAAATCGATCCATAGCTGATTGGTGCAGCGAAAGCCACAGAGCGGGTCGTTGGCGTACAGATCGACCTCCGCCGGATCGCGACTGAGCCAGTCGAACCGCGAGCGCACCGGTTTGAATTTTTTGTTGAACGAACCGAACGACAGCCATTCGATCATCGCGCTGCGACCTTTCGGGCCTTGGCGCAAACGTTCTAATCGCGCAATCTGCCGCGCCGTGCGATAGAGCGCCACCGGTTGGAAGTTCGAACCGCTGAGAACGGCTCCGTGCAGGCTGGCGCTGTGATGCAGCAGATAGGCCTGGGCGATGTAGCTGCCCATGCTGTGGCCGAGTAGCACGATTGGCACGCCGGGATGCTGTTGGCCGATGTGCTGATTGAGGCAGGCCAGGTCACCCACCACTTTGCCCCAGCCATCGGTGTCGGCGAAATGGCCGAGTGTCCCGTTTTCGGCAGTTTTGCCATGTCCACGCTGATCTGGTGCATAGACGCCGTAACCCTGATCGCAGAGTTTTTCCGCCAGACGGGCGTAGCGACCACTGTGTTCCGCCATGCCATGGGCCAACAGGATCACTGCCTTGAGTGGAGTGGTTGGCAGCCACTGGTTAACGAAAAGGCGGCTGCGGTCACTCGCGATCAGCCAAAAAGTGTCGTGGATCATGGCGATTCCTTTGCATAGGGCTGCATGTGGCATGGGCGTCGTTGCATTGTATAGCGCATCCTTAGCGTGCCGTCTGATCAGGCCACGCCACGGCACCAAGATTCACACGGTCAATGACGCCCGTGCGCATATTTGCCTGATTCGCCATAGCTGCTAGTGTCCGTGAAGCCCCGCTTTTCGCTTTCTGCTTTTTGAGGGATGAGAGAGAAAGGACAGAAAAGCGGCCCCGGATAGGTTCAGGTAAAGAGGATAAAAACAATGCAACCTGATTTCTGGAATGACAAACGCCCGGCCGGCGTGCCCCTGGACATCGACCAAGGGGCCTATAAGTCGGTGATCGAGGTGTTCGAGCGTTCCTGCAAAAAATTTGCTGACCGCCCGGCATTCAGCAACATGGGCGTAACCCTGACCTATGCCGAACTGGAGCGCTACAGCGCAGCCTTCGCCGCTTACTTGCAAGCTCACACCGACCTGGTCCCGGGGGATCGCATTGCGGTGCAGATGCCCAACGTCCTGCATTACCCAATTGCCGTGTTCGGTGCCCTGCGCGCCGGGCTGATCGTGGTCAACACCAACCCGCTGTACACCGCGCGGGAGATGCGTCATCAGTTCAAGGACTCCGGTGCACGGGCGTTGGTGTACCTGAACATGTTCGGGCAAAAAGTCCAGGAGGTGCTGCCCGACACCGACATCCAGTACCTGATCGAAGCGAAGATGGGTGACCTGATGCCCGCCGCCAAGGGCTGGCTGATCAATAACCTGCTGGGCAAGGTCAAGAAGATGGTCCCGGCATATTCCTTGCCGCAGGCGATTTCCTTCAAGAACACGCTACGTCTGGGCCGGGGCCTGGGCATCAAGCCGCTGAATGCCGGCCTCGACGACATCGCCGTGCTGCAATACACCGGTGGCACCACCGGGCTGGCCAAGGGCGCGATGCTGACCCATGGCAATCTGGTCGCGAACATGCAGCAGGCGCGGGCGTGCCTGGGTCAGTTCGGCAAAGACGGTCAGCCGCTGCTGCGCGAGGGGCAAGAGGTGATGATCGCGCCGCTGCCGCTGTACCACATCTATGCCTTCACGGCGAACTGCATGTGCATGATGGTGACCGGTAACCACAACGTGCTGATCACCAATCCGCGGGACATCAAGGGTTTCATCAAGGAACTGAAGAACTGGCGTTTCTCGGCGTTGCTGGGGCTAAACACGCTGTTCGTCGCGTTGATGGACCATCCGGACTTCAAGACTCTGGATTTCTCCAGCCTCAAACTCACCAACTCCGGCGGCACCGCGCTGGTCAAGGCCACCGCCGAACGCTGGGAACAGCTCACCGGTTGCCGTATCACCGAAGGGTACGGCCTGACCGAAACCTCGCCCGTGGCCTGCACCAACCCTTACGGCGACCAGTCGCGCATCGGTACAGTCGGCCTGCCGGTGCCGGGCACCACGCTGAAGGTCATCAACGATGAAGGCGTCGAGCAACCCTTGGGCGAGCGCGGCGAACTGTGCATCAAAGGCCCGCAGATCATGAAAGGTTACTGGCAGAAACCCGAAGCCACCGACGAAGTGCTGGATGCAGAAGGCTGGTTCAAGTCCGGTGACATCGCGGTGATCGACCCGGACGGTTTTGTGCGCATCGTCGATCGCAAGAAAGACATGATCATCGTCTCGGGTTTCAACGTGTACCCAAACGAGATCGAAGACGTGGTGATGGCGCACCCGAAAGTCGCCAACTGCGCGGTGATCGGTGTGCCGGACGAGCGTTCGGGGGAGGCGGTGAAGCTGTTTGTGGTGGCCCGTGAATCGGGAGTCAGCCTTGAAGAACTGAAGGCGTACTGCAAGGAGAACTTCACGGCGTACAAAGTACCCAAGCACATCGTCTTGCGTGAGTCGTTGCCGATGACGCCGGTGGGCAAGATATTGCGGCGGGAGTTGCGTGATATCGCTTGAGGTGAATGGCCGCGCTTCGCGGGGATCGTCGGAACGCGGCCCGAGGCAAGCCACACTCCCATAGGTTCAGTGTTGTTCACAAAGTAAGTGAACGACGCAAAACCTGTGGAGCGAGCGGTGCGGCGATCCGACTTGCCCGCGAAGCTTTTAAGGGGGGGAGGGCCCAAAATCCGGGGCTTTCAAGCCTGTATAGAATTTTTGCTCTAAAATGACCGCTTTCTATTCTCGCGTCACAAAAGTGACTATAGAGGCCTATTTTGGCTCTGGTCGGCCCTAGGCAAAGCTGCTACTCTCGGCGCGCTTTGTGACTTCTCGGCCGAGGTAAAAGCCAGACTCACCAACAAAGAAACACAAAGAAACACCAATGAACAAACACCAATAATAATCGCATCAAATGCGGTGATGAATTCGCGTTGCTGAGGAGTGGGCTTCCATGATCGAAGACTTTTGGAAGGATAAGTACCCTGCCGGGATTGCTGCCGACATCAATCCGGACGAGTATCCGAATATTCAGGCGGTATTGAAGCAGTCCTGCCAGCGCTTTGCCGACAAACCGGCATTCAGCAACCTGGGCAAGACAATCACCTACGGTGAACTGTACGAATTGTCTGGTGCCTTTGCTGCTTACCTGCAACAGCATACCGACTTGCAGCCAGGCGATCGAATCGCCGTGCAGCTGCCCAACGTGTTGCAGTACCCGGTCGCCGTCTTCGGTGCCATCCGCGCCGGGCTGATCGTGGTCAACACCAACCCGCTGTACACCGCGCGGGAAATGGAACACCAATTCAACGACTCCGGTGCCAAAGCCCTGGTCTGCCTGGCCAACATGGCACACCTGGCCCAGACCGTCGTGCCGAAAACCGGCGTCAAGCACGTGATCGTCACCGAAGTGGCCGACCTGCTGCCGCCGCTCAAGCGTTTGCTGGTCAACAGCGTCATCAAGTACGTGAAGAAGATGGTCCCGGCGTATCACTTGCCCAAGGCCATCAAGTTCAACGACGTGCTGAGCAAGGGCCATGGCCAGCCAGTGGCTGAAGCCAACCCGGCCAGCAGCGACGTTGCCGTGCTGCAATACACCGGCGGCACCACCGGCGTGGCCAAGGGCGCGATGCTCACCCACCGCAACCTGGTGGCGAACATGCTGCAGTGCAAGGCGCTGATGGGTTCCAACCTTCATGAAGGCTGCGAGATCCTGATCACGCCGCTGCCGCTGTACCACATCTATGCCTTCACCTTTCATTGCATGGCGATGATGCTGATCGGTAACCACAACGTGCTGATCAGCAACCCGCGCGATTTGACGGCGATGATCAAGGAACTGTCGAAGTGGAAGTTCAGCGGTTTCGTCGGGCTTAACACGCTGTTCGTCGCCCTGTGCAACAACGAAGGTTTCCGCAATCTGGACTTCTCGGCGCTGAAAGTTACCCTGTCCGGCGGCATGGCCCTGCAACTGGCTGCCGCCGAACGCTGGAAAGCGGTCACCGGGTGCGCCATCTGCGAAGGTTACGGCATGACCGAAACCAGCCCGGTGGCCACCGTCAATCCGATCCAGAACATCCAGATCGGCACCATCGGTATTCCGGTTCCGTCGACCCTGTGCAAAATCATCGACGATGCCGGCGTTGAACAGCCGTTGGGCGCAATCGGCGAGCTGTGTGTGAAAGGTCCGCAAGTCATGAAGGGCTACTGGCAGCGTCAGGACGCCACCGATGAAATCCTCGACAGCGAAGGCTGGTTGAAGACCGGTGACATTGCGCTGATCCAGCCTGATGGTTACATGCGCATCGTCGATCGCAAGAAAGACATGATCCTTGTCTCCGGTTTCAACGTGTACCCGAATGAACTGGAAGACGTGCTTGCGACCCTGCCGGGCGTGCTGCAATGCGCAGCCATCGGCGTGCCGGACGAGAAGTCGGGCGAGGCGATCAAGATCTTCATCGTCGCCAAACCGGGCGTGACACTGACCAAGGAACAGGTGATGGAGCACATGCGCGCTAACGTCACTGGTTACAAGGTTCCGCGCTCCGTTGAGTTCCGCGATGCGCTGCCGACCACCAACGTCGGCAAGATCCTGCGCCGCGAGTTGCGCGACGAAGAATTGAAGAAGCTCGGCGTCAAGAAGGTCAGCGCGTAACAAACAAAAGCCCCGCAGATGCGGGGCTTTTTGTTGTCTGTGATATCAGCAGGCTTCTGTGGCGAGGGGCTTTATCCCCGTTGGGCTGCGAAGCGGCCCCAAAACCTGCAACCGTGTTTCACCAGGAACACTGTATTCGTCGGTTTACGACTGCTGCGCAGCCGAACGGGGATAAATTCCCTCGCCACAATGGTCCGGGTTTACAGGCGGAACTGCGCGAAGTTCACGTTGGTACCCGCCGGGCGCATGTCCTGGAGGTACGAGTCCTTGTCGGCGCTCAGTTCCAGGCTCAAGGCCGCTTTGCGTTTACCTTCGTTGCGCACCACCAGACCTTCGAGCTTCTCGCGCAGGAACACCGTTGGCACTTTCAGGTGCAGCAGTTCGTCGGTATCGGGTGTGTGCATCAGCAAGTGAACCCATTCGTACTGACCGACGGCCAGGCGCGCGACCGGAATATCGAACCACCAGATGTTGCGGTTGCGGTTCAATTCAGTGAAATGGCAGTTATTGACGCCAAGCACAGCACCGCCAAGTTCCTGGTTTCTGCGGGCAATGGCCTGCTTTTTATCGAGTTTCATAACATTCCTACGGGATTGGATCTTCAGCGCCATGGCCTGAATACGTTGCGCATTCTCGGGGGTTGGTCGGCAAACATAAAGCCCAACCTGCACTGAACGATGAAATGTTGCGGTGAAAATAAATGAAACTCCGCGCAAACGCCTCCGGTCAATCCTTGTGTAACAACTTTCCCCGTTGAATTGTTCACAGGAGAAACACCATGAGCAGCACTGGCGATAAAGTAAAAGGCATGGCCAACGAAGCCGCCGGCAACGTCAAGCAAGGCGTCGGCAAGGCCACCGGTAGCGACAAAATGCGCGCCGAAGGCGTCGTGCAGGAAAAGAAAGGCGAAGCGCAGCAAGCGGTCGGCAAAGCCAAGGATGCGATAAAGAAAGGCGTCGACAAGGCGTGATCCGACCTGTAATGAGCGTAAGAAAACGGCCATCCGCGGATGGCCGTTTTTGTGTCAGTCTGAACTTGCACAAGATCAAAATCGCCAAGTAGGCTACTTTGATGTAGAAAACGGCCCCTGAGTCGCCACGACTTCGACCAAATTTTGCGGCGAAAGGAGACGCTTATGTTTTTTCCTCACATGAAAGGTTTGCGCCTGCACCGTGTCATGGTGCGCACGATCACCGAGTTCGTCGACGACGAGATGTCGACCTATGCCTCGGCGCTGGCCTATCAGATGCTGTTCTCGCTATTCCCTTTCATTTTGTTCCTCATTGCTCTGATCGGTTTCCTGCACCTGCCGGACTTTTTCTCCTGGCTGCGCCTGCAATCGGAACTTGTGTTGCCACCCCAGGCGCTGGAACAGGTGAACCCGGTCATTGACCAGCTCCAGCAATCCAAAGGTGGCTTGCTGTCGGTTGGTATCGTGATTGCCCTGTGGACCGCGTCCGCCGGCGTGCGGCTGATGATGAGTGCGATGAACGCAGCCTACGACGTGGTCGAGGGCCGTCCGGCATGGAAGCGTTTTCCTCTGTCGATTATCTACACCGTCGGCATCGCCGGTATGCTGCTGGTCGCCGCCGCGCTGATGGTGCTCGGGCCGCAGGTGATGGGCTGGATCGCCGCGCAAGTCGGCCTCGAAGACTTCATTGTGACGCTCTGGACCATCGTGCGCTGGCCGGTGGTCGTGATTCTGTTGATGATGGCGGTGGCGCTGATTTATTACGTCATGCCCGACGTCAAACAAGAGTTTCGTTTCATCACGCCGGGTTCGGTGCTGGCGGTGGTGGTGTGGATCATCGCGTCACTGGGCTTCGGTCTGTACGTCAAGGAATTCGCTAATTACAACGCTATGTATGGCAGTATCGGTGCGATCATCGTGCTGTTGCTGTATTTCTACATTTCCGCCGCGGTGCTGTTGCTGGGCGCCGAGATGAATGCCGTGATCGAACACATGTCGACCGAAGGCAAGAATGATGGCGAAAAAGTCCCCGGCGAGCACGACCACGAACCCAAACAACACGTATCGGGACTGGGTCGGGATCACTCGATCAAGCCGAGCACTGACGAAGTCATCAAATGATCCGTGAAATTCTGAAAATGGGCGACGATCGCCTACTGCGCATTGCCCCGCCGGTGCCCGCCGAAATGTTCGACAGCCCCGAGCTGTGGCAACTGATCGACGACATGTTCCAGACCATGGAAAGCGTCGGTGGCGTTGGCCTGGCTGCACCGCAGATCGGCGTCGATTTGCAACTGGTGATCTTCGGTTTCGAGCACAGCGAGCGTTATCCGGAGGCCGAGGCCGTGCCGCAGACAATTCTGATCAACCCGCTGCTTACGCCGTTGAGCCCGACGCTGGAAGAGGGTTTCGAAGGCTGCCTGTCGGTGCCCGGCCTGCGCGGCGCGGTGGATCGCTATCAGCACATTCGTTACGAAGGTTTTGATCCCAAGGGGCAGCCGATCCTGCGCATCGCCTCGGGGTTTCATGCGCGGGTAGTGCAGCATGAATGCGATCACCTGATCGGCCGGTTATACCCGTCGCGCATCAGTGACTTCAGCAAGTTCGGGTTTACCGACGTGATGTTCCCGGATCTCGATCCTACTGCAGACGACTGACACACTCCGTGAATCAACCAGACGGTTCCAAGCCCATGGCGATCATCGGTTTGCTGCGTGCGTAACGGCTCAGGCGTTCGGCCATGGAGTAGGGCAGTGGCGGGTCGAAGGTAAAACCACGACGTTCATAAAACCCGCGTAAGTCCGGATGACAAAACAGCCACACCGGGCCTTCGAGGTCCTTGAGTGCCTCGGCGATCAGCGCCGCAGCGATTCCCTGTTCACGGCAGGCCGGATCGACAAACAAACCCGTCAGCCAATGCCCGTCCGCCACTGGTCGCAAACACAGCGCCCCAATGATCTCGTCGCGCCTGGCCACCCAGAGTTGAGCGTCGCGGACCGCTTTCATCGACGATTGGTGAGCGCGATAAAACTTGTTCATCAAGGGCCATAAAGGCTCGGCGAGCAAGGTGTATTGGGTATTGGGCATAGTCTTCGACTGTCGGTGCACAAAGCGGGCGATTATAAAAGAACGCGCACGCAGCGATAGGTGTATACCTGATCACACATCCCGTATGAGTGGAGTACGTATCATGGCCAAAGGCATGGATTCAAAAAAAGCAGCAAAGAAGAAGCCGGCAAAAACCGCCGACGAAAAGCGCGCCGACAAGAAGGCCAAGAAGGTGGATGTGTTCGGTCATTGATCCCGTGACAAGGGAGCCCGGCCCTGGGGCTCCCGCTGCTTCTAACGAAATAACCAAATACTCTGCAAAAAAACCTTGCGCCATTGCACAGAAGGGGACGAGTCCCCGATCTGCGCAACGCCATGCGTCGATACCGCGCACCGTGAAGAAATCGAAACCTTGCGCCAACGCCTGACCGCTTGCACCGAGTGGCCGACTTTGTTGCTGCTGATCGGCGTGTACGTCGGTTGGGAATTGCTGCACGGTCATCCCACCCGCTGGACATCGCTGAACAAGATCCTCGGCCAGATGAGCGAAAAGCGCCTGCAACCGCGTCAGGTGGCCGAAGCGTTTTTGCGTGATCAGCCGAAGGTGTGGAAGGGCTGGGTGCCGGGTGAAGTGGTCACCAAAGTGAGTGCGAGTTTGTAACTCAGTGGCGCCAGGAAGATAGCCTTCACGGGTAGGCCTTACTCCGACTCAGCGGCCAACGCAGTTTTCACCGCAGGCCGCTGATCAACCCGCGCCTGAAACCGCGCCAACGCCGGCCACTGATTCAAATCAATGGCAAACAGCGGAGCCCAGCGCAACACCGTAAACAAATACGCATCGGCAATGCTGAACCCGTCAGCCATCAAATATTCCTGGCGCTCCAGCGTCTGGCTCAACACAACAAATCGCTTGAACAGCTTCTCTTGGATGAGCGCTTTCACCTCATCCGGGAACTGTGAACTGAACAGCCAACCCAGCCCGCCATGAATCTCGGTCGAGATGAAATTCAGCCACTCCTGCAACCGCACCCGCTCGAACGTCCCGTTCGCTGCCGCCAAGTTCGCCTCGGGTCGCAGGTCTGCCAGGTATTGCAGGATCGCCGGGCCTTCGGTCAGCACTTGGCCATTGTCCAATTGCAATGCCGCGACGTAACCCTTGGGGTTAATGGCGAGGAAGTCCTCACCACTTGCGGTTCTCTTGGTGGTGTTGTCGACGCGGATCAATTCGAAAGGCAGGTCCAACTCGCGCAGCACGATATGCGGCGCGAGCGAGCAGGCGTGTGGGGCGTAATACAACTTCATCGGCAGGGCTCTGTTTGGGGGGTTGCGCCAGTGTCATAGTGCGCGGCACCCTCGGTAAAATTAATCTTTCAGAAAGCGGCCATAAGGAAAGCTACTGCCATGATGAATTTGATGCATTGGCGAATGGTGGTGGCAGTGGCTGACACGGGCAACATTACCCGGGCGGCCGAGCGGGTCGGCATGACCCAGTCCGGTGCCAGCCAGGCCTTGGCATTGATCGAAGAAACCCTGGGCGTTCAACTGTTCAGTCGGGAGAGTCGCCAGACCTTGCCGACGGCGATTGGCCTGTCTGTCATCGAACACGCGAGAACGATGCTCGGTGCCCTGGAAAACATCCGCAGCAGCGTCGATGCCACAAAAGACATTCAGCGCGGGACGATTCGCCTGGCCAGTTTCCCCATGGTGCTGACGACTTTCCTGCCGCCGCTGCTGCGTCAGTTCAATCGGCTTTATCCCGGCATTCAGGTGGTCGCGCTGGAAGTCAGTGACGATGAAGTGGAAACACTGCTTGGCGCCGGGCTGGTGGATGTCGGCGTGGTGTTGAACCCAGCGCCTGAGCGCAATGCCGGTCGCCTGGGCAGTGATGCCTGGATGGCGGTGGTGCCCGGCGGCCATCCTTTGGCTCGCCGTTCGAATGAAGAAGGGGTCTCCCTGGCAGAGTTGGCGGAGCAACCTTTTGTACTGGCCACGGGCGGTTGTTCGACTAACGCTCGCAGCCTGGCAACCGGTGCCGGGCTGCAGCTGCGCGACGTTCGGGTCGAGGTCCGCGAGTGGAGCAGTGCGTTCACCCTGGTACGGGAAAACATCGGCGTGACGCTGGTGCCAGAGATGACACTGCCGAGCCAGCGCCAGGGGCTGCGCGTGATTCCGGTCAAACCGCGTATCGATCGCGAATTTGCCTTGGTGATCACTGCGAACAAGCCACCCTCGGCGGCGGTGCAGGCGCTGATGAGTTTGCTTGCTGAAAAATGACTCATACCGAAGCTGAACCGATTTTGTCCTAGGTACTGGCCGACTAGTGGCCTTGCTTACCTGACTTGCCTGTCTATGCTGACTCGTAACTAACTATGTCGACACACCCTGTGAAGGCCGTCATACACGTTTAAAGCGTGCGCAACCCAAGGCACCGACTCTGAACAACACGGAGCTGTCCGGTCAATGGAGTGATTTATCAGAACGTTAGGGCTGGCTCGATCCCGGGCTATCAAGAGAAGGATGTCTTGATAAGAGCGTCGCTGCATGGACTCTCCTATTAAACATCTTGATCACCTGACCAAGCCCTTCCGGTGGAGGGATGCGTGTGCCTGTTCCTTGGAACGTAGTGGTGGAGCCGTTGAAAGACCAAAGAACTTTCATCAAACAAAAGACCACGCTGAAGGTGATACGACCATGTTTAACCGACGTCACAAGACTGACCTGTTGGAAATCGAACGATTCAGTTGCGCGCTGACTGAGGCTAACGCGAAGTTGGCCGCGGTCAGCCGCTCGATGGCGATGATTGAGTTCACCCCCGAAGGCATCGTGATCGATGCCAACGACAACTTTTGCAGTGTCATGGGTTACAGCGCCGAAGATGTGCGCGGAAAACATCACCGAATTTTCTGCGAAGAAGCGTTTTATCGAAGCGATGCCTATGCCAAGTTGTGGCGTGACCTTGCCCGTGGCGAACCGGTGAGCGGGACCTTTTTGCGCTTGAACAAGAGCGGCAAGGAAATCTGGCTCGAAGCCAGCTATATGCCGGTGTTCGGCGCTGATCGCCAGGTCCGGAGCGTGATCAAAGTCGCCACTGATATTTCAGCCAGGGTCTACAAGGAACACGAAAACGAGAGCATGCTCGCGGCGATCGGTCGTTCCATGGCCGTGGTCGAATTCACTCCGGATGGCAAAGTCATCTCGGCCAACGAAAACTTCTTGAAGACGATGCATTACTCGCTCAACGAAGTGGTTGGCCAGCACCACAGTCTGTTTTGCCATCGTGGTGACGCCGAATCCCAGGCCTATAAAGCGTTCTGGGCTTCACTCAATCGCGGCGAATATCACTCGCACCGTTTCGAGCGCAAAGATAAGCAGGGTCATACGGTTTTCCTGGAGGCCTCCTACAACCCGCTGTTTGACACCAAGGGTCGATTGTACAAAGTGGTCAAGTTCGCCAGCGATATCACCGATCAGGTAACCACCCTGCAAACCGCCGCGGAGTCGGCCCACAGTACCTCGGTTCAAAACGACGCCTGTGCGCAGAAAGGTTCTCAGGTGGTACAGCAAACGGTGCAGACCATCCAGGACATTTCCAAAGACTTGAACGAAGCGGCGCTGAGCATTGATGCCGTCAGCAAACAGTCCGACATCATTGGCACCATCGTTCAGACCATTCGCGGAATTGCCGATCAGACCAATCTGCTGGCGCTCAACGCGGCGATCGAAGCAGCCCGCGCCGGGGAGCACGGGCGCGGGTTCGCGGTAGTCGCTGATGAAGTTCGTAGTCTTGCGGCACGAACGAGCCAGGCAACGCTGGAGATCGTTGAAGTGGTACGCAAGAACCATGATTTGTCATTGAGTGCGGTGTCGAGCATGCAGTCAAGTTTGAGTCGAACGGGTCTTGGGGTGGAACTGGCGAACGAGGCGGGAGCAGTGATTCTGGAGATTCAACAAGGATCGCGGCATGTGATGGATGCAATCAGTCAGTTCAACTCGACCTTGCAGATAAGTTGATCGCGGCCAATTGAAAAGGGTTCCTCGAAGGGGCCCTTTTTTATTGATTCCCGCACTTTTAAAGCGAAGCGAGGAACTTGTCGACCACACCCGCACGGATGTTGGTCGGGTCGCGCGGGAGCTGTTCAAGCCAGGCCATTGCAGCCGTGTTTGAGGAATCCCGGGCGTTGTGCCAATCGTTGAAAATACTCGTCGATGGCGGGGTAGTCGGGGCGCTCCATCGGTGTCATCAACCAGCGGTTGACCGACAGTCCGATGACGATGTCCGCCAGCGTGAAGTGTGGCCCGGCGACATACGCTTTGGTGGTCGCGAGCTGATGCTCGAGGATGCCCATCTTCTGATTCCAGCTGCGTACGCCAGCGGTAATGTGATGCGGGTCCTGGAATTCCGGATCTTTGCGTACCAACGCTGTGAATGCGTAGCTCCAGGAGGCATTGAGTTCGGTGGCTTGCCAATCCATCCACTGCTCGACCCGAGCGCGTGCCGCCGGTTCGTGCGGTAACAGATCGGTGTTGTGGTGTTTGCCGGCCAGATAGCGGCAGATGGTATTGGACTCCCACAGCACGCCCGCGTCGTCGATGATCACCGGCACCTGAGCATTGGGGTTGAGCCTGAGAAACTCCGGCGTGTGGGTCGACGCAAAACCGCCGCCCCAGTCCTCACGTTCGTAGGCAACATCCAGTTCCTCACAGGTCCACAGGACTTTTCTGACGTTGATGGACGAGGCTTTTCCCAGAATCTTCAGTGCATGTTCCATTGAGCTACTCCGTTAGCGATTCGACGCTTCAGGAATCTAATAGACATTCAGCGTTTTCAAACCGGATCCGGCAGCGCCGAAATTGGCAAACCAAACGTGCGATCAAACAACCAGTTGAAGGCGAAGGTGTAGCACGGGATGAAAATGATCAGCGCCGCGTCCAGCAGGAAGGCTTGCACCAGGCTGATGTTCATCCACCAGGCGATCAACGGGATGAGGAACACTATCAAGGTTAGTTGAAAACCCACGGCATGGGCGATGCGCCGTTTAACGGTGCGGGTTCGCGAAGGCTGACGACTTTCCCAGCGCTCGAACAGCGTGGTGTAGATGAAGTTCCAGGTCACCGCAATGGTGGTGATGATCACTGCCAACGGGCCAGTGCTGCCGGGCGAGGTGCCGGACAACAATGCCAGCCCCAAGGCCGAGAATGTCATGCCGATGACCTCGTAAAGGGACACGTAGAGCAGTTTTCGTTTAACGCCTTGCATGGGGGTTGCCTCTTTCTTGCCAACTTGAAGCCAGGAGCACTGGCGAAGGCGACGAAAGATAGCTTCAATAGGGCTGACAGAAAAAGTCATTAGCTTTCAGTTTTATTGATAGGACGACGGATGAATTTCAACAGCGACAGCATCGAGTTGTTCCTCGCGGTGATCGAACGCGGCTCGTTCTCCGCTGCCGCCCGGGCGCTAGGTAAAGTGCCGTCGGCGGTGAGCATGGGCATCGCCAACCTGGAAGCCGAACTCGGTTATCCACTGTTTGATCGCAGCCATCGCGAGCCGGTGCCGACGGCGATGGCCTGCGCATTGGTGCCGCATGCGCGACTGATTGCCGAGCAGCTCAAACAGTTGCAAGTGCATGCGGTCGAGCTGTCGTTGGGGCTGGAAAGCAAGTTGTCGATCGGGGTGGTGGCGGACATCGACAAGGGCCGCGTGATGGCGGCGATCAAGGTCATCGCCGAGCGTCATCCTCTACTGGAAATCGAAGTGCTCAGCGCGCCGCAGGATGATGTGCTGGCGATGCTCCACAGCGGCCGGGTCAGCGTTTGCCTGGCGTTCGCCGGGCTGAGCATGAACGTGCTGGAGCGGTTCCAGTTCGTCGGCACCGAACGGATGATCGCCACGCTGGCGGCGGACAATCCGTTGTTTCAAGGCCAGGATTTGTATCTCGAAGATTTGGTCCACGAACGGCAAATCATCGTCGCCAGCCGCGACCTGCCGATCAGCGAAACCCGGCCACTGGTGGCCGAGTCATACTGGCGCACCGACACGTTGACGATGGCGCTGGAAATGGTCGAAGCCGGATTGGGCTGGGGCAATTTTCCGCTGTCGGTGGTCCAGCCGTGGCTCGATGCTGGAAGGCTCAAGCGCCTGAGCTTCCGCAACATCGAGAACGGGTTGGTGCTGCCGGTGCATGCGGTGTGGCTCAAGAGCCAGCCGTTGCAGAAAGGGGCGTTGGCGTTCGTGGAGTTGATGGGGCGTTGACCCTGCACACCGAGCATTCCCACGCTCTGCGTGGGAATGCTTCACCGGACGCTCTGCGTCCGCTTCGGCAGGGACGCGGAGCGTCCCGGGCTGCATTCCCACGCAGAGCGTGGGAACGATCAAACAGTGTCAGGTACTCTCGCGCACCTTCAACTCAAACCCCATGTCCTGCACCGGTTTCGCCACCGTGTTGCCGGCCATCAAGGTCAGCATCTGCTCCGCTGCGCGCCGGCCAATCGCCTCGCGCGGTGTGCTGATGCTGCTCAGACGCGGGACCATGTGGGCCGAGGCCGGCAGGTCGTTGAAGCCGAGGATCGCCACTTGTTCGGGGATTTTGATCCCGCAGCGCATGGCTTCGAGCAGTGCGCCCTGGGCCAGGTCGTCGTTGCCGAAGAAGATGGCATCGACATCGGGATGACTGGCGATCAGTTGCAGGAACAGTTCGCCACCGAGGCCGACGGAGGAGGCACGAGGCGTCAGCACTTCCAGAGCCGGGTCGTACAAACCGGCCTTTTGCAGGGCTTTGCGGAAACCTTCGCCGCGCAGCAACGTGCGTTGATCCAGTTGTGCGCCGATATAGGCCAGGCGCTTACGTCCACGGGATAGCAAATGCTCGGCCGCTGTCTCGCCGGCAGCGAGTTGCGAAAAACCCACGCAATTGAGGCCGGCCGCGCTGTCCAGTTCCATCATGTACACGCAGGGAATGTTGCTCGCCTCGATCATGCGGCGCGAACTTTCGGTGCGGTCGAAACCGGTCAGCAGCAAACCGCGCGGCTGATACGCCATGTAATTGCGCAGCAGGTTTTCTTCTTCGTCGCGAGAGTAATGGAAGTTGCCGATCAGCACTTCGAAGCCTTTGGGGCGCAAAACCTGATGAATGGCTTCCAGCGTGTCGATGAACAATAAATTGGACAGTGACGGCACCAACACCACTACCGAATGGCTCTGGGCCGAGGCTAGCGCGCGGGCAGCGGGATTGACCACGTAGTTGAGGTCAAGCGCCGCTTTCTGCACTTTTTCCACCAGTTCGGTGGCCACGGTGCTGACTCCGCGCAGGGCGCGAGAGGCGGTGATCGGGCTGACACCGGCCAGGCGCGCGACTTCGTTCAAGGTGGGGCGGCCAGTGGTGCGAGTATTTTTATCGTTTTTAGGGGAGATCATCGGACGGCTTGCCAAACAAAATTCGAGGCACTAAGGTAGCGCTGTCTCGACGCAGCTGCAAATGCGTGAGCGGGGTTTGCCTGATCCCCGTTTTTTGGCGTTGGGAACGAACATGCTGCAACCCACAAAAATGACAAGAAGGCGTCGGCAACTTCTACTTTTCGTCTAGTGTCATAACTGGCAAAGGTAGCGCTGTCTGCGCGCTGAGGTGTTACATGAATCATCCCATCACCGCCCTGGTCATCATGGGCGTTGCCGGTTGCGGCAAGACTTGCGTCAGCGAGGCCTTGTGCCAACTCAGCGGCGCGACCGCCATTGAAGGCGACACTTTCCACCCTGCCGCCAATATCGAAAAGATGAGCGCGGGTATCCCCCTGAACGACGACGACCGTGCCGGCTGGCTCGACAGCCTGTGCGATGAACTGCGCCACATCGACGCCAAGGGCCAACGCCCGGTGCTGACCTGCTCGGCGCTCAAACACATTTACCGTGAACGTCTGCGCAGCGCCTTGCCTGGCCTGGGCTTCGTGTTCCTTGAGCTGACCCCTGAAGTCGCAGCCGATCGTGTCTCCCATCGGCCGGGCCACTTCATGCCGTCAACCCTGATCGACAGCCAGTTCGCTACCCTCGAATCCCCCGTTGGCGAACCGCTGACCCTGGCACTCGACGCGTCGAACCACAGTGTCGACGAACTGGCCGCTCAAGCACACCGCTGGTGGCTTGAACACGGCCTGAAACTCGCCGTATGAGTTTTTCTCGAAGAGATAGCGCTGTCCTGATGGCTTGCGAATTACCCGCTTTAATAACAACAACAACCAGGAGACACCCCTAATGTTTGGCATGTCCCACGAGACGTTCCTGCTGCTAGACGCAGTGGTCACGGTGATCGGCCTCATCGTCCTGATTACCAAGTTCAAGTTGCACCCCTTCATTGCCCTGATCATCGCCGCAGCCTTTCTCGGGCTGACTTCCGGTATGCCGATCGGCACCATCATCAAGGCGTTCCAGGACGGCTTCGGTGGGGTGCTCGGTTTCGTCGGGATCATCCTGGCGCTGGGCACCATGCTCGGCAAAATGATGGCCGAGTCGGGCGGGGCGGATCAGATTGCCCAGACGCTGATTCGCGCGTTCGGCAAGGACAAGGTGCAATGGGCCATGATGTTCGCGGCCTTCCTGGTCGGCATTCCGCTGTTCTTCGAAATCGGCTTCGTGCTGCTGATTCCGCTGGTGTTCATCGTTGCCCGGCGTACCGGTGTGTCGATCATCAAGATCGGTATCCCGCTGCTGGCCGGTCTTTCGGCCGTGCACGGTCTGGTTCCGCCACATCCGGGTCCGTTGCTGGCCATCGGCGTGTTCGGTGCCGACATCGGTAAAACCATTCTCTACGGCCTGATCGTTGCGCTGCCAACGGCGATCATTGCCGGACCGATCTACGGCACTTTCATTGCCAAATACATCCCCGGCCATCCGAACCAGGAACTGGTGGATCAACTGGCTCGCGAGCCAGAAGCGGCAGAGCTGCCGAGCTTCAGCATCACCCTGATTACCGTGCTGCTGCCGGTGTTCCTGATGTTGCTCAAGACCTTTGCTGACGTGGTGTTGCCGGACGGCAATTTCTTCCGCACCTTCATGGACTTGATCGGTCACCCGATCTCGGCGCTGCTGTTGGCGTTACTGCTGTCGCTGTACACCTTCGGGCACCGTCAGGGCATGGGCTCCAGCAAAATTCTCAAGTTGCTCGACGCCAGCCTTGCGCCGACCGCCGCGATCATATTGATCATCGGTGCCGGTGGTGGCTTCAAGCAGATGCTGGTCACCAGCGGCGTGGGTGACGTCATCGGCCACATGGCGGTGAACGCACAGATCTCACCGATCCTGCTGGCCTGGCTGGTGGCGGCGGTGATTCGCGTGGCAACCGGTTCGGCGACCGTGGCGACCATTACGGGGGCCGGCATTGTGGTGCCGGTGGTGGGGATGATTCCAGGTGTGAACCGTGAGCTGCTGGTACTGGCGACCGGTGCAGGTTCGTTGATCCTGTCTCACGTTAACGACGCGGGTTTCTGGCTGGTGAAGCAGTACTTCAACATGACCGTGGCGGAAACCTTCAAGACCTGGACCGCGATGGAAACCATCCTGTCCATCGTTGCGCTGGGCTTTATCCTGCTGTTGTCGTTGTTCGTCTAAGCACACCACAATACAAATGTGTGCGGGCTTGCTCGCGATATAGGACTTACATTCAGCATCTTCGTTGAATGTTAAGCCCTCATCGCGAGCAAGCTCGCTCCCACAGTGTTTTGTGTTAGCTATTGGTTTTTGATACCAACCCATCCGCCCGAAACATCCCGCGAATCCCGCGTACTGCCTGACGAATCCGGTCCTGGTTTTCGATCAGCGCGAAGCGCACGTGATCATCCCCGTACTCACCAAACCCTACACCCGGCGAGACGCAAACCTTGGCTTCGGCCAGCAGTTTCTTGGCGAACTCCAGCGAGCCCAAGTGCGCATACGCCTCGGGAATCTTCGCCCAGACATACATCGACGCTTTCGGATTCTCGACCATCCAGCCCAGTTCATGCAGGCCTTTGACCAGCACGTTGCGACGTTGCCGATACTGCTCGGCGATGTCTTTGACGCACTGCTGGTCGCCTTCCAGCGCCGCAATGGCCGCGACTTGCAGCGGGGTGAACGTGCCGTAGTCGTGGTAGCTCTTGATCCGTGCCAGGGCGTTGACCAGTTCGGCATTACCCACCATGAAACCGATGCGCCAACCCGCCATGTTGTAGCTCTTGGACAGGGTGAAAAACTCCACCGCGATGTCCTTGGCGCCCGGCACCTGCATGATCGACGGGGCTTTCCAGCCGTCGTAGACGATGTCCGCGTAAGCCAGGTCGTGCACCACCAACACGTCGTACTGCTTGGCGAGGGCGATCACCCGCTCGAAGAAATCCAGCTCCACGCACTGGGCGGTGGGATTCGACGGGAAGCCGAGGATCATCATTTTCGGTTTCGGAATCGAGCCGCGAATCGCGCTTTCCAGTTCGGCGAAGAAGTCCACGCCCGGAATCAGCGGCACCGAACGCACCTGGGCGCCGGCAATCACCGCACCGTAGATGTGAATCGGATAGCTCGGGTTCGGCACCAGAACGGTGTCGCCCTGGTCGAGGGTGGCCAGCATCAAATGCGCCAGGCCTTCCTTGGAACCGATGGTGACGATGGCTTCGCTTTCCGGGTCGATGTCGACTTCGTAGCGTTCCTTGTACCAATTGGCAATCGCCCGGCGCAGACGCGGAATGCCCTTGGACGTCGAGTAGCCGTGGGTGTCTTCGCGCTGGGCGACGGTGACGAGTTTTTCGACGATGTGCGGCGGCGTCGGGCCGTCAGGATTGCCCATGCTGAAGTCGATGATGTCTTCGCCACGACGACGGGCGGCCATCTTCAGCTCGGCAGTGATGTTGAATACGTAAGGGGGAAGTCGATCTATGCGCGCAAAGCGGCGCGGCGAACCTGGGTTGGCCATTGTTGCCTCGGATAACGTGAGCGCCCGGAACCGTCCGAGCGACGCTGGTCACTGCGGTGACCTGTGGCGGAATGTAAGGGCTGATGTGGCAAACTGTCCAGCGACTATGTAAACAAATTTGTCCGAAGGAAATCGGTTGATGGAATTTACCAGTGGCTTCTTGCTGAGCCTTTCGCTGTGCCTGGACATCGGCGTGGCCAATATCGCGATGATCACGTTGGCAATGCAGCGCGGCTATTTTCAGGGCTTTGCGCTGGGTTTGGGGACGTGTGTCGGCGACCTGATCTACGCCGTGCTGGCCTTGGCCGGAATGACCGTTTTGCTGCAATACGAAACCGTGCGCTGGGTGCTGTGGATCGGTGGTTCGGCACTGTTGCTGTACTTCGCAGCGAAGATGATCTATTCGGCGATTCACCATGAGGCGGTACTGGCGCAGTCCACAGAGGTGGGTCAGAACTCCCATCGGCGGGAGTTTTTCCGCGGGATCTTCCTCGCCATGTCGTCACCCAGCGCCATTCTCTGGTTCGCTGCGGTGGGCGGCACATTGATCGCTCGTTCTGGCGGCGGCGGTGCACTCAGCTCAGCGCTGTTTCTCGGTGGGTTTCTCTGCGCCGGCGTGCTCTGGTGCGTCACTTTGTGCTTCGCGGCGAGTCACGGCGGCAAGTTGCTGGGTGACAAACTGCTGCGTTACTCCTATATGGCATCGGCGGCGATCTTCTGCTATTTCGCGGTCTACGTGATCCTATCGGGTTATAACGAGTTCGTCGGCGCAGGCGCCGTCGAGCAGTTGCACGCACTGTAATTGGGCGAATCGGGTTTGGCTTCTATACTTCCAGCCGAACCCACTTTTTTGTTCCAGGAGTTGAGTCATGGATGAGCAAGCAGACTTCAAACTGGCCGAGCCACGCTTCGAGAGCGGGCATTTTCTGCTCATTGCCGGGCTTGGCGGACGATTTACCGCAGACACCACTAAAGGCATTCCCGATCTCTGGGAGAAATTCATTCCCGAGATTGGCAAAATCCCCGGTCAAAAAAGCGAAGTGACCTACGGCATCTGCTGCAATCCGGATGGCAAGGGCGGCTTCGAATACATTGCCGGCGTCGAGATCGACAAGCTCGACGACCTGCCGGAGAAGTACCGTTGGGTCGAGGTCCAGCCTCAGCGCTACGCGGTGTTCGAGCACAAGGGCTCGCTGGATACCTTGCCGCAGACTTTTCAGTACATCTGGAAAACCTGGTTGCCGCAGTCCGGTAAAGAAGCGGCGGACGCCCCGGAATTCGAACGCTACAGCGACGACTTCAATCCGAAACTCAACACCGGTGTGCTGGAAATCTGGCTGCCGCTCAAATCGGATTGACCCAAGCCCCGGGCGGGCACTTCACTGTGCCCGTTCGTGACTGTCGTTGACTCCTCGCATCACCCTGCACACCGCCCGTTTCGCTCGATCTTTACGCCGTCTTAATACCGCTGCCCCCAATCAGTGTCCGTCCTTGATACCCCCTCACTTAACCTGCAAGGCGCAGATGAGAGCGCGAATTCAGTGCGTTTTTTTGCACTGACGCGCTCTGCCGGTACCCGATTGCGGGTGTCCTTTCGTTTTGTCAGGGGGAGCTGTCTTGTTAACACTCGAGTTCATTTACATCGCCAGCGGCCTGTGTGCCGCCCTGTTGTTTGCCTACCTGGGTTACGCCCTTATCCGTGCAGAGAAGTTCTGATGGCCGCAGTCATTGCGGCACAGGCTTTTTTATCAGCCCGTCAGGGCGGTCTTGAGAAAGGAAATCGGCAATGTACGACCTGATCTTTATGGGGGTTAGCGTGGTGTTTTTTGCCGCGACAGCCATGGTCATCGTCGCCATGGGCAAGATTTGAACGGAGCATCGACATGTTGAGCACTATGCTGGAATTTGCGGTGATTCTCGGGTTGATGACCGGACTCGCCGTGTTGATGGGCAAGTGGCTGACGCTGGTATTTACCGGGCGCAACCATGCCTTGGCGGAGCGCGCTACCTATCGTCTGCTGGGGATCGATACGGCCGAAGCCATGGGCTGGGCACGTTATGGCTCGGCCCTGCTGCTGTCGAACGCGGCGATGATGTTGCTGGGTTACATCGTGTTGCGCTTGCAAGGTTTCATGCCGCTCAACCCCTTGGGGCTGAACGCGCAAACGCCTGATCTGGCGTTCAATACCGCTGCGTCCTTTATCACCAACACCAACTGGCAGGCTTATTCAGGTGAAACCAGCCTGTCCAATTTCAGCCAGATGGCTGTCATCACCTTCCTGATGTTCGTCGGCGCAACAGCGGGCGTTGTGGCAGCGGCGGGTTTCATTCGCGGCCTCAGTCGGTCGAATTCCGCTGATATCGGAAACTACTGGGTGGACTTCACTCGCACGCTGTACCGGGTGATGTTGCCACTGTGTTTTGGCATGGCGCTGGTTTATGTCTGGCAAGGCATGCCGCAGACCCTGAGTTCCCAGGCCCTGGCCACCACTCTGGAAGGTGCGCAGCAGCAATTGATCGTCGGCGCGGTGGCGAGCTTTGAGTCAATCAAGCACATCGGCACCAACGGCGGCGGCTTCTTCAGCATGAACGCCGCCCATCCGTTTGAGAACCCGACTCCGCTGACGAACATGCTGCATATCCTCAGCATGCTGCTGATCCCGTCGGCGCTGACGTACACCTTTGGCAGCATGCTGATGCGTCGGCGTCAGGGCTGGGTGTTCTTTGGCACGTTCCTGGTGATGTTCGTCGGCTTTCTGAGCATCGTTTACACGGCTGAACAAAGTGGCAACCCCCTGCTGACCCGTGTGGGCGCGGACCAGGTGCTGTCGGCAACCCAGAGTGGCGGCAACA
The DNA here is from genome assembly GCF_054897825.1 of Pseudomonas sp. ZS1P83. NCBI lineage: Bacteria > Pseudomonadati > Pseudomonadota > Gammaproteobacteria > Pseudomonadales > Pseudomonadaceae > Pseudomonas > Pseudomonas sp. ZS1P83. The sequence continues at coordinate 747,908 of NZ_CM142706.1, forward strand.
TGGAAGGCAAGGAGCTGCGCTTCGGGATTGCCGACACCAGCTTGTTCGTGACCACCACCACCGGCGCCACCACCGGTTCGGTGAACGCCATGCATGACTCGCTGACGCCCATGGGCGGCTTCGTACCGCTGGCGCAGATGATGCTCAATTGCGTGTTCGGTGGTGACGGCGTGGGCTTTATCAACCTGATCCAGTACGCGCTGCTGACGGTGTTTCTGGTGGGCATGATGATCGGCCGCAGTCCCGAATTCCTCGGCAAGAAGATCGAGGCACGGGAGATCAAGCTGGTCATGCTCTCGGTACTGGCGCACCCCATCTGCATTCTCGGCTTCACCGCCCTGGCGGCACTCTGGCCGGACACCCTGAACAGCCTCAACAACCAGGGGCCCCATGGCTTCAGCGAGGTGCTCTATGCCTACACCTCGGGCACTGCCAACAACGGTTCGGCGTTCGCCGGATTGAATGCCAATACGCCGTTCTTCAACACCACAATCGGTCTTGCCATGTTGCTCGGACGTTTCTTCACCATGCTGCCGATGCTCGCGGTCGCAGGTTCCTTGGCGATGAAAAAGAACATCCCGGCCGGTGCAGGCACCATCCCGACCGCCACACCGCTGTTCATGTTCCTGGTGGTGTTCGTGGTGCTGGTGGTGGGCGGCCTGACGTTCCTGCCGGCGCTCGCGCTCGGCCCGCTGGTCGAGCAACTGCAGTTGCTGACCGGCCAGACCTACAAGTGAGGGAGCTGTGATGACTCAAGTACAACCAAAAACCAAGGTGCAATTTCTGTTTACCGGGCTGTTGCGCCCGGTGCTGATTTCGGCGGCGTTCTTCATGCTACTGACCGGGGTGGCGTATCCGTTGTTCACCACGCTGGTGGCCAACGTGCTGTTCCCGTTTCAGGCCCAGGGCAGCCTGGTTGAACGGGACGGGCTGGTGATCGGTTCGGCGGTGATCGGCCAGCATTTCACCCGCCCCGAGTATTTCCAGGGCCGTGCGAGCATGACCCTCGGCGCCGATCCACTGGACCCGAGCAAGAGCGTGGCGCAGCCGTACAACGCAGGTTCCAGTGGCGCCAGCAACCTTGGCCCTACCAGCCAGAAGTTGATCGACGCCGTGGCCATGCGGGTCGAAGCCTACCGCCGGCAGAACGGCCTGGCGGCAGATGCGCAGGTGCCGGTGGATGCGGTCACCTCGTCGGCTTCAGGCCTGGACCCGCACATTTCGGTGGCCAACGCACAGATTCAGGCGGCGCGCGTCGCACGCCTGCGCCACCTGCCGGAAGCCGATCTGTTGAAGCTGGTGAATACCCACACCGAGCAACGCACCTTCGGCCTGCTCGGCGAGCCCCGGGTCAATGTGCTGCAACTCAACCTCGCGCTGGATGCTCTGGCGCCCGCGCATCAGCCACCCCTTGCGGCCAGTGAGTAAGAGAAACAACTATGAGTAAGCAAGCTCGTTTGCCTTTGTTCGACCGTAAGTTGTTGCTCACGGCGTGCCTGGATGCCTTCAAGAAGTTGTTGCCCCAGGCGCAGTGGAAGAACCCGGTGATGTTTGTGGTGTACCTGGGCAGCATTCTCACCACGCTGTTGTGGTTTCAATCACTGGTCGGCAAGGGTGAAGCCTCCAGTGGCTTCATTCTCAGCATCACGTTGTGGCTATGGTTCACCGTGCTGTTCGCCAACTTCGCCGAAGCCCTGGCCGAGGGGCGCAGCCGGGCCCAGGCGGCCAGCTTGCGCGGGATGAAGCGCCAGACCATGGCCAAGCTGTTGCAACAGCCTCGGCATGGCTGCGCCTGGATGCCAGTGCCTTCCAGCGAACTGCTCAAGGACGCGGTGGTGTTGATCGAAGCCGGCGATTTGGTGCCCCTCGATGGCGTGGTGATTGAAGGCGTGGCGTCGGTGGATGAAAGCGCGATTACCGGCGAATCGGCACCGGTGATTCGCGAGGCGGGTGGCGACTTTTCATCGGTCACCGGCGGGACAAAAGTGCTGTCGGACTGGCTGGTGGTGCGCATCAGCGTCAACCCCGGCGAATCGTTCCTGGATCGCATGATTTCCATGGTCGAATCCGCGAAACGCCAGAAGACTCCCAACGAGGTGGCGCTGACCATTTTGCTGGTGGGCCTGACATTTTTGTTTCTGCTGGTAATTGTGACCCTGGGCCCGTATTCGATGTTCGCGGTGGCCATGAGCGGAGGCGACGTGGTCAGCGCAACGGTGTTGGTGGCGCTGCTGGTCTGTCTGATCCCCACGACCATTGGCGGTCTGTTGTCGGCTATTGGTGTGGCGGGCATGAGCCGGATGATGGCGGCCAACGTCATTGCCACCTCCGGGAGAGCAGTGGAAGCGGCGGGCGACATTGACGTCCTGCTGCTGGACAAGACCGGCACCATCACCTTGGGTAACCGCCAGGCCAGCAGTTTCCTGCCGGCGCCCGGGGTCAAGGAATCGGAACTGGCCGACGCCGCGCAACTGGCCTCGCTGGCCGACGAAACGCCGGAAGGGCGCAGCATCGTGGTGCTCGCCAAGCAGAAGTTCGACCTGCGGGCGCGGGACCTCAATGCGCTGCGCGCCAGCTTCGTGCATTTCACCGCGCAAACCCGCATGAGCGGCGTCGATCTGGCGGGCGGCCGGAGCATCCGCAAAGGTGCGGCAGATGCCATTCGCCTGCATATCGAGGCGCTGGGCGGCAGCTTCCCGCCCGCGTTGCAGGCCAGGGTCGATGAAGTCTCGCGCCGTGGCAGTACACCGCTGGTTGTGTGCGATGGCCAACAGGCATTGGGCGTGGTCGAGCTCAAGGACGTGGTCAAGGGTGGCATCAAGGAGCGCTTTGCCGAACTGCGGCGCATGGGTATCAAGACAGTCATGATCACCGGCGATAACCGCCTGACGGCGGCAGCGATTGCCGTGGAAGCCGGGGTCGACGACTTTCTTGCCGAGGCTCGGCCGGAAGACAAGCTACAACTGATCCGCGACTACCAGACCCAAGGCAAGCTGGTGGCGATGACCGGAGACGGCACCAACGATGCGCCGGCACTGGCCCAGGCGGACGTGGCGGTGGCTATGAACAGTGGTACTCAGGCCGCCAAGGAAGCGGGCAACATGGTCGATCTGGACAGCAACCCGACCAAGCTGATCGAGGTGGTGGAAGTCGGCAAACAGATGCTCATGACTCGCGGCGCGTTGACTACTTTCAGCGTGGCCAACGATGTGGCCAAGTATTTTGCTATCGTACCGGCCGCTTTCGTCGCGACCTACCCGCAACTGGGCGCCCTGAATGTGATGCACCTGAGCAGCCCGAACTCGGCGATTCTCAGCGCGGTGATCTTCAATGCCCTGATCATCGTGTTTCTGATCCCGCTGGCGCTCAAGGGCGTGACCTATCGAGCCATCGGCGCGGCGGCGTTGCTCAATCGCAACCTGCTGATCTATGGACTGGGTGGCGTGCTGGTGCCGTTCGCGGGGATCAAGGTGATCGACATGCTGTTGGCCGGGCTCGGCCTGGTTTGAAAGGACTGACTGCACGGCGCCCTGTGTGGCGCCGTGCAGTTCAAAAGGATTGCCATGCCCGTTATTGATACGTTCATCGCTTCACGTGATGGCCGCCCAGATCCCGACGCGCTGTTGGAGAAGCTGCAGCAGGACGAACAGGCCGCCCTGCGTGGGAAACTGCGCATCTATTTCGGTTCCAACGCAGGGGTGGGGAAAACCTGCGCCATGCTCACCGCGGCCCAACGCGAAGTGAACCAGGGCCGTGACTTGGTGGCTGGCGTGATAGAAACCCATGGCCGCCGGGAAACCGCGGAACTGCTCGCCGGCCTGGAACTGCTGCCGCGCTATAACGTGATGCATCGCGAGTGTGCCCTCAGCGAGTTCGATCTGGATGCGGCGTTGGCGCGGCGTCCGGCGGTGCTGCTGGTGGATGAACTGGCCCACAGCAACGTTCCCGGTTCGCGTCACCCCAAGCGCTGGCAGGATGTCGAAGAACTGCTGCGCGCCGGCATCGACGTTTGGACCACCCTCAATGTCCAGCACCTGGAAAGTCTTAACGATATCGTCAGCGGGATCATCGGCATCCGGGTGCGCGAGACCGTGCCCGATCATCTGTTCGACGATGCTCATGAAGTGGTGGTGATCGACCTGCCACCCGATGACCTGCTGCGCCGTCTCAAGGAAGGCAAGGTCTACTTGCCGCCCCAGGCCGAGCGCGCGTCCCGGCATTTCTTCCGCAAGGGCAACTTGCTGGCCTTGCGCGAGCTGGCGCTGCGGCGTACCGCTGATCGCGTCGATGCACAGATGCGCGTCTATCGCCGCGAGCGGTCCATCAACACCCTTTGGCCCGCGCGCGAGCGTTTGCTGGTCGGAGTGGCAGGGCACCCGTCGGATGATCGTCTGGTTCGTGAAGCGGCGCGTCTGGCACAAAAGCTTGAGGCGGACTGGATTGTCGTCCATGTGCCTTCGGTGCAGCGCCGTGGCGCAGATGCGAGCCGCTATGCCGCCGCCATGAAGGCCTTGGCGCTGGCCGCCGAATTCGGTGCCGACACCGCCACGCTGTCCGGCATGGACGTGGCCGAGGCGCTGGTGGCGTTTGCTCGTGAGCACAACGCCAACCGCCTCGTGTTGGGGCATTACCCGCGCAAGGTCTGGCAGTTCTGGCACCAGTCGGTCAGTGACCGCATCAGCCGTCGCCATCCCGAGATCGATCAGATTGTCATCGCTCATGGCCCGTTGCCCATGGTGGTTGCGGTTGCGGTGAATACTGAGGCAGCGCTGCCACCCAGCAGGGCACCGGCGTATCTGTGGGCCAGCCTGGCCTGTTTTGCCGCCACGGCGGTGGCTGCCTTGCTGTTGCAGGTGTTTGATCTGGCCAACGTGGTCATGCTGTTTTTGCTCACGGTGGTGCTGGTCGCCCTGCGTTACGGGAGAGGGCCAGGTGTCTGGGCAGCGATGCTGGCGGTGCTGTGTTTTGATTTCTTTTTCGTCCAGCCACGCTGGTCGTTCACGGTCAACGACACCCAGTACTTCTTTACCTTCGCCCTGATGCTGGGTATTGCGTTGATCACCGGGCAGCTCACGGCACGCTTGCGTCATGAAGCCCGCACCGCCGCCGGTCGTGAGCGGCGCGCGACGTCGTTGGCCAGGCTGGCGCGCGACTTGTCGGCGGCGCTGACGGTGGAACAGATCACGGAGGTGGCGCTGCGCACCTTCAGCGGCGTGTTTGAAGCGCGGGTCGGGCTGACACTGCCGGACGCCACAGACAGTGTCCACGCTCGTGGCGCCGGAGCATTCCCGATCGATGAAAGCATTGCCCAATGGGTTTACGACCATGGCCAACCTGCCGGTCAGGGCACCGATACGCTGGCCGCCGCTCAGGGCCGCTATTTGCAGTTGAAGGCGCCAATGCGCGTGCGCGGAGTGTTGGTGCTCGAGTTGGCTGAACCCGAGCGATTGAACGAGCCGGAAGAGCAGCGCCTGCTGGAGGCCTGCATGAGCCAACTGGCAATCGCGCTGGAGCGGGTGCATTTCGTCGAGGTGGCGCAAAGCACCCTGGTGCAGATGGAGGGTGAGCGCATGCGCAATACCCTGCTGGCCGCGATCTCTCATGACCTGCGCACGCCGCTGACCACCATTATCGGCGCGGCAGATGCAGCGGCGCCCCATGCGCCGCCCGGACCACTGGCGCAGTTGCTGGGCGGTATCCGCGATCAGGCCAGCTCCATGCAGCGGTTGATCGAAAACCTGTTGGACATGGCCCGGATGCAGGAACGCGGTGTGCGCCTCAACCGGCAATGGCACTCACTGGAGGAAATCGTCGGCAGCGCTTTGCGTCAACTGCGCGAGCCGTTGGCGCGGCATGTGGTGCGCACCGCGCTGTCGCCGCGGTTGCCGTTGGTGGAAGTCGATGCGCTGTTGATCGAGCGTGTTCTGGTCAACCTGCTGGACAACGCCGCCAAGTACACCCCGGCCGGAACGCTGGTACAGGTTGTGGCCCGGCAAGAGGAGGACAGCATTGTGCTGGAGGTGATCGACGCCGGTCCCGGTTGTCCTCAGGGCAGCACGCCTCAGAGCTTGTTCGAACCGTTCACTCGGGGTCAGCAGGAGTCGGCCGTTGCCGGCATCGGCCTTGGGCTGGCGTTGGCAAAACGTATTGTCCAGGCCCATGGCGCAACGATCGAGGCTCAGCCTCAGGCCACCTCGGGCATCCGCTTTGTGATCACTCTACCGGCGGGTCACCCGCCTTCCATGGAATCGCTATGACCAGTGCACGCATCCTCATTGTCGAGGACGAGGCCAACATCCGCCGTTTCGTCGGTATCGCGCTGCAAGACGAAGGTTTTCAGGTGTTCGAGGCCGACAACGTCAAACGCGCCCTGATCCACGCCGCCAGTCGTCAACCGGATCTGGTGATTGTCGATCTGGGCTTGCCCGACGGTGACGGCAAACAATTGATCAGCGAGCTGCGGGGCTGGATGACGGTGCCGATTCTGGTGCTGTCGGCCCGTGATCGTGAAGAGGAGAAAGTGGCCGCACTGGATGCGGGGGCGGACGACTATCTGGTCAAACCCTTCGGCGTGCCCGAGTTGCTCGCGCGTATCCGCGCCCAGTTGCGTCGGCATGTGCAAAACGGGACCGCCGCGGTCACCAGCAAGGTGACATTCGGCATGATCGAGGTGGACATGGCCACGCACGAGGTCCGGCGCGAGAACCAATCGGTCCATCTAACGCCCATCGAGTATCGCTTGCTTTGCGCGCTGATTCGCGGACAAAGCCGGGTCATGACCCATCGCCAGCTACTGCTGGAAGTGTGGGGCCTGGATTACGTCGATCGTGCTCACTATCTGCGGGTGCACATGGCGCACTTGCGGCAAAAACTGGAGGCCGATGCGGCCCAGCCGCAGCATTTCATCACCGAATTGCAGGTGGGATATCGCTTGGTGGGGCTGTAAAGCACGGCGGACGCTGGTCGCAGCGCCTGGCCGTGTGTCGCTCACTTGTCTTTCTTGATCCGGCGCTCGCGCAGGAAATCGATGTACAGCGTGATGAAGCCGAACGCGGTAATGCTGAACAACACGAGTAGGCCGATTTGAGTCGAGCTCATGATCAAAGTCCTGGGGGTGGGACGAGGAGCGCTCAACCTGCCGTGGCAGGGTGTCGTCAATCGTCGAGGACTAGATAGATAATACGAACCCTGGGCCTTGGGTAGCGGTTATATGAAAGCTTTACGGCGCCGTCGTTGAACCCTATGCACTTCATACGAGAGGTGGGTATTGGGCGTTCGAGAGCAAGCAAGTATTGTTAGACTCGGCGAGCGTTATCCTGTCATCTCACTTGCCCCAAGGTCTGCGCAGCGCCATGAACTCGACGAACCCTGTTATCCGATACGTCCTGCCTGCTGATCTGGACCGCTGCTACGCCATCGAAACCGTGGCCTACGAAGGCGACGAAGCCGCTACGCGCGAAAAAATTGCCACCCGCATCGCCACCTGGCCCGAGGGTTTCATCGTCGCCGAAGTCGATGGCATGGTGGCCGGTTTCATCAATTCCGGTGCGGCGTTTCAGGTGGAAATGTCGGACGAGGCGTTCAAGGAACTGATCGGCCACGACCCGGCCGGCCCGCACGTGGTGATCATGTCGGTGGTGGTGCACCCGGATTACCAGGGTCAAGGTTTGGCGAAACGCTTGATGGGCGAATTCATCGAGCGGATGCGCGCGTTGGGCAAGACCAGCATTAACCTGATGTGCAAGGAGCGGCACATTCCGCTCTATGCCGGGTTCGGGTTTGCCTACATCAAGCCTTCCGCCTCGGACCACGGCGGCATGGCGTGGCATGAGATGGTGTTGGATCTTTGAGAGGAGCAAATGACTTCTTGAGAGATAAGTTTTTAATGGACTAAATTCAGACCTTGTTGCGTTGGCCATCCTGATCGTTACGGCCCTAACCACCTCAGAAAGTCAGACTCATGCGCCGTTCATACCCGATACGTCCCCTATAGGCTTCACCGCTGTCGACCCAGCCGAATGTTGCGTAGAGCGCGATGGCCGGCTCGTTGTCCGCATCCACCGATAGCTCCAGCGCTTTTATCTCCGGAAACGCCTGACGCGCCACGTCGGGCAGGGCTTGCAGGCAGGCTTTGCCATAACCTTTGCCCTGAGAGCGCTGATCGACTTGCAAGGCATGCAGCGTGGCGCTGTGTTCATTGGCCCACGCCGGCAACACGGGCGGGCGCTTGAGCAGCAGAAAGGCCACGGGAACATCCTCGGCCAGCAGGGCAAATCCTTTGACGCCGGGGCCGGGTTTGGACAGCAGGGTGTGCAACGCACCGTGGATGTCGCCGGAGAACTTGATTTGTTCTTTGTGAACTTCAATGGCCTCGACCTGCTGGCGCTGGCGCGCGTTCAGGCTTTCGTAAGGCACGAGACGGGCTGTCACTGGAGTGTCCTTTTTCCAACATAAATGTGTTTCGAATTCTAACGAGTTTGCGTTCCCGGATTATTTTTATTTCGGCTGTCGATTTGGCGTTTCGCCAGACGACTAAGGGTGTCTTCACCACAAAAAACCACGGAGAACCACCATGAACGCTACACACGAGATCCAGACCCTCATCGACACCTACCGTCAGGCGGTCATCGCCAAGGATATCGAGAAACTCATGCCCCTGTATGCCGACGACATCGTCTCCTACGACGCGGTCAAGGCCCTGCAATTTCGGGGTAAGGCGGCCTACCGCGCGCATTGGCAGGAATGCTTGGAAATGTGCCAGGGCGCGCACAAGTTTGACTTCGACCAAATGAACATCGTGGCGGACGAGCACATCGCCTTCGCCCATTGGCTGGCCCATTGCGGCGGCACTAACGAGAAGGGCGAAACCCAGGCCTGCTGGATGCGCGTGACCGCCTGCTATCGGCGCGACGATGGGCAATGGCGCATCGTCCACGAACACTGGTCGGCCCCGTTCGACATGATGAGCGGCACGGCGCTGTTCAACCTGGAACCGTGAGCGTCGGACTGATTTGTCGGGCTGGTCGTCGGGAAACAGCGCTAACGCCTCAATCAGCAGCCAAAGTTGATCAGTTCGATCTGGGCTGAGCCCCAAGAATGGAGAGCTTTCCATGAAGTATTTATGCTTGGTCTATAGTAACGAACGCGAGTTGCACTCGCTGCCCGAAAGCCCGGAGGACGCTGAATGCATGGCCTATGCCGAGTCGATCCAGGGCAGCGGCCGAATGGTCGCCGCCGAGGCGCTGGAGTCGGTGCAGACCGCGACCACCGTGCGCATGCGCAACGGCAAAATGTCGATCACCGACGGTCCATTCGCCGAAACCAAGGAGCAGTTGGCCGGCTTCTACCTGATTGATGCCAAGGACCTCAATGAAGCCATCCAGGTCGCCGGCAACATCCCGGCGGCCCGGGTTGGCTGTGTCGAGGTGCGTCCCGTTCGCCAGTTGAATCCCTGAATAACATTCACAAAACAGGAGATCTTAATGAGTCCGCAACCCTATAAAAAACAGCACGGTTGGGGACAAAGCCTCGATCGACGGGTGACGTTGGTGACCGAAGGCATGCCCGACTGATGTCTGTCGAGTCGGTACGGGCGCAGGTCGAGCAGGTTTACCGCGAAGACTCGCGGCGGATTCTGGCGACCCTGATCCGTTTGCTCGGCGATTTCGACCTCGCCGAAGAAGCCTTGCACGAGGCGTTTTTTGTCGCGGTCGAGCGCTGGCAGCGTGACGGGGTACCGGACAATCCGCGTACCTGGCTCGTGTCCACGGGGCGTTTCAAGGCCATCGATGTGTTGCGTCGGCGCGCCCGCTTCATCGCGTCGCAACCGATGTTGATCGCTCAACTGGAGGCGCTGGAGCAGGTCAACTGGAGTGACGAAGACGTGGAAGACGATCGCCTGCGCCTGATCTTCACCTGTTGCCACCCGGCACTCGCGGCGGACGCGCAGGTGCCGTTGACGCTGAGGGAAGTCTGCGACCTGACCACGGAGGAAATCGCCCGGGCCTTTCTGTCGGCGCCAGCGACCATCGCCCAGCGCATCGTGCGCGCCAAGGCCAAAATCCGTGACGCGAAAATTCCTTATCAGGTGCCGACCCTGGCGGAATTGCCCGAGCGCCTGGACAGCGTGCTGCGGGTGATTTACCTGGTGTTCAACGAAGGCTATTCCGCGTCAGTCGGCACCGAACTGACCCGTGAGGATTTAACCCGCGAAGCGATTCGGCTCGGTCGTTTGTTGATGGAATTGCTGCCCGAATCCGAGGTGATGGGGCTGCTGGCACTGATGCTGCTGCATGAGTCGCGACGTCCGGCACGGACGTCAGCGAGCGGGGAGTTGATCGTGCTGGATGAGCAGGATCGCACGTTGTGGGACGCCGAGATGATTGCTGAAGGTTGCGCACTGGTAGAACGGGCGCTGGCGACCCGGCGTTTCGGGCCTTATTGCTTGCAAGCGGCGATTGCGGCGGTGCATGCCGAAGCGTCCACGGCGGCGCAAACGGACTGGCTGGAGATTGTGGGTCTGTATGACGTGCTGTTGCGGGAGGTGCCTTCACCGGTGATTGAATTGAACCGTGCGGCGGCGATTTCCAAACGGGATGGGCCGTTGGCGGGGCTGACATTGGTTGAAGGGATTCTGGCGCGGGGTGATTTGCTGGATTACCACTTGGCACACTCGGCTCGGGCCGAGTTTTGTCGGCAGTTGGGACGGGTTGAGGAGGCGAGGGCGGCTTATCAGCGGGCGCTGGAATTGACACAGCAGGTGCCGGAACGACGGTTTATTGAGGCCCGGATTCAGGCGTTGGATCGAGCCTCCCGAAACGTCAGACCGCCCCAGCGGGGCGAGGGGAAAGGGGGCCGATCTTCACGCCTTTCAAAACTTGATGGGTAGATTCCAGCACCCGAACCATCCCGGGACGAAACGGTGGGCCACCGGCCGGGGTGAGGTCGATTACACCGTGCAGGTTTTGGCTTTCCAGCGCCTGCATCAGGGCGTGGGCGCGGAAGCGCAGAACCAGATCCAGCTCGGGGGCGCCGATTTCCAGCAGCAGATGCGTATCGCCCGACAGTCGTGCAACCAGCGAGCCGGACACAGCAAAACCGTGTTGACGGAAAGGCTCAGGGCGTGAAAGCGGTGTGTCAGACACATCAATGTCGACTGACGCGGCCTTTTCGCGAGCAAACCCGCTCCCACAGGGGGTATCCCATTTCAGGACGAGGTTGCGGGCGGTCTTGAGATCGACTGGGAGGAACTGCACTTTATCCCCAGCCTTGAGCTGCCCAAGCTGCCAAAGATCTGCCTCGATCACCGTCACCGGGCAAACAAACCCACCGAGGCTAGGGCCTTCCGGACCGAGGATTACCGGTGAAATCCACTGCACCAATGGCGTACGGATTGTCAGAATATTCGACGGATGCAGCCCCGCCTCACCACCGAAGGCACGCACCCATTCAGGCTTCGGCCCGATCAATCGCACACCGGTTCGGCTTGAGTTGAAATGCACTTCCCACTGAGTGGCAAAAAAGGTGCCGATGTAGTTTTCGGTGACGTATTCCGGTGCGCCATGCGGACCATAAATCAACCGGATCTGCCGCACCGCCGGTAACGCGGTGACCTGTTCTTCTTCCAGTTGTTGACCCGCAGCAGCACGGTGTTCAGCGGCACGGTTTCACCGTTCAGCGCCAATGGAATCATCGCGCCTGAGACCGCCACAACCGCATCGCAATTGAAGCGCAGGCCGCTGATCTGAAGGTTTACGTTGCACCGCAAGGCCCATGGTGGCGCCTTTTTTTGATAGGGAAAATGAAAAACCTTTCATCGGCGACTTGTTTCAATGTGTTTCAAGAACGCACCAGATTTCGAATTCGATGTCTGATCTTTTGACAGTCACCGAATAATTGACTGTCGCCTGCCAGCGTTGCTGGTGTGGCTCACTCGCGGTCCAGGAGGCCGCCATGCTCTGTCGAAAAAAGCTCGGCCAAATTCTTCTGATAGCTGTATTGGGATTGTCTCTTGGTGCATGCGTGCCCTATTCCGATGGAGGAGCCAGCTACTACAGTTCCGAGGTCTATACCTCGCCAGCGCCAGCCTATTATTCCGATGGCGGGTCTTACTACTCAGATGGCGGCGGTTATTACACGCAACCCCGCCGGTACTACGCCCCGCCAGCGCGGTATTACCAGCCAACGCCGCGGTATTATTACCAGCCGCGGGTTTATCAACCGGCACCACGCTATTACCAGTCGCCACGAGGCGACTATCGGGCCCAACAGAATCACGGTTGGGATGGCCGTAACCGCGATTATCGGGTTCAACAGAATCATGGTTGGGATGGCCGTAACCGCGGCGGTCGGGACAACGACTATCGCGGACATGGCGGGCGGGACAATCGTGGCGGACGGGGCGATCACAACGGTCGCGGCGATTACGATGGACGGGGCGGCCACCGTTAAACACTCATAAAAAAGCGGCGCATGAAGCGCCGCTTTTTTATGCCCGGATGTCAGTACTCCTACAGGTCAGCCAGCGGATGCCGACCTTCCCAAGCCTTATGGAAATGCGCTTGCACCACCGCATCCGGCACGTTGTTGACGTCCGGCCAGTGCCAGTGAGGTTTCTGATCCTTGTCGATCAACCGCGCGCGTACGCCTTCGCTGAACTCCGGATGACGGCAACAGTTGAGGCTCATGGTGTATTCCATCTGAAAGACTTGAGCCAACGACAGGTGCCGGGCGCGAGTAATCTGCTCCCACACCAGATGAGCGGTCAGGGGTGAGCCTTCGCTCATGGTTTTCGCTGCACGGCTGAGGAGCAGATCCGTGTTGTCGCGCAACTGGCTGATCGCCTTCCAGGCGCAGCGCACGTCACTGACATCCAGCAACTCATCGATCTGCTGGCGTCGTGGCAACCACTGGGCTTCGGGCATTTGCGCGAGCGCTTCCTGCTGCAACGCCTTGAGCAGACTGTTGAGCTGCATCGGCGTCTGTTCCTGCCAGTTCAGTTGCAGCAGGCCTTCGATCAGCTTTTCTTGCTGTTCATCGAGCAGGAAACGGTCGGCCAGGTCCAGATCGATCGCATCGCGACCGTTCATATGGGCGCCGGTCAGGCCGAGGAATAATCCGAGCTTGCCGGGCAGGCGCGACAGAAACCAACTGGCCCCGACATCCGGGTACAAACCGATACTGATCTCCGGCATCGCCAGGCGGCTGCTCGGCGTGACAATCCGGAGGCTCGCCCCTTGCAGCAGCCCCATGCCGCCGCCGAGCACATAGCCATGCCCCCAGCAGATCAGCGGTTTAGGGTACGTGTGCAGATTGAAGTCCAGGCGATATTCCGCCGCAAAGAAGTGCGCGGCCAACGGCGGCACTTCGCCTGGATGGGTGCGACAGGCTTCCACCAGACTGCGGACTTCACCGCCGGCGCAAAAGGCTTTGGCGCCTTTGCCGCGCAACACTACGCAGACGATTTGCGGCTCTTTGGCCCAGGCGTCCAGTTGATCGCGCAAGGCGTTGATCATCGGCAAGGACAGGGCATTGAGGGACTTTTCGGCATCCAGGCTGGCGATGCCGATGCGTGCGCCGTCGGTGCCGGTGAGTTCTTCGAAGTGCAGATTCATCGTGACCTCGATCGGGAATTTGAGCGTTCAGTATGATCGCTATGCAGGAAAGTGCCGGATCTGCGTCAGATCAATTGACAAGCGTGATGGGCTTTCCTAGGGTTCGCTCCATTGTTTTTGCCGGATGTAACCATGACTGCTGACGAACGTATCAAACTCGAACCGAGCTGGAAGGAAGCACTGCGTGCCGAATTCGACCAGCCCTACATGGCAGAGTTGCGCAACTTCCTGCAAGAAGAGCGCGCGGCAGGCAAGGAAATCTACCCGCCAGGACCGATGATTTTCAATGCGCTCAATTCGACGCCGCTGGATAAGGTCAAAGTCGTCATTCTCGGCCAGGACCCGTACCACGGTCCGGGACAGGCCCACGGCTTGTGCTTCTCGGTGCAACCGGGCGTACCGGCACCGCCGTCATTGGTGAACATCTATAAAGAGTTGAAACGCGACCTGAACATCGACATCCCGGGCCACGGCTGCCTGCAAAGCTGGGCCGATCAGGGCGTGCTGATGATCAACACCACCATGACCGTGGAACGCGCCAACGCCAACGCCCATGCAGGCAAAGGCTGGCAGCACTTTACCGATCGGATTATCGAAGTGGTCAGCGAGCACCAGCCACACCTGGTGTTCCTGCTGTGGGGCGCGCATGCCCAGAGCAAGCAGAAACTGATCGATGCCACCAAGCACCTGGTGCTGACCTCAGTGCATCCATCACCGTTGTCCGCTTATCGCGGCTTCCTCGGCTGCGGGCACTTCAGCCGGACCAATAAGTATCTTGAGCAGAATGGCGAGACGCCGATCGAATGGCGGTTGCCGCCAGTCGCGTAATGATCGTTCCCACGCTCCGCGTGGGAATACAGCCCGGGACGCTCTGCGTCCCATCCAAAGCCGAACGCGGAGCGTCCGTTGAGGCGTTCCCACGCAGAGCGCGGGAACGTTCAGGTTAGCGGGCGTCGGGCAACCGATTCCAATACTTGAACAACGGCTCCGCCAGAAACAATACGAACAACAGCCGCATCACCTGCATCGCCGTCACCAGCGGCACCGACAATTGCAGGGTTTGCGCCGTCAGGCTCATCTCCGCAATCCCGCCGGGCATCATGCCCAAGGTCAACGAACGCAAATCCAGGTGGGTCAGCGCACTCAACCCCAATGCCGCCAGCGTGGCGATCAACATGGTCAGCACCGTGCCGATCAAGGTCCGGCCCATGAACGACGGGGCGCGACGGAAAAACTGCCGATTGAAGTGACACCCCAACCCGCTGCCAATCAGCCATTGGCCGATCTGGCTGCCGCCGTTGGGCAAACCGATGTGCAGGTCCCAACCGATACTCACCGCCGCACTCACCAGCAATGGGCCGAACAGCCATGGATTGGGTTGACGAAGACGTTCCCAGAGCCACGCCGCCAAGGCGCCTGCCGGGAAGAGAAGAGCGAGCCACCACCCGTTGACGGTGGACGGATGAAAAATCGGTGCGCCGCTGTCCAGCAAATACTTGAACGCCGCCGGCACACACAGCACCACCACCAACACCCGCAGACTTTGCCCCGCCGCCACACGACTGAGCACCGCGCCGTTACGCGCGCCGAGGTTGACCATCTCCCCGGAACCGCCCGGCATGCTGGAAAAGAACGCGGTGGCGCGATCTTCACCGGTACGCCGCATCAACCAGACCCCGACCACGGCCGACAGGCTGGTGACCAACGCACCGAAGAAGATCAGACCGAAGTGGCTCAGGACCTGCTCCATCACCACCGGGGTGAAGTGCAGGCCGATGCCGATACCGACAATCCACTGGCCGCACTTGCGGCCGCCAGGGATTTGCGCCAATTGCCAGGGTGTCAGGCAGCGCACCAGGATGATCGCCAGCAACGAGCCGACCATCCACGGCAGTGGCCAGTCGATCTGACTGGCGAGATACCCGCCCAGCAGACCGACCAGCGGGGTTCCCCACCAGGCTCTGAAGGGTGTTCGATCAGACATCAGCGATTGCGCGCCGGGAGACCGAACGTTTGCGCCAGATCCGCAGGATCGGCATCAGCAACATGATTGCGGTCAGCACCCAGACACCAAAGGTGATCGGGCTCGACCAGAGGATTTCCAGCGCACCATTGGAAATCGACAGGGCGCGACGCAGGTTCTGCTCCATCAGGCCGCCGAGAATGAAGCCCAACAGGACAGGCGACAACGGGAAGTCCAGCTTGCGCAGGATGTAACCGAAGATGCCAATGCCGATCATCAGGAACAAGTCGAAGGTGGTGGCATGCACCGCGTAGACGCCGATCCCGGTGATGATCGCAATCACTGGCACCAGCGCCCAGTTCGGCACGGCAAGGATGCGGGTGAAGATGCGGATCATCGGGATGTTGAGGATCACCAGCATGATGTTGGCGACGAACAACGAAGCGATCAGGCCCCAGACGATGTCGGGTTGCTGTTGGAACAGCAGCGGACCCGGGGTGATGTTGTACAGCGACAGAGCGCCGATCATCACCGCCGTGGTGCCGGAGCCCGGAACACCGAGGGTCAGCATCGGCACCAGGGCACCGCAGGCTGCGCCACCGATGGCGGTTTCCGGAGCCGCGAGGCCGCGCATGTCGCCTTGTCCGAACGTGCCATTGGCGCCGGCGATACGTTTTTCAGTCATGTAGGCCACGGCACTGGCCAGCGTTGCGCCGGCACCCGGCAGAACGCCCATGATGAAACCGAGCACACCGCAACGGATGTTCACCACGAACACCGCCGAGGCTTCCTTGAAGTTGAACATCATCCGGCCGGTCGCTTTCACCGCTTCCTGGCCGCGATGGGTTTTTTCCAGCAGCAGAAGGATTTCACTGATGGAGAACAAGCCCAGTACCAGCACAACGAACTGAATGCCGTCAGTCAAATGGATGTTGTCCCCGGTGAAACGGTACACGCCGCTATTGGCATCGATCCCGACGGTCGACAGAAACAGGCCGATCAGCGCGGCAATAAACGTCTTCAATGGTCGATCACCGGCCATGCCGCCCAGGCAGACAATCGCGAATACCATCAGCACGAAATACTCCGCCGGTCCAAAGGCAATCGCCCATTTCGCCAGCAGCGGGGCGAACAGCACCATGCCGCACGTAGCGATGAACGCACCGATGAACGAACTCCACGCTGACAGCGACAACGCTACACCGGCCAGACCTTTGCGGGCCATTGGGTAACCGTCGAGGGTGGTCATGACGGTGGAGGCTTCGCCCGGAATGTTCAGCAGGATCGAGCTGATCCGGCCGCCGTATTCACAACCCAGGTACACCGCCGCCAGCAGGATCAGCGCCGACTCCGGTGGCAGACCGAGGGCGAACGCGATCGGAATCAGCAACGCCACGCCGTTGATCGGGCCCAGGCCTGGCAACAGCCCGACGACGGTGCCGATCAGGGTGCCGCACAGCGCGGTCACCAAATTGTACGGGCTCAGCGCGACGCCGAAACCCTGACCCAAATAGCCAAGAGTATCCATATCAGTTCTCCAGAACGTCGAGCACGCCCAGCGGCAGTGGCACGTCCATCACCTTGTCGAACAGCAGATAAAGACCGATCGCCATCAGGCTGATGATCACCACGCTGGGCAGCCAGCGGCCGCCATACAGGCGTGCCATCGGGATTCCAATCAGAATGCTGGCGACAATGAAACCAAGGGGTTCGAAGGTCCCGGCGAACACCAGCAACAGCACGACGCAGATGCCGATTTTGGTCAGGGTTTCACGGTCGAGTTTCGGGTCATCGTCGCTGTGCACAATCGGCGTCGGGCGAAACACCATGTACAGCAGACCAAGGCCCATCAGGCCGAGCATCAACAGCGGGAAGGCTCGCGGCCCCACCGGTTCGTAGGAAAAAGACGCTTGATACGGCCACGCCATCAGTGCCAGGCCAACACAGGCCAGCAACAGCACCGAAGCGAAAATGCGTTGTAAGAGCATGGGAAACTCCTGTGCCGTGGCCCCGCAGGACGGGGGCCACAGCCGCTAGACAGAGGCGATCACTTAATCAGGCCGAACTCTTTGGCCAGCACTTTGTAGTCCGCGACCTGTTTTTTCACGTAGGTGTCCAGCTCCGGACCGGTCATGGCGAACGGGAAGAGCTCACGTTGATCGCGCAGCTTGGCGAACTCCTCGGAAGCCAACAGTTTGTCGAAGGCGTCTTTCCACCAGGCGTAGTCTTCGTCGCTGACTTTTGGCCCGAGGTAGAAGCCGCGAACCACTGGCCAGACGATGTCGTAGCCTTGCTCTTTGGCGGTCGGAATATCTTTCATTTCCGGTTCGTCCAGACGCTTCTCGGAGAACACCGCCAGCAAGCGCATGTCCCCGCTCTGGATGTGCGGCATGGAGTCGGAGATGTCGGTGCTGCCAACCTGGATGTGGCCGCCGAGCAGGGCAGTGGCGATTTCACCGCCACCTTCGAGGGCAACGTAACGCAGGTCGCGCGGGTTGATCCCGGCAGCCTTGGCGATCAGGGCGGTTTGCATCCAGTCCTGGCTGCCGACGGTGCCGCCGGAGCCGATCACCACTTTGCTCGGATCCTTCTTCAACGCCTGAACCAGATCGTCCAGCGTCTTGTAAGGCGAATCGCTTTTCACCGCGATGGCGCCATAGCTTGTTCCAACCGCCGCCAGCCAGCGCACGGCGTTTTCATCGAAACGACCGAACTTGCCTTGGGCCAGGTTCAGCAGCGAACCGCTGGACCACGCTACCAGCGTGCCGGCATCGGCCGGACGCTGAGCGACCACCGCGTTGTACGCCACCGCGCCAACACCGCCGGGCATGTAGGTCACGCGCATCGGTTTGGTCAGCAGCTTCTGATTGACCAGCGCGCTTTGCGCCAGTTTGCAGGTCAGGTCGAAACCGCCACCTGGCGAGGCCGGGGCGATGCATTCCGGGCGCTTCGGCTCGGCCAACAACTGGCCGGCGAACAGCAGGGCGCTGGCGGTGAGAGCAACTTTACGCAGTGACAAATTCATTGGGTTCTCCACAGATTTTTTGTTGTATGGATGTGTAGGAACTGCCGAAGGCTGCGATCTTTTAGCCTTCGGCGGTTCAATCAATTACCAAAGTGCAACGCTATAGCTCACCAGCAGACGCACTTCATCGGCATCGCGAGCGGAGTAGTTGGAACGGTAGGCGGCATTACGCAGGCGTACGGCGACGTCCTTGAGCGCGCCGCTTTGTACAACATATTTGATCTCGGTGTTGCGTTCCCACTCTTTGCCTTCATCACCGTTCTTGAGCTTGATGTTGTCACCGCTCAGGTAACGGCTCATGAACGTCAGGCCGGGGATGCCGAGTTTGGCGAAATCGTAGTCGTAGCGCGCCTGCCAGGAATGTTCTTCGGCGCCGGCAAAGTCGTTGATCTGCACGAAGTTAACCAGGTACGGGTCGCTGCCATCGACATACGGGAAGGCACTGTCGCCGGACATGTGCTGATAACCGGCGCTGAATTTATGCCCGCTCAAGGCATAACTCACCAGGCCGTTGAGGGATTTGTTGTCGATCTTGCCGCCACGGGCCGCGCCCTGGTCATCACTGATGGCAAGTCGCAGGTCAGTGCCGAAAGTGCCAGGGCCGAACGGCTGCGAGGCGACGACGCCGAGGAAGTGTTGGTTATAGACTTCATCGAGTTGCGCGAAGTGGTAGCTGCCGGTGATTTTGTCGGTGAACTTGTAGTCCACGCCGCCAAAGTCGAAGTGCTTGCCCGCGGCCGTGCCAGCGAAGCGGCTGTTCTTGTTGTTGAGGGCGATGTCCTCGAAATCGGTACTGTCGCGGTCCTTGGCTTTATCCAGTCGCCCGCCAGTGAAGGTCAGGTTCTTGATCTCTTTGGAGGTCAGCAGGCCGCCCTCAAAGGTCTGCGGCAAGATGCGCCCATCGTTGGGCTTGAGTGTCGGCAGTTCCGGGATCAGGCTGCCGATTTTCAGTTCGGTGGCGGAGATCTTCACTTTGCCGGTCAGGCCGAGTTTGGAGTACTCATCGGCCGCGCGACCATCATCGTGGGTTGGTAACAGGCCGGTGCCGGTACGGTCGGGACTCGAATCGAGTTTAACGCCGAGCATGCCCAGCGCATCGACACCAAACCCCACGGTGCCGTCGGTGTAACCCGATTGCAGATTGAGCATGAAGCCCTGGGCCCATTCGTCACGCTTGGATTGTTGGGCGCTGGTGCCGCTGCGAAAGTCGCGGTTGAAATACATGTTGCGGGTTTCAAGCGTTGCCGTACTGTCTTCGAAGAAGGCAGCCTGGCTCAACGGCGAAAAGCCGGCGAAGGCGGCGGCACTGGCAAGGGCGGTCTGGCTGAGGCGGGAAAAACGAACAGGCGGGCGAGCCTGAGGCTGCATGGACAGCATCGTGAAGTACTCCGTTATTGTTCTTATTGGCGAAAACGCTTCGTGGCGTTTTTCGTATCGCTAGTGCGCTAGCGCCGGGCAGTCGAAACTGCCCGTGGCTGGACTCTAACGGTCCAACCTTTCACTAACCTTTCAGCAGCCTTTCACGGTTCTCGGGCTTCACAGCAGCGGTTGCGGCTGTAAACTCCGCGCCAAAGAATGGCGTCGACCATCCCTGAATGAGGTAAAGATCCATGCGTGTTCTGCTCGTCGAAGACCATCTGCAGCTCGCCGAAAGTGTCGCCCAGGCGCTCAAGAGCACCGGGCTGACCGTGGATGTGCTGCACGACGGCGTGACGGCCGACCTGGCGTTGAGTAGCGAGGAATACGCCATGGCGATCCTCGACGTCGGCCTGCCGCGCATGGATGGTTTCGAAGTGCTGGCGCGCCTGCGGGCGCGGGGCAAGAACCTGCCGGTGTTGATGTTGACCGCTCGCAGCGACGTCAAGGATCGGGTCCACGGCCTGAACCTCGGCGCTGACGATTACCTGGCCAAACCTTTCGAACTGACCGAACTCGAAGCTCGGGTCAAAGCCTTGCTGCGTCGCAGTGTGCTCGGCGGTGAACGCCAGCAGCGCTGCGGCGTGCTGGCCTATGACCTGGACACTCGGCGCTTCACCCTCGGCGAAGAACTGCTGACCCTGACCTCTCGCGAACAGGCCGTACTCGAAGCCCTGATCGCCCGACCTGGTCGGGTGATGAGCAAGGAGCAACTGGCTGCACAAGTGTTCGGTCTGGACGAAGAGGCCAGCCCCGACGCCATCGAGATCTATGTCCATCGCCTGCGCAAGAAGCTCGACGGTCAACCGGTCGTCATCGTGACCTTCCGTGGTCTCGGCTACTTGTTGGAAAGCCGTGATGCATAAGCCCAGCAGCCTGCGTTGGCGGTTGCTGTGGAATCTGGCGCTGTTGCTGGTGGTGTTGATGCTGGCCAGTGGTTTGAGCGCTTACTGGAACGGTCGCGAAGCCGCCGACATCGCCTATGACCGGACCTTGCTGGCGTCGGCGCGGACCATCGCCGCCGGTGTGTCTCAGCGCGACGGCACGCTGAGCGCTGACGTGCCGTATATAGCCCTCGATACCTTCGCGTACGACAGCGCGGGGCGAATTTTTTACCTGGTCAACGACATCAATCAGAAACTGATCTCCGGTTACGAAAACCTTCCGCCGCCGCCACCAGGGACGCCGCGCACCGATGACTATCCGGCATTGGCGCGTTTCTATAACGCCCAATACCTGGGACAGAACGTACGCGTGGTGAGCCTGCTTAAACCTGTGAGCGACCCGAACATGAATGGCATGGCGGAAATTCGGGTGGCGGAAACCGATGAAGCGCGGGTCAGCATGGCTCGCAGTCTGGCAGCGGACACGCTGTTGCGTCTGGGCATGCTGGCGGTCGGCGCGTTGTTGTTGGTTTGGTTTGCGGTCAGCGCGGCGCTGCGTCCGCTGGAACGCTTGCGCACCGCGGTGGAGGAGCGGCAGTCGGACGATCTGCGACCGTTGCCGCTGGTGGAGGTGCAGCACGAGTTGTGGCCACTGGTGCGCGCGCTCAATCACTTTACCGAGCGCCTGCGCGGGCAGTTCGAGCGTCAGGCGCAGTTCATCGCCGATGCCGCCCATGAATTGCGCACGCCCCTGGCGGCGCTCAAGGCGCTACTCGAACTGGGTCTGCGTTCGAGCGAACCGCAAACCTGGCGCAGTACGTTGGAAACCGCCGCCCAAGGCACGGACCGATTGACCCACCTTGCCAATCAATTGCTCTCGCTGGCACGGGTCGAAAATGGTGCCCGGGCCATCGCCGAGGGCGGTGCGCAGTTGCTTGACCTCAGTCAGCTGGCTCGCGAGCTCGGCATGGCCATGGCACCGCTGGCCCACGCACGCGGTGTGGCGCTGGCGCTGGAAGCGGACGAACCCGTCTGGTTGCGCGGCGAGCCGACGCTGTTGAACGAACTGTTGAGCAATCTGGTGGATAACGCGCTGGCCCATACACCGCCGGGTGGCAATGTCATTCTTCGGGTCACGGCACCGGCAGTGTTGGAGGTTGAGGACGACGGCCCCGGGATTCCTCTTGAAGAGCGCGATCGGGTGTTCGAGCGCTTTTACCGGCGTAACCAGCAGGTGGCGGGTTCGGGTTTGGGGCTGGCGATTGTCGGCGAGATCTGCCGCGCACACCTGGCTCAAATCAGCCTGCACGATGGAGAGCAGGCGGGCCTGAAGGTGCGGGTGAGTTTTATTGTGGGAGAGTGATGGTGTCTTTGCTGGCCTCTTCGCTTTTAATAAAACATCGACCGCGACTCTTCCAGATCGCGGCACATCACCTCGTTTTCCGGATCAATCCCCAGCTTC
This sequence comes from Pseudomonas sp. ZS1P83, assembly GCF_054897825.1. Taxonomy (NCBI): domain Bacteria; kingdom Pseudomonadati; phylum Pseudomonadota; class Gammaproteobacteria; order Pseudomonadales; family Pseudomonadaceae; genus Pseudomonas; species Pseudomonas sp. ZS1P83. The sequence continues at coordinate 770,271 of NZ_CM142706.1, forward strand.
TTGAACGCCGGCACGCTGAATGCGTCGATACGGGCTAGGGGATGGTCGGTGTCCTTGTGGCAATACAGGCTGGCCACTTGCACCAGATCGACATAATCGACCCGCTCCGACTCTCGCTTGAAGTCCAGATAGAGCCCCGGCACCTGTACCAGCATTTCCGGAAACTCCCAGACCCTGAGCAATTTGTCGCCGATCCACGGATGAATCTGGTCGATAACATGGTTGAGGCTGACCGCGTCAGACAGCAGTTCATAGTGATCTTCAGCGTAGGTCAGGATCGGCAGCACACCGATCTGGTGCACCAGTCCGCCAAGGGCTGCCTGATCGGGTTTTAGCTGGGTGTAGCGGCGGCACAGGGCGTAGCTGACTCCGGCGATTTCCAGGCTTTTGCGCCAGACTTCTCGCATTTTCTGTTCCACCACCTCGGAGCGGGCATGGAAAATCTGCTCCATGACCAGACCGATGGCCAGGTTGCTGCTGTAATTGACACCCAGTCGAGTGATCGCCGTGTGCAGATCAGTGACTTCCTGGGTCGCGCGCAACAGCGGGCTATTGACCACTTTGATCAAGCGTGCCGACAGCGCGGTATCCCGGCCGATCACTTTGCTCAAGGTGCTGACACTGATTTCAGGGTCTTCTGCGGCCTTGCGAATCTGCAGGGCCACTTCCGGTAACGTTGGCAGAACCAGGTCGTCGTTATCGATGGCCTCAACCAAATCCTGTTGGACCTTTTCCGCCAGCTCGCTCATTTCGTTTCTCTAGGTGTTGCGACAAGTGCTGCTGTTAGCGCTGGATTTCGCGATCGCGATCCAGTGGGTACGGCAGGTCGAGCAGGTGCAGGGCTGGCCCTTCGAGCGCGCCCAGATGGATATCACCCCCTTCTGCTGCTTCGGCTTGCAGCACGGCCAGAAGTTCAATGTTCTGCTCGGCGTGGGCGGCCAACACCACTTCACCGATGGAACTGCCATGGGTCGGGGAGAACAGTGGCGTACCAGGTTCAGGCAGCTCGTTGGCATCCAGTTTCAGGCGATACAAGCGGCGCTTGAGCTTGCCCAGGTACTGCATGCGCGCGACGATCTCTTGACCGGTGTAGCAACCTTTCTTGAAGCTCACGCCACCAACGGCTTGCAGATTGAGCATCTGCGGGATGAACAACTCGCGAGTGCTCGGCATGACCTGACCGATCCCTGCGCGGATCTGGCCCAGCAGCCATTGATTCAGATCGCCTTCGGCCAGCAGGGCGGACAGCTTGCCCCTGATGAGGTCGGCCTGATCCGCGGTGACCCAGAGTTCGGCACGATCCGGCGAGACGCGAATGGCGATCAGACCTTCACTGCGCACGACGCTGTCGGTTTCTGCCGGCAGCTCAAGTCCCAGGCTGATCAGTGCAGCCTCACCATGATTGACGCCGAGGCGGACCCAGGCGGCACTTTCGTCGGTCAGTTTGGATTTGGAGAACACCGCGTACTTTTTCAGGTCCGCCAGTTGCGGCTCCAGCAACTCGGAGGCCATGGCCATCAGAACGCCGTCGCCTTCCAGCAAGATGCGGAAGCTCGACTGCATCCGGCCTTTCTGCGTGCAGCGAGCGCCCAGGCTGGCCTGGGTTTCGCTCAGGTAATTGAGGTTGCACGTCAATTGGCCTTGCAGGAATTTGCTGGCATCCGCGCCGCGTACTGCGAGAACGCCTTCATGAGACAGGGTGCAGAAAAAAGCAGAATCGGCCATGGGTCATCGCAGGGTAAAGAGTCTGGGGGACATCATAAGGGGGCGCTCTCGAAATGGGTAGTTCACAAAGGATCGTTGGTGGCCGACCAAAGCCGAGTGTCCGACTCTGCCTGGGGCTGTATACTTGCCGCCTATTTGAGGAGCGCTCCATGGTCGAAGACGTTGAACTGAATCGCCTCTACTGGCACAGCCGCCGCGGCATGCTTGAGCTTGACGTGTTGCTGGTGCCGTTCGTGAAAGAGGTCTATCCGCACCTCAATGATGTCGACCGCGATTGCTACCGCAAGCTGCTCGAATGCGAAGATCAGGACATGTTCGGCTGGTTCATGGAGCGCGCCGAATCGGAAGATCCGGAGCTTCAACGCATGGTTCGCATGATCCTGGATCGTGTCCAGCCCAAGTAATGTGTTCGAATGCCGCTGGCATGCCTCACGGCAGTTGCTGGCGGCGTATCTTCTGGCCCAGCTGTTCGCGCTGGGTTCGCTGTTTCTTCTCTCTATTCCAGTCTGGGCCAGTCTGCTAGGCGTTATTCTGTGCGTGGTTCATGGCTGTTGGGCATTGCCGAGGCAGATTCTGCTGACGCACCCTCAGGCATTTCGCGGCTTGCGTCGCGATGCTGATGGTTGGCAGTTGTGGAACCAGGCTGCAGGTTGGCAACCCGTGCAGTTGCGACCGGACAGCCTGGCGTTGCCATTGATTGTGGTGTTGCGTTTTCGACTGCGAGACGAGCGGCAGGTCAGATCAATCTGCGTTCCCCGCGACTCGCAGGCGACGGATCTGCACCGACGCCTGCGGGTTCGGCTCACGTTCAGTCGACGTAGGTGGGCGGCACCAGAATAGTATCGAGGGCGACCGGCAGCATGTTCGGGTAGTCGAGGGTGTAATGCAGACCGCGACTTTCCTTGCGTTCCATGGCGGACTGGATCATCAGCTCGGCCACTTGGGCCAGGTTACGCAATTCGATCAAATCGCGACTGACCTTGTAGTTGCTGTAGAACTCATCGATTTCGTCCAGCAACAGCCGCACGCGATGCTGCGCCCGTTGCAAGCGCTTGTTGGTGCGCACGATGCCGACATAGTCCCACATGAATCGCCGCAGTTCGTCCCAATTATGCGCAATGATCACGTCCTCATCGGAGTCGGTGACCTGGCTCGCATCCCAGACGGGCAGGGCGATCGGAATCGAAACCTGCGGCAGCTGCTCAAGAATGTCCGCCGCCGCCGAACGCGCGTACACGAAACACTCCAGCAACGAGTTGCTGGCCATACGGTTGGCGCCATGCAGGCCGGTGAAGCTGGTTTCGCCAATGGCATATAACCCCGGCACGTCGGTGCGACCGTGCTGGTCAACCATCACGCCGCCGCAGGTGTAGTGCGCCGCTGGCACCACCGGAATCGGTTGCTTGGTGATGTCGATGGAAAACTCGAGGCAGCGTTCGTACACGGTCGGGAAGTGAGTCTTGATGAACGCTTCCGGCTTGTGGCTGATGTCCAGATAGACGCAGTCGACGCCCAGACGCTTCATTTCATGGTCGATGGCCCGGGCGACGATGTCCCGTGGCGCCAGCTCGGCGCGAGGGTCGAAGCGCTGCATGAAGCGTTCGCCGTTGGGCAGTTTCAGGTGTGCGCCTTCGCCGCGCAGGGCTTCGGTGACCAAGAAGCTTTTGGCTTGCGGGTGATACAGGCAAGTGGGGTGGAACTGGTTGAACTCCAGATTCGCCACCCGGCAGCCCGAACGCCAGGCCATAGCAATGCCATCACCGCAGGCGCCGTCGGGGTTGCTGGTATAGAGATAGACCTTTGCTGCGCCACCCGATGCGAGGATCACAAAGCGAGCGCCGTAGGTGTCGACTTCACCGGTCCCGCGATTGAGGACGTAGGCGCCGAGGCAGCGATCACCTTCAAGCCCAAGGCGCTTTTCGGTGATCAGATCGATCGCGACTCGTTGCTCCAGCAGTTCGATGTTCGGTCGTTGCCTGGCCTTGTCGAGCAAGGTTCTGAAAATCGCTGCGCCCGTGGCATCGGCGGCATGGATGATGCGCCGATGACTGTGACCGCCTTCGCGGGTCAGGTGAAACTCGAATCCACCATCTTCGGTTCCGGACTGTTCATCGCGGGTGAAGGGCACGCCTTGGTCGATCAGCCATTGAATCGCCTCTTTACTGTGCTCGACGGTAAAGCGCACGGCGTCTTCGTGGCACAGGCCGCCGCCGGCATTGAGGGTGTCATTGACATGTGACTCAACGGTGTCGGTGTCATCCAGGACGGCGGCGACGCCACCCTGGGCCCAGAAAGTCGAGCCATTGGCGAGGTCGCCTTTGCTCAATACGGCAATGTGCAAATGACCGGGCAGGGTCAGTGCAAGGCTCAAGCCGGCAGCACCGCTGCCAATGACCAGTACATCGTGTTGAAACTGTTGGCTCATTTCAGGATTCCGCTCAAAGCGACCTGGGTCGGGGTTGGCGCAAGACACCTGGATCGGCGAGTCAAGACAGCCACACAGCCCACTAGTATATAGAGGGGGGGAGCGGCACAATAGCCGAGCCCACATGGCATTGTGAAACTAGTGTGACGGAAAAGACTGGACGCTTCGTCGGATGTTTTTTTCACCGGTTCGGCGACTAAAAGACTGTATCGTGGATTTAACAGTCTTTTCTCTTCACGGTTGCACAATGTCGGTCTTGCGCAGCTATAAATATTTGGAACTTTTGCCAAAGGCCCAAGATCCATAGACCGTTGCCTGATTTAAGGGACAGTGTCGGCTTCAACGCGGGGTCTATGGTTTGATCCTTGCTGGCGAATCCGGTGACAAGATTATTCGCGCAGCCGGGTTAACCCGAGCTGCGCTTTTCGTGCGTGCCAAATCAGAGCCCGCAGGAAACTTGCTTGGAGGGGGAGAACTTTTGCGAAAAGCCCGAGTCTATGTTTGCAAGTCTGGTCGTTTAGGTATGCAAGCCTCCTCCGAGTTTATCGAGGAGTGTTCATGCTAACCCAGGAAGAGGATCAGCAGCTGGTCGAACGCGTTCAGCGCGGCGACAAGCGAGCTTTTGATCTGCTAGTGCTGAAATACCAGCACAAAATTCTCGGGTTGATCGTGCGTTTCGTGCACGACACCCATGAAGCCCAGGATGTGGCGCAGGAAGCCTTTATCAAGGCGTACCGTGCACTTGGAAATTTTCGCGGAGACAGCGCGTTTTATACGTGGCTTTACCGCATCGCCATCAACACGGCGAAAAACTATCTGGTTTCACGCGGCCGTCGGCCGCCGGATAGCGATGTCAGTTCCGAGGATGCAGAGTTCTACGATGGCGATCATGGCCTGAAGGATCTCGAGTCGCCAGAGCGTGCATTGCTGCGGGATGAGATCGAAGGCACCGTCCATCGAACCATTCAGCAACTGCCAGAAGATTTGCGTACGGCGTTAACTTTACGTGAATTCGATGGTCTGAGTTACGAGGACATTGCGGCCGTCATGCAATGTCCGGTGGGTACCGTGCGCTCCCGGATTTTTCGCGCTCGGGAAGCCATCGATAAAGCCCTGCAGCCGTTGTTGCAGGAAAACTGAGACAGCGGCGACAGCCAAGAGAGGAACGCCATGAGTCGTGAAGCCCTGCAGGAATCGCTGTCCGCAGTGATGGATAACGAAGCGGACGAATTGGAATTGCGTCGGGTATTGAATGCCTTTGACGATGTTGAAACCCGGGAAACCTGGGCTCGTTATCAGATCGCTCGGGCAGTTATGCACAAGGATTTGCTGCTTCCACGTCTGGATATCGCTGCGGCAGTCTCTGCTGCGCTGGCTGACGAAGCCGTACCGGCAAAAGCCTCCCGTGGTCCATGGCGCAGCCTGGGTCGTCTGGCGGTCGCTGCATCGGTAACCGTCGCGGTACTGGCGGGCGTTCGTCTATATAATCAGGACGAGATCGCTGGTGTCGAATTGGCACAGCAATCCAATCAACCGGGTCTGGCCGTTCCTCAGGTCAAGGGTCCAGCTGTTTTGGCAGGCTACAATGAGAGTTCGGAAGCCACTGGTCCTATGGCCAACGGCGTATTGCAAGGTCAGCCAGGCTGGCACGATCAGCGTCTGCCAGGCTACTTGCGCCAACATGCTCAACAGGCTGCATTGAAAGGTACTGAGAGCGCTCTGCCTTACGCTCGTGCAGCAAGTCTGGAAAACCGTTAAGGAGGATCATGCGCGCCATACCTCTACTTACGCTTCTGCTCGGTGGCTGGTTCGTTGTTCCAGCCAATGCTGATGAAGCCCAGGACTGGTTGACCCGTCTGGGCCAAGCCGAGCAACAGCAAAGCTTTCACGGTACATTCGTCTACGAGCGTAACGGTAGTTTTTCTACCCACAACATCTGGCACCGTGTACAGAATGGCAAGGTCCGTGAGCGTTTACTCCAGCTCGACGGCTCGGCACAGGAAGTCGTGCGCATTGATGGACATACTCAATGTGTCAGCGGCACCCTGATAGCAGGGCTTGGGGATTCCCCCAACTCCGCTGCTCGTGCACTCGATCCACAAAAGCTAAAGAATTGGTACGACCTTGCCGTCATTGGCAAGTCGCGTGTGGCCGGGCGTGCGGCAGTGATCGTTTCACTGACACCCCGCGATCAACACCGTTACGGTTTTGAATTGCATCTGGATAAAGAAACCGGCCTGCCTCTCAAATCATTGCTTCTGAATGAAAGAGGGCAATTGCTGGAGCGATTCCAGTTCACCCAATTGGATACCGCTGATGTTCCGTCCGACAGCGACTTGCAGCCTGGCGCCGATTGCAAAACTGTTGCCCTCGACAGCGACAAGGCTTCTGCAATCAAGGCCGCTCAGGTCTGGCGCTCGGACTGGTTACCGCCTGGTTTCGAGCTGACCAGTAGTACATCGCGCAAGGATCCAGAGACCAAAACTCAAGTCAACAGTCTGATGTATGACGATGGTCTGGCCCGTTTCTCGGTTTTCCTGGAACCGTTGAATGGCGCCACAGTCGCTGATACTCGCACCCAACTGGGGCCGACCGTTGCAGTTTCCCGACGCTTGACTACCCCACAAGGTGAGATGATGGTGACCGTGGTCGGTGAGATTCCGATTGGCACCGCTGAGCGGATTGCGCTATCCATGCGCTCCGACGCCACTGCAACCAAGTAGTGAGCTATATCGAAATGTTTGGTGAGCATTTCAACTTGCAAATATCTCCGAATTTTTCTATAGGTCAGAGTCCCTCGGCTCTGGCCTTGTTTGTTGTTCCCGGAACAAAAATACCGGCGTATTGTTCCCGGTGTTCCTTGCTCCATATCGCTTAACCATGCTCGTCGTAACGGGAGCCGTATGTCGATACCACGCTTGAAGTCTTATCTCTCTATTTTTGCCACCGTGCTGGTGCTTGGTCAGGCGGTCGCTGTTCAAGCGGCCGAGTTGCCTGACTTCACACAGTTGGTCGAGCAGGCCTCGCCCGCGGTGGTGAACATCAGTACCACGCAGAAACTGCCGGACCGCAAAGTGTCGAGCGAGCAGATGCCTGACCTTGAAGGCTTGCCGCCGATGCTGCGCGAGTTCTTCGAACGTGGCATGCCACAGCCGCGTACGCCTCGCGGTGATCGTCAGCGTGAAGCCCAATCCTTGGGTTCGGGCTTCATCATCTCGCCTGATGGCTACATCCTGACCAACAACCATGTAATCGCCGATGCCGACGAAATTCTCGTTCGACTCGCTGACCGCAGCGAATTGAAGGCGAAGCTGGTCGGCACCGATCCACGTTCCGATGTGGCTCTGTTGAAAATCGAAGGCAAGGATCTGCCGGTCCTGAAACTAGGCAAATCCCAAGATCTGAAAGCCGGCCAATGGGTCGTGGCTATTGGCTCGCCATTCGGTTTCGACCATACCGTGACCCAAGGTATCGTCAGTGCCATCGGTCGCAGCCTGCCGAACGAAAACTATGTGCCGTTCATCCAGACCGATGTGCCGATCAATCCAGGTAACTCTGGTGGTCCGCTGTTCAACCTGGCCGGTGAAGTGGTTGGCATCAACTCGCAGATCTACACCCGTTCCGGCGGCTTCATGGGCGTGTCGTTCGCGATCCCTATCGACGTAGCCATGGACGTTTCCAATCAGCTCAAAAGCGGTGGCAAAGTCAGCCGTGGCTGGTTGGGTGTGGTGATTCAGGAAGTGAACAAGGACCTGGCCGAGTCATTCGGTCTGGAGAAACCGGCCGGTGCGCTGGTGGCTCAGATCCAGGATGACGGCCCGGCTGCCAAGGGCGGCCTGCTAGTAGGCGACGTGATCCTGAGCATGAATGGCCAACCGATCGTCATGTCCGCCGATCTTCCGCACTTGGTGGGTGCGCTGAAGGCCGGCTCCAAAGCTGATCTGGAAGTGATACGTGAAGGCAAGCGCAAGAATGTCGAGTTGACTGTTGGCGCTATCCCGGAAGAAGGCAAAGAGCTGGACACCCTGCCAAAATCCAGCACTGAACGCAGCAGCAACCGCCTGGGTGTTTCCGTGGCCGAGCTGACTGATGAACAGAAGAAAACCTACGACCTCAAAGGCGGCGTGGTCATCAAGGAAGTCCAGGACGGTCCTGCTTCTCTGATTGGCCTGCAGCCAGGCGATGTGATCACTCACCTGAACAATCAGGCGATTGGTTCCACCAAGGAGTTCACGGATATCGCCAAGGCGCTGCCGAAGAACCGCTCGGTGTCGATGCGGGTTCTGCGTCAAAATCGCGCCAGCTTCATCACCTTCAAACTGGCTGAATAATCCGGTTGTTGGCTGAATAAAAAACCGCCTCGAAAGAGGCGGTTTTTTTGTGTCTGCTGAAAAGAGTCAGCCCATCATGTCCTTGATCATGCGCTCTTGTTCCATCAGCTCACGTTGCCGTGCGTCGATCCGCGACGACAGCGGGAAGTTGGTGCCTGCCTTGCGCTTGGCGAAGTCCAGTTGCTGAATGGCCTGACGGTAGTCCCCAACCAGGGCGAAATACTCGGCGCGGGCCTGATGCAGGCCGATGATGTTGCCTGACAGACCACGGGTTTCGGCCACCATGTACCAGACGTCTGGATCGTCCGGACGGCTCTTGAGCAGATTCTCCAGTGCTTTTTCCGCTTCGGGTGCACGGTTCTGCTTGAGCAGCAGGTCGACACGCACCTGATTCAGTGGATAGTTGCCTGGATACTGGGTAAGCATCCGGTCAACCCGGGACTGAGCGTCCGGCAGACGATTGTTGGTAATATCCAGATCGACCAGAGCCAGGTTGTAGATGATTTCGTTCGGCGACTTGGCCAGCAGCAACTTGAGGTTTTCCCGCGCTTCGTTCAGCTGGCCGCCCTTGATCTGGGCGATGGCCAGGCCATAGCGCGCGACATCGTTTTTCGGGTTTTCATCAAGCTGGGCGCGAAAGCGTTTGGCGCCCAGGCCAGGGGTTTCTTCATAGATTAACTGGACCCGTGCACGAATCAGCTGATACCGGATGGTGTCTTCGATGCCGCCCGGTTTTGCCTGTTCGGCGCGGTTGCGGGTGTCGGCGATCCGCGACTCGGTAACCGGGTGAGTCAGCAGAAACTCGGGTGGCTTGGCGTCAAAGCGGTATTGGCGCGCCAATCGCTCGAACATGGTCGGCATCGAGCGCGGATCGTAACCGGCCTTTTCCAGATTGAGGATGCCGATGCGGTCGGCTTCCTGTTCGTTCTGGCGAGAGAAGCGCCGCTGTTCCTGAATGGCCGCCGCCTGTGTGCCCGCAATGGCCGCGATCCCGGCATCGCCGGCACCGGCTGCGGCAATCACGATCCCGGCCAGCAGCGCGGCCATCATCGGCACTTGCATGCGCTGTTGGGCTTCGACGCCGCGGGCGAAGTGGCGTTGCGACAAGTGAGCCAATTCGTGAGCAAGTACCGAGGCGTATTCGCCCTCGGTCTGGGCATTGAGAAACAAACCACCGTTGACCCCGACAATTCCGCCTGGTGCCGCGAAGGCGTTGAGTTGCGGGCTATTGATCAGGATGAACTCCAAGCGTCGGTCATTGACCTGGCTGGTCTCTACCAGGCGGTAGACGCTGGATTCGACGTAGTCCTTGAGTTGCGGATCGTTGAGCTGGGAAACCTGACTACGCAACAGCGCCAGCCAGGCACGGCCCAACTGGTGTTCCTGTTGCGGCGAGACGATGGCAGAACTGGCGTCGCCGAGTGACGGCAGGTCGTCGGCGAAGCCCGGTGAGGCGAGCAGGCAAGCGAGCGTCAGCAGGGTAGGGCGCAAAAAAGTCATGCACAAAGCCTTAGTCGACAAAGACCTTACTGTAGCCGGACACTACGCTTCGGACCAGATATTCTAGCCGCACAACCACCTGACCCCGGAGTGATGCAATGACTGACGCTGTAAACCATGACGCCGAACTCGACGCCAGTGGCTTGAATTGCCCGTTGCCGTTGCTCAAGGCCAAGCTGGAACTTAATCGACTGGCCAGCGGCGCAGTGCTCAAGGTGATCGCCACCGATGCGGGCTCACAGCGCGACTTCCGCACCTTTGCCCGATTGGCCGGTCATACGCTGCTTCGTGAAGAAGATGAAGCGGGTGTTTACCGCTACTGGTTGAAAAAAGCCTGAATTCTGGTGCGTTCGTTTCTAAGGGATTATTGATGTTCAAGGTGTTACGCGACTGGATTCAGCGCTACTTCTCCGATGAAGAAGCCGTGGTACTGGCAGTCCTGCTGTTTCTGGCGTTTACCGCCGTGCTTACGCTGGGCGGCATGCTCGCGCCAGTGCTGGCCGGAATGGTGCTGGCGTATCTGATGCAAGGGTTGGTAGTCACTCTCGAACGCCTGCGCATGCCCGGTGGGGTGGCGGTGGGGCTGGTCTTCGCCTTGTTCATGGGGGTTTTGCTGGTATTCATTATTGTCGTGGTGCCGTTGCTCTGGCATCAGCTGATCACCTTGTTCAACGAATTACCCGGCATGCTCGCCAAGTGGCAGTCGCTGTTATTGCTGCTGCCCGAGCGCTATCCGCATCTGGTATCCGACGAGCAGGTGCTGCAGGCCATCGAAGTGGCGCGGGGCGAGATCGGCAAGTTCGGTCAGTGGGCGCTGACGTTCTCACTGTCGAGTCTGCCGCTGCTGGTGAACATCATGATCTACCTGGTGCTGGTGCCGATACTGGTGTTTTTCTTTCTCAAGGATCGGGAAATGATCGGTCAGTGGGTGCGTGGTTACTTGCCCCGTGAGCGGGCGCTGATCACCCGCGTCGCGCAGGAAATGAACCGGCAAATCGCCAATTACATTCGCGGCAAGGTCATCGAAATCTTCATTTGCGGTGGCGTGACTTACATCGCTTTCGTCGCCCTAGGGCTGAACTACGCGGCGCTGCTGGCGTTGCTGGTGGGGGTGTCGGTGGTGGTGCCCTATGTCGGGGCCGTGGTGGTGACCGTGCCGGTGCTGTTGATTGCGTTGTTCCAGTGGGGCTGGAGCGATCAGTTCATCTATTTGATGGCGGTTTACGGGATCATCCAGACACTCGACGGCAACGTACTGGTGCCGCTGTTGTTCTCGGAAGCGGTCAATCTGCATCCGGTGGCGATTATCTGCGCGGTGTTGTTGTTTGGCGGGCTGTGGGGGTTTTGGGGGGTGTTCTTTGCGATTCCCCTGGCGACGCTATTCAAGGCTGTGCTGGATGCATGGCCGCGCAAGGTGCCGGTGGTGGCGCCGCTGTTGTAAGCGGTCTGTGGGAGCGGGCTCCCACAGACTTCAACGATCAGGCCTTGTTCAGCGCTTGAGCTGCAACCAACACCGCATCTACATGCCCCGGCACCTTCACACCCCGCCATTCCTGACGCAGTACACCGTCCTTGTCGATCAGGAAAGTGCTGCGATCAACACCCATATACTCTTTGCCATAAAGCTTCTTCAGCTTGATCACATCGAACAACTGGCAAAGTGCTTCTTCCTTGTCGCTGATCAGCTCGAAGGTGAACGCTTGCTTGGCCTTGAAGTTTTCGTGGGATTTGAGGCTGTCGCGAGACACGCCGAAAACTTCGGTGTTGGCGGCTTTAAAAGCGTCCAGCTGATCGCGAAAGCCCTGACCCTGGGTGGTGCAGCCTGGCGTGCTGTCCTTCGGATAGAAGTAAATCACCACCTGCTTGCTTTTGAGGCTTGCGAGGCGGACGGTCTGCCCGCTGGTGGCGGTTGCTTCGAAGTCGGCAACCGGTTGGTCGATGGCAACGGCCATGAATGCTTCCTTACATTGGGTTTTGTGGGCGCCACGGTTCGATCAGGGCATCCAGGTTCAACGCGTCGGCGAAATCCAGAAACTGATCGCGCAGCCAGCTGATCTGCACACCGGCCGGCAACGTCACGGTAAACGTGGCATTGAGCATGGTGCCGCCGGTTTGCGGAGCCTGATAGGTGTCGCAGGTGAGGTTTTCCAGCTCGACGTTGTGGTCCATGAAGAACTGGCACAGCTCGTTAATGATGTCCGAGCGGTAAGCCGAGCTGACATAGGCGACGTACGGCAGGGCCTGAGGACGATTCTCCAGCGCCGCGCTGCGCACCACGTTGACCGTAAAGGCGTGCTTCTTGGCGAGGCTCGGCAGGCTGCCTTCGAGGCGCGCCAAGGCGTCCCAGCTGCCGGAGATCTCGAGAATCAGCGCACTGCACTCGCCATGACGCGTCAGGCGAGAGGTGACCACGGCGCAGCGGTTTTCATGGCTGGCGCGGCACAGAACGTTAGTCAGCTCCATGGGGTTGGCGCCGAGGGCACTGATGACAAGGAATTGTTCGCGAACTGTGGGGGTGGACATGCAGCATTCCTAAAGCGATGAGCGGTCGATACTTCTACGGGCTTTTTTGCCGGGAGCGAGCCTGTGGATGCGAATTCAGAAAACCCGAGCCGCAAGGTTGCAACGTGCTCCAGTGTGGCAAGAGCGAGGGGTGGCAACGCTGGATCGGGGCTTGTGATGCCGAAAAAGGAGGCTGGAACCCGGCGTACGAGCTTATCAGTACCGATCAAAGTCTGAAGGGTAGCGAAAAGCAGCGCCAAGGGGAATGGCAGCAGCGCAGTACTTCGCTTGTACAAGCATCTTGGCGCCAGTACCATTACCGCTCTCTTTTTCCGGCAGGAGCGGTTGCATGATTGCGGGCAGTATGGTGGCACTGGTCACACCCATGGATGCACAAGGTCGTCTCGACTGGGACAGCCTGAGCAAACTGGTGGACTTTCACCTGCAAAACGGCACCCACGCCATCGTGGCGGTCGGCACCACAGGTGAATCGGCCACCCTTGACGTGAACGAGCACATCGAAGTGATTCGTTACGTGGTGAAGCAGGTTGCAGGGCGCATCCCGGTGATCGCCGGTACCGGCGCCAACTCGACTCGCGAAGCCATCGAGCTGACCACCAATGCGAAGACCGCCGGCGCCGATGCTTGCCTGCTGGTGACGCCGTATTACAACAAACCGACCCAGGAAGGCTTGTACCAGCACTTCAAAGCCATCGCCGAAGCCGTCGACATCCCGCAGATACTTTATAACGTGCCCGGCCGCACTGCGTGCGACATGCTGGCCGAAACCGTGATCCGCCTGTCGACCGTGAAAAACATCATCGGCATCAAGGAAGCCACCGGCGACCTGCAGCGCGCCAAGGACATCCTTGCCGGCGTGAGCAGCGACTTCCTGGTCTATTCCGGTGACGACGCGACCGCGGTCGAGTTGATGCTGCTCGGCGGCAAGGGCAACATCTCGGTGACCGCCAACGTTGCGCCGCGCGACATGAGCGACCTGTGCAACGCTGCTCTGAAAGGCGACGCCGTGACGGCCCGCGCGATTCACGAAAAGCTGATGCCGCTCAATAAAACCCTGTTTATCGAATCCAACCCTATCCCCGTGAAATGGGCACTGCATGAAATGGGCTTGATGCCGGACGGTATCCGTCTGCCGCTCACCTGGCTCAGCGCTGCCTGTCACGAACCGCTGCGGCAGGCCATGCGCCAGTCCGGCGTCCTGGTTTAATTGAGGAAGCACTACGCATGAAGCGATTGGCCGGACTTTCCGCACTTGCCTTGATCATCTCCAGCACTAGTGGCTGCGGATGGGTTTGGGGCCCGGAAGGTTATTTCCGTGACCGTGGTAGCGATTACCTGGAAGCGCAACAAACTGCACCCATGCAATTGCCACCGGATGTCAGCACCGCCAAACGTCTGGATCCGCTGTTGCCGATCCCGCGCAACGTGGCCGATGACACCGCCAAGGGCGAGTACATCGTTCCTCGCCCGCAACCGTTGTCGGCAGGGGCTGACGCCAGCGCCTACTCCCTGCAAAAGACCGGTGATTCGCGTTGGATCGTCGCCCAGAACCCGCCGGCCGAAGTCTGGCCAGTGGCCGTGCAGTTCTTCCAGGACAACGGTTTCCGTCTTGACGAACAGCGCCCGCAAACCGGCGAATTCACCACCACCTGGCAGCATTCCGACGAACTGTCCGCCGCCATGGCCAAGCGCCTGAGCGCGGCCGGTGTCGGCGCTGACAGCGAAACCCGCGTGCGGGTCCGCATCGAGCCTGGCGTGCAGCGCAACACCAGTGAAGTCTACGTGGTCAGCGCTGAGCGTCCTGCCGGTAGCACCTCCGACGTGGCCTTCACCAATCGCTCGGTCAACACGGGCCTGGACGCGGCACTGGTCGACGACATGCTCGCGAGCATGAGCCGCACCTCGGAGAAGGGCGGTTCGGTCTCCATGCTGGCTTCACGTGATTCCGATACGCCAAGCCGTGTCAGCCTGAGCGAAGACGGCAGCGGCAACCCTGTCCTGAACGTCGGCAACGACCTGGATCGCGCCTGGTCGAGCGTCGGTCGTGCGCTGGAACAGGGTGAATGGCGCGTTGAAGACATCAACCGCAGCCTGGGCCTGTACTACATCAACCTGGCCGAAAAAGCCGAGAAGAAAGACGAGAAGCCTGGTTTCTTCAGCGGCCTGTTTGGCGGTGCTCCGAGCAAGGAAGAAGTTGAATCCCGTGCCGAGCGTTATCAGGTTCGCCTGAGCAAGGTTGGCGAGAACGTCCAGGTCACCGTCGAGAAGAACCTCAATACCGTGGCGCCGGCAGACGTGGCGCGCAAAGTGTTGAGCGTGATTCAGGACAACCTGGGCTGATCACATGCGTTTTGCCGTTCTCGGCAGCGGTAGCCAAGGGAACGGCACGCTGATAGCCAGCGCTGACACGTATGTGCTGGTGGATTGTGGTTTCTCCCTGCGGGAAACCGAAAAACGCTTGTTGCGCCTGGGTGTGAGCCCTGTGCAGCTGAGCGCGATACTCGTGACCCACGAACATGCAGACCACGTGCATGGCGTGGGTTTGCTGTCTCGGCGCTACAATCTGCCTGTCTACCTCAGTCGCGGAACCCTGCGCGGGATGCGCAAACCCATTGAACCGGCTGGCCTTCTGGCCGGCGGCGAGCAACTGCAGATCGGCGCACTGAGCATCGACGTTATTGCCGTGGCACACGATGCACAGGAGCCGACGCAATACGTATTCAGTGACGGTGAGCGGCGTTTCGGCCTGTTGACCGACCTGGGCTCGTATTGCAACAAGGTGCTGGACGGCTATCGGGACCTCGATGCGTTGATGATCGAGTCCAATCATTGTCGTGACATGCTGGCTCGCGGTCACTACCCGTACTTTCTCAAGCAGCGGGTGGGCGGTGAACTGGGACATTTGAACAACCATCAGGCAGCATTCCTGGTGTCTGAGTTGGGCTGGCAAGGCCTGCAACACCTGGTCCTGGCCCATCTGAGCAGCAAAAACAACCTGCCGCAGCTGGCCCGGCAATGTTTTGTCGACACCCTCGGGTGCGACCCGGACTGGCTGCAACTGGCCGATCAAGATTCAGGGCTCGACTGGCGATACATCGCCTAGCCCACCTACTTAGCAAGCGGAGCCCATCATGGAAAAACGTGAAGAACTCTACCGCGGCAAAGCCAAATCGGTTTTCAAGACCGACGACGCTGACCGCTTGATCCTGCTGTTTCGCAACGACACTTCGGCGTTCGACGGCAAGCGCATCGAGCAACTCGACCGCAAAGGCATGGTGAACAACAAGTTCAACGCCTTCATCATGCAGAAACTCGAAGCAGCCGGCGTGCCGACCCAATTCGACAAACTGCTGGGCGACAACGAATGCCTGGTGAAAAAACTCGACATGATCCCGGTCGAGTGCGTCGTGCGTAACTACGCCGCCGGCAGCCTGGTCAAGCGCCTGGGCGTCGAAGAAGGCATGAAGCTCAACCCTTACACCTTCGAACTGTTCCTGAAGGACGACGCCAAGGGCGACCCGTTCATCAACGAATCCCACGTCGTGGCATTCGGTTGGGGTACCGCCGAGCAACTGGTTCGCATGAAAGAACTGTCGCTCAAGGTCAACGAAGTCCTGAGCAAACTGTTCGACGACGCTGGCCTGCTGCTGGTCGACTTCAAACTTGAATTCGGCGTGTTCTCAGACGGCTCCATCGTTCTGGGCGACGAATTCAGCCCGGACGGCTGCCGTCTGTGGGACAAGGCCACCGGCAAGAAAATGGACAAAGACCGCTTCCGTCAGGGCCTCGGTGACGTCATCGAAGCCTACGAAGAAGTCGCCAATCGTTTGGGCGTACCGCTTTAATCGACGCAAGCATCTGATAGCACGGAAAAATTTCGCTTAGGGGGTTCGCTTCCGGCAAAAGTGTTGTTATGATGCGCGCCGTTGGAGAGATGCCAGAGTGGCCGAATGGGACGGATTCGAAATCCGTTGTACCTTCACCGGTACCTAGGGTTCGAATCCCTATCTCTCCGCCATTACATAGAAAAAGCCCCGTAGCTGAAAAGTTACGGGGCTTTTTCGTTTCTGGGGTTTTGGCTTTTTCATCTCGATGAGCTGTTAGCGCAGCGAAGACCGATTCAGAAAGTAAGTTGCATCCAGGTCATTAGCTATCATGAATACAGCGCAAATCACCGGATGACGGAGGAGTGCATGAACAGGTGGCGACGGTTTTGGGTGTTTGTGAAGCTGGTGGCAGCATTTTCGGCCTGTCTGACCGTTGCTGTTGAGGCTTTTCGCTACATGTTGGAAAGCCCCGACGCAGCGCAACTTCATCCTTTGAGCATTGTGGTTGTCGGGCTTATTTTTGGCTTCATCACCTATGGAATCCTTTCACTGATTGAAAGGGTTGTACGGGGTTTGCTGCCCCGTCCTGACCCAGTCGCCACCACGGCAGTCCCCCTTGAGGAAGATCCAGTGCTGATGCAGGAACAGCCTCTGGCCTTATCAGCTGAAGATTCAACTCAGCAGAAAAGTTAGTCAGCTGACGTCGGAACAGGTATCGCTACAGCGTAAGAAAATTAAGCCAGTTTCTGGGAAAACTTACTCAACCAAGTCACTCTATTTACCACCCCCCGTATCCATTGGCCGCCCCGCTAATCAAGGATATTTTTCCGAAATATCCCCTGACATTGAAACCCGTTGCCTCAAAAAATCCTCATCTACTCTGGTATCGCAGGTCACTGATCTGCCGTAATCAGCAATCGCAAGGAGCGAGCAATGTATTTTGAGATTTACAGGCAAACCCGTGGCATCGCACAGACTGGCAAAGGTCAATGGCGGTGGCGTTTGAGGGCGGGAAACAATGAGACGATTGCCAGCGGGGAGGCTTACGTCAACAAGGCTGATTGTGTGCATGCCATCAGTTTGATCAAAGGGACCCACGATCAGACGCCGGTCAAGGAAATCTAGCCTTCAGGCGGTGAAGCTGCTCAGTCAGAGCAGCTCCGTTTTAATCAGGTGGCGTTACGGTTGTGAGTGCCGCTGCCTGAATTTGGATTAAGCGCAAACTGCTTGAGTCGCATAGACGTCGATTGCGACACGTACCTAAACTGTCATCTGATTTATGAGCGGGGGCAGTGGATGAATCGCAATGAACTACGCAAGGCCGACATCAACCTGATGGTGGTGTTTGAAACGCTGATGCTCGAACGCAACGTCACCCGGGTGGCGGAGAAGTTGTTTCTCGGTCAGCCGACCATCAGTTCGGCGCTCAATCGCTTGCGCACGTTGTTCAACGATCCACTGTTCATTCGGGTCGGCCATCGCATGGAGCCGACGGCGCGGGCCGAGGAGATCATTCTGCACCTGTCGCCCGCCCTGGATTCGTTGTCGGTGGCGTTGAGCTTGACCCATGATTTCGACCCCGCCAGCAGCACCATGACCTTTCGAATCGGGCTGTCGGACGATGTCGAGTTTGGCCTGTTGCCACCGTTGCTGCGTGCCCTGCGCCAAGAGGCACCGAAGGTGGTGTTCGTGGTGCAGCATGTCGATTACTGGCGGATCCCGGATTTACTGGCATCGGGCGATATCACGGTGGGTATCAGCCAGACCCGTGGCTTGCCGGCCAACGCCAAACGCAAGTTGTTGCGGCACATCCAGCCCAGCATTTTGCGCGCTGATGCATCGGACACACCGCTGACGCTCGATGAATATTGCGCGCGACCGCACGTGCTGGTTTCCCACACCGCCAATGTCAGCGGTTACGCCGATGAGTGGCTGGCGGAGATTGGTCGTACGCGTCAGGTCGTCCTTTCCGTGCCGCAATACAGCTCGCTGCCGGCTTTGCTCGCCGGCACCGATCTGATCGCCAGCCTGCCGGACTATACGGCTGAGGCCATGGCGGCGTCCGGCCAGCTGTTTCAGGAGCCGTTTCCGTTCAAGACACCGACACTGGATCTGTCGATGGTCTGGCTCAGCCATGTCGATACCGACCCCGCTGAGCGCTGGTTGAGGTCGAGGCTGGAGGCGTTCATGAGTGAACGTGCGGTGTTGCCGCAGCCCGAGTGAGTAGGGCAACGCTGTGTAATATGTACGACCTTTCTGCCAACCTTAAGGAACTCAGTCATGCCTCACCTGCACATGGAATACACCGCCAACCTGCCCGAGCTCAATGCCGACGTGGCGTTGATCCGGCTCAACAATACGTTGGTGGCTTCAGGTGAGTTTGCTGCCGAATACGACATCAAGAGTCGAGCGGTGAAGGTCGAGACGTTCAAGGTCGGCACGGCGTTAGGTGAACGGGCCTTCGTGCATGTGAAACTGGCACTGTTGAGCGGTCGCTCGGCGCAGATCAAGAAGCAGTTGTCCGAAAGCCTGCTGGCGGTGGTGCAGGACTTGTGTGAATGGCCGACGGGCGTTGAAGTCCAGTTGGCCGTGGAAATCCTCGACATCGATCGAGAGTCCTACACCAAGATAGCCATCAGCCACTGAGTTTCAGGCCATTTCCTGCTCGGTGCAGGCTTTAACCACTTGTTCGCGCAGCCAGGTGTTGGCGCTGTCCTGATCGACATTCTGGCTCCACTGCATGTCGAGGCTGAACCTGGGCAAGCCGTCAGGCACTTCGCAGTGATTGAAGATTGCCTCGTTGGCCAGCAATTGCTGGATGCGCCGAGGCAGGGTCACGATGAAGTCGGTGCCGGTGATCATCTTCAGGGCCGCGCTGTAGCTGTTGGAACGCGCGACGATCTGCCGTTTTTGCGCCTGCTGCGCCAGCCAGCCGTCGACCATGTTGGTGGTGGATGTCCAGGGTGTCGGGAACACGTGCCGGCGTTCAACAAAGGCTTGCAGGCTTAAACGCGGCTCCGGCGGTGTGGCCCGTTGGTCGAAGACACACACCAGGTCATCCTCCAGCAGCCTCCGGGATTTGAAATCGCCGTGACTGCGATGAAAGTTCGGGCCGAAGCAAATCACCAGGTCGAGGCTGCCGTCGCGCAGTTCTTCGGCCGGGATGTCGGTTTCGAACTTGTGCATGTTGACCATCACCGGCAGGTCGGCAAAATCGAAGCTTTTCAACAGGCGCGGCAGGATCAACTGCTCGAAGTATTCAGGTGCGCAGATATTGAAGGTGACCGGTTGCAAGGTGGGGTCGAATGCCTGCGTACCGGCGTGGCACAGGTTGATGCTTTCGAGGATCTTCAGCACGTGGGTGTACATGGTGCTGGCTTTGTAGGTGGGGCGCATACCCGCGCGGGTATTAATGAACAGCTCGTCTTCGAAACTGGTGCGCAGTTTTTTCAGGCAGTAGCTCACAGTGGACTGGCTAACGCAGAGTGCCTCGGATACACCGGTGACGCTGCTTTGCTCATACACAGCGATAAACACCATGAGGTCCTGCATATCGAGCTTTCTAAGCAAGTTACTGTTCAGCATCCGTTCCGTCTCGCTGTGCTCCTTGCGCTGACTGTGCGCAAACTTGTGCGAGTGATCCTAACGGAACGATGGTGCCAGGAGAATGATCTGTAGGAACTTTCATGGAAAGTTGTGGGGTAGTTCCAGAGGCTTTCAGTCCCTGAACGGCTGCAGGCGTTTCATGATGGGGGTTCCGGGTCAGTGAATATGTTGGGCGTAATGTCGCGGATCGAGGCGCAAGACCATCAGGATCATCAGTGCCATGACGCCGGTCAGTGACCACCAGGCCCATTCGAAGCTGCCGAGCTGATCGCGGATAAACCCGGCAATAAGCGGCGAGAGACCGGCAATCAGATAGCCGATGCCTTGCACGAACGCGGTCAGGCCGCCGGCACGCTGGGGATTATCCAAATGATCCAGGGACACGATGAGGCTCATTGGGAACAGTCCGCCGATGCCGAGCCCTAACAGACATGGCCACAACAGGCTCAGGTGTTGCGGGCTGAGAATAAGCCCACAGAAACCGGCCATGATTAGCGCCAGCAACACCACCAGCACCATGCGTCGGTCTCGGCTGCGGTTGGCGATGGCCGGTGTCAGCAGGCCGGACAACACTTCCATGGCGGTCAAGAAACCCAGCAGCAACCCGGCGTTTTGTTCGCTCCAACCCTTTTCGACGTAGTACGGCGCCAGCCAGGCCAGCACACAGGTGTAGGACGCCGTGCCCAGTCCGAAGAAGATTGCAAGTAGCCAGGCGCGGGAATTGCCGAAGAAGGACCCATTGCGTTGCGGCTGAGCAGGCTGCGCCGGGATCCTTTCGCGTTGCATGCACCAAAACAGCAACGCTACCAGCGCCAGTGCCGCCCAGACCGCCAGACCCATGCGCCAGCTGCCGGTGCGGATCATCACCAGCGGTGCAAACGACGCCGCAATTGCTGCGCCGCCCATGATCGACGTGACGTAAAGCCCCATGCACACGGAAACATTATCGCTAAAGCGGGATTTGATTAGCGCCGGCATCAATGCCTGGATCAGCGCGATACCGATGCCTGCCAGCACGGCGCTGAGGATCAGTTCGGCCGCGGAATCGAGGAACAATCGCGACACCGTAGCCACGCCGATGATCATCAGGGAGAGCACCACGGTGCGTTGTTCGCCGATTCGTTGGATGACGCTCAGCCCAAAGAACATCGCCAGCCCCATCGCCATCACTGGCAGCATGGTCAGCAGCGAGGCCGAGCTGAAACTCAGCGCGATGTCGCCACGAATCGCCGACAGCAAAGGACCGACGGCGGCCATGGAAGGTCGCAGGTTCAGGGCGACCAAGATGATGCTGAACATCAGCCAAAGGGTAGGGCGGGAGGTTGCGCGAACGTTTTCCATGTATCGGACCTTGAATGACGAGGAGCCGATTAGACGTGCGAGGTCTGCAGGCCGCAAATCAGAAAGCCCAGAGCAGTATTTAGAAATTAAATACAGCGGTGTGAAGCTGAAAGGCGCGAACAATGTTTAGCGGGTCCGCAACCAAAGTTCTTAAAATCCCGATTTAACGACTTAACCGCCCGTGTGACGCTGCTGCTCATCTGTTCTCTGCGGTTTTCTCTATGGATGGTTGGCCTGCTCCACTTCCTTCTGAGCTCGCCTTCTGGGCGTTGTGGCACTGCCGTCACGCGCGCCCACCGGATTCCTGCATCTCCCGTTGATTGTTCTTACAGGTCCCGCGCCGCGCGCCGGGATCAAAGTGGCGGCGCCTGTGCGTTTGCCTGACGCGGAAAGAAGAGAATTCCCATGAGTTTTGCCACGACACCCTTCGCTTCCAAGCTAGAAGCTCTGACCTTTCTTGAACAGAATCCGGATATCGAGATGTTCGAGTTGTTCATCCTCGACAATAACGGTGTGCCTCGGGGCAAGTTGCTGCATCGCGATGAATTGCTGGCGGTGTACGAAAGCGGACGGCCATTGCCGAGCACCATTCTTGGCCTGACCATCAACGGCGACGACGTGGAAAACTCCGGCCTGGTCTGGGACGTTGGCGATATCGATTGCCGGGCTTACCCGATCAGCGGCAGTTTGACGCGCATGCCTTGGCGGCTGATGCCTACGGCGGCGGTGCAGGTCAGCATGCACCCGAAGGACGGCATGCCCGCGACGATTGCCGATCCAAGGCATCTGCTGGCGAACGTCATCGAAGGCTTGCAGGCCGACGGTTATTACCCGGTGATGGCGGCGGAGCTGGAGTTCTACCTGCTGGATCAGCAGCGCGACAGCAACGGTCGGCCGCAACCGGCGCGGGATGTCGATGGCGGGCGGCCGCGAGGGACTCAGGTCTACGGTTTGCGTGAACTGGAACAGATCGAACCGTTTCTGGCCGATCTCTACAGCGCTTGCAAACTCCAGGGCATTCCGGCGCGCACGGCGATTTCCGAATACGCGCCGGGCCAAGTAGAAATCACCCTCGAGCACCGCACCGACGCTTTGCAGGCGATGGACGAAGCGGTGCGCTACAAACGGCTGGTCAAGGGCGTGGCCCACAAGCACGGGATGACGGCGTGCTTCATGGCCAAACCGTTCGATGACTTGGCGGGCACTGGCATGCACATGCACGTCAGCCTGGCGGACAAGGAGGGCAACAACCTGTTCGCCAGCGAAGCCCCGGACGGTACGCCGTTGCTCAAACAAGCGGTCGGTGGGATGCTCAGCACCTTGCTCGATTCGTTGCTGCTGTTCTGTCCAAACGCCAACTCTTATCGTCGCTTCCAGACCAACAGCTATGCGCCGCTGGCGGCCACCTGGGGCGTGGACAACCGCACCGTGAGTTTGCGCGTGCCCGGCGGGCCGGCCTTTTCCCGGCATATCGAACACCGCATCTGTGGTGCCGATGCCAACCCGTATCTGGCGGCTGCGGCGATTCTGGCCGGGATCCATCGCGGTATTCGCGAACAACTCGATCCTGGCGCGCCGGTGGAGGGCAATGGATACTCACAGGCCACGGAATTGTTGCCGACCGACTGGCTGACCACGTTGCGGGCGCTGGAAGGTTCGAACTGGGCGCGGGAGGCGTTCGGTGGGGAGTTCCTCGGCGTTTACCTGGCGGTAAAACGAGCTGAATACAGACAGTTCATGGGCGAGGTGGGCGAGCAGGACTGGCGCTGGTATTTGAATCAAGCCTGAGCAGAACCTGAACCATTCTCAATAAGGTGATGGCCTCGCGTCACAAGCCAACTAATCGTTGGCTTCTTTTTCACAAAAAATTGATGGTTGGCTGCCTAAGATAAGTGCGGCCGTGGTCGATGAAATTTTCACATTTGCCGAAGGCACATCTTTTCAGGAACCGCCGATCACCATGTTGAAGATTAAAGCCGTGCGCCCCGAGTGGGTGACACTGATTACCAGTGCCTTTTTATTAACAGGCTTCAACTTTGTTCTCTGGCAGCACATGTTTGAAATCACGACGTCTGACGTAAAAGGCATCGTCATGCGTGTGGCATTCGGGGTGATGATCCTGACCGCCTTCAACATTGTGCTGACCCTGCTGGCTTTCCGGCCCTTGATGAAACCGGTCCTGACGCTGATCTTCATGGTCAGTGCTGGCGTGGCGTACTTCATGAGCCAATATGGTGTTTTGATTGACACCGGCATGTTACGTAACTTTGCGCAAACGAATGCGACGGAAGTACGTGACTTGCTGTCATTGAAGTTGCTTGTTTATATCCTTTTGCTGGGAGTTTTGCCGTCGTTGTTGTTGTGGTGGATTCCGGTTAGTTATCGCCGCTGGCACCGTGAGCTATTAAGTAAGGCTCTGGTAATTGTCGCGTCGGTTGCCGTGATCGGAGGCGTTGCACTGGTTAACTATCAGGGCCTGTCTTCGTTGTTTCGCAATCACCATGAGTTGCGCCTGATGGTGGTGCCCAGTAACTACATCGGTGCCTCGGCTGGCTATTTGCGTGAACAGGTCGCGTCGGCGCAACAACCCTTTGTCACACTCGGTGAAGATGCCCAGCGAAATCCAGCCTGGCAAACTCATGACCGCAAATCCCTGACGGTGCTGGTGGTGGGCGAAAGTGCCCGAGCCGAGAACTTCGGCATTCTGGGGTATGACCGCGACACCACACCCAAACTGAATAAAGAAGCTGGCCTGATCGCTTTCACCAACGTGCATTCCTGCGGGACGGAAACAGCGGTGTCGGTGCCGTGCATGTTCTCCGACATGGGCCGTAAAGATTACAACGCCAGCAAGGCAAAGAATCAGGAAGGCCTGCTGGACGTGCTCAAACGCGCGGGTCTCGACGTGATCTGGCGTGATAACCAATCGGGCTGCAAAGGCACTTGCGATCGGGTCACCCTCGACGACGTCAGTAACCTGAAAGACCCGGTGCTGTGCGCCAATAGCGAATGCCGCGATGAAATCCTGCTGCAGGGTTTGCAGCACTTCATCGATACCCTGGATAAAGACACGGTACTGGTGTTGCACCAGATGGGCAGTCACGGTCCTGAATACTTCAAGCGCTACCCGAAAGAATACGAACGCTTCACCCCGGTTTGTGAAAGTAACGCCCTGAACAATTGCAGTCGCGAAAGTATCGTCAATGGTTACGACAACACCCTGGTGTATACCGATCACGTGCTGTCCACCCTGATCGATTTGTTGCGTAAAAATCAGGACAAAGTCGATACCGCGATGCTCTATTTGTCGGACCACGGCGAATCCCTGGGCGAGTACAACTTGTACCTCCACGGCACGCCTTACATGCTGGCGCCGGAACAACAAAAGCATGTCGCGATGTTGGCATGGTTTTCCGACAGCTATCAAAAGTCGTTCTCGGTGGACGCCCATTGCCTGCAACTGAGTCGTGAAAAGCCCTTGAGCCAGGACAATCTGTTCCATTCGATGCTTGGTCTGCTGGAGGTCAGCAGCAAGGTGTACAACCAGAGTCTGGATATGTTTGCCGGATGTCGCGGTGCGGTGAATGACGGCGTGTTGGCCAAAGAGTGAGTGCTTCAACCTTTTTTACGCCCGGCCGTTAACCGGCGGCCGGTAGAGTTTTCCCCAAGAGCCATTGCACATGACCGCTCAGCCCCTATCCGCCATCGAGCTTGAGATCGCCCGGCGCTACGATCAGGAGCACGCCCGCGTCTGTCTTCAGCCGGGACCGCGTGGCCTGGCCGGGCGGCTGACGTTCTGGCGTGACGAGCAACTGGTGCGCAATGCGCTCAAAGCAGCTGGCGAGCCGGGCCTGGTTCTCGATGTGGCCTGTGGCGTAGGGCGCTTTTGGCCGGTATTGGCCGAACATGCAAATCGGGTGATCCTCGCGGCCGACCCGTCTCAGGACATACTCGACCATGCCCGCACGCATCATCCGCAGGACCTGCTGAAACGGGTCAAGACCTTTCAGAGTTCAGCGTTCACCATCGGCTTGTCGGCGAATGCGGTTGATTGCATTTTTTGCATGCAACTGTTTCAACACCTCACCAGTCCCGAGCATCGTTTGGTCATGCTCAAGGAGTTCCATCGGGTCAGTCGCGATACGGTCATTGTGGCGGTAAAGGTCGATGCTCATTTCAAAGGCCGGCGTACGGATGCCCAAGGCGCTCCGGCTCGACAGTTGGCCAGCAAGGCTGACGTGGAAGCCGAGTTCAAGCGTGCAGGTTTGCGCTTGCTCAGTCATCAAGACTTCCTGCCCGGCTGTGCGCGGATGCGCGTCTACGTCCTGCGTAAGGCCAGCTAGGCTCGGCTTGTCAGACATTTCTTGCTGTCTGGCAGGCTTTTTCGCTAATGCTCTTATTCAGTGGATGCGCGGAAATCGCCGGGGGCGATATATACTGCGCGCCATTCTTCAAGGGAGAGCCGTGTGGCCATCGATATTCACTGGATTCGCGACAACGATAGCCTCGGTCAGTTTTGCGCCGAGTGGCAGCAGCTGCCATTCGTTGCCCTCGACACCGAATTCATGCGGGTCGACACCTTTTATCCGATCGCAGGCCTGCTGCAGATCGGTGATGGCGTACGCGCTTACCTGATTGACCCCCTGACCATCGACAACTGGCAACCTCTAGCCGCGTTGCTGGAAAACCCGGCCGTGGTCAAAGTCGTCCATGCGTGCAGCGAAGACCTCGAAGTCCTGCTGCGCCTGACCGGCAGCCTGCCAGCGCCACTGTTCGACACTCAACTGGCCGCCGCTTACCTGAACCTGGGTTTCTCCATGGGGTATTCGCGGCTGGTGCAGGAAGTGCTCGGCATCGATCTGCCCAAGGGCGAGACCCGTTCCGACTGGCTGCAACGCCCACTTTCGGACACCCAAATCAGCTACGCCGCCGAAGATGCCTTGCACCTGGCGGAAGTTTTCGTACAGCTTCGTCCGAAGCTTTCTGACGACAAGTACGCCTGGGTCCTGGAAGACGGCGCTGAGCTGGTGGCCAACCTGCGTCGCGAAGTTGATCCGTATGAGGTCTATCGCGAAGCCAAGCTGGCCTGGAAGCTCTCCCGCGCCCAACTCGTGGTGTTGCGTGAACTGTGCGCCTGGCGCGAGCGCGAAGCCCGTGCCCGTGATCTACCGCGCAATCGCATCGTTCGTGAACATTCCCTGTGGCCGCTGGCGCGGACTCAGCCGGACAACCTCGGCGCGTTGGCGAAAATCGAAGACATGCACCCGCGTACCGTGCGTCAGGATGGCGAATTTCTGCTTGATCTGATCAAGCGCTCTGGCAATGTGTCGCCAGATCAATGGCCGCCAGCGGTGCCGGAGCCATTACCGGTGGACGCCGCCACCCTGGTCAAACAACTGCGTGCGATCGGCCAGGCCGAAGCTGAGCGCCTGAACATTGCGCCAGAGCTGATGCTGCGCAAGAAAACCCTGGAAGCGCTGCTCAAGAGCGGCTACCCCAATGGTCCTTACCAATTGCCTGATTCGCTGCGTGGCTGGCGCCGCGAATTGATGGGCCAGGCGCTGCTCGACAGCCTGGCCACCGCCGGAGAACAGCCTTGAAACGTATTTGCTCCATCTATCGAAGCCTGAAGAAAAACGAGATGTACCTCTATGTGCTCAAAAGCGATGCACTGGAGCGCGTCCCGGAAAGTTTGATGGCCGCCTTCGGCAAACCGCATCACGCCTTCGACCTGGTGCTGACTCCCGAGCGCAAACTGTCGCGCGAGGACATCACCGTGGTGTTGGAAAACCTTGAGAAACAGGGTTACCACCTGCAAATGCCGCCGGCCGAAGACGAGTACATCGAACACTTGCCGGAAGAATTGCTGCGCCGCAACGACCCGATGTGATCGGCAGACAGGCTCTGTTCAGAGCTTTTATGAAACACTGGAATGATTTTGGCGATGGCCAGGGCGATGGAGCGATTCTCCGTCGGCGGCCGTCTGCACTGTTTTCGAAAGGTTTGAACCATGCGCGTTCTGATTGCTGAACACGACCACCCTGTGTACGCCCAGCTGTTGCGTCAAGCAGCGCCTGACCTGGAAGTGCTGACCAGCGGCGACTCCGCCGAACTGGCCAGCCAGGCCGCCGATTGTCCGATCTGGCTCGGCCAGCCGGACTTGCTGGCGACCCTGCTGCGTCAGGGCCACGAGCCGCAATGGCTGCAATCGACCTGGGCGGGTATCACGCCGCTGCTGGCCGACGGCTTGCCTCGGCACTATCGCCTGACCCGGGCGGTGGGGATTTTCGGTCAGGCCATGGCCGAATACGTGCTGACCTACCTGCTTGGCCACGAGCGCGAAGTGCTGCCTCGACTGGTCAGCCAGGTCGAACGCAAGTGGGACAATCGCCAGGGCCAAAGCCTGGCCGGCCGCAAAGTGTTGATCGTCGGCACCGGTGACATCGGGCAGACCGTGGCGCAGTTCCTCTTGCCGTTTGGCGTCGAGTTGTACGGCATCGCCAGCGAAGCCCGTGAGCAGACGCCGTTTGTCGAAGTCGGGGCGCTGGCTGATTTGCCGCGTCTGGTGGGTGAAGTGGATTACGTCATCAATCTGCTGCCGAATACGCCCAACACCCACGACTTGTACGACGCGGCGCTGTTCAAGCAATTCAAGCCGACCGGTTTATTCATTAACGTCGGACGCGGCGTGGCAGTGGTCGATGCGGACTTGGTGGAAGCCTTGAAAGAAGGGCATCTGGCCGGTGCCGTGATCGACGTCTGCCGTCAGGAACCGTTGCCGCAGCGTCACCCGTTCTGGACGGCGTGGGGCTTGCTGCTGACCGGCCACAGCTCGGCGCCGACTTCGCCATCGATGATGGTGAATCTGTTTGTCGAAAACCTGCGGGCGTATCAGGCGGGTGAGGCGTTGCGCGGGGAAGTGGATTTCTCGCGCGGGTACTGATTTCACCGCAATCAAAATGTGGGAGCAACTGTCTTGATGTCTTTTTTGAAGATTGACCAGAGGACAGCCCGCTCCCACATGGATTTTGCAGTGTGGTTTAGAGGGTGAAGTCGCCTTCGGCGGCCAGTTCGCTCAGCGGACGACGCGGGCTTGGTTCTTCGCGCGCTTGCAGGTAATCCGCCAGCGTTGCCTTATCGCCCAGTTTGCCCACCGCCACCGCCGCGTGCAGTGCATAACCCTCAGGAATGTTCAGCGCTTTGCGGGTCAGTTCCTGGTCGAAACCGGCCATGCCGTGGGTGTGCCAGCCGCTGATGCTTGCTTGCAGGGCCAGATGGCCCCAGGCGGAACCGGTGTCGAAGGTGTGCCACAGCGCCGGGGTTTCTTCGGTAGCGCCAGGCACTGCGAAGGTGGTTTTCGAGATCACGATCACCAGCGCCGAGGCGTGTTGCGCCCAGCTGCGGTTGAATTCGTTCAGCAGCCCCAGATAGCGCTCCCAGTTTGGCGTGTCGCGACGCGCATACAGAAACCGCCAAGGCTGCGAGTTGTAAGCCGATGGCGCCCAGCGTGCGGCTTCAAAGAAGCTCAGCAGGGTTTCGATGGGAATGGTTTCGCCGGTGAAGGCGCGGGGCGACCAGCGATCGGTGAACTGAGGGTGTATGGCATAATCGGCAACGCGTGGATTAGCACTCATCAAGGGATTCCTGGCTACGTTTGAAAGTGAGGGGCGACGCAAAACCCTACTGGGCGGCGCAATAACTGGCAAGTCCGGTTCTACCGGCAGTCGCCAATGCTTGGCCCACAAGGGCCTTGGCACTAAACTGGCGGACTTTTCACCACCTGATGTTGATGCTTGAACCATGGCCGCCAAAGTCGAACCGTTCTGGATACGCAAAACCCTCGATCAACTCGATCAAGAGGAATGGGAATCGCTGTGCGATGGCTGCGGCCTGTGCTGCCTGCAAAAGCTCGAAGATGAAGACGACAACAGCGTTTACTACACGCGCATCGCCTGCAAACTGCTGGACCTGAAAACCTGTCAGTGCACCGATTACTCCAACCGTCGCGATTTCGTCCCGGACTGCATCCAGCTCACACCGGGCAAGGCCGATGAGTTCAAATGGTTGCCACCGACCTGCGGCTATCGATTGGTCAGCGAAGGCAAGGATTTGCCGCTCTGGCATCATCTGGTGTGCGGTGATCGCGATGCGGTGCACCACGAACGTATTTCCCAGTCCGGGCGCATGCTCGCCGAAGGCAGCGTGGCCGAAGAGGATTGGGAAGACCATCTGA
Source organism: Pseudomonas sp. ZS1P83 (assembly GCF_054897825.1). NCBI lineage: Bacteria > Pseudomonadati > Pseudomonadota > Gammaproteobacteria > Pseudomonadales > Pseudomonadaceae > Pseudomonas > Pseudomonas sp. ZS1P83. The sequence goes on from NZ_CM142706.1 coordinate 799,782, forward strand.
TTTTTCGGGCGGGTTAAGTCCCACTCTGAAAATCGGCAGTGATTACTAGAATTTGGGGCTGCTAAGCAGCCCGGCGCGAGCAAGCTCGCTCGCCACAAGGAGTGTGTATGGCTGTGGGATTGCGGCTGGCGTTGGCCTTTGGGCTTTTTACCCTGAGTTCGCCCGTGTGGGCGGCGAAGAAGGTCGATCTGGATTACCACGTTCGCCTGTTGCCGCAAAGTGATCAGGCTGAAGTGCGACTGACCCTGGCCCAGGGTTCGGCAGTGCGCAGTCTGGATTTCGACCTGGGCGACGGTAGCCACTACGGCGACTTCAAGGCCGATGGCCAATGGCAGCTCACGCCGGGCAAACAGGCCCGTGGTGTCTGGCGTCCGGCCGCCGACAAGGCCAGCCTGACCTACCGCGTACGCATCAGCCACGGGCGCAAGAGCGGTAGCTTCGACACGCGCATGACGCCAACTTGGGCGCTGATGCGCGGCGATGACCTGGTGCCGGCGGCCAAACTCGATCAGCAGGATGGCATCGAGTTGGTTTCGCGGCTTGAGTTCGAATTGCCCACCGGCTGGAAAAGCGTCGAAACCGCCTGGCCGCGGATCGGCAAGAACAAGTTCCGGGTCGATAACGGTTCTCGCTTGTTCGACCGGCCCACGGGCTGGATGCTCGCGGGCCACCTCGGCAGCCGTCGCACGCGGTTAGGGGAAACCGAAGTCACCGTCGCCTCGCCTCAAGGCCAGGGCATGCGCCGCATGGATGTACTGACGCTGCTGACCTTTGTCTGGCCGCAAGTGCAGGCGGTGTATCCCCGTCATCCCACCAAACTGCTGATCGTCGGTGCCAACGACCCGATGTGGCGTGGCAGTCTGGGCGCGCGCGAATCGATCTATCTGAACACGCGTCTGCCGCTGGTCAGCGAAAGCGGCGCCAGTGCGTTGGTGCGGGAATTGGCTCAGGTGTTCGGGCGGATCAACGATAAGCAGCGCAGTGACTGGATCAGCGAAGGATTTGCCGAGTATTACGCCATCGAACTGGTGCGCCGCGCCGGCGGCATGAGTGATGAGCGGTATGAGAGTTTGCAGAAGAAGTTGGCCAAGGACAGCCAGAAGGTCAGCACATTGCGCGGTGAGCAGGCCAGTCCGGCGCAGGTCTCGAAAGCGGTCGTGTTATTGCAGGAACTGGATCGCGAAATTCGTCTGAAGACCCGCAACAAGCGTTCGCTGGATGATGTATTGCAAGGGGCGATGCATCTCGAAAGCGTGGATACCATGGAATTTGTTCAGCTCAGTGAGAGCGTTATTGGCGAGTCCTCCAAAGTCCTCGATACCGAGCTACTTCAGTAATACCGACTTGCCCGCGAAGAGGCCGTAAGCCTCACCACATCTTCTGGATCAAACCCCGGTTTTTGGCGACGTCAAAGAGTCATTGCCCGTCACGGTAGCGGTATTGGTCGCCGCTTCAGCATTCGCCTTCAACCGGTTCAGCTCTTCACCTGCCCGCTGAATCTTCACCCGTACGTTGTTCATGTCCTGACGGCTTTTCTCCAGCAGGCTTTTCGCTGAACTGTGCCCGGTAATCCCACGCGCCAGGGCCACACCGCCGATTGCCACTTGAATCAACCCGAACACGCCACCGCGACGCAGGCCCTTGCCGACCATCACCACACCACCGGCCAGGGAAGCGATGCGCTCCCAACCTTGAACGTTCTGTTCAGTGTGAGTCTGGAACGGGGTGGATTCGATGCGTTCTACGCGTTTGAGCTCGCTCATGATCTGTCTCCTGGCGGGAATGGCTGCTTCAACAATAGATAATCAAGCTGACTGCCGAGGCGGGCGGCTTGTTCCATCGGATGTGCGGTGAATCAGCGAAATTTCGCTCCGGAACGAGTATTGAGTCCCTTGGACAAGCGGTCATAGAGCACAACGTTGACGGTGGCCGCCAGGTTCATGCAGCCGCTGGTCGGGATGTAGACCACGTCTTCGCACCAGTCACGAATCTCTTTATCCAGCGAGCCGTCTTCCGGGCCAAAAATGTACAGCGCACGGTCCGGGTGCGTGTATTCCGGCAGCGAACGGGCGCCGTCCACCAATTCCACAGCGACCGGAACGCAGCCCAGTGGCAGGATTTTTTTCAGGTCGTCGATGCCGATCAGCGGAATGTCGTAATGGACTCGCTTGGTGTCGGTGACGAAGTCGGCGGCGCGTTCATAGCGCTTGCCGGTGTAGAACACGGACGCCACGCCATAACAGCCAGCGGCGCGCATCACCGAACCGACGTTCTCCGGTGATTTTGGATTATACAAACCAATGCAGCTGTACCGTTTGTCTGCCACGAGCGGGTGCCTTCGGGGAAAAAACGGCGATTATACGGGGATTGGGGGAGGGGTGTTCGGTGATCGTTCCCACGCAGAGTGGGGGAACGATCATGCGGGCCTCAGTCTTCTTTCTTCATCAACCCCGCCAACGCCGCAAACGGGTTATGCGTTGCCTTGGCGATTTTCGGCGAGCTCAGCGAGCCTTCACCAAAATACTGCTGGTCGGTGTACCGCGAGTGTTCGTTGTCGTGGCAATACAGGCACAACAGCTCCCAGTTCGAGCCGTCCTGAGGGTTGTTGTCGTGGTTGTGGTCGCGGTGGTGCACGGTCAGTTCGCTCAAGCGTTTGCCGGAAAACTCACGGGCACAGCGACCGCACACGTGCGGATACATTTTCAGGGCCTTGTCGCGGTAACCCATTTCCTTGTCGCGCTGGTTGTCTGCAAGGATGCGGTCCAGTTTCGACGTGTTGGTCGCAGGTGTTGACGAACTCATGGGTTCACCTTTGTAAAAGACTAATGACGGTAATAAACGCAGTTTAGCTCAACCCTTGAGCTTCTCGGCAATCCAGATGGTGTGACGGGTGCCTTTGTTGCCGTGGGCGAAGACTTGGACTTCCTCGGCCTTGAAGCCGGCCTTCTTCAGTTTGTCGGAAAATTGTCGGTCAGCGCTCGCGGACCATACGGCCAGCACACCTTTGGGCCGCAGGGCCTTGGCGCAGGCGCTCAGGCCGCCAGCGGAGTAGAGCCAGCTGTTAGCCTTCTGGGTCAGGCCTTCGGGGCCGTTGTCGACGTCGAGCATAATCGCGTCGAAACCCTGTGGCTCGGCTTGCAGCACGTTGGCCACGTCTTCCATGCGAATGACCGTACGCGGGTCGAGTAGCGGGTTCCCGGCTTTCTCGCCCAGCGGTCCACGGTTCCACTCCACCACCCCAGGCACCAGTTCGGCGACGACCACTTCAGCGGTCTTGCCCAGGTTCTTGAGGGCCGAGGCGAGGGTGAAGCCCATGCCCAGGCCGCCGATCAGCACGCGCGAATTCGGCCGGCCGGCAACTTTACGGCACGGGATCTCGGCCAGCGCATCTTCGGAGCCGTGCATGCGGGTGTTCATCAGTTGCCCGCCGTCGCCGCCCTGGATCTTGATGACAAAATCCTCACCGTATTCGAACAGGCACAAGGCACCGCCATTTTCAGGAATTGGAGTGGTGTCGAGCAGAACGAAACGTTTCATGGGACTCACTTGAGGAGAAATTGGCATAAAGGGAGGAAGGCAAACACGCGCTGTTGGGAGTAGCCTGCAAAAAGACAACAAGGCCAACGGAGCCATTGATGAAGCGCACCATTCTAACGGTCATTGCCTTGGCCGCGCTCTCGATAACTGCAGTGCAGGCCCAGGTGATGCAAACCATCCCCACCAGCCCCGCGCCTCTGCCCGGTTCGCCCGGCACTGCGACCCCGACACCGTACCCGCAAATCACTCCGACCAGTGTGCCCAAGGTTGGCCCAGGCAGTGGCGGTCCGCCGTTGGTGCCCATGGAAATGCCTAGCCCGCCCACCAAGGACCAGCCACTGCCGGGGCTGGAGCATAACCCGTCGAAAGCCAAATCACCCGGCGGTTAAACCTGCTGCGAAAGCAGTTGCCCGTCGGCCATGCGCAGGCGTTTGGAGAGGGAAACGGCAAGGGCACGGATGACTTTGGCGGCGATTTTCGGTGCATCGTTGAGCATCTTTTCCAGCGAGTCCTTGCCCAGATTGAGCAGCTGGCAATTGCTTGCGGCCACGCAACTGGCCGATCGTCGTTCGCCGTCAAGTACGGCCATTTCGCCGAACGCCCGACCGCTGCGCAACGTTGCCATGGTCACCCGTTGCCCGTCGCTGTTGGTTTTCTGCACCGCCACCTGGCCGGTGTGGATGATGCACATGAAGCTGCCGGCATCGCCCTCATGGAAAATCTCTTCGCCCTGAGCAATGGTGCTGATGCTGAAGTAACCCGAGGCAGCGGCAAAGTCCGCCGGTAGCAGTTGATCGAACAGGCCACAGTCCATCAGCCAGTCGCGAATTTCGTTGTTCAATAAGGTCGGTTCTGACATGTCGTCACGGTCTTTTTCTTGTGTCTGGTTCTGGTTCCGGCCCGAATCCCTAGTAGGAGCGAGCGATGCGGCGATCCGACTTGCCCGCGAAGAGGCCGTAACATCCAACATCAATGTTGACTGTGAAAATGCCTTCGCGGGCAAGCCTCGCTCCTACACGGGGGCGGCGTCCGGTGTTCAGAGTTAAGACCGGCACGCCGAACGGAGTTCCTCAGGCGATGCCCAAAACCTTGAAAACAAATGCGTATTCGAGTGCTACATCACGCAATCCCTGATAACGACCGCTCATCCCGCCATGCCCGGCACCCAATTCGGTCCTGAGCAGCAGGGGGTTGGTGTCGGTTTTGGTCGCACGTAATTTTGCCACCCACTTGGCCGCTTCCCAGTACTGCACGCGACTGTCGTTGTAGCCGGCGATCACGAGGGTCGCCGGATAGGCTTGCGCGGTGACGTTTTCGTACGGGGCGTAGGCCTTGATTCGCTCATAGACGTCCGGCTCTTCAGGATTACCCCACTCGTCGTATTCGGTGACGGTTAACGGCAGATCCGGGTCGAGCATGGTGTTCAGCACGTCGACGAACGGTACTTCGGCAATCGCTGCTCCGAACAGCTCTGGCCGCTGATTGAGCACCGCGCCGATCAGCAGGCCACCGGCACTGCCGCCGCTGATCGCCAATTGCTGTGATGTGGTGAAGCCATCGGCGATCAGGTGTTCGGCGCACGCGATGAAGTCGCTGAAGGTGTTGTGTTTGTGTTCCTGCTTGCCAGCGCGATACCAGGCTTCGCCCAGTTCACCGCCGCCACGCACGTGAGCGATGGCGAACGCCACGCCACGATCCAGCAGACTCAAACGAGCGTGGGAGAACCACGGGTCGAGGCTTTCACCGTAGGCGCCATAGCCGTACAGATAAAGCGGCGTCGGTTGGCCCAGTGCTTCGCGTTTGACGACGAAGCTGATCGGCACTTTCGTACCGTCCGGTGCCGTCGCCCATAGACGCTGACTGACGTAGGCATCGGCGTCGAACGGCCCGAGCACCGGGGTTTCCTTGAGGACTTTCTGCTCGCCGCTGCCCAGCTCAAGCTGGCGGATTTGCGCCGGACGGTTCAACGCTTCGTAGCGCAGACGGATCCTGTCGCTGACGAATTCCAGACTGTTTTGCACGTGAAGGCTGTAGGCCGCATCCGGTAGTTGCACACGGTAGCTGGGCAGGTCTTGCGGATGAACTTCAATCACTGGCAAGCCGCCGACTCGCAGGCTCAGGGTCATGGCCCCGGCGTTGAGGCTCATGCCGTCGATCATCACCGTGTCGCTGTGCGGGATCAGGTTCTGCCAATCGGCCTCGGTCGGCGCCACGCCGGTGTCGACGGCGTGGTACAGGGCAAAGTTGATACCGTCGCGGTTGGTGCGAACGAACCAGGCCCACTCGCCATCGAGTGCGCCGTGGTCGACGTCGTACTCATGGTCTTCCACCCTCGGTGCGATACAGGTAAAAGCTTGCTGCGGCTGGAACGCGTCGAGCACCCAGACTTCGCTGGTGGTCTTGCTGCCCAGGGACAGCAGTAATTGCTGCTCGGAGCTCGAGCGGTAGCAATGCATGAAGAATCGACCGTCCTGCTCATGGAACACTTCTTCAGCCGCTGTACCGTCCAACCGATAACGGAACAGTTTGTGCGGACGATGGGTCTCGTCCAGCTCGCCGAAGAACAGCGTCAGGCTGTCATTGGCCCAGGTCATGCTGCCGTCGCAGTCCTGGAATTCCAGTTCGCTGACACGGCCGTTGGACAATTCCTTCACGAACAGCGTGTAAATCTCGTCGCCCATGGCATCGATGCTGTAAGCCAGACGCTGGTGGTCCGGGCTGATACTGAATGCGCCCAGGGAAAAGAAGCCGCCTTTGGCCAGTGCATTCGGGTCCAGCAGCAGCTGTTCCTGGCTTTCGTCGAGCTGCAGGCTGTCATCAGCCGGGCGCGGGCAGCGGTAGTGACGGGCGTATTCGTCACCCGCCGTGGTGCGTGTGTAATACAGGTACGGACCCCAAGGGGAGGGCAAGGACAGGTCGGTTTCGAGAATCCGGCCCTTGATCTCTTCGAACAGGGTTTCACGCAGCCCGGCCTGGTCGGCGGTTTGCGCCTCTTGATAGCGGTTTTCCGCTTTCAGGTAGTCGAGCACCGCGTCGGTGTCGCGCTCCTGCAGCCAGGCATACGGGTCGTCGCCTTCGGCCTTGTGGGCAATGGGAGCGTCGAAAACGTTGACGGATAGGGGCATGAAGGACTCTCGAACGGTTTACGAAATGGGGGTTCGCAGACGGCGGGCAAGCCTGACGTGCGAAAAGTCGTTACTATAAGCGCCTCTTTGCCTGCCTTGCCATGGACACCATGACCGAGAACGACTATCTGATCGCTTGGGGCCTCTACGCCTTTGCCGCTTTGGGCTGCCTGTTGGTGTGGATGCGCTTGACCCGCTGGATGTGGCGCTGGCTGCGTGAACCGCTGCGGCTGCTGGTTGCGGTGTTGCTGTTCAGCCCCACCATCATCGACCCGGTGAAGGAAAAGGTCGCACCGGCCATCGCCATTACTGCCCTTGATCTGTTGTTCAAGGTCGGCAACAACGCCTGGCGGGCTATTTCCGACCTGTTCATGTACGGCATGATCGCCTTCGGCATCTACCTGGTATTCGTGGCGATCCGGTTCCCTATCGAACGTGCGTCCAACGCTCGCAAGGAACTGGCTGCCGCTGCCAAGGCTGCGGCAAGAGCCGACGAACCGGAAGAAGATCATCCCTTCGGCGGTGCGGGCGATGATCGTTACGGTCGTCCACCGGTGCCGAGCAACCCTCAGCGTTTGCGGGTTGAACCACGTCTGTAACCTTGCCCCTGCCTTTCAGCGAGAATCCGAGCATGTGTGAGTTATTGGGCATGAGCGCCAATGTGCCGACCGATATCGTGTTCAGCTTCACCGGGCTGATGCAGCGCGGCGGCCGCACCGGTCCGCACCGTGACGGTTGGGGCATCGCCTTTTACGAGGGCCGTGGCCTGCGACTGTTCCAGGACCCGGCGGCGAGCTGTGAGTCCGAAGTCGCCAACCTGGTGCAGCGCTATCCAATCAAGAGCGAAGTCGTGATCGGGCACATCCGCCAGGCCAATGTCGGCAAGGTCTGCCTGTCCAACACCCATCCGTTCGTGCGTGAACTGTGGGGGCGCAACTGGTGTTTCGCCCACAACGGTCAGCTCGCGGACTTTCAACCAATCACAAGCTTTTACCGCCCGGTCGGCGATACCGACAGCGAAGCGGCGTTCTGCGATTTGCTCAACCGTGTGCGCGCAGCGTTCCCGGAACCGGTCGCGGTCGAAGAACTGCTGCCAGACCTGGTAGCCGCCTGCGCCGAGTACCGAAGCAAAGGCGTGTTCAACTGTCTGCTCAGCGACGGCGATTGGTTGTTCTGCTACTGCTCGACCAAGCTGGCGCAAATCACCCGTCGCGCGCCATTCGGCCCGGCGCGCTTGAAGGACGTCGATGTGATCGTCGACTTCCAGGCCGAAACCACGCCCAACGACGTGGTCACGGTGATCGCCACCGAACCCTTGACCGAAAACGAAACCTGGACCCGCTACGAACCGGGCCAATGGAGCCTCTGGCGACGCGGTGAATGCGTCAGCCAAGGCAAGACCGAATAAGGATTGCCCTCATGTTGCTCAGTTATCTAAGGCTGGTGTTGTTTGCGGCGGGCCTGTTGATCGGAGTCCAGGTGCCGGGGTTCATCAGCGATTATGCCAAGCGGGTCGAAGCGCATCTGATTGAGGCGCAGACCGGTCTGAGCGGTTTTCAGGGCACTGCCAATCAGTTCTTCAAGGGTGACATGCAGGCGCTGGTGGCCCATTACCGCGCGAGCGAAGACCCGATTTTTCGCAGCGATGCCGACAGCCTGAGCACTTTGCTGACCCGTCAACTGGCCCTCGATAAACAGTTTCAGGCCATGCAGGGCCCGTGGTACATCCGCTTCCTGCAGGTTGCGCTGGCGGCCGACCCGGATATTCGCAAGGAAACCTGGAACGGCTACAGCTACCAGATTCTGCTGACGCCGGAAGCGATGATCTGGGGCATGAGCGGGGCGTTGCTGCTGTCGTTCGGCATTGAATGCCTGTTCCGGCTGATCGACTGGGTGGTGCTGGGCGGCAAACGCCTGCGCCAGAGCCGGCCGATTGAAGATCGGGATGTGCGCGGCCTTTGAGTTGATGATCGTTCCCACGTCGAGGCGTCGAACCGTCCGCGTGGGAATGCCTCAACGGACGCTCCGCGTTCGGCTTTGGATGGGACGCGGAGCGTCCCGGGCTGCATTCCCACGCAGAGCGTGGGAACGATCATCAGTGCGTGAGGACGATGTAATCCTCGCCCACCTTGCGCGCATACCCGTCCAGCACCTGCTGACACAACGCCACGATTTCTTCGACCCACTCCACGCCAACCCGCCACGACACCACCACCTGCAAATTCGGCGGCCGTTGCTCAATGGCCAGCAAGGTCAGCTCACCCCGCGCCAGTTCTTCAGCCACCAGCACCGGCGGCAACGCGCCAATGCCGAAGCCATCGCGCAGCAAACGGGTAATTGCCGATACCGAGTTCACGCAATTGAGCCGTGGCGCCATGACGCCGTTGGCCTGCATCAAACTCAAGATGTTCTGATGCGGATGTGAGTTTTTTGAGTAAGTAATGATGCGCTCGCGCGCCAGATCGGCAATGCCTGAATACTCGCGGTTGTAGATCGAATTGCTGGCAACAATCCAGCCCATCGGGTGACTGGCCAGCTCAAGGCTGCGCACACTTTCCTGACGCAACAGGTCGGTTTGCAGGATCAGATCGAGAAAGCCTTTTTGCAGCTGATCGCAGAGGTTGAGCGCGGTATCGGCCACTAACTCGATTTCCACCAGCGGATAGTGGTCCATCATTTGCGCCACCAACGGGCTCAGCCAGGTATGGATGACCGTGTCCATCACGCCGATGCGAACCCGACCGACCTTGCTCGAACGGGTCTCGATCGACTGCTTGAGCGCCTGCATGGTGTCCATCATTTGCTCGGCGTATTCGAGCACTTTCAAGCCTTCGGGCGTCAGGCTCACGCCGCGTGAATCGCGCAGGAACAGCTTTACTCCGAGCTCGCCTTCGAGCACTGCAATGCGGCTGGAAATCGACGCCTGGGTGGTGAAGAGCTTGTCTGCCGTCAGACGAAAACTCTTGAGTCGGGCGACCCAGACAAAGGTCTCGAGAAACTTCAGGTTCATGGGGTCTGCTCGGGGATAAAGAATTCTTATGCCTAGGGCGGGTTTTTATTAGTTGGACGTAGCAGGGCCGGGCGCCCAAAAATCAGGCCATCCGGTTCCCACGATAGGCGTCGTCGGGGCTCACAACAATACCAATAAAATTAGCGCGGAGATTTGCCATGAGTGCGCCCGACACGCTCGACATCCCCAAAGCCACGGTTCGCCCGGGACCTTTCGACTGGTACCGCAACATCAATCAGCAGGAACGCCGCACCTTCTGGAGCTGCAAGATCGGCTATGGCCTCGACGGCATGGACACCCAGATGCTCAGCTTCGTGGTGCCGACCCTGATTGCGATGTGGGGCATCACCACCGGCGAGGCCGGGCTGATTCACACCAGCACCCTGATCGCCTCGGCCATCGGCGGTTGGGCGGCGGGGATTCTCTCCGACCGCATCGGTCGCGTACGTACCCTGCAACTGACTGTTCTGTGGTTTGCCTTCTTCACCTTCCTCTGCGGTTTCGCCCAGAACTACGAGCAACTGCTGATCAGCCGCACCCTGATGGGCTTCGGTTTCGGCGGCGAATGGACCGCTGGCGCCGTGCTGATGGGTGAAGTGATCCGTGCCAAGGACCGCGGCAAGGCCGTGGGCATGGTGCAATCCGGCTGGGCGCTGGGTTGGGGGCTGACGGCGATCTTGTATGCGCTGCTGTTCTCGGTGTTGCCGCCGGAAGACGCTTGGCGCGCACTGTTCATCCTCGGCATCGTGCCGGCAATTTTTGTGATCTTCGTCCGTCGGTTGGTCAAGGACCCGGAAATCTATCGCGAAGCCAAAGCCATGCAGGAACCGAGCAACCCGGCGAAGTTTTACGAGATCTTCGCCCCTGGCATCCTCTTCACCACGATTCGCGCGTCGGTGCTGACCACCGGTGCTCTGGGCGGTTACTACGCAATCACCTCCTGGTTGCCGACGTTTCTGAAGAACGAGCGAGGTTTGAGCGTACTCGGTACGGGCGGTTATCTGGCGATGGTGATCGTCGGTTCCTACGTCGGTTACGTCATCAGCGCGTATTTGACTGACATCCTTGGGCGTAAAAAGAATTTCATTCTGTTCGCGGTTGGCTCGTTCACCATTGTTCTGCTCTACACACAATTACCGGTCAGCAATGGCGTGATGCTGTGGCTGGGCTTTCCGCTGGGCTTCTTCGCTTCAGGGATTTTCAGCGGTATGGGCGCGTTTCTGACCGAGCTGTTTCCAACGCGGATTCGCGGTTCGGGTCAGGGCTTTTGCTACAACATCGGCCGGGCGCTGGCGGCGTTGTTCCCGCTGCTGATTGGCTTGATGAGCCAGAAGGTGCCTTTGAGTGTGGGAATCGGTGGTTTTGCGGCGGTGTCCTACGGGGTGGTGATCCTGGCGGCCCTGAGCTTGCCGGAAACCCGTGGCAAGCAACTTGAAGCCCAATAACTTAATGCCCAGCAACTGATAATCTGCGGGCAAATGCCTACAGCTAAAAAGAATCAAACCTACAGGAGTGTTCACCGTGAACCGCCTGCTATTGAACTGCGACATCGGCGAGAGTTTCGGCAACTGGACCATGGGTCTGGACGCCGAGGTCATGCCCTTCATCGATTGCGCCAACATCGCCTGCGGCTTCCATGCCGGCGACCCGAGCATCATGCGCAAGACGGTCAGCCTGGCCCTGAGCAACGGCGTTCAGATCGGTGCGCATCCGGCGTATCAGGATCTGGTCGGATTCGGCCGCCGCTCCATGGCCTACACCGCGCAGGAACTTCAGGACATTGTGCATTACCAGATCGGCGCCCTCGACGGTATTTGCCGGGCTCAGGGCGGGCGGGTGAGTTACGTCAAACCCCACGGCGCGATGTACAACGACATGATGGCCAACCCGGCGCAATTGCGCGCCGTTCTTCAGGCGGTGGCGTCCTATGATCGCCAGTTACCGCTGATGTTGATGGCCACTCGCGACAACCGCGCCGCACAGCAATTGGGCGATGAATACGGCGTGACCCTGTGGTTCGAAGCCTTTGCCGATCGCGCTTACGACAGCGCGGGAATGCTGGTTTCGCGGCAATTGCCGGGCGCGGTGCATCACGATCCCGAGACAATCATCGAACAGGCGCTGATCATTGCCCGTGGTGGCAACCTCACGGCCAGCGATGGCAGTGCGTTGCACTTGCAGGCAAACACCCTCTGCGTACACGGCGACAACGCCAGTTCAGTGGCCGCCGTGCGACGCATTCGCGAAGCACTTGTTCAGCAGAGCGCGCCATGAAACTTCGGGTGGAAGTGGTGGCGCTGGATTGCCTGATGGTGCGTCTCTTTGATGAGATCAGCGAGGCCAACATGCCGTGGATGCTCGCTGCCAGCGAAGGATTGCGTGCTGCGTTCGCCGGGCATCTGATTGATCTGGTGCCGTCCTATACGACGTTGATGGTGCATTACGATCTGATCGCGCTGAGTCCGGCTCAGGCTCGGGAGCTGATCGCCGAGGCCTTGATCGATCTGTCGCCCAACGCCTGCACTCGCGGCAAATGTCATGTGCTCCCGGTCTGGTATGACGTGAGCGTCGGCCCCGAATTGAGCCTGTTGTCCCAGCGTAGCGGGCTGGCGGTGGATGAAGTGATCCGCCGCCACAGCGAGCGTGAATATCAGGTGTTCGCCTTGGGTTTCGCGCCGGGTTTCGCCTTCATGGGGTTGGTGGAAGAAGCGCTGGCGGCGCCGCGTCTGAACACTCCGCGTAAAAAGGTAGCCGCCGGCAGTGTCGGCATCGCCGAACGCCAAACGGCCGCTTACCCGGTGGTGTCCCCTGGTGGCTGGAATCTGATCGGTCGCACCCCGGCCAAATTGTTCGACCGCGAACGCGATGGCTACAGCCTGATGCAACCCGGCGACACGGTGCGTTTCGAAGCCATCAGTCATGCCGAATTCATCAACTTGGGCGGTGACGACACGCCGTTGGAGGCGCAGGCATGAGTCGTTTATCAATAGAAGCGAGTACGCCGCTGTGCTTGTTACAGGACGCCGGACGATTCGGCGTGCGGCATCTGGGCGTAACCCAGGGTGGGGCGGCGGATTGGCGATCGATGTCCTGGGCGAACTGGCTGCTGGGTAATGAGCTGGATGCACCGGTGATTGAAATCACCCTCGGCGGGTTCACCGTCGTTGCCGAAGAGGATTGCGTACTGGCCCTGGCCGGGGCGGATCTGGGGGCGCAGGTGGATGGTGAGGCGTTGGCACCGTGGCGCAGTTTCAGGCTGAACCAAGGTCAGCAACTGCAATTCACTCAGCCGCTGCTTGGCGCTCGGGCTTATTTGGCGGCGCCGGGCGGATTTGATGCGCCAAAAGTGTTGGGCAGTAGCGCAACGGTGGTCCGTGAGGAACTCGGCGGGCTGGATGGCATGGGCCGGGCGTTGGCCAAAGATGCGCAGTTGAGTTATTCGAGGAGCTCGCTGCGCCTGCTGCGGGAGTTGGCGCGTGAGCAGGTGCCGGATTTCAAACTCAACGCGCCGCTGGACCTGGTGCTCGGTGCACAGATTGGCGAGTTCAGTGGGCAGAGTTTGTACGACGCGTTCAACAGCATCTGGACCCTCGACAGCCGTGCCGATCGCATGGGCATTCGCTTGCTGGGTACGGCGTTGCGATACCAGGGCAAACCGATGATTTCCGAAGGTATCCCGCTGGGTGCGGTTCAGGTGCCGCCGGACGGGCAGCCGATTGTATTGCTCAATGATCGACAGACCATTGGTGGTTATCCGCGATTGGGCGCCTTGACGCCGTTGGCATTGGCACGGCTGGCGCAGTGTCTGCCGGGGGCAACGGTGCGGTTGCGGCCGGTGGTGCAGGACGTGGCGCATCGGGAGCAGGTCGAATATTTACGCCGGTTTGCCTCACATTGATCGTTCCCACGCTCTGCGTGGGAATGCCGCCCGGGACGCTCCGCGTCCCTGTGACGCAGAGCGTCACTAGATGCGTTCCCACGCGGGAGCGTGGGAACGATCGACAGCCACTACTTCGACAAAAACCGCATCCCTTCCTCCAACCCTCGCAGCGTCAACGGATACATCTGGTCGTTAATCAAGTCCCGCACGATGTTGGTCGAAGACGTATAGCCCCACGTATCTTTCGGATATGGATTGATCCAGATGACCTTCTTGTACTTCTCCATGAACCGCTGCATCCACACATAACCCGCTTCTTCATTCCAGTGCTCGACGCTGCCGCCGGCCTGGGTAATTTCATACGGCGCCATGGCCGCGTCGCCGATGAAGATCACTTTGTAGTCAGCGCCGTACTTGTGCAGCAGGTCCTGGGTCGAGGTGCGCTCGGAAGTGCGGCGCATGTTGTTCTTCCACACCGATTCATAAACGAAGTTATGGAAGTAGAAGTACTCCAGGTGCTTGAATTCGGTCTTGCAGGCCGAGAACAGCTCTTCGCAGATCTTCACGTGGGCGTCCATCGAGCCGCCGATGTCGAACAGTAGCAACAACTTGACGGTGTTGCGCCGCTCCGGACGCATCTGGATGTTCAGCAGCCCGGCATCACGCGCGGTGTGGTCGATGGTGCCATCGATGTCCAGTTCTTCCGCCGCGCCCTGACGCGCGAATTTGCGTAACCGGCGCAGGGCGACCTTGATGTTGCGCGTGCCCAACTCCACCGAATCGTCGAGGTTCTTGTACTCGCGCTGATCCCAGACCTTGACCGCTTTGCCCTGGCGCTTGCCTGCATCGCCGACCCGAATACCTTCCGGGTTGAAACCACCCGAGCCGAACGGGCTTGTGCCGCCGGTGCCGATCCACTTATTACCGCCGGCATGGCGTTCTTTCTGTTCTTCGAGACGCTTTTTGAACTCTTCGATCAGCTTGTCCAGGCCGCCGAGGGACTGGATCGCGGCTCGCTCTTCGTCGGACAGGGAGCGCTCGAATTCCTTGCGCAGCCAATCTTCAGGAATCAACGCCTGAAGGTGATCGTCGAGTTTTTCCAAGCCATTGAAGTAAGCACCGAACGCCCGGTCGAACTTGTCGAAATGCTTTTCGTCCTTCACCAGAATCGCCCGGGACAAATAATAAAACTCGTCCATGTCGGCGAAGGTCACGCGCTGTTTCAACGCGTTGATCAGGTCCAACAGCTCCCGTACAGAGACCGGCACTTTGGCTGCACGCATTTCATTGAACAGGTTAAGCAGCATGGCTATCGCCCTCGCTCTTGTTAAATAAGAGGGCTTAACGGGTGCCGCGACGGCTCATGAACGCCAGACGCTCAAGCAACTGCACGTCCTGTTCGTTCTTCACCAGGGCGCCTGCCAGCGGCGGAATGGCCTTGGTCGGATCGCGTTCACGCAGTACCGCTTCGCCGATGTTGTCGGCCATCAGCAGCTTCAGCCAGTCCACCAGCTCGGAGGTCGATGGCTTTTTCTTCAGGCCCGGCACCTTGCGCACATCGAAGAACACGTCCAGCGCTTCGCTGACCAGGTCCTTCTTGATGTTCGGGTAATGCACATCGACGATCTTCTGCAGCGTGACGCGGTCGGGGAAAGCGATGTAGTGGAAGAAGCAGCGGCGCAGGAAGGCGTCCGGCAGCTCTTTCTCATTGTTGGAGGTAATGATGATGATCGGACGCTTCTTGGCCTTGATGGTCTCGTCGATCTCGTAAACGTAGAACTCCATCTTGTCGAGTTCTTGCAGCAGGTCGTTCGGGAACTCGATGTCAGCCTTGTCGATTTCGTCGATCAGCAGGATCACCCGTTCTTCGGACTCGAAGGCTTCCCAGAGCTTGCCCTTTTTCAGGTAGTTGCGAACGTCGTGGACCTTCTCCGTACCCAGCTGCGAGTCCCGCAGGCGGCTGACCGCGTCGTACTCGTACAAGCCCTGATGCGCCTTGGTGGTGGACTTGATGTGCCAAGTGATCAGCTTGGCGCCGAAGGATTCGGCCAGTTGCTCGGCGAGCATGGTTTTGCCAGTGCCCGGCTCGCCCTTGACCAGCAGCGGACGCTCCAGGGTGATGGCGGCGTTGACCGCCAGCTTCAGGTCATCGGTGGCAACGTAGGCCGGGGTGCCTTCGAACTTCATCTGCTAATCCTCGAACGGTAACGCCGACCTGAACGAGGCAGGGCGGGACGCAATAATTGTAGTACCCGACTATAACGCGCTGCCCGGTCGACTGTGAACGCAGACGGCTTATTCAGTCTCTGAATGGGGCGTCACATCTTGACTCAGTCTTGGCCGCTAGCCAGTATTGAGCTATCGCCATTTTGGCGATAGCTTGCGAGGCATGTCTACTAAATACCGATTTCGCGATACGTACCGCATTCAGTTGCGCGAGAAGGATCATCCGCCGCCCCACGTCCACCTGACGGGTGGCGGGCTCGATGTGATGCTCAGCCTTGAAACCGTCGAAGTGATGGTGGGCAAGGCGCCGCCGCTGATTATCAAGGAAGCGCTGGAGTGGGTCAGGGCCCATCAAGTGCTATTGCTGGAGGATTGGAAACGATGTTACCCATGAAACGACCACGGCTGTCGTCTGTGCAGGTGTTACCGGATCACCAACTGGCGCTGACCTTTATCGACGGTCAGCAACTGAACCTCGATTTGAGTCGAGACCTGCGCGGCTATCCAGGGTTGCAACCATTGCTGGAGGCTGGCGCTTTCGACGGTGCAACCTTGGGCGATGATGGCTGGAGCGTTGAATGGCCTGAACTGGACATTCAGATCGGCGCAGACACGCTTTATCTGGATGCGCTCGCGCAAAACGCATCGGACGAAAACACCCGGATCTTCATCGACTGGCGCGCTCGAACCGGGTTGCCGCTGAATCAGGCGGCCGAAGCGCTGGGAGTCAGTGCCCGTAGCATCACTCGTTACAGCAGCGGTCGTGAAGCGGTACCCCGATCATTGGCTCTGGCCTGCCTGGGCTGGGACTTCTTACAACAACAATCGAACCCGGCGCGGGCGGCCGAAGAAACCGGTCGCTATACCGTCACGCGCAAGCCTTAATCGGCATCCGGCTTCGGCCGCTCATACCGGGCATTGAACGCCTGAATGAAACCATTGCGTAAAATCTGCATAAACGCCTGGAACGCGCTGATATCTTGTCGATGTACATTGCCGCTCAGTTCGACGCGAGTCGCAAATTGGTTCTTGCCCTGGTTTTTCAGTACGGTTTCGGAGCCACCAACGATGGCCTCCCAGATGGAGCGGAAAAGCCCTTTGTCCTTGTTCTCTACGTCCTGCTGCCAATTGAACACGTCGACATCCTTCAGCAGCGGTTTGATGTAGCCCGTTAATTTAGCTTTTTTAGCCTGCGCTTCAATGACCACATCACCGTGACCTGCATTGAAGTCGAACTTGCCGTAGGCCGAGGCGAAGTCGTTCATGCGTTTGAGTTCGATGCCCCTGGCTCGCAGACGGAAGTCGAAGTCTTCGAAATTGCTCAAGGGGTCGAAGGTTGCGGTCGTTTCCAGTGGCGCGTGCCCTAACAGCAGCGCCTTGCCTTCGAAGCGAGCGTCTCGTTTGCCTTTGGTGTCGACCACGTTGGTCAGGTTGTAAATGCTGGCGTTGACCTGAGTGGCGTTCATGTTCACGGGGGGCTTGGAATTGAAGTTGCGGAAACTGATCTTGCCATCGTTGATCCGCACTTCGTTCAAGGTGATCGGCGCCAGTTTGCTCAACTGCGCACGCCAGTCGGTGCCCTGACCGGTTTGGGAGTTTTTCTTGTTGGGGCCGCCGTCGACGAAGTTCACCTCTGGGTTGAAGAACTGCACCTCGGCCACGACGGCGTGGTCGGACCAGAGCGAGTGCCAACTGACGGAAAGGTCGATCAGCGGCGCGTTGACGAAAGGCACCGGGACTTTACCGTCGACCTTGACGATTTTCAGTCCGTTGATTTTGTAGGCGCCGCGCCACAGGGCCAGGTCCACATCGGTGATCTGGCCTCGGTAATCGCCCATGTCTGCCAGCTTATCGTTCAGGTAGTCGCGCACCAGGTAGGGCAGGGCGATATGCAGGGCAATCAGCAGCACAACAAGGCCGGCGAGGGTCCACAGCGGCCAACTGTATCTCCGTTTCATGATGGCAAATCTCTGGCGATGTAAAACCATTGACTGCTGCGATTACAGGACGTTCGACTGACTGGACGACCACGAGCAACAGGCATACCTTGGAGAGCTTATTTAACGCTGTACAAGGACCCAGCCATGAGCCGTATCTACGCTGACAACGCCCACTCCATCGGCAATACGCCGCTGGTGCAGATCAACCGTATCGCCCCGCGAGGGGTGACCATCCTGGCCAAGATCGAAGGGCGTAATCCCGGTTACTCGGTCAAGTGCCGGATCGGTGCGAACATGATCTGGGACGCCGAAAGCACCGGCAAATTAAAGTCTGGCATGACCATCGTCGAACCGACCTCGGGCAATACCGGTATCGGCCTGGCGTTCGTTGCCGCGGCTCGCGGTTACAAGCTGATCCTGACCATGCCGGCATCCATGAGTATCGAGCGACGCAAAGTGCTCAAGGCACTGGGGGCCGAACTGGTGCTGACCGAACCGGCCAAGGGCATGAAAGGAGCAATCGAGAAAGCGACTGAAATCCTCGCCAGTGACCCGTCCAAGTACTTCATGCCAGCACAATTCGACAACCCGGCAAACCCGGCCATCCACGAAAAAACGACCGGTCCGGAAATCTGGAACGACACCGACGGTGCAGTCGACGTATTGGTGGCTGGCGTCGGAACGGGTGGAACCATCACCGGGGTTTCGCGGTATATCAAGAATACCCAGGGCAAACCGATCATCTCGGTGGCGGTGGAACCAGCGGTGTCGCCGGTCATCACTCAGGCAATGGCCGGTGAAGAGATCAAGCCCAGCCCTCACAAGATCCAGGGTATTGGTGCCGGTTTTGTGCCGAAAAATCTTGATCTGTCGATGGTCGATCGGGTGGAATTGGTCAGCGATGACGAATCCAAGGCCATGGCCCTGCGCTTGATGCAGGAAGAAGGGATTTTGAGCGGCATTTCCTGTGGCGCCGCCATGGCTGTGGCTGTTCGTCTGGCGGAAACCCCGGAAATGCAGGGCAAGACCATCGTGGTGATCCTGCCGGACTCCGGCGAGCGCTACCTGTCGAGCATGCTGTTCAGTGATCTGTTTACCGAACAGGAGAACCAGCAGTAACAAGGTGACGACTGCTTCGCCCGAGCGCGGACCGGCCGAACGAGATTCAGGTCAGCCCCTGTTCAGGGACCTTATGTTAAGAAGTGCTTTATTGCATGATCCTTAACACTGATTGTTGAGATAGGCGGGTTTTTCCCGAAGCCGGTAATGTTTATCATAGCCGGCTGCCACGTCGGGTTTGGCGTAGTGCAGAGTTGTCTACTATCAAGGAGTTGTTGATGACCTTTTCCATTGCCGCGAAGGCGTCGCTGTTGCTGCTGTTCCTCGGCAGCACTCTCTATGTGCATTTACGCGGCAAGGCGCGTTTACCGGTCCTGCGTCAGTTCGTCAACCATTCGGCTTTGTTCGCGCCCTATAACGCCTTGATGTACCTGTTCTCCAGCGTGCCATCCAATCCCTATCTGGACCGCAGCAAGTTCCCGGAGCTGGACGTGCTCAAGGACAACTGGGAAGTTATCCGCGACGAAGCGATGCACCTGTTCGACGAGGGTTACATCCGCGCCGCCGAAAAAAACAACGACGCCGGATTTGGTTCGTTTTTCAAGAAAGGCTGGAAGCGCTTCTACCTCAAGTGGTACGACAAACCACTGCCATCGGCCGAAGCCCTGTGCCCGAAAACCGTGGCACTGGTCAGCAGCATTCCCAACGTAAAAGGCGCCATGTTCGCATTGCTGCCAGGCGGCAGCCACCTCAACCCGCACCGCGATCCGTTTGCCGGTTCTCTGCGGTATCACCTGGGGTTGTCGACACCGAACTCCGACGATTGCCGAATCTTCGTCGATGGCCAGGTCTACGCCTGGCGTGATGGCGAAGACGTAATGTTCGACGAAACCTACGTGCATTGGGTCAAGAACGAAACCGAAAAGACTCGGGTCATCCTGTTTTGTGACATCGAACGACCGTTGAGCAATCGTCTCATGATCCGCGTCAACCGCTGGATCAGTGGGCTGCTGGGTCGCGCTACTGCGCCGCAGAATCTGGATGACGAACGTGTTGGCGGCATTAACCAGGTTTACGCCTGGAGCAAGAACTCCAGTGACAGGTTCAGCGGTGTGATCAAACAGTGGAAGCGTCGTAATCCCAAGGCCTACCGTGTGCTGCGACCGGTGTTGGCGGTGGTGGTGCTTTCGTTGTTGGGGTATTGGTTGTTTGGGTGATTATCGGCAATAAAAAACCGCTCCTTGGAGCGGTTTTTTTGCCCGCCAATTTCATCGGCGTCCGGCGAGCACGTTAGGTTCTTCGCCTTCAATGCCCGTCGCAATAATTTGTAGAATACGTCGCTGACTGGCTGTGAGCACTAGAGCAATCTGTTTTCTTTCCAGTGCGGATGGGCGTTTTATTGTTGGGGATTTCTTAATTGATTTACCCATTTTCCCTCCGCTATTGATCATTAATTGAGCAGTTTCTCACGATACTAGGCTTTCCACTGCTTTGACAAGTCGGCGTTCAGCATCGTAATAAAAGCCAAGTTGCTGATAGGTTGGAATTGCACCTTTCAGCGGCTCCTGAACTTCGATGACTCCACTGCCGATAATTGTGGCGTACTGCTCAATGACCAATAGGGACAATGGAGCGATACGTTTTTTCAAAGGATGGACCTTTCCTGGTCGTCTCTCCAGTCGCACGATGCGAATTCGTTGCCGACTTTTGTTTGGATTTGCGAAGCAAAGTCCGCACAGTTGTTCATCGAACCAGATGGATAGATCCAGCGCCAAAGGCTCCTTCGCTTTCCATCCGATAACTTCATGCCATGAAAAATGTGGATCATCCCAGCGCTCACAAGCATTCAATGCCTGTGCGTCGATCGGTTCAAATCGCACCTTCGATAAATCGAGAACGGTAGGGCCGAACTGTTCCTTTTCCTCTTGCAGCGCGGCGATGCTGACGGCTGCAAGCTTCCTAGCTCTCGACCTATACAACTGATACCGAAGATGCGTCCGTTCCCTTGGCATTTGATCTCTTGCATTCCATGTCTCCCGCAGCGGGCGATTCCACCTCTCCCAGAGTAAGCAGCAGTTCTTTACCTGTCTTTACTGGCCCTTTGTCCAAGTCATTGCAATCCATGTCAGTCGCTGGTTATAGTCGACGCTCGGTGGTTTACTAACCCACCTTTTCTACCCATCAAAAAAGATCAGCCCAT
The DNA here is from genome assembly GCF_054897825.1 of Pseudomonas sp. ZS1P83. Taxonomy (NCBI): domain Bacteria; kingdom Pseudomonadati; phylum Pseudomonadota; class Gammaproteobacteria; order Pseudomonadales; family Pseudomonadaceae; genus Pseudomonas; species Pseudomonas sp. ZS1P83. Next base: position 820,759 of record NZ_CM142706.1, read on the forward strand.
GCCAGCCTCCCTCTTCAACGCGGTAGTCGATTCAGCGGTCAACGCTGGCGTCGTGCCGTGCGGGAATCAGCAGCCTGCGCAGATCAGTCATTACCCCCCACCTGTCAGTAGCACGCCGGTGTGCGCAGTCGTATCACCGCCGGGCGTTGGCTTTTCGGGCTGATCAGCTTTTTCATGCTGTTCTCATGCCCGTCTGAAAAAGCCCCCGCTTGAAAAAACTACTGAATTTCAGCTTCGGCTGAGTTGGCTTTTTGCCTGACTACAGGTGGTATTCATGTTTGTCCTTTCGAAAAAATCCGCGCTCGCGGCGGCGTCCACGAGCCTGTTCGTTCTGCTGTGGAGCAGCGGGGCGATCTTCTCCAAATGGGGCCTGGCCCACGCGTCACCTTTTGCCTTTTTGCTGTTTCGTTTCGCCATCGCGCTGTGCGGTCTGGTGCTGCTGGTGCCGTTGCTGAAGCTCAAATTGCCGAAGGGCGGCAAGCCGATGATGTATGCGATGGCCACGGGCGTGGTGTTGCTGGGGGCTTACCAGATTTTCTACCTGCTGGCCCTGGACCTGAAAGTCACGCCGGGGGTCATGGCGACGATCATGGGCGTGCAGCCGATCCTCACTGTGGTGTTAATGGAACGGCAGCGTTCCTGGAGCCGGATGTTCGGCCTGGCACTGGGTCTGGCGGGCCTGATCATGGTGGTCTATCAGGGCATCGGTCTGGCTGGTATGTCGTTGGCCGGCATGCTCTTCGGATTGCTGGCGCTGGCGAGCATGACGTTCGGTTCGATCATGCAGAAGCGCATCACCGAAAATCCCCTCGGCACACTGCCAGTGCAATACCTGGCGGGACTGTTGCTCTGCGGGATCTTCGTGCCATTCCAACCCTTTCATTTCGAACACGGCACCGGTTTCATCGTGCCGGTGTTGTGGATGGGATTGGTCGTGTCGGTGCTGGCGACCTTGCTGCTGTATCGCTTGATCGCCCGGGGCAACCTGGTCAATGTCACCAGTCTGTTTTATCTGGTGCCAGCGGTGACGGCGGTCATGGACTACCTGATTTTCGGCAACCGGCTGGCGGCATTGAGCATGCTCGGCATGCTACTGATCATCGTCGGTCTGGTGTTCGTTTTCCGTAAATCAGCCTGAACCTGAATAAGGCCTGGAGCACTGAGGCGATGTCAGTGATTTAGCTCTGTAGTCGTCTGAACCGACGCCATCGCGGGCAAGCCCGCGATGGCGGCTTCAGCAACACCGCAACATTACCGGACTTCCACCTCGGCAGCTTTCACCACCGCCGGCTTCAACACCAACCACAACGCCGCCGCGATCAACACCCCGCCATAAATGTGCGCCATCGACAGCGGCTCATCCAGCAACAACGCCCCCCACAACACTCCGAACGGCGGGATCATGAAGGTCACGGTCATCGACTTCACCGGGCCAACCGAGCTGAGCAAACGGAAGTAAATAATGTACGCAAACGCGGTGCACACCAGCCCCAACCCGAGCAACGACAACCAGACATTCCAGCCGCCCCAGCTCGCGGGTGGCTGGCTGATCACGCTGTAACCAAACAGCGGTAACAGAAACAACGTCGCACCGAGCATGCTGCCCAACGCCGACAGTCGGCTGTCGAGACCACCGGCCTGATCAAGCCAGCGGCGCGCGAGGAACCCGGCGAAACCGTAGCAGGTCGTGGCGAGCAGACAGGCGAGGGCGCCCATCAGCAGTTCCATGTCGAACGCCACTGGACCCGCACGCGTCAGGACTCCAACGCCAAACAGCCCGAGAAACACCCCGCCAAGCTTGGCGGAGGTGAGCTTTTCATGGAAGAACAGACCGCCGATCAGCACGCCCATCAGCGGCGTGGTGGCGTTGAAGATGGCCGAGTAACCGGCCGGCAGCACTTGCGCGGCGACCGAATACAAGGTCGCCGGAATCCCGGAGTTGATCACCCCGAGCAGCATCACGGTTTTGAGCTTGCCTTTGAAATCCCAGCTGATGCGCATCAGGCCGAGGATCACCAACAGGCCGACAGCGGCAATCGACACGCGGAAAAAGGCAGTGGGGATTGTGCCAATCACCGGGGCGATGATGCGCATGAACAGAAAACTCGCGCCCCAAATGGCGGCAAGCGACAGCAAACGCAGAGTATCGACGGGGTTCACAGCACGTTCCTTCCTTGATTGGCGCGCAAGTGTCGCGCCAGTCAGGGCGCAAGGCAATGGTTGCGTTGCGTAATAAAGGGCCACTAAGCTCAGGCCCCAACGATAAGATTCAGCCGCCGAGGTTTTACCTATGCCGCAGCAATGGCCAGCCGCCGACATCGCCCGAATGATCCTCGATGGCTTTGACGATTATCGCGAGCATTTCCGCCAGATCACCGACGGCGCCCGAGCCCGCTTCGAACAGGCCAAGTGGCAGGAGACGCAATCGGCGTCGGCGGCGCGGATCAATCTGTACGAAGAAAAAGTCGGCGAAACAGTGAAACGGCTGCGCATCGCTTTCGACGCCGACACGCTGGATGTCAGTTGCTGGCCGCTGGTCAAAAGCGCTTACATCACCTTGATCGACCTGCGCTTCGACGATGAACTGTCCGAGACCTGGTACAACTCGATCTTCTGCGGGCTGTTCAGCCACGACCTGATCAGCGACGGCTGCATGTTCATCCACACCACCCGGCCGAGCCTGCGCCGGGCCCGTGCCGCGCAAACTCGCACGTACAAGCCCCAGGGCCAATTGTCCGGGATGCTGGCGAGCATTTTTGCCGATTACCGCTTCAGCGAGGATTACGCCAACCTGGCGGGCGACCTGTCTCGACTCGAAGGGCAACTGCGCGAGAACCTGCCGGACTGGGTCTGCAAGGATCCGGAGTTGAGCGTCGAACTGTTTTCCTCGGTGCTTTACCGCAACAAGGGCGCTTACCTGGTGGGGCGCATCTACACCCAGGACGAACAATGGCCGCTGGTGATTCCGCTGCTGCACCGCGAAGGCCGCGGGATTCAGATCGATGCACTGATCACCGATGAAGCGGACGTGTCGATCATCTTCTCGTTCACCCGTTCGTATTTCATGGTCGACGTGCCGGTGCCGGCGGAGTTCATCGGTTTCCTCAAACGCATTCTGCCGGGCAAGCACATTGCCGAGCTGTACACCTCGATCGGTTTCTACAAGCACGGCAAGTCCGAGTTCTACCGGGCGCTGATCAATCATCTGGCCAACACCGACGACCAGTTCATCATGGCCCCGGGCGTGCGTGGCATGGTGATGAGCGTGTTTACCCTGCCGGGTTTCAACACCGTATTCAAAATCATCAAGGACCGCTTCTCCCCGTCGAAGAACGTCGATCGCGCCACGGTGATCGAGAAGTACCGTTTGGTGAAGAGCGTCGACCGGGTCGGGCGTCTGGCCGACACCCAGGAATTTGCCGACTTCCGTTTCCCATTGAGCAAATTCGACCCGGCGTGCCTGGAAGAGTTGCTTGAGGTGGCCGCGTCCACGGTGTCGGTAGAGGACGACACCGTGCTGATCCGCCACTGCTGGACCGAACGACGGATGACGCCGTTGAACCTTTATCTGGAGAACGCCAACGACGCTCAGGTCCGCGAGGCGCTGGAAGATTACGGTCTGGCGATCAAGCAACTGGCGGCGGCAAACATCTTTCCCGGCGACATGCTGTTGAAGAACTTTGGCGTCACTCGTCATGGGCGGGTGGTGTTTTATGACTATGACGAGATCTGCTTTCTGACGGAGGCCAACTTCCGTCACATCCCGCAACCGCGTACGCCGGAAGATGAGATGGCGTCCGAGCCGTGGTATTCGATTGGGCCGCTGGATGTGTTTCCTGAGGAGTTTCCGCCGTTCCTGTTTGCCGATTCCGGGCAGCGCAAGTTGTTTGATCAGTTGCATGGTGAGTTGTACAACGCCGATTACTGGAGGAGCTTGCAGGAGGCGATTCGGGCGGGGAAGGTCATTGACGTGTTTCCGTATCGGCGCAAGGGCCTGGATAACGAGTAACGCACTGATCGTTCCCACGCTCCGCGTGGGAATGCAGCCCGGGACGCTCCGCGTCCCAAGAGCGGACGCAGAGCGTCCATTGAGGCATTCCTTTGCTGCGCGTGGGAACGATCACATGGCGGCGCAAATCTGCGACAATCCGCCCCCTGCGCCACCAGACAACTTATTGCGTACCTGATGACTGACGAATCGCCTTCAATCGACAAACTGCTGAAAAACCTTGATCACGCCATGCTCGCCGACCGTCACCGGCTGCGGCGGCAGTTGCTTGAGCTGCGCAAAAAACCTGATGAGGCCAAGCTGGCCCAGTGGGTGACGCGCATGCAGGCGTCCTGTGATCAGGTGTTGGCGCGGCGTGCCAGCCTGCCGGTGATTCGATACGACGACAGCCTGCCGATCGCCGCCAAACGCGACGAAATCAAAGAAGCGCTGCTCAAGCATCAGGTGCTGATCATTGCCGGTGAAACCGGTTCGGGTAAAACCACCCAGTTGCCAAAGATCTGCCTGGAAATCGGTCGCGGTCAGCAGGGTCTGATCGGCCACACCCAGCCCCGTCGAATCGCCGCCCGCAGCGTGGCGAGCCGGGTCGCCGAAGAACTGGCGACGCCGTTGGGCGCGTTGGTTGGCTATCAAGTGCGGTTCGAAGATCAGAGCGATTCCAACACCCTGATCAAACTGATGACCGACGGCATCCTGCTGGCGGAAACCCAGAATGACCGCTACCTCGAACGCTACGACACGATCATCGTCGACGAAGCTCACGAACGCAGCCTCAATATCGACTTCCTGCTGGGTTACCTGAAAACCCTGCTGCCGCGTCGTCCGGACCTGAAAGTCATCATCACCTCGGCCACCATCGACCTGGAGCGCTTTTCCAAGCACTTCGACGATGCGCCGATTGTCGAAGTCTCCGGCCGCACCTTTCCGGTGGACACCTGGTATCGCCCGCTGACGCTGGAGCAGGACGAAGAGGGCAACCGCGTCGAGGATGACTTGACGGTGGATCAGGCCATTCTCGCCACCCTCGACGAAATCGCCGCGTTCGAACGCAGCGAGCGCAAGAGCCCCGGCGATGTGCTGGTGTTCCTGCCCGGCGAGCGTGAAATTCGCGACGCTGCGGACATGCTGCGCAAGGCTCAGCTCAAGCACACCGAGATTCTGCCGCTGTACGCACGACTGTCGCCGGCCGAACAGCAGCGGATTTTCCAGTCGCACCCAGGCCGTCGCGTGGTCCTGGCGACCAACGTCGCGGAAACCTCGCTGACGGTGCCAGGCATTCGTTACGTGATCGACAGCGGCACCGCGCGCATCAGCCGCTACAGTTACCGCGCCAAGGTCCAGCGTCTACCCATCGAAGCGATTTCCCAGGCCAGCGCCAACCAGCGTAAAGGTCGCTGCGGGCGGGTTGAACCGGGCATTTGCATCCGCCTCTATGGCGAGGAAGATTTCATCGGTCGCCCGGAGTTTACCGACCCGGAAATTCTGCGGACCAACCTCGCGGCGGTGATTTTGCAGATGCTGCATCTGCGCCTCGGCGAGATCACCGATTTCCCGTTTATCGAGCCTCCGGATGGCAAGGCCATCAGCGACGGTTTTAACCTGTTGCAAGAACTCTCGGCGGTCGACCGCAACAGCCAGCTAACCCCGCTGGGTCGGCAGTTGGCGCGGTTGCCGGTGGACCCGCGCATGGGCCGCATGCTGCTGGAAGCGGCGAAACTCGGCAGCTTGCAGGAAGTGCTGATCGTCGCCAGCGCCATGTCGATTCAAGACCCGCGCGAACGCCCGCCGGAGCGTCAGCAAGCGGCGGATCAGGCGCATGCTCAGTGGAAAGACGTGGACTCGGACTTCGCCGGGCTGGTCAATCTGTGGCGTGGTTTTGAAGAACAGCGTCAGGCCCTGACCGCCAGTCCGCTGCGCAATTGGTGCCGCAAGAATTTCCTGAATTACCTGCGTCTGCGCGAATGGCGCGACTCTCATCGCCAGTTGAGCCTGATCTGCCGCGACATGCAGTTGAGTCTCAACAAGGAACCGGCGGATTACCCGAAACTGCACAAAGCCGTGCTCTCGGGGCTGCTTAGCCAGATTGGTCAGAAAACCGAAGACGGCGACTACCTTGGCGCCCGTCAGCGGCGCTTCTGGATTCACCCGTCATCGGGTCTCGGCAAGAAACGCCCGCAATGGCTGATGGCTGCGGAGCTGGTGGAAACCACCAAGCTTTACGCGCGGATGGTCGCCAAGATCGACGCCGACTGGATCGAACCGTTGGCCGGGCACCTGATCAAGAAAAACCATTTCGAACCCCATTGGGAGAAGAAGCGCGGTCAGGTCGTGGCCTTCGAGCAAATTACCCTGTTCGGGCTGATCGTGGTCGGTCGCAGGCCGGTGCATTACGGGCCGATCGACCCTGTGGTGTCTCGTGAGTTTTTCATTCGTGAAGGCCTGGTGCGCGGCGAGATTCAGTCCAAGGCCAGGTGCCTGACGGCCAATGCGCAGTTGCTGGAACAGCTCGACGAACTGGAAGCCAAGGCTCGCCGTCGCGACATTCTGGCCGACGAAGAAACGCTGTTCGCCTTCTACGATGCGCGACTGCCGGCGGAGATTCACCAGACCGCCACATTCGATAGCTGGTATCGGGTCAACAGCCAGAAAGACCCGCAGCTGCTGATCATGCGCGAAGAGGACGTACTGGCTCGCGAGGCCAGTGAAGTCACCGCCACGCATTACCCGGACACTTTGCACATCGGTGATCTGGAGTTGGCGCTGAGTTACCACTTCGAACCGAATCACCCGCGCGATGGCGTAACCCTGCGTGTGCCGGCGCCGCTGTTGCCGATGCTGCCGCCGGAGCGTCTGGAATGGCTGGTGCCGGGCGTCATCGAGGCCAAGTGCATCGCGTTGGTGCGCAACCTGCCAAAAGCCCTGCGCAAGAACTTCGTGCCGGTGCCGGACTTCGTCAAAGCCGCGTTGCAGCGCATGACCTTCGCCGAGGGCTCGTTGCCGCAGGCGTTGGGCCGTGAGCTGTTGCGCATGACCGGTGCGCGGGTCAGCGATGAAGCCTGGGCGCAAGCGTCGCAACAGGTCGACAGTCATTTGCGGATGAACCTGGAAATCGTCGACGGCCAGGGCAAGTTCCTCGGTGAGGGACGTGATCTGGCGGAACTGACCGCGCGCTTTGCCGAAGCCAGTCAGGCCGCGCTGGCCGTACCGCAAACCGCAAAAAACCAGCAACCGGTCGAGCCGAAAATCTTCGCCGCCGTTGCCGAGAAAACCCAGCAAAAGATCGCCGGGTTGTCGATGACGGTCTATCCGGCGCTGGTGGAAGAGAGCGGCACGGTCAAGGAAGGGCGTTTCTCGACCCCGGCCGAGGCCGAGTTCCAGCATCGTCGCGCGTTGCAGCGCCTACTGATGCAGCAACTGGCTGAACCGGCGAAGTTCCTGCGCGGCAAGTTGCCGGGGCTGACCGAACTGGGTTTGATGTACCGCGAATTGGGGCGCATCGATGCCTTGGTGGAAGACATCCTGCTGGCCAGCCTCGATAGCTGCATTCTCGACGGCGAAGACCCGCTGCCGCGTGATGGCGCCGGGTTGGCGTCACTGGCCGAACGCAAGCGCGGCGGCTGGACTGAGCACGCCGAACGTCTGGCGAACCTGACGCTGGAGATTCTCAAGCTCTGGCACGGCCTGCAAAAACGCTTCAAGGGCAAGATCGACCTGGCGCAAGCCGTGGCCTTGAACGACATCAAGCAGCAACTCAGTCATCTGGTGTATCCGGGCTTTGTACGGGAAACCCCGATGCAGTGGCTAAAGGAGCTGCCGCGCTATCTGAAAGCGGTCGAGCAGCGCTTTGAGAAAATTGGCGCTCAGGTGCAGAGGGATCGGGTCTGGAGCGGCGAATTGTCCGGCCTGTGGACGCAATACCAAACCCGCGCCAACAAACACGCCCAGGAAGGCAAACGCGATCCGCAGCTGGAATTCTATCGTTGGTGGCTTGAGGAATACCGGGTTTCGCTGTTCGCCCAGCAATTGGGGACCAAGGTACCGATCTCCGATAAGCGTTTGAACAAACAATGGACACAAGTCGAGCCGTAGCAGCGGACTGCTTTTTTGTAGGAGCCAGGCTTGCCGGCGAAGGCGTTCTTCAGGGCGCCTTCGCCGGCAAGCCTGGCTCCTACAGTTAGAGGAGCCCCGGCGGCAGGCGTTTGATCCAGCAAAAGGGGCCAAACCCCCAGCGTTTATGGCAAACTTCGCGCCTATAAACGCCGGCCCCGCAGTTTTGAGCCTTCACAGGCCAGGGCGGATCGGAATAAGCGATGCCAGGTCTGCTTCCCGTGACGGAACAGACTCTTTGTGTATTGGTACGTCGGTGCCAATACTTTCTGCCTGAACAGATTAGAGAAACGACCATGCATAACGTCGTCATCAGCGGCACCGGCCTGTACACACCCGCCAACAGCATCTCCAACGAAGAGCTGGTGCAGTCTTTCAATGCTTACGTCGCGCAATTCAACGCCGACAATGCCGACGCCATCGCGCGCGGCGAAATCGAAGCGTTGATCGAGTCCAGCGCGGCGTTTATCGAAAAAGCATCTGGCATCAAAAGCCGCTTTGTCATGGACAAGGACGGCATTCTCGACCCGCAACGCATGGCGCCTTGCCTGCCGGAACGCTCAAATGACGAGTGGTCTGTGCTTTGCCAAATGGCCATCGGTGCTGCAGAGCAAGCCTTGCAGCGCGCCGGCAAGACCGCCGCGGACATCGACGGCGTGATCGTCGCCTGCTCCAACTTGCAGCGGGCCTATCCGGCCATCGCCATCGAAGTTCAGGAAGCCTTGGGCATTCATGGGTTCGGTTTCGACATGAACGTCGCCTGCTCCTCGGCAACCTTCGGCATACAGGCCGCCGCCAACAGCGTGCAACTGGGCCAGGCCCGGGCGATCCTGATGGTCAACCCGGAAGTCTGCACCGGTCACCTGAACTTCCGCGACCGCGACAGCCACTTCATCTTCGGCGACGCCGCGACTGCAGTGATCATCGAACGCGCCGACCTGGCGACGTCCAAGCACCAGTTCGATGTCGTCAGCACCAAGCTTCTGACCAAGTTCTCCAACAACATCCGCAATAACTTCGGCTTCCTTAACCGCGCCGCGGAAGAGGGCATCGGTGCCAAGGACAAACTGTTCGTGCAGGAAGGTCGCAAGGTATTCCGCGATGTCTGCCCGATGGTCGCCGAGCTGATCGGTACGCACCTGGAAGAGAACGAGCTCAACATCGGCGACGTGAAACGCTTCTGGCTGCATCAGGCCAACCTCAGCATGAACCACTTGATCGTCAAGAAACTGCTGGGCCGTGAAGCCACTGAAGAAGAAGCACCGGTGATTCTCGACACCTACGCCAACACCAGCTCCGCCGGTTCCGTGATTGCGTTCCACAAACATCAGGATGATTTGGCCGCCGGTTCGCTGGCAGTGCTCAGCTCGTTCGGCGCCGGTTACTCGATTGGTAGCGTGATTCTGCGCAAGCGCTGAGTTCGCCTTAAAAGACCGCAGCCTGCGGCAGCTCCAGGGTTGCGTAATCCCATGGAGCTGCCGCAGGCTGCGATTTTTTCTGGGCACAAAAAAACTCGCGTTGCTGTATCGGACGGATGATGGGGACCGATACACCAACGCGAGTTTGTAAAAGCAACTCAGGCTTCCTTGCCCGAGCCGTAGAGCGGTAAATCAGAACTTGGCTTCAGCATCCAGTTGCAGGGTGTTGATTTTCGAATCCCGCAGGGTGGCGTTGGTGTAGTCGGAGTCAGCCATGAAGTACGTCGCGCCGAGGGCGAAGTTCTTGTCGATCTCGTAGCTCACTTTCAGCTTGCTTCCGCGCGAACCGGTGAAACCGTTGGCGAAGTCGGAGTCGGTGAAGGCGCCGACCACCGCGTTACGCTGTACGTCGCGGTAGTTGTAGTCCACTGCGAAGCCGTAGAACTTGGTCTTGACGCCCGCCAGCCAGCCCATGTCCTGATCGTTGCTGGCATCGTCGTTGTTGACGATTTGACCGTAAAGCGACAGCGGCATTGGCAGGCCGCCGATGTCGAGCTGACCAAAGCCTTCGTACAGTTTGAACTGTTCGTTCGCAGTGTTGCCGTTGACGGCCAGTCGGCATGTTGCCGCGGCACACGTATTGTTGATGTCGTTGTCGTTGTCGTAAGCGTAGAGACTGCCGCCCAGAGTCATTTTCAAGTTGTCGGTGATCGCGAAACGCGCGCCCAACTGGCCCGCGTACAGACGCAGGTCATGACGGAACTGCTTGCCTTCGCCGTCGACGTTGTCCTTGAGCGTGTAGTGACCGGCGCTACCGAACATCTCGACAGGGCCCAGCGCGTGCTTGTAGGTTGCTGCCAGACCTTCAGGGCTGATGTCGCTATCCCAGATGATGTCGCCGGTGCTCACCCACGGTTGCGGCATCTTGCCGCCGATCAAGTGCAGGTCCTTGATGGCCGTCGGGTGGTAATCCACGTAGCCCTGGTCCAGCCAGATATCCTTCTTGGTGAAGTTGTTGTCCAGGCTCTGGTTGGTGGAGCGCGAATCGTTGTCGCTGCCCGTGGCGATCCGGATACCGGTGTCGACTTGCGGGTTGATTTCGGTGTAGGCACCCAGGCGCACACGAATGCGTTGACGGTTCTGGTCGCCAGTGTTGGAAACACCATCGTTCTTGACTGTTTCCTGACGGAAACGAACATCGCCCTTGAATTGGGTCTTGGCAGCCCAGGCCAGTTTCTGGTCGAAGGTACTCAGCTCATTGGTTTTCTTCGCGGTCGCTGCGATCTGCTCGTTGGTCTCTTGCTGAGCCTGGCGGGCGATTTGCTGGTCTTTCTGATCCCTGGTCAGCTCGGCTTGCAGTTCGGTGTACTGCGCAGGCGAAATCGAGCCGTTTGCCTTGAGCATGTCGAGCAGTTTGGCGTCGACTGCGGCGCTGGCCGGAACGCTCATGGCCAGCAGCAGGCCACCACACAGGGCCGCCGCAGTTTTCGTGGAAGCAAGACGCATATCAATCTCCGAAGATGAAAGGGGATGACTGAGCCATCCAGGACACAACCGACCGTTGAAGGGCGGAAAACAGTGGCCGGGCTAGAACCCGACGCTCTAAAAACAGGCGCCAGTATCGCGATGGTTTATGACAGAGCAGTGGCAATGTGATGGCAGCTCGATGACGATATAAAGTCGTCTCGAACTATTGAGCTAGAGCGCTGTCGTCGAATTGCTCGTGTGCAATGCAGAGCGATAAGCGATACTCGCGGTGCTTTCACGCCATGAAGAGTGAGGATGGTGATGCCGTTGCAACGTCTGCAAAGCCTGTCGGAAATCGCCCCGCACACGTGGGATGCGTTGGTCCCCGATACTCAGCCATTTTTGCGTCACGCTTTTCTGAGCGCGCTGGAAGACAGCGCCAGCATTAGCCCCCATTCCGGATGGCAGCCCGAGCATTTGCTGCACCTCGAAGGTGATCGCCTGATTGCCGCGCTGCCCAGTTACCGCAAATGGCATTCCTACGGCGAGTACGTGTTCGATCACGCCTGGGCTGATGCGTGTGAGCGTGCCGGTATTGATTACTACCCCAAACTGTTGACTGCCGTGCCGTTCACTCCGGTCAGTGGCCCGCGCTTGCTGGCGGCCAGCCTGGAAGACGGTTTCGAACTACTGAAAAGCCTGCCCGGCTACCTTGAGATCGAACAACTTTCCAGCGCCCACATCAACTTCACGGATCCTTTCACCGACGCAGCATTGGCCGAGCATCCGGGCTGGTTGCAGCGAATCGGCTGCCAGTACCACTGGCAGAATCGCGGGTATCGGGATTTTCAAGACTTCCTCGACGTCCTCAGTTCGCGCAAGCGCAAGCAGATGCGCAAGGAACGAGAACAAGTGGCGGGGCAGGGTATTGATTTCGAATGGCTTGAAGGTAGGCAACTCGATCAGGCGCAGTGGGATTTTGTCTACGCCTGCTATGCCAACACCTACGCAGTGCGTCGGCAAGCGCCCTATCTGACGCGGGAGTTTTTCAGTCTGCTGGCCGAGCGCATGCCAGAGTCGATTCGCGTGGTGCTGGCCAAGCAAGGCTCACGGCCGGTGGCCATGGCCTTCAGTCTGGTGGGTGGCGACAGTTTTTACGGCCGTTACTGGGGCTGCCTGGCAGAGTTCGACCGTCTGCATTTTGAGACCTGTTTCTATCAAGGCATGGACTACGCGATTGCCAACGGCTTCCAGCGATTCGATGCCGGTGCCCAGGGTGAGCACAAGTTGATTCGCGGGTTTGAACCCGTGATCACTCATTCATGGCACTACTTGCGTCATCCTGGTCTGAAAGCCGCCGTCAAAGACTTCCTGCAGCAGGAGCGCGTTGGTGTGCTGGCGTATGCCGAGGAAGCGAGGACGGCCTTGCCTTACCGGCAAGATTGATTTCACACATATCCCTGTGGGAGCGAGCTTGCTCGCGATGGCGGATTAACATTCAACATTGATGTCGACTGACAGACCGCTATCGCGAGCAAGCTCGCTCCCACAGGATTCGTGTTGTGCACACGGTTCAGTCGATCCCGACAAACCCACCCGTCTGGTGCTGCCACAATCGCGCATACAACCCGCCATGGGCCAGCAGTTCGGCGTGGCTGCCGGTTTCGGCGATCTTGCCGTTTTCCAGCACCACCAGTCGGTCCATCCGGGCGATGGTCGAGAGCCGGTGGGCGATGGCGATCACGGTTTTGCCCTGCATCAGGGTTTCGAGGCTTTCCTGGATGGCCGCTTCGACCTCTGAGTCCAGCGCCGAGGTCGCCTCGTCCATTATCAGGATCGGCGCGTCCTTGAGCAGCACGCGAGCAATCGCAATCCGCTGGCGCTGGCCGCCGGAGAGTTTCACCCCGCGTTCACCGACATGCGCATCGAAACCGGTGCGGCCTTCGGCGTCCGACAGCAACGGGATGAACTCGTCGGCTCGGGCCTTGTTTGTCGCTTCCCAGAGTTCGGCGTCGGTGGCGTCGGGTTTGCCGTACAGCAAATTGTCGCGGATCGAGCGATGCAGCAGGGACGTGTCCTGGGTGATCATGCCGATGCGCTCGCGCAGGCTTTCCTGGCCGACTTCAGCAATGTTCTGCCCGTCGATGAGGATGCCTCCGCCCTCCACGTCATAGAGGCGCAGCAGCAGGTTGACCAGGGTCGACTTGCCGGCGCCGGACGGACCGATCAGACCGATTTTCTCGCCGGGCTTGATGGTCAGATTAAGGTCGCCGATGATCCCGCTCTTCTTGCCGTAGTGGAAATCCACGTGCTCGAAACGCACTTCGCCACGGGTGACCGACAGCGGTTTGGCCTGCTCGCGATCGGTGACGCTGACCGGTTGAGAAATGGTCTGCAAACCGTCCTGGACCATGCCGATGTTTTCGAAAATGCCGGTGACCACCCACATGATCCAGCCGGACATGTTGACGATACGAATCACCAGGCCGGTGGCCAGGGCAATGGCGCCTACGGTGATCAGCGACTGCGTCCATAACCACAGGGCCAGGCCGGTGGTGCCGACGATCAGCAAGCCGTTCATGCTGGTGATGACCACGTCCATGCTGGTGACCACACGGCCAGCCAGTTGGGCTTTTACGGTCTGTTCTTCGATCGCTTCCTTGGCGTACTGCTGCTCGAAATTGGTGTGGGCGAACAGCTTCAGGGTGGTGATGTTGGTGTAGCCATCGACGATCCGCCCCATGAGTTTGGAACGCGCATCGGACGACACCACCGAACGTTCCTTGACCCGTGGCACGAAGTAGCAGAGGGCGCCGATATAAGCGGCGATCCACGTCAGCAGCGGGATCATCAGTCGCCAGTCGGCTTCGGCGAATAGCACCAGCGAACTGATCGCGTAGATCAGCACATGCCACAGCGCGTCCACTGCCTGCACGGCCGAATCGCGCAACGAGTTGCCGGTCTGCATGATGCGTTGGGCGATGCGCCCGGCGAAGTCGTTCTGGAAAAAATTCAGGCTCTGTTTGAGCACATAACTGTGATTCTGCCAGCGGATCAGGCTGGTCATGCTGGGGCTCAGGGTCTGGTGCACCAGCAGGTCATGCAGGCCAACAAAAATCGGCCGAAAAACCAGGGCTACCACCGCCATCCAGGCCAGCTCGATGCCGTGTTCCTTGAAGAACTCGACGTCAGGCGTCCCTTGGGTCAGGTCGATGATGCGACTCAGGTAGCTGAACAGCGCCACTTCGATCAGCGCACCGATCAGACCGACGAACAGCAGGGCAGCGAAACTCGGCCAGACCTGCTTCAGGTAATAGGTATAGAAAGGCAGAACCCGATCCGGCGGAGCGGCCGTCGGGGCATCGCGGAATATGTCGATCAGTTTCTCAAAACGGCGATAAAGCATCAGTTCTCCGCCCGCGCACGGGCTCTCCTTTGAACAGTGTGAGCGGCGCACTCCGGCAGCCGCTCAAGACTTCCTGTTTAGCTTAGTCGATGACTTTGGCCGACTTGATGAACACAGGGTCGGCCGGCACATCTTTCATGCCGCTCTTGGTGGTGGTTTGCGAGTTGACGATGACGTCCACCACGTCCATGCCTTTCACGACTTTACCGAAGACCGCATAGCCGTCACCGCTGTCGAGGAAGTCGTTGTCTTTGACGTTGACGAAGAACTGGCTGGTGGCCGAATCAGGGTTAGAGGTGCGGGCCATGGACAGCGTGCCACGGACGTTATGCAGACCGTTTTTGGACTCGTTCTTGATCGGTGCCTTGGTTTCTTTTTGCGTCATCTCTTTAGTAAAACCACCGCCCTGGACCATGAACCCAGGAATCACACGGTGGAAAATCGTGTTGTTGTAGAAGCCGCTGTTGACGTAATCAAGGAAGTTCTTGGTACTGATCGGGGCCTTGACCGAGTCCAGTTCGATTTCGATCTGGCCATTAGTGGTCTCCAGCAGCACGTGCGGCGCCTTGGCGGCGGGCGTTGCGGCCATCAGGTTGGCGGCAAACAGAACGGAGCCAGCGACGAGGGCGATTTTTTTCAGCATGGGTCAGTGATCCTGAGTGGGGTGGTGTCGACTGCGGTGAGAAACTCGAGCAGGGTTTGGTTAAAGCGTTCGGGTTGATCGAGCGGGGTGGCGTGGCGCGAATCGGCGATCACCACCAGCCGCGCATCGGGCAGCAGTTTTATATAGGCCTCTTTCAGCGAGACCGGTGTGTAATCACGGTCGGCGCTGACGATGAGGGTTGGACAGGAGACCTTCGAAAGTCGTTCCTGAACCCCCCAGCCAACGATCGCATCGAAGCTGGCCAGATAAGCATGTTTGTCGTTTTTTGCCCAGCGCTCGGCCATCTTTTGACGCAATTCGGCTTGTTCGGGTTTCGGAAACAACTTGCCGCCCAGGGCCGTGCCGATAGCGCCCAGACTGAGGACGCGCATCAGGCTCCAGCGCTTGAACCACTGCCAGTAATCGTCGCGGCTGCGCAGTTTGACCTCGGGCGCGCTGTTGACGATGCAAAGGCTTTTGAGCAATTGCGGCTGATCAACGGCCAGTTGAAAACCGATCATGCCGCCCATGGAAAGGCCCACATAATGGACCGGGCCTAGATTCAAATGCTCGATCAAGGCGACCAGGTCGGCGCTGAACGCTGCGATGCTGTAGCGCTCGCGGGGTTTGTCGGAGCGACCGTGACCGCGCACATCCGGGACGATCACCCGGTAGCGGGCCGACAGCGCCGGGATCTGCTTTTCCCAGTCCAGGGTGCTGGAACCCAGCCCGTGAACCAACAGCAACGGCGTGCCGTGGCCATATTCCTCATAGTGCAGGTTGCAACCTTCGTGTTCGAAATAGGCCATGTTTACACTCCGTGTCAGGCTTGTTCAGGGGCGGCGAAAGGTGCATCCAGCGGCGCAGTGTCGAAAGTGCGCAGCAGTTCGATAAGAATCTGCGTGGCCGGACCCAAGGGTTTGTCCTTGTTCGAGTAGAGGTAGAAACTCGGGTTGCGACTTCCACCCTGGTCCAACGGTAGCAGCTTGAGCAGACCTTCCTTGAGTTCTCGTTCGATCATGTGCCGAGGCAACCAGGCAAAACCCAGGCCGCTGCTGACAAAAGTTGCGGCGGTGGCCAGGCTGCCGACGGTCCAGCGCTGTTCCGCGCCAAGCCAGCCAACGTCCCGTGGCTGCTGGCGACCGGAGTCGCGGATGACCACTTGCAGCTGGCTTTCCAGGTCCTGGAAATTCAGTTCGCGATTGAGACGATGCAAGGGATGCTCGGGATGGGCGACCGCGACGAACTCGACGTCGCTCAATTCCGCGCCCAAGTAACCCGGGATGCTAAAACCACTGATAGCCAGATCGGCCACGCCTTCGAGCAGTACTTCTTCAACGCCCGACAACACCTCTTCACGCAGACGCACCCGGCATCCGCGGCTCTGTGGCATGAACGCGGTCAAGGCGCGGACGAGGCGGGCGCTCGGGTACGCAGCATCGACCACCAGCCGCACTTCCGCCTCCCAACCTTGTTCCATGTGATGGGCCAGGTCTTCCAGTTGACTGGCCTGTTTCACCAGTTGCCGCGAGCGGCGCAACAGCACGCCGCCGGCTTCGGTCAGCACCGCTTTGCGGCCGTCGATGCGCAACAGCGGCACGCCGAGTTGGTCCTGCATGCGCGCCACGGTGTAGCTCACCGATGATTGCGAGCGGTGCAGCGCTTCGGCGGCCTGGGCGAAACCGCCGTGGTCGACCACGGCCTGTAACGTTCGCCATTGATCAAGGGTCACGCGGGGCGCTTTCATGAATAGCTCCTCTTGTCCTAAGCTGGCAGTCCTTATTGGAGACTGCTGAATGAAAAAGCTTTGTTGGGTGATATCGGGTTGTGTGCTGCTGGCGATGTTGCCGCTGACGGCGTTTGCTTATCCGATCGATGTTCAAAAACAGCTGAATGGCCTGAGCATCGACTACAACGCGTTTGACACGGATAACGACATTGCTTCCATCCAGGTGAACAACTACGGCACCACCGATGCGACGTGCAAGGTGGTTTTCAACAATGGCCCTGAAGCGCCGCGCACCCGCAAAATCGAAGTGCCAGCTGGCAAACACACCAATGCCACCGCCAAATTCACCCGGACCATCATCAAGATGCGTATCAACCTGAGTTGCACCCCAAAATGACATCCAGCGGAGCACGTCAAGGGGTCACGCTCCGCTTATAAACGAATTTATTGATGGGTTATAGCAGTTATTTGCGCTTTTTCATCGATATAACTCTGTTTAACCTTCACTCCATCGCCTTACAGCATTCTCAGATGGAGCCTACATCCCATGTCACGTGTTCTGATCATCGAAAGCAGCGCCCGTCAGCAAGACTCGGTTTCCCGTCAACTGACCCAGACCTTCATCAGCCAGTGGCAAGCGACTCACCCGGCCGACCAGATCACGGTGCGTAACCTGGCCGTCAACCCGGTGCCACACCTGGACATCAACCTGCTGGGCGGGTGGATGAAGCCCTCCGAACAACGCAATGACGTCGAACAGGCTTCCCTTGAACGCTCCAACCAGCTGACCGACGAACTGCTGGCCGCCGACGTGCTGGTCATGGCCGCGCCGATGTACAACTTCGCGATCCCCAGCACGTTGAAAGCCTGGCTCGATCACGTGCTGCGTGCCGGCGTGACCTTCAAGTACACCGACACCGGCCCACAAGGTCTGCTCAGTGGCAAGCGTGCCTATGTGTTGACCGCTCGCGGCGGGATCTACGCCGGCAGCACCGCGGATCACCAGGAACCGTACCTGCGTCAGGTCATGGGCTTCATCGGGATCCACGACGTGACCTTTATTCACGCCGAAGGCATGAACCTGGGCGGCGACTTCCAGGAGAAGGGTCTGAACCAGGCCAACGCCAAGCTTGCCCAGGTCGCCTGAGGCTTTAATCGCCAGATAATCCCTTGATGTTCAAGTGACCTGGCGCAACCCCTTCAAGGCTCTACGCGCATCGAACCTCCCTTTGCACTTGTTGCTCCTGAGTGCTGTAGCCCGATTGAACGCTTTAGCGAGATCGGGCTTTTTTTTGCCCGGGATTTAGCGATGGCCGGCAAAACCCGTTACTGTCGCCGCCATTAAAAATGAGGCGAGCATGGGCTATCTACTTTTTGTCACGCTGATTCAGGCGTTTTCCTTCAGTCTGATCGGCGAATACCTGGCCGGTCATGTCGACAGTTACTTTGCGGTGCTGGTGCGAGTGGTGCTGGCGGGGCTGGTGTTCATTCCGTTGACTCGCTGGCGTTCGGTTGAACCGGCGTTCATGCGCGGCATGCTGCTGATCGGTGCGTTGCAGTTCGGCGTGACGTACGTCTGCCTGTACCTGAGCTTTCGGGTGCTGACAGTGCCGGAAGTGTTGCTGTTCACCATCCTCACGCCGCTGCACGTGACCTTGATCGAAGACGCGCTGAACCGGCGCTTCAACCCATGGGCATTGATCGCCGCATTGGTGGCGGTGATGGGCGCGGCGGTGATTCGCTACGACCGGATCAACCCGGATTTCTTCATGGGGTTCCTGCTGCTGCAGCTGGCCAACTTCACCTATGCCGCCGGGCAGGTGCTCTACAAGCATCTGGTCGCCCGTCATCCGAGCGATCTACCGCATTATCGGCGTTTCGGTTACTTCTATCTCGGCGCATTGGCGGTGGCGTTGCCAGCGTTTCTGCTGTTCGGCAAACAGAACTTCCTTCCCGAAGCACCGCTGCAATGGGGCGTGCTGGTTTTCCTCGGCCTGGTCTCGACTGCGCTCGGGTTGTACTGGTGGAACAAGGGCGCGTGCCTGGTGAATGGCGGGACGCTCGCGGTGATGAACAACCTGCATGTGCCAGTGGGATTGCTGATCAATCTGCTGATCTGGAATCAGCATGAAGCGCTGGGGCGGTTGTTCCTGGGTGGGGCGGTGATTCTAATGGCGGTGTGGATCAGTCGGTTGGGTGTACGCAGGCCTGCCATCGCATGATCGTTCCCACGCTCTGCGTGGGAATGCATCCAGTGAAGCTCTGCGTCACATCCGGGAAGGGACGCGGAGCGTCCCGGGCGGCATTCCCACGCGGAGCGTGGGGACGATCAGTGCGAGGTGTTACATGATGTGTTTTTCGGGTTCAGGGATATGGCTCGCGCCTAACATGGCCGGGAGCAATCCTGCTCTTAGGTCACCGCCACTGGGCTGCTGATACAGGCTCAAGCCAAACTCCGGCAGCACCGCCAGCAGGTAATCGAAAATATCCCCCTGAATCCGCTCGTAATCGGCCCACGCCGTAGTGCGAGTAAAGCAGTAAATTTCCAGCGGAATACCCTGGGCCGTGGCCTGCATTTGCCGAACCATGCAGGTCATGTTCGGCTGGACCTCCGGGTGACTCTTCAAATACGCCAGCGCATAGGCGCGGAAAGTCCCGATATTGGTCATCCGCCGACGGTTGGCCGACATCGCCGCCACATTGCCCTGGGCTTCGTTCCAGGCCTTGAGTTCAGCCTGCTTGCGGCTGATGTAATCGGTCAGCAGGTGAACCTGGGATAGCTTCAATTCTTCGTCATCGCGGATGAACCGCACGCCGCTGGCGTCGATGAACAGGCTGCGCTTGATCCGTCGTCCACCGGACTGTTGCATGCCGCGCCAGTTCTTGAACGACTCGGACATCAGGCGCCAGGTCGGAATCGACACAATCGTTTTGTCAAAATTCTGCACCTTGACCGTGTGTAGCGTGATGTCGACCACGTCACCGTCGGCGCCGACTTGCGGCATCTCGATCCAGTCGCCGACCCGCAGCATGTCGTTGCTGGTCAGCTGCACGCTGGCGACGAACGACAGCAGGGTATCTTTGTAAACCAACAGAATTACCGCCGACATGGCGCCCAGACCCGACAGCAGCAACAGCGGCGAACGGTCGATCAACGTCGCGACAATGATAATCGCGCCAAACACGAACAACACCATTTTCGCCAGTTGCACGTAGCCCTTGATCGAGCGGGTGCGGGCATGCTCAGTGCGCGCGTAGATGTCCAGCAGGGCGTTGAGCAGGGCACTGATGGCCAGCACCAGGAACAGAATGGTGAACGCCAGCGCCACGTTGCCGAGGAAGATCAGGCTGGTCTTGCTCAGCTCCGGCACCAGGTGCAGGCCGAACTGGATGACCAGCGACGGCGTCATCTGTGCCAGACGATGAAAAACCTTGTTGTGGCGTAAATCGTTGACCCAGTGCAGCGCCGGTTGGCGGCCAAGCATTTTGGTTGCATGCAGGATCAGATAGCGCGCCACTCGTCCGAGGGCCAGCGCCACCACCAGCAACACCAGCAACCCGAGGCTGGAATGCAGGAGTGGATGCTGATCCAGGGCACCCCAAAGGTCTTGGACGTTGAGCCAGAGCTGTTTGATATCCATGGGCGAAAACGGTTCTTCTGTAGGACGCGACGGGGCGATTAGAGCATTTAAGACGCTTTGGATGACGTTTGGGGACAAAAGACGCAACAAAAAAACCACTGTTTAGCGCCGTTTGTATAAAGAAACTCGGCCTTAGCGCTCGAAACCGTTACCCTATGCAGCTGTTTTTTTGTATTTCTTCGAGGTAGCACCCGTGTTTTCCCAATTCGCCCTGCACGAACGCCTGCTCAAAGCCGTGGCCGAGCTTAAATTTGTCGAGCCAACGCCTGTGCAAGCAGCGGCTATTCCGCTGGCGCTCCAAGGGCGTGACCTGCGGGTGACAGCGCAAACCGGCAGCGGCAAAACCGCTGCATTCGTTTTGCCGATCCTCAACCGACTGATCGGCCCGGCTAAAGTCCGCGTCAGCATCAAGACCCTGATCCTGCTGCCGACCCGCGAGCTGGCGCAGCAGACCATCAAGGAAGTCGAGCGCTTTGCGCAGTTCACGTTCATCAAGTCCGGCCTGATCACCGGCGGTGAAGACTTCAAGGTCCAGGCCGCCATGCTGCGCAAGGTGCCGGACATCCTGATCGGTACGCCGGGCCGGATGATCGAGCAACTGAACGCCGGCAACCTCGACCTCAAAGAAGTCGAAGTCCTGGTCCTCGACGAAGCCGACCGCATGCTCGACATGGGTTTTGCCGAAGACGTGCAGCGTCTGGTGCAAGAGTGCACCAACCGCCAGCAGACCATGCTGTTCTCCGCCACCACCGGCGGTTCGGGCCTGCGCGAGATGGTCGCCAAGGTGTTGAATAACCCTGAGCACTTGCAGCTGAACAACGTCAGCGATCTGAATGCGACCACCCGTCAGCAGATCATCACCGCTGACCACAACCAGCACAAAGAACAGATCGTGAACTGGCTCCTGGCCAACGAGACCTACCAGAAGGCCATCGTGTTCACCAACACCCGGGCCATGGCCGACCGAATCTACGGCCGCCTGGTGGCGCAGGAATACAAAGCGTTCGTGCTGCACGGTGACAAAGACCAGAAGGACCGCAAGCTGGCCATCGACCGCCTGAAGCAGGGCGGCGTGAAAATTCTGGTTGCCACCGACGTTGCCGCTCGCGGCCTCGATGTGGATGGCCTGGACCTGGTGATCAACTTCGACATGCCGCGCAGCGGCGACGAGTATGTTCACCGTATCGGTCGTACCGGCCGTGCCGGCAACGATGGCCTGGCCATCTCGCTGATCTGCCACGGCGACTGGAACCTGATGTCGAGCGTCGAGCGCTACCTCAAGCAGAGCTTCGAGCGCCGCACCATCAAGGAAGTCAAAGGCACCTACGGCGGACCGAAAAAGGTCAAGGCCTCGGGCAAAGCCGTTGGCGTGAAGAAGAAAAAAGTCGACGCCAAAGGCGACAAGAAGAAAACCGGCGCCAAGGCTCCGACCAAACGCAAAATCGCCAACCGCCCGAAGACCGACGCCCTGTCGCTGGTCAGCAAGGACGGCATGGCCCCGCTCAAGCGCCGCAAGCCGGAAGCGCCAGCTGCTGAATAAAGCCGCGTCGCGACCCATAAAAAACCGGACAAATGTCCGGTTTTTTTATGCCTGGAATTCCTGGGTTGGATCAACCCTCGGTTTTTTTCTCCGCCGATTCCAACTCTTTGAGTCGCTGATCGATCAGCTGGCACTTGTCGGGCAAATCCTTGCTGGCTGTGCCCAAATCCATCTTCTGCAACTCAGCGTTGATCTCCTTGGCCTCGGCCGGGTTCTGCTCGGTGAGTTTGGTGACTTCCTTGGCCAGTTGCTCGCGTTTGGCGGTGGCTTCCTCGGGGGTGCAGGCCCAGACGGGAAGGGCGCAGGCGAGGGTGGCGGCGAGGGTGAGTTTCAGCAGGGTTTTCATTGGGGTGGGCCTCGGTTCCGTGGCGGGCGGTTAATCGGTTGAGGCCGCGTGATTGTGAAAGTTCACTCGTGATCAGCCCCATAGAGCGGTCCTCGGAAACGTCCTACCTCTGCCAGACGTTTTCGACATCACTTCAAGACGTTTCCCGTCGTTGCGCCGGAACCGTCCGATTTAGGTGTTTCCGCTCGTCGATTACGCTCTGGATCCAATCATTAATTGACGCCAGAATAATGGCCATCTAATATCGCGCCACTATTTTGCTATCAATCTCCATTTCGAGGGATCGAACATGTACCCACCCGCCCTCGTGGCGAGGTTGTGCCTGGCTTTGCTGTGCCTTTCTCCGCTAAATCTTGCTCACGCCGCTCCCACCCCTGGTGAAACCGATCTGATCCGCGAACGTCAGGATCGCCTGCTCGAAGAGCAGCGTCGGCGTCTCGAAGAGCTCAAGGAATTGCCCGGCAAGACAGCCAAACCTACGCAACCGGCAGCCCCCGCCGACGCCCGTTGTTTTCCGATCAAGGACATCGAACTCAAAGGCGCCGACAGTCTCTCGGACAGCGATAAAAATCGTCTGCTCAAGCCCTATATCGGCCAGTGCCTGGGCGTTACCCAGCTCAATGAACTGCTGAAAGTCATCACCGACCACTACATCGAAAAAGGCCTGGTCACCAGCCGTGCCTACTTGCCGCAGCAGGATTTGTCCGGCGGGCATTTGAAGGTGCTGGTGGTCGAGGGACGACTTGAAGGATTGAAGGGCGCAGACGACAGCAAGCTGTCGGACCGTGAACTGAACATGGCTTTTCCCGGCAAGACCGGTGACCTGGTCAATTTGCGTGAGATCGAGCAACTGGTCGATCAGTTGAACCGCTTGCCGTCGAACCAGGCGCAGATGGAGTTGACGCCGGGCAAGAACGTCGGTGGCAGCGAAGTGTTGGTGAAGAACACCCCGCAAAAGCCCTGGCGTGCCGGGTTGTCCCGCAGCAATGATGGCCAGCGCAGCACCGGCGAGCAGCAGTGGGGCACGACGTTTGATTGGGACAGTCCGCTGGGCCTTGCCGATCAGTTGATGCTGCGTGGTGGCCACGACGCGATGACCGATCACCAGCACACGTCCAACAACGCGATGCTCTATTACAACCTGCCGTGGGGTTGGTGGAATTTCAGTTACACCTACAGCCAGAGCGAGTACCGCTCGCAAGCTCAAGCTAACGGCTTCAACTTCAAGCAGACCGGCGACAGCCAAAACCATCAGTTGCGCGCCGAGCGTGTGATCCATCGCGATGCCGTGAGCAAGACCTCCCTCAGCACCGGGCTCTCGTACCTGCGCAGCAACAATTTCATCGAAGACAGCAAGCTCAAGCTGAGCAGCAACCGCCTCAGCGAAGCGCAGTTCGGCATCAACCACGGTCGGCGGGTCGGCAGTGCGTTCGTCAACCTCGACCTCGGTATGCAGCAAGGCATCGGCGCGTTCGACGCCCAGAGCAATGGCCATCCTGGTCCCGGCGAGCCGAACGCGCGCTACCGCAAATACACCGCCACCGCGAGTTACCTGCAGCCGTTCAAGGTGTGGGGCGAGTCCTTCAGTTTCACCAGCCTGATGACCGGCCAACGCAGCGAAGATGTGCTGTTCAGCCCGCAGCGCACCAGCCTCGGCGGGCAGTCGTCGATTCGCGGTTACAAGGATCAATCCTTGTCCGGCGACAGCGGCGGCTACTGGCGCAACGACCTGCGCTGGAGCCGCCCGGTGACGCTGGAATGGCTGCGCCCGGTGTTCGCCGAGTACGGCAGCAGCCTCGGCTACGACCAGGGCGTGATTCGGGGCGATCGCTACAACGGCGATCAACACGGGCGCATGTCCAGCAACTCGGTGGAACTGTTTGCGCGCGGTCAGCATGTGGCCGCCAGCGTGACGTTTGCCCATTCCCTGGAACGCCCGGACACCCTGACCGAGCGCGAAGCGCCGATCTATTTCCGCGTGGATTTCTTCCTCTAAATTCTGCTTTAAACGAGATTCGATCATGGACGTTCGCCAACTGGCCTTTCTGGCCGGCCAACCCGCTGCTGCCGTAAAAACCCGTGAACACTTCTGGGGCATGCCCAAGCGCGGGTTGGCGTTCCTGTTGGCCAACGTCATGTTCTGGCAACCGATATGGGCCCAGGCCGAGGGCATCGTCGTCAGCACGCCGGGCACCACGCTGGATCACGCCGGCAACGGGGTGCAGATCATCAACATCGCCACCCCCAATGGCAGTGGTCTGTCGCATAACCAGTTTCACGATTACAACGTCAGCGCCCAAGGGGTCATCCTCAACAACGGTTCGACCCAGACCTTGGCCTCGCAGTTGGGCGGCCTCATCATTGGCAACCCGCACCTGAAAAACAGCGGTGCGGCGCAGACGATCCTCAACGAAGTCATTGGCGGCAACCCGAGCCAGTTGCGCGGTTACACCGAAGTGGCGGGGCAGTCGGCGCGCGTGATCGTCGCCAACCCGTATGGCATCAGTTGCAACGGTTGCGGCTTCATTAACACCCCGCGCGTGACCCTGACCACCGGCAAACCCGTGCTCGACGGCGGCGGTCGTCTGGATCGTTTCCAGGTCGATCAGGGCAGTGTCTCCATCGAGGGGACGGGCCTTGATGCCAGCCGTGTCGACCGCTTCGAAATCATCACCCGCAGCGCGAAAATCAACGCTGAAATCCACGCGAAAAACCTGACCCTCATTGCCGGTCGCAACGACGTCAACGCCGACAATCTCAGCGCCACCGCCCGCGCCGACGACGGCAGCGCCAAGCCGCAATTGGCTATCGACTCCTCGGCCTTGGGCGGCATGTACGCCGGGGCGATCAAACTGGTCGGCACCGAGCAGGGCGTCGGCGTGAAGCTGGCGGCGGAACTGGCGACAAGCGCCGGAGATATTCAAATCGACGTCAACGGCCACCTGAGCATGGTCAAAGCCACCGCCAGCAATGTCGTTGACATCAAAGCCAGAAGCCTCGATGCCCAAGGTCCGGTGTACGCCGGAACGCAATTGGCCGTGCAGACCGCCGAAGACTTGGTTAACCGTCAAAGCCTCGCCGCCAGGGACACAGTGCGTCTGAGTAGCGGCGGTAAACTGACCAACCTCGGTGTCATCGAAGCCGGTGTAAATGCCGACAATAGCCGCAACGCCAGCGGTGATCTTGTCCTCAACAGTCAGGCCCTGAGCAACAGCGGCAGCCTGTTGGCCAGCCGTTCCTTGAGCGCGCAGACCGGTGGCTTACTCGACAACCAGAACGGCATCATTCAGGGACGCAACGTCACGCTCAACGCCGCTCGATTGCTCAACCAAGGGCTCAATGCGCGGATCTTCGGCGAAGGCAGTCTGGCGTTCAACGCCCCGGCCATTGTCAACCTCAACGGTCTGATCCGCTTCGCCGATGGCCAGGCGGCGACCCTGACCCTCGACAGCCTGGACAACCGCCAGGGCCGCATCGAAATCGCCGGCGGCAGCCTGACGCTCAAAGCCCGGGAGTTGAAGAACGGCGACGGCAAAATGATTGCCGGACGTCTGGACCTCGACACCCGTCAACTCGACAACACCAACGGTTTGATCGCGGCCAATCAGACCGACGCCAAAGTCACAGCCAGCGAGCGTCTGGACAACGGCAAAGGCAAAATTCAGGCGCAGACCGCCCTGTCATTGTCCAGCGGCGAACTGCTCAACCACGGCGGCACGCTGGTTGCCGATGAAGTGACCGTCAACGCCACCCGCCTGGATAACAGCCAAAAAGGCGTGATCAGCGCCGAGGGCGGTGCGCTGAGCCTGACCCTCGACGAAGACCTCGATAACCACGACGGCAAGGTGCAGGCCTCGACTCGACTGACCGTCAAGGCCCAGAACATCAACAACCGCAACGCCCGCCTGACGGGCAAAACCCTCGAGCTGACCAGCCGCGGCAAACTCGACAACACGCAAGGCACGATCTCGTCCGAAGACAGCGTTCTGGGTAGCGAAGATCTGGACAACACTCAAGGGCTGATTCAGGGCAGCACGGGCCTCAAACTTGTTGGCCGTGACCTGGATAACACCGAGGGCAAGCTGCTGGGCGGCACCGTCCATACGACACTCGACCATCTCACACAGAACACCAACGGCACCTTAAGCGCCGAGGCCGGCAAGCTCACGCTGATCGTCACTCAACACCTGAACAATGCCCTGGGTCGTTTGCAGGCCACCCATGGGGACGTGGACATTCAGGCCGCCAGCCTGGACAACCGCCAAGGTGTCGTGGCCGGTCAGCAAGTGTTGCTGGTCGCCGAAGGCGGGCGCATCGACAACCGTGGCGGGCGGATCATGGGTGATCGCCTGGACCTGCAAGCCGCCAGCCTCGACAACAGCGATAAAGGCCTGTTGGCGGCCGGCGTTGACGGCGCACGGTTGATCCTCAAGCAGACGGCCCCCGGTCAGTCACAGTTGCTCAACCTCAAGGGCCGGATTCAAAGCGAAGCCGGTCTGCATATCGAGAGTGGCACGGTCGACAACAGTGCCGGTGTCCTGTTCGGTAAAACCGTCGACGTTACCGCAAGGCAACTGAGCAACAACGACAAGGGCGGCATCGTCAGCAGCGATGGCACCATCGAACTGAAAGTCGCCGGAGTTTTCAGCAACGTCACCGGCATGGTCGACGCCGCTGATCATCGCCTGCTGCTCAAACAGCTCACCCAACTCGACAACCGTGGCGGTACCCTGCGTGGCAAGCGTCTGGACATCAGCAGCACGGCCGTCGACAACCGCAACGAAGGCCAGATCATCGCCGGCAGCGATGGCCTGAAAATCGTCGGCACAAGCCTGCAAAACCAGCAAGGTGTGATCCTCGCCAACGCCAGCCACGGGGAACTGGCGCTGGGCCAGGGCAGCCTGCAGAACCAGGGCGGGACCCTTCAGGCCGACAGTCTGGAGATCACCGCCGGCGACCTCGACAACAGCGCCGTCAACGGAAAGGCCGGGCTGATATCCAGTCTGTTGGGGGACCTGGAGTTGACGGTCACTCGCCTGACCAACCGCGCTGGCAAGTTGTTCGCCAAAGACCAGGTCATCTTCGATGGCTCAAGCCTGGACAACGCCGGCGGTGAAATCAGCGGCACCCGGCTGGGGCTCGAAGCGGTCAGCCAGATTCTCAACCAGGGCGGGCTGATCGAGTCGGCCACCGACCTGAAGCTCATCAGCGGCCAGTTGAATAACAGCGCCGGCGGCCAGGTCCGCGCGCTCGGGGGCGTGTCCAGTCAGATCAAACTGACCGGCAACCTGAACAACCAGAACGGCGTCATCGAGATCGGCAGCCAGGACCTGACCCTCAGCGGCGTTCAGCTCAATAACCTCAGTGGCCGTGTACGTCACGCGGCGCAAGGTCTATTCGACCTCGACTTGAACAACCTGACCGGCAGCCAGGGCAGCCTCACCGGTCTGGGCAACGGCAGTTGGGACATCGGCGCCGTCAATGGGGTGGGTACCTGGCAGCTCAACGGCGGCCTGACCTACACCAGCGCGCAAGACCTGACCCTCAATGCCGGTGACCGTATCGCCAGCGCTTCGGCGCTGAGCCTGAATGTCGCCAACCTGAACAACGCCGGCGAGCTGCTCAGTGACGGCAACCTGTCGCTGACCCTGGGCGGCAATCTGCTCAACAGTGGCCGAATCTCGGCCAAGCAAAAACTGACCATCGGCGCCAACGACCTGATCCAGCGCGACGGGCGTCTGGTCAGTGGCGGGGACGCCGAACTGACCCTGCGCGGCACGCTCGACAACCTCGGCCGCCTGATCGCCAATCAAAACCTGACGGTGACGGCGGCCCGGATCGATAACAAAGGTACCCTTGGTGCCCAAGGCAAGGTCACTCTCAACGCAGCCAACGGCATCAGTAACGGCGCCGATACCCTGTTGTTCAGCGGCGGTGCGATGGAGTTGCACGGCAACAGCCTGAGCAACTATTACGGCGACATCTACAGCCGCGGCAACCTGACCTTCAGTGCCCTGAATGGTGGCCGAGCGGCCTCGTTCAGCAACCTGTCGGCCACTGTCGAAAGCGAAGGCGACATCGACATCAACGTCGCGTCGCTGGTGAACGCCAAATCCGAATTCGAACTGACGTCCGGGCAATCTTCCGGCAGCCTGAAGTGGAAATGCGGCCAGCACTGCGGTGGTGGCGACGGCTGGAAACGCGGCAAGATCACCATCATTACTCAATTCAACGACACGGTACTCAAGGACTCTCGCGCTTCGCGGTTGGTGGCCGGCAAAAACCTCACCGTCCACGCCAATCAGGTCGAAAACCGTTACAGCCTGATGGCGGCCAACGGCAACCTCGACCTGACCGCCGACAGCCTGCTCAACCAGGGGGCAGCGTCACGTTCGGGGCAGCGGATAGTGACAATCGGTACCCCCGGCCGTATCGACAACAGCCTCTGGGACCAGATGGAGTACATCGATGTTCCGGCGTTCAATGCGGCGACCGCGGCAGGCAATTTCGATGAAGTGCGTTTCAAGGAACTCAGCGACCGTTCAAGCGACGATCGATTCGCCGTGCAGAGCGACGTCACCACCTGGAATGAAAACGGCAACAACGTTTACGCCGCTGTATTGCAAGCCGGTGGCAACGTCAGGCTGAACGTCACCCACAACATCCAGAACGGCACGCTTTACGAGAACACCTACGGCCAACTGACCGGTTCGCTGAGCAGCGAGCAGACGGCCTCGGTCGGCGGTATCAACATCAACCTGGGCAAACGCAGCACCGACACCAGCGCCCAGGCGCCCAAGGACATCACGCGCATCGAACGCGTGGACGCCGAAGGCGTGAAGCAAGTCAGCTTCGTCCCGGTCGACTTCCGGGGTGTGCCGTTTGCCGCCGTGGACCCGACGGCGTCTTCGACCTTCCGACTGCCCCAAGGGCCGTACGGGATGTTCGTGCAGAGTCGCAATCCGCAAAGCCGTTACCTGATCGAAACCAACCCGGAGCTGACTCAGTCCGCGCCGTTCATGAGTTCCGATTACCTGCTGGGCAAGCTCAACTTCAGCGCCGATGAAGCCGCGCGCCGCCTCGGCGACGGTCGTTATGAATCCCGTTTGATCAGCGACGCCGTGCTGGCCCAGACCGGCCAGCGTTTTCTCGCCAACGGGCTGAACGACGATAAAGAGCAATTCCGTTATCTGATGGATAACGCCCTGACCAGCAAAACCGCGTTGAACCTGTCCGTGGGCGTAAGACTGACGTCCGAGCAGGTCGCGGCCCTGACCCACGACATCGTGTGGATGGAAGAGCGCATCGTCGACGGTCAGAAAGTGCTGGTACCGGTGCTGTATCTGGCGCAAGCCGAATCACGCAACGTGCGCGGCGGCAGCCTGATCCAGGGCCGCGACCTGACCCTGATCGCCGGCAACGACCTGGTCAACGTCGGCACCCTGCGCGGCACCCACGACCTGTCCGCCAACGTCAAAGGCAGCCTCTATCAGGGCGGTCTGGTCGAAGCCAACGAACGCCTGAGCCTCATGGCCACGGACAGCATTCGCAACGCCCTGGCCGGCGAAATTCGCGGCAACCAGGTCAGCCTCAGCACCCTCAAGGGCGACATCGTCAACGACCGCACCGCCATCGCCGTGGGTGCAGGCTCCGGCATGCGCACCCTGGTCGACGACGGCGGCAGCATCAGCGCCCGCGACACGCTGACCATCAAATCCGCCCGCGACCTGACCAACTCATCGGCCATCAACAGCGGCGGCGATGCCAGCCTGAGCGCCACCCGCGACCTCAACCTGCTGGCCACACGCAACGAAAGCGAAATCCACGAACTGGCAAATGGCGGCCATCGTTCCACCATCACCACCACCGTGGAAAACCTGGCCTCGAGCGTCACCAGCGGCGGCAACCTGACCCTCAACGCCGGCCGCGACATCAACGTCATCGCCAGCACCGCCAAGGCCGAAGGCAACCTCACCGCCGACGCCGGGCGCGACCTCACCCTGGCCTCGGCCGGCGACGAACACAACGTCGAAACCCGCAGCAAGGACGGCAAAAAACGCATTCACGAAGAGGACAACCACACCGTTCAGAAAGCGGCGGAGTTCAGTGCTGGCGGCAATGTGATCACCCGCTCCGGTAGGGACACGACGCTGATCGCGAGCAAAATCAGCGCGGGGAACGAGGCGTATGTGTATGCCGGCAATGACCTGAATCTGCTGGCGGCGCAGAACAAGGATTACACGCTGTATGACATGAAGGAGAAGGGTGGTTGGGGCGCCGAGAAAACCCGGCGCGATGAAGTCACGCAGATCACCCATGTGGGCAGTGAGATCAAGACCGGTGGCAACTTGACGCTGATCAGCGAGGGCGATCAGCGCTATCAGGTGGCGAAGCTGGAGAGTGGTAAGGACATCACGCTGGACAGTGGCGGGGCGATTGTTTTTGAAGGGGTGAAAGACCTGCATGACGAGAGCCATACCAAGAGTGATGGCGATGCGTTCTGGACGTCATCGAAAGGCAAGGGCAATACCGACGAGACACTGCGTCAGACCCAGATGATTGCCAAAGGCAACATCACGATCAAAGCCGTCGAAGGTCTGCAAATCGACCTCAAACATATTGACCAGAAGAGTGTCAGCCAGACCATCGATGCAATGGTCCAGGCTGATCCGCAATTGGCTTGGTTGAAACAGGCTGAAGCACGCGGTGATGTGGACTGGAGGCAGGTCAAGGAAATCCACGAGTCGTTCAAGTACCAGAACTCGGGGCTAGGCCCGGCTTCGCAGCTCATCATCGCGATTGCGTTGGCTGCCGTCATGGGGCCAATGATGGCTGGCATGAACACGATGTTGCAGGCGGTCGCTGTGAGTGCTGCGACAAAGGCCACTGTCAGCACCATCGACAACCGAGGCAATCTTGGGAAGGTCATCAAAGACGTTACTTCGAAAGACAGTATCAAAGGCTATGTGACAGCCGCCGCGACAGCCGGCGTTATGCAAGGGCTCAATTACAATCCGGGCGCACTGGGGCTGGACGCCAAGAGCATGCAGATTGTGGCGATCAAGGTCACCGCCGATGCTCTGATCAAGACGGCTGTCTACGGCGGAAGCTTGAAGGACAATCTGGCCAGTTCGGCTGTTAGCGTGGCCGCAAGTATTGGTGGCGCTGTCGGGGCCGGAAAAATTGGCGATCTGCCCCTGCCGGAGGGCGGTTTAGCAAAAATTCTCCTGCATGCGGGTTTGGGTGGCTTGCTGGCTGAAGCGATGGGTGGTGATTTCCGCACCGGAGCGTTGGCGGGTGGCGCTAACGAGATACTGGTCGGATTGCTCGGTGACAAGCTCTTGCCTTCGAACCTTGTCCCGGGCTCTGCGGAATACAACCAGGCCCAGGCTAACCTCCTCGCGCTGTCGCAAATTGTCGGTGTGCTAGGCGCAGCGGCTTCCGGGGGCGATGTCGGGGTGGGCGCTGCGGTGGCGGCGAATGCAACGCAGTACAACTTTCTGGGCGATCACGCCGAAGCCAAACGTGATCAAGCGCGTGAAGAGTTCAAAGAAACAAATGGAATTGGCGCCGCCAGGCAACTGGTGGAGCTGGAGGGCGCTGATCAACGAAGCGACAATCTTCTTGCGAAGTATCGACTGGACAAAAGCTCGCTCTCGGCCATGGAACTCGCGGAGCTAAATGCGTATGTGCAGGTATACACATACGATATGGCGCTCAAATACGGTGAGGACGTAGCTCGTGCCCTTGCGAATGCATTAGTCCAAAACGGTCCAAATTCAGATGGCATCTACCCCTATGCCGGGACCACCGATGCAAAAAACGCCTTAGCAGACGCGTTGCGAGCACAAGCTGGTGGCTTTTTCGATCAACTGGCCTGGGTCAGGCCAAAAAGTGAAAACGAGCTGATCTATACAGATGCTCAAGGCTATTTGCGTATCAACAACGAGCAACAGGGCCTTTCGAACCTCGGTAACCCTGCGTTGTATGGCCTTACTGGTTCATTAGGGGCTGGCATACGAATCGCAGCAGCGGCCAATGGTGTACTCCAGGCTGGTTATGGCGTGGATCAGGCGTTTAATGGTGATCTCTGGAACGCTGTTGGAAACATAGTGGTGGGGGCTCTGGGCGTAGCCAGCGTCAGAGTCCCGGGGACAAAGTTACCAAACTCATCAGGTGTCAATACTGCACCGGTTACAAGCCCTTATTGGAATAGCTCGCTTTTGTCTGGTGAGTCGGTCGGACTGTTTGATAGGACAGTGCTGCATGTCCCTGTAAACAATAAATTTTCGGAACGTGCCACTCAGGAATTACTGGACGCCATCAATGCATTTCCTAGTAATACCCAAGCGTCAAAAGTTGCCACAATGATAGGTGCTTATGACCCGGTGTCCGGGAAAGTAGCCGTGGGGAGCAGCAATGGGAAAATCACCGCTGAAACTCTGGATGTGCGCACCGTTAATTATATAGAGAGTCAGCTTGGTGTTAAGATTGGCGAGCTTACTAGTTTGTGTAGAAATGCGGCAGGTGCTTGTGCAGAAGTGGCGGCGGTTGACAAGCTGGTAAGATTGGGAGTAAATCCAGCAGGTATAAAATTTACTGATGCTTTGCGGCCAAAAACAGTCAGAGAAGAAGGGGGTATCACCCAGAAAGCAATTATTGAGACCTGTCCAAACTGTAAGGTTGTCTGGCCGGAGAAGAAGTGATGACTCTGAATAAGAATTGGAAACCCGGTTTCGGCGAGCTGATTACTTGGTTCGCAATGGATAAAAGCGGTGCCATTGCAGTTATGGTAAATAATTGCTTTGGATCGCTTCCATCTGTGCTGGTGGAAGTTTCAGATATAGATGGAAGGCTTGATAGGTTTAATGAGTTTATGTGGGAAGAGTCTGCAGAGTTTACTGATTATCCGGAAAATAAAAAAGGGCAGACGATTTTGGGTTTTTATTCAGCTAATGCTTATAGGCATACTTTGTCTCGGCAAGAGGTTGAAGGTTGGGTTGCCGCGAGGTCATTATTTAGTGGGAAGTTGACGGAGTATAGTTTGCCATCAATTAAAGGTTTTTACGTTTTTCATGGTGTGGAGGGAAGTGCGCCTGGTGAGGATTTTCCTGTTGGATATGATGGGGGTACTGTAATGGGCGACTACTTTCGATATTTGATGCCCAGTGTATTTGCTAGGGCAGAAGATATCCCTGTTGAACTCAGAGGATTGATTGCAGTGTCCGATTTCTTGGATTTTTCCCAAAATTCAGTCGTTTGTAGTGAGAAAATTGATCACTTATTTACCCATCTTTATGGGGGGTAGTGGTGATGTTTGTGGGGCGGTGTTTTTTAGGAATTCTAAGCTGTTAGAAAAGGCAGTGCAGGGGCGCTAAAAATGTACTGGGGTGACAGAGATTTAAGCGTTAAGTGCTAATGGGTGTCCCGTTTTTTCTGTACTTTTCTATTAAGGGTTTAATTATATAGGTTGGTCATGTGTGATAAGCAAATATACGATTTGACGGCGCGGGACATTGAGGAACATGGGGTTTGGTATTTTCCTATGGATGAAACGGTCGAAAACGAGCTGGCAGTGCGTCCTGTGCGCTCCAGGGAACCGATTGATGCGGATTTTCAAATCATCGTCAGGACGTGGTTTGAAACTCATGAAGGAGCGAGGTACGTAGGATATATTTACTGGAATAACAGTTCTGCTATCGGGCATCTGCAACCCGTTATGTTTGTTCGCACAGACGAATGTATTAGCTTCTGGAGTGGGATGATCGAACCAACTTGGGCTGATTATTCTTCGGAGTTACAAGTTATTCGTACGGTTTTGCCTGTTTTATTCTCGTCTGAAGTTATTTTTGATTTGGAAGCTATCTCTGGAGCTTTAGAGGGGTTGTACAGTTTTAAAGATGGCCAAGTGACCGCTTTCAGATGAGAAAGAACGGAAAAAAGAGTAAAGGGAGGGGGAGAAATGACGGGTTTATTTGTCGCTAAAAGTTGTATGCCATGGGTGAATTGAATTACCCGCGCCGCAAAGTATTCATGGCCTTCTTCCTCTGCCCCTTGGTGCTGGGATTTTTCGCTGGTATTTTCAAGTTCGTTGCACTGCTCGCCCATTTGGCGAGCACTCCACGGCTGTTGGGCGAGGTAAGGGGCTCGGAACTACGGTTGATGCCGGTGGTGGCTCCGCTAATCGCGCAGGTCGTGTTTTTTCTGCCATTTCTGGGGTTCGCACTGGTGGTCGCGTGGCTGAAAGTCAACAGGACACCGCGCAACTGTGTGGTTCTTTCCTTGGCGGGGGGCTGCCTTGCCATGTTGTGGGCATTGTTGTTTGTTACGGCTGTAGTGCGCGGAGTCAAGAGCGCCCGATTCTTGGATTATATTTTTGAAATGCTCATGATCTTCATAGCTTCAACCGCTACTTGCTGGTTGGCAGCGCGCTTTTTCTTGCCTGAGGCAAGCCACACCAAATGTTGAAGCTGTTAGAGCGGAAAGGAACTCTCATTAGCCGATTTAGAGTCAACATTAAAATCCTACTCATGCTGCAGTTTTAACTGTTTATGTAAGTCGAAAGGTTCTTCTGGGAGGGCGGCCAAATAGGTAAGAGCTGTCAGTTTTGTCATTCAATACTTTATTTCTACGGTAAGGGCTATTCGATGCGTTTCTCTTGTTTCTGGGGCCTCTTGGGCCTGACAGCACTGTTTTCAGGCTGCAACACAACCCCTACGACAAGGCGACGATTTACTACGATCGAGCGCAGTTCCCCGCGCAAATTGTTAAAGACTATCCGGAATTGAGTGATCCCATTCTCCAGCACGGACGTTGCTCGCTGATTATTGCTACGCCCGGTTCGAACACCGGTACTTACTATTTCTGCACCTATGCGCTGACGGAGAAGGGGCTTTATGTTCAGGGATGGGATGCCAAAGCGCTGAAGTATGTGGAGATCGTGCACGTTGATTTGTCGGCGCTCAAAAAGATCTCCCTTTATTCGTTCTTGCGGACCAACCAGCTCCAGTTGACTGAGGAGCGACGTCAGATAGCGCTGAATGCCTCCATTGACGAGGGCGGGTATGTCGATACTGCAGCCACTGAGCGTTTGTTCGAAACGATCAAACGCAAGGGTGTTCTCGTGGTGAAAAGCGAAGGCATGATGAACCCGCCTGCACCTGCGACGCCAATGGTCATTCCAATCATCGTTCCGAAGTAAAGGCGCGATGGGGCAATTTTGGTTGAATGCACAATGTGAAACGGGCGACCCATAGGTCGCCCGTTTTGCATTCACTCCGCAGCCTGCGCTCGCAACCGTCTGCCAATCACATCCATCAAATCGCAGCCATCACGCAATGGTATGGCCAGTAGTTTGGAGAAGTCGGACAGCACCACCGTGTCGCAGCCGATTTCTGCGCGAAAGGCGATGTTTTCCAATACTTGGGTGACGGTGCGGATTCGGTAATCAGCCATGGCTTGAAGGACGTAAGCGATCCACCGTACCCACATTCAAAGCCGCCAGTTGAAGCCTGATGCTGTGCTCTTGATCTCTTTCAGGAGCTCGCAACCATGATGCGTCCCGACGCCAAAGTCGAAAAAGTTTATCTGTACCCCAAACCCGTGGACTTCCGAAAATCCATCGACGGCCTGTCCGCCCTCGTCGAATTGGATATCAAGGTCGCGGTGTTCGATCCCGTGCTTTTCGTTTTTCTGAATCGCCACCGTAATCGAGTAAAAATCCTCTATTGGGAGCGCAACGGCTTTTGCCTTTGGCTCAAGCGCCTGGAGTCCGAACGTTTCAAAACATCACCTGAGCTCAGCGATGAAGCTATCGTGCTGAGCGTGCAAGAGTTGAACTGGTTACTGGACGGCTTTGACCTCTGGCGCAACCGCCCACATCAAGTTTTAACCCCTCGATTCGTCGCCTGATCGGATATAATCCGGGCATGAATTTGATGCCCGAAATGCTCCCTGATGATCCTGTTCTGCTCAAGCAAATGCTTGTGCAGATGCTCAGTGAGCGTCAGTTGGACAAGGGCCAGATTGTTGATCTGAAAGAACAGATCAAGTTGCTACGTGACCGTTTATTTGGCCGCAAATCCGAGCAGACGGTCGACGCTGAGACACCGCAATTGGCGCTGTTCAACGAAGCCGAAAGCGTTGCCGTGCTGGAAGAAGGTATTGCTGAAGACGAAGAAGTCGTTGCCCCGACCCAGCGCCGCGGTAAACGCAAACCGCTATCCGCCGACCTGCCGCGCATTGAAGTCATCCACGAACTGCCCGAACACGAACTGACTTGCCTTTGCGGTTGCCGCAAACACGTCATCGGCGAAGAAACCAGCGAACAGCTGGAAATCGTGCCGATGCAGATCCGCGTCATCAAACACATCCGCAAGGTCTACGCGTGCCGTGGTTGTGAAACGGCACCGGTCACTGCTGACAAACCGGCACAACTGATCGAAAAGAGCATGGCCAGTCCCAGCGTCCTGGCGATGCTGCTGACCACCAAATACGTCGACGGTTTGCCACTGTATCGGTTCGAAAAAGTACTTGGCCGACACGGCGTCGATATCCCCCGACAAACCTTGGCGCGCTGGGTGATCCAGTGCGGCGAACACTTGCAACCGTTGCTGAATTTGATGCGCGACCGATTGCTGGAAAGTCCGGTGATCCACTGCGACGAAACGCGGGTACAAGTGCTGAAGGAACCGGATCGAGATCCGACCAGCCAGTCTTGGATGTGGGTCCAAGCCAGCGGCCCGCTTGAGCGCCCGGTTGTCCTGTTTGACTACACCACCAGCCGAGCGCAGGAGGTGCCGTTGCGCCTGCTTGCCGATTATCGCGGCTACCTGATGACCGACGATTACGCCGGCTATAACGCCTTGGGCGCGCAGCCAGGTGTCGAGCGTTTGGGCTGCTGGGCGCATGCGCGACGTAAGTTCGTCGATGCGCAAAAAGTGCAGCCCAAGGGTAAGACCGGGCGAGCCGACATCGCGCTGAACCTGATCAATAAACTCTACGGCATCGAGCGCGAGCTCAAAGAGGCCAGCGACGACCAGCGCTTTAGCGCTCGACAGGAAAAAAGCCTGCCGGTACTCGCAGAACTAAAAAGCTGGCTGGAGAAAACCCATCCCCAGGTGACGACGCAAAGTGCCTTGGGCAAAGCCGTCGGTTATCTGGCCAGCAACTGGAGCAAGCTTGAGCGTTACACCGAGGCTGGCTTCCTGCCCATTGATAACAATAGGGCCGAGCGAGCGGTAAAACCCTTTGTGATCGGTCGCAAAAATTGGATGTTCAGCGACACGCCCAAGGGCGCGACGGCCAGTGCGCAGATCTATAGCCTGGTCGAAACTGCCAAAGCCAACGGCCAAGAGCCCTATACGTGGCTGCGCGACGTACTTGAACGCCTGCCACAAGCTACTTCGGTAGAAGACTTCGAAGCCTTGCTGCCGTGGAACTGTTCCCCGACTATCTTGCGCTAAATGCACACATCGGTTTTTTGCCATGTGTGGTTTACGGGTCGCTTACCTTCGGTAGAAGACTTCGAAGCCTTGCTGCCGTGGAACTGTTCCCCGACTATCTTGCGCTAAATGCACACATCGGTTTTTTGCCATGTGTGGTTTATGGGTCGCTTACCGTCAAGCGACGAATCTTGGCGTTAAAACCTTGTGAGGACGGTTGCGCCAGAGATCAAATCCATCCAGTAGCCAGTTCAGTTCCTGAACGGTCAGCACGATAGCCTCGTCCACCTCATCAGGTGAAATTTTAAAACGCTCGGACTCCAGGCGCTTGAGCCAAAGGCAGAAGCCGTTGCGCTCCCAGTACAACACTTTGACGCGGTTGCGGTGGCGATTTAGAAAGACGAAAAGCACGGGGTCGAACACCGCAACTTTGATGTCCAGTTCGACCAATGCAGCCAGGCCGTCGATGGACTTTCGAAAATCTACAGGCTTCGGGTAGAGGTACACTTTTTCAACGCTGACATTGGGACGCATCATGGTGATGGGCTCCTGATGGAAATCGGGAGCACAGCATCAGCCGTCAGCTATCCGCTGGAGTGTGGAGTTCATGGAGCGGATACTGAAGGACGTCTAGCGGGGCTTGGGTGTCGATGAGCAGGGAGGCCGGGATCAGGTCGATTCCGGTGAGAGGCATGTATCGATTCATTTGAAAATCTCTATTTTGATGGGCCAATGCCGTCACTCAGTCGTCGCCAAACGATTAGGTGGCAGCTGTACGCAGGTTGGCGAACCGGCATAGAGAAAACCGGCAGACCCGAAGATCTCCCGCGCACAGCCGCCATAAAAAGCGGCTTTGCGGGTGCGTCGGAACCTGCAATTAAGCTGATAGCCTTCGCATTCTCTATGATCAGGTCGCCAAACCTGAATCGCCATTGGGGCGACGGGCGGACTATAAGCTTCATCGTTCCAGCGGTGCAAGACGTCTGATTCCGAGGTTGTTGTAGGGCAATTGCTTGGAACAGCACGGAATCTTGTGGGAGCGAGCTTGTGCGCTAGCAGTGTATCCGTCGACATCAATATTGAATGTCAGTCAGTCATCGCGGGCAAGCCCGCTCCCACTGGGGATTGGTGGTGTCCATGGATACTGTGACCAACCCGTATCAACCTGGGAGAGCTCTCTGCGGTTATCACCTATGGCAGCAGCTGGATGAGGCGATGTCTTCATACTGATCGTGAAGCCTTACCCACTCCATGATTTCCTCTTCATTACGCCCCTTGGGCGTCAGATCGAGGTAGTTATAGGCGCCGACCAACATGTCCAGACCCCGGGCATAGGTGGAGTAGGTGTGAAAAATCTCGCCCGTTTCGTTGAGATAAAACACGCTGAGGCCGGGGAGTTCTTCTTCGGCGCCGTCGGATTTTTCGTAGTTGTAGGTGGCTTCGCCGGCGGCAACGTCTTCGGCTCGGGCAGAGACGCCGAAGTCGTAGTTGAAATCGCAGCCTTCTGACGACACCCAGTCGAATTTCCAGCCCATACGTCGTTTGAAGGCCTGGAATTCGGCGAACGGTGCGTGGGAAACCGCCACCACGGCGACGTCATGATGGGCCAGGTGTTGGTTGGCGCCGTCGATGTGATCAGACAGGAACGAGCAGCCGGAACAGCCTTCGTCCCAGTCTTTGCCAAACATGAAGTGGTAGATGACCAACTGGCTACGGCCGCCGAACAGGTCAGCCAGTTTAAGTTCGCCGTTCGGGCCTTGGAAACGGTAGTCCTTGTCGATTTTCACCCAGGGCAAGGCGCGGCGTTCGGCGCTGAGTTTGTCTCGTTCTTTGGTGAAGG
Organism: Pseudomonas sp. ZS1P83; assembly: GCF_054897825.1. NCBI lineage: Bacteria > Pseudomonadati > Pseudomonadota > Gammaproteobacteria > Pseudomonadales > Pseudomonadaceae > Pseudomonas > Pseudomonas sp. ZS1P83. The sequence goes on from NZ_CM142706.1 coordinate 860,348, forward strand.
CTTTTTCGTGGGCCAGGTGTTGTCTGCGGGCGGCGAGCCATTCTTCTCGGGAGACGACGGGATGATTCTTAATGTTCATTGGGATTCTCCTGCGGGATGTGGGAGGTGACTTACACAGCCTAGTCGTTTGGCCTACGCCCAATTCGACATGCCGCCGGTCGGTACACGCAACATACCCGGCTGAACGGCTACGAACCGCGCCGGTCACAACCTATGAAGGCCATCTCACTCTCTGGCTTTGGAGGTTGAATCAGGATGACAACTTATAACTGGGATTTGATTGAACGCTTGCTGCACGAGGTGCAACACGGTGAGGCCAGTTTTACACCGCGACCGTATGCCGAGCAGTACGTGGCGGAGAAAGCAACGGAGGGCGAGGAGACGGAAAACCTGGATCACCTGAAAGCGGTGGCCGGTGAGTACGAAAAATTACTGTTGGAGCGCGGTTATATCGAGCCACGACCTGAGGAGCAGGGCGGCACTGGCTCCAATTACATTTTGACGCCTCGGGGCTCTAGTTTATTGAGCCTGATCGACAGCAGCATTCCGGGCAATGACCATCCGCGGCAGGTGTTGGATGAGCAGGAAGATGCGCTGGATGAGGTGACGTTTGATGGGATCGCGTCGAAGGCGCAGATTGCCTGATGCCGTAAAAAGCTTCGCGGGCAAGCCTCGCTCCTACAGAAATCCACCATCTGTAGGATCGAGGCTTGCCCGCCAAAATGTTGCGTTCACAATTTATTCCTGCTTTGCCGCCTTCAGACACTTCAAATTATTGAAGTCCTTGCGCACCCCTTCTATTTTCTTCAGCAACCGCCGGCGCTGTTCCGGTGTGCTTTCGGCCATCAAATCTACAAAAAGTCCCCGTGCCTGGGCTTCGGTGTTGGCGAAGGCCTGGCGATAAGCCGGCGTCCACAAGCTCTCACGATTCACCAGAAGCGTCTCGATGCGCTGTGGGAATTCTGGACTGTGGCGCTGCGCCACTGCCGCGCTGAACGCCTTCTGCCAATGGGCGCGGTTGGCAATCCATTGCGTGTTCTGGTCACCTAAGGCGGTTGACCACGCGACAACGCGTAGCTGCTGGGTTGCGCTGAGCGGGCCGAGCCAGTCATTCAGGCGTTTTTCCATGCGCTGGCCACGTCCCTTGATCTGTTGATCGAGGGACGGCTTGAGGTATTGCTCCTGGCGTTTGTTCTGGTCCTTGGCGAAGGCGTCGTTCATCTCCGCGACTTGCTTGTCATCCAGCCCCTGTAACAGCTCAATGGCCGACGGGGTAATTTCCCGGGCGGTCTGGGCGATGGCGGCTTTGGCTTCCTGGGTGCGGGTTTGCAGCGCGGCGTCGGTGACCTGGTCGGTCTCGACCATAACCTGCAATCGGTCCAGCCAATCGAGGTAGCCCGGCAATTGCGTGGTGCAGTGCCAGCTCAGGTGTTCTTTGAGGCGCTCGTTGAACCAGCCTTTCTGCTCGCCGTTCATGTCCAGGTAGTCGCTGAGCGTCCACGGAATAATCACATCGAGGTTGCGATAGGCCAGGCCCACGCGGCTGCACGCACCGAGGGCGAGACTGAGGGTGATAACGACAGCGAGATACTTCAACCAGCGCGACATGGGCGAATCCTTTGCGAAGGCCTGGCTTTTTTAATGAGCTTTTCTATGTGAACGCAGGATGAACCTCGCAGTTCAGCCGATCAATAAAAGGCGCGTTCGGCCTTGAGGGTGACTAACCCGTCGCATTGGCTGTTGTGCCCGGAATAGGCGGAGCAGCTGTTGCCGCTCAGGCTGGAGTCACTGTAGATCAGGTCCAGATCGACGCCCATGAACGGGCGGGAAAGTTGCACTGACCAGTCGGTGAAATTGCCGACATATCCACCGTCGACGGACACCGGCGTGTTGAGCTGGTGGGTGGTGTATTTCATGCTGATCCCGATCCCGAACGGCTGATTGCCGCCCAGGTCGGCGAACACGGTGCTGTTCTGTTTGTCCGGGTCGTTGCTGAACGCTGCGCCAAAACGGCTGCCCAGAAAGGTCAGGCCACCGAAAAGCTCTTGGCTGTCGAGGGTGTCCACTTTCGGGTAGCTGTAACGGATCATGCCGACTTCGTACCCGAGGGTATGATCGAAAGGCTGTTTAAAGCCCATGTAGGAGTCGACTTCAAGGTTGGCTCCTTGCGTTAAACCCATGCTCGGTGCCCATTGGCCCACGTAAAAACCGCTGTCGTGACTCAGGTCGAGACCGCCGTGGAACGAGCCGGTGCTGGAAGGCTTGACCAGCCCTTGGGCCATGCTGCGGCTGGGGGTGGTGCCAAGTTTGAGATCGAAGTCGCCCAGTTCACGCTGAAAGATTTGCGCATTGGCGACCGAACACGACAGCAGGGTGCCGAGCAATAAATAGGAGGGTCTGAGCATGCGTCACTCCATGACAGCGAGGGGCAGGAACAAAAACCTACTGAAACGCTTGATCTAGACGTGTGCAAGCATACCGGCGAATGCTCGGCATCGAAGGCCGTTCGTCGATTTTTGAAATATTGATGTGTTTGGCGGGGTTTTGTGAGGAGGGTTCCAGTCCAAGCGCTTCGAAGCTCAAAGCGCTTAGGGACCAGGTGATGCGGCGGATCTTGGGGAAGTTACTTCTTGCCCAGGGTGATCTGCTTGGACGGGCCGAACGTCTGGCCGCTGACGCCTTTGGCAATTTGCTGGATCTCGCCGCCGGACTTGAGGAACGCAGCAATCTGGTTGTTGATCGATTCGCTGGTTTCAACGGCTGGAGCTGGCTTTGCTTTGCTGTTGGATGCTTTTACACGCATGGCGGCCATTAACCTATAGAAAATTAACTTGGCCAGGCATCGTACAGGAAATACTTGACAATTGCTTGGTAAATATCCCCCCGAAATACGCAAGGCAGATGAAGCATTTATCGCCAGTTATTATTCTGGATAACCCCCTAAGCTGCTGTTTTAACTAAGAACGATCGTGAAAAAACACAGTTTTTTGCTTGGCTGACAGGTGCGCAAGTCGCCAGAACGGCCTGACGAGCGGCCAGGCGCGTGCGGTAAAACCCAGGAAAATTAAGCCCTTCAGAGGATTTTCTTCCGCCACCGGGCTGGCCAGCGAACGCGGCCCGCAAAACCGGGTAGAATGCCGCCCACGCAATGAGGGTATTGGAAATGGCTTTAGTCGGGCGCTACAACAGTTTGCAAGTGGTTAAACACACTAACTTCGGTTTATATCTGGACGGTGGTGCGGAGGGCGAAATCCTCCTGCCTAATCGTTATATTCCCAAAGATATTCCCAGCGAAGATGAAGACTGGCTCAACGTTTTTATTTATCTGGACAGCGATGACAAACTCATCGCAACTACCGAAAAGCCGAAAGTTCAGGTCGGTGAGTTCGCCAGTTTAAAAGTTGTTGAAGTCAACAGCATCGGTGTTTTCCTGGATTGGGGCTTGTCGAAGGATCTGTTGCTGCCGTACTCCGAAGAAAAGCGCCAGATGACCGCCGGCGAGTATGTCGTGGTGCACGTCTACCTCGACAAGCACACCCGCCGCATCACCGCGACGGCCCGTCTGGACCGCTACCTCGACAAGACCTCGGGTAACTACATCCCTGGCCAGGAAGTTGATTTGCTGGTTGCCGAAGCTACCGATATGGGCTTCAAGGCGATCATCAACAACAAGCACTGGGGCCTGATCCACAAGAACGAGATCTTCAAGTTCATGCGCGCCGGTAAAGAAGAGAAGGGCTTTATCAAAGAAGTCCGTGCCGACGGCAAGATCAGCCTGAGCCTGCAACCGGTAGGCGAAGAAGCCGCCACCAGCCTGAACTCGAAGATTCTCGCCAAGTTGCGCGAAAACAATGGCAGCCTGCCGGTCAGCGACAAGAGCGATCCGACGGTGATCAGCAGTCTGTTTGGCGTGAGCAAGGGCAACTTCAAAAAGGCCATCGGTGCGTTGTACAAGAACGGCCAGATCGTCATTCATGCCGATCGCATTGAGCTGAGCTGACTGAGCGCCGGCCCCCTGTTGTGAGTATTGCCATGTTTTGTGTTGTCCAGGTGTTCCGGTGAGCGCCACCCGGCGCAGCGCCGATGGGTTTGCCCTGCAAGTCATGATTGGGTTGTGCCTGATCTGGGGTATTCAGCAGGTGATGATCAAATGGGCGGCGCCAGACATCGCGCCGGTCATGCAGGCCGCGGGACGTTCGGGTATTTCCGCGTTGCTCGTAGGATTGTTGATCTGCTGGAAGGGCGGCTGGGATCAAGTGGGCAACACTTGGCGCGGTGGACTACTGGCGGGCGCGCTTTTTGGCCTGGAGTTCTTCTTCATTTCCGAAGGCCTGCAACTGACCACGGCCGCGCACATGTCGGTGTTCCTTTACACCGCGCCGATCTTTACCGCATTGGGCGTTCATTGGCTGCTGCCGAGTGAGCGTTTAAGGCCGGTCCAGTGGCTGGGAATTTTCCTCGCCTTCGTCGGGATCGCCATCGCGTTTGCCGGTGGGGTTTCCTGGGACAACCTCGATCATCGTATGTTGATGGGCGATGCGCTGGGCGTACTGGCCGGCGCCTCCTGGGGCGCGACCACCGTGGTGGTGCGCGCTTCGCGCCTATCGGAAGCGCCGGTGACCCTGACGCTGTTCTATCAATTGATTGTCGGTTTCGTTGGCCTGTTGCTGATCGCGATCCTCAGCGGCCAGGTCACCCATGTCAGCCTGACCACCGTGGCGGTGGCCAGTGTGTTGTTTCAGGGATTGGTGGTGTCGTTTTTCAGTTACCTGACCTGGTTCTGGCTGTTGCGTCGTTACCTGGCGGCAAACCTGGCCGTGTTTTCGTTCATGACGCCGCTGTTCGGCGTCACGTTCGGTGTGGTGCTGCTGGGTGAAGAGCTGAGCTTCAACTTCGTCATCGGTGCGGTGCTGGTGCTGCTGGGGATCACGTTTGTCAGCGCTGAGCAGTGGGTGCGCCGTCGCTTGCGCAAAGCCCTCGGGCAGCATTGACCGGGCTTAGCAGTAAACCGCCAGCCACCAGCAAACCACAGCCAGCGAACACCAGCGCTGGCTGAAGACCACCACTGAAATGGCTGCTCAACGCCGCCAGCAACGGCCCGCTGAGCTGGCCCACGGCAAAGCACGCCGTCAGCAGCCCGGCGTTGCGCTGGGTAGCGTGGGGCGCCAGTTCCCGGGAGCGTTGCATCACCAGTTGCATGCAGGCCAGGAACGGCGTACCGCAGAGGATCACGCCCAATGCCAGGCCAGGACCGCTGCCCAACTGGCAGGCGAACACCCCGGCGGCTTGCAGCCACAAAGTCGCCATCAGCCAATGACGAGTAGCGTTCGGGTTATGTCGACGCAAACTCACCAGCACCACGCCGGTAGCGGCCGCCAGGCCGAAGCACGGCCAGAACAGATCAGCCATCCATTGACCGTGAAACTGCGCGTTGGCCATTTGCGAGAGGAAAGTGGCCGGGATGATGTAGCCCAAACCGTACAAGGCGTAGATCACACCTAAACGGCCGATACCTTGGTTACCTGGCGTAGTAACGGTCGGTGCTGCTGCCACCGTGGCGGTCGGTTGCGGCAGGAACGGCAGAATTCCCAACAGCATCACCAGTGCGACGCCGGCATATATCAGCCACAAGGTAGCGGAGGTTTGCCCGAGCAGATTCGATACCAAGGCCAACAACCCTGTCAGAAAAATCCCCAGACCCGGTCCGGCAAACACCAGCGCGCCAAGCCGTGGACGACCGGCCGCCGCGGCCAGTGGCTGGCTCAGCGCGGTGATCATCACCAACACCCAGGCACTGGCCACGCCGGTGCCGAAACGCAGCACCAGATGCGACCAAAACCCGTTGGCCCAGAATGATGCCAGGGTCAGCAGCACGCAGAGCCACAAGCCACCCAGCAGGCGCCGGCGGACTTGTTCGGGGCGGCGAGAGAACATCGCGTCCACCGCACCGACGAAGTAGCCGAGGTAATTGGCCGCCGCAATCAGACCGGCGGCGGTCAGGTCGATCTGACCTTCGCTGAGCAGGTGCGGCAATTGCGGCGTCAGGGCGAAACGCCCGATGCCCATGGCCATCATCAGGGCGATGAAACTGGCGAGTAAGCGAATCAGAGGGGACATGGTCTGAATTCCAACAGAGGATCAATGACCGTCAGGCTAGGACTGATTGACTTTCTTTTAAAATGAATAATAGTGAGTAACTTGTTCTGGTTTGGAGAAAGGTGTGGAATTCAGCCAACTGCGGATTTTCCAGGCGGTAGCGCAGGAGGGTTCCATCACCCGCGCTGCCGAACGCCTGCACCGGGTGCCGTCGAACCTGTCGACCCGTCTGAAACAGCTGGAAGAGCAACTCGGTGTCGAACTTTTCCTGCGCGAGCGTCAGCGTTTGCAGTTGTCGCCTGCAGGAAAAGTCCTGCTGGACTACACCGCCAAGCTGTTTGCCTTGCACGACGAAGCTCACGCGGCGGTGCAGGGCGGGCAACCGGCCGGTGACTTCGTGCTGGGCACCATGTACAGCACGGCGGCGATTCATCTGCCGGGGCTGTTGGCGCGTTATCACCGCACTTACCCGGCGGTGAACCTGCAAGTGCAGTCCGGGCCCAGTGGTGAATTGCTGGAAGGTCTGCTCACCGGGCGTCTCGATGCGGCGCTGATAGACGGTCCGCTGGAGCTGGCCGGTCTGGACGGCGTGCCGTTGTGCGACGAACGGCTGGTGCTGATCAGCGAGGCTGATCACCCACCGATCCTCAGCGCGCTGGAAGTGGAAGGGCGGTCGGTGTTCACTTTTCGGCAGGGGTGTTCCTACCGGATGCGCCTGGAAGCCTGGTTCGCCCATTACCATGCGGCCATGGGCCGGGCGATGGAAATCGAGTCTTATCCAGGGATGCTCGCCTGCGTGATTGCCGGCTCAGGCGTGGCGCTGATGTCGGAGTCGATGCTCGCCAGCCTACCGGGCCGCGAAAGCGTGGCGGTGCATCCATTGGCCGAGCCATTTGCCAGTGCCACCACGTGGCTGATGTGGCGCAAAGGCATGGTTGGAGCGAATTTGAACGCGTGGCTTGAGCAGCAACAATTGGTCTATCCGTCGGCGCCGAGCCAGGCTCAGGCGATTGCTTGAACTATCGGTCAGGTATTTTGATCAATTCAGTAACAGATCATTGCGACTTTGGGCGAGCAATGCGTAGGACTTCGGACTATTATCAGTGCGAAGTGGCTACAGAATTTTGGCCACTCGGCACTACCCTGAAGGGGGCACCATGAAAGAGAAAATCCAAAACTGGCTGCACGACTTGGGTGTCGCACTCGGTTTGATCGAACCGCCTCTGCAACCTGTGCCCATTCGCACTGACGACGAACAACGCCGACGCCAGCAGCGCCGCCGGTAAGCCTTTGGCTCACAGGCTCGAACCTGGCAAATCACCTGTGGCGAGGGAGCTCGCTCCCGCTGGGCCGCGAAGCGGCCCCATTGCCGCCAAGGTGTGTCAGTTAGAACGCTCAGGCAGGTTTCGAGCGGGAGCAAGCTCCCTCGCCACAGGAACTGTGTGTGTACTCGCCAAAGGGGGGTGTTTTTGACAACCCGTCTCAACGCCGCCCGATTTCGATCAAAAACCGACTCAAGTCATTCGCCGTCCTGGCGGTCTTGAGCATCTGATCTTCCTCCGCCGTAAACGCCGTCAAACCCAGTTCATCTTCCAGATGGAAGATCAGCTCTTCGATATCTTCTTTATCCAATCCCAATTGCGCCAGGCTGGCGTTGTCGTCGAAGTCATCCTGACCCTCCAGCAGGCGGCTGATGAAGCGATGCACGACGGCACGGACGGCAGCTCTTTTCATGGTCATTCTTCGAGGGCGTTATTGTTGTTGTCCCTGGGTCTGAGTACAGCAGGCTTCAGGCGTGCAAGCGCTGCCACTCGTCAATCATCGTGCGCAAATGCTCCCCGGAAAAACTCCCGAAATGCCCGCCATGCACCGTGCGGATAGGCAACTCGCGCAAACGCTGCAGGCTGCGGGCGTAGTCGTCGAGGTTGGAGTGGTAGGCGTCTTCGATCAGCGGCCCGTCGTAGATGATGTCGCCGCTGAACAGGGTCTCGGTCGCCGCTTCGTACAGGCTGATGCCGCCCGGTGAATGCCCCGGCGTGTGCAGCACTTGTAGCGTGCGGTTGCCCAGATCCAGCACGTCGCCTTCTTCGATCAACCGGGTGGCTGGGGCCGCTTTGACCCGGTACTCGGCATAGCACAACGGGCAGTCAGGGTGAGCCTCGAACATCTCGTCACCGACAAAAGCCTTGCTCAGTGTGTTCTCGCCGTCCGGCGACGCGAGGATTTGTGCTTCGGCCGGATGTACCAGGCGTTCGGGGAATTCGTGATGGCCGGCGATGTGGTCGAAATGGCAATGACTCGCCACGGCTACCAGCGGCCGCTCGGTGATCCACGGCAGTTGCTCGCGCAGGCTGACCAGCCCGGAACCGCTGTCGAGCAACAAGTCCTTGTCGCGGCCTTGGATGTGCCAGAGGTTGCAGCGATAGAAGGGGCGGATGTAAGGCTCGTGAATCAGGCGGATGCCGTCGCTGAGCTGTTTGACCTCGAACCACTGATCGCGGCTGACGATCTTCATAAGCAGTTTCCTTCAGACGAAAAAAACGGGTGTGGCAACCGACGCCACACCCGTCGAAGAAAGCATCAAGTCGTTATGTTCAGCTTAGGCGGCGCTGGCCACCGTGGCAGGACGACGGGACAGCAAGCTGACCACGACGAAACTCACCAGACCCACGCCGAGGCTGTAGTAGATCGGGGTGTTGGCATCCAGACCGTCCTTGAACATGAACACCAGAGCAGTGGCGAAGCCCATGCCCATGCTGGCGATGGCGCCGGCGGTGGTGGCGCGTTTCCAGAAAATTGCACCGATCAGCGGGATCAGCATGCCACCCACTAACAGGTTGTACGCCAGGGTCAGCGCGCTGATCACATCGTTGACTACCAGTGCGATCCCAAGTACCACGATGCCAGTCAACAGGGTGAATAGGCGGTTGATGCCCAGGCTCGACTGTTTACCTCCGCGCAGTTTCGGCAGCAGGTCTTCGGTCAGGGTGGTGGACGCGGCGAGCAAGCCGGCGCTGGCGGTGGACATCATGGCGGCCAGGGCAGCAGCGATCACCAGACCACGAATACCGTCCGGCAGGGACAGTTTGACGATGGCGGCGAAGGCGTTGTTGACGTTGTCCAAGTCCGGGATCAGCACGTGAGCGGCCATGCCGATCAGGGCGCAGGCCAGTCCGTAAAGGATGCAGTAGAAGCCTGCGAATGTACCGGCGACCTGAGCCACTTTGGCGCTCTTGACGGTGAACACACGCTGCCAGATGTCTTGGCCGATCAGGATCCCGAAGAAGTAGATCATGAAGTAGGTGATGATGGTGTCCCAGCCAATCGCTGTGAAGCTGAAGGCGCTCGCCGGCAGTTTCAGCACCAACTCATCCCAGCCGCCGACGCGGTACAGACAGATTGGCAACAGGATGAACATCAAGCCCACGGTTTTGATCACGAACTGGACGATGTCGGTCAGGGTCAGGGACCACATGCCGCCGATCGCGGAGTAGATCACCACCACGCCACCGCCGAGCAATACCGACAGCCAGAACGGCAGGCCGAACAGCACTTGCAGCACGGTGCCAATGGCCAGGATCGAGACCACGCCGATCATCAGCGCATACGCCAGCATGATCACCGCGCTCGCGGAGCGGGCCATCGGGTTGTAGCGTTTTTCCAGCACCTGGGTAACGGTGTAGATCTTGAGTTTCAGCAGCGGTTTGGCGAGGAACAGGTTCAGCGCCACGATCCCGCAACCGAGGGCCGCGCAGAGCCAGAAACCGGAGATGCCATGGACGTAGCCCAGACGCACGGTGCCGACAGTGGACGCACCACCCAGAACGGTAGCGGCCATGGTGCCCATGTACAGGGTAGGGCCGAGGTTACGCCCGGCGACCAAGTAGTCTTCGTTGGTCTTGGCCTTGCGCATGCCGAAGTAGCCGAGTACCAGCATCGCGGCGGCGTAAATGAGAACGACGAATAAATCCAATGCCATGATGGCGTGTCTCCGATTGTCTTTTTTATGGTGAGGCTGAAAAGCAAACTTTGTAGGCGCAAGGCTTGCCCGCGAAGGAGGCGCCGCGGTCCATCAGGCCGACCGCGTGATCGTTCTTCGCGGGCAAGTCTCGCTCCTACACCATCGCCGGTTTAGCGAGCGAATCGGTGCCCTTGCTGCGTGGATCGTTTGGTCCGAACACCGCTGCCGATTCCGGGAACAGGGTCAGTAGCGCCAGGTACACCAGCGAGGCCAGGCCCAGGGTGACCGGCAGGCTGATGTCGATACCGCCAGCCAGATTGCCCAACGGCCCCACAAACTGCCCCGGCAGGTTCACGAAGCACAAACCGACCGCTGCACTCGGGATCCAGGCACCCAGGCCACGCCAGTTCCAGCCATGCGTGAACCAGTAACGACCACCTTTCTCGCCGCGGGTGAACACTTGCAGGTCATCCGGGCAGTAGAAGCCGCGACGCACCAGCAGACCGATGATCATGATCACCATCCACGGGGTGGTGCAGGTGATGATCAGCACGGCGAAGGTCGACACGCTCTGCACCAGGTTCGCGGCAAAGCGCCCGATGAAGATGAAGGCAATCGACATCACGCCGATCAGCAGCGTTGCCTTGACCCGCGACAGCACACGAGGGAACACGCTGGACATGTCCAGCCCGGTGCCATAGAGCGAGGTGGTGCCGGTGGACATGCCGCCGATCACTGCGATCAGGCACACCGGCAGGAAGAACCAGCTCGGCGAGACAGCCAGCAGACCACCCACGTAGTTGTTGGCTGCGATGTAGTCCGGTGCCTTGATCGCCACGATGGTTGCGGTGCTCAGGCCGAACAGGAACGGGATGAAGGTGGCGATCTGCGAGATCACCACGGCGGCCATGATCCGGCGCTTGGAGGTGTCACGCGGGATGTAGCGCGACCAGTCACCGAGGAACGCCCCGAAGGAAATCGGGTTGCTCATCGCCACCAGCGCAGCGCCGATGAAGGCCGCCCAGAAACCCGGTTGACCCATGCTGACGGTGCCGGCGTAGTTCACATCGAAAGGGCCGGCGAAGGCGAAGATGCCCAGCAGGAACAACAGGCTGGCACTCCACACCGCGATCTTGTTGACCCACAACAGGAAGCGAAAACCGTAGATGCAAACCGTCAGCACCAGAATCGCGAACAGGCCGTAGGCCAGGCCCAGGGTCAGGTCGGTTTCTGGAAGACCGATCAGGCGTTTAGCGCCACCGATCAACGCATCACCCGAACTCCACACCGAGAGCGAGAAGAAGGCGATGGCGGTCAACAGCGACAGAAACGAACCGACAATTCGCCCGTGAACGCCAAAGTGCGCACCGGAAGACACGGCGTTGTTAGTGCCATTGATCGGGCCGAACAGGCCCATTGGCGCGAGGATCAGCGAGCCCAGCAGCACACCGAGCACAATCGCCCAGACGCCCGCCTGAAAAGACAGGCCGAACAGTACCGGGAAACTGCCGAGCACGGCGGTGGCAAAGGTGTTGGAACCACCGAAGATCATCCGGAACAAGTCCGTGGGGCCTGCGGTGCGTTCGCTGTCCGGGATCTGTTCGACCCCGTAGGTTTCAATGTGCGTAAGGCTTTGGTCTTTGTTGTTGTTATTCATGATCAGCTCCGATCATAAAGGCGCGCTCATCGTGTGTGAGCGTCACCTGTTTGGCTAAGGGGGTGGCAGCCCTTCCGGCATCGCGGACAAATGTTCGTGGCAGGCCTGCCATAGGCCTTGTTGTTCTTGGCCAGACGCTTGTTTCTTGAAAACAATCGTCTCGCGCTCCTGGCTGAAGTGTTGCTCCCCTTGCATGCGCAGCTCGGTGGCGACGTCATGGATGAAAATCGCCACGTCACCCTGCAGGCTGACGAAGGCGTTGCTCGAGGTGCAAGAAAGCACCTCGAAGCCATCCTTCGAGCGCCAGGTGTCCCACAACGCCTGATAGGCATCGCGCGACAGCAGGGGCTGCTCGAGGGTGTAGAACACGAAGCTGGCGTCGGCGCTGAACGCGCCGAAGTAAGCTTCGCGATCGTTACCGGCAAAGGCTGACACCAGATCGGCGGCAGCTTTCAATACCTGATCACGTTCGTTCATGACCGATCCTCAGCGGTGGGTCACGCCAGGCAGTACGCAGAGCATTTCGTACAGCAAGTTGGCGGCCAGCAGCGAGGTGTTGCCGGTGGTGTCGTAAGCGGGCGAGACTTCTACCAGATCGCAACCGATCAGGTCGAGGCCTTGGCAGCCGCGAATGATCTCAATCGCCTGAATGGTCGTCAGACCACCGATTTCCGGGGTGCCGGTGCCTGGCGCCCACGCTGGATCAATGCCGTCGATGTCGAAACTCAGGTACACCGGGCCGCCGCCGACTTTCTCGCGAACTTCGGCCATCAGTGGTGCCAGGGATTTGTGCCAGCACTCTTCAGCCTGAACCACACGGAAGCCCTGTTTACGGCTCCAGTTGAAGTCTTCGGAGGTGTAACCCTGAGCGCGCAGACCGATTTGCACCACGCGATCGCAGTCGATCAGGCCTTCTTCGGCTGCGCGACGGAAGGTGGTGCCGTGGGCGATTTTCTCGCCGAACATGTGATCGTTCACATCGGCGTGAGCATCGATGTGCACCAGACCGACCTTGCCGTGCTTCTTATGAATCGCACGCAGGATGGGCAGGGTGATGGTGTGGTCGCCGCCCAGGGTCAGGGGGATCACGTTGTGTTCGAGGATGGCGTCGTAGGACTCTTCGATGATCCGTACGGCGTCCAGCAGGTTGAACGTGTTGATCGCCACGTCACCGATGTCAGCGACCGACAGCGAGTCGAACGGTGCCGCGCCGGTGGCCATGTTGTACGGGCGGATCATGACCGATTCAGCGCGGATTTCGCGAGGTCCGAAACGGGTGCCAGGGCGCAGAGACGTGCCGATGTCCAGAGGGACGCCAACGAAGGCAGCATCCAGACCGGCAGCGGTTGGCAAGTGGGGAAGTCGCATCATGGTGGCGATGCCGCCGAAGCGCGGCATTTCGTTGCCGCCCAGTGGTTGGTGAAGAATCTTGTCCACGGGTTCAGGCCTCATCTTTTTTATATTAAGAGCTGTATTAGGGGCCGATTCTGCGAAATGTAGTGGGCGGGAAGAATCGCTACGGGCAAATACTTAGTTCAGATTTTTCTAAACTAATGGCGACGGCAGCGATAGACTTCTCCGTATGATCGTTCCCACGCTCTGCGTGGGAATGCATCCACGGACGCTCCGCGTCCCGCTCTTTTGTGCATGTGACGCAGAGCGTCACAGGCTGCATTCCCACGCAGAGCGTGGGAACGATCGATGGAGGCCCCATGGCCAACGCGTTACCCGACCTGAAACTGTTGCGCATCTTCGTCAGCGTGGTTCGCCATCAGGGGTTTGCCAGCGCGCAGCAAGAGCTCAACCTCTCGACCTCGGCCATCAGCACCTACATGAGCCAGCTCGAAGCCGCCCTCGGCCTGGTCCTCTGCCATCGAGGCCGTGGTGGTTTCAGCCTGACCAGCAAGGGCGAGCTGTTCCACCAGGAAACCCTGCGCCTGCTCGGTGAACTCGAAGGCTTCGAGCAATACGCCGCCGCCCTCAAAGGCGAACTGCGCGGCACCCTGAATCTGGGGGTGATCGACTCCACCGTCAGTGACAAGGCCTTGCCCTTCGCCGAAGCCATCGGCGCCTACAGTCAGGAACACCCGGCCGTGCATTTGCACCTGTCGGTCATGAGCCCTTACGAACTGCAACTCGGCGTGCAAGACAACCGTCTCGACCTGGCCATCGGTGCGTTCTCCACGCGCATGAGCGGTCTGGTGTACATGCCGCTCTACCGCGAACAACACTGGTTGTATTGCAGCAGTCGTCATCCGCTGTTCACCGAGCGGCGCATTCCCGAGCAGGTCATTACCCAGCAGCGTATGGTCGGCCGCGGTTACTGGAGTCAGGCCGAACTGGCCCGTCACGGCTTCAAGCACAGCGCCGCGACCGTGGAAAGTATGGAAGCCCAGCTGATTCTGGTGCTGTCCGGTGCCTACATTGGCTACCTGCCGGAGCACTACGCCCAGGCGTGGGCGGACAAGGGTGATTTGCGGGTGCTGCTGCCGGCGACCTTCGGCTATCAGGCGCCGTTCTCGATGATCGTGCGCCGTGGCCGCAGCCGCGAGCCGCTGATCCAGACCTTCCGCGACCTGCTTAAAGCGCAACTGAATCAGGCCGCTTAAAGGAAAAACAAGTGATGTCCAGAATCCAATGTCCACGCTGCCTGCGTCCGCAAACCCATTGCCTGTGCCCACTGATCCCGAGCCTCGACAGCCGCACTCGGGTGTTGCTGTTGCAGCATCCCAGTGAAGTGAACCATGCGCTGAACACCGCGCGGTTGGCGGCGTTGGGGTTGAGGAATGCCGAATTGATTGTGGGCGAAGTGTTCGAGGATTTGCCGGCTTTGTTGAACCGGCCGGGCTATCAGGCGCGACTGCTGTTTCCTGCCGATGATGCGCAGCCGTTGCAGACTTACGCCGCCAATGATCAACCGTTATTGCTGGTCGTTCCGGACGGCACCTGGCGCAAGGCGCGCAAGCTGCTGCACCTCAATCCGTTGTTGGCGGCGTTGCCGAGGGTGACGTTGGCGGAGGGCGGGGTGTCGAGGTATCGATTGCGCAAGGCACCGGGGCCGGGTGCGTTGTCGACGGTGGAAGCGATTGTTCAGGCGTTGCAAACACTTGAAGCACCGACCACTTTCGAGCCATTGCTACGGCCGTTCGAAGCCTTGATCGAGGGACAGATTGCGGCGATGGGGGAGGAGACCTACCAGAAGAATCATGGACAATGATCGTTCCCACGCTCTGCGTGGGAATGCCGCCCGGGACGCTCCGCGTCCCTTCACAAGCGTGACGCAGAGCGTCACAGGATGCATTCCCACGCGGAGCGTGGGAACGATCAGAGGCTAACGTTCGCGCATCGCCTCGGTCCGGGCTTTCAGCACCGGTTTGAGCAGGTAATCCAACACACTCTTCTCCCCGGTAATGATATCCACCGTCGCCACCATCCCCGGAATAATCAGCAACGGCTTCACATCCCCGCCCAAATGGTTTTTATCCGTCCGTACCTGAATCAGATAGAAGCTGTTGCCCTTGTCATCGGTAATAGTGTCCGCCCCGATCAGCTCAAGCTTGGCGCTCAGTCCGCCATAAATCGTGTAGTCGTAAGCACTGAACTTGACCATGGCTTTTTGACCTGGATGCAGGAACGCGACGTCCTGTGGCCGGACCTTGGCTTCGATCAGCAAGTTGTCTTCCAGCGGCACGATTTCCACCATGTCGCTGCCCGGCTGAACCACGCCGCCGATGGTATTGACCTTCAGCACTTTGATAATCCCGTGAACCGGCGACACCACGGTGGTGCGGGTCACTCGGTCATCGATAGCAATGCTCGATGCCGTAATTTTCGACAGGTCGGTGCGTTTTTCATTCAGCTCTTTCGCGGCATCGGAACGGAAGGATTGTTCCGACTCATCAATCTTGCTTTTGATCTCATTGATCGCCGATTCCGCACGGGGAATCGCCAGCGTCGTCGCGTTCAATGAGCCGCGAATCTCCACCGCGCTGCGTTTGAGTCGCAAAATTTCCACTGGCGAAACCGCCCCACTGCCCACCAGCGGCGCGGACATGTTCATCTCTTGTTGCAGCAACGCCAGGCTTGAACTGAATTGGCCCTGTTTGGAGCGGAACTCCGCCAGTTCCTGGGTTTTCTGCCGAAGTTGCTCACTCAGCGTGCGCTGTTCGCTCGCCAATCGACGCTGCCGTTGTTCGTGCAGCGAGCGTTCGTCCTCGGCCACTTGCGGCGCCTTGGCGATCACTTCGGGGGACAGCTTGAACGGCCGGCCTTCAGCCTCGGCCGACAGCCGTTCAACCTGCGCGGTCAACGCATAACGATCCGCTTCGCTCTCGCCCTTGTTCGACAGAAACCGGGTGTCATCCAGGCGCAGCAACGTGTCGCCCTTGTTCACCATTTGCCCTTCGCGAACGAAGATCTCAGTGACGATGCCGCCTTCCAGGTTCTGGATCACTTGGACTTTGCTCGACGGAATCGCCTTGCCTTCGCCCATGGTCACCTCCTGCAGCACCGCAAACTTGGCCCAGACCACAGCCGTAATAATCAGCGCTGCCGCCAGCCACACGGTGATCCGCGACCAGCGCGGGGAATCCTGCAACGAGGCACCGGCGGTTTCCGGCATGAATTCGCTTTCGGCGCTTTTTCTGAAACTGCCGAAGTAGCCCCGGTCTTGTGACGTGTCGGATGATGAACGGGCCATGGGTGTCTCCTAGACAGCCGCAGAGCCGACACGGCCCTTGCGCAGTGCATCGATGACCACTTCTTTCGGACCGTCGGCGACGATCCGCCCGTTGTCCAGCACCACCAGCCGATCCACCAGGCTGAGCATCGAGGTGCGGTGGGTCACCAGCAGCAGGGTTTTGCCCTGCACCCAGCCGTGGAGTTTTTGCCGCAGAACGTCTTCGCTGCTGTTGTCCATGGCGCTGGTGGGTTCGTCGAGCAACATGATCGGCGGATCCAGCAATAACGCGCGAGCCAGCAAGACCGCCTGACGTTGCCCGCCGGACAGTAGTTGTCCGCGTTCACCCACTGGCCGGTCGAAGCCTTGCGGATGCTGACGAGCCAGTTCGGTGACGCCGGTCAGCTCGGCGACTTCGAGCATCCGTGAGTCGCTGATGTAGCGGGCACCGAGGGTCAGGTTGTCGCGCAGGCTGCCGGCCAACAGCGGCAGGTCATGGGCGACGTAACCGATTTGCTGGCGCAGGTCGGCGACGTCCAGCTGCCGTAAGTCCAGGCCATCGAGCAGCAACTGGCCCTCTTCCGGTGCGTAGAACCCCATCACCAGCCGCGCCAACGTACTTTTCCCCGAGCCGCTGCGGCCGATGATGCCGATCCGCTCGCCGGGTTTCACGCTGAAGCTGATGTTGGCCAGGGCGGGAGCGTTCTGGCCGTTGTAGTGAAACGTCACGCTGCTGACGTCCAGTGCACCTTGCAGTTGTGTGCGCTCCAGCGGCCGTTGTTTGGCGTCTCGTTCCTGCGGCAAGGACATCAGCGCGTCGGTGCTTTTCATCGTCAGTTGCGCTTGCTGATAGCGAGTGATCAAACCGGCAATCTGCCCCAGCGGCGCGAGCACCCGGCTGCCGAGCATGTAGGTCGCCACCAGCGCGCCGACGCTGAGGTTGCCGGCGATGATGCTGTAGACCCCGGCGATGATGGTCGCCATGCCGGAGAATTGCTGAATGAAAAGCGTGCCGTTGGTGGCCAGCGCCGAGAGGTTGCGTGCATGGCTGTCGAGACGGGTGAGGGCGCCGTGGGTGCTTTCCCATCTGTGCTGGCGTTCGCTTTCGGCGCTGCAGGCCTTGAGGGTTTCCAGGCCACCGAGGGTTTCAATCAGCAGCGCCTGGCGCTCGGCACCCAGGGTCAGACTTTTTTGCACGGTGTCGCGCAGGCGCACCTGAATCACCATCGCGAAGAGGATCGTGATCGGAAATGCCAGCAGCGGAATCACCACCAGCCAGCCGCCTAGCAGGCCGATCACCACCAGCATCAGCACGGCAAAGGGCAGGTCGATCAGGCTGGTCAGCGTCACCGCGGTGAGGAATTCCCGCAGGCCCTGGAAGTCGTGAATGCTTTGGGCAAAACCACCGATGGTCGCCGGCCGGGCTTTCATCGCCATGCCGGTGATGCGCTCAAATAACGTCGCGGAAAGGATCACATCGGTTTTCTTCCCGGCGGAGTCCAGCAAGTGCGCGCGAACCACCCGCAGCGCAAGTTCGAAACCGGTGCCGATCAGCAAGCCGATGGACAGCACCCACAAGGTCGACGTGGCCTGGTTCGGCACCACCCGGTCGTAGGTCTGCATCACGAACAGCGGCACCATCAACCCCAGCAGGTTGATCAAAAAACTCGCCAGAATCGCGTCGCTGTACAACCACTTCGACAGCTTCAAGGTGTCGCGAAACCACGCCTCAACCCGCGGCACCAGCGGTGAGCGCAAGTCTTCAAGTTCATGCCGTGGCCGGGCGAACAAGGCCTGGCCGCTGTAATTCTCGGCCAGCTCGTCCGTGCTGACCCATTGTTCACCGCCGTCGGCTTCGCTGGGCAGAATCAGCAACTGACCGTCATCGCCGAAGCGTCGCAGAATGGCGGTACGGCCGTTGTTGAGGATCAGCATCACAGGCAGGTTGAGGGCGCAAATGTCCGCGAGTTCACGACGCAACAATCGCGCCTGCAAACTGGCCCGAGCCGCTGCGCGAGGCAGCAGGTCCAGGCTCATGCGTTGCTTGTTCAGGGGAAGCCCGGCACTCAGGCTGGCTCGGCTGACCGTCGCGCCGTGGAGTTTGCAGAGGATCAACAGACCGTCCAGAAGCGGGTCATCGAAGCTCAGGCGCGGATCGACACCGATGTTGCCGGATTCCATGCTGGTCACATTGATCTCTCCACAGGTCTACTTCAGTTCAGGCAAACGGGCTTCGTTTTTTACTTCCGTGGACGCAATCGCATCGGCGGGCAACACCACCCGTTGTTTGCTCAGCAACTGACCCATGTTCGCCAGCACGCGGTACATCGAGTACTCCTCGGTGTAGCGCACTTCTGTGTAGCGGCGGTTGGCGTTGTAGAGCTCGTTTTCACTGTCCAGCAAATCGAGCAGGGTGCGTTGGCCGAGGCCGAACTGGTCCTGATACGCCACGCGTACGCGTCGGCTGGTATCCGCGTATTCGCGGGCGGTCGGGGTTTGTTTCTTGGCATTGACCATGGCGTTCCAGGCCAGGTGAATGTTCTCGTTGAGTTGGCGCAGGGCATTGTTGCGGATGTCCATCGCCTGGTTGATCTGATGCGCATCGGAGGCCAGGCGAGCCTTGTCACTGCCACCGCGGAACAGGTTGTAGTTCATCACCACACCGACTCGCCATTCGTTGTCGTGGCCTTTATCGCCCTGCACGTTGTTGTTTGCACCCACGGCGGCTTCGGCGTCGAAACGAGGGTAGAACGGCGACTTGGCCACTTCGTACTGGCTCTCGGCCGATTGCACATCGGCCTGGGCAGATTTCAGGTACGGGTTGTTTTCCACCATGCTTTGCTGGGCTTCCTGCAGGGTGGCGGGCAGCTCGCCTCGGGTCGAGGGCGGTGCTTCGAGTTCATCAGGCATGCGCCCCACGACGGCGTGGAAGTTCGACTCGGCATCCGCCAGATCGACTTCAGCGGTATCGAGGTTGTTTTGCGCCAGTGCCCGGCGTGCGACGGACTGGTCGGCGTCGGCGTTGCTGCCAATACCACGCTGGGTGCGCAGACCAATCTGATCGTTGACCCGCAGGTGAGCTTGCAGGTTGTTCGTGGCCAGGGTCACCAGTTCGCGGCGCTTGAGCACTTCGAGGTAGACCTCGATGGTGCGCAGGGCCAGATCCTGAGCGGTGCCCTGAGCGTAATAGGCCCGGGAATTGACCACGCCTTTGGTGCGCTGAACTTCGTTGGCAGTGTTGAAACCATCGAAAAGCATCTGCCGCAGGCGCAATTCCGATTGGGTATAGGTCAGGATTTCGGTGTGGTGATTGCCAAATGCCCGGGTGCTGGTGTTATCGCTGTACCCGCGCCCGTAGGCGGCATTCAGATCAACCGATGGATAAAAGCCCCCTTTGGCGACTTTAACTTGCTCATCGGCCGAGAGGCGGCTGTCCACACGCGACGCCAGCTCCGGGTGGGTCGCGATGGTGCTCTGGATCGCCTCCGTCAATGACATGGCTTGGGCCTGAGAAGTGCAGGCCATCGCCAGCAGAATTGCGCTGCATAGGGGGGTTAATACGCGCATGGGTGCCTCTCCCTGAATCCTAATGGTGCTTATCATTCGCCAAATATTTGACGACATTTGTAGTGAAAACCGTTTCACTCTTGTAACAACAGAGCTAAGAACATTTTAGAGAGAACCTAAGAAGTATTTCTCATAAGACTTATGCCAAAAAAAACTTATGCGCCCTGCTAAATCCAGCACATTGTTCACTGCGAAAGCCCTTGATTTAGGAGCGTTAGGGAGCTCTGCAGGGTTTGAGGAAAGTTTCAATCCACATATCGACATAGGGCGGGGAAGTGCTGGAGGGGAGGGAAGCGAACGATCTGTAGGTGACGGTTTTTTGTCACTCTGATGGATCAAGATCGTTACGCATCGCTCGGAGGGCAAGTTGTTGCGCAAGTGGATCCCGATGCCATTGATTGCATAGGGTTTTATCCCGCAGCAGACACGTCGCCCGCGAGCGGCAGGCTTGGCGAGAACGGCGCCAGGGCAGCGGCTTACTTCAAGTAACCACTGCCTGCAGACGATCCGCCAGGCAACCCGTTTGAGCCATGAGCACGTACTTCGCAAAAACAGGGTGCCGACAGCGGTTGGCAGCGGAGGAAGTGCACATGGCTACGCTCATTGGTATCGTCAGTAAGGTTATTGGTCAGGTGTTCGCGGTCGCGAGCGATGGCACCCGACGCGCGCTGGTCGAGGGGGATCGATTGTTCGCCGGTGATCAGCTAGTCACCGGGGCCGAAGGCGCGGTGGCGGTGCATCTGCAAAATGGCCAGGAACTGACCCTCGGGCGTGATAGCAGTCTGGAGATGACGCCTCAGTTACTCGCGCATCAGGCGCCCCCTGTAGACACCGCTGAAGCGGTGACGCCGACTGAGGCGCAATTGACCGATGTCGAACAACTGCAAAAAGCGATCGCTGCCGGTGACGACCCGACCCAGACCGCTGAAGCCACGGCGGCCGGACCTGGCTCGACCGGCGCACCCGGTGATGCACTGGGCGGCGGCCACAGTTTCGTCATGCTCGAAGAGGTGGGGGGGCGGGTCGATCCGACCATTGGTTTTCCTACCGCCGGCTTCAACGGCATTCCCGAATTTCCCCTCGAACGTCTGGCCGGTGACCCGGACAACGGCGATAACGGTGCAGGCGGTGCAGGCGGTGCAGGCGGTGCAGGAGGTGCAGGCGGTGCAGGCGGTGCAGGCGGTGCAGGCGGTGCAGGAGGTGCAGGAGGCACAGGCGATCTTCCTGTGGCACCGGTTGTTCCTGACGTGCCGAACAATCCCGTCACCCTCACCGGCCTATCGGTGGCGGGGGGCGAACTGACCCTCAATGAGGCCAACCTGGCCGACGGTTCAGCCCCCAACCCTGGGGCGCTGACCAAGACCGGTACGTTCAGCGTGTCTGCTCCCGATGGGCTGAGCAGCCTGAGCATTGGTGGGATCAATGTCATCAGCGGTGGCGTTGCCGCAGGCTTCCCGCAGTCGATCACCACCCCGTTGGGCAACACCCTGACCGTCACCGGCTACAACCCGGCCACGGGGGTTGTGAGTTACAGCTACACCCTCAACGACAATGAAACCCATCCAACCGGTGACGGCGCCAACAGCATTACCGAGAATTTCGACGTCGTCGCCACCGATACAGATGGCAGTACGGCGACCGGGCAAATCAACGTCAACATCGTCGATGACCTGCCGACCGCCCATGCCGACACGGCCTCGGTAGCGGAGGGCGGTATCATCAGCGGCAACGTGCTGTGGAACGACGTCGGCGGTGCCGATGGCCCTGCGGCAGGGGGTGGGGTGGTCGGCGTGCGCGCCGGTTCAGACACCTCGACTTCGGCCATCGGCGGCCTGAACAGCCAGATCAATGGCACCTACGGCTACCTGACGCTGGACGCCAACGGCAACGCTGAATACCACAGCAACCCCAACGCCGTGAACGGCCCCGGTGCGAGCGACACGTTCACCTACACCTTGCGCGATGCCGACGGTGACGAAAGCACTACCACCATCACCATCGACGTGAACAACAGCTACATCAAAGCGGTCAGCGACCACGACGTGACCGTGTATGAAAAAGCCCTCGACCTGAACAAGGACGGCCAGGATCTGGCGGCCGGGACCGTTACCGGCAGCCAACCGGGGAATACCGGCGAAACCGCCAGCGGCACCCTGGTCGGCGCCGTCACCGGTGCCACCGGTGCGATCACCTACACGCTGGTCGGCAGCGCCACGGGCAACTACGGGCAAATCCTGCTCAACCCCAACGGCACCTACACCTACACCCTGACCTCGCCGGCCAGCACCACGCCGCACGCGAACGACGGGCCGAACACCCTCAGCGAAAGCTTCACTTACAAAGCCACCGATGCCCTGGGCAACAGCACCACCAGCACGATCGTGGTCAACATCGTCGATGACCTGCCGACCGCCCATGCCGACACGGCCTCGGTAGCGGAGGGCGGCATCATCAGCGGCAACGTGCTGTGGAACGACGTCGGCGGTGCCGATGGCCCTGCGGCAGGGGGTGGGGTGGTCGGCGTGCGCGCCGGTTCAGACACCTCGACTTCGGCCATCGGCGGCCTGAACAGCCAGATCAATGGCACCTACGGCTACCTGACGCTGGATGCGGCGGGCAACGCGGTCTACCACAGCAACCCCAACGCCGTGAATGGCCCCGGTGCGAGCGACACGTTCACCTACACCTTGCGCGATGCCGACGGTGACGAAAGCACTACCACCATCACCATCGACGTGATCAACAGTTTCATCAAAGCGGTCAGCGACCACGACGCGACCGTGTACGAAAAAGCCCTCGACCTGAACAAGGACGGCCAGGATCTGTCGGCCGGGACCGTCACCGGCAGCCAACCGGGGAATACCGGCGAAACCGCCAGCGGCACCCTGGTCGGCTCCGTCACCGGTGCCACTGGTGCGATCACCTACACGCTGGTCGGCAGCGCCACGGGCAACTACGGGCAAATCCTGCTCAACCCCAATGGCACCTACACCTACACCCTGACCTCGCCGGCCAGCACCACGCCGCACGCGAACGACGGGCCGAACACCCTCAGCGAAAGCTTCACTTACAAAGCCACCGATGCCCTGGGCAACAGCACCACCAGCACGATCGTGGTCAACATCGTCGATGACCTGCCGACCGCCCATGCCGACACGGCCTCGGTAGCGGAGGGCGGCATCATCAGCGGCAACGTGCTGTGGAACGACGTCGGCGGTGCCGATGGCCCTGCGGCAGGGGGTGGGGTGGTCGGCGTGCGCGCCGGTTCAGACACCTCGACTTCGGCCATCGGCGGCCTGAACAGCCAGATCAATGGCACCTACGGCTACCTGACGCTGGATGCGGCGGGCAACGCGGTCTACCACAGCAACCCCAACGCCGTGAATGGCCCCGGTGCGAGCGACACGTTCACCTACACCTTGCGCGATGCCGACGGTGACGAAAGCACTACCACCATCACCATCGACGTGATCAACAGTTTCATCAAAGCGGTCAGCGACCACGACGCGACCGTGTACGAAAAAGCCCTCGACCTGAACAAGGACGGCCAGGATCTGTCGGCCGGGACCGTCACCGGCAGCCAACCGGGGAATACCGGCGAAACCGCCAGCGGCACCCTGGTCGGCTCCGTCACCGGTGCCACTGGTGCGATCACCTACACGCTGGTCGGCAGCGCCACGGGCAACTACGGGCAAATCCTGCTCAACCCCAATGGCACCTACACCTACACCCTGACCTCGCCGGCCAGCACCACGCCGCACACGAACGACGGGCCGAACACCCTCAGCGAAAGCTTCACTTACAAAGCCACCGATGCCCTGGGCAACAGCACCACCAGCACGATCGTGGTCAACATCGTCGATGACCTGCCGACCGCCCATGCCGACACGGCCTCGGTAGCGGAGGGCGGTATCATCAGCGGCAACGTGCTGTGGAACGACGTCGGCGGCGCCGATGGCCCTGCGGCAGGGGGTGGGGTGGTCGGCGTGCGCGCCGGTTCAGACACCTCGACTTCGGCCATCGGCGGCCTGAACAGCCAGATCAATGGCACCTACGGCTACCTGACGCTGGATGCGGCGGGCAACGCGGTCTACCACAGCAACCCCAACGCCGTGAATGGCCCCGGTGCGAGCGACACGTTCACCTACACCTTGCGCGATGCCGACGGTGACGAAAGCACTACCACCATCACCATCGACGTGATCAACAGTTGCATCAAAGCGGTCAGCGACCACGACGCGACCGTGTACGAAAAAGCCCTCGACCTGAACAAGGACGGCCAGGATCTGGCGGCCGGGACCGTTACCGGCAGCCAACCGGGGAATACCGGCGAAACCGCCAGCGGCACCCTGGTCGGCGCCGTCACCGGTGCCACCGGTGCGATCACCTACACGCTGGTCGGCAGCGCCACGGGCAACTACGGGCAAATCCTGCTCAACCCCAACGGCACCTACACCTACACCCTGACCTCGCCGGCCAGCACCACGCCGCACGCGAACGACGGGCCGAACACCCTCAGCGAAAGCTTCACTTACAAAGCCACCGATGCCCTGGGCAACAGCACCACCAGCACGATCGTGGTCAACATCGTCGATGACCTGCCGACCGCCCATGCCGACACGGCCTCGGTAGCGGAGGGCGGTATCATCAGCGGCAACGTGCTGTGGAACGACGTCGGCGGTGCCGATGGCCCTGCGGCAGGGGGTGGGGTGGTCGGCGTGCGCGCCGGTTCAGACACCTCGACTTCGGCCATCGGCGGCCTGAACAGCCAGATCAATGGCACCTACGGCTACCTGACGCTGGATGCGGCGGGCAACGCGGTCTACCACAGCAACCCCAACGCCGTGAACGGCCCCGGTGCGAGCGACACGTTCACCTACACCTTGCGCGATGCCGACGGTGACGAAAGCACTACCACCATCACCATCGACGTGATCAACAGTTGCATCAAAGCGGTCAGCGACCACGACGCGACCGTGTACGAAAAAGCCCTCGACCTGAACAAGGACGGCCAGGATCTGGCGGCCGGGACCGTCACCGGCAGCCAGCCAGGCAGCACGGTCGAAACCGCCAGTGGCACTCTGGTCGGCTCCGTCACGGGTGCCACCGGCGCAATCACTTACACGCTGGTCGGCAGCGCCACGGGAACCTACGGCCAAATCCTGCTCAATTCCAACGGCACCTACACCTACACGCTGACGTCGGCGCCAAGCACCACGCCGCACGCCGACGATGGCTGGAACACCCTCAGCGAAAGTTTCACCTACAAAGCCACTGACGCCTTGGGCCATTCCACCACCAGCACCATCGTGGTCAACATCGTCGATGACGTGCCGACCGCCACCCGCGACGCGACCTCGGTGGCGGAGGGCGGCATCGTCAGTGGCAACGTGCTGTGGAACGACGTCGGCGGCGCCGATGGTCTCGCCGCAGGGGGTGGGGTGGTCGGCGTGCGCGCCGGTTCAGACACCTCGACCTCGGCCATCGGCGGCCTGAACAGCCAGATCAATGGCACCTACGGCTACCTGACGCTGGATGCGGCGGGCAACGCGGTCTACCACAGCAACCCGAACGCCGTGAATGGCCCCGGTGCGAGCGACATGTTCACCTACACCTTGCGCGATGCCGACGGTGATGAAAGCACCACCACCATCACCATCGACGTGAACAACAGCTGCATCAGAGCGGTCAGCGACACCGACGGCGACCTGGCCAGCTCTACGTTGACGGTCATTTCGAATGCGCCACCGGTGGCGGTCGATGACCACGTCATCACCAACGTGCTGTCGGGCAATGTCGTGGTGCCGGGCGAGTTGTTGCTGGCCAATGACACCGATCCCAATGGCGATCCTCTGACCGCTTCGCCGACCACCGTCAACACCGGTTGGATCTCAAAAGGTGCGGACTTCACCGGCACCGGGGCGATCAACTTCAGCGGCATCAGCAGCAACAACGTGGCGAACCAGGCCTTGGCGAATGTGCGGAGCGCCTTTGCCGGCAACGCTGCGACCATGACTGCGCTGCTGGTGGTCAGCGGTTATCTGGGCGCCGTCACCACTAACAATGACAACGATGAGGACCGCATCACCGTCAACTTGAAACAGGGTGAAACCCTTAACCTGGATCACAACCTGGCGGGGGGGCACATCGTGATGGAGTACTCCGTCAACGGTGGCGCTTTCATTGCCATCGCCGACGGCCAGACCATCACCGCAGCGTCGGACGGCACGTACCAGATCCACGTCACCAACATCGACAACGATGGTCCGGGCAACAGCGGGAAGGGGGCGGAAAACTACCAGCTGACCATGACCGTCAACTACGCCGGGGCCCACGATGTCACCCCGGACTACCACGGCACCTACACCGCCAACGACAGCCATGGCGGCAGCGATAGCGCCGCCGTGACCATCACCTATCAGGACGGCCATACCCTCACTGGGACGGCGGGCGATGATGTACTGGTGGCGGGCACCGGTAACAACGTGATCAATGCCGGCGACGGCAACGACGTGCTCACCGCAGGTTCCGGCAATAACGAGTTGCACGGCGGCGCCGGCAATGACTTGCTGTTCAGCGGCGCGGGTAACGACCTGCTCGACGGCGGTACCGGCGTCGACACGGCGAACTATGCCCACGCCACCGCCGGCGTCACCGTCGATCTGAGCCTGCTTACCCCGCAGAACACAGTGGGCGCCGGGACCGACACCTTGGCGGCAATCGAAAACCTGACTGGCTCGAACTTCAACGACTCTCTCACTGGCGACAACCACAACAACATCATCAACGGCGGCCTGGGTAACGACATGCTCAACGGCGGGGGCGGCGATGACTTCCTGATTGGCGGTCTGGGCAACAACACCCTCACCGGCGGCAGCGGCGCCGACACCTTCCAGTGGCTCAAAGGCAACAGCGGCCACGACGTGGTCACCGACTTCACGCCGGGCACCGACAAACTCGACCTGTCGCAACTGCTGCAAGGGGAAAACGGCACCACGGCGTCGCTGGATGACTACCTGCACTTCAAAGTCAGCGGCAGCGGGGCGTCACTGGTCACCAGCATTGACGTCAGCGCCATGGCCGGTGCGGCGCCGAACCAGACCATCGACCTGGCGGGTGTGAACCTGGCCAGCCATTACGGCGTAACGCCGGGGGCGGGTGGGGTGATTGCCGGTGGCCACGATACGGCGACCATCATCAACGGGATGCTCAATGACCATTCGTTGAAGGTAGATACCGTGTGAGCTGAGGGCTGAAACGACAAAACCCGCCATTCCTGTGGAAAGGGAACGGCGGGTTTTTTGTTTATACATCCGTCACCCTAACCCTCTCACAGAGGGAGGGGGAGTGACCATGCGAGGCTCAAGTTATGAAACACACTCAAGAACCTGAGTTCGATGCGATTTTTCAGGTCGATGTAACTCGACCAACGACTCGGTCAGTTCCCTCGCGCCATGGGGAGAGGGTTAGGGTGAGGGGAAGGTTCCAGATGACGAAACCCAGACGTCCTAACCCACCTACTCCCGCACATCAATATTATCCAGTGCCCGATTCACTGCCAGCTCAGCCAGCATAATGATTTGCTGAATCGCTAATGCCGTATTTCCACTTTCCTACTTCCATGTCTAGCGCTCGCGCATCCAAATATTGTCCATCATGAAGTCATTACCGGCGCCGCGGCCAACCAGATTCCATATGCCTAAAGTTACTGTTCCAGACGTTGTCGCCTGATAAATGCCTGTACCATTTTTCCAAACGTTAACTTGATTCTGTGTGTCAACAGTGGCTCCGATAGCCGCGCCATTAATAGTTAAGTAGAGTTTCGTGCTATAAGCTCCTGCTCCTCGGGCCGCTAATGAAAAACCCAAGTCATATGTTTCCCCTGCCTCTACTGCTACGGCTATGGTCATGACCTGCCCAGAAAAATCGCCTCCACCGTTCGTGAAGGCGTGGGCCACGCCACTGCTCACGTTCAAATCACCGCCTGCATATCGCCCGTGAGCCACCCATCCCTGCAATGTGTTGTCGTTGAAATCCCAAGTGATTGAAAGTTTGACTCTAGTCTTGACCGTGTAATGACGAATCGGAAAGCTCACCATCATGTCTTCGTCGGCACTGCCGTCAAAAACCACCTTGAAAAGAATCTTCAGTTCGCTGCCGTTTTTTATTGTATTTAACCAATCAAGCGGCGCAGGTCGAATTAGCCCCGGCACAGTGTTGTTAGGCTCACCTTTAAGGTCTTCGTAAAAAACCGCTACGCCATTGTTATCAACCCCTTCATACCGCAACCAGACATTTTGCCCCGCCTCCTGTCCAGGCCATTGCGTGATAGTCAGCGCATCGGTCGCTACCAGCTCAGTAACATCCAGCTCCTGCCCGGTTCGCCCGGCGATCACCGCTGTCGGGAAACGCGGATCCTCATCCGCAACCTTCAACACACTGAACGGTGCAGCGGGAGACTTCCCGGCCTGCCCGCCATTGCGATTCAGATTCCAACGCAGCTCAATCTCCTTACCCTGCCGAGCCGCCAGAAACGCTTGCGTCAGCACGGTGTTGGTGCGCTTGTTGCTGTTAAACGCCACTAGCGGAAATTGTGGTGAACCCGCTGGCGCATTGACCTCGACCAACCGAGCCTTGTCGCCCTCCAGGGCTCCCAGATATTCGACCCGAACGGTCACCCCGTTCGGATACGCCAACGCATCAATCGGACTCACTGCCGGTTTGACCAGAAACGGCGGCAACAAATCAACACTGCCCGCGCCGCTCACCTCAGCGATGGTGGTTTTAGACGTGGCGATGACCACGCCATTCCTGACCAACTCATACTTCGCCTGCACCACGCTGCCGGCAATCACCTTGTCGTTGGCCACTTGCAGCACGCAGGGTCTTTTTTGCCCGAACTCGTCAGCTTCGGCAACACCCGTTGCCGGCACCACTACGTCCGGCTGGCCGGTGACTTTTGCGGTGTAGATCGCATTGACGGTGTCGCCCGGCTGGAAGCGGAGGTCGTTGGTCAGGACGATCAGCAGCAGGGGGTTGTTGCCGAGTTTTTCCAGGTCAATGGTGCCCGGATCATCCGTCGGGTCGTTCAGGATTTCGCGCAGGATCGGTGCAGGCAAGCGGTTGCCGGCCAGGTCGACGTCCACGATTTGCGTAGCGGACCAAGGCGAGTCGGTGTCCGGGCCGTTTCCGAGCTGGTCGGTAACGGTGTAGGAAAACTTGAATTGAGGATGGTCCTTGGCGCTCTCCAGATCGGCACGGGTGACGGTGAAACACACTGTGACCGGCTCGTCCGAACCAGGTTTTGGGGCTTGCAGTGCGGTGACCGTGTGGAACACATCATGGCCGTTGCAGTTCAGACGAATAAGGTCGTCTGCCCGGCAATACGGATAAGACACACACACCTGAGCGCCTGCTGCGGGAAAGTCCGGTCCGACGCCGTTCGTGATCGTGTCAGGTAACAGTAACTCCAATCGGGAGTGGCCATCTTCACCCGGATTAGTGTCTTGGTCGCCAGGCCGGATGGCGTTGTACAGCAACTCCAGCGGTGGCTCGGAGGTGCCCATGTTCTGGCTGCCCCGAGTCACGGTGTAGGTGAGGCGATTGATGACGTCGGCGAGCAGCAACTTTTTTGGGATGTACAGCGTCACGACGTCGTCGACGGCTTGAGTCTGCTTGCTGTCTATGCCAGGTTGGCCGTTCAGATTGAGCGTGACGGTATCGCCCGGTTGCTGATTGAGGTAAGGGTCAACTTCAACAGTGGCACCCATGGGGGTCAGGTCATAAATCCGCAACGGCACACCCGCATGTGCACCGACGACTGGCTCAGTCGCCTCGGGAAGCCTCGGTGCATACAGCACCAGAACAGTGTTTTCGAGCGCTTCGGCTTGATCGCGGGCCATGGGAGGGTTCCTTGCTTTAAAGAGGCGGAAGAGGACTGATGCGGTATCAGACACCCGGCAAGGACAGGCTGCCTACTGTCATATCTGACAGGTACACACAGGTTTAAGACGAACGGTAGTACCCTCACATCGGCTCCGGCGGCCCAATCAACCGCCCCATCACCCCAAACAACCCCATCACCCCAAACAACCCCAACTCCCGGATCACCTCCAACTCTCCTTTGGTCTCCACCATCTCCGCAATCAACGGCAAATCAATGCTGTTGGCCGCCCGAAAAATCGCCTCGATGAACAGCTTTTTATCACTCTGCTCATCGATATGACGGATGTACGCACCGTCGATTTTCAAGTAAGGCGATTTCCAGAATCAGCAGGGACGCGAGTTCGGGCAGCGATTCGAGCAGGTCGCAGATCAGTTTCAGCGGGGTCTCGTCGCGCAGGGTGCTGCCTGACAGGCTCTGCGCTAGATGCACGGTGGCGCCGGCAATGACTTGCTGTTCAGTGGCGCGGGTAACGACATGCTCAACGGCGGGGGCGGCGATGACTTCCTGATTGGCGGTCTGGGCAACAACACCCTCACCGGCGGCAGCGGCGCCGACACCTTCCAGTGGCTCAAAGGCAACAGCGGGCACGACGTGGTCACCGAATTCACGCCGGGCACCGACAAACTCGACCTGTCGCAACTGCTGCAAGGGGAAAACGGCACCACGGCGTCGCTGGATGACTACCTGCACTTCAAAGTCACCGGCAGCGGCGCTTCACTGGTCACCAGCATAGACGTCAGCGCCATGGCCGGTGCCGCGCCAAATCAAACCATCGACCTGGCGGGTGTGAACCTGGCCAGCCACTACGGCGTATCGCCGGGGGCGGGTGGGGTGATTGCCGGTGGCCGCGATACGGCGATCATCATCTACGGCATGCTCAATGATCATTCGTCGAAGGTGGATACCGTCTGACCTGAAACGACAAAACCCGCCATTCCTGTGAAGGGATGGCGGGTTTTTGGTTGTTTGCGGCATCGCTATTGCGAGCAGGCTCGACAGTTAACCGCATTCTCCTGTGGGACTCGCGATGAACGATTACGCCGCTTTCCTCGGATGAACCGCGATCCCTGTGGCGAGGGAGCTTGCCCCCGCGGGGCTGCGAAGCGGCCCCAATC
The DNA here is from genome assembly GCF_054897825.1 of Pseudomonas sp. ZS1P83. Lineage (NCBI taxonomy): Bacteria > Pseudomonadati > Pseudomonadota > Gammaproteobacteria > Pseudomonadales > Pseudomonadaceae > Pseudomonas > Pseudomonas sp. ZS1P83. The sequence goes on from NZ_CM142706.1 coordinate 891,368, forward strand.
CTGGAAATCCCGGCCCGGAAAAGAAGCGTTGACTGATCGGATGGTGACACCGAAGTGCCTTGATATTCACGGAGCTGCTAAACCCGATCGCTGATTCAACAGTCACCGGGAACAATAGAGCCCGCCCCCAAGGCGCACAAGCCGGCGAATTCTGGCGGAGTTGTAGGCAGCGGTGCAAGGATGTGTAGCCTAAGTGAGTCTCTGAAGGTGTCGATTAAACATCTTCTATCAATGCACGTACTGGACATATAAAAGGGACGAATAAATATATTCGTCCCTTTATTCGTCAACTTTTCTGGATCGGCCTAAGAAATTTTCCTTAGGCGTATATCGTCAACATCGACGTACGCAGCAGAATTATTTGTGGTGGTTCTAACCTCTAAGTAGAAACGCGAACTTGTGTTAGTGCCTGGCTGAATAATGACAGTGACATTGTGCCATTGGTTATCTTCTGTTAAGCGGATATTCTCTACTCCTCCGGATGAAGAGGACCAATTGGCTGCTAGGTAGCCAACGTACGCATTATCAGCGTTTGAAAACCTATATTTTAACGAGAGTTCGTAGGCGCTCTTAAGGTTTCGATTTGGGTAGTTTTTGAATATTCTGATTAAAGTCCATCCGGCCTGGTTATTATCTCGCAGGAAGTAATTTGTACCTTCGCTGTGTATGTATATAGCGTCAGATGCATATACCGCAGCCCATCCGTTCCAATTCCTTCCGGTGAAGGGGGTGTGGTCGTCGAGATAATACGGATCAACGACGATGGTCCTAGCTGTTGAAACCAGCCCGCTGCCATACAAAGCTTTTGCAGTGAAGCTGTGGGCGCCGACGCTCAGTCCAGGCACCTGACGCGTCCAGAGTCCCGTTATAGCTTCTGCCGTTGCAGCGCCCTTGGAAGTTGCACCATCAAAAATCTCGACCTTTTGACCCTTGCTGGCGGTACCGCTGAGCGTGACATTGGTATCAATCGTGCTTCCTGCGTTCGGAATCTCAACACTTTTGGAGTCTTTCACCGAGGTGATCACTGGCGCAACGAGTGCAATGACCGTCATGGTTCGGGCGGCAGATACCTGCCCGCTGCCATACAGTGCCTTGGCCGTGAAACTGTGAGCCGCCACTGACAGCGCCGTTAACGCAAGGGTCCAAGCACCCGTTGTGGCGTGGGCCGTTACAGTGCCCTTGGGCGTGGTGCCGTCAAAAATCGTGACCTGTTGACCCTTGCTGGCCGTACCGCTGAGCGTGACAGTGGTATCTACCGTGGTTCCGGCGTTTGGAATCTCAACACTTTTGGAGTCTTTCACCGAGGTGATCACTGGCGCAACGAGTGCAATGACCGTCATGGTTCGGGCGGCAGATACCTGCCCGCTGCCATACAGCGCCTTGGCCGTGAAACTGTGAGCCGCCACTGACAGCGCCGTTAACGCAAGGGTCCAAACACCCGTTGTGGCGTGGGCCGTTACAGTGCCCTTGGGCGTTGTGCCGTCAAAAATCGTGACCTGTTGACCCTTGCTGGCAGTGCCGCTGAGCGTGACAGTGGTATCTACCGTGGTTCCGGCGTTTGGAATCTCAACACTTTTGGAGTCTTTCACCGACGTGATTTCGGGCTTGAGTTCCACCAGCGTCTTCACGGTGTACCGGCGATCCGGAAACACCACGGCAGTGGCCTCGACATTGCTTTTATCCAGCGATGCCTTGAACTTGATTGTCAGCGACGTGCCATGCCCGAGTTGCGTCAGGTAGCTGTTGGCCAGCGCGACCGGCAAGTATCCCTGTTTGATCCAATTGGCGTTGGTCTGGGCCGGCAGACCGTTCCACAACGCCAGGTTGTGCGCCGAGCCGTCCGGTTTCTTGCCTTCCAGGCTCAGCCAGCACGGTTGGTCGGCCTCGATCAACGTATAAAGCAATGCATGGATGGTCGCGTTTTTTGTACTCAGTGCTATCACGTCAATCACATTATCGGCACCGGCCTCCACGATCTTCGGCGGGATCAGCGCCGTCGCCGGCAGTGTCAGGATGTTCAGCGCCAGAGGCAATGAGGTGGAAGTGTTCCCGCCGCGTTCGATGACATAGCTGACCGTGACGCTTTTGCCCAGGCTGTAGGCCAGCACCGAGCGTGGCACGACAAACTCCAGTCCGGCGCTGACCAGCCGTTGCGGGCTGGTGAAGGAGGCCGCCGGCGTGCTGATCGCGCCTTGCCAGATCACGCTCACCTTGTCGGTGGGCAGCAGCGAGCCTTGGGGCACAATCACGCGGATGTCCTGCAGGGTCGGGCTGAGGTTGTTGCCCGTCTGGCCCTTGACGGTCGGGGCCGGCAGGGTAAAACGGTCGAGGTGGATGTCCAGCCGCTTCTCCGCAGATTTGACCCGGTTGCCCAATTGGTCGACGACAAAAAACTCGGCCACCGCACTGGCGTTATCCCCTGCATTCTGAAACGTGTCCGTGAACAGTGTGTGCGTGATTGGCGCCGTGCCATCGGGGACATCGAACCTGACCAGCGCATCGCCCAGCAGAAACTCGATACGGTCGAATGGTCGCCGGTTGGCGTAGGTGAACCCGAACTCCACCCCTTGCGCCGCCCGATCAGCGTTCACGCCGTCCTTGATCACATCGGGCGGGATCATCAGATCCAGGCCATCGGCAGGCCGCAGGTGGTACAGCACCTTTAGATCCCGAGAACTTTCAACGTTCCCGCCGACACGGGTGACCTTGTAATGCAGTCGATTGACACCCTGTGTCAGATACCCTTGCGGCACATACAGACGCACGCGTAGACCTTCATCCTCCTTGCTGACGGTCTTGCCCGTCACAGGGGTCGGATCGTCGTTGACATACAGATCCACGCGATCATCGACCGCCATCGTCCAGGACCGAAGCTGAAGCTCGGTCCATGGGTCGACCAGACACTCAAGGCCCTGAGCCTGGCCGTCGTAAAGGGATTTGGGAATGCCGCCGTGGGCGATATTGGCAGGTTTTACCGGGGAGACCCAGCCCGGGATGATCACGGGATACAGCACAAACAATTCGGTCAATACGGCGGACTGGATATCCATCATGTTCTCCTGGAAGGTGACAAGCCCTGTGTCCTCTAGGGACGCGGGTTCATCACACACCAGGTAGGGAAGACTGGCTACTGTCAGATCTGACAGGTACGCACAGGTTTAAGACGAACGGTCATACCCCTCACATCGGCTCCGGCGGCCCAATCAATCGTCCCATCACCCCTAACAACCCCAACTCCCGGATCACCTCCAACTCTCCTTTGGTCTCCACCATCTCCGCAATCAACGGCAAATCAATGCTGTTGGTCGCCCGAAAAATCGCCTCGATAAACAGCTTTTTATCACTCTGTTCATCAATGTGGCGGATGTACGCACCGTCGATTTTCAAGTAAGCCAGCCCCAGTTGAGTCAGATTGCCGATCTGACTAAAGCTGCCACCAAAATGCTGCAAACCAATGCGGTAACCGGTGTTGAGCAAGCTATGGCTCAGGCGTTGCAGTTCTTCCTGAGGGGGCAATTGGCGTTCGTCGATTTCCAGAATCAGCAGGGGCGCGAGTTCGGGTAGCGATTCGAGCATGTCGAGGATGTGTCGCAGCTGCGCCGGATCGCGCAGGGAGCTGCCGGACAGGCTTAATGCCAGAGGCCAACGGTTGATGACGAGGTAGTCGAGGGTTGCTTCGAGCATCGCCAGGTCGAACCGTGCCGACCAGCCGAGGCGTTCGATCCACGGCAGGAAATGCCCGGCAGCTATCGCCTCGCCCTGTGGATCGAGCAGGCGCGCGAGGACTTTGTGATGTAACACTTGGCTGGTGTCGGCGCATTGCACGACGGGTTGGAAATACAACTGCATCTTGCCTTGGTTCAAGGCGTCGTCGATCCAGGTGTGCCAGTCGTTTTGATACGGGTCCGGCGCGGTGTTGGAATAGGCCAAGTGGACCCACGGGCGCTCGGGATGTCGCTGGGCTTGGGTCAACGCCTGATCCAGTCGCATCAGCACGTCACTGGCCGGTTCACCAGGTTGGAAAGCGACGATCCCCAAGTGCGCCACCGGCATGCAATCGCTGGCGCCGGTCAAGCGCAAGTTTTCCAGGGTGGCGCTGATTTCGGCGGCCAGGCGTGCCGCGTCTTTGGCGTCGAGGCCCGGTGTCAGCAGGCTGAACTCGCCACCGCGATTGCGCGCCGCCAGCCAGGTGCGACGCTCCGCAAGTTGGGTCAGACGCTTGAGCAGTTCACCGACGGTGCTGATCAAGGCGTCAGTGCGCGGGCCACCCAGACGCTGGTTGAGACCGATAAGGTCGTTGATCCGCAGCATCAGCAAATGGCCGTCGCTGCTCTGCTCGGAGACCAGCAATTGGTCGTCCAGTTGTTCATCCAGCAAGCGTCGGTTGGCCAGGCCTGTCAGGCTGTCCTGATAGGATTCGGCCCGCAGCATTTCACTGCGCGCGACCTCTTCGGCGAACAGCGCTTGGAGCTTCTCGACCATCTGGTTCATGGCCAGTACCACGCGTCTCAACTCCGGTGTGCGCGGCAGTTTTGGCAGACTGAGGAACTCGCGTTTGCTGATGGCTTCGGCCTGTTTGACCATCTTGTCGAGTGGACGAAATTGCCGGCGCAGCAACCAGCCACCAAACACGGCGCTGAGCAGGCCGCAAATCAGCAGCCAGATCAGGCTGCCGAGGGTGCTGTCCCAGAGTTTGGCCAGGGCGAACTGCGGGTTGCTCAGCACTTCGACCCGTGCGGCCTGCACCCAGCCACGCATGACCAGCGCTTCGCCACCGGGTGGGTGCAGGTTGACCAAACTGACAAACCAGGTGGGAACGCCCTTGATTTTCGCCGATACGCTGCGCTCCACCAGCACCTGTTCATTCTCGATATTGATGACTCGGATGCTGCTGAAATAGCCACTGTCGAAAATCGAGCTGACCATCAACTCGATCATCGCCGGGTCATCGATCTGCGCCGTCAACGACAAACCCAACGCCGTGGCGGCATCCTGGGCGTGGGAGCGCAACTGGCCGAGCATCTGGTCGCGAGAGCTTTCCAGGCTGACAAAAAAACTGCCACTGAAGGCCACCAACAGGAACAGGCAAATGGCGAGAAACAACTGTTTGCGCAATGACATAAAACGCTCCTTGCTATGGTGGCTAGCCGTCACCCACGGCGAACCCTTCGGCCTGCATCTTTTTCAATACGTCCTGCCAGCGCGACAGATTTTTCGAGTCGCTGCTGCGTTTACTGCCATTGGCTCCCGGCAAGTACAAGCCTTCGGCGTTGAAGGCGTACACCGGCAGCAGGTCTTTGCGTTGGGAGGCGGGGCGGATTTCGCCGATCAAGTTGTCCAGCACCAGCGGATCGGCCGTGGGGCTGTTGTAGAAAGTCAGCACCATGTGCGCCTGGTTCTGGGTCAGGGCTTTGACGTAGGTGATGCGCAGTTTCTCGCTGGGAATCCCGAGGTGGCGCAGGCTGAAATATTTCGCCAGTGCGTAGTCTTCACAGTCAGCGGCACCCTTGATCAGGGATTCGACGGGCGTGGCCCAGTAATCGGTCTGACGCCAGATGCGGGTGTCGTCCAGAAAGCTCAGTTGCTGATTGAAGAAACGATTGACCGCGTTCAGTTGCTCGCGCTCGGGGGCGTTGACTTCGCTTTGCAGCATCTGACTCCAGGCCTCGATCCGTCCCCGTTCCGGGCCGAGGGTGCCGTAGCGTTTTTCTGCGGTTTGCAGAATCTGCGCAAAATCCCAGTTGGCCCAGACACTGCCCAGCCCGGCCAATAGAAAAGTGATCAGCAACAGCCATCCACCGAGCCGAAGTCGGAGCGTTGACCATCCTGGACTACGCGGACTGCCGGACATGCCTGGCCACTCGGGTGCAGATGCGTGAAGTCTAGGCGGTGTTTTTTGAAAGGTAGGGTTGATCGTCGGGATGGTACAAGGATCGGGGTGCTTTCAGGGCTTTTGCAGGGTTTTCTGTTTGAGGATGTAGACGCTCACCAGAACGGCGCTGGTGAGCATGAATCCCCGCGCCCAAGGCAGGGGCACCAGGTAGCAGGAGAACAGGATGCTCGCCCACATCAGCCCGATGGCGTAGACCTTGCCTTTGAGCGGGATGCCGTTGCCGCTCAGGTAATCGCGAACCCACGGCCCAAGCCGTGGATGCTCAACCAGCCAATGATAGAAGCGCGGAGAGCTGCGGGCGAAGCAGGCGGCCGCCAGCAGCAGGAAGGGCGTGGTGGGCAACACCGGCAGGAAAATCCCGATCACCCCCAGCGCTACGCTCAGCCAGCCGATGGCCAGCAGCACGTAACGCAACATCAGGGAGCGGTTGCCTATGGGTTTGTCCATAGGCAAAACCTTAGTGGTGACGAGGCTTGAGGATCGCCGGTTTTTCGTCTGGCGCCTGGCACAGCAGGTACAGCGCGGTCAGGGCTTCCGGGATCTGCACGATCATGTCGTCCATCAGGTTGGCGTCTTTGGCGATGTCTTCGAACTCAGGCTGTTCGTCGAACAGACCCGAACCGACCATGATCGGCAGCAGCATTTCGCTGACTTCGTCTTCGGCGGTTTCGAACCAGGCGGCTTCGCGCAGGAACACGCCTTCCATGAAACCGATGCACCAGCCGCGCAGGTCGGAATCGTCCGGCTCCTCGCCCAGGTCCAGGTCGCATGGCAGCTCGAACTCTTCATCGGACGCCAGTTGGCGTGCGATGTGAGCCTTGAGGGCCAACAGGGTGGATTCAATCGCTTCACGCTCGGTGTCGTCGGCGTAATGCGGCTCTTCGGCGAAGAGGGCGTCGATCCATTCACGGTCGGGAACGCTTTCGGAACAGATCGACAGCGCAGTGAGGTAGCCGTGGGCGGCCACGTAGTCCAGCGCCTCGTCATGCAGTTCGTCGGCGTCGAGGAAGACTTGCAGGCGGGTTAGTTGCTCAGCGAAGGACATTAAAGGGCTACCTTGGGAATTAAACAGATGCGGGAATTCTAGGCCTTCTTGAGCACTCAGGCCAGCCGCGCGGCATATTTGCGCCCACAAGCCTCTTATCAGCGGCGCCCTTTGCCGGACAGGGGTCGGGTATACTCGCGCGTTTTGTGATGCCCTGCCGGCGTCGCGGCTGAAATGTGAAGCGTCATGCAATGCGCACTTACGATTTGTCGGTGCAGCCTTCGTGGTTCTGAACCAGCCTTGCAGGGATGTTTTTGTGATTTTTGGAGTTTCTATGCTCGAACAGGCTCAACGCGTCCTCAAGGACATCTTCGGCTACGACAGTTTCCGTGGCCGTCAGGGTGCAATCATTGAGCGCGTGGCCAGTGGCGGCGACGCCCTGGTGCTGATGCCTACCGGTGGCGGCAAGTCCTTGTGCTTCCAGGTGCCGGCGCTGTTGCGCGAAGGCCTGGCGGTGGTGGTGTCGCCGCTGATCGCACTGATGGACGACCAGGTCGCGACCCTCGAGGAGCTGGGCGTCGCTGCCGCTGCATTGAATTCCACGCTCAGCGCCGAGCAGCAGCGCGATTTGGCGGCACGGATCAAGCGCGGTGAAGTGAAAATGCTTTATCTCGCGCCCGAGCGTCTGGTTCAGCCACGGATGCTGGCTTTCCTGCAAAGCCTTGAAATCTCCCTGTTCGCCATCGACGAAGCCCACTGCGTGTCCCAATGGGGCCACGACTTCCGCCGCGAATACCTGCAACTGGGCCAGTTGGCGGAATTGTTCCCCAACGTTCCGCGTATCGCCCTGACCGCGACCGCCGACAAGCGCACCCGGGAAGAAATCGTCGACCGCCTTCATCTTCAGGATGCGGAGCGTTTCCTGTCGAGTTTCGACCGCCCCAACATCTTCTATCGCATCGTGCCCAAAGAGCAGCCGCGCAAGCAATTGCTGGCGTTCCTCGCCGAGCGGCGCAGCGATGCCGGTATCGTCTATTGCCTGTCGCGCAAGAAAGTCGACGAAGTGGCGGTGTTCCTCAGCGAACAAGGCTTCCCGGCGCTGCCGTACCACGCCGGTCTGCCCAACGATACCCGGGCTCACCACCAGAAGCGCTTCCTCAACGAGGAAGGCCTGATCATGGTCGCCACCGTGGCGTTCGGCATGGGCATCGACAAGCCCAACGTGCGCTTTGTCGCTCACCTCGACTTGCCAAAATCCCTTGAGGCTTACTATCAGGAAACCGGTCGCGGCGGACGTGACGGCCTGCCGGCAGACGCCTGGATGGCTTACGGACTGCAAGACGTGGTGATGCTCAAGCAGATGTTGCAGAACTCCGAAGGCGACGAGCGCCACAAGCGACTGGAGCAGCACAAGCTCGACGCCATGCTCTCGCTCTGCGAAGAAACCCGCTGCCGTCGCCAGACGCTGCTGGCCTACTTCGATGAAGACATGCCCGAGCCGTGTGGCCATTGCGACAACTGCGTCGATGGCGTGCAGACCTGGGACGCCACCGAGCCGGCCCGTCAGGCGCTCTCGGCGATCTTCCGCACCGGCCAGCGCTACGGCGTCGGGCATCTGGTGGACGTCTTGCTGGGCAAGGACAACGAAAAGGTCCGCAGTTTTGGTCATCAGCATTTGTCGGTGTTTGGTGTTGGCAAGGCGATGGGGGAGAGCGAGTGGCGCTCCTTGTTCCGTCAGCTTGTTGCCCGTGGTCTGGCCGACATTGACCTCGAAGGCTACGGCGGCCTGCGCTTGAGTGACACGTGCCGGCCGTTGCTCAAGGGCGAAGTGACCCTGGAACTGCGTCGCGACCTCAAGCCGCAAACCACTGCCAAAAGCAGCAAGAGCCAGGCGAGCCAACTGGTTCGCGGCGAAGAACGCGAACAGTGGGAAGCCTTGCGCGCCCTGCGTCGCAAGCTCGCCGAAGAGCATGGCGTGCCGCCGTACGTCATCTTTCCCGATTCGACGCTGCTGGAAATGCTTCGCAGCCAGCCGACCTCGCTGTCGGAAATGGCCACGGTCAGTGGTGTTGGCGCGCGCAAACTGGAGCGTTATGGCGAGGCCTTCCTTGAAGTCCTCGGTGGGCAGGTCGAGGCGCCGAAAGTGGTGGCCGACCTGCGCCACGAACTGATCACCCTGGCTCGTGCAGGCATGACGCCGCTGCAGATCGCTGGGCAGCTGCAATGCTCGGAAAAGAATGTCTACGCCCTGCTCGCCGAAGCGATTGGCAAGCAACAGTTGTCGCTGGAGCAAGCGCTGGATCTGCCCGAAGAGTTGATGGGCGAAGTCCAGGACGCGTTCCTCGACGGCGAGGGCGAATTGCCGCCCGTGTCGGAGATTGCCGCACTGTTCGCCGGTCGCGTGCCGGAAGGGGTGTTGTACTGTGTGCGGGCGGCGCTGCAATCCGAATTCGAGGTTTAAGTGATCTGCCACATAGATGTAACGATTCAGTACGGAGCAAGCCTTGCCTCGAGCCAAGGGTCATGCTTAGCTGACTAATAATTAGTATTTCTCTATTTCAGTCTAATCATGAGTGTTTTATGCCGTTAACCGACCAACACCGCTTTGGCATGCAACTGGCCCAGATGTCGCGCGGCTGGCGTGCCGAACTGGACCGCCGTCTGGCTGGCCTGGGTCTTTCCCAGGCACGCTGGCTGGTGCTGCTGCACCTGGCGCGTTTCGTCGATGCCCCGACCCAACGTGAACTGGCGCAAAGCGTCGGTGTTGAGGGGCCGACCCTGGCCCGACTGCTCGACAGTCTCGAAAGCCAGGGACTGGTGCAACGTCAATCGGTGCTGGAGGACCGCCGGGCGAAAAAAATCGTTCTCTGTGCGCCGGCCCTTCCCTTGATCGAACAAATTGAAACCATTGCCACCCAACTGCGCCACGAATTGTTCGAAGGCGTCGATGAGGCGGACTTGAAGATCTGCATGCGTGTCCACGGGCATATTCTGGCCAACCTGGAAAAATCTTGAGGCATAACCGCGCGCCAGACTTTTGAGATACCCCGTTCGGCAGACTATAAAGAACTACTTGGCAATCTCGTGTTCGTAGCGGATGTGCGAACGCGTACAAGATGGTTATGGTTATCTAAGGGATGCTCATGCACGAGAGTTGGCACGTGGTTTTGCGGTGTTGCGCCAGGCTGCTTCTGGTCGGTGGAGCTGTCACTTACTCGGCATTGGCGCCCGCGTTGGGCCTGGGTGATATCACCCTGCATTCGGCGCTGAATCAGCCGTTGCGCGCCGACATCGCCCTGGTGGATGCCGCAGGTCTGGAGGAGGGCGAGCTCTCCGTCAGTCTGGCGACGCCTGAAGAGTTCAGCCGCGCCGGCGTCGATCGGGTGTTCTTCCTGAACAATCTGAAATTCACACCGATCTTGCGCGGCAACCGCAGCCTGATCCGGGTGAGCTCCAACAAGCCAGTCAATGAACCCTTCCTGAATTTCCTCGTGCAACTCAATCAGCCCAACGGGCGCGTGCTGCGCGAGTACACGGTGCTGATCGATCCGCCGGGTTCACCGGGGATTGTTCCCGTCACTGACGAACCGGTTACCGACGTTCAGTCCTCTGGATTCCCGACGGTTGAGCCGGCCGTTTCGCAGCCACCTGCGGCGAAGGGCAAAAAGCCGCCAGTCCCTCGCGTCGATCAACCTGCTGCCAGGCCTGTGAGTGATCCGGTTGCCGAACAACTGGCCGCCAGCGTGCTGCAAAACCAGCAGCTGCAAGCAACCATCGATGCGTTGAATGCGAAGCTTCAGACTCAGGAGGAGCAGGTCGCCGGTCAGAAAAAACAGGTGACTGAACTGCAAACCCAATTGGCGGAAATCAAACAAGCGTCGGTGGAGCCGGTTGCACCCGCCGTCGTGGCCCCAGCGCCGGCCATTGTTGAAGAGCCTGAGGCCACTCATTGGTTGCTGATTTTCGGGTTGCTGGCGCTGGTGGCTTTGGTTTTGCTGGGGCTGTTCGTTCGGCGCCAACGACAACAGGTTCAGGCATTGCCCGATGCTTTACCTGTTTTGCCATCACGGCATGAGCCGGTGCTCAGTCGCGCTGCAGAACCGGTCGCCCAATCTCCCGAGTTGCAACCAGCAACCGAATCGGATCAAGAGACGCCCGCAGGCGATGTGCTCGAAGGCGTGGGTATCTATCTGGCCTATGGCCGTTTTTCCGAAGCGGCCGGTTTGTTGCGGGAGGCGCTGATCAAGGAGCCACAACGCACGGATCTGGCCGTGCAGTTGTTGGAAGTCTTAGGTAAACAGGGTGACGTACCCGCCTACGAAGCACAGGAAAACAACCTGCGTGACGCCGGATACGACCTGCAAAAACTTCAGAATATTCGCGCCCAACACCCGAAACTGAACAGTGCGGTACCGTTGGCCGTCGCAGCGACAATCACTTCCCCCAAGCCTTCAATACCTCAAACAGTGCCCAACGATGAGTTCCAGTTGAACCTGGATGACCTGTCGATGGATTCGAGTTGGGACCTGATCAGTCCTTTTGAACACTCGCCGTCCGCCGCGAAGCCATCGAACGAATCCGCGCCGGTCGAGCCGCCGTTCATCTCGAACCTGCACGTCTTGCCTGAGGTATTTGAAATGCCTGACGACTCGACGCTGGACGAGCCCGAACTTGAATGGGTCGCCGAGCCTGACTCGCAGTCTCTGGATGACACCTTTCTCAACGAGTTCAGCGATTGCGGCCAGTCGCTGGAGCTGGAGCCGCTGAACCTGGAACCGGCCGAACCGAACAGCGCCGGCAAACTGGAACAAGCCCAGACCTGCATCGATGACGGCGATCTGGACAGTGCCATCGAACTGCTCAACGAGTTGCTCAAGGATGGCAGCGAGCCGCTTAAGCAGACAGCCCGGAACCTGCTCGTCGGGCTATCATAGCGGCGACCTCTGGCTCAGGACCTTCGCCGATCATGACTGCACGCAAACCGGAAATCATCATCACTTATTGCACGCAATGCCAGTGGCTGTTGCGTGCTGCCTGGCTAGCCCAGGAACTGCTCAGCACCTTTGGTGACGACCTCGGCAAAGTGTCGCTGGTGCCCGGCACCGGTGGGGTGTTTCATATTTTCTGTGACGATGTGCAGATCTGGGAGCGCAAGGCTGATGGCGGTTTCCCGGAGGCCAAAGTGCTGAAGCAACGGGTCCGCGATCAAATTGATCCGGACCGCGACCTGGGGCACAACGACCGCACTCAGTGAGACGCGGCTTCTACCGCAACGGTTTTCTTGCTTGAGCCGCCCGAGAGTCGGCTGGAGACCACGATCGCCACGAGGATCAACGCACCACCGATCAGCATGCGCAGTGTCGGGTTTTCATCAAACAACAGCCAGGCCACGGTGATGCCGTAAACCGGCTCCAAGGCGAAAACCACTGCCGCGGTCCGCGCCTTGATCACTGCCAGGCTGGCGACAAACAGACTGTGAGCGACGCCGGTGCAGAACACCCCGAGCAAACCGATCCACAGCCAGTCGATGGCGCTCACTTCGCTCAACTGCGGTGCCGCCACCGGCAGCAGGCACAACGCGACCACCACGTTCTGACACAGCGCAGCCTGCACCGCCGGGATTCGCCCGGAGCTGGCGCGGTTGGTCAGCGATAGCAGAGAGAACAGCAAACCTGAGCCCACCGCCCACAGCAGACCCATTGTGGCGCCGCTGGCCAGGTCGAAATCAGGGGTGACCAGCACCAGCCCGATACTGACCAGCACCACCAGCAGGATTTCGTTGGCGCGAATTCGCTCGCGGAAGATCAACCCTTCAAGGATCACGGTAAACGCCGGGAAGCTGGCGAAACCCAGGGTCGCGATTGCCACGCCTGCGACCTTCACCGCAATGAAAAAACTCACCCAGTGCCCGGCCAGCAGCAAACCGCTGAGCAACAGTCGGCGCCAGTCCACAGCCTCGAGTTTTTGCCAGCGAGTATTGCTGGCGAACCGCGCAAAAACGGCTAACGCCAGCACCGCGAACGCGGCACGACCAAAAACGATAATGGCGGGGGAGGCAGCAGCGAGTTTGCCGAACACACCGGTCAAGCCGAACATCAGTGCGCCGATATGCAGGGCGCCAAGGGCGGTACGGGGAGTCATTGCAATCCTTAACAACAAGCGAACAAAGATGTAGGAGCAACCTTCGGCAGCTCCTGCATTGAACCGTGATAACCCCAGTTGTGTCTGTCGGTAAACTATTGCCTTTTGTCGCCAACCTCGCGCCGCAATTTGCCGGGTGAGACACCGAACTCCCGCAACACCGCCGCCGCAAAGGCACTCTGCGAACTGTAACCGATCCGACTGGCAACCTCGCCAAGTCGGTCTTATCGCAGGTCTCCAGGGCTTGGCTGCCAGTCTACACCGAGGGCAATCGTGGGGCGCTGTCACAGGACTGACTCGCCACTGTCATGGGCAATTAACCACACCGGCGCAAAGTTGCAAAAACTTTTGCAGAGGGTTGCCCATGACCAGCGCCGAGCTCGCCAAACCCAGTCGTAAGCAACGTGTGCGGACCTTGTGGATTTCCGACGTGCATCTGGGCACCCGGGATTGCCAGGCCGAACACTTGTCGAAGTTTCTCAAGGGCTACCACGCGGACAAGATTTACCTGGTCGGCGACATCATCGACGGCTGGAAGCTGCGCGGCGGCATGTACTGGCCTCAGGCGCACACGAATGTGATCCGCCGCTTGCTGACCATGAGCAAGCGCGGCACCGAGGTGATTTACGTCACCGGCAACCATGACGAATTCCTGCGCCGCTATTCGAAGCTGATTCTGGGCAATATTCAATTGGTGGATGAAGCCGTGCACGTGACCGCCGATGGCCGCCATCTGCTGGTCATTCATGGCGACCAGTTCGACGTGATCACGCGATATCACCGCTGGCTGGCCTTTCTCGGCGACTCGGCCTACGAATTCACCCTGACCCTCAACCGCTGGCTCAACCATTGGCGCGCCCGTTATGGCTACGGTTACTGGTCGTTGTCTGCCTACCTCAAGCACAAGGTCAAAACCGCTGTCAGCTTCATCAGCGATTTCGAAGAAGCTATCGCTCACGAATGCGTCAAACGCGAGTTGCACGGCGTGGTGTGCGGGCACATTCACCATGCCGAGATTCGCAAGGTCGGCGGGGTGGATTACCTTAATTGTGGAGATTGGGTGGAGTCGTGCACAGCGCTGATCGAACATTGGGACGGGTCGATCGAATTGTATCGATTGGCGGATGCCCAGGCGCGTGAGGCCGAGTTGAAAGCATTGAAAGTCGCAGAGCCTGCATAACGCAAAATCAAAAGATCGTCCGAACGCGGCCGAAGGTTCGGGCCGCGTTCGGACGATCTTTTGACCTTAAGCTGGCGCGTGTTCTTCCATCGCGGCCTTGTAGATGGAGTTCTTCGGCTGCGCAAACAATCGTTCCATCATCGGCTCAAAGAAACTCAGCGGCAGCGTGTCATACGCGGGATCAAACGCCGCTGCGTCATATTTGGCACAGAACTCAATGGTCGCCTGGTACTGCGGATGGCTGCTGAATTGCTCGCGCAGATGCCGGTCCATGCCCAAATGATGGAAGAAGTAGTATCCCTGGAAAATCCCGTGTTGCTCGACCATCCACAGATTATCGGCGCTGACGAACGGCTTGAGAATCGCTGCGGCGATGTCCGGGTGGTTGTAGGAACCCAGGGTGTCGCCAATGTCGTGAAGCAGCGCGCAGACCACGTATTCTTCATCGCGGCCATCACGCCAGGCACGGCTGGCGGTTTGCAGGGAATGGGTCAGACGATCCACCGGGAAACCGCCAAAATCACCCTCCAGTAATTTCAGGTGCGTCACAATCCGTGTCGGCAATTGTCGCGCGTAGGCACTGAAGTCTGCGGCGATAATCGCCCAGTCTTCTTGCGTGCCGTCCTGCATGTGGGTGAAACGTGCGTTGGCATTCATCGGCTGATCTCTCTTTGCTTATCTCTCTAAATAGCGGCTGCGCCTAGAACGGCACGCGACCCAGAATCATGTCTCGGTACATGACGAAATCGCCGAGCAGGCTGTAAAACGGATGTTGAAAGGTCGCAGGACGATTCTTCTCGAAGAAGAAATGTCCCGCCCAGGCGAAGCTGTAACCCGCCAGCGGTAACGCCAACAGCAGCAGCCAGGCGCCTTTGCCGATGGTCAGGGCCAGAATGAAAACAACCAGCGTCGTGCCGATAAAGTGCAATCGTCGGCAGGTACTGTTGCTGTGTTCGCTGAGGTAATACGGGTAGAACTCAGCGAAGCTGTTGAAACGTTTGATGTTTTCCACGACTGCGATCTCTGTGGTTATTGTTCTGACTGCAAGTTGTTCGGCGGGTAGCTTATTTGAGTCTAGAGTGATCATTGGCATCAGCCAGTGACAATAGGCGCCACTTTAGTATCCTTCGGAAATTGGCCGTAGCATGCGGCTCATCATGTAAGTGGACGACATGAGCGAACGAACGACTTCTGCAAGCTGGGCGATGGGGATTGTCAAAGCACTGGAGATGGACGGCCTGGATTGCCGGGTTCTGTTCAAGCAGCTGGGGCTCGACTACGCGGCACTGGATGATCCGGATGCGCGCTTCCCGCAAGATTCCATGACACGATTGTGGCAGCGCGCGGTTGAGCTGTCCGGCAACCCGGCGATTGGCCTGAACATGGGCAAGGTAGTGCGGCCGGCTTCCTTTCATGTGGCAGGCTACGCTCTGATGTCCAGCCAGACCCTGGCCGAAGGCTTTCAACGCCTGGTGCGCTATCAGCGGATTATTGCGGAAAGTGCCGACCTGAGCTTCCGGTTATTGGAGGAGGGTTATGCGCTGATTCTGACGGTTCATGGCGACCATCTGCCACCGACCCGGCAAAGCGCCGAAGCGTCACTGGCCTGTGCCCTGGCGCTGTGCGGCTGGTTGACCGGGCGCACTCTGCAACCGCGCAAGGTGCTGGTGCAGGGCGATCAGCCCGTCGATCTCGAACCCTATAAACAAGCCTTTCATGCACCTTTGGTGTTCAACGCGCCTTATGACGCCTTGATTTTCGAGCGTGCTGACATGGAGGCACCGCTGCCGACCGCCAATGAGGCGATGGCGCTGTTGCATGACCGGTTCGCCGGTGAATACCTGGCGCGGTTTTCCGAGAGTCGCGTGACCCACAAGGCGCGACAAGTGCTGTGTCGTTTGCTGCCCCAGGGCGAACCCAAACGCGATACCGTGGCGCAGACTCTGCACCTGTCGCAACGCACCTTGCAGCGACGCTTGCAGGAAGAAGGCACGAGT
Organism: Pseudomonas sp. ZS1P83; assembly: GCF_054897825.1. NCBI lineage: Bacteria > Pseudomonadati > Pseudomonadota > Gammaproteobacteria > Pseudomonadales > Pseudomonadaceae > Pseudomonas > Pseudomonas sp. ZS1P83. The sequence continues at coordinate 907,564 of NZ_CM142706.1, forward strand.
TTTCAGACGTTGCTCGACGACACCCGGCGTGAACTGGCAGAGCAATACCTGGCGCAGCCGACCATGACCCTGCTGGAAATTGCCTACTTGCTGGGGTTCGCTGATCCGAGCAACTTCTTCCGTGCTTTCCGCCGCTGGTTCGATGCCACCCCCGGCGAGTACCGGATGCGGCTGATGGAAGCGCCTGCTCCTGTCAGTGACGCCAGAACGCCGGAATACACAGAACAAACACCGTAATGATCTCGAGTCGGCCCAGCAGCATGCCGAACGAGAGAATCCACTTGGCGGCGTCCGGCAGGGTGGCGAAGTTGCCCGCAGGGCCAATGGTCTCGCCCAGCCCGGGACCGACGCCGGACACCGTGCTGGCCGCGCCGGTAAGGGCGGTCATCCAGTCCACGCCGAGCAGCGACAACAGCAGCGCGATCACACAGATGGTGATGGCGAAGAAGAATGAAAACGTCAGAATCGAACGCACGATCTCCTCGTCGAGGCGGTGACCGTTGTACTTCTGTTTGATCACCGCGCGCGGGTGAATCAATTGGTTAAGGTTGGCCTTGAGCAGAATGTAGGCGACCTGGAAGCGGAAAATCTTGATCCCGCCAGCGGTCGAGCCCGAACAGCCGCCGACAAAACCCAGATAGAAGAACAGCATCAGCGAGAAATTGCCCCAGATGCTGTAGTCCCCCAGCGCAAATCCTGTGGTCGTGACCACCGACGTCACGTTCAGCGCCACATGCCGCAGGGCTTCCAGCCAATGCAGCTGGGTGGTCCACCAATACCAGGTGCCGAGCACCAGCCAGGTCACCAGCAACATGCCAAGCAAACCCTGAACCTGCTGATCCTTGATAAGGGCCCTGCGGTTACCGCGCAAGGTCGCTACATACAGGGTGAACGGCAGGCTGCCGAGGATCATGATGACGATCGCCACCCAATGCACCGCCGGCTGCGTCCACTTGGCCAGAGACTGGTCGGACGTTGAGAAACCGCCGGTGGAAATCGCCGACATTGCGTGGTTGATCGCATCGAACGGGCTCATCCCGGCCCACCAGAGCGCCAGGCTGCCGAAAATGGTGATGCCGACGTAGGCCGCAACGATCAAACGCGCCACCATGTGCGAACGGGGCATGACTTTTTCGGAACGGTCCGACGATTCGGTCTGAAACAGCCGCATGCCACCGATGCGCAGCAGTGGCAGAATCGCTACCGCCATGCCGATAAAGCCGATGCCGCCGATCCAGTGCAGCAACGAGCGCCACATCAGGATGCCGGGGGACATGGTGTCCAGGCCCGTGAGCACCGTTGACCCGGTGGCGGTGATGCCGGACATGCTTTCGAAGAACGAGTCGGTGTAGCTGATGCGCTGGGTCAGCAGGAACGGCAGCGCAGCGAAGATGCACACCACCACCCAACTGCTGACGGTCAGCAGGTACATGTCTCGCGGACGCAGGTGTATGTGTTCGGGGCGACCGGGGATGACCAGCGCGAGACCGGCAACAAAGGTAATCATGCTCGCCCAGAGGAACGACGGCAGGTCGCTGGTGCGGTCGAAAATTACCAGTGTGGCCATGGGCACGACCATGGCGATGGCCAGCGTGATCAGGAAGATGCCGATGATGAAACCAATAGTCCGTAAGGTCGGCAACGCCATGAAGTCCGCTCGGGCTGAAATAGGGAAGGGCGCCATTCTACCTGCGGGACCTGCTATGTAAACCGGCACTCCCGAGGTGGTTGCAGGGCCTGCCATCAATTATTGCCTGTGCCGCGCCGGGTCTGCTGTTGTGCAGGGCAAGGCGCGAGGAGCGTAGTTTGGTCATTCCAAATAAGCTCCGAGCAACGCAGCCCTGCACAACAGCAGGCCCGGCCCTTCGGGTTGTGCCTGGAAGCGGGCCAGGCTGCGTTGCAGTCCTTGGCAAGGGAACGACCATTACCGGCGGACTGCGTCTTGCCTGACCCGCTTCCAGGCGACAACGCGGCGCAGGCAATAATTGATGGCAGGCCCTAGAATAGCTTCACATTTTTTTCAGGAGGTGCCCGATGCAGGCTCTCGACGCTTTGCTCAACCGTGTTTCCGTTCCACGACTGCTGGAACCAGCACCGAGCGCAGAACAACGCGAAGTGCTGTTTGCCGCCGCGATGCGAGCGCCAGACCATGGTCACTTGCAGCCTTGGCGCTTCCTGACCGTCGAAGGCGCGGCGCGTGAGCAAATGGGCGAGTTGCTGGCCGAAGCGGCGAAGCTGCAAGACAGCGAGGTGGCCGAGGCCGCGCTGGACAAGGCGCGTAACGGCCCGCTGCGTGCGCCGCTGGTGGTTGTGGTGATCGCGCGGTTGCAGGATCACGTCAAATATCCGAAGTCCGAACAACTGCTGGCGGCGGGTTGCGCGGCTCACGGGATTTTGCTGGCGGCTTATGCGCAGGGTATTGGCGCGGTGTGGCGCACGGGTGAGCTGGCGTATTCGGCGCATGTGGCCAAAGGGTTGGGGCTTGCGGAAGGGGAAGAGGTGATTGCGTTTCTTTATCTGGGTACGCCGCAGAAGGAACCGCGGGTGGCGGAGAAGGTAGACCTCACTGAATTCGTCAGCGTCTGGCCCGGAAAGGCCTGACGCCACTGATCAACTGTGGGAGCGAGCCTGCTCGCGAAAGCGTCGCGTCAGTCGACATATCTATTGAATGTTAAACCGCATTCGCGAGCAGGCTCGCTCCCACAGGGGGTCAGGGTTGGACGACAGCGCCCGGCACCAACGGTAATTCAAGGCTGGCGATGAACCCACCTTGCGGATGATTCGCCAGCACCAGGCTACCGCCATGCCGTTCCGCCGCGCGCCGCGCAATCGCCAACCCCAAACCATGCCCAGCCGCCGTCTGCCCCGGCGCCCGATAGAAGGGCTCCCCCAACTGGCTCAAATGTGCAGCCTCTACACCCGGTCCATGGTCACGCACGCTGACCACAATCCGCTCACCCTGATGCACCGCCTGCATTTCAATTGATTGACCCTCCGGGTTGAACCGCTGAGCATTGCGCAGCAAGTTGTCCACGGCGCGCTCGATCATCGTCGGCCAGCCTTTGAGATTCAGCTGCGGCTCGGCCTCAAGGCGCACGTTCTGCTCGGGCGAACCCAATTGAGCATCCTTTTGCAGGGTGTTGAGAAGTGCATTGAGATCAACCTCTTCGGCGCTGGCGTTGTCGGCATCGACCCGTGCCAGTACCAGGATTTCGCTGATCAACGCTTCCAGTCTGTCGCACTCACGGGTAAGGCGCGGCCAGAGCTTTTCCCGTTCTTCAGTGTTGGCCCGCTCGGCCAGTGCCAGCGCAATGCGCAGCCGGGCGAGGGGGGAGCGCAATTCGTGGGACACATCCCGTAGCAGCTGCCGCTGACTGCCGATCAAACTTTGCAGGCGCGCGCCCATGCGGTTGAAGTCGTTGGCCAGCACGCCGAACTCATCGCGCCGGTTGGCCAGTTTTACCAGGCTGTTTTGTTGGTAGGTGGTTTGTCCGAGGTCATGCACCGCGCCGCGCAAGCGGTTGAGTGGGCGAGTAATGGACAGCGTCACGAACAGGCTGAACAAGGTCAGCACCACCAGCGCGATACCTAGCGCACTCAACGGCCACAGCAGGCTTTCGCGGTGCCACGCATCCAGTTCCGGGTGCGGAATGCGGTAGATCAGCAGGTAGGTGTCGCCGGTTTTTGCGCTGGTGTACTCAGCGGTCAAGCGACGCCATGGCAGGCGACGGTCGTCGTTGTTCTGCCGCGCTTCGAAGGCCGCCGCACGACGTGGGAAGGTGCCGCGAACGACCGGATCACCGCTCTCGTTGAGCACTTGAACGTCGATGTGATACTGGCGTTTGCGCTGTTCCAGAATGTCCTGGGCCGCTTCTTCACCCTGCGACTCGTAGGTTTGCGTCCACTGTTCGGCCAGGGTGCTGAGGCCCGGGTGGCGACTGAGAATCCACGCGTCCTGGTTGAGCATGTGCCCGAGCAGAATGGAAAGCCCTGCAACCAGAGCGATGGCCAGCCAGAAGCTGGCCAAAATACGCCAGAACAATGAGCGCACAGAAAATCCTCAAACAAAGAAAGCCCAACGGCGATGAACCGTTGGGCTGGAGAGTGTCGCTAAAACATTATTGCGCTTTTTGCGGTTGTTGCGCTTTCCAGGCCTTGAACTCGGCCCATTCGGCGCGACGCTCGGCCTTTTTCTTCTGGATCTCGTCGAATTGCTTCTGTTGATCCGGTTTCAGCAGGGCACGCACGTCGGCTTCAGCTTTCTTGTGGTTGGCCGCCATTTCATCTTTCATGGCTTTCTGGTCGGCTGGCGAAAGTTTTTCCAGGTACTTGTCGACCACTTGCTTACGCTCATGCATCTGCTCGCCCATGATCTTGCGGATCTGCTCGCGCTGTTCGCGGCTCAGGTCCAGCTGGCTGTACGGGCCTTTGCCGTGCATGCCGTGCATGCCGTGCATCTGACCGCCATGGCGTGAGCCATCCATCGGGTCACCCATCGGGCCGGCACCTTCAGGCATGGCCATGGCAACGGTCGGCAGGGCGGCAGCGAACATCAGAGCGATAAGAGTCTTGCGCATGGTGAATCTCCTTGTCTCGTTCCCGGTACGTTCCGGATGTGTGCAGATTACGGAGATCAAGGTCAGCGGCGGTCAGCGGAGCGTAAAGCTTGGGTAAAGACGATTTCTTGCCGACCTGACAAAACTTACAGGCTGTAATAATAGCCACGGCTGCGCAGGGCCACGATGCGTGGGCGCCCGTCGGGGTGCGGGCCGATCTTTTTGCGCAGGTTGCTGACGTGCATGTCCAGGCTGCGGTCGTACAGCGTCAGCTTGCGGCCGAGGGCGATTTGCGCCAGTTCCTGTTTGTCCAGCGGTTCGCCGGGTTGCTTGAGCAGGGCTTCGAGCAAACGGCTTTCGGAAACGGTGAGGGTAAATTCCTGTTCATCGATGCTGACGACTCCACGCACCGGGCTGAAACACAGGTCGCCCAGTTCCATCTGGCTGGACACCGCCGTCGGATGACTGCGGCGCAATACGGCGCGCAGGCGGGCTGTCAGTTCCCGTGGGTCGCACGGTTTGGCCAGGTAATCGTCGGCGCCGAGTTCCAGGCCGAGGATGCGGTCCAGTGGCTCGCCGCGGGCCGAGAGCATCAGCACCGGCAAGTCCGGGTGGTCGTTGCGCAATTGCTTGAGCAACTCCAGGCCGCTGCCGTCCGGCAGCATCACGTCCAGCACGACGGCAGCCGGGGAGGTTTCGGCCAGCGCACGGCGTGCGCTCTGACCATCGTGGCAGGCACGGACCTGAAAGCCTTCCTGGCTCAGCCAACTGCTCAGGAGCTCACATAGCTCCTGGTCATCATCAATTAATAACAGCTCGCTCATGACTCACTCAATTTAGCCATTGCCTACGTTTTCTAGTGGCACCACTGGCGAAGATACCGCAGAGCAGCGCCAATAGCGCTACTCCGGCCCCGATGACGAACCACTGCTGCTGATCAGTCAGCAAGCGCGGCAGCGGGCTGCTGGCCTGGGCTTCCTTGAGTTGCAGCTTCAGACGCTGGTTGTCCTGGCGCAACCGGCTCAGCTGAACGCTTTCGCGTTCGCCATCGACATTCTGCAGTTGTTTGCTCAGTTCTTCTCGTTGCTGCTCGCTTGCCTTCAAGCGTTGCTGCAACACGGTGATCTGGCTGCCGGCGCTCAAGGACAATGGCGTGGAATTACCGCCTTCGGCGCTTTCTTCACCGTGGGCGGGGGCCACGATCGACAACGTCACCAACATCAGACACAACGGACCCTTGCGCATCGCGACTCCTGATTCCAATCGAGTTATTGGGCAAGTTGTCGGCAGGCAAACGAGAATAATGAGCGATTGAGAGCACGATGAACCGACAAGGTTCATCGTGCAGGAGGAAGTTATGGCAGGACTTGCTTGAACGGCTTGACGGAAACGTTAGCGTAGACACCGGCGGCGATGTACGGATCAGCATCGGCCCAGGCCTGGGCGGCGCTCAGGGAATCGAATTCGGCGACGATCAGGCTGCCGGTGAAACCCGCAGCACCCGGATCATTGCTGTCGACCGCCGGGTGTGGGCCGGCCAGAACGATGCGACCTTCGCCTTTGAGCACTTGCAGGCGCTCAAGGTGTGCAGGCCGTGCGGCCAGGCGGGCTTCCAGGGAGTTGGCGACGTCTGTGGCAATGATTGCGTAAAGCATGTCAGTCCTCGGTTTTTGGCGTTGTGGTATCGGCGTCGTGCAGGTGGCGGGACAGGTAGATGCCCTGCGCGACCAGGAACAGCAGCGTCATGCCCAGGCTGCCGAAGACCTTGAAGTCGACCCAGTAGTTCTGGAACGTGAACGCGACGAACAGGTTGGCGGCACCGCAAAACAGGAAAAACCCGATCCAGGCGATGTTCAGGCGAGTCCAGATCGGGTCTGGCAGGGTCAGCGCGTGGCCCATGATGCGCTTGATCAGCAGTTGATCACCGATGAAGTGGCTGCCGATGAACGCCAGGGCAAACAGCCAGTTGACTACCGGGGCTTTCCATTTCAGGAAGGTTTCGCTGTGGAACGCCAGGGTCAGGCTGCCGAAGACCAGGCAGGCGATGAGGGTCAGCCACTGGCTCTTCTCCAGCTTGCGCTGCTTGATGAACAGCGTGCCGTACACCACCAGGGAGCTGATGATCAGCATCGCGGTGGCGCTGTAAATACCGCCTACAGTTATCTCGTGGCCGGCAATGTCGACGACCCGTGGATCGATTTTGAACACAATGAAAAACAGCAGGAGCGGGATGAAATCGATGAATTGTTTCACAGTGGCAGCCAGAAGCAGGATGTGGCGGCATAATAACAAACATATGGGCGCGCGATAGCGCCAGCTGATTTGAGGTAACACATCCCCGTGAATGTTGATTTGCACTGCCATAGCACGGCCTCCGATGGCGCCCTGGCGCCTGCGGTTCTGGTTGCGCGAGCGTTCGAGAAAGGCGTGCGAGTCCTGGCCTTGACCGATCACGACACCCTCGAGGGCCTCGACGAGGCCCGCAGCGCGGCGACTGCGCTGGGGATGCAACTGGTCAACGGCGTCGAATTGTCCTGCACCTGGGGCGGCGCGACCATTCACGTGTTGGGTTATGGTTTCGACGTCAACGCCGCACCGTTGGTCGAGGCCATCGCCAAATTGCACGATGGCCGCTGGCTACGGTCCGAAGAAATAAGCCGTAAGTTGGCGTTGAAAGGCATGCCGGGAGCGCTCGAAGGTGCCCGGGCCATCCAGCAGGAACTGGGCGACAGCGGCAACGCGCCGGCCCGCCCGCATTTCGCCGACTGGATGGTGCGTGAAGGTTTCGTCAAGGATCGCGCCGAAGCGTTCCGCAAATGGCTGGGCGCCGGCAAACTGGGGGACGTCAAGCAACACTGGCCAACCCTGGAAGACACCGTCGAAACCCTGCGCGCCGCGAAAGCCTGGGTCAGCCTGGCGCATCCGTGGCACTACGATTTCACTCGCAGCAAACGCCGCCGCCTGATTGCCGACTATATTCAAGCAGGGGGCCACGCTATCGAAGTGGTCAATGGCCATCAGCCCGCCGAGCAAGTGGGCAGCCTGGCGATTCTAGCCCGCGAGTTCGGTCTGCTGGTCAGCGCCGGCAGTGACTTTCATGGCCCTGGAGGCTGGTCCGAGATCGGCGAATACCGCTCGCTCCCGGAGGATCTGCCACCACTGTGGTGTCGATTCAAACATGACCCAATTATTGCCGCCGTCTGAACAGGTAGAGAATGTGAGTCAATTTTTCCAGATTCATCCGGAAAACCCGCAAGCGCGCCTGATAAAACAAGCTGTTGAGATCATCCGCAACGGCGGGGTGGTGATTTATCCCACAGACTCGTCCTACGCCATTGGTTGCCAGATCGGCGACAAGAATGCCGTGGAGCGCGTGCGCCGGTTGAGACAGCTGGACGAAAAGCACAACTTCGCGCTGATTTGCAGCGACCTGTCGCAATTGGGGCTGTTTGCCAAGATCGACACAGGCACCTTCCGCCTCCTGAAAGCGCACCTGCCGGGGCCTTACACCTTCATTCTCAACGCCACCCGCGAAGTCCCGCGGCTGTTGTTGCACCCGAAAAAACGCACCATCGGCCTGCGCGTGCCGAGCCATCCGATTGCCTTGGCGCTGCTGGAGGAACTCGGCGAACCGCTGATGAGCGTGACCCTGATCATGCCCGGCGAAACCGATCCGATGACCGATCCTTACGAAATGCGTCAATTGCTCGAACATCAGGTCGACCTGATCATCGACGGCGGTTTCGGCGGGATCAAGGCGTCCACCGTGATCAACCTCGCCGACGGCGAGCCAGAAGTGATCCGTGTCGGTTGCGGCGACCCTACGCCGTTCATGGCCGAGGCGTAGATGTCTGCAGTAGAACCCGTTGTCGACAGTCAGGCCGGAGCCCAGCAAGAGCTACCCTTCGCCATGGTCTATGGCCAGGCGGTCATGGAAATGCCGCTGGATTTGTACATTCCGCCGGACGCATTGGAAGTCTTCCTTGAAGCGTTCGAAGGCCCCCTCGACCTGCTGCTGTACCTGATCCGCAAACAGAACATCAACATTCTCGACATCCCGGTGGCGGAAATCACTCGGCAATACATGGGCTATGTCGAGTTGATGCAGTCGGTGCGCCTGGAGTTGGCCGCCGAGTACTTGGTCATGGCCGCGATGCTGGCCGAGATCAAATCGCGGATGCTGCTGCCGCGCGCTGAAACGATCGAGGCCGAAGAAGACGACCCTCGCGCCGAACTGATCCGCCGCTTGCAGGAATACGAGCGCTTCAAGGCTGCCGCTGAAGGCATCGATGGCCTGAGTCGTGTCGGTCGCGACGTCGTGGTGCCCAAGCTCGATGCCCCGCAAGCCCTGGCGCGCAAGTTGTTGCCGGACGTGCGTCTGTCAGAACTGCTGCTGTCCATGGCCGAGGTCCTGCGCCGTGGTGACATGTTCGAAAGCCACCAGGTCAGCCGCGAGGCGCTGTCCACACGCGAACGCATGAGCGATGTGCTGGAGCGGCTCAAGGGCGGTGGTTTCGTGCCGTTTGTCGAGCTGTTCACCGCTGAAGAAGGGCGTCTTGGGGTGGTGGTGACCTTTATGGCGATTCTCGAACTGGTCAAGGAATCCTTGGTCGAGTTGGTGCAGAATGAGCCGTTCGCGGCGATCCATGTCCGGGCCCGAGCCGAATAACGAGTTGAATCATGAACCTGACTGAACCCCGCGAGCTGGCGCCACTGCTTGAAGCCTTTCTGTTGGCCTCGGGAAAACCGCAATCGCTTGAACGCCTGTTCGAACTCTTCGAAGAGGGCGAGCGGCCTGAGCCGCCAGTCTTCAAGAAAGCCCTGACGATTCTCGCCAAGTCCTGCGACGGCCGCGCCTTCGAGCTGAAGGAAGTGGCCTCCGGGTATCGCTTGCAGATCCGCGAAAAATTCTCGCCGTGGGTAGGACGATTGTGGGAAGAACGCCCGCAGCGTTATTCGCGCGCAATGCTCGAAACCATAGCCCTGATCGCCTATCGTCAGCCGATTACCCGGGGCGAGATCGAAGATGTGCGGGGCGTGGCGGTTAACAGTCACATCGTCAAAACCTTGCTGGAGCGCGAGTGGATCCGCATCGTCGGTTACCGCGACGTGCCGGGTAAGCCGGCGATGTTCGCCACCACCAAGGCCTTTCTCGATCACTTCAACCTGAAAAACCTCGACGATTTGCCACCGCTGGCCGAATTGCGAGAGCTTGAACCTGATCCGGTGCTCGATTTCGACGACGCGCCGGTGCCTGCCGGTCTGCAAGCGTTGGCCGACGCCAGTGCCGAACCGGAAGAGCCGAAGGAAGAAACCAGTTTCCACACCCTGTTGCTGGAACTGGACACCATGGAGGAGGGGCTCAAGACCGATTTCGACGATCTGTTGCGCGATGGCGAGGTGACCGAGACCGAAGAGGTTCTAGAGACACCGGAGCCTGAAATCGAAGTTGAACTTCACGTCGAGCCCGAAGCCACAGTCGAAGAAGAACAGGAAGAAGAACTTGAAGACGATGCACTCGGTGTGGCCGAGGCTCGGGAGAAACTCCTGGCCGCTGTCGCCGCTCTAGAGCAGCAAAAGCCCGAGCCCGAATTGAGCGACGAAGAAGCCGAAGCCCGGGCCCTCGCCGAAGCAATCGAGGCCGAACGCCGCGAATTCGACGATTGATCCCTATTCTATGAGCCATGGAGATCCCTGTGGGAGCGGAGCTTGCTCGCGAATGCGTCGTGTCAGTCAATGATGATGTCGACTGACACACCCTCCTCGCGAGCAAGCCCGCTCCCACAGGTTATTGGTGTTGCCTGGAGTATTTGATGAGCTCAACCAAAGACCCGTGCATCAGTGTCTGCAAATTCTCCGACGACATCTGCCTCGGCTGCGGCCGCAGCAAGCGTGAGATCAAGGCGTGGAAGAAACTCGACAAGGTCGACAAGCGCACCGTCCTCGCCGAAGCGTCGCTCAGGCTGATCAAACTGGGTACCACCGGTCGGCGGAAAACCAAGTAAGTCTCCATTGATCAGCTAGTCTCTGATGCGCGAATGCTCCCATGAGCGTATGATTCGCGACCCTTCGGCGATCCCTTTGCCAAGTACCAGTTTTACATCGCTTCAGGACGCTCAATTCAGGGCTGCCTGAACAGACCACACCGGGAGGTGCCCAGATGAGTATCAAAGACCAGAAAGACGACCAGGAAATCGGCCCAGCAGGCGAGAAACTGCAGAAAGTCCTCGCCCGTATCGGCGTCGGCTCGCGCCGTGACGTAGAAGCCTGGATCAGCCACGGCCGCATCAAGGTCAATGGCAAAGACGCCACCCTTGGCCTGCGTGTCGACCTGCATGACGCCATCACCATTGATGGCAAGGTGATCAAGCGCGAAGAAGCCGCCGAGTCGGTACGCCGCGTGATCATGTACAACAAACCCGACGGTGAAATCTGCACCCGCCTTGACCCGGAAGGCCGTCCGACCGTGTTCGACAAGATGCCGCGCCCAAAAGAAGGTCGCTGGATCAACATCGGCCGTCTGGACATCAACACCACCGGTCTGCTGATGTTCACCACTGACGGTGAGCTGGCCAACCGCCTGATGCACCCTTCCTACGAAATGGACCGTGAATACGCGGTACGTGTGCGTGGCGAAGTCGATGACGAGATGATCGAGCGTCTGAAGGCAGGCGTCGTCCTCGAAGACGGCCCGGCCAAGTTCACCGACATCAAGCAGGCCCCAGGCGGCGAAGGTTTCAACCACTGGTACCACTGCGTGGTGATGGAAGGTCGCAACCGCGAAGTCCGTCGTCTGTGGGAATCCCAGGGCCTGGTGGTCAGCCGTCTGAAGCGCGTGCGTTTCGGTCCGGTGTTCCTCAACTCCGACCTGCCGATGGGTCGCTGGCGCGAAATGAGCCAGTACGAAGTCGACATTCTGAGTGCTGAAGTGGGCCTGACGCCTGTGGCCATGCCGCAAATGAACGCCAAGAGCAAAGACAAGCTCGATCGCATGCAGCGTAAATCGTCGCGTCCAATGGGCAAGACCGAGCGCGTGCGTTCGTTGCGTCCAGCCATCGGTAACCAGACCGCTGCTACACCACGTGACTCCCGTGAACCGCAAATCGAAGGCGAGCGCCCCGCCCGCAAACCCGCCGCGCCACGCGCAGATGGCGAGCGCGGTCCACGCACTCCGCGTCCGGCCAACGGTCGCACTGAGCGTGGCGAAGGTCGCGGTGCGCCAAGCGGCGGTCGTAGCGATCGCGGTGCTCCAGCCGGTCGCGGTACGCCAGTGGCAGACCGTCCTTCTGATATCAAGCGCCCGGCCAAGCCAGCGCCGAAGAAACGCCCAGGCATCGTTCTGGTCGACAAGGACGCGCCATCGGGCAAGCGCCGTGGTGCGCCAGCCGGTTCGGGCCAGCGCCCGGGCTTCGGTCGTCGCAAGCCTGAGTAAACGGTAAGCGCCCCATGAAAATCGCCAACCTTAGGGTTGGCGTTTTTTTTGGTCCGGCTGATCGTTTAGAACACAAACCGCCCATCAAACACCGGCTCATCATCCAGCGCCAACACCCCACTGGAGAAGATCAAGTCCAGATGATGACTGCCCTTCGCGCCACCGCCCAACCCAAGATGTAGCCCGCAATGACGTTCCTCGAATCCGGCATTGCGTGCATACAACGTCTTCACGCCTTCGTTGGTGCCGATCCCCAACTCCTCGATCCGTCGATTGGATGGATTGGCTTCCAGATACTTGTTGAAGTCATGTTCCAGCCCGGGCACCTCGGTGGCGATTTTGCTGATGGTCGAGTTCTCGATCCACAGTTCCAGCGGTGACTCCAGCACCCCGTATTTGCGGGCAAATGGAATAGTACTGAGAAAAGTCCCCATGAACTTGACCCGGCCGTTAATGGCTTCGCTGTGCGTGGCAATTTCACCGGGCGCCAGATCGAAGTTGCCAACACCATTAATGTCGGTCCACTTCTTGATGCTGCTCAACGGTGTTTCGAACCATGAACCGTGATCATCTTTGAAACTTAACGTGGTGGCGTGAGACATGCGCTGGATCAAGTGGCTATTCAACCCGGCGATGCGCTGCGGGGTGACACTGAACGTATCGTAGAAATAATCGCCGTAATCCTTGAACAGTAGCGACTTCTTCCAGTTCTCAGCCATCACGCTTTGCAGCGCGCGGACAAATTCCGGGCCATCGGGGCGTGGGTTGGGCAGGGTGGAAGAGTCGTAGAAGAAAATGTACAGATCGCTGTCGGCAATCGCCTGTGCCAGCAATTGCGTAGGTTCCAGATCCAGTCGTATTGCGTTGAAACTGAATCGTGGGCTGTCACCGGCCTGTTCGGCGATGGCGCCTATCAGTGCCGCGTAATCAGCCGTATGGCCGAGCAAAACCTTCGCCGGGTTGATGCCGACAAGGGCGGGGTGGTGTTCGAGGTAGTAAAGGAAATGCGAGATGGCGCGTTGCTTATTCATGTAGTCCTCCCTGACAAACCGAGAAAAAGTGGCAGGCACAACCGGCCGAATCGTGCCTGCCGGGATGTCTTACAGAGGCCACATCGCCGTGCCGAACGGAACAACCGCGTCGGCTTGCATCATTTCAACGGCGGCTTCATGGGTCGGTGCTTCAAACCAGGCGTCCAGCTGCAGTTCAGTTTCCAAGTCTTTGTCCAGTGCTTGCATGGTGAATCTCCTTGATGACTTTTGAGTAGGAACAACCTGCCGATCGATGCGGCTCGGCAAGTCGCTAAAACCTAGTTCAGAGGTTTCTTAAATGCAAAAAAATAATCAAATAAGATTTATTTGAATTTTTTATTCTGTTTTCTAAGAGGTAATTTACTAATAAAAAACAAAAAACTAACTCGACCCTTACTTAAGGAAAGGTCCTGCCGTCAATTTGCAGTCAGCCTACATCCAGATCTGATTCGGAAAATTTACGTTACGGCGTGTAAAGAAATGCTGACGAAATCAAGCCTCATAACCCTTGGTTTGACGATTATGGAACGGATGTAAGGAAAACCTTCCGACCCAGAGCCGTTTGACCCCGATCCAGGGCTCTGGCCGGCTTGTTTCAGACTCGGTTGGAGGGTGAGATGCGCCCCATGCCTGTCGTGCAGGTGCATAACAAGAAGGAGGCGCAATGAACGCCGTGACTCATCTCCACTACTCCCCGTGGGGCGATTTTTCCGCCGTCCCCGTCGATGACCCGCAAAGGTCTGACTCAATTTTTGCAGCCGCCCGAGACCCTCGAGGCGGACACAGGCAATCCCGGAAAACGACACGCTGATCCAGCGGTGTCTGGCAGCAGGGGGTTACAGGTGTACAATGCGCCGCGTTTTAACTGTGACCTCCTGCGCTTCTGCGCAAACCTCAAGGCTATCCGCCTTGTTCACTCCGCCGCGTCACGAGCGTGTCGGGTTCGATTTCGTCACAGATAAAAACAAACAGGTGACGCATGACCGTTGTAAAAACGCTGAACTCCTGGTGCCTGCGCTGGGGTTTGATCGGCGCTGCTTGAAATCGCAACTGAGCAGCAACGTCTAACGAATATCATCAAACCTTGCGTGAGACCCTTTTCATGAGTGGACAAAACTCGCATTCAGGCGAGCTGAAACGCGGCCTGAAAAATCGCCATATTCAACTGATCGCCCTCGGTGGCGCGATCGGTACCGGGCTGTTCCTCGGCTCGGCCGGCGTCCTGAAATCCGCCGGCCCGTCGATGATCCTTGGCTACGCCATCTGCGGCTTCATTGCTTTCATGATCATGCGCCAGCTCGGCGAAATGATCGTCGAAGAGCCAGTGGCCGGTTCTTTCAGCCACTTCGCCCATAAATACTGGGGCGGTTTCGCCGGTTTCCTGTCGGGCTGGAACTGCTGGATTCTGTACATTCTGGTGGGCATGTCGGAGCTGACCGCGGTCGGCAAATACATCCACTATTGGGCGCCGGACGTCCCGACCTGGGTATCGGCAGCCGGATTTTTCGTCCTGATTAACCTGATCAACCTGGCCAACGTCAAAGTCTTCGGTGAGGCCGAGTTCTGGTTTGCGATTATCAAGGTCGTGGCCATCGTCGGCATGATTGCGCTGGGCAGCTATTTGCTGGTCAGCGGTAACGGCGGCCCGCAAGCGTCGGTGACCAACCTCTGGGCCCACGGCGGCTTCTTCCCGAATGGCGTCAGCGGTCTGGTGATGGCCATGGCGATCATCATGTTCTCCTTTGGCGGCCTGGAAATGCTCGGTTTCACCGCAGCGGAAGCCGACAAGCCGAAAACCGTGATCCCGAAAGCCATTAACCAAGTGATCTACCGGATCCTGATTTTCTACATCGGTGCGTTGGTCATCCTGCTGTCGCTGACGCCATGGGACAGCCTGTTGGCGACCCTGAACGCGTCGGGTGATTCCTACAGCGGCAGCCCGTTCGTGCAAGTGTTCTCGATGCTCGGTAGCAACACCGCCGCGCACATCCTCAACTTCGTGGTCCTGACCGCGGCGCTGTCGGTGTACAACAGCGGCACCTACTGCAACAGCCGCATGCTGCTGGGCATGGCCGAGCAGGGCGATGCGCCGAAAGCCTTGTCGAAGATCGACAAGCGCGGCGTGCCGGTGCGTTCAATCCTTGCTTCAGCGGCGGTGACGCTGATCGCGGTGTTGCTGAACTACCTGATCCCGCAAAACGCGCTGGAACTGTTGATGTCGCTGGTCGTGGCCACCTTGGTGATCAACTGGGCGATGATCAGCTTCTCGCACTTCAAGTTCCGCCAGCACATGAACAAGACCCAACAAACGCCACTGTTCAAGGCCCTGTGGTACCCGTACGGGAACTACGTCTGCCTGGCGTTCGTGGTGTTCATTCTGGGCGTAATGTTGTTGATCCCGGGCATCCAGATCTCGGTGTATGCGATTCCGGTATGGGTCGCGTTCATGTGGATTTGCTATGGCATCAAGAACAAGCGCAGCGCTCAACAGGCGTTGCAGGCTGCAGTGAAATAGCTCAGCGCGCAAACACAACAAACCCGACCATGTGCCGGGTTTTTTATGAGCGTTATAGAAGCTTCTCGATTGCGCTGAGGTATCGCCTCGCAGTAATCAGTTGTTGCAAAATAGTCGCCGCGATTCCTGAGAATTGAGACAAAGGATCGCTAAATTCAGAAACGGACTACAACTGATTTGCACCTTCTTGTCATAGGCTGACGCTCCGAATACAAGGAGTGGAACATATGGCCAGTCATAGCTTCCTGAGCATACCGGTGAACGACAAGGTTTGATTTCTGCTGGTTGCTCAGGTCTTGGTTCTATCGGCAATAAATGTCAGGTCGCTCATCAAGACGAAATAATGGTGCTGGCTTACTCGCACGATATGGTGACCGGTAATGATGGCAGTATGGCGGGTGGGCGAAGCAAGCACATGCCGATCATGATTACCAAGGGGATCGATAAGTCATCACCTTTGTTGGCAAGTGCGCTGCACGAGTGTGAAGAAGTGGAATGTACGATAGATTTTTACCGCACCTCTTCGGCTGGTGGTCAGGAGCGATATTATTCAGTACACCTTACAGGTGCGCGCATTGCGCATATCAGCCAGCAAGTTCCCCATGCTATTCGTATGAACGATGCGGAGCCGCAAGAGCTCGTGTCCATTCGATATAGGGATATTGCCTGGGCACACGTGCCAGGGGCAACGAGTGCCTATAGTACTTGGGGCAATGAGAATGAATGAAACGTCGTGCGATATTCATGATGTGACTAAGGCCGCATCCGATCTCGTTGCGACGGGATGCCACATTGGTATGACTCATCTTCCTGATGGATTCGCGCAGCTGCGGTTCAGTTCGATTATCTCAGCTTATGCCAATGAGATTGTTAAAGCGGTTGATGAAGGGTTAATAAGTGCGTGGGAGGGGGTTCAAGAGATCATTAGCGAGTACGGGGAGTTGTCGTCAAAAGCGCGTTTTTACCTGCAAAATGGCATGGGTGTAGCGGCAGGTGTTATGCAGGTTAGAACCGGCGTTGCGGTAACAGCAGCCCCCGCAGCAATTGGCGCGATACCAGGAGCATTGTTGATTGCGCACGGCACTAATAATATCTATGAGGGGGTGGGGAATATTTATAACGGTCCAGAAGCACCGGCTACGATTGGACCTGTTAGATATATCTATCAAGCAACATTGAAAAATAATCGCAGGGGCAATATCGCCTATTATTCTATGGATTTATTTTTATCTGGGTATGGAGTGTTCAGGTCAGTACAAAAACCTGGCACGTTTGAACTGTTCAAGCGTGATCCTATGAATTATGAGCAGGCTTTTCGGCAACGGGTAAGTTAGCATTGGCTCTCGAAGCCTTGGTTGATTTTTTGACTGTGGATGCAATGCTTAAAGAAAGCTCTGCGGGTGGATGAAACGGTGGCTACTCCGTTATTTGAACAACATTTTCGCAACAGAATTAAGAGCTTGCTGTGGTTGGCTTTTTCACTCGGAGAGTACGATTCAAGAGGACGTGAAAGTATATGGCGCTTGAGAGCATTCGATACTATTTGTCTGTCACTTGCCTGGTTCTAGGCTGCTGTGGTTTGCCGACTGGCGTAATAGTTTGGTGCATAACCGAAATAGTACCCCTAGAAGGGAAATATCTGAACATTGTTTATTTGGTAACGTACGTGACTCTCGTTTTTTTTGGTTTGCGCTTTTACATTCCGAGATTGCGTGGCCATGCATAAGCCTGACTGTGGCTGTTGATCCGGGGGGCCGCCGCGATCACCTGCTGTCCAACAGGCATTCGCGGTATCCTGCGCGTTCTGAATACGGACGCTTTTCCATGCTGGTGATTTCCAACAACGTGCACCTACCGGATGCCGAGATCGAATTGACCGCTATTCGCGCCCAAGGCGCGGGGGGGCAGAACGTTAACAAGGTCTCCAGCGCGGTGCACCTGCGCTTCGACATTCCGGCCTCGTCCTTGCCCGAGTTCTACAAGGAGCGGTTGCTGGCGTTGCGTGACAGTCGCATCACCAGCGAAGGGGTTTTGATCATCAAGGCCCAGCAATACCGCACGCAGGAAGCCAACCGTGCCGATGCGCTGGAACGGTTGACCGAGTTGATCCTCAGTGCCACCAAGGTCGAAAAGAAACGTCGCCCGACCAAACCGACCCTCGGTTCGAAGAAGCGTCGACTGGAATCAAAGACCAAGCGCGGCAGCATCAAGGCCGGGCGTGGCAAGGTCGATTTCTAACGCGCGTCTCTTTCTTTGCGATACTTTGGCGCTTGCCGGTACAGATAAACGCTAAGCATCAACCCGCTTAAAGCGGCGAGGGCGGCGAACAGGAAGATCGAGGCAAAGCCGAAACCGGCCGCAACCGCACCGGCCACCGGCCCGGTGATCCCCAGCGACAAGTCGATGAACAACGAATAGGCTCCGACCGCTGCGCCACGACTGGAGGCTGGCACCAGGTTGACTGCTTCCACACCCAGCGCAGGAAACACCAGCGAGAAGCCGAACCCACTCAGCGCCGCACCGGCCAGTGCCCAATGAGCGTCCGGTGCCAGCCATAGCAGCAACAACCCAAGCGTTTCCACCGACAGACAGGCAATCGCCACGCGAAACCCGCCGAGGCGGTTGATCAGGTTGCCGAACAGCAGGCGTGCGCCGATGAAGCTGGCCCCGAACAGGCTCAAACAGAGCACTGCGTTCGACCAATGCTGAGTCGCGTAATACAGGGTAATGAAGGTGGCGATGGTGCCAAAACCGATGGAGCCCAACGCCAGGCCGCAGCCGTGGGGCAGTACCCGACCCAGCACATGCATGAATGGCAGGCGTTCACCGACAACAATCGGTGCGGCAGTTTTCGGCCAGGCCAGCGCCAGGCCCAGCACGGCCAGCAGCACGATGCTCACGCCCATACTCCACAAACCCAATTCACCGACCAGCCACACCCCCAGCGGGGCGCCGATGGCGATGGCTCCATAGCTGGCGATGCCGTTCCAGGAGATGACTTTGGCGGTGTTGGCCGCGCCGACACGGCCAATGCCCCAACCGATCGAACCCGAACCCACCAGACTTTCCGCGCTGCCGAGCACTAATCGGCCGATCAACAGGCTGATCAGGCTGAGCATCGGCAGGCTCTGGGTCCAGGCCGAAATCAGCATGAACACCCCGCTCAAACCGCAGCCGGCGAGGCCGTACATCACGGCGAGTTTGCTGCCCTTGTTATCGATGATTTTCCCGGCATAAGGACGGCTGAGCAGAGTGGCCAGGTATTGCACGCTGATCACCAGACCGGCAATCACCGCGCCGAAGCCCAGTTCGCTGTGGACGTAGCCCGGCAACACGGCCAGGGGAATGCCGATATTGAGGTAGCCGATGAAGGTGAACAGGACGATGGAAACGACTTGCAGCGTGACCGCCAAGGGGCGCTGATTTTCAGACATGGGTAAAAGGTCCACGGGGAAGCAGGATAGATAGGCTGCTTATGATAGCGGCGCAAGCGGCTGCGGGTCGTGGAAAAAGTAAAACTATTTGCCGGGCGGGGATGAATCAGAGTTTGTCGGGAGCGACCAGGTGCGTTGTGACCAGGGCGGCCAGGGCGTTTTCTTCGCTGCCGAAACGGGCCAGGAGGGCGGCTTTTTTCTCGGGGGAAAGGCGATTCCAGATCTCGATCATCTTCTCGGTGGTGCCGATCAGGACGCTGGCCTGCAGCTCTTCATCAAAAGGAGGAGAGAAATCATCGGTCATGGTGTGGGGCTCAAGGGTTCAGGCGGTGTGGAAAGCGCATGTTAGCGCTTTCCACACGGTCTGGCATTGCAGGTGAGTCAGTCTTCGCTGTCGGCCTTGCGGCGTTCAGTGGCTTCTTTCGGCTCGGGCTGTTGGGCACCGGCTTGTTGCGTGGGCGTCTGCTCAGTTTCGTGCAGGCTTGGGAAGGGGAGATTAGGGATCTCGTGCATATCGCGCTCCTCGCAAAGTCTGTTGATAGATCTGGTAGATCCGCGCTTTTAAAAAAGCCTGGGAAGGATACAGCAGGAGAAAAGACAAATAGACTTTTATATCCATTTGTTGCGACGGATGGGGTTGTATAGGCAGGTCTGTAGCAGTCACGCAGATGATCGTTCCCACGCTCTGCGTGGGAATACAGCCCGGGACGCTCTGCGTCCCTTTAAAGACGAACGCGGAGCGTCCATTGAGACATTCCCATGCGGAGCGTGGGAACGATCAGTTGAAGGCAGAGTTATTTGCAAACCTTGGCGATGGCTTCGGCCAGCAGATCCAGCCGCGTTGCATCAATCCCGGCCACGTTGGCCCGGCCTGAGTTGACCATATAAACACTGTGATGATCGCGCAGTTGTTTCACCTGGTCCGGGGTCAACCCGGTGTAGGAAAACATCCCGCGCTGCACGCCGATGTGCGCAAAGCGCTCGCGCAACCCATGAGGTTCTAGTGCTTCAACCAAACCGCTGCGCAGTTGAGCGATACGCAGACGCATGGCTTCCACTTCGTCAGCCCAGAGGCTTTTCAGCTCCGGATCACCGAGGATGGTCGCCACCACAGCAGCGCCGTGATCCGGCGGTGTCGACCACAGGTTGCGGGCGATGTTGGCCAGTTGGCTGCGGATATCCACCAGCTTGTCCGCGGTTTTCGCGCAGACAATCAGCGCGCCCGTGCGGTCGCGGTACAGGCCAAAGTTCTTCGAGCAGGAACTGGTGATCAGCACTTCCGGCAACGCGGCAGCGAACAACCGCGTCGACCAGGCATCCTGTTCCAACCCATCGCCGAAGCCTTGGTAGGCGAAGTCAATCAGCGGCAACAAGTCGCGACTGCGCACCACCTCCAGCACCCGGCGCCAGTCGTCATGGGACAGATCGAAACCGGTCGGGTTGTGGCAGCAGGCGTGCAGCAGCACCACATCGCCTTTCGGCGCTGCATTGAGTACCGCGAGCATCTCTTCGACGTCGAGGCGGTTATCGCTGCCGACGTACGGGTAATGACTGACCTTGACCCCGGCCGCCGCGAAGATGGTTTCGTGGATTGGCCAGGTCGGGTTGCTCAGCCACACGCCACGACCGGGAAGGCACTGGGCGATGAAGTCGGCACTCAAGCGCAGCGCGCCGGTGCCGCCAGGCGTTTGCGTAGCGCCGGCGCGTTGTTCAGCAATCAAGGCGGAGTCGGCGCCGAGCACTAGCTCGTTGATGGCCTTGCCGAACGCCGGTTCGCCGTGGCCACCGATGTAGGTTTTGGTGGTCTGACGATCCACCAGACGT
Organism: Pseudomonas sp. ZS1P83; assembly: GCF_054897825.1. Classification (NCBI taxonomy): domain Bacteria; kingdom Pseudomonadati; phylum Pseudomonadota; class Gammaproteobacteria; order Pseudomonadales; family Pseudomonadaceae; genus Pseudomonas; species Pseudomonas sp. ZS1P83. Next base: position 928,356 of record NZ_CM142706.1, read on the forward strand.
TGCTCGGCGAGCTTCACGGACTGGGGAATCGGTGTCAGGCCCTGGGCATCTTTATAGACGCCCACGCCGAGGTCGAATTTGCGCGGGTTGGGGTCCTGCGCATAGGCCTCCATCAGGCCGAGAATCGGGTCGCCGGGTACCCGACCTATGGCGTCGAAATGCATTATTTGCGGCCCTCGGCGTCCTTGGCCACTTCGTCAGTGCGCGCGGCCATGATGAAGTCGTTGCGATGCAGACCTTTGATCGAGTGGCTCCACCAGGTCACTGTGACTTTGCCCCATTCGGTGAGCAGGCCTGGGTGATGACCTTCGGCCTCGGAGATTTCACCGACGGCGTTGGTGAACGCCAGCGCGTGTTTGAAGTTCTTGAACAGGAAAACTTTTTCCAGCTGCATGATGCTGTCGCGGACTTCGATGTTCCAGTCAGGGATCTGCTTGATCAGGATCGGCAGTTCTTCGTCGCTGACTTGTGGCGCATCGGCGCGGCAGGCTTCGCAGTGGGCTTGGTTCAAAGTGGACATGGCGGATTTCCTGAATCGAGTGTTTTTTATATTCGGTCGTCAATCGTGCCACGCTAAACCAAAGCGGCGGCAACTGACAGGCTCACTTGTCAGCAAAAGTCGCGGTTCACGCGGCTTTTGGTTTTGGCGCAAATTTCGGGGCGTGCAGACCCAACTGCATGCCTTGCTTGACCATACCCATGATGTCTTCGTGGGCGAGGTCGAACAGGCGCTCAAGGTTCGGCAGGGCAAAGTACAGCGGTTGCAGGATGTCGATGCGGTACGGCGTGCGCATGCATTCCAGCGGATCGAAGTCCTGATGTTCAGGTTCGTCCGACAAGCAGTAAACGGTTTCTTTCGGTGAAGACAGAATGCCGCCGCCATAGATGCGCAGGCCTTCTGGCGTGTTGACCAGACCGAACTCGATGGTCATCCAGTACAGACGCGCCAGGTACACGCGTTCTTCCTTGGAAGCCTGTAGGCCAAGTTTGCCGTAGGTGTGGGTAAATTCGGCGAACCAAGGGTTGGTCAGCAGCGGACAGTGGCCAAAAATCTCGTGGAAAATGTCCGGCTCTTGCAGGTAATCCAGCTCTTCGCGAGTACGAATAAACGTCGCCACCGGGAACTGCTTGTTGGCGAGCAATTCGAAAAAGGTCTGGAAGGGGATCAGTGCAGGTACCCGGGCAACCTGCCACCCGGTGGTTTCACCGAGGACCTTGTTGATCTCCCCGAGTTGCGGAATGCGGTCGTGGGGCAGACCAAGCTTTTCGATACCGTCCAGGTATTCCTGGCACGCACGCCCTTCGATCACTTTCAGTTGGCGAGTGATCAGCGTGTTCCACACCGCGTGTTCTTCGGCGGGGTAGTCGATAAAACCTTGCGCATCGGGCTCGCGAGCCACGTATTGCGTCTGCTTCATGCTGCTCTCCTGCTAGGGGATTTCGTTCTTGTTATGTCCTGCTATGGGCTTAGAAATACTCCAAGGTGTGCGGCGTTGCAGTAGGTGATTAGCATCGCGTGTAGGAGAATTCGCCAATTTTCGTAAAGTATTCGTTACGGATGGACGCTTGTCGCGCAGCTATTGAGATTTCAGGGTTTGAAACAGCGCACAGGTGTCACATAATCTTGACGACTAAGTTGGCGCCTGCGCAGAAATTTCTTGGCTCAGGCCCTCGATCACTCCTGTTTCGGGCCTTTATATGCGTATCAAAGTCCACTGCCAGAACCGCATCGGCATCCTGCGCGACATTCTCAACCTGCTGGTGGAATACGGGATCAACGTCGCACGCGGCGAGGTCGGCGGTGAGCATGGCAATGCCATCTACCTGCATTGCCCGAACCTGATCAACATTCAGTTCCAGGCGTTGCGTCCGAAATTCGAATCGATTGCCGGGGTTTTTGGCGTCAAGCGTGTAGGTCTGATGCCCAGCGAGCGTCGGCACATGGAGCTCAATGCCTTGCTCGGCGCCCTGGAGTTTCCGGTGCTGTCGATCGACATGGGCGGCTCGATCGTCGCGGCCAACCGCGCAGCGGCACAGTTGCTCGGGGTGCGGGTGGATGAGGTGCCGGGGATTCCGCTGTCGCGTTACGCCGAAGATTTCGACTTGCCGGAACTGGTGCGCGCCAACAAGTCGCGGATCAACGGCTTGCGGGTGAAGGTCAAGGGTGATGTGTTTCTCGCCGACATCGCACCACTGCAATCGGAGCATGACGACAGCGAAGCCATGGCCGGCGCGGTACTCACGCTGCACCGCGCCGACCGGGTCGGTGAGCGCATCTATAACGTGCGCAAGCAGGAGCTGCGCGGTTTCGACAGCATTTTCCAAAGCTCCAAGGTGATGGCCGCCGTAGTGCGCGAAGCCCGACGCATGGCGCCGTTGGATGCGCCGCTACTGATAGAAGGTGAAACCGGTACCGGTAAAGAGTTGCTGGCGCGCGCCTGCCACCTGGCGAGTCCGCGGGGGCAGTCACCTTTGATGGCGCTCAACTGCGCCGGTCTTCCGGAATCCATGGCTGAGACGGAGCTGTTCGGCTACGGCCCCGGCGCTTTCGCAGGGGCGAGGGCAGAAGGCAAGCTCGGGCTGCTGGAACTGACAGCGGGCGGTACGCTGTTTCTCGATGGCGTCGGGGAAATGAGCCCGCGTTTGCAGGTGAAATTGCTGCGATTCCTGCAGGACGGTTGCTTCCGTCGTGTGGGCAGCGATGAAGAGGTTTATCTGGATGTGCGGGTGATCTGCGCAACGCAGGTCGACCTGTCCGAGTTGTGCGCGCGCGGTGAGTTTCGCCAGGATTTGTATCACCGCTTGAACGTGCTTTCGCTGCACATCCCGCCACTGCGCGAATGCCTCGATGGTTTGACGCCGCTGGTGGAGCACTTCCTCGATCAGGCCAGTAGGCAGATCGGTTGCCCACTGCCAAAACTGGCGCCGGCGGCGATGGATCGGCTCAGTCATTACCACTGGCCGGGCAATGTCCGGCAATTGGAAAATGTGTTGTTCCAGGCGGTTTCGTTGTGCGAGGGCGGGACCGTCAAGGCCGAACATATTCGCCTGCCGGATTACGGCGTGCGTCAGCCACTTGGCGATTTCTCGCTCGAGGGCGGGTTGGACGAGATTGTCGGGCGCTTCGAGAAAGCGGTGCTTGAGCGCTTGTACTCCGAGCATCCGAGTAGTCGGCAGCTGGGCAAGCGGCTTGGGGTTTCGCATACGACCATCGCCAATAAGTTGCGTGAGTATGAAGTCGGTAAAGAACCCGGTGCCTGAGGCGCAATGCGACTTTTGTGGCGAGGGAGCAAGCTCCCTCGCCACAGGGAAATCTGTTGGCTGCAAAGGCCAGCACTTGCCACTAACCGGCATAACACCGCCGGTTTTTCGTCTTCGACACAATCTCCATTTCCCCTACGAACCCCTCAAGTCCTTTGTTTGCCGGGCCCCGCGCCGCCAGAAAAAAGTTGGTCTGCAAATTGCTTATCGCTCAGCAGTACAGCAGTGGGCGGCAAACGTCCGGCATGCAGAGGAAAGAGTGTGGACAAGTACCTTTATGTGGCAATGACCGGCGCCAGCCAGAATGCACTGGCGCAGAAGGCTCATGCGAACAACCTGGCGAACATCTCCACCAACGGTTTCCAGAAAGACCTGGAGCAGGCTCGTTCGATGCCGGTGTTCGGTGACAGCTTTCCGGCGCGTGCGTTTGCCTTGTCCGAGCGTCCGGCCACTGACTTCTCCCCTGGCGCGCTGGTGGAAACCGGTCGCGACCTCGATGTCGCCGTGCAAGGCAGCGGATGGATCGCCGTGCAGAACCCTGACGGCGGCGAAAGCTACGTACGCACCGGCAGCCTGAACGTTGACGCCCTGGGCGTGTTGCGGGCCGGCAACGGTATGCCGGTGATGGGCAATGGCGGGCCGATTGCCGTGCCGCCCGAGCAGCAAATCGAAGTGGGCGAGGACGGCACTATCAGCATTCGTGCGATGGGCGAAGGTCCTCGCGTGATGGCGGAAGTCGACCGCATCAAACTGGTCAACCCTGACTTCAAGAACATGACCAAAGGCCTGGACGGTTCGATCCACACCAAGGACGGCAAGCCGGCGCAAGCCGATGCCAACGTCAAGCTGGTGTCCGGTTTTCTCGAGTCGAGCAACGTCAATGCCGTGGAAGAAATGACCTCGGTGCTGGCCCTGGCCAAGCAGTTCGAGCTGCACATCAAGATGATGAACACCGCCAAAGACGATGACCAGGCCATGGCTCGGGTCTTGCAGATCAGCTAATTATCAGAACGTCGCGCCGTAAAACAGGCGCACGAGGAGAATCGAATGCTTCCGGCTCTATGGGTTGCCAAAACAGGTCTGTCCGCCCAGGACACTAACCTGACGACCATTTCCAACAACCTGGCCAACGTGTCGACCACGGGTTTCAAACGTGACCGTGCCGAGTTCCAGGACTTGCTCTACCAGATCAAACGCCAGCCAGGCGCCCAGTCGACTCAGGACAGTGAACTGCCGTCGGGTCTGCAATTGGGTACCGGTGTGCGCATCGTCGGCACCCAGAAAAACTTCACCGCCGGCAGCCTGCAAACCACCGAACAGCCGCTTGACCTGGCTGTCGACGGTCGCGGTTTCTTCCAGATTCTGCAGCCGGACGGCACCACGTCCTACACCCGTGACGGTACGTTCCACCTGGACTCCAACGGTCAGATCGTGAACGCCAGCGGCTTCGCCCTGGAACCGGCCATTGTCATCCCCAACGATGCCCAGACCTTTACGGTCGGTCGCGACGGCACCGTGTCCATCACCGTTGCCGGCAACCCGGCGTCCCAAGTGATCGGCAACCTGCAAACCGCCGACTTCATCAACCCGGCCGGTCTGCAAGCGGTGGGCAACAACCTGTTTCTGGAAACCGCTGCCAGCGGCGCGCCGCAAGTCGGCACCCCGGGCCTGGCCGGTTTCGGCACCACGCTGCAGAACACCCTGGAAACGTCCAACGTCAGCACCGTTGAAGAGATGGTCAACATGATCACCACTCAGCGCGCTTACGAGATGAACTCCAAGGTGATCTCGACCGCCGACCAGATGCTCTCGTTCGTAACGCAGAATCTGTAATCAAGTCTATGAGGCGGCCATCAGGTCGCCGGCAACACCGTGAGGTAGGGTCATGAATCGCTATGTATCTGTTCTGGCACTGAGTGGGATCGCCGCGCTCGCGGGCTGCGTCGGTCCGACGCCCAAGCCCAATGACCCTTACTACGCTCCGGTGTTGCCGCGCACGCCGTTGCCGGCTGCCGCCAATAACGGTTCGATTTATCAGGCCGGCTTCGAACAGAATCTGTACAGCGACCGCAAGGCGTTCCGGGTCGGTGACATCATCACTATCACCCTGAACGAGAAGACCCAGGCCAGCAAAAACGCCAATTCCCAGGTTGGAAAGACCAGCAAGGCCAGCATCGGCCTGTCCTCGCTGTTTGGTACGGTGCCCAACACTAATAACCCGTTAGGCAGTGGTGATCTGAGTCTGGATGCCGGCTACAGCGGCGACCGTGCGACCAAGGGTGACAGTAAAGCCGGGCAGGGCAACAGCCTGACCGGTTCGATCACCGTGACCGTCGCCGACGTGTTGCCCAACGGCATCATCGCCGTGCGCGGCGAGAAGTGGATGACCCTCAATACCGGTGACGAGCTGGTGCGGATTGCCGGGCTGGTTCGGGCCGATGACATCTCGACTGACAACACCGTTTCGTCGACACGTATCGCCGATGCACGCATCACCTATTCGGGCACCGGTTCGTTTGCCGATGCGAGTCAGCCAGGCTGGTTCGACCGTTTCTTCCTCAGCCCGCTGTTCCCTTTCTAGGTGGCCACGTTGAATTTCAAAAGCCTCATGGTGGCTGCCCTGTTGATGTCCTCGGCGTTTGGCGTACACGCGGAACGGCTGAAGGACATCGCCAGTATTTCCGGCGTGCGTTCCAACCAATTGATCGGCTACGGCCTGGTGGTCGGGCTTAACGGCACTGGCGACCAGACGACCCAGACCCCGTTCACCCTGCAGACCTTCAACAACATGCTCTCGCAGTTCGGCATCAAGGTGCCGGCAGGTTCGGGCAACGTGCAACTGAAGAACGTCGCGGCGGTGTCAATCAGTGCCGATCTGCCGGCGTTTGCCAAGCCAGGTCAGCAGGTCGACATTACCGTAGCGTCCATCGGTAACTCCAAGAGCCTGCGCGGCGGCACCTTGCTGCTGACGCCGCTCAAGGGTATCGACGGCAACGTCTACGCGATCGCTCAGGGCAATCTGGTGGTCGGCGGTTTTGATGCCGAAGGTCGCGATGGTTCGAAGATCACCGTCAACGTTCCGTCGGCCGGTCGAATCCCGGGCGGTGCATCGGTTGAGCGTTCGGTGCCGAGCGGTTTCAACCAGGGCAATAGTCTGACCCTGAACCTCAATCGTTCGGACTTCACCACGGCCAAGCGCATCGTCGACAAGATCAATAACATGCTCGGCCCTGGCGTTGCCCAGGCCATCGACGGCGGCTCGATTCGTGTCAGCGCGCCACTCGATCCGAGCCAGCGCGTCGACTACTTGTCGATCATCGAGAACCTTGAAGTCGACCCGGGTCAGGCGGTGGCGAAAGTCATCATCAACTCCCGTACCGGCACCATTGTGATCGGCCAGAACGTCAAGGTTTCCCCGGCCGCCGTGACCCACGGCAGCCTGACCGTGACCATCACCGAAGACCCGATCGTCAGCCAGCCCGGCCCTCTGTCCAATGGTCAGACGGCGGTCGTGCCGCGCTCGCGGGTCAACGCCCAGCAGGAAGCCAAGCCGATGTTCAAGTTCGGCCCTGGCACCACCCTCGACGAAATCGTGCGTGCGGTGAACCAGGTCGGCGCGGCACCGGGTGACTTGATGGCCATCCTCGAAGCACTGAAGCAGGCTGGCGCATTGCAAGCCGACCTGATCGTGATCTGAGGACGGCGACCATGGATATGCACAAGAGCGGTCTGGTCAGCAGTAGCGACTCGGGTTCCTATTCGGACCTCAATCGCCTGAACCAGCTCAAGGTCGGCGACAAGGACAGTGACGCGAACATGCGCAAAGTTGCGCAGGAGTTCGAGTCGCTGTTCCTCGGCGAAATGCTCAAGTCCATGCGCTCGGCCACTGAAACGCTGGGCCAGGACAATCCGCTCAATACGCCGGCAGCCAAGCAATACCAGGAAATGTACGACCAGCAGTTGGCCGTTTCCATGTCCCGTGAGGGTGGTGGTATCGGTCTGGCCGACGTGCTGATGCGTCAGATGTCGAAGAACAAACCGTTGGCCCCGGGCGAGGCCGCTGCCGCGTCAGCCGCCAAGCAAGCTGCCGCGAAAGCCGCCGTGGAAACGCCGATTGCCGCCGGAACGGTCGCCACCAACGGGCCGCTGTCGCGCCTCAATGGCGAGCGTCCGTTGTGGGCTTCGCGCTCGGTGAAGTCGCCGGCAAATGCGGGCGAGGGCGCTCATCACAATGATATGGCGCTGATCAATCAGCGGCGTCTGGCGCTGCCGCCGAAACTGGCCGACCGCTTGCTCGCCGGTTTGGTGCCGTCGGCATCGACCACTGCCGCGAGTGCCGCCGCGGCGCAGAACCAAATCCAAATGCCGCAGAGTACCAAGACCGGTTCCGGTCCCCTGTACAACGGTGATTGGCTGGCTTCGCAAACGGATGCGACATCCAGCGGTCGCCTGCAGGTTTATGGTCGTGCCATGGCTCAAATACCGCTGGCACCGGCGAAGAAAGCATTCAGTTCCGCCGACGAATTCGTCAACACCATGCTGCCGATGGCCAAAGAAGCCGCCGAACGCATTGGTGTCGATCCGCGTTATCTGGTGGCGCAGGCTGCCCTGGAAACCGGTTGGGGCAAATCGGTCATGCGCGCTCAGGATGGCAGCAGCAGCCATAACCTGTTCGGCATCAAGGCCAGCAGCAATTGGAAGGGCAATTCGGCGCGAGCGATCACCAGCGAATTCAGGAATGGCGAGAGGGTCAAGGAGACGGCTGAGTTCCGTTCCTACGACTCTTACAAGGACAGCTTCCATGACCTTGTGACGCTGCTGCAAACCAACAATCGCTATCAAGATGTTGTGAAGTCGGCCGATAACCCAGAACAGTTTGTACGCGAGTTGCAAAAGGCCGGTTACGCAACCGACCCGGACTACGCAAGCAAGATTTCGCAGATAGCCAAGCAGATGACGAGTTACCAGAACTACGCTGCGGCGGGCGCTTCCACTACGCCTTTATAGGCACAAGGCATAAGGTCTGAACCATGAGTTTGCTCAATATCGGGATGTCGGGTCTGGCCGCGGGCCAATCCTCGTTGGTGACCACCGGTAACAACATCGCCAACGTTGACACCGCCGGGTACTCACGTCAGCAAACAGTGCAGGGCACCAAAAGCTCTATTCAGTATGGCAATGTGTTCATTGGCACCGGCACAACGCTGGCTGATGTCCGTCGGGTGTACAACGGCTTTCTCGATTCGCAACTGCGCACGGCGACCTCGCTCAACAGCGAAGCAGCCTCGTATCAGGCTCAGACCACTCCGCTGGACGCCACGCTATCTGACACCAATACCGGGTTGACCGGTGTGCTGCAGAAATTTTTCACTTCGATGCAAGGTGTATCGACTTCGGCGACTGACGATACGTCTCGCCAGGCCGTGTTGAGCGGTGCCCAGGCTCTGGCCGCCCGCTTCAATAGCGTTTCCAAGCAGTTGAACGACCAGAACACCAACCTCAACGGCAGCCTGTCGGACTTGGCGTCGCAGGTGAACAAGCTGGCCACTTCGATTGCCAGTCTCAACCAGAAGATTTCCGAACTCTCCACCGGCAGCAGTCAGCCGAACGACCTGTTGGACAGCCGCAACGAAGCGGTGCGTCAACTGTCCGAGCTGGTCGGTGCGCAGGTTGTCGAGCGCGACAACAGCTACGACATCTACGTCGGCAGCGGTCAGCCTTTGGTGGTCGGCAACACCACCAACACCCTGGAAACCGTGCCAAGCAAGGATGATCCGTCGCGCGTGGCGCTGCAGATGAACCGTGGCTCCAGCACCATTGACATCACTCAAGTGGTCACCGGCGGCGAAATCGGTGGTCTGCTCACCTACCGCAAGGAAGTGCTCGACCCTTCGCTCAATGAGCTGGGGCGTGTGGCTCTGGTGGTGGCTGATCAGATCAACAGTCAGCAGGCGCAAGGCATCGACAAGAACGGTGACTTTGGCGCGGCGATTTTCAACAACATCAACAGTGCCACCCTGATCAGTCAGCGCAGCATTGGCCAGGCTGGCAACAGCGCGGGTTCCGGCAACCTGGATGTCACTATCAATGACACCGGCAAGCTCACCGCCAGCGACTATCAGGTGACGTTCACCAGCGCGACCGACTACAGCGTCAAGCGTTCTGACGGTACCGACATGGGGTCCTTCAACACCGCGACCACGCCAGCTCCGGTGATCGACGGGTTCAGCCTGAAGCTCAACGGCGGCGGGTTGAGCGCCGGTGACTCGTTCAAGGTGACCCCGACTCGTGGCGCTGCGAGCAGCATCCAGGCCGTTCTCACCGACCCGAAAAAAATTGCCGCGGCGGCACCGTTGACTGGCGTGACCAGTGCCAAAAACACCGGCACTTACACCCAGCCGACGCTGACCACCACCCTGGACATCTACAACCCGGCGTCCCAGGCAGAATTGCAGACTGCGCTCAAGTACTCGACGCCCGTCAAACTGGTGTTCGGTGCCGCGAGCGGCGGCAGTCAGAGCTATAACCTGGTCGATGCCAAAGGCACCTCGATGGGCACCGGGACGATTGTTCCGGGTCAGAGCAACACCCTGAACCTGAAAGTGGGCATGGTCGATTCCACGGGTGCCGCGATCATGGACACCAGCGTCGTTCCGCCGGTGCAGAAGACCTTCACCGTGCAAACCACGGTCGGTGCCACACCGACGAGCGGCGAAAGCTTCACGATCAACCTGACCGGTGCGGCGTCCTCGGACAACCGCAACGCTCAATCCCTGGTGGCGCTGCAAACCAGGCAGACCGTGGATACCGGCAGCGCGAGCAAGGGCATCAGCCTGACTGACGCCTATGGCAAGCTGGTGACCAACGTCGGCACCAAGGCGGCCCAGGGCAAGTCCGACAGCGTAGCCACCACGGCGATCCTGGCCAACGCCAAAGGTGCCCGCGATTCGCACTCCGGGGTCGACCTGGATGAAGAAACCGGCAACCTGGTCAAGTACCAGCAGTACTACACCGCCTCTTCGCAGATCATCAAGGCTGCGCAGGAAATTTTCAGCACGCTGATCAACAGCCTTTAAGGAGTCGTAATTCATGCGCATTTCCACCGCCCAGTATTACGAAATAACCGCTGCCAACTACCAGCGCAACTTCAACAAGGCGATCGCGACCAGCAACGAAGCCAGCAGCCTGGTGCGCATCAACACCGCCGCCGATGATCCGATCGGTGCAGGGCGTTTGCTGCAGCTCGGCCAGCAGAGCGCGATGTTGAGTCAGTACAGCACCAATATCAGCACGACCAAAAGTACGTTGAGCCTGCAGGAAACCACGCTGAGCTCCATTGGTACGGCCTTGCAGCGCGCCAAGGAAATCGCCCTCAGTGCCAAGAACGGCATTACCACCGACGATGACCGTAAAGCCTACTCGGCGGAATTGAGCCAGATCCAGCAACAAGTGCTGGGCCTGATGAACTCCAAGGACTCGGCGGGCAACTACCTGTTCTCCGGTTCGAAAACCGACACCGCGCCATACTCGCAAAATTCCGACGGCACCTACACTTACAACGGTGACCAGACCAGCATCAACCTGGGCATCGGCGATGGTTTGACAGTGGCCACCAACACCACCGGCTGGGACGCATTCCAGCAGACCATCAATACCAGCCGCACCCAGGCCACCATGACCGCTCCGGCGGTAGATGATGGTCGAGTGGTCCTGTCCAATGGTCAGGTGGGCAGCAGTGCAACTTACGACGCCAAGTTCGCCAGCGGCCAGCCGTACACCGTTAGCTTCCTGAGCAGTACCCAGCTGAAGATCACCGATGCGCTGGGCAATGACGTGACGACCGAGGCCAGCCAGAACGGTGTGGTCAGCAACAGCAACGGCGCCAACCAAGTGGTCAGCTTCCGTGGCGTCGACCTGAACTTGAACATCAACCTCAAGTCGGGCGATGTGGCGGACACGGTTATCGCCGGTCACACCTTCCAGTTGTCGGCCAAGCCGGACACGTTCAATGCCACGCGCAGCGCCGGCAACCCGTCCACTGCCGTCATCACGGGTTCCACCGTGACCAACCCGGTGGCCTACAACGCTGCGTTCCCGACGGGCGGGGCGATACTCAAGTTCACTAGCGCCACCGCGTTTGATCTGTACGCGGCGCCAGTGACAGCCAGCAGCCGTCCTGTATCGTCGAGCACCGTGGTGGCTGGCCCTCCCTCCACTGCCACCGCTGCAGGCGTGACGTTCGCTCTGGGCGGCGGCGCACCGGCGTCGGGCGACCAGTTTGCGATCCAGTTCAACAATCACCAGACCCAGAACGTGCTCGATACCTTAGGCAAGATGGTCACTGCCATGAGCGTGCCGATTGATGGCAATACAACTGCCAAGCAGCAATTCCTGGCGGCAATGGATTCGGGCCTCGCGAATCTGGACAGCGCCAGCGACCAGTTGGGCTCGGCCACCACCTCGATCGGCGCCCGTGGTCAGTCGCTGGATGACCAATCCACGACTAACCAGAGCCTGGACCTGGCGAACACCGCCACCCAGGGGGCGATTCGTGACTCCGACCCTGCCGAAGTCATGACCCGTCTGACCCTGCAGCAAACCATGCTGCAAGCCGCGCAACTGGCGTTCAGCAAGATCACGCAGCTGGGCCTGTTCAACAAGATCTGACGGCAGTCGGGGGCGCGCAAGCGCCCGGTGACCGCTGGCTCTCCAATACCTACTGTCTTTTTCCGCGGTTAAAAGGGCTCGCTTTTCTGGACGAGCTCTCGCCGCCTGCGAGTCCGCCGTGAATTCACTCCCTCTTGTCAGCATTGTCATCCCTGCCATCAATCCGCGCTTTTTCAGTCGTGCATTGCACTCGGCAGTGGCGCAAGGCTACGGCAATCTTGAAATCATCGTCTGCGATGACAGCCGCGGCGATGAGATCAAGACCCAGGTCGATCAGGTGGTGGAGCAGACGGGAGTAGCCGTGCGCTACGTGCGCAATCCGCAGACCCTCGGCCTCGTGGGTAATCTGCATGCCTGTCTAGAGCAGGCTCAGGGCGAGTTCATCAAGTTTCTCTGCGACGATGATCAGCTGTTCTCTTCGTGCATCGAGCGCCAGGCCTACCTATTGACCGCGCGCGCTGAGGTCAACCTGGTGCTGGCCCAGCGGCTGTTCTGGGACGCCGATGATATGCAGCTGCCGTCGCGGCTGGAGAATACGCCGCTGTCGCCGTTGTGCGGGCTATTCAAGGGTGACGATCTGCTGGCGCTTTTCGAGAATTTCCCGGCCAACATTCTGGGTGGTTTCAGCAACGCCATGATCCGTCGTGCGGATGTGCTGGAGCTGCTTCCGGCGCTGACCCAGGCGGGTCATTGTTTTGTCGCGAGCCTCGATTTTGCCTTGTTCGTGTGTTTGATGCGCCGCGGCAACGTGGTCATTCTCAATCACGTATTGAGTGTCGAGCGCCTGTATCCGGAACGTCTGAGCGGTCAGCAGGCGATGAAGGATGCGGTAGAGTCCGAGCGCGCATGGTTGTTGCAAATGCTCAAGGCTCGTAGTGGCGAATCCGCGCCTGCGCCGGGCTGGGTTCGCTACCTGCCAGTGACGCGGCTCGACGAGTCGCCCCGGGTCTGGGAAGAGCTGCCGCTGACTCGAACCCTGGGGACCAAGCAAAGTACCCAGGAATGGCACGTCGGTATCGATAGCGTCAGCTTTTCTCAGTTGTACGCGCAGTGGCTGGCCTGCCGCACGCTGAGCGAACCGCAGCGGCTGCTGTTGCCGGACACCTTGGCGAACTGGGCCTGGCAGCCGAAGATTGTGCCGATCATCATCGATGAACACGGCAGCCGTTCTACCCTGGACCTGACCCTGGAGAGTCTCGCCGGGCAGCTCTATTCACCCGAGTTGACCTTGGTACTGTCCAGCGACTGCACCGAGGCCGAGCTGGACGGCCGCGTTTTCCGTTTGCCGTTGCAGGACGACTGGCAGCAGCAGATCAACGAACTCTTGCCGCAACTTGACGGGGCTGACTGGTTCTATTTGCTGCGGGCCGGGGATCGTCTGGTGGAGCCGGCGTTACTGATCCTTGCGGAGCGAATCGCCGTCTCGGACAACGTTTCGTGCATCTACAGCGATGAAGGTGGCTTGTTTCAGGGCGAATCAACGGAGCCCGCCTTCAAGCCCGATTTCAATCTGGACCTGTTGCGCAGTTACCCCTATGTCGGGCGAGCGTTGGCGTTCGAGCGTGGACGTTTCCTGGCGCTCGGCGGCCTGGATTCGCAGCACGGCGAACTCGCCCCACACGATGTGCTCTGGCGCATGGTCGAGGCGCAGGGGGCAAGCGTCGTCGAACATATCGCAGACATTCTGCTGGAGTCGGCGCATAACCTGTCCAAGTGGCTGGCGCTGCCCGAAGTACTGGAAGGCAACGCGCCGTTGGTACAAGCGCATCTGCTGCGCATGGGGATCGACCATGAGATTCAAAGGGGTAATGCACCGCTGCTCAATCGCATCGACTATGTACACGCGAGCCAGCCGCTGGTCTCGATCATCATCGTCAGCAAGGATCAAACGGTTGCCTTGCAGCGGTGTGTCGAAAGCCTGCTTGAGAAAACCGCTTACAGCGAATTCGAGTTACTGCTGATCGACAATGGCAGCGAGAGCATCGAGGCCCGTACCTGGCTGGCTGGCATGGCGCAATTGGGCTCAGACCGAGTGCGGGTTCTGGAGTATGCGCAGCAAGGCAACGTCGCAGCGGTACGCAATTTCGCCGTGGGCCAGGCCCGTGGCGAGTACGTGTTGATCCTCAACCCCTATGCGGTGATTACCCATGGGGAGTGGCTGCACGAGTTGCTCAATCATGCCCAGCGTCCTGAAGTCGGCGTGGTCGGTGCCAAGCTGTTCAATCCGGACGGTCGGGTATTGCACGCCGGGCTGATTCTTGGCTTGCGCGGCCCGGCAGGCTTGCCGTTTTACGGCGATGCCCTGCATGCCGCCGGTTATATGTTCCGGTCGCAGGTGGTGCAGGATTTAAGTGCCGTCGGCGCCGATTGCCTGATGGTTCGAAAAGCGCTGTTTGACAGTGTCGGCGGGCTGGATGAGCAAGACCTGGCCCACAGCCTTCATGAAGTCGACCTCTGCCTGCGGGTCGGTCAAAACGGCTACCTGGTGGTCTGGACGCCTCATGCGCAACTGGCGCTCGGCGCCCAACCGGCCGCTAGCGAGCAAGCGGATGAGCAGGCGTTGCAGGGCCAGGAACAAGAGGTGTTCTACAAGCGCTGGTTGCCAATCGTTGCGCGTGATCCTGCCTACAACCCTAACCTGGCGTTGCAGGGGCTCAGCGGTTCGAGTTTCAACCTGGAGCCAGGCTTGCGCTCCGGTTGGAGTCCTTTTTCCAGGCCCCAGTTGCCGAAAGTGCTCGCCTTGCCGGTCAATGCATCGGCCATCGGACACTATCGGGTGACGCAGCCGCTGATTGAACTGGAAGCGGCGGGCAGGGCGCACGGGCGCATCCACTACAACCTGCCGACCATCATTGAAGTCGAGCGTCTTTCGCCTGACGTGATCGTCTTGCAGGGGCGTTATTCCGAAGGCCCGATCAGTGAAATTCCAAGCCTGCAAAAATACTCCAACGCCCGGCGGATCTATGAGCTGGATGACTTTGTGATTAACGTTCCCCATCGCAATGCGCATATTCGCAATATGCCTGGCAAGGACGAGATGGAGAAACTGGTCCGGCGTGCGATCGGCATGTGTGATCGGGTGGTGGTGTCTACCGAACCCTTGGGCAACGCCTTGTCCGATATGCATCACGACATTCGAGTGGTCCCGAACATGCTGGCGACTCACTTGTGGAGCACGTTGCGCAGCCAGCGTCGCACCTCGAAAAAGCCTCGGGTCGGCTGGGGCGGTGGCACCAGTCACCACGGTGACCTGGCGGTGATTGCCGAGGTGGTCCGCGAACTGGCCAATGAAGTCGATTGGGTGTTCTTCGGCATGTGCCCGGATGATTTGCGCCCTTACATGCATGAGTTTCATGGTGTGATCGGGCTGGATGTCTACCCGGCGAAGCTGGCCAGCCTGAACCTCGACCTGGCGTTGGCACCGCTGGAATTCCATATCTTCAACGACTGCAAGAGCAACTTGCGTTTGCTGGAATACGGCGCGTGCGGCTACCCGGTGATCTGCACCGACACCGAAGCCTATCGCGGCTATCTGCCGTGCACGCGGGTCAAGACCAACACCACGGATGAATGGCTGCAAGCCATCCGCATGCACTTGGCCGACCCGGACGCCAGCTACCGCATGGGTGATGAATTGCGTGAGATCGTCTTGCGCGACTACATGTTGCGCGGCGACAACCTGCGTTATTGGGAAAATGGCTGGTTGGCGGACTGACCACAGCAGGCAGTATCCCTTCACAGACAGGCGACTTTAGAGTCGCCTGTTTTTTTATGCCTGCGCACCACTGGTTTCAGGCTGCTTCCCCCGGTGCGCTGGCACATACCGTCAGACGATAGAGCTGGCGCGTTTCCTGCAAGTCCCCTCCATATCGCCATAAAACGAGCACTGGCGGCGTTGTCAGCAGTGCCATGAGCGGCATTCAGCGTTTTATCCAGAAGGCCTGCAAAAGCTTGGTACAGCTTGGCTGTGCTCTGTGACGAACAAGAGAGGAAGAGGATGAAGGCAGTTATTTTGGCGGGTGGCCTGGGCACGCGGATCAGCGAAGAGTCGCACCTCAAGCCCAAGCCGATGATCGAGATCGGCGGCAAGCCAATTCTCTGGCACATCATGAAGCAGTACTCCGCGCACGGAATCCACGATTTCGTGATCTGCCTTGGCTACAAGGGCTATGCGATCAAGGACTTCTTCGCCAACTACTTCCTGCACACCTCTGACGTCACCTTCGACATGCGCAACAACCGCATGGATGTTCACCAGAATTACAGTGAGCCATGGCGTGTCACGCTGATCGACACCGGGGAAGAAACCATGACCGGTGGCCGTTTGCGCCGGGCTCGACGTTACGTCGAAGACGAAAAAGCCTTCTGTTTTACCTACGGCGACGGTGTCTCGGACCTGAACATCAGCGCACTGGTGGATTTCCATCTTGACCACGGCAAGCTCGCGACAGTCACGGCCGTGCAGCCGCCAGGCCGCTACGGCGCGCTGAATCGCGATGGCGACAGCGTCCTCGGGTTCACCGAAAAGCCCCGTGGCGATGGTGGCTGGATCAATGGCGGCTTCTTCGTCCTGTCGCCCAAGGTATTGCCCTTGATCGACGGCGATGAGACGTCGTGGGAGTCCGGCCCGCTGGATGGCCTGGCTGAACGCGGTGAGTTGATGGCGTATCAGCACGACGGTTTCTGGCAGCCCATGGATACCCTGCGGGACAAGAACCACCTCGAAGCGTTGTGGCAGACCGGGGAGGCCCCATGGAAGCAATGGGACTGAGCCCGGAATTCTGGCGCGGCAAGCGGGTTCTGGTCACCGGACACACTGGTTTCAAGGGCAGTTGGCTGACATTGTGGCTGCAAAGCCTCGGGGCGCAGGTCAGCGGGTTTGCCCTTGACCCATCCACCGAACCGAGCCTGTTCGAACTGGCGCGCGTGCATGAAGGCATCAACGATCAGCGCGGCGACCTGCGTGACCTCGGGGCCTTGCTGGAGCTGATCGCTGAGACCCAACCGGAAATAGTCCTGCACCTGGCGGCCCAGCCGCTGGTGCGCGAAGGCTATCGCGACCCGTTGGGGACTTACTCCAGCAACGTCATGGGCACCCTCAACCTGCTTGAAGCGATTCGTCAGGTCGGCGGTGTGCGTGCCTGCGTGCTGGTGACTACCGACAAGGTCTACGCCAACAAGGAATGGCTGTGGCCCTACCGCGAAGACGAAGCCCTCGGCGGTCACGATCCTTACAGCAGCAGCAAGGCTTGCTGCGAATTGCTGGCGCAGTCCTACGCGGCGTCGTTCTTCCCGGCCGACAAACATGCCGAACACGGCCTGGCCCTGGCCACGGCGCGCGCCGGCAACGTGCTGGGCGGTGGCGATTTTGCGCCGGAGCGCTTGATTCCGGACGTGCTCAAAGCGTGGTCGGCCGACGAGCCCGTGACCCTGCGCTACCCGCAAGCCGTGCGCCCTTGGCAGCACGCGCTGGAGCCGCTGGCCGGTTACCTGCAACTGGCCGCCGGCCTCTATGAACAAGGCCCGGAATACGCCGGTGCATGGAATTTCGGTCCGAGCGAAACGGACATGTGCAGTGTCGGCGAAGTGGTCGAACTGCTGGCCAGCCGCTGGCCGCAAGCCCGCGGTTTGCGCATTGAGCCGAGCGATTTGCACGAGGCCGGCCTGTTGCGACTCGACAGCAGCCGCGCCCGTCAATTGCTCGGCTGGCAGCCGCGCTGGTCGTTGCAGCAGTGCCTGACCCAGACCCTCGACTGGCACCTGGCGTGGCAAAACGGCGATGACATGCGCGCCATTACGCTGGGTCAGTTGAACCTGTACCGAGGTGCGCTGTGAGCGAATTTCTGTTGAGCGCATTGCCGCTGAACGGCTTGTTCAGCGTGCAGCACAAGCGCTTCGAAGACGATCGCGGGCACTTCGCCCGGCTGTTCTGCGAAGGCAGCCTGAGCGCTTTCGGCCAGGCGTTTCATATCTGCCAGATCAACCATTCCTGCACCCGCGCCCGGGGCAGTGTGCGGGGTTTGCATTACCAGAATGCCAACGCGCCGGAAGCCAAGCTGATCACCTGCCTACGCGGTGAAGTGTGGGATGTGGCGGTGGATTTGCGCCGCGATTCCGAGACGTTCCTGCACTGGCATGCCGAACACCTGCGAGCCGGTGACGGGCGCAGCTTGCTGATCCCGGCCGGGTTCGCCCACGGTTTCCAGGCCCTCACCGATGACGCCGAGTTGCTCTACCTGCACAGCGCCGATTACGCGCCGGCGCACGAGGGCGGTTTGTCGGTGAGCGATCCACGGCTGGCGATTGCCTGGCCGTTGCCTGTCAATAATCTGTCAGCCCGGGACGCCAGCCATCCCGTGCTCGATGAACACTTCGCCGGAGTGCGTCTATGAACTGCCGTGGTTGCGCTACGCCGCTGGCCTTGCCGCTGATCGACCTCGGCACCTCGCCGCCGTCCAACGCCTATGTGCGCGCCGATCAACTGGAGCAGGCCGAGCAGTGGGTGCCGTTGAAAGTGGCGGTATGTCAGCAGTGCTGGCTGGTGCAGACCGAGGACTACACCAGCGCTGACAGCCTGTTCGATGCTGAGTACGCCTATTTCAGTTCGTTTTCCAGCACCTGGCTGGCCCATGCCGAGCGCTATGTGGGCGAGATGGTCGAACGTTTCGATCTGACGGCTGACAGCCGCGTGGTGGAAATCGCCGCCAACGACGGTTACCTGTTGCAGTACGTGGCAGGGC
This sequence comes from Pseudomonas sp. ZS1P83, assembly GCF_054897825.1. Classification (NCBI taxonomy): domain Bacteria; kingdom Pseudomonadati; phylum Pseudomonadota; class Gammaproteobacteria; order Pseudomonadales; family Pseudomonadaceae; genus Pseudomonas; species Pseudomonas sp. ZS1P83. The sequence goes on from NZ_CM142706.1 coordinate 947,024, forward strand.
GCGGCATTCCTTGCCTGGGCGTCGAGCCGACCCGCAGCACCGCCCAAGCGGCCCGGGAAAAAGGTCTGGAGATTCGCGAACTGTTCTTCGGTCGCAACACCGCCACGCAGTTGATCACTGAAGGCTGGGCCGCCGACCTGATGGCCGCCAACAACGTGCTGGCCCACGTCCCTGACATCAATGATTTCCTCGGCGGTTTTGCGACCTTGCTCAAACCGACGGGCGTGGCGACGTTCGAGTTTCCGCACCTGTTGACGCTGATGGCCGGCCAGCAGTTCGATACGCTGTATCACGAGCACTACTCCTACCTGTCTCTGACTGCCGTGCAAACCTTGTGCGAGCGCAATGGCCTGGAAGTGTTCGACGTCAGTCAGTTGTCGACCCATGGCGGTTCGCTGCGAGTGTTTGTCCAGCGCCTCGATGGCGAACGCCGTGATGTGCAACCGGCGGTGCAGCAACAGTTGCAAGCCGAATGGGCGGCGGGTGTGAAAACCGCTGAGTACTACGCGACCCTGGCGCCGGCGGCCGAGCGCATCAAGCACGAACTGCTGCGCTTCCTGTTGCAGGCCAAGGCCGAGGGCAAGCGCGTGGTCGGTTACGGCGCAGCGGCCAAGGGCAACACCTTGCTCAACTACGCCGGGGTCAAGCCAGATCTGTTGGCCTGGGTTGCCGACGCCAACCCGCACAAGCAGGGCAAGTACCTGCCGGGCAGCCGCATTCCGATTGTGTCGCCTGAACGCATTGAAATCGAGAAACCCGATTACGTGCTGGTGTTGCCGTGGAATCTGCTGGATGAGATCACCCAGGCCTTCTCCGGTATTCGTGCATGGGACGGTCGTTTTGTCATCGCCATTCCTGAGTTGATCATTCGATGAGCAGAATTCATTACACCAAGCCGAGTGTCGGTGAGCTGGAAGCGCGTTACGCCCTCGATGCCGTGCAGAACGGCTGGGGTGAGCGCTGCTACGAATACCTGAACCGCTTCGAAAAATCCTTCGCCGAGCATGTGGGCACGACCTACGCGATTGCGACCTCCAGTTGCACCGGCGCACTGCACATGGGAATGGCTGCGTTGGGCATCGGCGCCGGCGACGAGGTGATACTCGCCGACACCAATTGGATCGCCTCCGCCGCACCCATTACCTATCTCGGCGCGACGCCGATGTTTGTCGACGTTCTGGCTGACAGCTGGTGCCTGGACCCGCAACAGGTTCGCCGGGCGATTACGCCGCGGACCAAAGCCATTCTGGCCGTGCACATTTACGGCAACCTCTGCGACATGGATGAGTTATTGGCCATCGGCCGCGAGTTTGGCCTGCCAGTCATCGAAGATGCGGCCGAAGCAATCGGCTCTCAGTGGCGCGGCCAAGCGGCCGGATCGCTGGGAGCGTTCGGGGCGTTTTCCTTCCACGGCACCAAGACAATGACCACTGGCGAAGGCGGCATTTTCGTCACCTCGGACAAGGCGTTGTATGAGCGCGTGTTGACCCTGTCCAACCACGGTCGGGTGGCCGGCAGCAGCAAACAGTTCTGGCCGGATTTCATTGGCTTCAAATACAAGATGAGCAACCTGCAAGCGGCCGTTGGCTGTGCCCAGGTCGAGCGGATAGAGGAGCTCATCGAGCGTAAACGGGCGATCTTCGCCAATTACGCCAAAGCGTTGGCAGCGTTGCCGGGCTTGTCGATGAACCCTGAGCCCGAGCATGGGCGTAACGGTTTCTGGATGCCCACCGTGGTCTTTGATCGCGAGCTGGGGATCACTCGGGAGATCTTGATCGGCGCCTTCCAGGCAGCGGACATCGACGCGCGGGTGTTCTTCTGGCCGCTGTCTTCCTTGCCGATGTTCAGCGATATCACAGCGGACTCGCCGGCGGCGTATGCGCTGCCGGAGCGGGCGATCAATCTGCCGAGTTACCACGACATGACCGATGACGATCAGCAGCGTGTCATCGAGGTGCTGCGCACGCTGTTACTCAAAAGGACGCCGCTATGAAGGTGTACTTGCTGGGGGCGGCCAATCCCGAAGCGGTACGGATGATCCTCACCCTGCAACGCAGCCAGCCGCAGGTGCAATTCGCCTTCCTCGATAACGACCCGGCGAAACAAGGCACGCTGTTTCATGGTGTGCCGGTGGTGGGCGGCACCGACAAAGTAGCGGAGCTGAAAGGTCCCGACACGCGGTTTGTCAATTTGATCACCGGCAGTACGGCGCTGCGTTATCAGACCACCCGTGAGATCGTCGAGGCAGGTGGCACCCTGGGCAACTTTATCCATCCCGGGATCGATTTGACGATGATCACAATGGGCGTAGGCACGTATTTGCAAGAGGGCGTGATCATGCAGGCGCAAGTCAGCCTGGGTGACAACACCAGTATCAGCGCCGGTAGCGTGGTTGGCCACGAGGGGCAGATTGGCCACTCGGTGTTCATGGCGCCCGGTGTCTGCATCGCCGGTTGTGTCGAGATCGGCGACGGTACCTTCATTGGCACCAACGCAACGATCCTGCCGCGTTTGCGCATCGGCCGTTGGGTCACCATCGGCGCGGGTGCCGTGGTGATCAACGATATTCCTGACTATGCGGTCGTGGTGGGCAGTCCCGCCAGGACCATCAATACCAACCCTGTTTCCTTTCAAGACGGTCGGATTTTCAAGTAACCACCGCGGCTATTTTCTGGAGCGTTTGTAATGAATCCTCATGAGCAGTTTCGTGAAGAAGTAAAAGAAAACATCGAAGGCCTGCAACAGGACAAAGCCCTGCAAGCCACCTCGCTGGACTGGGTTGGCACCACCGCCAAGCACAAGTACACCTACAATTTCAGCTGGATGGGCCGCCCGATTATCCAGTTCCCCCAAGACATGGTCGCCATGCAGGAGATCATCTGGTCGCTGCGTCCGGACATCATCGTCGAGACCGGTATCGCCCACGGCGGCTCCCTGGTGTTCTACGCCTCTATGCTGGAACTGATCGGCCATGGCGAAGTGCTGGGCGTTGATATCGATATCCGTCAGCACAACCGTGAAGCGATCGAAGCGCACCCGATGTTCAAACGGATCGAGATGATCCAGGGGTCGAGCATCGATCCGGCCATCGTCGATCAGGTTCGCCAGCGTATCGCTGGCAAGAAAGTACTGGTGGTGCTGGATTCCAATCACACCCACGAGCACGTACTCGAAGAGCTGCGGGCCTACGCGCCGATGGTCTCGGTGGGCAGCTACTGCGTGGTGATGGATACGGTTGTTGAAGACATGCCGGAAGACGCGTTCCCGGATCGTCCGTGGGGCAAGGGCGACAACCCGAAAACCGCCGTGTGGGCCTACCTGGAAGAAAACCGCGATTTCGAAATCGACCAGGCCATTCACAGCAAACTGCTGATCACCGTCGCGCCGGATGGCTACCTGCGTCGCGTGCGTTAATCAACAACATTGTCGGGTTCTTTCGGCTACTGGCCGGTTGTGGGGAAGTTTATGCAAGGCAAGAACAATTCTGAACACGGGTTGGCACTCAACGAACAGTTGACCGTGGTGCTGATATCTCACGAACGGCCGGCGTTTCTGCGCAGGGCGGTCCGTTTTTACAGCAGCTTGCCCTGCAGGATTCTCGTATTGGACTCCTCGGTTGATGCTCAGCCGGGCATGGCGGGTCAATTCCCGAATGTGGATTATCAGCACCTGCCGCAATACGGTTACTGGGGGATCCGCGCCAAGTTGGCCCATGGCGTAGAGCAACTCACTACACCGTTCATGGTGTTCGCCGCCGACGACGACTTCCTGGTGCATGACGCCTTGCACGAAGCCGTTGCGTTCATGGACGCCAACCCCGACTACAGCCTGTGCCATGGCTACAGCATGATGTACTTGGCTTTGGCCAACAGCGTCAGCTACTACCGCCGAGACAAGAAAGTCTGTGAAGATTATTCGTCGGAACGTCCCCAGGAACGTTTGCTCGATTACCTGCATCAATACCTGCCGCCGTTTTATGCCGTACAGCGCACCGCACTGTTGCGCGACTGGTACCGCGCCATGCCGCAAGACACGATCTTTCAATGGCAGGAAGTCGGTCACACGTATTACATGCTGGCGCGGGGCAAGGCGCGGATTCTGCCGATCGCCTATGTGGTACGTGAACTCAACTATGAGCACTCCGATCACAAAACCGAGATTTTCCACTCGCTGGCGTATACCGACACCAAGTCGGTCGCCGAGCGTGAAGCCTTTGCCGGTTTCCTGGCCGGGTTGCCGACGCAAATCCAGGACCTGGACCCAGAGCAGAGCAAGCAGTTTGTACTGCAAAGCTTCGAAGCCCTGACCGACAGCTTGCGCACCGGCCGTGCACTGACGGCCGAGCTGATCTTCGAATCAGGCTGGATTAATGTCGACGCGGGCCCGCAGCGCCGTTTTGGTCCCAAGCAATACGTCGAAATGCCTTTCTACAATCAGGCGTTTTTCGATCAGTTGACCCAATTCGAGTTCCTGCTGCACGCCATGCCGGCTGGCCGTGTTCAGTTGAAAGGCCTGGAAGGCATCTGGACTCGCCAGCAGGACCTTATGCAAGCGCGCAACAACGACACGCCCGAAAGCGTTGTCGACCGCTTGTGGCAGGCCCACGACAGCAATGTGTTCAATCGCACCGTCATCAAGCGCCTGGCGGCGCAGCTCGATAGCCTGGGCGAGGACGAGGAAGCGCAGAAGCTGCACGCCTGGAATGCGCGGCTGGAGGCGGTGTCCCTCGATGACAATCTCCAGATGTTCGACAAGATGCTGTCCGGTCGTTTGCTCCAGTGGCTGGCGCCGCGCAAACCGGACGCCGAACAGGCCGAGGCAATCGCCCGGCATCTGGCGGCCAACGCCGGCGGTCCGCAGTTTGGCATCCTCTTGCTCGACCTGGACAACGACGTCGACAAATTGCAAGTCACCCTCGATAGCCTGCTCGAAGGTCACAGCAAGGCGTTCAAAGTGGTGGTCTTCACCACCGGTGAGCCGCCAGCGGCCACCACCGCGCAAAACTTGCTGCATTTTGTTCGCGTCACCCAAAGCAACTATGTTGACAAGCTGAACCAGATCGCCCGTCAGTCGACCAGCGACTGGCTGCTGCTGTCCGAGGTCGGAGAAGCCTTTACCGCAGGTGGTCTGTTGCGCGCCAGCCTGGAGCTGTTGTCGGCCCCCGACATCCGCGCCGTGGCCACTGACGAAATCCAGCGCACCGCCGAAGGCGCGTTGGTGGATGTATTCCGTCCGGGCTTCAACCTTGATCTGCTGCAAAGCCTGCCGGCGCTGATGGCGCGGCACTGGTTGATTCGCAAAGACGTGTTCAACGAAGTCGGCGGTTATCAGGCCGACTTCAGCAAGGCCCTGGAATTCGACCTGCTGCTGCGCATTATCGAGCAGGGTGGCCTGAGCGGTCTGGCCCACCTGGATGAGCCATTGTTGATCACCCGGGCACCCGCGCTCGAAGAAAATACCCATGAGCGCCTGGCGCTGTCGCGCCACCTGGGCAACCGTGGCTACAAGGCCAAAATCAGCTCGGCAGTGCCGGGTACTTACCAGATCGATTACCGCCACACCGAACGTCCGCTGGTGTCGATCATCGTTCCGGCCGGGGATGATCTGCCTGCGCTGCAACAGTGCCTGCAAGGTGTGCTGCTGCGTACCCGCTACACCCGATACGAAGTGCTGATCGCGGTAAACCTGCATCAGTCGGCCGAGGTCAACGACTGGCTGGGTACTTATCAGCATGCCAAGGTCCGCGTGCTGCACGCCGACCGGTCACTGAGCGACACGGCGCTGTACAACGCCGCCAGCCAGGAAGCGCAAGGCGAGTACCTGGTGCTGCTGGCTGCGGACAGTGAATTGGTCAACCCGAGCTGGATCGAATCGCTGCTCAACCACGCCCAGCGTCCGGAAGTGGGCATCGTCGGTGCCAAGCTGGTCGATCACGACGGTAACGTCACCCAGGCCGGCCTGATTCTGGGACTCAATGGCGGCGTTGGTTCGGCCTTCGTTGGCGAACGCTATGACGCTGACAGCAGCTATCTGCAGCGGTTGGTGCTGGAACAGAACTACTCGGCGGTGTCGAACGCGTGCCTGATGATCCGCAAAGAGCTGTTCGACGCTCTCGGTGGCCTGGATGACGTGACATTTGCCGAAGGCTTGAGTGACGTCGATCTGTGCCTCAAGGCCGGTCAGGCCGGCTACCTCACCGTGTGGACACCGCTGGTCCAGGTCGTTCATTCGGGCGTGGTGCCACAAGGGCCGCAGGTGCTCGACGCCTTGCGTGAAAAATGGGCCGCCGCGTTTGCTCAGGACCAGGCCTACAACGCCAACCTGGCACTGACCGGCAAGGGTTTCGTCCTGGGTGAAAGCGCCCCGGTGGACTGGGCGCAGTTGCTCGCATAAGCCTGGCTGACAGGTATAAGGACTCAAGGCATGTTCAACGGTAAATCGATTTTCATCTCGGGCGGCACCGGTTCGTTCGGGCGCAATTTCATCCGCCGCTTGCTGGAGCAATACCAGCCCAAGCGGGTGGTGGTGTTCTCGCGCGATGAGCTCAAGCAGTACGAGATGCAGCAGACGTTCAACGCACCGTGCATGCGTTATTTTCTCGGTGATGTCCGCGATGCCGAGCGTTTGCGTCAGGCCATGCGCGGCATCGATTACGTGGTGCATGCCGCGGCCCTGAAACAAGTGCCGGCCGCCGAGTACAACCCGACCGAATGCATTCGTACCAACGTCAACGGCGCGGAAAACATCATTGCGGCGGCGATCGACAACGGCGTCAAGCAAGTGGTCGCGCTGTCCACCGACAAGGCGGCCAGCCCGATCAACCTGTACGGTGCGACCAAGCTGCTGTCGGACAAACTGTTCGTGGCCGCCAACAACATTGCCGGCGATCAGCAGACCCGGTTTGCCGTGGTGCGCTATGGCAACGTTGCCGGTTCGCGAGGCTCGGTGGTGCCGTTCTTCAGCAAGCTGATTGCCGAAGGTGCGACACAGCTGCCGATCACCGACGAGCGCATGACGCGCTTCTGGATCACCCTCGATCACGGCGTGCAGTTTGTGCTCGACAGCTTTGCCCGGATGCATGGCGGTGAAGTATTCGTGCCGAAGATTCCGTCGATTCGCATTGTCGATCTGGCGCTGGGCATGGCCGAGCACTTGCCGCACAAACACGTGGGGATTCGTCCGGGGGAAAAACTCCATGAGCTGATGGTGCCGCTGGACGATGCGCGCATGACCCTGGAATTCACTGATCATTACACGATCCAGCCGTCGATCCGCTTCACCAGCGTCGATGTGGATTTCGCCGTGGACAAATTGGGCGAACACGGCAGGCCGGTGAGCGAAGATTTCGAATACCGCTCCGACACCAACCCGCACTTCTTGTCGGTGGGGCAGATCGCTGACCTGCACGCCCGGTTGTCGGCATGATTCCTTACGGTCGGCAAAGCCTCGATCAGGCGGACATCGACGCGGTAGTTGCCGTGTTGCAGTCCGACTGGCTGACCCAGGGGCCGACCATCGAGCGCTTTGAACAGGCGATGGCCGAACGCTGCCGGGCTGATTTTGCAGTAGCGGTCTGCAATGCCACGGCGGCGTTGCACATCGCTTGCCTGGCGGCCGGGCTCGGGCCGGGTGATCGTTTGTGGACGACGCCAAACACCTTTCTGGCCTCGGCCAACTGCGGTCGTTATTGCGGCGCCGAGGTGGATTTTGTCGATATCGACCCGCTGACCTGGAACCTCGACGCCTACGTGTTGGCCTCTAAGCTCGAACAGGCCGAGCGCGACGGCACGCTGCCGAAAGTCCTGGTGGCGGTGGCGTTCTCCGGGCAAAGCTGCGACATGCGCAGGATTGCCGAACTGGCCGAGCGTTATGGTTTTACGGTCATCGAGGACGCGTCCCACGCGGTCGGCGCGTCCTATGCAGGGCGGCCAGTGGGGTGTGGCGAGTTCGCGGCGATGACGGTGTTCAGCTTTCATCCGGTGAAGATCATCACCAGTGCCGAGGGCGGCATGGTGTTGACCAATCGCCCGGAACTCGCCGAGCGTTTGCAACGCCTGCGCAGCCATGGCATGACCCGCGACCCACAGCAGATGACAGAACCCAGCCACGGCCCCTGGTACTACCAACAAGTGGAACTGGGCTTCAATTACCGCATCACCGACCTGCAAGCGGCCCTCGGCCTGTCACAGCTGGACAAGCTCGATGACTTCATCGAGCGTCGGCGTGAACTGGCGGCACGTTATGACTGCTTGCTGGCGGACTTGCCGCTGACCCTGCCAAGTCCTCAACCCGAAGCGCAATCGGCTTGGCATCTGTATGTGGTGCGCCTGCAACTCGACCGTATCAATCTCAGTCATCGACAGGTTTTCGAAGGGTTGCGGGCCGCCGGGGTGGGTGTGAATTTGCACTATATCCCGCTGCATTTGCAGCCGTATTACCGCGATCTGGGTTTTGCCGAAGGTGACTTCCCGCAGGCCGAACGTTACTACGCCGAAGCCATCAGCCTGCCGCTGTTTCCGTTGCTCAGCGATGCACAGCAGGATTACGTGGTCGAGCAACTGCGACGGCTGACCGAATAAATGCCGCCATGGCGACTGATGGGAATTGTGTGATGCGTGAACTGACCGAGCAGGAAAAATTCTGGCAGGGCGACTTCGGTAACCAGTACGTCGACCGCAACGTCGGACAACCGCTGGTGGCCGCCAACCTGGCGTTGTTTGCCAAGGCATTGACGCGAGCCGGGCGCATTGAAAGTCTGGTGGAGTTGGGCACCAACGCCGGGAACAACTTGCAGGCATTGCATCAGCTGTTGCCCCAATGCGAATTGTTCGGCCTGGAGATCAATGCCAGCGCTTATACCCAGGCCCGGGAGCTGGGCATTGCGCAGATCTGGCACGGTTCGCTGTTCGATTTTCCCCGCGAGCGCACCTTCGACCTGACCCTGAGCAAAGGCGTACTGATTCATCTGGCGCCAGAGCTGCTGCCGGCCGCATACGCGCAGCTGTATGAGTTGAGCCAGCGTTATATATTGATCGCCGAGTACTACAACCCGGCGCCGGTCGAAGTGTCCTATCGCGGTAACAGCGGCAAGTTGTTCAAGCGGGATTTTGCCGGTGAAATGCTCGATCGTTATGGCGATTTGCAGCTGGTGGATTATGGTTTCGGCTACCACCGCGACACGCAATTCCCGATGGACGACGTCACCTGGTTCCTTTTGGAAAAACGCCCTTGAACAGCGTCGCAATCATCCCGGCCCGCGGTGGCAGCAAACGCATACCGCGCAAGAACCTCAAGCCGTTCGACGGCGTGCCGATGATTGCCCGTTCGATTCAAACCGCCCTCGATTCGGGCCTGTTCGCCCAGGTAGTGGTCAGCACCGACGATGACGAAATCGCCGAACTGGCTCGGGTCTGCGGTGCGCAAGTGCCGTTCATGCGGCCGGCGGCATTGGCTGATGATTTCACCGGCACGGCCGCTGTGGTGGTCCATGCCCTGGAAGAACTGCATCGACAGGGCCACGATTTTGATTACGCCTGTTGCATCTATGCCACGGCACCGCTGCTGCAAACGCGATTTTTGCAACAGGGTCTGAACCTGTTGGCGCTCCATCCGGCCAGGTCTTTTGCGTTCTCGGTGTGCGATTTCGGCTTTCCCGTGCAGCGAGCCCTTACCCTTGACGAGCAGGGTGCCTTGAACGCGTTGTACCCGGAGTTTCGCGACACCCGCTCCCAGGATTTGCCGATCGCCTATCAGGACGCCGGGCAGTTCTACTGGGGCCACAGCGATGCCTGGTTGCGTGGTGACGTGGTGTATTCACCGCAAAGTCTGCCGGTCATCCTGCCGCGTTACCTGGTGCAGGACATCGATACCCCCGAAGACTGGAAACGTGCCGAATACCTCTACGCCGCGTTGAGGGCCGGGGGGGAGCTGCAATGAGAGTGTTGATCCGCGCCGACGCGTCGCCGACTATTGGCAGCGGCCATATCGCCCGTTGCCTGACTCTAGCCAGAGTGTTGCGCAAGCAGGGCGCGCACGTTTCCTTCGCGTGTCGTCTGCTGCCGGGGCATCGGCTGGACAGTCTGCAAGCCGAGGGCTTCGAAACCTTCGCGCTGCCGGGCCGCTATCCCGATGAAGACCCGCAGCAGGCTATCGAATCCATGCTGCCGTGGCCGGTGGACATTGCTGCGTTAGGGCACGCATTGGAAAGCCGCCCAGCCTTCGACTGGATCGTCGTCGACCACTACGGCCTCGATCATCACTGGCAAACCGCGGCCCGCCGCTGGGCACCACGGATTGCCGCGGTGGACGACCTCGCCACTCGCACTTATAGCGTTGACTTGCTGCTCAATCAGAATCTTTCGGGTACGCCTCAGGCCTATGCTTCGCTGGTAGCGCCCAATTGCCAGACGTTGCTGGGTCCACGTTTCGCGATGCTGCGCGATGAGTTTTGTTGCCCTGCAATCCCGATCAAACCTCAGGCCAAACGGGTGCTGGTGAACTTTGGCGGCTTCGATGCGGCGATGCAGACCCACCATGCGATGCTGGCGCTGGCGGAATTTCATGAGCTTGAAGTCGATTTCGTCGCCGGTGCCGACAACCCTGCCTGGACTCAGATGCAGGCGCTGGCAGCGAGTCGTTCGAACTGGCGTTTGCACAGTTTTGTCAGCGATTTCTACCGGCTGATGACCGAGGCCGACCTGTTTGTCGGCGCCGGTGGCGGCACCAGTTGGGAGCGCGCGGCGATGGGCCTGCCAACCATCTGTATTGCAGTGTCGAATAATCAGCAGGCCAACGGCGAAATAATGGCGACCTCGGGTTCCCATGTGTATCTGGGCACCCGTGAGCAAGTCAGCGTCGAACAGTTGCGTCAGGCCATCGGTTTTGTCGCGGGCAATCAGGGGTTACGCCAAAGCCTGGCTGAACACTCGCGGCAGTTGGTCGATGGTCGTGGTGCGCAGCGCGTTGCGGCAGCGCTGGCGGGTGCGGTTTTGCACGTCCGCCAAGCGACCATAGACGATGCGCAGTTGTTGCTTGAAGGGCGCAATACCGAGGCGGTGCGGCGCTGGTCACTGGAAACCGGCATTATTGAATGGCAGCCACATCAAAACTGGCTGGCCGCAAGTTTGAGTAATTCTCAACGCTTGCTGTTGATCGCCGAGTCCGATGACGGTCCGGTGGGTGTGTTGCGTTATGACTTGCGCGGCGTTGAAGCTGAAGTCTCGATTTATCTGTTCGAAGGCCGTTTCGGTCTGGGCTGGGGCAGGGCACTGCTGGCGCGGGGCGAAGCCTTCGTGACCGCCCACTGGTCGCAACTGGTTGCCATCACCGCGCAGGTGTTGCCGGCGAATCAGCGGTCGCTGAGGGTTTTCCGAGAAGCAGGCTTCACCCAGAGTGCTTGCGTGTTCACCCGCGTTTTAAAGGATCACAGCAATGACTAGTTTCAAGATCGGCAACCGCTTGATCGGTGCTGATGCGCCGCCGTTCATCATTGCCGAAATGAGTGGCAACCATAACCAGTCCCTTGACGTGGCGCTGCAGATCGTCGAAGCCGCGGCCAAGGCCGGCGCGCATGCCTTGAAGCTGCAAACCTACACCGCCGAGACCATGACCCTGGACCTGTCCGAAGGCGAATTCTTCATCAAGGACCCGAACAGCCTCTGGGCCGGTTCTTCGCTGTACGCGTTGTACGAGAAGGCTCATACACCCTGGGAATGGCACGCGCCCCTATTTGCCCGTGCCAAAGAACTGGGCATGCTCGCGTTCTCCACGCCCTTTGATGACACCGCGGTGGACTTCCTCGAAAGTCTCGACGTACCGGCCTACAAGATCGCCAGTTTCGAAAACACCGACCTGCCACTGATTCGGCGAGTCGCCGCCACCGGCAAGCCGTTGATCATTTCTACTGGCATGGCCAGCATCGCTGAACTCGACGAAACCGTGCGTGCCGCCCGTGAAGCGGGTTGCAAGGATCTGGTATTGCTCAAGTGCACCAGCACTTATCCTGCAACGCCAGCCAACAGCAACGTGCGGACGATTCCTCATTTGCGTGAATTGTTTGGCTGTGAAGTTGGCTTGTCCGATCACTCCATGGGCGTAGGCGTTTCAGTGGCGGCGGTGGCACTGGGGGCGACGGTGGTGGAAAAACATTTCACTCTCGACCGTGCAGCGGGTGGCGTGGATGCCAGTTTCTCTCTGGAACCTGCGGAGCTGGCCAGTCTGGTGATCGAAACCGAACGCGCCTGGCAGGCCATGGGGAAGGTGCATTACGGCGTGACCGAAGCCGAGCGCAAGTCCGTGGTGTTTCGCCGTTCACTGTACGTAACACAGGACATGGCCGTCGGTGAGCCCTTCACAGCCGAGAATCTGCGGGCCATCCGTCCTGGCCTGGGGCTGGCGCCTAAACACGCTGAAAGCCTTCTGGGGCGCCACGCCCGCCAGGCGATCAAGCGTGGAACGCCGCTGGACTGGTCGTTGGTCGAATAACCTGTTGTGGTGCTGATTCGGCAAAATAGCGTGACCTGCGAGTCATAACGCGCATCTTCACTGTATTGTATTAATCGGGGAGGTGGCGCCCGGTGTCTTTTTGACCCAGTGATAGCCTTTTATTCTTCCCGTCTGTCGCTCCCTCGGGGCGGCATTTTTCTCTGTTTGTCGGCGCCCCTCGAATCATTACGAGCGGTGGTATTGGGCTGTTTATTATTGGGAAGCCGTAATGATTGGCATAAAAAGCATTGCGAGCTACGTTCCTGTAGCCGGCGTGGACAATTACGCACAAGGTGCAAAATTCGAGAAGGATGAAGAATTCATCCTGGGCAAAATCGGTTCCGCCTTCCTGCCGCGCAAAAACGCTGAGCAAGAAACGTCGGACCTGTGTGTCGAAGCAGCCAACGCGCTTTTCGCCAATAACCCCGATTTGAAACGTGAAGCCATCGACGTACTGATCGTCGTCACCCAGAACGGCGACGAAGAAGGCCTGCCGCACACCGCCGCCATCGTTCAGGACAAACTGGGCCTGCCGACCACCGTGGCCGCGTTCGATATTTCCCTGGGCTGCTCCGGCTACGTTTACGGCATCTATGCGATCAAGGGCTTCATGGAAGCCGCAGGCCTGAAGAATGGCTTGCTGATCACCGCTGATCCGTATTCGAAGATCGTCGACCCGGAAGACCGCAACACCACCATGCTGTTCGGCGACGCCGCCACCGCGACCTGGATGGGCGAAAACGCGCCATGGCAGCTGGGCAAAGCCAAGTTCGGCACCGACGGTTCCGGGGCCCCGCACCTGAAAGTCACCGACGGCGTGTTCTTCATGAACGGTCGTCAGGTGTTCAATTTTGCGTTGCTCAAAGTCCCGGCGCATTTGCATGAGCTGCTGGCAGACTCGCAACTGACGGCTGACGATATCGATGCCTTCTGCATCCACCAGGGCAGTGCGGCGATTGTCGATGCTGTCGCCCGACGCTTCGAAGGCGAGCCGGAGAAATTCATCAAGGACATGGTCGAGACCGGTAACACCGTGTCATCGAGCATTCCGCTGCTGCTGGAAAAACACGTCCTGGATTCCGACTGGAAGCGCGTTGCGTTGAGTGGTTTTGGTGTGGGACTGTCCTGGGGTTCGGCGATCATCTATCGTCCTTGAACCACAACCCCGATACAAAAATAGCGTTCAAGGTATAACCTTGGACGCTATTTTTTTGCCTGTAAGAAGAGCGAGGCAGCATGAGCAAAAGCTTTGACGACAATGCTCAGGTGATAGAGCGACGCTGGCCGGCGCTGCATATCCGATTGATGCTGGAAGACAGTGCTTCGGTCCAGGCTGAGTTGATTGAAGGGCTAGGCTCGACGCTGAGCATCGGCGGCATTCAGCTCACCAGTCGCCATGATCGTGTCCATGAAGCCCGCGTACAGGCGGCCAGTCTACCGACTGGCAAGGCACAGTTGCATGTCTATGGCACTGGCCTCGGCGATTTGCCGACTGTCCTGCTGGAGCGTGCCGAGCTTGAGCGGCTGTATGTACACATCCTCAACGGCGCCCTGTTTGTGTTGGTGCTGCAATTGCTCGACCAGCGGCAATGGCTCGACGATCCGCGGGTGGAGCTGCTATATGCCGGTGATCAAGCGGATATCTACACACCGTTTTTTGCGCTGCCCTGCGAGATGGTGCTGGCAGACGACTTCAACGCGAAGATTCGCGATCGCCTGGTCAGTGAAGTGCACCTGAGTTTCAACAACCGCGATTTCGATCCGCAATCCCCGGTGATTCTCCAGCGCTTGCAGGACAGCCTTGAAGTGCTGCTCGCCGACGACGATGTTGCGCAGCTGTTCGGTACGTGCGCGGACCGGGAAATCTATGTGATCGGCACCGGGCCCAGCCTGGAAGGGCATTTCGAGCAGTTGGCGGCGATACGCGAACAGGTGCCGCGACCTCTGTTCATGTGTGTCGACACCGCTTATCGACCGTTGCGCGAACACGGAATCAAGCCAGACATGGTGGTGAGCATCGATCAGCGCATCAGCTTCCGGCATTTGCCCTTCGAGGACTCTGACGGCATCCCGCTGGTGTACCTGCCCATGAGTGATCCACAGGTGTTGAAAGCCTGGAAGGGCAAGCGCTATGGGGGTTACTCGGCCAGCCCGATCTATGCCACGTTGCGTCGCCAGCACCGCAGGGCGCAACTGTACGTGGGCGGCAGTGTGATTCATCCGGCCGTGGACCTGGCGGTGAAGATGGGTGCCGACCGCATTACCCTGTTTGGCGCCGACTTCGCCTTCCCCATGAACAAGACCCATGCCGGCTGGAGCGATGGTGATCTGGGACCTGGGGTAAATCTGGCCCGGCACTGGGTGCGCGACGGGCATGGCGAGCGCGTCAGGACGCAGCTGAATTTCCGCAGCTACCTGTGTGAGCTGGAGCGATACATCGCCGGGCACCCCGAGGTGCGCTTCTTTAACAGCAGCCGGGCGGGCGCGATGATTGCCGGCACGCAGTTCAATCAGGAGTTCGTGCAGTGAGTGCGCTGTCGCAATGCATCAACGAATGCCGCCAGTGTGCAGGGTTGTTTCGGCTGGGCCGCGATGTCGAAGCGGCGTTGACCATGGTTGATGTGTTCGATGAGGCGCAGCGACTGTTGTCGACGGCGCCCCGGGAGGTTCAGCTTAAGTGGGCGCAGGTGCTCACACAGATGCTGGCCTGCCAGGAGCGCCAGGATTGGCTGGGGCTTGCTGACTTCATGGAGTACGAATTGGTCGATTTGCTGCAAAGCGTGCAGGCTTGAAAAAGCCGGGTGACGGCTCTGGTTGGGATGTTTGGGCGCCGGACGGTTTTATGGCGTCATTTTTCGGGTGGTCGGGGGGCTAAACCATTGTTTTCTAGGGGGTGGCAGTGTGATGGCAATATTTTTTTAAAAAGCCCTCAAGCAACCTGCATTCCCGACGATAACTATTACGAAGGTTCTCTAGGCCATACCCGGCGGTTGCCAGGGCCGGAAGCCGCAGTACCCAACCAACGAGGAATTCGTCATGGCTTTAACAGTAAACACCAACACCACGTCGTTGAACGTTCAGAAAAACCTGAACCGCGCTTCCGACGCTCTGTCGACTTCGATGTCTCGTCTGTCTTCCGGCCTGAAAATCAATAGCGCTAAAGACGACGCTGCCGGCCTGCAAATCTCCAACCGTATGACCAGCCAGATCCGCGGTCAGAACGTTGCAGTTAAAAACGCCAACGACGGTATTTCGATGGCTCAGACCGCTGAAGGCGCTCTGCAAGAATCGACCAACATTTTGCAACGTATGCGTGAACTGGCTGTACAAGCACGTAACGGCACCAACGGTACTGCTGACCAAACTGCAACCAACTCCGAATTCGCTCAGATGTCTGACGAATTGACCCGTATCTCGGCTTCGACCAACCTGAACGGCAAAAACCTGCTGGACGGTTCGGCTGGCACCATGACCCTGCAAGTGGGTTCGAACACCGGTACTGCTAACCAGATCGACCTGACCCTGAGCTCCAAGTTCGACGCCGTCAGCCTGTCGGTTGGCAGCGGTACTGCCGTTCTGACCGGTGCTACCAGCGCCGCCGCCGCTACCAACATCGACAACGCGATCACCGCGATCGACGCTGCTATCGCTTCCATCGGTAAGACCCGTGCAAACCTGGGTGCTTCGCAAAACCGTCTGACCAGCACCATCTCCAACCTGCAAAACATCACTGAAAACGTTACTGCTGCACAAGGTCGCGTACAAGATACCGACTTCGCCGCAGAAACCGCTAACCTGACCAAACAGCAAACTCTGCAACAAGCTTCCACTGCTGTTCTGGCCCAGGCTAACCAGCTGCCATCCGCTGTACTGAAGCTGCTTCAGTAATTTCGGATTGAGTTTTGGCGGGGGAGTGCGCTTGCGTGCTCTCTCGCTTTTTCCGTTTAAGAGGTGATGGTCATGGACATGAGCGTGAAGCTGAACTTGTCTTACCCGACCGCGAAAACGGCGGTCAGCACTACCGATAAGCCAGCCGAAAAGCCAGCCGAAAAGCCTCGCGTCGAAAGCATCCAGGCTGTCGCTGCAACGGGTAAAAGCTCGGATTCTGACAATTCGGATAAGTTGAAAATGGCCGTTCAGGAGATCGAAAAGTTCGTTCAGTCGGTCAAGCGTAATCTGGAGTTTTCTATCGATGAAACGTCCGGCAAAGTCATCGTCAAGGTGATCGCCAGCGAATCCGGTGAAGTTATTCGACAGATTCCGTCGGCGGAAGCGATGAAATTGGCTGAAAGCCTGCATAACGCCAGTAACGTGTTGTTCGATGTGAAAGCCTGACACTGGCATGAAACGTGTTTGTACGTTCATTGGCCGCATCTAGTGGTCAAAAGCCCGGCGACACACAGATAGGGAGATGCACATGGCAAGTCCAATTTTACCGGGTTCGGGTCTAGGGTCCGGCCTCGACATCGGTTCGATCGTGACCGCGCTGGTCAATTCCGACAAGTCGGCCAAGCAGACGCTGATCACCAAACAGACGTCGATCAACACGGCGAAGATTTCCGCCACAGGTGCGTTGAAATCGGCTCTGGCGGCGTTCCAGACGGCCATGACGAATCTCGGCAAAAAAGACGCGCCTGCGTTTTCGGGTTTTACCGCGACTTCGAGCGCGCCGACGACGTTGACCGTCACCTCGGATAACACGGCGGTGAACGGTAGCTATAGCGTTGTAGTGAACAACCTGGCAACCGGTTCGAAAGTGGCCAGCGCGGCGTTTGCCGGCGGTGCCAGCAGTGCCATTCCGACTGGTACATTGAAAATCAGTCAAAATGGTATTGATTACCCGGTGACCATTGCCAGCGGCGCGACCTTGCAGTCGACCCGTGACGCGATCAACACCACGCTGCAAGGCAAAGGTATCAGCGCCAACATCGTCACCGATTCCAATGGTTCGCGATTGGTTATCGGTTCAACGGTGACAGGCGCAGGCTCGGATCTTAAGGTCAGCGGTATCGCCGGCCTGGAAATCGACGGTGCCAATAGTTTGGGGAACACTCCAGCCGCCGGTGCTTCCGGCAACATTGGTGGTTTGGCCAAGGATGCAAAGGTCACCATTGATGGCCTGACCGTCACCAGCAAAAGCAACACGATCAGCCAGGCGGTCGGCGGCATCAGCATGACCTTGGTAGCGGAAAGTGCGACACCGGTAACGGTCACGGTAGGCACCAATACCGAAGGCCTGAAAACTTCGCTGCAATCGTTCGTCGATGCTTACAACAGCGTGATCAACACCCTGACCTCCCTGACCAAGCCAAGCCTTGATGATGAAGGCAACCCGACCATCGGGGCGGCAATGACCGGTGACTCTCTGCCACGTAACCTGATCACTGCCGTGCGCAATGAACTGGTGGCGCCTGGGGCGGGCGGCCAATTGTCAGTACTGTCGCAGTTGGGCATCCAGACCGACCAGAAGACTGGCGCGCTGACCCTCGACTCTACCAAGTTCACCGCCGCCATGGCGAAGCCGGGCATGAGTAGTTCGGTACAGGCCCTGTTCACCGGGACTGACGCAAAAAATGGTTTGCTGGCACGTATGTCGGCTGCGATCACTCCTTACTCCCAGACAGGCGGTATCCTCGATCAGCGCAACAGCAACCTGAGCAAGGTCCAGAAGGACCTGAGCAGTCAGCAGTCGGCACTGGACCTGCGGGTGACTAACCTGACGGCCTCGCTGACCGCGAAGTACAATGCGATGGACCTGTTGGTCGGCCAGATGAAGGCCACTGCCAGCAACATCACTGGCTTCTTTGAGACGTTGAACGCACAGAAGTCCAACTAGTCATGAGCTGACGCCAAAAACCCGGCCACACCCTTTCAGGTGCGCCGGGTTTTTGTCTTCTGATCTAAAGTTTTTTGATTCGCAGGCGATACACTGGTCATACGAGTCATTGAGTGGCAATGAGGTAGAACATGAATCCGATGTTAGCCCTTCGGCAATACCAGAAGGTAGGGGCGCAAGCCCAGACGTCCGAAGCGAGTCCGCACCGTCTGGTGCAAATGCTGATGGAAGGCGGTCTGGATCGTATCGCTCAGGCCAAAGGTGCGATGGAGCGCAAAGACATTCCTGGCAAAGGTGTGTCGATCAGCAAAGCGATCGGCATCATCGGCGGATTGCGTGAAGGTCTGGATCTTGAAAAGGCGGCTGAAACAGTCGGCGAACTCGATCGTCTTTACGCTTACATGATGAAGCGCCTCGCCGAGGCCAACATCAAAAGCGACCCGCGGATTCTCGATGAAGTCGCTGGTTTGCTTCGTACGGTGAAAGAAGGTTGGGATGCTATCGCCGCGCCAGGTCCGCAGTTCTAAGGAGATCACCATGAGTCTTGTATTGCAGCGAATCGAACAAACCCGTGATGGGCTGGTCGGTGCTTTGGCAGAGCGTAACTGGGAAGCCATTGGTGAACTGGACCTGGCTTGCCGTTCCTGCATGGAAGACGTCTTGAGTGAAGCTTCGGTGGACGAGGCCGCGTTGCGCGACAACCTCGAGGAGTTGCTGGGGGTGTATAAACAGCTTCTGGAGGCAGCGACAGGGGAGAGGCAAGCGATAGTCGACGAGATGTCGCAGATCCACCAAGCACAGAACGCGGCAAAGGTTTACCATCTGTTTGGTTAATTAATCCCCGGTTAATCCAAACATAGTGCGCCATAAATTTGACTGTGCACGGTTTTTTGACTTAACTAGTGGCTGTTTCCAGATTTCAGGCGTCTACAGGCATAACGTGTCTGCAAGCGTCTAGCTTGCCCCTCATTTTGGGCATTGAGTTGACTAGGGAAGTTGCAATTGCATGTGGCGTGAAACCAAAATTCTGCTGATTGATGACGATAGCGTCCGTCGCCGCGACTTGGCCGTGATTTTAAATTTTCTTGGCGAAGAAAATTTACCCTGCGGTAGCCATGACTGGCAGCAGGCCGTCGGCTCATTGTCGTCAAGTCGTGAAGTGATCTGTGTCCTCATCGGGACAGTCAATGCTCCTGGCGCACTTACGGGCTTGTTAAAGACACTCTCTACCTGGGATGAGTTCCTTCCGGTTTTGTTAATGGGCGATAATTCTTCCATTGACTTACCAGAAGACCAGCGTCGGCGAGTGCTTTCGACCCTCGAAATGCCACCCAGCTACAGCAAATTGCTCGACTCCCTGCACCGTGCCCAGGTCTATCGCGAGATGTACGACCAGGCCCGTGAGCGCGGTCGTCATCGCGAACCCAATCTTTTCCGTAGTCTTGTCGGCACCAGCCGGGCGATTCAACACGTCCGTCAGATGATGCAGCAAGTTGCCGACACCGACGCCAGCGTGCTGATCCTCGGCGAGTCCGGGACCGGCAAGGAAGTGGTTGCGCGCAACCTGCACTATCACTCCAAGCGTCGTAACGCACCGTTCGTTCCGGTCAACTGCGGGGCGATCCCGGCCGAGTTGCTGGAAAGCGAACTGTTTGGCCATGAAAAGGGCGCATTCACCGGTGCAATCACCAGCCGCGCCGGGCGTTTCGAACTGGCCAACGGCGGCACCCTGTTCCTCGATGAAATCGGCGACATGCCGTTGCCGATGCAGGTCAAGTTGCTGCGCGTGTTGCAGGAGCGCACCTTCGAGCGCGTGGGCAGCAACAAGACCCAGAGCGTCGACGTTCGCATCATCGCCGCGACCCACAAGAATCTCGAAAGCATGATCGAGATCGGCACCTTCCGCGAAGACTTGTACTACCGCCTGAACGTGTTCCCGATCGAGATGGCGCCACTGCGCGAACGTGTCGAAGACATTCCTCTGCTGATGAACGAGTTGATCTCGCGCATGGAGCACGAGAAGCGTGGTTCGATCCGTTTCAATTCCGCGGCGATCATGTCGCTGTGCCGTCACGGCTGGCCGGGCAACGTCCGCGAACTCGCCAACCTGGTGGAGCGCATGGCGATCATGCATCCGTACGGAGTGATCGGCGTGGTCGAATTGCCAAAGAAATTCCGTTACGTCGACGATGAAGACGAGCAACTGGTCGACAGCCTGCGCAGCGATCTCGAAGAGCGGGTGGCCATCAACGGTCATGCCCCGGATTTCTCTGCTGGGGCCCTGCTGCCGCCGGAAGGCCTGGACCTGAAGGACTACCTCGGTGGTCTGGAACAAGGGCTGATTCAGCAAGCGCTGGATGATGCCAATGGCATCGTCGCTCGCGCGGCAGAGCGGCTGCGAATTCGTCGCACCACACTGGTGGAAAAGATGCGCAAGTACGGCATGAGCCGTCGTGACGGTGATGAACAGGCGGATGATTGACGCCTGTTTTTCAAGTCCTTCATTTATAGGCGGTTTTTTTTAGGCACGGGTATTGCTACATCCCTCGCAACGTTCCGTTTAACTGACGGTCAGCCAAGCGAGAGAGCACGATGCCCCAAGCCGCCCAGATGTCTCCTGCCCCTGACGCTTCGGGGCAACCGTCGTCCGTAGAGCAGACGAGCCGGCTTGGTCTTGAGCAGGCGTTTACGCTGTTCAACCAGATGTCGAGCCAATTGACTGACTCTTACAGCATGCTTGAGGCCCGGGTCACCGAGCTCAAGGGTGAGCTGGCGTTCGTCAGCGCTCAGCGCATGCAAGAACTGGCGGAAAAAGAACGCCTGGCCAACCGGCTGCAAAATCTCCTTGATCTGTTGCCCGGCGGCGTCATTGTCATCGACGCTCAAGGCATCGTGCGCGAAGCCAATCCCGCTGCCTGCGAACTGCTCGGCCTGCCCCTCGAAGGCGAGCTGTGGCGTCATGTCATTGCCCGCTGCTTTGCGCCCCGTGAAGACGACGGTCATGAAATTTCTCTCAAGGACGGTCGGCGCTTGTCGATCGCCACCCGCTCGCTGGATGCCGAGCCCGGCCAGTTGGTGTTGCTCAACGACCTGACTGAAACCCGTCATCTGCAAGATCAGCTGGCCCGCCACGAACGACTCTCGTCCCTCGGCCGAATGGTCGCCTCGCTGGCTCATCAGATTCGTACACCGTTATCCGCCGCCTTGCTCTACGCCAGTCATTTGACTGAGCAGGAGCTGCCGGTCGAGACCCAGCAGCGTTTTGCCGGGCGCCTGAAAGAGCGTCTGCATGAACTGGAACATCAGGTTCGCGACATGCTGGTGTTCGCTCGTGGCGAGCTGCCGCTGACTGATCGGGTCACGCCCAAGGTGCTGATGCAGTCGCTGCAGGCTGCCGCACTGACCCATGTGCAGGACCTGCCGATTCGCTGGCAATGCGACAGCCATTCCGGCGAGTTGCTGTGCAATCGCGACACACTGGTCGGGGCGATCCTGAACCTGATCGAGAACGCCATCCAGGCCAGTGCCGGCGACGTCCGGTTGAAAGTCCATCTCTATACCCGTGACAACAACCTGCGTGTATCGGTCAGCGACAGCGGTAGCGGCATCGATACGAAAGTACTGGCGCGCCTGGGTGAACCCTTCTTTACCACTAAAACCACCGGAACCGGCCTCGGCCTGACCGTGGTCAAGTCAGTGGCGCGGGCCCATCAGGGAGAATTGCAACTGCACTCGCGGCTGGGTCGCGGCACGTGTGCGCAGGTGATCCTGCCGCTTTTTTGTGGTGAAAAGCACAGCGCTCAGGGATCGGAGTGAAGGACATGGCAATCAAGGTTTTACTGGTCGAGGATGACCGCGCGCTACGCGAAGCATTGGCCGATACGCTATTGCTCGCCGGGCACGATTTCAAAGCCGTCGGTTCGGCGGAAGAGGCGCTGGCAGCGGTCGGTTCCGAGGCGTTCAACCTGGTGCTGAGTGACGTCAACATGCCGGGCATGGACGGCCACCAACTGCTCGGGTTGCTGCGCGCTCGTCAGCCGCAACTGCCTGTGTTGCTGATGACGGCTCACGGCGCCGTGGAGCGGGCAGTCGATGCGATGCGACAAGGCGCGGCGGATTACCTGGTCAAACCGTTCGAGCCCAAGGCGTTGCTGGATCTGGTGGCGCGTCATGCGCTGGGCAGTCTCGGCGCGTCCGAGTGCGAGGGGCCTGTAGCCTTCGAGCCGGCCAGTGCTCAATTGCTGGAACTGGCTGCGCGGGTGGCGCGCAGTGATTCCACGGTATTGATCTCCGGCGAGTCCGGGACCGGTAAAGAAGTGCTGGCGCGTTACATTCATCAGCACTCCCATCGTGCCAGTCAGCCGTTCATTGCGATCAACTGCGCAGCCATCCCCGACAACATGCTCGAGGCCACGCTGTTCGGTCATGAGAAGGGCTCGTTCACCGGTGCCATCGCGGCTCAGGCCGGCAAGTTCGAACAGGCTGATGGCGGGACCATCCTGCTCGACGAAATTTCCGAAATGCCGTTGGGCCTCCAGGCCAAGTTGCTGCGCGTGTTGCAAGAGCGCGAGGTCGAGCGGGTGGGGGCGCGCAAGCCGATTACGCTGGACATTCGAGTCGTCGCGACCACCAATCGTGACCTGGCAGGGGAAGTGGCGGCGGGGCGTTTTCGTGAAGACCTTTACTATCGCCTCTCGGTGTTTCCGCTGGCCTGGCGTCCATTGCGCGAGCGTACCGCCGACATCCTGCCGCTGGCTGAGCGTCTGCTGGCCAAGTACGTCAATAAAATGAAGCATGCCGCGGCAAGGCTGTCGCCTGAGGCACAGGCGTGTCTGATCGGTTATCCATGGCCGGGTAATGTGCGTGAGTTGGATAACGCGATTCAGCGGGCGCTGATCCTGCAGCAGGGCGGTTTGATACAGCCTGAGGATTTCTGTCTGGCCGGGCCGGTCGCCTGTGCGCCGTTGCCAGCCTTGATGCCGACGTCCGTGCGGGTCGTGGAGGTCGAATCCGAGTCGGCCGGGGCACTGGGTGATGACCTGCGTCGCCGTGAATTCCAGATGATCATCGACACCTTGCGCTCCGAGCGCGGCCGTCGCAAAGAGGCCGCCGAGCGTTTGGGCATCAGTCCGCGCACCCTGCGTTACAAGCTGGCGCAGATGCGTGATGCCGGAATGGACGTGGAAGCTTATTTGTTCGCCACCTGATTCGTTAGCAACAGGAAAGCCCGGGACGGCTTTTGTTCAGAACGGCCACGGAGCTGGCACCCTTGTTGCTAACACCTCACTACCCGCCGAGTGAGCGTCAAAAAATTGCGGGTCGCCAAAGACGTAGCTCGTCAAAGAGAGTAGACCATGAGTCAAGGTATTGAATTTAATCGATTGATGCTGGACATGCGCTCCATGCAAATGGATGCCATGTCTGCGTCGAAATCGACTGCCGCAGTCCCTCAACTGGGTGGCAGCAGCTTTGCCGACATGCTCGGTCAAGCCGTCAATAAAGTGAACGACACCCAGCAGGCGTCCAGTCAGTTGGCCAGTGCCTTCGAGATCGGCAAGAGCGGCGTCGACCTGACGGACGTGATGATTTCCTCGCAGAAGGCCAGCGTGTCTTTTCAAGCGTTGACGCAAGTACGCAACAAGCTGGTTCAGGCATACCAAGACATCATGCAGATGCCGGTTTAAGGACGAATTGAGTCATGGCAGAAGCAGTCGCCGATAATGTTCCGGCCAAGGCCACTCCAATAGACGGCAAGCCGCCGCTGTTCGGGTTGTCCTTCCTGGAAAACCTCTCCGAGATGACCATGTTGCGTCAGGTGGGCCTGTTGGTCGGCCTGGCGGCGAGCGTGGCGATTGGCTTTGCCGTGGTGTTGTGGTCCCAGCAGCCGGACTACCGACCTCTGTACGGCAGTCTTGCCGGTATGGACGCCAAGCAGGTCATGGATACGCTGGCTGCAGCTGACATTCCCTATACCGTTGAACCGAATTCCGGTGCCTTGCTGGTCAAGGCTGATGACCTGTCCCGTGCGCGAATCAAACTGGCGGGCGCTGGTGTCACTCCCAGCGATGGCAACATCGGTTTTGAAATTCTCGACAAGGACCAGGGCCTCGGTACCAGCCAGTTCATGGAGGCGACCCGTTATCGTCGCGGTCTCGAAGGCGAACTGGCCCGCACCATCTCCAGCCTGAACAACGTCAAGGGTGCCCGCGTGCACCTGGCGATTCCGAAAAGTTCGGTGTTCGTGCGCGACGAGCGCAAGCCGAGCGCTTCGATTCTGGTGGAGCTGTATTCCGGCCGTTCACTGGAACCTGGCCAGGTGCTGGCGATCATCAACCTGGTGGCCACCAGCGTTCCCGAACTCAGCAAATCCCAGATCACCGTCGTCGACCAGAAGGGCAACCTGCTGTCGGATCAGGCGGAGAACTCCGAACTGACCATGGCCGGCAAGCAATTCGATTACAGCCGGCGCATGGAAAGCATGCTGACTCAGCGCGTGCACAACATCCTGCAACCGGTGCTGGGCAACGATCGCTATAAAGCGGAAGTCTCGGCCGACGTGGATTTCAGTGCTGTCGAGTCGACCTCCGAGCAGTTCAACCCGGATCAACCTGCCTTGCGCAGCGAGCAGTCGGTCAATGAGCAACGCACCGCCAGCAATGGCCCGCAAGGTGTGCCGGGTGCTTTGAGCAACCAGCCACCAGCGCCAGCCTCCGCGCCGCAAACCACCGGTGGCGCTACCGCGTCGGCCGGCATGGTGCAGCCAGGCCAGCCATTGATTGATGCCAACGGTCAGCAAATCATGGACCCGGCCACCGGCCAGCCTATGCTCGCACCGTACCCGGCGGACAAGCGTCAACAATCCACCAAGAACTTCGAGCTCGACCGCTCCATCAGCCACACCAAACAACAGCAAGGCCGTTTGAATCGCCTGTCGGTGTCAGTGGTGGTGGACGACCAGGTCAAGATCAACGCGGCCAACGGTGAAACCAGCCGCGCGCCGTGGACCGCCGATGAACTGGCGCGCTTCACCCGTCTGGTGCAGGACGCGGTCGGTTTCGACGCCAGCCGTGGCGACAGCGTCAGCGTGATCAACATGCCGTTCTCCGCCGAGCGCGGTGAAGTGATTGCCGATATTGCGTTCTACTCCCAGCCATGGTTCTGGGACATCGTCAAACAAGTGCTGGGTGTCTTGTTCATCCTGGTGCTGGTGTTCGGTGTGCTGCGTCCGGTGCTCAACAACATCACCGGCGGCGGCAAAGGCAAGCAGCTGGCAGGTTTGGGTAGCGACGTCGAACTGGGCGGCATGGGCGGTCTGGACGGCGAACTGGCCAACGACCGCGTCAGCCTCGGTGGCCCGACCAGCATCCTGCTGCCGAGCCCGAGCGAAGGCTATGACGCACAGTTGAACGCAATCAAGAGTCTGGTGGCAGAAGATCCGGGTCGCGTGGCCCAGGTCGTGAAAGAGTGGATTAACGCAGATGAGTGATAACCGAGCCGTTGCCGCCAAACTGTCCAAGGTCGACAAAGCCGCGATTCTGCTGCTGTCGCTGGGTTCAACCGACGCCGCCCAGGTGCTGCGCCACATGGGGCCCAAAGAGGTCCAGCGTGTGGGTGTGGCCATGGCACAAATGGGCAACGTGCACCGCGAGCAAGTCGAGCAGGTGATGAGCGAGTTCGTCGACATCGTCGGCGACCAGACCAGCCTCGGCGTCGGCTCCGACGACTACGTGCGCAAAATGCTCACCCAGGCACTGGGCGAAGACAAGGCCAACGGCCTGATCGACCGCATCCTGCTGGGCGGCAACACCAGCGGCCTCGACAGCTTGAAGTGGATGGAGCCGCGCGCCGTCGCCGACGTGATTCGTTACGAGCACCCGCAGATCCAGGCGATTGTCGTGGCGTACCTCGACCCAGACCAGGCCGGTGAAGTGCTCGGTAACTTCGACCACAAGGTGCGTCTGGACATCATTCTGCGGGTTTCCTCGCTGAACACTGTGCAGCCTGCGGCCCTGAAAGAACTCAACCAGATTCTCGAGAAGCAGTTCTCCGGCAACTCGAACGCCGCGCGCACCACCCTGGGTGGCATCAAGCGTGCGGCAGATATCATGAACTTCCTCGACAGCTCGATCGAAGGTCAGCTGATGGACTCGATCCGCGAAGTCGACGAAGACCTGTCCGGTCAGATCGAAGACCTCATGTTCGTGTTCAACAACCTGTCCGATGTCGACGATCGCGGGATTCAGGCCCTGTTGCGCGAAGTGTCCTCCGACGTGCTGGTGCTGGCCCTCAAAGGTTCGGACGAAGGCGTCAAAGAGAAGATCTTCAAGAACATGTCCAAACGGGCGGCCGAACTGTTGCGCGACGACCTCGAGGCCAAAGGCCCGGTGCGTGTCAGCGACGTGGAAACCGCGCAGAAAGAAATCCTCACCATTGCCCGCCGTATGGCCGAAGCCGGAGAAATCGTTCTCGGCGGGAAGGGCGGCGAAGAGATGATCTAAGGTCACTATGTCGTCCAAACATGATGAGTCCAACACCGACCTGATCCGTGCCAAGGACGTCGGTGGTTTTGACGTCTGGTCGCTGCCCAGTTTCGACCCTTTTGTGCCGGAGCCCGAGCCTGAACCTGAGCCCGAGCCTCCGGAAATGGAAGAAGTGCCGCTGGAAGAAGTGCAGCCACTGACCCTCGAAGAGCTCGAAAGCATTCGCCAGGAGGCCTACAACGAAGGCTTCGCCACGGGTGAGAAAGAAGGTTTTCACAGCACCGCGCTCAAGGTGCGTCAGGAAGCCGAAGTGGCGCTGACCGCCAAGATTGCTGCTCTGGAGCAATTGATGGGGCATCTGTTCGAGCCCATTGCCGAACAGGACACGCTGATCGAAAAGTCCCTGGTCGACCTTGTGCAGCACATCACCAAACAGGTGATTCAGCGCGAACTGGCCATCGACTCGACGCAGATCGAACGCGTCATGCGCGAGGCTCTCAAGCTCTTGCCGCTGGGCGTGGGCAATGTGCGGCTGTACATCAATCCGCAAGATTTCGAACAGGTCAAAACCCTGCGCGAACGCCATGAAGAAACCTGGCGCATCGTCGAGGACGAGGCATTATTGCCCGGTGGTTGCCGGGTCGAGACTGAACACAGCCGTATCGACGCCACGGTCGAAACCCGCGTTGCGCGGGTCATGGACAAGCTGTTCGATCAATTGCACGAACAGGCATTGCACCCGGCCGCGCCGGACCTGAGCCTGGAACTGCCGATTGACGAGAAACCAACGATCGCGCCGGTCGAACCCGAACTGGACGACCCCGATGCGCCTTGATCGCACCAGCTTCGCCAAGCGTCTCGGCAGCTACGCCGAGGCCACGGAGCTGGAAGGCGCGCCGATCCTTGAAGGCCGCTTGCTGCGCATGGTCGGCCTGACCCTCGAAGCCGAAGGCTTGCGCGCCGCCATGGGCAGCCGCTGCATGGTCATCAATGACGACAGTTATCACCCGGTACAGGTCGAAGCCGAAGTCATGGGCTTCTCCGGCAGCAAGGTGTTTCTGATGCCCGTCGGCAGCGTGGCCGGCATCGCTCCCGGTGCCCGAGTGGTTCCTCTGGCTGATACCGGTCGTCTGCCGATGGGCATGAGCATGCTCGGGCGGGTGCTCGATGGCGCCGGTCGCGCGCTGGACGGCAAGGGCGGGATGAAGGCTGAAGATTGGGTGCCGATGGACGGCCCGACCATCAACCCGCTCAAGCGCGAACCCATCAGTGAGCCGCTGGATGTGGGTATTCGCTGCATCAACGGTTTGTTGACAGTCGGCCGTGGCCAGCGACTCGGCCTGTTCGCCGGTACCGGCGTGGGTAAGAGTGTGTTGCTGGGCATGATGACCCGCTTCACCGAGGCCGACATCATCGTCGTCGGGTTGATCGGTGAGCGGGGTCGTGAAGTTAAAGAGTTCATCGAGCACATCCTCGGTGAAGAAGGGCTCAAGCGTTCTGTCGTCGTGGCGTCCCCGGCGGACGATGCGCCACTGATGCGTCTGCGGGCTGCCATGTACTGCACGCGAATTGCCGAGTATTTCCGCGACAAGGGCAAAAACGTCCTGTTGCTCATGGATTCCCTGACCCGATTCGCCCAGGCCCAGCGAGAAATCGCCCTGGCCATCGGGGAACCACCAGCGACCAAGGGTTATCCGCCATCGGTGTTCGCCAAGCTGCCGAAACTGGTTGAGCGGGCCGGTAATGCCGAGAAGGGCGGCGGTTCGATCACCGCGTTCTACACCGTATTGTCCGAAGGCGATGACCAGCAGGATCCGATTGCCGACGCCGCGCGAGGCGTGCTCGATGGGCACATTGTGCTGTCCCGGCGCCTGGCCGAGGAAGGTCATTACCCGGCCATCGATATCGAAGCGTCCATCAGCCGGGTCATGCCGTCGGTGGTATCGCCGGAGCACATGACTCGCGCTCAGTATTTCAAGCAGCTGTGGTCTCGTTATCAACAGAGTCGAGACCTGATCAGCGTCGGCGCCTACGTTGCGGGTGGTGATCGGGAAACCGATCTGGCGATCTCCCTGCAACCGCAGCTGGTCAAATACCTGCGCCAGGGCCTGAACGACAGTATCAGCCTGGGCGAAAGCGAAGCGTATCTCGCGTCGATCTTCGCCCCCGCGGCCGGCGGGTAACCGGCCATGGCCCAGAGCCGAGCATCGCGCCTGGCCCCCGTGGTCGAAATGGCTGAAAAGGTCGAGAAAGCGGCGGTCCAGCGCCTGGGGCACTTCCAAGGGCAGGTTCGTCTGGCAGAAAGCAAGCTCGCCGACCTCGAAGCGTTTCGCCTCGATTATCA
The DNA here is from genome assembly GCF_054897825.1 of Pseudomonas sp. ZS1P83. Taxonomy (NCBI): domain Bacteria; kingdom Pseudomonadati; phylum Pseudomonadota; class Gammaproteobacteria; order Pseudomonadales; family Pseudomonadaceae; genus Pseudomonas; species Pseudomonas sp. ZS1P83. The sequence goes on from NZ_CM142706.1 coordinate 976,167, forward strand.
GGAACAATGGATCGTGCGCGGCAGCAGTGGCGTGTCGGGCCAATGGCTGCTGGGTTATCAAGGCTTCCTTGCGCAACTGGGCACCGCCATCGACCAGCAGCGACAAAGCCTCGTGTGGCATCAAAACAATCTGAACAAGGCGCGCGAAAGCTGGCAACAGGCTTTTGCCCGGGTCGAAGGCTTGCGCAAACTGGTGTCGCGCTATATGGATGAGGCGCGGCGGCTGGAAGACCGGCGCGAGCAAAAGCTGCTGGATGAGTTGTCCCAGCGGTTACCGCGTCAGGATCCGTATTGAATCACGTAGACCGCGTTATCGTTCTTCGTCGGATCGCCGCCCGGACCAAGCCTTGCTCCCACAGGTTTGGTGTGTTCAACAATAATCACGAACAACACCAAACCTGTGGGAGCAAGGCTTGCCCGCGAAGGCGTACTCGAAGACTTCACAACTTTCCAGCCTTGCCCCCATCCCCGCCAAGTGCTAAACCTTGTACACGTACGTTCACCAATGACAAGGAAGCCGTTCAATGTCAGTTGTTACAGAAGTATCTCAAGATGGGCAAAAACTGACGATATCGATCAAGGGACGATTCGATTTCGCCAAGCATCAGGAATTTCGCGAGTCCTACGAAAATCTTCAGCCAAAACCTGAATCCTTCGAGGTGGATCTCAAAGAGGCCACCTACCTCGACAGCTCAGCGCTCGGCATGTTGCTGCTATTGCGTGATCACGCCGGTGGCGAGAATGCCGAGATCACGTTGACCAACGCAAATGCAGATGTGCGCAAGATTCTCGCCATTTCCAACTTCGAACAAATCTTCGACGTGGCGTGACCGCCATGCAGTCCTTGTTCGAGCCGCTGACGATCCTGATCGCTGAAGACAGCGCGGCCGATCGCATGCTGCTGTCGACCATCGTCCGTCGCCAGGGCCATGAGGTGCTGACGGCCGCCAATGGTGCCGAAGCCGTTGAAGCGTTTCGCCAACAGCGACCGCAACTGGTACTCATGGACGCCATGATGCCAGTGATGGACGGTTTCGAGGCGGCGCGACAGATCAAGGTATTGGCCGGGGAAACCCTGGTGCCGATCATCTTCCTCACCTCGCTGACCGAAAGCGAAGCGCTGGCCCGCTGTCTGGAGGCCGGGGGCGACGACTTTCTGGCAAAGCCCTACAACCAGGTGATCCTCGCCGCCAAGATCAAGGCGATGGATCGCTTGCGGCGGTTGCAGGCCACGGTGTTGCAGCAGCGTGACCAGATCGCCAGGCACCACGACTACCTGCTCAACGAGCAGCGAGTGGCCAAGGCCGTATTCGACAAGGTGGCCCACTCCGGCTGCCTGAATGCACCCAATATTCGCTACTTGCAATCGCCCTATGCGCTGTTCAACGGCGACCTGCTGCTGGCTGCGTTTACTCCGACCGGTGACATGCATGTGCTGCTCGGTGATTTCACCGGCCACGGATTGCCGGCTGCGGTCGGTGCGATGCCCTTGGCCGAAGTCTTCTACGGCATGACCGCCAAGGGGTACGGCCTGTCCGAAACCTTGCGCGAGATGAATGCCAAGCTCAAGCGCATCCTGCCGGTGGACATGTTCTGTTGTGCAACCCTGCTGTGCCTGAGTTTTCAGCGGCGCTCGGTGGAGGTCTGGAACGGCGGGATGCCGGACGGTTACCTGCACAGCATCGCCAACGGTGAGCGCACGGCGCTGAAGGCTCGGCATTTGCCGCTCGGCGTGCTGAGCCCGCAATCGTTTAATGACCGCACCGAGGTGTTTCCGATGGCGGTCGGGGATCGGGTCTTCCTGTTGTCCGACGGGGTGATCGATACTTGCGATGCGAACGAACAGTTGTTTGGTATGGAACGATTGCAGCAAGTGTTTGCGGCCAATCATCAGCCTGATGAGTTGTTCGAAGAGATCGAGCAGGCGTTGCGGGACTTTCGCGGCGAGGCCCGCGATGACGTGAGCATGGTCGAGGTCAGTCTGCTGGACGCCGCGCAACTGAGCCCGCCGGCGCTGGTGTATTCCGACAGCGGCCAGTCCTGCCCGCTGGACTGGTCAGTGAGTTTTGAGTTTCGCGCCGCCACGCTCAGACGTTTCAATCCACTGCCGTATCTTCTGCAATTGCTGCTTGAGGTCCACGGTCTGCGGGCTCAGAGCGGGGCGCTCTACAGTGTTTTGGCCGAACTGTATTCCAATGCCCTGGAGCATGGCGTACTGGGGCTGGACTCGGCGCTCAAACGCGATGCCTCGGGTTTTACTCGCTATTATCAACAGCGCAAAACGCGCCTGGACGATTTGCAGGACGGCTTTGTGCGGGTGCATTTGCAGGTTGTCCCGAGGGGCGAGGGCGGCTGCCTGACAGTTCGGGTCGAAGACAGTGGCAAGGGTTTCGATGTCGCGCGGGTGATGGAGCGGCCCGTCGATGGCGTCCGTCTGTCGGGACGTGGCGTCAGTCTGATCCGTCAGTTGGGCCACAATGCGAGTTGGTCCGATAATGGTCGAAGTGCTCGCGTGGAATTTATCTGGGAGGCTCTGGCATAATCCACGCATTCTTGATCAAGGAGTGAGCAAGTGGCTGACACACACCTGGACCGCGACGTGCTGAGCGCGTTGCAAGAGGTCATGGAGGATCAGTATCCGATGTTGCTGGATACCTTCATCGCCGATTCCGAAGAGCGTTTGCGCATCTTGCGAAACGCTGATGATGCCGCGCAACTCATGAATGCTGCCCATAGTTTCAAAGGCAGTAGCAGCAATATGGGCGCCATTCGCCTGGCTGAGTTGTGCAATGAGCTGGAGCAACGCGCCAAGCAAGAAAGCCTCGCCGGAATTGAAAAACTGGTGGGCGAAATTGATGGCGAATTTGCCATTGTTCGACCGCTCTATGAAGCCGAGCGCCAGCGCTCTCTTGCTGACTGAGACGACCGTCCGGCGCTTTTAGCGCCGGGCACTCAAACCTGGCGCGACCTTTGCAATAATCTTCGTTAACTGTACCTACGATCCCAGTGCAGCGGAGACCGTTCCATGCCCGTTACCCCCAATATGCTGCTTCAGGCCGCCGCGCAGGCCAAGACTCAAGCTGCCTCCGCCAATACACCGGCACTGGCCGCCGAGCCTGGGGAGGCGTCAAGCTTCGCTCAGGTCTACGCCAATCAAGCCCAGAACAAGCCCTCTGCCGTGTCTGACGGATCGGCAAAGCCGGTACGCGATAAAACCCCGGACAGCCCTGGAAAAAAGGACGTCGACAACGACAAGTCTGCCGCCCCGGAACCCGCGGTTGCCGATAGCGGCAAATCCTTGCCCGCCGATAAACCGGCGCCGGCTGACGACAAGGCTGCCAGCGATGAAGCCTCGGATCCGGCTGAAACGTCGGTCGTCGATGCCGCGCCTGTCGACCCGACTCTCGATCCTGCATTGATGCAGGCAGTCCAGCCGGCAGTGCCAGTGCCGACGACTCCGCCATTGGTAGCCGCCGCGCAGGTTGAATCGCCGATCGCTGCGGCCGTTACGGCGGCAATCTTTCCCGCCGCAACCACTGACACCGATTTCGACCCAGAAGCCGATCCCCTCGACGCGCTGCCAGCCGTGCGCATGGCCATGGAGCAGAGCGGGCACGTTTCCGCTTCCAGTCAGGCTCAGCCCAAAGCGGCACCGACCTCGACCCAGGCTCAGGCCGACGGCGACTCGACCTCGGCGCAGAATTTTGCCGCGGGCATGGCGAGCATGCTCGATGTGCAAGCCGACAAGGACAGCACCGGCCAGGGCGGCGACAAGGCCTTCAGCGGTCTTATCGATGACGGTCTCAAGGATCTGAAATCCGCGAGCAGCGATACCCGGGTCGATGATTTTGCCAATCGTCTGGCGGCGCTGACCCAGGCGGCCACGCCGAAAACCGCCAATGCCTTGCCGGTGAACCAGCCGATCGCCATGCACCAGAGCGGCTGGACCGAAGAAGTAGTGAACCGGGTCATGTACCTGTCCAGTGCCAATCTCAAGGCGGCCGACATCCAGTTGCAACCGGCCGAACTGGGGCGCCTGGACATTCGAGTGAACATGGTTCCGGATCAGCAGACTCAGGTGACTTTCATGAGCGCCCATCCAGGCGTTCGCGAAGCGCTGGACGGGCAAATGCACCGCTTGCGTGACATGTTTGCGCAGCAGGGCATGGGCCAGGTCGACGTCAATGTGTCCGACCAGTCCCGTGGTTGGCAAGGTCAGGGGCAGGATCAGGCTCAACAGGGCCAAGGCCAGGGCGGGCGTACCAACGCCAGCGGTGGTCGCCTCGATTCCATGGACGACGAGCTTGCGGTTAGCGTTGCCGAAGTTGCGGCCAGCACCACCAGCGTCATCGGCTCGAGCGCAGTCGACTACTACGCCTGATTTCTCTCCGGTCGTTCCCGCGCTCTGCGTGGGAATGCCTCAATGGACGCTCCGCGTCCGCTCTTGCATGTGACGCGGAGCGTCACGGGGCGCATTCCCACGCAGAGCGTGGGAACGATCAAACTGTCCTTCCAGTTTTCCCTCAGACACTTCTGGCATAACACTTGCTCTTGCCTTGCCGTGCGACTGTGAAAACCCGAATAGTGACGGATTATTGGCATGGCGAAGAGCGAAGCAGCAGTAAAAGACCCCGCAACCAAAGGGAAGATCAAGCTGATCATCGTGATCGTGGTGGCCCTGCTGCTGGCGATTGGTTTGTCCGTGGGGGCGACCTGGTTCTTCATGCACAGCGCCGAGAGCAAGCCTGCCGCCGCGGCCGAAACCGCGCCGGTCGGCAAGCAGCCAGCGATTTTCGAGCCCATGGCTCCGGCCTTTGTGGCCAACTATAACCAGAACGGTCGTCAGCGCTACATGCAGGTGAGCATCACCATGCAGGGGCGCAATCAGGCCGATCTGGAAGCGCTCAAAGTCCACATGCCTGTCATCCGCAATAACCTGGTCATGCTGTTCTCCGGGCAGGACTTCGCCACCCTGGCGTCGCCGGTCGGGCAGGAAATGTTGCGTCAGAAAGCCACGGCCAGCGTCCAGGAAGTGGCGCAGAAAGAACTCGGTAAAGTGGTCATCGAACAGTTGCTCTTCACTAATTTCGTACTGCAGTAGGAACACGACATGGCCGTGCAGGACCTGCTGTCCCAGGATGAGATCGATGCGCTGTTGCATGGCGTCGACGATGGTCTGGTGCAGACCGATACCGCTGCCGAACCCGGCAGCGTCAAAAGCTACGACCTGACCAGCCAGGATCGCATCGTCCGTGGACGCATGCCGACCCTGGAGATGATCAACGAGCGTTTCGCCCGCTACACCCGCATCAGCATGTTCAACATGCTGCGCCGCTCGGCGGACGTTGCCGTCGGTGGCGTGCAGGTGATGAAGTTTGGCGAATACGTGCACTCGCTGTACGTGCCGACCAGCCTCAACCTGGTCAAGATCAAACCGTTGCGCGGCACCGCGCTGTTCATCCTCGACGCCAAACTGGTGTTCAAACTGGTGGACAACTTCTTCGGCGGCGACGGCCGCCACGCAAAGATCGAAGGGCGTGAATTCACTCCGACCGAACTGCGTGTGGTGCGCATGGTGCTGGAGCAGGCCTTCGTCGATTTGAAGGAAGCCTGGCAGGCGATCATGGAAGTGAACTTCGAGTACATCAACTCGGAAGTGAACCCGGCCATGGCCAACATCGTCGGTCCGAGCGAAGCCATTGTGGTGTCGACGTTCCACATCGAACTCGATGGCGGCGGCGGCGACCTGCACGTGACCATGCCGTACTCGATGATCGAACCGGTACGCGAAATGCTCGACGCCGGCTTCCAGTCGGACCTCGACGATCAGGACGAGCGCTGGGTCAATGCCTTGCGCCAGGACGTGCTGGACGTTGACGTACCGATCGGTGCCACGGTTGCCCGTCGTCAGTTGCGCCTGCGGGACATTCTGCACATGCAGCCGGGGGACATTATCCCGATCGAGATGCCGGAAGAGATGATCATGCGCGCCAACGGCGTGCCTGCGTTCAAGGTCAAGATGGGCTCGCACAAAGGCAACCTCGCGTTGCAAGTGATCGAGCCGATCGAGCGCCGTTGATTGGCGCTCGCACACATTCGCTTTTAACTGACGGCTTCTAATTGAATGGTTGCCCGCCGAGGACACATGATGGCTGACGATATGAATACCCAGGACGACCAGGCGCTGGCCGATGAATGGGCTGCTGCCCTGGAAGAAACCGGCGATGCCGGGCAGGACGACATCGACGCCTTGCTGGCCGCCGACGCCGCCAGTTCGCCGTCCAACCGTCTGCCGATGGAAGAGTTCGGCAGCGTGCCGAAAAACAACAATCCAGTCACCCTGGACGGTCCGAACCTGGACGTGATCCTCGATATCCCGGTATCGATTTCCATGGAAGTCGGTAGCACCGACATCAACATCCGTAACCTGCTGCAACTTAACCAGGGGTCGGTCATCGAGCTCGATCGTCTGGCCGGTGAACCGTTGGACGTGCTGGTCAACGGCACGCTCATCGCTCACGGCGAAGTGGTGGTGGTCAACGAGAAGTTCGGCATCCGCCTGACCGACGTGATCAGCCCAAGCGAACGCATCAAGAAGCTGCGCTAAGTGAAAAAGGTTCTGGGCGCTCTGCTTGCCTTGCCGTTCAGTGTTTTGGCTGCCGAGCCGGCTGCCACCGCTGCCACCGCCACCGCCGCCGCGGTCAGCAGTGGTGTGGGCGGGCAATTGACACAGTTGGTGTTCGGTTTACTGCTGGTGCTGGGGTTGATCTTCTTCCTCGCCTGGTTACTGCGTCGGGTGCAACAGGCCGGGCCGGCCGGCAAAGGGCAGGTGATCGAGCTGATCGGTTCCCGCGCGCTGGGCCCTCGCGACCGGTTGATGCTGGTGCAGGTCGGCAACGAGCAGATTCTGCTTGGCTTGAGCCCCGGCACCATCACTGCGTTGCATGTGCTCAAGGAGCCGGTGCAAGTGCCCAGCGGTACTGAAAAAGCGACCCCCGAGTTTGCCCAGCGCCTGATGGAGCTGATGGGCAAGGATCAGAAGGATAAGAAGTAATGGGTGCGTTACGCATCGTCTTGACGCTGGCCCTGATGCTGGCCGCACCGCTGGCGTTCGCCGTCGATCCGTTATCGATCCCGGCGATCACCCTGGGCACCAATGCCAACGGCGCTCAGGAATACTCGGTCAGCCTGCAAATCCTGCTGATCATGACCGCGCTGAGTTTTATCCCGGCGTTCGTCATGCTGATGACCAGTTTTACCCGGATCATCATCGTCTTTTCGATCCTGCGTCAGGCCCTTGGCCTGCAGCAGACGCCGTCGAACCAGATCCTCACGGGTATGGCGCTGTTCCTGACGCTGTTCATCATGGCGCCCGTGTTTGACCGTGTGAACCAGGATGCCTTGCAGCCGTATCTGGCGGAAAAACTGACCGCCCAGGATGCTGTGGCCAAGGCTCAGGTGCCGATCAAGGACTTCATGCTTGCGCAGACACGCAGCAGCGACCTTGAACTGTTCATGCGCCTGTCCAAGCGTACCGACATCGCCTCGCCGGATCAGGCGCCGCTGACCATTCTGGTGCCGGCCTTCGTGACCTCCGAGCTGAAAACCGCGTTCCAGATTGGCTTCATGATCTTCATACCGTTCCTGATTATCGATATGGTCGTGGCGAGCGTGCTGATGGCCATGGGGATGATGATGCTGTCGCCGCTGATCATTTCTCTGCCATTCAAGATCATGCTGTTCGTGTTGGTGGATGGCTGGGCGTTGATCATCGGCACACTGGCTAGCAGCTTCGGCGGTGTATCGCCATGACGCCGGAAGTGGCGGTAGACATCTTTCGGGAAGCGCTCTGGCTGACCACCCTGTTGGTTGCTGTGCTGGTGATCCCGAGTTTGATCGTGGGCCTGCTGGTGGCGATGTTCCAGGCTGCCACCCAGATCAACGAACAGACCCTGAGCTTCCTGCCGCGCCTGCTGGTGATGCTGGTGACGCTGATCGTCGCTGGCCCCTGGCTGGTGCAGACCTTCATGGAATACATCCTGCAGTTGTACGGCAGCATTCCTCAGGTCATCGGCTAAGCCATGTCACTGCTCCAGCTGACCGATACCCAGATCAGTACCTGGGTGGCGACCTTCATGTTGCCGCTGTTTCGCGTCGGGTCGTTGCTGATGGTCATGCCGGTGTTCGGTACGACTCTGGTGCCCCGGCGGGTCCGTCTATATTTCGCGGTGGCCATTACCGTGGTCATCGCTCCCGGTCTGCCCCCCATGCCACCGGTCAGTATGTTGGACTTGAGCGGCCTGCTGCTGATTGCCGAGCAGGTCCTCGTGGGCGGGGTGCTCGGATTCTCCTTGCAGCTGTTCTTTCAGGCTTTTGTGGTGGCGGGACAAATTGTCGCCGTCCAGATGGGTATGGCCTTCGCGTCTATGGTCGACCCTACCAACGGTGTGTCTGTGGCGGTGATCGGGCAGTTCTTCACCATGCTGGTGACGCTGTTGTTTCTGTCCATGAACGGCCACCTGGTGGTCTTCGAAGTCCTCACCGAAAGCTTCACTACATTGCCGGTCGGTAGCGGGTTGATGGTCAATCATTTCTGGGAGCTGGCCGGCAAGCTCGGCTGGGTGCTTGGCGCTGCACTGCTGCTGGTGCTGCCGGCGATCACCGCGTTGCTGGTGGTCAACATTGCGTTTGGGGTGATGACCCGGGCGGCGCCGCAACTCAACATCTTTTCCATCGGCTTCCCGCTGACGCTGGTGCTCGGGCTGTTCATCGTCTGGGTCGGGCTGGCGGACATTCTCAATCAGTATCAACCGCTGGCCTCCGAGGCCCTGCAGTTTTTACGCGAGCTGGCACGGGCGAGCTGAGCCATGGCCGAGAGCGAAAGCGGTCAGGACAAAACAGAAGACCCCACGGAGAAAAAGAAGAAGGACGCCCGTGAGAAGGGCGAGATTGCCCGCTCCAAGGAGCTCAATACGCTGGCGATCATGCTCATCGGTGCCAGCGCGTTGCTGATTTTCGGCGGTGCCCTGGCTCAGGATCTCATGGAGCTGATGCGCATGAACTTCTCGCTGTCACGGGAAGTGATTCTGGATCAGCGCTCGATGGCGACCTACCTGTTGCACTCCGGGCAGATTGCCTTGTGGGCGATTCAGCCCATTATGATCTCCCTGGTGCTGGCGGCGTTGATAGGCCCGATTTCTCTGGGGGGGTGGCTGTTCTCGGCCAGCACCATGGCGCCCAAATTCAGCCGCATGAATCCCCTCAGCGGCATCAAGCGGATGTTCTCCACCAAAGCCCTGGTAGAACTGATCAAGGCCTTTGCAAAATTCCTGATCGTGTTGTTCGTAGCCCTGGCAGTGTTGTCTGCCGACATCGACGACCTGTTGCGCATTGCGCACGAACCGCTGGACCAGGCGATCATCCACAGCCTGCAAGTGGTCGGCTGGAGCACTTTGTGGATGGCTTGCGGGCTGATCATCATCGCAGCGGTGGACGTGCCAGTGCAGCTCTGGGAGAGCCACAAGAAACTGCTGATGACCAAGCAGGAAGTGCGCGACGAGCATAAGGATCAGGAAGGGCGGCCGGAGGTCAAACAACGGATTCGCCAGCTACAGCGCGACATGTCCCAGCGCCGGATGATGGCGGCGATCCCCGACGCCGATGTGGTCATCACTAACCCGACCCACTACGCCGTAGCGCTCAAGTACGATCCGGACAAGGGCGGGGCACCGATGCTGATCGCCAAGGGCAGCGACTTCCTGGCCTTGAAGATCCGTGAAATCGCTGTGGCCAACGAAGTGCTGCTGCTTGAGTCGCCAGCGCTGGCGCGTTCGATCTACTACTCCACCGAACTTGATCAGGAAATCCCTGGCGGGCTGTACCTTGCCGTCGCCCAGGTGCTCGCTTACGTCTACCAGATCCGCCAGCACCGCGCCGGCAAAGGCAAGCGCCCGGATCCGCTCAAGGGCGATCTGCCGATCCCGCCGGACTTGCGGCGCGATTCCTGATTTCTCCCACAGATTCTTCCGTCTGTCTGAAAACACCGCTTACCTGTTAGTTCTGACATGGACTTGCCCCTACAAAACCGGACACCAACTCCCCGTTAAATTGTTGCTGCCGCCAAGCGCCTGAACTCTTTCGGTGAGCGATAGTTTAAGGCGCTGTGCGGATGCTGCTCGTTGTAGTGTTCGAAGGCAATGGCCAGGTTACGCAACGCTGTTTCCCGATCAGGCTTGGGCATGTGCGCCACGTAATCACGCTTGATCGTCTTCACAAAGCTCTCTGCCATGCCGTTGCTCTGCGGACTGCGCACAGGTGTGGTCACCGGTTGCAAACCGATCTGCCGAGCAAACAGGCGCGTCTGTTCGGCCGTGTATGCCGAGCCGTTATCGCTTAGCCACTGTACCGGCGTGGTGGGCAGTTGATCACCAAAGCGCTTCTCCACGCTTTCCAGCATCAAGTCGCGGATATCATCGCCGCTGTACCCGGTCGGGCTGGCGACCCAGCCGATGGCTTCGCGATCACAGCAATCCAGGGCGAAGGTCACGCTCAGTTTTGCGCCGTCCTCGCAGCGGAACTCAAAGCCGTCCGAGCACCAACGCGTATCGCTGGTTTCCACGGCAATACGGCCTTCGTGCCGACGCGGCACGCCGGGCTGTTTGATCCGGCGTTCAAGCAAAAGGTTGTGGTCACGCATCACCCGGTAAACCCGCTTCACGTTGATCGCTGGCAGCAACTGGGTTTCACGGGCGCGACGCAGCAATCCCCAGACACGACGGTAGCCATAGCTGGGAAGCTCGCTGACCTGTTGCTGGATTTCGACCACCAGCGCAGCATCGTCCACAGGCCTGCTTCGCCGTACTTTGGGCGATACCGATTGCTTGATTCGAACCGTTAATTGCGAGCGCGCCACACCGAGACATTCGCTGACCAGCTTCACTGATCGTCCCCCGGCAACAAGGGTGAGTGCGCAATCCATTTTCGCGACCGGGCAATCTCCACGGCCTCTTTGAGGATTTCTGCTTCCATCGTTTTCTTGCCCAGCATCCGTTGCAGTTCACGGATCTGCTTGAGCGCATCACTCAGCTCGGAGGCCGGCACCACGGCCTCGCCAGCACTGACCGCCGACAGGCTGCCGTCCTGGTAAAGCTTGCGCCACAGGAACAGCTGGTTGGCATTTATGCCGTTGCGCCGGGCCACCACCGAAACGCTTTGTCCGGGCTCAAGGCTCTCGCGAACCATGGCCAGTTTTTGCTCTGGGCTCCAGCGGCGGCGCCGCTCCTGACCCAAAAGCTCCCCACTCTTATCGTTGCTATTAGTCATAAACATAACCGTTTGCCTATCCCTTATCGTAAGGGGGAAACGGTGTCCTGTCTTTCATGGGGCTCGTTCATGACAGTAGACGCCAGTCCTCTGAAGCGTTGTCATGCCTTGGGGATTTTCCCCGATTAATGCGCCTGTTTCCGAGTGTGGTGAGGGTATCGCCAATAGGTGTCTCTTAAGGTTTTCGAGGATTAGAGTCATGGATCGAGTTCCGTACAAAAATCTGCAAGGTATGAAGTTAGAGTTTGTTTCCGGTGTGCTGGAAGAACGTCCCGAAAAAAAAGAGATCGGCTATACAGTCACCTTTAAGCTTTCGTTGGATTTTGATCTATTTAAGGAAACTGCAAATACTTACATTCCGGGTTATCTCAACCAGCATTTCAATGCCATCCGGCCTGAGTTGACGGGGTTGGCTTATCACCACTCTCAGAGTTATTTTGGAGATGAGGCGGGCAAGATCCATAACAATGAAAAATTGTTCAAACGGTTTACCCATTCGAGTTTCTATTTTGACGGCTGGCTGGACGGAAACCTGCGCAGACGTTATAGCAAGCCGACATTCGAAATCGCCGGTGGACAGCTGCTGTTGACTGCCAAGCAGGACTTCATGTTGGAAAATGGTGAAATCCAGATCAGTGATTTGCCGGTCATTCCATTTCAGTGGGCGCTTAATCTAATGCAGGACCACGGGTTAAGGGATGGACTAAATGTCTTCGAAGAGCCGAGATCACCTGCCTCGATTGTGATTCTGGGGTATGCCCAAGAGGATATTGTGCCGATCGGTGACGTGCAGATGCTCCGCAATACGCGGTATATGGTCGGCAAAGACTTGAGCTTCGGCGATATCCAGGAAGAGCAGATCCTGACGGCGAGCTGACCTTAGCCTTTCGAGTGCCCGTGCCCGTGCCCGTGGTTTTGGACTGAAACCCGGAGCAATCACGGGCCGTTTGGCCTGTTGTACGGATATCCCGCGCGCGGAGGCTGCACCGGCCGTCCGGGGCGGCAAGTCCTTGTTAATTCTCTCCGATTCGAACCCCCCCGCAAAAGTTGGAAGGCTTCTTGCAGTAGCCGCTTTGCGCCTGCTTCAGGCGTCAAAAGTTTGCTTTAAAGGAACGGGGAAAACCGGTGGATCGCTCTCAGTTACTCAACAGTGCTCGCACAAACGTTGCCGACTTAAGTCGGGGCAATCTGGGTGTGCCGTTGTTGCTGCTGGTCATGCTGGCCATGATGATGTTGCCGGTGCCGCCGTTCCTGCTGGACGTGTTTTTCACCTTCAACATTGCCTTGTCCATCGTCGTGCTGCTGGTGTGCGTCTACGCCTTGCGGCCGCTGGATTTCGCGGTGTTTCCGACGATTCTGCTGGTGGCAACGCTGATGCGGCTGGCGCTGAACGTGGCGTCCACGCGGGTGGTGATGCTCCACGGTCAGGAAGGCCATGCCGCCGCCGGTAAGGTGATCCAGGCCTTCGGTGAGGTGGTGATCGGCGGTAACTACGTGGTCGGTATCGTGGTTTTCGCGATTTTGATGATCATCAACTTCGTCGTGGTGACCAAGGGTGCCGGGCGGATTTCCGAGGTGAGCGCACGTTTCACCCTCGATGCGATGCCCGGTAAACAAATGGCCATCGACGCCGACTTGAACGCCGGCCTGATCGATCAAAATCAGGCGAAATTGCGCCGGATGGAAGTCGCCCAGGAAGCCGAGTTCTACGGTTCCATGGACGGTGCCAGCAAGTTCGTTCGCGGTGACGCCATCGCCGGCCTGCTGATTCTGTTCATCAACCTGATCGGCGGCATGGCCGTCGGCATCTTCCAGCACGGCATGAGCTTCGGCGACGCCGGTAAGGTTTATGCGCTGTTGACCATCGGTGACGGTTTGGTGGCGCAATTGCCATCACTGTTGTTATCGACAGCGGCGGCGATCATGGTGACCCGTGCTTCCGGCTCGGAAGACATGGGCAAGCAGATCGGCCGCCAGATGTTCGCCTCGCCAAAAGCGTTGGCCGTCGCGGCAGGCCTGATGGCGGTGATGGGCCTAGTGCCCGGCATGCCGCACTTCTCCTTTCTCAGCATGGCGGCCCTGGCGGCCGGCGGTGCTTACCTGTTCTGGAAGAAGCAGAACGTGGTCAAGGTGCAGGCCCTGCAAGAGGTCAAGCGTCAGCAAGAGCTGCTGCCATCCCCGGCCCGCGCCCAGGAAACCAAGGAGCTGGGCTGGGACGACGTCACCCCGATCGACATGATCGGCCTGGAAGTCGGGTACCGGCTGATTCCGCTGGTGGACCGCAACCAGGGTGGTCAGTTGCTGGCACGGATCAAGGGTGTGCGCAAGAAGCTGTCGCAGGATCTGGGCTTTCTGATGCCGACCGTGCATATCCGTGACAACCTCGACCTGGCGCCAAGTGCCTATCGCCTGACCCTGATGGGGGTGATCCTGGCCGAAGCGGAGATTTACCCGGACCGCGAGCTGGCGATCAATCCGGGGCAGGTCTATGGGACGCTCAATGGCATTACCGCCAGAGATCCGGCTTTCGGTCTGGAGGCGGTCTGGATCGAAATCAGCCAGCGTGCCCAGGCGCAATCCCTCGGTTACACCGTGGTCGATGCCAGTACAGTAGTGGCAACCCACTTGAACCAGATTTTGTACAAGCACTCGAGCGAGTTGATCGGTCACGAAGAAGTGCAGCAACTCATGCAATTGTTGGCTAAAAGCTCGCCAAAACTGGCTGAAGAGCTGGTGCCTGGCGTGGTGTCTCTGTCGCAGCTGCTCAAAGTCTTGCAGGCTTTGCTGGCCGAACAGGTGCCAGTACGGGACATTCGCAGCATTGCCGAGGCCATCGCCAACAATGCCGCCAAGAGTCAAGATACTGCCGCGCTGGTGGCCGCCGTGCGCGTCGGCGTATCCCGCGCAATCGTCCAAAGCATTGTAGGCACTGACTCCGAGCTACCAGTGATCACCCTGGAGCCAAGGTTGGAACAAATATTGCTCAATAGTCTTCAGAAGGCAGGACAAGGCTCCGAAGAGGGCGTTCTGCTGGAGCCAAGCATGGCTGAGAAACTGCAACGCTCGTTGATCGATGCGGCGCAGCGCCAGGAAATGCAGGGTCAACCGGTGATTCTGCTGGTAGCCGGTCCGGTTCGCGCGATGCTGTCGCGATTCGGCCGACTGGCAGTCCCGGGTTTGCACGTGTTGGCGTATCAGGAAATTCCTGACAACAAGCAAGTGACCATCGTTGCGACAGTAGGGCCCAACGGCTGAGGTAGTGGTTTATGCAAGTTAAGCGTTTTTTCGCCGCCGATATGCGTCAGGCCATGAAACTGGTTCGTGATGAGCTGGGCGCTGATGCCGCCATCATTGGCAACCGCCGGATCGCCGGTGGTGTCGAATTGACGGCTGCCCTGGATTACAAATTATCGGCGCTGGCCCCGCGCGTTCCGAACATGGAACTCGAAGACGAGCTGCGCAAGACCCAGTCGCGGATCGTTACCGCCCAGGCCGAACTGAGCCTGCGAGGCGAAGGCGAGAGCGACAAGAGCACCAATCGCCAGTTGTTCGCCGGCCTGCCACTGACCGCCGCCGAGCCGCTGATCGAACCGACCTACGCCGAACCCCGTCGTCCTGCACCGGCCGCTGCGCCAGCCTCCGGTGGTGTGGACTCGCGGGCGTTCGACTCGATGCGTTTCGAACTCAACAGTTTGCGCGAACTGATGGAAGTGCAACTCGGCTCCCTGGCCTGGAATCAGCTGCAAGGCAGCCGTCCGGCCCAGGCCAATCTTTGGCGTCGCCTGCAACGCATCGGCTTGTCCGGCCCGTTGTCACGCGATTTGCTGGCGCTGATTACCGATATTGAAGAACCTCGTCAGGCCTGGCGCATGCTGCTGGCGCACCTGGCGCGGATGATCGCCACACCGGAAATCGAGCCGCTGGAAGAGGGCGGTGTGATTGCCATGGTCGGCCCTGCCGGCATGGGCAAGACCACCACTCTGGCCAAGCTCGCCGCCCGCTACGTGCTCAAGTACGGCGCGCAAAATATCGCGTTGGTGAGCATGGACAGCTACCGTATTGGTGCTCAGGAGCAGCTCAAGACCCTTGGCCGGATCCTCAATGTGTCGGTGACTCACGTCGACCCGGGTCAGTCACTGGTGCAGGCACTGGAACCCTTGCTGCGCAAACGCGTGGTGCTGATCGATACCGCGGGCCTTCAGGCCAGCGATCCGGCACTGCGCATGCAGCTTGAAAGCCTGGCGGGTCGTGGGATCAAATCCAAAAATTATCTGGTGTTGGCAACCACCAGCCAGAAACAGGTGCTAACGGCCGCTTATCACAGTTACAAACGCTGCGGCCTCGCGGGCTGCATCCTGACTAAACTGGATGAAACGGCAAGTCTGGGTGAGGTGTTGAGCCTGGCCATCAGTCATGAATTGCCGGTGGCCTACCTGACCGATGGCCCGCGGATTCCGGATGATTTACATCTGCCGCGTCGTCATCAGTTGGTCAGTCGCGCCGTAAGCGTGCAAATGCAAGAAGAACCCAGCGAAGAAGCCATGGCTGACATGTTCGCTGATATTTACCACAGCCCGACCAAGCAGGTCGGCTGAGGTATTAATGAACAGTTTTTGTACCTACATCGATGGTCTGCCATGCATTGTTCATTTTGTGAACGCGCAGCCAGTAATGTGGCCTCCGTCTAAGTAAGACAAGGTAAAGAAAATTCATGGGCAGCATGCATCCCGTACAGGTGATCGCGGTGACCGGCGGCAAAGGTGGCGTCGGGAAAACTAACGTGTCAGTGAACTTGTCCCTGGCTCTAGCTGAGCTCGGCCGGCGCGTCATGCTGCTGGACGCCGATCTGGGGCTGGCGAACGTCGACGTCCTGCTGGGACTGACACCCAAACGTACGTTGGCCGACGTGATCGAAGGCCGCTGCGAGCTGCGCGACGTATTGTTGCAAGGCCCTGGCGGCATCCGCATCGTCCCGGCCGCGTCCGGCACTCAAAGCATGGTTCATCTGAGCCCGGCCCAACACGCCGGCCTGATCCAGGCGTTCAGCGATATCGGCGACAACCTCGACGTATTGGTGATCGACACCGCTGCGGGCATTGGTGAGTCGGTAGTCAGTTTCGTTCGCGCAGCGCAAGAAGTCTTGCTGGTGGTCTGCGACGAACCGACCTCGATCACTGATGCCTACGCACTGATCAAACTACTTAACCGCGATTACGGCATGAACCGCTTCCGCGTCCTGGCCAACATGGCCCAGAGCCCACAGGAAGGTCGCAACCTGTTCGCCAAGTTGACCAAGGTCACGGATCGCTTCCTCGACGTCGCCTTACAATACGTCGGCGCGGTGCCTTACGACGAAAGCGTGCGTAAGGCTGTGCAGAAACAGCGCGCCGTCTATGAAGCCTTCCCGCGTTCCAAGTGCTCCCTGGCGTTCAAGGCCATTGCACAGAAGGTCGATACCTGGCCATTGCCTGCCAACCCGCGTGGTCACCTGGAGTTTTTCGTCGAGCGCCTCGTACAACAAACGGCAGGACCGGTGCTATGACAGCCAGCGGTTACAACCTTTACAAGAATTCGGCACGTGACGCGCAGTACGAGCTGATCGAGCGTTACGCGCCACTGGTTAAGCGCATTGCCTACCACTTGCTGGCGCGTCTGCCGGCCAGTGTCCAGGTCGAAGACCTGATTCAGGCCGGGATGATCGGCCTGCTTGAAGTGTCGACCAAATACGACGCCAGCAAAGGTGCGAGTTTCGAGACGTACGCGGGCATTCGAATCCGCGGCGCGATGCTCGATGAAGTACGCAAAGGGGACTGGGCGCCACGTTCGGTCCACCGCAATACCCGGATGGTTAGCGACGCCATTCGCTCGATTGAAGCTAAAACCGGTCGTGACGCTAAAGATCACGAGGTTGCGGCCGAACTCCAATTGAGTCTCGACGATTATTACGGGATTTTGAACGACACCCTGGGCAGCCGGTTATTCAGTTTCGACGATCTGTTGCAGGACGGCGAACACGAAGGGCTGCACGAGGATGGCGCCAGTGCTCATCTCGAGCCGTCGCGCGATCTGGAAGATGAACGCTTCCAGATGGCGCTGGCGGACGCGATTGCCAATTTGCCGGAGCGTGAGCGACTGGTGTTGGCGCTGTATTACGACGAAGAGTTGAATCTCAAGGAAATCGGTGAAGTCCTGGGGGTCAGCGAATCTCGGGTCAGCCAGTTACACAGCCAGTGCGCGGCCCGTTTGCGGGGGCGTTTGGGGGAGTGGCGAGCGCGCTGAAGGCAGTGTGGGGACACTGCGAACGAGGCTGGTGGGGTGTTGAAACCACACGGGTCCCGATCTGTTGTGCTCCAGACAGTCATTGAGTGCTTTGCCGGATTGATCGAAATGGCGTGTCCAGGTGCTGGGCGCGTTTAAGACTGCTTGGAGGTCGAATTGAACAAGAACATGAAAATCCTCATCGTTGATGACTTCTCAACGATGCGGCGGATCATAAAAAACCTGTTGCGTGACCTTGGGTTCACCAACACGGTCGAGGCCGATGATGGCACCACTGCCATTCCTGTCCTCAACAGCGGGAGCATCGACTTTCTGGTAACGGACTGGAACATGCCCGGCATGACCGGTATCGATCTACTGCGCCACGTGCGCGCCGATGAAAAGCTCAAGCACCTGCCGGTGCTGATGGTGACCGCTGAAGCCAAGCGCGAGCAGATCATCGAGGCAGCCCAGGCCGGTGTTAACGGCTATGTGGTCAAACCCTTTACGGCCCAGGCGTTGAAAGAAAAAATCGAAAAGATTTTCGAACGCATCGGTTGAGAAACTGCGCCACGGGGGAGCTATGGAGCATAACGAATCTTCACAGGGCGATTTCGAGTCGACCCTGAAAAAACACGCTGTCGAACTGGTCGAAAGCCTTGAGAAAGGCAGGTTCGGCGACGCCGTGCAACTGATCCATGAGCTCAACCAGACCCGTGACCGCGGCCTGTACCAGGAAGTGGGCAAGCTCACTCGCGAGCTGCATAGCGCGATCGTCAATTTCCAGATTGACCCGAACATGCCGCAAGCCGAGGAAGTGTCACAAATCACGGATGCCACTGAGCGTCTGGGCTATGTGGTCAAGCTGACCGAGGCCGCGGCCAACCGCACCATGGACCTGGTGGAGAACGCCACGCCGCTGGTCAACGGCCTGAGCAATGAAGCCCAGGCCTTGAGCGCCGACTGGGGACGGTTCATGCGTCGCGAGGTCGGGGCTGAAGAGTTCCGCGAACTGGCCCGGCGAGTCGATGGTTTCCTGACACGCAGCAGCGAAGACAATCGCGTGGTGTCGAGCAACCTCAACGACATTCTGCTCGCTCAGGATTACCAGGACCTCACCGGTCAGGTAATCAAGCGTGTGACCCAATTGGTCACCGAAGTTGAAAGCAACCTGCTCAAGCTCGTACTTATGGCCAGTCAGGTGGACCGCTTTGCGGGCATCGAACATGACCGTGAAGCGATGCTGGCTGAAAAAGATCCGCAAAAACATCTCTCTCAGGGTGAAGGTCCGCAGATTCATGCCGATAAAAGAGAAGACGTTGTGTCCGGTCAGGACGATGTAGACGATTTGCTTTCCAGCCTTGGATTCTAGGAGCACCCCTACACATGAGCTTCGGCGCCGATGAAGAGATCCTTCAGGATTTCCTGGTTGAGGCCGGCGAGATTCTAGAGCAACTGTCCGAACAGCTGGTCGAGCTTGAAAGCCGACCCGATGATGCGGACTTGCTCAATGCAATTTTTCGCGGTTTTCACACTGTAAAAGGAGGCGCCGGCTTCCTCCAGCTCAACGAGCTGGTGGAGTGCTGTCACATCGCCGAGAACGTGTTCGACATCCTGCGCAAGGGTGAACGTCGCGTCGACTCGGAATTGATGGACGTGGTTCTCGAAGCGCTGGATGCGGTGAACAGCATGTTTACCGAAGTCCGCGAGCGCAGCCCGATCACGGCGGCCACGCCTGAATTGCTGGCAGCTCTGGCCCGTCTGGCCGAGCCGAAAGCTGAAGAAGCCGCACCGATTGCCGACGTGGTCGAAATACCGGCTGCCGACAGCGAGTCGGGCGACATCACCGATAACGAATTCGAACAACTGCTGGACTCGCTGAACGCCGTCAAGGCGCAGGCCGAGGCCCCGGCGGCTGCTCCACTGCCAGCGGGTAGTGCCGCTGCCAGCGACGAAATCACCGATGCCGAGTTCGAGTCGTTGCTCGATCAGTTGCACGGCAAAGGCCAGTTCGCCGTCGATGCGAAAGCTCCGGCGCCAGCCGCACCGGTTGCCCCGAAAGCGGCAGGCGACAGCTCCGATATCACCGACGACGAGTTCGAAGCACTGCTCGATCAGCTGCACGGCAAGGGCAACTTTGCCGTTGATGCGCTGGAATCGGCCATTGCTGCGGCTCCGGCCCCGGCTGCACCAATCGCTAAAGCGGCTGGCAGCGATCTGATCTCGGATCACGAGTTCGAATCGCTGCTCGACGAATTGCACGGCAAAGGCAAGTTCACTGAAGTCGGTACCGCGTCGGGCGCCAGCGCTTCGGTTGCAGCCCCGGTTGCCAAGGCTGTTGCACCGAAACCCGTCGCCAAAGCGCCCGAGCCTAAAGCCGAAGCGCCGAAGCCTGTTGCTGCTGCACCGGCTCCGGCTCGTGCCCCGGCCGCGCCACCGGCGGAAAAACCGGCCAGCGAAGCCGAGACCACCGTGCGGGTCGATACCGCGCGTCTCGACGAAATCATGAACATGGTTGGCGAGTTGGTGCTGGTGCGTAACCGCTTGGTCCGTCTGGGCCTCAACAGCGGCGACGAAGCCATGTCCAAGGCTGTGTCGAACCTCGACGTGGTCACGGCCGACCTGCAAACCGCGGTCATGAAGACCCGGATGCAACCGATCAAGAAGGTCTTCGGGCGCTTCCCGCGTCTGGTTCGCGACCTGGCTCGTCAGCTCAAGAAAGAGATCAATCTGGAGCTGGTCGGCGAAGAAACCGACCTCGACAAGAACCTCGTCGAGGCCCTGGCCGACCCGCTGGTCCACTTGGTGCGCAACTCGGTTGACCACGGTATCGAAGAACCGGCCGAGCGCGAAGCGATGGGCAAGCCTCGCAGCGGCAAGGTGATCCTGTCCGCTGAACAGGAAGGCGACCACATCCTGCTGTCCATCTCTGATGACGGCAAGGGCATGGACGCCGATGTTTTGCGCGGTATCGCGGTGAAAAAAGGGTTGATGGACAAGGATGCAGCAGATCGCCTCAGCGAGTCCGATTGCTTCAACCTGATCTTCGCGCCGGGTTTCTCGACCAAGACCGAAATTTCCGATGTCTCCGGACGCGGCGTGGGCATGGACGTGGTGAAAACCAAGATCGCCCAGCTCAACGGCACCATCAATATCTACTCGACCAAGGGCAAAGGCTCGAAGATCGTCATCAAGGTCCCGTTGACCCTGGCGATCATGCCGACGCTGATGGTCATGCTCGGCAACCAGGCGTTTGCGTTCCCGCTGGTGAACGTCAACGAGATCTTCCACCTCGACCTGTCGCGCACCAACGTGGTGGACGGCCAGGAAGTGGTGATCGTGCGGGACAAGGCACTGCCATTGTTCTACCTCAAACGTTGGCTGGTCGCCTCCGCCGCTCACGAAGAGCAGCGCGAGGGCCATGTGGTGATCCTTTCGGTGGGCACTCAGCGGATCGGCTTCGTCGTCGATCAACTGGTGGGCCAGGAAGAAGTGGTCATCAAGCCATTGGGCAAAATGCTCCAGGGAACCCCGGGGATGTCCGGCGCCACCATCACCGGTGACGGCCGCATTGCGCTGATTCTCGATGTACCCAGCATGCTCAAGCGTTACGCCGCACGGCGTATTTGATTCTGGTGGAGCGGGGCGACTGAGCCTCGCTCCGTCTAACGGAGTGTTTATGGCAGTCAAAGTCCTGGTGGTGGACGATTCGGGGTTTTTCCGCCGCCGCGTCTCGGAAATTCTTTCAGCGGATCCGAATATCCAGGTCGTCGGCACGGCGACCAACGGAAAAGAGGCGATTGATCAGGCGCTGGCCCTCAAGCCAGACGTGATCACCATGGACTACGAGATGCCGATGATGGATGGCATCACGGCGGTGCGGCACATCATGCAGCGCTGCCCGACCCCGGTGTTGATGTTTTCCTCGCTGACACACGAAGGCGCTCGGGTCACTCTCGATGCGCTGGACGCCGGCGCGGTGGATTTCCTGCCGAAGAATTTCGAAGACATCTCCCGCAACCCGGAAAAGGTCAAGCAACTGCTGTGCGAGAAGATTCTCAGCATCTCGCGCAGTAACCGTCGTGCCAGCACTTACAGTGCTCCGGCACCCGTCGCCGCGCCAGCCCCGACACCTGCGCCTTCGAGCGTCAGTAGCTACGGCAGCAGCGCGCCTGCGCGTCCGGCACCGGCGCCGATTCCGGCGCGTACGCACGCACCCGCCTCGTCGTCGCCAGCGCCGAAACGCAAAGCCTACAAATTGGTCGCCATCGGTACGTCCACTGGCGGCCCGGTTGCCCTGCAGCGGGTTCTGACCCAATTGCCGGCCAACTTCCCGGCACCGATTGTGTTGATCCAGCACATGCCGGCCGCCTTCACCAAGGCCTTCGCCGAACGTCTGGACAAGCTCTGCCGCATCAGCGTCAAGGAAGCCGAGGATGGCGACATCCTGCGTCCGGGCCTGGCGCTGCTGGCGCCGGGTGGCAAGCAAATGATGATCGACGGCCGTGGCGCGGTGAAAATTCTCCCGGGTGACGAGCGATTGAATTACAAGCCGTGTGTGGATATCACCTTCGGTTCGGCGGCCAAGACCTACGGTGACAAAGTTCTGGCGGTCGTGTTGACCGGCATGGGCGCCGATGGTCGCGAAGGCGCGCGTCTGCTCAAGCAGGGCGGCAGCTCGATTTGGGCCCAGGATGAAGCCAGCTGCGTGATCTACGGCATGCCGATGGCCATCGTCAAAGCCGAACTCGCCGACGCGGTGTACGGCCTGGACGATATTGGCAAGCATCTGGTCGAGGCTTGTATCTGATGGATGTGTTAAGCCTCATCGGGATCATCATGGCGTTTGTCGCCATCATTGGCGGCAACTACCTTGAAGGCGGTCACCTCGGCGCGCTGGCCAACGGCCCGGCGGCGTTGATCGTACTCGGTGGGACCATCGGTGCGGCGCTGCTGCAGGCACCGATGAGCGCCTTCAAGCGCGCCATGCAGATTCTGGCCTGGATCCTGTTTCCACCTCGCGTGGATCTGGCCGGTGGCGTCGATCGCGTCGTCAACTGGAGCCTGACCGCACGCAAGGAAGGCCTGCTCGGTCTGGAAGGGGTGGCCGACGCCGAACCCGACAACTACT
Source organism: Pseudomonas sp. ZS1P83 (assembly GCF_054897825.1). Lineage (NCBI taxonomy): Bacteria > Pseudomonadati > Pseudomonadota > Gammaproteobacteria > Pseudomonadales > Pseudomonadaceae > Pseudomonas > Pseudomonas sp. ZS1P83. The sequence continues at coordinate 998,878 of NZ_CM142706.1, forward strand.
CGCGCAAAGGCCTGCAACTGCTGGTGGACGGCGCGGAGCCGGAAGCGATTCGCAGCATCCTGGAAGTGGATTTCTACACCCAGGAGAGCCGCGACATCGAAGCCGCCAAAGTCTTCGAAAGCATGGGCGGCTACGCGCCGACCATCGGCATCATCGGTGCGGTGATGGGCCTGATCCACGTGATGGGCAACCTGGCCGATCCATCGCAACTGGGCAGCGGCATTGCCGTGGCCTTCGTCGCGACCATCTACGGCGTGGCCAGTGCCAACCTGGTGCTGCTGCCGATTGCCGCCAAACTCAAGTCCGTCGCTTTGCGACAGTCGCGTTATCGCGAAATGTTGTTGGAAGGCATTCTGTCGATCGCCGAAGGTGAAAACCCTCGCTCTATTGAGTTGAAGCTTCAGGGCTTCATGGATTGATGGGAGTAATGGATTATGGCTCGTCGCCGGCAACCTGAAGAACATGTAAACCATGAACGCTGGCTGGTTTCCTACGCCGACTTTATTACGTTGCTGTTCGCTTTCTTCGTGGTGATGTACTCGATCTCTTCGATCAACGAAGGCAAGTACAAGGTCATCTCGGAAGCGTTGATTGGTGTGTTCACCGATTCGGATCGTGCCCTCAAGCCGATCCCGATCGGCGACGAACGACCGAAGACTGTGACCCCGGCCAAGCCGCTGGTTAAAGACGCCGAGCAGGTCGACGCCGGTATCGCGGGTGCCAGCGATCCGCTCAAAAGCATCGCCGACGATATCAGCGCCGCGTTCGGCGACTTGATCAGCGCCAATCAGATGACCATTCGCGGCAATGAGCTGTGGGTCGAAATCGAACTCAATTCCAGCCTGTTGTTCGGCAGTGGCGACGCCATGCCCAGTGACATCGCGTTCAACATCATCGACAAGGTCGCTGCGATTCTGAAGCCGTTCGACAACCCGATTCACGTCGAAGGCTTCACTGACGATCAACCGATCCGCACCGCGCAATATCCGACCAACTGGGAGCTGTCCTCGGCCCGTTCGGCGAGCATCGTGCGCATGCTGGCGATGCAGGGTGTGAATCCTGGTCGTCTGGCGTCGGTAGGTTACGGCGAGTTCCAGCCAGTGGCCAACAACGCCACTGCCGAGGGCCGGGCGCGTAACCGTCGGGTCGTGTTGGTGGTGTCACGAAATCTCGATGTACGCCGCAGCCTCACCGGTACCGGAACGGCCAATGCGCATCCGGATGCCGCGTTGAAGCGTGCTGGCACACAAACTGCACCGACCCCGGTCAAGTCGCCGGTACGAGAGAGCGCCGTCAATTCTCCGTCACCCGCATTAATACGTTGAGCTATTTCTCGGTCGAGCATTTCGACCGGGAGGAACAATCCGAATGAGAGTCTGGGCAGTCGCCAATCAAAAGGGTGGTGTCGGTAAAACCACTTCCTCTATCGCTTTAGCCGGTTTACTGGCCGAGGCGGGCAAGCGCGTGGTCGTGGTCGATCTCGATCCTCACGGCTCCATGACCAGCTACTTCGGTTATGACCCCGACAGCCTGGAACACAGCAGTTACGACCTGTTCCTGCACAAGGGCAGGGTGCCGCAAGGCTTGCCTGGTCAGTTGTTGTTGCCCACCAGCCACGAGAGTATTTCCCTGTTGCCATCGAGCACCGCACTCGCGACCCTCGAGCGCCAGTCGCCGGGTCAGAGTGGCTTGGGCCTGGTGATTGCCAAGAGCCTGGCGCAACTGTGGCAGGACTTCGATTACGCCGTGATCGACAGCCCGCCGTTGCTCGGTTTGTTGATGGTCAATGCCTTGGCGGCGAGCCAGCAGTTGGTAATTCCGGTGCAGACCGAGCACTTGGCGGTCAAAGGCCTGGAGCGCATGGTCAACACCCTGGCGATGATCAACCGTTCACGCAAACAGGCGCTTCCCTTCAGCATCGTGCCGACCCTGTTCGACCGCCGCACGCAGGCTTCCCTCGGCACGTTGCGGGTGTTGCGCGACAAGTACCCGGAAGAAATCTGGCAAGGCTACATTCCAGTCGACACCCGCTTGCGTGACGCCAGCCGTGCCGGCGTGACGCCTTCGCAATTTGACGGCAAGAGCCGTGGTGTTCTCGCCTACCGCGCACTGCTCAAGCATTTGCTGGCAGCACAACTTGTCCCGCAGGTGGCGTGAGATGAACCGCCCGGTAAAAATCACTTCGCGCCCGCAACTCGCGCTCCAGTCTTATCTGGACAGCTTGCTGATGGAGGCGACCGAAGAGTTGCCGCCGGAAATCGAGGCGCTGCCCGAGGTTGTGGAGGTTGAAGCAGCTCTGGACGAATTCCAGGCGGCGGTGCTTGAAGAGCAGGCTCGTGATGCGCAGACACCCGCCGTGGTCGCCACGCCGACAGTAGCGCCAGTGGTAGCACCCGTGGCGAAAGCACCTGTTGTGATCGAAGAAGCACCGGCACCGATTCTGGCGTCTGTATCGACTATCGCACCGCTGCTGCAAGCCCTGGTGCCGCCGGTGGTCGAAGTCCACTTGCCGCCGAGCAACACGCCGCCACCGGTGGAAACCGATGGTCGTCCGTCATGGGCCGCCGAGCCATTCGAATGCCTGTTGTTCGATGTCGCCGGGTTGACCCTGGCGGTACCGCTGGTGTGTCTGGGCTCGATTTACTCCCTGGCCGGCCACGAGCTGACGCCGCTGTTTGGTCAGCCGGAATGGTTCCTCGGGATTCTGCCGAGCCAGGCCGGCAACCTGAAAGTGTTGGACACCGCGCGGTGGGTCATGCCTGACCGCTACCGCGACGATTTCCGTCAGGGCCTGCAGTACGTTATTTCGGTTCAGGGCTATGAATGGGGGTTGGCGGTGCATCAGGTCAGCCGCTCGTTGCGCCTGGACCCGGACGAAATCAAATGGCGCAGCCACCGTGGTCAACGGCCATGGCTGGCGGGCACCGTGATTGAACACATGTGTGCGTTGCTCGATGTTTCCGCATTGGCCGAGTTGATCGCCAGCGGCGGGGCAAAGCACATGAGCAGCGTTAAACCAGCTCACAAACCGACATAAAACACGTGACGGCAGTGACTGCCGTCGCACAGAACACACACCGCTAGGGCGGTTTTTCGAGGGGTCAGGGTATGAATGATAAGGCGTCGTCTGCAAAGGGTTCCGAAGATCCGATCCTGCAATGGGTAACCTTCAAACTGGACAACGAAACCTACGGCATCAACGTGATGCGCGTTCAGGAAGTCCTGCGTTACACCGAAATCGCCCCGGTCCCGGGTGCCCCGAGCTATGTGCTGGGCATCATCAACCTGCGCGGTAATGTGGTCACCGTGATCGACACCCGTCAGCGCTTCGGGCTGATGAATGCCGAGATCAGCGACAACACCCGTATCGTCATCATCGAAGCCGACAAGCAAGTGGTCGGGATCATGGTCGACAGCGTGGCCGAAGTGGTTTACCTGCGTCAGTCGGAAATCGAAACCGCGCCGAACGTCGGTAACGAAGAATCCGCCAAGTTCATTCAAGGCGTGTGCAACAAGAACAACGAACTGCTGATTCTGGTCGAGCTGGACAAGATGATGAGCGAAGAAGAATGGTCGGACCTGGAGAACATCTGATTGATTCTTGAGGTGGCGGTCATTGTCCTGTTCCTCTTCTGGGCAGGCACGCTGGCGATGTTTCTGGCTTACATACGAGGCCAGCGAATGATCGCTGCGCAACAGGCCCAGGGCGATGCGCTGCGTGATCAGCGCATCAAGGACCTGACCCGGCGTGTCGAGGACTACCAGAGCGGCAACGTGCGCATGGGTGAAAACCTGCACGAACTGCGCGCGGTGGTTGGCCCGTTACCGGACAAACTGGCTCAGCTGGAACAGCGCGATCCGTCGAGCCTGTCGTTTGCCCAAGCGGCGCGATTGGTCGGGATGGGCGCGAGTGTTGATGAACTGACTCAATCCTGTGGCTTGACCCAGGCTGAGGCGGAGTTGATGAGTAAGTTGCACAAGAACTGATTTTTGCGATTGTTCTGATACCGCTATTCGCGAGCAAGCCCGCTCCCACACTTAATCGGTGTCGAACACAAATTTTATGTTCGCTGAAGATCTAATGTGGGACCGGGCTGGCTCCGGGCGGCGTTCCGACGAAGGCGGTGTGTCAGTCTCTGTTGATGTTGAAAGTGCTGGCCTTATCGCAGGCAAGCCTTGCTCCTAAGAATTAATGTCATTCACAAAATTTGCGAACATCTCGATTCTGTAGGAGCAAAGCTTGCTCGCGAATGCGTCCTCAAACCTCAGTCGTTATCCCTGTGTTCGCCCCATTCTTCACCTTCTCAAATCCTGTCTTAGTCCGCTGCCTACAACTTGTACGGATTCCGCCGACTTGCGAGAGTTGCCCCTCGTCGCTAACTTGAACTGTGTAACCACTCATCATCGATTGGATTTACCCGTCCGCAGTCAAAGTTAAAATCTTATTCCAAGGCTTTTTATGCTCGATATTCTGCTCGGAACACCACTATGGGTTTATGCGGTTTTTTTTGTAGTGACGTATTACGGCGCCATTGCCTGCTTTAAAAATCATGAATCGAAAAGATTGTTGCAGTTAACGCCGATGATATTCGTCGTCATTTCGGTGGCGTCCTTAAAGTTCTCGCAGGGCATTGCGATTCCGTTTCGGTTTACGCGTTGGGGTTATTTGCCGGATGGCTTGTGGCACAGCGTTTCTTTTCGTACCAAGACGTCGAACGCGAGGGCGATCGTTTGGTACTGGGTGGCTCGGTCAAAGTACTTGTTGTTTATTGGTGTTTTTTTGCCTGGCGTTACTACAGCGGTTACCAAGCGGCCATGCATCCGGAACTGGCCAATGAAGTATCGATGGTGGCATGGTCAGCACTGGGGGCCGGCCTTATCAATGGTTTGATTGTGGGTCGCAGTCTAAGGCTTTTATGCTTTTTCAAGTCCGCTAACGTGACGGCGGCGGAGTTGATGAGTAAGTTGGACAAGGACTGAGGCCTACCAAAGATCGTTCCCACGCTCTGCGTCACTAGTGTCCGGTAAAAAACGAGGGGGGAGCTTGCTCCCTCTTGCTGTTGGCGGCTGTGAGGCATAATCGGTTTTTTCAGACTCGATTTTGACTTATGTTTTCCAGCACCCGTTTAAGCCAACTACTCAGTGCGATCCCGCGCCAGTTTTTCCAGCAATCCATCGAAACACACCAAGCTGATCGCTACGTCAAACGCTGCACGACCTGGCAATTGCTGGTGACACTGATCAGCGGCCATTTGACCCGAGCCTCAAGCCTGCGATCCTTGGCGACTATCTCCGAAAATTTCGGCCCGCATAGCTACCATCTTAATGCCGGCCCTATTGCCCGCTCGACAATGTCCGATGCCTTGAACAAGCGTGACTACCGGCCATTACAGGACCTTTGTGGGTACCTGATGAGCGCCGTCAGCCGCCAGCAGCGCAAGGAGGTCGGGGCCATGGTTAGCCTGATTGACTCCACGTCGATCACCTTGCGCGGACCTCACTTCGATGGCTGGACAGCCGCGACGAAAACCCGCATCACCCAAGGCCTCAAAGTGCATGTCGGGCTGGATCTGGCGCAGCTGGCCCCGGTGTACGTGAACATTACGCCTGCCAACGTCAACGACCTGAGCGATGCACTGGAAATGCCGATCCAGACCGGCATGACGTATGTTTTCGACAAGGGCTACTGCGATTACAACTGGTGGCACGAGTTGCAGACCAAAGGTGCTTTTTTCGTCACCCGCCTGAAGAAAAACGCCAATATCAAAGTGCTGCATGAGCACTCGACCGTGACTGAGCAAAGCTCGGTCATGACCGATGAAGTCGTCCAGTTTGGCAAAAAGCATTTGGCCGGCAAACGCCTGAACGACTATTGGGAAAAGTCGGTAAGACGCGTCGTGGTTGAGCGCGAGGGGCATGCGACGCCGTTAGTTCTGGTGACCAACGACTTCACGAGGACAGCTGAAGAAATCGCGTCCTTGTACAAAGATCGTTGGCAGATCGAGCTATTTTTCAAGTGGATCAAACAACATCTGAAGCTCAAACGCTTTTATGCCTACTCCGAAAATGCGGTGCGTTTGCAGATTTACAGTGCCTTGATCAGCTATCTGTTACTGCAAATACTCCATCGTCGCTCAGGATTTACCGGCTCGTTGTTCGAACTGACGGTTCGCATAGTTCATGTCCTGTTTGAACGGCTCGGAACCCCAGTATTGAGGGATCGACGAAGGCAGGAGCGAGAAAAGTTGAAGGCTGCCCAAGGCAGCCTTCAGCTATGAAGCATGTTTACCGGACACTAGTGACGCTCTGCGTGGGAATGTCTCTTGGGACGCTCCGCGTTCCGTCGTTGAATGTGACGCAGAGCGTCACGGGCTGCATTCCCACGCAGAGCGTGGGAATGATCAGTAGTCGTCGCCGAGATCGGTGATGTCCTTCTCCACCATCGGCGCATCCGGATCCTGCCCCTCAGGAAACTTACCCTTCAGATTCCACGCAAACGCAATGATCTCCGCAATCGTGCGATATAACTCCTGCGGAATACTCTCCCCCAATTCCATCCGCGCCAGCAGTTTCACCAGCTCGGCGTTTTCGTAGATGGGCACTTCATAATCGCGGGCGATCTTCAGAATGGCTTCGGCCAGTGCCTCGTCACCTTTGGCCGTGAGGGTAGGGGCGTGGCTGCCGTCGTATTTGAGGGCGATGGCTTGGCGGGGGGTGTTGGGGTTTCTCATGCGGTTTCGTCGACCCAGCGTTGTTCGAGACGGGTTTGAGTGCCTTGTGGCGGTGTGCCGAGGTGGCAATCCAGATCGCCGACATTCAGGCCGGACGCCAGCAGACGCTGGCGCAGTTCGGCCAGATTACGTTCGATCAGGCTGGCGGTGTACGGTCGTTCGGCCCACAGCTGGCTGGACAAGCTGCCTTTGATCAGTTGCGCCTGAATCTGCAGCGGGCCTAAAGGCTCCATGTCGAATGCCAACTCGACCCGCCAGAGCTGTTGCTTCGGGGGACGTTCTTCATTGCGTTCTTTTGGTTGTTCTTTCTCGGGGGCTTCTTCGCGCTGGAACTTGACCTGCAACGGCACGATGTCTTGCAGATTGCGCATCGGGATTTCCAGCTGCCAGGTGCTCATCAGCCGACCGTCGTCAGTGACGCCGGTCTGTTCCAGGCTCGACAGCTGATGACTTTGCAGGCGCGAAACAGCTGCTGCTGCCAAACGCAGCAAGTGCTCGAGATCGCCTTCGCCGTCCATGCTTTGTAGTAGGCGCTCGGGCAGCGGGAAGCTGGTTGGCTGCGGTTTGGCGCTGACCTGACCGAGCATGCCGAGGGCGTTGCGCACGAAGTTCGGCATGGCCTGGGCCAGTGTGTTGGCGGCAATGATCGCGTTGAGATTGGTGCTGGCCGGCAGGCCTGGGGTCAATTGTGCGATCAGCTTGAGCAGATCGCCTTTCATGTCCGGGGCCAATGTCGGGTTCTGACCGCTGAGCAGTTTGGCTTCAAGGAACAACCCGCTATTGGCCAGTGCCTGGGCCAACCCCTTAGGCGTACTGAGTTGTTGAACATCGGGCAGGCCGGCGAGCAACGTGTCGACGGCGGCACGCAGATCACTGGACGTCTGATTCGAAGACGGCAGGTTTTGCAGGAGTTTGAGTAGGCCATCCAGCGAACCCTGGCGGCTCTGTTGGCTGGCCAGTTGGTGGGTCACTGCCAATTGCTCCTGACGGCTGCTCAACGGCACGAACTTCAACGTCTGGGTGTCCTGCACCAGCGCGCTCAGCAAGGTGTTGATGCGCAGCGGCGTCGGGCTGTCGATGCTCAGGGTGCTGCCGCTCAACGCGGTGTTGAGCAAGCTCACCATCGAGCGAAACACCGTCGGCTGGCCCGGCACCTGCGGCATCACCTGAGAGGTCAGCACTTTGCCTTGCAGCAGGGTGCCAACGGGCAGTTGCGCCGTGTCGATACGGGTGAGGGTGGCAACGCTGGAGGCGATGGCCTGTTGCACGGTCACGGCCAAATTACCCGCCGACGGCTGAGTGATCGCCAGGCTGGTGCCCTGGGGCAGCGGTTGGGTGCTGGTGGCCTGGACCGTGGTCTGACGGCCGCTGTCGAGGGTGACCTTGAGCAACAGTTGAAAGGTTTGATCCGCCTGCTTGAGCGACAGCACTTCGGCCTTGGCGGTCTGACCGGCAGTGATCAGGCCTTCCATTGGCGTCAGCAGCTTGAGCAAATCGCCACTCACCACCAGCGGCCGCGAAGTCGCGGGCGTGGTCTGCGGTAGCGGGAGAATGTTCATTTCGCCTGTCATACGCGGTCACAACCTGAGGAAATTGCCCTCTTGAGAGGAGGGCATGGCATGTATAATGCCGCCCCGTTGCAACCGGAGCGCTGAAAACATTTCAATTACTTGATCCAGCTCCTTAGAAAGGGCCGCCAATGCATTTATCCTGCATCTCTTTAGCGGCCGTTCCGCTGCCGACTTGAACCGTAAAGGCCCGTGATCTCTTGACCAGTCCAGTCCTGCAAACCGTTGCCCTTGCTTGTGAGCGAGACCTTCGGCTGCTCTTCGAAAATCTCGAATTGAGACTGGCCAGTGGCGAAATGTTGCAAATCAGCGGCCCCAACGGCAGCGGCAAGACCAGCCTTTTACGTCTGCTTTGCGGCCTAATGCAGCCGACCGCCGGTCACGTGCTGCTCAACGGCCGGCCACTGAACGAGCAACGCTTTGAGCTGGCGCGCAACCTGCTGTGGATCGGCCATGCCGCCGGGATCAAGGATCTGCTGACGCCGGAAGAGAATCTGAGCTGGCTTTGCGCCTTGCATCAACCGGGCTCCCATGAGGCGATCTGGCAAGCGCTGACTGCCGTCGGATTGCGCGGTTTCGAGGATGTTCCATGCCACACGCTGTCTGCCGGGCAGCAACGCCGGGTCGCGTTGGCGCGGTTGTACCTGGAAAGCCCGCCGCTATGGATCCTCGATGAGCCGTTCACCGCGCTCGACAAACAAGGCGTGGCGCAACTTGAAGAACACCTGGCTGCGCACTGCGAGCGCGGCGGCATGGTGGTCTTGACCACTCACCACACGCTGACCCGGATGCCGGCCGGTTATCGCGACATCGATTTGGGGAATTGGGCCGTATGAGTGTTTTCGGCCTGTTGGTCGCCCGCGAGGCCCGTTTGCTGTTCCGCCGTCCTGCGGAACTGGCCAATCCGCTCGTATTCTTCGCGATCGTCGTTTCGCTGTTCCCATTGGCGGTCGGCCCCGAGTCTCAATTGTTGCAAACCTTGTCTCCGGGACTGGTCTGGGTAGCGGCCCTTTTATCGGTTTTGCTCTCGCTGGACGGGCTTTTCCGCAGTGATTTCGAAGACGGATCGCTTGAACAGTGGGTCCTTTCGTCGCACCCCCTGCCTCTTCTGGTTTTGGCCAAGGTACTGGCACACTGGGCCTTCTCTGGCCTGGCACTGGTTTTGCTCGCTCCACTGCTGGCATTGATGCTCGGCTTGCCAACCGCCTGTCTGCCGGTGTTGCTGCTTTCTTTGTTGCTGGGTACACCGGTGCTGAGCCTGCTCGGTGCGGTGGGCGCAGCCCTGACGGTGGGATTGAAACGCGGCGGCCTGTTGCTGGCGCTGCTGATTCTGCCGCTGTACATCCCGGTGTTGATTCTTGGCAGTGGCGCCTTGCAGGCGGCATTGCAGGGCATGCCGGCGACCGGTTATCTCTTGTGGCTTGGTAGCCTGACCGCCCTGGCGATAACCCTGACACCTTTTGCAATAGCCGCTGGCCTGAAGATCAGCGTCGGCGAATAATGAGGTCTGGTTATTTTTTAATCAGTAAAGACCCTTGGCTGCTTGTGATAGCGAGCAGCAACCGTGATGGAAACAGTAATGAACTGGACTTGGTTTCATAAGCTCGGCTCGCCCAAATGGTTTTACGGCATCAGTGGCAAACTGCTGCCGTGGCTGAGCGTTGCGGCGTTGCTGCTGATCGGCGTTGGTGTAGTGTGGGGCCTGGCCTTCGCGCCACCGGACTACCAGCAAGGCAACAGCTTTCGCATCATCTATATCCACGTTCCGGCCGCCATGCTGGCGCAATCCGTCTACGTGATGCTGGCCGTGTGCGGCATCGTCGGGCTGGTGTGGAAGATGAAGCTGGCCGACGTCGCCCTGCAGTGCGCGGCGCCCATCGGTGCCTGGATGACCGCCGTGGCGCTGGTCACCGGGGCGATCTGGGGCAAACCGACCTGGGGTTCATGGTGGGTCTGGGATGCACGACTAACGTCCATGCTTATTCTGCTGTTTCTGTACTTCGGTCTCATTGCGCTGGGCAACGCCATCAGCAATCGTGACAGTGCCGCCAAGGCCTGCGCGGTATTGGCGATTGTCGGCGTGATCAACATCCCGATCATCAAATACTCGGTGGAGTGGTGGAACACCCTGCACCAGGGCGCGACCTTCACCCTCACCGAAAAACCGGCAATGCCGGCCGAGATGTGGCTGCCACTGCTGCTGACGGTGCTGGGTTTCTACTGTTTCTTCGGCGCGGTGCTGCTGCTGCGCATGCGCCTTGAAGTGCTCAAGCGCGAAGCCCGCGCCAGTTGGGTCAAGGCCGAAGTGCAGAACAGTCTGGAGGCCGCGCGATGAGTTTTGCTTCATTCGGCGACTTCCTCGCCATGGGCCATCATGCCCTGTATGTCTGGTCAGCCTATGGCATTTGCCTGGCAGTGCTGGCCCTCAACGTGGCGGCGCCGATCCTGGCCCGCAAGCGGTATCTGCAACAAGAGGCGCGTCGTCTGCGCCGGGAGAACGGCAAGTGAATCCGCTACGCAAAAAGCGTCTTATCATCATTCTCGCGATCCTGGTCGGTGTCGGCGCTGCTGTCGGCCTGGCCCTGAGCGCCCTGCAGCAGAACATCAATCTGTTTTACACCCCGACCCAGATCGCCAACGGCGAAGCCCCGCAAGACACGCGCATCCGCGCCGGCGGCATGGTCGAAAAAGGTTCGCTGCAACGTTCCGGCGATTCGCTGGACGTGAAATTTATCGTCACCGACTTTAATAAATCCGTGACCATCAGCTACCGCGGCATCCTTCCGGACCTGTTCCGCGAAGGGCAGGGCATCGTCGCCCTGGGAAAAATCAACGCAGACGGCGTGGTGGTGGCCGACGAAGTGCTGGCCAAGCACGATGAAAAGTACATGCCACCGGAAGTGACCAAGGCCCTGAAAGACAGCGGCCAGTCGGCACCCACTCCCGTCAAAGAGGGCTAATTGATGACTTCTGCACTTTATGGTTCAGGGCTGTTCATCCCCGAATTGGGCCACCTGGCGATGATTCTGGCGCTGTGTTTCGCGCTGGTTCAGGCCGTGGTGCCGTTACTCGGTGCCTGGCGCGGTGATCGTTTGTGGATGAGCCTGGCCCAACCGGCCGCCTGGGGGCAATTCGCGTTTCTGCTGTTCGCCTTCGGTTGCCTGACTTACGCCTTCATGGCCGACGATTTCTCCGTCGCCTACGTCGCCAGCAACTCCAACAGCGCGTTGCCGTGGTACTACAAGTTCAGCGCGGTGTGGGGCGCTCACGAAGGTTCGTTGCTGCTCTGGGCGTTGATTCTCGGCGGCTGGACCTTCGCGGTGTCGGTATTCTCCCGACAATTGCCGCAAGTGATGCTGGCTCGCGTACTGGCGGTGATGGGCATGATCAGCACCGGTTTCCTGTTGTTCCTGATTCTCACGTCCAACCCGTTTGCACGGATCCTGCCGCAAATTCCTGCAGACGGTCGTGACCTCAATCCCTTGCTGCAAGACATCGGCCTGATCGTTCACCCGCCGATGCTGTACATGGGCTATGTCGGTTTCTCCGTGGCGTTCGCGTTCGCCATTGCTGCACTGTTGGGCGGTCGTCTTGATGCCGCGTGGGCGCGTTGGTCCCGTCCGTGGACCATCGTCGCCTGGGCCTTCCTCGGTATCGGCATCACCCTCGGTTCGTGGTGGGCCTACTACGAACTCGGCTGGGGCGGCTGGTGGTTCTGGGACCCGGTGGAAAACGCATCCTTCATGCCATGGCTGGTGGGCACGGCGCTGATTCACTCGTTGGCGGTCACGGAAAAACGTGGCGTGTTCAAGAGCTGGACCGTGTTGCTGGCCATCGCCGCGTTCTCGTTGAGCTTGCTGGGGACCTTCCTCGTGCGTTCCGGCGTGCTGACCTCGGTTCACGCGTTTGCGTCCGATCCTGAGCGCGGCGTGTTCATCCTGATCTTCCTGCTGTTTGTGGTCGGTGGCTCGCTGACACTGTTTGCCCTGCGCGCTCCAGTGGTGAAGAGCCACGTCGGCTTCAACCTCTGGTCCCGGGAAACCCTGCTGCTGGGTAACAACCTGGTGCTGGTGGTGGCGGCGTCGATGATCCTGCTGGGCACGTTGTATCCGCTGATTCTCGATGCGATGACCGGTGCCAAGCTGTCGGTTGGCCCGCCGTACTTCAACGCGCTGTTCATTCCGTTGATGGCGTTACTGATGCTGGTGATGGCGGTCGGCATGCTGGTGCGCTGGAAAGACACCCCGGTCAAATGGCTGTTCAACATGCTGACCCCGGTGTTGCTCGGCAGCGCCGCGCTGGCGGTGGTGGCTGGCGTCGCTTATGGCGATTTCAACTGGGCGGTGATCGCGACCTTCATGCTCGCGGCCTGGGTATTGCTGGCCGGCGTGCGTGACATCTTCGACAAAACTCGCCACAAAGGCCTGATCAAAGGCCTGCCGACGCTGACCCGCAGTTATTGGGGCATGCAGGTCGCTCACCTCGGCATCGCCGTGTGCGCCCTCGGCGTCGTGCTGTCGAGCCAGAACAGTGCCGAGCGCGACCTGCGTCTGGCACCGGGCGAGTCCATGGACCTGGGCGGTTACCACTTTGTGTTCGAAGGCGCCAAGCACTTCGAAGGCCCGAACTTTACGTCCGACAAGGGCACCGTACGGGTGATCCGCGACGGCAAGGAAGTCAGCGTGCTGCACCCGGAAAAACGCTTGTACACCGTGCAGAACTCGGTGATGACCGAAGCCGGGATCGACGCTGGTTTCACCCGTGACCTCTACGTCGCCCTTGGCGAACCGTTGGGCGACGGCGCCTGGGCCGTTCGCGTCCACGTCAAACCGTTCGTGCGCTGGATCTGGTTCGGTGGTCTGCTCACCGGTTTGGGCGGGCTGCTGGCGGCGCTGGATCGCCGTTACCGGGTCAAGGTGAAAAGCCGTGTGCGTGAAGCACTGGGCATGACGGGAGCCACGGCATGAGACGTTGGTTGATGCTGTTGCCACTGGTGATTTTTCTGGTGGTGGCTGTTTTTCTTTACCGCGGTCTGTACCTGGACCCCGCAGAGTTGCCCTCGGCGATGATCAACAAGCCATTCCCGGCGTTTTCCCTGCCAGCCGTGCAGGGTGACAAGACCCTGACCAAGGCCGACATTCTGGGTAAGCCAGCGCTGGTCAATGTCTGGGGCACCTGGTGCATTTCCTGCCGGGTCGAGCACCCGGTGCTGAACAAACTGGCCAAGCAGGGTGTGGTGATCTACGGCATCAACTACAAGGACGTCAACGCGGATGCGTTGAAATGGCTGGACGAATTCCACAATCCGTACCAGCTGGATATCCGTGACGACGCAGGCACCCTGGGCCTGAACCTTGGCGTTTATGGTGCTCCGGAAACCTTCTTCATTGATGCCAAGGGCATCATCCGCGACAAGTTCGTTGGCGTGATCGACGAACAGGTCTGGCGCGAAAAACTGGCGGCCAAGTATCAGGCGCTGGTCGATGAGGCCAAGCCATGAAGCGCTGGATAGCCGCCGCAGTATTGGGTTTGAGCATGGCCGGCGTGGCGCACGCGGCCATCGACACCTACGAGTTCGCCAAAGAAGGTGATCGTGAGCGTTTTCGCGAGCTGACCAAAGAGCTGCGTTGCCCCAAGTGTCAGAATCAGGACATCGCCGATTCCAACGCACCGATCGCCGCCGACCTGCGCAAAGAGATTTTTCGCATGCTCGGTGAGGGCAAGGACAATCAACAGATCATCGACTTCATGGTCGACCGCTACGGTGATTTCGTCCGCTACAAACCTGCTCTGAACGCCAAGACTGCTTTGCTCTGGTTCGGCCCTGCCGGCCTGCTGCTGGGCGGTTTTGTGATCATCGCCGTGATCGTCCGCCGTCGTCGCGTGCAACGCACTGACACCCAGGATGAGCTTTCTGCCGAGGAGCGCGAGCGCCTCGACCACCTGTTGGATAAAACCAAGAATGATTGATTTCTGGCTCGCTGCAGGTCTGCTACTTCTGGTTGCCCTGAGTTTTCTGCTGATCCCCGTTCTGCGTGGTCGTCGCGCGCAGCTTGAAGAGGATCGTACTGCCCTGAACGTCGCGCTGTATCAGGAGCGCGTGGCTGAGTTGCAGACTCAGCAGGAAGAGGGCGTTCTCGATGCTGCGCAAATGGACACCGGCCGCGCCGAAGCGGCCCGTGAATTGCTCGCCGACACTGAAGGCGCCGAGGCGCCGCGCGTGTCCCGTCTGGGCAAACCGTGGCCCTTGCTGGCGGCGATTCTGGTGCCGGTGCTGGGCCTGGGCCTCTATCTGCATTTCGGTGCCAGCGACAAGGTTGAACTGACCCGCGAATTCTCCCAGGCACCCCAGTCGATGGAAGAGATGACCCAGCGCCTGGAGCGTGCGGTCGCCGCTCAACCGGATTCGGCCGAGGGCTTGTACTTCCTGGGTCGCACTTACATGGCCCAGGACCGTCCTGGCGACGCGGCGAAGATCTTCGAGCGCACGGTGAACCTGGCCGGTCGTCAGCCGGAACTGTTGGGCCAATGGGCTCAGGCCCAGTACTTCGCCGACGGCAAGAAGTGGTCGGACAAGGTTCAGGCCTTGACCGATGAAGCCCTGAAAGCTGATCCGAAAGAAGTCACCAGCCTTGGTCTGCTCGGCATCGCCGCCTTCGAGAGCGAGCGCTATCAGGACGCCATCGACTACTGGAATCGCTTACTGGCGCAACTGTCGCCGGAAGACAGTTCCCGTGCCGCGCTGCAAGGCGGGATCACCCGGGCCACCGAGAAACTTGTCGCCAGCGGCGGCAAGGTTGCCCAGGCGCCAGCCGCCAAGGTTGCGGCGTTGCTCAAGGTGCGTGTGGATCTGGCGCCAGACCTGAAAGCCAAGGTCCAGCCGGGCGACAGCGTATTCATCTTCGCCCGCGCCACCTCAGGCCCACCGGCGCCACTGGCTGCCAAGCGCCTGACCGTGGCCGACTTGCCAGCGACCGTCGAGCTGGGCGACGCCGATGCAATGATGCCGCAGTTGAAACTGTCGAACTTCCCTGAAGTCCAAGTGGTTGCGCGCATCTCCCGCGCCGGCCAACCAACTGCCGGCGAATGGATCGGTCGCAGCCAGCCTCTGGCCAGCAGCACCACCGCGCCGCAACAATTGACCATCGATAGCCCGGATAAATAACAGGACACGCCAACATGACCGCCATCGCTCGTATCACCCTCCTCGGTCTGGTTTTGGGGTTAAGCGCTTGTGCGGTCCAGCGACCCGCGCCGACGTCGCTGCCGCCGATCCCGCCCTCGCAGCCCAGACCCACGCCTTCTACGGCACCCGCTCCGGGCAAACCGAGCATTCCGGCCAAGCCCGCCAAACCGTTGCCACGTACCTCCGCCAGCTTCGCGCCGCCACCGGGTGGCAACAGCCATTGGGATGCCAAGCTCGGCGTGTACGTTCTCGATGATCAGACCAACACCTTCTACCGCCAGCGCACGTACTATCGCTGGAATAACGGCTGGAGCCGGTCGATCAGCCCGAACGGGCCATGGGAGGACACCGATATTCAGGGCGTGCCGGGTGGGTTGGGCAGGCAGTTCGGGCAGTAAACAGAAACGGCGATCTAAGGATCACAGGGGTTGGTGTTGTTGGTTAGAACGCCGCTTTACCTATCGAAGCGCCACCGTCGACAAACAAGGTTTGCCCGGTAATAAACCCGCTCTGCTCGGACAGCAAAAACGCAATCGCCGCAGCGATCTCTTGCGGCTGCCCCAACCGACCCATCGGCACGCCGGCCAGATAACGTGCTTCACCCTCACTGCCCGGCGGGTTGTTGGCGCGAAACAGTTCGGTTTCGGTCGGACCCGGCGCCACGGCGTTCACCGTTACACCGGTTTGAGCCAGTTCCAGCGCCCAGGATCGCGTGAAGCTGATCAGCGCCGCTTTGGCCGCCGCGTACGCCGTGCGTTGGGTGATGCCAAGCACGGTCAAACTGGAAATATTCACCACCCGACCCCAGCCCTTGGCGCGCATGTTCGGCAGCAGTGCCTGGGTGGCCTGCAAGGCCGAATGCAGGTTGACCCGGATCACGTCGTCGAAGGTGTCGAGGTCGATTTCGCCCAGCACTTGTGGGCGAACCAGGCCGACGTTATTGACCAGCCCGTCGAACTCATAAGTCCTGGCCAGCTCCGCCAGCACTTCCTGCGTCAGTGCTCTATCGCTCAGATCCAGCGGAAACAGAATGCCGGGAAAGCTCAGGTCGGGCGATCGGGCAATCCCGACCACCCGATGACCCGCGCGGTCCAGGTACTCGGCCACCGCGCGGCCAATGCCTTTGCTGGCGCCAGTAATGAGAAAGGTACGTCGGGTCATTGCACACTCCTTGAAAGAACATGCCGCGGGTCAGGCGGCATTTGATCGTTAGCCGCGAATCGCATTCAGCATCGATTCAGGCTCAGGTCGCTGAGTGTAATCCGGGTTGACCTCGGTGTAACGAATCACGCCATAAGGGAATGAGGCGCCATGAATCACACTCTGTAAAACAACCGAGCGTCGCGTCCCGAACTTTTGTGCTTGAGTAAAGATAACTCTAGGGTTATTTTTAATCGGGCCTGAGCAAGGAGGCGAGTGGTGCAGAGCAGGCTATTGATCAAGGAGTTGGAGGAGGCGGGCTGGACGCCGGATCGGATTACCGGCAGCCATCACATCTTCACTCACCGATACAACCCATACACGATTCCCGTACCTCAATCCGAAAAAGGATTTACCGATCGGGACGGTCAAAAGCATCAGGAGGCGAGCCGGACTGTATTGCCCGGGAGCCAGTTACACAGGAGATCCATAATGCAATACCCAATCTGTATCGAGTGGGGCGACGAGAACACTGCCATCGGTATTCAGATCCCCGATATTCCAGGCGCCGTAACGGCCGGGGATACGTTTGAAGACGCCTATAACGCAGCGGTCGAGATTGCCCACATCCTGCTTCAGGAGATAGCGGCTGACGGGGAGTCGATTCCGATGCCTACTTCTGCGGCTGCTCATCGTGGACATCCAGACTTTGCCGACATGGGCTGGGGAATGCTGGAGTTGGACATCGCGCCCTATATGGGCAAAACCGAGAAGGTTAACGTGACGCTTCCTGGCTATGTGATCCAGCGCATTGACCGGTATGTGCGTGAGCACAATGTCAAAAGCCGCTCTTCCTTTCTGGCAGATGCGGCGATGGAGAAGTTGGTTCGGCACTAAGTGATATCAAGCCCATTGCCTTCGCGGGCTCCTAACCCTTGCCCGCGAAGCTATTGGTGGTCTATGCCGTCGCCAACGAACGCCTCTGCGAAACACTCAAGAACCGCAACAACGCCAACAGCGGAAATGCGCTACCCACCATCACGATCCATAACCAGCCGCCGTGTTCATACACCGCACTGGCCACTGAGGATCCAAACGCGCCGCCGATAAAAATGCTGGTCATGTACAGCGCATTCAAACGGCTGCGGCTTTTGGCGTCGAGGGCGTAGACCGCGCGTTGGCCGAGCACCATGTTCATCTGCACGCAGAAGTCGAGCACCACGCCGGTGACCGCGAGCGCGATGACGCTGAAGGCCGGGTGGACGAAGGCGGGCAGGAAGCTCAGGCTGGCAAACAGCAGGGCCAGCAACGAAGCGATGCGGGTATGGCCAGCATCGGCCAGTCGACCGGCAATGGGGGCGGCGATGGCCCCGATGGCCCCGACCAGAGCGAAGATCGCTATCTGGGTTTGCGACAAGCCATGATTGCGCGCCAGTTCCAGCGGCACGGCGGTCCAGAACAGGCTGAACGTGGCGAACATGCAACCCTGGTAAAACGCGCGTTGGCGCAATACCGGTTGTTGACGCAACAGGGTCCAGAGCGAGCCCAACAACTGACCATAAGAAGCGCTGTGATCAGGCTGGCGCTTGGGAATCGTCAGCGCCAGCACGATGCTGATCGCGGCCATCAACACCGCTGCAATCACAAACATCGCGCGCCAGCCGAAATGGTCAGCCACCACACTGGACACCGGTCGCGCCAACAGAATCCCCAGCAGCAAACCGCCCATAATCCCACCGACCACGCGGCCTCGAGACTCTTCCGGCGCCAGGTGTGCAGCCAGCGGTATCAGGATCTGCACCGACACCGAACTGAAACCCACCAGTAGCGAGATCAGCAAAAACACGTTTGGCTGATCGGTGAACGCTGCACCCAGCAGACTGGCAATCGCCACCACGGTGGTGATGATCATCAAGCGGCGGTTTTCCAGCAGATCACCCAGCGGCACCAGGAAAAACAAACCTAACGCGTAACCAATCTGTGTCAGCGAAACGATCAGGCTGGCCATGGTGCTGGTCAGGCCGATGTCGGGCGCGATCAGGCCGATGATCGGTTGGGCGTAGTAAATGTTGGCAACAATGGCGCCGCAGCAGAAGGCAAATAGTAGCACCATGCCTTTTGTCATTGTCGCGGCGCCGTGGGGTACCTGGGTTGCTGGGTTCATATCGGGTCTCGCTGAACAAAAGGGAATGCGCGCAGGCTAATGGGCTGACCGGAACGGCGGAAGAGGGGTTGGAGTGATAGCAATCATTCCTTTGCGGAATGAATGACGGACGTGTGCGATGTCCGTCGATGAACCTTGCGTCAAAAAAAAGGCGACCTTCTCAGGTCGCCTTGTTCATTGGGCTCAGGAATTACTGGCCGCTGTAGATCTGATCAAAGATCCCACCATCATTGAAGTGAGTCTTCTGCACAGTCCGCCAGTCACCAAAGGTCTTTTCTACCGACAGGAAATCCACTTTTGGGAAACGGTCGGTGTACTTGGCCAGCACCGCCGGATCACGCGGACGCAGGTAGTTCGCCGCCGCAATTTCCTGGCCTTCCGGCGACCACAGGTACTTCAAATACTCCTCAGCTGCCGCGCGGGTGCCTTTCTTGTCGACTGTTTTGTCGACCACCGACACCGGCGGCTCAGCTTCAGCGGAGACGCTAGGGTAGATCACTTCAAACTGGTCACGACCAAACTCACGCGCAATCATTTCCGCTTCGTTTTCGAAGGTCACCAGCACGTCGCCAATCTGGTTGGTCATGAACGTGGTGGTGGCTGCACGGCCACCGGTGTCGAGGACCGGCGCTTGTTTGAACAGCTTGCCGACGAAGTCTTTGGCTTTGCTTTCGTCACCACCGTTTTTCAGCACATAACCCCAAGCCGAGAGGTAGGTGTAGCGGCCGTTGCCCGAGGTTTTCGGGTTCGGCACGATCACCTGCACGCCGTCCTTGAGCAGGTCTGGCCAGTCTTTCAGGGCTTTCGGGTTACCTTTGCGGACGATGAACACGGTGGCCGAGGTGAACGGCGCGCTGTTGTTCGGCAGGCGGGTGACCCAGTTGTCCGGGACCAGTTTGCCGTTGTCCGCCAGGGCGTTGATGTCGGTGGCCATGTTCATGGTGATGACGTCAGCCGGCAGGCCATCGATGATCGAGCGCGCCTGTTTGCTGGAGCCGCCGAAGGACATCTGCAGGGTGATGTTTTCGTTGTGCTCGGCTTGCCAGTGTTTCTGGAAGGCAGTGTTGTAGTCCTTGTAGAAATCTCGCATCACGTCGTAGGAAACATTGAGCAGGGTCGGTGCGGCCTGAGCCACGCTGGTCAATGCCAGGCCAGCGGCCAGAAGTGAGGCGCCAAAGAGTTTTTTCACTGCGCATTCCTTGTTCTATAAAGTTTTTATGAGGCAATTTGCCAGCGACTATAGCCGGGCTTGCATAGTCCTTTAAAGATTAAAAAGCACTTTGCTTATTCCAGTTTCTTGTACAGTTGATTGCCGCATTGCGAGCAGAACGCCGCGCCGTGTTCGTGGCTGTTTTTCTTGCACACCGGGCAGTCGTGCTGCAGTTGTTCGCCACGCATGGCGTTGGCCAGTTCGGCGGTAAAAATTCCCGTGGGCACGGCGATGATCGAGTAACCGGTGATCATCACCAGCGACGAGATCACCTGGCCCAACGGCGTCTTGGGCACGATGTCGCCGAAGCCCACGGTGGTCAGCGTGACGATGGCCCAATAGATACCCTTGGGAATGCTGGTGAAGCCGTGGTCCGGGCCTTCGATCACGTACATCAGTGTGCCGAACACCGTGACCAGCGTGCAGACGCTGACCAGAAACACGACGATTTTCTGCTTGCTGCCGCGCAGCGCCGACATCAAATAGTTGGCTTGCTTCAGATACGGGCTGAGCTTGAGCACGCGGAAAATCCGCAGCATCCGAATGATCCGGATGATCAGCAGGTACTGCGCATCGGCGTAATACAGCGCGAGGATGCCGGGCACGATGGCCAGCAAATCCACCAACCCATAAAAGCTGAACGCATAGCGCAACGGCCTCGGCGAACAGTACAGCCGCAGGCCATATTCGATGGCGAAGATGACGGTGAAGCCCCATTCGATGTAGGCCAGCACGTCGGCATAGTTCTTGTGGATCGTGTCGATGCTGTCGAGCATCACGATCACAATGCTGGCGAGGATGATCAACAGCAAAATGCCGTCGAAGCGCCGACCGGCCTTGGTGTCGCTCAGGAAAATCATGACGTAGAGGCGATGGCGCCAGTCGTTGTTACTTTCCATAATGTCTTGCCCAGGCCGAAAATGAGAGAAGCCTGGGCGATTGACGAGGATTTCGCAAGCGGGACGCCGAGTACGCCATGTTCAGCCGGTTCTAGTCGTTCATGGCTTAAGAAATTGATTCTCTCGTCGATATATCGACTTCCCACAGAACAAAAGCCTTTATTTTGATGTGCGGCTTGGATTTCAGAACCACACGGAAGCGATATGGATAGTAAGTTTTTCAAGAAAAGCCTGCTGGCAATGGTTGTCAGCGCTTCGACCGCTCAGGTATTTGCCAGCGAGTACGATCTGAGCCAGGGTTTCAAGGACTGGACTGGTCAAACCCTTAGTGAAACCTTGACCCTGACCGGGCAACGAACCCGCCAGAGCAACACGGACAAAACAGGTGTCACGTTCTTCCAGAACACTGTCGCGGGCTCACTCATTAACCGGGGCGACTTCACTTTCGACGCTCAAGGCGCGACGGTGACCGGGATCGGACTGGATGTCAGTTTCCTCAACTCCAGCGGCAGCAACATCCAGGGTGACTTCATCAATGCCGGCAAGCTTTCTCTTTCCAACGTGAATAGCGCTGAGGGAATCGAGATCGCCAATGCCACTATCACCGGCAATGTCATCAACGCCGGGACTGTCTCCATCACCCAGGCATCGGGAGCCAACATCAATGGCGAGCCTGAGGGTATCTACCTCCATGGGACCACTATTGGCGGCGATCTGATCAACAGTGGTGTTGTCGATGTGCAGGGTAACTATGCCATGGGGCTGATTCTGGATTCCCATTCCGGGCATCCCGTGAGCATCGCCGGCAGGCTTCTCAACTCAGGAACGATTCGTGCCACGGGTCAGAGCGCGTCCGCTTTTCACGTCGAGACCCAAACCAGCGCGTTGAGGATCGAGAACAGCGGCACGATCATGAGCGTTGGCAAGAACTCCGAAGCTATCGGGTTTTTGGAGGGTTCAGTCGATTATTTGCTCAACACCGGGACTATTGAGGCATCGGGTGAAGACGCCGTGGGCATCAAGCTCGGCGGTGCCACTTTCACGCAGAATGCTGTGTCTGGCGCTCGGGGCATTATCAACTCCGGCAATATCACTGCGGACGGTGTGGCGATCCGGGTCGATGCGGACCAGACATCAGCGTTCGAGATCAACCAGCAGGGTGGCGAAATTCGCAGCAATCATGCGGCGGCCATCGATGGCGCAGGATTGGCGCAACTGAACTGGGCCGGCGGTGCGATCAAGGGCGATCTGCTCAACCTCAATGGGGTGAATGTCGCTGGTCAGGCCAATTACACCGGTAGCAAAATCGACAGCACGGTTTCCATCGTTTCGGGATCTCTAAACCTTCAGAACCCGGGGGTCGAAATTACCGGTGACCTGAACGTCGGTGCCAACAGTGGCATCGATATGTTGCTTTCGGATCGCGTCACACCCGGTACGCCTTATTTGACGGTGGACGGCAAGGCCACCTTCGCCCAGTCCTCCAGAGTGACGTTGAATGCCAAACCAGGTGATTTCACGCCGACCGCTGCCGGCACTCAATACACACTGGTCAAGGCCAGCAGCCTGCAGAACAACGGGTTGAGCGTCACCAGTTCGTCCTCGTTGTTGAACGTCGCCAGCTATACAACCGATGCCCAGACCGTCAACGCACTGGTCACACTGAAAAGTGACAGGCAGGTGGATGAAGAACAGGGGAGCATCGGCACCTCCAGCAGCACCCGCGAGATCCTCAATCGCTTCAAGAATGGCCCGCTGGGACAATTGAACAGTGATGATGCGGTCTTCAAAGCCTTTGCCAACGCCTCCTCCCAAGAGGAACTGGCAAAGCTCGGTGAGCAACTGGCTCCGGAAGTCAGCGGTGGGGCGGTCAATGCGGCAGTGTCGGGTCAGGCGATGATGAATGGAGCGATCGGCAACCGCGTGTCCGGTCTGCGCTCGGGGCTCTCATCAGGCGATTCGCTGGCAGATACCGGCGTATGGGTTCAGGGGTTGAGCAGCAACCAGGATCAGGACAGTCGTGATGCGGTCGCCGGTTATTCGGCCAACAGCAGCGGTATTGCCGTCGGGGCGGATGGCAAGCTGAATGCCAACTCCACCGTGGGTCTGGCCTATTCCTATCTGAACACTAACGTCACCTCCGATACCGGAAATAAAACCGATGTACAGGGCAGCGCATTGACGCTGTACGGTAGCTGGGATCTGCGCAACTGGTTTGTCGATGGCAGCCTCAGTTACGGGCGCAATGACAATGACAGCAAACGTTATGTCGCCGACAGCGTGGCCAAGGCCAGCTACAACAGTGACGCATGGGCACTAAGCGTCTTGAGCGGTTATACCTTCAAACTCACCGACCAACTGATTATCGAGCCGCGTGTCGCCGCGCGTTACACCAATATTCAGCTGGACAGTTTTAATGAGCATGGCTCTTCGGCCGCCCTGCACTCCAATGCCCAGCGCTTCGAAATTGGCGAGCTGGGTGCCGGGTTGCGAATGGCCGCTGACGTGCCATTGCTCAATGGCACCCTTACACCTGAAGCGAGCGTGATGGCTTACCATGACTTCATCGGTGACCAGATCAATCAGACCTCCAGTTTCACCTTGGGGGGCTCGCCGTTCATTGTCGCGGGAGCCAGTCCGGTGCGTGATAGTTATGAAGGTCGCATAGGAGTGAAGTATCAAATTGATGCTCTAACCCTGGGGACCCATTACAGCTATCAAGCGAAGACCGGTTTTAACGCCGACACCTTTACCCTTGAAGCGCGCTACGCTTTTTGATCGACTGGATTGCAACGGTTCGCGCTGGCGGACCGTTGCGTCTGACCAACAGATTAAAACCCTGTTTAAAGCACTGGCCGCCATCGGCTTCTCGCTCCTCGGGCTCAGCGGGTGCGCGGGTAAAGTCGATTTGCAGGCGGTAAGCCAAGGCACTTCGCTTACTCCTGGCACGCTTGATAGTTCACCTTACACACTCATGGCCTTGCTACCGCCACCAGGGGGCTACAAGCATCTGCGTGTTTACATTGAAGGCGATGGTCGGGCGTGGGCGACACGGTCTCAACCGAGTATCGATCCGACCCCTCGCGTGTCCTTGATGGCGAGATTGGCCGCTGGAGATCGGGGGCCCAGCGCCTATCTGGCACGCCCTTGTCAGTTCGTGACATCACCGGGTTGCAACACTGATTTGTGGACTTCCGGTCGTTTCAATTCATTGGTCATAGAGACCATGAGCGCCGCCCTTGATCGTCTGAAAAGTCGCTTTGCAGTGGAGCAGTTCGAACTGGTCGGATACTCGGGCGGCGCGGCGATTGCCTTGATCCTTGCGGGTTCTCGTAACGACGTAACTCAGGTGCAAACGATTGCCGGGAATCTCGACCCTGTAAAGTGGGCGAAGCTGATGCAGCTCGCGCCATTCTCGAAGCCGGTGACACCTCTGGAGTTTAGCGACAAGTTGCGTGCGCTCCCGCAACGCCATTTCATCGGTTTGAATGACAAGGTCGTGCCGCCTCAAATACTCCAGGTCTATACCACGCAGCTTCAGGGCAAATGCCTGGAAGTCGTCGAAACCCTTGCCACCCACGATCAGGGATACGATGAAAGTTGGGGCTCGCGGTCGGATCTGCCATTGGCTTGCGAGACTGACTCATTGCGCTGAATGCAGATTCAGCCCTTTCAGGCGCCACCCTTGGTTTGGCGCTCAATAGCGCAAGGCGCGCTATCCACGACGGACTGGCGCAGCACCCGAATGCCGGCACGGATCAGCCAGCAGGCGAGGATGAAGGGTGCAGTGAGCGTGGCCAATCCCAGCGTGGCGAAGCCCGGTGTGAGCAATACGGCCAATACAATGCCGAGCAGCGGCAACCAGGGTTGACGGCGATTCTGGCTGAAAGCGAGGGCGGCGAGCACCGCGTTGTAACCGCTCAAACCCAGCAGCGCGTCTGCAGTTTCGTGATGCAGTAAAGCGAAGCCTAGGCCGGCAGTGGAGCCCAGCAGTGCCCACAGGAAAGCGCGGCGATCGGCGATCAGCAAACCCGCAGCAATCAGAGCACCGGCCAGCGGATGATCCAGAAACATCACCTGACCGAGCCCTTTCAATGAAGCGACGAGCAGGTTGTGTGTGTTCATCTCGATCACAGGCGCGGGTAATTGAGGCGCGGCAAACGAAAGCAGGATCCAGCTCAACCCGACAAAGGGCGCGGTGTAGGCGGGCAGGCAATGACGATCGCGGGCGCGCTTGAGCCATTGCTGGGTCAACATCGCGCTCAGGCCGCCAGCGGCGATGATCAGCGGCGGCAACATCGCTGACCATGGGAAGTAGAGGCTTAGCAGCAAACCGAGCAAGACACCGTTGTAACTGAAAAGCCCAGCCTGTCGATCGGCCTTGGCATAACCGCGTCGTTGCGCGGCGAGCAACCCGGCGACACCGCCCAGCAGCGCACCGCCCAGCAGAGCCGGCGCGGTAAAAAGAATGGCCAGCAGGCACAGCAGGCCGCACAGCGGATGGCGCTGGAGGAAGACCTGACTGAAACCGTTGAGCAGGGCAGTCGCCCAGTCGGGGCAGTGGGTGTTGAAGTGGTTGGCAGGCATGTTTTTCTGTGTGTCTGGGGGACCGTGTAATCGTTCTTCGCGGGCAAGTCGGATCGCCGCCCGCTCGCTCCTACAGGAATACGCTGTCCCCGTAGGAGCGAGCGGGCGGCGATCCGACTTGCCCGCGAAGGGGCCGGTATAGGCGCTAAATGAGCGTCTCAATGCGCAATGAGTTAGTCGACCCCGGCTGCCCAAACGGCACACCCGCCGTGATCAATAAAGTGTCGCCACGCTTGGCCATGCCCTGCGCCTGCGCAATCTCCAGCGCCGTTGAGCACACCTCATCCACCTGCCGCAGCCGATCATTGACCACCGAGTGCACGCCCCACGCCACCGTCAACCGGCGAGCGGTTTGCAGGTTCGGCGTCAGGTTCAGGATCGGCACCGTCGGCCGTTCCCGCGCGGCTCTCAAACTCGACGTGCCGGACTCGCTGTAATTCACCAGCACCGCCACCGGCAGCACATTGCTGATGCGACGAATCGCGCAGCTGATCGCGTCAGAAACAGTCGCTTCAGCCTTCGGCCGACTCACGTCCAGTTGGGTCTGATAGTCCGGGCCGTTTTCCACCTGACGAATGATTTTGCTCATCATCTGCACGGCTTCCAGTGGGTATTCGCCGGACGCGGTTTCCGCCGACAACATCACCGCATCCGCACCTTCGGCCACAGCGTTGGCCACATCAGTGACTTCAGCGCGGGTCGGGGCAGGGGAGAAGCGCATCGACTCCAGCATCTGCGTGGCCACCACCACCGGTTTGCCGAGCTGACGGCAGATGCTGATGATGTTTTTCTGAATTTGCGGCACGCTTTCGGCCGGCACTTCCACGCCCAGGTCACCGCGAGCAACCATGATCGCGTCGCTCAATTCGGCGATCTCGCGCAGTTGAGTCACGGCCGATGGCTTCTCGATCTTGGCCATCAGAAACGCTTTGTCGCCGATCAGTTCGCGCGCCTCGCGAATGTCTTCCGGACGCTGCACAAACGACAGCGCCACCCAGTCCACACCCAGCTCCAGACCGAAGCTCAGATCGCGACGATCCTTGGCCGTCAGGGGGCTCAGGTCGAGCACCGCTTGTGGCACGTTCACACCTTTGCGGTCTGACAGCTCGCCGCCATTGAGCACAGTGGTATCGATTGCGTCGGAGTATTTGGTGACCACACGAAGACGCAGCTTACCGTCGTCCAGCAGCAGGTCCATGCCCGGTTCCAGCGCCGCGATGATTTCCGGGTGGGGCAGGTTGACCCGGCGCTCATCGCCCGGCGTCGGGTCCAGGTCCAGACGCAGAGCCTGACCGCGATGCAGTTGCACCTTGCCCTCGGCGAACTTGCCGACCCGCAGTTTCGGGCCTTGCAGGTCCATCAGAATGCCCAACGGATAATTCAGCTGGCGCTCGACTTCACGAATCCACTGATAGCGCTGAGCGTGGTCGGCGTGATCACCATGACTGAAGTTCAGGCGAAAGATGTTGACCCCGGCCTGAACCAGCTCACGGATGTCGTCGATCCCGTCAGTGGCAGGACCGAGGGTGGCGAGGATTTTAACCTTCTTGTCAGGCGTCATTTTCAGGGTTCTCGAGAATCAGGATGGCTCGGAAGTCGTTAACGTTGGTGCGGGTCGGCTCGGTGACGATCAGCGCATCGAGCGCCTCGAAATAGCCGTAGCCATTGTTGTTGTCCAACTCGTCGCTGGCGCTCAAACCGAGTGCGGCGGCGCGGGCGTAACTGTCCGGGGTCATGATCGCGCCGGCGTTATCCTCGGATCCGTCAATGCCATCGGTGTCACCGGCCAGCGCGTAAACGCCGGGCAGGCCTTTGAGGTTGTCGGTCAGGCTCAGCAGGAATTCGGCGTTGCGTCCGCCACGACCATTACCGCGTACGGTGACCGTGGTTTCGCCGCCCGAGAGGATCACGCAAGGCGCTGCCAGCGGCTGACCGTGCAGCACGACCTGACGAGCGATACCGGCGTGAACCTTGGCCACTTCGCGGGACTCGCCTTCCAGGTCGCCGAGGATCAGCGGACTGAAACCGGCCTGACGTGCTTTCACCGCAGCGGCTTCAAGCGACAGCTGCGGACGGGCGATCAACTGGAAATGACTGCGCGCCAGGCTCGGATCGCCGGGTTTGACCGTCTCCGATTCCGGGCTCTGCAGCCAGTTGCGTACCGAGGCCGGGACTTCAATACCGTAGCGTTTTAGGATTGCCAGCGCTTCGGCAGAGGTGCTTGGGTCAGCCACGGTCGGGCCGGAAGCGATGACCGTGGCGAGGTCGCCCGGGACATCGGAAATCGCATAGGTATAAACCGTGGCGGGCCAGCAGGCTTTGCCGAGTCGGCCGCCCTTGATCGCCGAGAGGTGTTTGCGTACGCAGTTCATCTCGCCGATGGTGGCGCCGGATTTGAGCAGGGCTTTGTTGATCGACTGCTTGTCGGCGAGGGTGATACCGGCCGCCGGCAAAGCCAGCAGGGCAGAGCCACCGCCCGAGAGCAGGAAGATCACGCGGTCGTCTTCGCTCAGGTTGCTGACCAGTTCCAATACGCGTTTGGCGACCGCCAGACCGGCAGCATCGGGCACTGGGTGAGCGGCTTCGACCACTTCGATTTTTTCACACGGGGCGCCGTGACCGTAACGCGTCACCACCAGACCTGACACTTCACCCTGCCAGCAACGCTCCACCACTTGGGCCATGGCTGCGGCGGCTTTGCCGGCGCCGATGACGATCACCCGACCGCTGCGATCGGCAGGCAAATGAGCTTCGAGGACTTGCTGCGGATGGGCCGCGTCGATGGCTGTAGCAAACAGCTCGCGCAGGAATTGTTGCGGATTGACCGACATGGCGGGCTCCCGGATTTCTTGTTATAGGGGATATCGGGCCTTGCATCGCCCTCTGTAGGAGCGAGGCTTGCCCGCGAACCGGACACCACGGTGTTTCTGCTGCACCGAGGCGATCCCTTCGCGGGCAAGCCTCGCTCCTACAGGGGAGCGGGGAGGTGGCTTACTTATCGCGAATCGAGAAATTCGCCATGTGTTCCAGGCCCTTGATCAGCGCCGAGTGGTCCCAGTTGCTGCCGCCGATGGCCGCGCAGGTGCTGAACACTTGTTGGGTGTTGGCGGTGTTCGGCAGGTTGATGCCCAACTCGCGTGCGCCGGCCAGGGCCAGGTTCAGGTCCTTCTGGTGCAGGCTGATGCGGAAGCCTGGGTCGAAGGTGCCTTTGATCATGCGCTCGCCGTGCACTTCGAGGATCTTCGAGGACGCGAAACCGCCCATCAGCGCTTCACGGACCTTGGCGGGATCGGCACCGTTTTTCGACGCAAACAGCAGGGCTTCGGCCACGGCCTGGATGTTCAGCGCAACGATGATCTGGTTCGCCACTTTGGCGGTTTGACCGTCGCCGTTGCCGCCCACCAGAGTGATGTTCTTGCCCATCGCCTGGAACAGCGGCAGAGCGCGTTCGAAAGCGTCAGCGTCGCCACCGACCATGATGCTCAGGGTCGCAGCCTTGGCACCGACTTCACCGCCGGACACTGGCGCATCAAGGTATTGAGCGCCTTTTTCGTTGATTTTGGCGGCGAAGGCTTTGGTGGCAGTCGGCGAGATCGAGCTCATGTCGATCACGATTTTGCCTTTGCCGACACCGGCCGCAACGCCGTCGGCGCGGAACAGCACGTCTTCGACCTGCGGGGTATCCGGCACCATGACGATGATGAATTCGGCTTCTTGCGCCACTTCTTTCGGGTTCGCCAAGGCGACGGCGCCACCGGCAACCAAGTCGGCCGGGGCTGGGTCGTGATGCGCCGACAGGAACAGGCTGTGACCGGCTTTCTGCAGGTTCAATGCCATTGGGTGGCCCATGATGCCGGTGCCGATAAATCCAATTTTAGCCATGAGAAATTCCTCTTGTTTTTATAGCTGCCCCCTCATACATGGGGAGCGCTTCAGATAGCGTTATGAGTTTTCAACCAGCCCAGACCTGCTTCAGTAGTGGTCAGCGGCTTGTATTCACAGCCAACCCAACCCTGATAACCGATGCGGTCCAGGTGTTCGAACAGGAAGCGGTAGTTGATTTCACCGGTACCCGGTTCGTTGCGCCCAGGGTTGTCGGCCAACTGGATGTGGTTGATCTCGCCCAGGTGCGCGGCCATGGTGCGGGCGAGATCGCCCTCCATGATTTGCATGTGATAGATGTCGTATTGCAGGAACAGGTTGGCGCTGCCGACCTGTTCGCGAATCGACAGGGCTTGCGCCGTGTTGTTCAGGTAGAAACCCGGGATGTCGCGGGTGTTGATCGCTTCCATCACCAGTTTGATGCCCGCCGCTTGCAGCTTGTCGGCCGCGTACTTGAGGTTGCTGACAAAGGTTTTTTCCACGGTGGCATCGTCGACGCCTTGTGGACGAATACCGGCCAGGCAGTTGACCTGGGTGTTGCCCAACACTTTTGCGTAAGCAATCGCCAGGTCGACACCGGCGCGGAACTCTTCAACCCGATCCGGCAGGCACGCGATACCGCGTTCACCCTTGGCCCAGTCACCGGCCGGCAAGTTGAACAGCACCTGGGTCAGACCGTTGGCGTCCAGCTTGGCTTTGATGTCGGCGGAGCTGAAGTCGTAAGGGAACAGGTATTCGACACCACTGAAGCCGGCCTTGGCGGCAGCTTCAAAACGGGCAAGAAAATCCTGCTCGGTGAACAGCATGGACAGGTTGGCTGCGAAACGCGGCATGGTGGTCTCCCGTTTTAAGTTCTCGTTCCCACGCTCTGCGTGGGAATGCCTCTATGGACGCTCTGCGTCCGCTTGGGACGCGGAGCGTCCCAGGCTGCATTCCCACGCAGAGCGTGGGAACGATCATCAATCCAGCAACGAAATCGCTGTCGGCGCATCGTTACCAACCAGCGCCAAGTCTTCGAATTCGTTGACGGCGTTGATCTCGGTGCCCATGGAAATGTTGGTCACGCGCTCCAGAATAATCTCGACGATGACCGGCACCTTGAACTCTTCGATCATTTCCTGAGCCCTGCGCAAGGCAGGCTGGATCTGACCCGGTTCGAACACACGCAGCGCCTTGCAGCCGAGGCCTTCAGCGACTGCGACGTGGTCGACACCGTAACCGTTGAGTTCAGGAGCGTTCAGGTTATCGAAGGCCAGTTGCACGCAGTAGTCCATGTCGAAACCACGCTGAGACTGACGAATCAGCCCCAGGTACGAGTTGTTGACCACAACGTGGATGTACGGCAGCTTGAACTGCGCCCCCACCGCCAACTCTTCGATCATGAACTGGAAGTCATAGTCGCCCGACAGCGCCACGACCTTGCGGGTCGGATCAGCCTTGACCACGCCCAGCGCTGCTGGAATGGTCCAGCCCAGAGGACCTGCCTGACCGCAGTTGATCCAGTGACGCGGTTTGTAGACGTGCAGGAACTGCGCGCCGGCAATCTGCGACAGACCGATGGTGCTGACATAGCAGGTGTCTTTGCCGAACACCTGGTTCATTTCTTCGTACACGCGCTGCGGCTTGACCGGCACGTTGTCGAAGTGAGTCTTGCGCTGCAGGCTGGCTTTGCGCTGCTGGCAGTCTTGCAACCAGGCACTGCGGTTTTTCAGCTTGCCGGCGGCTTGCCATTCGCGAGCGACTTCGATGAACACGGTCAGCGCGGCAGCGGCGTCGGAAACGATGCCCAGGTCCGGGGTGAACACGCGGCCGATCTGGGTCGGTTCGATGTCAACGTGAATGAATTTGCGGCCTTCGGTGTAAACGTCGATCGAACCGGTGTGGCGATTAGCCCAACGGTTACCGACACCCAGCACCAGGTCGGACTTAAGCATCGTGGCGTTGCCGTAGCGATGCGAGGTTTGCAGACCGACCATGCCGACCATCAAAGGGTGATCGTCCGGGATGGTGCCCCAGCCCATCAGGGTCGGAATCACTGGAATGCCAGTCAGCTCGGCGAATTCCACCAGCAACTCGCTGGCGTCGGCATTGATGATGCCACCACCGGCAACCAGCAATGGACGCTCAGCCTGGTCGAGCATGGCCAGCGCCTTCTCGATTTGCACGCGGTTAGCGGTTGGCTTGGCCAGTGGCAGTGGTTCGTAGGCATCGATGTCGAATTCGATTTCGGCCATCTGCACGTCGAACGGCAGGTCGATCAACACAGGGCCTGGACGGCCGGAGCGCATTTCGTAGAAGGCTTTCTGGAACGCATAAGGCACTTGGCCCGGTTCCATAACGGTAGTTGCCCACTTGGTCACTGGCTTGACGATCGCGGTGATGTCGACAGCCTGGAAGTCTTCCTTGTGCATACGGGCGCGGGGTGCTTGCCCTGTGATGCAAAGGATCGGAATCGAGTCGGCCGAGGCGCTGTAGAGCCCGGTAACCATGTCGGTACCGGCAGGGCCAGAAGTGCCGATGCACACGCCGATGTTGCCGGCCTTGGTGCGGGTGTAGCCCTCGGCCATGTGCGAGGCGCCTTCAACGTGGCGAGCGAGGACGTGATCGATGCCACCGACCTTCTGCAAGGCGGAGTACAGCGGATTGATTGCGGCGCCGGGGATGCCAAAAGCGGTATCAACCCCTTCACGGCGCATCACCAGAACGGCGGCTTCGATTGCTCTCATTTTGCTCATGATTTTGTGCCTCGTACGTTTTGTAATTGTATACAAGTGGCTTTGCGCAGAGTGTATTCACGGCGGACGGCGCAGGTCAATCCATTTTCTCAAGCGGTCGTTTCATTCGTCGGAAGCCCATACTGCTGTGGCTTTTCGTCGCATGTGGCGCCTTTCGAGAATTATTGTATACAAAAAAATAACTCATTGTGTTCTATTTGTTGCATCGGACTGCTGAACAGAAAGCAGTCCAACCGTTTTCCCTACAACAAAATGAGGACGGCACCATGAGCGCTTTAACCTTGAAAGTTGCAGTCAACCTGATCAGTCAGGCCATCTCCGCGGGGCGTACAATCTCGGCGGCTCCATTGACCATCGCAGTACTGGATGCAGGTGGGCACTTGGTTAGCCTGCAACGCGAAGATGGCGCCAGCCTGCTGCGCCCGCAGATCGCCATCGGCAAAGCCTGGGGCGCCATCGCCCTGGGTAAAGGCTCACGCCTGCTGGCGCTGGACGCCCAACAACGCCCGGCGTTTATCGCCGCTTTGAATAGCCTGGGGCAGGGCAGTGTTGTGCCGGCACCGGGAGGCGTGTTGATTCGGGATCAGGACGGGAACGTGCTGGGGGCGGTTGGCATCAGCGGTGATCTTTCTGATGTTGATGAGCAATGTGCGATCAGTGCGATCGAGGCGATGGGGTTGCGGGCGGATGCTGGAGTGACTGCTTGATTTGTGGTGAATGATTGACCGCTTTCACGAGCAGGCTCGCTCCCACAGGGACTATCTGAACGACAGAGGTCAACTGTGGGAGCGAGCCTGCTCGCGAAGGCAATCTCCCAGACACATCCAGCTAAAAGTCTGCTCCATCCTTTGGCATTTACAGGTCTAGCCTTCTTCATGACTTCATCATGAAAAGGGCAAAGGAATGCCGGATCTGGCTGCTTCACACCGATTGCGCATCGGCCGTTTCGCCGAACCCAACCGAATTTATCTGCTGACCACCAACACTCTCGATAGAGAACCTGTTTTCAACGACTTTGCCTTGGGCAGATTAGTCGTCGCACAATTTCGCGCCGCGCAGGACCAAGGCTGTGCTAACTCATTGGCATGGGTTGTCATGCCCAATCACTTTCACTGGTTGATCGAGTTGCAGCAGGGGTCGCTGAGTGGGCTGATGCAAAAGACCAAATCTTTGAGTACCAAAGCGGTGAGCTTGTCCACCGGTCGTAAGATCAGCCTTTGGCAGCACGGCTTTCATGATCGAGCGCTGCGTCGTGAGGAAGACCTGGTAAAGCTTGCTCGATATGTTGTCGCGAATCCGTTGCGGGCGGGATTGGTCGAGCGCCTTGGCGACTATCCGCTGTGGGATGCTATTTGGGTTTGATCAGAAACCGGGTCGCGCCCATCGCGAGCAGGCTCGCTCCCACAATGGATCTCGGTTGCTCAAAGAGCCTGTGTGCACAGATCCACCCTGTGGGAGCGGGCTTGCTCGCGAAGGGGGCGCCGCGGTCTATCAGTCCGGCTCACACCCCTTCAGCACCAACCGGATAATCGTCTGCGCCGCCGCCTCATAATCCGCCTCATCGAGCCTGGCCTTTCCGGTCACCGCAGAAATCTGCCAGTCGAAGTCGGCATAGGTCTGCGTCGCGGCCCAGATGCTGAACATCAGGTGGTTGGGGTCGATGGGGGCGATCTGGCCGCGGTCGATCCAGGTCTGGATGCAGTCGATGTTGTGCTTGGCCTGGCCGTTGAGCCGTTCCACCAGATCGGCGCTCAGGTGCGGGGCGCCGTGCATGATTTCGCTGGCGAACACCTTGGAGGCGAAGGGCAGGTCGCGGGAGATGCGGATCTTCGAGCGGATGTAGCCGCTCAGCACTTCACTGGGCACGCCGTCGGCATTGAATGGTGTCGAGGCCTGCAGAATCGGCTCGATGATGCTTTCCAGGACCTCGCGGTAGAGGTTTTCCTTGGATTTGAAATAGTAGTAGACGTTGGGCTTGGGCAATCCCGCCTTGGCTGCGATGTCACTGGTTTTCGTCGCAGCGAAGCCCTTGTCGGCAAATTCTTCACTGGCGGCACGCAGGATCAGTTGTTTGTTGCGCTCGCGGATAGTGCTCATAAACCAGGGGGTTC
The DNA here is from genome assembly GCF_054897825.1 of Pseudomonas sp. ZS1P83. NCBI lineage: Bacteria > Pseudomonadati > Pseudomonadota > Gammaproteobacteria > Pseudomonadales > Pseudomonadaceae > Pseudomonas > Pseudomonas sp. ZS1P83. The sequence continues at coordinate 1,033,091 of NZ_CM142706.1, forward strand.
CTTGCCTGTTCTGGCGGTTGCGCATGGTAGCACCGGCCTCGCGCGGCGCTCAAGAATGCCCCGTGCGGCTCCCGGCCGCGCTATGCTGCGCGGCATTCATTCAAGAAGGAAACCTGATTCATGGCAGGAAGCAGTTTGCTGGTGCTGATCGACGACATCGCCGCGGTACTCGACGATGTGGCGTTGATGACCAAAATGGCCGCCAAAAAGACCGCCGGCGTGCTCGGTGACGATTTGGCGCTCAACGCCCAGCAGGTTTCCGGCGTGCGTGCCGAGCGGGAAATTCCGGTCGTGTGGGCGGTGGCCAAGGGCTCGTTCCTCAACAAACTGATCCTGGTGCCGTCAGCTCTGGCCATCAGCGCGTTCATTCCCTGGTTGGTCACACCATTGTTGATGATCGGCGGCGCCTACCTGTGTTTCGAAGGTTTCGAGAAACTCGCCCACAAATTCCTGCACAGCAAAGCTGAAGACCAGGCGGAACATGCTGAGCTGGTCGAGGCCGTGGCTGATTCGGCGGTCGATCTGGTGGCGTTCGAGCAGGACAAGATCAAAGGCGCCATCCGCACCGACTTCATTCTCTCTGCAGAAATTATCGCAATCACCCTGGGCACCGTGGCAGATGCCTCGCTGACCCAGCAAGTCATCGTGCTTTCGGGCATTGCCATCGTCATGACCATCGGCGTTTATGGCCTGGTGGCCGCCGGGATTACTCGGCGATCTGCAACTTGCGCGACTCGGTGTAGACGTAACGCACCTTCTCGTACTCGAACGGCGAGTTCAGTTGGCCATAGCGGAAGCCGGTCTGGTAGCGTTTGTCGACGCTGCGCAGGACCCAGATTTCCGGGTGGTTTTCGCTGACTTGAGCGACGTTCAGGAAGTTGATCGCGTTCTCGGCGGTGAAGTCCACTGCCAGGCCTCCGGTGTCGCGGATGTTCGAAGGGCCCAGGATCGGTAGCACGAAGTAGGCGCCGCCCGGTACACCGTAGAAGCCCAGCGTCTGGCCGAAGTCTTCGCTCTGGCGTGGCAGGCCCATGGCGGTGGCCGGGTCCCACAGGCCGGCGATGCCGACGGTGGTGTTGAGCAGCAGCCGTGCGGTGGTTTCCATCGAGCGCTGCCCTTTGAACTGCAGCAAGCTGTTCAACAGGTTCGGTACGTCACCGAGGTTGTTGAAGAAGTTGCTGACGCCAGTACGCAGGAAGCTCGGAGTGATGTAGCGATAGCCGTCAACTACGGGCAGGAACACCCATTGGTCGAAGCGGTAGTTGAAGTGGTAGACGCGGCGGTTCCACTCTTCCAGCGGGTCGTAGACGTTCAGCGCGTTGAGCGTCGAACGTTCGAACTCGCGCTGATCCAGCCCCGGGTTGAATTTGAGTTTGCTCAGCGGCTCCTTGAAGCCGTCACTGTCGATGACAACCGGTGCGTTGGCTTTGCTGTTGTCGGCATTGGCGACGCCTGCACAGAGTAACGCTGCGATAAGCAGGAGGTATTTAGCCACGGAAGAACTCCAGCATGGCGTCGCTGTTGACGCGGTAATTAAGGTTGCCGCAATGGCCGCCCAGTGGATAAACAGTCAAGCGGTCGCCGAAGGTCTTGCGCAGGAAACCCAGGTCACCCGGGCCGAGGATCACGTCGTCGGCGTTGTGCATGACCGCGATTTTCGGGCTGTCATGCAAGTAATCCTTCAAGGCATACAGGCTGGCCTGATCGATCAGTTGCAGCAGACTCCCGCCATCGGTTCGTGCACGCCACATCGGGATCACTTGTTCGGTGATGTAGCAGTCGAAGTCGCACTGTAGCGCACGCTTGAGGTACGGCGTGAGGCTGGTGCCTTCGGTGATCGGGGTTTTCTGCGGGGTGATCAGGCCGCGACGGTTGATCAGGTCCGAGGTGAAGGCAATGTCGGCCGCCGAGAAGCGGAACGAGGTGCCGATCAGCATGGCCATCTGTTCGTTGCTCAGGTGCTGCTTGGACTGCTGGAAGTCATAAAGCAGGGCATCGTTGAGGTCGATATAGCCCTTCTGCTGGAAGTAGCGGGTCAGTTTGTTCAGCACCAGTTCATAGAACGTTGTGCTGTTGTTGATGCCCTTGACTTCCGTTTGTACAAGCTTGTCGAGGTTGGTGATCGAGGTGTAGAGATTGACCGGCGGGTTGAGCAACAAGACTTTCTTGAAGTTGAAGCTGCGGCGGGTTTCGTCCAGGTGCGCGACGAATGCCGCATCCAGTGCGCCCAGGCTGTATCCGGTCAGGTAGTAATCAGTGACGGGGACTTTCGGGTTTTGTGCCCGTACAGCCTGCATCACCCGATACAAGTCTTCGGCGTCTTCCTTGGTAATGCCGGGTGTAGCGAAACGTGAGGCGGCGCTCATGAAGTCGAAGCTGGTGGGCGACGACAGTTGCACCACATGGTAGCCGGCCTTGTAGTAGAGCTTTTTCAGGTATTCGTTGTGGCTGCTGTCATAGCGCGCGCCGGTGCCGGCGATCAGGAAGATCAGCGGTGCGGCTTTATCCTGGGTGGCAATGCGATAGGTGAGTTTCTTCACCGGCCAGAAGTTGTCCGGCAGATCGAATTCACGCTCCGGGCGCAACCTGACGCTGCGGTCGGCCTGATTGATGTCGTCATCCAGCGGCAACTCCGGGCGCAAGTCCGGCGGTGTCGTGGCAATGGTCGCCTCGAACGGGTTCGTCAAGGGGTAGCCATAACTGGCGGCGTCGATGTCGACCGCCAGTGCGGACGCACTCAAAATAAGGCCGCCAAACAGGGCGGCGAAGCGCAAGGAACGGAGCATGACTAGATCTCTTAGAGAAAGGTGCCGAATGAAGTTCGCAGGCTATGACCACGGGGTTTGCGCCAAAGTGCCATGGATCGGCCCCCATCAGGCCTAATTTCGGAGTAATGGTAGCTGGACGATACACTTTGCAGCTATTTCGTGACCAATTATCTGCTGCGCGCGTTTGCTTACCGCTGGTGGGAGATTAAGCTGGCCGCCGTTTTCGTCTATTGGAGTGCTTCATGTCCCGCCGTCTGCCTGTGATTCTGCTGCTCGTTCTCCTGCCGTTATGGCTGGCCGCCAGTTATGGCGCGCGTTATGGCTTTATGGAGGATGCTCAATGGGTCGGCATCTGTGTGGACGAAGCGAGTCGCTGGGAATGCCAGATTCGTTCGAGCCTGGGGTTGATGATTCACTTCAAAGTGTTGGGCTGGGCGGCATTGACGGCGGCCGTGATCGGCTTTGTGGTTCCGGGCCGGGCAGGGTGGTGGTTGGCGGTGCTGGCGCTGGTGGTCGGGTTTCCCGCATTGGCGTTGTACAACACGACGTTGGCTGTTTTTGCGGTGGTGATTGCGGGATTGCGGTTAGTGAGAAAGACCAACGCTCGTTAAATTTTCTTGCCATACCTGTTATTTCTGACAGTTGACGCTTTCCAAAGCTCGGATCTAAATAGCCGAGCCGCTGCTGTAAAGCAAAGCGTTGATCCTGTCAGGAGAAATCAATATGCACGCTCGTACTCCCACATTGTCGGTGATTGACCCGCGTGCACTTACTGTACGCACTGTGGCCTATCACCGAAAGACTGTCTTGGATCCTCTCGATAGCCGTGTCACTCGTCAGACCTATGATAGCGCTGGGCGTGCCACTCACCTTTTTGACCCTCGTCTGTTTGAACTTCTCGGAACAGAACCTGATATCTCGGCAAACCTCAGAACGGTATTCAATCTTTCCGGCGAAACGCTACTGACTGATAGCGTTGATGCCGGTTATCGCTTGCATTTGCCAGGACCTGCTGGCCAGCACTGCGATAGTTGGGACAGTAAGCTCACATATACCCATATTGAATACGATGACCTCATTCGTCCGATCAAGGAATCGGTGCATGTACAGTGGGAGGACGAAAGGGTCAGTGGCTATTTTTCCTATGGTGGCAATGGCGCGCCGTTTGTCGATCGAAATCAATGTGGGCAATTGATTCGCCACGATGACAGCGCTGGGACGATGTTACTTGGTTCATTCTCGTTGAAGGGCGAGCTGCTTGAGAGTACCCGGCATTTTCTCGATAGCACGGAACAACAAACGGATTGGCCGCCTCAAGAGGCTGATCGTGATCTTCTTCGTGAAGAAGGGCGTGGCGCCACGACTTGTTATAGCTACAGCGCGACATCCCAGTTGCTCTGCCAGATCGACGCAGAGCGAAATGCCCAAACTTTTAATTACACGGTTGACGGGCAGGTTGCCGGAATAAAAGTGAGAGTAGGTGTAGATGGACCAGAAGACGACCTGCTGACCGAAATTTGTTATAACGCCTTCGATAAAGTTGAGCAGCAAACCTTCGCCAATGGGCTTGTTTGCTCCGCCCATCATTCTCCCGTCGATGGAAGATTGGAGGAGTTGAAGTCGCAGCTTTCGGGGCAACCACTTCTGCAACACTTGATCTACTGCTATGACCCTGTCGGAAATATTGTGTCTATTGAAGACAAGGCGCTGCCCATTCGCTACTTCCGCAACCAGAAAATAGAACCGATCAGAACTTTCCTGTACGACACTCTTTATCAGTTAATTCACGCCACTGGTTGGCAGGTGGTCGGCGGCAGCGTTGGGCCGTATTTGCCAGAGTTCCAATCACCGGCGGATCCAGGTCAATTGGAAAGTTATACTGAGACCTTTAGCTACGATTGTGGTGGAAATCTCATCAAGCAGGTTCATTGCGCTGCGCTTGGAAACCGCACTCAGCGTATGAGCGTGTCGAAATACAGTAATCGTGCCCTCGTGCAAACAAACAACAGAGATTTGCCGACGGAGGCTGAAATTGCCGCGGGGCATGACTCCAATGGTAATAAGCGGCTACTGCTGCCCGGACAGGACCTGTTATGGGACGAGCGTAATCAACTACGGCGAGTCGATCAGGTAGTGCGCGCTGGCTTACCGAGCGATGCCGAGAACTACATTTATGATCATGCTGGACAGAGGCAGCGAAAAATTCGCACAACTTTGGCCGGTCGTTTGATCCGTAGTCATGAGGTTCGCTATTTGCGAGGACTGGAAATCCGGACTGATAGTGAGAAAATTTTGCACGTTATCAATGTGCAGACAGAGCTGTGTAATGTTCGTGTGCTACTCCGGGAAAATCGACAGCAAGGCACAAACACTATCAATTACCGCTATGCGTTGACCGACCAAGTAGGTTCAAGCAGCTTGGAACTTGATGATGGAGGGGAGCTTATAAGCGAGGAGGTCTTTTATTCTTACGGCTGCACGGCGTGGTGGGCGGGAAGCGATAAAATAAAGGCAAGTGACAAGACTGTGCGCTATTCAGGTAAGGAGCTGGATGCGACCGGATTGTATTATTACGGTTTGAGGTATTACGTGCCGTGGTGGCATCGATGGCTGAGTCCGGATCCTGCGGGTGTGGTAGATGGTTTGAATTTATATTGTATGGCTCGTAACAGTCCTGTTACCTTCTTTGATAAGGTAGGGCTTAATAGCACAAATGCTAATAGAGGGAGTCAGGGCAACTACGCTGATCTGGTATCTTCCTTTAACGCGGGGGATATTTTATTTGGATTGCGTGAGCCTCGGGATTTTGCACTGAAAGCGTTGGAGAAAGTCGGGTTTAAAGAGTTTTCAAGGGTGCCACGTTGGAGGGAAGGTATTCCCAGATTGTTCTGGGAGAAGAAACGGAATGTATTGAAACAAAATGATTTGACTGATGCAGCCTTTGGTTCGATCGTAACGGCAGGAATATACAACACTGATGAACAAATAAAGGCAGAGTTGGCAGATTCAGCACGTGGAATTGCTTACAAGGAGTTTGCTATGACTAATAGATACTTTCAAAAAGATGAGAAAGGGACGGGGAACTTCTTTCAGATCAATGTTCCGATGTGGCGTCGTTCGAGTAAAGCGGGGTTAGAGTTTCAAATTTTTGAGCGTGACAAGAAGGTCCTTTTCGCTATTGATAATCTGATGGGGACTCTGGACGACATTGTTTCGAAAAAGCCGGATGCCGGTACCAGCGTTACTGCTTCGGAAATCAGGTACGTGTTCAGGCGCAAAGAAACACCTGAAGTTAAAAATAATGTGAGATTTTTTGTGGCAAATCGAGAAGTGCCGCAAGATGAGTTTTTTAACTTGCCGGCCTGGAAAAGTTATCACCCCAAAAAAACGTACAGTAAAGTAACTGTACCGTCTCGTTCACCAGTGAGCAGGCACTGATTGTAGTCATCTACCTCGGGGCGGTGTCGAGTCCGCGTAGTCCGACATCGCGAGGTTCCTGCTCTCGGGCTCCATAACGAGGGGAGAGCAGAGTTTGTGCGAAAGCGCCATAGGCGCTTCGCAGATCAGCCCTTGCGAACCCGTAAACTGCGCCACAGCGCTGCAACCATCAACACACTCACCAGCGCCCAACCCCAGGCCTGCTGATTCTGCAACCCTTCTTGATACAGCTGCGGCGCAATGCCAGCGCCGATGATGAAGGTCAGCAGGGCAATCTCCCGACGCGGCACGCTTACCGGGCGGCACAGATAAACCAGCGCCGGCAGCACGAAAGCGACACTTGGAAAGCTGCGGTAGCGTGGGTCGAACACCAGCTCCAGCATCATCACCGCAGCGGCAAACCCCGCCGCTGCCACCCACCAGCCAGCCCGACGTTCCAGCGCATTGAATGCACGTTCACGCCAACCGGTGCGTGCGCTCAGGGTCAGCGCGGCATGGGCCAGCACCAACAGATTCAAACCCGTCAGCAGCGCCACCCACAACCATTCACTGGCAAACCGCGTGGTGACACGCGCCAGATCGCCCCAGGCGCCAATCGAGCAAGCCGCCAGCGCACCCAGCAGTGGCAGGACCAACGCTGCGCGAGTGCTGCGAACACGCCCGCCGAGGATCAGTGTGCCGAGGAAGATCAAACCGCCCACCACCAGCCACTGCGACCAGTACGGCACGTTCGACACCGGACCTGCCAGCACGCCCTTGTCCTGACGATCGGCGTCGAACAGCCCCCAGTAACCTCCGACCGCACCTTCGCTGGCGCGTTTCCACGGCTGGTCAAAAGCTTCGATCAGGTTGTAATGCCAGCCTTGCTGCTCCGCCATGATGACAAAAGAGCGAATGAACTTGGCTTCATTGACCCGGCTTGGCAGAGCGGTTTCACGTTGACGGCCTTCACTCGGCCAACCGGTTTCGCCAATCATCACGTCCTTGGGCGCGAATTTGTTACCGAACACCTGACGCACCTCGGCTACATGTTGCAGCGCGGCGTCGATATTCGAGGGATTGTCTTCCCAGTACGGCAGCAAATGGATGGTCAGGAAGTCCACTGCCGGGGCGATTTCCGGGTGCTTGAGCCAGAACTCCCAGACGTCGGCGTAAGTGACAGGCTGTTTGACTTGGCTTTTGACTTTATCAATAAGCTTGGCCAACTGCGCGCCAGTGACCTCCTTACGCAACAGGGTTTCGTTGCCGACGATCACCGAGGTCACCACGTCCGCGTTCGCGTTGGCTGAGGCGATCAGCAGGTCGACTTCCTTGGCGGTGTCTACCGGATTGCTGTTGACCCAGGCGCCAATCATCAGCTTCAGGCCGTGCTTGCGCGCCAGGTCGGGCAGGGCCTCAAGGCCCGTCATCGAGTAGGTGCGGATGCATTCGAAACGAGTCGCCAGCAGCGCGAGGTCGGCGTCCATGCGCTCGGGGCGCAGCTTGAACGGCTGATCGAACGGCGATTGATCTTTGTCGAACGGGGTGTAGGAGGCGCATTGCAGCTTGTGCGTCGCGCTGGCCACATCCGGCAGCAACACCGGCTTACCGAGGCCGTACCAGAAGCCACCGAGGGCAAAAAGCCCCAGCAGGCAGGCGAATAGATAAGCAAAAAAAGGAAAACGTGATGTCGCGGGCATGGTCAGGCCGTCTGGGAGCAAAGCCGCGCATGTTACCTTCATTTGCCGCGTGCTTGGTGGCCTGCATAATTTTGACATGCAAAGTTCGGGCGGATTGGCCGGCGGACTTCCGGTGGTCTAGATTAATGGCGTTCTGATGTCGTTTCTCGATGCCTTGAGGTCGCTGGCAGAGAAGGTCGCCAGTGTCGTCAGGTTGATGATCGAGGCGTCAGTGTTCTCATAGATAAATCGCGCTGATGTTCGGACGGAGTTTGCGGTGGGCGTGATGGGGGCGCTGTGCACCATAACAATACGTTGACGCGACTCGGCATCCGTCGAGCGCAGCACTTTCGGGGAAGTAACGATGAAGATGCGACGACTTTTAGGCGCGAGTGCCGCTCTGGTACTTGCGATTGGCTCCACATTCGCCAATGCCGAGAGCAAAACCCTGAGCATCGGCTACGTTGACGGTTGGTCCGACAGCGTTGCCACCACTCATGTGGCGGCCGAAGTGATCAAGCAGAAGCTGGGTTATGACGTGAAGCTGCAAGCCGTCGCAACCGGGATCATGTGGCAGGGTGTGGCCACCGGCAAGCTCGACGCCATGATGTCTGCGTGGCTGCCTGTGACTCACGGCGATTACTGGACCAAGAACAAGGATCAGGTCGTCGATTACGGTCCGAACTTCAAAGACGCGAAAATCGGCCTGATCGTGCCGGAGTACGTCAAGGCCAAATCCATTGACGATCTTAAAACCGACGACAGCTTCAAAAAACGCATCGTTGGTATCGACGCCGGTTCAGGTGTGATGCTCAAGTCCGAACAGGCAATCAAGGACTACGATCTGACCGGGTATCAACTCAAGGCCAGTTCCGGCGCCGGCATGATTGCCGAGCTGACCCGTGCCGAGAAGAAAAACGAATCCATCGCCGTCACCGGTTGGGTGCCGCACTGGATGTTCGCCAAGTGGAAACTGCGCTTCCTGGATGACCCGAAAGGCGTTTATGGCGCGGCTGAAACCGTGAACAACATCGGCAGCAAAGAACTGGCCACCAAGGCTCCGGAAGTTGCCAAGTTCCTGAAGAACTTCCAGTGGGCGTCGAAAGACGAAATCGGCGAAGTCATGTTGGCCATTCAGGATGGTGCCAAACCTGAAGCCGCAGCGAAGGATTGGGTGGCCAAACACCCGGAACGCGTTGCAGACTGGATCAAATGATTTGAGCTGACGCGTCTGGTCAGCACCTTCCGAGGCCGCTTGGTATCACTGCCAAGCGGCCTTTTGTATTCCCGCGTTCCTGTAGAAAGAAGATGGGTGCAAAGCAGGCTAATTATTATTTGCTGAGAAATGGCAATACCGTCATGTCGTTCTAATACTAAGGTCGTCTGGAACCAGTTCCGCAGCCGCATAGAGTGGATGACGTTACAACTTCATCTGTGCTGCGAGGATAAAAACAATGAACGACAGCATTTACCTCTCGATTCAAAACAGCCCGCTCTTCAAGGAGCTGGTTAGCAAGAGAGAACGATTCGCCTGGATTCTTTCGGCGATCATGCTTGGGCTTTACTCCGGATTCATCCTTTTGATTGCTTACGGGCCGCATATTCTGGGCGCGAAAATCAGCCCCGATTCTTCGATTACCTGGGGGATACCCATTGGTGTCGGGCTGATTCTCTCGGCCTTTATCCTGACTGCAATCTATGTACGACGCGCCAATGGCGAATTCGACGACCTGAACAATGCGATTCTCAAGGAGGCTCAGCAATGATCCGGCGTCTAATGGCTCTATTGAGCATCGCAGCCTTTGCACCTGGCGCCTGGGCGGCTGAAGCCCTTACCGGCGAAGTGCATAAACAACCGCTCAACGTTTCCGCGATCCTGATGTTTGTGGCGTTCGTCGGTTTGACCCTGTGCATCACCTACTGGGCCTCCAAGCGCAACAATTCGGCGGCGGACTACTATGCGGCGGGTGGCAAGATCACCGGCTTCCAGAACGGCCTGGCGATTGCCGGCGACTACATGTCGGCGGCGTCCTTCCTGGGTATTTCCGCCCTGGTGTTCACCTCCGGCTACGACGGCCTGATCTACTCGATCGGCTTCCTGGTGGGCTGGCCGATCATTCTTTTCCTGATCGCCGAACGCCTGCGTAACCTGGGTAAATACACCTTTGCCGATGTGGCGTCCTACCGCCTCGGGCAAACCCAGATCCGCACGCTGTCCGCTTGCGGTTCGCTGGTGGTGGTGGCGTTCTACCTGATCGCGCAAATGGTCGGTGCCGGCAAGCTGATTCAGCTGTTGTTCGGTCTCGACTACTACGTCGCCGTGATCCTGGTCGGTATTCTGATGTGCATGTACGTGCTGTTCGGCGGCATGCTGGCGACCACTTGGGTGCAGATCATCAAGGCGGTGTTGCTGCTGTCCGGTGCCACGTTCATGGCGCTGATGGTCATGAAGCACGTCAACTTCGACTTCAGCTTGCTGTTTTCCGAGGCGATCAAGGTTCACCCTAAAGGTGAAGCAATCATGAGCCCGGGCGGCCTGGTGAAAGATCCGGTCTCGGCATTCTCCCTTGGCTTGGCACTGATGTTCGGTACCGCGGGCCTGCCGCACATTCTGATGCGCTTCTTCACCGTGAGTGACGCAAAAGAAGCTCGCAAGAGCGTGCTGTATGCAACCGGCTTCATTGGTTACTTCTACATCCTGACGTTCATCATCGGCTTCGGCGCGATCCTGCTGGTCAGCACCAACCCTGCCTTTAAAGATGCTGCTGGCGCGCTGTTGGGCGGCAACAACATGGCGGCGGTGCACCTGGCTAATGCGGTCGGTGGCAGTATCTTCCTGGGCTTCATCTCGGCAGTCGCGTTCGCAACCATTCTGGCTGTGGTGGCTGGTTTGACACTGGCCGGTGCTACGGCGGTGTCTCACGACCTTTACGCCAGCGTGATCAAGAAGGGCAAGGCCAACGACAAGGACGAGATCCGCGTCTCAAAAATCACCACTATCTGTCTGGGTGTGCTGGCGATCGGTCTGGGCATTCTGTTCGAAAGCCAGAACATTGCGTTCATGGTGGGCCTGGCGTTCTCCATCGCGGCGAGCTGTAACTTCCCGGTGCTACTGCTTTCCATGTACTGGAAGAAGCTGACCACGCGTGGTGCGATGATCGGCGGCTGGCTGGGTCTGATCAGTGCCGTTGGTTTGATGGTCCTTGGGCCAACCATCTGGGTGCAGATCCTGCATCACGAGAAGGCTATCTTCCCGTATGAGTACCCGGCGTTGTTCTCCATGGCCATTGCGTTTATCGGGATCTGGTTCTTCTCGATTACTGACAAGTCGACCGCGGCTGACAATGAGCGGGCGCTGTTTTTCCCTCAGTTTGTTCGTTCGCAGACTGGTTTGGGGGCGAGTGGGGCGGTTGCTCACTAAGGCTTCAGGTTTGCTTATGTAAGCTCCGTTAAACAGAAATGCCCCGGTCGAGAGATCGGGGCATTTTTTGTTGGACGGCTTGTCGGGCGGTTTGATTGTGTACATATCCGTTGCTGCGGTAACGGCTGATTATGGTTCCGCTCTTACAGCGTGTCACTTTTGGCAAACGCCCCAAAAGTAACCAAAAGGTCTCGCCCCGAGCGTCCGGCCCCTCGCTAAGGCTCGGCGTTCCTTCGCTCCGGCATCCATCCGGGGGCATTGCCCTCCGGTCTGCTTCGCTACGACCTACATGCAATGAGTTCGACTGCGTCGAACGGCGCTGCGCGCCAATCCCCGGATGAATGCCTCCACTCAGCCTCCCGATATAGGGCGGGTGGATCAAAATCAAAAGCCAGCGCAACGGCAAGATCAAAAGATCAAAAGATCAAAAGATCACGATCAAAGAGCCGCCATTCCCGCACAAACAAAAACGGCCTCTATCTACATAGAGGCCGTTCCCGGTGCAGCTTAAGACGTTATCGCAAGACAGGTCTTATTTGCGGTCTTCCAGCTTGGTGATGTCACGCGACTCGTAGCCGGTGTACAGCTGGCGCGGACGGCCAATCTTGTACGGGCTGGAGAGCATTTCTTTCCAGTGGGAGATCCAGCCGACAGTCCGCGCCAAGGCGAAGATTACGGTGAACATGCTGGTTGGAATGCCGATCGCCTTGAGGATGATCCCCGAGTAGAAGTCGACGTTCGGGTACAGCGAGCGTTCGATGAAGTACGGGTCGGTCAGGGCGATCTCTTCCAGGCGCATGGCCAGTTTGAGTTGCGGATCGTTGGTGATGCCCAGTTCTTTCAGTACTTCGTCGCAGGTCTGCTTCATGACTGTGGCGCGTGGGTCGCGGTTTTTGTAAACCCGGTGACCGAAGCCCATCAGTTTGAACGGATCGTTCTTGTCCTTGGCCTTGGCGATGTACTTGTCGATGTTCGACACATCGCCAATTTCATCGAGCATGGTCAGAACAGCTTCGTTCGCGCCGCCGTGGGCAGGGCCCCACAGTGCAGCGATGCCGGCAGCGATACAAGCAAACGGGTTGGCGCCCGAAGAGCCGGCCAGGCGTACGGTAGAGGTCGATGCGTTCTGCTCGTGGTCGGCATGGAGGATGAAAATCTTGTCCATGGCGTTGGCGAGTACCGGGCTGATCGGTTTGATCTCGCACGGGGTGTTGAACATCATGTGCAGGAAGTTTTCCGCGTACGTCAGGTCGTTGCGCGGGTACATCATGGGCTGGCCCATCGAGTACTTGTAAACCATCGCTGCCAGTGTTGGCATCTTGGCAACCAGGCGGATCGCGGAGATTTCGCGATGCTGCGGGTTATTGATGTCCAGGGAGTCGTGGTAGAAGGCCGAGAGGGCGCCAACTACACCGCACATGACGGCCATTGGGTGGGCGTCGCGACGGAAGCCGTTGAAGAAAGTCTTCAGCTGCTCGTGAACCATGGTGTGGTTCTTCACGGTGCTGACGAACTGGGCCTTCTGTTCTGCGGTCGGCAGTTCGCCGTTGAGCAGCAGATAGCAGGTTTCCAGGTAGTCCGACTTTTCAGCCAGCTGTTCGATCGGGTAGCCGCGGTGCAGCAAAATGCCGTTGTCGCCGTCGATATAGGTGATCTTCGACTCGCAAGAGGCGGTCGACATGAAGCCAGGGTCAAAGGTGAAACGGCCCGTGGCCGTCAGGCCCCGAACATCAATTACATCGGGACCAACGGTGCCGGTTAAAATGGGCAGCTCGACGGGGGCTGCGCCCTCGATGATCAACTGCGCTTTTTTGTCAGCCATGTGGCCTCCTATTTATGCTTGAAATCATCAGACAGACCCCCCACGCAGGGCCCGCACCACTATAGTGAGATAAATTCGAATGTCAATTTGCCTAAAGTCTTGCTCCAGAAGGCTTTAACTGGACTTTTTCCTCGAAATTGACTGCCATTTACGCCTTTTATCCGACTTGTGCAATGAGCTATTAGGGGAAGGCGATTGCGTTGTCATTAGTAGCCTAACTGTCTATACTCGGCCACCGACCGCCAGGGGCTTTTGGGCCTGCTTTATTGGGGGTCGCACTCCCTGGGTGGTGGGTACCTGACCAGTGCACTCCCCAACAACTTTGCCCTGATTGTTAGGGGCTCTTCAGTGTGAAAAAAAGCCGTGAAAAGCCAACGACCTGTAAACCTAGACCTAAGGACCATCAAACTCCCCATCACCGGCGTTACGTCGTTTCTTCACCGTGTTTCCGGCATTATCCTCTTCCTGGGCCTTGGCTTCATGCTGTATGCATTGGGCAAATCTCTGGGTTCCGAGGAAGGTTTTGTCGAGGTGAAGGAATGCTTGACCAGTCCGCTGGCCAAGTTCGTAGCATGGGGTCTCCTCTCCGCCTTGCTGTATCACATGGTAGCCGGCGTGCGCCATTTGATCATGGACATGGGCATCGGTGAGACGCTGGAAGGCGGCAAGCTGGGCTCGAAAATCATTATCGCCGTATCTGCGGTGTTGATCGTTCTGGCGGGAGTTTGGATATGGTAACCAGCGTAACGAACCTGTCGCGTTCCGGTCTCTATGACTGGATGGCGCAGCGTGTGTCTGCGGTTGTTCTCGCGGCTTATTTCATTTTCCTGATCGGATACCTCGCAACGCACCCTGGCATTGGCTACGCCCAATGGCACGAGCTGTTTGCAAGCAACGGGATGCGTATCTTCAGTCTGCTGGCCCTGGTGGCTCTGGGCGCTCACGCCTGGGTTGGCATGTGGACCATCGCGACCGACTACCTGACGCCGATGGCGCTGGGCAAGTCCGCGACTGCAGTACGTTTCCTCTTCCAGGCAGTATGCGGCGTTGCGATGTTCGCCTACTTCGTCTGGGGTGTGCAGATTCTTTGGGGTATCTGATTCATGTCTACTACAGTTAATACGCTTTCGTTCGACGCCATTATTATTGGCGGCGGCGGTGCTGGCATGCGCGCTGCGCTGCAGCTGGCACAGGGCGGTCACAAGACTGCCGTGGTTACCAAGGTTTTCCCGACTCGTTCGCACACTGTCTCCGCCCAGGGTGGCATCACCTGCGCCATCGCCTCGGCAGATCCGAACGATGACTGGCGCTGGCACATGTACGATACCGTCAAGGGTTCCGACTATATCGGTGACCAGGACGCTATCGAATACATGTGTTCCGTAGGCCCGGAAGCGGTCTTCGAACTCGAGCACATGGGTTTGCCGTTCTCCCGTACCGAACAAGGCCGCATCTATCAGCGTCCGTTCGGCGGTCAGTCGAAAGACTTCGGTAAAGGTGGCCAGGCTGCCCGTACTTGCGCCGCTGCCGACCGTACCGGTCACGCACTGCTGCACACCCTGTACCAGGCCAACCTGAAGGCCGGCACCGTATTCCTCAACGAATACTACGGTGTCGACCTGGTGAAGAACGAAGATGGTGCCTTTGTCGGCATGATCGTCATCTGCATCGAAACCGGCGAAACCTCGTACGTCCGCGCTAACGCCACCGTACTGGCGACCGGCGGTGCAGGTCGTATCTACTCGTCCACCACCAATGCCTTGATCAACACCGGTGACGGCGTCGGCATGGCTCTGCGTGCTGGCGTGCCGGTACAAGACATTGAAATGTGGCAGTTCCACCCAACCGGCATCGCCGGCGCTGGTGTACTGGTTACTGAAGGTTGCCGCGGTGAAGGCGGTTACCTGATCAACAAGCACGGCGAGCGTTTCATGGAGCGTTATGCTCCGAACGCCAAAGACCTGGCTGGTCGTGACGTGGTTGCTCGCTCGATGGTTAAAGAAATCATCGCCGGCAACGGTTGCGGTCCGGATGGCGACCACGTAATGCTGAAACTCGATCACCTCGGTGAAGAAGTTCTGCACAGCCGTCTGCCAGGCATCATGGAACTGTCCAAGACCTTCGCCCACGTCGATCCAGCCGTGTCGCCGATTCCGGTCGTTCCAACCTGCCACTATATGATGGGCGGCGTGCCGACCAACATTCACGGTCAGGCAATCACCCAGGACGCCGACGGCGTTGACCAGATCATCCCTGGTCTGTTCGCAGTAGGCGAAGTGGCCTGCGTATCGGTTCACGGTGCCAACCGTCTGGGCGGTAACTCGTTGCTCGACCTGGTGGTATTCGGTCGTGCTGCCGGCCTGTTCCTGGAACAGACCCTGAAAGAAGGCGTCGATTACACTCGCGCTCGCCAGTCCGACATCGACGCTGCCCTGGCGCGTCTCGATGGCCTGAACTCGCGTACCGAGGGCGAAGACGTCGCCACCCTGCGTAAAGAGCTGCAAAGCTGCATGCAGAACTACTTCGGTGTATTCCGTACCGGCGAATACATGCAGAAGGGTATTGCTCAGCTGGCTGATCTGCGTGGCCGTATCGCCAACGTCAAGATCAACGACAAGAGCCAGGCGTTCAACACCGCTCGTATCGAAGCGCTGGAATTGCAGAACCTGCTGGAAGTGGCCGAAGCTACCGCCATCGCCGCAGAAATCCGCAAAGAGTCCCGCGGCGCTCACGCCCGTGAAGACTTCGAAGAGCGCGATGACGTTAACTGGCTGTGCCACACCCTTTATTTCCCGGGTGAAAAGCGCGTTACCAAGCGTGCCGTGAACTTCTCGCCAAAAACAGTCCCGACCTTTGAACCAATGATTCGGACTTATTAAGGGTGGCCGCCATGTTGCAAGTCAGTGTTTATCGCTACAACCCTGATCAGGACGCCGCGCCGTTCATGCAGGAATTCCAGGTCAATACCAACGGTAAAGACCTGATGGTGCTGGACGTGCTGGCCCTGATCAAAGAGCAGGACGAGGGTTTCTCCTATCGTCGATCTTGCCGTGAAGGTGTTTGCGGTTCCGACGGCATGAACATCAACGGCAAAAACGCTCTGGCGTGCGTCACGCCGCTGTCCGCTGTCGTAAAAGGTAACAAGCTGATCGTTCGTCCGCTGCCAGGTTTGCCGGTTATCCGTGACTTGGTCGTCGATATGAGCATCTTCTACAAGCAATACGAGAAGGTTAAGCCATACCTGCAGAACGACACGCCGGCTCCGGCCATCGAGCGTCTGCAGACCCCTGAAGAACGTGAAAAGCTCGACGGTCTGTACGAGTGCATCCTGTGCGCTTGCTGCTCGACCTCTTGCCCGTCCTTCTGGTGGAACCCGGACAAGTTCCTGGGTCCAGCTGCTCTGCTGCAAGCGTATCGCTTCCTGGCAGACAGCCGCGACACCAAGACTGCCGAGCGTCTGGCTTCGCTGGATGACCCGTTCAGCGTATTCCGCTGCCGCGGGATCATGAACTGCGTCAACGTCTGCCCGAAAGGCCTGAACCCGACTAAGGCCATCGGTCACGTACGTAACATGTTGCTGCAAAGCGGCGTGTGATTCACCTGCTGTACCCGGCTGTTGTAAATGCAGTACCGCTGTACCCGTAGATGCTGCGGCGCAGGCTTCAACCGGCGCCGTAGTTTTAACCTGAGCAGCAGCTTATAAGGCTGCGGCTCTTATTTTGAAGAAATGAGACAAGCAGGGGCATCCGGGCTGGTACCCGGACTATCAGCGTGATCCTAAGTGGCTTGTTTTAGTCGCTGCATTCGGACTTCTGCAAGCGTGCTCGGTGTCGACGCCGGTGGTGTTCCCCTAACCGAGGGTGACCAAGCATGCAAGAAAGCGTGATGCAGCGCATGTGGAACAGCGCCTACCTATCCGGTAGTAACGCTGCCTATGTGGAAGAGCTCTATGAGCTCTACCTGCACGACCCTAACGCTGTGCCAGAAGAGTGGCGCACCTACTTTCAGAAGTTGCCCGCTGACGGCAACACTGCCACCGATGTTTCGCACTCGACAATTCGCGATCATTTCGTCTTGCTGGCAAAGAACCAGCGCCGCGCCCAACCGGTTTCCGCCGGCAGCGTGAGCAGTGAGCACGAGAAGAAGCAAGTTGAAGTGCTGCGATTGATCCAGGCCTACCGTATGCGTGGCCACCAGGCAGCCCAGCTTGACCCGCTGGGGCTGTGGCAGCGTCCTGCACCTGCAGACCTGTCGATCAATCATTACGGCTTGACCAATGCCGATCTTGATACGACCTTCCGTGCCGGCGACCTGTTCATCGGCAAAGAGGAGGCGAGCCTACGCGAAATTCACGAAGCGTTGCAGCAGACATATTGCCGCACCATCGGCGCTGAATTTACGCATATCACCGATTCCGAGCAGCGCCAGTGGTTCCAGCAGCGTCTGGAAAGCGTGCGCGGCCGTCCGACGTACTCCGCCGACATCAAGAGCCACCTGCTCGAGCGCGTCACCGCCGGCGAAGGTCTGGAAAAATACCTGGGGACCAAATACCCGGGTACCAAGCGTTTCGGTCTGGAAGGCGGCGAGAGTCTGATTCCGATGCTCGACGAGCTGATCCAGCGTTCCGGCTCCTACGGCACCAAGGAAATCGTTATCGGTATGGCCCACCGTGGCCGTCTCAACGTACTGGTCAACACCTTCGGCAAGAACCCGCGCGAGCTGTTCGACGAGTTCGAAGGCAAGAAGAAGGTCGAGCTGGGTTCCGGTGACGTTAAATATCACCAGGGCTTCTCGTCCAACGTGATGACCACCGGCGGTGAAGTTCACCTGGCCATGGCGTTCAACCCGTCCCACCTGGAAATTGTATCTCCAGTGGTCGAGGGTTCGGTTCGCGCTCGTCAGGATCGTCGCAACGACCCTACCGGTGAGAAGGTTCTACCGATCTCCATCCACGGTGACGCGGCATTCGCCGGTCAAGGCGTGGTCATGGAAACCTTCCAGATGTCGCAGACTCGCGGTTTCAAGACCGGCGGCACCGTGCACATCGTGATCAACAACCAGGTCGGTTTCACCATCAGCAACCCGCTGGACTCGCGTTCCACCGAGTATGCGACTGACGTTGCGAAGATGATCCAGGCGCCGATCCTCCATGTGAATGGTGATGATCCGGAAGCCGTATTGTTCGTGACCCAGCTGGCCATCGACTACCGCATGCAGTACAAGCGCGACGTGGTGATCGACCTGGTCTGCTACCGTCGTCGCGGCCACAACGAGGCCGACGAGCCAAGCGGTACCCAGCCTCTGATGTATCAGCAAATCGCCAAGCAGCGCACCACGCGTGAACTGTATGCCGATCGTCTGACCCAGGGCGGTGTACTGGACGTTGAGCGTGTTCAGGCGAAAGTCGACGAATACCGCAACGCGTTGGACAACGGTCTGCATGTTGTAAAAAGCCTGGTCAAAGAGCCGAACAAAGAGTTGTTCGTGGACTGGCGTCCGTATCTGGGCCATGCCTGGACCGCGCGTCACGACACTCGCTTCGATCTGAAAACCTTGCAGGAACTGTCCGCCAAGCTGCTGGAAATTCCGGAAGGCTTCGTGGTTCAGCGCCAGGTCTCGAAAATCTACGAAGACCGTCAGAAGATGCAAGTCGGCGGCCTGCCGATCAACTGGGGTTACGCCGAAACCATGGCGTACGCGACCCTGGCGTTCGAAGGTCACCCGATTCGCATGACCGGTCAGGACATCGGCCGCGGTACGTTCTCGCACCGTCACGCTGTCTTGCACAACCAGAAAGACTCGGGCACCTACATCCCGCTGCAAAACCTGTACAAGGGCCAGCCACGTTTCGATCTGTACGATTCGTTCCTGTCCGAAGAAGCCGTACTGGCGTTCGAATACGGTTACTCGACCACCACGCCTGAGGCGCTGGTTCTCTGGGAAGCCCAGTTCGGCGACTTCGCCAACGGTGCCCAGGTGGTTATCGACCAGTTCATTACCAGTGGCGAGCACAAGTGGGGCCGTCTCTGCGGTCTGACCATGCTGCTGCCGCACGGTTATGAAGGTCAGGGGCCGGAGCACTCTTCGGCTCGTCTGGAGCGTTACCTGCAACTGTGCGCCGAGCACAACATTCAGGTAGCGGTGCCGACGACGCCGGCTCAGATCTACCACTTGCTGCGTCGTCAGGTGATTCGCCCGCTGCGCAAGCCATTGATCGTCCTGACGCCGAAGTCGCTGCTGCGTCACAAACTGGCAGTTTCGACTCTGGAAGATCTGGCCGAAGGTTCGTTCCAGACCGTTATCTCGGAAATCGATGCTCAAGACCCGAAAAAGGTAGAGCGCATTGTTCTGTGTAGCGGCAAGGTCTACTACGACCTGCTGGAAAAACGCCGTGCCGAAGGTCGTGATGACATCGCCGTCGTGCGTATCGAGCAGCTGTACCCATTCCCTGAGGACGACTTGAACGAAGTCCTGGCTCCGTACACCAACCTCAAACATATCGTTTGGTGTCAGGAAGAGCCGATGAACCAGGGTGCCTGGTACTGCAGCCAACACCACATGCGTCGCATCGTTGGCAATCACAACAAGTCTCTCGTACTCGAATACGCGGGCCGTGATGCCTCTGCTGCACCTGCTTGTGGTTACGCATCGATGCACGCTGAGCAGCAAGAAAAACTGCTGCAAGACGCCTTTACTGTTTAACGCCTTCGCGCACCTGAAACCGAATTTAAGGACCCACAGATAATGGCTATCGAAATCAAAGCCCCCACTTTCCCGGAATCGGTTGCCGATGGCACCGTTGCCACCTGGCACAAAAAGCCGGGCGACGCCGTCAAGCGCGATGACCTGATCGTCGATATCGAAACCGACAAAGTCGTACTGGAAGTGTTGGCCACCGCTGACGGCGTGCTGGGCGCTATCGTCAAAAACGAAGGCGACACCGTTCTGTCCGACGAAGTCCTGGGCTCCATCGAAGCGGGCGGCGCTGCTGCCGCTCCAGCCGCTGCCGCTGCTCCGGCCGCTGCTCCGGCCGCTGCACAGGCTGCTGCTCCAGCGGCAGAAGGCGAAGACGATCCTGTTGCTGCACCGGCTGCTCGCAAGCTGGCTGAAGAAAACGGCATCAACATCGCTTCCGTTGCCGGTACTGGCAAAGGCGGTCGTGTGACCAAGGAAGACGTAGTCGCTGCTGTTGCTGCCAAGAAAGCCGCTCCGGCTGCCGCGCCTGCCAAGGCTGCTGCGCCTGCCGCCGCTGCTCCAGTGTTCGCCGCCGGTGACCGCGTTGAAAAACGCGTTCCAATGACCCGTCTGCGTGCCAAGGTTGCCGAGCGTCTGGTTGAAGCTCAGTCGAACATGGCGATGCTGACCACGTTCAACGAAGTCGACATGACCGAAGTCATGGCGCTGCGTTCGAAGTACAAGGACCTGTTCGAGAAGTCCCACAATGGCGTGCGCCTGGGCTTCATGTCGTTCTTCGTGAAAGCGGCCACCGAAGCGCTGAAACGCTACCCGGCTGTCAACGCCTCGATCGACGGTGCCGACATCGTTTACCACGGCTACGCCGACGTTGGTGTTGCAGTTTCCAGCGACCGCGGTCTGGTTGTACCGGTTCTGCGTAACGCCGAACTGATGAGCCTGGCTGAAATCGAAGGCGGCATCGCCACCTTTGGCAAGAAGGCTCGTGACGGCAAACTGTCGATGGACGAGATGACCGGCGGTACGTTCACCATCACTAACGGTGGTACCTTCGGTTCGATGATGTCGACCCCGATCGTCAACCCGCCACAAGCGGCTATCCTGGGCATGCACAACATTCTGCAGCGTCCTATGGCGATCAACGGTCAAGTCGTTATCCGTCCGATGATGTACCTGGCTCTGTCCTACGATCACCGTCTGATCGATGGCAAAGAAGCTGTGACCTTCCTGGTTACCATCAAGAACCTGCTGGAAGACCCGGCTCGTTTGCTGCTGGATATCTGATTTCGTTGCACGGGCCGTCCAGTGATGGACGGCCCTTCTGTAATGACCAGCTTCGTCCCACGACGGTCCCCAAAAGGGGCCGTCCGGTTTGATTCGAAAAGGAATGACACATGACTCAGAAATTCGACGTGGTAGTGATTGGCGCGGGCCCTGGCGGCTACGTGGCTGCCATTAAAGCAGCGCAACTGGGCCTCTCCACTGCCTGCATCGAGAAATACACCGACAAGGAAGGCAAACTCGCCCTCGGCGGTACTTGCCTGAACGTCGGTTGCATTCCATCCAAGGCGCTGCTGGACAGCTCCTGGAAATACAAGGAAGCCAAAGAAGGCTTCGCGATCCACGGTATCAATCACGCTGGCGTGACCATGGACGTGGCTGCAATGGTTGGCCGTAAAGCCAACATCGTCAAAGGCCTGACCTCTGGCGTTGCAACCCTGTTCAAGGCGAACGGCGTCACTTCCCTGCAAGGCCACGGCAAACTGCTGGCCGGCAAGAAAGTTGAACTGACCAAGCCAGACGGCACCGTCGAAATCATTGAAGCCGAGAACGTGATTCTGGCTTCGGGCTCGCGTCCGATCGACATTCCACCGGCTCCGGTTGACCAGAACGTGATCGTCGATTCGACTGGCGCGCTGGAATTCCAATCGGTACCCAAGCGTCTGGGCGTGATCGGCGCTGGCGTAATCGGTCTGGAACTGGGTTCGGTCTGGTCCCGTCTGGGTTCTGAAGTCGTGGTTCTGGAAGCACTGGAAAAGTTCTTGCCAGCGGCTGACGAAGCGGTTTCCAAAGAAGCCTACAAAACCCTGACCAAACAAGGTCTGGACATCAAGCTGGGCGCTCGCGTCACCGGTTCCAAAGTGAATGGCGACGAAGTCGTTGTGAACTACACCGATGCCAATGGCGAACAGAACATCACCTTCGACAAGCTGATCGTTGCCGTTGGTCGCCGTCCGGTGACCACCGAGCTGCTGGCGGCTGACAGCGGTGTGACGATCGACGAACGTGGTTTCGTTTTCGTTGACGACCAGTGCGCGACCAGCGTTCCGGGCGTTTTCGCGATCGGTGACGTGGTTCGCGGCATGATGCTGGCGCACAAGGCGTCCGAAGAAGGCATCATGGTTGTAGAGCGCATCAAGGGCCACAAAGCCCAGATCAACTATGACCTGATCCCGTCTGTTATTTATACTCACCCGGAAATCGCGTGGGTCGGTAAAACCGAGCAAACCTTGAAAGCTGAAGGCGTTGAAGTTAACGTCGGCACTTTCCCGTTTGCAGCCAGTGGCCGTGCCATGGCAGCCAACGACACCGGCGGTTTCGTGAAAGTCATTGCTGATGCCAAGACTGACCGCGTATTGGGCGTCCACGTGATTGGCCCGAGCGCTGCAGAACTGGTTCAGCAGGGCGCGATCGGTATGGAATTCGGCACCAGTGCCGAAGACCTGGGCATGATGGTTTTCTCCCATCCGACCCTGTCCGAAGCCCTGCACGAAGCTGCTCTGGCAGTGAATGGCGGCGCCATTCACATCGCCAACCGCAAGAAGCGTTAAGACAAGACAATAAGAAACCACGGCGGAAGGCCCGTCGTGAGCCTTGCGTGCAAGACTCACCGCGGAATGTCCGCCGGACGCAGCCTTGCGTAGTCTCACCGGTTATCCGGAACACCTACGCAAGCAGCAGTCACAGGTGGTGCGGCACTTGAACAAGTGCAGCACCGAATGCGCAGTACCTAACGAAGACGGTAATTAGCATGAATCTTCACGAGTATCAGGGTAAGCAGCTGTTCGCTGAATACGGCCTGCCAGTATCCCAGGGTTTCGCCGTAGACACCCCGGAAGCAGCAGCAGAAGCGTGCGACAAAATCGGCGGGACCGAATGGGTTGTCAAAGCCCAGGTTCACGCAGGTGGTCGCGGTAAAGCGGGCGGCGTCAAGCTGGTTCGCAGCAAAGAAGACGCTAAAGCATTCGCTCAACAGTGGTTGGGCAAGCGTCTGGTGACTTACCAGACTGATGCCAATGGTCAGCCAGTCACCAAAATCCTGGTTGAATCGTGCACTGATATCGCTAAAGAGCTGTACCTGGGCGCTGTCGTTGACCGTTCGAGCCGTCGTATCGTGTTCATGGCTTCCACCGAAGGTGGCGTGGACATCGAGAAAATCGCTCACGACACCCCTGAGAAAATCCTCAAGGCCACTATCGATCCACTGGTTGGCGCTCAGCCATTCCAGGGTCGCGAGCTGGCATTCCAGCTGGGTCTGGAAGGCAAGCAAGTTACTCAGTTCGCCAAGATCTTCGTAGGTCTGGCCAAACTGTTCAAGGATCACGACCTGGCTCTGCTGGAAGTGAACCCGCTGGTGATCAAGGCTGACGGCGATCTGCATTGCCTCGACGCCAAGATCAACATCGACGCCAACGCGATGTACCGTCAGCCTAAGCTGAAGACTTTTCACGATCCGTCGCAAGACGATCCGCGCGAAGCGCACGCTGCCAAGTTCGAACTGAACTACGTAGCGCTGGAAGGCAACATCGGTTGCATGGTCAACGGTGCTGGCCTGGCCATGGGTACCATGGACATCGTCAACCTGCATGGCGGCAAACCAGCCAACTTCCTCGACGTGGGCGGCGGTGCTACCAAAGAACGCGTGACCGAAGCGTTCAAGATCATCCTGTCCGACACTAACGTCGCTGCAGTACTGGTCAACATCTTCGGCGGCATCGTTCGTTGCGACATGATTGCCGAAGGCATCATCGGCGCTGTGAAAGAAGTCGGCGTGAAAATCCCGGTTGTTGTTCGCCTTGAAGGCAACAACGCTGAGCTGGGCGCTAAAGTACTGGCAGAAAGCGGTTTGAACATCATCGCTGCTACCAGCCTGACCGACGCTGCTCAACAAGTTGTCAAAGCTGCGGAGGGCAAATAATGAGCGTCCTGATCAATAAAGACACCAAAGTTATCTGCCAGGGTATTACCGGTTCGCAAGGTAGTTTCCACACCCAGCAAGCCATCGAATACGGCACCAAGATGGTAGGTGGCGTTACTCCTGGTAAAGGTGGCACCGAGCACCTGGGCCTGCCAGTGTTCAACACCGTGAAAGACGCTGTAGCTGCCACTGGCGCCACCGCCAGCGTGATCTACGTTCCAGCTCCTTTCTGCAAAGACTCCATCCTGGAAGCAGCCTTCGGCGGCATCAAGCTGATCGTTTGCATCACTGAAGGCATTCCTACCCTGGATATGCTGGATGCCAAGGTCAAGTGCGACGAGCTGGGCGTAGTCCTGATCGGTCCTAACTGCCCAGGCGTGATCACTCCAGGCGAATGCAAGATCGGCATCATGCCAGGTCACATTCACTTGCCAGGTAAAGTCGGTATCGTTTCCCGTTCCGGCACCCTGACCTACGAAGCTGTGAAGCAGACGACTGACGCCGGTTTCGGTCAGTCGACTTGCGTCGGCATCGGTGGTGACCCGATCCCGGGTTCGAACTTCATCGACATCCTGAAGCTGTTCCAGGAAGACCCGAAGACCGAAGCGATCGTAATGATCGGTGAGATCGGCGGTTCGGCTGAAGAAGAAGCGGCTGCCTACATCAAGGCACACGTGACCAAACCGGTTGTTTCCTACATCGCTGGTGTGACTGCCCCTGCAGGCAAGCGCATGGGCCATGCTGGCGCAATCATCTCTGGCGGCAAAGGCACTGCAGACGAGAAGTTTGCTGCCCTGGAAGACGCAGGCGTTAAAACCGTGCGTTCGCTGGCAGACATCGGCAAGGCTTTGTCCGAGCTGACCGGTTGGGCAGTCAAGTAAGCCTCGCGCTTAACTGACGCTTCACCAGACAAAGGCCACCTTCGGGTGGCCTTTGTCGTTTCCGGGATGATCGTTCCCACGCTCCCGCGTGGGAATGCCGCCGGGGACGCTCCGCGTTTCGCTTTTGGATGTGACGCAGAGCGTCACGTGATGCATTCCCACGCAGAGCGTGGGAACGATCTGGTCCGAGGCAGGTAAATTAAATATGTAAACGCGACACAGAAATGTCGCGTATCGCATAGTTCGCACCCTAACAGTGCGTTTGTCGGGCAAATTCGTTAGGCTAACAGCCATTTTTGTGTCCGCGACCCACAAGGTTGCTACGCGCTAAACGGGTCAGTCCTATACGGACCGACAGCATTTCCCCCACCCTCAGGGAAATCCCTCTCTAAATTCCGATTCAGTAGTGTGGTATTTCCTTAATGAAAGTGTTGAAAGGCCAGGACATCCTGGCACTTGGTTTTATGACGTTTGCCCTGTTTGTCGGGGCTGGCAACATCATCTTCCCGCCTATCGTCGGTCTGCAGTCCGGTCCAAATGTCTGGATGGCGGCGCTGGGCTTTCTGATCACCGCGGTCGGCTTGCCAGTGATCACCATTGTCGCCCTGGCCAAGGTCGGTGGCGCCATGGATGCCTTGAGCAGCCCGATCGGTAAAATCGCCGGTGGCCTGCTGGCGGCCGCGTGCTACCTCGCTGTCGGCCCGCTGTTCGCGACACCGCGTACCGCCACCGTGTCGTTCGAAGTGGGCTTGGCGCCGCTGACTGGCGAGAGCCCGCTGGCGTTGTTCCTCTACAGTTCGGTGTACTTCCTTCTGGTGTTCTTCATCTCGCTCTATCCGGGCCGACTGCTGGATACCGTAGGACGTTTCCTCGCGCCGCTGAAGATCATCGCCCTGGCCGCTCTCGGCATCGCAGCGTTTGCATTGCCGGCCGGTGATGTCGGCGTAGCCACCCCGGAATACGTGGCGGCACCGTTCTCCCAAGGCTTCATCAATGGTTACCTCACCATGGATACCCTGGGCGCACTGGTATTCGGCATTGTCATCGTCAACGCGATCCGTTCCCGTGGCGTCGAGTCGCCGGTGTTGATTACCCGTTACGCGATCATTGCCGGGCTGATTGCCGGCGTGGGTCTGGCGCTGGTTTACGTCAGCCTGTTCCGTCTCGGTTCGGGTAGCCATGAAGTGGCCGCAGGTGCCACCAACGGCGCGGCGGTGTTGCACGCTTACGTGCAACACACCTTCGGCTCTCTGGGCAGCGGCTTTCTGGCGGTGCTGATCTCCCTGGCCTGTCTGGTGACGGCGGTGGGTCTGACCTGCGCCTGCGCCGAATACTTCAGCCGTGTGCTGCCGCTGTCCTACAAGACATTGGTCATCATCCTGGCCGTGTTCTCGCTGCTGGTGTCCAACCTGGGCCTCACCAAGCTGATTGCGTTCTCGATCCCGGTGCTGACCGCGATCTACCCGCCGTGCATTGCCCTGGTAGCCCTGAGCTTCTGCAAGGACTTCTGGCATGAGCAGGGCCGCATCGTCGGCCCGGTGATGCTGGTGTCGTTCATCTTCGGCCTGATCGACGCCCTCAAGGGCGCGGGCCTGGCGGACTGGATGCCGACTCAGATGTCCCACCTGCCGCTGAGCGAGCAGGGCCTGGCCTGGCTGGTGCCGTCGGTCATGACCCTGGTCGTCGCGGTGGTCTGCGATCGTCTGCTGGGCAAGCGCGAAGAAGCCCTGGCTTAAGCCGCTTTATGGCCTGCCACAAGCAGGCCATGAACACACATGGAAATGCCCCGTATCAATCGATTCGGGGCATTTTTTATGG
Organism: Pseudomonas sp. ZS1P83; assembly: GCF_054897825.1. Lineage (NCBI taxonomy): Bacteria > Pseudomonadati > Pseudomonadota > Gammaproteobacteria > Pseudomonadales > Pseudomonadaceae > Pseudomonas > Pseudomonas sp. ZS1P83. The sequence continues at coordinate 1,059,788 of NZ_CM142706.1, forward strand.
GCGTGATGCAGTGTCTTTTTTTGTCAGCTAACGTCGAAGCACTGCAAATCCCATGTGGGAGCGAGCCTGCTCGCGATATAGGTAGTCCGTTCCTTTCTCTTCCATACTGACTTCGCTGGAAGTTGGCTGTCGGCGAGGAAGGAACATGCACCTGCGGGCTACGAATATGCTCGCGCAGCACTCGATGATTACGCCTTCACCTTCGAGTCCACAGGTGCGCTTGCGCCCTCTAACGAATTCTCAGGGAAAGCCCGACACGGCTCTCTATATCGCCTTCGCTGGACGCAAGCATGCATGTCCCTGCATGTACTTTAGCGCCTGTGGAGGTGTTCCATGCAAACGCTCCTGTCTCAGAATTTCACTGCTTATATCGGAATTGATTGGGCAGACGCCAAGCACGACATCTGTTTGCAGATTGCTGGAGAGGCGCAGCGGAGTTTCGAGGTCATCGACCACAAGCCCGAGTCGATTGATCGCTGGGCCAAGTCGCTGCATCAACGTTACGGTGGCCCGATCGCGATCGCCGTGGAGTTGAACAAAGGGCCACTGATAGCGGCTCTGCAAAAATATGAGTTTTTTTGTATCTTTCCGATCAATCCGAGCATCTTGGCCCGGCACCGTAAAACCTTCGTCCCCAGTGGCGCCAAGGATGATCCAACGGATGCTCAATGGGCGCTTGAGCTGTTGCTGAATCACCCCGAACGGTTTCCTCAACTGGTCCAGCAAAGCTCCGCCATGCGTTCGCTCGCCAGCCTGACCGAACATCGCCGCGGGTTGGTCGATGACCGGGTCAAGATCAGCAATCGTCTGGTCTGCATGCTCAAACAGTATTATCCGTTGGCTCTTGAGCTGTTTCATGACCATGACACGCTGGTTTTCTGTGAGTTTTTGGCGCGCTGGTCGACATTTGAAGTGCTTAAGCACGCTCGGCCAGCCAGCGTTTTGAAGTTCCTTCACGCGCATAATGTTCGCCATGCTGAGCTCAATCAGCAGCGTTTGGCATTGATCGCCAAAGCCATGCCGTTGACTGAAGATCCAGGCGTGGTCAGTCCTTCAGCGCTGTATGTGCTGGCCCTGGTCTCGCAACTGAAAGGGGTCATCACGGCGATCAAAGATTTTGATCGGGAGATCGAAAAAACTGCCAACACCCTGGCCGACTATCGACTCTTCAAGGCCTTGCCCGGCGCGGGACAGCAGCTTGCACCACGGTTGATGGTCGCCTTTGGTGAGCAGCGTGATCGCTTCAAGGATGCCAGTGCTGTGCAGCGATATGCCGGGATTGCCCCGGTCACCGAACGCAGTGGCAAGAAAAAAGTCGTCCACTGGCGCTATCAATGCGCAACTTTTTTGCGCCAGACCTTTGTTGAGTGGGCTGCACACAGCATCAATCAATCGGTGTGGGCAGAGGCTTATTATCGCCAGCAAAGGGCCAAAGGCTGCTCATACCAAGCGGCCCTCAGGGCCCTGGCGTTCAAGTGGATCCGGATCGTTTATCAGTGCTGGAAGAGCAGCACCGTGTACGACGAAAAGGTTTATTTACAAGCCTTGCTCCGGCACGGCTCACCGTTGACCAGCGAGCCGGACACAGCAAAACCGTGTTGACGGAAAGGCTCAGGGCGTGAAGGCGGTTTTACATTCAACTGAAATGTTGGCTGATCCACCGCTTTCGCGAGCAGGCTCGCTCCCACAAGGTTTCGGTGTTCAGCATCTACATCACAAGGACCTGCATGTCGTTCATCCACGCCAATATGATCCACATCCTCGCCGCGCTCTGGTTCGTCATCTGCTGGGGCGGCTACACCCGCTATGCGTCGTGGAAGGGCCGCGACACCGCGTGTCTGGCCAGTGTGCTGCACCTTTATCGCGAAGACTGGATGCGCCGCATGCTGTTGCGCGACAACCGCATCGCTGATGCCAGCGTGGTCGGTAACCTGGAACGCAATGCCTCATTCTTCGCCTCCAGCACACTGATTATCCTCGCCGGCATTCTCACGGTGCTCGGAGCCTCCGATAGGGCAGTGTCGTTGTTGGCGGATATCCCGATGGTGCAGCAGGCCTCCCAAGGGATGTCGGAGATCAAGTTGCTGTGTCTGGCGCTGGTGTTTGTCTATGCGTTCTTTACGTTCAGCTGGTGCATGCGCCAGTACAACTTCGCGGCGATTCTGATTGGCTCGGCGCCAATGGTCGGTGAGCGTCACGTTTCCGAGCAGGAGCGTAAAGCCTTCGCGGCCCGAGCGGCGCGCGTCATCTCCATGGCCGCCAACCAGTTCAACTTCGGCCTGCGCGCTTACTACTTCGGCATGACCATGCTGGCCTGGTTCGTCAGCCCATGGCTGTTCATGTTGATGAGCGCCGGTGTGGTGCTGGTGTTGTATCGCCGGGAGTTTCATTCCGACGTTCTCGACGTGATGGTCTATACACCTACAGAGGCGCCATTGCCCGAAGCGAACAAAGAGGCCGCTTGATGAGTATTCCGTTCTGGTGTGTGTTTATCAGTGCCTTGCTGATTTTCGTGGCAAAGATTCCCGTGGCCAAGGCGATGAACGAGCTGGGCGGTTACGACAACCATCTGCCGCGTCAGCAACAGGCGCAACTGACAGGCTTTGGTGCCCGTGCGTTGGCGGCTCATCAAAACTGTTTTGAGGCGTTTATTCTGTTCGCGGTGGGGGTGTTGATGGCTCACACCACGCAGACGGCGGGGTGGCTGATCGACTTGCTGGCAATCGTCTTCGTGATTACGCGAATCATTTATTTGCTGTGCTATTGGGTTGACCTGGCCTGGCAACGGAGTCTGGTGTGGTTCGTCGGACTCGTGTGTTCGTTGCTGTTAATGATTAGTCCGACTTTTAGAACTATTTTGCTGTAACGCCTGCACTGCAAAAAAAAAGCAGACAAAAGAAAACCCGCACTTGGCGGGTTTTCTTTATCACGCTAAAAACTGTTTTAGTTTTTAGGTGCTTCTTTTGCTGCAGCTTCGTTCGATTCAGCCTGAGCTTTGGCGGCTTCGGCGTTTTCTTTCGCAGCGTCGTTCACTTTATCCTGAGCTTTGTTCATGTCTTGCTGAGCTTGCTCAGCATGTTGGTTAGCATCTTGAGCTTTGTCCTCGGATTTTTTATCGCAGGCTGCGAGACCGAGGGAAGCGGTCAACATCAAGGCAATAGCTAAAGTCTTACGCATGGGGTGTTTCTCCTTATGGAAATATATCTACTGGTCTTTCGAGCGCAGCCTGCAGCGTTAAGTTCCTCAATTCATACAGATATATAAGATTATTCTGTCGGGAACTTTTACTAAACGCCAAGTGCGTTGCCTGAACACTAAGAAGAGTTGGATCAAAATGGCTGAAAACCCCGTTTTTGAGCGCGCTACGCGATTTCTATCGGCGCTGCGGCATTGTCAGGTACTTGGGCTGCGGGTTCACAGCGCCAGCAGCGACGGGCTAACCGTCATCCTGCCGTACAGTCCTCAAATTGTTGGCAACCCGCGAACTGGCGTGATCCATGGCGGAGCGCTGACCTCGCTGATGGACACTGCCTGCGGCATGTCCACCCTCTGCGTGCTACCCGAATTTGAGGTCTGTCCGACCCTCGACTTGCGCATCGACTACATGCACGCTGCTGAACCTCACAAAGATGTCTTCGGTTTTGCTCAGTGCTACCGGGTGACCACGGATGTGATCTTTGCCCGCGGTTTCGCCTATCAGGACGATCCCGAGCAACCCATCGCCCATGTGGTGGGCACCTTCATGCGCATGGGCAAAGCCATCAAAGGCACCAAAGGTTTTGGCGGCGTCATCGCCAGAGGTGCGAAATGACCGACGCCTTCAAGGAACAACTTCAGAAAGCACATGAACAGGGCGACTACGCCTCGCTGCTGCACCTGATTCCTTACGCCAAACTGATCGGCGTCGAATGTTCGCGGGTGGGGGATGATCTGCTGTTTCGCTTGCCGGCCAACAAGGACAACATTGGTAACCCTTTATTGCCGGCGATTCATGGCGGCGTGATCGCCGGGTTCATGGAACTGTGCGCAGCGTTGCACCTGCTGATTTTCACCGGTTCGCCAGGCGTGCCGAAGATCATCGACTTCTCCCTCGACTACCTGCGTGCGGGGCAGTTTCGCGACACCTGGGCCCGATGCCAGGTTTGCCGTCAGGGTCGCCGGGTGGCCAACGTTGCGATTACGGCCTGGCAAAGTACCGAAGCCGAACCGATTGCCACGGCCCGTGCTCATTTCAAAATCGAAGAGCCCTTGAAATCCTGAACTCAGCCCCAAACTCTGATGACAACCCGCCGTCGACCCTGAAGGTCGCGGCCACTGCCATCTGATTGGAGTTTGATGACCATGAGTGTGGAAACTCAAAAGGAAACCCTGGGCTTCCAGACCGAGGTGAAGCAGCTGCTGCACCTCATGATCCATTCGCTGTATTCCAACAAGGAAATTTTCCTTCGCGAATTGATCTCGAACGCCTCTGACGCTGTAGACAAATTACGTTTCGAAGCCTTGTCCAAGCCTGAGTTGCTGGAAGGTGGCGCCGAGCTGAAAATCCGTGTGAGCTTCGACAAGGACGCTAAAACCGTCACCCTCGAAGACAACGGCATCGGCATGAGCCGAGAAGAGGCGATCACCCACTTGGGGACCATCGCCAAATCCGGCACTGCCGATTTCATGAAACATCTCTCCGGCGATCAGAAAAAAGACTCGCACCTGATCGGTCAGTTCGGTGTGGGTTTCTACTCTGCATTCATCGTCGCCGACAAAGTTGACGTGTTCAGCCGTCGTGCCGGCGATGCTGCCAACGAAGGCGTGCACTGGTCGTCCAAGGGTGAAGGCGATTTTGAGGTTGCCACCGTTGAGAAAGCCGAGCGCGGCACCCGCATCGTCCTGCACCTGAAGGCGGCTGAAGACGAATTCGCCGATGGCTGGCGCCTGCGCAACATCATCAAGAAGTACTCCGACCACATCGCGCTGCCGATCGAGTTGCCGAAAGAAGTGGCAGCCGTCGAAGGCGAAGAGCAACCGGCCGTTGAATGGGAAACCGTCAACCGCGCCAGCGCCCTGTGGACCCGTCCGCGTACCGAGGTCAAGGACGAGGAATACCAGGAGTTCTACAAACACGTCGCTCACGACTTCGAGAACCCGCTGAGCTGGAGCCACAACAAGGTCGAAGGCAAGCTCGAATACAGCTCGCTGCTCTATGTGCCGGCCCGTGCTCCGTTCGATCTGTACCAGCGTGAAGCGCCGAAAGGCCTGAAGCTGTATGTGCAACGCGTGTTCGTGATGGATCAGGCCGAGTCGTTCCTGCCGCTGTACCTGCGCTTCATCAAAGGCGTGGTCGATTCCAACGACCTGTCGCTGAACGTGTCGCGGGAAATCCTGCAGAAAGACCCGATCATCGATTCCATGAAGTCGGCGCTGACCAAGCGCGTTCTCGACATGCTGGAAAAGCTGGCGAAGAACGAGCCTGAGCAATACAAAAGCTTCTGGAAAAACTTTGGCCAGGTCATGAAAGAAGGCCCGGCAGAAGACTTCGCCAACAAAGAGAAAATCGCTGGCTTGCTGCGTTTCGCATCGACCAACGGTGAAGAAGGCGAGCAAGTGGTGGGTCTGGCCGAATACTTGGCTCGCGCCAAGGAAGGTCAGGACAAGATCTACTACCTGACCGGCGAAACCTATGCGCAAGTCAAAAACAGCCCGCACCTGGAAGTCTTCCGCAAGAAAGGCATCGAAGTGCTGCTGCTGACCGACCGCATCGACGAGTGGCTGATGAGCTACCTCAGCGACTTCGACGGCAAGAGCTTTGTCGACGTGGCTCGCGGTGACCTGGACCTCGGCAACCTTGACTCGGAAGAGGACAAGAAAGCCGCGCAAGAAGTTGCCAAGTCCAAAGAAGGTCTGGTTGAGCGTCTGAAAACTGCACTGGGCGACTCCGTTGCTGAAGTGCGGGTTTCGCACCGTCTGACCGATTCCCCGGCGATTCTGGCCATCGGCGAGCAGGACCTGGGCATGCAGATGCGTCAGATCCTGGAAGCCAGCGGTCAGAAGGTTCCGGAATCGAAGCCGATTTTTGAATTCAACCCGGCTCACCCGCTGATCGAGAAGCTCGACAACGAGCAGAGCGATGAGCGCTTTGGCGATCTGTCGCACATTCTCTTCGATCAGGCGGCCCTGGCAGCCGGTGACAGCTTGAAAGACCCGGCGGCGTACGTGCGCCGTCTCAACAAGCTGTTGGTTGAACTGTCGGTTTAACTGCGTTGTACAAAAACCCGCTTCGGCGGGTTTTTTTTATTCTGGTGTCTTTTACTGGGAGTGAGTCATGAGCCAAATCACTGTTCGTTCCGTCGTTTATCAGATTGATGGCCAGTCGTATGAAAGCCGTCTCGCCTTCGACGCTGACCATAAAGGCCCGCGTCCGGGGTTGTTGATGGCGCCGAACTGGATGGGTGTCAGCGCCGGTGCCGAGGAGATCGCCAAGTCCGTGGCGTCCAAGGGTTATGTGGTGTTGATCGCGGACCTCTACGGCCAGTCGGTCCGTCCGCAGAACGGCGACGAGGCGGGTGCCGCAATGATGCCGCTCAAGCATGACCGCCCGTTGTTGCGCAAACGCATGCAAGCAGCGTTAGATCAACTGCAAATCCAGGACGAAGCGGCGGTCGATGCCTCGAAACTGGCAACCTTTGGTTTCTGCTTCGGCGGTTGCTGCGCCCTGGATCTGGCTCGTACCGGTGCGCCAGTGAAAGCTGCGGTGTCGTTTCACGGAACGCTGGATTCGCCGAATCCGGCGGACGCAAAAAACATCAAAGGCTCGGTGTTGGTGCTGCACGGTGCATCCGACCCATTGGTGCCGAAAGAGCAACTGCCGGCGTTTGAAGAAGAAATGAATGCGGCGGGCGTGGATTGGCAACTGTTGAGCTACGGTGGCGCGGTGCATTCCTTCACCGATCCGCATGCCAATGTGCCGGGCATGATGATGTATGACGCGAAGACGGCGGGGCGTGCGTTTACGTCGATGCATAATTTGCTGGATGAAGTGTTTAAAGGTTAACCGTTGATCGTTCCAACGCTCTGCGTGGGAATGCTTCAATGGACGGTCTGCGTCCGCTTCGGCAGGGACGCGGAGCGTCCCGGGCTGCATTCCCACGCGGAGCGTGGGAACGATCACAGGCGATGCAAATTAGGGTAATTCTATCCGCTCGCTTTCCCCCGGAACCGTCGGCCAATCCCCGGCCGCCCAGCGCCGACGAGCCTCATCGATCAACGCCGGATCACTCGCCACAAAATTCCAGTTGATCCGCCGTGGCCCATCCAGCGGCGCCCCACCAAACAGCACGGCATGACAGTCGCTCTCTGCGAACAGCGTCATCTCTTCCCCAACCGGCAACACCACCAGCGAATGCGGTTCTATCAGCTCGCCCTCCAGTTGCACCTCGCCGTCCAGGACATATAACGCCCGCTCTTCATGCTCGTTAGGAATCAGCAGCGTCGTCGCCGTTTGCAGGTTCAATTCGGCATACAGCGTAGGAGAAAGCACCGGGACCGGTGATTCCAGGCAAAAGCCTGACCCGGCAATCATCCGGATCTTCACCCCAAGGTTATCGCTGACCGGCAGCGTGGCCGCCGGATGGTGACTGTAGTGTCCGGGACCGTGCTCTTTATCTTTCGGTGAGGCCAGCCAAATCTGTAAACCGTGCATCGTGAAGCCCTTGTCCTTCAACGCCTCAGGCGTGCGCTCGACGTGGGCAATCGCGCTGCCTGCAGTCATCCAGCTGACATCACCGGCGTCCACCACTTGATCGGAGCCGAGGCTGTCCTTGTGCTGGATTTGCCCTTCGAACAAGTAGGTGAGGGTGGACAGACCAATGTGCGGATGCTGTCGGATGTTCATGCCTTTACCAGCCGGATAACGGGTTTGCAGCATGTGGTCAAAAAACACGAAAGGCCCGACGCTGCGGCATTTGGCGGACGGCAGCGGCCGAAGAATCGGCTGGCCTTCGACATCTTCGGTGCGGGGGCGGATCACGAGCGCAGTGTTCATGGTGTATTCCAGGCTAAGCGGGTGACGCGTGGAGCATAACCCGCCTGCACAGCCCTTGCCGCTATTGGCTGAAAGCGCCTTCGGCCAGATGGGTTTCGATACTCACCTCGGTGGTGGTCATCAGCTTGTGGACGGGGCAACGGTCGGCCACGCGGTGCAGCTCATCGCGCTGGGCGTCGGTGAGCACACCCTTGAGTGTCAGTTTGACGTGCAGGGCATATTTACCCTTCTGCTCTTCGCTGTTGTCTCGTTTGACTTCGACCGTGACACCGGTCAGCGGGATGTCTTTCTTCTTCGCGTACATCTTCAGGGTCAGGGCCTTGCAGGCACCCAGGGCTGCGTCGAAGTAATCGTGTGGCTCGGGCGCCGAGCCTTCGCCGCCGGCGGATGTCGGTTCGTCGGCAAAGAGTTCGTGGTCATCGATCTGGACGCTGTGACGAAAACCTTCGGCGGAGACGGTGTTGACGGTGACAGTCATGGGAAACCTCGTAGGCAACAGGAAAAATCATTCGATCAAAAAAGACCTTGAAGTTATAGAGCATTCCTACGGATACACGTTCCACTTTCTTACAGGCTGAACCAGGTTGCGGCTGCGGGCATTGTCGTTCGGGCGACACGACCGGCTGGCTGTGCAAGTTGCGGGTGGCGCCATCCCGGCCTATGGTCCAAGCGAGACTTTGCTTGTGACTGGCGCGCGATGATTCGCCGCCGGTTGCTGTCCATCCAGTGCTAATTTGCGTAGCGAGGTGACGACATGCCCACTGACTCCCGTCCCGCCGTACTCGAACTGATTGGCAATACGCCGCTGGTGCGCGTCAGCCGTTTCGATACTGGCCCGTGCACGCTGTTCCTCAAGCTCGAATCGCAGAACCCCGGCGGTTCGATCAAGGATCGCATCGGCCTGGCGATGATTGACGCCGCCGAGCGCGATGGCCGCCTGCGACCCGGTGGCACCATCGTCGAGGCCACCGCCGGCAACACCGGCCTCGGCCTGGCGTTGGTCGGCCGTGCCAAGGGTTACCGGGTGGTGTTGGTGGTGCCGGACAAGATGTCCACCGAGAAGGTCCTGCACCTCAAGGCGATGGGCGCCGAGGTGCACATCACCCGCTCCGATGTCGGCAAGGGTCATCCCGATTATTACCAGGACGTTGCTGCGCGGCTGGCGCAGGACATTCCCGACGCCTTCTTCGCCGATCAGTTCAACAACCCGGCCAACCCGCTGGCCCACGAATGCAGCACTGCGCCGGAGATCTGGGCGCAGACTCAGCATGATCTGGACGCCATCGTCGTCGGCGTCGGTTCGGCCGGCACGCTGACCGGGCTGACCCGCTTCTTTCGCCGCGTGCAACCGAACCTGGCCATGGTGCTGGCCGATCCGGTCGGCTCGGTGATGGCTGAATACAGCCGCAGCGGCACCTTGGGCACGCCCGGTTCGTGGGCGGTGGAGGGCATCGGCGAGGACTTCATTCCGTCGATTGCCGACCTGTCCAGCGTGCGCCACGCCTACTCGATCAGCGACGAGGAAAGCTTCGATCATGCCCGCCAACTGCTGCGCGCCGAAGGCATTCTCGGCGGTTCCTCGACCGGCACACTGCTGGCGGCGGCGCTGCGTTACTGTCGCGAGCAAACCGAGCCGAAGCGGGTCGTCAGCTTCGTCTGCGACACCGGAACCCGCTACCTGTCGAAGGTCTACAACGACCAGTGGATGAACGATCAGGGCCTGCTGCAGTACAAACATTACGGCGATCTGCGCGACCTGATCTCGCGACGCTTCGAGGATGGCCGGGTGATCAGCGTGGGCCCGGACGACACGCTGCTCACCGCTTTTCAGCGCATGCGCCTGGCTGATGTCTCGCAACTGCCGGTACTGGAGGGCGGACAGCGGCTGGTTGGCGTGATCGACGAGTCCGATATTCTGCTTGGCATGCAAGAAGATGCTTCGCACTTTCGCACGAGCGTGTCCAGCGCGATGACCGATAAGCTTCAAACCCTGCCTCCCGGCGCCAGCCTGGCTGAACTGCGGGCGGAGCTCGACCGTGGGCTGGTGGCGATCATCGCCGACGCCTCGGGCTTCCATGGCTTGATCACTCGAGTCGACATGATCAATCACTTACGGAGATCCCTAGCATGAGTCAGCACGATGAAACCGCTGTACCCCGCGCCTTCGCCACCCGTGTGATCCATGCCGGGCAGACGCCCGACCCTTCCACTGGGGCGCTGATGCCGCCGATTTACGCCAACTCCACCTATTTGCAGCAGAGCCCCGGTGTGCACAAGGGCTTCGATTACGGACGCTCGCACAATCCGACGCGCTTTGCGCTGGAGCGTTGTGTCGCGGACCTCGAAAGCGGCACCCAAGCCTTCGCGTTCGCCTCCGGGCTGGCGGCGATCTCCACGGTGCTCGAGCTGCTCGACGCGGGCTCGCACATCGTCTCTGGCAATGATTTGTACGGCGGCACCTTTCGACTCTTCGATAAGGTGCGTAAACGCAGCGCCGGGCATCGCTTCAGCTTTGTCGATCTGACTGACCTGGCGGGATTCGAAGCATCACTGCAGCCCGACACGAAGATGGTCTGGGTCGAGACGCCAAGCAATCCCTTGCTGAGCCTGACGGACCTCGCCGCTGTCGCGCGCATCTGTCGCGCGCGAGGCATCATCTGTGTGGCCGACAACACGTTTGCCAGCCCCTGGATACAGCGCCCGCTGGAGCTTGGCTTCGACATCGTGCTGCACTCGACCACCAAGTACCTGAACGGCCACTCCGATGTGATCGGCGGTATCGCGGTCGCCGGAAAAAACGCAGACCTGGCGGAGCGTCTGGGCTTCCTGCAGAACTCAGTAGGCGCTATCGCCGGGCCGTTCGACGCGTTCCTCACCCTGCGCGGCGTGAAGACCCTGGCGCTGCGCATGGAACGCCACTGCAATAACGCGCTGGATCTGGCGCAATGGCTGGAGCGTCAGCCGCAGGTGGCGCGCGTCTATTATCCGGGCCTGCCGTCGCACCCGCAGCACGAACTGGCGCAGCGGCAGATGCGCGGTTTCGGCGGGATGATTTCCCTCGATCTGAACAGCGACCTGGCGGGCGCCACGCGTTTCCTCGAGAGTGTACGGATCTTCGCCCTGGCCGAAAGTCTGGGTGGGGTGGAAAGCCTGATCGAGCACCCGGCGATCATGACCCACGCCAGCATCCCCGCAGGCACTCGCGCGCAGCTCGGCATCGGCGATGCGCTGGTGCGTTTGTCAGTGGGTGTCGAGGACGTCGAAGACCTGCGCGCCGACCTGGCCCAGGCGCTGGCGCAGATTTGAATGACAGCGGGCATAAAAAAATCCGGAATCCTCATCGGATTCCGGATTTTCGTGTCGCTCCGGATTAGCTGCCTTTGACAGCCTTGCCGTTGACCGTACCGTCGAGGAGCATGATGTTGTACTCCTTGCCGTCGGTTTCAACCTGTTGCAGACGAACCAGCAGGTAATCCCAGTCCTTGGCGAACCACAGGACGGTGATGCGCTTGCTTTGTGTCGGGTCGCGCACGCGCTCGACTTTGATCGCTTCGATCTGGCCAGCCTTGGTGTCGACTTTTTCCGAACCCAGCACGCGGAAGTCATAGGTATCGACTTCGCCACCGTCGACGACCTGATAGCTCATGCTTTTCTTGCCAGCGGCCACGTCGTGCTGCAGGGCCAGCTGATAAGTGGATTTGTCGACCATGCCGCGGTTGAGCGGGATCTTGACCGTGTCACCGCGATCGGTGCCGGTGACCATTTTGTTGGTCCAGTCGAAATCCAGGTCAGCTTTCTTGGCTTTGCCCAGACCGCCACGTTCGAAGTGGTAGGACTGCGGCAGCAGTGTGTCCTTGTCCAGGGTCAGGGTGCTTTCTTCGGTCAGGCTGGCGATCATCATGGAGGCCTTGAAGCTGAGCTTCCAGGCGCCATTGGCTTGCTTGGTCAGGCTGCGTTCAGCGGTGCCGCTCATGGGCAACTGCTTCCAGTCAGCGGTGTAGCTGGCGGAGAAAGGTTGAAGTTCTGCAGCCTGCGCAAAAGGCAGTGCGAGCAGAGCGCAAGCGAAGAGCAGGGCGCGACGCATAAAATCTCCTAGGTTTGAATCAAGTGGCCGCTGGCCGCTAGTAACTTTCCATCCAGTAAAGCACCTTGTTCGCCGAGTGCTAAACGACCTTCGGCAAACCAGCGTACAGCCAGCGGGTATATCAGGTGTTCCTGGGTATGAACTCGCTGCGCCAGACTCTGCGGCGAATCGTGCAACTCTACCGGTATTACTGCCTGTACGACCAGTGGTCCGCCATCGAGTTCCTCGGTGACGAAGTGCACGGAGCAGCCGTGCTCGGTGTCGCCAGCTTCCAGTGCGCGCTGATGAGTGTGTAACCCTTTGTATTTGGGTAGCAGCGAGGGATGGATGTTGAACAGGCGACCCGCGTAGTGGCGCACGAAATCAGCGCTGAGAATGCGCATGAAGCCGGCCAGTACCACGAGTTTGGGGTTGAAAGCGTCGATCAATTCGATCATCGCGGCATCGAAGGCTTCGCGGCCTTCGAAAGCCTTGTGATCCAGGGTGCGGGTGTCGATGCCCGCGTCCCTGGCGCGTTGCAGGCCGTAGGCGTCGGCGCGGTTGGAAATAACCGCAGCGATGCGGACCGGGCTGTCGCCGGTGCGCGTGCTGTCGATCAAGGCCTGCAAGTTACTGCCGGTGCCGGACAACAGCACCACCACATCACAGGTCTGGGACATCCGCTCTTGCATCAGTGTGCCTTGAGGTTCTTCAGTTCAACCTGAGCCGCGCCTTCGGCAGCGGTGGAGATCTGGCCGATGACCCAAGGTTGCTCGCCGGCTTCGCGCAAAACGTTCAGCGCAGTTTCAACGTGCTCTTGAGCAACGCAGATGACCATGCCGACGCCGCAGTTCAGCACGCGGTGCATTTCGTTTTCGTCAACGTTGCCTTTCTCTTGCAGCCAGTCGAACACGGCAGGACGGGTCCAGCTCGCGACGTCAACCACGGCTTGAGCGCCTTTTGGCAGAACGCGCGGGATGTTGTCCAGCAGGCCACCACCGGTGATGTGGGCCATGGCTTTGACGGCGCCGGTGTCCTTGATCAGCTTGAGCAGCGGCTTCACGTAGATACGGGTCGGGGCCATCAGCAGGTCGGTCAGTGGTTTGCCGTCGAGCTGGATGTTTTCGATGTCGGCACCGGACACTTCGATGATCTTGCGGATCAGCGAGTAGCCATTGGAGTGCGGGCCGGAAGACGGCAGGGCGAGCAGGGCATCGCCGGCAGCGACTTTCGAACCGTCGATGATTTCGGATTTTTCCACGACGCCGACGCAGAAGCCGGCCAGGTCGTAGTCTTCGCCTTCGTACATGCCAGGCATTTCAGCGGTTTCGCCGCCGACCAGGGAGCAGCCGGACAGTTCGCAGCCAGCGCCAATGCCGGTCACGACCTGGGTCGCGGTTTCGACGTTGAGTTTGCCGGTAGCGTAGTAGTCGAGGAAGAACAGCGGCTCGGCGCCGCAGACCACCAGGTCGTTCACGCACATGGCAACCAGGTCGATGCCGATGCTGTCGTGTTTATTCAGGTTCAGCGCCAGACGCAGCTTGGTGCCGACGCCGTCGGTACCGGAAACCAGTACGGGCTGCTTGTAGCCGGCCGGGATTTCGCAGAGGGCGCCGAAACCGCCCAGGCCGCCCATGACTTCCGGGCGCGCAGTGCGCTTGGCGACGCTCTTGATGCGTTCGACCAATGCTTCACCGGCGTCGATGTCTACACCGGCGTCCTTGTAGCTCAGGGAGGGTTGCTTGCTCATGATCCAGGCCTTTAGGGGGGATTCAGGGGTAACGACCGAGTCCAGTGGGACCACCGAAACTGACGAAGGCGATTGCCAAGCGCATATTTCAGAGTGCCCGGCTGTTGCCGGTCTGCGAAGGCGCGCGATTTTATCAGGCTTGAGGGGCAGCGGCCATCCTCACGCCGACGGCAGGGGCATATCGGCTTAAAAAAACCTTTATTGCCCGTGTTGGCCGCATCCTTCATGGCTGTATAAGGTATCGCTATTAACCGTCTATCGTTATGACAGTGCAAAAACTTACCGGGGTCGGGTGAATGTTTTGCTTGGGGGCGTGGTCACAGCCTTGCTCAATCTGGTTCACGCGGCCTGTTCCAGCCGCTCTTGTCGTCAGGAATCCTCCATGCGTTTTTTTTCTAAATATTTGTTTGCGGGCTGTTTGTCTTTGGTCAGCCTGGCGAGTCATGCCGAGACCGTCAAAAACCTGTATCAGGTGCGACAGCCTGTCAGTGGTCAATCCCCTGAGGTACGCGATCAGGCGACCCAGCAAGCGCTGGATACGTTGGTGTTGCGTCTGACCGGTGATCCCAAGGCTGCGCAAAGCCCGGGGTTGGCGGCATTGCGCAAGGACCCGCAGCAGATCATCAGTCAGTACGGCTTTGACGCCGGCCCACCGGAAGTGCTGAAAGTCGATTTCGACCCGGCCACCACCGAGCAAGCGTTGCGCCGCGCCGGGCTGTCTCTGTGGGGGGCGAACCGGCCATCGATACTCAGTTGGTGGTTGAACGATTCCACCGAGGGTTCGAGCCTGGTGGGCGATGGCCAGGCCAGTGCTGCACCGCTGCGTCGAGCGGCGCAACACCGTGGTCTGCCGCTGCGCCTGCCGCTGGCCGATCTGAATGAGCAGATTGTCGCCACTGCGCCAACTCTGGAAAGTGCGGATGCAACGCCACTGCGCGGGGCATCGGAGCGTTACAACGCTGACGCTTTGCTCGCGGTGCATGCCCGTGAAGAGGGCGGCCAGTGGCAAGCCAAGTGGCAGTTGTGGCTGGGTGACAAGAAGGAGGCGGGCAGTGTTCAGGGCGCGGATCAGGCCGCTGTGGCCGATGCGGTGATGCTGGCGGTCAGTCAACGGCTGGCGCCGCGGTTTGTGGTCAAGCCAGGTGCTTCGGGCGAACAATTGCTCGAAGTGCAGGGCATGAATCTGGAGCACTACGCGGCGCTGGGGCGTTTGCTGGAGCCGTTTGGTGCGCGTCTGCAAAGTGTCGACGGTGACCGGATTCTCTACCGGGTCAATGGCAGCGCCGAGCAATTGAAGGCGCAATTGTCACTGGCGAAGTTGCAGGAGGTTCCGGCCGGTGAAGCGCCGGCGCCAGTCGCACCGGTTCAGCCGGCCGAGGGTTCGGCGCCGGTAGTAGCGCCCACTCCGGCACCTGTGCCGCAGTTGCGATTCCGTTGGTAACGGTTTTTTTTCTTTATATAGATGCATAGGGAGTTGTACATGGCCGATACGCGGCGTTGGTTCTGGTTGGGCGGGATAATCCTGCTCTGCGCGTTTGTCTGGCTGTTGCATCCGATCCTGACGCCTTTTCTAGTGGCGCTGCTATTGGCTTATCTGTTCGATCCATTGGTGGATCGGCTGGAGAAGGCCGGGCTGTCGCGGACCTGGGGCGTGGTGGCGGTGTTCGCGCTGTTTACTTTGATTTTCACGACATTGCTGCTGGTGTTGGTGCCGATGCTCGCCAAGCAACTGTTTCGCTTGTACGAACTGGCGCCTCAGATGCTCGACTGGTTACAGCACACCGCCCTGCCGTGGGCGCAATCGAAGTTCGGGTTGTCGGATGGCTTCTGGAAATTCGACAAACTCAAGGCTGCGATCAGCGAGCACATGGGCCAGACCACCGACATTGTCGGTGTGGTGCTGAGTCAGGCAACGGCTTCCGGCCTTGCATTGATTGGCTTGCTGGCGAATCTGGTGCTGATCCCGGTAGTGGCTTTCTATCTGCTGCGAGACTGGGACCTGATGATGGCCAAGATCCGCAGCCTGCTGCCCCGTGATCGCGAAGAGCGCGTTGTGATCCTTGCGGGTGAATGCCATGAAGTGCTGGGTGCGTTCGTGCGCGGACAGTTGCTGGTGATGGTGGCGTTGGGCGTCATCTACGCGGCGGGCCTGATGCTGGTCGGGCTGGAGTTGGGACTGTTGATCGGTTTGATTGCCGGTCTGGCGGCGATCGTGCCGTACATGGGGTTTGTCATCGGGATTGGTGCGGCCTTGGTAGCCGGGTTGTTCCAGTTCGGTGGCGATCTGTATCCCATGATCGGTATCGTCGCGGTGTTCATGGTCGGGCAGGCGCTGGAAGGCATGGTGTTGACGCCATTGCTGGTGGGCGACCGGATTGGTCTGCACCCGGTGGCGGTGATCTTCGCGATTTTGGCAGGGGGTGAGTTGTTCGGTTTTACCGGTGTGCTGCTGGCGCTGCCGGTGGCGGCGGTGATCATGGTTCTAGTGCGCCATGTGCATGATTTGTATAAAGATTCGGATATGTACAGCGGTGTTGATGAGCCCGAGCTTTAAGGGTAATGCTGTTCACTTAAGCTCGATGTTTCCAGGCACACACTTGCGTAGCGATGGGGCGGTGGATCAAGCGCAAAAGCGAGGCGGCCGACCTGGCTTTTGTTGATCGTGTACATATCCGTTGCTGCGGTCACGGCCGCCTATGGTTCCGCTTTTACAGCGGGTCACTTGGAAGAGCGCCAAGTAACCAAGCGCTCTTGCCCCTGACGTTCGGTGCCTCGCCTAGGCTCGGCATGCCCTCGCTCCGGTCCTGCTCCGTGGGCCCGCCGCCATCGGCCATCCATGGCCGGGGGCGGCTAACCCGGCATCCATGCCGGGTTGCCCACTGCGCAGAACCTCCACTCGGCCTCTCGAGGGGGCGGTGCATCAAGATCAAAAACTGCTGGCGAGCTAACGCTCGGCCTGTTGAGTGGTGAAGAGCGAAAGCCGTACGCTGATCTGCTTTATGTGGGAGCGAGCTTGCTCGCGAAGCTGTTGATCTTGCTGTTGCTGTTGCTGTTGCTGTTGCTGTTGCTGTTGCTGTTGCTGTTGCTGTTGCTGTTGCTGTTGCTGTTGCTGTTGCTTTGGCTCTGGCTCTGGCTTTTGATCTTGATCTGCCCCGTCGGAAGGCCGAGCGCAGGTTCTGCGCAGTGGGCACCGCGGCAAGGATGCCGCGGTAGCCGCCCCCGGCCATGGATGGCCGATGGCGGCGGGCCCACGGAGCAGGACCGGAGCGAGGGCATGCCGAGCCTAGGCGAGGCACCGTACGTCAGGGGCGAGAGCGTTTGGTTACTTGGCGCTTTTCCAAGTGACCCGCTGTAAAAGCGGAACCATAAGCCGCCGTGACCGCAGAAACGGATATGTACCCAACCTCAAGTGAACAGCATTAAGCTTTAAGGGGCTCTGATCACGCGTCGCGGGCAGCCTGGTTCAACGCCAGGTTGACCCAAATCCCTCGCGCGGCTGTCACATGCGCCGGCAAAGAAACTGTCATAAAACCAGTGTGTTAACGCAAACCTTTGATTTTGCTTGTGGTCTGTCGCATTGTGCGGTCAGCTTCACGGGTATAAACTTCGCAAACTTTACACAGAGGCCACTAACGGTTCCTTTGGAACTGTTCAGTCAGCATGAAACCGATTCAGCTGCCCCTAGGTGTGCGTCTGCGTGATGACGCTACCTTTATCAATTACTATCCAGGCGCCAATGCCGCTGCACTCGGCTATGTCGAGCGGCTATGCGAAGCCGACGCCGGCTGGACCGAAAGCCTGATTTATCTCTGGGGCAAGGACGGGGTAGGGCGTACGCATTTGTTGCAGGCGGCCTGCCTGCGCTTCGAACAACTGGGTGAGCCAGCGGTGTATTTGCCGTTGGCCGAGCTGCTTGATCGTGGCATCGCCATCCTCGACAACCTCGAACAGTACGAACTGGTCTGCCTGGATGATTTGCAGGCGGTAGCCGGTCGGGCGGATTGGGAAGAGGCGCTGTTCCATCTGTTCAATCGTCTGCGTGACAGCGGTCGACGCCTGCTGATCGCCGCTTCGACATCCCCGCGCGAACTGCCGGTGAAGCTGGCGGACCTCAAATCCCGTCTGACGTTGGCGTTGATCTTTCAGATGCGTCCGCTCTCCGACGAAGACAAATTGCGTGCCTTGCAACTGCGCGCATCTCGTCGCGGTCTGCACTTGACCGATGAAGTCGGGCATTTCATTTTGACCCGCGGTACGCGCAGCATGAGCGCGCTTTTCGAGCTGCTTGAACGCCTCGATCAGGCCTCCCTTCAAGCTCAGCGCAAGCTGACGATCCCCTTTCTGAAAGAAACGTTAGGCTGGTAAAACCCAAGCCTGTCGCGGGTTTTGGCATATTTCAGGCGTCAAGAATCCAGCTTTCCTGCGGGGTTGCAGGCTGCGCCAACGTCTAAAACGGACTTAAGCGCTTAGATGTAAACGAGAAACCGATAAGTCACATCAAGATCGATTGAATTTGCAAATGAGGTTGATAGCGGGCATAGTCTCGCCTTCTTTACAACTATCAGCCACGGTCGTGCCCATGCTAAATCGCTTTGCACCCCTCGTGCCCCTCGCATTCGTCACCCTGTTGTTCGGTTGCGCTGCTCACTCTCCAGTGTCCCAGCAAGAGCAGCAACAGCAGGCTAAAAATTCTGTTACTGCCCAATCTTCCGTTCTTTATCAGCAAGCGCTTGAACAGGAAGAGGCGGCCACCGAAAAAGAATTGGCAGACTTCGCTGGCGGCAAGTCGTACCAGCTTCCGGTTCTGGCCGACAGCATCCTCGAACGCGGCATGTCCCTGATCGGTACCCGTTACCGTTTCGGCGGCACCTCCGAAGCCGGCTTTGATTGCAGTGGCTTCATCGGTTACCTGTTTCGTGAAGAAGCCGGCCTCAACCTGCCACGCTCCACTCGCGAAATGATCAACGTGGACGCTCCGTTGGTTTCGCGCAGCAAACTGAAGCCTGGCGACTTGCTGTTTTTCGCCACCAATGGCCGTCGCGGCCGCGTCAGTCACGCCGGGATCTACCTGGGTGACAACCAGTTCATCCATTCCAGCAGCCGCCGCAGCGGTGGTGTCCGGATCGATAGTCTGGGCGACAGCTATTGGAGCAAGACCTTCATCGAAGCCAAGCGCGCACTGGCGATGGCGCCAACTGCAGCCCCGACTATCGTCACGGCACGCAAGTAAGCGGACATTTTGTAAGGTGAACTTAAAGTCTTACTTGAAGTTTGCCGCGTAGCCGCTAGAATCCTGATCTATTATTGATGGCAAACCGCCTGCGTCCTGCGCAGGCGGTTTTCTTTTCTGTCCTCCCGGCAGAAAAAGCCGCAGCCAGATCAGGATGTTCTCCTTATGTCGACGTCGGCCCGCCTCGCAATCATGTGCTTCGCAGCGCTGCTCAGCGCCTGCGCCAGCCGTACACCGCCTCCTGCGCCGGTGGTTCGCGCGCCCATTGTTTTCGGTTCCTCCCAAGCATTCTCCCCTGAGGCAGAAGACGTATTGTTCCGCGCGCTCGGCCTGGTGGGCACGCCGTATCGTTGGGGTGGCAACACGCCGGATTCGGGTTTCGATTGCAGCGGACTGATCGGTTATGTCTACCGTGACGTCGCCGGCATTTCCCTGCCGCGTACCACGCGCGAGATGATTAGCATGCAGGCGGCCAACGTGGGCAAGGAAGGACTGCAAACCGGCGACCTGATCTTCTTCGCCACCAATGGCGGCTCCCAGGTCAGCCACGCCGGGATCTACGTCGGCGAAGGTCGCTTCGTCCATGCGCCCGCCACCGGCGGCACGGTGAAGCTTGACAGCTTGTCCAAAGCTTACTGGCAGAAAGCCTATCTGAGTGCCAAGCGCGTCTTGCAACCGGAGCACTTGGCACGCAACCCCTAAATTGCAGAGGTTGTCATGACCGCTCGCACACTCAATCTCGACGATTCCCTGTATCAATACCTGCTCGACGTTTCCCTGCGCGAAACGCCGCTGCTCAAGCGTCTGCGTGATGAAACCCAGGCGCTGCCCATGGCTCGCTGGCAAGTGGCGCCGGAGCAGGGCCAGTTCCTCGCGTTACTGGTGAAACTCACCGGCGCCAAGCGTCTACTGGAAGTCGGCACCTTCACCGGTTACAGCGCCTTGTGCATGGTGGCTGCATTGCCGGATGACGGCTCGATGATCTGCTGCGACATTCCCGGCGACTACAATGCCATCGCACGTCGTTACTGGCAGGAGGCGGGGCTTGCCGAGCGGATTGACCTACGCTTGGCGCCCGCGCTGGAAACCTTGGCCCTGCTGGATCAGCAAGAGCCGTTCGACCTGATCTTCATTGATGCCGACAAAGCCAACTACCCACGTTATCTGGAGCACGCCCTGCGACTGCTGCGCGTCGGTGGTCTGGCGGTGTTTGATAACACGCTGTGGAGCGGACGGGTGCTTGAGGAAAATCCCGAGAGCGAAGACACCCGAGCCATCCAGGCGCTCAATCGCGCCTTGAAGGATGACTCGCGTGTGGATCTGTCATTGTTGCCGTTGGGCGATGGATTGACCCTGTGCCGTAAGCGCTAAGCGTTTACTTGGCCGCCGATACGCGCCACACCTTGTTCCCCACGTCATCCGCTACCAACAAATCACCCTGCTGATCAATCACCACGCCTACGGGACGGCCCATGGCTTTTTCCTCGTCATTGAGGAACCCTGTGAGCACATCAATCGGCTGCCCGATCGGTTTCCCCGCGTTGAACGGTACGAAAATCACTTTGTAGCCACTGTGCGGCTTACGGTTCCATGAGCCATGCTGGCCGATGAATGCGCCTTCCTTGAACTGCGCTGGCAGCGTGTTGCCTTCAGCGAACGTCAGGCCCAGCGATGCGGTATGCGGGCCGACCGCGTAGTCCGGAGCAATGGCCTTGGCCACGAGGTCGGGGTTTCGCGGCTCGACGCGAATGTCGACGTGCTGGCCGTAATAGCTGTAAGGCCAGCCATAAAACGCGCCGTCCTTGACCGAAGTGATGTAGTCCGGCACCAGGTCGCTGCCGATTTCGTCGCGCTCGTTGACCGCCGTCCACAGTGCGCCGCTCTGAGGCTCCCAGGCCAGACCGTTCGGATTACGAATCCCCGAGGCGAAGATTCGATGGTTGCCGGTGGCACGATCCACTTCCCAGATCGCCGCGCGACCTTCTTCCTTGTCCATGCCGTTTTCAGCCACGTTGCTGTTGGAGCCCACCGTGACGTACAACTTGCTGCCGTCCTTGCTGGCGATGACGTTTTTGGTCCAGTGGTGATTCAGCGTACCGCCCGGCAGGTCTATCACCTTCATTGGCTGTGACTTGACCGCCGTCTCGCCGTTTTCATAGTGGAAGCGCAGCAAGCGGTCCGTGTCGGCGACGTACAGGTCATTGCCGACCAGGGTCATGCCGAAGGGTGAGTTTAGGTTTTCCAGAAACACCGTTCGGGTTTCGGCGATGCCGTCGTGGTCCTTGTCCCGCAGCAGCGTGATGCGGTTCGGGCTCGGGACTGTGGCGCCGGCACGGCCCATGACTTTGCCCATGACCCAGCCACGGATGCCTTTGCCGTCATCGGGTTTGGGCGGGGCATTGGTTTCGGCGACCAGCACGTCGCCGTTGGGCAACACGTAGAGCCAGCGCGGGTGATCGAGACCTTCAGCAAAGGCCGCCACCTGAGTCCCTGTCGCAGCGATGGGTTTCGCGCCGTTCGGCCAGCCGATCGCCGGGGCGATGTTCACCGTCGGGATCAGGGTTTTGTTTGGTTCTGGCAGCTTGGGCGACGGGCCGGTGCCGTCGGAGACTTGCAGCCTGGAGGTTTCACCACAGGCGGCAAGCCCTCCGGCGAACACGATGACGAGAGCGAACTGAGGCTTGCGCATGCTGATCTTCCCTATGAATGCATTGTTCTAATCAATAGAGAAGCGCAGGTGCGCGATGGTTCAACCGGTCAGCCGCGGGCTTCCTTGAGCAGCACGGCAATGCCGGGGTGATAGTTGCCGGCTTCGTTGCGCAACTTGCGATAGGCGTAGGGGAAATACCAGGCCACCGCGCAGGTGTGTTCCTTTTGCAGGTCGTGGACCATGTCCTGGAGTTCTTCCGGAGTAGTGCTTTGTTGAGCCTTTTGTGGCGCAACGAACAGGCAGCCGAGTTTCAGGTCGCTGGCGTAGCTGATGCGCTTGGCGTCGCTGGTGATGTCCTGCAATGCTTGAGTCAGGTTCAGGCTGTTGACGCGTGGCCAGCGCTGGCTCGTCTGAAGGTAAGCGCGTTCTTCGCGGGTAGCG
Organism: Pseudomonas sp. ZS1P83; assembly: GCF_054897825.1. Lineage (NCBI taxonomy): Bacteria > Pseudomonadati > Pseudomonadota > Gammaproteobacteria > Pseudomonadales > Pseudomonadaceae > Pseudomonas > Pseudomonas sp. ZS1P83. Next base: position 1,081,954 of record NZ_CM142706.1, read on the forward strand.
ATAAACAGATCGGCGCGGCCATTGCGTTCGCCTTCTTCGGTCTGTTTACGGGTCGGTGTTTGTTGCAGTGTAACCATTTCCGCCATCCACGCAGCGGCGGACAGCAGGCTCAGGTTGGCTTTTTCGTCGAACCAGTAAGGCGTGTCGTTATCGCCGCGCACGGCGTTGTAGCGGTCGATACAGTCAAACCAGCGTTCCAGCACCGGGCGCAGGAATTCCAGCTTCGGATTGCTGATGATCATGCCTTGCATGTGGCTCACCTTTGTTATTGTGTTGTGAGGTTGTGGCTCTTTGATATCACTGCTGGGAGTGTGGCACAAGATTGGCGTCAGATAATTGATCGACGGCAGTTATTCGCTCGCAGTCTGCCTGTCTTCAATTGACGCTCCATCCCCAACCCTCTAACCTTCGCGGCTTGTTTCAGGTGCTCTGTGACCTTGGTCGACAGAGTGAAACAGGGAAGCCGGTGAGTACGTTCATTCAACTAATGAAGAACCACGATCCCGGCGCTGCCCCCGCAACGGTAAATGAGTAAAGACTGCGCCTTGAGCCACTGTGTTGATCTCGACATGGGAAGGCGCGCAGTCAGGCGAATCGCCGCTCATGAGCCCGGAGACCGGCCTGATCCATCCAGCGGCATCACGGTGGGCGATGCCAGGCTTTTTGCCGTCTATTCTTGTGCCTGCCCGCCGTTATCCAGCCTCAACGGAGAGCTCCCCATGCCTGATACCCCCGATCGTGACGAACGTCATCTGGCACGCATGCTGCGCAAAAAAGCCGTGATCGACGAACGCATCGCCAACTCCCCGAATGAATGCGGCCTGCTGCTGGTGCTGACCGGAAACGGCAAAGGAAAAAGCAGCTCGGCTTTCGGCATGCTCGCCCGGTCCATGGGCCACGGCATGCAGTGTGGCGTGGTGCAGTTCATCAAGGGGCGCAACAGCACCGGCGAAGAACTGTTCTTCCGGCGCTTCCCGGAACAGGTGCGTTTTCATGTGATGGGCGAGGGCTTCACCTGGGAAACCCAGGATCGCCAGCGTGACATCGCCGCCGCTGAAGCGGCGTGGGCGGTGTCCCGCGAATTGCTCAGTGATCCGTCGATTGGCCTGGTGGTGCTGGATGAGTTGAACATTGCGCTCAAGCACGGCTACCTCGATCTCGATCAGGTACTCAGCGATTTGCAGGCGCGTCCGCCGATGCAGCATGTGCTGGTCACCGGTCGCGGCGCTAAGCCGGAGATGATCGAACTAGCTGACACGGTCACCGAAATGGGCGTGATCAAACACGCGTTCCAGGCCGGGATCAAAGCGCAAAAAGGCGTCGAGCTGTGAATACTACATTATGAAAATCAGTCGTCACTGCCCGGCGGTACTGATTGCCGCGCCGGCCTCCGGTCAGGGCAAGACCACCGTCACCGCCGCGCTGGCCCGTTTGCATCGCAATCAGGGGCGCAAGGTTCGCGTGTTCAAGTGCGGCCCGGACTTTCTCGACCCGATGATTCTCGAGCGCGCCAGCGGTGCGCCGGTGTATCAACTGGACATGTGGATGGTCGGCGAGCAGGAAAGTCGTCGTCTGTTGTGGGAAGCCGCCGGCGAAGCCGATCTGATCCTCATCGAAGGCGTCATGGGGTTGTTTGACGGTACGCCGTCCAGCGCTGATCTGGCGCGGCATTTTGGTGTGCCGGTGCTGGGTGTGATCGACGGCACCGCCATGGCCCAGACCTTTGGCGCACTGGCCCTGGGGCTGGCGCGCTATCAGCCGGATTTGCCGTTTGCCGGTGTGCTGGCCAACCGCGTCGGCACCCTGCGTCACGCGCAATTACTTGAAGGCAGCCTCACTGAAGGTTTGCGCTGGTACGGTGCCTTGTCCCGGGAAACCGGGATCGAATTGCCGAGTCGTCATTTGGGTCTGGTTCAGGCCAGTGAGTTGAACGATCTCGACCTGCGCCTCGATGCAGCGGCCGATGCACTGGCCAGCAGTTGCGAGGTCGCGCTGCCACCGGCGGTGGAATTCGCAGCCCCTGATGAGATCGCTGCCGAGCTGTTGCTGGCCGGAGTGCGAATTGCCGTGGCCCGTGACGAAGCGTTTGCCTTCACCTATGGCGCGAGCCTCGACCTGCTGCGCGCCATGGGCGCCGAATTGGCGTTTTTCTCGCCGATCCGTGATGCGCAATTGCCGGAAGCGGACAGCCTCTATCTGCCAGGCGGTTATCCCGAACTGCACCATGTGGCGCTGTCACAGAACACCACAATGCTGTCCGCAATCCGCGCTCACCATGCGGCGGGTAAACCGTTGTTGGCCGAGTGTGGTGGCATGCTTTATTTGCTTGATTCGTTGACCGATGTCGAGGGCGCTCGCGCTGAAATGGTCGGCTTGCTGGCGGGGGATGCGGTGATGCAAAAGCGTCTGGCCGCGTTGGCGTTGCAGGCGGTCGAGTTGCCGGAAGGTTCGTTGCGCGGGCACACCTATCACCATTCGCTGACCAGCACCGAGCTTGAGCCAATCGCTCGTGGCCTGAGCCCTAACGGCGGGCGTGGGGCAGAGGCGGTTTATCGTGAAGGGCGGATGACCGCCTCTTATGTGCACTTCTATTTCCCGTCCAATCCATCGGCGGTTGCCGCGCTATTTGCGCCTGACCAAAACCCTGTGGGAGCGGGCTTGCCCGCGAAGAGGCCATGACTGACCACGCATTCAGCCAGGCCGAACGCGAAGCGGTCTACCGAGCCATCGGCGAACGCCGTGACATGCGTCATTTCAGCGGCGGCACGGTCGAGCCCGCGTTACTGCGGCGCCTGCTCGAAGCGGCGCATCAGGCACCGAGTGTTGGCCTGATGCAGCCTTGGCGCTTCATCCGCATCAGTGATCGAGCCCTGCGTGGCAAGATTCAGTTACTGGTGGAAGAAGAACGCATCCGCACCGCCGAAGCCCTTGGCGAGCGCACTGACGAATTCATGAAGTTGAAAGTCGAAGGCATCAACGACTGCGCCGAAGTGTTGGTCGCCGCGCTGATGGACGATCGCGAGCGCCATATCTTCGGCCGTCGCACTTTGCCGGAAATGGACATGGCCTCGTTGTCCTGCGCGATCCAGAACCTCTGGCTGGCCTCCCGCGCCGAAGGACTGGGCATGGGCTGGGTGTCGCTGTTCGAGCCGCAAGCCCTGGCGGACCTGCTGGGTTTGCCGGCCGGTGCCAAGCCCTTGGCCGTGCTTTGCCTGGGGCCGGTCAAGGCATTCTATCCAGCGCCGATGCTGGTACTCGAAGGCTGGGCGCAGGCGCGTCCGCTCAGTGAGCTGCTGTACGAAAATTATTGGGGAGTGAGTCAATGAGTGTGGCGTTGTTGAGTGTCGCCGCGGTTGCGCTGGATGCGCTGCTGGGTGAACCCAAACGCTGGCATCCGCTGGTGGCGTTCGGCCGTTTTGCCGACCGCATCGAGCAACGTTTCAACTCCGGCGGTCGCGGCTGGCGTAGCCACGGCGTCACCGCATGGGTGATCGCGGTGTTGCCACTGACTTTGCTGGCGACTGCATTGTCCTGGGCGCCTTATGTCGGTTGGCTGGTCGAGATTCTAGCGCTGTACTGCGCCCTCGGCATGCGCAGCCTCGGTGAACACGTCGAGCCGGTGGCCAAAGCCCTGCGCAGCGATGATCTGGACGAGGCGCGCAAACGCGTGGGTTATCTGGTCAGTCGCCAGACCAGCGAACTGGATAAAACCGAAGTCGCCCGCGCCGCCACCGAATCCGTATTGGAGAACGGCAGTGACGCGGTGTTTGCCGCGTTGTTCTGGTTTGCCGTGGCCGGCGCGCCCGGTGTGGTGCTCTACCGTTTGAGCAACACCCTTGATGCGATGTGGGGTTACCGCAACGAACGCTTCGAACGTTTCGGCTGGGCGGCGGCGAAGATCGACGACGTCCTCAACTACATTCCTGCGCGTCTGGTGGCATTGACCTACGCGCTGCTGGGCAAAACCCGACTGGCGCTGAGATGCTGGCGTACCCAAGGCCCGACCTGGGACAGCCCGAATGCCGGCCCGGTGATGGCGGCGGGTGCCGGTGCGCTCGGCGTCGAATTGGGCGGGGCGGCGATTTATCACGGTGAACTGCATCAGCGTCCACAACTGGGCGAAGGCGTGCCGGCGGACGCCGACTCCATCGACCGTGGCTGGCAATTAGTCCAGCGCGGGGTATGGTTATGGTTGCTGATCCTCTGCGTGGGGGCTGAATTCTATGCTTGAGCACGGTGGTCGGTTACGCAAGGCGGCGCTCGAATACGGCATCGCCGAAGCCGATTGGCTCGACCTGTCCAGCGGCCTTGCGCCCTGGCCGTTTCCGGTGCCGCAGATCCCGTTGCGGGCCTGGGCGCGTTTGCCGGAAACCGATGACGGTCTGGAGCAGGCGGCCTGTGATTATTACGGCGCCGCTCAGGTGCTGCCAGTAGCCGGCTCGCAAATGGCGATCCAGTTGCTGCCGCGTTTGCGCCGGGCGGGCAAGGTCGGCGTGCTCTCGCCGTGTTACGCCGAACACGCCGAAGCGTGGCGACGCAATGGCTACATCGTGCGTGAAGTGCTGGAGCAGGAAGTCGACTTCTATCTCGACAGCCTCGACGTGCTGGTGGTGGTCAATCCGAACAATCCTACTGGCCTGAGCCTGACACCGAGTCGGTTGCTGGACTGGCACTCGCGGCTGGCCCAGCGCGGTGGCTGGCTGGTGGTGGACGAGGCGTTCATGGACAACACGCAGCATCTGAGCCTGGCACCTTTTGCCCATGAGGTCGGGTTGATTGTGCTGCGTTCCTTCGGCAAGTTTTTCGGACTGGCCGGTGTGCGCCTGGGTTTCGTGCTGGCCGAGCGCAAGTTGCTCAAATTGCTGGCCGAGCAAGTGGGGCCGTGGGCGGTCAGCGGACCGACGCGGGTGCTGGGTCAGGCCTGTCTGCTGGATACCGAAGGGCATGCCCGACAACGGGTTCGTGCTGAAGAGGCCAGTGAGCGTCTGGCGCTGCTGCTTGCACAGCACGGCTTCAAACCCCAGGGCGGTTGCGCCTTGTTTCAATGGCTGATCACCGAACGCGCCGAAGCACTGCATGCGTTCATGGCCCGGCGCGGCATTCTGCTGCGCTTGTTCACGCCCAACAGCAGCCTGCGTTTCGGTTTGCCGGCCGATGCCGCCGAAGAAGCCCGTCTCGAACAGGCCCTGCAAGCCTTCGCCAAGGAAACCCAATGACTACGTTGATGGTGCAGGGCACCACTTCTGACGCCGGTAAAAGCACGCTGGTGACGGCGTTGTGCCGCTGGGTCACGCGTCAGGGCGTGAGCGTCGTGCCGTTCAAGCCGCAGAACATGGCGCTCAACAGTGCCGTGACCGCCGACGGTGGCGAGATCGGTCGCGCGCAAGCGGTACAGGCTCAAGCGGCCAACCTTGAGCCGCACACCGACATGAATCCGGTGCTGCTCAAACCCAACAGCGATACCGGTGCCCAAGTGATCATCCATGGTCGTGCGGTCACGACGATGAACGCCGTTGCCTACCACGACTACAAAACCATCGCCATGCAAGCGGTGCTGGCCTCTCATGAACGGTTGAGTGCGGCGTATCCGGTGGTCATGGTCGAAGGCGCGGGCTCGCCGGCCGAGATCAATCTGCGCGCCGGCGACATCGCCAACATGGGCTTTGCCGAGGCGGTGGATTGCCCGGTGGTGCTGATCGCCGACATCAATCGCGGCGGAGTTTTCGCGCATCTGGTGGGCACCCTGGAACTGCTGTCGCCCAGCGAGCAGGCGCGGGTCAAAGGCTTCATCATCAACCGTTTTCGCGGCGACATCGCCTTGCTGCAACCGGGCCTCGACTGGCTGGAAGCACGCACCGGCAAACCGGTGATCGGCGTGCTGCCTTACGTGATGGACCTGCACCTTGAAGCCGAGGACGGCATCGACCAGCGTCAGACCGACAAGGCCGACCAGGTGTTGAAAGTGCTGGTGCCGGTACTGCCGCGCATCAGCAACCACACCGATTTTGACCCGCTGCGCCTGCACCCGCAGGTGGACCTGCAATTCATCGGCCCCGGCCAGACGATTCCACCGGCCGACCTGATTATTCTCCCCGGTTCGAAAAGCGTGCGCAGCGATCTCGCGTATCTGCGGGCCAATGGCTGGGACACTGCGATCAGTCGTCATCTGCGTTATGGCGGCAAAGTGCTGGGCATCTGCGGTGGTCTGCAAATGCTCGGTGAACAAGTACACGATCCGCTGGGCCTCGAAGGCGCACCGGGTTCCAGTGCCGGTCTGAGTTTGCTGGCGTTTGAAACGCAGCTCGAAGAAGAGAAGCAACTGCGCAATGTGCGCGGGCGTCTGGCGCTGGAAGACGCACCGGTCAGCGGCTATGAAATTCATGCCGGCGTGACCACCGGGCCGGCGTTGGAAAACGCCGCGGTGCAGCTGGACGACGGTCGCTGCGACGGTGCGCAAAGCGTGGATGGGCAGATTTTCGGCACCTATCTGCATGGGCTGTTTGAATCGCCCGCGGCGTGCAGTGCGCTGTTGCGCTGGGCAGGTTTGCAGGCGGTGCAGGAAGTGGATTATCACGCGTTGCGTGAGCGCGATATCGAGCGGCTGGCGGATTTGGTGGAGAAGCATCTGGATACCCGACTGTTGCGTGAGCTCTGCGGGATTTGAGGTGTATTTTAGGACGCCTTCGCGGGCAAGCCTCGCTACAGGATCAAGAGCGGCTCAGGTCCTGTGGGAACGAGGCTTGCCCGCGAAGAGGCCCGCCCCCACACCGCAATTTGAAGGACTGAAAACATGCTCCAACTGATCCTCGGCGGCGCCCGTTCCGGCAAAAGTCGCCTGGCCGAAAAACTCGCCTCCGACAGCGCTCTGGCAGTGACTTACATCGCCACCAGTCAACCGCTCGACGGTGAAATGAACGAGCGGGTCGTCCATCACCGCGCCCGTCGTCCGGCCGAATGGGCATTGATCGAAGAGCCTGTGGAGCTCGCCCGCGTCCTGCGCGAAACCGCCAGCGCCGATCGGTGCCTGCTGGTGGATTGCCTGACGTTGTGGATAACCAATCTGCTGATGCTCGACGACACCGAACGTCTGTCGGTCGAACGTGATGCGTTGCTGGACTGCCTGGTGTCGCTGCCGGGTGAAATCATTTTTGTCAGCAACGAGACCGGAATGGGTGTCGTGCCGCTGGGCGAATTGACTCGCCGCTATGTCGATGAAGCCGGTTGGCTGCATCAAGCGTTGGCCGAGCGCTGTGAGCGAGTCGTCCTGACCGTCGCCGGTCTGCCCCTGACTTTGAAAGGAACTGCGTTATGACTCAATCCTGGTGGCTGAACCCCTGCAAGCCGATCAATGCTCAAGCGGTCGAGCAGGCGCAGGCCCGTCAACAGCAGCTGACCAAGCCTGCCGGCTCCCTCGGTCAGCTTGAGACGGTGGCCGTGCAATTGGCCGGGTTACAGGGGCAGGTCAAGCCGAGACTCGATCAACTGTGGATCGCGATTTTTGCCGGTGACCACGGCGTGGTCGCAGAAGGGGTGTCAGCATTTCCTCAGGAAGTCACCGGGCAGATGCTGCACAACTTTGTCAGCGGTGGAGCGGCGATCAGCGTGTTGGCGCGACAACTCGGGGCCTCCCTGGAGGTGGTCGACCTCGGCACGGTCACGCCGTCGTTGAATTTGCCGGGTGTGCGGCACTTGAACATCGGCCCGGGCACGGCGAATTTCGTCGAAGGGTCGGCCATGACGCCGGCTCAAGGCGAACTCGCTTTGCAGGCCGGCCGTGACAGCGTGCAGCGCGCCATCGCGGCGGGTGCGCAGTTGTTTATCGGTGGCGAGATGGGCATCGGCAATACCACCGCGGCCAGCGCGTTGGCCTGTGCCTTGCTCGATTGCCCGGTGGTGCATCTGGCCGGGCCGGGCACGGGTTTGAATGCGGCGGGTGTCAGCCATAAAGCTCAGGTCATCGAGCGCGCTTTGGCACTGCACAGCGCTCAACGTGACGATGCGCTGCAAACCCTGTTCAACCTCGGCGGTTTTGAAATCGCTGCACTGGTCGGCGCGTATCTGGCGTGTGCCCAGGAAGGCGTTGCGGTGCTGGTGGACGGTTTCATTTGCAGCGTCGCGGCGTTGGTGGCAGTGCGATTGAATCCTGAATGCCGTCAGTGGCTGTTGTTTGGTCATCGTGGCGCCGAGCCGGGTCATCGTCATGTACTGGAAACCCTGAATGCCGAACCGCTGCTGGACCTCGGTCTGCGTCTGGGCGAGGGCAGTGGCGCGGCGTTGGCCGTGCCGTTGCTGCGTCTGGCGTGCGACCTTCATGGGCAGATGGCGACCTTCGCCGAGGCCGCCGTGGCGGACCGTCCGGCATGACCTTGCGCCTGGACTTGTTGCGCCACGGCGAAACCGAACTCGGCGGCGGCTTGCGCGGCAGCCTCGACGATGCGCTGACCGACAAGGGCTGGGCGCAGATGCGCGCGGCGGTGGTCGAGCAGGGGCCTTGGGATCGTTTGGTCAGCTCGCCGTTGCAGCGTTGTGCGCGGTTCGCCGAAGAGCTCGGCGCGCAACTGGGGTTGCCGGTGCAGTTGGATAAAGACTTGCAGGAGTTGCACTTCGGCGACTGGGAAGGGCAGAGCGCCGCGGCGCTGATGGACACCGATGCCGAGGCGTTGGGGTTGTTCTGGGCCGACCCTTATGCGTTTACGCCGCCTGAGGGTGAGCCGGTCGTGGATTTTTCGACGCGGGTGTTGGCGGCCGTTGAGCGTTTGCATGCCGCCTACGCCGGCGAGCGGGTGTTGCTGATCAGTCACGGCGGGGTCATGCGTTTGTTGCTGGCGCAGGCGCGGGGTTTGCCTCGTGAACAGTTGCTCAACGTCGAAGTCGGGCATGGCGCGTTGTTTTCGCTGTCGGTCGAATCCGGCGTGTTGTTAAAGGAAGCGACCTGACCATGTTGCCTTTCTGGATCGCCCTGCAATTTTTGAGCAGTTTGCCGGTTCGTCTGCCGGGCATGCCGGCGCCACAGGCGTCGGGACGGTCTCTGCTGTTTTATCCGCTGGTCGGCCTGCTGTTTGGCGGAATTTTATGGGCGTTCAACTGGCTGTTACTCGGCACCCCGTTGTTGCTCCATGCAGCGTTGTTGCTGAGCGTTTGGGTGTTGCTCAGTGGTGCCTTGCACCTCGACGGCCTGGCCGATAGCGCCGATGCGTGGCTCGGTGGGTTCGGCGATCGAGAGCGCACGTTGACGATCATGAAGGACCCGCGCAGCGGCCCGATTGCGGTCGTGACGCTGGTGCTGGTGTTGCTGCTCAAGTTCGCCGCGTTGCTGGCGTTGATCGAGCAGCAACACGCCGTTGTCCTGATCATCGTTCCGATGATTGGGCGCAGCGCGATGTTGGGGTTATTCCTGACCACGCCTTATGTGCGTGCCGGTGGGTTGGGGCAAGCGCTGGCCGATCATCTGCCACGTCTGGCGGGCAAGCAGGTGTTGGCGGTCAGTGCGTTGGCGTGTGTTTTGATTGCCGGCCTCAGCGGCGTGTTGGCAGTGGCGTTGGCGGCGTTGGTGTTTGTCTGGTTGCGGCAGGTGATGTTGCGACGGTTGGGCGGCACGACGGGCGATACGGCGGGGGCGTTGTTGGAATTGCTGGAAATGGTTTTACTGGTCGGCCTCGCACTGTTCCTGTAGGAGCGAGGCCTGCCCGCGAAGGACGCACTGCGGTCTTGCAGATAAAACGCGTTTTCGTTCTTCGCGGGCAAGCCTCGCTCCTACGGGTTTTGTATCAAAAATTTGCATTCATTTAACCGCGGGTATATACACGCACCATGCTCGACTCCCAATGTTTATGCATCAACCTGCGTCGCGCCGCCCGTGGCGTCAGCAGGCACTACGACGGCGCGCTCGACGGCTTCGGGATCAACGTCGCCCAGTATTCTCTGCTGTGTAATTTACAGCGTCTGGATAAACCGAGTATTTCCACGTTGGCCGAGGCCATGGGGCTGGATCGCAGCACCTTGGGGCGCAATCTGCGGGTGCTGGAAGGCGAAGGCCTGCTGATGCTGGTCGAGGGTGAAGACATGCGTAACCGCATCGTCATGCTCACCGAGGCCGGTGTTGAACGGCTGGCAGCGGCCTTGCCGGCCTGGGAAGCGGCGCAACAGCGATTGATTGATCGCTTGGGTGCCGAAAAACGTGAAACCTTGCTGCGACTGCTGGACGAACTGGCGTGATGCCGGTTTTTCCGATCTTAAGCGGGTATATACCCGCTACCGGAGAATAAGAATGACATCAATGTGGCGTACGTGCGGTTGGGTTCTGTTGGGGAGTGCGCTGATTCTCGCGTTGTCCTTGGGCGTACGGCACGGCTTCGGGCTGTTTCTGGCGCCGATGAGTGCCGAGTTCGGCTGGGGGCGTGAGACGTTTGCCTTCGCCATTGCTTTGCAGAACCTGATCTGGGGCCTGGCGCAGCCCTTCACCGGCGCGTTGGCCGACCGCTTTGGCGCCGCGAAAGTGGTGCTGGTCGGCGGCGTCTTGTACGCGTTGGGTCTGGTGTTTATGGGCCTGTCGGATTCGGCCGTGACCTTGTCCCTGAGTGCCGGCTTGTTGATCGGTATTGGCCTGTCGGGCACGTCGTTTTCAGTGATTCTTGGCGTGGTCGGCCGCGCGGTGCCGCCAGAGAAACGCAGCATGGGCATGGGCATTGCCAGCGCCGCCGGTTCTTTCGGCCAGTTCGCCATGGTGCCCGGTACGCTGGGGTTGATTGGCTGGCTCGGCTGGTCTGCGGCATTGCTGGCGCTGGGCCTGTTGGTGGCGCTGATCGTACCGCTGGTGAGCATGCTCAAGGACAAGCCGCTACCGGTGTTCGGCCATGAACAAACGCTGTCCGAAGCCTTGCACGAAGCCTGCTCTCATTCGGGGTTCTGGCTGCTGGCATTCGGTTTTTTTGTCTGCGGTTTCCAGGTGGTATTCATCGGCGTGCACTTGCCGGCTTATCTGGTGGATCAGCACCTCCCGGCGACTGTCGGCACTACGGTGCTGGCGTTGATCGGGCTGTTCAATATTTTTGGTACCTACACGGCGGGCTGGCTCGGCGGGCGCATGTCCAAGCCGCGTTTGCTCACCGGCCTGTATCTGCTGCGGGCAGTGGTGATTGGGTTGTTCCTGTGGGCGCCAGTCACGACGACCACCGCTTACCTGTTCGGCATGGCAATGGGGTTCCTGTGGCTGTCGACCGTGCCCTTGACCAACGGTACCGTCGCGACCTTGTTCGGCGTGCGAAATCTGTCCATGCTCGGTGGGATTGTTTTCCTGTTTCACCAGCTCGGATCGTTCCTCGGCGGCTGGTTGGGCGGGGTGGTGTACGACCGAACCGGGAGCTATGACTTGATCTGGCAGGTAGCGATTCTCTTGAGCCTGTTGGCTGCAGCCCTGAACTGGCCGGTGCGTGAACGGCCGGTGGCGCGTCTGCAAACACAGATGAGTGCGCTATGAACAGCCTCTGGCCGCGGATCGCTGTCGTCGCTGCCTGCGCCTTGCTGCTGGCCCTTTCGTGGTGGGGCTGGCATCAGGGTGGGCTCGCGTTGATGCAACTGGGCATGGGTGCTTGCTAGCAGGAGGTGAGGGCGAGTAACTTCGTTTTTGACGACTTCTCAAGGATGCACCGACATGCTGATGCGCTGGCTCACTGTTCCCGTGTTACTGGTAGCGTTTAGTGGATGGGCTCAAGCGGCAGAGTGCCCGGACCTTTTGCAAGGCTCGTTGCCCAAGCTGCGCGCCAAGGAATCCATCGACCTGTGCCAGCGCTTCGTCGGCAAACCGCTGGTGGTGGTCAATACCGCAAGCTTCTGTGGTTTCGCCCCGCAGTTCAAAAGCCTTGAGGCACTGAATCAGCGCTACAAGGATCAGGGGCTGGAGGTGATCGGCGTTCCGTCCAACGACTTCAAGCAAGAGTCCAAGGATGGCGAAGAGACCGCCAAGGTCTGCTACGTGAACTACGGCGTGACGTTCACCATGACTGAACCGCAGAAAGTCCGCGGTGATGATGCGACTCATTTGTTCAAGATCATCGCCAAGCAGAGCGCCGCGCCGAAGTGGAATTTCTACAAATACGTGGTCGATCGCAAGGGCAAGGTGATCGCCAATTTCTCCAGCCTGACCACGCCTGACGATCCTGATTTCATTGCCGCAGTGGAGAAAGCCCTGGCTTCGCAACCCTGATCGACACCCGTAAAAAAGCCCCGCCTCTGTACAAGAGAGCGGGGCTTTTTTGATTCAGGCGGCGATTGAGGAGCCGTCAGAAGCGATAGGTCGCACCGACACCGAAACCGTTCGCACTGTTTTCGTACTTGGCGTTGTAGGACTGACCCAAAGCGTTAGCGCGGTTGACAGTGACAGCTTCTTCCTTGAGGTAGGAGTAAGCCACATCAATAGTCCAGTCATCGGTTGGATTGAAGCCCGCACCGATACTGTAGATCGTCCGGTCGCCGGTAGGAATGCGTGGCGAACGATCAGTGTTGTTGGTGGGCGACTGGTCAAAGGTGAGACCGGTACGCAGTACCCACTGCTTGTTCAACTGGTAGGAAGTACCCACGGCGTAGGCCCAAGTGTCATGCCAGTTCTGGTCTTCCTTGATGGTACCAACGATTTGTGGGGCGAGGGCACCACCGCTGAGTCGGGTTACGCCTTCGTTGTTGACCGTGATGTCTTTCAGGCGGCTCCAGCGAGTCCAGGTAGCACCGGCATAGAGCTTCCAGGCATCATTCATATCTTGAGTCACGGAAAGGTCATAGGACTCAGGTGTTTCGATCTTCAGCGAGGCATCGTAACGGTTGGTTTTGAGTAACTGAGGTGGCACGCCAGCGCCGGCAGTCACATCGGTGTGGCCGTCGAGCTTGTAGTTCACTTTCGAGTGATAAGTCAGGCCCACGCGAGTGGTGTCGGTGGCTTGCACCAGGACGCCGGCGTTAAAGCCCAAGGCCGTATCGTCGCCCTTGATCTGCACATTGTTGTCGCCAGTCCTGGGGATAGGGAGAGCAATGTCCGATTCCAGGGTGCCGGAAATCCGGTTGATGGTAGGGCCAAAACCGATCGATACTTTATCGTTGAAAGCGTAGCTGACGGTTGGCTGCAGAGTGACGACTTTGACTTCGCTCTTGCTGCCGAAAGCGCGGCCCTGAAAGCCGTTTTCGTAGTTGGTGACTAGCCCGAACGGAGCGTAGACACCGAAACCAATAGCCCATTCATCGTTGAGTTTATTTGTATAGAAACCCATCGGTACTGCAGTGAGCGGAACCATATCGCCTTTGTTGGTCCCGCTTGAACGGCCGCTGGTATCGCTGATATCGGTCGAGGCGTCGATCGCTGCGATGCCTCCAGTGATTTGCTGGCCTTTGAGGCGGGCCATACCGGCAGGGTTGCCAAAAACTGTACTTGCATCATCGGCAGATGAAGATCGCCCAGCAAAACCTGTACCCATCCCGCTGATGCTTTGTTCGTTGAGGGCAAAGCCACTTGCGAAGATCTGGGAGGATGCCAAGGTAACGGCGAGGCTAAGGGTGGTTTTGAGCATTACTTTTTTCATTATTAGAACTCCTGATGATCACCGGGGCGAAAATTACCAACATTTTCGTCCCAGCGCTATAGGCTGTATGGCTTGATTTAGAGCGGTTTTGTAGGACAATCCGACCAAGTTCGCGGCATTTGCGCGATCTTGTGGAAATAGCGGATTAGCAGGCGACCTGATTCATCGGTGAAACACAGGTTTGCCAGGCGCAGGTGAAGTCTCTCAGGCGTCCTTGAGGCTGGAAGGTCTGGCGCCAGATACGGGCCATTCCCAGCAGATCGTCTGCTTCGGGGAGCGGGGTGTTCTGTTCTTCAACCAGCAACCAGGCGATGGCTGTGGCGTAACGCAGGTTGACGGTCAACTCCAGGTGCGGACCACTCAGGAAAGCATGCTGGCTGGCCAGGCCACGAACCAGGCTTGCGCGTTCCGGGTCAAGTGCCAGGTAATGGTCCCAAAGTGCCTGGTGGCGGGGTTCGGCGATTCGGTACAGGCCGTGTCCACGGCGGTCATGCAGGGCAGTACCCAGGGCTGACTGGCTGGCGGCGATGCCCAGCAGCAGGGATTCGGCAGTTGCGCTATGGCGCCCGAGGTAGATCAATGTCGGGCGGATGACATAGCGGCACAGTTCGCTGGCAGCGATACCCATAAAGCCCTCGAATCATGAAAGGGTCGGCGATACCTGAAGGTAGCGTTGGCAGCGGGTGAATCGACTCAGGCTCGCCGGAAGCGGATGAATCCGCTTGAGTTGAAGTGTAGTGTCATATTCGCGCCGTAAAGGCCTGTTTTTAAAATATTTCCGGCTCCGAGTTATAACCGTTATATCGGTTAGTGCTTAAGCGGTGACAGCGAAAAGAGAAATTTCGTGCAATAAAAAGCCCCGCTTTTTGAGCAGGGCTTTTGAGGTTTCACTGTTTCTGGCGTTTCAGGCAACCAGTGCCTGACGGGTACGATCGATCACGGCCTGCAGCGGCTCGGCGCTGGAGTATTGATCGGGGTACAGGCGTTCGCTGTGACGAGCGATGCCGTGTTCGTTGACCAGGGTGAAGCTGAAGCAGCCTTTGCGGGCAGCCATGATCAGGCAGTTCATTGGTGCAAAAGCGTTGGTCAGGGTGCGGATGGCATCCTGGGTGTGGATTTGAGTAGACATAGTCATTGGGTGTTCCTACAAGCGACACGGATAAGAACCGTGCAAAGTTAAAACGTTCCAGTGACGACGACCACCATTGGTCGAACGAAGAACCCGACTGGAACAAAGCAGCCAGTTTGAAGCGCTGATAAATTAGCGCGCTTGGGCTGGCAGGTAGGTACTTAGGAGGGCAGGCAACACATCAAGGGCAAAGGTTCTGGGCCCAGGGTGAAGATCCTGATCAATTTGCAGGTTGGTTCGGTCAGAGTAAGTGAGCTTCGCAACACCCTTTGCATTCGATTCAAAGGCTGTGTTGGCGCAAGGTTTACCTGGAAACCATCGAGGTGGTCGATCCCGCTTTGTCGGTAGAGGCTTCCTTGAGGAAGGCTGACCGGGGGGATGTGTTCGACCAGAATTGACTTTCAGCTTGGTACTAACGCCGCGGATACTAACTGATTGAATAGCTGAAGGGAAGTGTATTAGCGAAAAAAGTTCTCTGACTCCCCTCATTCAACGTCCGGCTTGGCGCTCAGAAAGGTCATAACCCGCAGACGCGCCCTGTAATAGCACAAATTCCGGCCGTGGGTAGTCGAGATTCATTGGGCCGGCATCAGCCTGGACCGCGGGTTTGCCAAGGATTATCCCCAAGGCTAACGACCCAATGCGCCGAAAAAGCGCATCGATATAACTGCCTCGAAGATACTTGTGCACATAAGTCACGCACGTTGTCACGCCGCTGTCATCTTCCCTTCAAACGCAGTGGGTGCCTGTAACCGAAATTTAAGTCAATGAAAAATATCGCTTTTTTTTGCTGGTGAAAAAATCGTCAGTTTGACTGCGGGCCCCATTCCATAGGGCTTTGCGAGAGTTCAAAGGCGGTTGTCCACTGAGTTATCCACAGCTTCTGTGGATTGTCCCGAGCGCTTGCTCTAGGACGGGCGTGCAGGGTTTTTTAGGCTTTACCTGTAAGAAAAAAAGAGTAGAGTGGCGCGCCTTCCGATCTGCCCCACCGTGCTTTATGAAGTTGTCGTGGCCGCGCAAAGCCGTCTCGGTCGGCTGATGTGCCGTGAATGCGGAAATGCCCGGGATCGCCGTATCAGCCAGGACCTTTTGCGTCAGGCTGCGCGGGCAGGGGATCGGCGCGCCCAGCAGGAGCTTGGTCTGATCGAAGCCTGAGCTGTCCAAGACCTGACGCCTTGGTTAACCTTCAAGCTTTATTAAATTGGCAGGAGTGGCTATGGCTATGGACTTGACCAGCGCATTGCTCGGTCTGGCGGGCGCTGCACTGCCGTTATTGGTACTGGCCTGGCAACTTCAACGCCGAGCGAGCGCCACGCAATCAGAGGTTGCACTGCTGGAAGAGCGTCTGGCCACGGCCCATCTGGCCCAGGACGGATTGAACGCCCAACTTGAAGCCTGTCGCGATGAAATCGGTGATCTGGGCCAGGCCAATGCCGCCAAACAAGCAGACCTGGCCGCCGTGCGCCGTGAAGTCGAACTGCTGCAGATCGAACGTGACGACGCCCGCGATGCCGCCCACGCCTGGAATCTGGAACGCGCCGGCAAAGAGGCCGAGTTGCGCCGTCTGGACGCCCAGGCCGCCTCGCTCAACGCCGAGCTACGTGAGCAGCAGGAAAGCCATCAGCAGCGCCTCAGCGACCTGCAGGGCTCGCGAGACGAACTGCGAGCGCAGTTCGCGGAACTGGCGGGCAAGATCTTCGACGAACGCGAGCAGCGCTTTGCCGAAACCAGTCAGCAACGTCTCGGTCAGTTGCTCGATCCGTTGAAGGAACGCATCCAGTCCTTCGAGAAACGCGTCGAGGAAAGCTATCAGGCTGAAGCCCGCGAACGTTTTTCCCTGGCCAAGGAGCTGGAGCGGCTGCAACAGCTGAACCTGCGCCTGAGCGACGAAGCCACCAACCTGACCCGCGCCTTGAAAGGCCAAAAAACCCAAGGCAACTGGGGTGAGCTGATTCTTGAGCGTGTGCTTGAACACGCAGGCCTGGAGAAGGGGCGCGAGTACCAGACCCAGGTCAACCTCAAAGGCCCGGACGGTGAGCGTTTCCAGCCGGACGTGATCATTTATCTGCCGGGCGACAAGCAGGTGGTGGTCGACTCCAAAGTCAGCCTCACGGCCTATCAGCAATACGTCGCGGCCGAAGACGATGCCATTGGCGAGATCGCGATCAAGCAGCACGTGCTGTCCCTGCGTAATCATGTCAAAGGGCTGGCCGGCAAGGATTACAAGCGTCTCGATGGCTTGCACAGCCTGGATTTCGTCCTGCTCTTCGTACCAATCGAAGCGGCGTTTTCCGCCGCATTGCAGGCTGAGCCGACGCTGTTTCAGGAGGCCTTCGACCGCAATATCGTGATCGTCAGTCCGACCACTTTGCTGGCGACCCTGCGCGTCATCGACAGCCTGTGGAAGCAGGAGCGCCAAAGCCAGAACGCCCGGGAAATCGCCGAGCGCGCCGGGTGGCTGTACGACAAGTTCGTGTTGTTCATCCAGGATCTGGATGAAGTCGGCAATCGCTTACAGCAGCTGGATAAGGCCTACAGCTCTGCGCGCAATAAGCTGACGGAAGGCCGCGGCAATCTGGTCAGTCGTAGCGAGCAGCTCAAGTTGCTTGGTGCGCGGGCGAGCAAGAGCCTGCCGGCAGACTTGCTGGAGCGGGCGATGACCGATGTGGATGGCTTGGCCGAATTGCCTGAATAGCTGCAAGCTAAAAGCATCGGGAGCAAGCTCGCTCCCACAGTGGATCGGTGTTGTTGCAAACATCGGGTGAACAACACAAAAACCCTGTGGGAGCGAGCTTGCTCGCGATGGCGTCAGTCGCGCCACCACGAGCCTCAAACCTGCCGCGCTACAACGGCAAATGCCGGCTCAGCAACGCCCGCAACGCCGCCGGTTTTACCGGTTTTGCCAGGTAATCCAGCCCCGCCGCATGCACCTGGGCCACCATCTCCGGTCGCCCATCGGCGCTGATCACTACCCCTGGCACCGGTTCACCCAGTTGGGTGCGTAACCACGCCATCAACTCGGTTCCGGTCTCGCCATGGTCCAGGTGGTAATCCACCAGCGCCAATTGCGGCCTCACGCCGTCACTGAGCAGCGCCGCGCATTCATCGCGGTTACGGGCGGTCCAGACCTGACAACCCCAGCGGGTGAGCAGGCTGTTCATGCCGATCAGGATGCTGTCCTCGTTATCGATGCACAGCACCTGCGCGCCGCTCGGCAATTTGCCGTTGAGTTCGACGGTTTTGGTCGGCAGGGCGGTTTGAGCACTAGCCAACGGCACACTGACGCTGAACACGCTGCCGCGCCCCGGCCAGGAGCGTACGCGCAAGGTATGACCCAGTACGCGACACAGCCCGTCAGCAATGGCCAGGCCCAGCCCCAAGCCTTTTTCAGCGCGGGTCTGGTGGCTGTCGAGGCGTTTGAATTCTTCGAAAATGACCCGCTGCTTATCCTCTGGAATGCCCGGACCACGGTCCCAGACCTCCAGGCACAGCTCGCCCTTGCGCCGGCGAACGCCCAGCAGCACCGGGCCTTTGGCGTAGCGGAAGGCATTGGTCAGGAAATTCTGCAGGATTCGTCGCAGCAATTTGATGTCGCTGTTGATTCGCAACGTACTGCCCCTGACACGGAATTTCAGCCCCTGGTCTCGGGCCAGCGCCTTGAACTCGGCACCGAGGATGTCGAACAGTTCGTTGAGCACAAAAGGCTTGGAGTCAGGATTGATCTTGCCGTTCTCCAAGCGGGAAATGTCCAGCAGGTCGCTGATCAAATCCTCGGCCGAGCGCAGTGAACTGTCCAAGTGATGAACCAGTTTCTGCGCCTCGCCGGATAAGCCGTCGTCTTGGTGGGAAAGGGCGGCGGAGAACAGTCGCGCTGCGTTCAACGGTTGCATCAAGTCATGGCTGACCGCCGCCAGGAAACGGGTTTTCGACTGGTTGGCCGACTCCGCGGTGCCCTTGGCTTCGGTCAGGGCAACGTTGAGTTGCGACAGTTCGTGAGTCCGCTCGGTCACCCGTCGCTCCAGGCCTTCGTTGGCTTCGGTCAGCGCTTGCTCCGACTCGCGGAACGCGGTGATGTCGGTGAAACTCATGACGAAACCGCCGCCGGGCATCGGGTTGCCGATCAGCTCGATCACACGGCCATTGGGGAAAAGTCTTTCAGAGGTATGGGCGCGGCCCTGACGCATCCAGTGCAAGCGGCGGGCGACGTGCACTTCGGCTTCGCCGGGGCCGCACAGGCCGCGCTCGGCGTTGTAGCGAATGATGTCGGCAATCGGTCGGCCAAGCCTGATCAGCCCATCCGGGTAATTGAACAACTCCAGATAGCGCCGGTTCCAGGCCACCAGTTTCAGCGACTGGTCGACCACGCTGATGCCCTGAGTGATGTTCTCGATCGCGCCTTGCAGCAGCGCGCGGTTGAATTGCAGCACCTCTGAGGCTTCATCGGCGATACGGACGACGTCCTCAAGCTGCATCTCCCGACCTTCGATAGCGGCTTTTACCACTGCCCGGGTCGAAGAAGCACCGAGCACACCGGCCAGCAAACGTTCGGTATGGGCGATCCATTCACCGTCGGCGTTCTGGTTCGGGTTGAAGCCTTTGCCTTGGCGGTAGGCGAAGCGGATAAAACTCTGACGGGCGCGTTCTTCGCCGACGAAGCGAGCCGCCAGCTGCAACAAATCGTCGATCTGAACCGACAGCATCGAACGGGCGCTGGGGCGGGCACTGATTTCCTGACCGATGAAGCGACCCGCCTGCCAGTGTTCCGAAACCCTCGTACGTGACAGCACCGAAACCCAGGCGAACAGCGTGAAGTTGCCCGCAAGAGACAGCACCACGCCCTGGGTCAGCGGGGTAATCGGCAGGTGCAGCGGGTTGCTGTGTAACCAGGCCAGACCGGGAAAACTGCTCAAGGACAAGCCGAGGCTGTTGGCGGCAATCGGCAGGACCAAGGTGTAGAACCACAGGAACGTCCCGGCGGCGAGGCCGGCGAACACACCGCGACGATTGGCCTGTTTCCAGTACAGCGCGCCGAGCATGGCCGGGGCCAGTTGGGTCACGGCGGCGAAGGCGATCTGGCCGATGGTCGCCAGGCTTGCCGTCGAGCCGAGCAGGCGATAACTGACGTAAGCCAGCAGCAGAATCACCACGATGCTCACTCGGCGGACCGAGAGCATCCACTGGCGGAACACTTCGAACGGCCGCTCCGCGTTATTGCGCCGCAGCAACCATGGCAACAGCATGTCGTTGGAGACCATGGTCGACAGCGCCACGCTGGCGACAATCACCATGCCGGTCGCCGCCGAGGCGCCACCGATAAACGCCAGCATCGCCAGGGCAGGGTGGGATTGAGCCAGCGGCAGGCTGATGACAAAAGAATCCGGCAGCACCGAGCTCGGCAGCATCATTTGGCCGGCGAGGGCGATGGGGACGACGAACAGCGCTGCCAGCGCCAGATAGGCTGGAAACACCCATTTGGCCAGGCGCAGATCCTGAGGGTCGATGTTTTCCACCACGGTTACGTGGAACTGCCGGGGCAGGCAGATGATGGCCATCATTGCCACGCCGGTTTGCACCACCATCGACGGCCAATTAATGGTTTCTTTCCAGTACTCCTCCAGACGCGGCGCGAGCATGGCCTGGTCGAACAGGTCCTCGAAACCGTCGTACAGGCCGTAGGTCACAAACGCGCCGACCGCGAGAAAAGCGAACAGCTTGACCAGCGATTCGAACGCAATCGCCAGCACCATGCCGCGGTGGTGTTCCGTGGCGTCGAGGTTACGGGTACCGAAGACAATGGTGAACAGCGCCAGCACCATCGACACGATCAACGCCGTGTCCTGGGCGCGAGTGCCCATGGCGTCGGCACCGGCGCCGATCAGCAAGTTCACCCCGAGCACAATGCCCTTCAGTTGCAACGCGATGTAGGGCAACACGCCGACCAGGCAGATCAGCGCCACCACCACTGCCAGCGACTGGGATTTGCCATAGCGGGCGGCGATGAAGTCGGCAATGGAGGTGATGTTCTCCTGCTTGCTGATCATCACCATTTTTTGCAGGACCCATGGCGCGCACACCAGCAGTAGAATCGGCCCGAGGTAGATCGGCAAGAAAGACCAGAGCTGTTCGGCGGCCTGGCCCACGGCGCCAAAGAAGGTCCAACTGGTGCAATAGACGGCCAGCGACAGGCTGTATACCCAAGCGCGCACCCGCGGCGGCAACGGCGTGCTGCGACGGTCGCCGTAGAAGGCGATGGCGAACATGATGGCCATATAGGCCAGGGCGACGGCGGCGATCAGCCCGCTGGACAGCGACATGGGAACTCCAGACAAAAGACACCCGGGACTCCCGCCCGGACAGACAGTCTCGCACGATGGCAGGGGTTAGTCAGTGTCGACCAAGGTCGCGGCGCGGCGGGGTGTCGCAGGTTGAAGGACCGTTCGATTTTTGGTGTCTGTGCCGCATAGAATCTTCCACAGGTTTCGTGTCGTATCCCAATCATGCGGTCAGCACGAAACCTGTGGGAGCGCGGCTTGCCCGCGAAGGCGGCTTCACTGACTCAATGCAATCCCGATCAACCGGTGCAGCTCCTCAACCTTTTGATTATTCTCTCGGTCGGCGCTCATCTCGCATTGATGCGTCAGCGGTCCAATGACCGCTAGCCTTGGCAGCCATTCACTTCGACGGACCGAGCATGAAAATCATCCGCAGCAAATCCTTCACCGCTGACCGTGCCTGGGGCGCTTTGGATATCGCCAACATGAACGGCATCACCACGCGTTTGCACTGGACCGATCAGCCCTATAAATGGCACATCAATGATGGGCAAGAAGTGTTCGTGGTGCTGGATGGAGTCGTGCAGATGCGTTATCGCGAAGAGGGTCAGGAGAAACAAGTAGTGTTGGGTGTAGGGGATATCTTTTATGCCGATGTCGGCACCGAACACGTTGCCCATCCGCAGGGGGCGGCGAGAATCCTGGTGATCGAGACTGAAGGCAGCGTCTGACGCTATATCTGCAAAACAGATAACAGTTAGAGATATTACCCGTTATATCGATATTCGATTCAGATCTACCATGGGCTCCACCTCCACAGTGGACAGGAGTTCACCATGACATGCCCCAACACCGCCCCAGTCGGTTTCAAACCTTTCAGTCATTTACAGCACCCGCGCGAAGTTATCCGCCAGTTCACGCCGAACTGGTTCGCCGCCACCATGGGCACCGGCGTGCTGGCGTTGGCGCTGGCGCAGCTGCCTGCCGCAAGTGCCGGTTTGCACGCGATTGCCGAAGCCCTTTGGCTGTTCAATATCGTGCTGTTCGTTTTGTTCACGGCGGTATACGCGGCACGTTGGGCGCTGTTTTTTGATGAGGCGCGGCGGATTTTCGGCCACTCCACGGTTTCGATGTTTTTCGGCACCATCCCCATGGGCCTGGCGACCATCATTAATGGCTTTCTGGTGTTCGGTTTACCGCGTTGGGGCGAGGGCGTGGTTCATGTCGCCGAGGTGCTGTGGTGGCTGGATGTGGCGATGTCGCTGGCGTGTGGCGTGCTGATTCCCTACATGATGTTCACCCGTCAGGAACACAGCATCGACCAGATGACTGCCGTCTGGCTGTTGCCGGTGGTCGCGGCGGAAGTGGCGGCCGCCAGCGGTGGTCTGTTGGCGCCGCACCTGACGGATGCCCATTCGCAACTGGTGGTATTGGTGACCAGCTACGTGCTTTGGGCATTTTCCTTACCGGTGGCGTTCAGCATTCTGACCATTCTGTTGCTGCGCATGGCGCTGCATAAGTTGCCCCACGAAAACATGGCCGCCTCCAGCTGGTTGGCGCTGGGCCCGATCGGCACTGGGGCGCTGGGCATGTTGCTGCTGGGGGCCGATGCGCCGGCCATCTTTGCGGCCAACGGTCTGCCGGGCATCGGTGAGATCGCCGCAGGGCTGGGGTTAGTGGCCGGGATCACACTGTGGGGCTTTGGTTTGTGGTGGATGCTGATCGCGGTGCTCATCACCCTGCGTTACCTGCGCGTCGGTATCCCTTTCAATCTCGGCTGGTGGGGATTCACCTTCCCGTTGGGCGTCTATTCTCTGGCAACGTTGAAACTGGCCAGCACCTTGAACCTGACGTTTTTCAGTGTCTTCGGCTGTGTGTTGGTGGTGTTGCTGGCGGTGATGTGGCTGATCGTCGCCAAACGGACGCTGCAGGGCGCATGGCGGGGCGAGTTGTTTGTCTCGCCGTGCATTGCACAGATTAAAGCAACAACCTGCAAAGTTTAGGTAATGTGTGGCCTGGATCGTCGTTCGATATTCCAATAACGGTATCCACGCCACTCTCTACCCAACATCAGGGACACATGGAAGATGAGTCACCCCTCACAGTTCACCTTGCTTCGCACCCGGCGCTTCCTGCCATTTTTCGTCACGCAGTCGCTCGGGGCGTTCAACGACAACATCTTCAAGCAGTCGCTGATCCTCGCCATTTTGTACAAGCTGACTATCGAGGGTGATCGCTCGATTTGGGTCAACCTGTGCGCGCTGCTGTTCATCCTGCCGTTTTTTCTGTTCTCGGCGCTGGCCGGGCAGTTCGGTGAAAAGTTCGCCAAGGACGCGCTGATCCGTCTGATCAAGCTAGGGGAAATCGCCATCATGGCGGTCGGCGCAGTCGGTTTCATGTTCGATCACCTGTCACTGATGCTGGTGGCGCTGTTTGCCATGGGTACTCACTCAGCGCTGTTCGGGCCGGTGAAATACTCGATCCTGCCGCAGGCCTTGCGTGACGAAGAGCTGGTGGGTGGCAACGGCCTTGTGGAAATGGGCACCTTCCTGGCGATCCTCGCCGGGACCATCGGCGCCGGGATCATGATGTCGTCCAGTCATTACGCGCCGATCGTCTCCACGGCGATCATCGGTGTTGCGGTGCTCGGCTATCTGGCCAGCCGCAGCATTCCACGGGCCGCGGCCGCCTCACCTGAAATGCGTCTGAACTGGAACATTTTCAGCCAGTCCTGGGCCACATTAAAACTGGGCTTGGGGCAGACCCCTGCGGTGTCGCGCTCGATTGTCGGCAACTCATGGTTCTGGTTTGTCGGGGCGATTTATCTGACGCAGATCCCGGCGTACGCCAAGGAGTGGATGCACGGCGATGAAACCGTGGTGACGCTGATTCTTACCGTGTTCTCGGTCGGTATCGCACTCGGTTCGATGCTCTGCGAGAAACTGTCCGGACGCAAAGTCGAGATCGGACTGGTGCCGTTCGGCTCGTTCGGTCTGACGGTGTTTGGTTTGCTGCTGTGGTGGCATTCCGGTGGAATTCCCGACAGCGTCACCGGCCATGGCTGGATCGAAATCCTCGGCTTCGGTCACACCTGGTTGGTGTTGATCGACATTCTGGGGCTTGGCGTGTTCGGCGGTTTCTACATCGTGCCGCTGTACGCGCTGATTCAGTCACGTACCCCCGAGAACGAGCGGGCGCGGGTGATTGCCGCCAACAATATTCTCAACGCGCTGTTCATGGTGATCTCGGCGATTGTCTCGATCGTCTTGCTGAGCATGGTCAAGTTGTCGATCCCGCAGTTGTTCCTGGTGGTGTCGCTGCTGAACATCGGCGTGAATGCCTACATCTTCAGCATTGTCCCTGAGTTCAGCATGCGCTTCATGATCTGGCTGCTCAGCCATTCCATGTACCGCGTGGAGCATCGCAATCTGGAGCTGATTCCCGATGAAGGCGCGGCGTTGCTGGTGTGCAATCACGTGTCCTTCGTCGATGCCTTGCTGATTGGCGGCGCGGTGCGTCGGCCGATTCGCTTTGTGATGTATTACAAGATCTACAACTTGCCGGTGCTCAATTTTATCTTTCGCACGGCCGGGACCATTCCGATCGCGGGGCGCCAGGAAGACATTCAGATCTACGAAAAAGCGTTCACGCGCATTGCTCAGTATCTGAAGGACGGCGAGTTGGTGTGCATCTTCCCTGAGGGCAAATTGACCGCCGATGGCGAGATCAACGAGTTCAAGGGCGGGCTGAGGCGGATTCTCGAACAGACGCCGGTGCCGGTGATTCCGCTGGCATTGCAGGGTTTGTGGGGGAGTTTCTTCAGCCGCGACCCGCAAAAGGGCGTGTTTCGCCGGTTGTGGTCGCGGGTGACGCTGGTGGCAGGGCCTGCGGTGTCGGTTGAAGCGGCAGAACCCGCCCAGTTGCAAGGGTTGGTGGGGGATTTGCGCGGTACTAGTCGCTAATACCTGTCCATGCGGGCCGCTGCACCAGCGAGCCCGCTCTGACGGATGTTCAGCCCGCCATCGCCAATCGGTTGCGCCCCTCGCGCTTGGCCACATACAACGCGCTGTCGGCCCGTCGCAACAGGCTATCGGCAGACTCGCCGGGCAATAGGGTCGAGCAGCCAAGGCTGACCGTCAGCTCGACCAAATGGCCGTCGGCGGCATACTCCTCAGCCTGCGCGGCAAACCGCAGTCGCTCACCGACCAGGGCTGCCGCTTCCCGGTTGGTGTTGGAAAGCAAGATCAGGAACTCCTCTCCACCAAACCGGAAAACCATGTCCACGTTGCGTAACTGGCTTTTGATCGAGGCTGCGACGGCCTTGAGCACGTGATCGCCGGCGCTGTGTCCGTGGTTGTCGTTGATGCGTTTGAAGTGATCAATGTCCAGCATTAGCAGCGACAAGGGTTGCAGATGCCGACGCGCCATCTCGATTTCCCGTTGCAGGGTCTGATCCATGGCGATGCGGTTGCCGGTGTCCGTGAGCGGATCGCGCAAGGCACTTTGGGTGGCGGCGCGGTAGAGCAGGGCATTGCGCATCGGATACATCAACGCGGACAGCAGCGACTCGAGGTGGCCCTGTTCCTGCTCGCTGAACCGCTGATTGCGGCGGAACATCAGTTCACCCAGGTGCTCGTCTTCATGGCTGAGGCTGTAGCTGATCGAGTGATGGCCGCGCAGGCCGAACTCCAGTCGCAAGTCGCTGGCCTCGTGCTGATAGCTCAAGGCGTCGAGCGGTACAAGTCGCTGAATTTCACGAAAGAAGAGCCCCAGAATGCGTTGCGGCTCAAGACTGGTTTGCAGCTGCAGGCTCAGCTTCTGGCGCAGTTGCGCAAGGCTGACCGGCCTCTCCAGAAGGAGAGACTGCTGACCAAGGCCCAGGCGTTGCAATTTGGCAACATCGAAGTCAATTGCGTTGGTCTGGGAAGGTGATTTCATTTGGCGTCCGCCCGATTGCTTTCACACTGCGTGTCTGAGCAAATTTAGAGCGAAAGTCGTGCCATTCAGTTCAGTCGAATATAAAGCGTTATAAATCAATAGCTTGATAGTTGTTTAAAAAATTTTTCCGAACGCGGTGGCAGTTGTTTGACTTGCATCAGTGTGGTTGTGGCGCACTTTGAGTGCCGCGACAGGAAGCCGTCGCAGCACAAAAGTAATGCGCGGGCGTTACTGAGCGTTGAACGCCTGACCGTTGATACCGGTGCTGTCCGGACCCATCAGGTAGAGGTAGACCGGCATGATCTCCTCGGGCGTCGGGTTGTTCAGTGGGTTTTCACCCGGATAAGCCTGGGCGCGCATGCTGGTGCGCGTGGCGCCCGGGTTGATGCTGTTGGAGCGCACCGGTGCCACGGTGTCGACTTCGTCCGCCAGGGTTTGCATCAAGCCCTCGGTGGCGAACTTGGAGACGCCATATGCGCCCCAATACGCGCGACCCTTGCGACCGACGCTGCTGGAAGTGAACACCACCGAGGCGTCCTGAGACAGCTTGAGCAGCGGCAGCAGGGTGCTGGTGAGCATGAACATGGCGTTGACGTTGACATGCATGACGCGCATGAAGTTTTCGCCAGACAACTGCTCGATCGGCGTGCGCGGGCCAATGATCGACGCGTTGTGCAGCAAACCGTCAAGGTGGCCGAATTCGGTTTCGATCATCGCTGCCAGCTCATCGTATTGATGGGGCAGGGCGGTTTCCAGGTTAAACGGGATCACGGCCGGTTGTGGATGGCCAGCGGCTTCGATTTCGTCGTAGACCTGAGTCAGGTTAGCTTCGGTCTTGCCCAGCAACAGCACGGTGGCACCGTGCGCGGCGAAGGTTTTCGCGGCGGCAGCGCCGATGCCACGGCCAGCGCCGGTGACCAGGATGACCCGGGCCTTGAGCAAATCTGGGCGGGCGGAATAATCAAACATAAAAAAACCTCAACAAATCAGAAAGCGGACCCTGTAGGAGCATGGCTTGCCAGCGATGGCGTCTTCAGAATCGCCATCGCCGGCAAGCCGTGCTCCTACGAAAAGCGGCTCAGCAACCACACAAAGCGTTATCCAGCACCTTGCGCAACTCCAGCGGATGATCGACCACCACATCCGCGCCCCAATGCCGCGGGTTATCGTCCGGATGAATGTAGCCATAGGTCACGGCAGCCGTTTTGGTGCCGGCATCGCGACCGGACTCGATATCGCGCAAGTCATCACCCACAAACAGCACGCTGGCCGGGTCCAGGTCGAGCATCTTGCACGCCAGAATCAACGGCTCGGGGTCCGGTTTGCTGTTCTTCACATGGTCCGGGCAGATCAGCAGCGCCGAGCGCTCGGCCAATCCAAGCTGCTGCATGATCGGCTCGGCAAACCGCAGCGGCTTGTTGGTGACCACGCCCCAGATCAGGTTGGCCTTCTCGATGTCGGCCAGCAGTTCGCCCATGCCGTCGAAGAGTTTGCTGTGAACCGCGCAACCGACGAGGTAGCGCTCCAGGAAGTCCAGACGCAACGCCTCGAAACCCGGTGATTCCGGGTCCATGGAGAAGGTCACGGCGACCATCGCCTTGGCGCCGCCGGAGATCTCATCGCGAATGTGCTGGTCGTTCATCGGCGGCAGGCCGCGGTCGGCACGCATCGCCTGACAGATCGCAATGAAGTCCGGCGCGGTGTCGAGCAGGGTGCCGTCCATGTCGAAAAGAACTGCTCTGATACGCATCGGCTTACTCCTCGCGCAGGGTCTGGATCATGTAGTTGACGTCCACGTCGCAGGCCAGTTTGTAGTGCTTGGTCAGCGGATTGTAGGTCAGGCCGATGATGTCCTTGACGGTCAGGCCGGCCATGCGGCTCCAGGCGCCGAGCTCGGAAGGGCGGATGAACTTCTTGAAGTCGTGGGTGCCGCGCGGCAGCAGCTTCATGATGTATTCCGCGCCGACGATAGCGAACAGGTACGCCTTCGGGTTGCGATTGATGGTGGAGAAGAACACCTGACCACCGGGTTTCACCATGCGGAAACAGGCGCGGATCACCGAGGATGGATCCGGCACGTGCTCGAGCATTTCCAGGCACGTGACCACGTCGAACTGCTCAGGCATTTCTTCGGCCAGCGCTTCGGCGGTGGTCTGCCGGTATTCGACGCTCACGCCGGATTCCAGTTGATGCAGTTGCGCGACCGCCAGCGGCGCTTCGCCCATGTCGATGCCCATGACGGTCGCGCCGCGCTGGGCCATGGCTTCGCTGAGGATGCCGCCGCCGCAACCGACGTCGAGGACTTTCTTGCCGGCCAGATGGACTCGCTCGTCAATCCAGTTAACCCGCAGCGGGTTGATGTCGTGCAGCGGTTTGAACTCGCTTTCGCGGTCCCACCAGCGATGGGCCAGGGCTTCGAATTTGGCGATTTCGGCGTAGTCGACGTTGCTCATGGTTAAGTCCTCTAAAACTTGAAAAATCCTGTTGCCCCGGTGGTGGGTCCGGGGGGGCTTACGATTCGGTATGGCCACTGATGCGTAGGCCCCAGGCCTTGGCGGTGGCGCAAAGCTGTTCTTCATCCAGGCGAGTCAGGCGACGGTCGTCGAGCAGTTGCTTGCCAGCGACCCAAAGGTGTTTCACGCAATCGCGGCCGGTGGCATATATAAGCTGCGAAACCGGGTCGTAGACCGGTTGCTGCGCCAGGCCAGAGAGGTCGAATGCGACGATGTCTGCTGCTTTGCCGACTTCCAGCGAACCGACGTCAGCCTCGATCCCTAGCGCACGCGCGCCGTTGAGCGTGGCCATGCGCAGGGCGCGATGAGCGTCCAGCGCGGTGGCCGAGCCGGCGACGGCTTTGGCCAGTAATGCGGCGGTGCGGGTTTCGCCGAGCAGGTCCAGGTCATTGTTGCTGGCCGCGCCATCGGTGCCGACCGCCACATTGACGCCAGCCTGCCACAAGCGCTCCACCGGGCAGAACCCGCTGGCCAGCTTCAGGTTCGACTCCGGGCAATGAATCACGTTGGTGTTACTTTCTACCAGCAATACCAGGTCTTCATCGCTGATCTGCGTCATGTGAACCGCCTGAAAGCGCGGCCCCAGCAAACCCAGGCGCCCGAGGCGGGCCAATGGGCGTTCGCCGCGTTGCTCGATGGACTGCTGCACTTCATAAGCCGTTTCATGCACGTGCATATGGATCGAGGCGTCCAGTTCTTCGGTGATCACCCGGATTTTCTCCAGGGTCTCGTCGCCCACGGTGTAGGGTGCGTGAGGGCCGAAGGTCACTTTGATGCGCTCGTGGTGCTTGAGATCGCCGAACAATTCGACGCCCTGACGAATGGCTTCGTCCGCCGTACTGGCGCCCGGGATCGGGAAGTCGAGGATCGGAATCGCGATTTGCGCGCGAATGCCGCTGTTATGGACGCGCTCGCTGGCAACCTTCGGGAAGAAATACAGGTCAGAGAAGCAGGTGATGCCACCTTTGATCTGCTCGGCGATCGCCAGGTCAGTGCCGTCACGTACGAAAGCTTCATCGACCCACTTGGCTTCGGCCGGCCAGATGTGGTTTTCCAGCCAGGTCATCAGGGGCAAATCATCGGCCAGACCACGGAACAGCGTCATCGCCGCATGCCCGTGGGCATTGATCAAGCCAGGGCAGAGCAACATGTCCGGCAGTTCGCGGACTTCAGTTGCGTTAAGCTTCAGTGCTGCGGCGCGCGGGCCGATAAAGACAATGCGCCCGTCACGGATGCCGAGGGCGTGCTCTTTGAGGACAACGCCAGCGGGTTCGACGGGTACCAGCCAGGTCGGCAGCAATAACAGGTCGAGCGCAACGGCAGTGTTCAACATCGAGAGTCGGTTCCAGAGCTTTTGTGAAGGATGGCGAAGTATACCCGAGCGTCTTCGCAGGGGGATCGCTATAATCGACGGCTTTTGTTCATGAGTACGGGGTGAGGGATGCGCGATCGACTGTTGGCTGCGGAGAAGGTGAAGGCCATCGATTGGCGTGATGGCGCCCTGTACCTGCTGGATCAGCGTATTTTACCGTTCGAGGAAACGTGGATCGCCTACACCAGCGCCGCTGGCGTGGCCGAGGCCATTCGTTCGATGGTGGTGCGCGGCGCGCCGGCGATTGGCATCAGTGTCGCCTATGGCGTCGTGCTGGCGGCCCGTGCGCGGTTTGCCAAGGGTGGCGACTGGCAGGCGGCGCTGGAAGAGGATTTCGCGCTGCTCGCCGACTCCCGTCCGACAGCGGTTAACCTGTTCTGGGCGCTGGGCCGCATGCGCGACCGACTTGAGCGTCTGAAGCATCACGCCGATCCGCTGGCGGTGCTGGAGGCGGAGGCTATCGCCATTCACGAGAGTGATCGCGAAGCCAACCTGACCATGGCGCAACTGGGCGTGGACCTGATTCGTAAGCATCAGGGCAACGCCCAGGCGATTCTGACGCATTGCAACACCGGCGCACTGGCCACCGGCGGCTTTGGTACGGCGCTTGGCGTTATTCGTGGGGCGTTCATCGAGGGCATGGTCGAGCGCGTCTATGCCGACGAAACCCGTCCATGGCTGCAAGGTTCTCGGTTGACCGCATGGGAGTTGGCCAACGAAGGCATTCCCGTGACCGTCAATGCCGACTCCGCCGCTGCGCACATCATGAAGACCAAAGGCATTACCTGGGTGATCGTCGGCGCTGACCGGATCACCGCCAATGGCGACGTGGCCAACAAAATCGGCACCTATCAGCTGGCGGTGAACGCCATGCACCACGGCGTGCGCTTCATGGTGGTGGCGCCGAGTTCGACCATCGACATGAACCTGGCCAGCGGTGATGACATCCCGATTGAAGAGCGCGACGGTCGTGAGTTGCTGGAAGTCGGCGGCAAGCGGGTCGGCGCCGATGTCGATGCGTTCAACCCGGTGTTCGACGTGACTCCGGCTGACTTGATCGATGTGATCGTCACCGAAAAAGGCATCGTCGAGCGTCCGGACACCGCGAAAATGGCGCAGTTGATGTGCCGCAAGCGCCTGCATTAAAGATATCTGGCGCCAGTTAGAATGCCTTCGCGAGCAGGCTCGCTCCCACAGGGGATTTGTGGACGACGCAGATCAATGTGGGAGCGAGCCTGCTCGCGAAGGGGTCATGACAGTCACCAAACAACCCTCATTCACCCCGAAATTCTTCATTCAAAAAGGCTCTGAGCCTCTCTCGTCCCCTTCAAGCCTGCCACCACTCAACTAACTACACTCCATGCGCATCAGGGGGATAGGTGCGTGGCGGCTCTTGTGATAACATTCGGCGGTTTCCAAGGTAGCCCAATGTGGCTGCCTTTACTGCGCAGATCCATGGCATAACTCGTTGATTTGTCGTAAGTCGGTGCATGGCACTCAGCCTGCAGCGGCGAGCTTCGTTCGTCCCATATGGATGTGACGAGGTTTCACCAGAAAAAGGAATCAGGCTTCTCATGGGCGAACTGGCCAAAGAAATCCTCCCGGTCAATATCGAAGACGAGCTGAAGCAGTCCTACCTCGACTACGCGATGAGCGTAATTGTCGGGCGGGCACTGCCGGATGCGCGCGATGGCTTGAAGCCCGTGCACCGGCGTGTGCTGTTCGCGATGAGCGAGCTGGGCAACGACTTCAACAAGCCGTACAAGAAATCTGCCCGTGTTGTCGGTGACGTGATCGGTAAGTATCACCCTCACGGTGATACCGCGGTGTACGACACCATCGTTCGGATGGCGCAGCCATTCTCGCTGCGCTACCTGCTGGTAGACGGTCAAGGCAACTTCGGTTCCGTGGACGGCGACAACGCCGCCGCCATGCGATACACCGAAGTGCGCATGACCAAGCTGGCGCACGAGCTGCTGGCTGACCTGCACAAAGAAACCGTGGACTGGGTGCCGAACTACGACGGCACCGAAATGATCCCGGCGGTCATGCCGACCCGTATTCCCAACCTGTTGGTCAACGGCTCCAGCGGTATCGCTGTGGGCATGGCAACCAACATTCCGCCGCACAACCTCGGTGAAGTCATCGACGGTTGCCTGGCACTCATCGACAACCCCGAGTTGACCATCGATGAGCTGATGCAATACATCCCCGGTCCGGACTTCCCGACCGCCGCGATCATCAACGGTCGCGCCGGCATCATCGAAGCCTACCGCACCGGTCGTGGCCGCATTTACATGCGCGCCCGCTCGATGATCGAAGACATCGACAAGGTCGGTGGCCGTCAGCAGATCGTCATCACCGAGCTCCCTTACCAGCTGAACAAGGCCCGTCTGATCGAGAAGATCGCCGAGCTGGTAAAAGAGAAGAAGCTCGAAGGCATCACCGAACTGCGCGACGAGTCCGACAAGGACGGTATGCGCGTCGTGATCGAGCTGCGTCGCGGCGAAGTGCCTGAGGTGATCCTCAACAACCTCTACGCCCAGACCCAGCTGCAAGCGGTATTCGGTATCAACATCGTCGCGCTGATCGACGGCCGTCCACGCATCCTGAACCTCAAGGACCTGCTGGAAGCCTTCGTTCGTCACCGTCGCGAAGTCGTTACCCGTCGTACCGTGTTCGAACTGCGTAAAGCCCGCGAACGTGGTCACATTCTGGAAGGTCAAGCGGTTGCCCTGTCGAACATCGACCCGGTCATCGCCCTGATCAAAGCCTCGCCAACGCCGTCGGAAGCCAAGGAAGCGCTGATCAAAATGGCGTGGGAATCTTCCGCCGTGGTCGCGATGGTTGAACGTGCCGGCGCTGATTCGTGCCGTCCAGAGACCCTGGACCCGCAATACGGTCTGCGCGAAGGCAAGTACTTCCTGTCGCCGGAACAGGCGCAAGCCATTCTGGAACTGCGTCTGCACCGTCTGACCGGTCTGGAACACGAAAAGCTGCTGGCCGAGTATCAAGAGATCCTCAACCAGATCGGCGAACTGATCCGCATCCTCAGCAGCGCCACGCGCCTGATGGAAGTGATCCGTGAAGAGCTGGAAGTGATCCGTGCCGAATACGGCGATGTGCGCCGCACCGAGATTCTCGATGCCCGTCTCGACCTGACCCTGGGTGACATGATCCCGGAAGAAGAGCGCGTCGTGACCATTTCCCACGGTGGCTACGCCAAGACCCAGCCTTTGGCTGCGTACCAGGCTCAGCGGCGTGGCGGTAAAGGCAAATCGGCTACTGGCGTCAAGGATGAGGACTACATCGCTCACCTGCTGGTCGCCAACAGCCACACCACGCTGCTGCTGTTCTCCAGCAAAGGCAAAGTGTACTGGCTGAAAACCTACGAAATCCCGGAAGCGTCCCGCGCTGCCCGTGGTCGTCCGTTGGTCAACCTGCTGCCGCTGGGCGAGGGTGAATACATCACCACCATGCTGCCGGTCGATGAGTACACTGAAGGTCACTTCATCTTCATGGCCACCGCCAACGGCACCGTGAAGAAGACCCCGCTGGAATCCTTCAGCCGTCAACGCAGCGTTGGCCTGATCGCGCTGGAACTGGACGAAGGCGACGTGCTGATTTCTGCCTCCATTACCGATGGCGAGCGCGAAGTCATGCTGTTCTCCGACGGCGGCAAGGTCACTCGCTTCAAGGAAACCGATGTTCGCGCCATGGGCCGTACCGCTCGCGGTGTCCGCGGCATGCGTCTGCCGGAAGGCCAGAAGCTGATTTCGATGCTGATCCCGGAAGAAGGCAGCCAGATTCTCACCGCTTCGGCGCGTGGTTACGGCAAGCGTACGGCGATCACCGAGTTCCCTGAGTACAAACGTGGCGGTCAGGGCGTTATCGCCATGGTCAGCAACGACCGTAACGGCCGTCTGGTCGGTGCAGTCCAGGTGCTTGATGGTGAGGAAATCATGCTGATTTCCGACCAGGGCACCCTGGTGCGTACGCGTGTCGACGAAGTCTCCAGCCTGGGTCGTAACACCCAGGGTGTGACCTTGATCAAGCTGGCCAGCGATGAAAAGCTGGTAGGTCTGGAACGGGTTCAGGAACCGTCGGAAGTCGAAGGCGAAGAGCTGGAAGGTGAAGAGGGTGCAGTGTTCGACGGTGAAGTCGTGATCGACGACGTTGCCGAAGACCAGCAACTCGACGCCGCCGCTGACGAAGAACCGCAGGAATAAGCGGACAAACGGGGGGGCGGATGAAGATTCGCCCCCTTATTATTTGTCCGAATGGAAAATTTCGATATCTGTGGAGACCCCTTGTGGGAGCGAGCCTGCTCGCGAATGCAGGCGCCGTGGTGCCTCTGAAACACCGCGGTGACGCATTCGCGAGCAGGCTCGCTCCCACAGGTTTTCTGCTTCGGCAGGGACCCTGTGTCGATTGATGTTGTGATTTATTGCGTGATACCACCAAATCAGAGCGAGATTGGATGTGAGCAAGAGAGCCTATAACTTCTGTGCCGGTCCTGCGGCGCTTCCGGAAGCTGTCCTGAAGCGCGCTCAGGGTGAACTCCTCGATTGGCACGGCAAAGGCCTGTCGGTCATGGAAATGAGTCATCGCAGTGATGAGTTCGTGTCCATCGCCACCAAGGCCGAGCAGGATCTGCGTGATCTGCTGAATATCCCCTCGAACTATAAAGTGCTGTTTCTGCAAGGTGGCGCCAGCCAGCAATTTGCTCAGATCCCTCTGAACCTGTTGCCGGAAAGCGGTACCGCCGACTATATCGACACCGGTATCTGGTCGCAGAAAGCCATCGAAGAAGCGTCGCGCTACGGTCACGTCAACGTTGCCGCTACCGCCAAGCCTTACGACTATTTCGCTATTCCCGGCCAGAACGAATGGAGCCTGTCCAAAGACGCGGCCTACGTTCACTACGCGCCGAACGAAACCATTGGCGGCCTGGAGTTCCAGTGGATCCCGGAAACAGGTGATGTCCCTCTGGTCGCCGACATGTCCTCGGACATTCTCTCGCGTCCGATGGATGTCTCGCGCTTCGGCATGATCTACGCCGGTGCCCAGAAAAACATCGGCCCGAGCGGCATCGTCGTGAACATCATTCGCGAAGACCTGCTGGGTCACGCCCGCTCCCTGTGCCCGACCATGCTCAACTACAAGGTCGCGGCCGATAACGGCTCGATGTACAACACTCCGCCAACCCTGGCCTGGTACCTCTCGGGTCTGGTATTCGAGTGGATGAAGGAGCAGGGTGGTGTTGAAGCCATCGGCAAGCTCAACGACGTTAAACAGCGCACGCTGTACAACTTCATTGACGCCAGCGGCTTGTACAGCAACCCGATCAACAAGTCGGATCGCTCGTGGATGAACGTGCCGTTCCGCCTGGCTGACGACCGTCTCGACAAGCCATTCCTGGTCGGTGCCGAAGCGCGTGGCCTGTTGAACCTCAAGGGTCACCGTTCCGTGGGCGGCATGCGTGCCTCCATCTATAACGCCGTCGACATCGTTGCGGTCAACGCACTGATTTCGTACATGGCAGAGTTCGAGAAGGAACACGGTTAATGTCTGAGCAAGAACTCAAGGCACTGCGCCTGCGCATTGATGCCCTGGACGAAAAAGTCCTGGAGCTGATCAGTGAGCGCGCACGCTGCGCCCAGGAAGTTGCGCGAGTAAAGATGGCCTCGCTGGCCGAAGGCGAAGTGCCTGTGTTCTATCGTCCTGAGCGCGAAGCTCAGGTGCTCAAGCGAGTGATGGAGCGTAACCAGGGGCCGCTGGGCAACGAAGAGATGGCGCGTTTGTTCCGCGAAATCATGTCCTCGTGCCTGGCCCTCGAGCAGCCGCTGAAAGTGGCGTACCTCGGCCCTGAAGGCACCTTCACCCAAGCCGCAGCCATGAAGCACTTCGGTCACGCCGTGATCAGCAAACCGATGGCGGCGATCGACGAAGTGTTCCGCGAAGTGGCGGCCGGCGCGGTGAACTTTGGCGTGGTCCCGGTGGAAAACTCCACCGAAGGCGCGGTCAACCACACCCTCGACAGCTTCCTCGAACACGACATGGTGATCTGTGGCGAAGTCGAGCTGCGGATTCACCACCACCTGTTGGTCGGTGAAAACACCAAGACCGACAGCATCAGCCGCATCTATTCCCACGCCCAATCGCTGGCCCAGTGCCGCAAATGGCTGGACGCCCATTACCCGAATGTCGAGCGCGTGGCGGTGTCCAGCAACGCCGAAGCGGCCAAGCGGGTCAAGGGTGAGTGGAACTCGGCGGCGATTGCCGGCGACATGGCCGCAGGCTTGTACGGGCTGACCCGTCTGGCCGAGAAAATCGAGGATCGCCCGGACAACTCCACGCGATTCCTGATGATCGGCAGCCAGGAAGTACCGCCAACCGGCGACGACAAGACCTCGATCATCGTCTCCATGAGCAACAAGCCCGGCGCACTTCACGAGTTGCTGGTGCCGTTCCACGACAACGGCATCGACCTGACGCGAATCGAGACGCGTCCGTCGCGCAGCGGTAAATGGACCTACGTGTTCTTCATCGACTTCGTCGGCCACCACCGCGATCCGCTGATAAAAGGTGTGCTGGAAAAGATCAGTCAGGAAGCAGTGGCACTCAAAGTGCTGGGTTCCTACCCGAAAGCAGTTCTCTAAGGGCGGTAGCAAATGAGTGGTGACTTCCTCGCTCTGGCACAGCCGGGCGTGCAACAACTTTCGCCTTACGTTCCGGGCAAGCCCGTGGACGAACTGGCGCGCGAGCTGAACATCGATCCGGCCAGCATCGTCAAACTGGCCAGCAACGAAAACCCGTTGGGCGCCAGTCCAAAGGCCTTGGCAGCGATTCACGAAGCGCTGGCCGAGCTGACCCGTTATCCGGACGGCAACGGTTTTGCGCTCAAGACCCTGCTGGCCGATCAGTGCCGCGTCGAGCTCAATCAGGTGACGTTGGGCAACGGTTCCAATGACATTCTGGAACTGGTCGCCCGTGCCTACCTGGCGCCGGGATTGAACGCCGTGTTCAGCGAGCATGCGTTCGCGGTTTATCCGATCGTGACCCAAGCCGTTGGCGCTCAGGCAAAAGTGATCCCGGCCAAAGACTGGGGCCATGATCTGTCGGCCATGCTGGCCGCGATCGATGCCGATACCCGTGTGGTGTTCATCGCCAACCCGAACAACCCGACCGGGACCTGGTTCGACGCCGAGGCGCTGGACGAATTCCTGCAGGACGTACCGGAACACGTGCTGGTGGTGCTGGACGAGGCCTACATTGAATACGCCGAAGGCAGCGACTTGCCGGATGGCCTGGACTATTTGGCGGCCTATCCGAACCTGCTGGTTTCGCGCACCTTCTCCAAGGCCTACGGTCTGGCGGCGTTGCGGGTCGGTTATGGCTTGTCCACTGCGGTGGTTGCGGATGTGCTGAACCGAGTGCGTCAGCCGTTCAACGTTAACAGCCTGGCGCTGGCCGCTGCGAGCGCTGCGCTGCAAGACACCGAGTACCTGGCTGAAAGCCGTCGCCTGAATGAGTCCGGCATGCAGCAACTGCAAGCGGGTTTTCGTGAGCTGGGGCTGGGCTGGATTCCGTCGAAAGGCAACTTCATCTGCGTCGATCTTGGGCAAGTGGCGGCGCCGGTCTTCCAGGGTTTGCTGCGCGAAGGCGTAATCGTGCGTCCGGTGGCCAACTACGGCATGCCGAACCACTTGCGCATCACCGTCGGTCTGCCAGCAGAAAACAGCCGCTTCCTCGAAGCGCTGACCAAGGTTCTGGCTCGTGGTTGATGTCACTGCACTACAATCTGCTGAACCTATGATCGGTCGCCTGGTGGTGGTCGGTTTGGGGCTGATCGGCGGTTCGTTTGCCAAGGGTTTGCGTGAAAGCGGTCTGTGCCGCGAGGTGATCGGGGTCGATCTCGACCCGCAGTCGCGCAAACTGGCAGTTGAGCTGGGTGTGGTGGATCGCTGCGAAGAAGACCTGGCCGTTGCGTGCCAGGGCGCCGACGTGATTCAACTCGCCGTGCCAATCCTTGCCATGGAAAAAATGCTCGGCCGATTGGCCGCCATGGACCTGGGGCAAGCGATTCTGACCGACGTCGGCAGCGCCAAGGGCAACGTGGTGCGTGCGGCAACCGTGGCGTTTGGCGGCATGCCCTCGCGTTTCGTGCCGGGGCATCCGATTGCCGGCTCCGAGCAGAGCGGGGTGGAAGCTTCCAACGCCGAGCTGTTCCGTCGCCATAAAGTGATTCTGACGCCGCTGGATCAAACTGACCCGGCAGCCCTGGCAGTGGTCGACCGGTTGTGGCGTGAATTGGGCGCCGATGTCGAGCACATGCAGGTTGAGCGTCACGACGAAGTATTGGCGGCGACCAGCCATTTGCCGCACTTGTTGGCGTTCGGTTTGGTCGATTCGTTGGCCAAGCGCAATGAAAACCTTGAGATCTTCCGGTACGCTGCGGGCGGTTTCCGCGATTTCACAAGAATTGCGGGTAGCGACCCGGTCATGTGGCACGACATCTTCCTCGCCAACCGCGAAGCTGTCCTGCGCACACTCGATACATTTCGCAGCGACCTCGACGCCTTGCGCGACGCGGTCGATGCAGGGGATGGGCACCAATTGTTGGGCGTGTTCACGCGCGCCCGGGTTGCCCGCGAGCATTTCAGTAAAATCCTGGCCCGCCGGGCCTATGTGGACGCTATGAATTCCAACGACCTGATTTTCCTGGCACAACCTGGTGGCCGCCTGACTGGGCGGATTCGCGTACCGGGCGACAAATCGATTTCCCACCGTTCGATCATGCTCGGCTCCCTGGCTGAAGGCGTCACCGAAGTGGAAGGTTTCCTCGAGGGCGAAGACGCCCTGGCAACCTTGCAAGCCTTCCGTGACATGGGCGTC
The DNA here is from genome assembly GCF_054897825.1 of Pseudomonas sp. ZS1P83. NCBI lineage: Bacteria > Pseudomonadati > Pseudomonadota > Gammaproteobacteria > Pseudomonadales > Pseudomonadaceae > Pseudomonas > Pseudomonas sp. ZS1P83. The sequence continues at coordinate 1,120,641 of NZ_CM142706.1, forward strand.
GTGATCGAAGGTCCGCACCACGGTCGCGTGACCATTCACGGCGTCGGCCTGCATGGCTTGAAGCCTGCGCCGGGCCCGATCTATCTGGGCAACTCCGGCACGTCGATGCGTTTGCTGTCTGGCCTGTTGGCTGCGCAGAACTTCGACAGCACGCTGACGGGCGATGCTTCGCTGTCCAAGCGTCCGATGAATCGCGTGGCCAATCCGCTGCGTGAAATGGGCGCCGTGATCGAGACCGCTGCTGAGGGTCGTCCACCGATGACTATTCGTGGCGGCAACACGCTCAAAGGCCTGACCTACACCATGCCAATGGCCAGTGCTCAGGTTAAGTCCTGCCTGCTGCTGGCGGGTTTGTACGCCGAAGGCAAGACCACCGTCACCGAGCCGGCGCCAACCCGCGACCACACCGAGCGCATGCTGCGTGGCTTCGGCTACCCGGTCAGCGTCAGCGGTGCGACCGCTTCGGTCGAGTCCGGCCATAAACTGACCGCGACCCACATTGAAGTGCCGGGCGACATCTCGTCGTCGGCGTTCTTCCTGGTGGCCGCATCGATCGCCGAAGGTTCGGAGCTGGTGCTTGAACACGTCGGCATCAACCCGACCCGTACCGGCGTGATCGACATTCTGCGTCTGATGGGCGCCGATATCACCCTGGAAAACCAGCGTGAAGTCGGCGGTGAGCCGGTGGCGGACCTGCGCGTACGTGCAGCTAAACTCAAGGGTATCGAGATTCCCGAAGCGCTGGTTCCACTGGCCATCGACGAATTCCCGGTGCTGTTCGTGGCCGCCGCCTGTGCCGAAGGACGCACCATCCTGCGTGGCGCTGAAGAGCTGCGGGTCAAGGAGTCGGACCGGATACAGGTCATGGCTGACGGCTTGCTGGCGCTTGGCGTCAAATGCGAACCAACCCCGGACGGCATCATTATTGACGGCGGCCAGATCGGCGGCGGTGAAGTGCACGGCCACGGCGATCACCGGATTGCGATGGCCTTCAGCGTTGCTTCGTTGCGCGCCACAGCACCGATCCGCATCCATGATTGCGCCAACGTCGCGACGTCGTTCCCGAACTTCCTCGCGCTGTGTGCGCAGGTCGGTATCCGTGTTGCTCAAGAGGCTCAGTCGTGATTATCAAGCCACCGGTTATCACCATCGACGGGCCTAGCGGTTCGGGCAAGGGCACTATTGCAGGGATTCTGGCCAAGCGTCTGGGCTGGTGCCTGCTGGATTCCGGTGCGCTGTACCGTCTGCTGGCATTCGCCGCGCGTAACCATGGGGTCGATCTGACCAATGAAGAGTCGCTGAAGCTGCTGGCCGCTCATCTGGACGTGCAGTTCGTCGGGGCGACCGAAGGTCATCCGCAACGAATCATTCTCGAAGGTGACGATGTCACTGATGATTTGCGCAATGAACAAGTCGGCGCATGGGCCTCGCAAGTGGCTGCTCTACCGGCGGTGCGCGATGCCTTGCTGCAGCGCCAGCGGGCGTTTCAGGAGCCGCCGGGCCTGGTAGCCGATGGTCGCGACATGGGCACGGTGGTTTTCCCCGACGCGCCGCTGAAGATATTCCTGACTGCCAGTGCCGAGGAGCGTGCGCGCCGTCGATACTTGCAGTTGAAGGGCAAAGTCGATGGTGTTAGTCTGTCGAGTCTGCTAGATGAGATACGTGCACGCGATGAGCGTGACACCCAGCGAGCGGTAGCCCCGCTCAAGCCGGCGGCTGACGCCATACAGCTGGATTCCACGGAATTATCCATCGATCAGGTGCTGGAACGCATCATGAGTGAGATCGCCATTCGCGATATCGCCGGGTGACCAAGAAGCGCCACAGGGGACCAGTCATAGTCTTGCGGTGCTTCTTCTAATGAACATAACCCACGTCGTCTGGGATGTGGAGATGGGCGTATCCTTCGCCCTTATTCAACAGGAATTAAAATGAGCGAAAGCTTTGCGGAACTCTTTGAAGAAAGCCTAAAAACCCTGAACCTTCAGGCAGGCTCCATCATCACCGGTGTTATCGTTGATATCGATTACCAAGCTCGTTGGGTAACCGTTCACGCTGGCCTGAAGTCTGAAGCACTCATCCCGCTTGAGCAGTTCTACAACGATGCTGGCGAACTGACTATCAACGTCGGTGACGAAGTTCACGTTGCTCTGGACTCGGTTGAAGACGGCTTTGGTGAAACCAAGCTGTCGCGTGAAAAAGCCAAGCGCGCTGAATGCTGGATTGTTCTGGAAGCAGCCTTCGCAGCCGAAGAAGTGGTCAAGGGCGTTATCAACGGTAAGGTTAAAGGCGGCTTCACTGTCGACGTTAACGGCATCCGTGCGTTCCTGCCAGGTTCTTTGGTTGACGTTCGTCCAGTGCGCGACACCACGCACCTGGAAGGCAAAGAGCTGGAATTCAAGGTCATCAAGCTTGACCAGAAACGCAACAACGTTGTCGTTTCTCGTCGTAGCGTCCTCGAAGCCGAGAACTCCGCTGAGCGTGAAGCTCTGCTGGAATCCCTGCAGGAAGGCCAACAAGTCAAAGGTATCGTCAAGAACCTCACCGATTACGGCGCATTCGTCGATCTGGGTGGCGTCGATGGCCTGCTGCACATTACCGACATGGCTTGGAAGCGTATCAAGCATCCTTCCGAAATCGTCAACGTTGGCGACGAGATCGATGTCAAGGTTCTGAAGTACGATCGCGAACGCAATCGTGTTTCCCTGGGCCTCAAGCAACTGGGCGAAGATCCATGGGTTGCTATCAAAGCCCGTTACCCAGAAAGCACTCGCGTTACCGCTCGTGTAACCAACCTGACCGACTACGGCTGCTTTGCTGAGCTGGAAGAAGGCGTTGAAGGCCTGGTACACGTTTCCGAAATGGACTGGACCAACAAGAACATCCACCCTTCGAAAGTCGTACAAGTCGGCGACGAAGTGGAAGTTATGGTTCTGGACATCGACGAAGAGCGTCGTCGTATCTCCCTCGGCATCAAGCAGTGCAAATCTAACCCATGGGAAGATTTCTCTGGCCAGTTCAACAAGGGCGATAAAATCTCCGGCACCATCAAGTCGATCACCGATTTCGGTATCTTCATTGGTCTGGACGGCGGCATCGACGGTCTGGTTCACCTGTCCGACATCTCCTGGAACGAAGTGGGCGAAGAAGCCGTTCGCCGCTTCAAGAAGGGCGACGAGCTGGACACCGTTATCCTGTCGGTTGACCCAGAGCGCGAGCGTATCTCCCTGGGTATCAAGCAACTGGAAAGCGATCCGTTCTCCGAGTACGTTCAAGAGAACGACAAAGGCGCAATCGTTAAAGGCATCGTGAAAGAAGTTGACGCTAAAGGCGCCATCATCACTCTGGCCGACGATATCGAAGCGACTCTGAAAGCCTCCGAAATCAGCCGTGACCGCGTTGAAGACGCGCGCAACGTTCTGAAAGAAGGCGAAGAAGTAGAAGCCAAGATCATCAGCGTTGACCGCAAGAGCCGTGTAATCCAGCTCTCCATCAAGTCGAAAGACGTTGAAGAAGAGAAAGAAGCCATCCAAAGCCTGCGCGACAAGCCAGCTTCGGATACCGCTGCTCCTGGTCCTACCACTCTGGGCGACCTGTTGCGTGCACAAATGGAAAAACAGAACTAAGTTCTGTCAGACCATAGAAAAAGGGCGACTTCGGTCGCCCTTTTTTGCGCCTGCGATTTAGTGATTCTGATGGTCACGCGGCGCTGAAATTGAATGCCGTGAAACCAATCCTCCCGACAAGTTGTCTGTTTCTTTAACAGGATCAATCGTTTATTTACAGCTAGTCTATAGCCTAAAGCGAACGACAGTCTGGCGGCGTGCCCGGCCTAAGGAAGCGAATGTACAAGCTCATTGTCGTAATAGCAGTAATGACACTGGCGGGCTGTACCACTAATGCCAAGACTCACGCAGTGCGTGGGGTCAGTGGCATCGAGATTGATTGTTCGGGATTGGGTTCGGGGTGGGAGAAGTGCCACAAGCGAGCGAACAAGGAGTGCAAGGCCGCGGGCTACAAAGTTGTAGCCAGGTCCGATGATGCCAAAGACGAGGATGAGTACCCCTTTGGCTTCAATCCTGCGGGCTATCTTACGCGCACCATGCTGGTTATCTGTAGATGAGTGCGAGAGTGCACGATCAGTGTCCGCTGCTCTGGAATAGGGCATCTCAACGCTGGTGGAGTAAGTCAAAAACTCGGGCTGTTCAAATTCATCCGGGCGTGCTAAAACCTTTGAAGCGCTGATCTAGCTGCTTGAAAAAGAAGGGAAAAATATGACGAAGTCGGAGTTGATCGAACGAATTGTCACCCATCAAGGGCTGCTCTCATCCAAGGATGTGGAGCTGGCCATCAAGACCATGCTTGAACAAATGTCCCAATGCCTGGCCACCGGTGATCGCATCGAGATCCGTGGGTTTGGCAGCTTCTCCTTGCACTACCGCGCACCGCGCGTAGGTCGCAATCCAAAAACCGGTCAGTCCGTCAGCCTCGACGGCAAATTCGTGCCGCATTTCAAGCCAGGCAAGGAACTGCGTGATCGGGTAAACGAGGAAGAGGAGGAAGGTTTTGACCTCCATAACTAAAGGGTCGGCGCGTGCGTAACCTCAAGCGTGTACTCCTTGGCGTAGTTATCCTGTTGCTGATTCTGGCGGTTCTGGCGTTTGTCCTGGAAAATCAACAATCGGTTTCCCTGCTGTTCCTGGGTTGGGCGGGGCCGCAACTGCCGGTCTCGCTGATCATGGTTGTTGCGCTGCTGATCGGGATGGTGATTGGGCCGATTCTGGGCTGGTTTCTGGGACGTACGTCTAGAGTCTCACGTAAGCGCCTTGTCTGATTGCCGCATGACACGCAAGGGCACCAAACTTTAGCCACGGCTTGTCTATATCCATTAGTAAAACCGTCATTAAGCTGTAAAATGCTGCGCTTGTCCGATAGTTGGCATATGCCCACGTCGGTTCAAACTGACTCTGTCAGAGTCATCAGCTGACTTGATGGCTTCTGCATTCATGGATTAGACAGTGCTCGGTTGACGACCCTGTCAGTAACTCAAGGGTATGGTTTCGCGTGAAAATTCTAGTAACCGGCGGCGCCGGGTTTATCGGCTCGGCAGTCATTCGTCATATCATCTCCAACACTGCTGATGCTGTCGTTAACGTCGATAAGCTTACTTACGCCGGTAACCTTGAGTCATTGGCCGAAGTTAGCCAGAACTCGCGTTACGTGTTCGAGCGCGTCGACATCTGCGATCGCGATCAGGTCGACCGCGTCCTGCGTGAACACCAACCAGATGCCATCATGCACTTGGCCGCAGAGTCCCACGTCGACCGCTCGATCTCCGGCCCGTCTGAATTCATCCAGACCAACATCATCGGCACTTACACCCTGCTGGAAGCTGCGCGCCACTATTGGGCGGCGCTGGATGATGCGCGTAAAGCCAACTTCCGCTTTCACCATATTTCGACTGACGAAGTTTACGGAGACCTCGAAGGTCCGGAAGACCTCTTCACCGAAACCACGCCGTATCAGCCAAGCTCGCCTTACTCCGCCAGCAAGGCCAGTTCCGATCACCTGGTTCGCGCCTGGAGCCGTACCTACGGCTTGCCGACCTTGGTCACCAACTGCTCGAACAACTACGGTCCGTGCCACTTCCCAGAGAAGTTGATCCCGCTGATCATTCTCAACGCACTGGAAGGCAAGCCGCTGCCGGTCTACGGCAAAGGCAATCAGGTCCGCGACTGGCTGTACGTCGAAGATCACGCTCGCGCACTGTACAAAGTCGTGACCGAAGGCGTGATCGGCGAGACGTACAACATCGGTGGTCATAACGAAAAGCAAAACATCGAAGTGGTGCATACCCTGTGCGCGCTGCTCGACGAACTGCGTCCCGATTCTGCTCACCGTCCACATGCCAGCCTGATCACGTACGTTCAGGATCGCCCGGGTCACGACCAGCGTTATGCAATTGACGCCAGCAAAATCCAGCTTGAACTGGGTTGGACGCCGGAAGAAACCTTTGAAACCGGCATCCGCAAAACGGTCGAGTGGTACCTCAACAACACTGAATGGGTCGCGCACGTGAAGAGCGGTAGCTATCAGCAGTGGATCGATCAGAACTACGCAGATCGTTCGAACAAGGCATGAAAATACTTCTGCTGGGAAAAAACGGCCAGGTGGGCTGGGAGCTGCAACGCTCCCTTGCGCCGCTTGGCGAGTTGATCGCGTTGGACCGACATGTGGTCGATGGTTTGTGCGGCGATCTGTCCGATCTCGACGCCTTGCGCGCGACGATCCGTCAGGTCAAGCCCGACGTCATCGTCAATGCGGCGGCCTACACCGCCGTTGATAAAGCCGAGTCCGAGACCGAACTGGCCAACCGTGTGAACGGTCAGGCAAGCCAAGTCATGGCCGAAGAGGCGACGACTCTGGGTGCTTGGCTGGTTCACTACTCGACTGACTACGTTTTCAGCGGCCTGGGTTCTGCTCCTTGGCAAGAGTCAGATGCAGTCGCCCCGGTGAATCACTACGGCGCCAGCAAACTGGCCGGTGAACAGGCGATTACCGCGTCGGGCTGCAAGCATCTGATCTTCCGTACCAGCTGGGTCTACGGCGCTCGCGGTAACAACTTCGCCAAGACCATGCTGCGTCTGGCCAAGGATCGCGAAACCTTGAGCGTTATCGCCGACCAAATTGGAGCCCCTACGGGGGCAGACCTGATTGCCGACGTGACCGCGTTGGCCATTCAGCAAGTTCTGCAACGTCCCGAACTGTCGGGCTTGTATCACTTGGCGGCCAGTGGCGAAGTGTCGTGGCACGGCTATGCTAGCCATGTGATCGGCTTCGCCCAAGCCAACGGCGAGCAGCTTGCCGTAACGGCGATCAATCCGATTGAAACGACGGCTTATCCAACACCTGCGCGCCGCCCCCTGAATTCGCGATTGAATACTCAGAAGCTGCGTGACAATTTTTCTCTACACTTGCCGGATTGGCAAAGTGGTGTAACCCGAATGCTTAGGGAAGTTCTGAATAAATGAGCACGACAAATCGTAAAGGCATCATCCTCGCTGGCGGCTCGGGTACGCGTCTGCATCCGTTGACCCTCGGTGTGTCCAAACAGATGCTGCCGATCTACGACAAGCCGATGATCTTCTATCCGCTGTCGGTGCTGATGCTCGCGGGCATGCGTGAAGTCCTGATTATCTCCACGCCTGAAGACTTGCCATGTTTCCGCAAGTTGCTGGGTGATGGCAGCCTGTACGGCATCAAGCTGACCTACGCCGAGCAACCAAGTCCGGACGGTCTGGCACAAGCCTTCATCATTGGCGAAGAGTTCATCGGCAAAGATCCTTGCTGCCTGATCTTGGGCGACAACATTTTCTACGGTCAGCACTTCTCCGATAACTTGCGTTCCGCCAGCTCTCAACAGCACGGCGCTACCGTATTCGGCTATCACGTCTCCGACCCAGAACGCTTCGGTGTTGTCGAGTTCGACAACACCGGTCGGGCGCTAAGTATTGAAGAGAAACCGCTGAAGCCAAAATCCAACTATGCGGTGACCGGCCTGTACTTCTACGACAACGATGTTGTCGAGATCGCCAAGAGCATCAAGCCGTCCGAGCGTGGCGAGCTGGAAATCACTGACGTTAACCGTGCGTACCTGGAGCGCAAGACGCTCAATGTCGAAATGCTGGGCCGTGGTTTCGCCTGGCTCGATACTGGTACCCATGATTCTCTGCTGGAAGCCAGTCACTTCGTGCATACCATCGAACAGCGCCAAGGCCTGAAAGTGGCTTGCCTGGAAGAGATTGCCTACCACAACGGTTGGATCACTGCCGAGCAGCTCAGTGCTCAAGCCGATGCTCTGAAGAAAACTGGGTACGGTCAGTATTTGTCGAAGCTCCTGATCTCCAACCTGTATTGATTGATCCATTTTCGTTTGTAGGCGAGTACTAGTCAGTGGGGCGACCAAAAATTGCAGTATTGTTGGCTGCCTACAATGGAATTTTGTGGATTGAACAGCAGATCAATTCTATCCTGGGTCAAGCCGGTGTAGATGTAACTATCTATATAAGCATTGATCCGTCTACTGATGGCACGGAGCAATGGTGTGCATCTCTGTGTACGATTAATAGCAACGTTGTGTTGTTGCCTTCGGCAGGTAGCTATGGCGGTGCCGGGAAAAACTTTTATCGTCTCATCAGAGACGTAGGTTTTGGGGAGTTTGACTTCGTAGCATTTGCCGATCAGGACGATATCTGGTTGCCGGACAAACTCAAGCGAGCTACGCGCTTGCTCCAGAGTGGCGTGTGTGACGCTTACTCAAGCAACGTCACCGCCTTCTGGCCTGATGGTACAAGTCATGTGTTAAACAAGGCCCAGCCGCAAGTTGCGTGGGACTACCTTTTCGAAGCGGCTGGACCGGGATGTACGTACGTTTTTAGTAAGCGTCTGGCGGGCCAAATAAAGCGTGTAGTGTACGATAACTGGGATGATATCCAGTCAATAACTTTGCACGACTGGTTCTGTTATGGTTATGCGCGTGCAAATGGTTACCAATGGTTCATTGATTCTGAGCCAGGGATTCTTTATCGCCAGCATGCCAATAACCAAGTGGGGGCTAATGTTGGATTCAAGTCTCTCCTATCGCGTTACAGGGTAATTAAGAGTGGCTGGTGGTTTCACCAGATTGCTTTGATGGTAAAGATTCTCGATAAGACTGAAGATGCGTTCGTTAGAAGATGGATAAAGCTCGGTGTTTTTCAATTGCTTTACCTAGCCACCCAAGCGCATCAATGTCGCCGCCGTTATAGAGATAAAATGTTGTTCGTAGTCATTTGTCTCGTCAGTGCCACAAGCGTGCGTCGCAAGACGGATGATTTGATAGAATAGGTCCTTGGTTTGCTGTGCATGCATAGCACACGTAAGATTGATCAGTTCGTATAAGGTCGGGAAGCACACGCTGTCGGAAACTTCTCAGAGACAGACTCCGGCATTTTGTGTGACCTTCAGTCTTTTCTATAAAAATCAAATACTTATTATCACTTTTGTCGATCAGTTTTTATGCTACGAAGGTTGGCACATTGCCACCCTTTTGTCGTCGTCGCAGAAATTGATATCCTTATGTCTGACCGCAGTCCACCAGTTATCTTTTTGGCGCTCAGTCAGTTTTACTTTAAGTAATATCTAGCTGTTGCTTAACTTGATATCAAGTGGCTATCAATTCAGTTTGGTAGTGGTTATAATTGCGAATTTTGCGTGTCTCAAGGCGTTGTCGGGCTGGAAGGTGGTTCTTGAACTTAGAGCACCTAGCACGGCAAGCGGACAAAATGTGTACGGGAGCTGGGTCGAGTGACAAGCCGTTTTACGTCAAGCTCTGAAAAGAGGTCAGTTGTGTCCCAAGATGGGGATGATAACTTGCCGTCCGTTCAACGAGATCACGTCACAGTCATGCTCTGTACGTTCAATGGTGAGCGTTTTTTGGCAGAGCAATTAGATTCAATTGCAAGTCAAACTCATGCGAGATGGTCAGTTGTAGTCTCTGATGACGGGTCTTCAGACGGGACCGTTGATATTCTTCGAGATTATCAAACGCGTTGGGGGAAGGACAGATTAAATATTGTTAATGGTCCCCGTAAAGGCTTTGCACAAAATTTTATGTCGGTTACATGTGGTCTTGAAACCACATCAGATTATTACGCCTGGGGTGATCAGGATGATATGTGGCATGAAGACAAAATAGAAAAAGCTCTAGAGTGGATTAAAACTGTACCTGATAACGTACCAGCACTATATTGTGGGCGAACGGAAACTGTCACGGTTGACGGTGTGTCGGTAGGTCGGTCACCGCTATTTGGGCGGCCACCATCGTTCAGTAATTCTTTAGTTCAAAGTATTGCGGGGGGGAATACGATGGTGTTCAACCGTGCCACATTGAAAATTTTGAAAGATGCTGGCGATGACTTTCCAATAGTGTCACATGATTGGTGGGCATATTTAGTCGTTTGTGGGGTAGGAGGCATAGTACATTATGATGAAAATTCCTATGTTCGGTATCGGCAGCATGGCAATAATTTGGTTGGATCAAATTTAGGATTTTTTTCGCGTCTGAAACGTATACGTATGATTCTAAGTGGACGTTTTTGCATCTGGAATCAACAAAATATAACGGCTTTAGAGTCTATAAAGACGCGGCTTACGAATGAAAACCAAATGAAATTACTCGATTTCAAGCAAGCTAGAACCGGTAGTGTCGTTAAGCGTTTCGTTTATTTGAAACGGTCCGGTGTTTACCGGCAGACGAAGTTTGGAAGCTGTGCGCTTTTGTTTGCAGTATTATGTAATGCGATATAATCTGTCCAGGGTGTAGTTTTGATTTTAGAACGATCAATCAAGTTATGTATAAAGCACTTCAATAGGAAGGGTCGGGCATGACTCATTTGCACGTCAGCATAAATCCCCATTCAGCGCACTCAATCTCGCCTATAACGCTTGTAAAGAATTTTTGGCGAAACAGACAAATCATTAGTCAGATGAGCAAGCGAGAGGTCTCGGGAAGGTATAAAGGGTCAGCGTTTGGATTGGCATGGTCTCTTTTCAATCCGATCCTTATGCTGGTCGTTTATACATTCGTATTCTCTGAAATATTCAAGGCTCGATGGGGGGGGGCGGGTGGCGACGATAGCAAAACTCAATTCGCGGTTGTTTTGTTTGTCGGAATAATTGTGCTTAATTTATTCTGCGATGTTATCAACAGAGCCCCTTCTTTAATTATTGCAAATGCTAATTTTGTAAAAAAGGTTATTTTTCCTGTAGAAACGCTGTCGCTAGTGACAGTACTTGCTGCCTTGTTTAATAGTTTAATCAATGTGTGTGTGTTATTAGTAGCGCTTTTGGTGTTTAATGGTTTTATTCCTTGGACTGCGATTCTGATACCGTTCGTGATTTTGCCATTAGTCATTTTGGTGTTAGGACTGTCATGGTTCTTGGCTTCATTAGGAGTGTTCATTCGAGACGTGGGCCAAACGGTAACTATCATTACTACAGTGCTCATGTTTTTGTCTCCGGTGTTCTATCCGCTTGATGCTGTTCCGGAACGATTTCGCCCATTCATACTCTTGAATCCTCTGACGTTTATAATTGAACAGTCTCGGGCTGTGCTTGTATGGGGAAACTTACCAGACTGGAAGGGGCTACTGATGTACTGCGCAGCGTCGCTGATTATTGCGTTTGTCGGATACGTCTGGTTTCAAAAGACAAGAAAGGGGTTTGCAGATGTCCTCTAATGACTATGCGATTCGCGTAAATGATATTAGTAAGTACTATGAGGTCTATGCCAGCCCCCGAGATCGCCTAAAACAGTTCTTTATGCCAGTTTTTAGGAAACTACTTCGCCTACCCTTTAAGCAGTATTACAGAGAATACTGGGCGCTTAAGGATGTATCCTTTGAAATTAAGAAGGGTGAAACAGTAGGTATCATTGGGCGAAATGGCGCTGGTAAGTCTACGCTGCTGCAGATTATCTGCGGAACGCTTCATCCATCGCAAGGTAGCATAGAAACAAATGGCCGTATTGCCGCATTGCTCGAGCTAGGTTCAGGGTTTAACCCGGAATTTTCTGGGAGAGAAAACGTTTTTCTGAATGCTGCAGTTTTGGGGTTGACTCATAAAGAGGCGGAAGCACGGTTCGATGATATCGTCGCATTTTCGGAGATTGCTGAGTTTATTGATCAACCTGTCAAGACCTACTCCAGCGGTATGTATGTACGTTTAGCATTTTCGGTCATTGCCCATGTAGACGCGGACATATTAATCGTCGATGAGGCTCTTGCAGTAGGCGACGTATTTTTTCAGCAAAAGTGTATGCGCTTCTTGCGAGCTCACCAAGAAAAGGGTGGGACGGTAGTTTTCGTAAGTCATGACACCAGTGCCGTTGTAAATCTATGTGAGCGGGGTGTACTACTATCTAAAAATAGCCCGCCCGTTGTCGATGTGACAGATGTTATATGTCGGGCATATATAAAAGATTTGTATGCTGAAAAAGATATTGAGAGTGTGGCTAATGAAAGCGAGATAGATTCGATTTACAGCATTTCGCAATCGAACGATAGCAGAATTGAAGAGTACAAAGCGGGCGAGCAACCTGGTAATGTAATAAAAACGTCTCCATTTAGGGCGCAGGCTGAGTCATTCGGATATCAAGGCATAACAATTGTAAATGCTTGGTTTGAAAATGAAGAAGGAAGCAAGGTTAGTACTTTGCTTGGTGGTGAATCGGTAAAATTCAACATAGCTGCAAAAGCCGATAAGCACATAAAAAACCCTGCCTTTGGAATTATGATAAAGGATCGTCTGGGGCAATACGTATTTGCAGAAGGTACAGATCTCGCGTTTCGTAATTCGGGATTGAGTGTAAGACCGACAGATGAAGTGCGAGTCAGTTTTTCTTTCAGAATGCCGATTCTTATTCAAGGTGATTATTCTATTAATATCGCGGTTGCCGATGGTGTCGGAGATGAACACGTGCAGCATCATTGGTTGAACGATGCCATGGCTCTCCATAGTTTGAACAGTCGGTTAGTGCACGGGATCTGTGGGTTGCAAGACTTAAATATGGATATTGTCATAAGTTCTATCGCCGGTGCGGAGTTGAATTGAGATGATTTCCACAAAATACGGCAAAATGAACGTAATACCGGCGGACAAAATTATTTCTCACTCTCTGTCTCTTTATGGCGAGTGGGCAGGTTGTGAGTTAAGTTTTTTGCATAAACTGGTCAAGCCAGGGATGCATGTGCTTGATATCGGAGCGTTCATCGGCACGCATACGCTAGCATTTGCCCGGTTCGTGGGGACCAGCGGCCAAGTTTACTCATTTGAACCTCGCAAGGAAATCTATCAAATACTTTGTTCCAATATTGAAGCTAATGGAATTAAGCATGTGCAGGCATTTAATATGGGACTCGCCGAAGCGGCAGGTTCTATTGCGCTAGAGTCAATTGATATTAAAGAGTCCGTGAACTTTGGTGGCCTTTCTATTGATAACGTTGTTCCAAAAGAGATAGCTAATATATACGACGTGCATATTTCCACTGTGGATAAGCTTAATGTGCCGGCGGTTCATTTTATGAAACTAGACGTTGAAGGGATGGAGCGGCGGGTGCTAGAGGGGGCCATTGAAGTGATTGCAAGAGATCAGCCGTTGATCTTTTGTGAGTGCAATTCGCTGACCTCTGGGTACGAGATTTTTGAGTTTTGTCAGCCTTTAAAATATCGCGTTTTTGGACTTTTATCGGCAGCCTATAATCCAGAAAACTTCAATGGTGTTGTCGACAATATTTTTGGTAATGCAAAAGAAGTTTCATTGTTGTTGATTCCGATATCGAAAATTACAGATTTAGATCCGGAAGTGACTTTCGACGAGCTGTTTGAAATAAAAGATTTGGAAGATTTTGTTTTGCCACTGTTGCATAAACCTCAATATGCCGATGAGGTTTTGTCCAATACAAACCCCGCATCGAGACTGAGCCTTAATTTCCCATCCCCTTTGGTTCTGCAAGAGCGGCAAGAGCGATACGAGGCTCAGCAGGCTAGCGAGGCAGCGTTGGCGCAGAAAACGGCGGAAGTTACACTTCTGGAATCGCAACTCAATGAGTTGCAGGAGCGGCAAGAGCGATACGAGTTTCAGCAGGCTAGCGAGGCAGCGTTGGCGCAGAAAACGGCGGAAGTTACACTTATGGAATCGCAACTCAATGAGTTACAGGAGCGCCAAGAGCGAAACGAGTCTCAGCAGGCTAGCGAGGCAGCGTTGGCGCAGAAAAAGGCGGAAGTTACACTTCTGGAATCGCAACTCAATGAGTTGCAGGAGCGCCAAGAGCGATACGAGTCTCAGCAGGCTAGCGAGGCAGCGTTGGCGCAGAAAAAGGCGGAAGTTATACTTCTGGAATCGCAATTAAATGAGCTTTCTGCGGGGATTGAGCAACGACAGCAACAAATATACGCGCTGCATTCAGACATTCAGAATCTACTTTCTTCAACTTCATGGCGAGTTACTCGACCGGTAAGATTATTCTCGGCATTTCTTCGCAAAATGGTCAAGTTAAATTCGATTTTAGTCGCATACATACGAAAAAATCAGGGGTTTGCAGGCTTTAAGAAACTCTTCAGAACTGTTTGGATGGAGTTTCGGTCGGGCGGCATGTCTGGGCTGAAAAGTAAGCTTCAGATGTTTCGCCAAGCAACTAATTCTCCGACTGAAATAGTGAATTTTGAAGCAAAGCAGAGTGCCAACGAAATAGAGGTGCTCACACACGCTTTAAAAAGCTCTGAGCTCGTCGTAGAGACAATAGTTTTTGATCACAACGGTGGTGGTGGCTCAAATACTTATACTTCTGAGTTGATTGCATCGACTCTCACTGAAGACGCGTCGATTTTGAGAGTCTATTGCTGGGGAGGGGACTGGTACATTCAGCTCCGGAATAACGCTGGCTCGAATAATTCTCTTTATGTCGCGGCCTCCCTTGAAGATCTGTTTAAGTGCCTGAATGCCTCTCGTGTCAATAAGATCGTAGTCAACTCTTTATACGGCTATGGCCCTATCGAAAAGGCGATTGATCTAATTGTTGACCTAAAAAATCGGTCCGGTAGTAGTATCGATTTTAAGGTTCATGACTTTCATGCTCTTTGCCCCTCCCCTCACTTGTCTGACCATGATCAAAAATTCTGCGGTATCCCGAGTGATCACGAAGTATGTAAAAAATGTCTTCCTAAAAATTTGAGCTGGTATCACAGTTGGTATACAAAAAGTGATATGGCAACAGATATTGATCTTTGGCGTGCCCCATTTCAACGTCTGTTCGATGCCTGTGACGTTATCACCTGTTTTGATGAGTCTTCTATTGAAATATTAAGGACGGATTTCATCATTGAGGACGATAGGATCAATGTGATGCCACATGAATTACAGCATTTCAAATGTACTGAAAGGACTAATCTCGGAGGGGCTCTGAGTATTGGCATTATAGGGACCCTTTCTCATATTAAGGGTGGAGATGTCGTTAAAGAACTATGTTCCTATATTGATGATGAAAATTTAGATGTTCCGGTGATAGTGATCGGTGAGAGCCATACTCAACTGCCTGCTAATGCAGTGATTCACGGGCGATATTCCCCTGAAGAGTTGCCTTCGCTTATAGATTCGCTGGGTGTAAGTGTTGTGTTTATGGCGTCCATTGTTCCCGAGACATTTAGTTATACAATTTCAGAAGCAATAGAGATGGGAGTGCCTATTGTCGCGTTTGATATAGGCGCTCAGGGACGGCGAGTTAAGGAATATCGGCTGGGTAAGGTTGTACCTGTCGGTGCGTCACCCGAAGAGATTTTGACTGCCGCTAAATCTATTTATAAAGCTGCAAAGGAATAAAATGATGCTTGTCTATACTTCTATCACCAAAAGCTACCTTCCTAAAGCTCGAGTGTTAGCGAAGTCTGTTAAAAAGTTTCACCCAGACTGGACTTTCGTGTTGCTCTATTCCGATGATCTGCCAGTCGGTTTTGACCTGAGCGCAGAGCCGTTCGACGAGGTCCTTACTATTGAGAACCTGGGCATTCCTGATTGGAAGCGCTGGGCGTTTGGACATACGGTAGTAGAACTTTGCACGGCGGTGAAGGGGACTGCGGCGGAGGTAATGGCCCAGCGCCCCAACGTTGATAAAATCATGTATCTGGATCCGGATATCAAGGTATTCAACTCCCTAGCCATGCTCGATGAACTTCTGGATAAACATGAAATTCTGTTGACACCTCACTTGCTTGATGCGGAGTCTGACGTTGCAGCAATTTGTGATAACGAACTTTCAGCTTTGAAGCACGGTGTCTATAACCTGGGGTTCTTTGCTGCCCGTACAGACGGTCAAGGCCTTGGCTTTATCCAATGGTGGGCTAATCGCCTACGCTTATTTTGCCGTGACGATATCCCTGCTGGTATTTTTACCGATCAGCGTTGGTGCGACTTGGCCCCAGCATTTTTCAGTGGCTTGCATATCGTAAGAGATCCGGGATGCAACGTAGCCACTTGGAACATTGCCCATCGGCCTTTGAGCAAAGATGACAGTGGCGTATTTTTGGTTGCAGGCGTTCCGCTGCGTTTTTATCATTTCACTGGCTATGATAGCGGTGCAGGATTCGGGATGCTCACGCGTTATGCATCCAGCCAGGCTGTTGCTCATGAGTTGTGGGATAGTTATGCCAAAGATATTGAGGCTGAGGGGCAAGGCGATACGACGCTAAAAAGCTGGTTTTACGGTAATTTTGAAAATGGCCAATCTATTCCAGCGAAGGCGCGTCGCCTTTATCAGCAGAGAATTGACGTTCAAAAAGCTTTCCCGTTTCCTTATAGCATGGAAGAACCTAGTTATTTCAGCTGGTGGAAAGCCGAAACCAACGATGGTTCGAATCAGCCTGTAGATGGGGGTGTAACTTCTCCAGGTATAGGGAGCCAGGTTGCACGGAGTTTTATGTCGCCGAAAACCGCTAGCCAAAACTTTAAAACTGTGGTCCGAGTGATCAGGCGAGACGGGGTTATAGGCTTCATCAAGAAAGTAATTACTCGATAAGTTTTTGTTTATTGATCCTGCGGTAGATCATGACTAAATATCAGACTACTGCAGCGTTCATAAGGTTTTCTGGCTGTTTGCAGGATCGAAATATATTTGAATGTTTAAATTTGGACGTAAAAACGTTATGAAACGAACCAAAATTCTAGTGACTGGTGCGTCAGGTTTTGTTGGTTCGGCACTCATTATGCGATTGGCAGGTTTATTGAGCTACGATGTAGTCGCTGTTGTTAGATCAAGTGACTTCAAATTTCCATCGCGTGTTGTAGAGTGTAAAGTAGACAGTCTAAGTCGTGATACGGACTATTGTAGCGCTTTGACTGGAGTTGATGTGGTTGTTCATGCCGCGGCACGTGTACACGTAATGAATGATCTGGCGTCCGATCAGCTGGCAATGTTTAGGTTGGTTAATGTGGAAGGTACCCTAAATCTAGCCCGCCAAGCTGCAAGTTGCGGAGTTAAACGGTTTATTTTCTTGAGCTCCATAAAAGTTAATGGTGAGGGTGGAAGAAGCACTCGACCCTTTACAGCCGATGATATTCCAAATCCTGCAGATCCATATGGTATCTCCAAATTTGAGGCCGAAGCAGGGTTGAATAAAATTTCTGAAAGCTCCGGTATGCAGATTGTCATTATTAGACCTCCGCTAGTTTATGGGCCAGGAGTGAAGGCGAACTTTAAAACGATGATGAGTTGGTTGAATCGTGGGATTCCACTTCCGTTTGGTGCAGTCTTCAATAAGCGTAGCTTAGTTGCGATAGATAATCTTGTTGATCTGATCAGTGTCTGTCTCGAACACCCAAATGCGGCAAACGAGATTTTTCTAGTTAGTGATGGACAAGACTTGTCTACTACCGAGTTACTCCATCATTTGGCACGCTCTCTTGGAAAGCCGGCGAGGCTGATCCCTGTTCCTGTTTGGCTTATGAGAATCGCTGCGATAATGTTGCAAAAACGTTCTCTTTCGACTCGGTTGTTTGATTCGCTACAAGTCGATATTAGTAAAACGAAGAATCTACTTGGCTGGTCGCCGCCTGTTGATGTCGATGAGGCACTATATTCAACAGCTCAACATTTTCTAAGAGCTCATAAGTCATGAGTAATGGTATCCGCTCCATGAACTCCACACTCCAGCGGATAGCTGACGGCTGATGCTGTGCTCCCGATTTCCATCAGGAGCCCATCACCATGATGCGTCCCAATGTCAGCGTTGAAAAAGTGTACCTCTACCCGAAGCCTGTAGATTTTCGAAAGTCCATCGACGGCCTGGCTGCATTGGTCGAACTGGACATCAAAGTTGCGGTGTTCGACCCCGTGCTTTTCGTCTTTCTAAATCGCCACCGCAACCGCGTCAAAGTGTTGTACTGGGAGCGCAACGGCTTCTGCCTTTGGCTCAAGCGCCTGGAGTCCGAGCGTTTTAAAATTTCACCTGATGAGGTGGACGAGGCTATCGTGCTGACCGTTCAGGAACTGAACTGTAAGCGACCCATAAACCACACATGGCAAAAAACCGATGTGTGCATTTAGCGCAAGATAGTCGGGGAACAGTTCCACGGCAGCAAGGCTTCGAAGTCTTCTACCGAAGGTAAGCGACCCGTAAACCACACATGGCAAAAAACCGATGTGTGCATTTAGCGCAAGATAGTCGGGGAACAGTTCCACGGCAGCAAGGCTTCGAAGTCTTCTACCGAAGTAGCTTGTGGCAGGCGTTCAAGTACGTCGCGCAGCCACGTATAGGGCTCTTGGCCGTTGGCTTTGGCAGTTTCGACCAGGCTATAGATCTGCGCACTGGCCGTCGCGCCCTTGGGCGTGTCGCTGAACATCCAATTTTTGCGACCGATCACAAAGGGTTTTACCGCTCGCTCGGCCCTATTGTTATCAATGGGCAGGAAGCCAGCCTCGGTGTAACGCTCAAGCTTGCTCCAGTTGCTGGCCAGATAACCGACGGCTTTGCCCAAGGCACTTTGCGTCGTCACCTGGGGATGGGTTTTCTCCAGCCAGCTTTTTAGTTCTGCGAGTACCGGCAGGCTTTTTTCCTGTCGAGCGCTAAAGCGCTGGTCGTCGCTGGCCTCTTTGAGCTCGCGCTCGATGCCGTAGAGTTTATTGATCAGGTTCAGCGCGATGTCGGCTCGCCCGGTCTTACCCTTGGGCTGCACTTTTTGCGCATCGACGAACTTACGTCGCGCATGCGCCCAGCAGCCCAAACGCTCGACACCTGGCTGCGCGCCCAAGGCGTTATAGCCGGCGTAATCGTCGGTCATCAGGTAGCCGCGATAATCGGCAAGCAGGCGCAACGGCACCTCCTGCGCTCGGCTGGTGGTGTAGTCAAACAGGACAACCGGGCGCTCAAGCGGGCCGCTGGCTTGGACCCACATCCAAGACTGGCTGGTCGGATCTCGATCCGGTTCCTTCAGCACTTGTACCCGCGTTTCGTCGCAGTGGATCACCGGACTTTCCAGCAATCGGTCGCGCATCAAATTCAGCAACGGTTGCAAGTGTTCGCCGCACTGGATCACCCAGCGCGCCAAGGTTTGTCGGGGGATATCGACGCCGTGTCGGCCAAGTACTTTTTCGAACCGATACAGTGGCAAACCGTCGACGTATTTGGTGGTCAGCAGCATCGCCAGGACGCTGGGACTGGCCATGCTCTTTTCGATCAGTTGTGCCGGTTTGTCAGCAGTGACCGGTGCCGTTTCACAACCACGGCACGCGTAGACCTTGCGGATGTGTTTGATGACGCGGATCTGCATCGGCACGATTTCCAGCTGTTCGCTGGTTTCTTCGCCGATGACGTGTTTGCGGCAACCGCAAAGGCAAGTCAGTTCGTGTTCGGGCAGTTCGTGGATGACTTCAATGCGCGGCAGGTCGGCGGATAGCGGTTTGCGTTTACCGCGGCGCTGGGTCGGGGCAACGACTTCTTCGTCTTCAGCAATACCTTCTTCCAGCACGGCAACGCTTTCGGCTTCGTTGAACAGCGCCAATTGCGGTGTCTCAGCGTCGACCGTCTGCTCGGATTTGCGGCCAAATAAACGGTCACGTAGCAACTTGATCTGTTCTTTCAGATCAACAATCTGGCCCTTGTCCAACTGACGCTCACTGAGCATCTGCACAAGCATTTGCTTGAGCAGAACAGGATCATCAGGGAGCATTTCGGGCATCAAATTCATGCCCGGATTATATCCGATCAGGCGACGAATCGAGGGGTTAAAACTTGATGTGGGCGGTTGCGCCAGAGGTCAAAGCCGTCCAGTAACCAGTTCAACTCTTGCACGCTCAGCACGATAGCTTCATCGCTGAGCTCAGGTGATGTTTTGAAACGTTCGGACTCCAGGCGCTTGAGCCAAAGGCAAAAGCCGTTGCGCTCCCAATAGAGGATTTTTACTCGATTACGGTGGCGATTCAGAAAAACGAAAAGCACGGGATCGAACACCGCGACCTTGATATCCAATTCGACGAGGGCGGACAGGCCGTCGATGGATTTTCGGAAGTCCACGGGTTTGGGGTACAGATAAACTTTTTCGACTTTGGCGTCGGGACGCATCATGGTTGCGAGCTCCTGAAAGAGATCAAGAGCACAGCATCAGGCTTCAACTGGCGGCTTTGAATGTGGGTACGGTGGATCGCTTACGCCGCACTGGATCACCCAGCGCGCCAAGGTTTGTCGGGGGATATCGACGCCGTGTCGGCCAAGTACTTTTTCGAACCGATACAGTGGCAAACCGTCGACGTATTTGGTGGTCAGCAGCATCGCCAGGACGCTGGGACTGGCCATGCTCTTTTCGATCAGTTGTGCCGGTTTGTCAGCAGTGACCGGTGCCGTTTCACAACCACGGCACGCGTAGACCTTGCGGATGTGTTTGATGACGCGGATCTGCATCGGCACGATTTCCAGCTGTTCGCTGGTTTCTTCGCCGATGACGTGTTTGCGGCAACCGCAAAGGCAAGTCAGTTCGTGTTCGGGCAGTTCGTGGATGACTTCAATGCGCGGCAGGTCGGCGGATAGCGGTTTGCGTTTACCGCGGCGCTGGGTCGGGGCAACGACTTCTTCGTCTTCAGCAATACCTTCTTCCAGCACGGCAACGCTTTCGGCTTCGTTGAACAGCGCCAATTGCGGTGTCTCAGCGTCGACCGTCTGCTCGGATTTGCGGCCAAATAAACGGTCACGTAGCAACTTGATCTGTTCTTTCAGATCAACAATCTGGCCCTTGTCCAACTGACGCTCACTGAGCATCTGCACAAGCATTTGCTTGAGCAGAACAGGATCATCAGGGAGCATTTCGGGCATCAAATTCATGCCCGGATTATATCCGATCAGGCGACGAATCGAGGGGTTAAAACTTGATGTGGGCGGTTGCGCCAGAGGTCAAAGCCGTCCAGTAACCAGTTCAACTCTTGCACGCTCAGCACGATAGCTTCATCGCTGAGCTCAGGTGATGTTTTGAAACGTTCGGACTCCAGGCGCTTGAGCCAAAGGCAAAAGCCGTTGCGCTCCCAATAGAGGATTTTTACTCGATTACGGTGGCGATTCAGAAAAACGAAAAGCACGGGATCGAACACCGCGACCTTGATATCCAATTCGACGAGGGCGGACAGGCCGTCGATGGATTTTCGGAAGTCCACGGGTTTGGGGTACAGATAAACTTTTTCGACTTTGGCGTCGGGACGCATCATGGTTGCGAGCTCCTGAAAGAGATCAAGAGCACAGCATCAGGCTTCAACTGGCGGCTTTGAATGTGGGTACGGTGGATCGCTTACGGCCAAACAGCTATAAAAAGCACGCAAAAAAGAGTCTGATCGGGCGCATGCGACGCAAGATCGAATACGCGAAAGCGCAGGTGCGGGCCAAGGTTGAGCATCCGTTTCGCGTGATCAAGCGCCAGTTTGGTTATACGAAAGTGCGCTTTCGTGGTTTGTCGAAAAACATCGCGCAGCAGACAACGTTGTTCGCTTTGTCGAACTTGTGGATGGTGCGAAAACGGTTGATGGGTATGGGCGAGGTGCGTCTGTAATGCAGGCTGATCGCCCTGAAACAGCGCGTTCAGAGGAAAGAACCATGAATTAAGGGCAAGAAAGGTCTGATTTTCGACCGACTTATGATTTTTGAGCCTCAAGTAGCGAGGGCATGAAAAATCGGTGGGTACTTCAGACCTTCCCTAGGTCGCGGGGTTCGCGTTACATGGGTAGCCAGAACAGTGTTGCCAACTTTCAGGCGCCTCTTAATTACGAGAGTCTCAATTTGCAAACAACACTCTGTATTTACTGCGCTAGGTAGACTTTTTACTTGCGTCTGAAGTATGTAAAATATTTTAACCTAGTGCCTCGCTTTATACTGGCTTGTTCAAAGTTATAGCTTGCGTGAGTGCCTCTTCGAGGCACATGAAAACTATAACGCCAACGAGTAATGTAAAGCTCACATTGAAATGAGCTTTACATTTTGCATGTCTGAAAATTTCTGATGTTACTTATTTATAGGTCTCGTTAATCGGGTTATGCCAATAAAACCGCCCAATATAATTAGTGTCGTAGTGTAAAATAGCAGGCGGGCATCAGCGGCATTTCCGAAAGCCACAAGACCTCCAAGGTACAAAGTGGCAGACAGAAGAATTATTACCAACTCAAGATTTATTCTACCGATAAATAAGAGGAGCGTAAGTAATACCAAACAGACAAAATATATAAACCAAGGTTTAAGTAGGCTTTTGCTGGAGTAATCAATTACATAATTAACGAGATTCTCCCTTATTGTCGATTTCGGCAGGCTATATCCGTAGGTATTTTCTTCAATCTCCGGGGCAATTATTATAAATTGATTTCCGTCATGCGCGCCAATTAACTGTCTTGTTAGTTGAAATTTATTATAGAGGAAGCAGATTGGGTGGGTTATCGCAGTGCTGATCCACAATTGATCTAGTGTGTTATCAAAATTCACATTGTTGATAAAATCTAGCGAGAGGTTTGAGTGTCGAGGGTCGTAATTTTCACTTATGCCTTCCAACGTTAGATGAGGGGACTGCTCTTTAAATAGATTTCTATTTAAGCAGATACTTGCGCCGGCTATGTCCATCGATCTAGTTACCCTTATTAGAGCGGTGGCCCCCTTTAGCTTGTGAAATTCTGGAAGTGAGTATCTATCTAGTTGGATTTTTGCAGAGTATATTCCTACTGTCAACAATATTCCTAGGCACAGAAAGGTAATTATAGTCTGAGCGCGTTTTATTGATTTACGGCAAGATATGATCCACGCTAGGTAAAAAATTAGAGGAATAGCTGCCGTAATAGCGTTATGCCTAGATGCAACACCCAAAAAAATTAACGCTACTGTAAGTATAGATAAAGCAATAAAGGGTAGCTTTCGCTCTGTGGATTTCATCGCCAAAGCTGTTGCAAAGCTTGCCAATAGAAAAGAGGTCATTAGGACATCCTTCCAAATTGCTGCCAGGGTTCCAAGTATAACTGGAATGCTTAGATAAAATATTACAAGTAAAAATGTATATCTAAAATTCTTGGAAAAATATTGTGCTATATAAAAGAAAGATAACAATAAAAGTAGTACCTGCGCAAAATGCATAACCATTGGGTTCTGTGAAATTACATCGATCAATCTCCAGATATAACTAATCATTGGCGGCCAAGTAGAGTCTGTCACCTCATCTCGAGCGCCATCTAATGCATGAAATGTATCGAATGTCATGAATCCTGGGTAAAATGACCAGGAAACTACTAAGGAAATAACGGTAGGAACCGCAATCAATGCTATTGCTTTTGGTAGCTGATGTATATTTTTTACTGAGAAAGCAAGCATTGTGAAGTATATAACTAGAGATAGTGCGAGTATAACCGTGAATGGCTTTGTCTTTTCGCGAAAACTCAGCTGATTGTGAATTGATAGTTCAAATTGTGGATCGTTACCACTGGTTATAATTTCAAGACCCGCCCGCCCTATTGTTACTGAATCGATACCTTGCTTGGGTACAATACGATCTAATAGTTCACTTGGCAAAAAAATCTTGCTATTGAAGAGGTATCGAACTTCTATTCTCTTAACTATGATCTCTAATGGTTTGTCCGCCGGGTCTACGCGAACATGGTCTAAATTTTTCCCTGCAATAGTAAATTCGACTCCGCGCGTTGAGCTTCCGTTGTATACTTTCCGCTCACTAAATTCTTCAGTGTACATTGAGTTTACTGGAAAATAGAGCTGTATAAAGTCGGATGTTTTTGCATCAACGAAAAAGACGATCGTATCCTTGTGTATTAAGCTGATGCCGAAAATAACTAATCCAGAAATAATCAGGGAAGTCAGGTAGAAGATCATTGTTTTTTTTAAAAATTGCACTGATGGTAAGTTCATGCTTCCAATGCCTATCGTGTTTTGTTGAAAATGGATTTTATACTCTAACTTTTTAGAGGGGCGGTCATCGCTTTTGGCTAGACAAGTCTAAACCAAGGTTTAGGAGCGCCGGATGAAAGCTAATATTAACCTGATCGTAACGTGAAAGGGAGTGAGATTTCTTGTGCCTCCGTAAGGGAACCATCGCCTACACGTTCAAAGCCGTCCATTGAGACCTGAAGCCATGCTTCCGATCTCTTTCCGGGGCCGCTGCAATGATGCGTCCCTGACGTGAGCGTCAAATAATTTATCTCAGCCCGAAGCCCATAGACTTCCAAAAGTCCATCGAAGTCCTTGCGGCTCTGATCGAACTGTAAATTAAGCCTTACTGATGACCCTGCGCTGCTCGAGCAGTTGAGAGCTCCGAAGGTGCTCTGGAATGGCAATATTATCAGTCTCAAGTGTGATCATTTGGGAGCGATGGCCTAGTAATGCCCAGCCATTGATATAATCGAACGCATGAATATGCTGAAGGCGTTGGAGAGCTCACATGTCGATGATGCAGTTCCCCTTTCACCTATCAAACACGTGCAGTCGGGAGACGCAGAGAGGCCACAAAAGAGTAAGTCGTTTCGAACGGTCTCCGTGCAATCATAATTTAATTTCTGCATAGCGCGATTTGTGGTTCCTAATTTTCTATTGGAGGTTCCACTTTTTTATTACGCGTAAGGGAGCGTATTCTGTAATATTGTTTATGAAGATAATGAAGGCGCTAAAAGTGGCGGTGGAATACTTGGCTGCGTTTTGAGTGGGGTAAGTAAGTTTTTGATCTATTACTACTATTTTCTGCGCTGCTTGTGCCTTGATGATTTTTAGTCTGCCTATGACTGGCTTTAGTTTTTGTTGAATACAAATTTTTTGTTGAGAAAATAAAAGACTACTGTGTACGAGACCATTGCGAAAATTTGCGCTATTTCGGGGCGTACACCCATCCCTCGGTAAACGATCAATAGTACCAACTGATTTATAGCAAAAGAGATGGCAAAGGCGAGAATGAATTTCGGAATCGTGCTTCGGTCAGTTGTTGACTGGTTAAATACGAAAATTTTGTTAAGTACAAAAGCTACAATCAACGCAACACCATAGCCGATAGCGTTAGCGTATGCAGGTTTTGTGTTGAACAGAATCATCAGTGCTAAAAATACTCCGTAGCCAATTGCTGTATTGGCTACGCCTGCAAAAATATACCTTAGGGCTTGCATGGTGTGCGAGGCTTCCTAGATGGGCGATAATTCTTTAGACAATTGATTGAAAATTTGCACGTTTACGGATTTGTTTGCGTATTCATTTAACGATTCCCAATAGCCGAGGGTGTTTTCCAACTGTTCAAGGTTTCTTGGTCCTATCACCACTCCAGACAACACAGGGTTTACATAAGATGCGGCCAATGCTAATTCATTGAGTGTCATGGGGCGTGGCTCGAACCCATGGTTTGAATTGAGGAAGTGTCCAAGCCTCTCAGTCAGCAATTGCGGGATATTTATCTGTCGCAGTTCTATTGAGCTATTTGTTTTCGGCGCTTCGATTTTCAGTCCACCCAAGTTGATCCCGTAAGCAAGATACTTTGCCTTCGGAAACCATGTTTGGTAGGCCTCGCGTGCGGCGTGTGTCATGAAGTTTTCTTTGACCTGGATGATCCACTTTTCTGCCAGGGTCGGGTCGGCCTTGAAATAAAGTTGCGGATACTTTATGCCCGACAAGCCAATGGACAACCCTGCTTGCTCTAGCTTTGACATGGCCTCGACGGTTTGCGCAATGGCTGCCATTTGGTGCTCGTCATCTGCCCTGTTGTCCCAGTGGATCGAGATGCAAGACAGTGCATTGGCAAACTGATTATTCAAGGTGTCGGCAGCTCGCTCGATATGGTCGGGCGTGAGGTTGACATCAGGGGATCCCATATTGTCTCTGGAGCCAATTTTTACTATTAACTCAAGGCTGCTGTCACCGTGTTGCTGTACCCAGTCAGCCATCCAGCTAACCGCAAGTCCAAAGTGTTCCTTGTGCTTGTTGATAGGGTAATTGGTTGCGGTATCGACAATGCTGCCGCCACGTTGCAAGAAGTGTTCGAGGAGCTGATACGCTTCGCGGCGCTCTATGCCCCAGCCCCAGAGTGCCGTGCCCAGCACCAGTTTTTTGTTGTCAGGCGTGAACGTCGACATGGTCATGCTCCAGGCTTGGTGTTGTTCAGGCGCTGGCGCAAGGAGAACATTGCCTTTAGGTATTCAATGATCAATTTGATGATTTTGACTTTTGAATTAGGGTCATCGGTCCAGGTGACCGGCAGATCCAGTACACGGTATTTCAGGTGTTCGCCAGTGACCAGGATTTCGGTGGCGAAGAACCAGCCATCACTTTGCGCGCCGGATTTCATTAGCGATCCGAGAGTGTTTCGCTGTAGAAATTTGAATCCGCACATGCCGTCACTGAACGAGGTATTGAAAATAAGTTTCACAATATAGTTGAAGCCAAAGCTTGTAACGTTCCTCATAGGACTTCGACCAATTACTTTCGCTCCCTTTGCGAGACGAGACCCAGTGACGATGTCAGCGCTGTTCGCTTTGAGTGCTTCCAGCGCTGGGCGCAGGTGGAGCAAGTCGGTTGCCAGGTCCAGATCCATGTAGCCGACAATGTCTGCGGTGGATTGTGTCCAGGACGCTTTGAGGGCGCGGCCAACGCCACGTTCTTCCAGGCGCAGATACTTCACACCGGGCAGCGTGCTTTCCAGCTCACGGGCAATTTCTTGCGTTTTGTCGGTTGATCCATTGTCGGCCAGGACGATATGGATATCGCCAATATCCGTCAGGTTAGTGAGGATATAGTCATGGGTTTTATTGACTTGATCCGCCAGCGTCGCTTCTTCGTTCAGGATGGGAATGGTAATTTCGATCGATACATTCATCTTCTTTGCTCTGAAAGGTTGGTTTGGGTGCTGACGAGATTTTCAGTTTCTAGCTTTTCCAAAACATCATAAATGTTATCGATTTTCCCACCCAAGATTGAGTAGCACCCCGGAAGCACATCGTGTTTTTCGAACAGAATGGGTCTGCCATCGTCGCCTTCATTCTTTATAAGAATGGTTTTCACTTCAAAAAGTGATTCTACATACTTGGCATCCAGTGCCGATGGCAGATAGCGACCTATATCGCGAATCATGCGATCGACACGGGTTGCTCGATCGTAATTGTCCAGCTTTTGGTACGGGTCGCTACCCGGCTCGTCAGTCCAGTGCAAGTGAGGTGTGTACCGTACGTGCGAGACTGTATGCAGGCCTCGGGCAGGAAACGGCATGATGGAAAAAAATGGCCCGTCCATAACGGTAATCCCCACGTCCTGAAGCACTGGCGGTACCTGCATCAGCGCCATTTCTGTAACTTCCTGCTTCAAGCCCGTCTGTGTACCTGGAAAGTCACCGCCAAACTGATTGAGACCGCTATAGGTACAATTGAAAACATATCGGCAGGTGATTAGTTCGTGCGTTTTGCCATCGGGCGCGAGGGTGACATTCAGAGTGTTGTCAGAGCTGTTGGAAATTGCAACAGCCCGTGTCTGCAGGCGAATGTTCACTCCACTTTCGTTCAGTTCAAGCTGGGCCCATCGAGCCAGTTCAGTGGTATTGAATGCATATTCTTCAACCAGAAAAACCTCTTCGATCAGTCGTGGTTCAAATAACGCCCGTAGGGCAGGGGCGGCTGGTTCGATCCTGGCGCCGATTTCTCGGTAAAAGCGTTCAAACTGGTTGGCCGTTACTTTGGAGTTGCGCCGGGCAATGGCATACAGCTTGGTGAAGTCTTGCTTGACCGCGTCAGGCCAGTCTTGAACGAATTTTGGCAAGTTGATGCGACTGCGGTATGCCGTGGTGAAGCTTCGCGGGTAGTGATAGCCATTGTGTACGCGTGCCTGGTTGTTGTACGAGGCGCGAGACAACAGCGTGGATTCACGTTCGATCAAGGTTACACGTTTCATGCCGCGCTGCTTGGCCAGGTAGACGGCGATTGCCGCACCGTAAAACCCCCCTCCGATGACAACTGCATCTTGTGTGTTATCAGGTGCCATCAGGCTACTCGTCCAGATGCAGACGGGGAAGGAGGAGGCGTGCGGGAAGCTACTTCCTCAATGTTCAGTTTTTCGAGCCGCGTAATGCGCGCGCTCGTGAACTCTTGGGCGATGTGATACAGCGGACCTTCATTCGATAGGCTGGTCATGTGCAGGATGTATTCTCCAAGCACCATGAGAACCAGCGATATCAGGAAGAACATGCCGGACTGTTGCAGAGAAAGACTGATCCAGCCTGGTGCAATATGTGGATTCAGGAAGCCACTGGCGACGACATAAAACGAGTAGATCAAGTTTGCGATGGCACCAAACAACGAGAGCGAGGTGACTAAACGCATCGGGGCTCGAGTCGTTGAGACCAATAACAGCATGCCCCTGTCCATGCTCTCTCGCAGGCGCTTGGTTTGTGTCACTCGAGGCTTGGAGCTGTATTCCAGATTGGCGCGAGCAAACCCACCGGTGGCCGGAAGGTGTCGGTAGGTGACTGAAGGCTGCGGGTGTTGCAGGATGAAGTTGATCACTCGTTTGCTGAGCAGGCGATACTGGGGCGCTTCGGTGGCCAGATGAATGCCGTTGAATGACTTGTAGACCTTGTTGAATATTTTGTAGGCGGTCTCGTAAGCGAAGCTTTGTGGTGGCTTTTGCTTGTTGTTGGCAAATACCACGTCCGCTCCACTGGTTGCCTTATCGAGCATTTTGGGCAGAAAGGCGATGTCATCGGCCAACGGATCGATCACGACCACGAAGTCCCCCAAGGCGTTTTCCAGACCCGCCCAGGATGCGGTGTCAGTGTCGACTTCCTTGGTCAGTGCGTAAACTTGCAAATTTGGGAGGCCGTTTTCGGCAGTCAGATTTTTTAGTATTGATATACTTTCATCGTCCGAGGCATTGTCGACAACAATTAGTTCGTAATCACTAACGAGCGAAGACATCCGTTCGACCGCATCTGCCAGGATACTTCCTATATGGTTTGATTGGTTGCGCACAACAAACACAACCGAGAGAAATACCGGAAAAAAGACCATTTAGAGTTCCTCCAGACGCCCGCCATTTGGCTGTCGTCCATATTTTCGAAAAAAAGCGCGTAATCTTAATCTGCAGGGAAGAGGACGTCACTCTTTTCGTTCATGGCCTTTTCCAGGCAACCATGCGTAGACGCAGCATTTCAGGGCTTCTTGAATCGATCTTTCCCCACGCACGACGCCATGATACATCGTGTATTCTTTATCACTTTGGCAATCACAGGTATACGTGGCTGGTTCGGTTCGGCCGTGCAAAATGGCGTGTGGTCGATATCAGTGCAAATGGTCTTCTGCGCTTCTGGGCGCCCCTTTGCGCACATGGCGGTGTGCCGCGTGTATCGACTTACATTTTCGGAGTGATGTAATAAATGATTTTCTGGTGGCTCATACCGGCTGTCTGCGGCCTCTCTTTTGTTTTGACTGCAGTACTGCGTCGATATGCATTGGCACGTAGCATGCTCGATATGCCGAATGATCGCAGCTCGCATACAGTACCGACCCCGAGGGGTGGGGGTGTGTCAATTGTAGTGACTTTTCTGATGTCCCTGGCGGTAATGTGGGGCTGGGAGCTTATTGATCTCCGGTTTTTTTTCGGGGCGGCGGGTGCGGGGTTGCTGGTAGCTGTCGTCGGGTTCATGGATGACCATGGCCACATTGCTGCCCGCTGGCGCTTGCTTGGTCATTTCGCTGGCGCTGCATGGGTGCTGGCCTGGACGGGGGGACTTGCGCCGATAGAAGTGGCTGGGATGGTCCTGAACTTGCGCTGGGCCGGAGATTTTTTTGCGTTGTTTTATCTGGTGTGGCTGCTGAACCTTTACAATTTCATGGATGGGATTGACGGAATTGCCAGCGTTGAAGCTATCTGCGTGTGCTTGGGAGCTTGCCTGCTTTACTGGGTGAGTGGGCACAAGGATCTGATTTGGGCGCCTCTGTTGCTGGCGATGTCGGTGCTTGGGTTCCTGTTCTGGAATTTTCCGTCCGCGAAAATATTCATGGGCGACGCAGCAAGCGGTTTCCTGGGAATCATTCTGGGAGTGTTGTCTCTTCAGGCCGCAGCGGTCGAGCCGCGTTTTCTGTGGGTGTGGCTGATCCTGCTCGGTGTCTTTATTGTTGATGCGACGTTTACCTTGCTACGACGTCTGTTGCGTGGTGACAAGGTCTATGAAGCCCATAGGAGCCACGCTTATCAGTACGCCTCGCGCCAACATGGACGGCATTTACCAGTGACAACCGCGGTGGCCTTGATCAATGTGTTCTGGTTGTTGCCCCTTGCGCTTTGCGTGACTTCTTTTGGGTTGGATGGTGCGCTTGGGGTGGTAATGGCTTACATCCCGTTACTGGTAATAGCCGTTAGATATCACGCGGGGGAAATGGAAGTGTTGACCGTTAAGCGCTGATCACGGGATAAATTCAGAATGGTTTCAGATTATTCCGTACAATGACGCTGGATTTCGTCAGGGAACGGGCCGGGTCGGTTGAGGTTTATGGATAAAATACGCGCCTTTTTGCTAGGTTTGCCACGCAGGCAAAAACGACTAATTCAAGTTGCCACAGATGTTTTTCTAGTCTGGGCCTCTCTCTGGCTTGCATTCATCGTCCGCCTTGGCATCGATGATATGTACAACCCGCTGAGGGTCCACTTCTGGCTATTCGCCTGTGCACCCGTAATCGCAATTCCTCTGTTCATCCGTTTTGGCATGTACCGCGCTGT
This sequence comes from Pseudomonas sp. ZS1P83, assembly GCF_054897825.1. Taxonomy (NCBI): domain Bacteria; kingdom Pseudomonadati; phylum Pseudomonadota; class Gammaproteobacteria; order Pseudomonadales; family Pseudomonadaceae; genus Pseudomonas; species Pseudomonas sp. ZS1P83. The sequence continues at coordinate 1,151,424 of NZ_CM142706.1, forward strand.
CATGCGCTATTTCGGAAACGATGCACTCATTGCCATCATCAAGGCTGTCAGCCTTTCGTCGTTGATCCTGGCACTCGTCGTCTACTGGTACAGCAACCACCAAACCGTCGTCCCACGCTCTATCATCTTCAACTACTGGTGGCTAAGCCTTGTCATCATCGGCGGTCTGCGCCTGTGCATGCGTCAATATTTCATGGGCGACTGGTTCACCGCCGCGCAGCACGTACCGTTCACCAATCGAGATGATGGCCTTACCAAAGTCGCCATCTACGGTGCAGGTGTGGCCGGCAACCAACTTGTCGCAGCACTTCGCATGGGCCGAGTCATGCGTCCCGTAGCGTTTATCGATGATGATCCAAGCATCGCGGATCGTTCGATCGCAGGCCTCCAAGTCTACAAACCCAAACACATCCAACAGATGATCGACGTAACAGGCGCGCAGGAAATCCTTCTGGCGCTGCCGTCATCTACCCGCGCACGCCGTAGGGAAATTCTCACTATTCTGGAGCGTTTCCCGCTTCACATCCGAAGCGTACCCAACTTCACCGATCTGGCAAGTGGCCGGGTAAAGGTCGAAGACATCCAGGAAGTGGATATCGCCGACCTTCTGGGGCGCGATTCGGTACCAGCGCAACCAGACCTGCTTGAACGGTGTATCAAAGGCAAGACAGTGATGGTCACTGGCGCCGGTGGATCGATCGGTGCGGAACTGTGCCGGCAGATTTTCGCGCTGGGCCCGACCACGCTTTTACTGTTCGAACACAGTGAATTCAACCTCTACAGCATTCTTTCGGAGCTTGAACGGCGCGGTTGTCGGGAGTCTGTCTCTGTTCGGCTGCTTCCTATCCTCGGCTCGATCCGACACCAGGACAAACTTCTGGATGTGATGAAGACCTGGGGCGTGGACACCGTCTACCACGCTGCCGCGTATAAACACGTCCCAATGGTCGAACACAACATTGCCGAAGGCGTGCTTAACAACGTCATTGGCACGCTCAACACCGCTCAGGCTGCATTGCAGTCGGGTGTTGCGAACTTTGTGTTGATCTCCACCGACAAGGCTGTACGCCCCACGAATGTGATGGGAAGTACCAAGCGTCTCGCCGAAATGACGCTTCAAGCGTTGAGTCGTGAAATTGCCCCAGTGCTGTTCGGCGACAATGCCAATGTATCCCGGGTCAACAAGACCCGTTTCACCATGGTGCGCTTTGGCAATGTGCTGGGGTCTTCCGGTTCAGTGATCCCGCTGTTTCACAGCCAGATCAAATCCGGTGGCCCGTTGACGGTCACCCACCCGAAAATCACTCGCTATTTCATGACCATCCCCGAGGCCGCGCAACTGGTGATCCAGGCGGGTTCCATGGGGCAGGGCGGTGATGTGTTCGTTCTGGACATGGGTGAGCCGGTGAAGATTGTCGAACTGGCAGAGAAGATGATTCACCTGTCGGGTTTAAGCGTTCGTTCGGACAAGAATTTGCAGGGTGACATCTCCATCGAATTCACCGGTCTGCGTCCCGGCGAGAAGCTTTACGAGGAGTTGCTGATCGGCGACAACGTGGCAGCGACGCAACATCCGATGATCATGAGCGCCAACGAAGATCATTTGCCCTGGGATGTACTCAAGGGCCGTTTGAGGGAGTTGCTGATTGCTGTTGATCATGACGATTACAGTCGGGTCCGTCAGCTCCTGCGCGAAACCGTCAGCGGCTACACCCCCGACGGCGATATCGTTGACTGGATCTACCAGCAACGTCGCCTCGAACCCTGATTGTTTCACATCCTGTAACGGACACATTTTTGACAGGCTCCAGACATCGCCTAAGTTTGGGAGGCAGCTTCGGAAAAGCTGCTTTCTCAATCGATGTCATGGAGCGTCATTTATGCGTACTGGCTATTTCTACTCTCTGGTTTTTGCCCTGCTCACCAGCGCTTCTATTGCGGCCATTGCTGCGCCGACGGCCAAGCCCGAGGCTGGCAACGCACCTCTGGTGCTGGAAGTTTCTCCCAAGGCACAGAGCGGCAAGGTCGATCTGAATCAGGCCGATGCGCCAACCCTTCAGCGCGAGTTGTCTGGTGTAGGCGAGGCCAAGGCCAAGGCGATTATTGCCTATCGTGAGAGTAATGGGCCGTTTGCGTCCGTGGACGAGTTGCTCGAAGTGAAGGGAATCGGTAAAGCCATTCTGGATAAGAATCGCGAGAAGCTTGAGGTGAACTAAGCTTATACGTCAGCGCCTGGGGCCGGTCATTGACCGGCCTTTTTGCTATCTGGCGACCGCTGTAAGGGTGCGCCTTTCGTCGATATGGGAAAAATTACGTCTATCATATGCGTTTCGGATTATGCCTATAATAAATTAGGTTTCCGCCATAGCGTTTGAGCCTCAGGCGCTTGTCTTTCCCGTAGGCATCTCCCAGGAGCACAGTCATGAATTCTGTCCAGTCCCAAGTTACGGCCCTCGTCACCGGTGCTTCTTCCGGTATCGGTGCGATTTACGCCGAGCGGTTGGCGGCGCGTGGTTGATTTTTATTGGTTGCCCGTGATCAAGCGCGGCTGGAAGCGGCGGCGACCACGTTGCGCGCCGAACATGGCGTTCAGGTCGAGGTGCTCAAGGCGGATCTGACGCAAAAGGATGATGTGCTGAAGCTCGAACAGCGCCTTCGCAGCGATTCGAGTATCAGCCTGTTACTGAACAACGCCGGTGTTGCCGCTGATGGGTTGTTGGTCCAAAAGTAAGGCCGCCGCACGTTACACGTGAGGCTTCATGAATCGGCTAGAGGTATCTGCGGTATGAGTGATCGTCGAGTAGTTGTAACGGGCATGGGCCTGGTGTCTCCATTGGGTTCTGGCGTCGAAGCTGTCTGGTCGCGTCTGTTGGCAGGACGTTCCGGGTTGCGCATTTTGCCGGACGCGGTGGTTGCCGATTTGCCGGCCAAGGTCGGTGGTGCAGTGCCGACGCTGGAGGACGATGCCGAGGCGGGTTTTGACCCGGATCGGGCGACGCCGCCTAAAGAGCAGAAGAAGATGGACCGCTTCATTATGTTCGCTATGGAGGCGGCGCGTCAGGCGCTGGAGCAGGCCGGTTGGCAAGCGGCGGACGCTAATGCCCAGGAGCGTACTGCAACCATTATCGGTTCTGGCGTGGGTGGTTTCGGTGCGATTGCCGACGCGGTGCGCACCACGGACAGTCGTGGGCCGCGACGCTTGTCGCCGTTCACCATTCCTTCATTCCTGGTCAATCTGGCCGCGGGTCATGTGTCGATCCAGCACGGTTTCAAGGGCCCGTTGGGTGCTCCGGTGACGGCGTGCGCGGCCGGGGTGCAAGCGATTGGTGATGCGGCGCGGCTGATTCGTTGTGGCGAGGCGGACATTGCGGTGTGTGGCGGCGCGGAAGCGGCGATTGATCGCGTCAGTCTCGCCGGGTTTGCCGCGGCTCGCGCCTTGTCCAGTGGTTACAACGAAACCCCGGAGCGTGCCTCGAGGCCGTTCGACAGTGGTCGCGATGGCTTTGTCATGGGGGAGGGCGCGGGCCTTCTGGTGATTGAATCCCTGGAGCATGCCTTGGCCCGTGGTGCTCAACCGCTGGCGGAACTGGTCGGTTACGGCACCAGTGCCGACGCCTATCACCTGACGGCGGGGCCCGAGGATGGCAGCGGTGCGCGACGGGCGATGTCGCTGGCGTTGGCCCAGGCGGGCATTTCGCCGGCGCAGGTGCAGCATCTCAATGCTCACGCAACCTCGACGCCGGTCGGGGATCTGGGAGAGTTGGCTGCCATCAAGGCGTTGTTCGGCACTGATAACAAAATTGCGGTGACGTCGACCAAGTCGGCCACCGGGCATTTGCTCGGCGCAGCGGGCGGTATCGAGGCGATCTTCACGCTGTTGGCGATTCGCGATCAGGTCGTGCCGGCCACCCTCAACTTCGATAACCCGGACCCCGCCGCTAAAGGCGTGGACATCGTCCACGGTAAGGCAAGGCCGATGGCAATCGAATACGCGCTGTCCAACGGCTTCGGGTTTGGTGGGGTGAATGCCAGCGTGCTGTTCAAGCGTTGGGAGGGCTAGTCCTGAGTTTGTTTGAGGTAGGCGCGAGTAACGTCGAGAATTCGCTGTGCCAACTCAGGATTCTCGACACTGCGTGACAGCAGTAACGCCCCGACCAGCGTCGACATGATGACGATGCTTTGGTCGGCGGCGACGTCTTCGTCTGCAAACGTGCCTTGCACTTGTTCGAGCCGTGCGTTGAGCACCACGTCAGTGGTCGGGCTCTGCTGCCCGCGCAGGCCGAGTTCCGATGACATGGTCGGCAGCGGGCAACCTTCATGGGGTGAGGTCTGGTGCCATTCGGACAAATAGGCGTCGATGAACGCTTCCAGCGGGCGATCCTGAGCGAAGAGCTGGGCGCAAATGATATCGACCTGCTCGCCTGCGGCTTGCAAAGCCTTTTCTACCAGTTCGTCCTTGGACTTGAAATGCGAGTAGAAGCCGCCGTGAGTCAAACCCAGTGCTTTCATCAGCGGTTGCAGACCTGTCGCGCCAATGCCGTCGCGGCGAAAGCGCGCCGAAGCCTCCTTAATGATGCGTTCGTGGGTCTGGGCTTTATGGTTCTGCGAGTAACGCATCGGGTATCTCCGCAACGATGCGCCATCTTAACCAATGAAAATGGGATGGTGACTGTACTTCTACTTCTAAAAAGCATGCAGATGCGTCCAACTCCATTTTGCTGTTTCGAATTAACTGGCACGAATAGTGATTACTCATTCATTGACGATTGTTGAACAATCACGAGGCAATGAGTATGAACAGCGGACTGTCCCTCGCCGACCACATCACCCTTGAATTGCGCGCCGACATCATTGGCGGTCGTTTGCTGCCCGGCATGGCGTTGGTGGAAAACGATCTGGTGTCTGTCTACAACGCCTCTCGCAATACCATTCGCGAAGCGTTGCATCGCCTGGGGCAGGAAGGCCTGACCCGTTATGTGCGCAACAAGGGCGTGATGGTGCGCAGGCTGGGCGTCGAGGACGTGCGGGATCTGTTCAAGGTCAGGCGCACCCTGGAGCTGCAGGCCATCAGCGCGAGTCAGCCGCTGCGCGACTATCAATCCGACCGAATGCTCGAAGCCCTGGAGGCCACCGAGCTTGCCCGGGAGCGCGAGGACTGGCGCGCCGTCGGCACCCACAGCCTGGCGTTTCATCAACACATCGTCGGATTGCTGCGCAGTCCACTGTTCGATGAGTTCTTCACTAACGTCGTAGCGCAACTGCGCCTGGTGTTCTGTACCGCTCCCGATGAGTCACGTTTTCAGGCGCCCTGGCTGGCGCGCGACCGGCAAATACATGAGTGGCTGGCCGAGGGCGACAAACGCGCGGCCGAGGATGCCATGAGCCTTTATCTCGACGATTCCGAACACCTCCTGTTGCAGATGCTTACCCGTTCTTCCCATCACTGATCGAGGATTCGTGCCATGTACAAAGACTATCCGGCGGCCTATCAAGTCAGCAAAGGCTCAGCCTTGCAGGTGAACAAAACCTTCTACGAGCGGATTCGCGATGCGAAGGACGGGCGCACGCTGATCGAGGCATTCGAGGTGCCGATCCGCACCGGTCGAGCCTGGAAAGTGCCGGCCGGGCATGTGTTCCGGGTGACCACACCCGTCGGCCCGCAAGTGGGCGACTTCAACGTCTGGAATGCCAACGATCCACGGGAGCGTTTGTGGGCGGCACGGACCCGGCAATTACAGGGCGCTCACGTCAGCACCCATGACCGGCTCTGGTCGAACCTGCCGTTTTTACGTCCGCTGGTGACCATCACCGATGACAGCCTGGCCGGTTACGGGATCGATGAACATGGCGGTCGCTTGCATGATTTGCTGGGCACCCGTTGCGATCCCTATGTGAACAAAATGCTCACCGGCGAAGACTTCCATCATCACTGCCACTCGAACCTGACCCGCGCGGTGCTGCCCCATGGCTTGACCGAATTTGACGTGCATGACGTGCTGAACATTTTCCAGTGCACGGGCCTGAACCACGACGACATGTATTTCATGAAAGCCTGTCCGGCGCAGAAGGGCGATTACCTGGAATTTTTTGCCGAAATCGATTTGTTGTGTGCGCTCTCGACCTGCCCGGGCGGTGACCTGTCGCTGGCCATGTGGGGGCCGGATGCGCAGGATCCGCTGAGCGTGTGTCGTCCGCTCGGGGTGGAGATTTATCGGTTGGAGGATTCGTTGCTTGAGGGCTGGAGCCAGCCGGAACGAGCGGCCTATAAAGGGCTGCATGGCCTGCACATCGCCAAGGCGGTTTGGGAAAAATAATCGGCACTACAGTCGTAGGAGCGAGGCTTGCCCGCGAAGGCGTCCTTGATATCGCCTTCGCGGGCAAGCCTCGCTCCTACAGAAGCGGTTCAGCTGTTTTTTCAGCGGTCCTGCGCATCCTTGGCATCCGCTTGTGCGTTGCGTTCAGCGACGCGTTTGCGTTGCTCATCGGTTAGATCGACCTTGGTGGCGGTGTCACGCAACATCATCAAACCACCAACGATCGAGCCGATTGCAACGACCAGAATTAACCAGGCATACCAGGGCATAGGGCTCTCCTTAAGGGCAGGTCGATTGGCGGGTTTCGCCAATCGATCGTGCATATCACTTTGAGCGATGGAGTTACGCACCGGTTCCATCGCAGTCGCTCCATTCTATGCCTGAAAGACAGCAACACTTCGCCTGTTTAAAGTCCTGTCAGCATCGCGTCCGCCGGCGCATCGGCACGCAGTCAGCGTCATGCCGCCCAGGTTGATCAAACCATCACTGTAGATCGCGGCAATGCCGATCACGCCGCGGGCGATGATTGCCCGGTGCGGGGTCTGAAAACGTGACAACTTGGCCAGGGATGCCGGCAGGCCTTCGTGCCCGCCACGCCCCAGCCGTAACTCCAGCCGAAGTGCTCACCGGAAATCACCAGCCCGACCGCAATGCCCCACAGATGCAGCGTGCCGAGTGTGGGTTTGAGATGTGTGTTCATGCGTTTGCTCCCTGAACGGTTTGGACAGCTCGGGGGAGGGCGTTTGCAGCGGGCGTGCCAGTGTTGCGATGGCAGTCGTAAAGCGCAAAAGACGTGGTGTCGGATGTTCGGTGCTGGATATGAGTGTTTCGTGCTCCAGTTGGGAGCGTTGTTGTCTGTCATGCCGCCTTCGCGGGCAAGCCTCGCTCCTACAAGGTCAGGAGCCTGTAGGAGCGAGGCTTGCCCGCGAAGAGGCCCGCCCAGACACCGCTGTAACGCCGGCATAAACCCACTCTTTACGCTTTCTTTATTCACAGCCAACACCCTCGATCTCGTTCCTTTACAGCCTCCCTGCCGACAATGGCTCCACACGCGGCAATACGCCGTAACACGGAGAATTTCCATGAGCGTTCTGGACGGGGTGTCACTGCTATTGGCAGTGGGGCTGTTCATTTATCTGTTGGTTGCGCTGTTGCGCGCGGACCGGAACTAGGAGCGGCTATGCACAGTTATGACTATTGGCTGATCCTCGCCTTCTTCGCCGTGGTGCTGATTCCGGCACCGTTCCTGGGGCGCTTTTACTACAAGGTGATGGAAGGTCAGCGCACTTGGCTTTCACCGATCCTCGGACCGGTGGAGCGTGGATGTTATCGGGTGGCCGGCGTTGATCCGCAGGCCGAACAGAGCTGGCAGAAGTACACTCTGGCCTTGCTCGCCTTCAACCTCGCGGGCTTTTTGCTGTTGTTCGCGATTCTGTTGTTCCAGGACCACTTGCCACTGAACCCGCAGAACCTGCCGGGTCAAGAGTGGACGCAAGCGTTCAATACCGCCGTCAGCTTTATGACCAATACCAACTGGCAGTCGTACAGTGGCGAAGCGACCCTGAGCTACCTGAGTCAGATGGTCGGCCTCACCGTGCAGAACTTTGTCAGCGCCGCCACCGGCCTGGCGGTGTTGGTTGCCCTGTGTCGCGGGATCGGCCGCAAGTCGAGCAAAACCCTCGGCAACTTCTGGGTCGACATGACCCGCGCCACCCTCTACGGCTTGTTGCCGCTGTGCCTGTTGCTGGCGCTGTATCTGGTCTGGCAGGGCGTGCCGCAAACTTTCGCGCAGTACGTGAATGCCGTGACGATGCAAGGCATCGATCAGGTGATCCCGCTCGGCCCGGCCGCCAGTCAAATTGCGATCAAGCAACTGGGCACCAACGGTGGTGGCTTCTTCGGCGTCAACTCCGCGCACCCCTTCGAGAACCCGACGGCCTGGAGCAACCTGTTCGAGATGGCCTCGATCATCCTGATACCGGTGGCGCTGGTGTTCACCTTCGGCCACTACGTGAAAGACCTGCGTCAGAGCCGCGCGATCATCGCCTGCATGCTGGCGCTGTTCCTGATCGGCGGCGCGACGTCGCTGTGGGCTGAATACCAGCCGAACCCGACCCTGAACAACGTCGCCGTCGAACAGACCGCGCCGCTGGAAGGCAAGGAAGCACGGTTCGGCACCACCGCCACGGTGCTGTGGTCGGTCACCACCACCGCGGCGTCCAACGGTTCGGTCAACGGCATGCACGACAGCCTCAACCCGTTGAGCGGCATGGTCGCGCTGGTCAACATGATGGTCGGCGAAGTGATCTTCGGCGGCGTCGGTGCCGGGCTCTACGGCATGTTGTTGAACGTGTTGATTGCCGTGTTTCTCGCCGGCCTGATGATCGGCCGCACCCCGGAATACCTCGGCAAGAAACTGCAAGCCAAGGAAGTCCAGTTGCTGGTGGTGACCCTGCTGGTGATGCCGGTCGGCGTGCTGGTGCTCGGCGCGATTGCCGCGAGCCTGCCCGGCCCGGTCGCAGCAGTCAGCAACCCCGGCGCTCACGGTTTCAGCCAGTTGCTGTACGCCTACACCTCGGCCAGTGCCAACAACGGTTCGGCGTTCGGCGGTTTCGGAGCCAATACCGCGTTCCACAACTTGATGCTCGGCCTGGGCATGTTGATCGGTCGCTTCGGTTACATCCTCCCGGTTCTGGCCCTGGCCGGCAGCCTGGCGATGAAGAAAACCGCGCCGATCGGCCAGAACAGCTTCCCGACCCATGGCCCGCTGTTCGTGACCCTGTTGACCGTGACCATTTTGCTGGTGGGCGGCCTGACCTTCCTGCCGACGCTGGCGCTGGGTCCGATTGCTGAACATTTGAGCTTGGGCTTCTGAGCCGCTTTTTTAGGAGCACGATGATGAATATGCCCGTCACTAAAACCGCCACCGTCAAGGCGCCGGAACAACCGAAAACCGCGATCTCGGCCCTCTGGCGCCCGGCGCTGGTGCAAGCCTTCGTCAAGCTCGACCCACGGCAATTGCAGCGTGCGCCGGTGATGCTGGTGGTCGAACTGACCGCGATCCTGACCACCGTGCTGTGCTTCATTCCCGACAGCAACGTGCCGACCTTTGTTGCCGCGCAAATCGCCTTGTGGCTGTGGTTCACCGTGCTCTTCGCCAACTTCGCCGAAGCCCTGGCCGAAGGTCGCGGCAAAGCCCGCGCCGACAGCCTCAAGGCCGGCAGCGAAGGCTTGAGCGCTCGACGCAAAACCAGCAACGGTGCCTTTCAAGTGGTGCCGGCCACCAGCCTGCGCAAGGGCGATGTGGTGCGCGTTGAAGCCGGGGAAATGATCCCCGGTGACGGCGAGGTGATTGAAGGCATCGCCGCGGTCAACGAAGCGGCGATTACCGGTGAATCCGCGCCAGTGATTCGCGAATCCGGCGGCGACCGTTCGGCCGTCACCGGCAACACTCGCCTGGTCTCAGACTGGTTGCTGGTGCGGATCACCGCCAACCCTGGCGAGTCGACACTGGACCGCATGATCGCCCTGGTCGAAGGTGCCAAACGCCAGAAAACCCCGAACGAAGTGGCGCTCGACATCCTGCTGATCGGCCTGACGCTGATCTTTCTGTTGGTGGTTGTCACCCTGCAACCGTTCGCCCACTTTGCCAACGGCAGCCTGCCGCTGGTGTTCCTGGTGGCGTTATTGGTCACGCTGATTCCGACCACCATTGGCGGTTTGCTGTCGGCCATTGGTATCGCCGGGATGGACCGTCTGGTGCGCCTCAACGTGATCGCCAAATCCGGTCGCGCCGTGGAAGCGGCGGGGGACGTGCACGTCCTGCTGCTGGACAAGACCGGCACCATCACCTTCGGTAACCGTCGTTGCACCGCGGTTTACGCGGCACCTGGCGTCACCGCCAAGGAACTTGCCGAGGGTGCGTTGTTCGCCTCGCTGGCCGATGACACGGCTGAAGGTAAATCCATCGTCGAGTACCTGCGCAGCACTCAGCCACAGGCTGAGCCGTCCACCGAATTGCTGACCGCCGTGCCATTCAGTGCCGAGACGCGCCTGTCCGGTGTCGACTATCAGGGCCGTGTGTATCGCAAAGGCGCGGTGGACTCGTTGCTGGCCTTCGTCGGCCTGAAACGCGCCGACCTGGCCGCGCCGCTGTCCCGGGAAATCGACAAAATCGCCCAGAGCGGCGGCACGCCGTTGCTGGTCTGCGCCGACGGTAAATTGCTCGGCGCGATCCACCTCAAGGACGTGGTCAAGCCCGGCATCCGCGAGCGTTTCGCCGAGCTGCGCAAACTGGGGATTCGCACGGTCATGGTGACCGGCGACAACCCGCTGACCGCCGCAGCGATTGCGGCCGAGGCGGGCGTGGATGACGTGCTGGCCGAAGCCACACCGGAGAAGAAACTGGCGCGCATTCGCCACGAGCAGAACGACGGTCGCCTGGTCGCCATGTGCGGCGACGGCGCCAACGACGCCCCGGCCCTGGCCCAGGCGGACGTGGGCATGGCGATGAACGACGGGACGCAAGCGGCGCGTGAGGCGGCGAACATGGTCGACCTCGACAGCGACCCGACCAAGCTGCTGGACGTGGTGCAGATTGGTAAAGAACTGCTGGTGACCCGCGGCGCGCTGACGACGTTTTCCATCGCCAACGACGTGGCCAAGTACTTCGCCATCCTGCCGGCGCTGTTCGCCTCGATCTACCCGCAATTGGGCGTGCTGAACGTCATGCACCTGAGCAGTCCGCAGAGCGCGATTCTGTCGGCGATTGTGTTCAACGCCTTGATCATTGTGGTGCTGATTCCGCTGGCGCTGCGCGGTGTGCGGGTGCAAGCGGCGAGCGCGGCGGCGTTGCTGCGTCGCAATCTATTGATCTATGGGCTGGGCGGGATAGTGGTGCCGTTTGTGGGGATCAAGGCGATCGACATGCTGCTGACGGCGTTGCATTTGGTTTGACTTTGAAATCCACTCCCTGCCCAGGGGGTGGATCCACCTGACACGCCACAGTTCCAAATTCCCCAGACTCGAGGATTCTGAAATGTCCACAATGATACGCCCGGCCCTGAGCCTGCTCGTCCTGATGACCCTGATCACCGGCGTCGCTTACCCCTTGGTGGTCACCGGTGTCGCCCAGGTCGCATTCCCCGATCAAGCCAACGGCAGCCTGGTCCACGACGCCGATGGCAAGGTCCGTGGCTCGTCGCTGATTGCGCAGGATTTCGTCGGTGACGCCTGGTTCCATCCACGGCCATCAGCCGGTGCATTTGCCACCGTGTCGAGCAGTGCCAGTAACCTCTCGCCGAGCAACCCGGCCTTGGCCACTCGGGTGATCGACGATGCCAATAAACTTCAGGTGCCGGGCCAGGGTCCGGTGCCATTGGCCATGTTGACAACCTCTGGCAGCGGTCTCGATCCACACTTGCCACCGGCAGCAATTGCCTATCAACTGGCGCGTGTTTCGGCCGCGCGCAATCTGCCGGTGGCGACCCTTCAGCAACTGCTGGACGCGCATATCGAGCAACCGCTCGTTGGCCCGCCAGTGGTCAATGTGCTGGCGCTGAACCTGGCGCTGGAAAACCTATAGCAGATGATCGTTCCCACGCTCCGCGTGGGAATGCATCAATGGACGCTCTGCGTCCGCTTCTGGATGGGACGCGGAGCGTCCCGGGCTGCATTCCCACGCAGAGCGTGGGAACGATCAATCTGAATTAAGAGAACTTCAAGCATGAGTGACTCCGGCCGCGCCGACGCGTTGTTAGCAGACCTGCCCCGGGATGGCCGTGGCCGGCTCAAGGTTTTTCTCGGCGCCGCACCCGGTGTCGGCAAAACCTACGCCATGCTGCAAGCGGCCCACACTCAACTGCGCCAGGGTGTGAAAGTCATTGCCGGCGTGGTCGAAACCCATGGTCGCGCCGAAACCGAAGCGCTGCTCGGCGGCTTGCCGCAGCAGCCGTTGGTGCGCTCGGAATACCGTGGCGTGATGCTCGAAGAAATGGACCTCGACGGCTTGCTCGCGGCCAAACCGAAACTGGTGCTGGTGGACGAACTGGCCCACAGCAATGCGCCCGGCAGTCGCCACACCAAACGCTGGCAAGACATTCAGGAACTGCTCGCTGCAGGCATTGATGTGTTCACCACGGTCAACGTCCAGCACCTGGAAAGTCTTAACGACAAAGTACGTGGCATCACCGGCGTGCAGGTCCGCGAAACCCTGCCGGACTGGGTGCTGCAAGAGGCCTACGAACTGCTGCTGATCGACCTGCCGCCGCGCGAGCTGCTCGAGCGTCTGCGCGATGGCAAGGTCTACGTGCCGGAGCAGGCGAGGGCGGCCATTGATGCTTTCTTCACCCAGACCAACCTCACGGCCCTGCGTGAACTGGCGATGCAAACCGCCGCCGCTCAAGTCGATGATGATTTGGCCCAGGGCTATCGTCAGCTCGGCCAAGCGGCGCCGGCGGTACGCGGTCGCCTGTTGGTGGGTGTCGATGGCGATGCTCAGGCCGAGCGCCTGGTGCGTCACGCCAGTCGCGTCGCCCAGCGTCGGCATTTGCCGTGGAGCCTGGTGCATGTGGACAACGGCAGCGTGCGTGACGAGCAGTCGCGCCTGCGTCTGCAAGGTGCCCAGCAATTGGCCGAACGCCTCGGTGGCGAAGTGGTGTTGTTGCGCGCCGGAGAGGTGGCGAAAACCTTGATCCAGCACGCCGCCGAACGTCGCGCCAGCCTGGTGTTGGTCGGTCAGTCCCGGCAGCGGTTGCGTCGGCGGTTGTTCGGCGGCGGCCTGGCGTCACGTTTGCTGCGCGATGCGCGCGGGCTGGAAATCAACGTCCTCGACAGCGACCACGAACAGCATCAGCCGCGTCAGCGTTCGGCGCAGACGCTGATGTGGTTCGACTACGCGCTGGCGCTGGTGGCGACGGTGCTCGCCAGTGCCTTGGCCTGGGCGGTGGCGAGTGTCTTGCCGCTGCCCAATATCTCGCTGGTGTTTCTCGCCGCGGTGTTGCTGGTGGCGGTGCGCAGCAGCCTCGGCCCGGCGCTGGCCTGTGCGGCGTTGTCGTTTCTGACCTACGACTTTTTGTTCATTCCGCCGACTTTCTCTTTCAGCATCCAGCGCGAAGAAGACGTGCTGACCTTGCTGTTCTTCCTGCTGATGGCGGCGCTCACCGGTAACCTCGCGGCCCGACAGCGGCGGCAGTTACAAGCCCTGCGCGACACTCAGGAAGAGACCACCGAACTGCTCGACCTGTCACGCAAACTCACTGCCGCCACCGACCGCCAGGCGGTGGTCAGCGCAGCGGCCCAGCACCTCAACGGCTGGAGTGATCTGCAACTGTGCCTGCTCAATCAAGACGGGCAGGGCGGCTGGAAAGTCGAAACCGGTGGCCCGTTGGAGTTTTCCGAAGCCGAGCGCGCTGCCGCTGATTGGGCCTGGAAACACGATCAACCGGCCGGCGCGGGCACCGGCACGCTGCCACTCGGACGCTGGTGGTGGTGGCCGTTGTCGGTGGAAGACGGGCCGCTGGCATTGCTCGGTGTGTGTGCCAAAGAGGGCCAGACCTTGAGCGGGCAGCGTCGCCGTTTGTTGACCGCGTTGAGCCAACCGCTGGCCCAGGCGCTGGCGCGTGCGCAATTGGCCGAGGACCTGGAAGCCGCTCGGCTGCACGGCGAAACCGAGCAACTGCGCAGTGCCTTGCTGGCCTCGGTGTCCCACGATTTGCGCACGCCGCTGACCTCCATGCGCGGTAGCATCGACAGCCTGTTGGCCCTCGGTGAAGCGATCCCGCTGGAGGACCGCCGCGAACTGCTCGAAGGCACTCGCGATGAAGCCGAACGCCTCGATCGCTACATCCAAAACCTGTTGGACATGACCCGGCTCGGGCACGGCGCCCTGAAGCTCGCGCGGGACTGGGTGTCGCCGGCCGACATCGTCGGCAGTTCACTCAATCGTCTGCGCGCAGTGCTGGCGCCGTTGCAGGTGGCCACCGAAGTGCCGCCGGAGTTGCCGCTGCTTTACGTCCACGCCGCGCTGATCGAACAGGCGCTGGTCAACGTGCTGGAAAACGCCGCGCGGTTTTCACCGTCTCACGGCCGCCTGCAATTGCGCGCCGGAGCCGATGACAGCGAGCTGTTTTTTTCAGTGAGCGATGAAGGGCCGGGGATTCCGCAGGAAGAACGGGCGAAGATTTTCGACATGTTCTACACCGCCGCGCGCGGTGATCGAGGCGGGCAGGGCACTGGGCTGGGGCTGGCGATCTGTCAGGGCATGGTCGGTGCCCATGGCGGGCGGATCAGCGTCGCCGATGGCATCGACGGGCGAGGCACCTGCATCACTTTGCACCTGCCGTTGCAGGCTCAGCCGGCCTTTGAAAATTAAGAGCCGAAAGTGAAGCCTGATCACGTTTGCGCTACTCTCTTGCCACTTTTTTGTGTTGATGTGAATTCATGAGCCAGACCGCGACCATTTTGGTCATCGACGACGAACCGCAGATCCGCAAATTCCTGCGCATCAGCCTCGCCTCCCAAGGCTACAAAGTGCTCGAAGCCGGTACCGGAACCGAAGGCCTGGCCCAGGCTGCGCTGAATAAACCGGACCTGCTGGTGCTTGACCTCGGTTTGCCGGACATGGACGGCCAGCACGTGCTGCGCGAGTTTCGCGAGTGGTCTAAGGTGCCAGTGCTGGTGCTCTCCGTGCGTGCCAGTGAAGGTCAGAAAGTTGAAGCCCTCGATGGCGGCGCCAACGACTACGTGACCAAACCGTTTGGTATTCAGGAGTTTCTGGCCCGGGTTCGTGCGTTATTGCGTCAGGCGCCGGCGGGAGAAGCTCAAACGGCGGCGCTGACGTTCGGCCCGTTGACCGTCGATCTGGCTTATCGCCGGGTACTGCTCGATGGCACCGAGGTCGCGCTGACCCGCAAGGAATACGCGGTGCTGGCGCAACTGGCGCGGCATCCGGGGCGGGTCATCACCCAGCAGCAACTGCTCAAGGACATTTGGGGGCCGACCCATACCGAGGACACTCACTATTTGCGGATTGTGGTCGGGCACTTGCGTCAGAAACTGGCAGACGACCCGACGCAGCCGCGGTTCATCGCCACCGAGGCGGGGGTCGGGTATCGGTTGCTGGATGCCTGATCGTTCCCACGCTCTGCGTGGTAACGCATCCCGTGACGCTCCGCGTCACAGCGGACGCGGAGCGTCCGAGGCGGCATTCCCACGCAGAGCGTGGGAACGATCGTCAGATCTCAGGAATCGCGCTCATTCTCATACCGATCCATCGTATCCCGCGCAATCTCCCGCCCCAGCGCGATCAGTTCCGGCGCTTTATAGAACTCGAAAAACCGGCACACTCGTTTGGGCACGTTGATCAAAATATCCGGCGGATAACCGGCGATCTTGTACTGCGCCAATGAGGTTTGCATCACCTCGAAACTCTGGTTAATCAGGTCCAGCAATGAGGCCGGGCCGACGTTGTCGATGATGAACGAACCTGTGGCGGACTTTGGGGCGCCGGCGCGTTCAGGGGCGGCTGCCGGTTGCTGGGCTTCGGGTGCGGCGGATTCGATCCACGGGTTGATCTCGGCGGCTTCTGCCATCAACGCTTCCTTTTCCAGCAGCAGCAATTGTTCCGCCTGTTTGCGGCGAAATGGCAATTTCGACCCCAGCGAGTTGATCAGGCTGTCGAAACGGCTCTTGAACGCCGCCGGGCGCTGAATCACCGGCAGTTGATAGTGGCGCTGGTTGGTGGAGTTGAGGTTGACCGCGATGATCAGGTCGCAATGACTCGACACCACCGGCACGATCGGTAAAGGGTTGAGGATGCCGCCGTCCACCAGCATGCGATTGCCCTGCATCACCGGGGTGAACAGGCTGGGTATCGCCGCCGAGGCGCGCATGGCCTGGTGCAGACAGCCTTCCTGGAACCAGATTTCCTGCTGGTTGGTCAGGTCGGTTGCCACCGCCGTGTAAGGGATGCGCAGGTCTTCGATATTGATCTCGCCGACGATCTTGCGAATCTGCCCGAAAACCTTCTCCCCGCGAATCGCGCCCAAGCGAAAACTGACGTCCACCAGACGCAAGACGTCGAGGTAGTCCAGGCTTTCGATCCAGTCGCGATATTCGTCGAGTTTGCCGGCGGCATAGATCCCCCCGACCACCGCGCCCATGGAGCAACCGGCGATGCAGGCGATGTCGTAGCCACGCCGCTCGATCTCTTCAATGACACCGATATGGGCATAGCCCCGGGCCCCACCTGAGCCCAGCACCAGTGCGACACGCTTTTTCATGAATCGCCCTCGTCTGACAAGGTTCAACAATGCACCCATCGAGGGGCGCGCTTCAATCGCTAAGGTCGTTTCGTGAGGCGAGTGCGTCGTTTTTTCGACACTCCATGGCGGCAGATGGGTATTCTCGCGAGCGCTGAAGTTTCCGCGGTGGGACCAAGGCACTTTTCACGCGCCAGACCGTCTTAACTGCACGACTGTTGATCTATTTTTGAGGTGTGAGTAATGAAAGCCTGGATCTGTTTGCCATTGATTGCCCTGGCACTCGCCGGTTGCGCCGGCAAAACCGCTTATCGTGACAGCTGCGCCAACGGGATCGATGCCGCGTGGCATGAGCTGGACCTGGCCAAGGCTGAAGGTTTCGCCGGGAATGTCAGTTACTCCAAGGCGCTGTCGCTGTTGACCGGCGCCAAGACCCAGCAGCAATTCGAAGCGTTCGAAGGCTGCGCCAAGAAGGCCGAGAAGGCGCGATTCTATATTCGTGAGTCGCGCGCTGGCCGTTGAGGCATGATGTAGGCATTAAGGGCAATTCGATTCAGGGAGCAAGTGATGTCTGCCTTGGTTGATCGGTTGGTGGCTCGCGTCCTGGGCCTGGAAGTTCGATTGCTAGCCTGTCAGGCACGCTTGAGTGCCCGCACCGACCCTGAAGCGCTGCACGATCTGCGCACCACGGTTCGCCGTTTGCGCAGTTTGTTGCGGCCATTGTGCGGCTTGCCCGGGGTCGAACAGCTGGAAGCGGCGGCGTCCCGGGTCGGCGACCTGACCACGCCTTTGCGTGATCGCGAAGTGCTGGCGGCGTACTTGCTCCAATATGATCAACCCCAGGCTGCCCATCGGCGCATGGCGCAAATGGCTGAGGCTTATCCGGCGGTGGCGGCGAGTCCGGAAGTGGCGCAGTTGCTGATGATCCTCGACGCCTTCCCGCGTTTTTTGCGGGCCTCCCACCGTCAGGGCTTACTCAAGGGCTTGCGCCAGCGCATCGAAAAACGCCTGGCCAAACAATGGAAAAAACTCGATAAGGCCCTGCACGACCCTGCCCATGATCGTCATCGTTTGCGCTTGCTGATCAAACGTGTGCGCTATGGGATCGAAGCCTATCCCGAGCTTGATCGATTGCCGAAACCGGCGCTGCCCGGACTCAAATCGGCCCAGGGTGCCTTGGGCGATTGGCACGATTGCTGGCAATGGCTGGCCCGGTCCGAACAGGAAGCCGATCTGCAGCCTTGTGTGGCCGTCTGGAAAACCACCATGGCCAAGGCCGAAAGCCGCGCCGACCGCGTCCTCGACAAACTCAGTGCCGCCTGTTTCAAATCCTGAAACCACCACATATCCCTGTGGGAGCGAGCTTGCTCCGGGCGGCGATCCGACGATGAGGTCGTAACATTCAACTTATATGTTGGCTGTTCTACCTATATCGCGAGCAAGCTCGCTCCCACAGTGATCACTGTTGTATTTGGATTCGATGTCCGGCATGCGGCCTATCTGTCCGCCTCTTTGGCCGGAATAAGCGCTGTGCCATCCTCGCGGGCTGGTTAAGATCCCTTCATCCTTTTCCCGCACCGAGGTTTCTATGCGCTTTTCCGATCTGCTCGACGCTGTTCGCAGCCAGCCGCTGGAGCTTTCTATTCCGGCCGAATGGGCTCAGGGGCGTGCCAGTTTCGGTGGCCTGGTGGCCGCTTTGCAATACGAAGCCATGCGCGCAAAAGTACCGGCGGATCGTCCGGTGCGCTCGCTGGCGATCACCTTTGTCGGCCCTGTCGAGCCTGATGTGCCGGTCAGCTTTGAAGTCGATGTGCTGCGCGAAGGCAAAGCGGTCAGCCAAGTGCTGGGCAGGGCGATGCAGAAGGGCCAGGTAGTGACGTTGATCCAGGGCAGCTTCGGCGCCTCGCGAGCGTCGGAAGTGGCGGTGAACGCCGAGCCGGCACCCGAGATGAAGCATTGGGACGACTGCCAGGAATTGCCTTACATCAAAGGCGTGACCCCGGAATTCATGCGGCATCTGGCGATGCGCTGGAGCGTCGGCGGTCTGCCGTTCACTGGCAACACATCCCGCGAGATGGGCGGCTGGGTGCGTTTGCGCGGGGACGTGAAGGAAGAGGCGGTCAGCGAGTCGCATATCCTGGCGTTGGTCGACGCCTGGCCACCGGCGCTGTTACCGCACCTGAAGAAACCGGCGATGGGCAGTACGCTGACCTGGACCATCGAATTCGTTCAGCCATTGCTTGAACTGAGCACGCTGGACTGGTGCAAATACCTCGTCGACATCGAGCATGCCGCTGACGGCTACGGTCATGCGGCCGCGAAGCTGTGGAGCGCGGACGGTCAGTTGATTGCCATGAGCCGGCAGACGGTGACGGTTTTCGCCTGATCAGTGACGACGGTGGCGCTCACGCTGACCGTGGCGTTGCAGGCCGAGCGCTGCGAGCAGGCCGATCACACCAATCGCGACATTGGCGAAGCTCAGGCTGAATACCCCCGAGACAATCAGCAGAAACGCCACGATGAACAGCGGCACGGCAATCAGGTGCAGCACCCGATTGGTCGGGTGCTGATGATTGTTCGGGGACGTTCGCCATTGCCAGGCGGGAAGGTTGGGGTGACGTTTGCCCATGATGATAATCCTCGATCCATGTTGAACACATGATTGAAGAATAGGCTTGGCACTTACGGGCGGCGAATCAAGGTTGGCTATCGAAGTGATAGGTGTCATGGTCAAATTTGATGTTGACCGGTCTGACGCCATCGCGGGCAAGCCTCGCTCCTACAGAATTGAGTCGTGGCGATAATTTGTGATCGACATCAATCCTGTAGGAGCGAGGCTTGCCCGCGAAGGGGCCGTCAAAGTTTGAGCTGCCCGATAGCTTTGCTCAATTCCCCGGCCAACGCCGCCAATTCATGACTGGTGGTCGCCGAATTCACAGTCTGCTGCACAGTGGTCTCGGTCACATCCCGAATGCTCACGACCGACCGATTCATCTCCTCCGCCACGTGGCTCTGCTGCTCGGCTGCCACGGCGATCTGCGTATTGCTTTCACGCATCTGCGCCACTGCGCTGGTGATTTCCGCCAACGCTGCGCCGGCTTCCTGAGCCTGCTGCACGCAATCGTCGGCCTTGAACGAGCTTTCCTGCATGAAGTCCACTGCGTCCCGAGTCCCGGCTTGCAACGCCGAAACCATGATCGTAATTTCGTCAGTGGACGTCTGGACACGCTTGGCCAAGTTGCGCACTTCATCAGCGACAACCGCAAAGCCGCGACCCATTTCACCGGCACGGGCCGCTTCGATGGCCGCATTCAGGGCCAGCAGATTGGTCTGCTCGGCAATGCTGTGAATCACACTGACCACGCTGTTGATCTTCTGACTGTCCTCGGCCAGACGCTGAATCATCTCGGCAGTCTGCTGCACCCCGCTGGACAACCCGGCAATCGACTTCTGCACCCGACTCACCACTTGCTGCCCGCTGCCGGCCAGGGTGTCGGCGGTTTGCGAGAGGTCGCGAGTGGCGCCGGCGTGCTGGGCAATGTGATAGACCGTGGCGGTCATTTCGTTGATCGCCGTGGCGGCCTGATCGGTTTCGCTTTGCTGGCCGAGCATGCCGTGACGCACCTCATTCATGCTCGACGCCAGCCGCGCCGCGCCGACATCCAGTTGCCGGGCGGTGCTGGCAACGGTGTTGACCACCCGCTGGTAACCGGCCTGCATGGCGTTGAAAGCATTGGCCATTTGCCCGACTTCGTCAGTGCAGGCCAACGGCACACGGGCCGACAGGTCACCGGTTTTCTCGACGTGAAGCATGACGTCCTTCAGCGTATTGAGCTGGCTGAGCAGGAAGCGGATCAACAACTGCGAAGCGCCGAGCATCGCCAGCATCAGGATCGCTACCGCCACTGCATAGTTGGGAAAACGCTCGCCAAATACCTGGATCAGGCTCGGACCATGGGCAATCACCGCGACCTGATTGCCATCCGTGCGCGTGAACACGTCGGCGCCCATCAACGGGTTGTCGCCGAACAACGGCATGGCATTGATCCCGACCCAGCCGTTGGTATCGGCCAGTTCCAGTACCGGCTGCCCGTTCAGCAACGGTGCCTGCCCGCGACTGTAAGTCAGCACGTAATCGGCTTTGGGTAGCGGTTGCCCGGCGGGCCAGGCGCTGAGCAGTCGCGCCTGGGCTTGTGCCGATGCCTGGGAGGCATGGCTGCGGGCCTGCTGTTCGAGTTGCACGGCATAGATCACCAGCAACAGGGTCGTGACGAAGGCGACGGCGTTGACCGCCCAGAATTTGTATTTCAATGAGATATTGCTAAGCCAGGCACCCATGGAGGTCTTCTCTGATAGCGGAAACAGTTTCGGCAAGGTGCCAGTATTTTGCCGCTACTCATTACGTCGGACGTTGATGTGTGTCAACAATCCGGGCCTTGCTCGCGCACAGGAATTGCGGGGCGTAATGCGCTATCCTTCGCGGCTTCAAAATTCCCTCGCTACAGGATTCCGCCCCATGAAAGCCGCACTCGTCGAACTCATCAGCAAAATAAGCTCAGGGTGCATGAGCGCTGACGAAATCCTGAAAACCGCTGACGAAGCGGCCCAGGCCTACGCCGATCCCGAGGCTTTTCTGACGGCCAAACCAGATATCAACTACGACGACACGTTCCCGATTCCACTGGGTGAGTGGGTGGTCGTGGGCAGCCTGCCGGAAACCGTGCTGTTTCAGGCTGACACCTACATGGACCTGTTCGCCCAGATCGTCGCCTCGTTCGGGCCTGGCGTTGATTTCAACATCAAACCCAAGCAACTGGCCAAGACCGAAGCCCTGACCGCGCTCAATCGCATTCAGGTACAGATGAGCAGCATGAACAAGGAAAACGGCGGCTACGTGCTGATGAACTTCAGTCAGTTGCTCGACGACCAACTGCAAGTGGTGCTGGTCTACGGCAACGACGTGCCGCGCGTGCTCGAGTTGTGCGCCAAAGTCGGCATCACTGCCGCACCTTCCCTGGAAGCCCTGAAAGTGGCGATCCACGTCTGAAGCCTACAAGGCGCTAATAAAACGGAACCCTCGCAATGGCCGGCTATCCTAAGAGTGCATACCACTCTTTGGGAGCGTCACCATGGGTTCCACGTTCAACGGTCTGATTGGCCTGATTATTCTTGCCCTGGACATCTGGGCAATCATCAACGTGCTGAAAAGTGGCGCCACTACCGGGATGAAAATCGTCTGGGTGCTGTTGATCCTGCTGCTGCCGGTCCTTGGCCTGATCATCTGGGCCATCGCCGGGCCGCGGGGTAACGTACGGATCTGATTGCATTCCCGAAAACGACACCGAACCTGTGGGAGCTGGCTTGCCTGCGATTCAGGTGCCACGGTCTGTCAGGCATACCGCGGCGATCCCATCGCAGGCAAGCCAGCTCCCACAGGGGATTGTGTCGAGGCGTCAAGCGAGGTTCCACCTGTCATGTTCTGCGACGTAGAATGCGCGCCTTGCCACCGCATTCACCGGAGCACTTCCCATGAGCAACTCACCGACCAGCGAATACCTGGAAACCCTCTATGAAGGCTACGGCCAGCGTTTTCGCATGGATAAACTGCTGCACGAAGTGCGCACCGAACACCAACACCTGGTGATTTTCGAAAACTCGCGCATGGGTCGGGTGATGGCGCTGGACGGCGTGATCCAGACCACCGAAGCCGATGAATTCATCTACCACGAGATGCTCACCCACGTGCCGATCCTGGCGCACGGCACCGCCAAGCGCGTGCTGATCATCGGTGGCGGCGACGGCGGCATGCTGCGTGAAGTGTCTAAGCACCGCAGCATCGAGCACATCACCATGGTCG
This sequence comes from Pseudomonas sp. ZS1P83, assembly GCF_054897825.1. Lineage (NCBI taxonomy): Bacteria > Pseudomonadati > Pseudomonadota > Gammaproteobacteria > Pseudomonadales > Pseudomonadaceae > Pseudomonas > Pseudomonas sp. ZS1P83. The sequence goes on from NZ_CM142706.1 coordinate 1,173,854, forward strand.
AGATCGATGGCACTGTGGTCGACATGTGCAAGGAATACCTGCCGAACCACTCCAAGGGTGCGTTCAATGATCCACGACTGAACCTGGTGATCGACGACGGCATGCGTTTTGTCGCCACCACCACCGAAAAATTCGACGTGATCATTTCCGATTCCACCGACCCGATTGGCCCGGGTGAAGTGCTGTTCTCGGAAAACTTCTACCAGGCTTGCCGTCGCTGCCTGAACGAAGGCGGCATCCTGGTGACCCAGAACGGCACGCCGTTCATGCAAATCGAAGAAGTCAAAACTACCGCGGGGCGCTTGCGCAGTCTGTTCCCGGACTGGCATTTCTATCAGGCGGCCGTGCCGACCTACATCGGCGGCGCCATGACTTTCGCCTGGGGCGCGACCACTACCGCCTATCGCAAGTTGTCCCGCGAAACCCTGCAGCAGCGCTTCGCCGGCAGCGGCATCATCACCCGCTACTACAACCCGGAAATCCACATCGGCGCTTTCGCCTTGCCGCAATATGTCCTGCAAGCGGTGAACAAGCCAAGTAACGACTAAAACTACACATAACCCCTACAGGTTTCTGTGTTTTTTCATGCTTGCGCGCGGTAATCGATTTGAACGATCAGTCAGGGCAAAAGTCCAGATAGATGTAAGCCCATTTGCGGGTTTGATCGAGGAGGCACTGATGCAAAAGTGGAAAATCACTTTCGTGGATGATCACGGCGAAACAGTCGACGAAGTCTTTGAGTGCGACGAGTGCCCGGACAACGAGCAAGCCGCCAAGCTCATCAAGGCCCGGCTCCTTCCTGTCGCCGCCGAACTGGATCTGAATGATCTGGAAGGGCGAACCGCTGACGCGAGCGTCAAAAATCTTAAAACTCAGAACAGCATACAAATCCTCGGCATTACTCCCGTCTGATACCTCTCCCTTCACATTCACAACCAGGCCTTGGCAGCGGCTCTATCTTGGGGCTACTCTGCAAGCGAGATCAGCGAACGGATCGCTAAGGTCTGGTCTTGTCAGCTACATGCTTGCTTCCCACCGGCAATGTTGTTGCCGCATCGCTCGCCCCATTCGGTTGCGAGTGCCGGGAATACGGAAAGTCTATCCATCAGTCTGAGGGGGACGTTTCATGAGCACAGCCTATCAAGAAGACATCAGCAGCAGCGTGTTGCGCCGCATGAAAGAAGGCGGTTTCGACTTTTCACGATTCCATCCCATCGAGTTCTACGCCATTTTCCCGGACGAGGAGCGGGCGCGCAGGGCGGCAGGGCATTACTGTGGTGAATCCTTGAATGCACAAATCAGCGTGCGCGACGACGGCGCGTGGTACCTGGAACTGAGCAAAGTGATGTACGCCACCTATGACGGCATCGGCGACTTTGAGCAGGATTTCGAGGCGGTGGTCGAGCCATTGGGCGGCATCATCGAAGGATGGGGCGTCAAGCAGGAGGTACGAGGGCTACTCGCATAACCTTATGAACAGTAACAACACTCAGCAACGGCTGACCTCAGGGTTGGCCGTTTTCGTTTTCGCGGGATAGAAAACGCCCCCGGCAAAACCCTGAAACAAGAATCCGGCGCAAAAAAAACCGCCTGAGCAGGCGGCTAAAGGGAAGTTCGTCAAGATTTCCAGCGAATGCGCGGATTATCCGCATCGACTCCCGAGCAGTGAAATCAACGCTGACTATGCTGGTGATAGGCGACAACATTGCTTCGCAATGAAGCGGGGGTGATCAGGTGGGGGCATTTACCGCACAGGATTGGTGCGGTGCGTGCAGTGCAATTATCCAACTGATTGATATCAAAGCGTTTATGCCGATGGCACGGGCTTTGCGAAGCCCAAATGTCCGGGTGACAAGGAGTACGGCATGATCCGCACCTATTTTGATGAGATGTACGATGCCGGCGGCCAGGTCCGCCCGCATTATCGGGAGTTTGCCCGTTGGCTGGCCGAAACGCCTGACGAGCTTTTGGCACAACGGCGACGCGAGGCCGATCTGTTATTTCATCGCGCCGGGATTACGTTCACGCTCTATGGTGATGAGCAAGGAACAGAGCGCCTGATTCCCTTCGACACCATCCCCCGCAGCATCCCCGCCAGTGAATGGCGAGTCGTCGAGCGCGGCTGCATTCAGCGGGTCAAGGCGTTGAACATGTTCCTCGCCGACCTTTATCACGAGCAACGCATCATCAAGGCCGGCATCATCCCGGCCGAGCAAGTGCTGGCCAACGAGCAATACCAGTTGGCGATGCAAGGGCTAGATCTGCACCGGGATATCTATTCCCACATTTCAGGCGTCGATCTGGTGCGCGATGGCGACGGCACGTACTACGTGCTCGAAGACAATCTTCGTACACCGAGCGGTGTCAGCTACATGCTCGAAGACCGCAAGATGATGATGCGGTTGTTCCCCGAGTTGTTCGCGGCGCAACGCATTGCCCCCATCGACCATTATCCGAACCTGTTGCTCGACACCCTGAAAAGCGCCAGTCCGATCGATAACCCGAGCGTGGTGGTGCTGACGCCGGGTCGTTTCAACAGCGCGTTTTTCGAGCATGCATTCCTGGCGCGGGAAATGGGCGTTGAGCTGGTGGAAGGCGCGGACCTGTTCGTGCGAGACGACAAGGTCTTCATGCGCACCACAGACGGGCCGAAAGCCGTCGACGTGATCTACCGTCGCCTCGACGATGCGTTCCTCGATCCGCTGGCGTTCAACCCGGACTCGATGCTCGGCGTTCCAGGGCTGCTGTCGTCGTACCGCTCCGGCAACGTCGTGCTGGCGAATGCTATCGGTACCGGGGTCGCGGATGACAAGTCGGTGTATCCATTCGTCACGGACATGATCCGTTTCTACCTGGATGAAGAGCCGATTCTGAAGAACGTACCGACGTGGCAGTGTCGTAATCCCTCCGAACTTTCCCACGTACTGGCCAATCTTCCGGATTTGGTGGTCAAGGAAACCCAGGGTTCAGGCGGTTACGGCATGTTGGTGGGGCCGGCGGCGACGGCGGCGGAAATCGAGTCTTTCCGCGCGCGGATCAAAGCCAAGCCCCATGCGTACATCGCGCAACCGACGTTGTCGCTGTCGACCTGTCCGACCTTTGTCGAAAACGGCATCGCTCCACGCCACATCGACCTGCGTCCGTTTGTATTGTCTGGCCGCGAAACCCGGGTTGTACCCGGCGGTTTGACCCGTGTTGCCCTGCGCGAAGGCTCTCTGGTGGTGAATTCATCCCAGGGTGGCGGAACCAAGGACACCTGGGTGGTCGAGGATTGAAGGAAGCCTGCCATGTTAAGTAGAACTGCCTCGGATTTGTATTGGATGTCGCGTTATCTGGAGCGGGCGGAAAACCTCGCACGGATGCTCGACATCAGTTATTCGCTGTCGCTGATGCCGCAGGATGGCCGAGGTGATGGCCTGCATGAACTTGCCATGCCATTGCTGATTACCGGCACCCTGGACGATTACCTGGAGCGCCACGGCGAATTGCACGCCGAACGGCTGCTGCATTTCTTCGCCCTGGACGCGGCCAACCCGGCGAGTATCTACAGCTGCCTCGGCGCCGCGCGGGCCAGTGCCCATGCGGTACGTGGGCGAATCACCGCCGACATGTGGGAAAACATCAATGCCACCTGGCTGGAAATTCGTGGGATAGCCGATCAAGGCTTGAGTCGCTACGGGATGAGCCGTTTCTGCGAGTGGATCAAGGAACGTTCCCACCTGTTTCGCGGAGCGTCCTACGGCACCATCATGCGTAACGACGCGTTCCGTTTCATTCGCCTGGGGACGTTTATCGAAAGGGCTGACAACACGTTGCGCCTGCTGGATGCCCGCTACGAAATGGCCGGCGATCAGGCCGAAGCGGTCAGCGATGGCACGGCGCACGCTTACTACCAGTGGAGTGCTTTGCTAAGGGCGTTGTCCTCTTTTGAGGCCTACACCGAAATCTACCGCGACGCCCCCGGCGCCCGGCATGTGGCAGAACTGCTGCTGTTGCGGGCCGATGTCCCGCGTTCCCTGCGCGCCTGCACCGAAGAAATTGACCAGATCCTCGCCCAACTGCCGGGGGCCAACGGTCGTCCTGCGCAGCGCCTGGCCGCGGAAATCGACGCACGCCTGCGCTACACCGGCATCACCGAAATTCTCGACGAAGGCCTCCACGCCTGGCTGACCGAGTTCATCCCGCTGGTGCGCCAGTTGGGTAACGCCATACACAGTTCCTACCTGGAGGCTGCATGAGACTTTCCATTAGCCACGAGACCACCTATCACTACGAAGATCAGGTGCGGGCGAGCATCCAGTACCTGCGACTGACACCCCACGACAGCGAGCGCCAGCACGTGCTCAGCTGGCAGCTCGACTTGCCGCGCCCGGTGCGCGCGCAACTCGATCCGTTCGGCAACATCCTGCACGTGCTGACCATGGACGAGCCCCACGAGGCGATCATCATCGGCGCGCGTGGGCAGGTGGACATCGACGAATTGCGTGAGGCGGAGCATGAAAGCCAGTCGGCGCTGCCGTTCCTGCGTTTCACGCGCTTGACCGAAGCCGATGAAGCCCTGCGTACGTTCGCCGAGAAAGAATGCAAGCAACGCCGGGATCGCACGGCGCTGATCGACTTGATGCAAGGCTTGAACCAACACATGACCTACACGCCGGGCTCCACCGAAGTGGACACCAGCGCTGCTCAGGCTTTCGCCGGGCGTTCGGGCGTCTGCCAGGACCACACCCATGCGTTTCTCGCTTGTGCTCGCAGCCTGGGCATTCCTTCACGTTATGTGTCGGGCTATTTGTACAGCGAGAACAGCGAACACCTGGCCAGTCACGCCTGGGCGGAAGCCTGGCTCGATGACGCCTGGTACAGCTTCGACGTGACCAATGAATTGGCGCGGCCTGAGCGTCATCTGAAACTGGCGGTGGGTCTGGATTACCTGGATGCCTGCCCGGTGCGAGGCATGCGGCGGGGCGGAGGTTGCGAGCAGATGCATGCGAAAGTGTTTGTGTCGCCAACGCCGATGCCTGTTATCTCAGTCCAACAACAGTAATCGCGATTCACTGCGGCGGGGCGACTTCCAGGGTGAGGGGCTGACCTGTGGCGAGGGGATAAATCCCCTCGCCACAGGACCGTGTTATTTGGCTGAACTCTGTTTGCGCCCAGCCATATGCTTCAAATACCCCACCAACATTTCCAGATCCCCGTCCGGCAACACCGTCGCCGAGAACCCGGGCATCTTCGCCTGCGGCCACTGACGCAAACTCTGCGGATCGCGAATGTAGCGCTTAAGAAAATCCGCACCGAAATACTCGGTCGGGTTAAACGGAATATTCAGATCCGGCCCAAACTGCGCATCCCCGGCACCATTCAATCGATGACACGCCAGGCAGTTCTTCTGAAACAGCGCAAATCCCTTATTCACCGGATCCTCAGCCTTCAACGCCGGATCGGGCAGCAGGGCAGGAAAGCGCTCGGCCACCGGTGCCATGCGCTTGATGCTCGCCACTTGAAATGGCCATTGCTCGGGACTGATGTCGCCCGCCTGCGGATCGGTCCAGACCAGATAGAACGGTCCGGCGCCGGGCTTGCCCTCCGACAGCGCTGGCCACGGCTTGGTGGACTCTTCAATTGCCAACCATGCGCGCGCACCTTGGGTATTGAGCAACGGCGCAGCCGACAGTTCTGCGGCAAAACCATCCAGGGCAACAGCCTGTAAATGATCTTCTGGCTTGATGCCGGTCAACAACGCAGCCACCGGAACAGCGCGATAGCGCATGTCCCGTTTGTAAGACACGTCGTTACTGATCGTGATGGTCTGAACCTGAGGATGCTTGAGCAACTCCTCGGTTTGCCAGGTGCGACTGCTCGCGCCCAGCTCAAGGTTCAGCTGTGCGGCAGACAGAGGCGTGCTGAGCAGCAAGGCCCCGAACAGAATGAGCGTTTTCAAGTGATCGCCGTCCATGTCGTGGGAGTGCCGCAAAGGTTGGCACACCCACGCTGGCCCGGGTAGCGAGCCAGTCACATTTTTATTAGGGCGATATAAAATCTGTAGCTAAGTCAGCCGATCACCTTGGTCAGGTTCGGCAAAATCAACAACAGCGTGGTGGCGAATAGAATGAGCCCGGCTTGACGTACTTTCGATTGTTTGAACATGGCTTGACCGCCTTTATTGTTATTTCCCGATGCCTGCCTACATTTCTCCATGACGGCAGAGCGTTGCACTTCCTGTTTGACGAGCGCCTCGGCAAAACCCGACGACAACTTCGTACAAGTTCACCTTAGAGCCCGCGTCACGCTTGGTTTAGATCCATTTCGTATGAACTTAATATAAATTGCTTTTAAAAAGGCATGAGGCCTATTGCCAGCTTCTTCGGCGCCCGTTTGCTAGACAGCTTGGTGTCCGGAATCGGTTAAAGCGGTGGTTGACTACCGTCCGTCTGAGCGTGTCCGTCAACGTCAGTGAGCGCTGCGGTCATTGAATCCATGGGCGCTCGGCCTAAGGTGGGAACTCTGTATTTACTCCCCGCCCAGGTTCGAGGACGTCATGACCCAAGCATTGATTTTCGACGCGTTACGCACGCCCCGCGGCAAAGGCAAGGCCAATGGCGCCTTGCACAGCGTCAAACCGGTGAACCTGGTAGCCGGGCTGCTAAAGGCGCTGCAACAGCGCACTTCCCTCGACACCCGTCAGGTTGACGATGTGGTGCTTGGCTGCGTGACGCCCATCGGCGACCAAGGCTCAGACATTTCCAAAACCGCGACCCAAGTGGCCGATTGGGACGTCAGCGTGTCGGGTCTACAGATCAATCGCTTCTGCGCATCGGGGCTGGAGGCGGTGAACCTCGGCGCGATGAAAGTGCGTTCCGGCTTCGAAGACCTGGTGGTGGTCGGCGGCGTCGAGTCCATGTCCCGCGTGCCGATGGGTAGCGATGGCGGTGCTTGGGCACATGACCCGCAAACCAATCTTCACAGCCATTTCGTCCCTCAGGGCGTGAGCGCCGACCTGATCGCGACGCTGGAGGGCTTCAGCCGTGAGGACGTCGATGCCTATGCGCTGCACTCCCAAAAAAAGGCTGCGCGGGCGCGGGCCGACGGTTCGTTCAACAAGTCGCTGGTGCCGGTGCAGGACCAGAACGGCATCATCCTGCTCGATCACGATGAATTCATCCGCGCCGAATCGACCCTGGAAGGCTTGGGCAAGCTCAAGCCGAGCTTCGAGATGATCGGGCAAATGGGCTTCGACGCCACCGCGATTCGGGTCTACAGCCATGTCGAGCGGATCAACCACGTGCACACCCCGGGCAATAGCTCCGGCATTGTCGATGGCGCGGCGCTGATGTTGATCGGTTCCGAGGCCAAGGGTCGGGCGTTGGGCTTACAGCCACGGGCGCGGATCGTTGCCACCGCAGTCACCAGTACCGATCCGACCATCATGCTCACCGGCCCCGCACCGGCTACCCGCAAGGCATTGGCCAAGGCCGGGTTGCGGGTCGAAGACATCGACCTGTTCGAGGTCAACGAAGCCTTCGCCTCGGTGGTGCTGAAATTCATCAAGGACATGGCGATCGACCCGGACAAGGTCAACGTCAACGGCGGCTCCATCGCCATGGGCCACCCACTGGGTGCCACCGGCTGCGCGATCCTCGGCACGTTGCTCGATGAACTGGAAACCCGGCGTCTGCGCTATGGCCTCGCGACGTTGTGTGTCGGCGGCGGCATGGGCATTGCCACCATCATCGAACGCCTCTGAGCCCTGACCTTAAGGAACAAGTGACATGACCGAAGCCATTCGTTACGAAAAAGGTCAGGACCAGATCGTCGTCCTGACCATCGACATGCCGGGGCAGAGCGCCAACACCATGAACGCGGTCTACCGCGAAGCCATGGCTGCTTGTGTCGCCAGACTCGTTGCCGACAAGGATTCCATCGCTGGCGTGATCATCACCTCGGCCAAGAAAACTTTCTTCGCCGGCGGCGACCTCAATGAGTTGATCAAGGTCGGCAAGCCCCAAGCCAAAGCCTTCTATGACAGGGTGCTGTCCCTCAAAGGGCAGCTGCGCACCCTGGAAACCCTCGGTAAACCGGTGGTCGCGGCCATCAACGGCGCCGCGTTGGGCGGCGGTTGGGAAATCTGCCTGGCCTGCCATCACCGGGTTGCGCTGGACGATTCTTCGGTGCAACTCGGCTTGCCGGAAGTGACCCTCGGCCTGCTGCCGGGCGGTGGCGGGGTGGTGCGCATGGTGCGGATGCTCGGCATTGAAAAAGCCTTGCCGTACCTGCTCGAGGGCAAGAAAGTCCGGCCGCAGCAGGCGTTGCGGGCAGGGTTGCTTGATGAGTTGGCGACGGATCGTGATGAACTGCTGGCCAAGGCTCGCGCCTGGATTATCGCCAATCCTTCGGTTGTGCAGCGCTGGGACGTGAAGGGTTACCAGATTCCGGGCGGTACGCCGTCGGACCCGAAAGTCGCGCAAATGCTGGCCATCGCGCCGTCGATCCTGCGCAGCAAAACCAATGGCTGCATGCCCGCGCCAGAGAAAATCCTCTGCGCCGTGGTGGAAGGTGCTCAGGTGGATTTCGACACTGCGCACCTGATCGAAACCCGTTACTTCACCGAATTGATTACCGGCCAGGTGTCGAAAAACCTGATGGGTACGTTCTGGTTTCAGCTCAACGAGATCAATGCCGGTGGCTCGCGGCCCCAGGGCTTTGCGCCTTACGTGACGAGTCGCGTGGGTGTGCTGGGCGCCGGCATGATGGGCGCCGGTATCGCCTTTGTCAGCGCGTCGGCCGGCATCGACGTGGTGCTCAAGGACATCAACCTTGCGGCAGCGCAGAAGGGCAAGGCGCATTCGGCGGCGCTGCTGGACAAGAAGGTTGCTCGTGGCCAATTGAGCGCTGATCAGCGCGATGCAACATTGGCGCGAATTCACCCCACTGAAAGCGATGCCGATCTGGACGGTTGCGATCTGATCATTGAAGCGGTGTTTGAAGATCGCGATCTTAAAGCCAACGTCTCTTCGGCGGCGCAAAAAGTCGTTGGCCCGGACGCGGTGATTGCTTCCAACACGTCGACCTTGCCGATCAGCGGCCTCGCTACCGCCGTGCCGGATCAGACGAAATTCATCGGCCTGCATTTCTTCAGCCCCGTGGAGAAAATGCCGCTGGTGGAAATCATCAAAGGCGCCCACACCAGCGACGAAACCCTGGCTCGCGGCTTCGATTTCGTCCTGCAAATCAAGAAAACGCCGATTGTGGTCAACGACAGTCGTGGCTTCTTCACCTCGCGGGTGTTCGGCACGTTCACCCACGAAGGCATCGCCCTGCTTGGCGAAGGCGTGAGCGCGCCGATGATCGAGACCGAAGCGCGCAAGGCGGGCATGCCGATCGGACCTCTGGCGATTTCCGACGAAGTTTCCCTCAGCCTGATGAGCCATATCCGCCAGCAAACCGCCAAAGACCTGCAAGCAGAAGGGAAAGCACTGATTGAGCATCCAGCGTTTGCCGTGATCGACGTGCTGCTAAACGAATACAAGCGGCCCGGCAAAGCCGCAGGTGGCGGTTTCTACGATTACCCGGCCCGTGGCCAGAAGCATCTGTGGCCAGAGCTGAAGTCCCGTTTCGAGAAGGCTGACGGGCAGATTTCGCCGAAGGACGTGCGTGATCGGCTGCTGTTCGTGCAAGCCATCGAAACGGTGCGCTGTGTGGAGGAGGGTGTGTTGACCTCGACGGCGGACGCCAACGTCGGTTCGATCTTCGGTATCGGCTTCGCCGCCTGGACCGGCGGCGCGCTGCAGTTCATCAACCAGTACGGGGTGAAAGACTTCGTCGCCCGCGCCCAGTACCTGGCGGAGCAATATGGCGAGCGATTCGCACCCCCTGCGCTGCTGCTGGAAAAAGCGGCCAAAGGGGAGGCGTTCTAGGGGACGGGCGACGCATTCCGGGGCTTGCCTTGCCACCGTGTTTCAAGGCAGGCTCTGGGGGTGTGCATTATTCCCATCACGTGTCAGGTACTTTTTATGTCGTTACGCATCTGCATTCTGGAAACCGACATCCTGCGTCCGGAGCTGGTCGATCAATATCAGGGTTACGGGCAGATGTTCCAGCGTCTGTTTTCGCAGCAACCCATCGCTGCCGACTTCACCGTCTACAACGTGATGCAGGGTGAGTATCCCGGCGAAGAGCTGACGTTCGACGCCTACCTGGTCACCGGCAGCAAGGCCGATTCCTTCGGCACCGACCCGTGGATTGAAACCCTCAGGACTTACCTGCTGACCCGCTACGAGCGCGGCGACAAACTGTTGGGCGTGTGCTTCGGCCATCAACTGTTGGCGCTGCTGCTGGGCGGCAAGAGCGAACGTGCGACCCAAGGCTGGGGCGTCGGCACCCACAACTACAAACTCGCCGCCAAGGCACCATGGATGAGCCCGGTGAGGGAAGAGCTGACCTTGTTGATCAGCCACCAGGATCAGGTCACCGCGCTCCCGGAAAACGCCACGGTCATCGCTTCCAGCGATTTCTGCCCGTTTGCCGCGTACCACATCAACGATCAGGTGCTGTGCTTCCAGGGGCATCCGGAATTCATTCACGATTACTCGCGCGCGCTGTTGGATATTCGTCAGCAAGCGCTAGGCGAGCAGATTTATTCGAAAGGTATGGCGAGCCTTGAGCACGAGCACCACGGCACTACCGTTGCCGAGTGGATGATGCGGTTTGTGGCGCACAAGCCAGAATCTGTTTAAACCTTGAAAAGCTTCGCGGGCAAGCCTCGCTCCTACAGATCACCGCAATCCTGTAGGAGCGAGCGGTGCGGCGGTCCGACTTGCCCGCGAATCTCACAGACGCCGCGGTAATTGCTACAGCCAACCCGACTTCTTGAAGCTCGCCCACAAACCCACACACCCGACCGCAATAAACCCCAGCACCGAGAAATACCCGTAATGCCACGTCAATTCCGGCATGTTCTGGAAGTTCATCCCGTATATCCCCGCCACCGCCGTCGGGAACGCCAGAATCGCCGCCCACGCCGCAAACTTGCGCTGCACCACGCTCTGGCGTGACGCCTCCAGCAACACCCCGACCTCGATGGTCTGGCTGGCAATATCGGCCAGGGTCGTCAGGTCTTCCATCTGCCGCGTCACGTGAATCTGCACATCGCGAAAGTACGGCCGCATGTTCTTGTCGATGAACGGGAAGTTCAGTTTCTGCAGTTCCTCACTGATCTCCACCATCGGCGCCGCATACCGGCGCAAACGCACTACATCGCGGCGCAAGCTGTGGAGCTTCTGGATGTCGTGTTCATTCAGGTGGCTACACAGCACGTTGATCTCTAGCGCATCGATCTCGGCATGGATCGCTTCGCCCACCGGCTGGTAGTTTTCGATCACGAAGTCGAGGAGGGCATAAAGAACGAAATCCTCCCCATGTTCGAGCAACAGCGGTCGCGCCTCACAACGCTGTCGGACATGAGCGTAGGACGCCGAGTGGCCGTTGCGTGCGGTAATGATGTAACCGTTGCCGGCAAAGATATGAGTCTCGATGAACTGCAGTTTGCCTTCATGCCGGATCGGCGAATACGTGACGATAAACAGCGCATCGCCGAAGGTTTCCAGCTTCGGTCGACTGTGTTTTTCCAGGGCGTCTTCGATAGCCAGTTCGTGCAGGTTGAACTGGCGTTGCAGGTTGGCCAGCTCCTGCGCGTTCGGCTCTTCCATGCCGATCCACACAAAGTGGTCAGGCTTGGCCGCCCAGGCAGCGCCTTCGTCGAGGGTGATATTGGTGACTTTTTTACCGGCGCTGTACACCGCCGCCGCAACAACTCTACCCATGATGGTGGTTCACTTCTTAGTGGCAGCTGTTTATTGGCAGCTTTCTATTGGTAAAGAATGGAGGTGCCAGGCTGTGCTCAGCTTAGCCCTGTCTGCTGCTTGAGAGTCAGCAAAGTCTGCAGAGTTCGCAGGCAAAAGAAAACCCGCACTGGGCGGGTTTCTTTTACGCGGCTTGCAGTTGCCGATCCATTGACGCGATGCACTCGCGCATCTGTTCGCGGCACTGGGCAATCAGCAGCGGCATGTCATCCAGGCTCAATCCTGCCGTAGGAATCGCCGGTAGCGAGCGGATCAGAATCTTCCCACTGCGCCAGCGGTTCAATCGCATGTGTTTAACGTAACTGCTGACACACACCGGAACGATCGGCACCCCGGCGGCAATGGCCATTTGAAAGGCGCCTTTCTTGAACGGCAGCAACTCTTCGCCCAGGTTGCGCGTGCCTTCCGGGAAGACCCAGATCGAGGTGTCTTGATTCTGCAGCGTGTGGGTCGTGGTCAACATCGACTGGCGCGCTTTCTGCGCATTGCCGCGATCGATCAGCACGTTGCCTGCCAGCCAGAACAACTGACCAAACAGCGGTACCCACTTCAGACTCTTCTTGCCGATACACACGGTGCGGCGGGGTACCACGTTGCCGAACACAAACAGATCGTAGTTGGACTGGTGGTTGGCGATGATCACGCAGCTGTCGGGTTTATCCATCAACGGTCCGACTTCGGCCTTCACCCGCAGACGCAAAATGCACATCGCCGGCCATGCATAAAGACGCGCGCACAAACGGCTGTTGTCCGGATTGAACGGTCGGCACAGACCGAGAATCACCCCGAGCACACCGGCCAGAATAAAGTGCAGGCCCATCAATAACATACGAAACACAAAGAGCATTTACAGGCCCCACCGGGACAAAAGGTGGCGCAGTGTACGGATGTGCACTGTTTTCGGCAATTGCCGCTATAGAGGTGGGAGATAGGCGATGTTTGAGCGCATGTTTCCGACTTATGAGTCAGACGCGACCTAGAGCGGTTTTAGGCTTTTCAACAGGGTGCGTAAGAAAAAGCCCGACACGACGGTCGGGCTTTTCGGTTTTCCAGATATAGGCTTAAACCAAAGGCTCCTGATCCTGGATGATCGCGTTGTCCAGCGTCTCCAGCAGCGCTTTGCGCACTTTCAACTTGGTGTTTTTGTGAGCCGTCATGTTGATCTTCTTCAGCTGACGAGCCGCCGCCAGCGCCGCGCCCTGCAACTCTTCGGCCGACACCACCAGATCGAGGAAACCGGCATCCACGGCGCTCTGCGGATTAAACATCTCAGCGTTGATGACGGAGCGGTGGAACGCCGACTTGCGCAGGCGATCACGGGCCAGCTCGATACCGGCGTGGTGCATGGTCATGCCGATCTGCACTTCGTTCAAACCAATGCTGAACGGGCCGTCGACACCAATGCGGTAATCCACCGACAACAGCAGGAACGCGCCCTTGGCCACCGCATGCCCAGGGCACGCCACGATCACCGGGAACGGGTGCGACAACAGACGACGAGCCAGCGTCGAACCGGCAGTCACGAGCGCAACGGCCTCTTTAGGGCCGGAGGTCATCACCTTTAAGTCATAACCGCCCGACAGAATCCCGGGCGTACCGGTAATGATCACCACCGCACGATCAGTCACCGCCTGATCCAGCGCAGCGTTAAACGCAGCAATCACGTCCGGGGAGATGGCATTGACCTTGCCATTGCTCAAGGTCAGGGTCGCGATACCGTCTTCGAGATGGTAGGAAATCAACTCACTCATGACGCTATTCCTTTGAATAAAGTAGGGCAGACGTTACCCACCGCCGTAGGCCAGGTAAAGCGCCGTGACTGACCAACCAGTCATCCTTTTCCCGCTCGGCGAGCATCGCCCGCCACGCCAGCCGCGCATTCCCCTCTATATAGAAGCGGGGCGCGACGCCGGAGATTGGCCGGTTTGCCATGGCCCGGACCTCACCGGAACGACTAAATCGCTAACCGCATGAAAATTCTCAAAAAAATATTTGCCATCGGAAAAGCTTTCGACTACATTAGCGCGCCTCGACAGACAGAACATGTTTGAAGAGATACGGTGAAGTGTCCGAGTGGCTTAAGGAGCACGCCTGGAAAGTGTGTATACAAGAAATTGTATCGAGAGTTCGAATCTCTCCTTCACCGCCACATTTGTACTGAAAGGCCCCATCTTATGGGGCCTTTTTGCATTCTGCGGTTTCTAATTTCCCCCCCCTCCCTCTGCTTCCCTCGCCCTATTTGTGAAACTACGTGCCTGCAAGGGGGCAATGGCCCTGCAGGCATAAAAAAAATTTCTGGCTAGACGAAACACTAGAGCCGTAAAAGGCGAAAATATTTGCCGTCCGGCAGGATGTCAATTTGCCATCGTGTGGTACATTAACGCGGTTTTTTACGTTCAGGGCCAAGGCCTGTTATTGATTTTTAAACCAGTCTGATTTGCCTCACAACAAGGATGTACACGTGCTAAAGGGATTGCGCTTGTGATGGATCAAATGCTTCTCCCTTTTCTGTGCGTTTACTTGGCCTAAACCTGGCTAGCCTGGGATAGCTTTGAAGGTGCACCTGTAATTTATGAAAATCGTTTACTTGATTAGTAACGTCAAAGATGGCGGAAAAACCTATCTTGAATACTTGCTGCCCGCGCTTAATGCCCTTCGCGATCAATATAATTGTGTCGTACTTCAAACAGCGAGCACGGGTATAAGCAAGCTCGACGCCGAGCAGTTACTGAATTATCCAGTTGAAGAAGTTGGGCTAGACGTTGTCGTGGCGATAAAATCGCAAGTCGTTATCTCAAATGATGCCTGGGTTGGGCGGATGCTGGATGATTCAAATTTTGGCATTTTTATTGCGCATGGCAATGTCGGTATGCCCGTCAAGGATCGATACTATTTTTCTGAATTGATATCGTATTGGGATGCAGTTGTTTCCTCTTCTAAATCGCTTTCAGACTTGATCAAATCTGGTCTGCAGCTATATAGGCGCGAAAGGAACGCGTCACGCATCTCATCGGTAAGAAATACATTGCGCTCGGACCTTCGGAAAACTAATTTAATATCAGTGCTGCCAGTCAAGATATCTGAACCTTTCAAATCTGCTCCTGACATCCAGCGGACTTCCGGGAAGTATGTCGTGGGTCTTCTGCCAACCCAGGTAGGCATATGCCCGAGCGGCGCTTCCCTGTATGAAAATATGGAAGTGGTGGTTAATACAGTCAAGTCCCAGGTTCCGCATGCGACGTTTATCTTGCGCCCTTACATGACTGATTTCGCACGTCCGTATGTAAAGGAAATGTGTGAAAAGCTTTCTCAGTATCAATGGATCACAATCGATACGACTAAAGGAAGCAGCAAAGAATTCTATCAGCAATGTGACACCCTCATCACCGATGCCTCAAGTGGTGGTGTTTCCTTTATGCTGAATACTTGCAAACTGCCCATTTATTATGTTCCGGAAACCAATAACAGCCACCCCGTCGTTATGGCCTGGCTGGGACAAATGGACAGTTTGCTGCCCATTGCTAAAAATGGCGCTGAGCTAAAAGACCTCGTGCTTGGGCTTGAATTGCTGGCCCCCGAGCAAAGTTATTCTATTTATAAGAAGTTTTACGCGTCAGAGTACGGCGAACGGCATCACCCGGATGAGGTGTTCCTGGATCTGGTTCAGAAAAAGCAAGAATCTGATTTTCGCTACTGTGTGATCGACTCTTCTGGAAAAGCCAGCGAGATCGAAGATCAAAGAAGCGCGCTGCAGCCTTCATAAATATTAGGTCACTAGCGTTTCTAAACTGCATATGAGTCAGGTCGATATGAAAGGTGACGTTGCCGGGCAAGTAGTGTGGATAACCGGTCTGTCGGGCGCGGGCAAATCAACATTGGCCAAGGCGTTCGTGGCCGGGCTTCGAAGCCATCGCCACTCGGTTGTCATGCTGGACGGGGATGAACTGCGCGATGTCTTTGGTGCAGCAGCTGCCAACTCGCAAAACCATGGGCGTGAAGGGCGATTGGCGCTGGCCATGCAATACGCCCATCTGTGCAGGGTGATTGCGGCGCAGGGACACACGGTAGTGATCGCCACGATTTCGCTGTTTCGCGAAGTCCATGCCTGGAACCGTGCCCACTTGCCGGGTTATTTCGAGGTTTATTTGAAGGTGCCGGTGGAAGAACTGCGTCGCCGGGATCCCAAGGGAATATATCGCCGGTTCGATGCCGGCGAGTTGAACAATGTCGCGGGGCTCGATTTATCGATCGATGAACCGGACGCGGCAGATTGGGTAGTGGTGTTCGATCCACACCGCTCTCTACAAACGTTGACCGATAACTTGCTCCACCATTTTTTTAAAAGGAAGTTGGTATGAAAACCGAATGGGATTACTCCACCCTGGCTGACGCTTATTTGAAACGTCCTGACTACGCCGATGCCGCAATCGATGCGATGCTCTCAATTGCCGGTGCCGAGCAAGGCGATAAGTTTTGCGATGTTGGCGCAGGCGTTGCTCACCTGACCTTGATGCTGGCGACTCGTGGCCTGGATGTTGTGGCCGTGGAACCGAATGATGCGATGCGTGCCAATGGCATCAAGCGTACCGTCGACCTGACCAATGTTCGTTGGCATGAAGGTACCGGCGAAGTCACCGGGCAAACTTGCGACGCGTTCGACATGGTCACCTTTGGCAGTTCCTTCAATGTCTGCGACCGCCAGCAGGCACTCAAGGAAACCGCGCGCATTCTCAAGCCTCGAGGCTGGTTCGCCTGCATGTGGAATCATCGTCATCTTGATGATCCTATCCAGGCCCGGATCGAAGCCATCATCAAAGAGCGGGTACAGGGCTATGGCTACGGTACTCGTCGTGAAGATCAAACCGCCGTCATCGACGCCAGCGCGCTGTTCGGCCCGGTTGTTCACCTTGATGCGCGGGTTATTCACGAACAAACCATCGAAGAGTGTCTGGAAGCCTGGCGCTCCCACGCGACGCTGGAGCGTCAAGCGGGCGTCAAATTCCATGAAGTGATCAGCGCCATCGATGACTACCTGAGAAGCCTTGATACGGCCTCGATCCAGATTCCGTACTCGACCAATATCTGGGTTGCTCAGTTGAGATAATGCCGATGTCGCTGCATTTCTCGACCAAGGCCGGCACATTGATCGGCCTTCAGGAACGACTCAGGTCGGCCCGCATTGCGCCCTTGCTGTCGTTCACCGTGAGGGAATGGCAGACGGGGCGGCACGCCTGTTTTCGTGCCGTCCGCGGGCGATTAGGTGACGGGCCGTGGATCGTGCGTTCCAGCTGTCTGCGTGAAGATAGTGCCCAAGCGTCCTGCGCGGGAGCGTTTCTGTCGATCCCGGATGTCAACGAAGCAGCATTGGAATCGGCGATTGAACAGGTGATCGCTAGTTATGGTGATGCACACCCGGCCGACGAGGTCCTGATTCAGCCGATGCTGGGAAATGTACTTCGTTCCGGCGTCGCCTTTTCCCACGACCCGAATACCTGTGCGCCGTATCGGGTGGTGAACTGGTCCGAAGGCAGTGACACCGCCTCAGTCACCAGCGGCATGGGTGGTCGATTGTGGCAGCAGGCGGCACGCAGCGAAGTGCCGCCCCCGCCATGTCTCGCCCCGATTGTTGCCTTGCTCGAAGAGTTGGTGGCGTTGTTCGATGGCGCACCGGTCGATTGCGAGTTCGCGGTCACGCGCGAAGCAGAGGACGAGGTGCTGTGGCTGTTACAAGCCCGGCCGCTGATTTTGCCAACCCCTGCAGAGTCCGAAACAGACCAGGCCGCTCGGCTGGACAGTATTCAGCGCAAGGTCGCGCGGGGCATGCAGCCGCACCCATTCCTGATGGGCCAGCGTACGGTCTATGGCGTGATGCCGGACTGGAATCCGGCCGAGATTATCGGCATCCGTCCTAAACCGCTCGCGCTGTCGCTTTACCGGGATTTGGTGACGGACTCCATCTGGGCCTACCAGCGCCATAACTATGGCTACCGCAACTTGCGCAGCTTCCCGCTGATGCCGCACTTCTTCGGGTTGCCGTACATCGATGTGCGCTTGTCGTTTAACTCTTTCATTCCGGCAGACCTCAATGAGGGGCTGGCCGGGCGGCTGGTCGATCACTACATTGATCGGCTGCTGGCAGAACCGACGCTGCACGATAAGGTCGAGTTCGAGATCGTATTCTCGTGCTACACACTAGACTTATCGCAGCGGCTGGAGCGTTTGGCCAGTGCCGGTTTCCTGGAGCATGAATTGGAAGCCATCAGCAGCAGTTTGCGCAAGCTGACCAACCGTATCGTTCATCCCAAGGACGGCTTGTGGCGTGCCGATGCCAATAAACTCGACATCCTCAATGCACGACGCGAAGCGTTACTGGCCTCCAACGCGGACCCATTGGAGCGGATTTACTGGTTGCTGGAGGATGCCAAGCGCTACGGTACCCTGCCATTTGCCGGTCTGGCGCGTGCCGGTTTCGTCGCGGTGCAGATGCTCAAATCTCTGGTGACAGTGGGCGTGTTCTCACAGGCTGACTACGACTGCTTCATGGGTGGCGTCTCGACCGTCAGCGGTCAGTTGGCGCGAGACCGGGCAATCCTGGACAAGGCAACGTTCCTCGCGCGTTACGGCCACTTGCGCCCGGGCACCTACGACATTCTGTCGCCCCGTTACGATGAAGCGCCGGAACTCTATTTCGACTGGACTCAGCGACCAGAAGCTCCAGAGCCGGTAAAACCCTTTTCGCTGACCCTTCCACAGATGCGCGCCATCGTGCAGCAACTGGAAGAGCACGGCTTGCAGCCGGATCCGGTCGGTTTGCTGGACTTCATGCAAGCCGGGATCGAACTGCGCGAATTGGCCAAGTTCCACTTCACCCGCAATCTATCGGATGCCTTGGCATTGATTGCCGAAGTGGGCGCCCAGCATGGCATTAGCCGCGAAGACATCGCCTATTGCGACATCAGTGCTTTCAAGGAACTGCACATTGCGGCAGTCGATCCCAAGGATGTGCTTTTGCGCAGCATTGAACAGGGCAAGGCCCGCTACGAAGAGACCCTCAAGGTATCGCTCCCGCCGGTGATTACGTGCCCTGAGGATGTCTGGTCCTTCGAATGGCCGGAAACAGCCCCCAACTTTATCACCCAGAAACAGGTGACAGCCCCCGTGGTGGGCAGTGATGACCGAGACCAGCTCGCCGGGGCGATTGTTTGCATTCCCAACGCGGACCCGGGGTTTGACTGGTTGTTTGCCTACCCGATTGCCGGATTGATCACCGCGTGGGGCGGCGCCAATTCGCACATGGCCATTCGCGCCGGCGAACTGGGCTTGCCAGCGGTTATCGGAGCCGGTGAAGTGCTCTATCGTCGCTGGTCGACGGCTCAGCGCTTACACCTGAATTGTCCTGGGCGTTGGGTGGAGATGCTTGCATGAAAGTCGTTGCCATCAGCCAGCGTGTAGACGCGTTTCCAGAACGCGGCGAAAGCCGTGATGCGCTCGACCAGCGCCTGATCGCTTTCCTTCTGGCCGCAGGCTATTTGCCGGTGCCAGTCCCCAACGGCTTGCAGGATGTCCTGCAGGACTGGCTAGACACACTTTCGCCACAGGCCATTGTGCTTTCGGGCGGGAATGACATCGGCCAATGTTCGGCGCGCGACCGGACTGAAAGCAGATTGCTCGACCATGCGCGGGCTCACAGCTTGCCAGTCCTCGGTATTTGCCGGGGGATGCAGATGATCGCGCATTGGTCTGGTGGCGAACTAAAACCGGTGACAGGTCATGTGCGAACCCGGCATCAGTTGTCAGGACAGATTGTTGCCGAGGTAAACAGTTATCACGGTCTGGCGCTTACCGGTTGTCCTGAGCAATTTGACGTCTTGGCGCGCAGCGAGGATGGGGAAATCGAAGCCGTCCGCCACCTCAGCCTGCCTTGGGAAGGCTGGATGTGGCACCCGGAGCGAGAGGACGTTTTTGCATCACATGACGTACAGCGATTGCAGCGGTTATTTGGTGAGTAGAGCGGCTATAACAGGCTATTCGGACTTCGACTCTGACCTAACTCGCCGAGACGACTTCCATTTGAAATGTCATGAGGTAAAACTGTTGTGAAAGCCATTATTTTGGCTGCCGGACGTGGCAGTCGCATGAAAAGCCTCACTGATGAACGTCCGAAATGCATGGTTGAATTGCGAGGCAAGGCACTGCTGGCATGGCAACTTGAGGCGCTGCGCGGCGCCGGCATTAGCGAGATAGCCATCGTCACTGGCTACAAACGCGAATTGTTGGCAGAGGAAGGATTAGTCGAATTCCATAATTCACGCTGGGCGAATACCAACATGGTGTCGTCATTGGCGTGCGCTGCAGCCTGGTTGCAGCAAGCACCGTGCATCGTGAGTTATTCCGACATCTTCTACAGCTCCGATGCGGTTCAGTCGTTGATGACCTGCGAAGCTTCCCTAGCGGTCACCTATGACCCGAATTGGCTGGCGCTTTGGACGCAGCGTTTTGGCGATCCATTGCTGGATGCCGAAACGTTCCGTCTGACAGCGGCTGGCACCTTGGCCGAAATCGGCAACAAACCGAAATCCGTGGACGATGTTCAGGGCCAATACATGGGGCTCCTGCGCTTCACGCCTGAAGGGTGGGCAGAAGTCGTTCGGCTTCGCTCGGCATTAACCCCGCAGCAGTGTGACAACGTGCACATGACCAACACCCTCCAGCAAGTGATTGAGGCGGATCGGGTTCCGATACAAACCGTTGCGTACTCCGGAGAGTGGGGAGAGGTGGACTCTGCCGAGGATCTCTTTTTGTATCAATAATCGGGATACTCGGGACGGGCGAATTTCGTCTCGCCTGTTATAGACTGCCGAACCCTTCGGAATCGACACCATGCCATTCCACCGCATCGCGCTGTTGATGTGCTTAATGTCATCACTCGCCAACGCCGCCACCCCCACAATCTTTCCAGATGCCATCGCCAGCGATCCCGCCAAACTCGGCTGGATGGTTGGCTCGCCACCACCGGTCGATCGTACTGTTCGCTTTGAAGATGGCAGCTACTTCCAGTTCCCGGCCATGCGCTGGAGCGTTTCGAACCTCCGCCAATTAATGCCGACGACCAACGTCTCCCGCGGTATGGGTGCGCCGATTGCTTTGGAGTTGGCGCTGCGCAAAGACATTGATGCCATCCGTTTCACCCCGCTCGGCGTTAAGGCCCCGATGACCTGAGATCAATCCCTCGCCGCCACTTACACCGACGGCATTGTGGTGCTTCATAAGGGCAAGATTGTCTACGAGCGTTACTTTGGCGTGCTGAAACCTGAAGGCCAGCACGCGGCGATGTCGGTGACCAAGTCCGTGATCGGCACGTTAGGGGCCATGTTGGTGGCGGAAGGGCAAATCGATGCGAACAAGCCTGTCGCCGAGTACGTTCCCGAGTTGGCGAAATCAGCGTTTGGCAGTGCCACGGTGCGTCAGGTGCTCGATATGACCACGGGCCTTCAATACAGCGAAGACTATTCGGACCCGAACGCCGAGGTCTGGGCCCACGCCAAGGCCGGCAGCCCTTTGCCCACGCCCAAGGATTACAACGGTCCGCGAAGTTACTACGAGTTTTTGCAGACGGTTCAACTGCAAGGCGAGCACGGCGACGCGTTTAGCTACAAAACGGTCAACACCGACGTACTGGGCTGGATCATCGCCCGGGCCAGTGGCCGAACCGTCGCGCAGTTGTTGTCGGAGCGCATCTGGAGCCGTTTGGGCGCCGAGCAGGATGCCTATTTCACTGTGGACTCCATCGGTACGCCATTTGCTGGCGGCGGTTTGAACACCGGCCTGCGGGACCTGGCGCGGTTTGGCGAAATGCTGCGCAATAACGGCGTGTTAAATGGCCAGCAAATCGTGCCCAAAGCGGTGGTGGACGACATTCGCCGCGGCGGCGACAAACCAGCCTTCGCCAAGGCCGGTTACGGTTTGTTGAAGGGGTGGAGTTACCGATCGATGTGGTGGGTGACGAACAAGGAGGGCGGGGCGTTTATGGCGCGTGGGGTGCATGGGCAGCGAATCTATGTCGACCCGAAGGCTGAGATGGTGATTGTGCGTTATGCGTCGCATCCGGTGGCCAGTAACTCGGCCAATGACCCCGTCACCTTGTCGGCGTTTGAGGCATTGGCGCAGCATTTATCCAATTCGCCTTGAGAAACTATTCATGAAGAAGGAAAACCCATGATCACCACCACAACCCACACCATTGAAGGCCGACAAATCACCGCCTATCTGGACATCGTCAGTGCCGAGTCGGTACAGGGTGTCAACGTTATCCGCGATATGTTCGCCGGGATGCGGGATTTCTTCGGTGGGCGCTCTCAGACATTGGAGCGGGCGTTGAAGGAAGCACGGATTCAGGCTACCGACGAGCTTAAGGAGCGGGCACGGGCACTTCAGGCTGATGCGGTGGTGGGGCTTGTTTATGAGATCAGCATGCCAGCCGGGAAGGGCGGGATGGTGGTGGTATTTGTGACCGGGACGGCGGTCGAGGTGAGTGAGGATGGGGCCGTTCGTCGGGCATGCAACAATCTGAATCACAAGTCCAGTAATGACCGGCTAGTCTCAAAAGCCTGAGTGGTCGATATTTTTTAGGCAAACAGGGCTTGCTTGAGTCGACCCTTTTGAGAGGGGAAAGGTATGGCTAATCCGTATATCGAAGAGGAAGGGGCAGAGTTTCCGATCAACAATTGCGTCCAGTGTGGCCAAACGGAGTATGTGTCAGGCTTTGGCGAAGACACGGTCCAAAACAACAAATTGAAAGCTGCGGTGCGCCGAGGGCCCAAGGCGAAGTTTATGCCCAAGGTGCCTACCAGGAAGTAATTATCAACCGTACAGCCCCCCGCCATTGAGCGGGGTTTTCATTTTCATGAGGTTGGCTCTTGGGATTTGGACTACAGGCAACACAACCAGCTGATGGTATTTCTTTCACAAGCTTTTCACACCTACCTACGTAGGCTCAACTCATCCGTTAGAAAGCAGTACCTGGCCCGTTCCCCAGCGGGCTTTTTTTTGCCTGTCATAAAACCTTTTCTATAAACGCTGTCCAACCGTCGCCTATAGCGAGGTTGAAACCGTGCGTGTCTGGACTTTTTCTCCTCTAAAGTATTCAATCTCGCCCCTTTCGGTTACCCCCCCTTTTTTGAGGTTCTTGTATGCGTTTAACATTGCCTGCTCTGGTTCTGGGGCTTTTGGTTGCTCAAGGTGCGATGGCTGCTGGTGACGGCACTGCCGCGATCGGTGGTGGTTTGGGTGGCGCGCTGGGTAATGTGGTCGGCCAGAGTATGGGCGGCAGCACCGGTGCAGCGATTGGTGCGGGTGTCGCGGGCGCGGCCGGCAGCGCTGTTGCCGCACGCAAAGGCAGCCGCACTAAAGCAGCCATTGGTGGTGGTGTCGGCGCTGCCGGCGGTTCGGTGATCGGCAACAGCCTGGGCGGCAAGACCGGTTCCACCATCGGCGCAGGCTTGGGCGGCGCATTGGGCGGCGGCGTGGGCAGCAACCTGGCCAAAGGTCACAAGCGTCACTGATCCTGATCGATAAGTTCAAAACGCCCGGCTTGATGCCGGGCTTTTCGTATCTGGATGTTTCTACTTCACGCTCTTCGGGTCTACAGCTGTCCAATGATCAGCGCTGACGTGGGGAAAAAGCTAGACTCACGCCATCCGTGACGCGTTCTTTTACCCCCGATACGGAATTTAGAGGTTCATATCATGCGTTTGACATTGTCCACGTTGGTTCTGGGACTTTTGGTCGCTCAAGGTGCAATGGCAGCCGGTGACGGCACCGCTGCAGTTGGCGGTGGTATTGGCGGTGCACTAGGTAACGTGGTCGGCCAGCAAATGGGCGGCAGCACAGGTGCCGCGATTGGCGCCGGTGTGGGAGGCGCGGCAGGTAGCGCGGTCGGCGCGAAGAAGGGCAGTCGCACAGAAGCGGCGATTGGTGGTGGTTTGGGGTCGGCGGGTGGCTCGGTGATCGGCAACAGCCTCGGCGGTTCTACCGGCTCGACCATTGGCGCAGGGCTGGGCGGCGCGGCGGGTGGGGCAGTCGGCAACAACTTGGGTAGCGACGGCGGCAGTTCGCACTCCGGAAGCGGCCACAAGTATAAGCAAAAAAATAAGCATAAAAACAAACATCACTGATTCGACATCAGCTACACCAGAAACCCGGCCCAGCGCCGGGTTTTTCGTTTGTGGTAGTAGGATTCTGGAACGTTTGGTCGTAGCTCGCCTCGAACTTCATACACCCCAGAACGTTGTGAGGCATGCCATGACTCCTGAAACCGAAGGCAATGAAGAAAAAGGCCCGAGCGGGCTTCCGTTCATTAACGATCCCGGCAACGAAGACCCTGGCTCGCTGATGGATGACGCAACGGTGCCGCTCAACGATTCCGATGATGCGGGCGATGTCGGAAATATCGAAGACGAGGAAGAGGGCCAGGACGACGATTGACCCTGCTTTGCGACAGGCTCGACCGATCGTCTTTCTGATCGAACGCATGCATGGCGCAATTCTCGAAATGTCAGGGCCTGCTTTTCAGGCCCCTCGAGAGGTGCTTTATGAACGCTGATCCGAAAGACTCCGACATCGACGAAACCCCCGAATATCCATTGCCTTCACCGACCGATTCCCTGAGTCGCGATCAACGTCCGCCTGACGACGACACTGCTGTGGAGCAATTGCCATCTGATGACGTGAAGCGAGGGGACGTGGAAGCTGACCCTGAAGACCCGGACATCGCCGGTGATGACTGCTCAAACGAACCGAGCTGAACATATGAGTTGGAGTGGCGGGAGTTCGGGAGGAGGGACGGGGGAAGCTGGTATGAGTGGTTTGGGTGGTTGAAACACACGTCCCCTAGCACCTCATGCTAGGGGCGTTTGTTTCACGGGACCCCGAATATCTAGTCAATTAATTAGAAGTAACATTGTTCTTGAAGAAATAAAGCTCGCCTGTAGAATTTGACATTTTTTCAACTTTGCCTATGGCGACATATTGTTTGAACTCAGACTCCAAAACGGCTTTGTCAGTATACTTTTTGTATTTTAATGGCAGTTCGCAAGCAAAAATATAAAGTCTCCAAACATCAAACCCATCTGTCCTGCCTTCAGGCCCGTAGTCAAAATCTATACAGAGGTCAGGAAAATAAACAGCACAGCCAACTCCGTGTAACTCATAGGTTACGTCGCCAACCACGGTTCCACATCGCTCTATTTTATTGGTGCGCCACAGCCTTAAAATGCATCGAGTGCCAAATTTTTCTTCGAGCAAAGAAGTGGCTTTATCGACCATCGAAAGAAAGTCGAATATGAGTTGCTCAAGACTCTCGTTCCTGTAGTTCATCTTCTTCGATGCTCCAGTCTGTCATGCCCAACGTTGCTTGCGGAATCTATAATTTCATCAATATTGTTCAGAGTTCCTCTATGGCCCGCGATATCTCTCACAAGTCTAATGATAACTCTTGTTGATGTCTGCCTTGCTGCTGTAGCACGGTGATGTCCATCAAGGATATAGAGCTTGCCATCATTTTCGGCGACATCTATCGGGAAACCCGCGTCGAAACCAGTTTCACGCATATCCTTTGCGATATTTTCTACACGCTAAGTTGAACCTTTGCCAGACAACGAATGCGTTCTAAATAAACTGCTTGGGTCAACGTCATGTATCAGGGAAGGGAGATCTGGCTCACCCTCATCAACCTTAGCCGTCCCCGCCGGATCCTCATCCCCAAACGCCGGCTTCTTACACCCATCCCCCCCTGGACACTCATTCAACCCCAGCGGATCGACCCACCCCGTAGGGTTCCGCGTGTACTGATACCCGTTTAACCCACCCGCCAACTTGCTCGGATCCGGTGTCAGATACCGTCCAACATCCGGATTGTAGTAGCGATGCCGGTTGTAATGCAGGCCCGTTTCCGCATCGAAATACTGCCCCTGAAACCTCAATGGCTGATCAAGCACTTGATGAGTGTCGCGGTTGAGGCGAGTCAGGCGGCCATACGCTGTGTACCGGGCGGCCCAGATGATGTCGCCGCTGTAGTCGGTGAGTTCTTGTGGCGTACCGAGGTGATCGAGTTGGTAATAGAACGGGCAGGCCTGGCGCGGGCCTTTGCCGTCGAGCATGGAGAGTGGGCGGAAGCTGCCCGGTTCGTAGACGTAGCTGCGGTAGTGCTCTCGGCTGCTTTCGGCGACGAGGTGGTCGCCCTGCCAAAAGAACTCGGTGGTGTGGCCGTCGACGGTTTTGGCGATGCGGCGGCCGAAGGCGTCGTAGCGGTAGCTGGAGCAACGACCGTCCGGGGTGGTGACGCCGATCAAGCGGTGTTGGCAGTCGTAGCGGTAGTCGGTGACGAGTTTTTGCGCGGTGCCGCGGCGTTCGCGGATCAGGTTGCCGAAGGCGTCGTAATCGTAATGGCGGTCGCCTTGTATCAATAGGCGATTGCCTTTGGCAGTGGTAGGGCCTGGACGATCCTGCATCACCAGGTTGCCGGCCGAGTCATGGGCAAAGCTTTCGGGCTGTTGGTCGCGGGCGTGGCGGACGCGGATCAGGCGGTCGAGGGGATCGTATTGATAGCTGCGTTGGCCGTGACGGCTGTCGGCAGTGTTGTCGAGATTGCCGTTGGCGCTGTAGGCATAGTCGCGGCGATACAGCGGTTGTTGCTGTTGACTGACGGCGTGGGCCTTCAGGCGACCCTGATCGTCGTAGGCATATTCGCTGAGCAACAGGCCTTGTTGGCGGTTTAGTTCGCGACCGGCGAAGAAAGTATGCGCTGTTAGTCGGGCGCCATTGAGGTCGATCGCCGTCAACGCGCCACCCTTGGCGTGGTGGTAATCGAGTTTGCTGTTGTCCGGCAGGCGCAGGTGGTTGAGCTTGCCGCAGGCGGTGTAGCCATAGCGCAGGGTGCCCCAGCCCTGATGCTCGGTGATCAGGCGATCCTGTTGGTCGTACTCGAATTCCAGCGGGTGATCGGTGCTGTCATCGACGCTGACCAACCGGCCGAAGCTGTCATAGCGATACTCGACGTTGACACCATCGGGCAGGTTTTTGACCAGCAGACGTCCAGCCGAATCCCGTTGGTAACTTGTAAACAGCTGTGAGCCGTCATCGCCAAACTCAGTTTTCTCCAGCAGGTGGCCGTTGAGGTCGTAGGCATACGCCGTGCGTCGGCCATCGAAGCCGATTTCCTGTCGGATCAATCCGTTCGGTGTGTAGTCCAGTTGATAGTGTTCGCCGGATTCGTTTTCGATTTCCGTCAGCAGTAGCTGCGCGTTGTCGTAGCGATAACGCAATTGCGTTCCGTCAGGGTTGACCCGGCGACTGACCAGATGCAGATCATCGTCGTACTCAAAACGAGTGACGCGCCCCAGTTCATCGCGCTTGGCGGTGATCTTGCCGTAGGCGTTGTAGCTGAAAGCGCGGCTGGCGCTTGTGGGAAGAATCGTCTGGATCAGACGCCCGACAGCGTCCCATTGGTATTGAGTGACAGCGCCGTGTTCGTCCTGACGGCTAATCTGCCGACCCAAAGCGTCGTAGGAAAACCGCCGCAGGCCGCCGTTCGGCAACGTTTCTTCGAGCAGTTGCCCTAATGCATTCCACCCGAAGACATGCCGACTGTTGTCTGGATAACGGATCGACAGCACCCGTCCTTGAGCGTCGTAGTGATAGTGAGTGACATGACCGTCAGGATCGGTCGCTTCCGTGACGTCACCCTGAACATTGCGCTGATACTTCCATACCGCTTTACCGCGATACCGCGCGAGCAGGAAACCATTGCGATATTCGTAGGACGTCGGCTCGTCTTCGAGTGGGATCAGGGCAATCAGCCGCCCGATCTCGTCATAGCGGTATTGGGTAATCGCCCCCAACGGATCCTGTTCGGCCAGCAACCGGCCGTTGTCGTCGTAGGCCTTCAGGTGTTCTGCGCCATTGGGTTCGACCCGACGCACCAGTCGCGCCTGTTCGTCGTGCTCGTAAATCTCCTCGCTGCCGTCGGCGTTTTTTACCAGCACACTGCCGTTGTCATCCCAGACATACCGCGCGTCCATCTGCGAAAACGACGCCCAATGGCGGACGCATCGGGCAGCCTTGCCGGACCTTTCCCACTCCCAGTAAAAACTTGCTCCGCCGGCCAATTGCCGTTGCAGAATCACGTGTTGCTCGTCGTAGTCGTACCGTTCACTTTCACCGGCGGCATTGGTCGCTTCGATCAAGCGCTGACAAGCGTCGTAGCGGTAGGCAACCAGTGTTTGCTCGGTATGCCAGGCGTCTTCCAGGGATTCGGCCGGATGAAAACTCTGATACTCGACGGCAACTATGTGTCGGCGCTCATAGCGCAACAGCAAGGAACGCCCGGCGCCGTTGTCGAGGCGCTTGATCCTGTCAGAAATGTCCCGCTGCACCGTCAGCCGATTGCCATAGGCATCGCTGATGGCCATCAGTCGCCCTGTACGAAAGTGGTAAAACCGAGCTGTCTCGCCAGCCAATACAAGGACCAGCTCTTCCGGCTCGTCCCCCAAATAAATCGCCGCTCGCGACAGGCTGTTATGAATTGCCGGGCGCTCGACACTCGGAAGAGGAAAAGTCGTACGACGGTTTTCGTGGTCGGTCCAGATGACCTGTGCTTCATCGAGATCCAGCCGATGTGCGAGGGAATGACTCCAACCGAATCCGAGCCCGCAATCGATCTCCACAGCACTGGTGCGATAGAGCCGGGTGAAGTCGAACGGCAAAATCCCGTCCAGCGAACCATCGGTCAGCGTGAGCAGTTCTTCGCCCGTGACCATCGATACCGGACAGCCATGGGTACAGGTCAACGGTCCGCAATCGGCGCTGTCGCCGTGGGGGTTTTTCGCCTGATCGGGAGCATCGTCGCGATGTTCCTGACGAACCAAGCGGGTCATGGCCTTGGACTTGTCGCGAGCGATTGCGACCGGGTTCTTTACCAGCACAATCGGTGCAGCCCCCGCGCTGATCTGCAGTGACACCGCGGGTGCGGGGTTCAACGGAACATTCGGGGCGCTGACTGCGAGGGGTTTGAGTACGCCAGCGTGGGCTGTCAGGTCGGACTTGGCGGTCAGTTCGGCCAACCGCAAACTCGCGGCCGCCAGCCAGTTCCGTGCTCGCTCCGACTTGACCTTGTTCAGCACCTTGGCGCTTATGCCAAGTGTCAGTCCTGTAGGACCTGTGAAGCGCGCCAACAGCAGTCCGATCAATATTCCTGTACGAATTTGCGCCACGACCTCAGCGATATGCTGCGGTGGCAACATCCTCAGCCAACGGGTGATCGCCGCGAGATGAATGAACATCAACGGCTCGTCGCTCAGCATCAGCAACACATTGGCAATGGTCTCGGCCGAAGCATTCAGCAGCGCTTTAAGTTCGACCTCGGTCAGGTACTCAAGGAGCTTTTCGCTATTGGCTTGCAGGTCCGCGATCAAGGCGTAAACCTGCTTTACGTCATCCCACAAACCGTTCAGCGAGTTCTCGAAACCGCGCCAATCAGCCTGTTGCAGCATGCCGTAGCGTTTGGCGAAACCGGCCTCGGAAAACTCTGCCCACAGCGGTTGGAACTCGGTGGCCCACTCGTTGCGCAGCCAGCCTTCCAGTTCGCCGATCACGCCCTGATACGAGTCGTACAGCGCTTTGACGTGATTAGCGCAAACATTGGGGAAAAAGGTGATGCGATAACGCAGGCTGCGCTCGCAATCGGGGATTTCCAGAATGCCGCTGGGACCGATCTCGCGGTAGATCGGTTCGCCAAACCTGTCTTCAGAGAGGTAAGGTTCAAGCATCACCGGCGTATTGCCGATCGGCACAAACCGCGCGGCATCGAACATGTGCACCAGGGTCAAAGAACCACTGGCCGAGCACGAAGTGACTGTTGAACTGACTGGCGCGGTGGAGTTCTTCGGTGCGCTAAGACGGACTTCGTTGCCGACCTTGAACACCTGCTCGACATCCAATGCCCTGCCGGTCCAGAAACTTTCAGCCCAGGCGTCGTAGTCATTGAGACACAGTCGAAAATCACCGAGCAGCGCTTCGACATTCGGCTGCTCAGGGTCCATGGCGGCAACCACCAACAGCCCGATGGTGTTATTCAAGGCCAGGACCTTGTCAGGTACGAACATTCACAGCTCTCGCGCGGATCAATTCAGAACGCGGGACTTTGCGGGGGATCGACGTGGAAAGAAGTCGGGAAAGTAGGTGTTTGGTGTAGGGAGAATCTTTAAATGACGGAGAGCACTTCGGCGCAGGTTTTAGTACCGATCAGGCATTGCCCGTTGCCCTATGCCAGTCGCGCTCGCTATGCTGCTGAATCCTTTAATCGATCGCGGACCCGGCCGTACCTGAGCCGCCTCTGGGATGTCATTAGAAAACGGATCAGACGCGATGAATGCACCGCTGAATGAATTCGGCCCGATCAAGGCCGTGATTTTCGATATGGACGGCCTGTTGCTGGACACCGAGGGCATTTACACCGAGGTCACGTCCATGATTGCCGCGCGTTACGGTCGGGTCTTCGACTGGAGCGTCAAACAGAACATCATCGGCCGTGGTGCAGGAGATCTGGCGCGCTATGTGGTCGACGCGCTGGACTTGCCGATCACTGCCGAAGAGTTTCTGGTGATCCGCGAACCGCTGATGCGCGAGCGTTTTCCTACGGCGTTGGCGATGCCTGGCGCACAGGAGTTGGTTCGGCACTTGAAGGCCAATAACATTCCGATCGCGGTGGGCACCAGCTCTTCGCGTCAGTCATTCGGCCAGAAAACCACCTTGCACCGCGACTGGTTCGCGCTGTTCGATTTCATCGTGACGGCGGATGATCCGGAAGTCGGCGCGGCCAAACCGGCGCCGGACATCTTCCTCACGGCGGCGCGGCGCCTGGGTGTCGCGCCCGAGGATTGCCTGGTATTTGAGGATTCGCCGTTCGGTGTCACAGCGGCGAAAGCGGCGGGGATGACGGCAATTGCGATCCCGGATGCGGCGATGGCTGACGAAAAATACGCACACGCCGATGGCATTCTTCGTACGCTGAAAGCGTTTAAACCAAGCGCTTGCGGTTTGCCAGCGCTCGAATGGGCTTAAAGCTGCGCACATAAAAACGCCGGCAACCTGATCAGGGTTGCCGGCGTTTTTTATGCGTGATTCAGAGCATCAGGCGCCGAAACCACCGTCGATGGTCAGGCTGGCACCGGTGATGTAGCCGGCTTCGGGGCCGACGAGGTAGGCGACAAAACTGGCGATTTCTTCCGCTTTGCCGTACCGGCCCACCGCCATCAACGGGATCAGGCTTTCGGCGAAGTCACCACTGGCCGGGTTCATGTCGGTGTCGACCGGGCCCGGTTGCACGTTGTTGATGGTGATCCCGCGCGGGCCGAGGTCGCGCGCCAGGCCTTTGGTCAGGCCGACCAGCGCCGATTTGCTCATGGCGTAGGGGCCGCCACCGGCGAAGGGCATGCGGTCGGCGTTGGTGCTGCCGATGTTGATGATGCGACCGCCTTCGGTCATGTGTTTGGCCGCAGCCTGGGTGGCGATGAATACGCTGCGCACATTGATCGCGAGGGTCTGATCGAAGTCTTCGAGCTTGAAGTCTTCCAGTGATGCAACGGCCAGCACTCCAGCGTTGTTGACCAGAATGTCCAAGCGACCAAAGGCTTTTACGGTGGCGGTCACGGCGTTGCGGATGGCCTCGGCGTCGGCGCTGTCAGCTTTGATGGCGAGGGCTTTACCGCCGTTACCGGTGATGCTGTTTTGCAATTCTTCGGCTTTGGCCGTGGAGCTGACGTAGGTGAAGGCGACTGTCGCGCCTTCAGCCGCCAGGCGTTTGACAATGGCGGCGCCGATACCGCGGGATCCGCCTTGAATCAATGCCACTTTGCCGCTGAGGTTCTGAGTAGTCATATCGATCTCCAAAGACCCGAGGCGAAATGTCTCGGTTGATGGAGCCTAGTATCGATTCGGTTGCCCGCTGCAGGCTATGACAAGGTCATTACTACCCCAATACAGGGTTAATTTAACCCTTCATGTTGTAGTTAAAATCACCCTGACAATTTCAAGCTATTGATAAATAGCCAGTTAATGTTTGGCATGAATAATGATTCATTTAAGTTAAGCCTACCTTCAGCGAAACGAATCAAAATCGTCTTTCGCTGAGGGCCATACCGCGCCCATGGGTGATTCTTGTGTTTGAAGTTTTCGGTGGCAACCTTGAACAAAGTGCCGAGTGTTTTGCGGCCTATCTTGCTGACTCCAAACGCTCGTTCGACGGGGACGATACTCGTTCAGGTCAGAGGGATTCCTGGTCGATGGCCGGCCTGCAACGGGCGGGCATCGTCGCTTGCGTGCTGACAATGTTTGATGTGGGTATTGTTTACTTATGTGTGCGTTAATGGTGTATCGATAATAATTATATGTGTCCAATTGCCTTCGTTTTATTGTTCTTGCGTGAGTTGTTGATCTTGAGTGCCGTGAATCAGCCATCTGAGGCCGGATTCTGTTTCGGATGCTGAGGATCAATCTTCCGCGAAACTCCCTGCGATTGAGCATTCTGTATGGTCCAAGTCACTCCAATTCCCAGTGTGCAACACACCCTGCTAGAAGATGTTCTGGCCGTGCTGGTCGGCACGCTGATGGTCTCGTTCGGGATCATGTTGCTACGCCAGGCGGGTGCACTCACCGGCGGTACGGCAGGGATAGCCTTCCTCATTCATTACGCGTCGGGTGTTTCATTCGGTACGGCCTTCTTCTTCATCAATCTGCCGTTCTATTACCTCGCCATCCGGCGCATGGGCTGGGCGTTCACCCTCAAGACCTTTTGTGCCGTCGCATTGGTGTCGCTGTTCACTGACCTGCATTTGCGCTTTATCCATATCGATCAACTCCAGCCGATCTATGCCACCTTGTTCGGCAATCTGATCATGGGGCTGGGGTTCATTGTGCTGTTCAGGCACAAGGCGAGCCTGGGAGGGGTCAACATTCTCGCACTCTACCTGCAGGACCAATTCGGTATACGTGCCGGTAAACTGCAATTGATGGTGGACGTTATGGTCATGTTCGCTTCGCTGTACGTAGTGACTGTGCCAGCGCTCATCATTTCAATCGCGGGAGCGGTGGTGTTGAACCTGATCATCGCGATGAATCATCGGCCTAACCGCTACGCAGCGTAATTTTCGGCCTGTCCGCACACACTCACGAGCGATGATGAACAGGTATTTATTTTTTCGGTGAAGTTTGCATGAAAGGTCGACTGGGGAAGTCAGGGCGGGAGCGTGTAACTTTTGGGGGCGCAGAAATTAAAAGTGCACACACACACAAACGGCACCTATGGTGACATTCATGTGTACACACTTTGTAAGGCGTACATCAAACCTGTGGGAGCGAGCTCGCTCCCACAGGGGATCTCACAAGGCTGGAAGTCAGGTCTTGGATTTGCTGATGATGTTGCCGGCATGCAAGCCGCATTCTTTCTGTGTCGCTTCTTCCCACCACCAACGACCTTCGCGCTCGTGCTGGTTCGGCAACACCGGACGGGTGCACGGTTCGCAGCCAATGCTGATGAAACCGCGTTCGTGCAAGCTGTTGTACGGCAGCTCCAGCATGCGGATGTAACCCCAGATCTCTTCGCTGGTCATTTGTGCCAACGGGTTGAATTTATACAGGGTGCGTTCCGGAGTGGAGAACGCGGTATCGATTTCCAGCACCGCGACGGCGCTTCGAGTTCCAGGGCTCTGATCCCGACGCTGGCCGGTCGCCCAGGCAGTCACACCGGAGAGCTTGCGACGAAGCGGCTCAATCTTGCGGATGCCGCAGCATTCGCCATGGCCATCCTTGTAGAAACTGAACAGGCCCTTTTCCTTCACAAAAGGTTCGAGCTTGGTGTAGTCCGGCGACACCAGTTCGATGTCGATCTTGTAGTGCTCGCGCACCTGATCGATGAAACGGTAGGTCTCGGGGTGCAAGCGGCCGGTGTCGAGGCTGAACACTTTGACGTTCTTGTTCAGCTTCCAGGCCATGTCCACCAGCACCACGTCTTCGGCGCCGCTGAAAGATATCCACAGG
The DNA here is from genome assembly GCF_054897825.1 of Pseudomonas sp. ZS1P83. NCBI lineage: Bacteria > Pseudomonadati > Pseudomonadota > Gammaproteobacteria > Pseudomonadales > Pseudomonadaceae > Pseudomonas > Pseudomonas sp. ZS1P83. The sequence goes on from NZ_CM142706.1 coordinate 1,207,801, forward strand.
TCATCGCCAAACTCGGCGAACGCGAGTTTCAGGATGTCCTGGGCGGATTTGTTGGCATAAGTCGTGGCGAGTTCCACGACATCGAACGATGGGCTCATCAGGGCGGCTTCCTACAGGTCGGTGGCGCTGGGCGCTCTATATGGCCCTGATGGTAACAAAATCCTGCAGCCGCTGGCGCACACTCTGCGTTGCGCAGGCCAGCCTGAGTCGCTAGAGTTTGGCAGTCTTTTTGTTCGCTTGACTCAATAATCAATACAAATGGGAGTGTCTTGTGGAAATTGCCTGTCTGGATCTTGAAGGTGTACTGGTCCCGGAAATCTGGATTGCCTTCGCCGAAAAAACCGGGATTGAATCTTTGAGGGCTACCACCCGGGACATCCCCGACTACGACGTCTTGATGAAGCAGCGCCTGCGAATTCTCGACGAGCATGGTCTGAAACTCGCTGACATCCAGGAAGTGATTGCCACGCTCCAGCCGCTGGACGGTGCCATCGAATTCGTCAACTGGCTGCGAGAACGCTTTCAGGTCGTGATTCTGTCGGACACGTTCTACGAGTTCTCCCAGCCGCTGATGCGTCAACTGGGCTTCCCGACCTTGCTTTGCCATCGTCTGATTACTGACGATTCAGGGCGGGTGACCAACTATCAGTTGCGTCAGAAAGATCCCAAGCGTCAGTCGGTATTAGCCTTCAAGAGCCTTTACTACCGGGTGATCGCGGCGGGGGATTCCTACAACGACACCACGATGCTGGGTGAGGCGGATGCGGGGATTCTGTTCCATGCGCCGGACAATGTGATTCGCGAGTTTCCGCAGTTTCCGGCGGTGCACAGCTTTGAAGCGCTGAAGCAGGAATTCATCAAGGCTTCGAATCGGGCGTTGAGCCTGTAGTCGTCCGGGAGGACGCCTTCGCGGGCAAGCCTCGCTCCTACAGAGGATCGTCGAACCCTGTAGGAGCGAGGCTTGCCCGCGAAGCTTTTAGAGGCCCTGTAAGGTATCGAGCAGTACTTTTACCTTGGTAATCGATTCCTGATACTCGGCCTGCCACTCCGAGTCCGCGACGATCCCGCCACCGCCCCAGCAACACACTTGCCCATCCTTGACCAGCAAACTGCGAATCGCGATGGAGCTGTCCATCTCGCCGCGCACGTCCAGATAGAGCAAAGACCCGCAGTACAACCCACGACGCGTCGGCTCCAGCTCGTCGATGATCTGCATTGCGCGAATCTTCGGCGCACCGGTAATCGAGCCGCCGGGGAAGCTGCCAGCGATCAGGTCCAGCGCATCCCGGTCATCCGCCAGTTCCCCAGTCACGCTGCTCACCAAATGATGCACATTCGGGTAGCTTTCCAGGCTGAACAACTCCGGCACCCGCACCGAACCGATACGGCAGGTTCGGCCGAGGTCATTGCGCAGCAGGTCGACGATCATCAGGTTTTCCGCGCGGTCCTTTGGGCTGGCCAGCAGTTCGGCGGCGTTTGCCGCATCTTCGGCAGCGGTCAGTCCGCGAGGACGGGTGCCTTTGATCGGGCGGGTTTCCACATGGCGTTCGCTGACTTTGACGAAACGCTCCGGCGACAGACTCAGCACCGCGCCGCCGTCGGGCAGGCTCTGAAATCCGGAGAACGGCGTCGGGCACGCCGCCCGCAGTGCGCAATACGCAGCCCATGGATCGCCTTGGCACTGCGCGCGGAAACGCTGGGCGAAGTTGACCTGATAGCAGTCGCCGGCCTGGATGTACCGTTGAATGCGCTCTAGCGCGTGGCGATACTCGTCGACGCTCAGGTCGGCCTTCATCGGGGCTTTCAACTTGAAAGGCTCGAGCGCTTCAGCCGAAGGCTCACTGAACAGGGCGATCAGACGCTGACGTTCGCTGTCGACCAGCGACGGGTGGAAGACCAACTGACTGGTACTCAGTTGGTGATCGCTGATCAGTGCCCAGTCATACAGTCCCAAACGTGCGTCGGGCAATTGCAGGTCGTCCTGCGCCTGAGTCGGCAAATTCTCCAGATGCCGACCGAAGTCATAGCTCAGGTAACCGATCAAGCCACCCGCGAAGGGCAGGTCAATAGGCACCGTCGCTTCACCGAGTCGTGTCAGATTGTCGCGAAGACGTTGCAGGAAAACGCTGCCACTTTCGTCAGGCAACACCGCCAGTTGTTCCTGCGGCCAAGCGCTGAGCAGGTCATAACGCCCACGCTCGGCAGTGGGTCGGCCACTGTCGAGCAGCACAGCACCGGGGGCATGACGAATCGCCGCGAAGTACTCGGCGGGGTTGGCGCGATAGGGGAGCGGGTGTACGGAACAGGTCAACATGGGCGGGGCAGATCAGCCATCGAGGCGGGGGTGGCGATTGTAGTCCTCTGCAGGATTTGCTCCTAGAGGGGATGTCGGGGATTGGCAGGTCAACCCTCAACCGCCGGAATATGCCCAAACATTTCCTGAACAAACTCAACCCGTTCCTGAACCGTCTCAACAATCCCGCGAGCCTTCAACGCTTCCAGCCGCGCTTCAACCGCATGGGTACGCAACGTCAGCCCGCAATCATTGGCAATCTGAATGTTCAGCCCAGGCCGGGCATTGAGCTCAAGAATCAGCGGCCCTTTCTCTTGGTCCAGCACCATGTCGACACCGATGTAACCCAGCCCGCACAGCTCATAGCAGCCCGCGGCAAGTTTCATGAAACCGTCCCAGTAAGGCAGTTGCACGCCATCCACCGCGTTGGTGGTGTCGGGGTGTTTGGTGATGATGTTGTTCAGCCAGGTCCCGCGCAACGTCTGCCCGGTCGCGAGGTCGACACCGACGCCGATGGCGCCTTGGTGCAGATTGGCCTTGCCGCCGGACTGGCGCGTCGGCAAGCGCAGCATGGCCATCACCGGATAGCCCTTCAGCACGATGATGCGAATATCTGGCACGCCTTCGTAGCTGATGCTTTTGAAGATCTGGTCCGGGATCACGCGGTATTCGATCAGTGCCCGATCCCGGTGTCCGCCCAGCGAATAGAGGCCGGTCAGGATGCTGGAAATATGGTGCTCGATTTCCTCATGACTGATGATCTTGCCGGACACCGTGCGATAGCGGCCCTCAAAACGGTCGGCAATCACAATGATGCCGTCACCGCCCGCGCCCTGGGCCGGTTTGATCACGAAGTCGTTGCGCCCGCCGATGATGTCGTCGAGGTTGTCGATTTCTTTCTCGGTGGAGATCACGCCGTACAGTTCCGGCACGTGAATGCCGGCGGCGATGGCGCGCTCCTTGGTGATGATCTTGTCATCGACGATCGGGTACAGACTGCGCTTGTTGTACTTGAGTACGTAGTCGGCGTTGCGCCGATTGATCCCCATGATGCCCCGGGCTTCCAGGGCCTTCCAGGTCTTCCAGAGGCCGAACATCAGGCGTCAGCCTCTTTCAGGAACGCCTTGAAACGCACCAGTTCGGTCAGGCGGTAGCCGCGATAGCGACCCATAGCCAGCATGAAGCCCACCAGGATCAACAGGATCGCCGGGAAGGTGAATACGAAGTAAACCAGCTCCGGAATGCTCATGATCAGGTGCGCCAGCGACGCGGCGAACAGCGTACCGATCGCCACTTTCATGGCGTGGCCGGAACCGCGTTCTTCCCAGGTAATCGACAGGCGTTCAATGGTCATGGTCAGAATCACCATCGGGAACAACGCCACCGACAACCCGCGCTCCAGACCGAGTTTATGGCTGAGCAGGCTGATCGCGGCGATCAGCACCACCACGAAGGTCAGCACCACCGACAGCCTCGGCAGCATTTGCAGCTTCAAGTGTTCAAGGTAGGAGCGCAGCGTCAGCCCCAACGCCGTGATGATCGTAAACAGCACGATCCCGAAGCCCAGCTGGGTTTCGCGGAAGGCGAGGGCGATCAGCACCGGGGTAAACGTGCCCAGGGTCTGAATGCCGATCAGGTTGCGCAGGATCAGGATCACCAATACGCCGATCGGGATCATCACCATGATCATGAAGGTCTGCTGGGTTTGCAGCGGCAATCCGTACAGCGAGTATTCGAGGAAGTTGGCGTCGGTGTTTTCGTCGGTCAGCTTGGCCAGGCGAATCGCGTTCATTTCGCTGTTGTTCAGGCTGAAGGTCACGTTGGCTTTCTTGCCGCCATCGACGGTGATCAGGTTTTCGTCGCCGGTCCACCACAGCAGGCGGTCGGTTGGCAGGCCCTGCTCACCGGTTTCCGGGTTGAAGTACAGCCAGTCGGTGCCGTTGAAACTGCGCAGCCAGAGTTCCGGCGTTTGCGGCTGGTCGGCCGCCAGGCGAATGGTGTGGACCTTTTCCACCGGCACGTGCGCGATGGACAGCACCAGTTCGACGATTTTGGCCTTGTGCGCGGTGGAAGGATCGCCACCCAGCAGCAGCTTCACGTTGTCGTCGTTGAGATTGTTGACACGCTTGATGGCTTCACCGATGAAGGTTTCGACGTCGGCCGAGTGCTGGCGAATGGGCGCAAGCAGGGCTTCGGCGGCGACTTTTTCTGCTCCTTCAACCGCGATGCTGTCGCGGAAGGTTGGGCCTTTGATCTTGGATTTTTCGCCGGTGTAGCGTTTGGTCAGTACCAGGCGGTAATAAAGGGTCTGATTGCCCTTGGCCCGGCGGGCCGACCAAGTGACTTTGCGGTTGCCGTCGGCACGGTTCACGGCCACGCCGTAGTTATTGGAAATGAAGCTCTCGTTGAGGCTGACGTAATCGCGGCTCAGCGGCGGCACGAACATCTGGATCTTGACCGGGTCCTTGGCACTGGCGACGAACTCGACTTTGGCGTCGATGTTCCACAAGTCGTCGGTGGCGTCTTCGGTCACGGGAATGCCGAGCACGAAGATCTGATAGGCCGTGACTGAAATACCCAGCACCACCAGGATGGCGATCAGGAATTTCAGGTGGAGGGTAAGAGAGCGCATTGGAATTACTCTGCGGTATGAGCGTCGGTGGCGCAGGCGGGTTTGCCAGCAGCGTATTTAAGACTGGGGTCGACCAGCGCATCGAAGCGTTTCAGTGCTTCGGAGCCGATCAGGAGCGGATATTGGAAAGCGCTGCGGTCGGTCAGGTTCACTTCGATACTGCGCAAAGCCGAACCCATGCAGATATCCAGCTCGATGACCGGACGGGCGGTGTACTTCTTGCCTTCTTCCGGGTCGTAGTCGCCGGCCCGGCGCTTGATCTTGCTGACCCGGGCCAGTGGCCGTTCGATGGGATGCGAGTGCGCAGCGTCAATCGCCAGATAGAAGCGTACCCAGGACTCGCCATTGCGATTGAAGCGTTTGATGTCGCGGGCACTCAGGGACGCGGTTTTCGCCCCAGTGTCGAGTTTGGCGGCGACTTCCAGGTCGATGCCGTCCAGGGAGGCGTACTCGTTGAGGCCGTACACGGTCTTTTCCCCCGCCGCGGCTACACCTGGCAGGCAAAGAAGATAAAGGAAGGCGGGGAAGGGCTTGAGTCTCATAAATCCTGGTGCGCAGCGGTCCGTACTTCTATTCAAGACCCTGGCATCGCTGCGCAAGCTCCCTCGTATGCCTATCAACTATTTATGACAAGCAGTGCAGATGTCACAAACAAATGCGGCCGGCATTCTAGCACGGTGGTTTTATGGCGCCACCGCCGGGAGGCGGCTATAAACAGAGGGGCTGCGTCGTTATGGTGCTGTCGGTTATTAGACGATTGTCGACAATACCCATTTATCCTTTGACTAAAAGGTCTGTATTCGCTAGTTTTTGCGGCATCAGCTTTCAAGGTGTCGACAATATGCTGGATCAACTCGATCCCCCGGTCATCGCTCAAGACGATTCGGAAACACTTTCCGAGAACGTCTTCCGACGCATTCAGGCGGCCATCGTCAAGGGCGAGATCGCCCCGGGCAGCAAGATCTCCGAGCCGGAACTGGCGCGCACCTATGGCATCAGCCGCGGGCCGCTGCGCGAGGCGATCCACCGTCTGGAAGGCCAGCGCCTGCTGGTTCGTGTGCCGCACGTCGGGGCGCGGGTGGTGTCGCTGAGCCACGCCGAACTGCTGGAACTCTACGAGATCCGCGAATCCCTCGAAGGCATGGCCTGCCGTCTGGCGGCCGAGCGCATGACCCTCGAAGAAATCGACGAACTGCGCCGGGTCCTCGAAACCCATGAGCGTGATGCGGCGTTTCAGGCCGGTGTCGGCTACTACCAGCAGGAAGGCGATTTCGACTTCCACTACCGAATTATCCAGGGCAGCGGCAACCGCACCCTGACGCAAATGCTCTGCGGCGAGCTTTATCAGCTGGTGCGCATGTACCGCATCCAGTTTTCCACCACGCCCAATCGTCCGCGTCAGGCCTTTGCCGAGCACCACCGAATTCTCGATGCTATCGCCGACCGTGACGGTGAACTGGCCGAGCTGTTGATGCGCCGTCACATCGGCGCCTCCAAACGCAATATTGCCCGTCACTACCAGGACGGCGCTAACCCGACAGCCACTGAACGAGGTGAGTCATGAGTTTGAACAAGAGCACTCCAGGCCAGCGTTTCCGCGATGCGGTCGCCAGCGAGCATCCTTTGCAGGTGGTCGGCGCGATCAACGCCAACCACGCACTGCTGGCCAAGCGCGCCGGTTTCAAGGCTATTTATCTGTCGGGTGGCGGGGTGGCTGCCGGCTCCCTCGGCGTGCCGGACCTGGGCATCACCGGGCTGGACGACGTGCTGACCGACGTGCGTCGCATCACTGACGTCTGCGACCTGCCGCTGTTGGTGGACGTAGACACCGGCTTCGGTTCCTCGGCGTTCAACGTCGCGCGTACCGTCAAGTCGATGATCAAGTTCGGCGCGGCGGCAATTCACATCGAAGACCAGGTCGGCGCCAAGCGCTGCGGTCACCGTCCTAATAAAGAGATCGTGTCCCTGCAGGAAATGGTCGACCGCATCAAGGCTGCCGTCGATGCGCGCACCGATGACAGCTTCGTGATCATGGCCCGCACTGACGCCCTCGCAGTGGAAGGTCTGGAATCTGCGCTGGATCGCGCCGCGGCGTGCATCGAGGCTGGCGCCGACATGATCTTTCCGGAAGCCATCACCGAACTGGACATGTACAAGCTGTTCGCCAGCCGCGTGAAAGCGCCGATCCTGGCCAACATCACCGAATTCGGCGCGACGCCGCTGTACACCACCGAGCAACTCGCCGCTGCCGACGTGTCGCTGGTGCTGTATCCATTGTCCGCGTTCCGCGCGATGAACAAGGCTGCGGAAAACGTCTACACCGCGATTCGCCGCGACGGCACACAACAGAACGTGATCGACACCATGCAGACGCGCATGGAGCTTTACGATCGCATCGACTACCACACCTTCGAGCAGAAGCTCGATGCGTTGTTTGCCGCGAAGAAGTAATGAAAGCCCCTGTAGGAGCGAAGCTTGGTCCGGGCGGCGATCCGACGAAAGCGGTGTCTCAGACGACATTAATGTTGAATGTCAGTCCGTCTTCGCGAGCAAGCTTCGCTCCTACGAGTTTCCCTAACAAATTCAAGAAAACTGGAGACAGCAATGGCCGAAGCAAAAGTACTCAGTGGCGCCGGGCTCCGTGGCCAGGTTGCCGGGCAAACCGCATTGTCCACCGTGGGCCAGTCGGGCGCAGGCCTGACCTATCGCGGCTACGACGTTCGCGACCTGGCGGCTGACGCACAATTCGAAGAAGTGGCGTACCTGCTGCTTTACGGTGAACTGCCGACCAAAACACAACTCGCCGCTTACGTGAGCAAACTGGGCAAGCTGCGTGACCTGCCGCAAGCGCTGAAAGAAGTGCTGGAACGCATCCCCGCCGACGCCCATCCGATGGACGTGATGCGCACGGGTTGCTCGTTCCTGGGCAACATTGAGCCGGAGAAGGACTTCTCTGAACAACACGACGTGACCGACCGCCTGCTGGCCGCGTTCCCGGCGATCATGTGCTACTGGTATCGCTTCAGCCACGACGGCAAACGCATCAGCTGCGTGAGTGACGAGCAATCCATCGGCGGTCACTTCCTGCACCTGCTGCACGACAAGAAGCCGAGCGAGTTGCACGTCAAAGTGATGAACGTTTCGCTGATCCTCTACGCGGAGCACGAGTTCAACGCGTCGACGTTCACCGCCCGGGTGTGCGCCTCGACCCTGTCGGACATGTATTCCTGCGTCACGGCAGCCATTGGCTCGCTGCGCGGTCCGCTGCACGGCGGCGCCAACGAAGCGGCGATGGAAATGATCGAGCGCTTCAGCTCACCGGAAGAGGCGATCAAAGGCACCCTCGGCATGCTTGAGCGCAAGGACAAGATCATGGGCTTCGGCCACGCGATCTATAAGGACAATGATCCGCGCAACGAGGTGATCAAGGGCTGGTCGAAAAAACTCGCTGACGAAGTGGGCGACACGGTGTTGTTCCCGGTCTCCGAAGCCATCGACAAAACCATGTGGGAGCAGAAAAAACTGTTCCCGAACGCCGACTTCTACCATGCGTCGACGTACCACTTCATGGGCATTCCGACCAAGTTGTTCACACCGATTTTCGTCTGCTCGCGCCTGTCCGGCTGGGCGGCGCACGTGTTCGAACAACGGGCCAACAACCGCATCATCCGCCCGAGCGCCGAGTACGTCGGCGTCGAACAGCGCAAGTTCGTGCCAATCGAACAACGCTGAATGGTGGGGGTACCGGCACTGTTACTGTAGGAACCGGAAACCCTGTGGGAGCGAGCCTGCTCGCGAAGACGGACTGACATCTAGCAATGATGTCGACTGATACACCGCTTTCGCGAGCAGGCTCGCTCCCACAGTCGATTGTGTTCACTTCAGGAGCCGTGCCAAGCCCACCTTTTGAAACCACCGTGACCGAGTCCTGACGATGAACACTGAATTCCGTAAACCGCTGCCCGGCAGCCATCTGGATTACTTCGACGTCCGCGCGGCGGTCGAAGCCATCCAGCCCGGCGCCTACGACACTCTGCCGTACACCTCCCGTGTGCTGGCGGAAAACCTGGTGCGTCGCTGCGACCCGGCCACGCTCACCGAATCCCTGAAGCAATTCATCGAGCGCAAACGCGACCTCGATTTCCCTTGGTTCCCGGCCCGCGTGGTGTGCCACGACATTCTCGGCCAGACCGCGCTGGTCGACCTCGCCGGTCTGCGTGACGCCATCGCCCTGCAAGGTGGCGATCCGGCGCAAGTGAACCCGGTAGTGCCGACGCAATTGATCGTCGACCACTCCCTGGCCGTCGAGCGCGGTGGCTTTGATCCTGAGGCGTTCGAGAAGAACCGCGCCATCGAAGACCGTCGCAACGAAGACCGTTTCCACTTCATCAACTGGACCAAGAAGGCCTTCAAGAACGTCGACGTGATCCCGCCTGGCAACGGGATCATGCACCAGATCAACCTGGAGAAAATGTCTCCGGTGATCCAGGTGCGCGACGGCGTGGCGTTCCCCGACACTTGCGTCGGTACCGACAGCCACACCCCGCACGTCGATGCACTGGGCGTGATTGCCATCGGTGTCGGTGGTCTGGAAGCTGAAAGCGTGATGCTCGGCCGCGCGTCGTGGATGCGTCTGCCGGAAAGCGTCGGCGTCGAGCTGACGGGCAAGCTGCAGCCGGGTATCACCGCCACCGACATGGTGCTGGCGCTGACCGAGTTCCTGCGTCAGCAAAAAGTGGTCGGTGCGTGGCTGGAGTTCTTTGGCGAAGGCGCCTGCGCGTTGACCCTCGGCGACCGCGCGACCATCTCCAACATGGCCCCTGAATACGGTGCTACCGCGGCGATGTTCTACATCGACCAGCAGACCATTGACTACCTGAAACTCACCGGCCGTGAAGACGAGCAGGTGCAGCTTGTAGAGCAATATGCCAAGACCACCGGTCTGTGGGCTGACAGCTTGAAGAATGCGCAATACGAGCGTGGGTTGAGCTTCGACCTGTCCTCGGTGGTGCGCAACATGGCCGGCCCGAGCAACCCGCACGCCCGTGTCGCCACTTCGGACCTCGCCGCCCAAGGCATCTCCGGCCAGTGGACCGAAGTGCCCGGCCAGATGCCGGACGGTGCGGTGATCATCGCCGCCATCACCAGTTGCACCAACACCAGCAACCCGCGCAACGTCATTGCCGCCGGCCTGCTGGCGCGCAATGCCAACAAGCTCGGGCTGACCCGTAAACCGTGGGTCAAATCGTCCCTGGCGCCGGGTTCGAAAACCGTGGCGCTGTACCTCGACGAGGCCGGCCTGACCAGCGAGTTGGAGCAACTCGGTTTCGGCATCGTCGCCTTCGCCTGCACCACCTGCAATGGCATGTCCGGCGCGCTGGACCCGGTGATCCAGCAAGAGATCATCGACCGCGACCTGTACGCCACTGCGGTATTGTCCGGCAACCGCAACTTTGACGGTCGGATTCACCCGTACGCCAAGAACGCGTTCCTCGCTTCGCCGCCACTGGTGGTCGCCTATGCCATCGCCGGTACCATCCGTTTCGACATCGAAAAAGATGTGTTGGGCGTGGTTGATGGCAAGGAAATCCGCCTGAAAGACATCTGGCCAAGCGACGAAGAAATCGACGCAGTGGTCAAGGCATCGGTCAAGCCTGAGCAGTTCCGTCAGGTCTACATCCCGATGTTCGCCATCCACGAAGACACCGGCCCGAAAGTGACGCCGCTGTACGACTGGCGCGAGATGAGCACCTACATCCGCCGTCCGCCGTACTGGGAAGGCGCGTTGGCTGGCGCTCGTCCGCTCAAGGGCATGCGCCCGCTGGCGGTGCTGCCGGACAACATCACTACCGATCACCTGTCGCCGTCGAACGCGATCATGCTCGACAGCGCCGCCGGCGAATACCTGGCGAAAATGGGCCTGCCGGAAGAGGACTTCAACTCTTACGCAACTCATAGGGGCGACCATTTGACTGCGCAACGCGCAACCTTCGCCAACCCGAAACTGTTCAACGAAATGGTTCAGGAAAACGGCAAGGTCAAACAGGGTTCTTTGGCTCGCGTCGAGCCGGAAGGCCAGGTCATGCGCATGTGGGAAGCCATCGAAACCTACATGGAGCGCAAGCAGCCACTGATCATCATCGCCGGCGCCGACTACGGTCAGGGTTCGTCCCGTGACTGGGCAGCCAAAGGTGTGCGTCTGGCGGGTGTGGAAGCGATTGCGGCCGAAGGCTTCGAGCGCATTCACCGCACCAACCTGGTGGGCATGGGCGTGTTGCCGCTGGAGTTCAAGCCGGGCACCGACCGCAAGACGTTGGGCATCGATGGCAGCGAAACCTACGACGTGATTGGCGAGCGCACCCCGGGTGCCGAGCTGACGCTGGTGATCAACCGCAAGAACGGCGAGCGCGTCGAAGTGCCGGTGACCTGCCGCCTCGACACCGCCGAAGAAGTGTCGATCTACGAGGCCGGCGGCGTGCTGCAGCGCTTCGCTCAGGACTTCCTCGAAGAATCGGCGGTAGCCGTCTAAATCCCGCTGTGCGGGCACGGGACTTTTAAATCCCGTGTCTGTTTTTAGGTAAGGAGTAAAGAGCACCATGGCTCACGTACCTCAGATCGCCCCTCAAATTAAAATCGCCGCCACTTACATGCGTGGCGGCACCAGCAAAGGCGTGTTTTTCAGCCTGAAAGACCTGCCGGAAGCGGCTCAGATTCCCGGCCCCGCTCGCGATGCCTTGTTGCTGCGCGTGATCGGCAGCCCCGACCCGTACGACAAGCAAATCGACGGCATGGGCGGCGCGACCTCCAGCACCAGCAAAACCGTGATCCTGTCGAAAAGCATCAAGGCCGATCACGACGTCGATTACTTGTTTGGCCAGGTCTCCATCGACAAGCCCTTCGTCGACTGGAGCGGCAACTGCGGCAACCTGTCGGCAGCGGTGGGTTCGTTCGCCATCAGCAACGGCCTGGTGGACGCCAGCCGCATTCCGCAGAACGGCGTTGCGGTGGTTCGCGTGTGGCAGGCCAACATCGGCAAGACCATCATCACCCACGTGCCGATCACCCAGGGTGAGGTACAGGAAACCGGCGATTTCGAACTCGATGGCGTGACCTTCCCGGCTGCGGAAGTGCAGGTCGAATTCATGGACCCAGCGGCGGAAGAAGAGGGCGGTGGCGGTTCGATGTTCCCCACTGGCAACCTGGTGGATGACCTGGAGGTGCCGGGTGTCGGGACCTTCAAGGCGACCATGATCAATGCCGGCATCCCGACGATTTTCGTCAACGCCGAAGACATCGGTTACACCGGTACCGAGTTGCAGGGCGCGATCAATAGCGATCCGAAAGCGTTGGCGATGTTCGAAACCATTCGGGCTTACGGCGCGTTGCGCATGGGCTTGATCAAGAATCTGGACGAAGCGGCCAAGCGTCAGCACACGCCCAAGGTGGCCTTTGTTGCCAAGCCAGCGGACTACGTTGCCTCCAGTGGCAAGGCGATTGCGGCGGGTGATGTCGATCTGCTGGTGCGCGCGTTGTCCATGGGCAAGTTGCACCACGCGATGATGGGCACGGCGGCGGTGGCGATCGGTACGGCGGCGGCGATTTCCGGCACGTTGGTGAATCTTGCGGCGGGTGGTATTGAACGTAATGCTGTGCGCTTTGGGCATCCGTCCGGCACGTTGCGCGTGGGTGCTGAAGCCAGTCAGGTCAACGGTGAATGGACCGTGAACAAAGCCATCATGAGCCGCAGTGCTCGGGTGTTGATGGAAGGTTACGTCCGTGTGCCGGGCGACTCTTTCTGACTGACACCTGTCCCCTGTAGGCGCACGGCTTGCCGGCGAAGGCGTCCTCAAGATCGCCTTCGCCGGCAAGTCGGATCGCCGCACCGCTGGCTCCTACAGGACCGCATTTCAACAATAAGAATGGTGTCGCCGACTTAGATTTAACCTGAACCGAGGTCCCATCAACGAACCACTTCAAGAGTGAATCGAACATGAGCGCCAACGTCGACCTGAACAACCGCCCCGACTACGACACGGTCCTGCAGGACATTGCCGATTACGTCCTGACCTTCAAAATCGAATCCCAAGAAGCATTGGACACTGCCCGCAACTGCCTGATGGACACCCTCGGCTGCGGTCTCCTGGCCCTGCGTTTCCCCGAATGCACCAAACACCTCGGGCCCATGGTGGAAGGCACCGTCGTCCCTTTCGGTGCTCGCGTCCCCGGCACCCCTTACCGTCTCGATCCCGTCAAAGCGGCGTGGGACATCGGTTGCATCGTCCGCTGGCTCGACTACAACGACACCTGGCTTGCGGCCGAGTGGGGCCATCCGTCTGATAATCTCGGTGGCATTCTTGCGGTGGCCGATCATCTTTCGCAAAAACGCCTGGCCAATGGCGACGCGCCGCTGACCGTTCGCGCGGTACTCGAAGCCATTATCATGGCCCACGAGATCCAGGGCGTGATCGCGCTGGAAAACTCCTTCAATCGCGTGGGCCTCGATCACGTCATCCTGGTGAAAGTCGCCTCGACCGCTGTCACCGCCAAGTTGATGGGCGCCAATCGCGAGCAGTTGTTGTCCGCGTTGTCCCATGCCTTCGCCGACGGTCAGGCGCTGCGCACTTACCGTCATGCGCCGAATGCCGGATCGCGTAAATCCTGGGCGGCAGGCGATGCGTCCAGTCGCGGCGTGCGGCTGGCGGACATTGCGATGCGCGGCGAGATGGGCATTCCCGGTGTGCTGACCGCCAGGCAGTGGGGCTTTTACGACGTATTGTTCAGCCACACCAACAACGATCTGGCGCTCAAGCCTGAAGACAAACGCGTGTTCAGCTTCTCGCGGGCGTATGGCAGCTACGTGATGGAAAACGTGCTGTTCAAGATCAGCTTTCCGGCCGAATTCCACGCGCAAACGGCGTGCGAAGCGGCGGTGACCCTGCACCCGCAAGTCAGAAATCGCCTGCACGAAATCAATAAAATCGTCATCACCACCCACGAATCGGCGATCCGCATCATCTCCAAGGTCGGCCCGCTGGCCAACGCTGCGGACCGTGACCATTGCCTTCAGTACATGACTGCCGTGCCGCTGGCGTTCGGCAATCTGGTGGCCGAGCAGTACGAGGACGACTTCCACGCGGCGCATCCGATCATCGACGTGCTGCGCGAAAAAATGGTCATCGTCGAAGACCCGCGCTACACCCGCGAATACCTGGAGGCCGATAAGCGCTCCATTGCCAATGCGATTCAGGTGTTCTTCAAGGATGGCTCCAGCACCGAGAACGTGGTGGTGGAGTACCCGATCGGCCATCGCCGTCGCCGCAGCGACGGCATCCCGTTGCTGGAAGACAAGTTCAAGGCCAACCTGGCGACCCGCTTCAACGCCCAGCGCAGCGCTGAGATCTTTGCGTTGTGCAAGGACCAGGCGGCGCTTGAGGCGACACCGGTGAATCGGTTTGTGGATTTGTTTGTTATCTGATTGAACCTTCGCAAAACCCTGTAGGAGCCAGCGGTGCGGCGGTCCGACTTGCCGGCGAAGGCGCTCTCAAGGACGCCTTCGCCGGCAAGTCGGACCGCCGCACCGCTGGCTCCTACAGGGATGTGTTCAGGTTCTCAGCCATTTTTCGACCGGCAACTTGGTAATGGCAAACCCTGTCAGCAGAACCGCCGAGTAAACCATCAGCTCCGGCGAAAGACTTTGCCCCTCATACCAGGCGCCGATGATCACCGCGAACACCGGAAAAATGATGAACACAAACGACAAAATGATCGGGCTCAGTCGCTTGAGCAGCAGGAAGTAAACGATAAACCCGCCCACCGACGCCACCAGCCCCAGATAGAGCAGGGCGCTCCACGACCGCGCGGTGACGGCATCGAACACCGGTGCTTCGACATTCAATCCCGCGACAAACAGCATCAACCCGGCGATGCCGATCGGCAGGGTGTTGTAGGTGATCACGCTGATCGCGCTGCCGTGTTTCTTGGTCACCACGTAACACAGCGCATGCATCATGGCGGCACAGAGAATCGCCAGCACCCCGAACAACTCGGCGTGGTCCAGATGCAGCCCCTGATTGCGGATAATCATGAACAGGGCGCCGAACCCGATGGCGATCCCGAGCAGTTGTGAGGGGTAGATTTTCTCCCGCAGAAACAGCGCGGAAAACATCAGGATGAACACCGGCATGCAGCTGAACAACAGCGCCGTCAGACCAGACGAAACGTGCATCTCGCCGTAGTTGAGCAAGTAGTACGGCAGGCTGAAGTACGACAGCGTGACGAAGACAAAGAATCCGCGGCTCTCCTTCGGAAACAGCAGCGGTTCGCGGCGCAGCAGGGCAAAGCTGAGGAACAACGGAAAGGCGATCAGGAACCGCAGCCCGGCAGCGGTTAGCGGCGGCACACTTTCAACGGCAATCTTGATCCCGAGCCACGTCGTGCCCCAGCTCAGGCAAACGATCAGGAACAACACGCTGGTGACCAGGGCGGCCAGCCAGGGTTTTGCAGGACTTGAAGGCGCACTGACGGTAATGGACATGATCGAGCTCCTGTTATTGTCGGAATTGACCTTCATCTGCAAAAGGTCTATCCCTGATTGAACCTGTTTTAAGCACGCTATTCGGGGCTGTAATGACTGTCAAAACAAGTATTGCCATGGTGTCAATCCTGCGCGACGGCCTCACCAACGGTTTGGGTGTGAAATACAAACGCCTCGCCGACGCGATCGGCAAAGGCATCGCCGAGGGCGTGATCGAGCCCGGCTGCAAATTGCCGCCTCATCGACTGTTGGCCGACAGCCTCCAAGTGACCATCGGCACCATCAGCCGTGCTTACGGGGAACTCGAACGTGTGGGTTTGGTAGTCGCTCGCGTAGGAGATGGCACGTATGTGCGTCAGCGCGGGATGGAACGGCCGCGGGACAGTGCCTTTCGCAATGTCAGCGATGAGCCGCAGGCGTTTTTCGACATGAGCCGCAATCAACCGATTCCGGGGCAGGAAGCGCTGTTTTTGAGTCACAGCCTGCAAGCGTTGTCCCTTGATCCTGAGGCGTTGCAACGCATCAGTGGCTACTCCGCCGATGTCGGTTTGCCACGCAATCGTGCGGCGGGCGCGAAATGGCTCAGGCATCAAGCGTTTGTCCCGAGCGCCGAGCAGATCGTTTGCGTGAACGGCGGCCAGCATGGTCTGTTGTGTGCCTTGATGGGGTTGCTCAAGGCGGGCGATACGTTGGTGACGGAGCACCTGACCTACCCTGGGTTGATCAGCGTCGCACGCCAACTCGGGATAAAACTCATCGGCGTCGGGATGGATGATGAAGGGCTGATGCCCGATGCCCTAGAGGCGGTTTGCCGCAATCATCGTGTCTCAGCACTGTACTGCACGCCGACGATCCAGAATCCTACGGCTGCAGTGATGTCCGTCGCACGACGCGTGGCGATTGCTGAGCTGTGTCGTCAGCACAACCTGCTGATCTTCGAAGACGAGGCCCATGCCGTGCTGGCGCAACAGCGTCCGTTACCACTCAGTCATTTCGCCCCGGAGCGCTCGGTGCTGATCGGCAGTTTGAGCAAGGCCGTATCGGCAGGTTTGCGGGTCGGTTACCTGCATGCGCCGCAACCGTTGATCGGACGATTGAGCGCAGCGGTGCGCGGGACGTGCTGGATGGCCAGCCCGCTGTCGCTGGAAGTGGCGAGTTTGTGGATAGGAAACGGAATCGCCGAACAGCTGCTGGGCCAGCAGATTGGTGAGATCGGTCGGCGCAAGGCGTTGGTCAGTGGGCTGTTGGAGGGTTTGGCGTACAAAACCCACCCCCATAGTCCCCACTTCTGGATTGAAGTGCCTGAGCCTTGGCGGGCGTCGCAGATTGCGGCCGAGCTCAAGGAGAATAATTATCTGATCGCCACCGCCGAGGCGTTTGCGGTCGGGCATGGGGCGGTGCCGCAGTTTGTTCGGGCGAGTGTTTGTAATTCGACGGGGGATGATCGGTTGTTGCTGCGAGGGTTTGAAGCGCTGGCGCGGGCATTAACAAACACCGTGTAATCGTTCTTCGCGAGCAGGCTCGCTCCCACAAGGGGTTTCGGTTGTACACAAATACTGTGCCTACTGATGATCCAATGTGGGAGCGAGCCTGCTCGCGAAAGCGGTGTAACAGGTACCGCAAAACTACTTGAACCGCCGCTCCACGCCTTTCTCCACCAGAATCTTCGCCGAAATCTCTTCCACCGAAAAATGCGTGGAATTGATGTGCGGAATGTTCTCGCGGCGGAACAGATTTTCCACCTCGCGCACTTCGAATTCGCACTGGGCGTAGCTCGAATAGCGGCTGTTGGGTTTGCGCTCGTTGCGGATCGCGGTGAGGCGGTCCGGGTCGATGGTCAGGCCAAACAGTTTGTGCTGGTGGGCACGCAGGCTGCCTGGCAGTTGCAGGCGCTCCATGTCGTCTTCGGTCAGCGGATAGTTGGCCGCACGGATGCCAAATTGCATGGCCATGTACAGGCACGTCGGCGTCTTACCACAACGCGACACGCCCACTAGGATCAGGTCCGCCTTGTCGTAATAATGCGTGCGCGCACCGTCGTCGTTGTCGAGGGCGAAGTTCACCGCCTCGATCCGCTCCATGTAATTGGAGTTGCTGCCAATCGAGTGGGACTTGCCGACGGTGTAGGAAGAATGCTCGGTCAGTTCCTGTTCAAGCGGCGCCAAAAAGGTAGAGAAAATGTCGATCATGAAACCATTGGACGTTGCGAGGATCTCACGGATGTCCTGATTGACGATGGTGTCGAAGATGATCGGCCGAAAGCCGTCGTTTTCGGCGGCTTTGTTGATTTGTTGTACCATGGCCCGCGCTTTATCCACGTTGTCGATGTAGGGCCGCGTGAATTTGCTGAAGGTAATGTTTTCGAACTGCGCCAGGAGGCTTTGGCCGAGGGTCTCGGCTGTGATGCCGGTGCCGTCGGAAATAAAGAAAGCAGATCGTTTCATTTGCACCTTGGGCCTTAAGCTAATGATCATTCTTGGATATGATAGGCGCGATTTGCCGGCCGCCAGTGGCCCGCATTCTCACTTATTTTCCAGGTCCAGGCCATACAGCCGGCAAACGCTCCCTGTAGCAGCCGGCTTCTGAGCTTTTCCAACACAGTTAGTGGAGAGATCACCTTGGTAGAGTACGTAGTTTCCCTCGATAAGCTCGGCGTCCATGATGTAGAGCATGTGGGGGGCAAGAACGCATCCCTCGGCGAGATGATCAGTAACCTTGCAGGTGCCGGTGTATCGGTGCCCGGTGGCTTCGCCACGACAGCTCAGGCTTATCGTGATTTTCTGGAACTGAGCGGCCTGAACGATCAGATCCACGCCGCCCTCGACGCCCTGGACGTCGACGATGTCAATGCCCTGGCCAAGACCGGCGCCCAGATCCGTCAATGGATCATGGAAGCCGAATTCCCCGAGAAGCTCAACGCCGAAATCCGCACCGCGTTCGCCACGCTGTCGGCCGGTAACCCTGACATGGCCGTGGCCGTGCGCTCTTCCGCCACCGCCGAAGACCTGCCGGACGCTTCCTTTGCCGGTCAGCAGGAAACCTTCCTGAACATCCGTGGTGTCGAAAACGTTATTCGCGCCGCCAAAGAGGTGTTCGCTTCCCTGTTTAACGACCGCGCGATTTCCTATCGCGTGCACCAGGGCTTCGACCACAAGCTGGTTGCCCTGTCGGCTGGCGTGCAGCGCATGGTCCGCTCCGAAACCGGCACCGCCGGCGTGATGTTCACCCTCGATACCGAGTCGGGCTTCCGTGACGTGGTGTTCATCACCGGCGCCTACGGCCTGGGTGAAACCGTTGTACAAGGCGCGGTGAACCCGGATGAGTTCTACGTTCACAAAGGCACGCTGGCAGCCGGTCGCCCGGCCATCTTGCGTCGCAACCTGGGCAGCAAAGCCATCAAGATGATCTACGGCGAAGTCGCCACGGCCGGTAAATCGGTCAAGACCATCGATGTCGACAAGGCTGATCGCGCACGTTTCTGCCTGAGCGATGCCGAAGTCAACGAACTGGCCAAGCAAGCGATGATCATCGAGAAGCACTACAAGTGCCCGATGGACATCGAGTGGGCCAAAGACGGCGACGACGGCAAGCTCTACATCGTTCAGGCCCGTCCTGAAACCGTGAAGAGCCGTACCTCGGCCAACGTCATGGAACGCTACCTGTTGAAAGAAACCGGCACCGTGCTGGTTGAAGGTCGCGCCATCGGCCAGCGCATCGGCGCCGGCAAGGTGCGGATCATCAAGGACGTGTCCGAGATGGACAAAGTCCAGCCAGGCGACGTTCTGGTCTCCGACATGACCGACCCGGACTGGGAACCGGTCATGAAGCGCGCCAGCGCCATCGTCACCAACCGTGGCGGTCGTACCTGCCACGCGGCGATCATCGCTCGCGAGCTGGGCATTCCGGCCGTGGTCGGTTGCGGTAACGCCACCCAGCTGTTGAAAGACGGCCAGGGCGTGACCGTTTCCTGCGCTGAAGGCGACACCGGTTACATCTTCGAAGGCGAACTGGGCTTCGACATCAAGAAAAACTCCGTTGACGCCATGCCTGATCTGCCGTTCAAGATCATGATGAACGTCGGCAACCCGGATCGTGCCTTCGACTTCGCACAGCTGCCGAACGCTGGTGTGGGCCTGGCCCGTCTGGAGTTCATCATCAACCGCATGATCGGTGTTCACCCCAAGGCGCTGCTGAACTACGCCGGGCTGCCGCAGGAAATCAAAGACAGCGTCGACAAGCGCATTGCCGGCTACGACGATCCGGTCGGTTTCTATGTTGAGAAGCTGGTTGAAGGCATCAGCACACTGGCCGCTGCGTTCACGCCGAAAAAGGTCATCGTGCGTCTGTCGGACTTCAAGTCCAACGAATATGCGAACCTGATCGGCGGCAAGCTCTACGAGCCGGAAGAAGAGAACCCGATGCTGGGCTTCCGCGGCGCCTCGCGTTACATCAGCGAAGCGTTCCGTGACTGCTTCGAACTCGAATGCCGTGCCCTCAAGCGCGTGCGCAACGAGATGGGCCTGACCAACGTCGAAATCATGGTGCCATTCGTCCGTACCCTGGGTGAAGCCAGCCAGGTCATCGACCTGTTAGCGGAGAACGGTCTGAAGCGCGGCGAAAACGGCCTGCGCATCATCATGATGTGCGAGCTTCCGTCCAACGCGATCCTGGCTGAAGAGTTCCTCGAGTTCTTCGACGGTTTCTCCATCGGCTCCAACGACCTGACTCAGCTGACACTGGGCCTGGACCGTGACTCCGGGATCATCGCTCACCTGTTCGACGAGCGTAATCCTGCGGTCAAGAAGCTGCTGGCCAACGCCATCGCCGCGTGCAACAAGGCTGGCAAATACATCGGCATTTGCGGTCAGGGCCCTTCGGACCACCCTGATCTGGCCAAATGGCTGATGGAACAGGGCATAGAAAGCGTTTCGTTGAACCCCGATTCCGTACTGGAAACCTGGTTCTTCCTGGCTGAAGGTCAAGCTCCGGCTTGATGTGAATGAAGCCTCGGTCAAGTGGCCGAGGCTTTTAGGTTCAAGTAGGGCGGGCTCCTCTGGAAGCCGCCCTTTTTTGTGCAAGAGCATTATGCAAAGCAGCAGCAACCTATTTCCTGTCGCCCTGATCAGCGCCGAGCGGCGCGGCGATCTGAGCGAAGACGTCTATCGTCTGAAACCCGGCAACAGCCCTGATGGCACCGTCGAACTGGCTGTGACACGTCTCGGCATGGCCGACGAGCCGGCCGTGCGTGGCGTGCCGGTGATCCTGTTGCACGGCAGCTTTTCCAATCGCCGGTTCTGGTTTTCCCCAAAAGGCCTGGGTCTGGGCGCCTATCTGACGCGCCTGGGATTCGATGTATGGATTGCGGAAATGCGCGGTCATGGCCTGTCCCAGCGCAACCAGAACTATCGCAAGAACCGCGTCGCCGACTACGCTCGTTACGATCTGCCGGCCATTGGCGCGTTCGTGCGTGAGCAGAGCGGCCAGGTCCCGCACTGGATCGGTCATTCGCTGGGCGGGATTACGCTGGCGGCGGCGCTGGGTGGCAAGTACATCGGCGAGCCGGTCGTGGCTTCCGCGGCGTTTTTTGGTACGCAAGTCAGTCGCACCTACTGGCCGTTGAAGATTCCGCCGGTGGAGTGGAGCGGGCGCTTCATTCTTAAACGCTTTGCCCAGTTGTCCGGTTCACGGCTCAAGCGCGGTCCGGAGGACGAGCCGATTGGCCTGGCCCTGGAAAGCATGCGCTGGTATGGCCTGTTCGGGCGCTTTGGTGATGCCGACAAGGATTGGTGGGCCGGGTTGGCTGATGTTCAGTTGCCGGTGTTGGCTGTGAGCGCAGTGGGCGATCATCAGGACCCGACCTGGGCTTGTCGCAAACTGTTCGATCAGCTCGGTTCCGAGCAGAAGCAATTTATCAACCTGGGGCGCGAGCAGGGCTTTGGCGAGAATTTCGGTCATGTGGAAATGCTCGTCAGCAAAGCCGCCCAGACTGAAGTCTGGCCGTTTGTGGCGCGCTGGTTGGTAGATCAGCAGACGCCATTGTTCGGTGAAAAAACGGATCTGGCGGCGGCGAACTAAGCTGGATGCTCTAACAAGGGCATTCCGCTCGGATCGGCTTGCGGCTAAGATATGACGCATTGAGCTTTTCTGGTCACTTTGCGACATCCTCGATTGTCTTCCTCTTTACAGGAGTTTCTCGATGAACCATTACCTCACGCCTGACCTGTGCGACGCCTATCCGGAACTGGTGCAGGTGCTGGAACCGATGTTCAGCAATTTCGGCGGCCGAGATTCCTTCGGCGGCGAAATCGTGACCATCAAGTGCTTCGAAGACAACTCGCGGGTCAAAGAACAGGTCGAGCTGAAGGGTAATGGCAAGGTGTTGGTGGTCGATGGCGGCGGGTCCCTGCGTCATGCGTTGCTGGGTGACATGCTGGCCGAGAAAGCCGCGAAAAACGGTTGGGAAGGGCTGGTGATCTACGGTTGCATCCGCGACGTCGATATCATCGCGCAGACCGATCTGGGGGTTCAGGCCCTCGCCAGCCACCCCAGGAAATCCGACAGGCGCGGGCTCGGCGATCTCAACGTTGTGGTGACCTTTGCTGGCGTGACCTTCCATCCAGGTCACTACGTCTATGCGGACAACAACGGCGTGATCATTTCGCCAAGCCCGCTTGCGATGCCTGAATAGAGCACTGCTGGCTTTTTGTTTCAAGAATAGGGGTAAGGATGTTCGAGGAAGAAAACGCGCAGTGGGGCCTGGTGCATGCCCTGGTGCTGGACGGTAAAGGCGGTGCGCGTTCGATAGCCCGGACTGAACTCGATGACTTGCAGCTGCTGGCCCATGAAAGCCTGTGGCTGCACTGGGATCGAAGTCACCCGCAAACCCAGACATGGTTGCGCAAATCCAGCGGTCTGAGTGAATTCAGCTGTGACCTGTTGCTTGAAGAAAACACCCGACCGCGTCTAGTACAGCTTTCGGACAGCGAGCTGCTGCTATTTTTGCGTGGAGTCAATCTGAACCCGGGTGCCGAGCCGGAAGACATGGTCTCGGTGCGGATTTTTGCGTCGGCCCAGCGGGTTATTTCTCTGCGTTTGCGTCCGTTGCGCGCCACCGATGAGTTGCTGGTGCAGCTCGCCGAAGGTAAAGGACCGAAAACTGCCTCAGAACTCATCCTTTATATGGCTCAATACCTCACCAACAAGGTGCAGGATCTGATCAGTTGCCTCTCGGAAGTGGTCGATGAGGAAGAAGAAAAGCTGGATTCCGACGAACGGTATACACCCGAGCACGGAGCCGTTTTGCAGATCCGTCGCAGGGCTGCCGCACTGAAACGTTTTCTTGCGCCGCAGCGGGATATTTTTGGTCAGCTGACACGGATAAAACTGCCCTGGTTCGTCGATGATGACGGTGATTACTGGAACGAATTGAACAACAGCCTGACCCGGTATCTCGAAGAGCTTGAATTGACTCGGGAGCGGGTGGGGTTGGTCCTCGAGGCCGAAGATAGACGTTTGAGCGTGCGCATGAACCGCACGATGTATCGCTTCGGGATCATCACCGGGATCTTTTTACCGATGAGTTTTCTGGCAGGTCTCTTGGGTATCAACGTCGGCGGGATTCCGTTCTCTGCTAGCCCTTATGGCTTCCCGATTGCCTGCCTGATGATGGTCTCGGTGGCGTTGGGGCAGTGGTGGTTATTCCGACGTTTGCGCTGGGTCTGAGGGTGAGCCATGTGACCCGACCAAATTTGATCGCGTCTTTCACAGACATCACGAGAGGTGCGTATGCACGATCCGTTTGAACAGTCTTTGCGTGACATGCTCAAAGCATCACCGTCCACCCGGGACGACGATGCGTGCCTTGGGCGCGTACTGAAAACCGCCAACCGACAGGTCGGCGCCGGTGATCTGTTCAGCCTGCTGGGCCGTTGGCTGCCCGCGCTGATGATTGCCCTCAACAACGGCTCGGCCCACGTCTCGCCGGTATCCCGCCACCGTAAACCTACCGTTCGCACTGCTGATAAGGCTGATTGAATATGGAACTTGATCTCTGGACTCAGAGCCTCGTCACTGCAATGACTGCGTTATGGACCAAGGTTGCAAATTTCATCCCGAACCTGTTCGGCGCACTGGTTGTGCTGCTGTTGGGTTTCGTCGTGGCGAAACTTTTGGATACTTTGTTGTCCAAGTTGCTCGCCAAGCTGGGACTTGATCGCTTGATGGGCGGCACCGGTCTGACTAAATTGCTGTCCCGGGCCGGCCTTCAAGTGCCGATCTCGACGTTGATCGGCAAAATCGTCTATTGGTTCGTTCTGTTGATTTTTCTGGTTTCGGCCGCAGAATCCCTTGGACTTGAGCGAGTTTCGGCTACGCTTGATATGCTTGCGCTGTATTTGCCGAAAGTATTCGGCGCCGCGCTGGTGCTGCTGGTAGGTGTGTTGCTCGCGCAACTGGCCAATGGGCTGGTGCGGGGTGCGGCAGAGGGCGTAGGTCTGGATTACGCTGCGGGTCTGGGGCGAATTGCCCAGGGCCTGGTGATTATCATCAGTATTTCGGTCGCAATCAGCCAGTTGGAGGTCAAGACTGACCTGCTCAACCATGTGATTGTGATTGTTTTGATTACCGTTGGTCTGGCGGTTGCGCTGGCCATGGGGTTGGGAAGCCGGGAAATTGCCGGTCAAATTCTTGCGGGAATTTATGTGCGTGAGTTGTATCAGGTTGGGCAACAAGTGCGTGTTGGCGAGGTCGAAGGCCAGATCGAAGAGATCGGCACGGTTAAAACCACATTGCTGACCGATGAAGGTGAGCTAGTCTCTCTCTCCAATCGGATCCTCCTGGAGCAGCATGTGAGTAGCCGCTAATCCGGCAAACCCTGTATTGTATGCCGCCGCAAAGTGCCCTGAAAGCGCTTCGGCGGACATTGACCTGACTGTCGGCCCGACTTGTTTTGAATAAAGCTCAATCGCTGTCCACGCGCTACGACCCCCGCGAGCTCTCTGATGAGGAGTTGGTCGCGCGCTCGCATACCGAGCTGTTTCACGTAACGCGCGCCTATGAAGAACTGATGCGGCGTTACCAGCGAACATTATTTAACGTCTGTGCGCGATATCTTGGGAACGATCGTGATGCAGACGATGTCTGTCAGGAAGTGATGTTGAAGGTGCTGTATGGCCTGAAGAACTTCGAGGGTAAATCGAAGTTCAAGACGTGGCTATACAGCATCACGTACAACGAATGCATCACGCAGTATCGGAAAGAACGGCGAAAGCGTCGCTTGATGGATGCTTTGAGTCTGGACCCCCTCGAGGAAGCGTCTGAAGAAAAGGCGCCGAAACCTGAGGAAGCGGGTGGACTTGATCGCTGGTTGGTGTATGTGAACCCGATTGACCGTGAAATTCTGGTGCTACGATTTGTCGCAGAGCTGGAGTTTCAGGAGATCGCAGACATCATGCACATGGGTTTGAGTGCAACAAAAATGCGGTACAAACGCGCTCTAGATAAATTGCGTGAGAAATTTGCAGGCATTGCTGAAACTTAGTTCGGCGCAAATATCTCTTACGTGTAGGCAAGTTCTGATAGACTTGCCGCCGAGTTGTCCCCCGGTTTGCGGGACTGCTTCACAATCACCAGATGGGGATTTAACGGATGAAACTGAAAAACACCTTGGGCTTGGCCATTGGTTCTTTGATTGCCGCCACTTCGTTCGGCGCTCTGGCACAAGGCCAAGGCGCAGTTGAAATCGAAGGCTTTGCCAAGAAAGAGCAGTACGACAGCGATCGTAACTTCAAAAACAACGGCAACCTGTTCGGCGCTTCCGTCGGCTACTTCATCACCGACGACGTTGAACTGCGTCTGGGCTACGACGAAGTGCACAACGTGCGTTCCGACGACGGTCGTAACATCAAGGGCGCTGATACCGCTCTGGACGCTCTGTACCACTTCAACAACCCAGGCGACATGGTCCGTCCATACGTTTCTGCCGGTTTCTCGGACCAGAGCATTGGCCAGAACGGCGGTGGCGGTCGTAACCGTTCCACCTTCGCCAACGTTGGCGGCGGTGCGAAGTTGTACTTCACCGACAACTTCTACGCCCGTGCTGGCGTTGAAGCTCAATACAACATCGACCAGGGCGACACCGAGTGGGCTCCAAGCGTCGGTATCGGTGTGAACTTCGGTGGCGGCTCCAAGCCTGCTGCTGCTCCAGTTCAAGCACCAGCTGAAGTCTGCTCCGACAGCGACAACGATGGCGTTTGCGACAACGTTGACAAGTGCCCGGACACCCCAGCCAACGTAACTGTTGACGCTGATGGCTGCCCAGCAGTTGCTGAAGTTGTTCGTGTTGAGCTGGACGTGAAATTCGACTTCGACAAGTCGGTAGTCAAGCCTAACAGCTACGGCGACATCAAAAACCTCGCTGACTTCATGAAGCAGTACCCATCCACCAGCACTACTGTTGAAGGTCACACTGACTCCGTCGGTCCTGACGCTTACAACCAGAAACTGTCCGAGCGTCGTGCAAACGCCGTTAAGCAAGTTCTGACCAACCAGTACGGTGTTGAATCGACCCGCGTTCAGTCTGTTGGCTACGGCGAATCCCGCCCAGTTGCTGACAACGCTACTAAAGCTGGCCAAGCTGTAAACCGTCGCGTAGAAGCGCAGGTTGAAGCTAAAGCTAAGTAATTAGCTTGCAGCTCAGAAAAGCCCGGCTTAGGCCGGGCTTTTCTTTGTCTGCGATTTGGTGAGGGCAGGGTTGAAGCAGGGAGAGTCAGGCTGACTGATTGACTGCATTCGCGGGAAAATCAGATACCGACAGGGATACTTCTGCACAGGCCGCGACCGCGCCGATGACCAGGATTGCCGGACTCTTCAACTCAAAGGCGTAGGCATCGTCTTCCATCGCTGTCAGATCGCTCCGACATTCCCGTTGGTGTGGCAGGGAAGCATTTTCAATCATCGCCACAGGCGTATCCGCCGCCATTCCGCCGGCCAGCAGCTGCTCACGAATCTCGCTCAGTTTTGCGACACCCATATACACCACCAGCGTCGTGCCACCTTGCGCCAGGGCTTGCCAGTTCAAGCTGCTGCCATCCTGAGTGTGGGCGGTGACCAGCGTCACGCCGCGCGCGACGCCCCGCAGGGTCAACGGAATATCGCATTGCGTTGCGCCGGCAAGCCCGGCCGTGATGCCGTTGACCAGCTCAACCTCGACGCCGCGTTCACGCAGCCACTGTGCCTCTTCACCGCCACGGCCGAAAATGCACGGATCACCACCCTTGAGCCGCACCACGCATTTACCGTGGCGGGTATAACGCAGCATCAGGCGATGAATGAATGCCTGAGGCGTAGAGCGACAGCCGCCGCGCTTGCCCACGGGAATGATCCGCGCCTGTGGGCAATGCTCCAGCACCGCGCCGTTGACCAGGTCATCGATCAGCACCACATCCGCTTCTCTCAACGCTCGCACAGCCTTGAGGGTCAATAATTCCGGATCCCCTGGGCCCGCACCCACCAGCCAGACTTTTGCGCTCATAGTGTTTTCCTCACGAGATGACGGCGATCGGCTGCGCAGTGGCGGCCAGCAAACGCTTGATTTCCGGGACGCAGGAGCCGCATTGCGTACCGCAGCCCAATTCTTGTTTCAAACCCTGCAGATCCAGGCCGCGGCTAATGCCCGCGCAGACCGCGCTCTGGCTGACGTTTTTGCAGTTGCACAGGGTTTTGTGACCGACGGTCGGTGTAATGGCGTTGCCCGGTGGTGCGCTCAACGGTGCCAGCAGCCAGCGCCGCAGTTGTTCGTCGGCGCGACCTTCGAGCCACAGGCTTTGCAGCCAGTGTTGGGCGAGGGTTTCGCCGGCCAGACGAATCGCGGTGATCCGACCGTTCTCAATCCGCACGCGTTTGCCGATGGAGCGTCGAGGGTCGTCGTAAGCCAAAACCGGGCCGTCATTGAGCCCCAGGCAGTGATCAATATCACGCAGCAGTTGCGGATCTGGCGCGCCGGCGCTGGCAGCGCGTATCAGCAACGCGGGGCGTTCACGGCCAACCAAGCTGAGGCTGACGTAGGAAAACGCCTCGCAGAGCGGTCGTAGCGTCTCAAAATGCTGTTGAACATCGCCCTCGATCAGGGCGAAAAGGTTCCACGGCAGTTGCACAGGTTCGAGGCGCACGCCGCTGTGCTTGAGTTCGGGTTGTTTCGACAGCGGGTCGAAAGCCGGTTGGGTGAGTGCATTTACGCCGCCCTTGAGGAAGCGGTCACCCCAATGCATGGGGAGAAAGGCCTGGCCCGGGCGCACGCTGTCGTCGCTGCCGACGGCGACAATCACCGCGCCACGGCGACTTTTCAGGCTGACAAGGTCGCCCGATTGCAGCCGATGCCGACGCAGTTCATCCGGGTGCAGACTCAACACGGCTTCGCTGACGTGGCCGAATAGCTGCGCGGCGGTGCCGGTGCGGCTCATGCCGTGCCATTGATCCCGCAGGCGGCCGGTGATCAGGGTCAGCGGGAAGCGCGCATCGCGTTGTTCCTTGGCGGCGCGATACGGGTCGGCCACGAATTGCGCGCGTCCACTGGCCGTCGGGAAAATCCCGTCCAGGTACAGCCGAGCCGTGCCTTCGCTGGCACCCGTGGGGAAGGGCCATTGCTGAGGGCCGAGGCGGTCAATCAGCTCGTGACTGATGCCGGACAAGTCCAGATCACGCCCGCGGGTCAGTTGTTTGTACTCATCGAAGACGTGCGCCGGCGTTTCAAAGGTAAACAGGCTGGTTTGCCCCGGACGCAGATGTTTTTCCAGGCGTTGTGCGAAATCTACAGTGATCGCCCAGTCGGAGCGGGCTTCGCCCGGTGCGACGACAGCTCGACGAACGTGGGAAATGCGCCGCTCGGAGTTTGTCACCGTGCCGTCCTTTTCGCCCCAACTGGCGGCGGGCAGCAACAGGTCAGCGAACGCTGCGGTTTCGGTGGTGCGGAAGGCTTCCTGCAACACCACGAACGGACAGGCTTGCAGTGCCGCGCGCACGGCAGTTTGATCCGGCATTGACTGCGCGGGGTTGGTGCAAGCGATCCACAGCGCCTTGATTTTCCCGCTATGCACCTGCTCGAACAGTTCAATGGCGGTAAGTCCGGTGTTCTCGGGTAGTTGTGCAACGCCCCAATAGGCCGCCACTTCCGCGCGATGTTCAGCATTGGCGGCTTCGCGATGGCCTGGCAGCAGGTTCGACAAACTGCCGGTTTCCCGACCCCCCATAGCATTCGGCTGACCGGTCAGCGAGAAAGGTCCTGCGCCGGGGCGGCCGATTTGCCCGGTGGCCAGGTGCAGATTGATCAGTGCACTGTTCTTTGCGCTGCCGGCGGTGGACTGGTTAAGCCCCATGCACCACAGCGACAGAAAACTCTTCGAGGTGCCAACCCATTTGGCGCATTGCTGCAGTTGTTCGACGCTGATCCCACAGAGCTGCGAAACCATCTGCGGCGTGTAATCGCGCACCAGGTTTTTCAGTTCGGCCAAGCCTTCGGTGTGGGCCTTGATGAAGTCGCGGTCGACCCAGTCTTCCCACAACAGCAGGTGCAAAATCCCATGGAACAACGCGACATCGGTGCCCGGCAGAATCGCCAGGTGCAGGTCAGCCAAATCGCAGGTGTCGGTACGACGCGGGTCGATGACGATGACTTTCATTTGCGACCGACGGGATTTCGCTTCCTCCAGCCGACGGAAAAGTATCGGGTGGGCGTAGGCCATGTTACTGCCGACGATCATCACGCAGTCGCTCAGCTCCAGGTCTTCGTAGTTGCACGGCGGTGCGTCGGCACCCAGGCTGCGCTTGTAGCCGACCACTGCTGAAGACATGCACAGGCGCGAATTGCTATCGATGTTGTTGGTGCCCACCAGCGCTCGTGCCAGTTTGTTGAACGCGTAGTAATCCTCGGTCAGCAATTGCCCGGAGATGTAGAACGCCACGCTGTCCGGGCCGTGTTCGGCGATGGTCTCGGCAAAAACGCTGGCGGCGTGATCGAGGGCGGTGTCCCAGTCGGTGCGGCTGCGGGCGAGCCCTTTACCCAGACGCAGCTCGGGATACAACGCCCGGGCCGCGAGGTCGCCGGTCAGGTGCAATGTAGAGCCTTTGCTGCACAGTTTGCCGAAATTGGCCGGGTGGGCCGAATCGCCGCTGACGCCGAGAATGCGCTCGCCGTCATGCTCGATCAGCACGCCGCAGCCGACCCCGCAGTAGCAGCAGGTAGAAGCGGTGATCTGGCGGTTCATCAGTTTGCTTCCCGCAGAGCCAGCAGTACCCGGCCATTCTCGACCCGTGCGCAATGGTGGTGAGCGCAACCGATGTCCGGGGCCTGTGCTTCGCCGGTTTCCAGGTCGATCTGCCAATTATGCAGCGGGCAGGCGACCCGTTTGCCGTAGATCAAACCCTGGGACAGCGGACCGCCCTTGTGCGGGCAGCGGTCATCGAGTGCGAAAACCTCATCGTCACTTGTACGAAAAATCGCGATGTCACCTTTCGGTCCCGCAATGATCCGCGAGCCGAGGGCATTGATTTCTTCCAGTGCGCAGATATCCAGCCAGTTCATGCGAGCACCTCCAGATTCTTCACCGCAATGACGTCGAATTCTTTTTTCAGCAGCGGCTGCTCCAGGCGTTCCTTCCACGGGTCCTGTTCGAACGACAAGGAGAATTGCAGGCGATCGTTGAGTGCCTTGCGTCGCTCCGGGTCTTCCAGCACGGCTTTCTTGATGTGCTCCATGCCGACCCGTTGCAAGTAATGCACGGTGCGTTCGAGGTAGAAGGCTTCTTCGCGATAGAGCTGCAGGAAGGCGCCGTTGTATTCGCGCACTTCTTCGGCAGTCTTGAGCTTGACGAAGAATTCCGCGACTTCGGTTTTGATCCCGCCGTTGCCGCCGATGTACATTTCCCAGCCGGAATCCACGCCGATAATTCCGACGTCCTTGATGCCCGCTTCCGAACAATTGCGTGGGCAACCGGAGACGGCCAGTTTCACTTTGTGCGGCGACCACATGTTGAACAGGTCGTGCTCAAGCTCGATGCCCAGTTGCGTGGAGTTCTGAGTGCCGAAGCGGCAGAACTCACTGCCGACGCAAGTCTTCACGGTGCGGATGGATTTGCCGTAGGCGTGGCCGGACGGCATGTCGAGATCCTTCCAGACGCCCGGCAAGTCCTGCTTCTTGATCCCCAGCAAATCGATACGCTGGCCGCCGGTAACCTTGACCATGGGCACGTTGTATTTGTCGGCTACGTCGGCAATGCGCCGCAGCTCCGAGGGATTGGTCACACCGCCCCACATCCGTGGGACTACAGAGTAAGTGCCGTCTTTCTGAATGTTGGCGTGGGCCCGTTCGTTGATCAGGCGCGATTGCGGGTCGTCCTTGGCTTCGCCCGGCCAGGTGGAAATCAGGTAATAGTTGAGCGCCGGGCGGCACGTGGCGCAGCCGTTCGGGGTGCGCCAGTTCAGGTAGCTCAGGGTGCCAGCGATGGTCAGCAAATGCTGCTCGCGGATGGCCTGACGAATGTGCCCGTGGTTCAGGTCGCTGCAACCGCAGATGGCTTTTTCGCTTTTCGGTTTGACGTCCGCCGCGCCGCCCACGGTGTTGATCAGAATCTGTTCCACCAGGCCGGCGCAGGAGCCGCAGGAGCTGGCCGCCTTGGTGTGTTTCTTGACGTCGTCGACGCTGAACAACCCGTGCGCCTGAATCGCCTTGACGATGGTGCCTTTGCACACGCCGTTGCAGCCGCAGACTTCGGCGGTGTCGGCCATGCTCATGGCTTTGTCCTGGCCTTGATGTCCTACGTCGCCGAGAGCCAGCTCCATGGATGAAGAGCCGCCGAACATCAGGTGATCGCGGATCTGCGCGATGTCGTGATTCTCACGGATCTGTCGGAAATACCAGCCACCGTCTGCCGTATCGCCGTACAGACAGGCCCCGACCAGCACGTCATTCTTGATCACCAGTTTTTTATAGACCCCGCCGATGGGGTCGGAGAGGGTGATGGTTTCGGTGCCTTCGCCGCCCATGAAGTCGCCGGCGGAGAACAGGTCGATGCCGGTGACTTTTAGTTTGGTCGACGTCACCGAGCCCTTGTAGGTGGCGAAGCCCAGTTGGGCGAGGTGGTTGGCGCAGACCTTGGCCTGTTCGAACAGCGGCGCCACCAAGCCGTAGGCGATGCCGCGGTGGCTGGCGCATTCGCCGATGGCGTAGATGCGTGGGTCGTAGGTTTGCAGGGTGTCGTTGACCAGAATTCCGCGGTTGCAAGGGATGCCGGATTTTTCCGCGAGTTCGGTGTTGGGACGAATGCCGGCGGCCATCACCACCAGGTCGGCGGGGATGATGTCGCCATTCTTGAACTCAACCGAACCGACCCGGCCATTGCCGGCATCGTGCAGGGCCTGGGTTTGCTCGCAAAGACGAAAATGCAGGCCGCGGGTTTCCAGGGCGGTTTGCAGCAACTGGCCGCTGGTTTTGTCCAGTTGCCGTTCCAGCAGCCACTCACCGATGTGCACCACAGTGACGTGCATGCCGCGCAGCATCAGGCCGTTGGCGGCTTCCAGGCCGAGCAGGCCGCCACCGATCACAACGGCGTGCTTGCGGGTTTTCGCGGTGTCGATCATTGCCTGGGTATCGGCGATGTCGCGGTAGCCGATCACGCCGTGCAAGGTGTTGCCGGGGATCGGCAGGATGAACGGGGTCGAGCCGGTGGCGATCAGCAGGCGATCGTATTCGGCCTCGCTGCCGTCTTCGGCGATGACCCGGCGTTTGACCCGATCGATCTCCACCACTTTGCGGTTCAACATCAGCTTGATGTTGTTGTCCAGGTACCAGTCCAGATCGTTCAGCACGATGTCTTCAAACGTCTGTTCACCGGCCAGCACGGGCGACAGCAGGATGCGGTTGTAGTTGGTATGGGGTTCGGCGCCGAAGACCGTGATGTCGTACAGCTCATTGCTCAGCTTGAGCAGCTCTTCCAGGGTGCGAACCCCGGCCATGCCGTTGCCGATCATCACCAGTTTTAGTTTTTTCATCAGGTTCTCCGGGGAGCTCAGACCCGCCTCATCAGGGCTTTCAGGTCTTGCTCGACAAATTTTGCGCAAACAAAAAAAGGCGTCCCGCTAGTTGCCTAGCGAGGACGCCTTTGTCCTGGTCCCGTTCTCTCGGGAAGCGCATCCTTCGTCGTTGAAGGCTGGGCTTTATAGTTGATGAGAGAGGTAATGCAGTGGTTGTGCCAAGTTCTTCAGAGTCCCGGATTTGTTGGGTTTGGTCGCGGTGTCAAAGCGAGGGGTGTGATTTGTTGCACCGAATCAAAGCACCTCGCCCATTAATGGAGCGCCACGAACAACAGCACCAGATTCACCAGCAATGACGCCAGTGCCAAGGTCCGCCAGACCTTCAATGGCTCGCGCTCAAGCAACGGTCTGGGTCGTACGCTCAAACTGTGTCGCTCACCCTGTTCCAGCAGCAACAACCATTCTTCCGCCGTTTCAAATCGCTGACCCGGATCCACCGCCACGGCGCGCTCCAGACTTTGCGCGATCCATTCCGGCAGGTCAGGTCGATAGCGACTGGCACTGACAGGAACCCCGAACCGGGGGCGCTGGAAGGCTTCGATTTCGCCGTAGGGATAATGCCCGGTGAGCAGGAAATACAAGGTCACGCCGACGGCGTACAGGTCCTGTTGCGGTGTCGGTGCTTCCCCGCGAAAGGCTTCCGGCGCGATATAGCTGGGCGTTCCGGGCAGGGCAGAAGGTTGATCTTCGGACAGTCCTGGGCAGTAGGCGAGGCCGAAGTCCAGTAGGCGTAATTCGCCGTCGTCCCCCAGCAGCAGGTTCGGCGGTTTGATATCACGATGGAGAATCTGCCGTCGATGCAGCATGCCAACGGCTCGCAGCAGACGTTCGGCCAGATCCTGCCATTGCGGCAGAGGTAGCGGTCCGACATCCGCGTGCAACGCAGCCAACGTAGATCCGGAATATTCGCGCATCACGTAGTACAAATGCTGACGCTGACTGGCGGCATGGACCTCTGGGAAATGCCGCCCGGCCACGCGCTTGAGAAACCATTCTTCCGACAGCAACGCCTGTCCGGCCAAGTGATCGTCGCGCAGAGCTCCGGGCAAGGTTTTCAGCAGCCAGGGTTGTTGTTGCCCGTCGCGTACCCGATAGAGCAACGACTGCTGGCTCTGACCAAGTATCCCTTCGACTTGCCAACCCTCGAACGTCTGACCCGGTTTCAGTGCTGGCGGCAGCGGCCATTGCTGCAAATGAATCAACGCATCGCCGATACTCGTTTCACCGAGGGCATCGACCCGCACCAACAAAGCGCTGGCGTTATCCTGGCTGCCGGCCAGATGCGCCGCGTTGACCAAGGTCTGCGCAGCGCTGTTCAGATCCGGCTGGTCGCGCAGAATCGCGGCAATGGCCGTGTCGCCCAGCACGGCCCAGATGCCGTCGCTGAGCAGCACGAAGCTCTCATTAAGGCGCAGTTCGCCATCGAGAAAATCCAGCACCAAATGCTGATCGAGCCCGAGCGCCCGCTTGAGCACATGCTGCATGCCCGGCTGGTCCCAGACGTGATCCTCGCTAACCCGCTGCAAGGTGTCGGCGTGCCAGCGATAAACCCGGCAATCGCCGACATGGGCCAGGGTAAAACGCCTACCGCGCATGACCAAAGCACTGACAGTGGTCAGCAGCGGCTGCCCACCGCCGTTGGCCTGTAGCCAGCGATTTTGCGCCAGTAGCAGGCGATCCAGCGCTTGAGCGACGCCCCAGGTTTCCGGTGTGGCGTAGTAATCCAGCGCCAGGGCCTGCAACGTCGAGCGGGCGGCGAGGCCACCGTCGGCGCACTGGCTGACGCCATCGGCGATGGCGAAGAGGTAACCCTTGCTCGCTGCCAGCGCCGGGGCCGGGGTCACCAGGCGCAGGGCGTCCTGATTCTCCTCGCGAGGGCCGATGGCGCTGGCTTCGGCAAAACTCAGTTGCAGGCTCATTGAGGCTTCAGACCCGTGCAGCCGTCACGGCGGCCGAACCCCACGTGGTTCTCCAGCGACGTTTCACGCCGTGCAAGCCGAACCAGGCGAGTACGCCGAGGCTGGCGAACAACCACAAGGCCAGTTGATAACTGCCGGTGCTTTGCTTGATCGCGCCCATGCCCGCTGCCAGTGCAAACCCACCGATACCGCCGGCCATGCCGATCAAACCGGTCATCACACCGATCTCCCGACGAAAACGCTGTGGCACCAATTGGAAAACAGCGCCGTTACCTGCACCCAAACCGAGCATGGTACAGACGAAAAGTGCCAGTGCAGCGTAGGAACTCGGCAGATTGAAACCCACCGCCGCGATGCAGACCGCCGCCACCGTGTACATCCCCAAGAGGGTGCGAATGCCACCGAAACGGTCGGCCAGAGCGCCGCCCAACGGACGCATCAAACTGCCGCCGAACACGCAGGCTGCGGTGTAATAGCCGGCGGTCACCGGGCTGAGGCCATATTGGTCGTTGAAATAGCCAGGCAGAGCGCTGGCCAGACCAATGAAGCCGCCGAAGGTCACGCTATAGAAAAACATGAACCACCAGCTGTCGCGGTCGCCCAACGCCTTGAAGTAGTCGGACATGGACTTGGCTTTTGGCCGCTCAGGCGCGTTTTTGGCCAACCAGGCGAAGATGATGATCGTCAGGATCAGCGGGATCAGGGCGAAGCCGAACACGTTGCTCCAGCCAAATGCAGCGGCCAGCACCGGGGCGATCAGTGCAGCGAGTACGGTGCCCGAGTTACCGGCACCGGCGATGCCCATGGCTTTGCCTTGGTGTTGTGGCGGATACCATTGCGACGCCAGCGGCAGGGCGACGGCGAAGGACGCGCCGGCCATGCCGAGGAACAGGCCCAGCACCAGCGCTTGCTCGTAGCTGTGGATACCGAGTTTCCAGGCGCCGAACAGTGCGCAGATGACGATCACTTGGCCAATCAGCCCGGCGGTTTTGGGTGACAGGCGATCAGCCAGCAAGCCCATTACAAAGCGCAATACGGCCCCGGCCAGAATCGGCGTGGCCACCACCAGCCCGCGCTGTTGGGTGGTCAGGTGCAGGTCGGCGGCGATTTGCACTGCCAATGGGCCAAGCAGGTACCAGACCATGAAACTCAGGTCGAAATAGAGGAAGGCCGCGAACAATGTCGGGGTATGGCCAGATTTCCAGAAGCTTGAATTCATCGCGCACCTCAGCTGTTAATAGTCTCGAGAAGGAGTCATGAGCTTGCAGGTGGGGCGCCGCATCGGCCGCACCACCGGCCCCGGTCTCTGGGGCCAAAACAAAAAAACGCCGCCACCGGATTCGCCATGGGCAAATGAGGTGAGCGACGTCTTTGTCGTAGGTGGGGCAACCGCCGTTGGTTACCTGTAGCGATTACCTAGCGAGATCTGTGCCAGATTCAGGATCGGTTACCCGAGCAACTCGCTCATGGCGATGATCTGCTCCGCCACTTGAATCAGCTTCTGCTGCCGGCTCATCGCCTGGCGGCGCATCAAGGTGTAGGCCTCTTCCTCGTTGCAGTCCTTCATTTTCATCAACAGCCCTTTGGCCAGCTCGATGCGCTTGCGCTCGGCCAGTTGCTGGTCGCGGGCGTTGAGTTGGGCGCGCAGGGCCTGGTCGCTTTCAAAACGTGCCATGGCAACGTCGAGAATCGGCTGCAAGCGCTGTGCGTGGATGCCTTCGACGATGTAGGCACTGACTCCGGACTTAATCGCCTGACGCATCACATCGGGGTCATGTTCATCGGTAAACATCACAATCGGCCGCGGTTGGTCGCGGCTCACGAGCACCACTTGTTCCATCACATCTCGGCTCGGTGACTCGGTATCGATCAAAATCACATCCGGACGCACCGTTTCGACGCGCGCAGGCAGGTCGATGGTCAGGCCCGACTCGTCGATCACCTCAAACCCGGCTTCGGTCAGGGCCGCCTTCAGGCGACCGACCTTCTTCGCTGTGTCGTTGATCAGCAGGATACGCAACATATTCGCAATCTCCTGTCAGCGGCTGGCGAGAAGGGGTGAGCTGTCGCTCAGGGCGTGCAGCTTGAAACTGCGGGCATAGCCGGCGGGGTCCAAGCCGTCCCAGACCTTGCCGTCGATCAACTGGCTGCTGCGCATTTCCTGACCCGGGGCGGCGACACCCACCGCCGTGGCGGCCTCTCGATACAAGTCTAGTTGCTGGACCTGACGGGCCACGCCGAGGTAGTCCGGGTCATCGCGCAACAAACCCCAGCGACGGAACTGGGTCATGAACCACATGCCGTCGGACAAGTAAGGCAGGTTGACCTCGCCGTCCGCATGGAAACGCAGGGTATGCGGATCCTGCCAACGATTACCGAGGCCATCGGCGTAGTCACCGAGCAACCTTGGCGCGATGCAGTCGAGTGGCGCGTCGAGGTATTCGGGCGCACTCAACAGCTTCGCGGTGCTGCAGCGATTTTCCGTGCTTTGTTCGATGAAGCGGCTGGCTTCGAGGATCGCCATCACCAGCGCCCGGGCGGTGTTGGGGTATTGCTCGACAAAAACGCGGGTGCAACCGAGGACTTTTTCCGGATGATCGGGCCAGATGGTCTGTGTTGTGGCCAGGGTGAACCCCAGGTTCTGCTGCACCGCGTTGGCGGACCATGGCTCGCCGACGCAGAAACCATCGATGCGTCCGGCTTGCAGGTGCGCGACCATTTGCGGCGGCGGCACCACCACGCTGTTGATGTCCTGCAGCGGATGGATGCCCTGACTCGCGAGCCAGTAATACAGCCACATGGCGTGAGTGCCCGTAGGAAATGTCTGGGCGAAAGTGAGTTTTGGGCGACTTTGGTGCACGTGCCGGTCGAGTGCTTCAGGACTGGTCACGCCCAGGGCCTGTAAGCCATGGGAGAGATTGATGCTCTGGCCATTCTGATTCAGGCCCATGAGCACCGCCATGTCGGTCGATGCGACACCGCCGATGCCCAAATGCACGGCGTAGATCAAACCGTACAGGCTGTGGGCGGCGTCGAGTTCGCCACTGACCAACTTGTCCCGCAAGTTGGCCCAGGACGACTGGCGCTTGAGGTTCAGGGTCAGGCCATAAGGTTGGGCGAAGCCCTGCGTGGCCGCGACCACCACGGAGGCGCAGTCACTCAGGGCCATGAAGCCGAGGTTGATTTCGGTCCTTTCCGGGGCATCGCTGCCGTTGACCCAGGCCAGAGGGTTGGCTGGAACTTCAATCATCAGTAATCACCTTCCATAAAAAAGCGCCGGACCGGGCTGCTTGTCAGAGCAAGGCCAAGTGACGACGCCTTTGTCTTTCGACTCATCCCGCCGTTGGCATGAGTGCTGATGTCAGTGACGGTGCAAGGCATATGCCATCGCTCACTGATTTTGTCGCGCGTCTCGCCTGCAACCTCGATGCCCGGCTATAATCGCCGCCACTTTTCGTAGCCCAGAGTCAAACCCGCCCATGTACACCCTGGCCCGTCAGCTGTTGTTCAAACTTTCCCCGGAAACCTCCCACGATCTGTCCCTGGACCTGATCGGCGCGGGCGGGCGTTTGGGCCTCAACGGCTTGCTGTGCAAGGCATCGGCGAAAATGCCGGTGACCGTCATGGGCCTGGACTTCCCGAACCCGGTAGGTCTGGCGGCCGGTCTGGACAAGAACGGCGCGGCCATCGACGGTTTTGCCCAACTGGGTTTTGGTTTTGTCGAAATCGGTACCATCACCCCGCGTCCGCAGCCGGGCAACCCGAAGCCACGAATTTTCCGTCTGCCGGATGCCGAGGCGATCATCAACCGCATGGGGTTCAACAACCTCGGCGTCGATAATCTGTTGGCCCGAGTGGCGGCGGCCAAGTACAAGGGCGTACTGGGTATCAATATCGGCAAAAACTTCGATACCCCGGTTGAGCGGGCGGTCGACGACTACCTGATCTGTCTGGACAAGGTCTACGCCCACGCCAGCTACGTGACGGTCAACGTCAGCTCGCCGAACACCCCTGGTCTGCGCAGCTTGCAGTTCGGCGATTCGCTGAAGCAATTGTTGGCTGACCTGGCTACGCGCCGCGCAGAACTGGCGCTGCGCCATGGCAAACATGTCCCGCTGGCGATCAAGATTGCGCCGGACATGACCGACGAAGAAACCGCTCAGGTCGCGCAAGCGCTGATCGAAACCGGGATGGATGCGGTGATCGCCACCAACACCACCCTGAGCCGCGTCGGCGTTGAAGGCATGGAACACGGCGACGAGGCGGGCGGTCTGTCCGGCGCACCGGTTCGCGACAAGAGCACCCACACCGTGAAGGTGCTGGCGGCAGAGTTGGCCGGTCGCTTGCCGATCATTGCCGTGGGCGGCATCACCGAAGGCAAGCACGCGGCTGAGAAAATCGCTGCGGGCGCGAGCCTGGTGCAGCTCTATTCCGGTTTCATCTATAAAGGCCCTGCGTTGATTCGTGAATCGGTGGATGCGATCGCGGCTTTGCGGTAAACGACAGGCATAAAAAAGGGCTCCTCGAAGGAGCCCCTGGGCCGGAGCCCGCCGCCCGGATGGGGCGTGCGTGGTTAAGTCATTCAGTCATCAGATTGTCGTGTCGGAGTGTGTTAAGCCCTGTCATTAGCCGACGGCGTGAAGTTCGTTGAGTCTATGGATTCCCGCAGTGCCGGTCATACCGTCCCAGTTGTCGCCGCGTCCTTCTCGCCAGCCGTTAATCCAGGCTTGGCGTACCGACGGTAGAGTAAAT
This sequence comes from Pseudomonas sp. ZS1P83, assembly GCF_054897825.1. Lineage (NCBI taxonomy): Bacteria > Pseudomonadati > Pseudomonadota > Gammaproteobacteria > Pseudomonadales > Pseudomonadaceae > Pseudomonas > Pseudomonas sp. ZS1P83. The sequence goes on from NZ_CM142706.1 coordinate 1,247,013, forward strand.
GGGCAAAGCTCACGGGATTTGCCACCAACGCCATATTGATATCCGCGCAAAAATGCTCTTTCCAACGGATCACGCTTAAGTCTTCTCATAGGGTGTTGCCCTCACTTGTTGACTGTATTAATCGCGTTGACCTCAATCGAGGTCTGGCAGAAAAACTCCTGCCGTTGGGGCTCGCTGCCGGCGTCGCGAGCCAAGGTGTTGGCGTCATTGCGGCGTCAACCTGTGTTGAGTTCTAACCAATGCGTCACATCGAGGGAATGATCGTTTTGTCATAAGGACGTAACTATTAAGGTGGTATGGCCATAAGTAACACGATGTTGTCCCGTGTTTATTGGCAAAACCCCGGTATGATCGGCCCTGCGCTGCATGATGGATTGAATACCTAAGTGAGAATGCCTCCTGTTGAGCAGGGGGACTATTCGACGAAGGGTCGCTTTATGACATTTTGTTGCATCAACTTTTTTATCTGCCTTTGCATCTAAGCTCTTTTAACCCGAGCAGCAAGGGTGGAACGGCACACCTTCGTGCCACGCGGGCGCTCTTTTAGAAAAGCGCCTGATTGAAAACCGGGCCGGCAATGCGTTGTCGGTTCACTAAGCCAAAGGCTCTGAAATTCCAATGTCCGATCAATTCGAACTCTTCCTCACTTGCCCAAAAGGCCTTGAAGGCCTACTCATCGAGGAAGCCGTCGGGCTTGGCCTTGAAGAAGCGCGTGAGCACACCTCTGCCGTGCGCGGCATGGCGACCATGGAAACCGCTTATCGCCTGTGCCTGTGGTCGCGTCTGGCGAACCGGGTGCTGCTGGTGCTCAAGCGTTTCCCGATGAAGGACGCTGAAGACCTCTATCACGGCGTGCTCGATATCGAGTGGCAAGACCACATGCTCAACGATGGCACCCTGGCCGTCGAGTTCAGCGGTCACGGCTCGGGCATCGACAACACCCATTTCGGTGCGTTGAAGGTCAAGGACGCCATCGTCGACAAACTGCGCACGCCGCAGGGCGACCGCCCATCCATCGACAAACTCAACCCGGACCTGCGCATTCACCTGCGCCTGGACCGTGGTGAAGCGATTCTGTCCCTCGACCTCTCCGGCCACAGCCTGCATCAGCGCGGCTATCGCTTGCAGCAGGGCGCGGCGCCGTTGAAGGAAAACCTCGCGGCAGCGATCCTGATCCGTTCCGGTTGGCCACGCATTGCGGCCGATGGCGGCGCGCTGGCTGACCCGATGTGCGGTGTCGGTACGTTCCTGGTGGAAGCGGCGATGATCGCCGCCGACATGGCGCCGAACCTTCGCCGCGAGCAGTGGGGCTTCACGGCCTGGCTCGGTCACGTCCCGGCGCTGTGGAAAAAGCTTCACGAAGAAGCCACCGCCCGTGCCGCTGCCGGTCTGGCCAAGCCACCGCTGTGGATTCGCGGTTACGAAGCCGATCCGCGCCTGATTCAACCGGGTCGCAACAACGTCGAACGTGCCGGCCTGAGCGAGTGGATCAAGATCTACCAGGGCGAAGTCGGGACGTTCGAGCCGCGTCCGGACCAGAACCAGAAAGGTCTGGTGATCTGCAACCCGCCGTACGGCGAGCGTCTGGGTGACGAAGCGAGCTTGCTCTATCTCTACCAGAATCTCGGCGAACGTCTGCGACAGGCCTGCTTGAACTGGGAAGCGGCGGTATTCACCGGCGCCCCGGATCTGGGCAAGCGCATGGGCATTCGCAGCCACAAACAGTATTCGTTCTGGAACGGCGCCTTGCCGTGCAAATTGCTGCTGATCAAAGTCACGCCGGACCAGTTCGTCACGGGCGAACGTCGCACTCCGGAGCAGCGTCAGGTCGAGCGTGAGCAGGCCGAAGTCGAGGTCGCAGACAACGACGTAGCACCTGGCAAGTACGAGAAGTACAACAAGAACGGCAACCCGATCAAACCGGTACCGGTGGTGATTGAGCAACCGCGCTTGAGCGAAGGCGGGCAGATGTTTGCCAACCGTCTGCAAAAGAACCTCAAGGCCCTCGGCAAGTGGGTCAAGCGTGAAGGCATCGACTGCTACCGCGTCTACGATGCCGACATGCCGGAATACTCCATGGCCATCGACCTGTATCAGGATTGGGTCCACGTCCAGGAGTACGCCGCGCCGAAATCCATCGATCCGGAAAAAGCCTCGGCGCGTATGTTCGATGCCCTGGCCGCTATTCCGCAGGCCCTGAACATCGACAAGAGCCGCGTGGTGGTCAAGCGTCGTGAACGTCAGAGCGGCACCAAGCAGTACGAACGCCAAGCGGCACAGGGCAAGTTCGTCGAGGTCAATGAAGGTGGCGTGAAGCTGCTGGTGAATCTCACGGATTACCTCGACACCGGGCTGTTCCTCGACCACCGGCCGATGCGCATGCGAATCCAGAAAGAGGCGGCCGGTAAACGCTTCCTCAACCTGTATAGCTACACCGCGACCGCCAGTGTTCACGCAGCCAAGGGCGGCGCACGCAGCACCACCAGCGTCGACTTGTCGAAAACTTATCTGGACTGGGCGCGTCGCAACCTGTCGCTGAACGGTTTCTCTGACAAGAACCGTCTGGAGCAGGGCGATGTGATGGCCTGGCTCGACGCCTGCCGTGACGAGTACGACCTGATCTTCATCGACCCGCCGACGTTTTCCAACTCCAAGCGCATGGAAGGGATCTTCGACGTGCAGCGCGACCAGGTGCAATTGATCGATCTGGCCATGGCGCGTTTGGCACCGGGCGGGGTGTTGTACTTCTCCAATAACTTCCGCAAGTTCCAGCTCGAGGAAAACCTCACCGAGCGTTACGCGGTCGAGGAAATCACCGCCCAGACCATCGATCCGGATTTCGCCCGTAATGGCAAGATCCACCGTGCCTGGAGAATCGCGGCCCGTTGACATTTCCCCGCATTGGATCCACAGAGCCTTGATTTTCAAAGGCCCTTGGATTCTTTCCGGGCTGGTCAAATTGATGGCTAATAGCTATAACTCAACGCAGGGCCAATGGGCTTTCCCGCACCTGGCGTTTTGAGTTGCGTCTATGTCGTTGCACGCCGTGCGCCCGAAGATCCTGGGTTTTATCAGTGAAGATGCCTCGGCCTGGCTGGTCGCGCTGCTGGTATTGGTCGTCGGCGCAATTCTCACGGGATTGCTGGCGTGGTCGACGCTGAATCTGTTTCACCATCAATTGCGGCAACGTTTCCAACTGCTGGCCAGTGAACGTTACAGCCGTATCGAAGAACGTTTCGAAGATCAGGAGCAGCGTCTCGATGGCCTGCGCCGGTTCTTTGCCAATTCCGATTCGGTCTCCCGCGAGGAGTTCGACGGTTACACCCAACCGCTGCTGCACCGGACTCAGGCCTACTCCTTCGCCAAGCGGATAACCCGCGCCGAACGAGCGGAATTTGAACGCCAGGTGCGTGCAGAGGGTTTACCCGACTTCACCCTGCGTGAACTCAATGCCGACGGCCAGCTGCAACGGGCGGCCGAACGGGATGAGTATGTGGTGGTGCTTTATAGCCAGACCCAAAGCAAACTTGGCTCGCCGCTGGGCTACGACTTGTTGGCTCAACCCTTGCGCCGTTCCACCCTTGAACGGGCCGATCAGCACGGCGGTATGGCGGTATCGCAGCCAATGCACCTGGTCAATATCGAGCCGGCCTATGCGCGCGGCGTGCTGCTGGTCGCGCCGGTGCTGCTGCGTAGTAACCCGGCAACGGCGGGGTTGAAACCGTTCGGTTATGTCATGGCCGTGATAAGCATGCGCCAGTTGCTCGCGGACGGGCTGCCGGAGGCGGGCCGTGACTACCTTTCGGTGCGCATCCTCGACTTATCCACCGATGATCAGCACGAAGTGCTGTATGAGTCTCCCAACACACCGGCCCCCAGTGAATTGGCCGCGACCCGGCTGCTGCGGCTTGCCGACCATGACTATCAAGTCGACATCCAGCCCAGCGATGCCTTCCTGAAAGCCAACCACTCTTCGGTGACCAGCCTGGTGGTGCTGGGTGGCTTGCTCAGTCTGTTGCTCTGTGCCTTGCTCTATGTGCTGGTCAGTCAGCGTCAACGCGCGCTGAAAATGGTCGAGCAACGAACCCAGGAACTACGGGCCCGCGAGCAGGAGTTGCGCGGCACCCATGGCCAGTTGCGCGGCGTGCTGAATGCCGCGACTCAGGTGGCGATCATCGCCACTGACTTGCGCGGGGTCATCAGTACCTTTAATGCCGGTGCAGAGCAAATGCTCGGCTACACCAGCGCTGAGGTGGTGGGCCACATGACCCTGGAAAACCTGCACCTGCCCCGGGAACTCCTCGCACGCTCGGCGGAGTTGAGTGCGCGCTATGGCAAGCCGATTCCGACCTGCCAGGCGATGTTGGTCGAGGGCGGCGAGGAGGGCGGTCACGAAGCGCGGGAATGGACGTTGCTACGTAGCGACGGTAGCCATTTGACGGTGAACATGCTCGCGACCCCGGTACTCGACGAGCAAGGCCTGTGGGTCGGGCACCTGGCGATCTGTATCGACATCACTGAACGCAAGCGAGTCCACGAGGCCCTGGCGGCACGGGACCTGTTGTTGAAGAAACTCAGCGCTCATGTGCCCGGCGGGATCTACCAGTTCAAGATGGAATTCGATGGGCGCTTCAGCGTGATCTACGCCAGCGACGGTATTCGCGAGATCTACGAACTTGAGCCGGAGGTGCTGTTGCTCAACGCCGAAGCGATTTTCACGCGGATTCATCCGCAGGACACCACCCGAGTCCGCGCCTCGATCCGGGCCTCGGCGGACACACTCAGCCCTTGGCGCGAGGAATACCGCGTGCAGCTGCCCGTGCGCGGCCTGCGTTGGGTTCGTGGCGAGGCGACGCCAGAGGAACTGCCCGGCGGCGGCGTGCTCTGGCATGGCTACGTCTCGGACATTTCCGACCTCAAGCGGGTGCAAGAAGAATTGCGCGCGCTGTCGATCACTGACTCATTGACCGGGATCCACAACCGCCGCTATTTCCAGGAACGCCTGACCACCGAAATGGCCCGGGTCGAGCGCGGTGGCGGCGAACTGTCAGTGATCATGCTCGATATCGACTACTTCAAACGTATCAATGACCAGCATGGCCACGCTGTTGGCGATCGGGTGTTGCAGATCGTGTGCGAACGTATCGGCCATCGGCTGCGGCGCACCGACGTGTTCTGTCGCTTGGGTGGCGAGGAGTTCATGGTGCTTTGCCCGGACATCAACGGCGTGCATGCGCATGTCCTGGCCTTGCAGTTATGGCAGGGGTTGCGCAGTTCGCCGATCGAAGGCGTCGGGACAGTGACTGCGAGTTTCGGGATTGCCAGTTGGCGAGTCGGGGAGGGCGCGGATGCGCTGCTGTTGCGGGCGGATTCGGGGGTGTATGCGGCGAAACAGGCAGGACGGGATCGGGTTGAGGGGGAGATGAGCTAAGTGCTGGCTGCACGTGATGATCGTTCCCACGCTCCGCGTGGGAATGCCTCTAGGGACGCTCTGCGTCCAGTGACGCGGAGCGTCACGGGCTGCATTCCCACGCAGAGCGTGGGAACGATCAAGTTGGGGGTTACAACACCGAAGCCGTTTCCGGCAGTTTCGGCTGGCGATACAGGTCCAGCAGCACCTGATCCAGCACCGAAGAGGCCCCAAACGGTGCCTTGTCGTTGAGGATCGCCACCACCGCCCAGGTATTGCCGTTGATGTCGCGGCTGAAACCCGAGATGGCACGAACGGTGTTCAAGGTGCCGGTCTTGACGTGAGCTTCACCGCGCATCGCTGTGGTCTTCAGGCGTTTACGCATGGTGCCGTCGGTGCCGGCAATCGGCATCGAACTGATGAACTCGGCGGAATAAGGACTACGCCATGCGGCTTGCAGCATCGCGGCCATTTCCCGGGCACTGACTCGTTCGGCGCGGGACAGGCCGGAGCCGTTCTCCATCACCAGGTGCGGCGCCGTGATGCCTTTCTTCGCCAGCCACTGACGGACCACACGCTGCGCGGCTTTAGCATCATCACCATCAGCGTCGGTGCGGAATTTCTGACCCAGACTCAGGAACAGCTGCTGAGCCATGGTGTTGTTACTGTATTTGTTGATGTCACGGATGATTTCAGCCAGGTCCGGCGAGAACGCCCGGGCCAGCAATTTGGCATTGCTCGGGGTAGCCGCCAGCAAATCCTTGCCCTGAATGCTGCCACCCAGTTCCTTCCAGATCGCCCGCACGGCGCCCGCGGTGTAGGTCGCGTGGTCGAGCAGCGACAGATAAGTCTGGGAGCTGCAGCCCTCGCCCAACTGGCCACCGACCGTCACGGTCACGCTGCCATCGGCCTGGGTTACCGGGTTGTAACGCACGCCACCGGCGCATTGCTTGGAGTTGACGGCTTTGACCTGGTTTTCGATGCGAATCGTGGCAATCGGCGGTTCTACCGAAATCAGAACCCTGCCGTTGTCGTTACGCGCCACAAAACGCAGGGCCTTAAGGTTGACCATCAACGAATCGGGTTTGACCAGGAACGGTTTGTTCTCGTCATTGCCATCGTCGTTGAACTGCGGCAGTTGCGGTTGTACGAAGAAACTGCGGTCCAGCACCAAGTCGCCGGTGATTTGCGTCACGCCGTTGGCGCGCAGATCACGCATCAGCAACCAGAGTTTTTCCATGTTCAGCTTCGGATCGCCGCCACCCTTGAGGTAGAGGTTACCGTTGAGGATGCCGCCGCTGAGGGTGCCATCGGTGTAAAACTCGGTTTTCCACTGGTGGTTAGGGCCGAGCATTTCCAGCGCCGCGTAAGTGGTGACCAGTTTCATGGTCGAGGCCGGATTGACGGACACGTCAGCGTTGAAAATGGTCGGGGTGCCAGGGCCATTGAGCGGGATCATCACCAGCGACAGGGCGTTGTCCTGCAGCTTGCTGGCCTTGAGGGCTTTTTCAACGTTAGGCGACAGCGCGGTATTGATCGGGGCGGCGGAAACAGTGAAGGCCAGAGGGAGTAGAAAACCGGCCAGTAACAATGGACGCAAAGATTTGATCATGTGAAATAAAACCCTACAGCCGAGGGGGAAAAAGACGAGGGCATGAAGATAAATTCCCTCAGCGGTCATGAAAGTGTCGGCATTATGCCCCAAGGTGTAGCGGCTTGTGCCGTACCCTGGTCCTCTAATCCGCTATTTTTTTACCGACGGTAGGGCCTGCAACCCAGAGAGACGGGCAATCGGCGCCTTAAACTGCTAAAGTGCCGCCCGTTATTACTTATGAGGATTGTTCCAATGGCGACTAACCGTTCCCAGCGTCTGCGCAAAAAACTGTGCGTCGATGAATTTCAAGAGCTGGGTTTCGAACTGAACCTGGATTTCAAAGAAGATTTGGCTGATGAAGCCATTGATGCTTTCCTCGACGCGTTCCTGAAAGAAGCCATGGAAGCCAACGGTCTGGGCTATGTTGGCGGCGACGACTTCGGTCTGGTTTGCCTGCAGAAGCGTGGCTCGGTTTCCGAAGAGCAGCGTGCCGCAGTTGAAGCCTGGCTCAAAGGCCGCAGCGAACTGACTGAAGCAACCGTCAGCCCGCTGATCGACGTCTGGTACCCGGAAAAGCCGATCAATCCGGTAGCTTGATGTTCTAAAAAACGGCGACCCAAGGGTCGCCGTTTTTTTATGCCCGCTTTTTGTAGGAGCAAGGCTTGCCCGCGATGGCGATCTCAGGGACGCTATCGCGGGCAAGCCTTGCTCCTACGGGTCTTTAAGCTTTACGCCAGTTCAGAACCACCAACGTTAGAACCCCCGCCACAATCCCCCAGAACGCCGAACCGATGGAAAACAGCGTCAGCCCCGACGCTGTGACCATAAAGGTAATCAGCGCCGCTTCACGTTCCTTCACTTCGCTCATGGCAATGCTCAAGCCATTGATGATCGAGCCGAACAACGCCAGTGCCGCAATCGACAGCACCAACTCTTTCGGCAGCGCGGCAAACAACGCTGCCAGCGTTGCGCCAAACACCCCGGCGATCCCGTAGAAAATCCCGCACCAGACGGCCGCCGTGTAGCGCTTGTTACGATCCTCATGGGCATGCGGCCCGGTGCAAATCGCTGCACTGATGGCCGCCAGGTTGATCCCGTGGGAACCGAACGGCGCCAGCAGTAACGAGGCGATGCCGGTGGTGGTGATCAGCGGCGAGGCCGGCACGGTGTAACCGTCAGCGCGCAGCACGGCGATGCCCGGCATGTTCTGCGACGTCATTGCCACGACAAACAGCGGGATGCCGATGCTGATGGTCGCGGCCAGGGAGAAGTGCGGCGTGGTCCAGACCGGCGTCGCCACTTCCAGATGGAAACCGCTGAAATCCAGCAGCCCCATGAACCCCGACAGCGTCGTGCCGATCAACAGCGCGGCCAGCACGGCATAACGCGGCGACAGGCGCTTGACCACCAGGTAAGTGAAGAACATCCCCAGTACCAGAGCAGTGCGATGCTGGGCGGCGACGAAGATTTCGCTGCCAATCTTGAACAGAATTCCCGCCAGCAAGGCTGCGGCCAATGACGCTGGAATCTTCTTCACCAGCCGTTCGAAGCTGCCGGTCAGGCCACAAAGGGTCACCAGTACCGCGCAGGTAATGTAGGCACCAATGGCTTCGCCGTAACTCACGCCGCCCAGACTGGTGATCAGCAACGCCGCGCCGGGGGTCGACCAGGCGATCGTGATGGGGGTGCGATAGCGCAAAGACAGGCCAATCGAGCACACCGCCATGCCAATGGAGATCGCCCAGATCCACGACGAAATCTGCCCGCTGGTCAGACCCGCCGCTTGCCCGGCCTGGAACATCAGGACCAGCGAGCTGGTGTAACCGGTCATCATCGCAATGAATCCGGCGACGATCGCCGAGGGCGACGTATCGGCAAAAGGGCGGAGCTGCGTGTGCGTGGCGTCGTTCATGACCGCGGTGTTCCTTGTTCTGATAAAGATGTCGAATCAACGCTGAACAATGTAGGAGCGGAGCTTGCCGCGAAGGCAGAGGCTCAGGTCGACATAAATGTTGAATGTTAAACCGCCTTCGCTAGCAAGCTCTGCTCCTACAGGGGATCGCGTTCAAGCTGCGGATCCTGCGATCAAGCCTAAACTCAAAAGTAACCAAGCGTTGCAATACAGCCGAGGCCGCAAACAACGGTACAGTCGTGTAGCCACCCTCCATTGTGTACAATCGCAGTGTTTTTTACGCGATACTTGCCAGCGACCCACTGTGCCGTATTACAGTCACGGTCAATTCGCCGCAGTTCTTCCGACTCGAGTGCCCATGAACGAACAGTTGCAACCCCTAAAGAAACAACCGCGAGCAGGCAAAGCCGGCCGTAGCGGTACCCAGGACGATATTGTCTACGCGCATATCTTCGAGGCCATCCTCGAACAGCGTCTGGCGCCCGGCACCAAGTTGAGCGAAGAAGCGCTGGGGGAAATTTTCGGGGTCAGTCGCACCATCATTCGCCGCGCGCTGTCGCGCCTGGCCCATGAAGGCGTCGTGCTGCTGCGTCCGAACCGTGGCGCTGTCGTCGCCAGCCCGAGTGTCGAAGAGGCTCGCCAAGTGTTCTTGGCCCGGCGTCTGGTGGAGCGAGCGATCACTGAATTGGCTGTGCAGCACGCCACTGGCGAACAGATTGCCGAGTTGCGCCAGATGGTCAACGACGAGCGCGACAGCTTCTCCCGTGGCGATCGCGGTGCCGGTATCCGTCTGTCGGGCGAGTTTCACTTGAAGTTGGCCGAAGCGGCGAAAAACGCGCCGCTGATCAGCTTCCAGCGCAGTCTGGTGTCCCAGACTTCGTTGATCATTGCCCAGTACGAAAGCGGCAATCGCTCCCACTGTTCCTACGATGAGCACACCCAGCTGATCGACGCCATCGAAGCGCGCAACGCTGAGCTGGCGGTGGACCTGATGATGCATCACATGGATCACATCGACAGCAAACTCAACCTCGACGAAGAAAGCGCATCGGATGATTTGCATGCGGTGTTCTCGCATTTGTTGCAGACCAAGAAGCCAGGGCGGCCGGTCGCGAAACTCTGAAGTACCGATGATAAAAATCCCCCGCAGCCTTCCGGTTGCGGGGGATTTTTTTTGAGTATCTGATCGTTCCTACGCAGACCAGAGCGTGGGAACGATCAGCGTGAAGAGTTTTTAGCGCTGATGCACCTGATTCCCCGCCGCATACGTCTGCAGAACAGTCCGGTCATCCCCCAGCGTCATCAATACAAACAACGTTTCTGCAATGTTATTGGCCTGCTTCAAGCGATAGCTCAGCAGCGGCGTGGCGTTGTAGTCCAGTACCAGGAAGTCGGCGTCGGTGCCCGGTTGCAGGGTGCCAATCTTGTCTTCCAGGCGCAACGCGCGGGCACCGCCGAGGGTCGCCAGGTATAGCGACTTGAACGGGCTCAGTCGCGCACCTTGCATCTGCATGACCTTGTAGGCTTCGTTCAGGGTCTGCAGCAGCGAGAAACTGGTGCCGCCACCGACGTCTGTGCCCAAACCAACATTCAATTTGTGCTTCTCAGCCATCGGCAGGTTGAACAGGCCGCTGCCGAGGAAGAAGTTCGAGGTGGGGCAGAAGGCGATCGCCGAGCCGGTTTCCGCCAGCCGCGCGCACTCGTCGTCGCACAGGTGCACGCCGTGGGCGAATACCGAGCGCTCGCCGAGCAGTTTGTAGTGGTCGTAGACGTCCAGGTAGCCCTTGCGCTCCGGAAACAGCTCCTTGACCCACTCGACTTCCTTGAGGTTTTCGCTGATGTGGGTCTGCATGTACAGGTCGGAGAATTCGCTGAGCAACTGGCCTGCAAGGGTCAGCTGTTCCGGGGTGCTGGTCGGGGCGAAGCGCGGGGTGACCGCGTAGTGCAGGCGACCCTTGCCGTGCCAGCGTTCGATCAGCGCCTTGCTTTCGACATAGCTGGATTCAGCGGTGTCGGTCAGGTAGTCCGGGGCGTTGCGGTCCATCATCACCTTACCGGCGATCATCCGCAGGTCTAGCTGCTCGGCGGCCTCGAAGAACGAATTCACCGATTGTGGATGCACGCTGCCGAATACCAGCGCGGTGGTGGTGCCGTTGCGCAGCAGTTCCTTGATGAAAATGCCCGCGACTTCGTCGGCGTGGGCCTTGTCGGCGAACTGGCTTTCGCACGGGAAAGTGTAAGTGTTGAGCCAGTCCAGCAGTTGCTCGCCGTAGGCACCGACCATGCCGGTTTGCGGCAAATGAATGTGGGTGTCGATGAAGCCTGGGGTGATCAAGGCATCCTGGTAATGGGTGATTTCGATGTCGGCCGGCAGGGTCGGCAGCAATTCGCTGGCGTGGCCGACGGCGCTGATCTGGCCGTTATCGACCACCAGCAGGCCGTCCTCGAAATACTCATACGAGGCTTCGATGCCCACTTCAGCGGGGTCGGCGATGCTGTGCAGAATGGCGGCGCGGTAGGCTTTTCGAGTCAAAGGCATGGGAGCTCTCAATTTTTAGACTTGTCAGTTCGAGGCTTGGCTGCGGCGTGAAGCAGGCAGCAGTTTGGCAATCGATGATCCGGCGCTGGCAGTGTGCTGGCCGAAATTGGCGTTATAGGTGGCGATGATTTCGCCGGCGATGGAGATGGCGATTTCCACAGGCAACTTGCCTTTGACTTCGCCGATGCCCATCGGGCAGCGCATGCGTTGCAGCACGGCGCTGTCGAAACCACGGTCACGCAATCGGTGTTCGAATTTCACTCGTTTGGTCTTCGAACCGATCAGGCCGAAGTAGGCGAAGTCGTTGCGTTTGAGGATCGCGGCGGTGAGTTCGAGGTCGAGCTGATGGTTGTGGGTCATGACGATGCAATAGCTGCCGGCGGGCAGGTCATCGATTTCATCCACAGGTTCCTCGGCGACGATTTTGCGTACGCCATGAGGGATCTGTTCGGGGAACTCGGCTTCCCGCGAGTCGATCCAGCGCACCCGGCAGGGCAGGCTGGCGAGCAGCGGCACCAGCGCCCGACCGACATGGCCGGCGCCGAACACGGCGATTTGCGCCTGGACCTGGCCCATCGGCTCGAACAGCAACACGGTCACGCCGCCGCAGCACTGGCCCAGGCTGGCGCCGAGGCTGAAGCGCTCCAGATGGGTGTCCTGCCTGCCACTGGCAAGCATTTCCCGGCCGATCTGCATGGCCTTGTATTCCAGATGCCCGCCACCGATGGTGTCGAAGGTCTGGGTGGTGCTGATGACCATCTTCGAACCGGCATTGCGCGGCGTCGAGCCGAGCTCTTCGATGATGGTCACCAACACGCAGGGTTCACCTTGGGTTTGCAGGTCGGCGAGGGCGTCGATCCAGTTGTACATGTTTCACCTCAACATCTCTGTTGTCTGTTCGGGCCTCTTCGCGGGCAAGCCTCGCTCCTACAAGTTTTGCGGCGAATGTATTATCGCGATACACCGCCAATCTGTAGGAGCGAGGCTTGCCCGCGAAGGCCGCGCCTCGGTCTTAAAGCGAAGCCCACTCCGGCTCAGCTTCGACAGCCTTGGCCGCCTTCAACTGGCGCATCTGCTCACAGCCCCACAACACCCGCTCCGGCGTCGCCGGTGCGTCGATTTTCGGTTGATGCTTGTAGTCGCCAAGGCTCGCCACGGCGTCCTTGATCGCACACCACGCCGCGATGCCAAGCATGAACGGCGGCTCACCCACGGCCTTGGAATGGAACACCGTGTCTTCCGGGTTTTTACGGTTTTCCACCAGCTTCACGCGCAGGTCCAGCGGCATGTCCGCCACCGCCGGGATCTTGTAGCTGGCCGGGCCGTTGGTCATCAGTTTGCCTTTGTTGTTCCACACCAGTTCTTCCATGGTCAGCCAGCCCATGCCCTGGATGAAACCACCCTCGACCTGGCCAATGTCGATCGCCGGGTTCAGCGAGTCGCCGACGTCATGCAGAATGTCGGTGCGCAGCATCTTGTACTCACCGGTCAAGGTGTCGATGATCACTTCGCAACAGGCTGCACCGAAGGCGTAGTAGTAGAACGGCCGACCTCGGGCCTGGCTGCGGTCGTAGAAGATTTTCGGGGTCTTGTAGAACCCGGTACTCGACAGCGACACCTGAGCGAAATACGCCTGCTGGATCAGCGATTCAAAGGTCAGGATGTGATCGCGAACCCGCACGTGACCGTTGTGGAATTCCACGTCTTCTTCGCTGACCTTGTACTGCCGCGCGGCAAATTCAACCAGGCGTTTCTTGATGATTTCAGCGGCGTTCTGCGCGGCTTTACCGTTGAGGTCGGCACCGCTGGAAGCGGCGGTCGGCGAAGTGTTCGGGACCTTGTCGGTGTTGGTCGCGGTGATCTGCACGCGGTCCATTTCCACCTGGAACACTTCGGCCACAACCTGCGCGACCTTGGTGTTCAAACCCTGGCCCATTTCAGTGCCGCCATGGTTCAGGTGGATGCTGCCATCGGTGTAGATGTGGATCAGTGCGCCGGCCTGATTGAGGAAACTGGCGGTGAAGGAAATACCAAATTTCACCGGGGTCAGCGCCAGGCCTTTTTTCAGGATCGGGCTGTTGGCGTTGTAGCGACGAATCGCTTCGCGGCGCTCGGCGTACTGGCTGCTTTCTTCGAGTTCGGCGGTCATTTCCTCGAGCATGTTGTGCTCGACGGTCTGGTAGTAATGGGTAACGTTGCGCTCGGTCTTGCCGTAGTAGTTGGCCTTGCGCACGGCCAGCGGATCAAGGGCCAGATGGCGGGCAATCGCGTCCATCACTTCTTCGATGGCGACCATCCCCTGCGGGCCGCCGAAACCACGGTAAGCGGTGTTCGACGCGGTGTTGGTTTTGCAGCGATGACCGTTGATGGTCGCATCGCCCAGGTAGTACGAGTTGTCGGCGTGGAACATTGCGCGGTCAACAATCGACGCCGACAAGTCTGGCGAGCAACCGCAGTTCCCAGCCAGCTCCAGAGCGATTCCGTGCAGCCGACCGGTGCTGTCGAAGCCCACGTCGTATTCGACGTAGAACGGGTGACGCTTGCCGGTCATCAGCATGTCTTCGACGCGCGGCAGGCGCATTTTGGTCGGTTGCCCGGTGAGGTGCGCGATCACTGCGCACAGGCATGCCGGGCTGGCGGCCTGGGTTTCCTTGCCGCCGAAACCACCGCCCATGCGGCGCATGTCGACGACGATCTTGTTCATCGACACATCGAGCACTTCGGCCACCAGTTTCTGCACTTCGGTGGGGTTCTGCGTCGAGCAATAAACGATCATCCCGCCATCTTCAGTCGGCATCACCGAAGAGATCTGGGTTTCGAGGTAGAAGTGTTCCTGGCCGCCGATGTGCAGCGTGCCCTGGATGCGATGCTCGGCGGTGGCCAACGCACTGGCCGAATCGCCGCGCTGATGGGTGTGGCTGTCGAGTACGAAGTGGCGTTTGCGCAGGGCTTCGACCACGTCCAACACCGGTTCGAGATCTTCGTATTCGATGATCGCGGCCATGGCGGCTTTGCGTGCGGTTTCCAGGTCTTTCGCGGCGACGGCGAGCACTGGTTGACCGACGAATTGCACATCGTCGATGGCCAGCAGCGGGTCGCCCGGCAGCAATGGGCCGATGTCTTTCAGACCCGGCACGTCTTTGTGGGTGATGGCGATGCGCACGCCTTCGAAGGCGTAGCAAGGCTGGGTGTCGATGCTGATGATTTTCGCGTGAGCACGGTCCGACAGGCGTGCGTAAACGTGCAGCTGGTTCGGAAACTCCAGGCGATCGTCGATGTACTGCGCTTCACCGGACACATGCTTGTCGGCGCTGTCGTGCTTGACGCTGCGGCCGACGCCGGTGGTCAGGTCCTTGGCGAACAATTCAGCCAATTCGGCTTGAGTCTTCTCTACGGCGTGATGATTAGACATAAGCGGTCACCCGAGTCTCGATGTGCGGTGTTTGCAGTTCGATGAAGTATTTACGCAGCAGGTTCTGCGCGCTGAGCAGGCGGTATTCCTTGCTGGCGCGGAAGTCCGAGAGCGGCGTGAAATCTTCGGCCAATGCGGTGCAGGCGCGTTCGACGGTGTCGTTGTTCCAAGTGGCGCCGAGCAATACAGCTTCGCAGGCCTTGGCGCGTTTTGGTGTAGCCGCCATGCCGCCGAAGGCGACGCGGGCATCGGCGATCACGCCATTGTCGATGCGCAGGTTGAACGCAGCGCAGACCGCGGAAATGTCATCGTCCAGACGCTTCGACACCTTGTAGGCGCGGAACAATTGTTCGGCGCTGGCGCGAGGCACGATGATCTTTTCGATGAACTCGCTTTCCTGACGCGCGGTGACCCGGTAATCGATGAAGTAATCTTCCAGCGCCATCGTGCGGCGGACTTCGCCTTTGCACAGGACAATCTGCGCGCCGAGTGCAATCAGCAGGGGCGGGGAGTCACCGATCGGCGAGGCGTTGCCGATATTGCCGCCGAGGGTGCCCTGGTTGCGGATCTGCAAAGAGGCGAAACGCTGCAACAGTTCGCCGAAGTCCGGGTACTCGGCCTTCAAGGCCTCGTAGCAATCGGAGAGGGACGTGGCGGCGCCGATTTCCAGGCGATCGTCGAAGCGTTCGACGCGCTTCATCTCGGCGACGTTGCCCACATAAATCATCACCGGCAGGGTGCGGTGGAACTGAGTGACTTCCAGCGCCAGATCCGTACCGCCAGCCAGCAGGCGAGCCTCTGGATAAGCGTCGTAGAGGTCAGCCAGATCGGCGACGGTCAGCGGCACCAGGCAGCGTTTGTCGCCGCTGTTGAGTTCGCCGATGTCGGTAGGTGCGATGGCTTTCAGTCTAGCAATGGTGTCGGCTTCGCGAACATCGAACTGATCCGGTTGCTTGCCGCAGCAGGATTGTTCGGCGGCAGCCAGAATCGGCCGATAGCCGGTGCAGCGGCAGAGGTTGCCGGCCAGCGCTTCGTGAGCTTTATGAGCATCCGGTTGATCGCTGTTCTTTTGCAGCGCGAACAACGACATCACAAAGCCTGGCGTGCAGAAACCGCATTGCGAGCCATGGCATTCGACCATGGCTTTCTGCACGCTGTGCAGTTGGCCCTGGTGCTTGAGGTCTTCGACGCTGATCAGTTGTTTGCCGTGCAGTGACGAAACGAACGTCAGGCACGAGTTGAGGCTGCGATAGCGAATATGTTCGCGGCCATCGTCATCCGTTTGCAGCTCGCCGACCACCACGGTGCATGCACCGCAGTCACCGCTGGCGCAGCCTTCTTTGGTGCCGGGTTTGCCCACATGGTCGCGCAGATAATTGAGCACGGTCAGGTTTGGGTCCAGGGCGTGCTCGCTACGGAGTTCCTGGTTAAGTAAAAACTGGATCACGGAAGGCCTCGCAGACTCATTATTGTTGTTAACCGACTTGAACCGAATTTATCAGGTCTGACTTTCCGGTCAATGATTTTCTGACTTAAAGGTCAGGAAATAGCATTTTGTCGATCAACGACTCGTTACTTCATTATTGACCCTCACGGGATAGCCTGCTTTTTGCTTGAATCGTGCCAAAAACCGCCGAGTGGGCACTCCGCCATGACCCTTTATGTGCGGTACACTGCGCCGCTTGTGCAGATCGAAGAGTTTGAAGGACAACCATGACGTTCAAGGCGCCGGACAGCCTCGCCGAGCAAATTGCTCACCACCTCGCCGAACGCATCATTCGTGGCGAAATGAAGCCCGGGGAGCGCATCCAGGAACAGAAGGTCACGCTGGCCCTCAATGTCAGCCGCGGTTCGGTCCGTGAGGCCTTGCTGATCCTCGAGCGCCGCCACCTGATCGCGATTCTACCGCGACGCGGCGCCCACGTGACTGAGCTCACGGTCCACAAGGTCCGGAGCCTGTGCACGCTGATGAGCGAGCTTTACATTCTGCTGGGCAATGCAGTGGCCAGCGGCTGGCAAGTCCAGGCCGACATGGCGCCGTTCGTGCAAATCCAGCAGCGTCTGACCGCCAGCTACGAACGTCAGGACATTCGCACCTTCGTCGACGACAGCTTCAGTGTGATGCGTGCCGCGTATCCGTTCGCCAACAACCCGTACTTGCAGGAAACCGTCGAGAACCTGCAGCCGGCCATGAGCCGCGCGTATTTCCTCGCCCTGGAACAGCGCAAGGCCTCGATGAGCGAGTTCCTCGAGCTGTTCGAACGCTTGCTCGCCGCCGTGCTGGCCCGAGATTTTCCGCAGATCCGCATCGTGCTGACGGCGTATGCCCAGCGTAGCTGCGATCTGGTGGTTTCTGCCCTGACGGACGCTTAAGCGTGCGGCTAAAGTGCATCAAGCTGGCGGGGTTCAAATCCTTCGTCGACCCGACCACGGTGAACTTCCCCAGTAACATGGCGGCAGTGGTCGGGCCCAATGGATGCGGCAAGTCGAACATCATCGACGCCGTCCGTTGGGTGATGGGCGAGAGTTCGGCCAAGAACCTGCGCGGCGAGTCGATGACTGACGTCATCTTCAACGGCTCCACCAGTCGTAAACCGGTGAGTCAGGCCAGCATCGAGCTGGTGTTCGATAACTCCGACGGCACTCTGCTCGGCGAATACGCCGCCTATGCGGAAATTTCCATTCGCCGCAAAGTAACCCGCGACAGCCAGACAACCTATTACCTCAACGGCACCAAATGCCGCCGCCGCGATATCACCGACATCTTTCTCGGTACAGGCCTGGGCCCGCGCAGCTATTCGATTATCGAGCAGGGGATGATCTCCAAGCTGATCGAGTCAAAGCCCGAAGACCTGCGCAACTTTATTGAAGAAGCGGCCGGCATCTCCAAATACAAGGAGCGCCGGCGCGAGACCGAAAATCGCATCCGTCGCACCCACGAAAACCTAGCCCGCCTGACCGACCTGCGCGAAGAGCTCGAGCGTCAGCTTGAACGCTTGCACCGCCAGGCCGAGGCTGCCAAGAAGTATCAGGAATACAAGGGCGAGGAGCGTCAGCTCAAGGCTCAGCTGTCGGCCCTGCGCTGGCAGGCGTTGAACGAGCAGGTCGGTCAACGCGAAGCGATTATCGGCACTCAGGAAGTCACGTTCGAAGCTCTGGTGGCTGAGCAGCGCAATGCCGACGCGGCTATCGAACGCCTGCGCGACGGTCACCACGACCTGTCCGAGCGCTTCAATCTGGTGCAGGGGCGCTTCTATTCGGTCGGCGGCGACATCGCCCGGGTCGAGCAGAGCATCCAGCATGGACAGCAGCGCCTGCGCCAATTGCAGGACGACCTGAAAGAGGCCGAGCGTGCGCGTCTGGAAACCGAGTCTCATCTGGGCCTCGATCGCACCTTGCTGCAGACACTCGGCGAAGAGCTGGACTTGCTCACCCCGGAACAGGAGGTCTCCAGCGCCGCCGCCGAAGAGGCCGCCGCCGCGCTGGAAGAATCCGAAACCACCATGCACGGCTGGCAGGAGCAGTGGGACACGTTCAACCTCACCGCTGCCGAGCCTCGTCGTCAGTCTGAAGTGCAGCAGTCGCGCATCCAGCAGCTGGAAACCAGCATGGAGCGACTGGCCGATCGTCAGAAGCGTCTTGGCGAGGAACGCGCGTTGCTGTCGGCGGACCCGGAAGACGCGGCGATCATGGAGCTCAGTGAGCAGTTGGCCGCTTCCGAGGCCACGCTTGAAGATTTGCAGGCCAGCGAAGAAGCTCAGGTCGAACGCCTTGAGCAACTGCGTCAGGAGTTGCAATTGGCGCTGCAAAATCAGCAGCAGGCTCAAGGTGATTTACAGCGCCTCAACGGTCGCCTCGCTTCCCTTGAAGCCTTGCAGCAAGCCGCACTCGATCCGGGCACCGGCACCGCCGAATGGCTGCGCGAACAACATTTGGCGGACCGTCCGCGTCTGGCCGAAGACCTGAAAGTCGAAGCCGGTTGGGAGCTGGCGGTGGAAACCGTGCTCGGCGCCGACCTGCAAGCGGTGTTGGTGGATGACTTCGGCGATTTCGATCTGGCCGGTTTTGCCCAAGGCGATTTGCGGTTGCTCAGCCCGGCCAGTGATGGTGCGCGCGTGCCCGGCAGCTTGCTCGATAAAGTGGAAGCGCAGATCGATCTGTCGCCATGGTTGGGGCAAATTAAACCGGTCGACAGCCTCGAACAGGCCTTGGCCCTGCGCAGTCAATTGAGCGCCGGCGAGAGTCTGATTAGCCGCGATGGTTACTGGGTCGGTCGACACTTTTTGCGTGTGCGCCGAGCCAGCGAAGCGCAAAGCGGTGTGCTGGCCCGTGGTCAGGAAATCCAGCGCCTGGGCCTTGAACGCGATGAGCGCGAAGCCACGGTCGAAACCCTGGAAACCCAACTTCAAAATCTCAGGGCGCAGCAGCGTCAGCAGGAAAACGGTCGCGAACATTTGCGCCGTCTGCTGCAAGACGAAGCGCGTCAGCAAGGTGAGCTGAAAGCCCAGTTGTCCGCCGGTAAAGCCAAGGCCGAACAACTGACCTTGCGCCGTACTCGTCTCGACGAAGAGCTGACCGAGCTGGGCGAGCAGCGCGCACTTGAACACGAAAACATCGGCGAAGCGCGCCTGCAATTGCAGGATGCCCTCGACAGCATGGCGCTGGACACCGAGCAGCGCGAATTGCTGCTGGCCCAACGCGACAGCCTGCGCGAGCGCCTCGATCGAGTGCGTCAGGAAGCCCGGCAGCACAAGGATCACGCGCATCAACTGGCGGTGCGTCTGGGTTCGCTCAAGGCCCAGCACGATTCCACGCGTCAGGCGCTGGAACGTCTGGAAATGCAGTCCGAGCGCCTGACCGAAAAACGCGAACAGCTGAGTCTCAACCTGGAGGAGGGCGAGGCGCCGCTGGAAGAGCTGCGGTTGAAACTTGAAGAGCTGCTCGACAAGCGCATGACGGTCGACGAAGAACTCAAGACTGCGCAGATCGCCCTGGAAGATGCGGATCGCGAATTGCGCGACGCCGAGAAACGCCGCAATCAGGCCGAGCAACAATCCCAATTGATCCGCGGCCAACTCGAACACCAACGCATGGAATGGCAAGCCCTGACCGTGCGCCGCAAGACCCTCGAAGATCAATTGCTCGAGGACGGCTACGACCTCCCCGGCGTGCTCGCCACGCTGGTGGCCGAGGCCAACGAGAAGGACGCCGAAGAAGAACTCGAACGCATTGCCGCACGCATTCAGCGTCTCGGCGCGATCAACCTCGCGGCCATCGACGAATACCAGCAACAATCCGAGCGTAAACGTTATCTGGATGCACAGAACGCCGATCTGGTGGAAGCACTGGACACCCTCGAAAACGTGATTCGCAAGATCGACAAGGAAACCCGTAACCGCTTCAAAGATACCTTTGATCAGATCAATGGCGGATTACAGGCGCTTTTCCCAAAAGTTTTCGGTGGAGGCCGCGCGTATTTGGAACTGACGGGCGAAGATCTACTCGATACAGGGGTGACGATCATGGCGCAACCACCCGGAAAGAAGAACAGCACCATCCATTTGCTCTCCGGTGGCGAAAAAGCCCTGACCGCACTGGCCCTGGTTTTTGCGATCTTCAAGTTGAATCCGGCGCCGTTCTGCATGCTCGACGAAGTTGACGCACCCCTGGATGACGCTAACGTTGGACGCTACGCACGGCTGGTCAAAGAGATGTCCGAGACGGTGCAGTTCATCTATATCACCCACAACAAGATCGCCATGGAAATGGCCGATCAACTGATGGGCGTTACGATGCACGAGCCGGGTTGTTCGCGTCTGGTGGCAGTGGATGTTGAGGAGGCGATGGCGATGGTGGAGGCCTGAGTCGGTGCGCTTGTAGGAAAGGTTTTTTCGAGTTGTAGGACTTTTTTACCTGCCCCGACTTGCTGGCCAATCGACATATTCGCGCAAGCCATTGTGACAGACGGTGTAAAGTTGCCTTTGGTCGTGCTAGTTTAATGTCAATTTTTCGTATACGTGGGCAAAACGCCTGTCAGAACATAGAGTTGGCGCCACGTTTTAAAGCGGTTTACGAGTTGTAAACCCCTTATTTTTCAGCATTTTTTATAGAGGCACGGGATTACATGGAAATCGGTCTGCGCGAGTGGCTGATCGTCATCGGCATTATTGTCATTGCCGGTATTCTTTTCGATGGCTGGCGCCGTATGCGCGGCGGAAAGGGAAAACTGAAATTTCGTCTTGACCGGAGTTTGTCCAATCTGCCGGACGAGGACACCAGCGCCGAGCTGTTGGGCCCGCCCCGCGTGCTGGATGCCCATAAAGAACCGCATCTGGACGAGCACGATCTGCCGTCGGTGAGCATGCCTGCCCGTGAACCGCGTGAATCGGGTTCCAAACGCGGCAAGCGTGGCCACGGCGAGCCATCCCAGGGCGACTTGAACCTCAACCTGGATCTGGACGGCGGCCCGAGCTTCAGCAGCCGTGACGACGATTTCCCGGATGATACCAAGGCGTCGAGTTCGACCAGCGAAAAGGAACACCCGCAAGCCGAAGAAGTGCTGGTGATCAGCGTGATCTGCCGCGACGCCGCTGGCTTCAAAGGCCCGGCGCTGTTGCAGAACATTCTGGAAAGCGGTCTGCGTTTCGGCGAGATGGACATCTTCCACCGTCACGAAAGCATGGCCGGCAATGGCGAAGTCCTGTTCTCGATGGCCAATGCGGTCAAGCCGGGCGTCTTCGATCTGGACGACATCGACCACTTCAGCACGCCAGCGGTGAGTTTCTTCCTCGGTCTGCCAGGCCCGCGTCATCCCAAGCAAGCCTTCGACGTGATGGTGGCCGCCGCGCGCAAACTGTCCCAGGAGCTGAACGGTGAGCTCAAAGACGATCAGCGCAGCGTGCTGACCGCCCAAACGATTGAGCATTACCGTCAGCGCATCGTTGAATTTGAACGTCGCGCCCTGACCCAGAAGCGTTGATCTGTAGGAGCCACGCTTGCCGGCGAAGGCGATCTTAAATACGCCTTCGCCGGCAAGCCTGGCTCCTACAATTACAATGATTTGTACAGCTTCAACAGATTGAGCAGCCTCGGCTGCTCTTTTGCTTTATGAGAGAACACCCATGACCGCCGCCAAAAACCGCATTCTAGAGCTGCGCGCTGAGCTGGATCAGCACAACTATCGCTACCACGTGCTGGACGAGCCGAGCATTCCGGACGCCGAATACGATCGGTTGTTCAATGAGCTCAAGGCCCTCGAAGCGGTCAATCCCGAATTGATCACCAGCGACTCGCCGACCCAGCGCGTCGGCAGCGCGGCGCTGTCGGCGTTTACTCAGGTGCGTCATGAAGTGCCGATGCTCAGCCTCGGCAACGCCTTCGAAGAAACGGACATGCGCGAGTTCGATCGTCGCGTAACCGACGGGCTGGACCTGCCGGTCGGTGATCTGTTCGGTGGCGGTGCGGCGGTGGAATACAGCTGCGAACCCAAGCTCGATGGCCTGGCGGTCAGTCTGTTGTACCAGGACGGCGTGCTGGTGCGCGGTGCCACTCGCGGCGATGGCACTACTGGCGAAGACATCAGCGTCAACGTACGCACCGTGCGCAACATCCCGCTCAAGCTGCACGGTACTGGCTGGCCAGCGACCCTGGAAGTGCGCGGCGAAGTCTTCATGTCCAAGGCTGGTTTCGAGCGCCTTAACGCCACGCAACTGGAAGTCGGCGGCAAGACCTTCGCCAATCCGCGCAACGCGGCGGCCGGCAGCTTGCGGCAGCTGGATTCGAAGATTACCGCCAATCGTCCGCTGGAATTCTGCTGCTATGGCATCGGTCAAATTTCGGCCGATATTGCCGACACGCACATTGGTAACCTGCAGCAACTCAAAGCCTGGGGCATGCCAATCAGTCATGAGTTGAAGCTGGCGCAGGGCATCGATGAGTGCCTGGATTACTACCGCGACATTGGTGAACGCCGCAATTCGCTGCCGTATGAAATCGACGGCGTGGTGTTCAAGGTCAACAGTATTGCGTCCCAGCGTGAACTCGGTTTTCGCGCTCGTGAACCGCGCTGGGCGATTGCCCACAAATTCCCGGCGATGGAAGAGCTCACCGAACTGCTCGACGTGGAATTCCAAGTCGGTCGTACCGGTGCGGTGACGCCCGTAGCGCGCTTGAAACCGGTCAAGGTGGCCGGCGTCACCGTGGCCAACGCGACGTTGCACAACATGGACGAAGTGGCCCGCCTTGGCTTGATGATCGGCGACACCGTGATCATCCGTCGCGCCGGCGATGTGATTCCGCAGGTGGTGCAAGTGGTCACCGAGCGCCGCCCTGATAACGCGCGGCCGGTGCAGATTCCCGAGAAGTGCCCGGTCTGCGGTTCCCATGTCGAGCGCACGCAACTGGTCAAGCGCAGCAAGGGTCGCGAAACCGTCAGCGAAGGCGCGGTGTATCGCTGCGTTGGTCGTCTGGCCTGCGGTGCGCAGCTCAAGCAGGCGATCATTCACTTCGTCTCCCGTCGCGCCATGGACATCGAAGGCCTGGGCGAGAAGAGCGTGGAGCAACTGGTGGACGAAGGCCTGGTGAATTCGCCGGCCGATCTGTACGCCCTGACGTTCGAGCAGATTGTCGACCTGGAAGGCTTTGCCGAACTGTCGAGCAAGAACCTGCTCAGCGCCATCGAAGACAGCAAGAAGCCGAGCCTGGCGCGCTTCATCTACGCCCTCGGGATTCCCGATGTCGGCGAAGAGACGGCCAAGGTGCTGGCGCGCTCCCTCGGCGCTCTGGAGCGGGTTCAGCAGGCGTTGCCGCAAGTGCTCACGTACTTGCCGGACGTTGGCCTGGAAGTGGCTCATGAGATTCACAGCTTCTTTGAAGATGCGCATAACCAGCAGGTGATCAAGGATCTGCTCAAGCACGGTCTGCAGATTCAGGATCAGGGCGAGCTGGGTGCCGAGTTTGCCGCGAGCACCACGTTGGGTGGCTTCCTCGACAAGTTGCACATCCCTTCGGTTGGGCCGGGTGGGGCGCAGAAATTAGCCGATAAATTTGGTTCGCTTGAAGGGGTTTTCAGCGCCGACTGGCTGGATATGCGTCAGGCACTGCCGGAGAAGCAGGCGAGCTCGGTTCGCGAGTTTTTCGCGGTTGCGCAAAATCGTCAAACTGCTGAATCCGCCGAGAAACAGCTGCGCGATTTCGGCATGCACTGGCAGAGCGAGAAGAAAGTCGTTGAAGGTTTGCCGCTGGCCGGGCAGACCTGGGTGTTGACCGGTTCGCTCGAATTGATGAGCCGTGACATTGCCAAGGACAAACTTGAAAGCCTCGGTGCCAAGGTGGCGGGCTCGGTATCGGCCAAGACCCATTGCGTGGTCGCTGGGCCGGGTGCAGGTTCCAAGTTGACGAAGGCTAATGAGCTGGGATTGAAGGTTCTCGATGAAGAGGCTTTTGTCGAGTTTCTGAGTAAGCACGGTATTGCGGTTTAGTTGATCGTTCCCACGCTCTGCGTGGTAACGCATCCCGTGACGCTCTGCGTCACAGCGGACGCGGAGCGTCCGGGGCGGCATTCCCACGCAGAGCGTGGGAACGATCATGCCGAGAGAATGATCTAGTCTTGGCAAGCCTCAGGGAGAGATCGCCATGTACCGCTTTTTTGAACAGCTCAGTTCACGCATCGCTGCGCCCTTCATTGGCGAAAGCTCGCGTAACAGTAAGGTCTGGCAATGCCGCTGCGGGCAGTCGCTGTTTTTTCGCAACAGTCAGTGCCTGGCCTGTTCGGCGGCGTTGGGTTATCAACCGGAGCAGAATCGCTTGTCGTCACTGCAGCCCGGCTTGCAGGCCGATACCTGGTTACTCGACGCCGATCCCGAAGCGGGTGTCTTGCGCCGCTGCGCCAACCTCGATTCCCCGGCCGCGTGCAATTGGCTGCTCCCCGCCAATGACCACGATGCGTTATGCATCGCCTGTAGCCTGAACCACACCATCCCCGACCTGTCGATTCCCGAAAACCACGAACGCTGGCGCAAGGTCGAAACGGCCAAACGTCGTCTGGTTGCACAGTTGGTCAGTCTTGGTTTGCAGGTGATTCCCAAAACCTTGGACGAAGAGACCGGCCTGGCCTTCGATTTCATTGGTGTCGACCTCGAAGGCAAGCCGCCGACCACCGGTCACGCCAAGGGTCTGATCACCCTCGATATCAAAGAAGCAGACGATGCACATCGCGAGCAGATTCGGGTGCAGATGCATGAACCTTATCGCACGCTACTCGGGCACTTTCGTCATGAGGTTGGGCATTATTACTGGGATCGGCTGGTCGCCAACGGCCATTGGCTGGAGCCGTTCCGCGGCCTGTTCGGCGACGAGCGCGCGAGTTACGCCGAGGCCCTCGAACGGCATTACCAGCAAGGCGCGCCGCTCGACTGGCAGCAACATTACGTCAGCGCCTACGCGACCATGCATCCCTGGGAGGATTGGGCCGAATCCTGGGCTCACTACCTGCACATGATGGACGCGGTGGATACGGCGTTGGGATTCGGCATGAGCGCGCGGGAAATGGACTTCGACTACAAGCCATTCCCGGCCAGCATTCTCTTCGACCCGCAGCATCCCGGCGGCGCGGCGTTCCTGTCATTCGTCAATGCGTGGATCGAACTGGCGGGCATGCTTAATGAACTGTCACGCAGCATGGGTCAGCCGGATTTCTATCCGTTTGTCCTGCCGGCAGCAGTGATCGCCAAGCTGCACTTCATCCACCTGGTGATCCAGCAGGAGGGCGGCCGGGCGGATGAGGTGTTGCAGGGGTAGGAACTGCCGCAGGCCGATCTTTTCAGGGCTTGCGCATGTCCTTGACGCAGCACATATTTTTTAATCCGCCCGAACGGTTGTAACTTCGTCTCAGATAGGTACAATGGCGCGGCTCGCCGTCAGGTGAGCGTCGTTATGGTGACCCCATCGGTCCCCCCGCAACGATTACCCGTGAACCTGGTCAGACCCGGAAGGGAGCAGCCACAGCGGGAACATTGTGTGCCGGGGTGTGGCTGGTGGGGTTGCCTCCATAACGCACCGCGAGTCCTCTCTCGCGTTATCTGTCTAAAAATACATTCTTGTTGCTCTGCCATGGATCTTGTCCAGGGCGGTGTTTTTTCGTTTCCGATTTCTCAGAACGAACCTATAAAAGGAGGCCGAGTTGTCGAATGCGACACTCGGCCTCCTTTTTTCATTTCTGGCACTAAGGCTTGGACAAGGCCTGGTCAACCGCTGCAATCAGCTTTCCCAGATCCTTTGGGGTGGCTTTATGTATGACACCGAACAGATACGCCCGCTGCTCTTCTTCATCGCCTAAATCTGCGAAAAAGGCTTTCAGCTTCACACCCAGTGCCTCGGCAAGCAGGAACAAGGCTTCCACGCTGGGGGTATAGGTGCCGGTTTCGAAGCGGCTGATGGTTTTGGGGTCAAAACCGGTTTTTTCGCCGAGTTCAGCCTGAGTAAGCCCGGCGACCTTGCGGTAGCGTCGAATGGCCGCACCCAAACTTGAAATTTGCATCGCTTAATTCCCATTTAGAATCAAGAACTTAACGATAGATCTTTGCATTAGACAACTGCATGATCCATCACCTTGCTTTGCAAAATGTGATGCGTTTCGTAGAATCGCCGCTACCAAAGGGTATTTGGGACCTATAAGGTTAGTTGATCTCTGCTGTCAGGAGGCCATCAACCGCAGACATCGTGCTCCTCGCATTACCGATAAAAACATCTCTCCAGGCATCCTGCACTGGTTGAGCGGTACCACCGCTAGCGACAACGAGCCTGACTCATGGATGAGAAATACCGCAGGGCCGTGGATGCTGCCGCGATTTTTTCCGAGACCGATCTGAGCGGCCGGATCACCCACGTCAACGATCAATTCTGTGCCGTGTCCGGCTATAGCCGCGAAGAGCTGCTCGGGCAGAACCATCGTCTCCTCAACTCGGGTCTGCACTCAGCTGATTTCTTCGCTGCTATGTGGCGCACCATCGCCTTGGGCAACATCTGGAAAGGCGAGATTTGTAATCGCGCCAAGGATGGCAGCCTGTATTGGGTCGAGAGCACCATGGTGCCGGTGCTCGATGACGCCACTGGGCGAGTTGACCGTTATCTTTCGATTCGTTTCGACATCAGCGAAAAACGCCAATTGCTGCACTCACTGCAATGGCGGGTGGGGCATGACGTGCTGACCGGGCTGCCGAATCGCGCGTTTCTCTCGGATTTGCTGGATCAGGCGCTGGAGTTCTCCCGGAACGAAAACATCCCGCTGGCGGTGTGCATGCTCGACCTCGACGGCTTCAAAGCGGTCAACGATGGCTACGGGCATGCCAGTGGCGATCTGCTGTTGGTCGAGGTGGCCAAGCGTTTGCGCGTCATTGTGCGCGGCGAAGATGTGGTGGCGCGGCTGGCCGGTGACGAGTTTGTGCTGGTGCTGCGTTACGTGCGTGATCTGCCGGAACTGCATGCGGCGTTGAACCGGGTGCTCGGCGCCATTTCGGCGCCGTACTCGCTGCATGGCAAGGGCATCAATGTTTTTGCCAGTATCGGCGTCACCCTGTTCCCTCACGACAATGAAGATGCCGAAACCTTGTTGCGTCATGCCGATCAGGCCATGTACGTGGCGAAACAAAGCGGTCGCAATCGCTTTCATTTGTTCGACGTGTCCCGGGATCAGGAGGTCAAGGCCACTCACCAGACGGTCGAACGAGTGCGCCAGGCGCTGGCTGCCGGTGAGTTTCGCGTGCATTTCCAGCCAAAGGTGAACATGCGTCGTGGTGAGGTTGTCGGCTTCGAGGCGTTGTTGCGGTGGGAGCATCCGCAACACGGGATGGTACCGGCACGGGAGTTTTTGCCGCTGGTGGAGGAGACGGACCTGATCATCGATATTGGTGAATGGGTGATGGATCAGGTCCTGTCGCAGTTGCACCACTGGCAGCAGGTGGGGCAGGGCTGGCCAGTCAGCATCAATATTGCGGCGCGACATTTTCAGCGCACGGATTTCGTCGACCGGCTCAAACACGTGCTCGCCCGGCATGCCCAAGTGGCTCCGCAGATGCTCGATCTGGAGATTGTCGAGTCGGTGGCGATCGAGAACATTCAGCATGTCAGTGACTGTATGCAGGCCTGTCAGGCGCTGGGGGTGCAGTTTTCATTGGGCGACTTTGGCACCGGTTATTCGTCCCTGAGCTACCTCAAGCGTTTGCAAACCCAAACCATCAAGATCGACCAGTCGTTCGTGCGCGACATCGTTAATGATCGTGATGATCTGGCCCTGACCATGGCGGTCATTGGCTTGGCTCGGGCCTTTGGTCGGCAAGTGATTGCCGAAGGGCTGGAAAGTATCGAGCACGGTGAATTGCTGCTGCGCCTGGGCTGCGAAGTTGCTCAAGGCTATTTCATTGCCCGGCCGATGCCGCCCGCAGACGTGCCGGGCTGGGTCGAAGGTTTTGTCGCGCCAGCGCAATGGCAGATTCTGGAGCAGGCGGGCTAAGGCTTGCCATTGTGCTCGTTGGCGGCTCCGCGCCAATATAGAGCCGGATAATGTCGTCGATTTCACCGGACATTTTCATTCGCAGCAAGGTGCGCAAAATGCGCTGTGCGGGCACCTCGGGATCGTTGCGCACATAGCAACCGACGCTCTGTTCCTGCAGCAAAGACCCTCTTAGCCAGATTAGACGAGCACACCGGATGCAATTTTGGCCTTGCTCCGCTAGCATTAGCCGCTTCTGTTCCTTCGTTGCGACGGTTTTCGATGAGTTATCAGGTTCTTGCACGTAAATGGCGTCCGCGCTCGTTCCGCGAAATGGTCGGCCAGACCCATGTGCTCAAGGCTCTGATCAATGCCTTGGACAGCCAGCGACTGCACCACGCCTATCTGTTTACCGGTACCCGCGGGGTCGGCAAGACCACTATCGCGCGGATCATCGCCAAATGCCTGAACTGTGAAACAGGTATCACTTCAACGCCTTGCGGCGAGTGCTCGGTGTGCCGTGAGATCGATGAGGGCCGCTTCATCGACCTGATCGAGATCGACGCCGCGAGCCGGACCAAGGTCGAAGATACCCGCGAGCTGCTCGACAACGTGCAGTACGCGCCAAGCCGCGGGCGCTTCAAGGTCTACCTGATCGACGAAGTGCACATGCTCTCCAGCCATTCCTTCAATGCGCTGTTGAAAACCCTTGAAGAGCCGCCGCCCTACGTCAAGTTCATCCTGGCGACCACCGATCCGCAGAAACTTCCTGCAACGATTCTTTCGCGGTGCCTGCAGTTCTCTCTGAAGAACATGACGCCGGAGCGGGTGGTCGAGCATTTGACCCACGTGCTGGGTGTCGAGAACGTGCCGTTCGAAGACGACGCGCTGTGGCTGTTGGGCCGTGCTGCCGACGGTTCGATGCGCGACGCCATGAGCCTGACCGACCAGGCGATCGCCTTCGGTGAAGGCAAAGTCATGGCTGCCGACGTACGGGCGATGCTCGGCACGCTCGATCACGGTCAGGTCTATGACGTTCTGCATGCGCTGATCGAAGGCGACGCCAAGGCATTGCTCGAAGCCGTCCGTCATCTGGCCGAACAAGGCCCGGACTGGAACGGCGTGCTCTCGGAAATTCTCAACGTGCTGCACCGTGTCGCCATCGCCCAGGCCCTGCCTGAAGGCGTCGACAACGGTCATGGCGACCGTGATCGGGTGCTGGCACTGGCCCAGGCGCTGCCGGCCGAAGACGTGCAGTTCTATTACCAGATGGGCCTGATCGGCCGCCGCGACTTGCCGCTGGCGCCGGACCCGCGCGGTGGTTTCGAAATGGTCCTGCTGCGAATGCTCGCGTTCCGACCGGCAGACACCGCGGACGCTCCGAGGCAACCGCTAAAGCCAGTGGGGATCAGCCAGGCCACAGTTGATTCCGCAAACTCAGTGGCTGCGCCCGTTGTTGCGCCGGTTGTCGCTGCGGCAGTTGCACCGGCAGTGGTAACAGTTGCGCCTGCGCCGGTTGCGGCGGTGGTTGCTCCAGTGCGATCGCCCGAGCCTGAGCCAATTGCGCCCGTCGTCGTGCCCGAGCCTGTGGTTGAGGCAGTAGCGGTCGAAGCAATCGTCGATCTGCCCTGGAACGACCCGATAGAGCCCGAAGTCGTTAAGGAACCCGTAGTCGAGCCGGTGCTGGAAACTGCCGGCGAACAACCCGAATTGGCTCCGATGCCATTGCCGACCCCCGACAGCGTGGTGCCGGACGCACCGGAGTGGGCCGCTGCGCCGATTCCAGAGCCGTCGGTGGCCGAAGTCGACGCCGCGACGCCGGGCATCGACCTGGACGACGAGCCGCCGCTGGACGAAGACTACATCGAGCCGGATATGGAATCGGCCTACAGTTACCTCGACGAACTGGCCAGCGAACACACCGCCGAGCCAGTGCCGGAACCCGAGCCAGAACCGGCCGCCATGCCGGCCACCGGTCTGGCGCTGCAATGGCTGGAGCTGTTCCCGAAACTGCCGATCTCCGGCATGACCGGCAGCATCGCCGCCAACTGCACGCTGATCGCCGTCGAGGGTGACAACTGGCTGATACACCTGGACCCTGCCCACAGCGCGTTGTTCAACGCGACTCAACAGCGTCGGTTGAACGATGCGTTGAATCAGTTTCATGGGCGTACGCTGAGCCTGAGCGTGGAGCTGATCAAGCCCGAGCAGGAAACCCCGGCCCAGGCTGGCTCCCGGCGCCGTGCGAACCGTCAGCGCGAGGCCGAAGAGTCGATCCACGGTGATCCGTTCATCCAGCAAATGATGCAGCAGTTCGGTGCAGTGGTCCGTAACGATACTATTGAACCTGTCGAGACTCTGGTCACTCAGGGCTAATAACTGAAGGCGTTCGGTCGAAAGGCTGGGCGCTGTTTTTATCCAAGTACTTTTGAGGTGATTCCCATGATGAAAGGTGGCATGGCCGGCCTGATGAAGCAGGCGCAGCAGATGCAGGAAAAAATGGCCAAGATGCAGGAAGAACTGGCCAACGCCGAAGTCACCGGTAAAGCCGGTGGCGATATGGTCACCGTGGTGATGACCGGTCGTCACGACGTCAAGCGCGTGACTATCGATCCAAGCCTGGTCGAAGGCTTGAGCGAAGACGACAAAGAGATGCTGGAGGCTGTGTTCGCCGCCGCCGTCAACGATGCCGTGCGCAAGATCGAAGCCAACAGCCAGGACAAAATGTCCGGCATGACCGCTGGCATGCAACTGCCACCGGGTATGAAACTGCCATTCTGATTCGCAAAAGCGCGTCGGATGGGTTACAAAAAAATGCCAGGCATCGCGCCTGGCATTTTTGTTTCTGCCACACCGATCGTTCCCACGCTCTGCGTGGGAATGCAGCCCGGGACGCTCCGCGTCCCAAATCGGACGCGGAGCGTCCATTGAGGCATTCCCACGCGGAGCGTGGGAACGATCAGAATAGGTAGAAACATCGAACGCGAAACCGCCACAACGGTCTGCTCCCCTATACCGTCGAATTCATTGATCATAGGAGACGCTCACATGCCAGACGCATTGACCCTCAACCAACGTATCGTCCTGGCGTCCCGCCCGGTAGGCGCGCCGACGCCGGAGAATTTCCGCCTGGAGCGCGTTGCACTACCGGACTTGGCCGACGGTCAGGTGCTGCTCAAGACCCTTTTTCTGTCGCTGGATCCCTACATGCGCGGACGCATGAGCGACGCGCCGTCGTACGCCGCACCGGTTGAAATCGGCGAGGTGATGACCGGTGGCGCTGTGAGTCGCGTCGAGCGCTCATTGAATCCGAAATTCAACGAAGGTGATCTGGTGGTGGGTTCCACCGGTTGGCAGAGCCACAGCATCAGTGACGGTCGCAATGTCATTGCGGTGCCGTCCGGGCTGCCGAGTCCATCGATGGCGCTGGGGGTGCTGGGCATGCCGGGCCTAACCGCCTACATGGGGCTGATGGACATCGGTCAGCCCAAGGCCGGCGAAACCCTGGTGGTTGCGGCGGCGTCCGGTGCGGTGGGTTCGGTGGTCGGTCAGGTGGCGAAGATCAAGGGCCTGCGCGTGGTCGGCGTGGCCGGTGGCGCGGACAAATGCCGTTATGTGGTTGAAGAGCTGGGCTTCGATGCCTGCATCGACCACAAGAGCCCGAACTTCGCCGATGAATTGGCCAAGGCGTGCTCCGAGGGCATCGACATTTATTTCGAAAATGTCG
Source organism: Pseudomonas sp. ZS1P83 (assembly GCF_054897825.1). Classification (NCBI taxonomy): domain Bacteria; kingdom Pseudomonadati; phylum Pseudomonadota; class Gammaproteobacteria; order Pseudomonadales; family Pseudomonadaceae; genus Pseudomonas; species Pseudomonas sp. ZS1P83. The sequence goes on from NZ_CM142706.1 coordinate 1,279,093, forward strand.
GCGGCAAGGTTTTCGATGCAGTGCTGCCGCTGCTCAAACCTAAAGCACGAATTCCTCTCTGTGGCCTGATTGCGTCCTACAACGCCCACGAAGCGCCGAACGGCCCGGATCACCTGCCACAGTTGCAACGGACGATTTTGACCAAACGTGCGCGCATCCAGGGCTTCATCGTATTCGACGATTATGGCGACCGTCAGCCGGAATTCGTCAGTGCCATGGCGCCGTGGGTGCGCGACGGCAAGGTGAAGTTCCGCGAAGACGTGGTCGATGGCCTGGAGCAGGCACCCGAAGCGTTCATCGGTCTGCTGGAAGGACGCAACTTCGGCAAACTGGTTGTTCGGGTCGCCCAGGACTGAGTAATTGACGCTGCAATTTGACGCTAAACAGAGGCGCGGGTATAAACCGCGTCTCGTTGTTTTGTCGGACTTTTCCACATGAGCTTCAGCCCTTTGATTCGCCAATTGATCGACGCCCTGCGAATTTTGCCAGGTGTAGGTCAGAAAACCGCCCAGCGCATGGCGTTGCAGTTGCTCGAACGTGATCGCAGCGGCGGCTCGCGACTGGCCCTGGCACTGAGCCAGGCCATGGAGGGGGTGGGCCATTGCCGGTTGTGCCGCACGCTGACTGAAGATGACCTCTGCCCGCAATGCGCCGATACCCGTCGCGACGACACCTTGCTCTGTGTGGTGGAAGGACCGATGGACGTCTATGCGGTGGAGCAGACCGGTTTCCGTGGTCGCTACTTCGTGCTCAAGGGTCATCTGTCGCCGCTCGACGGACTCGGGCCGGAAGCCATCGGTATTCCGCAACTGCTGGCGCGGATCGAGGAGGCGGGCACTTTCACTGAAGTCATCCTTGCGACCAACCCGACCGTGGAAGGTGAAGCCACAGCGCATTACATTGCCCAATTGCTCAGCAACAAAGGCCTGATCGCCTCGCGCATCGCCCACGGCGTGCCATTGGGCGGCGAGCTGGAATTGGTGGATGGCGGGACGTTGGCGCATTCGTTTGCCGGGCGTAAACCGATCACTCTGTAATGTTTGAACTGACGCCTTCGCGGGCAAGCCTCGCTCCTTGTAACGTTGCACTTGTAGGAGCGAGGCTTGCCCGCGAATGGTGCGATACGGTCTATCTGATTAATGCAAGACACTTGAAAACCAAGCAAGCGCTCGGTAAGTTCGCTGAACCTTCAGTGGAGCTCGCCGATGCCTGCCTTTCGGGAATACTTCGACCCCAGCCACCAATTGGTCCGCGACAGCGTCAGACGCTTCGTCGAGCGCGAGATCTTGCCGGACATCGACCAGTGGGAAGAAGCTGAAAGCTTCCCCCGTGAGCTCTACCAAAAGGCCGGAGCGGCGGGGATTCTGGGGGTCGGTTATCCCGAGGCCCTTGGGTGGCAGCCACGAAGGCGATTTGTTCGCCAAGGTCGCCGCCAGCGAAGAGCTGATGCGCTGCGGCTCCGGCGGCTTGGTGGCGGGGCTCGGCTCGCTGGACATCGGCCTGCCGCCGATCCTCAAGTGGGCCAGGCCTGAAGTCCGCGATCGCGTTGTGCCGCAGGTACTCGCCGGCGAGAAAATCAGCGCCCTGGCGGTTACCGAGCCCAGTGGTGGCTCTGACGTCGCCAACCTGCAAACCCGCGCCGTGCGTGATGGCGACTTCTACCGGGTCAGCGGCAGCAAAACCTTTATCACCAGTGGCGTCCGCGCGGATTTCTACACCGTCGCGGTGCGTACCGGTGTGCCGGGTTTCGGTGGCATCAGCCTGCTGTTGATCGAGAAGGGCACGCCCGGTTTTACGGTCGGTCGTCGCTTAAAGAAAATGGGCTGGTGGGCGTCGGACACTGCCGAACTGTTCTTCGACGATTGCCGGGTACCTGTAGGAAATCTGATCGGCGCCGAAAACATGGGCTTCGCTTGCATCATGGGCAACTTCCAGAGCGAACGTCTGGCGCTGGCGCTAATGGCCAACATGACCGCCCAAATGGCGCTGGAAGAGAGCTTGAAATGGGCTCGCCAACGTGAGGCATTCGGTAAACCTATCGGCAAGTTTCAGGTACTCAAGCATCGCCTGGCCGAAATGGCCACGGCGCTGGAGGTGTCACGGGAATTCACCTATCGCCAGGCAGCGAAAATGGCGGCGGGGCAAAGTGTGATCAAGGAGATTTCCATGGCCAAGAATTTTGCTACCGACACGGCTGATCGGATTACTACGGATGCGGTGCAGATTCTCGGTGGCCTCGGTTATATGCGCGAGAGCCTGGTTGAGCGGTTGTACCGGGACAATCGGATACTGTCGATCGGTGGCGGTACCAGAGAAGTGATGAACGAGATCATCAGTAAGCAGATGGGGCTTTGAGTTCTATGGTGTTGCCACTGACGCTTTCGCGGGCAAGCCCCGCTCCTACAAAGTTAGCGTCGTGCCACATATTTGCGGATGCCACTTTACCTGGAGCGAGCGGTGCGGCGATCCGACTTGCCCGCGAAGGCGTCAGCCCAGGCGCTGCTTACTTATCTGACAACGCAAACTGCGTCAGGCAAAACGTCGGAATCCCCATGTCTTCCAGACGCTGCGACCCGCCCAACCCCGGCAAATCAATGATCGCCGCCGCTTCATGAACCCGAGCACCCATGCGTCGAATCAGGTTTGCCGCCGCAATCAGCGTACCGCCAGTGGCGATCAGGTCATCGAACATCACCACCGAATCGCCCTCGCACAGGCTGTCGGCGTGAACTTCAAGGAACGCTTCGCCGTACTCGGTCGCATAACCCTCGGCTAGCACGTCGGCCGGCAGCTTGCCTTGCTTGCGGAACAGCACCAGTGGCTTGTTGAGTTGATAGGCCAGGACCGAACCGATCAGAAAACCACGAGCGTCCATCGCACCGATATGGGTGAAGTCGGCCTCGACATAACGATGGGCAAAGCTGTCCATCACCAGGCGCAGGGCCGTGGGGGACTGGAACAGCGGGGTAATGTCGCGAAAGATCACGCCCGGCTTGGGAAAGTCGATTACAGGGCGGATGAGGGATTTTATGTCGAAGGAGTCGAAGGCCATAGTCGAAGAATCCTGGCAGGCTGCAAACGACGCAGTATAACGGCGGCTGAACCGTTTCGCTCAGCCGCAATCGCCGAATCAGCCTTCTAGCGAACCGCCGGCCAGGGCGCAGAGCTGGATTGGGTCGAGGATATGGATTTCCTTGCCTTCAGCGGCGATCAGTTCGTTTTGCTGGAAACGAGTGAATACCCGGGACACGGTTTCCACCGCCAGGCCCAGGTAATTACCGATTTCGTTGCGCGACATGCTCAGGCGGAACTGGTTGGCCGAGAACCCCCGGGCGCGGAAACGGGCCGACAGGTTGACCAGGAACGTGGCGATGCGCTCGTCGGCGGTTTTCTTCGACAGCAGCAACATCATTTGCTGGTCGTCGCGAATCTCGCGACTCATCACGCGCATTAACTGACGGCGCAGTTGCGGCAGTTGCAGCGCCAGTTCGTCGAGGCGTTCGAAAGGGATTTCACACACCGATGTGGTTTCCATGGCTTGCGCCGAGACCGGGTGTTTTTCGGTGTCCATGCCCGACAGGCCGACCAGTTCACTCGGCAGGTGGAAACCGGTGAGTTGTTCTTCGCCGCCATCGCTGAGGCTGAAGGTCTTCAGGGCGCCAGAGCGTACTGCATAAACGGAATCGAACGTGTCGCCCTGGCGGAACAGGAATTCGCCCTTTTTCAGCGGGCGGCCACGTTTAACGATTTCGTCCAGCGCATCCATGTCTTCCAGATTCAAAGAAAGTGGCAAGCAGAGGGGGGCCAGGCTGCAATCCTTGCAATGGGCCTGATTATGAGCGCGCAATTTTACTGGCTCGGACATTTCTTCAATCCTTGTGGGAAAACACACATAAGCCGTAAGGGTAACCCACGGGAGGACATTCAGGCACGCGGCGATTTTGTCGCAGGATCGTAAAGTCAGCATTTCGTAGACCTGCAGTGCGGTGATTTCTAGATCACCCGTGAAAACCGCTGGCGATTTTGCTGTTCCAGGTACGCGTCGAACACCATGCACACCGAACGCACCAGCAATCGTCCGGCGGGCAGTACGGTGATCCGTTCGTTATCAAGCTCGATCAGTCCGTCGTCGGCCATTCCCTGCAACTGTGGCCAGAGTTCGCCGAAGTAGCCCTGAAAGTCGATGTTGAAGTCTTGTTCGATCTGGGCGAATTCCAGGCTGAAATTGCAGATCAGTTGTTGGATGACCGCACGTCGCAGGCGGTCATCAGTGGTGCACAGCAGCCCACGGCTGGTGGCTAGCTGCGCGCTGGCCAGCGTGTTCTGGTACTGATTCAGGTCGCTGCTGTTCTGGCAATATAAGTCGCCGATCTGGCTGATGGCCGAGACGCCCAGGCCAATCAAGTCGCAATGGCCGTGGGTGGTGTAGCCCTGGAAGTTGCGTTGCAGCGTTGATTCTTCCTGAGCAATCGCCAGTTCATCGTCGGGCAGCGCGAAGTGGTCCATGCCGATGTAGCGGTAACCGGCGTTGGTCAGTTGCTCGATGGTGCCCTCGAGCATTTCCAGTTTCTGCGCCGGTGTCGGCAGTTCGTCGCTGTTGATTCGCCGTTGCGGCATAAAGCGCTCCGGCAGGTGCGCGTAGTTGAATACCGAGAGGCGGTCCGGTTGCAGGTTGATGACTTCATCGACGGTGCGAGCAAAATTCTCGGGTGTCTGTCTCGGCAAGCCGTAGATCAGGTCAATGTTGATCGAGCGAAACTGCAGCGTGCGTGCCGCGTCGATCACCGCGCGGGTTTCTTCCAGGCTTTGCAGGCGATTGACCGCCCGTTGCACCGCCGGGTCGAGGTCTTGCAGGCCGATGCTGACCCGATTGAAGCCTAGTTCACGGAGCAAGCCCATGGTCGACCAGTCGGCTTCGCGAGGGTCGATTTCGATGCCGTAGTCGCCGGAATCGTCGTCCAGCAAGTTGAAGCTTTTGCGCAACTGGGCCATCAACTGGCGCAGTTCATCGTGATTGAGAAAGGTCGGGGTGCCGCCGCCGAAATGCAGTTGCTCGACTTTCTGCGCGGGGTCGAGGTGGCAGGCGATCAACTGGATTTCCTGCTCCAGACGCTGCAAATAGGGCAGGGCCCGGCCGCGATCCTTGGTAATGACTTTGTTGCAGGCGCAGTAGTAGCAAATGTTTGCGCAGAACGGCACATGCACGTACAGCGACAACGGACGCAGGGCCTTACGGCTTTCGCGCAGCGCATGGAACAGGTCGAAGGTGCCGACATGACCGTCGAATTGCACGGCGGTCGGGTACGAGGTGTAACGCGGTCCCGCCAGGTCATAACGGCGGATCAGATCGGTGTCCCAACGAATGGCGTCGAGCAACATGCGGGCATTCCCCCGGATAGGCTGGCAGTGTCAGCGAGTCTATGGGGCGGCGCGGTGGGGGATCTTGATTTGCATCAAAGGTCGATTAATGCCCCATCAACCAATGCTGATGCGGTCCAGGCAAGGTCCAGATGCCGAACAGAATCACCAGTAACCCGCCAGCCATCCGCACGCTACGTTTGCGCAACAACGCCGTGACCCGCTCAGCCGCCAGCCCCGTGGCGAGTAACACTGGCCAGGTGCCGAGCCCGAACGCGAGCATCAAAAGCGCACTGTCCAGCGCATTGCCCTGACTCGCCGACCACAGCAACGTGCTGTAAACCAACCCGCACGGCAGCCAGCCCCAGAGCGCGCCCAGCAGCAACGCACGGGGTACGCTCGACACCGGCAGCAGTTTATTGGCAATCGGCTGGATATGCCGCCACAGGCCGCGACCGAGGCTCTCGATGCGGGTCAGGCCGCTCCACCAACCGGCGAGGTACAAGCCCATGGCGACCAACAGCAATCCGGCGATGACGCGCATGAACATCGCCGCCGGGCTGTTGGCCACCGCCCAGCCGGCCAGACCGATCAGCAGGCCGGCCGTTGCATAGCTGAGAATTCGCCCCAAGTTGTAGGCCAGCAGCAGTCGAAAACGTCGGCTGCGTTGTTCCTTGGGAATCGCCAAGGTCAGTGCGCCCATCAAACCGCCGCACATGCCCAGGCAATGCCCGCCACCGAGCAGACCGAGAATCACCGCAGACACCAGCAGCGGCGCTAACTCAAGCATGGGGTGGGGCCTTGTCGTCCGGTTTGGCCGGATGGCCGCTGGCCTCGTCGACGGCCGCCTTGTGGTTCGGGTCCTGGTCGTCGAACAGAATGCTGTGGGCCGGGCCGTCGAGGTCGTCGTACTGACCGCTGTCGACTGCCCAGAAGAAGATGTAAATGGCGATGGCCACGATCAGCAGCGCGGCCGGGATCATCACATAGAGAGCTGGCATCTGGACTCCATGCCCACGCGGCTCAGGCCGGCAGCGGGCGGGTTTCTGGCGTGGCGCTGACCGCAGGCGTCTTTGGCATGCGAGTCAGGCGCAAGGCGTTCAGCACCACGGTCAACGAACTGATGGACATGCCGACCGCGGCCCATACCGGCGTGATCCAGCCGAGGGCAGCGAACGGCAACATAAGGCCATTGTACAGCCCGGCCCACAGCAGGTTCTCGATGATTACCCGACGGGTGCGTCGAGCCAGGCTGAAGGCTTGTACCAGTGCGTCGAGGCGGTTCGACAGCAATACCGCGTCGGCACTGGTTTTCGCCAGGTCGGTGGCCGAACCCATGGCCACGCTGATGTCGGCGGCGGCCAGTACTGGCACGTCGTTGACGCCGTCACCGAGCATCAACACCTTGCGGCCTTCCTTGTGCAGCTGTTGCAGGACCTGCAATTTGTCGTCCGGACGCAAGCCGCCACGGGCTTCATCGATACCGAGTTCCGCGGCGACACTGGCGACCATCGGCGAGCTGTCGCCGGACAGCAACAGCGTGCGCCAGCCGCGAGACTTGCAGGCGGCGAGTAGCGCGGGCGCGTCGGCACGCAAGCGGTCGTCGAGAACAAACCATGCCAACGGCCCTTGGCTGTCACCGAGCAACAGCCATTGACCGGCTTCATCCGGCATCAACGGCACGGCAGCGCCACTGAGTGCACAGACAAAACCCGGTTGGCCGATCCGCAGGCGTTGCTCACCGACCAACCCTTCGAGGCCTAGCCCCGGCGTGCTGTGGACTTCTTCGGCAGCGAGCGGCGCGCGGCCAAAAGCCCGGGCGATCGGGTGTTCGGAGCGGTTTTCCAGGGCGGCGGCCAGGCTCAGGCATTGATCGCTGGTGAGTGCGCCGATCGGGCGAATCGAACGCAAGGCCAGCCGACCTTCCGTCAACGTGCCGGTCTTATCGAAAATCACCGTGTCGATCTGGTTCAGGCCTTCCAGCACGTGACCGCGAGTCAGCAGCAAACCGAGTTTGTGCAGTGTTCCGGTGGCGGCTGTGAGGGCGGTCGGCGTGGCGAGGGACAAGGCACATGGGCATGTCGCAACGAGCATTGCCAAAACAATCCAGAAGGCCCGCGACGAATCCAGTTCCCACCAGATCAGGCCGATGACGGCAGCGGCAATCAGTGATAGCAGCAGGAACCATTGCGCGGCCCGGTCGGCGATTTCTGCCAGTCGCGGCTTCTCGGCCTGAGCGCGGTCCAGCAGGCGGACGATGGCGGACAGTCGGGTGTCTTGACCCAGCGCCAGGACTTCCACGGTCAATGCACCTTCGACATTCAGGGTGCCGGCGGTGACGGCATCACCCGGCGTGCGCGGCTGCGGCAGGTATTCGCCGGTGAGCAGGGATTCGTCGATGCTCGACTGACCGTCGAGGATCTTGCCGTCAGCCGGAAGGATTGCGCCGGGATGCACCAGCACTTGATCGCCGACGCGCAGTTCACTCAGCAGGATCCGCTCGCTCTGGCCGTCTGCACTCAGGCGCAGGCACGAGGCGGGTAACAGATTGACGAGTTGCGCGGTGGCGGCGGCGGTGCGTTCGCGGGCACGGCGCTCCAGATAGCGTCCGGCCAGCAGGAACAGCGCGAACATGCCCACCGCATCGAAATACAGTTCACCGACGCCAGTGATCGAAGTCCAGATCCCGGCGATATAGGCACTGCCAATGGCCAGCGAGACCGAGACGTCCATGGTCAGGTGGCGGGTGCGCAAATCGCGCATCGCGCCTTTAAAGAATGGCGCGCAGCTGTAGAACACGATCGGGGTGGTGAGAAATAGCGCGACCCAACGCAGGATAGTGTGCAGCTCGGGGCTGAGATCGATGTTGAATTCCGGCCAGGTGGCCATGGTCGCCATCATCGCCTGGAACCACAGCAGCCCGGCCACGCCGAGTTGGCGCAGGGCCAGGCGGTTTTCGCTGGCCAGTTGTTCGCTGGCGCGGTCGGCTTGATACGGGTGGGCGGCGTAGCCGATGTGGCGCAACTCACTGAGTACTTGGCTCAGTGGTAGTTGCGCGTCAGCCCAGCGCACGTGCAGGCGATGGTTGGACAGGTTCAGGCGCGCTTCGGCCACCGCCGGCAAGCCGCGCAGGTGTTTCTCGATCAACCAGCCGCAAGCGGCACAACTGATGCCTTCCATCAACAGAGTGGTTTCGGCGAGGTCGCCTTCGTGGCGGACGAAGGGTGCTTGTACGTCGGCGCGGTCGTACAGCGCCAGTTCGTCCACTAATTGCACCGGCAGCGCTTCGGGGTTGGCCGATGACTCGCTGCGATGCTGGTAATAGCTTTCCAGTCCGCCGGCCACGATTGCTTCGGCCACGGCCTGGCAACCCGGGCAGCAGAACTCGCGGGTATCACCGAGGACGGCAGCGGTGAAGCGGCTGCCGGCCGGGACGGGCAGGGCGCAGTGGTAGCAGGGGGTTGGCGTGGTCATGAGGCGTTGTCCGATGATCGTTCCCACGCTCTGCGGGGGAATGCCTCCCTGGACGCTCCGCGTCCGCTTCGGCTGGGACGCGGAGCGTCCCTGGCTGCGTTCCCACGCAGAGCGTGGGAACGATCAGGGTAAGGCTTACTTTTTCAGGTCTTCCGCACCCTGCAGCGGCTCATCACCCAGCAGCAAATCCTTGTCATGGCTGACCTGTTCTTCTTCGAACATGCGCCAGGTCTTGTCGTCCTGTACGCCCAGCAGTTCTACAAAGCGGCGACCTTCGACCTTGTCGCTCAACTGGCCAATATAGCGGCCCCGTTCGGTTTCGCTTTGCGCCAGGGTGATCTTGCGATCTTTCTCCGGCTGGGTCGGCGAGATCAGGTTCAGCTCCAGGGTTTTGGGCTGGCTGTTGCCGCTCAGGCGCAGATCGACTTCGCCGGTCACGTCGTCCAGATGAACGCTGGCGCGCAGCAGCAGGGTCTGCGCCAGCAGTTCACGGTCGAGGGAGCGGTTGATGCCTTTGCCAGCCTCGTAATAGTTGTCGTTGACCAGGTTGTCCGGGTTTTTCACCGCGATCGTCACCATGGACAAGGTCAGGGTCACGGAACACGCCAGGATGGCGATGATGATCCACGGCCAAAGGTGCTTGTACCAGGGACTTGCGGCAGTTGGTGCGGGCATGATCACTTCTCTCAACGAACTTGTGGACCGATGAACCGGCTCTTGGCTTCAATGTGGACGTTGTCGTCATCGGCATCCTTGAGGATGAATTTCACCTCGTTGGTGCTCGATGGCAGTTTTTCCGGAGCGATGGACAGTTCGACCGGTTGGCTGAAAATCTCTCCGGCGGCGACCTTGATCTCGCGCTTGCCTTGCAGCTTGAGGTCCGGCAGGCCAGCGGCTTCGAGCACGTAGGTGTGGTCGCGTTGATCCTTGTTCATGATCTTCAGGCTGTAGACGTTTTCGATCCGGCCTTCGGCGTTCTCGCGGTACAGCACGCGGTCCTTGCTGACGTCGAAACCGACCAACGAACGCATGAAGAACGCGGTCATCAGCAAAGCGATCATCGCCAACAGCACCGTGGCATAGCCGATCAGGCGCGGGCGCAGTTTATGGGTTTTTTGCCCGGACAGGTTGTGCTCGGTGGTGTAGCTGATCAGGCCGCGCGGGTAATCCATCTTGTCCATGATGCTGTCGCAGGCATCGATGCAGGCCGCACAGCCGATGCATTCGACTTGCAGGCCGTCGCGGATGTCGATACCGGTCGGGCAGACCTGGACGCACATGGTGCAGTCGATGCAGTCGCCCAGCCCCATGGCCTTGTAGTCGACGCCTTTTTTGCGCGGGCCGCGGCTTTCACCACGACGTGGGTCGTAGGAAACGATCAGGGTGTCTTTGTCGAACATCACACTCTGGAAGCGCGCGTACGGGCACATGTAAATGCACACCTGCTCGCGCAACCAGCCGGCATTGCCGTAAGTGGCGAGGGTGAAGAAGCCGACCCAGAAATACGACCAGCCGTCGGCTTCACCGGTGAAGAAGTCGATGGTCAGCTCGCGAATGGGCGAGAAGTAGCCCACGAAGGTCATGCCGGTCACGAAGCCAATCAACAGCCACATTGTGTGTTTGCTGAGTTTGCGCAGGAATTTGTTGGCGCTCATGGGCGCTTTGTCGAGCTTGATGCGCTGGTTGCGGTCGCCTTCGGTGACCTTCTCGCACCACATGAAAATCCAGGTCCAGACACTCTGCGGGCAGGTATAGCCGCACCAGACTCGCCCGGCGTACACGGTTATGAAGAACAGGCCGAAGGCGCTGACGATCAGGATCCCCGAGAGCAGGATGAAGTCCTGAGGCCAGAAGGTTGCGCCAAAGATGAAGAATTTGCGCTCCGGCAGGTTCCACCAGACGGCCTGATGGCCGCCCCAGCTCAGCCAGATCGTACCGAAATACAGCAGAAACAGCCCGGCACCGCCCATCATCCGCAGGTTGCGGAACAGGCCGGTGAAGGCGCGGGTGTAGATCTTTTCTCGAGAGGCGTAGAGGTCGACACTGTTGTTCTTGGCAGGTGTGACGTCGTGTACCGGAATCTGGTTGCTCATCATTGCATCCCACGGCAGTGGAAAAATGCCTCGGTCAGTACATGCCGACCGCGGTCAAAAAGGGTGTTGCAGTGGCGCAATGATACGCCTGTCGCTCTAACTCAAGGGTGCGACCTTTGGTCGCGTTGGGGAAAAATCTCGAATGGTGTAGCGAATGTAACAAAGCGTGATGCAGGTCAATTGACTATAAACGAATCATGTTCTTCCTTGGCAACCGACGCGCGATACAACAATGGAGTGCAGCGCGCTGCGCTGCACTCCATAACTGCGGCGGTTAGACCAGCCTCAAGGAAGCCGGCCGCCTCCCAAGCTGCCCAGTCCGCCGGTACCGCGTTTTCTATCTGCGCTGCTTTCGATATTTGCGAATCTTACACGAGGTTTCTGGATGCTTGTCTCGTTGACCACTTCTGTCAGTGGTGCGTCTTCATTGTTCCTTGGATGTTCAATGTTGTCGGGGTGAGTGCTAGTGTTTTGCTCGGACATAATGACTTCCTTGTGTGTTGAATAACTGTTGGGTTGGCTGAGTTCGGTGATGTACATTTGGTTCAGTTGAATAACGAGCCGACTTATGCCGTAAATTTTACTTCCGGTAATCCGATTGCTCGAACGTCCTTTGAAATTACTGATGCGCTGGACTGGCTTGAGCGTGACCTGAAGAGTGCGAGAGCGCAGGGAAAAATTATTATTCTCAATATGCCAAGGTTTATGACTGGGCAGGCAGTGATGCGCAAATTTCCCGATTTAAACAGATGATCGAGCAATACAAAGTGACCGCTGTGTTTGGCGGGCATGATCACTGGGGGGTAGGGATCCATAGGTTTTCCAAAAAATGGGAGTTGTTTGGCGAAGTGCCGGTATTCATGAGCGGATCTGCTTCTCGGCAAACCTATCTGATTGGCAGTTTTACCGAAGATCGAAAGTCTCTGAAAATCAGCGCAGCACACAAAAGCAACTGGCCTAGTCGTGAAGTCGTGAGGCTCATTCCTGTGTTGAAGTAAGCAGGCTTGAGGCAGAAATGAAAACGGCCCCGCCAATTCACATTGGTGGGGCCGTTTTTTGTTGCCTCAAGCGTTTGCCTTACTGAGCGTCCGCCACCGGCGCTTTCTCACCGTGAGACAGGCTGTAGACGTAAGCCGCCAGCAGGTGAACCTTGTCGTTGCCTTGCAGCTGTTCCTGCGCAGGCATCTGGCCCTGACGGCCGTAACGGATGGTCTGCTGCAGTTGAGCAAAGCTCGAACCGTAGATGAACGCTGCCGGGTGGGTCAGATTAGGTGCGCCCATTGCTGGCGTACCTTTGCCTTCCGGGCCGTGGCACACCGCGCAGTTGGCAGCGAACAGCTTCTGGCCGGCAACCGGGTCAGCCTTGGTGCCTTCCGGCAGCTTGCGGCCATCGAGGTTGGTCAGCACGAACGAGGCAACATTAGCAACGCCTTGCTCGCCGATCACTTCAGCCCACGCCGGCATGACCGCATGACGGCCACCCATGATGGTGGTCTTGATGGTTTCTGCCTCGCCGCCCCAGCGCCAGTCGGCGTCGGTCAGGTTAGGGAAGCCATAAGCGCCCTTGGCATCGGAACCGTGGCAAACCGAGCAGTTGGAGGCGAACAGGCGGCCACCCATTTTCAGGGCTTGCGGGTCTTTGGCCACTTCTTCGATGGGCATGGAAGCGAATTTGGCGAAGATCGGGCCGAACCTGGCGTCCGACTTGGCCATTTCCTTTTCCCACTCGTGAACGCCGGTCCAGCCGTTCTGGCCGTTGGCGAACGCGGTCTGCTTGTCGTTATCGAGGTAGTTGTAACCCGGCAGCAGGCCTTTCCAGTTACCCAGGCCCGGGTACAGAACCAGGTAGCCCAGGGCGAAGATGATGGTGCCCACGAACAGCATGAACCACCATTTCGGCAGTGGGTTGTCGTACTCCTCGATCCCGTCGAAGGAGTGGCCAACCGTTTCTTCAGTGGCTTCGCTGCGCTGGCCCTTGCGGGTGGACAGCAGCAGCCAGGTCAGGGTGAAGATAGTGCCGAGACTGAGGACTGTGACGTACAGACTCCAGAACGTAGTCATTCTTTGTTACTCCTAGAAGCTTGCTCGACGTGCTTGATGGCTTCGGGATCATCCGCGAAAGGCAGCAAGGTCGCGTCTTCAAACTCCGACTTGCGCTTGGGGCTGAACACCCACAACGCCAGACCGATGAAGGCCACCATCACAACAACGGTGCCCAGGCCACGAATCATCCCGATATCCATCTAAATCACCGTTTGCTTTTGATGATGGTGCCCAGGCCTTGCAGATAGGCCACCAGCGCGTCCATTTCGGTTTTGCCCTTCACAGCATCCTGGGCACCGGCGATGTCTTCGTCGGTGTAAGGGACGCCGAGCGTACGCAAGACTTCCATTTTCTTGGCGGTGTCTTTGCCGTCGAGCTTGTTTTCCACGAGGAACGGGTAGGCCGGCATTTTCGACTCAGGCACCACGTTGCGCGGATTGTACAAATGCGCACGCTGCCAGTCATCGGAGTAACGACCGCCGACACGGGCCAGGTCCGGACCGGTACGCTTGGAACCCCACAGGAAGGGGTGGTCCCAGACGCTTTCACCGGCGACCGAGTAGTGGCCGTAACGTTCGGTTTCAGCACGGAACGGGCGGATCATCTGCGAGTGGCAGCTGACACAACCGTTGGCGATGTAGATGTCACGGCCTTCAAGTTCCAGCGCCGGGCGCGGCTTCATGCCCTCGACTGGCTTGTTGGTGACGTCCTGGAAAAACAGCGGAACGATCTGGGTCAGGCCGCCGATGCTGACGGCGATTACCATGAAGAAGGCCAGCAGGCCAATGTTCTTCTCGACTGCTTCATGCTTCATCAGTGAGCTCCAACTACAGCAATCTGAGCGGCGGCTTCGGCTTCAGCCGGGTTCGAGGCACGTACGGTACGCCATACGTTGTAGGCCATGAACAGCATGCCGCTGGCAAAGAACGCACCGCCCAGGGCGCGAACGATGAAACCAGGATGGCTGGCTTGCAGCGCTTCGACGAACGAGTAGGTGAGGGTGCCGTCATCGTTGATTGCACGCCACATCAGACCCTGGGTGATGCCGTTGACCCACATCGAAGCGATGTACAGAACGGTACCGATGGTCGCGAGCCAGAAGTGCGCGTTGATCAGACCGATGCTGTGCATCTGCGTACGACCGAACAGTTTCGGGATCATGTGGTAGATCGCGCCGATCGAGATCATTGCTACCCAGCCAAGAGCGCCGGCGTGTACGTGGCCGATGGTCCAGTCGGTGTAGTGAGACAGCGAGTTCACGGTCTTGATGGCCATCATCGGGCCTTCGAAGGTCGACATGCCGTAGAAGGCCAGCGATACCACGAGGAAGCGCAGGATCGGGTCGGTGCGCAGCTTATGCCAGGCGCCCGACAGGGTCATCATGCCGTTGATCATGCCGCCCCAGCTTGGCGCCAGCAGGATGATCGACATCGCCATGCCCAGCGACTGAGCCCAGTCCGGCAGAGCGGTGTAGTGCAGGTGGTGCGGACCGGCCCAGATGTACAGGGTAATCAGCGCCCAGAAGTGAACGATCGACAGACGATAGGAGTAGATCGGACGCTCGGCCTGCTTCGGAACGAAGTAGTACATCATCCCCAGGAAGCCGGTGGTCAGGAAGAAACCCACCGCATTGTGGCCATACCACCACTGGATCATCGCGTCAGTCGCACCCGCGTAGGCCGAGTAGGACTTGAAGAAACTGACCGGCAGGGAAGCGTGGTTGACGATGTGCAGCATCGCCGTCACAACGATGAAGGCACCGTAGAACCAGTTACCCACATAGATGTGCTTTGTGTTGCGCTTGGTGATGGTGCCGAAGAACACCAGACCGTAAGTAACCCAGACGATGGCCAGCAGAATAGCCAGGGGCCATTCCAGTTCCGCGTATTCCTTGGTGGTGGTGTAACCCAGCGGCAAGGTAATGATCGCGCCGACGATCACCGCTTGCCAACCCCAGAAGGTGAAGGCGGCGAGGCTGTCGGAAATCAGTCGCGTTTGGCAGGTTCGCTGCACGACGTAATAAGAAGTGGCAAACAATGCGCAACCACCGAAGGCGAAAATCACCAGGTTGGTGTGCAACGGGCGCAGGCGTCCAAAGCTCGTCCATGCCAGACCGAAGTTCAACTCCGGCCAGACCAGTTGCGAGGCAATGAAGACACCGAGCGCCATGCCAAGGATCCCCCAGACCACCGTCATGATGGCGAACTGGCGGACTACCTTATAGTTATAAGCAGTCGGACTGATTGCTGTGCTCATTCTAAGGTTCCACGGTTTGGGTGTTTTATTAGGAGTAAAAATCGGTCGCAAGTATGGAGAAAGCGAGGGGTCATTGCAACGCGCCATGACCTGGGTCAATGCTTTCAAAAGCTGATTCTGCGGCCTTTCCATGCGCCGAGTAAGGACAAAATTGCCCCAGAGCAAAATGTCGCAGCAGACGAAAATGGTGAGGGGGTCAGGTCGGATGTAACGGGGTGTGTTCAAACCCAACGATCGGGTGACAGATGGCAATTGGCAGGACAGCCGGTATCTACCAGCCTTTGCGGCTTGTCATCGAGCAGATTCGTCAAACACATCGGGTTGGGTCGACCTGGAACCGGCTCATGCCAGTCCGCATCGGAGCAAGCTTAGACCCGAATCCGGGGAACCGAAAGGAGGACTAACGGAGGGTGCGACACTTGGTCGCAAAGAAGCAGGGAACTGCCGCATCCGGAAGAATGCGGCAGCAGAGCGGTCGAGATTTATTCGTGTTTGCCTTCAGCCTGCAAACGATCTGTGCTCAGACCCTGGGACAAGCTGTAAACGTAAGCGGCCAGCAGTTGCACCTTGTCGTTACCGAGCAATTCGTTCTGCGCCGGCATATGGCCCTGGCGGCCATGACGAATCGTTTGTTCAAGCTGCGTCAGGCCTGTTCCATAGATAAAACCGGCTGGTTGCGTCAGATTCGGCGCGCCCATGGCTTCAGTGCCCTGGCCGTTTGCTCCATGACAGGCTACACACAGGGTGCTGAACGCTTGCTGTCCGGCTTGCAAATTGGCACCGCTGTCGGCAGGCAACGGCAGGCCGGCCAGGTCATGCCGCACATAAGCGGCGACATTCTTCACTCCGGCATCACCGAGGATTTCGCCCCAGGCCGGCATTGCGGCCATACGACCGCCCATGATCGTGGCTTTGATGGTGTCGGCGTTGCCGCCCCAGCGCCAGTTGCTGTCAGCCAGGTTCGGGAAGCCAAACGCGCCCTTGGCATCCGAGCCGTGGCAGACCGCGCAGTTGGAGGCAAACAGGCGTCCGCCCATTGTCAGCGCTTGCGGATCCTGGGCCACTTCCTCCACGGGCATCGCCGCGAATTTGGCGAAGATCGGTCCGAACTTCGCATCCGACTTGGCCATTTCCTTTTCCCACTCGTGGACGCCGGTCCAACCGTCCTCGTAACCCGGCAGGATGCCTTTCCAGTTGCCCAGCCCTGGGTAAAGCACCAGATAGCCCACGGCAAACACCAGCGTGCCGGCGAACAGCATGAACCACCACTGCGGCAGCGGGTTGTCGTACTCCTCGATGCCGTCGAAGCTGTGGCCCATGGTCTGGTCGACGCTGCCCTTGGTTTCGCCCTTGCGGGTGCCGATCAGCAGCCAGGTCAGGCCGATCAGGCTGCCGATGGTCAGTACGCAGATCCACGTACTCCAGAAGGTGGTCATGACCGGGTACTCCTTTTTGTTGCAGGTTCTTGGGTGATGACGCTGTCGGGCTGCGGCTCGTCGGCGAACGGCAGCAAACGCGCTTCGGCAAATTCCGGATTGCGCTTGCCGTTGAACACCCACAGCGTCAGGCCGACAAAGGCCACGAACACCACGACCGTGCCCAGGCCGCGGATCATTCCACTGCTCAATTCGCTACTTATTCCAAAGAACATGGCCATGACTCACCTCTTGCTCTTGATGGATGTGCCAAGCACTTGCAGGTAAGCGACCAGTGCGTCCATTTCGGTCTTGCCCTTGAGCGAGGCGACTGAGCCTGCGATGTCGTCGTCGGTGTACGGCACGCCGAGGGTGCGCATCGCCTTGATCTTGCTTTCGGTGTGGCTGCTGTCGAGTTGATTGTCCACGAGCCACGGATAGCCGGGCATTTTCGATTCCGGCACCACGTTGCGCGGGTTGTACAAATGCGCGCGGTGCCAGTCTTCGGAGTAGCGACCGCCGACCCGAGCCAGGTCCGGACCGGTACGTTTCGAGCCCCACAGGAACGGGTGATCCCAGACACTTTCACCGGCCACCGAGTAGTGGCCGTAGCGTTCGGTCTCGGCGCGGAACGGGCGGATCATCTGCGAATGGCAGCCGACGCAGCCTTCGCGGATGTAAATGTCGCGACCTTCCAGTTGCAGCGCGGTGTAGGGCTTCATGCCTTCCACCGGCTTATTGGTCACGTCCTGGAAGAACAGCGGGACGATCTGGGTCAGGCCGCCAATGCTCACAGCCAGCACCATCAACAACATCAGCAGGCCGACGTTTTTCTCGATTGTTTCGTGTTTCATGGCGGCCTCCTCAGGCGATCTGCGCGGCAGCGGCGACTTCGGCAGGCTGCGAGGCCCGCACGGTGCGCCAGGTGTTGTAGGCCATCAGCAACATGCCGCTGAAGAAGACCGCACCACCCACCAGTCGCACGACGAAGCCTGGGTGGCTGGCCACCAGGGTTTCGACGAAGGAGTAGGTCAGCGTGCCGTCTTCATTGATTGCGCGCCACATGAGGCCCTGGGCGATACCGTTGACCCACATCGAAGCGATGTAGAGCACGGTGCCGATGGTGGCGAGCCAGAAGTGCGCGTTGATCAGGCCGATGCTGTGCATCTGCGTGCGGCCAAAGATTTTCGGAATCATGTGGTACAGCGCGCCGATAGAGATCATCGCTACCCAGCCAAGAGCGCCGGCGTGAACGTGGCCGATGGTCCAGTCGGTGTAGTGGGAGAGGGCGTTGACCGTTTTGATGGCCATCATCGGCCCTTCGAAGGTCGACATGCCGTAGAACGCCAGCGAGACCACGAGGAAGCGCAGGATCGGATCGCTGCGCAACTTATGCCAGGCGCCCGAGAGCGTCATCATGCCGTTGATCATCCCGCCCCAGCTTGGCGCGAGCAGGATCAGCGACATCACCATGCCCAGCGACTGAGCCCAGTCCGGCAGCGCAGTGTAGTGCAAGTGGTGCGGGCCGGCCCAGATGTACAGGGTGATCAGCGCCCAGAAGTGCACGATCGACAAGCGGTAGGAGTACACCGGACGCTCGGCCTGTTTCGGCACGAAGTAGTACATCATCCCGAGGAAACCGGCGGTGAGGAAAAAGCCTACGGCGTTGTGCCCGTACCACCACTGAACCATGGCATCGGTCGCACCCGCGTACACCGAGTAGGACTTGGTGAAGCTCACCGGCAGCTCAAGGTTGTTGACGATGTGCAGAATCGCCACGGTGATGATGAATGCACCGAAGAACCAGTTGCCGACGTAGATGTGCTTGGTCTTGCGCGTCGCCAGCGTGCCGAAGAACACCACGGCGTAGGCGACCCAGACGATGGTGATCAGAATGTCGATCGGCCATTCCAGCTCGGCGTATTCCTTGGAGCTGGTGTAACCCAGCGGCAAGCTGATGGCCGCCAGCAGGATCACCACTTGCCAACCCCAAAAGCAGAACGCGGCGATTTTCGGCGCGAACAACTTGGTTTGGCAGGTGCGCTGCACCGAATAGAATGAACTGGCGAACAGGGCGCAACCGCCAAAAGCGAAGATCACTGCGTTGGTGTGCAGCGGGCGCAGGCGCCCGAAGCTGGTCCACGGCAGATTGAAGTTGAGTTCAGGCCAGACCAATTGGGCCGCGAGAAAAACCCCGAGCCCCATGCCGACGATGCCCCACACCACCGTCATAATGGCGAATTGGCGGACCACCTTGTAGTTGTAGGCGGTACTGATAGAAGTGTTCATGGTTCCCCATCCACGGTTCAGCCGAAGTGAAGGCCCGTCTTTGCGAGTAAGCCGCAAGGCAGACGCTCCCTTCGCCTGGAGTTATAGGCAGACTAAAAGCGAGGCAAGCATGGACAAAGAGCACAAGGCCAGTATTGACGGGGATCAATGGGCGCAGTGTGTGCAGGATCATGGATGGTTGTGGAATGAGGCTGC
The DNA here is from genome assembly GCF_054897825.1 of Pseudomonas sp. ZS1P83. Lineage (NCBI taxonomy): Bacteria > Pseudomonadati > Pseudomonadota > Gammaproteobacteria > Pseudomonadales > Pseudomonadaceae > Pseudomonas > Pseudomonas sp. ZS1P83. The sequence goes on from NZ_CM142706.1 coordinate 1,298,216, forward strand.
TTTAAAGGTCTCGGCTGAACCTGTGACGCTGATTCTCGCTCATGGCGCTGGGGCGCCGATGGACAGTGGCTGGATGAACGACATGGCTGCGCGCCTTGCTGCTCAAGGCGTCAATGTGCTGCGTTTCGAGTTTCCCTACATGGCACAACGGCGCATTGATGGCGGCAAACGTCCTCCGAACCCGGCGCCAAAGTTGCTGGAGTGCTGGCGTGAGGTTTACCCCGTGGTGCGACGCCATGTCGCTGGGCGCCTGGCCATTGGCGGTAAGTCCATGGGCGGACGGATGGCGAGTTTATTGGCCGATGAGTTGGGGGCGGATGGGTTGGTGTGTCTGGGTTATCCGTTTTATGCGGTCGGCAAACCGGAGAAACCCCGAATCGAGCATTTGGCCGCGCTCAAGACACCGACGTTGATTGTGCAGGGTGAGCGAGATGCGCTGGGGAATCGCGAGGCCGTCGAGGCTTATACATTGGCACCGAGTATCGAGGTGTTCTGGCTGGTGGCGGGGGATCATGACTTGAAGCCGTTGAAGGCTTCCGGGTTTACGCATGAGCAGCATTTGGCGGCTGCGGCGCAGAAGGTATCGGCGTTTCTCGGTCAGTGATCGTTCCCACGCTCTGCGTGGGAATGCCTCAATGGACGCTCTGCGTCCGCTGGTGGGACGCGGAGATTCCCACGCGGAGCGTGGGAATGATCAGGTGAGGATCAGCGGTTAAACCGCTCCACCAACGAATACTGAGTATTCGCCGTCTTCGTCAGCTCTTCACTCAACAACGCCGAGTGTTGAGCCTGTTCCGACGTCTGATCTGCCAGTTGCGAGATGTTGCTGATGTTGCGGCTGATTTCTTCGGCGACAGCGCTTTGCTCTTCGGTCGCGGCGGCAATCTGGGTGGTCATGTCGGTGATGTTGGCCACCGCTTCGCTGATCCCCACCAGTGCCTGGTCCGCTTCCAGTACCCGCGCTACACCTTCTTCGGCCTGGCGATGCCCGGCTTCCATGGTTTGAACTGCAGTGCTGGCGGTTTGCTGGAGCTTGGCGATCAGCGCGTGGATCTGCCCGGTGGATTCGCTGGTGCGTTGCGCCAGTTGACGGACTTCGTCGGCAACCACAGCAAACCCACGCCCCATCTCGCCGGCACGGGCCGCTTCGATGGCGGCGTTCAAGGCCAGCAGGTTGGTCTGGTCGGCGATGCCTTTGATCACATCGACCACGCCACCGATTTCGTCGCTGTCCTTGGCCAGTTGGGTCACGGTCATACCGGTTTCACCGACCACCACCGACAGTCGCTGGATGGCTTCGCGAGTTTCCCCGGCGATGTCGCGGCCGCGACCGGTGAGGCGATTGGCTTCCTGGGTGGCGTCGGCAGTGCGCTGCACGTGGCTGGCGACTTCTTGAGTGGTAGCCGCCATCTGGTTGACAGCGGTGGCCACTTGCTCGGTTTCGACGCGCTGACGTTCCAGGCCAGTGGAGCTTTTGTGCGCCAGGGTGTCGGACTGTTTCGCTTGCTCGTTCAGGTGCTCGGCGGTGTCCTGCAGACGGGTCAGGCAGGTTTTCAGGCGCGCTTCCTGGCTGAGGATCGACATCTCCAGACGTGCTTGAGCGCCACGGCTGTCGGTGTACATCTGCGCGATCAGCGGGTCGGAGGTCGTCTGTCCGGCCAGTTGCAGCAGACGCTTGAGGCCGCGCTGTTGCCAGCTCAAACCCAGCAAGCCCAATGGCACAGAGAGACCGGCGGCCAACGCAAAACCCCATTGGGAGTTGAGCGACGCACCGATCATGAAGCTCAGCTGGCTGACCAGAATGAACGGCAGCCAGTCCTGCAGCACCGGCAGCCATTTGTCTGTTGAAGGAATCGCCGACTTGCCCTGGTTGATGCGTTGGTAGAGTGCTTCGGCACGCTGGATCTGTTCGGCGGTGGGTTTGATCCGCACCGACTCGTAACCGATCACCTGGTTGCCGTCGAAAACCGGTGTGACGTAGGCGTTAACCCAGTAATGATCACCGGTTTTGCAGCGATTCTTGACGATGCCCATCCATGGCAAGCCTTGCTTCAGTGTGCCCCACATGTGCGCGAACACCGCGGCCGGGACGTCAGGGTGACGGACCAGGTTATGCGGCGCACGGATCAGCTCTTCACGAGAAAACCCGCTGATCTCGACGAACGCATCGTTACAGTAGGTGATCACGCCTTTGGCATCGGTGGTGGAAATCAACCGTTGCTGAGCCGGGAAGGTCCGTTCGCGTTGTGTAATGGGTTGGTTGTTACGCATGGCAATTTCAATCCGCAAGGCTTTGAATGGTTGTCGGCGCTGTCAGGAATTAGTTGAAAATATTTTTCAGTAATCAGCATCGCGTCGCAAAACGGCCATTGCGTCAGCCGGCGAGCATCGGATAGGTGAACAGGCCGAAGTGCAGCAGGTTCAAGCCGAAATGGGTGGCGATGGCGGCACCCAACCCGCCGAAACGGTAGGCCAGACCGTAGCCGACCCCCGCCAGACTCGCCAGCAACACCCAATGCCAGCCCGCGCCCACATGCGCCAGACCGAACAGCAGCGATGTCAGCAGCAACGCCAGATTTTCGCCATAAGGCAGGTTCTTGAGTTGCCGCGCCAGGCCGCCCTGAATGTAGCCGCGAAACAGCGCTTCTTCCACCAGTGTCACCAGCAGCAAATTGTTCAGCAGCCACAGCCAGGCCTGGTCCGGCCATTTTGGCGCCCAGCTGATTACGCCGAGCAACAGCGCGCCACCCAGGGCGAGTACGGCGCTGATGGGCAGTGCCATGGCGGTGGCCAACATGGAAAGCCGCAGTGAGCGCCGGCCGACGATCCATGGGCAGACCAGTAGCAGCCAGAAACCGATCAGGGGTTTGTCCAGATTCAGGTACATGAAAAACGACACGGCATCATCGGTGAATCGTTGAGGATTGATGCCCGGACCGTTATAGAAGCCGGGAAGCCAGTGCATGGCCAGTGCCAGGGCCATGAATATGAACAGGCCGTGACCGAAGTGGCGGCCGATCGGGACTTGTTGCTGGCGAGTGGCGAAACCGGCGATCAGCAGCAATGCGACGGAGATTGCGGCGAGCCAGCCGAGATGGCCGTAGGACAGGGACAGGGCATAACCGAGGGAGAGCAGGGCCAGGTAGGTCCATGGCAGGGCAAGCATTGAAAATCCTTTCAGATTGAAGTGCTGTTGTGGCGAGGCGCGCGATTATAAGCGGCACACAAATAAAAACACCGCCCGAAGGCGGTGTCTGTGTCAGCGGGCTGTTACGACGCTATTAACTGCCGCAACACGTAATGCAAAATCCCCCCTGATTTGAAGTACTCCACCTCGTTAAGGGTATCGATCCGGCACAGCACCTCGATTTTCTCGCGGCTGCCGTCTTCACGGGTGATCACCAGCGTCAGGTTCATCCGCGGTGTCAGCTCGACGCCTGTCAAACCAAGAATATCCAGCGTCTCTTTGCCGGTCAGGTTCAGGCTCTTGCGGTTTTGATCCAGCTTGAACTGCAAGGGCAACACGCCCATGCCCACCAGATTGGAGCGGTGAATTCGTTCGAAGCTTTCGGCTATGACTGCTTTGACCCCCAGCAGATTGGTGCCCTTGGCCGCCCAGTCGCGGCTCGAGCCGGTGCCGTATTCTTGCCCGGCAATCACCACCAGCGGCGTGCTCGAGGCTTGATAACGCATCGCCGCATCGTAGATCGGCATCCTCTCCCCGGTGGGAATGTAAATCGTATTGCCGCCTTCTTCGCCGCCGAGCATTTCGTTACGAATGCGGATGTTGGCGAAGGTGCCGCGCATCATCACTTGGTGGTTGCCGCGACGGGAGCCGTAGGAGTTGAAGTCCCGTGGTTCTACGCCTTTCTCGCGCAGGAAGTGGCCTGCGGGGCTGTCGGCCTTGATGTTGCCGGCCGGAGAGATGTGGTCGGTGGTCACCGAATCACCCAGCAGCGCGAGGACTCTGGCACCGGCGATGTCCTTGACCACCGGCGGTGGCCCGCCGATGTCATCGAAGAACGGCGGATGCTGGATGTAAGTCGAATCGTCCTGCCAGACATAGGTCGCCGCTTGCGGCACTTCAATCGCCTGCCATTGCTCATCGCCGGCAAACACTTCGGCGTATTCCTTGTGGAACATCGCGGTACTGACCTGATTCACGGCGTCGGCGATTTCCTTGCTGCTCGGCCAGATGTCCCGCAGATAAACCAGGTTGCCCTCTTTGTCGGTACCCAATGGCTCGCTGCTGATGTCGATGCGCACCGTGCCGGCCAGCGCGTAAGCAACGACCAGCGGCGGGGAGGCCAACCAGTTGGTTTTCACCAGAGGATGCACGCGACCTTCGAAGTTGCGGTTGCCCGACAGCACCGAGGCGACGGTCAGGTCGGCTGCCTGAATGGCTTTTTCGATGGGCTCCGACAAGGGGCCGGAGTTGCCGATACACGTGGTGCAGCCGTAGCCGACCAGTGCAAAACCCAGTTCATCAAGGTACTGGGTCAGGCCGGCAGCCTTGTAGTAGTCGGTGACCACTTTCGAGCCTGGGGCCAACGAACTCTTGACCCACGGTTTGCGCTTGAGGCCTTTCTCCACGGCTTTCTTCGCCACCAGGCCGGCGGCCATCATTACGCTCGGATTGGAAGTGTTGGTGCAGGAGGTGATCGCGGCGATCACCACCGCGCCGTTTTTCAGGCGATAAGTCTGACCGTCGTACTCGTAGTCCGCTTCGCCGGCCAGATCGGCATTGCCCACCGCGACGCCACCGCCGCCTTCACTTTCGAGACGACCGACTTCCTTGCTGGTTGGTTTGAATTGCAGTTCGATGAAGTCACTGAACGCTTGCGCGACATTCGGCAGCGATACCCGGTCCTGGGGGCGTTTCGGCCCGGCAAGGCTGGCCTCAACGCTGCCCATGTCCAGCGCCAGGCTGTCGGTGAATACCGGTTCCTGGCCCGGCAGGCGCCACAGGCCCTGGGCTTTGCTGTAGGCCTCGACCAGTTTCACGGTTTCGCTGGGGCGACCGGATAGACGCAGATAGTCCAGGGTGATGTCGTCCACCGGGAAGAAGCCGCAGGTGGCGCCGTATTCCGGGGCCATGTTGGCGATGGTCGCACGGTCAGCCAGCGGTAGGTCGGCGAGGCCGTCGCCGTAGAATTCCACGAATTTGCCGACTACGCCTTTCTTGCGCAGCATCTGGGTGACGGTCAGCACCAGGTCAGTGGCGGTGATGCCTTCCTTGAGCTTGCCGGTGAGTTTGAAGCCAATCACTTCCGGGATCAGCATCGACACCGGTTGGCCCAGCATCGCCGCTTCCGCTTCGATCCCACCGACACCCCAGCCGAGCACGCCGAGGCCGTTGATCATGGTGGTATGGGAGTCGGTGCCGACCAGGGTATCCGGAAAGGCGTACGTGCGGCCGTCCTCGACCTTGGTCCAGACCGTGCGCCCCAGGTATTCCAGATTCACCTGGTGGCAGATCCCGGTGCCCGGGGGCACCACGCTGAAGTTGTCGAAGGCGCTTTGGCCCCAGCGCAGGAACGCATAACGTTCACCGTTGCGCTGCATTTCGATGTCGACGTTCTGTTCGAAGGCGCTTGAACTGCCGAATTTGTCGACCATCACCGAGTGGTCGATCACCAGATCCACGGGGGAGAGCGGATTGATACGCTGCGGGTCGCCGCCGGCCTTGGCCATCGCGGCGCGCATGGCGGCGAGGTCGACCACGGCAGGTACGCCGGTAAAGTCCTGCATTAATACCCGTGCGGGACGGTACTGAATTTCGCGGTCGGAGCGACGCTCCTTGAGCCAGGCGGCAATCGCCTTGAGGTCAGCGCCAGTGACGGTTTTTTCATCTTCCCAGCGCAGCAGGTTTTCCAGCAGCACTTTCAACGACATGGGCAGCTTGTCGAGATCGCCCAGGCTTTTGGCGGCATCCGGCAAGCTGAAATAGTGATAGGTCTTGTCGTCTATTTGTAAGGTTTTAAGGGTTTTCAGGCTATCGAGGGACGGCATTGAAATAACTCCTTTGGGTCCGCACGGCTACGGACTGAGGGGGCAGACAGAGCTTTAACCTAGCCCTGTTCATTCGCTAAAGCTAATAACTGGACTCTATGGCCAAGTCCATGGTTCCGAACTCGGCTATCATGCGCCGGTTTTCGTGACAGGCTTTGCTTCAACGCAAGTCTGGGCATCGCGCAGTGGTTGAATTTCTCGCCATCTGCCCAGGAGTAAGAATGAACACCCTCTTTATGCATTGCCGGCCGGGCTTCGAAAGCGAAGTCTGTTCCGAGATTTCCGAACACGCCGCGCGGCTGAACGTGGCCGGTTATGCCAAGGCCAAGACTGCCAGCGCCTGCGCTGAATTCATCTGCACCGAAGAAGACGGCGCCCAGCGCCTGATGCGTGGTCAGCGTTTCGCCGATCTGATCTTCCCGCGCCAATGGGCTCGCGGGATCTTCATCGATCTGCCGGAAACCGACCGCATCAGCGTGATCCTCGCCCACATGGCAGACTTCCCGCTGTGCGGCAGCCTGTGGCTGGAAATGGTCGACACCAACGATGGCAAGGAACTGTCGAACTTCTGCAAGAAGTTCGAAGGCCACCTGCGCAAGGCGCTGATAGCGGCTGGCAAACTGGTTGAAGATGCCCATAAACCGCGCCTGCTGCTGACTTTCAAAAGTGGCCGCGAAGTGTTCATGGGGCTGGCCGAGTCGAATAACTCGGCCATGTGGCCGATGGGCATCCCGCGTCTGAAGTTTCCGCGTGAGGCGCCGAGCCGTTCGACGCTGAAACTGGAAGAGGCGTGGCACCACTTCATCCCGCGCGATCAGTGGGATGAGCGTCTGCACAGTGATATGACTGGCGTCGACCTTGGCGCTGCACCCGGTGGCTGGACCTGGCAACTGGTCAACCGCGGCATGCTGGTGACCGCGATCGACAACGGTCCGATGGCCGAAAGCCTGATGGACACCGGTCTGGTGCAACACTTGATGGCCGACGGTTTCACGTTCAAGCCCAAGCAACCGGTGGACTGGATGGTCTGCGACATCGTCGAGAAACCGGCGCGCAACGCCGCGATGCTGGAAGAATGGATTGGCGAGGGGCATTGCCGCGAAGCGGTGGTCAACCTCAAGCTGCCAATGAAACAGCGTTACGCCGAAGTGAAGCGTTTGCTGGAGCGTATTGCCGACGGGTTCAAGGAGCGCGGCATTCGGGTCGAGATCGGCTGCAAACAGCTGTACCACGACCGTGAAGAAGTGACGTGCCACTTGCGCCGACTGGACACAAAGAAACCGAAATCCCGCTAGCGCACCGCGATCCCTGTAGGCGCGAGGCTTGCCCGCGAAGGGGCCCTTGAGGACGCCAAAAGCTTCGCGGGCAAGTCGGATCGCCGCACCGCTCGCTCCTACAAGGGCGTGGGCGGTGTACGCCATAGATGACCGAACACCCGGCAATGCGCGACAATGCCGGCAAGTTTCAGGAGTGAATCATGAGTGAAATGATTGATACGCCGGTAGACGGCACCCTCGATGCCACCGGCCTCAACTGCCCGGAACCGGTGATGATGCTGCACCAGCATATCCGTGACCTGGCGCCCGGCGGCTTGCTGAAGGTGATCGCCACCGACCCGTCGACCCGTCGCGACATTCCCAAGTTTTGCGTGTTTCTCGACCACGAACTGGTCGCGCAGCACGAAGAGGCAGGCACCTACCTCTACTGGATCCGCAAGAAACTCGCTTAACTTGCCGAATGACTGATACGAATCCGCTTGCGTGCGCTGCGCGTCAGGCGGATCGACAGCATCAGCGCCGCGCAACTCAAGCCGACGATCAAACCCTGCCACAGCCCGCTCGGGCCGCTCGGCGTGCCAAACCAGTCGGTCAGGCCCAACGCGTAACCCACCGGCAAACCAATCCCCCAGTAAGCGAACAGCGTCAGGATCATCGTCACCCGAGTGTCCTGATAGCCGCGCAACGCACCGGCCGCAGTGACCTGGATCGCATCGGAAAACTGGAACAGCGCCGAATACACAATCAGCATTGCCGCCACGTGAATCACTGTCGGGTCGGCGGTGTAGATCGTGGCGATGTGCTCGCGCAGCAACAGCATCATGCTCGCCGAGAGGCACGCATACGCCAGGGCAGTGCCCATGCCGACGCCCGCTGCGAAGCGGGCATCACGGGGTTCACTACGGCCCAGTGCCTGGCCGACGCGCACGGTGACGGCCATTCCCAGCGAGTAAGGGATCATGAACACCAGGGAGCTGACGTTCAGCGCAATCTGGTGGCCCGCCACGACAGTCGCGCCGAGGCTGCCGATCAGGAGGGCAATCACCGCGAAGATACTCGATTCGGCGAACACCGCGATGCCGATCGGCAGGCCGATGCCCAGCAGGCGTTTGATCACCGACCATTGTGGCCAGTCGAAGCGGCTGAACAGCTCGCTTTTCTGGTAGGCCGGCGCCCAGCGTGTATAGGCCATCATGCCGAGGGCCATGAACCACATCACAATCCCCGTCGCCCAGCCACAACCGGCACCGCCCATGGCGGGCACGCCCAAGTGGCCATAAATGAAGACGTAGTTCAGCGGGATGTTCAGCGCCAGGGCGCACAAACCGAGGATCATCGCCGGGCGAGTGCGGCCCATGCCGTCACTGAAACAGCGCAACACATGGTAGAACGCGACCGCAGGCAAACCGCTGGCGATGCCGTGCAGGTATTGCATGCACGGGCCGATCAGTTCGGGATCGACTTTCATGACGTGAAGAATCGGTTCGGCGCTGAACAACATGCACGTCGCCATCAAGCCCACCACCAAGGCCAGCCACAGCGCCTGACGCACAATCGGGCCGATCTCGCTGTGGTTTCCAGCGCCGAAACGCTGGGCGACTTTCGGCGTGGTGGCCAACAGAGTGCCGGTCATCAACAGAAACACCGGCACCCAGATCGAGTTGCCCAGCGCCACGGCCGCCAGATCCCGTGGCCCGACCCGGCCCGCCATCACCGCATCGACGAAGCCCATGGCGGTGGTCGCCAGTTGCGCGATCATGATCGGCAGGGCCAGGCCGAGCAGGTTTTTCAGCTCCAGGCGAACCCGGGCCGGGCGGGTGAGCGAATTAGCGGCGAGGCGGTCAGTCACGGAATTCAAGGGCGAAACGTCCAAAGAAATTGATGCGCGAGGCGGCGCATTCTACGCCTTGACGCAGTGGTCAGGAAAAGAGCTGTGTTGCGGATTTGTAATCGACCTCCGAACGTTGCGACAACGCAGCCCTGTAGCAGCTGGCGAAGCCTGCGTTCGGCTGCGCAGCAGTCGTGAAATCAGGCTCTGCGGTGATTCAGGAAAATCGCATGCTCAGGTCTCGCGACTGCTACGCAGCCGAACGCAGGCTTCGCCAGCTGCTACAGGGACGGTGCAATGCCCGCTGGCCCACTACGGTCGTCTCCGCCTACACTGCCGATCCGCCAAAGGAGCCTGCCATGCTGATTGTTGCCGACGAAAATATCCCGCTGCTCGATGCTTTCTTTGAAGGTTTCGGTGAAATCCGCCAGGTGCCGGGACGTTCCATTGACCGCGCCACCGTCGAACAGGCCGATGTGCTGCTGGTGCGTTCGGTGACTAACGTCAACCGCGCGTTGCTCGAAGGCAGCAAGGTGCGCTTTGTCGGCACCTGCACCATCGGCACTGATCACCTGGACCTGGATTACTTTCAGCGAGCCGGCATCACATGGTCCAGCGCACCCGGCTGCAATGCCCGCGGCGTGGTCGACTACGTGCTCGGAAGTCTGCTGACCCTGGCCGAAATCGAAGGCGCTGACCTGACGCAGCGCACCTACGGTGTAGTCGGTGCCGGTGAAGTGGGCGGCCGTTTGGTCAAGGTTCTGCAAGGTCTGGGCTGGAAGGTGCTGGTCTGCGATCCGCCAAGGCAAGCCGCTGAAGGTGGCGATTACGTCAGCCTCGAACAGATCATCGAGCAGTGCGATGTCATCAGTCTGCACACGCCGTTGAAGAAACACGGCGCTCAGGCGACCTGGCATCTGTTCGATAAAAACCGGTTGAACCAACTCAAATCCGGTACCTGGCTGATCAACGCCAGTCGCGGCCCGGTGGTGGACAACGCCGCCCTGCGCCAAGTGCTGCTGCAACGTGAAGACCTGCAAGCGGTGCTGGATGTTTGGGAGGGTGAGCCTGAAGTCGATGTGGCGTTGGCCGATCTCTGCGTGCTGGCGACCCCGCACATCGCCGGTTACAGCCTCGATGGCAAACAGCGTGGGACCGCGCAGATCTATGAGGCGTATTGCAAATTTATCGGGCAGCCGGCACAGGTCGCCTTGAGCGACTTGCTGCCGGCGCCCTGGTTGTCGCAAGTGACCTTGAACGCTGCAAGCAATCCGGCCTGGGCGCTGGCCATGTTGTGCCGTGGTGTGTACGACCCGCGCCGTGATGATGCGGATTTCCGTCGCAGCCTTGTAGGCAACGTGAACGAACAGCGTGCGGCGTTCGATTCACTGCGCAAGCATTATCCGCAGCGGCGAGAGATTGATGGGTTGAAGGTGCGGATTGAGGGGGATTCTCCTGCTTTGCTTAAGATTGTAGCGGCACTTGGCGCAACGGCTGTCTAGAGACCGAGTCGGCTCTAGGGTGCGCAGCACCCTCAAAAAGCACCCACAAAAAACCCGGCCATGAGGGGCCGGGTCAAGAAGACGTTGGCTATATCAATCTTGTTTGGCAGGCTTGACCAATCGCTGCTCCAGTTCGCGGCAAGCGTCCTGGATCATGCCTTCAGTGATCGGTACTTCGCGCCCTTTTTCGTCAATGATTGAGCAACCCAGAGACTGGTCTGGCTGTGTTCGGATCACTTCAATCTTGTCATCACTGCTGTTTTGCAAGGACATGGCCTGTCTCCTCATCAGGTTGTGTGCTTACTGTAGAACCGCCAGGTGACCGGGCTGTGACAGCGTCCTGCGATCTTCCAGAACGGCGACATCAGTCCACCAGAAATACCGCGGCGTTGCCACCCGGACTTTAGACCAATACCGTCTAGGGCCTAGTCTTTGCGGTCATAATTAACCTGACTCATTATGATTTACAGCGTTCAATCCCATCGACCGGTGTAGGCTTGATCGCGTCAAACCCTACTGGTTGTGCCATCGAATGATTTCCATCCTCTCATCCCGTCAACGGCGCGCCATGCGCCTGGCTTTGCGTTTCGTCGCGCCCTATCGGTTGCCGGCCTTCGGTGCCTTGCTCGCATTGATCGTCACGGCGGGCATCACGTTGTCCATGGGGCAGGGGATTCGCCTGCTGGTGGATCAGGGTTTCATGACCCAGTCACCGCATTTGCTCAACCAGTCCATCGGCCTGTTTATGCTGCTGGTGGTCGGCCTTGCGATTGGCACCTTTGCGCGTTTTTACCTGGTCTCATGGATCGGCGAGCGCGTTGTCGCGGATATCCGCCGTCAGGTGTTCAACCATCTGATCTACCTGCACCCAGGATTTTACGAAGACAATCGCAGCTCTGAAATTCAGTCGCGCCTGACTGCCGACACCACGTTGCTGCAATCGGTAATCGGCTCTTCGCTGTCACTGTTCCTGCGCAATCTGTTGATGGTGATCGGCGGGATCGTCTTGCTGTTTATCACCAACCCCAAGCTCACCAGTATCGTGGTGGTCGCCTTGCCGTTGGTGATTGCGCCGATCCTGATCTTCGGCCGTCGGGTGCGTAGCCTGTCGCGCCTGAGTCAGGACCGGATTGCCGATATCGGCAGCTATGTCTCCGAAACCCTGGGCCAGATCAAAACCGTGCAGGCCTACAACCATCAGGTCCAGGACGAGCAGCGCTTTGCCGTAACGGTGGAAGAGGCGTTCAGCACCGCTCGCAAGCGGATCTTCCAGCGGGCCTGGCTGATTACTCTGGTGATCGTGCTGGTGCTTGGCGCGGTCGGGGTGATGCTCTGGGTCGGCGGAATGGATGTCATCGCCGGGCGGATTTCCGCGGGCGAGCTGGCAGCGTTTGTGTTTTACAGCCTGATCGTCGGCAGCGCCTTCGGCACGTTGAGCGAAGTGATCGGCGAACTGCAGCGTGCCGCCGGCGCCGCCGAACGGATCGCCGAGTTGCTGCGCTCGGAGAACATTATCCAGTCACCGACCACTGGCCTGGTGACCTTGCCTGGACGGGTGAAGGGTGACCTGGTGCTGCAAGACGTGCGCTTTTCCTACCCGTCGCGCCCCGAGAGCTATGCCGTTGATGGTTTGAGTCTGACCATCAATGCTGGCGAAACCGTTGCATTGGTAGGACCCTCCGGTGCCGGCAAGTCGACGGTGTATGACTTGCTGCTGCGCTTCTACGACCCGGTCGAAGGACGCATTCTGCTCGATGGTGTGCCGCTGACTCAACTCGATCCATTGGATCTGCGCCGCTGCTTCGCCCTGGTCTCGCAAGCGCCGGCACTGTTCTATGGCAGCATCGAAGAGAACATCCGCTACGGCAATCCGACGGCAACCCTGGCCCAGGTTCAGGAAGCGGCGAAAATCGCTTACGCCCACGACTTCATCGAGCAAATGCCCAACGGCTACCAAACCCATCTTGGAGACGGTGGCCTCGGTTTGTCCGGCGGTCAACGCCAGCGCCTGGCCATTGCCCGGGCGCTGCTGGTGGACGCGCCGATCCTGTTGCTGGACGAAGCCACCAGCGCCCTCGACGCACAGAGCGAACACCTGATCCAGCAAGCCTTGCCGAGCCTGATGAAAAACCGCACCACCCTGGTCATCGCCCACCGGCTGGCTACGGTGAAAAACGCTGACCGGATCGCGGTGATGGATCAGGGAAAATTGGTAGCCGTGGGCACGCATCAGGAATTGATTGCGAGCAACGCGCTGTATGCGCGGTTGGCGGCGTTGCAGTTCAGTGATGGGCGCCATGCCCCAACCGACCAAGTAACCGACTAAGTAACCGACCAAGTAGAGCACCCAAAAAAATGCCCGCATCAATCGATGCGGGCATTTTTGTCAGTGCTTCAAAGCAGGCTCATTGATCGTCAAAGTAGCGCTCATGCCAATCCACCAGCGGCTGCGGTGAGTTGAGCTTCTGGCCGTAGATCACCGAGTACGACAACACGTTTTGCACGTACTGGCGGGTTTCGTCGAACGGGATGCTTTCCACCCAGACGTCGAAGCTCAGGTGGTCCGCACCGCGCAGCCACTGACGCACGCGGCCGGGGCCTGCGTTGTAGGCGGCGGAAGCGAGGACGCGGTTGCCGTTGAACTGACTGTGGACCTGGCTAAGGTAAGCGGCGCCGAGCTGGATGTTCTTGTCCGGATCGAACACTTGCTGCGGCGAAGCCAGTGGAATGCTGAACTTGCGCGCGGTCTCCTTGGCGGTGCCGGGCATGAGTTGCATCAGTCCGCTGGCACCGACGCCGGAACGGGCGTCGTCCATGAAAGCACTTTCCTGACGGGTGATAGCGAACACCCAACTCGAATGCAGGCCACGGACCTTGGCTTCGCGCACCAGGGTTTCGCGGTGGGCCATCGGGAAGCGGATGTCCAGATCGTCCCAGTACTGCGCCTGACTGATGGTTCGGATTGCCGGGAAATACCATTTCAGGTCGTAGGCCAGCTTAGCCTGGGCAACCATTTCGTCGCGGCTGAAGTGGCGGCTGACGTGATACCACTCGCGGCGACCATCGACGATCTGTCCGCGAGCGTGAAACTCAAGCGCCCGACGCACGCCTGGGGTATTGCGGACCTTGTTGATCAGCGCCTGACTGAGCACCAGCGGTTTGTTGTTCAGCGAGTAGGGCAACTGCGAGCGATCCGCCGCGAGGAAGCCATAAAAATCACGTTCGCGGGCGAGGCCCTTATAAAGCGTCTGCGCTTCCGGGTTCTGCGGCTGCGCCAGTTCCAGGCTGCGGGCCTGCCAATAGCGCCAGCGATTGGAGGTCGCCAGATCCGGCGGCAGGCGCCGAGTCAACTGATAGGCATCGTCCCAGCGGGCCAGGCGCAGCAGCAGACGCAAGCGCCATTCGGAAACCGTGTTATCAAGCAGTTCCGGGTCGTACTTGGTCATCACGTCCAGCGCGCGGCTGTCGAAACGTCGTGCGAGGGTCAGCCCGATTTCCCGGGCGATGGCCACTTTTTCGTCACGTGAGAAGTGCATGCTGCTGGCATAACCGTCGAGCAGCTCCATGGCCTTGTCTGGATCCTGGCGTGCCAGGCGGCGCAAGCCAAGGCTGACCACGTCAGACATCGGCTCATCGGCCGGGGTGAAGCGCGACGGCTGGTTGAGCAGTTCGGGTTTCTGCGCCACATCAATCAGCAAACGACCGCGAGGGGCGAGGGTGGTCAGGCCGTTGACCAGGCTGTTGGCCAGCGGATAGTTGCGCGCCTGGGCGGCTAGCTTGGTGCGCCCCCAGCGTTTCTGTTCGCTCAGTTGGCCTTCGGCGGCCCATTGCCCGAACAGCGCATCGCACGCGGCGGGTTGGGATTTGCCGGTCAGCCAGAGTTTATTGGCGTTGGCGTAACCCTCGGATTTCTGGTTATGCCCGATCTGGTACTGCGCGTTCAGGCAGTCCAGCTCGGTGAAATTGAGCTTGGGGTCGTAGTACTTGACGAAGGTTGCCCAGTCGCCGCGTTCGGCCAGCCAACGCAACCAGCGCAACTTCATCCAGTTGGCCTGGGGCAGGTCACCGTGCTCGGCGAGGAATTTCTCGATTTCGGCGTTGCTCGCGGTTTTAAGGCGGGCGGTCAGTTCGTCATACGCCAGGTACGGCTCCAGCGGGTAATCGCTGAGGGCCTGGCTGTAACGGAAATAAGGACCGGTATCCCCCTTGGCGAGGGCACGCTTGGCTTCATCGTAATACTGGCGCTGGGTAGACAGGTCCACCGCCTGGGCGGTTTGAACGGCAGTGGCAGAGAGAAGAAAACAGGATAAAAGACTGTAAAGGCGACTGCGCATGAGACGTCCGGGCAGAGAAATCATGACAAGCGCGGGCAATGCCCGCGCTGAATTATCTGTAGCTTAGCCTTTTGCCAGCAGCGGGCGAAAGCTTTGCCGGCCTGTCAGCATCAGTTCGCAACATTTGTCATGCAGAGTGCCACGAAGGTGAAATTGCCGGCCTTCTGAAGCCTCAAGTCAGGTAGAATGCGCGCCCGGTTTTTGGAGAAGCTCATGACCCTGCTCAAATTCAGCGATGTGTCCCTTGCTTTCGGCGCTATGCCGTTGTTGGACAAGGTGTCCTGGCAGATCGCCCGTGGTGAGCGGGTGTGCATCATCGGCCGCAACGGCACTGGCAAGTCCAGCATGATGAAGCTCGTCAAGGGCGACCAGAAGCCTGATGACGGTTCTGTTTGGCGTGCACCTGGCCTCAAAATTGGCGAATTGCCGCAAGAATTGCCGGTAGCCGACGAGCGGACCGTGTTCGACGTGGTGGCCGAAGGCCTGGACGGTGTCGGCGAGTTGCTCGCGCAGTATCACCACCTCAGCCAGAATATCGTCACCGACGCCGACCTGGACAAACTGATGCACGTCCAGCACGACCTCGAAGCCCGTGACGGCTGGCGTTTGCAGCAATTGGTCGACAGCACCTTGAGCCGTCTGCAGTTGCCGGCCGACAAGACCCTCGCCGAATTGTCCGGCGGCTGGCGTCGTCGCGTCCTGTTGGCTCAGGCTCTGGTTTCCGAACCCGATCTGCTGCTGCTCGATGAACCGACCAACCACCTGGACATCGGTGCAATTGCCTGGCTCGAAGAAGCCCTGAAGGATTTCCAGGGCGCCGTGCTGTTCATCACGCACGACCGTTCATTCCTGCAGAACCTCGCAACCCGCATTCTCGAACTGGATCGCGGTGGCCTGATCGACTGGAACGGCGACTACGCCAGCTTCCTCGTTCACAAAGAAGCCTCTCTGGCGGCTGAAGATACGGCCAACGCGCTGTTCGACAAAAAACTGGCCCAGGAAGAAGTCTGGATCCGCCAGGGCATCAAGGCGCGTCGCACTCGTAACGAAGGCCGCGTACGCGCCCTCAAAGCCCTGCGCAACGAGCGTAGCGAGCGTCGTGAGCGCTCCGGCAAGGCCAACATTCAGCTGGATACCGCCGACAAGTCCGGCAAGCAGGTGATGGTCCTCGAGAATGTGAGCTTCGCTCACCCGGGTGGCCCGTTCCTGATCAAGGATTTCTCGATGGTTCTGCAGCGCGGCGACCGTATTGGTCTGCTCGGCG
Source organism: Pseudomonas sp. ZS1P83 (assembly GCF_054897825.1). Lineage (NCBI taxonomy): Bacteria > Pseudomonadati > Pseudomonadota > Gammaproteobacteria > Pseudomonadales > Pseudomonadaceae > Pseudomonas > Pseudomonas sp. ZS1P83. Next base: position 1,314,433 of record NZ_CM142706.1, read on the forward strand.
CCAACGGTACCGGCAAAACCACACTGTTGAAGTTGATGCTCAGCGGTCTGCAGCCAACCAGCGGCACAGTAGAAGAGGGGACGCGCATCGATGTGGCCTACTTCGACCAGTTGCGCCATCAGCTGGACCTGGAAAAGACCGTAATCGACAACGTCGCAGAAGGTCGCGACTTCATCGATATCGATGGTCAGAGCCGTCACGTGCTGAGCTACCTCGGCGATTTCCTGTTCAGCCCGCAGCGTGCCCGCACGCCGGTCAAGGCGCTGTCCGGTGGTGAGCGTGCCCGTCTGTTGCTGGCCAAACTGTTCAGCAAGCCAGCGAACCTGTTGGTCCTCGATGAACCGACCAACGACCTCGACGTCGAAACTCTCGAGTTGCTGGAAGAGGTCTTGCTGACCTTCAACGGTACCGTGCTGATGGTCAGTCACGACCGGGCATTCCTCGACAACGTGGTCACCAGCACCCTGGTCTTCGAAGGTGAAGGCAAGGTTCGCGAATACGTCGGTGGTTATCAGGACTGGCTGCGTCAGGGCGGCTCGCCGCGCCTGCTGGGCGTGACCGAGAGCAAGTCTGGCAAAGCCGACCTGACCTCCGCGGTCGTGACAGCCGAAGCTGCACCAGTTGCTGCGGTAGACGCGCCGGTGGCGAAGAAGAAGCTCAGCTACAAGTTGCAGCGTGAGCTGGAAATGTTGCCGGGTCAGATCGAAACCATGGAACAGCAGATCGCTACCGTTGAGGCGCAAATGGCCGATGCCGGTTTCTATCAGCGTCCTGCTGCCGAGACCGCTGCAGTGATCGCTCAGTTGGAGCAGTTGCAGGCTGAGCACGATGTAATGGTAGAGCGCTGGGCCGAGCTGGATGCCTGATTGATCCTGCTATAAAAAAGCCCGGCGTTCAGTGATGAGCGCCGGGCTTTTCGTAAGAGTCGTTTAGCTTCTGAGCAGGCGCACCGCGAGCACATCGCATGGCGCACCGTGCAGCACGTCATTGGCGGTCGAACCCAGCAGCAATGCCAGGCCGTGTCGGCCATGGCTGCCCACCACGATCAGGTCGCAGGTTTGTTCCTTGGCCAGGTGGTGGATCTCCTGGCGTGGCTGACCGTAGGTCAGGTGACTGTATTCTTTGGAGAGCTCCGGATACTTCACGATCAGTCGGTCCAGGCGTTCCTTGGCCTGATCGAACTGCTGTTGTTGCAGTTGTGACAGGTCCATGGGGACGTCGCCACCAAAGGCCATGGCCATCGGCTCGACAATGTGCACCAGGGATAATTTCGCGCCGTTGCTCACCGACAGTTCGCGAGCGCGGTGGATGACAGGATCGCACTCTTCGGTTAGATCTACAGCGACCAGAATGTGGTTGTAGGGCATGAGGTGCTCCTCCTGAGGATTGCGATATTGGTAAGTATGGCTGGTTTCAAGCGCATTGGTTTCAAAGTGATTCAATGCGCTCATCAAGAATCGGGAGTACACATATGACGGTCTGGATAGTGGTGTCAATCCTGCTGGTGGTTCTGAGTCCGCTGGCATGGTTGCGGCCATCACGCCACCAGAGCGGCCGCATGGCCCTGCGCATGGAGGCGCGACGCATTGGATTGGCGATGCAACTGGCGCCCCAGGACTGGCCGCACTGGCTGAGCCAGGAGCCGCCGAGCCCTTGCGCCCAGTACCATCGGCCGCGGCGTGGCAATCAGCCGGCGTGCTGGAGTTACTGGCAAAAAGCACCCGGTGTATGGGTCAATCAGTGGCAGGAGGTCTGCGAGGATCGAGCACTGCTGAATCATTTCGAGAAATTGCCAGCTAACGTTTACAAGATCGAAGCAGACAAGCAGATGATCACTTTGTATTGGGGTGAAAAGGGCGAAGCGACGGTTTTGCAGGATATTGATGCGCTGCTGAAAGCGCTGGCATAAATCGCGGAAATTTCGCGCCGCAACGGCGCGAAACGTCCGGCAGGCAGGCAATAAAAAGCCCGACATAATCATCGGGCTGGAGTTGGCCAGGCAGGCCGGTAATTCGGTGTGGAGCTGATTTTACGCTGGGCATTCGCCAAAAGCGTTCATGTTTTTTCCTCAAGGTCCCGCCAGCGTAGCGTGTTAAACAAAGGCTGCAGCGAATTAGGGCGACTTTTCTAACTATTGATCCTATGAATGGCCTCACATGCAGCCGCGTGTTGCAGGTCTTCGCGGTACGGAATGACCGGAAAGTCGCGTTTCAACCAGTATTTTGGGCGATTGACAATTGTCGGAAATTCCGTGAAGGTGACGTACCCAAATCAAACGGGCGTATGAATTGAGCGTTTGTATTACAGACCGCTCCTACAGAATCCCGACTATCGCGTTGGCGGGTGTGCCGGGTGGGTTGGCGTTAGCATCGACGATAAACGTCTCTGCCGAGCCATTCGCCTGCGTCCGACGTGTACTGTTCAGCTTCCATATCGTGGAGATCAGTTGATGATTTACGAAGGTAAAGCCATCACGGTTAAGGCTCTTGAAAGTGGCATCGTCGAATTGAAATTCGACCTCAAGGGTGAGTCCGTCAACAAGTTCAACCGTCTAACCCTGAACGAACTGCGTCAGGCCGTAGACACCATCAAGGCAGATGCTTCGATCAAGGGTGTGATCATCAGCAGTGGCAAGGACGTATTCATCGTCGGCGCCGACATCACCGAGTTTGTCGAAAACTTCAAGCTGCCGGATGCAGAGCTTGTTGCTGGCAATCTGGAAGCCAACAAGATTTTCAGCGATTTCGAAGACCTCAACGTCCCGACTGTCGCCGCGATCAACGGCATCGCCCTGGGTGGCGGTCTGGAAATGTGCCTGGCGGCGGACTACCGCGTCATGTCCACCAAGGCCAAGATCGGTCTGCCGGAAGTCAAACTGGGCATCTACCCGGGCTTCGGCGGTACCGTGCGCCTGCCGCGGATCATCGGTGCCGATAACGCCATCGAGTGGATTGCCGCCGGCAAGGAAAACCGTCCTGAAGACGCGCTGAAAGTCGGCGCAGTCGACGCGGTGGTTGCTCCTGAGAAACTGCAGGAAGCTGCTCTGGAGTTGATCAAGCGCGCCATCTCCGGCGAATTTGACTACAGGGCCAAGCGTCAGCCGAAACTGGAAAAGCTCAAGCTCAACGCCATCGAACAAATGATGTCGTTCGAAACTGCCAAGGGTTTCGTGGCAGGGCAGGCTGGCCCGAACTACCCGGCGCCGGTTGAAGCGATCAAGACCATCCAGAAAGCGGCGAACTTCGGTCGCGACAAGGCGCTGGAAGTCGAAGCCGCCGGTTTCGTCAAACTGGCCAAGACCTCTGCCGCGCAGAGCTTGATCGGTCTGTTCCTGAACGATCAGGAACTGAAGAAAAAGGCCAAGGCCTACGACGAAATCGCCAAAGACGTGAAGCAGGCTGCCGTATTGGGCGCCGGCATCATGGGGGGCGGTATCGCTTATCAGTCGGCTTCCAAAGGGACGCCGATCCTGATGAAGGACATCAACGAGCACGGCATCGAGCAAGGTCTGGCGGAAGCCGCCAAACTGCTGGTAGGCCGCGTTGATAAAGGTCGCATGACCCCGGCGAAAATGGCTGAAGTGCTTAACGGCATTCGTCCGACCCTGTCCTACGGTGATTTCGGTCACGTTGACCTGGTGGTTGAAGCTGTCGTCGAGAACCCTAAGGTCAAGCAAGCCGTTCTGGCCGAAGTCGAAGACAAGGTCAAAGAGGACACCATCCTCGCGTCCAACACCTCGACCATTTCCATCACTTTGCTGGCGAAAGCCCTCAAGCGTCCGGAAAACTTCGTTGGCATGCACTTCTTCAACCCGGTACACATGATGCCGTTGGTTGAAGTGATCCGTGGCGAGAAGTCCAGCGAACTGGCCGTTGCCACCACCGTTGCCTACGCCAAGAAAATGGGCAAGAACCCGATCGTCGTGAACGACTGCCCGGGCTTCCTGGTCAACCGCGTGCTGTTCCCGTACTTCGGCGGTTTCGCCAAACTGGTCAGCGCCGGTGTGGACTTTGTCCGTATCGACAAGGTTATGGAAAAATTCGGCTGGCCAATGGGCCCGGCGTACCTGATGGACGTGGTCGGCATCGACACCGGCCACCACGGTCGCGACGTCATGGCTGAAGGCTTCCCGGATCGCATGAAAGACGACCGTCGTTCGGCTATCGACGTGCTCTACGAAGCCAAGCGCCTGGGCCAGAAGAACGGCAAGGGCTTCTACGCCTACGAGACCGACAAGCGCGGCAAGCAGAAGAAAGTCGCCGACCCGTCGGTGCTGGAAGTGCTCAAGCCGATCGTTTACGAGCAGCGCGAAGTCACAGACGAAGACATCATCAACTGGATGATGATCCCGCTGTGCCTGGAAACCGTGCGTTGCCTGGAAGACGGCATTGTCGAAACCGCTGCCGAAGCCGACATGGGTCTGGTCTACGGTATTGGTTTCCCTCCATTCCGTGGCGGTGCGCTGCGCTACATCGATTCGATCGGTGTTGCTGAGTTCGTTGCCCTGGCTGACCAGTACTCTGATTTGGGCGCGCTGTACCACCCGACCGCGAAGCTGCGTGAAATGGCCAAAACCGGCCAACGGTTCTTCGGTTAAGCGTCCAAACACTTGAGCGAGAGTGAAATTTTATGAGCTTGAATCCAAGAGACGTCGTGATTGTCGACTTTGGTCGTACTCCGATGGGCCGCTCCAAGGGCGGCATGCACCGCAACACCCGCGCCGAAGACATGTCGGCGCACCTGATCAGCAAATTGCTGGAACGTAACGTCAAGGTTGATCCGAACGAAGTCGAAGACGTGATCTGGGGCTGTGTGAACCAGACCCTGGAGCAGGGCTGGAACATCGCTCGCATGGCGTCCCTGATGACTCAGATCCCGCACACCGCTGCCGGCCAGACGGTCAGCCGCCTGTGTGGCTCGTCGATGAGCGCACTGCACACTGCCGCGCAAGCAATCATGACCGGCAACGGTGACGTGTTCGTGGTGGGCGGCGTCGAGCATATGGGCCATGTGAGCATGATGCACGGTGTCGATCCGAACCCGCACATGTCCCTGTACGCGGCGAAAGCCTCGGGCATGATGGGCTTGACCGCTGAAATGCTGGGTAAAATGCACGGCATCACTCGCGAACAACAGGACGCTTTCGGCGTGCGCTCCCACCAACTCGCTCATAAAGCGACGCTGGAGGGCAAGTTCAAAGACGAAATCATCCCGATGCAGGGTTACGACGAGAACGGTTTCCTGAAACTGTTCGACTACGACGAAACCATTCGTCCGGAAACTACCCTGGAAAGCCTGGCGGCTCTCAAGCCTGCTTTCAACCCTAAGGGCGGCACCGTGACTGCTGGTACTTCATCGCAAATCACCGATGGTGCTTCGTGCATGATCGTGATGTCGGCGCAGCGTGCACAGGACCTGGGCATTCAGCCTATGGCAGTGATTCGTTCGATGGCGGTGGCAGGTGTGGACCCGGCAATCATGGGCTATGGTCCAGTACCGGCTACACAGAAAGCACTGAAGCGCGCGGGTCTTGGCATTAACGATATCGACTTCTTCGAGCTCAACGAAGCTTTCGCCGCACAGGCCCTGCCAGTGCTGAAAGATTTGAAAGTACTCGACAAGATGAGCGAGAAGGTTAACCTGCACGGCGGCGCGATCGCCCTGGGCCACCCATTTGGTTGCTCAGGTGCGCGTATCTCCGGCACTCTGCTGAACGTGATGAAGCAAAATGGCGGCACCTTCGGGGTAGCTACCATGTGCATTGGTCTCGGCCAAGGCATCTCCACCGTCTTCGAACGCATTTAAGCGTTTCGTCGAAGGAAGCCGGGGCCAAGTGCCCCGGTTTTTGTTTTTCTGAATTTATTTTTATTTTTATTTTGAAAAGATTTGATTGAGGGCCAAAGCATGCCGATACAACCTGGGCTCTACCAACATTACAAAGGTCCGCAGTACCGCGTATTCAGCATTGCGCGGCATTCGGAAACCGAAGAAGAAGTGGTCTTCTACCAAGCCCTGTATGGCGATTACGGCTTTTGGGTGCGTCCCTTGAGCATGTTCCTGGAGTCGGTCGAGGTTGACGGTGAACAGGTGCCACGCTTTGCTTTGGTGCAAGCCGAACCGAGCCTTTTTTCGAAGCCATAAGCTGAGTGCGCGCAAAACCCTGCGCTTGACCTCACCTTGTAGCCACTATATATAGCGGTGCCGCGTCAGGCGCCAATCGCCTTTCACTTCTAGAATTCAGGAATTTTCTGATCCATGGGCAAATCGCTGGTCATTGTGGAATCCCCGGCTAAGGCCAAGACCATCAACAAGTATCTGGGTAACCAATACGTGGTGAAGTCGAGTATCGGCCATATCCGAGACCTGCCCACCAGCGGTTCGGCTAGCGCCAGCAAAGAGCCAGCCGCCAAGCGCGGCAAGGCCGCCGTGGGTGAAGGTCCGGTGCTCACGCCGAAAGAGAAGGCGCGCAAGCAGCTGGTCTCGCGCATGGGTGTCGATCCCGATCATGGCTGGAAAGCCAAGTACGAGATCCTCCCGGGCAAGGAAAAGGTCATCGAAGAGCTGCGCCGGCTCGCCAAAGATGCTGACACCATCTATCTCGCAACCGACTTGGATCGCGAGGGGGAAGCCATTGCCTGGCACCTGCGCGAAGCCATCGGTGGTGATGACAGCCGCTACAAGCGCGTGGTGTTCAACGAAATCACCAAGAAGGCGATTCAGGAAGCCTTCTCCAAGCCGGGCGAGCTGGACATCGATCGTGTAAACGCCCAGCAGGCGCGTCGTTTCCTCGATCGCGTGGTGGGTTACATGGTTTCGCCACTGCTGTGGGCCAAGGTTGCCCGTGGCTTGTCAGCCGGTCGCGTGCAATCGGTTGCCGTGAAGTTGGTGGTCGAGCGTGAGCGCGAAATCCGCGCGTTCAACCCGGAAGAGTATTGGGAAGTTCACGCCGACCTCGGCACCGCCAAAGGCGCAACTGTGCGCTTTGACGTGGCTCGCGAGAAAGGAGAAGCCTTCAAGCCGCTCAACGAAGCGCAGGCAATGGCCGCGCTGGAGAAGCTCAAGGCTTCCAGCTACAGCATCGTCAAACGCGAAGACAAACCGACCAGCAGCAAGCCGTCGGCACCTTTCATCACGTCCACTCTGCAACAGGCTGCGAGTAACCGCCTGGGCTTCGGCGTGAAGAAAACCATGATGATGGCCCAGCGTCTGTACGAAGCCGGCTACATCACTTATATGCGTACCGACTCCACCAACCTCTCGGTTGATGCGGTGACGATGGCGCGTACTTATATTGAAGGCGAGTTCGGCAAGAAGTACCTGCCGGAAAACCCGAACGTCTACAGCAGCAAGGAAGGCGCACAAGAGGCTCACGAAGCGATTCGTCCGTCCGACGCCAACACCGAGCCAAGCAAGCTGTCGGGCATGGAGCGTGACGCAGAGCGGCTTTACGAGCTGATCTGGCGCCAGTTCCTCGCGTGCCAGATGCTGCCGGCCCAATACCTGTCGACCACTGTCACCGTCGGTGCCGGTGACTTCGAGTTGCGCGCCAAGGGCCGCATCCTGAAATTCGACGGTTACACCCGCGTCATGCCGCAAATCGCCAAGCCTGGTGATGACGACGTGCTGCCGGACATGGCCCAGGGCGACGCGATGAAGCTGATCAAGCTTGATCCGACCCAGCACTTCACCAAGCCGCCGGCGCGTTACTCGGAAGCCAGCCTGGTTAAAGAAATGGAAAAACGCGGCATCGGTCGTCCTTCGACCTACGCAGCGATCATTTCGACCATCCAGGACCGTGGCTACGTTGCGCTGCACAACCGTCGTTTCTACTCGGAAAAGATGGGCGACATCGTTACCGAGCGTTTGGCCGAGAGCTTCTCTAACCTCATGGACTACGGCTTCACCGCCGGCATGGAAGAGAACCTCGACGACGTGGCCCAAGGCGAACGCGACTGGAAAAGCGTGCTCGACGAGTTCTATGGCGACTTCAAGAAGAAACTCGAAGTAGCCGAAAGCGCCGAAGGCGGCATGCGCGCCAACCAGCCGGTGATGACTGACATTCCGTGCGTGTTGTGCGGTCGTCCGATGCAGATTCGTACCGCATCGACCGGTGTGTTCTTGGGCTGCTCGGGCTACAGCCTGCCACCAAAAGAACGCTGCAAGGCCACCGTCAACCTGGTGCCAGGCGACGAAATCGCGGCGGACGACGAGGGTGAATCGGAATCGCTGGTGCTGCGCGGCAAGCACCGCTGTCCGATCTGCAGCACAGCGATGGACGCTTACCTGCTGGATGAGAAGCGCAAGCTGCACATCTGCGGTAACAACCCGGATTGCTCAGGCTACGAAATCGAAGAGGGCACTTATCGCATCAAAGGCTACGAAGGTCCGAGCCTGGAATGCGACAAGTGCGGCAGCGAGATGCAGCTCAAGACCGGCCGTTTCGGCAAGTTCTTCGGTTGCACCAATGCGACGTGCAAGAACACCCGCAAACTGCTGAAAAGCGGTGATGCAGCGCCGCCGAAGATGGATCCGGTGAAGATGCCTGAGCTGAAATGCGAAAAGGTCAACGACACCTACATCCTGCGCGACGGTGCTTCCGGCTTGTTCCTGGCGGCCAGCCAATTCCCGAAAAACCGCGAGACGCGTGCTCCGCTGGTCATGGAAATTGTGCCGCACAAGGATGAGATCGATCCGAAGTACCACTTCCTCTGCGAAGCACCGAAGAAAGATCCGGACGGCCTCCCCGCCGTGATCCGTTACAGCCGCAAGACCAAAGAGCAGTACGTGCAGACTGAGGTCGACGGTAAGCCGACTGGCTGGAAGGCGTACTACGACGGCGGCAAGTGGAAGGTTGAAGATAAGCGTCCATCAGCCAAGGCTTAAAAGGCGCTGTACACAAAGGCCGCATGACAACCCTCGGGTTTTCATGCGGCCTTTTGTTTTGTGCTTGCGGTGAACTTCGATGATCCACGACACTGTCTGACCTGCGTGAAGCAATTATTTCGTTGTGGAGGCTGCCGTCATGGCCCACGAACTCTATACCCGTACCAACCAGAAGATTTACTTCGCCGGTCTGTCGCTGGAAGCGCTCGCCAGAGCCGAAGAGGGGCGGGCGATGAACTCGCTCGCGCTGATTCAGGCCGGACGCGAATCGGCGTTGTTTCACTTGTACGGTGCGTTGCTGGGGCTATGCCATGAAATCGCCGGTTTCTATCGCTTGCCTCAGGCCAATGCACCTCGGGCCGAGTTGCTGCTGACTCGTGAAGTGCTGGAAGCCATCGCTATTCCCGAAATGGCCGAGATGGTCGAGTTGGCCAATAATTCTGAAACCTGGCTGGCCAAACTGCTCGCGGCCCATGCTGCGCTGTTTCAGCCGCCACGGGCGCCGCACAAACCCAAGGGTGACGTGACGCAACCGCTGATCCTGGCCGTTAACCTGGATGAAGAAGAGGCTCCGCAAGAGCTGAGCCGGGAAGAGCTGGAGAGCTGGCGTCAGAACCTCAAAGGCTTGGCGATTCGCTTTCGCGAAGGTCTGAACGAATGCTGAAGGATCGAGCGGAATAACGGATGGCCCGGTGGGTTGTCCGTTCAGGGATGAGTGCTGTCGGAAATTTCTATTTGTAGTGGCATCTGGTCAAGATCCTGAGCGAAGCCTGGCCGATGCCTATATAATCCCCGCCTTTCGTGGAGAACAGACCTTTATGCCAACGTCCTTTCTAGAAATTGTCGAGTTACCAGACGGCCGTATCGAGCTGCGCAGGGCCGAGGACGAGGGTTCTCTGGTTACTTTGGATTTCTCCGAGGATGCCAAAGCGTTCCTGCAAGGCCAGCACGTTGAGGTCGCGAAGGCGATGCTGAGCGTCGGCGTTCAGATGGCCGGGCGCCTGGTTGAAGGCGAATTCAATACAGATGAGGGATCACGGGTTCTTCATTGATCCCGCTCGTCGGTTTTGTGCTGGTATCGCTACAGATCGGCTTCTCTATCCTTGGAGAAGCCCCGCGCTGTTCAAAGCGCGTATTGTTTGTCAGTTAGCCCAATCGAATATTCAGACTTTGTGCGTCCCCGATCCGGGCGGCGCTGATCAACTGTTGCCGTGAAGTTGTGCTCAATGGGTTGAGCCAACTGACCACCGTGTGGCTGCGGCCCAGGCGCAAGGCCTCGCAGGTCAACTGCTGTGCGCTCTGAGCGCCACGCGGTTGCAGCAGCAGGATGCGTTCGCGGTTAAGGCCGGCGTCCCGCAACCAGGTCTGGGTGAGGCTGGCGGGCGGGGCGATCAGCGTCAGCCAGCGCGCGTCCTGTTCCTGGCTCAGTTCCCTGAGGATCGGCGCAAGAAGGTTCAGGCAGTTCCCGGCTGCACCGCGCAGCGACAGCTCACTGAAGACTTCGGGCTCGGCGCTCCAGGGTGACTCGGCCACGTCCTTCAGGATCGGCGCCAACGGCTGCACCATGAAAGCCTCGAACAACGGCAGTTGGGCTTGCTGTGATGTGTGTGGGAACTGCATAAAGCCTCCTTTAGCGGCGAATGACGCCGACACTCAAGCCTTCGATCACCAGTTCCTGATCTTTCAGGTTCACCTCGATAGGGGCGAATTCAGGGTTTTCCGCAATCAACCAGACCTTGTTGCCGTCGCGCTTGAAGCGCTTGACAGTCACTTCGTCGCCGATCCGCGCCACTACGATCTGGCCGTTGCGGGCTTCACGGGTGGTGTGCACTGCCAGCAGGTCACCGTCGAAAATGCCCACGTCCTTCATGCTCATGCCATGAACCCGCAGTAGATAATCGGCGCGAGGATGGAAGAACGACGGGTTGATGTTGCAGGACTCTTCGATGTGTTGCTGGGCGAGGATCGGAGCACCGGCAGCCACTCGGCCAATAATCGGCAGGGTGGACTCGTCGGCCTTGGCTTCGAAGCCGGGAATGCGAATGCCACGGGAAGCGCCGGGCGTCATCTCGATCGCACCCTTGCGAGCCAGCGCCTTGAGGTGTTCTTCCGCAGCGTTGGGGGACTTGAAACCCAGTTCCTGGGCGATTTCCGCACGGGTTGGCGGGTAGCCGTTGTCTTCGAGGCAACGTTTGATGAAGGCCAGAATCTCTGCTTGGCGTGGCGTCAGCTTTAGCATATTGATCGCTCTGTCTTTTTATACAGTGACTGGGATTATATACAGTGAAACGGTGTTGGCAATGCCCCTTTTTTTGCCGACCGCCAGACGGTCGATCAGCCTGCTGATTCACGCTTGGGAGTTGTATGGTTAAATAGCTGACCGACCATTCCCAAAACGAACCGGCAGGCTTGACATTGCACAGGCTGAAACGTATGTTTCAAACAAGTGTTTGTCAGGCGGAGTAGCCATGGCCCAGTCGGAAACCGTTGAACGCATTCTTGATGCTGCAGAGCAATTGTTCGCGGAAAAAGGTTTCGCTGAAACCTCATTGCGTTTGATCACCAGCAAGGCCGGCGTCAATCTGGCGGCGGTGAACTATCACTTCGGCTCGAAGAAGGCGCTGATCCAGGCCGTTTTCTCGCGCTTTCTCGGGCCGTTCTGCTTAAGCCTTGATAAAGAGCTGGAGCGGCGTCAGGCCAAGCCAGAGAACAAGCCGACACTTGAAGAACTGCTGGAAATCCTTGTCGAGCAAGCCCTGGTGGTGCAACCACGCAGCGGTAACGATCTGTCGATTTTCATGCGTTTGCTGGGCCTGGCTTTCAGTCAGAGCCAAGGGCACTTGCGGCGTTATCTGGAAGACATGTACGGCAAGGTGTTCCGCCGCTACATGATGTTGGTCAACGAAGCTGCACCGCGTATTCCACCGATTGAGCTGTTCTGGCGCGTGCACTTCATGCTCGGTGCCGCCGCATTCAGCATGTCCGGTATCAAAGCCCTGCGCGCAATTGCCGAGACCGACTTCGGCGTCAACACCTCCATTGAGCAAGTGATGCGTCTGATGGTGCCGTTCCTGGCAGCGGGCATGCGCGCCGAAACCGGTGTGACTGACGTGGCGATGGCCACTGCGCAGTTGCGTCCGCGCAGCAAATCGACCCCGGTTGCCGCCAAGGTTTAACCGCGCACGGGTGGGCGCGGCAGCTGACATCCGCTAAGCTAGCCGCCCATGCCGACTCCCGTTCTGAACCTGTTCCCATTTACATCACCGACCTGCCGGGTACAGCCCGTGGCGGTGAATTCGTGCGAGCCGGGTTTATCGTTATCAAGGAATCTCTATGACTGCTGGCCTGCAAGGCTCGTTGATGGTGGACGTCGCCGGTACCTGGCTGACGGCCGAAGATCGCCAATTATTGCGTCAACCCGAAGTGGGCGGCCTGATCATTTTCGCCCGCAATATCGAACACCCGCGCCAGGTGCGCGAGTTGAGTGCCGCAATCCGCGCCATTCGCCCTGATCTGCTGCTGGCAGTAGACCAGGAGGGCGGCCGGGTTCAGCGTTTGCGTCAGGGTTTCGTGCGACTGCCAGCCATGCGCGCCATCGCTGACAACCCGAATGCCGAGTACCTCGCCGAACAGTGCGGCTGGATCATGGCGACTGAAGTGCTGGCCGTCGGTCTCGACCTGAGCTTCGCTCCGGTGCTGGACCTCGATTATCAGCGCAGTGCCGTGGTCGGCACCCGTTCATTCGAAGGTGACCCCGAGCGCGCAGCGTTGCTGGCCGGTGCATTTATTCGTGGCATGAACAGCGCCGGCATGGCCGCAACCGGCAAGCACTTCCCCGGTCACGGCTGGGCCGAGGCAGATTCCCACGTCGCCATCCCTAATGATGAGCGTAGTCTCGAGGAGATCCGCGCAAACGACCTGGTGCCGTTCGCCAAATTGAGCAAACAACTGGCCGCGGTCATGCCGGCCCACGTTATCTATCCGCAAGTCGATTCTCAACCCGCTGGCTTCTCTCGCCGCTGGTTGCAGGACATTCTGCGCGGTGAGCTGCAATTCGACGGCGTCATCTTCAGCGACGACCTGTCCATGGCCGGTGCCCACGTGGTCGGCGATGCTGCCAGCCGTATCGAAGCGGCGCTGACCGCCGGTTGCGACATGGGCCTGGTGTGCAACGATCGTGCAGCCGCCGAATTGGCCCTGAGCGCCGCCCAACGTCTGAAGGTAAAACCGTCCGAGCGTATCGCGCGGATGCGCGGCCAGTCATACGCCAACATTGAATACCGTCAGAACCCGCGCTGGCTCGCAGCGGTCGGCGCGCTCAAAGAAGCTCAGCTGATTGATTGATTGAGGACTTTTCGTTATGACGGTTTACGCGATTATCGGTGGCAGCGGCCTGACTCAGCTCGAAGGCTTGAACATTCGTCAGTCATTGGCGGTGGACACTCCTTACGGCGCGCCTTCGGCTGAAGTGCAGATCGGCGAGTACGCCGGCAAAGAAGTGCTGTTCCTCGCGCGCCACGGTCATCCGCACCGTTTCCCGCCGCATCAGGTGAACTACCGGGCCAACCTCTGGGCGCTGAAGCAGGCCGGTGCCGAGGCGATTCTCGCAGTCAACGCCGTGGGTGGGATTCATCCCGTGATGGACACCGGATTTCTCTGCGTACCGGATCAGTTGATCGACTACACCAGTGGTCGCGAGCACACCTATTTCGCCGATAATCTCGAACAAGTTACCCACATCGATTTCAGCTATCCCTACAGCGAAGCCCTGCGTCAGCAGCTAATCGCGGCATTGGTGGCTGAAGGCGTTGGTTTTGCCAGCCAAGGCGTGTACGCCTGCACCCAGGGGCCACGGCTGGAAACCGTCGCTGAAATCGCGAGACTGGAGCGCGACGGCTGCGACATCGTCGGCATGACCGGAATGCCGGAAGCGGCATTGGCTCGCGAGCTGGAACTGGATTACGCCTGTCTGGCGTTGGTGGTGAACCCGGCAGCGGGCAAGTCCACGTCGGTGATCACCATGGCCGAGATCGAGCAAGCGTTGCATGACGGGATGGGCACGGTGAAGTCGACGTTGGCGCGGGTGTTGAAAAGCTGATCCTGACGCTCCAGACTTCAGCAATTTTCATAAGCATTGGATCTGATGCTGACAATAATTGAACAGCTCCATGAGCTACCGTGGGCGGATGAGTTCAGTCATCGCGCTCTGGATAAGGCTCGCCGATACGCTGTGGAAAATCGGGTGCAGGTCCGCGAAATGGAGGACACCCTCGTTCTCGCAACCTGCAAAGGTTCCCAGGGGAATATCTACGAGCAAACCATTGAACTCATCGAAGACTTTAACGGCGAGTTTGAACTGGTGTGCTGCTGTTCGTGCCCTGTTGTGGTCAACTGCAAGCACTGCGCGACCGTGCTTTATCATTTGCAAGAACTCCCCATGGACTCGTTCAAAAGCACGGCCCCGGTCCAGCTGAATCGCGACCTGGAGCGCTGGCTCAATGATGTTCCTCGCGACGTTGCAATTCGCGATGAGTCTGCCAAGAGCACCGGCACGTGCTGGGTATACAAACTCAGAGCAATGTCGACTGCAGGCAAATGGTTGCTGGAAATCTGCAAGGCTCGTCAACTCAAGGACGGCCGCTTGCAGGACATCAAACCTGTGTTCTCGCCGTCAGAAGCATTGATGCGAGAGCCTGGCTATCTGTCCGAGCTTGACCTGCGAATCGCCAGGTTGCTGGTCGCGATCCACTCCTATCATTCTTTTTACAGCGGTTACCCCCTGCAAGGCAGCAGTGGGGCCGAAGTCCTCCAGTTGGCATTGAAAACTTCGCGGTTGTTTCTCGACTTCGAACAATTGCAGCCCCTGGCATTTGGAATGAGCAGGTCTGCGCAGTTTTCCTGGGCCGAGCAAGCCAGTGGCAGTACGGCCTTATCAGCATGAAGGCCTGAACTGGATGCAAACCCTTCGTGAGCTGGAGGTCGGCGGTATCCTCGGCGACGACATGGGCTTGGGCAAGACCCTGCAAACCCTGGCTCATCTTCTGTTGGAAAAGCAGACGGGTCGACTCGATCGGCCGGCGCTCGCGGGATGCCGACCAGCCTGATTCCCAATTGGCTAGACGAAGCGGCACGCTTCACTCCGCAGTTGAAAGACTGGCACTGCATGGTGCCACTCGGCAAAAGGACTTCATCAACCTTGCCGAGTACGATCTGGTGCTGACCACCTAAGCGTTGCTGCCGCGTGATCTTGAGGTTTTGCAACCACAGGTCTGGAGCGTGCTGATTCTCGATGAAGCGCAAAACATCAAAAATCCGCTCAGCAAGGCCGCTCAAGCTGCCCAGGATCTGGAAGCTCGGCAGCGTTTGTGCTTGTCCGGCACGCCGTTGGAAAATCACCTTGGCGAGTTGTGGTCACTGTTTCACTTCTTGTTACCCGGCTGGCTTGGCGACAGTAAAACCTTCAATCGTGACTACCGTACCCCGATCGAGAAGCACGGCAATATCGAACGGATGCAGCACCTGACGGCTCGGATAAAACCCTTTCTGCTACGTCGCAAGAAAGAACAGGTCGCCACCGAGCTGCCGCCTAAAACCGAGATTGTGCATTGGGTCGAACTCAGCGATGGGCAACGGGATGTCTATGAAATCGTGCGTGTGGCGATGGACAAGAAGGTGCGTGACGAAATTGCCCGAAGCGGCGTTGCACGTAGCCAGATCATCATTCTCGATGCCTTGCTCAAGCTGCGTCAGGTGTGCTGCGATCTACGGCTGATCAAAATGCCCCTGACGGCGAAAGCACTCCGTGCGGGCAGCGGCAAGTTGATCGGCCTGATGGAGATGCTCGAAGAGTTACTCAGCGAAGGCCGCAAGATTTTGTTGTTCTCGCAGTTCACGTCGATGCTTGCATTGATTGAGGAAGAATTGCAGCGGCGAGGGATCGGTTATTCATTGTTGACGGGTGAAACGACGGATCGGCGCACGCCGGTAAAAGACTTTCAGGGCGGCAAGGTGCCGTTGTTCCTGATCAGCCTCAAGGCAGGCGGGACAGGACTGAACCTGACAGCGGCGGACACGGTGATCCACTTCGATCCTTGGTGGAATCCTGCCGTTGAAAACCAGGCGACGGACCGTGCTTATCGTATCGGTCAGGATAAGCCGGTGTTCGTCTACAAGATGATTGCGCGCGGCACGGTGGAAGAGAAAATACAGGCGCTGCAGCAAGAGAAGGCGGCGCTGGCCGGGGCGGTACTTGAAGGTGGAACCACCGGCGGGTGGAAGCTTGAGCAGAGTGACATTGAAGCGCTGTTTGCGCCATTGCCCAACCCCAAGTCCTGATATCCGATGTCTTCAGTCAATCCGAGGTGACCCCATCGCGGGCAAGCCACGCTCCCACAGGACTTTGTGATCTTGTAGGAGCGAGGCTTGCCCGCGAAGGCGATCTCAGCGTTTTTCCAACTTGTCCGGCAGCGGCGCAAACAACGCTTCAATATCATCACTCTGCAACTTCCAGTCCCCGGTCCTGCGCCCATCCAGCACGCCAGCCGCCAAGTCGGATTTTTCCTTCTGCAGATGCTGAATCTTCTCTTCTACCGTGCCTCTGGCAATCATCTTGTAGACGAACACCGGCTTCTCCTGACCAATGCGATACGCCCGATCAGTCGCCTGATTTTCGGTCGCCGGATTCCACCACGGATCGTAGTGAATCACCGTGTCGGCTTCGGTCAGGTTCAGGCCAACGCCACCTGCCTTCAGGCTGATCAGAAAGATCTGACGCTTGCCGCTTTGGAAGTCTTTTACCGGGGCGCGCCGGTCGCGGGTCTGCCCGGTCAGCAGCGCATAATCGACTCCGCGCTTTTTCAGCTCATCTTCAATCAACGACAGCATTGAAGTGAACTGTGAGAACAGCAGAATCCGCCGACCCTCATCGAACAATTCTTCAAGCATTTCCATCAGGCTGTCGAGCTTGCCGGACGTGCTGCCGCGAGTGGGTAGGGCGGCGTCATTGACCAGGCGCAAATCGCAGCACACCTGACGCAGTTTCAGCAGCGCCTCAAGAATGATGATCTGGCTACGCGCTACGCCCTTGCGGGTGATCTCGTCGCGGACTTTCTTGTCCATGGCCAAGCGCATGGTTTCGTACACGTCGCGCTGGGCTTCGTTGAGCTCGACCCAATGGATGATTTCGGTTTTCGGCGGCAACTCGGTCGCCACCTGTTCCTTGGTGCGGCGCAGCATGAATGGTTTTATCCGACCATTTAGGTGCTGAAGTCGTACTTCGCTGGCGCGCTTTTCGATCGGCACGCGGTAATCGCGGTTGAAGCTTTTCACGTCACCAAGCCAGCCGGGCAGCAGGAAGTGAAACAGCGACCACAGCTCGCCCAAGTGGTTTTCCAGCGGCGTGCCGCTCAGGCACAGGCGCTGACGAGCATTTAACTCGCGGGCAGCGTGGGCGACCTTGCTGTTGGGGTTCTTGATGTATTGCGCCTCATCCAGAACCAACACGTGCAAGGGCTGCACCGCCAGACGTTCGACGTCCTTGGGTAGCAACGCATAGGTGGTCAGGATCAGATCGTAATCAGTCAGATTGTCGAAATGCTTTTTGCGACTGGCACCGTACAACGCCAGCACCTTGAGTTGCGGTGTGAAGTGTGCCGCTTCGTCGAGCCAGTTAGGAATCAAGCTAGTGGGCATCACCACCATGCACGGCCGATCGAGGCGTCCAGCGTTCTTCTCACTGAGAATGTGCGCCAGGGTCTGTAGGGTTTTGCCCAGACCCATGTCGTCCGCGAGGATCCCCCCGACTTCCAGTTGCCGCAACGACTGCATCCAGCTCAGGCCTTCCAGCTGATACGGGCGCAAGGTCGCGTTCAAGCCTTCCGGTGCGGTCACGGTGAAGTCCTTGATGTCCCGCAGACGCTGGGCAAAGGTACGAATTTGCTCGCCACCCTCCCAGAGCAACGGCAGGTCTTCCAGCGGATTCAATCGCGTGGCATCGGCCTTGCTCAGGCGCAGCGCAGTTTCGCCGGGCCCTTGCAGGTAGAACTCGCCGAGGGTCGCCAGCACCGGTTTCAATCGGCCGAAGGGCAGGGCGACTTGCAACGGGCCGTACTCGGAGTTCGGGCGGTTGGGGATGTTTACCAGGATCAACTCGTCGTCGCGACGTCGGGCCAGGCGCTCCGGGTTGAGGATCTCGGTGTGGGAACGCATCAGGTTCAACAGGATCGGCAACAGGCTCAGCCACTCGCCGTTGACGATGATCCCCAGTTCCAGGTCGAACCAGTCGCGCTCCGGCGCCTGTTCGACGGTGGCGTACCAATCGTCCACGGCAGTCAGGTCGAAACCGAAGTCTTCGTCGATTTGCAGCTCCCAGCCCTGAGTGCGCAGCTTCGGCAGCTCATTGAGGGTGAAGGTCAGCCAGGCGCTGTCATTGACCATCTCGAAGAGCTCGCCAGCACTTTCCGGCAGGGCCTTACTTTGCCGGGTGGCGATTTTGAAGCCGAGGATTCGCAGCTGTTCCCGGTAGGTCTGTTCGACTTCCGGGTGGCGTTTTATCCGCAGCGTCTGGGTTTCCTGACGAATCAGGATGTCGGCGTTCTTCTGCCCGCTAACGTACTCATCCAGATAGTTGAAGGACAGCGCCGCGCGATGCTGGATGTAGCGCTGCATCTTGCCGTTGCGCGGTTCGAACGCGCTGAATTCAATGCTCGCCAGCCACAGGCGCGGCGCCGGTTGCACGTTATCCACCAGCACCTGCGGCGGCGCTTTCGGGCTACGGTTTTCCAGTACGGCCTGAAGTTTTTCCAGCAGCTCGGCGTCTTGCGCCGCAGCGGGGTAGGCGAGGGTTTCCTGCACTTTCAGAAGCACCGCCGCGCAGTGTTTGCAGTTGCTGTGGACCGGGCAGGTGCAGGTGGCGTCAATCATCAGCAAGGTGGCTTTGGCCGACTCGCGCAGATGAATGGTCTGACGGTAAACGTTACCGCCAGAGCCTTCGCAGGCGGCGATGATCGTGGCGTCGCCGGCCTCGACGATCCTGACGCGGTTCTCCAGCGCGTAGCGGCGGCCACGCTCCAGGCTTTGTTCCTTGAATCGGCTGACCCAGGAAGGTGCCAGGGGTTTGCTCAGGGTCGCAGGCATAGGGGGCGTTCTCAATTAGTTTTCCCGCCGCGTTGTCGCCTTAAAGCGGGCCAGGCAAGGCGCAGGCCGCAGGTAATGGTTGTTCCCTTTCCAAGGCCTGCAACGCAGCCTGGCCCACTTTAAGGCACAACCCGAAGGGCCGGGCCTGCTGTTGTGCAGGGCTGCGTTGCTCGAAGCTTATTTGGAATGACCAAACCACGCTTCTCGCGCCTTGCCCTGCACAACAGCAGACCCGGCGCGGCGTGAAAACTAATTGAGAACGCCCCCTAGGACTTCAATCAGTCCGGTATTTCAACAGCGTCTGGCCGAGGCGCAGGGGCGGTCAGGGACGTGATCTTGATCAGCAGGCCGAGGTGGCCGTTGTCGAGGAAGTTCAGTTGGCCGTTTTTGGTGTGGCTTTCCTGTTTCAGGCGTTCGCTGGCGGTGACCATGCCGTTGGCGTCGATCTGGTTGACCCAGAAGTCGGCGTCGACGTCGGTGAAACGCCCCAGTTTCAGGCTCAGCGTTCCCTCGATCGGGAATTGGCCGAACTGTTCTTTGCCCTCGCTGATCGCGACTTTGCTGGCCTCTTCGCCAAGGTTCTGTTGCCAGGCCTTGTGCAGCAACACCGTGTATTCATTGCTGGCGGTGAGTTTTTCCACTTCGCCATTGAGGCTTGGCGTGCGCAGGCTGTCGGGGCTGATGGGCTGAGCTCCGGCAGACCAGTCTTCCGGCGCGGCGCGGCTGACGATCGCAGGTACGGCGTTTTGGCGGACCAGAATCATTTCAATCTGATACAGGTCTTCGGCAAACGTCGTCGGCGCAACCAGGGTCATCAACAGGATCAGTGAGCGAAACAGGCGCATGCGGCGTCCTTCAAGCAGTTTTTGGAATGAGGTGCTCAAACAGCGCCTCTACAGTATTAAAGCGCTCTTCCGAGCGCTCCATCGGTACCTGGAATTTAAACATCGTGGCGCCTTCGAATTTGTAACGTTTGGGCTGGCTCTGGATCAGCTTGATCAGCGTCAGCGGGTCAACCGGGGTTTGCGCCGCGAACTCGATTCGACCCCCTTGCGGGCCACCATCGACTTTCTTGATGCCCAGTAGCTCGGCCTGCAATTTCAGTGCGGTGATGCGCATCAGGTTCTTGGTCGGCTCCGGCAACAGGCCAAAACGATCGATCATCTCCACTTGCAGGTCCTTGAGGCCTTCCTCATCGGTGGCCGAGGCGATGCGTTTGTAGAGAATCAGTCGAGCATGTACGTCCGGCAGGTAGTCCTCGGGAATCAACGCCGGTACTCGCAGATTGACTTCCGGGCCGCCACCAAGTGGTTGATCGAGGTTAGGTTGTTCGCCCTTGCGGATCGACTTCACCGCACGCTCGAGCATTTCCATGTACAGCGTGAAACCGACGGCCTGGATTTGCCCGCTCTGCCCGTCGCCGAGCAATTCGCCTGCGCCACGGATTTCCAGGTCGTTGGTGGCGAGCACGAAGCCCGCGCCAAGGTCCTGTGTATTGGCGATCGCTTCCAGACGTTTTTCCGCATCGGGAGTGATCTGCTGACGCGGCGGCGTCAGCAAATAAGCGTAGGCCTGGTGGTGACTGCGACCGACTCGGCCGCGCAATTGGTGCAGCTGCGCCAGGCCGAACTTGTCGGCGCGCTCGATGATGATGGTGTTGGCACTCGGCACGTCGATGCCGGTCTCGATGATGGTCGAGGCGATCAGCACGTTGAAGCGCTTGTGGTAAAAGTCGCTCATCACCTGTTCGAGATCGCGTTCGCGCATCTGCCCGTGGCCAATGCCGATCCGCGCCTCCGGCACCAGTTCGGCGAGGTCGGCGGCGCACTTCTCGATGGTCTTCACATCGTTGTGCAGGTAATAGACCTGACCGCCACGCAACAGCTCACGAAGCAAGGCCTCTTTGACCGTGCTCTTGTTCTGCTCCATGACGAATGTCCGTACCGACAGGCGACGGGCCGGCGGCGTGGCGATGATCGACAGGTCGCGCATGCCCGAGACCGCCATGTTCAGCGTGCGCGGAATCGGCGTGGCGGTCAGGGTGAGGATGTCGACTTCGCTGCGCAGGGCCTTGAGCTGTTCCTTCTGACGGACACCGAAACGGTGCTCTTCGTCGATAATCACCAGCCCCAGGTTTTTGATTTTTACGTCGTCTTGCAGCAGCTTGTGCGTGCCGATGACGATGTCGATCTTGCCTTCGGCCAGATCCGCGACCGCAGCATTCACTTCTTTGGTCGACTTGAATCGGCTCATCACTTCCACGCTCACCGGCCAATCGGCGAAGCGATCGCGGAAGCTGTTGTAGTGTTGCTGCGCGAGCAGGGTGGTCGGCACCAGAATCGCCACCTGACGACCGCCGTGTACCGCGATAAACGCTGCACGCATCGCCACTTCGGTCTTGCCGAAACCGACGTCGCCGCAGACCAGGCGGTCCATCGGTTTCGGCGCGAGCATGTCGGTGCGCACCGCGTCGATGGTGGTTTGCTGGTCTGGAGTTTCTTCGAACGGAAAACCGGCGCTGAAGGTTGCGTAATCGGCTTTCGGGTCGGCGAACGCATAACCTTCGCGTGCTGCGCGGCGGGCATAGATGTCGAGCAGCTCGACGGCGACGTCGCGCACTTGTTCGGCGGCTTTGCGTTTGGCTTTCTGCCAGGTCTCGGAGCCGAGACGGTGCAGTGGGGCCAGGGCATCGTCGCTGCCGGTGTAACGGGCGATCAGGTGCAGGTTGGCCACCGGCACGTAAAGCTTGGCGTTTTCGGCGTACTCAAGGGTCAGGAATTCGGCGGCCTGATTATCAATTTCCAGAATCGTCAGCCCGAGGTAACGCCCGACCCCATGATCGATGTGCACCACCGGCGCGCCTTCGCGCAGCTCGGTGAGGTTCTTGATCACGGCATCGTTGTTGGCGTCGGCGCGTTTCTCGCGGCGACGGCGCTGCATCACGCGCTGGCCGAACAAAGGGCTTTCGGCGACCAGGGCCAGCGCCGGGTCGTCGAGCACCAGACCTTCGTCGAGCGGCGCGATGGTGATCGCCAGGCGCTCCTTGCTCGCGACGAAGTCCGGCCAGCTGTCGACGGTTTTCGGTCGCAGCTTCAGGCGTTCCAGCAATTCCAATAGCACTTCACGACGGCCCGCAGACTCGGCGGTAAACAGCACGCGACCGGGGAACTCATCAAGGAAGCCTGCCAGCGCCGCCAACGGTTGAGTCGCCTTGGCTTCGATGGCCAGGTTCGGCAGCTCCCGAGCGGGGAAGCGCTCGCGGCCGACGCCGGTTTCAACGTCTTGTTGACTGGCGACCACGCGCGGCCAGTTCTTCAGTCGAGCGAAGCAATCTTCTACCGGCAGGAACAACTCGGCTGGCGGCAGTAAAGGACGGGCCGGATCGACGCGGCGCTCTTCATAACGATTGCGTACGTCGTTCCAGAAGTTTTCCGCCGCCTGCTCGATGCCCGGCAAGGAAAACACTTGCGTGTCCTGCGGCAGGTAATCGAACAGCGTGGAGGTTTCATCGAAGAACAGCGGCAGGTAGTACTCGATACCGGCCGGTGTGATCCCACTGCTCAAATCCTGAAAGATCGGGCAGCGACGAAAATCCACATCGAAACGCTCACGGAAGCGCGCCTTGAAGCGGGTGACGGCGTCTTTCTGCAGTGGGAACTCGCGAGCTGGCAGGAGGCGAACCGTTTCCACTTTGTCGATGGAGCGCTGGTTTTCCGGATCGAATGTACGAAGGGTCTCGATTTCGTCGTCGAACAGGTCGATGCGGAAAGGTAATTTGCTGCCCATCGGGAACAGATCGATCAGCGAGCCGCGTACGGTAAATTCGCCGTGCTCGTAGACCGTATCGACGTAGCGATAGCCGCTGGCCTCAAGCCGGGTGCGCATTTGCTCGACATCGAGCTTCTGGCCGATGTCCAGCACCAGGCTGCTGCCGAGCAGGAATTTGGTCGGCGCCAGGCGATGCAGGGCCGTGGTGATCGGCACGACCAAAACGCCATGACTCAGCTCCGGCAATCGATACAGCGCGGAAATTCGCTGGGAAATAATGTCCTGGTGCGGCGAAAACAGATCGTAGGGCAGGGTTTCCCAGTCCGGGAAATGCAGCACCGGCAAATCCGGGGCGAAGAAACTCAGCTCCTGTTCCAGCCGTTCGGCACTTTGGCTGTCGGCGGTCAGTAGCAGGGTAAAGCGCTTGGCAGCGCTGGCGGCCTCGGCGATGGCCAGGCTCAGGGCGGCACCGGGCAGATTGCCCCAGTGCTGTTTACCTGCCGCGGCAGGGAGAAGCGGTAGACGCAGAACGGGCACGGAAGGTTGAGCTCCAAGCGTTGCGACAAAGTCGGTAATTGTAGCGGTCTCAGGTGCCGGCTGTCAGTTTCAGATATGTCTATTACGCGGGTTGGGCGAAATGTAGTGGTAAAGACAAAATCCGGCCGTTTTTTAGTGAAAACTACCGATTATGTAGTGGCAAAACGAACAGGTGTTACGGATGGTTACGGATAAGGCAGCGCTGTTCCCGAAAAATTGGCGATGCTGGAGGCCCCGGTTTTATTGGGCTTGAGCGGTGCGTGGTTTTTTTGAAGAGGATTTTGTTACTGGTCGCGCGACAGGCGCGCATTGCTACGGGAGGCACTCGGCGGCATAATGTAGCCCCTTTTTTCTGCCCCTACATGTGGAAGGTTCCCGTGACTCAGAAGCCCGACCAGTGTCTTGGTGAATGGATCGACCGTGAAGCACTCGCAGAAGCGATGATTCCGCTTATCGGTCAGCTCTACCGCAACAACAGCGTGGTGAGCTCGATCTATGGCCGCAGCCTGATCAATCGTTCAGTCATTGCGATTCTCAAAGCCCACCGCTTTGCCCGCCATCGCCAGTCCGACGACAGCGAACTGTCCGTCCACGAAACATTCCCGCTGCTCAAAGCAATGAGCGAGCTCAAGCTCGGCGCCGCTTCGGTAGACCTGGGCAAGCTTGCAGTCAAGTTCAAGGCTGAAGGCAATGGCCGCACTGCCGAGCAGTTCGTCCGTGAAGAACTGGCAGACGTCGTTGGTCAGCAAAACATTGCCGCCCGCAAAGGCACCGACGTTGTTCTGTACGGCTTCGGTCGTATCGGCCGTCTGCTGGCGCGCATCCTGATCGAGAAAACCGGTGGTGGCGACGGCCTGCGCCTGCGTGCCATCGTTGTCCGCAAGGGCGCCGAGAACGACCTGGTGAAACGTGCCAGCCTGCTGCGTCGCGACTCGGTTCATGGTCCGTTCGATGGCACCATCACTATTGATGAAGCCAACAACACCATCACCGCCAACGGCAACCTGATCCAGGTTATCTACGCGAAAAACCCGACCGAAGTCGACTACACCCAATACGGCATCAAAGACGCGCTGCTGGTGGACAACACCGGTGTGTGGCGTGACGCCGAAGGCTTGGGCCAGCACCTCACTTGCCCGGGTATCGACCGCGTTGTTCTGACCGCGCCGGGTAAAGGCAAGCTGAAGAACATCGTTCACGGCATCAACCACGGCGAAATCACTGCCGACGACAAGATCGTTTCTGCCGCGTCCTGCACCACCAACGCCATCGTGCCGGTGCTGAAGGCGGTTAACGACAAGTTTGGCATCATCAATGGACACGTTGAAACCGTTCACTCGTACACCAACGACCAGAACCTGATCGACAACTTCCATAAGGGCGATCGCCGTGGCCGTAGCGCCGCGTTGAACATGGTTATCACCGAGACCGGTGCTGCCACCGCTGCTGCCAAGGCACTGCCTGAACTGGCCGGCAAGCTGACCGGTAACGCGATCCGCGTTCCGACGCCAAACGTGTCGATGGCCATTCTCAACCTGAACCTTGAGAAAGCCGCCACCCGTGAAGAGATGAACGAGTACCTGCGCTACATGGCGCTGCACTCCGATCTGCATAAGCAGATCGACTACGTCAATTCGCAGGAAGTGGTTTCCACCGACTTCGTTGGCTCGCGCCACGCAGGCGTTGTGGATGCTGAAGCAACCATCACTCAAGACAACCGCGTTGTTCTGTACGTTTGGTACGACAACGAGTTCGGTTACAGCTGCCAGGTGGTTCGCGTGATGGAAGACATGGCCGGTGTAAACCCGCCATCATTCCCGCGCTAAGCCTTAGCTGCACATGAAAACGCCCCGACTTAGGTCGGGGCGTTTTCGTTTGTGCGGTGTCCGCTCCCACACTTCTACCGCATAATGGCGAGCCTTGGCGTTGTGTCATGGGACTCTCCAGGGGATGCAGGATTGTTGAAATGGCGGCTGTGCGGTTTTGTGGTCCTGATGGGCGCCCTGACAGGCTGCGGCAACGGCGACTCCATGGAAAGCTTCGGCGGCCCGACCATGGGCAGCACGTATTCGATCAAGTACCTG
The DNA here is from genome assembly GCF_054897825.1 of Pseudomonas sp. ZS1P83. NCBI lineage: Bacteria > Pseudomonadati > Pseudomonadota > Gammaproteobacteria > Pseudomonadales > Pseudomonadaceae > Pseudomonas > Pseudomonas sp. ZS1P83. The sequence goes on from NZ_CM142706.1 coordinate 1,339,839, forward strand.
CGCCATGCCGGTCTTCCCGCCCCAGCCGAGGTCCGTGTTCAGGTCGAAAAGATCCTCGCTGAAGTCGATCAACAAATGTCGACCTACCGCAGCGACTCGGACATCGGGCGCTTCAACGATCTACCCGCCAACCGCTGTCAGAAAATGCCCGCGCCGATCCTTAAATTGGTGCGTGTCGCTGAGCGTCTGTCGGAACAAAGCGAAGGTTCCTTCGATCTGACGGTGGAACCGCTGCTCAACCTCTGGGGTTTCGGCCCGCAGGCTCGTGAGGAAAAAATTCCCGGGGCCCAAGCGCTGGCCGAAGTGCGGCAGCGAGTCGGTTACCAGCACCTGCGTATCGATGGCGATCAGCTGTGCAAGGACGCCGCCGTCGAGGTCGACTTCAATAGCATCGCCGCCGGTTACGCGGTCGATACGATTGCCGCAAAACTCGAGGGGATGGGCATCCATAGCTACCTCGCCGAAGCCACCGGCGAACTCAAGGCTGCCGGTAAAAAACTCGACGGCTCATTGTGGCGCATCGCCCTGGAGGAACCCCGCGACGACCAGCAAGTGGCCGAGCGCATCATTGCCGTCGATGGCTATGGCGTTTCTACCTCCGGCGACTACCGCAACTATTTCGAGCAGGACGGTCGGCGTTATTCCCACACCTTCGATGCCCGCACCGGGGCACCGGTCTTACACACCCTGGCGTCAGTCACGGTGATTCATCCTTCAGCGTTGATGGCCGATGGCTTATCGACGCTGTTGCTGATTCTGGGTCCTGAACGGGGTTGGGACTACGCAGAAAAACACGACATCGGTGCATTCTTTGTGATTCGTGCCGATACAGGTTTCGTCACACGAACCAATCAGGCTTTTGAGCGCTTGAGTGGCGCAAAAACCGAGTGATGACGGCGATTCAAGCATCGAAGACTGGCGTTGTAGTGCAGGCAAAAGTAGCCTACGACGCGACCAAGGGTTAATGTGCCCGGCGTTGACGCTTATATAGACTGTGTCCGGGTTCTGCACTGGCCCCAAATTGTTCCTTCACGCCGCAGATCGGCGTGATTTAGCCGCAGGTGCCGAGGGCGCCGCGGCCTGTTCTGAGGAGTACGCATGGCTGTCTACAACTACGACGTGGTGGTGCTGGGTTCCGGCCCGGCGGGAGAAGGCGCGGCAATGAACGCCGCTAAAGCAGGGCGCAAGGTGGCGATGGTCGATAGCCGTCGCCAGGTCGGCGGCAACTGCACCCACCTGGGTACCATCCCGTCCAAGGCACTGCGTCACTCGGTCCGGCAGATCATGCAGTTCAACACCAACCCGATGTTCCGGGCCATTGGTGAGCCACGCTGGTTCTCGTTCCCGGACGTGTTGAAAAGCGCCGAAAAAGTCATCTCCAAACAAGTCGCATCGCGCACCGGCTACTACGCCCGTAACCGCGTCGACGTGTTCTTCGGCACCGGCAGCTTCGCCGACGAGCAAACCATCGAAGTGGTCTGCGCCAACGGCGTGGTCGAAAAACTGGTGGCCAAGCACATCATCATCGCCACCGGCTCGCGTCCGTATCGCCCGGCGGACATCGATTTTCACCACCCGCGTATCTACGATAGCGACACCATCCTCAGCCTCGGCCACACCCCGCGCAAACTCATCGTTTACGGCGCCGGTGTGATCGGTTGCGAATACGCCTCGATCTTCAGCGGTCTGGGTGTACTGGTTGAACTGGTGGATAACCGCGGTCAGTTGCTGAGCTTCCTCGACTCGGAAATTTCCCAGGCCCTGAGCTACCACTTCAGCAACAACAACATCACGGTTCGCCACAACGAAGACTACGACCGCGTCGAAGGCGTGGACAACGGCGTGATCCTGCACCTCAAATCCGGCAAGAAGATCAAGGCTGACGCCTTGCTCTGGTGTAACGGTCGCACCGGTAACACCGATCAGCTGGGTCTGGAAAACGTCGGCGTGAAGGTCAACAGCCGTGGCCAGATCGAAGTCGACGAGGCCTACCGTACCTGCAAGCCGAACATCTACGGCGCCGGTGACGTGATTGGTTGGCCGAGCCTGGCCAGTGCTGCTCACGACCAGGGTCGTTCGGCCGCTGGCAGCATCGTTGATAACAACAGCTGGCGCTTCGTCAACGACGTGCCGACCGGTATCTATACCATTCCGGAGATCAGCTCGATCGGCAAGAATGAGCAGGAGCTGACTCAGGCCAAGGTGCCGTACGAAGTAGGCAAGGCATTCTTTAAGGGCATGGCGCGTGCACAAATCGCCGGCGAGCCTCAGGGCATGCTGAAGATTCTGTTCCACCGCGAAACCCTGGAAGTGCTGGGCGTCCACTGCTTCGGTTATCAGGCGTCGGAGATCGTTCACATTGGTCAGGCGATCATGAACCAGCCGGGCGAAATGAACACGCTGAAGTACTTCGTCAACACGACGTTCAACTACCCGACCATGGCCGAAGCCTATCGGGTAGCGGCGTACGATGGCCTCAACCGGCTTTTTTAAGTGGCTCCGGCCGGTGGCCTGAGCCGGCCGGGGAGACCGATTTCAGCAATTCTCGAGCGTGGCGCTGGCCAAACCGGGAAAGTCTGTAATCAGGCTGTCAACGCCGAAGTCGGCGAGTCTGCGCATTAGCGCGGGCTCGTTGACTGTCCATACCGACACATGCAGGCCCTGACGCTGCGCCTTCTGCAGGCGTTCCGGCGTACACAGGGTCCAGTTCAGCGCCAGAATCTCACAGCCATAGCTTTGCGCGACCTTCAACGGGTCGAGCCAGGCGTACTCGGCCACCAATCCGCGGGACACGTCCGGCACCAGGTCCAGCGCGGCTTTCAACACTTCGCGTGAACTCGAGGTGATCGTGACCTTGTCGAGCAGGTCAAAACGCTGAGCCATTTCGCGAATCGCCAACACCGTCGTCGCGGCGCGGGTGCGTGAAGCGCTTTTGACTTCCAGCTGCCAGTGCTCGAAATCGCATTTCTCGAACAGTTCTTCCAGTGTTGGAATCGGGCAGGGCTTGATCCAGCCCGGGCCGCCCTTGCGCGCGTCGTAGGTCGCCAGCTCGGTCGCCGTGTGCTCGACGACTTTGCCGCGTCGGTCGGTGGTGCGCTTGAGCGTCGGGTCGTGGATGACCATCAGCTCGCCGTCCATGGACAGGTGCAGGTCCAGTTCGCAGCGGCGTACGCCGTGCTTGAGGCATTGCTGAAAGCTGGTCAGCGTGTTTTCCGGTGCTTCGCCCTTGGCGCCGCGATGGCCGTAGATGAGAGTCACGGTTCTTCCTTAAATTAAATGCCTGATTCGTTTTGTTCGCGGGCCAGACGTCGTTCCTGGGCCTGCCTCTGCAAAATGTAGCGGGCCAGCAATTGGCGCTGGGCATCGGTCGGGTACTCGAACTCGGTACCGACATCGTAGCCGTCGCCTTTGCGATCGCAATGGGTGACCCGGGCCCGCAGCAACAGTCCGAGGGCTTGCGGCATCAGCACCAATTTGACCGACAGGTGTGCGCCCTCGGCAATGGGCGTCGGATGCTGAAAGTCGATCCCGCCTTCGGAAATGATCACCGGCTGCGGCTCGCCGATTTGCCCGAGCACGGTGATTGCGATCACCTGGCTCAGCAACTCGATGCGTTTATTATGGGATTTCAGGAACGCTGCGAGGTTCCGGTCGCGCTCACTGATCTGGCGCAACAGGTGCTGTGACTCGAATTCGCTCAGGTGCAGCTCGCTGAGCAAGTTGAACAGCGGGGAAGCATCCTGCAACACTTCCTGGCCTGCGGCTTCGGGAGCGGACAGGGGCCGAATTTCCAGTGCGATCGTGTCCTCGATACGGTAGTATTCGCGGCGATCTTCTTCATCTAATGTCGACATGGCGAACCCATGGTAGCGGCGGTGGTCTGAGTGTAAAGCTGGTTATCGACCCCCGCCACAAGGACGTTCCTTTTCCCTCCGAACAAGCCCCGACATGTTCAGACCTCTCTTCGTATTTATTGGCACGCGTTATACCCGTGCAAAGCGTCGCAATCATTTTGTGTCGTTCATTTCCCTGACTTCGATGATCGGGCTCGCCCTTGGCGTGGTCGTGATGATCGTTGTGCTGTCGGTCATGAACGGCTTCGATCATGAGATGCGTACCCGCGTGCTGGGCATGGTGCCCCACGCGACCATCGAATCCGGTGAACCGATCAGCGACTGGAAAAGCCTGGCCTCCAAGGTCAAGCAGAACCCGCAGGTGACGGCCGTGGCGCCGTTTACCCAGATGCAGGGTTTGCTGACCAACAACGGCAAGGTCTCCAAAGTCCTGCTCAATGCCATCGACCCTGCGCTGGAACGCCAGGTCTCGATCATTGATAACTTCATGCAGCAGGGCAAACTCGACGACCTGGCGCCGGGCAGTTTCGGCATCGTCATCGGCGACAAGGCGGCGGCCAAGCTTGGCGCGGCGATCGGTGACAAGCTGACCTTTGTGGCGCCGGAAGTCACCGTGACCCCGGCCGGGATGTTCCCGCGCATGAAACGCTTCACTGTGGTCGGCATCTTCCATGTCGGCGCCGGTGAACTGGATGGCTACCTGGGCATCACCAATCTTCAGGATCTGGCCAAGTTGCATCGTTGGAAACCGGATCAGGTCCAAGGCATTCGCCTGAAGTTCGATGACCTGTTCCAGGCGCCACGTGTCGCGTGGACCATCGCCCAGCAGCTCGGCGAAGACCATTTTTATGCCCGCGACTGGACGCGCACCCACGGCAATCTGTATCAAGCGATCCGGATGGAAAAAGCCATGATCGGTTTGCTGTTGCTGCTGATCGTCGCCGTCGCTGCGTTCAACATTATTTCCACACTGGTGATGGTGGTGAACGACAAGAAGGGCGACATCGCGATTCTGCGCACCCTGGGCTCCACGCCGGGGCAGATCATGGCGATCTTCATGGTCCAGGGCACGGTCATTGGTGTGATCGGTACGCTGATCGGCGCCGTGGTCGGGATCTTCGCCGCGCTGAACGTCAGCGCCGCGATCTCGGCCCTCGAAGGCCTCATCGGGCACAAGTTCCTCAACGCCGACGTGTACTTCATCGATTACCTGCCGTCGCAAGTGCAGAGCCAGGATGTGTTGATGGTCTGCGCCGCCGCGTTGGTCCTGAGTTTCCTCGCCACCCTGTATCCAGCCTGGCGTGCCGCGCGCACCCAGCCTGCGGAGGCGCTACGTTATGAGTGAGTCGGGCATGAGTGATAAAGCAATCTTGAGCTGCCGCAACCTGGGCAAATCCTACGAGGAAGGCCCGGAATCGGTAGAAGTTCTGGCGGGTCTGCAACTGGAATTGCATCCGGGTGAGCGCGTGGCGATTATCGGTACGTCGGGTTCGGGCAAAAGTACGTTGCTCAACCTGCTGGGCGGCCTCGATACGCCGACCAAGGGCAGCGTCTGGCTGGCCGGTGAAGAGCTCTCGGCGCTGAACGAAAAGGCTCGCGGTTTGCTGCGCAATCGGTCGCTGGGTTTCGTTTACCAGTTCCATCACTTGTTGCCCGAGTTCACCGCGCTGGAAAACGTCTGCATGCCACTGCTGATCGGCAAGACCGCGATCCCGCAAGCGCGTCAACGTGCGACGGCATTGCTGGAGCGAGTAGGGCTGGGTCATCGCCTGGAACACAAACCGTCCGAGCTGTCCGGTGGTGAACGTCAGCGTGTGGCCATCGCCCGCGCCCTGGTGAACAAGCCAGGCCTGGTGATGCTCGACGAGCCGACCGGCAACCTCGACTCCCACACCGCCCAGGGCATTCAGGATTTGATGCTGGAACTCAGCACCTCGATGCGCACGGCGTTCCTGGTGGTGACTCACGACATGAACCTGGCTCGCCAGATGGATCGCGTCCTGCATTTGCAGGAAGGTTGCCTGACGCCCATCTGATTGGCCGAAACCCGGCGTACTGAAAAGTGCGTCGGGTCTTTTATTTTTATACGGTGCCCCAGCGAATGTTCAGACCGTTATCGATCTTTATCGGCACGCGCTATACCCGCGCCAAGCGCCGCAATCGCTTTGTTTCCTTCATCTCGATGACCTCGATGATCGGCCTCGCCCTGGGCGTGCTGGCGATGATCGTGGTGCTGTCGGTGATGAACGGCTTCCAGCGCGAAATGAGCTCGCGCATCCTCGGCATGGTGCCTCACGCGACTATTGTCGGCGTCAATCCGATCGATGACTGGCAGCCCGTCGCCGCTGCGGCCATGAAGAATCCTGAAGTGACGGCCGCCGTGCCGTTCACCGAGATGGAGGGCATGCTGTCCTACAAGGGCACGATGCAGCCGATCCAGGTCAGCGGCGTCGATCCAGCGCTCGAAGGCAAGGTTTCGATCGTCGCCCAGCACATTGTTCAGGGCCGTCTCGATGCCTTGAAGCCGGGTGAGTTCGGCGTGGTGATCGGCGAGATCACGGCGCGCCGCTTCCGTTTGAACGTCGGCGACAAGATCACCCTGATCGTGCCGGAAGTCAGCAACGCACCGGGCGGCATCACCCCGCGCATGCAGCGGTTGAACGTGGTCGGCGTGTTCAAGGTCGGTGCCGAGCTGGACGGTTCCATGGCGCTGATCCACGTTGCCGATGCCGCGCAGATGCAGCACTGGGCGCCGAATCAGGTGCAGAGCGTGCGCCTGGCAGTGAAGGATTTGTACGCGGCGCCGAAGGTTTCCAGCGATATTGCTGGCGGGCTGGGCACCGCTTACAAGGCTGACGACTGGACCCACACTCAGGGCAGTCTGTTCAGCGCGATGAAAATGGAAAAGACCATGATCGGTCTGCTGTTGCTGATGATCGTCGCGGTGGCGGCGTTCAACATCATCGCAACACTGATCATGGTGGTGAACGACAAGGGCGCCGACATTGCGATCCTGCGCACCATCGGTGCCACTCCGGGGCAAATCATGGCGATCTTTATGGTCCAGGGCACGGTGATCGGGATTGTCGGCACCTTAATCGGCGGTGTGCTCGGCGTGATTGCGGCGCTGAACGTCAGTGAGCTGGTGGGCTGGATGGAGCGGGTCAGCGGACAGCACATCTTCAGTTCCGACGTGTACTTCGTCAGTAACTTGCCGTCTGAACTGCAGGGTGGGGATGTGTTGTTGATCTGCTCGGCGGGTTTCATTCTGAGCTTCCTCGCCACCGTTTACCCGGCATGGCGTGCGGCGAAGATCGAACCGGCTCACGCGTTGCGGTATTCGTAAGCTTTGAAATCGCCTTCGCGGGCAAGCCTCGCTCCTACGGTGGTACGTATTTCCGAGTAGGAGCGAGGCTTGCCCGCGAAGGGGCCTGCCCGGCTGGCCTCAATCCCCCTTGGGCAACTCAATCACAAACCGCGTCCACCCGTTATCCGACTCGCAACGAATCTGCCCGCCATGGGCACGGATGATTGACTGAGTAATCGCCAACCCCAATCCCGCATGTTCACTACTGCCTTCCTGGCGCGCCGGATCAGCCCGGTAGAAGCGATCAAATAAACGCGGCAGTAACGCCCTGTCAATTCCGTCTCCACTGTTCTCAATCGTCACGCTCAATCCTTTGGCTTGCTCGACTATCCGCACCCGAACCTCGCCCTGGGCAGGCGTAAACCGCAACGCATTGTCCAGTAAATTGGAAAGCGCCTGACGCAACATGCTGCGATCGCCCTCCATGCGCGCACTACCTTCACGACTCAACCTGACCTGAGCGTCCTCCGCCAGCGGCGCAAAAAACTCCAGCAATAGGTCCGCTTCTTCCGCCAGCTCCAGCAGTTCGCGCTTGGGCATCAACAACCCGTGGTCTGCCTTGGCCAGGTACAACATGTCGTTGACCAGTTGCGCCATCCATTGCAGTTCTTCGAGGTTGCTGTGCAGTGCTTCGCGATAGTCCTCGATGGGGCGTGGGCGGGTGAGGGTGACCTGGGTGTGGGTCAGCAAGTTCGACAACGGCGTGCGCAATTCGTGGGCGATGTCGGCGGAGAAGGCTGAGAGCCGTTGAAAAGAGTCGTCAAGGCGTCCGAGCATGGCGTTGAAGTTGTGGGCCATTTCCGCGAGTTCTGGCGGCATGTTTTCTTCTGGCAGGCGTGCATTGAGCGATTGTGCCGAAACGCCGCTCGCCACTGCACTCATGCGCCGTAACGGCCGCAACCCACTGCGTGCTGCCCACGCACCGAGCAGGGCAGTGGCCAGTGCTGACAAACCGACTGTCAGCCAGATCAGATGCTGCATGCGTTGCAGAAAGTGCTGGTGATGGGTGATGTCCAGCAGCAAGGTCAGCTGCGGCGAGTCGGATTTGTCGAGATACAACGGAGCGTTGAGGACGCGGTAATCAGTACCGTCATTGCTCACCGTGGACAAACCCGGTCGGGTAGGCAATTCCTGGGGCAGGCGCGTCGAGCTGTCATACCAGCGCCTGCCGTCGCTGCCGGTGATCCGCAGCGACAGATCAGCCTGTCGGTTCAACTCATCGGCCAGTTTGACTTCGCTTTCACGCGACTGAATGTCATGCAGTGCCCGGCGCAACCCAATCAACTTGCCGTCCAACAACTGCTGATCGAGTTCAACGAAATGCGCTTCACTGGCCCGGCTGAACAACACTCCGGCGAACAATGAAACGACGGCGGTGCACGCCGCAAACAGTAGCGCCAGACGGCTGCTTAACGAAAGTCGACGCATCAGGCGGGGCGCTCTTCAAGGACGTAACCCATGCCACGCACGGTGTGGATCAACTTGTTGGGGAATTCATCGTCGATCTTCAGGCGCAAACGACGGATCGCCACTTCGATGACATTGGTGTCACTGTCGAAATTCATGTCCCAGACCTGGGAAGCGATCAGCGACTTGGGAAGGACTTCGCCATGCCTGCGCAGGAGCATTTCCAGCAGGGCGAATTCCTTGGCCGTCAGGTCGATGCGCTGACCGCTGCGTTCGACGCGGCGGCGGATCAGGTCAAGGCGCAAGTCCGCCAGTTGCAGGCTGGTTTCCTGAGGTGTGGCGCTACCGCGGCGCAACAGGCTGCGGACCCGGGCCAGCAGTTCGGAGAAGGCGAAAGGTTTGACCAGGTAGTCGTCGGCGCCCAGTTCGAGGCCGTGAACCCTGTCCTCCACTGCGTCTCGCGCTGTAAGAAACAATACCGGCGTGTCGAGGCCGGCATCGCGCACCGCTTGCAGAATCTGCCAGCCATCGCGACCGGGCAGCATCACATCGAGAATCAACAGGGCGTAATCGCCGGTCAACGCCAGTTGCTGGCCGGTGCTGCCGTCCGCCACCAGTTCAGTGTTGAAACCGGCCTCGGTCAGGCCTTGGCGCAGGGAGTGGCCAGTTTTCGGTTGGTCTTCGACAATCAGCAGTTTCATGGGCGACTCGGGACTAATGGAACGAATGCTTTATACCGTGGGCGGCGTTAATACAGGCCAACCTGACAACGTTGTAATTTGGCTGTCAGGTTGCGGGCAGTCGCTGCAGTTTAGAGTTTTCCACAGGCTGAACCTTACCTTGTTGGAGTACGACTATGTTGTTGCGCAAATCCCTGGTGCGGGCCGTGTGTTTGCTGGTGCTGAGCTCGCCGGCGTGGGCTTCCCCGTCGCCTACCTACGACTTCGGTCAACCGGCCCCGGCGGCCAAGGCGACTCGCAGCGTTGAAGTTGTCATGGGCGACATGTCGTTCACTCCCAAGGCGATTGATATCAAGGCCGGAGAGACGGTTCGTTTTGTGCTGGTGAATAAAGGCCAGTTGTTGCACGAATTCAACCTCGATGACGCGGCAATGCATGCCAGCCATCAGCAGGAAATGATGAAGATACAGCGCAGCGGCATGCTCACGCCTACAGGCATTGCGGATATGGACTACGGCTCAATGCCCGGCATGGAACACTCATCTCAAGGGCATGGTATGAAACACGACGACCCTAACAGCGTGCTCGTCGAGCCGGGCAAAACAACCGAGCTGACCTGGACCTTCAGCAAGGCGACCAACCTGGAATTTGCCTGCAACATCCCCGGTCATTACCAGGCCGGGATGGTCGGCAAGTTGACTGTCAGTCAGTAAGCACTCAAAGGAGGGAGCAAAGACTGGTAGAATCCGCTGATTCTTCAGTCAGGTTTCCGCCATGCATCCCGCAGCCGAACACTCGCCGCTGGGCAAATCCAGCGAATACATCGCCACCTACACACCGTCGTTGCTGTTCCCGATCCCGCGCACCGCGAAATGGGCCGAACTGGGCCTGACGGCTGAAACCCTGCCCTACAAAGGCGTGGATTTCTGGAACTGCTTCGAATTGTCGTGGCTATTGCCTTCGGGCAAGCCAGTGGTGGCCATTGGCGAATTCAGCATCCCGGCGGATTCACCGAATATCATCGAGTCGAAGTCGTTCAAGCTGTATCTCAACTCCCTGAACCAGACGCCGTTTGCCGACACTGCAAGCATTGAATCGACGCTGGTCAAAGACCTGTCGGCTGCTGCCGGTAAACCGGTCGGCGTGCGGATTCGCAGGCTCAAGGACGTCGAGGCCGAAGGCGTTGTGGCGTTACCGGGTGTGTGCATTGATGATCTGGATATCAGCGTCAGCAACTATGAGCAACCGCGTCCGGAACTGCTGCGTTGCGATGAATCGCGCATTGTGGAGGAGAGCGTGCACAGTCATTTGCTCAAATCCAACTGCCCGGTCACCAGTCAGCCTGACTGGGGTAGCGTGGCGGTGGAATACCGTGGCGCGGCGCTGGATCACGCGAGTTTGCTGGAATACATCGTGAGCTTCCGTCAGCACTCCGACTTCCACGAACAGTGCGTGGAGCGGATTTTCCTCGACCTGCAACGGTTGCTGAAACCGGAGAAATTGACGGTGTATGCGCGGTATGTGCGGCGCGGTGGGTTGGACATCAACCCGTATCGCAGCACTGAAGAAGTGCAGTTGCCGAACCATCGGCTGGTCCGCCAGTAAGAGCAAAAAAGCCCCGCTATCACTAGCGGGGCTTTTTTACATCTGGCGGGTTCAGATCCCCATATTGCCCAATGTTTGCACGATGTTACGCAATGTGCCAGCAAGGGTAGGGTGTTCGATTTCAAAGCGTTCGACGGCCAGGTTCACATTGTCAGCCAGGCTTGAATCCTTGGTCTTGGTTTCGAGCTCAATCTCCAGTTCGATCTGTTCCATCAGCGCGTGCAGGTCTTCGCGCTCGGCTTCGGTCAGCGGCGGATTCTGTTCCAATTGCTCGCGCAGAGTATTGAGCTGTTCTTGCAGTTCGCGGGCAGGCATGGCGTTCTTCCTTTTATCGATAGGCACTGGCATAGACCGCAGCAGCACGCCAAAGGTCTATGGCTTGGCCTTTAGATTAATCCACTCGCGCACAACCTGCATGATCTCCATCAGGGCTTTTCGCCCTTGAGTCGGCGCAGGCTGATATCTGCCAGGCAGGTGTCAAGTTCACCGAGGTGATCGATCACCGAATGCACACCCAGACTGAACAGTTGCACCGTTGCCTTTCCGCGTTTGAATTCCCGTTCCTGCTGAGTCAGCGCCTGCCACTCGTTGGGCGCAAGGCCGCAGAGTGAGCCGCAGGACGCCAGCCCAATCGTCCACAATCCGGCATTGAGCCCCGCTTGCAGCAATCGCGGTTCGCCGCTGACCAGTACGCAACCCTCCAGTCGTTCGACATTCAGCGTCATCAAGGCTTGCCAGCAGGCATGCGGTGCCGGCCATGGATTGTTTGTTTCGGGGTATTGCGAGGGTTTGATCCATGAAGGCAATGCGGCGGCCAGGGAATTGCTGAGGGCAGGGGGGAGCTCATCGAGCCAGGCACAGGGAATCTGCTGATGCTGCAAGCTGCGCAGGCTATCCAGGGCACCGGGCGTGGCCTCGGCGTGCACGGCAGAGTGGCGGCCTTGCGTGCGCGTGCGGGCGCCGAAATCCACCAGGCAACCACTGAGGCCGAACAGTACGGCGGTCAGGCTGGGCGCAATGTGGGGTAATTTTTCGGCGTGCGGCATATCAACGTCCCTGAAATAGCCTGAAGGCTAGGCGGTGACGGTGACAGTTGAGTGACACTGATGTGAATCGCTCATAATTATCGCGAATGATCCGTAGGCTGCCTCGCACGGTGCTGCCTTAAGCGGCTTTTCCGTCTTATACTAGCCAGCTTCACGCTTGGGCTAAGCGCCCTCGACAGTACAATCCAAGGAGTTTTTCTATGCGCTGGAGCAATCATCTAGCTCAGCTTTGTGTGTTTGCCAGCGTATTGCTGGTTCCGTTCGTTGCCCAGGCAGCCTCGGAAGACGACCCTTGGGAAAGCATCAACCGCCCGATCTACACGTTCAACGACGTTGTCGATACCTATGCACTGAAGCCTTTGGCGCAAGGCTATCAGTTCGTGACCCCGCAGTTTCTTGAAGACGGTATTCACAACATGTTCCGCAACGTCGGTGATGTCACCAACCTTGCCAATAACATCTTGCAGGCCAAACCGGCCGCCGCTGGCGTCGACACCGCACGCTTGATCTTCAACACCACCTTCGGCCTGCTGGGCTTCATCGACGTGGGCACCAAAATGGGCCTGCAACGCAGTGACGAAGACTTCGGCCAGACACTCGGCTACTGGGGTGTGGGTAGCGGCCCGTACGTGATGTTGCCGTTGTTGGGGCCAAGCACGCTACGTGACGCGCCGTCCAAGTATGTCGACGGCTATACCGGCCCGTACCCATATATCCACGATGTGCCCGTGCGTAATTCGATCTTCGGCCTGAACATTGTCGATACCCGTGCCAGCCTGCTGTCGGCCGAGAAGCTGATCAGTGGCGACAAGTACACCTTCATCCGCAATGCGTACTTGCAGAACCGCGAATTCAAAGTCAAAGACGGCCAGGTCGAAGACGATTTTTGATCTCGACCGGTAAACCAAGAAGGCGGCCTGTTGGTCGCCTTCTTTCGTTGGCCTCCGGGACCGGTTTGACCATGGGTTCTAACCTTCCATTAGGTTACGGTTTTGCCTGTTCTTATAACTCTCGGTGATTTGAAATGGAAAGACGTCAAGCGACGATCGGCGTGAGCTTGAAACGCCCCGCGGATGGGAGTACCGTCTGCGCCTTAGAAGGGCACCTTTGGTGTACCTGTGTGTAGGGCAAGCGCTCGAAAACAGTGCAGTAGAGAGGCTAGAAAGCGAATCCAGTAGTGTGAGCCGGGACAAAGCCCCTGCCTGCTACGCCAACCTAATTCTGGCGCCGTTTGCCCACATGCCAAAAACCAGTGCCACGCTGCTGATAATCGATGATGACGAAGTAGTGCGCGCGAGCCTCGCGGCCTACTTGGAAGACAGTGGTTTCAGTGTCCTGCAGGCCAGCAATGGCCAGCAGGGTCTTCAGGTATTCGAGCAAGACAAGCCCGACTTGGTCATCTGCGATCTGCGCATGCCGCAGATGGGCGGGCTCGAACTCATTCGCCAGGTCACCGAGCTGTCGCCACAAACCCCGGTGATCGTGGTTTCGGGTGCCGGCGTGATGAACGATGCGGTCGAGGCCCTGCGCCTGGGCGCGGCGGACTACCTGATCAAGCCTCTCGAAGATCTTGCCGTGCTCGAGCATTCTGTTCGCCGGGCCCTGGATCGTGCGCGCCTGCTGCTGGAAAACCAGCGCTACCGCGAGAAGCTGGAAGAGGCCAATCGCGAGCTCGCCGCCAGCCTGAACCTGCTCCAGGAAGACCAGAACGCCGGTCGCCAAGTGCAGATGAACATGCTGCCGGTCAGTCCCTGGACCATCGACGAGTTCCAGTTTGCGCACCAGATCATCCCGTCGCTGTACCTGTCGGGTGATTTCGTTGACTACTTTCGGGTCGACGAGCGTCGGGTAGCCTTCTACCTGGCGGACGTTTCCGGTCATGGCGCCTCTTCAGCCTTCGTTACCGTGTTGCTGAAGTTCATGACCACGCGCTTGCTGTTCGAATCCAAGCGCAGCGGCACATTGCCGGAATTCAAGCCTTCAGAGGTCCTTGGTCATATCAACCGAGGCCTGATCAGTTGTAAGCTGGGCAAACACGTCACAATGGTCGGTGGAGTCATCGACGAGGAGACAGGTTTGTTGACCTATAGCATCGGTGGTCATTTGCCGTTGCCAGTGTTGTACACGCCAGACAGTGTTCGTTATCTGGAAGGGCGTGGTCTGCCGGTGGGCCTCTTTAATGAAGCCACCTACGAAGATCACGTTCTGGAGCTGCCGCCGACATTCAGCCTGACGCTGATGTCCGATGGCATTCTGGACCTTTTGCCAGAACCTACACTCAAAGAGAAAGAAGCGGCTTTGCCCCAACGGGTCAAGGCCGCGGGCGGCAGCCTGGATGGTCTGCGGCAGGTTTTTGGATTGGCCACGCTAGGGGAGATGCCGGATGATATCGCCCTGTTGGTGTTGAGCAGGAATCTTTAATGAGTACCGGTAGAATCCAGTTCGCCGAGCAGGATGGCACCTTCGTCCTGAAGTTCGTCGGTGAAGTTCGCCTGACCCTGTGTTCGGCGTTGGATGCGACTATTGAGCGGATCTTCACGGCGTTGAACTTCAATGCGATCGTGATCGACCTGACCGAAACCCGCAGCATCGACAGCACCACGTTGGGCCTGCTGGCCAAACTGTCGATCCTGTCGCGGCAAAAGGTAGGCCTGCTGCCGACCGTCGTCACCACCCACGAAGACATCACCCGTCTGCTGCAGTCCATGGGCTTCGAGCAAGTGTTCAACATCGTTGACCGCCCGATCCCGTGCCCTGAGTGCCTGACTGACCTGCCGGACCAGGATCAGTCCGAAGAAGTGGTGCGGATCAAAGTGCTCGAAGCACACAAGATCCTCATGGGCCTCAACGACTCCAATCGTGAAGCATTCCATGATCTGGTGAACGCCCTCGAGCGTCACTGATCCTTTGGCAAGGGAGCTTGTCGGAACGCCGCACCGTCCCGCTGGGCTGCGAAGCAGACCCAAAAATGGTGCACAAAAAAGGGCGAACCTGTGAGGGTTCGCCCTTTTTGCGTTTGCTCTTACTGGATCACAGCTTGGCCTGCAACAACGCCTCAAGCTTTTCCTGATCCCGAGCAAACTGACGAATACCCTCAGCCAGTTTCTCGGTCGCCATCGCGTCCTCGTTGGACAACCAACGGAACTGCGCTTCATTCAGGCTCAAACGTGCTTCACCTGCATGTCCCGGCGCCAATTTGCGTTCCAGCTTGCCAGTATCCGCCGCCAGCTTATCAATCAAATCCGGGCTGATGGTCAAACGGTCGCAACCGGCCAGTTGCTCGATCTGATTCAGGTTACGGAAGCTCGCGCCCATGACCACAGTCTTGTAGTCATTGGCCTTGAAGTAGTTGTAGATGCGCGTCACCGACTGCACGCCCGGATCATCCGCGCCGGTGTAGTCGTTGCCGTTGGCCTTCTTGTACCAGTCGTAGATACGACCCACGAATGGCGAAATCAGGAAAACCCCGGCGTCAGCACACGCCGCAGCCTGAGCGAACGAGAACAGCAACGTCAGGTTGGTTTGGATGCCTTCCTTTTCCAGCGTCTCGGCGGCACGGATGCCTTCCCAGGTGGAAGCGATCTTGATCAGCACGCGGTCACGGCCAATACCGGCCTTGTCGTACAGGTCGATCAGACGGTGAGCACGCTTCAATACGGCGTCAGTGTCGAACGACAGGCGCGCATCCACTTCGGTGGAAATACGGCCAGGGATCACCTTCAGAATTTCTTGCCCTACCGCAACGCCAAAACGGTCGCTGGCCAGGCCAACATCGCCCTTGCAGTCGTGAACGCAGGTGTTCAGCAACTCGGCATAACCGGAAATGGCCGCCGCTTTGAGCAGCAGGGAAGGGTTGGTGGTAGCGTCCACGGGTTTAACGCGAGCGATAGCTTCGAAGTCGCCGGTGTCGGCAACCACGGTGGTCATTTGTTTGAGTTGTTCCAGCTTGGAAGTCATGGGCGTGCTCTGTCCTATGGGTCTAATGACATTACCCGAGCGCTGACAGCCACTCAAGGGTGCGTGTACGTATCGATGGCCCCAGCGGCAACAACCGGAAAACGGCCGTTTGAAAGGCGGGGCGCGGTGTCGGTAAATACGATGCTGAAATGGGACGCAGGTTCAACCGGTCTGACGGCTAACGCGGCTTAATGCCGATGGAGCTGAGGCTAAGTTGCATAGTTCAAGATGAAATACGTCTTCCACGCCTCCATGCATTCCTGAGCGAGCTCAAAACAGCATTCATCGCCACGTTCAGTCTCAATTCTTGCCTCGTCGATGCTCACGATCGAGGTAGTCCCAATTGGACCGACAGTCATCGTAGATGTGATCATGAAGAATCCAGGCTCTGACCCGCTGCGCAACTTCCTATCAAGCTTCCTGTGCTTAAGCTTGTTACAGACGTCGGCGCATATTCTCAGTGCAGGGCTTTGGCTTATGTAGTCTTCCACGTTGCTGAGCGAGGCGTAGTTCGGGGAGTGTTTCACCCAGTCTTTGAGGTGATAACAGACCTCGAAGAAGTTAAATAACTCAAACTCGATGTTCCCTCCATAGGCCGGAAAAATGCCATCGCGGATAGGTTGAAGTTTGTTGAATTGATACTGAAGGCGAGCTCGGTGGTATTCCATTTCTCTCCTGGGCGTGTCGCGCTAAGAATGCAAAGCGGTTGATCTGAAGGTGCCAAGTCAAGTCAGGCGACGCATGCCTGCCGTCTTGGCGGCCTTGCTGTCGAAGGTGACGATGTACTCGCAGCCTGCCGCGTTGGCGCTGCGCTCAATCAAGCAGTCTGCGAAGTCGGCGTTGGCCTGTGAGTAACTACGCAGCGACTGCCAAACAATTTCGGGGTTTTCCACCGTCAATTCACGAGTTCGCAAAAGCGTTTCGAGGACTGTAACGATCTCGCTTTTTGCGCTCTCGTAGCAGGATTGAAGTACCCAGACCAACTCGACTATCGAAACCGTCGTGATGAAGCCAGGTGAGGCTATCGTCAGCGACTCAATCAGTTCGGAGGCTTTAGCTGACTGCTCTGGATCATCCTGAGCGACATACCTGACCAGTACGTTGGTATCCAGACCTATCATATGGCTTTGGATCCTTGTACTGCGATGGCCTGGTTCATGTCCTCGATGCTTACAGCTTTAGGGGGCTTACGAATGAGTCCTTTGAGGTCGCGAGCCGAATGAGTCGCGGCCATAATGGCGAATTTACCATCGCCTATGGCTACAAATTCAATGCGATCCCCAGTGTCGAGGCCAAGAGAAGCCCGAACCTGTGCCGGAATGGTAATTTGTCCTTTCGAGGTCAGTGTGGCGGTTGCCATGGTGGATGCTCCGTCAAGTCAGATTTTCCTTACATTATGGTAAGGATTTCTGGAAATCAATGCTCAACGGAACGGAGAACGATGGGCGGTGAAAACGAAGCTGATCGGAACAGACCAGCCGCTTCGGTAAAGACGCATTATCCCGGCACAACAAACACGGGCTGGAGGAGTTGGCCAGCACAGCTGATCAACGCCCCTCTAACAACTCCGCTGCCTGATCCAACAACGCCAAAGGCTCTTTAGCCTTGTGAATATCCACCGACAACAACTGCCGAAACTTGCGCGCCCCCGGAAACCCGGTGCCCAGCCCCAGTACATGCCGGGTGATGTGGTGCATCGAACCACCCGCATCAATATGCGCCACTATATAAGGCCGCAACTGCGCCAGCGCCTCGGCCCGGCTGATCAGCGGCGCCGTGCTGCCAAACAGTTGCTGATCCACCTCAGCCATCACATAAGGATTGTGATACGCCTCACGACCCAGCATCACACCGTCGAACGTCTGCAAATGCTCGTGACAGGCTTCCAGCGTCTTGATCCCGCCGTTGAGGATAATCTCCAGCTCCGGAAAATCCGTCTTCAACCGCGCCGCCACGTCATAGCGCAGGGGCGGAATGTCGCGGTTCTCCTTCGGCGACAACCCCTCCAGAATTGCAATCCGCGCATGCACTGTAAAACTCGTACACCCGGCATCCCGAACCGTGCCGACGAAATCACACAACTGCTCGTAACTGTCCCGCCCATTGATCCCGATCCGATGCTTCACCGTCACCGGAATCGACACCGCATCGCGCATCGCCTTCACACAATCAGCCACCAACTGCGGATGCCCCATCAGGCACGCACCGATCATATTGTTCTGCACCCGATCACTCGGGCAGCCGACATTCAGATTCACCTCGTCGTAACCGTGCTCCTGGGCCATGCGCGCACACATCGCCAGGTCCAGAGGCACACTGCCTCCAAGTTGCAGGGCGAGCGGGTGTTCGGCTTCGTTGTGACGCAGGAAGCGGTCGTGGTCACCGTTGAGGAGCGCGCCTGTGGTGACCATTTCTGTGTAGAGGAGCGCGTGCTTGGAGAGTAGGCGCAGGAAGAAACGGCAGTGGCGATCGGTCCAATCCATCATCGGGGCCACGCTGAAGCGACGAGACGGCTCGGAGCGGGCTTGGCTAGTGTTTACGGGCGCTTTAGGTTTTTCGAAATTCATTGATACTGGTCTTTTATACAGCGGTTTTTACCCATTTTTCCTTGTTTTTCGAAGTCGGTTGCTACAATGTAGCAAGCGAGATCAGCAATGTAGTAACTGGAAATGGGCACGATCACATCACGCAAGCGCAAGGACAACTCGACGGCCTATACGGCGCAGATACGGATCAATCGGGACGGGAAGACAGTTTATCAGGAAAGCCAGACCTTCGACCGCAAGCAGGTCGCTCAGGCCTGGATCAAGCGTCGTGAGACGGAGCTGGCAGAGCCCGGTGGTATCGAGCGCGCGAACCGCAAGGGTGTGACGATCAAGAAGATGATCGAGCAGTACTTGGACGAGTACGAAAAGATTCGCCCGCTGGGCAAAACCAAAAGCGCGACGCTTACTGCGATCAAGGACACCTGGCTGGGCGAGCTCGACGACTCGTCGTTGACCAGCCAGAAGCTGGTGGAGTTCGCGCAATGGCGAATGAGCAAGGAGGGCGGTGGTGTCCAGGCGCAGACGGTCGGTAACGATCTGTCGCACCTGGGTGCGGTGCTATCCGTGGCGCGGCCGGCGTGGGGCTATGAAGTCGATCCGCTGGCCATGCCCGACGCGCGCAAGGTATTGCGCAAGCTCGGTATGGTGAGCAAAAGCAAAGAGCGCAACCGTCGGCCGACGTTGGCAGAGCTGGACAAGCTCATGGTGCATTACTTCGAGATGCAGACGCGCCGCAAGGCCCAGATCGACATGCCGAAGATCATCGCCTTTGCGATCTTCTCGACGCGTCGGCAGGAGGAAATCACACGGATCCGCTGGCATGATCTCGACTGCACCCGTCAGGCTGTCCTGGTGCGCGACATGAAGAACCCGGGGCAGAAAATTGGCAATAATGTGTGGTGCCATTTGCCCGATGAGGCTTGGGCCATTATTCAAGCTATGCCGAAAACGGCCGATGAAATCTTTCCCTACAACGGCAAGTCGGTGTCGGCGTCCTTTACGCGTGCCTGTCCGCTTTTGGACATTGAGGACCTGCATTTTCATGACCTGCGGCATGACGGGGTGAGCCGGCTGTTCGAGATGGATTGGGATATTCCCAGGGTGTCGAGTGTTTCCGGGCATCGGGATTGGAACTCACTTCGGCGATACACACATTTGCGCGGGAGAGGGGATCAGTACGCTGGTTGGAAATGGTTGAAACAGGTATTGGCCTAGCCAGTGGCCTTACTGTTTTTTTTCTATCGAGTGAGTGAAATATGAGTTCCAGCAATACCCTTAGCTTCGTCAAGCATAACCTTGCTGTTTTTCTGATTGTTGGTGGGACGTTCGCAGGTGCGGCAGGGACAGTGGGCGCATGGCTGTGGAGCGAGTATAAAGATCTGCAGCAACAAACAGCCCAGTTCGAACACCGTAAATCTGAGGCGGCCGAAGCTCAGAACAAGCGTGAACTTGAGTTGAAGAATCGTGAGTATATAGCGGCGCAAGTTGAATCGAATTACGCCGAGCGAGATAAGGCGCTGAAGGCCCGTGAACTTCAGTATCAGCGTTTATCTGAACAGCTCAAGCTGGATCAGCAGTCGCTCAGTGCGGAACAGGAGGAAAAAGCTGCCGAGAGACAGCTTCAGGTCCTCATGTCCGAGTTTTCCGCTTTGGGTGTCAATCTGAACGCCAATCCTTATTGCGGGAGCCAAGCGGATCTAAACAAGTTCAACACCGCAGTAGCCAAATTTTCCGAGATTGCTGCTCTTGCTCAGGCTCATTCGCTGGAAAAGAAGTACCGTGGGTTTCTTACTCGTAACGAGCAGCATTCTTTCAGTTTTCATTGCAATAAGGTTATCTCTATACAATCTCCAGCCACTTAATCCCGTTCTCTTCCCATGAGCTGGTTTTGCTCCTTCGCGGCTTTCTCGCGCTGGCGATCGATGTAGTCGGAAAGGTCTTTCAGGTGGATGCCCAGCCCGGCCTTCTGACTATTGGCGCCCAGTCGCACCACTGGAATATCGATTTCGCCGGCCAAGCGCTTTTGCTTGAATTTCTCCACGGTTAAATTCATGTAATCGGCACACACGCGATCCAAGGGGATGACCGCTTGCCCGTTGTACTGGGCCATTAACAGGAAAAGGGTGTTCATGCGACCTCCCGGTTATCGTCTGTCGGAGAGTAATTCGAATGCGCTCGCAGCCACGACTGGAACCTGTCCGTTGCCAATGGCCTTAAGTCGGTCCACCCGATGGGCCACCCCATCAGCCACTCGGCCCATTCCGGGTTCAGATGACCACCATGAAATGCCATCACGGCGTGATCCAAGCGATCGTTGGAGCGGTCGGCTCCCGATCGGCGAGTCAGCGCTGCTGGTGAGGACCCCTTTGACATGCTCGCCACGGGGGTAGGCCACCGCTTGCCGGGTGTCTTCTGCGATGAGCCAGATCCGGTCTCGCTGGTGGGGCGCTCCGACGTCAGCCGCTCCGATAACACCCCATCGTGCGTCATACCCCATTTCGGCAAGGTCACCGAGCACCACGGCAAGTCCTCTTCCCACAAGCAACGGTGAGTTTTCCAATTCGACGTAGTGCGGTCGTACCTCATCGGTAATTCGTGCCATCTGCCGCCACAGTCCAGAGCGGGCTCCAGCAATACCCTGACCATTGCCTGCGGCCGAGATGTCCTGGCAAGGGAATCCTCCCGAAACCACGTCAACAAGGCCTCGCCATGGGCGTCCGTCAAAACTGCACACGTCAGACCAAATCGGGAAAGGCGGGAGCAGTCCATCGGTTTGTCGTTGCGCCAGAAGCTGTGCGGCGTAGGCATCACGCTCAACGGCGCAGACGGTGCGCCATCCGAGAAGGTGTCCGCCGAGTATTCCGCCGCCAGCGCCTGCGAAAAGAGCCAGCTCATTCACATGGACTCCATAGAAAGGTGTGCATACCCCATGACAGGCTGCGCGGGCGGGCGACACTGAGCGATCAGCGTTGCATCAGGCGCGACTGCCTCGCGCAGCTTTTCGTGGGGTATAAGCACCTCGGCAGTGGCGCTGAGAGGGGCAATAATGCCTGCTGCTGCGCAGCAGAGACTCTTTGTTGTTTTTGCGTCGACGCCATTAGCATTGCAGAGCAAAGCGGTTGATGTTTGGTTGGTATTCAGGCCCATCTTCATGCCGCTTTCCTCCGGTGCTCGATAGTGAGTTGGTCCATCAGGCGCTGGTAAAGCGTGAGCCGCGCTGCGATGGTGGCGGGAATTTGGACTCATGCTGCCTCCTTGATCAGGTCCACCAGTAGCAGCGCGTTCTTGGTGTCTTTGTGGAGTTTGCGTAGGGCGTCATTGCCGATTAGCACGGCGAGTTGGCGATCGAACTCTTTGCGTATACGCGTTAGCTCCCGTAGTTCGGTTATCACCCTGGCGCATTGCTGCTGCAGCTTGCCGGCTGCCTGGGGTGTGAGGCGCAACGTTGGGGGAAGGTGATTCATGCCGCGTTCTCCTGTACTTCTGGCTCTAGGAGAGCGGCTATGGCGATTGCTTGCTCGCGTAGTGCAAGGGTGTCGCGTTCGAGTTTTTTACCTGTGCGGAATGCGCTGAATGTCTCGGCCGCGATTCGCAGTTTTTCCGCAATTTCCTGCAGGGTTAGGCGTGCTGGTTCTCCCAATTTCGAGGCGGCTAACGCACGCTCGTAGTGGGTGAACAATTGCTTGTGGTGATCACGGGCCTGGTCAAGTGAGAGCTTCAGGTTTTGGATTGCCTCCGAGTTGTCAGACTGTTGAATGTCTTTGCCTTCGTCGATTCCCTCGAGGCGACCATCGATCAGGCCGCCGCGATAGCCAGCCCAGTAGGTGAGGCCTACAAGTACGATTAGAACGATCAGTGCGCAAATCTGAATTGCAGTCATGTGGTGTGCTCCTTGAAGTGAAGTTGGCTGGTGGTGGCAGCCATTCAGTGGGTGGTTCTAGCTGGATTCGTTTTGAGGGCGTGGCATGTCCTCGTCGGCCTTGTAGGCTCGGATGTCGATCAGGGCGGCAACGTGCCTGATATGGGCATACCGCAGAGCCTTCACGCTTCCGTCGATGGTGGTCACCGGGAGCTGAATCCGCCCGCTGTTGATCGCCTCCGAAAACGTCTTCTCGTTGAGATTTTTGAAGTACCGCTCGCGCAGCTCCTCAAGGGGGATAAGCACATCGCCAAAGATCTGGTGCAGCATCTCGACGGTGGAGCTATCCGGTGCGGGAAGTAGTCGTAGCGGTGTTTGGTTTACGTTACTCATGGTGGTGCTCGGCCTCCTTGCGCTTAAGTCTTGATGGGTGATTCCACGCGTTCAAACAGTGGCGCCTGGTCAACTCCCGCAGATGCTCTGGTACTTCGAGGAGCGCAGCGTTGCGCTCCTCGCGGGTACTCATGGCGATGATCTGGCGGGCGTACTCCCTAGGCCACGTCACGGTGATCTGCCGGGATTGCTGGCAGGTTCAGCCCCAGTTCATCAGCGAGCCAATGGATACCGGCTTGCTTCACCCGGGTTGACTGGCTGTATTGCATGCCAAGCTTTTCGTGGTACCAGTTGCCATTTTTGACTCCCAGGTAATCGCGATCCCGGTTCGGATAAGCGGGAAGGTTTTGCGCGTTCAGCAGTGCCTTTTCTTGCATGAGACTGATCAGCTTGGGGCGGGTGATACCCAGGTGTTTGGCGGCTTGGGCGAGAGTGCGTTCCATGGCGTCGCCCTCATACCGCGTGCGCGGCAGGGGTTGCCGCTGCAGCAAGGTGATTGATGGACTCGGTGACTTTGCCGTAGATATCGACATCGCTGCCGTAAACGGTGAAGCAGCGGGTGTGCGGACTTTTGTTGCCGATGCTCAAAATGGTGGTGACGCCCGAGCGAGATTGAGTGCGATGTAGAGCGACGAGTAGAGGGTAGTCAAACCCCATGTCGAGGCTAAGTACGCCGCCAGTGCGTACCAGTTCGAACACGCGTTGCTTGTCCGAGACTACAAAGCGGCCGTATTCGCGGCCGGCGTGTGGTCGGTGCGCCAGATCGTTGGTGTAGCTTGCATCGAATTGACCATTGGCGACCTCTTCGATGAAGTCGGCCAGTTTGAGGTGCGTTTTTTTGTCGTTCTGCAGTGTCAGCGTGTGGCGTTCGCTGGCTAGCTCTACGACGAAAGTGCTTTCAGCTGTACCTCGTTCAACCTTAAGGCGGAATGCAAGGCACTCACGCTTTGGCGCTGTCCGGAGGACGTGGTTGAAGGTTTCTGTCAGGTTGACCTGAGCGTTGAGCAACAGCAGAGTACGGTTGTCGATTTTGTACTTGATCACGCTGCATGCCCTCCGCCATTTGGGTCGAATGGGCTAGGAGCGGTGCGATCTTTCTGCTTCGGTTTGGTGGTGACAAATGTGCAGCCACATAAGCGGGCTAGGCGGCGAATTTCGAAAATGCGGAAGGGGTCAGTTGCGGCCGGGTGGATGTGCAGAGTAGCTGTGGTGTGCATGGTATTGCCTCGCTCTGTGGTGGAAGAGTGAGACAAATATCAACCATTGGTTTCGATAGGTCAACAACCAGCGGTTGATATTTTTGTTGCGGCACTCGCTCCAAATCCTTCACAGGGATTTGCTCAAGTCTTTTTTTAGGTCTTCGAGTATTTTGGTACGTTGAAGAGAAGATCCTGATTCTATGTATGCTTTCATTTTTTCAACTAGGATCTCGTCATTAACAAATGAATCATCCATATTGAAAACTTGGTGAAAATATCTATTAAGTTTGCACGCAAGAATTGTAAAGGCACCTTTTTCGGATTTGTCTGTATATTGGTGCCCAAATTTAATTAAGTGATCATCCCAATCGTCAAAGTGAGGGTGGATAATTAAGAACGCGCCGGAACTTCTCGGGTAAATTTTTCTTGCTATTCCCCCTGATGGGGGCTTTATTGTGTCAGGGATTGCGCTCAATACTTCTTGATTTCTTTTTATTTCGTTGCAGTCTGCGCAAACGACGCATAGGTTTTTTGTCTCGAATATAAAATCAAGATATATCGATTTTGGTGCGATGTGTTCTATGTGTGCATTGCTCGCAGACCTGAAGGAAATAATGTTTTTGCAGTATGCGCAAAGTCCATTCTGTTCGTTTCGATAATGCTGCCTGATATCTGAGCGAATGTTTTCAAGATCATCACTGTTCCAATCTTTATGATTGAAATTTGACTCTAATAATTTATTCCGAATGATCAGTGATTGGTGCTTGCTGCAACTATAAGGATTGGTTATCAACGGCATAATATTCGGACATTCCACAAACTGTTTTAATTAGCTCGAGCAATGGATCGTTAGGCTCTAATTTTTCCACAAATGTTTGAAGTTTGTATATTTCTTCAAGATCGGTACTGCTGACTTTTTTTGTTGATTTTATTCTTGATATCAATCCGAATGCTAGTCGTATTAAATATTCATTCATTGCTCCTGGTGTATCGAAGATTTCTGCAAGTTGGAAGTCAGCAGATCGTTCTCTGTAGTCAGAAGCGTGAAATATTTCTTTTTTTGTTAATGACGTTATAAAACAATTTTCTTCACTAAGTTTTGAAATTATCTGAGGCGAGTGGGTCGCAATATAAAAATTACAGCCTGCGTAGGGTGAGAATACCTCTATCAAAAGGCTCATGAACTTTTCTTGCCATTGAGGGTGTAAACTGATTTCCGGCTCATCAATGAAGATGCTCGAATGATCAGTAATATGACCAGCTATACCTAGCATAATAACTAGCATGCATTGCTCGCCCGAGCTTGCTCTGCGTAGCGATATTTCGGGGTTTGAAGGTTTTGATAGCTTCAAATCCATCAGTTTCAATAAGTCGTACTTCAGTAATAAATGTACAGCGTTCAGTATTTTTTCGTTATTTGAATTTTGGCCGTTAAAGCTATAGGTCCATTGGTTTTCATACGAAGCTTTTAGTCTGAAATGCTTTCCATCTGAAAAGAACTCAGAAATGATCGATAATGAATCTCTTATGCTGGATAGAGCACTTTCAGGAAGGTCTGTTAAGCCTGAATATATTCGGGAATCAACTTTTATACCTAGGCGGGATTCAATATTCTCCATGCGTTTAAGTGAGAATGTATGTAGGAATCGGTGCGCTTGGTCAGGTTGGAATAAATTTAATCGTTCACCGTATGTCAAGTTCTGTGTATCACCATATGTATCTCCGTGGATTTTTTGATACATGGGTTTAAACGTGAATTCTAGCGTAGGATCAAACTGAAGCACATTGAAGACTTTGTTAAGGCGTTCAAAGGTGTTGTTGAATCGAAGTTTTTCTAATAGCCCGCTAGAGGCGGAGTTTATTAGTGATATTGATGCGGATGAATTTGAGTTGGCTCCCCTCATGCCAATATATCGATAGTTAGAGTCGTGTCCGCCTTTTCTGTCGCTAGTGATACTTTCTAGTTTGAATGCATCAAATGGGCTTGTGGATACCGTGATTACTTTAGGGCTGTTATTTTCATTGTCTGTGGCGTAGTTTGCAATGCTGTAATAATTTTGAAATAAATTAGTACTGGGTGAAGGGATTGGCTGTATTGCAGCAATAGAGTGTAGGTTTAATATGTTGGTGAAGCGTGACGGATTGCCGGGGTTGTGGTGAGGCGTTTTCTGGATTAAGGATCTTGAGAGTGCATTAAGTAATCGACTTTTACCTACGCCGTTATTTCCAACCAATATGGTATAGCTATTTTTAAAATGATCATATTTTTCGGGAATTATTAGCGGTATGTCTTTGAATGAATATAAGTGTTTTTTCATTGCTGAAAGTATTCCCTCAGACTTTACTCTGGAATAAAGGAGCCAACAACCTTGCCGCAAATATGCGTTTCTTCAGTAATGTCTATGATTGGGTATTGCGGATTTATTGGTCGTAAAAACTGCCGTCCTGCATCCTCTGCCAAAATCTTGAACGTAGCCTCATTAGTACGAGGTACCCTAGCGATCACTCTGTCTCCAGTCTTAGTCTCTGCTTCGGGATCAACAAAGATAATACAACCAGTTGGATAGCTACGGCCTGGGCCCGGATTCGTCATCGAATCGCCCAATACCTTCAGAGCGTAGCCTTGGTTACTGATCGGAACAGGGCAAGATAACCAAGAGTCAGCATCACATGACTCAAAATTTGAAATCGCCTCACACCAGGATCCAGCTTGAACCCAAGAAATCAACGGAACCTTGCCAAAGCGTTGATTGATCTCTCTGACGTTGCTCTCATCACCGACAGCCAGTTGACACACGTTGCTTTCACCGGTCTGCTCTTTAGGTAGTACGCCGTATTCCAACCACTCTCGGCGAACTTTCAGCCAAGAGCACAGTACGACCATGCTATCTGCTTCGGCTATGGCCTCACCGTTCAGCCACTTGCTGACGGCCTGAGTCGTCTTATCAACTCCCAAGGTCTTTAACTTGCGGTGTATATCCACACCTCGACCCCGGCTGCGTACGCCGGCATCGTCGAGGGCTTCGTGTAGGCGCGAGCTGAAAGCTGCGCGTAGTGCATTTTTATCAACCATGGGTTGAGAGTGCCATGGAGCTTGCGCAATAGTCAGTTGATGTTTAATATCAACCGCGGGTTGATAATTGGAGGTTGCCATGCTGGACCCCGCTGATTTTCCGAACGCCATCGCGTTCGCTTTTGAAGCAGTAGGTGGTATCGGAGCGGCCGCGAAGGTGTGCGATAGGAGTTATCAGGCGTTGAACAAGTGGCGCCTGGCTGCCAGCCTGCCGCGAACCGACTATACCGGTGAAACCAAATACGCAGTTCTTTTGGCATCGGCTGCGAAGCAGAAGGGCAACTCGTTTGAGTCCGCCTGGTTGCTGAATGCATCTGCGCCACAGAAAGCTGCTGCTTAGCATAGTCAGAAAAAAGGCGACCCAAAGGTCGCCCAGTTCCTCCCGGCACGCACCACCACAGCGCTGTCGGGTCGCGATAAAGATAGGCGAGCACACCACATGCGATCCGTCGACCTTTACCGCGTTTTCCAAGGCACGGATGCCTTGGTGTTGCTGCCTTTTCCACCACAGATTTGGCAGCTGTTGCGCCAGAGGTAAACGACGGATCGTTTGCCTCGGCACGGTGCCGGTGTCGATCCTGAAGATCTAGCCGGCGTTTGGGCCCTTTCAAGCCACGCGGCAAATGTATCACCACTGCATGTCGCGCGGCACTGGCAACCTTAAGGATTAATGCCATGAGCCGAATCGCTCTTAGTTCTGTCGAACGAGCGCAGCGGGAAATTCTGCCGCTCGATCTCGCGCTTTACCATGCTGCTCGGGACTATCCCGGCGGCGCAGCTGCAATTGCCGCCACCACCGGCAGAAACGCCACCACGCTGCAGCACAAGCTGTCGCCGACCCACCCCAGCCACACGGTGAATATTCAGGAGTTTGGCGAGATCCTGGAGCTGACCAAGGACCGCCGCATTCTGGATGCCGTACACGCGTTGGTAGGGGATACGACCTGGCAGGAGTTGGCCGAGGCGTACACCAACGACATGCCTGAAACGTTGACCACCGGCATCGCTGAATATTTTCGGCAGGTCGCTGATTTGGCGGATACCTGGGCTAAGAGTATTGGCGACGGCGTGGTTACGGACCAAGAACTGGCCGCGATTCGCCTGCAGGTATTTCGCGGTATTCAAGGTTTGCTGGGGATGTTCAACCGCGCCACTTACGTCAACCAGACGACGCGGGGGGGTGAACGTGGCTGACATTGCAGATTTTGCTAATGACCTGGTGCAGGAACGACTTGATCAGGCGCTTGCTGCGCGTAATGCCGCCAAGCCCGCTTCGGCGGCGCATTCTTTCCTATTTTGCGAGGATTGCGACGATCCTATCCCTGAAGCACGTCGACTCGCACTACCGGGTTGCACTCTGTGTGTGATCTGCCGGTCGATCGACGAATCTCGGGAGGCCCGCCATGCTCGATGAGGT
Source organism: Pseudomonas sp. ZS1P83 (assembly GCF_054897825.1). Lineage (NCBI taxonomy): Bacteria > Pseudomonadati > Pseudomonadota > Gammaproteobacteria > Pseudomonadales > Pseudomonadaceae > Pseudomonas > Pseudomonas sp. ZS1P83. The sequence continues at coordinate 1,368,242 of NZ_CM142706.1, forward strand.
TTTGGGGCAATTCGCAGACTATGGGCTTGAGCCTGAGCAGCCGCTGATTTTTGGCAAGTTGACCCGCTGCAAAACCACTCAGGACAAGGGCAAGGAAAAGAACGGTTGGTACGTTGTCCACGAGCATCGCACCGAGAAAAATGAAACGCTGATCTTCGGCAGCTTCGGTGACTGGCGTTCGGGCGAATCGCAAAAGATCAAGGTGAAAGCTGGGCGCATGAGTCCGGAAGAACGCGAAGTCATGCGTGCCCGTCAAGAAGAAGCCAAGCGTAAGGCCGCAGAGATCGCAGCCAACGCGGCAAGGCGAGCGGCCAGCCGTGCAGCCGGCCTGTTCAAACGCATGCCGGAAAAGGGCAAGAGTGCCTACCTGGATCGAAAGCAGATTGTTGGTTTCAAGGTTCGCTATGCGCCACGTACCGGCGCTTTTTTGATTCCTATGTGTAACGTACGGGATCAGATCGTTGGCTTGCAGGTGATTTTCCCGGCAAAGCAAGAAGACACTGGCCGCGACAAAGCCTACTGGCCTTACGGCATGTCGAAAGAAGGTGCCTTTCACCTGATTGGCCCGCACCCTGAGCCCGGTGAGCCGGTATTGGTGTGTGAGGGTTACGCCACGGGCGCTAGCCTGCACATGGCGACTTCGCTCACTGTTGCCATTGCCTTTGATGCGGGCAACTTGCTGCCAGTCTCCAAGGCCATGCGCGAGCGATTTCCTGGCTGCCCGCTGATCCTCTGCCGGGACGATGACTGGAAAACCAAGCGTCCGAATAGCGAGCCATGGAACCCGGGTGAGGAAAAGGCCAACAACGCGGCGTTGATCGTCGGCGGCCAGGTAGTCGCGCCGGTCTTTTCGGGTGACCGCGAAATCAAGTGGACCGACTTCAACGACTTGCACCTTGCTGAAGGCTTGGAGGCTGTCCGTCGCCAGGTATTGGCAGTGGTCAAACCTCCAGCAGCGGGCGGTTGGAAGGATCAATTGGCCCGCACTGAAAACGGCTCTCTGATCGCACACATGCAGAACGTCGAGCTGATCCTGGGTAACGACGAACGCTGGGCCGGTGTCATCGGTTACAGCGTGTTCAGCTCCAAAATTGTCAAGCTGCGGTCCGCACCTTTTGGTGGCGGTGCTGGCGACTGGGCTGACATTGATGACATGCGGGTGATGAAGTGGCTCGCGCAGCAATACAACCTGCGGGTCAAAGCGTCCCATGTGATCGAGGCGGTGAGTGTGGTCGCCCATGATCATGCTTTTCACCCGGTGCGTGAATACCTGGAAAAGCTCGAATGGGATCGCATACCTCGGCTGGAATCCTGGTTAACCGATGTACTGGGTGTTCAGGCCAATGAGTACTCGGCCAAAGTTGGTAAACGCTGGCCGATCTCGGCGGTGGCTCGGGTGATGCGCCCTGGCTGCAAGGCTGACTCGGTGATGATCCTCGAAGGTGGACAGGGTGAAGGTAAATCCACCGCCATGGGCATTCTCGGTGGCGAGTGGTTTATGGACACGCCTTTTGCTCTAGGCGACAAGGACAGTTTTCAGGCGATTCGCGGCAAATGGATCGTCGAACTGGGGGAGCTGGATAGCTTCAACAAGGCCGAAAGCACCAAAGCCAAGCAGTTCTTCTCTGCGTCGACCGACACTTACCGTGAGAGTTACGGCCGCAGAACGAACGACGTGCCACGCCAGTGTGTGTTCGTCGGTACCACCAACCAAGAGGAATACCTCAAGGACGCCACGGGCAACCGGCGTTATTGGCCGGTGTTCTGCAACAAGGTTGACTTGGAACAGTTGCGTGAGATGCGCGACCAGCTGTGGGCAGAGGCGGTGTTCTGCTTTGAGGCTGGCGATATCTGGTGGGTGACGAAGGACGAGTCCTGGATGTTCGCTGAAGCACAGGATGAGCGCTTCGTTGTCGACGAGTGGGAAGGGCCGATCCTGACCTGGCTGGAGGAGTCGCAGATCGGCGAAACCGCTACCGGCAACGAAATCCTGACCCAGGCGCTCAAGTTGGACGTTGGCCATTGGGGCAAGCCGGAGCAGATGCGGGTCGGCGCGATAATGCACCGACTGGGCTGGCGAAAGAAGCGTATGCCGGCTTTGGCAAAGAGTGGTATCCGGCAGTGGGCCTATCAGAAACCTGCGACTTGGGGGCGTGTGTCTGTATTGCAGCCGACCCTGGTAGAGGAGCCGTGCTTTGATTAAACGGATTGATGAGATGCTCAAGCTCTGGGCGCAGGATCTGCATTCGCCGATGACTGAATCCTACGGCGGATCGTCTGGCGGCAACATGATCGCCATGTTGATGGAGTGCAAAGGAGAGTTGATACGCGGTACGCGCGGCAGTCGGGTGCTGTTGGATGAATCGGCGGATATCGAACTGATCGTGAACAAGCATCTGCCGGCGCAGCTGTCGGTGGTGGTGTGGGAGCATTACTGCAACCACGAAAGCTTCCTGTCGCAGAAGTACACCCACTGCGGTTGCAGCCGCGATACCTACTACCAGCGTCTGCACGAAGCGCACCTACACATTGCTGGCATGTTGATGGGGAAAGCTGCGTGACCCCTGCCATCACTCCGCGTATTCCAGTCCTACTGTCCAGCCTTGTCCGACTGCCATTTGGAGCAGTCGGACAAGTGCAGGCCGCGCCGTTGCTGGGCTGTCCTACTGTCCAACCTTTGCCCGCCCCATGCACACGTAAGTATAGCGAGCACGTAGTCGCGCCCATGGCGCGCATGCGTGCTTTTAGTTTTCTCTCTATACACAAGAGAAAGTTAAATAAGGTAGGACAGTAGGGCAGAGCCCCGAATTTAGGCGCCTGTAGCTGTCCTACTTCAACTCTGCATGGTGGGACAGCTAGGACGGGGCACCAGAAGCGATAGCCGATTGAATGCGTTGTACCTGCGTTGTACCTTTGTCACACCCACGTTGCACCCGTATTGCTCCATGGCATTAAAACTCGCTTGCTGCCACCGGAATCCACCTGTAAAAAGTATCCATCTTCGATAGGTGCGACCGCAGAGAGCGGCAGGCACCACACACCAAACCCGGCCATTGCGCCGGGTTTTTGCGTTTATGGAGTAGGGCGATGACGAACGAGCAACAAGCACTGGCAGAGATGCCGATCTGGTTAGTGATCGTCCTGGCTCTGGTCGGCGGTGTGTCCGGTGAGATGTGGCGAGCCGACAAGGACGGGGCGCGGGGCTGGGCATTATTGCGGCGCCTGGCACTGCGATCTGGTGCCTGCATTGTCTGCGGCGTGTCGGCGATGATGCTGATGATCGCCGCCAGCATGTCGATCTGGACGGCGGGCGCATTGGGTTGCCTGACGGCGATGGCCGGTGCCGATGTCGCCATCGGACTTTACGAACGCTGGGCCGCCAAGCGGCTGGGCGTCTGCGAAGTACCACCCGCAGGTGGTGAGCAGGGGTGATGGCCCGGTTTGGGGCGCCAAAAACCGCCGGGGACCCTGGGGTTATCCCGCGGGTACGGGGTCGGAAACCCGCGGGAAGTTGTTAGCGGCAGGGTCTCCAGCTTACTGAAATTCAACCCATTGAAATTGAAAGGTTTGCATTTAAAAGCCGTTGAAAAGGAGGGCTTATGACAGAACCAATGTACCTGTCAAAGAGCGCCTTCGCGGCTCGGATCGGCAGGGCACCCAGTTACATCACCTGGTTGAAAAACAACAACCGCTTGGTGCTGACCGCTAACGGAAAGCAGGTCGATGTCATGGCCAGCGAAGCGTTGATTCGCGACACTGCTGACCCTAGTAAGGCCGCAGTCGCTGACCGTCACCACCAAGACCGGCTTCAGCGTGACGTGTACAGCCAGTTATCCAGTCATGTCGAGCCGACTTCAACGGCTGCGCCGCCGCCCGCGATCATCCCTGCGGGGCAACTGCCCGACTTCCAAAAGGCCCGGGCACTGCGCGAACACAACCTTGCTCAGCTCGCAGAGATCGAGTTGCACAAGGCGAAGGGCTCGCTGGTCGTCCTGTCAGCGGTTAAAACCGGCGCCTACAACGCCGGCCGCATGCTGCGCGACCAACTGCTCGGAATGCCTCCGCAACTCGCTCCCGAACTGGCGTCGATGACGGACCCTTGGGAAATTGAAAAGCACCTCACAGCGGCAATCCGTCGCTCGCTGGAAGACGCCGAACGCATGTCTTCAGCGGACCTTGAACATGCACTGACCACGAGTTAAGCCCATGCCCACGGAAATTCCTGACGGTGCAGAGGTGTACCGCGAGGCGTATTTCCGTGGGCTACGGCCTGACCCGGACGTCTGGATCGATCAGTGGGCCGACGAGTACATGCGGATTCCGCGTGACACCGGCGCCGCTGAGCCAGGCCAGTACCGCACGTCGCGTACGCCGTATGCCCGCGAGCCCATGCGTTGTCTGTCGCCGGCTCACCCTTGTAAGCGCGTGATCACCATGGTCGCGTCGCAGCTGATGAAAACCCAGATCGGTTTGAACTGGATCGGTGGTCTGATGCACATGGCGCCGTCGAACATCCTGGCGTTGCTGCCAAGCCTCGGCCTGGCCAAACGGGTGTCGTCGCGGATCGGCAAAACGATCAAAGCGACCCCCGTGCTGCGCGAGCGTGTGGCGGCCAACCGCTCGCGGGATTCGCGCAACACCATGGACACCAAGGAGTTCGAGGGCGGTACGTTGTACGTCACCACCGCCGGCTCGGCGGCCAACCTGTCTGAGCTGTCGGCGCGCTACGTTTACGGCGACGAGATCGACCGCTGGGAGGTGGACATCGGCGAGGAGGGCGACCCGATCGAGCTAGCAGAAACCCGGGGCAGTACCTTCGGCCGCAACGCCAAGTTCTACTTCTCCAGCTCGCCGACGATCAAGGGCGCCTCGCGGATCTCCGACTTGTTCGACGGCAGCGACCAGCGTCACTACTACGTGCCATGCCCAACCTGCGGGCACATGCAAACCCTGGAGTGGGAACGACTGCACTACTCGAACGACTTTAGCGTCGTGCATTACCAGTGCGCCGGTCCTGGCTGTGACGTCCTGATCGAGGAGTACCACAAGGGCGAGATGCTTGCCAAAGGTGAGTGGCGAGCCCATGCCGAGGGCGATGGTGAGACGATCGGCTTTCACCTCAATGCGCTGTATTCGCCACTGGGTTGGATGGACTGGAAATCACTGGCCAAGCAATTCGAGAAAGCCAAAAAGGCTCAAGCCAAAGGCGATCTCGAACCGATGCAGGTGTTCTACAACACTCGTCTGGCGAAGGTCTGGGATAGCGCACAAGAGCAAACCAAAGCCGATGTACTGAGACAACGGGCGCGGCTGGAAGACTTCACCCTCGGCTCGCTGCCAGCGGCGGTACTGATGATCACTGGCGCCGTCGACGTCCAGGCCAATCGCCTGGAGTTCATGGCGATGGGTTGGGGCGTCGGCATGGAGCGCTGGGTCGTCGACTACCAGGTGGTCTCGGGTGATCCTGCAGACGAACGCACCTGGGCCGCATTGGACGAGTTGCTCAAAGCGAAATATCGCCATCCGTGCGGTGTGGGCCTTGGCATTCTCGCGGTAGCTGTCGACTCCGGTGGTCACCACACCGATGAGGTTTACCAGTTCTGCCGCGTTCGTCGCTGGCGAAACGTGTTCGCCATCAAGGGCGCGAGCAAGCCGGGGAAGCCGGTGATTGCTCAGCGGCCGTCGATGGTCGACGTAACCTGGAAAGGTCAGACCGAACGCAACGGTGCCGAGCTGTGGTTCGTCGGTACCGACACGGCCAAAGACTGGATCTACAACCGCTACCCGTTCGAGACCGGACCGGGTGCGCTGCACTTTGCCAATGACCTGCCGGACGACTTCTTCGACCAGTGTGTCGCAGAACGCAAAGTCGCTCGCTACATACGCGGCCACAAGCGTATCGAATGGGTCAAGGGCAAGGCCGAGCGCAACGAAGCGCTCGACCTGATGGTGTATTGCCTGGCAATGGCGCATTACCTGGGCCTCAACCGTTACAAGGAACACGACTGGGAGCGAGTGCGTCAGTCCCTGGCGCAGTCGGGTCTGTTCGACGACGCCTTGGGCATCAAGCCCGTTCAAGGCGAACGCGTCACCGCACCAGCAACACCAGCTGCTGCACCGCAACCGACTTCGCAACCCACTGCTCCGGTCGTGCAATCGCGACCCGCAGCACCGCCACCTCAACGCCGCAGCTCCAGCAGCGGTTACCTGAAGAGACGCTGATATGTCATTTACTCAGAAGCACCTCGACGCGGTTGAGGCGGCCATTGCTCGCGGTGAGAAAACCGTGCGCTACAACGACCGCACCGTGGAGTACCGCACCGTCGACGAGCTGCTCAAGGCTCGCGAAGAAATCCGCACCTCGCTGATGAGCGCTGCCGGGCCGCGCTCTCGCGTGGTTCGGCTGTACCACGGAGGCAAGGGAGTCTAATGGCCCGCCATTTTCCGACGCTCACGCGTAACGGGTTCGTGCTGCCGTCGAACATCAAGGCCAGTTACGAAGGCGCCGGAGAGGGCCGCCGCTCCACTGGCTGGGATGCTCCCGACAACGGGATCAACAGCATCAACACCCCGGCACTGCGCAACTTACGGTCGCGTTCCCGGGCAGCGGTTCGTAATGACCCGTATGCCTTCAACGTGATCGACAAACGCGTCAGTAATTTGATCGGTACCGGCATCACGCCGAGACCGAAAACCGACGACGAAGCACTGCGCAAACTGCTGCAGGAACTCTGGGATGATTGGGTCGATGAGTCGGACGCCGATGAGCGTACCGACTTCTATGGGCAGCAAGCGCTCGCTGCTCGCACGGTCGAAACCTCTGGCGAGTGTTTCATCCGGTTGCGACCGCGCGGCCTGGACGAAGGTCTCGGGGTGCCATTACAGCTGCAGATACTGGCACCGGAGTTCGTGCCGCACGACAAATTCGAAACGACCAAAACCGGCAACATCATCCGCGCCGGCATCGAATTCACCCCGGGCGGCAAACGGGTGGCGTATTGGATGTACCTGTCGCATCCGCGCGATGCCTCGTCGCTGAACGCCGGTTACAACCAGTTGGTGCGAGTACCGGCCGCCCAGGTGCTGCACATCTTCGAACCGGTCGAGCCGGGCCAGCTGCGTGGCGTGCCGCGATTGTCGCCGGTGCTCAAGCGCCTGCGCAGTCTCGACAACTACGACGACGCGGTGCTGTTCCGGCAGGAGGTAGCCAACCTGTTTGCCGGCTTCATCAGTCGGCCGGCCCCGGATTCCGGTCCACAACCCAGAGATCCGGTCACCGGCCAGCTGTTGAATCTGGATCGCGACGGCTTCACGCCGATGGTCGCGCTGGAACCCGGTACCATGCAGGAGCTTGGTCCAGGTGAAGAGGTCGAATTCTCGAAGCCGCCGGATGCGGGCAACAACTATCCGGACTTCATGCGGCAGCAGCTGATGGCTGCCGCTGCCGGTACCGGCACACCGTACGAGATCCTCACCGGCGACATGCGTGAGGTCAACGACCGGGCGTTGCGCGTGGTGCTCAACGAGTTCCGCCGTAGGTTGGAGCAACTGCAATTCAGCGTTTATGTGCACCAACTTTGCCGTCCGGTCCGCGCGGCCTGGATGGACATGGCGGTGCTGTCCGGCGTCCTAGCACTGAAGGACTATGCCCAGCGTCGACGTGAATACCTGCGCACTCGTTGGGTGCCGCAAGGCTGGGCCTACATCCAGCCGGTGCAAGACGTTCAGGCGCGTCGCATGGAAGTGCAGGCAGGCTTTGCCTCACGCAGTGAGATGGTCCTACGCACCGGTTACGACGCGGAAACCGTCGATGCAGAAAACGCTGCCGATCTTCTGCGAGCCACGAACCTTGGCCTCAATTACACCACTCTCGAAGCTTTCGTCCCCGTCGACGACAAGGAGCAACCATGAGCAAGAAAGCGCGACCGCGCATTTACAACCGCGCAGGCAAGCAGGTGCAGGTGCAGGACAAAACCTGGTACGCCGTGCACGCCAGCGGGGAGGCTGTCGAGCGAGTGATCGAAGTCTTCGTCTACGGCGAGATCGGCGCCTGGGGGATCACCGCCAATCAGTTCGTTCAGGATCTGCGCGCCATGGATGACGGCGTATCGCCGGTGATCGCCGCCTTCAACAGTATCGGTGGCGACCTATTCGACGGGCTGGCCATGCACAACGCACTGTCGCGTTTGGGTGAGCGCTGCACCGGGCGCATTGATGCATTGGCCGCCAGTGCGGCCAGCGTCGCGGTCTGCGGCGCACACAAGGTCGTCATCGCGGCAAATGCCATGTTGATGATTCACAACCCATGGACTTATGCGGCCGGGGATGCCGATGACTTCCGCCAGGTGGCCGATGTTCTCGACCAGACCATGGAAGCGATCATCGCGGCTTACAAGGCGAAGGCGCCGGACATCGATGAGGTCGAGTTGCGACGGCTGGTTGCCGCTGAAACCTGGCTCACTGCCAATGAAGCGGTGGCCCTGGGCTTGGCCGATGAGGTGGGCGACGGGCTCAAGGTCAAAGCCTGCCTCGGCCAGGGTGGTGTGCTGCAGCGTTTCCAGCACGCACCGGCCGAACTGCTGGCCCAGCTCGACGAGCCGCCAGAGTTGGACCCGGAGTTAGAGCCCACCGATCCGCCCATAGTCGACTCGACCAAGCTGGCCCTGATGATCACCCAGCGTTGCGCGGAGGCGGGGATCAGCAACCTGGTCGCGCCGTTACTCAGCTCGACCAAGCTCGAAAGCGAAGAGATCGTCCAGGCTGGTCTGACCCGCGCCAAAGCGGTGAACGATCTTTGCGTGGCGGCGCGCTTGCCGGAGTTCAGTGCCGAGTACGTCGCGGCTGGATTGGATGCAGCGGCGGTCCGGGCGCGCCTGTTCGACAAGATTGTTGGTAGCGGCAAAGGCTTCGAAATCGACAACAGCCTGCCGCTGGACAATGATCCGGCGCCCAAGGTGCTGGCCAAACAACCCGATCCCACCTCGATCTGGGCCGCTCGACAAGCCGCTCACACAGGAACTGCGCACGGCGCGAAAGGAGCAAGACCATGACCATCAAAAAAGAACCGATTCACGCCGGGGAATTTCTGCTGTCCGAAGGGGCGGGGAACATTTCGCGTGAGTCCATCAACGTCGCAGCCGGCCCGGCGCTGTACCCGGGCCAGATCCTCGGCCTGGTAACGGCTACCAGCGAATTCGCGCCGTACGCTCCGGCTGCCGAAGATGGCAGCCAGACAGCGGTAGCGATTCTCTTCGGTCCGCTGGGTGAGTCGGATGTGGTGCGCCGTGGACGCGCCGTCGTGCGGCTGGCTGAAGTCAGCGAAGCACACCTGACAGGGCTCGACGCCGACGCCGAAAAAGACTTGGCCGCCCATTTCCTGATCGTTCGATAACCCGATCAGCCAATTTTATGCACCCCGGCTTGAGCGGGGTTTTTCATTTCTGGAGAGTACCCATGGCCGATATCGCCATTTTTGACGACGAAGCGTTCACCGTTACCGCGCTCACTGCTGCACTCAATGAACAACCGTACCTGCCGGGCCGCATCAGTGCGCTGGGCCTGTTCCGCGAGGAAGGGGTTACGACCCTGACCGTGCAGATTGAAAAGGACGGCGACACCCTGGCATTGGTGCCAGCCGGTGAGCGGGGTGGCTCTGGCCTGGTGGTCGCGGCCGGCAAGCGCAACCTGATTCCATTCAACACCGTCCACTTGCCAGAGCGTTTCACCATCAAGGCGGACGAGATCCAAGGCATTCGCGCCTTCGGGACCCGCACCGAATTGCAGGCGATACAGGACGTCGTCAATACCCGCCTGGCCAAAGCGCGCCGGCAGTTGGACGCCACTCACGAGTTCCAGCGCATGGGCGCCCTCAATGGCCTGATTCTCGATGCCGATGGATCGACGGTACTGTTGGACCTATACGACCGTTTCGGTGTGCAGCGTCAGAAGCTGCCCATGGGCCTGGCCGATCAGAGCACCGAGCTGCGGGTCAAATGCGGCGAAGCGCTGGATATGCAAGAGGACGCGCTGGGCAGTGTGACCAGTACCGGCTCCCGCGCCTTCTGTGGCAAGAACTTCTGGAACAAACTGATCGTTCACAAGGCGATCAAGGAAACCTACCTCAACAGCCAACAAGCGGCGGCATTGCGCGGTGATGCTCGGGAAAGCTTTGAGTTCGGCGGCATTGTCTGGGAACGCTACCGTGGCAAAGTTGCCGGTGTGTCATTCGTCCACGACGACAAGGCGTTGCTGGTCCCGGAAGGTGTTCCTGATCTGTACATCTCGGTGTTCGCCCCGGCCGATTACATGGAGACGGTTAACACCCAGGGCATTCCGTACTACAGCATGATCGAGCCACTGCCGTTCAACAAAGGCATGGCCGGTGAAGCGCAGTCCAACCCGCTGCACCTGTGCACTCGACCGCGTGCACAGATCCTCCTGGAACTCTGATCGTGGGCTTTCGCGATCTGATCACCGAGGTCGACGCCGTGGTGTTCGAAACGCTGGGCGACACCGCTCGGATCGAGGGCCGCGATGAACCGGTCCTCGGCATGTTCGCGGCGCCCTGGTTGCAGCCGAAGATCGGCAAGCTCAACACGGGACTGCGTGAGCCTCGGTTTGAAATTCGTGTCAGCGATTCGCACGGTCTTGAGCAGGGCATGTTGGTCACCATCGAACTGCCTGAGCTGGACGGCGGCGGCGACTACGACCTGCTGCAACTGGAGCCGAGCGGTGACGGTCTGGTCGCCTTAATCTTGAGGATGCGTGCATGAGTGTCGGTAGCTATTTCAAGCCATCGGCAGGTGGCGGGATGCTCTCTATCCAGTCCTCGGCGGCGGATCTGAAAGCCTTCGAAGCGTTTGCCAAGGTGGTACCGAAAGCAGCCGCCGCGGCTCAGCGTCGGGCGATCAACAAAACGTTGGGTTGGCTGCGCACCAACATTGCGCGGGCAGTCAGCCGGCAAGAACGCATTGCCGTTGCGGCGGTTCGTCAGCGCTTACGCAGCTACCCGGTCTCCGGCGGGGCCACTAGTGGCAAGTTGTGGTTCGGTCTCAACGCGATTGAGTCCAGCCGGATCGGCCGAGCACGACAGTCTGGCAGCGGTGTGTCGGTCGCTGGGCGGCGTTACCAGGGAGCCTTTCTGAAAAGGGTTTACGGCAACAAGCCCGACATCTGGATTCGTACCGCGAGCAAGCATTTCAACGCGAACGACTATCCCGACAGCACGGTGTCGTCGGGTGGCGGCGCCAGTTCGGGATGGGTCGCAGAAAACGGCGATCGTTTTCCGCTGGCCAAAGCCAAGGTGTCACTGGAGCAGGCGCGCCCGCACTTCGACACGTGGGTCAAACGCGCCGATGCACGTTTGCTGGAAATCCTGCAGCAGGAGTTCAACTTTGAGCTGCAGAAGTATTTGAAGGGAGCGGCCAATGCCTGACGAGCCTTTTAGTCTTGATCAGCTTTACCAGGCGATTGAACGGCACCTGCTGAGCAACCTTTCGGGGGTAAAAGTGGTGACGGCCTGGCCAAACATCAAGGACCGGATTGCACTGCCGGTGGTGTTCATTGAAATGGCCGAGCTGGAGCCTGGAAAAGACATCGGCACCGGCGAGACAACCCTGATTTGCAAGTTCGAGGCGCGGATCATCGTCGACCCAATCAAGCCTCACCATCATCAGCAGGCCGTGCACCTGGCGGCGCAATTGGCCGTGTTGCTGCGCATGCAAACCTGGGGCGTTGCGGTCGAGCCTGCTGAGTTTATCCAGGCCATGCAGGATTGGACCAAGCCGGAACTGGATGGCTACGTGGTCTGGCTGGTGGAATGGACGCACCAAATTTACCTGGGTGTTGAGGAATGGCCATGGCCGGATGAGCCGCCAGGTTCGCTGGTGATTGATGTTGAGCCGGGGGATGGCCCCATTCAGCCAGAGGATCTGCGGTGAGTTACGCCGGTGCCGAGCATGACCGCATGATTGCGGCCATGCTGATGCCGTGTGCGGTGGTCGGGGTGGACCTGGCGGCGGGCATGGTGCGTGTATCGAATGGCGAGTGGACAAGCGCCTGGGTGCGTTGGCACAGCCTCGCGGCCGGTAAGGCGCGGCACTGGCGGGCGCCGAGCCTGGGCGAGCAGGGGGTGTTGTTTAACCCCAGCGGTCAAGCCGGCATGGGCACCTTTATCGCCGGGCTGTATGGCAACGCGGGCGCCCAGCCGGACAATCGCGATCACGTCGAAGTCTGGCGTTTTGACGATGGCGGTTCGCTGATCTACGACTGGGCGGCCAAGACCTACACCATCACCCTGCCAACCGGCACGGTAACCATCAAGGTCGGTAGCACCGTGGTCGCCGTTACGGATAACGCCGTGTCGGCCAAAGTCGGTGGCACCGAGGCGACGTTGACCGCTGATTCGGTGACGGTCAAAACGGCCGCGATCAAGTTGGTCGCGGCGGTGGAGATCGACGGCACGTTACACGTAACGAAGAGCATCACTAGTGACGCCTCGATCATCGTCGCCACGGGTAACAGCAACCGCCACTCGCATTAATCAATCATTCCTTTTTTCCGGCCCGCCCAGTGCGGGTTTTTGCATGCCTGGAGAAACCATGGCCAAGCCCACCGAAGAACCCGTTGTCGATCATTCGCCAGCGGCGGATCTGCTGCTGAAGTTTCGCGACAAGGTTTATACCTCGCGCACCCTGATCATTCCCAAAACCGGTCGAACATTGCCGGTGGCCAAAGGCTGCGTCGAAGTGTCGGCGTCCGATGAGCAGGCCGTTAGCTACCTCAAGAGCCACGAAGAGTTCGAGCCACTGAAGGAGTGAGTTAAATGATCGGAATGGATCGCCATACCGGCCAACCCATCTCCGGCATCGAGCATCTGCGGCAGTCCATGGGCGACGTCTTGGGCACGCCGCTGGGCAGTCGCCGGCACCGTCCAGAATACGGCAGCAAACTCCGCGCCTATGTCGATCTGCCGGTTAACGCCGGCTGGAAAAGCTCGGTTCAGGCGGAGGCGGCCAGGGCCTTGGGGCGCTGGGAGCCGCGCCTGAAGCTGGAGAGCGTGCGCGTGCTGGCGGTGGTGGGCGGAAAAATCGACCTGAGCATTGCCGGTGAATTCCTCGGCGACCGCTTTCTATTGGAGGTGAGCCTATGAGTGCCTTGGATCTGTCGGCGCTGCCGGCGCCGGAGGTGCTGGAGCCCCTGGACTTCGAAAACGTCTATGAGGAAGACCTGGGCACCTTTCGCGGGTACATGGGCGACAACTGGACGGCGACGCTGGAAAGCGATCCGGTCACCAAGGTGCTGGAGGTAGGGGCTTACAACAAGGTCGGCAACCGCGCCCGGGTCAACGATGCCGCCAAGGCCCTGCTACTGGCCCATGCGATCGGCAGTGACCTGGATCACCTGGGGGCCAACGTCAATCTGAAGCGCCTGGTGATCCAGGCCGAGGATCTGCTGGCGGTGCCGCCGGTGCCGCCGGTGCCGGAGGTCAAGGAAAAGGACGATCCGTTTCGCGAGCGCATTCAGTTGGCCTATGAGGGGCTGACCACGGCGGGGCCGCGTAACAGCTACATCCTGCATGCGCGCAACGCCTCGGCGCTGGTGGCGGATGCCACGGCGGAAAGTCCGTCACCGTGCTGCGTTACGGTCACGGTGCTGAGTTCGGAAGGGGAAGGGGTGGCCAGCCCTGAGCTGTTGGCCACCGTGGCGAAAGAGCTGAATGATGAGGACGTGCGGCCACTCACCGACTTTGTGACGGTGAAGAGCGCGCAGATTATCCACTACAGCATCGCCGCCATTTTGCACATGAACGGCGCCGGACCTGAGGGGGACGCCAGTCTGGCGGAAGCCATCAAGCGCTTGGCGGCGTGGATCAATCCACGCAAGCGGCTGGGCGTCGAGGTCGCGCGCTCGGCGGTCGACGCGCAGTTGCACGTTGCCGGCGTTTCTCGGGTGGAATTGACGGGGTGGGTCGACCTGGCCCCGACCAAGGCGCAGGCAGCGTATTGCACCGGTTTTAGCGTGGTCTTGGCGGGGGCAACATGAAGAGCCTGCTGCCGAGCAATAGCACGCAACTGGAGCGCGCGCTGGAGGCGGGGCTTTACGAGCGCACGATTATCCCGCTGCGCGCCCTCTACAACGCTCAAACCTGCCCGGCACATTTGCTGCCCCACCTGGCGTGGGCGTGGTCAGTCGATCGCTGGGACTATCGATGGTCCGAGGCGACCAAGCGTGCGGCCATCGACGCGTCTTATTACATCCATGCCCACAAGGGCACCATCGGCGCGTTGCGCCGCGTGGTCGAGCCCTTGGGATACCTGATCGAAATTATTGAGTGGTTCAACACGGTGCCGAAGGGCGTGCCGGGCACCTTCGCGCTGAAGGTCGGCGTGCTGGACACCGGTATCACCGAGGAAATGTTTCAGGAGCTGGAGCGCCTGATCGACGACGCCAAGCCAGTGACTCGGCACATGACCGGCCTCGATATCACGCTGGAAACCCGATTGAACGCCTATGTCGGCGTCGCTGTGTATGACGGCGACGAGATCGATGTTTACCCCTGGAGCAACCCCGATATTGACGTGGTGATCCAGGGCTATCACGGCGTTAGCGAATACACCCTCGACGAATTGGACGTGTACCCCCATGGTTGATAAAAATTCTATATTCGGCGGCATGCTCACCATCCAAGGGGCCGCCAAGAAAACCAACTGCGATGCGCTGGGTATCCCTTGGGAGCCGCGCTACATGCTGATTGGCGATGCCAACGGCACCGACCCAGTGCCAAACCCTTCCCAGACAAAGCTGATCAACCAAGTATATCGGGCTCAAATCAATCAACTATACGTGTCTCCAACTGACGCCAATGTACTGATTGCCGAGCTGGTGTTGCCGCCCGACGTGGGCGGCTGGTGGGTTCGTGAACTGGCGCTGGAGGACAAGGACGGCGTGTTTTCCGCGGTCGCCAATGCTGCCCCGAGCTATAAGCCTCAGTTGGAACAAAATTCCGGGCGTAACCAGGTGGTGCGGATGCACATCATCACCAGCGGCACCGCGAACATTCAGCTGAAGATTGACCCGTCTGTGGTGCTGGCGACGCGTCAGTACGTCGACTCAGCAATTAACGGCCTGTTGCCAGCCAACAAAGTCGCCGGCACCTATACCAAGGTCGCGGTGAATGATCGCGGTGTGTTCGTTTCCGGGTCGAACCCGAGCACGTTGGCCGGGATGGGCATCACGGACACCTACACCAAGGCCGAAGTAGAGTCGATGATTGCGCAGGCCTCGGCGCTGCCAGTGGGAACTTTGGTGGGGTTCCCGGTAAACAAATTACCGCCCGGCTTTCTGGAGATTGACGGTAGCGTCAAGAGTATTGCGGCCTATCCGGATTTGGCGGCGTTCCTGGGGACTGCCTTCAACCTGGGCAACGAAGGGGCGGGCAATTTCCGGCTGCCCGAGTCGCGCGGCGAGTTCCTGCGCGGCTGGGACCATGGGCGCGGCGTGGATGTGGGCCGAGCGGTCGGCAGCAAGCAGCAGGCGACAGGTATCTATCCATACGGTGGTAGTGACGGAAACGTACTCACTGTCAATCTGACAGATGGTGACGGTGCGAACCCTACGCCACATCCGTCATATACCTTGCAGGCCCGAACGTCGAACTACAGCACAATCTCTTCGGCCTCGCAGTTTGTCCGACCGCGCAACTTGGCGGTTATGTGGTGCCTCAAGGCCTGGAATGCGCCGATCAATCAGGGAAACATCGATATTGCAGCGCTGGTCGCATTGGCTGCACAAGCGACGGAAATTAACCAGGGCACGTCCAAAATCGCGACTCAGGCTTTGACCGATGCCGGCGCCGATGACAGCACTATCGTCACCCCAAAGAAGCTGCGTTGGGGCTTTTCGATGTTGATTGCTGCTAACGGTTACATCGTTTTTCCCTCATGGTTGGGGGGGCTGATCATTCAGTGGATGTACGCCTCTAACACCAACAACATAGGAACGGGCTTTTCGAGCGTTGCCTATCCCATTCCGTTCCCTCGCTCGGTGCTGGGGGCGGCGAAAATCAACCTGGCCACCAGTACCGGTAGTTATGTCACTACTGATGCCAGTTACAGCTCCCTCGACAATAGTTACTTCACTTGGTTGGCCTACACCAGCAACGGCACATTGGCCGCCGGGCCAAACGTAGTAGGGGTTCGCTTCCTTTTTATTGGCTGCTAGGTGACATATATGGGCGACAAATTCGCTGTGTTTGGTGCGGACGGCACCCTTAAGGAACGCTTGATTCGTGGCGTGCATCCCATTCCGAAGGACGCGTTCGAGATTGATGAAGTGATGTGGCTAAGGCTTACGCAGGAAACGGATTGCGTGTGGATGCTGGGTGACTCCGGCAAGATCACGCAGTGCGCGATGCCTGCTCCACCCCCGTTGACGACCGAGGAAAATGAGCGAGTACGTTTGTCCGCTTATGCCAACCCACTGACGGGCTCTGATCGTTATTTTTCCGAAGCGCTGCGTATGCAGGTAATGGGGGAGGTGGGTTGGGAAAATGTCCGCGCGGCCGGTGTGGATCGCTATAAAGCAATTCAGGCGGAATTTCCCTGGTCCCCGACCCCGTCGATCCTCAATAACGCCCCGCACTGACGGGGCGTTTTCTTTTCCATTACGCGTAACACGAACATCCCTGACGGCCTCGCTTATGCGGGGCTTTTTCGTTTCTGGAGATTGACCCTTATGAGTGGTTTTATCCACGGCGTTACCACCACACTGATCGAAACCGGCGCGCGGACTATTTCGCTGCCGTCGTCCTCGATCATTGGTCTTTGCGACACCTTCACCCCCGGCATTCTCGGCGGCGGCACGGCCCTGGCGGGCGAGCTGAAGCTGATCACGTCCGAGCGAGAAGCCATCGCGGCGTTCGGCGCAGACTCGGCGATTGCCAAGGCGGCAGCGGCGATCTATGTGCGGGCTAAGGCGGTCATTGTCGCTGTCGGCGTGCCCAAGCTGGAAGACGCCGCGCTGCAAACGTCGGCCATCATTGGTGGCGTTCTCGCCGGTGGCCAGCGTACCGGCCTGCAGGCGCTGCTGGACGGTAAGAGCAAGCACAACGCTCAGCCGAAACTGTTGATTGCCCCTAAGCACTCGGCGACCCAGGCGGTGGCGACGGCCATGGATGCCTTGGCCGGCAAGTTGCGCGCGATTGGCATCATCGACGGGCCGAACACCACCGATGAGGCGGTTATGGCTTACGCCGAAGAGTTCGGCAGCAAGCGCCTGTATCTGGTCGACCCTGGTGTTAAGTATTGGGACACCGTCGCCAGTGCAACGGTCGATGCGCCAGCGTCGGCGTGGGTCGCTGGGCTCTTTGCCTGGACCGATGCCAAATACGGTTATTGGGCGTCGCCGTCGAACAAGGAGTTTGTCGGCATCACCGGCACCACTCGCCCGATCGAGTATCTGGACAACGACGCCACTTGCCGGGCCAACCTGCTGAACAACGCGAACATCGCCACGATCATTCGTGACGGCGGTTATCGCCTGTGGGGTAACCGCACGCTGTCCAGCGATCCGAAATGGTCGTTCGTTACCCGGGTGCGGACTTGCGACATCCTCATGGATGCGATCCAGGCGGGGCACAAATGGGCGGTCGATCGCTCGATCACCAAGACCTACGTGGCGGACGTGACCGAGGGTCTTCAGGCGTTCATGCGCGACCAGAAGAACGCCGGCGCGGTGATCAATTTCGAGGTCTACGCGGACAAGGAAATGAACACGGCCAGCCAAGTCGAGCAGGGCAAAATTTACTGGCGCATCCGCTTCACCGACGTGCCGCCGGCAGAAAACCCGAATTTCCTCATTGAAGTCACCAACGAATGGTTGACCGAAGTTCTTGAAACCGCCTAAGGGGGCTGCTTAATGATTCCTCAAGTTCTCTCCAACTGCGCCGCGTTTGTCGACGGCATCAGTTTTGCCGGCGACGTGCCGACCCTGTCGCTGCCCAAGCTGACGCAAAAGACCGACGACTATCAGGGCGGCGGCATGTCCGCCCCGATCGAAATGGCCATGGGCCTGGAAAAGCTCGAGGCGGCGTTTACCACCAACGGCGTGCGCCGTGAGTCGCTGAAGTACTTCGGTCTGGCCGATCAGACCGCGTGCAATGTGGTGTTCCGTGCTTCCTTCCGAGGTCTTAAAGGCGTGATTACGCCGGTGATCGTGACCATGCGCGGCGGCATCAAAGAGGTCGACATGGGCGACTGGAAGCCGGCCGACAAGTCCGAAATCAAGCACGCGCTGAAGCTGGTTTATTACAAGCTCGAAATCGACGGTCGCGTGATGTACGAGATCGATCCCATCAACATGATTCAGGTGGTCGACGGTGTCGATCAGTTGGCGGCTGAACGTTCGGCCCTGGGCCTCTAAGGACAATGAACATGACTCAAGCAAGCGAAGCCAAGCCATTGCCGAAGTGGCTGGCGCTCAACGATGACGGCGTGACCGTAACGCTGGCCTACAAGGCCAACTTTAACGGGATGGTCGTCGACAAGCTGACGATGCGTGCGCCCAGCGTGAGGGACATGGACGCCGCCAAGGCGGCCGGTGGTGGCGATTTTGAAAAGATGGAAAAAAGCCTGTTTTGCAGCTTGCTCACGGCCACCGACGTCGAGTTGGGGGGCCTGAAATACAAAGACTACAACCGTTTGCAGGCCGGCTATTTTCGTCTGGTTGAAGAAGACGACGTGTAATGCCGCCACCCTAAAGGCGCTGGCCCGACGCTTGGCCAAAGAGACCAGTTTCTCGGCGGCCGAGATCAAGGCCATGCCTTTTTCTGAGATGGTTTGGTGGCTCACGGATTGAGCCGCCTTTGATCTACCCGACGTATAGGGCACGCACATGGCGAATAAACTCGCGCTCGGCCTGGTCATTGGCGGGGCGGTCAGCTCCACGGTGGGCTCAGCGTTCAAGGATGTCACCAGCCGCATCAAGCGCCTGGAGGCCGAAGGCAAAAAAGCCCGGGTGCTGGAAAAGACCATTGGCGACACCATGCGGTTGCGCGATGAGTGGCGCAAGGCGCACCTGGCGGGCGAGAAGGGTGCCAACGCCCTGCTGAAACAGCTTGAGGGCAATATCAGCAGCCTGAAAAAGCAAGGCGTTGAAGTTCATAATCTGACAAAGGCCTATAACGCCATGGGTCAGGCGGCCGCCAAGGCCGAGCTGAAGGCTAAAGGTCACCAGCAACTGGATGAGGGCAAGCAGAAGCTCAAAAGCAGTGTCGGCCAAGCGGTGGCCGCCACGGCGGCGATGGCGATTCCGACCAAGGTCAGCGCGGACTATGGCGCGATCATTCGGGACATTGCGATCAAGGCGAACATTGCCAACAAGCCCGAAGAAGCGCAGCTGTCCAAGACGATCGTGGATACGTCGCGGGACACCGGAATGGCGCGCAATCAGGTGGCCGAGGTGGTTAACGCCCTGGTCGGGGCCGGCATGGAGCTGGACAAGGCTCTGCAGTACGCGCCGACGGCGGCCAAGTTTGCCGTGGGCCAAGGCTCAGATGGCACCGAAACCGCCAAGATGATCAACGCCCTGGGGCAGAACGCCAAGATCACCGACCCGGCCATGATGCAAAAGGCCCTGGAGGCGATCGCCTACCAAGGCCAGGCGGGCAGTTTTGAAGCGGCCGACATGGCGCGTTGGTTTCCTGAATTGCTGGCGGGCATGGGCAAGCTGGGCATCACCGGGATGGATTCGGTGACGCAACTGGGCGCTATGCTGCAGGTGCAAATGAAGACTGCCGGCGGCTCCGATGAGGCGGCCAACAACCTCAAGAACTGGATGGAAAAGATCGGTTCGGGGGACACGGTCGAGGCCTATAAAAAGGTTGGGATCGATTATCAGGGCTCGATGAATACCGGGCTGCAGAACGGTAAATCCACACTGGAATCCAGCTTTGAGCTGGCGCAGAAGTACATCGCGGCGACCGATCCGAAGAAGGCCGCGGCGATGGCTGAAGCCACGGCCAAGATCAGCCAGGAGACGGACCCGGAAAAGGCCAAGGCCATGATTGCGTCCCTGGAGCAAGCCTTGCGCACCGGCGATCTGTTCGCCGACATGCAGGTGAAGGGCGCCTTGACCGCGTACATGCAGAACAAAGACCTGTACGCCAAGTTGAAAGCCGACTCGGCCAGCGCCACGGGGATCTTGGATAAGAACCTTGAGGAGCGCCGGCAGTCGTCGGCGCAGAAGTGGTCGGAAATGGCGCAGGGCATGGACGACGCCATGCGCGCGATCGGCGATGCGTTCCGCCCGGTCACGGACAGGGTGGCGGACGGGCTGACCTACGTCACCCAGGGGCTGAGCAAGTTGTCGGACGAATCGCCCCGGGTGGTGTCGGGCATCGGCGCGGCGGTGGCGGCAGTGATCGCCTTTCAGACGGCGATGAGCAGTTTCAAGATTGCCAAGGGCCTGCTGAACATTGGGCGCGGCTCGCTGATGGGTAATCCGAACATCCCGCAAAAGGTGATCGTGACCAACCTGCCGGCGGGTGGGGGCGGCGGCTTGGAGGGCGGCGACCTTGGTGGTGATGGCAAGAAGGGCAGGAAGGGTGGTGGTCGTGGAGGCGGCCGGGGCGTCGGCGCCGCAATGAAAGGCGCGGCTGTGTTTGCCGTGGCCGAGGCCGGTTACAAGGCCTATGACACCTATCAGAACGCCGAGACGCAAGACGAAAAGGCCGAAGGCTATGGCGGCGCCGCCGGAGGTCTCGCCGGCACGTTGGGTGGTGCGGCGGCGGGGGCGGCCCTCGGCACGATGATTTTGCCCATGGTTGGCACTGCTATTGGCGGGCTGATCGGCGGGGTGCTCGGCAACCTGGGCGGTGACGCCCTGGGCGGTGTGGTCGGTAAGTCGATGTTTGGCGGTGACGATGCGCTGAAGACGCTGCCGATCGCCGGGCCGCTGATGATGGCCAATGCCGGCAAGGACATGCCGCCGGTGATGGGCGACATCGCCCGATCGTTCGCCGCGCCCAAATCCGTGGGGCCGCTCGCCCTTCCCGGCGATGCCGCGCGGGCCATGATGTTGCCGCCGGCCAGTGCGGACGCCGGTGCCGCTTCGGGGCCGTTGGCGCTGGCCCCGGCCCCGGCCGTCAAGGCAGAGCCGACAAAAATAGAGTCGAAGGTGGATATTCAGGCGCCGTTTTCGCTGGTGGTGAACGGCGACGTGAAGGACGCCGCGACGCTGTATGCCCAGCTCAGGCCGTTGCTCGATCAGCACTATCGCGAGATGGCCAGACAGGTGGAGAGCAAGCAGCTCTTTGACACACCGCACGTTTAATCAGGAGGGCTCATGGAAGCATTGGGGCAGTTACAGTCGGGGCTGAAGTACCTGGCCTCGGCCGGGGAAACCGGCCGGCGCAGCCTGGACGGCATGCTGGGGCCGGTGAATGGCGCGATCGGCGAAATCACCGGCGCCACGTCCGAACTGGAGGGCTTGCCCTTTGTCGGGCCGGCGATCGGGGCCAAGCTTCAGCGGGTCATGCGCGGGGTGAATGCCGCGCAGGCCAAGGTCGGTCAGGTGGTCGCCACCTATGGCACGGCCACCCGTGCTCTGTCGCAAATCGACGAGCGCATGGGGGTGCTGAAGGAGCAGGCGGGCAACGCAGCGACGGCGATTAATAAAATCGCCGGCAAGGCCAGCCCGGCGCTGGCCAACATCGTGCCCACGGGGGCCTTTGCCACGGATCAGACGCCGGCGCCGGAGGCGGTGAAGCCGTTCCCGCACCTGCTGACCATCCAGCCGCAAGACCCCAAGGCGCAGCCGTATCACTTCAACCTCGACACGGCGGCGTTTGATGAGTTGCGCCGCTCGACGGAATTTCGTTGGGCCTCACAGGAACGCCTGTCGCGCCGCCCGGCTCAGCAAGCGGTCGGCATGGGTGACGAGAAAATCACGCTGAAGGGGGTGATTTTCCCGGGCTTCAAGGGCGGGCTGAAGCAGCTCGACACGTTGCGCGCGCTCGGCGCTCAGCTCCAACCGCTGACCCTGATCACCGGTTATGGCGACGTGCTGGGCGCGTGGTGCCTCAAGAGTCTTGAGGAAGAACAGGGCGCGCTGATGCAGGGCGGGATTCCGCGTAAACAAGGGTTCACTCTGGAGTTTGTGCGTTATGGCGACGACATGCAGAACGTCTGACGGGGATCTGCTGGACACCATTTGCCATAACTTCTATGGCCACTTGAGCGGCACCGTGGAAGCGGTGCTGGATGCCAATCAGGGGCTGGCCGATGAACCGCAGCCGTTTCGCGCCGGTGTGCTGATCACGTTGCCGGCGCTGTCAGCCCCGGTCGCCGAGCAAGTCACCCTGTGGGACTGACGCCGTCCGGAGTCACTGCCGGCCACACCATCCGTTACGCGTAACGGCCTACTGATCTAGACCCGCCTGGTGCGGGTTTTTTATTGGACAAAATTCATGACCCCCAGCTTTAGAATCGTTGTCGATGGGGCCGATATCACCGGGCTGATCAATGATCGACTAATCCAGCTGCGCACCACGGACAAGACCGGCATGGAGTCGGACGAGTTCGAATTGCGCATTGATGACCGTGACGGCCTGGTGACGTTGCCGCGCAAAGGCGTGGGGGTTGAGGTCTACCTAGGCTATGTCGAGACGTCACTGGCCCGCATGGGCCGTTACGTGGTGGACGATGTCGCCGTGTCGGGTCCGCCGGACACCATCGTGATTAAGGGCAAGGCCAGCGACATGCGCGGCAGCGGCAAGACCATCCGCAGCGGCAGCTGGGAAGACGTACCACTGTCGAAGATCGTGGCCGACATTGCGGCGCGCAATGGCTGGCGGCCGGTGTGCCCGGTGTCCACCAAGGTCGCCCGGGCGGACCAGATCAGCGAGTCGGATTTTAGTTTCATCACGCGCCTGGCCAAGCAATACGACTGTACGGCCAAGGTCGCCGACGGCAAGTTGTTGGTCATGCCCCGCCAAGCGGGTCAGAGCGCCAGCGGCAAGGCCTTCGGCGCGATCACCCTGACGCGCAGCGACGTCAGCCGCTGGCAGTTCCAGTTCGGCGATCGCAACGCGCACAAGTCGGTAGGGGCCAAGCACCAAGACAAGAAGACCGGCAAGCTCGCGGTCGTGTCCCTGGATAACGACGACGTGCCGGACGGCCTGCCGGCAGTGCATACCGATCGGCACATTTACCCGAACAAGACCGCCGCCGAGGCCGCAGCCAAGGCGCGCTTGGCGGCGTTCAATCGCTCGACGGCGGACGTTCGCCTGGAAATGCTTGGGCGCACGGACCTGTTCGCCGAGCGCTCGATTAATGCCCAGGGTTTCAAGGTCGGCCTTGATGGCGAGTACCTGGTGGACTCGGTCGAGCAGCTTTACACCCAGTCTGGCTGGACGACCTCGATCGAGTGCAACGGTGGCAAGCAGGGCAAGGCCAACGCCAAAGGCAAGAGCGCGAAGAAACCGGCGAAGCCGGTCAAGGTGGTCAGTCTGCAATAGCGCCTCGGCGCCCCATAACCCGCCGCGTGCGGTTTTTTTATGCCTGGAGTTTGTATGTCACTTACCGAGCAACAGCTACAACGCATCATGCCCAACGCCCGCCGCCAAGCGGGCGTTTTTGTATCCGCTCTAAATGCCGCCATGGCGCACCGGCAAATCAATACGCCGAAACGCCAGGCAGCATTTCTGGCCCAGCTCGGGCACGAGTCAGGTCAGCTGCAGTACGTCCGTGAATTGGGCGGCGATCAGTACCTGAGCAAGTACGACACCGGCAATCTGGCCGCGAAACTGGGCAACACCCCGGAAGCTGATGGAGATGGCCAGCGTTATCGCGGCCGCGGCCTGATCCAGATAACCGGTCATAGCAACTATCTGCGCTGCAGCCTGGCGTTGTTCGGTGACGAACGTTTGCTACGCACGCCTGAGCTGCTCGAGCAACCGCAATGGGCGGCCGAGTCGGCGGCGTGGTTCTGGTGGGTGCGCGAGCTGAACGCTCTGGCGGATCGGGACGAGTTCGAGGCGATCACACGCAAGATCAACGGTGGTCTGAACGGTCTGGCAGATCGGCTGCAACTGTGGACCCGGGCGAGGGCAGTGCTATGCGTGTCGTGGACCTGATCCCCGCGCCGTTCCGGCTGTTCGCCGTTGGCGTGCTGCTGACCGCATTGGTCGGCGGATCTGCCGCGTCGGCCTGGAAAGTTCAGGACTGGCGCTACGGCATGCAACTCGCCGAACAGGTCAACCTGCACAAGGACGATCTGATCGCCATCAGCAACGCTGCTGCTGACCAGGTGCGCACGGCACAGGACAGCCGCCTGGCCCTTGAGCAGCGGCTGTCGACCAGTGAACAAACCCACTACAAGGAACTGAGCGATGCTCAACGCAACCAGGCTCGCCTGCGTGATCGCCTTGCCACTGCTGATCTGCGCCTGTCAGTCCTACTCGACGCCACCGATACAGCCAGTGGCGACACAGTGTCAGCCGCCACCTCAACCGGCAGCGTGGTTCATGGCGGAACACGAGTCCAACTTGACCCAGCGCATGCTCAACGAATTATCAGCATCACCGATGCCGGCGACCAAGGATTGATCGCCTTGGCGGCCTGTCAGACATACGCCAAAGAAGTTTCAATGTTGAAGGGAAAATAGTAATTAACTCGAAGACTTAACTCGTTTAGAAAATAACTTAACATGAGGAGGGCCATCTATTGAGTGTGTTCGCAGTGTGGTTCGACGGTAATGGGCGGTGGATATAGGTGGTTAGTCTGTCTTGTGAATGATTTTAAATTTCAGCTCATCTAATATGTACTCATTGCTTAACGGTTCGTCATTATGGGTTTTGGTTCCATGCGGTGAATCCGTTTTTTTTATCATGCTTATGAGGTCAGACAGTTTTAAATTAGTATTTTTTTGCCTTTTGATCAGCTCGACGGAATTGAAAAAGTGCATCCAGTTCGCATGTGCTGTGTTTGTGCGCAGAGTTAGATCTTTCAGGGGGTAGCTGTAATGCTTTGCTATGATAAGGCGGTAAACATTCAAGGTTGGGAATCCCTTCGGCAACCGAAGAGAGTTTCTGATGCCGGCTTCCCCTACATTATCTATCCAGTCTTCAAGGCTCGTAAGCCAACGAGTTGTTTGTTCTTTTAGACGGTTGCTGCGAATGTGTTTTGAATGAAGGTCCTGACCGTAGAGTTCTTGGAATTTTAATTGGCAAATAAATATTGTTCCGGTGGGCTTTTCTATAACTACCAAATCAATATCTGTTAGTACACGACCATTTAGTTTGATTTTGACGTTTTCAAGATATTCTAGCCCTTCAAAGCACTCGTTCAAAATTCGTTTGATTCCATTCTGCATGGATTTTTCACGAGATTGCTGATGTTTATCATAGTCTTTAGGGTATTGGTGTCTTAAAGACTCCAGAAGGAACAGCATCGGATTGCTGCGGGCTCCAGTAAGACACCGGATAAAACCTTGATCGGAGTATTGGATCAGGTGAGGAAGGGGGGACCCGGGTTTCGCAAGTAAGGCAGTGTTTTTCCTACTACATGTGAGGACTTCAAAAATACGTCGGGCATCCTCCAGACTCGCGTCCTCAAAGTCTAAGTGATCAGCCCCAAAATGGTTAATTGCACTTTGGAGGTTTTTTATAAAGCTCTCTGTTTCTGATGAGATCGTGAGTATGTTTTCTAGTTTTATACTGGGGTCTTTCTTTACGAGCGCCTCGGCAAATCGTTCGTGTCGCATTGAAATAGAGTTGATGAAGTTTAACGCTATAATGTAATTTTGGAAGTGAATTCCGCCAAAGCGGGTCGCATAGTTGAATGTGTCATAGCCTTCGAAGGTTTGAAGTTCGCTGAATGCAATGTTATAAAAGTAACTATCTACTAAAGGGTCGCCACCGTATCCGATGAAGTGAGTGAGGAAAGGATAAACTAATGCTTCTAGGGTTTCGTTTATCTCTGTTTCGAACTCAGTACTCAGTGCTGAATTTCGAACCTGATTGACAAAGTTTTCGGTTTCCCTTTGGTAGTGATCTTTGAGTTCTCGCTCGTAGTATTCGTCGTCTGGCAGCTCAGGCGGTAAGGTGATGGTGAATTCTTTTCCATCTATGCTTTCAATACTGCAGAAACCAGTTGAAACAGTTTGTCCTACTCGACGTCCATGTTCGATGAAGCCTAATCCAGCGGCAAGCTCCAATACGGGGGTGTAAATTTCTTTTTTCCGCGTAAACATAAGGGGCGGTGCATCATAACTTTGACGTCCGTCCAGCGCTAGCTGTATCAGTCGTCCAACTCCAAGCCGCAATATGTAGAATTGCTCTGTTTGATCATAAGATGGATTACTAGTTCTGCTAATGTTGTAGTAGTACCAGTCCAGCTCGTTAATCGCTGATCTTAAATACAGCCCAAGATGATCCGCCTCGAGTTTAGGAAGGAGTTTTCTTTCTTGTCTGTTAAGCGCTTCGAAAAAGCAACTGAGAGTCATATTCATTTTTGAAAATTACCAGCAATTATGTGGCCTGTCAGTAACGGAGCTAAGAAATGATTCTGCAGCCGGGACGTTCTCATTCCACCCGACGGGAGACAGATGATTTCTGTCATTAGGCTATTTTCCTGTGGCCTGATTATCACCCACGATCTTCATCACCATGATAATACTGAATGAATAAGCGACTGGTAGGCCTTTCTTTTCTGTCGGCCTTGGGTTGGGTCTTGTTCGTCTTGTTCGTCATGTATTGGATGTCGCAACGAAGGTAATCCCTGTGGACGATGTAGTTCTGAGCGAGAAGGTGAAGAGAGAGGCTGACCGTCTGCTCGCGCAAATTGTGCGTGCGGACTCTATGATCATTGCTGTGAAAGCGGGCGCGAGAGCTGACGCATTAGTTCTAGGTATGGAAGTCGTCGGTGGTCTGAGAGCAGGGGACGCAGAACGGCTCTATATCATCTTCAAAACGGCGCTTGAGGAACGGCTCAAGTCGTTGGTATCGATTTAAGACAAATCATCGCCTTGAGCAGCGTCAATTGGTTTTATCAAATCAGATCCTTGGTTACGCACGTTGCCGATGGCCCGGTCAACTTTGAACCATTCGAACGCCTCGGTGGGCTCACCCTGGTGCATCACCATCTGTTCGGCGCGCTCCTTGGGCGTAGCCGGGTCGAGCCATTCCCGGGCGAGCCCCGGCGATAGAGTCACCGGCCGCCGGTCGTGGATGTCCACCATGCCGCCGGCGCTGTCGGCGGTGATGATCACAAAGCCGTCGTGCTCGCCGGGCTCATGATCAGTGTTCGGATATTGGCCGATGGCCGCGCACAGGATCGGCGCCCGGTCCTGCCGGCGGATCAGATAGGGCTGTTTTTTCGGTTCGCCTTCGTCCACCCATTCAAACCAATTGTTGATTCCGATGATTGCGCGGTGCGGCCAGATCGCGCGGAAAAATGGGCCGTGGGCGACTTTCTCTACCCTGGCATTGATCGGCGCGGCACGGTCCTTGGCCCAATGCGGACGCCATCCCCAGCGCACCATGTCCGCGTGCAGATAGTGGCCTTCTTGATGGAAGAGAGCGAGCTGAGTCGTGGGAGCGGCGTTATACCGCTCGAATGGTAAGTCGCCGACGTTGTTGACCAACGCGTTGGGCATGCTCAGCGCAGCAACGAAGTCGTGGATGCCATCATATTGAGAAAGTCGTCCGCACATAACCGCTCCGCCCATCCGATATTGCCTACAAAGATTGACCACAAGCCGTTCTGAAAGTTAACTGTATATTCGTACAGTATCTGGAAGTCGTGCTTTATGAGCTTTTCCATTCTAGGGCCGATCGCCGAGGGCGGCCGGACATTGCCGTTGTGTCTCTTCCGCGTACCGGCGGGTTTCCCTTCGCCGGCGGCGGACCACATCGAGTCGCACATTTCGCTGGATGAGGTGCTGAACGTCCGGGCCCCACACGTCTACCTGGTGTCGCTCACCGGCGACAGCATGCAGGGCGCCGGCATTTTTGAAGGCGATTTGGCGGTGGTCGATCGATCTATCGAGCCGGCCCACGGCCACGTCGTCATCGCGTTGCTGAATAACGATCCGGTGTGCAAGCGCCTGTGCCTACGAGGCAAGGAGGTAATCCTGCTGTCGGAGAACCCCAAGTACCCTCCGCGGTATGTGCTAGAGGGGGATGAC
Organism: Pseudomonas sp. ZS1P83; assembly: GCF_054897825.1. NCBI lineage: Bacteria > Pseudomonadati > Pseudomonadota > Gammaproteobacteria > Pseudomonadales > Pseudomonadaceae > Pseudomonas > Pseudomonas sp. ZS1P83. Next base: position 1,396,427 of record NZ_CM142706.1, read on the forward strand.
CTGTCCATTTGGGGGGTGATCACCAGCAGTGTGCGCAGCCATGTCTAAAGTGCCGCCGGTGTTTGGCCTGATTGACTGCAACAGTTTTTACGCCAGTTGCGAACGGGTGTTCCGCCCGGACTTGGCCAAGGTGCCGATCGTTGTCCTGTCCAACAACGACGGGTGTGTGATCGCGCGCAGCTATGATGCCAAGCCGTTTGTGAAAATGGGCGCTCCGTACTTCCAGATCAAACACACCCTGCAGCAGCACGGCATCGTCGCCTTTTCTTCAAACTACGCGCTGTACGGCGACATGAGTGAACGGATCATGAGCTTGATCGAAGCGATGGTACCGGCGGTTGAGGTGTATAGCATCGATGAGGCGTTTGCTGACCTCAGTGGGATCGGAGACCTAGACGGGCTCGGGCGTCGCTTGCGCAGCCAGGTTTTGCGATGTACTGGCATTCCGGTCGGCGTCGGCATTGCGCCCACCAAGACCCTGGCCAAGCTGGCCAACCACACGGCCAAGCGCCTGCAGGCGCAAACCGGAGGCGTGGTGAACATTTGCGACCCGCACAAACGCGACTGGGTGCTGCGCAATACCGACGTGGCCGAGGTCTGGGGCGTCGGCCGGCGCATGAAAACGCACTTGGACACGCTGGGCATCAAAACCGCCATGGACTTGGCCAAGGCCGACCCATGGACGCTGCGCAAAACCTTCAGTGTGGTGATCGAAAAGACCGCGCGGGAATTGGCCGGCACCTCCTGCTTGGCGCTGGATGAGCCGGATCCGCCGAAGCAGGAGATCTGCTGCAGCCGGATGTTCGGCAAACGCCTGACGGAGCTGCCGCCGATCAAGGAAGCGGTAGCTACCTACGTGATGCGTGCATCGGAGAAGCTGCGGGGCCAGGGCTCACTGTGCAAAAAGCTGCGCGTCAGCCTGCGCACCGGCATGTTCAACCCGGCGGAAGCGCAGTATGCAAACGGCGTGGTGGTCGATCTGCCGTACCCGACCGACGATGTACGGCTGCTGACCACCGCCGCGGTCGGTGCCCTCGATCGCGTGTTCCGTCCGGGATTTAATTACAGCAAGGCCGAAGTGCTGCTGCTGAACCTGTGCCAGCCCGGCGAATACACCGATGATTTGTTTGCCCCCTCACAGCCGGCCGACGCCACCCGGGTGCTGACGGTGCTGGACCAGATCAATGAACGGTGGGGCCGGGGAACCCTGAGATCTGCCAGCGTGCCGACCAATCCGCATTGGGGTATGCGTCGCGAATTGATGAGTCAGAGCTACACAACTAGGCTTGATCAGTTGTGGAAGGTATCTTGCAATTAGCTTATTAGACGGGAGTATCTATGGCGTAAGCCGCGTTTCCCATGCGGGCCTGTGCCGAGATAACACAAGTCTCGGCCCTACGGGAATTTAGCCTTTGCGAAGGTGCTCATTGTCCGATCTATCGTCGACGCTCTTCACCCAGCCCGCAATATGCCCTGGATGATTGGCTGTGCCGGCAAAGGACACACTCGGTCGAGATGGTTTCTTAGTTCGCCAGCGATTTGCTGCACCGCGGTGTACGAAGCTGGGCGCTGCTCGACTGGCAGAGTAGCAGCAGCAGCTAGTTCAAACGGTATCAGCCGCAAGTTACTCATGCCTTTTTCAACCGCTTCAATATGCTTCTCTTCTGCCCCATGCTCCCTCAGGAGTTTTACTACCTCCGTCGCCCACTCCGTGTTGGAGGGGGACGGCTCCCAAGACTCTTCATGAATGAGCAAGACTGCTGCCGATCTCATAACCTCTAGCACGAAAGATGCGCAAGTCAGACCATTGCTTCCCTTTGGAGGCGAGTAGACAGAGCCGTTGAACGAACCTTTCGAAGCAATGAAATCAATTCCATAGGAAATTTTTGGCAGCTTCCGGGATATCGCCCGGACCACTGCCAATACTCCCTTACTTGCTGCTGGTGGTAGGGCCAAAGGAATGGCAATCCCACACTTCGGACGTGGGAGATCGGATACGAACAACTTGTGATGCCAGCCAAGCTCCATCAGCCTAAGCTTGTTACCTTTTTCGTTGAACAGGACTCCAAGATGCCCCCCACCTAGATCACTATGGAATAGGGCAAGCGCGATCCCGTGCTCGGGCAAGACAACATCATTTACGCTGCCGAATACCATTTATAGGCTCTTAACCATTCCATAGAGTGCATCATCAGGATCAACGCCCTGATCCACCAAAGCCTGACGAGCAACGTCAAGAGCCTCATTCCAGCCAGAAATCTCGTTACGCCACACATAAGTAGCGCGCAGAAGAGTCGCCAAGTGCTCCCCGTGGATCTGTAATCCGCTGAGATCTTTGGTAGGGATGATTTCCGGGCCGAATTCTGCAACTGCCTCAAGCGCGGCTTCGGCGGTCACAGTTAAACTATCTATATCCGCTAGGCTGTTCTCGGAGGAAACCAGAGCCCGCAGCTTATTGTAGGCTGTCGCTTCCTGAGTGGACCTGACGTAATCCTTTAGGGTCTTGTCAGCTCCCGAGTAGAAGCTGCCTACCGTGAAGGCAACATCTCGAAATTGTCGAAGTGTTTGGCTCAGTTCCGGCATGCCGAAAGCGTGGCCGAGGTCCACTTTGGTCCGATAGCGCTTCTGGGTCTCACGGCTAGCAATCTCCGGAAACCAGGTATTACTGAGGGATGAGTGCATCATGCAGCTTCTCCGTAATTGCACGCCGGAACAAGGCCCCTGCATTTCTGTGCAGAGTTTCCAGCAGGGCTTCTAACTCCTCAGAAGATTCAGTGACGTTGCTGGACTCTTCTGCTCCATCAATCTCGTGAAAGAAATCAGCGTCGATCAAAAATGCCCTAGAGGCATCAGCCATCGAGGTTAGCAGTGAAGTCTGCAAAAGCAGCTTGCACTCATCGAGGCGAATGAGCGACTGGGATACCTGACTGTCAATAGAATCTTCGTCTAAATGATCTTCGTCCAACAAAGCATTGTGGGCAAGGGGGCCTAGCAAAAATGGCTTGATCAGCTCATGCCAAGGCGTTCCATCCAAGCCCAACACTGAGCGCTCAATGACATCTTTGTACCGAAGACCGATGCGTGTCACACGCACCCCCCCTACTTCTTGATTCAAAGCGGCAACAGCCCTCAACAATTCAGGAACATATACGTCCCAGCTTCGATAGGTCGTCGAGGTGTATGCGATAAATTCTGGACCAATGGAAACCTTTGATGCCCCGTCAGCTTTGGCATAGTGACGAATCGTAGCGCCAGTGCTTGTCCGCGGAACCGGTGGAGAACCGTCCTCAGCCGCTTCCAGAACGACGTTGAATGAGACTTCGTCATTCCGTTGGCTGTAACCGCTCTCACTGAAGCAGTGCTGGAGCTTCTCAAGCGAGGCATCGGAGATTTCTAAGGGCTGAAACCGAATCTGGCATACCACTTCTGCCAGAGGATTTTTCCCGTAGATAACTCGGTCAGTAGAGGCAATTTTCATGAAGAATCAAACGCTTCCTAAGAAAGAATATGCTCCCGTAGCTTTCAACTATTAACCGCTACAAGGGCCCAATAGTAGAAACGGATACATTCACCGGCGACTATAGACTCAGCCGGAAGGTTTTGCACGGGATTGCCAGTATTTATAAAGGATGAAGGAGGGCGAATCCCCAAGCGCCTTGCTGGTAAAGTCTTATCGGGCATCTGGATCACGTTCCATGGCAAAACCAACCTATGACCAATTCAGCAGGGAGCGCGCAGTGGCGCAGTGGGCTGCCGAGAAAGACAACGATAAGCCATCTATTGGGCAGGGTCCCCATTCGATTCCCGCCTCCTTAAACGCTCTGATCTGCTGCAGGTTGATGATTCTTTCTGACATTACTCCATTTCCTTGATGCTGTATATTTATACAGTAGCATGCGCAAAAGAAAGCGAAAATAGTGCGTCACGTACTCTGTTAACCCATGTCCAGTTTCTTCAATCGAGCCAAGCCTTGTTTGATGTGGCCCTCGTTTTCGCCAAGTGCCTCCAATGCGGCGCGCACATTCTCCCCGGCCTCTTCCGACCCCCGCTGCTCCACCCACAACGTCAGCTCCATTATCGCCGCCTCTAGGGCGAGCTGATTGTGGTAAATCCTTTGCAACACATCGGGGAGAGTGTAATCACTTGGCATGGGGTCGACTCCTTTCGAGAAACCCCAAGCATAGCAGCGGCAGTGATGATGAGGTTTAGGGCAAAATTAAGGGCAAATTCAGGGCCGCCGTAGACCGTAGTACGCCAAGAGCAAAGAACGAAAACGCTGTAGCTGCTGGCCTTGAGCGGTCTACAAGGACGCAGTAAGGGGTTCGAATCCCTATCCAGTTGCCCCGCGTTAAGCCATACATGAAGGGCTGCTGTCGACCTAAAGCTGCTGGTGCTGGGCAACGGGTATCAGCGACAAGCGGATCGAACTGACTCAGCAAATCATCAAGCTTGTGCAGGAAAGCTCGTGGAGGGGGCGAAGACCCGCCGTAGAATTGGCGGTCAAAGCTCTGCTCACAACGGCTGATGGGCCCAGTCTGCGAGCAGGGCTAGCACGATCCATCGCAGACCAGCTCGCCTTGGCAGTTGGAAACGTTGTCGTATGCAGCTCCGGGGCATTGATTCATGTCCAGTGTCGCGTTTGCATAACAGGCTTGCAGGTTGTGCAGATCAGAGTTGTGCCTTCCATGTGGCATCCGTGCGGGTTCTGCCCATAAGGCAGTCCGCAGCTTTCCAAATAGCTGCCGCCTGGAAGAGGTCCGGTGGAAAGGTTTAAAAGAGGGTTGATCATGCACTGGGTTTTCAGGTCATCAAACATTTGTTGAGCAGCACAGTTCGACCTAAGGGCCTTTTTTGCCTCGTCTTCAGTGCCTCCGAAGCCGCCGTAAGCGAGGGTATTATCTCCAACTTGTATGGATGCTTGAGCGTGGACTAAAGCCTGACTCAGGGGGGAGTAAAGCAGGATAGCCATGCACGGCAAGGCCAGCATCAGATACGCTTTGATATTCATGATGCCTCCGAACGCCTGTTGTATTTATCTTTGGATTTGATTGCCAGCGACTAGCAAATCCGGTGCGCTGAAGAACTCAGCCATTCGATTGTAGCTGTTCCAGGGGAGAAAGTTGGTGAGGTGAAACACGACATTTGAGGTCAGCCAAGCGCTGCCATTTTTGCGCGCGTCGCTTGGGAGCCCTCCGAAAATTCGGGGGGGGCGCGACCTTAGGATGGGGCTCGATCTAAAGCCCGCGGTGGGCTTTCATTATCGACACTCACCAGTCAGGTTACAGGGGGTGTCAAGCGGTTCAAGCGGATGACTTTTTCCGCCGGACGGTAACCCGATTTCCTAAAAAAATACGCACACAATCTATCATTGATCATTAGTTGTACTTTACACGCAGTATCTTTTTAACCCCGCCAAAAAAGAAACTCCCTCCGACCATTAAGAAAAAAGGTAGGCAACGGAAATGACAACTCAAGTCGCAATAGCAAAACGGCCATTTGCAGTTGAACCATTCACTGGGATAATGCTCCCTGACGGGGTCTTCGATAGTGCGATCAAAGAGCAGTTGATTAGCGTTTATATTGTGAATACGTCTGATATGGATATTCAGGGGCTATGGGTCAGAACTAAATCAACACCTGACTACAAGATACTTGCTCCTGATGAAATTTTTCTCAGGAGAGGCCTTAAAAAAGGAGCGGCGACGCTGGTTCAATGGCGCGCTGATTTCAGTACGGCGACACCTGGGAAGCGGAGTCTTATTTTAGAGTTCGGTGGTACTTCTACTCGAGAGGGAGGTGGTTGCTTCGACTGGGATGGATATGCCGATGCTCTAATTTTCATTTCGTCGACTCGATTAAATACCGCTACCAATACCTACACATGCCATGTTCCTCAAGGTGTGCTAACTGTAAAGTTCGAGAACTCAGAGCAATCACCGGGGCCTGTGTTTTTTGATGGCGATCGAGCGATTCAGTTACCATCAACTCAGTTTCCACAGAGATTTACATGCAGTCTAACGTGCCAGCCAGGGTCGGAATTAATGCTGCCTTTCGAGGATCCTTGGTGGAAAGTCATAGCATGCATCGTTGCCGCCATTGCGGGAATTGGAGCAATTCTAGAGGCAGCGAAAGGGCACGGAACAGCTGAAGTCGGAATCGGTGGTCATGGCCACGACAATCCAGCAGATTATGAATGGTGTGCACCTGACCCCACTGCGCTGGGAACACCGACTACACCTGCTGGAGCGCTGTCGACTATCGCGAACGCCGCAATTCTTGTGGCGTTGGCCGATGTCGCCGACCCTTGGGAGAGGGGGCGTCAGCACGCAAACCTCGTAAGCGGCGAGGTGCCTGTCTCGGAGCAAGTTGCTGTCAAAATTAAATATCCAGCAGAAATGCAAGCTGGAACGGCGTTCGAGGTTGGCGTCATTTGGCACTACACTGCCATGCTTTCGAGTGGAAGATCGGTGGAATTGCGGGTCGAGGAAACACGTCTGAACGAGCATGCAGTCACGTGGGTGCTTGAGGCTCCACACGAGATTACCCAAAGTGACCCGATGTTTGTGAAGGCGCGAGCTACGCGAGCGGACGGTAGTGCATTTCGAAGCGATGAGCTTTATGGCTATGCGATCTTTACAACGCCGGGTGCCATGCAATCATTTCAAGTCCCTCTTCTGGATGACGGGAATGGGTTAGACGATGTAGCAGCTGATGGATGGTTCACGGCAGGAGGATTTATTGAAGAGTTTCTCGCTAAATATGGGCCGTTTGATCCGGTAGGAGAGTGGAGCATTCAATGCTTTGCACAGAATGTAAATGATGCCAATTCCACTATGGCTCCGAAGGTTGCAGCCACCCATATTGGAGGGGTGCCACTAATTGCCCCAGTTGTGGCTACGCGGACAAACGGAAGCGCATGTAAAGTAGCTGAATTAATCAGGGTTATAGTTAAAAGATTTTAATTAGAGGAAACCAGGCGCACTAATCAAGATCGCGACTGGTTTCGTTAGCTAGCGCGAATTGCAGTATTGCGCCAGAAGTCTGAGAGGTCCCGAGCGTAGTTGCCTCGTCCTCACAGAAATGAATCAGTTCTGCTATAAATTCGTCAATGTCCTCGCGAATGGCATCTCCAATAATGTTGCTTAATATCAGCTTATAATTTACATCAATATCATTGAGCCATGGAGTAATATCCATGCTGTAAACAGATTGATTGTTTGAAGAGTTTAGAATGTTTAGGGTAAGGCTCCCCAAGCGTCCTATTTGTCCTTGCCAAAGTGGTCCTCTGGACTGGAAGGAGAACATACAGCGAACGTCCTTCAGCCGCGGAACTCGGAGCGAAGCTACCAACTGAAAGCTGCCCTGCGTTTTCAGTATCGGCCCAGTGCATGCTTGACCCGCCGCCATGTACATACCCTGCTTAAGCAGTAGCTCCCTTGTACGAAATTTCGATACATAGTTGCTAAAAGGTGGCTCGAGAACAGCCCACCGATCCCAGATCTCTGTCTGGGTCGCACTAAGTGCATGCTCGAAGGCGTAGGTGGACTGATATGGCTGGTTCGGACCGCTGCAGGGGCCTGAATATCCGGGATAGGCCCACAACTCTTTTTCAAAGGGGCCCTGCGTATCGATCTGCCTACTCCCTGCTTGGCCGTCCATGAGCCAGTTGACGGTGCCAGAACGCTTCAGTCCTGCGGCCGGGTCGTCTAGTGGAAGCTCGGTCAGTATTTGCGATTTGATATCGACGGATGGGATGACGCATTCATTGGCAGGGTCCACTACTATAAAATTTGATGTGTTTTGCATGAGTTTACCTTTGGTCTCACGGCTCATCAGCTAGCTAAACAGGCACCACAGATATGAGTTAAGCACTAGAAGTGTCTCTCTGTAGCCGTTTCCTCCAGCCGACTATGCTGAATTACCGGCCGATCACGGTCACTCCGGCGTCATCATCACTGCGAGCGTCATCTTGATGAATTCTTCATTACGGTTGATTGCTTCCAGAGCTCCGCGAACATTGCCACCGAGTTCGGTCGCTCCACGTTTCTCAGCCCAAAGCGTAAGCTCCACGATGGCAGCCTCCAGTGCGAGTTGGTTTTCGTTGAGCTTGAACAGCAGAGAAGGGAGCAGGTCGGCATTGGGCATCGCGAATCCTCCGTGAAACATTCAGCGTAGCAATCGAATGATGGGGGTGTGGCTCACGGTGACCTTGCTTAAGCAAATCCTGGCTCGTCTAACCCACCTACCAAGAACCGGTAGTGCCCGTGACAGGTCTGTGTGAGAGCTTGCTAAAAAGTTGCTACATCGTGAAGAGATAATGCAGGGCGAACCCAGGCTGGCCGGGGCTGCGGTGGTTGGCTACATCCAATCCATCATCGGGGCGACGGAGACTCGGCGGGAGAGCGGGGCGGGTGCGGGGGCTTAGACGAGTCTTGCAGCGGTTCTTCAGGGCGTATGTGTCGAGGGAGTCGAGGAGATAGATTGGGCCAAAGGGGCGTCCGGAAAGGGCGCCCCTTTGTGACGTCAGGACGGTTGCGCATCCATACGTCGTGCAACGACATCTAGAACATCGCAGCCATCGCGCAAGGGTATGCAGCAAAGCAATGCGAAGTCGCTGAGGATCACCGAGTCCGTGGTGATGTCGCCGCGCATCGCGAGGTTTTCCAGGATCTGCGTGACCGCACCAATTCGGTAGCGAGCGGTGCTAAGCAGTGAGTGCAGCGGTTGGGTGGTATTTACATACAGTGAGGGAAGGTCGTCGGCGTTGCTGGTTAAAGCCATAAATTCTTTCATGTGAAGCTCCATTAATTTGAGAAAACTACTACTCAATCGTCGCCAAACGAATGGGTGGTAGCCGTACGCGGGTTGGCGAACCGGGCAATGGAGAAACCGGCAGACCCTAAGGTCTCCCGCGCACAGCCACCATAAAACAGGCAGCTAAGTACGTTCCGAAACGCTTCGAAAATAGTCGAAGGCTTCAGTTCAATTGCCATCGAGTCGCCAAACCCGACACGCCATTTTGGCGTTGGGTGGACTATAGGCCTCGTGGCAAAAGCGCAGCAATGGGCAAGTGTACGGACAATTCCCAGCGTCGTGTAGGACGTTACTCTTTTGACAGTTTGTCTGGGGGAGCGCCCTTTTTTGTATCGAGAAACCGTAGTACCTGAACCAACGCTGTCACCCAGCAAAGTTTCATAATTCCTGATGGTCTTGCGGCATAGGATGACTCCCTAAGGTCACCGCGCTTCCAACCCACAGGGAACTGAAAAATGATCTCGAACCTCGTCAAAGTCTGGCTGATCGGTGGTGCGCTGCTGTTGAGTGCCTGTTCGGGTGTGAGCACTCATAGCAATTATTCAGAAGACCTCCAGCCGTCTGCAGGCTTTGGCCCGGGCCCCACCAACAACCCCAGTAAGTTGAGTTTCCATGGCAGTGCGCTCGGTAGCAGCTTCGGCGAGTACAGTTCGGGGTTGTTGCACGACGACTAGGGTGTGACGCAACGGTGCGTTATCTCTGCCGTTGCGTGTTCACCGAGGGGCGACTGCTGCGCAGCCGAACGCAGGCTTCGCCAGCTGCTATGTATGGACTCGCCCCCACTGTCTACCCGCTTTTGAAAAACCGCCGCCCCGTTGCATCTATGTATTAGGCCTATTCGAGGAAGCCGTCTTCGGCTTCTGGCCAAAATTGGAAGAGCTCGTGGTATGCCGATTACAGTCAGGCCTCGAAGGCCAGTAGCAGCTAAGGCATCAATCCACGCCGGTCTTACCTGGGGTCAATTTTTTTTCAGCAAAGGGCCGGACAGTTAGTACCTCGGTGGCAGAACTCTGTCGCTCAGTGGCTCATCGTCGCTTGCTGGCCATCACCAGCCTGGCGACGATAAGTCTGGTCATTCTGTAGAAGCACCCAGACGATTCGCAGGTTGCGGTTGGCTAACCGGACCGCAGCCTCCTTACGGCCCAGTCGGCTCATCCAGCGCAACAAGCGGCGGTCATCGGGTTGCTGGGAATCAGGTCGTAGTTGTTGCAGTACCGCATGGGCTCCCTGGATCATCAGGCTGCGTAAATAAACATCGCCTCGCTTGGTCATGTCCCCCAGCCGGACCGTCTGCCCGCTGCTGTGCTGGTCAGGCACCATGCCAAAGTACGCGGCAAACTTGCGGGCATTGGGAAATCGCTCAGGCTTGGTTTCCTTGGCCACCAGTGCCGAGGCAGTGACTGGGCCGATGCCGCGCACAGTCATCAGTCGCTTCGCCGTCATGTCGGCGTTGGCGGCCACTTCCAGGCGCCCCGCCAGCACGCTGATGCGTTCGCCCAAATGGCGCCACTCGACCAACAGTTCGTCGATCAGTTCACGCAGCAGGCCCGGCACCGGCTGGGTGGCATCTTCCAGTGCCCGCGGAATTTTCTGGCTGATCGCAACATCGCCCTGCGCCAAGGCCACGCCATGCTCGAGCAGCAGGCCGCGCATCTGATTACTCACCGCCGTGCGTCGACGCACATAGCCTTGGCGGGCGCGATGCAACGCCTGCATTGCCAGCGCCGCAACGCTTTTGACCGGCACTGCGTAGATCTTTTCATCGCGACCAGCCCGCAGAATCGCCAGCGCATCGTTGCGATCATTTTTAGGCCCGCTGCGATGTGTGGCCACCAAACCGGCTGGAAGAATCCGCGCCAGATTGCCTTGGTCTTGCAACTGCCGGGCCCAAGCTTGAGCACCCGGACCGGTCTCCATCAGAACCACGACATGAGGCGGCAACTGGCGGAGAAACTCATAAAACGCCTCGCGCGACTTAATCCGTTGCTCGTAGTGCACCTGGCCGAGGACGTCTTCACCGGCGACCTGAAAGACCTGCTTGGCCAGATCGACCGCCACGGTTGTGCAGGCCGACAAATCGGAAGAAGACAGGGATTGATCAATCGAAGTATGCTTTTTCATGGACTCGCCCTCGCTGTCGTTGGCTGATTAGACTGCCACCGTGGCGCATTGACGCCTCGGCTTGGGCGAGTCCATCCAATTACATGGATCGTATGCGTGGCGGCTATTTAGGCTCGGATGTCGCCAACCATTGGCTGAGGACTTTTTGGTAGTTGCCCGTCACCTTGGCCAAGTGCAGCCACTGATCGACATACAACTTCCAAGTCATGTCGTCCCGGGGCAGCAAGTAAGCCTTCTCGCCATACTGCATGAATTGCGTCGGGTTCACCGCGCACAAACCGGGTTTGAGTTTCTGCTGATAAAGCGCTTCCGAAGCATCGGTAATCATCACGTCAGCCTTCTTGTCCAGCAGCTCCTGAAAGATCGTGACGTTGTCGTGAAGCCGCAACTGCGCCTTCGGTAGAAAGGCGTGAACAAAGGCCTCGTTGGTGCCGCCGGCCGGTTCGACCAAACGAACCGAAGGCTGGTTGATTTGCTCGACGGTCTGGTACAGCGCCTGTTCTTCGCAGCGCACCAGTGGGATTTTGCCGTCGACGTCCAGCGTGGTGCTGAAAAAGGCCTTTTTCTGGCGCTCCAGCGTGACCGAGATGCCGCCGACGCCGATGTCGCATTTACCCGCCAGCAGGTCGGGCATCAGGGTTTTCCAGGTGGTCTGCACCCACTCGATCTTGACGCCCAGGCTGTCGGCCAGCGAGCGGGCCATGGCGATGTCGATGCCCGAGTATTCGCCGTTCTCGGCTTTGACGGTATAGGGTTTGTAGTCACCCGTCGTACACACGCGCAGTTGGCCTTGTTGGATGATGCTGTCCAGATGTGAAGGGCCGTCCTGTGCCTGAACACCAAGGGATAGAGCGAGCAGGCTACCGAGCATCATCGTGCTTTTTGTGTTCGTCATTGTTCTCGGGCTTTTTGTGGGGGCGTGGGTTGCATCGGCAATCGGTGTAGTGGCGTTGGTCTAGAGCTCCAGCCCTTCCTGCACCACTGCCAGCAGATTGTGCTCAGTCAGCGCTACTGCATCCGGTTGTTGCCCCGAATACTCGATCGTCTGCAGCCACCAATGCGTCTCGCCATGCTCGCCCAAGGTTCGCACCAGCGCGAGTTCCTTGCCTTTCGAGTGGACTTCGACACGTCCCTCGCCATCCACGGTAAAGCGCGCGACAGGATCGAAAGTGAGGGTGTGATGGTTGCCCTCAATTATCAATTGGTCGATGGCGTAGTCGAAAGTTTCCCCGTCCGGATCGCTTTCGAACACATGAGTGGGATTGCGCCGCAGGATCAGGCCCACTTCGGTCAGCGGCGACAGCCAGGCCTCGATCTGGTGATATAGCTCGTAGACTTGGAGGGGCCAACTGTCGATCGCATGATCAGAGCTGGTCTGCCCGGTTTTTTTCAGTTTCGTGGCGAGCTCGTCTGCTTTACTCATTTCGATTCCCTGTCGTGATGTAAGCGTAATCGTAGCTCTTTCAAGGTAATGCAGGTTTTGCCTTGCGTCATGTCTGGATAAGAGGGCGCGCCTGCGGAGCAGCTTTTTAATGAGCTCAATGAAGGGGATGTAGTGTTACGAAGAAGGGCGACCTGAGCAGCGGCCCTTTTTTATCAGATCTTATTCGGCCCGGACGCATCCGCTACAGTGCCGCTGCCGCAATTGATATACGAAGAAGACTTCAACCAACGCTGATCGGGGTAATACGAAAACAGCAGTTGCCCACCCTTCATCGAATCGATCAGCCGATGAGCAATCGCCGACCGCACGGCGGGGCAGCCCAAGCTTCTGCCAATCCGTCCATTCGCACGGGCGAGCACCGGGCTGACATAAGGTGCACCATGAATAACGATTGCCCGGTCAAACGCGTTGTCATTGAAACCCGGTTCCAGGCCTTCCATGCGCAACGAATAGCCGTTCTGTCCGACGTAGCTCTGTTGAGTGCGGTACAAGCCGAGGCTGGTGGCAAAGCTTTCATTCTGGTTGGAGAAGTTGACCGCCATGTTCTCGCCACTGTTGCGTCCGTGGGCGACCAGTTCATGAAACAGCAACTTGCGCTTCTTTAAATCGAACACCCACAACCGTTGTTCGGTCGAAGGCAGGGAATAGTCGATGACGGCGAGTCTTTGGACAGGTGCTTTGCCTTGAGCAATGCTGCACTGGGATGCGCGTACGGCCAGTCCAATCACCTTGGCGTTAGCGTTGGGGGCCGCTTTGATGAGGGCGGCCGCGAGCGAATCGGCGTAGGCTGACGGTACTGACGTTATCGTCAGCAGCAGTGCCGTGAGTAGGAGGCCGAAGCGTTCTGGTGCCATATAGATGTCTCATCATGATAGTTTCGAGTCTAGCAGTGTGTGGAAAGCTAGCCGTTGAATGCGGGAGATTAAGGATTATCCATGGGGCAGTTAACAAGGTTATTCGTCATAAGCCGCGTTTTTTTTATGGGCTTTCTGATCAGCGGCGCTGCGATCGCCGAAACTTCGCCGATTGAGTCGACAATTGCGCCGAGCACCGTTATGGAAGCCGCAGCGGACGATAACGTCGCTCAGGCGATTCAGGCCACGCTTGCTCCGCTGAAAACAGCGTTTCCACCGTTGTTCACTTCACCGCGCCATCGGCGGGTGGATGTCAGCCGCCTAGTCATGGATTTTTATACGCATCGCGCCTATCGCGCGGTCTGGTCGAATGACAGCGACGTCAGCCAGTTGATTAAGAGCCTGAATGACACCCAGGCCGACGGTTTGAACCCGGCGGATTTCCATATGGATGAACTGGTCAGGTCTCAGTCATCGATGCAGACCTCGTCGGCAACGCCCGAGCAACGGGCAGCCTTTGATATGGCGACGACTCATACCTTCATCACTGCACTGATGCAATTGCGGCGGGGCAAGGTCGATCCTTCACGGCTCGACATCCACTGGAATTTCGACCCGTCCGGCGTCGATCCCCGCGACGACGTCAATAACTTCTTCGCCGCACTCGACAACCATGATGTCGCCCGTGCCTTTGCTCAAGCGCCACCGCAGGAAGCGATTTACGTCGGCTTGCGTCAAGCCTTGGCGCAACTGCGCAAGGTTCGGGACATGGGCGGCTGGCCGAAGGTTGCTGAAGGCCATTCCCTCAAGCCTGGCATGGACGAACCCGCTGTCGCGCAGTTGCGGGCGAGGTTGGCCGCAGGCGGTTTTCTGGACCCGCGAGTTACGCGTGGGACGAATTACGACGCCGCCGTCACCGCCGCGGTGAAAAAGTATCAAATCGAGCAATATCTTGGGGCGGATGGTATGGCAGGCGCAGCGACACTGGCAGCGCTGAATGTGTCCGTTGATGCGCGCATCGATCAGGTGCGGGTGAATATGGAGCGGGCGCGTTGGCTGCTTTACAAACTTCAGGGCACGTTCGTCATCGTGGATATCGCCGGGTACAAGGTTGCGATGTATCGCGACGGTCACCCGATCTGGCGTTCTCGGGTGCAGGTCGGTAAACCGGTGCGCAATACACCGGTATTCCAGGCCGAGATTTCTTACATCACGTTCAATCCGACCTGGACCGTGCCGCCGACGATCCTCAAACAGGATGTGTTGCCAAAAATTCAGAACGATCCAGGTTACCTGGCCGCCAACCAGATTCGCGTGCTTGATAGAGAAGGCAATGTGCTCGATCCGTCGACCGTTGACTGGAGCAATCTGCGCGGCCTCACCCTGCGTCAGGACGCCGGACCTGACAGCTCGCTCGGTCAGGTGGTGATCCGGTTTCCCAACGACTATGCGATTTACCTCCACGACACACCGCATCGCGAGTTGTTTGCCAAAACTGTCCGCGCCACCAGTTCGGGCTGCATTCGGGTAGAGAACCCGCTGCAACTCGTGGAGCTGTTGTTCAATGACCCGGTCCGCTGGAATAGCGAAGGCATTCAAAAGCAACTGGCTAACGGCAAGACCGAGAACATCCGGCTTCCGGTGAAGGTACCGGTGTTGCTGGCGTACTGGACGGTTGATTTGGGCAGTGATGGTCGGGTGGCGTTCAAGCCTGATGTGTATGGATACGATGCGCCGGTATTGCGCGCATTGAATCGGCCTTCGCAAATGCCTGTGCTGGATTTACACACATCGGCGGGTTCGGTGGCGGCGGCGGGGCTGGGTCAGCAGTAGGGGATCAGGCTTGGTTAAATAAGTCTGCCCCCTATACGGTCCTATTCGGTCCGTGCTGTTGGCTTACTGGACAGTGGACCTGAGTAACGATGGTCGAGTGATGCGTTGACAAAGCCAAAAGGTTGGCTCACCCGTTGCAAACTATCACAATGCAAAATAGTCACTGATCATCGATGTGAAGGGATAGGGAAATTGAAGATGGATGTTGCGCAAAAAAACTCGTCACTCATCACAGGTATGCTTCATGCGCATGACACTCGATGAGTGCCGCAACATTCAAAAAGGAGCTGTGTTTATCATTGCCTCGGGGGCGTCCGCTAAAGATTTTCCGCTGGAAAGGTATGCCGATGTTCCGATGGTCACGATGAACGGCGCCATCTCTATGTTCACCGGGTCGGGTATCAGGCCGTTCTTTTATGCCTGTACGGATCAAGGCTTTTCCCGACAGCAGCCCAAACTGTTTTCACAGGCCATGCGCATTAGTCAGCGGGTTGCACTGTGGGAAGAGCATATCTGGCATACGACGGTAGCGCCTGAGGGCGAGCTGTATTTACTCGGCCGAGCACCCAAGCTCTCATGGGCGGACCTGGTCTTCAGGGCTGATAAAGAACTCGTCAGAAGTCGAAAACTCGGTAATGGCCGCAATAGAACCCTCGGTTTCAGCAAGAACCTCAAACGCGGTTTTTTTGATGCCCGCACCGTGGCTTATCTGGCATTGCAGATTGCGTATCACGTGGGGTTTACCAAGGTGTTTTTGGTAGGCGTCGACTTGAATCAGTCTGTGAGCCGTTTTTACGAAGAGGCCGACACGTTCGCCTCGCCATGCCTGCTCGATCAGCATTTTTATACGCGAATCCTGCCGTCGTTCGAGATCTTGTCGAAGTACGTCGTGGATGATGATTTTCAGGTCTACAACCTGTCCAGTTCCTCAAGAATTCCGGGTGAACTCATTCCCAGGGTGACGTTGGATGAGATCGACAAGATGATCTAAAGGTTGTTCGTGGTACGCCCATTCTTTGTGATCATGCCTGGCCCAGCTCCTCGCACAAAAACTCCACCAACGCCCGTTGCAACCCGGTCAGCGCACCCTCGCGGCTGATCAACGCCAACTCCGTCGGTGGCAATTCGGGCAGGTCGGTGCATAGCCAGTTCTTCGCGTTTGCGAACCTGTTGGCTCACGGTTGATTGGGTTCGATGCACACGCTCGGCGGCGCGGGTGAAGCTGCCTTCGTCGACCACGCAGACGAAGGTCTTGAGCAATTCGAGGTCGAGCATGGCGGCTTCCCTTCGATTGCTACGGCACGCTGATTCAGTGGAATGAAGGCTTGAAGGCCGTGGCCGCCGAGATTTTGCGCGACAAGGGTGACCACGCCGTTGATGTCGAGCGACTGATCGAGGTGTACGACTGGCATGAGCACCGCCTGGAGCAGGTCCCGCCGCATCGCTCGTTTCGCCAGTTGAGCACGCAGGGATTGCACCTCGCCCAGGTGCAGTTGATGGCGATGGCGACCCAGCGCGAACTCAAGCCGGTGCCCCATGAGAT
Organism: Pseudomonas sp. ZS1P83; assembly: GCF_054897825.1. Taxonomy (NCBI): domain Bacteria; kingdom Pseudomonadati; phylum Pseudomonadota; class Gammaproteobacteria; order Pseudomonadales; family Pseudomonadaceae; genus Pseudomonas; species Pseudomonas sp. ZS1P83. The sequence continues at coordinate 1,413,036 of NZ_CM142706.1, forward strand.
TGCCCAGCGTGCGTACGAGCAAATGCGCCTGGGGGATGCAGAAAGTGCCCGAGCGCATTTGCACAGTGCGATGCGGCGGCTAGCCAAAGGACATTTGCCCGTTACCCCCCCGTAGACTAAGCTCTCAAAAAATAAGGGTTTTGGGTCTTTTTTACCCATGCCTTGCCCTTGCAGGACGAGCTTTTGCCAATCCCTCTTCACGATCCGCACAACGCCACTGGTGTCACCCTGAAACGTTTACCGCTGCGCAAAGCAGCGGTACTGTTTATTGCGGTCGTGTGCCTGAGCCTGTGCGGTTTGCTTTACCTGCAACTGGAACAGTCGCGTCGGCATGACCTGGCATTGGCGCAAGTGGCCTCCTCAAACCTGACACGGGCCATGGCGCAGCAGGCCGAAGACACCTTCATGCAAGCCGATCTGGTGCTGACCAGCCTGGCGGACTGGATTCAGGCTGACGGTTTCGGCGCGCCCCAAAAGGCACGCTTGCGGAAAACGTTCGCCCGGCGGGTGCAGGCGCTGAATCAATTGCACGGGATATTTCTGTTCGACCAGAAGGGGCAGTGGGTCGTTACCTCTTTTGACGATCTGCCACGCGGCCCGGGTGTGGCGGATCGCGAGTATTTCAAGTTTCACCAGCAGAACGTCTCGTCCCTGGCGCACATCGGGCCGGCGATTCGCAGTCGGCAAAATGGCGAGTGGATCATTCCGATATCCAAACGTGTGAACGACAAAAATGGCAACTTCCAAGGCCTCTTGTTGGCCGGCATCAAGATGGCGTACTTCGATCAGTTCTTCAAAAGCTTCAGCATTGATGACAACGGTTCGATGTTTTTGGGGTTGACCGACGGAACGCTGCTGGCGCGACGGCCGTTTGTGGAATCGCTGATCGGCACATCACTGGCCAAGAGCGAGATCTTTGAAAAATTGCGGCCCAATGCACCCTCCGGTAACGCGATGTTCAGCTCGCTGGTCGATGGTGTTGTGCGGTTGTATGGCTACCGTCAGCTCGACGCTTATCCACTGGTAGTGTCCGCCGCCTCGTCCAGGGAATCGATTCTCAAGGATTGGTACGACACGGCGTTTCATTCAACGGTCATCGTTGCCCTGGTGGTGCTGGGCGTGGGGCTGTTCGGCTGGGTGTTCCTTCATCAGGTGCGTCTCGGCGAACGGGTCGAGGCGGATTTGCGCAAGGCGAAGGAAGCGCTGAAGCTGATCGCGACCCATGACAGCCTGACCGGCCTGGCCAATCGCCGGTTGTTCGAAGGGGCGCTGGACATCGAGTTCGGCCGTGGCGCCCGGCAGTCGAGTTCGCTGAGCCTGATCATGCTCGATATCGATTACTTCAAACCCTACAACGATGCTTACGGCCACGTGGCGGGGGACCACTGCCTGGCTGAAGTGGCGCGGGCGGTGAAGGGGTGCTGCCATCGAAAAGCCGATTTGGCCGTGCGTTACGGCGGTGAGGAGTTTGCGGTTTTACTGCCTGACACTGACATTCACGGCGCGATGGTGATTGCCGAGCAGATCCGCCGCAGCGTCATGGACAAGAACATCATCCACAGCGGTTCACCCACGGGCTTCGTGACGGTCAGCCTTGGCTGTTATTCGTTTGTGCCGACGGGGCGGGACAGCATGGAAGTGTTTATCGAACGAGCGGATGCGGCGCTGTATCAAGCCAAGCATTCGGGGCGAAACCGCTCGGCGGTGCTGTCGATGGAGGGCGGTGTCGAGGCACTGTTGCGTTCGGATCGTTGAGGTGTAGCTCGAGGTTGTTTCACCCGCGCAACACCCCGGCCAGCCGGCTGTCCGCCTGTCAGACCCTGTTGAATTGATCGTCTAGAGTTGCGGTAGCTCTGCCGATTCCGGTAGATCTCCCCACAGCACGGACGATCGCCAAAATGTTGATTACTCAAGCATTGACAGCCATTGCTCTAACCGTTGCAGTCACCGCTATCTTTCCGCTCGCGAGCCACGCTCAATCGAGAGTCACAGCCGAAGAAGCTCACGCCATCGGCGTGGATGCCTACCTTTATTTTTACCCGCTGTTGACCATGGACATCACCCACAAACAATTCACCCCTTTCGAACCGGGCAAGGAAATCGGTAAAGGTCCGATGAATAGGTTTGTCAGCGTGCCGCAGTATCCACCCGCAGATTTAAAAGGGGTGGTGCGCTCAGACTTCGACACCCTGTATTCCATTGCCTGGCTGGATTTGACCAAAGAACCGCTGGTGATCGCAGCGCCCGATACGGCCGGGCGTATTTACGTGCTGCCGATGCTCGACCTGTGGACCGATGTGTTCGCCTCACCGGGTTGGCGCAGCACGGGTACACAAGCGGGGCGGTTTCTGGTGACACCGCCGGACTGGGCCGGGACGGTGCCTGCCGGACTGAACCATCTGCCGGCGCCTACACCCTTTGTCTGGGTCGTTGGCCGCACCGACACCGACGGTGCGGCGGACTACGCGGCCGTGCACAAAATCCAGGCGGGCTACACCGTGACACCGTTATCCCGGCTGGGTAAAAGCCCTGAACCGGCCAGCGTGAAAATTGACCCGGCCGTGGACGTGAAGACACCGCCAAAGATCCAGGTCGACATATTGTCGGTGGCCGACTACTTCGCCTACGCCGCTCAATTGCTCAAAATGCACCCTGCGCACATCACCGATCAACCGGTCCTGGCGCAGATGAAGCGTATCGGTCTCGAACCCGGAAAATCGTTCAACATGGATGCGCTGGAGCCTGAAATCAAAGCAGCGCTTCAGACCGTGCCCGAGGACGCGCAGACGCTGATGACGTGGAAGATTCCAACGCTCACTCGCGTGGCCAACGGCCGAAGGGTGGGTTCAACCTGACCCTGCGTTTGTCTGGGCTCAAGCCCGAGGTGTTGAACGGCAAGTGGAACCTGCCGGCGGTCACAAGCCGGGGTAAAAACCGGGTACATCCTTTACGTTTGAGACCGGGGACACGGTTTACAGGTATCAATCATGGTCAGGAGGTATTGACCATGCCTTGGAATCGAGAGTCCCCGATGGATCAGCGAGTGAAATTAATCAGGGACTGGCTTAGCGGCAGTTACAGCAAGCGCCAACTGAGTCGGCGATATGGCGTTATCCGGGCGCCAGAGCCCAGCATGGCTGCTATGGTCAGTGAACGTTCGGCGAGTGCCCGGTAAAAAAGCATTGCGAGCGTCGCATCCCGATCAGGCAATCGATTGACAGGATCAAGTGCATGGATATAACTGCCGTTACCACGGTCGCCGCTCCCCGTCATACGCCGATAACCCGCAACCTGGTGATTGTCGTCGGCCTGCTGTTTGTTCTGGGTGTGTTGATCGCCCTGTTGGCCTTGTTCAACATTGCCGGGCGGCTGGACGCCCAGGACCTGGCCAAGACCACTTTTTACACCCAGCGTGCGCTGCAAAACCGCATCACCGCCTCGAAAAGCTACGTCGTCAGTTATGCAAACTGGACGACCGCTTATGACCATTTGAACGGCAAGGTCGATGTGCAATGGGCCTACGTCGAGCAGAACCTGGGCAAAACCTTGTTCAGCATCGATCACTACGATGGCGTCTTCGTGGTCGATCATCAGCAAACCAAATACGCCGTGGTGCGCGGGCTTCAGGTGCAAGAGGCGGCGACCACCTATCTTTCGACATCGATGGCGACGCTGATACAGGCAGTCCAGAGTCAGGAAAGCCTCATTGATCCCGTCAGCCAGTTCACACTGTTCGAGGGCAAACCGGCATTGCTGACGGCTGCCGCGATCGTCCCCAATGACGAAAGGCCGGCGGCCGATCCCCAAAGCACCTCGGTGCTGGTGTTCGTCGACCTATTAAGCCCTGACAAGCTCAGCGCCCTGAGCACCGATTACGGTTTGCATGATTTAAGCCTGGCGCCTGATGACGCCCTCGCGCCCGGCAGGCCAGCCGTGGCACTGGCGGGCACCGGCTCCAGCCTGGTTTTCCGACTTGAACAACCGGGTCATCAGTTGCTCTGGTCGCTGCTGCCGCCATTGGGCGGTGCGCTGTTGGTGCTGGCGTTGTTAACGGCTTATTTCTTCCGGTATGTCTTACGCACGTCCGGGCACGTGGATGCCAGCTACACCAGCCTCGATTTATCGAACCAGGCGCTGGAGGCCAGTGAAGAACGTTTTCGTGCAGTGGCTGAGGCCGCTTCCGACTGGATCTGGGAAATCGACGACAAGCATTGCATCTCTTATCTGTCAGGACGTTTCGCCACCGTCACCGGTTATTCCGATCAGCAATGGATAGGGCAGGACATCGGGCAACTGCTCAATTGCGATACGCTGCCCTTGTCGCTGTGGCTGCATAAGCTCAATGAGGAACAACCCGTCAGCCATTTGCGCTGCTCCTATCGCGATCAGTCGGGGCAACAGCGTATTTGCCGGGTTTCGGCACGACCGATCCATCGCAAAGGCACGGTGCTGGGCTATCGCGGAACGGCCAGCGACATCACCGATGAAGTCGCCGCCCATGCCCAGATCCAGCATCTGTCGTTGCACGATGCCCTGACGGGTCTGCCGAATCGCAACAAACTGGCGCGATTCCTCGACGAGTCCCTGGCGCAGAAAGAGCATTCGGCGGCGCTGGCGCTGTTGATGATCGATCTGGACAACTTCAAGCCGATCAACGATTCCCTCGGTCACCCGGCCGGTGACGCAGTGCTGCTGGAAGTTGCCACCCGATTGCGCGAGTGCACGCGGGACATTGATCTGGTCGCTCGGCTCGGTGGTGATGAGTTTGTACTGGTGCTCAATGGCATGGACAGCCACGCGGAAATCGACCGGTTCTGCGAGCGCTTGCTCAAGAGCCTGCACCAGCCGATTCATTACGAGCATCACACGCTGCACATCGGGGCGAGCATCGGTGTCGCCTTGAGTCGGCGTCAGGGTCACATCCCCAATGAGCTGATCCGGTGTGCCGACATTGCGCTGTATCAGGCTAAATCCGATGGCAAGAGGACCTGGAGCTACTTTGCGCCGCACATGAACGATCAGATCCAGCACCGCCGGCAACTGGAAAACGACCTGCGCCGGGCGATCAAGAACAACGAGTTCGTGATGCATTACCAGCCGCGCTACAACATGGGCGGCAAGCAGGTCGTCTCGGTGGAAGCGTTGCTGCGCTGGCAGCATCCGGAACAGGGGCTGCTGAGCCCCGACGCGTTTATCCCATTGGCCGAGCAGACTGATCTGATCGTGCCTTTGGGGCGTTGGGTGTTGCGCGAAGCCTGTGAAACGGCCCTGACTTGGCCCGGTGCGTTGATGGTGTCGGTCAATTTGTCGCCTGTTCAATTTGCCCGCAGCGATGTGGTGGAGGACGTCAGGGAGGCATTGATCCAGACCCGTTTACCGGCTAGTCGCCTGGAGCTGGAGATCACCGAAAACGTGATGCTCATCGATGTGGAGGGCGCGCTGGCGACCATGAATGCGCTCAAGGAGCTGGGCGTGCGGTTGAACATGGACGACTTCGGCACCGGCTATTCGTCCTTGGGTTACCTGCGCACGTACCCGTTCGACGGGATCAAGATCGACAAGCGTTTCATCTCGTCCATGAGCAGCGGCGGCAATGACCGCGCCGTGGTGCAGGCAATCATCAACTTGGGCAAGGCCATGGGCCTGACCGTGACGGCAGAGGGGGTCGAAACCCCGGAGCAGATGGACTTCCTGATCTCGGATCAGTGCCATGAGGTGCAGGGATTCTATTTGAGTCGACCCATGGAAAAGCAGGCGTTGCTGCCACTGCTCAAGGCGTCGCAGGACGAGTTTCCAGTGTAGGGGCGTGCCTTTAGTCGCCTGTCGCGCTCGCGATGGCAACTGCCGGGGCGCACCCCGGTCACAACTGGATATCGACCCGCCATTGCGAGCGTTGGAACATGAAGAGCCTGAGAATCGCGACGTTCAACGTCAACGGCATGCGCGCCCGGCTGCCGAACTTGTTGGCCTGGCTTCAGCGAGAGCAGCCGGACATTGCCTGTTTGCAGGAGCTCAAGTCGGTCGACAGTGCATTCCCCGCCGCCGAGCTTGAGGCCGCTGGCTACGGCGCGATCTGGCAAGGACAGTCTTCATGGAACGGGGTGGCGATCCTGGCGCGGGATGCACAGCCGCTGGAGAGTCGTCGAGGTCTTCCGGGCGATGACAGCGACACCCATAGCCGGTATCTGGAGGCCGCCGTGCACGGGATTCTGGTGGGCTGCCTGTACCTGCCCAATGGCAACCCGCAGCCGGGGCCGAAGTTTGATTACAAGCTGGCGTGGTTCGAACGGCTGATCCATCACGCGCAGACGCTGCAGACCAGCGAGCATCCCGTGGTGCTGGCCGGTGACTACAACGTGGTGCCCACCGACCTGGACATCTACAACCCGCGATCCTGGCTGAAGGACGCATTGCTGCAACCCGAAAGCCGCGAGTGTTATCAGCGCCTGTTGGCCCAGGGCTGGACCGATTCCTTGCGTCAACTGTATCCGGAGGATCGGCTCTATACGTTCTGGGATTATTTTCGACAGCACTGGCAGAAAAACTCGGGCCTGCGCATCGATCATCTGCTGCTTAACCCGGCGCTGAGCCCTTATCTGCATGAGGCGGGAGTCGATGCCTGGGTTCGCAATGAGCCACATGCCAGCGATCACGCGCCGACGTGGATTCGGTTGAGTTCGCGCAAGCGGCGTTGATCTTTATGTGTGCGGCGATTGGCTAAATCAATTGTCAGTCGAGCCGCTTTATCCCTTATACATGGCGCCCACCGGCGCAGAGATCCGCAACCCCATGCATAAGGACAGAGCAATGAGCGAACCACACCTGACGAACCGTGCGTTGTACTTGCAGCGTCTGGGCTTCGACGCGCCCCCGGCGCCGACTCTGGAAACCCTGCGCCAACTTCAACTGCATCACACCGGCGCCTTCCCGTTCGAAAACCTCTCCACGTTGTCGGGCCAGCCGGTGCTCATCGACCTGCCGTCCATCGAGCAAAAGGTCCTGCACGACGGTCGCGGCGGTTACTGCTACGAACTCAACAACCTGTTTCTGGTCTTGCTCCAGGAACTGGGCTTCGATGCTCGCGGCATCTCCGGCCGAGTGGTCATGGGCCAGCCCGAAGGCGCGTGGACCGCCCGTACGCACCGCTTGAGCCTGGTAACCCTGGACGGCGTGCGCTACATCACCGACGTCGGCTTCGGCGGCATGGTGCCCACCGCACCGCTGATGCTCGATACCTCGACTGAACAGCTCACACCTCACGAACCCTATCGCATCGAACAACACGAGGATGGCTACACCCTGCGCGCCAGCGTCGTCGGCGAATGGCGAGCGATGTACATTTTCGATTTGCAGCGCCAGGAAGACATCGATTACGCCGTCGGCAACTGGTATGTCTCGAACCATCCAGAATCGTCTTTTGCCAGACAGTTGATGGTGGCGCGCACAGGGGAGGGATGGCGACGTACGCTGAATAACGGCAATTTTGCGATTCATCGTATCGGCAGTGAGACTGAACGGCGGCAAGTGACGGATGTGGATGAGTTGATCGGGTTGCTGGAGGGTGAGTTCGGAATTCGGGTGCCGGTGCATGCCGGGTTGAAGCGAGTGTTTGAGGGGCTGATTGAATCAAGCTAAAAACCGGAGTTCGGGCGTGAATCGCTCGACAGTGCTCATGAGGCAGGATCAAGACTCCATCACTCGATGGATTTCACTGAGCACCTCTGAGAGTTTTTTCTCCAGACTGCGCAGTTCGCAGGCCCTAATCCCTTCTTTGAAATGTCCTGCGTTCGCCACAGCGGTGCACTGATCCGACTCAGCCGTTTTGCCTTTATCGGTGAGCAAGGCCTGGCGCAAGGTGTTGTTGATTACCGTCTGATAGCCAAATCCCTCGCTCTCGGCCATAGAGCGAGCAGCCTCTATGACGACATCATCCAGCATGATGGTAATTCGGGTTTTGCCTTTGCCAGAAGCAACTGCTCCGCGCTTGGCATTGCTGAAGTCGTATTCGTCTTTCATTGATCAAACCTCCGTATAGCGCCGGCGCTCGTTTTTGGTGGCGATGCGCGCAGAAATGATTCGTACGAAATTCGGATCGCGATAGGTGTACGCAACGACCAACAAACGACCTTCGGCATCCAGCCCCATGATGATCCACCGCTGCTCATCGTGATGGTTGTCTTGCAACGAGAGGGCTCTTTCGTCATAAAACATGGCCTCCGTTTCCGCGAGGCTGATCCCTTGATGCTTTAATTTGTTAGCTGCGTTCTTTGCCTTGTGATACTGAATCTCGAATGGCTTCATTATGCATACGTTATATGTATAAGCGAGAGGCGTCCGTACCGGCGGTCGCTTGGAACCCAAAGGCTAGCGGGCGAGGGAGGAGGCAAAGAAAGGATGTATTTCAAAAGTTTTTGGAGGGGGAGGCTGCGCAGGTAAAGGACCGCGTGGACCGGTGTCCATAATCTGACTGATTAGTTGTATACAACTCTATAGACATTTGTCCTGACTCTTGCATACAGTGTGCGCACAACAAAAACCAGGGAACCCCCCAAACCATGAAAACGCCCCCTGTTTCACACGAACGGCCTGAGGACGAAAATCTCGGTGTCGGCGCGAATATGGCTTACGGCCTGCAACATGTTCTGACCATGTACGGCGGCATCGTTGCGGTGCCTTTGATCATCGGCCAGGCGGCCGGGCTCTCGCCGGCGGACATCGGTTTGTTGATTGCTGCGTCATTGTTTGCGGGTGGCTTGGCGACGTTACTGCAAACGCTGGGTTTACCGTTCTTCGGCTGCCAATTGCCGCTGGTACAGGGCGTGTCTTTCTCTGGCGTCGCGACGATGGTGGCGATTGTCAGCAGTGGCGGGGAGGGCGGGTTTCAATCGATTCTCGGGGCGGTGATTGCCGCCTCCCTGATTGGTTTGTTGATCACGCCGGTATTCTCACGCATTACCAAGTTTTTCCCGCCGTTGGTGACGGGCATCGTGATCACCACCATCGGCCTGACGCTGATGCCGGTAGCCGCACGCTGGGCCATGGGCGGCAACAGCCATGCCCCGGACTTCGGCAGCATGGCGAACATCGGTCTGGCAGCCGTGACGCTGGTGTTGGTGCTGCTGTTGAGCAAGATCGGCAGCGCGACCATCTCTCGTTTGTCGATCCTGTTGGCCATGGTCATTGGTACGGTGATCGCCGTGTTCCTCGGCATGGCAGACTTCTCGTCCGTCACCCAAGGCCCAATGTTCGGCTTCCCGACACCCTTCCATTTCGGCATTCCGACCTTCCACTTCGCCGCGATCCTGTCGATGTGCATCGTGGTGATGGTAACCCTGGTGGAAACTTCGGCGGACATCCTCGCGGTGGGTGAAATCATCGGCACCAAGGTCGACTCCAAACGCTTGGGCAACGGCCTGCGCGCCGACATGCTGTCGAGCATGATCGCGCCGATCTTCGGCTCCTTCACCCAAAGCGCCTTCGCCCAGAACGTCGGACTGGTGGCGGTGACCGGCATCAAGAGCCGCTTCGTGGTGGCTACCGGTGGTTTGTTTCTGGTGATCCTCGGCTTGCTACCTTTTATGGGCCGCGTCATCGCCGCTGTACCGACTTCTGTCCTCGGTGGCGCCGGTATCGTGCTGTTCGGCACCGTGGCAGCCAGCGGTATTCGTACGCTGTCCAAGGTCGACTACCGCAACAACGTCAACCTGATCATCGTCGCCACCTCCATCGGCTTCGGCATGATCCCCATCGCTGCACCGAATTTCTACGATCACTTCCCAAGCTGGTTCGCAACGATCTTCCACTCAGGCATCAGCTCGTCCGCGATCATGGCGATCGTGCTCAACCTGACCTTCAATCACCTCACGGTCGGTAACTCGGATCAGCAGTCGGTGTTCGCGGCGGGTACTGAGCGCGTCCTGCGCTATCAGGATCTGGCGGCGCTGCGCGAAGGGGATTACTTCAGCGAAGGTAAACTGCGTGACAGCGACGGGAATGAGATTCCGGTGGTGGAGGCGGACCATGGTTCGACGGAGCCGCGGGCGGTGCATTCGAAAAGTGGTGAGCATGTCTGACGGCTGCACTCACTAAAAGGGCTGTAGATCTGTCGCCCACAAAAAAGCCCCTGAATCTTTCGATTCAGGGGCTTTTCGCTATTGTGGCCTGGCCGGCCTGGGAGTTCTTTGGCTGCCAGACTACATGTCCAAGGCCCACCTGGCGCGCGGCGAGCTGGTGCCCTTGTTCGAGGACTGACGTCTCGATCCGATGCCGATATACGTGGCATTTCCGCCGAACCGGCATATCAGCATCAAGGTGCGCGTGTTCATCGATTGGGTCGCTGACCTGATGGCAGAACATGCGCCTATGACTGACCGACGTGATTCGTGACTACAGCGTTGGAAGTGGGGTGAGGTAATTCGATATGGGGGCCGCTTTGACCAATGATCGCTCCTGGCCGTTTGCTGTCTGTCGGGATCGGCTGCTTTGGGGCGATTACTGCCGATGACGACCGGCCGGAATCGACCCGAAGCGGACCTAACCGGTTTCTGAAGCCATCCAGGTCAAAAAATTATGGAGCTGAGTCGTAAACTCTTTTGGCTTAGCGTACGGGTTCCTTGCATGGGACAAGAAAAAAGAGATCTGCATTCTCATACACGGGTACTGCTGAACAAACAGCTCGACATGCTCTTCCAGTGTTTGCGGCCACATCAGGTCCTGTTCAGAGCGAAGTACTTGAGTTGACCGGATGAGTTTGCGCGAGGCTTCGCGTTGCAAGCGTAGCGATTGCGTCGGTGTGGTCGCCTGATCGATAAGATCGGCATACCGGGTCAGTACGGATTCAAAGTCACCATTCACGGCAATGGCGATATCACGCGACGGCTTGAACCGGTCGAAGCGCTTGGTCAGATCATTTCCCCATAAGCAACGACAGTGATGCTTGAGCCAATACCCCCAACTCAATCGATTGTCAGCCGCCAATACTTCAGAACGACTACCGATGTCGATATCGATCTTGATAACTTCGGTATGCCGACTTTCCAGCGTGCGCCTTTTCGACTCCAGCATTTCCAAATCCTGCGACGCAGGAGGGCTGTGCAGAACAAGGGTTAGGTCCAGGTCGGAAACCCCCTGCACGGCGTCGCCTCTAGCGACGCTGCCATAAAGATAAATCCCGTCCAGCAGAGGTTCCGACCGAGCGAGCGTCATGCAAACGTCCGCCAGTAAATCCTGAAACTGTGGCTGCACCTCGACGTTGGACACGGTGAGGATATAACCGTCTGCATCAATGCCACGAGGATGGAATCGTTCCATGAAGCCGTCCGTGAGTTGTGTTCAGAGAGGTACTTTAACAAAAGCCAATAGTGGCTGCTTCTGGCCGAGGCTGTATAAAAACGTTTTTTGAGCCCAGTGTTGGACTGAAAATCGCGTTTCTATGCAAAATCCAGATCGGCTGAGCAGCCGATAATTTTCAGATTTCGCATAGACGCGCAAACTTCAATTTTGACGAAGCGTTTTTACACACTCTGGGCCAATTGCTGCCTGTCGCGAATGGCTGAAATCGATACCAATCAGTGGGTTTTCTGAAAGAAAGGAAGCGGTGACGCGCTTTTACTGGGGCTCCAGATGTGACCATAAAGGGCTGCGTCCAGGCCGATAGCTACCTGTTAGCAAGGGCCAATTCCCAAAGCAATGGGATGGACTCCTCCTCACTTCGTCACATTTAGTCGCCGGCCTGGAAGCTATGACTCGCCTTGGATTGACCGACCTGCCAATCGCGCAACCATTTCAAACCCTCGGAGGTGTTGCCGCGCGGTCGATACTCGCAACCCACCCAGCCGCTGTAACCCAATTGATCGATCAGCTCGAACAGGTAGGGATAATTCAACTCATTGTTCATGTCCGGTTCGTGGCGATCCGGCACTCCTGCGATCTGAATATGACCGACGCCGTCGAAATCCCGACGCAGCTTCGTCGCCACGTCACCCTCTACGATCTGACAATGGTAGATGTCGAACTGGACCTTGAGATTGGCCTTGCCGACTGCTTTGCAGATGGCCTGTGCCTGATGTTGGTGGTTGAGGAAAAATCCCGGAATGTCGCGAGTGTTGATCGGCTCCAGCAAAATGGTGATGCCAAGCTTGGCTGCTTCTGTCGCCGCGTGGATGAGATTTTCCAGGTAGGTCCTATGGTGTCTGGCACGGTCTGCTTCACACGCCAGCAGTCCGGCCATGACGTGAATGCGGTCATTGCCCAGTACCGCGGCATATTCCAGGGCCTGGTCGAAACCGGCGCGAAACTCTAATTCACGGCCAGGTAAGGACACGGTGCCTTTTTCGCCTGCCTCCATATTGCCGGGTGGAGCGTTGAACAGGGCCTGGATCAGGCCATTGTCGTCGAGCCGCTGTTTCAATTGTTGCGCGCTGTAGTCGTAGGGGAACATGTATTCCACCGCCTGAAAACCATCGGCGGCGGCCGCGGCGAAACGGTCAAGAAAATTGTGTTCCGGGTAGAGCATGCTGAGATTGGCAGCGAAACGAGGCATGGAGACTCCTGAAATCAGTAAAACAATCGTACGGCCGGGGGGTTACCACTGAACACCAAAAGCCTCATGTAATTCATCCAGTGCCGCTCGGTGGAGCGGGGTCGGTTTGGGATTACTCATCAGCCAAAGGCGAGCCGTTTCTTCAAGCTCTTCCAGGGCATAGCTCGCTCTGGATACCGAGCTTTCCCACACCACCGGACCCAGCCGCTCCAGCATTACCCCGCGCACGCTGTTGGCCAGTTGCGCAACACGTTCGACCACCTTCGGTGAGCCGGGACGTTCATAGGGGATTAACGGAATGTGCCCGACCTTCATCACTTGATAGGGGGTCAGCGGCGGCAGGATGTCATCCCTGTGCCAGACCCCCGCCAACGTCAGCGCCACCAGATGAGTCGAGTGGGTGTGTACCACGCCTCCGACTCCTGGGTTGCGATCATAGACCTGACGGTGCAAGGCCAGGGTTTTTGACGGTTTGTCTCCGCTGACCCATTCCCCTATCAGGTTAACCTTGGAAACCGAGGCCGGGTCCAGACGGCCCAGGCAAGCGTCCGTGGGAGTGATCAGCCAACCGTCATCCAGCCGGGCGCTGATGTTGCCGGCACTACCCACCGTGTAGCCACGGCTATACAACAGACCGCCGACGTCACAGATCTCTTCGCGCAGGGCGTTTTCGTTGCTCATGCTTGAACTCCCGCCAGTTGCTTTAGAGCCTTGGCGAAGAAATCAGGGCCACCAAAGTTGCCGGACTTGAGTGCTAGGGCCAGTGGTTCCCCAGGCGTAGTGACGCATGCGGGCACACCAGGGTCGATTTGCGCACCGATCCGCAATAGCTGGATATTCAGAGCCTGAACCACGGCCCCCGAGGTTTCCCCTCCGGCGACCACAAAGCGACGAACACCTGTCTTGTGCAGCCCGCTGGCTATCCTGCCCATGGCCTGCTCAACCATGTTCCCCGCGCGCTCGGTCCCCAACTCACGTTGTACGGCCTTGACCTCATCCGGGGTGCTGGTGGCGTAGATCAGTACCGTTTCTGCACTGTCACCGGCGAAGGTCAGCGCCTCCTCAACGACTGGATTACCCGCAGCCAATGCCAGCGGGTCGACACGAAAGGCCGGACGACCTGCCTGCAACCAGGTCGCTACTTGCCCATTGGTAGCTTGCGAAGCGCTGCCGGCGAGAACCACTTCGCCGCCTTCCACCATTGGCACTTGAGCGGCGTCCAGGTCACGTAACTTACCGGCACGACGAAAGTTATCCGGCAAGCCCAGCGCCAGCCCCGAACCACCCGTCAACAGCGCAAGATCGGCGCAGGCTTCGCCCAATACGTAGAGATCCGCATTGGACAAGGCATCGGCGACCGCCATGCGTATACCGTCGGCGCGAAGCTGCGCCATGCGGGTTCGAATGCTCTCGACTCCCTTGGACACGGTGTCATAGCGCAGCAGGCCGACTTTGCCCTGGGTCTGCGATTGCAGCACGCGAACCAGATTGGCGTCAGTCATCGGTGTCAGCGGGTGATGCTGCATGCCCGACTCGCTGAGTAATTGGTCCTGTACGAACAAATGCCCGCGAAAGACCGTGCGACCGTTTTCCGGGAAGGCTGGACACGCGAGGGTGAAATCACTGTTCAGTGCGCCAAGCAGGGCTTCGCTTACCTGGCCGATATTGCCGGCCGCGCTCGAGTCGAAGGTCGAGCAGTATTTGAAGAAAATCTGTTCGCAGCCACGCTCACGCAGCCAGCGCAACGCTTCGAGCGCCTCCTTCACGGCATCGGCAGCCGGCACAGTCCGAGACTTCAGGGCGATGACGATAGCGTCGGCGTCGGCGTCGAGCTGACCGGCGACATCGGCACCGGGTATGCCGATGCTTTGCACGGTGCGCATGCCGCCGCGCACGAGCATGTTGGCAAGGTCAGTGGCACCGGTGAAATCGTCAGCGATGCAGCCCAGCAGGGGGCGGGCAGGGGCAGTCAACATGTTGAGTTCCTCAATCGTGATGCAACGCATCTCGATTTTAGTTCGTCGTGGCAAACAGGGACTTGTGAAACACGACCCTTTCACGAGCGAAAGTTAACAGTCTCAAATGAGCGTGATTGTGCCGAACGGGCAATCGTCTCCACAATTTCGGCTACCCGGTAACCATCCTCAAAAGTTGCGCGCGGCGCAATTAGCTTGCCTGCTGCTACCGCTTCGAGCATATGTCGAGCTTGATGGGCGAAGCACTCGTTCCAGCCGAGTGGATGCTGGCCTTGGATGCCGATAGGTAGCCAGAAATCACTGTAGGGATGATCCGCTTGAGTGACCATCTGAGTGCGCGAACCGCGTTTTGGTTCGTAAATAACGAGTTCGTTCAGGCGCTCCATATGAAATGCGATTGAACGCTTGCTCCCGTCAATTTCAATGAAGCCACCGAGATTATGGGCGCTGGCGACTCGCGACGCTTCGAACGAGGCACTGGCGCCATTGTCCAATTGGGCAACACAGACGAAGGAGTCGTCGTTCACGTCAATCACTTTGCCTGCTGGGTCTTTAGTCCAAGTGTTAGTCATGGCGGCTACCGAGCTCACTTCACCCACCAGGAAACGCGCTTGATCTATATGGTGTGATCCAAGGTCGCCCAGTGCACCAAGACCTGCTTGCGAACGACTGAAGCGCCAAGACAAAGGATCGCCAGTCACCATGTTGAGTAAAAAGCGGGAGCGGAAATGACGAATCTCACCAAGCTCGCCAGACATAATCATTTCTCGTGCCAGATTGAGCGCAGGGATTGATCTATGCATGAAGGCGCACATTGCGGTGGCTTCGGTTGCCCCAACTCCTTTCCACAATTGATAAGCCTGATCGGCGGAGCCAGCCAGCGGCTTTTCGCAAAATACCGACTTGCCGGCTTGGGCCGCCGCAATTGACGGTTCCGCGTGAAGATGATTGGGCCCGCAGTTGATCAACAGATCAATATCAGCAGCACCCGCCACCTCACGCCAGTCAGAAGTAATGCGCTCGAAACCATAGCGTTTCTGGGCTTCTGCAGCGAGTTCGAGATTCTGATCTGCGATCGCGACCAAGCTGATATCAATTTTGGGCGACCAACTTGCCATAGCGGCATTGCGAAAAGCCAGTGCATGCATCTGACCAATAAAACCCGCGCCTATTAAGCCAATTCTGATCATCGTGATATTTCCTGAGGAGGGTGCATGTTTTGTTTTTGTCTGGTGCGCATGGCACGTCTTTGTAGTGCAAGTGCAACATGATGAGGTAGCGAGCAAATGTCAAATAAATTGTTGACAATCTTGTCGATGATTCTATGCTGAACCCAATGCACCTCGTATGAAGGGCAACTAATAATAAGAGGCAGACATGAATACAGAATTCTCGCGCCGCCGTTTTGGACAGATCTTGCTAGGAGCCAGTGCTTTATTGGCATGTGGCGGGGTGCTCGGCGCTATCGCTGGCACGGGCAAGAAGATCGCCATCCTGCCAAAGACACTCATTAATGACATTTTTCAAATCAAGATCGCTGAAGCTGCGGAACGTACCGCAGCAAAGCTCGGCATCTCGACCGAACGCTTCAGTGCCAGCAGCGATGTTGCGGTACTAGATCAGATAAACATTATCGAAGCCCTCATCGCCCGTGGCGAGTTTGGCGGAATTGTGTTGGCGCCGACGGTCGCACGGGGCTTAGGTAATGTGGTGCGCAAGGCAAAGCGAGCGGGCATCTTTGTCATCCTGGTCGACGCTAGTACAGACGGCGATGGTCATGTCACGTTGATCCAGGGCGACAATCTCAAGGCTGCGGGCGCCGCTGCCGATTTCAGCGCCAAACTGATTGGCGCGAAAGGAAAAGTGGCGATGCTGGAAGGTGAGCCTGGCGGCACAACTGCGGCGCAGCGCACGCAAGGTTTTCATGAAGCGCTCAAGAAATACCCTGAGATTAAACTGGCCAGTTCCATTACTGGACGCTGGACATTGCCGGGTGGGGTACAAGCTACCGAGGCGATTATTACTGCCCATCAGGATATCGATCTTATTTTTGCCGCATCCGACATGATGGCTCTAGGCGCTCGCCAAGTTCTTGATCGGGAAGCAAAAAAAGCAGAAGCCAAAGGTAATATCATCCAAGCCAAAAAGTTTTCAGAGGTCAAGATAGTTGGCTTTGATGGTGTTGCCGAAGCGGTCAAGCAAATCTGGGACTGCAAAATGTCCGGCACTGTTTCCTTGTATCCCGACGTAATGGGTAGCAAAGCAGTCGAGATACTGGCGAAGTTGATGTCGGGTGAAAAACAGCCTTCGGATTATCCCGCGCTTATTGATTCCGGCATGTTGCTAGTGACGGCAGAAAATGCTGATGACTACGCCATGCGGATAGGCCTTCAGAAGAGCTAAGTTGGTTTAATAGCAAGCAATGTATGACGAGTCATGCATAGCAGTTACCTTGCTCGGATCCGATTAATAAAAACAATGTCCAAGATAGGAAGAATATATGTCACTTCTTTCAATTCGCAATGTACGTAAGCAGTTTGGTGCATTATTCGCGCTCGACGATGTTTCTATCGAATTTAATGCTGGCGAAGTTGTTGCTTTGCTGGGAGATAACGGTGCAGGTAAGTCGACGCTGATCAAAGTCATTTCTGGCACGTATATACCCGAGGAAGGCGAGATCACGTTAGCGGGTGAAAAAATCGAATTTTCCACACCAAAAGCTGCACTTGAGGCCGGTATCCAGACCGTATTCCAGGATCTTGCGCTATGCGACAATCTCAGTGTCGTGGCCAATCTTTACCTGGGGCAGGAGCTGCGCAAATCTATTTTCCCCGGCCTGTCTTATTTCGATACTGCCCGCATGCGACGCCGAGCTACAGAGCTGCTTGTGGAACTTGCCGTCGATTTGCCTAGCGTGGATGCCATGGTCAAAGACTTGTCCGGCGGTCAACGGCAATCAGTCGCCATCGCCAAGGCAGTCAACGCCGATTGCCGTGTGATCATCATGGATGAACCGACGGCTGCGCTCGGTGTGGCCCAGACTCGCAAAGTGCTGGCGCTGGTGAAAGAGTTGCGGGCGCGTGGTATGGCAATCATTTATGTCACTCACAACATGCACGATGTAATGGAGGTGTGCGACCGTTGCGTGATCATGAAAAACGGTCGCAAAGTCGGCGAGGTTGCGACCTCGGCAATCAGCAAAGAAGAGTTGGCCAACATTATCATCACCGGTGAAATGAAGACTACTGCCACCGCTCCAATTCAACTTCCTGCTTAGGTGTCTTATGTCCGCGAATAGTCAATCCAGAAACCCGCCCGAAAAACCCGCAGAAAAAGAGTTCTCATTTTCTTTCTGGCGTTTATTCGATGTGATCGGCCCATTGTTGCTACTGATTGTTATTTTTCTGGCCATAACGCTTATCCATCCAGCGTTCTTCAGCAGTGCCAACATGATGACCATCGGCTTGCAGGCATCGGTTAACGCTTTGTTGGCGATCGGCATGACTCTGGTCATCATTTCCGGCGGTATTGACCTCTCTGTCGGCACCATGATGTCACTGTCGATGGTGGTGATGGCGGTCGCCACTACTTCATTAGGTATACCGATGCCTGGAGCGATGGTTCTTGCCATTGGTCTAAGTATCCTGGGTGGCGCTATTAATGGTTTCTTGATTGCCTATGCCCGGATCCCGGCTTTTATCGTCACGCTTGGCATGTTAGGAATTGCTCAAGGAACGGCATTGAAACTGTCTGGTGGCTACGCACTGTATGGATTTCCGGAATGGTTTGATTACATCGGGAATGGCGAACTGCTAGGCATTCCGTTCCCGATCTGGGTTGTGGCCGTAGTTGCTATCTTGGCTCACTATATATTTACCCAGCGTCCCTTGGGTCGCTACACATATGCGATTGGGGCCAGTGAAGAGAGTGTCAGGCGTGCGGGTGTCAATGTTAAACGGCTAAGAATTAAAATCTACATGTTTGCCGGTTTCACTGTCGGCTGTGCCGCGATTGTGCTGTCGTCTCGCATCAGCTCAGCACATCCTGGGATTGGTCTCGGTTATGAACTAGATGCGATTGCTGCTGCCGTCATCGGCGGAGCTAGTTTGATGGGGGGGCGCGGTAGTGTGATGGGAGCGGTTAGCGGCGCTCTAGTCATGGCGACTATCCGCTTTGCCCTGAATGTTTTTGGCATGGATCCATTTTTACAACAGATTGTGGTGGGAGTGGTGCTGATCGGCGCTGTGTATCTCGACACGATCCGTGTTTCATATGAAGAAACTCTTACCAAAGCACGCGCACGACAAAAATGACAATCACTTAAATGACGATCACATTCGCATGAGGACACAAGACATGTACTCAACTGTTTTAACGAAACTCGGTCGCCGTTTGCGGCTAGGCATGGTGGGTGGTGGCTTTGACTCGGTCATCGGCGAAACGCACAGAATTGCTTACCAAACCGATGGTTGCTATGAGCTGGTCGCTGGTGCCTTTTCGATTGATCAAGAAATATCGCGCGCGACCGGCGCGGGGTTGCTGGTATCGCCTGATCGTATTTACGACGATTATCGCGATATGGCGAGGCGTGAAGCGGCGCGTACAGATGGCATCGACGTGGTGGTGATTGCAACGCCGCCCCAAATACACAAAGACGTTGCGATGGCGTTTCTTAATGCGGGCATCGATGTCATCTGCGAAAAACCCCTGACCAAGACCGTCGCGGAAGCGGAGGAACTCGCTGCATGCGTAGCATCGTCGGGGCGTCTGTTTGTACTGACGCATTGTTATTCCGGCTTCCCCATGGTTCGCCATGCGCGTGACCTGGTCAGGTCAGGTGCGCTGGGACGTCTACGCATGATAGAGGTAGAATTTGCTGGCGGTGCGCCGGGAGTATCGGTGGAGGTGGAAGATCCAGCAAAGCGACATTGGCGCTTTCGTGCCGCATCGATGGGTAAAGAAGCTGTACTTGGCGAAGTCGGTTCGCATGCTTATCATCTGATGAGCTATATCACCGGCATGCTGCCGCAGCGTTTGTCTGCACGCATGCAGACGTTGGCTGCGCGGCGAGAGGTGTATGACAACGCTTATCTCGATTTCGACTATAAGGAAGGTGTTGTTGGTCGCCTGTGGGCAAGCTATGTCGCCACTGGCAGTCAGCATGGTTTGTCATTCCGTATTTATGGTGACCAGGCTTCGATTGAATGGCGTGAAGAGAATGCCGAATATCTTCATTTCCGACCGCTTCAAACACCAGAGATGATTCTTCGATCGGGGCAGGACGGCACTTCTGATTTTGTCGCGCGCTCTTCGCGTTTCCGGCCCGGGCACCCGGAAGGTTATCCGCTGGCTTTTGCCAATATCTATGCAGAAGCTGCGCTGGCGTTGGTAGCCGCCCGCACCGGTACTGGCAGCTCGGATTTGATGGGCAATCTTCCAAGCATTGCCGATGGTGTCGCCGGTATGCGCATGATTGCCGCCGCTACTGCATCGAATCAGAAGGATGGTGACTGGCAATCCTTGTAATTATGGCCGCAAGAACTGAGTGCAGCAACTTACCGTCCGGTAAGGTGCTGCCATGTCGTACAAAGATCTCGCGCCTTTCTCTAAAATATATAGCGGGTGAGCAGCGGGTAAGCTAGATGAAACTTAAAAAATCTGCGTTTGACTGGAAACTATGGTTTTTGCTCAAAGGAAGCGACTGTCCAACTACAGGCAAGAGAAGTCGGATAAGTTTGCGTATTTGCTGAATATTTAGCCGCTCAACTAATTTAACTGGCTGTGTCCAATCGAGGTATCCACTCTGCGGGTCGGTCTGCAACATTAAACTCACGTTTCGATTTGGTAACTGTGTTGCACTTAGCTCTGCAACCTTCCTGTGCAGTCGGCTAAATAAATATAGCGAGTCGTGCTGCTGTGTCGAACATTTAATTCAGGTGAAGAATATGCGAGCAAACGGGTTGCAAGAGGTATGGCAGCAGGGCAGATGCGCATTGAATGCGTGGTTGTCGATAGGCTCAAGTTACAGCGCCGAGGTGGTGGCGCATTTGCCTTACGATGCGGTGACGGTTGACCTTCAACATGGCATGTTTGATATAGAGACCGCGCTCAGCATGCTGCAAGCGATCTCAACTACGACTGCAGTGCCCATGGTGCGGGTGCCAGCCAATACTGCCTGGCTAATTCAGAAAGTGCTCGACATGGGGGCGTATGGTGTCATCTGTCCTATGATCGACACGCGAGACCAGTGCGAAGCTTTCGTAAGAACGATGCGTTATCCCCCTCAAGGCGACCGCAGTTACGGCCCAGCGCGCGGTATTTTATACGGCGGTGCTGATTACGTTAACGGTGCTGATGAAGCAGTACTGTCGTGGGCAATGATAGAAACTGAGTTGGCATTGAAAAATCTTGAAGAGATCGCCAGTGTACCGGGTTTGCAGGGTCTTTACATTGGGCCTAGTGATTTGTCGATGACGTTGGAAGGTGTGATCAGTAATCCACTTTCACCGCGAGTGATCAGGGAAATAGAGAGGGTAATCCAGGTTGCTCGCGCTAATAACCTGCGCGTCGGCATTTTTTGTCCCGATGTTGCTTTTGCCCGTGAGATGGTGGCGTCTGGGTGCGATTTGGTGACAGTGATGAACGATGCCGGTTTGCTGCGCAAGGCCACCGGAGCACTTATTGCAGAAATGCAGATGACCGCTAACCGGTAAACAGTGCGATGTTCCTGACCCATTGCATGTAATGGGTCAGGAATCACAATCGGGCTTTAAGAAGCGACTTTTTCACCACGGATATTGATTTCGATGCGGATGCCATTTGGATCGATAACATATATTTGTGCCAGATTTAATGTCGGCGATACCACTGTTTCGAATTCGGTGCCGAGTTTACGAAGGTGTTTGCAAAAGGCTAGGTAATCGTGCCCCTCAAAAGCGACATGATCGATAGCGCCTGTTTTTCCGGATTGATCAATTTCGACGAAATTGATATGAATGGCCGCCGTATCACCTACGTAAATCCAGGTACCCGGTCGGCTGACGTCAGGGCGGCGGTGTGGGGCGTTTTCCAACCCTAGAACCTCTGTGTAAAACTTTACGGTCTGTTCCGGTTTTACGGTTTCTATATTGTAATGCTCCAGCTTGCTAAGTTTCATATCGTGCACCTTAATTTGATTGAATTTCACTGTAAGTATTGTTGAATAAATTGTCAACAATGCATTTGACATTACCATCGGCGGTTTTTTTGGTATTATCGCCACAGTAAAATTGCACGTAGGAACACCGTAAACGGTTCTGGCAAAAGGGCCTGCCAGCCACCGGTTTACGTAAGCCCCGGCAATCAAAAAACATTAGGAAAATTTGAGGAGCCGGAATGCGTGCAGATGTGGTTCAGCAGCTGGAAGAAGAAATCGTTTTTGGCGTTCTTCACTCAAAAGAGAAGCTGATCGAAGAGGATTTGGCCGCACGATTTAATGAAAAACGTCACGTAATCCGGGATGTGCTGGAGGATTTGAGCGCTGCCGGCTTGATCACGCGCATCCCGAATCGCGGTGCATTTGTGCGCGAGCTGACGCCGACTGAAGTGACCGAAATCTATGAGGTGCGGGAGATCATGGAAGTCGCCGCTGCAATGCGTACGCCGCTGCCAGCGCCAGAACCCATCTTGACGAAACTGCGGGAGATTCAAGATCGCCATTCGGCCGCCATAGCTGCGGGAGATCTACGTGCAGTTTTCTATCTGAATATCGAATTTCATCAAGCCCAATATTCCGCCTGTAATAATAGCAAGCTCGTCGAGATCATTATTGATTGTGCCAAACAGGCTCACCTGATCAGGGCAGTCAAATACGCAGATCCAGGACATTTGAAAAAAGTGGAGAAGGATCACTTGGCGATTCTGGCGGCGATGAGCGGCACTGATCGGCAAGCTTTGATCGAAGTGGTGAAAGCACATTTGCCGGACTCTCCCAATGCTTATATTCGTGCTTACGAACAGCGCTATGGGACGCGCCACGACAGTGTTTGAACCTGTAGATGATGCGAAAACGGGTGTTGGATGGTGAAACATGAGCTTCATGTTGCAAGCCAATCAGCTGAGTGAATTCCTCGATCCTACCTATTCGTTTCTGCGGTCACAGCCGCTAAAGGTCAACAATTGCGAGGGCGCCGATAGCGGGAAGAGGTGAGTTTTGAGGCGACTCATCACTGTCTTGGAATAGTCTGGTGCCCACTTGACATTTCCGTGTGCCAGCCAAGGGCAACACTTTCAAAGGTGCGGCCTTTGATCAGCGCTTCCGTCTTGGCCTGGTTTTTGGCTCCTATGGGGGCAATGCCATCCGCCAGCATGCGCTTGACCTTCAAGCGCTTGGGTCGTGCATCGGCGAGGCCAACGATGGGGTAGTTGCCGAATGAGGTCATTCGAAAAGCTTGTAGGCTCTTTATCCCAAACTCTACCCTTAAACGGTTGGCACCCACCGGAATCCGAAGGAACGCCAAAACGAAAAAACCCGCCAGAAGGCAGGTTTTTTGGGGGTTTCAGAGATTTTGAAAGCCTTCTCTGGAACCTTGTATGGCTCCACGACCTGGACTCGAACCAGGGACCCAGTGATTAACAGTCACTTGCTCTACCAACTGAGCTATCGCGGAATGGCGTGTATGTTACTGATTCAAAAAGAGAAGTCAAGCACCTGTTAGCCACTTGATGGATTCATGGGGACGGACGGTGGTTTATCGACCGTGGGCGGTTACCAGAATCGCCTCAGAGGTCTACCATGGCCGCCCGGAAGTGGTTACACGCGCTGCCGGGCCATTCGCCGAAAAGGTACGCGCCATGAATCAATCAACCACCACGCCTCGCCACAACGGGGTGTTCGCATGAGCATCGCTCAGATCAGCCTGCCCAAAGGCGTCGGTCCTCACGCCGAAAAACTGTTCGATGCAATCACTCAGGCCAGCACTGCTGACGAATTGAACCGGGCCGGTGGCAAGGCCGAGGGTTTTGTCCTTGGCCTGGAAAGTGCCAAGGCAATCAAAAGCCAGGTCGCCGAATCGCTCTACGTTGCTTATGACGACGCTGCCAGCCAGCGCGCAACCGAACTGACCTAACCGCCGAAGGTGACGGTGGCGACCAACAATTTGGCGTACAGCATCGTTGCGGTCAGTTGCACCAGCCACAAGGCCAGGCCGCCGAGAAACACGCCGGCAGCTACTTGCATCACCAGGTTATTACTACGTTTGGCCGGGGTGCGAGGCGCGAAGTGGTCCAACTCATCGCGGTCGGCGCGTAGGTCATCGTTTTTCATGTTGGCTCTCGTAAGAATTTCGGGGTGTACATAAAACCTGTGGGTGCAGTCTAGAGCCCTCGGTCGATGCTTTGAGAATTATCTGAGACAAATAAAAAACGGGAAGCTCAATGGCTTCCCGTTTTTTTACCGCTCGACGACTCAGATCACCGCAACGATGGCCTTGGTCACAACGTCGATGTTGCTCTGGTTCAACGCGGCAACGCAGATGCGGCCGGTGTCCAGGGCGTAGATACCGAACTCGCTGCGCAGGCGGGTCACTTGCTCAACCGTCAGGCCGGAGTAGGAGAACATGCCGCGCTGACGGCCGACGAAGCTGAAGTCACGCTGCGGTGCGTTTTTCGCCAGCAGGTCGACCATCTGAATGCGCATGCCGCGAATCCGCAGGCGCATTTCAGCCAGTTCTTCTTCCCATTGAGTGCGCAGTTCCGGGCTGTTCAGCACGGCGGCGACGATGCTTGCACCGTGGGTTGGCGGGTTGGAGTAGTTGGTGCGGATAACGCGTTTGACTTGCGACAGCACGCGCGCGCTTTCTTCTTTCGATTCGCTGACGATCGACAGGGCGCCAACGCGCTCACCGTACAACGAAAAGGATTTGGAGAACGAGCTGGAGACGAAGAACGTCAGGCCCGATTCAGCGAACAGTCGCACGGCAGCGGCGTCTTCGTCGATGCCATCGCCAAAACCCTGGTAGGCCATGTCGAGGAACGGCACATGACCTTTGGCTTTCACCACGTCCAGAACGTTTTTCCAGTCCGCCGGGCTCAGGTCCACCCCCGTCGGGTTGTGGCAGCACGCGTGCAGCACAACGATCGAACCGGACGGCAGGGCGCTCAAGTCTTCCAGCAAACCAGCACGGTTCACGTCGTGGGTTGCGGCGTCGTAGTAGCGATAGTTCTGAACCGGGAAACCGGCGGTTTCGAACAGCGCGCGGTGGTTTTCCCAGCTCGGGTCGCTGATCGCCACGACAGCGTTCGGCAGCAGTTGCTTGAGGAAGTCGGCACCGATTTTCAGCGCACCAGTACCGCCAACGGCCTGGGTGGTGATGACCCGGCCTGCAGCGATCAGCGGCGAGTCGTTGCCAAACAGCAATTTCTGCACAGCCTGGTCGTAAGCAGCGATGCCGTCGATTGGCAAATAGCCACGGGAAGCGTGTTGAGCGACGCGAACCGTCTCGGCTTCGACAACGGCGCGCAGGAGTGGAATTCGCCCCTCCTCGTTGCAGTAAACACCGACCCCCAGGTTGACCTTGTTGGTACGGGTATCGGCGTTGAATGCTTCGTTGAGGCCCAGGATTGGATCGCGTGGTGCCATTTCGACAGCGGAGAACAGGCTCATTTTGCGGCGGCTCTGAATGGAGAGTGGAGGGACGTGTCGCGCTCCAGCCGAATGCACTAGAGCGGTGCACAAACGGGGAGCTAGTATAGAGGCCATCAGCGATTGATGGCGACAGACGATTCTGCTTTTACGTTAAGTTTTTCCGATTATTTTTCGACCGTTAGTTGATTGGCAGCGTCAAAGGTTTTACCCAATGTAGGACGTTTGCCTTGAAAGCGAGGGCAATCGGCTCCACATTGAGCACAATCCAGTTTTTTCCTCGGGCGACATCGGTCGTTTGCGGTCTTTCTCGTTGCTGTCCGGTTCGATCGGTCAGGCGCGAATCCAGGGGTATTTAATGTCTGAATTCCAGCTAGTCACCCGCTTCGAGCCTGCCGGCGATCAGCCGGAAGCCATCCGTCTGATGGTCGAGGGCATCGAAGCCGGGCTGGCGCACCAGACGTTGCTCGGAGTGACCGGCTCGGGCAAGACCTTCAGCATCGCCAACGTGATCGCCCAGGTGCAGCGTCCAACCCTGGTGCTGGCACCGAACAAAACGCTGGCTGCACAGTTATATGGCGAGTTCAAAGCGTTCTTCCCGAACAACGCCGTCGAGTACTTCGTTTCCTACTACGACTACTACCAGCCCGAAGCCTACGTGCCGTCGTCGGATACGTTCATCGAGAAAGACGCCTCGATCAACGATCACATCGAACAGATGCGACTGTCCGCGACCAAGGCGTTGCTGGAGCGCAAAGACGCGATCATCGTCACCACGGTGTCGTGCATCTACGGTCTGGGCAGCCCGGAAACCTATTTGAAGATGGTTCTGCACGTGGATCGCGGCGACAAGCTCGATCAGCGTGCGTTGCTGCGTCGCCTGGCAGACCTGCAATACACCCGCAACGACATGGATTTCGCCCGTGCGACCTTCCGGGTCCGCGGCGATGTGATCGATATCCACCCGGCGGAATCCGATTTTGAAGCGATCCGCATCGAGCTGTTCGATGACGAAGTCGAGAAGATTTCCGCCTTCGATCCGTTGACCGGCGAAGTAACCCGCCAGTTGCCGCGCTTCACCTTCTATCCGAAAAGCCACTACGTGACGCCACGGGAAACCCTGCTCGGCGCCATCGAAGGCATCAAGGTCGAGCTTCAGGAGCGCCTGGACTACCTGCGTTCCAACAACAAACTGGTGGAAGCGCAGCGTCTGGAGCAGCGCACCCGGTTTGACCTGGAGATGATTCTCGAGCTGGGTTACTGCAATGGTATCGAAAACTACTCGCGCTACCTGTCGGGCCGTGAATCTGGCCAGGCGCCACCGACCTTGTTCGACTACCTGCCGGCCGACGCCTTGCTGGTGATCGACGAATCCCACGTCAGCGTGCCGCAGGTCGGCGCCATGTATAAAGGCGACCGCTCCCGTAAGGAGACGCTGGTGGAATACGGTTTCCGCCTGCCGTCAGCGCTGGATAACCGGCCGATGCGTTTCGACGAGTTCGAAAGCATTAGCCCGCAGACGATTTTTGTCTCGGCGACGCCGGGTAACTACGAGGCCGAACATGCCGGTCGCGTGGTCGAGCAGCTGGTGCGCCCGACCGGCCTGGTGGACCCGCAAATCGAAATCCGTCCGGCGCTGACCCAGGTCGACGATTTGCTCTCGGAAATCGGCAAGCGCGTGGCGCTGGAGGAGCGGGTGCTGGTCACGACGTTGACCAAGCGTATGTCCGAAGACTTGACCGATTACCTGGCTGACCACGGCGTACGGGTGCGTTATCTGCACTCGGACATCGACACGGTTGAACGGGTTGAAATTATCCGCGATCTGCGTCTGGGTACCTTCGATGTATTGGTGGGGATCAACTTGCTGCGTGAAGGTCTGGACATGCCGGAAGTGTCCCTGGTGGCGATTCTCGATGCGGACAAGGAAGGCTTCCTGCGTTCCGAGCGCTCGCTGATCCAGACCATCGGCCGGGCGGCGCGCAACCTCAATGGTCGGGCGATACTCTACGCGGATCGCATTACCGGTTCCATGGAGCGGGCGATCGGCGAAACCGAGCGTCGTCGCGACAAGCAGATCGCCTTCAACCTGGCCAATGGCATCACGCCCAAGGGCGTGTTCAAGGACGTTGCCGACATCATGGAAGGCGCCACCGTGCCGGGTTCGCGCAGCAAGAAGCGCAAAGGCATGGCCAAGGCCGCCGAGGAAAACGCCAAGTACGAAGCAGAATTGCGTTCGCCGGGCGAAATCGCCAAGCGTATTAAGGCGCTGGAAGAGAAGATGTACCAGCTTGCGCGCGACCTGGAATTTGAAGCTGCGGCGCAGATGCGTGATGAGATTGGCAAGTTGCGGGAGCGGTTGATCACCGTTTGAGTACAGGATCATTCCCACGCGGAGCATGGGAACGATCAGTGGTAGCTAGTGGGCTTCTCCAGCCTTGAGCCCTACCGGCAACGCCTTGGTCAACAACACCGCCAGCATGCTGATCCCCAGCGCAATCCCGACAAAGTGAAACGCATCGTTGTAAGCCATGATCGACGCCTGCTGATGCGCAATCTCACTGAGTTTGCCCAGCGCCGCCGTCTCACTGCCAAACCGATCCGCCAGCGACGCCATGCGCTCGGCCACCTGCGGGTTGGTCGGCACAATCGCTTCACGCAAATAATCAAAGTAAGTCTTGGTCCGCGCATCCAGCAGTGTAGCGAGGAGGGCGATGCCGATCGCGCCGCCGAGGTTGCGCAGGATGTTGAACAGGCTTGATGCCGATCCCGCGTCCTGCGGCAGGATGTAGGCGGTAGCGATCAACGAGATGGTCACCATGATCAGCGGTTGGCCCAGCGCCCGGATGATCTGAATCTGATTGAACTGCGGCCCGGCGAAGTCCGGGTTCAACACGCCCGATGAAAAACTCGCCAATCCAAATAGCCCGAAACCCAGCGTACACAGCCATTTCGGCGAGACGTATTTCATCAGCTTTGGCACCAGCGGAATCAGAAACAGCTGCGGCACGCCCATCCACATGATCACTTCGCCGATCTGTAAGGCGTTGTAGTTCTGGATCTGTGCCAGGTACAGCGGCAACAGATAGATCGAGCCGTACAAACCGACCCCCATCCCGACACTGGAAATACTCGATAAACCGAAGTTGCGATTGCGCAGGATGCCGAGGTTGATCAGCGGATTGGGCTTGGACGTCTGCACAATCACAAAGGTGATCAGGCTGATCAGCGCGATGCTGCCCAGGCTCACGATCAGGTTCGATTCCAGCCAGTCCTTGCGATGGCCTTCCTCCAGAAACACCTGCAAACAACCGAGGCCGACGCCCAGCGTGAGAATGCCCAGGTAGTCGGTGCTTTTCAGCAGTTCCCAATGGGCTTGTTTTTTTTCCAGGCCGTACATCAGGCCGCCGATCATGATCAGCCCCGGCGGAATGTTGATGTAGAAGATGTATTCCCAGCCCCAATTCTCGGTCAGCCAGCCGCCCAGGGTCGGGCCGATGGAGGGCGCGAAGGTTGCGGTCATGGCGAACATGGCCATGCCTTTGGCGCGGTGGTGTTCGGGCAGTTTGATCAGCGTGAGGGTGAACGCCAGAGGGATCAGTGCGCCGCCGGTGAAGCCCTGCAAGGCGCGGAAGACGATCATGCTTTCCAGGCTCCAGGCCATGGAGCAGAGCAGGGAAGCGGCGAGAAATCCGAGCGACACCCACACCGCCAGCCGCCGCGCCGAGAGCAACTGCACCAGCCACGCCGTCAGGGGAATCATGATGATTTCCGCCACCAGGTACGAGGTGGAAATCCACGAACCTTCTTCCAGGGTTGCCGACAGCGCGCCCTGAATGTCCTTGAGTGACGAGTTGGTGATCTGGATATCGAGCACTGCCATGAAGGCGCCGAGCATCACGCTCATCACCGCGATCCAGTCCCGTCGGGTCGGTTCTCCGACCGGACGGATCAGTTGATCACCGGCCATCGTCAGGGGCGTCTTTGATGTTCACTTTAGCGGTGACCGACATGCCCGGACGAATCTTGCCTTGCAGCGGATTGTCCGCGGCGAAGGTCAGTTTTACCGGAATCCGTTGTACGACTTTGGTGAAGTTACCGGTGGCATTGTCCGGCGGCAACAGGCTGAACTGTGCGCCCGAAGCGGCGAAAAGGCTGTCCACCCGCGCATCGATGGGCGTATTGCTGTAGGCATCGAACGTCAGCTCGGCTTTTTGGCCGGGCTGCAGGTGGCCGATCTGGGTTTCTTTGAAATTGGCCTGAATCCAGATGTCCTGATCCGGGACGATTGACATCAAATAAGCGCCCGCCTGCACGTACTGGCCTTCACGGGCGGCGCGCTGGCCGATCAGGCCGCTGATGGGGGCATGGATTTCACTGCGGGTCAGGTTCAGTTCGGCCTGGGCCAGGTCGGTTTTGGCGTTGGCGATCATGGCGTCGAGGCGTTTGATCTCGGCGGCCAGGGAGTTGATTTGTTGGCGCTGACTTTGTGCGTCCGCCTGGGCCTTGGTCACTTGCGAGCGGGCGATGTGGTTGTCGGCGGAGAGGGTGGTTACCCGTTCTTCCGATACGTAACCGGGTTTGCGCAGGGTCTGGGCCCGGGACAAGTCGATCTGCGAGCGACCAAGGCTGGCCTGGCTGGACGCGACTTGCGCGTCACTGGCGGCAATCAGGCTGGCTTGCTGGGTCAGTTTACTTCGGGCTTGCAGGCGTTCGGCTTCGCGAGTGGCGAGGGTGGCGTTGGCGCGGTCGACGGCGAGGTGGAAGTCATCGCCTTCGAGCTTGATCAGCAGTTGGCCTTTCTCGACGTGTTGGTTGTCCTGCACCAGTACCTGATCGATGCGCGCGCCCAATTGACTCGACACGCGGGTGATCTCGCCCTGGACATAAGCGTTGTCGGTGCTTTCGTAAAAGCGCCCCTTGAAAAACCACTGGGCGAAAAAGCCCCCGGCAATCAGCAGGACGAGCAGCAGGAAAATAAACAGGCGACGCTTGAGTTGGGCAGGCATGGGCAGACTGTAGTCGAGAAATTGTAAGGACGTTATCAGCGGTGGAATCTGGCATACAGCGAATGATGGGTAAATGCCATCGGCTGATAATCGGCCATTCACCGAGGCTGGAGTGCGTTGTAGACGCAAACTTGGCTTAAATGCCCTGCTCACTGGAGCCGGGCGGGCAACGCCTGTTACCATTCGCCCTTTGTTTTATCTTCATTTCGAGACTTGCCATGACCACCGTCCGCACTCGCATCGCGCCATCGCCTACCGGGGATCCCCATGTAGGTACCGCTTACATCGCTTTGTTCAACTACTGCTTTGCCAAGCAGCATGGCGGTGAGTTCATCCTGCGCATTGAAGACACCGACCAATTGCGTTCGACCCGCGAGTCCGAACAACAGATTTTCGACGCCCTGCGCTGGTTGGGTATCGACTGGAGCGAAGGCCCGGATGTCGGCGGTCCGCACGGTCCTTACCGCCAGAGCGAGCGCGGCGAGATCTATCAGAAGTACTGCCAGCAACTCGTTGAAATGGGTCACGCGTTCCCGTGCTTCTGCACCGCTGAAGAACTCGACCAGATGCGCGCCGAGCAAATGGCTCGAGGCGAAACCCCGCGTTACGACGGCCGAGCGCTGTTGCTCTCCAAGGAAGAAGTCGCTTCCCGATTGGCCGCCGGCGAACCGCACGTGATCCGCATGAAAGTGCCAAGTGAAGGCGTTTGCGTGGTGCCGGACATGTTGCGTGGCGATGTCGAGATCCCGTGGGATCGTATGGACATGCAAGTGCTGATGAAGACCGACGGCCTGCCGACGTACTTCCTGGCCAACGTGGTCGATGATCACCTGATGGGTATCACCCACGTTCTGCGCGGCGAAGAGTGGCTGCCATCCGCGCCGAAACTGATTCTGCTGTACGAGTACTTCGGCTGGGAACAACCGGAGTTGTGCTACATGCCGCTGCTGCGTAACCCGGACAAGAGCAAGCTGTCCAAGCGCAAGAACCCGACCTCGGTGACGTTCTACGAGCGCATGGGCTTCATGCCGGAAGCGATGCTCAACTACCTGGGCCGCATGGGCTGGTCGATGCCGGACGAGCGCGAGAAGTTCTCGCTGCAGGAAATGGTCGACCACTTCGACCTGAGCCGCGTCTCCCTCGGCGGGCCGATTTTCGACATCGAGAAACTGTCGTGGCTCAACGGCCAGTGGCTGCGTGACCTGCCGGTGGAAGAGTTCGCCAGCCGCTTGCAGTCCTGGGCGCTGAACCCGGAATACATGATGAAGATCGCGCCGCACGTGCAGGGGCGGGTTGAAACCTTCAGCCAGGTCGCGCCGCTGGCCGGTTTCTTCTTCGCCGGTGGCGTGAACCCGGACGCCAAGCTGTTTGAATCCAAGAAGCTGTCGGGCGATCAGGTGCGTCAGTTGATGCAGTTGATTTTGTGGAAGCTGGAAAGCCTGCGTCAGTGGGAGAAGGACAGCATCACCGCAACGATTCAAGCAGTGGTCGAATCCCTGGAGTTGAAGCTGCGTGACGCCATGCCGCTGATGTTCGCCGCGATCACGGGCCAGGCCAGTTCGGTATCGGTGCTCGATGCGATGGAAATCCTTGGTCCGGACCTGACCCGTTTCCGTCTGCGCCAGGCGATCGACTTGCTCGGTGGCGTGTCGAAGAAGGAAAACAAGGAGTGGGAAAAACTCTTGGGCAACATCGCCTAAGGCCGTTTGACCCTGTAGGAACCGCCGGAGCCAGCGACCATTTGATCGTGATCTTCGGCGCTCCCCCCGTTTTTCGGGGGGGAGGGCGGTAAGTGATTGTTATGGCGGCAAAAAATTTTGGAAATTGTTAAAAATAAGTTTGACAGCTTTCCGATGCGCCATTAAGATTCGCCCCGTCCTCAGCGATGAGGGGCTATAGCTCAGCTGGGAGAGCGCTTGCATGGCATGCAAGAGGTCGACGGTTCGATCCCGTCTAGCTCCACCAATTTACACTTCAAGGTCTGGCCACACCGGCCTTGATGCGATCGACTCTCAGGGTTGATCAGTTGTATAGAAGGGTTTGCGTCCCCTTCGTCTAGTGGCCTAGGACACCGCCCTTTCACGGCGGTAACAGGGGTTCGAGTCCCCTAGGGGACGCCAGTTTTACAGAAGCCGTGTCGCAAGATGCTGCTCCGCCGCCAGGCGATAAATCGGGGCTATAGCTCAGCTGGGAGAGCGCCTGCATGGCATGCAGGAGGTCAACGGTTCGATCCCGTTTAGCTCCACCAATTTTACAGTTCAAGGTCTGGCCACACCGGCCTTGAATCGATCAGCTCTCAGCACTGATCAGTTGTATAGAAGGTTTTGCGTCCCCTTCGTCTAGTGGCCTAGGACACCGCCCTTTCACGGCGGTAACAGGGGTTCGAGTCCCCTAGGGGACGCCACGATTACCCGCTCTGCGGGATTTTATAAGGGTCATTCAATTTTTGAATGGCCCTTTTGTTTGTCTGGCGTTTGGCCAAATCCCCTATTTCTTTCAAACTGTTCTTCAGACCAGCGGTCACATCCACGACTTGCGAAAAATTATTATGAGAATAATATTCTAGTCGTAATATTCTAGTCGTAATATTCGGAGGCAACGATGAACGATAAAAAAGCTCAAACCCGCGAACGCATCCTCAAGGCTGCCAGCGCAGCGCTGATTCAGCGCGGCCCGGCCGAACCGAGTGTGGGCGAAGTGATGGGCGCGGCCGGCCTGACCGTCGGCGGCTTCTATGCGCACTTCGAAAGCAAGGACGCGATGATGCTGGAAGCGTTCAAGCAGCTGCTCGGCCACCGCCGTGGCTTGATTGCCGACATGGATGCCCAGTTAACCGGCGAAGAGCGTCGCGCGTTGGTTGCTGCGTTTTATCTGTCACGCAAACACCGTGATTCCTCTGAGTCAGCGTGCCCGATTCCGGCTTCGGTCGGTGAACTGGGCCGGCTGCCGGACGCGTTTCGTGTGGCACTGAATGAGCATGTGGAGTTGATGGTCGCGCAGTTGGCGGCCAGCCCGGAAGACACCGACAAAGCCTTGGCCGACATGGCCTTGATGGTCGGTGGTTTGGCTCTGGCGCGCGCGCTGGGGCCAGGAGAGTTGTCTGATCGATTGCTGCGCGCCGCCAAATCGGCGGTGCTATAACCTGAAGGCCTTGGCCTGAGGAGTGAGAGCGATGAACACGTTGAAGTGGGTTCGTGGCGTTAATGGCACCTTGGGCTGGGTCGCACCAAAACTGGTTGCGAACAAAATGCGACGGGCATTCATGACGCCGCGCGAGTTGCCGCCGCGTGATTGGGAATTGCCGCTGCTGGCGAAATCCGAGCGGATCACCTTGCGCTTCGGCCTCTCGGCACTGCGTTGGGGGCAGGGTCCGGCCGTGTTGCTGATGCACGGTTGGGAGGGTCGGCCAACGCAGTTTGCCAGCCTCATCACCGCACTGGTCGATGCCGGTTACACCGTGGTTGCTTTGGACGGCCCGGCTCACGGTCGCTCGCCGGGCAGCGAAGCGAACGTCGTGCTGTTTGCTCGAGCCATGCTTGAAGCCGCTGCCGAGTTGCCGCCGCTGCAAGCGGTCATCGGTCACTCCATGGGTGGCGCCAGTGCCATGCTCGCCGTTCAACTGGGCTTGCGCACCGAAACCCTGGTCACTATCGCCGCCCCGGCTCGGATTCTCGGCGTGTTGCGCGGTTTCGCACGCTATGTGCGGCTGCCACCAAAAGCCCGTTCAGCGTTCATTCGTCAGATCGAAAGAGACGTCGGCATGCGCGCTGCGGCGCTGGATGTCGCGCACTATCAACTCGACATGCCCGGCCTGATCGTCCATGCCGAAGACGACTGCTACGTT
The DNA here is from genome assembly GCF_054897825.1 of Pseudomonas sp. ZS1P83. Classification (NCBI taxonomy): domain Bacteria; kingdom Pseudomonadati; phylum Pseudomonadota; class Gammaproteobacteria; order Pseudomonadales; family Pseudomonadaceae; genus Pseudomonas; species Pseudomonas sp. ZS1P83. The sequence continues at coordinate 1,447,027 of NZ_CM142706.1, forward strand.
CCGGTCAAGGAATCGCAGCTGATCAACGAAGCCTGGTTTGATAGCCGTCTGTTGCGCCTGGAAGCGGGTGGTCATCAACGGGTGCTGGCTGACCCTCGGGTGATCGAAGGCGTTCTTTCGCTGCTGGCCGGTCGCAGTTTGCAATCGCGCCAATCGGCCTGAGCATCCGTTACACTGCCCCGGTCAAAATTTTCTGACCAGGAGTGGGGCATGGGCTGGGATCGGGCAACGCCATTTATCATTGATCTGGAAGTCGGTGCAGAGGACATTGATGGGCTGGGTCACGCGAACAACGCGGTGTACGTGACCTGGCTCGAACGCTGTGCCTGGCGTCACTCCCAGCGGCTTGGCCTGGACCTGGTCGAGTATCGTCGGCTGGACCGGGCGATGGCGGTGGTGCGGCACGAAATCGATTACCTGGCAGCCGCCTATGAAGGCGATGAATTGCAATTGGCGACCTGGATCGTCGATTGGGACCAGCGCCTGAAAATGACCCGCCACTTCCAGTTGAAACGGCCCAGCGACAACACCACGTTGCTGCGGGCGCAAACCACCTTCGTCTGCATCGAACTGTCGACCGGCAAACCCAAGCGCATGCCGACCGAGTTCATCGAGGGCTACGGCCCCGCGTTGCAAGTCGCGATCTAATCGACGCTTTCGAGTAAACTGCCGCACGTTTTTCGTTGAGTGTGTTTTTCATGCAAATTGCTTTGGCGCCCATGGAGGGGTTGGTCGACAACATTCTGCGGGACGTGCTGACCCGTGTGGGCGGTATCGATTGGTGCGTGACCGAGTTCATTCGGATCAACGATCAACTGCTTACGCCTGCCTATTACCACAAGTTCGGCCCAGAACTGCTGACCGGCGCCCGGACCGCGTCCGGCGTGCCGCTGCGGGTACAGCTGCTCGGTTCCGATCCGGTATGCCTGGCAGAAAACGCCGCGCTGGCCTGCGAGCTGGGGTCCGAGGTTATCGACCTGAACTTCGGCTGCCCGGCCAAGACCGTCAATAAATCCCGTGGCGGCGCAGTCCTGCTCAAAGAGCCTGAGCTGCTGAACCAGATCGTCGAACATGTCCGTCGTGCCGTTCCGGCGCACATTCCAGTGACCGCGAAGATGCGCCTTGGTTTCGACAGTCCGGACGGTGCACTGGTTTGTGCCACGGCCCTGGCCGAAGGTGGCGCGGCGCACATCGTCGTTCATGCTCGGACCAAGACCGATGGCTACAAACCGCCGGCCCACTGGGAATGGATTCCGCGGGTGCAGGATGTGGTCAAGGTGCCGGTGTTCGCCAATGGTGATATCTGGAGCGTCGACGACTGGCGTCGTTGCCGCGAAATCAGCGGTGTGGAAGACATCATGCTCGGTCGCGGTCTGGTCTCGCGTCCGGACCTGGCGCGGCAAATCGCGGCGGCGCGGGCCGGTGAGGACGTCATCGAGATGACTTGGGCTGAGCTGCTGCCGCTGATTCAGGACTTCTGGCGGCAAGCCAAGGCGCAGATGACGCCACGCCAATCGCCGGGTCGCTTGAAGCAGTGGCTGGCGATGCTGACCCGCAATTATCCCGAAGCGGTCGAGCTGTTCACCGTCCTGCGTCGCGAGACCGAACTGGACCAGGTCTCGCGTTTACTGGGTCTACAGGTGTCTGAAGCGGCCTGAATCCAATTGAAAAAAAACAGCACATGCAGGCAGAACTCACGACTGCTTCGTCCGAATGCGGCCCAAACCGAACGCAGCCTCGCGCTGCTCGGCAGCAGCTACAAGGTCCGAGTCATTTGAGCAGTTTTTGAAACCCCTCCACTGGCAGCGGCGGGCTGTGCAAATACCCCTGATAAAAATGGCAGCCCAGCCCCTGCAAAAATTCCAGCTGCTCCGGCGTCTCTACCCCTTCGGCAATCACTTTCAATTCGAGGCTGCGGGCCATGGCGACGATGGCGCGGATAATCTCGGCGTCGTTGGGGTCGGTCGTGGCGTCGCGGATGAACGACTGGTCGATTTTCAGGGTGTCGACCGGCAGACGCTTGAGGTAAGTCAGTGAGGAATAACCCGTGCCGAAATCGTCCATCGCAAAACTCACGCCGAGTTTTTTCAGGCGACGCATTTTGCTGATGGTGTCTTCCAGGTTCTGGATCACGATGCCCTCGGTGATTTCCAGTTTCAGCAGCGAGCAGGGCAGGCCATGACTGATGAGGCTGTGTTCGATGCGTTCGACGAAGTCGTTTTGCCGGAATTGCCGCGGGCTGATGTTCACGCACAGGCTGAAGTCCAGCGGGTCGACCAGGCCATTGGCAATCAGCTGTTTGAAGGCGCTGCAGGCTTCTTCGATGATCCAGGTGCCAACTTCCAGAATCAGTCCGCTGTCCTCCAGCACCTTGATGAACTCGGTGGGCGATTGCGCGCCGAGTTCGGGATGGTTCCAGCGCACCAGTGCCTCGGCGCCGACGATGCGCTCGTTCCGGGCGTCCACCTGAGGTTGGTAGTGCACGCGGAACTCACCCCGGGAAAGGGCCAGGCGCAGGTCGGTTTCCATGCGCAGACGTTCGCTCGCAGCCTTCTGCATGGTGTTGTGGTACATCTGCGTGGTATTGCGACCTGAATCCTTGGCTCGGTAGAGGGCGATGTCGGCGCGTTTGAGCAGGTCGGTCGGGGTCGAACCATGATCGGGAATCAGCGCGATGCCGATGCTCGGAGTCACTTGCAGGCGTTGTCCGTCGAGGAACATCGGCTCCGACAGCAGTTCACGCAAGGTGTCCGCCAACTGCTGAACCTGCTCGCTGACCTCGTTGCGTGAGCCTTCGAGCCCGCTAAGCAGCACCACGAATTCGTCACCGCCCAAACGGGCGACGGTGTCCTCCATGCGCACGCTGGCTTCGAGGCGCGCGGTGATGATTTTCAGCACGGTATCGCCCACCGGATGACCGAGCGAATCATTGATGTGCTTGAAGTGATCAAGGTCGAGAAACATCAAGGCGCCGCGCAGGTTGTGGCGCTTGAGCAGGGCGATCTGCTGGCTCAGGCGATCCATCAGCAGCGCGCGGTTGGGCAGGTTGGTCAGCGGGTCGTGGTAGGCCAGGTGACGGATTTGCGCTTCAGCGTTTTTCAGCAGGCTGACGTCCCGCGCGGTCAGCAGCAGGCAAGCGGTTTCGTTGAGGGTGATCGGCTCCACCGAGACCTCGACAGTCAGCAGCTCGCCGCGTTTATTGCGCCCGAGCATTTCCTGGTGATGCACCCGGCCGTTGATCTGTAGTTCGGCGAGCAGCGCCGAGCGTTGTTTTTCATCGGCCCAGATGCCGACCTGATACACCGTGCGACCAATCACTTCGTCGGCGCGGTAGCCGGTCAGACGGCAGAAGCCGTCGTTGACCTCCAGATAGCGTCCGGTGTCGCGCTCGGTGATGGTGATTGCGTCGGGGCTTGAGTGGAACGCCTTGGCGAACTTCTCTTCGCTGGCCTTGAGCGCCGCTTCCGAGCGCTGTTGCTGGGTGATGTCGCGCAGGGTGGTGACGATGCACGGCTGGTCGCCAACGCTGATCTGGCGACTGGAAATCACGCAGGTCAGGGATTGCCCGTCTTTGTGCTGAACCAGGATCGCCACGTTGTTCAGGCCTTGCTCGCGGATGACCTGCTCGATCCGTCGCAGGCTTTTCGTCGAAGCGTCCCATAGACCGATTTCGTCGGCGCCGCGGCCAATCACGTCGGCGGCGCTCCAGCCGAAGGTCTGGGTGAAACTGGAGTTGATCTCGATGAATTGGCCGGTGTCCTGACGGGTCACGCAAATCGGGTCCGGGCTGACCTGGAACAGGGTGGCGAACTTCTCTTCGGACGCCACCAGCAGCTGCTCACGCTCCACCTGATCGGTGATGTCGAGCAGCGTGCCGGCCATGCGCAGCGGAACCCCGTTGTCATCGCGATAGAGTCGGGCGCGGCTTTCCAGATAGCGCGAGCTGCCGTCCGGCAGTTGCACGCGGTAGGTCAGTTGATAACTGCCGGCCGGGCCTTCTCGCAGGCTGCGATAGGCGTCGCGCATGGTGCCACGCTCTTCGTCGGGCACGCCTTCGAAAAACTCGTCGAAGGATTCATGGAAAGGTTTGGCATCCATCCCGTGTAATTGGGCTGCGCGTGCCGAGCCGTACAGCATGCCGCTGGGAATGTGCCAGTCCCAGGTACCCAGTTGCGCTGAATCCAGAGCAAGGTCGAGCCGCTCCTGGCTGTCTTTCAGGGCGAGCTCGGCGGCTTTGCGTTCGGTGGTGTCCAGAAACGTACTCAGCAAATAGGGCTGGCCTTCGAGCTCCACCTTTTGTGCGCTGAGAATGCCGTCATGGACGTGGCCATTGCTGGCACGAAACTGCACCTCCATGCTGACCAGTTCGCCCTTGGCCTTGGTGGCCTTGACCAGTTGTGCGCGTTGCTCCGGGTGCACCCACAGGCCCAGTTCCACGGTGGTACGACCAATGGCGTTTTGCACGGGCCAGCCGAACAGACTTTCAAAATACTGGTTGGCTTCGGTAATCAGGCCGTCTTCCTGGCGGGTCAGCAGGACCATGTTCGGGCACAGGTGGAACAGCGTGGCAAAGCGCTTTTCCGAGCTGCTCAACGCTTGTTCGCGTTGGCGCTGGTGGGTGATTTCGCGGATCACGCCAATCATCCGTGGCCGACCGTGTTTGTCCGGCAACAGGCTGCCATTGATCTCCAGCCAGTGCAGGCTGCCGTCGGGCCAGCGAATGCGGTGGTGCATCGCCTGTTCCAGCGGAGCGCCGGCGATCACCGCGTGGAAAGCGCGAATGGTTTTCGCCCGATCCTCTGGCGGCAGCAAGTCGAGGTACTCCAGATCCGCCGGCAACGGTTGCCGGGGATCGAAGCCGAACAGCGCCTGGGTACCGCGCGACCAACTGATCTGCCCGCGCTCGATGTCCCAATACCAGGCGCCCAGACGTGCACCGTTGAGGGCGGCCAGCAATTGTGGGGCGCTTTCCCAGCTCTGCTCGGACCTTTTTGGGTCAAGCGCCTGTATACGCGGCATCGGCGGAACACGGTCAACAGATTTCGGCATGGGCAAGCCTTGGCTGAGTGGGGTGTCAGGTTCAGTAACTCGAGGCCCTATAAGAAGTAGCACAGCTTAGCCGAGAGTCCCTGGCAGATCGATTTGTGCATCCAGCAAGGCCATGAAGGCTCGCGCCGCATTCGACAGCGTCCTTTCTGTGTGCAGGATATAGCCTAGCTGGCGAGTCAGTTGTATGCCCGGCAAAGGTATTCGCGCAACTTGATCATCCAGCATGGTGCGCGGCAACACGCTCCAGGCCAGGCCGATCGAGACCATCATCTTGATGGTTTCCAAATAATTCGTGCTCATGGCGATGTTCGGCGTCAGGCCTTGAGCTTCGAACAGGCGCCGGACGATGTGGTGGGTAAAGGTGTTGCCACCAGGAAATACAGCCGGGTGCAGGGCAATGTCCGCCAGGCTGACCGGGCCATTGCTGATCAGCGAGTGCTCCGGGGCGGCCACGAAGTCCAGCGGGTCGTCCCACACTGGCGTGGCCTTGACCAGTGCGTGGGGCTCCGGTGCCAGGGTGATGACCGCCAGTTCGGCGCGGCCATGGAGGATTTCTTCGTAGGCCACTTCCGAATCGAGGAACTGAATATCCAGCGCCACCTGTGGGTAGCGTCGAGTGAACTCTCTCAATAAGGGAGGTAAGCGGTGCAGGCCGATGTGGTGGCTGGTGGCGAGGGTCAGGCGGCCGGTCACTTCGCCGGTCAGATTGGTCAGGGCGCGGCGGGTGTCGTCCAGCACATTCAGGATCTGATAAGCCCTCGGCAGCAGGGCGCGTCCGGCCTCGGTCAGGCCGACTTCACGACCCAGGCGATCAAACAATCGCACCTTCAATTGCTGCTCCAGTCCGGCAATGCGCTTGCTGATCGCCGGTTGGGTCAGGTGCAGCCGTTCGCCAGCGCCGGAGAAACTCCCAGTCTCGGCAATCGCGATAAAAGCGTTGAGGTTGGCCAGATCCATTGTGGTATTCCAGTTGGTTATCCAAAGCATAAAAAATATGAATTTGAGTTATTTAATGTAACCCCCTAGGATCGACCTCACAAGCCAAGGGGTTATCGAACCGTGCACGACCCAAGGCATAGAAAATAGAAGCAAGCTGATGAGGACCGTTTGATGGCCGGCAAAACGCTTTACGACAAGCTCTGGGATTCCCATGAAGTGAAACGGCGCGACGATGGGTCGTCGCTGATCTATATCGACCGCCACATCATCCATGAAGTGACTTCGCCCCAAGCTTTCGAAGGCCTGCGTCTGGCCGGGCGCAAGCCTTGGCGCGTCGACTCGATCATCGCGACCCCGGACCACAACGTACCGACCACTCCGGATCGCAAGGGTGGCATCGAAGCGATTACCGACAAGGTCTCGCGTTTGCAGGTTCAGACCCTCGATGACTACTGCGATGAATACGGCATCACTGAATTCAAAATGAATGACGTGCGTCAGGGCATCGTTCACGTGATCGGTCCGGAGCAGGGTGCCACCTTGCCGGGCATGACCGTGGTCTGCGGCGACTCGCACACCTCGACTCACGGCGCGTTTGGCGCATTGGCCCACGGCATCGGGACTTCCGAGGTCGAGCACGTGTTCGCCACGCAGTGCCTGGTCGCCAAGAAAATGAAAAACATGCGGGTGTCGGTCGAAGGCAAATTACCGTTCGGCGTGACGGCCAAGGACATCGTGCTCGCGGTGATCGGCAAAATCGGCACCGCCGGCGGCAATGGCCACGCCATCGAGTTCGCCGGCAGCGCCATTCGCGATTTGTCCGTTGAAGGTCGCATGACCATCTGCAACATGTCCATCGAGGCCGGCGCTCGCGTAGGTCTGGTGGCTGCCGATGAAAAAACCGTGGCTTACGTCAAGGGTCGTCCATTCGCCCCGAAAGGCGCGGAATGGGACATGGCGGTCGAAGCCTGGAAAGACCTGGTGTCCGACGCTGACGCCGTGTTCGACACCGTGGTCGAGCTCGACGCCACTCAGATCAAGCCTCAAGTCAGCTGGGGCACATCGCCCGAGATGGTTTTGGCGGTTGATCAGAACGTTCCCGATCCGGCGAAGGAAATGGACCTGGTCAAACGCGGTTCCATCGAGCGCGCCTTGAAATACATGGGATTGAGCGCCAATCAGGCGATCACTGACATTCAACTGGACCGCGTATTCATTGGTTCCTGCACCAACTCGCGGATCGAAGACTTGCGCGCTGCGGCGGTGATCGCCAAGGGCCGTAAAGTCGCGTCGACCATCAAGCAAGCCATCGTGGTGCCGGGCTCGGGCCTGGTGAAGGCGCAAGCCGAGGCCGAAGGCCTGGACAAGATTTTCCTCGAAGCCGGTTTCGAGTGGCGTGAACCGGGTTGCTCGATGTGCCTGGCGATGAACCCGGACCGTTTGGAGTCGGGCGAACATTGCGCCTCGACCTCCAACCGCAACTTCGAAGGGCGTCAGGGCGCTGGTGGTCGTACTCACCTGGTCAGCCCGGCCATGGCCGCGGCGGCTGCCGTCAACGGTCGTTTCATCGACGTTCGCGAACTGATCTGAGGAACCGCACATGAGAGCTTTTACCCAACACACCGGTTTGGTCGCACCCTTGGACCGTGCCAACGTCGACACCGACCAGATCATTCCGAAGCAGTTCTTGAAGTCGATCAAGCGCACCGGTTTTGGTCCGAACCTGTTCGACGAATGGCGCTACCTGGACGTGGGCTATGCCTACCAGGACAACTCCAAGCGTCCGCTGAACAAGGACTTCGTCCTCAACGCCGAGCGTTATCAAGGCGCCAGCGTGCTGCTGGCCCGCGAGAACTTCGGTTGCGGCTCGAGCCGCGAACACGCGCCGTGGGCGCTGGAAGAGTACGGTTTTCGCAGCATCATCGCGCCGAGCTACGCCGACATCTTCTACAACAACAGCTTTAAGAACGGCTTGCTGCCGATCATCTTAAGCGACACTGAAGTCGATGAGCTGTTCCAGCAGGTCGAAGCGAATCCTGGTTACGAGTTGAAGATCGACCTGCAAGCCCAAACCGTAACCCGAACTGATGGCAAGGTTTACAGCTTCGAACTGGACGAGTTCCGCAAGCATTGCCTGGTTAACGGTCTGGATGACATTGGCCTGACGTTGCAGGATCACGAGGCAATCGCAACGTTTGAAAGAAAACACCGTGCAAGCCAGCCTTGGTTGTTTCGTGACGTTTGATGATTTTGCGTAAGGCCGAATGACGCCTTCGCGGGCAAGCCCTGCTCCTACAGGGGAATGCATTTCAACCGTAGGAGCGAGGTTTGCCCGCGAAGAGGCCCGCCCCGACACCACAAGACTCACCCCCAAAAAGGAAGTCCCCATGACCAGCACCGCCCAGCATACTGAGGTTGTACAAAAGCAATTCGGTGAACAAGCCTCGGCCTACCTGAGTAGCGCTGTTCACGCTCAAGGCACTGAATTCGCTCTACTACAGGCTGAACTGGTAGGGCAGGGCGATGCCCGAGTGCTGGACCTGGGCTGCGGCGCCGGTCACGTCAGTTTCCACGTCGCGTCACTGGCGAAACAAGTGGTGGCTTACGACCTGTCGCAACAGATGCTCGACGTGGTGGCCGGTGCTGCCGTCGATCGCGGCCTGAGCAATGTGTCCACGGTGTTGGGCGCAGCTGAGCGGTTGCCGTTCGCCGAGGGCGAGTTCGATTTCGTCTTCAGCCGTTATTCGGCGCACCATTGGAGCGATCTTGGCCTGGCCCTTCGGGAGGTTCGCCGGGTGCTGAAACCGGGCGGGGTGGCGGCGTTCATCGACGTGTTGTCACCGGGTAGTCCGTTGTTCGACACTTACCTGCAAAGCGTCGAAGTGCTGCGCGACACCAGCCATGTGCGCGATTATTCCGCCGGTGAGTGGTTGCGTCAGGTCAGCGAAGCGGGGTTGCATACCCGCAGCACCACCCGTCAACGGTTGCGTCTGGAGTACACCTCGTGGGTGGAGCGCATGCGCACGCCAGCGGTGATGCGCGCGGCGATCCGCGAGCTGCAGCAGTCGATGGGCAACGAAGTACGCGAATATTTTGAGATTGAGGCCGATGGTTCGTTCAGTACCGATGTGCTGGTGCTGATGGCTGAACGATAAGGGCTGAACGATAGAATTTTTCCCGGCATGCCTATGGGCACGCCGACTGATGACATGAGGAAAGCATGAGCAAGCAGATTCTGATTCTCCCAGGTGACGGCATTGGCCCGGAAATCATGGCCGAAGCGGTCAAGGTGCTGGAGCTGGCGAACGACAAGTACAGCCTGGGCTTCGAGCTGAGCCACGACGTCATCGGCGGCGCCGCCATCGACAAGCATGGCGTGCCTTTGGCCGACGAAACCCTGGATCGTGCGCGCGCAGCCGATGCTGTACTGCTCGGCGCTGTGGGCGGCCCTAAATGGGACACCATCGAACGTGACATCCGCCCTGAGCGCGGCCTGCTGAAAATCCGCGCGCAACTGGGCCTGTTCGGCAACTTGCGTCCGGCGATTCTTTACCCGCAGCTGGCCGAGGCTTCGAGCCTGAAGCCCGAGATCGTTGCAGGCCTGGACATCCTGATCGTCCGTGAACTGACCGGCGGTATCTACTTCGGCACGCCACGCGGTACCCGCACCCTGGAAAACGGCGAACGCCAGGCTTACGACACCCTGCCGTACAGCGAAAGCGAAATCCGCCGTATCGCCCGTGTCGGTTTCGACATGGCCATGGTGCGCGGCAAGAAGCTGTGCTCGGTGGACAAGGCCAACGTACTGGCCTCCAGCCAACTGTGGCGTGAAATCGTCGAGCAAGTGGCCAAGGATTACCCAGAAGTCGAACTGAGCCACATGTACGTCGACAACGCCGCCATGCAACTGGTGCGTGCACCCAAGCAATTCGACGTGATCGTCACCGACAACCTGTTTGGCGACATTCTGTCCGACCAGGCATCGATGCTCACCGGTTCCATCGGCATGCTGCCATCGGCGTCGCTGGATACCCACAACAAAGGCATGTACGAGCCGTGCCACGGTTCAGCGCCGGACATCGCTGGTAAAGGCATTGCCAACCCGTTGGCGACCATTCTGTCGGTGTCGATGATGCTGCGTTACAGCTTCAATCTGCAGGATGCGGCCGATGCGATCGAGAAGGCCGTCAGTCTGGTATTGGACCAGGGCCTGCGCACTGGCGACATCTGGTCGACCGGTTGCACTAAAGTTGGTACGCAGGAAATGGGCGACGCAGTAGTCGCCGCGCTGCGGAATCTGTAATCTCTTGGGCCCGCTGCAACTTTCACTCTTGAAAGCAGCGGCCCACTTTTTAAAGAAGGTGTAGTTGCGATGAAACGTGTAGGTCTGATCGGTTGGCGCGGTATGGTCGGTTCCGTGCTCATGCAGCGGATGCTGGAAGAGCAGGATTTCGATCTTATTGAGCCGGTGTTTTTCACCACTTCCAATGTCGGTGGCCAAGGCCCGTCCGTGGGCAAGGACATTGCTCCGCTCAAGGACGCTTACAGCATTGAAGAGCTGAAAACCCTCGACGTGATTCTGACCTGCCAGGGTGGCGACTACACCAGCGAAGTCTTCCCGAAACTGCGCGAAGCCGGCTGGCAGGGTTACTGGATCGACGCCGCTTCCAGCCTGCGCATGCAGGATGACGCGGTGATCGTGCTGGACCCGGTGAACCGCAAGGTCATCGACCAGCAGCTCGACGCGGGCACCAAGAACTACATCGGCGGCAACTGCACCGTCAGCCTGATGCTGATGGGCCTCGGCGGCTTGTTCGAAGCCGGTCTGGTGGAGTGGATGAGCGCCATGACCTATCAGGCGGCCTCCGGTGCCGGCGCGCAAAACATGCGTGAACTGATCAAGCAAATGGGCGCGACCCACGCCGCTGTCGCCGATCAACTGGCCGACCCGGCCAGCGCGATCCTCGACATCGACCGCCGTGTCGCCGAAGCCATGCGTAGCGACGCGTACCCGACCGAAAACTTCGGCGTACCGCTGGCCGGCAGCCTGATCCCGTGGATCGACAAAGAACTGCCGAACGGTCAGAGCCGCGAAGAGTGGAAGGCCCAGGCCGAGACCAACAAGATCCTCGGTCGCTTCAAGAGCCCGATCCCGGTCGACGGCATCTGCGTGCGCATCGGCGCCATGCGCTGCCACAGCCAGGCGCTGACCATCAAACTGAACAAAGACGTGCCGATCGCCGATATCGAAGGGCTGATCAGCCAGCACAACCCTTGGGTCAAACTGGTGCCGAACCAGCGTGATGTCAGCATTCAGGAACTGAGCCCGACGAAAGTCACCGGCACCCTGAACGTACCGGTTGGCCGTCTGCGCAAACTGAACATGGGCACGCAGTACCTCGGCGCGTTCACCGTCGGCGACCAACTGCTGTGGGGCGCGGCCGAACCACTGCGTCGCATGTTGCGGATCCTGCTTGAGCGTTGATCGATTGAAGTCATAAAAAAACCCGTGCCTTGAAAGAGGTGCGGGTTTTTTTTATGGGAAATGTGTCGTCAAGACGGTCCCCTTCGCGGGCAAGCCTCGCTCCTACATGGGATCGCGGTGCCCTTGTAGGAGCGAGGCTTGCCCGCGAAGGGGCCGGCGCAGGCACCACAAATCCCCGGCAGAATTGCCTGCATGCCAACCACCCGGTAAAGTGCCGCTCCCCCCGTTCCGCCAGAGGTAGAACCATGAGCCAGTCCTTTGATATTGCCGTGATCGGCGCCACCGGTACTGTCGGCGAAACGCTTGTACAGATTCTCGAAGAGCGCGACTTCCCGGTGGGCAATCTCCACCTGCTCGCCAGCAGCGAATCGGCCGGGCATTCGGTGCCTTTTCGCGGCAAGAACGTGCGGGTGCGGGAGGTCGATGAGTTCGACTTCAGTAAAGTCCAACTGGTGTTCTTCGCTGCTGGCCCGGCGGTGACCCTGAGTTTCGCTTCGCGTGCCACGGCGGCCGGTTGTTCGCTGATCGACCTGTCCGGCGCCTTGCCGGCTGATCAGGCGCCGCAAGTAGTGCCTGAAGCCAATGCCGAAGTCCTGGCCGGTTTGAAAAAGCCGTTCCAGGTCAGCAGTCCAAGCCCTTCGGCCACCACGCTGGCGGTAGTGCTCGCACCGTTGCTCGGTTTGCTCGACCTGCAACGCATCAACCTGACCGCCAGCCTGGCCGTGTCCGCCCAGGGTCGCGAAGCCGTCACCGAGCTGGCCCGGCAAACTGCCGAGCTGCTCAACGTGCGTCCGCTGGAGCCGACCTTCTTCGATCGGCAGATGGCCTTCAACCTGCTGGCGCAAGTTGGCAAGCCCGATGACCGGGGGCATACGCTGCTGGAAAAACGCCTGGTACGCGAGCTGCGTCAGGTCATGGCACTGCCTTTATTAAAGATTTCCGTCACTTGCATTCAAGCCCCGGTGTTTTTTGGCGATAGCTTTAACGTGACGTTGCAGTCAGCGAGCGACATCGACCTGGCGAAAGTCAACGCCGCCCTGGAAGACGCGCCCGGTATCGAGCTGGTGGAAGCCGGTGATTACCCGACGCCAGTAGGCGATGCGGTAGGGCAGGACATGGTCTACGTTGGTCGGGTTCGCGGCGGGATCGACGACCCGTCGGAACTTAATTTGTGGCTGACGTCAGATAACGTACGCAAAGGCGCCGCGCTCAATGCTGTGCAGGTGGCTGAATTGTTGATAAAAAATCTGCTGTAAAAGATACTTGGCAACAATTTGTCGAATGAATCCAGCCGAGCGCTATGCTTGGCCGGACTGCTGAAGGCAGGCTCCCTCCGGGACTTTGCGTGGCATGAATGAAATGATCGCGCGCGACGACTCTTCGCCGCCGCGCGCAATGCCTTACGGCAGCGGCTATCAACACCTTCTCGCTGGCCGAGGAATGTTCAAACAAAGGATGAGGCTATGGTTCAAGTTCGCAAACTGGTGTTAGCAATAGCGGCCGCCTCGGCGCTGTCCTCCGGTATGGCGCATGCCCTCGGGCTCGGGGAATTGACCCTGAAGTCGACGCTGAACCAGCCCCTGGTGGCAGAAATCGAGTTGCTCGACGTCAAGGACCTCACCGCTGCCGAAGTGGTGCCGAGCCTGGCTTCGCCCGAAGATTTCGCCAAGGCCGGTGTCGACCGCCAAGCGTTTCTGAATGACCTGACCTTTACCCCGGTGCTCAACGCCAGCGGTAAAAGCGTCCTGCGTGTGACGTCCAGCAAACCACTCTCCGAACCCATGGTGAAATTCCTGGTTCAAGTGATGTGGCCCAACGGTCGCCTGCTGCGCGATTACAGTGTGCTGCTTGATCCGTCCAAATTCTCGCCGCAAACCGCTGATGCGGCTGCGCAACCTGCACCGACGCAAACCGTCACCGCGCCAGCGACCGGCGCGACCGGGCCGACTCAATACACCACCACGCCGCGCGATACCCTGTGGGAAATCGCTGCGAAGGCGCGCAATGGCGGTTCGGTCCAGCAAACCATGCTGGCCATTCAGGCGTTGAACCCGGATGCCTTTATCGACGGCAACATCAACCGGTTGAAAACCGGTCAGGTGCTGCGTTTGCCGGATCAGGCGCAGAGCACCAGCCTGCCGCAACCGAAGGCCATTGATGAAGTCACCGCGCAGAACACCGCGTGGCGTCAGGGTCGTCGCTACGTGGCGAAGCCCGGGACCGGGCAGCAGCAGCTCGATGCCACCAAACGCGCTCGCGGTGAAGGCACTTCGCCGCAAACGGCGAAAGACAGCCTGAGCCTGGTCTCTGCCGAGTCCGGCAAGGCCGGTGGCAAAGGCGCCAGGGGTGATGCCAAGAACCTGAGCAACAAGCTGGCCGTGACCCAGGAAAGCCTCGACACCTCCCGTCGTGACAACGCCGAACTGAAAAGCCGCGTGACCGATCTGCAAAGTCAGATGGACAAGCTGCAACGCCTGATCGAACTGAAGAACAATCAACTGGCCAAGTTGCAGGCTGAAGGTGCCGCGGGCGCACCGGCTGCTGCGACCGCTCCGGCGATGTCAGCCGAATTGGCGGCCAACCCTGCGGAAGCGGCTCCGGCGGCACCTGAAGCTTCTGCGTCTGAGGCCACGCCGTCTCCGGTTGAGAAGCCAATCGAGCCGACACCTGTAGCGTCCGAGGATCAAAAATTCAACGAACTGCTGACCAATCCGGTGCTGCTCGGCCTGGTGGGCGGCGGTGCGGTGGTTCTGCTGCTGTTGCTGCTGTTGCTGGCGCGTCGCCGCAAAGCCCAGCAAGAAGCCGATAAGCATTTGCGCATGGCTCGTGACTTGGCCGAGGAGCAGGACTTCTCCGCTGACCGCGACCTGCCGAAAAGCATCTTCGAAGACCTGGAAGTGCCGCCGCCGAGCGTGAAGCTCGCTACCGCGCCAACGCCAACGCCAACGCCACCACCTGCACCAGCCCCGGCCCCGGTGATTGCTCCGGTTGTGGTAACCCCGCCGATCGCCGCGCCACTGGTATCGCCTGCTGCCGAGCGCGATGACGACGTACTGAGCAAGGCGCAGTCGCACATCACTGCCGGTCGTCTGAATCAGGCGGCTGCCTTGCTGGAAGACGGGATCAAGCAAGAGCCGCAACGCAGTGACCTGCGCCTCAAGCTGATGGAAGTCTACGGTCAGCAAGGTGACCGCGATGCATTCGTTGCCCAGGAACGCCAACTGGTGGCCAACGGTGACAACTTTGCTCAGGTCGAAAAACTCAAGAGCCGCTTCCCGGCCATGGCCATTGTGGCTGCCGGTGGCATCGCAGCTGCTGCGATCACTGCCGAACTGGACGCGCAATACGTCAAGGATCTGCTGCTGGACGAGCCTGAAGTGCCGGCACCGGCAGTGCCCGATGACTTCGACAGTGCCTTCGATTTGAGTCTGGATGATCTGGAAACTGCCTCGCCGGCAGTGGTTGCACCAGAAGCAGCAGCAGAAGCAGAGCCAGTGTCTGCGGCTGAGCTGGACGAGTTTCCGCTGGATGACGACCTGAGCTTCGAGTCGGTGTTGCAGCAGCAGACCGATATCAAGGAAAACCTCGATGACCTGTCGGACTTTGACCTGGATATGGATCTCGGTGCGGACGCCTCGCCGGCGACTCTGGCCGAAGACGACTTCCTGCTGAGCCTGGATGACGGCGTCAAGGACTTGGATTTACCTGCCGCTGAAGCGCCGGTTGTTCCCGAAGTAGCGCTGGACGATCTGGAGCTGCCAGCCGATTTCGACCTGTCGCTGGCTGACGAAATGGACGCCCCTGACGTCCCGGATGCTTTCGCAGCCGAGCTGGATGACGTCAACGCTGAACTGGATCGTCTGTCGCAGAGCATTAGCGAGCCGACCTTCACGGCGGAAGACGCTATGGCCTCCGCAGCTGACGAGCCGGAATTCGACTTCCTTTCCGGCACCGACGAAGTGGCTACCAAACTCGATCTGGCCCAGGCCTACATCGACATGGGCGACGCCGATGGCGCCCGGGACATCCTCAATGAGGTGGTGACCGAGGGTGACGACGGTCAGAAGAGCGAAGCCAAGGAAATGCTTTCGCGTCTGGCTTGACTGATCGGTAAGGTGTAAACAAAACGGCAGCCCATTGAGGCTGCCGTTTTGTTTCTGTCCTGGTACCGGGCAGGGTACAAAAAGCACGCGCCTCTGGCGTCCCGGTCCGGCGGCCTTATAATGCCCGCCTTTGCGTACATCAGCAGGCTGTCACTCCTTGGCAAATATAGATAATCCGGGCGCCGAAATGGCGGCCGACGGCTTATTCCGGATCGCGTTGGGCGTTGAATACAAAGGTTCGCGCTATCGCGGCTGGCAGCGTCAGGCCTGCGGCGTACTCACCGTGCAGGAGACGCTCGAAAAGGCCTTGTCCAAAGTCGCCGACTCACCCGTGTCGCTGCTCTGCGCCGGGCGTACGGATGCCGGCGTGCATGCGTGCGGTCAGGTCGTGCATTTCGATACTCAGGTCGAGCGCTCGATGAAAGCCTGGGTCATGGGCGCCAACATCAACTTGCCCCATGACGTCAGTGTCAGCTGGGCCAAGGTCATGCCGGCGCATTTTCATGCTCGGTTCAAGGCCATCGCCCGGCGCTATCGCTACGTGATCTACAACGATCAGATTCGTCCGGCGCACCTGAACGATGAAATCACCTGGAACCACCGCCCGCTGGACGTCGAGCGCATGGCTGAGGCGGCCCAGTATCTGGTCGGTACCCACGACTTCAGCGCCTTCCGCGCTGGTCAGTGCCAAGCCAAGTCGCCGATCAAGGAACTGCATCACCTGCGCGTCACGCGCCACGGCAAGATGATCGTGCTGGATATCCGTGCCAGTGCCTTCCTGCACCACATGGTGCGCAACATTGCTGGCGTGCTGATGACCATCGGTGCCGGCGAGCGCCCGGTGGAGTGGATGAAAGAGGTGCTGGATAGCCGCATTCGCCGTTCCGGTGGAGTGACGGCGCATCCGTTCGGTCTGTACCTGGTGCAGGTCGAGTACCGCGACGAGTTCCAATTGCCCGAGCGTTACATCGGGCCGCACTTCCTCACCGGCTTCTCTGAACTTGACGGCTGACGCCCTTGAACGCTTTTGTTACCATCCGGGACTTTCTCGGATTTGCCTTGGGGTTCTATCGACATGTCGTCTGTTCGCAGCAAGATTTGCGGGATTACCCGCATAGAAGATGCGTTGGCAGCGGTCGAGGCCGGGGCTGATGCCATCGGGTTTGTGTTCTATGCCAAAAGCCCGCGGGCCGTGACGT
Organism: Pseudomonas sp. ZS1P83; assembly: GCF_054897825.1. NCBI lineage: Bacteria > Pseudomonadati > Pseudomonadota > Gammaproteobacteria > Pseudomonadales > Pseudomonadaceae > Pseudomonas > Pseudomonas sp. ZS1P83. The sequence goes on from NZ_CM142706.1 coordinate 1,463,802, forward strand.
TCCAGCAGGCGCGCTCGATCATCAAGGCGCTGCCGCCGTTCGTGACCACCGTGGGGTTGTTTGTCAACGCCAGCCGCTGCGAGTTGGGGGAAATCCTCGACGCCGTGCCGCTGGATCTGTTGCAGTTCCATGGCGACGAAACCGCGGTCGACTGTGAAGGCTGGCACCGCCCGTACATCAAGGCGCTGCGGGTCAAGGCCGGTGATGACATCGCGGCCGGTTGCGATGCTTATCCAACCGCCAGCGGTATTTTGCTCGACACCTTTGTTGAAGGCGTGCCCGGCGGAACCGGCGAAGCGTTCGACTGGTCATTGATACCGCAAGGCTTGAGCAAACCGATCATCCTCGCCGGCGGCCTGACTGCGGCTAACGTCGCCGAGGCGATTGCCCGGGTTCGGCCTTATGCCGTGGACGTCAGCGGTGGGGTAGAGGCGAGCAAGGGCATCAAGGATCACGCAAAGATTCAGGCATTTATTAAAGCGGTTGTAGGAGCTGTCGAGTGAAACGAGGCTGCGATCTTTTGATCGGGCGTTGATGTGACGGCTGGCAGACTGCCGCCGTCCATAACTGCACTTGCACAAAGCAGGCATGGCTGAGGATTTATGCGTTGTACGCAGGTCACGTTGTTCGCTGACCGTGGCAACCCATCGATCATCGCCACACACATGAATTTAGCTCAAGGGCATACGCGGGGCTGCGAACCAAAGTGTTCGGGCCGCCGGTACTGGAGAAAGAAAGCATGAGCAACTGGTTAGTAGACAAACTGATCCCTTCGATCATGCGTTCCGAGGTCAAGAAGAGCTCGGTGCCTGAAGGTCTGTGGCACAAATGCCCGTCTTGCGAGGCTGTGCTGTATCGTCCGGAGCTGGAAAAGACCCTGGACGTTTGCCCCAAGTGCAATCACCACATGCGCATCGGCGCCCGCGCCCGCATCGATATTTTCCTCGATGCTGAAGGCCGTGCCGAACTGGGCGCGGACCTGGAGCCGGTTGACCGTCTGAAGTTCCGCGACGGCAAGAAGTACAAGGATCGCCTGACCGCTGCGCAAAAGCAGACCGGCGAAAAAGACGCACTGATCTCCATGAGCGGCACCCTGCTGGGCATGCCGGTGGTGGTTTCGGCGTTTGAATTCTCCTTCATGGGTGGTTCGATGGGTGCGATCGTTGGTGAGCGTTTTGTTCGCGCTGCCAACTACGCGCTGGAAAACAAATGCCCGATGATCTGCTTCGCCGCTTCCGGTGGTGCGCGGATGCAGGAAGCCCTGATCTCCCTGATGCAAATGGCCAAGACGTCTGCGGTGCTGGCCCGTCTGCGTGAAGAAGGCATTCCGTTCATCTCCGTGCTGACCGACCCGGTCTACGGTGGTGTTTCCGCCAGTCTGGCGATGCTCGGCGACGTGATTGTCGGTGAGCCAAAGGCCCTGATCGGCTTCGCCGGTCCACGCGTGATCGAGCAAACCGTGCGTGAAAAACTGCCGGAAGGCTTCCAGCGCAGCGAGTTCCTGCTGGAGCACGGTGCGATCGACATGATCATTCACCGTCAGGAACTGCGCCCGCGTCTGGGCAATCTGCTGGCACAAATGATGGGCCTGCCGACGCCGAAATTCGTCGCCGCGCCAATCGAACCCATCGTGGTCCCACCGGTACCTGCCAACCTATGACCCAACGTACCCTGGGCGAGTGGCTCGCCTACCTTGAGCAGTTGCACCCTTCGGCCATCGACATGGGCCTTGAACGCTCGCAACAGGTAGCGTCCCGCATGGGACTGGGCAAGCCGGCGCCTCGGGTGATTACGGTCACCGGCACCAACGGCAAAGGTTCTACCTGCGCATTCTTGGCTTCGTTGCTGCGGGCGCAGGGCCTGAAAGTGGGTGTCTACAATTCTCCGCACCTGCTGCGTTACAACGAGCGGGTGCAGGTCAATGGCATCGAAGCCACGGACGCCGAGCTGTGCGAAGCTTTTGCTGCAGTCGAGGCGGGGCGTGGCGACACTTCCCTGACGTACTTCGAAATGGGCACCCTGGCGGCGTTCTGGCTGTTCCAACAGGCAGGGCTAGATGCCGTGGTGCTGGAAGTCGGGCTGGGTGGGCGTCTGGATACCGTCAACGTGGTGGATGCCGACATGGCGCTGGTCACCAGCATCGGCGTCGATCATGCGGACTATCTGGGCGATACCCGTGAGTCCGTGGCTTATGAAAAGGCCGGTATCTTCCGCCGGAGCGCGCCTGCGCTGTGTGGCGATCTGAATCCTCCACAACCTTTGCTGGATAAAGCGCGCGAGCTCAATTGTCCGTTTTTCCTGCGTGGGCGCGATTTCGACCTCGGCATCACCGATCACAACTGGCAATGGCGCGGTCTTGACGCTCAAGGGCGTGTGGTCGAGCTGCATGATCTGCCGTTGCTCGATCTGCCGATGGAAAACGCCGCGCTGGCATTGCAGGCTTACCTGTTGCTCGGCTTGCCTTGGGTGGAGGCACAGCTTATTGAAGCCCTGAAAGCGACGCGCGTGGTCGGTCGCCTTGATCGCCGTCAGTTCGATTGGCAGGGCAAGCGCCTGAATCTGTTGCTGGACGTGGGGCATAACCCCCATGCGGCAGAGTATCTGGCTCGTCGCTTGGCCAGCCGGCCACCGGTTGGCAAGCGTCTGGCGGTGTTCGGATTGCTGGCGGACAAGGATCTGGATGGTGTTGTCGGTGAATTGAATGCTAGTGTCCAGCATTGGGCCGTCGCGCCGCTGGATTCGCCGCGAGCGCGCCCGGTTGCCGATTTGCACGGGGCGTTGCAGAACCTTGGCGCCTCGGTAACGTCCTATGACAGCGTGGCCGCTGCCCTGGAAGGGCAGTGCGCGCTGGCGACGAGCGACGACGAGATTCTGTTGTTCGGATCATTTTATTGTGTCGCCGAGGCCCTTGAATGGCTGGCCCGGCGCTCCACGGAGGAAGCGGCAAATGGCATTGCTGGATAAGGCATACAAACAGCGCATGGTTGGCGCCCTGGTTCTGGTGGCGCTGGCGGTGATTTTCCTGCCAATGCTGTTTTCCCGTCAGGATGAACAGCGTCAAGTGACGGTTGAAGCCCCGGCTGCGCCGCAAGCGCCTTCGATGCCGCAAGTGCAGGTCGAGCCGGTGGGGGTGCCTGAGCCGCAAGCGCTGCCTCAGGAGCCTGTGCCGAGTGATGATGAAATTGCTCAGCAAGAAGCGCCGTCGACAGCGATTGCCCCAAGTGTCCCGGTGGCGCCTGCCGCCAAACCGGTCGCTCCGGCTCCTGTTCCGGTCGCCAAGCCTACGACAGCGCCTGGCCAGCCGATCACGGCCGCACCGGGCAAACCGGACACGACTCAAAGCCGCGTCGATGCCAATGGCCTGTCGGTCAGCTGGTCGGTGCAGCTGGCCAGTCTGTCCAGCCGTGCAAGTGCAGAAAGTCTGCAGAAATCCCTGCGCAGTCAGGGCTACAATGCCTACATCCGCACTGCTGACGGTAAGAATCGAGTGTTTGTCGGACCGCTGATCGAGCGCGCAGAAGCCGATCGTTTGCGTGACTTGTTGAGCCGCCAGCAAAATCTCAAGGGTTTTGTGGTGCGTTTCCAGCCTGAGCGTGGTTAAAACTATCGCCCCGATTTGAAATGCACTGACAATCGCAGCTTACCGATAAGCATGGGCTCTGCTAAAATGCGCCGCCTTATCCGTCTGTAGGCTGCACTGTGCCATTTACCTGGGTTGACTGGGCGATCGTTGCAATCGTCGCCATCTCCGCATTGATCAGTCTGAGCCGCGGCTTCGTCAAAGAAGCACTATCGCTGGTGACCTGGATCATCGCAGGAGTCGTCGCCTGGATGTTCGGTGGTTCATTGTCCGAGTACCTCGCCGGATACATCCAAACGCCGTCGGCTCGTGTGATCACGGGCTGTGCCATCATGTTTGTCGCCACGCTAATCGTAGGCGCAATGATCAATTATCTTATCGGCGAATTGGTTCGCGTCACCGGGTTATCCGGGACCGATCGATTCCTCGGCATGGCCTTCGGCGCCGCACGTGGCGTGTTGCTGGTGGTCGTGGCGGTCGGGCTGTTGAGCCTGGGGCCGGTACAGCAGGACGGGTGGTGGCAAGAGTCACAGCTCGTGCCAAAATTTCTATTGGTCGCAGACTGGTCAAAAAACCTGATCCTCGGGTGGAGCAGTCAGTGGCTTGCCAGCGGTATCAGCGTACCCGCTGAGATACCGTTCAAGGAGCACCTCTTGCCGATGGCCAAAACGCCTCAGTGAGTTGTGTTCAGTTCAGATCCATTAAGTAGGGGTTGCGTCGCATGTGTGGCATCGTCGGTATCGTCGGTAAGTCGAACGTCAATCAGGCGCTGTATGACGCGCTAACCGTCCTCCAGCACCGCGGCCAGGACGCTGCCGGTATCGTGACCAGCCATGATGGCCGGTTATTCCTGCGCAAGGACAATGGTCTGGTGCGTGACGTGTTTCATCAGCGTCACATGCAGCGCCTGGTCGGCCACATGGGTATTGGCCATGTGCGTTATCCGACCGCGGGCAGCTCGACTTCGGCCGAAGCCCAACCGTTTTACGTCAACTCGCCTTACGGCATCACCCTGGCGCACAACGGTAACCTGACCAACGTTGAACAGTTGGCCAAGGAGATTTACGAATCTGACCTGCGTCACGTCAACACCAACTCCGATTCGGAAGTGCTGCTCAACGTGTTCGCACACGAACTGGCCCAGCGCGGCAAGTTGCAGCCAACCGAAGAAGACGTGTTCGCGGCCGTCACTGACGTGCACAACCGTTGCGTCGGTGGTTACGCGGTCGTGGCGATGGTAACCGGTTACGGCATCGTCGGTTTCCGCGACCCGCACGGCATCCGCCCGATCGTCTTCGGCCAGCGTCACACGGATGAAGGCGTCGAGTACATGATCGCCTCCGAAAGCGTCTCTCTGGACGTGCTCGGTTTCACCCTGATTCGCGACCTCGCGCCGGGCGAAGCGGTCTACATCACTGAAGACGGCAAGCTGCACACCCGTCAATGCGCGACCAACCCGTCCCTGACCCCGTGCATCTTCGAACACGTTTATCTGGCGCGTCCGGACTCGATCATCGACGGCGTGTCGGTCTACAAGGCCCGCCTGCGCATGGGTGAGAAACTCGCCGAGAAGATCCTGCGCGAGCGTCCAGAACACGACATCGACGTGGTTATCCCGATTCCGGACACCAGCCGTACCGCGGCCCTGGAGCTGGCGAACCACTTGGGCGTCAAGTTCCGTGAAGGCTTCGTGAAGAACCGCTACATCGGCCGGACCTTCATCATGCCGGGCCAGGCTGCACGGAAAAAATCCGTACGCCAGAAGCTCAACGCCATCGAACTGGAATTTCGCGGCAAGAACGTAATGCTGGTGGACGACTCAATCGTTCGTGGCACTACCTGCAAGCAGATCATCCAGATGGCTCGCGAAGCCGGCGCGAAAAACGTCTACTTCTGTTCCGCGGCCCCGGCCGTTCGCTACCCGAACGTCTACGGCATCGATATGCCGAGCGCACACGAGCTGATTGCCCACAACCGTTCGACCCAAGACGTGGCTGACCTGATCGGCGCTGACTGGTTGATCTATCAGGACCTGCCTGACTTGATCGAAGCGGTCGGTGGCGGCAAGATCAAGATCGAGAAGTTCGATTGCGCAGTGTTCGACGGCCAGTACGTGACTGGCGACATCGACGAGGCTTACCTGAACAAGATCGAGCAGGCACGTAACGATGCCTCCAAGGTCAAGACGCAGGCAGTCAGTGCGATCATCGATCTGTACAACAACTGAGTTTTTACCGGCCTGTAGGAGCGAGGCTTGCCCGCGAAGCTTCTAGCGTCCCCCAGGGACCCTTCGCGGGCAAGCCTCGCTCCTACAAAGGTGCCCCTCCTCAAGGCCGGTTTCGTATCTATTACCGAGCAGGGCAAGGAGTGACAGCATGAGTCAGGATTGGGATGCCGGTCGGCTGGACAGCGACCTCGAAGGCGTAGCGTTCGATACCTTGGCCGTACGCGCCGGTCAGCACCGCACGCCAGAAGGCGAACACGGTGATCCGATGTTCTTCACCTCTAGCTACGTATTCCGTACCGCTGCGGACGCGGCGGCACGCTTTGCCGGTGAAGTGCCGGGCAACGTTTACTCGCGCTACACCAACCCGACCGTGCGCGCGTTCGAAGAGCGCATTGCCGCACTGGAAAGCGCCGAGCAAGCCGTGGCCACGGCGACCGGTATGGCCGCGATCATGGCGGTGGTGATGAGCCTTTGCAGCGCCGGCGATCACGTGCTGGTGTCGCGCAGCGTGTTCGGTTCGACCATCAGCCTGTTCGAGAAGTACTTCAAGCGCTTTGGGATCGAAGTCGACTACGTGCCCCTGGCGGACTTGTCCGGCTGGGATGCAGCGATCAAGGCCAATACCAAACTGCTCTTCGTTGAATCGCCGTCCAATCCGCTGGCCGAGCTGGTGGACATCACCGCACTGTCGCAAATCGCTCATGCCAAAGGTGCGCTGCTGGTGGTCGACAACTGCTTCTGCACCCCTGCGTTGCAGCAGCCGCTGAAGATGGGCGCGGACATCGTTGTGCATTCGGCGACCAAGTTTATCGACGGCCAGGGCCGTTGCATGGGCGGTGTTGTGGCGGGTCGTAGCGAGCAGATGAAAGAAGTCGTCGGTTTCCTGCGGACAGCCGGGCCGACGCTGAGCCCGTTCAACGCCTGGATCTTCCTCAAGGGCCTGGAAACCCTGAGCCTGCGGATGAAGGCGCATTGCGCCAACGCTCAGCAACTGGCCGAGTGGCTGGAGCAGGAGGACGGCATCGAAAAAGTCCATTACGCCGGCCTCAAAAGCCATCCGCAGCACGCGTTGGCCCTGCGTCAGCAGAAGGGCTTCGGTGCGGTCGTGAGTTTTGAAGTCAAGGGTGGCAAAGAGGGCGCCTGGCGCTTTATCGATGCGACCCGTCTGATTTCCATCACCGCCAACCTCGGTGACACCAAGACCACTATCACTCACCCGAGCACCACCTCTCACGGCCGTCTGGCGCCGCAAGAGCGTGAAGCGGCGGGCATTCGTGACAGCCTGATCCGCATCGCGGTCGGTCTGGAAGACGTGGCAGACCTGCAAGCCGATCTGGCGCGCGGGTTGGCGGCCTTGTGATCGAGTTGTCCACACCGACCACCGGCACCAATGGCCGCGTCGCACTGGTCACGGGTGCTGCGCGGGGCATTGGTCTGGGTATTGCGGCGTGGCTGATCAGCGAAGGCTGGCAGGTGGTGCTGAGCGATCTTGATCGAGTGCGCGGTTCGAAAGTGGCGAAAGTGCTCGGCGACAACGCCTGGTTCATCGCCATGGACGTCGCGAACGAAGGGCAGGTGGCGTTGGGCGTCGCCGAGGTGCTGGGGCAATTCGGGCGCCTGGATGCGCTGGTGTGCAACGCGGCGGTTGCCGATCCGCACAACATCACCCTTGAAAGCCTTGAGCTGGCGTACTGGAATCGGGTGCTGGCAGTGAATCTCAGTGGGCCGATGCTCTTGGCCAAGCACTGTGCACCGTACCTGCGCGCTCACAGCGGTGCGATCGTTAACCTGGCCTCGACCCGCGCCGGGCAGTCGGAACCCGACACCGAAGCTTATGCGGCGAGCAAGGGCGGCCTGTTGGCCCTGACTCACGCCTTGGCCATCAGCCTCGGGCCGGAAATCCGTGTCAATGCGGTCAGCCCGGGCTGGATCGATGCGCGAGACCCCTCCGCGCGTCGAGCCGAACCGCTGACCGATGCCGACCATGCCCAGCATCCGGCGGGCAGGGTAGGGACGGTCGAGGACGTGGCGGCGATGGTCGCTTGGCTGTTGTCAAAGAACGCCGGTTTCGTCACAGGCCAGGAGTTCGTGGTCGATGGCGGCATGACCAAGAAGATGATTTACAGCGAGTAATCCGAGCCGGGGCCGCGACAGCTGCGGCTTGAGGTTGCAGGTGGCCATTGGCAGCGCCGCGGGAAATGACATGATTTTGTCTTTTTCAGAAAAACTTCAAGCGGGGTATTGACTTAGCTTCGGTACCTGCGTAAATTTCGCGGCCTCGGAGATGCAAACGGGTGATTAGCTCAGCTGGGAGAGCGTCTGCCTTACAAGCAGAATGTCGGCGGTTCGATCCCGTCATCACCCACCACTTCCGAGAGTCTTGCGAAAGCAAGATGGAAGCTTTTAAAAGCCTCCACCGACGCGCAGCGGTAGTTCAGTCGGTTAGAATACCGGCCTGTCACGCCGGGGGTCGCGGGTTCGAGTCCCGTCCGCTGCGCCATATTTTCCGAGTCAGGTTCGCCTGCCTCGAGATTGATAAGCCTCGAAGCTTTCCAATCAGACGAGTTAATTGGACGCAAGTCCAAAGCGATACGCAGCGGTAGTTCAGTCGGTTAGAATACCGGCCTGTCACGCCGGGGGTCGCGGGTTCGAGTCCCGTCCGCTGCGCCATATCTGCTTCAAGGCCCACTGAACGCCTTGGAGCTACGAAGAGAGCTGCTGGTAATGCCAGTGTCTACTTCGAGTCGATAGCAAAGACCCTGGTCGAAAGATCGGGGTTTTTTGTGTCTGCGATTTGGCTTTTCTCTCCTTTTCCCTGACCCTCAGGGATTCGCATCCGCCGGCCAAGTGCGGATGTGCAATAAATTCTGACTCTTCTATATGATTTCCTTCAATAACGCGCAGCTCTGACTCCCTGGCGCCTGCGTGACCGAAATGCCTGTCCGTCATTTATTTATTCCCGTTGTTCCTGGGTGCAAAACGCACAAAGGGCTTGGTGTGAAGTCTCAACACCACCAATGGCACCTTCGACGGCAACCAGGCGCCGGCTACGCTGAAATACAACGTCAACCTGGGCGCCGAGGGGGACATGCCGACCGTACAGGGCCTGACCCTGACCAGCCGCGGCATTTTTTCCAGCTCGCAGTATCTGGACCCGTCCAACAACAAGGAAATCGACTCCTGGGAGCGTTTCAACGTGGGCGCACGCTACGCGTTCAAGGTCGAGGAAAAGAACATCACCCTGCGTGCCAATGTCGAGAACGTAGCGGACAAGCGCTACTGGAGTTCAGCCGGGGCCTCGGATGACAGCGAACCTGGCTTGACGCTGTCGACCCCGCGTACCTACCTCCTTTCGGCGACCGTCGACTTCTGATTTTGAACGGGGACTAAGCCATAGGTGATGATGGATGGTGTCTGCTTCCTCGATGCCCGACGTGCGGCCGAGCTGCTTCCCGAGCTGATATGAAAAGGGGCAACTGTGCAGTTGCCCCTTTTTTGCGTCTGTCGGTCAGAAGCCGAGTTTGTCTCGCAGTCCGTAATACCAGGCGCCCAACGCAGCGAACGGTGTACGCAGCAGTTGTCCACCCGGGAACGGGTAGTGGGGCAGGTCGGCAAAGGCGTCGAAACGCTCGGCTTGGCCACGCAACGCTTCGGCCAGCACCTTGCCCGCCAGGTGCGTGTAGGTCACGCCATGGCCGCTGCAGCCTTGGGAATAGTAGATGTTGTCGCCCAGGCGTCCGACCTGAGGAAGACGCGACAAGGTCAGCAGGAAATTGCCGGTCCAGGCGTAATCGATCTTCACGTCCTTGAGCTGCGGGAATGCTTTGAGCATCTTCGGCCGAATAATCGCCTCGATGTTCGCCGGACCCCGCGCGCCATACACCACGCCGCCGCCGAAGACCAGGCGCTTGTCGCCGGTCAGACGGTAGTAGTCGAGCAGGTAGTTGCAGTCCTCGACGCAGTAATCCTGTGGCAACAGGCTCTTGGCCAATGCGTCGCCCAAGGGTTCAGTGGTGATCACCTGAGTCCCGCAGGGCATCGATTTGGCAGCCAGTTCCGGCACCAGATTACCGAGATATGCGTTACCCGCGACGATGATGAACTTGGCCCTGACCTTGCCTTGAGGCGTATGCACCACCGGATTCGCGCCGCGCTCTATGCGCACCGCCGGCGACTGCTCATAAATGATACCGCCCAACGACTCGACGGCTGCCGCTTCGCCCAGCGCCAGGTTCAATGGATGAATGTGCCCGCCGCTCATGTCGAGCATGCCGCCGATGTATTGATCGCACGCGACCACTTCACGGATGCGACGCTGATCCATCAGTTCAAGCTGCGTGTGACCGAAACGCTCCCACAGACGCTTCTGGGATTCCAGATGCCCCATCTGCTTAGCGGTAATGGCGGCGAATACACCACCGTCCTTCAAGTCGCACTGGATATTATATTTGGCGACCCGCTCACGAATGATCCGCCCGCCCTCGAACGCCATTTGCCCCAGCAGCTGCGCTTGCTTGGGGCCCACACTGCGCTCGATCACATCGATGTCGCGGCTGTAACTGTTAACGATCTGGCCACCGTTACGCCCCGACGCACCAAAACCCACCTTCGCGGCTTCGAGCACTGTTACCCGGAAACCATTTTCCAGCAGAAACAGGGCAGAGGACAGACCGGTGTAACCGGCGCCGATCACACAGACATCAGTCTCTACGTCATCCTGCAGGGCCGGACGCGGCGGAACCGCATTGGCCGATGCGGCGTAATAGGATTCCGGGTAGGGGGTGTACGCCATCCTGCAGCCTCTGTTTAATATATTTTACGAGTGCGTCGATCCTACCCGAGATAAAAATCGGCCGCCAGCCACCGCAAAATCTTCTTTGCAGCAGCAAAATTAAATATTTTGCATATTCATAGGGTTAGCTCGAAAAAAGGTGTTGACACCCCTCCGGAATTCCGTAGAATGCCGCCTCACAGCAGGCACGTAGCTCAGTTGGTTAGAGCACCACCTTGACATGGTGGGGGTCGTTGGTTCGAGTCCAATCGCGCCTACCAAACAAAATCCGCTCTGCTGGGCGGTCTAGAAGGGCTCATCGAAAGGTGAGCCCTTTTTTGTTGTCTGCGATTCAGGCGTAAGATAGCGGTGCTACCTCATCAAAAGGAGCCGCATATGATCGCCGACCAAACGAACAAACAGGCATCTGAGGACAGGGCTGTTTGGGATCGATACTTCTGCGCTGCGTTGATTGCGGAAAGCAATCTGACGGCACCGGTTGTAGGGGGGGCTACTCATGAAGACAGGCAGAACCTGTTGATTGAAAGGGCCAAAGCTCTCGCTGACAAGATGATGGAAAACAGAAAATAACCAGAGCCCAGCCATCGCGCTGGGCTCTTCACATCTGGATTTCGGCACCAGGCAATCCTCCGCTTTATAGGCTACTACTGACAGGCCAATCCAAATTTCGTCCTGACAGGAGTATCTCGATGCTGACTCACTGGTTTCTTGCGGCGATTCATCTCTTGGCCTTTGCGCTGGGCTTTTGGGCCGTGCTGACTCGCGGGACTGCATTACGTCGTCTGGCTGCAGGTGCGGGGGAAGTTCGCAGCGTTTTGGTCGCCGACAATCTATGGGGAATCTCTGCAGTCATTCTCTTGGTAACGGGTGGGATGCGAGCCTTTGGAGGGTACGAAAAAGGCACTGACTACTATCTTCACCAGCCACTGTTCCATCTCAAGATGACGTTGTTTGTCCTTATCCTGTTGCTTGAAGTTGCGCCGATGGTGACGCTGATCAGATGGCGGATTGCCTTAGGTCGTGGCGTGGCTATCGATACCGGTCGGACAAAGCTGTTTGCCCGAATCAGTCATATCGAAGCGTTGCTGGTGTTGCTGATAGCGGTGGCTGCCACGGGCATGGCGCGCGGCGTGACGTTTGGTTAGCCGCGATTGATCGGGCTCTTCCTCGGGGTTAATCGGAAGCGTCTGACAGCCATGACATGGGACTTGCCGGTAGTATCGGTTTCACGTTTTGGAGGGGATGGCAGCGAAGTGCCGTGACCCGTCTCGGGACTGGGGCGAGCAAGCGGATGACGATGCGGCGCTTGAATCTCTAGCCAGCCATGGTTCTGGGGTGAAACGGGCTGGCTACTGACTACAACAGGATTCAGGGGGTCTGCGGTTTGTCTGGAGCAGTGAGGCCAGCCTGAATGCGCTGATAGATTTCTTCGCGATGCACCGCAACGTCTTTCGGGGCGTTAATGCCAATCCTGACTTGCTGGCCGCTAACGCCCAGAATGGTGATCGTAATGTCATCACCAATGTTTATGCTTTCACCGACTTTGCGGGTGAGTATCAGCATGGTCTTCTCCTTGATTGCTTTGTAGGGCACCTGATTCGAGTGCAGAGGTCGGTGGTATGTATAGATTAGTGTGAAGTCTCACGGTTTGGGTGCCTCTTTCTGACGTGCAGATGCTGCATTAATTCCCAAGGCGTAACTATACAGAGGCCGCAACCATCATTCTCGTTGTTTTAAGCCCATTTTGCGGCACTCGGAAAGTATTCATGAATGTTAAAATCTTCGCTTTAAGCATTCTGAGGGAAGCGTTGTGCGCAAAAAGGTCTTGGTAATCGCGGTACTGGCGCTGGCGGGATGCGGTGAGGGCAAGAGCGTGGACGCGCAAAAGCCGCCGCCGACAGCTGCGGCTGCACCTTCGGTAGCATCTGCGCCGCAATGGGATCTCGAAGTTCGAGGCGAAACAACCCAGGCGGTCAGCGACCTTAGCGGCTGGCTGATTGAGCACAGTTTCGTTTCCAATGTTGTCAGGGAAAATGGAAAGACCCGGATTCTGGTCGGGCCATTCAATTCGAAAGCCGAGGCCGAGGCCAAACAGGCAGAAGTGGGTGCGGCGCTTGTCCGGGCAAAGAAACAGAACATCGAATTGCTGGTTGTCGAACGTCCAGTGGTCCAGTAACGGACTTTTCCTGTGACCGACGATCTACCGCGAACTGAAGGCGCTGGGAGCCAGCAGGCCCGGTAAGTGGCGGCCAATTCGTATAGCTGGTGCCGTAACAGTCGTTTTGAGTGGAATCGAGTGTTGGATATAGCATGGTTCGACAGGCTGAGACTGGTGCGACTCTCATAACCTCAATCTCTCGAACCGCCCGGTGCGGAGCCGCATGCCGGGTGGTGTGGCAGGGGAGCGGCCTAGGAAGGCTGCCCCCTATGCCGATTTCAGCGAGCGCTTAACCGCAGGCTTTCATATCGACCGGGCCGACAAACTCGTTGCCGCGTCCCATGACGCACGCCACGCTCTGGTTACGCTGACGTTCCCAAGCCTCTACCGGATAGGTTTTGTTCCAGGCTTCGTACAGCTGTCGATCCTGTTTCGACAGGCGCAAACCGTATTGCTTGCTCATGTAGAAATACGTCCGAGCGATCATGCCGCGTATGGATGGGCGGGGCATGACTTTCTTCGCCTTGAAGTCGACCTGGGTCAGGCACGAACCGTATTGGCCCGACTGCACCGGCAACCAGCCGAAACTGAAGTTGCTGCGATCACCATTCACCTCACCAATGCTCGGCACCAAATTGTGCAGGTCAGCTTCGGCCTTCTGATAGGTCGGATCGTAGCGCGTGCAGTTCTTGCGCCCACCTTCTTGCCAGCACTGACGCTGATGGCCGATCTGCCAGGCCGGAACAATGTGCTCCCACTCGATGCGGGAAGCGCGTTTGGCGTTTTTGCGCGGTACATAACCGCAGGCGGCGAGGTTGACCTTGTTGCCGGTGTATTTGCACCCGCAATAGAACTCCGTGGATTGGGGTGCGTAGAGCTTCCAGGCAACTTTCTTGGCTTCGTTGAAGGTACGGGGGGCGCCAGCCTGGGCACCGAGAGTGATGAACAGAAACAGCAAAGCAAACCAGCGAAAACTCATTGACTCAATCTTCCTTCGGCACAACCCAGAAAATCTGCACACCGCCATCGTCGCGATAGGCGAGGGTGACGTTGTCGTTCTCGTCGATTTCTTCGAGCAATTGCTCCCACTCGTCCACGGGTTCGTCCGGTAGACGGAAGATCAATGCGGCTTTGGCTTTTTGGGCGGTGGGGGAATTGATGATTTTCTGAACGCGCATACCCATGCGTTCATAGGCGTCAGGAGAGGCAGAGGTGTTGGCCACGGAATTATCCTTATTAAGCTGTACGTGCATACAGTATTTAACTGTAGGCATTTTCGCAACTGCTTAAAATTCAAGAAAATCCTCTGACAGCGGTTTTTTTCGTTTGGTGTAGGACGATGAGAAAATTTTTATCGAATTATCGGAAGGAGGCGTGAACCACTCGCCTGGGTTAGCGAGTGGTGAAAACGATGCCCGACCGGAACCGGTCAGGCGAGGGCGAATCAGTATTCCCAGAACATCCGTTGCAGCTCTTTGCTGTCGTTGGTCTTGGTCAGCGCGACCATGGCCAGGATGCGGGCTTTTTGCGGGTTCAGGTCATGCGCCACAACCCAGTCGTACTTGTCGTCAGGCTGTTCGGCGTTACGCAGTACGAATCCGCCGGCGTTGACGTGGGACGAACGAATGATTTGCACGCCGTCCTTGCGCAGGGCTTGCAGTGCTGGGACTACACGGGACGCGACTGACCCATTGCCGGTACCGGCGTGAATGATGGCTTTGGCGCCGGACTGCGCCAGCGCTTTGTAAGCGGTATCGCTGACATTGCCGTAGGAATAGGCGATCTCGACGTCAGGCAGGCTCTTGATGGTTTTGATGTCGAATTCCGAGTCCATGGTGTGGCGCTTGGCAGGCAGGCGGAACCAGTAGGACTTGCCCTCGACCACCATGCCGAGTGGACCCCAGGCACTTTTGAACGCCTCGGTCTTGATGTTGATCATTTTGCTGACGTCGCGACCCGACTGGATTTCATCGTTCATGGTCACCAATACGCCTTTGCCGCGTGCATCTTTGCTGCTGGCCACGGCCACTGCGTTGTACAGGTTCAGCATGCCATCGGCCGACATCGCGGTGCCTGGGCGCATGGAGCCGACCACGATGATTGGCTTGTCAGTTTTTTCCACCAGGTTCAGGAAGTAGGCGGTCTCTTCCAGGGTGTCGGTGCCGTGGGTGATGACGATACCGTCGACGTCTTTGCTGTCGGCCAGTTCAGCCACGCGACGACCCAGTTGCAGCAGGTTGTCGTTGGTGATGCTTTCGGACGCGATCTGCATCACCTGTTCGCCACGAACGTTAGCCAATTGGCTGAGTTCCGGGACCCCGGCAATCAATTGTTCGATGCCGACTTTTGCCGCTTGATAGGTAGCGCTGTTAGCAGCGCTGGCACCCGCGCCGGCAATGGTGCCACCGGTGGCCAGGATCACCACGTTCGCCAGTTTCTGTTGGGTTTCGACTTCTTTTGCCTGAAGGGCGGTGGGCAGGAGCAGCAAGAGGGCCAAAGCGCCCGGAACGAAGGTCTTGAAAGCAGATGTCATTATTTTTCTCTCTAGTAGTGAGACGGTGCTGATGCAGGTTCATCTAGATACGCCCCAGGCCGATCTGAACGCTTGGGGTGCAGGAGAAGAGCAGGATCTGTACCAGTCGTACTTTGAATGAGAAAAACTTTTAACTTTATGATTTTTATCAGTATTTATGCGGGTTGGTGAAATGGTGACACCGTCGGTTGTCCGGGTTTCCGAACGTGTTGAGCGTTTGTGTTCGGCTCTCCGAAAAGTACTACGACCTCTGTAGAGTAAATCGCCTTGCCAGATTGCGAATCAGTGCTAAAGAAACCCGCGCATAGGTCGATGCTTCTTTAAAGGATCTTTGTTTTTCAGGAGTTCACATGTCGTTATCTGTTGGTATCCCAAATGCCATAGGCGTCACCATCGGCGGTAAGTCCGCCGCTACGATTCGAGCGTTGAGTGATGAGACGGCCGATGTCGCGAATCAAGCGCTGGGTGAGAAGGAAAGCGACAGCAAGCAAGTCAGAACCGGTGCTGTTGGCCTGGGTAAAAGTGCGGAATCGACTGAAACGGATGGCGCCGACAATGCCTCTGTCGCGGAAAAGGCATTGCTCAAGCGTCTGAAAGAGCTGCAAGAGCAGCTGCGTCAACAGCAGCAACAATTGGCAGCGGCCCAATCGGCGTCTTACCCGACGCCTGAAGCCAAGACCACCGTCCTGATGGCGATTCAAGGGCAAATAGCCGATACCACCGCTGCAATTCTGGAAACGGCGAACAGCCTGTATAAGGAAATGGCCAAGGGCTCCGGTGCTGGATCGGCGGTCAACACGACGGCATGATGTGATTGCCCAGCTTTTTTGCCAGCCCGTTCAAAAAAATGGTCATTTCTGCTCGTTGACAAATTCCGGCAGGGTTCGCATAGTTCGGTCTACGCAAACGTTTGCGCGGCGCTCCCGGTGGTTGATCCACTGGTGAGCGCAATGAAGCCTACGCCAGCGCAAGCGTTGCTCACAATAATCATAAGATCGGAGTGAAACCATGAAGCTGCCATTCGCTGGACGTCTTCTCGCTATCGCTATGCTGGCTGCCGCATCCGCTGCGTTGCCTGTCTCTTCGGCCTTCGCCGAGACCCCTGAAAAACCCAAAGTCGCGCTGGTCATGAAATCCCTGGCCAACGAATTCTTCCTGACCATGGAAGACGGCGCCAAGGCCTATCAGAAAGACCACTCCGGCGATTTCGAGCTGATCTCCAACGGCATCAAAGACGAAACCGACACGGCTGGCCAGACGCGCATCGTCGAGCAAATGATTCTGGCCAAGGTCAATGCGCTGGTCATCGCGCCAGCTGACTCCAAGGCCATGGTTCCAGTGATCAAGAAAGCCATCGATGCCGGTATCACCGTGATTAACATCGACAATCAGCTGGACCCGGCTGTCGTCAAAAGCAAGAACATCACCGTACCGTTCGTAGGCCCGGATAACCGCCAAGGCGCGCGTCTGGTAGGCGAGTACCTGGCCAAGCAACTGAAGGCCGGTGACGAAGTCGGCATCATTGAAGGCGTTTCCACCACCACTAATGCCCAGGCCCGCACCGCAGGCTTCAAGGATGCGATGGAAGCGGCGCAGATCAAGGTCGTGTCCCTGCAGTCCGGTGACTGGGAAATCGACAAAGGCAACAAGGTTGCTGCCTCAATCCTCAGCGAGTACCCGCAAGTCAAAGCCCTGCTGGCCGGCAACGACAGCATGGCCGTCGGTGCAGTATCCGCCGTGCGTGCCGCGGGCAAGGCTGGCAAGGTGCAAGTGGTCGGTTACGACAACATCAACGCCATCAAGCCGATGCTTAAAGATGGCCGGGTTCTGGCCACTGCTGACCAGTTTGCAGCCAGGCAAGCCGTGTTTGGCATCGAGACTGCGCTGAAGATCATCAAAGGTGAGAAAGTCGATAGCGGCGCCAATAGCGTCATCGAAACTCCGGTGGAGCTGGTCACCCAGTAGTCCTTCTGGCGACACAACGGTGCTCGCCCGTCCGGGCGAGCGCATGGAGATTTTTTATGTCAGTTCCCGCCCCGAACGCTGTCCTCTCGGTCAGCGGTATCGGTAAGACTTACGCCCAGCCGGTTCTGACCGGCATCGACCTGACGCTGATGCGCGGTGAAGTGCTGGCGCTGACCGGCGAAAACGGCGCCGGTAAAAGCACGCTGTCGAAGATCATCGGTGGGCTGGTCACACCGACTACCGGCCATATGCAATTCCAGGGTCAGGACTACCGCCCTGGCAGCCGGACCCAGGCTGAAGACCTGGGCATCCGCATGGTCATGCAAGAACTCAATCTGTTGCCGACCCTGTCGGTGGCGGAAAACCTGTTTCTCGACAACATGCCCAGCAACGGCGGCTGGATCAGTCGCAAGCAATTGCGCAAGGCTGCGATCGAAGCCATGGCCCAGGTCGGCCTCGACGCGATTGACCCGGACACGCTGGTGGGCGAATTGGGCATAGGCCACCAGCAAATGGTGGAGATCGCCCGCAACCTGATCGGCGATTGCCACGTGCTGATCCTCGACGAACCGACTGCGATGTTGACGAACCGTGAAGTCGAGATGCTCTTCGAGCAGATCACTCGTCTGCAAGCTCGCGGCGTTTCGATCATCTATATCTCGCACCGTCTCGAAGAACTGGCGCGGGTCGCCCAGCGTATTGCGGTACTGCGCGATGGCCACCTGGTTTGCGTCGAACCGATGGCTAATTACAACAGCGAGCAACTGGTTACGCTGATGGTCGGTCGTGAACTCGGCGAACACATCGACATGGGGCCGCGCAAGATTGGTGCTCCAGCCTTGACGGTCAAAGGGCTGACCCGTTCCGACAAGGTTCGCGACGTATCCTTCGAAGTACGCGCCGGCGAGATCTACGGGATTTCCGGTTTGATCGGGGCAGGGCGCACCGAGTTGCTGCGGCTGATTTTCGGTGCTGACATTGCAGACAGCGGCACTGTTGCGCTCGGTTCGCCGGCGCAGGTCGTCAGTATCCGGTCACCGGCGGACGCGGTCGGTCATGGCATCGCCCTGATTACCGAAGACCGCAAGGGCGAAGGCCTGCTGCTGACTCAATCAATCAGCGCCAATATTGCCTTGGGCAACATGCCGGTGATTTCCAGCGTTGGATTCGTCAACAACGGTGACGAGATGGCCCTGGCCCAGCGTCAGATCGACGCCATGCGCATCCGCAGCTCCAGCCCGACACAACTGGTGTCGGAACTCTCCGGCGGCAACCAGCAGAAAGTCGTGATCGGCCGTTGGCTGGAGCGCGATTGTTCAGTGTTGTTGTTCGACGAGCCAACGCGTGGCATCGACGTCGGCGCCAAGTTTGACATCTATGCCTTGCTCGGCGAGCTGACCCGTCAAGGCAAAGCGTTGGTGGTGGTGTCCAGCGACCTGCGTGAACTGATGTTGATCTGCGACCGGATCGGCGTGCTCTCGGCGGGGCGTCTGATCGACACCTTTGAGCGCGATAGCTGGACCCAGGATGATTTGCTTGCCGCGGCGTTCGCTGGCTACCAAAAACGTGATGCGTTGCTCAATGAAGCAGCGCCTAGGGATCTCACATGAATACTGCAGTGTCTGCCGGCAAACGTAGTGGCAACTTTTACGGCCTCGGCACCTATCTGGGCCTGGCCGGTGCCTTGCTGGCAATGGTCGCGCTGTTCTCGGTTCTGAGCAGTCATTTCCTGTCCTACGACACTTTCAGCACCCTGGCCAACCAGATTCCGGACTTGATGGTGCTGGCGGTCGGCATGACGTTCGTGTTGATCATTGGCGGCATCGACTTGTCGGTGGGTTCGGTGCTCGCGCTCGCGGCGTCAACGGTTAGCGTGGCCATTCTGGGTTGGGGCTGGAGCGTACTGCCTGCGGCGCTGCTCGGAATGGCGGCGGCGGCACTGGCCGGGACGATCACCGGTTCGATCACCGTTGCGTGGCGGATTCCGTCGTTCATCGTGTCCCTCGGCGTATTGGAAATGGCCCGCGGCGTGGCGTATCAGATGACCGGATCGCGCACGGCCTATATCGGTGACGCCTTTGCCTGGTTGTCCAACCCGATCGCCTTCGGCATCTCGCCGTCGTTCATCATTGCCTTGCTGATCATCTTCATTGCCCAGGCGGTGCTGACGCGTACCGTGTTCGGTCGTTACCTGATCGGCATCGGTACCAACGAAGAGGCGGTGCGTCTGGCAGGAATCAATCCAAAGCCCTACAAGATCCTGGTGTTCAGTCTGATGGGATTGCTGGCCGGTATTGCCGCGCTGTTCCAGATTTCCCGTCTGGAAGCGGCAGATCCGAATGCCGGCTCCGGGCTTGAACTGCAAGTGATCGCCGCGGTAGTGATCGGCGGTACCAGCTTGATGGGGGGCCGGGGTTCGGTCATCAGCACGTTCTTCGGGGTTCTGATCATTTCCGTGTTGGCGGCCGGCCTGGCGCAGATCGGCGCGACTGAACCCACCAAACGCATCATCACCGGCGCAGTGATCGTGGTGGCGGTGGTGCTTGATACTTATCGCAGTCAGCGCGCAAGCCGGCGGACCTGAGTCATGGCAACGATCAAGGATGTGGCAGCGCTCGCGGGAATTTCCTACACCACGGTTTCCCACGTCGTGAACAAGACCCGGCCGGTCAGTGAAGAGGTACGGATCAAGGTCGAGGCAGCGATCGAAACCCTCGACTACGTGCCCAGTGCCGTGGCCCGGTCCCTCAAGGCCAAAACCACGGCGACCATCGGTTTGCTGGTGCCCAACAGCCTCAACCCGTACTTCGCCGAATTGGCGCGAGGCATTGAGGATTACTGCGAGCGTAACGGCTACTGCGTGATCCTCTGTAATTCCGACGACAACCCGGACAAGCAACGCAGTTACTTGCGCGTGCTGCTGGAAAAACGCATCGACGGGCTAATCGTCGCTTCGGCCGGCGGTGACGCGGGGCTGGCAGAAGGCCTGGCAGGCGTGCGTACGCCGATGGTGATCGTTGACCGTGGGCTGGAAGGTGTAAATGCCGATCTGGTGCGCATCGATCACGAATACGGCGCCTATCTGGCGACCCGCCACCTTTTGGAGTTGGGGCATCGGGACATCGCCACCATTGGTGGGCCGGCGAGTACCAGCGTGGCGCAGATGCGTCTGGCCGGTTATTGCCGTGCCCTGAAAGAGGCGGGTGTCGAAGTGCCCCGCGAGCGCATGTTTGAAAGCGACTTCACCAGCACCGGCGGTTACAACGCCGCCGCGATCTTGCTGGAAAAGAACCCGCCGAGCGCGATCTTCGCCGGTAACGACATGATTGGCATCGGTGTGCTGCGAGCGGCGGCCGAGCGCAATATTCGTGTGCCGACGGAGCTGTCGGTGATCGGCTTCGACGATATTCAGATGAGTCGCTATGTGTACCCGGCGCTGACCACCGTGGGGCAGTCGATTCTGCAACTCGGTGAGATGGCGGCCGAAGTGCTTTTAAGAAGAATCGCCACACCGAATATGGCCACCGATCAACGGATCGTGACGCCCAGTATTGTCCTGCGGGAGTCGACTGCGCCGCTGGCCGGCGTGTTCGCCCAGTTCCGTTGAAATAAAAAGCCGCTAAATCAAAAGCACCGCTGAAACAGAATTGATGAGTAGTGATGTATGCCAGCAAAAGTAGTGGTTATAGGCAGCCTGAACATGGACCTGGTCACCCGGGCGCCACGGCTGCCCCGTGGCGGTGAGACGCTGATCGGCGAGTCGTTTGCCACGGTCTCCGGTGGCAAGGGTGCGAATCAGGCGGTTGCCGCGGCGAGGCTGGGAGCGCAGGTGTCGATGGTCGGTTGCGTGGGCAGCGATGCCTACGGCGAAGAACTGCGCGGGGCGCTGTTGGCCGAGCAGATTGATTGCCAGGCGGTCAGCACCGTCGACAATTCCAGCGGCGTCGCATTGATCGTGGTCGATGACAACAGCCAGAACGCAATTGTGATCGTTGCCGGTGCCAATGGCGCGCTGACGCCAGCGGTGATCGACCGTTTCGATGCAGTATTGCAGGCCGCGGACGTGATCATCTGTCAGCTGGAAGTGCCGGATGCCACTGTCGGTCATGCGCTCAAGCGCGGCCGTGAATTGGGTAAGACCGTGATCCTCAATCCGGCGCCGGCCAGCCGCCCGCTGCCGGCGGGTTGGTACGCGTCCATCGATTACCTGATTCCCAACGAGAGCGAGGCCTCGGCCCTGAGTGGTTTGCCAGTGGATTCTCTGGCATCTGCTGAAACCGCTGCGACCCGATTGATCGTCATGGGCGCCGGCAAGGTCATCATCACCTTGGGGGCTCAGGGTTCGCTGTTTGCCGACGGCAAAAGCTTCGAGCATTTCCCTGCACCGAAGGTGAAAGCTGTCGATACCACGGCGGCAGGCGACACTTTCGTCGGTGGTTTCGCTGCGGCACTGGCGGCCGGCAAAAGCGAAGCCGAAGCAATCCGTTTCGGCCAAGTCGCCGCGGCGCTGTCGGTGACCCGTTCCGGCGCACAACCCTCGATCCCCACCTTGTCCGACGTACAGGCCTTTAAAGCACCATGAAAAAGACACCTTTGCTCAATATTGCACTGTCGCGGCTGATCGCATCCCTGGGCCATGGCGACAGGGTGGTGATCGGCGACGCAGGCCTGCCGGTGCCGCCAGGCGTTGAACTGATCGACCTGGCCCTGACCCATGGCATCCCGGATTTCATCAGCACGTTGAAGGTTGTGCTCAGCGAAATGCAGGTCGAGAGCCATGTGCTGGCCCAGGAGATCCTGGGCAAGAAACCTTCGGTGTTGGCGACACTCGATGAGCTGAATGCTGAAGGTGCGCTAGGTCAGCGTGAGCTGCTCAGTCATGACCAATTCAAAGTCCTCAGCCGACAGGCACGGGCGATTGTTCGTACAGGCGAATGTCAGCCGTATTGCAATATCGTGCTGGTGGCGGGGGTAACGTTCTAACTCGCTGTTGTCTTTCTGCTGTCCCACGCACAAGGAGTGCGCTATGCACCGCTATGCTCTGAAACTGCACCACCTGCTCCGGAGTCTGCTGCTTTTGTCCCTGATTACCGCAACAAGCGCCCAGGCGGCGGAAAAAATCGACTTGATTATCGACACAGACCCGGGTGCCGACGACGTGGTCGCCTTGCTGTTTGCGCTGGCGTCGCCGGAAGAGCTGAACATTCGTGCGCTGACCACC
Source organism: Pseudomonas sp. ZS1P83 (assembly GCF_054897825.1). NCBI lineage: Bacteria > Pseudomonadati > Pseudomonadota > Gammaproteobacteria > Pseudomonadales > Pseudomonadaceae > Pseudomonas > Pseudomonas sp. ZS1P83. The sequence continues at coordinate 1,486,278 of NZ_CM142706.1, forward strand.
GTCGCCGGCAATGTGCGTCTGGACAAGACTTCGCGCAATGCGCGGCTGGCCCGCGAGTGGGCGGGGCGCGAGGAGGTGCCGGTCTACGCGGGCGCACCGAAGCCGCTGATGCGTACGCCGATTTATGCCGAGAACATCCATGGCAAGGAAGGCCTGTCGGGCGTCACCGTACATGAACCGAAGAAAGGACTGGCCGAAGGCAATGCGGTCAATTTCCTGATCGATACCTTGAAGGCCGCCAAGCCCCACAGCATCACCATCGCCATGCTGGGTCCGCAGACCAATCTGGCCCTGGCGCTGATCCAGGAACCTGAAATCATTCAGGGCATCAAGGAAGTGGTGATCATGGGCGGTGCGCACTTCAATGGTGGCAACATCACCCCGGTGGCCGAATTTAATCTGTTCGCCGACCCACAGGCTGCGCAGGTGGTATTGGAAAGTGGCGTGAAGCTGACCTACCTGCCGCTGGATGTGACCCACAAGATCCTCACCAGCGAAGCGCGCCTGAAGCAGATCGCGGCAATCAACAACAATGCCAGCAAGCTGGTAGGCGATATTCTCAATGAATACGTCAAAGGTGACATGGAGCACTACGGCATTCCTGGTGGTCCGGTGCATGACGCAACCGTCATCGCCTACCTGCTCAAGCCTGAGTTGTTCACCGGTCGTTCGGTGAATGTGGTCGTCGATAGCCGCGAAGGCCCGACGTTCGGCCAAACCATCGTCGACTGGTATGACGGCCTTAAAGCGCCGAAGAACGCCTTCTGGGTTGAAAGTGGTGACGCCCAGGGCTTCTTTGACCTGCTGACCGAGCGTCTGGCTCGTCTAAAGTAAGCCCTACGCCCGCAGGTGTCAGCCTGCGGGTTTTACGTTCACTCGCTATCTGTCAGGCCCCTATAGTTGAGGGGGTACTTCTCGAATATTTGTGCGATGAATGTCTGGGCGGCTTGCGTCCCGAGCTCCTTGACCAATAGATCGATGCCAATGATTGCCAACTCTTCCGGGCTGCCCGGGCTGTAGGAGCTGTGGCCCTGTGGCCACTTGGCTTTGATGTCGGCGTCGATGCTTACGGTGGTCATGATGGCGCTCGTGAAGTCGGGAAAGTCTGAGTGTCGAGTTAACCATTTTGCGCGGCTTTTGACACTCCGACTTAGGCATGAGGGGAGGGCTATGCGACACTTGGTCTTTGACGAATTTTCAAGGACTGTGCTGTGCAGATCGATTTGAACGCTCCTGACGGCTTGACCTTTGAGGCCGTGCGTCAGCTGCTGGCCTCTGCCAGCGACGATGAACACACTCAATTGCGGGTGACCAAGGGCGGCATCGCCTACATTTCATCAGGTGTTGTGGGCGGCACTGATATCAGCGGGCTGCTGTTTCGTCTGGAGACGTGGGCCAAGGGTTCCGGTTATGTAGGATTGGTCGCGGCCAGCGACGAGGTCTGGGTCATGCAGATTTTCAACGCGCTCAAGGAAAATTGGCCGAATCCACCGTTCGACTACATTGACGTCTATTGAGCGCTGTTCATATTCAGTCACGATTACGAGATGAACGTCAGGGAATGCTCAGGCAAACTCGCCGCGTGTCCAGATCGAGGGCGGGGTGCTAGCACTCCCTGTGAAACCAAACGCTAGATTGGCGGTCGCACGATCTCAGCTTAACTATTGAAAAAAGGAGGCTTCATGCCTTGGAAGCTCGCGTCATTGGGTACTTTGTTGGCCGTTGCCATGCTGGCCGGTTGCAGCACTACCTCCACCGAGTCGACAACAGACCCTGTCACGACGACGGATACGGGCCACAGCCGTTGTGAGGCAAAGGCTGCCGAATTCACCATTGGCAAAAAGGCTTCGCCTGAACTGCTGGAGCAGGCGCGTACCCGCGCAGGGGCACAAAATGCACGGTTCCTCTTGCCCACTGACATGGTGACCCTGGAATACCGCTCCGATCGGCTGAACCTGAACACTGATGCCAATCGGGTCGTCACCCGCGTCAATTGCGGCTGATCAATCAGACTTTTGTTTCGCCCATAAAAAACCCCGTCACATGGACGGGGTTTTTTTAGTGCGGCTGAAAATTACTCAGCGCGGACTTGTGCAGCTTGCATACCCTTTTGGCCTTTCTCAGCCACGAAGGAAACGGTTTGGCCTTCTTTCAGGCTTTTGAAACCGTCGCTTTCGATAGCTTTGAAGTGTACGAACAGGTCGTCACCGCCACCTTGAGGAGTGATGAAGCCGAAGCCTTTTTCATCGTTGAACCATTTAACGGTGCCGGTTTGGCGATTAGACATGGTGTATCTCCAAGAAACATATATTTTCAGTAGTGCTGTGCTGCTCAGGCCAACTGGGCACACCGGGGTATCATAGTCGAAATGTTCGCTTTGGGAGCCCCCCGGACGTGCTCTTTGCCCTGCAGTCGCGTTCTGTTTGTTGCATTGTTTGGCTGCAAGCCCCGTTTTAAAAGGCTTTCAGCCAAAAGTAAAGACAATAAAAAAACCTGTAAAACCTGAATAAATTGTACGAAAAGGCGGTTTTCAGAGGCTTTTTACTGTCGTTGCAGGCGCAAAAAGCGCTCGGTCGGGCTTATTTTTTCACCTTGTTATCGGCTTTACAGGCGCCAATTTGAGTCAGTGCTTTTTGTTTCAGGGCGTCATTGGCGGTGTTGTCCATCAGGGACTGGATGTCTTTGGCAGGGTACGATTTGATCGCATCGGCGCCGCAAGCGCAGTGAGCCTTCGCTGCTGCAGCACCGATCTGCGGAGTGGCCGCTTCTGTGCACTGAGCCATGTATTTCTCGCGCTCGCCCTTTGGCCAATCGGCATGGGCCGCCAGTGGCAGCAGCAGAACAATTGGGGCGACTACTGCGAACAAACGATTCAGACGCATGCTGGGATGCTCCTTGTGGGTCAATGTCTTGTTATCTGAGGGGTAAAGCGGGGTTCAAGTTCAGCACTCTGGCATAAATTGAATGATTTGCCCCAGCACAAAGCGTCGTTGCATCGACGACCGTTCATCTGTGCTAGCATGCCCCGCTCGGGCGTTTGCAGGCCCCGGATGACCTTCGGTCCCGGTAGCGGCAAATGTGCGAATAACCCTGATTTGAATCCCAGTCACTCTGGTTCGGTTTTCCGGTTGGCCGCAAGGCTCCTGCCGCTGTAAGGCAGGCGTTCGTCATTGAATGGCCTGGATCGGATCTTGTACTGGCTCATCCCAACCCACGTGACCTTTGGTAGGGGTCACCACTAGGAGAGGAGGCGCCATGCCAACTATTACTCTTCCCGACGGCAATCAACGTTCATTCGATCACCCGGTTTCCGTAGCCGAGGTCGCCGCATCCATTGGTGCCGGTCTGGCCAAAGCCACCGTGGCCGGCAAGGTCAATGGCAAGCTCGTCGACGCCAGCGATATCATCGATAGCGATTCCACGCTACAAATCATTACGCCAAAGGATGAAGAGGGGCTGGAGATCATTCGCCACTCTTGCGCCCACCTGGTGGGTCACGCGGTCAAGCAGCTGTACCCGACGGCGAAGATGGTTATCGGTCCGGTCATCGACGAAGGCTTCTATTACGATATCGCCTTCGAACGTCCTTTCACTCCGGACGACCTGGCCGCGATCGAGCAGCGCATGCAGCAGCTGATCGAAAAAGATTACGACGTGATCAAGAAAATCACTCCACGCGCCGAAGTGATCGAAGTGTTCAAGGCCCGCGGCGAAGACTACAAGCTGCGCCTGGTCGAAGACATGCCGAACGAACAGGCCATGGGTCTGTACTATCACGAAGAATACGTCGACATGTGCCGCGGTCCGCACGTGCCGAACACTCGCTTCCTGAAATCCTTCAAGCTGACCAAGTTGTCCGGTGCCTACTGGCGTGGCGATGCCAAGAACGAGCAATTGCAGCGCGTTTATGGCACCGCATGGGCCGACAAAAAGCAGTTGGCGGCTTACATCCAGCGCATCGAAGAAGCTGAAAAGCGCGATCACCGCAAAATCGGCAAGCGTCTGGGCCTGTTCCACACCCAGGAAGAGTCGCCGGGCATGGTGTTCTGGCACCCGAACGGCTGGACTTTGTATCAAGTGCTCGAGCAGTACATGCGCAAGGTTCAGCGTGACAACGGCTATCTGGAGATCAAGACTCCACAGGTCGTTGACCGCAGCCTCTGGGAGAAATCCGGGCACTGGGCCAACTACGCCGACAACATGTTCACCACTCAGTCGGAAAACCGCGACTACGCCATCAAGCCGATGAACTGCCCTTGCCACGTGCAAGTGTTCAATCAGGGCCTGAAAAGCTACCGTGAGTTGCCGATGCGTCTGGCCGAATTCGGTGCCTGCCACCGCAATGAGCCATCGGGTGCGCTGCACGGCATCATGCGTGTGCGCGCGTTCACTCAGGACGACGCCCACATCTTCTGCACCGAAGAGCAGATGCAGGCCGAATCCGCCGCATTTATCAAACTAACCATGGACGTCTACGCCGACTTCGGCTTCAAAGAAGTCGAAATGAAGCTGTCCACTCGTCCGGAAAAACGCGTCGGCTCCGACGAACTGTGGGATCGCGCCGAAGCTGCATTGGCTGCAGCCCTTGATAGCGCTGGCCTGCCATACGATCTGCAGCCGGGCGAAGGTGCTTTCTATGGTCCGAAAATCGAGTTCTCGCTGAAAGATTGCCTCGGCCGCGTCTGGCAGTGTGGTACCCTGCAGCTCGATTTTAACCTGCCTGTCCGTCTGGGAGCCGAATACGTCTCCGAAGACAACAGTCGCAAGCACCCGGTGATGTTGCACCGGGCGATCCTCGGCTCCTTCGAACGCTTCGTTGGAATCCTGATCGAGCACTACGAGGGTGCATTCCCTGCGTGGCTGGCTCCGACCCAGGCAGTGATCATGAACATCACAGATAAACAGGCCGATTTTGCCGCTGAGGTTGAAAAAACTCTCAATGAAAGCGGATTTCGTGCCAAGTCTGACTTGAGAAATGAAAAGATCGGCTTTAAAATCCGCGAGCATACTTTGCTCAAGGTTCCTTATCTCTTGGTTATTGGAGATCGGGAAGTCGAGATGCAGACTGTCGCTGTGCGTACTCGTGAAGGTGCTGACCTGGGCTCGATGCCCGTCGCCCAGTTCGCTGAGTTTCTCGCGCAAGCGGTTTCCCGGCGTGGTCGCCCAGATTCGGAGTAATTACTATTAAGCGTGAAATGAGACAAGATAAACGAGCTGCACCGAAAGCCCCGATCAACGAGAATATCTCGGCACGCGAGGTTCGGTTAATTGGGGCTGAAGGTGAACAGCTTGGGATTGTGTCAATTGAAGACGCGCTTCTTAAGGCTGAAGAGGCCAAACTGGATTTGGTGGAAATTTCCGCCGATGCAGTACCCCCTGTTTGCAAACTGATGGACTACGGCAAATCGATCTTCGAGAAGAAGAAGCAGGTTGCCGCGGCCAAGAAAAACCAGAAGCAGATTCAGGTTAAAGAAATCAAGTTTCGTCCAGGGACGGAGGAAGGGGATTACCAGGTAAAACTGCGCAACCTGGTACGTTTCCTGAGTGATGGGGACAGGGCCAAGGTATCCTTGCGATTCCGCGGCCGTGAGATGGCCCACCAGGAGCTGGGGATGGAACTCCTCAAGCGAGTTGAAGGTGACTTGCTCGAGTACGGTTCGGTCGAACAGCATCCTAAGATGGAAGGACGCCAGCTGATCATGGTCATCGCCCCGAAAAAGAAGAAGTAATCAATAGGGCACGGCAGGCCTTCTGATTATGTTTATCAACTGAATGCGGAGTATCCGAACATGCCAAAAATGAAAACTAAAAGTGGTGCTGCTAAGCGGTTTCTGAAAACTGCTAACGGTATCAAGCACAAACACGCTTTCAAGAGCCACATCCTGACCAAAATGTCGACCAAGCGTAAGCGTCAACTGCGCGGTAGCAGCTTGCTGGCACCGTGTGACGTCGCAAAAGTCAAGCGCATGCTGCGCCTTTGCTAATTTTTGGTTAAGAATAGAGGAAGTAACTCATGGCTCGTGTAAAGCGTGGCGTCATTGCCCGTAAACGTCACAAAAAAATTCTGAAACTTGCTAAAGGCTACTACGGCGCTCGCTCGCGCGTATTCCGTGTTGCCAAGCAAGCGGTAATCAAGGCAGGCCAATACGCCTACCGTGACCGTCGTCAGAAAAAACGTCAGTTCCGCGCTCTGTGGATCGCTCGTATCAACGCTGGTGCACGTATCAACGGTCTGTCCTACAGCCGTTTCATCGCCGGCCTGAAAAAAGCGTCCATCGAGATCGACCGTAAGGTTCTGGCTGATCTGGCAGTGAACGAAAAAGCGGCGTTTGCTGCGATTGTCGAGAAAGCTAAAGCCACCTTGGCTTAAGTACCCCCGACAGTCACCCGGCCTCACCTTTGTGGGGCCAGGTGTTAAACGTCATAAATAGGGGAAGAGCCTTCAAGCTCTTCCCCTATTTTGTATCTGGAGTCTGTACATGGAAAACCTGGATGCGCTCGTCTCTCAAGCACTAGAGGCTGTGCAAAGCGCTGAAGATATCAATGCCCTGGAGCAAATCCGGGTTCACTACCTAGGCAAAAAGGGCGAATTGACTCAGGTGATGAAGACCCTGGGGAATTTGCCGGCAGAAGAGCGCCCGCAAGTCGGTGCTTTGATCAACGTTGCCAAGGAGCGTGTCACAGAGGTTCTCAATGCGCGCAAGGCATTGTTTGAAGAGGCTGATCTAGCCGCCAAACTCTCCGCCGAGTCCATTGACGTGACCCTGCCTGGCCGTGGTCAGACCTCTGGTGGTCTGCATCCGGTTACTCGCACTCTGGAACGTATCGAACAGTTCTTCACCCACATCGGCTACGGCATCGCCGAAGGCCCTGAGGTCGAAGACGACTACCACAACTTCGAAGCGCTCAACATCCCAGGCCATCACCCGGCCCGGTCGATGCATGACACCTTCTATTTCAATGCCAACATGTTGTTGCGCACCCATACCTCGCCGGTACAGGTCCGCACCATGGAATCGAAACAGCCGCCGATCCGCATCGTCTGCCCGGGCCGTGTGTACCGTAGCGACTCCGATATCACCCACTCGCCGATGTTCCACCAGGTCGAAGGCCTGCTGGTCGACCGCGATATCAACTTCGCCGACCTGAAAGGGACCATCGAAGAGTTTCTGCGCGTGTTCTTCGAAAAAGAACTGGCCGTGCGATTCCGTCCTTCCTACTTCCCGTTCACCGAGCCATCCGCTGAAGTCGACATGGAATGCGTGATGTGCAGCGGTAAAGGCTGCCGTGTCTGCAAGCAGACGGGCTGGCTGGAAGTGATGGGCTGCGGCATGGTTCACCCGAACGTGTTGCGCATGTCGGGGATCGATCCGGAAGAGTTTTCGGGCTTTGCCTTCGGCATGGGCGTCGAGCGTCTGGCCATGCTGCGTTACGGCGTGAACGACTTGCGTCTGTTCTTCGACAACGACTTGCGGTTCCTCGCGCAATTTCGCTAGTCGTAACGAATTCTTAGGAGAGCAGGATGAAATTCAGTGAACAATGGCTGCTTGGCTGGGTAAGCCCGCAGGTAAGTCGCGACGAGCTGGTTGCTCGTCTGTCGATGGCCGGTCTTGAGGTCGATAGCGTTACGCTGGCCGCCGGTGAATTCAGTGGCGTGGTCGTGGGCGAGGTGCTGAGCGCCGAGCAACACCCGGACGCCGACAAGCTCCGCGTTTGCCAGGTCAGCAATGGCTCGGAGACTTTTCAGGTTGTGTGCGGTGCGCCAAATGTACGCCCGGGCCTGAAAATCCCGTTCGCCATGATCGGTGCCGAACTGCCGGGCGACTTCAAAATCAAGAAAGCCAAGCTGCGTGGCGTTGAATCCAACGGCATGCTGTGCTCGCAAGCAGAGCTGCAAGTCGGCGAAGGTAACGACGGCCTGATGGAATTGCCGGCCGATGCGCCGGTCGGTCAGGACATCCGTGAATACCTGAGCCTGGACGACGCCAGCATCGAGGTCGACCTGACCCCGAACCGCGGCGACTGCCTGTCCCTGGCCGGTCTGGCCCGTGAAGTTGGTGCGTTGTATGCCGCTAAAGTCACCCGCCCGGTCGTTGCTACAGTTGCAGCCGTGCACGATGAAGTGCGCTCGGTCGAAGTGCTGGCGCCGGCTGCTTGCCCGCGTTACCTGGGTCGCGTGATTCGTAACGTCGATCTTTCCAAGCCAACACCGCTGTGGATGGTCGAACGTCTGCGTCGTTCCGACGTGCGCAGCATCGACGCTGCCGTCGACATCACTAATTACGTGATGCTGGAACTGGGCCAACCGCTGCATGCCTTCGATCTCGCCGAAATTAATGGCGGCATCCGCGTACGCATGGCCGAAGAAGGCGAGAAGCTGGTTCTGCTCGACGGTCAGGAAGTCAGCCTGCGCAGCGATACGCTGGTGATTGCCGACCACACCCGCGCCTTGGCTATCGCCGGCGTCATGGGCGGTGAGCACAGCGGTGTCAACACCGCGACCACTCGCGATGTATTCCTGGAAAGCGCGTTCTTCGATCAGATTGCTGTTGCTGGCAAGGCTCGTTCGTACGGCCTGCATACCGACGCCTCCCACCGCTACGAGCGTGGCGTCGATTGGCAACTGGCCCGTGAAGCCATGGAGCGCGCCACTGGCCTGCTGCTGGAAATCACTGGCGGCGAAGCCGGCCCGGTTATCGAAACCGTCAGCGAGCAGCATCTGCCGTCGATTGCGCCGGTTACTCTGCGTGCGCAACGCGTCACTCAGATGCTGGGTATGGAAATGGATTCGGCCGAAGTCGAGCGACTGCTCAGCGGCTTGGGTCTGAAAATTTCTGCCGATGGGGCAGGGCAGTGGCGCGTTGAGGTCCCAAGCCATCGCTTCGACATAAGTCTGGAAGTCGATCTGATCGAAGAGCTGGCTCGTCTGTACGGTTACAACCGTCTACCGGTTCGCTACCCTCAAGCTCGCCTTGCGCCGCAAGCCAAGGCTGAAGCGCGTAGTGATCTGCCTGAGCTGCGCCGTCTGCTGGTGGCCCGTGGTTATCAGGAAGCGATCACCTACAGTTTCATCGATCCGAAACAATTCGAGCTGTTTAATCCAGGTGTCGAACCGCTGTTGTTGGCCAACCCGATTTCGAACGACATGGCCGCCATGCGCTCGTCCCTATGGCCTGGTCTGGTCAAGGCGCTTCAGCACAACCTGAACCGTCAGCAGGATCGTGTTCGATTGTTCGAAAGTGGCCTGCGTTTCGTCGGTCAGTTGGAAGGCCTGAGGCAAGAACCGATGTTGGCGGGTGTTGTTTGCGGTAGCCGTCTGCCGGAAGGCTGGGCACAAGGTCGCGATGTCGTGGACTTCTTCGACGTCAAAGCCGACGTGGAAGCGGTGCTGGGCTTTGCCGGTGCACTGAATTCGTTCACTTTCGTACCGGGAAAACATCCTGCGTTGCACCCGGGTCAAACCGCACGCATCGAACGTGAAGGCCGATTGGTCGGTTTCGTCGGCGCTATTCACCCTGAACTGTCGAAAACCCTCGGTCTCGACCGTCCGGTCTTCGTTTTCGAGCTGGTTCTGGCTGAAGTGGCATTGGGTAAAATGCCTAAATTCCAGGAGTTATCACGTTTTCCTGAAGTACGTCGTGACTTGGCACTGATTGCGGCCAAGGACGTCGCGGCCAGTGCCGTACTGGACGTAATCCGTGAAAATGCAGGCGAATGGCTGACAGACCTCAGGCTATTTGACGTATATCAGGGTAAAGGCATTGATCCTGATAGAAAAAGCCTTGCAGTCGGCTTGACCTGGCAGCATCCATCGCGCACTCTTAATGACGATGAGGTGAATACCACGACGCAAAACATCCTCACCTCGCTCGAACAAAGGTTGAACGCCACGTTAAGGAAGTGACGTATGGGGGCTCTGACGAAAGCTGAGATGGCGGAACGTCTGTATGAAGAGCTGGGCCTGAATAAACGGGAAGCCAAGGAATTGGTCGAACTGTTTTTTGAGGAAATCAGGCACGCTCTTGAAGACAACGAACAAGTCAAATTGTCCGGTTTCGGCAATTTCGACCTTCGGGACAAACGCCAGCGGCCTGGCCGCAATCCGAAAACGGGTGAAGAAATCCCGATCACGGCTCGCCGTGTGGTCACCTTTCGTCCAGGGCAGAAGTTGAAGGCCCGAGTTGAGGCTTATGCTGGAACCAAGTCATAACGACGAGCTACCCGTCATCCCAGGCAAACGCTACTTCACCATTGGTGAAGTTAGCGAGCTGTGTGCGGTAAAACCGCACGTGCTGCGCTACTGGGAGCAGGAGTTTCCTCAACTCAACCCCGTCAAACGCCGCGGAAACCGCCGGTACTATCAGCGACAAGACGTGCTGATGATCCGGCAGATCCGCGCGCTCCTTTACGATCAAGGATTCACCATCGGCGGCGCACGCTTGCGATTGTCCGGTGATGAAGCCAAAGACGACACCACCCAATACAAGCAAATGATTCGACAGATGATTGCCGAATTGGAAGATGTGTTGGTGGTGCTCAAGAAATAAAATCATGCTTTTGAATACTTCCAGTTTTCAAAAGGTTGCGATATATTCTTGAGCGTTCTTCGAGATGAGGAATGAGATTCACGCCTAGTCGGGGCGTAGCGCAGTCCGGTAGCGCACTAGCATGGGGTGCTAGGGGTCGAGTGTTCGAATCACTCCGTCCCGACCATATTTTTCAATGACTTAGCCCAATCTGAAAAGGTTGGGCTTTTTCATATCTGCGATTTAGGCTTTCTGGTAGTTAAATGGTAGTGAATTGAGACTTGCTGGCGCCTTGCGCTGCTATGTCGGGTTGGCGGTTACCGAATAGTAATCAGTGCGAATGCAAACAGACCTTATCCTATCGGTTCAGAACAGACCTCTCTGGATTACTGCGGCTTTTGCGAGCGGCCTACGTCTTCCGGGGTGGGGTGGGGGATAGTCCGGATAGTCCCGCCTATGCTTGCCTGAAAAGATGTCGCGTGGCCTGGTTTAAATAGACCCAATCTCAGCTTTCAAACGACGGGACTCTTCCTCTTCTTTTTCGCGCAGGATATCCCCGAGGGTCTGGGGGCGCTCACCTCTGCTGGGTGGGCTTTGCGTGGTTGCCTGAATGCTCAGGGGCGGCCTGTCTGTTTCGAAGTGGGACGAAGCATTTTTATTGGGTTGTGCCTCTAGGTTTTCACTAACAAGATGGTCGATCACTGGGTTGGCGCTATCACTCATGAATGCTGAGCTGGGCTCTGGCTTTGCTTCTAGGGTCGGTTGGTTCTGAGGTGCTAGGAGAGCGGCTGGGCTCTTATCAATTATCACCTGGGCGCGAGCTGGTTGCGTCGGTGCACTGCTGATGGTCTCTGCTGCTATCTCTTTCGATGCGTGGTGGGTGAAGTATTTTTCTATCATGCCCATTCCAGACTCCATGATTATCAATCGCTCCACGACTTGAGGTCGTGTCAGATCGTGCTTTTGGGCTAGCTCATCAAGGAGGTCGATTGCTGTTGACGAGAGCTCGACGTTAACTTGAAACCTGCCTGCCGCCTTTGTCCGCTCGCTATATTTCTTTCGGCGCCAGCTCTGTTTAATCTTCTCGATGATGGCTTTCTGTTCGTTTGGGCCGTACTCCGCTTGATCGAAAAACATAAGCAGTTCTTGGAGGTTGCTAATGGGGGGGCGTAGGGAAAAAAGAGAAGCAGTGTTTGTGTTGAGCCACTCCCAGGCACATTTGCAGCGCTGGGAACCCTCAGTTTTGTCTTGAAACCATTTGAAATCTTTGTCCCTTGCCTGGTGTCGAATCCAATGATTGCGGAGGCATTCGATTTCTTCTGCTTTATCTCCAATATCGACATTCCAGAGATCGAACATGGCGATGAGGTGATTTCTGCCGGTGAGGTGTACCAGTCTCCTAGATAGCCCCAAGCCGGTGGTGCGTTCAATCCTGCCAAGCAACCATTCATATTGCCGCCGATCTTCTTCAATCCACCTAAGACAGTCATCCCGTACCATAAACCGGTCTTTATCGTGGTTTATTCTCTCGAACAGATCGGGATTTCCTTTCAGGTACCGAGCAATGACATCCCTCATGGTAATGCCATTGCAGGTGGCGGGATCTAGTTCGGCATTTTCGTAGCGGTCCAGGCACAGCCATAGCCAAATGTCATAGCGGTCGCTGTGCTTGGGCTCCCTCGTTGCTCGGCCAGATTGCCGGTCAGTCTTCAAGACAAAATCCCTATCATTATTCATAGTTAAAAACTATCTATATGTTTATTATTTAAAATAAAAACTATTTGTCGAGCGTGAATCTAGCACAATTCTATGTCTAACCTATAGTAGGTCTATGATAAGTCTAGGATTGTTCTATGTTCGTTCTAGGAATGATCTATGATTTTTGTTTGTCTTTTATGACCAGTAAATAAGGGCTTTAAGCCTCTATTGCTCGTCATTTATCGGTGAGCGCCGAATTTTCACATGTGAATCTAGAAAGGATTTTTTGAGAGCTGTCATGAGTCCCATCAGTGATGCTTTGCCATGCTCTTGGGGGAGCTATCGAGTGCTGGTGAGATTGGTTGCTCTATGTAGGCCCTGATGAGTCGTGTTCGCCTCTACCGGTGAGGCCGGGGGCGCAGATCTCGCTTACTGCCGCGAGCGACTGATCAAGGTAGGCATTTGTAATCTTTGGTTGGGTGGTCGGGCGCGATGGACATAAATGAGCACTGGGATATGCACGGCACAGTTGATTCATCGTCGTGCATCCTGGGCCGCCAAGGAATCAGTGAAACGGCTGATACTGGAATGGATGTGTTGACTCAACCGCCATTGGCCATTGAAGCCCTTACGCTAAGCGACACCAGTTTTCGGCCACAGGCGATGCCTGTGCTGATTCAAGTCATCCAATAGCGTCTGGCAAAGCTTGAGCGATTCACGCTGCTGTGGACGGGGTCCGTATTTTTCTACAGGACTTCCCAATCCTCTGAACGGAATACAGAGGAGCCTGTTCATGAGGTTAATTCGCCTGAAGGATGTCAAACACGTCACTGGTCTAGGTCGGTCCACCATCTACAAATACATCGAAGACGGAGTTTTTCCCAAGTCAGTGTCGCTGGGGGAAAGAGCAGTGGCTTGGGTCGAAAGTGAAGTTATGGCCTGGGTCATGGCTAGGATCGAAGCGCGTGATAGGCACGACTCCCTCGCTGCGGTTTCGCAGCTAAAGGCTGCATGATCCACGTCCATGGGTTGAGCTGGCGCCCAGTCATTCGGTCGGCGTTCGTGCTGATCGGATGAGTCCCAAAAGTGGTTTAGTTCCAGAGCATCTGAATCATTGAAATCGTCGCATTCTTCCCGCGTTCCCTGGCATTGCAACTCCCCACGCCCTTGCAGGCGTGGGGAGCTGTATCTCGGTATTAGTATTATTTATAGGGTCATTCATAGAGTCGATATTCATAGCCAATATTTACACGAGATATCCATTGCTCATTGCGTCAGCCCATCACAGCCAATCGAACCGACCAATCTTCAGAATTCAGAAACCTATCAGGCTCACCCTTCTGGGGTAAGCGCATGAGCTCAGTCATCCATCTCCACGATATCACTAGCAACAGGATCAGCGCCAAGCGCTGATCTGAGCCAGCCCCCACAGTTGATCGAATCGTAAATAAATACCCAGCCCACTGAGTTTATGAATTCACTCAGCGGATCACCTCCATGGCACACCAGTCCAAGCGTCACGTCGGTAACAGTAATCTCCACCTGCATTACGATGACACTTTTCGCGGTCTACCCGTGATGACGTCCCACGCCCCCTTCATCACCGAATACCTGCAAAGTCTTCTTGAAACGACTCAGTTGGCGCTGAGTGCCCACCGTCGGGTGTTTGCGGTACGTTTCGATCTGCGCTTCCCAGATGACTATTTGCCACCTACATCAAGCAACACCGTCATCTCCAGGTTTGTCGCTTCCTTGTCCACAAAAATTGAAATCGCACGTGAACGTGCCAAGCGTCTGAATGGCTCTGCGCATCAGACAAGCGTTCGCTGGTGCTGGGTGAGAGAGGTAGGGCGAGAGGGGCGCCCGCACTTTCACTTCGTCCTGCTGCTCAACAGGGATGCGTTTCACACGGTGGGACGCTTTCAATCTGAGCGTGTGAACCTTTACAGCCGCATCCAGTCCGCATGGGCAAGCGCGTTGAAAATATGCGTCGACGATGCAGATGGCTTGGTGCATATCCCGGCAAACGCCACATTCAACCTCTCTCAGGATGATCCAGCGCAGATGGATCGGTACTTCCACCGAGTGAGCTACATCTGTAAGGCCGAGACCAAGGAATTCGGCAGTCGATGCCGGGCATTCGGTTGCAGCAGAGGCTGAGTGACGGGGTCACCGCCACAGCCTGAACACCTTTTCCCACAGCGACGTCATCGTTGACACCGATCCAGATCGGCTCGTCCACTCGCCTGGCTCGTCATCGGGCGAGTATTCCCCCTGACTACCGAACGCCAACCTCAAGCCTCCAGCCTCGCCCTGTGCTTGCATACGACTGCACGTTCCGTGTGGGGGCTGGCCATGCGTGAGCAATGGCGTTGTATAGCCATGGCCATGCTCGTGGGCATGAGCAATTTCGCTAATTCCATTCTCAATCCATCAATTATTTAGCAGGAGTGATAATGAATTTTCCCATCAGTGATTCACGCATCGATCTCTCCCATTCAAACGCTTCAATCCTAATCAACCGGATGGTTGAGGCTGTCGCTTGCACGGACGAGCCGGCCTACCTTGTCACTCTGGATGCTCTGGGCGATGAGCAGGTCAAGTCGACATCGCTCTCCAGGCTATTTGACTGCGTGCCGCAGATAAACGAGGCGTATGCGGACTGCTGCGACGACGAACACCAAGAGGTGTTTTGGGCCGCGTACCAGGAGATTGGGCTTGAACATAGCCCATTAGGGCTGGTCTGCATGAACGATACCGAAACAGGTTACCTGAGCACTGCTCAATCGATGAACGCACTGGCAGATAGAATTCGGCTTGTGGGCGGCGTTATTGTCTGGTTATGAGGCTATTTTGCTGGGGTTTATGAGGTTTCTAGAATCTGTCCCCCCATTTGTCCCCTCACTCAAGGCGAGCGTGAGGTGATGCGCCCTCTCGGTACGGAATGAGGGAGCGTCATTAGGCAATGCTCGGCATCGCGATGAAACGCCCAGGTGCTCAGAGTTCGGTATTAAGCCGTGGTTTGGACGACGCAGCGGAGCTCATGCACGACATGAGACGCGTCGGGCTTGCTTTCCTCGCCACCGCTGCGCTCGTTACCTTCTAGCGCGTCTATGATATTGCAGCCCATTGCGCCACCGACGTTCTGGATGGATGCAAGAAAACTCCGATCACGAAGACGAGCAGCAGCGCCAGCAACGAGACCAGAACGGACAGTCCGACCAAGGGCTCACGCGGCCAGGCGTTTGCTGGCACAGAGTCGCTGGAATTGCTGATTCGACCATGCCAGTCCGTTCCGGGACCATGATTGGCTCCACCATCAGGTTACAGCAGCCCGGCCTGAGTCATCAGCTCGACGGCCTTCTTGCTGTTGAGTTTGGACGCATCGATCACTGGCGCATCGAGCTCCTTGAGTGGCACCAGTTCCGGGTTTGATTGTGCATTCAGGCCCACGGCATACTCGAACGACTTGCCGGTCTGAAGGACTTCCTGACCCTCCTTACCGGTGATCCACTTGAGGAAAGCCTGGGCTTCTTCCTGGTGCTTGCTCGATTTCAGGACGCCGCCGCCGGAGATGCTGACAAAGGCACCCGGATCCTTGTGCTTGAAGTAGTACAGCTTGGTGTTCTTGCTGTTTTCGCCAGTCTTGGCCTGATCGACGAGGCTGTAATAGTGGTAGATCACGCCGCTGTCGATCTGGCCGGCATTGACAGCTTTGAGCACTGAGCTGTTGCCACGATAGACGGTGGCGTTGGTTTTTATCGCCTTGAGCCATTCCAGGGTGGCGGCTTCGCCCTTGAGCTCCAGCACGGCGCTGACGATGGCCTGGAAGTCGGCACCTGCAGGGGACGCGGCCCAACGGCCTTTCCAGCTTGGAGCGGCCAGGTCGAGCAGGGACTTGGGCAAGTCCGCCTCAACCAGTTTGCTCGGGTTATAGACGAACACCGTGGAGCGCGCCGCGATGCCAATCCAGCGGCCGTGGGCCGGGCGATACGGGGCACCCACTTGCTCGAGGGTCGTCGGCGCCACCGGGGTCAACAGGCCGGCGTTGTCGACCAGCACCATGGCCGGGGAATTCTCGGTCAGGAACACGTCGGCCGGGGAGGCAGCACCTTCCTGCACGATCTGGTTGCCCATCTCGGTGTCATCGCCATTGCGCAGGGTGACCGGGATCCCAGTTTCCTGAGTGAAATCCTCGACCCAGGCCTTGGTCAGGCCTTCGTGCTGAGCGTTGTAAACCACGATGCCGTCGGGGCCAGGTGCTGCATAAGCAAGGCTCGCACTCATCAGCGCGGTCGTCAGTAATGCCGTTTTGAGAAAGGAAGGGGCAAGCGAAATCATTATTTAGCAGTTCCTGCAGTTATTCAAAGAATTGTGGTCGGAGGTCTTGAGGGGGATCGCTAGATTATAGGAGTTAATGATCCATGGAAATGCGAATTATTTGCATGCCTGAATCGAAGGGAATGTAGAGAGAAATGCAAAAAAACGTCAAGGAAACGGCTAATGGCTGTGCTTTCTAATTAGATTAACGCTGCGCGGGTCAACCCGTGCGATTCACGTGAACCCCATCTGATGTGCCGTTCAATAGCTCGTGGCGGAGTGGAGCGATGGCTCGGTGTCCAGCGCAATTGCACAGGCAGGCGCAGCGGTACCACACCTGTGTGGTAGGCAGTGAGCCCTTCGCGGTGGCCGATGCTGATCACGGTGATGTTCGTGCCCGCCAGTGCCCGGGTTCACAAACGGGCGAACTGCACCGCTGTGGATTGGCTCGGCTGTCGAGGAACGTTTCTATCATTCCCTGTCCCTCGTCACCGGGCACCACTTTCTTATGCGTCTACGCCGGTATTCAGGGAGAGCTTAGGCATCAGGGCTACATCGACTCCTGGCTCAGCCTGCTCAAGGCAGATATCCAATTCCTGACCAGGTCAGCAATGCGCTCCTCCGACCTTCAGGCTTGTGAGCCAGTAATTTGTCGTGGTGGCGCAATCGAGTCGAGTCGCTATGTGAATGGACTAATAAATGACAATTTTGTCATCTGCCGGTTTGATTTCTGTTTGTTGTCCCTCTCTACCATGTCCGCCAAAGCACACTCAAACGGAGAAGCTCCGCAGCCAGGTGCCGTGTATTGATAGAACGAATTGGGGCAGTTAAATGGAAGAGCAACTCACTCAACTATTCGGTATTTCATTTATCGACATCAGTTCGTATGTTGGTTTGGCTGCGGCCGGCGTGATGACCCTGAACCTGTTCGTGGGGTTGTTACTGTCGCTCCAATACAACCCAATAGCACGTTGGCCGTATAAGCGGATACCGCTCTCAGGCCTGCATAAATGGTCCGGCTACGGTGCGCTGTTCCTTGCATTGCTTCATCCCGTCTGGCTGCCGCTGGCGAAGGCCGCAAACTACACAGTACTCGCGGTCTTTTATCCGATGGTTGCGCCCGAGCAGCCCATCATCAATAGTTTGGGCGCGCTCTCGATCTATACGCTGTTTTTTGTTGTGGTCACCGCTTACTTCCGGCACCGCTTTCAGTATGCGTCTTGGAAGAAGCTGCACTATGCGTCCTACCTCGTCATCGGATCGTTCCTGATTCATGGCGTGTTCACCGAACCCTCGCTGAAACCCGGTACTCCGATCGACTTTCTGGACGGAGGAAAGCTGTTCATCGAGGCCTGCGCGCTGATTTCAGTGGCCCTCATTGCGTGGCGCGTGACCGCCGGGAAGACACTTAGACAGGCTAATGCGCAAGCCGTCGAGGTGCAGAGCCCCGAGACAAGCCTGGATTGGCATGGGCCTCTGGATGTCACTGCGATCACTGACATATCCCCGGATGTAAAGACCTTCCGCCTGACGACGCCGGAAGGTGGCCCTTTGCCCTTCAGTTTTCATCCAGGCCAATATCTCAGCCTGCGCATCAGTGACGGCAATCGCTCGTTGACGCGTAACTACAGCATCTCCTCCGCACCGGGTGAAACGAATTATTGCGATATTTCGGTCAAGCTGCTGGAAGACGGACAGGGCTCCACCTACTTGCACACCCAGGTAGGTGTTGGTAGTTCGCTGGAATGTCTAGGCCCGCACGGCATGTTCACGTTCCAGGGTACAGAAGCGACCAGTGTCGTACTGATCGCTGGGGGGATCGGCATCACCCCGTTGCTCAGCGTGGTGAAGCACCTCGCGGCGCAGGACTGGCCGCATGAGGTCTATTTGGTGTTCGCCGTCCGCACGCCCAGTGACGTGCTCTTTGCGGACGAACTGAAGCGCATCGCAGCCAGCTATCGGCATCTCAAGCTCTTAATTCTTCCAACATCAATCGAGGGCCATACCTGGAGCGGCCCGCACGGCCTCATTGAAGCTAGGCACCTGTCTGAATTTGTTCCACATCTCAACCACCGGCGTGTCCACGTCTGCGGCCCTCAGCCGATGATGGACGCGACGATCGCCATTTTGTACAGACTCGGTGTCCCGGATAGCCAAATCTACACCGAGTCTTTCGGAGGCCATGGTGAGGTTGAGCGTGACGATCAGTTGTCCGACTCGACGGTAACTTTCACGAGGTCGGGCAAGACGTGTTTCGTGCCGGCCGGCAAGACGTTGCTCGACGCCGCTGAGGAAACCGGCATTTCCATCCAATCATCGTGCAGAACGGGCACCTGTGGCAGCTGCAAAGTGAAGCTGCTGGTGGGCCAGGTCAAGATGCATCGCGATGACCTGCTGACGGAGCGGGAGCTGCGTCAGGGGATCGTCCTCGCCTGCCAAGCGCGCTCGGTGATCGGTGAAATTCAGCTTGAAGCATGAACGTGGTTTTTTTTAGGGTAAGGAAAGGGAACGTAAAAAAATGAAAAAGAAATGGGCAAGTGCGACTGTTCCTGCGTTGCTGGGATGTCTTGTCGGGGGAAATGGGGCCGCTCAAGCGGAGGGGTTCACTGGGCAGTACATGGCGACTGGCAACCTGTCGACGCAGACAGCCCTGATGCCGTCAATGAACAACAAATTGACCGCCAACTATGCGCCAAGCTGGATGACGGGCAACTTCGATTTTCGCGTTGAGCAGTACACCGAAACCTCGTATCACGGAAAGGATGGTGCAATCGTCAGGGAACACAAGCAGGAAGAACAGTTCAATTACAACCTGCCGCTCACTGAACATCTGAGCGCGACTACCGGTATCCTGCATCACGATAACTCGACATTCCCAGACGACTACTGGTGGGGAATTGCCGGATTGGTTTGGAACGGTGAAGTAGCGACCAACACGAATCTGACCACGGGTTTGCTCGCCGAAAAACGCAACGACGGCGGACGTGTGTTCTATGATTTTTCGGCAACCTTGGAGCGACGGTTGTGGGAAAAATATGGGGCCTTTGTTGCGACCCACCTCTATGAAAACCTCGGTGAATTCGATACTACCCCGTCTTTCAAACGTGAGTTCGAGACGGGCCTCAATTACTATCCAAGCGAGCGCTATGTCATGGGCGTCTCCTACTTCTATCATCAGCAGATAGATGACCCGACTGACCGCTTTTCATTCGTAAAGCTTAAGTTTGGCGTCAACTTCTAAGTTCGCGAATCAGATATGGCCGCGGCTTCAGGCCCAGGGATCTCATAAGGAAGACGCATGAAACTGCTACTGATTGAGGATCAGGCAACGGCTGCGGCCTATATCACGAAGGGTTTGCGTGAAGAGGGGTTTTCCGTCGAGTTGGCCAGCAACGGTCCTGATGGTCTGCATCTCTTGCTCACAGGGGGCTACGACCTTGCAATACTGGACGTGATGCTGCCTGGGCTGGATGGCTGGACGATTCTCGAAACACTGCGCCGCGCTGGCAAATCGACCCCTGTATTGTTCTTGACCGCACGGGACACCGTCGGGGACCGTGTTCGAGGGCTCGAACTAGGTGCTGACGACTATCTTGTGAAGCCCTTTGCATTCTCTGAATTGCTGGCGCGTATCCGAGTCGTGTTCCGCCGTAATGCGCCCGTCACCGCCGTGGAAACAGTACTGAAAGTGGCTGATCTAGAGCTGGATTTGCTTAAGCATCAAGCCGTCCGCGCAGGTGCGCGGATTGAACTGACCCCGAAAGAATTCGGCTTGCTACAACTCTTGATGCGGCGAAGCGGTGAGGTCCTATCGCGGACCGTGCTGGCCGAACAGGTATGGGGCATGCATTTCGATTACGATACCAACGTGATTGACGTCGCAGTCCGGCGGCTCCGCGCCAAAATTGATAATGGTTACGATCTGAAACTTATTCATACACTACGCGGGGCCGGCTATGTCTTGGAAGCGCGCGACTGATGCGCTCGATCCGCGTTGCTGGTCGCTAACGGCTCGGTTAGCTTTTTTTTTCACGCTTGCAACAGCTGCCATTCTGATCGGTGTATCGGGGCTGTTGTATAGCGAGTTGAAGCTACAACTGCGGGCAAAAGACAAGATCGAGCTACACCAGGCAGCAATCGCGCTGAGTGAAAGCGTCAGAGAACTGGCAAGCGAAGAGCAACGCGAAAACTGGCGACGCGAATGGGAGGAAAGTGTCTCTCGAAGCCCGCGCCTTTCTGCGCGGGTGCTGAAACCGGATGGTGGCGTTTACATTGCAACGCCTGGCATGCTGCCACCGTCACCAGCGTTCCCAGCCATTGCCTCTCCTCCTGCTTATGGCCGCTGGCGGACGGCCGAGGATGATGAGCACTACCTGCTGACCACCGTCCCGGTAGAGACCCCTTCAGGCCAGTTTTGGCGCGTGGAAGCCGCACTGGACTTGACGCACAGCCATGAAGTGTTGGAGGCGTATGTACGGCGACTGGCGTGGTTACTGCTGATCGCAACAATCCTTACTTCCATGGTGGGACGATTGATTGCGCAGCGTGGATTACGCCCTCTGTTGCTGATCGGTACGCAAATGCATCGGATCTCTGGTGAGAAACTGTCTCATCGCATTGGCCGACAATCATGGCCGCGTGAGTTGGCGGAACTCGCTGAGTCTTTTGATGCAATGCTGGGACGATTAGAAGATGCATTCGCCCAACTCAACCGTTTTTCCGCTGACCTAGCACATGAAGTGCGTACCCCAGTCAACAATCTGGTGGCAGCTGCGAGCGTGACGTTGGCCCGTCCACGCACGCCGGAGGAGTATCAGGACGCGCTGGCCACCGTCATTGAGGAATGTGAACACTTAGCCCATATGGTCGAGGCCATGCTGTTTCTTGCCCGTGCCGAAAATGCAGTTGAAGTCTTGCACGTCGAAACCCTGTCGGTGGCAAATGAGTTTCAGCGGCAAGTGGAAATCTTCGATGCTCTCGCAGCCGACAAACGGGTCATCCTATCCAGAAAAGGCGAAGCCTCAATTCAAGCCGATCCGATACTGTTAAGACGAGCACTGTCCAACCTCATTGCAAACGCCATACGCCACTCTCCCGAGGGCGGGAAGGTTTGGTTGATGGCACGTGAGGACCACGAATTCGTCCGATTGACCGTACAGGATAGCGGCTTGGGCATTCCTCCAGAATGTTTACCGCACCTCTTTGAACGGTTTTACCGGATCGATTCGTCGCGCAGCGGATGGCACGGTACCGGTCTAGGCCTTTCGATCGTGCAGTCGGTGGCTCAGTTGCATGGCGGACAAGTCACGGTGAGCAGTTCGCCAGGGAAAGGTGCGACCTTCTCCCTGCTCTTGCCAAAGGCGGGAAAGCTGTGATCCTAGGGGCGCTATGCTGGTTCAGGTGTTGAAAATAAAAAAGTTGATACAAGTATCAGGGGGGTGAGATTGCGTGTTTTATCTTAATTCACATGGGATCCATGGTCCGATGATACGGTACCCGTTATGCGCACTCTTCGGTGCTCTAGTCGGTTGTCTGAATACGCGATCTGGACTCAGCCTAGTTATGCTGGTCGTATCCAGTATGGCAATCACCATCATTCTCGGTTTCCTGAAATTCGATATCGACGTTCGCCTCAGAGCTTTAATTGTCTACTGTCTGGGCATTGTGATGCTTTCACAAAAGCTGTCCGATATTTTAAGAATGGCCTCCGCGCAGCAATATCATATGGCTTTGACTGAACTACCAGAACTCTTTGTAAACGTGGTTATCGTGCCAATCGTAGGGATTACATTTGTACTGCTGGTACAGCTCTTGAGTAAAGATTAAAAGACAAATGGTTCAGTTGGGTAAACGCATAGCTACTGCTCTATCCCATTTTGACGCACAACTGGTTCGGCAGAGGGCTTGCCCGACGAACTGAAAAAAAACCGTTCCATTGGACAATGGAAATCAATAAATCGGTGTTAACAGGTTCTTGACGGTGCTTCATGCAAAGTGACGCTTCGAATCCTGGAGGAGCCCGATATGGCACGCTCAATGGCAAAATGGCTTGCAGCATCCGTTCTTGGACTATCACTGATACAGCCTGCCTTCTCGGCAACTCAAAGCCCAACGAAGGTCTTTGGCTGGATCGAGGAAGGCGTGCTGATGCCCGAAAAAATCTCGGTGAAGATCAAGCTGGATACCGGGGCATTGACCTCCTCACTGGATGCCAAGGACCTTGAGCCTTTCCGCAAGGACGGTGAAAAATGGGTTCGCTTCAATGTTGAGGTGAAAGACAGCGAAACGGGAAAGCTGGTCACTGCGCCGTTCGAGCGTAAGGTTGAGCGTAATGTAAAAGTCCGGGGGGCTGGTGGTGCCGAGCACCGGCCAGTGGTGCTGATGACCATCTGCATTGGCGACCAGATCTATAACGAGCAGTTCTCCTTGAAGGATCGAGGCAAGATGAAATACCCAGTTCTGATCGGTCGCCGTACGCTTGAGAACCTGGGGCTGGTGGACGTTTCCCACACCTTCACCATGGAGCCTAAGTGCAGCAAAGAAACGTCTGCCAAGTAGTTCTTGATAGCAACCTGCACCGGAGCACGCAGATAGGTTGTCCCACCGAGCGTTGCTTTCGCTCATGCGACGGCCAACTCACCGATTTCCATGTATGAATGAGGTTGTTTGAGCCAAACCATGCGAATTTTGATTATTGAAGACAACCCGGACATCGTGGCCAACCTCTACGAGTATTTCGAGCCCCTGGGGCACGAACTCGACAATGCCCGCACCGGGCATGCTGGACTGGCTCGGGTGGTTGAGCAGCGTTTCGACGTGATTGTCCTGGATGGCATGCTGCCAGTCCTGGATGGGTTGGAAGTGTGCCGACGGCTACGTGAAGAGCAGCAATGCACTACACCGGTGCTGATGCTCACTGCACGAGACACTATTCATGACAAAGTAGATGGGCTGCAAGCGGGAGCTGATGATTACCTGGTCAAGCCTTACTCGCTGATTGAGTTGGAAGCTCGGCTTCATGCTTTGGTGCGACGAGCTAGCGAATCAGCTACTGGTCAGATATTGCGTTTTGGTGAGCTGGAGTTCGACCCTGGAATCTTCGTGGCTCGTCGAGCAGGACAACGGCTGGAGTTGACACCGTTCGGTTACAAGATGTTGGTGGCGCTGTTGCGTGCCGCCCCAAGTCTGGTGACCCGTGAAGAGCTTGAACAAGAACTCTGGAATGGTGATCCGCCGCTCAGCGATGCTTTACGAACCCATATCCACGCCCTGAGGCTGGCAATCGACAAATCCTTCCCGCAATCCCCACCAATGCTGTTCACCGTTCAGGGGATAGGCTATCGACTGGTGGGCCATGATGTTTCACAGTGACTCGTTACGTGGTCGCATGGTCTCTGCCTATGTGTTGCTGGCAGTCATCATCGTTGGCTTTTTCACGGGCTCAGCTTTCTTTGCCGTCGCGAAAATAGAGCGAGAACTCATCGATAACCGGCTCGTGCGCGCCGCTGATCTTTGGGCGGCAGATTCATTTCATGTGGCGCAGTCACGAACCCTTGATCTGAGCTTTTTCAAAGGTGCACTGATTCCGCAGCCTCTGCAAACGTTAGGACTGGGCACTCACGAAATGAAGTTGAATGGACGAGGGCTGCATGTCCTGATCGGCGAGGCGAATGGAGAGCGCTATGCCATCGTGGATGACCAGAGCGACTTTGAGTCTATCGAGACCTCTTCCTACATCACCCTGGGCCTTGCGTTCCTCGGTGGCATCGGCTTAGCCATCTTGATTGGCAGAACCAGTGCCAATCGGGTAATCCTGCCACTGACCAAGCTGGCTTCTTCGGTTCAGGATAAGCATGCGACAGGAAAGTTGCCTGGCCTTGATGCCACTGACGAGATTGGTGTACTGGCGAGGGCGATCGATGATCGAACCAACCAGTTGAGCCATGCCTTGCAACGCGAACGTTGGTTCACTGCCGACGTCAGCCATGAGTTGCGGACCCCGCTGACGATCATGCTCGGCGCAGCAGAGATCCTCACCAGCCGCTTGCAGGATCGTCCGGACCTTCTGCTCATGACCGAACGTATCCGACGTAACGCCTCGGAAACTGCACAGCAGGTCGGGGCCTTATTGCAGCTGGCCCGTGTACCGGTAATTACCGATCTCGCCTTGATCAACCTGCGGCCCTTGATCGAACGTGAGCTGGAGCGCTGCCAACCTCTGCTCCGAGGAAAGGCTTTGACACTCAACTTCCTCTGCACTGAAGAGGTTTCGGTGCGGGCCATTTCGGAACTGGTCACCATCGCGGTGAGTAATCTGCTGCGTAACGCTTGCCAGCACACGGAGCAAGGCGTCATCTCCGTGTACTTGAATGCGGCAGGAATTGTGGTGGAAGACTGCGGCACGGGTTTACCTGAAGCGGTGCGTGCCCGTCTGTTTGATCGCTTCGTCAGAGGTGACGATGACTTCACCAGCGGTTCGGGCCTGGGCCTGTCGATCGTCAAGCGCGTAACCGAGCACCTTGGGTGGAGTGTTCAGCATGCCCCCAGCCCGAGCGGTGGCAGTCGCTTTACGTTGCAGCTCCCCAACCGTGAGTAATTTCGCAACAACCTTTTAATCCGCTGACTGAAGCGGGTCCTCATTCAATGCTGACTATCAACGAGTTGTAGTTATGACTTTCTCCGAAAAATTCACCGAGTCGTCGAGATGAACAAGATGGATGAAGGCTCGCTCGAAACGCAAAAGCAGGAAAATACGAGTCAGCCGCAAGAGTCGCAAGGCTGGTTGAACCGGACAGTCGTAGGTGCTGGCTTGACCAGTGCGCTGGGGGATTTTTGTTACGAAACAACGACCGTTATCCTCCCCGGCTTTCTTGCAGTATTGGGTGTTCCAGCTGCTGCCCTGGGGATCATTGAAGGGGTGGCTGATGCCTTGGCCAGCTATACCAAGATGGTCTCAGGCTACATCGCCGACAAACTCGGGCACCGTAAGCTGTTAGTGCTGGTGGGTTATGGATTAACCCCCATTAGCCAAGTGCTGTTGGCCATTGCTCTGGGCTGGCCGTTGATCCTTTTGGGACGATTGGTGTCATGGTTCGGCAAAGGCCTGAGAGGACCTTTGCGCGATGCCATTGTGATCCAGGCGGTGACACCAGAAACTCGTGGAAGAGCCTTCGGTTTTCACCGCGCCATGGATACGGTCGGAGCGGTGATAGGTCCGTTGCTGGGCGTGGCCATTCTTGGCTGGGCTCAAACGTTACCGTGGGAAGATGCTGCCGGACCATTTCGACTGGTTCTATGGCTGAGTGTTATCCCCGGCGCCCTTGCTGTGCTGGCGTTTTTGACCCTGGTAAAAGACCCTGAGCACTCACCGAACCCTGAGCTTAAGTTCTTTGCGGCTTTACGCGGATTGCCAACGCGGTTTAAGCGCTACCTAGGCGCGGTCGGAATCTTTGGTTCTGGAGACTTTTCGCACAGCCTACTCATCCTGGCCGCGACTCAGCTCCTCACACCGTCAATGGGAGTTGTGCCGGCAGCGCAAATTGCAGGTTTGCTATATGTCTGGCGCAATGTGGTGCAGGTAGCTGTTTCCTACCCTGTTGGTATGTTGGCAGACCGCTTTGGCTCCCAGACTATGTTGGTTGTTGGCTATGCGCTGGGCACGTTGACCGCAGTACTGACGGTAATCGCTTTCTGGATCGGGGCGGACAGTCTCCTGATGTTAGGCGTCATCTTCTTCATCGCCGGGCTATATGTCGCGGTACAAGAAGCTCTGGAGTCCACAGTGACAGCGGACATGGTCAGTCGCGATACGTTGGCTATGAGCTACGGAGCCCTAGGCACCGTCAATGGCACAGCCAAATTGATCGCTAGTTCGGCGGTGGGCGTACTTTGGACGGCGGTTTCACCCGTGTTCGGCTTTAGCGTTGCTGCTTTGTTAATGCTTGTTGGGACATTCGCTCTTGCACAGACAATGACCAAGTGAAAGGTATTCTTGAGCATCTGCGGCGTTGGGAAAAAGGGCTGAAACGACAAACCATGGTTCTGTGGTTTTGCTACCAGCATCCCCAAACCTCATGGCTGCCAAAATGGATTTCGGTTTTCGTGGTGGCTTACGCATTAAGCCCCATCGACCTCATTCCAGATTTCATCCCGGTATTGGGCTATCTGGACGACGTAATCATTTTGCCCCTCGGCATCCTGCTCGCCGTCAGGTTAATGCCCCCCTTGGTGCTTGAAGAGTGTCAACTGAAAGCGAGTGAGTGGGAGAAAAATGGTGTGAGGCGTCCTATGAACAGGGTCGCGGCGGCACTCATCATTCTGGTCTGGGTGGCCGCTGTGGCAGGTACAGGATTGGCTTTCGTTCACTACTGAGTAAACGCCGGTGAATGTAATTTCCACTTGTTCACCTTCATCTTGCCACGCCAGCTGATAGAGCAGCCACTGGTGTTGTCCCTCACGGCGATCGGCCACGAGCAATAGGGTCCGCTCGCTACGAGATTTACTCGGGGTTCCAGACAAGTTCAAGGACGATATTTACACAGAATCACAAGGTGACACCCCGGCTAAGGGGCTAGTTGCCAATGCCGAAGATTTACCCGAAAGCGTATTCGACCCCGTCGCCGACAACGACGCTGCACCAGACGTCCATATTCACTAGGGTCACTTACACCCTGAGTCAACGTGGTGAGGGCGTTCAGATTATTCTAGATAGTAGCGAGCGCTTATCCGGTATTCGTCCAACTTATCAACTAGTCGACGAGTCTGAACTGCTGTTGGTTATTCCAGCTGCCTCTATCGAAGTAGAAGGCTAAGTGTAGGCAGCATGAGTGGGGCGCTTAAAAGGTTAGAAATGGTGGCCACTTTGGTGGACACCATTGCCCTAAGCGCTGGATCAGAAAGGTGGGGGGACGGTTACTTCGAGCTTAACCGATAGGGACTTAAGTCGTGCAGATGATAGATTTTCTAGAGTTGGCTGAACTCATTAAGTTTTCTTTCAATCATGGATGCTTGCCTGCTTTACACCAGTTTTCCCACTCGTCGAGCATGTCGGAGATAACCATGGCGTCTTCACCATTTTCCTTGTGGAACGCAGCGCCCCATTGATCGACACAGCTGTCTATATTTGCTTTATTCGATGAGTTCGTAGAGGCTTTCTGCATGGCTGGCGCTGCTCGTCCACCCACTTCTGGGCCTGTGCCTTTTAGGTACGCTACGATACGACCATCCTCAGCATTTCCTAAATAGTATCCACGTAATAGGACTACGGGAGTTTTTTGAGTTTGCTGTATTTGCCCTGCATATTCGTTAGTTGAGTCCCATAGACCGCTGTCGCGCTGATATTGATACTCACAGGTGCCTTGGTCGCAGAATACCGTTCCACGTGTTTGTAGAACTTTCACGCTGCCATCCTGCATCTTGTAAGGGAGTTTGGCAGGAGCATCCTCAGGTGCGCAATCCAACCAAGCTGCGTTGCGTTTATTGGTCGGGCACTCTTGTATTTCGTTTGCTTGCCAAGCGGCTGCACCTAAGGAATATACACTCGAAATAAAGCTAAGTAGTGCAATCAATAGAAACTTTTTGTTCATGGAGTTGTTTCCTTCTGTTAAGTAGGTGGCAGTGCAGTGCTTGGAATGAATGGCTGGAAAATCAACCTGTCGAGCTGACTTTCCAGCGCCCACGGGCGGGGGCTTGAAGATCCAAGGGATTACGTTAAGCATTGGGATGTCACTACGATGATCACGAAACAGGTGCTTACCGATAACCGGCCGTTCAGCATAGTTAATGGACCCCCACACAAAGATTACGTCATGTGTTTGAAGTCATTTTTTCTTATATGTGACTATCAGTGTGCTCACTACGAAATATTTTGCTATTTCGTAGTCTGGGTCGTACGTGGCGATATTGTGAGCTGCTATCGCCAACCCTGCCGCTAATCCACCCATTACAGTCCATGCACTTGCAGCCACAGCGGCGATGCGGCCTGCAACGTATACTCGACAGCTTAAGCCTTCTGCTTCGATGAGTTTTTCAATTGTTTCGACCGTATTTCCAAAGGAATAAGTGGGGATGTCTTTTATTGTGAATGTTTTTTTCTGAGAAATTAGTTTCGATATTTCTTCGTTTGTTATGCTGGAAGCCGAGTAAACACCAGTATCCATTGTAAAACTCCTTGTTTTTCCTGTGGGCACAAATAGTCAAAAAACAACCTTAAAGGTTGATTTTCAACCTGAATAGCTCTTCATGTCAATGAGGCGTTACCCAACCATCTAGGTGGATATTGGGAGGCGCCGTGATAGAGACTGATCAGAAGTATTTGGCGGGTGTGGTGGGGCGTGCGATTGCCAAGCAACGCACTCGCGGTGGCTTGACGCAGGAGGAAGTGGCCGAGCGTCTGGGTATTGGCAACGAAGCCGTTTCCCGCATTGAGCGTGGCGTCGTGATTCCTAATATTGCGCGGTTGCTGGAGTTCGCCGGCATCTTTGGTTGCGAGGCGGCCGAGTTGTTGACCGAGGCCAGTTCACGCCCGGATGACCAAGCCAACCGGATCAGTCGATTATTGATGCAGCTGGGGCATGATGATCGGCAACTGGTCGTGGAGCTGGTTGAGCGCCTGGCCGAACGCCTAAGTAAGGGATGATTGCCGGACTACCAGGTTTGGTTGTGGTGCTATCAGGCATCGGCTTTCTGATCGAACTTGGCTCCGCAGCGTAAACAGAGACAGTCATAGTCGCCGAACTGATATTTCTGCACGTCCTTGGCAAAGGCCGTCAAAGCGGTATAGCCAGAGGTCGTACTGGACACGCTCTCGCCGATCAGATCGAGGAGTTGCACCAGCAGGCTTTCCTGTCGAATTTCTGCGCCCGTTTCCCGACCCTGGGTATGGGCCTGGTGAACCCCGAGTAGAAAATTATCAATGGTGCCAATGAGCATGACGGCCGCGTTGGTCGCCTCCTTGGACAGTACAGCCTGGGAATCGCAGATCAGGCAGCGTGTGGGCATGGTGGAGCTCCGTGAAGGGATTAAACCACTGAGAGAAAGTCTATGGATGTGGGAGGCGACGGCCTCCCTTTATGCGGCGAGTGCTTCAAACCACCAGTTGCAGGGCGGTATTGAGCGCTCGTTGTTTGATGACTGCACCCTGGCCGAACCAGGCGGTGTCCATGCGGTACTCGTTGCTGCGCGCCCGGCGTTCGTGGTCCACGTATTCGGTGACGGCATTGAGCAGTCCCCACGCGGTGCCCTTGGCCGCTTCGAGCTCTGCCCCTCGGCCATGACCGTCATACATGCTCAGCACCTTGGTTAAGGCGCGCTCATTCGACAGCCCGCTGCGCTCAGGATTGCCCGTTTGTACCTCACACAGCACGCTGCGCAGGTAGTCCCTGGCTTCCTGGTCTTTGACCGGGCGTGCCGCGAGCGTGCGCATGCGATACATGAAATCGTCCCACTGCGACACGGTGATGCCCAACTGCTGTTTCACCGCGCGTGGATCGAAGCGCGTGCTGTGCGGCACCTTGATTGCCTGACTGGCGCAGTTGACGGCAATGGTCAGGGTGTTGTTGCACACCACCCGAATGGTGGTTGGGGTGGCGGTGGTGGCCAGCGTGCCGTCGCAGGAAGTCGCCAGCAACAGGTAACCGTTGACCACGTCGTTGCCTTTGAGCGCCGTCGATTGCCCGGTGCGCGCTAGTGCCCAGAGCTTGCGTCCGCCTTTCAACACGCCCGCCGTTTCCAGTTCATACCCGGAGCGCTCGGTCAGGTCGCGGTAAAACTCCAGGACCTCACGGGGCTGGACCACCTGGTAGCGTTGCGAGACCACCGATAGCGGCGCTTTGGTATCGGAGCGAAACAGCACCTTCTGTTCGGCAAACGAATGGATGGTGCCGAGGTTGCCGACTGTGTCGGATTTGAAGTGCACAGGGCTTTCCTGGATCTGCCAATTCATACCGGCTTCACGCTGCCAAACTTCCAGCGGTTGTTTCTCCGTGAGGCGACTGCCCAGGCCATGCCAAGGGGTAGCGCCGACATAAGCCATTTGTTCGATGAGGTGTGCCATGAGGAGTTTCCTTTTCAGTTGCGCACGGCGAAGCCGCTGAACAGTCAGCAGGGATCAATCGCGTGCGAGGGATGGGACAGGGAGAGATAACGGTGGATCAGGGGCAGTGAAGAAGCTTCAGCCGGGAGGAGCGATTCAAACGTAATGACGGCAGCTAAACGACAGCCCGCAGTTGAGGCAGTTGTAATTGTCCAGCACCTGATCATCGATGATTTCGCCGAGTTTGGCGCCGGTGATACAGCCGGTCGCGGCTCCGATCAAGCCACCGAGAATGGCGCCGGTCATCGTGCCCGCAGCAACGGCCACAGGGCCACCGGCGAGTCCTGCGACAGCACCGGCCTCTGCGCCAGCGAGGGCGCCTTGCGCGCCTTGGGTGGCGCCGCCGAGGGTGCCGATGAGTGCGCCGAATTTCCGGGCGAAATCTTTAGTGGTGACAGCGGCGGACTGGCAATTGGGGCATTGGGTGTTCATGTGCAGGATTCCTGTCGAGTGAGTCGGGGTTTAAGTCATTGCACGGGCATAGGCCCCGTCAAGTAGGCCGCGCTTGCGGCCTACTTGAGTGGTGGGCTCCACGGAGTCTGGGGATGTGATGTTACGTGCGGAGGGATGCGGGGGAGTGATGTACGACTACGAATTTTTTGACTGCGATTCAGTCTGCGCCAGACTTCATCGCGGATGAGGAGGGGGGCACTTCGATTGGCTACATTAGTTCTGCGTTTCAGGGGAGGGCGGAATTGGCGGGGTTGGGTTATTAGCTTCAACCTTTGTAAGTGTTTCCAGGTGCTCGCCAAGTAAGTCCCAGGCGGTGGCCATTTCGGTAGCGTAGCTGTGCCGCTGATAGATTCGTTTCATCTTGTTATCTTCAGTATGGTTAAGGCAGCGCTCAGCGACCTCTGGTATCACCCCCAGGGCTGTCATCAGAGTGGCTCCTGTTCGACGTAAGTCATGCGGTGTCCACTTGCCGCTTGCTAGAAGAAGGGATTGGGCTTTGGCGCTACGTCGACTCATGGTCCCTTGCTCAGGCTGACGTTGACGGTCCCCCAGTTGTTTGGTAACAGTCTTCGAGTTGACTGGCCCACTGTCGTCTGTATTTGGGTAACACCAGATCGATTTACCGTTTATTTGTTGTACTCGCTTGAACTGTGTCGCTGCAAAGTTCGATAAGCTGATGAGGTGTGGTTTTCCATTTTTACTGTCTTCGCCCGGAATTAGCCAAGTGCGCTGCTCAAGGTCGATATGTTGCCATCTGCTGCTCAGCAGTTCGCCAATACGACAGCAGGTGGATAAAGCAATCCAGATGGCTGCTTCAGTTGTGACCAGCAGACCAGCTTTCGGGGACTTTTGGGAAAGACTGCGTATCTCATCATCATTTAATACTCGATCTCGCTCGACATCTTTGCCGCCAATCTTAGATTTGCGAATACCGGCACTAGGATCGTGTTCGATCAGATCGCGGTCTACTGCGAAGCGGAACATTTGACGCATGAGGGAAAAGGCTATTTTGGCTGCTCGATTGACGCCACGCGCGAGCATCACATCGGTCACTTCGGTGATATGTCCCTTTTTTACATCTGCTACGGCAAAGCTGCCTAGAACAGGCAGAACATCTTTCTCAAACATTCGGCGCACCTCCGCGCCTCCATCCTTGCGATTGATTAAGTCGACCTTAGCCCATTGCTCAAATAGCTCAATAACGCTCTTACGGGCGGCTTGGCGGTCCAGCTCGGCTTGTGCCGTGGCTTTCTCCGCATTTGACTGTGCCAGCTTGGCGTCGCGGGCCGCGATGCGTGCGACTTCTTCAGACTCAAGGTGTTCTCGAATATTTTTGATGCCTGTCTTGTGAAGGCTGGCGAGCTCTATTGCTTTCTGTCGCGCATCAGACAGAGTCATTGTTGCGGCATCGTCTCCAGGGCCGTACGTGCCAATTGGCAGCGCGTATCGTTTGCCTGCTTCGTTTGTATATTGAAAATAGAAAAGACGGTCTCCGGCTGGGGTGATTCGGGCTAGCAGGGAGCCATGACCCCAAATTGCAACCTCGCTCATCCATTTATGGGTGTGACCGGGCTTTGCCTTCATTGCCTTATCAGTGATGTTGGCCATGCGCTAACTCTATGGTAGTTAATTGGTAGTTAATTGATATGAGCTTCAGGCGAAGCTTAGCGGACGCTAGTGGACGTGCGGAAGGGGATAGTCCAACATTTGCTTGGGGTTTATGTGCTTTGATGGATGGTGCTGGACATAGTGGGAGATGGATTCACCTTTATGGGGTGCTAGGGGTCGAGTGTTCGAATCACTCCGTCCCGACCATATTTCGTAAGGGGATCAAGCACTTAGCGGCTTGATCCCCTTTCTCGTTTCAGGCTTGCGCAAAACCCGCGCAAAACTGTAAATTGGCGCCGGATTTGGCACCGCCTTACAGGATGTTTGGCGCAGGTCGCTTGCATTCAAATCACTGAATTTCGCGCAATCTTTGGCACCGCGATGTTGTCACTCAGTTGCTGGTTTTGACGGTCGAGGAAATGTTGCATCTGGAAAGCCTTTTTTCAGCGCCGTGTGTAGTTCATCAGCCACCTTATCTAAATCCGCGATTGAGCTGTCCACCCTGAAAATCAGTCGTTTCGTCTGGTCAATCAGTTGTGAGAACAGCCGAGGACCAAGTGCATGCTCTAAAGAAGCGTGCGAGACCGGTCCGCCAATAGGGATGATCTTTTCTAGAATAGGCTGTACTTCCATGAGGTGCAGCGTCGAACGGGTTCGTACCACGTCTATCGCATGAAGAAAGTTTTGTTCGGTAATGACCAGTGTTGCCAGTATCCCGGCATTTACTAGGTCGAGAAAGAATGCAAGGCTATCTAGGTCTATCCTCGGCGGCTCATCCAGGGGTAGTCTATGGGAGGGAGTGAAATTACTACTGAGGGCTTGTCGCGGTAGTCATCCACAAAGTCCATTTGTATCTGAGCGAGAATGTTGACCTGGCACCACAGCGTGAACATGGCGCGTGCACCAGCACCTATCCGCCTTTTCCGCTCGTCCTCCTGAGCCGCATCTCGTACCAAGGATGCTCCATACCATGCACCGGCGTAGGCGGCGATCAATGTCGCTACAGCCGGCAAAAAGTCTTTTGCGAAAGCCGCTAGTTTCGGAGTTCCAAATGGAGCGCTGAAGGACGCTGCAACAATAATCAAAACCAACAGAGTGAGCGGGTTTTTCAGCTTTTTCATTCCGTCCCTCGCATGACTCGTCCCTGCTTGAATGTTTTGCCTAACGCAGAGATAGCTCTAAGCCTTGGGTTTAACAATCGCATCCACTCAACCACTCGGCCGATCGAAGCTGGCAAACGCCTGCGTGTTAAAGCGATGGCGGAGCTCTATTGGTCGCGATCAAATGAGCGTTTCTACTGAAGCGTCGGTGGCGTCTGTTCCGCAGGATTATAGAAAATAGTGAAATGCCCGCAGGTACATAAAACTACCCTACCTCCGATTGCGGGATGGGCACGCCAATGGATGCGTTCTTCCTCTACGTGCTCGCCACGCGACGAGCTTCGATAAGACTGATAGTCGCTAGCAATGGATGCGGATGGTTCGACATGGGGTGAGGGCAGGGGTATCCCGATCAGGCTTCGCTGATCTTACTGACACTGGTCACCAGCCCATTCCAGATCATCTCGTAATGCGCTGCTTGAATGATTGATAAAACCGGTCTCGGTGTCATCAGCGCCCAGCAATAACTACCTTGCATGCGCACGGAGTTGTAACGAATGCCGGGACAACCCGCTTTTTTGATGGATTTCCCCAGTTGACGGGAGTGCGTGTAATCGTCAAGCGCGTAGACAGGATCAGTCATCGCAATGGCTGCAGCATCTTTCATCGCCACGTCCACGAAGGAGCAGGACAGTCCCCGAAAAACGAACCGCTCATAGTTCAGGCTCGGGACATTCGACCAATACAGACTCTGGTGATGCCGCACCTCGGCCAGCGCCGTTTCCATGGAGTCCGCCAGGTACAACACCCCAAAACTGCCATCGCTGAACCGCGAACCTGCCGGGTTGACGTGGGTAAAAGGCGCTGTCGCGTAAGAGCAGCCAGGAATGCCGAAAGGGATCTGGTTACGGGGAATCAACTCAAGATGACCCACTTCATTTTTCAGTCTGGGATTTGTCAGCGCCTGTATCTGATACAGCACCTCAAACTCATCCGCGTCCGCAACGTCATCAAACATCGCGATAGGTGGAAACTTTGAATTGACCAGTCGATAGGCCTGTAACTGCTCTCCGGTAAGTTCTGCCAGTTCGTTCACCTTTACCATTGCGCACCACGCAGCACGTCAATGCGCCGGAAGGTTTCATACAAAGAAATCATATCGCCCTGAGACATGATCTCAAGCGGGCTACGCCCATTGAAAAACTCGTTGTCGTTGGCCATCGACGGGAAGCCGTAGACGTTCTCCGGGTTATCGAAAACCAGGCGCAACGCGGCGTGGATGTTGAGCACAAAACTGATGCGCTGCATCTGGTCCGAGTCCAGCGTCACAGCCCAGTCGGGATCACGCTGCCGGGCGCGGGTGTAAGTGCTGCGGGAAATGCGCAGGATGCGGCAGGCCTGATCGCTGGACGCACCCCATTTTTCGAGTATGCCGACAGCGGCACGCAGGCCCGTCACACACTGGCTCTTGGTAAAGGCTTGTTCCTGGAGGGCAACGGCCATGTTCAATACCTCATCATGAATCCATAGACTCAAAGATAGTCATATTGAATCTACAGATCAAGACTGCCTCGACCAGCGGACGTTACAGGCGATTTTCCAGGTTACTCAGCAGCCACTCACTGAAACTTCGCGCTAGCACATTATTTTCACTGTCACGATGGGTCAGCATGGCCCAGTTCGGACCACGAATGGTTTGCTCCACCAAGGGTAGCAACACACCGTTGGCGCGTGCCTGTCGACTTAATAATTGGCTGACCAAAGCGATACCGAGCCCCGCGCACGCGGCGTCCAGTAGAAGGCCAGCGTCGGAAAAATTCAGCCCCTGATCTTTCTGGCCGACATCAATGCCAGCCTCCACCGCCCAGTGACTCCAGTCCATTTCCCGCTCGCCGTGAAGGGTTGTGCGCTGCTCGCGTGGCAGCGCCAACAGGTTCGGGTGACAAGCCGGGTAGAGGCGGTCGGCGTGCAGCACCTTGAAGCTGCACTCGGCTTGGGAACTGATGTCATCGCGCACCGCGAGGTCGATAGTCTGGGTGGCCATGTCCGGGACTTCATCAGTACTGAAAATCCACAGATCAACGTCCGGATGCTCGCGGCGAAAATCTCTCAAACGCGGCAGAAGCCAGTGACGGGCGAACGCCGGTGTGGTGTTGAGGACCAGTTGGTTGGGTTTTTGGTACTGCCCGAGGCGGCGAATGCCGACGGCAAGTTGTTGCAGCATCGCCTGGGTGGTGCTGAGCAAGTCGTGACCGGCATCGGTCAGGCTGACGCTGCGTCCACTGCGAAAGAACAAGGGTTGTTCAAGGTACGCCTCAAGGCTGCGGATCTGCTGACTGATCGCAGATTGGGTGAGGTGCAACTCCGCGGCCGCCTTGTGGAAGCTGCCCAGCCGGGCGGCGGCTTCAAAGCCGCGAAGGGTGCTGAGAGGCGGCCAGTGCTTGAGCATATTGATAAGTTCCTCTAATCATTTGTCTGCAAAATTCATCGTTTGTTTGCCTGTATTCACGGCCGTAGCATGCATGCCAGGACCACCCAAGCAGTTTTCATTGAACACAATGACTTAACTTAAAGGTACTTGTCATGCAGCAGAATGCAGTTCGAAACAGTGGTTGGATGATGCCGGCCGAGTGGGTCAGGCATGCCGCCACCTGGATGGTCTGGCCACACAACAAGGCACTCTGGGAGTCCGGTTGGGGCGTGACATTGCCGCGGGTGCAAGAGGACTTTGCTCGCGTGGCCAACGCCATAGCCCGCTTCGAACCGGTGAAACTGGTCGTCGACCCTTCTGCTGTCGCCAGCGCCAAAGCGTTATGTGGGCCAAACATCGAATTGATCGAGCTGGCGGTGAACGACAGCTGGTGCCGGGATTCTGGACCGAGCTTCGTCTGCCATCCGCAACAAGGCCTGGCCGGGGTGAGCTGGCGCTTCAATGCGTGGGGCGGCAAGTCCGCCCACAACCTGGACGAAAGCCTGGCGCGTCGCGCACTCAATCACTTGGGCGCGGAATGCTTTGGTACCGCGCTGAGTAATGAAGGCGGGGCCATCCATGTGGACGGCGAGGGCACGCTGATCACCACCGAATCGGTATTGCTCAACCCCAATCGCAACCCGGGCATGAGCAAGGCTGACATAGAGGAAATCTTCACGCGTCTGCTGGGTGTGAAGAAAACTATCTGGCTGCCAGGCGATCCGGACTATGTGACCGGCGACATGACTGACGGTCATGTCGATGGCGTGTGCGCATTCGCCCGCCCTGGGGTTTTGCTGGTAGACGCCACCCACGACCAGCAATCGGTGTATGCCGAAGTGGCTCGCGAAAACCGTCGTGCGCTGGAGCTGGCCACCGATGCCCAAGGCCGACAGTTCGAGCTGATCGAATTGTATGAAGCCACCGACGCCGTGGACACCGAGGCTGAAGTGTTCTGCGCCTCCTACACCAATTTCTACATCGCCAATAACGCCATCATCATGCCGGCCTACGGTATTGATGCCGACAACGTGGCGGCCGCCGTCCTGGGGCAGGCGTTCCCCGGGCGCGAAGTGGTGCCGGTTCGAATCAATCACCTTGCTCATGGCGGTGGTGGAGTGCATTGCATCACCCAGCAACAGCCGGCCTGGCCGGTGGAGGGCTGATGCCATGACACTTCTGACCGTCGCTACAACCCAGATGCCCTGCACCTGGGACTTGCAACACAACCTCGATCAGGCCGAGCAACTGGTGCGTGAGGCGGCTGCGAAGGGCGCCCAGGTCATCCTGTTGCAGGAACTGTTTGCCACACCCTATTTCTGCATCGAGCAAAGCCATAAACACCTGGCGCTGGCTGAAGACTATCGAGACAGCCACGTACTCAAGCGCTTTGCCGCTTTGGCCAAAGAGTTGGGTGTGGTGCTGCCGCTGAGCTGGTTCGAGAAGGCCGGCAATGCTTACTTCAATTCCTTGAGCGTGGCCGATGCCGATGGGCGCCTGCTAGGTGTGTATCGCAAGACCCATATCCCCAACGCCATCGGTTATCAGGAGAAGGAATACTTCAGCCCCGGCGATACCGGTTTCCGTATCTGGGACACGGCTTTTGGGCGCATAGGTGTGGGAATCTGCTGGGATCAGTGGTTCCCCGAAACCGCACGCTGCCTGGCGTTGATGGGGCGCCGAAGTCTTGCTGTTTCCCACTGCCATCGGCTCTGAGCCTGGCTGCGCGACGCTGGATTCCCGTGATCACTGGCAGATGACCATGCGCGGCCACGCCGCCGCCAACCTCCTGCCGGTGGTGGCCGCCAACCGCATTGGCCGCGAGGTGGCCACCACCGATCCAGCCCTGCAAATGAGCTTCTACGGCTCGTCCTTTATCTGCAACCACAAAGGCCAGTTGCTCGCCGAGGCCGACCGCGACAGCACCGGCGTGCAGGTCCACAGCCTGGACCTGGCAGCCATGGGCGAAGAGCGCTTGAGCTGGGGCATTTTCCGCGATCGCCGTCCGGACATGTATGGCGCGCTGTTGACTCAGGACGGTCGCCACATCAATGCACGCTGGAACACTCAAGAGGTTTGATATGCACACGATCAACACGTGGTTGAGCGGTGCCCTGGGACTGACACTTGGCTGTGCCATGCCGTCGCTGCACGCGGAGGAGAAAACCCTCAGGCTGTACAACTGGGCCGACTATTTTGCCGAAGACACGCTAGCCAAATTCACCGCCGAAACCGGGATCAAAGTGATCTACGACGTCATGGATGGCAGCGAGACACTGGAAGCCAAAATGCTCGCCGGCGGCAGCGGTTATGACCTGATCTTCCCGGGCGACACCGTCGCCGAACGCTTGATGCGCGCCGGCAGCCTGCAAGCGCTGGACCGGTCAAAACTCACGGCCCTGAATGACATCGAGCCCGGTTTGCAGAAGCTGCGTTCGCAGTATGAACATTCGAGCCAGGCCACCGTCCCTTACACCTGGGGCACCATCGGCCTGACCTACAACGCGGTGCAGATCAAACAGCGCATGCAGGATGCCCCGGTCAACAGCCTCGACATGTTGTTCAAACCGGAACTGGCTGCCAAATTTGCTGATTGCGGTATCTCAATCATCGACTCGCCGGATGAAGTACTGGCCGTCGTGCTCAACTATCTGGGCCGCGAGCCACGTAGCGCCAAGCCTGAAGACCTGGCGGCCGCGAGTGAACTGCTGCTGAAACTAAGGCCGTACATTCGCAAGTTCCAGTCGCAGCCGGTGACCGACCTGGTGAACGGCAACCTGTGCCTGTCGCTCGGCTACAGCGGGGATATGACTCAGGCGCAACGGACGGCGGATTCCGCAGGCAAGAACACCACGTTCCAGTACCGCATCCCCCGTGAAGGCACCACGGTGTGGATGGATACCATGGCGATTCCTGTCGACGCTAAACATCCGGAGTACGCCTATGCGTTCATCAACTTCGTCATGCGCCCGCAGAACATGGCCGCCATCAGTAACTTCACCGGCTATCCCACCTCCAATGCCAAGGCACGTCCGAGAGTCGATACGACAATGCGCGACAACCCGGACATTTACATCGATGAGGCCACTTACGCACGGCTGATTCCTGGCAAGGACATTCCCCAGTCCGACATGCGGGCGCGCATGCGAACCTGGACCAAGTTCAAGACGGCCACCGCGAAATGACTTCAGGCAGACACTTCAGGGATCAACGCATGTCGACGCGTCGCGAGTTCATCAAACAGCTATCGGCAGTCGCGGGATTGGGCGCGGCAGCCTCCATCGGACTTGGCCTGACAGCGTTGAACGTGCGCGCGGCGACCCAAGGCCACTGGCGCATGCCGGATGAGGGCGACAGGCACCGGCAGGCCTTCATCGCTTTCGGTGCTCAGGAGGCAATCTGGGAGGACTTCACTCCCCACGTGCAAGCAGCCATTGGCCTGATCGCTCGCACCGTCGCCCGTTATGAACCGGTCACCGTGTTCTGTCGCGAGCGCGAGCGGAGTCTGGCTGAAGAACACTGCGGCACGACTAACATCACTTACGTCACCACCGAACTGGACGATATCTGGATGCGCGATATCGGCGCCAACTTCGTCACCGATGGGGAAGGTGGGCTCGGCGCTGTGGATTTCAACTTCAACGGCTGGGGCAACAAACAGCAACATGACGAGGATGCGCAACTGGCCGCTCTGGTTGCCAGCGCCGTGGATGCCCGTTATATCCGCAGCGAGTTGGTGGGCGAGGGCGGTGGTATCGAAGTGGATGGTCACGGCACGGGGATCATGACCGAAAGTAGCTGGATCAACACCAACCGCAACCCTGACTGGAGCAAGGCCGAGGTCGAGCAAGAGCTCAAAGCCCGACTGGGCTTGCGTAAGATCATCTGGCTGCCCGGCGTCAAAGGCAAAGACATCACCGACGCCCATGTTGATTTCTACGCCCGTTTCGTAAAGCCAGGTGTCGTGATCGCCAACCTCGACAACGACCCTGAGTCATACGATTACAAAGTCACCCGTACCCATCTGGATATTCTCAAAAATGCCTCGGATGCCGATGGTCGCACGTTGCAAATACATACCGTGTCGCCACCCCTCAAACCACGAAAGAGCAGGTTCAGCCACAACAATCCGGACTTTGCTGCCGGCTACATCAACTACTTCGTCATCAACGGGGCGGTGATCGCGCCCGAGTTCGGTGACCGGGCGGCAGATGCCAGCGCCCTGGATCTGTTATCTGAACTCTACCCGGACCGTGAGGTGGTGCAGCTCAACATCGACGCCATCGCTGCCGGTGGCGGCGGTATCCACTGTGTGACCGGTCATCAACCGTTGGCTTAGCGGTGCCAGAACGCCAAACCCAATGCGAAGAGGAACATCAGCCAGATCAAACCCAGCATGATTCGGTCGGCTTTGCGGTAGTGGTCAAAAAACGAGGGGAGGGCAAGGATTTAAATCAGTAGTCGGTAATGACCGAGGCATTCTTGAGAAGTCGCGAAGACCGTGAAGGAGAGTAGCCGTTCGCCATCAAACTTGGCGTGTTTGACGGTGCACATGGAAAACAATGTCAGAAATAGAGGCAAGTAATGCTGAAGTGGCGCGTCCATTGCTGGTGCTCACGACGCACGAAAGCCCGGCTGATCAGGCCGGGCTTTTCGTTGAGTACCGCGGTGAAACTACGCATTTATGCCGCGCGGCTTTCAATCAGACGGTCGGAGCCACCTTCGGCAACGCGGCTTTCGATCAGACGATCGGAACCACCTTCAGCAACACGACTTTCAATCAGACGATCCGAGCCGCCTTCAGCGACAACCGGGTGAGCAGAGGTAGCGGCGAAAGCGTTTACTGCAAAAACCGAGAAAGCGATGCTGAGGATGATTTGGCGTTTCATGAGGGTGTGCTCCGGGGTGTAGTTGTTGGGTATGGACGCGATGTTACGCCCCGGAGTTTTTAAGAGAACTTCATTGAATTGATGGTGACTATCGACGCCGGCAATGGATGCGCCTCACACCCAGGTTTGCCCGAGCATCGCCAGATCGGCCTTTTGCAGATCCTGCGCGCTCATCACGATACGGAACTTGCAGTTGGCGTTGAAGTTGAGAAAAAAGGGCTCTGCAAAAGCGGGTATGTCGGATGGGTCTTTTACGTCGACCAGAAAGATCCCGCCGCGCATGCCATCCTGCTCAGTAAAGTACGCCGCCTCCGGCTTGATGCTGACCAGAATGCGCTCAATGACCTCGCCCACTTTTCCAGCTTTGACAAGGGAATTAAAGGGTTCATTAGGGCACTCGACCATCAGTAACATCTTCATCATTCAATCCTCTGCTTAACTTGCAACCCTGTAGCCAGACCTTTGCGTCTGGCGCTCATGCCGCAGGCCATTCATTCAACAGTCCTCGCGGTTTGTGTCATTAAGAATAGCGAAGCGTGAGCCAGCCCTCGTGCACGGGTTACGGGCGGTCATGAAGCCTCATTTCGATGTTCTGCGGCGGCTGCCAATGAAATTGCCCTTACCTTGCTAGCGCTATTCGTCCACGCTGATGCCCGATCCCCCCATTTCGTTGGGGACATCCTTCAGCTTGGGCAGTCCATCTTTGATGCGCAGCACGGTCTCCTGATAGTGGACGTGAACGCCTGGCGAGTACGCGAGATCCGGGATGACCGCGGCATACACGTCGATGAGTCCCATCCTCGGGTGTTCAGTGAAGATGTGCCCGCCGCACGTCTTGCACCACTTGCGGTAACTGCGCGATGTCTTGTTGTAGGTGCCGATGTTGTCAGCACCCCGAGTCACTTGCACCGCCTCGGGTTTCCACAGCGTGAAGGCATTGACCGGCCCTGCTGACCAATGCCGACACGACTCGCAATGGCAATAGCCCATTCCGGCCGACTCGCCGCTGACTGTGAACTCGACTGCGCCGCAAAAACAACTGCCCTTGTAAGACCGTTCAATGCTCATGGCATGACTCCTTGATCAATTACCAGGCGAGATACCGTCGGACATGGCTTGGATCGCCTGAACGTTGCCTGCCTTCACCCGTCGATGTAGCGCACCGCTGTCGCCGGCGTGCGCCGCACCTGCAGTTCGAAAATGTCAGGGCGCGCGTAATGCCCGGTGACGTCGAGCGCCCGCCGCGCTGGCGCCACGAGTGAGACGTCGATGTCCGCATACAAAATGCCTGCCTCTCGGTGTAATGGACCGGCCACGATCCGGCCTTGAGGATTGACCACCACCGAGTCGCCGTCGTTGAT
Organism: Pseudomonas sp. ZS1P83; assembly: GCF_054897825.1. Classification (NCBI taxonomy): domain Bacteria; kingdom Pseudomonadati; phylum Pseudomonadota; class Gammaproteobacteria; order Pseudomonadales; family Pseudomonadaceae; genus Pseudomonas; species Pseudomonas sp. ZS1P83. The sequence continues at coordinate 1,528,795 of NZ_CM142706.1, forward strand.
CCATTCGTCCGGATCGGGAAACAGTTGCGTACGCGCCGGGAAGTCGTCGGGAATGTCGCTGCCGCGCAGCGCGGTGCCACTGCCGAGCACCCAACAGCGGCCTTCGAGTGCAATGTGACGCATCGTGCTGATCCAACCCTCGCCAGTGTCGTACGTGGGGGCGACGTAGATTTCCACCCCTTGGGCATACAGTGAATAGCGTGCCAGCGGCATGTAGTTTTCCCAGCAGATGAGCGCACCGATGCGGCCGACCGGTGTATCGACCGTACGCAACCCGGAGGCATCACCGAAGCCATGCACCATGCGCTCGGGATTCGTTGGCATCAGCTTGCGGTGGCGGTTGAGCACTGCGCCGTTCGCGCCGATAACGACTACGCTGTTATAGAGCGTGCCGCCACCCTTCTGCCGCTCGCATTCATTGATGCCGCACACGATCGTCACGGCGTGAACCCTGGCGACCTCGCACAATTGGCTCAGGTCACCGTTAGTAATATCGACGGCGTTGGCCAGCAGCCGCGTGTGCAACTGCCCCATTACAGCCCCGTCCTTTCCCGCCGCCAGCCGCCAGATCCACGACGGGTAACCGGGAATGAACGATTCGGGCAAAACGATCAGCAAGGCTCCCGCCGCCGCAGCCTCGGCGACCGATTGCACGGCCCGGGCGATCGTCGCGCTGCGATCGAGCAGCACTGGCGGACGCTGAATGATGGCTACCTTGGTCATGGCGTTCTCCTTTGGCATTTGGCTTTCGAGGTTTCAGCGTGCGCGTGGCGAAGTGGCGGGGCTAGTTCAAAATCTGAAGCGTTGCAGTTGCGGAGTCCAGGCGATGGAAGAAAGCTACGGTCAGTTCTGCACGGTCGCGCGCGGTGCTGAAGCACTGTGTGAGCGCTGGACACCTTTGGTCGTACGCGAGTTGCTGTGCGGCAGTAAACGCTTCAATGAACTGCACCGCGGCGTTCCACGGATGTCCACCAACCTGCTGACACAGCGGCTGCGCCATTTGGAAGAAATCGGCGTCGTGCACCGCACGCCCGCAGGCAAAGTCTGGGAGTACAGCCTGACCGAGGCGGGCGAGGAATTGCGCCCCATCATCATGGCGCTGGGACATTGGGGCGCGCGCTGGATCGGCAGTCGCCTTCGCGATGACGAACTCGACGCGGGTTTGCTGATGTGGGACGTGCGCCGGTTCGTGCGCATCGAAACGTTCCCGTCCCGACCGGTGGTCATCCAGTTCACGTTCCGCGACGCGCGGCCCGGCGAGCAAGCGTGGTGGCTCGTGGTCGAACAGGGTGTGGCAGACCTGTGCCGCGACGACCCCGGACGCGAACTGACGCTCGTCGTGGACTCCAGCGTGCGCGCGTTGACCGAAGTGTGGACGGGCGACCGCACACCACGGGAAGTTCTTCAGTCGCGAGAGCTGCGTGTGGATGGCGCGGTGAAGGATGCGGAAAGCTTGTGGCGCTGGCTTGGCACGAGCGCGTTCGCGAGTACCCGGAGCGCGGCACGCTAGCGCTGGCAGCTGCCAATTGGGGCGGTGCACATTGCATCCGTCGGTCGCAGGACTTGAACTGACTGGGGCTTAAAGCGTCATAAGACTCGCGATATCAACCATCCCTACGGAAGCAATCATGCTTTTAAAGAATAAGAGTCTCGTTGCTGTAATGTCATGCGCCCTGATGTTTGCAGCCGCCCCATTACTCCCTACTGACCTGTCCATCATGACCTCCGCCTATGCGAAAGACGGTGGTGGTGGTGGTGGTGGTGGTGGTAACGGCGGTGGTAATGGGGGAGGTAACGGAGGCGGTAATGGCGGTGGCCACGGCGGCGGTATAGGCGGCGGTCACAGTGGTTCAGATCACTCCGGCGGCTCTACCAGTAACGGCCGCGGTAATGGACTGGCCAGCGATCACGCCGGCAAGGCTGTTCGCGACCATGGTGAAAGCGGAAACCACTACGGCAGTGAACGCAATAGTGATCGCGGTCATGGCCCAACGACTTCAGGCATCGCCCATTCCAAAGATACTCGCGGCGTGACCAAAGCCAGTGCAATCTCGACCTCGACTCCAGGCGATCACAACGCGAAAGGGTTGAGCAAAGCCGGGACGTCGGTATCAAAAAAATCGCACTGATCAGCCATAACTGCTGATTAAAGAAGTACAACAGACTCAATGGCAAAGCCTGCCGCACTCTTGAGCTCAATTCGACTTCTTCGGTGGGTAGTGACCGCGCAAGCCCCCGGACTGGGTGCCTGTTTTGCTGGGCAGGGCAGGCACTACCGGGCGAGATCTGGGCTGGGGGTTGGAGCGGCTCCGGGGTTGAGGTTGTTTGCTCATTGTTGGCTTCCAGACTTTGAGGCCCGTTTCGTTTCTTCCGTTGCTTGAGCCCGCAAGCGCCCGCCGATCACACCTAACAAGTCACAAGGAACGGTTTCCGAGGTTGCTGGAGGACCGGTATGGAAAGCAGGCGTGATATTGGAGAGCACTTAGACCCCCAAAAAACGCAGTGTTGCGGTTGTTCGAGGCAGGCATCTTTCGGCGCACAGTAGTCTTTGCGAACGGGCGGTTGAATCCACAACCCATAGCGGATATTCAGAAACCCAAACGGATCTCCTCCCTTTTTGCTTCGTCCCTCACCTGTGCTCTCTAGCGCAGCAGATGCACCGCCAAGCCGACGAGCGCACAAGCCATCAGTACCTGAATGACGCCCCGTTTGAAGCGGAACAAGGCAATTGCCGCCAAAATGGCGATCAGTGCAGAGGGCCAGTCGAGGTTGCCGCTGAAGCCTTGCGGCCACAGCACGTGATAGCCGAAGAAACATGCCAGATTAAGGATCACTCCCACCACCGCCGCTGTAATGGCGGTAAGCGGTGCAGTGAACTTGAGTTCGTTGTGGGTCGATTCCACCAGCGGGCCACCGGCGAGGATGAACAGGAACGAGGGCAGGAAGGTGAACCATGTCACCAAGGTGGCTGCGACAGCTCCGGCCAGAAACACATGATCGGCGCCGAACACTTGTGAGACGTACGCTCCGACAAAGCCGACGAAGGCCACGACCATGATCAGCGGCCCTGGTGTGGTTTCCCCTAGTGCCAAGCCGTCGATCATTTGGGTCGGGGTAAGCCAGCCGTAGTGACCGACAGCACCTTGATAGACATACGGGAGGACTGCATAGGCCCCGCCAAAAGTCAGCAACGCGGCCTTGGTAAAGAACCAGGCCATCTGGGTCAAGGTGCCTTCCCAACCAAAGAGGACGATCAAAATGCCCATCGGCAAAGCCCACAACGCGGCGCCAGTCAGGGCGAGCGACGCCAGCTTGAACCAGCTGAACCGGGCATGTTCCGGGGACGGGGTGTCGTCATCGATCAAGGCCGGGCCGAAGGTTTTTTTGGCGGCGCTATGGCCCCCGGCTCTGAATTTCTCGGGTGCCAGGCGTCCACCGACATAACCGATCAATGCGGCACCCAGAATGATCAACGGGAACGGAACATTGAACGCGAAGATCGCGGTGAATGAAGCTGCCGCTATCGCCCATAACCAATTGTTCTTCAATGCCCGGGAGCCGATTCGATGGGCCGCCTGCACGACGATGGCGGTCACGGCAGGCTTGATGCCATAGAAGAGCCCAGCCACCACAGGCACTTCGCCGAAAGCGATGTACATCCACGACAAAGCAATCAGGATGAACAATGAGGGCAGCACAAACAGCACGCCAGCAATCACCCCGCCCCAGGTTCGATGCATCAGCCAGCCGATGTAGGTCGCCAATTGCTGAGCCTCTGGCCCAGGGAGCAACATGCAGTAGTTGAGGGCATGCAGGAATCTGCGCTCGGATATCCAGCGCCGCCGCTCTACCAATTCCTGGTGCATGAGCGAGATTTGTCCCGCAGGCCCGCCGAAGCTGATGAAGCCGAGCTTCAACCAGAACCAGAACGCCTCACGAAAACTGATCGCTTCCGGCCTCGACAGCTCTTCTTCAACCATTGGTGCCAAAACCTTACTCATTGGGTTGTTCCTCTTTCACAAACTCGGCGAGCAGGCCGTCGAAAATGGCGCTAGCAGCAGCCAGTAAGTGGTCGTCATGGGTAATGGTTTCGCGCAGTCCTGCCAGCACGCGCTCGATGCCGGCAGCCTCCAAAGGCTGAATGCCGCCGATATCGAGGTAGTGCACCAAGGCCGCGATGCGGTTTAGGCCGGGCTCTTGAAGTTCAAAACTGGCTTGCAAGGTTTCGAAGGTCACGCGATTGCCGACATGACTGAAGGTCGCATCATCGAAGTCGAAGCCCAGCGCATCTGCCGGACAGTCATGTGGAGTATTCAGCCAGAGGATCTGAGCTTGAGGATCAATGAAGCGCCGAATCAACCAAGCACAAGCCAGACGGTCAACCCACGGACGCTTACGTGTTGCCCAGACACGACTTTGATAGTCGCCACGGTTGAGTGCCGTTATGGGCTCGTCGCGGCTATGTGGTTCATCCGCAGACAACGCTCTGCTGACAGCCGTCTCAAGCGCCTGCAAGGCTGAATCAATCTGTTCCTTGGACTTACCTGGGAAATAATCGATGTTGGCGAGCTGATCGTAGTTTTTGCGCAGCTTGCGAATTTGTTTGGTGGTGGCCAATGCGTTTTCAGGATTGAGCTGCCCACGGCACTCTTCAATCTCTGCGCGTAGCGTGCTGTAGTCATCGCTACGGTCGAATAACTCGATAAAGCGCTCACCCTCCGGATCGACCACGGGCAGGATGTAAACAGTGCCATTGATAGAAAGGATGTCGCGCTCGACAGATGCCAGAGCTTCACGACAGACAACGGTATCAGGCAACAGATAGGCACCATCGCGCAAAACCGCCGCACCTGAGGCTTTCAGAGCACGCCAGGCTCGCATGCGCTCGGTGGCATTAGCGGTGGGTAAAGCGAGAATCAGTGTCAGCCAGTCGCTCATGTAGAACTCGTTATTTATTTTGTAGTTGTTATTACATTAACTATGATTTTGGCGTTTGGAAAGCCATCCTTGATATCCAGGTTTTTGGCGACGCTAGCTGGAGACGGGGCGACTTGCGCAAGCAGCGTCGATAGCTGCTGTGCGATGCGGACAGTGTCAGAAAGGCAATTCTCATGCCTTGGATGTAAGCGGTGAATGGCTACCCAAATCTGCGAAATCGGATCGGATGTCGCCTAGTCCCCTAGCGTAGAATTTCCAAAACACGAGCCCACCCCCGAGACGGACCCTCAATGCTAACCCCCACCACCCAACATCCCCTCTGGAAAACCTACCTCCTTTTCCTGGCCCCCATGGTCCTCTCCAATTTCCTCCAATCCATGTCGGGCACCATCAACAGCATCTACATCGGCCAAATGCTCGGCACCCAAGCCCTGGCCGCCGTCTCCGGCATGTTCCCCATCGTCTTCTTCTTCATCGCTCTGGTCATCGGCCTCGGCGCGGGCGCGGGTGTCCTGATCGGCCAAGCCTGGGGCGCGCGCGAATCGCATCTGGTGAAAACCATCGCCGGCACCACCTTGCTGTTAGGCGCAATGATCGGCCTGACAGCAGCAGTACTCGGAAGTGTGTTCGCAAGACCAGCGTTGCAGGGTTTGGGGACCCCGGCAGACGTACTCGACGACGCAGTGTCCTACGCCCACGTAATGATGTGGATCATGCCGTCCCTCCTGGTCTACGTACTCTTCACCCAACTCCTGCGCGGGGTGAGCGATACGGTGTCGCCGCTGATTGCGTTGGTGGTGTCGACGTGTATCGGGTTGGCACTGACGCCGGCGTTGATTCGGGGTTGGTTCGGGTTGCCGATGATGGGGATTCAGAGTGCGGCGTATGCGGGGTTGGCGGGTAACTTGTCGGCGATGGGGTGGCTGGCGTGGCGGTTGATTCGCAAGGGGCATCCGTTGGCGCCGGATCGGGAGATGTTTGCGGCGATGCGGCTGGACCTGGATATTCTCGGCAAGGTGCTGCGCATCGGTCTGCCGACCGGGTTGCAGATGGTGGTGTTGTCGGTGTCGGAGCTGGTGATTCTGGCGCTGGTGAATCAGCACGGTTCGCAAGCGACGGCGGCGTACGGGGCGGTGACACAGATCGTCAATTACGTGCAGTTTCCGGCGCTGTCGATTGCGATCACGGCGTCGATTCTTGGCGCTCAGGCGATTGGGGCAGGGCGCCTTGAGCGCATGGCGCCGATTCTGCGCACGGGGCTGTTGATCAATGTGTGCCTGACCGGTGGGTTGGTGGTGTTGGGTTATCTGTTGTCGCACTGGTTGCTGGGGTTGTTCCTCACGGATGATTCCACCCGGGCGATGGCGGAACACCTGTTGCACATCATGCTCTGGAGCCTGTTGGTGTTCGGCTTCCAGGCGATTGTCGGCGGCATCATGCGCGCCAGCGGCTCGGTGCTGGTGCCGATGGCGATTTCGATTGTTTGCGTGGTGCTGGTGCAATTGCCGGTGGCGTATGCGTTGGATGCGCGGTTTGGATTGCAAGGTGTGTGGATGGCGTTTCCGGTGGCGTATCTGGGGATGCTGGCGTTGCAGACGGCGTATTACAAACTGGTCTGGCAGCATCAGAAGATTGAGCGGTTGGTGTAGGTGGGCATGTCGCCCTTTGTTTTTGGAGAGGGCGCTCCAGCTAGACCACTGCGCCAAACAAGTGCCCCACCAGTGCCGTAATACCCATGGCCAGAGCCCCCCAGAATGTCACCCGCCAGGCGCCGGTGATGACCTTGGCGCCGCCGGCCCTGGCAGCAATGGCGCCCAGTGTCCCGAGAAACACCAATGACATGCCCGATATCCAAGCCACCGCGCTGTGCTCCGGTGCGACAAACGTCACCGCCAGAGGCAATGCTGCGCCCACCACAAAACTGGCGGCGGAGGCCAGGGCGGCCTGCAAGGGTTTGGCGGTGAGGGTGTCGCTGATGCCCAGTTCGTCCCTGGCATGGGAGCCCAGCGCGTCGTAGGCCATCAATTGGTCGGCCACCTGATGGGCCAGTTCCGGCGAGACGCCGCGATGCATGTAGATGTTGGCGAGTTCAAGGTGTTCGGCTTTCGGGTCGCTCGCCAATTCTGCCCGTTCCCGGGACATGTCGGCCTGCTCGGTATCGGCCTGGGAGTGAACGGAAATGTACTCGCCTGCGGCCATGGACATGGCACCGGCCATCAGCCCTGCCATTCCGGTGACTAGCAACGTGGCGTGGCTGGCGTTGGCTGCCGCGACGCCGATCAGCAGACTGGCGGTGGAGACAATCCCGTCGTTGGCACCCAGGACGGCGGCGCGGAGCCAGCCGATACGATCACTTCGGTGGGACTCGGTGTGCCTGCGCATGAATTTCATTGTTTAACGAGACTCACTGTCATTAGGTGTTTCAAATCGGACGGGTTCCGAGCGGCCCGGCAATCGGCGTCAGCGCGTTTCAATCTGCGCCTGCAACTGGCCGCCGACAATGGATATTTCTTTGAACTGTTCACCCTCGCGCAGCACGAACAACGCGTCCATCGCGCGCTCCTGAGCCAGACGTGGGCCTTCGGTTTCGCCCAATACCATCAGCGCCGTGGCCCAGGCATCGGCGAGCATGCACGAGGCCGCCACCACGGTGACGGCGGCGAGCGGGTTGCACAGCGGTGCGCCGGTAGCCGGGTTCATGGTATGGGCATAGGATTGACCGGCCACGTCGACCCAGTGTCGATAGTCCCCGGATGTCGCAATAGCGGCATCGCTGAGTTCCATCACTCCCATGACTTCACGCACGCCCCGGTTGGGCTTTTCCAGGGCCACGGCCCAGCACTGGCCGTCAGGTTTGACGCCCCGAGCGCGCATCTCGCCATCGATGCCGACCAGGTAGCAGGTAATGCCCAAACCCTCCAGGCAACGAGCCAGTTCATCAACGCCAAAACCTTTGGCGATGCCACTCAAATCAAGGTTCAACGGCACGCGCTTGCGCACCTGATTGCGTTGCGGGTCAACCACCAACGCTGCGCTGGCTAACAGCCGGGCGCGCGGCGGAATCGTGCCCAGCGCCTGCTCTGTGACCGTCTGTTCCCCGGGGCCGAACCCCCAGGCGTTAACCAGATCACCGACAGCGATGTCAAAGGCGCCGCCGGATTGCTGACTGACACGCAGCGCGACAGACAGCACCGTGGCCAGTTCCTTGGGCACTGACACCCATTCCTGTTCTGGGGCGGCGTTGAGGCGGTTGAGGTCAGAGTCGGGTTTCCATGCGGACATTTGCTGGTCCACCCGGGCCACGGCGCGCGCCAAGCTATGGCCAACTTCGTCGGTATTGATCCCGGCCCCGGCATAAAACAGGGAGGTGTAGCGGGTGCCCATGGTTTCGCCGTTCAGGCTATAGCGCTGCAACTCAGTAGACGTCTTCACGGTAGCGTCCTTGTGCCTTGAGGGTCAGCACACTCAGGTTGAGAGGCGCCAACACTTCATCGAGGGCCTGCATCACCCCTTTGGCCATTTCGCGACTGCCACACACCAGCACCTGGGCACCTTTTTCAATCAGTCGGCGCAAGGCCTGGGCATCGCCGATCAGCCGGTCTTGCACGTAGCTGCGGTCCTGAACCTGAGAGAAGGCGGCGCGCAATGCCTTGAGGCGTCGGTCCGACAAGTACTGGTTGAGCTCCGGTTCATAGAGAAAATCCGAGGCCGGGTTGCGCCCGCCCCAATACAAGTGCATCGGGTGTCGGGCCTTGTTGTTGCGGATAAAACCGGCCAGAGGACCGATGCCGGTACCCGCGCCGATCAGGATCACCGGGTGCGAGCCCGATGCGGGACGAAATTGCGGGTTGGGCTGGATAAAAGCTTCGATCTGCGCACCGATATTCAGGCCATGTAGAAATTCCGAGCACATGCCACCTTTGTGTTTACGTACACAGATCTCCAGTACGCCGTCCTGCGAACCACTGGCCAGCGAGTAGAAACGTGGGATCGGGCTGCCCGGGGGTAGAATCCCGACTAGGTCACCGGCCAGAAAGCCCGGCCGCTCGCCGGGTGATTTGAAGCGGAGTACGTGGGTCGGCGCGTTCACCAGTTCGCCATAGGCAATGCGCTCCGTCAGCTCCAATTGATGAGTCGGCGGCTGCTGCGGGATGTGAACCAGCATCAGGTCATGCCCCAACACTTCACCCAAGGTGTGGCCCCAGCGCGCAAATTCCTGAGAGGACTGGCGGTTGACGGTTTCCAACCCCAGTAACGGCGAGCCACCGGCTTGCAACATCGCATCCTGCACCTGTTGGGCATACTGACAGAACTGCGCAAACTGGCGGTCGCCCAAGCCCAGCACGGCAAATGGCATGCCGGGTTTGAGGCCGGTTTTGGCCAGCCGCGCCAGGAACTGCGAAGCCGAGGCCGGCGCATCGCCGTCACCGTGGGTCGCGGTGAGGATGAACACGCGTTGGGCGCTGCCGTAGTCGTTGGCGTATTGATTCATCGCCGCGCTATGCACCCGGTGTCCGCCCTGGTGCAAGGCTTCATGCAAGGTGTTGGCAAAGCCCCAGGTGCTGTTGTTTTCACTGCCCACCAGAATCACGCTGTCGGCGGATTGAGCAGGGCTGTTGTGGCGAATGTTCGGGCCAGCCTTGCGGCGGCGCCACCACAACAGGATGCCGGTCACGCTCATCAACGGCACGCAGAGGGCGCAGAACCCAAGCGGCAGGCCCAGCCACCAGAGGCCTTCGCCGGTGTGCATCTGATAGATCCATTCGTAGAGGTTGTGCATCGAGTCGTGGGCTTGATAGGACAACAAGGCGCCGCTGGCCTGATCCACGTAGCCGTCGCCCTGGACCGTGCGCAGGGAAAACACGTCCTGAGAGTTGCCGGGGCTCGGGTAGACCAGCTCGCGCAGGTCATTCAGGTCGGTGGCCTGCAAGGCTCGCAGGCTCGCCACCGGTAAGGCCGGGCCGACGCTGACGTGGGCGGGGAAGGCGGGTTCACTCTGACTGCCGTCGGCGATCAAACCGAAGGTGGTGGCGGACATGTAGAGCCCGCTCAATGCCGACAGCAGCAGCCCGAGCAATGCCAGTCGCCCCACTTCTGCATGCCAGCGCTGGCTGAAGCTGCCCCGCAGTGGCCGCAACAGGTTGCGCCAACCGCCCAGACGCCGGGCCAGCAACAGCGCGCCGGACACCGACAGCATCAGCATCAGCAGCGCGCCAACACCCGACACTCCGTGTCCAGGCGCGCCAAGGAACAGCGAGCGGTGCAGGTCTTTCACCCAACGTGAGAACGCGGATGGCTCGTAGGGTGCGAGGCCTTGGCCGGTCCGTGGGTCGATTTTTTCGGCGCCGGCCTGACCGTTCTGGTTGTAGTAGACGATAACTGTCCCGGACGCTGTGCGCTGGATCTGCTCCACGCCCGGGAAGTGGCTGGTAACACGCCCGGCCAGTTGGCCGACGTTGAGTTGTCCTGCAGTGGTGGACGTGCTGTGCAGGCGTTCCAGGGCCGGGTCGACAGACAGGATCGCGCCGCTGATGGCCAACAGCATGACCAATAGGGCGGCGATCAGGCCAGGTAGGGAATGGAACTGGCGAAGCATGTTCAGCCTCCAGAAATGGCAGGTGCTACAGATCGTAAGTAAAGGACTCGACGTAGGTACTGCCGGTCGCCGGCTTGCCTGCGCCCTTGGACGTCAGGGGCACGCTGACATCGGCGCGGGCGTCACGTTTGTCCTCAACGGCGCTGTCGATGCGGATCTGATACCCGGCATCGATCAGGGTGTCTGCCAGTTCGACGCTGACTTTGAGCGTACGTCCACTGCCGACACTGGCGCCGCTGATTCCGTCAAACTCGTCCGGTTTCAGCCCGCTGCCACGGGCCCAGTCGCCCAGGTGCTTGTAGTACTTGGCCTTCTTGCCCGCCACCCAGAGGGTTTTCTGGTATTGGCCATTGGCGTCGGTGACGTAGATCGCCAGGTAGGCATCATTTGCGCTGTAGTCCTTGAGTTGGGTGGTCAAGGTCACTTCACGGGCCTGGGCCAGCCCTGGCAGGGCAATGGCGCCAGCGAGGCAGGTTGCTGCGATGATCTTTTTCATGGGGGTGTCCTTTTGATCGTTTGGTCGAGAGCCTGGACCTGCTGGCTGACAGCAACCTGAATGCCAGGAAAAACTCATCGACAGGTGAGGCGTCATTCGGTGAACGGGCTGCCGAGGTATTCCCTGGCGCCGTTGTCCCGGAAATGGATTTCCAGTGTGCGCAGGCGCAGCGATGCCGGTGAGTAACTGGCTTCAATGGTGTTGCCTTTGCGGTCCAACCCCTTGAGCTCGTAACAACCGTCGTCGACCTTGATGCGCCGCACGCTCCAGCCGTATTGCTGCTCTACTTGCTGACGCAAGGTTTCGCGCGGTTGCCAGTCGCTCACCGGGTCGTTGCAGTCGTCATCCGCCAGGGCGTAACCGCTAACCAGCAGGCTCAACAGCGCGGCATTGGCAAAAAAACCTGATTTCATGATCTGTCTCCTGCCGAGGGCGGCGTCTGTGGCATACCCTAAGGTGCATTCCTGACAACCAGCTGAATCTTCAGATTCACGTCAGGTAAGGCGATTAAGGTGCTGCACGAGAACCATCACAGGAGGTGCCAGATGCGGGTTTTATTGGTCGAAGATGCACCGGGGTTGGGGGAGGCGGTGCGCGAACAGATTGCCGATGACGGCCACGCCGTGGATTGGGTGCAGCGCCTGGACCATGCGCGCAACAGCGTGCGCACCACGCCTTACGACCTGATCCTGCTTGACCTGATGTTGCCGGACGGTCGCGGGCTGGATTTTTTGCGTCAGCAACGCTCGGCCGGGGAGGTGACCCCGGTGATTATCCTGACCGCCCAGGATCAGATTTCCGATCGTATCGCTGGCCTCAACGCCGGCGCAGACGACTACTTGGTCAAACCGTTCGATTTGTTTGAGCTATCGGCCCGTGTGGCGGCGGTGGCCCGGCGCTATAGCGGCAACCCCAATCCGCAGATCAAGCTCGGTGATTTGCAGGTCGACATGAGTGCCCGTACGGTGCTGCGGGCCGGAGCGACTGTGGACCTGACAGCGCGGGAGTGGGCGCTGTTCGAGGCGTTTGTGCAGCGCCCCAGCGCGCTGCTGTCCAAGTCGCAGCTTGAAGAACGGCTATATGCCTTCGGCGCGGAAATTGTGAGCAATACCATCGAGGTCTATATCAGCCGTCTGCGTAAAAAGCTTGGGCGTGACCTGATTGAAACCGTGCGGGGCATGGGGTACCGGTTGATGTCCGTATGAAGCCGTCGTCAAGCCTGCAAAAACGACTTGGCCTGGGGTTGACGTTGGGCACGACCTTACTTTGGCTGGCGGCGACCGTCGGCGTCTGGCTGGTGGTGCAACATGAGTTGAACGAGGCGTTCGACAGTGCGCTGGAAGAGACCGCGCAGCGCATCCTGCCCTTGGCCGTGTTGGAAATCAGCAACCGGGAAAACCCCCGTGGGGCACAGCACGTCGCCACCTTGAAAATGCACAAGGAATACCTGACGTATCTGGTGCGCAATGCCAAGGGCGAGATCCTGATGCAGTCCCACGACGCCAACCCGAAGATCTTCAACCAACAACCTACCGAAGGCTTTTCAACCACGAAAAAATACCGTCTGTACGGCGCCAGTGCGCTGCGTGAGACGGTGTTCATCGAAATCGCCGAACCTCTGGCGCATCGCCGTGAAGCCGCGCGGGAAGCGTTGCTTGCCTTGTTGTTGCCGTTATTGGCGCTGATTCCCATCATCCTGTTTGGCACCTGGATATTTGTGCGCATCAGCCTGCGCAGTGTATTGGCCTATCATCGTGCCGTAGAGGCCCGCGGCGTGGGTGATCTGTCGCCGATCAAAGTGGCGCGATTGCCGGCGGAAATCGCCCCGCTGGCCGAGGCGGTCAATCATCTGCTGGAGCGCTTGCGCAAGGCCTTGGAGGCCGAACGCAGCTTTACTGCCAACAGCGCCCATGAACTGCGCACGCCACTGGCCGCGACCCTGGCGCAGATCCAGCGTTTGCGTCACGAAGCGCCCGAAGGCCCGTTGCGGTTACGTGCGGCTAAAATCGAAAGCTCGTTACGTGAGCTGACGCGGCTCTCGGAAAAACTCATGCAGCTGGCCAAGGCCGAGGGCGGTGGGCTGTTGTCCGAAACGCCCCAGGACCTCATTCCGTTGCTGGCCCATGTAGTCGATGAGTGGAACCACAGCCGTGGGCACCGGATCGAGTTGCAACTCCCAACCCAAGCCAGCGTGTACTCGGCGATTGATCCGGACGCCTTCGCAATCCTGTTGCGCAACCTGGTCGAGAATGCGCTCAAGTATGGCGCCGCGGATCAACCGGTCGAAGTCAGCCTCACCGACCAGGCGCTGCTGCGGGTGGTCAATGGTGGCCCGGCGGTGCCCGAGCCGGTGTTGCAGCGCCTCACCGAGCGCTTTGTGCGGGGTAACAGTGAAACCAGCGGCTCAGGGTTGGGGTTGGCGATTGCCAAAACCATTGTGCAGGGAGTCAACGCGAGAATACGGCTGGTATCGCCGGCTACAGGTCGAACGGAAGGATTCGAAGTCTGCGTCTGGTTTCCGCTCGCGTCGACTGTCGAAGGCTGAGGGCTGTGCCAAATACTGACGTTATCAACGTTAACGTGCTGTCCGTACGCTCGATAAAATTAGTGTGTTTTTTAAGTGAAAAGGATGACTATTGTAGTGGGTGTCAGTCCTAAATGAGAGCGGGGCGCTACTGCACTCATCGTGAGCGTGGCAACAACTAATGGATCCAATAAACACTGTTTTAAACTTATGTAATTCATCAGGCCAGTTGCCATGGGGGTTCTGGGGGGAATGCACGTGCTACTGCGATGCGAATGTCTTTCGCAATAACCACCGTCTGTTGGTAGTGTGATCAAAAAATGAACATTCCGGGATCGTGGGCCTCTGATTCCGCAGCGCGTCACCCAAGACCTGCTCCTGCAGCCGCAGAAAAGAAGTGGAAAATAAACCTCATGGGCATTGAATGCTAATGGGGATTTTTTTACCTGAAATTCAGGAGGTAATAATAAACCGGTCATTGGTTTGCCAGGCGAATCAATGGGCTAAGCAGTGCCAAGTCTATGATTTGGCATATCTTATAAAAGTAAGATCGTACAGGCTTTTGAAGCGTTGGATGCCCTGTTAACTATCGATCTTTACTATCGAATAAGCTGGAGAAAGTGCCGTGGCGATAAATACAATTATGAGCCTGCTCGAAAATAAAGAGTTTATGGAGTTTTTGCGATTGGGCGTGATTTACGTTCATTTAGTGTCGTGTTGTGTGGCCATCGGCTTGGTGTTGACGAGCGATATTGCGATGGTAAGAGATCTGTTAAAGCGAAAGGCATTCACTGAGCATGATAATGCTCACATGGAAAGTCTTCAGAAGTCTGTCATCGTTGCATTGATATCTTTGTGGGTGACCGGTATCGCCGTTATCGGTATTGATTACCTGGAAAAAGGTATGAATTACTTTATGAATCCAAAACTTCAAGCCCAAGTCATTATTGTCATATTGTTGAGTTACAACGGCATCTTGTTGCATCGCCTGGTATTGCCCGCACTGCGAAAGGCGGGCTCCTTGCTCAATCTCGGATTCAGCGCACGGATGCTGGCGCTGTTCTGCGGCTCGATGTCGGCCGTGTTCTGGATGTATGCGGCCATGCTGGGGGTCGGGCGCCCGTTGGTCTGGAAGTACTCCCTTTGCGAACTGTTGATGGCGTATCCGCTACTGATTGCACTGGGTTTTCTGACGATGCTGGCATTGACTCAGCGTGTGAAACTACAGGACTCCATCGTTATTTCTCCGCGGGCAGTAGCGAACGCACGCTAGGCCGGTTCACCGCGTAAACCTTATGGGCTTGTCCTGAGCCTGACAGAGGTGAACTTCTTTGTGCAGTGACAATAAAGGCCTGCATCAGGGAGGTCGCAACTTGATGTCAGCCACCGTCAGACCGACAATCCTGAGTGACCGTGTGATGCGAACCGACAGGCGTGATCGCCTGAGGAGGTTTTCAAATGAGTTCCTCATCGCCAACCCTCTTGCAGGACCGGGCCGCGGCCGGTCGACGTCTTGTGGAGCCGTTACTCAAATACGCGCATGGACCCGATGTCATCGTCCTCGCCTTGCCCCGTGGCGGTGTGCCGGTCGCCTATGAAGTGGCCACTGCCCTGGAGGTTCGCCTCGACCTGATGCTGGTGCGCAAGCTCGGGGTTCCGTCCCATCAGGAACTCGCCATGGGCGCCATCGCCAGCGGCGGCATCCAAATCCTCAATGAACACGCGCTGCGGGCCCACCCGATTGATCAGGCCACGTTCGACGCCGTGGTCGAACGGGAAAACCGGGAGCTGTTGCGTCGCGAGCAGGTTTACCGGGGAACACGCGCGCCTGTGCAACTCAAGGATCAAGTGGTGATTCTGATCGACGACGGCCTGGCGACAGGCGCCTCGATGATGGCGGCGATACACGCGGTGCGTGTGCAGGCGCCGTCGCGTATCGTCGTCGCCGTGCCGGTGGCGCCGATAGAGACGGCGGAGGCGCTGCGCAGCGAGGTGGATGAGCTGATATGCCCGCTCATTCCCGACTGGCTCATGTCGATCGGCCGTTGGTACATGGACTTTTCCCAGACCTCGGATGCCGAGGTCATCAAGCTGTTGCAGCGGGCGTGGCAGCGAGAGACCAGCGCCGCTGATCATCATCGTCAATAGCGACTCAAGAAGGATGCGAGGCCTCTAGCCAGTCTTCAAATCGGGTCGCTCCGACAATGGGCTTATCGCCTGGCGTGAGGGACTTGTCATCGATCGGCGCGCCGAAGTAAGGAACCGTGTCGTCCGAAACCGCCTCGCGCGGGTCCTTGGTGTGTTTCAGGTACTCACTCACGAACTCGACAATGGGGCGGCGATCCGGCCCGGCCACTTCCACTGTCTGATTGATCGGCGCTTTTTGAGCGAGATCCGTCAGTGCGGCTGCGACATCGACCGAGGCCACCGGTTGCAACGCGGCAGACGTTAGATGGATGGTGTTGCCGTCCTCGCGACCTGAGTACGCAATGGCCCCAATGAATTCGAAGAACTGCGTGGCCCGCAGGATGGTGTAGGGAACGCCCGACGCCTTGATGAGTTTTTCCTGGGCCATTTTGGCCCGGAAATAACCGCTGTCGAGCATCCGTTCGGTGCCGACAACTGACAGGGCGACATGGTGTTTGGTGCCGGCTACCTTCTCGGCAGCGAACAGGTTATGCCCGGCTGTCTTAAAGAAATGCAACGCCGCGTGATCCTCGAATGAGGGTGAGTTGGCCACGTCGACCACCACGTCGGCGCCCTTGAGCGCATCGGCCAGGCCTTCGCCGGTGATGACATTGATGCCGGTACTCGGTGACGCCGCTATGACTTCATGCCCCTGATTCTGGAGGTTCTTGCAGACATTACTGCCAATCAGCCCGGTTCCTCCAATGATGACAAATTTCATGGCCAGTCTCCCGATGCGGTGAGTCGGACAGTGATTAAACACCCGGACGTCAGGCCGTATCGGGCGGCTACTCCCGTTGGCCGACAGGTGGTCGGAAGTCTGAGTGCCAGGTGGAATAAACGGCGTTTTTTTGCTTTAGTCCACCTATCGCTGGCTAACGTTGTGCGGCGCCTCAGCTCATGACGGGAGCCCCGACCGGAGAATCCCATGAAACATCGATTCCCGACCTGCGCCGTGCTGGTTGCCGCCCTTGCATTCGGCGCGTTGCCTTGCGTCCAAGCGGTCGAGTACACGCAGGTAAATGAAACCGCCAGCACGATCTCCTTCACGTATAAACAGTTCTCCTCGCGGGTGTACGGCACGTTCGGCAAGTTCGAGGCCACGCTTGATTTCGACACGGCGAACCCGTCAGCAGCCCACGCCGCGCTCACCATCCAGCTCGACAGCATCGATGCCGGAAGCAGCGACGCCAACAGCGAACTGCAAAAGCCTGCCTGGTTCAACACCGCAACGTTTCCAGTGGCGACGTTTGAATCGATCGGCGTGAAAGTACTGAGCAACAACCGTTACTCGATCACGGGCAAACTCACGCTCAGGGGGATCACGCGTGAAGTGGATGTACCGGTCCTCCTAAAGTCCGAGAACGCCATCGGGATTTTCGACGGCCAGTTAACGCTCAAACGCAGCGACTTCAAAGTCGGTGAGGGTGAATGGGCCGACGGTGTCGTCTCTGACAAGATCAATATCCGGTTTCGCATGGTTGCGCCGGAGCAGTAACGTGCATGTGGTCCCCACCTGTCTTGCCCGCCGTGGTTTCGAACTCGAAGGCCCAAGTGGTCATCACCTCGGAACGGGAGCCCATCGTACGTCCGGGCTTGCGAAGTCAGTGCGCAAGATCGGCAGCGCAGCGGCGTTCACGTAGGTGACACCGTCCGAGCGCCGACGATCATTCCCACGCTCCCGCGTGGGAATGATCATTGCGTAGCGCACAACTTTTCAAGACGTTTCCTACAACGTACCCTGTTGCCGCGTTTCAGCATCGACCCCTATAGTTCGGGCTCGCGGAAAACACCGCGAACGACCTTGGCCGGTCGGTCACCCCCGAAACGCAACAGCGTCATTGTTCAGACCTTCTTACGTCTGAACATCGTGTTATGGCAGCTGTGCGCGGGACATCTTCGGGTGTGCCGGATTGATGGGTGCCGGTCGGCCAACCCGCACACAGCTGCCACCTTTTTCGCTTGGCCGCGAACGGTGGTTGCTCTATTTGGAGTTACACCCATGTTCCAAGTCGTGCCTCGTTACCTCCCCATCGACACCTACGACGCCGAAAACCCGATGCTCTTCGTCAACACCCACAAAGAACTCAGTGACCTGGCCGCTTGCGCCATGCACCGCTTCACCGTGGTTCGCGATTTGGCGGACACGTTGTCTAGCTTGGATCTCAAAAACATTTCCGATTGTGATCTGACGCGCGTTACCCGCGCAGTGCATCTGCTGATGCGTGAAGGCTGCGCCGTGCTGGATGTGATTCAAGCGCGGGCGTTGCAGCGGGAGGAGGCGTTCAACGCCACTGTTTAGTTGTGTCGACGATCGTTCCCACGCTCCCGCGTGGGAATGCCTCAACGGACGCTCTGCGTTCGGCTTCAGAAGGGACGCGGAGCGTCCCGGGCTGCATTCCCACGCAGAGTGTGGGAACGATCGTCCTTCGGTCACGTCAGCACGTTATGATAGGCACGCCCGCGAACACATTCTTCACGTCCGCCCCAGAGTCAGAACCACGAATGCCCCAGATCACCCATTTCAAAACCCCGTGCCCCGAGCACATCAATAGCCAGATCCTGCAGATGGTGGTCGATTACCTGACCGACATCAGCATGATCGCTATTGCGCCGAGCAACCTGCTGTACAACGTGTACCAGTACGCGATCGGCTACGAAGTTCACCTTTATCTGGAGGCATTGAACGGGGCGAAAGGGATTGCCGTGGAGTTGCTCGTCGCGACCGACGAAGACGACCCCGAGAAGGTTGTCGGCTTCCTGTTGTACTTGCCGGTCAAGGACGATCCCGAGGCGTGCGGCGTGGCGTATATGGCGGTGCATGCGAGCCATCGGCGTCAGGGTGTCGCCCGAAAGATGCTGCGGGAGATGGTCGGCCGCTATCCGCATGCCGAACTGACGTGCGCTGTGACCAAGGTTCCGTATTTTGAGGCAATGGGCTTTCAGGTAGTGGGCGTGCGCGGTACTCAGGTGCTGATGAACACCCGTGACCATGGCTCCGACGGCTTGATGGCCCTGCTGGACGTGGCGTCGATCTACAGCTCGCTGGAGGTGCGACAGATTCATACGTACCTGCTGCAAAAACACGGTAAGCGCGCGATGCTCGATGCGGAAAAGCAGCGTGACCGGCATCTGGACCAGATGACGCGCAAAGCGAATGAGTGTGTCCGCGAGCGACTGGGTGAAGGTGCCGTGCCAGCCCATTCCCCTCGACTGCGGTTGGTCTAGTCACCTTCGACGCAATGCAAAAAAAGCCCTTGGTGCGGACAACGCGCCAAGGGCTTTTTGGTGTCTGGAATTCGTGCAGATAAAAAAGAGCCTCAACGCTCTTTGATGGGGAGGAAGTAGAGCCCTTGAGGCTCAAGATGCGCATGAAACAAGTGGTGAGCTTGGTAGGGGTTCATTTCACCCACCACTTACGCAACGGCTTGAGCAAACAAGCGGCTGCGTAAAGTCATCGTAGAAAGATGGGGGTTCGCACTCAAGTACCGCTAGTCGCATGCTGTTTCAGGCATCAACCCCGGCGACCTCTCCAGCGTCTCCACGCGCACTCCTTTCAACCATCCCCACGATGGTTTCGAATAATTCATCCTGCGCCTGCACCGCAGTGATTTCTCCATTTGCCGCGGCATGGGACAAGGCTTCCGCCGCACCAAGCATCGCCCTCAGGCCCGCTGCCTTGATCTCACCCGAGCCAGCAAAAGGGGCGAGGGCGGTCCGGCACTTGTTCAGGAAAATTGCTTCGTACTCATGTTTGATCTTCTCCAGTTCCGGGGAGCTGGCCAGTGCCGCGATGACGCCGGGGATTTCGTTGCCCTGAAGCAGCACGCAGTCGACATACGACGAGGCGATCACCCTTGCGGTGCCGGGCAAAGTCGGTTCGCTGTCCTGAAGCGCAGCATCCATCAGCGCTGTCTGTCGGGCATCGAAGTCCTGGTAGAGCGCCGCCAACAACCCGGATCGCGTGGTGAAGTGATCGTAAACCACCGGTTTGGTAACCCCGGCTTGCTCGGCGAGCCGCCCCAATGTCAGCGCGTCCGTGCCTTCTTCCCGAACGAGTTGCCAGGCGACGCCCAGCAACTGGCGTTGGCGTTCCTCCCGGGACATTCGTCGTCGCGGTAGCGGGGTGGAATTTTGCGCGTCTGTTGCGGTGGTTGACATAGCTATGTACCAAAAGTAACTTACTGATCGTAACTTACCAAGAGTATATAAGGTCCGCCTTGTGCTCTCAATCAGGAGTTTCCAGCATGCACGCGCTTATTGTTGTGGCTCATCACGATCCGCGTTCGCTCACCCAAAGCCTGGCTGCGCAAGTCGCGGAGGGCATCACCCTGGACGATCCCGGTCATACCGTTGAAATCGCCGACCTCTCGGCCGAAGGGTTCGATCCGAGGTTCAGCGCTGCTGATCTGGCGGTGCATCACCGGGAATCGCCGCCCCCTGCTGATGTGGTTGCCGAGCAAGCGCGGATAGACCGCGCCGATGCGGTGGTGCTGGTTTATCCCGTCTACTGGTGGTCGATGCCGGCGCTGCTCAAGGGCTGGATTGATCGGGTGTTTGCCAACGGCTGGGCGTTCGATTTCGGTGCAGATGCCAAGCTGGAGAAGAAGCTTGGCCATCTGCGGGTTCACCTGATCGGTGTGGGCGGTGCCGACGCTGCAACCTACGGCCGACACGGTTATGCCGAGGCCATGAAGACGCAGATTGACCATGGGATTTTCGATTATTGCGGTGCGCAGGTAGTGACGTCCGAGTTGCTGCTCGAATCGGAAACTCAGGATCCGGCGGTGCACCTGGATGCTGCACGGGCCTTGGGGCGCGAGCTCTTTGCGGCATCCAGCCCCATCAACTCTGCTAGGCCTGTTCGCCTGGCCAACCGGCCCGACGCAACGCGTTGAGCAGCGTTCCGGCGTCCAGTCCCGGCACCGCATGGCCATTGCCCTCGGCGGTATCGGAGGCCAGCAAGGCATTGATGATCGCTTCCTCCACCGCTTCGGTGGCGGCCAGGAACAGCTCGCTGATGTGGTCGTTGTTGACCATGCTCAGGTTGTCGCAGGTTGGCGCGCCTTTGCCCTCATAAGCGGCCGGCGGCACGTGCTGGTTGCCGGTGGCGAAAGCGATGAAGATGTCGCCGCTGTGGTCTTCATTGCCGCCGCCGGTGCGGGCGAGGCCGAGGCTGGCGCGCTGCGCGAGGCGCGTGCACTGGTGTGGCAGCAACGGCGCATCGGTGGCCAGGCAAACAACGATCGAACCCATACCAGGATGCGGCAAGGACGCCTTGAGGAACGGCGAGTCGGCCTTTTCCATGTAGCGCCCGACCGGGTAACCGTCGACGCGCAATTCGTTGCGGATGCCGTGGTTGGCCTGAACGATGGCGCCGACGGTCCAGCCGCCCTGAGCAATGTTCAGACGTCGCGAAGCAGTGCCGATCCCGCCCTTGAATTCGTGACAGATCATGCCGCTGCCGCCGCCGACGGCGCCTTCAATGACCGGGCCACCCGCCGCCGTGCGCAGGGCTTGGGCCACATGTTCAGGCTTCACGTGGAAACCGTTTATGTCATTGAGCAGACCGTCAAAGGTCTCCAGTACCACGGGCATGTTCCAGTAGAGTCGCCCGTCATCGGGCTGGTTCTGGCGATCCAGCGTCACCAGCGCATCGCGCACCACACCCAGGCTGTGGGTGTTGGTGAAGGCGATCGGGCTGGTCAACAGGCCGGCCTCGCGAATCCATTCAAGCCCCGTGGCATCACCGTTGCCATTGAGCACATGGACGCCGGCAAAACACGGTTGCTGGTTGGTTGAACCGGCACGCGGCTCGATCACGGTGACGCCGGTCAAGATGTCGCGGCCATTCGCCGTGCGTCCTCGCACATTGCTGTGGCCGACCCGGACGCCGGGCACATCGGTAATGGCGTTGAGCGGGCCGGGTTGCAATTGGCCGAAGTGAATGTTCAGGTCGCGGGCACGTGGTTTCATCGTTTCTCTCATCTTCAATTTATTCAAAAAAGTTATTGGCTAACGCAATCCCTGTAGCAGCTGTCGCTACGGCGGGGCTTACTGACCGTTTTTGACTTTGCTCCAGATCCGCGTCCGCACGCGCTCGGTGGCGGGCGGCAGAGGCTGAAGGGTGAATAACGTGGCCATGGCTTCGGCCGACGGATACACGGCCGGGTTGTTGCGGGTGGCTTCGGCCACCAGTGGTGTCGCGCTGCGGTTGCCATTGGGGTAGGAGAGGTGATCGCTGACGGGGGCGATGACTTCGGGGCGCATCAGATAGTCGATGAAGGCCAGGCCCTGTTCCGGATGCGGCGCGTCCTTGAGCAACACCAGCGTGTCGAACCACACCGGCGCGCCTTCCTTCGGCAGGCTGTAGGCGATCTTCACGCCGTTGTTCGCCTGCTCGGCATTGGTCTTGGCTTCCAGCATCGCACCGGACCAACCCACAGCCACGCAGATGTTACCGTTGGCCAGGTCGCTGATGAATTTGGACGAGTTGAAGTAGGCAATGTGCGGACGCAGCTTGAGCAGCAGCGCTTCGGCCTTCTTGTAGTCCTCGGGGTTGGTGCTGTTAGGTGGCAGACCGAGGTAGTGCAGGGCGACCGGCAACATCTCGGCCGGCGAGTCGAGCATGGCCACGCCGCACTGGCCGAGCTTGGCCAGGTTTTCTTCGTTGAATACCAGGTCCCAGGAGTCCACCGGCGCCTTGTCGCCCAGCGCAGCGCGGATCTTGTCGATGTTGTAGCCGATGCCATTGGTACCCCACAGATACGGCACGGCGTACTGGTTGCCCGGATCATTGTTGGCCAGCTTTGCCAACAGATCAGCGTCCATGTTTTTGAAATCAGGCATCTGAGCGTGCGGCAGAGGTGCCAGTGCACCGGCCTTGATCAGGGTCGGCAGGCTGAAGTTGCTGGCCACCACCACGTCGTATCCACTGCGGCTGGTGAGCAATTTGCCCTCCAGGACTTCGGCGCTGTCGAAGGTGTCGTAGACCGGCGCAATCCCGGTGTCACGTTTGAAATCCTGCAGGGTCGTGGGACCAATGTAGTCATACCAGTTGTACACGTGAACCGTCGGGCCCTCGGCGGCAACCGCCGATAGCGAGACCGACAGACAGGCGCCCAGTCCAAGATTGATATACGCGCGGTGACGACTCATGATGCGGAGCTCCTGGCCTGCTGCAGGCCGGTGATGATCAGGTGCTTGCAGCGTATCGGCGGGGAGTGGACTCACCCATTCCCATCATGGGTTACTCGAAAGGGGTAGTGCGTGGACGCGTTGTTGAAAGAGTTACCGGTGCACCAAGGGCTGGCGCGGGTATTTGGTGCCGTGGGACAGAACGGGTTCTGGCGCGCGCTGGTCGACACGCTGCGCCTGCTGGTGCCGCTGGATAATGCGTTGGTCGCGGTGATGCGGGCCGGGCGGGTGCCGCGTCTGCTGATTGATTTCGACGCCAAAGGTGGCGCCGACGAGCATGAGGAATTGGCGGACTACAGGGCTGGCATGTACCTGCTCGATCCGTTTTATCAGGCCGCCTGCGCCGGCATTGTCGACGGCTTGCACAGTCTCGATTCGGTCGCCCCTGACCAGTTCCAGCAGAGCGAGTACTACCTGAGCTACTTCCGCACCGTGGTGGGCGGTGACGAGTTGCAGTTCATGGTCAACGTCGATGGCGCCGTGCTCGGTTTGTCCCTGGGTCGCTCAACGCGGTTCAGCCCTGAAGAGCAGGGCCGCCTGCTCTGTGTGCGTGATTGGGTGCTGGCGGCGATGCGCCGTCACCTGCAATTGATGCCGCCTGAAGGACCGGCCGCCGAGGCGGTGGCCGGGGATCTGGCGACCTTGCTGGATCGCTTCGACGCGCGCCTGTCGGTGCGGGAAATCGAAACGGCGCGACTGATTCTCCAGGGCTTCTCAAGCAAGGCCATCGCCCAACAGCTGGGCATTTCCCCGGAGACGGTGAAGGTGCACCGGCGCAACCTCTATCACAAGCTCAATGTGAATGGGCATGGTGAGTTGTTTGCGTTGGTGCTCAATCCTCCAGCCTGAACACCAATGCCTTCAACCCGCATTCAACATCGGCGTCCGGAAACTCCGGCGGATTGTCCAGCCGTTGCTCGAAACGCAGGCTCGGTGCTTCACGGGTGACGCCGTCGATGAGAAAGTCCGCACCGAACGCCGGATCGTTCATGCACGCCAGAACCGTGCCCTGGGGGCCGAGCAATTCCGGCAGCCGGCGCAGCACGCGCTGGTAGTCCTTGGTCAACAGAAAACTGCCTTTCTGAAAGGACGGCGGGTCGATGATCACCAGGTCGTAAGGGCCTTTGCCGATCACCTTGCCCCAGGACTTGAACAGGTCATGACCGAGGAAAGTCACCTTGCTCAGGTCGTGGCCGTTGAGCCGGTGATTGTCGCGGCCACGGCTCAGGGCCGGGCTCGACATGTCCAGATTGACCACGTGCGTTGCACCACCCTCGATGGCCGCCACCGAGAATCCGCAGGTGTAGGCGAACAGGTTCAGCACGCGCTTGCCCTGGGCATTGGCCCGCACCCAGTCGCGGCCGTAACGCATGTCGAGGAACAGGCCGGTGTTCTGTTTACGGCCCAGGTCCACCCGGTAACGCAGACCGCCCTCGGTGATCGTCATCTCGTCGATTGCGTCCCCCAACAGCCACTCGGTCGTGCTTTGCAGCAGGTAGCGATGTTGCAGCAACAGCGTGTGCGCGCCGGATTGCGTCCACGCAGGCGATTGCGTGATGTCCATCAGCTTCTGTTTCAGCGCGTCCAGTTGCGATGCTTCGGGTTCCTTGAACAGCGACACCAGCACCACGCCTTGCAGCCAATCGACGGTCAGTTGTTCCAGCCCCGGCCAGCACCGGCCACGACCGTGGAACAGCCGACGGGTTTCGGAGGGCGCCGCTGCCAGGGCCGTCAGTAAATGGTCGTGGAGGGTGGAGAGGGCGTCTGAGTTCATCGGGCAGCGTCGGCAATGAGAAGGGGCGGCATTTTAAACACAATTGCGGCGCGAGGACCGCTGCAAGGTGCCGAGAGTTATCACGTTTAATTTAACTTTACGTGAGGATTTGGCGATCTATCGGCTCACATAATCGGCTCCAACGATCAACCGCCGGGAGCCCATCATGTCGCAGTTGCCTGCTTCACCCACGGTCAGCACACATCCCCGCTGGCTACGGCTGACCCATTGGCTGAACGCCCTGGCGGTGCTGGTCATGGTCACCAGCGGTTGGCGAATCTATAACGCTTCCCCGCTGTACGACTTCAGTTTCCCCAAAACGATCACCTTGGGTGGCTGGCTCGGCGGGGCGTTGCAATGGCATTTCGCAGCGATGTGGTTTCTGGCCGTCAACGGTCTTGTCTACCTGATCATCAACCTCGTCAGTGGTCGTCTGAAACGGCGCTTTTTCCCGGTTTCGCCTAAAGGTGTCCTGCATGACCTGTGGGCGGCGTTGAGAGGGCGGTTGGGGCATGCCGATCTGAGCCATTACAACCAGGTGCAACGGGTGGCGTACCTGTTCGTGATGGTCGACATCACACTGCTGGTGATGTCCGGGCTGGTGTTGTGGAAGTCCGTCCAGTTTGCGCTGTTGCGTGAACTGCTGGGCGGTTACGAAGGCGCACGGCACGTGCACTTCATCGCGATGTCGCTGTTGGTGGCCTTTGTCGCGGTTCATCTGGTGATGGTCGCGCTGGTTCCCAAAACGTTGTGGGCCATGATTGTCGGTCGCAAGGAGCCCGTATGAAAAAGCGCATCGAAGGCTCAGGACTGGACGAGTCGTCCATCCTGACAGACGCCAGAAAGATCCTTGCACCGCAGATCGAGGACCGCTCACGACGCTCGTTCCTGATGCGCAGCCTGACCCTCGGCGGCGTGGCCATGTTGTCCGGCTGCAACCTCACTGACAACGAAAGCGTCGAAACCGCGTTGTCCAGCATGTCCCGATTCAACGATCGGGTGCAGGGCTGGTTGTTCAACCCCAACGCACTGGCGCCGACCTATCCCGAATCGATGATCACCCGGCCGTTTCCCTTCAATGCCTTTTATGGCATCGAAGAGGCGCCGACGGTGGAGGAAGAGAGTTATCGACTGGAAGTGACCGGGCTGGTCACGGACAAGCGCAGCTGGCGGCTCGAAGAGCTGCGAGCCATGGCGCAGACCGAACAGATTACCCGGCACATTTGCGTGGAAGGCTGGAGCGCGATCGGGCGTTGGGGTGGCGTACGGTTCAGCGACTTCCTGAAGCGGGTCGGTGCTGACACGGATGCCAAATATGTCGGCTTCAAATGCGCGGACGACTACTACACCAGCATCGACATGGCCACCGCACTGCATTCGCAAACCTTGTTGACGCTGGCCTATGACGGTGCAGTGTTGCCTCGCCAGTACGGCTTCCCGATGAAGCTGCGCATGCCCACCAAGCTGGGCTACAAGAATCCAAAACACATTCAGGCGATGTTCGTCACCAACACCTATCCGGGTGGCTACTGGGAAGACCAGGGCTACAACTGGTTCGGTGGCAGCTGACGGTGCCTGGCCACTTCACTGCGTAGCGCTCGCTGCGCTCATTCGCAACCTGTGCTTCAAGGAGTTTCATCATGAAAACGTTAACGACCGCCGTTCTGTCCATGTGCATCGCGTTGGGCACTGCCAGCGTGTTTGCCGCCGATGCAACAACCAATAACGGCATGAGCAATGACAGTATGAGCAAAGACTCGATGTCCAAAGACGCCATGCATAAAGACACGATGAAGAAGGACACGATGAAAAAGGATGACATGTCCAACGATTCCATGAGCAAGGACACGATGAAGAAAGACACCATGTCCAAGGACGGAATGAAGAAGGACGAGATGTCCAAGGACACCATGAAAAAAGACGCTCCGTCGTACTGATTCGAACCCATCCTTCGAGGCCAGACCCTGATTTCATCACCCGGTTGTATCAAAAATGAATTTTCCGCCGAGTCCGCTGCTCATACCTGATATACAGCGGATTTGAGCCGCGAAATTATTCGGGTAATCAGGGAGTGGCACAGTCATGAGTCCAGTATCGACGGCGGGCAATCATCTCCCTGGCGGGTTGATTCTTGTGGTGGAGGACGACCCGCTGATCCTGGAGTTTCTCTGCGAAATTCTTCAGGAGGAAGGCTTTGTGGTTGAACCGCAGGCCAGCGCAGACGCCGCATCGAAATACCTGGAACTGCATGCACAAAAGGTAAGCTTGTTGCTCACGGACATCACCATGCCGGGCAAACTCAATGGCGCGGGCCTGGCCAATCTGTTTGGCGACCGCTGGCCGGACAAACCGATCATGATCATGTCTGGCTTCGAAACACCGGAAAGCGCCGGGGTCAGGCATTCGGTTTCATTCATCCAGAAACCATGGGCGCTTGGGCAGTTGCTGGACTGTGTAGCAGATGCCTTGAAGTCGAAACGTACCCTGTAGAACCTGCGGCAGCTCCTGCCTCGCCAATGCTACATTGCTCGGCGAACCCGCCTGCACTTGCGAGAGGAAGCCCCCCCTTGTCTGCTCACGATTCCGTCTTCAACACCCCGTACCGCGCTTTTCTGTTCGATATGGATGGCACCGTCCTCAATTCCATCGCCGCTGCCGAGCGAATCTGGGCGGCCTGGGCCTTGCGCCACGGCGTCGATGTCGACACCTTCCTCCCAACCATCCATGGCGTTCGCGCCATCGACACCATCAATCGTCTGGCGTTGCCCGGGGTGAATGCCGAGGCTGAAGCGGCGTTCATCACTGAGGCAGAAATCGAGGATGTCGAGGGGATCATTGAGGTGCCTGGCGCGGCAGACTTTCTGAAGTCGCTGCCCGCCAACCAATGGGCGATCGTCACCTCGGCGCCGAAGGCATTGGCGCTGCGGCGGATGGCCGCGGCGGGCATTGCGCAACCTTTGGTGATGGTCACTGCCGAAGACGTCAGTGCCGGCAAACCCGATCCCGCGGGCTATCGACTGGCGGCTGAACGGTTGGGCGTTGAACCGGCCGATTGCCTGATTTTCGAAGACGCCACCGTGGGTATTCTCGCGGCCGAGGCGGCGGGCGCGGACCTGATCGTGGTGACCTCGACCCACGACCATCCGCTCCAGACCCCGCACGCCACACTCGCCAGCTATGAGTCCGTCGGCAGCCGCGTGGAGGCTGAAGGCCTGCTGCGCCTTGAGCCGCGTGGCCGTCAGTAAACCCGAGGAATCAACCGCCAACTGCGGGCGCAGTAAGCCTCATATTCGCTGCCGAACTGCGCCCTTAACAGTGCTTCTTCGGAGTGAATGCGGGCGATCAGCGGGATCAGCGTCGCCGCTGCCAGCAACAGGCCAACGCCGGAACGAAACGCCAGTGCCCAGCCCACGGCATTGATCATCAGCCCCAGGTAACTGGGGTTACGCAAGGTGCGATAAATCCCGTTGGTGACCAGCCTGTGCCCCGGCTGAATTGCCACCAGTCCGCTGAAACGCTTGCCCAGCACAAACACCGGCCAGAGCCGCAGCGCGCCGCCAATGATGAACAGCAACGCCCCGAGCCAACGCACACCTTCGCCACCCAAGGTCCAGAAGTCGATCCGGTCGGTATAGGCCGGCAGGTACCCGCTCAATAATCCGATCACCCCGAACGCCGGCAGCACCCAGCGATTGGCCCGGTCTTCACGTTCGCCGGAACTCAAGTTAACCTCGGTGAACAAGGACGCGATGGCCATCACCAACGTAGCAAGCGCAATGACCACCAGCGGTGCATGAGCGAAAAACGCCGAAAATCCGCCAAGCCCCCAAACCGCGAGGCCGAGGTAGGCGAGGGTGGTGATAATGGCGAAAAACGCCAGTTTGGCCGAGATTTTCATCTGCATCTCCACACGTGGACCTGACACGTTTCATCCTACGCCGAACGGGCATTGCGTCGAATCACCTGTGGCGGCTGCCCGAACGCTCGAAGGAAAGCTTCGCGCATGCGGCGGCAGTCGCTGAAGCCCGACTCCTCGGCGATTTGATCGAGGGTCAGTCGCCCGCGCTCCAGCATCTGACGCGCCGTTTCCAGACGCAGGTTTTCGATGGCCTTGGCCGGCGATTGACCAGTTTCCGCCCGGAAGGCCCGGCTGAATTGCCGAGGGCTGAGGCGCGCGACGTCCGCCAGTTGCTCCACCGACAACGTCTCGGTGAGGTGTTCTCGCGCATAGCCGAGGACGGTTTGAATGCGGTCGGATTTAGCTTCCAGTTCCAGCAGCGCCGAGTGCTGCGACTGGCCTCCCGCGCGGCGGTGGTACATCACCAGTTTCTGCGCCACGGAACGGGCCAGTGCGGCGCCGTGATCCTTTTCAACCATGGCCAGCGCCAGGTCGATGCCGGCGGTCATCCCGGCGGAAGTCCAGATCGAACCGTCGACGACGTAGATGCGGTCTTCTTCCACTTTGATAGACGGAAACCGCGCTTGCAGCTCCCGTGCATAAGCCCAATGGGTGGTGACCCGCCGTCCGTCGAGCAAACCCGCCTGGGCCAGGACGAACGCTCCGGAGCAGATCGACGCCGTTCGTCGTACGGTTTTAACGTTTGCACGCAGGTAATTCAGCACGCCCTCGGGTGCCTGCTCGAGGATGGCATCGCCGCCAACTACAATCACTGTATCGAACACTTGCTCACCGAAAGCCTGGGTGCCGACACTCAAACCGCCAGAAGCACGCAACGTGCGGCCATCTTCGGACACCACGCTCACTTCATAGAGTGCCTCGCCGGCGCTGAAATTGGCGTACTCGAACACCGGCATGGCCGCCAGCGCCATGAACTGGAACCCTTCAAACACTACAAACGCCACGGAAGTCATCGAAATGCCCTCAAAAGGTCATGTCCGAAAAACATACTTTAAACATCATTTGAGACGAGCGTGAGTCCATTTATAACGGTTCACACCCGGCGAACATATCGCCTCACTGTGAAGAAAATCGACATGGCCCTCTCATCCAAAGGCACCGCACTGATCACTGGCGCATCTTCGGGCATCGGCGCGATGTATGCCGACCGTCTGGCCCGGCAGGGTTACGACCTGATTCTGGTCGCCCGCTCAATAATGCCGGGGTCGGCGGTGTCATGCTGCTGCGAGCTGGCGGACAAAGGCATTCGTACGAAGGCGATCAGTGGGACGCCTACGAAGCCCAGCGTCAGACGCTTTCAGGTTTGTTCGGCAATTCCACGGCGGCACCGCGTTATCGCTAAGACGGTAACCGCCGGGGCAGGGTGAACTAAGCTTGGATTAGGGCCGTTCACCCTTAAGGAATTCCACCATGCTTCACATCAGAACACCGTTGATTCTGCACCCGAGCCTGTCGACGCCGGCCCGGCGGATCTGGCTCAAACTGGAAAACCTGCAACCCAGCGGCTCGTTCAAATTGCGCGGCATGGGCCTTTTGTGCAGTCAGGCAAAGGCGCAGGGCAAACGCAAAGTCGTCTGTCCTTCCGGCGGCAATGCCGGGTTTGCCACCGCCGTGGCTGCCGCCAGCCTGGGGTTGACAGCCTGCATTGTGGTGCCGCACACCACACCGGAAACCACCCGCGCACGGATCAGGAAAACCGGTGCCGAGGTGATTGTCCACGGCAAGCTCTGGGACGACGCAAATCAACGGGCGAAGGAACTCTCACAGGACGCGGACACCGAATACGTGCCTGCTTTCGATCACCCGGTGTTGTGGGAAGGGCACAGCACGATAGTCGATGAAATCCTCGAAGACTGTCCTCAGGTCGATGCCGTGGTGACGTCGGTAGGGGGTGGTGGTTTGCTGGCGGGGATCCTCACCGGGCTGATTCGCCATGACCGCATGGACTGCCGGATCATTGCTTGCGAAACCCGGGGGGCGGCTTCTTTTGCGACCGCGGTTGCTGCCGGGCATCCGGTCAGACTGCCGCGGATCGACACCGTTGCCACTTCGCTTGGTGCTGCTCAGGTAGCCGCCTGGCCGGTGCAGCACATCCTCGACTTTCCCCACGAGTGCGTGGTGCTCAGCGATGACGAGGCGATCATGGGCGTGGTCCGTTACGCCAACGACTTGCGTCAGTTGGTCGAGCCTGCGTGTGGTGTTTCGTTGGCGATTGGATACCTGGACCATCCGGCGATTGCCGATGCCCATGATGTAGTGATTGTGGTGTGCGGCGGCGTGAGCATCAACGCGCAATTGGTGGCGGGGTGGGCGCGTTTATTCACAGGCGCTGAAGCAAAGTAGGGCTGCAAACGCTATCCGGGTGTTGCGAGCCCCACCGCTATTTTTTCAGCCTTCATTGACCCGCAGCAATGCCATCCTGGACGAGGATCGCTCTGGCCAGGTCTTCGTCACTGGCGTTGAGACCGGGATTGTCCTGACGAATCTGTTTTAAGACCGACTCCAGATAAGCCCCACGAATCGCACCGTCACTGGCAACGAAGCTGGAGGCGTCATCCCGGGCAGGAATCATGAGTTTGTGGTCCTTGAACGTCGAGTACAACGATGCGGAAACCCCGGCTGACGTGGCGACATCGCCTGCATCCACTTTGGCCATAGCGGAGCCGAAGGGTAAACACAGCAGAAGGGAAGAGATGATAATCAGACGGCGCATGACGGTGTCCTCTTAAAACGGGAAGCAAAAAAGGAAGTGCCTCATCTATTAGGATGCGTGGCGGTCGTCAGGAGTTCCCTGTCGATGCGTGATCAGACCAAAGACTGCCTCTGAAAAAGCTCAGCGCTTCTACGAGGCGATCCGGCGCTACTGGCCGGCATTACCCGATAACAGTCTGCAACCTGCCTACAGCGGCATCCGCCCGGAAATCACCGGGCCGACCGAACCGGCTGCCGACTTCGTCATCAGTGGCCCGGCCGAACATGGCGTGCCTGGGCTGGTGAACCTGTTCGGTATCGAATCACCGGGGTTGACCAGTTGCCTGGTGCTGGCCGATCGGGTGGTGGACCATCTGACGACGCAATCCTTGTAGCAGCTGTCGAGCAGCGCTGTGGCGAGGGGATTTATCCCTGTTCGGCTGCGAAGCAGTCGTAAAACCTGAACGCACGGTCTATCTGATGCACCGCGTTGTCTGAATTCACGACTGCTTCGCAGCCGAACGGGGATAAATCCCCTCGCCACAACGCAGCGGCTACACAGATCGCGTCGCGGCGAAGTGACCGGTAATCAGCGTTTGCAATGCCGTTCACTTTGCTGCATCCCGAACTCGCTGAGTTGCACATGGCGCAAAAGGACATCGATCGCTGGTACTGCGACTGGAGCGCCCGGCAGACCGATGTCTCGCTGGATAAGCCCGTTGAGTTCACCTTTGTCTCGGGGGAAAGTGGCACCATGAGCGCCGGCGCGATGCTGATGCATGTGGTCAATCACGCCAGTTATCACCGCGGCTGGGGGATCCAGATGTATTTCGAGATTCCGGCCATGCCGCCGATGACGGACATGCCGATATACCTGCGCGAAACCGACCCGAGTCTTTCAAATCGATTAATACACCGGCAGTGGCGCCGCGATGTGTTGGGCGATTCGCCAGCGCAACCAACGTTCTGCCGGATCGTTATCGTTGACGCCGTTCCAGACCATGGACAGTTCGGACAGTACGATGTCAAACGGCGGGTCGTCGGCACGCAACTGGCTGCTGCCTTCGATCAACGCGCACGCCGCGTAATTCGGCACTGCGGCGAGCATGTCGGTGCCCGCCAACAGGGCACGCAGGCCTGAGAAGGGTTTCGAAAATCACCAACAGGTTCATGTCCACGCGGCGCAGGTCGTTGCGGTTCATGGCAGGGCTACTCGCAGGGCTTCGGGGGTCTGTTAAGTAAAGCAGCAAACCTTGAGGCTGCGATGAAAGCCAGCAGATTGGCGATTTCATCCGTGAACGCAAAACCTGTGTGAGCGAGCCTGCTCGCTCACACAGTTGGATAGCACCGAGTCAGCGGCTACTCGATCGGGTCGAGTCGGTCCAGCGCCCGATTCACCGTCAGTTCACCCAGCATGATGACTTGCGCGATGCCCAGCAGAGTGTTGCGATTGGGGCCGTGCGTGCGATCTGCCAGGTCCATGGTCATGACATGGGCGGAGGCCAGCGATTCGCATGCGTTACCCAGCAGGTCTTCGGTGTTGATGTGCGGATCGATGACGTACATCGTGGTGAGTCTGCGCGGGGTGGCTCGGATGTCGGCATAGGACGGGATGCGGTCGGGGTCTTCGTGGAGTTTTTCTGAATCGAGGTTTTCGGAGGGAGATGCTGGATCGGTGTCCGGCGGGTTGGGCGTTACTTTGAACATAGATGAAACTCCTTATGCGACAAACGAGGAGCCATCACCCTCGCTACCAAACGAAGGGTGGCGGCCATACGCAGGTTGGTAGACCGGGCACAAGGAAACCGGCGCGCCCGAAGGCGCCCTGTGCATGACCACCATAAAGCCGAGACAAAAAATGCCCCAAATGGCGATGCGTTGCACCTTGTATAACCCGGGGCTACCAAACCCCATCGCTGTTTTTCAGCGACCGGGAAACGATAAAGCCCAGGCCCAAGGCGCACAAGCCGGCGGATTCTGGCGTAACCGTAGGCAATGACGCAAGGCGCTGTAGCTCTCGGGAAGTAACCTGGAAGGCTTTTAAACACGGGGTGTTTAACAGATCGAATCGATATCCAGCGTGTACGGTGCCCCGACGGTGTGCCCATAGATCGAAGCCGTCAGCGCATCCCCCTCAGGGTCTTCCGGCGCCATGGCGAACGGTTCCTTGACCTTGTTCTCAGGATGCGCCAGCCAGCGCGCCACGTTAGCCGCCAGTTGCTCAGGCTGTTCCGACAGCGACCCGTAAAGCGCGTGTGCCGTAACCCGCTCTTCACGAACGCGTTTCAAGCGATCGACTGTGATTTCAATTTTGCTTTTTTCCAGGCCGAGTGCTCGGACGTTGTTCTCCTGAGTGCGTGCGTAAGCCTCCGAACGCGCCGGCAAACCACGTTCTATTTCACGCAACTGTGTGGTGATGCGTGCCAGCGAACCCGCGACCCAATTAAACTCAAGATCCGTAACCCGCGAACGCTTCTTCTCGTGCGCTTCCTGCCACCGCAGCAGAACCGCCCAACACGCCGGAACATACCCACCGGTCATCAAATGATCCAAGACGTGGAAGATCTGCAGCAATGGCGGCCGATGCGGCAACCCGTTTTTTTGTTGAAGCGCCAAACTGCACGCGGCATGTTGGGTGATGGTGTCGCAGCCGGGTTCCCACAGGATCGCGGACTTTTCCCCACTGCTGAATTCCACCGGCATGAAGTGCTGCAACTTGCCGTGGTGATCGTAGGGCTCGCCATTCCAGTTCGTGATGCCCGCAAAAAACACCGACAAACCGGCCGGCACGTTGACGAACGTCAAGGCCAACCCCATCTTAATCACATCGGCCTTGGTATCCGTCCACCTGCCCGGCACACTCGGCACCGGGTCGTTGTGATTGACGACACGATAATGCACCAAGTCCTTCGCGCCGGCCACGAAGTTGGCATCGCCCGCGCGGGGGGCGCCGTAGGTGTAGAGCTGGAGGGTGTACTCGAAGCCCGGGCGACGACGCAGCATTTCGGAGAGCAGCAATGCCACTGCACCACCAAGGCTGTGGCCGCAAATCATGAGCTTCTGTCCGGCGTAAAATTTTTCGAGGTAGTTAACAACGAATTCGTAGGCTGTCTGCGCGGACTCGTAGAAACCTTTATGTACTTTGCTGTCGGTGTCTTCAAACCGCACTTGGGAGGCGTCGGCATCGCGCCGTCCATCCGCCCAATATTGAGCGGTACCCCGTACAGCGATCAGGATCAGTTCGTCGTTGTGAGTGATGAAGGCTTGGGTATCGGTCGACTCTGCGCCAAGTGTTCTGTCATCGAGAAAGTGAATTTTGGCAGGATGTTCCTGCGCGCTTTCTTGATCGAGTGCGTTGGCCTTATAAAGGCCTGGATCGAACGGCACGATCTCCAGACGCTTGGAGTACGGCACATCCTCATACAGAGGGTAGAAGGCGCTTTTTTGCGCCGCGTTGACACGCCACAACTCATCAGCCTTGGCCAACGCATCGCCGAACCAATTTCCCACGCTGGGTTGTATCGGGAAGGTAACGGTCGTCGTTTCAACCGGATGACCTTCTGGCTGCTGCCCGAAAGGGCAATAACTCAGCGTCGCCATCAGCGCGAGCTGGTAGAGATTCAGCGCGCAGAACTCCGGGTCGGTCGACAGCATTGGTCGCAAGGCTCGCAGAGGACGCACTTCCAGAACCGTGTGTTTAAGGGGCATCAGCGCAACGCCGAGCTTCCCATGTTCACCCATGATTTTCGCTCGGTTCGGGCTGTGGGGATAATGACGATAGACCTCGGGTGGCAGGTGAGAAACATGCTCTACCAAGTGACGTACTTCTATTTGGAGGAACTCATCTGCGCAGGCTTGTGCGGGGTTTGTCCGGGTGCGGGTTGA
Organism: Pseudomonas sp. ZS1P83; assembly: GCF_054897825.1. Lineage (NCBI taxonomy): Bacteria > Pseudomonadati > Pseudomonadota > Gammaproteobacteria > Pseudomonadales > Pseudomonadaceae > Pseudomonas > Pseudomonas sp. ZS1P83. Next base: position 1,564,002 of record NZ_CM142706.1, read on the forward strand.
GTTTTGGTTCTGGTAGCGGGTTTGTTCGGCGCGTACTTGAAGTTCAGTGATTTTGAGCGGGTAGTGCGGTCTTGTTTGGGCTCGCACATAAACGATTTCCTCCCCTTCATATTTCTGGTCGAGAACCAACGCAATGGGCCCCGCAAAGTGGTTGTTGATTTTACCCGTCCCTGTGATATCTAGATGCCCATTGTATTTCTGGCCTTCAGAGTCCGTTACTGAATAAGCCAGCCCCGAGTACGGCTCGCCTGATCCGAATTCGTCGACCAGTTGGAAGCTGCTCCATTTACCTTGTAAGGGGCATGTCAGCACGCTGCTGCTCAATGGTGATGCAAGTTCTTTTTCCAAAGATGCCATGTCCAAATTTCCTTATTCCGTGCAGCCAGGGTAAATAGTGCAGATACGGCCATCTGGCATTTTGAAAGTGCTGAAATCGGAGTGATTTCCAAAACAGAACGCATCCTGATCTTCAAAACCTTTTCCCATGCAGCGCTTCCATCCACCGGGTACTTCGACCCATGTGTCACCCCAACCAGGCCTTTCCTCTGCGGCCAACGTGATCTTCATTTTTACGGTTTTGCCTTTCAGCTGATCGAGGCTATACCCCGAAACCGGGCGGCCACGTTGCGGCTCGCCTCGGGCGTTCGCTGTTTTGCAATCAAGAATTTTGACAATGCGTCGCTGCGCACCCGAAGTGCGAAACAGCCACTGACAATGGCCGTAGAAAGTGCTTTCACCCGCTTCATTGAACGTGCCCTTGTGCTGTTCCTCCAGGTCATCGCGGACGATAACCATTGCACTGTCCCCACCGAAATCTCCCCGATGTGTCCAATAAGATGAGTTGATATCCAGCTTGATGCGCCTGATCACCAGCGGACAGCCACTGACCGTCCGATACATGGCAATTTCAGAATTCGGCGTGTAACTTTCACGCCACTTCATGTTGTACCCGACGGCCGTATTCCTTCCCCCCGGCACGGTGCAGGTTTCGCCTTTGGCGGGCACATACTCGGCGATGGCCTTGTAGGCAAAATCGGGCGGTAAATCGGCGGTGAAGGTGAATGTGTCTGGTTGCCCAGTCGAGCAACCCATGGCCAACGCAAGGCAACAACCCACACTCGCGATGCGTAATGCATATCTCATATCGGCGCATCTCCCTGCCAAAAATCCACCAACTGCCGCACCCGTTCAAAGTGCTCCACCGGACTCTCATCACCCCGCACCTCCCAATGTGGCGATAACGTAAAACCCGGCACCTGCAAACTCTGAATCAACAGAAACTCCAACTGCTCCGGCTCCAACCAGCCCCATGCATCCGCCATGGCCAATCGCTCACGCAACCACGCATCAGGATCATGCACTTCGGCAAGGTTGGCGTAGGCCTCAACATGCTCGGCCAGCAAGTAACGATGGGCGTTGAGCCGGCGAATTTCCGAGGCCTGCGGTTGGGGAAGGGGCGTGCGCAACCAGAGTGGTTTGTCTGGCACAGGGTACGTTCCGGGGGCAGGGTTTTGAGCGGTGTTCCAGGCTGTGCCATCCCAGTAGCAAACGCTGATCGCCGGCCCGAGGAAGGCCGGATATTCTTCAGCTGGCAGATGTTTTAGCGCGCGACTCAACACTCGGTTGTCGTGAAAGCGATACAGCGCCTGATAGGGACGCGTCCCGACAATCAACCGCTGTTGCCAATGATTGACCAACCCGCGCAAGGCGCCTTTTTCCACGCTCGCGAGCCAGCCCCAGTTGCGTTCGGGATGATCGAGCAGGTCATCGAGGCGTCTGTCGCCGGACTGATCCAGAGTAAAAATGAACGGACCGGCATCGGCCAGATTCGCGAGGGTTGTTGCGTTGTAGACGTTCAGGTAGTGGTCATGTCCGCTGGACTTCATTAACAGCTGACGGGTTTCGCGCTCGTTCTGCGAGTCCAGCACCAGGCAAAGTTCATGGCCAGAGCGGCGCTGTTCGTTCATCCATCGGCGGGGCAGTGTGTTGATCATGCGGCGGTTCCTTCCGTTGGGCAGACGCCCTCTCGGCAGGCTTCGCAGATCGGGCAGAAGTCCGCCGCCAGCGCGTTGCTTGCCGCCATCAGTGCGGGCTGGGAAGACGCGAGCATCGGCGGCAGTTCGGGTGGCACAGACAAGCCATCAACTGACCGAGGCGCAGCGACTGAGGCGGCTGGCACTCGCATTGGAGCACCACCGATCTGGAGTTCGCTGCTGCCGAATATTCCGCCGCCGCCTACCTGTAAATGTTCACCACCGGCTTCGATTGAGAACCTGGTCTCGGCCTTCAGAATGATAAGGTCGGCTTCAATAACAACCACCCGGCGGGCGCTAAGCGCAAGCGTTTGATCTACGTGGGTGTGGCTGTTGCCAACAACTTGCAGATAGTCGTTGGCCTTGAGCTGTATGTGCCGGTCACCGGTCGTGGTTCGATGCTCCGTGGCTTCCAGCACCGTAAAGCTGTCGCCCATGACGGTGGTGCGTTGCTCGTTGCCGACCTCCAGACGGCTGTCGTTTTCTATCCGCTGTTCCATGTCCCGCTGGGCGCGCAGATAAATCAATTCCTGACCGGCACGGTCTTCAACGTGCAGTTCGCTGAACCCTGTGCTGTCCGGCGAGCTGCGGGAGCGGAATACGCTGCGGGTTTTGTTCGCAGGTAATTCGTAGGGCACCGGGTTGGCGCTGTTGGGCAGACAGCCGCTGATTTCGGGATGATCGGGGTCGCCGTCCTGAAAACTGACCTGGACCTCCATGCCGACTCTCGGCACGGCAACGCCGCCAAAGGCATTGCCGGCCAGGAGGGAGGAGACCCGCAGCCAGCAACTGCTTTTATCGTCGTGACGGCCTTCGCGATCCCAGAAGAACTGCACCTTGACCCGACCGTAGTCGTCGCAGTGGATTTCCTCGCCTTTCGGGCCGGTGACCACTGCGCTCTGATTGCCGGCGATGCGTGGTTTGTTATGCGTCAGCGGCGAGCGGTAGATCACTTCCCAAGGCGTGGCGAGGAACTGGTTGCGATAACCCTGAAAGCCGTTTTCATCGGCGGTGCCGGTGTATGCCGCGTACTGTTGCAGGACCTGCGGCTGCGCCCCTTCATGCTCGATTTCGGTCAGTAACCACAGGTCGTTCCATTCTTCGTCCGGATGTTCGGACAGTGGCAGGAAGTGCCCGGAGAGCAGCGCCGGTTGATCGCTTTTACCCCGCGCCACACGGCACCCGCCGCGGTGGCGCTCCTGTGCGCGTCGACTCAACAGCTTGCCGCGATCGCGCTGGGTAAAACGACCGGGGTACTGGTAATCCTCCAGATCCGGCTGAGCCTTGGAAATATCAGACCTGCTCTCGGCCTCCAGCAAAATACGTGCTTTGTTGAAGTCATAATCGCGGCGAGTGGTGCGGCTGGTGCCCGCTTTCACTTGCACGTCAAAGTGGTTGATCACCGGCGTTTCGGCGACCATGCCATTGTCGTGTTTATAGCGTGTCGGACGGTCGAGCCTGGGAAAAACGGTCTGGTCGTCGCCAAACACCATCACATGTTTTTCGCGGCTGTGCTGAAAGTGGTAGTGCAGACCTTCCTCTTGGCAGAGGCGTTCTATGAACTGGCGATCTGACTCGTTGTACTGAACGCAATACTCACGGTCCGGATAAGCGCTGCCCAGCTGAAACTGGTGGAAATCACGATGAATGCCGTGACCTTCCAGCACCTGCGCAATGATTTGCGGGACGGTCATTTGCTGAAAAATGCGGCAATTGACGCGGTGGTCCAGGTACGCCAACCGAGGCACCAGCGTCACGCTGTAGCGGGTCAGGCCATTTCCGAGACTACTTTTGCCTGCGCAATGAATTTGCCCGTGAATGCCGTCGCCAGCGTCGTTGAAAGCGAGAAAGGCCAATTTATTCAACAGGTCGTTCTGGTTAAGGTCTCGCCTGTCGCTGACCAGCTCGATCTCAAAGGCGTAAGGCTGGCTGATGAACTCCTTGCCGGTGAAGCTGAGCACCTGAAGGTCATGTTCAAAGTCTTTGATCGTGAGGCTGAAACGGGCGTGTGGGTTAGCGTCAAACATCCAGTGTTCCTTGTCTGGTGACGTAGCACAGGCTCCGGGACGTTGATGCAACACGTGTGAAAGACCTTCCATGGCCTAATCACAACAGAACGTCCTGGAGCCGGGTTCAGTGCAACGCTATCAAGGGCGCAAACGAATTGATGTCAGACGGTTCCCAAAATGCAGTTACAAATCACAAAAGCAGCGATGGCGAGGAGGTGACTGAACCTACCCTTGCAACGTAACGCCCGCCAACTGCTCCAGCACCTGCACCACCTGCGTCATATCCCGTCCCGGATCGCCGTCGCTCAAGGCCTGGTCGAAGAACTGCTTGAACCCGCCGCACGGCATCTGCACGAAACCGCCGCTGTACTCGTTGACCACGATTCGACCCGCTTCGAGTTGCGCGGCGACCCGATGCACGCGGCCGATGTCGCGGCTCCAGATCCCGGCACCGAGGCCGAATTCGCTGTCGTGTTCTTGAGTTAGTGTCAGGTCTGTGGAACCAGGCTTTGCTGGCAATCGAGCACCAACCGCGCACCGCCGAGTTCACTGCTGCCCACCTCAAGCGTAAACCCATGCAAGCTCACAATCGCCGCAACGATCGACAGCCCCAACCCAAACCCGCTTTTCTGATGACCACCCTCTGCACGATAAAAGCGTCGAAACACCGCCTCTCGCTCAGCCACCGGAATGCCCGGACCCGAATCGAGCACTTCGATTCGTGTACGCCCGCCTTCATTGAGCCCACGCAAAATCACCTCGCCACCGGGCGGTGTAAATTTGATCGAGTTGCTCAACAGGTTTGCCACGGCTTCGAACAACAGCGCTCGATCGCCATTGAGCAGCGGCAAGCCTTCAGGCAGCTGCAACTGGAAATCCAGTTCGCCTTCTTCTGCCAGCGGCAGATAAAACGCATGCAGTTCCTGCAGCAACGGCACCGGATCCAGCTGTACAAAACCCGAGCGGCGCTGGCGATCTTCCAGTTCGGAAATCCGCAGCAACCCACGAAAACGCGCCATCAAGGTATCCGCCTCACCGAGCACTGAATCCAGTTGCACGGCCAGCGTCGAACCGTCGTCAGCCTGCTGCTGAATCCGGTACAGCTGCGCCCGCAGGCGGGTCAGCGGCGTGCGCAAGTCATGGGCGATGTTGTCGCAGACGCCCTTGACCTCGTTCATCAAGCGCTCGATACGTTCGAGCATGGCGTTGACGATAGCGGCGAGCATGTCCAGCTCATCGCGGCGATTGGACAGTGGCAGTCGCCGGGTCAGGTCGCCCGCGACGATGGCCTCGGCGCTGGCCTGAATCGCGCGTATTCGCCGCAGTGGACGGCGGCGCAACAAGTGCCAACCGGCGATGCCCGGGAGGATCGTCAACGTCACGCCCCAGAACAACGCATGAAGGATGATCCGGGTGACGGCGAACAACGAACCGTTGTCCCGCACCAGCACCAGCCAGCGCCCGTCCTTTGTCTGGGTCGCCACCGCGTCGCAACTGTCGGCGGGCAGGGTCGGGTCGTCGGAATCGGCGCAGTCGCTGAGCATGTGAATCTTGCCGTCCAGCGCCAGCCCTTCGGGAATGTGCTGCAGAGCGCCGCTGAGGTAGCGATGCTGGTTATCGAACAAGCCATAGGCATCGATGCCGCGAATGTCGAAGGTCATGCTGACGGCGAGCGCGTCTGCCAGTTGTTCGCCCGAAAAGTGTGAAAACAGGTGCTGACGTTGCATCAGCGAGTGTTTGGCCAGGTTGTCCAGGTAAGCGGAAACCTCGTAGTACATGACCCCCATGAGGATCCCGCTCCAGAGCACGAACAGCGAACTGTAGAGCGCCAGCAAACGGCTGCTGGAAGAGCGCCAGCCGTTAGAGGGGTTCAGCAATGACATAACCCGAGCCTCGCACGGTCCGAATCAGTGGGACATTGCCTGGCGGGTCGATTTTTTTGCGCAGCCGGCCGATGTGCACGTCGATCAGGTTAGTGCCGGGGTCGAAGTGGTAACCCCAGACCTCTTCGAAAATCATCATCCGCGACAGAATCTGCCCGGTGTTGCGCATCAGGAACTCCAGCAACTTGTACTCGGTAGGCAACAGTGTCAGCAGCTGACCGTCGCGACTGGCTTCATGGCTGATCAGGTTCAGCTCCAGATCCGCCACCCGCAAGGTGGTGGCTTGGGCTGTCACGGTGTTCTGTCGGCGTAGCAGGACTTCGACCCGGGCGGCCATTTCATCAGTGGCAAACGGTTTGGTCAGGTAATCGTCACCGCCCGCACGCAAGCCGCGCACACGCTCATCGACGTCGGAGAGGGCGCTGATCATCAGGATCGGCGTGGCCACGCCCAGGGTCCGCAGCGTGGTGACGATCGCCAGACCATCGAGCTCGGGCAGCATGCGGTCGAGGGTGATCAGGTCATAGTTGCCACTGACCGCACGCGCAAGACCCTCGCGGCCGTTGTCGACCCAATCCACGTCGAGGCCGTGGCTGCTCAATTCGGCGACGATTTCCCGGGCAGTCACGGCGTCGTCTTCGATGGTCAAGATGCGGGTCATAGGGCGGGCCTGATTAAGAGTTCACAACGTTGCGCGGCATTTTGCCAAGAAATGAGTGCAGTCTTTCTAAATAAAACTTCATGCAGGCATCTATTTGGTCAATGCATAAAACCCGCTGCGATTGGCACTTCCTTGCAAATTGCATGGTCATGGGAAGTTAAAATTTTATAACTTATTGAAATACCGCGATTTATTGAAAGTTGGCAACTGGCACGGTGACTGCAATTACTCCGTTGAAGAGTTGTAACACCATCTTTCCTGCCTGGAGCGATATAACAATGAATAGATCCCCTGATGGTTTCTATCCTGCCGCAGAAGAATCAAGCACGCTCTCTGGCGTGTCTTGGGGCGCGATTTTCGCCGGGGCCGCTGCGGCGGCGGCGTTGTCGCTGATCCTCGTGCTGCTCGGCTTTGGCCTGGGCTTTTCAGCGGTGTCGCCTTGGGCCAATGAAGGCGTGAGCGCCAAGGGCTTGGGTATTTCAACGATCGTCTGGCTGGCCGCGACCCAAATCGTGGCGTCCGGGCTTGGCGGTTACATCGCCGGTCGCCTGCGGGTGAAGTGGGCGAACATGCATGGTGATGAGGTTTATTTCCGTGACACGGCCCATGGTTTTCTGGCCTGGTGCGTGGCGACGTTGGTGACCGCGACATTGGTCGTTGGCTCGGTCAGCAGCATTGTCAGCGGTGGCGTACAGGCTGGGGCAAGTGTCGTCGGTGGTGCGGCGAATGCGGCGACTCAGGTTGCTGGCTCCGCGGTCGGCAAAACCGACAGTGACCAATATGGTTACTTCATCGACAGCCTGTTCCGCGACGATCGTCCGGCCGCCGTCAGCGATGATGCCGCCCGTGGCACCGTGACGCGCATCTTCGTGCGCAGTCTGAGCAATAACGGTCAACTGGCTGCCGAAGATCGTACCTATCTGGGCCAATTGGTGGCTCAACGGACCAACCTCACGCAAGCGGACGCTGAACGTCGCGTTGATGAAGTGTATGCCCGCACCCAGAAAGCCGTAGCCGACGCCAAACTGGCTGCCAAACAAGCTGCTGACACAGCCGCCAAAGTCGCTGCAATGACCGCGCTCTGGATGTTCGTTGCGCTGCTGATCGGTGCGTTTTTCGCCAGCCTCGCTGCTACCTTCGGTGGCCGTCGTCGGGATGCCGTGGTGTATCTGGAAACCGACGATTACGTGACCACCACTTCATTGCCCCCTGTTCGTTAACCCAGGAGAACTACCATGCGCTCATTACTGCTGTTCTTTCTCGGCGTACCGATCCCGATCATCATCCTGATCGCCCTGTTCATGCACTGATTTACGCTGGGGCTTATGCCTCTGCCGCTTCTGCCTTGAGTGGAAGCGGCGTTTTTTTGTGAGCGGGCTGGCAACCACCTTGATGTTGAATGTGACTGCCCCTTCGCGAGCAAGCCCGCTTGTATGTTTAGACTTGCGTTTACCTGTGGGAGCGCGAAGGGGTCAGATCAGGCGCCCTCAGTCTATCTACTCAATCGGCGTACTCACAAACACCTCAAGCCCTTCGGCATACGCGGTAAACGCGCTGATCAGCGGAAACTGCGCAGCCTCAACCTGATCCGGCACTACAAGATTGGTAAAACTCCAGGCCACTGCCAAGGTAATTCCGTCCTGGGCAATCGAACCGTCAATCTTCAGCGGCTGCTTTTCCAGCTCCCGCTCCAGCGCCGAATACGCCGCCGCCAATTGCTCTTCGACTCGTTCCACCCACGGTTCGAATTGGATCTCCGCCGGGCGCAGGCTGCGTTCGTAGTAGAGCTGCACGGATTTCTCGCAGGCCACTAATCCCAGACCGATCAGGCGCAACGCGCGCAGTCGTTGATCGAGATCACCCGGCATTAAACTCTTTCCGGGACCGGCCAGCGCTTCCAGGTAATCGATGATCAGCGTCGAGTCCATCAACACTTCACCGTCGTCCAGCACCAGGGTTGGCGCCTTGACCACCGGGTTGATCTGCTGGAATTGCTCGAAGTGCCGAAACACCGAAACCGACTGGTGTTCCAGAGGGATGCCAAGGCGTTTGGCAGAGATGGCGACGCGCCGCACATACGGTGAATCCAGCATGCCGATCAGCTTCATTGATCCTTTCCTTCAGATGGCTATTTCGGGATGGACTACCTTAGCTGAGGTTCAGCGACGTGCAACTGGCACCGGGCTAATCCTCGAAGCCAACCTGTTCGTGAATCTCATCGACCTTCAATTCCAGCCGATAGGCCACGGCGATGAACAGCGCCTGGCACAGGCACAGCGTCGCACTCAACGAACGGAAGGCAAACGAACTGCCTTCATTGACCAGCAGCACGGTGTTGGCGCGCTTGGCCAGGGGCGAGAGGTTACTGTCGGTGATGATCAGGGTTTTTGCCTGATTGTGCTGGGCGATGCGCAGGCAATGCTGGGTTTCCTTGCCGTAGGGCGTGAAGCTGATGGCGATTACCAGGTCATTGGCGCGCACGCTGCGCATTTGCTCGCGGTAGCTACCGCCGAGCCCCGAGACCAAATGGATGCGCTTGTTGGTGTGCTGCAGGTTGTAGACCAGGTAGTCGGCCACCGCGAACGAACGACGCACCCCGACCACGTAGATGTTGTCGGCATTTACCACCAGGTCAACAGCTTTGTCGAAGGCCTGGTCATCCAGTTCCAGACCCAGCCGTTCGATACCTGAGAGGGTCGCATTGATGCACTCACGCGCCAGGTCGCCGCCGCTGGCCTTCTGCGACTTGTTGGCGATCATGCTGCGAATGCGCTGCTGGTAGTTCTGAACCGGCGTGGTCTTGTGGGTATAGGCCTCGCGGAACAGCGACTGCATTTCGCTGAAGCCGCTGAACCCGAAACGCTGAGAAAACCGCACGATCGCCGAGGGGTGCACTTCGCACTCGCGGGCGATGTCGCTGATGCGGTCAACCATGATCCGGTCGCTCTGCTGGCTCATGTAACTGGCGATGCGCTTGAGCTGGCGCGGCAGGCTTTCGTATTCGTTGGTGATCAGCTGCAGCAGACGCTCGGCGTTGATCGGGGGGCTGGCGACATCGCTGTCGGGCGTACTCTCGGTCGTCGCCGGCTGATCGGTGCGGGTCATAAAGAATCCTTCTGGCTTGTTCTTATAGGGACGACAGATAGCGTCATCCCCTGACAATAGGTTGGCTGTGCGCAGTCTACAGGGTAGGCCGGAATAAAATCTTGAGCTTGCAGTCCGTACGGAGTGTGCTGAAACGATGCACTGTCTCTGGAACGCTTGCACTAAAGTTTATTGGAAAAAATATTCCACGTAAAAATTATTTGGAATAATTATTGATTGTTCGGTCCCGGACGTTTTAGTCTGCATCCACCCAGCGTGTTCGGCGCAGCCATCGCCCCGAACGCAGGCTGATAAAAATAACAGGAGCCAACATGGGCCAGACTCGTTTTGCCAGTGGGCGTCAATTGGATCTGATTTGCCTGGGGCGCCTTGGCGTCGACCTCTATGCGCAGCAAGTCGGAGCGCGGTTGGAAGATGTTTCAAGCTTCGCCAAATACCTCGGTGGATCGTCCGCCAACATCGCTTTCGGCACGGCTCGGCTGGGTCTGAAATCGGCGATGCTGAGCCGGGTAGGGGATGATCACATGGGCCGCTTCCTCGTTGAATCCCTGGCCCGCGAAGGTTGCGAGGTCAGCGGCATCAAGGTCGATCCGGAACGCCTGACCGCCATGGTCCTGTTGGGCCTCAAGGATCGCGAAACCTTTCCTTTGGTCTTCTACCGCGAAAACTGCGCCGACATGGCGCTGCGGGCCGAAGACATCAGCGAAGCCTTCATGGCTTCCAGCAAAGCCTTGCTGATCACCGGCACCCATTTCTCCACCGACGGCGTCTACAAGGCGAGCATCCAGGCGCTGGATTACGCCGAGAAGCACAACGTCAAACGCGTACTGGATATCGACTATCGCCCGGTGCTCTGGGGCCTGGCCGGTAAGGCCGACGGCGAAACCCGTTTCGTCGCCGACCAGAACGTCAGCCAGCATGTGCAGAAAATCCTCCCGCGTTTCGACCTGATCGTCGGCACTGAAGAAGAATTCCTGATTGCCGGCGGTTCCGAGGATTTGCTCACTGCGCTGCGTAATGTCCGGCGTCTGAGCGCGGCGACGTTAGTGGTCAAGCTCGGCCCGCAGGGATGCACGGTGATTCATGGGGTGATTCCGGTGCGTCTGGAAGACGGCGCCATTTATCCCGGCGTTCGGGTGGAAGTCTTGAATGTGCTGGGGGCCGGCGATGCCTTCATGTCGGGTTTCCTCAGCGGTTGGCTGGTGGATGCGAGCGACGAGCGCTGCTGCCAGTTGGCCAATGCCTGCGGCGGGCTGGTGGTGTCGCGCCATGCCTGCGCCCCGGCCATGCCAACCCGCGCCGAACTCGACTATCTGTTTAACAGTCCGGTGCCGATTACCCGGCCGGATCAGGACGCGGTGCTGCAGCGTCTGCATCAGGTCAGCGTGCCGCGCAAACAGTGGAAGCAACTGTTCATTTTTGCCTTCGACCATCGCGGGCAACTGGTGGAACTGGCCCAAAAGGGCGGTCGCGACCTGAACGCTATCGGCGAACTCAAGCAACTTTTTATCAAGGCTGTGGAACGGGTCGAAGCCGATTTGCGCGAGCAGGGCATCGAGGCCGAAGTCGGGCTGCTGGCCGATCAACGCTTCGGTCAGGACTCGCTGAACACCGCCACCGGTCGCGGCTGGTGGGTGGCGCGGCCGGTGGAAGTGCAGGGCTCGCGGCCATTGGCTTTCGAACATGGGCGCTCGATTGGCAGCAACCTGATCGCCTGGCCGCAGGAACAAATCATCAAGTGCCTGGTGCAATTCCACCCGGACGACGAGCCGCTGCTGCGACTTGAACAGGAAGCGCAGATCAAGGGTTTGTATCAGGCCTCCCAGGTCAGTGGTCATGAGCTGCTGCTGGAAATCATCCCGCCCAAGGATCACCCGTCGCCGCATCCGGACGTGCTGTATCGCGCCCTTAAACGCCTCTACAACCTGGGCATTTACCCGGCGTGGTGGAAGATCGAAGCGCAGAGCGCCGAGGAGTGGAAACAACTCGATGAGCTGATTCTGGCGCGTGATCCGTACTGCCGTGGCGTGGTGTTGCTGGGGCTGAATGCACCGGCAGCGGCACTGGCCGAAGGGTTTCAACGGGCCAGCCAGAGCCAGACCTGCCGTGGTTTCGCCGTGGGCCGGACGATTTTCCAGGAGCCGAGCCGAGCGTGGCTGGCCGGTGAAATCGACGATGAGGCGCTGATCCGTCAGGTGCAGGGCACGTTCGTTGAACTGATTGATGCCTGGCGCACAGCCCGCGCCTGACGCATAGGACCTGCTGTCGCAATACCCCTGTGGGAGCGAGCCTGCTCGCGAAAGCTGACTGACAGCCAACGTCAATGGCGCCTGACACACCGCTTTCGCGAGCAGGCTCGCTCCCACAAGGGCCTGTTTCGCTCTTACTGGTTAGGTAAAACAATAAAAGGTGCAGCCATGCCCGCTATTCGAATTGGCATCAACCCGATCTCCTGGAGCAACGACGACCTGCCGTCCCTCGGTGGGGAGACGCCGCTGAGCACCGCCCTGAGCGAAGGCAAGGACATCGGCTACGAAGGTTTCGAACTCAACGGCAAATTCCCCAAGGACGCCAAGGGTGTCGGCGATGTACTGCGCCCCTATGACCTGGCGCTGGTGTCCGGCTGGTATTCCAGCCGTCTGGCCCGCCGCTCGGTGGCCGAAGAAATCGAGGCCATCGGCAGTCATGTCGAGCTGTTGGCGAAGAACGGCGCCAAAGTGTTGGTGTACGGCGAAGTCGCCGACTCCATTCAAGGCCAGCGCATTCCCTTGGTCGAGCGCCCGCGTTTCAACACCGAACACGCCTGGCAGGAATATGCCGACAAGCTCACTGAGCTGGCACGCTTCACCCTGTCCCAAGGCGTGCGCCTGGCGTATCACCACCATATGGGCGCTTACGTCGAATCTGCGGCGGACATCGACACGTTGATGGCGTTGACCGGCAGTGAAGTCGGTCTGCTGTTCGATTCGGGCCATTGCTACATGGGCGGCGGCGAACCGTTGCAGGTGCTGCGCAAACACATCGAACGCGTCTGCCACGTGCATTTCAAGGACGTGCGCAAACCGGTGGTGCAACTGGCACGCAACAATTTGTGGAGCTTCCCGGACTGCATCATCAACGGCACGTTCACCGTGCCCGGCGACGGAGATATCGATTTCGGCGCCTTGCTCGACGTGCTGCTGACGGCCGATTACCACGGCTGGCTGGTGGTCGAAGCCGAGCAGGACCCGGCGGTGGCGCCGAGCTACGTCTACGCCAAAAAAGGCTATGACACCTTACGCACGCTGCTCGACGAGAGGACTGCATTATGAGCCTGCTGGTCAAAAGCAATGCCCATGGCCGGACCATGGTAGAGCTGGGTAAAGGTGAGCTTGAGTACGTCGGCTTCGCCGCGTACCGCTTGAGCCTGGGCGAAACCCTGCCAGTGTCGGCCGGTAATAAAGAACTGTGCCTGGTGCTACTCAGCGGCCGGGTCAGCATCAAGGGCGAAGCGCCGGGGCAGAGCGCGTTCGACTGGGACAACATCGGTGATCGTCAGTCGGTGTTCGAAGACAAATCACCCTTCGCTGCGTACCTGCCGCCTGGCAGTCAGGCTCAAGTGGTGGCGCTCAGCGACGTGCAGATCGCTGTGTGCGCCGCACCCGGTTCGACGAGCAACGGCCTTGGCCCACGGCTGATCAAACCCGACACCATGAAACGCAGCGTGCGCGGCAAAGGCGCCAACACCCGTTACGTCTGCGACATTCTGCCGGACACCGAACCGGCCCATTCGCTGCTGGTGGTGGAGGTGCGCACGCCGTCAGGTCACTCGTCGAGCTACCCGCCGCACAAACACGACACCGACGATTTGCCGCACCAGAGCTTTCTTGAAGAAACCTATTACCACCAGATCAACCCGCCCCAGGGCTTCGTGTTCCAGCGGGTGTACACCGACGATCGCAACATCGATCAGGCCATGGCTGTGGAGAACAGTGACCTCGTGGTTGTGCCCAAGGGTTATCACCCGGTCAGCGTGCCTTACGGCTACGAGTCGTATTACCTGAACGTGATGGCCGGCCCGAAACGTGTCTGGCAGTTCCATAACGATCCGCAGCACAGCTGGCTGCTTGATCTCTGAACTAAAAAGCCTGAATTCCAATTTCTTCACGGAGAACACGATCAATGAGCAACGCCCCGGTAGTCGGCCATTACATCCACGGTCAAGTGCAAGACAGCAGCAGTGAGCGGTTCAGCAACGTCTTTAATCCGGCCACCGGCAGCGTCCAGGCGCGCGTCGGGCTGGCCAGCGCGAAGACTGTGGACGAGGCTGTCGCATCGGCACTCAAAGCGTTTCCGGCCTGGTCCGAGCAATCGTCCCTGCGCCGTTCGCGGGTGATGTTCAAGTTCAAGGAATTGCTCGAGCAACATCACGATGAGCTGGCAGAAATCATCAGCCGCGAACACGGCAAGGTATTTTCGGATGCCAAGGGCGAAGTCACCCGTGGCATCGAAATCGTCGAGTACGCCTGCGGTGCGCCGAACCTGCTGAAAACCGAGTTCAGCGACAACATCGGCGGCGGCATCGACAACTGGAACCTGCGTCAACCGCTGGGCGTTTGTGCCGGCGTCACGCCGTTCAACTTCCCGGTGATGGTGCCGCTGTGGATGATCCCGTTGGCGCTGGTCACCGGTAATTGCTTCATCCTCAAACCCTCCGAACGTGATCCTTCCGCCAGTTTGTTGATGGCGAAATTATTGACCGAAGCCGGTTTACCGGACGGCGTGTTCAACGTGGTTCAGGGCGACAAGACCGCCGTCGACGCGTTGCTGCAACACCCGGACATCGAGGCGATTTCCTTTGTAGGCTCGACGCCGATTGCCGAGTACATCCACCAGCAAGCCACCTCCCGCGGCAAGCGCGTGCAGGCGCTGGGCGGGGCGAAGAATCATATGATCGTCATGCCCGACGCGGATCTTGATCAAGCCGCCGATGCCTTGATCGGTGCCGCTTACGGCTCGGCCGGCGAGCGCTGCATGGCGATTTCGATTGCCGTGGTGGTGGGCGATGTCGGCGACCAATTGATTGCCAAACTGCTGCCGCGCATCGATCAACTGAAGGTCGGCAACGGCCTGCAGGGCGACAGCGACATGGGACCGTTGGTGACCGCCGAGCACAAGGCCAAAGTCGAAGGTTTCATCGACGAAGGCGTGGCCCAGGGCGCGCAGCTGATCGTCGATGGCCGTAATTTCAAGGTGCCGGGGGCCGAGAACGGCTTCTTCGTCGGCGCGACGCTGTTTGATAACGTGACGACCGAGATGAGCATCTACCAACAGGAAATTTTCGGCCCGGTGCTGGGCATCGTTCGGGTACCGGACTTCGCCAGCGCCGTGGCGCTGATCAACGCCCATGAATTCGGTAACGGTGTGTCCTGTTTCACCCGCGACGGCGGCATCGCCCGAGCCTTCGCCCGCACGATCAAGGTCGGCATGGTCGGCATCAACGTGCCAATTCCGGTGCCGATGGCCTGGCACTCCTTCGGCGGCTGGAAGCGCTCGCTGTTCGGCGATCACCACGCTTATGGCGAAGAAGGCATCCGCTTCTACAGCCGCTACAAAAGCGTGATGCAGCGCTGGCCCGACAGCATCGCCAAGGGCCCCGAATTCAGCATGCCGACAGCCAAATAATTCACCTGTGCGGAGAACAACAATAATGAGCAAACCCCTGCGTTTCGCCCTGAACCGTATGGTCGCCCCACGGTTGTCCTTGCCCGCGTTCATCGAGTTGGCGGTGACCCTCAAGGCCGACGCGATAGAAATTCGCAACGACCTTAAAGGTGTCGAGATCGAAGACGGCACCGCACCCGAGCGCGTCCGTGAGTTGTGTGCCGCCAGGGGCATTACCGTGCTGTCGATCAACGCGCTGTATCCGTTTGATGTGTGGAATGACGAGCGCCGCGCACACGCCTTGAAACTCGCCGCTTATGCCCGTGATTGCGGCGCTCAAGGTTTGGTCATGTGTCCGCTCAACGACCGTGCCGACCCGCGTGACGAGGCCGCACGTGCTTCAGGTCTGCGCACGGCGTTATGTGAACTGGCGCCGATCCTGCGCGAACACGGCATTCTCGGTTTCATCGAGCCGCTGGGTTTTGAAGAGTGCTCGCTGCGCCGTAAACGCACGGCGGTGGAGGCGATCAAGGCCATTGGCGGGCTGGATGTGTTCCGTCTGGTTCATGACACCTTTCACCATCACCTGGCCTGCGAGCATGAATTCTTCCCCGAGCTGACCGGGTTGGTGCACATCTCCGGTGTCGAAGATGCCGAGGCACCGTTGGCGACCCTGCGCGACGGCCTCCGGGTGCTGGTGGGCGAGGGCGACATCCTCGGCAACGCGGCACAAATCGACACCTTGCTCAGCAGCGGTTACAGCGGCTATCTGTCGTTCGAGCCGTTTGCCGACAGTGTCCATGGCCTGGCGGATATCCAGCAGGCGATCGGCGCGAGCATGGATCACCTGAACAACTCTTTGGCCTGAAAGGTGCGGTTATGACCACAACAAGACTGACCATGGCCCAGGCACTGGTGAAATTCCTCGATAACCAGTACATCGAGGTCGATGGGGTTCAAAGCAAATTCGTCGCCGGGATCTTTACCATTTTCGGCCACGGCAACGTGCTGGGCCTGGGCCAGGCGCTGGAACAGGACAGTGGCGACCTGATCGTCCATCAGGGCCGCAACGAGCAAGGCATGGCCCACGCGGCCATCGGTTTCGCCAAGCAACACCTGCGGCGCAAGATCTACGCCTGCTCTTCATCGGTCGGGCCGGGCGCGGCGAACATGCTGACCGCCGCCGCGACGGCGACCACCAACCGCATTCCCCTGCTGCTGTTGCCCGGCGACGTTTACGCCTGCCGCCAGCCGGACCCGGTGCTGCAACAGATCGAGCAGTTCCACGACCTGAGCATCAGCACCAACGACGCGTTCAAGGCCGTCAGTAAATACTGGGACCGCATCAACCGTCCCGAGCAACTCATGACGGCGGCGATCCACGCCATGCGTGTGCTCACCGACCCTGCCGAAACCGGCGCGGTGACCCTGGCCTTGCCACAAGATGTGCAAGCCGAGGCTTACGACTACCCCGATTATTTCCTGCAAAAACGCGTGCACCGCATCGAACGTCGTCCGGCCACCGAAGCGATGCTCGGCGATGCCTTGGCGCTGTTCAAAGGCAAGCGCAAACCGCTGATCATTTGCGGTGGCGGGGTCAAATACTCCGGCGCCAATGCCGCCTTGCAAGCGTTTGCCGAGCGCTTCGACATTCCCTTCGCCGAAACCCAGGCCGGCAAGAGTGCAGTGGTGTCCAGTCACCCGCTGAACGTCGGCGGGATTGGTGAAACCGGCTGTCTGGCGGCGAATCTGTTGGCCAAGGATGCGGATCTGATCATCGGTGTCGGCACGCGCTATAGCGATTTCACCACCGCGTCAAAATCCCTGTTTCAGCATCCGGACGTGCAATTTCTCAACCTGAACATCAGCCCCTGCGATGCCCTGAAGCTCGACGGGGTGCAACTGCTGGCGGACGCCAATGTCGGGTTGCAAGCCTTGGCTGAAGCCTTGGGCGACTACCGTTCTGCGTGGGGCGATCAACCGTGTCAGGCCAAGGCGCAACTGGACGAGGAAGTCGACCGCCTCTCTCAGGTCGACTACCAGAGCAAAGACTTCATCCCGGAAATCAACGACCACATGGCCCCGGCGGTGCTGCGCGAATTCATCGAGCTGACCGGTTCCTGCCTGACCCAGAGCCGAGTGCTCGGTGTGCTCAATGAATCCCTCGCCGATGATGCAGTGATCGTCGCCGCTGCCGGCAGTCTGCCCGGTGACTTGCAGCGCAGCTGGCGCAGCAAGGGGGTGAACACCTATCACGTCGAGTACGGCTATTCCTGCATGGGTTACGAGGTGAACGCCGCGTTGGGTGTGAAGCTCGCCGAGCCTGAGCGCGAGGTCTATGCGCTGGTCGGCGACGGCTCGTACATGATGCTGCATTCCGAGCTGGCGACCTCGATTCAGGAGCGACGCAAAATCAACGTGGTGTTGCTGGACAACATGACGTTCGGTTGCATCAACAACCTGCAGATGGAACACGGGATGGACAGCTTCGGCACCGAGTTCCGTTTCCGTAACCCGGAAACCGGCAAGCTGGACGGTGGTTTCGTGCCGGTGGATTTCGCCATGAGCGCGGCGGCCTATGGCTGCAAAACCTACAAAGTGAACACAGTCGAAGAATTGAAAGCGGCATTGGCCGATGCGCGATTGCAGACGGTGTCGACGCTGATCGACATCAAGGTTCTGCCCAAAACCATGATTCACAAATACCTGTCGTGGTGGCGGGTCGGCGTGGCGCAAGTCTCCACCAGCGCCCGCACCGATGCGGTGGCCAAGACCCTGAGTGAACGACTGGTTAAGGCTCGTCAGTACTGATTGCCCCTGAAACCAAGAAACGGGAGTGTTTATATGTCATTGAAGCTAGGCGTCATCGGCACCGGGGCCATCGGCCAGGACCATATCCGTCGTTGCAGCCAGACCTTGCTCAACAGCCAGGTGGTCGCTGTCACTGACATCAACTTGCAACAAGCAGCGAATGTGGTTTCTGACCTGAAGCTGACCGCCGAGGTCTATCCCGACGGCCATGCGCTGATCAAGGCGCCGGAAGTCGACGCCATTTTGGTCACCTCCTGGGGGCCTAGCCACGAAGCGTTCGTGCTGGCCGCGATTGCTTCCGGCAAACCGGTGTTCTGCGAGAAGCCCCTGGCGGTCACCGCTGAAGGTTGCCGCAAAATCGTCGAGGCTGAAGTGGCCCACGGCAAGCGCCTGGTGCAGGTCGGTTTCATGCGCCCTTACGATGAAGGTTATCGCGCCCTCAAAGCGGTGATCGACAGCGGCCAGATCGGCGAACCGCTGATGTTGCACTGCGCGCACCGCAACCCGACCGTGGGTGAAAACTACAAGACCGACATGGCGATCACCGACACGCTGATCCATGAACTGGACGTGTTGCGCTGGTTGCTCGACGACGATTACGTGTCGGTGCAAGTGGTGTTCCCGCGCAAGAGCAGCAAGGCGCTCGCGCATTTGAAAGACCCGCAGATCGTGCTGCTGGAAACGGCCAAAGGCACGCGCATCGACGTGGAAGTGTTCGTTAACTGCCAATACGGATACGACATCCAGTGCGAAGTCGTGGGGGAGACCGGCATCGCCAAACTGCCTGAGCCATCGCAGGTTCAGTTGCGCAGCGGGGCGAAGTTGTCCAACGCAATTCTGATGGACTGGAAGGATCGCTTCATCGCCGCGTACGACGTCGAATTGCAGGCGTTTATCGATGGTGTGCGGGCAGGGCAGGTGGGTGGGCCTTCGGCGTGGGATGGCTTCGCTGCCGCCGTCGCCGCAGACGCGTGCATCGAAGCCCAAAACAACGGCCAGATCGTAAAAGTCGGCTTGCCAGCGCGCCCACACTTCTACGGCTAACACATGATCGTTCCCACGCTCCGCGTGGGAATGCATCCCGTGACGCTCCGCGTCACAAAGCGGACGCAGAGCGTCCGTTGCGGCATTCCCACGCAGAGCATGGGAACGATCATTAGAGGAGTTGAATCATGCGTATCGGACTTGTCGGTTACGGCCATGGTGGCCGGTTTTTCCATGCTCCGCTGATCAGCAGTTTGCCGGCAGCGAAGTTCGTGGGTGTGGTCACTCGTTCACCTGAGCGCCGACAGTTGCTGGCGGCCGAGCACCCTGGGGTGCCCGCGTTTGAAAGCATCGGCCAGTTGGTGGAAGCCGGGATCGATGTGCTGGTGGTGTCCACTCCGCTCAAGGGCCGTCCGGCGCTGGTGCTCGATGGCATCGAGCACGGCGTCGCGGTGGTCAGCGACAAACCGTTCGCCGCTGACGCGCAGCAGGCGCAAACCCTGATCACCATGGCCGAGCGCCAAGGCGTACGGCTCAGCGTCTACCAGAACCGTCGCTGGGACTCGGACTTCCTTACCGTGCGCAAACTCATCGACTCCGGTGCGCTGGGCCAGGTCACCCGTTTCGAATCGCGGATCGAGCGTTACTCACCGCAGGCGGTGAACAACGGCAGTGGCGGTGGCTTCCTGCGCGATCTCGGTAGTCATCTGGTGGATCAGGCGTTGCTTTTATTCGGTCCTGTGACGCGGGTCTACGCCGAACTGGATTACCTGGAAAAAGACCAGGTCTTCGATAACGGCTTCTTTATGTCCCTGACCCATGCCAGTGGCGTGACCTCGCACTTGGGCGGCAGCTGCCTGCAAAACACCCCCGGCCCGCGCTTTCGGGTGACCGGCACCCAAGGCTGTTACAGCGTCGATGGCCTCGACGGGCAGGAAGCATCGGCGCTCGCCGGGCTCTCGCCAAACTCCGAAGGTGAACGCTGGGGCATTGAAGAGCATCGCCGATGGGGCTGGTTCGAACAGGGTGAAGTGCGCGAACGGGTTCCCTCTGAGCGCGGTTGCTGGAATCAGTTCTATTTACAGCTGCAAGCCGCGTTGCAGAGCGGTGGCCCACTGCCTGTGGACGCCCGTGATGCACTGGCAACCACCCGCGTGCTAGACGCTGCGCGACTGAGTTTCGAGCGCCATCAAGTGGTGGAGTTGAGCCCGTTCGAAAGCCATGGAACAAAATTAGAATAAAATTCTAAAATGAGTTGATATAGAAATTATATTCCAATAGAGTCATTTCCAGCGACCTGCCTCACGACTCGTTTTCACTCTTTTCTCGCTGACTGAAATCGTCACGCCTCATCCATAAAACCAACAAGAATGTGGAGAAAGACTTTTCATGAAGACCAAGATCCGTTTCGCCTCACTTGCCTTGTCCCTGATGTTCGCCAGCGGCGCTGTACTCGCCGAAATGAAGATCGGCGTCAGCATGTCGCAGTTCGATGACACCTGGCTGACCTACCTGCGCGAATCCATGGACAAGAAAGCCAAGTCCTATCCCGATGGCGTCCAGCTGCAATTTGAAGACGCCCGCAGCGACGTGGTCAAGCAGTTGAGCCAGGTCGAAAACTTCATCAGCCAGAAAGTCGATGCCATCGTGGTCAATCCGGTGGATACCGCCGCCACCAAAAAAATCACCGAAGCCGCCGTCAAGGCTGGCATCCCGCTGGTCTATGTCAACCGCCGCCCGGATGACCTGAAGCTGCCCAAGGGCGTGGTCACTGTGGCCTCCAACGATCTGGAGGCCGGTGAAATGCAGATGCAATACCTGGCCGACAAAATGGGTGGCAAGGGCGATATCGTGATTCTGCTGGGCGACCTTGCTAACAACTCCACCACCAACCGCACCAAGGGCGTCAAAGACGTACTGGCCAAATACCCGAACATCAAGATCGAGCAAGAGCAGACCGGGACCTGGCTGCGGGATAAAGGCATGACCCTGGTCAACGACTGGCTGACCCAAGGCCGCAAGTTTGACGCGGTCATCGCCAACAACGATGAAATGGCTATTGGTGCTGCGATGGCCCTGCAACAGGCCGGCATCGACAAGGGCAGTGTGCTGATCGCGGGTGTCGACGGCACGCCGGACGGCTTGAACGCAATCAAGAAAGGCAACATGACGGTGTCGGTGTTCCAGGACGCGAAAGGTCAGGCGGACGGTTCAATCGACACTGCAGTGAAAATGGCCAAGAACGAGCCGGTTGAACAGGCCGTGTGGGTGCCATACCGCTTGATCACCCCGCAAAACGTCGACACGTTCAAATAGCCCGTCCGTTCAAATAACAACAATAAATACGCAAGGTTGCGACCGCGACCTTGCTGATGGAGTACCTGATCATGTTCGCTTCAGCGACTGCTTCGAGCACCCCGTTGGTGGGTATCCAGCCAGCTGCAACACCTGTCGATGAGCCGTACCTGCTGGAGATCATCAACGTCAGCAAGGGATTTCCCGGTGTGGTGGCCTTGTCCGATGTGCAGCTTCGGGTACGCCCCGGTTCCGTGCTGGCCCTGATGGGCGAAAACGGCGCCGGCAAATCCACCCTGATGAAAATCATTGCCGGCATCTATCAGCCGGACGCCGGTGAACTGCGCCTGAGGGGCAAACCGGTGGTCTTCGAAACGCCACTGGCAGCGCTCCAGGCCGGGATCGCGATGATCCACCAGGAACTCAACCTGATGCCGCACATGAGCATCGCCGAGAACATCTGGATCGGCCGTGAGCAGCTCAATGGCCTGCACATGATCGATCACCGCGAAATGCACCGTTGCACGGCGAACCTGCTGGAACGCCTGCGGATCAACCTTGATCCGCAAGAGCAGGTCGGCAACCTGAGCATCGCCGAGCGGCAGATGGTCGAGATCGCTAAAGCGGTGTCCTACGATTCCGACATCCTGATCATGGACGAACCGACCTCGGCCATTACCGACAAGGAAGTCGCCCATCTGTTCTCGATCATTGCCGACCTCAAGCGTCAGGGCAAAGGCATCATTTACATCACCCATAAAATGAACGAAGTGTTCAGCATCGCCGATGAAGTGGCGGTGTTCCGTGATGGTGCCTATATCGGCCTGCAGCGGGCCGACAGCATGGATGGCGACAGCCTGATTTCGATGATGGTCGGCCGCGAACTGAGCCAGTTGTTCCCGGTGCGCGAGCAGCCGATTGGTGATCTGCTGCTGTCGGTGCGCGACCTTAAACTGGACGGCATTTTCAAAGGTGTTTCCTTCGACCTGCATGCCGGCGAGATCCTCGGCATCGCCGGTTTGATGGGCTCGGGGCGGACTAACGTCGCCGAAGCGATTTTCGGCATCACGCCGAGCGACGGTGGCGAGATTCGTCTCGATGGTGAAGTGGTGCGCATCAGCGATCCGCACATGGCGATCGAGAAGGGCTTCGCATTGCTGACCGAGGATCGCAAGCTCAGCGGCTTGTTCCCGTGCTTGTCGGTGCTGGAGAACATGGAAATGGCGGTGTTGCCGCATTACGCCGGCCACGGTTTCATCCAGCAAAAAGCCCTGCGCACCTTGTGCGAAGACATGTGCAAGAAGCTGCGGGTCAAAACCCCGTCGCTGGAGCAGTGCATCGACACCTTGTCCGGCGGTAATCAGCAAAAGGCTTTGTTGGCGCGCTGGCTGATGACCAATCCACGGATCCTGATTCTCGACGAGCCGACTCGCGGTATCGACGTCGGCGCCAAGGTCGAGATCTACCGGCTCATTTCCTGCCTCGCCAGCGAAGGCATGGCGGTGATCATGATTTCCTCGGAGCTGCCGGAAGTGCTTGGCATGAGCGACCGGGTGATGGTCATGCACGAGGGCGATCTGATGGGCACCCTCGACCGCAGCGAAGCGACCCAGGAACGAGTGATGCAATTGGCTTCGGGCATGTCCGCGGTTCACTAATCGGCGACGCGATAGAAGGGTGAGTGTTTATGAACGCGATACTGGAAAACAAGCCAGCAACGGCACCGGTCAAGAGTCGCCGGCGCTTTCCGACCGAGTTGAGTATTTTCCTGGTGCTGATTGGCATCGGCCTGGTCTTTGAAGTGTTTGGCTGGATCGTGCGCGATCAGAGCTTCCTGATGAACTCTCAGCGTCTGGTGCTGATGATCCTGCAGGTGTCGATCATTGGCCTGCTGGCCATCGGCGTGACCCAGGTCATCATCACCACCGGCATTGACCTGTCCTCCGGCTCGGTGCTGGCGCTATCGGCGATGATCGCTGCCAGTCTGGCCCAGACGTCGGACTTCGCCCGGGCGGTGTTCCCGTCGCTGACTGACTTGCCGGTATGGATTCCGGTGATTACCGGGCTTGGGGTGGGACTGCTGGCGGGGGCCATCAACGGCAGCATCATTGCTATAACCGGTATCCCGCCGTTCATTGCCACCCTCGGCATGATGGTCTCGGCGCGTGGCTTGGCGCGGTTCTACACCGAAGGCCAGCCGGTGAGCATGCTCTCGGATTCCTACACAGCCATCGGACATGGCGCCATGCCGGTGATCATTTTCCTGGTGGTCGCGGTGATCTTTCACATCGCCCTGCGTTACACCAAGTACGGCAAGTACACCTACGCCATCGGCGGCAACATGCAGGCGGCGCGTACCTCGGGGATCAACGTCAAGCGGCATCTGGTGATCGTCTACAGCATCGCCGGGTTGCTGGCAGGTCTGGCGGGTGTGGTGGCTTCGGCACGGGCCGCGACCGGGCAGGCCGGGATGGGCATGTCTTATGAGCTGGACGCGATTGCCGCGGCAGTGATCGGCGGCACCAGCCTGGCCGGTGGCGTAGGACGCATTACCGGCACCGTCATTGGCGCACTGATCCTCGGGGTCATGGCCAGTGGTTTCACCTTTGTTGGCGTCGATGCTTACATTCAGGACATCATCAAGGGCGTGATCATCGTGGTGGCAGTGGTCATCGATCAGTACCGCAACAAGCGCAAACTCAAGCGCTGAGCCGCCGACAAAACAGCCAATGCGCCACGCCTGACCCGCGTGGCGCAGCCGTTTATCTTCTATATACAGCCGCTCGATTGAATTTCTTGCTATAAACGCACTCCGATAACCATCACAAAGGTTGCCATAGAGCACTTTCTGGGCTTTGTCGGACAAAATCGCTGTCTTTTCAGTTGCTGAGGCCTCAAGTCGGCCTTAGACTGCCGCCCCTCGTAAATTGAGTGCCGGGTGGCGCTTGGAATAAACGGCGCCTTTCCGATGGCCAGCCCAGGTCCGCCGGAACACTCCCTAATTCGCCTTAATGCACGTTTTTTTTATAGAGATATCAATGACAAAGGACAAGTTGCTGGCCATGCCGGCGGATGACTACATGAATGCCGAGCAACACGCTTTTTTCTCTGAGCTGTTGCAGAACATGAAAGTCGAAACCCATGAGCGCATCGAACAGAACCGCATCGCCATCGAAAGCCTGGACACCCCGGCCGATCCGGCTGACGCTGCTTCTGTTGAAGAAGAGCGCACCTGGCTGGTGAACGCGATCGATCGCGACCAGCGCATGCTGCCTCAGTTGGAACAGGCTCTGGAACGCATCAAGGAAGACAGCTTTGGCTGGTGCGACGACAGCGGCGAGGCCATTGGCCTGAAGCGCCTGCTGATCAGCCCGACCACCAAGTACTGCATCGAAGCTCAAGAGCGTCACGAACAGATCGACAAGCACCAGCGTCAGGCCTGATTTCGTAACGCCCGCATCGCGGGCAAGCCTTTCTCCCGGAGGAGCAAGGCTTGCCCGCGATGCTTTTTTTCGTCTGCAGAAATCTCGCGTACTTCTATTGATGCTGCAACGCCCACTACTAATGGACCATAGATAATGGCCTTGTAGTGGCGTTTAATGCCGACACAACAATTAGAATTATTCGTGGGGTGACGAAGATGACGCGAAACGGATCTCTGGTTGCGGCAGTGCCTGCACCCGTGCTTTTGCCAAAAAACTTTTGGCTGACGCCGACCCTGCAAAGCATCGCCCTGATGCTCTTGTTGTGCGGCATGACGCTGGGGGGGTGGTCGCTTTACCTTGGCCTGCCATTGGCCGTGCTGGTGATCTGGCTACCTCGCTTGCGCTCACGCGCCATCCCTGAGGCAACCCCCGCCGGCAGCGCCAGCGCGATTGCCGAGTTGACTCGCGATCTTTCCTACACAACCAGTCATAACGCTTTGTCTGCTGCCGGTGTGGCCTTTTCAGTCAAGCAACTGGCCGACAAACTGCAATCGCAGCTCGGTGCCGCGGCGCAGATCGTCAGCAACGCCGAAGTGATGATCGCCACCGAGCAAGCCACCTCGACACTCAGCCGGGAAGCCCTCAGTGCGGCCAGCGAGGCTCATCAGAGCAGCGCGGCAGGGCGTACGGAGCTGATCGAGTCCATCGCTCGTATGCATCAACTCAGTCAGCGCGCCAGTAACAGTCGTGAACTGATCGAAGCCCTGAGCCTGCGCAGTGACGATATCCAACGGGTCACCCTGGTGATCCAGTCCATCGCCAGCCAGACCAATCTGCTGGCATTGAACGCTGCTATCGAGGCGGCGCGGGCCGGGGAGCATGGTCGCGGATTTGCGGTGGTGGCTGATGAGGTTCGCGGTCTGGCCGCGCGTACGGCGACGGCTACCGGCGAAGTGGGGGAAATGGTCGCTGATATTCAGCAACGCACCGCGCAAGTGGTGGAGCAGATCCGTCAACTGTCCGGCGACCTCGATATCGGCGTCAAGCAGGTCGAGCACACCGGTCAGCACCTGGAGAACATTGCACGTCTGGCCGCTGGCGTCGAAAGGCAGGTCGGGGAAATCGCCAGGGGCGCTGACACCAACCGAGAGCAACTCGATAGCCTGTTTCACGCCATCGAACAGATGCGCAGCGACCTGGCAATCAGTGACCAACAGACCCAGCGCCTGGCCCAGGCCGCGGTGCAAATGGAAGGTCAGGCTGAAACCATCAGCGAACGCCTCGCGGAAGTCGGCCTGGATGACTATCACCAGCGGGTTTATGACCTGGCCCGCGAAGGCGCGAGTCAGATTGCGGCGCGCTTTGAAGCGGACATCGACGAGGGCCGCGTCAGCCTCGATGACCTGTTTGATCGCAATTACCAGGCTATTCCCAACACCAGCCCCGCCAAGTACCAGACCCGCTTCGATCGCTACGCCGATCAGGTCTTGCCGGCGATTCAGGAACCGTTGTTGCCGCGCCACGAAGGCCTGGTGTTCGCCATCGCCTGCACGCAGCAGGGCTATGTGCCGACCCACAACAAAGTCTTCAGCCAACCACTGACCGGTGATGCGCAGGTCGATACCTTGCAAAACCGCACCAAACGCAAATTCGCCGACCGCACCGGGATCCGCTGTGGCAGCCATCAGCAGGCCGTACTGCTGCAAACCTACACCCGGGACACCGGTGAACTGATGCACGACCTCTCGGTGCCGATCATGCTCAAGGGCAGACATTGGGGTGGTTTGCGATTGGGCTATAAACCTGAGAATCCTCGCTAGACGCGGGATGCTGGCTTTTGTGGCGAGGGGATTTATCCCCGCTGGGTCGCGAAGTGGCCCCCAGCGTCCGTTCAGACATACTGAATTGTCCTGATTGACGAGTGCTGCGCAGCCGAACGGGGCGGTGGGACGTTTCGCTAAATCCCCTCGCCACAGTCAAGATATTTGGGCTAGTGGATCTGATGCATACGCAGGTTCAGGTCGTCGACCACCCGTGCCCAATCGGCGTCTTCACGCAATTGTTCTTTCAGGAAACCGGCTTGCTGCGGGGTCCAGAACTCGGCATCGATGAGTTTCTTGTCGTCGGCCAGCGGGGAATGACTGGCAATAAAATCGTCGATGGCCTTTTCGTTGGAGTCCAGGCCGAGTTGGTCGAACAAGCCTTTCAAGTCGTGTGTAGGTGAATCCATGTTCATCTCCTTGCGGGGCACGTCGAGTGCGAGATCTGAGGGGCGGCTTCAATACATCTGAGGGAGCCGCGCTTCAGGAGTTCGATTGGGGTTTAGCAGCTTTCTCTGGATTCGCCACTATGATGGCAGTTGGCTATTGCCTGGCAGGGCTTCAACGATTACGATGCTGTCGCGTTTTTGGCGTCACTAAGCCGCCATTCAAAGAGTTCGTACAAGGATGTAGGCGACACTCACTGCCCAGGTTTACCGCCTTTCAGTACTGCATTGCCCATCCCTTGTGCGATTTTCTTTCGAGTCGACGCGTCCCCGATCCCGCATGAAAAGGATGTATGCAGTGAAGCGTCTTGTTTATCTGATGGCCATCGCACTTGGCCTGTCGTTGACTGGTTGTGTGTCGTTCACACCGCTGGGTCCCATCGGCGAACCCTTGAACCCCGCGCCATCCACCCTTGATCGTAGTGCCGCGATCAGCGACGTGGTGATTTCCGCCCCCGAGCTGGACGATAAGGTGCGTGTCGCCGGCAGCCGGCAGTTGACGGAGCAGATCAGCGCCTATGTCGACAAAAGCGATTACTTCA
Organism: Pseudomonas sp. ZS1P83; assembly: GCF_054897825.1. Classification (NCBI taxonomy): domain Bacteria; kingdom Pseudomonadati; phylum Pseudomonadota; class Gammaproteobacteria; order Pseudomonadales; family Pseudomonadaceae; genus Pseudomonas; species Pseudomonas sp. ZS1P83. The sequence goes on from NZ_CM142706.1 coordinate 1,591,659, forward strand.
AGCGCATCGTGGTGTTCCCGGCCAAGGCCGGTGAGGACGACGTGGTGCTCAAGTTCAACCTGACCTCGCTGGCAGGCAAACGCACCATGCACCCGGCATACATTCCCGGCGCGCTGGTGACCTTGACCCTATGGATCTGGGTCGACGGTCCGATTTACGTCGACAAATATGACCTCGCGGGCGAGCTGATCATCGAAGACCGTCAGGGCAAGCAACTGGCCAGATCGGTCGAGCAGGTCAAGCTCGACAAGAATGTCGGCCTGTGGAACGCCGATTATCTCAATCCCCGCCTGGGCGGTACTCAGTTGCGCGAATTGATCGCTCAATTGCTCGCCGGTGCCACCCCTCAACTACGTCCACTGTCAAAGGAATTGGCTGCACATGAATAAATACCTTTTGGTTTTGCTGTTGATGGTCAGCAGCACCCTGACGGGCTGCATTTCCTACTCTAAGCATGACTTGCCACCGGTTGATCAGTGGCCACCGTCCCAGGCCAGACAAGACAAGCCCAGTGCTTATCTGCACGTGACCACTCAGCAGCAGTTCAACGGCGAACTGTCGGGTGGTGTGGGCAATGCGGCGCTGGTGGAAAAGAACATGTTGGAAACCTTTAAGGAATCCGGACAGTTCAAAAACGTGACCACGGACAAAGTCGACTCGAACCTGTACGTCACGAGCACCTTGACCAATAACGAGCAGGGCAATATCGCCAGTGCCTGGCTGACTGGGTTCACGTTGTTCGTGATCCCGACAACGTTCAGCAATACCTTCACGCTGGAAACGGTGTTCAAGGATCAGGAAGGCAACGTGCTGGGTAAAGTCGTCAAACAGGAAAGCACTCGCACCTGGTTGCAGATCCTGCTGATTGTCGGGTTGCCGTTCAATGAGCGAGGGGACGTGTTGCTCAAGCACCTGACCCAAAGCACGCTGGATGAAGCGGTCAAGCGCAAGCTGATCTAATTATTTGTCGACATGAAGCGTGCAACCTGTGCAAGGTTGGCACGCCGCAGACACCTCTCGGGCCGAGGTGCCGACCCTGACGGCGAGGCAGGTCTGGCTTGATACAACGCGCTGGCGGGCATGAAAATCGCGCTGTCCAGCGACGTTTCCCGGACTTGCCCAGCCATCTCAGGCTTTCAATGCCCCTTCATCGACCGCAAGCTTCAGCGCCTTGGCGGCTTCCTGGGCGGCAATGGCGGCGACGTCCGAGGTCTTGAACCAGCGATCCTTCTCGACCTGGTGATACGTCACGGTGGTCAGCGGTGGTTTGGCGCGCATGATAATGACTGCCTGGAATTCGCCTTCGACCTCTCTGGCTTCGCCGCGGATAAAAAATTCGCCGATATCAAATTCCGTCACGTTGCAGCCTTCCCTTGAAATATTCTGTTGTTTTGAACGCCGCCCGCCTTGGGGACGGGTTTCATTGGTCGGGCAGTATGGCAGTTGTTGCATGCCGGCGGCTGAGATAAGTCGTCGGCATGACGAAGCGTCTATGGAAATGAATGCGGCGGGACTGTCAACGGCGTAATTCGAGAGAGCGGGCAAGGGCGCAGGCTTCGTTATGACTGCTGCGGAAACCTCTGACGCGGCCGGTGGAAATTTCCTTGATATGGAAGAAGGCATTGCCGGCCAAAAGCACCTGAAAGCGTGGCCGGGCAAGCTCTTCAGGGTGGTATTCATGCGGTTGAAACATCACCGAGTGCAAGGTCAGCGAGCTGTTTGTGTCAGGTGCCGGGGGGTGAGCGAAGTGTGTCAGCGTGCACATATGAAGTCCTTTTCGTTGTTTTACCGACGTGTGTTCGTCGTTTTGGGTAGTCTCAGTGAGCATCGCTGCTCTAGAATCACCACCACGGGTTGGCGATTGATGCTCATCTAAAGCAATTTTCTGCGGGCGATATGTAGGAAAAGTGCTTTTATTAAAGAGTTTGTTCCCTAAGGTTGGTAGTCCGGTTTTATCTGGCCGTTAGAAGAGCGTTTTCCTTCAACCTCTGACGAATGCCAGGCAAGACGACGTGAGTGACGTTCCAGTAGTCTTCTTAAACCTCGCGATGAATGAGCGCTCTACTCGTTTCAGGATTTCAACCCGGGCCATTCGGCTACACCTTCGGCATTGCCGCTTTTTTCTGCTGTGCGCTATCTTCCTGCGTGCAGCATCATTTTCAGATGTGGGGATGTTTCCTTGGCAGTAAGTAATCTCGATATGCATGCTTTGTTCGTGCTGGGTGATTTGCGCGCAAAGCTGGTTAAACAGTTCCAGTCACGTTTTGTTTACATCACCGAACAGAACGCTGAAGGCATTTATATTGCCGAGATCGACACCGAAGAGGCGCTGGTGGTTGATGACAAACCTGGGCTTAAACTCAAGGTCGGCGATCATTTCAGCGCCTCTGTATTGCCCAGTCGCGAAGGCGGCAAGCTGGACATCAAGTTCCGCGACATCAAACTGACGGTTTACGGCCTGGGTGATTACGCGTTCGTCACCACCGCTGATGGCCACGGGATCGTGTTCAAGGAAGGTCATAGCTTGGTGATGGTGTTCGCCGCTCACCAACCGTTGCAGGAAGGCCTGACCAAAACCCTCAAAGCCGTTACCGCCAAGGCTGCCAAGTGGCGCAAAGGTGAATTGGTTACTTTCAAGGCCAGCGAGTAATGACCCTGACCCGCGCCGACTTCCACGTACAGAACCAGGCCAGTGCGCAAGTCGAGGCCCGACGGCTGTTCGACCAGAAGACTGTTTTGCAAGGTGCATGGCTGGGTTGGGTGGCGTCACAGATCTATACGTTGCGTCCGGCGGAGTACGCCAGCATGGTACGAAGAGAGCTGGCGCACTTGCAGGAAACTTCCGAAAATTAGTTGACACCCCTCGAAAGCAGGAACCTCTACTACAGTCAGTTGACTGAGTATTCAGAGGCTTCGCGGTCTTCTGCCAGGCCATCCTGCTATTGCTGTGAACAGCACGAGGTGCAAAAGCATGAACGGATTTCGACGGTTGCTGGCCGCTACCCTGGCCACTTTCGGTTTGCTGGCTTCACCCGTTCCGGTGTTCGCTGCCCAGGCGCCGATCCACTTTGCCGACCTGAACTGGGAAAGCGGCAGCCTGATCACCGATATCCTGCGGATCATCGTCGAGAAGGGCTATGGACTACCGACCGATACCTTGCCGGGGACGACCATCACCCTGGAGACCGCACTGGCCAACAATGACATTCAGGTGATTGGCGAAGAGTGGGCCGGTCGCAGTCCGGTCTGGGTCAAGGCTGAGGCCGAAGGCAAAGTCGTGAGCCTCGGCGATACGGTCAAGGGCGCGACCGAAGGCTGGTGGGTGCCCGAATATGTGATCAAGGGCGATCCGGCGAAAGGCATCAAGCCGCTGGCACCGGACCTGCGCAGTGTCAGCGACTTGCCGCGCTACAAGGGTGTATTCAGTGATCCGGAAACCCCGGGCAAGGGGCGCTTCCTCAACAGCCCGATCGGCTGGACGTCGGAAGTGGTCAACAAACAGAAGCTCAAGGCGTATGGGCTGGACGACAGCTATGTGAACTTCCGCAGTGGTTCGGGGGCGGCACTGGATGCGGAGATCAGTTCTTCGATTCGTCGCGGCAAACCGGTGTTGTTCTATTACTGGTCGCCTACGCCGTTGCTCGGCCGCTTCAAACTGATTCAGCTGGAAGAGCCGCCGTTCGACGCCGAAGCCTGGAAAACCCTGACCGACGCTGACAACCCGAGTCCGAAAGCGACGCGCTCACTGGCCTCTAAGCTGTCCATCGGCGTGTCCACGCCATTCCAGAAACAGTATCCGCAGATTGCCGAGTTCTTCAGCAAGGTCGACTTGCCGATCGATCCATTGAACAAGGCGCTGGCCGTAATGAGCGAAAAACACACCCCGCCACGGCAGGCGGCGGAGGCGTTCATGAAGGCGCACCCGGACGTGTGGCAGGCCTGGTTGCCGAAGGATGTGGCGGACAAGGTGTCTGCCGAGTTGAAATGATGCGGTGAGTTGATGGCGCCTTCGCGAGCAAGTCGGATCGCCGCGCCACCGCGTGCGATCGGTTCGGGCGAGTTTCATGGGGCGGCACCTTTATCATTGCCGATGACGAATACCCTTACAAAATCGTTCAAGGAAGTTCATCCTGCTGCGACATTTCACGCTGGAAGTCTGAACATGAGCCTATTGATCGCGCAATGGATGGCTGCCATCTTCCTGTTGATCAGCCTGATCCACCTGTACTGGGCGGCAGGTGGCAAGTTGGGTAGCGAGGCGGCGGTCCCGCGAATATCCACGGAGGGCGGTGGGGAATCCAGGCCGGTCTTCAAACCTTCAGGCTTTGCCACGTTATTGGTGGCGGTCGGGTTGCTGCTGATTGCGATGCTGGTGTGCTTGCGGGTCGGCCTGTATCTGCCGACGGTGCATCACTCGTCGCTGCAATGGGTGATCAGCGCCATTGCGATGCTGATGTTCGCCAGGGCGATCGGCGATTCGAATCTGATTGGGTTCTTCAAACAGGTGAAGGATTCGAAGTTTGCGCGGCTCGACACTTGGGCCTATTCGCCGCTGTGTGTGGTGCTGGGGGCAGGGTTGTTGGCCGTTGCCTGGATCTGAAAAGCATCGTCGGAACGCCGACTACTCACCTCAGCCGGCACATCATTCCCCGCCATGCGCTTGCGAAACAGCGCCGCCCGCGCCAGCAGCAACGTGGTCACCGGCACCGTAATCGACAACAAGATCGGAATCAGCCAGGCATGCAACACTGGCCCGGACTTGAGCGCCGAAAAGTAAACGATCGAGGCCAGTGCCACGCACCAGGCACCCAATGTCGACGCCAGCGCCGGCGGGTGCATGCGCTGGAAGTAATCTTTCATCCGCACCAGGCCAACGGCGCCGATCAGTGCAAACACACTGCTGAGCACCAGCAGGACCGCCACCGGAATTTCCACCCACAAAGACAGTTCAGCGCTCATTCGATCACCTCGCCACGCAGCAGGAATTTCGCCAGGGCAAACGAGCCGACGAAGCCGAACAGCGCAATCAGCAGCGCTGCCTCGAAGTAAGTGTCACTGGCATAACGAATGCCCAGCGCCAGCATCATCAGCATCGCAATGATGTACAGGTAGTCCAGCGCCAGAACACGGTCCTGGGCCGACGGTCCCTTGAACAGCCGGATCAGGGTCAGAATCATTGCCAGCGAAAAGATGAACAGACTCAGCAGGATTGCGTTCGACAGCAATGCGCTCATTCGAAGATCTCCATCAAGGGGCGCTCATAGGTCGCCTTGAAGTGCTGGATGAACAGCGCTTCGTCATCCAGATCGAAGACGTGCAGCAACAAAATGCTACGGTCCAGCGCCAGTTCCGACCATACGGTGCCGGGAACCACCGTGCAGATCATCGACAGCGCTGCCAGGCCGTTGGCGTCACGCAAGTCCAGCGGCACCTTGATGAAGCGCGAACGCGGCGGACGGCGACCGGCGTTGAGCACGCCCCAGGCCACGGCGAGGTTGGACACCACCACATCGCGACCGACCAGAAAGAACAAACGCAGCATCACGTCCGGCCGACGAATGCGGATCGGCAGCGGTCGCAGCTTGCGCATCATCAACGGCGCGCAGAACCCCAGCACCGCGCCCAGCAGCAGATTGCCGGGGCTCATCGACTGGTTCAGCACCAGCCACAACAACCACAGCGCCAACGACAACCACGGGGCCGGAAACAGACGCTTCATGGATTGACCTCCGCTATCGCGGCTTTGGCTTCCGGGCTCGGAATTGCACGGGTACCGAGCACCGCCATCACGTATTGCTGTGGGTTGTTCAAGGCTTGGGCGGCCGCCTGGGTGTAGCGTAACAGCGGTTCGGCCTTGAAGGTCAGCGCAATGCTCAGGCCCAGCAGCGCGATGATTGGCACGCATTCGAAACGTCGCAACAATGGCGACGGCCGCTCCTCGGGTGTCCAGAAGCGCTGGATGCCCAAGCGCGAGAAGGCGATCAACGACGCCAGCCCGGAGAGGATCAACAACGCGAGCAAGCCCCACGCCGCGTTCGAAACCGGCTCATCGCTGCCATTGCCCAGGCCCAACGGATTGAGCAGGGCGCTGAGTAAGCCAAGTTTGCCAATGAATCCTGAAAGCGGCGGCATGCCGATGATCAGCAGCGCGCAGGCAATGAAGCTCAATCCGAGGAACGCCATGGTCCAGGGAATCACTTGGCCGACCACGGCTTTCTGCTCGTCATCGAGGTTGATGCCTTTGGGTGGCTGCAAGGATTCCATCGGTCGCGGGAGTAGATCGCCGTCATCGAACAATGGCATTTCATTGGCCGAACGCGAACGCTCGATCAACTCGGCCAACAGGAACAACGCGCTCAACGCCAGGGTCGAGCTGACCAGATAGAACAATGCCGCGCCGATCAGGTTCGGCTGGGCGAAACCGATGGCCGACAGCAGAATCCCGGCCGACACCAGAATGCTCAGGCTGGCCAGGCGCTCCAGTCGTTGTGCGGCGAGGATCGCCACGGCGGCGCAGACGATGGTCGCCATGCCGCCGTAGATCAGCCAGTCGCCGCCAAAATACGCCGAGGCGCCGGCCTGGCCGGAAAACAGCAGGGTCCACAAGCGCAGCAAGGTGTAGACGCCGACCTTGGTCATGATCGCGAACATCGCCGCCACCGGCGCGCTCGCCGAGGAATACGCCGGCACCAGCCAGAAGTTCAGCGGCCACATCCCGGCCTTGGCCAGGAACGCCACCGCGAGAATTCCCGCGCCGGCATGCAGCAGGCCGCGATCGGCTTCCGGCACCAGCGGAATTTTCAGCGCCAGATCGGCCATGTTCAGGGTGCCGGTGACGCCATAGATCAGCGCCGCGCCGATCAAGAACAGTGACGAGGCCAGCAGGTTGATCGAGATGTAATGCAGCCCCGCCGACACCCGCGAGCGGCCCGACCCATGGAGCATCAGGCCGTAAGAGGCTGCCAGCAGCACTTCAAAAAACACAAACAGGTTGAACAGGTCCGCCGTCAGGAACGCGCCGTATAGACCCATCATCTGGATCTGGAACAGCGCGTGGAAACTCGAACCGGCGCCGTCCCAACGGGCCATGGCGAACAGCAGGGCACTGACGCCGATGATCCCGGTCAGCACCAGCATCAGCGCCGACAGACGATCGACCACCAGCACGATACCGAACGGCACCTGCCAGTTGCCCGGCAGGTACACGCCGATGGAGCCGGGGACGCCAGTCTCCTGAGTCCATTGCAGCAACAGCACGGCAATGCCCAGCCCCAGCAGGCTGGAGAGCAGGTTGATCTTGGCCTTTAACGGCCGGTGTTTCTCGCCCTGCATCAGCATCACGGCGGCGGTCAGCAGCGGCAGCAGAATCGGTGCAGCGATCAGGTGCGGCATCAGATTCATTCTTTAGGCTCCCGGCCGTCCACATGGTCGGTACCGGTCAGGCCCCGGGAGGCCAGCAGCACCACCAGAAACAGCGCGGTCATGGCGAAGCTGATGACGATCGCGGTCAGCACCAGCGCTTGCGGCAACGGATCGGTGTAGTGCAACAGGTCCTGCGGCACGCCGTCCTTGATGATCGGCTCCTTGCCGATAAACAAGCTGCCCATGCTGAAGATGAACAGGTTGACGCCGTAGGACAGCAGGCACAGGCCCATTACCACCTGAAACGTCCGTGGCCGCAGGATCAGCCAGACCCCGGACGCCGCCAACACGCCGATGGCGATTGCGATGACTTCTTCCATCAGACGGCTCCTTGCGTGGCGACGGATCTAGGCAGGGCAGCGGTCTTGTGACCGCGTACCGATTGGTGAGCGAGAGCGGTGAGGATCAACAGAGTCGAACCGACCACCACGGCGTACACGCCGATGTCGAAGAACAGCGCACTGGCGATGTGAATATCGCCCAACACCGGCAGATCCAGATGCCAGGTATGGGTGGTCAGGAACGGATAACCAACCGCCATCGCCCCAAGCCCGGTGACCGTAGCGAACAACAATCCAGTGCCCATCCAGCGCAGTGGCCGCAGGCTCATTTGCGCCTCGATCCACTGGGTGCCGGCGACCATGTATTGCAGGATGAACGCCACCGACATCACCAACCCTGCGACAAAGCCGCCGCCCGGTTGATTGTGGCCGCGCATGAACAGGTAGACCGATACCACAAACGCAATCGGCAACAGCAGGCGCACCAGCACCGCCGGCACCATCATGAAACCGAGCGCGGTGTCGCTGGCCTGCCGCGGGTTGACCAGGTCGGTGACCACGTCGGGTGCCAGCAGACGTTGCTGGGCGGGCAATTGCAGGCTTTCTTTCGGAGGTCGGAAGCGTCGCAGCAGGGCGAATACGGTCAGGGCCACGGCCACCAGCACGGTAATTTCACCGAGGGTGTCGAAGCCGCGGAAGTCCACCAGCATCACGTTGACCACGTTGCTGCCGCCACCTTCGGGCAGGGCACGACTGAGGTAGAACGAAGAAATGTGGTTCGGTGTCTGGCGCGTCAGCATCGCGTAGGCCAGCAACGCCATGCCGCCGCCGACCACGGTCGACAACAACAAGTCGCGGATACGACGGATGCGTGCCTTGCGCAGGGTGCTCGGCAGCGGTGACACCTCTTCGATCCGGCGCGGTAACCAGCGCAGACCGAGGAGGATCAGCACCGTGGTCACCACTTCGACCGCCAGTTGCGTCAGTGCAAGATCGGGCGCCGAGAACCAGACGAAGGTCACGCACGTCATCAGGCCGCAGACGCTGACCATGGTCAGGGCCGCGAGCCGGTGATACTTGGCCTGCCAAGCCGCGCCGAGGGCACAGGCAATCGCCAGCAGCCAGAGGGTCACGAACACGATCGAGCCGGGAATCTTCGGCCGGTCGCCCCAGCTCAGGCTGTTGTGGAGCATCGGGATCAACCCGGCCAGCACCGCTGCCAGTACCACCAGGAACAATTGGGTTTGCAGGCGCTTGGTGCTGATCCGCCGCTCGAGACGACGGGCCAGGCGCATCATGATTACCAGGCAGCGTTCGAACAGGCGCTTGCCGTTGAACCGGCCAATGATCGGTGGGTACTTGAAGCGCCCACGCTTGAGCTGATTACGTAGCAGCAGATAAAGCACGATGCCGCAGGACATGGCGATCAGGCTCATGATCATCGGTGCGTTCCAGCCGTGCCAGATCGCCAGGCTGTATTCAGGCAAGGTCCCGCCCACCACCGGCAGGGCAGCAGCGGCCAGCAACGGACCGACCACCTGCGCCGGGAAAATCCCCACGACCAGGCAGGTGAACACCAGCAGTTCCACCGGCGCACGCATCCAGCGTGGCGGTTCGTGCGGGGTGTGCGGCAGGTCGGTGGCGGTCGGGCCGAAGAACACGTCGACGGTAAAGCGCAGCGAGTAGGCGACGCTGAAAGTCCCGGCGATGGTCGCGACGATGGGCAGGGTCATCTCGACCCAGGCCGTTGCATTGATGAACACCGTTTCGGCGAAGAACATCTCTTTCGACAGGAAGCCGTTGAGCAACGGCACACCGGCCATCGAGGCGCTGGCGACCATGGCCAGGGTGGCGGTGAACGGGATCAGCTTGATCAGGCCGCTGAGCTTGCGAATGTCCCGGGTGCCGCTTTCGTGGTCGATGATCCCGGCGGCCATGAACAGCGAGGCCTTGAACGTCGCATGGTTGAGAATGTGGAACACCGCGGCCACGGCGGCCAGCGGACTGTTCAGGCCCAGCAGCAGGGTGATCAAGCCCAGGTGGCTGATGGTCGAGTAGGCCAGCAGACCCTTGAGGTCGTTCTGGAACATCGCGCAGTACGCGCCCAGCAACAGGGTGCAGGCGCCGGCGCCGCTGACGATGTAGAACCATTCTTCACTGCCGGACAGCGACGGCCACAGTCGTGCGAGTAGAAACACTCCGGCCTTGACCATGGTCGCCGAGTGCAGATAGGCCGAAACCGGTGTCGGCGCCGCCATCGCGTGGGGCAGCCAGAAGTGGAAGGGGAATTGTGCGCTTTTGCTCAAGGCGCCGATCAGAATCAGGGGGAGCAGAATAGGGTAGAGGGCGTGCGCGCGAATCAGATCGCCGGCGGCCAGGACCTTGTCCAGATCATAGCTGCCGACCACATGACCGAGCAGCATGACCCCCGCCAGCAGACACAAACCGCCTGCGCCGGTGACCATCAGCGCCATATAAGCACCGCGTCGCGCATCAGCGCGGTGGTGCCAGTAGCCGATGAGCAGGAACGAGAAGAGGCTGGTCAGCTCCCAGAAAAACACGATCTGGATCAGGTTGCCGGAGATCACCAGCCCGAGCATGGCGCCCATGAACGCCAGGAAAAACGCGAAGAACCGCGGTACGGGATCGTCCGGTGACATGTAATAGCGGGCGTACAACGAAACCAGCGTGCCGATGCCCAGCACCAGCATCGAGAACAGCCAGGCGAACCCGTCCATGCGCAGGACGAAGTTCAAGCCCAGGCTGGGCAACCAGAAAAATTCTTCGCGGATCACCCCGCCATGGGCGATTTGCGGGTACAAGAGAGCGACCTGAACGGTGCCAATCAAGGCAACCAGACCCGCCAGCAGAGATTCGGTGTTACGCGCGTTGTGCGGCAGCAAGGCTGCCAGACAGCTGCCGATAAAAGGCAGAAGCAGTAGAACTATCAGGGACATAGGCTTCTAATCTGCGGAAGTTTGTGAAGCATCATACGTGCCAGTTCCCGGATCGCCAAACGCCAAGCTGTCGCAGAATCCTACAAGGTAGACGGAAAAAACCTGTTTTTCATTGTTTCAGAGAGTGCGATTTCGCCTGTCCCGGCCCCATCGCGGGCAACGTAGACATGGGGCTTATCGCTGGGTTTCTTGTTCCAACTCTTCCTCAGGAACAGCAACCTTACCCTTGGTCTTCAACTCACTGACGATCACCGCCGCCACAATCAACCCCGCGCCGACCAGCGCAATCGCCGGCAACCGCTCCCCGGCGATCCGTCCGACAATCCCGGCCCACACCGGTTCACCGGCATAGATCAACGTCGCCCGAGTCGGCGAAACGCTCTTTTGCGCCCAGTTCATCGCCACTTGAATCGCCGCACTGGCCGTGCCCAACCCCAATGCGCTGCACAACAACAGCCACGAGAAGTCGGGAATCCTTTCCTGAGTCGGCACCACCATCAAAAACGCCAGCACCGAAGTGACCGCCAATTGCACCACCGTCACCCGTCGCACATCGACTTGGCCGGCATAGGTGCTGATCAGAATGATCTCCGCCGCAATCGCCACGGCGCTGATCAACGTGGCGATTTCACCGGGGCTGAAATTCAACGAAGCACCGGCCGGTCCCGACAGCAGCATCAACCCGGTAAACGCCAACATGATCCCGATGCTTGGCATCAACCCCGGACGACGCCCCAGCACCAGCCATTGCAGCAACGGCACGAAGGGCACGTACAACGCGGTAATAAACGCCGACTGACTGCTGGCAATGCTCTGTAACCCGACGGTCTGCAAACCATAACCGAGCATGATCGCCACACCGATAAAGGCCCCGGCCTTCAATTCGAACAACGTCAGTTCACGCAGGTGACGCCAGGAGAACAGCGCAACAATGATCGCCGCCGCGGCAAAACGCAGACCGACGAAAAACATCGGCCCGCTGACGGTCATTGCGTGCTGCACTAGCAAGAAGGTGCCGCCCCAGACCATGGTGATCAGCACCAGCACGCACTCGGCCTTGCTGAATCGCGAGAAACGGGGGGAAGTGTGAGGGGAGTTCACCGACGTCATGACCTTGCGCGCTACCTGAGGGGGACGCACAATGCGCCGAATGTTGCGCAGTATACTGCCCAACCCCACCAAGTGAGCAATATAGTGCACAAAGATTCAGCTCAGCGGGCTTCGGTCCTCCAGCACGTCAGTCAGAACGTTCGACGCTTGCGCCACGCCGCCGACATGAGCCAGGCCGCGCTGGCCGAAAAGTCCGGAGTCAGCCGCCGGATGCTGGTGGCCATCGAGGCCGGCGAGAAGAACGTCAGCCTGACCACCCTCGACCGTGTGGCCGAAGCGCTGGACGTGGCGTTCAGCGACCTGATCCAGGCCCCGGATGCCCGCGACCCGAGCCGCATTAACGAACTGGCCTGGGCCGGGACGATTCCGGGCAGCAAAGCCGTTTTACTGTCCAAAGCCACCGCCACCCGTGAGGTGGAACAATGGGAATGGTGCCTGCAGCCGGGGGAAATTTACCCGTCGCAACCGGACGCCGAGGGCTGGAGTGAACAAATCTACGTCTTTGAAGGCCGCCTGACGTTGATGCTGGGCGACACGCCGCAGGACATTGGCGCCGGCGAGTTCTACATGTTTGCGAGCAGTCAGCCGCATTGCTATCGCAACGATGGGCCGGTGGCGGCGCGGTTTGTGCGAAACGTGGTGATCTAACTGTTTGCCGATCAATACTGGATAGACACTTTGCTGTTTTGAAGCTGCGAGACTTTCTCGGGTAATCCTTTAACCTATTGAAAGTAAAGTGATTTCACAGGGTTTGTCTGGAGCTTCCTGATTGGCTTGCAAAACATTAATGTGGGCGATCTGCACACCTTCTATTAGGTAAACATTGATCAGTGAGAACGGCATGAGTGAACTCCAAAGCGGCCAAGCGACCCACGCCATCCGCCACGCCGACATCCTGATCGTCGGCGGCGGCCTCAGCGGCGCAATGCTGGCGGCGCAGTTGCTACGCCTGCCGGGCAAGCGCCTAGTGCTGGTGATCGAACCCCGCGCCGAACTGGGACGGGGTGAGGCGTACAGCGCGGTCGAGTTGGGTCATACGCTCAACGGCAATGCGGCGCGGATGAGCGTCGACCCGGATAACGCCGACGACCTGACCCAATGGCTGACCGAGTACATCGCGGCCGGCGGCTGGCCGGAGTCTGACGAGCAACAGGTGCCGGTCAGTGAATTGTTCCCGCCCCGGGGGATTTTCGGTCTGTACGTGCAACAGCGCCTGTCTGAAGCGCAAGCGGTGGGCGCCGTGAACGGGTCAACGGTCGAGCATGTCCAGGCCGAGGTGGTTGACCTGCAAACCCGGGACGATTCGGTGCTGCTGACGTTGAGTGACGGGCAACGCTTGCAGGGCGTTTATGCGGTGTTGGCGACGGGGATGTTCCCCGCTGCGCGCACGCCACAGACCGAGTCCAGCGGCTTGAACGCCGCTGCGCTCGACCCTTGGGATGTCGCCGCCATGCAACAACTTGATCCGCAGTCGACTGTGCTGATCATCGGTTCGGGCCTGACCATGGTCGATGCCGTAGTGTCGTTGGAACAGGCCGGGCATCGCGGGCCGATTGAAGTGTTTTCCCGTCATGGCTTGCTGCCTCACGTGCGTCGACAGCCACCAGCCTGGGCAGATTTTCTCGCCGAGGATGAGAGCATTCGTACGCCGCGTCAGCTGGTGCGCGAACTGCGTCGGCATTGCCGAGACGCCATCGCTCAAGGCATCGACTGGCAAGCGCCACTCGACACCGTGCGGGTGCATATCGGCCGTTTGTGGAATCAGGCGACGGACGTGCAGCGTCGGCAATTCGTGCGGCATGTGCGGCCTTGGTGGGAAAGTCACCATCACCGCTCGCCGCCGTTGAGTGCAGAGTTGGTGGAACGCTTGCACAAGGAAGGGCGGTTGCGGATTCAGGCCGCGTCGTTCAAAGGGCTGGAGCCTTCAGTGGACGGAGCAGTGAGCATTCGCATTCGGCGTCGTGGTGAATCAGAAACCACCGTTGTCAGCGGCGCGGCACTGATCAATTCCAGCGGCATCGAATATGACTGGCGACGGGTCGCCCGACCGTTGCCACAGCAACTGCTGGCGCGCGGACTTGTCCGGCCGGGGCCGTTAGCGCTGGGGATTGCAGCGGCGGTGGATGGCGCGGTGTTGGGCGCCGATGAACACGTCGCCAGTCGCCTGTTTGCCATGGGTCCACCGCTACGTGGCATGTGGTGGGAAAGCACGGCGGTGACCGATGTGGCGAGTCAGGCCAAGGCGTTGGCGGCTCGGCTGGCAACACCGCTGTTTTGGCGGTGATGGTTGTTTGGGGTTGGTGTACATATCCGTTTCTGCGGTAACGGCGGCTGGCGGATTCGCTCTTACAGCGAGTCCTTTCCCATGTGGCAATCACGATTTTCAACTATCGCTGGCGGTTGGGCATGGTTCAGGGCGAACCTCAATACGAAGCGCTGGAGCAACGGCTGGCGAAGGCCCCGGTTATTACGGTGCCGACCATCACGATGGAAGGTGACGCCAACGGGGCGCCGCACCCGGCGGCCGAGGATTATGCCAAGCGCTTCACCGGCAAATACAAGTACCGCCTCATCATCGGCGGCATCGGCCACAACTTGCCGCAGGAAGATCCGCAGTGCTTTGCCAAGGCAGTAATCGACGCGGATCACCTCTGTGCATTAGTGCCGCGAGCTTGAGGCATGATCGTTCCCACGCTCTGCGTGGGAATGCAGCCCTGGACGCTCCGCGTCCCTTCAAAGCCGAACGCGGAGCGTCCGTTGAGCATTCCCACGCGGGAGCGTGGGAACGATCTTTATTAGAATTTTGTTATTCATCTGGCACTGGTCAGGCCTGCTCCATCATTTGGATCAGGTTTTCTGGCCAGACTGTTTCAGCGGTTTCTTTCAACTCGGCGATTGACCACCATTTGTGTTCAGTCATCACCCGGGCTTCATCGGCAGTCCAGCCATCACGCGTCAGCCGTTCTTCATCGGTGCAGACGACGAAGTAGCGTTCCACGGAAAGGACGGTTTCGCCGCTGGGCAACATCATCGAAAAGCTGCGCTCTGCCACGCTAGTGCCCACCGTGTTGGTGTGCAGTCCGGTTTCTTCATGCAGTTCGCGTATGGCGGCGGCTTCAAAGGTTTCACCTTCCTCAAGGCCTCCACCCGGGGTGGCCCAATAGTCGCGTCCGTCCAAGGCATCTCCCTTGTGCTGGAAGCGAAACAGCAGGACCTGACGGGCCGGATTGACCACGAGGAGTCGTGCGGCATTACGTTGGCGCATCAAGAATTCTCTTTCCATAGAAGGCAGCTAGCCGAAGCGTCTGCTTCGGCTCGCAAGGTTACAGTTCACGTTGCTGATCGTTCCCACGCGGGAGCGTGGGAACGATCTTTAGCCGAGCTACGCAACCACCTGATAACACGGCACATACGCCGCGCCACCGGGCAGTTTCATCCGGTGCTGGGCGACGAAGGCTTTGAGCAGTTGATCCAGCGGTTGCATGACGGCTGCATCGCCACGGATCTGGTAAGGCCCGTGCTCTTCGATCAGGCGGATGCCCTTGTCCTTGACGTTGCCGGCGACGATGCCGGAGAACGCACGGCGCAGGTTGGCGGCCAGTTCATGGGCCGGCAGGTTGCGGCTCAGTTTCAGGTTGGCCATGTTTTCGTGGGTCGGATCGAACGGGCGCTGGAAGCCTTCGTCGATCTTCAGCAGCCAGTTGAAATGGAACGCGTCGTTGCGCTCGCGGCGGAACTGTTTGACCGCTTTGAGGCCTTGAGTCATTTGACGCGCGACTTCAGCCGGGTCGTCGATGATGATCTCGTAATGTTGTTTTGCGGTTTCACCCAGCGTGGCGCCGACAAACGCGTCCAGTTGCTCCAGATACGGCGCGGCATGTTTCGGTCCGGTAAGGACCACGGGGAAGGGCACGCCTGCATTGTCCGGGTGCATCAGGATGCCGAGCAGGTACAGGAACTCTTCGGCCGTGCCGGCGCCGCCCGGGAAAATGATGATGCCGTGGCCGACGCGGACGAAGGCTTCCAGACGTTTTTCGATGTCCGGCAGGATCACCAGTTCGTTGACGATCGGGTTTGGCGCTTCGGCGGCGATGATGCCTGGCTCGGTCAAGCCGAGGTAGCGGCCGCCGTGGATACGCTGCTTGGCGTGGGCGATGGTCGCGCCTTTCATCGGGCCTTTCATCACGCCAGGACCGCAGCCGGTGCAGATGTCGAGGCTGCGCAGGCCCAGTTCGTGGCCGACTTTCTTGGTGTATTTGTATTCTTCGGTGTTGATCGAGTGGCCGCCCCAGCACACCACGATCTTCGGCTCGACGCCGGGGCGCAGGGTACGGGCGTTGCGCAGCAGGTGAAACACGTAGTCGCTGATGCCCTGGGAGGTGCTCAGGTCGATGCGTTGGGCGTCGAGTTCGTTTTCGGTGTAGACGATGTCGCGCAGGGCGCTGAAGAGCATTTCGCGGGTGCTGGCGATCATTTCGCCATCGACGAAGGCGTCGGCCGGGGCGTTCAGCAGTTCGAGGCGTACGCCGCGGTCCTGCTGGTGAATGCGGATTTCGAAGTCCTTGTAGGCTTCGAGGATGGTTTTAGCGTTATCAACATGGGCGCCGGTATTGAGGATGGCCAGGGCGCACTGGCGGAATAAGGTGTAGGTGCTGCCGGATCCGGCTTCGCTCAGTTGCTGTACTTCACGTTGAGAGAGGGTTTCCAGGCTGCCTTTAGGGCTGACCGAGGCGTTGATTACTTGTCGTTGGGTCATTCAATGATCCTTAAAACGATGCCATTCATACAGGCAACTGGCATCCGAATGGTATGTATCCATGAAAGAAGATGGCACGAACTGCGTTGTATCGCCATTTCCCCGTTTGACGATGAAAAGATGAAAAGGAACCTCAGCATAGCTAAATCCCCTGCAGAGGCGATAATGCCCCGCAGTCTTTTTACCCATGCCCTCAAGGAAACCTGTTGCGATGTTCGAAATACAGCCGCAGAACCCCGAACGCTATCGAAGCCAGACGCGACGCAGCACAGTGATCATAGCCCTGATTTTCCTGGCCCTGGCGATGGTGCTCTCCACCGTGGCGGTGGCGCTGTTCGGTGAGCCCGACGGCGACAATCTGCGATTTAACGTCGGTGGCGTGTTTGTGGCGGTACTGCTGATGGCAGCGCTGATGCGTGGTACGTTCTGGCGCCAGCAATGGATGGCCCCGGCGGTTTACGGCTGGCGGCTCAAGCGCAGTTTGATGAGCATTACCAACGTCATGCATCAGGTGACGGCGGCGGTGGAGAAGGAGGATCCGAGCGCCATGAAGCTGCTGCGTTTCTATCATCTGGGGTTGAGCCAGATGCACGAGTTGGACGGCAACTCCAGTGATCACAGCCAATTGACCCGCGAGATGGATCAGCACAAGGCACGGATGGAAGCGCTGGGCATCGAGACTGATCAAACGCAATTGAATCCGGCCTGGATCGAGGCCGTGAAGCAGGCGCCTCGGTAGGACCTCTGGTGTGGGCAGAAACCGTTCCGTTGGGTCTAATGCCAATCAGCTAAGTCATTTCAGCTGCTACGGATCGCGGTTAAACTGACTGGCATTACGCACCCTATCGGGTGTTTGATGATGCATAGTCGCCTTGCACCAGGCGGCTCATACCCGCCAGGGGTCATAAAAAGGGCGAACGGGAAGTTTCGCCATGGGGTCAGAATTCAAGGAGCGTCATGGGTCATCCGTCCGTTAAAGATCGAATTGAACAAGCCCGCCACGGCATTCCCTTGGTAGCCGAGCAGGTCGGGGTAACGCTCAAGGTTCGCTCTGCGGTGTTTCTGCTGGTCGCGGTGTGCCTGTCCATGACGGCTATCGTGATGTGGGAAGCCTGGAACTCGCGCCAGTACCATCTGCATGACAAGGAAGTGGCGATGTCCAACCTTGCGCAGACTCTTGCCTCGCAAGCGCAGGCATTGATCAAGCAAGCCGATACGCTGCTGTTTACCCTGGTGGATCGCCTCGAAAACGACGGTATCGACCAGGCCCGGCTGCCCGGGCTGGAGCGATTGCTCAGGGCCCAGCGCAGCGAGTTGGGCCAGCTCCATGGCTTGTTCGTGTATGACGAAAAAGGTCGCTGGGTTGCCAATTCCAATGGTGCCGTCGTGCCCGATGCGAACAATGCCGACCGCGAATATTTCATCTTCCATCGTGATCATCCCGATCGTGGGCCTCACATTGGCCCGTCGATCAAGAGCCGTTCGAGCGGTGAATGGGTCATGACGGTTTCCCGTCGGATCAATCATCCGGATGGCAGCTTTGCCGGCGTGGCGCTGGCAAGCCTCTATCTCAGCCACTTCCTTGCGCTCTACAACAGCATCGACATGGGCGGTAACGGCGTGATCAACCTGATCGCCGATGACGCCACCATCGTCGTTCGCCGGCCGTTCAAAGAAGCTGAAATCGGCACCAGCGTCGCCAAGGGGCCGCTGTTTACGCAACTGTTGCCCAAGGGCGATTCGGGCACGGCAACGGTCCCTTCCTATGTGGATGGCGTCGAGCGCGTGGTCGGATTTCGCAGGGTCGCCGGTTATCCGCTGATCATCTTTGCAGCGTTGAATAAAGAAGAAGTCCTGGCAGCCTGGCGTAAGGAGGTACTGCTGAGTGCCGGGATCGTCACGTTATTCCTGGGGTTTCTAGGCGTACTTGGTTATCGCCTCATTCGCCTCATGACGCAGCAGAATCACGTGCAGAGTGTATTGCTGGATGCGCAGGAAAAACTGATTGAGGTCAACCGCAGTCTTGAGTTGCTAGCCCTGGAGGATGCCCTGACCGGTCTTTCCAACCGGCGTCAGTTCGATCATTTCATCCTTGCTGAAATGGGCCGCGCCAGACGCAACCAGACCCACCTCGCGCTGCTGATGATCGATGTCGATCACTTCAAGAGCTTTAATGATCTTTACGGCCATGTGGCCGGCGATGAGTGTTTGCGCAACATCAGCACGATCATCAGGGACAACCTCATGCGCCCCGGCGACCTGGCTGCGCGCTATGGCGGCGAAGAGTTTGCGGTAGTTCTGCCCGGGACCGACTATGTGGGGGCGTTTATGGTGGCGGAAAAAATCCGTCGCGCGGTTCAGCAGGCGGGCATCGAGCACAGTGCAGGTGCTGAAGGCACGGTGACGGTCAGCCTGGGCGTCGCCGCTTACGATCCGGCGTCCTAGGCCCAGCCCGATGACTTGGTGGGGGCCGCCGACAAGGCGCTTTATGTGGCCAAGGCCAGCGGCCGGAACATGAGCGTCATTGCCAACTGAATTCAAACAAACCGGTCACTTGGGAATCCTTGAACGAAAAAGATCAAAAGATCGTCCGAACGCGGCCCGAGCCTGCGGCAGCTACGCGCCCGTTGGGCGCCGCCACAGCCTGATCAACCGAAGGTAGACCAGCACGTTGATTGCCAGCACCACGCTGCCCAGTCCCAGCTGAATCGCCGGCGTCAGGCCCGCCGGGTAAATGACCGGCCACACGTAATGTTCGATGAAGCCACCGCCATACCCGGTTTGCCCGGCCGCGTGACGCATCAGGTTTTCCCACTCGGTCAGCGGGCAGGTCAGGTGGAAGACTTCCACCGACACGCCCCACGCAGCCGCGGGCAGGTGCCACCCGATCAGGGGGCGCCATTTGAGCACCAGCAGCCCGCCGAACAGCACAAACAGAATAAACAACAGATGAAACAGCACCAGCCCGTCGGCGGCGATTCGGTACAGCATGTCGACTCCCTGACGCATTATGCGAATCGCTCCATGGTACTCGGGCTGGTCGCTGACGCTCTATCGATTGTTGCTGTTCAACGCTGTGAGCACTTCCTTCAGACGCACCAGCAATGTTTCACTGCTGCGTTGCATCGGCGCCCGCAGTTCGTCGTCGATCAAGCCTTCGAGGGCCAGGGCGGTTTTCACCGGGGCGGGATTGGGTTCGATGAACAGGCTGTGAATCAGCGGCAGCAGTTGGAAGAATGTCGCTCGGCCGGTTGCTAACTGGTTGTCGCGGATCTGTTGGTACAACGCCACGAACAGCTCGGGATGAACATGCGCCGAAGCGGCAATCGCGCCTTTGGCGCCCAGGCACAAGGCGCTGAAGATCTGGTTATCTTCACCGCACAGCACATCGACCTTGCCACTGGCGAGCAGTGCCAGGGTGTTGGCCTGATTGCCGCCGCAATCCTTGATCGCGACAATCCGCTCATGGGCGACGATGTTGAGCAGCGTTGCCTGCTCGAACGCCACGCCGGTGCGGTAAGGAATGTCGTAAAGAATGAGTGGAACGCTGGAGGCATCGGCGACGGTTTTGAAAAACGCTTCGAGGCCCGCTTGGGAAGGGCGGATGTAATACGGCGGCGGTACCAGTAAACCGGCCAGTGGACGTTTCAGGATTTCGCTCTGTAACTGCAGCAGCTCGGTCATATTGTTGCCGGCCAGGCCCATGACCACCCGTTCCGCCGGCACCTGCGCCAGCACCGCATCGAGCACCGCCAGTTGCTCGTGTTTACTCAATGCCGCCGCTTCCGCCGTGGTGCCGCAGACCACAACGCCATCGACGCCTTTTTCCAGCAAATGACTGACCAGCCGGCGCAAGCCGACGAAATCGATCGCACCGTTGCGAAACGGCGTAACGAGGGGAACCCAAATACCTTGAAACGATGACATGCACTTACTCCTGAAGGTTGACCGATTTCGTCACCGTCAGAAGCGTAGAAGGCAGTAAGCAAGGGGAGGGTGTCCGTCGCGCTCAATGTCCTGTCAGCTCATCTGACGGGACAGCGCGCCCCGGTCACATGAGCGACTGTTTCTTCGATTTGAGGGCGTGCGCAGCGCAACCTTGCGCCTTGGCATTCAAGCCAATGACGACAGTGTTGAGGTTGAAGGTTGCGGACATACTTGCTTACACCCTGAATGAGGTGCTCAGTTTTAAAAGCCGGCGCGGTTTTTGTCAATTGCGAAAATCAGCGAGCTCAGCACGCATCCTGCCGTTGTGCTTGGCCCTGCGGGCATTTGTGCGCTACCAGCCGCCGAGGAAAGGAACAAGTTCGCAGCCGTGCGCAAGATTGTTCAAGCCATCGGCCGCGACTGCTGGCACAGTCTGAGGTCTTTCCCTGGTTGTAGAGCGTTATGTCCAATTCACTCATGCCGCGCAGTGCCTTTCTTCGCGGCGCTGCGGCGATCATGCCGTTGTCCCTGGCAACCGCGCCTTGGGGACTGTTGGCCGGCTCCATGGCCATCGAGGCCAATCTCACTCCCCTGCAAAGCCAGGGTTTGTCGAGCATCGTGTTTGCCGGGGCGGCGCAACTGGTGGCTATTGGCATGCTCAAGGGCGGTGCCGGGATCTTTTCGATTCTGCTGACCACGTTGTTGCTGACCTCCCAGCATTTGCTTTACGGCATGAGTATGCGTTCGGTGATTTCGCCGTTGCCGGGTCGCTGGCGTGTGGGGTTGGGGTTTTTGCTCACCGACGAGCTGTTCGCCCTGACCAGTCAGCATGACAAACAGCAATTCAACCGTTGGTACGCCCTTGGCGTGGGCCTGACGTTTTACATCGCCTGGAACCTCTTCACCCTGGCCGGCATCGTGCTGGGCAGCAGCATTCCTGGGCTCGAACATCTGGGGCTGGACTTCTCCATCGCGGCGACTTTTATCGCCTTGATCACCCCGGTAGTGCGAAACGTGCCGACCGTGGTGTGCGTGGCGGTGTCGCTGTTCTGTTCGGTGCTGTTCAGCTACTGGCAGTGGGGCTCGGCGCTGGTGCTGTCGGGGTTGGCGGGCATGACCGCAGGCTTTATCTGCAACAAATTCTACGGTGGACGCACATGATGGTCTGGGCGGTTATTGTCGGTATGGGGATATTGGTTTTCCTGAACCGCTATGTGTTTCTGGAGCCTCGGCTGCCCGTGCGCTTGAGCAGTAATGCGCGGCAGTTCCTGGGTTTTGCGGTACCGGGCATGCTGACCGCGATCTGCGGGCCGATCGTGTTCATGCCGGACAAGCAGCTGAATCTACAGTGGGACAACCCGTATCTGATCAGTTCGCTGGTGGCGGTGGGGCTGGTGCTGTACACCCGCAATACCTTGCTCAGCATGTTGTTGAGCATGGGGTTTTTCTTTTTGCTGCGCTGGTGGCTCTAAATCGTTCCCGTCGAAACTGTTCTACGCTTAAAGGAAATCCCTTCAGGATGAGAGGTGAGCATGGCAACTGATCCAAAACGTCCGAACCCGGATGAAGAGGTGGATGAACCCACGGAAGAGGAGCTCAAGCGGCAGCGGCGTTCGACGCCGGACTGGAAGCACCCCGACGACGGTAAAGAGCTGTCAGATCGCGACCAGGAGCGTCCGCTGAAGCCTTGACCGATTTGAGTGCCGCCCAACCCCAAGTAACCAAGGGCTTTTGCCCCGCCATTCGGTGCCTCGCCCAAGCTCGGCATGCCCTCACTCCGGCCTCTTGGAAAGGGGCAACAGATCAAAATCAAAAGCCAAAGCAACAGCAAGATCAACAGCTTCGCGAGCAAGCCCGCTCCCACAGGAGGGAGAGTGCGCACTCGCGGCGAGCCCACGGAGCAGGGCCGGAGCGAGGGCATACCGAGCCTTAGCGAGGCACCGAACGAAAGGGGCAAGAACCCTTTGGTTCCAAAGTGACCCGCCGTAAGGGTCCGTATTGATACGTTCAGGGTGTTTCGTCAATCAGTGCCGCGTTTTGATTTCTTGAATTGCCAACCGCTTTGTCCACCTTGTACCACTCGAAAACCTCGCTGACTTCACTCTGCAACAGCGCCATGTGTTCAGCGCGTTCTTTGGGGGTGGCCGGGTCAAGCCATTCCCGCGCCAGTTGCGCAGACAACACCACGGGGCGCCGGTCATGAATGTCGAGCATGCCGCCCATACTGTCGGCGGTGATGATCACAAAACCGTCGTCGGCCCGCGGCTCACCCTCCGCGCCGGGAAACTGTCCGATTGCCGCGCATAAAATCGGCGCCCGGTCCCGTCGGCGGATAAGCCATGGTTGCCTCGTCGAATCCCCGGCGTCGACCCATTCGAACCAGTTGTCGATCGGCATAATCGCGCGGTGCGGCCAGATCCCCCGGAAGAACGCACCGTGGGCGACTTTTTCGACCCGCGCATTGATCGGTGCCGCACGATCCTTCGCCCAGTGTGGCCGCCATCCCCAGCGCTGGAATTCGGCGTGCAGGCCGTTGCTCTCCAGATGCAGGAGGGCAAGTTGCGTGGTGGGCGCCGCGTTGTAGCGGGCCAGCGGTTCATCACCGACGTGGTTGATCAGCGCGTCGGGGATGCTCAGCGCCGCGACAAAATCGTGAATGCCACGGTACTGCGACAGGCGTCCGCACATAGGCTGATCCTGTGATTGAAGAGCCCTGATTGAAACGCTCTGATTGAAGAGCGCTGGCTGGAGATTTCAGCTTAGTTGCTCAGATCAAATGGGCGCGCTGCAACTCGGTCAACGACAAGGCCTTGAGGCGCGCCAGCAGCGGGTCCCGCCGGTCCCGGGGATGGACCAGTTGCACCGCCAGCTCCTGACGAATGCTGCTGGGGCGATTGTCCATCACCAGCACCCGATCGCTGAGGTACAGCGCTTCATCCACGTCGTGGGTCACCAACAGCAGGGCGATGGCGTGGCGTTCGGCCAGTTGCAGCAGCAGGTCCTGCAATTTCATGCGCGTGAAGTCGTCCACCGCGCTGAAGGGTTCGTCGAGCAACAGCACTTGCGGTCGCGAGTAGCGGCCGCGAGCGATTGCCATCCGCTGCGCCATGCCGCCGGACAGCGCTTTGGGCAGGGCTTGAGCAAACCACCGAGGCCGACGCCTTCGATCGACAGCAAGCGCGAAGCCATTGCCGCACGGGAACCAAACACTGTGTACCCTTATCCAACCTCGGCCCGCAGCGACAGGTGGGCCGACGAAGGATAAATGGGCGGAGAATTTTTGCCCTTTGACGTGTTGACCATAACGGTCTGGCCCAAGGCAAAACATGAAACAGCTGTTCAAGGTTCTAGCTGCACTCGTCATCGCCACAGGGCTGGTCGGGTGCATTGCTTCTCCCATCGAAATGACACCGCGGACCGAGCAGCGTCTGAGTGCGCAACCACCGATCCGTTTTCTGCTGACCTTTGACGACGGTCCCAGCGCATCGAGTTTCTGGAACCCGACGATGACGGTGCTCGACAGTCTGGCCACTAACCCGGTGCAGCCGAACCTCAAAGCGGTATTTTTCGTGCAGACCCGCGCCTCACGAGCCGGCGGCAGTGAAATAGGTCGCCAGGTCATGCACCGCGAACAAGCTGAAGGTCAGATCCTGGGCTTTCACACGTCCACGCCCGGGCACTCCAATCATCGCTCCCTGGACCCGCAAGCACTGGAGCAGTCCCTCACCAATGGCAGCGCCGACATCGCCGCGATCACCGGCGCGCCGCCGACGCTGGTGCGCCCGCCATTCTGGAGCTACGACAAACGCACCTTCGCGGCCTATCAGCAACATGGCATGCAGGTGCTGCTGACCGATCTGAGTGCCAATGACGGCAAGATCTGGGGTTTCAACGCCAGCCCCCGGCGGCGAGCCCATATGCTGCGCACCATGTCCGAAGTGCGCGAGCGCATCGCCCTTGGCGAGTTACCGGTGGTGGATGGGGTGATTCCGGTGGTGGTGACCTTTCACGACCTCAATCGCTACACCGCCCGGCACACGCGGGAGTACCTGCAAATCCTCCTCGACAGTGCGAGCGCCACCGGTCTGAAAACAGCTCAGAGACCTTTTTATGACGACACGGCAGCGCTGCAACGCGCGGCCATGGCGCGCACCGTCCGCGACGGTTCAGAGGCGGTTAAATTGCCGGGGATCTGGAACTGGATCTGGGATCGGGATTCTCACTGAGAGAACTCCGAAGTGAGAAACAGTTAACACCTATTTTGAGCATTGGCGGCGCAGGATGGGAAATGTGCATCTATGCTGAGCAAGTTGGATCCGATTAACTGCCACGGAGGCGCCAGTCATGGTTTCAGTTCCTGAGCTTTGCCGCATTGTTGAGTCCGGTTTTCAACCGCTGTCCTGTGCTTGCACGGTGAATCTCGACGCAACGTTACGGATTAAGGTCTACGAACCCGCCACCGGGCGAATTGATCTGTTGATTACCGGTGTATCACCCGAACGGCTGACCAGCGTTCGCGATATCTCCAATCTGATTGGCGAGTTGCGCATCGAGATGCGTGCCGGGCGCCGGGCGTTTGCCGGCTAGTCCCGCGGCAGCAGCTCATCAATCATCTGCAAGCAATGATTCAACCCCGGGGAAACGTCGCCCATGCGCCGGCTGAGAATAATCGGCGAGGTGGCGTTGTCCTCCAGCAGCGGCGTGAAACCAATGTCGTCGCGGTGCAGCAATTGCACCGATGCCGGCACCAGGGTCACCCCGATTCCTGCCCCCACCAGGCCGATGGCTGTTTGCAGTTCGTTGGTCCATTGCGCCACATGGATGCTCACGCCGTAGGATTCGAACAACGCGATGACATGGTCGGCGTAGCTGGGGCGCGGGTTGCCGGGGTATAGCACAAAAGGTTCTTTCGCCAGGTCGCGAAGGCTGATTGGGCCAGCCAGTAATGGGTGGCCAGCGGGCAGGGCGGCGACCAGCCGATCTTCGGTCAACACCGTCTGGATGATGGCCGGGTCGTCGATGCGGATTCGACCGAAACCGATATCGATACGCCCGGCCTTGAGCGCCTGAACTTGCTGCAGCGTGGTCATTTCCGAGAGCCCCAGTTCAAGTTCCAGGGGCTCGCCGCTGCGCAAACGGCGAATCAGTTCCGGCAAAACGCCGTAGAGCGTCGACGGTGCAAAGCCGATGCCCAGCCAGGTCTTTTCACCCAGACCGATCCGTCGCGTGTTGTCGCACACCTTGCTCAGTTGCTCGAGCAGCGCGGTGGAGTGTTCATGGAAAAACCGACCGGCGTCGGTCAGCTTCAGCGGCCGCCCGCGTTCCAGCAACAACACCCCGAGTTCATCCTCCAGTTGCTGCATCTGCCGGCTCAGGGGCGGTTGGGCAATGTGCAGGAGCTCGGCGGCACGGGTGAAATTGAGGGTTTGAGCCAACACCTGAAAATAACGCAGGTGACGCAGTTCCATGGAACCTCCAGACACAAGTCGGTTGCATACCTTAAAGGTATCAAGTCAGACCAATTCTATATTGGCTTCCCGAAAAAAGCCGTACGAGAATCGGTTCCAGAACTCAAGAACCTCACGGGTATCGACATGCTTGCAACAGCCATTGAATCGATCGAGACGATCATCGTCGATCTGCCGACCATCCGCCCGCACAAGCTGGCGATGCACACCATGCAGAACCAGACGCTGGTGATCATTCGTGTGCGCTGTGCCGATGGCATCGAGGGCATTGGTGAGTCCACTACTATCGGTGGATTGGCTTATGGCAACGAAAGCCCTGACAGCATCAAGACCAACATCGACAGGCACTTCGCACCGCTGCTGCTGGGCCAGGACAGCGCCAACGTGAATGCCGCGATGTTGCGCCTGGAGCGCAGCATCCGTGGCAACACCTTTGCTAAATCAGGTATCGAAACCGCCTTGCTCGACGTTCAGGGTAAACGCCTTGGGCTGCCGGTCAGCGAGCTGCTGGGCGGCCGCGTTCGCGATGCCTTGCCGGTGGCGTGGACCCTGGCCAGTGGCGACACCGACAAGGACATCGCCGAAGCGGAAAAAATGCTCGACCTGCGCCGCCATCGGATCTTCAAATTGAAAATCGGTGCGGGTGAGGTCAACCGCGACCTGGCCCACGTTATTGCAATCAAGAAAGCCCTGGGCGATCACGCCAGCGTGCGGGTCGATGTCAATCAAGCCTGGGATGAAGCGGTTGCGCTGCGCGCCTGCCGGATTTTGGGCACGAATGGCATCGACTTGATCGAACAGCCGATCTCGCGCAACAACCGCGCCGGCATGGTACGCCTGAACGCGATGAGCCCGGCGCCGATCATGGCCGATGAATCCATCGAATGCGTGGAAGATGCGTTCAACCTGGCGCGGGAGGGCGCGGCGTCGGTGTTCGCGCTGAAAATCGCCAAGAACGGCGGCCCGCGCGCCGTGCTGCGAACCGCTGCCATCGCCGAAGCCGCTGGTATCGGCCTGTATGGCGGCACCATGCTTGAAGGTGGTATCGGCACCCTGGCCTCGGCCCATGCCTTTATCACGCTGAATAAACTGGCGTGGGATACCGAGCTGTTCGGCCCGTTGCTGCTGACTGAAGACATTCTCAGCGAGCCGTTGGTCTATCGCGATTTTGAGCTGCATGTTCCGAAAACACCGGGCCTGGGTTTTAGCCTGGATGAAGAGCGCCTGGCGTTTTTCCGTCGCGACAAGACATCCACTGTCATTCATCAAGTCTGAGGAGTGCTTCATGCTATTCCACGTAAAAATGACCGTGAATTTTCCGGTCGACATGAATTCGGAAACAGCCACCCAGCTGAAGACTGACGAGAAAGCCCTGGCCCAGCGCCTGCAAGAGCAGGGCAAGTGGCGTCACCTGTGGCGTATCGCCGGGCACTATGCCAATTACAGCGTTTTCGACGTCGAGAGCGTTCAGGAACTGCACGACCTGCTCATGCAATTGCCGCTGTTTCCGTACATGGCGATCGAGGTCGACGCGATGTGCCGGCATCCTTCTTCCATTCACGAGGATGACCGCTGAACCCCGCCTGTTCAGTTCGCTACGCTAATAATTACAAGATGAGGAACCCCCATGAACGTCAAGATTTCCCATACTGCCAGTGCCCAGAAATTTCTCGAAGAGGCCAGCGGCCTGCACAACGAGGCTGGCGACCCGCGGGTCAAGGCCCTGGTTTATCGCATCCTGCGTGATTCGGTGAACATCATCGAAGACCTGGCCGTGACCTCGGAAGAGTTCTGGAAAGCCGTCAACTACCTCAACGTGCTGGGTGCGCGTCAAGAGGCTGGATTGGTGGTGGCCGGGCTCGGTCTGGAACATTACCTCGACCTGCTGATGGACGCCGAAGACGAGCAGGCCGGCAAGGCTGGCGGCACACCGCGGACCATCGAAGGCCCGCTGTATGTGGCGGGCGCGCCACTGTCGGAGGGCGAGGCGCGACTGGATGACGGTGTCGATCCGGGTGTGGTGCTGTTCATGCAGGGCCAGGTCAAGAACACCGCCGGCGAACCGTTGGTCGGCGCGGTGGTGGATGTCTGGCACGCCAATACGGGCGGCACTTACTCCTACTTCGATACCACCCAGTCGGAATTCAACCTGCGTCGTCGTATCGTCACCGATGCCGAAGGCCGTTATCGCTTGCGCAGCATCGTACCGTCGGGCTATGGCTGCCCGCCGGACGGTCCGACCCAGCAATTGCTGGATCAACTGGGCCGTCATGGTCAACGGCCGGCGCATGTTCACTTCTTTATTTCCGCGCCAGATCATCGTCACCTGACCACTCAGATCAACCTCGAAGGCGATCAATACCTGCACGACGATTTCGCTTATGCCACACGGGATGAGCTGATCGCGAAAATCACGTTCAGCGACGATCCAGCGCGTGCGGCGGCCCATGGTGTGAGCGGTCGTTTTGCCGAAATCGACTTCGATTTCACCTTGCAGAACTCCGCGCAACCCGACGAGCAGCGGCGCCACGAACGGGTCCGCGCGCTCGAGGACTGATATCCTCGAACAGCGGGACCGGGCCACGAGAAACCGAGCGTTTATCTCGTGGCCCTGTGGGAGCGAGCTTGCTCGCGAAGAGGGCGGAACATCCAACACTCCGTTTACTGACACCCTGTTGATTACACTGCCTTGAAAGCCCCGACGCACCGATAACAACAATGAGAGTGACCCGATGATGCAAGCGCAACTGTTGAGTCAGCGCAGCACCGTATTCGACCACGCCGATCCTTACGCGGTGTCGGGCTACGTCAATCAGCATGTCGGTAACCATTGCATTCTGATGCCCCGGGCCGGGCGACCGCTGGCCAGCCTCAATCACCGTAAATTTGCCAGCCTCGACCTGTGCCGCATCAGCTATGGCGGCAGCGTACGGGTCACCTCCGGTGCTCTGGAAAGCATCTATCACCTGCAAGTCTTGCTGCGCGGCAACTGCCTGTGGCGCGGCCACGGCCAGGAACACTACTTCGCCCCCGGTGAATTGCTGCTGATCAATCCCGACGATCCGGTAGACCTGACCTACTCCGACGATTGCGAAAAATTCATCCTCAAAGTCCCCACCCCGTTGCTGGAGTCCGTGTGCGATGAGCAGCGTTGGCGGTATCCGGGGCAGGGCGTGCGGTTTCTGGAGAACCGTTATCAGCTTGATGAGCTGGAAGGCTTTGTCGGTCTGTTGGCGATGATTTGCCAGGAAGCCGAGGCCACCGAGCAGATTCCCAAGGTGCAGGAGCACTACGCACAGATCATCGTCAGCAAGATGCTCAGCCTGATGAAGACCAATGTCAGCCGAATCAGTCTCGGCTCACAGACGGCTACGTTCGAGGTGATTGCCGACTACATCGCGCGCAATCTCAAGCAAGACATCGACAGCGAAGAGCTGGCACGTCAGGCGCGAATGAGCCTGCGCTCGTTGTATGGATTGTTTGAACGTAACGTCGGCACCACGCCGAAAAGCTACATCCGGCAAAAACGCCTTGAGCGTATCTACGCCTGCCTGAGCGACCCGACCTGCAACGTGCGCAACGTCACGGAAGTCGCCATGGATTACGGCTTCCTGCACCTGGGCCGGTTCTCCGACAGCTACCGCAAACAGTTTGGCGAATTACCGTCCGACACCCTCAAACGCCGGCACTGAAACACCAAAAAGCACCTGTAGCAGCTGCCGAGCCCGCGAGGTGTGGTGAGGGGATTTATCCCCGTTGGGCTGCGAAGCGGCCCCTGTTTTTCCAGCCACACCGCGTCCAATGGATTACGACGGCTTCGCCGCCGAACGGGGATAAATCCCCTCACCTCACCTCATCACACCTCACGGGCTCGGCTGCTGCTACGTGTACGTGCCGTATAAACCTTTGCACAAAACGGATACAGGTCTGCACCCATCGGATAGTCCACCATATCCCCCCGTCCTAGCATGGCCCTGCCTGAATAAAAACAATGGAGGCGGCGGCCATGACCCTGCGACCCGAATACCTTCACTCCCTGCTCGAAGATGACAAAGAACAGGGCATCTATCGCTGCAAGCGCGAGATGTTCACCGACCCGCGGCTGTTCGATCTCGAGATGCAGCACATCTTCGAAGGCAACTGGCTGTACCTGGCCCACGAAAGCCAGATCCCCAACAAAAACGACTTTTACACCACCACCATGGGGCGCCAGTCGATCTTCATTGCGCGCAACAAGGACGGTGAGCTGAATGCGTTCCTGAACGCCTGCAGCCATCGTGGCGCAACGCTGTGCCGGCACAAGTCCGGCAACAAGAGTTCGTACACCTGCCCATTCCACGGCTGGACCTTCAACAACTCCGGCAAGCTGCTCAAGGTCAAGGATCCGGCCGAAGCGGGCTACCCGGCGAGCTTCAACTGCGAAGGCTCCCACGACCTGACCAAGGTTGCGCGTTTCGAATCCTATCGCGGCTTCCTGTTTGGCAGCCTGAAGGCTGATGTTGTGCCGCTGGTTGAACACCTGGGCGAGTCGGCAAAGATCATCGACATGATCGTCGACCAGTCCGCCGATGGCCTGGAAGTGCTGCGCGGTTCCTCCAGCTACATCTACGAAGGCAACTGGAAACTCACCGCCGAAAACGGCGCCGACGGCTATCACGTCAGCTCCGTGCACTGGAACTACGCGGCCACCCAGAGCCAGCGCAAGCAGCGCGAGGCCGGCGATTGCAATCCGACGATGAGTGCCGGCAGTTGGGCCAAGCAGGGCGGGGGTTTCTACTCGTTTGACAAGGGCCACATGCTGCTTTGGACCCGTTGGGCCAATCCAGAGGACCGTCCGCTGTACGAGCGTCGCGATGAATTGGCTCAGGATTTTGGCAAGGCTCGCGCCGACTGGATGATCGAGAACTCGCGCAACCTGTGCCTGTACCCGAACGTGTACCTCATGGACCAATTCAGTTCGCAGATCCGTATCGCCCGGCCGATCTCGGTCGATCGCACGGAAATCACCATTTACTGCATCGCCCCCAAAGGCGAAAGCGACCATGCCAGATCGTGCCGGATTCGTCAGTACGAGGATTTCTTCAACGTCAGCGGCATGGCCACGCCGGACGATCTGGAAGAGTTTCGCTCCTGCCAGACCAGTTACCAGGGCAGCGTGACCGCCTGGAACGACATGTCCCGTGGCGCCGAGCACTGGGTCGAAGGCGCGGATGAGGCGGCCAAAGAGATTGACCTGCATCCATTACTCAGCGGCGTGCGCACCGAAGACGAAGGTTTGTTCGTGCTGCAACACAAGTATTGGCAGCAGACCATGCTCAAGGCCTTGGCCGCAGAGCAGTCCGAACTGATTGCTGTGGAGGCCGTGCAATGACCATCACTTATGACAACCTGCGCGATTTTCTCTACCGCGAAGCGCGCTACCTCGATGACCGGCAATGGGACGAGTGGCTGGAGTTGTACGCCGCCGATGCGACGTTCTGGATGCCGTCCTGGGACGACAACGACGAGTTGACCGAAGACCCACAACGGGAAATCTCGCTGATCTGGTACGGCAACCGCACCGGTCTGGAAGACCGCGTCTTCCGCATCAAGACTGAGCGCTCCAGTGCGAGCATTCCGGACACTCGCACCTCGCACAACATCAGCAACATCGAGCTGCTCGAACAGGCCGACGGACTGTGCAAGGTGCGCTTCAACTGGCACACCCTGAGCTTTCGCTACAAGACCGTCGACAGCTATTTCGGCAGCAGTTTCTACACCCTCGATGTGCGCGGTGAGAACCCGCTGATCAAGGCCAAGAAAGTGATCCTGAAGAACGATTACGTTCGTCAGGTCATCGATGTCTACCACCTCTGAGGCGGCCGTCATGACTCATTCCATTGCATTCAATTTCGAAGACGGCGTCACCCGATTCATCGACGCCAACGCCGGCGAAACCGTGGCCGATGCCGCGTACCGCCAGGGCATTAATATTCCGCTGGATTGCCGCGATGGCGCTTGCGGTACCTGCAAATGCTTCGCCGAGGCCGGTCGTTATGATTTGGGTGAGGAGTACATCGAAGATGCCCTCAGCCCGGAAGAAGCCGAGCAAGGTTTCGTCCTGACCTGCCAGATGCGCGCCCAGAGCGATTGCGTGATTCGCGTGCCGACCTCCTCGCAGGTTTGCCGTACCCGTCAAGCCAGCTATGACGCCACCATCAGCGCCGTGCGCCAGTTGTCCGACAGCACCATCGCGCTGTCGATCAAGGGCGAGGCGCTGAGCAAACTGGCGTTCCTGCCGGGCCAATACGTGAACCTCGGGATTCCCGGCAGCGAGCAGACCCGCGCTTATTCGTTCAGCTCGTTGCAGCGTGACGGCGAGGTCAGCTTTCTGATTCGCAACGTGCCCGGCGGCTTGATGAGCAGCTTCCTCACAGGCATGGCCAAGGCGGGTGACAGCATGAGCCTGGCCGGTCCGTTGGGCAGTTTCTATCTGCGCGATATCCGTCGTCCGTTATTGCTGCTGGCCGGTGGTACGGGGCTGGCACCGTTTACGGCGATGCTGGAAAAAATCGCCGAGCAGGGCAGTGAACATCCGCTGCATTTGATCTACGGCGTGACCAACGATTTCGACTTGGTGGAAATGGATCGACTCGAAGCCTTCGCTGCACGCATTCCCAACTTCAGCTTCAGTGCGTGCGTGGCCAACCCCGACAGTCAGCACCCGCTCAAGGGCTACGTGACCCAACACATCGAGCCGCGGCATTTGAACAAAGGCGACGTCGATGTCTACCTGTGCGGCCCGCCGCCGATGGTCGAAGCCGTCAGCCAGTTCATCCGTGAGAAAGGCATCGCGCCGACAAACTTTTACTACGAGAAATTTGCCGCCAGCGCGGCCTGAGCCGCGCTGTTGTGGGAGAGAGACATGAACAGATTTCACGAAAAAGTCGCGCTGATTACCGGAGCCGCCCAAGGCATCGGTCGGCGCGTTGCTGAACGCATGGCGGCAGAAGGTGCGCGGTTGATTCTGGTCGACCGCTCCGAGCTGGTATTCGAGGTGCAGAAGGAATTGGGGGTGGTGAGCCAGGTGCTGGCGTTGACCGCTGATCTTGAGCAATACAGCGAATGCAGCCGCGTAATGCAAACCACTATCGAGCGTTTCGATCGTCTCGACATTCTGATCAATAATGTCGGCGGGACGATCTGGGCCAAGCCCTTCGAGCACTACGACGCGCAGCAGATCGAGGCTGAAGTCCGCCGTTCGCTGTTCCCGACGCTGTGGTGCTGTCATGCCGCGCTGCCGTTCATGCTTGAACAGGGCAGCGGCGCCATCGTCAACGTTTCGTCCATCGCCACTCGCAGTGTCAATCGCGTGCCGTACGGTGCGGCAAAGGGTGGGGTCAACGCGCTGACTGCTTGCCTGGCATTCGAAACCGCCGGTCGTGGGGTTCGGGTCAATGCCACCGCGCCCGGTGGTACCGAAGCGCCGCCGCGGGTCATTCCGCGCAACAGCGCCGATCAGAGTGCGCAAGAGAAGGTCTGGTATCAGCAGATTGTTGACCAGACGCTCGACAGCAGTTTGATGAAGCGCTACGGCACGCTGGATGAACAGGCAAGCGCTATTCTGTTTCTGGCCAGCGACGAAGCGTCTTACATCACCGGCATGATCATGCCGGTCGGTGGCGGCGACCAGGGCTGACACGCAAACAACCCCTCCAGAAATGGAGCCATCGTGGTGTCGGGTTTCTACGGATACCCTCCTGGCGCGACGTCTGGTCGGCACTTCAATGAAGGTCGGGTGTAAGGTATTCAGGTGAATCCAGGACCATCACTGCCGAAATGGAGGTGACTATGAGCGTTCCGATGCTGACCAAAATGCACATGAACGGTTATGACGTACTCAGCGTGAACAACGGCCCGTGGCGGGTGTGCACCAAAGGTGACCGGCTTGGAGCCTTTGGCAGCAGAGAGGAAGCACTGGCCTTTGCGGCCTCTCTTCCCGGCTACAAGGCCAGATCAAGCCGGCCTGCACGCAGCCAGAAGTCAGATTGATAGTGCGCTTGCAGCCCCGGTTCGCCGGGGCTTTTCTTCGCATGGCACTGAGGTCTTAGGCTAATAGCCGCCGCCGGAGCTGTGGGAAGGCTCCCGGGCTTTTTGCTGCACGCGACTCCATTGCGCGCAGGTCATGAAGCTTTTATGGTCGACCTTGCCCCTGCCATCGAAACTGACGTTGTTTAAGAACCTAGACACTGTTACCAAATGATCTATGGTTTTTGAAGTGGATACGATCTTCCTTGGGTGAGCAAGATGACTGAGGGAACTTGACATAAGGGCGCGACGCTCTGGTTTGTCAGTAACTGCGTTTGCCCCGCCTGAGAAGGGGCCGGATTAGTTTCCAGGGTATTCAGCAATGACCTGGTCTGCGCCTGCTTTGGGTAAGCCGATTACCTGGTAAGCATCATGTTTTCCGTTGACTTCCATGCCAGGAGAGCCAGCCGGCATGCCAGGAACAGCGATCCCGAGAAGGTCGTCACGTTTGCTCATCGCAATGATTTGCTCGGCGGGCACGTGACCCTCAACAAACTTTCCATTGATCATTGCTGTGTGGCAGGACGAGAGTCGTGGAGCAACACCGAGATCCTGCTTGACGGCGCTCATGTTGGTTTCTACATGGTCAATGACGGTGAAACCGTTTGCCTGTAGGTGCTGAATCCATTTTTTACAGCATCCGCAGTTTGCATCTCGATGAACATCGATGGTCAGCGCCTGTGCTGCTTGAGCGGTAGAACCGATGAATAGTGCTGCGAACGTTGCGATACGCAGAAAGCGACTTGAGAGTCGGAAGTTAGCTGTCATTAATTTTTCCTCTTGCCTGGCTGCGTCGGGATACCTTCGGATAGAAGACAAGCTCTGACTCGAGCGTTCAATCCCGCTGCTTCGGTTCAATCGAAGCGCTTACCCTAGAGTGGAGAAAGCGACTTCTCGATCATTCAAAATTCGTAGTGGCGTTACTCAAACCATTCAGAACCACATCCGAATACCGGCTACAAATTTCGCCTCGTTAGTATTTTCCCCCTCATCGCTGGCCAGGTCGGCTGTCTTTCCATAGGAGCGATTCCAGGAAACACCGATATAGGGCGCGAACTGACGGACAATTTCATAGCGCAACCGCAAACCCACCTCGGTGTTGGCCAGTCCGGAGCCAATGCCACGTTGAGGATCATTTTTTCCGTAGAAATTTGCTTCGGCGGTTGGCTGCAAAATCAGGCGATTAGTGAGCAAAATATCGTAGTCACCCTCGAACCGCGCGGCGGTCTGACCGTTCTCGCCGATGTAGGCGGTCGCTTCTGTTTCGAAGTTGTAGAGGGCCATGCCCTGAATCCCGAACGCTCCCCAAGTCTGCGGCGACCCTGGTTTGAAATCTTGACGAATGCCAGTGACGACATCCCACCAAGGACCGATAGAGTGTCCCCATAACGCTTGAAGTTCAGCGCTTTCGGTGACGCCATTGGTGCGCTCACCTTCAGAGCGCAGCCACAGACGGTCAATGTCGCCACCAATCCATCCTTTTGCGTCCCAACTCAGTGCACTGCCATTGTCGGCATCTTGATATTCGAACTTATCCAGCAGCATGAAGGAGTTGACCTTCTTGTCGTGAACACCATGCCCAGCCACACCTGGGAACGCGGCTGCACGGTCAGCGTCGGTCAGTACAGGGATTGGAGTTCGGCTGGTGGTGGTAGCCCCTTCATCCATACTTTCCATACCGTCCATTGCTCCATCGTCCATGCTCATCTTGCTGTGATCCATTGCCCCCATCTTGCTATGGTCCATAGCTCCCATTGAGCCGTGGTCCATCTTGGAGTGATCCATCACGCCATCTTTCGCATGGGCAGGCTTGGGTTGTTGCGCGGACGAAGGCTTTGAATTCGCACCTGATGGCATTGCCATCGAATGATCCATCTCTTCTGCCGCCTGGGCCATGACCAAGAAAGCAGGACTGGTAGAGACTGCCAGTGCTAACAGCGTTGGGCGTATGAATTTGCTGGTCATGATCTCAATCTGCCTTTTTGGTTTTTGGGTCATGATCCATCGACTCATGGCGCTTCTTGCTGTGGTCCATTGACCCGTGATCGGGCTTTGACTCAGTTGCCGTAGGTGCGGGCTGATTCGTTGCTTTCGCAGGAGTCGCAGGTGAAAGGTCACTACTATCATCCCCTGCCAGTGCCACGGATGAGATTCCACCCAACAGGCCAATGGCAAAGAGGCAACCCACCAGCGATTTACGATTTAGGTATTCGCTCACAGATCGTCTCCTTTACTCATCAACCCGTACTTCACGGAACATGCCCATTTCCATATGGAAAAGCAGGTGGCAGTGGTAGGCCCAGCGACCTAATGCGTCAGCGGTAACTCGATAGCTGCGCTTGGTGCCTGGTGGCATATCGATAGTGTGCTTGCGCACCATGAACTTGCCGCTCTCATCCTCAAGGTCACTCCACATACCGTGAAGGTGGATGGGATGAGTCATCATGGTGTCGTTCACTAGGGTGATACGCAGACGTTCCCCATACTTCAGGCGAAGCGGCTCGGCGTCAGAGAATTTGATGCCGTTGAAGGACCACGAAAATTTCTCCATATGACCGGTAAGATGAAGCTCAATGGTGCGATTGGGCTCGCGGCCGTCAGGGTCTTGGAAAGTGCTTTTCAGATCAGAATAGGTGAGTACTCGACGACCATTGTTCCTCAACCCGATACCTGGATCGTTTAGCTTTGGCGTTGGGTTCATGGCTTGCATGTCAACCAGGGGGTTGTTGGTTTCGGAAGTCGGGTGAGTCTGCATTTCGCCACCCATACTGCCCATGCCAGCCATTCCCGACATATCACCACTGCCCATCCCTGCCATCTTGCTGTGATCCATTCCGGCCATGTCGCCTTTGTCCATGCCCGCCATCTTGCTGTGGTCCATGCCGGCCATGTTAGTCATGTCACCGCTGTCCATACCGGTCATCCCAGTCATGCCACCTTGGTCCATACCGGACATCTTGCTGTGGTCCATGCCTGTCATCCCGGACATGTCACCTTGTTTCATATCGCCCCCGCCCATGCCCGCCATGCTGCCATGGTCCATGCCCGCCATCCCGCCCATTCCCATGTCATCCATGGTCAAAAGAGGCCGAGGATCAGTCGCAGGCACCTGTGCCTGTAATCCTTCGCGAACGGCAAGGGTACCGCGTGCATACCCGGTTCTATCCATTGACTGGGCGAAGATGGTGTAAGCCTCTTCGTTGGCAGGTTCTACGATTACGTCATACGTTTCTGCCACCGCGATGCGGAATTCGTCGACGCTGACTGGTTTGACATGTTGTCCGTCAGCGGCCACAACGGTCATTTTCAAACCAGGAATACGGACGTCGAAATAGCTCATACCCGAGCCATTGATGAAGCGCAGGCGCAGCTTTTCGCCCGGTTTGAAAATACCGGTCCAGTTACCGTTAGGCGCCTGGCCATTCATAAGGTAGGTATAAGTATCCCCACTGACGTCTGCGAGATCAGTGGGGTTCATTTTCATTTCAGCCCACATCTTCCGATCGGCCACGGCAGCAGACCAACCTTCCTTGCTGACATCGTCGATGAAGTCGCCAACGGTCCGTTTGTGGTGGTTGTAATAGTCTGATTGCTTCTTGAGCTTGGCCATGACGCGAGCAGGATCTTCATCGGTCCAGTCAGTCAACATCACCACATAGTCGCGGTGGTATTGAAAGGGTTCAGGCTCTTTCGAGTCGATGACGATTGGGCCGTAAACGCCAGCCTGTTCCTGTAACCCCGAATGGCTGTGGTACCAGTACGTACCGTTTTGATGCACCTTGAATTTGTACTCGTACATGCCGTCGGGTGCGATGCCGTGGAAACTCAAGCCAGGCACCCCGTCCATGTTGGCCGGAAGAATGATCCCGTGCCAATGAATGGAGGTGTCCTGATCTAGGCGATTTTTTACGCGAAGCGTGACTGTGTCTCCCTCGCGCCAGCGCAGCAAAGGTCCGGGTAATGAGCCATTGATGGTCATGGCCGTGCGCGCCGAGCCGGTGATGTTTACCGGGGTTTCACCAATAAACAGATCAAACTCGTTACCGGTAAGTACGCTCGGAAAACCAGGGCTGGTCACTGCCCATACAGGCGTGCGCCACAGACCAAGACCGCCGAGAATGCCACCAGCGGCCAAGCCTTTTACGAATGTCCGCCTAGAGGTTTTGGAATGCATGCCGTTTTATGTCCAATCAGTCAAAGGGAAGCCGTGCGAAACAACCAATGAGTTGCCCGGATGAGCTTCGCCCACCGTCACAAAAAACGAACTCTTACGGCAAGCGAGCTCAGAAATTGCCACATTTAAACCACCACAGTGATTACATTTCTGTCAGCTTGGGAATGTACCCAGCTATTTAGCAACTTTTGTGGTCCATCACTTTGGCTTTGCTTTCTGCGACGGGAGGTTGGGAGCTTTGCGTTTGAGCTACTTGGTACGATTCAATCGAATTATTCCTGGCCGCTTCCATGCGTGCGAAAGCCCGGTCACCACCGCCTTCAGCCATAGCCAAAGAAGAGATGCTCAAAGCAGCAATGATGAACAAGGATTTGATAGGGTTCATTTGGGTTTCCTCGGATGAGTATTCGGTAACCCCTGAATCCACATCAAGCGTTGATTCTTAGGGGTGAGCTTAAAGCTCAATAGGACTATAAGACTTTCCCCTGTCAGGAAGCTTAGGCCAATATTACAGTTGTGTCAGGTTGCGATACTCTCTAGAGGAACACACTACTTAATCCGTAAGGGTTCGATCATCCAGTGACACATAATCGCCAGTTACCGATTGGAAGTTGCAGCGATGTGGTTTGTAAGCTCCCGGTCACTTTGGCAGAGGTCTTGCGCTACTTTTGCAGCGGCACTGGAATTGAATGCGTCGACTTGAGCGCCGAGTTAAATGCTTGGGTTTGATATATGTTGGAAAGAGTAGTGCGACTAAAGGTGTTTGAATGTGAGTGTTGATTCTGAAAAAGCACTTTGCTCAGCAGGAAGAGCGTTAATTTATCGCAACCAAAGAGCTATTGACGGCGATCTAAGTAAAATGCCGCACTTTCCGATCCCGCGTCTTTCTCACCACCGCTACATGCGGTCATCAGACCCAGAAAGCAGATCAGAAGAACTGAACGGAACACCGTTGCTGAAGTTTTCATACGTGTATTTCCAAGAGATTATGGAGTTGTATATTCGATTAAAGCGCTCCTTCCCCCTTGGTAGGAGCGCTAGCTCCTGCGATTACTGCTTAACGCTCAGGTAATCACCGGTAGCACTCAGTGAGATCGTCACGTCGTTGCCGCTGCGATTACGCCAAAACCAGCCGTGAGTGCCGTCAAAAATGGCGGTGAATTCACCTTTATCACTGTTGACCTGCTTGCCCTTGTTGTAGCTGTGGAAGTAACCCTTTTCACCGTTGTAGGGCTCACCATGAGTGTCGTAGTTCACAGGCCCACCGGCTGCTGTCCATTCATAGCTGACAGTCTTGTTCTTCAGCATTTCCAGTTTGATTTCTGTCCCTTCACCTGGCTTGAGCGTGACGGTCATTTGATTGGTCTTCAAAGCTGGGGTAGGCGTCACCACTGGCTGAGCGGCAGGTTTCGCAGCAGGTTGGATTTGCGCAATCTGCGCAACTTGCGGAGCCGGAGCCGGAGCCGGAGCTGGAGCTACCGCTGTCGGTTGCGGTGGGGCGGTATCCGCCAAGGCTTCCTGTGAGAGGGTGATTTTCAGTTCGCCCATCTGCGTCAGCCCCAGTGCGCGGCCTACACCCGTTGGGTCAATGGCGTATTCCGAAGGCATGACAACGGTCACCAGCAAGCCGACTGCTGTCAGCAGTGCGATGACAGTCGAGCGCACCAGTTTGCGAGTGCTGGGCAATTCATTAACAGTTGGAAGCGGAGTATTGAACATGGTCAGAATTCCTTACGCGGAGACAAACAGTCCGGTGATCTGGTAACCCATCAGGAGGAAACCGGCACTCATCATGGCGACGTTGGTGGTATAGGCGTGGCGCCAGAAACTGCCGGTGCGCCGCCAATACCCCATCAAAATGAGAATCGCGCTGAGGGCCAGCAATTGGCCGATCTCGACACCAACGTTGAAGGCGATCAGGTTCGGAATCAGGCCATCAGGCGAGATCTCGTACTCCTGAATCTTGGTGGCCAGACCGAAACCATGGAGCAGGCCGAAGATCAGCGTGGCCACCTTGGTGTTGGGTTGGAAACCGAACCAGCGCTGGAATGCGCCCAGGTTATCGAGTGCCTTGTACACCACCGAGAAACCAATGATGGCGTCGATGATGTAGGAGCTGATGCTGATCTCGGTCAGCACGCCCAGCAGTAGCGTGACCGAGTGGCCTACAGCGAATAGCGTGACATAGAGCCCCACGTCTTTCAGGCGGTAGAGAAAGAAGATCACTCCGAACAAAAACAGCAGGTGGTCGTAGCCCGTCATCATGTGCTTGGCGCCCATATAGATGAAGGGCAACAACATGACGCCGGAGCTTTCCTGGATGAACCCCTTATCACCTTCCGCGACGGCATGAGCCATCGCCTCGGGCATTGCGAGGAAAAGTGCCGCGACAAATAAAAACAACAGCAGTAGCAGGCGACGCGAAGGCGCAGTAAATGCGTCAACGCCGCTCATCGAGTGCGAATACATAGATCAATCCTACGTTGCAGGGATCAAAGGCCGCAGTACGGCCATGGTCAGGATGCGAACGAAGGACGGGGTGGACGCTCGATTAAGAAAATCGGCGGACGAGGAACGGAATAGCGCAGGGCATCGACCCGCATGGATAGCTTCGGCTGCGCAGACAAAGTCAACACAGAACTGAGCTGTGGCGTTTCGTGCTGGTGGTCAGGGGTCAATGGGGAGTGATAGTGATCCGAACAGCTCGCACACGACATCTCTGCTTGCTCGTCATGGGAGTGATAGGCGTCTTGCGCAATCTCCCAGGCTGGCTGTTTCGACATCACTGACAACGTATAGGTATGCCCGGCCCAAGCCACAAACATGGCGAGAGCAAGCGCGATTACCACCGTCGTTGTCAGGGATCTACTGAGCATAGTGTCCGTGTTTTAACTCGTTTGTTGTGGTCGCTATACGTTTGACCATATCCCCCTTGGGGGATAGGATGCAAGCGTAATTCATTGAGGCCAGAGGCTCAAGTCATGAATGAGCAGGAACACACCCATCCGCATACCCACCAAAGCCACGAAGCGATTATCAAACGGCTTAAACGTGCGGACGGTCATCTGCGCAGCATCATCACCATGATCGAAGAAGGTCGTGAGTGTGTCGACATTGCTCAGCAGTTGCATGCGGTCGAAAAAGCGGTGTGTCAGGCCAAGCGCACGCTTATCCAGGATCACATTGATCATTGCCTGGAGAACACTGTCTCGGCATTGAGCAATGGCGAGCGTGCACCGCTAGAAGCATTCAAACAAATCACCAAGTACCTCTAGGTCTGACATGCCCAATTTCGCTGAACTGCTGCAACAAGGTGGGGCTCACGCCTGGCTGTATTTCCCGAGTGCTATTTTGCTCGGTGCCTTGCATGGCCTGGAACCGGGCCATTCAAAAACCATGATGGCGGCCTTCATCGTGGCCATCCGTGGCTCGGTAAAACAGGCCGTTTTGTTGGGCCTGGCTGCTACGCTGTCACACACTGCCGTGGTGTGGTTGGTCGCCATCGGCGGCATGTACCTGGGCAAAGGTCTGGACGCTCAAACCACTGAGCCTTACTTCCAGCTCGCGTCTTCTGCACTGATCATTGTGATTGCGCTTTGGATGCTGTGGCGTACTTGGCGCGGTGAGCAGATGTTCAAGTTCGAGCAAGGTGGTGACCACCAACACGACGAGCATGACCATGGTCATCATGATGAAACCCACCGAGTCGATACCGGCCATGGCCGTATCGAACTGTCGATATTCGAAGAGGGCATGCCGCCACACTGGCGCCTGAAAGCGTTGACCGGGCATGCGTGGCCTGCTTCAGACGTTCGTCTCACTACTACTCGTCCAGACGGCAGCACTCAATCGTTCTCTTTCGTCGAGCGCGAAGGCTTTTTGGCGTCGGCAGTCGATATCCCGGAGCCTCATGAGTTCAGTGCTCGCTTGAGTCTTGGGCATGCGGGCCATTCCCATGATTACGACCTGGAATACCAGGAGCATGATCACGGGCACGGGCACGGGCATTCCGAACTGGAAGGCCTGGAGTTGTCGATTGATGGCTATCAGGATGCGCATGAGCGCGCACATGCCAACGATATTCGCAAGCGCTTCACCAACCGCGAAGTCACCACGGGACAGATCGTCATGTTCGGTTTGACGGGTGGGCTCATTCCGTGCCCAGCTGCTATCACCGTGCTGCTGCTCTGTCTTCAGGTCAAAGAAGTCGCCTTGGGTGGTGTGCTCGTCCTGTGCTTCAGCATTGGTTTGGCGCTCACGTTGGTATCTGTCGGTGCGGCGGCAGCCATTGGTGCCAAGCAGGCCTCCAACCGCTGGCCGTGGTTGGGCACCGTTGCTCGTCGCGCACCTTATCTGTCCAGCGCGCTGATCATCGGAGTCGGCCTCTACGTGGGCATCCATGGCTGGATCGGTCTGAACGCATAAGGCGACGCTTAAGTGTTTGAACTCACCAGCTACGTTGGTCTGTTCCTGGCGGCATTCGGTGCCGCCACGTTATTGCCAATGCAGTCTGAAGCAGTGTTGGTCGGGATGTTGCTCTCCGACCAATACGTGGCTTCTACGCTATTGGCGGTCGCCACCTTCGGCAACGTTCTCGGTTCTGCACTGAACTGGATTCTCGGTCGTTCTATTGAACGATTTCGCCAAAAGCAATGGTTCCCGGTGAGCGAGAACAAGCTCGAAAAGGCCCAGCAGTCCTATCTGCGCTACGGGCGCTGGTCATTACTGCTGAGTTGGGTACCCATCATTGGCGATCCGCTGACGGTCGTCGCCGGTGCGATGCGCGAGCCACTCTGGAGCTTTCTGTTGATCGTCACGCTGGCCAAGGGCGTGCGTTATCTCGTGCTGACCGCAGTCACGCGGGGGTGGGCATGACGATGGCGCACACAATCCAACAATCCTCACTCAAGAACCGAAGCAGCAGCCTGGATTTGATCAAGTGGCTGGCGATGCTGACCATGGTCATCGACCACCTGCGCTTGGTGTGGCCGGAGATGAGCACTCTGTTCATTCCGGGGCGACTCTCTTTTCCGCTTTTCTGTGTCGCCATTGCGGCCAACGTGGCGCGCTCGAAACCGGGCGCATTGGTGACTGTCTCGAATGGTCGATACCTCGCGTTGATGCTGTTGTTCGCCGCCATTTCAGAAGTGCCTTATCACTACATCAGCACCTCGGGATCATTTAATGTGCTGGTCACCTTGGCGTTGGGATTGGTGATTGCTTGGGGATGGCAGCATCGCACGCTGTTGAGTGGTGCTATGGCGTTAATTGCCGCCGCAATTGCCTATGTGCTGGACGATCCTTTGATGTATGGATTTTACGGGGCACTCGTTCCTGCGGCTGTCTTGTTAGCGATCAAGAGGCCCGGTGTTCTTTGGTTGCTGCCAGCAGCTCTATGCCTGTTGAGCAACACTCGCAGCAGCATAGTGACCCGGGCGATGGACTTGGAAATCTATTCATTGCTGGCCTTGAGCACCGCTTTTGCCGCTCCCCTGATCGGACTCTGGCTTTTGTGCCAGACGTTCACCCTCAAGGTCTGGCCCGTGCGGCAGTGGGGCTACTGGTTCTATCCGGGTCACCTTGCGGCGCTGCAAGCCCTCCGTTTCCTGGTCTAACCTTTGGTCTATTGCACTTAGCCCGCCTTAGCCAGGTGAACGTGTTCATGAAAAAGGCCGGACATTCATCTTCATCGCCGATCAAGTTGATGTTGTTTACGATCTCTCGCAAGGTCAATGATCATGGTCTGGCTCTCTCATTTGAAAGCAAAGAGTTTCCCTCTGGTCTCCTGCCCAGAGTTGCAACTCGGCCTCAAACTCGTGTGGCTCTTCAGGCGCTACAGCACTCTGATAGGTCGCATCTCCGGGCATGGGGGAGAGAGGAAGCGTTTCCCTCGTCAGCCCTGGTCGCTTAATGCTAACCGAAGCTTGCAGCCCTTCAACGGGACGGCGTAGGGTCAGCTGCATCCGCTCGCCTTGTGGGGTGTCTACGATCTCAAGACTGCCTTCTACCAGATTGCAAACGACTTTGAACGGTTCTGGTGCGTGATGGTGCACGTGCAAGTCTGAGTCGGAAAACGAGTCTGCGACAGCATCTGCAGCACCAAAAGTAATGCTCGCAGTTCTGAGTGCCGGCAGGTGACCGAGTAACTCTTGATGTAGCGATGAGACGATGCCTTTTGCTTCGGTCAGAGATAGATCGTTACCGACGTCGATCACTACGTCCGCATGTAGTCGGTGACCGATCCAGCGTGCCCGCGTATTGATGATCCGCTTAACCCCCGGGACATGCTCAGCCGCGTGACGGATTTCCTCTATGACTCCCGGTTCGACGCCATCAAGCATGCGCGTCAGTACGGCTTTCGAGGATTGCCAAACAATTCCAAGAATGGCAATTGTGATTAACAGGCCGATGATCGGATCAGCAAGGGGAAAACCGGCCCATACGCCGACCGCACCGAGAACCACTGCCAAACTGGTCAGGCCATCCGTGCGGGCATGATAGCCGTCGGCGATCAGCGCGGCGCTTTCGATCTCGCGACCGACGCGGATACGGAAAACGGCCACCACCTCGTTGCCGACAAAACCAATGACGCCGGCAATGCCGACCCAAAGAAGTTGTGTGATCGGCTGCGGGTGGATCAGGCGGTTGATAGCCGCATATCCGGCGATCACCGCGCTGAAGAGAATGATCAAAACGATCAAAATCCCTGCCAAGTCCTCGACTCGAC
This sequence comes from Pseudomonas sp. ZS1P83, assembly GCF_054897825.1. NCBI lineage: Bacteria > Pseudomonadati > Pseudomonadota > Gammaproteobacteria > Pseudomonadales > Pseudomonadaceae > Pseudomonas > Pseudomonas sp. ZS1P83. The sequence goes on from NZ_CM142706.1 coordinate 1,636,548, forward strand.
CATAGCCGTAAGTGAAGGTGCTACTCGGTTTGCGGCGAGCAAGCACGAAGGCGATCCAGAGCGGAATAGCTGTCGTTGCGTCGCCCACATTGTGGATCGTGTCCGCGAGCAAAGCGACCGACCCCGTTGCTAGGAAGACCCCAATCTGCAACACCGATGTAATGGCGAGGATGATAAAAGACCACTTGATGGCCCAGATGCCTCGACTGGTAGTCGCAATCGTAGCGTCGATCACTCCGTGAGTGTGGCCATGCGAACTGCCGCTGTGATCATGACCGCTTCCGCCGTGCCCGCGCTCACGTTTCTGGTCTCCAAAACCAAGCCAGTCGAGAATTTTTTTCATCAAGCTCTACTCCTCACAAATACTCGCTGATTCAAGCGTGTCTTTCGTCGAGTCGGCGTCCGAGTGCACTTGTAGCTCAAGGAAATGGTCGTGTGGTCATGCACCATGGTTTTCGTGGTGTTGCTGATCGCGCTTTCGACGGTCTGTCGCGGCTAGGTTGCGTCCCTCTTCCAGCATGATGATGCTCTTGAGGTGGCCTTCAGCCCGTTTAAGCTGTTTGATCATGTCGTCATGTCGTCATGTCGTCATGGCTCTGGTGGGGATGATCGTGTTCGCTCATGACCTGACCTCTTGGCCGGATGATTTACGCATACATCCTATCCCCCTGGGGAGGATAGTGGCAAGCGCGCCAGTCTGAGACTGGCGCGAATTTTCACGCGCATTTAGAAATCGGAGTGTTCACCAAAGCAATGGCGACAAAAGTGGTAGTTGCGGCCGCTCTATCTGAGTGTCAAACGGATCATTTGGCACACGCTACGACAGAGCCAAGTGCGCGCCCTCAGGGGCACGGCCTATGAAAACCGCACCCATTGTCGAGTTCTGGTTATTCCTGCAGCACCCAAATTGGTGTCGCCAATGACAGTCGACACCATCGCCTGCACATCGGCGATGCTCAAACCATACCAAGCCGCCTAACGGTTGATTTGGGTACTCGCTCTTATTGCCACCCGAAGCGGCGGGTGTAGAAGCTCTTCATGGCTTGGGTCAGTCCCATGTACCCCAGCAGGATCAAGGGCAAGAATACGAAGTACAGCGGAGGAAGGGCCTGCAACTTGAAGTAGTGCGCCAGTGGGCCCATCGGTAAGAAAATACCAACCGCCATGGTGACGCCAGTCATCACCATCAGTGGTGTCGAGGCGCGGCTCTGGAAGAACGGGATCTTTGGTGTACGGATCATGTGCACGACCAGCGTTTGCGTCAGCAGGCCGACGATGAACCAGCCAGACTGAAAGAGTGTTTGCGCTTGTGGTGTATTGGCGCTGAATACGAACCACATCATCGTGTAGGTGACGAGATCGAAGATCGAGCTGATCGGGCCGAAAAACACCATGAATCGTCCAACATCGCCGGACTGCCAGCGTTGCGGTTGCTTGAGCAGTTCCTCATCCACGTTGTCGAAGGGAATGGCGATCTGTGAAATGTCATAGAGCAGATTCTGCACCAGCAGGTGCATCGGCAGCATCGGCAGGAAAGGGATGAAGGCGGATGCCACCAGCACCGAGAAGACGTTGCCGAAGTTCGAGCTGGCCGTCATCTTGATGTACTTAAGCATGTTGGCAAACGTCCGGCGGCCCTCCAGCACACCTTCTTCCAGCACCATCAGGCTCTTTTCCAGCAGGATGATGTCGGCCGCTTCCTTAGCGATGTCCACCGCTGTGTCCACCGAGATGCCGATGTCCGCAGCGCGCAGCGCGGGCGCGTCGTTGATACCGTCGCCCATGAAGCCCACCACATGTCCATTGGCTTTTAGCAAGCGAACGATACGCTCCTTGTGGGCTGGTGTGAGTTTGGCGAACACATTGTGTATTTCGACTTCCTTGGCTAGTTCGACATCGCTCATACGCTCGACGTCGTTACCCAGCAATACCCCTTGCTGCTCCAGCCCCACTTCGCGGCAAATTTTTGCCGTGACCAGCTCGTTGTCGCCGGTCAAAACTTTCACCATCACGCCATGCTCAGCCAGAGCCCGCAGCGCCGGCGCCGTGGACTCCTTCGGCGGATCGAGGAAAGCGACGTAGCCGATCAGCGTCAGTTCGCGTTCGTCAGCCAAACCATAGACTTCCTTCCTCGGCGGCAACTCCTTGGCCGCGACTGCTACCACGCGCAGACCTTCTTCGTTCAGGTCGGATGTCACTCTTCGGATACGTTCCAGCAGTTCCGGCGACAGAGGTTCGACCAACTCACCGTGGCGCACCTGGGTGCAGACCGACAGGACTTCCTCGACCGCGCCCTTGCAGATCCTCACGCTCCGAAACCACCACCGACATGCGACGACGGGTGAAGTCGAAGGGGATTTCATCGACCTTGCGGTAGTTCCGTGTAGGGTTCAGCTCCTGATGCACTTCGATATGTTCCAGTACCGCCACGTCCAGCAAGTTTTTCAGGCCAGTCTGGTAATAGCTGTTGAGATAGGCCATCTCCAGCACATCATCTGATTCTTCACCCCAGACATCGGTATGGCGCGACAGGAAAATCTTGTCCTGTGTCAGCGTGCCGGTCTTGTCGGTGCACAGCACGTCCATCGCGCCGAAGTTCTGGATCGCATCGAGACGTTTGACGATGACTTTTTTGCGCGACAGGTTCACCGCGCCTCTGGCCAACGTCGAGGTGACGATCATTGGCAACATCTCGGGCGTTAGGCCCACAGCAATGGACAGTGCGAACAGCAGCGCCTCCATCCAGTCGCCCTTGGTGAAACCGTTGATGAAAAGTACCAGCGGTGCCATGACGAACATAAAGCGGATCAGCAGCCAGCTCACCTTGTTCACGCCGAGCTGGAAAGCAGTCGGGGCGCGGTCGATGGCGGTAACGCGGGTGGCCAGTGCCCCGAAATATGTGTCGTTGCCGGTGCCGACAATCACGGCCGTGGCCGAGCCGGAAACCACGTTGGTACCCATGAACAGAATGTTGTCGATTTCGAGGGGGCTGATGATCTTGGCATCGCGCAACTCGGTGAATTTCTCCACCGGCATCGACTCTCCCGTCATCGCCGCCTGCGCGACGAACAGATCCTTTGCCATGAGCAGACGGCAGTCGGCTGGAATCATATCGCCCGCCGACAGTACGATCATGTCCCCCGGCACCAGCAGATTGATCGGGACTTCAACACGCCGAGCTGCGTCGGGATGCAATGCTATATCGAAATACTTTTGGGTAACCCCGGCGCTATCTTCGGAAAGATCGCGCCGCATCACGGTCGCGGTGTTGCTGACCATTGCCTTGAGCGCATCGGCCGCCTTGTTTGATTTGGCTTCCTGCCAGAAGCGTAGCAAGGTCGAGAGCACCACCATCGTGCCGATAACGATTGTGGCCTTCATGTCCGCAGTGACATAGGAGACGACAGCCAGCAGGGACAGCAGCAGGTTGAACGGGTTCTTGTAGCAGTACCACAGGTGCAGCCACCAGCGCAGTGGTTTTTCGTGCTCGACCTCGTTCGGGCCGACCCGCTCGCGAATCGCGTCGGCTTGGCTTTCGCTTAGGCCAGCAGCATGGGTGTCGAGCGTTTTGAGCAGTGAGCCCGCGTCACTCTTGGCGGCCGCAACAAGCGTTTGCGCGAGCGTAGCAGGCACTTCGCGGCTGACACCGGTTTGGGCCAGTGATTCCAGTAATGCAAGTCGCCGGAAGTGGCGGGCGATGTGGCGTGTGCGGAGGAAGCCCGCAAAAACTTCTTTTAACAGGGAGAAATTCATGATCTTTTCCAATGTTTTCTGCGTATCACCCTATTGTCCGGAGGTCACCGCGGGCAGATGTAAATCAGGGTCTTGTGGCATAGGTTGCTAAATTTTGTGTTCGATCAGACTCAGCAGATCTTGAACGCCCTGCGCCCCGTCAATTCGGCCATCTGCGATGCTGATCATCGATGACATACGGGTGTTCGTGATCCACGCCATCTTGACCGTCGAGGTGAGAGTGATCGTCTGGCAGGTTCTCATGGGTGTGTTTGATCGACTCTTGGTCATGAGCAGGACGCCAGATCACAATGCTGACCGCCAATGCGCTACCTGCCACGACAACGAGCCCAACAAACGACGCAGTGAGGCTGATGTTGGCACCCAGCCATCCCGCCAAGGGGTAGGTAATCAACCAGCAGGCATGGGATAGCGCAAATTGGGCGGCAAACAGCGCTGGGCGATCTTCGGCATGTGCCGAGCGACGCAAAAGTCGACCGCTTGGGGTCTGCGCTAGGGAATAGCCCACGCCGAGCACCATCCACAGAGGCAACAGGAAGTTGTAGGTGGTCAGGTTGATGCCAGCGGCCAAGCCTGCGACCAAAATCCCTCCGCCAAACAGCATGGCCGTCCGGTCTTTGATGTTTTTCAACAGGCGAGGCAAGACCAAGGCAGCGATCATGGAGCCGCCGCCAAACGCGGCCAGCGCCAATGCCGTAGAACTCTGCGGCAGAGCGAAGCGCGACTGCACCAGCACTACCGTATTGACGATAACCATGGCGCTGGCGGCAGCTACCGTCAGATTGAGAGCCAGAAGCCCCCGTAGACGGGGGGTGGCTAGGAATATGCGCATGCCACGGGTAGTTCGCTCGTAGATGCTGCGTCGCGGCGTCTGCTTCGCCTTGGGCAGCAGCACTGTGGCGACCAGGGCCGCTGAGGCAAGGAACCCGATGACAGTGCCGGCGAACAGATTGTGGAAGCTGATCACGGTGAGCAACGCGGCGGCGAGCATTGGGCTCGCGACACTTTCAAGATCGTAGGCCAGACGCGATAGCGACAAGGCACGGGTGTAGTCGTCTTCATCCGGCAGTATGTCTGGAATGGTCGCCTGGAACGTTGGGGTGAACGCTGCCGAAGCGGACTGAAGGACGAAAATCAATACGTAGATTTGCCAGACTTCCGTCACGAACGGCAGAGCAAGCGCGACCAGCGCTCGCACCAAATCCAGCGAAACCAACATTGCTCGACGGGGTAGACGCTCTGCAAAAGCCGCTGCAATGGGGGCAACGCCGATGTAGGCCGTCATCTTGATCGCCAATGCTGTACCGAGGACAGCGCCCGCTTGGGCACCTGCGAGATCGAACGCCAGTAGGCCCAGCGCGACAGTGGCAAGACCAGTTCCTATGAGCGCAATCACTTGGGCCAGGAAGAGGTGACGGTAAGTTCGATTGGCTAGGATTTTCAGCATGAAAGATCTCAAGTGGTGAAGTGCGTGACCAGGTGGTTGCCGAACTTTTCTCGGAAGGAAGCGAATTACTAGCTTCGCCTTTATGGATGAGCATGTATCCCCCCTGGGAGGATACATGCTCGATCCTAAACCATAGGCAATGGCAGCTCAAGGAATAGGCGCTGCGCCTTCCATCGAATGATTGAAGTGGGAAGCTGACCATCGGTTTGCATTGGTTTTGACCAGCGAAGTCGATGTGCTCACTTTTCAGATCTCAGGTTCAAATACCGCAATGCTGCCGGTCGGAAGCGTTGACCTGCTTGTCTACCTAGCTGGGACGTGTGATCATGTCTTTAATATAGGTAGGGGGAGTATGGTATGGGGCATGTTAGATCGAGTAAAGATAATCTTCTTAAACGCGTAAAACGAATCGCTGGGCAAATTCAGGCAATTGAGCGAGCGCTCGATTCTGATGAAGACTGCTCGAAGACCTTGCTTTTGGTCGCTTCAACCCGTGGCGCTATCAATGGGCTGATGGATGAAATCATCGAAGACCACGCTCGTGAACACGTCGCGAATCCGACACTCAGCAACGAAGAAAGAGCGAAAGGCGTCGATGAGCTTCTCGAAGCCATTCGCCGCTATTCCAAATAGGATTTACCCAGATGAGTAATTCGTACACCGACTATGCCCACGACCATATGTTCCTGGGAGCATCGCATGAAGAAAACGCCAAGCGAACCTTGTGGGTGGTGGCTCTGACCGTTGTAATGATGGTCGCTGAGATCACTGCAGGTTATGTCACAGGTTCCATGGCGTTGCTTGCCGATGGATTTCACATGGCAACGCATGCAGGAGCACTCGGCATAGCCGCAGCTGCTTACGGTTACGCAAAAAGGCATGCATCAAGTGCTCGCTACAGTTTTGGAACTGGCAAGGTGGGAGACTTGGGCGGTTTCGCTTCTGCTCTGATTTTGGGGCTTGTCTCCCTGGGCATTGGCGGAGAATCGCTCTTCCGCCTCTTTCAACCGACTCAAGTGCAATTCGGGACAGCGACTCTTATCGCAGTCGTCGGATTAGCAGTGAATGTCGTGAGCGCGCTTTTGCTTTCTGGCGGTCATGATCATCACCATGGGGATGACCACGGCCACGATCAATCTCACCATGCGCATGGTCACGATAATAATTTGCGCTCTGCTTACGTTCACGTCATTGCAGATGCCCTGACTTCGGTTTTGGCCATCGCTGCGTTGCTTGCTGGTCGATACCTTGGTTGGGTATGGCTCGACCCTGCGATGGGGATTGTGGGTGCAGTTGTCATTGCGCGCTGGGCTTGGTCGTTGATGCGGGTGACTGCGGGTGTATTGCTCGACCAGACAGATGATCATGTTGCCGAAGAGATTCGTGAATTGGTTGAAAAACCGGGGGATGCTTCGATCATTGATCTTCATGTCTGGCAGGTGGGGCCTCAGGCCCGAGCCGCGATTGTGAGTGTTCTGGGCAGCCCAGCAATAAATGCCGAAAACATACGAGAACGCCTTGCTACGGTTCATGAGGTCACTCATCTGACGGTTGAGTACCGCACAAAGCTGGGAGCTGATTCATCGGTTCAAGTTTCGGCTCCGGCTTAGAAATGAACGCAAAGTTAACTGATCTGAAAATAAGGATCGAGAGATGCTGTTGAGCAAACGCGATCAAGCGCACATCGAGCGTCGTCTGATTGCCGCCCTGACCAAGGCCTGCGAGACCGCCAAAGCGGAAATCGTGGGCTTCTCCTGGTTGACTCACGATGTGGATTACGCGCGGTTCCCCTCCAGCCTGATGGTTGTTTGGGTCTTCGACACCGATGCCAACAGAGATCAGGCTCTTGCCAATGGGCAAGATAAGCGAATGCTTGAACTAACGACTCAGGCGTTAAGCGAAGCGGATGTTCACGCCAGCCAGGTGTTGGCCAACCTACATTTCGATAGTGAAGAGCAATGTCAGCGCTCGAATGCCGGTGACTGGCAGCAGCGCTTAGCCTGTGCACGATCTACGCGGAATTAAACCATGGCCAAGGACATAGAAAACCCCTGTATTTCCGTTTGCCAAACTAACAGTGAACTGTGCCTTAGTTGCGGTCGCACCAAGGAAGACATCAGAAAATGGAAGCGGATGAAGCGTCCAGAAAAGATTGGCGCAGTACAACGCGTGTTGGCGCCGACGCCGAATTGACCAGTTGCCGAGATATCACTGACTCGGTCTGATTCTTCGCGAACCAAAACCTTTGGTGGATTTGTGCCGATTTGAAGGCGGGTTAGCCTTGCGTCAGCACGTGGGTCAATTCGGCATTGGCGTCAACAGGCTCTACCATTGAGTTTGTCTGAGACGGGTATTGCACCAGAGAAGGAAGCTTTTTGAGTTTTCCTACAGCTCATTCGCGACGGAATGCTAACCAACTGGAACCTGACAGGAATGTAATTTTCATTTCTATCGACTGTGCGCCTAGCGTGGTCTAGGGTGAAATATGAGCTCTTGAGCACTTATTTATCTCTAGCCATGAAGCATTTTCCTGCTGACATCACGTCTGGCATTTCTGTCGAAAATGATCAGCTGTTTTCAATCGAAAATGTCGCAGCCGTATGTATATGCCGATCCTCTGCCTTTTAACCAGGAGATTCACAATGTCACAGCATATCAAGCACAGCAGCTCTAGCCGGTTCACTTTATCAGCGAGGGCAATAGCCATGGCTGTCGCGTTCATGGCGACAGCGCCGACGTGGACCAGTGCCGCAGAGCCGGCGAAAAGCGAAACGATGCCGATGCCCTCCGAGCAGATGGATCACTCGAAGATGGACTGCATGAAAGAAATGGGCGGTATGTCCAAGACCGGCGATGTGGATTATGACTTCGCGGCTAACATGCGCATGCATCACCAGATGGCAGTCAAGATGTCGCAAGCCGAACTCAAGAACGGAAAAAATCCAGAGATGCTTCGAATGGCCAAGGACATAATTGCCGCACAGGAAAAGGAAATCGCTGTATTCGATCAGTGGATGAAAGCGAATAAAAAACCATGACCATGACCATGGCGATATCGATCTGTGCGTTGCCTCTATGTGACAGAAATTTCCGCGCTGGTTTGGCCGGTGATTCCCATCCGGGCGTATCATCTTGAACGGTAGGAGCAAAACCAAGCTCCGCTTGGACCATGGATTTCCAGGTCATTCGCGCTTGGGTCAAAGGTCTGCAAACAGGGGCACTGATCTGAGCCCGAGACGTATTCTGCCACTGGGCTCGTGAAGCCTGATCGCTTGGGAGCGAAAGAGACAGAATGTAACTAGGACGTGGGCCAAAGCGTTTGTCCGGGCTAATTTCTATGACAGCATGATGGTCGAGCGGAAGATTACCTTATCGTCGGTGCACGCCCTGCTGAGCTGACGGCGGCTATCTATTTAGCCCGCTATCGTCGACAGGCATTACTGGTCGACGTCGGCTGGAGCCCTGCAACTGTCCCGATTACGGCATCCTCTCAAGCGCTGATCTGGGAAGGAAAACCTAAAGCTTCAACTGCTCTGCGAACCTGCTCTGGGCTTTCCACGCTTTCAACGCTCACCTTACCAGCTGCCCGATCCACGGAAACTTTAGCTTGGTTGTCGAGTGATTGAATTGCTTTGGTAATTTTGCTGACGCAACTGCCGCAACCAATGCCTGATACATCTAAGACGAACATGGTTATTCCTCTCGTGCTGAGCGGTCTCTTTTCACCGCACCGACAGCATCAACGTTGACACGATGGCAAGGTCAACAGTTATCTGTTTCGGGTTGTGAGCATCATTGACGCTCAGTCAATTCGGATATTCCTCAGTCTCAATGCATTGAAAACTACAGACGCCGAACTGACGCTCATTGCTATGGCGGCGATCATTGGCGACAGGAGGTGTCCCGTCAGTGGATAGAGAAGGCCTGCGGCTAGGGGGATACCCATCGCGTTGTAAAGAAAGGCGAAACCCAAGTTTTGCCGCATGTTTTTTACTGTTGCAACCGAAAGGGCCCGTGCACGTAAAATTCCCATCAGGTCGCCTTTAACCAGCGTGAGTTGCGCGCTATTCATCGCAACGTCAGTCCCTGTCCCCATTGCAATGCCCACATCTGCCCGCGCCAAGGCCGGTGCGTCGTTGATGCCGTCACCAGCCATGGCAACTTTCCGCCCGTATTGCTGGAGGTCTGCAACGAGGCGTTCCTTGTCCTGAGGCTTCACTTCACCATGTACTTCTTCAATACCCATCTCCCTGGCGACAGCCCGAGCGGTCGTGAGCCCATCTCCGGTGGCCATGATGATTTTTACGTTATCAGCTTTGAGCTTGGTCACTGCTTCTTTGGAGGTCGGTTTTATCGGGTCTGACACCGCCAGCAACCCTGCCAATACCCCGTCAACTGCGACATAGATGATGCTGATGCCTTCAAGACGTAACAACTCTGCACGGTCTTGTAGGGTCTTGGTACTCACGCCGGCGGCTTCCATCAACGCCGTGTTGCCCAGCTGTATCTTCTTGCCATCAACCAGGCCACTGACCCCAATACCTGAACCAGACTCAAAGGATTGGGGCTTGGTGAGCTCAATTTTCTCGGATCGAGCGTGATCGACGATGGCATGAGCCAGGGGATGTTCGCTGCCTTGATCAAGGCTGGCGGCTAGCTGAAGAACATCTTGAGGTTTGAAACTGGGTGTCGCCTCCACACTGTGAAACACCGGCCGGCCTTCTGTCAGGGTGCCTGTCTTATCGACAATCAGCGTGTCGATTTTGCAAAGTTTTTCGATGGCACTGGCATCCCTGAACAGCACCCCCATGCTGGCTGCCTTACCTGTCGAAACCATGATCGACATGGGTGTTGCAAGCCCCAGCGCACAGGGGCAAGCAATGATCAGCACGGCGACAGCATTGATCAGACCAAAGACCCAGCTGGGTTCCGGGCCGAAGAGCCCCCAGCCTACGAGTGTCAGTATTGCAATCGTGATAACACCCATCACAAAGTAGCCGGCAATCGTGTCTGCCATTCGTTGCATTGGCGCTTTGGAGCGTTGGGCCCGAGCGACCATCTGTACGATCTGCGAGAGCATGGTTTCGGCGCCGACCTTTTGCGCCTCCATTACTAAGCTCCCATGAGTATTGAGTGTTGCACCGATCAAGGTATCCCCAGATCTCTTCATTACCGGCACTGGCTCGCCAGTGAGCATGGACTCATCCACTGCACTTTCGCCCTCCAGTACAGACCCATCAACCGGCACCTTTTCACCAGGTCTGACGCGCAGATGGTCACCCAGGTGCACATGGGTGATAGGAATGTCTTCCTCCTGGCCATCTGCGTTGATCCTGCGTGCCGTTTTGGGAGATAGGCCGAGAAGAGACTTAATGGCCGCAGAGGTTTGCGATCGGGCCTTGAGTTCGAGAACCTGCCCAAGCAAGGTGAGCGAGATGATGACCGCGGCTGCTTCGAAGTAGACGCCGATTCGGCCATCTTGAACGAAGGTAGCGGGAAAACGTTGGGGCATGAGTGTTGCCGCGACGCTGTAAAGATAGGCGGCGGCGGTACCTAAACCAATTAGAGTCCACATGTTTGGACTGCGATTGCTAATAGATGCGATGCCCCTTACAAAAAATGGCCAACCTGCCCATAAGGTCACCGGTGTCGCCAGAGCGAGCTCGATCCAGTTTTGGATCGAGCCATGGAGGAGTTGTAACGAGTGTCCCGCCATGGCGAGCACGGTCACTATCACGGTTAATGGCAGCGACCACCAAAAGCGGCGGGCGAAATCCCGGAGTTCAGGATTTTCTTCTTCATCGAGCGCGGGCATGACCGGCTCTAATGTCATGCCACATTTAGGGCAGTTGCCGGGTCCGGGCTGGCGTATTTCCGGGTGCATCGGACAGGTAAACTCAGTGCCTGTTTGTACCGCAGACTCTGGAGTGGTGACGCGGGATTCGGCGCTCGAAACATTACCGCTGTAGCGTTCAGGATCAGCTCGAAACTTCTCCTGGCATTTCAGGCTACAAAATTGATATGTCTGTCCCTGATAAGACTCACCCAATTTACTTGGTGAAGTGACTGCCATTCCGCACACCGGGTCACGTAGATCATCGTCATTGAGCGGAGCAGCATGGGCGTGACTGTGGTCGTGGTGGCTCGATATGGTAGGCATGGCTATTTCCCTTTTTCGTCCTTGTGGGTTGCTGCCTGATCGCCATGGCTATGTCCGCCATGTCCATGTCCATGTCCATGTCCAAAAAAATGCATCAATGGACAGATCAACAGAATCAGATAAGGCCAAAATGGATAAACGTGGCTGAAATGCTCCCGCAAAACGTAAAAGACACCAATCGCAATGAGCATGATTAGTACAACGCCTGTTTTGCGCCTCCAAAATGGTGCGGTGGTGTTTCCATCCGGATGCTGATGGTTACTCATGATCTAAACCCCCACTGTGTGAGCGTTGCTGTGATCTCTGCGATAGAGCGTAGCCAACTCTTGCGTCGAAGCGGTGTTAGCAGCCAGCTCTGGCTTATTTCAGGTCAAACTGACCGACCATCCCTGACTGATAATGCCCGGGCACGTTGCAGGCAAATTGAAGCCCAGTGCTGTTGTTGAAGGTCCAGATCAACTCCTGGGTTGCGCCTGGCTGGATCAGGACGCTGTTCGGGTCGTTGTGTTCCATTCCGACCATCTTCATTCCACCCATGCTGTGGCCCATGTCGCTCATCGTTTTCCCGGTACCGGTGGGGTTAAGCGTCCCGTTCTGGAACATGCTAGCCATTTCTTTTTGGTGCGCTGCATGAGCAGCGGCTTTGCCGATGTTGAACTCGTGCAGCATCGAACCCTCATTGCGAAGGATAAATCGAACGGTTTCACCAGGTTTTACGTCGATGCTTTCAGGCTTGAAGAAAATATCACCCATCTCCACCTCCACCGTACGGGTAACCTCAGAGGCGACTCCAGGCTGGCCGATGTCCTCTTTCCCATGACCTACGCTGGCCATGGCCGTAGCACCGAATAGTAGGGTGATTGCTGCGATGACTGGGGTAACAAGCTTAGCGTTCATGGTGACCTCGAGAGTAAGTGGGAAACACTGGCTATGCTAATGATGCGGAGCTGCCAGTAAACTGACCTGAACACTACATTTCTGTCAGTTTTCGAAATAAATACGGCGTCAAGATGACGCCCTGTTATCACGCTCTAACCAGAAAATGCGTTGAGCACGAATTACTGATGGCACTCTGAGAGCATCATTTTGTGCTCCCGCTGCATTTGGCTTATGGAATTGATTTCCGGCTCCCATACCATGCTGAAGAGTCGGTCGAGCAAAAGTGCTCATGTGTGAACCCTAGACAGCGCTCGCTGACATCTACCTGAAGCCAATATTACTTTTCTGTCAGTTGCTGGTTAGCTGGTGTGTTTCGTTGCAGACTTCGCTTCATCATTATTTGAGAGCCCCCCCATGAGACTTCTGGTTGCTGAAGACGAACCCAAAATAGGTATCTATTTGGAGCAAGGACTCACGGAGGCGGGGTTCAATGTGGATCGCTTTACCAATGGCAAAGAGGCGCTTCAGCACGCTTTGAGCGAGGCCTATGACCTGCTGATTCTAGACGTCATGATGCCTGGGCTGGATGGCTGGGAAGTACTTCAGAAGGTTCGTGCATCCGGAAAAGATGTTCCCGTGCTCTTTCTCACGGCGCGAGACCGCGTTGAAGATAGAGTGAAAGGACTTGAACTCGGGGCAGATGATTACCTGATCAAACCCTTCGCATTTTCTGAACTGTTGGCTCGCGTCAGAACGTTGCTGCGTCGGGGTAACAGCGCTCCCTCGCAAACCTTTATGAAATTGGCTGATCTGGAGGTGGACCTGCTCAAACGTCGGGCCATTCGTGGAGGCAAGCGCATAGACCTTACGGCCAAAGAGTTTGCGCTGCTTGAGCTGTTGCTACGTCGTCGAGGGGAGGTGCTGCCGAAATCACTTATCGCCTCCCAGGTTTGGGACATGAACTTCGACAGCGATACCAACGTTATCGAGGTCGCGGTAAGGAGATTGAGAGCAAAAATCGATGATGATTTTGAGGTCAAGCTGATTCACACCGCGCGGGGTATGGGTTACATGCTCGACTCGCCTGATTCGGAGTCGCAATGAAGCGAATGTCCCTGACGACCCGCATGAGCCTAATGTTCATGCTTGCTGTAACGGGCGTGCTCACGGTTGCCGGACTCAGTTTCAACAATCTTAGCCGGCATCACTTCAAGATGCTGGATCAGCAGGCACTGAACGAAAAGCTCCACTCGACGCAAAGAATTCTGGCCGGGTTGAACAGCATTGATCAATTCAGCGATTTTAAGCCTGAACTGGAGGCGTTACTGGGTGCTCACCGTGATTTGACTGCCCTAATAATCGATGGTGACGGCAAGCTGATGTTTGCTGATCCCGGCCCGGTTGATCTTCCAGATGAGTTCCGCACGACCCCAAACAACAACGTCTGGGAGTGGCGAAAGCAAGAGCAGATGTTCCGTGGCGTAACGGCACAAGCTGTTGTGCCAGGGCAAGACAAACCGTTGACCGTCATTCTGATCTTTGACGTTACTCAGCATATGTCCTTTTTCGAGACGCTTGAACGATGGTTTTGGATAGGGCTGGTGATCAGCGCATTAGTCAGCGCTGCCCTCGGTTGGGTGGTCGCAAGCAGTGGTATGCGACCCATTCACCAAGTCACACGGGTCGCTGCCTCAATGTCAGCTAAATCGCTCAAAGAGCGCATTCCCCTAGCTCCCGTTCCCAAAGAGCTTCAGCAGATGGTGCTGTCATTCAACGCAATGTTGTCCAGGCTGGACGATGCGTTTGTCCGTTTATCGAATTTTTCTGCGGACATTGCTCACGAATTACGAACCCCCGTCAGCAACTTGATGACCCACACGGAAGTGGTGCTTTCAAGAAAAAGGAATATCGAGGACTACGAAGACAATCTGTACTCTAATCTTGATGACTTGAAGCGTATGAGTCGGATGATTGATGACATGCTTTTTCTGGCGAAATCAGACAACGGTCTGATCACGCATGAGAACAAACCAATAGACCTGGTGGAGGTCGTAGAAAAATTGCTTGAGTACTACCGCTTGTTGGCTGATGAGCGAGGTATTGAGCTCACGGTTTCAGGAAGGGGCAGTGTCCGAGGCGATGTTCTAATGCTTCACAGAGCGATTTCTAATCTGCTCTCAAATGCGCTGCGCTACACCTCTGAAGGGAAGTCCATTAGTGTCGATATCCAACAGAAGGAGAGGTCGGTAATGGTCGTCGTGGAGAATCATGGAGAACCCATTGCCCCAGAACACCTTGAAAAGCTATTTGATCGTTTTTATCGCGTGGATCCAGCTCGGCGAGAAGGCAGTCCAAGCAACGCGGGGCTAGGGCTGTCGATTACCCGATCAATTATTGAAGCGCATGATGGCAAAATATGGTGTACGTCATTCGATGGGAAAACGGCCTTTCATCTACAGTTTCCGAGTGTTGACTTGAAAATGAGCTAAACGACGTCGTGTTTGAGATCAGGGTCGACCGCTCAACCTGTGACCCGCGTCCGCGTGCGTCAGCTTTAAATGAGCGAAAGCCCCGATATAACAGGCTTGCAGCCTCCTTTTTACGTCTTGTTACCCCGTCAATCCACGGCCAATGCCCGCGCTCAAGCTGACTGAAATGTAATCGAACAGTTTGCGTTCGTGTGGCATCGTGTTCCTGCATTGTGACGTTGAGATTCCAGTAAGTTTTCCGTTCTCGCGGCCTCAGGGTACGGAGACTACTCGCTATTTCATCAGTGGTTTTGGACAAGAAACAAAAACTAAAAACTAGATATTCCCAAACAAACCTCGAATCAACAGCTCTTGCTGTGAGGAGTCTTGCATGTCATTTCTTAAAACTACCACCGTAGCTGTTGCACTTACCGCGGGTTTGCTTCTGAGTGCACTTGCTCAAGCACATCCAAAGCTTCTTTCTTCCACTCCGGCAGAAGGCTCGGATGCGGCGGCCCCTTCGAAAATTGAGCTGCATTTTTCTGAGAATCTTACGACTCAGTTTTCCGGTGCAAAACTGATCATGACCGATATGCCAGGGATGCCGAACTCTCCAATGGGTGTTAAGGCAGCCGTCGCTGGTGGTGGTGATCCGAAAACGATGGTGATTACACCGGCAGCACCTTTGACCACCGGTACTTACAAAGTCGAATGGCGTGCCGTCTCCTCGGACACTCACCCGATCACCGGCAACTTCTCATTCAAAGTGAAATGATTTATGAGCGACTCAATAAACATTGTGGTTCGCTTTGCTCTTTATTTTGACCTGATGTTGCTATTCGGTTTGGCAATTTTCGGCTTGTACAGCCTCAGGGGAAAGGAAAGAGTATCGGGCACGGTCTTGAATTTTGAGTCGCTTCTTTACGGTACTTCCGTTGTAGGTGTAGCTCTGTCCCTCACCGCCATGTTGTTGCTTGCGAAAGCAATGAGCGGCGTGTCGGAGTTTATGGAGCTCCATCACCATATTTTTCAAATGGTCCTCATGGGAACCGACGTCGGGTTGACCTGGATGGTCCGAATAGCTGCGTTGGTGATGGCAGTCATTGGCGTCGCTTTAAATAAGCGACATCCGACATTAAGTCTCTGGATCGTCACCGTTTGCGGAGCAATTGCGTTGGGTACGTTGGCATGGACGGGGCACGGCGCGATGGATGAGGGAAGCCGCCGCTACTGGCATTTTATAACCGATATCTTCCACCTATGGGCCGCAGGTGGCTGGTTGGGCGCGCTAGCAGCATTTGCCTTACTACTGCGTTTGAAATCGCTCAAAAGCGATCAAGAGGCAGAAATTCTTGCTCGGGTACTGACTGGCTTTGAATCGGCCGGCGCAGTGATTGTTGTGATCATAAGCGTCACGGGCGTAGTAAATTACCTGTTTATCGTTGGGCCAAATCTCGATGAGGTGATGCTTAGTAATTATGGCCAGCTGCTATTTTTGAAGATCTTGCTCTTCGCTGGGATGATCGTATTAGCCACGCTTAACCGTTTTCACCTTAGTCCGGTATTAGAACGGTCAGTTCGAAACGGAGAGTATTCTGTCGCGGTCAATGCTTTGCGCCGCAGCATGACGCTCGAATTTACAATGGCAATCATCATAATTTGTCTCGTCGCGTGGCTAGGCACCTTAAGTCCGGAAATGGAAATGAGCTCGGAATAGAGCCGGTCACCCTTGGTGATGTCGCCACGATCCAGCTAGGGCCGGAAATGCGTCGCGGCATCACCGAACTCGATGGCGAGGGCGAGACTGTCGGCGGCGTGGTGATTTTGCGCAGCGGCAAGAACGCTCGCGAGACTATCGGCACTTGATGACCGAAGCAGCGGTGGAGGTCGGACCAGCACTGTTTTTCTGCCTGCTGATCATCACCCTGTCGTTCATTCCGGTGTTCATGCTGGAAGCTCAGGAGGGACGTCTAACACGACTTTGGTAAAGCGGGTCGTGCTGAAACCGCCACTGACCCGGCACCGTTGGAGATGTTCGAAACCACGATCCAGTTCAAGCCACATGAGCAATGGCGTCCAGGCATGACCCAGGAAAAGCTTTTGGAAGAGCTGGACCGCGTGGTGCGTGTACCCGGCTTGACCAACATCTGGATACCCCCAATTCGTAACCGCATCGATATGCTGGCGGTGGAATTGGCCGGCGCGCTAAGTCGCGCACAACGAGTTAGGCTAGGTTAACAGTTAGTTAGGTTCTAAAGCATTGTACGTTTGCTGATGGCCGGCCTGCGTAGCTTGTAGTCAAAGCAAGTGCCAGGCTCAACGGTGCGATTCATTACCGATAAAGGCTGGCCGCCGATCTGTTGGACTTGATCCTTGCTCATGCCGGTTTCGACCTTTGCGACCAACGGTTGATCCCGATAGACGCGCACCTCGGTGCTGCAGCCACCCGACGCTGCCAGTACGACGGCCAGCGCGCATAGAGGGCTGTTCATGGCAACGCTCCTGCTAATGAGCTTTCGTTCGAGTGATAACCTTGGCTTTCACTTCCTCGGCATAACCCTTCAGTCGGTCTTCATCTCCCTGAAACAAATCGCACAGCTTTTGGGCTGCTTGCGCATCCACATCATTGCCGGCCTGGCGTAACTGCTCTGCGATGCGCAAAAGCTCTACCGCTGACCATCTCAAATCCGACGCAACGCCTTGCAAGTCACGCCGAAGTTCGTTTTCAGATTCGTTGAGCCACATGATGACCTCCTGAAAGTCTCTGCTACGAAATTTTAGTCCCATTTGCCAAGTCAGGGCGTTTCGTTCGTCCGGGCCGTTGGTGTAGCCTTTTGTCGGGAAAATGAACGCGAACGAGCAGATCTGATGTCGTAGTGAGGTAGTGAATTTTCGCCAGGGCGAGGCAACTTCCAATGACCACCACCGATGACTTTCGATTTCATGCCCATGAGCTGATGGTTGACATGGACGCGGCTACCACGGAAATGATGAAACTGATTTCCGCACATCAGCTGAGCGGCCCGGAATGGGAGCGGGTCACTCAATGGCAGCATGAAGCGTACGAAAGATGGATGACCTATCTCAACGAGAGGTCATACCCGGATCCGGGCGATAACAACGCGCCTCGCTGAGTGCTGTTCGGTGGATGGATGTCTGGCCAGCGACGCGCTACATTCCTCTTTTTCAGGATAAGGAAGCGTCATGCACAAGTTGATTGGGGGAGCAGGGTTGGCGTTGCTGGCAGGCTGTTCGTTGCCCGCTTCTTTGGTGCCTGGTGAGCCAAATGTCAGCAAGTACAGCAACAAGGTGCCAAAAGACTATGCCGCGTGCGTTCTGCCGGCGTGGCAGCAGGAAATACCCAATACAACCCAATCAGCGATTTCCAACGGCTACAGGATCAAGGCACCGAGCATCATCACGGCCGACGAGATCGTGGATATTGTGAAATCGAAGGATGGCAGTCACGTATCGCTTTATCAGGGGCCGCCCTGGGCGAAATCAGGGGCGCTGCGCAAGGCAGTGCGTGACTGCCTGTAAGGTTTAGCCGGTGATTGCTATCGCCTGAAACGTCGGCAGCGTTGCTTTAATAACGCTGTCTGTTTAAAAAATCCCGCCCGGGTTCTCTTGGGCGGGATTTTTTTTTGCGCCTTGAACGGTTGCGGGCGTGAAATTTAACCTGTACTTTTTCATGAAATTAAAAGTATAAAAATTCACGAGGCCCGCATGTTTCAGCAATCTACCCAGCACGTCTCCAGCTATTACGCCCACACCTGCGCGGATCGAGTGTTGGATCGAGTCCCTTTGCAGGGCGAGCAGGACACTGAAGTGTTGATCATCGGGGCCGGCTTCAGTGGATTGCATACGGCGTTGCGTCTGGCCCTGGCCGGCAAACGCGTGACCTTGCTGGAAGCCAGTCGGGTGGCCTGGGCCGCCTCGGGCCGCAATGGCGGTCAGGCCATTCTCGGTTGGTCGTGTGACATGCCGCCGTTGGAGGCGGCGCTGGGTTATGAGCGCGCGCGCCGGTTATGGGACAGCATGCGCTGGGCAGCACGAGAGTTGCGAGCGTTGCCCGCACGCCATGATTTCGACTGCGACTATCGGCCCGGCCACCTCTGGACGTCGGTGATGCCGCGACGGGTGAGTCTGCTGACAGAGTGGCAACACGAGGCCAGCCACAAGTGGGGCCACGATAGTTTGCAGTTCATTGCGCGCGAGGCGTTGCCGGAATGGGTCGCCAGTGACCGCTATCAGGCGGGCCTGTTTGATCCTGAAGGCGGGCATTTGAATCCGCTGAAACTGGCGCTCGGGCTGGCTGCCGCGATTGAACGTGCCGGTGGATGCATTCATGAACACAGCAAGGCGCTGAGTTATCGCGAAGAAGGCGATCGTTATGTGGTCACCACTGAGCGCGGACGCATTCAGGCGGACGTGTTAGTGCTGGCGTGCAACGCCTATCTGGATCGGCTTGATCCGAAACTATCGAGTTGCGTGTTGCCGGTCGGCACCTACCAGGTGGCCACCGCGGCACTTTCAGAGAAGCAGGCGAGCGCGTTGCTACCGAACAATGTGTGCGTCACCGACAACCAGTTTGTCCTTGATTATTTCCGCCGTACGCCGGACAACCGCCTGCTGTTCGGCGGTGGCTGCACGTATCTGGGTGGCATGCCGAAGGACATCGCGGCCGCGACGCGGCCTTATCTGGAGCGCGTATTTCCCCAGCTCAAGGGCGTCGAGCTGGATTTTGCATGGGGAGGACACATCGACCTCACCCTCAAGCGCACGCCAGACATCGGTCGACGTGGGGATCTCTACTGGCTACAGGGTTACTCCGGGCACGGCGTGCTGCCGACATTAGCCGGGGCCCGCGCCGTGTCCGACGCGATACTTGGCCAGCCGGATGAGCTGGCGTTGTACCAGGGTTTGATCAACGGCAGTTTTCCCGGTGGAAAGTATTTGGCAGCACCGCTGGAAGCCATCGGCAAGGCCTGGTATCGGCTGCGCGACAGCCTTTGAAGCATCAATTTCTGGAAGCCTTTAGATGGACATGCAAGAAGAAATCTCGGCGCTGGCGATCTTGATCCAGGACCTGCGCAAACACAAAAAATACACGCTGAAAGACTTGGCGGACAAAATCGGTCGTTCGGTCGGCTTTCTCTCGCAAGTCGAGCGGGGGCTGTCGCGTCCCACGGTGGCGGACTTGACCGCCATCAGCGAAACCCTTGGCGTGCCGACCACTTATTTCTACAGCTTGCCCAAGCCTATGGCATTGCCTTGGGTAACCCGCCCGGATGAGCGACGCACGCTGTATTACGCCGACGGGATTACCGACATCCTCGTTTCTCCAAAGATGAGGGCGTCCTTTTCAATGCTTGAAAGCCAACTGGAGCCCGGCGCCAGCAGTGGCGATCGGCACATGAATGACAGCTCGGAGCAGGGTGGGTATGTCCTTGAGGGGGAGCTGACGCTGTGGCTGGATGACAATCAACCGGTGACATTACGTGCCGGTGACAGTTTTCAACTGGCCAGTCACACGCATTGTCGTTACGGCAACCGCTCGGATCAGCTCACCCGAGTGCTCTGGGTTTACACCTGATAAAAACAACAAGGAACACTAACGATGGATGCTGTCTGCTCTGATCTGGTTGCTGAGGTTCGCGCGTTTCGCCAGCGCTTCCCTGAGGTGCGTTACGTTGACCTGATTTCCCTGGATATTCCCGGGCATTTTTACGGTAAGCGCTACCCGATAGAAATGCTCGAGAAGGTTGCCGCAGGCAGCGTGCTCAAGCTGCCGCAAAACTGTGTGTTGCTGGGCACGCAGGGCGGTCTGTTCAAAATCGGCGACTACTGTTTTAACGACGGTGATCCGGATGCTCCCCGCCGACTGGTGCCCGGCACGCTCAAACCAGTGAGTTGGGAAAAGCAACCGCTGGGGCAGATGCTGATTACCTCAAGCGGTACTGAAAAGCCAATCGTCTTCGAGCCACGCGAAGTGTTGGCGCAGGTGCTCGAGCGCCTTGGCCGAAAAGGGATTTTCCCCGTGGTCGCGTTCGAGCTGGAGTTCTATCTGTTCGATCGCCAGCTACGTGACGGCTTGCCACAGTTCCCTCGCGATCAGCTGACGGACGATGCCGATGATCAGCCGAATATGCACATCGAACGGCTGTCGAGATTTTCACCGGTACTCGCTGACATGGTCGAGACCGCGCGGGCGCAAGGCATCGACGCCACGGTGATCACTGCGGAGCTGGGCCCAGGCCAGTTCGAGATCAATTTTGGTCACCTTGACGACGGCCTGCGTGCGGCCGACTGGGCGGCCCTGTTTTGCCGCAGCACACGAGGGGTGGCGCTCAAGTACAACCACCGCGCCAGCTTCATGGCCAAACCCTATTTGCAGCACCCCGGTAGTGGCATGCATGTGCATGTGAGCCTTTATGACGAGGCCGGAAATAACCTGTTGGCGGCTGACAATCAGCGGGCGCTGCGCCATGCGGTGGCCGGCTGCCTTGAAGTGTTGCCGCATTGCATGCCGATCTTTGCACCGAATCACAACGCAATGCGTCGCTTGAGCGGCACGGTGAACGTCGCGACGCGCGCCAGTTGGGGGTTTGAAGATCGTGACGCTTGCCTGCGGGTGCCTGAATCGGACGCTAAAAATCTGCGCATCGAACATCGCCTGGCGGGCGCGGATGCCAACCCTTATCTCGTGTTAGCGGCGATTCTGGTAGGGCTGGAGCAAGGGCTGGAAATCGGTCGTGAACCGATTGCATCTCTCAACGAAGATCGTGACAGCGGTATCGACTTCCCGCTGGAGATGTTGGAGGCCGTGCGATCCATGCAAAAAAATGCGCAGCTGCGCGAAGGTTTGGGTGCGGAATTTGTGGATGTCTACTGCGAAAACAAGCGCCAGGACCATTTGGCATTCCTGCAGGACATCAGTGCGCGAGAGTATCGCTGGTACCTGTAAATCAGCCCTTGCCGGCGCTCGTCCATAAAAAATGTGTGGATATTTAATGAGTTAGACGTTTTAGTAACTGGATAGTGAATCAAAATATCTTGTTACAGGCAGAAGTATTAAGTAATATTCGCCCCGCGTTCACCACCACGGTTTATGCATTTTGAGTCCCAGGCGTCCATCAGCTGCCTGGGATTTTTTTTGCCTGAAATTCGGGCCGGTGCGCGCAACTTGCTCCAGCGCAGGACCAGAATCACAGCGGCCAATGATCCCTGTCCGCTACCGAGAGATGATCCCGTGATCAATCGCGTATTTGACCAGGGCCGCCGGTTTGTCGATGTTGAGTTTGCGACGGATGCTCAGGCGATGGGTTTCTACCGTCCGGACGCTAATGTCCAGTTCGCGGGCCATCTCCTTGTTGTTCAGCCCCTGAGCCATCTTGTACAACACCTGGCTTTCGCGCGGTGTCAGCTCGTTGTCGGTACTTTTATCGGCGATGAGCCGCTGGGCGATCTCGGCGCTGTAGAACGTCCCGCCACTGACGATGGCTTCGATCGCCGCAATGATTTCCCGCGACGGTGAGTTCTTCAGTACATAGCCGCTGGCACCCGCGCGAACGGACTCACTCACGTATTCATTGTTGTCGTACATGCTGAGCACCAGCACCTTGAGCGACGGGTACTGGCTGCGTAACACCCGAGTCAGCTCAAGCCCGTTCATGTCCCGCAGGCTGATGTCGACCAGCAACAGGTCCGGCTGGCAGCGACCGACCATTTCAATGGCCTGCGCGCCACTCTCGGCTTCGCCCACCACTTCCAGGGGGGCCATGACCGCCAGCAGCGCTTTGATGCCGTCGCGGACCAGGGCGTGATCGTCGACCAGGGCGACGCGGATCGGGTAGGGCAGGCTCATCGCGGCATTCACTCTAGTTGTTGTGGGGCGCGTCAGCGTTTTGCGCCGGGCACTTTCATCGGCAGCAGAACGTCCAGCTCACTTCTTCCCGGCATCGAGATCAGGTCGAATCGTCCACCAAAATGCTCGACACGCTCACGGATATTACGCAGGCCAATGCCCGCATGACGACGTTCGACCTGAGCGACGTTGAAACCGATACCGTCATCGACCACCGTCAACCGTACGGACTCTTCAGACCCGTGCAGGGTAATGGAGACGTTTTTAGCCTGGGCGTGTCGTTCGATATTAGTCAGGCCTTCTTGCACAATCCGGAACAGTGACACGGCTGCGCCATCGACCAGGTGACAGTCGAATTCATTATCGTCGTAAGTCACCTTGAGACAGCTGCGCTGCTCGAATTCTGCGGCGAGTTGACCGATCGCCGCCGGCAGGCCCAAGGTATCGAGCAGCGACGAGCGCAGGTCGTGAGAGAGGCTGCGAACCTCGCCAATCGCTTCCCCCAGGCGTTTCGTGGCGTCCCTCAGCGTGCTCAAACCCTTGTCTTGTGCTTGCCCGTTCTCGAGCAGATGGCTGGCCAGCTCGAACTGAAATTTGATGGAGACGAGCAGTTGGCTGATGCCGTCGTGCAGTTCACGGGAAACCCGGGATCGCTCTTCCTCCTGCAAGCTGACGATACGCTGAGTCAAGCGCTGAAGTTTTTTGTCGGCCAGACGATGCTCGCTGACGTTGAGCGTCATGCCGCTGGCGAAGACAAACAGCACCGCCACGAGGGCCACCGCGGCAATCGCCAGCATGGTTTTACGAATGCCTTGGGCCACTTCGTCACGCGCCTGTTGGGTCGCGCGCTCAACGTCTTCAAGGTAAATGCCGGTGCCGAGCATCCAGCCCCAACGATCCAGCATCACCACATAGGCAAGCTTGTCGGTCACTTGGCCGGAAGAGGGTTTGTTCCAGGCGTAGCGTTGAAAGCCTTCGCCTGATTGCGCACTTTGGAGCAACGCCTGGATCACTGGCAAACCGTGAGGGTCCTTCATGTCCCACAGGTATTTGCCCACCAACTCTGACTGGCGCGCGTGCATCAGGCTGCGACCTTCGTGGTCGTAGACGAAGAAATAGCCATTGATGCCAAAACTGAGCTTGCGCAGTTCTTCCAGCACTTGTTGCTGTGCGTGTGCGTCACCGTGGCCGTCGTCGTACAGCGGCTCGATCAGGCTTTGCGCCATTTCGACGTAGTTCTTAAGTTCTGCGCGCTTGCTCGCCAGAATGCTGTCTTCGATCAGTTGCGCCTGTTGCTCACCCAGTTGTCGGTTCATCGAAATCACCAGCGCGCAGATGACAGCGATGGCCAACACCAGCGGCAGAATCCCGAGCGCGACGATTTTGTGTTTGAGCTGCATCTCTGCTCCTGTCCGGACCGAGGGAAGGCGAAGGCCCGGCATCATATGCCAAAGATACGCGCGTCCAGTAGCGGTGCTGGACGGGATGACCAACCGTCTACGTAGAACTACGTAGACGCCGCGTACGTAGTAACGCGGATTTATTTGTAGACGGTATGCGGGGATATTGGGCCAGCTCCGCACAGCGGACACAATTATAAAAATTACCGCCGCAGTCCACTGGCTGTCGGCAGGAGACACGCTATGCCCCGTCTGGCTAAACACCTCGCCTGGTTTGCCGTGGCTGTCCTGGGAGCGTTTGCGCTAAGTGTCGTGGCCCTGCGCCGCGGCGAAGCGATCAATGCCCTCTGGATCGTAGTCGCAGCAGTCGCTATCTATCTCGTCGCTTATCGTTACTACAGCCTGTTCATCGCCAACAAGGTGATGCAACTCGACCCCAATCGTGCCACGCCCGCTGTCGTCAACAATGACGGTCTGGACTACGTCCCGACCAACAAACACATCCTCTTCGGTCACCACTTCGCCGCCATCGCTGGCGCGGGGCCGCTGGTGGGTCCGGTCCTGGCGGCGCAGATGGGCTATTTGCCCGGTACGCTTTGGCTGATTGCCGGCGTGGTGTTGGCCGGTGCCGTTCAGGACTTCATGGTCTTGTTCATGTCCACCCGCCGCAACGGTCGCTCTCTGGGCGACATGGTTCGTGAGGAAATGGGCCGCATCCCCGGGACCATCGCGCTGTTTGGCTGCTTCCTGATCATGATCATCATCCTCGCAGTGCTGGCGCTGATTGTGGTCAAGGCCCTGGCCGAGAGCCCGTGGGGTATTTTCACGGTGATGGCGACCATCCCGATCGCGATGTTCATGGGCATCTACATGCGCTACATCCGCCCGGGCCGCATCGGCGAAATCTCCGTGATCGGCGTGTTGCTGCTGCTGGGTTCGATCTGGCTGGGCGGGCAGATTGCCGCTGATCCGGTCTGGGCCAAGGCGTTCAGTTTCACCGGGATTCAGATTACCTGGATGCTGATCGGCTACGGTTTCGTCGCAGCGGTATTGCCGGTGTGGCTGATCCTGGCGCCGCGTGACTACCTGTCGACCTTCCTTAAAATCGGCACCATCGTGGCCTTGGCGATCGGCATCCTGATCACCATGCCCGACCTGAAAATGCCGGCGCTGACCCAGTTCATCGATGGCACCGGACCGGTGTGGAAGGGCGGGCTGTTCCCGTTCCTGTTCATCACCATCGCCTGTGGCGCGGTGTCGGGTTTCCATGCGCTGATTGCTTCCGGGACCACACCGAAGTTGCTGGCCAGCGAAGGCCATGCCCGTTACATCGGTTACGGCGGCATGCTGATGGAATCCTTCGTGGCCATCATGGCCATGGTTGCCGCGTCGGTGATCGAGCCTGGCGTGTATTTCGCCATGAACAGTCCGGCGGCGATCGTCGGCGGTGACGTGGTGGCGGTGGCACAAACCGTCAGTAGCTGGGGCTTTGCAATTACCCCGGAAGCTCTGCAAGCGGTGGCCAAGGACATCGGGGAAACCACCGTCCTGGCCCGAGCCGGCGGTGCGCCGACCCTGGCGGTCGGTATCGCGCAGATCCTGCACAGTGTCCTGCCGGGTGAAAACACCATGGCGTTCTGGTACCACTTCGCGATCCTGTTTGAAGCGCTGTTCATTCTGACCGCCGTCGACGCCGGGACCCGTGCCGGCCGTTTCATGCTGCAGGACTTGCTCGGTTCCTTCGTGCCGGCGCTGAAACGCACCGAATCCTGGACCGCCAACCTGATCGCAACCGCAGGATGTGTGGCGATGTGGGGTTACCTGTTGTACCAGGGCGTGATCGATCCGCTGGGTGGCATCAACACCTTGTGGCCGCTGTTCGGTATCTCCAACCAGATGCTGGCCGGTATCGCGCTGATGTTGGCGACCGTCGTACTGATCAAAATGAAACGCCAACGCTACGTCTGGGTCACCATGTTGCCAGCGGTATGGCTGCTGATCTGCACCACCACCGCCGGTTTCATCAAGCTGTTCGATGCCAATCCGGCGATCGGTTTCCTGGCCTTGGCCAGAAAATACAGCGATGCCCTGGCCAACGGTCAGATCCTCGCCCCGGCCAAGGACATCACCCAGATGCAGCACGTGATCTACAACGCGTACACCAACGCAACATTGACGGCGCTGTTCTTGCTGGTGGTCTTCAGCATCCTGTTCTTTGCACTGAAGGTCGGTATCGCCGCTTGGGGCACCAAAGAACGTACGGATAAAGAAGCGCCATTCCAGGCTCTGCCGGACGCGTAATCGAGGATTGCACCATGTTCAATGACCTGAGTCGCCTCGGTAAATACCTCGGTCAGGCCGCGCGCCTGATGGTCGGGATGCCCGACTACGACAATTACGTCGAGCATATGCAAACCAAGCACCCGGACAAACCGGTGATGAGCTACGAGGTGTTCTTCCGGGAACGCCAGGAAGCTCGTTACGGTGGCAAGGGTGGGCCGAAGTGCTGTTGAGGGTCGGTGGCAGTGATGCCACTTAATCGCTAATAAAGAACCCGGCTGATGAGGCCGGGTTTTCTATTAAGTGAATACCATTGGCCGATCCGTATTTAGTCAGGAGGCGGGGATGGTTTCGAGCGTTTCGAGATTCAGCAGGGTGAAATAGCCACGGTCCGGCCTCCAGCCAGCCGTATCGATGTGAATCACATTGCCAAGGCTGACAGGCATAAGAAGCGGGGTATGCCCTACGACGAGTGCGCGCAGGCCATCAACGCCATGCTTTTGCATCTGATCGATCCGCCTTCGTGACCACATGCAGTCGTGCTGGACCGCCTGCAACTGCTCCTTGCTTTCTGGCGATTCCAGTTCCTTACGCAACTGTTTCCATGATGGAAATGGACAATCGGCGTGCACGATGCCGATCAGGCCGTATGCTGTTTCGACTTCGATCGCGATAGGGAGCTTGGCGAACTGCGCCGCGAATGCTTGCTTCTCGAACGGCGACAGGTCCGTGAACCATGAACCGCCGTTGCCGATCCAGCTGTCGAAGTCGCAGGTATCGAAACACACCACGTAGTCGTCATGGTTGCCCCGCACTGGGTGGAACCATGGTTTGTCCAGCCAATCGAGCACGTCACGGCACTCGGGCCCACGGTCAATCAGATCGCCAACACTGAACAGGCGATCTACTGAGGGGTTGAGCCCGACTGCATCCAGAGCGGCCTGCAACCGAGTGAAATGGCCATGAATGTCACCGACCACGAAATCTCGGCCGGCAACGTTTGCGGCGAAGCGCTTCACGCGCGGCATCTCAATAGCTTCGAGCATGGGAATACCTCTCCCGCAGCTCCCCAACGGGCTGGTAGTCAGTTGAGTTTAGGCCAGGAAGTGCTGGTCGACGATTACCGTGACGGCAAGAAGACTCTTACCGCCTGCGCGAGGCTTCCAGGATCCAGCGCGGTGAGAGTCAGTAGCCAGTTGCTTGCCCGAAGTGGTTGTCCTGCACTCCGGCGATGAGGTGCAGGGGCACATGTTGCGTATCAATGGATGGGACTTCGAAAGTTTCCACTATTTGGGTGTGGCGCTCACTTAGCCCGGTCGACTCTTCTACAAGAGCCTTAGCCATTCTCGCGTGGTTCGCTGCGATTTCATTGAGAGTTGACACGTTACATCTCCCGGTGACTGACCAAGCGCTTCGCTGGAGTCCTTAAGCGTTAATTAAAGTGCCGCCGCGTCAGAATTACGTCGTTCTGGGGCCGCTACGAGCGTCTTGTGCAAACCTTAAGCCAGGAATTGTCAATAAATTCGCGCCACCTTTCTCATGCGACGAATGGTTGCCCGAGGCTTTCGCGTCCTTTAGCTGGGATATTTCCTGAGCCTATAAGGCCGGCTGAAAAGGTGATTAGACGTGCAGCCGTTGTTTTGCTCTAACTGCTCGCGCACCAAGGCATTGGGCTCATTGATCCTCTTTCGCTTGCGCAGGCTGATCCTTTCCGCATCCCGCTACACCCTGTTGCCAAGGTGCAGCAGTGATGCTTCCTTGCAGCCTGTGTCGCTAGTCAGGCCGAGTAGGTGGTATCAGGCGTGAGTGATGGACAGATCGCTGATGACGCAGACTGAACCGTCTTCCGGGTCCGTGGTTTCGGAGTAATCGATCTGGTTGTACACGCCACCGTGGAAGGCGAGTGTTTTCGTGTCCCAGGTGTTGTCGAGGCGCATGATCGCCGAAGTCGATTTGACGCCGTTACAGCTCGCCGATACGGAGACAGCACCGCTCGAATTGGCGTGAATGTTGATTTTGAAAGGTGCACCGAGCGGTACATTCTCCAAAATCGTCGAGTTGACCGGGTCGTCCTGAAGGTAACTCGATCGGAAACCCATGGTGATTTTTCCTTTGTTCCAGAACACCTTTACCGGAGGTCGCTCTGAATCCTTCACATGAATCTGGCCGATCACAACTTTCTGCAGCGAGTTGACCTTCGTCAGTCGCATTTCTTGTCGGTTCCAGTGGTCCGCGGCGCTGGAGAATAGCCAGTAACCTGGCTCCTTCCACTCGCAGCGAGTCCGTTGTGTGCTCTTGCTCGAAGCTCCAAGTGTCGGCGCCGTCATCTGCAGCGATCCATCGTCAAGCATCGTGACGACATCAGGGCATTCGATTAGCGCACGCCAACCGATGAGCTCAAGCGCAATCGGATTGGTGTCGGAGATTGGAAGCGGGGTAGCGATGGTGAAGTTGCTGATGTCTACAGTCATGGTTTTTGCCTCATTCCATTGATGTCGTTTTTGCCTTATTGATACTGTTTGGATATACAGTAGTCTGGGCGTGGCGATTGGGCAAGGGGTAGGCGAGGATTTATCGTTTTGTAGGTATGTTCGGTCGGAGGGGCGCCGCAGGAAGGGGTAAAACGGGCTGAGCACGCAATACGATGGGCTAAGTGTGCCGCAGGTTAATGCGGCACTGATGGATCACATTCTGCTTATTCTGCGACAGCTAGAGGGCGTCATCTTAGCGTCATCGAACCCATGGCAAGATCCTCGCAAACCGTCTGGAGCGCTCAGCAGGTATCCATCTGCTGGTTGATGAATTTGCAAGGAATCCCCATGAAAGGAGACGCCTCCCTGTTTGCAGCCATTGATCTTGGTTCCAATGCGTTTCGCATGATGATCGGCCAGTCAGTCAGACGGAATCAGGGGTTTGTGATCCAGGAAGTAAAAACCTTGCGTGAGCCTGTCCGTTTGTCGGAAGGGTCTCAAGGCAGAGCGCTAGACGAGTTGGCTCTGGATCGGGGATGGCAAGCGCTCGCACGATTTGGCAAAAAGTTACGTGGTTTCGAGGCCGGTCGTGTGCGGGCAGTGGCGACCAGTGCCGTGCGCGAAGCCGACAATGCTCAACTGTTTTTAGCCAGCGCGGAGCGGCACCTGGGTTTTCGTATAGACGTAATCTCTGGGCATGAAGAGGCCCGACTGGTGTACGCCGGTGTTGCCCATACGATACCCGGTACAGAAAACAGGCGACTGGTCGTGGATATCGGTGGCGGCTCCACTGAATTGATTCTGGGGCAGGGCGCTCAACCTCTGTTGACCGAGAGTATTGCCATTGGCAGCGGTACCTTCGGCGCGCGTTACTTTCAGGGGGGCTGTATCACGGCTCAGACGCTTCTGGAGGCTGAGCGGGTAGCTACTCTGCAGTTTGAAAAAGTGGCGCGTCGTTATCGTGCGCTGGGTTGGCAGCAGGTGATTGGCTCTTCAGGCACCGCACGAATGCTGGCCAAAGTACTCAAGGCCAACGGGTTGAACGACTATGGCCAAAGCGGCATCACCTACAGCGGCCTGTTGCGCTTGTCGTTGCACCTGCTTGAAGTGGGGCATGTCAAACAGCTCAGACTGGCGGGTTTGCAAAGCCATCGACTGAGCATCTTGCCTGGCGGTCTGGTGCTCATGCTGGCGGCATTCAAGGTGTTTGGTGTCTCGCATATGACGCCTTCCGAGCCGGGCTTGAGGTTCGGTGTTCTTCATGGACTGATGTGTAAACACTGATCAACCCATAGCAACCTTGCAGAGCAGGAACCCGCTTTACAGAGCGTAAGCGTATAAAACTCAGGGAAAGACATGATGTCCAGTGTGTCGGCGCTGATTGCCGCTGACCGCTGTTTGATCCCTTTCGATTGCGACAGCTTTTCTCGCCAAGCGATTTACGGTGTGCTGAGAGAAATCGAGGAGATCAAAAGTGATCATAACGAGAGGCTGGAGGTCGAGGGCATTGTCGTTAACCAATTCCAGGCTCGCAGCGCACAGCCGCAACGGCTGCTCGACGAGCTGATCGCCGAGAACATGCCGGTGTTGTCTGCGTATCTGATGAGTTCGGTGAAAATGCGTGAGTCGCACCAGGCCAGCAAGCCATTGATCTATCTGGAACCGCAACACAAGCTGACCCGGCAATTCGTGGAGCTGTTCAGTTTGCTTGAAAGCCAGGCCTGAACGGGGCGGCTGCCCGTCGGCTAAGATTACGGTTCCAACACGCCGAGATCGAGAGGCTGGAACGTCAGAGAGTTACACAGCCGTTGACTACGCATGGAGAGGGATCTAGTGGCAAAGGCAGCGCCATGTACGACGCCCCACAGTGCAACATGCTCTCGGTCCAGTTCAGGTTGACTCAACGAGCAGCGCGTTCTGCTCTTTCGATATGCAGTCAGTGAAGGCACAATGCGCATCCTTTTTTGGTTGGCCTTGCCGGAGGCGCCTCGAAATGATCAAAACGCCGTACTACCTCATCGACAAGCAAAAGCTGCTGGCGAACATGCAGAAGATTGCCTATGTGCGCGAACAGTCCGGGGCCAAGGCCCTGCTGGCACTCAAGTGCTTCGCCACCTGGTCGGTGTTCGATCTGATGGAGCAATACATGGACGGCACCACGTCGTCATCGCTCTATGAGCTCAAGCTCGGACGACAGAAGTTCGCTGGCGAGACCCACGCCTACAGCGTGGCCTGGGCCGACGACGAAATCGAGGAGATGCTCGACAACTGCGACAAGATCATCTTCAACTCCA
Organism: Pseudomonas sp. ZS1P83; assembly: GCF_054897825.1. Classification (NCBI taxonomy): domain Bacteria; kingdom Pseudomonadati; phylum Pseudomonadota; class Gammaproteobacteria; order Pseudomonadales; family Pseudomonadaceae; genus Pseudomonas; species Pseudomonas sp. ZS1P83. The sequence continues at coordinate 1,667,567 of NZ_CM142706.1, forward strand.
TCAGCCAGTTGCAGCGCTACACCGAGGCTTCAGCAGGCAAGGTGCGCGGTCTGCGGGTCAATCCGCAGGTGAGCAGCTCGGATTACCTGTTGGCCGACCCGGCGCGGCCGTTCAGCCGTCTGGGCGAGTGGGACCCGGTGAAGATCGAGCAGGTCATCGGCCAGATCTCAGGCTTCATGTTCCACAACAACTGCGAGAACGGCGACTTCGGCCTGTTCGACCAAATGCTGTGCACCATCGAAGAGCGATTCGGACATCTGCTACACAAGGTCGAGTGGGTCAGCCTCGGTGGCGGCATTCACTTCACCGGTGAAGGCTATGCGCTGGATGAATTCTGCGCGCGCCTCAAGGCCTTCTCGCAGAAATACGGCGTGCAGGTCTACCTGGAGCCGGGCGAAGCCGCCATCACACAGAGCGCGTCGCTGGAAGTCACCGTGCTCGACACCCTCTACAACGGCAAGCACCTGGCGGTCGTGGACAGCTCTATCGAAGCACACATGCTCGATCTGCTGATCTATCGCCTGAATGCCAAGCTGGCGCCCAGCGAAGGGGAGCACACCTACATGGTGTGCGGAAAATCCTGCCTGGCCGGAGACATTTTCGGTGAGTATCAATTTGATCGCCCGCTGGCCATCGGCGATCGGCTGTCGTTCATCGACGCCGCGGGTTACACCATGGTCAAGAAGAATTGGTTCAACGGCCTGAAAATGCCATCCATCGTGGTGAAACAACTCGACGGTAGTGTCGAGGTGGTTCGTGAGTTTGGTTACAACGACTACATGTCCAGCCTTTCGTAAGCTGGCTGAGAAGGAGAGAGAGAAAAATTGAAGAAGAACGTGCTTATCATTGGTGCAGGAGGTGTCGCCAAGGTGGTGGCCCACAAGTGCGCGCAGCACAACGATGAACTCGGTCGTATTGCTATCGCGTCGCGCAACATCTCCAAGTGCCAGGCCATCATCGACAGCGTCAAGGCCAAGGGCAGCCTCAAAGTGCCCGCCGATATCCAGGCCTACTCGCTGAACGCCATGGATGTCGAAGCGACCAAGGCGCTGATCCGCGAAACCGGATCGCAGATCGTCATCAACGTCGGTTCCGCATTCCTCAACATGTCGGTGCTGCGTGCTTGCATCGATACCGGCGTGGCCTACCTGGACACCGCCATTCACGAAGAACCGGGCAAAATCTGCGAGACGCCGCCCTGGTATGGCAACTACGAGTGGAACCACCTCGAGGAGTGCAAAGAGAAGAACATCACCGCCATTCTCGGTGTGGGTTTCGACCCGGGTGTGGTCAACGCCTATGCAGCGCTGGCGCAGCAACAGTATTTCGACCGCATTGATTCGATCGACATTCTTGACGTCAATGCCGGTACCCACGGCAAGTATTTCGCCACCAATTTCGACCCGGAAATCAACTTCCGCGAATTCACCGGTCAGGTGTGGAGCTGGCAGAACAGCCAGTGGACGAGCAACACGATGTTCGAAGTCAAACGCACTGACGACCTGCCGGTCGTAGGGGCGCAGAACCTGTACCTGACCGGCCACGATGAAGTGCACTCTTTGTCGAAGAACCTCAACGTGCCCAACGTGCGTTTCTGGATGAGCTTCGGCGAGCACTACATCAATGTGTTCACCGTACTCAAGAACCTTGGCCTGCTCTCCGAGCAACCGGTCAAGACCGCTGAAGGCCTGGAAGTCGTGCCGCTGAAAGTGGTCAAGGCCGTGCTGCCTGATCCGAGCTCGCTGGCCCCAGGCTACACCGGCAAGACCTGCATCGGCGACCTGGTCAAGGGCACCAAGGACGGTCAGCCGCGCGAGGTGTTCATCTACAACGTGGCCGATCATGAGGAGGCCTACGCAGAAACTGACAGTCAGGGCATTTCCTATACCGCTGGCGTGCCGCCCGTGGCTGCAGCCTTGCTGGTTGCCCGTGGCGAGTGGGACGTGCAGCGTATGGTCAACGTCGAAGAGCTGCCGGCTGAGCCGTTCCTCAAGGCGCTGGACGTGATGGGCCTGCCAACCCGCATCAAGGATGAGAATGGAGACCGGCCCTGGAGCTGAAACACCTGAGGCTCGCAACAACAGGTGAATCTCGTTTCCCGCTCTATACGCCAAAACGCCGCTCTTTGAGCGGCGTTTTGGTTTGTGCGTAATTTGAAGCTATCTCCAGGGTTTTCCATAGCTCCAGCATGGTCGGGTTTTGATTGGTTTTGGAACAGTACGAGCGTATTTCAAGCTGCGGGCTCCACTCGCGGCCACCGGCTCTGACCAGTTGTCCGCGCTCCAACACCTCTGCAACAGCGCACACGGCCGAAGCCGCCTACGGGCGGTTTTTTTGCAACTGTAATTCCGGGATCTGAGCCCGTTCAACGCGTAGGGGTCGACGCAAAAACTCGTCTGCGTTCTTGCAGACAGAGAAATCCCTGCTTAACTCTGAACTGCTGGTCAGCCAGTGACTCAGTGGTCACGGCTGCCATCGGAGCACCCTCGCGCTGTTTTTGCTTGCTCGTGTTGCCAGTTTGTGCCCGAGGAGGCCTATGCGTTGACGCTTGAAAACCACCCTGAGTTATTAATGTATTGGCCTGGCATTTCACTGTCAGGTCCACGTGTTGTGCTTTCTGCGATAGGGCCCTGTGGGCATCTCTCACGCTGTGCGCTTCAGTCCAATGGGTTCAAGGAAGGAAATGACATGATGCCGAAAACTGCCATCGTCGAGATCTGCGGGAAGTACAAGGTTTATACCGAGCACTATCTCAACACCGCCGCTGACAAGACCATCATTCTGGTCAACGGCTCGCTGGCAACAACCGCATCCTTTGCCCAAACGGTGCGTTATCTGCAGCCGCAATTCAATGTGGTTCTCTACGACCAGCCCTACGCCGGTCAGTCGAGGCAACACAATCTCCACTGCCAACCGATCCGAAAGGAAGACGAGGCAGTGATACTGCTGGAATTAATCGAACACTTCTGTGCGCACCACGTGCTGTCCTTTTCCTGGGGCGGCGCGGCTACCTTGTTGGCGCTGGCCCAGCGGCCGCGACGAATCGAGAAGGCGGTGATCAATTCATTCGCAGCGCGGATCAATACGCCGATGCGCGATTACCTGGAAAGCGGCCTGAACCATCTCCAGGCCTGCGACCGCCTCAATGTCGGTCGCTTGATCAACAGCACGATCGGCAAACACCTTCCATCGCTGTTCAAACGCTTTAATGACCGCCATATCAGCAGTCTGGCCGAGCACGAGTACAGGCAGATGCATTTCCACGTCAATGAGGTGCTGACCCAAGACACCCATTGCTACGTCGCCTGTGTCGGGGCCATCGAAATCCCGTTGCTGTTTGTCAACGGCGAATGGGATGAGTACACCTCGGTAGAAGACGCCTGGCTTTTTGCCGATCATGCCCCTCAGTCCCAGTTCCATACCATCAAGAACGCCGGGCACTTCCTCGATATGGAACACCCGGCGGCCTGGCATGACACTCGGCAGGCCTTGCTCGGTTTTCTGCAGCCGGCTTCCAGGACGCAGGGCCGTGTTGCCTCAGATATCCAGGTCAATCACGTATGAGCCATTAGTTCGAGGCGTCGACAATGGGTGTCAGACGCCGCTCCATGATGATCGTGCGCTCGGCACCGTGAAATTCGTCGCGGACTTTTCGATAACCCAGCTTGAAGTAAAAGGCTTCTGCGGTAAGGGAGGAGGGGACGCGCAGTACCTCGATTTTTGCGTCTTGGGCGACAGATTGAAGCATCGCCATCAGCTGCCTGCCGAGTCCGCCCCCCTGATGGCTTGGCTCGACGAATACGCTGCGCACAACGTCTTGATCTAGGCTGGCCGTGGCGACCACGCGCTTATCGATGGTTGCGACAAAGACCAAGCGTTGTTTCAACAAAGCGCGGATGGCCTCGGCAGAAAAGCTTTTCTCTACCTGCGAGATGACTTCGGGCGGGTAGTCCAGGGCATTGGACTTGCGCAGCGATTGAATGATGACCTGGCTTATGGCTGCCGCATCGTCTGGGGTGGCGAGTCGAATCTGGTTATTCATTTGAAGACCCCAATCCTTGTGTCCTTACCGAAATCCTTTAGCCCGATTTTGAGCGGTCAATGTCGGAGTAGCCTGCGGCAACTACTATTTGAGCTGCGCCCCGCGCGCTTTTAACAACTCCCGCAATACCGATCGATGACAATGCTCTTCATCTTCGCAATAACAGCCAATGGCCATTGATGTTTGATGGGACAACGCAGCCAACAGATCAAGCAATTGGCTGGGCGCTGGGTGGTTCATTTCAGTCTTGAACTTGCGCTTGAAGACTCCCCACGCTTTGGCGTTTTCCGCCGTTTTAGCTTCTGCGACCAACTCTGCGCTGGGAGACAGCAGCGGCTGCCACACGTCATAAAAATCACGACTGGCAAACTCGGCCTTCGGCACGCCACGCGGCGGGCGACGTACCGTACCCACGCGCAGGCCTTCATTGGCGGCGCGCGGTGAACCGAGTTGCACGATATGGATGGGCATGTTGGATGTGTTCTCCTCAAGCCTGTATGGCCGACTTCTGAGGTGTGCGGGAGCAGTCGGCCACGCTCTGTAGACCTTTAATTCCGCGAGCTTTCGAACCACTCCAGCGCCGTGCGCCAGATGCAGATCCCCAGGAAGTAAGCCGACATCAGCAGCCAAAGCCCCATCACCATAGGATTGATCACCGGATGGTTAACCACCAGCGACAAACTGCACAGCAGCCAGATCGCCGTTACGGCGATGTTGATTGGCATGAACTTGCGCACGCGGAACGGGTGGAGGAACTTCATCCGGGTCACGGTCAACAGCGCCAGGCCGATGACGGTGAGAAAAGTGATCCACGGCGACGGGGCGATGATGTACAGGCACAGGGCTACCACGTTCCAGGCGGCGGGGAAGCCCTGGAAGTAGTTGTCTTTGCTCTTCATGTTGACGTTGCAGAAGCAAAACAGCGACGAGACGAGAATCAGCGACACGGTCAGCAGCAGCGTGTAGTCCGGCAAAGGTATGTAGCGATAGATGAACAGCGCTGGGATAAACACATACGTCAGGTAGTCGATGACCAGATCGAGGATCGAGCCATCAAAACTTGGCAGCACCGACTGGACATTGACCTTGCGCGCCAACGCGCCGTCCAGGCCATCGACAATCAGGGCGACGCCCAGCCACAGCAAGCAGTTTGTGGCCTGGTTTTCCAGTAAGGCGAGTGTTGCGAGGAAGGCAGTGACCACGCCAGTGGCGGTAAAACCATGGGCGCCCCATGCTTTGAGCCTGGCGAGGTGTAGGGTCGATATCACGGGGGCGTTCTCCAGAAAGTGAAGCAAGCCTGTTATCACCCCTTCCATTGGGGGTGTCGGCAAACCAAGTCAGGTTGCATGTATCGACCGGGTATCCGGGGATAAGGTTCACCATCTGTAAATCTTAGCTGGGTGGCAAAAAAATACTCCGGATAAATTCGGGGCATTAAATGAAACATCGGCGCAGGGCGATCTTTTTACTCAAACGTGGCGATCTCCGGATTGACCTGGTGCAGATAGGCTCATTCACAGCATCTTGCTCATGAACACCCGACTCGTGCCTTTCGGCTCGCAGGGCACTTCCCCGAATCGCTGCCAGCCGTTTTTTTCATAGAACTCCGGGGCCTGGAAACTGAGGGTATAGAGCACTGCCGAGTTGCAACCGCGACGGCGACCTTCGTCTTCGTACGCTTTGAGCAGTCGAGAACCGAGCCCGGAGCCACGCAGTGACTCGGGCAAGTAGAAAAGATCGAGAAACAGCAGGCCGAGCGACGTACGTCCGGTAATACCGCCCAGCACCTGATGGGTTTCCGGATCGCGGACCGTTACCGCCAGCGACTGGCGGTCGTTGATTCCGGTCATCTGATCATTGAAGGCACTCAGCCCGGCGCTGAGTACTTGCTCGACTTCAGGTTCGATAACGTCGCTGACGACAATCAGAGGGCGGTCCATGTGTTGGTTGATCCTGTGGGCATCGGGTTAGCGAGGGTAGAACACTCGCAGCCGATGGTCATCAGGGTCAAGCGCGACGAAGGTGCGACCGAAATCCAGCTCAGTGGGTGTTTGCACAATGCTCAGCCCGCGAGCCGCCCAATCGGCAAACAGTGCATCGACTTCTTCTGCAGACTCGACGGGAAACGCCAGTTCGGTCCCGCCACCGGTTGAGCTCACCGCCGGTTCTGCGGTGTGCCGCGACCAGAGCCCCAGCTTGTAGCCGCCTTCCAGTACAAACAGGGCGAAGGTAGGGGATTGTTCGACGGGCGTGAGGTCCAGCAGCGACGCATAGAACCGTGCGCTGGCGGCGGGGTTTTCAACGAAAAGCAGGATATAGCGGGGAGTAATCATAGGGCTGCTCCAGTGTGGGTGGGCGCAGCATAAAAGGTCGCCGTGTCAGTTTCTGTCAGTAGCGTGACGGCCAAGGGCGACAAGGGTTCACGTCAGCCAAACGGTGTTGGCGCATTTGCCGGCGAGGACTATCGTTGCCTGACTGGATCACTCCCATCGATGAGGACATCGTCATGAACACCAGCAATCTGCTCGAACAACTTCTGCGAGCCGGCCAAGGCTCAACGTTGCAACAGGGTGGCGGTGGCGCGTCGGCCCAAGGTGGCCTCGGCGGTCTCGGTGGATTGCTCGGCGGCCTGTTAGGCGGTGGCGCCGGTTCAAGCGCCCGGGGCGGTGGCCTGGGAGGTTTGCTCGGTGGTCTGCTGGGCGGTGGCTCTGCCGTGGGCGGTTCGACCCAGACCCGGTCAGGTGGTGGCACCCACTATGCGGCGCTGGCGTCACTGGGGATGATGGCGTTCCAGGCGTATCAGGCCTGGCAACGCAGCCAGGCCTCGGCGCCGCAACAGGCACCGCGCACTGTTGACCTGTTGTCCGGCCCCGAAGTCGAGGACCACAGCCATGCGATCCTCCGCGCGTTGATTGCCGCGGCCAAGGCCGATGGCCGGATCGATGACACCGAGAAGCAGATGATCAGCACCGAAATGGGCCGCCACACCAACGATCCAGAGCTCAAGCAATGGCTGGACGATGAAGTCGCACGGCCACTGGACGCCGCCGATGTGGCGCAGTCGGCAACGGATCCTGGCATGGCGGCGGAGATGTACCTGGCCAGTGTGATGCTGGTGGACGATCAGCAAGACGCCGAACGTAACTATCTGGATGAACTGGCTGCGGCGTTGAGGATCGATCCAGAGCTGCAAGTGCACCTGGAGCAACAGGCCAAAGGTGGCGTGGCCTGAAGATCGTTCCCACGCTCTGCGTGGGAATGCAGCCGGTGACGCTCTGCGTCACTAAGATGACAGTCACGGCTCAAGCTTCGGGGCAGGAACGCGGAGCGTCCCGAGAGGCATTCCCACGCGGAGCGTCACTAGTGTCCGGTAAAAAACGAGGGGGGAGCTTGCTCCCCCTTGCTGTTGGCGGCTGTGAGGCATAATCGGATTTTTCAGACTCGATTTTGACTTATGTTTTCCAGCACCCGTTTAAGCCAACTACTCAGTGCGATCCCGCGCCAGTTTTTCCAGCAATCCATCGAAACACACCAAGCTGATCGCTACGTCAAACGCTGCACGACCTGGCAATTGCTGGTGACACTGATCAGCGGCCATTTGACCCAAGCCTCAAGCCTGCGGTCCTTGGCGACTATCTCCGAAAATTTCGGCCCGCATAGCTACCATCTTAATGCCGGCCCTATTGCCCGCTCGACAATGTCCGATGCCTTGAACAAGCGTGACTACCGGCCATTACAGGACCTTTGTGGGTACCTGATGAGCGCCGTCAGCCGCCAGCAGCGCAAGGAGGTCGGGGCCATGGTTAGCCTGATTGACTCCACGTCGATCACCTTGCGCGGACCTCACTTCGATGGCTGGACAGCCGCGACGAAAACCCGCATCACCCAAGGCCTCAAAGTGCATGTCGGGCTGGATCTGGCGCAGCTGGCCCCGGTGTACGTGAACATTACGCCTGCCAACGTCAACGACCTGAGCGATGCACTGGAAATGCCGATCCAGACCGGCATGACGTATGTTTTCGACAAGGGCTACTGCGATTACAACTGGTGGCACGAGTTGCAGACCAAAGGTGCTTTTTTCGTCACCCGCCTGAAGAAAAACGCCAATATCAAAGTGCTGCATGAGCACTCGACCGTGACTGAGCAAAGCTCGGTCATGACCGATGAAGTCGTCCGGTTTGGCAAAAAGCATTTGGCCGGCAAACGCCTGAACGACTACTGGGAAAAGTCGGTAAGACGCGTCGTGGTTGAGCGCGAGGGGCATGCGACGCCGTTAGTTCTGGTGACCAACGACTTCACGAGGACAGCTGAAGAAATCGCGTCCTTGTACAAAGATCGTTGGCAGATCGAGCTATTTTTCAAGTGGATCAAACAACATCTGAAGCTCAAACGCTTTTATGCCTACTCCGAAAATGCGGTGCGTTTGCAGATTTACAGTGCCTTGATCAGCTATCTGTTACTGCAAATACTCCATCGTCGCTCAGGATTTACCGGCTCGTTGTTCGAACTGACGGTTCGCATAGTTCATGTCCTGTTTGAACGGCCCGGAACCCCAGTATTGAGGGATCGACGAAGGCAGGAGCGAGAAAAGTTGAAGGCTGCCCAAGGCAGCCTTCAACTATGAAGCATGTTTACCGGACACTAGTGACGCAGAGCGTGGGAACGATCATAAGAAGGGCGTTTTTTTCGTTAGTCTGGCCTCTACCGGGTTTCAGGTGCTTTGGGCACCAGAAACGTAATCCCGCAACAGGCCCGTCTGTCCGGGCAATTTCAACGCCGATGGAATTTTTTTCCGGGCGTGTCGCTCTGCTGATGTAGAGACGTGCTGATTTGAGCGTCCTGCCACTGGCCTCAGACCGAGAGACACACCCATGACTGCCCTGACACGACTTGAATCCCAGCTGACCCACGAACGCGCAATCCTGACTGCCGGTAGCTTGAAGCTTATCTATGAACAGCTATTGCTGAGCGACGATATCGAACACCAGCGCACCCTCGGCAAATCCTTCCTCGAGGCTCAACTTGCGCACGCAGGGGACGTGCCCGAGGAGATGCCGCACGACCTGTCGGCACTGCAAACGTTTGTCGAACAGCACTGCGCCGAAGTCGCTCGCCAATACGCCGACTACCTGCAAAAGCGCAAGGAAGGCGGGCCTCGGCAGTTCTTCACTAACAAGGCGCACGCGTTGTTTTTCCTGCAAGCCGTTGCCCCGACCAAACTGGTTGACGGTGCGTGGCTGTATGGCCTGCTGCGGCACTGGCATGACCCTCGTTTCGAAGGGTTGATTTGCACCTATCTGGAAGAATTGGGCGACGGCAACCCGGCACAGAATCATGTGGTGATCTACCGCAAACTGCTCGCCGAACATGGCTTGCAAGACAACGGGTTCATCGCAGACGAGCGTTACCTGCAAGGTGCGGTGCAATTGGCGCTCGGTTATTGCAGCGACGATTTTTTGCCGGAGGTGATCGGCTACAACCTCGGCTATGAACTGCTGCCGTTGCATTTGCTGATCAGCGCCTATGAACTCAGCGAACTGGGTATCGATCCGTATTACTTCACGCTGCACGTGACCATCGACAATGCGAGCACCGGCCACGCACAAAAGGCCGTGCAGTCGGTGCTGAAATTGCTGCCGGTGGAAGCCGACCGTGAAGACTTTCTGCGCAGGGTCGCGCTGGGATATCGGCTCAACGACCTGGGGCAGGGCAGTCGCGCGATCATCGAGTCGTTCGACGTGTACGGCGAGTTGCTGAACATGCTTGAACACAAGCGCCCGTTTGGTCAGCACATGCATTCCGATTACTGCCGGTTTGAAGGCAAGACCGTTAATCAATGGCTGTCGTCGCCGGAGCAGTTGCCAGGCTTCCTCAGCGCCCTGGAAAACAAGGGCTGGATCAAACGTCACCAGGACCCGCAAGCCAGCCGTTTCTGGCAATTGATCGACGGCGACGGCGCGGCCATGTTCGGGGTATTCAGCCCCTACGAAAAACAGCTGCTGCACGATTGGATCGCCGGAGACTGGAGACCTGAGCGTTCGTCGGCAGCGGTTCGACGTGGAACCAGTGCCGCGACCGAACCGCCAGTGCCCGCCAATGACCCGGATGTCCAACGCCTGCAAGCTACACTTGATGGGCTTGCCGCCGACGAGCAAATGCAGGTGTTGATCCCATGGCTGTCTGCCCATCGGCACGCTCACCCGGCTGGCCTGATGGCCACGCGACGCTTCATCGAACTCAAATCCGGATTTCGATAGGGAGCCCTTCATGAATCAGGAAGAACAGCTTAGCGCCGCTGACCTGGCCTTGCTGCAACTGGGGCGCCGCTTGCAGGCCGACGGTTACCGATTCATCACGCCAACGCCGCTGACCCATCAGCGGGTCAATGGTCGCGCCTTCGGGCAAAACGCCCGGACCCTGCGCGAAGTATTCGGTTGGTCGCGGCCGTTTGAACCCGATCTGCTGTCGGTGGATGAACAGCGGCAGTTGCAACAGGCTGGCGTCCTCGAGGAAAGCAATGGTCGACTGAAAAGTCATGTGCGCTGGTCAAGCCTCGATGACCTGCTGTTCGTGCATTCGGGCTACCCCACCGACGCCGCTGATGCGGTGTTCTTCGGACCCGACACCTACCGTTTCGCCCGGCTGATTCACGCCCATCTGCAACAGAGCTTCGCGCCAATCAGGCGCGCTGTGGACATCGGCTGCGGTGCGGGCGTTGGGGCGATTGTGATTGCCCGCGCTCGCCGTGAAGCCGAAGTGCTGGCCGTGGACATCAACCCTTTGGCGTTACGCATGACCGCGATCAACGCCGCGCTCGCCGAGGTGGCAAACGTCAGCATCGAAGCCAGCGATGTGCTGCAGGACGTCGACGGCAACTTCGACCTGATCGTCGCCAATCCGCCCTACATGGCCGACCCGGCCGAGCGTGCTTACCGGCATGGCGGCGGGGCGCTCGGCGCGCAGTTGTCGCTGCGCATTGTCGAGCAAGCCCTTTATCGGTTGGCCCCCGGTGGCTCCTTGGTGCTGTACACCGGCGTGGCGATGATCGATGGTCTCGATCCTTTTCTGGACGCGGTGACGCCGCGTCTGGAATCGCCGATGTTCGGCTGGACTTACCACGAACTCGACCCTGACGTGTTCGGTGAAGAACTATTGACCCCTGGCTATCAGCGGGTGGAGCGAATTGCCGTCGTCGCCCTGATCGTCACGCGCATCGGCCCAGGCATCGGGGGCACCGTTACCTCGTCAGCCGGTGCGCCATGACCAGGAGCCTGGACGATTACAACCGCATGCGCGACTTCTCGGCGACCTCTGAACCGGCCGCCGCCAAACGCGGGGGCAAAAAAAACGCGAAAGACCATGCCTTGCAGTTCTGTATCCAGAAGCACGACGCCTCGCGCCTGCATTACGACTTTCGCCTGGAACTCGATGGCGCGCTGAAAAGCTGGGCGGTGCCCAAAGGCCCGTCACTGGACCCCAAGGTCAAGCGCCTGGCGGTCCACGTCGAAGACCATCCGATTGATTACGCGACCTTCGAGGGCAGCATTCCCGAAGGGCATTACGGCGCCGGCGATGTGATTGTCTGGGACCGAGGGGTGTGGATTCCTCAGGACGACCCGGTCAAGGCGTACGCCCAGGGCAAGCTGAAATTCGAGCTGCAAGGCGAGAAGCTCGGCGGCCTGTGGAACCTGGTGCGTACGCACATGCCGGGCAAGCAGGAGCAATGGTTTTTGATCAAGCATCAGGACGGCGCGGCCAAACCCGAAAGCGATTACGACGTGGTCGCCGCCGAGCCCGACAGCGTGCTGAGTGATCGGACCATCGTTGCCAAAAAGCCGAAGACCGCTGCCAAACCCAAACCCATCAAAAAACCCGCCGCCGCGGCACGCAAGGAAAAGTCGGCGCCATTGACGGGCGCCCGCAAAGCCAAATTGCCGGACCTGGTCAAACCGGAATTGGCGACCCTGGTCGAAAAAGCCCCGGACGGCGAGTGGAGCTATGAGATCAAGTTCGATGGCTATCGGATCATGGCCCGCATCGACCACGACGAGGTCAAACTCTTCACCCGTAACGGTCACGACTGGACCCATAAACTGCCCAAACAAGCCGAGGCGTTGGCTTTACTGGGTCTCGAATCCGCCTGGCTCGACGGAGAAATGGTGGTCGCCGACGAGCAGGGCGTGCCGGACTTTCAGGCCTTGCAAAACGCCTTCGACTCGGGCCGCAGCGGCAACATCGTTTACTACCTGTTCGACATGCCTTACCTCAACGGTGTGGACCTGCGCGAGGTGGCTGTCGAGGAGCGAAGGGTTGCGCTGTCGACGGTGCTCAACCCCAATAAAGACCCGCTGCTGCGTTTCTCCGATGCCTTTAGTGAAGAACCGGAAGCGTTGCTCAACAGCGCCTGCCAAATGCAGATGGAGGGGTTGATCGGCAAGCGCCTGGGCTCGCCTTACGTTTCACGGCGCAGCAGCGACTGGATCAAACTCAAGTGCAAGCATCGGCAGGAGTTCGTCGTCGTTGGCTTCACCGACCCGAAAGGTTCGCGCAATGCCTTTGGTGCGCTGCTGCTGGGCTTGCATGACCGCGACAGCGCTGAGTTGCGTTACGCGGGCAAGGTCGGCACCGGGTTCAACGAGACGACGCTCAAGCGCATCTACGAGCAACTGAAACCGTTGCGAACCAAAAAGAGCTCAGTGGTCAATCCACCGATCGGTTTTGATGCCAAGGGTGTGCACTGGCTCAAGCCCACGCTGCTGGCTGAGGTGGCTTTTGCCGAAATGACCAAAGAAGGTTCAGTCCGTCATGCGGTGTTTCATGGTCTGCGTGACGACAAACCTGCCGAAGACATTACCGAGGAGCGTCCAAAAGCCGTGAAGCCCAAAGCCGCTAAAAAAGCCCCCGCAGAAAAGCCCTCTGCCGCGTCCAAAAAGAAAACCACCCAAGCCGCACCCGCGCCATCACAAATCGGCCTGGGCGAGGGCAAGGTGCGCATCACTCACCCGGACCGGGTGATCGACGCCAGCAGCGGCACCACCAAAGTGCAACTGGCCGAGTATTACGCCAGCGTCGCCGAATGGATTTTGCCCGAATTGAAGGATCGGCCAGTGGCGCTGGTTCGGGCCCCGGACGGCATCGCCGGCGAACTGTTTTTCCAGAAAAACGCCGAGCGCCTGGCCATTCCGGGGATCACCTCCCTGGACAAGGAACTCACCGGCCAACCGGTGATGATCATCAATAATGCCGAAGCCCTGATCGGCGCCGTGCAAATGAGCACCGTTGAACTGCACACCTGGAACGCGACCTCGGACAACCTCGACAAACCCGACCGCTTCGTCCTCGACCTCGACCCGGACCCGGCGCTGCCCTGGAAAAGCATGGTGGAGGCGACTCAATTGACCCTGTCGGTACTCGATGAGTTGGGGCTCAAGGCGTTCCTCAAGACCAGCGGCGGTAAAGGGATTCATCTGGTGGTGCCACTGACCCGCAAGCTCGGTTGGGACGAGGTGAAGGACTTCAGCCACGCGATTGTCAGCCACATGGCCAAGTTGTTGCCGGAGCGTTTTTCCGCTGTGTCCGGACCGAAGAACCGGGTAGGGCGGATCTTCATCGATTACCTGCGCAACGGTCTGGGCGCCACGACCATCTGCGCCTACGCCGTGCGCACCCGCGAAGGACTGCCGGTGTCGGTGCCGATCTTTCGAGAGGAGGTGGGTGAGCTCAAGGGAGGGAATCAATGGAACGTGCACACCGTGCATGAGCGTCTGGCCGAGGTCGGTGATGAACCTTGGGCGGACCTGAAGCAAACCCGGCAGTCGATCACCGCCGAAATGCGGCGGCGGGTCGGGATGAAGAAGTAGCCATTGTAGGAGCACGGCTTGCCGGCGATAGCGCCCTTGAGTACGCCATCGCCGGCAAGCCGCGCTCCTGCAAAAGCAATCGGACTATCTGATAAACGCCTGCAAATCGGTGCCCAGTTTATCGATCGCCGCTTTGAAATCCTTGGTGGAGATCTTCTGGCTGGAGTTTGACAGTGTGCTGCCAAAGACTTTGCGCACCACTTTGGCCACGGTCTGATTGTTGCTGGCGTCGATAAACTCGGCCTCGATGAACAGTGTGGTGTCCTGATCGCGATGGCCACTGGCAGCGGAAACACCCCCCACGACAGCGGCGACCGGAACCACTTCATACCACTTCATGCCCTCGTTTTCGGCATTCACCCCGGTGATCGCCGCGCGCATGATCAAAGTTTTTGACCCGGCCGGCGCTGATTTTGCGCTCGACACCACCCGGTATTTCTGGCCCAGCACGCCTTTGGCCTTGCTGGTCATGTAGCTCTGCAGCTCGTCCAGGGTTTGCCGATTGACCCGCTCGTTGGGCTGTGGCGCCGGGTAGAGCTCCAGCTTGTTGAAGGCCACGGTGTTATAGGCATCTGGATTCCAGGACGGGCTCACCCAGCGCATGGCCGTTTCGCCGCTGGTGGTGGTGACCTGCTGCACGTTGTTGTAGTTGGACAGGAAGCCGGAATACTGCTCACGCTCGGTGACTTTCGAGGTGCAACCGCCGAGCAGCAAGCTGGCCAGCGCAGCGCCAATAAACAGTTTTCGGGACAGATTCATTGTGGTGTGTGCTCCATGGATTGATGTCGGTACCCCGGTTCAGAGCATAGGTGGCCCCGGCCGCAATGCGCCAGAATTTGCCCATGGGCACGGTAGACGTTCGGTTGCCAATACGCAGGCATGGAGCGGCGAGCTGGGCTCGCCGCCCCAACGACTATTGCTTGCCGATAGCAGCGGCCAGCAGCGGCGCCGCCTGTTCGTCGGTCAACGCCGCATGGACTTCCATGTTCATGAGGTCGTTCCATTGCAGCACCCACTTCTGAATCTGCACGGCATCATTGGCATCTGCGATGCCAAAACCGTTCGAGCCACCGACGGCATGCCAGCGCCCCAACATCTTGACGCCTTCGGGTGGAGCACCTTTGGTTTCGAGAAAGCGCTTGATCACGTTGTTTCGATTTTCCGGACTGATGGACCAACTGACCATGAATAACATCTGCCACCTCCTGCTACGGATGGGCATCTGTTTCTCTTCGCGCACCTGGCTGGCGCCGGGACCACGGTCACGCGTGTGTTTCCAGCTTCATCCTGACTGGCTTGAAACCATTTCTCCCATGAGAAGGCATAGCAGCGGCTCAGACTCTGCGTATGACCGCTGATCCTGTTTCGTTGCTTTTGTACAGGGTCGTGGATGACACGTGTTTCACCCGCGAAACAAGGTTCATCGGGCTGATTCACGCATCGCGCAACAGGTCGTTGGCATTGAGCAGCGCGTAGGCAATCTCTGGACGCTTCTCCAGTGCGCGGCGAATCGCGGCCGGGATCGACTGACGGGTTCTGCGGCATAACCCCGGCTGGTCGCCGAGATTGATACCGATACCGCGCATGGTTCGTACTTCGTTGAAGCCGGGGGCGATGCTCACGCGGATGCCCAACTGCTCAAACATCCGCCGTTGCAGACGCTCAAGGTCACTCAGGCTCTGGAGGTTTTCCAGGCGTTCGATCAGACGCTTTTCCTCTGAACGAGTCAGAAACAGGATGCGCACGTCCGCCCCCGGTGTTTCCAGCAGCGGGTCACGCCCGCAGTCGCAGGCGCCGGGCGGGCAGGGTTGGCGAATCGGAGGAGTGGTCGTCATGGGCTTCAATCATAGAGCGCTCCACTTGGGTTTGCCCATAGGGTTTCTTGCCCTTCTGGCGAATGGGTTACGCCGCGTCCAGGCTTAATAATCAGCCTTGATACCGGGGCGTTAAGCACGTGCACAGGCCAGGAGCGGGATCAATGAAAGCCAATGCGAGTGTTTTCTGCCTGTTGTTCACCCTGGTGCTGACACCCGGGGCGCGTGCCGACGATCCGCCATCACCGGACGCCACCCCGACGGTCAACCCGCAAGTGGTCGATAAAATCATCGATATGTTCGAACACGAGAGTTTCTTCAACGGCAAGAAACTAACTGAGTATTCGCCTTTTTTGAAGTACTACACGGCGGTGGATGCACCGCCGAAATTGTCCGATACGTTGCACATGATCGAAGACCATTATGGTGTTCAGATCCCCATGGAGGACCTGTTTCTGTTTGGCAGCGATCAGGCGCAGATCGATGCGCTGAAAAGCGCGCTGTACATTGGGCCGTCGACGATCAAGGGGCAACTGTGTGTTCACCTGGCCTTTCGGCAGGAGGGCGTTGATTGGCAGTTGTGGATCACCCGATCCGAGCAACCGCTGTCGGGCGTGGCCGCTATGGCTACGACAATCACTACCATCCGATCGCCCCGGCGGCGGCTGTTACCGCAACGGTCGCGGTGACAGCGGCGGTGGTCGGGTCCATCTTCACGCCTGCGCAACTGCCCACCAGCTGCGTGCAAGTCATCCAATACAACACGGCTTACATGCAATGCGGTGCAACCTGGTATCAACCGCAGAATCAGGGTAGCGATGTGACGTATGTCGTGGTTAATGCGCCTTGAGTTGGGGAGATCAGAGGCCATCCCACTGGTGACAGGTTGCTGTCGAGCCAACGCCGTTGCCTAGTGTTGATCCATGTGGGAGCAAGACCGCTCCCACAGGTTTCGTACCTCAACTGACGGACATT
Organism: Pseudomonas sp. ZS1P83; assembly: GCF_054897825.1. Lineage (NCBI taxonomy): Bacteria > Pseudomonadati > Pseudomonadota > Gammaproteobacteria > Pseudomonadales > Pseudomonadaceae > Pseudomonas > Pseudomonas sp. ZS1P83. The sequence goes on from NZ_CM142706.1 coordinate 1,684,258, forward strand.
AGGCACATTGCCTCAATTTCAACGCATTTCCACTTATTCAACATCGCCGAAGGGCGCTTGTTTAAACGTCCTCAAGGTTACGTCCTGAAAGCTACAAGACCTTGCGCCGTTGCCTACGGCTACGCCAGAATCCGCCGGCTTGTGTGCCTTGACCCTGGCGTCTATCGTTTCCCTGCCACTGCCCTTCAGTGGTCGGGTTTAGTAGCCCGTGGTGTTTTCAGTAAGGTGCATGAGTTCTGTCAGGCAGGTAGTTTCCTACCTCTACTTGATGGTGGCTGTGCGCAGGGCGCTTCGGCGCGCCGGTAATTGCTGATACTCCCCGGTCTACTAACCTGCGCATAGCCGCCACCCTTCTTTTAGTAGAGAAGTATTGGCGGCTCCATTCAGGAGTGTCAGCAAATGATCAAACCTTCACCCAACCCGCCGGACACCGATCCGGTGTCCCCGTACGAACCCGATTCAAACAAACTCAACGAAGCCGCCGAGCGAGCTCTCGATTACCACTTCCCGTCGATAGCCGACATCAAAGCCACCCCGCGAACACGCAGCACCCTGTTTTCCGTGGACCCAGAGGCCACGACCGAAACCCTAGTGGTTTTTCTGGTCGAAACCCTGGCCTCGGTTGATGTGATGGTCCACGAGTTGGTGGACCTCTTGGAGGGTTGCTCGCGTTATTCCCTGTTGGGCATTTCCAACAGCGTCATGGTGGCTGAAATCACGGCAAACCGATTGCTGGATCTGATCGACTCACCTGAATAGGTGCGGTCTGCTGTCGTGAGTGTGTAACTGACGTTGGGTTGGGCAGTTGTTCCCTTTTGGGAGCCGCTGCGCGGCCCAGCGGGACGTTGCGGCGGTCCGCAAGCTCCCCTCGCCACAGGTTGCTCGGCGCTCGTTGTATCTGCTCACCGCATCTTTGGGCTTGTCTTTGAAGGGGGCGGCTTGGGGTCTCGCGTTTTCGTTTGCGTTGGGGTTTAACTCAGCCCTAAACACTAAATAGCGGAGCGTATACTCGACAGCCCCTTACCCCCTCAAACAAGAGATCCCCATGGCAAACCACGACATCACCTTCCTCCCCGACCCCGATCCGGAATCCATCTCCTCCGACGTCGCCGGGTTCGGCGGCCTGCTGGTCTCCACTCAGATCCCCACCCGCGCTGACGGCAGTCTGGAGCTGGGCGGCATCATCGAGCAAAGCGAGTGCACGCTGCAGGCACTCAAGGTAGCGCTGGAGCACGCCGGCAGTTCCATGGACCGGGTTCTGCATCTGACCATCTACCTCACCGACATGGCCGACCGCGCCGCTTTCAACGAGGTCTACCAGCACTTCTTTGCCAAGCCCTGGCCGGTTCGCGCTGCCGTTGGCGTAGCCGCCCTGGCGGTCGAAGGTATGCGTGTGGAAGTCACCGCGATGGCGGCCAAGGGCTGAATCTCTGTCCGCTGTCAGTAACGCTGGCCAAATCCAGTTCGGCAGGCATTCAGTCTTATCGAACCGGATAGCTTTTATTGACCGTCTACGAGGCGAGGCAGTCCCAAGGGATTAACCTCACGCAATGATTCGGGCAGTAGCGCATCAGGAAAACCCTGGTAGGACACCGGGCGCAAAAAGCGTTCAATCGAGGTCATGCCAACCGAGGTAAAGCGGCTATCCGACGTGCCGGAAACGGTCCACCGTGAATGGTGGCAAACGTCACCTCCTGTGGATGTGCGAAGGCGTTGACGACGATACGCCCGGTGCGCCGCTCCAGGACCGGAAGCAAGCGGTGAGCCAGTGGCATATCGCGCTCTTCAAGGTGCATGGCGGCGCTGAGCTGGCCCTTGAGCGAGCAACGGCGAAAGCCCTGTGCGCCAGCGTCATCCCAGACAGCATCAAAGGCACCAGCGTCCTCGGCCTCCAGTCAGCGATCATCATTGCCGGGGCGCAATGTCAGGGTTTAATCCCGACGGGTTAACCGCTTAGGAGAAGACACAAAAACGGGCGCCTCAGGGCGCCCGTTTTTTACTTCGCAGCACGTATAGGCGCTAGCTCATTTCAACACCAGCAAGCGATAAACCCCGCCCTCGCTTTCGATCCCATGGGTGTCATGGGTGAAACCCGGGAAGGATTTGTCGAAGCTTTCCAGCGCTTTGAGATAGGCCAGCAACGGACCGTCCGCTGGCCCGGCGTTTTCACCCGGCATCAGCAGCGGAATACCGGGTGGGTAGGGCACGATCCCGGTCGCAACGATCCGCCCGGCGGCTTCTTCCAGTGTGACCAGTTCGATGTCGTTTCTGACCAGTTTTTCGTAGGCCTCCACCGGGCTGAATTCGGCTTGCGGGAGCATGCCGAACGCCTGGGCCATGGTGGCGGTGGTTTTGTGTTTCTTCATGGCGACGAAGATATCGTCGGCCAGGTCCTTGAGGCCCATGTCGGCGTAGCGCTGCTGGTTGGCGCTGAGAAGGTCGGGCAGGCACAGCTCCAGGTCGACGTTGTCGTCATAGTCACGTTTGAAGTCGAGCAACGCGTTGACCAGGGTGCCCCATTTGCCTTTGGTGATGCCGATAGAGAACAGGAACAGAATGGTGAAGTCGGTGGTTTTCTCGACGACGATGCCCTGACGTCCGAGGTACGCCGTGAGCACGCAGGCGGGGATGCCCGAGTCGAGCAGGTTGCCGTCGTCGCCCATGCCGGGGCTCAGCACCGAGACCTTGATCGGGTCGAGCATGCAGTAGCCTTCTTCGATGTCACCGAAACCGTGCCACACCTCGTTGGGATGAAGCACCCAGCAGTTCGGCTCAGTTTTCAACAACACCGGATCTACTTCATGGAACGGCACTAACACCGCGCCAACCCGTACCGACGGTGGCTGCCAGCACGTGAAGAACCACTCATCCTTGCTCAGCATCTCGTTGTGCATGCGCGAGATGACCTGGCGGAAGCTGATGGCTTCTTCGATGGATTCGGTGGTCAGAATCTGGCCGCTGGGCGCATCCATCATCGCCGAGCTGACGTCGCAGGAGGCCATGATCGCGTAGTTGGGCGAGGTCGAGGCGTGCATCATGAACGACTCGTTGAAACGCCCGTGATGGATCGGGTTACGGCCGTTGCGCACGTGAATCATCGATGCCTGGGACAGGGCTGCCAGCAACTTGTGCGTCGACTGAGTGGCGAACACGGTCGGCTTCGAGTCATCGTGATCGTCCGGGCTGCCGTGCATGGCGAAGCGCTCGCGATACAACGGGTTGAATCGCGCATAACCGTACCAGGCTTCATCGAAATGCAGACGGTCGACGCTCTGGCCCAGCAGCTCTTCGACGCGGGTGACGTTGTAGGTCAGGCCGTCGTAGGTGGAGTTGGTGATGATGGCGTGGATCGGTGTCGGGTCGATCCCTTCCTTGACCAAGGGGTTGTTGGCAATGGCGGCTTTGACGCCATCGCTGCTCAAAGTTTGCGGCAGGATCGGGCCGATGATGCCGTAGCGATTGCGGGTCGGCACCAGATACGTCGGAATGGCCCCGGACAGGGTCATCGCGTGCTCGGCGGACTTGTGGCAATTGCGGTCGCACAGAGCAATCTGATTGCGCGTGACGCTGGCCATGAGGATGACACGGTTGGAGGTCGACGAACCGTTGGTGACGTAATAGGTGCGGTGCGCGCCGAAGACCTTGGCGGCGTAGCGCTCGCCCTGGCCGATGGGGCCGCTGTGATCGAGCAGCGAACCGAGTTCGCCGACCGAAATCGACAGGTCGGAACGCAGCAGGTTTTCTCCGAAGAACTCGTAGAATGCCCGGCCCGCTGTGCTCTTGAGAAACGCCGTGCCGCCAGCATGACCGGGGGTGTGCCACGAGTATTCATAGGTCCTGGAAAACTTCACCAACGCGCCGAACATGGGAGGCAGCGCGGCTTGGCGATAGCGTTCGATGGCCGCCAGGATGCGCCCGCTGAGGAAGCGACTGGTGTCCTCGGGCAGCCAGATAAAGTCATCGGCGTGTTGCATGACCACCAGCGGAATGGTCGACGCGGTGCTGCGGTCGCTGATCAAAAAGACCGGCACCCGAGTGTTGCGCTCGCGCAGGCTGACCAGCAATTTGATGCATTCTTCGTGGCCTTCGCTTGTATCCATTTCCCAGCTGAGCAGCACGCATTGAACGGCCGGATCCGTACGCAGGATCGACGTGGCGTCGCTCAAGGTTTCCGACGCCAGCACCCTGACGGCGCGTTCCTCCACATCGTTGACCAACTGGTTCAGGGCGCGACCAAAGACAGTGCGTTTGTCCGGCGGGCTGCTGACCAACAGCGTGAGCATCCCGAGCGTATGTCTATGTTCCGTCATGATTGAGCCTCTACTGTGACTGCTTGCAAGTTGTTGACCGGCACCGGTTTGCCCGTGAGGTGCTGAGCGCTGACGGTCTGCGTCGGTACGCTGTTATTGAGCGCTTCGAGGCGAATCAGGCGGTTGTTGACGAAGCCGAACAGCGTGTAACCGAAGATCGTAGCTACGCCGCCGAGCATCAACGCTTGCTCGCCCGAACTGTAGAGCGCCAGGTAGCTGTAAGCCGCCGCCACCCACGCAATGATGTTGGTGGCCAGCGCCTTGTTTGCCGGTACGTTGGACACCTTCTGCATGGTCATCAAGGCGGCCATGGACAGGATGTACGGCACCAGGTTGGTCACCACCGCGAGGTTGACGAGGATGTCGAACTGTTTGCTCAGGTCCGGGCTGATGGTGAGAAAAGCAAGCGCCGTCTGCGCCGCCAGCAGCACCAACATGCCGGCAATCGGCGTTCCGGCCTTGTTTGACTTGGCGAAGATCGACAGGAAGTAACCGGTGTCCGCCGAGCTTTTGTACACCTGAGCAATGGTGAACTGCCAACCCAGCAACGAACCGATGCAGGCGAGTACCATCGCTGCCATCACAATGTCGCCGACCAACGGGGTGAACATCTTGGCGAAGACCAGACCGAAGGGGGCGCTTGAGGCGGCCAGTTCCGGGTTATTGACAATACCTGCGATGACGTTGGTGGAGACGATGTAGATCACTGCCGCGCCGAGGGTGCCGCCGAGTACCGCAATCGGTACGTTCTTCTCCGGATTTTCCACGGCATCGGTGTTGGCGCACGCCGACTCCAGACCCAGGAATGCCCACAAGGTGATCGCCACCGATGCACCTGCGGCTTCGAACCAGCCCATGTTGTGCGGGTTCCAGCCGGCGGCGTAGACACTGCTGTCGAACCAGAACCAGCCAATGGTGGAAATCAGCACCACCGGCGCAATCACTCCCCAAACCGTGATTGCACCGATCCGGCCGGTAATCCGCGCGCCGCCGAAGTTGGCGAACGTGGTGATCCACAACAGAGCGATGGTCGCCAGACCCACTTGCAGTGAATCAAGCTTGATGTGGAACAGTTCCTGGATATAGCCGACCGCCGTAATACTGATCGCCACATTGGCAATCAACAGCGAGAGCCCATAGGTGTAGTTCGTGATGTAGTTGCCCGCCTTGCCGAAGGTGTACTCGGCATAGCCGCCCATGCCCCCGGTCTTTCGGCTGAGCATCCCGCAGCGCGCAAAGGCATAGGCCAGCGCCAAGGAGCCGGTGGCCGTGATCAGCCAGGAAAGAATGGAAATACCGCCGACTTCGGCGAGTTTTGTGGGTAGCAGCACAATGCCTGAGCCCAACATGTTGACGGCTGTCAACATCGTCAGTTGCCCCACGGTCATTTTCTTAGCGACTGACATTCCGTTGCCTCATTAGTTGGCGGAAAAGAGTGTTAGCTATAGCTAAGGATTGAAATCTCGCAAGAAATGTCCGTAAGACACTGAGAAAACAGGCGATAGCGCACTTAAGGCATTTTGCTGGCCCCGAAGTTTCAAATTTTTGACCAAAATCAATTTATTTTCAGTTAGTTGGGATCGAATGCAAATGCGGAATGTGATGGTTGCGCTGATTTCGTTAGGCCTGGCGAGCGTTGCCGCCTCTGTCCAGGCCAAAGAACTGGCATCGAATGATCGTTACCTCTGCAGCTGGGGCGCAGGTACCGCGGCGAGAGCCCAGGAACTCAAACTGTCCGGGGTTTCACTGTATGCAGCACGGCAGAAGTTACACACCTACAAGTTCAGCAAGCCGTGGATGCACATGATGGCGATGGGCATTACCGAGCAGACCTATGACAGTCAGTCGCGGATGAAGCCCGCAGCCCTGCGCGAGAGTTTCTATGAGGAATGCGTCCGGTATAAGTTGGCGCGCAAATGACGAGGTGCGGTCCGCCATTCAGCTGCCCCTGTCGGGCGCTGACAATGTCTTGCGCAGACAGCCCGGCCTTGCCGGCAAACAGGGTGTGCGCCTCTCTGACTCCCGCTTCCAAGGGTGAAACGATGAATTAAGAACAGGAAAGGTCCCACTTTCGACCGCGTCAGCATTTTTTTAACCTCACGTTGAGAGGTCATCAAAAATCGGAGGGTACTTCAGACCTTCCCTAATGAGAGAGAAGGAACAGAAAACTATCGAGTTCTTCTCAGGTTTTTTGCCTTTAACCTTCTAAGCATATCCATTGCCGGCCGCAGGAGAGGCGCCCTGTCAAAGATGGAAAGTTCATGCAGGTCCGTCCGCGAGGGCCTTTGATAGCCAAAATTCCAGGTAAAGTAGTAAGCCAGAATCTCTTTATTCTTGTGAATAAGCGTATTGAGAGCAGCGTCATAATGCATCGGACCTCCGTCAGGATGTCCCGGCGGCCGCTCCAGAATCTGGAATAAAAAATCCCTCAATTTCCCAAAGCATTTCCCGTTTACAGCATAGAAATGGGACAAATGTATTGGTCGATCGATTACTTTCCAAGCGGGCAAGCTTGAATTTCCTTCGAGCGGATGCCCAAAATAGGCGATGTCCCACTCCATACCTTCCAGAGACTCGATGGCCTGTCTCCCATATTGAGAAATTCGTCTGGAAAACTGTATGTCGTCCTCCATGATCAAGATATTTTTCAAATTGAGGTGCATTGCCTCTTCCAGCACCCCCAGATGACTCAAAAAGCAGCCTCTGGCCCCGACGCTCGGGAAGCCATTTCCCTCACTGGGCGTAACAGCCTCAAAAAAGCCTATTTTTTCATCATCAATGTGAAAGCCGTAGCGAGCGAATTCTTCTACTGTTTCTAAACGGCGATCCTTTCTTGACGAGATATTGATGATTCTTGCTCCATCAAAATAGTCGATCACATTCATCTGTCAGGTCCTCAGAGCAGACAATCAGGGCGGTTGGATTGGGGACCTCGCAGAACTTGGAAAAAATCGTACGGTAAGCACTGCCGACAGGAGGCAATTCCTTACGTCTTCTGGGTTGTGTCCGATTGAAGTACACCTCATCACCAGGCGTCAGGCGCTTCACGCGCAGCGTCAGAGTAGGGCCACTTTCTACATTTCCTGACGGCTCGGCGTGAATTTCCATGACCTCAACCTGACAGGCTGAATGCTTAGCGATTTGTCTGTTTTCTCTATCGACCCCGGATTGCAGTATAGGCAGCATTTCCGGATGAGGTTTTGGTCTCGTAATCGGCGTGCTCCACCCACTCGAGAAGGCCCGCCAGATAGGTGCACAGTACCGGCCAGCGCAGAGCTATGGCTTCCATTATCACCACCGAAAGCGGGTCGATTACCTGGTGAGTTGGCGGATCAGTCCTGCCCAGAAACGCTTGCTTGAAGGCAAGCCCATTGCACTGATTGCCGATGAAATCGGCTACGAGAAGCCTTCGTGCTGGCCCGGGCGTTTCGTCGTAAAACCGGCGGCAGCTGGCGCCAGCCCTTCGGCGGGGTGCAGAGCGAAGTCTTCAAGGTCTCCTATACTGGTTCGTTCCGAGAGTTTCCTACCCTTCACCGCGAGGAGAACGCACATGACCATTCGTATTGGCGACGAAGCACCGGATTTCACCGCCGAGACCACCGAAGGCACGCTCCATTTCCACGAATGGATCGGCGACAAGTGGGCCATCCTGTTCTCGCATCCGAAGGACTTCACCCCTGTCTGCACCACTGAACTCGGTTACATGGCCGGGCTCAAGCCAGAGTTCGACAAACGCAACACAAAGATTGTGGGCCTCAGCGTCGACCCCGTCGGTAACCATCAGACCTGGGCCAAAGACATCGAAGAGACACAGGGTCATGCGGTCAACTACCCCATGATTGGTGACGAGAACCTGGTGGTGGCCAAGCTCTACGACATGATTCACCCCAATGCCAGTGGGGGCGCTCGTACTGCCGTGGACAACGCTACGGTGCGGTCGGTGTTTATTGTCGGCCCGGACAAAAAGATCAAGGCGATGCTGGTCTACCCGATGAGTGCCGGGCGCAACTTCGATGAAGTGTTACGGCTGCTCGACGCTATTCAGCTAAACGCCAAGCACACTGTCGCTACCCCGGTGAACTGGCGTCCGGGTCAGGACGTGATCATTCCCACGTCGGTCTCCGACGAGGACGCAAAGAAGAAATACCCGGACGGCTTCAAGACGGTGAAACCTTATTTGCGCACGGTGGCGCAACCGAAGTAACCCCGTACCAAAAACTCTGACCCGCCGGGTACCTTCAGAACGTTGCCGACAGTGCTTCATCGCCCGGTGCATGACGCTGCGCCGGGTCGGAGGCGAGCGTCCTGTGGCGGGCTAATGCCCAGGCATGAAGCTATTTCATACGGATAGATTTACTTAACTGGCGTGCTTGGCATGTCGTTATTTTGACGCCATCCGGCGTAAAATTAAATTTCGATTTATTATGGTGACGAGCTGTTGACGTAATGGCGATGTGCACATACGCTCATTTTAGCCGATAAAGGTTTCTTCAACCGACAAAAAGAATAACCCCCTACGCAAGGAGGTGGTGTTATGCGCTCAACACTTGTCATTAAATTCGTGTTGTTTTCTGTGATCCTGAATGGTGCGGCCGTTGCTAGTGTTGAGGCGACCAGTTTTCCCAATGAAATTAATCGCATAAATACCACTTGCGGAGGGTTAGGCTCTCAACTTGGCAAGGCGCTCGAAGAGCACCCGAGTGGCGCGCCGTTAGCGGTTGGAAGTGGCCTGCAGTGGGCTTCTTCGATCGCCGCTATCTTGGATGATGACCAGCCTAACAGCATGATAAACTCTGGCCCGGGGGCAGGTAGTACCGTCAATACTTTTTCGTGTGACGGTTTAATGGCGGCGGTTACAAGTGCCTCGTTAGTGGGGCTGGATGTTCAGGATAAAGGGTTGGCTGGGGGGTCTGATTCTTATATCAATCAACCGAATGCCGTACCGCTTCCGGCAGCAGCCTGGTTGTTTTCTTCCGCGTTGTTTGGTTTTATTGTGGTCGCCAACCGGCGGAAGATATAGGTGGTGTTTTTTGCGGATGATTACCGGCCTTGCAATGATGCTTAGTTGGTAATTATTGAGGCCGGTTAGTTGTGCTGGCATAGGCAGCCACAATAGGTTTGCAGTGTTTCAGCTGAGGCAGCTATAACTGGCATGATGTAGTTAATTTTGGCGCGGTAAGCATTGGGTGCGGCTTGTTTGATCCAAGCTATTGTTAAATAACGATATTTTACTGTTTTGGTTGTCCAGCTAGTCGCGGGTGAGTTGCATTGGCGGAATTGGCCGCTCAGACGCTAAAAGTGATTGCTGTTCAGTAGTTTCTTTGGCGTGAAATAGGATAGAGTGATTAGGCTCCGTTTTTTGTTCTAAACTCCTTGCATGGCTACTTAGGCGGAGGAATGCCGATGTTCCGTTCAATGATACCTGTGCTCTGCGCGCTGGCTGTTTGGCCCAGCATTTCTAGTGCCGTCGGAAACGACGCGGCTTACCGGCTGAGTCCGGGAGATACCCTTTCTGTTTCCGTTTGGGGTGAAGACAAGCTGAAACAGGAGGTGAAAGTACTTCCCGATGGCAGCATTACCTTCCCGCTGGCAGGGCAAGTCGATGTTAGGGGGCTTGATACCACCGCTGTCGCGGAGAAAATCGCTGGCAAGCTTGAGAAATTTATACCTGATCCGCAAGTGAGCGTTGTCGTCACAGGCACCGAAGGTAATCTCGTCTACGTTCAGGGCAAAGTAGTGAAACCCGGCACCGTGCATATGCCAGGTCAAACGTCAGTGCTGCAGGTATTAAGCATGGCGGGCGGGCTCGACAAATTCGCCGCCAAGAATGACATCAAGGTCCTGCGACGCAATGGGGCTAAAGAAGACATCCTGCCCGTCAACTACAGCGAGTTGATGTCAGGAGATGACATGTCCACCAATTATCTACTTCAGGCCGGCGATACGCTGCTCGTGCCTTAGCCTTGCTCGATGCAATAGGGATTAACTTGCTTAGATTTCGAACGACCGGGATTGCGACGGCAATCCTGGCTATGTCGTGTTCGCACACGGCCTATGCTGCCAGCTGGCACTCAGCAATAGCGGTACCTTCGACGGTTGAGTACGACAGCAACCCGACGCTTCTTACAAGTGGCGAGAAGGGCGTGACGCGTACCATCATCGCTCCCGATTATAGCCTCGTGGGTACTTCCGACCAGGATGAATTCCAGTTCGGCCTCGGCGTGAATGTCGTGCACTCGTCCAATACCTCCATCGTTTCGGACCGGGAAGACCCCAGGTTGAAGTTAGGGTGGCAGCGCGAGACGGAAACGGGTGCTTATGGACTCACAGCGAGGTATGAAGAAAGCTCTACGCTTTCCTCTACGGTTCAGGAAACCGGCGTCGTTGTCTCCGATGGCACGCAAAAGATGACGTCCCTGGCCGGCAACTGGCGTGCTGCTCTCACTGAACGCAGCACCCTGCTTAACGAGATTGAATACAGTCATGTCACTTACGACATTGATTCGCTGACCAACTATGACGAGCTGTCGAACCGCTTGAGCTATACCTATGCATGGAGCGAACGAGTGGAGCTATTCACGCGTTTTGGAGCGAGGCGTTATGAGCCCGATGAAGGGTCTGCGGTGGCTTCCTCAAACAGCTACACCCCCGATATTGGCATGAACTACCAAATCTCCGAGCGGCTCAGAGGCTCGGTATACGTGGGCGCCAATCAAGTCTCCGGCACGGACAGCGGTCCCACTGGCCAGGGCGGTTTGACCTTGTACTATAGCGGTGAGCGCGTTGATACCAGCATCGACGCCGGTCGTACCACTCTCGCCAGCGGGGACGGTGGTTTCGTCGAGATTGATAGCCTGAGGGGTACATGGAGCTATTCCATCGACGAGACCCGACGCACCGGTTTCGATGCCTCCTGGCAAGACGCCAAAGGCCGGACGGCTAATACTCTGCGAAATTACAGTGCCTGGTTTAGCCAAGAACTCTCGCCTTTTTGGATTGCGCGCCTATCCTACACATACAAACAACGCCAGCAAGATGGCTTGCCGGATGCCACTGCAAACGTCGTCGGGTTGACGGTGACTTATAGTTATCCCGGTCTCTGAAATTCAGGTGTGTGAGAAATATGGCCTCTGAATACGAAATGTCGGTCAACGACTACATTGCTATCATCAAGCACCATGCGCTGCTGTTGATCCTGAGTTTCGTGGTCATACTCGGCGTGTCCATAGCGGTCGCGATCTCTCTCCCGCCTACCTATGAGTCATCCGGCACGATTCTGGTGGAGTCTCAACAGATTTCGCCAGACCTGGTGGCGGCGAACAACAATACCTTTGCCGATGAGCGCATCGAAGTCATTCGCCAGCGCGTGATGACCCGTGAGCATCTGGAAGGGATCATCAACAAATACAATCTTTTTGCTTCGCAAAGCCGGCAACTGAGCGTTACCGAGAAGATCGATGAAATGCGCACTGCAATTACAGTCACCCTGGTCAGTGCTGTCGTTAAGGGGCGCGGAGAGGTGACGATTGCTTTCCGTCTTGGCTTTGAGCACAGGCAGCCAGAGATTGCGAACAAAGTCGCCAACGATCTGGTGACGCTGTTTCTGGATGAAAACATCAAGCAGCGCACCGAACGCGCCAGTGAAACCACAGAGTTCCTGACGCAGGAGGCGGACAAGCTCAGGGTGGAGCTGGAAGCCTTGGAGAACCGGTTGGCGGACTTCAAGCAGGCACACAGCAACGCGCTGCCCGAGCATCAGGAGCTGCGCATGAATATGTTGTCGCGCGCCGAAACCGAGCTTAAAGAGGTCGACCGTGACTACAAAACTGCCCGTGAGGATTTGCGCTTCAATGAGTTGGAGCTTTCCGCCGCGAATGCCGGGCTAGCGACCAAGCCTGGAGCGCCCGGTGCGGCAGTTGATAAACCACAGGATCTGGGTAGCCTCAAAGCGGAGTACACCAGGTTGCTGTTGTTATATACGGAAGCCCACCCCGACGTGCGTGCCGTCAAACGCAAAATTGCTGCACTTCAGGCTGGCAAAGGTGTTGGTGTTGGTGCTGGGGGTGCAGCGGCTTCGGTCAGTCTGGACGTTGCCAAGGCCCAGGCGCGGATCTTCGCAGCAGAAGCCCGTATCAAGTCGCTGGCCGATCAAAAGCAGGAAATACTCAGAAAAATAGCCGACTACGAGGCGCAAATTCTTGAGACGCCGCAAATCGAGCGCGGCTTGGTCACAGTGATGCGTGACCATGATAACGCTCGTAAAAAATATGAGGAGATTCGCACCAAGGAAATGGGTGCAAAAATTTCCGAAAGCCTTGAGCAGGAAAACAAAGCCGAGCGTTTTGTTGTTCTGGAGTTACCACTGATTCCTGAAAAGCCGGTACGGCCGAACCGCAAAAAAGTGGTTGCCATGGGCTTCCTGCTTGCCCCGGTGGGTGCTGGCGCACTGGTGATGCTCCTCGAGATGATGAGTCAGCGTGTGCGCGGTGCCCAAGCCTTGGCCAGCGTGCTGGGTAGACGCGTATTGGTTTCCATTCCCTACATTCACACCAAGGCTGAACTGGCACGCCGCAGGAAGTGGCGAATGCTATTGATCGTCTGTGGAGTCTTGATAATCGCGATCTTTCTGGTGCTCCTGCACTTCCTCTACATGCCTCTGGATCTTCTGATGTTTAAAGCTCTGGGCCGGTTTGCATAAGGAATATAGCCATGGAAATAATCAAGCCCGATACCGAAAAAGCCGAGCAACAGACCTCGTCAAAAGCCATGACACCAACCGCGCAGTCCACAGGTCTGAATGCGCTCAGTTATGTGCAAACCAAGGTTGTGCCTTTGCGGCCAGAGCACCTTGAGCGCAACCGCATTGTGGCTTACAACAAAAATTCGAATATGGGCGGGGCTTTCGATCTGCTGCGTACACAAGTTCTAAAAATCATGGAAGAAAATGGCTGGCGCACGCTCGCCATTACCTCGCCGACTCCGGAGGCAGGCAAGACGGTGTTGGCTATTAACCTGGCAATGAGTATCGCGCATCACACGACCAAGACGGCGTTACTGGTGGACTTCGACTTGCGTCGTCCGAAGGTGGGTGAGTATCTGGGTCTGCCGATGGATAAATCGCTTAATGAATTGTTGGCAGATGAAGCTGATCTGCAAGATGTACTGGTCAATCCGACCTTGCCGCGCTTTGTGGTTCTGCCGACGCGTGAGCCGATTCCTCTCTCCACCGAGGTGCTGTCATCGCCCGCAGTGAGCCATTTGATTGCTGATCTGCGTGAGCGCTACAACTCACGCATCGTGATTTTCGACTTGCCGCCGTTGTTGAGTTCGGATGATGTGATTAACGTCCTGCCCAAGTTCGACTGCGTCCTGCTTGTGGTTGCTAATGGATTGAACAGCAAGAAAGAGATCGAGGAAAGCCTGCATCATCTTGGGACAGCCAATCTCATTGGCACGGTGTTAAACAAAACCGAGCCCGAAAACCGCTCTTACTACTAGAGCATCACCCTCAAGGGATCGGCGCTATTGGCTAGCGCCGACTTTCAATGCCAAGGGTACTTCTGCTCCCAACTCCAGGCGTGCGCCACTATCTGTTCAAGTAAGCCAAATTGCGGTTGCCAGCCAAGTAATGTGTTGGCTCTGCGGGGATCGGCCACAAGGCGTGGTGGATCGCCAGCGCGGCGTGGCGCTTCGCTGATAGAGATATCCTGGCCGGTCACGTAGCGCGCGGTATCTATCACTTGCTGTACTGAGAAGCCTTGACCGTTACCGAGGTTGAAAGCCGTGCTTGCACCACCGGCCAGTAGATAATCCACGGCAAGTGCGTGAGCGGCAACGAGATCGACAACATGGACGTAGTCGCGAATGCAGGTGCCGTCAGGCGTGTCGTAATCACGGCCATAGACGGTGATGGTTGCGCGGCGTCCGGAGGCAGCTTGCAGGATCAGGGGCAGCAGGTGGGTTTCCGGTTCATGGCGTTCACCTAACTGTCCTTCAGGGTCTGCTCCGGCGGCGTTGAAGTAGCGCAGGCAGACCGATTTCAGTCCATATGCGCGGTCGAAATCTTCAAGCATCTGCTCCACCATCCACTTGCTGCGTCCATAAGGGTTGATCGCGGCCTTGGGATGCTCCTCGTCGATCGGTACATACACCGGGTCACCATAGACGGCGGCGGTCGAGGAAAAAATGAAGTTTTTAACGCCCGCACGAACCATGGCCTGTAGCAACGTCAGGGTGGCGGCCAAGTTGTTTTGGTAATACTTGGCAGGTTTGGTCACGGATTCGCCCACCTGTATAAAGGAGGCGAAGTGAAACACGGCATCAAAGTGTTGTGCGGCAAACAAGACGTCCAGGGCTTGCGCGTCGGCTATGTCTAGTTCGACCAATATACCGCCCGCCAACGCGCTGCGATGGCCTGTGGAAAAGTTGTCTGCCACCACCACGTCGTGACCTGCACGCAGTAACTGTTTAACCATGTGCGAGCCGATATAGCCAGCGCCACCCACCACCAAAAATTTCATCCTGATCTCCGATTTCCTGGACACTATTGCTGTGCAAGCACAGATTGCAACGTCAGTGCGATCCGCCTGACCATTAATAGCCGAGACTCGCTACGTTTGGAACGCCAAAGGAGAGAATATTTTGAACAAGATACAGCGAGCGCGCCAATTGGAGCTACCCTTGAGGAAGCATATGGGTATGCTGCGAGAATAACTATCAAATGAAAAACTCCACCAAAATTATCGATTACTCATTAAAAATATTCAAAGCAGAATGGCCAAATTTAGTATTGTGGTCATATCTGCTATCACCGTTGATTGTTAGAACGCTAACAAACTATCAATACTCTAAAGTTGATTTGTTGGTCTTTTACACCCTTGGCATGTCGGTGTTATGGCTTTTGGCAATTAGATTTATTTCATCCAATCAATTCAAGGTTCACATCATTTTACTGCCGTTCTATTTGGCAGCAACTATTGATCTCTTTTTGGTTTTAAATTTCAACTCGAGATTAACAGCTGCTTATATGTTTATTGGCTTGACAAACTATCAGGAGGCAAGCGAGTTTCTACCGACTTACTGGCGGTCCATCAGTATCGTTTTGGTGATTTTCATATTTTGCTATGGGGCTGGATTAATAGGCCTGCATAAGCGCGAATTATATAAAAACAAAGGTATTTTTGTTTTGGTTGTTAGCGCCTTGCTAGTGGGGTATGGGGCGTATTTTTATAAAACCGTGAAGCTTAATTCTTTCGGGAAATCTGCAGTCATGGATCTCCTTGCAAAAGATCAAAGCACGCCAATAGGCTATTTATCGCAAATTGGCCTGACTGCAGACTTGTATTTGGGGACGGAGAAGCTTATCAAGCGCCGTCGAGAATCTAATGTAGAAATAACTAGCATGTCGAATCAATCAAATATAGAAACCATTGTTTTTGTGATCGGTGAGTCATCACGGCCGCACAACTGGTCCCTCTACGGTTATAACAAGGAAACAACTCCGAATCTCGGTAAGCAGGCGGGGATTTTCAAGTTTGATAATATCTGCACGACAGCCCCATATACCTCGTTCGCGGTTCCTTCAATGCTGAGCCTTGAGCCTATATCGGATTGGGACTCCATTGCGTCAACCAAATCATTGGTCAGTATATATCGCGCAGCCGGGTACATGACCTATTGGTTGTCTGCACAGGAAGTTGATAGTTTTGGCGGAATAATTCCACAAATAGCTGCAGAGGCACAATACCGTCAATATTTTGAGAGAAGCTATGATGGAGCATTGATTTCAGAATATGAAAAAATACTAAGAAAAAGCGATACAGAAAAGAAAGCCATATTTATTCATGTCAAGGGTAGTCATTTCGAGTATTCACGCCGATACCCAGAACATTTTGATAAATTCAAGCCGTCAACAAACAGTTTCAAAGACAGAATTACCGCAGAATATGATAATACTATTTTATATACGGACTGGCTATTAAGCACATTTATTGATCAATTGAAGTCAAGCAAAAAACCATCTGTCTTGTTTTATTCATCGGATCATGGTGAAAACATGATGGATGACAGTCGAGGGCTTTTGGGTCATGGAATTGGCAATAAATATGACCTCCCGGTTTCGGCATTTATCTGGGCATCCGATAATGTTTCAAGCCAGCAATCGCTCAAGCTTTTAAAGCTGAAGGAAAGAGAAAGTCAGAAAATCAGCATATCATCCTTGCCACATACTCTTTTAAATATCACAGGGGTTTTCACGAGTAAGTATAAAAGTTCAGAAGATTTATTAAGTGATGATTTTGTATCGTCGAAATGTCCACATCTGCTCGGCGCAGGTTATGTTCCATCGTTTGATTTTGACACCCCTTAAATAGCCCTCGCTGAACAGGTAGCGGCGATGCACCCACAAGTCTAGGTTGCCCCAGGCCGCCGAGATGTTTGTAACCGCGCCATAAAGTGCAGCAGGGTTTTTATTTATCGTGGCATCTCTGGCGTGCAGTTCCACGGCAGTAAGGCTTCAAAGTCTTCTCACGACACGGCCTGTGGCAACATCATCCAACGCTCCTGGAAGCTATTGATGTGTAGGCGCAGATTGCAACGTCAGCGCAATCTGACAGACCATTATTGTAAAGACGGGCTAGTTTTTGGCTAGCCTGCGTGCGTGATGATGCTGTGGCAGGGGTCGGCTGCGCGTCGCCTAAGGTTGTGCTTGCGTGACGCCTTTTTTCAAAAATAACCAGCTCGACGCCTGCAAGCCGTCGAACTTGATTGTATAGCGGCCATCAAGGTAGGTCGCGGGCAGCTTCTTCATTTGCCCCAGAATGCCGTGGGTGAACAGTGTCAAGCCTTGCGGCGCCTGGATTGTTAGCGTGCCCTCGAGGGGCTCAACGTAAAAAGGTATTTTGTCGTCGTCTTGGGGGATGGCACGGGTGCCTAACGAAATCAGTAAATCCTGCGCTCGGCCCAAAGGCGCGTCGTCCAGACTTTGCACCACCACACTGGCGTTGGCGGTCGTCACTTGAACCTGAATGTTGCCAAGGCTGATCGACTCGCCGCCGATCCAGCCGGTAGCGGCCTGGGTACGCGGTGTATTGATGGTGTAGATGCCTTGTTTCCAGTTGCGCTTTAGCTCACCCGTGTCTGTCGTGGACTCGCTGGCATTGGCGTCCAGCAGCGACTGGTCAGGGTCATGAAATTCCTGTGCATTGCTTGGGATAACGCTCTGTTGCAACCAAGGCAATTCCGGCGTCTGTGGCATCGCGATTTCCAGCTTGCCTTTCTCCATGGCTGTGCGCAGTAGAGCAGAGTTGGCCGGTGTGATCATTTGGTTGAACAGGGTGCTTGGCGTCGGTGCGAAGACGTAGATGGTTGTTGCTTCGCGAACGTCTGCACGGCGATAAAGCAAGGCGGCGGCGGGCAGAGTGGCCAGCATTGCAGGGTCGTTATAGGCGTGCCAGTTGCTGGCACTCATCCCTTCGCCCCCCAGTGGCTCCTGGCTGTAGGCATATTGCATCAGTGCATCCCAGCCTTGGTGGCGGGCGGTGCCGGCGATATAGAGTGGCAGCGAGTGACGGTCTGGTGTCGGGAAGGGCTCATTGTTCCACTCGGTGACGGTCAAGGGTTTGCCGGTGACCTGGCCGGCGGCAATCCAATTCACTATGCCGTCGCTGTAGAGCGGGTTTTTCTCTATCTGTCCCGAGCCCCCGTAGCTATGGACGTCGATTACGTCGCCGGCGGTAAGGGCCGGCAGGGAGTTCAGGCTATCGCCGCCCCAGCTACTGGTCGTGGCGATGGGGACCTTCACGCCTATTCCACGCAGGTGTTGAATCATGTCGACGTTGAAACGTCGCTCCAGATCGTTAAGGAACAGCTTGGAGGGGCCTGGCTCCCAGGCGCGCCAGGTCTGGTCTGCAGATAGATTGTGCTGCTTGGCAAAGGCCTCGGCCTCCGCCATGTAGATTTTGTTGTGCTTTGGTACGTTCTTGTCTGGTAACAGGGCGTTGCCAAAGTGGCGGGTGACGTCGTTTTCGTTGGTGATCAGTACGGCGGCGATCGCCGGGTCGTCTTTGTAGGCGAGACCGGTATAGCTGTTTACATGGGTCATGTAGGCTTCGGTAAAGCGCTTCATGGCTTTTTGAATGGTGAGATTCACATAGGCATAGCCCTTGAGATAGGCAAAGTTTTGCTCTTCTTTTGGCAATTCATCGTAGCCATAAATGTTGTCGTTTTCAGTTAAGGGTCGCTGGACGTGCATATCGAGCCACACATAAATGCCTTCGTCTTTCAGGCACTTGATCCACCAGTCGATTTTTTTCAGCGATTGCGGGCTTAGTTGCTGGGTGCTACGCGTGACCCTGCCGTCGCCAAAGATGTTCGGGAGGACCCATGGCGAGTCATGGTGGTGCAGCCGTACGAGATTGAAGCCCAGTGCCGACAGGCGTTTGGCCTGCAGCTTGATTGCATCGTCTGACGTGAGGAACAGCGTGTAGGCCGAAAGGTTGGTGCCCCAGAAACGCGCCGCAGTGTTGTCCGCAAATAGCAATTGCTCGCCGGAGGCTTTGATGAAGCCGCGCTTGCCTGCAGGTTTTTCCTGAGCGTTGAGAAAGGACAGGTCGACCGGCGAGGTTTTCAAGTCGAGCTTGTCAGTCGGCCAGTTCTTTGGGTCCGACAGTCCGAAGCGCTCGGTATTGGTTGGGCCAACCGCCACATCGCCAGAAACGCTCAAGGTGGCTGTGAAATCCTGGCGGCCAGGTTTGATCGTGTTCTTGTAGAAAAAAGCACGCACCTCGGATTTACCGCCCGGTTCAAAGTACACACCCGCCAGTGCGGGCTCGAAGCGCATTTCGATGCGTCGCCCTTGTGCATTGCCCCAGGACCAGCCGCGGTTGTCAGGTAGCAAAGTGGGCTCGCCCATTTCTCCAGTGAAAAGGGCGGGGTCGAAAGTGAAGACGATGCCGCCACCTGACACGCCCGACTTCATGCTGCGTGCATCCAGGGCAAATTTCCAAGTCAACTTTTGCTCGTCTTGCTTCTGAATCTGCGCAGTCAAGTCAAAATCCAGCGCTTTGTTTTTGCCTGCGAGGGAGTATCGATAAGGGGCGTTTACCTTGAATTCGGTCTGCAAATACGTCCAGTCCCAGTTACGCCCAAAGAACGAGAATGTCGTAGCAATTACCGGGCTGCCACCACGCACCAACATTGGCAGGCCGTTGCGCTCATCCACACTGACGACCCAGTCCGACGCCCAGGTACGAAACGGCCAAATAGCAAAAAACAGCAGTGGCAGGAGCAGTATCTGGGGACGGCGAAACAATTGGGTCATGGGTTCTACCTGAGTTGGAGATGGGCACTCGCTGTGACGGCCGTCGAGGTGTGCTTGAGCCTGCGCGCCATCTGAGCATAGGCGACGCCCAGTCCAGCCACCGACCAATACACCACGGGGATCACCGTGATACTGCTAACGGTAACGATGGTGATCAGGATCCCGGCCAGTGTCGCCAGAAGTGCACGTCCGAGTCGGCGTGCCTCATCATCTTTGTTGGGGAACGAACGCATCCCCTTGCGGATGCCCTGCAGAACACTGACGAAAAAAACCACGAAAAGCGTCAAACCAATCAAACCGAACGACAGCGCTATGCCGATATAGGTGTTCACGATATCGATGATCCCCTGGCCCTGAGTCAAGGACTGCATTTCCGGTGTGCTGCGGTAATCGAAAGAACCCAGCCAAGGGTTGCGCTGGATAACAATCACTGCGTTATCAATCAAGCGCTGCCGGTACGTGATGTTCTCTACTTCCACCGTGCCGATGAACGGCAGCAGATCAAGCACTTTTTGCCCGCCCGGCACAATGGCCAGCAGGGGGAGGGCGAGCACTCCGGCGACCGCCAGCAGGATGAGGCGTTTGACAGCGTTGCGGCCGGTGGCGATGAACACAGTGATAATGGCGGCGGCACCGATCCAGGGGCCACGCGACAGCGGTGCGAACAGACCACCGGCGAGCAAGAGGGCGCCGAGGCTTCTCTGCAATCGGCTGCGTACGTCCTCCTGCAAGTACAGGTAAAAGCCGATGGCCACGCTGATGACGAAGCCCAGTGCAATGGCCTGGCCGGTAGTGGCGCTGGCGCGTAATGAGCCGCCACGGCTCAAGTAGCCGGACATTTCCCATTGCAGGCCCAAAGCGTCGATCAGCGCTCTGTATAGCTGCCAATTTCGGGAAAATTCGAAGAGACCTATGAGCGACAGCACCATGGCGGCGAGCACAAAACCGAACAGAGCGTCCTTGAAGTCGCTAAGGTTCTTCAGCGCCCGGCTGGCAACGTAGTAAGGCAAAAAAACTTCGATGAACAGGTAGAGCGTTTGGCGCAAAGTGTCGGTGACCGTGGTATCGCGCAGGTAAAGCAGACCCGTCAACAGGAGGTTGGCGGCTAACAGCTTGTCAGGCCAGGTGCGCCCGAAAGGGACCGTGTCTGCTCGCCCGCGCAGAGCGAAAAAAGCCGGAAGCAACACACACAGTGCCAGTAGACGAATATGGTTCAGGGTAAAAAAATAGTTAATCAGGCCGAAGCCGGGAATCTCCGACGGGGCCGGCGGGATGAGAAACAGTAGAAGGAAAAATAACGCCACGGGATTGCGTTCGCTTTTTCGTGCGAAGGTCAAAACGATAGCGGCAATGCCCGCATACACCCAGAAACTGTGCGAAACAAAGGCCAGTAGCGTCAATACGAACCACAGATTACGCCGACGAGTGAAATTACGGTCGGGAATCAGGTCTGCTGCTGGTCGACGTGCGATGGCAAAAACGATGCCAGCAAGGACCAGAATGACGAGTAACGCGCGAAAGTGCTCAGGCATGGATGATTGGACTTATTGATTGATGAGCGACGGCTAGTGGAATGGCAAAACGCGACTATAGTACCTTTTGAGCCATTCAGTCCGGGGTTGATGTTATGTCGTTAGTCAATTTATCGCCATCGTTGAGCCTTCGCAGGCGAGCGATATCTGCCGGGGCATGGAACATCGGGGCGCTGGTTACGTCCCAGGCCTTTCGCTTGGGTGGCAACCTGGTAATGGCCCGTCTGCTGATGCCGGAGATGTTCGGCATCATGATGATCGCCATCACCGTTTCGCTGGTTCTGCACTTGCTCTCCGATGTCGGTTTGCGCCAGAACATTATTCAGAGCCCGCGTGGCGACGATCCGGTATTTCTCAATACCATCTGGACTGTGCAGATCTTGCGCGGCTTTATCCTTTTTGCTTCGACACTGCTCCTCGCGGCCCTCGCCTGGTTTGCACAGACCCTCAATCTGTGGTCGATCAATTCCACCTACGCCGCACCCGAGTTGCCGCTGGTGTTGGCCGTGACCAGTTTCTCGGCAATCATCGCTGGTTTCCAGTCGACGAAAATCGACCTGGCAGTGCGCGCTTTCCAGCAAAAGAAAGTGGTACTCACCGAGTTTGCGTCCCAGCTCGTCGGGCTGTTGGTGATGCTGGTCGTCGGCTACTTCACTAGGTCCGTCTGGTCACTGGTGGCTGCGGGTCTGGTCTCAGCGCTGGTCAACACGCTGCTGGGTCATGTCTGGTTCGAGGGCCCGCCTAACCGTCTGCAGTGGGAACGTTCTGCGCTAAATGAATTAGTCGGCTTCGGCCGTTGGATACTGTTGTCGTCGGCAGTGGGCGTATTGGCCATGTACGGTGATCGTATTTGGTTTGGTGGCAGCATGACGACCAGCGAGCTGGGCGTTTACTCCATTGCAGTGCTGATTTTGGGAGCTCTTCAGCTTGGGTTGCAAAGGATATTCGGGTCCGTGGCCTTGCCGGCCTTCAGTGAGGCCTCAAGAACTAACGACACCGTACGGCTCCACGCTTTGTACTACCGCTTGAAATTGATGCTCGATCTTGCCTGTCTGTTTTTGTGTGGACTGTTCTGGACGGGCAGTCCACTGCTCATCAGCATTTTGTACGATGAGCGTTACGCCCAGGCTGGCAACATGATGGCCATTCTTTCACTCTCTTTTTTCACAATGCGCTACATGCTGGCGAATCAGGTCTGGATTGCTTTGGGGCACACCAAGTACCAGGCCATGGACAACATCATTCGCGTGGTCTCGTTATGGGTGCTGCTGCCTCTGCTGCTGGCTATTGGCGGGGTCAAGTACGCGATTTGGGGTGTCGCCCTGCATACGTTTCCTACGCTGATTCTGGTTTTTTATGTCAATTATCGTTTGGGGCTGTTCAATCTCAAGCGGGAACTGGTAGTGCTGCCAATGCTGGTGGTGGGGGCTTTGTGTGGGGAGTTGTTGACGAGTATTGCTAAATGGCTTTGATTTAATCTATTTCTCTTGATGTTTCCAAAGCTGTGGCACAGCGTCGCCATTGAGGTGTTGATGGCGGTCGCCAAAAAAATGTGACCTTGATGTGCAGTTGAAATTTCCAACGTAATCTCGATGTCGGGGAGCTTTGAATCATGAGAGAAGCTGATTTGAATACCTCTGTGATGGGTCGCAGGGGCTTCCTCCAGGCTTTTGCTCTGTTGAGTCTTGGGGGGCTCATGTTCGGATTTTCCAAAGCCGTTTCTCGGCCTTCTGCTGTTAAATCCGAGTTTGTTGTAATCAACGGATGGGTGCTGCCTGCCCAGCATTTTCGGCAAACACAAGCATGATCAAAGACTACCAATCGCAGAAAGAACTCCGCGACCACTATGACGTCTGCGTCATAGGTGGGGGGCCAGCCGGCATTACGCTGGCCTTGCGTTTAGCCGGTAATGGTCGGCGTGTGGTGCTTGTCGAGGGCGGTGGGCACGAGTATTCACCGGCCTCGCAGAACCTCTACAAGGTCTCATCGTCAGGCCTTGAGGTCTACGCTGAGGAAACACGCCTGCGCTTTCTTGGCGGGACCTCCAATCACTGGGCCGGGCGATGCCGCCCATTCGAACAGTCGGACTTTACCGTAGGCCCTCCGGTGCGCGTGCCCGGTTGGCCCATCGCGTTTTCCGAGATCGAGCGCAATCTGGCGGCGGCCATGGATATTGTAGATCTTCCGCCGCACTCCGGATTCAAGGCTATCAATGCGACTTTGGACGGCACCGACTTTGACGCTGATCGTTTCCTGCTA
Organism: Pseudomonas sp. ZS1P83; assembly: GCF_054897825.1. NCBI lineage: Bacteria > Pseudomonadati > Pseudomonadota > Gammaproteobacteria > Pseudomonadales > Pseudomonadaceae > Pseudomonas > Pseudomonas sp. ZS1P83. The sequence goes on from NZ_CM142706.1 coordinate 1,707,678, forward strand.
AGCCCGCCGACGCGATTTGCACAAAAATATGCCAAGGAACTTAATGAGACCGAGGGGCTGGATGTCTTCATCAATTGCAATTGCGTCGATCTTGAGTTCGACAGCAAGAGCGGCCGCATAGGAACGATAGTCGTCTCGGACTACGAGTTGCATCGAGAGCGACTCACGGCAAACCAATTCATACTGGCGACAGGCGCGATCGAGAATGCCAGGCACCTGCTCAACAGTGAGTCCCTGGCGGCTGGCGGTATCGTCAGCAAGGATGGTTTCGTCGGTAGATGCTTCATGGAGCACCTGAACGTCGAAATGGGAACCTTCATCCTGAAAGACGGGCAGGGTACAGATTCTCGGCAGTACTTCACGACCGATACATTCGTGATGGAGCACGGGTCGGGTAAAGGGAATGTGACGGCCTCGTTTGTAGCTGAAGTGAAATCCTATGGGCGATTGGCTGCAATCAAGGGCTTTTTCGAGAACCTCGTCTGCGAAGTAGGTGCGGAGCACAAGATTGAATTTATTACCAAGTTCGATTGCCCTGGGGATGGGGTGCTCGGCACGCTGATCGAGCAGTTTCCCAACCCTAATAGCCGCATCTCGTTGCTCGACGAGCGAGATGCGTTAGGGATGAGAAAGGCAAGCATTCATTGGGAACTCACCCCGGCAGACAGAAATACCGTCAAGTCCATAGGGCTCGAAGTGGCAAAGTGTTTTGCTGACACAGGGCTAGGCTTTGTCAAGTTGGAAGAGTGCGTTTATGACGTCGATTTGCCACTGAAGGTCAATCCCCATGCTCATCATATGGGGACCACACGGATGGCGACGTCGCCTGAGTTTGGCGTTGTCGACGAGAACTGCAAAGTGTTCGGCGTCGAAAATCTTTACGTTGCGGGCAGCAGTGTTTTCGCTACAGGCGGTGCCTGTAACCCCACGATGCCTCTTTTGCAGCTTGCTCTAAGGCTAGCGGATTATCTTAACGATCAAATGAGGCCCGGGGTGGGCAGGTATTCCTGAGTGGGAATATTTGTGGATTTTTTGAGTGTTGAATTTTAGGGAGGCGTCTACGCTTAGGGTAGTGGTAATGAAGAATCAGGGTGTATCTAACCCTGGCACAGAAATCTATCGCTGAATATGTTGAGGCTGACAGGATGATTAGTCTACTAAAACGTACTATTGCTCACATTGCCAAAACAACGGGGCATGGGACCTCGCTCTATAAAAAATTCTGTAAACCGGACGGGTATGAATGGGCTAAACATATGGTTCGGTGGGGGGGACTGCACTCCATCGGTAAAGGCGTATGGATCAATCCTGCTGCCAATATAACTGACCCTTCGCTAGTACGACTCGGAAATAATGTAGGTTTATCGTGTTGCACGCTATTCGGCCACGATGGAATAGTCGGCTTGCTCGAGGTGCGCTACGGTAAAAAACTTGACTCTGTCGGCGCTATCGATATACGTGATAATTGTTTTATCGGCTATGGTTCTATCATCATGCCGCGTGTGACTATTGGTCCTGATTCGATTGTTGCAGCCGGTGCTGTAGTCGTAAAAGATGTTCCGCCTGGGGTAGTGGTTGCGGGTAATCCAGCCAAGGTTATTTGTACAATGGAAGAGGTGTTGGCGAAAGTCGAAGAGCGTAGCGCCACTTATCCGTGGATTGACCTTATCAGGCAACGCAGTGGTGTATACGACCCGGCACTTGAACCGAAGCTTATAGCAATGAGAGCGCAACACTTTTTTGGCGAGCAGCCCAATGGTTAGAGCTCCGCTTGATGTATTAGTGGTTAATTACAATACAGCGGCGTTGTTGCAACCGATGTTTAATGCGTTACGCCAGTCAAAGAGTGTGGGTCGTACGCGCTATTTGGTGGTGGACAATGCCTCTGCCGATAATTCGCTGGAGTGTCTGGCAACTATTTGTCCAGAGGCGTTGCAACTGGCCAATGAAAATAATGTGGGCTTTGGTCGTGCCAACAATCAATTGGTTGAACACCTGCAGGGCAAGTACGCGTTGCTCCTTAATACCGATGCCTTCGTTGACCCTGATACCCTGAGTAAGACCCTCGACTACATGGAGGCTCATCCTGATTGCGGTGTCCTCGGTGTTCGGTTGGTTGGACGGGAGGGAGATTTGCAACCCTCTTGTCGCTATTTCCCGACGCCGTTGAATGTCTTCCTCTCGCACACTGGGCTTGAACGCTTTTTTCCAGGGGTGAAAAGGGTCGACGACATGACCTGGGATCATAACTCGGTACGTGAGTGCGACTGGGTGCCCGGGTGCTATTACCTGATCCGCCGTGCAGTCATCGACCAGGTGGGCTTGTTCGATCCACGCTACTTCCTTTATTTCGAGGAGGTAGATCACTGCAAACGCGTCAAACAGGCTGGTTGGAAGGTGGTTTACTACCCGCATACCACGGTGGTGCATATCGGCGGTGAAAGTGCCAAGTCTGTTGACAAACTCAATGCGAGTGGTCGCCAGCTACCCACGTTGCAAATCGAAAGTGAGCTTTTGTACTTCCGCAAGCACCACGGTCTACTGGGTTTGGCCTTGCATATGGTACTGGTGAGTCTGGGTGATCTGATTTTGGCGCTCAAGGCGCTATTGAAAGGCCGCAGCCGGGCCGCTATAGGGGCGTGTTGGCAGCATGCTCGTGTGACCTGGGCGTTGCTGCGTGATACCAAATTCGCTAGCCAACCAACACGGTAGAACAATTTATGTTCGAAAACATACGTGCGGACTTGCGTGCCTACGCGGGAGATTGGGGGGCTCAGGGGTTTTGGGTGATGGTGGTTTATCGTTTTGGGCGCTGGCGCTACAGCGTGCGCCCGGCGCTATTACGTAAGTTGCTCTCCTTTATATACAAAGTGCTCTTCAAACTGGTGCAGATCGTGACGGGTATCGAGCTGCCGTGTGAGGTTGTGATCGGGCGTAACTTCGTCATCGATCATTTCGGTGGAATCGTGATCAGTGGCTATGCGCAGTTTGGCGATGATTGCCGTATTCGTAATGGCGTCGTCGTGGGCCTTAAGAATGTGAATGAGCCGATTGCCCCGGTAATGGGTAACAATGTTGATATCGGCGCGGGGGCCAAGGTGCTGGGCAATATCCGCATTGGTAACAATGTCGTGATTGGTGCCAATGCCGTGGTGCTGACCGATGTGCCGGACGACTCGGTGGCAGTGGGCGTGCCTGCGACTATCAAGAAAAGGAAGTACGCAGAAGCGAGGGAATGCTCATGAACCACCCGATGGATTATTTCAATTGCGTCGCTGAGTGAACGCCATGGCTACGGGTATGGGTATTGTTGTTATCGGTCGCAATGAAGGCCCGCGACTTGAACGTTGCCTGGCTTCACTGGTCGGTGCGGCGCAGAAGGTCGTTTATGTCGACTCTGGATCAACAGATGGTTCAGTGCAGATGGCCTTGACGCTTGGGGTCGAGGTAGTCGAGTTGGATATGACGATTCCGTTTACAGCTGCGCGCGCGCGCAATGAAGGATTCGCCTGCGTGCAACGCTTATTGCCGGCGATGCGTTATGTGCAGTTTGTCGATGGTGATTGCGAAGTTGTCGGTGGCTGGCTGCCCCAGGCACAGGTCTTTCTTGATACACATCCTGACGTTGCGGTGGTTTGTGGACGGCGCCGCGAACGTTTTCCACAGCGCTCGGTTTACAACTTACTGTGTGATCTCGAATGGGAAACGCCGGTAGGTGAGGCCAAGGCATGTGGTGGCGATGCGCTGATGCGGGCTGACGCCTTTGCCGAAGCGTCCGGGTTTCGACCGGAACTTATTGCCGGGGAAGAGCCTGAGCTGTGTGTGCGTCTGCGTGGGAATGGATGGAAAATCTGGCGTCTGGGTGAGGAAATGACCTTGCACGACGCCACCATGACCCGGTTCGGCCAATGGTGGCAGCGTACCCTGCGCGGTGGTTATGCCTTTGCCGAGGGCGCATTTTTGCATGGGGCCGCACCAGAGCAACATTGGTTACGTGAGTCGCGCCGTGTCTGGCTCTGGGGACTGGGTGTCCCGCTGGCGACTGTTATCGCGAGTTTGATGTCGGGATGGTTTGGGCTGCTTCTGCTGCTGGTCTATCCATTGCAGGTTGTGCGCTTGGCCCGCAGGGGCAATAGATCCACGCGTGAAAACTGGCTGCAAGCTTTCTTTCTCGTGCTGGGGAAATTTCCCGAGATGCTCGGGCAAGTCAAGTTTCTTTTGAGCAGATTCGGCGCCGGCAAGACGGCGTTGATCGAATACAAGTGAGACTTCTATGAATAATAGGGTGATATTAAAAAGCGTGTTGTTTTTACATGCAGGGTATTCTTTAAGAGCGTTGAATAATAAGTTTAAAATGCTGATTTTAGTTGTAAAAAATTGGTCTGAGCTAAAATTGTTTTTCTGGCGCATGTCGAACGCTCTGGGTAAGTCCGGTGTTGAGAAGTTGGGCGGGGATTGTGTGGGTGTTGTTCATTGGCCATACATCAGTAAAAGCTGGAGTTCTGAGTATAGACTTAGCGTATTAGCCTCGCATTACGAAGTCGTCGCCAAAAGCTGTCCACAGCTGTTGCTGTTGGGGCGAAATGACAGTTTGATATTGAGTGATTTATCGGCGTTCGCCGCTAGTTGTTCCTTGGTTCTGGATCGTCCGGTATGGTTTATGCGTGAAGGAGAGCTGGTGCTGAACCTGTTTCAGGGCGATTTGCGTATTGCATCAATAGCATTCACTTTGTGCCGCACGGACACTGAGTTGTGTATTTTTGTCGGTGCAGTTCAAGGAATACACAAAGGCGTGGAGAGTGATCGGTCCTTGAGTATTTATAGGGATCTGACAAAAGATTTTGAAGGTCTTCGGCCAAGAAGTTTTCTGATTGAAGTTATTAAATATATTGCAATCAATATTGGAGTTGGGAGGATTTACGCGGTAGGGGACAGGTATCGTCATCATCGTCATCCGTATTTCGGAGCTGAAAAAGCTAAAGAGCTTGCGGCAAATTATGATTTGATCTGGCTGGAGCATGGAGCGACTCCGTCAGAGCGCGAAGATTTTTTTGAGATTCCCATGATCCTGTCCAAGAAGGCGCTTGAAAGTATTCCTTCAAAAAAACGCGCCATGTACCGCAGACGTTACGAGCTTCTAGATGATACTTTTAAAAAGATAGACAGCGTGTTGATAGGCAGTTATAGCAGCCACCGTGTCGCGAGTTGATGCTCCTGGTACCTGTACTGCTGTGGGATTACCTGCAGTAATAATCCACCGAAACGACAACTAAATCTGGTTCCTTATGCGTATCGCTTATTTCATCAATCAATACCCCAAGGTCAGCCATAGCTTCATTCGTCGCGAGATTTTGGCGTTAGAGCGTCAGGGCTTTGTGGTGCAGCGCATTGCTCTGCGTGGCTGGGATGCCGAGTTGGTGGATGCCGAGGACGTGTCCGAACGCAGTAAAACGTGTTATGTGCTGCAGGGCGGAGTCAAAGGCCTGTTAGTGCCTGCGCTGCAGGTACTGCGCGCCCAGCCGCGACGCTTTTTTTCGGCGCTGTGGTTGGCGCTACGCATGGGCCGGCGTGCCGATCGGCCCTGGCCGTACCATTTGGTCTATTTGTTTGAAGCATGTCGCGTGCTGTCCTGGTTGCAGGCGTTCGGCGCCGAGCATGTGCACGCGCATTTCGGCACTAACTCAACTGAGGTGGTGATGTTGGCCAACGCACTCGGCGGGCCAGCGTACAGTTTTACCGTGCATGGCCCGGAAGAGTTCGACAAACCGCAGTTTATTCATTTGGGAGAAAAAGTCCGGCGCGCGGCCTTTGTCGCGGCGATCAGTTCTTATGGGCGCAGCCAGCTGTTTCGCTGGGTGGCTCATGCGCACTGGCCAAGGGTAAAGGTGGTGCACTGTGGGCTGGAGCGGGCGTTTCACGATGTGCCGGCCGTTGCCGTGCCATCCGCGCCGCGGTTGGTTTGCGTGGGTCGTTTGTGTGAGCAGAAGGGACAACTGTTGTTGCTTGAGGCCGCTCGCATCCTGGCAGCGCAAAACGTGGAGTTCGAGATAGTACTGGCGGGCGATGGGGAAATGCGTGCGCAAATCGAAGCCCTGATTGCACGGAATGGATTGCAGGCGCAGGTGCGAATTACCGGCTGGATCAGCAGCGAACAGGTGCGGGCGGAAATTCTTGCGGCGCGGGCCTTGGTGTTGCCGAGCTTCGCCGAGGGCTTGCCGGTGGTGATCATGGAAGCCATGGCGTTGCGCCGACCCGTACTGACGAGCTATGTGGCGGGCATTCCCGAGTTAGTGCGACAGGGTGAGAACGGCTGGTTGTTTCCCGCAGGAGCTGTGGATGAGTTGGCGGCGGCGCTGGCGGACTGCCTCGCGCTACCTGTCGAGGTGTTGCAGCGGATGGGCGAGGCGGCTCATCAGAGGGTGCTGGAGCGGCACGACATCGATACTGAAGCGGCCAAGTTGGCTAATTTGTTTAGGGCGCGAGCATGATCACGTTACTTAGTTGGCTGTTCAGCTCACTGCTTATACTCATCCTCCTGCCAGTATTGGTGCTGTTTGTGCAGGTGCTGCTGGCCTGCCTGCCTGCAAAGTCGCGCTCGTCGACGCAAGGATTGCGCCCGCGGGTGGCGGTGTTGATACCGGCATACAATGAATCCTCGATCATAGTCGCGACGTTAAATAGCATTCGGCCGCAGTTGCTTTTGGGTGATCGCTTGTTGGTGGTGGCGGATAACTGTTCTGACGACACAGCCGCGCTTGCCCGCATGGCGGGTGCCGAGGTGGTGGAGCGCAGCAATGATCAGCAGCGTGGCAAGGGTTATGCGCTGGACTGTGGGGTGCGTCATTTGGCGAGCGATGCGCCAGATGTCATGATTATTGTCGATGCGGATTGCCAGGTGGCTGAGGGTTTTATTGAGCGTTTGGCAATCTGTTGCATCGACTCAGGGCGACCAGCGCAAGCACTTAACTTAATGCGTGCTCCAGCAGGTTCAGGGCTAAAAGTGCGGCTTGCCGAGTTTGCCTGGTGTGTGAAAAATCGGGTACGGCCGCGTGGTTGGACCCGGCTTGGTTTGCCCTGTCAGTTAATGGGCACGGGAATGGCTTTCGTCTGGCGGGATCTGACTATGATCGATTTAGCCAGTGGCCACATCGTTGAAGATTTGAAGATGGGCCTGGATTTCTGCCGAAGCGGCAAGCCGCCTTTGTTTTGCCCCGATGCTCTGGTGACCAGTTATTTTCCGCGCAGCGATGAAGGCTTGATTACCCAGCGTACGCGCTGGGAACATGGTCATCTAGGGGTCATTCTTGGTGATGCGCCAAAGCTGGTAGTGGAGTCGATTACTCGGCGTAACTGGAGCCTGCTGGCTATGACGGTGGATTTATGGGTCCCTCCATTGGCCTTACTGACTTTAGTATTGGGGGCGTTCTTTAGTCTGTCATGGCTAGTATTCATGCTCGGCGGAGCGTTGACGCCAGCATTGGTGGCCTCTGTCGGGGTGGCAGTATTGAGCGTGACTATCTTGTTGGCCTGGAGCCAATTTGGTCGCGGGATCATCTCTTTCTTGGCCTTGTTGTATGCGCCGTTCTACGCGTTGAAGAAAATCCCTCTGTACATAGGTTTTGTGCTTAAGCGCCAGGTTGAATGGGTGCGTTCGAAGCGAGATGACACTTAATGCGTGCTTTGGCTTGGCAGCACAACTGGCAAACGATTATCCAGAAACTCAGGGTGGTCAGTGATGTGGGTGATGAACAACGATTGATTGAGGCTTTATCCAAGACTGAGTCGACGACGGTGCTCGGTTTCGTCAATGCCCATGCCATGAACTTGGTGGCGGGCAATACTGATTACTATAATGCGCTGTCGGCTGCTGACGTGTTGTTACGGGATGGCTCCGGCATGGCCATCCTGTTTCGTCGATTCGGCTTAGAGCCGGGGCTAAACATGAATGGCACAGATTTCATCCCCAAATTACTGGCAGCGTTCAAGGGCCGGCGCGTGGCTTTCTGGGGTACTGAAGAGCCCTTTCTCGCCAATGCGGTGCAGCGTAGCGAAGCGATATTTGCGGTAAATGTCGTCTCTGCTCACCATGGTTTTGCTGAGGTGGATGCCTACATCAACCTTGCCCGGCAGTTGCAGCCAGAATTGGTGGTGCTGGGGATGGGCATGCCCAAGCAAGAAGCCGTTGCTGCAAAATTAGCCGCCAGTGGCGTGCCATGTCTGGTCGTGTGCGGAGGGGCGATTCTGGATTTTCTCGGCGGCAAGGTGACTCGAGCTCCGCAATGGGTGCGTCGTCTCGGTTGTGAGTGGGTGTTCAGGCTAATAGGTGAGCCAAAGCGATTATTCAGTCGCTATGTGGTGGGCAATCCGACGTTCTTGTTGCGCACATTGATCTACAGAGATTCCTGACATTACAGGTATTTGACGCTTGACTGGCGCCATAAAAAACTTGGTTGAAATATCTTGCAAAACTCCGGCGTTGCACCTTTACTCATGTTGGAATTGTCGACTTGACGGGTGTGTTTGGGGTTACTTTCTTTAATAGGATTGGCGTCAGCAAAATGTTGTCGAATATTCTTGATTTTGAAAAATGTGCTCAGCTGTCGAGCGCTCATTTCGAGTAGTTAGGTTATTGATTTGTAAACTCAAATCGTCCTTCCTTGAATTATGCTAGTAGCCAAATGAAAAAATACATAACAGCATTAATTCGTAAGTTAATATCTCCTTCAATCCGATTTGAGCTAAGGAAAGCTAGCGCCTGGCTGCGAGATATACTGGGGAGGGCATGTTTTTGGCGATGGGAAATTGCCATATTCAGACTGCGGGAGGACAGCAGCTTTGCCATTCTCTATGTAGGCAGGAAAACACAGCGGGAGTTTGTGAAGGTTCTACTGGGCGCTGAATCTCATGCGGTTGATAGCCAGTTGAAATTTGATAAGTCAGACCGGACGGTGTGGGTCAGTGAAATGCCGACCTTGGGTGCATTGTATGTGCCTCAATATTTGAGTGCTGTCGTTCCGCTGAGCAGGTCAATTGAGGATATTACGGCCAGATACAATACCGAGTTACGGCGAAATCTGCGCAAGAATAGGCTGCGCTATCGTATGAAACAGGCCTTGAACGATGACGAAATTGAAATCGCAGATCGGGAAATGCTTAAGCCCTATGCCAGCGCAAGGCATGGAGCAGCCGCCTCTCAAATTGAATCGCATGAGGTTCAAAGGGTGGCAAAAAATGCCGGGCGGCTCGATCTGGTACTGTTGGAGGATGAAATTGTTGCATGCCATCTTGGGTGCGTAATTACCCGGGCAGGAAAACGCTACTGGAGCACGGTTCGTTTCGGCTATCCCAATGTTGTCTTTTCAGATGCTAAGAAATTGCGTGAAATTAACTCGATTACCACGTTCATGGCGCTTGAGTGGGCGATAGAAAATGGTTTTGACTATTATGATATCGGGACTTGCCTGGCACGCCCGGACGATGGGCTTCTCGAGTGGAAAAGACGGCGTGGCGGTGATGTCGATACGCTGGGCAACCACGGCTATTTATTTGTTCGACTGCCCAAGGTGGGCGCAGCCCAATTTCTTTGGGAGACGCCTTTATTTGCTGTTGAAGGCAAAAAGTTGACACTTCATCTTGGATTGCCGGACGGACCGAGTGATGAGGAGGTCGCGAGTCGTTATCGTGAAATGGGTTTTGGTGGACTTTTCAAAATATATCTTCATTGTTCCAGACAACCGGAAGAGGTGCTTCTCGACACCTTGCGCAGCCGCTACGCTCATCTGACATTACCCCCTGTCCTGGAAACCATTGTATCCACCTGAATAGGTTGCTGATTTAAAGAAGTACGGTTTACGTGTTTGGCCATTAACGCTGTTTCTGTATAACCACATTACGCGGGGTGGATATGTCGGAATTTAATGCATTGACGAGTGGCGGCCAATCAAAGTGGAGCCTTGCTGCGTATAAACACATTCTTAACACACGACTTATACGGAAGCCGTCGTTAACACTGCAAAGTCTAGCGGTGAAAACGTGGGAAATTGCGCCAGGCGAAATTTCAATTGCTCCACCCGCTTTTTTCCTTCCCAATCAGCTCGAACGTGTGACGGGATGGGCAGGGGAGCTTTTTTATCCTTACGAGCATCCCCGTCGCACAATGGAAGGCGTCGGCAGTGTTGAACATGGTCCAACACGAGGCTACCTGCTTAAAGATGTCTGGTTAATTGATGGCGCTCTTTACAAAGGGAATGCCAAATCTTCGTTGTCGCCTAGATCTGGTTGGTTACCAAAGATTCGCGTAGAAAACGAAATTGATCGCGGTGCGATGTATTGTACGGTGGGAGGGAATAAATGGTTTGGCTCGTGGTTAATGGATGATTGTATAACCTATCCAATGGCCTGCGACGAAGGCGTTCCGGTAACTACTGCACGGTCTGCCAACCTTGTGTCCACCGCCACGACCGGCCTACTTCACACCCCCGGCTATGAGGACTGGCTTGGTATGACGCCGGTTCGTTTACGTAACGCATTTTTTCGTGAGCTCGTGATCTTTGACGATCTATGTCAAAACCGACATAAGCACATGCGTTTTCGTGCGATGGGTGAAAAGTTGCTCTCACACGTAAAAGTTTGCGATCACCCAGGTGTGTTCATTCTGCGGGGTGGCACGGGTGAGTTGCGATTATTACGCAATGAAATAGAACTTGCAGAACGTCTGCGTGAGCGCAGAGGTTTTCGCATTATCGATCCTGCGAAATCTGATGTTCCGACTATCGTGGCGGCCTGTGCCGGCGCAAGAACCGTGGTAGGGATTGAAGGGAGTCATCTCATACACGGCGTTAATGTGCTCCAGCCAGGAGGTTCTCTGCTGGTGTTGCAGCCCCCTAATCGTTTCCTCTGTTTTTTCAAATATCTAACGGATCGCGATCACCAAAATTTTGGTTTTGTGGTCGGTACGCAAGAGGGCAACGGCTTTAGTATCGACCCCGATGAGGTTGAACGTACGCTAGATCTATTGCCGTCATGACAGCTATTGAATTCACACCGGGGCAGCCTACCACCCCGGTGTTCTGGGTAATGTCGGGCTAGTAGGCATGCTTGCCGGAGAAGGCAAACACAGTTCGTACAAGAATGACGAAATCGAGCCACAGCGACCAGTTGTTGATGTATTCAATGTCCGAATCAACACGATGGATCATCTGCTCTATATCCCTCGTTTCACCTCGAAAGCCACGTACCTGAGCCAGACCTGTGATGCCCGGTTTAATGTTGTGACGCGCAAAGTAGCCCGAGACGTCGGGCGAGTACTGCACATCGTGTTGAATAGCGTGCGGGCGAGGCCCCACCAGAGACATTTCCCCCATCAAAACGTTGAATAACTGTGGTAACTCATCCAGGCTGGTTCGCCGAATAAAAGCTCCCACCCTGGTCATGCGCGGATCATTCTTTTGCGCCTGTTTGACGGTGCCATCTTCCGGCTGATGGACGACCATGCTTCTGAACTTCCAGATCCGAAAAGCTTCTCCACTCCATCCCATGCGCCTTTGACGAAAGAACACGGGCCCAGGGCTATCGAGTTTGATGGCAATGGCGACTGCTACCAGAACTGGCGCCGCAAGAACCAAAATGAGAAAGGCCAGGACTTTGTCCTCAAGATTCTTCAGAAACAGACGCATCCCCATCAGCGGAGTTTCAGACAAGGTCAGCACGGGAATGCCGGCAATTTCGCGAACACTGTGGTTGATCAGGCGCAACGAGAAAATGTCAGGCACCCAGTTAACAGAGATGTGTTTATCGAACAGCCTTAAATAAACATCCTGGATAACCTCTGAGCCGCCCAGAGGGGTCACAAAATAGACGGTACGAATAGCGTGTTGGATGACTAACTCATCAAGGTCGGAGATATCGCCCAGTATCGACAGGCGCGGTGCACCTAACATGACCTCCTTTCCTCGATCATCGTCCGTGCCAATCAACACACACCCGACGATACGTTCACCCAGCCAGGGATTATTGCTTATTTTCTTGTGAAGATAGTTGGCCAGCTCACCCGAGCCAATGATAAGCGAATTTTCCAATTGCGTCGGGTGGGTCAAAAACTTCTTCTGCATTTCGCGTGTCGCGAGGTGCAAAAGCATCTGAGCAAAATATCCAATAACAAATAGCTGCCCAACCAACAACCGCGAGTACTGTTCGCTCTGTTTGGTTAAAAAGGCCATGGCAACGAGAAAACCAAACGTGGCAGTCCACGCCTTTAAAAGCTTGAAGGCCTTGACGGTAAATCCGACATTACTGCGGTAAATAGCATAGTGGTCGTACACGACGGCCAACGCCCCCAGCAGCAACAGGAGCAGGATGACGTAGTCCTGCGTGATAAAGCCGATATGATAATTGATCAAAAACCACGCGACACCGGTCACCGCAACGCAATCGAGACCGGCCTGGATAACGATACTGGTACTGCTTCTTCGCTGGAGTACGGAGCGTGTGCTGTTGGGCTCAAATATCATGTTCAGACCTCATTTGCTTTCCCTCGCGCTCAATGATGACGAGAATCAGTTCAAATTGCCCACGCTTGATAGCGTTAGCGTCACCGGCAAGCTACTCATACTTTTGATAAGCCCCTTCACCATCGAAATTAGCAGACTTGGGAGAATCTGGTGACGTGCTATCACTTTAGCACCGCTGCGCAATCATTCACTCAATCGACACGGTTTCGGTCAACCTTCTGCGCAACGTCGAGCTGATGGGGCTTGACGCCTGAGTTCAAGACTGTCGCTAACGCTTGAGAAGACAACGGGCAAGGCCTACCGCGGCGTCTGCCGTCAGTGCTCTGTCAGTAGTCGGGTTGTTCGCAGTGAGGCTGGACGCGCAGCGATCACTGGGTGTTCGGGCGTGCTTGTTTAAAAGCGTTTGGTGGTGTCACCGGTCTACTAACTTGCGCACAGGCGCCACTCTTTCGTGTAGTGCTAACCGAATAGCCACTGCCCGTGGGCGTGCGGTCTTTGAGGCTTATACCGAGCTGGAGTCGGTGTGCATTGCGCACTGATTCCATCGTGGTAAAACGAGACGGCGCCCGCAATGGGCGCCGTCAGCGTTTGGGTCGATCAGACGCGTTCGAACAACACGGCGATGCCCTGGCCGCCGCCGATGCACATGGTCGCCAGAGCATAACGGCCCTGAACACGGTGCAGTTCGTGAATGGCCTTGGTGGCGATAATCGCGCCGGTAGCACCCACCGGATGCCCCAGCGAGATCCCCGAACCATTGGGGTTAGTCTTCTCCGGGTCGAAGCCCAGTTCCTGCGCCACGGCACACGCCTGGGCAGCGAATGCTTCGTTGGACTCGATAACATCCAGGTCGGCAATGGTCAGGCCGGCTCGTTTGAGGACCAGGCGGGTCGCGGGAATCGGTCCTAATCCCATCAGTTCAGGCTCAACACCGGCATGGGCGTAACAGACCAGTCGGGCCATCGGCTTGAGGCCGTGCTCGCGAACCATCTGACCTGTGGCCATGATCAGTGCGCCGGCACCGTCATTCAGGCCCGACGCATTGCCGGCGGTGACGCTGCCGTCTTTTTTGAACGCCGGTTTCATCTTGCCCAATTGCTCGGCACTGATGTCTGCCCGGACATGCTCGTCCGTCGCAAATGTCACGGTACCTTTACGGGACGCCACTTCGATCGGCACGATCTGCTCGATGAACCGGCCTTCGGCAATTGCCCGGGCAGCCCGTTGTTGGCTGACCTGCGCCAGTTCATCCTGGGCCTGGCGAGTGATGCCATAGCGTTCGGCGATATTTTCCGCGGTGATACCCATATGGAAACCTGCAAACGGATCGTGCAGAGCACCGAGCATGTAGTCGATGGCTTGCATATCACCCATCCGTGCGCCCCAGCGTGCCTGCGGCAACAGGTAGGCCCCGCGGCTCATGGACTCGACGCCACCCGCCAGCGCAGCACCTGCATCGCCCAACATCAAACTTTGCGCGGCGCTGACAATCGCCTGCAAGCCAGAGCCGCAGAGGCGGTTGACGTTGAAGGCCGGCGTCTCTTTCGGCAGGCCGGCATTCATCGCTACCGCGCGAGAGATGTAGGCGTCACGCGCTTCGGTCGGGATCACATGCCCCATCACCGCGTGACCGATGTACTCAGGCGCCAGCCCCGAACGGTCAATGGCGGCACGGCAAACGTCAGTCGCCAATTGAATCGGCGGGACATCTTTAAGCGAACCGCCAAAGCTGCCGATGGCCGAGCGAACGGCGCTGATAACAAAAATGTCGGATGGGTTCATGCGGGTTCCCCTGGAGTAGTCCTGGATTCAAGTGTGCTTTAGTACTGTTATTTGGGGAGCGAGTCTAGAGACAGCAATGATTTTGGCCTATGCCAAAACTGCTCAAGGGAGTTGGTGTTTTTTGCCATTTAGTCAGCAATTGCTGTGCAGTTCAGAGCGTGGGAACGATCATGCCGAGCCTGGACGAGGCACCGAATGGCGGGGCAAGAGCCCTTGGTTACCTGGGACTTTTCCAAGTGACCCACCGTAGGGGCGGAACCGTAAGTGGCCGTTACCGCGCGGCCTGCTTTGGGTTCGTCTTCGACTACGAGGATGTTCGTGGGGATCTGCCGGCTTCAGGTATCAGTAACATTCGGGGACGGAGGCAGGCTACTGGGGCGAGACATTGGCGCCAGTGTAGCCCGCGCCTCTGTGAGTGCAGGCGTCTGATCAATTATCACCAATGCAACCCATGCCCTGGACCTGGTAATCCAGTACGTGCTTGCGACCCCGATGGTCAAGGTAAATGAGCTGCGCCGGGACGATGCCGCATTCGTGCGAGATATTATTGCTGGACAGGTCTTTGGCAACGCCGTACGTCGGAATCGAGGAACGGCCCTTCATGTAATAACTTCCAAGAGACGTCACCGCCTGGGAATTTGACTATGAATGATGATCGCAAACAGGAAGCCCTGGAGGCCTGGTACCAGCTCCTGAAAGAGCCCCAGATCCGGATGGATTGTGAAGAGCAGTACGACGAACTGCTGAAAGCCGCCGATGAGATGGAGCGTACCGGACTCATCAACGGCGCTGAATGGCGCAAGCTGGTTAAAGAGGCGAGCGCCGCTTTCGCCAATGCGACAGAAGGGTTAGGGCGCGGAACCTAGTGGTCAAACCGTCGTGGTCAAACTTCGCCGGCTTGCTGTTCGGCCTGTTGGGCGAACCACTGCATGATCAGTGAACAGGCTGGATGAGAGGCGGCGGAAGGTTGCAGGTTCAAGGCGTAAATGCCCTGGGTCTTCAAGGGTTTTCCGAACGGAACGACGAGCACGCCTCGTTCGATGGATTCTCCTGTCAGGGTCATGTCCGTCATGGCGACGCCCAGCCCGCGCGCCGCAGCATCGAGCGCCAACTCGTCAAGGTTGAAGGGGATGTGGCGGTAGTCCTCGAGTGACTTGCCGCCATTGGCTGACAGCCACTGGACCCAGTCGTGCTTGTCCGCCGAGCGATGCAACAGCGGGAAACGTACGAGGTCTGCCACCGACTCCAACGGCTGGGTCGTGGTGCCCAGGCCAGGGGCGCACACCGGCACCAGCGCTTCCTCGAACAAGGTCAGGCAGTCAGGATCGCTGGACGGCTCGGGCAGATGAACGCGTTCATCCCGCGCTCAGGGATAGAGGACAGCGGGACCTCCCGATGGAACTCAGCGCCAGGTGTCTTGATCCGGGGGTTGTGTATGGCTGTGTAAGATCGCCGGCGAAAATACAGACAGTTACAAATCACCCGGGGCAGAAACGGTCTCGCCGACAGTCGCCGACGGGACCGCTTTTGACCTCACCATCACTCTCGTTTGGGCAGTTTCCAGTTTGGCCGAATGAAATGGCAGGTGTAGCCGTTGGGATAGTGTTCGAGGTAGTCCTGATGTTCCGGCTCTGCTTCCCAGAACGGGCCTGCGGGCAGGATTTCAGTGACGACCTTGTCGGGCCACAAGCCGGATGCATCAGCGTCGGCCACCGTGTCCTCGGCCATCTGTTTCTGTTCGTCGTCGAGATAGAAGAGCGCCGAGCGATAGCTCATACCCACATCGTTACCCTGACGATTCTTCGTCGTCGGGTCGTGGATCTGGAAGAAAAACTCGAGGATCTGACGATAGGTGATCTGGTCCGGATCGAACACGATCTCGATCGCTTCCGCGTGCGTGCCATGGTTGCGGTAAGTCGCGTTGGGCACATCACCGCCCGAGTAGCCTACCCGTGTGGACAGCACGCCGGGGTAACGTCTTAGCAAATCCTGCATGCCCCAAAAGCAACCACCGGCCAGGATGGCAGTTTCAGTTCGCGTTGCCATAATACGGTCCTCCCATCAGTGAATTTAACTTCAAGCCGCGGGTTGTCGCATCAATCATAGCCACGACTCAGCAACACGGCGGTCCAGCGCTTCCCAATCAGCCATGCCCAACACCCTGGTCGTGTTGAGTCCGCGCAGATAACCCCTAAGTTGATTGGCCGATGCACGCCGCGCGTCAGAGTGGGTAATGTCGTCGTGTAGCGCTTCCTCGTAGAGCTGCAGGTACTCGGCCACCCGGTCGCGGAACTCCGGCAACACGGCCTCAAGAATCAAGTCGAAAGTCCGCAGCTTCTGATTGGCATTCACGGTGGCATCCCAGGAGAGTTTGAGGGTTGTTGTCCGGTTTGGCGGATCGGGTATCAATGTACCTCATATGGATTCGCCTTTTGGCCGAAAGCTATCACCCCGTCCGTGACCACTGATCTTCGATTGCGTACCACGACGCTTTCGAATCGACGCATACGTGTTTCTGTTTCTCACTCAGAAACGGCGTATCCAGCGTGCCGATCGCCACTGACATCCACTCCGAAAATGCGCCCTTGGAATCAGACCAGAACAGCGAAGAGCCGCAGTTGCTACAGAACTGTCGAGAGACGCCTTCAGACGAGTGATAGGTTCTCAGCGTTTCGACGCCCGCAATGACTGTAATCGCTGACCTTGGCGCGCTTGCATACGTTGCGAACGCTGCCCCGTGGCCCTTGCGACATTTGCTGCAATGGCAATGGGTAACCGCTTTCAGCTCGGCGCCACACGATATTTTACTGCGCCGCAGAGGCAACTTCCTTGGTGAAGTCCATCCATGTTCATCGTTTCTCAGGTGTTGGTCGCGTCACTGTAGCGGTCTGGTGCGGGGGTTGGCGAGTTGAGTGAAACACCAGGCTCGCTGGCCGTTTCTACGATTGGCTGCAGTTTGAATCGTCAGACATCCGAATTCGCGGATTAACCGTCGTCTTATAGGCTAAAAGGAGATTTGGAAAAAACAGAAAGGCCACTGGTTGCTGGTAGGTCGACAAGCGTTCAAGTTCTGATTCTTGCGTAACGAAGGGGACACCTGCCAGGCAACTACGGTGTCCCTTGCTCTCGTAGTTAGAACAACAGTGAAAGCTATCACTCAGCGGTCATCGTACAACCTGGCATGCGACCGACGAAAAAACGAACTTGTGTTGAGGGCTTATCTCGAAGTTAGAGGTCGCAACGGTGCTCCGAAAAACGGTGCTGCGAAAAATGAAGGTGAAAAACTCTTGGCTGGGGTGAATCTGGACTCGTTGTTTTACATCGGTTGTTCGGGCTGGAATCTGCCCCGTGAGCACTGGCCGATGTTTCCTGCGCACGGCACGCATTTGCAGCGGTACGCGTCGCACCTGACGGCGGTAGAAATCAACAGCTCGTTTTATCGCCCGCATCGACCGCAAACGTATTCACGCTGGGCGAAGTCGGTACCGGAGCCGTTTCGTTTTTCGGTCAAGGTGCCCAAGCTCATCACTCATGTTCAGCGATTGCAGGGGTGTGAGCGGCTGCTGGACGAGTTTCTTTCCCAGTGCACGGCGCTTGGC
The DNA here is from genome assembly GCF_054897825.1 of Pseudomonas sp. ZS1P83. Classification (NCBI taxonomy): domain Bacteria; kingdom Pseudomonadati; phylum Pseudomonadota; class Gammaproteobacteria; order Pseudomonadales; family Pseudomonadaceae; genus Pseudomonas; species Pseudomonas sp. ZS1P83. The sequence continues at coordinate 1,725,568 of NZ_CM142706.1, forward strand.
GATTCGTTGGGTTGTCTTCTGGTTCAGTTGCCGTCGTCACTGGCTTACGACGAAGGCATCGCCACCGGCTTTTTCCTGGCGTTACGGCAGCGTTATGCAGGCGCTTTGGTGCTTGAGCCTCGGCATGAAACCTGGCTGAACGCTGACGCTTTGTTGATCGAGCAACGCGTCGGGCGGGTCGCGGCTGATCCGTCACCGATTTCAGGTGGTGGGACACCAGGTGGCTGGCCTGGAATCCATTACTGGCGGCTGCATGGCTCGCCGCGTATTTATCACAGTGACTATGAGCCGGATCGATTGCAGGCGTTGGCGCAGCAAGTGCAAAACTCGGTGCGGAAGGGGGTCACCACCTGGTGCATCTTCGATAACACCGCCAGCGGTTTTGCACTGGGCAATGCCCTGACGTTGCAGGCCTACATCGACAAATCAGGTATTGCTTAAGGCTCCAGGTAGCTCATAAAAAACCTAAAGAACTGATTTCTGTTCTTCGACTCCTTATCGGCGTCACGGCCGATGACCCCCAGCGCGATCAACAGGACGTAGTGAGTGCCATAAACGGCTGCTTCGACGGCATTCAGTACAGTCCTGCGGTCATCACGGCCATTCGAAGATGGAAAAGTCCACCGATCTCACGCGTCAGCGAGTCTATTTCGCCAATCACACCAGTCATATGGACACCTTGGCAATCATTGCAGCCTTGCCGCCCGAAGCACGGTTAAATGTGAAGCCGATTGCCGCTGCCGAATACCGGGGAAAGAACAGGTTTCTGTCGTACACCCCAGAAAGGGCTCAACGCCGTGCTGATTGTGTTCGTCGTTCAATTGAGTGACCAAGGACTGGGGGACCATGATCAAAGGCCACGGCGGCATGCTCGACCGGATGGACTCGATTTGCTTCCCGGCGCCGATCTTCTTTCACCTGACGCGATACTTCTTCTCTGCTGCTTGATTCGGGTGCAATCAAAACCGGCAAGACATACCGCATGTCGTAAAGACATGCGCGTATGGATATTCGCTTAAATAACCGCTCGCGCCAGCCGATAGCCTCAGCAAATCAATCCGCAGTTGGCATTACGCAACTGACAAACGTGACGAGAGAGGATCCACAGAGTGTCCATAAAATTACGTTTGATTCTGCTGATTGGCACCGGCCTGCTCACCGCATTGATCATGAGCCTGGTCAGTTATCTGGGTAACACCCAGATGGCTGAAGCGGTGAATGACAACGAGGTCAGTATGACCGCGCTGCGCAATCATCTCGAAGCCGACATGATGCACGACGCGTTACGCGCCGACGTGCTGTCCGCGATGGTGGTGGGGTTGGGCAAAAGCACCAGCAGCAAAGCCGAGGTGCGCAGCTCCATCGAGGAACATGCGGCGCATTTTCGTGAAATGCTCAGTGAAAACCTCAAGCTGCCGGTCAACGACACCATTAAAGCGGGCCTGAACAAGATCAAGCCAAGCCTCGACAACTACATCAGCGCAGCCGAACGGATCGTCGGGTTGGCGCTGGAAAATCCGGAGGCTGCTCAAAAAGATCTGGGCACCTTCAATACTGCGTTCAGCCAGCTGGAAGACCAGATGGCCGGCCTCAGTGAACTGATCGAAACCAACACCCAACAGACCAGCGCCGGCACTCAAAAAGTCATCAGCAACGCCAACTTCACCCTTGGCAGCGTACTCATCGCCAGCCTGTTGTTGCTGCTCGCCCAAGGCCGCTGGGTGATTCTGAGCATCATGGGGCCGTTGAGGACCGCCAGCCGCATCGCCAACAACATCGCCCATGGCAACCTGAGCGAACCGATTGTCGAGCCCACTCAGAAGGACGAAGCCAGCGCGCTGATCCGCAGCCTTGCGACCATGCAGCGCGACCTGCGCGGCATGATCGAAGTCGTGCGCAGCAACGCCCACGGCGTGAGTGGCATGAGCGAGCAATTGAGCAGTGGCTGTCACGAAGTGGCCGGTAGCAGCCAGCAGCAAAGCGTAGCGGCCAGCACCATGGCGGCGGCAGCCAGCGAAATGACCGCGAGCATCGAGGAAATCACCCGGCATGCCGAGCGGGCGCTGGACATGGCCAATCAGGCCGAGTCACTGGCCAAGGATGGCGGTCGGGTGATCCATCAGGTGGTCAATGACATGGACGGCATTGCGCGTTCTGCGCAGCAATCGGCCCAGGTGATCCGCACGCTGGACAAGGAATCCGAGGGGATTTTCAGCATCATCCAGGTGATCAAGGGCATCGCCGATCAAACCAACCTGCTGGCGCTCAACGCCGCGATCGAAGCCGCTCGCGCCGGTGAGCAAGGGCGTGGTTTTGCCGTGGTGGCCGACGAAGTACGGAGTCTGGCGGGACGCACCAGCGCCTCCACCCAGGAAATTGCCACGATGGTTTCACGCATCCAGCAAAGCACCCGCGAGGCGGTGACCAGCATGGAGGCGGGCGTGGCGCAGGTCGACAAAGGCATGGCGGTGACCGCCGATGTCGAGCGCGCCATCCGCGAAATCCTTGACGCCACGCTGAACACCACTCAACTGGTCAATGACATTACCCGCACCATCGGTGAGCAGAGCCTGGCCAGCAATGAAATCGCCCATCAAGTCGAAATGATTGCCGGCATGTCCGAAGGCAACAGCAAGGTCATTGGCCGGACCGCCACCACCACCGACGAACTGTCCACCCTGGCGGGCAAACTCTCGCAGTCGGTGGATCGGTTTCGGCTTTGAGGCGTTAGAGGTATTTATCCGTGACGGCGCCTTCCGAGGCGCTGGACACGGTCTTCGCGTACTTGGCCAACACCCCGCGTTTGTACTTGGATTCCGGTCGCACCCAGCGGGTTTTGCGCTCGGCCAGCTCGGCGTCGCAGACATCGACCGTAATCTGCCGTGTTTCGGCATCGATGGTGATCTTGTCGCCGTCTTCAATCAGCGCGATCGGCCCGCCATCAAAGGCTTCGGGCGTGATATGCCCCACCACAAACCCATGTGAACCGCCGGAGAAGCGGCCGTCGGTGATGAGCGCAACGTCCTTGCCCAACCCCTTACCCATGACCGCCGACGTCGGCGAAAGCATTTCGCGCATGCCGGGCCCTCCCTTGGGGCCTTCGTAGCGGATCACGATCACATCGCCGGCCTTGACTTCGCCGTTGAGAATGCCCGCCAACGCACCTTCCTCGCCGTGATACACACGAGCCGTGCCTTCAAAGCGCAGGCCTTCCTTGCCGGTGATCTTGGCCACGGCGCCGGTGGGCGAGAGGTTGCCGCGCAGCACCACCAGGTGCGAGTCCTTTTTGATCGGCCGGTCGAAGGGCAGGATCACGTCCTGACCCTCGGGGTAATCGGGCACGCTTTCCAGGTTTTCGGCCAGCGTTTTTCCGGTGACCGTCAGCGCATCGCCATGCAACATCCCGGCGGCGAGCATGCGCTTCATCAGCGGCTGGATGCCGCCGATGGCAACCAGTTCGCTCATCATGTATTTGCCGCTGGGACGCAGGTCGGCCACTACCGGGGAAACCTTGCCCAGCTCGACGAAATCATCCAGCGTCAGCTCGACATCCACGGCATGCGCCATGGCCAGAAGATGCAGCACGGCATTGGTCGAGCCGGCGAGGGCGATCACCACCCGAATCGCATTTTCAAAAGCCTTGCGGGTCATGATGTCGCGCGGTTTGAGGTCCAGCTTGAGCAACTCCATCACCTGCTGGCCAGCGCGGAAACTGTCCGAAGCCTTGTCGCTGCCGACGGCCTCCTGAGAGCTGGAACCGGGCAGGCTCATGCCCAACGCCTCAATGGCGGAAGCCATAGTGTTGGCCGTGTACATGCCGCCGCAGGAGCCGGGGCCGGGAATCGCCACTTCCTCGATGTGCTTGACCTGAATTTCGCTGATGTCCCCCCGGGCATGCTGACCCACGGCCTCGAACACGGAGATGATATCGGTGTGGCCGGCACCCGGCCGAATGGTGCCGCCATACACGAAGATGGAAGGGCGATTCAGCCGCGCCATACCAATCAGGCAGCCCGGCATATTCTTGTCACAACCACCTACGGTCACCAGACCGTCAAAGCCTTCGCAGCCGGCCACAACTTCAATGGAATCGGCGATCACTTCACGCGACACCAGCGAATACTTCATGCCTTCGGTGCCGTTGGCGATGCCGTCGGAAATGGTGATGGTGTTGAAGATGACGCCCTTGGCGCCAGCGGCATTCGCGCCTTTTTCGGCTTCAATGGCCAGCTTGTCGATGTGCATGTTGCAGGGCGTGACCATCGCCCATGTGGAGGCGATGCCGATCTGCGGTTTTTTGAAGTCTTCGTCCGTGAAACCCACGGCCCGCAGCATCGCGCGGCCGGGCGTGCGCTCCACGCCGTCGACCACTTGGGAGGAATATTTGCGCAAATCGTCTTTGTCGCTCATGACTGCTCCTCACCGGCTCGTCGAGAAAATCAGGATGAGTATAGTGGGCTCAGCGCCCGTGCCCGGACTATCAAGTCGGGAACAGACGCGCGGGTTTGGCCGGTCGTGATATTCTTCGCCTCAACTTGCTTTGACCTATTCAGTTTGCGCGTCCCTGAGACGCGCCAACAGAATCACTGTCGCTCAAGTAGCTGAAGCCAAAAAAGATAAAAAGTCAGTTCGGTAGGGACATATAACTGAGGTCGATGGAGACACGTCGGCCTTGTGTGCCCACCCTCCAATCGTCATGTGCGAGAACCCACGACATCCTGCCTGAATGCCGTAAACAAGGGGCTCGTAAGTGAAGATGGAAGGGCGGATGGCGTTTTATCATAGGTGCTACACATGTTTAAAAAAATGAACACGGCCCTGCTGGGGCTGGCTTTGTCGATGGGGATCACGTCCGTTCACGCGGAAGAGGCAAAGAAAGTTGATGTACTGCTGATCGGCGGCGGCATCATGAGTGCGACCCTGGGTGTTTGGCTCAATGAGCTGGAACCCGGCACTTCGATGGAAATGATCGAGCGCCTCGACGGCGTCGCCCTGGAAAGCTCCAATGGCTGGAACAACGCCGGTACCGGTCACTCCGCGCTGGCTGAGCTGAACTACACCCCGGAAGACGAGAACGGTAAAGTTCAGATCCCGAAAGCCGTTGAAATCAACGAAGCCTTCCAGATCTCCCGTCAGTTCTGGGCCTGGCAAGTTCAGCAAGGCGTGCTGAAGAACCCGCGTTCGTTCATCAACTCCACGCCGCACATGAGTTTTGTGTGGGGCGATGACAACATCAAGTTCCTGAAAAAGCGTTATGAGGCCCTGCAAGCGAGCCCGCTGTTCGCCGGCATGCAGTACTCCGAAGACCCGGCTGTGATCACGAAGTGGGTTCCGCTGATGATGGAAGGGCGTGACCCGAACCAGAAGGTCGCGGCCACCTGGACCCCGGTCGGCACCGACGTCAACTTTGGCGAGATCACCCGCCAGTTCGTTGCGCACCTGCAGGCCACGCCAAAGTTCGACTTGAAACTGTCTAGCGAAGTGCAAGACATCACCAAGAACGAAGACGGCAGCTGGCGCGTCAGCTACAAAAACCTGAAAGACGGGACCAAAACCGAAACCGACGCCAAGTTCGTGTTCATCGGCGCGGGCGGCGGTGCACTGCACCTGCTGCAGAAGTCCGGCATTCCTGAGGCCAAGGAATACGCAGGCTTCCCGGTGGGTGGCTCGTTCCTGGTCACCGAAAACCCGACCATCGCCGAGCAACACCTGGCCAAGGCCTACGGCAAAGCCTCCGTTGGCGCACCGCCAATGTCGGTTCCGCACCTGGATACCCGTGTTCTGGACGGCAAGCGCGTCATCCTGTTTGGCCCATTCGCGACCTTCAGCACCAAGTTCCTCAAAGAAGGCTCGTACCTGGACCTGCTGACCACCACCACGCACAACGTGTGGCCAATGACCAAAGTCGGCATCAAGGAATACCCGCTGGTCGAGTACCTTGCTGGCCAACTGATGCTGTCTGACGAAGACCGCCTCAACGCCCTGAAAGAATACTTCCCGAACGCCAAGGCTGAAGACTGGCGCCTGTGGCAAGCCGGCCAGCGCGTGCAGATCATCAAGCGTGATGAAGCTGCCGGTGGCGTGCTGAAGTTGGGTACTGAAATCGTTGCTTCCGCAGACGGCACCATTGCTGGTTTGCTGGGCGCATCGCCGGGCGCTTCGACTGCTGCACCGATCATGCTGACCGTGCTGCAGAAAGTGTTCAAGGACAAGGTTGCAACGCCTGCCTGGCAGGAAAAGCTGCACCAAATCGTGCCGAGTTATGGCACTCAGCTCAATGGCAGTCCTGAAAAGGTTGCACAGGAGTGGGCTTACACCGCCAAGGTGTTGCAGCTGACTCCGCCGCCGGTGATGGGTCAGGCGGTGGCCCAGGCTGCTGCTCCGGTTGCTCCGGCTGAAGCGCCTAAGTCGCCGAAGGCTAATGCTGCTCGTGATATGGCTCTGTAACTAGAGGCGTAATCGAAAAGCCCACTGAACCGGTGACGGTCAGTGGGCTTTTTTTGTGGGGTGGGGTTTGAAGACTTTACAGGACGGTTTTCTGCTCGCCTATCGATCAAGCCAGGCAGAGTGGAGCTGTGCAAAACGCTCTTGCAACCACTCAAGAGAGACTTGTACTTGCGGCGCCAGGTGCGTCCGACTTGGGTACAGCACCGTGACAGAGCGAGGGTGAGGGCGATGCGGTTTTAGAATCTCCACCAGAGCGCCGCTACTCAGATATTGGCCTACAGTAATTCCCGGCGCTTGAATGATTCCAAGCGGCATCAACCAGTCCGTCGCGGCCACCAAAGCATCCGGTCGTATTGCACAGATTGGGTTTTTGACAGGGCAGACCGTCCAGCTCAATTTGATGCCACTCATCTTTCGCCAGACGACCATTCGTGGTATCGCCATAGCTCCGCGCTCGTCGTTCGACCGAATGAACGCGTTCTTGAACGAGCACAACATTCGACCCGTCATCGATCAGGTCTATCCGTTCGAAAAGGCCCGTGAAACCTATGAGCATCTCGCCAAGGGAGCGTTCGGGAAAGTGGTCATCAAGGTCGCTTGATAATTTGGAAGGCGTCGAACGGCGCCTTTTTTCTTGTTGGCTGGAGTACCTCGTGGACGATAACCAGGTGGTGCTTGTCAAAAGTGCGCAGTGTCTGACCCGACGGCTGGCAGGGTTGTCGACAGGGGGACGCTCTGTGTGGCTTTAGCCATCTGGGTGATTTCCACCTGCAACTTATCCTTGCCGAGCAGGTAGTCGGCCAGCTTCTGCGAAAACGGCCAGTAGTTCAGTTCGGCAGTCAAGGTGAGCGGCCCGACGGCGTCGGCCGGCACCAGGAAGGAGAACTCCCCAATATCGTAGCCCTTGGGCAGAATGCGGTTGTCCGAGAGAATTTGCGTGGCATTCCAGACCTCAACGTCCAACGGATTGCCGTCCTTGTCGCCTATGTGCACTTTGAAATTTCGCGTGTTGTCCTCGGTCTTACCGTCCTTGATCGAACCCAGCCGATAGAGCTCGCGACCACTGGCATCCAGCACCCGGAAATCGATCCACATCTCCCGTCCCTCCGGAAAGCCGGTCGGCAGCTTGTGTCCGGCGCCGACATTGGCAACTTTCACTGCTACCGAGGTGTATTGTCCGGGAATGATGGCTGCCGGCAGTTGCTGGAACTTTATTTCCCCCGCGCGCGCGAGCATGTCGCGCGCGCGTTGCGCGCCCGCATCTTGACCGAGATGCTTGAGCATCGTAGCGTTGGCTCCATTGAACCAATGCGAGGCGACCTGCTCGCGGTCTGGCCCCATGATCGCGGCCTTGCCCGCAAAACCCGGCATATGGCAGCTCTGGCAGGTTATATCGTTAAGGCTGTAGGCGCTCTCCTGCCATTCGTCATAGGTCCGCTCGACCGCCACACTGCTGAAAGGGTGCGTGACGTTGTGGCAGGTGCCGCAGAAGTCCGATCGCGTGTGCAGAGCGGAATATACGGTGTCGTGATAGGGCGAAACGGCATCTTTACGCGGGCCGAACTTAGTCGGTTTATTGTGCGCTCGAGGGCTCAGGACATAGGCGCCGTTATCGAGGCCCGTGCGGGCACTAATGTTGTGGCAGGTCTCGCAATCGACCCCAGGCATCGGATGATTTTTCGCGCTGTCTTCAATCGAAGAGCGATTGACTTGCGAGTTGATCTGCCCGGTCGTGAGACCGATCGGGGTATGGCAGCCGGTGCAGAAGTTATCGACCTTCCCCTCGGTGGCCGAACTCGCACGCTTGAGCAAGGCCCGATAGATGGGTTCATCCCAGGCTTGGGACATCATCGACGAACGCCACTGCTTGTAGATCTCCGTATGGCAAGCGCCACATACCTGGGCATTGTCGAAGTCTTTTACATTCAAAACCAGGTTGCCGGGAGTATTGGCCCGATGCGGAAAGAACGGCATCCCGCCATTCACATGCATGAGCTTGGAGCGTGCCGGCTCCAGCCACTTCTCATTACTCTGATTGTCATTGCCCTGAGGTTCGTCGGCCGCCACCAGCGTTACCGTAAGCAGGCAGGCTAGAAAGCATAAAAAACGGCGAACGAAAGGTCTGATCATCCGGTAGATCAGGTTGTGGACAAAGGCTGCCAGTAATTCACCCGGTCTGGGCGCGTGTTTGCATGTCGATAACCCGTTCATCGCTGCCTGCGCACACGTATATTTAGGGTGGTTCATAAGAGTTTCCCCAAGACGGTTGCAGAGGATCACTTCCATTGAGTTGCCAGGGGTACTTCATGCTGCAAGCCAATGGTTATATGTACGGCTCCTCGACTCTCCACCTTTCATGAACGGGAGAAGCTCACTCGGTAATTACTTTGCAAGGATTGTGACAACATATGTGCAATGACCTGAATCCAACAAACATTGGTCAGAGGCTGAAATTTTGTGCTAATCGAGAGAATACTGCTGGGAACGGCGCCCATTAGTGGGGGAGTTCACTCCGAAATCGGGGGTTCGTGTGCCACATTCCAAACGGCAAATTGATCATGTCATCCAGGTACCCGAGTACTGAAATCGGGTATCAGGTCGATTGGCAACAAAGACTGAAATGAATTGGGCTAGCCGAGGTGTTTGCGGGTGCTGATAGCAAAACCAGAGCACCATGGTCTGACGTTCCAGACTCCTCGCCCAGCTTCGTAAGCGATCAGGAATGCCTTGCATAGCGGTTTTCGACTTCGGCGTGATTAGATCCTGGACAACAATAAGGAGCGAATAACTCGTTGTCCGTCCCTTAGTTGGCACTAAAGCAAATAAAACTATTGAAAAAAACTTCTATAAGCTTTAAACGGAAGCTCACCGGAACGTTGCTAGCCATCAGTAAGTGAGTATCGCCAGTTTCTGGCTCAGGGAGCGCTGATGAGTTTTTGTCCATTGACCGACTCCCCGCGGCAATTGATCGATTGCGACGTAGTTGCATTTCAACAAAATGGGAATTCGGATACTGTCGGCCTGGCCTACGCTGGCAACGAGGACACGATCGAACAATTGCTGGACTCAGCGCGCAACTGGGCCCACACCACCGCCTGGGTAGTTTACCGCGCCGGTGAACAAATGCATTTGGTCGGGCAGGGCGACCCGCGGGAACACTGGCCGTCAAGCGTTGCGAATGAAGAGTTTGAAGCCTTTTGCCTGACCCGGCACTTGCACCGCTGGCCGACCGGTAGAGGCGAAGGTGTGCTGGGTTGGCTACTCGCGCCAGTCACCGATGCCGCGGAACCGGCGCTCGCCGAGTTTGCCCAGCGCCTGGGCATTCAGGTACAGACCAATACCCTTGCCCGTGCGCAGATTACTCAGCGTGTGCTGTATGAAATTACCTACCTGGCCAGCTCGACCCGCGACCGGTCAGTGTTTCTGGTGGGGGTTCACCGGCTGCTGGCTAGCCTGATCGACGCCGAGAACTTCTATCTCGCGCTGTATGACCCGCACAGTGGCAAGATTGACTACCCGTATTACGTCGACATCATCGACGTTGATGCCCTGGAGTCCGAGAACTACGAATACCTTGACCTTTCGCACCTGTCTTTGACCGGGCATGTGTTGACCACTGGCCAGCCGTTGCTGATCGACGCCGCCGGCATTCTGGCGGCTCAGGCCGAGGACCGTTTCTACTGCATAGGTGATCGTCCCGAGTTCTGGATGGGCGCACCGTTGAAAAATGCCTCGGATGAGGTGTTTGGCATGCTTGCCATGCAGGTCTACGACGTTTCTCGCACCTACAGCGCTGAAGACCGCGCGCTGTTTTTGGTGGTGGCCCGCCACGTGGCCATGGCGCTGGACCGAATTCTGCACCGAGAGGACTTGGAAGAGACGGTGATGCGTCGCACCCTGGAGCTTTCGGAACTCAACGACGCATTGAGGCAGGAAGTGGCAGACCGGGAGCGCGCCGAACATCTGCAAAGCGCGCTGTTCCAGATTGCTGAACTGTCGAGCCAGCCAGGCGACATGGCTGAGTTATTTCAAACCTTGCATGGCATTGTCGGTGATCTGCTGTTCGCGCAGAACTTCTACATTGCGCTGTTTGACGACGCGACCAGTGAAGTGACCTTTCCGTATTATGTCGATGAGCGGCAGACGACCTGCCCAGTGGCACGGCGTGGGCGCCGGGGCTTGACTGAGTACGTTATCCGTCAGCGTCGACCTTGCCTGATTGACGCAGGCGAAGCTGACCGATTGTCTGCGCAGGGTGAAATCGAGATTGCCAATGAGTCTGTCCGATCCTACTCCTGGCTGGGCATTCCATTGTTCGATGGCGATGTGGTGCGTGGCGTGCTTGCGGTGCAAAGCTATACCTCGCAGGTGCGGTATACCCTGCGTGACCAGGAACTGCTGACGTTCGTGTCGCGGCACATTGACACAGCCTTGTCGCGACGCACGGCCGCCGAAGCGATCCATGCCGCCAACCTCAAGCTGGAAGCCCGGGTGCAGAACCGCACCCGCGAACTCGATCACGCCAATGCCAAGTTGCAACACGAAAACTCACACGATGCGCTGACCGGGTTACCGAATCGTACCTACCTGCAACAGCGCCTCAATCTTGCCTGGTCGCAGTTCGGCAGCGAAGGCGGGCACCTGGCGGTGATGTTTATCGACCTCGACCGTTTCAAGGTGGTCAACGACAGCCTCGGCCACCATTTTGGGGACCTGCTATTGATGCAGGCCGCCCACCGTTTACGCGGTTGTCTGCGCGGCACCGACATGCTGGCGCGCCTGGGAGGCGATGAGTTTTCGGTGCTCGCTCCCGAGGCGCCGACGGACGTGCTGATCGAAATCGCCGAACGGATCCTGATGGCGTTTGACCTGCCGTTTTTCATCAATGGCCATGAAGTTTTTTCGTCCTGCAGTATCGGCATTGTCAGCGCCGACAGTCAGTTCCATCACGAGCCGGCCGACTTGCTACGCGATGCCGATGCGGCGATGTACCGGGTCAAGAGTGCCGGGCGCGACAGCTACGCGGTGTTCAACCAGGAAGTGCGCCGTGAAGTCTCGGACCAGGTTGAGCGTGAAGGAGCCTTGCGCAATGCGCTAAAACGTACTGACGAACTGCTGCCGTATTTCCAGCCGATTGTCAGCGTGGAAAGCGGCGAATTGTTAGCCCTTGAAGCGCTGATCCGCTGGCATCAGCCGGGCGGCCGGGTAATCGCGCCGGGCGAGTTTTTGCCGGATGTCGAAGGTTTGCGCCTGATCGGTCGACTGGACCTGTACATGCTCACCAGCATTGCAGTGATTCTCGCACAGCCCCAGCACGCCAATTGGCCTCCGGTGCACGTAAATTGCTCCAGCTACAGCATGACGCGCCCGGACTTCGCCAGTGATGTGCTTGCACTGTTGGCACTGCACCGGGTCTCACCGTCGCGGATCTGCCTGGAGTTGACCGAAGGTGCGCTGGTAGCTGAGCCGGCGATTGCCCGACTGACCATGCAGCAATTGGCCGACAACGGCATGTCGGTGGTGCTCGATGACTTCGGTGCAGGGTTTTCATCCCTGAGCTATGTGCATCAATACCGTTTCAGCGGCTTGAAGATCGACAAGTCGTTCATCCTCGAACTGACCACCAGTTCCCGCAGTCGCGCGATCGTCCGGGCGATTGTGCGGATGGCCGAATCGCTGGACCTGAGTGTGGTGGCCGAAGGTGTCGAAGATGAAGCGACGCTGGACTTGCTGCGCGAAATCGGCGCGGGGCAGGCCCAGGGTTATCATTTTGCCAAGCCGATGGGGTTGGAGGCGTTGTTGGCAAGTTCGCTGATCGGTCGCTAGAGTTTGTTGACGTTTCGAGGCCGTGCCAGTTCGCTTCCCAAGATAAGAAAAAAAATCAGGAGTCATTGATGCAACCGATCCGTCTCGGTCTGGTGGGCTACGGCAAGATTGCCCAGGATCAACACGTTCCCGCTATCAACGCCAACCCCGCGTTCCAGTTGGTATCTGTCGCAACGCAAGGGCAGCCCTGCGCCGGGGTAGCGAACTATCAGTCCCTGAGCGAGCTGCTCGAAAACGGCCCGGCCGTCGATGCGATTGCGTTTTGCACACCGCCGCAAGGACGATTCGTTCTGGTGCAACAAGCGCTGGCCGCTGGCAAACACGTGCTGGTCGAAAAACCGCCGTGCGCCACGTTGGGTGAAGCGATGGCGTTGGTCAATCTTGCAGATGAGAAAGGCGTCAGCGGTCTGTTCGCCTGGCATTCACGCTACGCGCCCGGCATCGAAGCCGCCCGCAACTGGCTGGCCACCCGCACCCTGCAAAGCGTACAGATCGACTGGAAGGAAGACGTGCGCAAGTGGCACCCAGGCCAGGCATGGATCTGGCAACCTGGAGGCCTGGGCGTCTTCGATCCCGGCATCAATGCCTTGTCGATTGCAACCCATCTGCTGGCGCTGCCGCTGTTTGTTGAGTCTGCCGAACTACGAGTCCCCAGCAACTGCCAGTCGCCTATCGCCGCTTCCATTAAAATGTCTGACGCGCACCACCTCGATGTTTGCGCGGAGTTCGATTTCGACCACGGTCACGAAGAACTTTGGAGCATCGAGATTCGCTGCACCGAAGGCCTCCTGCGACTGGACAACGGTGGCGCCCTGCTGAGTATCGACGGCGTGCGCCAAGCCGTATCGGAGGAGGGCGAGTACGCGGCGGTGTATCGACATTTCCAACAGCTGATTAACGACAAAGCCAGTGACCTGGACCTCCAGCCGCTGCGACTGGTTGCCGACAGCTTTTTCGTCGGCAGTCGGGCGTTGGTTGCGCCGTTCTACGATTAGCGTCCGCTCAGAAACGCAGAGGGGGGGGCAGCAGGTAGAGAGCCCGCAAATGACTTCCCGGGTCTCATGCTGAGAGTGTGAAAGTCAGTTGGTGACCAACAGTTCCGGGCCGAGGTAGTCGTTGATGTGGTCGATATCGTCGTCGCCCAGACTGCCCACCGAAGAGGCCAGGCGCAGGCGCGACATCAAGTAGCGCAGTTTGGCCTCGAACAGATCGTGGCGCGCAACGAAGAGCAGCTCTTCGGCATTGAGGACATCCGAGTTGGTGCTGGTGCCTCCTTCTTTGAAGCCTTTGCGTGTCGAAGTCAGTGAGCGTTCGTTGGACGCAACTGCCCTCTCCAGCGCGCGAATACGTGTGGCGCCGCTCTCTACGCCACGATACTCACGGGTGGTGCCGGAGATGACTTCCTGGCGCGTGGCGTCGAGTTCGTCCAGGGCCTTATAGCTATTGGCACTTGCCTGGCGTGTCAACGCGCTGGTGCCGCCACCGTTGTACAACGGGAAGTTTACTTCCAGCCCGATTGAGGCGTAGCGGTTGCGTTGATTCAGCTCGGAGATTGATTGGCTCTCGCCCGCCGTGTAGCCGGCAACGAAATCCAGTGTCGGCCAGTGGCCGGCCCTGGCGCGCTTTACTTCTTCTTCGGCGAGGTCGCTGCTATGACGGCGCGCATGGATCAGCGGGCTGTCGCTCTGGGCTTTGACCAACCAGTCCTGCAGGTTGCTCGGTAGCAGCGGTGGCGTATCGAAGCTCGGACGCAAGGTGGTCAGGGATTCGGGGGTTTCTCCGATGTATTCCTCAAGCTTGCGGCGCGCGTTGACCAGGTTGTCCTGCGCTTCGATCAGCTCAACCGCGGCGAGGTCGCGGCGAGCGACCGACTCGTCGATGTCGGTGACGGTGCCGGCCCCCAACTCCATGCGCCGGTTCGACGAGGCGAGTTGCTCGTCGAAGGCGCTCAACTTGGATTTGGCAAGGAGGATGGTTTCGCTGGCCAGGAGCACGTCGAAATAGCTTTCGGCCAGGCGCACCGCGGCGTCCTGACTCTTGGCATCGAACACCGCGACACTGTAATCGGCACGCTGTTTACCTTGGCGGTACTCGGCCATTTTCTGTTTGTTGAACAGCGGCTGGCGCAAGCGCACGTTAGCGCCCTTGGAGTCGTAGTCGAGATCCCTTTCGATGCCGCTCTGGCGCTGGGTGCCATTGACCTTGTTGTCGTAGGCTGAGGCACTGATCTGCGGTAGCAAACCCGCCATGCCGATGGCCCGGTTTTCCACGCCGGCCTCCTTTTCATGCACGGCGGCGCGATAGACAGGGCCTTGGTACTGCAACAGATCCCAGGCTTGTTTGAGGTCCATGGCGCTGGCCGGGAGGGACAGCGCCAGCAGGCAGAAGATCAGGCAATGACGGTCCATTTCATTGTTCCTTGAAGGAGCTGTCAACACGCTCGAGCATTGGTTTGAGAAGATAGCTCATCATGTTGCGCTCGCCAGTCTTGATGGTGACGCTGGCGGGCATACCCGGGCGAATGTGATTGCTGCCAAGCAGGCTCATGCCATCGGGCGTGACTTCTACCTGAGCCAGATAGAACGGTTGCTTGCTTTCCTCGTCGAGCAGGCGGTCGGCGGAGACGGTCTTCACGCGGCCGGGTATGTTAGGCGTCCGGGCATGGTTGAAGGCCGGGAAGGCGATGTCCACGGCCAGGCCGGGGACCATCTTGTCGATGGCTTGCACGGGAATCATCGCGTCGACCTGCAGCGGTTCGTTGTCCGGAACGATTTCCATGATCTTGAAGCCGGGCTGAATGATCCCGCCGATGGTCGCAATGCTCAGGGACTGGACCATGCCATCGATCGGTGACCGAATCACCGTGTGGGTCACTTCATAGTCCAGCGCACGCAAGCGGTCAGCCAGGGTGGTGTTTTCCTTGGCGGTGTCGGTGAGCTGCGATACGACTTCCTTCAGGTAATCGTGCTGGCGCTGCAGGATGCGCAGCTTGATTTCGGTGGTCTGGCTACGCACGCGAGCGATGTTATTGAGGTTCTCGGCCTGGCCGGCGGAGAGGTCGGCATTGCTGCGTTCCAGCTCAAGCAGACGGTTGCGCGGCACATAGCCTTCGGCCGCCAGCACGCGGGTGCCTTTTAGTTCCTGGTCGAGGAAGTTGATCTGCGAGGCGCGGGCGCCATAGACCTGCTGCAGTCCTTTGAGCTGTACCGCCGACGCCGCGAGGTTTTCCTGCAGGATGCTGATTTCGCCAGCGAGGCCGGCGCGCCGGGTGTCCAGCAGGCGTTGTTGCAGATCCATGGCGGCCACCAGGCGGGGGTCATTCCCGAAGCGCTTGAGCAATTCGGGATCGTAGTTCACCACATTGCGGCCGTCGCGTTCCGCTTCCAGGCGGTTTTCCACCGTCTTGCTGACGATGTACTGGGCGCTGACCGCACCCTGTTCGGCAACGGCACGTAGCGAGTCGAGGCGGACCACCTCCTGGCCTATTTTCACTGCATCGCCTTCGCGAACAAGAATAGCCTCCACGGTGCCGCCGCTCAGATGTTGCACGGCTTTACGATTGCTGGTGACTTTTACCGTGCCTGTCGCTACCACGCCGGCATCCAGCGGCGCCAGCCAGGACCACAGGAGAAAGCCGCCGAAGCCGGCGAGCACCAGCAACATGCCCCAGCGCACGGGTTTGCCGACATCAAGATCCACCTCGTTCCTGGGATCGGTGTGAATCATCTCGGTTTGTTGGCTCATTTGCATGATCAGTCACTCCCGTGCTTTGACGGAGGCCAGCGGAGTCGACGCGCCTGCAGGCATCACAGTGGCCTTGCGCAGCGCTGCGAATACTTCGTCGCGAGTGCCGAGCATCTGCACGCCGCCGTCGCGCAGCATCAGCACCTTATCGACGGCGCAGAGCACATTGGGACGGTGGGAAATCAGAATGACGGTGGCACCGCGGTTTTTGAGTTGGGCCAGTGCATCGACCAAGGCCTTTTCACCGACATCGTCGAGGTTGGCGTTCGGCTCATCCAGCACAATCAGATTGGGTTCTCCATATAGCGCGCGGGCCAAGGCGATGCGTTGCTTCTGGCCACCGGAAAGCGGGCTGCCATCGGTGCCCAGACGGGTCTCATAACCCTGCGTCAAACGCAGGATCATCTCGTGCACTCCAGTCGTTCGGGCGGCGCGGATGACCGCGTCGCTGTCCACTTCGCCAAAGCGCGCAATGTTGTCGGCGATGGTGCCCTCGAACAGCTCCACGTCCTGTGGCAGGTAACCGAGCCAAGGGCCAAGTTCGCCCTTGTTCCAGGTGAATATGTCCGCGCCGTCCAGGCGCACCTTGCCGGCCTGTGCCGGCCAGACGCCGACCAACAGGCGGGCGAGGGTGGATTTGCCCGAGGCGGATGGACCGATAATGCCAAGGCTTTCGCCGGGGGAAAGGTTGAAGCTCACTCCGCGCAGAATCGTGTTGCTGGTGCCGGGGGCTCCGGCATACACATTCTCCACCGTCAGCATACCCAGCGGCCGCTGCAGCGACATGCTCGGTGGCCGGCGCGGATAGTCGTTCAGCATCTCGTTCAACCGGCCCCAGGCCGAACGGCAGCCAAGCAGTTGCTTCCACGACGCGATGACTTGCTCCACCGGGCCCAGCGCGCGGCCGGTGAGGATCGAGCAAGCAATCATCATCCCGGGGGTGATCTTGCCTTCGATCGCCAGCAGCGCGCCGGCGCCGAGGATCAGCGACTGCAAAGTGATACGCACGAAGCGCCCGGTGCTGCTGATCAGGGCGGCACGGTCGGAGGCCAGGGTCTGCATTTCCAGAATACGCAAATGGCTTTGGTACCAGCGCTTGCCGATCGACGGCAGCATGCCCATGGCCTCGATGACCTCGGCGTTGCGCAGGTTGTTGTTGGCATAGCTGGCGGAGGAGAGGGCGGCCTGATTGGCTTCGGCCAGCGGCTTTTGCGTCGCCTTTTCGGTGAGATAAGCCAGGCCCACCAGAATCAGCGAGCCGATCAGCGTGATCAGTCCGAGCAGCGGGTGGATCAGATAGGCGACCAGCAGGTAGATCGGCGTCCATGGCGCATCAAAGAAAGCGAACAGGCCATTGCCGGTAAGGAACTGACGCACCTGCGCGAGATCCTGCAGGGCCTGGGCCGGATTACCTCCGGCGCGGCTCAGGTTGCGTTCGAATGCTGCGGTGAAAATGCGTCGATTGAGGTCCATGTCGAGGCAGTTGCCGACCCGGATCAGCACGCGGGTGCGGAACATTTCCAGGGTGGCCATCAGCAAGAACAGGCCTATCACCAGAATGGTCAACATCGTCAATGTTGTGACGTTGCGACTGACCAAGGCCCGATCATAGACCTGCAACATGTACACGGCAGGCGTCAACATCATGACGTTGATGACGCCGCTGAACCCTGCCAGCGAGTAAAAACTGCGGCGAAGTCGAAAAAGCGCGTCAGCCAGTTCGGATCGAATGCTCGACTGTTTGTGCATTTGGGTGACCCCTCTTCGAAAAGCCGTTAGCCCTTGCGGCGCAACAGCTAATAGATGTAGTCCGCAGGCAGCTGGTCGATACGCAGGGTGGTCGCTCTAGGGCGGATCTCCTGCAAATCTCTGCATTGCTTTCCTAGGCAGCAGCGTAGGTGGCGTCGAAACAAACTGAAATAACATTTCGCTCTAACACTGCGCCGAATTACCTATATGTCTTTTAAAAACAGATAGTTGAAAGGTCAGTTACCAATCGTCCGTTTTGTGCGGCGTAAAATTGACAATTTTTTACTATGCAACTTTAGTCCTACTCATTGAGGGAACCGCCCGCCTGAAGCCTGTCAACTTTTTGGCAACGCAAGGCGCGATGATTTTCCCGAGGGAGCACAGCATGTCGATTATTTCGTTCTTCTGCAGAGTGAAGGGGCTGTTCCAGAAATTCGCCTTTTCTTCAAGTTTCCATGGCCCACCCAGGGCTGCGATTCGCTCTGCCTAATCGCTCAGCGAGCCATTCTCCGCGAATTCCAGGCGCGCATCCCGGGGGGGCCGTGTAACGGCTCTGCCACCCCGTGCCAGCTCTCGCCAAAAAAATGAACCAACACACTGCGCAAGCCAGCACCTGACTGGGCACGGGAGGATTCTTATCGTCCCGTGTCCTTCCCCAAAAAGATCGAGGGCAATCAACATGGCCAATTTCAACAAGTCCGACCTGGAATTCATCCTCAAACAAATCTTCATCGCAGAAGCGCACGCCGACGGTGCCAGCCTCAGTGATTTGCTACCCAACAGTCAGGTGCCATTCGGCCTGCGTACCGTCGATGGCAGCTCCAACAACCTGGTCGCCGGGCAAACCGAATTTGGCGCCGCGGACAATTCTTTCCTGCGCCTGCTTGATGCCTCTTATAGAGCGGCCTATGCCGGGACCGGGTCGGTGATCGACCCGCAGCCACGGATCATCAGTAACCTGATCGTCGACCAGACCGCCAATAACCCGGCCGCGGTTGCGGCGAACGGCGGTGCCGATTCGGTGATCAGCCCAGGTCCCGATGGTGTCTTCGGCACGGATGACGACAAGCAAGTGTTCTTCATCCCCAACGTGTCGGCGGACGCCGGTCTGACCGCCGGCTTCAACTCGTGGATGACCTTCTTTGGCCAGTTCTTCGACCACGGCCTCGACCTGGTCAGCAAGAGCAGTACCGACTTCGTGTTTATTCCGTTGCAGCCGGACGATCCGTTGTTCGTGCCAGGCAGCCCGACCAACTTTATGGTGCTGCCACGTGCAGTGCATTCCCCCGGCGCGGACGGAATACTCGGCACTGCCGATGATGGCCAGCCCAACACCACCTCGCCGTTCGTAGACCAGAGCCAGACTTACAGCTCGCACCCCTCGCATCAGGTGTTCCTGCGCGAGTACGTTCTCAACGCGGCAGGTGACCCTGTTGCAACGGGGCGCTTGATTACCAACCGCGATCTCGGCGCCGATGGCAAGTTCGGCACTGCCGATGATGGCGACGGCGAAAATGGCGGCATGGCGACCTGGGCAGTGGTCAAGGCCCAGGCCCGTGACATTCTCGGCATCAACCTGACCGACGCTGATGTACACAACGTGCCGCTGCTGGCAACCGATGCGTATGGCAACTTCATCCGGGGCTCGAGCGGTATGCCGCAGGTGGTGATGCGCATCAGTAACGGCGCTGACGGTATCGCCGGGACGGCTGATGACGTCACGCAACTGGTCGAAGGCAATCGGGATGCTCCGATCAGTCTGGCCAGCGCGGTGAGCACCGGGCATGGCTTCCTCGACGACATCGCCCACAATGCCGCGCCGGTTGTCGTCGGCGGGGTTCTGCAAGCGGACGCTGACACCGATGTCGGCAATGCGCAGCCAGTGGGTGCGGGCGGCAATAATCTGACCTATGACAACGAGCTGCTCGACGCTCACTACATTGCCGGCGATGGCCGGGCGAACGAGAACATCGGTCTGACCACCGTGCACCATGTGTTCCATTCCGAGCACAACCGCCTGGTCCAGCAATCCAAAGACACCATCCTTGCCGCCGGCGATCTGGCCTTCCTTAATGAGTGGCTGGCGGACGACGTGGCCGCGATACCGACTACACCCGCCGAAATCGCGGCATTGGTGTGGGACGGCGAACGCCTGTTCCAGGCCGCCAAGTTCGGCACCGAGATGCAATACCAGCACCTGGTGTTCGAGGAGTTCGCGCGAACCGTTCAGCCGCAGATCGACGGATTCCTTGCCCCCAACGGGTATGACACCTCGATCAACCCGGCCATCCTCGCCGAGTTCGCCCACGTGGTGTACCGCTTCGGTCACTCGATGTTGACCGAGACTGTGGATCGCTTCGACCCCGAGTTCAATCCGCTCCTCACGGACCCGAACAACCCGGACTCGCAACTCGGGCTGATCGCAGCCTTCCTCAACCCGCTGGCATTTGCAGGCAGTGGGGCTACCCCGGACGAAGCGGCAGGAGCGATTATTCGCGGTTTGACCCGCCAGCTCGGCAACGAGATCGACGAGTTCGTCACCGAAGCGTTGCGCAACAATCTGCTCGGTCTGCCCCTCGATTTGCCGGCCCTGAACCTGGCGCGTGGTCGCGACACGGGCATCCCGACGTTGAATGAGGCGCGGCGTGAGTTCTACGCATCAACCGGCGACAGCCAACTCAAGCCGTACATCAGTTGGGCTGACTTGGCGGACAACCTCAAACACCCCGAGTCGTTGGTCAACTTCATCGCTGCTTTTGGCACGCATGACACGATTACGGCGGCGACCACGCTGGCAGACAAACGCGCTGCAGCCTTGGCGCTGGTATTCGGCGGTGCTGGTTCACCGGCTGACCGCCTGGACTTCCTCAACAGCACCGGTGCCTATGCCAACGTAACGCTGGCCGGCAAGGATGGGCTGCTGGGTACTGCCGACGACGTGACGGGTGTAACGATCACGGGCGTCGACGACATCGACTTCTGGGTCGGTGGCCTCGCCGAGCAGAAGATGCCGTTCGGCGGTATGCTCGGCTCGTCGTTCAACTTCGTGTTTGAGACCCAGATGGAGGCGTTGCAGAACGGCGACCGCTTCTACTACCTGTCGCGTACCGCAGGCCTGAACTTCGGCACCGAGTTGGAGAACAACTCCTTTGCCAAGCTGATCATGCTCAACACCGATGTCACCCACCTGTCGAACACCGTGTTCCTGACGCCGACCTTTACCCTCGAAGTGAATCAGGCCAATCAGTTCACTGGCCTTGGCGCGGACGGCAGGGTCGATCCAACGGGCGGCTTGATGATCAACGGCGTGGAAATCGTGCCGCTGGTGATCCGCGACAACCCCGACACCGTCGGTGCGGACAATAATTATCTGCATTACACCGGTGAAGACCATGTCGTCCTCGGCGGCACTGCCGGCAATGACATCATCGTCTCCGGTAAGGGCGATGACACCCTTTACGGCGACGGGGGCAACGACCGCCTCGAAGGCGGTGCCGGGAACGATGCAGTACTGGGTGGCGCCGGCGATGACATCATCACTGACTCGTTCGGCGACAACCGCCTGGAAGGCAATGCCGGCAACGACGTGATTGTGGCCGGTCGCATGCAGGTGCTAGGTAATCTGATCCTCGGTGGCGATGGCCAGGACTTCATCGTCACCACCGAAGACATCACCACCACCTTCGGCGGTCAGGGTGACGATTTCATCCTCGGCGCCAAGACCAACCTGCCACCTACCGGCAACGAAGGTGATGACTGGATCGAGAAGGGTACGCAGGACGGTGCGCCTGGCGATAATTTCTCGCCGTTGCTCAATGACGATGTGATCGGCAACGATATCTTTATCGGTGGTGGTGGCTTCGACGAAATGATCGGCGAGGGTGGCGATGACATCTTTGTCGGCAGCGATGCCCAGGACAAGATGGACGGAATGTCCGGATTCGACTGGGTGACCTACAAAAATGACAGGGTCGGCGTGACCGTTGACCTGTCCTTGGCCGCGCTGGCGCAGCCACACGGCAACGCGCCAAACCAGAACGCCGGGGTGTTCAATCCGGTCGGCGCCTCGCCGGCCTCGATTCTCGACCGCTTTGCCGAGGTCGAAGGCTTGTCCGGCTCGAAATTCGCCGATGTGCTCAAGGGCGATGATGTCGATGCGGTCACGATCGTCAACCACGGTGGTGCCACGGGCAGTGCGCTGACCAATGTGGCGTTGATCCGCGGACTGGAGCAGTTTCTGGCCGATGCCGGTTTGTCTACCACCGGCTTTGCCACTGGCAATATCATCCTCGGTGGCAATGGCAGTGACCTGATCGAAGGCCGCGGCGGCGATGACCTGATCGACGGCGACAAATGGATCAATGTCAGAATCGCGGTTTATGCCCCTGGCGACGTTAACCATACCGGCCCCGAAATCGCCACCTTCGACAGCATGGTCGACATGATTCCGTTCATGCTGGACCGCACCTATAACCCGGGGCAGCTCAAGGCTGTGCGGGAAATTCTGCCCGGCACCTCGACGGGCGGGGCGGCCTTCGACACCGCGATTTTCTCCGGGCTTCAGTCCGAGTACACGGTGACCCAGGACACCCGTGGCACGGCCAACCTGGCAGACGATGTCTGGACCGTGGCCGATACGGTAGCGGGACGCGACGGCGCCGATACCCTGTTGCATATCGAACGCCTGCAATTCGCTGACACCCAGCGGGTACTGGTGCCGGGGCTGAATGCGCAACCGGTCGGCAGGCCGACTGTCACGGATGGCAACGGCGGCGACATTACAGTGGGCGACACGCTGACCGTGAGCATGGCCGGGGTGCGCGATGCCAACAACATCACCGTGGGTAACCTGCAGGGTCTCGTCAACAACACCTCGGTTTCCTACTATTGGCAGTTCGAATCCACCCCGGGCAGCGGCGTGTTCGAAGACATCATCCTGTTGCCTGCGGGTGACCTGGCATTCCAAAGTGCCGATGGCACCACGTTCAAGGTCTCCCCGGATCTTGCCGGGCTGTCACTGCGGGTCAAGGCGATCTACCAGGATGGTCATGGCACGACTGAAGTGGTGTTCTCGCAGCCGACTGACGTGGTGGCTCCCGGCGCGCCGATCGTGCCGACGGCGCCGATACCGGTAGTCGATGCCACCGAGGGTGGCGCGGGCCTTCACATGGTCCGCTCCGACCTCAACTTCATCCTTGATCAGATCAAGATCGCCGAGGCAGATGCGGCCGGTCAGGACATCCTCTCGCTGATCCCGAATATCCGCGCGCCGTTGGGCCTGCGTGCGGTCGATGGCTCGAACAACAACCTGATGAACCTCAACGGCATCAACAACACCGAGTTTGGTGCCGCGGACAACACCTTTCCGCGTTTGACCGATCCGGTCTTCAATCCGGCGGAAGGTGCTCCTGCCGGGTTCTTTGGCCCCGGTTCGCCGGCCATCCCGGGTTCGTCCTATCAGCAGAACAGCGGCTATGTGTTTGACTCGCAGCCGCGCACCATCAGTAATCTGATCGTCGACCAGACGTCGCACAACCCGGCGGCCTACGCCACGGCTTACGACCCGGGTGCGGACGGTGTGCTCAACTTCGGCACGGCGGGTAACGACGACATCCTCAAGGATGGCGTGCGGATAGTCGCCAGCCCGGGTATGGACGGCCAGTTTGGTACTGCCGATGACAAGGATGTGTACATGTTTGAGAACACCGCGCCGGATGCGGGGTTGTCCGCGCCGTTCAACTCGTGGATGACCTTCTTCGGGCAGTTCTTCGATCATGGGCTGGACCTGGTCACCAAGGGCGGTTCGGGCACCGTCTTCATCCCGCTGCAACCGGATGATCCGCTGTATGTGCCTGGCGGCAGCTCCAATTTCATGGTGCTGACCCGCGCGACCAACCTGCCAGGGGCGGATGGCATTCTCGGCACGGCCGACGACATCCATGAGCACGCCAATACTACGACGCCGTTCGTGGACCAAAACCAGACCTACAGCTCGCACCCATCGCACCAGGTTTTCCTGCGCGGTTATGAGCTGACCGACAACGGCCCCATCGCGACCGGCAGGCTGATCACTAACCGTGACCTGGGGGCGGATGGCAAGTTTGGTACCGCAGACGACAGCGAAATCGGTGGCATGGCGACCTGGAAAGTGGTCAAGGCGCAAGCCAACGACATTCTGGGTATCCACCTTACCGATGCCGACGTCGATAATGCCCCGCTGTTGGCGACTGACGCCTATGGCAATTTCATCAAGGGGCCGAACGGCTTCCCGATGGTCGTGATGAAGGGGGTGGACGGCCTTGGCGGCACAGCGGATGACGTGCTTGTCGAAGGCAATCCGCTTTCCCCCATTAGCCTGACCAATGCGGTCCGCACCGGTCACCAGTTCCTCGTCGACATTGCCCACAATGCAGCGCCGGTGTTCAGCGGTGGCGTGCTCGTGCCTGACGCGGATTCCGATATTGGCAACGCAGTGCCGGTCAATCCGCACACCGGGGCCAACCTGGCCTACGACAACGAGTTGCTCGATGCGCATTACATCGCTGGCGACGGCCGGGTCAACGAGAACATTGGCCTGACCGCGGTGCATGCGATTTTCCACTCGGAGCACAATCGGCTGGTCGCGCAAACCAAGGACACCGTGCTTGATTCAGGTGACGTGGCCTTCCTCAACGAATGGCTGCTGACTCCGGTGATCGGGTTGCCCGCCAACCAGGCCGAGATCGATGCGCTGGTGTGGAATGGCGAGCGCTTGTTCCAGGCTGCCAAGTTCGGCACCGAGATGCAGTATCAGCACCTGGTGTTCGAGGAGTTTGCGCGGACCATCCAACCCAACGTCGACCTGTTCTTTGCACCGACCCAAGTCTATGACGTCGACCTCGATGCCTCGATCGTCGCCGAGTTCGCCCACACCGTGTACCGGTTTGGCCACTCGATGCTGACCGAGACTGTCGATCGCTTCGACGTCAATTTCAATGTGGTTGGCGATCCAAACAGCGCTGATCCCGATCAGCAAATGGGCTTGATCGCGGCGTTCCTCAACCCATTGGCGTACGCCGCCAGCGGTGTGACGCCCGAGGATGCGACCAGTGCGATCGTGCGCGGGATGACTCGGCAAGCCGGTAACGAAATCGACGAGTTCGTCACCGAGGCGCTGCGCAATAATCTGCTCGGCCTGCCACTTGACCTGCCGGCGCTCAATATTGCCCGTGGGCGCGACGTGGGTATTCCCTCGTTCAACGCGGTGCGCCGCGAAATCTACAGCCAGACGGGTGATGCCATCCTTAAGCCGTACAGCAGCTGGGTCGACCTGGTGCAGCACCTCAAGCATCCGGAGTCGTTGATCAACTTCATCGCGGCATATGGCACGCATGGAACGATCACCGCAGCGACCACGCTGGAAGGCAAGCGCGATGCAGCAATGGCACTGATATTCGGTGGTACGGGTGCACCGGCTGATCGACTGGACTTCCTCAACGGCACTGGTGCGTGGGCTAACGTGACGCTGGCCGGCAAGGATGGCGTGCTGGGGACTGCCGACGACCTGAAGGGTGTGACCATCACGGGTGTCGATGCCATCGACCTCTGGATCGGCGGCCTGGCGGAAGAGAAAACCCCGTTCGGCGGCATGCTCGGCTCGACCTTCAACTTCGTGTTCGAGAACCAGTTGGAAAAACTGCAGGACGGTGACCGCTTCTACTATCTAGAGCGTACCGCTGGCCTGTCGATGAACGCCGAGCTGGAAAGCAACTCGTTCGCCAAGCTGATCATGGCCAACACCTCGGTCACTCACTTGCCGGGCCTGGTGTTCTCGGACCCGGCGTTCTTTCTGGAAAGGGACCAGAGCAAGCAGTACAACGACGGCCTGGGTAACGCCGACCCGCTTGGCGAGAACGGCGAGCAGGTGGTGTTCCGCGACAACCCGCTGACCGCGGGCGCCGACACCAACTACATCAAGTACGCCGGTGACGAGCACATCGTGCTGGGCGGTACTAACGGTACCGACATCCTTATCGCCGGTGGTGGCGATGACACCGTCTGGGGTGATGGCGGCAACGATCGCATCGAAGGCGGTAACGGCAACGACCAACTGCGCGGTGGCGCCGGCGACGACATCATCACCGACAAGGGCGGCGACGATAACATCCAGGGTGGCGACGGTAACGACGTGCTGCACGGTGGCAACGGCGTCAACCTGATCATTGGCGGGTTCGGCAATGACTTCATTGTCACCGGTGAGGACGCTTCCGAGGCCATTGGTGGCCACGGCAACGACTTCATTCTGGGCAGCAAAGCCAACGAACAGGACATGGGTAACGAAGGCGACGACTGGATCGAGAAGGGCACTTCGGACGGTGCACCTGGCGACAACTTCGACCCGGCTGGCAACGACACGGTGATCGGCAACGATGTGTTCATTGGCGGTAACGAGAACGATAAGTTCAATGCCGAAGGCGGCGACGACATCATGGTCGGCAGTCTCGGCATGGGTGACCGCTATATCGGCGGCTCCGGCTATGACTGGGCGACTTTCAAAGGGCTCGCACAGGGCGTGACCATCGATTACAGCGACCGCTTTTTCGATGTTCCGCCGGTCCCGGGTTCGGGGGCCTCGGCGCTGGTGCGTTTCGACATCGTGGAAGGTCTGTCGGGTTCGTCCCACGGTGACTTCCTGCGCGGTGACAACGAAGACGCCACCTCGCTGCCCACTGCGGGTGCAACCGGCAGTGTGTTGACCAACATCAACCTGATCAATGGCCTGGCTGATCTGCTGCCAGCCGGAGCGACGTTCTTCGATGGCGGCAACATCATCCTCGGCGGTAGCGGCAGCGACCTGATCGAAGGTCGCGGTGGTGACGACATCATCGACGGTGACAAGTGGCTGAACGTACGCATCAGCGTACGGGCGAACGCTGATGGCACTGGCCCGGAAATCGCCACGTTCGACAGCATGGAGCCGATGGTGCCGTTTATGCTGAACGGTACTTACAACCCGGGCCAGTTGGTCATCGTGCGGGAGATTCTGACCGGCACTGACAACTTCGATACGGCGCTGTTCTCCGGCAATCTGGGCGAATACGGCATCGAGATCGATGGCAACACGGTCATCGTGACCGACTCGGTGGCGGGGCGTGATGGTGTCGATCGCCTGACCGGGATCGAGCGTCTGCAGTTCGCTGACAGTGCGCAGTTGTCCGGAGTGGGGACCGCCCAGAACGC
Source organism: Pseudomonas sp. ZS1P83 (assembly GCF_054897825.1). Taxonomy (NCBI): domain Bacteria; kingdom Pseudomonadati; phylum Pseudomonadota; class Gammaproteobacteria; order Pseudomonadales; family Pseudomonadaceae; genus Pseudomonas; species Pseudomonas sp. ZS1P83. Next base: position 1,752,553 of record NZ_CM142706.1, read on the forward strand.
CGACCCATCGGGTCATCTGGCAATTCTCGATGCGGCCAGCGGTGTGCGTGACGAAACGCCGGTTGCTGGCCAGTTGCTGCGCGTCAGTGATTCGGCGGTACACGACGCGGACAACCAAAGCGTGGCCAATCCGACCGGTGCGGTGACCGGTGGGGTGGCTTACTACTGGCAGGTCGAAAACATTGCGGGGTCGGGCGTCTTTGAGGACATCACCTTTGTCGCCGCTGGCGAGGTATCGCGGGCGATCGGCACCACCTACCGGGTGGCGGACGATGTGGCGGGTCTGAACATCCGCGTCCGTGCGGTGTATCAGGATGCCAAGGGCACGCTGGAGATCGTCGACTCGTCTGGGAACAGTACACCGACCGAAGGGCCGACCGTTACCGGGCTTGCAGTGCAGAACCAGGTGTTGACCGCTGACCCGGCGAGCATCATCGACGTTGATGGCCTGAGCAAAAATCCGCAGTTCACCTACCAATGGCAGGCGAACAACGGGCTTGGCTTCGTCAACATCGCCGGCGCTACCGGTAGCACGTTCGCGCTTGGCCAGACTCAGGTCGGCCAGGAAATGCGCGTGGTGATCAGTTACGTGGATGACTTCGGTGTCGCCGAAAGCGCTTCGTCCAACATCCTGGGACCGGTGGCCAACGTCAACGATGCACCGACTGCAGGGCCGACCGTAACCGGACTTGCAGTGCAGAACCAGGTGTTGACCGCTGACCCGGCGAGCATCATCGACGTTGATGGCCTCAGCAATCCGCAGTTCACCTACCAATGGCAGGCGAACAACGGGCCTGGCTTCGTCAACATCGCCGGCGCTACCGGTAGCACGTTCGCGCTTGGCCAGGCTCAGGTCGGCCAGGCAGTGCGCGTAGTGGTCGGTTACGTGGATGACTTCGGTGCGGCCGAAAGCGCTTCGTCCAACATCCTGGGGCCGGTGGCCAACGTCAACGATGCACCGACAGGCGCGTTGCTGATCAGCGATACGACACCGGATCAAGGGCAGGTGCTGACCGCGCTGACGGGTGGGATTGCCGATCCGGATGGGCTGGGCACCTTCAGCTTCCAGTGGCAGCAAGGTGTCGGCGTGTCCTTCACCGACATCAACGGTGCGACTGCTGCGACCTTCACCCCTGGTGGGGCGCAGGTCAATCTGCAACTGCGAGTGATCGTGCGCTACACCGATGGCTTCGGCACGCTGGAGTCGGTGACCTCTGCGGCGACGGCGGCGGTTGTGGTACAGGGCGTGGTACTGCAGGGCAACGCTTTGGCGAACACCCTCACCGGCACCGCAGGTAACGATGTGCTGCTTGGCCTGGGCGGGAACGATACGCTGAATGGCCTCGCCGGTATCGACCAGTTGTTTGGCGGCACTGGCAACGACATCCTCAACGGCGGAGACGACAACGACGTCCTCAATGGCGAGGACGGCAACGACACCCTCAACGGTGGGCTCGGCGCGGATGCCATGAACGGCGGTGCCGGCAACGACACGTTTGTGGTCGACAACGTCGGTGACCTTGTCACCGAGGCGTTGGGTGGAGGTACCGATCTGGTGCAAACCAGCCTGACGAACTACCTGCTCGGTGCCAACGTCGAGAACCTGACCTATACGGGCGCCGGTGACTTCACCGGCACCGGTAACGCGCTGGCCAACACCATCACCGGCGGGGTGGGTAACGACTTCCTCAATGGCGGTGCAGGTGCTGACCGGATGTTGGGGGGCGCCGGCAACGATACCTACGTCGTCGATGCAGCCTTAGACGTGGTGGTCGAGGTGGCGGGTGGCGGTACGGACACCGTGCAGACTTCGCTGGCCAGCTACACGCTGGGCGCTAATGTCGAAAATCTGACCTACACCGGAGTCGGCAACTTCGTCGGCAACGGTAACGGGTTGAATAACGTCATCACCGGCGGGGTGGGTAATGACACTCTCAATGGTGGCGGCGGCAACGACATCCTCACCGGCAACGGCGGCAACGACACACTGAATGGCGACGCCGGTAACGACCAACTGTTCGGCGGTATTGGCTCGGATACCCTGAACGGCGGTACTGGCGATGACAGCCTCGACGGCGGTGATGGGGCGGATGTGTTGAATGGTGGAACAGGCAACGACACGCTGCTCGGTGGTGACGGTAACGACACATTGTTGGGTGGTACCGGCAATGACTTTATCGATGGCGGTACTGGCAACAATACGGTCACCGGCGGTGCCGGCAACGACGTGATGGTTGCCAGCAGTGGCAACGATATCTTCATGTTCGCAGCGGGCTTCGGGACCGATCAGATCATCGGCTTCGATGCCAATGCGGTGGGAGGCCAGGACCGGCTCGATATTTCCGCGTTCGGCGTCACTGCTGCGACCTTTGCCGGCACCGTCATCATCACCGATGTCGGTGCGGATACCTTGATCAGCTCCGCAGGAGCTGAATCTATCCGCCTGGTCGGTGTGGCCGATGCAACAACCGTCACTGCCGCAGACTTCATTCTCGCCACTTGAGGTCCTGATCAGTACTGTCGCAGACGCGTGGAAAGCGGAGGGGGGGCATGGATGCCCTCCCTTTTCTTTAAAAAACCTGGCTGTTTGTTAAGCTGAAAATGGGTGAACCACCGTCCTCGGCCTGCTCACCCTGTTTCTGTTAATCGGTTTTCGACACACCCGCCACCTGTAACCCAAACGTGATGAATGCTTCCCACTGACTCTTAACTGCTGAACAAGCTGACAAGACTCCAGGCTGCCCCTGTCGCGAAAATGAAAAGAATGAGTACCAGCGTGAGGATCAGCGGTTCGATGCGCATGAAAGTGTCTCCTCAGAAGGGCTAGCAATGCGCGCCTGATCTCCGGCGCAGGTGTTTTTCAAGGCAACGGTTGCCTGTATAGGGAGTGCCCCCGGGAAAGCTGTTTTTCCAGTGGTAACAGCTTCAAACTCTCAATCAATGCACTAGTGAACGCACAGCACTCTCTATGCCAAAAAATTTAACAGCCTATAATTCCCCGCCGGCGGGGCAGCCTGATTCTGTGGCCCGTTCTCCATCAAAAAAGTTGAAATAGGATGCGGGTAATACAACCCATTTATGGGGGATTTCTCTCAACGTGGGTATGGCAATATCACAGCCAGCTTTAAGTGGGTATTGGAGGCCGGTGCTGGCGCGCTCTGTCCGCTTATGGCTGGGGTGCGTGCTTGCGCCTTTCGCGACCTGCTGATATCGACCTGATGCGGACACTGAAAAAGGAACTGCAGTTGAACGAACAGACATTGTCCATGCGCCTGGAGCGCGTGGCGGCGCATGTGCCAGCAGGTGCGCGCCTGGCCGATATCGGCTCGGATCACGGCTACCTGCCTGTGGCATTGATGCGCCGTGGCGCCATCGCGGCGGCGGTGGCCGGCGAGGTGGCATTGACGCCGTTTCGCTCGGCCGAACGCACCGTGCGCGAGAACGGTCTGGACCGGCGGATCACCGTGCGCCTGGCCAATGGCCTGGCGGCGATTGAGCCGGGAGACGGGATTACGGCGATCAGCATCTGCGGCATGGGCGGCGAAACGATCCGCGACATCCTCGACAGCGGCGAGTCGTGCCTGAGCGGCCAGGAGCGCCTGATCCTGCAGCCCAACGGCGGCGAGCAGCCACTGCGCCAATGGCTGATGGAAAATGGCTACCGCATCCTCTGCGAGGAAGTGCTGCAGGAAAACCGCTTCGACTACGAAATCATCGTCGCCGAGCGCGCCGGGCCGGTGATGTACACCGCCGAGGAGCTGTACTTCGGCCCGCTGCAGATGCAGGCACGCAGCCCCGCGTTCCTGGTCAAGTGGCAGCGCATACTGCGCCACAAGCAGCAGACCCTGACCCACTTCGCCCGGGCGCGGCAGGCCGTGCCCGGGGAAAAGGTGCAAGACATCGCCCGGCAGGCCCGGTGGATCACCGAGCTACTGGCTTGAACAGAGTCTAGGGTTTGTACGAAAAGTCGCCGAGCGGCGGTCATAACGCTCATTCATTCTTTTTGTGTTCGATTTTTTCTGACGTGAGCGTCCCCCTCACTGACGTTCGGTGAGGTGGTTGACCGCAAACCGAACGGCAGCTTCGCTGGCGCTCTATTAATTTTTGCACTCCGCCAACACCACTTTGCAGGTATCCGGCGTGCCACCGGATCGGCCGGCATAGCGTATGCAATTATCCAGGGATTTTTTGCGCGCCATGCTCAAGGTGGTGCCCCAAGCCAGGCCGCCCTCTCCGGCAGTGGGCAGCGCTTTTGCATAGCAGCTTGAGCCTATGCTTGGGGCCGAATAGCGAGCCGTGGCAGCTTTGCCTGTACATCCCGCTGTCAGCGCCAGGTTGATGGCGAGCAGGGAGGGTAGGAGCCATGACGAGCATTGTCGCGCGGTTTTTCCGGTCATCCCATTTCCCCTGTATCAAGAGGCTAGAGGCGTGTTTGTGGTCGTGCTCTACTCAGATTAGACGGTATTGCGCCTGCCCTTGGGTCGGCTTGGCGGATATAGCGCATTTGGGAAGGGCCTTGAAAATCGAAACGGGATCGAGGTTTTTATACACGCCAGAAACAGGTGATCTTTTGACTGAAAACACACAACGGCTGATGCTGCGGTTAAACTTCGCGCTCTTTCTAAAGGAGTTCATATGAGTTACTACCAGCCGGGCATTCTCGCCACCCCAGTACCGCCTCAAGCCCGTCATATGTTCTTCGCACTCGAATCTGTCGCTGCATTGCCGGTCGCATTGGAAAATCTGCAGGGGCTGGTGGACGGGAAGTCGGCAGTGGTCGGTTTCGGTAAATCCCTGGTCAAGGCACTAAAAGGGCAAATCGAAGGCCTGCGCGCCTTTCCAGCGTTGACCGGTGTCGGCGTCGACAACCCGTCGACCCAGCACGCCCTTTGGTGCTGGTTGCACGGTGTTGACCGTGGCGAACTGCTCAATCTCAGCAACGCCATCGAAGCCGCGCTGGCCCCCGCCCTGCGCCTGGTGCAGATGAACGAAACCTTCCGCCACCTCAGCGGCCATGACCTGACCGGTTACGAAGACGGCACCGAAAACCCTCACGACGAAGCTGCCGTCGCCGCCGCGTTGGTGAGTGACGGCGCTGACGGAATGGTCGGCGGCAGCTTCGCCGCGATCCAACAGTGGCAGCACGATCTGAAGGGCTTCCACGCGATGCCGTCCCATGAGAAGGACAACATCATGGGCCGTCGTTTGAGCGACAACGAAGAGATCGACGACGCGCCAATCTCCGCGCACGTCAAACGCACCGCCCAGGAAAGCTTCGCCCCCGAGGCATTCGTGGTGCGCCGTTCCATGCCCTGGATCGAAGGCGATCGCGCCGGCCTGATGTTCCTGGCCTTCGGTTTCTCCCTCGACGCCTTCGAAGCTCAACTGCGGCGCATGAGCGGTCTGGAAGACGGCATCACCGACGGTTTGTACCGCATGAGCCGGCCGATTACCGGTGGTTACTACTGGTGCCCGCCGCTCAAGGACGGTCATCTGGACCTGCGCGCACTGCGCATCGGTTAAACATCCGGGAGTGAATATGAACGTGGTGCGCTGGGGCATGATCGGTTGTGGCAGCGTCGCTGAACGCAAGAGCGGGCCGGCCTTCTACAAGGCTCCCGGCTCGGCGTTGGTGGCGGTGATGGGCCGGCGTTTGGAAGCCGCGACCGATTACGCCGCGCGCCACGGCATCGCTCGGGTCTACACCGATGTCGAAGCGCTGATCAACGATCCCGAGGTGGACGCGGTGTACATCGCCACGCCACCCGACAGTCATCACGCTTACGCCTTGAGGGTGGCCGCCGCCGGTAAACATTGCTGCGTCGAAAAACCCATGTCGCTGAATGCCGGGCAAAGCCGTGAAATGCAAAAGGTCTTTGCCGACGCCGGGCTGCACCTGTTTGTTTCGTACTACCGACGCTCGCTGCCGCGCTTCCAGCAGGTGCGGCAATGGCTGGAGGAGGGGCGGATCGGCGAGGTCCGGCACTTGACCTGGACACTCACGAAAGCGCCATCGGCGGCTGATCAGGATGGCACCGACAACTGGCGTACCGACCCAAAAATTGCCGGCGGTGGTTATTTCGCCGACCTGGCCAGCCATGGTTTCGACCTGTTCCAGTACTTGCTCGGTGACATCGTCGAAGTCGTTGGATTTACCGCTCGGCAAGCCGGTTTGTATACCGCTGAAGACGCCGTCAGCGCCAGTTGGCGGTTTGCTGGCGGAGCCTTGGGCATGGGCTGCTGGAATTTTGTGGCGGATCGCCGCGAAGATCGGGTCGAACTGATCGGCAGCAAAGGCCGGATTACCTTTTCCGTATTCGATGAACATCCGGTTCAGCTTGAAGCCGATGAAAACCTCAGCCTGCACATTGAGAATCACGAGCACATCCAGTGGCATCACGTGCTAGGCATGAACGCGCACATTCGGGGTGAAGCGCAGCATCCGGCGGTAGCCGATCAGGCATTGAAAACCGATTGGGTGATGGACCAGATTCTCAAACGCAACTAACGCTTGCTGAATTCCCCGCCGATGTAGCAGCTGCTACACAGTCCGCGGTCGCCGGTGAATCTAACCTTATGCTCAAACAGTATTTCTCAAGCCTGTCATTAGAACTTTAAGATCACGTCATAACTCGTTATGACAAGTGATCTTCCATGACCGATAACGTTCTATCCCTGAGCACTGTTCCTCTGCACACCCAACTGCGCGACGTGCTGCGTGCCCGCATCCTCGACGGCGAATACCCGCAAGACAGCCAGATGCCTTCCGAAAGCGAACTCGGCGCACTCTTCAAAGTCAGCCGCATCACCGTGCGCCAGGCCCTGGGGGATCTGCAGAAAGAAGGGCTGATCTTCAAGATCCACGGCAAGGGCACCTTCGTCGCCAAGCCTAAAACCTTCCAGAACGTCAGCACCTTGCAAGGCCTGGCCGAGTCCATGACCGGCCGCGGCTACGAGGTGATCAACCGCCTGCGCAGTTTCAAATTCATACCGGCCGACAAGCTCGTCGCCGAGCGTTTGCAGGTCGCCGAAGGCGAGACCGTGGCGCAGATCAAGCGGGTGCGGTTGATCAACCGTGAGCCGATTTCCCTGGAAATCACCTACCTGCCCAAGGCCATCGGCGAGCGATTGGAGAAGGCCGACCTGGTCACTCGCGACATTTTCCTGATCCTGGAAAACGACTGCGGCCTGACCCTCGGTCATGCAGACCTGGCCATCGACGCGGTGCTGGCCGACAGCGACTTGACCCAGGCACTGAATGTCGAAGCCGGTTCACCGATCATGCGCATCGAGCGTCTGACCCACGACGCCAGCGGCCAACCCGTGGACTTCGAACACCTTTACTACCGCGGCGATGCCTTCCAGTACCGCCTGCGGATCGACCGGCAAAAAGGGGCGCAGGTATGACTGGCCGCTCAATGATTAGAAACACGCTCGAACAGGAATACGACATCGTCGTGATCGGCGGCGGCACCGCAGGACCGATGGCGGCGATCAAGGCCAAGGAACGCAACCGCGATCTGCGCGTGCTGCTGATCGACAAGGCCAACGTCAAGCGCAGCGGCGCGATCAGCATGGGCATGGACGGCCTGAACAACGCGATCATCCCGGGTCACTCTACGCCGGAGCAATACACCAAGGAAATCACCATCGCCAACGACGGCATCGTCAATCAGGCGGCGGTGTATGCCTACGCGACCCACAGCTTCGAAACCCTCTCACAACTGGACCGCTGGGGCGTGAAGTTCGAGAAGGACGAGACCGGCGACTACGCGGTGAAAAAAGTCCACCACATGGGCGCCTACGTGTTGCCGATGCCGGAAGGGCATGACATCAAAAAAGTCCTGTACCGCCAGTTGAAACGGGCGAGGGTAAGCATCACCAACCGGCTCGTTTGCACCCGCTTGCTGACGGATGAAGAGGGCGCGGTCAACGGTGTAATGGGCTTTGATTGCCGCACCGCCGACTTCCACGTGATCAAGGCCAAAGCCGTGATCCTCTGCTGCGGCGCCGCCGGGCGTCTGGGTTTGCCGTCCTCGGGTTACCTGATGGGCACCTACGAAAACCCGACCAATGCTGGCGACGGTTACGCCATGGCCTATCACGCCGGGGCAGAACTGGCGAACCTCGAATGCTTCCAGATCAACCCGCTGATCAAGGATTACAACGGCCCGGCCTGCGCCTACGTCACCGGTCCGTTGGGCGGCTACACCGCGAACAACAAGGGCGAGCGCTTCATTGAGTGTGATTACTGGAGCGGCCAGATGATGTGGGAGTTCCACCAGGAGCTCGAAAGCGGCAACGGCCCGGTATTCCTCAAACTCGATCATTTGGCCGAGGAAACCATCCAGAACATCGAAGAGATCCTGCACAGCAACGAACGCCCGAGTCGTGGCCAGTTTCACGCCAATCGCGGCACCGACTACCGCACGCAAATGGTCGAGATGCACATCTCGGAAATTGGTTTTTGCAGCGGTCACTCGGCGTCGGGGGTGTGGGTCAACGAGCGGGCGGAAACCTCGGTCAAAGGTTTGTACTCGGCGGGTGACATGGCCGCGGTGCCGCACAACTACATGCTTGGCGCGTTCACCTACGGCTGGTTTGCCGGCACCAACGCGGCGGACTTTGTCGCCGGACGCGAGTTTTCTGCGGTCGATGCCCAGCAGATCGAAACAGAAAAAGCCCGGGTCTACGCACCGCTGGACCGCGAACACGGCCTGCCGCCAGCCCAGGTCGAGTACAAGCTGCGGCGCTTCGTCAACGACTACCTGCAACCGCCGAAAGTGACCAAGAAGATGCAGATCGGCCTGCAACGCTTCAGCGATATCCAGCGCGATCTCGATCAGATCAAGGCCCACAACGCCCACGAACTGATGCGCGCGATGGAAGTCAGCATGATTCGCGACTGCGCCGAAATGGCGGCCCGCGCTTCGCTGTTCCGCGCCGAAAGTCGCTGGGGGCTTTACCACTATCGGGTCGATCACCCGCAACGCAACGACAGCGACTGGTTCTGCCATTGCCACCTGAAGAAGGGTGAAAACGGCTTGATGACCAGTTTCAAGAAAACCGTCGAGCCTTACATCATCCCGCTCGACGCTGATGAAATGCAGGCTTACGACCGGCTGCGGGTCGGTGCCTTTGCTGCCTGAGTATCACAAAAAGAGAGACCGCAAATGGCCTATCAACCCCAGGAAATCTTCTTCCGTTCCAATGCCCCCGTCACGGTCGACGAGGACCTCTGCATCGCCCACAAAGGCTGCACCGTGTGCGTCGATGTGTGCCCGATGGACCTGCTGGCGATCAACCCGGCCACGCAAAAGGCCTACATGGCGTTCGACGAATGCTGGTACTGCATGCCGTGTGAAAAAGACTGCCCGACCGGGGCGGTGAAAGTGGAAATTCCCTATCTTTTGCGTTGAAACACTGCTTTGAAAGCTACCCGGCAACACCGGACGCCTGATTCAAACACCCCTCGTTTCCCACCGCGCCCTGATCGTGGCGGAGACGAATATCCTAAAAATGATTCGAGGGGATCTCCCTATGTCTTTGCCAATATTGCTGCGTGCAGCGTTTGCCGGTCTGGTACTGGCTTCATTCACCTTGTCGGCATCGGCCGAGACCATCCGCATTGCCATCGGCACCCAGGACACCACGATCAACTGCGCCGCCGGTGGTCTGTTGATTCGCGAGCTGGGCCTGCTGGACAAATACCTGCCCCACGGCGGCCAATACAAAGACGCCAAGTACGAGGTGGAGTGGAAGAACTTCACCAGCGGCGCGCCCCTGACCAACGAGATGGTCGCCGGCAAACTCGACTTCGGCGCCATGGCCGATTTCCCCGGTTCGTTCAACGGTGTGGCGTTCGAAACCGCGGGCAAGCACAGCCTGTTTATCAGCGTGCTCTCGGGCAGCATCAAGGGCAGTGGTAACGGCATCGTGGTGCCGAGCGCATCGAGCGTGCAATCGCTGGCGGAACTCAAGGGCAAAACCATTTCCGTGCCGTTTGCCTCGACGGCCCACGGCATGTTGTTGCGGGCCGTGGCTGCCCAAGGCTGGGATCCACTGAAAGACGTGAACATCATCGCCCAGCCACCGGAAGTCGCCGGCTCTGCATTGCAGGCCGGGAAGATCGATGCCCACGCCGACTTCGTGCCGTTCGCCGAACTGTTCCCCAGCCGTGGTTTCGCTCGCAAGATCTATGACGGCGCCCAGGCCAATGCGCCGACCTTCCACGGTGCGCTGGTGGATCAGGCCTATGCGAAGAAGTACCCGGAAATCGTCGTGGCTTACCTGCGGGCGAGCATTGAAGCCAACCAGTTGCTCGCAGCAGAACCGGAGAAATACAGCGAATTGATCGCCAAGGTCACTGGCGTCGATGCCGAGGTCAATTACCTGTTCCACGGTCCGCTGGGTGTGCAAACCCGCGACCTGAGCTGGAAGCCGGAATACCGTCAGGCCGTAGGTACTGCCATCGACACCCTCAAGCTGTTGAAGAAAGCTGATCGCGGGTTGGACCTAAATAACTTTATCGACGACCACTACATCCGCGCCGCGTTCAAGGCCTCGAATCTGGACTACACCGCGCAACTGGCCAACTACGGGCAGACGCCGCTTAAGACGGTGGATGCGTTGAGCGGCAAAGCCATCACCGACTTCAGTCATGTGGTGGAGATCTGGGTGCGGGGTGAGCCGAAGGTTCGGCAGTACGCCTCGGCGGAGTCGGCGTTCACTGCGTTGGCCAGCCTGAAGCAGGAAGGCAAAAACATCCGCGCGGTGTATGCCCAGGCGAGTGACAGCGGGATCAAGTTGCTGGCGGATCAGGCGTGGTTTGCGAGTGATGCGAAAGGGCGGCTGAGTGCGTTTTTACTGAAAGGCCAGGCCCAACAGTTCGCCACCGCCCAGGGCGGAAAAGTCTTCGACTTCACCGACGCCACGACCCAGGCCGTCGCCGTCCGCTGAGTTAGATCGTTCCCACGCTCTGCGTGGGAATGCCGCTAGGGACGCTCCGCGTTCCGCTCTTGAATGTGACGCAGAGCGTCACGGGATGCATTCCCACGCAGAGCGTGGGAACGATCAGAGGTGACATATGTTTTCGCGCTGGATCCCTAGAGCAGCCTCACTGCTGCTCTGCCTCCTATTCTGGCAACTCGCCGCCAGTCACCACTGGAACCTGGGCCTGGTCACCTTCGCCAACGTTCCGCCGCCGCTGGCGGTCATCGAAGCAGCCCTGGGCCTCGGCGACTCCGGCAAGCTCGCGCAACACCTGAGCAGCAGCCTCAGCCGGGTCTTCGCCGGTTTCCTCGCCGCGCTGATCATCGGCATCGCTTTGGGTCTGGCCGTCGGTCGCTCGAAATGGGCCGAAGATCTGCTGCTACCACCGCTGGAAGTCCTGCGCCCGATCCCCGCAGTCGCCTGGATTCCACTGGCGATCCTGATGTTCCCATCGTCAGAGCTGTCGATGGTTTTCATCACCTTCACCGGCGCACTGTTCCCGATTTTGCTCAACACCGTGCACGGCGTCGAAGGCGTCGACCCACGACTGATCGCCTCGGCGAAAAGCCTCGGGGCAGGGCGCCGGGCAATTTTGCTGGAGGTGATTCTGCCGGGCGCCGCGCCGAGCATCATCACCGGCCTTGCCATCGGCATGGGCACCTCGTGGTTCTGCCTGGTGACCGCCGAAATGATCTCCGGCCAGTACGGCATCGGCTATTACACCTGGGAGTCCTACACCCTCCAGAACTACGCCGACATCGTGGTCGGCATGTTGCTGATTGGCGTGCTCGGGATGGGCAGCAGTTGGCTGATCAAACGGCTGGGCGGGCTGTTCACGCCTTGGCATCGACCACGAGGAAAAGCCTGATGAGCATCATGCAAGCCCCTGAAGGGCGGATCGACATCCGACAATTGTCCATCGTCCTCGGCGAAGACACGCAAGCCTTCGAAGCCGTGCAAGGTCTGGATTGCCAGATCGAGCCGGGGCAATTCGTGTGCATTCTCGGACCGTCGGGTTGCGGGAAATCGACCCTGCTCGGCGCGCTGGCCGGCCACCTGCAGCCGCAAACCGGCACCCTGAAAGTCGACGGTGCGCAGGTCTTGGGCCCATCGCCCCAACGCGGCATGGTGTTCCAGCACCACACGCTGTTCCCTTGGCGCACCGTGCGCGACAACGTTGCTTTCGGCCTGAAAATGCGCGGCATCGGCAAAGCCGAACGCCACAACGCTGCCGACGAAATCCTTGCGCTGGTGGGCCTCGAAGGGTTTGCCGAACGCTGGCCTGATCAGCTCTCTGGCGGCATGCAGCAACGAGTAGAAATCGCCCGGGTGCTGATTAATCGGCCGCGCCTGTTGCTGATGGACGAACCCTTCGGCGCCCTCGACGCGCTGACCCGGTTGAACATGCAGGCGCTGCTGCTGGACATCTGGACACGAATTCGCACCACCGTGGTGTTCGTCACCCATGACATTGATGAAGCACTGTTCCTCGCCGATCGGCTGCTGGTCATGAGTTCGCGCCCGGGCCGGATCATCGAAGACCTGCGCCTCGATTTCCCACGGCCACGCACCACCGAACTGGTCACCCGCCACGAGTTCTCCCGCTTGAAGCGTCATTGCCTCGAGTTGCTGCGTCACGAAGACGGTCGGCAGTTACCGCGCCTGAACCCTCTCGGACTTCCCCTTGAAAACAAACTGCCGCGATTTGCCCTATGACCTCTCTATTCGATGTAACCGATAACGACGACATTCTCGCCCTGCAACCACGCCTGACGGATAAAGATCCTGGCGTGCGCCGAATCGCGCTGATCGAACTGGCTGATCTTGAAGAACCGGACGGTTTGCTGTGGCTGGCCAATCGACTGGCTGAAGACCCGACCGAAGAAGTCCGCGCCGAAGCCGCGCGATTGCTCGAAGCGTGGGAGGACGAACCGGTGGTCGAAGCGCTGTGCCAAGCGCTGACCGATCCATCATTGGCGGTGCAGTCTGCCGCCGCGCAAAGCCTCAGCCTGCTCAAGAGCGAGGCGGCGGGCAGGGTGATTCTGCCGTGGACCGGGCATGCCGACATTAACGTGCGCATCGCTGCTTTCCGGGCCTTGCGCGAGTTGCGTTTTCCCGATGCCGCCGCTGCCGCTTCAGGGGCATTGACCGATGAAGACGCCAGTGTTCGCCGTGAAGCCGTCGGCGTACTCGGCTGGCTCAAGCAGCTCGATGCCTTGCCGGCGCTTGCTCGATTGGCCAGTGACGACCCGGACACCGAAGTCCGCCGCGCCGCCACCGGTGCCCTTGGCCTGGCCTCCGACGCCCAAGTGCTGCCGGCGCTGCGCCAAGCCTTGCAGGACACAGCCTGGCAAGTCCGCGAAGAAGCTGCCACCACGCTGGGCAAAGTCGGCCACGTCGACGCCGGCCCGGCATTGGTGAAAGCCTTGAACGACGTGTACTGGCAAGTGCGCTTACGCGCCACCCGTAGCCTTGGTCGTTTGCGTTACGTCCCGGCCCTTGATGCGTTGATCGAAACTCTCGGCCACCGTATCAGCAACCTGCGCAAGGAAGCCGCCCTGGCGCTCGGAGAGTTGAATGATCGAGGCGCCATCGCACCCTTGCAGGCCGCGCAGGACGACGGTGATCCGGAAGTGCGCAAAGCCGTGCGCATCGCCTTGAGTCAGCTGCAATGAACCCGGTGACGATTGGCAATTCCCAGAGCAAACAACAGCTGCGGTTGAACTGGCCGGACGGCCGCGAGCAGTTGCTGGACCACGCTGAGTTGCGCCGCCAATGCCCGTGCTCGCAATGTCGGGCGTTTCGTCTGCAGGGGCTGACGGTGAAAGTAGATGAGCGTATCCGTGTGCTCGAACTCAACGCTCAAGGCTACGGCCTGCAACTGATCTTCAGCGACGGCCATGAGCGCGGAATCTACCCGTGGCCCTATCTCTGCGTCCTGACCTGAACCCGTAGGAGCGAGGCTTGCCCGCGAAAGCGGCTTACCTGACACGCCGCCTTCGCGGGCAAGCCTCGCTCCTACAAAAAACGGATCGGCGATTGCCATTACCCTATCGACGGTCGTTCAGAAGGATTTGCTGATACTCGCCACCACCGTGGCGCTGCACACGTCGTCGAAGCCCCAGTTGCTGGCGCACTGGCTTTTCGACAGGTCGGTGTCGATGTAACTCAAGCCCAGCATCACACCGGCCAGTTCGTGGGACAGTTTGGCTTCCCATTCGCGGTACGAGTCTTCGGCATGGCCCGACATCGAGTACAGGTGCGGATCCTTGAAATCCATGTTGCCGTATCGCAGTTTCAGGCCTGTGTCGTAAGGCAATTCAGTTTCGTAACCGACGTAGCTGTAGAGCGAACTCTGTTTGCTGTCGATACCCGGCGCATCCGCGGAGTAATAGGCGGCGAGTTTCACGCCATAGACGTTGAGAATGCCGTAGACCTCGCTTTGGTTGAACTGGCTTTCTTTTGGGTAGGCGTATTTGAGATAGCCGAGGTCCAGGCTGACGGCATCGGTCGCTTGCCAGAGCCAACCGGCGTAGTAGTCGATTTCCTGCCGGGTTTTCAGACCCCCGCCGAAGTCGACGTTCGAACTCCATGCGCCCAGGTACAGGCCCGTGCTGTGGGCCAGGGTTACGCCGGCTTGCACGGCAGGGTCGTTCTGGGTTTGCGAAATGCCGCGGGTGCGGTAGTCGCTGGCCAGGGTCAGGTCGACCAGCACGGCGAAGTCGTCATTCAAGGGCAGGGCCTGGCTGCTTAATGGCAGCAAACTCAACGAGCCGAGGGCGAACAGGGTGAAAGCTTTCATGGGGTGCGTCCCGTTATTGTGATTGTTATGGGCATTTTTTTGGGCAAGGCTTGCCGAACCCCGGCGATGAGCGCGGGGCGGGCAGTGGTTTCAGGTGGTTTTTCTTAGAGGGTCGGTGCGTAGACTTCGCGACCGGCGAACCAGGTTTGCAGCACTTGGGTGTCGTGCAGGGCTTTGTTGTCGACGCTGAACACGTCACGGTCGAGCACGATGAAATCGGCTTGCTTGCCGGGGCTCAACGAACCGATTTGCTTCTCTAACCCGATGGTGCGGGCGGCGTTCAGGGTGTAGGCGTAAAACATCGTTTCGCGGTCGATGCGTTCATCGGCGTTCAGCACACCCAGCGGACCGTCGCGGGTGATGGCCTGGGCCATGGCGTTCCACGGGTTGGGCGAGGACACCGGCCAGTCACTGGCGCCCGCAATCGTCGCGCCCTGTTTGAGCAGCGAATGCGCTGGGTACTGATAGCGGAAGGCGAGCGCGCTGACGTAAGGCTTGATCATGTCCAGCGTGTAGTCATCGGCGGTGGCCCACAGCAGTTGCATCGAGGCGATGACGTCGAGCGGTTTGAACCGCGCAAACTCTTTCGGGTTGACCATTTGCAGGTGCGTGATCGAGTGCGTCACGCCGCTCTGCCGATCCTTGCGCGCCTGTGCGATGCCGTTCAGCGATTCGCGCACCGCGCGATCGCCGATGGCGTGGATGTGCACCAGCCAGCCGCGTTGATCGATGGCGCTGACCAGTTCGCCGAAATGCTTCGGATCAATCAGCAGTTCGCCCTGTTTGTGCGAGTTGGTGTAGGGATCGATCATCGCCGCGCTCTGCGCCGGGTATTCGATCACGCCGTCGGCGAAGATCTTGATGCCGGGCAGGGTCAGGTTGGGGATGCCCTGAAATTGCTGGCGGACTTTGTCCAGGGTGTCGAGGTCGGCCGGGACGCTTTTCGGATTGGCCACCAGCAGCGCGGCCACGTGGGCGGTCATGCCACCGGTTTCGGACAGCGCCTTGTACACCGGCAGCACGCCGACGGTTTTTTCCGTGGGTGTAAGGGCGAATACCGGCTCGCCGGGGGCGGCGTTGGCGGCGGGGTCCATCCACGCGGTGATGCCCTGGCTGTTGTTGTAGCGCACCGCGGTTTGCGCGGCCTTCAGCATGTCGGCGGCGCTCGGCACCGGCATTTTTGACGCGACGCGATCCCAACCGGCGTCGACCAGGAACCCGTTGGGGCTGCCGTCGGCGCGCTTGCCGATGGTGTCTTTTTCGACGTCCGGCAATGACTTGAGCAGTGTGGCATCAATGCCGGCGCGCTTGAGCATGACGTCGTTGGCCCACGCAGTGTGGTGGTCGCTGCCGGTGAACACCACGGGCACTTCGGCCCATTCCCCTGTGTTGAATGCCTTGCCGAAGGCCTCGGACTGAGCCCAGTAAGCGGAACTCATACCGGCCACGCTCAGCACATCGCCCTGTTTCGCCTTGCCGTCATCACGCCAGGCGCGCAGGCGTTTTTCCAGCTCAAAGAGGTCGACCACCTCGTCTCCCATGTTGGCCGAGGCCATTTCCAGACCGCCGAAAATCGCGTGGGAATGGCTGTCGATCAGGCCGGGCATCAGGGTCTTGCCGTCCAGATCAATGACTTTGGTTCCCGACTCGATCAAGGCCTTGATCTGCGCATCGCTGCCGACCTGCAACACTTTGCCGTCCTGCACCGCCAACGCCTGAACCTTGGGCTGGCTGCGGTCGGCGGTGAAAATCTTGCCGTTCAGCAACACCAGATCGGTCGCTGCCATGGCTTCCAACGAGGCAAAACTCACTGCCACCATCAATAGATTCGGGATAAATCTTTTCATTGAATATTTCCTTGTTATTGCGTCTGATGGCCAGATTAGTGGCTGGTCACGGCAAGCAGAACGCCTTACTCACGAAAAACGTTTTTGCCTGAATGGAAAAAGAATGGACAAGTTGGGTGCATTGAAAATGTTCGTGGTCACGGCGCAATTGGGCAGTTTCAGCCGCGCCGCCGAGCAACTGGGCAAGACGCCTTCGGCCCTGACCAAAGCGGTCAATCACCTGGAAGCCGAGCTCGGCGCCCGGCTGTTCGAGCGCAGTACCCGACGGATTCTGCTGACGGAAGTGGGGCGGCTCTACCTGGAAACCGCGCGTCAGGTATTGCAACGGCTTGAGGAGGCCGGCGAGGAAATCGAGCAAATGCAGCATGGCCTGCGCGGCAGTCTGAAAATCACCGCGCCGCTGGCCTATGGGCAGGCCTTTCTTGACCAGGTGTGTGGTGGATTTCTGGAGCAATACCCGCAGATCAATCTGCAAGTCGACCTGTGCGATGCGTTCGTCAATCTGCTGGAAAGTGGCTACGACCTGGCGTTGCGCGAAGGTCATGACGACTTGCCGGGGTTGATCGCCCGCATCGTCGGCAGCAATCGTCTGGCGCTGTGTGGCAGCCCGGCTTATCTGGCGCGCAAGGGGCTGCCGGTCACTGCGCAAACCCTCGATGACCATGAATGGCTGTTGTACCGCCATCCGTTGCTCAGCCGCGAATTCTGGTGGGCCGAGCGCGACGGCCAGCGTTTGAGCCTGCCGCAACCGAAGACGCCGCGTTTGCGCAGCGACAATTACGACCTGCTGCTGGCTAATGCGCTGGCGGGGCGCGGGTTGCTGCACACGCCGCTGTGGAGTGCCGCGCCGTATCTGGCCGAGGGTCGACTGGTGCGGGTGATGGCCGACTACGACATCGATCCGGACAGCTTTGGCGCGCACATTCTAGCGGTGTACCCGAGCCATCGGCGGGCGACCGCCAAAGTGGTGGCTTTCATCGATTACATCGCAGGTTTTCTGGCGTCTCGTGGCTTGAACTGACTGGCGGTCCTTGTCAGGAAAAAGGTAAAAGAGTACAAATGTACTCCATGACGACTTTAACTCCCCGCCGTACCGCCATCCTGACCTTTATCCGCGATCGAATCGCTGAACACGGTCAGTCCCCGAGCCTCGCTGAAATCAGCGAGGCGTTCGGTTTTGCCTCCCGCAGCGTGGCTCGCAAGCATGTGCTGGCGCTGACCGAAGCCGGTTTCATCGAGGTCAATGCGCATCAGGCCCGGGGCATTCGTTTGCTCGGGCAACCGGCGCGGCCCGAGCTGCTGGATATTCCGGTACTCGGTCGGGTGGCGGCGGGTGCGCCGATCGGTGCCGATGCCGAGGTTCACAGCCGCTTGCTGCTCGACCCGTCGATCTTCTCGCGGGTGCCGGATTACATGCTACGGGTCCAGGGCGACTCGATGATCGAAGACGGCATTCTCGACGGCGATCTGGTGGGCGTGCACCGCAATCCCGAGGCGGTCAACGGCCAGATCGTCGTCGCGCGACTCGACGGCGAAGTCACCATCAAACGTTTCGAGCGAGTCGGCGACGTTGTCCGACTGCTGCCGCGCAACCCGGCCTATAAGCCGATCATCGTCGACGCCGATCAGGACCTGGCCATCGAAGGGGTGTTCTGCGGTCTGGTGAGGCAAGGGTGATGGGCGCCGTCGTTGCGCTGGATACGCTGTTCAATGGCGGCCAGGTCTGGAAGGGCCGGCCTGCGCCACCGGCCGTCAGCCCGCAACCCACCGGGCATGCCGCGCTGGATGCGGCGTTGCCTATTGGCGGTTGGCCGGAAGCGGCGCTGACCGAAATCCTTTTGGCGGGGCAGGGCGTCGGTGAATTGCAACTGGTGTGGCCGGCGCTGGCGCGGTTGTCGGCCGCTGGCGAGCGCATCGTGTTGGTGGCGCCGCCTTACGTGCCGTACCCCCAGGCCTGGCAGAACGCCGGGGTCGATCTGCGCCAGTTGTCGATCATCCAGGCCAGCGAGCGCGATGCGCTGTGGGCGGCCGAACAATGCCTGCGTTCGGGCAGTTGCGGTGCGGTGCTGTGCTGGCCGCACAAGGCTGATGATCGAGCGTTGCGCCGCTTGCAGGTGGCCGCGGAAACCGGCCAGACCCTGGCGTTCGCCTATCGCTCGATCAATGAAGCGGTCAACCCTTCGCCAGCCGCTTTGCGCATTGCCATCGACGCCAGGCCTGCGCAATTGCGCGTGCTCAAGTGCCGGGGCGGGTTGGCGCGCTCGGCGCCGATTGCCTTTACCGTGGGGCATTGAGGTTGCCATGCGCTGGGTCTGCATTCTTTTCCCGCAATTGGCGCTGGACGCGGTACTGCGTCAGCGCTCTGATCCCGATGCGCCGCTGGCGCTGCTGACCGGCCCGGCCCAGCGTCGGGTGTTGCAGGCGGTCAACGGTTCGGCGCGGGCGCTGGGCTTGCGTCCCGGTCAGTCGATGACCGCCGCGCAGGCGCTGAGCAAAGGGTTTGCCACGGCCGAATACGATGCCGCCGAGATCGAACACTGGCAGCAGTTTCTGGCTGCATGGGCCTACCGCTTCAGCGCTCAGGTCAGCGTGCATTACCCGCGTGCGGTGGTGTTTGAAATCGAGTCCAGCCTGGGATTGTTCGGCGCCTGGCCGCAATTCGAGGCGCGGTTACGAACCGAGCTCGGCGAACTGGGGTTTCGCCATCGGATTGTTGCCGCGCCCAATCCGGTGGCCGCACGGGTGCTGGCCAACGCGTATGACGGTCTGGTGGTGCCCGACGATCAAGCCTTGCACCATCACCTTGGGCAGTTGCCCATCGACCGGATCGGGCTGGAGATCAGCGTCGCCACGGCGTTGTCGCGCATGGGACTGCGCACTTTGAGTCAGGTTCAGGCGTTGCCTCGCCATAGTCTGGCCCGGCGTTTCGAGGCCCAAGTGCTCAAGCATCTGGACACCTTGCTCGGGTTACGGCGACTGGCGCTGACGTTCTACCTGCCGCCGGACCGCTTCGATGTGCGCATCGAGCTCAATTTCGATGTGCAGTCCCATCAGGCGCTGCTGTTTCCGTTACGCCGATTGACCGGTGACCTGTCAGCGTTTCTTTGCGGGCGGGACAGCGGTGTGCAGCGTTTCGACCTGCACCTGGAGCATGCCGGGTTGCCGGACACCGTCATCAAGGTCGGCCTGCTCAGCGCCGAACGTGATCCAGCGATGCTCTTTGAACTGGCCCGAGGGCGGCTGGAACAGGTTCAGGTCGAGGCCCCGGTGCGTGGTTTTCGTCTGCGCGCCGAAGACTTGCCGGCCTTCGTTCCCCAGTATCAGGAGCTGTTCGACGACCGCCCGCAGCAGTCCTTGCCCTGGGAGCAACTGCGCGAACGCTTGCGGGCGCGGTTGGGGGATGACGCGGTGCAGGGTTTGCGGTTCCAGGCCGATCACCGGCCGGAATGCGCATGGCAGGCCAGTGTCGACAGTCAGCGCTGTGGCGGGCTGCCTGCGGTGCAACGACCGGGCTGGCTGCTGACTGAACCGCTGGCGGTGCACGAAGGTTCGACGCGCATCCTGATGGGGCCGGAACGCATCGAGTCCGGTTGGTGGGACGGTGACGATGTGCGCCGCGATTACTTCCTGATCGAAACCCGTTCTGGTCAGCAGGGCTGGGCCTATCGTGCGGTCGGTGAGGACGGCCGGTTGTGGCTGCAGGGGTGGTTCGCATGAGCATCGACTATGCCGAACTGCACTGCCTGTCGAACTTCAGTTTCCAGCGCGGTGCTTCCAGTGCCCTCGAACTGTTTCAACGGGCGAAAAAACAGGGCTATCAGGCCTTGGCAATCACCGATGAATGCACCCTGGCCGGTATCGTCCGCGCCTGGCAAGCGGCCAAATCCGTGGCGCTGCCGCTGATCATCGGCAGCGAAGTGCGGATCGAGAACGGCCCGAAACTGGTGCTGCTGGTGGAAAGCCTTGAGGGTTACCAGACCCTGTGCCGACTGATTACCCGAGCGCGCCGCCGAACGCAGAAAGGCCAATATCAAGTGCTGCGGGAAGACTTCAGCGAACCCTTGCCGGGGCTGTTGGCGTTGTGGGTGCCGGACGCTGTCGATGACGTTGAACAGGGCCACTGGCTGAAGCAGACCTTCGCCAAACGCCTGTGGCTGGCCGTCCAGCTACATCGCGGCCAGGACGATACCCGACGGCTGGCTGCGCTGTTGACCCTGGCAAGCGAACTGCGAATCCCGGCAGTGGCCAGCGGCGATGTGCACATGCACGCTCGCGGGCGACGCGCCTTGCAGGACACCATGACCGCGATCCGTCATCACGTGCCGGTGGCGGAGGCCGGGTTGCGTCTTCATCCCAATGGTGAGCGGCATGTGCGCAGTCTCGATGCGCTGCAATCGATCTATCCGCAAGCATTGCTCGACGAAACGCTGAACATCGCCCGACGCTGCACCTTCGACCTCGGTCAGTTGCGTTATCAATATCCCCGGGAGTTGGTACCGCAAGGCCAGACAGCCACGTCCTGGCTGCGTCATTTGACCGAAGAGGGCATCGCGTGGCGCTGGTCAAAAGGCCCCCAGGCCAAGGTGCTGACGCAGATCGACAAGGAACTGGAGCTGATCGCCGAGCTGGGCTACGAAAGCTATTTCCTGACGGTTCACGACATTGTGCGTTTCGCCCGTGAGCAAAAAATCCTGTGTCAGGGCCGTGGTTCGGCGGCCAACTCGGCGGTGTGCTTTGCCTTGGGCATCACGGAAATCGATCCGGATCGCACCACGCTGTTGTTCGAGCGCTTTCTCTCCAGGGAACGCAACGAGCCGCCGGACATCGACGTCGATTTCGAGCATGAGCGTCGCGAAGAAGTCTTGCAGTACGTGTTCCAGCGTTATGGCCGGACCCGCGCGGCGCTCACGGCGGTGGTCAGCACGTATCACGCGGCCGGCGCGGTGCGTGATGTGGCCAAGGCCTTGGGGTTGCCGCCGGATCAGATCAACGCCCTGGCCGATTGCTGTGGCCACTGGAGTGATGAAACACCGCCAGTGGAACGCCTGCTTGAAGGCGGGTTCGATCCCGAGAGCCCGGTATTGCGCCGGGTGCTGAGCCTGACGGGGCAGCTGATCGGTTTCCCCCGACACCTGTCCCAGCACCCCGGCGGTTTCGTGATTTCCGAGGAGCCTCTGGACAGCCTGGTCCCGGTGGAAAACGCTGCCATGGCCGAGCGCACGATCATTCAGTGGGACAAGGATGACCTCGACGCGGTCGGGCTGCTCAAGGTGGATATTCTGGCGTTGGGCATGCTCAGTGCGATCCGCCGTTGTTTCGATCTGTTGCGCCGTCATCGCCATCGGGACCTGAGCCTGGCGACGATCCCGTCCGAAGACTCGCAGACCTACGACATGATCGGTCGTGCCGACACCATCGGCGTGTTCCAGATCGAGTCCCGGGCGCAGATGTCGATGCTGCCGAGGCTCAAACCCCGGACCTTCTATGACCTGGTGATCGAAGTGGCGATTGTCCGTCCGGGGCCGATTCAGGGCGGGATGGTGCATCCGTACCTGCGACGCCGAAACAAGGAAGAACCCGAGATCTATCCGTCCCCGGCACTGGAAACCGTGCTCAAGCGCACGTTGGGCGTGCCGCTGTTTCAGGAACAGGTGATGCAGATTGCGATTGTCGCCGCCGACTACAGCCCCGGCGAGGCCGATCAGTTGCGCCGCTCCATGGCCGCCTGGAAACGCCACGGCGGGCTCGAACCGCACAAGGATCGCCTGGCCGCCGGGATGAAGAAAAACGGCTACACGGCCGAGTTTGCCGCGCAGATCTTCGAGCAGATCAAAGGCTTCGGCAGCTACGGTTTCCCCGAGTCACACGCCGCCAGTTTCGCCTTGCTGACCTACGCCAGTTGCTGGTTGAAGTGCCACGAACCGGCGGCCTTCGCCTGTGCGCTGATCAACAGCTGGCCCATGGGTTTCTACAGCCCGGACCAGATTCTGCAGGACGCCCGTCGGCATCATTTGCAGATTCGCCCGGTGGACGTGCGCGCCAGCGATTGGGATTGCAGCCTCGAACCGATCACCGGTGCCCAACCGGCGATTCGCATGGGGTTGCGGATGATCAAGGGCTTTCGCGAGGACGATGCCCGGCGCATCGAAACGGCGAGGTCGAAGGGGGCGTTTGTCGACATTGCCGACCTCGGCGAGCGGGCGCGACTCGATGCCCGCGCCCAGGAGCAACTGGCCGATGCCGGTGCGCTGCGTGGACTGGCCGGCGACCGTCATCGGGCGCGCTGGGAAGTGGCGGGTGTACAGAAACAGCTCGGCTTGTTTGCCGGTCTGCCGAGTCAGGAGGAGGGCGCGGTGTCGTTACCCAAACCTACCGTGGGCGAGGACCTGCTAGCCGATTACAACAGTGTCGGCACCACGCTCGGTCCGCATCCGCTGGCGTTGTTGCGGGGTGAATTGAAAGCCCGGCGTTGCCGCAGTTCGAAGGAGCTGCTGGATGTCGAGCATGGACGACCGGTCAGCGTCGCCGGGCTGGTGACCGGTCGGCAACGCCCGGGTACCGCCAGTGGCGTGACCTTTGTCACCCTTGAAGATGAGTTCGGCAACGTCAACGTGGTGGTCTGGCGCGACCTGGCCGACCGGCAGCGCCAGGTATTGGTCGGCTCGCAATTGCTCAAGGTTGATGGGCGCTGGGAGAAGGAAGGCGAGGTGCGGCATTTGATTGCCGGACGGTTGAGCGATTTGAGCCCGTTGCTCGACGGCATCAGTGTGCGCAGCCGGGATTTCCGCTGACCTCGGGACATGATCGTTCCCACGCTCTGCGTGGTAACGCCTCCCGTGACGCTCTGCGTCCGTGGCTGCATTCCCACGCAGAACGTGGGAACGATCAATGCATCAGCCAATGCGTTGACGTCAAAAGTAAATTAAACACTGTCTTCAGTGATGGCGTTTTGGCATAATGCCGGCCGCCGACGTCCCGCACGTCGATTGTCGATTGTCGATTTGATTCCCCTCGCTTTTTCGCCGCTGCAACCCTCAGTGGCTGGCTATTGCCGTGCCGGGATAAACCGTTTTTCAAAAGGAATGCACAGTGAGAATGATCTCTCGGATGTTGGTATCGGCGGCAGCGATTGCCGTCTTGGGCGCGATGGCTGGGTGTGCGACCGAAAGCTCGCGCGCCTTGCCGGTAGAAAAGGTTGAAAGCGCCAGCCTCGCTTATGCCGGTGTTCGCGTACCCATGGCGGTCGGCAAGTTCGACAACCGTTCGAGCTACATGCGCGGGATCTTCTCCGACGGTGTGGATCGCCTCGGCGGTCAGGCCAAGACCATCCTCATCACTCACTTGCAGCAAACCAATCGCTTCAGCGTGCTGGACCGCGACAACATGGGTGAGATCCAGCAGGAAGCCGTGATCAAGGGCCAGTCCCAGCGCCTCAAGGGTGCTGACTTTGTGGTAACCGGTGATGTCACCGAGTTCGGCCGCAAAGAGACCGGCGATCACCAGTTGTTCGGCATTCTCGGCCGCGGCAAGACCCAGGTGGCCTACGCCAAGGTCAACTTGAACATCGTCAACATCAGCACCTCGGAAGTCGTTTATTCGACTCAGGGTGCGGGCGAATACGCCCTGTCGAACCGCGAAGTCATTGGTTTCGGCGGCACCGCGGCCTACGATTCGACCCTCAACGGTAAGGTGCTCGACCTGGCCATGCGCGAGGCGATCAATCGTCTGGTAGACGGCATGAATTCCGGTGCATGGAAACCGGGCAACTGATCAAGGTTGATGACAAGGAGCGGTACAAGCATGTTCAAGCGTTTTATGTCGTGGGCGTTGATAGCGTCGACATTGCTGGTCAGTGGCCTGTTGGCCGGCTGCAACACCGGCCCGAAAACCCTGTACCAGTGGGAAAGCTACCAGCCGGAAGTCTACGAGTATTTCAAGGGTGAAGAGCCCAAGGAAGCTCAGGCCGAAGCCCTGGAGCGTGACCTGCAGAAGATCCGGTCCACCGGCAGGACACCGCCGCCTGGCTACCACGCTCACTTGGGCCTGTTGTACCTGAGCATGGGCAAGGACGATCAGATGGTGCAGCAATTCAGAACCGAGAAGACGTTGTTTCCCGAGTCGACGCCGTACATGGATTTTCTGCTTAAAAACGCCAAGACCGGAGGCACCCAATGATCGCGCGCTCATTGAAACTGGTGGCCGGCCTGCTGGCTTTGGCCGTGCTCGGTGGCTGTGTCAGCCCCAAGACCGTGGACTATTCGGCGTATAAGCAAAGTCGTCCAAAAACCATTCTGGTGCTGCCGCCGCTGAACAACTCGCCGGACGTCAAAGCGTCCTACAGCCTGTTGTCGCAGGTCACGTACCCGTTGGCTGAAGCCGGGTACTACGTGCTGCCGATCGCCCTGGTCGATGAGACGTTCCGCCAGAATGGCCTGACCACGCCGGCGGATATCCATCAGGCACCGGCCAACAAACTGCACGAAATCTTCGGTGCCGATGCCGCGCTGTACATCACCGTGACGGACTACGGCACTCGCTACATGATCATCAACAGCGAAACCGTCGTGACCGCCTCCGCGAAACTGGTGGACCTCAAGAGCGGCACCACCCTGTGGACCGGCTCGGCTCGGGCTTCGAGCGAGGAGGGTGGTAACAACGGTGGCGGTGGTTTGATTGGCATGCTGATTACGGCTGCGGTCAAGCAAGTGATCAACAGCTCCACCGACGCCGGTCACCCGATTGCCGGTGTGACCAGCGCTCGGCTGCTGTCGGCAGGGCAATCGGCGGGGTTGCTGTATGGGCCGCGTTCGCCGAAATACGGTACTGACTGAGATCGTTCCCACGCGCTCAAGCACCTGATCAAGGTGTAGCCACGCTGAAATCTTGTAGCAGCTGCCAGGTTCGTCCCCATGGCAAGCTCCATTGCCACAAAAATCTGCAGGTGAAGAATCAGCTAACCTCTATGAAACCATTGGTGACCGCGATGCTCGAAACAAACGGGCACGCACCGTCCTCATGCCGTTGCGATCCCTCAAGCCAGCTCATCTACAGGGATACAGAATCAGTCGATGCAGTTTTTAGACGATAGCCACGGGTGTGCCGGCTGGAACGGTGAAATGGCCGGGCGTATCCGCGCGTTCGACTGGCGCGTGACCGAGCTGGGGAGCATGGACACCTGGCCCGCAAGCCTGTGCAGCGAGGTGCAGTTGATGCTCGCTTCGCCACTGCCGATGGTGATGCTGTGGGGTCGTGCGGGTTACATGATCTATAACGATGCGTACTCGACGTTTGCCGGTGGCCGACATCCTTACCTGTTGGGTTCCCCGGTGGAACTGGGCTGGCCGGAAGTCGCCGAGTTCAATCGACATGTGGTCGACACCTGCCTGGCCGGCGGCACGTTGTCCTATCGCAATAAAGAGCTTGTGCTTTTGAGGGACGGCATACCCGAAGACGTCTGGCTGGACCTCTATTACAGCCCGGTGGCTGATGATGACGGGAAACCGGCCGGGGTCATGGCGATGGTGGTCGAGACCACTGAGCATGTGATTTCCGAACGCCGTCGTCAGGCCGCCGAGGACGCCTATCACGCCGACAACGAACGGGTGCGCCTGGCGCTCAATGCCGGGGCTTTGCTCGGCTCGTTCGTCTGGGACATCAAGGGTAATGTGCTCTCCGGCGATGAGCGTTTCGCTCGCACCTTTTCCTACCCATCCGAGCAAAACCTGGCCGACCTGCCAACGGACATCGCCGAAGCACAGATCCATCCCGATGACCGCAACTGGGTGCAGGAACAGATCAATCAATCAGTGGAAACCGGCGAACCCTTTAACGCCGAATATCGGGTCCAGCGCCCTGATGGCAGTTATCTGTGGGTGCAAGCGAGTGGTGGCTGCGAGTTCAATGAACAAGGTGAACCGTTCCGTTTTCCCGGGGTGTTGATCGACATCCACGAACGCAAGAGCGCCGAAGAATCCTTGCTCAAGTTCACCCGCAATCTGGAGCAGCGCGTTGCCGATGAAGTCGAAGCACGGCTGGCCGCTGAAGAACAACTGCGTCAATCGCAGAAACTCGAAGCCATCGGCGGCCTCACCGGCGGCGTGGCCCATGACTTCAACAACCTGTTGCAAGTGATCGCCGGCAACCTTCACTTGCTGGCGCGGCATGAACCGGACAACGCCAACGTGCAGCGCCGGGTCAGTGCGTCGATTGCCGCGGTCGAACGTGGCGCCAAACTGTCTTCGCAATTGCTCGCGTTCGCCCGTCGTCAACCCTTGTCGCCAGAGGTCTGCGATCTGCGGCAGGTCTTCGAGGGACTGGGTGAATTGTTGCAGCGGGCGCTGGGGGAAACCTTCCAGATCAATGTCTGCGCGGCTGAAGCCCTTTGGCACATTTACGTGGACTGCAATCAACTGGAAAACGCCATCCTCAATCTGGCGATCAATGCCCGGGACGCCATGAAAGGCGAGGGGACCATTGACCTGATCACCGAGAACATCGCCCTTGATAGCAAGTTTTGTGCAGGCAAGGGCATCGTCGCCGGTGACTATGTCTGTGTAGCGGTGGCTGACACGGGTGTCGGCATGTCGCCGCAGGTACTCGCACAGGCTTTCGAACCGTTTTTTACCACCAAGGCCGACGGCCAGGGCACGGGGCTTGGATTGAGCATGGTGTTCGGTTTCGTCAAGCAGAGTGGCGGGCATATCGAGATTTCCAGCGTGGTCGAGCAGGGCACTCGAGTGCAACTGTATTTCCCTCGCAGCCTGCGTCCGATGCAGAGCGAAACGGCACTTCACGATCCGCAACAACGAGGCGGACACGAAACCATTCTGGTGGTCGAGGACAACGAGGCGGTGCGCAGCGCCGCGGTGGAATTACTGAGCGAAGAAGGTTATCAAGTCCTGACGGCTGCCAACGGAGACGTCGCCATGCAGATGTTGTTGGAGGGCGCGGCAGTGAACTTGATTTTCACCGACGTGGTCATGCCCGGCCTGATCAAAAGCTCGGACCTGGCGGCCTGGGCCAAGGTGCAGACGCCGCCGGTGGCCGTGCTGTTCACCTCGGGCCACACCCGTGACATTATTTCGCGCAATCACCAACTCAACCCCGACACCTATCTGCTGAGCAAACCCTACGGTCCCGAAGCGCTCACACAGATGGTTCGCACCGTGCTCAAGGGCTGACCAGATCCAACCCTGAACCGCATTTCTTTGAACCTTCCAATCAAGGCCTCTTCATGACGTCGAAGCGCACCTCCAACCCTCCCTCAGGCATGGTCAGGGTGCGCGGCGCCCGGGAGCACAATCTCAAAAACGTCGATGTCGACATTCCCCGGGATGCCCTGGTGGTGTTCACCGGCGTGTCCGGCTCGGGGAAATCGTCGCTGGCGTTCTCGACCCTCTACGCCGAAGCGCAACGCCGCTATTTCGAATCCGTAGCGCCTTATGCGCGGCGCCTGATCGATCAGGTCGGGGTGCCGGACGTCGACTCCATCGAAGGCTTGCCGCCGGCGGTGGCCTTGCAACAACAGCGGGGCACGCCGAGCACGCGGTCGTCGGTGGGCAGCGTGACGACGTTGTCGAGCCTGATCCGCATGCTTTACTCCCGGGCCGGCAGTTATCCGCCGGGGCAGCCGATGCTGTATGCCGAAGACTTTTCGCCCAACACGCCCCAGGGCGCGTGCCCCGAATGTCATGGGTTGGGGCGGGTGTATGAAGTCACCGAAACCTTGATGGTCCCGGACCCGAGCCTGACCATTCGCCAGCGCGCGGTCGCTTCCTGGCCCACGGCCTGGCAGGGACAGAACCTGCGCGACATCCTGGTGACCCTGGGTTACGACGTAGACAAACCCTGGCGCGATCTGCCGAAAAAGCAACGCGACTGGATTCTTTTCACCGAAGAAACACCGACGGTTCCGGTGTACGCCGGGCTCACCCCCGAAGAAACCATCGTCGCGCTCAAACGCAAAATGGAACCGAGTTACCAGGGCACGTTTACCGGCGCCCGGCGCTACATCCTGCACACCTTCAGCCATTCCCAAAGCGCGCTGATGAAGAAGCGTGTCTCGCAATTCATGCTCGGCAGCCCGTGCCCGTTGTGCGACGGCAAACGGCTCAAGCACGAGGCGTTGTCGGTGACCTTTGCCGGTTACGACATCGGCGAGTTGTCGCAGATGCCATTGCTGCAAGTGGCGCAAGTGCTGAAGCCGGTGGCTGCTCACAGCTACCTCGAACAGGCCGACGAGGCGGGCGAGGTGTTGACGCACAGTCAGACTCGCGAGGCCCGTGAGCAGCGAGTCGCCCACGGCGCCAGTGGCCACGCCAACGCGCCGGATGTGCGCCACACACCGAATCTGTCAGTGGAGAAACGCCTGGCCGCGCAACGGATCGCTCAGGACTTGTTGGAGCGGGTCAGTACGTTGACTGATCTGGGGCTCGGTTATCTGGCGCTGGAACGCAGCACGCCGACGCTGTCGTCCGGTGAGTTGCAACGTCTGCGCCTGGCGACGCAATTGGGTTCGCAGTTGTTTGGGGTGATTTACGTGTTGGATGAGCCGTCGGCCGGTCTGCACCCCGCGGATGGTGAAGCGCTGTTCGAAGCCCTGCAACGTTTGAAAGCCGCTGGCAACACCTTGTTCGTTGTCGAGCATGACCTGGAAACCATGCGCCGCGCCGACTGGTTGATCGACGTGGGCCCGGCGGCCGGCGAGCATGGAGGCCGGATCCTGTACAGCGGACCGCCGCCAGGCTTGGCTGATGTGACGAACTCGCAGACACGTGCTTATCTGTTCGCCGAGCAGGTCACTCAGCCCCGAGCCAGCCGCAAGGCGACCGAATGGCTGCGGCTGGAAGGCATCACCCGCAACAACCTGAACAACCTCAGCGTCGAGTTTCCGCTGGGCTGTTTTACCGCGGTGACGGGGGTCTCGGGTTCCGGTAAATCGAGCCTGGTCAGCCAGGCGTTGCTGGAGCTGGTGGGCGCGAATCTCGGGCGCGCGGCCAGTGACAGTGAGCTGGAAGCGTTAAGCCTTGAGGACGACGCACCGCAAGTCAGCGGCGGTCAGGTCACGGCGGGGCTGGAATCGATCAAGCGTCTGGTGCAAGTCGATCAGAAACCCATCGGCCGCACACCGCGCTCAAACCTGGCGACTTACACCGGGCTGTTCGACAACGTGCGCAAACTGTACGCCGCCACTCCCGAGGCGCAGGCCGAGGGTTATGACGCCGGTCAGTTCTCCTTCAACGTTGCCAAGGGCCGTTGCTCGACGTGCGAAGGTGAGGGCTTTGTCAGCGTCGAGTTACTGTTTATGCCCAGCGTCTATGCGCCATGCTCGACCTGCCACGGCGCGCGCTACAACCCCGAGACGCTGGCGATCATCTGGCAAGGGTTGAACATCGCCCAAGTGTTGCAGTTGACGGTGGATGAAGCGGTCACGGTATTCGCCGAACAACCGGGTATTCGCCGCTCGCTGGAGGTGCTGCGCGATATCGGCCTGGGTTACCTGCGCCTCGGCCAACCGGCGACCGAGCTGTCGGGCGGCGAAGCCCAGCGGATCAAACTGGCCACCGAGCTGCAACGCAACCAGCGTGGGGCAACACTGTATGTGCTCGACGAGCCCACCACCGGATTGCACCCGAGGGATGTCGATCGCTTGCTCGAACAGTTGAATACGCTGGTCGCGGGGGGGCATACGGTGATCGTCGTCGAACATGAAATGCGTGTGGTTGCGCAGAGTGACTGGGTGATCGACATTGGCCCGGGGGCGGGGGATCAGGGCGGGAAGATTGTCGTCAGTGGTACACCGCAGAAAGTCGCCAGGAGTAAAACGAGCCGGACGGCACCGTTTTTGGCCAGAACCCTTGGTTCGGCTTGAGTCGGGTGGTGTTACCACCTGCGTCATCGCGAGCAAGCTCGCTCCCACAGGGGATTTGTGAACACCACAGATCCAGTGTGGGAGCGAGCTTGCTCGCGAAGGCAATCTATCAGGCGCTATCGAGCGTACGTCGAACCTTGTCCAGCAGTTCATTGATCTGGAACGGCTTGATCAACATTTCCATGCCATCGCCGAGGAACACCTGACGGTTGATCGCGGTTTCGGCATAACCGGTCATGAACAGGATCGGCAGCTTTTCGCGCCAGCCCCGTGCCACATCGGCCAACTCGCGGCCGCTCATGCGTGGCAAACCGACGTCGGTCAGCAACAGGTCGATGGACTCGTCGTTTTGCAGGCGTTCGAGGGCTCCTTCGATGTCGCCCACCTGCGTGCAACGGTAACCGGCATCCACCAACACTTCGGCCACAAACATGCGCACCGACGGCGTGTCCTCGACGATCAACACATGTTTACCGGCACCCTGATGATCGACGGTGGCTGGCTCGGCGTCGCCGGCCGTGAGGTCGGAACTGGCCGGCAGCATGAGGGTGACTTCGGTGCCGCGCCGGGCGACGCTGCGGATGTGTGCATCGCCACCCGATTGCCGGGCGAAACCGTAGAGGGTCGACAACCCCAGCCCGGTGCCCTTGCCCAGCGGCTTGGTGGTGAAAAACGGGTCGAACACCTTGTCGATCACGCTGTGTTCGATACCGGTACCGTCATCGCGCACAGAAAACGCGACATACGCACCATCGGCCAGATTGGGGTCGCCATGGGAATAGGCGGCATAGGTGCTGACCCAAATGTTGCCGCCCTGGGGCAAGGCATCGCGAGCGTTGATCACCAGATTGAGCATCGCGCTTTCGAGCTGAATGGGGTCGACCAGGGCGATGGCGGGTTTAGAGGTCAATTCGAGTTTCAGGGCAATGCGCTCGCCGATGGTGCGCACCAGCAGTTCCTCAAGGGAACGCACGTGCTCGTTGATGTCCACGGGCCGGGTATCGAGTGGCTGTTGGCGCGCGAAGGCGAGCAGGCGATGGGTCAGGGACGCGGCACTCATGGCCGAGTTCAAGGCGGCTTCGGCGTAAAACTGAACCTTGTCGGTGCGTGAGGCGGCGATCCGTTTCAGAATCAATTCCAGGCTGGTGATGATGCCGGTCAGCAAGTTATTGAAGTCGTGAGCGATGCCCCCGGTCAGCTTGCCCAGTGCATCCATTTTCTGCACTTGCAGCAGCTGAGCTTCGGTTCGCGCGCGCTCGGCGACTTCTTTGGCCAACTGGGTGGTGGCGTCGTCAAGCCGCGCCCGGTGCGAGCGTTCGCGGTGACGGTGTTCAGTGACATCCTCGACAAACACCAGGCTCAGTTCCGGCGTGCGGTACGGCGAAATTTGCCACTCGGTTTCGCGAGCCTCGCCGTGGACCCGCATGCTCAGCGTGCCTTTCCATCGCTCGCCATAGGCCAGACGCAGGCGCAGTTCCTCGATGACGGCGTCCTGGTCTTCGGCAAAGCACTCGCGCAGGGCGTCCGGGTTGAGGTTGTCCTGAATCAGCTGCGTGAAGGCATGGTTGCATTCGTGCACCTTCAACTCAGCGTCCAGCACCGCGATGGGCGCCGACACATTGACAAAGATTTCCCGAAACCGCGCCTCGCTTTCACGCAGGGCATTTTCGGTTTCGCGTACCCGCAGCAAGGTGCGCAAGGTCGCGAGCAGTACATCCGGATCCACCGGGTGGATCAGGTAAGCATCGGCACCCGCGTTCAGGCCGGTGATGATGTCGCCGGTCTGGATCAAGGCCGCCGATACGTGAATCACCGGTAGCAGGGCGGTGGCGGGTTCGGCGCGCAGTTTGCGCACGATGTCGAAACCGCTCATGTCCGGCAAATTGACGTCGAGGATCAGCGCGTCGATCGCTACGCTGTCGATCAGCTCCAGGCCTTCGCAACCCGTGCCGGCTTCGAGCACTTCATAGCCGTGGCGCTCCAGGCGCCGGCGCAGGGCGTAGCGCGTGGCGACGTTGTTGTCGACGATCAGCAAACGGATATCACGCTTCATCGACGGGCTCCAGGGTGAGATGATCAGTCAGTGTCTATCACCTGAGCATAGTCAAAGGGTTGCGGCTTTTGACCTTGAATTTCCCTTGCGATGGAACCCTGTCCCCGGGGAGGCTTCGAATCTACAAAGCCCGACTGTTTCAGCCGCGCAATTGCAGTGACGAATGAGGTACTTATGAACGATGACAGTGGTCTTGAAGAAGACGCAAAAACCGCCGAACCGGAAAGCGCAGACAAAGCGGTTGATCAGAAGAATCTCCACACGGACAACGACAACGCGTTCAGCCCGGGTTTCAAGCCGAGTCCCGACCGGCCAAAATCTGGGGATGACACCGATGCCGATATCGACACCGATGGCGGCTAGTCAGGCCATTGAAAAAGGCCGCATCAAACGATGCGGCCTTTTTTGTGGGTGCGTTATTTGTTGGGGTGAGCAGCTTGGAGTTTTTTCGCCATATCCAGATGCTTCTCCAGCGCCGGCAGCATTTTTTGCGCGAAACCTTTCAGCTCCGTGGCGCCTTTGGTTTTGTCGTCTGTCACCGTATTGGCTTCTTTCTTGAATAGCTCGACGGTGTCTTCGTGAGCCTTCACCTGATTGTTGGCGTACGCCGCATCGAAGGATTCATCACGCATGTCGAGGATTTTCTCTTTCGCCTGCTTGACCAGCGTGGTGTTGTCCGGCACCTCGATGTCATTTTTTTTCGCCAGCGCCGCCAGTTCATCGTTGGCCTTGGAATGGTCGGTGATCATCATGTTGGCGAACTTCTTGATGTCCGCCGATGAACTTTTTTCCAGGGCCAATCGGCTCGTTTCGATTTCCGCGATATTGCTCGCGGCCGCGCCGTCGACGAAGTCATTGGAAGTGGCAGCGAAAGCCGTGCCCATGCTGGTACTCAAGGCAACGGCCAACGTGAGGTGGCGCAGGGTAAATCCGTCCATTGGTTATTCTCCACACAGGTTTTCATGGGCGATCGAGTGATCGTTAATCTGTGGAGGCCGACGAGTGGGCAAAGGTTTTATTGCGTTTGCGGCAGGGCGACGAACGGGCACCGCTGGTCTGATAGGCGGTCGACAGAACCCGCTAACCAAGGCCATTCTGATAGTTGGTGAACGCCATTGATCGCGTTTGCCTCCGATCAACAAACGGAGGTGTTCCATGCCGGTGCCACACGACCTTTATCAGGACCTCAAACTTTCAAAGGAAGATATCCAGCAAAAACGCACCAAGGATCCGTTACTGGATTCACTGATCAACAAGTATTCACAGGCGGACGCTGAGGTCGTAAAGGCTGAAACCGCCCAATCGGATGCGCCCAGCGATGACGCACTGAAGAAACTCAAGGAGAAGCGCGTGCAGGTTAAGCAAAAGATCGTTGATCGGCTCCAGACGCCGTCCTGACGCGCCCTGTCTGGTCACCGACGATCGGTGACTGAAAAAGAGGAACGGCGATAAATACCGGCACCTCGAATGTTCAGAGTCCGAATTTACGGCTCCATGCGAGGTGCCACATGACCGATCCACTCATCCCCGGCAAAGAAAAGTTCCCTAGTGAAGAGCAGGGTGGCTACGATCCCATTCCAACGCATCCCGAGCCTCTGAGTCCAGGACGCACTGCCGTCAATCCAGACGATGAGCCGGGCATCGACGAACTGCCGAACAATGAAGGTGCCATCCCGATGGATGAGGATGACTCCACCACCATGGACCCGGAAAGGGTACTGGAAGAAACCGACAATGCGGTGCGCGATAACGAGATGGATCCCCGTTGATATCGATCCTGATCCCTGTAGGAGCGAGGCTTGCCCGCGAAAGGAACACCGCGGTGCAACAGGGTCACTGCATTATCGTTCTTCGCGGGCAAGTCGGGTCGCCGCATCGCTCGCTCCTACATTTATTGCAGCGCGGTACTTAGCGGCAACCGCGCCATGTTTTTCGCCTTCAACGACCCGAAATACAACCACTCCCCATACTCGCGAACAGTAGTAATCGGCGAGTAGTTGTCGCGGCTACCGTCCTGCAAGTTGGCGATCACTTTACCGTCCAGATCCAGGCCTAGCGCGAAGGCGCGTTTCTCCACCGGTTTAGGCAGGACAGTCATTGCTCGCACGATCATCTTGCGCACGAATGGATGCGCCGCGGTGGCATCGAGCAGTGCGTTGCGTGGTGCATAAAGCGCTACCCAGAAGCGGTCGCGGCCATTGAACGCGAGGTTGTCCGGCAACCCAGGCAGGTTGTCGATGAACAGATCGTGGGTGCCGGTTTTCGGCCCGCTCAGCCAGTAACGACTGATGCGATAGGCACCCGTTTCGTTGACCAGCACAAAGGCATCGTCCGGTCCCAGGGTCACGCCGTTGGCGAACTCCAGCTTATCCAGCAAGACCGCCGTCTTGCCGGTCTGGAAGTCATAACGCAGCAAGCGGCCGTCACCGCCGTGCTCGATGATCGCTTCGCCGTCCTTGCCGTAGCCAAAGCGGCTGGAGGCATCACTGAAATAGGCGTAGTGCCCGGACTTGTCGATGGCCACGTCGTCGGTGAAACCGAAAGGCACACCATTGGCCGCTGTGGTCAATGGAATCAATCGGCCCTGGGCATCCAGTGACAGCAAGCCCTTGACCCCGTCTGCAATCACCAGCAGACCGTTGGGGTGACGGGCCAGGCCCAAGGGTCTGCCGCCCGTATCGGCCAGGACCTTGGTGACCTTGCCGTCGAGGCTTGTACGTATTAGTCGGCCGTCATGCAAACCCGTGATGAGGACGTCTTCCTCCAGCAGCAACGCTTCCGGTCCGTCGATATTCGCAGCGCCGACGCGCTCCACACCTTTGAGGCGCTGATTGTCGGCGTAGATTCCGCTGGTGAGGGAGGGCGCCGGCGGCGGGGTCCAGGCCACCGGTTGCACCTTGGTCGGCATCAGCAGCAGAAAGGCGCCGATGGCCACAATCACCAGCAACACCGAATGGCGAAACTTCACGGTTCGACTCACGCGCTGGCTCCCGCCGGGGCCAACTGTTTTTGCGCCTTCTCGCGCAACGCCAGCATCGACGCTGCCGACTCACGATCGATGCGTCGCTTGAGCAGCAGTCGGTTGGCAAGGCGCATCGCCAGGCCGCTGAACTGATACTCCAGGGTGCGGACAAAACGAGTGCTGTCGCCCAAAGCCTCGCACTCATAAGTCATCACTAAAGACAACCCGTGATCGCCACGGGCCCAGGCACTCCAGCGGCGTCCTGGCAGGTATTCGTTAACCTCCCAGATCAAGTGCCCGTCACGCCCGCCAGCCTTGATGTCTTCCTCAAACCGCGCCCCGGCAAACAGCGGCCCGCTCTGGCCATCAACCTTGAGGGACGATGGATGCCACTCCGGCCAACGGGTCACGGTGCTGGCGTAGGCGAGCACGTCAATCGGGTTTCCAGCAATATCGATCTGATGCTGCATGCGCGTCATGGGCGTTCTCGTCAGGTGCAGGTCGGTCGGCTCCGGTTCCCAATAGAGGGTGCCGAACAGGTAGTCCATCAGCGGGAAAACGATGTTGAAATTGCGTTCCTGCATCAGCTCACGACGGTGATGCAGTTCGTGCAGATGGCGCATCTGGCGGATCCACGGCAGACGTGTGACGGGGTTCTCGGGTGGCAGGTGCTCGCAGGCGTGGAACACTTCATAGGTCAGGTAACCGAGGACCAGGCAGCCGCCGAACATCCCGGCGACGTTGGCATCGAACTGCTTGAGCAGCCACCAGATGGGCAGGGTGATGACAACCGTGTGCAAC
This sequence comes from Pseudomonas sp. ZS1P83, assembly GCF_054897825.1. Classification (NCBI taxonomy): domain Bacteria; kingdom Pseudomonadati; phylum Pseudomonadota; class Gammaproteobacteria; order Pseudomonadales; family Pseudomonadaceae; genus Pseudomonas; species Pseudomonas sp. ZS1P83. Next base: position 1,788,880 of record NZ_CM142706.1, read on the forward strand.
ACGATCAGCCAGGCCGGAAACAGAATCACCCGCCAGTCGCGGGCGCTGTCGTAGGTCATGTGCCCGGGGGCAAAAAAACTGTGGTGATCGCCTGCGTGGCGGGCATAGAACATCCGCGCGAAGCTTTTTTTGTGATGCCCGAGGTGCCGATGCACGCTGTAAACGCCAAAATTGAAGAACAGCAGGGTCAGCGGCATGGCCAGCCATTCCAGTGGCTGAACCTGATGCACGGTGCTCCAGAATCCGCCAATGGCCAGCAACCCGAACAGCAGCACAAAAGCGCCGTGCAGCCATGGGTTGTAGAGCGGATGAATATCAGCACGGTAGCGGGCGCGGAATCCTTCGGTGGTCTGCCTCACTGCGTTCACCTGTGGTTATTGTTATCTCCAGCAGATTAGACGATCCCGACGTTTCAGGCGGGGCGAACCATGAGGTCACAAGCGCCATGATCCGGTGCAAACCGGACTCAGGTCAGCGGGTTCCAGCGCTGCGACCAGTCATCGTCGGATTTGATCACTTCTCGCAGCAAGTCGAAGGCTCGTTGCAGGGTCGCCGAATCGCGGTCGCGGGAGTAAACCAGATAGGTCGGGTAGCTGAATTCCGGGGCTTTGGGCACTTGCTCCAGCACACCACTTTCCAGATAACTCTGGACCACCCGGGTGCGGAAGTAGCCGCTGCCGCCGTTTTCCAGAATGTACTGCAAGCCCAGTGGGCCGAGGTTGAAGCTCAACGCAGCTTTGGCTTTTTCCGGCAGGGCCGCATCGTGCTGGCGGCGGAAGTCCGGGCCCCAGTCGATGTACACGTAGGGATCGGGGCTTGCGGCGAGCTGGACGAGGACGAGTTTTTCTTCCAGTACCTGCTCGACTTGCAGGCGCGGCCAATACTCGGGCTGGTAGACCAGCGCCGCATCCAGAACCCCCAGTTCCAGTTGGCGCAGCAGGTTTTCACCGTCACGGATTTCCATCCGTAGTGCGTGGCTGGGAATCTTCTCGCGCAACTCGCCGGCCCAGTTGAGCATCAGCGGGTTGCACAGACTGACTTCGCCACCGATGTGCAGCACGTCGCGGTAGCCTTCGGGCAATGGCAAATCCCGTCGCGCCGCTTCCCAGGTTTCGACCAGTTGATTGGCGTAGACCACGAAGGCTTCACCGTTAGGCGTCAGACGGGCACCGGCGCGATTACGCACGAATAGGGTGCTGCCCAGTTGACTCTCGAGTTTCTGCACGCGCGCAGTGATCGCGGTCTGGGTGACGTGGAGTTTTTCGGCGGCTGCGGCAAGGCTGCCGTGGCGGACGATTTCCAGAAAGGTGCGGGCGAGATCGATGTCCATGGGGCGGCCGGTGTTGGGAGTGGACGCATTGTAAGAGCACTCCCCACCTGTGGCGAGGTGTCACAGGTTTCACGTTGCTGGCGGGGCGTGCGCACTACACTGCAAACGTCTCTCGCCCAACGGACTCACCATGACAGCCAAACCCGCTGCGAACATCCAAGGCACTGTCGAAGGCCAGCGCCTGGTCGGCAGCGAGGCCGATGCCTGGCGCGAATGGGGGCCTTATCTGAGCGAGCGCCAATGGGGCACGGTGCGCGAGGACTACAGCGCCGATGGCGATGCCTGGCGCTATTTTCCCCACGACCATGCCCGCAGTCGGGCCTATCGCTGGGGCGAGGACGGGCTGGCGGGGTTTTCCGACAAGGCCCAGCACTGGTGTCTGGGATTGGGGGTATGGAACGAGCGCGACCCGATTCTCAAGGAACGTCTTTTCGGCTTGAACAATGCCGAGGGCAATCACGGCGAAGACGTCAAGGAACTGTATTTCTACGTCGACGGCGTGCCGAGCCATGCCTACATGCGCATGCTCTACAAATACCCTCAGGCCGAATTTCCCTACGCTGACCTGATCGCCGAAAACGCCCGCCGTGGTCTGGCGGATACCGAGTACGAAATCCTCGACACTGGCGTGTTTGAGGACGACCGATACTTCGACGTGACGGTGGAATACGCCAAACACGCGACGGACGACATCTTAATGCGCGTCACGGTGCACAATCGCGCCGATCAGCCAGCGCGTTTGCACGTAGTGCCTCAGCTCTGGGCGCGCAACACCTGGAGCTGGATGGCCGATGGGCAGAAACCGAGCCTGACGCTGGACGGCGATCAGGTTCTGGCCCGGCACCCGCAACTGGCTGACCGGCAGGCCAGTGCCTGGGGTGAGGAGGACTGCGAATGGCTGTTCTGCGAAAACCAGAGCAACTTCCCCAGGCTCGAGGGTGTGGCGGCGAACGGGCCGTTCAAGGACGGGATCAACGATTTCCTGGTCGATGGCGTCAATGACGCGATCCGCCGTGACACGGGAACGCGGGTGGCGGCGCATTTCGTATTGGCATTCGAGGGTGGCCAGAGTCGCAGCGTTTATCTGCGCTTCGCACCGTCAGGTGCCACTCGGGTAAATGCCAAGGCGCTGTTCGACCGTCGGCGCGCCGAGGCCGACGCGTTTTACGCCGCGCTGCAAATCGGGATCAACGACCCGGATGCGCGCAACGTTCAACGCCAGGCCCTGGCCGGATTGCTGTGGTCCAAGCAACTGTATTACTTCGACGTCAATCAGTGGCTCGACGGTGACCCGGCGCAACCTGCGCCTCCGCCCGGGCGCTCGCACATTCGCAACACCCATTGGCGGCACCTGTCGAATTTCGACGTCGTCTCCATGCCCGACACCTGGGAATATCCGTGGTACGCCTCCTGGGACCTGGGCTTTCAGGCAGTGGCCTTCGCGCTGATCGATCCGGGGTTCGCCAAACATCAGTTGTTGCTGCTGGTCAAAGACCGCTTCATGCACCCCAACGGCCAGTTGCCGGCCTATGAATGGCGCTTCGACGACGCCAACCCACCGGTCCACGCGTGGGCCTGCTGGCGGGTGTATCAGCAGGACAAGACGCTGACCGGGGCAGGGGACATGGATTTCCTCGAGCGGATTTTCCATAAGCTGCTGCTGAATTTTTCCTGGTGGGTGAACCGCAAGGACGCCGAGGGTCGTAACCTGTTTCAGGGTGGCTTCCTCGGGCTGGACAACATCGCACTGTTCGACCGTTCGGCGATGTTGCCACCCGGCTACCAACTCGATCAGGCCGATGGCACGGCGTGGGTCGCCGCTTATGCGCTGGATCTGATGCGCATCGCCCTGGAACTGGCCAAACGCAACAGTGTGTACGTCGACATCGCGGTGAAGTTCTTCGAGCATTTTCTCTACATTGCCGGGGCCATTAATCGTGTCGACTCTGACGCTGAAGGTCTGTGGGACGAACAGGATCGGTTTTTCTACGACGTGCTGCATCGCCCCGACGGCGTCAACGAACCGCTGCGCCTGCGCTCTATCGTCGGTCTGATGCCGCTGTTCGCCGTGCAGGTGCTGGAGCAGCACGAGCACGAGGGTTTGCCTGGGTTGCGGGAACGCCTGCTGGGTTTTATGCGCCATCGACCGGATCTGGCCAGCCTGGTTTCGCGCTGGACCGAACCGGGTGAAGGCAACCGGATGCTGCTGGCACTGTTGCGCGGCGAACGCACCAAGGACTTGTTAAAACGCATGCTCGACGAGGGCGAGTTTCTCTCTGAATTTGGCATTCGTTCGCTGTCCAAAGCCTTCGCTGAACGGCCCTTTGGCGCGCAGATCAATGGTGATCGGCTCTGTGCCCGTTACGAACCTGCGGAATCGGGTTCGCGGCTGTACGGCGGCAACTCCAACTGGCGTGGGCCGGTGTGGATGCCGATCAACTACATGTTGATCGAATCCTTGCGCGAGTTTCACCGTTACTACGATCAGAACTTCTCAGTGGAATACCCCACGGGGTCAGGTTATCTGGCCTCGCTGGAGGAGGTTGCCGATAGCCTGAGCCAGCGTCTGACCCGATTGTTTTTGCGCGATGAAGAGGGCAGTCGACCGTCGATGGCGGCGTATCCGCAATTACAGGCTGATCCCGCCAGCCGCGACCTGGTGTTGTTCCATGAGTATTTTCACGCAGAGACCGGGCGTGGTCTGGGGGCCAGTCATCAGACGGGATGGTCGGCGCTGGTGGCGTTGTTGTTGCAAAATTGATTGATTCACTCGCCAGCACTGTCGATCCCACTTTGGATCGACAGTGCTGGCGAGAGTCATCGTTCAAAACGCAAAACACGAACAGCCAAACGCTCCCCAGAATCCCTGAAAGTCACTGACCGGCGCCGACGACAATCGCGCCCGTTCATGGCTATGGGCATGCACCGCGCACGCCCCGACACATTGATGAACCTGCGCCGTCAGCGGTGCCAGGGGTTTCCAATGGCCTGGTACTTTGGCGACGGGCGACCACTCAGGCACCACCGGGATTGGCGGCGGCCCAAGTTTTTCGAACTCGACGCTGCCGTAGACGATCTTGCCGTCGACAATGGTCAGCACCGATTCGATCCATTTGACGGCCTCATCCTCGATGTGGAAGTAGTCCGCCGACAGCGCAATCAGGTCCGCCAGTTGTCCAACCTTGATCTGGCCTTTTTTGCCTTGCTCGGAGGAAAACCAGGCGCTGCCGTGGGTGAAGAGTTCCAGCGCGGTATCGCGGCTCAAGCCTTGCGGGTACAGCGCCAAACCACCAACGGTGCGGCCGCTGACCAGCCAATACATCGAAGTCCAGGGGTTGTAGCTGGACACGCGCGTGGCATCGGTGCCGGCGCCGACCGGTATACCCTCGGCCAGCATTCGGGCGATGGGTGGCGTGTGTTCGGCAGCCTTGGCGCCGTAACGGTCGACAAAGTATTCACCCTGGAATGCCATGCGATCCTGTATCGCGATGCCACCGCCGAGAGCTTTCACCCGTTCGATGTTTTGCGGGGTGATTGTTTCGGCGTGGTCGAAGAACCACGGCAAACCTTCGAACGGAATGTCGCGGTTAACCTTCTCGAACACGTCGAGCATGCGGCTGATGGATTCGTTGTACGTGGCGTGCAAACGGAACGGCCAGCGCTGTTCCACCAGATGGCGGACCACAGGTTCCAGTTCCTGCTCCATGGTTTGCGGCAGGTCGGGGCGTGGCTCGAGGAAGTCCTCGAAGTCTGCCGCCGAGAACACCAGCATTTCTCCGGCACCGTTGTGCCGTAGAAAGTCATCGCCCTGACCGTAGTGGGAGGTGCTGGTCCAGTTCTTGAAGTCGGTCAGCTCTTCCTTGGGTTTCTGCGTGAACAGGTTGTAGGCAATGCGCACCGTGAGCTGTTCGTCTTTAGCCAGTTGTTGGATGACTTGATAGTCGTCCGGATAATTCTGATAGCCGCCGCCGGCATCAATGGCGCTGGTGACACCGAGGCGATTGAGTTCACGCATGAATTGGCGGGTCGAGTTGACCTGATATTCCAGCGGCAGTTTCGGCCCCTTGGCCAGGGTCGAGTAAAGAATCATCGCGTTAGGGCGGGCGATCAACATGCCCGTCGGGTCGCCATTGGCATCGCGCTGGATTTCGCCACCCGGCGGGTTCGGCGTGTCGCGGGTATAACCGACCACTTTCAACGCGGCGCGGTTGAGCAGGGCACGGTCGTAGAGGTGCAGGACGAACACCGGGGTGTCCGGCGCAGCCTTGTTCAGTTCGTCGAGGGTCGGCAGACGTTTTTCGGCGAACTGGAATTCGTTCCAGCCACCGACCACCCGCACCCATTGCGGCGTGGGTGTGCGATCGGCTTGGTCCTTGAGCATGCGCAGCGCGTCGACCAGTGAGGGAACGCCTTCCCAGCGCAGCTCCAGGTTGTAGTTGAGGCCACCACGGATAAGGTGCAAGTGCGAGTCGTTGAGACCGGGAATCACCGTGCGGCCGTGCAGATCGATAATCTGTGTGCCAGGGCCTTGCAGGGCCATGGCCTGGGCATCGCTGCCGACCACCACGAAGCGTCCGTCCTTGATCGCGACGGCACTGGCCTGAGGTTTTTTGCGGTCGACGGTGTGCAGGCGTCCGTTGTACAGGATGAGGTCGGCGGGGGCGTCGGGCATGGTTTTACTCCCTGCGGTTAGAGGGCTGATCCAGGCACCGACGGCACCTGCCGAAAGGCCTTGCAATACACGGCGGCGGTTAAATCCGTCGTGGTCGTCAGGTGGGCTCATGGGCAGTGCTCCGCGCAAAGGCTCTTCACAAAAGAAGCGAGGGCAAACAGCCGATGTCTGACGCATGCGGCCAGAAGGAATATAGACGGCAAATCCACAGGCAGCCGTTTTCCGAGGCCGAAAAACGACGAATCCCGCCTCGAGGGGCGGGATTCGTTTGCAGCCAGGCATGCCCCCGAAGGTCGGGAGCGGCGCTTAGGCCGGGAACAGCTCGGACAGTTTCATGGCCAGCATCATGTCGCCTTCAGCGCGCAGTTTGCCGCCCATGAACGCTTGCATGCCGTCGGTCGAACCGTCGACGATGCCTTCCAGGGTTTCGCCGTCCATCACCAGAGTGACCTGGGCGTCCGGGTTTTCGCCTTCCTTGAGCTCGCAGGTGCTGTCTTTAACGATTAGCGAGAAGTTCTTGGTGTCGTCGATGCGGAAACCGAATACCAGGTCCAGACCGGCAGCAGCGGCTGGGTTGAACTTGGCTTTCATTGCTTGTACGGCATCAGCTACGGAGGTCATGGTTCGATCCTTTCTTGGGTAATTAGAGCTGGGTGAATACAGCCAGGGTCACAGTAGTCCGGACTCAGCGAAACGTGATGAGTTCGGGGGTCTTCAACAGTTGCAGGTGCGCATGACTGTTGAAAGAAGACAGAGCCACCTCGCGACCACGAAACTTCAGCAGGTTGAGCGAGGTGTTGACGATTTGCCAGTTCAGTTCAAATGCCTGTTTTGCCGGCATTTGCGTAATAAGGTGGAGCAGGGCGGTGATGGTGCCGCCGGAAGTGAACACGGCGATTTTCTGAGTGTTGTCGGCGCTTTCGAGGACTCTCTGGAGACCGGCCTGCACTCTCTCGACGAAGCCCAGCCAGCTTTCCAGCCCCGGTGTGTCATAGGTGCCGGCGAGCCAGCGTTCGATGATCAGGGCGAAGATCCGCTGGAATTCGCTACGGTTTTGCGCGGCGTTACGCAGGATCTCCAGGGCTTGCGGCTCGTCCTGCAACATGGCCGGCAGCAGCGCGCGGATCACCGCGTCGGCGTCGAACTCGTTAAAGGCGGAATCAATTTCCAGGGTCGGCACCGGCTGGCCCACGGCAGAGAACTGTTCCAGCGCGCTGGTGGCTGTATGCTGCTGACGACGAAGGTCGCCGGAGAGGCAGCGATCGAAGCTGATACCCAGCTCAGCGAGGTGCTGGCCGAGGACTTCTGCCTGGCGAATACCGGTCGGCGACAGGACGTCATAGTCGTCTGCACCAAAGGAGGCCTGGCCATGTCGAATCAAATAGATACTGCCCACGTCCGCGTCATCCCGGTACGTTGAAGGTTCGGCGAGGTTATGAGGATGACGGTGAGCTGTCAATGAAAAAACATACGCTTGTTTGAAATGCCCGTTACAGGCCTGTTGCCAGAGGTTTCACGGCTGGCCGCCGAGCCGGTGCATGGGTATGCTGGAGGTATCCCGCGCGCGTTTTTGCAGCGCATCGTATTAAAGGAGTCCCTGTGGAGTTTTTTGCCGAGTACGCAGTTTTTCTGGCTAAGACCGTGACACTGGTGATCGCCATTCTGGTGGTCCTGGCCAGTTTCGCGGCGTTGCGCAGCAAAGGTCGGCGCAAGTCGGCCGGCCAGTTGCAAGTCAGCAAACTCAATGATTTCTACAAAGGGCTGCGCGAACGCCTGGAGCAAACCTTGCTCGACAAGGACCAGCTCAAGGCCTTGCGCAAGGTCGAGGCTAAATCCGAGAAAAAGCAAAAGAAAAAACCTGACGCCAAACCTCGGGTGTTCGTGCTGGATTTCGACGGCGACATCAGGGCATCCGCTACTGAAAGCCTGCGTCATGAAATCACGGCGCTGCTGACCCTCGCCACGCCCAAGGATGAAGTGGTGCTGCGCCTGGAAAGCGGCGGCGGCATGGTTCACAGCTACGGCCTGGCGTCCTCGCAACTGGCGCGTATCCGTGATGCCGGTGTGCCGTTGACCGTGTGCATCGACAAGGTCGCGGCCAGCGGCGGCTACATGATGGCGTGCATCGGCGAGAAGATTATCAGCGCGCCGTTCGCAATTCTCGGCTCGATCGGCGTCGTGGCTCAGTTGCCTAACGTCAACCGCCTGCTGAAAAAGCACGACATCGACTTCGAAGTGCTGACCGCCGGCGAATACAAGCGCACCTTGACGGTGTTTGGCGAAAACACCGAGAAGGGCCGCGAGAAGTTCCAGGAAGACCTGGACATCACTCACCAGTTGTTCAAGAACTTCGTTTCCCGCTATCGCCCGCAACTGGCCATCGACGAAGTGGCCACCGGCGAAATCTGGCTCGGCGTCGCGGCGCTGGACAAACAACTGGTGGACGAGCTCAAGACCAGCGACGAATACCTCGCCGAACGGGCGAAAAAATCCGAGCTTTATCACCTGCACTACGCCGAACGCAAAAGCCTGCAAGAGCGCATCGGCATGGCGGCCAGTGGCTCAGTGGATCGCGTGCTGCTGAGCTGGTGGAGCCGGTTGACGCAGCAACGCTTCTGGTAAAGCTTCACTGCGCACCCTTGAACAAATGAAGCCGTGGCGTCCGCCGCGGTTTTTTTTTGACTGTCATCTTCGAATTACCCACTGCCCTCAACCATCAGCGAATTCTCCTAACTGCGCTGACGATCCTTCCTGCTGTCGATTCAAAAATAGTGGCTTATGGTGCTGTTACTTATGTTTGCAATGGAATGCATATGAATGACCACTTGCGTGACAACGTTACTGCACCGAGTTCGCCCGTCCTGCCGATGCGTGAAGAACTGAAGTCGGCAGTGAACACAGCGCTGCCGCAATCTCCCGAACAGTTCGGCGCACAGTTGATCAAGGAAAAGTGGGGGCCGGGCATTGAGCCGCAGACGACTTTGTTGGTAACGCTCGACTACAACTACCATGGGCATCCCTATCAGGACGGAAGCCAGCAAGGTCGGGTGGCAAACTCACAGACACTGTTACAGGCACTGCTGTCCAACTATCAAAACGTCGGCGACGGTCGTTTCGGCGAAACCGCATTCGGCCTGTACACACCGCCCGAGGTCGGCCCTTGCGTTCGCATCGTGGCCAATGCCGATGAGTTCGCCTACCACGGCAGCGGCAACCACGAAACCTACGAAGGCATCTACCGTCAGACTGTGCCACAAGCCTTCGGCCCCACCACGCAAATCGCCCTCAGACCAGCCGATTTCAAGCGATGGGTGTGGACACTGGATCTGCAGACTCACTTCCAGGATTATCTCGATCATGCCTGGCCCGCTGATGAGCGGATCGTGCGGGCCGAACCGTACGCGCTGAGAACGTCGGTCAAGGCAGCGTTTATCATGAGTGCCTGCCTGCAATATCAGGAAAGCAGTCTGAGCCATGAGGGCCTGGCGCTGGCAATGCAGGCCGGCGGATTGCCGGCGGATCAAACCTGGAGCGCGTTGACCACCACCGATCTGCAAGCCCCGACCCGCGTCAGTGCGCAAGTCGAGGCCAGTCGCCTAACGATCTATCGCTACACCTCGACTGATATCTGGTGCTTTCGCCAACGGGCCGGCAGCAGGATCTTGTTGTACATCCCGGCGAACTCCTCGCCGTTGCATGAGTTTGTCGACGTCCACCACTTGCGCGAATGGGTCGTGGCGCAAGCAAAGGGGGCTGACACAAAACACGCCCTGGCCGCGCACTTTGATGATGATGACCGTGAGGACGGCACCTTTCACGCGGGAGTCTTGACTGCATTGGAGGGGATGGCGATCTACCCGAGAAAACACAGGCTGACCAATAACGCCGGTTTCTTTAACGATGACGGCTATTGGGAACCGCAGGATTACATCGACTTTGAGCGTGCGTCCGCCGCAGTCGATCCGTTTTCGCAACTGGTGTTGACCATGAAGCGGGCGGCCATGGCCAGCGTCAAAGCCATCCGTGACGATGCTCAGGTCAATCGAGACAATCTGAGTGCGGTAGTCGAACCGCTGGTGCGGTGGATCAACCAGTTTGGTCCGTTGGCACTGTTTGTTCCCGGTGGCGAGGGGTTGTTGGCGCTGGCCGGGCTTATCGATGCCGGCTATGGCATCAATCAGGCAGTCAACGGCCAAACCGCCGAAAAGCGTTCCGAAGGTGTGACGCGCACCGTGTTCGGCTTGCTCAATGCGCTACCGTTGGCCGGGGCAGTCGCGGCTCTCAAGGACGAAGGCGCAAGCGCGGGCAGAGTGGCTGAAACACTCCACGAATCCTCGGAGCCCGTCATCGAACTGAGCAGCGAGCGTCTGCCCGACGCGTCGTCTCTCCTCACCCCCGGGCAAGCGGCGACGTCGGTGCTGACACGGTTGGAGCTGATTCGTGGTGTGTGCGCCCCGTTTGCTTCGTTCAGCGATGAGGTGCTGGGCCAGATCGCCAGAATCAGTACCGTCGACGACGACATTTTGCGCCTGATGCAGGTCGGGCGTGCGCCGACTCCGCTGCTGGTCGACACCATCAGCCGATTCAAGCTCGATCAGGCGCTTGAAGCGATTGCCGATCCGGCAGCGCGAGCGCAATTGTTCAATACGCGTTATCAGGCACTCCAGCAGTCGGAGCACGAATGGGTTCGGTTGTTTCAACGGGAGTATCCCGGTTTGCCGAAAGCCGTCGTGGAGCAGATCCTGGACCGCTCGGGAGTCGAAATCGTCCGGCCGGTCGATGCTGTCGAGGCGCTTCAGGTGTTCAAGCGCCTGGACGGCAAGGCCCGACAGTATCAAGGCCACGTTAGACTCAATCGCGCCTATGAGAGTCTTTACTTGCACTCGATCGATCACCCCGAATCCGACATCCTCGCCCTGCATTCACTTGGGCGCTTACCCGGTTGGCCCAGGCGCTTGCGAATCGAAGTGCTTGAGGGTTCGATCAGTGGCCGGGTACTGGATCGCTGCGGCCCGCTCGATTCGCCGGACTGCCGTCGGTTGATCAAGACCGGTAACCGCTATCGAAATGCTGCAGCGGCGGATACCGCCACCGCAACGTCGGATTTGTTTTGCGCGCTACTCGGTGCGTTGTCTGTCGAGGAGCGCGAGGCGCTGTCCTTGCGCTCGCTGGATCAGGCTTACGAGTTACGGCTTCGACTCGGTGAACGGGCAATCACGCGTTCCGAGCTGATGCTTGGGTTGGAGCGGATGGATAGCGGGTTGCCCTTCGAGCCCCAGGGTTTGCTCGGCGGCGGATTTCCGCACACCCCGCAAGCTGCGGCGCTGACCCATGAAATGATGCGGTTGCAGGTCAAGGATCTTTATCCGGATTTCACCAACGTCCAAGCCGATGAACTGCTTCGAACGGCGGGCGCCGGGGCTCATGCACTTCTGAACAGTCTGAAGTTACAGTTGCAGCAATTGCGCATTGATTTGCGCTATTGGGTCGACCAGTTATTGCTGGATGTCGATGATATGGATGTGGAATTCCTCGCCCTGGGCGATGAAGACGCGGCGGGCATGAACGCTCAACAGGTGGCGGCGCATAATGTTGAAATGTTGCAGCACGTGATCGACTACGAACGCCAGACCCGCAACGAACTGGCCGACGAATTGATCGCCATCTGGCAAAAGCGTTTGGCTCTCACCGATCGCGTCCTTTCTGGCGAGGGGGTTGCCGGCTTCAGACTCAATCTGGATTTTGAGGACTATCACCGGTTGCCGGTGATGAATGTTCGTTTCGACGAAGTCATCGAGCTGTCGATGCACGGATTGCACCTGATCGAGCGCGAGAGCCTGAATGCGTTTCTGGAGAGTTTCCCGAACCTGCACTCCCTGAATCTGAAAAATGTCGACCTGCGCCGCCTCAACCCCGCTGGCGAGCTGGAAAGTGAGCTGCCCTCGACGATTCGGCGGATGACCCGGCTCGAAACACTGAACCTCAACGCCACGTTTCTAGCGTTCAAAGAGGACACTGCCGGGCACTTATGCGACCTGCTCAAATTGCAAACGCTGGACCTGAGTGAAAACCCGTTGACCGTCCCGCCTGTGGTGCTGGGCTTGAACGATTTGCGCGTTCTAAACCTGAGAAACACCGGAATTACCCGGTGCCCGGTCGGCGTTGCCAATGACTCGTATTTGACCTCGCTGGACCTGCGCGACAACCAGATCACTCGGATTCCCGACGCGATATTGAATCAGCCTGTCGCCTGGGAACGGATACGACTTTGGGGCAACCCGCTGACAGATGAAGCTACGTTAATACGACTGGTCGAGCATCGTGAGCGCACCGGCATCAATCTCTGGCTGAGCGAGCCGGGCGTTGATTATGGAAGCGCGATACCGTGGCTGGAGGAAGGTGACGAGCTATTGCGGACATCCCGGCAGGAGATCTGGCAGCGGTTGGCGGCAAAACCCTCGGGTGGTGTGTTTCTGCGGGGCATGGACGGATTGAGCCTGACGGCGGATTTCCGCGTTGGTTACTGGTTGCTGCAAGCCCGGGTATGGCGACTGATGCGTGAAGCGGATGCTTCAGAGGAATTGTGGGGCTGGCTGCGTCAATGTGTCGAAACGACGCTGGCCGACGCGGAGAATCCATTCAGGTTGTTCAACATTCTGGAAGATCGGGCGCGCCTTTACAGCAACTGGGTGGCCATGGGACGGCCAATTCCGCTAGGGGAGCATCCAGAACCTTGAGAGGAGGGGAAACGCCTTGAACCTCCGGATGGAGGTTCAAGGCGTCACGATCAACGGCGACGAAACAGCGGCAGCGGTTCGTCGGTGGCGGCCTGATAGGTCACCGAGAAGTCCTTGAGTCCTTCAAGGGCTTCGTACGGGTCTTTATCGGCGCGAATCGCAAAGGCATCGAAACCGCAGCGATGCATATAAAACAGCTGGTCGCGCAACACGTCGCCAATCGCCCGCAGTTCGCCTTTGAAACCATAACGGTCACGCAGCAAACGGGCATTGGAGTAATTGCGGCCATCAGTGAAGGCCGGGAAGTTCAAGGCGATCACCTTGAAGTCTGCCACGTCTTCACCGATTTCTTCGGCTTCTTCGTCAGCGTCCAGCCACACGCCCAACCCGCCATCGCGGGCCTTGAGCATACGGCTGTGTTCGCGCCACAGCTGCAGCGGGACGATGTAATCGTCGCAGTTACTGATCTCGTCGATGTTGAAATCCTTGGGTAACAGGTGCCAGGTTTCGTCGACGACTTCGTTGTTCTTAATGATTCGCTGCATAGACGCGCTCCTTGAAGAGGTCAATGCCAATACGCTGATAAGTATCGATGAAACGCTCGTCTTCGGTACGTTGTTCGATGTACACGTCGATCAGCTTTTCGATCACATCAGGCATGACGTCCTGGGCGAAGGACGGACCGAGAATTTTACCCAGGCTGGCGTCGCGACTTGCGCTGCCACCCAGGGAAACCTGGTAGAACTCTTCGCCTTTCTTGTCCACCCCGAGGATGCCGATATGGCCGACGTGGTGATGACCACAGGCGTTCATGCAGCCGGAGATGTTCAGGTCCAGTTCGCCGATATCGAACAGGTAATCCAGGTCTTCGAAGCGACGCTGGATCGATTCGGCAATCGGGATCGACTTGGCGTTGGCCAGGGAGCAGAAGTCGCCGCCCGGGCAGCAGATGATGTCAGTCAGCAAGCCGATGTTCGGCGTGGCGAAACCCTGCTCGCGCAACTCGCCCCACATCGCGAACAACTGACTTTGTTCAACGTCGGCCAGAATAATGTTCTGCTCGTGTGAGGTACGCAGCTGACCGAAGCTGTAACGATCGGCCAGGTCGGCAACGGCATCGAGTTGCTTGTCGGTGATGTCGCCCGGTGCAACACCGGTCGGCTTCAGGGACAGGGTCACGGCCACATAACCTGGCTTCTTGTGGGCCAGGGTATTGCGGGTGCGCCAGCGCGCGAAGCCCGGGTGCTGTTTGTCGAGCTCGGCCAGTTCAGCGGTCTGGTTATCCAGGGCCTTGTAGTCCGGGTCGACGAAGTGTTTGGCCACACGATGCACTTCGGCTTCGGTCAGCGTGGTCTGCCCACCGCGAAGGTGTTCCATTTCCGCGTCGACTTTTTGCGCGAAGACTTCAGGTGTCAGGGCCTTGACCAGAATCTTGATCCGCGCCTTGTACTTGTTGTCACGACGGCCGTAGCGGTTATAGACCCGCAGGATGGCGTCGAGGTAGCTCAACAGGTCTTTCCACGGCAGGAATTCATTAATGAACGCGCCCACCACCGGAGTACGGCCGAGACCGCCACCCACCAGCACACGGAAGCCCAGTTCGCCAGCGGCGTTGTGCACCGGCTCCAGGCCGATGTCATGGACTTCGATGGCCGCACGGTCGGACGTCGAACCGTTAATGGCGATCTTGAACTTGCGCGGCAAGTAAGCGAATTCCGGGTGGAACGTAGTCCACTGGCGGACGATCTCGCACCATGGGCGCGGATCGATCAACTCGTCGGCAGCGACACCGGCGAACTGGTCGGTGGTGACGTTGCGCAAGCAGTTGCCGCTGGTCTGGATAGCGTGCATCTGCACGGTCGCCAGTTCGGCGAGGATGTCCGGGATGTCTTCCAGCGCCGGCCAGTTGAACTGTACGTTCTGCCGGGTGCTGATGTGGGCATAGCCTTTGTCATAGTCACGGGCAATCTTGGCCATCATTCGCGTCTGGCGCGAGGTGAGTTGGCCATAAGGCACCGCCACTCGCAACATCGGCGCGAAGCGCTGGATATAAAGGCCATTTTGCAGGCGCAGGGGGCGGAATTCTTCTTCGCTCAGCTCGCCTGCCAGATAGCGTCGGGTCTGATCACGGAACTGCTTGACGCGGTCCTCGATGATCCGCTGATCGTACTCGTCGTATACGTACATATAAGTCCTGTTCTCAGGCTTGGGCCGGTCGGATTCAGTTGCGTTTTTCGCTTGCTGAAGTCTCCGATGTTGCCTCGGCGATTCTGCGCGCACGGCCGCGCACTCCCAACGGAGCCGGGGCAATATACCCGTTTGCAGTTATGCGCAAAAGTGATGTTTGAGTATATGTAAAGAACCAAAACGACTAATGAGGAGCAATACGGTGAAACCCACATTTGTGGTGCGGGCAATCATCGTCTTAACTGTGCTCGAGTCTTTATGCAATCACCGATAAAACCGACAAGAGGCGATGCAATGAGCAACCCTACCAAAACGTCAAAACCCGATAGCACAGTCGATGCTTGGGCCATTCTGTTCCTGATCATTCTGGTCGTGGGCACCGCGGTATTTTGGGTCAGCCATCGATAACCGACCCCGTCCGGGCCCGATTCCGACGATTGTCGGACAAAACCCCGAATAAACGCCGTTTTCCGGGACTTCGCTGGCTATACTGCCCGGCGAATTGCCGAGGGGCCCGGACGATCAATGTTGAAGTTTTTCTACTCATTCGTGCTGATGTGCGGCGCGGTTTACGGACCCGGTGCACGCGCGGAATCAGTGCTGTTCCTGAATCCCGGAGCCACTCAGGAAGCTTTCTGGGTCAGCTATTCGCAATTCATGCAGGCGGCGGCCAGGGATCTGGGCATTGACCTGCAGATTCTTTATTCCCAGCGCATGCCCGAGCTCACGCTGGCGCAAGCTCGCCTGGCGCTGCAAGGTGACAATCGTCCGGACTATCTGGTTTTCGTCAACGAACAGTACGTCGCGCCGCAAATCCTGCGTCTGGCCCAGGGCAGCGGGGTGAAGCTGTTTATGGTCAACGCTGCGCTGACGGCTAATCAGCTGAGTCTGCTGGGGGATCGCTCTGATCGATTGGGCAGCCTGGTGCCCAACGATGAGGAGGGTGGCTACCTGATGCTCAAGGAACTGATTCGCCAGCATCCGCCTGCGGCACCCGGCCAGGTTATCGAGTTGCTGGCATTTTCCGGCCTGAAGATCACACCGTCGGCGCAACTGCGCGAGCAAGGCATGATGCGCGCCTTGGCCGAGCACCCAGAAGTGCGTTTGCGTCAACTGGTTTATAGCGGCTGGACCCGGGAACGGGCGTATGAACAGGCCAAACTGCTGTTCCGGCGTTACCCGATGGTCTCGCTGGTGTGGTCAGCCAATGACGAAATGGCGTTTGGCGCCATGCAGGCGTATTCGGAGGCGGGCGGGATGCCCGGCAAGGACGCGTTGTTCAGTGCGGTCAACACCTCGCCAGAAGCGTTGCAGGCGACGGTCGACGGGCGCATAAGCGTGTTGTTGGGCGGGCACTTTACGTTGGGCGGCTGGGCACTGGTGGAAGTGCATGACCTTGAGCAGGGCGTGGATCTGCACCAGTACGGCGGCCGTGACCGGCAGATCCCGTTGTTGCAGCTGATCGACAAGGCACAGGCCAAGCGATTGCTGGCCATGGGTGCATCACCGGATTACGGTGTGAACTTCCGTCGTCTATCAGCCAAGGGCCGGCCGACGTCGTATCGCTATCCGTTCAGCCTGCAAACCTTGATGCGCTAAACCCCGGCCAGATGCACCACTAGTTGCACGATGCCGAACAGCGTCAATGCAAACACTGCGGTGAACAAAATCCCCAGAATCACGAAATGACTCGGCTTGCCGTGCGCGAAGTCCCGGGCCCGGTTCTTCCCGCTTTGCACCCCGAACGCCGCCGCCAGGACGCTGTGCAGCATCTGCCAAAGCGTCGGCGGTTTGTTGTCGACTGGATCGTCCATAAACCCCTCGTCACCCATGTGTGAGAAGTAAGCATAGACAATCTGCGGCAGACACAAACCAAATGTGTGCGGGCTTGCTCGCGAAGAGGCCATAACAGTCAAAATCAATGTTGACTGTCAGTCAGCCTTCGCGAGCAAGTCGGATCGCCGCACCGCCGCTCTCACACTCGACCGAGTTGCTTTTACTATTAGTTGTCGTAACCCAGGTTCGGCGCCAACCACCGCTCGGTCACGCTCAACTCCTGACCCTTGCGCGACGTGTAACTCTGCACCTGGTCCTTGTCGATCTTGCCCACGGCGAAATACTGCGCCTGCGGGTGAGCGAAGTACCAACCGCTGACCGCTGCCGCCGGGAACATGGCGTAGTGCTCGGTAAGGAACACACCACTGCGGCCAGCTTTCATTTCCGCAGCTTCTGGGTCCAGCAACTTGAACAGCGCGGATTTCTCGGTGTGATCCGGGCAGGCCGGGTAGCCCGGGGCAGGGCGGATGCCGGTGTATTGCTCTTTGATCAGCGCCTCGTTGTCGAGTGTCTCGTCCTTGGCGTAACCCCAGTAGTCTTTACGGACCTGCTGGTGCAACCACTCGGCGCAAGCCTCGGCCAAGCGGTCTGCCAGTGCCTTGACCATGATCGAGTTGTAGTCGTCGCCGGCATCTTGATAGGCCTTGGCCACTTCTTCGGCGCCGATCCCGGCGGTGGTGATGAAACCACCCACGTAGTCGGTGAGTTCGCTGTCCTTCGGTGCCACGAAGTCGGCCAGGGAGAAGTTCGGCTTGCCGTCGGTCTTGATGATCTGCTGGCGCAGGTGATGCAACTTGGCAATCGGCTTGCCGTCATCGCCATAGACTTCAATGTCATCTTCACGCACCTGGTTGGCCGGCCAGAAGCCGAACACCGCGCGGGCGCTGATGAGTTTCTCGTCGATCAGTTTGGCAAGCATTTCCTGGGCGTCGGCGTACAACGCCGTGGCGGCTTCACCGACCACTTCATCCGTGAGGATGCGTGGGAATTTGCCGGCCAGGTCCCAGGAGATAAAGAACGGCGTCCAGTCGATGTATTCGGCCAAGACCTTCAGGTCGATGTTCTCCAGCACCTTGGCACCGGTGAAGGTCGGTTTGACCGGCTCATAGGTGCTCCAGTCGAACTGTGGCTTCTTGGCGATGGACGCCGGGTAGCTCAGGCGTTCGGTGCGGGCGCTGCGGTTGGCGGTGCGCTCGCGGACTTCGATGTATTCCAGGCGCGTCTTCTCGATGAAGGCCGGCTTCAATTCCTTGGACAACAACTGTGTCGCCACACCTACGGCGCGAGAGGCGTCGGTGACGTAGATCACCGAGTCGTTGCTGTACTTGGGCTCGATCTTCACCGCTGTGTGTGCCTTGGAGGTGGTCGCGCCCCCGATCATCAGCGGCAGATGGAAGTCCTGACGCTGCATCTCACGGGCCACGTGGACCATTTCATCCAGCGAAGGCGTGATCAGGCCGGACAGGCCGATGATGTCGCACTTTTGCTCCTTGGCCACTTGCAGAATCTTCTCGGCCGGCACCATCACGCCGAGGTCGACGATGTCGTAGCCGTTACAGCCCAGCACCACGCCGACGATGTTCTTGCCGATGTCGTGCACGTCGCCTTTTACCGTGGCCATGAGGATTTTGCCCTTGGCTTGCGGTTTGTCGCCTTTTTCCAGTTCGATGAACGGGATCAAGTGAGCCACGGCCTGCTTCATCACGCGGGCGGATTTCACCACCTGCGGCAGGAACATTTTGCCGGCGCCGAACAGGTCGCCGACGATGTTCATGCCGGACATCAGCGGGCCTTCGATCACTTCGATCGGCCGGGTGAACGACTGACGGGATTCTTCGGTGTCTTCAACAATATGCGTGGTGATGCCCTTGACCAGTGCATGCTCCAGACGTTTGTTGACGGGCCAGCCGCGCCACTCTTCGGTCTCGGCTTCCTTGACGCTGCCATCGCCCTTGTACTTGTCGGCGATGGCGAGGAGGGCGTCGGTGCCTTCCGGCGTGCGGTTGAGCACTACGTCTTCCACGGCGTCACGCAGTTCGGCCGGAATCTGGTCGTAGATCTCCAGTTGGCCGGCGTTGACGATACCCATGGTCAGGCCGTTGCGGATCGCATACAGCAGGAACACCGAGTGAATCGCTTCGCGCACCGGGTTGTTGCCCCGGAACGAGAACGACACATTGGACACGCCGCCGGAGGTCAGCGCATACGGCAGCTCGTCGCGGATGTAGGCACAGGCGTTGATGAAGTCCACAGCGTAATTGTTGTGTTCTTCGATGCCGGTGGCGATGGCGAAGATGTTCGGGTCGAAGATGATGTCTTCCGGCGGGAAGCCAACTTCGTTGACCAGAATGTCGTAGGAGCGCTTGCAGATCTCTTTCTTGCGCGCTTCGGTGTCGGCCTGTCCGGCTTCGTCGAAGGCCATCACGACGACGGCGGCGCCGTAGCGCTTGCACAGTTTGGCGTGGTGAATGAATTGCTCGACGCCTTCCTTCATGCTGATCGAGTTGACGATGCCCTTGCCCTGAATGCATTTGAGGCCGGCTTCGATCACTTCCCACTTGGAGGAGTCGATCATGATCGGGACGCGGGAGATGTCCGGTTCGCCGGCAATCAGATTGAGGAAGGTCACCATGGCCTTCTTCGAATCGAGCATCCCTTCGTCCATGTTGATGTCGATCACCTGGGCGCCGGCTTCGACCTGTTGCAGGGCGACTTCCAGGGCTTCGGTGTAGTTGTCTTCACGGATCAGGCGGGCGAACTTGGCGGAACCGGTGATGTTGGTGCGCTCGCCGACGTTGACGAACAGCGAGCTGCGATCGATGGTGAACGGCTCCAAGCCCGAGAGGCGGCAGGCCTTGGGAATCTCCGGAATCTCGCGCGGCGCATAACCGGCCACGGCTTTGGCGATGGCTTCGATGTGGCCCGGTGTGGTGCCGCAGCAGCCGCCGACGATGTTGAGGAAGCCGCTTTGGGCGAACTCTTCGATGACCTTGGCAGTTTCTGACGGCAGTTCGTCGTACTCGCCGAATTCGTTCGGCAGGCCGGCGTTCGGGTGCGCCGACACGTGGGTGCTGGCCTTGTTCGACAGCTCTTCCAGGTAGGGGCGCAACTCACTGGCGCCGAGGGCGCAGTTCAGGCCGACCGAAATCGGCTTGGCGTGAGCCACGGAGTTCCAGAACGCTTCGGTGGTCTGGCCCGACAGGGTTCGGCCGGAGGCGTCGGTGATGGTGCCGGAAATCATGATCGGCAGTTCGATGCCCAACGCTTCGAACACCCCTTGCACGGCGAAGATCGCGGCTTTGGCGTTCAATGTGTCGAAAATGGTTTCGATCAGGATCAGGTCGGCGCCGCCCTCGATCAGGCCTTTGGTGGCCTCGGTGTAGTTTTCCACCAATTCATCGAAGGTCACGTTGCGGTAGCCGGGGTTATTCACGTCCGGCGACAGCGAGCAGGTGCGGCTGGTCGGCCCGATCACGCCGGCGACAAAGCGCGGCTTTTCCGGGGTTTCCAGGGTCTTGGCATCGGCCACCTTGCGCGCCAGCCGTGCGCCTTCTACGTTTAACTCGTACGCCAGGCCCTGCATGCCGTAGTCGGCCAGGGAAACCTGGGTGGCGTTGAAAGTGTTGGTTTCCAGAATGTCGGCGCCGGCATCCAGGTAGGCTTTCTCGATGGCGCCAATCACGTCCGGGCGCGTCAGGATCAACAGGTCGTTGTTGCCCTTGACATCACTTGGCCAGTCGGCGAAGCGTTTGCCCCGGTAATCCTGCTCCTCGAGCTTGTAGCTCTGGATCATCGTGCCCATGCCGCCATCGAGAATCAGGATGCGCTCTTTGAGGGCGTGCTTGAGAGCTTGAAGGCGAACACTGCGATCGGACATTTGGACTACTCGGAAAGACCATGACGAAGGGGCGGGATAATAGCAAACCTGCGTGGTTTTGGAGCATGTCCCGGTTTTGCATGAATATCGCTCATGATGGTGTGGGGGACAGACCGGTAGAATCGCGGCGCTTTTCATGATTGGGACCAGGGACATGTCGAATCGCGTCATCACCAGCCTGTTTATGCTGCTTTTAAGCTGGGATGCCGTCGCGCAAGGTCCGGCGATATCTGCTGCGATTTCCTACAGCCGCGACATCCAACCGATCTTCACCGAAAAATGTGTGGCCTGCCACGCCTGCTATGACTCCGCCTGTCAGCTCAATCTGGGCAGTGGCGAAGGGGCTGCTCGGGGCGCGACCAAGGTCCCGGTCTACGACGGCGAACGCCGCCAGGCTGCCGCGCCGACCCGGCTGTTTTATGACGCTTTCGGTCAACGTGCCTGGCAGCAAAAGGACTTCTATTCGGTGCTCGACGCACAAGGCAGCCAAGCGTCGCTGATGGCGCGGATGCTGGAGCAGGGCCACAAAACCCCATTGCAACCCAACGCCAAGTTGCCGGAAGACATCGTCCTCGGTCTGAACCGGGAAAACAGGTGCGCCATGCCGGCCGAGTTCGACGGCTACGCCCATTCACATCCCCAAGAGGGCATGCCGCTGGCGGTCACAGGCCTGACCGATCAGCAATACCAGACGCTGCAACGCTGGCTAGCGTCCGGCGCGCCGATTGACGAGCAAGGCCTTGTGGCGAGTGCCAAAGAAGCGTTGCAGGTGGTGCAGTGGGAAAACCTGCTCAACGCACCGGGCGCGCGACAGAGCCTGGTGGGGCGCTGGTTGTTCGAGCATTGGTTTCTCGCTCATCTCTATTTCAAGGACGGCGAGCCGGGGCATTTCTTTCAGTGGGTACGTTCACGCACGCCGACCGGCCAGCCGATCGATCTGATCAACACACGCCGCCCGAATGACGATCCGGGTACTCAGGTGTATTACCGCTTGTGGCCGGTGCAAGGCGTGATTGTGCAAAAGACCCACATCACCTACCCGTTGAGCGCGGCGAAGATGGCGCGGACCAAAAGCCTCTTCTATAACGGCAACTGGCAGGTCAATGGGTTGCCAGGCTACGGGCCGGATCGTCGGGCCAATCCGTTCACTACGTTCGAGGCGATCCCGGCCCAGGCGCGTTATCAGTTCATGCTCGATAACGCCGAATACTTCGTGCGCACCTTCATTCGCGGCCCGGTGTGCCGCGGCCAGATCGCCACCGACGTGATTCGCGATAACTTCTGGGCACTGTTCCAGGCGCCTGAGCACGACCTCTACATCATTGATCCGAAGTATCGCGGCCAAGCCACGCCGTTGCTGGCGATGCCGGGGCAGAACGATGATGTCGGCAGTGTCCTGAGCCTGTGGCATGACTACCGCAATAAGCGCAACGAGTACGAGGCGTTGCGCCGCGACAGTTACGCCGAGCTACCTGCGCCGAGTTGGTCGACCTTGTGGGCCGGCAACGATAACGCGCTGCTGAGCATTTTCCGGCATTTCGACAGTGCCTCGGTGAACAAAGGCCTGATCGGTGACGTGCCGCAAACGATGTGGCTGTTCGACTTCCCGCTGCTGGAGCGCACCTACTATCAACTGGCGGTCAACTTCGACGTGTTCGGCAACGTCTCCCATCAGGCTCAGACGCGGTTGTACTTCGACCTGATCCGCAACGGCGCCGAGCAAAACTTCCTGCGTCTGATGCCCGCCGATTCGCGGGATGATTACCTCGACGATTGGTACCAGAGCGGCGGAAAATTCAAGATGTGGCTCGACTACGAGTCCATCGATAACGACAAAGAGACGGCGCTGGTGCTGGACGAAAAGGACCCGAAACGCGATTTCGCCATGCAGTTGCTGGCCCGTTACGGCGACCTCAACGCCAAGCCTGATCCGATCAACCGGTGTGACGGCGCTTATTGCTCGCGGCCGAACATCGATCCGGCATTGCAGAGCGCCGAGCAGGCGTTGAGTCGACTGACTTCGCGTCCGGCGGCCGGATTGAGGGTCATTGATCAGTTGCCGGAAGCGACCCTGCTGCGCATCGAAACCCAGAGCGGCAAACGCGAGGTTTACAGCCTGCTGCGCAACCGCGCGCACAGTAACGTGGCGTTCCTGCTCGGTGAATCGCTGCGGTACCAGCCAGGGCTCGACACAGTGACTATTTACCCGGGCGTGCTCAGCAGCTATCCGAACTTCATGTTCAACATTCCGGCCGGGCAAGTGCCTGAGTTCGTGGGCGAGATGGAAAACGCCAAGGACGCCCATCGCTTCGAAAAAATCGTCGAGCGCTGGGGCATTCGCCGCAGCCATCCGCAGTTCTGGTTCTACTTCCATGACCTGAGCCAGTACGTCCACGAGACTGATTCGGTGGAAGAGGGCGTGCTGGACATGAACCGGTACGAGAATCTTTGATCGACCTTTGACTAGCGGCTGCTGTCCCAACCAAAAGACACCACCGAACCATTGTAGGAGCGAAGCTTGCTCGCGAAGGCGGTCATGACATTCAGCATCGATGTCGACTGTCAGACCGCTTTCACGAGCAAGCCTCGCTCCTTGGGATTTGCGGTGATTTGCGGATTGCAATCGGAGGGCCGTCGATGTTGATTTCAGTACAGGCACTGCGCGCGCTCGCGGCCTGGACGGTAGTCTGCCACCATTTCATGCAGATTTTCTTCGACTTCCAGGCCCGTGGGCCGGTGGGGCAGATGTTTATCGACAAAGGCGCGGTGGGCGTCGATGTCTTCTTCGTCATTAGCGGCCTGGTGATCTTCCTGTCTACCGAAGGCAAGTCGCTGCCCCCGGGGCGCTTCCTGTTGTATCGGTTGTTCCGCATCGTTCCGGCTTACTGGCTCTATACCGTTCTGATGGCGCTGCTGGTGGTCTTCGCCCAACCCGTGTTGCCGGATCAGACGGTCGATTGGTCGCATTTCCTGCTGTCGCTGTTGTTCATTCCTACTGAAAACCCAGGTGGCTATGGGATTTATCCGACGCTCAACGTCGGCTGGACCCTCAACTACGAAATGCTCTTCTATGTGCTGTTTGCTTGGGCGCTGCTGTTTCGCTTGCAGGTTCGGCTGCTGATCGTCGCGGCGCTGCTGTTTGCCGTGTGTCAGGCCTGGACCGGCTACGGCTGGATCAGCGAGTTCTACCGTTCGGACATTGTTTATGAGTTTCTGCTGGGGATCGCCATCGGCATGATCTACCGTCGCGGCTGGATCAAACCCGGATTGTGGCTGCCGTTGCTGGGAATTGGTGGCGCGTTGCTGGCGATTTATCACCTGGCGCCGCAGCCACGGTTGCTGGCCTGGGGGCTGCCGAGCGCGGTGCTGGTAATGGCGTGTATGGCGCTGGAGCGCTATTTCGAGAACAGCAGGGTGCTCAAGCTACTGGGCGATTGTTCCTACTCTGTGTACTTGATGCACGTCCTGGTGCTGTCTGCGGGTGGTTTTGTCGCACAGCGTTATGGGGTAAACCCCTACGTGATGTTCGTCGTTTGCGCAGCGACAATCGGCGTGGCTTCCTGGGCAAGTTACGAGTGGGTGGAAAAATGCAGCTATCGGTGGCTTAAAGGCTGGATTGACGGTGAACCTACGGACATGGCGGTTCCGGCTCTTTCCCGACAAAAATACTAGGACTTTGTGCTGCGCGATGATTGGCGTAAACTGCGCCCAAGCCTGCGAGGAGTTTCCATGACCGCTATTACCATTACCGACGCCGCCCACGATTATCTGGCAGATCTGCTTTCCAAGCAGAACACCCCAGGCATCGGCATCCGCGTCTTTATCACCCAGCCTGGCACTCAGTACGCCGAAACCTGCATTGCTTACTGCAAGCCGGGCGAAGAAAAACCTGAAGACACGGCGCTGGGGCTGAAAAGCTTCACCGCCTACATCGACTCGTTCAGCGAAGCTTTCCTGGACGATGCGGTAGTCGACTACGCCACCGACCGCATGGGCGGCCAGCTGACCATCAAGGCGCCAAACGCCAAAGTCCCGATGGTCAACGCCGACAGCCCGGTCAACGAGCGCATCAACTACTACCTGCAAACCGAGATCAACCCGGGGCTGGCCAGCCACGGCGGTCAGGTCAGTCTGATCGATGTGGTCGAAGACGGCATCGCCGTACTGAAGTTCGGCGGCGGTTGCCAGGGCTGCGGCCAGGCAGACGTCACCCTGCGCGAAGGCATTGAGCGCACCTTGCTCGAGCGCATTCCTGAGCTCAAGGGTGTTCGTGATGTCACCGACCACACGCAGAAAGAAAACGCCTACTACTAAGTAAGGTGTTCGCTGCAAAAAAAAACGGCGCCCCGTGAGCGTAATGCCGATCAGTTAAGCCCTTTTGCTTGACCTTTGGCCGCAAGAAATCAAAATCCGATGCCTGTATTGGCATCGGATTTTTTTATGCGTCTCGCTCGGGCACTGGAACTGACCCACAACATCGTCTCCCCCCCAACTCAATTGAGGGATTGAATTCCTTGCTCGATCCTTCTTTGGTCGAGCAGGCACTTGAACAGGCAGGCGTTGCGACTTTACGCAAGCGGCGCTTGCCGTTGGAAATGATGCTTTGGTGCGTGATCTCCATGGCGTTCTTTCGGCGCATGTCGGCGTGGGATGTGGTCAGCCGCATGAATATCATGCTGCCGGGCCAGCGCCCGTTGGTGGCACCCAGCGCGGTGGTTCAAGCCCGTCAGAGATTGGGCAGCGAGGCTGTACGACAGGTCTTCCATCTGACTCAGAAAAGTTGGCATGAGGCGGCCGCTCATCCGACTTGGGCCGGTTTGCGCTTACTGGGTGTCGACGGTGTCGTCTGGCGAACACCCGATACGCCGGAAAACCGTGCACGTTACGACTCCGCCAGTAACCAGCATGGCGACACTGGTTTTCCGCAGGTGCGCATGGTCTGCCAGATGGAGTTGACCAGCCATTTGCTGATCGGCAGTGCGTTTGACGGCTATCGCAGCAACGAGATGAAGCTGGCGGAGCAACTGATCGAGACCACGCCCGATCACTCGTTGACGCTATTTGATCGTGGTTTTTATTCGTTAGGTTTACTGCATCAATGGCAGCAGGCAGGGATCGAACGTCACTGGCTGATGCCGCTGAAAAAAGGCTCGCAGTACGAAGTGCTTCAGCGTTTGGGGCGCCAGGATGCGGTTGTCTCATTAAACACTTCGCCGCAGGCCCGCAAGCAATGGCCGGGGCTGCCGGAGCGCCTGACCGCGCGACTTCTGAGCAAAACCGTCAAAGGCAAGGTGTGTCAGATCCTGACCTCAATGGCCGACCCGCTGCGCTTTCCATCCGACGAAATCGTCGACCTGTACAGCCAGCGATGGGAAGTCGAATTAGGGTTTCGGGAGATGAAACAGACCTTGCTCAACAGCAGTTATACGTTGCGTAGCAAGACGCCCGAGATGATCGAGCAGGAGCTGTGGGGGGTGTTGTTGGGCTACAACTTGTTGCGCTATCAGATGGTGGAGATGAGTCGTCACTGTCCAGGTATTTACCCATGCGAAATGAGTTTTACCGCCTGCACCTGGGCGATTCTCGGGTTTATCAACAGCGTCTCCGCCGACCGTTCCGGGAACATCCCCAAGTACCTGGCTGAGTTGCATGCCTCAGCCCCGCACTATGTCCTGCCGCATCGGCGAGAGGAGCGTATTTATCCTCGGGCCATCCGGCTTAAATCACCGAAGTATCCGATCAGAAAGAAAAATGCCAGTCAGCTTAACTGACTGGCATTAGCCCCGTGAGCGCCGTTTTTTTATGGGCGATAAATCTTCTCGCCACAGGGTTGTGCTTGGCTCAGGGTCTGTAGAGATGCGCATGCCCAGCGCGGTACAGCGATGACTCACTGAAGTGATCACTGCCCAACACTCGGCCCACCAGAATCAATGCTGTGCGCCGAAATCCCTTGGCTTCAACCTTCGCAGCAATGTCCTCAAGCGTCCCCACCACCCAATCCTGATCCGGCCAGGTCGCTCGGTGAATCACCGCGATCGGGCAATCCGCTCCGTAATGCGGCAGCAATTCAACCAGGATTTTCTGCAGATGATTGACCCCCAGATGAATCGCCATGGTCGCCCCATGCTGTGCCAGGCTGCCCAGCGCTTCGCCGGCGGGCATGGCGGTCTTGTCGGCGTAGCGGGTCAGGATCACGCTTTGCGACACATCGGGTAACGTCAGTTCGGCGCCCAACAGTGCCGCGCAGGCCGCCGTGGCCGTGACGCCGGGAATAATTTCAAAAGGGATGTCGAGTTCGCGCAGGTAGCGAATCTGCTCGCCAATGGCACCGTAAAGACTCGGATCACCGGAATGTACACGAGCCACGTCCTGGCCCTTGGCATGGGCAGTCTTGATCAGCTCGATGATCTGTTCCAGGTGCAGTTCGGCGCTGTTGACCACGTGTTCGGCGCGATGGCCCTCCAGCACGGCGGCGGGCACCAGGGAGCCGGCGTAGATGATCACCGGGCAGCTGCGAATCAGCCGTTGGCCTTTGACGGTGATCAATTCCGGGTCGCCGGGACCTGCGCCAATGAAGTAGACGGTCATCGTCGGTTCCTGTGAGAAAAAGGGGCTGGACAAAGCTTCAGATGAAGATTGCTCATGATCGAAGGCGGGGATTATCGAGGATTTTAGGCGACGCAGGCCAATGCCAAGGTGGCCTGGGCATATTTTTGTCGTGAAATCAGCAATTTTGCCGGTGCCTGGGCCAGTTGTTCGGCCAGGGCCAGGGCGGCACTTTCCGCGACGCCGTAGCAGCCGGTGCGTTCGAACGCAATGTCCGAGCGGTGGCTCAGTTGCGGTTGATAGCCGGCCAGTTGTTCGCTGCTGAAGTACATCAATGGTAATTCAAGCTGTTCGGCCAACTCGATCAAGCCAGGTTCTTCGCGCTTCAGTTCGATGCTGGCCAGCGCCATGATCTGGCGAAGTTCGATCTTATGAGCTTGTAACGCCTGATCGAGCAGCGCCCGCAGCGTGCTGACGGGGCAGCCGCGCTGGCAGCCCAGGCCAACTACCAGGGTCGGCGCTGCGCTGGTGTCAGTCATGCGTGGTATTGACCATCGCTTTTGCGACGGTACAACCAGGCACTGATCAAGCCCAGGGCCAGCCAGAACGCAACGTTGGTCAGCTGCGAAGCGATTTTGAACTGAGCTTCCAGGGCTTCTGGAGCCAGCATCGAGTGGACTTCCGGTTGTGGTGCGCCGATCACGTGAGGAGCGGCCAGAATGGCCACGCCGAGCACTTTCATCAACCAGTGGCGGCTAAACACGATCAATGCGATGCCGACTGCGGTGGAGGCGGCAGTGCCGATCCACCAGACCTGCCGTTGCGCCAAATCAGCCGCGGCAGTGCCCGGCAGCTCAGGCGGCAGACCGAGGGTCGGCGCCAGCACGAACGTCGCATAACCGGCCAGGCCCCAGAGCAGGCCTTGGGAAGTGCGAGTCGGTGCGCGCAAGGTGTAAAGACCGGCAAGCATCAGGGCGAAACCGACCGCTACCACCAGGTTGCCGCCCGTGGTCGACAGCACGCGCTGCCAGCCGTCTTCCGGTTCCCAGGCTTCGGCGTCGTGAGTGTGAGCGGCGACAGCACCCGCGCCGTGTTCGTGAACTGCAACAGCGGCAGGCTCGGATTTTTCGTAAGTCTCAGCCTGCAAAATCAGCGGAGCCACCCAGAAGCTTTGCAGCAGGGTCAGCAATAGGGCGGCCAGCAGCCCGGTGAACCCTGCGGTTTGCGCAATACGCTTGATCATGTCAGCAGGTCTCAATGGCACGGGAACGCAGAGCTGTGGCGGGTATCGTGCGCGGCGTTGTGCACCGCTTCGATGTGCGAGAAACCGGCGAAATACACCAGGCTGGCGCCAAGGATAGACGCACACACAGCGGCGGTCAGGCGTTGAGTCAGGGTCGTGGTGGTGCTGGCGGTGCTCTTATCGGTGTTGCTGCCGGTACTGCTGATGATCGACATGGCGCTTCCCTCTGGTCAGTCAGCGGGTGAATAGAGCGCATGGAAGACCCCTGCGAGTCGGGCACGCAGAGGTTCAAACAGCGCCCGCCCACCGCGGGTTTGTTATTCAGTGATCGTAATGGTCACTTTGTGTTGCGGGCCGGTCTCCGGGCTCACGAGGGGCGCTGGCTTTCGCCTTGACCTGCAAACATCACCTTCCCATGCCAAACTGCTGGCACAGTGGATCTGACGCTTCGCTCGCTTACCGTTGCGGGGGCAGCACCGGACTGACATGACTTTAGAGTAAAGCACATGATTCACCGGTTTCCCGTTTCACCCTGTGAAGGGCACCCGTAACAAGGTGTGTAGGAGAGCATGGCCGGGGGTTGGGCGTCAATTGGCAAGGGTTCTCAACTCGAGACCGAGGTGAATTCTTCGCGGGCAAGCCTCGCTCCTACAGAAACACCACCGATCTGTAGGAGCGAGGCTTGCCCGCGAAGGGGCCGGTGAGGGCGCCACAAGACATTGACCCGCCCCCACACGATGCGTAGCCTTGCGCTTTCGAGGTTCTTCGGCGTCTGCCGAAGCTAAGAAGGGAACGCGGTCGATGCCGCGGCTGCCCCCGCAACTGTGAACGGTTCTGTTGGCTGCCACGCCACTGCAAGCCCTGTCCATCGGGCCCGCGGGAAGGCGCAGCCAACGCCAGTCGAACGACTGGCAAGCCGTCAGCCAGGAGACCTGCCTCGACACAGATTCTCACTTTCAACCGGGCGGGGTGATCCGGTGGCGAACTCTTCAGGCACGCGCGTCCGCGTTGCCGGTCGTCGTCCCGTATGCCCGCCACCTTGCCAAAGGGCATCCGATGAAAACACTGGCCAAACTCCCCGTCACCATCGTTACCGGCTTCCTCGGCTCGGGCAAAACCACCTTGCTGCGGCACATGCTCGACAACGCGCAGGGCCGCCGCATCGCGGTGATCGTCAACGAGTTCGGCGAGCTGGGCATCGACGGCGAAATCCTCAAGCAGTGCTCCATCGGCTGCACTGAGGAAGAAGCCAGCGGCCGCGTTTATGAATTGGCCAACGGCTGCCTGTGCTGCACCGTTCAAGAAGAATTCTTCCCGGTGATGCGCGAATTGGTCGCCCGCCGCGGCGACCTCGACCACATCCTCATCGAAACCTCGGGTCTGGCCCTGCCAAAACCGCTGGTGCAAGCCTTCCAGTGGCCAGAAATCCGCAGCGCCTGCACCGTTGACGCGGTGATCACCGTGGTCGATAGCCCAGCGGTCGCCGCCGGCACCTTCGCGGCTTTCCCGGACCAGGTCGATGCCCAGCGCAAACTCGACCCGAACCTGGACCACGAATCGCCACTGCACGAGCTGTTCGCCGACCAACTGGCCAGCGCCGACCTGGTGATTCTCAACAAGGCCGACCTGATCAGCCCCGAAGACCTGGCCCGTGTGCGCCTGGAAGTCGCCGAAGAATTGCCGCCCGCCGTAAAAGTCATCGAAGCCAGCAGCGGCCGCGTGCCATTGGACGTGCTGATCGGCCTCGGCGCCGGTTCCGAAGAGCACATCGACAGCCGCCACAGCCACCACGATCACCACCACGAAGGTGAAGACGATCACGATCACGATGCGTTCGATTCGATCTCCATCGAACTGCCGCAAGCCGACGAAAGCCTGCTGATGGACGCGCTGACCCAACTCGTCGTCAAGCACGGCATCCTGCGCGTAAAAGGCTTCGCTGCGATCCCGAACAAGCCGATGCGCTTGCTGATCCAGGGCGTGGGCACGCGTTTCGACAAGCATTTCGACCGTCAGTGGGGCGCCGAAGAAGCGCGTACCACGCGCTTGGTGCTGATCGGCCAGGAACTCGACGCCGCGCAACTCGAAGCGCAATTGCGCGCTGCGCTCAGCGTTTAAGCCATGCACCTGCTCAGGACCCAGCCCGGCGGTTTCGTGTCGGATGACAACATTGCCGACCTTGGACAGACCCCCGCCGAACTGGTGATCCTGTGCAGCGGCGATTCCAGCCTGGCGCTGCTCGCTGAAGCGGCACAGCAGTTACCCGACGATTACCCGAGCGTGCGCCTGGCCAATCCGATGCAGGTGCAGAATCACGCGTCGGTCGACCTGTATGTCGACGAAGTGCTGCGCCACGCCAAGGTGATTCTGATCTCGCTGCACGGCGGCATCGCCTATTGGCGTTATGGCGTGGAGCGCTTGGTAGAGTTGTCTCAGCGCGGCGTGCAGCTGATTCTGGTGCCCGGCGATGACCGCCCGGACCCGGAACTCAGCGACCTGAGCACCGTGGCTGCCGGCGACCGCGATCGGCTTTGGCATTTTTTGCGTCAGGGCGGCATGAGCAATGCCCTGGATTTTTTCCGCTGCCTCGCCAATCGTTGGCTGGGACGCGATTACGCCTGGGCCGAGCCGCAAACCCTGCCGCGCACGGCGATCTACCATCCGCAAAAAAGCCCCGCAGACCTTCACGATTGGCAAGCCGACTGGCAGGCCGATCAACCGGTAGCTGCGGTGCTGTTCTACCGCTCGCATTTGCAGGCGGCGAACACCGGTTTCATCGATGTTTTCTGCCAGCGTTTGCAGGCCGCGGGGTTGAACCCGTTGCCGATTGCGCTGGCCAGTTTGAAAGAGCCCGGCTGCCTAACGGCGGTCGAGGACTGGTTGGATGAAGTCGAAGCGGGGGTGATTCTCAACACCACCGGTTTCGCTCAATCCAGCCCCGAAGCGCCGCACCTGCGACCGTTTCGTCGCAACATCCCAGTGATTCAGGCGATTTGCGCCCAGGACAACGAGCCCGGTTGGCGCGCCAGTGAACAGGGGCTCGGTCCACGTGACCTGGCGATGCACATCGCGCTACCGGAACTGGATGGCCGAATCATCAGCCGGCCGATCAGCTTCAAGGACCTGGCCTGGCGCAGCGAGCGCAGTCAATCCGACGTGGTCTGCTACCGACCGCAACCTGAACGCATGGATTTTGTCGCCGAACTGGCGCGGCGCTGGATTGATCTGGCGCGCGTGCCCAATGGCGAGAAGCGCATCGCCCTGATCCTCGCCAACTACCCGACCCGTGATGGGCGTATCGGTAACGGCGTGGGCCTCGACACCCCGGCCGCCGCGCTGAATATCCTCCGTGCGCTGCACACCGAAGGATATCCGCTACCGGCGCAGTTGCCGGACACGGGCACCGCGTTGATCCAGCAATTGCTCGGTGGCGTCAGCAACGACCTCGACACCCTTGACCAGCGTCCCTGTCAGCAAAGCCTGTCGATGGACGACTATCTGCTGATGTTCAACGCCTTGCCGGAATCCAACCGCCAGGCCGTGCTGGAACGTTGGGGCACGCCGCAAAGCGATCCGATGTTCCGTGGCGGGCGAATGATGATCGCCGGGTTGCGCTTTGGCCTGACCTTCGTCGGTATCCAACCGACGCGCGGTTATCAGGTTGATCCGAGCGCGGTGTATCACGACCCGGACCTGGTGCCGCCTCACGGTTATCTGGCGTTCTACTTCTGGTTGCGTAATACCTACGGCGCCCACGGCGTGATCCACGTCGGCAAGCACGGCAATCTGGAATGGCTGCCGGGCAAGGGGGTCGGGCTGTCGGAGAATTGCTGGCCGGATGCGTTGCTCGGGCCGCTGCCGAACATCTATCCGTTCATCGTCAACGACCCGGGCGAGGGCGCCCAGGCCAAGCGCCGCACCCAGGCCGTGATCATCGATCACCTGATGCCGCCGCTGACGCGTGCCGAAACCTACGGTCCGTTGCGCAACCTCGAATTACTCGCCGACGAGTATTACGAAGCGCAATTGCTCGATCCGCGCCGTGCCCGGGAATTGCAGCGCGACATCCTGCAACTGGTGCGCGAAACGCACATCGACCGTGAACTGCAACTGGATGAGAAGCTCGACAGTGATGCCGATGCGGCGATCTGGTTGCCGCGTCTGGACACGTATTTGTGCGACTTGAAAGAGTCGCAGATCCGCGATGGTTTGCATGTGTTCGGCGAGTCGCCGACCGGCCGTTTGCGTATTGACACCTTGCTGGCGTTGCTGCGTATCCCGCGTGGCGATGGGCGTGGCGCACATTCGAGTCTGCTGCGGGCGCTGGCCAAGGCGTTCGCGTTGGGCTTCGATCCGCTGGATTGTGCGCTCGCCGAACCTTGGACCGGGCCGCGTCCGATTGAACTGCAAACCCTCACCGATGAAGTCTGGCGCACAGCCGGTGATACCCGCGAACGTCTGGAATTGTTCGCCACACAGCTGATCGAGCAGGCCTTGAACACTGAGAGTGAGCTGCTGAACGCGCCAGGCTGGTCAGAGGTGAAAGCCATCATCGATAGCCTGCGTGAGGTCGTCGCTCCACGGCTGGACGCCTGCGGTCCGGCGGAAATGCGCGGTCTGCTCGACGCGCTCAGCGGCCGTTTCGTGCCGGCCGGCCCCAGTGGTGCGCCGAGTCGCGGTCGACTCGACGTGCTGCCGACCGGGCGCAACTTCTACTCGGTGGACGTGCGTAACCTGCCGACCACCACCGCGTGGCGCATCGGTTTCCAGTCGGCCAACCTGATTCTTGAGCGACACCTGCAAGACCACGGCGATCACCTGCGCCAACTCGGCCTGTCGGTGTGGGGCACCGCGACCATGCGCACCGGCGGCGATGACATCGCCCAGGCCATGGCGCTGATGGGCGTGCGCCCGGTCTGGGCGACGGGCAGTCAGCGGGTCGACGACTTCGAAATTCTGCCACTGAGCCTGCTGGACCGGCCGCGCGTGGACGTGACCTTGCGCGTCTCCGGATTCTTTCGCGATGCCTTCGCCAATTTGATCCGTCTGTTCGACGCCGCCGTGCAAGCGGTCGCGGCCCTCGACGAGCCGGACGACCTCAACCCCCTGGCCGCCAAGGTGCGTGCCGAGCGCGAAGCGTTGATGCAATCGGGGCTGGATGAAGACGCGGCCAGGCGTCAGGCCGGTTGGCGCATCTTTGGCGCCAAACCGGGCGCTTACGGCGCGGGTGTGCAGGGCGCCATCGATGGTCGTCTGTGGCAAAGCCGCGATGACCTGGCCGACGTTTATTTGAACTGGGGCGGCTACGCTTACGGCGGTTCTGACGAAGGCACCGCGGCGCGAGAGCAGTTCGCTCAGCGCCTGAGCCAAGTGCAAGCTGTGCTGCAAAACCAGGACAACCGTGAGCACGACTTGCTCGACTCCAACGACTATTACCAGTTCCAGGGCGGCATGCTCGCGGCCGTAGAAAGCCTCAGTGGTGAAGCAGCGGCCAGTTACCATGGCGATCACAGTCAGCCGGACTTGCCGAAGATCCGCACGTTGAAGGAAGAGCTGAACCGGGTGATCCGCTCCCGGGCGGCCAATCCCAAGTGGATCGACGGCGTGAAGCGCCACGGCTATAAAGGTGCGTTTGAACTCGCGGCAACGGTTGATAATGTTTTTGCGTTCGACGCGACCACGCAGCTGATCGACGATCACCAGTATGCGTTGCTGGCGGAGGCGTATTTGCTGGACCCGGCGACCCGGGATTTTGTTCGTGAGCATAATCCGCATGCGTTGCGCGATATGACTGAACGGATGCTGGAGGCGCAGCAGCGGGGGATGTGGAAGGAGCCGGGTGAGTATCGGGAGGCGCTGGAGAATTTGTTGCTCGACATAGAAGAAGACAGCTAACCGATCGTTCCCACGCTCTGCGTGGGAATGCCTCAACGGACGCTCCGCGTTCGGCTTTTGGGACGCAGAGCGTCCCGGGCTGCATTCCCACGCGGAGCGTGGGAACGATCAATCACCGACCATGATGAGAAACCCGACATGACCGACACCCCCCATTTCCCTCTCTCCGCCGTGGTCGGCGCCGACGATCTCAAACTCGCCCTCTACCTGACCGCCATCGACCCAAGAATTGGCGGCGTACTCATCGAAGGCCCCCGCGGCATGGCCAAGTCAACGCTGGCCCGAGGCCTGGCGGATCTGCTGGCCAGCGGCCAATTCGTGACATTGCCGTTGGGCGCCACCGAAGAACGGTTGGTGGGCACGCTCGACCTTGACGCCGCGCTGAGCGAGGGTCGCGCACAGTTTTCCCCCGGTGTGCTGGCCAAGGCTGACGGCGGCGTGCTCTACGTTGATGAGGTCAATTTATTGCCCGATCACCTGGTGGACCTGCTGTTGGATGTGGCCGCCAGCGGCACCAATCTGATCGAACGTGACGGCATTTCCCATCGGCATTCGGCGAAGTTCGTGCTGATCGGCACCATGAACCCGGAAGAGGGTGAGCTGCGTCCGCAACTGCTCGACCGCTTTGGCCTGAACGTCGCCCTCAGTGGTCACACGGCACCGGCCGAACGGGGTCAGATTATCCGCCGTCGGCTGGATTTCGACAGCGATCCCTACAGCTTCTGCGCTGAATGGGAAAGCCAGCAGCAGTCTCTGCGTGAACGTTGCCAGAAAGCGCGCAGCGCGCTGGCAAGTGTCCCTCTCGACGATCATGCGCTGGCGCAGATTACCGAGCGCTGCTTTGCCGCCGGCGTCGATGGCTTGCGGGCCGACCTGGTCTGGTTGCGCGCGGCGCGTGCCCATGCAGCGTGGCGCGGGGCGAGCGCAATCGCCGAGGAAGATATCGACGCCGTCGCCGAATTTGCCTTGCGCCATCGCCGCCGCGAGCCGTCGCCACCGGCGCCGCAACACAGTCAGCCGCCCTCGACCCAAAATACCAACCCGAGCGAAGGCCAGGGTCAATGGGGGGAAATGCCCGCCCAGGCATTACCGGTCGGCGCACGACGTGAAGTGCCGAGCTGGCCAAAAAAGCCCTAGGCGTTCGCCCTCGATCTGACGCGGGGGCGAATGCCAGACCCCGCGCCGGACGGCTGGACAACGGCAAGCAGGGTAAACGTCACGCGGCACGGAACGGCTCGATCAATTGGCCCGGCACATTGCTGAATGGCCGCCCGCGTCAGCGCGACGATGTCTTGTTTCACCTGCGCACCCGTTCGCCCCACGAACTGTGGCTGGTGATCGTCGACGCCTCGGCCTCGACACGCCGTCATCAGGCACTGAGCGATGCCAAGGGCTTGCTGGCGCAGCTGTTCGACGACGCCTATCGCCAGCGTGCACGCCTGGCGTTACTGACGGCCAGTGGCAATCTACCGAAATGGCAAGTGCAAGGGCTGAAAGCCTCCGCCGGTTTGCGCAACTGGCTTGATGGCCTGGGAGCGGGCGGTGGTACGCCGTTACTGGCGGCGCTGGGAGAGGCGAGGCAATGGCTGACAGCACGGCAAAAACGCTTTCCGGCAGAACAGCAGCGATTGTTGTTGGTGACCGATGGCCGATTGAAGGACTGGTCAAGGTTGCCGGCGCTTGATTGTCCGGGGCTGCTGATCGACATCGAACGCGGGCCGATTCGGCTTGGACGGGCTAAGGTGATGGCCACCGAGTTGCAGGCCGAATATCAACATATCGATGATATGCAGTGAGCCGAAAAATCACAGGAGTGAAGCATGCGCGTTCTAGCCGCCAACCATCAGGATGACTTCCGCGTCAAGGCTTACGCCGGTACCAATGGTGTGTTGTTGGCCATGGACCTGGCCGAACCCCGACGTAAAGGCCTATTGGGTTTCGCCATCGAAAAACAGCAAGGCCCCAAGCCGTGGCTGTTCCTGTTCAACAGGCTGACCTTCCTCGGCAAGGTGCATACGTTTCCCCAGTTTCACGCCACCCCCAGCGATATCGCGCCGTTGCAGAAATTTCGCTGGGCCGATTACGCGGTCAATCCGGGGATGACGATCCATTACCGAATCCACCTGGCCTACGGCACCGTTGATGCGCCGCAACTGGGTGAATTTCTGGAAGTGACGGTCACCTCCGACAATGGCCTGCCAAATAACCAAAGCGTGATCTTCAACCGCGCGGTCGCCGCCAGCCAAGCGTTCCAGCGTAAATTTCCCGAGCTCGACGCGTTGATCACCGCCAACAAGAACCTGCCCATCGAAGCCTGGCCGGATGCCCCGCGGCAATGGCTGGAAAACGGTTTGCTCGGGCGTCTGCTGGGTTTTATCGAGCGTGCGGTGGATGGCCAATGGGCGCTGGACATTGCCATCTACGAGTATGAATTGCAGGCCATCGTCGATGCCGTCAATGCAGCGTTCGCACGTGGGGTAAACGTTCGCGTGCTGTATCACGCCCAGCCGGACGATGAAGACACCACCATGAACGAGGCCAGCCTGGAAAACATCCCGGCAGAGAACAAGCGCGGCCGAGTCACCCATAACATCTTCCACAACAAATTCATGGTGCTGAGCCGGCTCGACGCAGCGGGACAGCGGCAGCCCGAAGCGGTGCTTTGCGGCAGCACCAATTTCACGCCCAACGGCGTCTACCGCCAGGCCAACGTGGTGCATGTGCTGGATGACACGCAAGTCAGCGCAAGCTATCTGCACACCTTCGAGCAGGTCTGGGCTAACCCGGCGGATGTCGGCGCCACCCGAAACTGGCTCACGCAGAACAACCCGATGGATCCGCTGCAACCGATGTTCGCCGGGTTCTCACCGCGCTCGGGCAAAGGGGATCTGGGTGAGTTTGTCGAGATTATCAACGCCGCGAAAAAGGACGTGCTGTTCGTCACCGCGTTCGCCTTGCCCGACGAAATCCTGAACGGTTTGCTCGGTCAGTCCCACGACGACATTTTGCGTTACGGCCTGCAAAACACCGCCAGCCGGATCACCGGTTTCCACGCTGACCGCACCGCCGAATTCGCCGCCACCGCGCTGCTCAACACCGGGCTGGAAGGCTGGCTCAGAGAGAACATGAAAGGCCAGAAGGGCAACCTGCTGGTGCACACCAAAGCCGTCGTGACGGACTTCACCAGCGATGCACCGACGATCATCAGT
This sequence comes from Pseudomonas sp. ZS1P83, assembly GCF_054897825.1. Taxonomy (NCBI): domain Bacteria; kingdom Pseudomonadati; phylum Pseudomonadota; class Gammaproteobacteria; order Pseudomonadales; family Pseudomonadaceae; genus Pseudomonas; species Pseudomonas sp. ZS1P83. The sequence goes on from NZ_CM142706.1 coordinate 1,826,412, forward strand.
GGCAGCCATAACCTCAGTGCCGCGGCGAGCAATGGCAATGACGAGAACTACTTGATCATTCGCGGCAATACCGATCTGGCGGACCGTTATGGTCTGGAGCTGCTGCGGTTTTACGAGCATTACCGCTTTCGCTATTTTGCCAAGAAACTCGCGCTCAAACAGGTCCAGCCGTTGGCGGCGGATGACAGCTGGACCGATAACTATTACCTCGACGGGGATTTGCGTCAGCTATCCAGATTGCGTTTTTCCGGACGGTAAACACACTCGCGGGGCTGGTAGCGAATGCCCAGCGGGTATTGGCGTCGTTTAAGCCTTAACGTCGACGGCTGCAGTCGAGGGGACGGGGATCGGATTACGCATCAGCGTGCCCACCACCAGCGCCCCCAACAATGCCAGCAAACCCGCCACCCAAAGCAGCAGGCTGAAACCACCGACGAAGGCTTGCCGAGCTAGCGGTTCGACCATTGGGCGAGCGGCTTCTGGCAACAGGCTCATCGCCGCCGTCATGTCGCCAGCCACCACCCGCGAGGCGATGCCCTGGGTTTGGCCGAGCCATTGCGCACCATGCGCAGGCAGACTGGTGCGTAACAGCAGCTCGGTATGACTGGACAGCAACGCGCCGAACACGCCGATGGCCAACACGATTGCGCTGAAGCGCATGGTGGTGCTCATACCTGAGGCCATGCCCGTGCGCTCCCGTGGCACGCAGGCCATGATGTTCTTTTGCGTATCGCCGTTGAGCAGCCCTGCACCGGCGCCGGTCACGGCAATCGCCAGGGCGAAGGGCAGGTAACCGCCGCTGCTGACCGCCCAGGCACTGAGCAGATTGCCGCTGCCGACCAGGGTCAGACCGGCGGCCATCAACGTGGCTGGGGCAAATCGACTCGCCAGACGAACGCCGATGCGCGGGCAAATCAGCATCGTCAGGGCAAACGGCAACATCCCCAGACCTGAAGCGATGGCCGAGAAACCCAGGCCGTTTTGCAGGTAGAACGGCAGCAGGGTCATCATCACCTGGGCGCACCCGGCGTAAGCAAACATACCCAATAACGCGCCGATGAACCGCGGATGCTTGAACAGTTGCAGGTCGACCATCGGCCTCTGCTGCATCCGCTCAATCACCACGAACAGCCCCAGCAACAGGGCGCCGCCGATGAGCCGGGCGTAGGTCAGCGGGTTGCTCCAGCCAATCCGGTTCGCCTCAATCAGGCCCCAGATCAGGCACAGCAAACTCGCACTGAATGCCAGGCTGCCCCAGGGGTCGAGGCGTGCGGATTGGGTGTCGCGCGACTCCGGCACGGCGCGCCAGACCATCACCATCAGGAACAATCCGACGGGCAGGTTAAGGTAGAAAATCCAGCGCCAGCCCATGTATTCGGTGATCAGCCCACCGACCGTCGGCGCGGCGGTCATCGCCACCCCCATGCACGCGCCCCAGAACGCCCAGGCCTTGGCCCGTTCCACTTCATCGTGAAACGTGTGGCCGATGGAGGCGAGGGCCGAGGTCAGCAGCAATGCCGCACCGACACCCTTGATCGCCCGGGCGATGTCGAGAAACAGCGCATTAGGCGCGGCACCGCAACCGATGGACGCGAGGATGAAAATGGCCAACCCGCAGATCAAGGTTTTCTGCCGACCAAAACGGTCGGCGATGCTTCCAGCCGGCAATAAAAGGGCTGCGAAGGCCAGCATGTAAGCGCTGACCACCCATTCGATGTCGGCAAAGTTTGCACCCAGGTCCCGGGCGATCGTGGGCAGCGTTACGGCGACGATGTTGGTGTCGAGGACGATCAGCGAGCAAACGCCTGAGGCTGTGAGTAACGTCAGTCGCGGACTCACCTTGGGTTTGACGGGCATGGCAGCGTTTCTCTACTGTAAAAGTCAGTGCAGCTTATCGCCGGTTGGTGCTTTCTTTGTTAGGCACGCCTTGTCACTTCATTACCTTTGAGCTAACGCATCGATGGATATTCGCCATTTCCGCTATTTTCTGGCCGTTGCCCGGCAAGGCAACTTCACCCGCGCCGCCGAACAACTCGGTATTGCACCGCCGACCTTGACTCGACAGATCCAGGACATGGAGAACGAACTCGGCACGCGATTGTTCGTGCGCCAAACACGTGAAGTCAGCCTGACCGAGGCCGGCGCTGCGCTGGTGATCGAGGCCGAGGCGACGGTGCGGCAATTCGAATACGCTCAGTACAGCGCCCAGCGTGCCGGGCGCGGGGATATTGGCCATATCGAACTGGGTTACGTGGCTTCGGCGGTGTATTCGGGCTTGCTGCAGAAACAGGTGCAATCCTTCAGTCGCGAGTGTCCTGACGTCAGCCTGAACGTACGGGAAAGTCCCATGGCGTCATTGCCGGTGATGGTGGTCGAGGGGCGTTTCGATATTGGCTATGTCCGCTCACCCATGACCCTGCCTGAGGGCCTGGACGCCATTCGCCTGGATGCAGAAGGTTTTGTGCTGGCGGTGCCTGCCGAGTCCTGGCTGTGCCGTCTGCCAGAGATTGTCCCGGAACATTTGCTGAACGAGACGTTCATCCTGCCGGAACAAATCAGCGGCACTTTGCAAGTCGCCGCCGAGGGTGGATTTGCGCCGAAACTGGGGGCGCAACCGGGCGGGCTGGTGGCGGTCATAGCGCTGGTGTCGTTGGGGCAGGGCGTGGCGGTGGTGCCCGAATCGGTGGTCGGGCATGTCGGTTTGCCGGGCGTGTTGTACCGGGCAATCAAAGGGTGCGAGGCGAGTTCGTGGTTGTCGTTGATCCATCGGCGATTCGAGAAGTCGGCGGCGGTAGTCCGGTATATAGAGCAGGTCAAAAATCGCTAAGAGCAAAAGCTTCGCCAAAGCGATCCGTCAAACACTGGAACGGCGCGGACTAACAGCAAACCCGCCGATTCAACTGCCGAGTTGCACGAGGCACAGTGCACAACCTGCGCAGGGTCTGGCGCAACCACCCAAGATCGTGACCCGGTTTACGTTTCATCGTTGCCGGTTTCACCTTGCCGATGTGCCTGGCGAAATCCTCCTGCAAGGTTTGCTCAGTGCCAATGCCCTTGAGCTTCTTCAGCAGCTTCCCGTCCTTGTAAAACAGCACGGTCGGGGTACCAGTGACATCCGGATGCCGAGGCGATTCGCTGGTGTTCAACATGTAGATTTGGGCCTGATGCCGATACGGCTCAGCGATCTGGCGAAAGATCGGTCCGGCCGTTTCGCAGGCGGGACAATGTTGACTGCCGAAGTACAAGATCACCGGGTGCCAGGTTTTCAGGGCCTTGCGATAGACCGGGGCCAGCGCCTTGCGAGCGATTTTCGAGTTCATTGAAATCTCCTTTTTCACAGTGCATCGAGTGCCTGTTGACGGTAAAGGAGTCAGCCGCGATCAGTCTACTGTCAGAAATTACAGGTAGAGCGCTGTTGCCTATGTTTTGCGCATCGTTTTGATTCACCTTGTTTGATCGTTCCCAGAACACGGGAACGATCACTTGCCGGCCTTTCCCTAGGCGATCAGGTTGTCTGGCGCAGTTTCATGGCCATTTCTTCGGCATTGAGTTTGCGCGAAGCGGCGGCCAAGTCCTTGCTGACGATGGTTTTGCCGATTGGCGCCAGGGCGATGCCAGCCAGTTTCAAATGCTGGATGCCGAATGGAATGCCGATGATGGTGACAAAGCACAGTAGGGCCGAGATCACATGACCGATGGCCAGCCAGATGCCAGCGAACAGGAACCAGATCACATTGCCGACCACACCCAGGCCGCTGGTGCCCAGGTCTTCTTTGTTCGACAGGTCCTTGCGATTGACCGCCTCCTTGCCAAACGGGAAAAACGAAAAGGTGCCGATGACAAAGCACGCGCGGCCCCACGGAATACCGACGACAGTCACAAACGCAAGGACGCCCAACAGCCACCAGCTCAGGCCCATGACCACACCACCGAGAATGAACCAGAGAAAATTGCCGATCGCACTCATGTAAAACGTCCCTATTTTGGCCCACCGGAGTGGTGGGCTGGTGGCCATATGCTAGCGGTTCAGGGTGTCGTGTAACAACAGTGAAAAGCGAGTGCCGCTACGGGCTGCCGGTTTTCGTGACACCCATGGGGCTCACTCGCCCTCGATGGGTGCTCAATTACCCACCGACTGTGGCCTACGGTAGCGCTCGCGCTGTGCGGTGTTGGGTGACGTTTGTTTTGTGCATTTGCATCCCGTTGATTCAGTTGGGATTTCAGTTGCTTTGTGATTTCACCGTAGACCTGTGGCACACTTTCTGCTGTCTATTCCGTTGTTACATACCTAGTTCCGGTATAGCGGAATAAACATCATCCTGGAGTGCTTGCCATGCATCGCCGACTTTCCTTGTTTAAAGCGTGTGTTTTTGTTCTCGCGGCTTCGGCTGCTGCCATGGGTGTTTCCCAGGCGGCGGACAGCAAGCTCGATAGCGTGCTGGCCCGCGGGAAACTGATTGTGGGCACGGGCAGTACCAATGCGCCGTGGCACTTCCAGGGAGCGGATGGCAAGTTGCAGGGGTTTGATATTGATATTGCGCGGATGGTGGCCAAAGGTTTGTTCAACGACCCGAGCAAAGTCGAGTTCGTGGTGCAGTCGTCCGATGCGCGGATTCCCAACTTGCTCACTGACAAGGTCGACATGAGCTGTCAGTTCATTACCGTCACCGCCAGCCGAGCGCAGCAGGTGGCATTCACCCTGCCGTACTACCGCGAAGGCGTCGGCCTGCTGTTGCCGGCCAACAGCAAGTACAAGGAAATCGAAGACCTCAAAGCCGCCAACGACAGCGTCACCGTAGCGGTGCTGCAAAACGTGTACGCCGAAGAGTTGGTGCATCAGGCATTGCCCAAAGCCAAGGTTGATCAATACGACAGCGTGGACCTGATGTATCAGGCGGTGAACTCCGGCCGCGCCGATGCCGCTGCCACCGATCAGTCGTCGGTGAAATACCTGATGGTGCAGAACCAGGGTCGCTATCGCAGCCCCGCTTACGCCTGGAGCCCGCAAACCTACGCGTGCGCCGTCAAACGCGGCGATCAGGACTGGCTGAACTTCGTCAACACTGCCCTGCATGAAGCCATGACCGGCGTTGAGTTCCCGACTTACGCGGCGTCCTTCAAGCAGTGGTTCGGCGTCGATCTGCCTACCCCCGCGATTGGCTTCCCCGTCGAATTCAAATGATCCCGTGAGAGCGGGGCGGTCATAAATCGCCCCGCTCAAGGTACTGCTGACCATGAACTATCAGTTGAACTTTGCCGCCGTGTGGCGCGATTTCGACACCTTGCTGGCGGGGCTCGGTCTGGGCCTTGAACTGGCGCTGGTGTCGATCGCCATCGGTTGCGTGATCGGCCTGATGATGGCGTTTGCTTTGCTTTCAAAGCACCGCGCATTGCGGGTGCTGGCGTCGGTGTATGTGACGGTCATCCGTAACACGCCGATTCTGGTGTTGATTCTGTTGATCTACTTCGCCTTGCCGAGCCTGGGGGTCCGTCTGGACAAGATCCCGTCGTTCATCATCACGCTGTCGCTGTATGCCGGGGCCTATCTGACCGAAGTGTTTCGTGGCGGGTTGTTGAGCATTCCCAAGGGGCAACGTGAAGCCGGGTTGGCAATCGGTCTCGGTGAGTGGCAGGTCAAGGCCTACGTCACCGTGCCGGTGATGCTGCGCAATGTACTGCCGGCCTTGTCGAACAATTTCATCTCGCTGTTCAAGGACACCTCGCTGGCTGCTGCGATTGCCGTGCCAGAGCTGACTTATTACGCGCGCAAGATCAATGTCGAGAGCTACCGGGTGATTGAAACCTGGATGGTGACCACAGCGCTCTATGTGGCGGCCTGTTACCTCATTGCCATGATGCTGCGTTACCTCGAGCAGCGTCTGGCGATTCGCCGATAGGAGGCCCACATGTACGAATCCCCTAGTTGGTTGCATGAGTTATGGGTGGCGCGGGAAGTCCTGTGGCAAGGCTTTCTGACCAGTGTGCAGGTTTCGGCCCTGGCCATTCTGTTGGGCACGATAGTCGGCATCGTCGCTGGTCTGGTGCTGACGTACGGCAAGTTCTGGATGCGTGCGCCTTTTCGGTTTTACGTCGACCTGATTCGCGGCACGCCAGTGTTTGTATTGGTGCTTGCCTGCTTCTATATGGCACCTGCGCTGGGCTGGCAGATCAGTGCGTTTCAGGCCGGCGCGTTGGGGCTGACGCTGTTTTGCGGCTCCCACGTCGCCGAGATTGTTCGCGGCGCGTTGCAAGCGCTGCCCAGTGGTCAGATGGAAGCGAGCAAGGCCATCGGCCTGACGTTTTATCAATCGCTCGGCTACGTGCTGTTGCCTCAGGCGCTGCGGCAGATCTTGCCGACCTGGGTCAACTCGTCCACCGAGATCGTCAAGGCTTCGACGCTGTTGTCGGTGATCGGTGTGGCTGAGTTGTTGCTCAGCACGCAGCAAATCATCGCCCGAACCTTCATGACCCTCGAGTTTTACCTGTTCGCCGGATTTCTGTTTTTCGTCATCAACTACGCCATCGAATTACTCGGCCGGCACATTGAAAAGCGGGTGGCCTTGCCATGACTCAACCTAATAACGCTCAAAACGATCAGCCCCTGCTGGACATTCGCGGGTTGCACAAAAAGTACGGCCCGCTCGAAGTGCTCAAGGGCGTGGACCTGACGATGCAGCGCGGCAACGTCGTGACGCTGATCGGTTCCAGCGGTTCGGGCAAGACCACGCTGCTGCGTTGCGTGAACATGCTCGAAGAGTTTCAGGGCGGGCAGATCATGCTCGATGGCGAGTCCATCGGTTATGACGAGATCAACGGCAAGCGCGTGCGTCACCCGGAAAAAGTCATCGCCCGCCATCGTGCGATGACCGGCATGGCGTTTCAGCAATTCAACCTGTTTCCGCATCTCACGGCGTTGCAGAACGTCACCCTCGGTCTGCTCAAGGTCAAAAAGCTGCACAAGGATGAAGCGGTTGCCCTGGCGGAAAAATGGCTGGAACGGGTCGGCTTGCTGGAGCGGCGCGACCACTACCCTGGTCAGTTGTCCGGCGGCCAACAACAGCGTGTGGCGATTGCCCGGGCGATTGCGATGAACCCGAGCCTGATGCTGTTCGACGAAGTGACCTCGGCCCTCGATCCGGAACTGGTCGGCGAAGTGTTGAGCGTGATTAAGGGCCTGGCCGAGGACGGCATGACCATGCTGCTGGTGACCCACGAAATGCGCTTCGCCTTCGAAGTCTCGGACAAGATCGTCTTCATGAATCAGGGGCGGATCGAAGAGCAGGGGCCTCCCAAGGAACTCTTCGAACGCCCGCAATCACCGCGTCTGGCGGAATTTCTCAAGAACACACGTTTTTGACCTATCACTTATCAATAGGAGAAACCCTCATGAGCATTACTCGTTACGGCACCGGCAGCACCGCCGGTGGCGGCCAACCCCGTCCTTTCGCCCGCGCCGTTGAAGCCGATGGCTGGCTGCACGTGTCCGGCCAGGTGCCGGCGCTGGATGGCGAAATCATTGTGGGCGGCATCGTCGAACAGACTCACCAAACCATGAAGAACCTGATCGCGATTCTCGAAGAGGCCGGTTATGGCCTGGAAGACGTGGTGCGCACCGGCGTGTGGCTGGAAGACCCGCGGGATTTCTGGAGTTTTAACAAAGTGTTTTCCGAGTACTTTAAAAGCGAACATGCACCGGCGCGTGCCTGTGTGCAGGCGAACATGATGGTTGATTGCAAGGTTGAGATTGACTGTGTCGCGTACAAGAAAAAGGTTTGAGATTTGTAGATCGTTCCCACGCTCCGCGTGGGAATGCAGCCCGGGACGCTCTGCGTCCCAGCGTTGGACGCAGAGCGTCCGTTGAGGCATTCCCACGCGGAGCGTGGGAACGATCATTGGCGGTAAACTCCCGGCGACTTTGAATGGGAACACAGACATGACCGAAGACACCATCAAACGCCGGGCTCGCGGTCTGGACCGGGCGTTCGATATCCTCGATTTCCTCAAGGAAGTCGGCAAGCCCCTGCGCCCGAACGAAATCGCCAGCGGCATCGGCAGCCCGAAATCCACGGTCTACGAATTGGTTGCCTCCCTGCTGGACCGACGGATTCTCGAGCCCGTGGGCAAGGACGGTCACGTCTACCTCGGCCGTCAGCTGTACTTCCTCGGGCAGGCGCACTTGCGCCATTTCGACCTGACCCGCGAGGCCGATCATGCCTTGCAGGAGATCGTCAGCCAGACCCGCGAAACCGCGCAGATGTGCCTGCTCAACGGACGCAAATACACCGTGGCATTGATGAAAGAGGGCGAGCGGCATTTCCGCATTTCTTCGGACATCGGCGAGAACGCACCGATCCCCTGGACCGCTTCCGGGCGCCTCTTGCTGGCGCACCTGAGCGACCAGGAAATCGTTGACCTGATCGATCACGACGACTTCATCTTGCCCAACGGCGAGCGTCTGCCGCTTGCGCAGTTTCTCCAGGAAATCCGCCAGGCCGGTATCGATGGGTTCTTCTCTTTCGATAGCGTCGCCGACACGTTTACCCATTGCTTCGCCGCCCCGGTCAAAGACCCCAACGGCGTGGCTATTGCGACCCTGTGCATCGTTGCCCCGCGGGCCGATGCCAAGAACAACTACAACGACTATCGCCGGGTGCTGATCGACAGCGCCAACAACCTGGCCCGTCGCATCAACGAATAACAGCGGCTGCCTGCGGCCGCGAATGTGAGGAGTTTGACCATGTCTTCTGCCAAAAATACTGCCGCTGTGGAAAAGGGCTTTGCCCACGCTGGCGCCAACCTGGTGCGCGACGTCAGCCTGCCGGCGCTGGTGCTGCACCGCGAAGCACTGGAACACAACATTCGCTGGATGCAGGCGTTTGTCAGCAACAGCGGTGCCGAGCTCGCGCCCCATGGCAAAACGAGCATGACCCCGGCGCTGTTTCAGCGCCAACTGGACGCCGGTGCCTGGGGCATCACCCTGGCCAGCGCCACGCAAACCCGAGCGGCTTATGCCCATGGCGTGCGTCGGGTACTGATGGCCAACCAATTGGTAGGCACGCCGAACATGGCGCTGATTGCTGATCTTTTGGCCGATCCGACGTTTGATTTCCATTGCATGGTCGATCACCCGGACAACGTCGCCGACCTGGGGGCGTATTTCGCCTCGCGCGGTGTGCGACTGAACGTGATGATCGAGTACGGCGTGGTCGGTGGTCGTTGCGGTTGCCGCACGGAAGAGGAAGTGGTTGCGCTGGCCAAGGCCATCGCTGCGCAACCGGCCCTGGCGCTGACCGGGATCGAAGGTTACGAAGGGGTGATTCACGGTGATCACGCGGAGAGCGGCATCCGTGCGTTCGCTGCTTCTTTGGTGCGCCTGGCTGTGCAGCTACAGGACAGCGGGGCGTTCGCCATTCCCAAGCCGATCATCACTGCGTCGGGTTCGGCCTGGTACGACCTGATCGCTGAATCATTCGAAGCGCAGAACGCCGGTGGGCGGTTCCTCAGTGTGCTGCGTCCCGGCAGCTATGTGGCGCACGATCACGGCATCTACAAAGAAGCGCAATGCTGCGTGCTCGACCGCCGCAGTGATCTGCACGAGGGCCTGCGCCCAGCGCTGGAAGTCTGGGCGCATGTGCAGTCGTTGCCGGAGCCGGGGTTTGCGGTGATCGCCCTGGGTAAACGCGACGTGGCCTACGACGCCGGTTTGCCGGTGCCGTTGTTGCGCTACAAGGCCGGTGTGGTGCCGGCGATGGGCGATGACGTCAGCGCCTGCAAGGTGACAGCGGTGATGGACCAGCATGCGTTCATGACCGTAGCGCCGGACATTGAGTTGCGGGTGGGGGACATCATTTCGTTCGGCACGTCCCATCCGTGCCTGACGTTCGACAAGTGGCGTACCGGGTGTCTGGTGGATGAGCAACTGAACGTCATCGAAACCATGGAAACCTGTTTCTAAGGCTTGAGACCGAGGTGCGACCTTCGCGAGCAAGCCTCGCTCCTACAAGTGCAGTGGTTGTCGCCGATTTCGCGCCTGACATAAATCCTGTAGGAGCGAGGCTTGCCCGCGAAGGCGGCCTCGCAGACAACACCGAAACACCAGAGACCCTACTAATGAACACCATCAGTACCCTCGGCCCCAACACCCCGCGTATCGCCCTGATCGGCGAATGCATGATCGAGTTGCAGCAACGCGCCGACGGCAGCCTGCAACAGAGTTTCGGTGGCGATACCTTGAACACGGCGGTCTACTTGTCCCGGGAATTGGGCGAGGGCGGCACCGTGGATTACGTCACCGCGCTGGGAGACGACAGTTTCAGCGATGCCATGTGCCAGAGCTGGGCCGACGAAAACATCGGGCTCGGCATGGTCCAGCGCTTGCCTGGTCGCTTGCCCGGCTTGTATTGCATCCAGACTGACGCCGCCGGCGAGCGACGTTTTCTCTATTGGCGCAATGAAGCGGCAGTTCGTGATTGCTTTACTACCTCAGTCGCCGCGCCAATCCTGGCCGCGCTGCCGGATTACGACGTGCTGTATTTCAGCGGCATCACCCTGGCGGTACTTGGTGTGCAGGGGCGGGAGAAGTTGCTGGAAACCCTGATCGAAGCCCGGCAGCGGGATGCGCGGATCGTGTTCGACAACAATTACCGGCCACGTTTGTGGGCGTCGGTTGAAGAGGCACGAGCGGCCTATCGCAGCGTTCTGCCCTATGTCGACCTGGCGTTGCTGACCGTCGATGACGAGCAGGCGCTGTTTCATTTTTCCGATTGCGAGGCGGTGTTTGCCGCTTACGAGCAGATTGGCACGCCTGAAGTGGTGCTCAAGCGTGGCGCCGAGGCCTGTCTGATTCGCTGTGATGGAGAGTCGTTCGAAGTGCCGGCTCAGGTCGTTGAGCGAGTGGTGGACACCACGGCGGCGGGGGATTCGTTCAGTGCGGCGTATTTGGCCAGTCGGCTCAAGGGCGGCAGTCCGGTTGAGGCTGCTGAAGCGGGGCATCGTTTGGCGAGTCGGGTGATTCAGGTGCCGGGGGCACTGATCCCGAAGAGTTGATGCAATCCCCTCACCACAGGCCCTCAATCCAACCCATCAATCCCGGTAAAACACCTGCACCAGGTGATAACCAAACTTGCTCTTGATCGGCCCGTGCACCACGCGCAGTGGTTTTTTGAAGATCACGGCATCGATGACCCCGACCATCTGCCCGGGCCGTACTTCACCAAGGTCGCCGCCGCGCTTGCCGGACGGGCAGGTGGAATACTTCTTGGCCAGCACATCGAAGGCTTCGCCCTTGGCGATGCGTTGTTTGAGCTGTTCGGCTTCTTCCGAAGTTTTCACCAGAATATGGCGGGCTTGAGCTTTCATGGGCAGTACCTTGCAACGGTGGTGGCTATGTTGGTGCCAGCGGGGGGCGCGCGATTATGCCTTAACTCAGTCCGGTTGACCGATCATCGCGCGAATCTTGTTGGCCAACAGGTCAATTGAAAAGGGCTTGGCCACCATGTCCATGCCTTCCTCCAGGAAGCCCTGGCGCTCGGCGGCTTTTTCGGCGTAACCGGTCATGAACAGCACTTTAAGTTCGGGGCGGTGCTGGCGCGCGATCTCCGCCAATTGCCGACCGTTCATTCCCGGCAGCCCGACGTCGGTGACCAGCAAATCGACCCGCAGATCGGATTCCAGCAGAGGCAGGGCGGTCTTCGCGTCTTGGGCTTCATGGGTGTGGTAACCCAGCTCGTTGAGCAGGTCGAGCACCAGCATGCGCACCGCCGGATCGTCCTCCACCAACACCACGGTTTCACCGGCAATGGCGGCTGGCGTCTCACTCGTGACCGGCATCAAGGTATCTACCGGATCGCAAACGTGTAGCCGCGGCAGGTACAGACGCACGCTAGTGCCCTGGCCCGGCAAGCTGAAAAGGCTGACGTGACCGCCCGACTGCTGGGCAAAACCATAGATCATCGACAGCCCGAGACCGGTGCCCTGGCCAATGGGTTTGGTGGTGAAGAACGGGTCGAAGGCCTTGGCCAGCACCGACGGTGTCATGCCGGTACCGTTGTCGCTGACGGCGATCATCAGATAATCCCCGGCCTTGACCGGTTCCAGGGTGTTGATGTCACTGCTGTCGAGGTAAACGTTGGCCGTTTCGATCCGCAACTCACCGCCATCGGGCATGGCGTCCCGAGCGTTGATCACCAGATTGAGCAGGGCGTTTTCCAGCTGGCTGACGTCCGTGCTGACCGGCCAGACGTCATCGGCGAGTTGCAGTGTGAGCGCGATGTGGTCGCCCTTGGTCCGGCTGAGCAGGTCTTCCAGGGAATGGATCAGATCATTGGCGTTGAGCGGCTTGCGATCGAGTGACTGACGCCGGGAAAACGCCAGCAGGCGATGGGTCAGGGCGGCGGCACGGTTGGCCGAGGACACTGCCGCCTCGGTGAAACGGCCAACCTCGGCGGCGCGCCCATCGGCGATGTAGCGCTGCATCAAATCGAGGCTGCCGATGATTCCGGTGAGCATATTGTTGAAGTCATGGGCGATGCCGCCGGTGAGCTGGCCGAGCGCTTCCATCTTCTGTGCATGCCGCAACGCCTCTTCGGCGCGCTCGCGTTCGAACATCTCGTTCTGCAGCCGCTGGTTGGCTTCGGCCAGTTGTTGGGTGCGGGCGACGACGCGTTCCTCAAGGGTTTCGTTGAGATTGCGCAGGGCTTCTTCGGTCTGTTTGCGCTCGGTCAGGTCCAGGGCCGCGCCGAGGAAGCGAATCGGCCGGCCATGGTGGTCCTTGTAACAACGACCCCGGGCAAACACCCAGCGCAGCTGGCCATCGGGTTGCAGCAGGCGATACTCCTCGGCGTACTCGGTGCCGTGGGTGATGGAGTGCTTGATGCTACGGGTGACCATGGCGCGGTCTTCCGGGTGCACCCCCTGGAGGTAGGCGCTGATGGGCAACTGGCTGGCGAGGAGCGGGTCGATGCCGTGCAATTGGGCGAAGTGGGTGTCGGCAATGAAGCGATCCTCGCCGATGTCCCAGTCCCACGTGCCGACGGCGTCGGTGGCGGCGAGGGCCAGTTGCAGGCGCTCCTCGGTCTCGTGCTGGGCCTTGAGGCTGGCGGCCGACCGCTGTTCGAGTTCGAGGGCGATGCGTCGGCGTTCGTTGGTTTCGATGGCGGTAACCAGAATCCCGGCGACCTGAGCGCTTTCATCGCGGATGGGGCTGTAGGTCAGGTCCAGCCAGAAGTCGGAATCATGGCCATCGCGCTGCAAGGTGAAGCGCTGTTCGCTGTAGGTCCGCACCTGTCCTTGTAGGACGGCGCTGTAAATGGGGTCGGTAAATTCCTTTAACTCTGGCCAGATCAGGTGCGTCGGCTGTCCGAAGGCGTGTGGATGCTTGCTGCCGGCCAGCAGGGCAAAGCCGTCGTTGTAGATCTGCGTGAGCTGCGGGCCCCACAGCAATAGCATTGGCATCGGCGAATGAATCACGATGTCCACGGCGGTTCTCAAGCTCTGCGGCCAGGTACTGGCCGCGCCCAGCGGGCTGCGTCTCCAGTCCAGTCGGGCAATCAAGGCCTGGGCATCGCTGCCGGTCGGTGATGCGTTCATCAAGATGTCCTGCACTTAAGTCGGTGTGGCGGCGTCAACTATCCTAAGGCGGTAGACGCTGGATGACCCACTTTGGGTCATTTCTGTTCATTGAATGCTTCGCGGGTGCTTTTTGCCATGGAAATCGATTCGCTGTTGAGGCTCCTGGCCAATCAGGACGGCTCCGATCTATACCTGTCCACCGGTGCGCCACCCAGCGCACGGTTCGATGGTGTGCTTAAACCCTTGTCCGATCAGCCGTTCAAGCCGGGAGAAATTGCGGCCATTGCCGCGTCCATCATGGACGCCGAACAACGTCTGGTGTTCGATCGAGAGCTGGAGATGAACCTGGCGATCTCTTTGACAGGTGTCGGGCGCTTTCGGGTCAACATCTTCAAACAACGCAACGATGTGTCGATCGTGGCGCGCAACATCAAACTCGACATTCCGCGTTTCGAAGACCTCAAGCTGCCGTCGGTGCTGCTCGAAACGGTGATGCTCAAACAAGGACTGATGCTGTTCGTCGGCGCCACCGACTCGGGCAAATCCACCTCGCTGGCGGCATTGATCGACTACCGCAATCGCCACAGCAGTGGCCACATCATCACCATCGAAGACCCGGTCGAGTACATCCATCGGCACAAGCAGTCGATCATCAACCAGCGCGAGGTCGGCGTCGATACCCGCAGTTTTCATGCTGCATTGAAAAATACCCTGCGCCAGGCACCGGATGTAGTGCTGATCGGTGAAATCCGTGACCGCGAGACTATGGAGCACGCGCTGGCATTTGCCGATACCGGCCATCTGGTCATTTCCACACTGCATGCGCACAACGCCAATCAGGCGCTGGACCGGGTCATCAATTTCTTCCCCGAGGAGCGCCGGCCGCAGCTGCTTAATGATTTGGGCAACAACCTCAAGGCCTTCGTTTCCCAGCGCTTGGTGCGCACCCGCGACGGTCAGCGACGGGCGGCGGTAGAAGTGATGCTTGGGACGCCGACCATCGGCGACCTGATCCGGCGCAATGAGTTTTCAGAACTGAAGGGGATCATGGAGAAGTCTGTGGAACTGGGGATGCAGACGTTTGACGGTGCGTTGTACGCGTTGGTCGTCGAGGGGGCGATTGAAGAGGAAGAAGCACTCAAACATGCGGATTCGGTGAACAATTTGCGCTTGCGGCTAAAGCTGCACGCCGAAGCATCACCGGGCCCCCATGCACCACCGGGTGAATGGGGGTTGATGGACTGAGGCCCGCTCAGCTTTGCAATTCCGGTCGGTTGCGGAACTGTTCAAGCGCCTCGGGATTGGCCAGCGCATCGGTATTCTTCACCTTCTGCCCGTGCACCACATTTCGCACGGCCAACTCGACAACCTTGCCACTGATCGTCCGTGGAATGTCCGTCACCGCGACAATCTTCGCCGGCACATGCCGTGGCGTGGTGTTGGCGCGGATGACCTGGCGGATCTGCTGTTCCAGCCCCTCGTCGAGTTCGGCGCCGTCATGCAGGCGTACGAACAGCACGACCCGAACGTCATCCAGCCATTGCTGACCGATGGCCACACTGTCCAGTACCTGCGGGACCTTCTCCACCTGGCGGTAGATTTCCGCCGTGCCGATGCGCACGCCGCCGGGGTTGAGTACGGCGTCGGAGCGTCCGTGGATCATCATCGCGCCATGGGGCAATTGTTCAGCGTAATCGCCTTGGGCCCAGACACCGGGGAACTGACTAAAATACGAGGCACGAAGCTTTTCCTGCTGAGGATCATTCCAGAACCCGATGGGTATTGCCGGAAAGTGCCGGGTGCACACCAGCTCACCTTTTTCGCCGATCACAGGCTGGCCGTCGTCGTTCCAGACTTCCACCGCCATGCCCAGGCTTTTGCCTTGTATCTCGCCACGGCGCACGGGTTGCAGCGGATTGCTGTTCACAAAACACGAAACGATGTCGGTGCCGCCGGACATCGAGGCCAGGCACAGGTCAGCCTTGAGGTCGCGGTAGACATAGTCGTAACTCTGGGGCGACAACGCGGAACCGGTGCAGAGCAGGGTTTTGAGGCTGCTCAGGTCATGGCTTTCACGAGGTTTGACGCCGTTGCTTTCCAGGGTCGCAAGGTACTTGGGGCTGGTGCCGAAGACGCTGATGCGTTCGTCGTCGATCAGATCGATCAGGCGTTCGGTGGCAGGATGAAACGGCGAGCCGTCATACAGCACCACCGCGCTGTCCACGGCCAGCGCCGAGACCAGCCAGTTCCACATCATCCAGCCGCACGTGGTGTAGTAGAACAAACGGTCGCCGGGGCCGAGATCGCAATGCAGGCCATGTTCCTTGACGTGTTGCAGCAACACGCCGCCGGTGCTGTGAATGATGCATTTGGGCACACCCGTGGTGCCGCTGGAATAGAGGATGTACAGCGGATGCGCGAAGGGCACGGGAACGAAATCCGGTTCGCCGCCAGCGTCGTAGAAATCATCCCAGAGCGTCACGTTGGCCCGGGTGTGGAAGTCTTCGATGCGCGCCTGTGGCCGGGCGTAAGGTACGACGATCAGCTGCCGCAAGGACGGCAGGCGTTCGAGGATCTCATTAGTCTTGGCGGTCTGCTCGATCTCTTTGCCGGCATAGCGGTAACCGGCGCAGGTGATCAGCACGGTCGGCTCGATCTGGCCGAAGCGGTCGATCACCCCTTGAATGCCAAAGTCCGGCGAAGAGCAGGACCAGATTGCCCCCAGGCTGGTGGTGGCGAGCATGGCCACCAGGGTTTGCCAGGTGTTTGGCATGCACGCGGCCACCCGATCGCCAACGACGACCCCGGCGGCGATCAAGCTATTCTGAAAACCGGCGACATGCTCCGCCAGTTCGGCCCAGGTCAATTGTTCACGTTGGCCGTTTTCACCGATGGCCACCACTGCCACGGCATCGTCGCGACGGCGCAGCAGGTGCTCGGCGAAATTCAGGGTGGCGCCGGGAAACCATTGGGCGCTGGGCATTTGCGCGCCTTCCACCAGCACAGCGTCCGGTTGATCGTGGAAACGGATGTCGAAGAAATCGACGATGGCCTGCCAGAACGCTTTGCGCTGATCGATGGACCATTGGTGCAGGGCAGGGTAGTCGTCGACGTGGAGGTTGTGCCGCTGATTAATGAAGCGCCGGAAGGCCTCCATGCGGGTCTTGCCGATGCGCTGGGCGCTGGGTTGCCAGAGGATGTCGGACATGGCTTGCCTCTTCTTGTTGGTATCAGATCGTTCCCACGCTCTGCGTGGGAATGCCTCAATGGACGCTCTGCGTCCGCTTTGGGACGCGGAGCGTCCCTGGCTGCATTCCCACGCGGAGCGTGGGAGCGATCATCTGTGGGTTACTGCGCCAACCACCCACCGTCAATATTCCACGCCGCGCCACGCACCTGGCTACCGGCTTCGCTGCACAAAAACAGCACCAGCTCGCCCAGTTGCGGCGGCGTGACGAACGCCAGGGACGGCTGCTTCTCGGCCAGCAAATCATGCTGCGCCTGCTGCGGGTCGATCCCTTTGGCGATGCGATCATCAATCTGCTTCTGCACCAGCGGCGTCAGCACCCAACCCGGGCAGATGGCGTTGCAGGTGACGTTGGTGGTGGCCGTTTCCAGACCCACCACCTTGGTCAAACCGATGACCCCATGCTTGGCCGCCACGTAAGCCGCCTTGCCAACCGACCCGACCTGGCCATGCACCGAAGCGATATTGATGATCCGTCCCCAGCCCTTGGCACGCATGCCTGGCAGGCTCAAACGGGTGCTGTGGAACACCGATGACAGGTTGATCGCAATGATCGAATCCCAGCGCTCCACCGGGAAATCCTCCACCGCCGCCACATGCTGGATGCCGGCGTTGTTGACCAGGATGTCCACGCCGCCGAATTCACGCTCGGCGTAGGCGATCATGTCGGCGATCTGCTCAGGATTGCTCACGTCGGCCGGATGATGGCCGACCTTACCGCCGAACTGTTCAACTTCGGCAATCACTTTGGATGCATCACCGAAACCGTTGAGGATCAGATTGGCGCCAGCCTTGGCCAGACTGAGGGCAATGCCCAGGCCAATGCCGCTGGTGGAGCCGGTGACCAGTGCAGTCTTGCCCGAAAGAGTTGTCATGAATACCTCACACAATGCCAGTGGCGTAGAAAGTACCGATCACCACAAAAACCGCCAGGGTCTTGATCAGCGTAATACAGAAAATGTCTTTGTAGGCTTCGCGGTGGGTCAGGCCGGTGACCGCCAGCAAGGTAATCACCGCGCCGTTGTGCGGCAGGGTGTCCATGCCACCACTGGCCATCGCGGCCACCCGGTGCAGCACTTCCAGCGGAATGTTGGCGGCGTGGGCGGCGCTGATGAAACTCTCGGACATCGCCGCCAAGGCGATGCTCATGCCGCCCGATGCAGAACCCGTGATGCCGGCCAGCAGGGTCACGGTAATCGCTTCGTTGACCAGCGGATTGGGAATGCTTTTGAGCCAGTCGGCCAGCACCAGGAAGCCCGGCAGCGAGGCGATTACCGCACCGAATCCGTATTCCGACGCCGTGTTCATCGCCGCCAGCAACGCACCGCTGACCGCACTTCGACTGCCTTCAGCGAGTTTGCCGCGAATCGCCTGGAAGCCGAACACCAGCACCATGATGATGCCGATCAGCAGAGCGGCCTGTACGGCCCAGATCGCGGTGAGCTTGGCGATGTCGGTGGTCACCGGCGTGGCCATGCCCGGCAGCGCGAGGCTGTGGGTCTTGCCGTACCACTGCGGGATCCACTGGGTAAACAGCAGGTTCATGATGCCGACGGCCAGCAGCGGCGACACGGCGATCCACGGGTTGGGCAGTTTGATGTCGGCCGCGGTCTCCGGCTCGTTGCGCAGTTCGGTGCCATAACCTTCACCGGCGAGCTGAGCCTTGTTGCGCTGGCGCTGGAGAAACAGCATGCCGGCGCAGAACACGAAGATCGCGCCGATCACACCCAACCAGGGCGCGGCCCAGGCGGTGGTGTTGAAGAAGGTGCTGGGGATGATGTTCTGGATTTGCGGGGTGCCGGGCAGGGCATCCATGGTGAACGAGAATGCACCGAGGGCAATGGTCGCCGGAATCAGTCGCTTGGGAATATTGCTCTGGCGGAACATTTCAGCGGCAAACGGATAGACCGCGAACACCACCACAAACAACGACACGCCGCCGTAAGTCAGCAAAGCGCAGACCAGCACGATCACCAGCATCGCCTGACGGGTGCCAAGCAGGCGAATCGCCGCTGCGACAATGGAACGCGAGAAGCCTGACAGTTCGATCAGCTTGCCGAACACCGCACCGAGCAGGAACACCGGGAAATACAGTTTGATGAAGCCGACCATTTTCTCCATGAACACCCCGGTGAAGGCAGGGGCGACGGCGGAAGGGTCGGTGAGCAGAACGGCGCCGAGGGCGGCAATCGGGGCAAAAAGGATAACGCTGTAGCCACGGTAAGCCGCGAGCATCAGCAGCGTGAGGGCTGCCAAGGCAATGATCACACTCATGGTGTGTCTCCTGGATTGTTATTTTTGTAGGGTGGATCTTTTGTGGGAGAGGGCTATAGCGAGTTTCGTGCCATCCGCGCAAGACATTGAAATATAAAGAAATTATTTGTATTTAATGTGGGGGTGCGTATTTTTGTCTCTGTTTTGAGATTTTTAGTGGCCGTTCGGACGCCTTCGCGGGCAGCCTCGCTCCAGGTTTGTGGCCAGCCGATAAATCGCGAACTCCCTGACCTGTAGGAGCGAGGCTTGCCCGCGAAGAGGCCCGATCTACCAATAGAGATCGATGTCTCGTTATAGAGACTCGACAATCCCCAACGCCACCATCTTCTTGTACAACGTCGACCGCCCCAGCCCCAACCGCGCCGCCGCTTCAACAACCTTCCCGCCGCATTGCGCGAGGGTGACCTCAATCAACTGTCGATCAAACCGCTCCCGAGCCTCGCTAAAAGTCTCGTGCGCAACCGCCTCAATCGCCAACGGCGCCGCACGCTCCACCGGTGTGAACGTACCAATCGCCGCGCGGATATCTGTGGCATTCAACATCAAGTCATCACTGAGCAATGCCGCCCGCTCAAGCACGTTGCGCAGTTCGCGAATGTTCCCCGGCCAGGCGTGCTGACCCAGCAGCTCCAGCGCTTCACGGTTCAATTCGTGCTGACTGCGCAGTTCCTCAAGGATCGCGTCACTGAGGGCCGGCAGGTCATCAAGTCGATCACGAAGCGGCGGGACCTGGATCGGCAGTACGTTGAGGCGGTAATACAGGTCGGCGCGAAATTCGCCGCGTTTAATCGCGGCCTGCAAATCCGTGGAGGTCGCGGCGATCACCCGCACATCGCTCTGGATTACTTCGTTGGAGCCCACGGGTTCGAATTCCTTTTCCTGCAGTACCCGCAGCAATTTGCTTTGCAGTGGCAACGGCATGTCGCCGATTTCATCGAGAAACAGTGTGCCGCCCTGGGCAATCTGCAACTTGCCGGCGCGACCCTTGCGATCGGCGCCGGTAAACGCGCCGGGCGCGGTGCCGAAGAATTCCGCTTCCAGCAACGATTCTGGAATCGCCGCGCTGTTGATGCTGACGAAGGCTTTGTGCGCGCGCGGCGAAGCGCCGTGGATTGCCTGGGCCAGCAGCTCTTTGCCAGTGCCGGTTTCACCGAGCAGCAACACCGGTGAATCAGCGCTGGCACTGCGTCGGGCGCGGCGTTTGACTTCCAGGCTGGCGGCGCTGGTGCCGATAAAATGGGCGAAGTTGTACTTGGTCTGTCGCGCCCGCAACAACGATCGGGTGGAGGCCAGTTCTTCCTGCATGCTCATGTAGCGCTTGAGCATCGGCGAGAGGCTGCGCAATTCGTCGAACAGCGCAAAACCGATGGCGCCGATCACCACACCAGCGTCGTCATGAATCGGCAGGCGCATCACCACCAGCGGCTCTTTGGGGGTGTCCTGCATGTCGAGCAAAATCGGCCGCCCCGTGCGCACCACCTCGCGCAACAGACTGCCGGGGATCACGCTTTCGCAGGACTTGCCGATTGCCACTTCCGCCGATTCCAGGCCGAAGCGTCGGGCATAACGCTCGTTCATCCAGACGATGTTGGCATCGCGGTCGACAATCACTGTGCCTTCACTCGACTGCTCGATGATCTCGAACAACGAACGGATCGCCAGCAGGCGAACGCGCTGGTAGTCCTTGAGGCTTTCGGTGGTGTTCATCGAACGGCCCCAGGATGCGCCGCGGCCAACAGCTCTTTGGTGTACGGATGCTGCGGCGAATCGAACACGTCGTGGCTGGCACCGCTTTCCACCACTTTGCCGTCCTTGATCACGATCATGTCGTGAGCCAGCGCACGCACCACCGCCAGGTCGTGGCTGATGAACAGGTAGGTCAGGCCATGTTTTTCCTGAAGTTGGCGGAGCAGGGCGACCACTTGTTTTTGCACCGTGCGATCAAGCGCCGAAGTCGGTTCGTCCAACAGGATCAGCGCCGGTTTCAGTACCAGCGCCCGGGCGATGGCGATGCGTTGGCGTTGGCCGCCGGAGAACTCGTGCGGGTAGCGATGGCGGCTTTGCGGGTCGAGGCCGACTTCTTCCAGTGCCCGAATCACTTCGGCTTTGCATTCATCAGCGGTTAACTGACTATGCACCTCAAGGCCTTCACTGATGATCTGCGCCACGGACATCCGTGGGCTGAGGCTGCCGAAGGGGTCCTGAAACACCACCTGCATTTTCTTGCGCCACGGTCGAAGCTGCTTTTGCGTCAGACCGTCCAGCGCCTCACCTTGAAAGCGAATGCTGCCTTCGGAATCGAGCAAACGCAGAATCGCCTGACCCAGCGTCGACTTGCCGGAACCGGATTCGCCCACAATACCCAGCGTCTTGCCGCGCTGAATATTCAGGCTGATACCGTCCACGGCCTTTAGATACGTCTTGCGCTGAAACAGCCCGCCACCGAGGGCGAACTGCACCCGCAGATTGTCCACTTCCAGCACGTTCTCACGCTCGTCCCGGGGCAGGGCTTCACCTTCCGGTTCGGCGTTCAGCAATACGCAGCTGTAAGGGTGTTTCGGTTCGGTAAACAGTGTTTCGCAAGGTGCCTGCTCGACGATTTCCCCGGCCTTCATCACGCAGACTCGCTGGGCAATGCTGCGCACCAGATTGAGGTCATGGCTGATCAGCAGCAGCGACATGCCGAGACGCTGTTGCAGGGATTTGAGCAGCAGCAGGATCTTGCGCTGCACCGTCACGTCCAGCGCCGTCGTCGGCTCGTCGGCGATCAGCAACTCCGGTTCGCAGGCCAAGGCCATGGCGATCATCACCCGTTGCCGCTGGCCGCCGGACAGTTGATGGGGATAGGCCTTGAGCCGCTCTTTGGGCTTCTGAATGCCTACCAAATGCAGCAACTCGAGAATCCGCGCTTGCGCCGCTTTGCCGGCCAGGCCCTTGTGCAGCAGCAGGGTTTCGCCGATCTGCTTTTCGATGCTGTGCAGTGGGTTGAGCGAGGTCATTGGCTCTTGGAAGATCATCGCGATGCGATTACCCCGCAGTTCTCGTAACACCTGGGGCGGGGCGCCGACCAGCTCCCGGCCACGGTAGCGAATACTGCCCGTGGTGTGTGTGCCGGTCTCGGGCAGCAGTTGCAGGATCGAGTGAGCGGTCACCGACTTACCGCAGCCCGACTCGCCCACCAGCGCCAGGCATTCGCCGGGGCGGATGTCCAGGCACAGGTTGCGCACCACGGTCTGGCCACTGAAGGCCACGCTGAGGTCACGGATTTCGATCAGGTTGTTACTCATATCAGCCGTCCGCATCATGATCTCGGATCAAGATCGGGGATCGAAAGCATCACGTAACGCCTCCCCGATAAATACCAGTAAAGAAAGAATCAGCGCCAAGGTGAAAAACGCCGTCAGCCCCAACCACGGCGCTTGCAGGTTCTGCTTGCCTTGGCCGATCAACTCGCCCAGCGACGCACTGCCGGCGGGCATGCCGAAACCGAGGAAGTCCAGGGCGGTAAGGGTCGAGATCGCCCCGGTCAGAATGAACGGCAGGTAGCTCAGGGTCGCGTTCATCGCGTTGGGCAGGATGTGCCGGACGATGACTTTGCGGTCGGTCAGGCCCAGCGCCCGGGCGGCTTTGACGTATTCCAGATTGCGTCCGCGTAGAAACTCGGCGCGCACCACGTCCACCAGGGCCAGCCAGGAAAACAGCGCCATGATCCCCAGCAGCCACCAGAAATTCGGCTCGACGAACCCCGACAGTATGATCAGCAGATACAGTACCGGCAGCCCCGACCAAACCTCCAGCAACCGTTGACCGATCAGGTCGACCCAGCCGCCGTAGTAGCCTTGCAGGGCGCCGGCAGCAATGCCGATTAGTGCGCTGACAAAGGTCAGCATCAAGGCAAACAGGATCGACACCCGCGCACCGAAAATCACTCGGGCCGCCACGTCCCGCGCCTGGTCGTCGGTGCCCAGCCAGTTAACCTTCGTCGGAGGACTGGGCGTCGGTTGATTGAGGTCATAGTTTGGTGTGTCGTCGCTGAAGGGGATCGGCGGGAACAGCATCCAGCCACCGTCCTTGTGAATCAGCTTCTGCACATAGTCGCTGCGGTAGTCCGCCTGAAACGGCAGCTGCCCACCAAATTCCTGCTCGGTATGACGCTTCAGGGCCGGGAAGTAGAGTGAGCCCTGATAGCTGACGATCAGCGGCTTGTCGTTGGCGATCAGCTCGCCACCGAGGGTCAACAGGAACAGGCCGACAAACAACCACAGTGACCACCAGCCGCGACGGTTTTTCTTGAAGCGCTCGAAACGACGACGACCTAACGGCGAGAGCTTGAACATCAGGCATTCCTCGCGGCGAAGTCGATACGCGGGTCGACGAGGGTGTAGCAGAGGTCGCCGACGAGTTTTATTAGGAGACCGAACAGTGTGAAGATGAACAGCGAACCGAATACCACTGGATAATCCCGTGAAACCGCGGCTTCGTAGCTCATACGACCCAAGCCGTCGAGGGAGAAAATAACTTCGATCAGCAGGGAACCAGCGAAAAATACGCTGATAAACGCCTGGGGAATCCCCGAGATCACCAGCAGCATGGCGTTGCGAAACACGTGACCGTAAAGCACTCGGCGTTCGCTCAGGCCCTTGGCGCGGGCAGTGACCACGTACTGGCGGGTGATTTCATTGAGGAAGGAGTTCTTGGTCAGAATGGTCAGCGTGGCGAACCCGCCGATCACCAGCGAGGTGACTGGCAATACCAGGTGCCAGAAGTAATCGGCGATTTTGCCCACGGTCGACAGCGACTCGAAGTTGTCCGAGACCAACCCGCGCACCGGGAACCAGTTCAGCGAGGTGCCACCGGCAAAGACCACGATCAGGAACATCGCGAACAGGAACGCTGGCATGGCGTAGCCGATGACGATCGCGGTGCTGCTCCAGATATCGAAATGGCTGCCGTGGTGCACGGCTTTGCGGATGCCCAATGGAATCGACACCAGGTAGGTGATCAGCGTTGCCCAGAGCCCCAGGGAAATGGTCACCGGCATTTTATCCAGGATCAGGTCAGTGACGGTCGCGCCGCGGAAAAAACTCTTGCCGAAGTCCAGGCGCGCGTAACGGGTGAGCATCAGCCACAGGCGTTCGTGCGCCGGTTTATCGAAGCCGTATTGCTTTTCGATATCTTTGATCAACTGCGGGTCGAGGCCGCGACTGGATCGGGAGGTGCCGGACATGTTTTCGCCGGAACCGCCGCCGACGCTCGCGCCTCCGATGCCTTGCAAGTGCGCGATGGCCTGTTCCACCGGGCCGCCCGGTGCAGCCTGGACGATGATGAAGTTGACCAGAAGAATGATCACTAACGTCGGAATGATCAGCAGCAGACGCCGCAGTATATAAGCCCACATCAGTGCGGCCCTCCGGGTTTGCCACGGCTGATTTGCTCAGCCGTCATCTGTTGGTTGGTCAACGGCGTGGTGCTTATTTCCCACCAGCTCTCGATGGCTTCGTCATTGCTCGCTTGCTCACTGGGCCTGCCGAAACGATTCCACCACACGGTGGAGGTGCCTGGCGGGTAATAGTTGGGAATCCAGTAGTAGTTCCATTGCAGCACCCGGTCCAGCGCGTGGGCGTAGCGCAGCATCTCGGGTTGGGTGGTGGCGCGAACCAGTCCGGTGAGCAGTGTGTCGACGGCCGGATTCTTCAGGACCATGTAGTTATTGGCGCCAGGGTCGTTGGCCGAGACCGAGCCGAAGTAATTGAACAGTTCACTGCCTGGCGAAGTCGTGACCGGGTAACCGGTGACGATCATGTCGTAGTCGCGGCTCATCAGGCGATTCACGTATTGAGACGAGTCGATGCGACGGATGTTCAGGTCGATGCCGATCTGTTTCAGGGTGCGCTTATAAGGCAGCAGCAATCGGTCCATGCCGTTCTGGCTGACCAGGAACGTGAAACTCAGCGGCTTGCCTTCGGCGTTGACCAGTTGATCGCCATCGGGTTTCCAGCCGGCCTGTTTGAGTAGGTCCAGTGCCTGCAACTGTTTGTCGCGTATCAGGCCGCTGCCATCGGTTTTCGGTGCTTCGAAAACCTGGGTGAAAACCTCGTCGGGGATCTGCCCGCGCAACGGTTCGAGAATTGCCAGCTCACTAGCGTCCGGTAGTTGTCGTGCGGCGAGGTCGGTGTTGGAAAAGAAGCTCTGCTGGCGGATGTACATGTCTCGCATCATCTGCCGGTTGCTCCACTCGAAATCCCAGAGCATGACCAGCGCCTGGCGCACTCGACGGTCCTGGAACATCGGGTTTTGCAGATTGAACACAAAGCCCTGAGCGGGTTGGGGGGCTTGTGTTGCCAGATGCGCCTTTTGCAGGCGCCCGTCGCTCAGGGCTGGGCTTTCGTAGCCGATGGAGTAACCGGTGGCGGAAAATTCGCGGTTGTAGTCGTAGGCGCCGCCACGCAGGACCTGGCGGGCGACGTCGGTATCGCCGAAGTACTCGAGGCTGAAATGATCGAAGTTGTAGAGGCCACGGCTGACCGGTAAATCCTTGCCCCACCAATCGGCATTACGCTCGAAGGTGATGCTGCGACCCGAGTCAACCTTACTCACCTTGTAGGGGCCGCTGCCCAACGGCGGCTCGTAACCGCCACCACTGGCGAAATCGCGAGTCTTCCACCAATGCTCGGGAAACACCGGCAAGGTCGCGATATCGAGGGGCAGGGTACGGTTTTCATTACTTTTCAAGTCGAACCGAACCGTTAGCGGTGATTCCACTTCGACGCCTTTGACGTCGGCGAATTGGGTGCGATAACGCAGGCTGCCTTGGGTCATCAGCAAGTCGAAGGTGTAGCGCACGTCTTCGGCCGTGATCGGTTTGCCGTCCGCGAAACGCGCCTTGGGGTTCAGGTAGAAGCGCAGGAATAAACCGTCGTCCGAGCGCTCCATCATCGTAGCCACCAGACCGTACACGGTGTAAGGCTCGTCCAGCGAACGCTGGGCCAGTGGCGAGTAAAGCAGGCCGTCGATCTGTGTGACGCCGATGCCTTTATCGATGTAAGGCAAGATATGGTCGAATTGACCGATTTCGATCGCCGAGCGGCGCATCGTGCCACCCTTGGGGGCTTGCGGGTTTGTGTAGGCAAAATGACTAAAACCGGCAGGGTACTTCGCCGGTTCACCGTACACGGTCAACGCATGTTGCGGTGCTGCATTCACACCGGTGACGCCCAACAACAGGGTCACGGCAGTGAACAACAAAGTAGGGAAAGCCAGTCGCATTGTCAGCCTTAGAACCGGGTGGTCAATAACCGCAATTTGTACGCTAGCGGCGCGTCCCTCGCCAGCCGTATCACGTATCCCAAACACAACGGCCCACCAAAAAGGCGGGCCGTTGTGCAGAAAACTTAAGGGTTGATCAGTCCTGACGGCTGGTCACTTCCAGCAGGTGGTAACCGAACTGGGTCTTGACCGGGCCTTGCACCACGTTGATCGGTGCGCTGAAGACCACGGTGTCGAATTCCTTGACCATCTGGCCTGGACCGAACGAACCCAGATCACCGCCCTGGCGGCTGGACGGGCACGTGGAGTTGGCTTTGGCGATTTCGGCGAAATCGGCGCCGCCCTCGATCTGGGCTTTGAGTTCGTTGCACTTGGCTTCCGAGGCAACGAGGATGTGACGGGCAGTGGCTTTAGGCATGGGAAAATACTCCTTTCAATGTTCAGTAAAATGCGGAGCCTACCGGATTCAGTGGTCTATTTCTTCTCAAAGTTCCGTCCAGACCGCGTAGGCCGGTATGGCATGCCTTTAAAGGCCGGCATTTCTCAGGCGCTCGGCATGCTGCACATACAGGGCAATCGGGTCGATGCCCTTGCGCAACGGGCCGGCGGTCTGGCTGAGGCTGTCCAGATGATCCAGCGGATAGTCGGAACGAATGACTTTGCCCAAATGAGAGCTGTAGCGGCCGACCAGACCGTCGTTCTGCTCGGCTTCGGTGGTGAAGTAGTGGGAAAAGGCGCGGAGAAACCCGTGCAGTGGATTCAGGGTATCGAGCCCTTTGTCGAGGATGTCGCCCTGCAGGGTGCCGCTCCAGGAATAATAACGTACCCCATTAACCAGCTCGCGACCCTTGCCACCCCAGGTTTTGGGCAATCCTTGGGGATACTTGTCGTTGAACGCGCCGACGCCTTCGGTGGTCAGGGCATTCAGCGCGGCGATGGCGTTCTGCGGTAGGTGATGGTTGCCGCTGAGCAACGACAGAAAGTCTGCGAACAACGTTGCAACCGTCTCGGCGACCTGCTCTGGCAGGCGGCCGGGCGTCAGCGCCTTGCGCAAGAAGTCAGCCAGCTCCGAGCCGTGATTCGGTCCGCTGACGGAAGTCACCGAAGCGATTGTCTCCGGCGCAACCGCCGCCGCATAACGTGCGGCGAGGGCGCCTTGGCTGTGACCGATCAAGTTGACTTTGCTCGCACCGGTGCCTTCCAGCACGCGTTCGATCTGCGCCAGGAGTTGGTCGCCGCGGACTTCATTGCTGTGGGTAGCCGACACGTGCGGGATAAATACTCTTGCGCCTTCGCTCCTGAGGGCCTGCTTGACATCATGAAAGAGTTCGATCTTGCCGATGCGATCGAAGCCTAAGAGCCCGTGGATCAACAGGATCGGATACTGAGTAGTTGCATTCCGTAGCATATTCTTTCCTTTTCCGCAGTCGTTAAGAGGTGGGTTGATGGGCTCACTCTAAAGCACACCAGCAGCTCGGCGTTGTATGAAAAAGCCGCTGTAACCTGATGAAAACGGAATAGAAAATGTACGAAAGTTCGAAACTAGATGAGGTCTTGGTCGGAATATTTGGACATCTTTTTATCTGTAACAGGGCGCTTTACTGCGATGGCCTACTTCGGGAACGCCATTTGCCGTTTAATCGTGTCTCGATTCCGACGTCCAGTCCTCTATCGAAGACTGGACGAGGGTGTGGCTCACGCCGGTTGTTGATCCCGGCGCTGTGCCATGAGCCGGTCGGCTGCCTGGCGCAACAGCTGTTCCGTCCCGCTCCAGCCAAGGCAGCCGTCCGTTACTGACACGCCGTAACGCATTGACGGGCCCAGCGGTTGGCAACCTTCGAACAGATGGCTCTCGATCATCATGCCGATCAGCGATCGGTCACCTTGCAGGCGTTGTTCAAGCACGTCGTTGAACACCGTCGGCTGACGCAACGGGTCTTTGCCACTGTTGGCATGGCTGCAGTCGACCATGATCCGTGCCGGGATCTTGAGTTTGGTCAAATCGCTGTGCACCTGAGCGACACACGCGCGGTCGTAGTTCGGCCCGCGGTGGCCCCCGCGCAATACCAGGTGGGTGTCGGGATTGCCCGAGGTCTGAATGATTGCCGGATGACCCTGGCTATCGACACCGAAATGGCGATGCGGATGGGCGGCGGAGCGCATGGCGTCGCTGGCAACACCGACACCGCCATCGGTGCCGTTCTTGAAGCCGACTGGCATGCTCAGGCCGCTGGCCATTTCACGGTGGATCTGCGACTCGGTGGTGCGAGCGCCAATGGCGACCCAGCTCAGCAGGTCCTCGAAATAACCGGCGGCCATCGGTTGCAGAAGTTCGGTGGCAATCGGCAGCCCCAGGTGGAGCATTTCGCGCATCAACTCGCGGGACAGCGTCAAACCGCCCGCCATGTCATCGCTGCCATCCAGGTGGGGGTCGTAGGCCAGGCCTTTCCAGCCGACTGTGGTGCGGGGTTTTTCGACGTAAGCGCGCATCACCAGCAGCATTTCACCGCTGACGTCGGCGGCAAGGCGGGCGAGGTTGCCGGCGTATTCGAGGGCGGATTTTGGATCATGAATCGAGCAGGGGCCGACGATGACCAGCAGGCGGGAGTCTTCACCGTTGAGGATCGCGCGAACCGCTTGGCGGTGGGCGGCGACTTGCTGGCTCAGGGCGTTGCTGAGTGGTAGTTGCTGTTTGAGTTGCAATGAGCTGGGCAGACGCATGGTCAGCGCTTCATTGGCAGGGCTCAAGGTGGACAGCGGCAGAGCAGAGACGGACGAGTTCATATTCGGGTTTCCTGGGCTGGCGGCGGGTTCGTTCCCGCGCGCTCGGCCCTACTGGGGTG
The DNA here is from genome assembly GCF_054897825.1 of Pseudomonas sp. ZS1P83. Taxonomy (NCBI): domain Bacteria; kingdom Pseudomonadati; phylum Pseudomonadota; class Gammaproteobacteria; order Pseudomonadales; family Pseudomonadaceae; genus Pseudomonas; species Pseudomonas sp. ZS1P83. The sequence continues at coordinate 1,855,611 of NZ_CM142706.1, forward strand.
TTCGACAATTGGCCGGATTGGCTGCGTGTGTGTGCTTGCCACCTGTGGGTGACCGATCGGAGGCGGCAGGCTGTCCCGAGCGGAAGCTGGTAAATCGCCAGGCGGTAAAACTGTCGTGACGGTAATAAGTGGCGTGGTTCATTTTTGAATCCTCTGGTTGTCGGGCGTGTCGCTAAAAAGTGAGGGGCTGAAAAAACAAAACCCCCGGTCGGGAAGCCGACCGGGGGTTGAGAATTCTCTGGTGGCGACCCGTTTAAAGTGGGCGCCGTGTGGGTATCAGGCGCGCCAGTGGCTAAACCAATACCCAAAATAAAAGCTGACCGGAGCACAGATGCCGTTCACCCGAGCAGCCGCAACCGAGCGCAGGGCGCTGGCGGTGTGAAGCTGTGAGAGGGTGTTGAACATGGACTTTCTCCGATGAATGCGCCGAGCTTACTCGAGGCCGGTACGCGGATTCAATCAGAAAATGCTATCGATCACCGGCGACGTTTTCTATCGCTTGAGTGCGTCGCCGGTTGTGACACACTTTGTGCTCCGCTCACGTACAACGTCACAAGGACGAATCATGACGCCACTGATCATCGCCGCTGCTCAATCGATCTCCATCGCCGGTGACCTTGCAGCAAACAGTGTGTGGCATCAGCGCTTCATGCACGTTGCCGCAGAGCAGGGCGTGCAATTGCTGGTGTTCCCTGAGCTATCGCTGACCGGGTACGAGCGTGGACTCGCGGCTGAATTGGCCAATGTGCCGCACGCCGAGGTTCTGCAGCCGCTGCGGGATTTCGCGCGGGAAGTCGGTGTGACCGCTGTCGTCGGGATGCCGATTCGGCTGTCGCAGGATTCGCCAGTATTGATTGGGGCGCTGGTACTGGGCGTCGATGGTTCGCTCGGGATCTACAGCAAGCAGCATCTGCATCCAGGCGAGGAGGTGGCATTTGCACCGGGCACCGGCGGTTCGACCCTCACCATGGGTGCCGATACCGTCGCGTTGGCGGTGTGTGCGGATTTCTCTCACGCCAGTCATGCCGCCGCGGCGGCGCAGCAAGGCGCCGATCTCTATGCCGCGGGCGTGCTAATCACGGAAAACGGCTACGCCCCGGATACCGCGCTGTTGCAAGGCTACGCCAGCGCTCATTCGATGGCGGTCCTGATGGCCAACCATGGCGGTGCAACGGGTGGTTGGGAATCGGCAGGACGCAGCGCGATCTGGGCGTCGGACGGCTCGCTGATTGCGGCCGCACCGGGTACAGGCAACCTGATGGTCGTGGCTCGCCGCGAGGCTGACGGTTGGAAGGGGCAAATAGTGGCTGTTGCGGAGGCTTGATGGCATTTGAATTATGCCCGGCGACGCTCCGGGACCTCGACTTCGCTCGTGACCTGACCCGCAAAAACATGCTGCGCTATTACATTCAGCACGATCTGTTGTGGCAGGACGAAGGTTTCGATGTGGGCTGGGCAGGGCGAGAGAACTGGTTGATTGTGTGCGGCGAGACCTTGCTGGGCTACGTCAGTTTGAGTCGTGACGCCAAAGCCCTGTACATCCGCGAGTTGCATGTCATCGAAGCGTTTCGAGGGCAGGGCGCCGGTTCCTGGGCAATTGATCAGGTATTCGCCATGGCGTGTAAGGAGCGGCGTCCGGCATTGCGTTTGACGGTTTTTGAAAACAACCCCGCGCAAGGGTTGTATGAGAGAAAGGGCCTGAAGGTAGTCGGCACGGACGAGTGTTTCCTGAGAATGCAGCGCGATATCGATGCCATGCCTGGCTGAAACACGCATACGACAAGCCCTTCAAGATGTATTGAAACTTTTTATATGACGCTTGCCGCTAGGTCTGCCAGTTGCTTTTTGCTAAGGTGTCGGCAACCCAATAAGACCATATCGCGAGGTGTCTGCTTGATTAGGGTGCTAGTAGTCGATGACCATGATCTCGTTCGTACAGGCATTACACGAATGCTGGCTGACATCGATGGCCTGCAAGTAGTCGGCCAGGCTGAGTCAGGGGAAGAATCCTTGCTCAAGGCGCGTGAGTTGAAACCCGATGTGGTGCTGATGGACGTCAAGATGCCCGGTATCGGTGGTCTTGAAGCCACGCGCAAACTATTGCGCAGCCATCCGGATATCAAAGTCGTCGCGGTCACCGTGTGCGAAGAAGATCCGTTTCCTACAAGGTTGTTGCAGGCGGGTGCCGCGGGTTATCTGACCAAGGGGGCCGGGCTGCCGGAAATGGTCCAGGCCATCCGCCTGGTATTCGCCGGGCAACGCTACATCAGTCCGCAGATTGCACAGCAGTTGGCGATCAAATCCTTCCAGCCGACCAATGATTCGCCTTTCGACGCCTTGTCGGAGCGGGAAATCCAGATCGCGTTGATGATTGTCGGCTGTCAGAAAGTCCAGATCATTTCCGACAAGCTCTGCCTGTCGCCAAAAACAGTGAATACCTACCGTTACCGCATTTTCGAAAAGCTTTCGATCAGCAGCGATGTCGAGTTGACGCTGTTGGCGGTTCGTCACGGCATGGTTGATGCCAGCCTCTGAAAATGACTGAAGCCTTCGATCCCAGCGCCTTTCTGTCGACAGTCAGTGGGCGTCCCGGTGTGTATCGCATGTTCGACAGCGAGGCACGCCTGCTCTACGTCGGTAAGGCCAAGAACCTCAAGAGTCGTCTGTCGAGTTACTTCCGCAAATCCGGTCTTGCGCCCAAGACGGCTGCGCTGGTGGCACGTATCGCTCAGGTCGAAACGACGATTACGGCCAATGAAACCGAAGCCTTGTTGCTTGAGCAGACGCTGATCAAGGAGTGGCGTCCGCCGTACAACATCCTGCTGCGTGACGACAAATCCTACCCTTACGTCTTTCTCTCGGACGGCCAGTTTCCACGCTTGAGCATCCATCGCGGCGCGAAAAAGGCCAAGGGCAAATATTTCGGCCCTTATCCCAGCGCCGGTGCGATTCGTGAAAGCCTGAGCCTGCTGCAGAAGACGTTTTTCGTTCGCCAGTGCGAAGACAGCTATTACAAGAACCGCACGCGTCCTTGCCTGCAATACCAGATCAAACGCTGCAAGGCGCCCTGTGTCGGGCTGGTGGAGCCCGAGGTGTATGCCGAAGATGTGCGGCACTCGGTGATGTTCCTTGAGGGGCGCAGCAATGCACTGACGGATGAGTTGTCCGCAGGAATGGAAGAGGCAGCGATAAACCTCGAGTTCGAGCGTGCGGCCGAGTTGCGCGATCAGATTTCATTACTGCGCCGGGTTCAGGACCAGCAGAGCATGGAAGGCGGGACTGGCGATGTCGACGTGATCGCCGCGTTTGTCAATCCGGGTGGTGCCTGCGTTCATTTGATCAGTGTGCGCGGCGGGCGGGTGCTGGGTAGCAAGAACTTCTTCCCGCAGGTGGGTATTGAAGAAGACGTTTCCGAGGTCATGGCAGCGTTTCTCGGCCAGTACTTCATCAGCAGTCCTGAACGCGACTTGCCGAGCGAACTGATCGTCAACGTGGTTCACGAAGACTTCCCGACCCTGATCGCGGCCATCGAAGAGTTGCGCGGTCGCGAATTGACCATCAGTCATCGAGTTCGTGGCACGCGAGCACGCTGGCAGCAGTTGGCGGTCACCAATGCCGAACAGGCGCTGGGTGCACGCCTGGCCAATCGTCAACACGTTGCCGCACGTTTCGATGCGCTGGCAGAAGTGCTGAACCTGGACGAGCCACCACAGCGTCTGGAGTGTTACGACATCAGTCACTCCAGCGGCGAAGCGACCGTGGCATCCTGCGTGGTGTTCGGCCCCGAAGGTCCGATCAAGTCCGACTATCGTCGCTACAACATTGAAGGCGTGACCCCAGGCGATGACTACGCTGCGATGCATCAGGCCCTGACTCGACGCTTCAGCAAACTGAAGGACGGGGAGGGCAAGCTACCGGATATTCTGCTGGTAGACGGTGGCAAGGGGCAGTTGTCCATGGCCCGCGACGTGCTCAATGAGCTGGCGGTGCCTGACCTGATTCTGCTGGGCGTGGCCAAGGGCGCCACGCGCAAGGCCGGTTTCGAAACCCTGTACCTGAACGATGCTGCCCACGAATTTACCTTGCGCGGCGATTCTCCCGCGCTGCATTTGATCCAGCAGATACGCGACGAAGCTCACCGTTTCGCGATTACCGGGCACCGCGCACGTCGTGGGAAAACCCGCCGAACGTCTACACTTGAGGGCGTCGCCGGTGTCGGACCGACCCGTCGCCGCGATTTGTTAAAACATTTTGGTGGATTGCAGGAGCTGTCTCGTGCCAGCATCGAAGAAATCGCCAAAGCCCCCGGGATCAGTAAAAAGCTCGCAGAGTTGATTTATGCAAATCTGCACAGCGAGTAGAATGCCCCCTCACCTCGTAGCCAGTTGTGCCGATGAATATCCCTAATCTGATTACCGTACTCCGCGTCCTGCTCATTCCGATCTTCATTTTACTGTTCTACCTGCCTTATCAATGGAGCTACCTGGCGTCCGCCTCGGTCTTCGCATTTGCTGCCGCCACAGACTGGCTCGATGGGTATCTGGCCCGTCGACTGGAACAAAGCACGCCGTTCGGGGCTTTTCTCGATCCCGTTGCTGACAAACTGATGGTCGCTGTTGCGCTGGTATTGCTGGTACAAGAACATGGCAACCTGTGGCTCACGCTGCCGGCCGCTGTGATCATCGGTCGCGAGATAGTCGTCTCGGCACTTCGCGAATGGATGGCCGAACTCGGCGCCCGCGCTCACGTCGCCGTGTCGAACCTGGGTAAATGGAAAACCGCCGCGCAAATGCTGGCGTTGGTGATTCTGCTGGCGAATCCGTCGGATTTCACGTTCTGGGTGTTGGTGGGGTACGCCTTGTTGCTGATATCCGCGGGCCTGACGTTGTGGTCCATGGTCCAATATTTGCGGGCTGCCTGGCCGCATCTGAAGACCGATGTGGAAAAGAAATAAACTTTTTTGAATCAAGGTGTTGACGAGGCTTCTGGATTCTATAGAATGCGCCACACCAAGACGCGGGAATAGCTCAGTTGGTAGAGCACGACCTTGCCAAGGTCGGGGTCGCGAGTTCGAGTCTCGTTTCCCGCTCCAAGCATTAAAAAATGGACCTCTTAAGAGGTCCATTTTTTTGCCCTAAAGAAAAGTCTTTCTTTGGTTCTTCCTCTTGGCGAAACGCCCGCAGACGGCTCCGCCCGGAGCTTGCGAAACGCCCTATTCGTAATGGGTGACTGTTACATAGCTCATCGGCGCTGCATGCTGCATGCTGCATCCAGTGCCTGCTGCTGCTGATCCTTTAGCGGGCCTGACTAACCAAACGCCCAGAGATTTTATATAGCAGCGCAGACTACAAAACGGTGCATGGGTTTTCACACAGCCTAGACCCATTGCAGTCATGCCAGATGACATAAAATCTGACCGAAGCGAATGGCTGGCCCGTTATCAGCTTCTTAATGTCGAACCCACCAGCCATGCCATTGTTACTTCAGAGCCTTGATGGAAACGATGGTGGCTCCCATTCCCTCGGCACGAAACTCAAACGCTACGTGATCCCCAATCTTCAGGCCCGCCAGCTGCTCTGGCGTTGCGTTGAATCCCATGGTCATAGCGGGCCACTGCACGGCTGGAACGGCGCCATGAGCGATAGTCACCGTGTGTTTTCTGGAATTAATGGCCTTGATTGTGCCCTCGGCTTTGGCCACTGGAGCCTGCTTCGTTTCCTGCTTCATCTGCATGCCTTGCATGGGCATATCGTCCATTTTCATACCCGGCATGTCCTCTGCCTGAGCAGAAAGAGACAGCGCAACTGCTGTGCTTGCAACTGCGATAAGGGTCAGTTTCATACGACTTTTCCTTGAGTTTTAGTGGGTTCAACAGCGAGGCGACGACGGCGCATCAAGCGGTAGGCCGCCGGAATGACGAACAAGGACAACAAGGGAGCGGTGACCATGCCGCCGACCATGGGCGCTGCGATGCGACTCATCACTTCGCTACCGGTGCCACTGCCCAAAAGAATGGGTAAGAGACCGGCAATGATGACGGCCACGGTCATGGCCTTGGGTCGGACCCGCTGCACCGCGCCTTCACGAATCGCAGCAATCAACCCTCGCTCAGTGTTATCACCGGCGTCTTCTCGTTCGGTCCAGGCGTTCTTCAGGTAGAGCAGCATGATCACACCAAATTCGGCAGACACACCGGCCAAGGCGATAAAGCCGACTCCGGTAGCCACCGACAGGTTGAATCCCAACAGATAGAGAAACCACGCCCCGCCAGTGAGGGCGAAGGGCAGGGTGGCCATGATCAGCAAGGCCTCGTCGAAGCGGGCGAAAGTCAGGTAGAGCAGCACGAAGATGATCAGCAACGTGGCCGGTACCACCAGCTTGAGCCGGGCGTTGGCCCGTTCAAGAAATTCGAACTGTCCTGAGTAGCTCAGGCTCATTCCAGGCTGCAACTTGACCTGTTCACTGACAATCCGGCGCAGGTCGGCGACCACTGAGGCAATGTCCCGGCCACGCACGTCGATGTACACCCAGCCGGAAGGTCGGGCGTTCTCGCTCTTGAGCATGGGAGGGCCGTCGCTGACCTTGACCTTCGCCACAGTACCGAGGGTGATCTGACTCCCCAAAGGGGTGTAGATCGGCAGCTGCTCCAGGGCGCCGAGCGAGTCACGCCACTCACGGGGATAACGGACGTTGATCGGGAAGCGTGCGAGCCCTTCAATCGTCTCCCCGACGTTCTCACCGCCAATTGCGCCGGCGACGATTGACTGCACATCGGCGATGTTCAGCCCGTAGCGGGCAGCAGCCTTGCGATCGATATCCACATCGATATAACGGCCGCCGGTCAATCGTTCAGCCAGAGCCGAACTGACCCCGGGCACGTCCTTGGCCACGCGCTCGACCGCCTGAGTAACCGCATCGATCTGGGTCAGGTTGGTGCCGGCAACTTTTACCCCGATTGGACTCTTAATCCCGGTGGCGAGCATGTCGATGCGGTTGCGGATGGGGGGTATCCAAATATTGGTCAGCCCCGGGACTCGTACCACTCGATCCAGTTCTTCCACCAGCTTTTCCTGGGTCATCCCTGAGCGCCACTGCTCGCGTGGTTTGAACTGGATGGTGGTCTCGAACATCTCCAGCGGTGCCGGATCGGTGGCGGTTTCTGCGCGGCCAGCCTTGCCGAAGACGTGTTCGACCTCCGGGACGGTCTTGATCAGACGGTCAGTCTGTTGCAACAGCTGCGCCGCTTTCTGCGCCGACAACCCTGGCAGAGCCGAGGGCATGTAGAGCAAATCGCCCTCGTCCAGCGCCGGGAGGAACTCGCCACCCAAGCGAGAGATCGGCCATAGCGCGCTGAGAAAGATCAGTAGTGCGACCAGCAGGGTGATTTTGGGACGACGCAGCACTGCGTCCAGGGCCGGTTGATAGAGCCTGATCAACCAACGGTTCAACGGATTCTGTTGTTCATTGGGGATCCGTCCGCGAATCCAGTAACCCATCAGCACCGGCACCAGGGTCACCGACAGTCCGGCCGCCGCGGCCATGGCGTAGGTCTTGGTGAAGGCGAGGGGGCCAAACAGGCGGCCCTCTTGCGCCTCCAGGGTGAACACCGGAATGAACGACAGGGTGATGATCAATAGGCAGAAGAACAACGCCGGCCCCACCTCGGCCGCCGCTTCGGTCATCACATGCCAGTGATGTTCGCCCTTCAGCTCTTCGCCGGGATGGGCCGCGTGCCAGCCCTCGACTTTCTTGTGGGCGTTTTCGATCATCACCACGGCGGCATCGACCATGGCGCCGATAGCAATAGCGATCCCACCCAAGGACATGATGTTGGCGTTGATCCCTTGGTAGCGCATCACAATGAAGGCAATCAGTATCCCGACCGGCAAGGAAATAATCGCCACCAAGGATGAGCGCAGGTGCCAGAGGAAGATTCCGCAGACCAACGCGACGACGATGAACTCTTCGATCAGTTTGTGACTGAGATTTTCCACCGCGCGGTCGATCAGCTTGCTACGGTCGTAGGTGGTGACAATTTCTACCCCGGCCGGCAGACTGCTTTTCAAGTCATCGAGTTTGGCCTTGACCGCGGCAATGGTCTCGCGAGCGTTCTTGCCGCTGCGCAGAATCACCACGCCGCCGACGGTCTCGCCTTCGCCGTCGAGTTCAGTGATGCCACGCCGCATTTCCGGACCCAACTGGATCGTGGCGACATCGCCAAGGGTCACCGGCACGCCACCCGCACCGAGCTTGAGCGGGATCGCACGGAAATCATTGAGCGTCTTCAGGTAGCCGGAAGCGCGCACGATGAACTCGGTCTCTGCCATCTCCAGCACGGCACCACCGGTTTCCTGATTGGCTTTGCCGATCGCCTCGGTTACCTCAGCCTGAGTGATGCCGAGGGAGGCCAGTTTGAGTGGGTCGAGCTGCACCTGGTACTGCTTGACCATGCCACCCACCGTAGCCACTTCCGCAACGTTGGGCAGGGTCTTGAGTTCGAACTTAAGGAACCAGTCCTGAAGTGCGCGTAGCTGCGCCAGGTCGTGTCCACCACTGCGATCCACCAGTGCGTACTGATAGATCCAACCCACTCCCGTCGCATCCGGCCCCAACGCCGGCTTGGCGCTAGCCGGCAACCGACTTTGTATTTGGCTCAGGTATTCCAACACCCGCGAGCGGGCCCAGTACAAGTCAGTGCCGTCTTCGAACAGCACATAAACAAAGCTATCGCCAAAGAAGGAGTAACCACGCACGGTCTTGGCTCCCGGCACCGAGAGCATGGTGGTGGCCAACGGATAGGTCACCTGGTTCTCGACAATCTGCGGCGCTTGTCCCGGATAAGGGGTGCGGATGATCACCTGAACATCGGAGAGATCCGGCAGCGCATCGATGGGCGTGCTCTGCACCGACCAAATGCCCCAAGCCGTGACAAACAGCGTCGCCAGTAGCACAAGGAATCGGTTGGCCACTGACCAACGAATCAGGGCAGCGATCATGGCTGGCTCCCCGATTTGTCCAGACGCTCAACACGCAAGCCATCGTCGGTCTGGATCACCGCGACCCGAACCTTGTCACCCGCTTTGAGGCCCTGCATCAGAGCGGGGTTGGCGAGTGGGAAAGTCATGGTCATGCCCGGCATGCCCAGCGTCTTGAAAGGGCCGTGGGCGAGCGTGACTTCTTTGTCACTGATCTCAACGATCTGCCCATCCGCCTCATGAAAACCGGAGGCTGCTGCGCTGGGCGGTGACTTTTCCTCCGTGCTTGCAACAATGCCTTTAAGACTGGCCTCCGAGTCGAGCAAGAACTGGCCAGAAGTCACCACCTTCTGGCCTTCTTCCAGGCCTTTCAAAATCACCGTCTTGCCGTCGCTTTCCTGCCCGAGTTGCACCTTCATTGGGCGGTAGCGGCCAGCGTCTTCGGCGAGCATCACCAGGGCACTTCGGCCCGTGCGAATCACCGCCTCACTCGGCACCCACAACACACTTTGCTCGGTCGAGCGGTTCAGGCGGACCTGCGCCGTCATGCCCGGCCTGAGGCGCCCGTCCGGATTGGGTAACTCGACACGTACGCGAAGGGTGCGGCTGTCCGGATTGGTTTCGGACAAAATCGCGCTGACCTTGCCACTAAGCGTTGTCCCTGGAAAGGCTGGCAAGCGCGCTTCGACTGCCTGCCCCACGGTGATAGCTCCGGAATCCGATTCTGGAACGGCCACGGCTAGCCAGACACTACTTAAGCCATTGACGCGTGCCAGAGTGTCGCCAGTCGCCACGGTCATACCCGCGCGTACGTTCAACTCTTGCAATACACCGGCAATGGGGCTGGTGAGAGTCTGGTACGGCTGAACCTTACCGCCACGCTCTACCTGAGAAATCAGTGCTGCCGGCATCCCTGTTAGCCGCAGTCGCTGGCGGGCCGCTGCCAACAGGTCAGCATCCCCGTTGCGCTTCAGGGCAAGGAACTCTGTCTGGGCGGCGGCCCACTCGGGCACCAGGATATCCGCCAACGCCGCGTTGGCTTTGAGCACATCACCGGGCGCATGGGCATAGACTCGCTCCACAAAGCCGGTGGTGCGTGCCTGTATCACAGCGACATCACGTTCGTTGAACGCCAAGACACCTGTCACGTCGAGGCTGGAGTCAAAGATCCCACGGGCGACAGTCGTAAAACGCAGACCGAGATTCTGGGTCAGACTTGGATCGATACTGACGGTCGCACGGTCCCCTGTGCCACCGGCGTACTGAGGAACCAGTTGCATGTCCATGAAGGGAGATTTACCCGGTTTATCAAACTTCTGCTGCGGGACCATCGGATCGTACCAGTACAGCACCTTGCGTTCGTCTGGAGCCTTGGGGCTCTGTTCGGCGGCCCCGTCAGGCATTGCGTTCATGCGCTGGTGAGCGAACCAGTAACCACCGGCAACACCTAATGCTATCGAGACGCCTACCAGCAATGCCCCGTTCCATTTTTTTAGGTTCATTGGCTGGACTCCCCATAAGCGAAGTACAGACGCGCACTGGTGAGGGCTCGCTGCTCTTCCACGTCGATCTGTTTGAGGCGGGCTTCGATGAGTTCACGTCGGGCGGCAACAACTGAATTCAAGTCGCCTTTGCCGGCGCGATAACTGGCCATGCTGAGTTCGACCTTTTCCTTGGCCAGCGGTAACAGGTTTTCCTGGTTTCGGCGCACGGCACGATTCAGGCGCTCATAGTCAGCCAGTTCGCTCTCCAGTTGCTGGGTATGCTCGCGTGACAGGGCTTCGCGCTCGGCCTCAAGCTGGCTGAGTTCAGCCTGTTTGGCAGCGATTTTTGGGTTTTGTCGAGAGTCAGGAAACAGCGGTAGGTCCCAGGAAAATTGCACGCTGACCATATCGCCAAACTCACGGCCACGGTGCTGGTAATCCAGTTCCCAGCTCCAGTCCGATTGTTTTTCCGACACGGCTTCACGAACCTTGGCTTGCGCTTCGCGGGTCATCGGCGCAAACGCTGCCAACTCGGGATGGTGTTGCAGTTTATGGGAGTAGCCTGAGGTATCGACGGGCCATTCAGGCAAGTTGCCCACTGGCTTGTCGTTGGCAGCTGGGCCAATCCAGCGCTTGAGGGCCGCTCGGGCCTGTGCTCTCTTGAGAATCAGATCGTCCTGCTGCTCTGCCAGCTGAGCCGCTTCCTGTTTGGGCGTCACCGTGTCGGCGGGCTGAGCGCGGCCACCGGCAATCTGGGCTCGGACGGTATCGGTCAGCAGGCGGTTTTCTTTGTAGAAGTCCTGGAATAGTGCATCTTTGCGCTCAACCGAATAACTATTGATCCAAGCCAACGCCGTGGACTGGCGTACCTTCAGGCGTTCGACTCGACGCTCCGCAGCGGCGCGATCAACGGCCGCATCGGCGACCTCAATGCGCGCTTTGCGCTTGTCGCTGTTGGGCATCTCCTGCCTGACCCCAACCATTTGCATGGTCATGAAGTCCTGGTCGATGCTCCAGCGATCCGGACCGCCAATGGGATAGTTCTGCACACCCAGAAGCAGCTTGGGATCGGGTAGTTCACCGGCGGGGATGGCTGCATTGCTGGCAGCCTGAATTTTGGCGTCTTGTGCGGTCAGCGACGGCGCATTGTTTTCGGCCAGCCGCAACGCTTCATCGAGTGTCAATGCGGCAGCGAAGCCAGGCAATGCCAGTACGCTTGCCGCCAAGCCGGCCACGAGGGCCCAACCTGTGCAATAGCACTTGGAGTTCATGTTTACGATTCCTGTGATGATCCACTGCGCGCCTCATCAGACATGCGCGCAGATAGGACATCCCGTTAAAACGGAATGAGGCTCAGTGTGGAACAGGAATCAAGCGCGAGGCGGTCGCCACACCCCGGAAGGGGCCCGGGCAGGTAGAAAATCGCTGGAGAAGGAAAGCACAACGGGGCTGGATAAGGTGACAGAAGGCTTGATAATCGAGACTTGCAACATACCGCTTGTCTTGCATTCCTGGCCTGGCTTGCAGGGTTTGCCGTGCTCGGTGGGATTTTTCATGTCCTGGCAGCAGTCTTGTCCCATATCGTCCATCATCGCCATGCCCATCGTCTTCATCGGGCAAGGTTCTGTCGGTGCCTGAACGCCCGCCATCCCGCTGAGGGGAAGCGCCAAGCTGATCATGAAGATGAGGCAAAACCGCAGGTAGCGTTTCATGGGCTGGAGTGTAGTCGTTGAAAATGGCTCTTACAATTAGAAGCGAGTCATCAGCGGCATGCCGCAAGGCGCAGACTCAGGCGATATCACCGGCAAAAAATAGAAGCTTCTCGAGCCGATTCCAGACCTGTTAATGCTACAGGCCGAACCTTTGCAATCCTCAAGCCGATCCAGCCATGAATCCCCACGTCGAAATCCGACACCGCCGATCAGCACGTTGGAAAGGTAAGGTGCTGCTTTTGTTGGCCTATAGTGTTGAAACAGTCGACTTCGGTTTCCATGGCTGACAAGTTACGCGTCTGAGATTGAATTCAAACCGTCAGTAGTGAACAGTGGAGCGCACTGGCCATCCCGGTCCAGTTCGGCGCTGCCTTGGTGCCGTGGCCACAATCCCGCCAGTGAGCGAAGCAGGGTGGTCTTGCCCACGCCGGAAGGGCCGCGCAGCAGCAGTCGTTCACCGGGTGCCAGGTCAGGGTCAGCGGTTCGAACAGCGGTAAACCGTGCTCGTTCAGCGGTGAAAAGTCATGCAGCCGCAGGCCGGCATTACGACGGGTAACGGGGTTGACCGGAGCGGGCAGTGCGTCGAGTTCACGCCAGAAGCTGCACAGGCGCGTATTGGTCGCACGCCACTCGGCGATTTGCGGGTAGCCCAGCATTTTCACCGGGTCAACTCCGGAAGAGGGCGCGCGATGACATGGATCTCTGAAAAGAGGTCCATTTTTTTCGTCCAGAGAAAAGTGGAGCTCCAGCGCCACGGTAGAAAATTCCTTTGCCGCAATCTTTCTCTCCTGGCGGGCCTTCAAGGCTGTTGGAGATCGGTCGAATCTTCGCCAAAGACATTCTGCCCTAGCCTGGCACCGTTTCGACTGCAGCTTTCGCAGAGTCTGAACGCAGCGGGAAAGTGTCGCGTAAGATCAGTCTCGTCAAACATCGGAGTTTCACCCTGTCAAGTGAAGCTAAGAAAATCAAGCTGTCTTCGACCCTGCATAGATAGAACAACATGCTGCCTCTCACCGGCCCTGGGGCCATTGAACGTAACAGGCCGCCACTTGTGCAGCTTTTACGTTGGCCATTGCGCATCGAGCACGATAGCAAGCTTCTTCCTGATTTGATGCAACGAATGCCACGTCAGGGCCTCTTACAAAAACGAGCAGTGCCATTGGTGCAGGTATAGATGCAATGGCCGGAAGCGTTTTTTTTCATGACGACAGGTGATTGTTTTTATGACGGCAGCTGAGAAAAACCATGTGGAATGGCTGGTTGAGCAATCGATGCTTCATGCCGCAAGGCAGCGGGCCAAACTCTACTCTGGGCAAGGTCGATTGTGGCAACAGCCTTATGCCCATACTCGGCCCCGTGATGCTTCGGCCCTGGCTTCGGTGTGGTTCACCGCGTATCCGGCGTCTATTGTTACTAGCGAAAATGGCACCGTGCTGGAGGCCTTGGGTGATGAAACCTTATGGCACGCGCTCTCGAAAATCGGCATCCAGGCTATTCACAATGGCCCGCTGAAAAGGTCTGGCGGTCTTTCGGGCACCATGCACACGCCCACGATTGATGGCAATTTTGACCGCATCAGTTTCGACATCGACTCGCAACTGGGCACCGAGGCGCAGCTTCAGGCGCTGACCCGTATGGCTGCCGCGCACAATGCGGTCATCATCGATGACGTCATCCCATCTCATACTGGCAAAGGCGCGGATTTTCGCTTGGCCGAGATGGCGTTTGAAGACTATCCGGGTCTCTACCACATGGTGGAAATCCGCGAAGAGGACTGGCCGCTGCTACCGGACATTGCCAAGGGGCGTGATGCACAGAATCTCAGCCCGCAGCAGGTAGACGTTCTACGGGACAAGCATTACATCGTCGGCCAGTTGCAGCGGGTGATCTTCTTCGAGCCAGGTGTCAAGGAAACCGATTGGAGCGCGACGCCTATCGTGGTGGGCGTCGATGGGAGGCCGCGACGCTGGGTTTACCTACATTACTTCAAGGAAGGGCAACCGTCGTTGAACTGGTTGGACCCGACCTTCGCCGCGCAGCAGATGATCATCGGAGACGCGCTGCACGCCATCGATGTCATGGGGGCAAAAATTTTACGTCTGGACGCCAACGGATTTCTCGGCGTAGAACGCAAACTCGACGGCACCGCCTGGTCTGAAAGCCATCCGTTATCGATCACCGGCAACCAGTTGCTGGCCGGTGCGATTCGCAAGGCCGGCGGGTTCAGCTTTCAGGAACTGAACCTGACCGTTGACGATATCGCCGCCATGTCCCACGGCGGTGCCGATCTTTCGTACGACTTCATCACCCGACCCGCCTACCAGCATGCGTTGCTGATGGGCGATACCGAATTTCTGCGGTTGATGCTGCGTCAGATGCACACCCTCGGCATCGATCCGGGCTCGTTGATCCATGCCTTGCAGAACCATGACGAACTGACCCTTGAGCTGGTGCATTTCTGGACCCTGCACGCCCATGACACCTTCCTCTACCAGGGCCAGACTTTCCCCGGCAACATCTTGCGCGAGCACATTCGCGAGCAGATGTACGAACGCCTGGCCGGAGAGCACGCCCCCTATAACCTGAAATTTGTCACCAATGGCGTGTCCTGTACCACTGCGAGCATCATCACGGCAGCGCTGGGGATTCGCGACCTCGATGCTATTACGACGGTAGATATTCAGCAGATTCGCCAAGTTCATCTACTGCTGGTGATGTACAACGCGATGCAACCAGGCGTGTTTGCACTGTCTGGATGGGACTTGGTCGGCGCGTTGCCACTGCCGGCGGAACAGGTCGCGCATTTGATGCTGGACGGCGATACGCGCTGGATTCATCGCGGTGCCTACGATCTGGTTGATCTCAATCCCGACGCGCATTTTTCGGCGGGTCAGATGCCACGCCCGAAAACGTTGTATGGCAGCCTGACCAGTCAATTGAAAGACCCGGATTCGTTTGCTTCGCAGCTGAAGAAGATCCTTGCTGTTCGCCGCTCCTACGATATCGCGGCCAGTCGCCAAATCCTGATTCCGGACGTGGAGCATCCGGGGCTGTTGATCATGGTCCACGAATTGCCGGCCGGCAAAGGCACACAAATCACCGCGTTGAACTTCGGCTCGACACCGATCACCGAAACCCTGCACCTGCCAAATATTGCCCCGGGGCCGGTGGTCGACATCATCAATGAGCGGGTCGAAGGCGATCTCACGCCTGAGGGCGAATTCACCATCACGCTGGATGCCTATGAGGGATTGGCACTGCGTGTGGTCAGTAGCTCGCCGATGATCTAGGGGCCGCATTGGCTATGGGCAGAACCCAATAGCGTGTCTTGGAATAATTCCCTTTCTTGCTCTCCCGACAGAGCAGTTCGTCAATCTAATAGGGGTCGGCTCAACGAAAGACGAGATCAACGAATACCTGGCCGGCTTCGTCAAATCGGTCAACGCCCCGGCCCGTGAAGGTGTCACGGTGCAGCGCGTGGTTCCACGCAGCATCGGTGGTTTCGAGGTGTACACCTCGCAAGGCGAACTCACCGCTGATGGGTTACTACGAGATCGGCGTTGACACTCACCCGCTGCGTGAAGGTGTACGCGACAACACCAACCACTACGACACCAGTCGCGATGGCGGGCGTGATATCGGCCTGCGTAAATTCGCCTTCGAAGGTATGGAATTGTTCGGTCGCCTCGACGGGTCGCGGGGCACTGGCATGCAGTTTGCCAACAATCCTGGTGAAAGCCTGGACAGAACAGCACTCCATTGACGCTCCGTCTGGTACGCCTGACGAGCCGGTTTGGGGGCCGGAGCAGGAGAGCAGTGAACAACTCAGCCGGTGCCTGTGGCGTAGAGCCAACCCCCGCAGTTGAAACATTGGCGAAATAATCTGGCCGTATGATTCGCGTCATTGGAATCCTAGGTACTAGAGATGAATCGGCCATCAAGAAGCATGCGCAAACTGCTCGACTCCGTCGCTACCAACAATGAGCACGCGGCGCTGGATGTTATGCGTGCAACTGAGCAGCTCACGGACGAGGTGTTGCGGCAACGGTTGCTCAACCTGGTTCACCGGCTCAATCAGGACGCCGATGACCTGCGATTGGCGCGCGACGACATCCAGGGCGGAGCCATCAAATTCGCGTGACTGACCGCCAGCGACTCAGCGGACTGGTTGAACTAACCGTATGTTTGGCGCCGGTACGCATGGCAGCTCCGTCAACGTCGAGTTTCGGCTGTCCAAGTGATTTGGTTTTAGTACAAAAGGGCCCTTCGAGGGCCCTTTATTGCATGCGCTTTCGCAATTGCAAAGCCGAATTAAGCTTGGCGCGCTGCTAATGCCGAGTAGCTGTTCATCAGGTTGCGATAGTTCGGAATGCGCTGGGACAGCTGGTTGCTCAGGCCTTCGATGTCATTGCGCCAGTCGACCTAGCGTTGATCTGGCCGGGACGGGCAATGTAAGGCGCGTCCGGAAACATTTCTTTTAGCTCCGGTACCAGCGGGCCATTGGGGCCTTGTTCGAAACTGGTGGTGAGAACGGTCGGCAGTTCGAAGAATATCGCCACGTCAGCCAGGGCCAGCACATTGTTCTTGAACTCGTTGGGCGAGAAGTCCTGCACCAGCGAGATCAGACCGGTCTGGTGGTCGATCATCAGGACTACAGCGTCGTCTTTGTTCAGGCGGTTGTGCATACGGAGTATTTACTACACGACGCCTGTTGAAGTCTTGGCAAACGTCGTCCCACCAAACTGGCCCGCGCTCCCCAAGCGCCACCCTGGCCGTTTGAACGCATGATCTGGCTGCCTTTAACTGCGTAGCATTGCCAGGGGTTTTGCTGCCTTTATCTCACGTCGCGCGGCCGTGAATTCGTCGACGAGACGCTGCCGGGCATCTCCAATTAGGAGGTTGCTGCAATGTCACAGCTGCCCTTTGACGACAAAGTAGCTATCGTCAGGGGTTGTCGTTTACATGTCAAAAATGCCTTGTTATTTCAAGTGCCGTGGCTTGGTTCGTACTAGACCGCATCCGGTCACAAAACGATTCTAAGCTGGCAGACTATACAAGACCGACAAACGACAGGATAACTAGGACGATGACAACTGCCCCAACGATGTAGATGATATTGTTCATAAAAACGACCTCTCTATCTCAACGGGATGGGTGACACCTAGGTGTCTAATACAAATGACACCGTGGCTCTCAGTTCCGTTCCGCACCAGTTTCAGAGGCGGCGCCATCGCACCTAATGTCCGTTGCGATTTTACGAACCTTCTCTCGTCGTCAAACGTTGATTGATCGACGTTTGCGCATGTGCAAATCCTGTAATTGATCCGACTTAATGAGCAAAGTAAATACGCTTACTTCAGGCAAATCGGTGTTTTTGGTGTAACGTTAGGAGACTAATCACAAAGAGGTTTTCCATGTCCAAGCTCGCCGAATTCCGCCAACTTGAAAAACACCTTGCCGAACAGCTCCAAGCGCTCGAAGCACTGAAGGGGGATGCCGGGCTCAAGCAGGAAATCGAGTTCGAAACCAAGCTCCGCGCCCTGCTTGCCAAGTACGGCTACAGCTTGAAAGATGTCGTGAAGCTGCTTGATCCACACGCCGGTCGTCGTGCTCCAGCTGCCCAGTCGCAATCTGGCACGCGCAAGCCGCGTCAGGTGAAGGTCTACAAAAATCCGGAATCTGGCGAAGTCGTGGAAACCAAAGGCGGCAACCACAAAACTCTGAAAGAGTGGAAAGCGAAATACGGCTCCGACACTGTCGAGTCTTGGCTGACCAAGTGATTTTGTTTGAGTACAAGCAAAGGGCCCTACGAGGGCCCTTTTCGTTATCGGATTTCCAGAGCTTTAGGTCTTAGAGCAACACCCACTGATTTACGTATGACTGCTTTTGCGAATGGGCAACGAATCTTCATTCAACCTAATGCCGCCCACGCCATGAAATACGACAGCTTTCATTTCTCACCACGTCATATCTTTGAATGACACAAGAAGGCGGAGGATCCCGTGTTTAAAGGGGTTAATTCCCAAATGAGAAAGAACGTGCTGGAGATGAACGGAGTTTGCAATTGCCGAGTCGACGCACGAGGGGTGAGCAGGTCAAGACCTAACTTATCGTAGCCCTGCCCCCGATTTTTTCGCTGTCCCAGGCGTCAGCGTAACAAAAGGCCTGCAGCTCGAGCCCGTAAAGCCATCACGAGATTCGGTGGCAGTTTTTTAATTTCGTCAGAACAGAGGGCCAAATGTCCCCGAAATTCTTTCGATTCATCATCGTATTTTGAAATGTCAGCGAGCACAAAGCTGTATCGACTCAGGTAGGCCGCAGACAAATCATCTGCCAACGCCCTAGCAGGCTCTCCGGCTAATGCAAGACACCATTGCGCAATTTCAATTATTCGTTCGCTTGGTGCTCGCGGTGTTACACCATTTAAGAAATTCAGGATGAATTTGTTATAGAGCAGAGCGCCTTGCTCGGGTTCATCCGTAGGATTTCCCGGACAATGTCGTCGTTCCCAAGGAAGGATGTAAACCATTTTGTCCATCAAAGTCTGAAGAACATAATCCGACGGCTTCACCAATCGATGCATAATCTTCTCCTGAAAAAAACACGGTTAAGCAATGGTAGCTTATTCGTAGAGGCCAATGGCCTTATGAGGAAAATCATACCGGGATGTGTACCTGGCTCGATGAATCTCGGATTGCTTTGAGGAAAATTCGCTACCTAAGGCATACCTTCTTGTTAAGGACGCTGGGCTTCAGCGTCTCCTAGCCCCTGCACCGTCCACTGGTCTTGCAATATACCTTTGGCATACCTACAGCAAGGTGTTGAACCAGGGCAGAATCGCCCTTGGATAGCCACGTGGTAGCCAAGAAGGTCTTCAATCAGGTAGACAGTGAAGTCTGGGCAACGCTCTGGCGCAAATGGCTGACCAGCCGGCGCAACCCGACGAAGTCGATCGCTCCGTCGTGAAACGGCGTAACGAGAGGAACCCAGATACCTTGAAACGATGACATGCACAGACTCCTGATGCTAATTGGGAGTCATCCGCAGTTGCTAGCGGGAACGCTCTCGCCGTTCGCGACGATTAAGCGCGAACAGGAGTCCGCCAAGCAACATTGTCGCGCCTAGTGCAATTAGCAAAGAAGGTCTGTGCTTGGCTGCGCGCCAGCCACCTTTTGCGAGACGTTGGCCGCCTGGTGGCCCAAAGAGGTTGCCTGATGACGGTGCGGACTGACGACTGTGCTCCACGCCCAAACGTAAATCTACTTGGGCGTTGTATCGCACCTTGTTCAGTTTCAGGCGTGCGCCATCAATCAGAGTCAATATCAGGCCTTCGATGGTGCCGGCTATTCGATCTGGAAACACCGGCTCGCCTGAAGGATCAAGTTCGTCGTAGAAAAATTGCTGACCTTCCAGCCACCCGACGGCGGTCATTAGTTCGGGGCCCAAGTAATATTTTCCGTCAAGAAAGAAGCCGGGAAAACTTCGTGTGCGTTCTAGGCTTTCGACGACGTAACGCTCGCCAGGCTTCATACCGGTTAAGGAATCGATCATGGGGAAGTCCTCAGTTTCGCAGGTGTTGCGATAGAGGACGGGTTGTAAACAATGTTCCATCGAGCTGACGTAAAGGTGTACAGACCGATGGACCGTCCGTCTATTCTCCCGCACCTAGGGCGCTGGTTGCATCGCTCATCATTCCATTGGAACTCCCCATAACACTGCTCCGTCATCTGCAATAAGGGGGGCTGCGGGCATTTCGTGGCGAACCCTGATACCGCTTTTTTCATTCAGAAGGCGAGGGACGACATGAATACTTCAGACAACACCACTGGGAGTCAGCCAGATAAACCCAACTCCGGAGGGCCAGAGCAGAACTTTGAACACTTGAAAGAAAACGTGACTGTAGTGGTCTAATGAAACCGGACACCCATTTAGGCGAGAATGCTCGCCAGATCGAGGTGTCAGATGACCAAACAACGCCGTTCCTTTTCTGCTGAATTCAAACGCGAGGCTGCCGACCTCGTGCTCAAGCAAAACTACAGCTACATCGAAGCCAGCCGTTCACTCGGTGTCGGCGAGTCGGCACTACGCCGCTGGGTCGACCAGGTTCAGCAGGAACACCAAGGAGTCACCCCGCAGAGCAAAG
Source organism: Pseudomonas sp. ZS1P83 (assembly GCF_054897825.1). Taxonomy (NCBI): domain Bacteria; kingdom Pseudomonadati; phylum Pseudomonadota; class Gammaproteobacteria; order Pseudomonadales; family Pseudomonadaceae; genus Pseudomonas; species Pseudomonas sp. ZS1P83. The sequence goes on from NZ_CM142706.1 coordinate 1,875,925, forward strand.
CGCTGACACCGGAACAGCAAAAAATTCAGGAGTTGGAAGCCCGAATTACCCGCCTTGAACGGGAAAAATCGATATTAAAAAAGGCTACCGCGCTCTTGATGTCGGAAGATCACGAGCGTACGCGCTGATCCATCAGCTGAGCGTCCATGAGCCGATTGATTGGCTGTGCAAAGTGTTTGAGATCAATCGATCAAGTTACTACGCCCACCGCCTCAAGCACCGAACGCCGGATGTCGAACGGCTTCGGTTGCGCAGCCGGGTGAGCGAGTTGTTTTCACAAAGTCGCAGTGCTGCCGGCAGCCGTAGCATCCTCTCGTTGATGCGTGACGATGGTGAGCAACTCGGTCGGTTCAAAGTGCGCAGCTTGATGCGTGAGCTTGACCTCGTCAGCAAACAGCCAGGTTCTCATGCTTACAAACGGGCAACGGTTGAACGGTTGGATATCCCGAATATCTTGAATCGGGAGTTCGATGTCCCGGCACCCAACCAAGTGTGGTGCGGCGACATCACCTACATTTGGGCTCAGGGGAAATGGCACTATCTGGCTGTCGTGATGGACCTTTGCGCGCGTCGGGTGGTGGGCTGGGCGCTATCGGAAAAGCCGGACGCCGAGCTGGTTATCAAGGCGCTGGATATGGCTTACGAACAACGGGGAAGGCCTCAGGGGCTGCTGTTTCACTCGGATCAAGGGTCGCAGTATGCGAGTCGTTTATTTCGCCAGCGACTGTGGCGTTATCGCATGCGTCAGAGCATGAGTCGTCGGGGGAATTGCTGGGACAACGCGCCGATGGAGCGCGTGTTCCGCAGCTTGAAAACCGAATGGATACCGACCACGGGCTACAGGACGGCTCAAGAAGCCCAACGCGATATCAGTCATTTCTTGATGCATCGGTACAACTGGATTCGGCCCCATCAATTCAACGGTGGGCTGGCGCCAGCTCGGGCCGAAGAAAAACTTAACGTCGTGTCCGGGATTAGTTGACCACTACAGACTGAGGTGCTTGGCGGCGCAAGGCAGCAAGCTGACGCGCAGTTTGGCCAATATCGAGATACGGCAGCAGACCAGATTGAGGCATTGGCCAAAGGAGCGAAATCAGTCGTATCTGAACTTGAAAGCAAGGACACGCTCGGCATGTCCGACTACCTCGCGGACATGGCGGAGTCCATGAGCGGCTTAGCCGGCAGTCTTCGTGGAAAGAGTGCCGAACAATTGCTTCATGACGGGGCTGATCTTGCTCGTAACAACCCGGCGTTGTTCATCGCCGGCAGTATTGCATTGGGCTTTGGCCTGTCGCGTTTTCTCAAGGCCGGTAGCTCGCCTGCGGCGACATTCACTGATACCAGCGACCCGGCAGCAGGCAACTCAATGCCTCCAGCAGGCGGTTTCGGCGCGCAAAGACCCTATGAAACTTCAGTTCCGTCACGCGGCGATCAAGGCCCGGGCCTGGCCACTGGCATCACGCCAGCCTCGCCGAATGAGCAAGACCATCCTTCGGACTTCGCAACGAACTCGACACCTGGGTCAACCACCTTCAAAGGAGCACTGTGATGAACAGAGAAGATTCAGATTTTCCGGGCTCAAGGCCAGTGCCCGTGCCTGATCCCGACGCTTCGGTTGTCGGGCTGATACGGCAGCTATCCCGCGAAGTACCTGCGCTGTTTACCAAAGAGCTCGCTTTGGCCAAAGCTGAGCTTCAGGCCAGCCTCACGACGCTTAAGGCCGGCATTGCTGGTGTCGCGGGTGGTGCGATTGTGCTGCTGGCGGGGTTCATCATCTTGTTGATGTCCGCCGTCTACGGCCTGAGCATCATCATGGCGCCTTGGCTGGCAGCGCTGATTGTCGGTGTCGTGGTGATGATTGTTGGGTTCGCCATGTTGCAGTCAGGGAAAAAACAATTAGATCCGTCCCACTTCAAGCCTGATCGCACGCTGGATGCCTTGAACAAAGACCAGGAAGCGCTGCGGAGGAAAGTCTCATGAATAGTGAATTCGAAACCGAGTCGCAGAAAAGCCCTGAAGCCATCGAGCGTGAAATCGACGCGCAGCGGGCGAGTATCGGCAACATCGTTGATGCATTGGAAAGCAAATTTACGCCAGGACAGGTGTTCGATCAGGCGTTGTCCTTCATGCAGAGCAATGGCTCGACGTTCCTGACCAACCTGGGCACCAGCGTTCGTAATAACCCCGTTCCCGCTGTACTGACGTCGGTCGGGTTGTTGTGGCTGATGATGAGTCAGAATCGTCCGCCGACCCCACGCCCCGGTTATCAAGTCGGCCCCGATCAGAACAGGGTTGGTGAGTGGGCCGATGGCCTTGCTGATGGCATCGACAGTGCACGTGATCATTTGCACCAGACCGCCGATACGCTTAAGGAGGGCTACCAGACCGTCAAAGGCAAAGCGGCGAACCTGGGTGACAACCTGGGGGCTGCCACCGAAAACATCAGCCATGCCGTTCATGACGCCAGCGACCGCTTGGTGCGTAGTACCCAAGTGATGAGTAATCAATTCAGCCATTTACTTAAGGAACAGCCACTGATGGTCGCCGCTGCGGGGATCGCGTTAGGGGCGATGTTGGGGGCAGCCTTGCCTTCGACAGCCACCGAGCAACGCTACTTGGGCAAGACCAGCGCGGGCCTGGCCGACAAGGTAAAACAGCAGGCACGGGAGGGATTTGAAGCGGTGCGCGATACGGTGACCAAAACGACTGATCACTTGGACGTGAAGCCGGAAGGGGAGACCCGCACAACATCAGATATGTCCGCTGATCCCAATCGAGGATTGGGCACGTCATAAAAGGGTTGTATGAAAGGCGGGAGGTTCAATACTGGCCTCCCGCTGTTCACCGGTCAAACGAGTCGTCAGCATTTTTGCGGCGAATGGACGATATCAAGCTTTGCCAACACAGATTAAACACCTTTGGTCGGCCCTCATGAACCCATGGCGAAAGTTGCAGATCCATTCAGCAATACATTCAGGATTCATGCAGTCATGAACTCTTTTAAAAATCTGTTGACGCCAGCACAAGCACGAAGACTTTTTGCTCTGGATTCGTGGCATCGCGCGCTCGAGAACTGCTCTCTGCGTATGGACTGTCCAGATACCTATCATGAGGAGCTGCTTCGACAGGCGGACGAGATGGATCGTCAAGGTATTGTTGATTGGGAGGAGTGGAGAGACTTACGAGTTGAGGCGGACCAGGCTTATTTGCGTGCGGTCGCGGGAGAGGACTACCACTCGGTTGATCCACGTAAGGTGATGAGTGAAACGTCGGCTATGTCGACTGATTTGAACATCGTTTAGGGACAGGGAGGAGCAATGAACGACCAGCTGAAGTTCGGTATAGAAGAAGAGTATTTCATAACCGACCTGGTCACCCGACAGATGCCTGGGAATCTATCCTGCGTGGTGAGTGACAAGTGCAAAGCTGAATTGGGGCAAAGCTTTGCGTACGAGATGTTCCAGGCACAGATCGAAGTATCTTCGCCTATTTTCACGAGTCTTCCGCAAGCAGCGGATTATCTCGCTCATGCGCGTGGCACTTTGCAGCATTCTCTCCAGTCTTTTGAATTAGGTTTGCTTTGTGCCGGCAGTCATCCCTTGGCGGACTGGCGTGTGCAACACGCCACAGACCAGAGTCATTTTCAGCAGCTGTTCACAGATTACCAACGCGTAGCTCGGCGCAGTCTGCTATCGGGTTTGCACGTGCATGTGGAGATTCCGAATCACTTGGATCGAATTCAGGTAATGAACGAGGTGCTTCCGTGGATACCTTTGCTACTGGCCTTAAGCAGCTCCTCACCCTTTTGGGATGGTGGCGACAGCGGTTTTGCAAGCTATCGCCAGACAGCCTGTGATGAATGGCCTCGGATGGGCGTACCAGAGCTTTTTGAGGATCATCTCGCCTATGACGCCTACATCGCATTTTTGATTTCAATCGGCTCGATGAAAACGCCTAGCGATTGCTGGTGGGGAGTGCGGCCCTCTGCTAGGTACCCGACGCTGGAATTGCGAATGACGGACGCATGTCCGCGTTTAGAGGACGCTTTGTGTATAGCCTCTTTTTTCCGATTAATGATCGCCTACGCTATCGATCAACCGCGTCCAGGATCGGCCTACTCTCAGAAATCCAGATGGATACTGATGGAAAATCGATGGAGAGCTAAACGATCAGGAATCGACGCAGCGTTCCTCATTGAGGGTTACGACCGGGCATTTACGATTGAACAATGGCTGTTCATGGCAGAGCAGATCTTGGGAGAAACAGCTCGAGCACTTGCTGTAGAGAACGTTTTTTCCGAGCTTCGGCGAATTATCCGTGAAGGCACCAGTGCAGAACGGCAACGAAATGTATACCAAGAAGCTGTGGGCAGTGGACGGAGTGTCAATGAAGCACTCTCACAAGTAGTCGATCAGCTTCTAATGGAAACAGCGGACACCTGAGTTCACTTCACAGCTGGTCAAGCCCTCGTCGATCAATGGATTTTTCCGAATGGGTCAGCTCTGGGCACTGGTCAAGGAAGGGGCGCAGAGAGCGTCGAAGACAGCGCCAACCAAGGCGGAAATCACTGCGATAGCTAGCGAGTTTCTAAAGGGCAAGACAGCGTCGTTCAAGATTTATAAGGAGGACGGCACTGTTCAGGAGGAGCATTTCCGCGAGCCGCCGACCCACGGAAATCTGAAGGCTGATTTTGACATCTGCGTTCGTTGAATGCGGTCGTGGATTATCCTTTTGCCTGGGCTTATCAGACCGATCTCTGGTGTGCCGCTTGTCCCAGCGGTCTGCAGGATGAGGGGAAGGTCGTGGGGTAACGCGTTTATAGGTTCGGGCCATGGAACGGGTGTAATCAAAGGATGGTCATCCATTGAGATGAAGCTTGGGTACTCTGACAAGGAAGGTAGTGCCATGTCCTTGGTTCGATATCACCTCAATAACACCGCCGTGCGATGCAACGATCTCTGAAGCGATGAATAGGCCCAAGCCTAATCCTTCACTAGGCCCATGGTCGACAAACGAGTGCTGGGAAAATCGGCCCATTGGATTAAAAATGAAGGGTAAAACGTCGTCCGGTATCGGCTCACCGGCATTATGAACGGAGAAAACAACGCTCTCCTCTGAAACGACCAGCGCCACCTCTATAGGGTGCTGGTTATCACCGTGCTGCACCGCATTGCTAATGATATTGGAGAACACCTGCTCCATTCGCGCCCCATCAAATTCTCCGCCAGCCGACGCTTTCTTCTCGAAGAGAATAGCCGTGCTGGGATGAAACGTCCGGATCTCATCTACGATGCGCTCGCACAAGGGCAACAGATCCAAGCCTTCTTTTTTGACGGGAATTCCTGGGCCCATCTGACAACGTGTGAGGTCCAACAGGTCACCGACAATCTGACTAGCGCGCTTAACGCTGGTGTAAATTTGAGAGGATATTTTGGTCGCCCTTACGCCTAGTCCCTCCGAGCGCCTCAACACGTCAGCGCCGAGCAAAATAGCGCCCAACGGGGTTCGCAAATCATGTCCCAAAATGCCGAGAAAAACGTTGCGTGATGCCTCAACTGCGCGCGAGTAGCTCGCGATGGATTCTGCTAGTGCCTGGTCGATGGCTTCATGAAATCGGGTCATATCATCCACATCCAATGGAGTGCCAGCCTGGATTTGCTTCATCCACTGACTGAGCACACTTGTCCTGAGCGCGCGATACTCCGACACCATTTGATCGATTGTGAAACCTGCCATTAGCCGCGTAACTGCATGGGTTTCCGCAGGCGACTCCGTTTCAGTCGTCGGCGCATTGCCCTGCGCCTTTGCAATCTGCTCTTGCACCGATTGTTTTGTACGTAAATCGAGCACGATAGCATGAAGCATTTGTTCGGCATGATCCCGTAAAGCCTCGGTATCCAGCGGCGCACCAGGTGTGTCAATCGTACGTGCGAAATCTTCCCAAGCCTGCAGAATTGGCTCAAGGTTCTTGGTGATAAAGTCTGACAGCCGCATGCTGGTATTCCAGGTTAAGAACGCGAATTCCAGGCAAAAACAGAAGGGAAGCCGCAAAGGTGCAGTAGAGCACGGATAGGTTGTATCGCAGAATCGCCAAAAGAGAACGTTATGTCCTAAATGAAGATCTTGTTATGCGCTCCATGGTCATGACCTGGTTTTTTGGCCTCTAGCTATGCACAGCATTTCACCAGGTGAAAAAAGGATCAGCCAGACGAATTTGGCCGATAGAATCAGACGAGCGGAATGACGAGAATCGGCAATAGGTCTGGCGCCCAACACCGCTTGTCAGGTACCCGAAACGCTAACTATCTGCGGCACCATTAAATGTGAGGGTTCGGAAGTATGGATGGGTTGGAATCGGCGGAGGTGATCTGGTCATGTTGGCGTTGCTTGCCTGTCATCGTCACGTCTGGCAATAAATGGGTTCCCGACGGGTTGTTGCCTTCGAACTTTTCACTTTTGGAATCATTGGCACTGCCGCGAGTCAACCGACAATAATGCATCGGACAGGTCCCATGCCTATTCCCGCCACCACCTTCAGCTATCCGCGTAGCCATTACTTGCTGTTGTTCATAGCTGATTCCGACCTGCGCAGACCAAAGGTGAGTGGCCAACATGGACGCGGTTGATTCGGCGCTAATGGCGGCGCGTGCCCAGTTCGCGATCACCATCAGCTTTCATATAGTGCTGGCGGCACTCACCATCGGTCTGGCCAACTTTTTGATGGTGCTCGAAGCGCTATGGCTATGTCGTGGGCGAAGTGTCTACCTGGACGTTTATCGTTACTGGTTAAAGGTATTTGCCCTCAATGTGGCGGTGGGCACCGCCTCGGGACTGATTCTGGAGTATCAGTTCGGACTCAATTGGTCGCGGCTTTCGACTCAGGCGGGAGACATCCTCGGCCCCTTGATGTTCTACGAAGTGCTTGCCGCCTTTTTTCTAGAGGCTGGTTTTCTTGGCATCATGCTCTTCGGGTTGAAGAAGGTCGGCCCTCGGATTCATTTCTTCGCCACCTGCGCGGTGGCGCTTGGATCGCTGATCAGTGCGTTCTGGATCCTGTCAGCCAACTCCTGGATGCATACGCCAGCCGGTTACTCCATTGGCACAGATGGCCGCTTCATCGCCGAGAATTGGTGGGCAATCATCTTCAATCCGTCCTTCCCTTATCGGCTCGCTCACATGACATTGGCCGCTTTGCTCGGCAGCGGCACGCTGGTAGCCGGTATCAGCGCCTGGCAGCTGTTACGTGCACCTGAGAATCCGCGAGCGCGCCTTACATACTCCATGGCGCTTTGGGCGATTGTCGTGCTTACACCAGTACAAATCCTCGTGGGAGATCTTCATGGTGAGCACAGCCTTAAAGTTCAGCCGCAGAAGGTGGCCGCCATCGAAGGCTCCTGGACTCGCCCGGCTGAAGGTGCAGGCGAACCATTACGCTTGTTTGCCATTCCTGACATGACCGAGCGGCGCAACCATTGGGAAGTGGCTATTCCGCGCCTAGCGTCGCTGTACTTGCGACATGACCTGAATGGCACTATCGCCGCGCTGGACGAATTCCCGCCTGAGGACATACCGCCGGTGCCTGCGGTGTTCTTTGCATTTCGCGTCATGGTCGGTCTGGGCCTGTTAATGCTGGGGCAGGGCATTAGCTGCTTGATACTGCGATGGCGACAGCGGTTGTACGCAACGCGTTGGATGCTCCGAGTGTGTATGTTGATGGCGCCGGCAGGATTTCTTGCGATGCTCAGTGGCTGGGTAGTAACAGAGGTTGGCCGCCAGCCATTCACCGTCTATGGATTACTGCGCACGGCTGACAGTCTTTCTTCGGTGTCTCGGGAGCAGGTGGTAGGAGCAACGTGGACAATCTTGTCGTTTTACCTAGTGATCTTCGGCGTTGGGCTATGGGTTTTGCGGCGGCTGTTGCAAGAGCCACCTCACGAGGGCGAGCCTGGGCCGCAACCAACTTTGGCTGACGAGACAGGTAAATCCTGAGGGTATACATCCATGTTGGACACTGACTGGCTAACACTACTGTCCGCCGCAGCCTTAGGGTTCTCAGTGTTGAACTATGTGCTACTGGACGGCACTGATCTTGGCGTAGGCGTACTAATGGGCCTTACCCGTTCTAGTAAGCATCGTCGTGCCATGGCAGTAACCATCTTGCCGATATGGGATGCTAATGAAACTTGGCTTGTGCTCGGTGGCGGCGGCTTGCTGGCATTGTTTCCACTGGCCTACGCCATTCTGCTCCCGGCGCTGTACCTGCCGTTTGTACTAATGTTTTTGGCGTTGATTCTTCGTGCGGTCGCGCTAGAGTTTCGTGACCACGCTCCCAGCGATGGCATCAAGCGTTCGGTTGACGGCTTGCTGCTGGTCGGCTCAGTCTTCGCTGGCGGATGTCAGGGGGTCGTGTTGGGGACGCTGGTACAAGGCGTACCAAACCATGGCGGGCAATACAACGGCGATGGCTGGGAATGGTTGGGGATGTTCCCGTTGTACTGTGGCGCAGTGCTCGTCGTGGGCTACACGTGGCTGGGCGCCTGCTGGTTGTATTGGCGCACGGTAGACGATCTACATCGGCGATCTCTTTTGCAGGCGAGGTTTCTGGGCTTCGTCACTGCTGTACTGTTGGTTGTGTTGGTTGCTTGGACAGCCACACTGGATGCTCGATATGCGAATCGTCTTTCAGATCCGCTTGTCTGGCTGCCAGCATCAACGCTGTCCATTGCGCTGCTGATTGGCTTTACTCTGGGGTTTCGAAGTCGTCATCAGTATCTGCCACTATTCGCTGCATTGGGAATCTTCGTTTTGGCGTTTGCATTGATGATCACAGCGCTGTTCCCGCTGATTGTCCCGCCACAACTGACCTTGCAAGCGGCTACCTCCAGTTCAACCAGCCAGATTTTCATGTTGGTTGGTTTCGCCGTTTTGATACCGGTGACTCTCATTTACAACACCTACGGCTTTAGGGTCTTTAGCGGGAAGGTTAACCCCGCTAGTGATTGATCTTCCGACGTGCACTTCTAATATCGTTGGGTTGTCAATGTCCTGTGAACTGGGTGCCTTAATGTGCGGGCTTAGGTGGCCAGTTAATAATCGATAGGGTCGCGAATGATCGGGCAGGTCATGCAATGGCCACCGCCACGTCCGCGAACGAGTTCGCCGGCGCTGATGGTAATGACTTCCACGCCGGCCTTTCGCAACAACGTGTTGGTGTAAGTGTTGCGGTCATAACCGATCACCACGCCCGGCTCCAAGGCCACTACGTTGTTACCGTCATCCCACTGTTCGCGTTCGGCGGCAAAACTGTTGCCTCCGGTTTCTATGACGCGCAAGGCTTTCAGGCCCAGCGCCTTGGCCACGGTGTCGAGGAAACTGGTTTCTTCGCGACAGATGTCGATGCCACCAGGTTTGCTCTCGTCCGGACGTAGGGAGAACGCGACGATTTGGTTCACCACTTCCGGAAAGATCGTCACGACATCGCGGTCGCAGAAACTGAACACGGTGTCCAGGTGCATCGCCGCGCGGGATTTCGGCAGGCCGGCAACGATCACCCGCTCCACGACGTTGTGCTTGAACAGGTTCAACGCCAGTTGGCCGATGGCATGGCTGGACGAGCGTTCACCCATGCCGATCAACACTACACCGTTACCGATTGGCATCACATCGCCGCCCTCCAGCGTGGCGTTGCCGTGTTCCTGGTCGGGGTCGCCGTACCAGATCTGAAAGTCGGCGTCAGTGAATTCGGGGTGGAATTTGTAGATGGCGCTGACCAGTTGGGTTTCCTGGCGACGTGCCGGCCAGTACATCGGGTTGAGCGTCACACCTCCGTAGATCCAGCAGGTGGTGTCGCGGGTGAACGGGGTGTTGGGCAGTGGCGGCAGAATGAAGCTGGAGTGACCGAGAAAATCGCGGAACATCTCGATGGTCCCGCGACCGAAACTGCCCCGCAGGTCATCGGCGGAAACGCCACCAATCAGGAATTCAGCGATCTTGCGCGGCTCCAGGCCGCGCAACCAAGACTCCACTTCATTGACCAGGCCAAAGCCAACTGAGTTAGCGGTGATTTTGCGCTGCAGAATCCAGTCGAAGGCTTCGGGAATACAGACGATGTCGGTCAGCAGGTTGTGCATCTCCAGCACGTCGATATTGCGTTCGCGCATTTTGGTCACAAAGTCGAAATGATCGCGCTTGGCCTGGGCGACCCACAGCACATCGTCAAACAGCAATTCGTTGCAGTTGCCAGGAGTTAGCCGTTGGTGGGCTAGACCGGGTGAGCAAACCATGACCTTGTGGAGTTTGCCTGCTTCGGAGTAAACGCCGAGTTTGAGCTTTGGCATGGCGGGATCCTTGAAATTATCGGCAACCGCGCCGAAAGGGGGGGTTACCTATTCGGCACAAGCTAGCCGGCTAGCGCGAACCGGATTTACTCAAACTATTTATGGCAAGCCACCCAATTTTTTACAGATGGAATCCAAGTCATCCCACGGATTATGGCTTTGTCTCGCGTGCCCACAGCCAGGACAGTGTTCAAATCTTGCACCTCGTTCAGTTTCGAGTTGTTGTGCTTCGCAAGTCCGGCAAGACACGACACCGTTAGAGATTCGCCAGTAAGTATTCCAGTCAATCAGATCCTCGATTGCCGTCATAGATCACCGTCTCAGTCCTATACCCACCTCATATAAGATTGATTGGCGGGTACCGTAGAGGTTCCAGACAATAAGGAAGGGCTACGGAACATTCTGACCAAGGCTCCTAGAAGGTGAGAGGCCCCCGCACTGTAGCTTTCGCACAGCAATGTGCCAAAGCCGGGGGCGGCCGGGACCTCGTCAATCGACGGCCGATCATTCCATTCCAAGGTAAATATCTCGTGGTTCTGATAGCAGACAATATCTATCCGTCCTTCTGCGGCAAAGAGCGCTCCGGACTTAGCTGCGACAGCTGCTCATTCGCGCCGTCGTGGGAGACGGTTAATGAATGCCCCATGGCGCGAATACTTCAGTTCCGGGGCTGAGTAGCGGAGTGTTTGGTGTTTGACTATCTGGGATCCTCGACTGCGCTCGCTCAGTGCGATTGCTGCCAGCGGTTAACCGAAAGCAGGGCGCATGTCTTGACCTCTCACGTGGCGCTTAATGGTGATCTTAAGAGGATGGATTCTTTGGGTACCCGTCTGGACCAACGCAGCCGTTAAGCGTTAGTCGCCCCACCCTCACGTCGCACACAGCCATTAAAAAAAGCAGCCCTTTGGCACCGATAACATCGTTTCTCGGGCGCGCTGTTTTTTAATATATTGGCCGCCAGATCCGGTGAATGACTCAACATTCACCCCTCTCAGTGCGAGTAGTCTCAATGAACAATAAACCTGACAGTGCAGGGCTTGATAACGCGGGAGCGGGGACCCGAGCGGTCTGGGGCGGGGAGCAAGTCAGGCACCCCTACAACGCCACTCAAACACCCATCGTGGTCAGCGCCGCTTACGGTTACGACGATATCGACGTCTGGTACGACGTTGCTTTGGGAAAGGCGCCGGGATTTATCTACAGCCGCATGAGCAACCCGACGGTCGAGACCCTCGAAGCAAAAATTCGCGAGTTGGAAATGGCCGAGTCCGCCGTGGCCTTCAGCAGCGGCATGGCGGCGATCAGCAGTGTGCTTTACACCTTCCTGGCCCATGGCAATCGTGTTGTGTCCACTAAGGACAGCTACGGCGGCACCAACAAGATTTTCGAAGAGTTCCTGCCGCGCACGGGCGTGGAGGTGACTTTGTGCGAGACGTTCGATCACGCTGAGATCGAACGTGAAATCGCCAAAGGCTGCCAGCTGGTGTATCTGGAAACGCCGACTAACCCGACCCTGAAAATACTCGATATAGAGCGTCTGGTGGCTGCGGCCAAGCGCGTCGGCGCCGTGGTGGTGGCGGACAACACCTTTGCCACGCCGCTGAATCAAAACCCGCTGGCATTAGGTGTGGACGTGGTCATCCACAGCGCGACCAAGTTTCTCAGCGGTCATGGTGACGTGCTCGGCGGCCTGGTGTGCGGCAATGAATCCTTGATGGCCAAGGTTCGTCATTATCGGGAAATCAACGGTGCGACGCTCGACCCGTTCTCGGCCTACATGATCATCCGCGGCATGAAAACGCTGGTGTTGCGCGTGCGTCAGCAGCAACGTAGTGCCCGTGCTCTGGCGGAGTTCCTCTGCGCCGAACCGTTGGTGGAGTCGGTCAATTATCCGGGCTTGCCCAGCCACCCGAACCACGCTGTGGCGTGCGCGCAAATGTCCGGCTTTGGCGCCATTGTCAGTTTTGTTGTGGTCGGTGGTATGGACACGGTCAAGGTGCTCTTGCCACGTCTGCGATTTGCACACTGCGCGGGCAATCTTGGCGCGGTGGAAACCATTTACGGCCCGGCTCGGACCACCAGCCATGTCGAGAACACTCTGGAGGAGCGACTGGCTTTAGGCATCTCAGAAGGGCTGGTGCGAGTCTCTGTCGGCATCGAAGACACGGACGATCTGCTAGACGATCTGAAGCAGGCGTTCGCTTTTGTCAGATGTTCGCGGGATGGACTGGCACAGGCAAACACACAGCCCTCAATCAACAAAACGTGCACCGAGACAGCAAGCTGAAGTTTTAACCTTTGTACCTCACGACAAGGCCGTTAGTGAGGCGTTCATGAAGTGGAATAATAATAAAACTTAGTGGCGACCTGTTTTTACTCTGCCCTGTAATTGATCGCAGACGTTAATGCGTGCCCCTAACAACTTTCATGAGAACAACCATGTCCATAAAAGAAGAACAACTCACTACGCGTGCCGGTTTTAAACAGGAAATGCAGACGCGCCATATTGTCATGTTGGCATTGGGTGGCGTCATTGGTACCGGGCTATTTCTCACGTCCGGGTACACCGTTAACCAGGCCGGTCCGTTGGGTGCGGTTATCGCTTACATCATTGGCGCACTCATGGTTTACATGGTCATGATGTGCTTGGGCGAATTGGCGGTGCAGATGCCGGAAACCGGTTCGTTCAGCACCTACGCCACGCGTTTCCTCGGACCCGGCACCGGCTACACCGTGGCGTGGCTGTATTGGCTGACCTGGACTGTGGCAATCGGCTCTGAATTCACCGCCGCCGGGATTTTGATGGCGCGCTGGTTTCCGGATACACCGGTATGGATTTGGAGTGCGCTGTTCGCAGGCTTGGTGTTTCTGACCAATGTGATTTCGGTGCGATTGTTCGCTGAGACCGAATTCTGGTTGTCTCTGGTCAAAGTGGTGACCGTGGTGGTGTTTCTGCTAATCGGTGGTGGCGCGATTCTTGGCCTGCTGCATATTGATCAGGCTCACAGTATCGGGCTGAGCAACTTCACTCGCGAGGGGCTTTTCCCTACCGGTTTCATGCCGATTGTCATGACGTTACTGGCGGTCTCCTTTGCGTTCTCCGGTACTGAACTGATCGGAATCGCTGCGGGTGAAACCAAGGACCCCCAGCGCAATGTGCCGCGTGCCATTCGCACTACAGTGCTACGCCTGGCAATCTTTTTCGTGGGAACCATTTTCGTCCTGGCGACCTTGTTACCTCGTGAACAGGCCGGGCTCGTAGAGAGTCCATTCGTCACAGTGTTTACCTACATCGGGATTCCGTACTCCGCAGACATCATGAACTTCGTGATCATCAGTGCCCTGTTGTCGGCAGCCAACTCCGGTTTGTACGCTGCCTCACGGATGCTCTGGACCCTGAGTGACCAGGGTCACCTGCCCAAGCAGTTCTCGGCCCTGACCCGCATGGGCACACCACTCAACGCCATTATCGTCAGCATGGCCGGTGGTGCCGCCTCGTTGCTCAGCAGCGTGTTTGCCGCCGATACCATCTATCTGGCGCTGGTGTCGATCTCTGGTTTGGCAGTGGTGGTGGTGTGGATGAGCATCGCCGCGAGCCAAATTGCTTTCCGCCGTCACTATGTGGCCAATGGAGGCGATGTCCGCGACCTCAAGTTCCGCGTCCGGGGTTATCCGTGGGTGCCGCTGGGAGCGCTGGTCTGCTGCAGCCTGGCGTGTGTCGGGATTGCTTTCGACCCTGAACAGCGGGTGGCGCTGTACTTCGGTTTGCCATTCATCGCTTGGTGCTATTTCGTGTATTACATTACCCGCAAAAGCCGCGAGCGACGCTTGTCGCTTGCCCCCTTGGCACAACCGTCCGATGCGTTCTAGGTACTGTCGACGGGGTGGGCAAGCGTGCTCGGTGGAGGGGGCGTCATTGAGGTTCAGACCATGAAGCAAAAGACGTTACCTCCATTGAACTGGTTGCGGGCATTCGAGGTGTCCGCCCGCTGCCTGAACTTCACCCACGCCGCTGAAGAACTGTTTTTGACCCAGGGCGCGGTCAGCCAGCAGATCCGCCAATTGGAAAGCCATCTGGGGGTGGCATTGTTCAAGCGCTTGCCCCGTGGCCTGGGGCTGACCGAGGAAGGGCAGGCTTATCTACCGGTCGTGCAGGATGCGATCACTCGACTGGCGGTGGGGACCAACGAGATTTTTGGCCAGCACAAACGCCGGCCGATCAAGGTGCGCGGCAGTCTGGCGTTTTTTGTGCACTGGCTGGCGCCCAAACTGGTGGGGTTTCGCCAGGCGCATCCACAGGTCGACCTCCGTTACATCAGCAACATCTGGGTCAAGGAACTGGATGGTGAGGACGACATGGAGATTCGCTGGGGCCATGGTCAATGGCCCGGCCTGGTGTCGCAGCGCCTGACCTGGGACACCTTGTTTCCGGTCTGCTCGCCAGCCCTGATGGCGAGCTCGCCGCTGAAGGTGCCAGCGGATGTGGCGCACCATCCGCTGTTGCATGTCCTGGGTTACGAGGAGGGCTGGGGTTACTGGTTGAACATGGTCGGAGCGGACACGGTCGATTCGTCGACCGGCATGCAGTTCGACACATTGATTTCCACCTTGCGCATGGCCGAGTTGGGGCAGGGTATTGCCTTGGCCCGGTCCTCGATGGTTGATGAAATGCTTGAGGACGGGCGACTGGTCGAGCCCTTCGCCCAGCGCATCGAAGCCAGCGAGTCGTTTTACCTCGTCCGCGGTTCCGGGGCCGACCAGCACCCTGACGCGGTCATGTTTTCCACCTGGCTGGTCGAGCAGGCACATCGTTTCAAATGAATGGCCGGAGCCAACCATGCGCTATGTGAGTACCCGAAATTCGGCCGTGCAAGTCAATTTCGAAAAGGTCGTGTTGTCTGGAATTGCCGAGGACGGTGGGCTGTTCGTACCGCTCGAACTGCCGCTGTTTGAGCCACGGGACCTTGCCAACTGGTCGACCTTGCCCTACGACGAATTGGCCTATCGGGTGATGAGTCCGTTTGTTGGAGAGGCGATCCCCGAGGCTGACCTAAAGCGTGTGCTCAAGGAGGCTGGCAGCGACTTCAGCCATCGTTCCCTGGCGCCTTTGCATCAGGTCGATCGTAACGAATGGGTGCTGGAGCTGTTCCATGGGCCAACCCGTTCCTCGAAAGATTTTGCCGCCCAGTTGCAGGCACGGCTAGTGCAATACTTTCTGCGCAAACGCGGGCGTCGCGGGGTGGTGCTCGGTGCCACCAATGGTGATACCGGACTCGCCGCCATCGAGGCATTCAAGCACTGCGACGAAACGGACGTGGTGGTTTTTTACCCGCAGGCAGGTGTACCGCAAGACCAGCTCCAGCATCTGCAAGCGGTGGCGCATCCCAAGGTTCATCAGTTCGCAGTCAATGGCAGCTTCGACGAGTGCCAGACCATCGTCACCCGGCTGTTCCGGCAGTGGCCATGCACGCAGCACGAGGCGATCAGTTTCAACTCCAGCAACTGGATCAGTGTGTTGGCGCAACTGGTGTTTTATTTCCACGCCGTGCTGCAACTGGGGGGCGGTCAGCGTCCGATCGGTTTCAGCGTGCCGGCAGCAAGTTTTGCCGAGGTCTATGCCGGCTACATCGCGCAGAAAATGGGCTTGCCGATCACTCAGATAATCGTTGCGACCAACCAGAATGACGCGTTGCATCAGTTGTTTCTGAAGAACCGCTACTCCAGGTTGCGAGCCAACAAGACCTTGTCGCCGGCCATGGACCTGTCGATCTTTTCTAACCTTGAGCGTTTCCTCTGGGAGCTCTACGGGCGTGACGATCAGGCGGTGAGCGCCCTGATGGCAGCGTTCGAATCCAGCGGCGAGATGACCATCGCCAACGAGTTCTGGTTGCAGGCGCGGATGATCATCGACTCCTACGCGGTCAGTGATGAGGAGACGCTGAAGGAAATCACCTCTCTGTATCGCGACACCGGTTACGTCATCGACCCGCATACCGCCACCGGCGTCCTGGCGGCCAGGTTGTACCGCAGAAGCTTGGTGGCGCCGATGGTTACTCTTGGGGAAATCTCGCCAGCCAAATCGGCCGTGCTGCTTGGCGAGTTGGGGATCAGCACGCCGGCGCAACACAGCCCGGTCGCGGAGCAAGGGCCGACACAGCTTTACCGGATTCAACCCGACGACCTCGACACCATCCATCAGCTGCTCGGCGCGCTGTGAAGGCGCTGCACCAGGAGGCCAAGTGAAGCGAATTCTGGACCCTCTCGATGAACACATCATCGCGGAACTGCGGCTCAATGCCCGGGCTGCCCACGCCGAGCTGGCGGCGAAGGTCAACCTGTCGCGCAATGCCGTGCGTCAGCGCATAGAACGGCTTGAGCGCGACGGTGCGATACAGGGTTATACGGTGCGCACGGGGGAGGGGCGACAAGCTTCTTCGAACATCAATGCAGTGATTTTCGTCTACCGCTACGACCGCATGCGCGGCGCGGAAGTGCTGCAGGCCCTGCGGGCAATACCGGAAGTCATTCAGTGCGATGTGATGAGTGGCGAGTTCGACCTGATGCTGCGGGTCGGCGCTGCGAGCCCGGAGCGGGTGCATAAGGTCTGGAATGAAATCTCCGCGTTGTCCGGGGTGGAAAACACCGTGACCTCATTCGTGCTGTCGTCCGTCGTATAGCCCCTTTATCGTTCTGAAAAAGCCAACCTGTGTTGGCTTTTTTTATGCCTGACGTTTTGCCCGGACGCTGGTCAAAACGCCCATAAAATAGAGCAAATTGGCCTATTTCACTGCCCTGACCGCGCCCCTAACCTAGAGCCCGACAACCCATCACCCGGATCAAGGGCATAAAAAAATGACTGAATACAAACTGGCGCTGGTCGGCTTCGGCGGTGTGAACCGGGCATTGGCTCAGCTGATTGCCGAACGTAACGAAAACTGGAAAACCGAACTGGGTTTCACCCTGAAAATCGTTGGCGTGACCGACCTGTTTCTCGGTTCGGTGATTGGCCGCGAAGGGCTGGACGCCGCGTTGCTGGCCACGCTGCCGGCAGTTAAAGGTGCATTGGCGCAGCTGCCGGGTGGCGAAGCTGACGCCCTTAACGAAGCGGTGATCAAGGATTGCGGCGCGGACATCATTGTCGAAGCCACCTTCACCAACCCGGTGGACGGCGAGCCGGCCACCTCGTTCTGCCGCTGGGCACTGGAACGCGGAAAACATGTAGTCACCACTAACAAGGGACCCATTGCCTTGCACAGTGCCGAGCTGAAAGAACTGGCCCGACGCAATAACGTCGCCTTTGAATACGAAGGTTCGGTGATGAGTGGCACGCCAGTTATTCGCGTCGCCAAGCATTCGCTGGCAGGCAGTTCGATTGTCGGTTTCGAGGGGATTCTCAACGGCACGTCCAACTTCGTTCTCACCTGCATGGAAGGCGGCCTGGGGTTTGCCGAAGCGGTCAGCAAAGCACAGGACCTGGGGTACGCCGAAGCCGATCCGACGGCGGATGTCGAGGGGCATGACGTGCGCCTCAAGGTGGTGATCCTGGCCAATGAACTGCTGGACGCCAAGCTGAACGTCAGCGATGTCAGGTGCAGCGGTATTTCCTCACTCGACCTTGGCGACATCGAAAAAGCCCGGCAGGAAGGGGCTCGCTGGAAGCTTATCGGCGCGGCCACGCGGCATGCCGATGGTTCGATCAGTGCCAGTGTCGAACCGCGCCTGTTGAACAACGATCATCCGCTGGCCAGTGTTTCCGGCGCCACCAATGCCGTGTCGTTTACCTCGGAACTGCTGGGCGCAGTGACGGTTTCGGGACCGGGGGCAGGGCGCACGGAAACAGCGTTTGCACTGCTGTCGGACATCATCAGCATCCATAAGTCTGTTGCGCGCAACTAGGAGAACGCCTGTGAACCTATCGCTTCTGGCCCGGGCTGTTGTTGAGCCGCAAATCGAAGTCTTTAACCCCTTTGACGGCACTGTCATCGGGACCGTCGCGGATGTCTGTGCGTCGCAAGTGCCGCAGTTGCTGGAGACCGGGCGCAGCGGTGCGCGAGCTAGCGCCGGGTTACCGCGTCATCGTCGGGCACGCATTCTCGAACAAGCAGCATTGAACATCGAACGCGATGCCCCGGCGTTTGCCCGGCTGATCGTCGACGAAGCCGGCAAGACCCTCAAGCAGGCAGAAAAAGAAGTCAAACGCTGCGTCAACACCCTCAAGCTTTCTGCCGAAGAGGCCAGGCGCAATGCCGGGGAAGTGGTGCCTTTCGACGCCTATGAGGGATCCGAGTCGCGCCAGGGTTGGTTCTCCCGCGAACCCCTGGGCCTGATCGTCGCGATTACCCCGTACAACGATCCGCTGAATCTGGTGGCGCATAAGCTCGGTCCTGCCATTGCGGGCGGCAACGCGGTGATTCTCAAACCGTCTGAGCTGGCGCCGTTGTCGGCCATCAAATTGGTGTCGTATCTGGTCATGGCAGGGTTGCCCGAATCGGTGGTCACGGTCGCCACAGGGGGCGCGGAGCTGGGCAAGGCCTTAGTCGCCTCCCGTGAGGTGCGGATGATTTCCTTTACTGGCGGCTTCGTCACCGGGGAGCAGATCGCACGCACGGCCGGCCTGAAGAAACTCGCCATGGACTTGGGCGGTAATGCGCCGGTGATCGTCATGGGCGACTGCGACCTTGAGGCCGCCGTCGAGAGTTGCCTGTCGGGAGCCTTCTGGGCTGCAGGGCAGAACTGCATAGGCACTCAGCGCCTGCTGATTCAGGCACCGATTTATGAAGCGTTCCGTGAGCGTTTCGTCAGCCAGGCCCGGGCGCTTGTGGTCGGCGACCCTTTGCTTGCCGACACCGATATCGGCCCGATGATTACCCAGCAGGCAGCGCAAAATGCTGAGCAAGTGGTGAACGACGCGTTGCAAGAAGGCGCCACATTGCTCTGCGGCCATCGGCGCCAAGGCTCGTGCTACACCGCCACCGTATTGGAAAATGTCGATCATTGCAGTCGGCTCTGGCGCAACGAAGTCTTCGCTCCAGTGGTGGTGTTGCAGCTTTTCGAAACCTTCGATGAGGCCATCGCATTGGCCAACGAACCCGAATACAGCCTGCATGCGGGGATCTTCACCAATGATCTGGCAACGGCCATGAGCGCCGCACGGAGAATCGAAGCCGGGGGCGTGATGATCAACGACTCCTCCGACTTCCGCTTCGATGCGATGCCGTTTGGTGGTTCCAAATACGGCAGCCTGGGCCGGGAAGGAGTGCGCTTCGCCTATGAGGAAATGACTCAACCCAAGGTGGTATGCCTGAACACGCTGGGCTAATCAATTCAAGGCAAATCTCATCAGGTCGTTTTGCATTGGGAAACATCTGAGGATGATTTTTTGGCTGCTCATCCAGAGGGGCAGCCAGCAAGGTGGGCCAACCACAGGGGAACGCTTCATTCAAGGTGAACATCGAGGTCAAAGCACCTTACATCCCGAGAGCCTCGACCGCTCCACTCATATCGCCCCAGCAAGCGCTCGCCCGGGTCATTGGTTCGCGAGTCTCCATACCCGGTGACTTCGCAACTTCGATTGCCGGCCTCGGCTTCTTTCGGCGTGAACATCCGGCGCCGCCCATCGTTTGCATGTTCGAGCCGAGCATCATTCTCGTCGCCCAGGGCGAGAAGCAGTTGTGGGTCGGCGGTGAAGGCTATCCGTATGACACCTCGCGTTTCCTCGTCACCTCACTGGATTTGCCGGCCAACTCGGAGGTGCTCGCGGCGAGCCCGGAACAACCGTGCCTGGGGCTGACATTCAAGCTCGATCTGCGCATGCTGTCTGAACTAGCGCAGAGTGACCTGCCGCCCACCCGTGAACGATCGGTGGGGAAGGGTGTAGGCATCGGTTCCGTGACCACAGCCTTGCTGGCGTCGTTCGAGCGCTTGTTGGCGCTGCTGGATGAACCGGAGACCATTCCTGTTCTCGCCCCCTTGATCCAGCGTGAAATTCACTACCGTCTGTTGAAGAGTGATCAGGCGGGCAGGCTGCGACAAATCACTTCTGTCGATGGCCAGGGCTATCGGATCGCCAAAGCCATCGATTGGCTGAAGTTGAATTACACCTCGGCCCTTCGCGTCGACGACCTTGCCGCCCGAGTGCAGATGAGCACGCCGACCTTTCACCACCACTTTCGCCAACTCACCGCAATGAGCCCCTTGCAATACCAGAAATGGCTGCGGCTGAACGAGGCACGGCGATTGATGCTCAATGAACACCAGGACGTATCCAGTGCAGCTTTCAAGGTCGGATATGAAAGCCCGTCCCAGTTCAGCCGCGAGTACAACCGTCTGTTTGGCGTCCCCCCCAAGCGGGATATTGCGGTGTTGCGAGGGCAGGGGTAGCAACATCTATGCGTAGTTTCCGTTGCAGTTGTTTAAGAACCACATGGGGTAGCGTGTTTCGAAAGTGCATGTGATCGCACCTTTTAGGGTGTCTACTTCTAGTAGGTCCTTTATGTACAGAAAGGAGAGCACGATGAGCAGCGAACAGGTGGCACCAGAGACGAAAGGTGTTGCGGTGGAGTTACTCGCAACGATTGATCTCGGCCCTGAGATCGAGGGCATGGCGGGGCGCCAACTCAGAATGCGTAGGGTGACCATCGAGCCTGGAGGTGTCTTCGGGCCGATTCACAACCATATAGACAGGCCAGGCACCGTCTACATACTGCAAGGTACGATCACTGACCATCGCAATGGAGTCGCCACGGACTATGGGCCGGGAGTGGGCTGGCCCGAGGATCGGAACACCACACACTGGCTTGAGAACAGAGGAACGATTTCGGCGGTGGAGATCTCGGTCGATATTGTCAGGCGAGAGTGAATTCAGGCCCGACATCTAACACGGTTGGGCCAAACACGCGGCTTAACCGGACGTGCTTCGGTCGGCTTCGTCTCTTTTCGTGCGCGCCGGTTAGCCACAATGTCCAACAGCCACGCCTTGGCTAGATCCTGGAAGGTCAGCGTTTGCACCTTCCGGGTCTTTTCCTGCTGGGCCTCCACGTTAGCGGCGTGTGCCTGTGCCTTGGCGGTCTTCTTTTGCTCGTTGGGATTGATCTGGGTGATTTGGTAATGAAACGGCTCCCCCTACTTGTTTCTCCACAAAAACGTCGGTTCTTGATGGACGTTACTCGACTCTCGTAGAGCCAAACACCGAAACGCAGGCGACAACTGGCCAGATCCGCCAATTGCGTTTCCGGACGCAGGTGATAACCCAACGCCAGCGCATCACAATCGACATTCAACGTCTCGCCTCGCGCGGTCAACACGCGCACGCCATTGACCGCTCGCCGCGTCGCCCTGCACTTGCAGGGGCTTGATCCCCAGGTGCACCGGGATTTTCGCCTGATACAGCTGCGCCAAGAGTTTCATGCCGGTGAACAGCAATCCGGGACGCGCCAGCAGTTTGGGCATGGCAAGGATGCGTTTGCTCAGCGGCGAAGTATCGAGCACCGCCGCCACATTGGCGCCGGCCTTGAGGTATTGGCTGGCAACCAAATACACCAACGGTCCGCTGCCCATAAACACCACGCGGTGACCAATTGAAACCGCCTGGGACTTGAGCGCGATTTGCGCCCCGCCAAGGCTGTAGGTCCCCGCCAACTGCCAGTCTTCGATCGGCATCAAACGGTCGGTGGATTGGTAGCATTTCTGGAAGATGCATTGAAAGCATGATCATGGCGAGAAGCAGCACCGATCACTTCGTTGGAGAGCGCTGGTCGGCGATGCCTGGTCGGCGTTTTTCAAATATCTGTTGAGGGGCTTACGTCTTTCCTTTCAGGTATCAAATTCTGCTCATCCGGCCACATCCCAGTTACAGCGAACACCGACTCCGGTGTAAAGGGCATGGCGGCGATCTCTGCCAGGCGAAAAGGCTTTATCGGAGGGCAGATGCGGATGTTGCCGATGTCTTTGGGACGAGTCTGAAGCGCCTGAATCGGCCGATGGTGGTTAGCGGTCATCGCTCTCTTGAGATATCGCTCATAGTCGTTTCCTCCCATTGAACATGCACTCGATATTTCGAACGACTATCAAGTATTGGGTGGACTAATAAGGCCCGCACCTCTGACGTTCATTTTTAAAAGGTATTAACTATTTCGTGTAGTGCGAGCGCCAAAAAATAGTTAATAAAAAATTGACATGTTTCATTCGCTTTACACCCTGCGATGAAATTCAATAGATGCGCTTACAATGTTGCAACGTTGGCGTTGCACCGTGTCAGGGCTTTAAGCGTGTCTGTGCAGCAAGTGTTTGAAGGGTCTGCTTATTTTTGGTGCGTTGATTGTTTTTGTTCAAGTTGTCAGTCTCGACAACTTTCATATCTGGCTGATTTTAGTAGTTATTTTTTCAAAATTGACGTGTTGTCGATTTTGGCACTCGCTTTGCTGATCTCACTGCCATGCTGTCGGCGCGACGTGTTCGAAATTTTTTTAAAAAATGACAGTGCCTAAGTAATGTTTGTCTACACTCCAGTTCTTCAAGGTCGCAAATCAAGTTGTACCTAATTGTCGGTTAGTTGGCGCGGTAGAGTGACTGTCGGTCTGCACGGCATGCCGATGGCCATCCTGAATCAGGGTATACGGGGGTATTCACCGATGCGTATCAGCATATTTGGATTGGGTTATGTGGGCGCTGTATGTGCGGGCTGTCTCTGTGCTCGCGGCCATGACGTAATCGGGGTAGATGTCTCGCAAGTCAAGGTCGACCTGATCAACCAGGGTAAGTCGCCCATCGTTGAGCCGGGCCTGGAGCCGCTGCTCGAGCAAGGGGTGAGTTTGGGGCGGCTGCGCGGTGGCGGTGATGTGAAGGCGGCAGTGATGGGCACGGATATGTCGTTCATCGCCGTCGGTACGCCCAGCAAGAAGAATGGCGATCTGGATTTGGTCTACATAGAGTCGGTCTGCCGCGAGATTGGCGAAGCCCTGCACGACAAGGACAGTTGGCATACGGTCGTGGTGCGTAGCACGGTGCTGCCGGGCACCGTAAAGAACGTGGTGATCCCGATACTTGAAGAATGTTCCGGCAAGAAGGCCGGGGTCGACTTCGGCGTGGCGATCAACCCGGAGTTCCTGCGCGAAAGTACCGCGATCAAGGATTATAACTGTCCGCCCATGACGGTGATCGGTGAACTCGACCAGCGCAGCGGTGACATGCTCGCCGCGCTCTATCAAGAGCTGGACGCGCCGCTCCTGCGCAGGAGTATCGAAGTGGCGGAGATGATCAAGTACACCTGCAACGTCTGGCACGCGACCAAAGTGACCTTCGCCAATGAGATCGGCAATATCGCAAAGGCCGCCGGCGTGGACGGTCGCGATGTGATGGACGTGATCTGCCAGGACACCAAGCTCAACCTGTCGCGTTATTACATGCGCCCCGGCTTCGCGTTCGGTGGTTCCTGCCTGCCCAAGGATGTGCGTGCGCTGAATTATCGCGCCGGGCAAATGGACGTCGAGCACCCGCTACTGGCCTCGATCATGCGCAGCAATGCGGTGCAGGTACAGAGAGCCTTCGACATTATCAGCAGTTACGGCAAGCGGCGTGTCGCGCTACTCGGCCTGAGCTTCAAGGCGGGCACCGATGACCTGCGCGAAAGCCCGCTGGTGGAGTTGGCCGAGATGTTGATAGGCAAGGGTTACGACCTGCATATCTTCGACCGCAACGTTGAGTACGCGCGTATCTACGGGGCCAACAAGGAATACATCGAGTCGAAGATTCCGCACCTCGCTTCGCTGTTATGCGCTGACCTTGCGAAGGTGATCGAGCAGGCGGACGTGATCGTGCTGGGTAACAGTGACGAGTCCTTCGAAGCCATTGCGCTTCAGGTGCCCGAGGGCAAGCAGGTGGTCGATCTGGTGGGCTTCATGCCGCACGCCAGTGGCGATCGGCTCGAAGGTATTTGCTGGTAAGCGAGGCGCTTGAGTGTGCGCGCCCGAGCAACATGGATTTATCGAACAGGAGCCGCATCTATGGCTGATTCCAGGGTTTACTTGCGCGAAGCAGCGGGTTGGCTGTTCTACGTCACCGCGCTGATGGGGCTTGCACTGTTGCTGCCGCGCACAGTGTTCGATCCCGAATCCAGGGACTTTCTCCTGTTGCTGGGGGCGGTCGGTATCTGGCGTTATTCGATGGGCGCGATCCATTACCTGCGTGGGTTGCTGTTCCTTTATCTGGTATTCCCTTATTACAGACGCAAAGTCACCAGGCTGGGCAGAAGTGCCGATCCGTCGCAAGTGTTTTTGCTGGTCACCAGTTTTCGTATCGATGCGTTGACCACGGCGCAGGTCTACCGCTCGGTGATCGAAGAGGCCATTGGTTGTGGCTACCCGACCACGGTGGTCTGTTCTATCGTCGAGCTGGCTGATGAGCTGCTGATCAAAGCGCTCTGGGACAGCTATACCCCGCCGGAGCAGGTCAAGCTGAGCTTCGTGCGGATTCCCGGTACCGGTAAGCGCGATGGCCTGGCCCATGGTTTTCGGGCGATCTCCCGGCATTTGCCGGATGCCGAAGCGGTGGTGGCGGTGGTCGATGGCGACACCGTGCTCTCGCCCGGGCTGGTGCGTCAGACCGTGCCCTGGTTCAAGCTGTTCCCGAAGGTCGGCGGGCTGACCACCAATGAGTTCTGCGAGGTGCGTGGAAGCTACTTGATGAGCCAATGGCACAAGCTGCGGTTCGCCCAGCGACACATCAATATGTGTTCGATGGCACTGGGCAAGCGAGTGCTGACAATGACCGGGCGGATGTCGGTGTTCCGTGCCCAGGTGGTGACCGACCCCGGCTTTATTCAAGACGTTGAGAGCGACTATCTGCAGCACTGGCGCCTGGGGCGTTTCCGCTTCCTGACCGGTGATGACAAGTCCAGTTGGTACAGCCTGATGCGGCTGGGCTATGACACCTTTTATGTGCCCGATGCTGCGATCAACACGGTCGAGCACCCCCCGGGAAAGAACTTCTTCAAGGCCAGCCGCAAGCTGATGTTCCGCTGGTATGGCAATAACCTGCGGCAGAACTCGCGGGCCCTGCACCTGGGCGTGCAGCGGTTGGGCTGGTTCACCTCGCTGGTGCTGTTCGACCAACGCGTATCGATGTGGGCCAGCCTGCTCGGGCCGTCAATAGCGATCATTGCCAGCCTCAAGTACAGCATGGCTTACCTGTTGATCTATGTGCTCTGGATCGGCCTGACTCGCTTGCTCCTGAGTCTACTGTTGCTGGCTTCGGGGCACCCGGTCGGGCCGGCCTATCCACTGATTCTCTATTACAACCAGTTGGTCGGCGCCACGGTGAAGATCTATGTGTTCTTCCGTCTCGACCGGCAATCGTGGACACGCCAGAAAACCAAACTTGACCGTGGTCTGGCCAGCTATCAGCGCTGGTTCAATACCTGGTCGTCGCGGGCCATGACCTTTTCGGCCGGCAGTGTGTTTTGCGCGCTGCTGATGTGGATCGTGTAGCACAGGTGTCAGGGCAGTCGGCATGCCGTGCCGGTCTGCACAGCGGTAAAAGATAAAAGTGAACACCGGCTCTGACTTGCCGGATCGGTCTCAATCGTGGATGGGAAGGGACGCGTTATGAGCACAGCCTGTATTGCTGTTGATGACAATGTCGTGCATGAGTCGGAGGTGCAGCGCCAGCATGCGCGGCTAAATCTACCGGCGAGGATCAAGTTTCACGGGTCGAACCGGGAGATGTTCGATTGCGAGCTGGTCGACTTGTCGGCCGGTGGCTTCAGCCTGAGTCAGCCGAATCCACCGCTGCTCGTGGGCCGACAGCACAAAGGCAAACTGGTGTTCCAGGTCGATGCGCTTGGGTTTGCCATCGACGTGGAGTTTGTCGTGCGCTCGGTATGCGGCGAGGGACTGCGGGTGGGTTGCGAGTTCCACAACCTGCCCCCGCGCGCGATCTCCGCATTGCGTTATCTGATCACCTCCTACCTCTCGGGAGGGGTGATCAGCCTGGGGGACATGCTCGCGACCCAGCAGCGCGACAACTTCACCAAGCCGCGAAAGCACGAAAGCGGCAACGGCCTGGGCTTTTTCGCACGCTTGCGGGCAACCACGGTGAGCCTGCTGATTTTCCTGGTGGGACTGGGAGCCTTTGGTTATGTGCTGCAGCAGTTGTATGGCATTTATTTCGTCACGCACGCCGAATCGGCGCGGGTCAACGTGCCCGGCCAGTTGATCGGCCTGCCGCGCGACGGCAGCGTCAAGTCGTTGGTCAAGGTGGGTGCGGTGGTGCCCAAGGGGGCACCGCTGGCGACCTTCTCCGCCTCGCTGCTGGATGTGATGAAAGGCAACCTGCCGCCCGGGCAGGCGACCCCGGAGAACCTCGAGCGCCTGTTCAGCCGGACCCTGCAAGGTTCGCTGACCAGCCCTTGCGATTGCCGGGTGGTGGCGCAGCTGGTGCCGGACGGCCAGGTCGTCGGCAAGGGCACCACGGTATACGAGCTGATGCCGATCGATGGTGTGGCGACCATCGAGGCGCGCTTCCCCTATAAGAACTTTGCCAAGATCCAGCCTGGCAAGGCAGTGAGCTTCCAACTGATCGGTGAAGAACAGCCACGCACGGGTAAAATCGCCACGGTGGTGCTGGACAACGGCGGTCTGGCCTCCGACCTGCGGGTCACCATTGAGCCTGACAGCGCGTTGCAGACCGATCTCGCCGGGCGTCCGGTGGAGGTCAGTATCGAAAACCTGCAGAACAATGCCTGGGTGAAGAGCGCCTGGGCGGCCAATGCCTGGCTGATGAACGCCGGGGAGAATAAAGTCATGGCGGCCGGGAAATGAACGGCGCATGGCGATCGGGGCTGCGGTTTTCTGCGCTGGCCGCTGCTCTGACGATGAGTCACGGGTGCGGCACCCTGCCGGATCAGGGGGTGGCGCGCGAGGCCATGTTGCGCGGCGATTATGAAACAGCGCGCAAGCACTATGCGGCGCTGGCCCTGGACGGTTATGCCGATGCCCAGGCCGGGATGGGCGACCTGACGGCGTCCGCGGGCGACCCGGCGAGCCTGAAAGAGGCTGAAGGCTTGTACCGACAGGCCGCGCCGGAGTCGGTCAAGGCGCAGTCACGTCTGGGCCGCTTGTTGCTGCGTCAGGGACCGACTGATCCCAAGCAAGTGCGCGAGGCCCAGCAATTGTTGGAAGGCGCGCTGGATAAAGGCGAGTTCAGTGCAGTGGTACCGCTGACGTTGTTGTACCTGGGCTACCCGCAACTGGCGCCTGAGGTGGATCCGCAGCAGAAGGTCGATAGTTGGCGCGCCCAGGGCATTATCGAGGCGGATCTGGCGCAGATTCTGATTTACCGCAATCAGGGCACCTATAAGGCCCACCTGCCTCAGATCGAGCAGATGTGCCGGGCTCGGCTGGCCGTACTCGATGCCTGTTATGTGGAGCTGGCCACCCTCAACCGAATGCGCGACCAACCCAAGGCGCAAGCGGCCTTGCTGGTGGAGTTGCGCCAGGGTTGGCGCGAGGGACGAGTAGCGCCCTTGCGGGTCGAGTCGGTGGCGCGCGTTCTGTCGTCGCCAGCCCTCGAAGGCCCGGCCGATGCACAAAGCGCCCAGCGCCTGCTCGAAGAACTGGCGCCGGTCTATGCGCCGGCCTGGACCAGCCTGGCACGGTTGATCAACGACTACCCCGTGCAAGGCGATGCGCCGAAATTGCTCTCGGCCTTGCAGCGCGGGCGCGAGGCGGGCGACCCACGGGCGGAACTGCTGACCGGGCGGCTGTATTACCTCGGCAAATGGTTGCCGCAAGATCCGCGCCTGGCTGAAGAGCATTTGCTCAAGGCGGCCGCGGCCGGTGAAGTCGGGGCGCATTACTACCTGGGCCAGTTGTACCGGCGCGGTTATCTGGGCCAGGTCGAACCGCAGAAGGCGCTGGAACATTTGTTGCTGGCGGCCCGTAACGGTTCGCCCAATGCGGACCTCGCCCTGGCGCACATGTTTTCTGACTCCCGCGGGATCAAGGTCAATCGGATCAATGCCTTTGTCTTTGCGCAACTCGCGCAGCGCCAGGGCGTGGTAAATGCAGAGCCAGTGCTGTCGGCCCTGCAGTCGGGGCTGACCCCGGCAGAAAGGAAAATCGCGCAGCCCTTGCTTGAGGGGGAAGCCCAGGCTCGTCTGACGGGCGCGGCTCTAGCCAGACTGCAAACTCCGGAAAATGGACAGGACTTACTATGAAGCAAACATTGTTGGCAGGTTGTGGTCTGGGTGTTTCGCTGATGTGCAGTGCCGGTCTGGTGCTGGCGGCGGAGGTGGCGCCGAAGAATTTCGGCCTGGATGTGAAGATTACCGGTGAGTCGCAGGATGACCGTGACCTGGGCACCGCACCCGGTGGCACCCTCAACGGCATTGGCATCGACTTGCGTCCCTGGGCCTTCGGCCAATGGGGAGACTGGAGTGCCTATTTGATGGGGCAGGCGGTGGCGGCGACCGATACCATCGACACCGATACGGTCAACAACGGTGTCGACGAAAGTAACGCCCGTGCGACCGATGACAGCTACCTGGCGATGCGCGAGTTCTGGGTCGACTATTCCGGTATCACCGCCTATCCGGGCGAGCATTTGCGCTTGGGGCGCCAGCGTTTGCGCGAGGACAGCGGCGAGTGGATGGACACCAACATCGAAGCGCTCAACTGGACCTTCGAGACCACTCTGTTGCGCGCCCACCTCGGCGCCGCTGAACGCTTTTCCGACTACCGCACTGACTTGAGCGACCTGGCGCCCGCAGACAAAGACCGCTCCCATGCCTTCGCCGACATCTCTACGCAATGGGCGCCCAATCACTGGTTCGGCCTGCGTGCACATCACGTTGAGGACAGCGGCAGTCTGCCCAATACGGGCGAGCAGCTCGATGCGCTCGACAAGACCAACACCGGCAACCTGACCTGGGTCGGTCTTGAAGCGAACGGTGACGGCTACAACTATCGCTCGACGATGCCGGTCAATTACTGGCTCAACGCGACCTGGTTGACCGGCAATCGCGACAACCTCACCAGCGTGGTCGACGCTAACGGCGATCGTGTTGCGACGGGCCACACCAGTAGTGACGTCAACGCTTGGGGCGCGGACCTGGGCTTGCGCTGGAACATCGATGAGAGCTGGCGCCTCGGTGCTGCCGCAGCCCGCGGCGACGGCGGCGGTCGCGACCAGGAGAATCAGTTCCAGCAAACCGGCCTGCAGAGCAACCGCTCGAACTACACCGGCACGCGTTCGCGCGTACACCGCTTCGGCGAAGCCTTTCGCGGTGAACTTAGCAACCTCCAGGTGGCTACCGTGTTTGGCTCCTGGCAGTTGCGCGAGGACTACGACGCCAGTCTCGTCTACCACCGCTTCTGGCGGGTCGACGACCAAACGGAAACCGGCGACGGCGGGATCATCAATGCGGCGCTGGTGGACGGTGAGAAGGACCTGGGCCAGGAAGTCGATCTGGTCATGACCAAGTACTTCAAACAAGGCCTGTTGCCCGCGAGCATGGTGGATTGGGTCGACGAACCCTCGGCGCTGATCCGCTTGCGGCTCGGCGTGTTCTTCCCGGGTGACGCCTACGCCAGCGACACCGACTCGAGCATGCACCGGGCGTTCATTGATTTCGTCTGGAAAATCTAGGCCCAGGTTGTTGCCCGCAGCGATGCCATCGCGGGCACCAGCGCCTTGATCACACCAGGTTGCATTTATTTTGATGAGTGAGGCTTATGGACAGTGTCGTCAAGATAGGGCTGTTGCTCGCCGGACTGCTGTTGGTGCAGACCGCGGGTGTCAGCGCGGCGGGTCTCGTATTCGCGCCGCGCTATACCATCAGCGAGGCACCGGGAAAGCCTTTGCTGATCAAAGAGCCGAAGATCCCCGACCTGTCCGGTTATACGGCCGAGGCAGCCATGGCGAAGATTTCCTACAAGCCCGCCGGCAGTGCCTTGATCCTGCCGATGCTCAAGGAAAACTCGCTCGACGAGTTCATCGGCGGCAAGGAGCGTCTCAAGGAATGGGTGATGCGCCAGCAGCGAATGCCAGTGGCGATCTTCATCGATCGTGGCTACATGAACTTGACGCAACTGGCGCGCAGCCTGCCACCGACGGCCTTGCGCGAAACCGCGCCGGGGGTGTTTCTGGCACGCTTGCCAATCGTCATACGTCCCGGCGGGACCCTGCATATCGACAAGTCGGTCAAGGAATTGCGATTGTCCCAGGAGGGCGGTTCGTTCCTGGTCAATGACGGCAAGCTGTTTATCACCGACACCAAGGTCAGCGCCTGGAGCGAGAAGAACAATAGCCCGGCCTGGTACAAGAAAGAGGGGGAGTTCCGGCCCTTCCTGGTGTCCTGGGGCGGCACCGAGACCTACATCGTCAACAGCACCATCACCAGCTTCGGCTACACCGCGAGCAAGAGTTATGGGGTGAGTATTTCCCAGTACAGCCCGAGCATGGCGCCGAGGATGAAACGCAAGCGGCCGACCGGCTGGCTGCTCAATTCGGAGTTCGTCGACAACTGGTACGGCTTCTATTGCTATGAGGCCGACGACGTGGTGATTCTCGGCAACACCTATCGCGACAACATCGTCTATGGCATCGACCCGCACGACCGTTCGCGCCGGCTGATCATTGCCCACAACGACGCCTTTGGTACCCGAAAGAAGCACGGCATTATCCTCTCACGCGAGGTCAACGACAGCTGGATCATCTACAACCGCGCCTACAACAACCACCTGTCGGGCATCGTCCTGGACCGTTCCAGCGTCAATAACCTGGTGGCCTACAACGAGACCTACAAGAACCTCTCCGACGGTATAACCCTGTATGAGAGCGGCAATAACCTGCTCTGGCGCAACCGCGCGGTCGACAATGACCGGCACGGGATCCGGGTGCGTAACAGTACCGGTGTGCGGCTGTATGAAAACGAGCTGATGGCCAATGCCCTGACCGGTATCTACGGCCACATCAAGGATTTACGCGGCAGCGACCGCGATCTCAAGGAAGACCCCTACGAAGCCAGGCTGTCGCTCACCGTGGTCGGCGGCAAGCTGATCGGCAACGGTTCCAGCCCCATCACCGTGTTTTCACCCTCGCGTCTGGAACTCTATGACTTGACCTTTCTGGCGCCGCAGAAACAGGACGGCCTTGCCTTCACCGGTTTGCTGGGGGAGGTGCAGGGCGACTTGATGGACATTCTCCTGCGCCGCCATGCCGCCGCGTTGATTCTGCCCGAGACACTGTGAGGAGCCTGCCGATGAACACCCTCCATGGATTTACCGCGCTGTGCCTGCTGTCTGTGCCAACGTGGGGACAGGCGCAGCCGCAGTACACGGCCGAGGCCTGCTGTCAGCTGTGCCCACAAGCGGCGCAGGCGACACTTTACGAGCAGCCGGAGCTGAAAAATTACGCAACTCTGGTGGAGGCCAAGGACAAGTGGCTCTTTCGCACCCGTAGCGATTTCCGCACTGAATTTGGCCTCGATGAGAGCGGTTACAAGGCCCTCAAGCGTCTGCGCGACGGGTTGGCCCAGCGCGGGGTCGAGCTGGTGCTGGTGATGCCACCCAGCCGTGGCTTGCTGCACGCCGACCGCCTGACGACGCTGGAACTGGCCAGCTTTGATCAGGCCAAGGCCCGGCAGAACTACGTGCAAACGCTAGACCGGGTGCGCGACTTGGGAATTCAGGTCCCCGACTTTACCAACCTGCTGAGTGCACCACAGCCAGCCGGGCAGCCCTTCTATTTCAAGGGCGACCACAACTGGACGCCCTATGGCGCCGAGCGCAGTGCCCAGTTGGTGGCCCAGACGCTCAAGGGCAACGATGTGCTCAAAGCGTTGCCGCATCAGGTCTTCGCCAGCCAGCCGGCCGGGCTGCTGGGACGCTCTGGCACGTTGCAAAAAGTCGCCGCACAAATCTGCGGCAACGGTTATGCGGCGCAGTTTGTCACCCGTTATCAAACCCGGGCTCAGGGCGACTCGAAGGGCGCCGCCAAAGTCGCCTTGATCGGTACCAGCGCCAGTGGCGATGCGTTCAACTTTGCCGGCTTCATCGAACAATATCTGGAGACACCGGTCCGCAACTTCAGTCTACCGGGCGGTGGCTACGATGATTCGTTGATCGCCTACCTGCTCGGCGACGACTTCCAGAAAAGCCCGCCGGTGGTGCTGGTGTGGGAAACAGATAATCTCGACAGCCTTGGCAAATCCAGCTTCTACCGACAGGCGATGGCGGCGCTGAGCGATGGCTGCGACAACCAGGCGCCGCTGCTCAAAAGCAATTCAACCCTGCACAGCGGGCGCAATCAGGTGCTCTTCAACGGCGGTGGCGGCAATGTGTATCCGATCAAAGGCAATCGTTATCTGGTCGACCTCAAGTTCGCCGATCCCGCCGTGCACCTGATGAACGCGACCCTGACCTACATGAACGGTCGCCAGGAAAACATCAGCTTGAACCGTTCGCCGACGGTCAATACCCAGGGCCGCTTTGCCTTCGAGCTGCGCGCCGATGCGGACTGGGACGAACTGACTTTTCTTTCCATGGACGTGCAGCCACCTCCTGGAACGGCTTCCATGGATCTCTCGGCCCGCTTGTGTGCCAAGCCAGTCATCTCTGCGGCACCTTCCCTGCGCACCGCGCAGACGGAGGGGCACTGATGCGTCAGGCGCACTGGGCCGCCGTTGGCGTGGCCTTCATTTTGATGGGGCCGATCGTGCAGGCGGCGGCCGCTCAACTTCGCCCGCCGCAGGGCTATTACGCGCCGGCCGTGGACAAAAAAGGCGACACACCGAGCTGTCCGGCGACGCCCAAACCTTATACCGGTGATCTGTTGATCCCCAGCAAGTACGAGGGCTCGGGCAAGGCACGTGATCAGCTCAACGCGCAATCCAACCAACGCTACAAGCAAATGTCAGCCGATATCAACGAACTGGAGAAGGGCGTCAACAAACAAGTCGCAGCCTATTTACGGCTCGGCCGCGCAGGCTATGTGGAATGCACCCTGAGCTGGCTGGGTGATTGGGCCAAGGCGCAGGCGCTGCTGAGTACCACCTACACCCATACCGGCAAGTCGATGCGCAAATGGGCGTTGGGCAGTATTTCTTCGGCCTATTTGCGGCTCAAGTATTCGCGTTCGCAGCCATTGAGCGGTCGCGAGGCGCAGACCCGGCCTATCGAGGTCTGGATCGGCCAGGTCGCCGATCAAGCGGTGCAGGACTGGCGCGACCAGCCGCTGGACCGCCTGAACAATCACCAATATTGGGCGGCCTGGGCCGTCATGGCGGCCTCGGTGGTGGTCGACCGGCGTGACCTGTTCGACTGGTCGGTAGCGCAGTTTCGCATCGGCGCTTCCCAGGTCGATGCAGACGGCTATCTGCCCAACGAACTGAGCCGCGAAACCCGCGCACTGGCTTACCACAACTATGCGATGGGGCCGCTGATGATGATCGCCGCCTTCGCCCGAGCCAATGACGTCGACCTGCGCGAAGAAAACCACGGCGCCATGCGGCGTCTGGCGGCGCGGGTGGAGGAGGGGATCAAGGACCCAGGCACGTTTGAACGCAAGACCGGCTACAAGCAGGAACTCGAGGACCTCGACGAGGATGGCAAGTTTGCCTGGCTGGAACCTTACTGCGCGCTGTACGACTGCTCGGTGCAAACCAACCGCTGGCGCCAATCGATCGAACCGATGAAAACCTACCGTCTGGGCGGCGACATCACCCAGCTATTTGCTGACCAGAAAGAATAAATGTAACAACCAACACGCTCTGGATGCCCGGTGGGGCCATTCGTAATTGGGCTTGTGTTGTAAAAGAGAAGGCAGTCCTTCGCTGTTCGAAGCGCCTTCATGTCGAGTGATGAAGGTGCAGGAGGAAAGTGCAATGATTCCAGTCATTCTGTCCGGCGGCAGTGGTTCGCGGTTGTGGCCGTTGTCGCGCAAGTTGTATCCCAAGCAATTCCTGAGTCTGGCAGGCGAGGGATCGTTGTTTCAGCAGACCCTGCAGCGCCTGGCGATCGATGGTATCGGCAAGCCGATCGTGGTTTGTAATCAGGAGCATCGCTTTATCGTCAATGAACAACTCGCCGCCATCGGCTGTACGCCGCAGGCGATACTGCTCGAACCTTTCGGCCGCAATACCGCGCCGGCGGTGGCGCTGGCGGCCCTCAAGCTGATCGCTGAGGGCCGCGATGAGTTGCTGCTAGTGCTTCCGGCCGACCATGTGATCAGTGACGTGCCCGCCTTGCGCGCCACGCTGTCACATGCGCAGGAAGTGGCGCTCAAAGGCAATATGGTGCTGTTCGGCATTCCGGCGACGCGTCCGGAAACCGGCTTTGGGTATATCAAGGCCGATTGCAGCGATGCTGGCGCCGGTGCCTTCAAGGTCGAGAAGTTTATCGAGAAACCCGACCAGCAAACCGCCACCGAACTTGTCCGGTCCGGCGAGTACTTCTGGAACAGCGGCATGTTCCTGTTCCGTGCCAGCCGCTATCTCGACGAGTTGCGCACTCACGAACCCGACATGTACGACACCTGCGTGCTGGCCCTTGAACGCAGCCGCAGCAGCGAAGGCGTGACCAGTATCGATCGGGTCACCTTTGAATGCTGCCCGGACAACTCCATCGACTATGCGGTAATGGAGCGCACCAGCCGCGCCTGTGTCGTCCCGCTAAGCGCTGGCTGGAGTGATGTCGGTTGTTGGTCTTCGCTGTGGGATGTGCATGACAAGGACGCCGATGGCAATGTGCTCAAGGGCGATGTAGTCAGCTACAACAGCCGCAATTGCTTCGCGCATGGCAGTAGCAAGCTGGTGACCCTGCTAGGGCTGGACGATTTGGTCGTGATAGAAACCAAGGATGCATTGATGGTCGCGCACCGCGATACCGTGCAGGACGTGAAAAAACTGGTTAATGCGCTCGATGCCCAAGGCCGCTCGGAAACCCAGAGCCACTGCGCGGTGTATCGCCCCTGGGGCAGTTACAATTCGGTGGACAGCGGCACCCGCCACCAGGTCAAGCACATCACCGTGAAACCTGGCGCGCAACTTTCCCTGCAAATGCATCACCACCGCGCCGAACACTGGATTGTGGTCTCCGGTACCGCCCAGGTGACGTGCAACGAAAAGGTTTTCCTGCTCACTGAAAACCAGTCCACCTATATCCCGATCGCTTCGGTGCATCGCCTGTCCAACCCCGGAAAAATCCCGCTGGAAGTTATAGAGGTGCAGTCCGGCAGCTACCTGGGCGAGGACGATATCGAGCGCCTGGAAGATGTCTACGGTAGGACCCAACAGGTCAAGAGTTGAGCCCATTTACCAGAAGCGTACCTTGGTTGTCGAACGAGGACGATACGCGAGCGTCGTTGGGATAGAACCCTAGAGATCAGAAAGCCCGCGGTTAGCGGGCGCTAGGGGAGGCTCTTGGGGCTACGGCATTGTGCAGTCCTTCGCGCCCAACATCACTGGAAAGAAACATGGGCACGTACCGGATGGTCGTGCGGCATTTCTGTGGGCACTTGCACTGGCGGGCCTGCCGACGGCCATGGCTGCGATCAAAAAGAACCATCCTCTGCGCAGTCGTTTGAAACGGATATCTGCCGTCATATTTTTACGATTTCTTTACGGTGGGTGTTTTTGCCCGCAACGATACTGGCCGCGATTTTTTTGATCGTCCATGCGCCTTGCTTTTCCGATGGCCCTGGAAAAATGTATTGCCCAAGGATGGCGTGCAGTGACTCCCCGCTAATTGAGAGAAGCGCCCCTTGAGTGAGACAGCGACCGTTGCAAACGAAGACTTCCCATCCAAAACCTCAGGAGTGGGCTTGCTCGTCGCTGCTGTCGGGGTGGTTTACGGAGACATTGGCACCAGCCCCCTCTACACGCTGAAAGAAGTGTTTTCCGGCCACTACGGCGTTCAGGTAAATCACGACGGCGTGCTGGGCATTCTGTCGTTGATCTTTTGGTCACTGATCTGGGTAGTCTCGATCAAATACGTGCTGTTCATCCTGCGTGCCAACAACCAGGGCGAAGGCGGCATCATGGCATTGACGGCGTTAGCCCGCCGCGCAGCAGCACCTTATCCGCACATGAGCAAGGTACTGGTTTTGCTTGGCCTGTTCGGTGCGGCACTTTTTTACGGAGACAGCATGATCACCCCGGCCATTTCGGTGCTCTCTGCGGTTGAAGGATTACAGCTGGCGTTTGACGGAATAGAGCACTGGGTGGTGCCCTTGTCAGTGATCGTGTTGGTGGCGCTGTTCTTGATACAGAAACATGGCACAGCTCGAATCGGTATCCTGTTTGGCCCGGTCATGGTGCTGTGGTTTGTGGTGTTGGGTGCCCTTGGGATCTACGGGATTTTGCAACGTCCCGAAGTGCTGCAAGCGCTTAACCCTGCTTGGGCAGTGCAATTCTTTGTGGTTCATCCGGGAATGGGTGTGGCGATTTTGGGCGCTGTCGTGTTGGCATTGACGGGTGCTGAAGCACTGTATGCCGACATGGGCCACTTTGGTCGCAAACCGATTTCTCGTGCCTGGTTTATTTTGGTGTTGCCGGGGCTGGTACTCAATTATTTTGGCCAGGGTGCCTTGATCCTGGAGAACCCGGAGGCTGTGCGTAATCCGTTCTATTTGCTTGCGCCGAGCTGGGCACTGCTGCCGATGGTCGCGCTCTCCACCTTGGCCGCCATCATCGCTTCTCAAGCAGTGATCTCTGGTGCTTTCTCCCTGACGCGCCAAGCCATTCAGTTAGGGTACGTCCCTCGCATGTTTATCCAGCACACTTCCAGCCAGGAGCAGGGGCAGATTTACATCGGCACGGTCAACTGGGCGCTGATGGTCGGTGTCGTATTGCTGGTGATCGGTTTCGAGTCATCCAGTGCCTTGGCCGCCGCTTATGGAGTCGCGGTGACGGGAACCATGTTGATCACGACAATTTTATCCTCGGCCGTCGTCCTGCTCCTTTGGAAAACGCCGCGCTGGCTGGCCATCCCGATGCTTCTCGGCTTTTTGTTAGTAGACAGCCTGTATTTCGCGGCCAACGCGCCGAAAATTTTTCAAGGCGGTGCGTTCCCTGTGATTGCCGGCATTGGCCTGTTCATCTTGATGACCACATGGAAACGGGGCAGGAAGATTATTGTTGAGCGGCTGGATGAGACCGCGCTTCCACTACCACTATTCATCAGTAGCATCCGTACGCAGCCTCCCCATCGCGTACAGGGCACGGCGGTTTTTCTTACGGCCAGGGCAGATGCTGTTCCGCATGCGCTACTGCACAATCTCCTGCATAACCAAGTTTTGCATGAGCAAGTGGTACTGCTCACCGTGGTGTCCGAAGACAGTCCTCGCGTGAGTGCTGACCGGCGATTTGAGGTTGAAGCCTATGGCGAAGGGTTCTTCCGGGTCAGTTTGCACTTTGGTTTTATCGAGGAGCCCGATGTACCCCAAGCGTTGAGTCTCTGTCATTTGAATGAGCTGGATTTCAGCCCGATGCGCACGACCTATTTCCTCAGCCGGGAGACGGTGATCCCAACCAAGCGCATTGGTATGGCACGCTGGCGAGAGAGTCTGTTCGCGTTTCTGCTGAAGAATGCCAACAGCAACCTGAAGTATTTCAAATTACCACTGAACAGGGTGATTGAACTGGGGACTCAGGTGGAGATGTAAGGATGAGCAAGGACGCCTCTGCCAGTCGCCTGGGGTTCGACATATCTCGAATACCCGAGAGCAAGTCAAACAGAACGAAATCGCAGGATCTGCGCTCCATCGAAAGGGTCGATTAGGTAATGCGCCTGCACGCCGAACGTATCCTGCAGGCATTGCGGGGTCAGCACCTCCAGTGGCTTGCCGAGGGCCACTAATCGCCCCCGATCCAGTACCGCCAATCGATCACAGGTCAGCGCCTGATTCAGGTCATGCAGGGCTATCAATGTCGTCACTGGCAGAGCCTGTACAACTTTTAGAATGGCGAGCTGATGCTGGATATCCAAGTGATTGGTCGGTTCGTCCAGCAACAGAATCTGCGGGCGCTGGGCCAAGGCGCGAGCGATGTGGACACGCTGACGTTCACCGCCGGACAGACTGTGCCAGGTACGGTTTTTCAGGTGCGTTGCATCGACGTCGCGCAGCGCCTGCAGGACGATGGCATCGTCCTCACTTGACCACGGGCTCAAGGCCGACAGCCACGGCGTTCGGCCCAGGGCTACGGCGTCAAACACACTGATGGCATCCAAGGTGTCGGCCTGTTGCTCAACCACCGCCAGGGTTTGCGCGATGGTTTGCCGTGACAGCGCCTTGAGGCACTGGCCGTTGAGGTGGATGTCTCCCCGGCCAGGGACGCGCACGCCGGCCAGCAGTTTGAGCAGCGTGGATTTTCCCGAACCGTTGGGCCCGACGAGGCCCAGGGTTTCACCACGACGGATGTCTAGGTGGATGTTGTGCAGTAACTCAGCGTCGCGGACATGGAACCCGAGGCCGGAACAACGCAGTACGGAGTCGCCGATAACAGGCGAGGCAGCATTCATCGGGCATTCCTCCGACCGATCAGGATCAACGCGAACACCGGCGCGCCAACCAATGCAGTGATGACCCCGACCGGGATCACCTGGCCTTTGATCATCGTCCGGGAGAGGACATCGGCGGCGATCAGAAACACTGCACCACCCAGCGCACTTGCCGGCAGCAGACGCGCATGCCGGGTGCCCAGCAGCAGTCGCACGGCATGGGGAATGACCAGTCCGACGAAACCGATGGAGCCGACGATCGACACCATCACTGCCGTCACCAGTGCGGCGCAGCTGATCAGTAGAAATTGCACTCGGCGTACCGGAATACCGAGCGAGGCGGCTGAGTCGGCGCCAAAAGTGAAGGCATCCAACGCCCGACGGTGCCACAGGCACACCGCGAGACCGATCAATGCCACGGGCACCGACAGCCACACCGATGGCCAGCGCACGCCGCTGAGATTGCCCAGCAACCAGAACATGATGCCGCGGGCCTGTTCGGAACTGGCCGACTTGGTGATCAGAAATGCCGTGAGCGCATTGAACAACTGCGAACCGGCAATCCCCGCCAGGATGATCTGCCCGGTACCGCCGTTTGAGCCACTGGCACGGGCCAGTAAAACAACCACGGCGAAGGCGGCAACGGCGCCGGAAAACGCCCCGACCGACAGCGAAATCAGCCCCGCCCCGAGGCCCAGCAATGCTACCAGTACAGCGCCCGTCGAGGCGCCGGCAGAAATGCCGAGCAGATAAGGATCGGCCAGCGGGTTACGCAACAGCGATTGCAGGATCACCCCGCAGGTGGCCAGGCCCGCACCGCAGGCCGCTGCCACCAGCGCGCGGGTCAGGCGGTAATTCCAGACGATGCCTTCGTCTATCGGGTCGAGGACATAACCAGCAGTCCACAGTTTGTTGGCCAGCACCTGGAACACCACGCTCGGTTCGATGCTCGTTTCACCGATGGCCACACCGGCAATCACGGCCAGCAGAAGTGTCAGCAATGCCAGCAGTGTACGAATCAGCGTCGTGGTCATTTCGGTAGGTCGGAGCCGTTGATGGCTGATGCCAGGGCTTCAAGGCCGTCGAACATTCTCACGCTGGCCTGCATGGCCATGGCGTCGAGGATGATGATGCGGTTGTTTTTCACGGCGTCCATGTTGCGGGTCACTGGGTCGCTGCGCAGGAATTCCAGTTTCTTTTGATAGTCGTCAGCCGGGAAGCGACGGCGATCCATGCGTGCGATGACCAGGAAGGTCGGGTTGGCCTTGGCGATGGTTTCCCAGCCGACGGTAGGCCATTCTTCGTCGGACTCCACAACGTTACGCACGCCCAAGGTGTTGAGCATAAAGTCGGGAATGCCCTTGTGCCCGGCGACATAGGGATCGATATCCAGACTGGCGCTGGAGAACCAGAACAGCGCGCTGGTGTGCTTCAGATCCTTGTTCTGTACGGTGGCAATGGACTTGGCCAGGCTGGCCTTGAGTTGGGCGTTCAGCTGCTGGCCACGTTCCTGCACATCGAAGATTTCAGCCAATTGGCTGATGCTTTTGTAGAGGCTGTCGATGCGAAATGCCTCCAGACGTGTGCCGTCGGCACCGACCAGGTTGTCCTTGGCTTCGCAGTCGGACGGCATCAGGTAGGTCGGGATCTTCAGTTCGTGAAACTGGTCGCGAGTCCCAACCACGCCTTGCGGACCGACCATCCACTCCAGTTCCACGGCCACCAGTTGTGGACGCTTGCCGATCACCGCCTCGAAACTCGGCTCGTTATCGGCCAGGCGTTCGA
The DNA here is from genome assembly GCF_054897825.1 of Pseudomonas sp. ZS1P83. NCBI lineage: Bacteria > Pseudomonadati > Pseudomonadota > Gammaproteobacteria > Pseudomonadales > Pseudomonadaceae > Pseudomonas > Pseudomonas sp. ZS1P83. The sequence goes on from NZ_CM142706.1 coordinate 1,916,540, forward strand.
TCGTGTCGTTCTCTGTCTTGTACTTGGCCAGCACATCGTTGAACCACAGCGAAGTGCCGACCAGCGTGTTGCCAAGGCCCATGGCGTAAAGCATTTCTGTGCCAGCCTGGCCGATGGTCACGGCACGGCTGGGTGCCTGCTGAAAGGTCAACGTGCTGCCACAGTTCTCGACAGTCAGGGGATAGTGGGTCGGGGTCGCATGGGCGAGGGTGGACAGACCCAGGGCCGTGGCGAGGGTGGCAAGGCGGGACAGCAGCATGACGCAATCTCCATTTGACCGTACAAGAGCAGGGGTACGGACTGGAAACACATCATCGAACGCTGCCATTGAAGCAGTGAAGTGCCGATCACTCAGGTGAGGCTCGGCGCAAGGATGTCCTTCCCGGACACCCCGCCGGTTAGTGATTTGCTTGGCCGGCAGGTCTCCTGACTGATGCGTCGTCGCCAGGCTCCAGCCTTCCCGGGAGTGATCCCAGTGGCAGTTCAGGAGCAGGCTCAGCATCTACAGTTGCGGGGGCAGTTCCGTTTGATGCCGTGTCAGGCATCTCGGATTCCCTATTAATCCCATTTGGAAACCGGCGGCCGGCATGGTAGTCGATCATGCCGAATAGCACCACTGACCGGCACTGTGTGTCTGGCGCATCCGTGCGCCAGACGGCCGGCTTTAGCGTTTGATCAGGGAAATCTTGGTTCCTTCAATGCTGACCCCAGCCATTAACCCCTGCTGGTCGAAAATGAACGCGTAGGCATCGTCTTTCAGCGTCGAGCTGGACAAATTCTTCGACACCCCTTCATCAACCACAACAACAGTGGGTCCTACGCCGATTTCCCAGCCCTTGGTTTCGCGTACATAGTTCACGGCTTTGTCGGTCATCAGGAAAACCACATAGCCATACGACTGAGCGCCTGCTTGCAGGCCCCATGACCCGGTTACGGAGTTGTAATAACCCACTACTGTCTTGCCCTTTAACAATTCGCCTTCGCCATAGCTACCGCCAAACACAAGGCCCGCCTTGATAATTTTCGGGAAGACCAGTATTGCTTTGGCGTTGTGCGAGATTTTTTCGGCAAAGGGCGTGGCCTTGTAGAGCGTCTGCAACGCTTGCCGAGAATCGACATTCAGATCCTCGGCGGTTGCCGCAGCTGCAGTGTTCAAGAAGCTCGCCGATGCCAGTGAGGCGGTCGCAAGGACGATCGATAGGAAGAACCGCATTGACTGAGTCATTTTCGTACTCCGATACGGGAGCATTGGATATGAGCAGCAGTCAGCGCCTGCCCCCGGCAGAATTCGAGCCTACTGAAGTTATCCGGCGCACCCTAAAGTGTGTGAACCACTGGCTTCGCCCTCGAATGAAGCAGGCCATGGGCCTTTGATCATGGGCGATGCCATCACCTGCTTTGACCTCTGCGCCGAGGCCGGGTTCGTCGTCAGAGACCTCAGTTTTACTGACGGACTCGGTCAAGCTACCAAACCCGCAGCAGGCAACCGCATAAGTGTTGAATGTCTGCTTCTGGCCGAAGTTCCCACGCGTTTACAAAGCACTGTTGCACAAGTCTTTCACCAGCATGCAGCCGGGGGCATGGGTGATGCACAGTGGCGGACGTGACGCCTGCACGATCGATTGAGGCGTCACACCGCACGCCCAGAATACCGGTATTTCGTCAGACTCAACGGGTACGGCATCGCCGTTGTCCGGGGTCTCAAGTGCGCGGATACCGATCAGCGACGGATCGCCGATATGCACGGGAGCGCCGTGGACGTTGGGCATGCGTGCAGTGATTTGAATGGCTTGAATGGCTTGAATGGCTTGGATGGCGGCAGCGGCTTCATCGGCCGCATGCTGACCACCAGCTTGCCACTCAGTCGCGCGGTGGGGCGCGTGTCGCTCAAAAGCGACGTACGTTATGCGCGCAGTACCGAAGACGGCAACTTTCGGGATCTCGACAACCAGGCCTTCGGTGCGTTGCAAAGCGCGCTACGACTACAACTTTGCCGCACTCGGTGTGCCGGGGTTGACCTTCATGACCCGCTACCTCTCTGGCGACAATGTGCAACGAACCGTGCTGGGCGAATCACCTGGATGAGAATCGCCTGATCGTCAGCTATACGCTGGCTGTGGTAGATGATTTTCAGGGGGGGGACTGTCAATTTGTATATTCAATTCAGGAATAAGCAAATCAATATATATTCCTTTTAATATTAGTCCGAGAAGTTCATTTTGAAGGCCTGCACATCCGTGCGGATGTATCTGACCTCAGACAGGAAGCCTCATCATGACCATCAAAGCGATCAACGTCCGCAACCAGTTCAAGGGCGTCATCAAGGAAATTGTGACGGGCGAAGTGGTCTCCGAAATCGATGTGCAAACCGCCTCCGGTATCGTCACCTCGGTAATTACTACCCGTTCAGTGCGCGATCTTGAATTGAAAGTGGGGAGCGAGGTGATTGCCTTCGTCAAATCCACCGAGGTCTCGATCGCCAAGCTCTGAAATGGCTTGGGTTTGAGTCCGACGGCCTGGGGGTGCGGCGTCAACCTGACACCTGCTTCCAGTCGAGGGCGAAGCGCGCCAGGTATTTGCGCAGACGATCAGCATCATTCGGTTGTGCTTTTGCCTGACGTGAGACGCCAAACAGGCGTCGCCCCGCATCGGACAGGCTGTCCGCCTGCCGGCATACGTCGAGTACGGCTTTGAGTTGCAGGCGATCGAACAGGTCCATCTCGAGGTTTTCACCGAGCAACCTGTTCAGGCCGTCGTCTGGCTGAGCCAGGCCCCAGGCGTAGCGCAGACGATCAATTTCTTCCTCGACCTGGGCTTCATCGATACGTCCGCTGTCGGCCAATGTTCCGCCGGGTGGCAAATTCTGATCGGAACGGGATAGCTTCGTGCACTTTTATAAGGCCGTGCAACACGCCTCTGCACTATGCGAAGGCAAATATCGGGCTTTCATGGGCACCCGTGGTCCACGTTTACCTGCGCAAGCACGGCCTACGGCCGACTGGCACAAAGTCTGCAAGACACTGTTCAGGCCCACTGTGAATGCAGTCGAGTGGGCAGCCCCCTCGGTCAACGACGATCGATTGGCCGAACAGGTCGTGGGCAACATCGGTGGATCCGGCATAGATGCCTGACCTGGCACCGTAAATGAACAGGCAAAGACGCCTGGAACCGCAAGGTTTCAGGCGTTTTTTTTTGCTTTTTGAACAGCTATAGACGGGTGTCTCTTATGAATTCCAATGTTGCCACTTTGAACAAGCTGCAATCGCTGATCGTGATCGGCAATGGCATGGTCGGACATCATTGTGTCGAACAGCTGATCGAACGCGGTGCCCTTGATCACTATCGGCTGCACGTCTTCAGCGAGGAGCCGATGCGTGCTTACGACCGTGTGCACCTTTCCGAATATTTTTCCGGCCGTGATGCCGAGTCGCTGGCCCTCGGTGAAGCCTCGCTGTACCAGACCCCGGGCGTCACCCTGCATCTGGGGGTGCCGGTAGTGGAAATCGACCGCGTCCGCCGCCAGGTGATCACCGCACAAGGGTGCGTCTCCTACGACAAATTGGTGCTCGCCACCGGGTCCTATCCGTTTGTGCCGCCGATCGAAGGCGCCGAGGGCGATTCGCGCCTGGTGTATCGCACCCTTGAAGACCTCGACGCCATCCGTGCCGCGGCGACCAACGCCCGACGCGGTGTGGTGGTCGGCGTGGCTTGCTGGGCCTGGAAGCGGCCAACGCCCTGAAAACCATCGGGCTAGAAGCCCATGTGGTGGAATTCGCCCCGCGCCTGATGCCGGTGCAACTGGACGAGTACGGTGGCCTGGCGCTCAAGGCGCAGATCGAGCGGCTCGGCGTCAGTGTGCACCTGTCGCGCGGAACGCAGTCGATCAGCGCGGGCGAGGACTACCGCTACCGGATGAATTTCGCCAATGACGAATTTCTTGAAACCGACCTGATCGTGTTCTCCGCCGGTATCCGTGCGCAAGATGCGCTGGCCCGTCAATGCTCGCTGGAAGTCGGCCCGCGCGGCGGTGTCGTGATTGACGACCAATGCCTGAGCAGCGATCCAAACATCTACGCCATCGGCGAGTGTGCCGCCTGGAATGGCAGCATTTTTGGTCTGGTTGCACCTGGTTACCAGATGGCGCGCGGCGTCGCTGCACTGTTGTGCAACGAGGCGGCCGAGCCGTTCATGGGCGCGGACATGTCGACCAAGCTCAAGCTGCTGGGCGTCGATGTCGGTTCCATCGGCGACGCGCACGGCAGCACGCCGGGCGCGCGCAGTTATCAGTTCATCGACGAAACCACGGCCAGCTATCGACGCTTGGTGGTAGATGCCACGGGCAAGCATGTACTCGGTGCAGTGCTGGTCGGTGACAACAGCTATTACGACACGCTGCTGCAATACATGCAGAACGCCATTGCGCTGCCGGCGGAACCCGCCAGCCTGATTCTGCCATCGTCCGAAGGCGCGCCGACCCTGGGCCCGGGCGCGTTGCCCGAATCGGCCACGGTGTGTTCGTGCCACAACGTCACTAAGGGTTCCATTTGCTCGGCCATCGACGGTGGTTGCACCGACCTCGGCCTGCTCAAATCGCAGACCAAAGCCTGTACCGGTTGCGGTGGTTGTGCCGGGCTGCTCAAGCAAGTCTTCGAGCATGAGTTGATTGCCCGTGGCGTCAGCGTCGACAAAAGCCTGTGCGAACACTTTGCCTATACCCGTCAGGAACTCTATGCGCTGGTGCGGGTAGAAGGGGTGATCACCTTCGAAGAGCTGCTGGCCAAGCATGGCCGTGGCCACACCGGTTGCGACGTGTGCAAACCGGCGGTGGGCTCGATCCTCGCTTCGTGCTGGAATCAGCCGATCATGGATGCGTCGCTGGTGCCGCTGCAGGACACCAACGACACCTTTATGGCCAACATGCAGAAAAACGGCACCTATTCGGTGGTGCCGCGCATCCCCGGTGGTGAGATCACCGCCGACAAACTGATCGCGATCGGTGTAGTGGCGAAGAAATACAACCTCTACACCAAAATCACCGGCGGCCAGCGTATCGACCTGTTTGGCGCGCAGTTGCATGAACTGCCGGACATCTGGGCGGAGCTGATTAAAGCCGGTTTCGAAACCGGGCACGCCTACGGCAAGTCGACCCGCACGGTGAAGTCCTGCGTCGGCAGCACCTGGTGCCGTTATGGTGTGCAGGACAGTGTGCAAATGGCCCTGACCATCGAAGACCGCTACAAGGGCCTGCGCTCGCCGCACAAGCTCAAGTTCGCGGTGTCCGGTTGCACACGGGAATGTGCCGAGGCCCAGAGCAAAGACGTTGGCGTGATCGCCACCGAGAAAGGCTGGAATCTTTACATCGCCGGCAACGGCGGCATGCGTCCTCGCCATGCCGAGCTGTTCGCGACCGACATCGACGATGCAACCCTGATCCGTTACATCGACCGCTTCCTGATGTTTTACATCCGCACCGCCGACAAATTGCAGCGCACCTCGGTGTGGCGCGAAAGCCTGGAGGGCGGCCTCGATTACCTCAAGGACGTGATCATCAACGACAGCCTCGGGCTGGGTGAAGAACTCGAGTCGCAGATGCAGTTGGTGGTTAACCGCTATGAATGCGAGTGGGCCAACGCCCTAAAAGACCCGGAAAAACTCAAGCGCTTCCGTACCTTCGTCAACGATAAACGCCCGGACCCGGACATCCACTTTGTCCAGGAACGTGGCCAGCGGCGCCCGATCATGGCCGCCGAACTCAACCTTATCCCGGTCACCGAGGAGATTGCCTGATGAGCCAGTCCAATACCCAACGCATCGATTCCCTGGAAAACACCGATGCCTGGCAAACGGTGTGTGAGCAACAGGATCTGGTCAGCAACTCCGGCGTCGTCGTCTGGCTCGACGGCGCGCAAGTGGCGCTGTTCTATCTGCCGGGTGCCGAGGGTCGGACCCTCTACGCCATCGATAACCATGACCCGCAATCCGGGGCGAATGTCATCGGTCGCGGGTTGGTCGGCAGCATCAAGGGTGATCTGGTCGTTGCATCACCGATCTACAAGCAGCATTTCCGGCTTGAGGACGGTAGCTGCCTGGAGTATCCGCAACAGCGTCTGCGTGTCTGGCCTGTGCGCTTGAACGCTGGCGTGGTGCAAGTCGGGGTGGCTTGAAGGTGGTCAACAGAATCGCGCAACGGTATCGGAGGCACTGATGAAAACAGCCGCACAATTGCTGAAACTCAAGGTCGTGCAAAACCGCCAGGTGCATAGCATCGCGCCCGATGAAATGGTGCTTGAGGCCCTGAGGATAATGGCCGAAAAGAACGTGGGCGCGCTCCCGGTGATCGAGGCCGGGCAGGTGGTCGGGGTGATCAGCGAGCGCGACTATGCGCGCAAGGTCGTTCTGGAGGGGCGTTCCTCGGTCGGTACGCCGGTGCGCGACATCATGAGCGCGCCCGTGGTGACAGCGGACAGTCAGCAGAGCATCGAGCGTTGCATGGCGGTCATGACCGACAGTCATCTGCGCCACCTGCCGGTGCTAGAGGGCGACGAATTGATTGGCCTGTTATCGATTGGTGATCTGGTCAAAGAAGCCATCGTCGAACAGGCCGATCTGATTCGGCAACTGGAGCATTACATTCGCGGGCACTGAACGGGTCGGCGCCTCGCTGTTTAATTAAGGTTGGGGGTACATATCCGTTTCTGCGGTGATGGCGACTTAGGGTTCCGCCCTTACGGCGGGTCACTTGGAAAAGCGCCAAGTAACCAAACGCTTTTGCCCCTGACGTACGGTGCCTCGCCCAGGCTCGGCATACCCTCGCTCCGGTCCTGCTCCGTGGGCCCGCCGCCATCGGCCATCCATGGCCGGGGGCGGCTACCGCGGCATCCTTGCCGCGGTGCCCACTGCGCAGAACCTGCGCTCGGCCTTCCGACGGGGCAGATCAAGATCAGAAGCAAGATCAAAAGCAAGATCAAAAACCCGGCGTTGTACCTGTGGGAGCGAGCCTGCTCGCGAAAAACGTCCGGACACCGCATTCATTCAGACAGCACGCGTTATCGTTCACGTCTTTCGCGAGCAGGCTCGCTCCCACAGGGGGAATGCGTGCGCTTGAAGAGGCAGGCCGGCCGGTAGGCCGCCTCGCTTTTGCTTTTGCGGTGTACGCCCCCTCGAGGGCATGCCGAGCCTAGGCGAGGCACCGAACGTCAGGGGCAAGAGCCCTTGGTTACTTGGGGCTTTTCCAAGTGACCCGCCGTAAGGGCGGAACCCTAAGCCGCCGTGACCGCAGAAACGGATATGCACTCGAGCCTGGGGGTTTTGCGCCTTTCTTGATCGGTATCAACCGCATGGCCAGGCGGTCTCTATAGTCTCAAGAGACCGACAGCCAGCGCGCTCACCCCAATGTTCGCCGTAGCGCGGGTTGCCTTGACTCAAGGCGAAAACTCCATGATCTATCCGCTGATTCTGACCTTGCATCTGTTTGCCGCGCTGATCTTCATCGGCACGGTGTTCTTCGAAGTCCTGTTCCTTGAAAGCATCCGCAAACAGTTACCCGCCAGAGTGATGCTGCTGGTGGAGCAGGGCATCGGCCGCCGAGCCCGCTCGCTGATGCCGTGGGTGCTGCTGGTGTTGTTTGGTGCGGGACTGGGCATGGTCTGGTTGCGTTACTTGCCAGCCCTTGCCTCACCATTGGCCTCATCGTTCGGCACATTGCTGGCGTTGAAAATCGCGGTGGCCGTGAGTGTGCTGCTGCATTTTCTGGGCGCCATGTTTTTGTTCAAAAGCGGCCGGATGAGCCCGCGATACCTGCACTTCATCCATGGCAGCCTGTTTTGCCACATGGTCGTTATCGTACTGCTGGCCAAGGGAATGTTTTACCTGACGTGGTAATCGGGTCTGACCGGTGTTCCGTTGTGCAGACACTTCGCTGGCGCTTGATGCAAATCAAGGAGCATTGATGGCTTAACCGGGAGACTTAAGATCCGCAGCCAGTCTCGGAGACCGTCATGCTCGATTTATTTCACAACCCCGGCGAGTTGATCGCTCGGTGCGATCAAGGCGTGCTTGACCTCAACTGTCATGCCGACACGCAAAAATTTCATGACGGTATTGGCTCTTTGGATCTGCTTCGTGCAGTGCGCATCAGCCGCCAGAAGTGCCGTCCGCTGTCCCTGAACGTGCAGCTGCCTTCCAGCCTCAAGCCGTCTTCCTGTTCTGCGCGCGATATCGCCGGCGAGCTCAGCGGTATCGAGCAGTACCTTGAACGCCTGGAGCGTGAAATCGACCTCGTCGGGTGTCACCTGGGGGCCGAGCAACGGGTCGAGCAGTTTCATTTGGGGGGCGGAACACCAACGGCTGCCCATTTAGAGCGGCTGATGAATCATCTGCGTGGCCGGTTCAACTTTCTTGAGCATGAGTGCGGTGACTACAGCGTCGAGGTGGACCTTCACCATACCGACTGGTCGACCATGGGCTTGCTGCGCGACCAGGGATTCAATCATGTGAGCATTGGCGTTCCGGATACCGACTCCGACTGTGACAGGTCGGTGGCCTGCTACCAGAACCCGGCGCCAATCCACTCGCTCATGGATGCCGCGCGCACCTTTGGCTTTCGATCAATCAACGTCGATCTGGGTTTTGGCCATGCCTGGCAGACGCCAGACAGTTTTGCGCTGAAACTGGCGACCATTATCGAGCTGGAGCCGGACAGGCTGATGGTGTTCGACTACGCCCGGCCACCACGCCGCTATCGGCCGGTACTCGGTGACAACGTCAGAGCGCTGTGCAGCCAGGACGATAAAGGCGCGATGCGCCAGATCTGCTTTGAACAGCTGATGTGCGCGGGTTATCACTACATCGGTCTGGGGCAGTTTGTCCGGCCTGATGATGATCTGGCGATCGCCCAGGAGCGAGGCCGGTTACGCCGTACCTGTGAAGGGTTCTCCCGTCACGGGTATTGCGATTATGTCGGATTCGGTTTGGGTGCCATCAGCCAGATCGACGATTTGTACACGCAAAACACCGATGAGATTGAACGTTATCAGCAGCAGCTGGACATGAGGCAATTGCCGACGTGTCGAGGCTGGCGCTTCGAGGCAGGGGATCAGATCAGGCAAATGGTCATGGAGCGTCTGGCCTGTGATCAGGAACTGGATATCCGCGCCATCGAGAGGCGCTATGGGCTGGTTTTTTCAAAGTACTTTTGCGCTGTCTGGCCGTTGCTGGAGCAATTGAGCCATGATGGGTTGATTGAGTTGTCAGACCGTTTCATCAGCATTCTTCCCGCCGGTCGGCCGGAAGTGGATGCCATCTGCAACCTGTTTGAAAAGGATTTGGGCGGTGCGAGGCATTAACCCCATTGCGAGTTGATCGATCATGAACACGACCTTTGATTTCAATCGCGCCCTGGTCGAAAAGTACGACCGCCCGGGGCCGCGCTATACCTCTTACCCCACGGCGCCGCAGTTTCATCAGGCGTTTGCCGTTGACGACTATCAGCGTGCCGCCCGCGACAGCAATCAGGTGGCTGCGCCAAAACCGCTGTCGGTGTACATCCACATTCCGTTCTGCAAAAGCCTTTGTTACTACTGCGCCTGCAACAAAATCATTACCCAGAAAACCCATCGCGCCGTTGAGTACCTGAAGTACCTCAAGCGTGAAATCGCGATGCAGGCGGCCTTGTTCGACAGCACGCGCAAACTCACTCAGTTGCATCTGGGCGGCGGCACACCGACTTATTTGACCAGTGAACAACTGGCGGACCTGATGGACTGCCTGCACCAGGCGTTCAACATGGATGACAGCGATGACCATGAGTTTTCCATCGAGGTCGATCCGCGCACCATCAGTACCGAACAGATCCAGTCGTTGCGCCAACTGGGCTTCAATCGCCTGAGCTTCGGCGTGCAGGATTTCGACCCCGCCGTGCAGGCAGCGGTCAATCGCCAGCAAAGTGAAGAGCAGATTTATGCGCTGGTGGCGGCGGCGCGCGAGGCGCAATTCAAGTCGATCAGCGTCGACCTAATCTACGGTCTGCCACTGCAAACCGTGCAGAGTTTCGACGTCACCCTCAGCAAGATCATCGCGCTGCGCCCGGACCGGATTGCCGCCTACAGCTACGCGCATTTGCCGGAGATGGTCCGCGCGCAACGGCTGATTCGCCCTGCCGACATGCCGCCACCGGAGCGCAAGCTGGAACTGCTCGAGCTGACCATTCGCCGTCTGACCGAGGCCGGTTATGTCTATATCGGCATGGATCATTTCGCCTTGCCGGATGACGAGCTGGCGCTGGCCCGGGCCAATGGCACCCTGCAGCGCAATTTTCAGGGTTACTCCACCCATGCCGACTGCGATTTGATCGGCCTTGGGGTGTCGTCGATCGGCAAGGTCGGCGACAGCTACAGCCAGAGCGTCAAGGAGCTTTCGCAGTATTACAGCCGTATCGATCAAGGGATGTTGCCGGTGCATCGGGGTTACCGCTTGAACGCCGACGACCTGCTGCGCCGCGAGGTGATCAGCGACCTGATGTGCCATGGCCGTATTGAATTCGACAAGTATGAAGCGCGCCATGGCATTCGCTTTACCGAGTATTTTGCCGAGGCGCTGGCGCAGCTGGACGAGCACGTGCGCGATGGATTGCTGCAGATTCATCGCGACGAATTGGTGCTGTTGCCACAAGGGCATTTGATGATGCGCAGTGCCGCGATGGCGTTTGACGCCTATCTGGGTGGTGAACAAAAAGGGCAGTTTTCACGCACCGTCTGAGACATTGGAGCGTGTCCTCTAATGACTTTTGTTGATTTCAATCAAGGGCAGGGGGCGCAACGCTCCCTAACATGACCGCAAGCCCTTTTGAAATCAGCGAGCCCATGACAATCCATCAGCCTTCGATACACGGCAACCTGCGCGCCTGGGGCGTCGGGCTGGTGGTCCTGCTGATGCTGATGCTCGCCACCTTTGAGGTCGTTCAGGCCAAGCAATACGGTGACATCGAGCAGCAGCGCATCGAGAAAGCCTTCCCTCAGACTGATTCGGTTTCCGCCCCCGAAGGCCCGTTCAAGGTGCGCACGCTGTCCGCCGCCGGCAAGGTGCTCGGCTATGTGTTCCAGAGCCTGGACGTGGTGGATATTCCGGCCTACTCGGGCAAACCGATTAACACCCAGGTGATCCTCGACACCGCCGGCATGATTCAGGATGCCTATGTGCTGGAGCACCACGAGCCGATTTTGCTGATTGGCATCCCTGAGGCAAAACTTCACGGCTTCAGCGCCAAATACAAAGGCATCAAGGTCAGTCAGCGGGTCGTCGTCGGCCATTCCAGTGACCCGAACGCGGTCACCGTCGATGCGATTGCAGGGGCGACCGTTACGGCGATGGTGGTCAACGAGGTCATCATGCGCGCCGCCCATGAGGTGGCCGTATCGCTCAAGCTGGTCGAGGACACGGGCGCTGTGGCGCGCAAGCCCGCCACCGTGCGGCAGGACTTTTTCGAGCCCGCGACCTGGGAACAACTGACCGGCAACGGCGCTATCCGCCGGTTGAACCTGACCCGTGGCCAGGTCGACACCGCCTTCAAGGGCACCGAAGCCGAAGGCGTCGACAACGCCAGCGCCGATCAGGTTGATGAGACCTTTATCGAACTGTACACCGCCGACTTGAACCCGCCGACCATTGGCCGCGCGCTGTTGGGCGACAATCAATATCGCTTCCTCATGCAAGACCTCAAGCCTGGCGAGCAGGCCATCGCGGTGCTGGGTCGTGGGCTGTTTTCCTATAAAGGCTCGGGGTATGTGCGCGGCGGTATTTTCGATCGGGTGCAACTGCGTCAGTTCGGCAACGTCATCAGTTTTCGCGACATGGACCACCAGCGGCTCTCGGATGTGTTTGCCAAAGGCATGCCCGAGTTCACTGAGATGTCGATTTTCATTGTGCGCGAACCGGTCCGGTTCGATCCGGGATCGCCCTGGTCCCTGGAACTGCTGGTGCGTCGTCAGACCGGTCCGGTCAGTGGCACCTTCAGCAGCTTCGAATTGCCTTATCAACTGCCCGAGCCGTACCTTGAACGGCCACTGCCCAGCGCCGAAGAACTGGCCGCCCTCGAGGAAGCCAGTCGGCCGATGTGGTTGACCATCTGGTACCAGAAACACTTCCAGATAGCTGTACTCGGGACCGCGTTGCTACTGCTGACGGCGATCCTGTTTTTGCAGGACAAATTCACCCGCCGGCCACATTTTCTGCACTGGCTACGTCGGGGTTACCTGATCTTTACCGTGGTGTTTCTCGGCTGGTATGCGCTGGGGCAGTTGTCGGTAGTCAACGTCCTGACCTTTGTGCATGCGCTGTTCGAGCACTTCCGCTGGGAGCTGTTTCTCACCGATCCGCTGATCTTCATGCTCTGGGTCTTCGCCGCTGCGAGCATTCTGCTGTGGGGCCGCGGCGTGTTCTGCGGCTGGCTGTGCCCGTTTGGTGCCTTGCAAGAATTGATCAACGAAGCCGCGCGCAAGCTGAAAATCCCCCAGTACGAACTGCCGTTCGCGGTCCATGAACGGCTGTGGGCGATCAAATACATCATTTTGCTGCTGCTGTTCGGCCTCTCCCTGGAATCGATGTCCACCGCCGAGCTGTTCGCCGAGGTGGAACCGTTCAAGACCGCCATCACCCTCAGGTTCGACCGCCAGTGGTGGTTCGTGCTCTACGCGGTGGCGCTGCTGGTCATCAATATCTTCACGCGCAAAGTCTATTGCCGCTACATCTGCCCCTTGGGTGCGGCGCTGGCGATTCCGAGCAAATTGCGTCTGTTCGACTGGCTCAAACGCCGCAAGGACTGCGGCACGCCCTGCCAATTGTGCGCCAAGGAATGCGAGATCCAGGCCATTCATCCCGATGGCCGGATCAATGCCAACGAGTGCCACTACTGCCTCGATTGCCAGATGACCTACCACAACGACAACAAATGCCCGCCGCTGATTAACAAGCGCAAGAAGCGCGGCAAACCGGCACCCGCGGCTGTGCAACTGATACCTGTCGTGGAAGTCACCGCTCTGGAATGAACCCCGCGAGCGCCTGTGCGCAGCGACCGTTTTTATCCCTTCAAGGAACACACCTCATGAACGACACAGAATCCAAGAAAACCACTGAAGTGCCGGAACCGACCGGCCTCAGTCGTCGCGGCTTCCTGGGCACCAGTGCGGTAACCGGCGCGGTACTGGCCGGTGCCACGGCCATCGGTGGCGCGGTCTTTACCCGTGAGACATGGGCGGCAGCGGCCAAGGACGCGCAACTGAAAACCCACGTCGGGCCGGGCGAACTGGATCAGTACTACGGTTTCTGGAGCGGCGGCCATCAGGGTGAAGTGCGGATCATGGGCATTCCGTCGATGCGCGAGTTGTTGCGTGTTCCGGTGTTCAACGTTGACTCTGCCACCGGTTGGGGCCTGACCAACGAAAGCAAACGGATCATGGGCGACAGCGCCCATTTCCAGAATGGCGACTGCCACCACCCGCATTTGTCGATGACCGACGGCAAGTACGACGGCAAGTACCTGTTCATCAATGACAAAGCCAACAGCCGCGTTGCGCGTATCCGGCTGGACATCATGAAGTGCGACAAGATGCTCACCGTGCCCAATGTGCAGGCCGTTCACGGGCTGCGCCTGCAAAAAGTGCCGCACACCCAGTACGTGTTCGCCAATGCCGAATTTGTCATTCCACACCCCAATGACGGCAGCACCTTCGACCTGCAGGACAAGAATAGCTACACGATGTTCAACGCCATTGATGCCGAGAAGATGGAGATGGCCTTCCAGGTCATCGTCGACGGCAACCTGGATAACACCGACGCCGACTACACCGGCAAGTACGCGGCGTCGACCTGCTACAACTCGGAGAAGGCCTACGACCTGGGCGGCATGATGCGCAATGAGCGCGACTGGGTGGTGGTGTTCAACATCCAGCGCATCGAGGCGGCGATCAAGGCTGGCAAGTTCATTACCCTGGACGGCTCCAAAGTCCCGGTGGTCGATGGACGCAAAAACGAAGGCAAGGACAGCGCGTTCACGCGTTACATCCCGGTGCCGAAGAACCCCCACGGGATCAACATGACGCCCGATGGCAAGTACTTCATTGCCGCCGGCAAACTCTCGCCCACTTGCACGATCATCGCCACCGCCAAGCTCGATGATCTGTTCGACGACAAACTAAAGGACCCGCGTGACGCGGTGGTCGGCGAACCGGAACTGGGTCTGGGCCCGCTTCACACCACCTACGACGGCCGCGGTAATGCCTACACCACGCTGTTTATCGACAGTCAGGTGGTGAAGTGGAACGTGGAGGAGGCCGTTCGCGCCTACACCGGCGAGAAGGTCAACTACATCAAGCAGAAACTCGACGTGCAGTACCAGCCGGGCCACAACCATGCGTCGCTGACCGAAACCCGTGAGGCCGACGGTCAATGGCTGATGGTCCTCAGCAAGTTTTCCAAAGACCGCTTCCTGCCGACCGGCCCGTTGCACCCGGAAAACGACCAGTTGATCGATATTTCCGGCGAGGAGATGAAACTGGTGCACGACGGCCCGGCCTTTGCCGAACCCCACGATTGCGTCATGGCCCGTCGCGACCAGATCAAGACCAAAAAAATCTGGGACCGCAACGACCCGTTTTTTGCCGAAACCGTGGTGATCGCCGCGAAAGACGGGATCAAGCTGGAAACCGACAACAAAGTCATCCGCGACGGTAACAAAGTCCGCGTCTACATGACCTCGATGGCCCCGGCCTATGGCCTGCCGGAATTCACCGTCAAACAGGGCAACGAGGTCACTGTGACCATCACCAACATCGACCAGATTGAAGACGTGACCCACGGCTTTGTGATGACCAACCATGGCGTGAGCATGGAGATCAGCCCGCAGCAGACCTCATCGATCACCTTCATCGCCGACAAGGCCGGCCTGCACTGGTACTACTGCAGCTGGTTCTGCCATGCACTGCACATGGAAATGGTCGGCCGCATGAAGGTCGAGAAGGCCTGACCATTGCCCATCGACAGGAGCGGGCCAATGACCGACATCAAGGCAAAACCGGCGAAGGTCATTGCGCTTGCGCTCCTGCTGATGTCCGGCAGCGCGCTAGCGGTGCAACCCATCACCACGTTGCCGTTGACGGTGGACGCCGATCAACGCTGGCACCTGCCGGCGGGGGAATACCGTGGCTCGTTCAGCGTCGATCAACCGATGCAGATTGTCTGCGAGCCAGGCGCGGTGTTCCAGGGAGAGGGGCAGGGCAACGGTTTGATCATCAGTGCGCCGGATGTCGGCATTGAGGGTTGCACCTTTCTGGATTGGGGCCACGACCTCACCGCTATGAACGCGGCGTTGTTCATCCAGCCCAAGGCCCATGGTGCGGTGATTAAAGGCAACCGCCTGCAAGGCCGGGGTTTCGGTATCTGGGTCGACGGCACTCAGGATGTGAGCCTGATCGACAACCGCATTCAAGGTGATCCGACAATGCGCTCGCAGGATCGCGGCAACGGCATTCATCTGTATGCCGTGCATGGCGCCAAGGTCATTGGCAATCAGGTCCGCGACACCCGCGATGGCATTTACATCGACACTTCCAACGGCAACCTGCTGCAGGGCAATACCCTGGAAGATCTGCGCTACGGCGTGCATTACATGTTCGCCAACGATAACCAGCTGATCGGCAACACCACTCGCCGCACCCGCACTGGCTACGCCTTGATGCAAAGCCGCAAGCTCACGGTGATCGGCAATCGCTCCGAACAGGATCAGAACTACGGGATCCTGATGAACTACATCACCTATTCAACCTTGCGTGACAACTTCGTCACTGACGTGCGCGACGGCTCGACCGGCGACAGCATGATCAGCGGCGCCGAGGGCAAGGCGTTGTTCATCTACAACTCGCTGTTCAACAGCATCGAACACAATCACTTCGAGCACAGCGCCGTGGGCATCCATCTCACCGCCGGCTCGGAAGATAACCGCATCGCCGACAACGCTTTCGTCGGCAACCAGCGGCAGGTCAAGTACGTCGCCACCCGCTTGCAGGAATGGTCGGCAGATGGCCGGGGCAATTACTGGAGCGATTACCTGGGTTGGGACCGCAACAACGATGGCCTGGGCGATATCGCCTACGAACCCAACGACAACGTCGACCGTCTGCTGTGGCTGTACCCGCAGGTGCGGCTGTTGATGAACAGCCCCGGTATCGAGTTGCTGCGCTGGGTGCAACGGGCCTTTCCGGTGATGAAATCGCCGGGTGTGCTGGACAGTCATCCGCTGATGAAGTCATCCACTCAATCCCTGACCCAGGAGCCCGCCGCATGAACGTCATCGATATAGAAGGCGTCAGCCAGCGTTATGGGCACGCCACCGTATTGCATCAGTTGAACCTCAGCCTGGCGGAAGGTGAAGTGCTGGGTTTGTTCGGGCACAACGGCGCGGGCAAGACCACCAGCATGAAACTGGTGCTTGGCCTGCTCCAGCCCAGCGAAGGACAGGTCAGGGTGTTCGGCCGTTTGCCCAGTGATCCCCACGTGCGGCGCCTGCTCGGTTATCTGCCGGAGAACGTGACTTTTTACCCGCAGCTGAGCGGCCTTGAGACCTTGCGCCATTTCGCGCGACTCAAAGGCGCCGCGTCCGCTCAGGTGGACGTGCTGCTGGAGGAAGTCGGCCTGGCGGGGGCGGCGCATCGGCGGGTCAAGACCTACTCCAAAGGCATGCGTCAACGCCTGGGACTGGCGCAAGCGCTGCTCGGCGAGCCACGTTTGTTGCTGCTCGACGAGCCGACGGTCGGCCTCGATCCCATCGCTACCCAGGATCTTTATCGCTTGCTCGATCGTCTGCGCAGCCAGGGCACCAGCATCATTCTGTGTTCTCACGTATTGCCGGGCGTCGAGGCGCATATCAACCGCGCAGCGATTCTGACCCAGGGGCGTCTGCTGGCCCTTGGCAGTCTGCGCAGTTTGCGTGAGGAGGCCGGATTGCCGACGCTGATTCGCGCCAACGGCCTCAAGCACGCCGGGCCCCTGCAGCAACGTTGGAACAACGCCGGGCACGTCACCGAGCGCTGGGGCGTCGAAGGTCTCGAAGTGGCCGCGCTCAATGGCAGCAAGCTCGGGCTGTTGCGCCAACTGCTCAATGAAGACGAACCGGCCGACGTGGAAATCCATCAGCCGTCTCTGGAAGATATTTACCGCTACTACATGAGCCAGGCCGGTGCGGCGTCGATTGGGGAGGCCGTATGAACGCTGTCTGGAACATGGCCCGCAAGGAATTCAGTGACGGATTGCGCAATCGCTGGTTGTTGGCGATCAGCCTGTTGTTCGCGGTGCTGGCCATCGGCATCGCTTGGTTGGGCGCCGCAGCCTCCGGGCAATTAGGTTTCACTTCGGTGCCGGCCACCATCGCCAGCCTCGCCAGTCTGGCAACGTTCCTGATGCCGTTGATTGCGTTGCTGTTGGCCTATGACGCCATCGTCGGCGAGGACGAGAGCGGCACATTGCTGCTGTTGCTGACCTACCCGTTGGGTCGCGGGCAAATTCTGCTCGGCAAGTTTGTCGGCCACGGGTTGATCCTGGCGCTGGCGACACTGATCGGTTTCGGCTGCGCGATGCTGGCAATCGCGGTGCTGGTGGACGATGTCGAACTGAGCCTGCTGCTCTGGGCCTTTGGCCGTTTCATGGCGTCGTCGACGTTACTGGGCTGGGGTTTTCTGGGGCTGGCCTATGTGCTGAGCAGTGTGTCTGCCGAGAAATCCACGGCGGCCGGGCTGGCGCTGGGTGTCTGGTTCTTCTTCGTGCTGGTGTTCGACCTGGCACTGCTGGCGCTGCTGGTGCTCAGCGAAGGGCAGTTCAACCCCAAAGTGCTGCCCTGGTTGCTGCTGCTCAACCCCGCCGACATTTATCGCCTGATCAATCTTTCCGGTTTTGAACCCGGCGCCCATGCCGCGGGTGTGCTGACGCTGGGCAGCGATTTGCCGATGCCGGGCTCGATGCTCTGGCTGTGCCTGTCGCTGTGGGTGGCGGCGCCATTGGGCTCGGCCTGGCTGTTGTTCCGTCGCCGGGCGACATGAGTTTCCCCTTTGATAGTGTTGGAGTAGTTGACGATGAGTAGGTTTTATCTGACGACGGTGCGTGCCGTGGCGGGCCTGATGGTTTGTCTGCTGTTGGCGGCTTGTGACAAGCCCGCACAAGCCTCCTACAGCGACGCCGCCGCAGCCTTTCATCCCAGTGACGAATGCCACGTCTGCGGGATGATCATCAACGGATTCCCTGGGCCCAAGGGCGAAGTGGTCGAGTCGGCCGGGATCAAGAAGTTCTGCTCCACGGCGGAGATGATCGGTTGGTGGTTGCAGCCGGAAAATCATCATCGCGATGCAAAACTGTATGTCCACGACATGGGCCGCAGTCCGTGGAGTGCGCCGGATGACGCCCACCTGATCGATGCCAAAGATGCGTTTTACGTGGTCGGCACTCAACTCAAGGGCGCCATGGGCGTGGTGCTGGCGTCCTTCTCCAGTCGCGAGGCCGCTGAAAAGCTTGCCGCAGAACAGGGTGGTCGTTTGCTGCGATTCAGCGAGATCACTCCTGCGCTGCTGCAGCAGCAACACTAACGTCGTCGCGAAAATCTGATCGCCGTCAAGTCGGTATTTCTTCACTTGCTCAAAGATAGGCGTTCGCTACGTCCCCAGTGCTAGGCATCCGCGATGTCCAGGAGTAAATGATGAAAACCGAGTTTCAGGATCGTTTGGCGGTGGTCACGGGGGCCAGCTCCGGGATTGGCCTGGCACTGTGCGCCGCGCTGTTACCGCGCGGCGTCAAGGTGCTGACGATGTCACGGACCCTGGGTGATCTGCCGGCCTTGCAGCAGATCTACGGCGAACGGTTGCAGTGGTTTGCCGGGGACGTCACGAATCAGCAAGACCTGCGCGAGCTGGCCGAGCGCGCTGCGGCGATGGGCCCCGTGGACTATCTGGTGCCCAACGCGGGTATCGCCGAAATGGCCGACAGCCTGGATATGTCGGCCTTCCAGCGGCAGTGGGCGGTCAACGGCGCCGGAGCGTTGAACACCCTGGCGGCGTTGCGGGGTGAATTGGCGAGTCCGGCTTCGGTGGTGTTTGTCGGGAGTTTCCTGACCGGATCGAGCTTTCCCGGATTGGCCGCCTGCATTGCCAGCAAGGCCGCGCTCGCGGCTCAGGCACGCACGCTGGCGGTGGAATTTGCGAGCTTTGATGTGCGCATCAATCTGGTCTCCCCGGGCCCGACCGCCACCTCGATGTGGGACAACCTGGGGTTGAGCGAAGACCAACTTGAAGACGTCGCTACCCACCTCACCAAACGCTTGCTGCCCGGTCATTTTCTCGACGCGGCGGCGGTGGCCAATGTGATTGTCTTTCAGCTGTCGCAAGGTGCCCGGGGTGTCTACGGTCAGGACTGGAAGGTCGATAACGGTTACACCTTGGGCTGAAGGGTAAAAATTTACGCTCGGGGTACCTATCCATTTTTGCGGTAACGGCGGCTATTGGTTCCGCTTTTACAGCGGGTCACTTGGAGAAGCGCCAAGTAACCAAGCGCTCTTGCCCCTGACGTACGGTGCCTCGCCTAAGCTCGGCATGCCCTCGCTCCGGTCCTGCTCCGTGGGCCCGCCGCCATCGGCCATCCATGGCCGGGGGCGGCTACCGCGGCATCCTTGCCGCGGTAGCCACTGCGCAGAACCTGCGCTCGGCCTTCCGACGGGGCAGATCAAGATCAAAAGCCAAAGCAAAGCAACAGGAACCGTTCCGACACTGATCGTTCCCACGCTCCGCGTGGGAATGCCGCCAGGGACGCTCCGCGTTCCGCTGTCTACGCAAGGCTTGAGTCCTGCGCACTGGTGACGCGGAGCGTCACGGGATGCATTCCCACGCGGAGCATGGGAACGATCAGAGGCGCTACGCGGTCCGTATCAGCTGCCGAAGGCTGCGTTCGGCTGCGAAGCAGTCGTAAAATCAGTCGTTGCGGTGTGTCAGGTTTACCGAGGAGGTAGGATTTACGACTGCTACGCAGCCGAACGCAGCCTTCGGCAGCTGCTACAGAGAGTGCGTAGGGGCACAAGAGCTAGTGCGAAGTCCCCTCGGCAAACTCGATCTTGTTGCCGACGTTGTACTTGCCCGAAGGTTTGTTCATCGGGATGCGTTTGATCTCCTTGAGGGTGTTGCTGTCGTACACGATCAGCGCGCCGTCGGTGGCCCAGATGCTCAGCAGCAGGTAACGGCCGTCGCGGGTGAACTCGACGTGAGCGGCCGTTTTGCCTGGCATCGGGCGCAGCGTGTGGGCGATTTCCAGGGTCTGTTTGTCGATCAGGTGGATTGCATCGTTGTCGGGCCCGAAGAACACGTCGCTCCAGGCATACCGTGAGTTGACGTGACTGCGCATGAAGAAACCCGGCCCCAGGGTCGGAATTTCCTTGATCAGTTTCCACGTCTTGAAGTCGATGACCGAGATCAGCCCCTTGCTGATATTCGGCGTGGCGAACACCCACTCACCGTTACGTTTCCAATAGGTCCCCGACCCCAAATGCGGCATGCCCGGCAGCGGTATGTCGGTGACCACCTTGCCACTGTCGAGGTCGATCACCTGACCGCCCTGGGCCTTGCGCGAGGTGGCCAGCAGTTGCTTGTAGTCCGGTGAAAAGGAGAAATCGTCGAGAACATCCCCGGCAGGGATCCGTCGTGGTTGGAAATCCGGTGTGCCGGCCCAGGACAGTTCCCAGACTTCCTTCACGTCCTTGAGCGCCACGATAAAGCTGTCCCGCGGCGGGGCGGAGTAGACCGCGCTGACCCGTGACGCGGTGCCGTCCTGACCGATCGTGGGTATGGTTTTGACCAGCGACAGATCGCGGGCATCGAGTACCACCAGGTTGCCGGGCAAATAGTTGCCCACCAACACCCAGCGTCCATCCTTGCTCACCGCCAGGTTGCGGGTGTTGAGCCCGGCGCGGACCTCGGCGATCAGTTTCAGGTTGTCCAAGTCATACAGGCTGATCCAGCCGTCACGGGAGGCGAAGTAGACGAAGCGCCCGTCCGGCGAGAACTTCGGCCCGCCATGCACGGCAAAGTGCGACGCAAACCGCGCCAGCACCTCAAAGCGGTCACCGTCGAGGATGTCGATGTGATGGTCACCGGCTTCCACCACCACGAACAGGTTCAGCGGGTCGGCGCCATGCTGGGGCGTGGTGGGCAGCTTGCTGATATCCGCGAGCAGCGAGTGACTGCCGAGAATGTCGTCATTGCTCCAGGTGGGCGGGGTGGCAGGCGGTTGCTGAAGGTAGTCCACCAGCGCGTCGATCTGCGCGGGGCTGAACACAGTGGCATACCCGGCCATTTGGCTCGCGGGACGGCCGTTCTGAATCACGCTACGAATTTCATCCGGTTTGATTCGGCTGAGACTCTCCGGTAACAACGCCGGCCCCGCACCACCGAAACGGTTGGCGCCATGGCAGGTCTGGCAATGCTCCTGATAGTTTTTCGCGGCGTGTTCAAGTGACGGAACCGCCGCGCCGGCCTGCGCCGCACTGATCCATAACACGTGGGCAAGCACCATGCGCCTCATATCGCCACCTTGGCATGGCGTTGCAGTGCTTGAGCCGGGTAAAGCCGAGCCGGGTATTCCAGTTGTTCTGCGGCAAACAGATCGACCACGGTGCCGATCACCGTCAGTGTCGGAATGCCCGGTGGACAATCCAGCGCCAGGGTCGGCAATTGGTGCAGCTTGCCACGGGCGACGTGCTGGTCGGGACGCGTGCCGTTGCTGATCAGCGCCGCCGGTGTATCAGCCGACAGCCCGGCTTCGATCAAGCGTTGAGCGATGATTCCCAGGTTCGACAACCCCATGTAAAACACCAAGGTCTGGCTACTGTCGGCGAGGCTGCTCCAGGGCAGCGACAACTCACCATCACGCTGCAAATGGCCGGTGATGAATCGGCAGGAATTGACCAGATCCCGGTGGGTCAACGGTATCCCCGCGTAAGCGCTGCAGCCCGACGCGGCGGTAATGCCCGGCACCACCTGGCAGTCAACACCGCGTTGCAGCAGGTACTCCAGTTCTTCGGCGCCGCGACCGAAGATGAACGGGTCGCCGCCCTTGAGCCGGACCACGCGCTGTCCTAGATCGGCGAGGTCGGCAAGCAATTCGTTGATCTGTTCCTGGGGCAGGCTGTGGCAGCCGCTGGCCTTGCCGACGTAATGCCGGGCGCAGGTGAGGGGGATCAGCGACAGCAGCTCGGGGCTGATCAGCCGGTCATAGACCACGGCGTCGGCCTGCATCAACAAGCTCCAGGCGCGCAAGGTCAGCAGGCGTGGATCGCCGGGGCCAGCGCCGACCAGGGCAACTTCGCCCGGTCTGAACGGGGACTCAAGTGTGGCCGGTATAGCAATCGATGGAGGCATGGGACGTCCTTGGTGCTTTATCAGGTTTGCCGGCCCCAGCCTTTGTCAGGTGGTTGGCCGGACGGGCAATTCAGTGAGTGATGCAAGGGATGGTCGTTGACGGCGGCATGCCGATTTCGTCATCGCTGAGATGGCAGCCGGGGTCCTGGCCCCAGAGGTCACCCTCGGCCCAGGCGCGCGTGCGGGTATTGCCGTTGCAGATGGGCAACCAGCGGCATTGCGCGCAGCGGCCGCCGACGGCGCGGGGATGCTCACGCAAGCGCAACAGCAGGGCATCCGGCTGGTCCAGCCACAGCGTGCGGAAGGGTGTGCGCCGGACATTGCCCACCGAGTGCTGCCACCAGTAGGTGTCCGGGTGCACTTCGCCGGTGTTGTCGATATTGGCAATGCCGCTGCCGGACGCGTTGCCGCCCCAGGCGCGGAGCATGTTTTCCAGGCGTGGGTAATGCTCGGGAAGACGAAGGCCTGCCCATTGCAGCAGGAGAATGGCGTCGGCATCGTTGTTGCCGCTGACAAAATCGCTGTCGCGGCCCTGTTGGATGTCGTTCCAGGCGTGTTCGAAGATCAACGTCATGGCCTCGCGGCTCATCTGCTGTTGCGCATCGAGTTTGCGACTGCGTTTGCCGCGACCGCTGTAGTTGAGGTGCGACAGGTAAAACTTTTGCACGTCGTACTCGCGCATCAGCGCCAGTAACTGGGGCAGCTGCAGGTGGTTTTCCTGGGTCAGGGTGGTGCGCAGGCCGACGCGGATGCCCTGTTCGCGACAGAGCCGGATCGCCCGCATGGAACGGGCGAAGCTGCCCTTGAGCTGGCGAAAGGCGTCATGGGTGGCTTCCAGGCCATCGATGCTGATCCCGACGTAGTCGAAATTCGCCGCGCTGATCTGCGCGATGTTCTGCTCATCGATCAGCGTGCCGTTGGTGGACAAGGCCACAAAAAAACCCTTGGCCCGGGCGTAGGCACTGAGCACAAACAGATCCTCGCGCAGCAGCGGTTCGCCACCGGAAAGGATCAATACCTTCACCCCGGCATCGTGCAGGTCGTCGATCACAGTCAGCGCGGCGGCCGTATCCAGTTCGTCGCGAAAGACGCTGTCGGCAGAGGTGGCGTAGCAATGTTTGCAGGTCAGGTTGCAGCGCCTGAGCAGGTTCCAGATCACCACCGGCGGGCGGTTGCTGCCCGGTGGACTGGTTCTGGGCGCAGGTGCCTGGCCGTCCAGCGCGCGCAGGTATTGGCTGATCCTCAACATGCAACTCTCCTTGAGTCAGGGCGTGTTTAGCGGGAAGCAGGGGGCAAACGCAAGCCGGTTTTTTTCAGGATGCGGCTGCTCACCAGCATCTCGTCGGCGGCACAGGCGTCGCCCAGCAAGTAGCGCAGGTGCTCGCGGTAGCTGTTGATTTCATCGCTGCTGCGGCCATGAACCATGGCGAACAGGTTGTAACGCCAGTCGGTTCGGCGCGGACGACGATAGCAGTGGCTGACGAAGGGTTGCGCGCCGATCAGCGCGCCGAGGCGCGGCATGTCGGTGTCGCGCACATCCCAGACCGTCATGCCGTTGTGGCGATAGCCCAATCGGTAGTGGTTCGGTACGGCGGCGATACGCCGAATCGCGCCCTCGGCCTGCAATCGCTTGAGCAGATCCAGGGTGGATTCGATGCTCAGTTCCAGCTGTTCGGCGAGCCAGGCCCACGGGTCGTCCAGCAACGGCAGACCGGCCTGAGTCAACGCGATCAGCCGCTGGGCGAGGGTATCTTCAGACCGGGAAATACAGACCGACATGGTAGGTCTCCTCTTTGGGCAGGTTGAGCAGCGGCAGGCCGGTCAGGGTTTCGATGCGCTGCAGCGTCTCGGTGATGGCGTGTTCGGTCGCGCAGCCGAGCACGAACCACATGTTCCAGGCGTGTTCGCGTCGGTAGTTGTGCGCCACTTCCGGCATGCCATGCAGTTGCTCGGCGACGTCGTCAAAACGTTCTTCCGGCACCGCCAGTGCGGCGAGGGTGAAGGCGCCGCCCAGCCGTTCGATGTCGAACATCGGGCCGAAGCGTGTGAGCACGCCGTCATCGAGCAGGGCATGCAGTCGGTCGAGCAGTTCAGTGCTGCTGCTCTGCAGTTCGACAGCCAATGCCTGCCAGGGGTGGCGCACCAGCGGCAAGCCCAATTGCAATCGGTTGATCAGTCGGCGGTCGAGGTCATCCATGGGTGGGTGCGCCGGTTCGCGAGGGCGCAAAGCGTCCGCCGCACTGCTTGAAGACCTGGGTGCTGAATAGCAGTTGATGGGGCAGGTCGCTCAGCAGATGGTCTTCCAGCAACGCCTGGATCTGCGCCTCCACCTGGTCACGTTGACGGCCGTGGACCATGCAGAACAGGTTGTACCGCCACTGGGGCAAACGCCGGGGCCGTTGATAGCAAAGGTTAATGCCGGGTGCTCGCCCCAGGCGCTGGCCGACCTCGTCGATCAGCGCATCAGGAATATCCAGCACCAGCATGGCGTTGGCGGTAAAGCCCAGCGCGCGATGGTGCAGCACCAGGCCAACGCGGCGAAACAGCCCTTGCTCGCTCCACTGACGCATTTGCTCGAGCACCTGGGCTTCGTCAGTCTTTATCCGTTCGGCAAGGGCCTGATACGGGCGTGATACCAGCGGCAACCCATCTTCGAGGTGCCGGCGCAGCGACAGCGCTTGTTTGGGGCTCAATCCAGGTGTCATGAGTGTTCTCCCAGGGCAAAGCCCAGGTCGATGCGGTAGGCGGTCAACATCGGCAGGTCCAGCGGCATGAGGCCGGTGTCGTCTTCAAGCTCTTTGAGCACACGGTCGATGTGTTGGCGATCAGGGCCGGTCAGCACAAACCACAGGTTGTAGAAATGCTCCCGTGCGTAGTTGTGATTGACCTCGGGATACTGACTGACGCGATCGGCAACCTGTTGCAGGCGTTCGGCGGGTACGGCGAGGGCGGCGAGGGTGCTGGCCCCGGCGCGGCTGTGTTCGAACACCGGGCCGATGCGTGAGAGGGTGCCGGCCTGATCCATTTCTTCCAGGCAGGCCATCACTTGCGATTCGCGGCAACCGAGAATCCGCGCCATCTCCTTATACGGTGCCGGGCACAGCGGCATACCGTGCTGGAAGCGGTCGATGAGTTGGCGACTGAGCAGCTCAAGGTTCATTTCAATACCCCATTTTCTGCGCGCGGCTGCTGAAGAAGATCCCGCTCGGCGCGGAGGCCGGCAGGGTGCTCAGCAGCTTCAGACTGTACGGATCCCAGACCTGAACCTGATCACCGTCGCGTAACGACAGCCACAGCTGGTCACCGCGCGCGGTGAACTCCATGTGCAGCACCGCCGGCCCTGGCTTCAGATCCGCGACCACCGCATGGGTTTCGGTGTCGATGACCTGAACCCGATCATTGTCCGGGTAGGCGAAATTGACCCATAGCTGTCGACCGTCCGGGCGCGACGTGACGAACACCGGCTGACCGGCGACCGGAATCACAGCGGTCTGCTGCCAGGTGCGTGAATCCATCACCAACACTTGATGACGGCCAACGGCGGGCACAAAGGCCTGGTGATCGGCGACGGCCCAGCCTTCCAGGTGCGGCATCTTGTAGACGGGGAGTTTCGCCTGGCCTCGTCCGTAATCGCCGAGTACCCGCTGCACGCCGCGTTCTGGATGCCAGAGGTCGAGTTGCGCCATGCCGTCTTCACCGAACAGGCCGGCCATGTAGTAACGTCCATCAGGGGTGATCAGGGCGTCGTAGGGTTGCTGGCCGATGTCGGGGAAACGACTGATCTGTGGTGTGCTGCCCTGACTGAAATCGGCGGTCCAGATCTCCCCGGTATCGAACAGGCTGAACACAAAACGTTGCCCCGGTGCGTCGACCAGACCGACCACCCGGGAGCGTTTGCTGCCATCGGCCAGGGGTGTAGCCGGAATATCGGCCACCAGCTGCAGGGTTGCGGCATCGAAGACCTTGACCCCGCCGGGCACGTAGTTGGACACCGCGATCAACTTGCCATCCTGACTGATGGCGCCGCCAATGCTGTTGCCGCCCTGGATCACACGATGGTCGATACGCCGGGTCAGCAAATCGATTTTGCTCAACCCGCCATCGCGCCCGAACACATAGGCGTAGCGCTGGTCGCGTGAGAACACCACAGACGCATGGGACAGGTCGCCGAAACCTTCGAGTCGGGCCAGCGCCGTGTGGGTGTCGCTTTCGATGATTTGTACGCTACCGGTGGCGCGCTCCACGACCACGCCCAGATCGCCGGTGCCACGCAACGGTGGCTGAACGCAAGCGGACAACAACAGCCCGGTCGCCGCTGACAGCAGGATGGAACGGATCATGGTGCGGGATATCCCTGGAGAAGAAGATCGACCAGCCAACGAATGTCGCCGGGGCTGAGCAACGGAGCCCAACCGGGCATGGCGGTGCCGGGCCGACCTTGGGTGACGGTGGCAATCAGGCTGTCCCTGGACTTGCCGGCCAGCGCTGCGCGCGTCAGTTCGGGGCCCAGCCCACCAGTCAGGTGCAGCCCATGGCAGGCGCCGCAGTCCTGGGTCAGCAAGTGTTCGAGTTGTGCCTGACGCTGGGCGTCCGGCGCCGCAACTGCAGTTGCGCAAATGAGGAGGAGGGCCGCCAGAATCACAGCGTGTCGATAAACCATCATGACGCCCTCCAGTCGGTTATTTAAGTGTCAGTACCCAGGTCGCGAGAATTTTTGCTTCTTCTTCAGTCACCGGGTTTGCCGGCATTGGCATCGGGCCCCAATTGCCTTGTGTGCCGTTCTTGATGTGACCTGCCAGGGTGTCCACGGCCCCGGGTACGCCGGCGTTCTTGGCCGCGACATCCTTGAGTGCAGGGCCGACGACCTTGGCGTCGATGGAGTGGCAGGCTGCGCACGGTTTGCTCTTGAACAGCTCCAGCGCGTCTTGGGCCATGGCCGGCTGCACACTCAGCGCAGCGGTCAGGGCGAACAGTGACAACATAGTATTTTTCATGGTGTTTCCTTGCATTGATGGAGCTCAATAGATGTCATGTTGAGTGTTGTAGACGTTGAACTTCCCGGTGGGAGTGATCAGTCGTTTGTCCTTGATGACTGACTTGAGCTTCAGTGTTTTGTCGTCGATCACCACCAGCGCCGACTCGTCTGCCTGGCCGCTCCAAACGGAGAACCAGACTTCATCGCCGGCCTTGTTGAATTCCGGTTGCACGACGCGCATGGCGCCTTGCTTGATGCCCGCGTATTCAGCGATGGGCAACACGGTGTAGCCGGCGTCGAGCTTGTCGATGTTGAACACCGCCACCGATTGGCTGAGCTTGGCGTCCGGGTTGAGGGTAGTGTCGACGTACAGGTGACGGGACTTGGGATGGGTTTTGATAAACAGCGATCCGCCGCCCTGGCCTTTGAGTGAGGCGACCTGCTTCCAGGCGTATTGCGGGTGTTTGGTCGGGTCGGTGCCGATCAGCGAGATGCCGTCGTCACCCAGATGGCTGGTGGCCCAGACCGGTCCGTAGGTCGGGTGGTTGAAGTTGGCGCCGCGACCCGGGTGAGGGGTTTTGCCAACGTCCACCAGCGCGGTCAATTTGCGCTCCTTGGAGTCGATCACAGCGACCTTGTTGGAGTTGTTGGCGGCGGTCATGAAGTAGCGGTGCGTGCTGTCCCAGCCACCGTCATGCAGGAACGGCGCGGCATCGATGTAGGTGACGGTGAGGTTTTTGATGTCCTGGTAGTTGACCAGCATGACCTTGCCGGTTTCCTTGACGTTGACGATGAACTCCGGCCATTCGTGGGACGCGATAATCGCCGCGACCCGGGGTTCCGGGTGATATTCCTGTTTGTCGACGGTCATGCCGCGGGTCGAAACGATCTGTTTCGGCTCCAGGGTTTCGCCATCCATGATGGTGAATTGCGGCGGCCAATAAGAACCGGCGATGGTGTATTTGTCTTCGTAGCCCTTGAACTTGGAGGTCTCGACCGAGCGCGCCTCGATCCCCACTTTGACTTCGGCGACCTTGGTCGGCTCGACTGGCCACAGGTCGATCATGTCGATCCGGGCATCTCGGCCAATCACCAGCAGGTAGCGACCCGAGGCGGAGATCCGCGAAATGTGCACCGCGTAACCGGTCTCGATGAGTTTGACGATCTTCTTGCTGTCACCGTCGATCAGGGCGATCTTGCCGTCATCGCGCAGCGTCACCGAAAACAGGTTCGGCAGGTTAAGTGTGCTCAGCTGCTTCTTCGGACGATCCTCCGGTTTGACCAACACCTTCCAGGTTTTCAGCGTCTCGGCCATGCCCCATTCCGGTGGCGTCGGCGGCGTGTGCTGAATGAACTTGGCCATGACCGTGATCTGATCTTTGGTCAGCGCATTGGACGTCCCCCAGTTCGGCATGCCCGCCGGCGACCCGTAGGTAATCAAGGCCTCCAGATACGGTTGCCCGCGGTTCTGGGTAATGTCCGGTGTCAGCGGTTTGCCGGTAGCCCCTTTGCGCAGAACGCCATGGCAGCCTGCGCAGCGCTGGAAGTAGATTTCCTTCGATGAGTCGAAATCGGCCTGGCTCATGTCGGGAGCGCCGGCGGTTTTGACCATGGGTGGAGTGGCCGCAGCGGCGGCGGGCTCGTCAGCGCTGGCGGCATGACTCACCGCCAGGGCCAGTGCCGAACACAGCGTGGTGAGCGTCAGGGCAAACGTTTTTCTATTGCTGATCAGCATTCCATTTCTCCTCAGGCAAGACCTTTGCGATGTGCTGAAACGGCAGCGCAGAACGCAGGTTCTTAGTGCCGTGCAAGGCTATGCCCGAGCAGGCCAATGCTCGCTTGACGCCGATCAAGTTTGCCGGCCATGTCACTTGCCAGGTTGTCGCAGGGGCCCGTAGCGTGTTGCTTGAATCCGCGTTTGGAACAGGCAGCCCATGGACCGAATCCAGTCTTGCGAACACAAGGTCGAACCCTTCTACCAACCGCTGAATAATGAGGAGGCGCTGTTCGAGCAAGCCTGGCGACACGGCATGCCGGTGCTGATCAAAGGCCCGACGGGGTGCGGCAAGACCCGTTTTGTCCAGCACATGGCCCATCGACTAAAACTGCCGCTGTACACCGTGGCTTGCCACGATGATCTGAGCGCGGCCGACCTGATCGGTCGCCATCTGATCGGTGCCCAGGGCACCTGGTGGCAGGACGGACCGCTGACCCGCGCGGTGCGTGAAGGCGGCATCTGTTACCTCGACGAAGTGGTCGAGGCGCGCCAGGACACTGTGGTGGTGCTGCATCCCCTGGCCGATGATCGTCGCGAGTTGTTCCTGGAGCGCACCGGCGAAGTGCTGAAGGCGCCGCCGTCATTCATGCTCGTGGTGTCTTACAACCCCGGCTACCAGAACCTGCTTAAAGGCATGAAGCCCAGCACCCGACAACGCTTCGTGGCGATGCGCTTCGGCTATCCGCCAGTGGCCGATGAGGAACGCATCGTTGCCCGGGAGGCTCAGGTGGACAACGCGCTGGCGTCGCAAGTGGTCCGGCTTGGCCAGGCGCTGCGGCGGCTCGATCAACATGATCTGGAGGAGGTCGCCTCAACGCGATTGCTGATTTTCACGGCGCGTATGATTCGCTCCGGCATGAGCCCGCGTGAGGCCTGCATGGCCTGTCTGGCCGAACCACTGAGCGATGATCCGCTGACCGTTGCCGCGCTGATGGACGTGGTTGATGTCCACTTCGGCTGAGTCAACGGGCGTCTCGCGTCGCCACTTGCCGGGCGATCTGGCGATGTGGTTTTTCATTCTGGCCGAGCTGTCGGTGTTCGCCATCCTGATCCTGGCGTTCGCCGTGACTCAGGCACTCAAACCGCAGATGTTCAGTGAAAGCCGTCTATTGCTGAACACCTCAACAGGGTTGGCGATGACCCTGAGCCTGCTCACCGCGGGGCTGTTCGCCGCGCTGGCTCAAGAGCAAGTCAGGCGCTCACGGTCCCGGCACGGGGCCGTCTTCCTGCTGATGGCGTTGCTCGCTGCCAGTGTCTACGTGGTGTTGAAACTCACGGAATACCGGCACTTGCTGGCCTCGGGGTTGGGCATGGAGCACAACACGTTTTTCACCCTCTACTGGATCCTTACCGGGTTTCATTTTCTCCACGTAGTGCTCGGCATGGTCATTCTCGGATGGCTGGCCGAACGCTGTCGCCGTGGCCTGTACGACGCCAACAAGCGCAGTGGATTTGAATCCGGCGTGCTCTATTGGCACATGGTCGATCTGATCTGGGTCATGCTTTTTCCGCTGGTCTATGTGCTGAGTTGACGAGGTTCTCATGTCTGTTTCCAGGGTTTTGCTCATCAGTTGGGCAGCGCTCGCGACGTTAAGCGTCTGCACCGTGGTGCTGGCACAGGCCGGGGCGACGTGGTTGCTGTCGATTGCCATCTTGGTGGTGGCGGTGGGCAAGGCGTGGCTGATCACCGATGGCTTCATGGAGATGCGCCGCGCACCACGACTGTGGCGCAGCTTGATGTTGAGCTGGGCGCTGGTGTTGGCGGCTGTTGTGGGGCTGACACTGGTGTTGAACGGCTAGCCAACCTGAACAAAACAACTCATGCGCGACGTTTGTCGGTCGGATTTAAACGCTGTACCTCGGCAAAGATTTCGGTGATTGGGCGTCGCGGCTGACGGTTGTGCAGGGCGCGAACCTGTGCGCTTAGGCGCAGCAGTTCTTCGCTCGGCCTAGCCCATTGTTCCTTCGATAACGGCTCCGACCATTGGCGCATCGCCTCGGGTAACGCTCGTTGTCCCATTTTCTGGAGGCGGTCGACTTCCCATTCGGTCAGGTGGTTGGGCAAGGTCCATAGCGTCATGACGTGGTACAGGTACCAGAAGAAGCCGGACACCCGACTGCGTTGGCCGTCACGGATTTGTTGGTGCAGGCGCGTGCGGGCGTTGCGGAAAGTGTGCAGGCCTTCGTGGGGTGGATCGTCGGGGCCTTGCAAGTCTTGCGGATCCTGGATGGATTTGAGGTCGTTGACTTCGTATTCCATGTAACCGCGGATGGCTTCCCAGTGGCTGAGGGCGATGGGCAGGCCGAAGCAGGGGAATTCGACGCTGGTCAGGGTCTCGCCGTGCTGGAAGCCGATGCCCATGCCGTATTGGCGGTGGATGCCGTATTGGGTGGTGCCTTGGGCTTCGATGACCCAGGCGGATAGGGATTCCCAGGGGACGAAGACGGGTTCGGTGGCGTCTTCGGGCATGAAACAGACTTCGCGGCGTTGGCGGTTGAAGCGGGTGGGGATGATGGCGGCGTGTTTGTTGTGGGTGTGGCGCCAAGTGCAGAAGAGGATGGCTAAGGCGGAGAAGCCGGTTATCAGGGCTATTCCGTAGGCCTCATTGAAAACCCCTTCTATGGCATGAGAAATATCGTCCCAACCCATCCCGAACACAAAGAACATGAAGCCGACAAATAGAGGTATCAAAAACGCAATCGAGAAGGCACCACTGAATGGTCCACCCAAAATGAGCTGCCATGAAAACACCTGTGGCGATCCCAACCCGAAGTCCATGTACACCTCATTTAGCTCCCCGATATGCGGACCATGCGGCGGCAACGCTGTTGGCAGTGGCAGTGGCGCGAGATAGGTAATTCTTCCGT
This sequence comes from Pseudomonas sp. ZS1P83, assembly GCF_054897825.1. Taxonomy (NCBI): domain Bacteria; kingdom Pseudomonadati; phylum Pseudomonadota; class Gammaproteobacteria; order Pseudomonadales; family Pseudomonadaceae; genus Pseudomonas; species Pseudomonas sp. ZS1P83. Next base: position 1,948,593 of record NZ_CM142706.1, read on the forward strand.
TTGGAAACGGCTCAACATCTCCGGCTTTTCGGGGTTGCTCAAGGTGCGGCGCAGGCATCGGCTTATCAAGGTTGTGCGGCATGGTCGGCCAACTCCAGCAAATGGGTTTCAACCAGCAATAATGGCGGGTGCTCGAAGACGGGATAAAGGGGCAACGCCGGAAAGTGGCCTTCACCCCGAGGGTTCAGGCGAATGACCCGAGTGTGAGAAACCCACGCGCCCTTGGCGTTCAAGGTCTGTATACAGACTGCCAGCTCCAACGTTTCGGACGCCGGGGTAAATTCGCTGTCAGGATCCACGGAATATTGCAGGCATAACACCAACCGATCTAGTTCTGCTTGCACGATGCGCAGGCTGTTCGCCACTTCCTCACTGATGACGTCCTTGCGCTCGCGCGGCACTCCACGACTGTGGAGGGGAACAGAAAGACGGTGGGCGCCGATCCCCAGGCGATGAACCGGTTGACCGCTCAGAGGCGGCTGAAAATCATTGAGCTTGAGCCCTGGCAGCACCAGATGGATGTCTTTAGGCTTGGCCTTTAACAGCAGGTCTTTCAGCCAGGAGTCATGCTTGTTCGGACCCAGTTGCGCATACGGGGCGTTGAGCAAATAGCCCAGATAACGCTGATATTCATCCCGGGTATGGTTGCCACGTGTCTCGGTGTCCAGACTCCATGGCGTGGTTTTGAGCCATTTGTCATGGGCGCTGAGGTTGTAACGGTTGTACAGCCAGGTTCCACCCAGTTCCAGCACGGTGAACAAGGCGCCGGCCAGGTTGAAGCGGAAAAACACGGTTGAGAGACGGGTACCCGCTGCGGCCCAGGCGGCGGTTCTTGCGGCAGTGTTTTTTGCGATCAACACGTTAAACGCAGCGCGACCGGTGTGACTCAAACCATAGGCATTGACGGTCGTCATGCCGGCCGCCCCCGCTGTCGCGAGTGCTGCACTATTCTGCGCTGCAGCATTCCCGCTACGCGTCGCCTGTTGCCAATTCTGCTGTTGAGAATTGAAGCTTGAAAGTGATGATGCAAAACCAAAAAGGTAAGTAAAGAAACCCAAGCCAACATGCATCTTGCCCATCTGCACATGCACACTTTGCAAAGCATGATGCTGTAGTCCCGCGACGAGTGCAGCGCTACGTGCCTTCAACGCGGTGTCGGAAAGACTTTGCGCCGCAGTAAACCCAGCGGCCCCGGTGGCCATAGCTGCGTTAAAAACAGGGGTCCAAGTTCGTTGGTTTTTAGATTGCCTCTTGAGCTCATTGATAACCCCCACCAAATTCACCCCCTGCACCAAAAACACCAACAGCCCCATCCCCTCACTTCTAATCAAACTCGCATTCGGCACCGAGTTAACCCCCAGCCGAATATCCTTCAACAAACTCCGCACCTCCAACTGCTGCGCCGGCGGGAACACCACCGTCACCCCCGCCCGAGCCGGCGTCGCGCCATACAGCCGAGCCGACTGATCCGGCACTTCCGCAATCGGGCTCAGCGCCCCCGCGAGCCGGCCTTCGAGCAGCGTCAACTCCGCACGCACCCGAACGATTTCACCCTGCAACTCAACCGCCCTCGGCGTTTTATGCCCTTGGCGGTTTTTGTTGTGGGTAAGGCGGCTGCGCTCACGGCTCAGGGTTTTCAGGTAGTCGCGCTCCCTGAGCATTTCCTTGATAGCGGTTTGCAGTGCGCCGTGTTCCGCAGGGCTGGCGACTGTAAAGGTCACCCCGGTGGTTTTCGCTGCGTCGAGGATCCGTCCCGACAAGGCCTTGGGCAGACGACTGAACAGTTCGTCGAGGTCGGGGATTTTCTCTCCCGACAGGTCAAACCCTTCCAGCGCCCGGCTCAGGCCCAGGTTCAGCGCCGGGCTGAGGCTGTGCTGGGCGGCGTCGGCAACGGCGCGGGTGTGTTCGGGCAAGTCGTCGAGGATCGGCAAGTGCGGTTGTTCGATTTTCTGTAGTTCGCCCAGCCAGTGCGGCAGGTTGTTGAACATCCCCATGCCGGCGTTGAACAACGTGGTGTATTGCGCGGCCCGTTCCGGCTGAAGACGCAAGGGCAAGGTGTAGAACAGTGGCCGGGTCAATTCCGGGTGTTTTTCCAGATAGCCCAGCATTTTTTCGCTGGCGTGATCGCTGCGGCAGATGTCTTTGAGGCAGGCGTATTCGGCGGTGAAAGCCTGGCCGAGTTGCTGTGGATCCTGCGCGTCGTAGTACCAGGCCGAGCGATGGTAGCGACCGGCACCCACCAGCATGGTGCGGTCGGCGGTGATGCGACCGAGCAAGCGGTTCCAGCGGCCAAGGTCGTCGCGGTGCTGAAACAGCGCAGCGTCCATGGCCGGCCGGTCGATGAAATCGTTGACCCCGCGTTTGCCGCTGAAACTCGATCCTTCGAGCACATCGATGATGCGTTTGTTTTGCTCTTGGCCGAGTTTTATTAAGGTATCCAGGTGACGTTCGACGAAATCGTCGGGGGCGACCTTGAAATGTTGGCCAGCGTAGTAACGGCGATCGGCCTCGTCACTGGCGCGGCTGTGGGCGGTGAAGTCGGGTGTGGCGCCCTGGTACTTGGCGAATTTGAACGCTTCGGTATGCGCTTCTTTGCGCAATTGCTCCAACTCCGCAGGCACGGGAGCGTCGAGCGCCTCGGTCTTGCCGCCCTTGTTCAGGTAGTCGAGAAAAGCTTTGCGGGTCTGTTCCCGATCCGGTTCGGGCAACTGTTCCAGATCGCCAAAAAGCGCCAGGACCGGCGGTTCGTCGCTGGCGTCGGCCAGGTTGCCGATATCCGCAGGACTGAGCTGGCTCAGGGACTCGATGTAACAGGCCAGCAAGTAATCGCGTTCATTGTTATCGGCATTGCTCCAGTCATCGACCCAGCCAACCACGGTGTCTTGATAGTCGGCCAGATCGCGCAATACGCCGATGTCGTCGTGGACCACGAGAAACAGCGTGTCGTCTTGATAAGGCCCACGCACCTGGCCGAGCAACTCGCCGATGTGCGCCTCGCGAAATCGCCGCGGCTTTTCCCATAAATAAGGTTCACGTTCGTGCTCGGGGGCATCGCTGACGTGCACTGCGGGTAACAGAGCGGCGTCCGGCGGCGACTCGGCTTCCAGCTCTTCGCGGTCTTGTGCAACTTGTGCCTGCTGGGTCGGAACGGTCGCAATCTCCGCCAGCCACTGCTTGCCTTGCGCGACCGTCAGCAGATGCTCGCCACCGGTTTGGCAATGCACCGGGCCGAGATCGACGGCCTGCATGAAGTGTTCGCGTTCCTCGCGGCTGTCAGTGACTTGAGCGCATTTGGCCGCCGTCCATTGCACTTCGGCGAAGGTCACATGCAAGGTGCTGCGTCTTGAAAACACCAGCGCCGGACGTTCTTCGATCGGTGTGCGCTGATCGCCAGCAACCTTGGCGCCCTTGTGCAGCAAGGCGCTGACCAGTCCGTTGAGTACCTGATATTCGTGCAGGTGGCCGGTCATGCTGTCGATGACGTACAACCAGCCATCGCGCAGCATGCGAATGCCCAGCGGGCGGGTCGTCAGGGCGTAGGGCAGCTTCAGTTCGGCACTCGGGTCGACGGGCTTTTCCACCAGCCCGTAACGCAAGGGCAACAACTGCACGTGGGTTTGGCGCAAGGGGCAGGCACCCAGAGAGCCGATGGGGGATTTGGATGCCGCCGCTGCGGCGAGGTTGGCGGGCGAAGTCATGGGTGGCCTCGTTGGCTGGCCCACTGGTGGGCGAGGTCAGCGGCCAGCGCCACGCGCTCGCCGGGGGATTGCAGCGACGGCGTATGCAGCAATCGGTTGATGTGCGGGTGCTGATCGAGTGATGAGCCATCTAGCGAGGCCATGACGTTGGCGTAATAAAACAATTCGGACTGGCTGCTCAAACCCAGCGTGCTCGCCTCAGCATCCAGTTGCTCGAGCATTGGCCAGCGTTCGGCCACGGTTTCGCTGCCATGGCGTTCGGGGAAGTGCGTGAGCAGATGAGCGTCGAGTTCGAGCAATACGCGGCGCCGATCAGCGTGGTCCAGCGCCGAATTCTGTTCAGCGCTCAGGCGATAGGGCGTCGGCAGTTCCGGGCATTCAGGCAGTCGGGGTTGACGCCGCCGCCAATGGGCGCTGACGCTATCGGCCATCACCACGCAGGAAAGGGGACCAAACAAACGCTGATCGCCGCTACCGAACAACGCCTGCGCCACTGCCGCATCGGCCAGGCGCAGGACCACCGGCAGACCTTCGGGCAACTCAACGGTCAGCAATTTGCGCAAGTGTCGAGCGACGTCATGCGCAGGCCTGGCGCTGAATAACAGCACGCCCCACTCTTCATGCGCCTGCTGCAGATAGAACTGAAAAACCGGCTCGTCAGGTTGTTGAACGGCCACCAACAGCGGTGAGATATCCCGCAACGCAGTAAACGACGGGCAGTCATACAACGCGACGGTGGTGGCGCCGGGACTCAGTTGTTTCAAGCGTTCCGGCAAATTGCTCAAGGTCGCGCCGTCCAGCAATAGAAAAGCCTGTTGCTCGCTCCAGGGCAGGTCTCCAGGCAGAGAGGTCGAGAGGTTCATGCTTGGGCGGCCTCACAAATCAGGCAGCGCGAGGCGCGGGTTGAAATCAACGCATGGCGTTGCTGGACTGCATCGAACGTCACTTTCAGCAGGGGCAAGGCGCCCGGCATCAGGGGCTCGGCAGGTATACCCACGGCCGGGCCGCCGCCCACTAGAATCGGCACGCTGCTGAAAATGCCTTCCGGCCCCAGCGTCAGCCAGTGTCCGCCAGCCTGGACTGACAGGCGCGCTCCGCCATCGATGACGACTTGCTGCCCGGCGCTCAGGTGAATGTGCTGGGTGGCATTAAGCAGGTGATTGGTGGTTCGGACGTGGCGGTCGCCGTGAACCAACAGATGATCGTCCTGCTTGAGTTCCGTCAGTCGGTTGCCGTGAGTCAGGTGATGTTCTTCACCGCGAAGGTCGTGGCTGGCGATGCCGCCGACCACCACGGTGCGTTGGTGATCGACTTGAAGGCGTTCATCGTTGAGAACGAGTTGGACAAAATCGCGCTGGGCACGCAGGGCAATTTCTTCGGCGCCTTTTCTGTCCTCGATGCGCAGTTCGTTGTATCCACCACCGCCGGGACTGCTCTGGCTACGGAAAATGCTGCGGGTGTGCTCGGCGGGCAAATCCAGTGGCACCGGGGTTGAGGCGTTGGGTTGACAGCAGAGTACGAAGGGTTTGTCGGGATCGCCTTCAGTGAACCCCACCAGCACTTCCATGCCGACCCGGGGGATCAGCACGCTGCCATATCGGTCATGAGCCCAGCCGGTGGCGACACGCAGCCAGCAGCTCGATTGTTCGTTGTGCTGACCGTCGCGGTCCCAGAGCAGTTGAACCTTTACTCGGCCGTACTCGTCGCAGTAGATCTCTTCACCGGGCGGACCTGTGACGACCGCATGCTGATTGCCGGTCATTCGGGGTTTGGGGTGTTCAAGGGCCGGTCGGAATATCACGTCCCAAGGTGTGGCCACGAAGTGGTTACGGTAGCCCTGACTGAAACCATCCTCGGGACTACTGTCGGTGATTGACTCCTCAAGCACTTGGGGTTGCAGGCCGACATGCTTGACCTCAGTCAACAGCCACAGGCCATTGCGTTCAACGCGTGGGTGTTCGGTCATCTCGACAAAATGGCCGCTGCGCAGGGCGCTCTGATCGCTGCGCCCTTCGGCTCGCCGGTAATCGGCGCGGTGGCGTTCCAGTGCTCGATTGGCCAGATGTTTACCGCGTTCACGATGGATGAACTGGCCTGGGAAGGCGTAGTCCTCAAGGTGCGGCAGCAGCGGGTTTTTAGTCTCGCTGTCGAGTTGCAGGCGCGGTTTCTCGAAGTCGTAATCACGACGGCTGACGTGGGTCGGGCGGGTTTCCAGTCGCAGCTTGAAACGGTCAATCACCGGCGCTTCGGCGACCATGCCGCTGCCTGGCCTGTACGCGGTTGACTGGGATGGTTTCGAGAAGCTGGTTTGATCGTCGCCGAACACCAGCACATGGCCATCGACGCTGTGCTCGAAATGAAAGTGCAGGCCTTCCTCCTCACACAATCTTTGAAGGAAATGCAGGTCGGTTTCGTACTGAACGCAATAGAGCCGTGGCCGGTACTCGGCGCTTAACTGGAAGCGCCAGGCATCGGACTGCATTCCGTGGTCCTTCAGCACTTGGGCAATGATCTGCGGCACGCTCAGGTGCTGAAAAATACGCTGATTGTGGCGGTGGGTGAGATAGGCGAGGTGGGGTGCCACGGTCATTTGATAGCGGGTCAGGCGTTTGCCTGAATCGCCTTGGGCGATTCGATAGACCTGCCCGTGAATGCCGGAGTTGTCAGGACCGAAGCTCAGAAAAGCCGAGCGATGCAGCAGAGACTCGAGGTCCAGGTCGGGGCGTTCGCTGACCAGTTCGAGTTTGACTTCGTAAGGCTGGTTGAGCGCTTCCTTGGCGCGGAATTCGAGTACCTGAAGGCCGTGGGGGAAACCTTCAATGTCGAGGGTGAAAACGACTTGCTTGACGGCGCTGAGCATCCACATGTCCCTGTGTCTATTTGAAGGCACGGGACTTTGCGTGGATCGACGAGCTGGCGCAGTCAGACGAATCGATATTTAGCGTAGGACGTTTCCGGTAATCCGGATCGAGGGGAACACGTTCCTTAGCCACAGGTAAGACACCCAGCTTCATGATGCGAATACCCGACCAAAACCATCTGACTTTCTTGATCGCCATCAAGCAGGTTTCAACCCTTCGCTTCCTATCATGGACGGGCCAAGCAAAGAGGAAGCGACCATGTCAGAGACCTTCACCAAAGGCATGGCCAGGAATATCTACTTCGGGGGAAGCATTTTCTTCTTCCTGATATTCCTGGCCTTGACCTATCACACGGAACAGACCTTTCCTGCCCGCAGCAATGAAGCGCAGCTAACCGAATCAGTGGTGCGCGGCAAGTTGGTCTGGGAGCAAAACAATTGCATCGGCTGCCACACGCTGTTGGGCGAGGGTGCCTACTTCGCGCCTGAGCTGGGCAACGTGTTCCAGCGGCGCGGTGGGGAGGCGGGCTTCAAACCTTTTCTGCACGCTTGGATGAAAATGCAGCCACTGGGCGTACCGGGCCGGCGAGCGATGCCTCAGTTCAAATTGAGTGACCAGGAGGTGGACGACATCGCCGAATTCCTCAAATGGAGCTCGAACATCAACACCAATGGCTGGCCGCCAAACAAGGAGGGCTAAGCGATGAGCATTGCTAATCCGCATCTGAAATTCGCCTCGCAAGCCGTGGCCAAACCGTACTTCGTGTTTGCCCTGATCCTGTTTCTCGGTCAGGTGCTGTTCGGTTTGATCATGGGCCTGCAATACGTGATCGGAGACTTTCTCTTTCCGATCATTCCCTTCAACGTGGCGCGGATGGTGCACACCAACCTGCTGATCGTCTGGCTGCTGTTCGGGTTCATGGGCGCCGCCTATTACCTGATTCCGGAAGAAGCCGATCGCGAACTGCACAGTCCGAAGCTGGCGATCATCCTGTTCTGGGTATTCGCCGCCGCTGGCGTGCTGACGATCCTCGGCTACCTGCTGGTGCCGTATGCCGGCCTGGCGAAACTGACCCACAACGAGCTGCTGCCGACCATGGGTCGGGAGTTCCTGGAGCAGCCGACCATCACCAAGATGGGCATTGTGGTGGTGTGCCTGGGTTTCCTCTACAACATCGGCATGACCCTGCTCAAAGGTCGCAAGACCACCGTCAGCATGGTCATGATGACCGGGTTGATCGGGCTCGCGGTGTTCTTCCTGTTCTCCTTCTATAACCCCGGTAACCTGGCCCGCGACAAGTTCTACTGGTGGTGGGTGGTGCATCTTTGGGTGGAAGGCGTGTGGGAACTGATCATGGGTTCGATGCTTGCTTTCGTCCTGATCAAGATCACCGGTGTCGACCGGGAAGTCGTGGAGAAATGGCTGTACGTGATCATCGCCATGGCGCTGATTACCGGGATCATCGGCACCGGTCACCACTTCTTCTGGATCGGTGCGCCCGAGGTCTGGTTGTGGGTCGGTTCAATCTTCTCGGCACTCGAACCGCTACCGTTCCTGGCCATGGTGATATTCGCCTTCAGCATGGTGAAGAACCGTCGCCGGCAACACCCGAATCGCGCCGCCACACTGTGGGCCAAAGGCACCACCGTCACAGCGTTCTTCGGTGCAGGCGTCTGGGGGTTTCTGCATACCCTGGCACCGGTCAACTTTTACACCCATGGTTCGCAACTAACGGCCGCTCACGGTCACCTGGCCTTCTACGGTGCTTACGCGATGATCGTGATGACCTTGATCAGCTACGCCATGCCGCGATTGCGCGGGCTCGGTGAAGCTGCTGACGAGCGTTCGCAGACCTACGAAATCTGGGGCTTCTGGTTGATGACCCTGTCGATGGTGATGATCACGCTGTTCCTCACCGCAGCCGGTGTCGTACAGGTTTACCTGCAACGCTGGCAGGCCGATGGAATTGCGTTGCCATTCATGGCCACAGTGGAACATCTGCAGGTGCTGTTCTGGGCCCGTCTGGGTGCCGGTCTCGGTTTCTTCGCCGGTCTGGTGTGTTACCTGTTCAGCTTCAAGCAACGTAGTCGCGCAGCCTTGCGCGCCCCGGCTGCTGTAGTCCCTTCATGAGCCGGTGTAACGGCTAGAAAAGGTCGGCCCGGCTGATACAGCGGGCCGTTTTTTGGTTTATAAAAAGGGCAAATGTCATGGCCTTTACCGTCGAACTGGAAGAGTGGGTCGGCAGCGTCTGGCATCGCTTCATCACCCGGCGCGCCAGCCCGGACTTCCCCGAAGCACGGGTTGAACTGGCCAGCCAGCAACGCCCGCTGGCGCTGTTGTTTCGCGCCATGGGGGGCGCCAGTGGCATCGGTGTCGAAGCCGCCAGCGACCGCGATCTGCTGTTGCGACGCAACGTGCTGCAGCAGATCGCCGGCACCTGCAAACAAGTGCCATTGGCGTGGTGCGACGAGGCGAACCTTCGCCTGCCGTCGAGCCTCGCGGTGTTCCCTGAAGTCGCACTGAACGAGGAGCTCTATCGTTGGCTCGCGCTGCTGGCGGCGCAGGCCGGTCAAATGCGGCACTGGGGTCGAGACAATCAACGCTGGACGCAAATGCTGTTACGGCGCTATCCCGCGTTGCGTGCTCGGTATAAACGCCTGGTCGATGCCCATCTGCAATTGCGCCCGGATCCGGCCTCTTTGACCGCCAGCGAAGCGGCCCTGGAACGCGCGTTGTGCCAAGCGTTGCGCGAGCCCGGCAGTGTCGAACATTTCCCTCGTAGTGAAAGGGCCGCATGGCCGCTGCCGCTGTGGTTATACCCGCCGCAAAACCTCGCCAGCCCGCAGGCTGCCGACCTGGGTGACGAGTCGGAAGAATCCCTGACGACCCCGCCCGGCGAGCAGAAAGGTGGGCGCAAGCGGGCCAAGCGGATCGATGAAAGCACCCGTGAAGGCGGGCTGTTGATCGTGCGCCTGGAGAACCTGTTCAGCTGGACCGAACACGTCGACCTGGATCGCTGGTCAGACGACAGCGAAGACCCGGACGCTGCCAAAGTCGCCGAGGATCTGGACGAGTTGAGCCTGTCGCGCACCCGTCTGCGCAAGGGCGGCGGCCTCAAGCTGCACCTGGATTTGCCGCCCGCCGATGTCGACGATATTCCCCTGGGCGAGGGTATCAAGTTGCCAGAGTGGGACTATCGCAAACAGCAAATGCAGGACGGCTTCGTCAATCTGCAAATGATGGTGCCCCGCGATTGTGAGGCGCAGCCATTGCCGCCACGACTGAAGGCATCGGCGCACCGTCTGCGCCGCCAGTTCGAGCATTTGCGCAATGACCGTCAATGGTTACGCCAGCAACCTCAAGGGTCTGAACTGGACCTGCAGGCCTGGCTGGATTTTCATGTTGAACGCGAGCATGGCCAATGTGCGGAACGAGGTTTGTTCATGGAACAACGGCAGACGCGTCGCGACCTGGCGTGCCTGTTGCTGGCCGACGTGTCGATGTCGACCGACGCCCACTTGAACGATGAGCATCGGGTGATTGATGTGATCCGCGACAGCTTGCTGCTGTTCGGCGAAACCCTGTCGGTGCTCGGTGATGATTTCGCCCTGTACGGGTTTTCCTCACTGCGTCGTCAGCAAGTGCGTATGCAGGAACTCAAGTCCTTCACCCAGCGCTATGACGACAACACCCGAGGTCGCATTCAAGGGCTCAAACCGAGGTATTACACACGCATGGGCGCCGCCATTCGCCAGGCCACCCAACTGCTGGGCAAGAGCAAACGACGCAGCAAACTGTTGCTGCTGCTGACGGATGGCAAACCGAATGATCTGGATCTGTATGAGGGACGCTACGGTGTTGAAGACACCCGCGAGGCGGTGCTGGAGGCGCGGCGTCAGGGGTTGACGCCGTTCTGTATCACAATTGATCGCGAGGCCGGGGATTACCTGCCTTACATGTTCGGCGCCAATGGCTACACCTTGATCCGCCAGCCCGAGCAATTACCCCTGCGCTTGCCGCAGTTGTACCGTCAGCTGACTCAGCCTTGATGCAGACTTCCCCTAGCAGCTGCCGAAGGCTGCTACAGGGATTTGTGCAGTCTTCAGGAGATGCTGCGTGGCAGCCAGAAAAACATCGCCACGCAGAAGAGTGTCAGGCCGATGCAGAACCCCATGAATCGGCGCAGTCGACGTTCCGCCGCGTGTGCGGCGAATGCCGGCAGGGGCATGCCGCATTGGCGGCACTCGGACTCCTGCGGTGGGTTGGCATGTTGGCAATACAAACAGACGGGCATGGCGCTCACTCGAACTGTTCCAGGCGCAGACGATCGAGAATGGCGATCTGGCGACCGTCCTGCGTGATGATGTTTTCATCGATCAGGCGACGGATGATCCGCGAAAAGGTTTCCGGCTGGATCGACAGATGCCCGGCAATCAGTTGCTTGGCCATCGGCAGTTCGAATTGGCTGTCAACGGTTTTCTGATGCACAAGCTGCGTCAGCAGATAGCGTACGACTCGGTGGGTAGCGTTTTTCAGTGACAAGGTTTCGATTTCGTTGACCCGCTGATGCAAGCGAACGCAGAGCTTGCCGAGCAGCGCAAACGTCAGTCGGCTATTGCTCTGCAGCAGACGCATGTAGGTGTTGTTGGATAACCGGTAGAGCTGAGTGGGGCAGATCGCTTCGGCCGAGGCCACATAGTTCGGGGTGTCCATCAGCATCATCGCCTCGGCGAAGGTTTGCCGATCGCTGATGACCTCAAACACTTTCTCCTGCCCATCCGGTGTCAGTCGGTAGATTTTCACCGCCCCGGCAATGATGAAATAAAACGAGTCAGCCGGCTCGCCTTGACGGAACAACGGCTCGCCTTTGTCGATGCTCAGCAAGTGGCTGGTACTCATCAATTCATCCAGCTGTTCTTCGTTTAACGGCTCGAACAAATGATGACTGCGCAGAATCTGGTGATGGACGCGATGAAGCACCATGAGAATTCATCCTGAAGGTTGAGGAGGGGGTGGCTATCAAGTCAAACGAGGCCTAGAGAGACGCCGCTGGCCACCGCCAGGACCGAGGTCAGCACCACAAACCAGGCCAGTGGCTGGATGACTTTTTTCATGAAGACTCCTGGGGATCGAGAGGGATCAATGTTTCTTTGATTGCCGTAGCTTGAGCAAAACGCGGGCCATGCCTGGAAGTCCTTGTTTATTGGGGCTGTCAAACAGAAGGGTAAAAAAGACCATTGGCTCTAAGGTAGAAATGACCATTAAAGGGTCATTTCTACCCTGAATGGGTGGCCTCTATGGGGGAGGAGAGCCTGCCCCGGCGCAGAGGGTCAGAGGGGCACGCCCCTTGCACACTTGATCTGTGACAAAGGCAATTGATCGCTGATACCCGATGATTGACCCCTGTATTTACCTCGGCGCTTGCGGGTTGGCGTCAGGTCAGCCGCAAGGTAAAGGAGTGGCTTTATGCAAGTGCTTGACCGCCGTAAAGCGATGGCAATCGCGCCGCTGTTACGTCTGGCCTTTCGGCCATTCTTCCTCGCGGGCTGCCTCTTGGCCGTGCTGGTCATTCCGCTTTGGCTGGCCGCCTTCAGTGGTGCTTTTTCCGGCTGGCAGCCGGCGGGTGGGTGGCTGGGCTGGCATCGACATGAATTGTTGTTCGGGTTCGGGCTGGCGATCATCGCGGGCTTTCTGCTGACGGCCGTGCAAACCTGGACCGGTCGCCCCGGCATCAGCGGGCAACCGCTGGCCGCGCTGGCGTTGCTGTGGTTGTTGGCGCGCGTGGCCTGGCTGGTCAATGCACCGTGGCCGGTGCTCGCGGTGCTGGAATTGGCGTTCCCGCTGGCGGTGGCCGCGCTCATGGGTTTCACCTTGTGGAAGGTGCGGCAGAAACGTAACTACCCGATTGCCGTTGTGCTGCTGTTGTTAGCGGCGGCCGACGGATTGTCCCTGTACGGCTTGATCGAAGGTCATGAAGGCTGGCAGCGTCAAGGCGTGCTGACCGGTATCTGGCTGGTGGCGGCGATGATGGGGTTGATCGGCGGGCGAGTCATCCCGTTCTTCATCCAGCGCGGCCTCGGCAAGGTCGATGGCGTTGCCCCCTGGCCCTGGCTGGATTGGCTGCTGCTGGTCGGTTCACCCCTCGTGGCGTTGTTATATGCCACCGGACCTGCGCTTGACCCCAATCTCTGGGTGGGCCTGTTGTTCGCCGTGTTGGCCGCAGGGCATCTAGTGCGTCTGGTGCGCTGGCATGATCGCGCACTCTGGCGTGTGCCGTTGCTGTGGTCGTTGTACCTGGCTTATGGCTGGTTGGCGGTGGCCTGTCTCGGGATGGCGCTGTGGCATTTCGGCGTGCCGGTGAACCCGAGTCTGGCGGTGCATTGCCTGACGATAGGTGCGATGGGCGGCCTGGTGTTGGCGATGATCGCGCGGGTCAGCCTGGGCCATACCGGCCGAGCGCTGGAGCCGCCGTCGGGCATCACCCTGGCGTTCATTTTGCTCAATCTGGCGTGCCTGAGCCGGGTCGTGTTGATCCTGTTCTTTCCCTTGCCTGCGTTGTGGCTGGCCGGTCTGTGCTGGGCGCTGGCGTTTGCGCTGTACGCCTGGCGTTACGGGCCGATGCTGCTGCAGGCCCGGGTGGACGGTCATCCGGGTTAAGCACGCGAACTGATGGAGGCTACCGGTGATGTATCCCTTTTTACTGGTCACCCACTTGCTGGCGGCGATTGCCTTCATCGGCACGCTGTTTTTCGAGGTGGTGATCTGGCACCACGCCCGCCAGCCGTTGGCGGTTACTGCGCAAACGACGGCGGATCAGGCCATTGCAGTGCGTTCGCGCAAGGTGCTGCATGGCGTGGTGTTGCTGTTGTATGGCGCCGGCATCAGCCTGGCGTGGCAACACCGTGGCGTATTGAGTCAGCCGCTGGCCAGCAGCTTCGGCACGTTGTTGAGCCTGAAGATCGTCCTGGCCCTGAGCATCATCGGCCATTATTTCCTGCTGGCGTACTGGCTGAAAAGTGCACGACTGACCGCGACCCGCGCCAGCTGGATTCGCCGCAGCATCCTCGGGCACATGGTGTTGATCGTGATCCTGGCCAAGGCCATGTTCTATTGGCACGGTTGATCGCACGCCGTCCCTGACAGACAAAACCCGCGTCAACCGGTTGGCTGGCGCGGGTTGGGTGTGACCGACGATCGATCAATGGCGAGGGTTCAGGGCGTTAATGAACAGCACGTTGTTTTCCAGATGGATGTGTTGCATCAGGTCATCTCGAAACTCCAGCAGCCCACGATAAAGGGCACGCCAGGTGTTACAGGCATCGGCAGGCGGGGTGATGTTGTTGGTCAGCGCGAGCAGCCTCTCCAGCGCTTCACCATGTTGATCATGTTCAAAACGCAGCACCTGGATCGGCGGTGCGGCCTGAGGGCCGATGCCCTGTTGCAGCATCGGGAAGAGCACTTGTTCTTCCTTGAGCATGTGGCCTTCGAGTTCTTGCTGAATGTCGGTCAGGAGATCAGCCAGGCCGTTGGGGCAGCTGCTGCGCGCACCATGGACCTGCTCGACACGACGGGCCAGGCGGATCAGTTCCGGCAGCTGCTCGCGGTGGCGGGCGTGGTAGCGCGCCAGAAGGTGGGCGATCAACAGCTCCGAAGGTTCGTTGCGCCAGTCGTGTTGGGTTTCGCCAGTGTCTTGCATCCTGTGCAGCGCATCGGCAATCAGGACCGGATCGAGCGCTTTGCCAAGGGCCGCTTCACGCAGGCTTTTATGCCCGCCACAACAGAAGTCCAGTTTGAAGGTGTGAAAAATCCGGGTGGCGCCGGGAATGTCGCAGGCCAGTTGGCCAAGACTTTGTTCCAGTAGGGTCAGGCTCATCAGGGTTCCTTGTTTGGATTTCAACGGTTCCCCAGGCGTGTTGCATCCGGCATGCCATATTTAACGTATTGAAAAATATGGATTAATTTTTAGTTGTGGTGATAGTCACCCTGACGCTTTAGGGTGAATCCAACCATAGAGGGTAATTACTACCATGCTGCGTGAAAGCCTGGCGGCCGACCTGATTGTCGAGTTGCCCAATGCTGTGCGGTTGCAACGACTGGTCCAGACCCTGCGCGAGTACTTCAACAGTGGCGCCGTGGGATTGCTGCGTCTGGATGACGACAGCCTGAGGCCGGTCGCTACGGTGGGGTTGGTGCATGAAGCGTTGGGGCGCCGGTTCGTCATCGCGCAGCATCCGCGGCTGGCGGCGATCATGGCGTCGCGCGAACCCACCTGGTTCGAGCCCGACAGTCGCTTGCCGGACCCCTATGACGGCTTGCTCGACAACCACGTCGGCGAACCGCTGCCGGTGCATGACTGCATGGGCGTGAGCCTGTATGTGGAGGGTCGGATCTGGGGCGCGATCACCCTCGATGCGCTGCATGCCGGGACCTTCGACAGTCGTGCGCGGGAAGAACTCAAGCGCTGCACCTTGCAGATTGAAGCCGCCGTGCGGGTGACCCGGCTTGAGCAGGAAAACCGCAGCCTGCGCTTGTCCCGCAGCGACCAGCAAGACCTGCGGATGCCCATCGATGAAGGTGAGATCCTGGGGCAGAGTGAAGTGTTGCGGCAGTTACTCAATGAGCTGGATGTACTGGGCGACTCCGATTTGCCGGTGTTGCTGTTGGGCGAGACCGGCGTCGGCAAAGAGTTGTTCGCCCGGCGCTTGCATCGTCTTTCACGTCGCAGCCACAAGCCGCTGATTCAGGTCAATTGCGCGGCCTTGCCGGAGTCGCTGGCAGAGAGTGAGTTGTTCGGCCATGTCAAAGGCGCCTTTTCCGGCGCCACCAGTGACCGTGCCGGACGTTTCGATGCCGCCAACGGTGGCACGCTGTTTCTCGATGAAGTCGGTGAATTGCCATTGGCCGTGCAAGCGAAACTGCTGCGCACCCTGCAGAACGGCGAGATCCAGCGCCTCGGTGCCGACAAGCCGTTGCATGTCGATGTGCGAATCATCGCAGCGACCAACCGGCACCTGCCGGACAGCATCCGCGACGGCTTGTTTCGGGCCGATCTGTATCACCGGCTCTCGGTGTATCCGGTACCGATTCCGCCCCTGCGCGAGCGGGGCAACGATGTGTTGATGCTGGCCGGGCATTTCCTTGAGCTCAATCGGGCGCGGCTCGGCCTGCGCGGCTTGCGTCTGTCGCCGTCGGCCGAGCGCTCGCTGCTGGCTTATAGCTGGCCGGGCAACGTGCGAGAGCTGGAACATGTGATCAGTCGAGCCGCGTTGAAGCAGCTCAGTCGCGGCACGAGTCGCACCCTGATCATGACGCTGGAACCCGAGATTCTGGATCTCGACAGTGCCATGGGCGGGCAGGACGTTGAGGTCGAAAGTCCCCTGGACGATACGGCTGATACGCCGTTCCAGCCCTTGGGCGAAGCGGTTGACGATTACCAGCGCAAGAAAATTCTTCAGGCCTTGAGCCTGTCCGGGGAAAACTGGGCCAGCGCCGCGCGGATTCTGGAAATCGATCCCAGTAACCTGCACAAACTGGCTCGGCGTCTGCGTCTCAAATAAAGGTGGGCATGCTCAGTGTTGATGGTGGTCAAGGTGGTGTTGCGCAGTGCCTTGCACACTGTGCAGAACCTTCCGGAGATCACCGTCATGCCCCTTTCCCTGGCACAAATGCGCCGCAACTACACCCTTTTTGGCCTGCAAGACGAGTCGGCGCTGGACGACCCGCTGGCGATGTTCCGGCAATGGCTGCAACTGGCCCGCGACCTCGAGTGCCCGCCTGTCGAAGCCAACAGCATGGTGTTGGCGACGGTCGACAGTGAAGGGCGCCCGCACTGCCGGGTCCTGCTGCTCAAGGGCTTTAGCGATGAAGGCTTTACCTTTTTCGGCAATTACCAGAGTGACAAGGGCCAGCAACTGGCCGCTAACCCGTATGCCGCCATGACCTTTTTCTGGCCGGGGCTGGAGCGTCAGGTGCGTATTGAAGGCCAGGTGTCCAGGCTCGACCCGACGCTGTCGGATGCGTACTTCGATTCCCGCTCGCTGTACAGTCGTCTGGGCGCCTGGGCTTCACCGCAGAGCCAGCCGTTGGCCAATCGGGCCGCGCTTGGATCGCTGCTGAGGGAAACCACCCAACGCTTCGCCGGCAAGACCGTGCCGCGGCCCGAACATTGGGGCGGTTATTGCCTGCACCATGAACGTCTGGAGTTCTGGCAAGGCCGCGCCGACCGCTTGCATGACCGACTCGATTACCGGCTACGCGATGGCGTATGGCAACGCAACCGCTTGGCGCCATGAGCAGGCTCGCTCCCACAGGTTTTGTGTGCCCGACACATCCTCCTTATGGCCCTGACGAGGTACCTCCTTGGAGGAATAGGCTCGCTCGCCATTCCGGTTCAGGCTTCGGGCCATACCCTCATCTACGGGAAGGCTTGGATATGGCCCATCTGGCGCAACGCACGTTTGAACCCCTGAACATTGCCGTGCTGACCATCAGCGATACGCGCACCTTTGACACCGACACCTCAGGGCAGACCCTGACGGATTTGCTGCAAACGGCCGGGCATGTGTTGATCGATCGTGATCTGGTCAAGGACGACATTTACCAGATTCGTGCAAAGGTCTCCCACTGGATTGCCGACCCCAAGGTGCAAGTGGTGTTGATGACCGGCGGCACCGGGTTCACCGCTCGCGACAACACGCCACAAGCGGTCCTGCCGTTGCTGGACAAACACGTGGAAGGCTTCGGTGAACTGTTCCGTCAGGTGTCCCTGGCGGAAATCGGTATGTCCAGTCTGCAGTCACGGGCATTGGCCGGGATGAGCAACGGCGTGCTGGTGTGCTGCGTGCCGGGTTCGCCGGGTGCCTGTCGAACCGCCTGGAACAAGATCCTGCTCGAACAACTGGACAGCCGCACCGGCCCGTGCAATTTCGCCCCGCATTTGAAACCGCAAGCACAGCGGGCCATCGACGCCTGCGAGTCACGCTCATGACCGGTCGGGTGTGCGACCTCGGTCACCTGATGCCCGTGGACGAGGCCATCAGCCGTCTGCTGGAGCAGGCACCGCCGCCGCCCCTGATGCAAAAGATCGGTCTGGATCAAGCCTTGGGGCGGGTTCTGGCGGCGGACATTCATTCCCCGATGAACTTACCGGCCTGGGACAACAGCGCCATGGACGGCTACGCCCTCAGGGCCGCTGACCTGCCACCGGAAGGTGGCTATTTGTCGATTGGCGGACGAATTGCGGCAGGAGATCCGGCGTGCTCGCCCTTGCTCGCGCAGCAGGCGGTGCAGATTTTTACCGGCGCGCCATTGCCACCGGGTGCCGACACGGTGGTGCCGCAAGAGCGTTGCCGAATTGAGGCCAAGCGTGTTTGGTTCCCGCCCGTAAACGCTGGCGATCACGTGCGCAAGGAAGGCGAGGAAGTTCGTCGAGGCGATCTATTACTCAAGGCCGGCAAGCGGCTGCGCGCGCAGGAAGTGGGGTTGCTGGCCGGCGCGGGCATTGCGCGGATCGAGGTTTATCGACCCTTGCAGGTGTGCTTGCTCAGCAGCGGCAATGAACTGCGTGAACCGGGCGATCCGTTGGCGCCCGGGCAGATTTACAACAGTAATCGTTACTGCCTCGCGGCGTTGTTGCGCGGTTGGGGCGTTGAGGTGCATGACTATGGCGTCATGGCCGATGAGTTGGCCGCCAGCCGCCATGCCTTGAACCTGGCGTCTTCGGAATGCGACCTGCTGTTGAGTTCCGGTGGCGTCTCGGTCGGTGAGGAAGATCACCTCAAACAGGCCATCGAGGAACTGGGCAGTCTGGATTTCTGGCGACTGGCCATTCAGCCGGGTAAGCCGCTGGCCTTTGGCGAAGTGGCTGGCAAACCCTGGATCGGCATGCCGGGAAATCCGTCGGCGGCACTGATTACCGCGTTGGTGGTGGTGCGTCCGTTCCTGCTCAGGGCCCAGGGCGTCAGCGACGTGTTGCCGGTGCCATTGGCTGTGCCCGCCGGGTTCGATTGGTTGCAGCGCAACAAGCGCCGGCAGTACTTGCGGGCACGGCTGACGCCTGGTGCTGACGGCCAGTTGAGTGTGGAGCTGCACCCTCAGCAAAGCTCCGCCATGCTGAGCGCTGCGTGTTGGGCTGACGGGCTGGCGGTGATCGAGTGCGAGCAGCAAGTGCTCAAGCACGACAAGGTCATGTTCCTGTCCTTCGTCGACCTGATGCATTGATCGCAATTGATTGCCGTCAAGGCTGTGCCTGCCGGTCTCGCTAGACTGGCAGCGCCTTTTTCGATGGCTTCGCCACAGGCATCGATTGATGGTCGAGACGCGTTTTTCCATGAGGATTACCCATGCAACTGGTCTGCCCGGCAGGGAACCTGCCTGCGCTAAAAGCGGCGGTGCGCGAAGGCGCCGATGCCGTCTATGTCGGTTTTCGCGATGACACCAATGCCCGGCATTTCGCCGGGCTGAACATGGACGACAAACAGTTCGATGCGGCGGTCGCGCACATCCGCCAGCATCAACGCAAACTCTACGTCGCGGTCAACACGTACCCGCAACCCAAGGGCTGGGAACGCTGGCAGCGCGCGGTCGATCGAGCCGCCGATTTCGGCGTGGATGCGCTGATCGCCGCTGACCCCGGGGTGCTCAACTACGCCAGCCAGCGGCATCCGCAACTCGCGTTGCACCTGTCGGTGCAGGGCTCGGCAACCCATGCCGCGGCGCTGCAGTTCTATGCGCAGCGCTACGGGATTCGTCGCGCGGTGTTGCCTCGGGTGTTGTCGTTGGCGCAGGTGCGTCAGGTCGCCGCGAGCAGCCCGGTGCCCATCGAAGTCTTTGGCTTCGGCAGCTTGTGCATCATGGCCGAAGGGCGTTGCCATCTGTCTTCCTATATCACCGGCGAGTCGCCGAACCTGTGCGGTGTGTGTTCGCCGGCCAAAGCGGTACGCTGGAGTGACGACGCCGAAGGCTTGAGCGCACGGCTCAGTGAAGTACTGATCGACCGCTACACCCCTGACGAACCCGCCGGTTACCCAACCCTGTGCAAAGGCCGCTTCCTGGTCGGCGGCAAACGCTTTCATGCGCTGGAAGAACCCACCAGCCTCGACACGCTGGACTTGCTGCCGGAATTGACGGCCATCGGCGTCGAAGCGGTAAAAATCGAGGGCCGCCAACGCAGCCCTGCCTATGTCGAACAAGTCACCCGTGTCTGGCGCGCGGCACTGGATGCCCATCGTGGCTCGCCGGGCAGTTTTCGGGTCAAGGATGAATGGCGTCGGGTGCTGGCCGGTTTATCCGAAGGCAGCCAGACCACCCTGGGTGCTTATCATCGATCATGGCAATGAGGGAGGCGACATGAAGCTCAGCCTTGGACCGGTCCTGTTTTATTGGGACAAAGAGCAACTCCGTCACTTTTACGCCGAGATGTCGGCCTTGCCCCTGGATGTTATTTATCTGGGGGAAACCGTGTGCTCGAAACGCCGGGCATTTTCACTGGATCAATGGCTGGGGCTGGGGCGCGAATTACAGGAATGCAGCCAGGCGCAGTTAGTGATTTCGAGCCTGACACTGATCGAGGCGGCGTCCGAACTTTCCAGTCTGCGCCGGCTCTGCGACAACGGCCAGTTGCTGGTGGAAGCCAATGACATGGGCGCGGTGCAGTTCCTGTCCGAGCGCAAGTTGCCGTTCGTGGGCGGTCCTGCTCTCAATCTGTACAACGGTCATACGCTGGCGCAACTGCTGGACTGCGGGATGACCCGTTGGGTGCCGCCCGTGGAATGTTCGGCGGCGCTGATTGGCGATGTGCTCGAGCAGGTGCGCGAACTGGGCTGTGAGGTTCCGGAAGTTGAAATCTTTGCCTATGGGCATTTGCCCTTGGCCTATTCCGCACGCTGCTTCACGGCCCGGGCGGAAAACCTGCCCAAGGACGACTGCCAGTTTTGCTGCATCAACTACCCCGACGGCCTGGCACTGACCAGTCAGGAAGGGCAGGCGCTGTTCACCATTAACGGTATTCAAACGATGTCGGCCGAGGTGACCAATCTGCTGGCGGATTACGCCGGGTTGGTGGCTTGTGGTGCCGATCTGCTGCGTTTGAGTCCCCGCGCTCAGGGCATGGCCGAGGTCATTGCCGCCTACCAACGGGTTCGACTGGGCGAGACACCGCCGCTGTTCGTCGACGGTTGCAATGGCTACTGGCATGGCCAGGCCGGCATGTTGCGCGTCGAGGAGGTCGGCCTGTGTTGAACCGAAAAAAATGGCTGTTGAAAGGCGCCGACCGGTTACTGCCGCTGGTACGCCGGGTGCCCTTTGCGGTGCAGCGCCTGGCGTTGCAGCAGGCGCTCAATCGCTGCCTCGTCGAGCCGTTGCGCGATGGCGAATTTGAAGTGTTGCGCGGGCGCTGGTTGTGCCTGCGGATCCCGGACCTGGGCTTGTCCTGGTACCTGACGCTCAGCCAGGAGGGTTTGCGGATTGCCGAGCACGCCCCGGCGGATGTGACCATCAGTGGCAACTGGCGAGAGTTTTTATTGCTGGCCAGTCGTCAGGATGACCCGGACACGCTGTTCTTTCGCCGGCGCCTGGTGATCGAGGGCGATACGGAGTTGGGGCTGGCGCTGAAGAACCTGATCGACAGCCTTGATCCTGACGTCTTGCCGGTCTGGCTGTGGCGCAATCTGGAGCGGGCAGGGAAGGGGTTGGCGGCGCAGTAGAACCTGCGGCCCACGATCCACTGTGGGAGCGAGCTTGCTCGCGATAGCGGTAGAACAGTCGACATCAATGTTGAATGTGCCGTCGTCATCGCGAGCAAGCTCGCTCCCACAGTGGTTCTTCGTTGGCTGTTAGGCCATTGTTTCCTGCCGGTTTGCTTGCTGCCGCGCATCACTGGCAATCAACTGTTTGATCTCTTCAAACAACTCATCACCCTGCGCCTGCGTGCAGTCCTCGCCATTGCGTTTGCGCAGCCCGTACTGGCTAAGAATCAAGTGCACATCCGCGTGCAGGCCATGTTGCTTCAGGCAGTTTTCGACGCATTCCAGCGGGCAGCCGTCCAGCGCATAGATCCGTCGTCCGGAACGCGCCTTGTTGACCAGCGCCGTCACATGCCCGCCGACGCCGACGATGCAGGACATCTCGGCCAGTCCGCTGCGATCCAGTCGCACAGCTAGGGTATTGGCCAGTTGGGCGACGTTGGAGCAGCCTGAGCAGGAGTAAATCAGAGGCAAGGTTGAACGGGGCATGAGCACGCTCCATGGATGGACCTCTTCAGTGTGCAAGACCGGTGGCAATGCGCATTGACTGCGGTCAATTGCGTCTATTGGAATGCCGCGAGATCCTCTTCGGCGAGGATGCTTATATTGCGTCGTTCCATCGCGATCAGGCCGCTGTCCACCAGACGGTGCAAAATCCGCGAAAAGGTTTCCGGCTGAATACCCAGCTTCGAGGCGACCAGGCGTTTGGACACCTGCAAGACAATCAAGCCGCTGATCGGGTTGCGTTCCTGGAACAGAAAATTGATCACTCGACGGCTCGCACTGGCCATGGTCAAGGTGTCGATGTCGCGCAGACGCAGGTGCAGGTGAACGCTCATGCTCGCCAGGATGGCCAGGCAAACTTTCGGCTGGTCTTCGAGTGCGCTGCGGTAATGGTTGCCCTCGATACTCACCAGCACGCTGTCCTTCAACGCCGTGGCGCTCACCGGGTAGAGACGGGCCTGGCTGAACAGCAAGGCTTCGGCAAAGGTCTGGCCCGGCTGAATGATCTCCACCAGGTTTTCCTGGCCTTCGCCCGTGAGCCGGTACAACTTGATCTGACCGC
The DNA here is from genome assembly GCF_054897825.1 of Pseudomonas sp. ZS1P83. Classification (NCBI taxonomy): domain Bacteria; kingdom Pseudomonadati; phylum Pseudomonadota; class Gammaproteobacteria; order Pseudomonadales; family Pseudomonadaceae; genus Pseudomonas; species Pseudomonas sp. ZS1P83. The sequence continues at coordinate 1,970,959 of NZ_CM142706.1, forward strand.
TGACCAGCAGGAAAAAGCGCTTGGCCGGATCCCCCTGGTGCATGAGCGTGCTGTGACAGGCCAGGCGCTTGAGCATCGCCAGGCCGCAGACTTCCTCGAAGATTTTCTCCGGCAGTTGGCTGAACAGATGATGACGACGCAACGTTAAAACGATGGAAGGGTGGGTCAGCATGGCGTACCTCCGCTGACGGTCATAGTAAAGAGCGCCGGCCGGATGACCTATGCCTCTGCCGGCCTACCTCCAAGGAGGGATGCCTGTCAGCCTGCATTGCGTAGATGCTCCATGGCCCACACCGCCGCCTCTACCCGCGAGCGCAAACCGAGTTTGTGCAGCAGATTTTTGACGTGAACCTTGACCGTCCCTTCGGTGATACCCAGCTTGTGGCCGATGACTTTGTTGCTGAAACCGCTGGCGATGGTTTTCAGCACCTGACGCTCACGCTCGGTCAGTTCCACCACGGTCTGGCGCTGTGGTGAACGCAGCGCCTGGGCCATGACCTGGGTCAGGCCCGGGCTGATCACCAGTGCGCCGTTCAAGGCATCGCGGATGTACTGAACCAACAGTTCGGGCTCCATGTCCTTGAGCAGATAGCCGTCGGCATCCAGACGCAGTGCGTCGCGAATATCGTCTTCAGCGTCCGAGACCGTGAACAGCAGCACCTTGCCGGTGTAGTGCATGGCCCGTAATTGGCGCAGGGTTTCAATGCCATTCATCTGCGGCATGTTGTTGTCGAGCAATACCAGATCCGGTTTAAGCGGCTCGATCAGACTGAGTGCTTCTTCACCGTTACCGGCTTCGCCGACGATCAGAAAATCATCTTCGAGTTCGAGCATCTGGCGGATGCCGTGACGCATCATCGGATGGTCGTCGACCAGCAGGATGGTGTGTTGCGGGGACGGGTTCATGTGACGCTACCTTCTGTTTGCTGCCCGAGAAACTCCGGTTGGAATTCCAGTTGGACGCGGGTGCCTTGCGGCTCCCTGGAAAATATCTGCAGCTGGCCGCGCAAGCTGCGGGCCCGCTCATCCATGATGTTCAAGCCATGGTGTTCGCGTTGGTCGACGTTGCCGCTGAACCCGCGCCCGTCGTCTTCGACGATGAGCCTGACGGTTTCACCGTCCTGACGCAGTTCGAGCCAGGCGTTTTGCGCGTGGGCGTGGCGCAGGCAATTGGAGAGCGCCTCGCGGGTGATCTGCAAAATGTGGATTTGCTCGCTGGCCGATAACTGAAAGGCTAGCGCGTCGACGTGCAGGTGCACCTGAAATTCGCCGCGCCGGGAGAACTCCTCGGCGGTGTCCTTGAGTTCCTGCACCAGTCCCGCGTCGTGAATCTGCAAGCGAAAGGTGGTCAGCAATTCGCGTAACTGGCGGTAGGCATTGTTCAGCCCCTCGCGCAGTTCGGCAGTGACGTTTTCCAGGGTCTCGACCGGTTCGCCACGGCGCATCAGGGTCTGCAAGCGGCTGACTTGCAGCTTCATGTAGGACAGGGCCTGGGCCAGTGAATCGTGTAGTTCGCGGGCAATGATCGTGCGTTCGTCGAGCAGTAGCAGGCGATGGTCCTGCTCCCGTTGACGCTTGAGCGAGAGCGAGGTGCCAATGAGGTTGGCCAGGGCCTGGATCAGTTGGGTTTCCCAGGCTTGTGTCGGGTGTCCGTCGACAAAATGCGCCTTGAGCTCACCCAGTTCACTGCCCTGGTTGCTGATGCTGAACGTTTGTGGACTGGCATGGTGCTTCTGGCACGTGGCGCAGTCGCTGCTGGCGCAAACTTCCCGGATGTTCGCGCCATGCAGGGCGAGCAACTGCTGGGCCGGTGCCTGCAATTGTCCTTGCAGGCACAGCGACAGGCGCAAGCCGGGCAGGCGTTGCTGGAAGCGTCGAATCAATTCATCCAGCCCTTCGGCATTGGCCAGGCGTGTGGCCAGGCTGCGGCTGCTTTGGTACAGCAACTCGAGGGCGGCATTGGCTTGTTGCAGGTTCAGGGTTTTTTGTTGGACCTGACTCTCCAGCGTGCGATGCGACTCTTCAATCGTCTCGGCCATGGCGTTGAAGCTTGTGGCCAACTGGCCCAGCTCGTCCTGGGACTGATGGTTGACCCGCACCTTGAAATCGCCGCGACGAAAGCGCTGGGTCGCGTCCACCAACTCTTTCAAGGGCGTGATCACGCCGTACTGCAACTCGTACAGCCCGATCAGCAGGATAATTATGGTGGTAAACAGGGCCATGCCCTGGATCATCTGTTGCCAGCCTTGCTTTTTTTCGCTCTGGCGTTGCAACAGGTTGACGAATTGGTTCAGTTGTTCAACGAAGGGCAGGGCCTGGGCCTGAAAATAGGCGGCATCGCCGCGCTGCAGTGCCGGGAGTAAATCCTCGTTCCATTGTCGCTGGATCTGCCCGTAGCTGATTTGCAGCGCGGTGGTCGGGCCATCTTCCAGTACAGCCTTGAGTGACTGGCTGGTCAGACGGGTTTGCAGGCTGTTCGTGACGGCGGCGATATCAGAGATTGTTGCGCCCTCCGCCAGTTTCCAGCTCAGGTGGTAGGTCTCCATGCGCACCGAGCCTGCGGTGTTGATGGCGGCGGCATCACCCTGGCTGAACCAGGCGATCAGTCCGGCGCTCAATGAACTGGCGAGGGCAAGTACGGCGATCAGGATCACCGCCAGCCCGGCGCGAGCGGGCAGGGAGCTGCGCAACCAGCGCATCATCAGTGCTGATCCGGGAAGACATCAGGAAAACAGAGCATGTGCAGCACCAGAGTGAGGGTTTGCCGCCGATCCCCGGCGCGCTACCTCTAAAGAGTTGTCGACCGATCCTTGTCAGCAAAAACCTTGGAAGAGAACCTTAAGACGCTGATAAACAAACGGTTTTAGGGTTTTCCTGAACTACCTCCTTAGAGGTAGACCGCGCAAGCATAGGCCTATGCCCCCTAGGGCTTCGTTGACATGGATCAAGTTTTTGCGGGGTTGGCCTCTCTAGTCTGCCGCCATGGCTAACTGACTGGAGAGCATTTTGAATCAACCGCATGTACGACAAGGCTTGGTGCTGGGCATGAGCACACTGGCCTTCACTGTCTGTTTCATGGTCTGGATGATGTTTGCCGTGCTCGGGGTGCCGATCAAGGACCTTCTCCAGCTCAACGAAACCCAGTTCGGCCTGCTGGCCGCGACCCCGGTATTGACCGGCTCGCTGGTGCGTTTGCCACTGGGCCTGCTGACCGACCGTTTTGGCGGGCGCGGTGTGTTCTTCCTGCTGATGCTGGCCTGCGTGGCGCCGCTGTACCTGATCAGTCACGCCACCGCCTACTGGCAGTTCCTGGTGCTGGGCTTGTTCGTCGGCCTGGCCGGCGGCTCGTTCTCGGTGGGGATTGCCTACGTCGCCAAATGGTTCGACAAGGAGAATCAGGGCTTTGCGATGGGCATCTTCGGTGCCGGTAACGCCGGGGCTGCCGTGACCAAGTTTCTCGCCCCGGCACTGATCGCTGCCGGCAGTTGGCAGCTGGTGCCGAAAGTCTTCAGCGCGATCCTCTTTATCACCGCGCTGTTGTTCTGGTTCTTCAGCGTCGAAAACAAGGACCACCGCAGCGCCACCGGCGCCACGTTGCGTGAGCAATTGAGCTCGCTGAAGGACCCGGCGGTGTGGCGCTACTGCCAGTACTACTCGATCGTCTTCGGTGGCTATGTCGCCCTCGCGCTGTGGATGACCAAGTACTACGTGCAGGAATACGGTTTCAGCCTGCAAAGCGCGGCGCTGCTGGCGGCCTGTTTTTCCCTGCCCGGTGGCGTGCTGCGTGCTGTCGGCGGCTGGTTGTCGGATCGCTGGGGTGCGCAAAGCGTGACCTGGTGGGTGTTGTGGGTCAGCTGGATCTGCCTGTTCCTGCTTTCGTACCCCCAGACCCAACTGCAAGTGCAAACGATCAACGGCCCGGTGGATTTCCACATCGGCCTCAATCCTGCGCTGTTCACCGTACTGCTGTTCGTCATGGGCATCGCCTTCGCGTTCGGCAAGGCCTCGGTCTTCAAATACATCGCCAATGACTACCCGAAAAACATGGGCGCGGTGTCCGGCATCGTTGGCCTCGCCGGTGGCCTGGGCGGTTTCGTGTTGCCAATCCTGTTCGGCGCCCTGGTGGACCTCACCGGCGTGCGCTCTTCCTGCTTCATGTTGATGTACGGCGTGGTCTGGGTCTCCCTCACCTGGATGTACTTCAGTGAAATACGCAAAAGCCCGGTGCTGGGTAAAGCGCCGCTGCTGACCCCATCCCCGATTTCCAGCATTGCCTTAGGAGAAGAACATGTCCGTTCTGCAAAAGCCTGACAAAGGCCCGGTCATTCATGACTGGCGCCCCGAGGACCCAGCATTCTGGGGACGTAGCGGCAAACAGACCGCCACGCGCAACTTGTGGATCTCCATTCCTGCGCTGCTGCTGGCCTTTGCGGTGTGGATGGTCTGGAGCACGGTGATCGTGCGTTTGAACGCCATCGGCTTCACCTTCACCACCGACCAGTTGTTCTGGCTGGCGGCGTTGCCGGGGTTGTCCGGTGCGACCTTGCGCGTCTTCTACTCCTTTATGGTGCCGATCTTCGGTGGCCGTCGCTGGACCGCCCTGAGCACTGCGTCGCTGTTGTTGCCATCGATCTGGATGGGCTTCGCCGTGCAGGACCCGAGCACCTCCTACAGCGTGTTCGTGTTGATTGCCTTGCTCTGCGGTTTTGGTGGCGGCAACTTCGCCTCGAGCATGTCCAACATCAGCTTCTTCTATCCCAAGTCGCAGCAGGGCACAGCCCTTGGTCTCAATGCCGGGCTGGGTAACCTGGGCGTCTCGGTGATGCAGTTCTGCGTGCCGCTGGTGATCACCTTCGGTGTGTTCGGCTTCATGGGCGGCTCGCCGCAAGCACTGCCGGATGGCGGCCAATTGTGGTTGCAGAACGCCGGTTTCATCTGGGTGCCGTTCATTGTCTTGGTGACGGTGCTGGCCTGGTTCGGCATGAATGACCTGTCCAGTGCCCGGGCCTCGTTCAGCGAGCAAGCGGTGATCTTCAAACGCAAGCACAACTGGCTGATGTGCTGGTTGTACCTGGCGACCTTCGGTTCGTTTATCGGTTTCTCCGCCGCGTTCCCGCTGCTGATCAAAACCTCCTTCCCTGACGTCATCGCCTTGAAATTCGCTTTCCTCGGCCCGTTGGTTGGCGCGCTGGTGCGTCCGTTGGGCGGCTGGCTGGCGGACAAGCTTGGTGGCGCGAAGGTGACCTTGTGGAACTTCGTGCTGATGATCGTGATGGTCTTCGGCGTCTTGCACTTTCTGCCGCAGAACGGCACCGGCGGCAACTTCTACGGCTTCCTCGGCATGTTCATGTTGCTGTTCACCACCACCGGTGTGGGCAACGGCTCCACCTTCCGGATGATCCCGGTGATCTTCCGCACCCAGCATGAAAAAGCCTCTGCCGGCAAACCACCCGCTGAGCGCGAACAAGCGTTGAAGAACGCCGGCAAAGAGTCGGCCGCGGTCCTGGGCTTTAGTTCGGCCATGGGCGCCTTCGGTGCGTTCTTCATTCCCAAATCTTTCGGCACTTCGATGGCCCAGACCGGCGGCCCGGAGATGGCCTTCTACATGTTCGTCGGCTTTTACCTGAGCTGCATCGTGGTGACGTGGTGGTGGTACGCGCGCAAAGGCGCGGCGACACCCTGCTAAGACGACCCGAATCCAACCATTGCGTGGGCGGGGCACAGAACCCCGCAGCAAGCCTGAGAGGACTACACCGTGAGTCATTTACTGGATCAACTGAAGTTTTTCAATCGCAAGCAAAACGAGTTTTCCGACGGTCATGGCGAGACCCGCAAAGAGTCTCGCGACTGGGAGAACGTCTACCGTTCGCGCTGGCAGTACGACAAGATCGTGCGTTCCACCCACGGGGTGAACTGCACCGGTTCCTGCTCGTGGAAAATCTACGTCAAGAACGGCCTGATCACCTGGGAAACCCAGCAGACCGACTACCCGCGTACCCGTAATGATCTGCCTAACCATGAGCCCCGTGGCTGTCCCCGTGGTGCCAGTTACAGCTGGTACATCTACAGCGCCAACCGGCTCAAGTACCCGAAAATCCGCAAGCCATTGCTCAAACTCTGGCGCGATGCGCGGCAGACCATGGCGCCGGTCGAAGCCTGGGCCAGCATCGTTGAGGACAAGGCCAAGGCCGACTCCTATAAAAGCAAGCGCGGCATGGGTGGCTTCATTCGCTCCAACTGGGAGGAAGTCAACGAGATCATTGCCGCGGCCAACGTTTATACGATCAAGCAGTACGGCCCCGACCGGATCGTCGGTTTCTCGCCGATTCCCGCCATGTCGATGGTCAGCTATGCCGCGGGTTCGCGTTACCTGTCGCTGATCGGCGGCGCCTGCCTGAGTTTCTATGACTGGTACTGCGACTTGCCACCGGCCTCGCCGATGGTCTGGGGCGAGCAGACCGACGTACCGGAATCGGCCGACTGGTACAACTCCAACTACATCATTGCCTGGGGCTCCAACGTCCCGCAGACCCGCACCCCGGATGCGCACTTCTTTACCGAAGTCCGCTACAAGGGCACCAAGACCGTGGCGATTACCCCGGATTACTCGGAAGTCGCCAAGCTCACTGACCTGTGGCTGAACCCGAAGCAGGGCACCGATGCGGCGCTGGCCCAAGCGTTCAACCATGTGATCTTCAAAGAATTCCACCTGGATAAGCCGAGCGCCTATTTCACCGATTACGCCAAGCGCTTCACCGATTTGCCGGTGCTGGTGCTGCTCAAACAAATGGTCGACAAGGCACCGGGCGCGGGCTATCAGCCGGACCGCTTCTTGCGCGCCAGTGACCTGACCGACAACCTCGGCCAGGAAAACAACCCGGAATGGAAAACCATCGCCCTGGATGTCAGCGGTGAACTGGTGTCCCCTCAGGGTTCCATCGGTTATCGCTGGGGCGAGAAGGGCAAGTGGAACATTCTGCCTCGTGAAGGTGGCGAAGGCCGTGAGATCGATCTGAAGCTGAGCCTGATCGGCGATGATGTCGCCGAAGTGGCGTTCCCGTATTTCGCCGGCGAGTCCCACGAACACTTTCAGCATGTGGCCGGCGATGCCGTGCAATACCGCCGCGTGCCGGTGCATAACGTGGTGCTGGCGGACGGCAGCGTAGCCAAAGTCGCCACCGTGTTCGACCTGTCGGCCGCCAATCTGGCGATCGATCGCGGCCTCGGCGGTGACAATGTCGCCAAGGATTACGACGACGCCTCGGTGCCAGGCACTCCAGCCTGGCAGGAGCAGATCACCGGCGTGAGCCGCGAGAAAGCCATCCAGATTGCCCGTGAGTTCGCCGATAACGCCGACAAGACCAAGGGCCGCTCGATGATCATCGTCGGCGCGGCGATGAACCACTGGTACCACATGGACATGAACTACCGCGGGCTGATCAACATGCTCATGCTCTGCGGGTGTGTCGGCCAGACCGGTGGCGGTTGGGCGCATTACGTCGGTCAGGAAAAACTCCGTCCGCAATGCGGCTGGCTGCCCCTGGCGTTCGGCCTGGACTGGAACCGTCCGCCTCGCCAAATGAACGGCACCAGCTTCTTCTACGCCCACAGTTCGCAATGGCGTCACGAGAAAATGAGCATGCACGACGTGCTCTCGCCGCTGGCCGATAAATCGCAGTTCCCCGAGCATGCCCTGGACTACAACATCCGCGCCGAACGCGCCGGCTGGTTGCCCAGCGCGCCGCAGCTCAACACTAACCCTTTGCACATTTGCCGCGACGCTGCTGCTGCCGGCATGGACCCGAAAGACTACGTGGTCAAGTCGCTGCAGGACGGTTCGCTGCGCTTCTCCTGCGAACAACCGGACAGCCCGGTCAACTTCCCGCGCAACATGTTTATCTGGCGTTCCAACCTGCTGGGCTCCTCGGGCAAGGGCCACGAGTACATGCTCAAGTACCTGCTCGGCACCAAAAACGGGGTGATGAACGAAGACATCGGCCAGGTCGGCGACTGCAAACCCGAAGAAGCCGAATGGGTGGACGAGGGCGCCATCGGCAAGCTCGACCTGGTCACCACGCTGGACTTCCGTATGTCCTCGACCTGCGTCTATTCCGACATCGTGTTGCCGACGGCAACCTGGTACGAAAAAGACGACATGAACACCTCGGACATGCACCCGTTCATTCACCCGTTGTCAGCGGCCATCGACCCGGCCTGGGAATCGCGTTCCGACTGGGAAATCTACAAAGGCATCGCCAAGGCGTTTTCCAGCATGTCCGAAGGGCATCTGGGCGTTGAGAAGGACTTGGTGACCATCCCGCTGATGCACGACAGCGTCGGCGAATTGGCCCAACCGTTTGGCGGCACCGACTGGAAAAGCGCTGGCGTCGCACCGGAGCCGGGCAAGAACGCGCCGAACCTGCATGTGGTGGAGCGTGACTACCCGAACATCTACAAGCAGTTTTCCTCGCTTGGGCCATTGCTGGAGAAACACGGCAACGGTGGCAAGGGCATCAACTGGAACACCGAAGACGAAGTGAAATTCCTCGGTGAACTCAATCACAAAGAAGGCGATGCCGGTATCAGTCAGGGTCGGCCGAAAATCGACACGGCCATCGATGCTGCTGAAGTGATTCTGTCCCTGGCGCCGGAAACCAACGGCCAGGTTGCCGTCAAGGCCTGGGCTGCGCTGTCGGAATTCACCGGCATCGACCACAGCCACCTGGCGCTGTCCAAGGCCCACGAGGCAATCCGTTTCCGCGACATTCAGGCGCAGCCGCGCAAGATCATTTCCAGCCCGACCTGGTCGGGCCTCGAAGACGATCACGTCAGCTACAACGCCGGCTACACCAACGTTCACGAAGGGATTCCATGGCGCACCATCACCGGTCGCCAGCAGTTCTATCAGGATCACCCGTGGATGCAGGCGTTCGGCGAGCAACTGATGAGTTATCGGCCGCCGGTCAACACCCGCACCATCGAAGGGGTGAAAGGCAAGCGCAGCAACGGCGAGATCGAAATCGTCCTGAACTGGATCACCCCGCACCAGAAATGGGGCATCCACAGCACCTACAGCGACAACTTGCTGATGCTCACCCTCAGCCGGGGCGGGCCGATTGTCTGGCTCTCGGAGAACGATGCGAAACGCGCCGGTATCGAGGACAACGACTGGATCGAGTGCTTCAACATCAACGGTGCACTGACCGCCCGGGCGGTGGTCAGCCAACGGGTGAAGGACGGCATGGTGATGATGTACCACGCTCAGGAACGGATCGTGAACGTGCCCGGTTCGGAAACCACCAAGACCCGTGGCGGCCACCACAACTCGGTCACCCGGGTGGTGCTCAAGCCGACCCACATGATCGGTGGCTACGCCCAGCAAGCCTACGGTTTCAACTATTACGGCACGGTCGGTTGCAACCGCGATGAATTTGTCGTGGTGCGCAAAATGTCCAAAGTCGACTGGCTCGATGGTTCGTCCGGCGATGACCTGCCGCGCCCCCTGCCGACCGATATCGAGGAGAACTGAGATGAAGATTCGCTCACAAATCGGCATGGTTCTGAACCTGGACAAGTGCATCGGTTGCCACACCTGTTCGATCACCTGCAAAAACGTCTGGACCAGCCGCGAAGGCATGGAATACGCCTGGTTCAACAACGTCGAATCGAAACCCGGGATCGGCTACCCGAAAGAATGGGAAAACCAGGACAAGTGGAAGGGCGGCTGGATCCGCAATGCCAATGGCACGATCAACCCGCGCATCGGCGGTAAATTCCGCGTGTTGGCGAACATTTTCGCCAACCCGGACCTGCCGAGCCTCGACGACTACTACGAACCGTTCGACTTCGATTACCAGCACCTGCACACCGCGCCGCTGGGCGAGCATCAGCCCACCGCGCGCCCGCGCTCGCTGATCTCCGGCAAACGCATGGAGAAAATCGAGTGGGGCCCAAACTGGGAGGAAATCCTCGGCACCGAATTCGCCAAGCGCCGCAAGGACAAGAACTTCGACAAGATCCAGGCGGACATTTACGGCGAATACGAAAACACTTTCATGATGTATTTGCCGCGCCTGTGCGAGCACTGCCTCAACCCGACGTGCGCAGCGGCTTGCCCGAGCGGGGCGATCTACAAGCGTGAAGAAGACGGCATCGTCCTGATCGACCAAGAGAAATGCCGTGGCTGGCGGATGTGCATCAGCGGCTGCCCGTACAAGAAGATCTATTTCAACTGGAAAAGCGGCAAGTCCGAGAAATGCATCTTCTGCTACCCGCGTATCGAAGCCGGGCTGCCGACCGTTTGTGCGGAAACCTGCGTCGGACGCATTCGTTACCTCGGTGTGTTGCTGTATGACGCCGACCGCATCAGCGAAGTGGCGAGCACCGCCAATGAGCAGGATCTGTACGAGAAACAACTGGAGATCTTCCTCGACCCGAACGATCCAGCGGTGATTCGTCAGGCCCTGGAAGATGGGGTGCCGCAATCGGTGATCGACTCGGCGCAACGTTCGCCGGTCTACAAAATGGCCGTGGACTGGAAACTTGCACTGCCGCTGCACCCGGAATATCGCACCTTGCCCATGGTTTGGTACGTACCGCCGCTGTCGCCGATTCAGAATGCGGCCACTGCCGGCACCGTCGGCATGAACGGGGTGATCCCGGACGTCGACAGCCTGCGTATTCCATTGAAGTACCTGGCCAACCTGCTGACGGCGGGCGATGAAAAACCGGTCAAGCGTGCGCTGAAACGCTTGCTGGCGATGCGCGCCTACAAACGTTCCGAGCAAGTTGATGGCGTTCAGGACCTGCAAGTGCTGGCGGATGTCGGCCTGAGCGTGGCCCAGGTCGAGGAGATGTATCGCTACCTGGCGATCGCCAACTATGAAGACCGTTTTGTCGTACCTAGCGCCCACCGTGAAGACGCCATGAGCGACGCCTTCGCCGAGCGCTCCGGGTGCGGCTTCAGTTTCGGCAGCGGCTGTAGCGGCAGCTCCGACAACAACATGTTCGGCGCCAAGAAAGCCAACCGCCGCGACATCCTGAAAACCGTCCAGTTGTGGGAGGAATGAGCATGCAAATTCTCAAAGTGATTTCGCTGCTGCTCGATTACCCGACCGAGACGCTGATTGGCGGTCGCGACGAGCTGGAGCAAGCGATCATCCAGTCACGGGAAATCAGCCCTAAGCAGCGCGGTGCGTTGTTCGAATTGCTGGAAGTGATCTGCGCCAATGACCTGATGGACGGGCAGGAGCACTACGGTGCGCTGTTCGGTCGGGGGCGCTCGTTGTCGCTGCTGTTGTTCGAGCATGTGCACGGTGAATCCCGTGACCGTGGCCAGGCGATGGTCGACATGATGGCGCAATACGAAGCCGCCGGTTTTGCCATCGGCGTCAAGGAGCTGCCGGACTATATCCCGCTGTACCTGGAGTTCCTTTCCACTCGCGAAGACATCGAGGCCCGCGAGGGCCTGGCGGATGTTTCGCACTTGCTGGCCTTGCTCGCGGCGCGTCTGGAAGAGCGCGAAAGCGCCTATGCCAGCTGCTTCCGGGCGCTGCTGCAAATTGCCGGGGCCGAGCCCCATCAAGCGGTTGCCGACCTGCGGGCGCAAGTCGCGGCGGAACCTCGCGACGACTCCCTCGAAGCCCTCGACAAGATCTGGGAAGAGGAGGCCGTGGACTTTCTCCAGGCCGAACAGCAGGACCGTTGCAGTTCGCTGCCAAGCGCGCCGGGTAAGGCCCGGGAAGAAAGCGCGGTGCCGTTGCACTGGGTGGATTTTCAGCATGAAGGGCTGGCCGTCGTGCCAGCCAAGGAGGTGGGCAATGTCTAAATGGAACCTGTTGTTGTTCGGGGTCTATCCCTACGTCGCCCTGGCGGTTTGCCTGATTGGCAGTTGGGCGCGCTTCGATCTGTCGCAGTACACCTGGAAGGCTGGCTCCAGCCAGATGCTCAATCAGCGCGGCATGCGCGTGGCGAGCAACCTCTTTCACATCGGTGTGTTGTTCGTGCTGGCCGGGCATTTCGTTGGCCTGCTGACCCCGGCGTCGATTTATCACCATGTGATCAGCACTGAGAACAAGCAGTTGCTGGCGATGGTTTCCGGCGGATTCTTCGGTCTGTTGTGCCTGATTGGCCTGCTGATGCTGGTCAACCGGCGCCTCACCGATCCTCGGGTACGCGCCACCTCCAGTCCTTCGGACATCCTGATTCTGCTGGTACTGCTGGCGCAATTGCTGCTCGGTCTGCTGACCATCGTCGCATCCACCGGGCACATGGACGGCTCGGTGATGGTGATGCTCGCCGATTGGGCGCAGAACACCGTGCTGTTGCGACCGATGGAAGCGGCGGCGTCTATCGCGCCGGTCGGGCTGACCTACAAGTTGCATGTGTTTCTCGGTTTGACCCTGTTTGTGCTGTTCCCCTTCACCCGTCTCGTACACATGATCAGCGCACCGATCTGGTACCTGGGGCGTCGTTATCAAATCGTTCGTCAGAAGTACTGAGGAGACAATCATGTCAGGTGGATGTGGATGTGGTGGTGGTAACGGGGGCAGCGGTGGCTGCGGTTCTTCCAAACAAGTCGTTATTGATATCGCGCCGGTCGCAGAGGCGCAGTTTGAAGCACTGCCGGTTGAGCCCGCGGCGATCGATGACGCCCCGGCGCAGTTGATCGCCAGCAGTGAACAGGAGTGGCCGATCATCAGCGTCAACGAGGTGTCGATCACCCCGGAGGCGATGGCTCAGGAGCTGCAATATCACCCGGCCGAAAGCCGTGAGGAGGCGGTCTATCTGGCCGCCAGGGCGCTGGTGATCCGCGAGTTGTTGCAGCAGCGCATCACCGAACTCGGTGTGGCGCTGGAGATTGGCGCCGGTGAGAACGAAGAAGAAGCGGCCACGCGCCTGCTGCTCGAACGTGAGGTAAAAGTGCCTCAGTGCGACGAGGAAACCAGTCTTCGTTACTACGAAAACAATCGCGGGCGCTTCCACAGCGCGCCGTTGCTGGCGGTGCGGCACATCCTGCTCGAATGTGCACCGGACGATGTCGAGGCCCGCGAGCTGGCGCATGATCAGGCACAAATCCTGCTGCAGCGCCTGGAAGAATTCCCCGGCAGTTTTGCCGAACTGGCGGTGAAATATTCGGCCTGCCCGTCGAAGGCTCAGGGTGGCTCTTTGGGACAGATCAGCAAGGGCCAGACCGTGCCCGAACTGGAGCGTCAGTTGTTCACCCTGGCACCGGGGCTGGCCAGCAAACCACTGGAAAGCCGTTACGGCTGGCATGTGGTCAGCGTCGATCAACGGATCGAAGGCATGCCGTTGCCCTATGAAGTGGTGTCGACGGCGATCCGCACGCAGTTGCAGCAAGGCGTGTGGCAGAAAGCACTGGTGCAATACCTGCAAACTCTGATCGGAGCGGCGGATATTCGTGGCATCCACTTGCAGGGCACCGACTCACCGCTGGTGCAGTGAGCATTGGGCAAACCGGGAGAAGTGATGAACGTTGTGATGCAGGATGGTTTTGGGCGGCAGATCGATTATTTGCGGATGTCGGTGACGGACCGGTGTGATTTTCGTTGCGTGTATTGCATGGCGAAAAACATGACCTTCCTGCCACGTCAGCAGGTACTCACCTTGGAGGAATTGCAGCGCTTGGCGACGCTGTTCGTTGGCCTGGGTGTACGCAAAATCCGTCTGACCGGCGGTGAGCCGCTGATCCGTCCCGGCATTGTCGAACTGTGCCGCAACATCGCCGCCTTGCCCGGTTTGCGTGAACTGGTGATGACCAGCAACGGCTCGCAACTGGGCCGTCTGGCCCGGCCGTTGGTCGACGCCGGGGTCAAGCGGATGAACATCAGCCTCGATAGCCTCGACGGGCAGAGGTTTCGGGCGATCACCCGCAATGGTGACCTCGATCAGGTGCTCAACGGCATTGAAGCCGCGCGGGATGCGGGCTTCGAACGGATCAAACTCAACTGTGTGGTGATGAAAGGGCGCAACTTCGATGAAGTCCTGGGGTTGGTGCAATACGCCATCGATCAGCGCATCGATATCAGTTTTATCGAGGAAATGCCTCTGGGCGATGTCGGTCGTTCACGGGGTGAATCGTTTTGTTCCAGCGACGAAGTGCGCACGCTAATCGCCAGCCGGCATCGGTTGCTCGACAGTACCGAAAACAGCGGCGGACCGGCGCGCTATGTGCGTCTGGAACGCTATCCCGAGACCCGGATTGGTTTCATCTCACCCAATAGCCACAACTTCTGTGGCAGCTGCAACCGGGTGCGGATGACCGTTGAAGGGAAGCTGTTGCTGTGTTTGGGCCAGGACGATGCCCTGGATTTACGCGGATTGCTGCGGCGTTATCCGCTGGATGATCAACCCGTGATCCTCGCAGTGCAGAAGGCCTTGCGCGGTAAGCCATTGCGCCACGATTTCAGCCCGGAAGGTGAGGTGCAGATTTTGCGGTTCATGAACATGAGTGGTGGTTGATCCTTGATGTTAATGCCGGTCAGTTCTGGCAGCTGCTACAGGGAATATGTGAAGCCAGAGTTTCTTAACCCACTGGAATTAGCCGCCGCTGGCGGTTTTTTTTCGCCGACAAATCTTGATATCGATCAATTGCAGATCAGCACATTGTCCGTAGTCTTCACCGTATGTTGTGTTCGTTTGTAACTAAACATCTATATGTAGTGTCTGGAGGGCAAATGCAGAGCACGCTGATCGCAGTAGGAAGTAACCGCTTGCACAAACGCGATGGCAGCCAGGTCGCCTTCGATGCCGACAAAATCCGTCAGGCGTTGATCGCCGCCGGCAAGGCGACGGGGGAGTACGGAGAGGTTGAGGTTGAAGGATTGCTTCACGCGGTATTGGCCAGTCTGGAAGGGGTGCCGAGGCTGCATGTCGAGCAAATCCAGGACCGTGTTGAACGGGTGTTGATGGACGCCGGTTTTTTCCTCGCCATGCGTGCCTACATCGTTTACCGCGAACAGCACGGGCGTTTGCGCCGCGACCGCCGGACCCTGGTCGAAGTGGCGACCTCGATGAACGAATACCTGGACCGTGAAGACTGGCGGGTCCAGGCCAACGCCAATCAGGGTTATTCACTGGGCGGACTGGTGTTGAACGTGTCGGGCAAAGTCACCGCCAACTATTGGCTGGACGAGGTGTACAGCGAGGCCATCGGCCAGGCCCACCGCGAGGCGGATTTGCATGTGCACGACCTCGACATGCTTGCCGGTTACTGCGCCGGCTGGTCGCTGCGCACCCTGTTGCACGAAGGGCTCAACGGTGTGCCGGGGCGAGTCGAAGCCGGTCCGCCGAAGCACTTGAGCAGTGCTTTGGGGCAGATGGTGAATTTCCTCGGCACCCTGCAAAACGAATGGGCCGGCGCCCAGGCGTTCAGCTCGTTCGACACCTACCTGGCGCCCTATGTGCGCAAGGATCAACTGAGCTTTCAGGAGGTGCGCCAAGCGATTCAGGAGTTCATCTACAATCTCAACGTTCCCTCGCGCTGGGGCACTCAGACACCGTTCACCAACCTGACCTTCGATTGGGTTTGCCCGCAGGATTTGCGTGAGCAGATCCCCGTCATCGGCGGTGAGGAAATGCCGTTTGCCTATGGCGACCTGCAAGTTGAAATGGAGCTGCTTAACCGCGCCTACATAGAGGTGATGCAGGCCGGCGATGCGAAAGGGCGGGTGTTCACCTTTCCGATCCCGACCTACAACATCACCCAGGACTTTCCGTGGGACAGTGAAAACGCCGACCGTCTGTTCGAGATGACCGCGCGTTACGGCTTGCCGTACTTCCAGAACTTTCTCAATTCGGACCTGCAGCCCAATCAGGTGCGCTCGATGTGCTGCCGCTTGCAGCTGGATGTTCGCGAGTTGCTCAAGCGTGGCGGCGGTCTGTTCGGCTCGGCGGAGCAGACCGGATCGCTCGGCGTGGTGACCATCAACTGCGCGCGGCTGGGTTATGTGTTCAAGGGCGATACCAGCGGTTTGCTGCAGCGCCTGGACACATTGATGGAACTGGCGATGGAGAGCCTGGAGGTCAAGCGCAAAGTCATTCAGCACCATATGGACGCCGGTTTATACCCGTACACCAAGCGTTACCTGGGCACCTTACGCAACCATTTTTCCACCATCGGCCTCAACGGCATGCATGAAATGTTGCGCAATTTCACCGGCGACGAGGAGGGCATGCACACCGAACACGGTCGGCAGTTTGCCTTGAAGATGCTGGACCATGTGCGTGCCACGCTGGTGCGTTTCCAGGAGGAAACCGGCCACATGTACAACCTGGAAGCGACGCCCGCCGAAGGCACGACCTACCGCTTCGCCAAGGAAGACCTCAAACGCTACCCCGACATTCTCCAGGCCGGCAGTACGCAAGCGCCGTATTACACCAACTCCTCACAACTGCCCGTGGGGTACACCGAAGACCCTTTCGAGGCGCTGGAACTTCAAGACGAGCTGCAATGCAAATACACCGGCGGCACGGTCTTGCACTTGTACATGGCCGAGCGGATTTCTTCGACCGAGGCCTGCAAGCAACTGGTGCGCAAAGCCCTTGGGCGTTTCCGCCTGCCGTACCTGACCGTGACCCCGACGTTCTCCATCTGCCCGGTGCACGGCTACCTCGATGGCGAGCATGAGTTCTGCCCCAAGTGCGACGAAGTACTGCTGCTGCGAGAACAGAAACTCGGCACCGTTCATTGATTTCGATCCACTCAACTGCAAGGAGCTTCACCATGACTGCATCGCAAATACTGCCCCAGGCTCAACGTCAACGCTGCGAAGTCTGGACCCGGGTGATGGGCTATCACCGTCCTGTGTCGGCGTTCAATCCGGGCAAGCAGTCAGAGCACCGCGAGCGGGTGCACTTCACTGAAAGCGCGGCACTGGCCGGGCGCCAATGAGTCGAACGCTTCGGGTCGGGGGCATGGTGCCCCTGACCACTATCGACTACCCGGGACAGCTGGCCTGCGTGTTGTTTTGCCAGGGGTGCGCCTGGCGTTGTCGTTACTGCCATAACCCGCAGTTGATCCCGCCTCGTGGCACAGACGAAGTGGATTGGCGGCGGGTGCTGGCGTTTCTGCAACGGCGTCAGGACCTGCTCGATGCCGTGGTGTTCAGTGGCGGAGAACCCACCTTGCAGGACGGTTTGCTTGGCGCCATGGATGAGGTGCGGGCGATGGGATTTCGCATCGGTTTGCACAGCGCCGGCATCAAACCCGCTGCGTTCGCCAAGGCACTGACCGGGGCCGACTGGGTCGGCTTCGATGTCAAGGCGTTGCCCGAGGATTGCCAGGCCATCACCCGGGTCGAGGGTAGCGGAACCGCGAATTGGCGCAGCCTTGAGCATCTGCTGGCCAGCGGTGTCGACTACGAATGTCGGACTACCGTGCATTGGCATCTGTTCGAGCCTGCGCGTTTGTTGATCCTGGCACAGCGTCTGAACGAGCTCGGCGTCAAACGCTTCGCCGTGCAATTGGTCCGCACCGAACGAATGTTCGATCCGCTGCTGCCAAGCGTTTCGGCACAAGCCTTGCTACCTGACTTATGGGAAGCGATGCGCGAGCTGTTTCCAGCCTTCGTGTTGCGGGGGTAGCCGAGGCTGCGGAACAACGTTTAGCAGTGACATCCACCATTAGGTTTTCAAATGCGCTGCCTTTCTGGCAGGTATCAAACGGGGAGCATTTGATATGGCCAAATTAAGCACGGCACACCGCATTGTCATCGGCTTTGCAATTGCGCCGCTGGCATTGATGGGCATGGCGTTTTACGCGTTGCACGATCTGGCAACGCTCAAGGAACAGGCGGTGGTTATCGTCAAGCAGGACTGGCCTAAGATCGATCCGATCATGATCATTGCCACCGGCGTGCGCGATAACGCCAGGAACACCCGGGATTTGCTGATCGATAAAGATAATCAGCAAGTGCAACAGTCGATCGACACCACCAAGAAACGCATCACTCAGGCGCTCGAAACGCTTGAGCCGTTGTTCTATTTGCCAGAAGGCAAAGCCGCTTACGCCGCCCTGAAAAAGAATCGCGAGGCCTATGTCGCTGCGTTCACCCAAGTGCAGGTGTTGATCAGGCAAGGGGCCTTCGATGACGCCATGGCGCAGCTCAAGCAAAAGGTCGTCCCGGCTGAACACCAGGTTTATAAAAGCCTGGATGAGCTGATGGCGCTGCAAGGAAAAATATTCGCCGACCGTGAACAGTCGGCACAGGAACTCTACAGTGATGCCCGGCGCAATATGCTCGGGTTGTTTTTGTTTTGTGTGGCGCTGGTCATCGCCGCCGCGGTGATCGTCACGCGCAGTGTCACCCGGCCACTGGGTGGCGAGCCGGATGATGCCGCACGGTTTTTGAGTCAAATGGCTCAGGGCGACCTGACGATTCAGGTGCCCGTGAGCTCAAGTGTCGGCGGCAGCGTGATGATGAACATGCATCAGATGCAGCAAAGTCTGAATGCCATGGTCAGGCACATCGCGAACTCGGTTGACCAGGTGGCCAGTTCCTCCGAAGAACTGAGTGCGGTCAGCAGCCAGACCAGCAGCAATCTGCAATTGCAGGGGCTGGAGATCGAGCAGGCGGCTACCGCTGTGAACCAGATGACCGCTGCGGTCGACGAGGTGGCGCGCAATGCGGTGAGCACCTCCGAGGCTTCCCGGCAGTCCGAACAAACCGCGCAGCGCGGGCGTGAACAGGTTCAGGAAACCGTGGTTTCAATCGGCGAACTGGCGAATGGCGTCACCGATACCTCGCAACGCATCGAGCAACTGGCGGGCAGGGTGCAGGACATCAGCAAGGTCCTGGATGTGATTCGCAGCATCGCCGAGCAGACCAATTTGCTGGCCCTCAACGCGGCCATTGAAGCGGCCCGCGCCGGGGATGCCGGACGCGGTTTTGCCGTGGTCGCCGATGAAGTGCGCGCCTTGG
Source organism: Pseudomonas sp. ZS1P83 (assembly GCF_054897825.1). NCBI lineage: Bacteria > Pseudomonadati > Pseudomonadota > Gammaproteobacteria > Pseudomonadales > Pseudomonadaceae > Pseudomonas > Pseudomonas sp. ZS1P83. The sequence goes on from NZ_CM142706.1 coordinate 1,989,900, forward strand.
CCCATCGCACCCAAGAGTCCACCCAAGAGATCGAGCAGATGATTGGCAACATTCGTCTGGATACCGGCCATGCGGTAACGGCCATGCAAAGCAGCAGCAATCTGGTTCGAGCCACCCTTGAAGTGGCGCAGCGATCGGGCGATGCACTGGACGAAATCACCCGATCGATCTCACAGATCAACGAGCGCAACATGATGATTGCCAGTGCCACGGAAGAGCAGGCGTTGGTGGCTCGAGAGGTGGATCGCAATCTGATGGGTATTCGTAACTTGTCCGAGCAGGTTTTGCTGGGTGCCCAGCATACTCACACCGCGGGTCACGATTTGGCGCAGATGGCGGGGGCGCTGCACCAGACAGTGGCACGTTTTAAAGTCTGAGTGTTCGGGTGGGTGGTTGCAGGAGCGCGCTGAAGTACTCAGGCCCAGCCCCAGAATTGCAACCACCAGCCAAACCCTACCAGGCCGATGGCGAGTAACAGGCAAGTGCTGCCAGCGCAGTGTCGAGCCCGGGAAATGCCTTCGCGGTCCAGTCGTTTCCAGCCCAGCAACAGGCTCCAGCCCATCGCGACCATTAACAAACAAGCCCTGGCCGGTTGTACCCACTCCAGCAGCAGGCCCTCGTAGCGCAGCAATTTCACCGTTGTGGCGGACAGCCCGAGAAACAATCCGGCACCACCCAGGGGCGTGAGTGTCAGTGCCAGGGGCCAATACAGTGCGCGGTCTTGCGCCAGTCGAGCCGTCAGGCGCAGAAGGATCATCAACGCCGTGCCCAACACCATAGAACTCAAACTCAAGTAAGCGACGATGCTGAAACCGTCGAGCCAACTGAAACTGTCGTTGAGTTGCGGGTAATGGGTGAGCAGCCACCAGGGCGCGTTGTCCTGTAGGGCCCAGAGTTGGTCGTGCTCAACCAGCCATTGGGCGAGTGTTTGTTTGAGGGCGACGAACCATGGACTGACCGTCCACTGAAACGCGCCCATCGCCAGGCCAATCACACCGAACAGCAGTAAGCGCGCGTCCCACGGTGAAAGCGTCTGCGCGGTCACATGAAGAATCTCTTTGTTGCTGGAGCGGGCGATCAACTGAACCGCACCGCGTTGTCCGCTGCAGCGTCCGCAGGCGTGGCAGTCGCTGGCGCCTTGCAGTCGACGGATATCGAGCAAGGGCGCGCAGTTGGGCGGCGGCAGGCGCGGCGCGGCATTTTCCATCCAGCGTTGTTCGTCCACCTGAAAATGCACGGGCGCCAGGCGGGCGAGCAGGGAGAAGACGCCGCTGACCGGGCATAGGTAACGACACCAGACTCGCTTGCCCCGGGCGAACAGCAGACCGACGGCGACCGCCGCGACAGTCGAGCCACCCAGAATCAATAACGCCGCCTGGGCGTAGTCATAGACGCTGATCAACTGGCCGTAGAGGGTCGTCAGGCAGAACGCGAGGGTTGGCCAGCCGCCCCAGCGCAACCAGCGCGGTACACCCAAACCTTTGCCGTAATGGCTGGCCCATTCGCTGAGCGAGCCTTCCGGACAGAGAACACCACACCAGAGTCGGCCGAACAGCACGATCGACAGCAGCACGAACGGCCACCAAATGCCCCAGAACAAAAACTGCGCGAACAGGGTCAGGTTGTCGAGCAGCCGTGCCTGGCTGTCCGGGAGCGGCAACACCGCCGGGATCACCAACAGCAAAACATAGAAAAGCACAACGGCCCACTGCACGGCACGAATGACCGGCGCATGGCGACGCATGCCATCGCCCAGGCGCTGCAGCCATCGATTGCGACGACTCAGCTCAGGCATGGGACTTTTTCCGCAGCACGTTGACGCAGCCAACCGCTGACGGCCAGACAGTATCCTGCCAGCATCAGTAAAGTCATGCCGCTGGGCGTCGCGCGATAGCCGGCAAATCCGGCAAGAAAGCCACCCAATCCATGGCTGTCGCTGAGTACTGCGCTGCTGTCCCAAAGCGCTTCGCCAACGAGGCTGTACATCACCTCCGGCAAATCCAGGGCGAGTAATTGACCGCCGATTCGCTCGGTGCCGCTGACCAGTAATGCTGCACCGAGCATCAGCAATACAGCTTCGCTGATGGCAAAGAATCGCTGCCACGAAATAAACCGGCGACTGCTGTGCAGCAGCGCAATCGTCAGCACCGACAACGCCAGTCCCAATGCGCCGCCGGCGGCAAACAAACCGAGCTGCGGACCTCGTAACTGAGCACCGGCGCCATAGAGAAAGACCACCGTTTCACTGCCTTCGCGGCTGACGGCGAGCATGGCCAGCAGTAACAGACCTGCGCCACCTTGCCGGGCCAGGTGGTTATCGGCATGTCGTTGCAAATCGTGCTTGAGCGTGCGCCCGTGGCGGTGCATCCAGCCGACCATTTGCACAATCAGCAGGCTGGCAACCAGCGCGAGTGCGGCCTGGAACCATTCACTGGCTGAGCCGCTCATGGCCTCACCGGCAAACAGAATCAACACCGCCAGCAGGCCCGAAAGCATCAACCCCAGCACGACACCGGCCCACACGTACTTCGCCAGCCGATGACCCTGATGCTGCTGGCTGATCCAGGCCTGAAGAATGCCGATCACCAGCAGCGCTTCGACGCTTTCGCGCCAGACAATGAACATTGATTGATTCATGGAAACTCCGATTTTGAACGGTTTATTTCGCGAGGATGCCGCCCTCGGGCAGTTGCGGATTGAACTCGTCAAAGAAGGGATAGCGACCAGGCCTGAGGGGATGAATGACCACGAAGGTTGTCACGCCCGGCGACAGTACTTTTTCAACCCGCAATGGCGTGCTCTCGAATTCGGCTGGCCCTTGACCGATATTTTTCAGGATGATTTTGAAGCGCTGTCCGGCCGGAACCTCCAGCAAGGCGGGGGAGAAGTGGCCATCGCGAAGGCTCAGCTCATAGCTGGGCAACTCGGCATAAGCCGTCAATGGCACCACTGCTCCGGCAAGGATCAGCCAGGCAATGTGCAGGCGCTTCATTCAATAGCCGCCTTTTTTACCGATGCCGGCGTAGATGAACTCATAGTGCAATTCGCAGCGTTCAAACCAGGGGGCTACGCCGGTTTCCTTATCGGTATGGCGGCCAAGGGACCCATGACCGCCGGGTGGCAGGACGGTGAAGGTCAGCTGATATTTGCCTGGACCGAGCAGCTTTACATTGTCGCCATAGTGCGGACCGTCATTGGCGACCATGGCGTGGAAATCGCCTTTGAGATCGTTCTCATTGCCCTGTTTTTTCAGGTTGAACGAAACATTGAGGTAGGGCACAAAACTGCCTTCCTGAAAGCCTTGTCGATTGTCCGCCGTGGCGCGAATGTCGGCTTCCAGATGCACATCGGAATCCGCAGTGGCCCGCATCATTCCGGCAGGTGCCATCTCGATCGGCTGCAAATACACCGCCCCGACTTCCAGCCCTGGACACAACTGGGGTTCCCCGATCGGGTATTCCTTGGCTTGAGCCAGCGGTGTGAGCAAGAGCAGGGCAAGTGACAGCGAAAAGGTCGTACGCATGATGTCTTCCTGGGCACTACGAGTAGGAGCCCGAGTGTAGGAAGCTTTCTTGCGAATAATAATGATTGTTATCAAGTTTGCAGCGATTAAGGCTATGAATCGGAACGCTTTCGAAATCGCTCCGCGCGGTCAACGCTGTCGCTCATCTGAGCCGCCGCGTGAATCGTTAGAGGATGCTGGGTGAAACCGGGTCTGGGTGAAATGTAGGCGGCCATTTCGCGGGCGACGGCTATCTGTTGATCCGAACCTTGTGTCAGTAACGCAATGACCAGATTTTCCAGAGCAATCACCCGGACACGAAGGTGTACCAGTTCTGCATTGGTCAAGTCGGGGGGAGAGGAAAATGCTTCTGCATCGAATGATTTTTCCGCGCCTTTATCATCCCAGGTCGACAATTGGACAGGGCTCTGTTTTCCGGCAGGTGGTTTTTTACCCAGCATAAGAGGCATCTCCAGGTGTTTTTATGTGGCTGCCCAAGGGCCGGAAAAGCGCTGTGACGTAGCCGATTTCCCGGCAGGATGAAGCTTAGCTGTAAGACTGACATTGAGTGCGAGCTTTCGACTTCAGTCTTGATCCGTATCAAGGGCATTTTTGCGCAAGCGATGTAGGTTGGAGGCACATCCTAGAGGCGAACAGGGGATCGACATGGCCAAGAATTTTCCCATAAGCCCCAAGCACCCCGAGCGCATTTGCTGGGGCTGCGACAGATACTGCCCAGCCAATTCCCTGGCGTGCGGCAATGGTTCCGACAGGACAATGCATCCGGCCGAAATGATCGGAGACGATTGGTATCTGCATGGGGACTGGGGCATTGAACCGTTGATCGCGGTAAAAGATGTAACGGACGATCCCAGCCGGGAGGGCTGAGCAACCCCCTTGAAACATAGAAACCGCCTGACAGAATTTTTTTTGAAATCAAGGGGTTGCCAGCCTCGGGAAATCAGTACATAATTCACGCCATCGAAAGCACTGACTGCTGAAAAAGCTCAATGTTTTCAAGGAGTTAGATCACGTATCTGATTCCAAATTTGTACGCGTTTGATGTTGTGCTACATGACATCAGATGTTTGAGGCCGAGTAGCAAAATGGTTATGCAGTGGATTGCAAATCCACCTACGCCGGTTCGATTCCGACCTCGGCCTCCACTTTAAACGAGCTCCGTAGATCTATGATTTACGGAGCTTTTTTATTTGCACTGTCCTGCAAGATTTAGTCTTGAAAAGGACAGTCGCGAACTTGCTTCGCGGGGGCGGGATGTATATATTTCCCCCTCTGCTGCACAAGCGTCAGAACTGCCAGATCGTTATCTGACAGTCTTCAGACTGCTTCACCGCGCTACCGCCCGAATGGCGAAACTGGTAGACGCATGGGACTTAAAATCCCCCGTTCGTAAGGACGTGCCGGTTCGATTCCGGCTTCGGGCACCATCTGAAATCAAGGGTTTGCGAGCGAAAGCTGATGCAAACCCTTGTTTGTTTCTGGTCCGCTATTTTAGAGTTGGTCCGCAATTCACTTAGTTGGGGAGACTTTCTTGCCCTTGCGGTTGCGGATGTACTGCTCCGTCATAACAACGGTGGTATGCCCAAGTTGATCCTTGGCCTGCATGATGTCGCCACTGGATTCGGCCTTGTCCGTACCGGCCTTTGCGCGCAAATCACGCATTTGGAACTCTGGCTTGGAAACTCCAGCGGCCTCCCTCGCCATGTCAAACCTCCTGCGCAACATCGCCGCCGTCATCGGTGCGCCATCCTCTGACACTATCAGCCGCGTCGAGCGGTCCTTGCGCCCTGACTTTCGGGACATGATTCGATCAATCAATACCTTCAGTTCGCCAGTCACCTCGATCCGTCGCTTGGCCTTTGTCTTTCCCTGAAGCACCCAAATTTGGCCATCGCGGACATCCCGTTCGTCCATCAGTCGTGTGTCAGTCACTCGCTGGCCGGTCAGATAGGCCAGGTCCATGGCATCTTGCAGGCCGACATCGGCCTTGTCGTGCACGCGCTTGAAGAGTTCGTCCTCGACATATGTGTCCCGGCCTGTCTCTTTATTGCCCTTGATACCGGCGCATGGGTTGGCCAGCGATGTGTAGCCCTTATCCCTGGCATAGTTCCAAATTGCGCTGAACAGCGCCTTTTCTCGGTTTGCTCGGACCGGCGCTGACTTGCGCCAAGTGAGGTACTGGCGAACATGTAGCGGTTCGATTGTTTCCAGTGGTGCTGGCGGGTCATCGAAGAAAGCGATTAGATTCTTTAGCTCACGCTTATTGTCGAGCTGAGTTGCGGCGCCTTTTGTGGGCACGATATCGACCATGTACTTTTCAGCGACGTAGCGAAAGGTAATCACCTTCGCGACCAGGTCGGTCGCGGTACGATCCCGCTCCAGTTTTGCGTACTCCATGATCGCCAGTCCATAGTCGCTGCCCAGCGGAATCTCTTTGCGGTCCTTTCCGCCAGTGTCGTAGTAGTAGAAAACCCGGCCGCTGGCTTTCTTGCGCTCTCGGAGCCTGGCTATAGAGCCGGGTTTACTTGGTCGTCTTCCCATTTCAGCATGCCTTGCGTGATTTCCATGCGGTTTTTTCTGGCTCGAACATACCGACGGCGGTAACAGCCATCACAGTTACGCTTGGCCAACCGTTCATCTTGATGGTGTGCCTGACGCCGTTTTTCTTGAGGTTAAGAATCTGTCCTGCCTTGGTCCGCGCGCCGGTCAGCTCGCAAACCTCCTGGTGCGATAAAAATTGAATGCTCATGAGCTGCTCCATGCCGCGCGTGGCGGCAGAAGGTGGTTATTGGTTTAAGCTGCTGCTCGGATCGCTCGGCCAGCGTTACCGCGCCGAGTCATCAGAGCCTGAAGTCGATATGCGTGGAATCGACGGCCGTCCTGTGACCTGATCTCCGGCGCAAGGTCGGCCAGGTCCTCGTCGAGGCGGCCGAAGTAGTAGAGGTGTTCGCCGTCACCACCCCATTCAGGCTGAACGGTCGCCCAGGTTCGCGCTTCAACGCAGGGCATGCAGGTTTTGAAGGTGTCCATGTCGCCATCCCAGCGGCCCGTGACAAGGCTGTACTGTTGGCCAGGCTGAATGACGCCGTAGCACTCACAGCATTTGTGCACCTTGCGAGCGGTGGGCGTGGATTCCGTTTGAAAATCGGACATAGCGATTCCTCGCCCGCCGTTCACCGGCAGGCTGGTAGGTGGAAGAGGGGTTGTGATTTCGGCATCTGATCGGCTGCCAACTGGTACCGAGCTAAGATAGGAGTTCTAACTTTTGAGGTGCCTATGAAACAACTGCTTACGCTTGCATCAATGATTACTGGAATGCTGTCGGCGCTCTTCTGGGGCCTATCCGCTTTCGCAAAAGTACAAGCTCCTAAGGAGCGTAGAGAGGCGGGCAACATGACATATCGAGATGGATCCATTGTTTTCGGTGGAAACGACCTAGCTGCTACATTGAAGCGTCAATCCCTATGGAATAGCTGGGCTGCGGGTGCGGCTGCGCTCGCCACCATCCTGCAGGTCTTGGCAAATTATCTCCCCGAAGGCAGCTAAAGTGCCAATTCGACCTGGGTTTCTCGCTGCCAAATCGGGGAGCTATTATGCGACTCGATGCGGTCTGCGATGACGTTGGCGCGCTGACCGGCAGTGGGCGGGGCGTACATGCCGAAGCGACTGATGCTGCCGCCATTCACCGCGGCGTTTGTGGAGTCAGCGGAGGCGAAGGGCAGGTACTGGAAAATCGCGGGGTCGAGCATTCGCAGGCCGTGAAGCCTGCAAGCTGGGCGTCCCTGGTCGTCGCAGATGACGTCCATCGCTGAACTGATCCGCTTCCACCATGCTGGTGTTCCTGGACTCGCCCACTGTCCAGAACTGCCGATGGCTACCGTCGGCCAGTCAGCAGACAGGCGAGCAAGTCGCTCGAGCGATTCGTGCAGATGCCATACCGGTACACCGCGCAATTCCGCCGGCCATGCCGCCAGAAGTGCGTCGTTTGCAACTTCATCGCCGTCGATAACATCGGGGATCAGCGCCCAATCGAATCCCGGGTGCCGGTGCCACTGCTCAACCCAACGGGTGTATCCGTCGACGTCTAGGGTGCCGCCTTTCTTCCAGACCGAAAACGCACCGTTGTCGAAGACGAACGACTGGCAGACATCGGCGACAATGCCCATATCGTCCTGCCGCGGGAAAGGCACCAACGCATGCCGGCCGGCGAGGAAGCGGGCACCATCCTGCCGAGTGCCGCCGATTGGCGTTCCGTGATAAGCGATCATCCGCTGAGCCTCACTGTTTCGATCTCGACGCCCTGGTGTGTGGCGATAATGGTTTGATCGCCGCCTAGGGATTCGGCCAGTTGGTCGGCGATCTGTTCGTGCCAACCCTTTTTGATCAGCGCTGTGGCCGCCTTGATTTGTTCGACGCGGATCATCGTTGGAGATCGAACTTCGAGTCGATATATGATCAGTTCTCCGTCGGACGGGCACAGTGCTGCGAAGGCGTGGCGGTAAATATTCAGTCCGGCCTGTTTGTTTTTTCTGTGCATGAGTTTGCCTCGTTGCTATATTGCTGCGGCTTATTTGGAAGGGCATTGATTAGTAAAACGCGAGTGCGGTTACGTGCAGGAAGAAGGGCTGAATAAGGGAGCTTATGAAATCAATCACCGCAATTATTGAATGGTATGGCCCATATGATTACGCCGGAGCCAAAGAGGCAATGGCCAATGATTATGGTGATGGTTTATATATGTTTGTAGGTAAGCTAGCGGGAGAGTCAAGGTCAAAGTTACAGTATGTTGGGATCGCAAAAAACCTCAGAACCAGACTCAACGCAAGACATCCGATACTTTCACAGTTTCTAGCTGAACACCCGAGCTATAAGGGGTTGTGGCTAGGAGAGGTTGTTTCGCCACGTACGCCCGGAAAGAAGCTAAAAGCAACCGATCAAATGCTCGATCTTGCAGAGTGGGCACATGCATTTTTTTTGCAATTACCTTTAAATACTCAAAAAAAGAAATCTCCACCCGAGAGGCCTATTGTTGTTTACAATCGATGGTGGAGGACGGATTACGAAACTCCACACACTGTACGTCCTAACGGGGCTTGGCCTGATTTGATTGATTGGGTTGGAGAAGATCACCCGGCTAAGTTGGCTTGGTTTGGTGGTAAGTTTATAAATAAACATGCCGATGAGTTTAAAACCTAAATTGCCTAGTTGCCAGTAAAGCGACTGCATTGGGGGAGGCGGAGTTACAAGTGGAGTTTTCGAGCGGCGGGAGAGGATCTCCGTTCGGGTAGCGCTCGATGATTTCCATCAGTCGCTCGCACTCGGCGTCGGATGGCTTGGTGGTCAACTCATCAATCCGCTGATCCGCTGCGTTCAGGCGCAGCTGCAGAGCGTCACGCTCTGCTGTTACCCGATCGAAGTCATGCAGCAAGCCTTGGGCGATGTTGTAAAACTGGAGTCGAGCGATTGTGCTCGACATGGCAATGGTGATCGGCGCCTGAATTGCCACCCGGGTTACTTCGCTCATCATGCAATCTCCATCGACACCAGATCATGGGCATTCACAACTGTCATGCCGAGGCGTTCAGCGATCAGCACTTCGAGGCGGGCGCCCTTTGAGGTGTGCCACCCGGGCAGCCTGGCCACGGTGTCGCACTCCATCAGGGCGGCGATGTCACGGCGCATGCAGTCGTTCCAGGAGCCGCCGTCAGGGTTGAGCTCGGCGGGGTTGGTGACGGTGTGGCCAGCGTCGCGCAGCTTGGCGGTCATTGCGGCGAAGGCGGGGAAGTTGAGGCCGGGCAGGCCGGTCATTGGCCCGCTGAGGTAGATGCGCTTCATGCTGCCACCGTGTCGTGGCCAGGGCAGCCATTACCCGAAAAGTCGAACCCTTCGCACGGCGACCCGAACGGCAGAACTTCTTTACCCTGGGCCAGAGCCTCAAGCAGATGATCCTTCGCCTCATCGGCGGTGCACTCACGGCCACCTTCCATACTGAACATGCCTTTGAGTTGGCGCTTGCTGAAGTCCCGCAAGGCGCCGCGAACGCTTAGATGGATGTGGAAGGTGCGACCGTGGGGGCCGAATGGATCTGCCGGCCGGTTTTCTGTGGGCATGGGGCGTCCTCGCCGGTGATGGCTTATTGATATTCTTGCGTGATTGAGTTAGATTTCCTGCCGCTCAGCCTCCTGCGGAAAGCTTTGGCTTTCCAGAGGTGGCAGAGTGGCCGAATGCACCGACCTGATAAGTCGGCGAATGGGCAACCGTTCCATGGGTTCGAATCCCATCTTCTCCACAAAACCCCTTCCAGTAATGGAGGGGGTTTTGTGGTTCTGGGGTATAGATCTATGCCGCGAGTCGCTGATAAAGCTCGATGATGTCGGCGGCGTTAGCCGGGTCGTGCCTGGGCGGTGGAGTGAGTGGTAGGTAGTTCAGCCGTAAGGGCTGGGAGTGATCTGCTTGAGGATGCGCTGGCCGATCCAGCGAACAACGGTGACCGCCTTGCTGTTCCCGATCGCCTTGTAGCGCGGGCCGTCGGCGTCTCGGACGTACCAGGCTCTGCTTTTCTTCGCCTGGCGGACGTCCATGCCGTCGGCGATGCACTGCTCTGGTGTTTCGTCGGCGTCCAGCTTCCGCCAGCCATCCCAGGGGATCAGCGTGTAATCGTCGGGCATCCCCTGGAGGCGTTCGCACTCTCTGGGGGTTAGGCGCCGAACACCAGCGCTGCCCTGAGTGATCGGTTGGCCCCGCCCAGTGCCGTCCTCGCTGCCGTCGAAGCCGTCGGCCTTCAGCGTGTGGGTGATGTCGCCAGTGATGCATACAGCGACTTGGCCGCCACCGTTGGCGTGGCTTCCGGAGTGGTTCATGGCGCGCAGGGTCGGCGATATTGAACCAGCATCGGCGCCGTGGTCCTTGCACGAGAAGGCGAGCACGACGTTTTCCTGTCCGCTGTTTCGTCCCAACGCAAAGGCCGTCGAATCGCTGACGCCTGGGTCTTGCGTGCCATGCACAACCAGCAGGCCAGATTCCGCATCTTGCTGTGTTGCGCTGCCGGCCGCCTTGCCGTTGGCGTTGAGCGTCCCGGCCACAATGAACACTTCGGAGTCGGCGCGATGACTGCACTGAGCTTGCGCCCGGAGTGCCGGGGCAGTGATCGGAATGTCGTCGAGCGAATACCCTCCGGACTTGCGTCCGCCGCCGGCGAGCGTCGGCGCAACGAAGAACGTCTCGCTTTCCATGTCCATGCGAGTGTCCTTCGCGGTCAATGTCGCTGACCGCTCGACCGAACCGCCCAGGCTGTGCCCGCCGAATGCCGGTATGCCGCCGAACATTGAAACTGCCGGGCCTTCATCGCCTTCGCAATTCACGCAGCCGTACGGTCCGAGTTCGTCGCCGAACACATGCCCGCATCCGCACTGGAGCGCAGGGCCGAAAGGAGCTGTTCCGGTAACGTCTTGCCCCTCGCCTCGGCGCGGCGCAGTATCCCGGCGCACGCCTTCTCGCTCAAAAAGTACCTCGGTGGGATCGAATCCGTTTCGAGCACTTGCGATAACGAACACACGGCGGCGTCGTTGGGCCAGGCCGAAATATTGGGCGTCCAGGATCCGCCACGCGATTGTTCTTTTGGGTCCATACACACAACCAGCGTCCGGCCACCTTTTCCCTGAAGGCTGCAGTTCGCAGTCTTCCCCAGCAAGCGCGCCAAGAAAGCATCCGAAGGCGTTCCCTTTATCACTGAGGACGCCGGGGACGTTTTCCCAAACGATGACACAGGGCGGCTTTCTGTTGCCGGCGCGAACATAGTCAGTTGCATCTGCGAGCTCCACGTATTTGATGGTGAGGGCGCCGCGCGGGTCGAGCAGCCCCTGGCGCATGCCGGCGACACTGAAGGCCTGGCACGGGGTGCCGCCGACCAGCACGTCCGGTGCGGCGATCTTGCCGGCCAGGACCAGGGCCCCGAGCTTGGTCATGTCGCCGAGGTTCGGCGTGTTCGGGTAGTGGTGGGCCAGCGCCGCACTGGGGAATGCCTCGATCTCGGCGAACCAGGTGGCTCGCATGCCGAGCGGCTTCCATGCAAGTGTTGCCGCCTCGATGCCGGAGCAGACCGAGCCGTAAGTGATTTCCATGAGGCTTCCTCGGCGGGGTGGTTCAGGTTTTTTCGAATTCGCGAGCATGGGCAGGAAATGTCAGGCGCTGCTGAATGCCAAGCATCAGCGTGCTGACCTTGGTGCCTTTGCAGAATACCGTGGCAGGTGGAAGCTTCACGTCACAGGGCAGCGCCTGTTCGCCGTGGGCCAGCGACTCTTCAACGTACCGCCCCATCTCTGACCAAACGTGAATCTCGAGTCGGAGCTCGGCTCGTACCACTTCAACGATCCACATTGGAAGAGTGACCAAGCGCTCGTCACGGCAAGCCTCTTTATTTTCTGTAGGCATAGAGATACCTCGCGGCTATAGTTTTGCGACTGGAATAAGGGGCATGCGATTGTCTATTTGCTTAGCGTTGACTGATGCGGACTGGTCGGTGACGAAGGATGTATTTTCTGTTGTCGGAACAATAATCAGCGGTGCTGCTGTGTGGGTTGCTTTCCGCTTTGGTCGGGAAGGGCTTCATACCTGGCGGCGTCAGCTCAGAGGTTCTGCCGATCACGATCTCGCACGCCGCTTGCTCATCGAACTTTACAAACTTCGAGATGGAATACAGAGAGCAAGATCACCGGCGATTTTTTCATTTGAAGCCATACCCTTTGAGGGTGAGGTGGTATCTGCTGACCCACAGCGAGCCAGCTATGACTACACTGCGCGGGCGTATCGTCGCCGGCTGACGGCAATGGACGATGCTCGAAACCCGCTACGGGCAACCATGCTTGAGGCAGAGGCTGTATGGGGAAATGATCTAAAGGATCTCATGGAGCATGTTTTCAAGCTTGAACGCGAGTTTGTTAATTATGTTCGGCTTTACCTCAATTCCCTCAGTCCTGAGGTTACCGTTCAGGCACTCTTCGCGCGCCAGGGTCAGCTGGAAAAGCTCCGGGATGTTCTGTATGACTTGAACGGACCAGAGGACGTTTACTGGGTCGAGATGAAGCAAACCCTCCTGGAAGTCGAAAATCACTTACGCGCTCGCCTCATCTCTAATTGAACTCTTCGGCGGGGATCCTCGCCGGCTGGCGTGATTTTTTAAAATAAGGTATTTGTGTTCGGCCCGGCATGGAGCCGGATCAAGGAGATACAGATGAGTTCGATCGACGATGTGGCAGTGGTTCAGCACAAGGGCCGTACATTCAATGCTGTCCCGTATCTAACCAATGGAAGAATTTCGAAGTTTCTGATCATGAAGCCAGGGTCGGACGAGGTGCTTCATAACGTTGAAGGCCCGTGGATCTCGGAAGAAATGGCTAGGCTGAACATCAAAGCGCGAGTCATGGCACTTATTGACTCAGGAGCGCTTTAATCATCAAGGCCAATTCGCAGCTCTTCTCTGCGATAAGCCAGCTCCAATTTCCGCGACACGTTTTCGGGTATCACGTATTCGTGTCGCGGCGGATCCAGCAGAGGCAGACACTTTTGAGGCCCCATTGCATGCAGATGGTGGATCATCAGCGTAATGGCCTCGCCCTGTTCCTCGATGCCGCTCCAGGCCATCAGTTCAGCCAGGGCCTGACGGGTGCCGGCCATGCAGTGCAGCCTGATTTCTTCCTCGCCGCGAGTCTTTCGCCTCGCCGCAGTCTTTGCTGATCGATCTTTCTGCGCGGCTGCCATGGCCAACCTCTTCAATTCCGTGGGCCGGTAGATCCAGCCATGTCTGTCGTCGGCGCTGGCGCACCTGGTTGCTGATCCGTCTCATGCAGCGACCTTCACCTGATGCCAGGCACCGGCCGCATAAAACAACTTCGCAGCCTGCGCCTCTTCAAGCGATACCTCTGCGGGAACGGCGATCCATCCTGACGCAACCAGGTGGTTCCGGTTGCAGCTGTTTCGCAGCTCCAGGTAGTAATGCTCGATGGCATCCGTGAGGCGCTCCACTTTGTAGATGCCCTCCGGCGATATCTCTACCGACTTGACGTACTCAACGCCGCGCTCGCCTCGACACATGGCGCTGATGTAGATCGTCCAGCGGTAGGAGAAGTCGAACAGAGCGTTGGCAATCGCCAAGCTCCGGATCTGCCGGCAGCTCTTCCAGTTCGCCATGATCTGCGAGCCGCTTGGGTCGATGTTCACGACGGCAACATGATTGGTTCGCAGCAATGCTCGACAGCTGCGTTCGGCGCGCGCGAAGCCGTTATTTGCCTTGCGCTTACTCATAACGCCTCCGCGAGTTTTCGCAATGCCTTACGCTCAGCCGCAGTGATGGTAGGGCGCCGGCGTTTGAGGACGGTTCCGGGATCGATCTTTGTGGATCGTTCGGCAGGTAGTGGATTGATTTGAACGGGCTCGGATCTGGCGAAGCGCCCGCCCGCGGCCATGTGCTGTTCTACCAGGCTGGAAAGCTCCAGCGCCTTCTCGCGCCGGTACTCGATGTCGTATTTAAGGTTGCTGATCATGATCAAGCTCCTAAACGATGGGCCTGCGCCCTAGCTTTGTCCGCGACCTCATCAACCATGCGATTCAGTTCCAGATTGAACTGGACCAGCTCTTTGTGCAGGTTGGCGATGTAGTCTTCGTCGCGGTGAATCGTCTCGATGTAGAGCTGACACTCTTCATCTTGGCGAGAATCGAACGAAAGAAAATCCCACCATTTCCGTCCCGTAACGAACATGCAGCCCTGGACCTGTGGCATGTGTTCCTCGGGCATGCCTTCGAGCCAAGTCCTGACGTGTATCGCCTCATTGAAGGGGCACTTTGACTCAGTGCCCCCGTCATCGTTGATCAGGCCGTCTGGCGAGCAACCGAGCCAGTCGTACTTGGGATGGACGATGAACTCTGACGGTATGACGATGTTGCCGGTCAACATCTCGTAGGCGTCCTGAGCCTTCTGTTCTTCGGTGTGACCCCACTTCATGGAAGCGCTGCTGACGTTGTGCTTCGACTTCTTAGCCAGTCGTTCGAAGCACAGTTCGCGCATGTACGAAGTGCGCGCCCCCATAGGCTCCCGCTTCCCGTTTTTGTCAGGCTTCCCCCAAGCAATCACGTCTTTAAACCGGCTGGCTGTCACTCGGCCAGATCGGTCTGCATGCCACTTTTCAGTGCCCTGAAGTTCCGTTCTCACTACGCCGCTTCCTCGGCCTGAGACAGGTCGTCGTTGGTGCCAGTCATATCGGTAAAGTCGCCATCAACGGTTGCCGCCATGTTCTTGAGCGCTTCGTGGCACTCCAGTCCGATCGCTGCACGCTGCTTAGGCTTGAGACCTGCCCAAGCTGTCGCATAGGCTTCGATGTCCTGCCGCTTCGCGACGACCAAAAGGTCTGCGAATACTCCGTCGATTTCCGGCGACGGGGATTTCGGGCCGAATGACACGCCCGCAGCGGCAGCGGTGTTTGAAGCCTGCTTCGCAGGGGTGATGTCGATTTCTCCGCCGTACGAGTCCTCGTATTCATCGGGTGTATAAACGCCGAGGATGACGTCAGGGCAGAAGAGTCGCGCCCATTTTTTAGTAACCAAGTAGGCAATCTGCTGTTTGGGATCTTCCGCCCAAAGCGTAGAGTTCCGCGTGCGGACCTGGGTGAGCAGAAGTTCCAGAATGCGTGGTTCGTCTTCGCCTCTGAAGGTTGCCCAGACCCTGATCCCTAGACCTTTCTCGTCGTCAAAGCTCCAGGCCGGAACACGGTACTTTTTGAACTCGCCAGTGTCCTCGTCCTTCTTGGTCTTGCTGGTGACTTCGCGCATCTTCCCGATGACGTTTTCCCAGGTACCGAACCACTCGAAGTTCAAGCGACCCTTGACTGGTGCCTTGGCGGTGATCACTGCGTTGACGAGCTGCGCCTCATAGCTCAATGCACCGCCGTTGACGATGAACGTCTTCTGCGCAACAGCGAATGGGTTCATCTGCCACTGCATTGCTTGTAGCACTACCGCCATGCAGTCAGCTTGATTGCCCTTCAGATGCTTGGGGACTGTTGTCACGCCCTTCGACATCATCAGCGCGAGGTCGCTCATCGACTTCATGGTGCCTGGATCGAGAATGAGCGCTGCCGCGTTGTGCGATGGATCGTGGTACGTGGCGAGGCCGGTTGGTGCTTGGGTGTCTGAATCAGTCATTGCGCTCTCCGTGGCCGACAAGGAGTGGGTCGACCTTTAGATGGAAAGGTGGTTAGAAGCGGATGGCGCAAAGCCAAGCGCGAGCAGTGTCGAGGTCCACGTCGAAGCCCAGGGCTACAACCTCGACAATGTCGTCAACCGATGGGGCGGTCGTAGTCACGTCGTCGGATTCAGCAGCGGCTGCATGTGCGCTGATAGGTGCGACTTCGACCTTCTCTGCGACCATGGGCGCAGCTACTGAAGTGGCTGGAGCGGGGGCGGCAGCCTGGGCGCGCAGACGGACCAATTCTTCCTGGTCCCGCTGATACTGAGCGTCGCGTTCGCGCTGCTGGCGCTGTTGCTCTTCCTGCTGCTCACGCTGTTGGCGTTGCTGTGCTTCCATGTCGCGGCGCTGCTGGTCCAGCTCGTCCTGCTGTTGCTTCAAGCGCTTGCGGTCTTCCTCGGCACGCTGCTTGCGCAACTCCTCAGCTTCGGCGTCGGCAATGCGTTGCTTCTCGCGCAGTTCATCAAGTTCTTTCTGCTGGGCCAGCAGCTTGGCGGCAGCCTCTTCTCGTTCAACGGCAGACTTGTGCAGCGTTTCAAGCTGCTCAATAGCGTTGTCGCGAGCGATGGTGCCTTCAGCTTCGAACTCGGCATATTCTTCGGGCAGGATCACCGACTCCTTGACGCCTTGCAGAATGCTTGCGACGTCGGCAGCGCTACGGCTTGCATATGCAGCAGCGACAGAGCTGAATCGGGTGATTTTTGCCCTGATGGCTTCGACTCGTTCAGCCTCGACACGCTCGCGCTCGGCCTTGGCGTCAGCTACGCGCTTTTCTTCGGCCTTAATTGCGTCGTCGACAGGTGTTTCGATCGCCAACACGCGATCCTTCAGCGTCTCGCCGAACTCCTTAACCTGATTGACGCGAGCCTGGGCATCTTTGACTTTCTGCTGATAGGGAACGAGCGCCGTCTTGGTGGTGTTCGCCAGGGCATAGCGCACGTCGCGGATATCGACGCGAACTTCCTTCGCATTCGCCAAACCTTCGCTGGTCGAGCAGTCAACGACCAGCTTCGCGTAAGTGGTCTCCAGACGAACGATCTGTTCCTCGTGCGGCCGATATTCGGCGATGTCGGTGACGGCAACCGCAGGGACTACAGATTTTTGTACGTCGTCGCTTTCGCTCATTTCGAGCGATTCTTGTGCTTGTTTAGTATTTGCGGACATGACAATTCCTTGCCGCGCGGTGCGCAGCGTTTGAAGTGATGGGTTATTGAGTGAGCTGGGAGCAGTAGGAGCTGACCAGCATCCAGGCAGTGAAGAACAGCAGGGCGACGGCCGAGCCGCGCCAGGTGTAAATGCGACGGGCGCGCTGTAGGCGGGTCATGGCCGAACCCTTACCGCGATCCGGCGACCCTTCATGGTCGGCGCCAAGCGCTGCGGCAGGTTGACGACCAGCTCTTCGCGCTCACGGCCGATCACCTCGTTGAAGGGCAGGCCGAAGCCGAGCAGGGCGATCTTGCGCTCGATGTCGTCAAGCTGTTCGTCGATCAGGGTTTTCACTGGTGCGGTGGTCATGACGCTCTCCCTTGCCGCATATCAAAGGTGCGGCGCAAACGCTCGGTGTATTTGGCGTCTTCGTCGGCGCTGATGATGCTCAGCGTGCGGAAGATGAGGATTGCGGTGTTGGCTGATGCCTTTACCGCTATGGCGCTGCACTGCGGGTCGATCATGCTTTGGATGTAGCCATCAAGCATGCCGGTAGCAAGATCGTGCTGGCTGCTCATGCTGGCGTCTCCTTCAAGCCCCAAAACTCACCGATGGCATCGACCGCTGCGGCTACACGTTTCGCACTCGCCTTGCGCTCTGCAAGCAAGCGAACATCGCGGTCTGCCAGTGCCTGGGTGCGTTTGAGGGCGGCGGCCTCGTAGTCGTGGAACTCGTCGGGCTTCGCTTTCTTCTCGCGGCCCCAAGCGTCATAGCGCCGATCCCAATCCCGGGCCTGCGCACTGTCTGCATAGCTGGTTGCCATGGTCGCCTCCAGAGTGGCGGGTGTTGATCCAACAAAACTCGGCTGCACTCATCCGTTCCGCTGGTTGCCGTTGGGCGCGGAGGGGAGTGCATGCGGGTGGTGCCGGGTGAGGGGAAGCCGGTTACTTGTCCGGCGCTGATGTCACCAGCAGAACCTGTGGGATATACCCGCTGCGGGGCGCTGACAAAGCGCGCTCTCCGGGGCCGATATTCTCTCGTCGGTCCAAGCGCCCAGCTCTTTAGTGGCTGGGAACACTGTTGCCCGGCAACGTTGGGTTATTTCTTCATGGCGATATCTCCTATTGCTCGCTCACTGGGCAGGCAGTGGCCACCTATCGAGTGGGTAATGCAGGGGGCCGCATTGCGCGGTGCAGAATTCGTCCGCATCGGAGAGTGATCGAAACACCAGGGCGCAACCCCTGCTTGTTTCCCGCCGCGTTTATAGTGTTGGCCGTCTCGCTCATACCGGCTCAGGAGATTCCCGGGGCTTTGCGATCCTAGCGCTGCAGCCCGCTTGGGCACGCTTCGATCACTCTCCGATGCGGCCTGGTGCTGGGGAGTACCAGGTCATCGGGATGCAGATGGCCGAATAAGGCCGCTACGTCTATTTGTTGAATGCCTCAGCTCCCGCTGGTCCGAGGCCACGTCCGCTTTCATCTGCATCCGTCTGCCCACTCGTTGAATGGGCAGAGGTGATACTTCAGCCTTCGCAAGACCATTGGTGGTGGTTTGCGTGTTCCTCGCTGCAGAACGGTAGGGATTGCTGCCGAACGTATTTCTTCTTGCGCACTGGGTCGTAGGCCTGATCGATGATGGTTTTGTAAACCGCCGGGTCAGCGGGCTTTCCGCAGCGGGTGCATTTGGTTGGTATCGCTGGTTGATCCATGGCTGCTGCTCCGGTTGATTTCCCGTCTGGCCCTGTTGCCAAGGCCAGCCAGTGAATCAAATAACTGCCGTCATGGTCTTGGAGCCGTCGCCATGCTCAGTGGTGAACATCATTGGGGCGGGTCGGCCGGCGCGCCGGATCAGGGCATTAGCTTGTGCAAACACTGAGTTGGGTGCGTCGTTGCCGTCGGGCAGCAATGTGCTGCAAACGAGGCTGGAGCAGTCCTCGCCGTTCGGGCCTTCGCCGTCGTGGGCAATGTCGAAGCTCGCCACCATTGCGATGCCCTGTTCCTTGCAGATGCCGATGATCTGCTGCATGAGCGGGCTGATCTGATCGTCGTAAACCTGTTCTTTGTTCATGGTCATGCTCCGGTTGTTTTCCCAATGCACCCGTTACCAGGTGCATCAGTGAAAAATTCCGTTTCTCCACCACGCGCATCGCCGGATTCATATCTCTGGCCGTCGTCGCACATTTCGTGTTCGGTGCTGGTACGGCTGGCTTGCGTGGTTTCGCGTACTCACATCTGGTGAGCACGGCCAGTTCCAGAGCTGGCGTGGCATCGACTATTTATTGCTCGCTAGTACCGGCTGAAACCCGGGGTAGTCGATGGCGAGGATCCTGAGCTGTTAAAGAGCGGCGGATCTCTCGACCCTTCGCAGCTGGCCCCTGATTGGGTGCCGGTTGCGATGGAGTAAAAGTAGCACTGCTGCTAATTCATGTAAATAGCACTGCTAATATATATTCATGAAGACGTAAAAAAGCCCGCGCTAGGCGGGCTCTTGGATGACTGTTTCTCTAGTCAATAATCGGCGGGTACTTGCCGCTGACCGAATCTCTAAAGATGACTTCGCTGAAAAGACGGGGGCCGTCGCGCATAAGCACCAAGGCATTCTTGGCCTCACCCTTTGTCTCGAATGGCCCTGCGCCAACGGCCAGGCCGATCATCGAAACAACTGGAAGGCCGATAGCGGCAATGGCATCTCTTGTGCGCTCCTGCTCTTCAGTGTCGCGGCAGGCTGTCGAGGCGACCCAGCCACACTTCAGGAGGGGAGCTGCGGCCGCCTCAACCTCAGCGCCGCAGTGCTTGCACTTGATGGCTGCGTTCTTAATTGATTCGGCACATAGAGGGCAGGGGCGCGTATCGGCTTCAGTGGTCGCGGGCGCACTAGTATTCTTTCCGCCGAGCAAGACCATTAGCAGGCCGGCCAAGGTGATCATCCCGCCAACGATCGTGTGCACCTGGCGGTCAGCCATGAGCCCTAGGTTGTTCACTCTGCCGCCGGCGCCGGTCGAGACTGATACATCCATGCCTAGCGCGAAGACCAGCCAGCAGATGCCGATGATCAGTGCAAACGCTCCAAATCCTTTCATTGGATCCCCTTATAATTGAGGCCGCACTTTACCACTCATGGCTAGCCGCCACTAACGAACCACAAAAAAGCCCGCACATCGGCGGGCTTCATTCATTCGCTTTGGTCAATCCTCGCTGGGCACCGTCCAATGGATGAACGCTCCACCGTCCTCCAGGTACTCCACCGTAACGTTCTCGTTCTCGCCAATGTCCTGCATCAACTGTTTCCAGTCATCCTCAGGTTCATCCGGCGAGCGATGCAGCGTCGCCTCCTTGGCTTTCTGCGCGCCAGGCGAGTTGATGATTTTTTGCACGCGCAAACCCATCAGATCGAGCAGGGAGGGAGGGGTAGGGGCTGCTGGTGCTTTCTTTGCCTTTGCCATGATTGCTCTCTGATTTTACTGTATAAATGAACAGTATTTTATCCATCGGTAAAAGGCAAGGCGGGGAGAGTACTTTTGTACTCATCTAGAAGACGGGCAGAAAAAAGCCCGCATGGGCGGGCTGTTTTTTTCACGCTGGGCGCTGATCCGTCAGCTGAGGATCAGTGTAGATGGTGCCTGAAGAGGCGCAAGCCAGAAACGGAAGGCCCGGCAAGTGATAAGCTCCGAAAGCCTCAGTGAGTTGCTCGATGAATCGCGCAGCTACCCTGGACAATCAATGCGGGTACTTGATGAAAGATGACTTAAGGAAGCAGGCGCTGGCCAACTGGCGAAAGCTGTTCTCTATGGCTGCAAACCTCATAAGCGACGAGGCTCGTTACGACAATTTGCTGCGGGCAGCGGATCACATGGAGCGCTCCGGGCTCATCAGTAGCGACGAGTGGCGCAAGCTGGCTCAGCAAGCGGGAGCGTTGTTTGCAAGCACCGCAGAGTGTATGGGTGGCGCTGGCCAGTAATGAAAAAGCCCGACACATTGGCCGGGCTCTCTGTAGATGGGCCAAATCCCTTTGGCTGACCGCATTGTGCTTGGTAGGTGTGACGAAGGCGTGACAGGGCAGAAACGAAAAGCCCGGCGCTGGGCCGGGCTTTAGTTGGAAAGGCTCCGCTAAGCAGCTTCTGACTGTAAAAGACGATCTGCGGCCTCCTCGGGTGACTGAACCGCCTGAACTCGGAGTTCATGCTTGTCGCCTGCCTCCTCTAACGCCTCAATCGAGCGACGCAAGGAGTCTATCTGGCGCTCGCTGTACGTTGGGTCGTCAAAGGCAGGCCTGAAAACCACAAGTTCAAAGTGAGCTCTCGGAAAGAGCTTGTCATCGCGATCTCTAACTACTAATAAATCAAGAAGGCGAGCTTTGTTTCGCTCAAACATTCCTGACAGCGCGGCGCCTGGTATGAGCTTTCCGGTGTTGATTGCTGCACGTTCGCTCAAATAAAAGATTTTTGCAGGGCGAGCCTTTTCCGAAACTTCAAATGTTCTATTGAAGTAACCGGAAAGCCGGGCATCTCTTTGCACAACCGCCGACTCGAAAAGCTTTGGCCATGGATCTCGATTTGAGCCCGATCCGATATCGCCAATTTCAAGCAGCTCCTCGGATTCGCTTTCAGAATCGGAGAAGTCTAAGGCCGCTAAACTGGCCGTCATGGAGACCGCTTGCCGCAACAGTCCAACCAAGTCGGCGGAGGAGGTCTCTCTCACTCTGCCGAGGCTGACGCCAGACATAGGAGATACCCAGCCATCGAAGCTCGATCTGTGCTGAAGATGATGCTGAAGGCTTGAGCAGATAAGGCCGATCATCTTAGCCATCCCTGCCGCCTGACCTCCAAACATCGCTTCAATAACGTGCGGTCGAATAGCTGGCGATACTCGACATTCACCATTTATTCCTATGGCTGCTACGGCCACAGTCAGACGCTCGCCGGAAGCCATCATAGGCTCCAGGTACACGGACGCCCAACTACCCTGATAGGAGGGCGCTGCCGGAACTGCCTTGAGGAGGGCCTCGAAATTGATCATAATTTTAGCCTCCCCTGTGCAGTTGGCTTGATTTTATGGTGGAGCATATCGCCCAAGCTGGTGATTCGCTCTTTCAGAAAGGATATCAGCTGATTTTGGGTTTTGGACTCAAAGTGCTCAGAAATTGATTTCTCTGTCTCTTCGACAGCTAGTATAGGCTTGTGTTCGGCCCACTCAGATACTCGCCGCGCGGCGCGTTCAGTAGATAAATCATCCCTGCAAGCGCTTATTGCGAGATCGAGGAAACGATTTGAATAATAGTCGTCTGTGGAGTCGGACGGCTTCATTCCAGATGGTAGGCAAAGCCCGTGGTCAATCAGCAAAAACCCTTGTCCGTTGAACAAGATATTGCCATCGTGTCGATCAGGGTTAGCTATCAACTCATCAAAGCACGCCGCGGCGAGGAGTTCAGGCCACCGTTCAAGCTCATCTAAGATCGCATTGTCCTGTGAGCTGACAAACTGGGAGAGATTTGGATGCCCCGTGTCAGCACTCCCGAAGTGCCATTCATTGGCAGAGTCAAGTAAAAGCAATGGCTCCGGAACAGGCAGGCCAGCGGAGCGACCCAAGGCTGCGCAAATCACCTCGACAGCAATTTCTCTGGTTGAGATTTTTTTTGCTATGACCGCCACTTCACCTGCGACAGTCGCAGCAATTCCTCGCCACGGTTGATTTGCTCCTTCGCCTACAAGCTGCCCGCCTGGCAGCAATCGCCCTACACGAATTTGAACTGGTTCTTCTTGCATAAATTCCCTGTTTCGCTATGGCTTCCCTGGCGTCGTCAGTTAGCCGGCTGGCCGCTTATACTTTCGTACTTCGCACAATCCTTCCCCGCTTTACCTCCGCGTTCCTCGCCGGCGGTGCCTATGGTTCTTGGTAGAGAAAGACGCTCTTGTCATTCGATTCATTCGCGGCGTTCAGTGCCCTCGATGCCAAGGCAATAGTTTCATCATAATCAAAGTGATAGTGGGGTGGCAGGACGAGCACGCTGGTCCACCAAGGCTCCCCACCCACTCGCAGAGGCAGCTCATGGCAAAACAGCTGGTTCTCGGCACTTCTAGGACCCAGTGCGATTCTGAGTTCACGCGTAAGATCCGATGCTCCTGGGCGAGTGTAGTGGTTAGCCAGCACCAGGCCGTAGGCCTTTAATGCTCTAAGAGTTTCACCAAGGTCTGACTCGTCATTCAATACGGCCACTACCGGCATATCGCTCTCCTTGCAATGCTGATCAAAATTCCTCAATTCCACAAACCGACAGTTCTCGTCGACGAGCTCAGTCTATCTGGAGTACATCGCCCGCCAAAATACCTGACCCCCCCCCCCGATCAGATGTTACTGAGCCCAGCCCCGAACTATCCTTCCAGCCTTCACCTCATCCGCATGTCGGCGGATCTTTTCTTGTTGAGCCTTCAGTAGAGCGGAGATTTTCATAAGTGCAACGGCTTCATCGGGGATTTGCCGCGGCCGGCCATGCTGGTCAACTCGGCCACTGACCAGCCGATGACTGCGGTCGCATCCTCAAGGTCGTAAAACAGCTCCTGCTGGGCCGTTCTAGGTCCGTCGAGCCCTTGTATGAGATCTCCCATCTATTTGAGCGACCTGGTTGTTGCGCCGGCTTTAATCTCGTCGGCATAACTCGCCAGCCGCGCTTCTCGATAATCAGAGCGGACGGGGCGAGACTGGCGGGCTTGACCAGCGCCCCATATCTCGCGCGTCCATCTCCGCCTGAGTGCAGCCCAAACGCTTGGCCCTTTCTAGGGTCGACCAGATTTCGCCTCCCGAATCTACTGGCCTACCCTGTAGTTTGAGAACGAACTTTTGGCCTTCGACTACGTCAGTCGTCCCCGCGCACTCCCAAACGCGCTGGCTTTCAGATGTAGGCATAGGAGCATCCAGGCTGGCCTGAGCAAACGGGGACAGCTGTGGAGGCGTGTTGGCGCAACCTGCCAAGGCAAGCGCTAATAGGATTGGGGTGAAGCGCATTTAAATTCCTTTTAATTTGTTTATATGCTTTCGAAGCCGTACAACCTCAAAGTCTGGTAACTCGGTGCTCAGCCGCAGGGATGTGTACGTTTCAATGAAGAACTCTGCGGCTCTCTCCAATCCTGATCCGGTCCAGCGCCCGATTTAGAGAATCCAAGGCATCAAGGAGGGCTTTCGCCTCGGTCTCTCGACCATCTCCCCAAAGGCGTTCAGCCATTTTGTTCAGGGCTTGGATAGAGCGCTCAATGTCAGCAGCAGTCGCTGCTACTTTACTGCCCGCCTGTTTCTTCTTCATTTAGTAACCCGTTTGCAGGGCATTGGCGCACATACATTGCCCGCCAGAACACATGCTAATCAACCTTCCCCCGCACGATCCGACCATCCCGCACCTCGTCAGCAAACCCCAGAAGGCGCGCTTCAGACTCTTGGTAGTTGCCGACGATCTTCAGCAAGGCGTCTGCTTCGGCCTGCTTGCCTGTCTCAGCAAGTCCCTGTGCCTTGCCGAGAAGATCGGCGCTGGACCACTTGAGGAGGAATGCCGCTGAGATGAGTGTGTCGCGTAGCTGCTGACTTTCCATCGAAATGCTCATGTAAATTCCTTTTAATTTGACTGCTAATTTCGAGCTGGTCGTCCCATCTACTCCGCCTTCCCCCGCACAATCCTCTCGCCCGCGACCTCCGTCGCATAAGCAATCAGACGATCCTCGTCGTTATGGAAAATCGTGATCATGCGCATGATGGCTTGGGCATCAGCTTCATTCCCGGCCACGCTCAGACGCTCGGCCACTCGCATCAGCTCAACGGCTGACCATCCAGATCAGACGCGACTCCCTGGAGGTCGCGCTTTAGGTCTTGGGTGGGTTTGTTTAATTCCATGAAAACCTCTAGTCGCCAGACCTTCGCCCAAGCCGGCCGATTTTCAAACTGTCTGCGTGCCTGCTAAGCAGGGATTCATTCTCTTGGAGAGCTATGATCATCCGCGCCATCAACTGTGAGGCTGGCTCATTACCGCCTTCAGTCATTTGGACCGAAAGGCCTAAAAGCTGATCCGCCATCTGATGCAGGTCATCGGCAGCCTGGTTGAGATCGTTTTCTATTGAGGTATTTTTTTGTAGTTTTCGCACGAAACCGCCCCTGCAAAGAAATGAAAATCCATGTAGCTATTATTGGCTGTGGTGTCCGCTTACAAATCGTTGCAGATGACTACCCAGCACCGCCGCCGCGCCAGATCAGCTCCGTCGAGGCGCTCGCCGAACGGTGGACCACCAGAAGACGCGGCCTAGAATCCTAATATCCGCCATCTGCTCGGGCGTGAAAATTTCGTCAGGATATTCCTCGGAGTTCTCGCTGCGAGCCCTAACATTTCCCCCGGGCAGCCTGTAGAGATACTTGGTCCTAAGCATGCCTTCATGATCAAAGGCGTATATTTCGCCATCAATGATGTCTGTTTGGCCGCGATCAACGCCGACTGCCGCCCCGTCCAGAATCATCCTCTCCATACTCCGGCCATGAACCCTTGCGCACATGGCGTCATTGGCGCTAACCCCAGCCTCGCGCAAGGTGGACTTAGAGAAGCGCAACTTCCTTCCTGGAACCTCAACAACGTGCGTCATACCACTTCCGGCGGCTAATTGAACTTCAGCAAAATACGGAACCTCTACCTCGTCGTCGTCAAGCGGGGTGCTTTCATCCCAAATACTCATGGGGACCAGGTCTGTAGGTCTGCCAAAAGCGGCGTCACTCGGCGCCGAATTGAGGCTAACCATGGAGAGAAGGCGGGGGCTGACTTGCTCGGGACTGAAATCAAGAGCCTTTGCCAGCTTCAGCAGCGCTTCCACGTTCAGCGGCACCTTGCCGGTAGCGTACTGGCTAAATGCACTTTGTCCTGACCAACCACACGCCTCGGCCACGTCGGCCTGGGTAAGGCTTGCCCCAGATGCTTTGGCCGCTGATTTTCTTTCCTCGTAGATAGCCTTGAGCCTGACGCTCTCTGCGCTTTCTTCGGGTGTTAAAGGGCGTCGTTTATTCATGCCAATAAGGGTATTAGCACCGCTGCTTAAATCACAAATAGCGGTGCTAGTATTTTGTTGCTCATAAAAAGCAGCACTGCTACTATCCATTGCAGATACCGAACCGTGGAAATTCCATGAAAAAGATTCCTTTGAATGAATATCTCGAAAAGCACGGCACCCAAGCCGCGCTGGCTTCTGCTCTCGGGGTAAATCAGAGCGCGATTTCTCAGATGGTTAGGTCGGGACGAAACATCGAAATCTCGTTGCTTGATAACGGTCGCGTTGAAGCGAACGAGATTCGCCCGATCCCAGCACGCCCTAAAAACACAAGTCGCGCCGCCTAACCCAGCCCCGTCACACCGACCCCGGAAGTGAACCCATGGCCTACGGCAACAAAACGCATCGCAACACCCACCAGCTGAAGTCGCGCCTCAATGACGACGCTTACGCCGCTCTCCAGGTGGAAGCGCTGGCGCGTGAGATTCAGCCGGGCGCCTTGGTTCGCGACCTCACTTTGGCGGCTCTGCGATTCAAAGAGGATTACGGATACTTCCCGTTGATCGACGACAACGAGCTTGACGGCTTCCCAGCGCTGGGCGAACTGGCCCGCGAGCTGAAAATTCAGCCTGACGCACTAGTTCGCGACCTCATTCGGGCGGCCCTGAAAGCCAAGCGAGAGCAGGACGCTATTCCCCAGGTCAACGACAAGAAACTAAGCGCCTGATTAGGCCATGGAGGAGGCACCAATGCCTGCAATAACGGAAGTAGGGCAGTACACGCAGGACGAGAAAGACGAGCTTGAGCGGTGGGCTGACGAGGTCGGTATCGGCATGGATCAGTTGGCCGACCGGATCTTGCAAATAACAGAGCAACGCGTAGTCGAGCGGCGTAGTGCCGCACGCCTTGCAGCGGATAACGCAGTCCTGCGAAGCCGCCTCGCTGCTCAGTGTGCGCAAGAGGCTCAGGCACAAAACGTGGTTTCAATTTTTCCTGAGAGGTAACGGTCCGGCCCCTTATTAGGGGCCATTGCAGCAAGGATTGGACCAGGCGGGGCTGGCACCTAATAAGGGACCAAGAAGAAGAAAAGTAGGTCATGGGTTCGTCCCTGATCAGTTGATGAACGAATGATCGCCGCGTTGGCACTACGCCACCACGGAAACAGAAACGAGGTTTTACGAATGGACAAGTTCTTGCGGGCCTGCCACGACGCAGTCAAGGACAACGAAGCGAAGTCGCTGAGCGCCAAGATGGGTGTTCCGCATGTGAGCCTGCTCCAGCGCGCAAACCCGGACAACGACGCTCACCACCTGACCATCGAGCATCTGTACGGGATTCTGCTGCATACCGGCGACAAAGGTCCGCTGGCGGCGTTGGCCAACGAGTTTGGTTTTGACTTGGTGGGGCGTGAGCGTCCCGCACCGAAGCCGCTGATGGTCGCGCTGTGCCACTTGACCGCCGAGTGCGGCGACGTTGGCCGATTGATCTTCGATGCCACCGCCGACAACCACATCAGCCAGCACGAAAAAGCTCAGGGCGATAAAGCCATCCAAGAAGCCATCGACGCGCTGCACGTGCTCCGCGAGTCGCTCAAGGCTGCCTGAATTTCAGACACAAAAAAGCCGACGGTCGAGGTCGGCTCATTGCTAAACATTGCGAGGCAAGAATGAACCATCACACTCAATCAATCAATACCCCGACCAATGTCGCGACACGTTTTATTCAAACGCAAAACGTGTCGCGCCTCAAATCTCGTTCTCAGGGAGTCAAGCAATGACTCCCGACAACATCATCCAGCTGAACAGCAGCAGGGGATTCACCCGTATGGACAACAGCCTGATGGAGGCTTTGGCTACGGTTGACCTGCCAGCGCGCGAACTGCGCGTTCTCATGGCCATTGCACGGCAGACCATCGGCTATCAACTCGAAACCAAGCGCCTGACCGCCGACGATATCGGCAAGCAGACCAACATGCGCCGAGACGTCACGTCGAAAGCGATCAGTCATCTCCTTGAGCGTCGAATCATTTTCCGGGTAGGGGGAAGCCGAGGTGATATCGGGATTTCCCCTATTCGCGAGTGGTCCTTCTACGAGGAAAAACCAGACAATCTCACTGAGACCAAATCGTCTCACTCAGCCCAAATCGTCTCACTGAGACCTGATGCGAGTGAGACCAAAACGGCAACTTGCCTTCTTTATACAAAGAAAGAACCCCTATTAACTCTTTCTTCGAAAGAGATTAATCCGCCCCAAGCGCAATTGGCTCCGCCGAAGCCTGAGCGGAAGAAGCCGTTCGGCAAAACCCAGATGCTGGCCAACAACCCGAACGCCATTCCTGAGCAACTGCTGGTCGACTGGCTGGCCCTGCGCAAGACCAAGCGCGCCGCGACCACCGAGACCGTCTGGGATTCTCTGAACGCCGAACTGGTCAAGTGCCAGGCCGATCACGGGATCGACGTGAAAACCGCCATGACCGAGGCGCTGTCCGCTGGATGGCAGGGTTTCAAGGCCGACTGGATCGCCAAGCGCCTAGCTGACCAGCCCTCCGCCAAAATTGTCCCGCAGAGCCGTCACACTGGCTTCGCTGACCGCAACTACACCGACGGACTGATCCAGCGGGAGGACGGTAGCTATGCGTTCTGAGCCAGTACAAACGACTCCTGAGTTTCCACCAGGAACTCGCATCCAGCCCGCCGACTGCGACACCCACGGTGAGTTCGAGCAGAAGATCTTCTCGGTCATCGGCCGCGAGCTGAAGACCGGTTGCCCCGAGTGTTCCCGCATTGCCCAGGAAGCGACGGATGAGTCCGAGCGCCAGAGTAAGTCGCTGATGCTCCGCATGGCCATGGAGCGCAAGCTTGGCTCGGCGCTGATCCCGAAGCGCTTCGCTGGCAAAACCTTCGAAGGCTACGTGGCCACCACCGCCGAGCAGCAGAAAGCGCTAAACACCTGCCGCCGGTACGCCGCAGAGTTCTCGCAGATCGCCGAGTCGGGCCGCTGCCTGTTACTGCTAGGCAAGCCTGGCACCGGCAAAACGCACCTGTCCGTGGCGATCGCCAATGAAATCATGGCCAGGTCGAGCGCCACGGCCGTGTACCGCACTGTCGGCTCCGTCTTGCAAGCGATCCGTGCCACCTACGACCGGACCAGTGAGCAGAGCGAAAGCCAGATCCTGTCGAGCCTCATCAGCCCATCGCTGCTAGTCCTCGATGAGATCGGCGTCAGCAAGGAAAAGCCGAGCGACTTCGAGCTGACCACACTCTTCGCAATCATCAACGGCCGGTATGAGGAGCAGCGCCCGACAGTGATCGTTTCCAATCTGGATGCCAAGGCATTGCCGGCCGCGATCGGCGAGCGCTGCGCAGATCGTCTGCGGGAGGGCGGGGTGATCGTCATTCCGTTCGAATGGGAATCACAGCGCGGCAAGGAGGGCTTCTGATGACTATCGACAAACAAAAACTCAAGTCACTGCTTTGGGCTGAAGCAGCCTCATTTCGAGCCGACTGCGCTGAATGGGAACGAAACACCGAAGCTCTGGAAGAGTTCCTTGGCGCCAAGACCCTGGAGGAAGTGGCGCTGGAGCTTCTGGCCGAGAACGAGGACCTCGGACGCATCGAACACGCATTTGCTGAGTGGGTCAAAAAAACCGAATGGGTTCAGCAATCTGTCCACTTTTCCGAATTGGGCATGCATCGCGCTGACGTCCTCCGCAAGCGCATCGACCAGCTCAAGTCCCAGGACGAGGCGCTGAATTCGATAATCGAAGATTTGGAAAGAGCGCGCGTTGCTAGCTTCGAAGAGTACGACTTCTCCCGCCTTAAGGATCGCAAAGGCGACCAGAAGGTTTTCGAGATCACCATCGGAACCGAATGCGGCTGCGACATCGAGGAGGGTGAATACACGGTTCGCGTCACCCATCTGCTAGGCAACTGGCTGGGCTCTGACGACTTCGGATTAATCGGAGATGCTGTTGCCGAAGTCATTGCTGATCTTGGGTTGCCTGAGGAGGGGCACACCACCTTTATAGCTTACGAGTCTGGTGAGCGGCAGGACGTGTTTTGGACCAAGTGGTTCGAGATTGCAACTGTTGCTTCGGTATTGGCTGAGCCTGACGCCGCCATGAGCAAGGAGGCATCCCATGGTTGAGATAGTGATGCGTCATCGCACAGACACTAGCCGCCTCAATGGCTTCCTCGACGGCACGGACTTCACTAAGCCCAAGAAGATCATCATCAAGGATCTCGACCGTAGCGGGGAGCAGAACAAGAAGCTTCACGCCTCGCTGACCGACATCGCCAACCAGGTGGAGCACGCCGGCCGCAAGTGGGACGTGCTCATCTGGAAGCGCCTCCTCACTGCAGCGTGGCTGCGCGAGGCCGGCGATCAGCCGCAGATGATTCCTGCGGTCGACGGCCACGGGTTCGACGTGATCTACGAGCGGACCTCGAAGCTGACCGTGAAGCAGTGCGCAAGCCTGCTGGAGTGGATTGCCGCCTTCGGCGCCGAGCACGATGTTCGCTGGACGCAGAAGGATTTGTGGGAGGGCCGTTACTGATGCTCGCCACCAAACCACCACGCGCAAAAAAATGCCGAGTCGCAGAGTGCGGGGCCTCATTCGTCCCCGCGCGTCTCGGTCAGGCAGTGTGCAGTCCGGCCTGCGCAATCCTCGATGCACCGAAGAACCGGGAGAAGGCGCGCAAGTCGCTGGCCCAGGTCGAGCGCCGAGAGATCAAGGTTCGCAAGGAGAAGCTGAAGAGTAGGGCGGATCACCTCAAGGACACGCAGACCGCGTTCAACGCGTGGATTCGAGAGCGAGACATCGGGCTTCCCTGTGTGAGCTGCGGTCGCCATCACAACGGCCAATGGCATGCAGGTCATTTCAAATCGGTCGGTGGGCATCCAGCGCTCAGATTCGAGCCGCTGAACGCCGCACGCCAGTGTGCACCCTGCAACACGCACAAATCTGGCGACCTTTTGAATTACCGGATTGAGCTGATTAACCGGATCGGTGCGGACCTGGTTGATTGGCTGGAAGGTCCGCATGAGCCGAAGAAGTACGCCGTCGATGAACTGAAGGCGATGACCGCCGGCTACCGGGCAAAAACAAGAGAGCTGAAGGGGAGAACAGCATGAAAATCCATTCCGCGCGCCAGGCTTGGCACGACTGCAATTACAACCCGGCCCCTGGCCAAACTTCTGACGCTGCCGAGCTGGGCGTTGTGGTGCAGAGCACTGAGCGAGGCCCGACGGCGAACCCTGCGATGCACGGAGCGCTGGCCGGTCACATTCAGTCGGCTATCGCACGGCTTCACTTTCAGCTGCGAGCCTTCGGCAATGCCATGTATGCGGCCGAGCCGACAGATAATGATCGGGAAGAGGCCGAAGGTGCAGTTTTCAATCTGGCATGCTCGCGGGTAGAGCGCATGACCGCCAGTAAGCGGGAGCGGGCCGAGTATGTCGCCAAGGGCGTGTTTCGCCGTTACCGCTACATGCACCAGGGCGGGCAGTCTGCCAATGCTGATCCATTGATCAAGCCCGAGGTGTTCCGCGCCTGGATGAAAGGGGAGTACGACATCGAGCTTCCGTCCGCGGCGTGGGTGCGGGATTGGGAGCCATTCGTGCAGCTTTGCTTTGACGCCTGCTACGACATTGACGCTCGCGCTTTGAGCCCAATTGGTGGGGTAATTTATAAGATGAAAGAGGCCGCTTGACTTCCCGCACGGCTGGCGGCATCATTTCGCCATAGTTAGCATTTTGCCTTCGGCAACTTGCTCTGAAAGCCCGGCCTAACCGCTGGGCTTTTTTGTGCCCGCCGTCCGTCCAATGCTCGGCACTCGCAATGCTTTGTCATCTCTCATGTACAAGCACGGACTTCCCGCGCATCAGAACGGAGAGCCAGCATGGACATTGACGAGAATGCCCCTGGTAACAAATCTCAGCAGGGCGTAACGGGCGGCACTGATAACGAAACAGGCCATGATTCTAAGGGGAAAGAACCTGAGGTGCCGTTGCCTGCGGACGACGAAGCGCCTGTCGATGAAGATATGACAGACGTGGATGCCAACAACTCGGTGTCGAGTGAGCATCCAGAAGCTGGAAAAAGCGGTCGCTTCGATGATCCGGACGCCGACCCACAGATGAACGATCAGGGCGAAGATGATAAGGAGCCTCGCGGCATGCCTGCGAGCGACCCTGAATCAGGTGCCTGAACAAGTTCGAATCATTCCAATAGCCCGCACAGCGCGGGCTTTTTTACACCTCGAATTCACCTGTAGCCAGGGCAGCCCTCGGGAAGGCCTGGACGTCGATAGCCGGACAGTGCGACGTACGAAATCAACACCGGCAGCCCGCGCACCCTGCACACCAACGCTTACAGGGTGGCGCGAGACTGAATCTGCGAGATCGATGCAATAGGGCGTCGACGCAGTGAAGGTCTTTGGCGGACAGCGGGAAAGACTGCGAACCTATTCAGGGCCTTGCATTGAGCGAGGCCTTTCGCGTCAGTCAAAATCTACAAAGATCGGTGCCAAGTAACTTCGGTGACGCCGCTTAAACTCACGAAATCTCGCATCGCTCTGATTGTTCCGCCGCATGGCGGACCTGAACCAAGATTGCTGCCAGAGTGAAGCAAGGAGAGGTAGCAAGCATCCGCCTCTGTCAAGGTTGTCGAGGGATGGGCGAACACGACGCGGTGCCCGTTGAAGCTGTAGCAGATAATAAAATTCGAGAGCTTCACGGCAGACCTCGTGGCTATTGGCTATCACCTGCTGACCCTAGTATGGGTGCGAGTAAATTGCTCTTGCCTCCGGTCTGAATGATTCAAAACTCTTTATTTGAGCCTTGCCATCGTGCTGGGCTTTTTCGTTTTCGGCTCCACCACACCCATCGCTCTGAGCTGGGAGTGCTGCTGGAGCCGTACCTATCACGCTCCCCGCAAGGGAGGACGCTGGATGCCACATATGCCAGAGAAGAACCCAGAAACATGGCTCATCGTCATGGCTTGGCTTAGCCAGCATGCCCCGATGTTCTATGCCGCGGCGCTGTCGTGCTGGATCGCCTTCCTTCGCGTCATCTACGGCGGCGGAGGTCGGCGACAGGCCCTGCTGGAATCCTGCCTGTGTGGCGCGATCACGGCCGGGGCATTTCCACTGCTCGAATACTTCAACCTCCCCTCAAGTCTGGCAGCAGCCGTCGGCGCCGTCATCGGCACCCTGGGGGTAAAGAAGGTCGCCACCCTGGCTGACCGTTTCACTGACTTCAAATTGCCCAAGCAGCAGGAGTGACCCATGCAACTAATCGACAACTGGAAACAAGCGCTGAGCATGACCAGCGTTCAGGCCGGTGGTGCAATCGCTGCGCTTGGTGTGGCTGAGCAACTGATGCCTTCGCTTCAGGCAGTGTTGCCGCCGATTGCTTATGGCGTGCTTGGTGTTCTGGTAATGATTGTCCGGGTGATATTGCAACCGAAGCTGAACAAGTAATCAAATCCGCGACACGTTTCGCGAATCTGCAAATTGTGTCGCGACATGCGATGAGGGGCTGCCCGCTATGGGTATGTGATATCAACTCTGACCAAGGGAAGGTTGTTGGCATCGTATGCGCAACGATAAGACTCTCCAGCATCAGCGCTCAGCTTGGGTAGCAATTCGCATTTAAGTGTGTACGTGATGCCGCCATCCGTAGCCGAAAAGCCCTTGATTGCTTCCTGTGGCGAGAGAGAGCCTACGTATCCGAGTTGACCGGCCAATTTGATCACCGGCCCACCGACAAATTCGTACTTCTGTGTTTGGGAACACAACTTGCCCTGAATGAGCTTCCCGTCAATGGTGTTGCTTCCATTGGTGCAAAAACTAACCTGAAGCCATTTGTCGAGGACAACTGTCTGTGTAGGCGCTTCGGTTTTAGGTGCTGGCGGAGGTCCACTTTGGCAGGAGGCGGTAAGCACTGCAGTGGAGAGTACACTTGCGATTTTCAGGAAAGCCTTCATTGGCCATCGTCCTCTGATTAGCTGGGCGAGCAATCTATTCGATCCTGCGGACGTTGAGAACCGTATTTGCGCGCAACAGGATGGGTAGCCTACGTATTAAGTGGGAGAAGTGCCGCAGGTGCACGGATTTATCAGTCAGTTTTCAGAGCTTGCTGAATTAGATCTGCATAGGAGGAAAGCCTTTGCAGCTCTTCCTGCACAATTGTGTGGCGTTCTGGGGAGTTCGAAACTTTTGCATGAATCAGGACCAGTGCAGCCGCAACTGCTGCCTCTCGAGTATCTGCTGGGGTCTCACTGTTATAGCCATCTCAGGCTCGTAGGTTTTTGAAAAATTCAGACATCTTGGTTATCTCGTAAGGATTGGATCCATACCAATACCGGCAACACGCCACTATATCAATCCCTGCTTTAGGCTTACCCGAGACAATTTATGACAACCAAGCAACCCGACTGGGAGGCGATCCGCGAAGCTTGTAGCTTGGCCGGCCTTCCTCACGTCATCTACCACCACCTTCATCTGAAGGGGGAAGCATTCCTTTCCGGAGTAGTTCGCGGCTTGCTCGCAGCCGAAATGCCACATATCAGGATGTTTGATGGTGAGGTTCCGGAAATAATTCGGGCCGAAGCCGAGTTCCCAGTCCCGCGGGGCCGGGTGGATTACTTGCTGATCCATGCTGATGGTTCGCTCACTGTATGCGAGCTGAAAGACGGCGCGAAGGGAAAGCAGCGGCTTGGGGCAATGCATCGCCTACGCAATCCAGATTGGCATGGCAAACGCTGGAGTGCCGAAGATACGTAAGGCCCTGGTCTTCTCTTCGTGGGGGCGACCAGAGGAAGAGCTGCTTGTGATGGATGCCTGCCGCTCGGCCGGTGTTATCGCTGTGCCAATGGGCGCAGAAGATGTTCATCGCGATTCAGTGATGAGTTTTATCGAAAGGAAAATCAGCAATGGCGACGAGAAAGTCCATTGACTGGGAATCTATAGAGGCTTCGTACCGCTCGGGCTCCCCGTCAGTCAGAGCGCTTGCAGAGAAATACGGCCTCACAGAGGGTGCGATTCGAAAGCGAGCAAGCAAGGAAGATTGGAAGCGGGATCTGACCGGAAAGGTTCAGGCCGCGACGAAGGAGAAATTGGTACGCACAAAAGTACGCACGGAAAGTACGCAGCGCACTGATGCGGAAATTGTTGAAGCCGAGTCAGACATTCGTGCTGATCTGGTGTTGTCGCATCGGATCGATCTTGCTCAGTGGCGCGGCATTGCGAACAAGCTTTGCGATGCTCTATCCGACATGGAAGTGACCGCAGACAATGCCGGCGACTTCGCCCGATCCCTGAACGCTGGTGTCGACGCCCAGCTCAAGGTCATCAAGGGCGAACGCCAGGCCTACAACCTCGACACCGAGACGGGTGACAAGACAATTTCTGACCTCGCAAGCCTGATGGACGATCTATCGAAGGAAGCCTGATATGAAGCCCGAGCACTTGAAGCTGCTCCGGGACAAGCGCTGGCGCCTGAACAACCTCTACTTCATCACCGACAAGCAAGGCAAGAAGGTCCGCTTCCGGATGACGGACGAGCAGATCGAATATTTCGACGGGATGCACACTCGTAACATCATCTTGAAGGCTCGGCAGCTTGGCTTCACCACTGAGTGCTGCATCATCCAGCTGGACGCGGCGCTGTTCGAGTCTGCAAAGTGCGCACTGATCGCTCACACCCTGAATGACGCGAAGCGCCTGTTCCGGGAGAAGGTGAAGTATGCGTACGACAACCTGCCGGCCGAGATTCGCGCCGCCAACCCGGCGAGTAACGACGCAGCCGGTGAGCTGGTGTTCAGCAAGGGCGGTTCGCTCTACGTTTCCACGTCATTCCGGGGCGGCACGCTGCGATACCTGCATGTGTCCGAGTTCGGGAAGATCTGCGCCAAGTTTCCCCACAAGGCCCGCGAAATCGTCACTGGCGCCTTTGAGGCCGTGGCCACCGACTGTTTCGTCACGATCGAATCGACGGCAGAGGGTAGGGCGGGCTACTTCTTCGATTACTCGCAGAGCGGCGAGAAGCAGCAATTGGCTGGCGTGCCCCTGGGCCTGCTGGACTGGAAGTTCTTTTTCTTCAGTTGGTGGAAGAACAAAGCCTACTGGCTTGACCCTGCCGACGTGGTCATCCCTCAGCGTCTGACCGACTACTTCAATGAGTTGGCAGCCAAGCACGGCATCGTCACAAATGCGGGCCAGCGCGCCTGGTACGCGGCCAAAGAGAAGACGCTCGGTGACGATATGAAGCGGGAATACCCGTCTCTGCCGGCCGAGGCCTTCCAGCAGTCGATCGAGGGCGCTTACTACGCCAAGCAGTTCACCAAGCTTTACGCCGCTCAGCGTATCGGAGCGCTGCCCGACAACAGCCATTTGCCGGTCCATACGATCTGGGACATTGGCGTAGGCGACTCCACAGCGATCTGGTTTGTCCGGATCGTTGGCGAGGAATACCACGTCATCGATTTCTACGAGAACAGCGGTGAAGGCCTGCGGCACTACATGAAGGTGCTCAAGGATCGCAAATACACGTATGGCGATCACTGGGGACCGCACGACATTGATAACCGAGAGTTCGGCAGCGACGGCAAGACTCGTCGCGAGCTGGCCCGGGAGGGCTACGAGATCGACGGGCAGAAATACAGCCTCAAGTTCAGCGTGGTCCCCAAGCTCGGCATCGACGAGGGCATTGAGCAGGCTCGGGAGATCCTGCCTGCGTGTGTCTTCGATGAGTCCAAATGCGAGCTGGGCATTTCCTGCCTGGAGAACTACCGCAAAGAGTGGGACGACAAGCGCGGCTGCTGGAAAGACAAACCCTTACACGACTGGTCATCACACGGCGCGGACGCATTCCGCTACTTCGCTGTATCGATGGGCAGACGTAAACGCACAGGCGGTGTCCGCCGTATTGGAGGATTGGCCTGATGCCAGTGCAATCGACAAACCCCGAGTTCGACGCGCACATCGCCGAGTGGGAAATGATGGACGACGCCCTTGAGGGTGAGGGCGCCATCAAGCGCAATGACCTGAACCTGCCAAAGCCGAGTGGCATGGTTGAGGCTGAAAAGCTCGACGTTACCGGCAACAAATACCTCTACCAGAACTACACCAACCGGGCGCAATACGAGCACTGGGTGCGCGATTCGCTGCGGTCGATGATGGGGCTGGTTACCCGGCTGATTCCTGAGATTGCATTACCGTCTGGCCTGAAAGGGTTGGAAGACAATGCCACCTCCGACGGCTTCGGCCTGAAGCAGTTGTTCTTCCGCATGGTGCGCCAGGCCATTTCCCATGGCCGGGTGCCGCTGGTGGTGAACGTCGACGACGCAGGCGAGCCGTATTTCTCGACCTATGCCACTCGCAACGCGACCAACTGGGACGTTGCTGATCAAGGAGGCCGACAAGACCTGGTCCTTTCGGTGTTCCGTGAGTTCCGCAAGAAGGGCGGCGATCGATACAGCCATGAATGTGAGACTGTCTTCCGTGAGTTCTTTATGCAGGGCGAGGTTTGTTACACCTCGGTACGTAATGAAGCGGGCGAACTGGTCGAGGACGAGAGGCCACTGGGCACCACCGGTACGGACAACCGCCTGGTTAAAGGCCTGTCCTACCTGCCGGTGATCTATTGCGGCTCGACCGACAACTCGCCCGACGTGGATGAGGTGCCGCTGCTAACGATGGCCAGAGCTGCTCGGAAGTCCTATCAGCTCAGCGCTGACTACTTCACTGCGCTGCACCAGACAAGCCACCCGCAACCGTGGGTGTCTGGCCTGGATGAAACGGTAGAGCTTAGCGTCACCGGCCCATCGGCTGCATGGGATCTCGGACCGCTCGGCAAGTGCGGCTATCTGGAGTTCCAGGGCGCCGGCATTGAGGCGGTTCGAACCGCCATGGATGACCAACGCAACGCCGCTGTTGAGGCTGGCGCCAAGGTGATGGATGTGGGCGGCACTGAGTCGGGGGAGGCGCGCAAAACGCGCCAGAACGATCAGCACGCGACGTTGCACAGCATCGTTGTCACGGTCGCCGAAGCAGTTGAGCAGGGTCTTCGATACGCCGCCGAATGGAAGGGCTACGACCCAAAACAGGTGACGTTCAAGGTCAACCCTGAGTTTGTGATTCCACAGGTCGACCCTCAGGTCCTGTCCGAGCTTCAGAAGAGCGTCATGGCCGGCACCATCAGCGCCGACACCTACTGGCAGTACCTGACCACCGGGAAGCTGCCGGAACGCCTCTACGACGAAGAGGCCGAACTGATCAGCGACGAGCGCGAATCGGCCGGCCTCAACCTGGACAAAGAAGATGCCAACAGCAAACCAGGAACAGGCCGACAGCCAGCTGCTAGAGCAGACGACCCGTCACTCAGTGATGATCGAGCGGCTTAAGGCCGGCGAGGTCAAGAAGTTCGAGAAGTACCTGCGCCAGATCGACACCCTGGTGCGGGAGCAACTGACCCGCAAGGAGTTGACGACCTACAGCCGTGATCGCCTTGAGCAGTTCCTTGCCAGGGTCGACGGCAAGCTACTGGAGATCTACAAGGCATTCGGTGATGTGGTGCAAGCAGATCTGGTGGACATCGCTCTGTATGAGTCCACCTTCGAAGCCAACAGCCTCAGCCATGCGATGTCGATTGACGCAGTGGTCCCAGTCAACGCAGCAATCCGGGCCGCGGTGTTCTCGTATCCGCTACAGGTCAAAGGGCTGGATGGCGGCAAGCTGCTCAAGAGCTTCCTCAGCGGCTGGACCAGAACCGAAACAATGCGGGTAACCAACACGATCCGGCTGGGGTTCGGCCAGGGCCAGACGAACGCCCAGATCATTCAGGCAGTGCGCGGAACCGCGGCGCAGAACTTCACCGACGGCATACTCTCCGTGAGCAACCGCAACGCGGCATCAGTGGTGCAGACGGCGATTCAGCATGTGGCCACGACAGCGCGAATGGAAACGCTGAAAGCCAACAGTGACGTGGTGCTGGGCTATCGCTGGGTGTCGACGCTTGACCGCAAGACTTCACAGCAATGCAAGGGCCTGGACGGGATGCGCTTCGACCTGGGTAAGGGGCCGCTGCCGCCGGCGCACATCAACTGCCGATCGACAACGGTGCCTACTACCGGGCTTTCGGAGTTGTTCGCAAAAGACGCCACACGCGCATCGATTGGCGATAACGGCGCCGGGCAGGTCGATGCGGGCCTGAACTATTACGAGTGGCTGGCAACGCAGCCGGCGCGCTTCCAGGACCACGCTCTCGGGCCGATGCGGGGTAAGTTGTTTCGGGATGGAGGGCTAACGCCCGAGAAGTTCGCCATGCTGCAGCTCGACAAGAAGTTCAAGCCGCTGACCCTGGCTGAACTGAAGGAAATCGAACCTGACATGTTCACTCGGGCAGGCGTTACACTCGGGGCTCAACCAGGTTGAGATAGCCGATGCAGATCATTGTTGAGGATGGGCAGGGAAGGCCAGATGCCAACAGTTTCGTGCCGCTGGAGAAGCTGACCTTCTACCGCGACTACTACGGCTTTCGCATACCCGAGGCAGCCGAGGATCAGGTCGCGTTGCTGTTGCGTGCTGCGGCGGACATCAACGCGCGTCAGTGGAAGGGGTGCAAGGCCAATTCGGATCAGGCAATGGCGTGGCCACGGCGTGACTGCAAGATCGAATATCAGACGCTTTCCGAGACGTTTGTGCCCTTTGAGCTTGAATGGGGTCAGGTGCGGCTCGCTGCCGAGCTTTATGCCGCCGAGCAGGGTTTTCAAATCGAAGAGCCGACACATTGTACTGAGCCGAATGGACGACGGACATTGCTCAAGCGAGCATCGCCGGGCTTTCGAATGCGCCCGCCACCGTACACGGCGAGCAGGACGCAGTTTGCCGACTACCTGGTCATGCGGGGTTTGAAATTGGTTAAGTAGCGTTGTTAGATTTCTCTGGGGCCAGGAATCGAATATGGAAAAACCAACCCCTTCTGCTTATAGATAATTGATTCTGGTACGCACTTTTTTGCCTCAGCCACCGCAGCTGTAGCGAGCGCTGCTATGGATGTAAGGGTTTGTGGGATTTGGGTGTCAGTATCTTGCCCAATTGTCTTAATCATTCCGTTTGCAAGTTCAACGTTTAGCTTTGCTGACCCAATACCTTTGTTGAATTTAAGTGAGCGCTGTTCTCCTGGCATCGTGATTGGGCTTATGGTTTGGGAACAGTCTTCTTTGTTCGTCGCAAGAAGGTACGGCTCTGGATCGTAGTAAGTGAGGCCATCATTCCCAAGATCAATACCCGCACAGCCTGCGAGCACGGAAAACCCGGCAATCAAAATAAAACATCTGGTAGTTACTTCCATTTTTCGTATCTCCCAATACGGCCAACGCGGCCAGATTTTGAGTCTAGTGGAAGTTTACGAGAGGAAAGTTGCCGGCACCGCTCATTCAGAATTTAGTTCGAATACTTCCTTTGCCTCGGCCATGCCGGGGTTTTTTTACGCCCGCAAAGCGGGAAACCAAACCCAAGGGGTGCACCAAGTGGCAGACGAAAACCAGATTGATCTTGAAGACCCGACTGTAAAAACCGCGATCGCGGCAGCAGTTGAAGCCGCGACGCTGGGCCTCAAGAACAAAAACACCGAGCTGCTTAGCTCGCTCAAAACCACCAAGACCGAATTGGATGGCTTCAAAACCCAGTTCGAAGGCCTGGACATCAACGCGGTGAAGGCCTTGCTCACCAAGGTAGGCCAGGACGAGGAAACCCGCCTGCTCGCCGAGGGCAAGCTCGACGAGGTCATCACCAAGCGCACCGAGCGCTTGCGCACCGACTACGACACCAAGCTGGCCGCCGAGAAGACGCGCGCCGACAAAGCTGAAGCCTTCGCCGCGAAATACAGCGACAAGGTACTGGCCGACTCCATCCGCGCCGCCGCCATCAAGGCCGGCGCACTCCCTGAGGCTGCCGAGGACATCATCCTGCGCGCCCGGGGCACTTTCAAACTCAGTGAAGACGGCGAGGCGATCGCCACCGACCGTGACGGCGAAGTCGTTTACGGGAAGGACGGGAAAACCCCGCTGTCGCCGCTCGAATGGGCGGAATCGCTGCGTGAAACAGCAACACACCTGTGGCCAAGGGCTCAAGGTGCCGGGCAGACCGGCGACAACGGTGGCAAGGCCACGAAGAAATGGGGCGAGTACACGGAAACCGAGCGCGCTGCGCTGGCCCGCGACAACCCCGAGCAGTTCAAAAAACTCTTGGCCACCAAAGGAACCTAATCCATGGCAACTACCCAGCTGGCAGACATCTTTGTCGCCGATTACTACGGCGCTCTGGCGCCGGTCAACTCCCCGGAAAAGACCGCTGTCTTTGAGTCGGGCATCATCACCAAGTCCCCCGAGCTCGATGCCATTGCGCAGAACGGCCAGGGCACCTCGGAAATCAGCTACTGGCAGGACCTGGACGCTGACGAAGAGCCGAACATCTCCAACGACAACCCGGACGACCTGGGTGAAGTTGGCAAGGCAGAGCAGGGCAGCATGCGCGCCCGCACCCTGTACCTCAACAAAGGCTACGGCGTAGCGGATTTGACCTCGGAGCTCGCCAACTCCGAACCGATGCAGCACATCCGTAACCGCTTCGGTACCTACTGGACTCGCCGCTGGCAGCGTTACCTGCTCGGTGCAGCCCGCGGCGTGATCGCTTCGAACATCCTGAATGATGCCGGTGACATGGTTGTCGATGCAGGTGCGACCATCAGCGCTGGTGCGTTCCAAGATGCAGCTTTCACTTCGGGCGATGCTGCTGATGTGTTTGCAGCTATCGGCGTGCACTCCGTAGTGATGAACCAGATGGTCAAGCAGGACCTCATCGAGTACCTGCGCGACTCCGACGGCAAGATCATCCTGGCGACCTACCTCGGCAAGCCGGTGTTCATGGATGACAGCCTGATCTACGGCCCTGGTCGTTATCTGTCGGTCTTCTTCGGCCAGGGCGCGTTCGGCTACGGCGAAGGCAATCCAACCGTGCCTGTCGAACTGGAACGTAAGGCTTCCGGCGGTAACGGTGGCGGCGCCGAGGTCCTGTGGGAGCGGAAGACGCTGATCCTGCAACCGGCCGGCTTTAGCTGGAAGGGCAGCACCAACCAGAACCTCAGCCCTACCGCCGCGCAATACGCTGCTGCTGGCAACTGGGAGCGCGTCTTTGATCGCAAGCAGGTTCCTTTCGCGGCCGTGATCAGCGGCACCGTCACACCGTAAGCCATTCTCGGCGGCGTGCCATGCGGCGCTCTAGCCGATACGGAGAGAATCATGAAGGTTATCTATACCGACAAGCCGGGTGCGGAGCCTGGGGTTTGCTATCGCCTGACCGATGAGTTCTTCGGTGTCATCAGCGCAGCGACCAAGGTAATTGTCGACGGCGATTTCCCGCATATCACTGCGGCCTATCAGCGTGCCGGCATCGCAGTTGAAGACGGGAAGCAGTCGACAGACTTGCTCGAAGACGGCCCGAGGGTCGTCGAATTCGTCGCTGCAGGCTACAAGGCGAGCAACTACCCGCCTGAAGGCTACGCCTCCCGCAGCACTGCCGAGGAAATCGCGGAAGCGCTGAAGGGTGAGCAGAACGAGCAGGAAACTGACCCTCTGAAAATGAAGGTTCCCGAGCTGAAAGAGTGGCTGACCGTCAAGGGCATTGCCTTCGACGCAACCGCCAAGAAAGAAGACCTGCAAGCCCTGGTGCCAGCGGAATAAGGACTGCACATGACCGACTTCATCACTGTTGCCGATGTTGATGCCTCGCTGGGTCCTGGCTGGGCCGGCACCGGTGATCCAGTCCTTGCTGTAGCCATGGCCAACGCCTGGCTCACGGCCAAGATTCGGCGAGCTGTTCCCGATCCGATTCCGACCGAGATTAAAACAGCCGGCGCCCAGGTCGCCAAAGAGGCGGCGGCGGGCAAGCTGTACACGTCTACCCAGAAGGAAGTGCAGAGCAAGACTGTCTCGGCGCAGTCAGGAACCTCGGTAAGCAAGACATACGTGGCGGGCTCCGTCGACCAGTCGGCAGGTGTGAACTTCGCCCTTGCCCTGCTGGAGCCTTGGATTAAACGCTCCGGCGTGATGATGCTGAAAAGGATCTGACCATGGGCATGCGCGAAGAGATTCAAGCGGAGATGGCTGAGGCATTCGATGATCCGGACGGCCTGGCTGATGCCGTGAAGCCTGTTCTCGGAGTACGCAAGGTGCAGGGGGAATACGATCCTGATGCCGGCAGCGCGCCCGAGACAATCACGAACTACGCGGGTCGCGGAATCTTCGGCAGTTACTTGAGCAAGGAAATTGACGGTGCGCTTATTCAGACGACGGACGAAAAGCTCATCATTCTGCAGAACGAGCTTTTCATCACGCTGCTGGGTGTTCCGACCGAAATTATTGCGGCGCCCGAAATCGGTGACGTCATCGGCGGCAAGCGCGCACTAAATGTCGGCCAGGATCCAGCGGGCGCAACTTGGACGGTCCAGTTGAGGGTCTGATATGAGCAAGTACTCAGGCCTCAACGGCAGCTTCGCCGAAAACATCCGCCAGTTCGCCGAGCAGGCCCAGGCCGGACTCGATGCCACCTTCCGCGAAATCGTGATCGAGATAGGTAGCAGCGTTATCCGCATGTCACCGGTGGGCAACCCCGAGATCTGGGCGGCGAACGTTGCGCATCGCCAGGCCAATACAGCAGCAGCCGATGCCTATGACTTCAAGGTGGCCGTGCGCAAT
Organism: Pseudomonas sp. ZS1P83; assembly: GCF_054897825.1. Lineage (NCBI taxonomy): Bacteria > Pseudomonadati > Pseudomonadota > Gammaproteobacteria > Pseudomonadales > Pseudomonadaceae > Pseudomonas > Pseudomonas sp. ZS1P83. The sequence goes on from NZ_CM142706.1 coordinate 2,033,569, forward strand.
ACGGTCATCAACCTGACCGACAGCAACTTCAACAAGGCCGGCAAGCTTAAGCGCGGTGTGAAGTACGCCAAACCCCTGACCAAGACCGAGCGCGACCAGAACTTCAACGTGAACGGCCTGGTCGCTGGCAAGGGCTATGTCGGCGGACGGTTCCGCGGTAACTGGCAATTTTCTGTTGGCTCGCCGGTTGACGGAGTTCTTGATCAGATCGACCCGGCAGGGAATGTGACGCTCGCCAAGCTGAGGCTTCAAGTCGAACAGTTGAGCATCGGCGAAACGGCCTACATCGTGAACAACCTGCCGTACGCGATCAGCTTGGAATACGGGCATTCAACGCAAGCGCCAGGCGGCATGGTTCGCATCACATTGGCCCGGTTCCAGCAGATCGTCGATGAAGCCATCAGGAAACACCAGGTATGAGCCATAACCTCATCGCGTCAATATACGAAGCTAGGTTGATCAACTGGGCGAAAGCGCTGCCGGTGCCATTGAAGGTCGTCGTCGAGAACGAGGCCTATACACCTGTGAACGGCGCGACCTACCTGAAAGCATTCACGCTGCCAGCGGACACCGCCAGCAACACGCTTGGCGGCGACCACAAGCTGTACGCCGGCGTTTTTCAGGTCAGCATCGTGACGCCATCGGGCAAGTATCGCGGTGCAGCCGGCGCGCTGGCCGATCAAATCGCCGCACTGTTCCCGCTGTACGAGCGGAACACGAAGGGCGCGCTGACCGTCGTGACAATGACGCCGGTTGACCCTGGCCCCGGCATCGCTGACGACACCACATTCACCGTGCCGGTCTCATTCCTGTACCGCGCTGACACCAACTAATTCGCCCATTGGGCAAACCCAGAACCCGCCATTGAGCGGGTTTTGTCATTTCTGAAAAGAGGAAAAACCAATGAGTGTGTTTCTACCTAACGGCTCGACTGTCGGTATCGCTGCGTCTTATGACACGCCGGTAATTTTTACCGCGATCACCAACGCAACCGAGGCATCTGTTTCGTCTGTCGGTCACGATCTTGAAGTGGGTGATTTTGTCGAGGTGACGTCTGGCTGGGCCCGCCTAAGCAATCGCGTCGTTCGGATCAAGAGCGTGACCGCCGATGCCTTCGTGCTTGAGTCGGTCAATACGCTTAATGCAGCGCGCTTCATCGCTGGTGCAGGCGCTGGATCGGTTCGGAGAATTCTGACCTGGACCCCCATCAGTCAAGTCACGGAATCGAGCAAGTCCGGCGGCGAACAACAGAACGTCACCTACTCGTTCCTTGAGGAGGACGATGAGCACCAGATTCCAACGTCGAAATCGGCGCTGTCTTTCACGCTGACCATGGCAGATGACCCGAGCCTGCCGCATAACGACGTGCTGCTGGAAGCCGACGACGACAAAAAGCCGCGCGCGGTCCGCGTAAACCTGGCCTCTGGCGGTGTCATCACCTACAACGCGTTCGCCTCGTTCGATAACGTGCCGTCGCTGACCAAGAACAACATCATGGCAGTCACCGCCGTGTTTGCCGTGGTCGCCAAATTCATCCGCTACGCCGCATAAGGGGGATTCATGGCCAAGTTCAAACTGATCCAGAACCCCACCTTCAAAGCTGACGTGATGCTTCCCACGGTCGGAGGCGAGCCAGTGAAGGTGGGGTTTGAGTTCAAGTATCGCGACCGTGCCGAACTGGCAACCCTCTATGCTGGCTGGGGAGAGCGGCATAAGGCTCTGGGTGAGAAGTCTGAAGAGGCGGGCCTGGAGAAGTTCACCACCTTGCTGATTGACCTTCAGGTGGAACAACTGAAGGCGATCGTCGTGGGCTGGGATGTCGATGAAGACTTCACCGACGAAAACCTCCGCATCCTGGTCAGCTCGATCAGCGCCACACCAAGCGCAGTGTTGGCGGCCTACTCCGAGGCATACAGCAAGGCTCGCCTGGGAAACTAATCAGCGTCGCGCGCGTCCTCTATCAGCCGACCATCCAAGGTCAAGATGCTTTCGGGTTCTCGGCTGAAGACTACGGCGACGAGGCCGAAGTCTGGCCTGACACCTGGCCGGCGTTCCAGGTGTTCGAGGCCATGAGCACCCAGTGGCGTACGGGCGCGTGCGGCGCTACCGGTCTGGATTACACGTCAATTCGCGATGTCGCTGGATTCCTCGGTTTAACCCGGGTCCAAGCCACCGACATTTTCCAAGATCTCCGCATCATGGAAGCCGAAGCCCTGCGGGTGATGGCGGAACAGAGGGGCAGTAAATGACCACCAACTTCGCGTCCCTGGGTATCGAGGTCAATTCGTCGTCGGCGGTCAAGGCCGCTGACGATTTGGACAAACTGGTCGATTCGGCTGTTGATGCCGAAAAGGCAATCGACGACCTCGGCAAGACCGGGACCGGGTTGGCCGACACCGGCAAGAAGATCGTTCAGGCCGAGCGTGAAGTTGCCCAGGAGATCGACAAGTCGACTGGCGCCACACAGCGTCAGGCCGACGCAAGACGAAAGTCAGGCGCAAGCGCGACCAGCGAAATCGCCATCATCAGCCAGCTCGAAAAGGCGATGTCCGGCAACATCGGCAGCATTGAACAGTTGATTCAGGCTGAAGGGCTGCTGGAGCGCGCTCGCAAGGGTGGTCTGGTCACCATTGAGCAGCAGGAGGCTTATCAAGATCGGCTCGGTAAGTCATTCGACCAGATCGAGAAAGCTGAAGCCAAGGAGCTCGTTCAGAAGCAGCGTCTGATAGATGCGGAGAATCGTCGCATTGAGGCGCTGAAGCGTACTGTCAACGGCATCGACCCCTTGGTAGCCAAGCTGGCCAAGGTGGAGGCTCAGGAAAGGGCGCTTAACGACTTGCACAAAGCCGGCGGAATCGACGCCGAAGCTTACGCAGAGCGCCTGGCCAAAATCGGCAAGGACCGTTCCGGCCTCACCGCTACAGAAACCGCGTTCGACAAGTTGAAGCTCGGCACCCGTCAAGCTCAAGAAAACGTGATGCAGCTGACCAACGCGCTGTCGTCTGGCGACTTGGGCAGCGGGGCGAGGGCCATTGCACAACTCGGCGCCGGCGCCGGAGCCTCAGCCAAAAGCATGGCGGCTTTGCTACTTCCGGCAGGTCTTCTCGCTGGTGTTCTTGGCGGCCTCGGGTACGCCTACTTCGATGCGATGAAGCAGGCCCGAGCGTTCAACGCCGCAATCAATGGCGGCTCGAGCGACGCAGGCCAGAGCATTGCCAACCTGAAGGCCATGAGTGAATCGGCTGGTGTCCTGACCGGCAATCTATCTGGTGCGCGCGATGCAGTGATTGCTCTTGCATCCGGTGCCGCCACAAGCGGCGTCCAGATGCAGAATCTGGCTCAGGCAGCGGCCGCCATCGGCGAGGTAACCGGGAAGGGGGCGGGGGATATCGCCAAGTCCCTGGCCAACGCTGGCGATACCGCGACCGAATCCGCGGCGAAGATCAGTGACCAATACGGCCTGCTCACCTATGAGCAGTACGAAGTCATCAAGGCCATCGACGATCAGGGCGACCATCAGCGCGCGCTGGATGTCCTGAGTGAAAGCCTGAATCTGTCGGCACAGGAGCGGCTGAAGGCCTACCGAGCTTCCCTGTCAGATGTTGAGCGCGATTGGGACAACATCAAGATCGCGATCACCGGTGCCTATGGCGCCATTCGGTCGGAAGTTTTCCCGGACCTAGCCAAGCAGATCGAGATCACTCAGCGTGTGCTCGACACTCGCAAAGGTGGCGGAGTTGCTGGCGCGGTATCGAACGGGCTCAGTTCGCTCAATTCGTTCCTGGGTTTGGGCGAAGGCGAAAACGATGATTCCACCGCAGCACTGGAGGCAAAGCTTGCAGGTTTGAAAGCTCGGCAATTGGCCAGCCAGAACCTTGCCGGAGCAACCGGCGAGACAACCCACGCAAACAAGGAGCTGATCGCCGTCCAGAAGGATCTGGATAAGCGGATGGAGGACTTGAACCCGCTTGCAAAGCGCCAGGAGGCCTACAAAAAGCTCAACGATCAGTTCATGAAGCTTTATCAGGACGCGGAAAAAACAGGGCAGAAGGCTTCGCTGCTTGATGGTGTAAATTTCGACGGAGCCAAGTTCTCCGGCGGAGCATACGACAAGCTGCGAAAGGCTATCGATGACAGCAAAAAAGACCCTAAGACCGCAGCGGGTAGTGTCGATCTGTCCGGCTTCAACGATGCAAAAAACCAGCTCACCTCCATTGTGGCCGAGTACAGCAACGCCCAGAAGCAACTGGATGCTCAGCAGAAGGCTGGGCTTATCTCTCAAGCCGAGTACGCGCAGAAACGGGAGGGCCTGATCGGCAACGAAAGGGACGAAGTAACGGCGGCGTACGAAGCTGAGATTGCGTCACTGGAGGCCGTGAAGAACAAATCCAGCACCACAGCAGCGCAGCGCATTCAACTCGACCAGAAGATCGCTGACGCACGCACAGCGATGGTCAAGGCGCAAAAGGATGCCGACAGCCAACAGGAAGTGCTGGCCACCGCCGAGACAGGTCGCCTCGACAAGCAGACTTACGCCATCAGCCAATACGTTGCAGCCCTCGGGCAGCAACAGGAAGCTCTGGCGCTTGCCGGTCAGCGTGCAGTCAACGGCGTCGGCGAAGGCGATCGACAGAACGCGCTCAACGGCGAGCTGAACAGCCAGCAAGACCGATTTTCGCAGCAGTCGCTGGATCTGGAAAACCAGCGTTCCGACCCGTCCAGAAACATGGACCCGGAAGAGTTCAAGCAGAAGTCGAAAGCGCTCGCAGACGCGAACAAAGCGGCCACCGACCAGATCCGGCAGAACTATGCCGATGTCGAAGCGGCACAGGGTGACTGGACGAAGGGTGCAACCTCGGCCTGGGCCAATTACTTGGACTCCGCTCGGGACATTGCCGGCCAAACGCGGAACCTGTTCACCAACGCCTTCAGCTCCATGGAGGACTCGATCGTCAACTTCGCCATGACGGGGAAGGCATCGTTCGGGGATTTCGCTAAATCGATTTTGGCGGACATGGCTCGCATCGCCACTCGACAGGCCAGTTCAGCGCTGCTGGGTAGCTTGGTCGGCGCCGCAACCAGTTACTTCGTCGGTGGCGGTGGCAGTAACGGGTTTGCTTCCGGCTCTGCCGGTGCCGCTTCTTCTGCTGCGGGGGCTTCGCAGGCTGGTTATACAAATGTCGACTTCTCCGGCTACAGAGCGGCCGGCGGTCCTGTCGCGCCGAACTCCCTGTACGAAGTCAATGAGCTGGGGCCGGAGCTGTACAACGAGGGCGGCAAGTCATTCCTCATGACGGGCGCGAACGGCGGCAGCGTAACGCCGCTGACGTCTGGTGGTGGCCCTGGTGTCGCTGCACTTGGCGGTGGCTCTGGTGGCGGAACAACGATCAGTGTGCAAGTCATGGTGGCCAGCGATGGATCAACCAGCTCCACGACTGACGATCCTGCTTACCAGCAGTTCGGTAAGGACTTGGCCGACTTCGTTGATCAGCGTTACCAGAAGCTGGTGAGCGTCGACCTGCGCCGGGGTGGAAAAATCAACAGAGCCATCACGGGGTGATTCATGACAATTGAGAGATTCACCTGGCAAATCGAAAAGGGTGCAACTGGCGATATCAAGCAGCGCACCCGGTCCAAGCAGTTTGGCGATGGCTACGAGCAGTCGGTCTCTGATGGGATAAACAACAAAGTGCAATCTTGGCCCATCAGCCACACCGGCAGTGCGGAGCGGATCAAGGAAATTATCGCCTTCCTAGATCGCCATAAGGGCGCGAAAGCATTCCTGTGGACGCCGCCTCTCGGTGAGCTCGGCCTCTACAAGTGTCCCAACGGCTACCAGCCCTCTCACAAAGGCGGCTCGGTTTACACGCTGACCGCCACCTTCGAACAAACTTTCCACCCCTGAGGTAATGCCACATGGCTTTGATTGCGGACATCCAGAAGCTGGAGCCCGGTGGGGAAGTGCGGCTGTTTGAAATCGACGGCACGGAATACGGTGCGGATGTGCTGCGCTTCCATGCTCATGCGATTCCGCACACTCCGGCTGAGTTGCTGGCGTACGAGGGGTCGCCTGACGAACTGCCTGCGAAGTCGATCATTTGGCAGGGCAACGAGTACGCGGCCTGGCCGGTACAGATTGAAGGCATCGGCGCAGACAGCAGCGGCAGCGCTACACGACCGACGTTTATGGCTGGCAACGTCAATGGGCGAATCACCGCACTGTGCCTTGCCTTCGATGACCTGCTGAAGTTTCAGCTGACCGTGCGCGAGACGTTGGTCCAGTACCTGGATGCCGCGAACTTCCCTGAGGGCAATCCGACCGCAGACCCGACACAAGAGGCGTTGGAAATCTGGTTCATCGACCAGAAGACCGGTGAGGATGGCGAGGTCGTGCAGTGGGATCTGTCGTCACCCGGTGAGATCGATAACCACGGGTTGCCCGGGCGCCAAATGACCACCTTTTGCCACTGGGCAATGACAGGCGGTTACCGCGGCCCTAACTGCGGCTACACCGGCGGCGCGATGTTTGATGACGACGATAACCCTACTGACGACCCCAGCAAGGACGAGTGCAAGGGCGGGCTCAAATCCTGCAAATTGCGCTTCGGACAGAACAACCAACTTCCTCACGGCGGATTCCCCGCGGTGTCCCTGATCGCACGGAGCTGACCATGCGCAAGCACATCTTGAGCGCCATGGAGGCGCATGCGGCTGCCCAACACCCAAAGGAAGCATGCGGCCTTGTGGTGGCGATCGGGCGCAAGCAGAAGTACTTTCCGTGTCGGAACGTCGCGACCGAGCCGACCGAAGAGTTTCGGATCGAGCCGGAGGATTACGCTGCGGCGGAAGACATGGGCGAGGTGATTGGGATCTTTCATTCACACCCAGACGCTACCAGTCGACCCTCACCGCGCGACCTCGCCATGTGCGAAGCGACCGCGATGCCTTGGCATATTCTGAGCTGGCCCGAGGGCGACCTGCGGACTGTGTTGCCCACTGGTGATGTCCCTTTGCTAAAGCGCCCATTTGTGCACGGTGCCTGGGACTGCTGGCAGGTCTGCGCCGATTGGTATAAGCGTGAGTGGGGGCTGGAGTTCGAAGCCTTCGAGCGCGCCGATGGTTGGTGGGAGAACAAGGACAACATCAGCCTCTATGAAGCGAATTACGAAGCGGCTGGATTCTACCGGGTAGACCAGCCACAGCGCGGCGACATGGTCGTCATGGAAGTGGGGCGGACGGTTTATCCAAACCACGCCGGCATTTTCCTCGGTGCAAACCCGGCGCTACCTGTTGAGGATGCAGCCACCTTTGGACCTGGCCCCTTTCTGCTGCACCACCTCTACGGACGTCCGAGCGAGCTCATCGTTTTCGGCGGTCCCTGGCTGGACCGGACGCGCCTGATCCTCAGGCACAAAGATGCACAAACAACCACATGACGCGGCAGGGCCGCGGGAGAAAGGTATGAGTAACAAACAAGAAAACATTGCACTGGAAGTAGCCGATCTGAAGCGAGAGATTCAAGAGTTAAAGGCCCGACTCGGCGGCGAGTCGGGACAAAGAGCAATTGCGGATGAGGCTCTGTCGCAGAGAATCAGCGCATTGTCAGAGAGCTGCAGCCGTTAGCAGGCGTGCTCTTTTGCCGCTTCCTCCTTAGCGAGCAACTCAATGTCAGCGATTGTGAGGCTAGGAATTGAAGACGTTGGTGTGACCCATATCTGGGTGTTAGTACCAGTCGACTTCTTGTTTAAGGTGACGAGCAGCCGCCCATCCACTGCAACTCCTACGGAAGTAATTTTGAACGACATGCATTGACCTCCAGGTCATAAACGCGCCGAAATTGGCGCAATCCCAGTCCTTGGGCTTGCAGGCAAAGGACTGGGAAATCCTTCAATTCATTTCTCGCTGCCCGTCCGGCAGAAGGAGGGCTGCGTGCAGCCAAGCCAGCGCTACGTGCTGACAATCAATGACCTGTTCACCAAACCCGGCGGCGTGCTCTGCGGCGTCGAGACCGAAGTAGCCATTCTCGATGGAGACGTCGAGATTGACCGCTTGCAATACTCCGGCAAGGTCGGGCCCGGCGGTGACGGGTATCGCCGGAGCTATACCGGCAAGACGGGCCTGTCTGCGAAAATTGTATCCGGGCCTGGCAGCATTAACTTTCAAGCGGTTGAAGTTGCAGACCTCACTCCGGCGGCGTGAGTCCACTTACGAAATCGTCCGACCCTAGCCTGTGGGAGCCGTATTCAACGATATAACCAGCATCCAGGCGCTTCGCTTCAGCTTCAGCTTCAGCGATAGCTTTGCTGGCGTAGACATCGACCAGGTGCCAAGGATCGGGCCGGTCTCTGAAAACCGCCCAGCCCAGCACCCAACCTTTGTTGTCCGGATCAGCCGGTAGATTCTTCGCAAGACTTCTGATGGACATGACCGCTCCTTGGTTTTTGGGAAGGCCAAAAGCTACTACTGAACATGGGCGGGGCGTTACTGGGGATTCGTACAGGCATGAGTCGTCGTGATGGTAGAGTGATGGCCCTACTTAAACGAAGGATTGTGCCAATGTTGAAATATAGTGATTTAACCAGCCGCTTTATCGCATATCGTCGCGAGCAGGAGAGATATTGGGATCACCTGCAGCAATCGGCCTATCAGTTGCTGAGGGATATGGATTTTTCGCTCGATCTTCCATCTAAGACCTGGACAGACCAGAATGGGAAGGTAATCCACTACGTAGATATAGGGTCTACTAATAGTGGTGAGTTCAAGCGTGTCCATCCTATGGAATTCCAAAGTGATGACCTCCGATATAACTTTGCAATACGGATCACGCTGGAAGAAAGCCCGGAGGAGCTACCCAAGGGGTTCTATATTCAGCATGTAACAATGTTTGCTAGCGATGACGTTATCGCGGTCACCCTCGCAGGCGTGAACGGTGATATTGCCTTGAACACATCGAAAACTGTAGCGGACGGACAGTTCTCTCAAGTTGTTGAAGCCATAAAGCAACGATTGATTGAGGCTCTCACATTGAAAATCTCAGGCTGAGATTTGCCAGCAATGCTGGAGCCCAGCACACGCGCTGGGCTTTTTTATTTCTGGCATCTCAGTGCTACAGTCACCCCCTTCAGGATGAGGGCGAATCATGCGGATTTTGATAGGCGCGGTGGCGGTGATGCTGTTGGCGGGATGCATGGCGCCGACAATGAATGAGGCACGGCAAGAAGGTCCGAGCAAGATTCTGTATTCCAAGAAGACTGACGAATCCCTCGCAAAATGTGTCCAGTACGAGTGGCAGAATCAACCAATCTTCGGAGGAGAGCCTGGCGCTACTCAGCAGCCGGGCAGAGATAGTGGATACACAGTTTTCACGGTGGGCTCAGGTTATTTCGTTGATATTCAGCCGGGCGCGTCAGGGTCAGTGGCCAAATACTACGCAGTAGTGAATAACTGGATTTCTCAAAAGCGTCTGACTGCACTGCAAAGATGTTTGTAAATGAACCCAAATCCAAGACCCGCTTAGGCGGGTTTTTTATAGCCTGGAGAAAAGCATGTCTGCGCTAGCGATCAACTACCAACCCATGACCACGATCTTACTGTATGGGCAGCTCCGGCAATTTGGCCGGTCGTTCCGACTCTCGGTCAGGTCGCCGGCGGAAGCAATCAAGGCGCTGTGCGTTCAGATCCCAGGCTTCGAGCGATTCCTTTCCAATGCGAAATCCAAGGGCATTGAATTCGCGGTTTTCCGCGGGAAGACGAATATTGGGGAGGAGGAATTAGGATACGCAGGGGATGGCGATATCCGCATCGCGCCCATCATTACCGGCAACAAAAAGGCAGGAGCACTTCAGACAATTATCGGCGCGGTACTCATCGTAGTGGGCCTTGTTATCACTGGCGGTACGTTTGGTGCAGGAGCGCCATTTGGCTCGGCTCTGATCATGATGGGGGCCTCGCTGATCGCCGGGGGGGTCATTCAAATGCTCAGCCCACAACCCGGTGGTCTGAAAACCAGCGCAGCCCCCGAGAACACCCCCGGCTACGCCTTCGGAAGCGCCAAGAACACCACCGCTTCTGGCAACCCGGTACCGCTCTGTTATGGGGAGCGTCGCTGGGGTGGTGCCATCATCAGTGCAGCGATTTACGCCGAAGACCAGATGTAGCCTCGCCACGAATACCGCAGCCGCCCAAGAGGCGGTTTTTTTTCGCCTGGAGGAAAGTATGGGCGCAGCAGAACAGATTGAAATCTACGGCGCCAAAGGCGGATCGGACAAGCCAAAGACCCCAACCGAGGCGCCGGACAGCCTGCGTTCGGTTGCTGTGGCGAAAATCCTGATTGCGATCGGTGAGGGTGAATTCGCTGGCAACCCCACCGCTCAGGAGATCTACCTCGATAACACGCCGCTGCAAGACCCCCAGGGCAACATGAACTTCCCGAATGTGAAGTGGGAGTTCCGGAGCGGTTCGGTCGAGCAGGGCTATATCCAAGGCATCCCGTCGATTGAGAACGAAGCCTCCCTCGGTATCGAATTGCGAAGCGGCACCCCGTGGGTCCGGGCGATCAACAACACCGAACTTTCGGCCGTGCGCCTGCGTTTCGCCTGGCCAGCCCTGCAATCGGTTGATGCCAACGGTAACGTGAATGGGTACCGGATTGAGTACAAGGTTGAGCTGGCTACCGATGGTGGCGCTTATCAGCAGGTGTTGAGTGAGGCCGTGGACGGCAAGACCACCAGCAGCTATGAGCGCACTCGCCGCATTGATCTGCCCGCAGCAACCACTGGCTGGCTGATGCGCGTTACCCGGATTACACCGAACCAGAACAACAACAAAATTGCCGACACTATGCAGATCGCGGGCTTCACCGAGGTGATCGACGCGAAGCTGCGCTATCCGAACACCGCGCTGCTTTACATCGAATTCTCGGCCGAGCAGTTTCGCAACATCCCCGCCGTGACGATCAAGTGCAAGGGCCGGAAAATCCAGGTACCGAGCAATTACAATCCAGAAAGTCGCTCCTACACCGGGGTTTGGGACGGCACCTTCAAACTGGCTTGGACCGATAACCCGACGTGGATGACCTACGACATTACCGTCAGCGATCGCTTCGGCCTTGGTCGCCGCATCAAACCGTGGCAAGTCGACAAGTGGGAGCTATACCGGATCGCCCAGTATTGCGATCAGTTGGTGCCGAACGGCGTTGGCGGCCAAGAGCCGCGCTTCATCTGCAACTTAAACCTGCAGGGCAAGGCTGACGCCTGGTCGCTGCTCCGCGACATATCTGCAATTTACCGCGGCATGACCTATTGGGCTCAAGGCCAGGTCTTCACGCTGTCCGACATGCCGCGCGCAACCGACTTCGACTTTGCATATACCCGGGCGAACGTAATTGACGGCAAGTTCACTTACTCGAGCGCATCGGAGCGCACCCGGTACAGTCGAGCGCTGATCAGCTACGACAACCCGGCGAACAACTACGACACCGACGTCACTGCCGTGACCGACGCCAAGCTTCAGCGCCGCTATGGCGACAATCCACTGGAGATCAGCGCAATTGGCTGCACTCGAGAGTCGGAGGCGCAGCGTCGCGGCAAATGGGCGCTACTGACCAATTCGAGGGATCGCGGAATCAACTTCCGTGTTGGCCTCGATGGTCGCATCCCTCTGCCTGGCTACGTCATTCCGGTGGCTGATGAACTGTTGGCCGGCCGCGCGATCGGCGGGCGCATCTCGGCGGTTGCTGGCCGCTCGATCACGCTCGACCGTGAAACCCAAGCCAAAGCCGGGGACCGTTTGATCCTGAACCTGCCCAACGGAAAGTGTGAGGGCCGTACCGTGCAATCCGTCGCGGGGCGCGTAGTTACCGTGACGGTTGCCTACTCTGCGGTGCCGGAGCCTGAACTTGTCTGGGCGCTGGATGCTGACGACCTGGCCGTGCCGTTGTATCGCGTGACCAGTGTGTCTCGCCCGGAGCCTGGCGTCTTCGAGATCTCGGCGGTTCAGTACGACCCGAGTAAGTTCGCCTACATCGACACCGGCGCGCGCTTGGAAGAGCGGCCGATCAGCGTGATTCCGATCACCGTGGTTCCGGCGCCGGCCAGCGTTACCGTAACGTCGAACTCGGTTGTGTCCCAGGGCATCGCCGTGGCCACCATGACCATCTCCTGGCCTGCGGTGAACGGCGCAGTCGGCTACGACGTCGAGTGGCGTAAGGACAGCGGGAACTGGATCAAGCTGCAGCGCACTGGGATGACCAGTGTCGATGTGGTCGGCATCTACGCCGGCGCGTATGTGGCTCGCGTTCGGGCAGTGAGCGCCTTCGACATCTCCTCGGTCTGGCGCAACTCGATCCTGACTTATCTGAAGGGCAAGGAGGGTCTTCCGCCGGCGCTCAGCTATCTGACGGCGACACCGCTGCTGTTCGGCATCTACTTGAAGTGGGGCTTCCCGGCTGGCGCAGAGGACACGCAGCGGACAGAAATCTGGTACGGCCCGACGACCAGATTGGAAGCCGCGACCAAGCTTACAGACCTCTCGTACCCACAAAGCGATTTCTCGATGCTGGGCTTGCGCGCAGGCGTGACGCTCTACTTCTGGGGTCGCCTAGTGGATCGGATCGGCAACATCGGTCCGTGGTACCCGATTGGTATGGGCGTGCAGGGTCAATCGAGCGCCGACGCCGCGGCCATTCTCGAAATGATCGCCGGCAAGATAACCGAAACAGAACTTGGCCAGGACCTGCTGGACGAGATCGAGAAGATTCCAGGGCTTCAAACGCAGATCGATGCGCTGGACGAAAGCTACGACCCAACCAAAACCTACGTGAAGAACGCGATCGTGCGCTCTGGCCAGTTGCTGTACCAGGCGAAGGGGGCAGTTCCGATCAACACGCCACCGCCGAACACCACTTACTGGCTGGACGTGGGGCAGTCGGTCGAGACGGCCAATGGGTTGGCTCAGCAGGTCGCCTTTAACACCGCCGATATAACAGAGCTGGACGGCGAAGTCACCGCGCAGGCTACGGCATTCCAGGCTCTGCGCGCCTCTTACCGGAACGACAACGGGGAGGGCGACCTGGCAGACGCCATAAAAGGGTGGACCAGCACGGCGGCTATCGCTGCGGAAGAGAAGGTCCGGGCATCGGAAACCGAGGCAACAGCGCGCGAGCTGAAGACTTACGACGCGAAGATCACTTCCAACACCGACGGTATAACTCAGGTTGCCGCCAACGTAACCAGCCTCACCGAAGTGGTCGCCACGAACAACTCTGCAACTGCAACAAAGATTGATCAATTGAGTGCGTCTGTGGGCAGCAACACTGCCGCAATACAACAGACCTCAACCGCATTTGCGGATACAAACGGCAAGCTCTCAACTATGTGGTCGGTGAAGATGCAGGTCACTGCGGGAGGGCAATACATCGCAGCCGGCATCGGCTTGGGCATCGAGAACACCGGCGCCGGCCTGCAAAGCCAGTTCCTGGTGAGTGCCGATCGCTTCGCCATCGTCAACACGATCGCCGGCGGCGCCATCTCGGTTCCGTTTGCAGTGCAGGGTGGCCAGGTGTTCATGAACTCGGCGTTTATCGCTGACGGCACCATAACCAACGCTAAGATCGGAAGCTACATCAGCTCGACGAACTACATCGCCGGCCAGCAGGGATGGATTCTCAACAAGGACGGAACGCTGGAGATCAACGGCATCGTCCCAGGTCAGGGGCGGCTGGTGATCAACTCGCTGAACGTCTCGGTCTACGACGCCAACAATGTGCTGCGTGTGCGTCTCGGTTATTTGGGGTGAAAGATGGCTTATGGAATGCGGGTCTGGGACGGGAACGGCGGTCTCTCCATGGATACCAATACGTTCACCTACCAGGTTATTTGGCAGGGCGTGATCGACTTCAGTGGCGCCACGCCCAGTTACACGCTGAACATTCCGGGCTTCAACCCGGCCAACTGCGTGTTCATGATCATTCCGACAAGGGCGCAGGATGTGCAGTCATCCGAAACCGACGGGAGCGGGAACCAAAAGTCCTATCCGTTCGTCACGACGGCGGTGGGCCAGGTGGTTGTCAGAAGAAAAAATCCATCTGCAAGTGCTTCCACTATCGGCTCAACGGTTGCTGCCAAGGGCTACGCGATAAGGTACTCGACATGAGCTTTGGATTTCAGAGCATCAACGACACTGCATTTGTTCAGATTGACGCCGAGGCCCCCAGACTTTGCATGCTCACCAAGGGTGCGTATTCGGGGACTACCAATGCGTCAGGGGTGTTTGCCCGAGCAATTACAAGCCAGGACCCGCCGCTAGTGTTCATTCGCCCGGATCAGGGAGCGATTCAGGTTCCGATATCGGTGTGGTTTACCGGCGGGCCGGGAAACTGGACCGGGTTCACCATGAAAGCATCCAACGTCAACGCAACGTTAAGCGGCCAGTATTTCGTGGCCGCCTGGGCGTCCATGGGCACGGCAGCCTACGGTCTGCGGTTGTGGGATCAGAACGCGGCGCTGGTTTACGACAGTGGCGCTCCGGCAGTCGTCGTGACCTTCGCTGCCGGCAACTGGAGTTACCTTGGCTCCGATGTCCTCACGGTGGGTCGACGGTATTTCTGGGGGATCAACAAGGTCCTCGGTGTAGGCGAGTATGTTTCCCTCAACCCCTTTGCAATGAACTGCCACAACGATGCAGCCGGAGGTGGTTGCGCGCTCGGTGTCGACTACGCAAACGGCCGCATCATGATGTACAGCCTCGCAACAACTGCTTGGACTGACCAAGGTCACCGTCCATTTCTCTGCGCCAAATTACTGGCCTGACTTCTTTCGCTCTGCACATATCTTTCTGGAGATACTCAATGCCCTGGTACAAATCAGGAACGGTCTCTGTCACCCAAAATTCCAATGCCGTGATCGGTACGGGTACCGCATTCATTGCCAACAGTCGGGTCGGTGACGCGTTCCGTGGGCCGGACGGCGGATGGTACGAAGTCACCAACATTGCCAGCGACACCGCGCTGTCAATCTCGCCGAACTACCAGGGTGTGACCAACGCTGCCGGCGTTTACGCACTGGCGCCGATGCAGGGATACGTCAAGGATTCGGCTGATGCGCTGCGAGCGATGGTGAATCAGTTCGGCGCGCAGCTTGCGGCGCTGACCAACACCGACGGACTGTCAGAGGGCGCTACCAACAAGTACTTCACTGACGCCAAAGTTCGTAACGTTGCGCTTATGGGGTTTGTAACCACGGATGGGACGCCAGTATTTGCTGGTGATACGGTTCTGTCCGGTCTTGGAAAGCTTCAGGCTCAAGTGGCTGCTCGACTGCTGCTTGCTGGCGGGAAAATGACCGGCGCGATCAACGACGCCACTCCGGTGGCATTGGCTTCGGCAGCGACGGTGGACATTGGCGCGGCAGCATCCAACGTCATCACTATCAGTGGCACAACAACAATTACCGGACTCGGTACTGTCGCGGCAGGGGCTCGACGCACGGTGCGATTTACTGGCGCCCTGGTGCTGACCCACAACGCAACATCACTGATTCTCCAAGGCGGGCTGAATATCGCCACTGCGCTGAACGACTCTGCTGAGTTTTTGAGTTTGGGCGGAGGGAATTGGATTTGTCTTAGATACAATCTTGCCAATACGAAGCCGGCGGCCACTGTAGGAACGGTTTCGCAGTCTGGCGGACTACCTACGGGGGCAATTATCGAGACCGGTTCAAACGCTAATGGGGCATGGACCAAATGGGCGGATGGAACAATGATCTGCACCAATCGATTTGGATTCAACGCCGGTACTAGTATTGCGACGGGCGGAATCTTTTCAACAGGAACAACGCCCGGGAAAAACTTCCCGGTGGCTTTTGTAGGTATTCCAGAACTAGATGTTGGGGCTTACGCCATTGGTATCGCGGTGATTCCGGCGGCCCTTTCTGATATAGCGTCGCCCGTCGCGTGGCCATCCATGTTGTGCTTCGGCCCTTACAGCACAACCTCCTTTTTCCAAGGGATCTACAATTATGTCGCAATTGGGCGGTGGTTCTGATGAGAATTAAATTAAGTCCGAAACGTTGTGACGACACATTATCGGTCGTTCGATCAGGTGATGTACTTACGGTGAATGGCGAGCAATTCGATTTTTCGCAAATGTCGGATGGGGACACTCTTCCCTGGACGGCAATCAAATCGATATGGTTCGCTGGTGATGTCGAGAAGATTGACGGAGAACTCACGCTGACTATGTTTCTACCTAATCCATGGAACTACAGTCCTGAACAGGCGTTTCCGGTTGATCTTGTTGATGTCCCCGATGGCCCTGTTGCATTCCCACTACCTCTGCCAGACATCGACGCAGACGAGGAACGGCAATGAACATTGATTGGTCCCAACTCATCACGCAGGCCATGAAGGACGCCGCCGTGCTGGCCGCGCATTTAACGGCAGTCAAGGCTGAGCTTGCAGGGAAGAACACGAAATCGATTGTGCAGATCGCACGAATCCAAGATCGCATCGACACCCTCGGCTACGGAATAGATGCTGGCGATGCTACAGAAGAGGATCAGGTAGAGCAGGCGGCTCTGATGATCAGTATTGCAGCTTGGAAAACATACAAGTTCGCCCTCGGCAAAGTCACGAAACAAGCCACCTGGCCAGCAGCACCCATGTGGCCAGTTGAGCCGCTGGCGCCAGAGATTTTCGCCGATCCACAAGCTCGGGCTGCTGACTTGATGTAGCGCGCCGCGCAGTTGAACGCACCCGCCATTGAGCGGGTATTTTTTACCTGGAGAAAAGTGATGACTGTGACTTATAGAGATCGCGGCATCGCCTCCCAACCCGACTTTCCTGAGGCCATTGACTGGATGAATCTGCCACAAAGTCTAGAAACTGAAAATAGGATCTAGTGGGAATTTTCGTGCGAACTTTGAAGGCGAACAGCTTTTCGACTGCTCGGTTCGAGATTCGAAAGTTGAGCCTGTTACTTCTGAAGAATGATAGTTCCCTCTAGAAGAGCGTCACGCTTCATTTCTGGAGAGAATAGGCGGTCAAAGCTGTCAATGTTTTCCCAAGCCCACGCCGGCAACAAAGCGTGAGGATCCAGGCCGCTACAACGCATCAGAATTTCAGTACTAGTGCGATAGTGGCGTGATGCATCTGGCGTCAAATAAGGAACAATCTTCGCGCTCTTGAAGCCCGCTCTGCTGCTCGCGGCATCAATGTAGGTGCGCGTGAACAGCCACTTGTCGTCCATGTAGCGGAATTTAATGTCGCTTTTGTCTGTGCCTTTCCTTGCATCAAGGTCAATGCATATCGCCTTAAGGAAGGCGCGAGCGTCATCAGAAAGTTGTTTGTCGCTTTCATTGGCGTCGGACATGATTTGATTGAACGCATGTGCGAGCAATGAAAATCCTTCGAACGGCTCGATGAACATTGCAATACCGCCAGGCTTCAGAGCCTTGAATGCGGTACGAATAGCCGCCTCGGGATCAATGAGATGGTGCAGTATCGCGGACCCAAGAACTACATCGAACGCTCCATCCTTGAAGTGATTATTCATAGAGTCCGTGCAGATGCACGCAACTCGTGAACTCAGGTTTTCACTTTCAAGATAGTGATGGAGGAGCGCCAACAAGTCCGGGGAAAGGTCAGTTGCTACGATCTTGCATCCTTCGAATATCCGAAGTGACGGAATTACCGAGTTGGCGCCCGAGCCGGTACCGATATCCAAGATTGTCATGTTCTCAGAAGGTTTCCAGTCAACCTCCGCGAGCGCGCTCCGAAAAAGCATGGTTGAGTCGTCACTGGCAGAGTACCGCGCATGGTATTGCTCTGCGTTGGCTAGGAACTGCTCTGAGAGCCCTATTTTTTCCTCCCCCACTTCGCGTTCCGGCATCTGAATGCCTCGCAGTCGAATGTCTGTTGTACCAAGATTCACCAGAGGAGTGGTAAATAAGCCGGCTGCCCAGTTCGTATCTTTTCTTATCACACGCTTAACAGCTGCTACGAGAGATAGCATTGGGGATTCTTCCTTTGAATGATTTTCCGATACATCAAGCTTGCATTACCCGCTAGCTAAACAGAACTCTTTCCCTATTGCCAACGCAACATTTGTCCCCCGCCATTGAGCGGGTATTTTTTTGCCCGGAGAAAAGTGATGCCTGTAACTGATAAAGACCGCGACATCTTCGCCCGCACTCTTTGGGGGGAGGCGCGCGGCGAAAGTCTTGCTGGCCAGATCGCCGTTGCCTGGACCATCCGCAACCGCGTGAACGACGGCAAGGCCAAATCATGGTGGGGCGAGGGCTATACCGGCGTGTGCCAGAAGCCATACCAGTTCAGCTGCTGGAACAAGAACGATCCGAACTACGTATACCTGAGTGGCGCCAAGCCGATCCCATTCTGCGAGTTTGCTCAAGCGCAGATCGTTGCCGACCAGGTGCTGGCCGGTAAGGTGCCAGATCCCACCGGCGGCGCTACTCACTACTACGCGACTACGATGCCGAAAGCACCGGCCTGGACGGTCGGAGCGAAACTGACGCTGAACTTAGGTAACCACGTTTTCTTCAGGGATGTGCCATAAGCGGCCGGATCAGAACAGTCTGTCTTCCTCGACGGGCTTTATCAAATCGGGTCCCTGATTGCGCACATTGCCGATGGCGCGGTCCACGTTGAACCACTCGAACGCCTCAGTCGGCTCTCCTTGGAGCAGCACCATCTGCTCAGCGCGCTCTTTTGGTGTGGCCGGATCCAGCCATTCCCGGGCCAGTTCAGGCGAGAGCGTCACAGGTCGCCGGTCATGGATATCCACCATACCGCCGGCGCTGTCGGCGGTGATGATAACGAAGCCGTCGTGCTCGCTCGGTTCATGTTCGGCGATCGGATATTGACCGATTGCGGCACAAAGGATTGGCGTCCGATCACGGTGGCGAATCAGGTAGGGCTGCTTCTTCGGTCCGCCTTCATAAACCCACTCAAACCAGTTGTCGATGGCGATGATCGCCCGATGGGGCCAGATCGCTTTGAAGAATGGGCCATGAGCTACTTTCTCAACTCGAGCATTGATCGGCGCGGCGCGATCTTTGGCCCAGTGCGGGCGCCAGCCCCAGCGAACCATGTCAGCGCGCAGAAACTGACCCTCTTGGTGAAAGAGGGCAAGCTGCGTGGTCGGCGCAGCGTTATAGCGCTCGAAAGGCTGGTCGCCGGCATAGTTGATCAATGCGTTGGGGATGCTGAGCGCCGCGACGAAGTCGTGAATGCCTCGGTACTGTGAAAGGCGTCCGCACATGGTTGAACCCTCCGACTGTATATTCAGGGTAGACCAGCGGCCAAAGGCTTCGTTACAAACCCTCTGCCAGCGCATGTCGGGCAATCTTCACGCCGGTCAAAACGATCAAGGCACGCGGGGCAGGTGCGGAACCTGGCCAGGTCGAGACGCGGCCGCACTCTTTCGAAAGTACGTAGATCACAGCACTCGTGGGCAATTTGGGCGGCGTCCACCAGCGCGCGGTAGATGTCCGGATCTGCTATCGGCTCGTGGGTGATCCCCTCGAGTGTTCGTCCGGTTTCGACAAGGTCGTATTGCTGCCCATCAGGCAGCGTCAGTACAAGACCGACAATTCTTGCAGTAACACCGGACGGGCTGAAAACAAGGTTTGCCCCGGTGGCATCGCGGTAAATCTTCCCGTCGTATGAGGATCCTGCATTGTCGGCAAGCGTGCTTGTGGCATAGAAAATTGACTGTCCAATGCGACCGAATAGCTCGCCGTTGCCACGCTGCAAAACGTCGTAGGCGGAAGCGCCGCAGTAGCGGGCTGGCGACGTATGAAGTTCTTCCACGGCGTGCCAGTAAGCAGCGTTCGCCATTTCGTTCATGTCGAACTGCTGAAGTTCGTCGATCAAACCTTCAGCGACGAGGGCAGCGCTCATTTCGTGAAGGGTATGTCGGTGAGCCTCTGGGTTCTGCATTCGGAAATCGTGGTCGTCGAGGGTCGAGCGCCACTGCTGAAGTCTCAGCGCTTTAGCCTGGTCGAAATTCATGGGGACTAGTTCGCTGTACAAGTACTGGTGTTATGTACAGTAATTGAGGCGCGGCTATCGTGGCGAGGATGAGGCGACGAGCTGCAGCTCTAAGTCACTCCGGGGTCATCAGGACTGCGAGAGTAAGCTTGATGAACTCCTCGTTCCTGTCGATGGTGTCCAAAGCGCCGCGCACGTTGTCAGCGACGTCGCCCGATCCTCGTTGCTCGACCCAGTTGGACAGCTCGAGGATGGCTGCCTCGAGGGCGAGCTGGTTTTCGTTGATCTTGTAGAGCAGGGAAGGGAGCAGGTCTGAATTTGGCATTTGATGTCCTCCTTGGATGAGGACAGCGTAACAGGCGTGGAGGAGTTGGTGTTCGGTCGGCAGGACGCCAGGGAGGGGTGCGTGACTTTTGCGTGACTCTCTCACGCACTTGTAAGCACTTGTGGGCATTCGATTGCAGCGAGCGCCAATGTTTACGGCCATTACACAAGGTCTTGCAAGGGTACTGCGTGCATGGGGTGCTAGGGGTCGAGGCATTACCAGTAGAGCGCGTGGATGTATGCATCATTGGCATAGTGTGGATTTGTTTCGACTCGCGCTGAGCGGGCATTTTTTCGCTTTGAACATGGGTTTTTCCGGGCCGCAATCATTTAGAGGTATGCGGAAACATTGGGCTGCATGGCAACCTTTTTTGCTTGATTGCGACCCGGAAAAGCTATTGGAAGGCACGGCCTGATTGATTTTCCCTTGGGACTTAAAATCCCCCGTTCGTAAGGACGTGCCGGTTCGATTCCGGCTTCGGGCACCATCTTAAATCAAGGGTTTGCGAGCGAAAGCTAATGCAAACCCTTGTTTGTTTCTGGTCTGCTATTTTGTTGGCCACAGCTATTGATGCCGGCCGCCAGTCGCTGGATTAACCTCTCGTCGATCTTCGCCAGAAGGGTTGCCTGTATTGACAAGCCTTCTCTCCACCAAGACATTTTGAAGGGCCTGGCGGGCTGCAGGGTCCAGCTGGTGCTCTCTCTCCTTGAGTTCAAGCAAGATTGGGCTGGACCAGGTGCGATAGGTTTTCTCGGTATCACGAATTGATGTCATCTGTCCCCTCCTCGATGAGTGCCCGCCAACGCCGTCGGCGCAATTTGGTTCGATAGAACCCTAGTCGAGGAATCTGTTTGCCGCCAAAAAATGGCATGGCGATGGTGCGCACATCGCTGACGCCGCTATTGATCTTAGAATCAAATAATATATTGATCAGTTTGGGGTTTTCTAATCTTAAAAGTTGCGTTGTCTGACTATAAAAAATGGCTACAAAGCGAACAACTAACAATAAGTTCAGCGTGCATTAGTTCAAGATTATTTAACTAACGCACGCCCGTTATCTCAACGGAAGCGCACGCCGGAGTAGCAAAAGCGATCTGGTTCGGGATGCAAGCAAACAAACAGCTCATGGCGTCAGCGGCCGGATCGAGTGAGTTCGATTCAGCCGCCAAAGCTGTCAGCTAAACGAAAGGCTGACCGGTAAAACCACGAGGCAATCGTTGCAGTCCTTCCATGGCGGTGAGCCGTTCGACCCAGGCCGCACGCCAGTCTTTGGCAGTGTGCGTAACTTTGGTTTTGCGTGCGGCGCGGCGTGCAGCGTTGCGCTGGTCTTTGCGCGCATCCTTGAACGCGTCGGTGTTGCGGCAGCTTCTGCATTTCACCCGAGTAAGTTCGCTGGTTGAAACGAGTTTGCTGCCTTTGTGACCGCAGGCCAAATGCCCGCCGACTTTGAAGTGAGTAACCATCAGACGCCTCCTTGGTGACGTGTAATCGTTTGACCTCCAGCGTAGGGGGACGTTCGTTGCTGGCGTAACGGGCAAAAAAAGACCCGCGTGCGGGCGGGCCAGGGGGTTCTTCAAAGGAGTCCGGTCAATGTAGAGCCCGAGATGTGAATGCTGTGTGAAATAGACTGCTTAGCCATAAAAAAGCCCAGCGTCAGGCCGGGTTGGGGATGTATCGGGAAGCGATCAGGCAAGGACGCATACGGTGACAACAATGTCGCCGTTCATGCGTCCTGAATCAGGCCGTGTCCTTGAAGGTGTCCAGATCGAATCATCTGAACCGCGGCAGGGGCTTGTCGACAGGTTTGAGCGACGACAGCGTATTGCGAATCAGTGGCGCGTCTTTCTCGATGTCGTTCAGACGATCACGGATTCTCAGGGCCGTCGGGTGACCGCCTTGATGGTCGACCCAGTCGGCGATTTCCTTGCACGCCGCTGCCAGGCGAGCCTGACGGGAGTCGAGCAGAGTGAGCAAAGTGGTGATGGACTCTTTTTCGGACATGGCAAACACCTCCGTTCAAGAAACCTATATTTGGCAGCAAAAAGCCCGCTGGGAGCGAGCTTTCTGCCGATGGGGTCGCTGTTCCTTCAGCTTTCTCAGTATAGACCCGTAAAAGGCAGGTGACCTTAGCCTTGTCGGGCCGTCACTTGTGATCTGGCATTTAAATGCCAGCATTCATGTTGGGCGTCTTGTTCACGATCGAAACCGTCACCGATGAAGCCGTGGGTTCGAGTATCCGCGATGCGATACCAGACGGCGGCGTCCGGTGGTGGATGGCTGGTTTCTCCGTCTCGGCGGCCATGGATGATGATCTTGGTGCAACGCGTCACAACGAAAATGTCTTCCATGGCGTCACCGCAGCTAATTCGTGTTCAGAACAACTATAGAAGCCATTTGCGATCGTGCAAAAAATAGACGGTTCAGTTCGTCGCCTCAGCCATTGCGGCCCTCATCTCCAAAAACACCGCGAGCCCAACTTCCTCTGCCCTGAGCCCTATGCGCGCGCGTGGCCTGGGCAGCTCAGACAGCACACCCAGAAGAAAACCATCAAGCACCGCGGGGTGGATGTAGCACTTGCGGCAGACTGCCGGGGTGTTACCCAGTTGTTTGGCGACGTTCTTGACCATCTCCACCACATGCCGCTTCGCATCCGACTCGGGTTCCCACTGCAGTTCCCGCAAAACCGCCAATGCCAACGCGCTGCCAGCCCAGGTGCGGTAATCCTTGGCAGTGAAGTCGGCGCCAGTGAGGGTTTGCAGGTAGGCGTTGACGTCGGAGGAACTGACGGTGTGCCGCTCACCATTTTCATCCAGGTACTGAAACAGGTTTTGTCCGGGAATTTCCAGGCAGCGTTTGATGATCCGCGCCAGGCGCCGGTCTTTCACGGTGATCTGATGCTCGACGCCGCTCTTGCCGCGGAACTGGAACAGGATCGCACTGCCGTTGACCTCGACGTGACGGTTACGCAGGGTAGTGAGGCCGTAGGAGCGGTTATCCCGAGCGTACTGGGTGTTGCCGACCCGGATCAGCGTCGCATCGAGCAAGGTGATGACCGTGGCCATGACCTTGTCGCGGCTGAAACCGGGAGCCGCCAGCAGTGCTTCAAGCTGTTTGCGCAGTTTCGGCAGGGCCAGGCCGAAGTCCCGCAGGCGCGAGTATTTGTCGGCATCGCGCACTTCTCGCCAGCGCGGGTGATAACGGTATTGCTTGCGACCTCGGGCATCATGGCCGGTGGCTTGCAGATGTCCGCGCGGGTCGGCACAGATCCACACATCGGTGTAGGCCGGGGGCACGGCGAGGGTGTTGATGCGTTTGATCTCATCTTGGTCGGTGATGCGCTGACCCGCAGGGTCGTAATAACAGAACTTGCCGCGCAGTTTCTTGCGGGTGATGCCGGGCTGGGCGTCATCGACGTAATGCAGGTCGGATGGCAGCACATCGGGCAGCGCGATATCGGACATGGCGATAGTCCTTGGCGACGGAACAGGGCCGTTACAGCCATTGACCGCACGCCATTGCAGTCGTGCCAGCGGATTTATGCCAGCACCGCCACCGCCTTGATCTGTGCCCAGAGTTGCTGGCCGGGGTGCACGCCCAATTGGTCCCGGGAGTAGCGGGTGATCCGCGCCAGCAGCGGTGTGCCGCCGGCGTCCAGACGGATCAGCACGTGGGCGGCGTTGTCCGCGCCCATTTCACTCATCACGGTGACCGGGAGGCGATTGAGGATGCTGCTTTGCTCGACGCTTTGCAGGCTCAGGCTGACATCCCGCGCCTGAACCTTGCACCGCAGCGCCTGACCCAAGGCCATCGGTGAGTGAGCCACTCGAATGTTCAGGGTCGTGTCGGGCAGTTGCAGGGTCAGCAACTGGTAGTCGGCGTCATGGGCACTGACGCGCCCCTCGATCACCACGCCGGCGTCGTCGCCCAGCGCCAAGGGCAGGTCAAGACGAGCCAGGGTTTCACCGATAGGGCCGCTGGCCAGCGCCTTGCCGTTACTGAGCAGGACGAGGTGGTCGGCCAGCCGGGCCACTTCGTCCTGCGAATGGCTGACGTACAGCACCGGGATGTCCAGTTCATCGTGGAGTCGTTGCAGGTACGGCAGGATTTCGTTTTTGCGCTGGCTATCCAATGCTGCCAGCGGCTCGTCCATCAGCAACAGTTTGGGGCTGGTGAGCAGGGCCCGGGCGATGCCGATGCGCTGGCGTTCACCGCCCGAAAGATGCTGTGGATGGCGATCCAGCAGGTGGCCGATCCCGAGCAGTTCAGTCGCGTGAGACGTGTCGACCCGGCGCTGTTGGCGAGGAATGCGCTTGAGGCCGAACTCCAGATTGGCCAACACCGACAGATGGGGAAACAGGCTGGCTTCCTGGAAGACGTAACCCAGCGCACGTTTGTGGGGTGGGACGAAAATCTTCTTGTCGCTGTCCTGCCAGACTTCATCGTTGACCTGAATGAAACCCTGCTCGGCCTTCTCCAGGCCGGCGATGCAGCGCAGGCAGGTGGTCTTGCCCGAACCGGAATGACCGTAAAGTGCAGTGACTCCGCGGCCGGGCAAATGCAGATCCACCTCCAGGGTGAACTCCGAATACCTCAGTTTCAGACGCGCATGAATCATCGATCAGCTCCAACCCGATTTGGTTTTACGGCTGGAGTAGAGCGCCAGCAACACAACAAAGGAGAACACCAACATCGCCCCGGCCAGCCAATGGGCTTGGGCGTACTCCATGGCTTCGACGTGATCGTAGATCTGCACCGAGACCACGCGGGTTTTGTCGGGAATGTTGCCGCCAATCATCAGTACTACGCCGAATTCACCGACGGTGTGGGCGAAACCGAGAATGGCTGCAGTGATGAAACCGGGGCGGGCCAGCGGCAGGATCACGCAAAAAAACGTGTCCCAGGGATTGGCGCGTAAGGTCGCAGCCACCTCCAATGGGCGAGTACCGATGGCAGAAAAAGCGTTTTGCAGTGGCTGGACCACGAACGGCATCGAGTAGAGCACCGAGCCGATGACCAGCCCTGCAAAACTGAACGTGAGGGTGCCGAGCCCCAGTGACTGGGTGAAGTGGCCGACAAACCCGTTAGGGCCAAGCGCCAGCAACAGGTAAAAACCAATCACCGTCGGCGGCAGTACCATGGGCAGGGCGACGATCGCCCCGACCGGGCCGCGCAACCACGAGCGGGTGCGCGACAGCCATAACGCAATCGGAGTGCCGATGACCAGCAGGATAACTGTCGTCAGCGACGCCAGTTTCAGGGTCAGCCAGATGGCGGAAAAGTCGGCACTCGATAGCGTCATTTAGAGTTGGTAACCGTAGGATTTCATGACGGCGGCGGCTTTCGGACCTTTGAGGTAGTCAACCAGCGCCTTGGCGGCCGGGTTGTCCTTGCCTTTGTTGAGGATCACCGCATCTTGTTTGATAGGGGAATGCATGTCGGCTGGAACGATCCAGGCCGAGCCGCCGGTGACTTTGCCGTCTTTGTAGACCTGCGACAAGGCCACAAAACCGAGTTCGGCGTTGCCGGTGGAGACGAATTGGTAGGCCTGAGAGATGTTCTGGCCTTCAACGATCTTGTCTTTGACTTTATCGTTCAGCCCCAGCTTGGCCAGCACCTGAGTGGCGGCCAGACCATAAGGCGCCGCTTTCGGGTTGGCGATGGACAGGTGTTGGTATTGGTTGTCGCTCAGCACTTTGCCCTTGGCATCGACGTAACCTTCCTTGGCCGACCACAGCGCCAGAGTGCCAACGGCGTAGGTGAAGCGCGAACCTTTGACCGTGTCGCCTTCGGTTTCGAGTTTTTGCGCGGTGGTGTCGTCCGCCGAGAGGAACACTTCGAACGGTGCGCCATTCTTTATCTGGGTGTAGAACTGCCCGGTTGCACCGTAGGAAGCGACCAGTTTATGCCCGGTGTCTTTTTCGAAGTCGGCGGCGATCACCTGAAGGGGTGCAGTGAAGTTGGCGGCGACGGCAACCTGGACTTCGTCGGCCTGGGCGGACCCGAAAGCAAACACTGCGAGCAGCGTTGCCAGGCAGGTTGGGGCAAAACGTGAGGCACGAATGGTCATGAAACGGCTCCGTGGTAGGCAAGTGCAACGAGGGGGGTAAACGCTATATAGCTTAATATATAGCGAAATGCCTGCAAACGGAACTTTGTGAGAGTGAGGGTGCTCAACTGTGGTGAGGGAGCTTGCTCCCGCTTGGCTGCGAAGCAGCCGCAAAGCCTTTGGGGCCGCTGCGCGACCCAGCGGGAGCAAGCTCCCTCGCCACAGGTTTTTCGCTAGTCGCAGGTTGTTTATCGGTGGGTCAATTTCGCCAACCCATCATCCGCCAGGCGCCGGGTCAGTTCAGCCGAGGTCATTTCCACGCCCAGCGTGAAGGCCTGACCCGCCCAGAGAGTGCTGAAATCCGCTTCCCCCTTGGCCCGCAACGGCATCAGCGCTCCACCCGCGAGCGGGAAGGCCGGTGCTTTGGCACTCATGGGCCCGAGTTCGCGCATCACCCGATTGAGAATTCCACGCGCCGGGCGCCCGGTGAAAATGTTAGTGACGGCTGTCTCACTTTCCTTGGCGGTGCGCAACGCCTTGTGGTGAGACGCGCTGACCTTGGCTTCTGGCGTGAACAAGTACGCGGTGCCCACTTGCACCGCCGAAGCGCCCAACAGGAAAGCTGCCGCGACGCCTCGTGCATCGGCAATACCGCCGGCAGCAATCACCGGCACTTTCACCGCGTCGACGATCTGGGGCAGCAGCGCAAAGATGCCCACCTGGCTGCTCAGATCATCACTGAGAAACATGCCCCTATGGCCACCGGCTTCGTATCCCATGGCGATGATCGCGTCACAGCCATGTTGCTCGAGCCAGATGGCCTCTTCAACGGTGGTGGCCGAGGAGAGCACTTTCGCCCCAGTGGCTTTCACGCGTTCCAGCAGGGACTTTTCCGGCAGGCCGAAGTGGAAGCTCACGACTTCGGGGCGAAATTCTTCGATCACTTCGCAGGCCACGTTATCGAACGGCGCTCGATTGGACACCGGCGTCGGTGCGTCGAAGTCCACACCAAGTTCCCGGTAGTAAGGTTCCAGTAGATTCTTCCAGTCTCTAGCGCGTTGCTCGTCGGCGGCGGGTGGCTGATGGCAGAAGTAGTTGACGTTGATCGGGCGCTGAGTGTGTTGGCGAATCGTTTTCAGCTCCTCGCGCAATTGATCGATGCTCAACATGGCAGCAGGCATCGAGCCCAGGCCGCCGGCGTTGCTGGCTGCGATAACCATGGCCGAACCGGTCGCGCCGGCCATGGGTGCCTGGATGATCGGCAGCTCAATGCCAAGCAGGTCTAGAATGCGGGTGTCTGGCCATTTGCTCATTTAAAAGGTTCTCCGACGTCATAACAGGGCAGGGACGGTAATACCGTTTTTGTATCAGCAATGACTGATACAAGGCCAGTCGAGTTTTCAGCTCGTGTGCCACTCTTGGCTTAAAGTCGAGTACGAGGAAATATTGCTATGTGTTATTTCAACGGCACCAAAACTGAGTGATTCCATTAGGAGGCAGCGATGTTCAAAGGCATTTTGATCGACAAAGACGACAGCGGGTACCGGGCCACACTGCAAGAGATCAATGACGATCAACTGCCCGAGGGCGATGTGACGGTGCGTGTGGCGTACAGCACGCTGAATTTCAAGGATGGCCTGGCGATCACCGGCAGCAGCCCGGTGGTACGAAAATTCCCGATGGTGCCGGGGATCGATCTGGCAGGCACTGTCGAAGTCAGTGGGCATCCGGACTACAAGGTTGGTGATCAGGTCGTACTCAATGGCTGGGGTGTTGGCGAAGGACATTGGGGCGGACTGGCACAGAAGGCTCGCTTGAATGGTGACTGGTTGATTCCGCTACCCAAGGCATTCACCGCGGCGCAAGCGATGGCCATCGGCACGGCGGGTTACACGGCGATGCTGAGCATCCTGGCGCTGGAACATAATGGCGTGACGCCCGATCAGGGCGAAGTATTGGTCACCGGCGCCAATGGCGGTGTAGGCAGTTTTGCCATTGCACTGCTGAGCAAGCTCGGCTATCGGGTGGTCGCGTCCACCGGCCGAACCTCTGAGCACGACTACCTCAAGCAACTAGGCGCCAGCGACATCATCGACCGCGCCACGTTGTCCGAGCCGGGTAAACCCTTGGCCAAGGAGCGTTGGGCGGCGGTCATCGACGCGGTCGGCAGTCACACTCTGGCCAACGCCTGTGCCAGCACGAAGGCCAACGGCACTGTCGCCGCGTGTGGCCTGGCGCAAGGCATGGACTTCCCGGCTTCAGTCGCACCGTTCATTTTGCGCGGCGTGACCCTGGCCGGGATCAACAGCGTGACCCAGCCGAAAGCCAAGCGAGTGCTGGCCTGGAATCGTCTGGCCAAGGATCTCGACTTCGCTTTGCTGCCGCTGATTAGCCACGAAATCGGTTTGAGTGAAGCGATCGACGCCGCACCGCGGTTGCTCGCGGGGCAATTGCGCGGGCGGGTTGTGGTGGATGTGAATCGCTGATTTTACTGGGCTTCACGTTCCAGCAATTGCCGTTTGCGTTCCACACCCCAGCGATAGCCCGACAGGTTGCCGTCGCTGCGCACCACGCGGTGGCACGGAATCGCCACCGCCAGTGTATTCGCGCCGCAGGCTTGAGCCACGGCGCGCATCGCTTTTGGCGCGCCGATTCGCTGGGCGATATCGGCGTAACTCGCGGTGCAGCCAGCAGGAATCTCCCGCAAGGCTTGCCAAACCCGCTCTTGAAAAGCGGTGCCGCGAACATCTAGCGGCAAATTCAGGCCCAGGGCCGGCGCTTCGATAAAACCAACCACCTTGGCGATCAGTTGCTCGAACGCGGGGTCGGCGCCAATCAGATTCGCACGCCGAAATTTGTCCTGCAGATCGCAGACCAGTTGATGCGGATCATCTCCCAGCAGGATCGCGCAAACTCCCCGTTCACTCTGCGCCACCAGAATCGCCCCCAGGGAACACTGGCCGACGGCGAAACGAATGTCGTTGTTCTGGCCTTCTGAGCGGTAATCACCAGGTTTCATGCCTAATAGTTGATCGGCTGCTTCATAAAAACGACTGTTGGAGTTGAAGCCAGCGTCATACAGCGCGTCGGTCACTGAGCCTCCATCCGCGAGGCGCTCTCGGACCCTGCGTGAACGATGGGCCGTGGCGTAACCCTTGGGCGTCAGACCGGTGACCGCTTTGAACACCCGATGGAAGTGAAAGCTGCTGAGGCCCGCAGCAAAGGCCAGCTCACTCAGTACAGGCAGATTTTCCGCGGTTTCAATCTGGCGGCAAGCGGCGGCCACGGTCGCGGCATGTTGCGCGGCGACGTCGCTTTGATCCTTCGCGGCTCGTTTGCTGGGGCGGTAACCCGCCGCCTGCGCCTGCTCGGCGGTGTCGAAGAATTCGACGTTCTGCGGTTTCGGCAAACGCGCCAGGCTGCTGGGGCGGCAGTAAATACCGGTCGTTTTCACCGCGTACACAAACTGTCCGTCTGCCCGGGGATCACGCGCAACGACGGCGGCCCAGCGAGGATCATTCTCGGTGGCGATCTTTGTCGAATGGTTTGTCATGGCTTCATGTCCTGACCTGTTTCATTCAGATTAACCAGCCGAGGGGGTCGCTGCACCCCGGGTCTTGCGGTCGAATTCGAAGGCTTCATCCAGCGGTACGAAAGGTGAAGTTGATCCGTTGTTCGCCCAGTCGCGGGTGTTGGCCGTCTTTGATCGCCAAGACTCCGTGATACCGCAAGCGATCCACACCGCCCCAGACCACGATGTCACCATGCAACAGTGGTACTCGCTGGCTTTTATCGCTGCGCTCGAAACCGCCGAATAAGAACATCGCCGGCAGTCCCAGCGACACTGAAACAATGGGCGCAGCGTAGGAAACTTCGTCTTTGTCCTGGTGCAACGACATCTTGGCTCCGGGAACATAACGGTTGATCAGGCAGGAATCAGGCGCGAAATCCGCAAACCCCGCTTCCCGCGCCGCCGCTTGTGCCAGTTCGAAAAACACGTCGGGCATTTTCGGCCAGGGTTGACCGGTCTGCGGATCATTGCGGGTATAGCGATAACCGCTGCGGTCGGTGGTCCAGCCCAGCGCGCCGCAACTGCTCAAGGCTACCGACATGGTAGAGCCCCCGGGCGTGATCATCTGTCGAAACGGTGCAGCCGCCAAAACCGCGTTCAGTGCGGGCAGCAACTGATCCAGCCAGGGCAGGGCAAAGCCTCTGAGGACGCAGGATTGTTCGCCGATCCGATCGAGCCTGGGTTGCTGCTCGGGTTCAGCGTCGGCAAACAAGTCGAAGGTGGTCGGGTTCATGGGCTCATAAAGCATCGTGAAAGATGATTCCAAGGGTATGCCGTTTTCCGCTGTGCAGGCGACTCACGCCGTGGCGCAGGGTGACCCGGTAATAACCACGAACGCCTTTGACCGGTCGTTGATTGACGGCAAAGATCAGCCCGTCGCCTTTCTTAAGGCCAATGACCTGAGGGCGTGATTGCATCCGCGGGCGCTGCTCGGTCAGCACGAACTCGCCGCCGGTGAAGTCGTCATCCGGCTCTGACAGCAGAATCGCCACTTGCAGTGGGAAAACGTGTTCGCCGTACAGATCCTGATGAAGGCAGTTGTAGTCCTGCGGGCCATATTGCAGCAACAACGGCGTCGGGCGTTCCTGACCGGCGGCATGGCAGCGTTCGAGGAACGCTTCGTGCGTTTCAGGGAAGCGGGTCGGCAGGCCCATGTGCCCGTACCAGCGATTGGCTATCGGCACCAGTCGAGGGTAGAGCGACCTGCGCAAATGGCCGACGACATCTGGCAACGGGTACCTGAAGTATTTGTACTCGCCACGGCCAAAGCCGTGACGAGCCATGACCACCTGCGAGCGAAACGGTTCGGGGCGGGCGTACAGCGCGCTGATTTCATCGCACGTCTGGTGGCTTAAAAGCGACCTGATGATCGCGCAGCCATCCTGATCGAGTTGCAGTTCCAGTGTGGCCCAGTCCAGTCCATCGAGAAATGGCTCGCTCATCGCTGTGTCTCACGCTCCAGCAGTTGCCGTTTGCGCTCCAGCCCCCAGCGGTAGCCGCCGAGGCTTCCATCCTGACGCCGCACTCGATGGCACGGCACGATCACCGCCAGCGGGTTCGCTCCACAGGCATTGGCCACCGCCCGAAAAGCCATGGGTTGACCCAATTGTCGCGCGATGTCCTGGTAACTGGCGGTTTCACCCACCGGTATTTGTCGCAGGGCATCCCAGACTCGCCGTTGAAACACGCTGCCGGTCAGATCCAGTGGAAGATCAAGGGCGCTACGCGGGTCTTCGAGGTGGCGCAGGGTTTGCTCCAGCACAGGCATCAAGCCCTCATCGCGCTGCGGTGTTTGTTTGCCGGGGAAGCGCCGCGCAAGATCGTGTTCCAGCGTTGCCAGGTGATCACCGAGCAACAGCGCGCACAGACCCTCGGCGCTGAACGCCAGCAGCAAGATGCCAAGGCCGGAAGTGCCGCTGATAAATCGAATCGAGGAAGTAGACATGTTCTGACTCCTTAACCAAAGGTTGAGGTGGCCAGTCTAGGGAGCGGTGAGTGGGTGATCACTCCGGCGCTTGCGGTCGAATTTCAGATGGGGGAGCAGACGTCCTTGTTGTCGCTCCGGATCCCGTTACAGCGCTTTGCTGACGCTGATTTCGCTGATGACGTCTTCGCTTTGGCCATGAATGGCGTCCAGCGCGGCCCTGGCTTCTTCTTCGGTGCCTTTTTCAAGCTGGGCAAATTCGAAGCGACGCTCACCATTGAGTTTGTATTTGATGACGTACTTGGTCGTTTGGGCCACGGTCATACCTGCTTGTCTTCGTGTTTGGGTGTCACTCAGCTCAGTTTCGAGTTGGAGCGGCGGATGATCTTGATGGTGTGAGTCAGGGTCGGTGTGCGAGTCACGCTAATCGGCCGACGGTTGACCGTGTCGATGGTGATGTTCCAGAAACCGGTACTCGGTGCAGTAATCCGGGCCGGGAAGGTGTCGAATGCACCGCCATGGTAAGTGTGGCGGCCGCCATTCTTGAAGCTGCGGAAATTTGCGTCGTTCATCAAGCGGATGTTGCACGTTTGCGAGCATTGAATGACGACGATGTCGTCTTCGTTGAGGTGCTCGCGCTGGTGGATAAATTTCATGGGCGCCTCCAGAAGGGCTTTTTCTACAAAATCAAAACGATAGCATGGGCGATTGGCGCAGTTTATCAGCCCGAACGGGTTATTATCCGGTCGTCGAGGTCTGCTTTGACAATTAAAAACAGATATACGGAATTCTATGTGCGATAAACGCAGCAAGCCTCGGAGAAAAACAGCATTTGTACTGTCGGAGTGTCTTTATCGGAGGTTTTGTATGAAGTGGGGGGTACTGATCTTGCCTATGGCGATAGCGATGAGTGGTTGTGCGAGTGTCTCTGAAATCAATGAGACGCTGCCCACCATGAGCGTGATTTCAGGCAAGAAACCTCATGAGTACGCGCAATGCCTGACCGAGAAACTGGCCAGCAGTCGGGGCGCCCTGCAAGTCGAGCCGCAGAAGGACGGTGTGCGCGTCATCGTGCCGCAGAAATTCTCCTCGGGCCCGGCCGCGGTATTTGATATAGAAGACCGCTCCACTGGCAGCAGCATCAAGTTGCATGAGCGTATCTCCAATGTGCCGTTACGCCCAATGGATGTACGCAATGCCGCTACTGCGTGCATTTCTGGCTGATAGACTGTCGCCCGACAGCACTGATGCCGTTAAAGCAGCGCTTTGGCGGCATTGTCATTTCTGGAGTCGAGCATGAAGCGAGAGCAGGTACGGGAGTGCCATGCAGAGGGTCACATTTCTGCCACCCACGTGATTCAGAATCCGGCGAATTTGGGAGAATGGATCGTGTTTTTCAAGAAGAGCGCCGGGCGCAGTTATTTTCTGGTGGATGAAAACGATGAAGTCGAATCCTTCAGTCGTCTCGACGATCTGATCGAGACGGTGCGCGGCCTCGGGATCAAGTTCGCCGAAATTCACATGTAGGGCAGGGCGCCTTACTTGCAAACCACCACGACGCTGCGGTTCTTGTAGTTACCGACGTCGACGCCCAGTGTCTTGTCGCTTTCCATGGTCGAAGGTGTGCCGTCGGTGCCGACGATTCGATAGCCGGTGCCGGCGCAGGAGGCATCGGCTTTTTCGTAGCAGGTCGCCCAGGAGTTGGCTTCCCCGGAGCAGTCGATGGCCAGGGCTTGCTCGCCATTGTTCAGGTAAGTCATTTCGGAAGTGGCGCAGCCACTCAGGGCCAGTACCGCAATCAGTGGCAAAAATTTATTCATGTCGTTGTCGTCGTCAGGATGATGGGGCTGAGCCTGTGACAGCGCTCGCATCAAAAGGT
The DNA here is from genome assembly GCF_054897825.1 of Pseudomonas sp. ZS1P83. Lineage (NCBI taxonomy): Bacteria > Pseudomonadati > Pseudomonadota > Gammaproteobacteria > Pseudomonadales > Pseudomonadaceae > Pseudomonas > Pseudomonas sp. ZS1P83. The sequence continues at coordinate 2,067,321 of NZ_CM142706.1, forward strand.
TATAGCGAATGGCCACTTCGTTGCAGGTATTCACAAAAAAGCCCTGCGCGAGGCAGGGCTTGGTCAAGAATTGGGCTCGGATCAGGTCTTATCTTTGCCGCGTCGTTTGACGGTTGGGTGTTCAAGTTCCAATACGGATGCCACTTCAATCGCCAACGCTTCGGTAGGGAAAGGTCCGGCGATATTCTCGCCGCTGGCGCTGTCTACCCACCATTGCCCGTCTTTCGCCTGATTGATCAGGAACCCGTTGACACTTTTTGCTACCGACATCTATCTGCCTCGTTGGCTGGTTCAATTGCGCAATGATAGCGCCAAATGCACTCAACGGGTGCTGATGGTGTAGGGTGGTGCGATTTGCGGCCGTGCAGATCTGGCGGTCTGTGCTATCTATAAAGGCTGCGGAGCTATCTCGGGAACTATCCGCGAGAATATTTCTCTATGATGGCATTGGTTAGCCAGTGCGGGGCATTGTAAGGTGCTCGCCGCCTGATTAGACTGCGCCGAAACTCGTACACACAGCCCTTTCAAGGACTTATATGATCAAGAAATGCTTGTTCCCAGCAGCCGGTTACGGCACTCGCTTCCTGCCAGCGACTAAAGCCATGCCCAAAGAAATGCTGCCGGTGGTAAACAAGCCACTGATCCAGTACGGCGTCGAAGAAGCACTGGACGCTGGGTTGACCGAAATCTCCATCGTTACCGGTCGCGGCAAACGCGCGCTGGAAGACCACTTCGACATCAGCTACGAGCTGGAAAACCAGATCAAGGGCACTGACAAGGAAAAATACTTGGTCGGCATCCGTAAACTGTTGGACGAGTGCTCGTTCTCCTACACCCGTCAGACCGAAATGAAAGGCTTGGGCCACGCGATCCTGACTGGCCGCCCGCTGATCGGTGACGAACCGTTCGCGGTAGTGCTCGCGGACGACTTGTGCGTCAACCTCGAAGGCGACGGCGTCCTGACCCAGATGGTCAAGCTGTACGAGCAGTATCGCTGCACCATCGTTGCGATCCAGGAAGTGGATCCGCAGGAAACCAACAAGTACGGCGTGATCTCCGGTGAGCTGATCGCTGATGATTTGTACCGCGTTCGCAACATGGTCGAAAAACCAGCTCCGGAAGACGCTCCGTCGAACCTGGCGATCATCGGTCGTTACATCCTGACTCCGGACATTTTCGAGCTGATCAAGCAAACTGAGCCAGGCAAAGGCGGCGAGATCCAGATCACCGACGCCCTGATGAAGCAGGCGAAGAACGGTTGCGTGATTGCCTACAAATTCAAGGGCAAGCGTTTCGACTGCGGTGGCGCTGAAGGCTACATCGAGGCGACCAACTTCTGCTTCGAGAACTTCTACAAGACTGGCAAGGCTTACTGATAGCCTCTGACCCACTTGTATTGAAAAGCCACCTTCGGGTGGCTTTTTCATTTTCCGTCCCCATATCGTTTGCAGCGCTTGCCCAACGGATGTCTGCGGGTATGCTTGTGGACAGCCGAGGAGATTGAAAAAAATGGCCTACGATTTTGACCTTTATGTGATTGGCGCCGGTTCCGGCGGTGTGCGGGCTGCGCGTTTTGCTGCCGGTTTTGGCGCGAAAGTGGCTGTGGCCGAGAGCCGCTACCTGGGTGGCACTTGTGTGAATGTCGGCTGCGTACCCAAGAAGCTGTTGGTCTACGGCGCACACTTCGCCGAAGACTTCGAGCAGTCGCAAGGTTTTGGCTGGACGCCGGGCGAGGCGAAGTTCGATTGGGCGACGCTGATCGCCAACAAGGATCGCGAGATCAATCGCTTGAATGGCATCTATCGCAACCTGCTGGTTAACAGCGGCGTGACCTTGCATGAAGGCCACGCCAAAATCGTTGATCCGCACCAGGTCGAGATCAATGGCGAGCGCTACACCGCCCAAAACATCCTGATTGCAACCGGCGGCTGGCCGCAGATTCCGGAGATTCCGGGGCACGAGCACGCGATCAGTTCCAACCAGGCGTTCTTCCTCAAGGAACTGCCCAAGCGCGTTCTGGTGGTGGGCGGTGGTTACATCGCTGTCGAGTTCGCCGGAATATTCCACGGCTTGGGTGCCGAGACTACGTTGCTTTATCGCGGTGAGCTGTTTCTGCGTGGCTTCGACGGTGCTGTGCGCAAGCACCTGCAGGAAGAACTGACCAAGCGCGGCATGGACCTGCAGTTCAACGCCGACATCGAACGTATCGACAGGCAGTCCGACGGCAGCCTGAAGGTGACCCTCAAGGATGGCCGTGTGCTGGAGGCGGATTGTGTGTTCTACGCCACGGGTCGACGCCCGATGCTCGACAATCTCGGGCTGGAAAATACCGGCGTCAAACTCGACAAGAAAGGTTTCGTCGAGGTAGACGAGCAGTATCAGACCGCCGAACCGTCGATCCTGGCGCTGGGCGATGTGATCGGTCGGGTTCAGCTGACGCCAGTCGCTCTGGCCGAAGGCATGGCCGTGGCGCGACGGTTGTTCAAGCCTGAGCAATATCGCCCAGTGGATTACAAGATGATTCCGACCGCGGTGTTCAGCTTGCCGAACATCGGCACGGTCGGCTTGACCGAGGAAGAGGCCCGGGAGGCCGGGCACGATGTGGTGATCTTCGAGAGCCGCTTCCGTCCGATGAAGCTGACCCTTACAGAATGCCAGGAGCGCACCCTGATGAAACTGGTGGTGGATGCCAAGACCGACAAGGTTCTGGGCTGCCACATGGTCGGTCCGGATGCTGGGGAAATTGTTCAAGGCCTGGCAATTGCTTTGAAGGCTGGCGCCACCAAGCGCGATTTCGACGAAACCATCGGCGTGCACCCAACTGCCGCCGAAGAATTCGTCACCCTGCGCACGCCGGTCGCGGGTTAATCGTCCTTTTGGGGCTCTGATGCTTCTGGCGCTGTCGCAATGATGGCCGCCAGGCGCACGCTCTCATCCAGTCTCGCCTGAGTCTTGAGCAGCTCACTTTCCAACCCTTTGTTTATCTGCGACTGCTCGTCGACGCTCTGCTTCAGCGACTGGCTTTCCAGCAGGGCCGCGCGCAAGCGTTCCTGGAGAAGAGTGCGTTCGCTGTCAATACGGTTGACCTGTTCCAGCAACTGATCCTGTCGAGCATTGGTTTGTTTGAGTTGATCCTGCAGCAGACTCAGCTCTCTCAAGGTGCCACGGTTCTCCGTCAACAAGCGCTCGTTGTCGCGGTGCAGTTGCGTGATCTCATCCTGGCGCACCAATGCGCTCTGCTGGGCCTGGCGCAATTCCATCTGAATCTGCTGCACTTGGCTTTCGTGGCGGCGCTGCTCCTGCTCGCGCTGTTCTTTGACTGCGTTGCGGTAGTGTTCCAGTGCGTCGCGAGCATGCAGGTGTTTCTCTTCAAGGGAGCGGATCTGCTCATCCTTATCTTTCAAGCGTAATTCGAAATCGGCCAACGCCTGGCTCAGTCCGGCATTGCGGGTTTGCTCGGTCTGCAGCATGGAACGGGTTTCTTGCAGTGCCTCGGATTCCTGAGTCAGTGCCAGGCTTTGAATTTCGTATTGCTGATGCAATTCGGCATTGGCTTGTTGAGTTTCCGTCAGCCGTATTTCCAACTCTTTCCGCTGCTGATCGAACTGCGCGCGTGCCTCGTCGATGGGTTCTTGCGCCTGCTCCTTTAGGCGTTGCGCCAGACGTGAGACCAGGCCTGCCAGTTCATCATCAATGGGCTCAGAAGGCGTTTCGGCGCGCTCGATGCCGTCATTCAACACCTTCAAATAGCGGTGGATAGTGGTTTTTGAGCCGGTATTGCCCATCTCGATCCGTACCGCGTCGATGCTGGGGTTTTCGCCTCGGGCGAGGATTGCCAAACGTGCCGCTTGCACAACTGCTTTACTAACGCCGCCACGAGCCATGTCTTCTCCTACGATTTCGTACTGTGGTACATGCCACCTAAGTACGCAATGTACCACGCCACATAAAAACTTTAAATACGACAAGTATTCATGCGGGATATACTGGTATTACCCCGTGTGATAAGTGTTGTAGCGCGTTTTCACCCGCCAGAGCGGTACGTTTTAGAGAGTTGAGCGAGATTGAGCCGATGAGTGAGCTGGATCGTTACCTGCAGGCCGCCACGCGCGACAACACCCGTCGCAGCTATCGTGCGGCTATCGAGCATTATGAAGTCAGTTGGGGCGGCTTCCTGCCGGCGACCAGCGACAGCGTGGCGCGCTACCTCGTGGCTCACGCGGGCGTGCTGTCGATCAATACCTTGAAGTTGCGCTTGTCAGCACTGGCGCAATGGCACAACAGCCAGGGTTTTCCCGACCCGACCAAGGCGCCGGTGGTGCGCCAAGTCTTCAAGGGCATTCGCGCGCTACACCCGGCTCAGGAGAAACAGGCCCAGCCATTGCAGCTTCAGCATCTCGAGCAGGTGGTTGCCTGGCTGGAGCGGGAGGCTACAGAAGCAAAGGTTCAAAATGATCAACCTGCACTCTTGCGGGCCAGGCGAGACACGGCGCTGATCCTGTTGGGCTTCTGGCGCGGCTTTCGTAGCGATGAGTTGTGCCGGGTACAGGTCGAGCACGTTCAAGCCGCTGTCGGCTCAGGCATCACGCTCTATTTGCCGCGAACCAAAAGCGACCGCGAAAACCTCGGCAAAACGTACCAGACACCAGCGTTGCAGCGCTTGTGCCCGGTGCAGGCGTACATCGACTGGATCACTGAATCAGCGTTGGTCCGTGGACCGGTATTCCGGGGCATCGACCGTTGGGGCAACTTGAGCGAGGAGGGGCTGCACGCCAACAGCGTGATCCCGTTACTGCGCCAGGCGCTGGAGCGAGCCGGCATTGCGGCCGAGCACTACACCAGTCACTCCTTGCGGCGCGGTTTTGCCACCTGGGCCCATCAGAGCGGGTGGGACTTGAAGTCGTTGATGAGTTACGTGGGCTGGAAGGATATGAAGTCCGCCATGCGCTATGTTGAAGCCAGCCCGTTTCTCGGGATGACACCGCTCGCGGAAAAAACCATTGGCGCTGCTAAGTAAGTTTTCTTCTATTAATACGTTCGGCTAATAGCGAAAACCAATGAGCAGCATGAGCTTTGCCAATGAGCCATCCGTCCATCGAGTGGGTAGGATTCACGCCATCAACTTCTCAACCAAACTTTTCAACCCTGACGGAGAGTCATCGATGCCTATCATCAACAGCCAAGTTAAACCGTTCAAAGCTACCGCCTACAAAAATGGCGACTTCGTACAAGTGTCGGACGCTGACCTGAAAGGTAAGTGGTCTGTCGTGTTCTTCTACCCAGCCGACTTCACCTTCGTTTGCCCGACCGAACTGGAAGACCTGGCTGACAACTACGCTGCGTTCCAGAAACTGGGCATAGAGATCTACAGCGTTTCCACTGACACTCACTTTGCTCACGCTGCCTGGCACAACACTTCGCCAGCCATCGGCAAAATCGAATACACCATGATCGGCGACCCAACCCACGCCATCTCTCGCAACTTCGACGTGCTGATCGAAGAGGTTGGCCTGGCTGACCGTGGCACCTTCGTCATCAACCCAGAAGGCCAGATCAAAATCGTCGAGCTGAACGACGGCGGTGTGGGTCGTGACGCTTCCGAGCTGCTGCGCAAAATCAAGGCTGCTCAGTACGTCGCTGCTCACCCAGGCCAGGTTTGCCCAGCCAAGTGGAAAGAAGGCGAGGCCACTCTGGCTCCGTCCCTGGACCTGGTCGGCAAAATCTAAGTCTGTGAAAAAAGCATCACCAGGGCGGGTTTCCGCACCTAAGTAAGCTGCAACCGCCCTTTAAAAAACGCCCGGGCGAGATTCGTTCGGGCGTTTTTTTTCGATTCGACTTTTTACAAAATCAAGGAAATCGCCCGTATGTTGGACGCCAATCTTAAAGCCCAGTTGAAGTCATACCTGGAACGGGTCACCCAGCCGATCGAGATCATTGCATCCCTCGACGACGGTGCGAAATCCCAGGAAATGCTCGCACTTCTGAAAGACGTTGCCAGTCTTTCCAACCAGATTACGTTGCTCGACAACGGTGACGATGCGCGTAAGCCATCGTTCTCGATCAACCGCCCGGGTGTCGATATCAGCCTGCGTTTCGCCGGCATCCCGATGGGCCACGAATTCACTTCGTTGGTGCTGGCCTTGCTGCAAGTCGGCGGCCACCCTTCGAAGGCCAGCGTTGAGGTGATCGAACAGATTCGTTCGCTCAAAGGCGAGTTCAGCTTCGAGACTTACTTCTCGCTGTCCTGCCAGAACTGCCCGGACGTGGTCCAGGCGTTGAACTTGATGGCCGTGCTCAACCCGAACATCCGCCACGTCGCTATCGATGGTGCGCTATTCCAGGCCGAAGTCGATGATCGGCAGATCATGGCCGTGCCAAGCGTTTACCTGAACGGCGTGAACTTCGGCCAGGGCCGCATGGGCCTGGAAGAAATCCTCGCCAAAATCGACACCAGCGGTATCGAGCGTCAGGCCGAGAAGATCAGCGCCAAAGAAGCTTTTGACGTACTGGTCGTCGGTGGTGGCCCGGCCGGTGCTTCGGCCGCGATCTACGCAGCCCGTAAAGGCATTCGCACCGGTGTGGCGGCTGAACGTTTTGGTGGGCAGGTGCTGGACACCATGGCCATCGAGAACTTCATCTCCGTGCAGGAAACTGAAGGGCCGAAACTGGCTGTGGCGCTGGAAGAGCATGTCAAGCAATACGACGTCGACATCATGAACCTGCAACGCGCCGACAAGTTGGTGCCGGGCAAGAATGGCGAGCTGCACGAAATTCACTTCGCCAGCGGCGCGACCCTGAAAGCCAAGACTGTGATCCTGGCGACCGGTGCGCGGTGGCGTGAAATGAACGTCCCGGGTGAGCAGCAATACCGCAACAAAGGCGTGGCGTACTGCCCGCACTGCGACGGTCCGCTGTTCAAGGGCAAGCGAGTGGCAGTGATTGGCGGCGGCAATTCCGGCGTCGAAGCGGCCATCGATCTGGCGGGTATCGTGTCCCACGTAACGCTGCTGGAGTTTGATGTACAGCTGCGCGCCGATGCGGTCTTGCAGCGCAAGTTGCATAGCCTGCCGAACGTCACCGTCATAACCCGTGCGCAAACCACTGAGGTGATGGGCGACGGCCAGAAGGTCAACGGCCTGCGTTACAAGGATCGCCAGTCGGACGAGCTGCGTAGCGTCGAGCTGGAAGGGATCTTCGTGCAGATCGGTCTGTTGCCCAACACAGGCTGGCTCAAAGGCACCGTCGAGTTGTCGCCTCGCGGCGAAATCATCGTCGATGCCCGTGGTGAGACCTCGATGCCAGGTGTTTTCGCTGCCGGTGACGTGACCACCGTGCCATACAAGCAGATTGTGATCGCGGTGGGCGAGGGCGCCAAAGCCTCCCTGAGCGCGTTTGATCACTTGATCCGGATTTCGGCCCCGGCATAAAACGCCGACGCTGAAAACACAAAACCCCATGAGCGATCATGGGGTTTTTTGCGTCTCACACTGATCGTTCCCACGCTCTGCGTGGGTATGCAGCCCGGGACGCTCCGCGCCCCTTTTTACAATGGAGCAGGCTGAATGATTTCAACCCAGTAAGCATCCGGGTCCTTGATGAACGCCAGGCTCTTCATGCGGCCGTCATTCAGGCGTTTCTGGAAATCGCAGCCCAGCGCTTCGAAGCGCTCGCAGGCAGCGCGGATGTTCGGCACCGAGATGCAGATGTGGCCAAAACCGCGCGGGTCAGTGTTGCCGTTGTGGTAGGCAAAATCCGCGTCGTTCTCGGTGCCGTGGTTGTGGGTCAACTCAAGAATGCCGGGGATCGACTTCATCCACTCGGTGCGAGCAGCGGCGTCGGCCGGGATCTGGTTTTTATCGACCAGCGCCAGGAAGTACAGGCTGAACTCGGCCTCCGGGAAGTCGCGTTTTTCTACCAGCGAGAAACCCAGGATGCGCGTGTAGAAATCCAGGGACTTGGTGATGTCCTTGACCCGCAGCATGGTGTGGTTGAAGACGAACTTCTGGGTGGCGGTGTCAGGTTGGGCAGTCACGCCTGGGAAGCTGTTCAATTCGTGCAGGCTCATGGGCCCTCCGGAAAATAGTGGGGCTAACGAATGGCGACAATGATACGCAAGGGCTCGGACATCACCAAACCCAAACCGTCGGCTATTGCCTGACGGACGGACGAGGCTCAAACTTTACGGTTCTATCCGTGAGTGTTCATAGCAATGACTCGATTCTGTAAATCGACCTTCGTCCTGATTGGTGTGCTTTCAGCGGTTACCTGCGCTCACGCAGACGAGCCAATCATGACCTGGCCCAACGGCTGGGAGGTCGAAGCCGTCCCGCACGATGACGCCAACGCTCAGGTGTTCCGCCAGCGCGCGGTGAAAAATGATGAGGGCGGCACGCCGGTGATGGTGATGGAGTTGACCATGACTCAGGTGCAAAGCGGTCATCAGGTGAATCTGCAAGGCGTGTTGCTGGAGATGCGCAAGTCGGTGCAGAAGGACTTCTTTCAAGGCGGGTATCAAAGTGTCTGCAACAAGATTCACCCGACGACCTTGAGCCGCTTATCCGCGCTGGAAACTACCTGCACGATCACGCAGAACGGAAGGCATGTGCTCTCTCAAACATTGGTTGCCGCTGTGGATGCCGATAAGGCCTATGTTCTTTCCTACGCGGGGCAGGCAGAGGTTTATAAGGCAAGTCAGGATGAAATAGAGGCAGCCCGTAACAGCTTGAAACTTTAGTTAAGGATTTCAATGGCTACCGGATTCAGCGCATTCTGAAATTTTTAGATACCCAAAGGGATTAAACCCAAAGTTATTCAACAAGTAGTGAGTTGATCGACGCCAATCGTTGCATTTTGAAGGCGTCCATGAAAAAGCCCTGCATTGGCAGGGCTTTTTTGTCACCGCGAGTGCTTAGCCGCGCAGCCAGGAATCAACGGTAGCTGCACCGTATTGTTCCTTCCAGGCTTTCAGGCCGCGGTGGTTGCCACCCTTGGTTTCAATCAGCTCACCGGTGTGCGGATTCTGATAAACCTTGACCACGCGTGCGCGGCGGGTTTTAGGCGCTGTTGCCTGTAGCAGGCCGGATTTTGCCGGGTTCGGATCGAGAATAGAGACGATGTCGCGCAGGCTCTTGCCGTAGGTTTTCATCAGCCCCTGGAGCTTTTCTTCGAATTCGATTTCTTTCTTGAGCCCGGCATCATTCTTCAGGGACTCCAGCTGTTTGAGCTGCTCTTGAAGGGCCTTTTCAGCTGCACGAAATTCAGCGAGTCTGGACAATATCTTTACTCCAATAGTGTGTTTGGCTGATACCAACCGCAAACAAAGCTATAAGCCAAGAGCCTTGAGGCGACTCGGTGATAATGGCTCACCTGCCAATCTTGCGCAGGCATGAAAAATTGTAGTAGTTAATTGATCAAGAGTAAATCCTGTCTTTTTCTTCATGTAACAACAGTAGTCTTTTGAATCAAATGGGTGCGCGGTCTCCGTCTCGTCGCTTGGAGCCGCTAGTTAATGTTGACTTAATGCGTTAATGAACTCTGCGCCGGGCATCGGCCGGCCGAACAGATAACCTTGCAGGAAGTTTACGCCGTGAGCGGTCAGATAATCACTTTGCTCTGCGGTTTCCACACCTTCGGCGACGATACCCAGATCGAGCTTGGCCGAGAGTTCGATGATGGTGTCCAGAATGTGCCGTGAGAGCGCGTCAACACCGATCATGGCGACAAAACTCTGGTCGATTTTCAGAAAGTCGACATTGAACTGACGCAAGTAACCCAGGCTTGAGTGGCCAGTGCCAAAGTCATCAATCGCGATCATTACGCCCAGCGCGTGGAGCTGCTCGAACAGTTGGTGGGTAATGGCCGTCGGCTCGATGAGCTCACGCTCGGTCAACTCCAGCACCAGGCAGACGGTACCCGGTGAGAAGGCGCCGAGGAATTCGCGGCAATCATCGACCAGTTCCAGGTCCTTGCAGTGGCTGGCGGTGATGTTGATGCCGATGTGGAAAGCTCCCTCGAATGAGGATGAAACAGGCGCCAGCAGTTCGGCGGTCTGCTGCATCAACGAGCGGGTCATCGGCACGATCAACCCGGAGTGTTCGGCAAACGGAATGAACAGTTCCGGATGCACCAGACCTTCCTTTGGATGATTCCAGCGCATCAGTACCTCGGCGCCGGACCACTTTTTGCTGGCACCATGCACCACAGGCTGAAAATACGGAATGAACTCCGCAGCTTCCAGAGCGCGCTGCATTTCATGGCTCGGCGACGACGAGCGCTTCTGCAGGGCGTGCCCGATGGCACCTGAAGCCACACCAAAGAAGATCAGCAAACTGAACAGCGGTGGATACTCGCTGGTCATGTAACGCCAGGTCTCACCTTCGGGGAAACCGGCCGCCACCGTGAAGGCGTAACGCGAGGACGTCAATGTGCTTTGCGCCACCGGCAAGGCGGGCAGGGCACCTTCGTGGACCTTGCCATCGGCGGACAACCAATCGGGGCCGACTTGCAGTAGCAGCAATGTCTTGCGGCCGCTCAGGCGCAGCACATTACTTAGGTGGTAACCGTACAGGGTGGTCAGCGCCCCTTGGTTTCCTTCACTGAGTCGATACACCAGCAACGCGGTATTGGGCGTGACCGGGTTGCCGTTCATGAGCCACAACTTGCCCTGGGTGTAGTCGCCGGGATTGACCTTCTCCTGATAGTCACCGAATAGCGAACTGCAATAAAGGTTGTTGTCTTGCACCAGATTGGTCGAGCGCACGAATGGACGGCGGGTGACCTGTTCGCGCAGGGCCAGTTTGACGTCGTTGCAATTTTGTCCGGCCAGTGGCAGCAATTCGTGCGCGGCCTGAGCAGTGTTGTCGAGCATCAATTCGAATTGGCGAATGGCTTCTTCGGCGCTCTGCTCGGTGCTGTGTTTGAGTGCGCGTTCAGCCTGCATATAGAGAATGGCGAACCCCAGCAGCACCGGGAGTAATCCGCTCAGTAGAGTCACAGCCATCCTGCTGCTGCGTTTGCGGCGAGATTTGACGTTCAACGGCATTTGCGAAACCTGTAACGATGAAATAGGGCTCTCAAATGCTGGCAGGACGGGACGCCTTCCAATAAGAGTTCAGGTAGAGGCCATGATAGTTGGCTCTTGGCACGTGTGCCGCTCAGCGGTAGTTCAGACCCTCGGCCAATTTGATAAAAGCCAGCGCTGCAGGTGATGACTGGCGCTGGTCCAGCACCGCCAGACCCACCTGACGTGCGACCGGAGGCGACAGTGGTTTTTTCACGTAGCGACTGTCGAGGTCGTGGGGCAATGAGCCTTGAGCAACGACCGTCAGCGCATCGCCTCGGCCAACGGTATCCAGCGTACTCAGGAGTTGCGAGCAGCGATAACGGATGTTCGGTGTCAGCCGGGCGGCACTGAACAGCCGCTGCACCAGTTCCGAAGAACCGGCCTCGGTCAACACAAAGGGGTCGTTACACAAATCGCTCAAACTCAGGCTGTCGCGACGGGCTAGTGGATGATTGACGGGCAGCAGCGCGACCATCTGGTCTTTGATCAGCGCAAAGGTGTCGAACCGATCCTCGGGCAACACCACGAAGCCGATATCAATACGCCGCTCCTCCAGCCACTGGATCACCTGCCGGTCCGGGCCTTCGTCAATGTGGACCTCGATGCCCGGGTGAGCTGCGCGGTAATGCTGCAGGATCAGCGGCAGCAGTTTGATTGATGAGGTCGGGCCGAATGAGCCGATGCGCAATGTACCGCGTTTCATTCCGCGAGCATCGGCCGCTTCCTGGCGCAAGGTGTTAGCCAGGCCCAGCATCGCCCGGGCGCGCGGCAAAAGCTGTTGGCCGATGTCGCTGAGTTCGACCTGGGACTGATGCCGACGCAGCAGCTCCACACCCAATTCCTGTTCCAGCGACTTGAGGGCGTGAGAGACCGCGGATTGGGAAATCCCCAAGCGATTGGCTGCCGCGGTAAAACCGTGAAGCTCGGCGACCAGAGAAAAAATCTCCAGTTGGGTAAGGGTCATGAGTGTTTGCTCATTTTACGATGACAAGGTATTAGCCAGATGATACGTCATCTTCCCCAATATCTCGTTCTGGAAACCTATGACAACCTGTGAGCAGAGCCTGTCCAACCCTTCGGATGTGCCGGTTTATCTGAAACTGGTTGCAGTCACCATGATCTGGGGAGGCACCTTTGTCGCCGGGCGGTTTCTGTCTGATAGCCTCAGCCCCTTGTTTGCCGCCAGCCTGCGATTCTTGTTGGCCAGCGTGGCGTTACTGATGTTTCTGCTACTGGCCCGCGTGCCTCTCGCCCGACCCAGTCCCAGGCAATGGCTGCAATTGGCGCTGCTGGGTTTTTTCGGAATCTTCTTCTACAACCTGTGCTTTTTTTATGGTTTGCAATACATCAATGCCTCGCGAGCGTCATTGATCGTGGCGTTGAACCCGGCGGTGATCGGCCTGGCATCATGGTTGTTATTCAAGGAACGCTTGAGTCGAGTAAAAGTCTTGGGGATCGCGATCTGTATTGCCGGGGCGAGCCTGGTGATCGTCAGTCGAACCCCGCAATTGCTGGCCAACAATCCCGATGCCTGGATCGGCGATCTTTTGATATTTGGCTGTGTTCTTGGCTGGGGCGTTTATTCGCTGTTCTCCAAAGATCTGAACCAGACGCTAGGCCCGGTGCAAACGGTGACGTACTCAATACTGTTGGGCACGCTGATGCTGTGGGTGACCAGTGCTGTTTGCGGTGAGTTGAGTGTTGCTGCACTTGCCAGCCTCGGACCAAAGCAATGGATGAGCCTGATGTACCTGGGCGTATTGGGCTCGGCGCTGGCCTACATCGGTTATTACGACGGCATTCGCAAAATCGGCGCGACGCGCTCAGGCGTGTTCATCGCCCTCAACCCGCTGACCGCGGTGATCCTCGGTGCGCTGCTATTGGGCGAACAGTTGACCCTGGCAATGTGCCTGGGAGGAGGGCTGATCCTCGCGGGGATTTTCCTGTGCAACAAACCCCTTGCGCGAGCAGGGAAAAAGGGGATTTGATACAGAAGGCGGACAAACCTATTTACGCTGTGTAGAATCGGGTTACGCATATAAGAATAATCGTCTTCTGGCAGCAGAAGCCTCGCCCGCAAGAGCCTTGGGTCGACAATGAAGAGTTTTGGGTTTCAATTGATCTACGGTGACTTCCTCGCCCGCAGCGTGCGGGGCATCTCCTGCGCGCCACCCGGTCTCAGCATTGCTAGCAACTAACGATCCGTTAATTGATAAGAAAATGATGAGGCGCCAACCATGGCAGATTTATACGAAAACCCAATGGGCCTGATGGGCTTTGAATTCATCGAGTTCGCATCGCCGACCCCGAACACCCTGGAGCCGATCTTCGAGATCATGGGCTTCACCAAGGTCGCGACCCACCGATCCAAAGACGTCCACCTGTTTCGCCAGGGCCAGATCAACCTGATCCTCAATAACGAACCTCACAGCGTCGCTTCGTACTTCGCGGCCGAGCACGGTCCATCGGTGTGCGGCATGGCGTTCCGGGTCAAGAATGCCCAGCAGGCGTTTTCCCGGGCCCTGGAACTGGGCGCCCAGCCGATTCACATCGAAACCGGCCCGATGGAGCTAAACCTGCCGGCGATCAAAGGCATCGGCGGCGCGCCGCTGTACCTGATCGACCGTTTCGGCGAAGGCAGTTCGATCTACGACATCGACTTCGTGTTCATCGAAGGCGTTGACCGCAACCCTGTCGGGGCCGGCCTGAAGATCATCGACCACCTGACCCACAATGTGTATCGCGGTCGCATGGCTTACTGGGCCAATTTCTACGAGAAGCTGTTCAACTTCCGCGAGATCCGGTTTTTTGACATCAAAGGCGAATACACCGGCCTGACCTCCAAGGCCATGACCGCGCCGGACGGCATGATTCGCATCCCGTTGAACGAAGAGTCGTCCAAGGGCGCCGGTCAGATCGAAGAGTTCCTGATGCAGTTCAACGGCGAGGGCATCCAGCACGTTGCCTTCCTGGCCGATGACCTGATCAAGACCTGGGATCATTTGAAAAGCATTGGCATGCGCTTCATGACCGCGCCGCCGGAAACCTATTACGAAATGCTCGAAGGCCGTTTGCCGAACCACGGTGAACCGGTTGATCAACTGCAATCGCGCGGCATTCTGCTGGACGGTTCGTCCGAGTCGGGCGACAAGCGCCTGCTGCTGCAGATCTTCTCCGAAACCTTGATGGGCCCGGTGTTCTTCGAGTTCATCCAGCGTAAAGGCGACGATGGTTTCGGCGAAGGCAACTTCAAGGCTTTGTTCGAATCCATCGAACGCGACCAGGTTCGGCGTGGCGTGCTCTCCACCGACTAAGCTGGTTTGGCCATAAAACAACCGGTGTAGGAGCGAGGCTTGCCCGCGAAGCTTTTAGCGTCCTCAAGGGCGCCTTCGCGGGCAAGTCGGACCGCCGCATCGCTCGCTCCTACATTGGTTTGCGGCGTTGCCGGACCAGGTGTTTGAACCCTTCGAACACCAGAACAACCACCGCCAACCAAATCGGGATGTAGGTCAGCCATTCACCGGCCTTGATGCTTTCCCCCAGCAGCAACGCGACGCCGAGCAACAGCACCGGCTCGACATAGCTCAACAACCCGAACAGGCTGAACGGCAACAGCCGGCTAGCGATGATGTAGACAACCAGCGCCGAAGCACTGATCACCCCAAGTAACGGGATCAGCAGCGATAGCCACGGACGTTGATCGAACACGCCGAAACCCTGTTCGCCGCCTTGAACGAACCAGAACGCCACCGGCAGCATCAAAGCCATGTCCACCCACAAACCACCGAGATTGTCTGTGGCCAGCCACTTGCGCAGGAAGAAGTAGGTCGGGTATCCGACGACGACCAGTAATGTCGCCCAAGAAAATCCGCCCACCTGATACAGCTCATTGAGCACACCGAGAGAGGCGAAAAACACGGCAACCTTTTGCAGGTAGGACAACCGCTCGCCATAAGCGATCCGCCCCGTCAGAACCATGGACAGCGGTAACAGGAAATAGCCCAGTGACACGTCGAGGCTATAGCCGTTGAGCGGCGCCCACATGAACAGCCAGAGCTGAAGGCCAAGCAGCGTCGAGGAAACGATCAGGCCTGCGAGTAACTTGGGTTTGCCGCCCAGTAGGCGAAGGATGGCGACCGCGCGTTTCCATTCACCGGAGACCACCATAAACACGGTCATGCACGGCAGGGTCAGCAGCATCCGCCAGCCGAAGATTTCTACACCGCTCAAAGGCGTGAGCAGCGAGGTGTAGTAATACATGACGGCAAACAGCACCGAGGCTGAAACCGATAGAGCAATACCTTTAGACAAACTGTCCTCGCGAAGTTGAACGTTAAACGGGGGCGGAGGATACGTGGTTTTTGTGCTGAATATTGGCCACTTGCTCAATATTTCCAACACCGATCGTTCCCACTTTCTGCGTGGGAACGCCTCAATGGACGCTCTGCGTCCGCTCTTGGGACGCAAAGCGTCCCGGGCTGCATTCCTTTGCTGCGCGTGGGAACGATCAAGCCAAACGCGGTTTACGCCCCGGCACAAAGTGGCTCACATCATTAAAGCCCGGCGTCGACGCATGCCCAGGCACAACCAGCGAATCAATGAACGCTTCATCCTCCGCCGTAATCTTCACCGCCTGAGCCTTAGTGTAGGCATCCCATTGTTCTTCGGTCCGGGGCCCAACGATGGCCGAGGTGACGGCGCTGTTGTTCAGCACCCAGGCGATGGCGAATTCGACGATGCCCACGCCACGCCCTTTCGTGTACTGCTGGATCTGCTGAGCAATGCGCAGTGATTCGACGCGCCATTCGGTTTCCAGAATGCGTTTATCTGCGCGGCCGGCTCGGCTGTTGGCATCCGGCTTCACGTCTGGTGCGTATTTACCGCTGAGCACGCCTCGCGCCAGCGGGCTGTATGGCACCACGCCCAGGCCATAGTTTTGCGCAGCGGTGATCTGCTCGGTTTCCACCTGACGGTTGACGATGTTGTACAGCGGTTGACTGATGACCGGCCGATCGACGCCCAATTGGTCGGCCACACGAATCACCTCGGCGATGCGCCAGCCACGGTAGTTCGATAGACCCCAATAGCGGATTTTGCCCTGGCGTATCAAATCGCCGATGGCCGACACCGTGACGTCCAGCGGTGTGTTGTGGTCTTCGCGGTGCAAGTAATAGATGTCGAGATAATCGGTGCTCAGGCGCGTCAGGCTGGCGTCGATGCCATTGAAAATGTGCTTGCGACTCAGGCCGCTGCGATTCGGCACGCCGTCCACCGGGCCGAAACCGACCTTGGTAGCGAGCACCCATTCGTGACGCCGACTGGCGATCGCTTCGCCGACAATTTCTTCGGAGCGGCCGTTGGTGTAAACATCTGCGGTGTCGATGAAATTGATGCCCTGGTCCCAGGCCTTGTCGATGATCCGCAGGGAATCTTCGGTGCTGGTCTGTTCGCCGAACATCATGGTGCCCAGGGTCAGGGTCGACACTTGTAAACCCGAATGACCCAGCGTGCGATAGCTCATGACGAAATCCTTTTGCCGGTTGGAAAGTTTGCATCAAATACCAGAAAGATTGATGTCGGCAACGAAAATTGTCCAGCAGACGCTCGGCAACACCAAGCCAGGCAGTAACCATTCGTCGCTACTGTCAGATCTGACAGTATGCTCCGCGCTGACAATCGGGCCTGATCATCAACGACGACGTCAACCAAAAAAAGGCCGACGTCATTCTTGAAGTTAGGAGCGTTTTTTATGACCATTCAGCCTTTCGATCAAGTGCCACCCAGCAACGACGTGCTGGCTCTGTACCCGCCGAAACTTCCCGACAGCAACTCATCTGTGGACGGTGCGGAATGTGGGCTCGCGAAAGAGTTTTATGACCTGACGCCAAGGGGCGCCACGGTGATTGTGGACCCCTTCGTTAATCAGGCACCGCTGGACACCGTCCAACTCAATTTGAACGGTGAGATGAACATTGCCAGTACTCAGACTCAATCCACCGATGATTCGGTGGTCATCTACATACCGAAAAATAAGTTGAGATCCGATCCGGGTTACGTCAACGAACTCACGTACACGATCATCCGTGGCAGTAATAACGAAGGCACCTCCGAGCCGCCGTTGACGATCTTGTACAACGCTATTCGTCCGGGTATGGAAGACAAGATCGAGGACGATGAAGGGCATTCCGAATTGGAACTCATCCTGCCTAACGACGTGATTGAAGACGGTATCGATGCCTACCGCGCAGCGCAGGGTGTTCAGGTTTATTTCTCTTACCCGTATTGCCGGGCCTACGACAGGATTCTGCTGAACTGTAACGGTCATGACGTTTACCGTGAAGTTCACGCTGATGAGGCTCCCGCCACACCCACCAGCGTGCCAACCAGAATCGGTCTGTTACTCGATAAAACCGTTCTCGAAGGCGCGGGCGACCACCCCGAATTTTCTTTTTCCTACACGGTCAGCGATCAGATTGGCAACGGCGCCGATCTGGACTCGCCATGGTCGGCGGCTATCCCGGTGGATGTGGATCTAAAGGGCATTCGGATGGCAGCCCCCGATATTACCGAGGATCCAGATGATCCCACTGACGCCCCGGACACCATTGATCTGAACAAGCTCGGTAGCAAGGACTTGACCATCCAGGTGCATGTTCTGGAACCGGTCTGGGCAGCCGATGACACTATCCGCGTTAAATACACGGCGACGCCAAGTGCCGGAGGGGTTGTAGAACATGTAGTTGAAGCGCAAGTCGCAAGACTGCCGTTTACCCATAAGTTGCAGGTGCCCAATGCCAAAGTGATTGCCGACAGTGTAGTCAAGGTGACTTATGAGCAGGTTCGAGGAGGTGTTATTTCGGCTCGATCGAGAATTGCGCGGGCACTGGTCATCGTGAAACCGGTGCTTACTTCGGTGAAAAACTCGTTTGGCGCAGAAATCGAAAATGGTGGAACCGTCTCTGACAATAAAGTCACGTTGTCGGGCTCCGCGCTAGCGGGTGCGGTGTTGCAGATTTTTGATGGCGGAACGTTCATCGATGATGTTCAGACTGGATCGGACTATAAGTGGCAGAGCAGGTTGATACCGATTGCCGTCGGGCAGCGACGCTTTATGGTGAAGGAAAAAAGTGGCGACCAACTCGAGTCCGAGCCCTGGTTGCTTGAGCGCCTGGCTTTCACTATTGAAAAGCAACCGATGATTTTGAAGGGTTACTCGGTGAAAATTCCGCAATGGCCAAAAACTGGTGTTGACTCAATCGGCAATACGGCCGTCCGTACTCCCACTGGAGGGGTTCCGCCTTATAGCTATTTGTCATCGGAACCACTGAAAGCAGCGGTGACGGAGAATGGGGGGAAGGTGACCGGCCTCAAAAGCGGGGTGTCTACGATTTATGTCGTCGACCAGGAAGGTACAACATTGGATTACCTCGTCTCAGTCTCAAATGTCTATAGATTGCAGATTAGCGACGAGTTGCTGACCTCGCCTGAGGCCGTAAGCTGGATGTATTCGATGCAAGGAGCCCCTATTTACACCACTTTTTACTGGGACGTTCACGGGGTATATGTTCCTCCTTCACGGACAAGTGCCGTTTGGACGTGTAGGCCCGGGAGTGTATGGCTTCCCGGTGGCCAGTTTTATCAATTTAATCAAACCCTAAAATATCCTGCATGGTGCGTCATACCTATTTAATTCAGGTATGTAATTACAGCCAGAAGAGATGCAACGATATTCTTGTTGCATCTCTTCTGGATGGTGAGTTTCAAGTGATTTATTGACTCAACGCTTTGCAACGTTCCTGCAAAAATGCCTGCAACACCTTCACCCGCTCCGACACCTGCACCCGGTGCGGGCATAGCAGATTGAACGGCACGCTCTCGCCGTGCCAGTCATCGAACGCCGTGACCAGCCGTCCCGCGCGCACGTCTTCTGCGACGTCCAGCCAGGTCTTGTAGGCGATGCCGTGTCCGGCCAGCGCCCAGCGATGGGCGACCCCGCCATCGTTGCTGAGATAATCGCCGCGCACTTCAATCTCCAGCACTTCATCGTAGCGACTGAAACGCCAAGCGTTGTAAGGCCGAGCGTTTCGCAGATAAAGCAGGGCGCTGTGTTGACTTAATTCAACCGGGTTATGGGCATGCATGCGTTCTGGAGAAGAATTAATACGGCCAAGCTTTTTAGCGAAAAACATCTCGCGAAAGCTTGACCGTGAATCTACAGGATGTACATCAATCCCGTGTAGGAGCTGCCGAAGGCTGCAATATTCGGATCTTTACGATGTGATTAAACCCGCAACGTCCGCGTCATACGCAACGCCAACAAGCTCCCGCACACAATCACACCCGCCAGTAAATAAAGCGCCGCATCAGTCGACCCGGTGCTGTCCTTGACCCAACCCACCAGATACGGACTCAGGAAACCCGCCATCTGCCCCATGGAGTTGATCAACGCCAAACCACCCGCCGCCGCACCGGCGCTGAGCAGCGCAGTCGGCACTGGCCAAAACATCGGCAGGCCGGTGAGGGCGCCCATGGTGGCGATGGTCAGGCCGAGGATGGCGATGGCCGGGTTGGCAGCGAAGTTCACGGCGATCAGCAGGCCCACCGCGCCCATCAGCATCGGCACCACCAAGTGCCATCGGCGCTCTTTTCGCAGGTCGGCGGAACGGCCGACCATCAACATGAACAACGCCGCCAGCAGGTACGGAATCGCACTGAGCCAGCCGATCACCAGGTTATCGCTGAAGCCCAGGTTCTTGATGATCGACGGCAGCCAGAAATTGATCGCGTAAACGCCGCTCTGGATGCAGAAGTAGATCAGGCCAAATGCCCAGATCGCCGGGTTCTTGAATACCGCCAGCAGCGAGTCGGTGGTGGTTTTCGGTTTGTTGGCCAGGTCTTCAGCGTGGTCGGCTTCCAGCACCGAGCGCTCGAACGGCGTGAGCCATTTGGCATTCGCGTAACTGTCGCTGAGCAGGAAGTACGCCAGCGCGCCGAGGATGATGGTCGGGATACCTTGCAGCAGGAACATCCACTGCCAGCCGGCCAAGCCACCTTGCCCGGCGCCGAAGTGGTTGAGGATCCAGCCGGAAAACGGGCTGCCGAGCAGGCCGGACACCGGGATCGCCGACATGAACAGCGCCATGATGCGGCCACGGCGGAAGGTCGGGAACCACTGCGAAAGGTAAAGCACCACGCCCGGAAAGAACCCGGCTTCGGCCGCGCCGGTGAACAGGCGCAGGGTGTAGAACTCGGTCGGTGTGGTGACGAACAGCAAACAGGTCGAGAGCGAGCCCCAGACGATCATCATCAGCGCGATCCAGCGGCGCGGGCCGAATTTGGTCAGGGCCAGGTTGCTCGGCACGCCGCACAGCACGTAGCCGATAAAGAAAATCCCGGCCCCGAGGCCGTACACGGTTTCGCTGAACTTCAGTGCGTCGAGCATCTGCAGCTTGGCAAATCCAACATTCACCCGGTCGAGGTAGTTGAACAGGTAGCAGATGAAGATGAAGGGAATCAAACGCAGGGTAATGCGTTTGTAGACGGCGTTTTTTTCGTCAGCGATGGCCTGGATAGCTGCGGCGCTCTGTGACATGGCGGCTCTCTCTTTATTATGATTTTTTGCGATGCAAAGGGTAACGTTGATCGCCCAGTGAGTCTCGGCCAACCCTTGGGTCGTTGTCTTTGTGCCTGAGCACAGGGTTTGCAACCAAGGCCTGTGCGGGTGAACAATCCGCTCATCACGCTTTCAAGGATCACCGCTATGTTCGAACTGGATCACGACCTGGCCCAGGACATCGTCGACCGGGCGATGGCCATCCTGCCGTACAACGTTAACGTCATGGACAGCCAGGGATTGATTCTCGGCAGCGGCGAACCGGAGCGCGTCAACACCCGTCATGAAGGCGCGCAACTGGTGCTGGCCAACGGGCGGGTGGTGGAAATCGACGCCCAAACAGCGATTCATCTCAAAGGTGTGCAGCCGGGTATCAACTTGCCGCTGTTGCTCGATCAGCGCTTGATTGGCGTGCTGGGCATCACCGGCGATCCCGAGCAATTGCGCACCTACGCTGAACTGGTGCGGATGACCGCCGAGATGCTGGTCGGCCAGCGCAATCAGCAGGCCGAACAGCAATGGCGGCGTCAGCGTTGCGACGATCTGCTGGCGTTGCTGCTCAGTGAGGCCGGGGAATCGCCGCGGCTGATCGATGAAGCGCAACAGCTTGGGCTCAAGCCGCAGATGACGCGGGTGCCGAATCTATTCGAGTTAGGGATGGAACACGGTCCGGGGCAAACCGTCGAAGCGCTCAGCGCCTGGCTGATGTCGCGCTACCCGGACAGTTGGTGTGTGAGTTCGGCCAAGTCCTCGTTGCTCTGGTGCCGGCCAGCCAGCCAGGCGATCGAGAATGATCGGCTGCTGGAGAAACTCGACGGCCTGGGCTGGAACATCCTGCGCATCGCCGTGGGTGGGCAGGCCGATGGGCTGTCGGGACTGCGCCGCTGCTACCGCCGCGTCGGCGACTTGCTGGCCTATGGACGAGATGTGTTGCCGCACTCCCGTTTGCTGACGCTCACCCGTTACCGATTGCCGGTTATGCTCTGGCGGCACCGCAACGACGACGCGCTGGACGAGTTGCTCAAACCGCTGCGCAAAGTTATTGCCAAGGATGGCAACGGCCAATTGCTGGCAACCCTGCGCAGTTGGTGCGATCACGACGGCCAGAGCCAGGCCTGTGCCGATGCACTGGGTATCCACCGCAACAGCCTGCGTTATCGAATGGAGCGAATTGCCGAGCTCAGCGGCGTCGACCCGCTAAGGCTGGACGGGATGCTCGCGCTTTATCTCGGTGTGCAACTTTTGCCTCAAACCGATGCGCCTCCAACGTCTGGCGCTTAAGGTTTTGTGGGAATGAACAATAATCGGCATGCCTGCTTGTGCAGCGGACCGGCGTTATTGTTCTTGCCTGCTGGCAGCATGAGGGCATTGGAACTGGAGAATTCGCATGAAAATCGTCATCGCCCCCGATTCGTTCAAGGACAGCCTGAGTGCCCAAGGTGTGGCTGATGCCATTGCTCTGGGGTTGGCGGAAGTCTGGCCCGACGCACAACTGGTCAAATGCCCCATGGCTGACGGCGGGGAGGGGACTGTCGAATCGATTCTGGCGGCGTGCGAGGGCGAACTGCGCCGAACCCAAGTCCGCGGGCCGCTCGGCGCAATGGTTGATGCCGCCTGGGGCTGGTTACCCCAAAGCCACACCGCGATCATCGAAATGGCCGAGGCCAGTGGCCTGCAACTGGTTCCGCCAGGCCAGCGTGATGCCTGCATCAGCAGCACGTTCGGCACCGGCGAATTGATCCGCACCGCGCTTGACGCGGGAGCGCAACGGGTCATTTTGGCGATTGGCGGCAGCGCCACCAACGACGGCGGTGCGGGGGCGATGCAAGCCTTGGGCGTGAAACTGCTGGACGCACTGGGCCAGACGCTTGCACCGGGAGGTCTGGCGCTCGCGCAATTAGCGCGAATCGACATGAGTGAAATTGATCCGCGTCTGGCCGAGGTGCGATTCGACATCGCCGCCGATGTCAATAACCCACTGTGCGGCCCTCACGGTGCCTCAGCGATATTCGGCCCGCAGAAAGGCGCGTCGCCCGAGCAAGTCCAGCAACTGGATAACGCGCTCGGGCACTTTGCCGAACGGTGCGCCCAGGTCCTGAATAACGACGTACGTGACGAACCGGGCAGCGGAGCGGCGGGAGGGCTGGGCTTTGCCGCCAAAGCGTTTCTGGGTGCGCAATTCAAGGCCGGAGTCGAAGTGGTCGCTGAACTGGTCGGCCTTGACGATGCGGTCAAGGGCGCCGATTTGGTGATCACCGGCGAAGGCCGTTTCGATGCGCAAACCCTACGTGGCAAGACACCGTTTGGTGTGGCGCGTATCGCTCGGCAGCACGGCGTGCCTGTGATCGTCGTCGCCGGGACACTGGGTGAGGGTTATCAGGAACTGTACGAGCATGGCATTGATGCTGCATTTGCCTTGGCGAGCGGGCCGATGACGCTGGAACAAGCTTGCGCCGAGGCGCCGCGTTTGTTGCGTGAACGCGCAAGCGATGTTGCGCGGGTTTGGCGGGTGGCATTGCGTAAGGCTTGAGTCTTGCGTGGATTTTAGATCCACCCCTCACCCCAGCCCTCCCGGGAGAGTTAGGGTGAGGTGTGGTTCCAGACTTGAAATATATTTCTCAACGCCCCGCAAAAATCCTCAACCCCGGCCGATACAGCTAACAGGCCCACATAAACCAATTCCAACAGTGGCGCCAAACTGAAAACGCGCGCGCCATCGCCCGCCATTCAGCGATCACGGCAAGGATGCTCGCAGCCACAATCACCCGAGAATCATCCTATGTCACTGCGTAATCTGAATATCGCGCCTCGAGCCTTCCTGGGTTTTTCCTTCATTGCCTTGCTCGTCATCGTGCTGGGTGTGTTTGCCGTGAACCGCATGTCGACCATCCGCCAAGCCTCTATCGACATGGCAACCACGCAGCTGCCCAGCATCGTGTTTCTCGGCAACCTGACAGAAAACATCCTGCGCCTGCGCATTCTTTCTTTCCGGGTGTTGGTCAACCGTGATCCGAGCGCGTTGCAGGAAGCCCAGACACGTACCGGCTTGCTGGTCGACAAGGTTCGCAGCGCACAAGCCAGTTATGCAGCGTTGCCGGCCACCCAGGAAGAAGCTGCGCTGTACAAGACGTTCACGACAACACTGGACAGCTATATACAAGACCAGAATCAGATGCTGGAGCTGTCGCGGCAGAACAAACTCGATGAGATGCGCACGCTGATCAACACCCGGATCAAGGACGGTACGGACCAGATGGGCGAGCAGCTGAACAAACTGGTAGCGTTCAACAACACATATGCGAAAACCGCCGCGGCCGAAGCGGGCGAGCACTACAGCAGCGCCGTGACCGGCATCATCGCAGTGGCGGTGATTGCGGCGCTGATGACCGTGCTGCTGGCCTGGCTGCTGACCCGCAGCATCGTCACGCCGCTCAACCGTGCGCTCCAGGCGGCCGAAACCATTGCGGGCGGCAACCTGACTAAAACCATCGACATCGACGGCAAGGACGAACCGGCCCGTTTGCTCGGTGCCTTGTTCACGATGCAAACCAACCTGCGCAAAACCATCGAACAGATCGCCGGCTCCGCCACCCAACTGGGTGCCGCCGCTGAAGAACTCAGCACGGTCACCCAAGAAGCCTCCCGCGGCCTGCAACAGCAGAACAACGAAATCGATCAGGCCGCCACTGCCGTCAACGAAATGACCGCCGCCGTGGAAGAAGTGGCACGCAACGCGGTGTCGACGTCCGAGGCCTCGAACCAGTCTACCCAGGCGGCCCGTGAAGGTCGCGATCGAGTGGTGGAAACCGTCGGCGCGATCCAGACCATGACCCACGATGTGCAAAACACCTCAGTGATGATCGAAGGCTTGGCGGCTCAGGGGCGTGACATCGGCAAGGTGCTGGACGTGATCCGCGCCATCGCCGAACAGACCAACCTGTTGGCGCTGAACGCCGCGATCGAAGCCGCCCGTGCCGGTGAAGCCGGGCGTGGTTTTGCGGTGGTGGCGGACGAGGTCCGGGCGCTGGCCCATCGCACCGCGCAATCGACCCAGGAAATCGAAAAAATGGTCGCCGGCATCCAGAACGGCACCGGCGAAGCGGTTTCGTCGATGCAGCAAAGCAATCAACGCACTCAAAGCACCCTTGAAATGGCCCGCGCCGCGGGTGTCGCGCTGGAGCAGATCACCCAGTCGATCCAATTGATCAACGAACGCAACCTGGTGATTGCCAGCGCTTCGGAAGAACAGGCCCAGGTTTCCCGCGAAGTCGACCGCAATCTGGTAAACATCCGCGACCTGGCCACCCAGTCCGCCGCCGGCGCCAACCAGACCAGCGCCGCCACTCACGAACTGTCGCGCCTGGCCGTGGATTTAAATGCCATGGTGGCGCGTTTCGTGATTTGAGATAGGGTTGAGGCTTGGAACCCGCGCGACTGGAGAAATACATGCGCTATTCAGCCTTGACCAAACGAATCGCCGGTGACGGCGCTGCGGCCTGGCAGATTCATGACCGAGCACTGGAATTACGTGAGCAGGGCGTTGATGTGCTGCTGCTATCGATCGGCGATCCCGACTTCGATACGCCGCAGCCCATCATTCAGGCGTGCATCGACAGCTTGCTGTCCGGCGATACCCACTACCCTGCAGTACGCGGCAGTCAGGGATTGCGCAACAGCATCGCCAACCGTCATCGACGCCGCAGCGGTCAAGTCGTGGATGCCGACCATGTGATCGTGCTGCCGGGCGCACAATGCGCGGTGTATTCGGTGGTGCAATGCCTGCTCGATCCGGGCGATGAAGTGATCGTCGCCGAACCGATGTACGTGACCTATGAAGGCGTATTCGGTGCCTGTGGAGCCAAGGTGGTGCCGGTGGCGGTGCGCCCCGAGAACGGCTTTCGGGTCGATCCGGCGGATGTCGCGGCGCTGATCACGCCTAAAACCCGCGCCATCCTGCTCAACAGTCCGAACAATCCTTCCGGCGCCAGTTTGCCGCTGATGGTCTGGCAGGAGCTGGCGTCGCTCTGTGTTCGTCACGACCTGTGGCTGATCAGCGACGAGGTTTACAGCGATCTGTTGTACGAAGGCGAGCACATTAGCCCGGCGAGTCTGCCGGGCATGGCCGAGCGCACGGCGACCATCAATAGCCTGTCCAAGTCCCACGCCATGAGCGGTTGGCGAGTGGGCTGGGTGATCGGGCCGAAACCCTTGAATGACCACCTGGCGCATCTCTCGTTGTGCATGCTGTTTGGCATTCCGGATTTTATTCAGAATGCTGCGCAATTGGCGCTGGATGAGGACTTGCCGGAAGTGGCGGTGATGCGCGAGGAGTATCGCCAGCGTCGCAACCTGGTGTGCGCGAGTCTGCGTGATTGCCCGGGCATCCGACCGATTCGGCCTGATGGCGGAATGTTCGTGATGGTCGATGTGCGCCAGACCGGGTTGTGTGCCCAGCGTTTTGCCGAGCGGCTGCTGGAAGGTTACGGCGTGTCGGTGCTGGCCGGTGAAGCGTTTGGGCCGAGTGCGGCGGGGCATATTCGATTGGGGTTGGTGGTGGATCAGCTGAAGCTGGCGGATGCGTGCCAGCGGATTGCGTTGTGTGCTGCGGACCTTCTGGAGGCGCGCCGGGCTTGATTCCACTGGCTGATTCCTTAAGCCTTCCACGCCCCGACGTTCACCAGATTCGCCGGCCGCACACCTGCCAGTGACGCCAGCAGATTGTCCACCGCACACGTGGCCATCGCTTCGCGCGTTTCATGCGTCGCCGAACCGATGTGCGGCGTCGCCACCACGTTGTTCAGTTGCAACAGCGGCGAGTCAGTGTTCAGTGGCTCACGTTCGAACACATCCAGCCCCGCGGCGCGAATCTGCCTGTCACGCAAGGCGCCAATAAGCGCCGCCTCGTCCACGACCTTGCCCCGTGAAATATTGATGAAGATGCTCTCCGGGCGCATCAGGGCAAACTGCTCGGCCCCGATCAGTCCTTCGGTTTCTGCTGTCAGCGGCAGGGTCAGGCAAATGAAATCAGCCTGCTGCAACAAGGCTGGGAGGCTGCGGTACTGCGCGTTGAATCGCTGTTCCACCGCCGGTTTTGGCGAGTGGCTGTGATAGATAACCGGCATGCCAAAACCGAAATGCCCACGCTGGGCCAGGGCCTCACCGATCCGCCCCATGCCAATGATGCCCAAGGTTTTACCGTGCACATCGCTGCCGAACTGCGCCGGGCCGATGTTGCGGTTTCACTGGCCGGCGCGGACAATGTTCGCCAGTTCCACCACTCGCCGAGCGGTTGCCAGGATCAGCGCGAAACCGGTGTCAGCGGTGGTTTCGGTGAGTGCGTCAGGGGTGTTGCTGAGCAGGATATGCCGCTCGGTCAGGTAGTCGATGTCGTAGTTGTCGATCCCCACGGAGACGCTGGCAATGGCTTCCAGATCTGGTGCCAGATCGAGCAACCCGGCGTCCAGCTTAAGGCTGGCACCGAGCAACCCGTGGGCGCGGGGCAGGGCCTCGCGCAGCGTTGCCAGGCCTTCGGCATTGAGGTTGTCGAAACCCAGGGACACTTTCAGCCATTTGGCACCGAATGCCTGGGCGCGCTGCAGCGCAGAGATCAGTTCAGGATTGGGTTTCGACTGGCCGGCCAGCCACAATTCCATCGGCGAGGAATACACGCTTTCGACGCCTTGGGCCTGGGTCGCGTCGGCTAATTGAGTAGGGTCTTCGACGGTCAGCAACTCTTCGCGCCATTCGATGCGTGTGGCGCCGGCGGCGGCCAACACGTCGATAAACGATCCCTGGACGCGTTCGCGAACTAGGTCGGCGCCGTAGCTCGACAGGCTGATGGAAACGGGTGGTTTATTCATTGTTGTATACCTCTGAAACCGGTTTCATTTTTGTTCAAAAAAATATCAGTGGTTGATTTGTTGTTCTTTCGGGCCTCTTCGCGGCAAGCCTCGCTCCCACAGGATTTTGGATCGTTTACGCCATTCATTCACGCCACGGCTTCTGTAGGAGCGAGGCTTGCCCGCGAAGGCGTCCTCAACTTGAAACACGCAAGGCTGTCGATCCACGCACAATCAACCGCGCCGAAAAATCCAGGGTCCGCACCGGCCCGGCATCACCACGCAAGCGCTTGAGCAAACACTCGAACGCACTCGCGCCAATCTCGGCCGTCGGTTGGGCGAGGGCGGTGATGCCGCTGCCTACCAGTGGGTACCAATCCAGATCATCGAGGGCAATCAGGCCGACGTCTTCGAACAGAATGCACTTCAGCTCACGCAACGAATGGGTGCTGGCCAGCGCGGCGATGCCGTTGGCGCAGAACAGCGCTTTCGGGCCGGGTCCGGGCGTTTCGAGGAAGGTTTTCAGCTGGGCGGTGAGTTCGCTGCCGGTTTCGATGAGGCTGCCGCGCAGGGTCGGACGCTGCTCGATCTGCACCTTGAAACTGCTGACCCGCTCGATCCACGAACTGGTGCCGTCATAGGGTTCGGTGACCAGCAACACGTCGCGATAGCCGCGCTCTTCAAGGTGCGCGAGGGCGATCTCGACCGCTGCCGGATTGTCCAGCCCCACCAGATCACTCTCGAGTTGCTCGACCTTGCGATCCACCAACACCAGCGGCATCTCCCGATGCAGTTCGCGCAATTCGTCGAGGTGATGACCGAGGGTGTTCACGATCAAGCCTTCAATGTTGTACGAGCGCAGCAGCGCCAGGTGCTGGCGTTCCTGCTCGTCATCGCGATCGGTATTGCACACCACCAGGCTGTAGCCGTGCTGACGGCAGGCGGTTTCCACCCGTGCATCACGGCAATCGAATAAGGATTACGGATATCGGCCACCAGCATGCCGATCAGGCGGGTACGCCCGCGTTTCAGGCCGCGGGCCATTTGATTCGGGCGGTAGCCCAATTCGCTGATCGCCTGATCGCCTGCAGGCTGGCTTTGAAACCGGTTTCAGAAGACGCCATTAACCAGAACGCGTCAACGCAGCGATACCCCAACGTGTAGGAAAAACCCGACAAACGGTAGCAATACCTGTCAGATATGACAGTAGCCACATCATTGAACTCGGTGCTTAATTTCTTTCAGACAAAAGAATAATTCTACGACCAATCAAAGGACTTGCGATATGGCGCTCAATAAGCCACTGACATTCGATGCGCCGAAAGTTCTAGGTGTCGCCGATCCGGATGTTGATCCGGAGGGGCAAGTTCCAACTGAATTACTGCTCAAAGGAATTGATGTAGTCGTCCCTTTGTGGCCCGATCCAGCGAAAGATCCAGGTGAAAGGGACATTCTGACCGTTTTCTTTGATCAACCGGGAGAGCCTTTAGTAAGTGTTCCAAATACGTACTACCCGGACGATATGAAGCCAGAATTCATTATTCATATCGGTCCGGAATATTTAAGGATTAATGGTGTCGGGGAACTGTGGTATGGAATTCTTAATAGCGCCGACAATCCATCCAAGTCTTTTTCGCGGCGACTGACTATTGATCATGCCGGCGATCTCGAGGAAGCTGACTTTAAGCACGCCACCAAGTGGGGCTATCTGAATTGCGAAACTGATCCTCCCTTGTGGGAAGGTGTCACGGTCAAGATCCCTGCACTTGCGGGATTTAACGTCGGAGACCGCTGTGAAGTGCTCTGGCGAGGGTTCTCCACTCTGAACGGCAGTGGCACAGAGTTCATCAGTGCTAAAAAAAACTGTTATTCGTCCGGCTTTAAGTGAACAAGACATCCGTGAAGGATTTTCACTGGTTATAGAGCCTTACGAGACTCATATAAAACCGATGGTGAAAAACGCGTCCGCCACCGTTGTTTATACCGTCTATCGCGGCGCGAAACGTGTAGGAAAATCAAAAACTGCGGTGGTAAAAATAGACAGGATTAAACCTGGCGAAGAGTTTCCATGCGAGCCTCCAGCAAGCGTGGGGATAGGCGGGAGCTAAGTTGTACGAAGAGGCCACAATCTTCTTCAAATTGTATGGCAATCAATCGTGAACACATGGAGGCGGTAAAATGAACGCAATCGTTGAAAAAGCCCAGTTGTCCCGAAGAGCAGTACTTGAAAAAAGTTACCGAAAATCCGGCGGTGTGCTCGCAAATCCCGGCCGCGTCACCATTCCAGCGCAAACACTTGAAAACGATTTGCGGATTCCCGTGGCAGCTCTCTCCGCGCCGCTACAATACACGATTCCTCGGCCCTCTGAACCTGAGGATCCAGATGATTTGATCGAGTTCAAGATCCGTAAAAAAGGAGAAACCAACTGGCGAGACATTGAACAATTTTTGGAATTAGGAACTATTGCTAATCGGGTCTGGCCGTTGCCGCGTCAAATTCCTTTGCAGTACCTGGCAGAAGAAAGCACTCCGGAAACACCTACCGAATATGAAGTTCAGTATATCTATTGGTACGGTGCAACGAATGAAGGGCGCTCGGACATTACTACGTACGCCATCGACCGTACAGCGCCCTATAGAGTGAAAACCCCGGCGTCGAACCGATCCCCGGGGGCGGCTTCGTTTCCTGCTGATCTTGGGCCAAACGATCCAATCGATGAAACCTATATCGGCAATAATCCGGGCGGTATCACGATCAAGGCCGCGACTTATAGCAACTATCACGCCACTGATGTGATCAAGGTTTTCTGGGGCATAGCCCCCGCTGTTGGCGACCAGCCCGTGTTTGAAGGCTTGCTGCCATCAACGTATGAAGTCATCGTGCCCATTGAGGTATTTGTAAATTCCAGTGAAGGCTTGAATACACTTATTTATGTTGTGACGGATCTTGCAGGTAATAAAGGTAAAACATCCAATCCCAGTTATCGCGTAGTCAAACGCATCGCTGATCCTACAGTGTTTGCGCCACCAGTGCTGCCACTGGCCAATGGTACTGATGGCGATGATTTGATTGATTTGGCCGACTGTAAGCAAGGTGTCGACATCGTTATCGATGTACCAACGCCGAACGCGGCTTCGGACACCATTATGGCTTACTGGGGAATGGCGGAGCTTGGCGAAAAGAGAGTAGATGCCAGTGTCGATGGCAAGCTGACTTGGGATAACGTTGATTTTTCGATTATCAAACAAGTTTATGGCAACACCGATGGTGATGAAGAAACAAACATTAGCTATAAGATGTTCAGAGGCCCCCGTGTTATCGGTGGCAATGACGTGGATATCAAGGTCAATATTTCTTATATTGGCCCGGTAAACCCGAATGAACCCGACCCTGTAAACGATGCTTTAAATCCTGCTGTACTGGGAACCGCAGACGGCTCGGTTGATAAAATTGTGGAAGCGGACTATGGCAAAGATGCAGAGATTTCAATCAAACTTTTCGCACTGCCCGCCACTGAAGAAGGATGGTTAATTGATATATTTTATGATGACGTCAAGGTAGGCGAAACCATCCGTTTGACCGGTGGGCAGCAAGACACAACGCTTACACAAACACTTCCCTGGAAAACTATTTTTGATCAGCAAAGCGGGACAAAGGTGTTGCGTTGGGTGCTCTATACCGCGGCAAATCCTAATCCGGTAGGCGCTCCTCCTAAAGACATCCCGGTAGATGCATTTCCCATTGAAACGCCTATGCCCGAGGTGTTGAACCTTGCGGGTCCACTTAGAAGGATCGGTTGTTCTACATTGAACTTCGTTCCTCCTGGGGATGGCACGAACAGACGTAACTTAAGTGTGCGTATTCCGAAAAGTGATTACACGGTTGACGGTGAAACTATTACTTTGTCATGGGTAGCGTACACCGATGCAGTGCCGCCTGTGCTTGTTCCTGGTACGGAAACTAATGCTGATTTTAAGATCGCCGGCACGTTTCCCGATGCAGGCGCACTCATCAACATTGGTACTTATAATACTCACTTAAAACCGGCGAACCGTGCCAACGGTCACCTCAGCTATACCATTACCCGGACAGGTACTACGCCAACCCCTCCTTCAGTGGTAGCCAAACATTTTGTGCTGCTGACAAACAGTGAGGCGCAGTACTGCGAAGAGGTTAACCCAATTCCAGCTCCATAAAAACAGCTGTTGGAAAAGTGCGGCGAAAATAGTATTCGCCGCACTGTTTCACTCTTATTTTGTTACAGAGAAAGTAATCTTGCCAGGGGATTTTTCACCCCTCGAATGAGGATTAATCCTACATAACTATGCGTAATTACACGCTAGCCTAGCGACCCTCATTTGGCTGGCCTTCCAATCCGCGAGTGGCAGCAATCCGGTTTCCTGAAGCAGGTGTCTACTATGCGAAGCAAGTTTTCGTTAAACGTGCCCTTTTGTTGTGCTCTCCTATGTTCACCCATCCTGGTATTTTCCAGCCCAATTACCACAGCAGCGCCCATTGTTGGCGGTAACGTAACCATTACTGGCGGAACACCGGAAAGCTGGGATCTCAGTTCGAACGCCACATTGAACGTTAACGGTGCACAAACGCTGTTCATTAACTCTGACAGTTCGACTCTCAACGTCAATGCCGGGAGTACCACCCAGCAGATCACGGCCCGCAACGGCTCCAACGTTAATTTAAGCGGTGCGAACGTTTCGGGTGTTGGCGGTCTGGCGGCTGTTGTGCTTAGCAACAGTCGAGCCGATATCGACAACAGCACCATTACCGGCAATCGCGTAGGGCTCCAGGTCGTGCGTGAAGTGAATACGCAAACCGGCTCCACGGCGACCGTGAGGGGTAAAAGCACGATCAGCGGTGTGACGGGTGGGGCTCTGGTGAGTGCACTCAGCAGACTGAACGTCAACGACTCAACGATTCAGGGCACCGGTGCTACCAGCTATGGGTTGAGATTGCGCAGTGCTCAAGCCACCGCCACTGACAGCACCATCATTGGTGGACAAAATGGCATAACGCTCGATCTCGACTCGACCGCGATTCAACCGGTGACGCTGGCGCTGGACAGTACGATCGTTCAGGGACAAACCGGCTCGGCCATCCTGGTCGACTTCGCCAATGCAGGTACTTCCACAGCTACTATCGCCCTGAATAATTCTCGACTGTTGGCCGGTAACGGAACGCTGCTGGATGTCCGTGGCGGTGCCGACACCTCGGTCACTGTCAACAACAGCGCATTGACCGGCAATATTATCAATGAAGCAGGCAGTACCCTCGATCTGACCTTGCAGAACAACTCGGTGTTGACCGGTCGCCTGGAAAATATCTCCAGCGCGACCATCAACGACAACGCTCGCTGGGTGCTGATGGGGGACAGTCAGATCGATAAGTTGACCCTGAATGGCGGGACGGTACGCTTCGGGGCCGATAACGCTTTCTATCGACTGAATGTGAATCAGCTTTCGGGGAACGGTCGATTCGAGATGGGCACGGATTTCGCCACGGGCCAAACCGATCTGCTGAACGTGACAGGGTCTGCCAGTGGGCGACATGAGCTGTTAATCAGCAGCAGCGGCGTTGATCCGGCGGCCGGCCAACCTGTTCGGGTGGTGCAGACGGCGGGGGGCGATGCGCAATTCTTTCTGGAGAGAGACGTGGATCTCGGAACCTTTTCCTACAGTTTGGCGAAAAGTGGCGACGACTGGATTCTGGATCCGAGTACCCGCACGGTCAGTCCTGGCGCTCGCTCGGTTTTGGCCTTGTTCAACACGGCGCCGACGGTATGGTATGGCGAGCTCACGTCGTTGCGTTCGCGCATGGGGGAGTTGCGTTTCAATGGCGCTGAGGCTGGCGCCTGGGGCCGCACCTATGCCAATAAATACAATGTGGCCGATGGTTCGGGTGTCGGGTATCAACAAACCCAGCAAGGCTTCACCCTCGGCGCCGATGCGCCGCTACCGATCGGTGACGGCCAATGGCTGGTGGGCGTGATGGCCGGGCATAGCAAATCCGACCTGAATCTCGATGGCGGCACCTCGGGCACGGTCACCAGTTATTACATTGGCACTTATGCCACCTGGATTGATGCACAGAGCGGTTACTACTTTGATGGCGTGGTGAAGGTCAACCGTTTCCGAAATGACGCCAAGGTCGGTTTGAGCGATGGTCGCAGAGCCAAAGGTGACTATGACAATACCGGCCTGGGCGGCTCTGTCGAGGTCGGTCGACACATCAAACTCGACAACGGCTATTTCATCGAACCGTATACCAAATGGTCAGCAGTAGTTATCCAGGGCAAAACGTTTTCCCTGGACAATGACCTGCAAGCCGACGGCGATCGTACGCGCTCGTTGCTGGGGGAGGCGGGGATGACCGTCGGGCGCAATTTCACGCTAAACGACATGCAGGTGCAACCCTACGTGCGTGCCGCGTTGGCTTATGAGTTCGCCAAGAATAATGAAGTCAGCGTTAACAACAATGTCTTCAATAACGATCTGTCTGGAACGCGTGGCGAATTGGCTACCGGTGTCGTTGTAGCGCTTACGAACAGCCTGCAGATGCACGTGGATGTTGATTACAGCAACGGTAAAAATATCGAGCGGCCGATCGGTGCGAATTTTGGCGTTCGATACGGCTTTTAAAATTGAGGTCTGAACTGAATTAAAAAAGGAAGCCAAGGCTTCCTTTTTTATTCAGCAGTTCACTCGCCTGTCAGGCGGCTTGAGTACGATTGTAAAACTTGCCGGCAAGCGCAACATCACTCATCGCGCTGAATTCAATATTGATAGTTAACGTTTTTTTGCCTCCATCTTCCTCTTCATGTTCTACGACGGCATCCTTCAGCGTGCCTGAGAAAATGCCCGTGATGTCATCGAATGCAAGATCGGCTGTTCCACTGATTTGCGAATATAGAACCGTTGACGCAGTGCTGCGTTCAGCGAGATTCAGCCGCACTTCATCGGAGTCCGGCTTCAACTCGTAGGAACCCGCCGCCAATAGTTTTTGAAACGACAGCGTGATATGCCTTAGGCTGTTGTCCGAGTTGCGATGCCAGGCAAGCATCACATGAGCCTCGCCATGTTCTGGCGGAAAAATTTCTGAAGTAAGTTCTACCAGGCTTGCGTTGAAGGTTACATTGTCAATTGTTCCGTTACAGCTACCGGCGGTTTGCTTCTCACTGCTCTTGATCGAGTTCATCAATACGGTCTCCACTGTCATGAGGAAAGGTATCCTGGTAAAAAAAGCTTCCGGGATGACGTATAAAAGCGCTTATAGGTCTGCGTTGTAAACTGTCATACATGACAGTTTACAAGGAGACAAAGATGTGATTTTTAACCGATTGCCTAGCACCAAGTTCACGTTATCCAATCCAGTTACTAAACCCTGTACCAACGCCGCTGTGGTTAGAGCTATCAGCCAAACAACCCCGCCGCAATATTGATCGAAAACCCGAGAATGGCCGTGTTGAACAGAAAGCCGATCAGCGACTGCGCCAGCACAATTTTGCGCAAACCCCGGGTGGCGACGCCAACGTCCGACGTCTGCACTGCGACGCCGATGGTGAACGAGAAATACAGGAAGTCCCAATAGTTCGGGGTGGTCAGCCCTTCGGCAAAGCGCAGCGCTGGCTCCTTGCCCTCCCAGGTGTAATACAAGCGGGCGTAGTGGACGCTGAAGATCACCCCGATCAGCAGCCAGGAACCGATCACCGTCAACGCGGTAAACCCGTAATGCAGCAGCTTTCGAGTGGTTTCCAGGTCCTTGCTGCCGGCCAGTTCGAAGGTGATGGTCGCCAGGCTCGCGATCGCGGCGATGCACACAACGAATAGCACCAGCCCGGCGTTTTCGTCCTCGACCACGGCAATGCGCTTCACGTCTGGCGCTTTGGCGCGCACAGCGAGCCAGACCATCAGCACCAGATACGTCCAGACCCCGGCGTTCCAGCCGATGAGGATTTTGCTGATGATCGAGTCGGCTGGAGTCAGAATGCCTACTGCGACGCCGAGCGTGGCAGCGGCAGACAGGCGAGGGTGGGTGCGGGCGAGGAAGGGCATGTGAACTCGATGGGCCGGGGTGTGCAAACACCTTAGCCCAGCGCAGTCCGTTGTGACCACAAGTCTGAAACCGATCATCGACCCTTGTAGGAGCGAGGCTTGCCCGCGAAGAGGCCGTGACATTCAGCATTGATGTTGCCTGACACTCCCTCTTCGCGGGCAAGCCTCGCTCCTACAAGGGATGCATGTAGGTTAGATTCCCTTATGCCGCTTGCGCACCAGTTTCATCACCACCACAAAAAACACCGGCACAAACACCACCGCCAGCGTCGCCGTGATCATCCCGCCAATCACCCCGGTGCCGATCGCTTGCTGGCTCGCTGAACTGGCCCCGGTGGCAATCGCCAGCGGCACCACGCCGAGGATGAACGCCAGCGACGTCATGACAATCGGCCGCAGGCGCAGGCGCGCGGCTTGCAGGGTGGCGTCGATCAGGTCATGGCCTTCGTCGTACAGGCTCTTGGCGAACTCGATGATCAGGATCGCGTTCTTCGCCGACAGACCGATGATGGTGATCAACCCGACCTTGAAGAACACGTCGTTGGGCATTCCGCGCAAGGTCACGGCCAGTACCGCGCCGAGTACGCCGAGCGGCACCACCAGCAGCACCGAGGTCGGAATCGACCAGCTCTCATAGAGCGCCGCCAGGCACAAGAACACGATCAACAGCGACAGCCCGAGCAGAATCGGTGCCTGGCTGCCGGACAAGCGTTCCTGCAATGACAACCCGGTCCATTCCTGGCCCAACCCCGCCGGGCCTTGCGCCACCAGCCGTTCGATTTCGGCCATGGCTTCGCCAGTGCTGTGACCGGGCGACGGTTCGCCGGAAATGCTGATCGCCGGGTAGCCGTTGTAGCGAGTCAATTGCGCCGGCCCCTGGGTCCATTTGGCCCGGACGAAGGCCGACAGCGGCACCATTTCCCCGGCGTTATTGCGCACGTGAATCTTCAGCAGATCCGCGACCTGACTGCGCTGATCGCCTTCAGCCTGAACCACCACCCGCTGCATCCGCCCCTGATTGGGGAAGTCGTTGATATAGGCCGAACCGACGGCCGTGGACAGCACGTTACCAATGTCGGCAAAGGACACGCCCAACGCGTTGGCCTGTTTGCGGTCGACTTCCAGCTGAACCTGCGGCGCTTCAGCCAGGGCGCTTTCGCGCACGTTCATCAGGATTGGGCTTTTCTCGGCGGCCGCCAGCAACTCGCTACGCGCCTGCATCAGCGTGGCATGGCCGAGGCCGCCACGGTCCTGCAAGCGGAATTCGAAACCGCTGGACGTGCCGAGGCCATCCACCGGTGGCGGCAGAACCGCAAAGGCCACGGCGTCCTTGATCTGGCTCAACGCGATGTTGGCGCGGTCGGCAATCGAACTCGCCGAGTCGTCGCTGCCCCGATCAGACCAGTCTTTGAGCGTGCTAAACGCCAACGCGGCGTTCTGCCCGCTACCGGAAAAACTGAAGCCGAGAATCACCGTGCTGTCGCCAACGCCGGGTTCAGTGGCGTTGTGGGCTTCGATCTGTTCGACCACCTGCACCGTGCGGTTCTTGCTTGCACCCGGTGGCAATTGGATGTCGGTGATGGTGTAGCCCTGATCTTCCACCGGCAGGAACGAGGAGGGCAGGCGACTGAAGCACACGCCCAATCCGATCAGCAACACGCCGTAGATCAACAGGTAACGGCCCGTACGTTTCAACGCATAGGCTACCCAGCCCTGATAACGCGCGGTCAGTTGCTCGAAACGCCGGTTGAACCAGCCAAAAAACCCCCGTTTCTCGTGATGCTCGCCTTTGGCAATTGGCTTGAGCAGCGTCGCGCACAGCGCCGGGGTCAAGGTCAGGGCGAGGAGCGCCGAGAACAAAATCGAAGTGGCCATCGACAAGGAGAACTGCCGGTAAATCACCCCGACCGAACCCTGCATGAACGCCATCGGAATGAACACCGCGACCAGCACCAGCGTGATGCCGATGATCGCTCCGGTGATCTGCTTCATTGCCTTGCGGGTTGCTTCCTTGGGTGACAGGCCTTCGGTGGCCATGATTCGCTCGACGTTTTCCACCACCACGATCGCGTCATCCACCAGGATGCCGATCGCCAGCACCATGCCGAACATGGTCAGCACGTTGATCGAGAACCCCAGCGCCAACATAGTCGCAAAGGTGCCCATCAGCGCCACCGGCACCACCAGGGTTGGAATCAGCGTGTAGCGGATGTTTTGCAGGAACAGGAACATCACAGCAAACACCAGCAACATCGCCTCGCCGAGGGTGTAAACCACCTTGGTGATCGAGACTTTGACAAAGGGCGAGGTGTCGTACGGGATCTTGTACTCGACGCCTGCCGGGAAGTAGCGCGCCAGTTCGTCCATCTTTGCCCGCACCAGCGTCGCGGTGCTCAAGGCATTGGCGCCCGGCGCCAACTGCACGCTGACGGCGGTCGACGGTTTGCCGTTCAGGCGGGTAGAGAACTGATATTCCTGACTGCCGATCTCGACCCGCGCCACATCGCCGATGCGTACGGTAGAACCGTCGGGATTGGCTTTCAACACGATGTCAGCGAACTCTTCAGGGGTCGACAGCTGACCTTTGACCAGAATGGTCGCGGTGATTTCCTGGGTGGTGCGGGTCGGTAGGTCGCCGATGCTACCCGCCGAGACTTGTGCGTTCTGGGCGACGATGGCGGCGTTGACGTCGGCCGGGGTCAGGTTGAAACCGATCAGCTTCTGCGGGTCGATCCAGATCCGCATTGCCCGCTCGGCACCGTACAGCTGTGCTTTGCCGACGCCGTCCAGACGCTTGATCTCGTTCATCACGTTGCGCGCCAGGTAATCGCTGAGCGCTACGTCATCGAGCTTGCCGTCGCTGGACGTGAGGGTGATCAGCAGGAGGAAACCGGCGGAGACTTTTTCTACCTGCAAGCCCTGCTGCGTCACCGCTTGAGGCAGGCGCGACTCGACCACCTTCAGGCGGTTTTGTACATCGACCTGCGCCATTTCCGGGTCAGTGCCCGGCTGAAACGTCGCGGTGATGGTGGCGCTGCCCAGGCTGCTCTGGGATTCGAAATACAGCAGGTGGTCAGCGCCGTTGAGTTCCTCCTCGATCAGGCTGACCACGCTTTCGTCCACGGTCTGCGCCGAGGCACCCGGATACACGGCGTAGATTTCGACCTTCGGCGGCGCGACGTTGGGGTATTGCGCCACAGGCAACTGTGGAATGGCCAGGGCGCCGGCCAACAGGATGAACAGGGCAACCACCCAGGCGAACACCGGGCGGTCGATAAAGAACTGCGGCATAAATAAGCGTCCTGCTTACTGACCAGAAGCCTGGGCAAGTGGAAGAGGGGTGTCGTCGATCTGCACCTGCTCGCCGGGACGGGCGTGCTGCAGGCCTTCAGTGACGATGCGATCACCGGGCTTGAGGCCGCTGGTGACGATCCAGCGATCGTTCTGCACGGCGCCCAGTTCGACCGGTTGCTGGCCGACCCGCTGTTCGGCGTCGAGCAACAACACGTGGGCGATACCGGCGCTGTCACGCTGGATGGCCCGTTGCGGCACGCTGATGCCTTGCTGATTGACCGCTTGCTCCAGACGCACGCGAACGAAGCTGCCCGGCAGCAAGTCGAGGTCCGGGTTGGGAAATTCGCTGCGCAGAATGATCTGACCGGTGCCCGGGTCGACGGTGATGTCGGCGAACAGCAACTTGCCGGGCAACGGATAGAGACTGCCGTCGTCCTGGATCAGCGTGGCTTTGGCCTGATCCTGACCGACCTGTTGCAACTGGCCGGAACGGAACGCCCGGCGCAGGTCGTTGAGTTCGCGGGTCGATTGGGTGAGGTCGGCATGAATCGGGTTCAGTTGCTGAATCAGCGCCAGTGGTGTGGTTTCGTTCTGCCCGACCAGTGCGCCTTCGGTCACCAGCGCGCGGCCGATGCGTCCGGAAATCGGTGCCGTGACGGTGGCGTAACCGAGGTTGAGTTTCGCCCGCTCCACGGCGGCTTTATTCGCGGCGACGTCGGCAGCGGTTTGCCGGACACCGGCCCGGGCGTTGTCATAATCCTGGCCGCTGATGGCGTTGCCTTCGATCAACTGCGCGTAACGCTGCTCTTGTAGTTTCGCCTGGAACGCATTGGCTTCAGCCTTGCGCAGCGCCGCTTCAGCGCTGTCCAGGTCTGCCTTGAACGGCGCCGGGTCAATACGGAACAGCACATCACCTTTTTTCACATCGCTGCCTTCACGGAAGGCCCGTTGCAACACCACGCCGGCAACTCGCGCACGGACTTCGGCAATCCGTGGCGCAGCAATCCGCCCGCTCAGTTCACTGGTGATCGACAGGGGCCGGGCTGAGAGGGTCTCGATGCGAACCGTGGCCAGAGGCGCCTGTTCTTCAGCGATGGAGGACTTGTCACAAGCGCTCAGCGTCAACGCCAGTGCAATCAGGCTGAGCCTGGCCAGCAGATTCTTTGACATGTAGGTATCCCAATAATGACCCCGGCATCCTACGGGGAGGCGGCGAGAGTAGCGGTGAAGCTTTGTAGGCGCTGTGTGAAATTGTGTAAGGGTTTTACTCGCGGGTGCGTGAGGGCGTATATCCTTCACGCCTCGATTTCTATTGCGATTGATAGATTGCTTTCGCGAGCAGGCTCGCTCCCACAGTTGAAGTGCGGTCCCCTGTGGGAGCGAGCCTGCTCGCGAAAGCGGTCTATCAAACGCCACTGCACTTTCTGGAACACCCCCATGCCCAACATTCTCCTGGTCGAAGACGACACCGCGCTCTCCGAACTGATCGCCAGCTACCTGGAACGCAACGGCTATTCGGTCAGCGTGATTAGCCGTGGTGACCCTGTGCGCGAGCGTGCGCGGGTCAATCCGCCGGACCTGGTAATCCTCGACCTGATGCTGCCGGGGCTCGACGGCCTGCAAGTCTGCCGTTTGCTGCGCGCCGATTCGGCAACGCTGCCGATCCTGATGCTCACCGCCCGCGATGACAGCCACGATCAGGTGCTAGGCCTGGAAATGGGCGCTGACGACTACGTCACCAAACCCTGCGAACCGCGCGTGTTGCTGGCCCGGGTGCGGACCTTGCTGCGGCGCAGCAGCCTGGCTGAACCACAGACGGCCAACGACCGCATTCTGATGGGCAATCTGTGCGTCGATCTTTCCGAGCGCACCGTGACCTGGCGCGAGCAACTGGTTGAGCTGTCCAGCGGCGAGTACAACTTGCTGGTGGTGCTTGCTCGGCATGCCGGCGAAGTGCTGAGCCGCGACCAGATTCTGCAACGCCTGCGCGGCATCGAATTCAACGGCACCGACCGCTCGGTGGACGTGGCGATTTCCAAGCTGCGGCGCAAGTTTGACGACCACGCTGGCGAGGCGCGCAAGATCAAAACCGTGTGGGGCAAGGGTTACCTGTTTAGCCGTTCCGAGTGGGAATGCTGAGGCGATGTTCAGAATCCTGTTTCGCCTGTACCTGGTGACCATTGTCTCGTTCAGCGCGGCGATCTACTTGGTGCCGGATCTGGTGATCAAGGTCTTCCATGAACGGTTTGTCACCTACAACCTCGATTACTCCCGCGGGTTACAAACCCTCATTGTCAAACAGTTTCATGCCGTGCCCCCGGAACAATGGCCGGCATTGGCCGCCGAGATGGACGAGGAATTCCAGCCGCTGCACATCGTCTTGACCGGTAACGACGATGCCGATTTCACCCGTGATGAGCGGGAACGTTTGCAGCGTGGCGAGAACGTCGTGCGCATTGGTGACTGGGGCTGGCGCACCCTGGCGGTGTCGCCGCTGAACGGGCAGACCGTGGTGGAGATGGTCGTGCCGCCGGACCCGATGGACGTCAGCCTGTTGTACTGGAGCATCAACGTTCTGATCGGCGCGACCATGCTCGCCTGTCTGTTGCTGTGGCTGCGCCCGCACTGGCGTGATCTGGAACGCCTCAAAGGTACGGCTGAACGTTTCGGCAAGGGGCATTTGAGCGAGCGCACACAGATTTCCCAGAGCTCCAACATCGGCAGCCTGGCTAATGTCTTCGACACCATGGCCGGCGACATCGAAAACCTGCTCAACCAGCAACGCGATCTGCTCAATGCCGTCTCGCACGAACTGCGCACGCCCCTGACACGACTGGATTTCGGCCTGGCGCTTGCGCTGTCCGACGATTTGCCAGCCGCCAGTCGCGAGCGTCTGCAAGGTCTGGTCGCGCACATTCGCGAGCTCGACGAACTGGTGCT
Organism: Pseudomonas sp. ZS1P83; assembly: GCF_054897825.1. Classification (NCBI taxonomy): domain Bacteria; kingdom Pseudomonadati; phylum Pseudomonadota; class Gammaproteobacteria; order Pseudomonadales; family Pseudomonadaceae; genus Pseudomonas; species Pseudomonas sp. ZS1P83. Next base: position 2,109,139 of record NZ_CM142706.1, read on the forward strand.
GGAACTGTTGTCCTACAGCCGTCTGCAAAACCCGGCGCGGCTGCCAGAGCAGGTCGAAGTGTCGCTGGATGAATTCATCGACAGCATCCTCGGCAGCGTCGATGAAGAACTGGAATCCCCGGACATCGTCATCGACGTGCTGCTCCACGGCCAGCTCGAACGCTTCAGCCTTGACCCACGCCTGACTGCCCGCGCACTCCAGAACCTGCTGCGCAATGCGATGCGCTACTGCGAAAAACGCATCCAGATTGGCGTGCGGGTGTGTGCCAAGGGGGCCGAAATCTGGGTGGACGACGACGGGATCGGTATTCCGGATGAGGAGCGGGAGCGGATTTTCGAACCGTTTTATAGGCTGGACCGCAGTCGGGACCGGGCGACTGGCGGGTTTGGTCTGGGATTGGCGATCAGTCGGCGAGCGCTGGAGGCTCAGGGCGGTACGCTGACCGTTGAAGCATCGCCGCTGGGCGGCGCACGGTTTCGTCTATGGTTGCCGACCCCTGCCTGACGCCTAGGCATTGATGGGTCGTTCCCACGCTCTGCGTGGTAATGCTGCCCGGGACGCTCCGCGTCCCTGTGACGCAGAGCGTCACTTGATGCATTCCCACGCTGGAGCGTGGGAACGATCGATATGACTACGCGCTCAGCCGACTTCTCAACAATTTCGCCATGTCTTCCAAATCAGACGCCGGGTTATGCCCGATCAGCATCCAGGCATGTTCCATGTCAGCCCAATAGACAATGTTCATCCCGTGCCGGCGCTCCTGGGCGAAATGCCGGCTGCCGCTGTTGGAGCGGGTGACGCACAGCGCCATGGGGCCGTGCGCCGGGTCAAGATAGGTGATTTGGGCAATGGCGACGCCGTCGTACTCGAGGATTTGCGCGCGCTTGAACTCGGACCGTGGCAAGGCCAGTTGCGCCGGCACAAGATTCAGGCCCAGACGCGCATCGATGGTCCGCAGTTGCGCCCGCTGAGCGGCTTCGTCACTGGGCAAGTGGTCCAGGGTTTGCGGCACGTAAAGTGACATGTAGTCGGCCACCAGCCCGCGCCAGTTGTTATTTTGCTGACTCAACTGCCAACCGAGGAACAGCCGATCCGCCAACACGCCACTCACCACCAGGCCAGCGGCTGCCGCGAGGAACCAACGCCGATTCATCGCTGGGCGTTCGGGCGAAGGCAAGGTGTCGAGCATGGACTGCAAACGATCAATGGGCACCTGTCGCCCCAATTCATCGTAGGCCTCCTTGAACGGCAGGCTGCTGCGGGCCAGCCATTGAAGGCGCAGGTTGAGCGTCGGGTCCTCGGCGATAGCTGTGTCGATGCGGGTGCGCTGTTCGGTGTCGAGCTGGTCGTCGAGGTAGGCCACCAGTTGCTCATCCGAGGGTATCGTCGGGGGTGCGTGGTCGTTCATCGACGTTCTCCAGTGGAGGGGTTCGGCACGGTGTGCAAGGGCGGGTACTCGGCCAGTTTCGCGCGTGCAGTGGCCAGGCGACTCATGACAGTGCCGATGGGCACGTCCAGCACTTCGGCCACTTCGCGGTAGGACAAGCCCTCGACGTAGGCGAGAAACACCGTTTCCCGCTGGGCTTCGGGCAGGGCATCCACACGCCGGATCACCTGAGCCGCGAGGACATGGGTTTGCGCCGCGTATTCGCCATCGAACGACAAGGCGTTGTCGGCATCTACCAACCCTTGTCCATGACGCACCCTTCGGGCGCGGACTTCGTTGAGCCAGATCGAATGCAGAATGCTCAGCAACCAGCGGTCCATACGGGTGCCGGGGACAAACTGCCCGGCACGCTCGAGTGCCCGCACGCAGGTCGCCTGCACCAGGTCCTCGGCGACATGCCGTTGCCGGGACAACAGCAGGCCGTAGCGCCATAGTCGCGCCAGATGCTGGCCCAGTTCTGCCCGTATTGCCTGATCGCTGGCGATGGCGACCTCCGTCTGCTCGGTGTGTCAGGTTTTCGATGAATCGTTGATGGCTTCGGCCAGGTCCTGGTATTCGTCGCAGGTGTTGCCGCAGATCAACTTGATCTTCTGTAACTGTTCCTGAGCGAGGTCCAGCCGACCTTTGATGACATAAGCTTCGCCGAGGTATTCGCGAACCTGCGCGTAGTGCGGGTCGAGTTTGACCGATTGCAGGTAAAAACTGATGCCTTCGTCGGTTCGCCCCAGTTTACGCGTGGCGTAGCCGCGATAGTTCAAGGCCTTGGCGGTGTTTGGCTCTTTGAGGGTATCGAGCAGGGCCAGCGCTTCCTCATAGCGACCGTCCTTGGCCAGACGATAAGCGTAATCGGTGCGGTCGGCGTCCGGTACCAGGCTGCTGGTTTGCTTCAAGCATCGCTGCTGCTTGCTGTCCCAGACCTGGCCTTTAGGGCAATTGGGTTTGGCCGGTTCCTCCTCATCGCCATGGGCGAATGCAAGTGAACTGGATAACGCGACGGCGAGCAACAGCAAAGCGGTCAGCCAGTGCAGGCTCATGGTCAGGCGGTCGTAACGTGTCGGCCAGTTCAGGCTTGAGTTGTTCATGGGCAATTCTCATGGATGATGAGAAGTGAACACCACAGGGTGAACAATTATTCATTTCTTTGTGGCGGTCTTTGCAAGGAAAGCTCAAATGCGGCATTTGTCGCGGTGAGGGGTAGTCAGATGAGGGTGAGGCCCATCGCGAGCTTGCTCGCGATGGCATCAGCCCTGATAAAACATTTCTTCAAGCCGGATCTTCACCAACGCATCCGCACACCCAGACTGCCGATCAACCCGTTCAAATCATTGTCATCCACAGAACTGCTGTAGTCGGCGCTGAGGTAAAGACTCACGGCCGGCGTCACTCTGGCCACCAACCCCAAACCCACATCGACGGTCGATGAATTGCGGCTGCTGCTGATCTTGTCGACCTCATCGAGGGTCACGGTATTGCCGGTGTACACCGTGTGCCACAAGTTGGTTCGAACATAGGGTTCAACCCCCAGGCCGTTGAAGTCGTAACTACCTTTCAACCGTGCACCGACCCGACCGCTCCAGGACGTCAGGTCGCTGGAGGAGGCATTGGCGGAGCCGGCATACGGGGTGTCCAGGGTAATGCGTTGATTGATCAACTGCGCCTGGGGTTCGACGACCCAGTTATCGCTAAGACCAATGGGGAAACCACCTTCGACCGACAACGTCACCGCACTGCCTTCGGTCGCTTGCCGAGCGCCCTGGTCGTTACGGCTGTAGCCGCTGACCCGGCTGCCGCTGGCCGTCAAATCCACGTGCCAGCCTTGGGGCCCGGTCAAGCTCCAGTAGGCGCCGAGGCTCTGGCCTTCAAGGTTGAGGGTGTCGTTGTTGGTGTCAGCAAGAGCGCGACTGGTCAGCAGCCCGTTGCTGTTGCCCTGTAACTGAGTCAGGCCCCCGACCAGTCCGACCCGCTGGGTATGACCGCTACCGCTTTGCAGAGTCAGGATCGCCGGGCCTTTGAATTCGCTATTGCCAGGGTTAGAAAACCCCTGAGCCAGAAAATCGGTTTGTGCCTGCCGCGAAGCCTGCCCATACACCTGATCCCAGGTCGAAGGAGCGGCGTCTTCGATGGTCAGGTGTGAACTTCGTGTATCGGAGGCGGCGCTGAAATGGCCGGGGTAGGGGGCGGTGATCATGACGGTGGGCAAGGTCATGACCGGAACATCCTGACGGTACCAGTGCGTTGTTTCATACTCTGCCGGCCCTGCCTGTACTTCCATGGATGAGCACAGAAGGAGTGAACTCGAGACAGTGCAAAAAGTGACTTTGATCTCTTGTTGGGTGAATGAAGTTCTCATGGAGGTCTACCTTGCAATCGCATGCCGTGTCTCGCTCTGGCGTCTCTCCTACCCCGAATGAGGGGCGACCGAATGTAGTGGGGCAAGCCGCTGACCGCCCGATTTTGCGAGTGTCTGGGGGGTTGCCCCTGGTGGTATTTCCGGGGGTAGTACGTGTAGCTAAGAAGACCGATGCCACTGCGTCAAGAAAATGAACGATGAGCGGTATGGCTAATTTTTGCGTTGCAACTGTTTGTTTTTCTGCGTTTATCTAAGTTCTTGTTTGTACGAAAAATCATCTCGAAACCCGCAGATCAGAGGCGTTTGTCAGCCGACAGTCGGTCTTCAATCGGCTCCGATTGAGCCGATCGCTGACTGATTCTCGCTGTTTATTACTGTCAATAATGAGGTTGGAACCGATAATTTGTTTCGGCTCGTGGTTGAACCGCTACAGATGCACTTCCACCGCCAACGGTAAGTGGTCCGACAAATGCGTCCAGGGCTTATGCCCCAGTATTCGCGGCTCATGACTGCTGGCATTGCGCAGATAAATTCGATCCAGACGCAGCAGCGGGAAGCGTGCCGGATACGTCTTCGCCGGACGGCCGTGGTGGCGCTCGAAGGCTTCATGCAGGTCGTCGCGTCGGGCGAGCGCCGTGTTGCCTTGCAACTGCCAGTCGTTGAAGTCGCCGGCGATAATCACTGGCGCATCGTCGGGTAACGATTCGAGCAGTTGGCAAAGTAGCTGGAGCTGCAGTTGGCGATGGCTTTCCAGCAGACTCAAGTGAACGCAGATCGCATGGACTTCGGTGTGGCCCGGTACGTCCAGTACGCAATGCAGCAGGCCGCGACGTTCGGGGCCGGTGATCGAGACGTCGAGGTTGCGGTGTTCGCGAATCGGGTATTTCGATAACAGGGCATTGCCGTGGTGACCGTTGGGGTAGACCGCGTTGCGACCGTAGGCGAAGTCGCTCCACATACTGTCGGCCAGAAACTCGTATTGCGAGGTCTGCGGCCACTCGTTATAGCGAGAGGAATGGCGGTCGTGTTCACCGACGACTTCCTGCAGGAACACCAGATCCGCCGACGTACTGCGTACCGCTTCACGCAGTTCCGGGAGGATGAAACGTCGGTTGAGTGCGGTAAAACCCTTGTGGGTGTTGACCGTCAGCACCCTCAGTCGATCAATCGCCGGAGGTGTGTTCGATGGAGATGATTCGACGGCCTGCCACTTGGAATCACTGGTCACGCTTCACTCCTCTGAATCAGGGCTGCTTATGTATGCGACTGATACGGGGGCGGGCAGTTCAGCGTTTTTCGTTCAGACGAAGACAATTTCATAAGGCAGCCGCATCCGCTCCAGAAGCACCGGGGGCAGCAGCGGGGCGAGGCCGATGGCCGGTTCGCCGTCGAGCTGGCTGGCGTAGGCGTGGGTGGCGTGGCTTTTACGCGCGACGGTCCAGGTATCCAGGCGCACCTTGCGCGCACGATGCCACGGGATGAGCCCTCGATCGCGTGTTGGCCAGTGCCAGGCCCAGACCGGTACTTCGTTGAACGACGCGCCGACCATGGCCGCGGCCTTGACGCTGGCCCGGCCGACGGCGTCATGGTCAACATTTCCATCCTTGCACCAGGTGCTGAACACCACATCCCCGGGGCGTAAATAACGGGCAATGAATTGAGTCAATTGAAACTCCCGTTCGGCCAGGGCGTTGTCGGTGAAGCCGCCACGAATCCACTTCAGGCTGTGCATCGGCAACCCGAGCCGGCGCAAGGCTTCGAGGCTTTCCTGGGGGCGGAACACGCTCAAGCGTTTCTCCGACCACTGTTGCGAGCCCGGATGGCTGGCGCTGCCATCGGTAATCGAGATCAATTGCAGAGGATGACCCAGGGAGCTGAGTAACTGAAGCAGGCCGCCGCAGGTCACGACTTCATCGCCGGGATGCGGGGCTATCACCACAGCGCGAGCGCCGGCGGGAACCAGGGTCTGAGTGCTGATGACAGGAATGTTGTCCAGTTGTGGGGCGCTGTTCCAGATCTGTGCTGGCAGGCTGCTTTCGCTGATGGAAACCAATTTCATGGGCTACGTCCTTGTTCTCGTTGATAGCAATGTGCAGCGCTCCAAACCCTGGATTGCCGCGAGCAGAGTATTGCTCATGTAAGGCTATTCGTCGCCTCGATGTTCCATCCAGTACGTTTTCTATCCGACCTGCACCATGTCTCGCAGGAAATCGCCAAATCCCCCCCGAGCACGACTGTCCAGGCGGGCACTGGTGAGCACCTGTGGACGTTGGCTCCAGGCAATTTTCGCCCCGCAGCGTTCGAGTTGCCGCACCAGTTGCACATCTTCGTCGCTGGCCAGCGGTTCGAAACCACCGGCACGCCGGTAAGCGTCAGCGCTAATCCCCAGATTGGCACCGTGAATATGCCGATGACCTTCTCGTGCCTGATACCGCTGGTGATAGCGAATTTGCGCCGACTCATCGAATGACGCGTGCCACGCATCCACCTTGACCGTGCCACACACCGCGTCGGCGCCGAGGGCCAATTGAGCCACCAGCCAATCATGGGCAACCCGGCTGTCGGCATCGGAGCAGGAAATCCAGCGCACCCCTCGATCCAGTAGAAACCGCGCGCCGGCGGCGCGCGCTTGGCCGACGTTACGCGCCTCGATCGCGAGGCTGTGCACCGGATAACGGCCGACAATCTCTGATGAACGATCGGTGCAACTGTCGAGTACCACCAGCACTTCGACCGTTTCGCCGTTCAGCAACTCATGTTGCGCTGCGAGCAGAGCGGCTAGCAGACACTCTTCGAGCAAGTCTTCTTCGTTATGCGCCGGGATCAAAATGCCAATCATCGCAAGCCCTCCAGAGCGGCCACGGAGCGCGGTTCCCGGCTCCAGAGTTCCAACAGGAAATCGGCCTCTTGATGCAGGACCAGACGCGGCAAGTGCAACTGTTCATGGAGCAAGTCATGGACCTGCCGGGCATTCAGCGGGCAGCCATCGATCGGTGGGCGCCAGTGACAGGCCAGGAGCTGGCCGTCGGCGGTCAGTGACCGGGTGGCGTGTTCGATCAGGCACTTGAGGTCTCCGGTGTGCACGATCAGGTCGAACTGCTCGCTCGGCCAATCGCCCGGCAGGCGACTTTGGCGAACTTCGGCGTGGTCGAAAACGCTCAGGCGAGTCCGAGCCAGCGCCACGGCGGCGGCTGCGGTATCGCAACACAACAGGCGATCGCAGCGTGTGGCCAGATCAGCGCTCAACTCCCCGTTGGCGCAACCCGGCTCGAAGATCGCGCGGTAATGCGGCCGGGGCAACGCGGCCAACGTTATGGCGCGTTTGCGCTGTTCGTACCAGCGCTGACGGAAAGCCCAAGGATCGTCGTTGCCGGCGAACAAACCGTCGAAATAGCAATCCTCGACGCTCATAGAAACACCACTTCAAACGGTTGCAGCAGTCGGTCCAGCACATAGGTTGCCAACACCGGGGGCAAGCCGATGTGCGGGTCGCCCTCCAGTTGGCTGGCGAAGGCATGAATGGCGTGCCGTTTGCGCGCCACCAGCGCTGGGGCCAACAGAATCTTTCGCGCCCGGTGCCAAGGCACGAAACTGTCTTCGGGGGTTGCCCAGTGCCAGGTCCAGACGGGCAGCTCATGCAGCGTCGCCCCCACCCGTTTTGCCGCCTCGGCACTGGCACGCCCCACGGCCTCGTGATCACAATGGCCGTCTTCGCGCCACGTGGTGAAGACCACATCGTTGGGCCGCAGATGACGTTCGATGAACGCGCACAACTCGGCTTCCCGTGCTGCCACCTGACTGTCGGCGAAACCACCGCGCAGCCATTTCAGGCTGTGCAGCGGCAGGCCGAGACGACGCAGAGCCTGGGCTGACTCCTGCGGACGGACCACGCTCAGGCGTTCCACCGGCCAGCGCTTGGAACCGGGATGGCTGGCGCTGCCATCGGTGACGGAGATCAGTTGCAGCGGCCGGCCAGCCGCGGCGAGTAATTGCAGGAAGCCGCCACACCCCAGCACTTCGTCGTCCGGATGGGGGGCGATGATCACTGCTCGCGAGCCTTGCGGCACCAGTGTCAGGATGTCCGTCACTGGCAACTGCGCCAAATGGTGTGAGGTTTGCCATAAATGCAGAGGCGTTCCCTGGCCGACGATGGGGTTGGTTTTCATAACATCCATGTCTCCGTCAGAACCTGCTGCCCAAGCGCGGCGAGGTCCCGTTCGGCATGGCTTTGACGCAGGAATACCGGCAGGTCGGCCATCAGTCGGGCGAACTGTCGGTCCTTGCAATAGGGGCCGGCTCCGAGCGCGCGGCCGACATGCCGGATGACCTGTTCGGCGGACTGTTCAACCACCGCGCGGGCGCGGCGGGCCAAACGTTCGGCGTCATCCAGTGGCGCGGCGTCGATGGTCCATGCGCTGGTACGCAACACTTGGGCGGCGGCATGCAACGCGCTGTCGACGGCACCCAGGTGAGCGAGAGCATGGGGTTCTTCACCGTGTACGCAGTGACGGCGCAGGCGCTCGGCGATGCTTTGCGCCGCGCCGTACCAGCAAGCGGCAATGCCGATCCCGCCTTGCCAGAAGCCTGGGCGTTGCAGGTAGTCGCCGGGGTTGCCAATGGCTTGCGCCTCAGCGCCTTTGAACAGCACCTCGACGCTGGCGGTGGCGCTCATGCCCACGGCTTGCCAGCCCTGATCAGTGACCGTCACGCCGGGTTGGTCCAGCGCCACCGCGACCAGTTGTTGTCGGTCGTGTTCATCCCACGCCGTGAGCAAGGCGTGACTCAACACCGCAGCACCCGAACACCAGGCTTTGCGCCCATTCAACGCCACCCTCTGACCCTGACTGACCCGCACTCGCACTTGCGGGGGTTCTGCAGCCCACATGCCCCACATGCTGGAAGGCGTCGGCGAACCGCCGAGTTGCTGGATGATCGCCAAGGCGTCGGTATGCCCCTCGTACAACTTGCACAACCCAAGATCATGACCGCCGACCTCGGCCAGACGCTGAAATCGCTCCAGTGTCTGGCCACCGCCGGGCAGCGGAAGCTGATCGAGACCCGCCGCCACCAGCGCGCGCAGGCACCGGCCTAACGCTTGAGTGTCGGCGTAATCCGCTGGCTGACGCTGGAGAAATCCCTGAAGGTCCATTTCACTCTTCTTCCTCACGCTGCAATTCAAACAGCAGCAGCGAACGGCCGGTGACTGAATATTCGTGACCGAATTCGAAGCGTTCCTGGCCCCGAATCGACGGTTGATTGGTGTCGATCATGCAGGTCCAGAAACCGCCGTCGGGCACTTCTGGCAGAAGGAAATTGACGATGTCGTGATGCGCGTTGACCACCAGCAGCAGGGTGGCGTCGGCGCCCTTGCGGCGGATACCGGTTTCCTGGGCGCGGCCATCGAGCAGCATGCCGAGGCAGCGGCCATGACCTTCCTCCCATTGCTCTATGGACATTTCGCTGCCATCCGGCGCGAGCCAGGTGACGTCCTTGACGCCGATGTCTTCGTTGTAATTGCCGACTAGGAACCGACCGCGACGCAGGATCGGGTAGGCCAGGCGTAACTTGATCAAGCGTTTTACAAACTTGAGCAGGGCCTTGCCGTCTTCGCTCAGGTCCCAATTGACCCAGCCGATTTCGCTGTCCTGGCAATAGGCGTTGTTGTTGCCCTCTTGGGTCCGGGCGAATTCGTCGCCGGCCACCAGCATCGGCGTGCCTTGGGACAGCAGCAGCGTGGCGAAGAAGTTGCGCATCTGCCGCTGACGCAGCTCGTTGATTTCGGGATCGTCGGTCGGGCCTTCGACGCCGTGGTTCCAGGACAGGTTGTTGTTGCTGCCGTCCTGATTGTCCTCGTCGTTCGCTTCGTTGTGTTTGTCGTTGTACGACACCAGGTCGTTAAGGGTGAAGCCGTCGTGGGCGGTGATGAAGTTGACCGAGGCATACGGCCGCCGACCCCGCTGATTGAACATCTCGCCGGAAGCGGTCATGCGACTGGCGAAATCGGCTAGTTGGCCGTCGTCGCCTTTCCAGAACGCACGCACGGTGTCACGGAATTTGTCATTCCACTCGACCCAGCCCGGCGGGAAGTTACCGACCTGATAACCACCAGGGCCGCAATCCCAGGCTTCTGCAATCATCTTCACCTGGCGCAGCACCGGGTCCTGGCGGCAGGCGACGAGGAAGCTGTGACGTTCGTCGAAGCCATCGTGGTAGCGCCCGAGAATGGTCGCCAGGTCGAAGCGGAAGCCGTCCACGTGCATTTCCGAAGCCCAGTAGCGCAGGGAATCGGTGACCATTTGCAGTACGCACGGGTGACTCAGGTCCAGGGTGTTGCCGGTGCCGGAATCGTTGATGTAGAAGCGCTTGTCGTCGGGCATCAAGCGGTAGTAGGAGGCGTTGTCGATGCCGCGCATGGACAGGGTCGGGCCTTGCTCATTACCCTCGGCGGTGTGGTTGTAGACCACGTCGAGGATCACTTCAAGATTCGCTTCGTGCAGGTGCGCGACCATCTCCTTGAACTCGGCGATCTTGCCGCTGGCCAGGTAGCGCGGGTCGGGGGCGAAGAACGCGATGCTGTTGTAGCCCCAGTAATTGGTCATGCCTTTGTGCAGCAGATGTTGGTCATTGACGAAGGCATGAATCGGCAGCAATTCCACCGTCGACACGCCGAGTTTGCGGATGTGTTCCAGCACGTCATCGACCATCAACCCGGCGAAGGTGCCACGCAGGTTCTCGGGGACGGAAGGGTGACGCATGCTGATGCCGCGCACGTGAGTCTCATAAATGATCGTCTTGTCCCACGGCACGCTGACCCGATGGTCGTGGCCCCAGGTGTGAGCCGGGTCGATCACTTTGCACTTGGGTACAAACGGGGCGCTGTCGCGTTCATCGAAACTGAGGTCGGCGTCGGGGTGGCCGATGGTGTAGCCAAACAGCGCTTCGGACCATTTCAACTGGCCGACCAATTGTTTGGCGTAGGGGTCAATCAGCAGTTTGTTGTGGTTGAAGCGATGACCGTTGGCCGGGTCGTACGCGCCGTAGACACGGTAGCCATAGATCATCCCGGGATGGGCGTCGGGCAGGTAGCCGTGGTAGATCTCGTCGGTGTATTCCGGCAATTCGATACGTTCCAGTTCGACCTCGCCAGCATCATCGAAGATGCACAGCTCGACCTTGGTGGCGTTGGCGGAAAACAAGGCGAAGTTGACCCCTAGGCCATCCCAGGTCGCGCCCAGCGGGAAGGGCAAGCCTTCACGAATTCGCGAGGCCTCGACGTGAGGTTCTGGCGCGGCTTTATTTGGATTGGTCATAGTTGCTCCTGCAAAGGGGGGACAGTTCTTGGCTCTGGTTTTTTTTGAGGGCGAGCGAGCCCTCGGTGGCGAGAGGGCTCGCCACGAAATCAATCAGGTCAACGGTGAGCGTCGTCAGACAGCGGGCGGTTTACGCGCTGCTCGAGGCTTCTTCTCGGTGGCTTTTTCGCCCGGCGGGATCACCTTCGATGCCGCGGCGGGCTTGGCTTTGGCTTTTGGCTCGGCCTTGCCATTGGTGGATTTGTTGGCTGGGGCCTTGGCGCCGACGGTTTTGCTGACAGCGGCTTTGGGCGACTTGCTCGGTGCCAGGGCTTCGGCTTCAGCCAGTTTGCGGGCCATCTCCCAGTGGCGGGCTTCGTGACCCTCGGGTTTTCCTTCCGATTCCCAGATCTGATAGGCAAACTCGCGGATGCGTTTATCGTCGGTACTCATCGCAATGCTCCTGAACTGAACTCAAGTTGGGGTAGTTTGGATAAAAAGATTGATCGGAAAATCCCCCAGCGCGGTGCTGATGCCCAGCTCTCTTTGGGGTGTGACTGCCACGCTGGAAAAAAGTCCCTTCAAATTTTCATCAGGGGTGGTGAACGGTAATTTGACCCGTGTATCGCCCCACAGCGGCGCGTCAATCCGTGGTTCGACACTGTTTTTCAGCCATTCTGCGCAGCGTATCGGTACGATCACGATGGCCCGTTTTCCTTCCAGCGAGCGAGCAAATGCCAGCACCCGGTGAGCCTGGCTGCCGACTACTTCAAGGGCTTGATACGTCCCTCGCCGAAACAGCTCGGTGTGCTCGACCCGCAGGTTTAACGTACGAGCGATCAGGGTTTGCTTGATGCGCCCGTCCCGCCAGTCAGTCAGCAGCTCAGACAATTCCCACGGCGCCCGCATGGACTGCTGGCGGCTGGCGTAATCCACCGGCCGGCGGTTGTCCGGATCGACCAGCGAAAAGTCCCAGTACTCGGCACCCTGATAAAGGTCCGGCACCCCCGGCACGGTCATGCGCAGCAAGGTTTGCGCCAATCCATTGAGTGCGCCGGGGACGGCGATGCTTTTGGCCGCTTTGCATAAGGCCGCGCGCAACAGTTCGCCTTCAGGGCTCAGCAATAGTCGCCGCAAGAATTGCTGAACCGCTTGTTCGTAAGCCTCGTTCGGCGCGCTCCAGTTGCTTTGCAACTTGGCTTCACGCAAGGCTTTCTGTTGCCACTGCCACACACGTTGAGTGTAGTTTTCAAGCGCTGCTTGATCGTCACTGCGCAAATCGAGCGGCCAGCTGCCAAGGATCGCTTGGTAGAGGATCAACTCATCGCCCGTCGTCGGCATTTGGTCGTCGTTGCGCAGGGGCCGGGCGAGGGCCTGCCAGAGCGGCACTTGCTCGGCGTACCAGGCACTGCGCTCGCTCAATACCGCCAGGCGCGCGCGGGTGTCTTCGCCGCGTTTGTGGTCGTGGGTCGCAGTGGCCAGCAAATTATCGGGAAATGCTTCGAGGCGATTGGCGCAAGCCGCATGGAAATCGGCCACCGGCGCGCTGAACTGCTCGGTACTGAACCCCACGTCATTGCGCGACAGCAACGTCGCGGAGCGATAGAACGCGGTGTCTTCCACGGCCTTCGCCGCCGCCGGCGATGTCAGCTGCTGAAAACGTACGCAGGCATGCTTGAGCATCTTGCGCGGCCGGCCCAATGGGCGTTTACGCCATGATTCACCCCCCAGCCAGCTGGCCAGGCTATCGAGCACCGGCCAGTCGGCCTCGCCGAGGGTAAGCCTGGCACCGTCCATGGCCTGTTGGAAAAACACATCGTCTTCAGACGAGCGCCCACGGGGGCTGATATAGGTGCGGTACACCGGGAAATGCACGATCAGTTCCTGCAACGCTCGACGAATCGCACCGAGGGTCAGGTCGCGGGTCATCAGGTCATCCCGGGCCACTTGCAACAGGGCCTGGGCGACGCTTTCGAAGTCTCCGGCCAGGGAGCCGTTGAGGATCTGCTGGCGGGCCAGTTGCGCTTCCTGACGGAAATCGGCGGGCCGCTCGCTGTATCGATTCCACAGTTCGCCCAAAGTGTGGGCACCTTCGGGAGCATGTTGCAGCAGTGACAACTGATTCATGAACTCGTAACCCGTGGTGCCATCCACCGACCAGTCACGGTGCAGGGTTTCACCTTCGCCGAGGATCTTCTCGACGTAGATCGGCAGGTGCCGATCCGGCGATAGGCTGTCGACCCGCCGCCGCAGTTTGCGGCAGTAACCCCGAGGGTCAGCGAGGCCGTCGATGTGGTCGATGCGCAGACCGTCGACCAGGCCTTCGGCCACCAGCTCGAAGATTTTCGCGTGGGTGGCTTCGAACACGGCGGGGCATTCGACGCGCAGGCCGCCCAGTTCGTTGACATCGAAAAAACGCCGCCAGTTGATGTCATCAGCCGCTGTGCGCCAACTGGCCAGGCGATAGCTTTGTTGCTCAAGCAACACGTGCAGGCGGTGGAAACCGTCGGCGGTGAGCGAGTCGTAAGCGCTGAGGTTTTGCTGGATGGCTTGCAGAGTCGCCGGGTCGCCGGCCAGTTCACGCAACTCTGCTTTCAGCGGTATCGCCAGACTATGGGCGTCGGTCTGGTAGCTCAGGGTGCTGAAACGGTCTGCCAGCGACTTGAGCGATTCGGCGTTCAGCGGGTCATCGGTTCTGAGCAGTTCGCCGTAATGGGTCGGGCAGATCGGGAAGTGATGCTCGTAGTGCTCGACATAAAACGCGCCCTTCTGCGCATCGAAGCGCAAGGGCAGGGTGCCGTCTTGCAAGGCAATGCCGTAGTCGCTGCCGAGGAAGGGCAAGAGCAACTGGCCTGTCATCAACGGATCGGGTGAATGCCACTGGATATCGAAGAACTCGCCGTAAGGGCTCAGACGTCCCCATTCCAGCAAATCCTGCCACCAGGGATTGTCGCCACCGCCGACGGCCATGTGGTTGGAAACGATGTCGAGGATCAATCCCATTTTCTGTTCGCGCAATGCACTGACCAAACGCCGCAACGCCGCTTCGCCACCCAACTCCGGGTTGACAGTGGTCGGGTCGACGACGTCGTAGCCGTGCATGGAACCGGCGCGGGCGCTCAGCAGTGGCGACGCGTAGACATGGCTGATGCCGAGGCTGGCAAAGTACGGCACCAGCGGCACCGCATCGTCCAGCGTGAAGCCTTTATGAAATTGCAGCCGCTGCGTCGCCCGCAGCGGTTGGATAATCGTTTGATTCATTGGTCACGCTCGGCCGCCTGAAGTCGCGCACAGGCGAGCAGTTCCAGGCGCCGGGCGGCATCCGGGTCGTCGAGCAAGGCTTCGCTGTTGCCGGGCAAGCGTCGGGACCAGTTGGGGTGCGTGTCGGTGGTGCCGGGCAAGTTGGCCTGCTGTTCGATACCCAAGGCATCTTCCAGCGGCAGCAACACCAGTGGCGCGCGGGTATGACCGAGGAAACGTATTGCGGCGTCGAGCACCTGATCGGTTTCATGGGACTCTTCGCGAAAGTTCTGCGGATCCTCGCTCAACACCCGACGCAGGCCTTCGCGCTCGCGTTCGCGGTGGTGGCGCCATTCAATTTCACCCGGGGCGTCGACCAGACCCAGTCGGGCGTTCCAGTCGATATCGCGGCCATGCCACCAGCCATTGAGCGTCGGCAGGTCATGGGTACTGGTGGTCGCAAGGGCGTTGTCCGGCCAGTCGAGAATCGTGTTGAAGTGCGCGTTGTCCTGTTCGAACAGCAGCACGCGCATCCCAAGGATCGAACGCGCGATAAGCTTTTCTCGCAGACCATCCGCCACGGTGCCGAGGTCTTCACCGAGGACGATGGCCTGATGACGATGGGACTCGAGGGTCAGCAAACGCAGCAGGTCGTCCACCGGGTAATAGAGGTAGGCGCCGTCGGCGGGTGACGCGCCATTGGGGATTACCCACAGCCGTTGCAGGCCCATGACGTGATCAATGCGCAGGCCACCGGCGTGGGCGAAGTTGGCTCGGAGCATTTCAATGAAGGCGCGAAAGCCGTTGCGTACCAGGCCTTCGGGCGAGAACGCGGAAATCCCCCAGCCCTGACCCGTGCGGTTGAGGATGTCCGGTGGTGCCCCCACGGTCAGCGAGGCGAGCAATTCGTCCTGGCGACTCCAGGCCTGGCTGCCACCGCCATCGGCACCGACGGCCAGATCGGCAATCAGACCAATACTCATGCCACTGCTGCGGGCGGCGGTTTGCGCGCGCTCCAGGCAGCGCGTGATCAGCCATTGGCAGAAGGCAAAGAAGCCGATGCGTGCGGCGTACTCTTCGGCGAATTCGGCCAGGGCAGCGCTGCGCGGGTCTTGCCATTGCTCGGGCCACTGCCGCCAGTCGAGGTTTTCGCCCTTGGCGGCGCGGGCTTCCTGAATGGCTTCGAAGCGGCAGTGGTTTTCCAGGGCTTCGCCAGCAGCATGGCGGAAGCTGCTGAAGTCCTCATGCAACGGGTGTTCGCCCTGGACAAACCCTTCGTACAACGCCTGTAACAGACGATGTTTGGCTTCGGCCGCCACCGGCCAATCAATCAAAGGCGATTCTTCGAGGTGCTTGAGTTCTGCAGCCAGGCCGGTTGCATCAATCGCGGTACGCAACGCTCGTTCACCCAGGATTGCGCCCGGTGCGGCGTACAGACTGTTGAGAAACAAACGGCTGGACGGCGAATAAGGGCTGTAACGCTGGGTGTCGTTGCTGAACATCGCATGCAACGGACTGATCGCCAGCGCTTCGGCACCGCGTTCGCCGGCCACACGGGCCAGGTCTTCCAGCGCCTGGGTATCGCCGAACCCGCCATCGCCGGTGCGACGCAGCGAGTACAGCTGCACACTGAGGCCCCAGGTACGCGGAATCGGACTGTCGACGGCATCGCCGACGCTGTAGCAGCGCGTCGGCGCGACGGCCAAGGTAAACGATTGGCCGTCGATGCTGACGTGCTGATAGCCGACCGGGACCAGGCCGGGCAGCATCGCCTCGGCATCCAGTTTCAGGTTGAGCCGCGCGCCATCTTCAAGGTGGATCTCGCACGGTGTCTCAGGCTCAAAGTAATGCGCCAGGCTGAGGCCGACGCCGAAATCTGCGGTGAGTAGCGGCGGTAGAGGCCGGGTCTGTTGCACCTGTTGCAGTTCCAGCAGGCTGGCGTCGATTTCCCGGGCGGTGCCGGCCGGGTGGCCGAGTCCGGTAAGGACGTTGCGTAACACTGATGGGGCGACTTTCTGTGGGCGGCCGTTGGCGTCGATCCAGTCGACAGCCAGGCCAGCTCGGCTGGCCAGTATTTCCAGTTGCGCATCACTCATTGGCGCTCTCCATCCGGGGGTAGCATATGGGCTGCGGCTGTGAGGCTGACTAGCGCGCAATACGGGGCAAGGGTGCCCTGATCCAGCAGGTCGGCGGACTTAGAGGGATGTTCATACAACAACGAAGCGCCGGCCTGTGGGGAGTGGACCACAGGCTTGTCGCTGAGGTTCAGGTCAATGCGCAGCTCACTGCCGTTGCCCAGTCGCCAGCGCGCAGTCACAGCACCCTCGGCCAGTACCTCGGCACCCAGTGGGTGAGTATTGGGCAGATGCGGGATGATCTGCTCATGGCGGATCTGCAACAGCTGGCGATACAGGTCATGCATCGCGCAGCCCTGGGGTGCCGTCAGCGTCGGTCGGGAAGCTTCAAAGGTCTGTGGCGCGTTCGGGTCAGGAATTTGTTTGCGCTTGTGAGGATCGGCAAACGCGCTGAATGCGGCAAACTCGTTACGTCGTCCTTCGCGAACCAGTTCCGCCAGTTCACCGTGATGGCTGGTGAAAAAGAGGAATGGTTCTTCGGCGGCGAACTCGTCGCCCATGAACATCAGCGGGATCATCGGTGAAAGCAGCAACAGCGCTGTCGCTGCGTGTAACGCGTCCAGGTTGGTCAGCTGATGCAGCCGTTCGCCAAACGCGCGATTGCCGATCTGGTCATGGTTCTGCAGAAACAGCACGAACGCGCTGGGCGGCAAGTGCCCGCTGGGCTCGCCTCGGGCTTCGCCATGGCGATTGATATGGCCCTGAAACACGAAACCCTGGCTCAGGCAGCGCATCAGTTGTTCGGTGGGATCGTCGGCGTAGTCGGCGTAATAGGCGTCGGTTTCGCCGGTCAGCAGCACGTGCAAGGCATTATGGCCGTCATCGTTCCACTGCGCGTCAAACCCTTCTTGCAGCAAGCTGGCCTGGTTGTGTTCGTTCTCGACCGTCAGCCACACATGCCGCGCCGGATCGGTTTGCTGCCGGATCCGTTGCGCCAGTTCCTGTAGAAAGTCCGGGCTTTCGATGGCATGCACCGCGTCCAGGCGCAAACCGTCGAAGCGGTACTCCAACAACCACATCAGCGCGTTGTCGATGAAGAAGTCCCGCACCTCTCGCCGCCGGAAGTCGATCGCCGCACCCCACGGGGTGTGCTTGTCTTCTCGGAAGAAGCCCTTGGCGTAGTGATGCAGGTAATTGCCATCCGGGCCGAAGTGGTTGTAGACCACGTCGAGGATCACCGCCAGGCCATGACCGTGGGCGGTGTCGATCAAGTGTTTGAGTTGTTCGGGGGAACCGTAGGAGGCTTGGGGCGCATAGGGCAGAACCCCGTCGTAGCCCCAATTGCGATCGCCGGGAAACTGCGCCAGCGGCATCAGTTCGATCGCGCTGATGCCCAATTCGACAAGGCGCGACAGGTGCTGCTCGACTTCGCTGTAGCCGCCGAGCGCACCGACGTGCAATTCGTAGATCACCGCCTCATTCCACGGCCGACCGAGCCAAGCGCTGTGTTGCCATTGGTAAGCAAGGGGATCGACCACCACGCTGTGGCGGTCGATATCACCGTCCTGCGCGCGGGAGGCCGGGTCGGGCACCGCAAGCTCCCCATCAATGTTGTAGCGGTAACGCGTGCCGGCGGGGCAGCGGGTGTTGATCACGAACCAGCCATGGGCCTGAGGCACTAGCGGCAAGGATTGTCCGTCTTCCAGTTCGACACTGACGTACAACGCATCTGGCGCCCACAAGGCAAAACGCGTGTGTTCTGCGTCCAGCATGATTGCGCCGTGGGGCCAGGTCTCAAGGGTCCGTAACGGCATCTATGAAAACCTCTTAATGTTTGCTCGATTTACCCAGCGCTTTGGTCACCAGTTTTTCGTAGAGTTCGGCGTACGGTTCGACTGCCTTGCACCAGTTGAAAGGCGCCGCCATGGCCCGGCAGCGCATGGCATTGAGCAGGTCGGGGAAGGCAAATATCTTGAATGCCCGGCTCAGGGCTTCCTGATAGCTCTCGGCCGTGGATTCATCGAACAGGAAACCGGTCACGCCGTTTTCAATGGTGTCGGCCAAACCGCCGGTGTTGCGTGCTACCGGCAACGAACCGAAGCGCTGGGCGTACATTTGGCTCAAGCCGCAAGGCTCGTAACGCGAAGGCATCAGCAGGAAATCACTGCCGGCGAACATGCGACGAGCGTCGGTTTCGTTGAAACCGATGCGTACGCCGATCTGGCCGGGGAAACGCAGGGCCAGTTCACGCATGGCTTGTTCTTCTTCCGGCTCGCCACGACCGATGATTGCGATCTGCCCGCCAGATTTGACGATGTATTCGGAGACGGCTTCGGTCAGGTCCAGGCCTTTCTGATAGACCAGTCGCGACACCACGGCGAACAACGGACCTTCGCTATCGTCCAGGCCAAACAGCTCACGGACGTGTGCAGCGTTGACCGCTTTACCTTCCCAGTCTCCGATACTGAACGGGCGGAACAGGTGCGTGTCAGTGGCCGCGTCCCAACTCTCATCGATGCCATTGGGAATACCACTGAGCAGACCTTGCTGGGTCTTGGCGGCGAGAAAACCGTCGAGACCGCAGCCGAAGGCCGGGGTGGTGATTTCCTGGGCATAGGTGGCGCTGACGGTGGTGATGTGGCTCGAATAGGCCATGCCAGCCTTGAGGAACGACATCTTGCCGTAGAACTCCATGCCTTCCTGTTGCAAGGCATGCATTGGAATACCCAGTTCCGGGCACGAACCAAGACTGGTCACGCCCTGGTAGGCGAGGTTATGAATGGTGAACAGCGTCGGGGTGCGTTGTCCACGCCAGTGCATATAAGCGGGTGCCAGACCGGCCGGCCAGTCATGGGCGTGCACCAGGTCCGGGCACCAGTGGATTTGTGCAAGATTGGCGGCAATGTCGGCGGCCGCCAGACCCAGGCGGGCGAAACGAATGTGGTTGTCCGGCCAGTCGCGGCCGTTGTTGGCACCGTATGGCGAACCTTCGCGCTCGTAGAGTTCGGGGCAGATCAACACGTAAATGACCAGACCGTCGGGCATGTCCATGCGCCCGATCTTGCAGGGGGGCAACGCGGCGTGACCACCGAGCTCACCAATGATATGAATCGGGTTTTCGCTGTTCAGCACTTGCGGGTAACCGGGAATCAGCACACGCACATCATGCAGATGCGCCATGGCTCGCGGCAGCGCTGCGGAAACGTCGCCCAGACCACCGGTTTTCACCAGATCGGCGATCTCCGAGGTGACGAACAGCACTTTCTTCTTGTTGGGGTTCTGACTGGCCACCGGTGTCAGCGCCTTGGTGCCGGGTACGCTGACCGATTGGTGACTTGGCGCGCTCACAGTGCTCGTTTCGCCGACCTGCTGATGAGCACGTTCTCCCTGAATATCTAAAGCCGCACTGATCATATGAATCTCCCGTGTTGTTGATCTAATTCTTAGGTCTGGCACAAACGGTATTTCGTGGCCAATTCCTGTGGCCGGGCGCAAACGCGCTACGCATCGGAGAGCAAGCGCTGCCAATGCGTTGAAGCAGAATGGCTGGAGTAGACGCTGCAAGGATTGCACCAGTCGCAACGCACCTGCCATTAACCTGACCCGTCACGAGCGGCAAAAGTTTCGACTTTCTTTGCGCTTTGTGACCCGCCGGTTTCGCCCCGCGGAAATGAGTCTAGGCCAGAACTTAGAGCGGGGGAGGTCAAATGGCAAAATTGTTCGACAATCGGTTTAAAGAGGTACGGACGTACCGCTTGGAGGGAGAAACGCACCGACGAGGGGCCTGTTTTTTTGCCGTTTTTGCCTCAAGAAATATTCGAGATGTCACATGAATGTGCGAAGCGCGGCCATGCTCGCGCACTGTTGTGGTGCACAGCTGGCAAGTCCCGTTTTTGTCCGAACCGCTGCCTTACGGCCTGCCCGGATGCCTTGTTATAGTTCGGGCCTCATTTTCTGCCCGGTATAAGGATCACTGCCATGTCTCAGTACACCGCGTTCACCGTCGAACTGAACAATAAAGTCGCCCATGTGCAGATCAACCGGCCGGAAAAAATCAATTCGATGAATGCCGCGTTCTGGAGCGAGATCATCGAGATTTTCCAGTGGGTCGACGACACTGACGAGGTTCGGGTGGTGGTCCTCAGTGGTGCGGGCAAGCATTTTTCTTCCGGCATCGACCTGATGATGCTGGCCGGCGTGGCCAATGAACTGGGCAAGGACGTGGGTCGCAACGCGCGCCTGTTGCGCCGAAAAATCCTCGCCCTTCAAGCGTCTTTCAATGCGGTCGACCATTGCCGCAAACCGGTGCTGGCGGCGATTCAGGGTTATTGCCTGGGTGGCGCCATCGACCTTATTGCTGCTTGCGACATGCGTTACGCCGCCGAAGACGCGCAGTTTTCGATCAAGGAAATCGACATCGGCATGGCCGCCGACGTTGGCACTCTGCAACGCTTGCCGCGGATCATCGGTGACGGCATGCTGCGTGAACTGGCTTACACTGGTCGCACTTTCGGTGCTGAAGAAGCGCGTGGCATGGGCCTGGTCAATCGCGTTTACAGCGACACGGCCAGCCTGCTCGACGGTGTCATGGGCATTGCCCGCGAGATCGCCAGCAAGTCACCGATTGCGATCGCCGGCACCAAAGAGATGATCAGCTACATGCGCGACCATCGCATCGACGACGGCCTCGAATACGTCGCCACCTGGAACGCCGCCATGCTGCAATCCACCGATCTGCGCGTGGCTATGGCCGCTCATATGAGCAAACAGAAACCCGAATTTCTGGATTGATTAAAAAATGATTTCACGCTGGACCACCGCAGTACTGGACACCGACCAACCCGGCGGCTGGGCCGTGGCCCGCAGCCCCGAAGGTTTTCTGTTCGATGACAATGGCGCGCTGTTCCCTCGCGAATGGCTCAAGCACCAGGATTTGTCGATTCTCGCTGAACATGGCATCGGCCATCTGGATGGCGAACCGGTCTACCTGCTGGAATTGCGCAGTCACAGCGAAGTGCCGGGCTGCAACTGGAAAGGCCTGCGGGCGTTCATGCTCGAAGGCGATCATACGGTGTTCAAGGTGCTCGGATATGCCGCGCAAATCGGCACCTGGGCCCGCGAGCACCGCTTCTGCGGTAACTGTGGGCAGGCGATGACCCAGGTGACCCGGGAACGGGCGATGTATTGCGAACCGTGTGATTTACGCAGCTACCCGCGCATTTCGCCAAGCATGATTGTACTGGTGACCCGTGGCGATGAAGTCCTGCTGGCCCGTTCGCCGCGCTTTGTCACCGGGATCTACAGCACGTTGGCGGGGTTTGCCGAACCGGGCGAGTCGGCCGAAGACTGCCTGATTCGTGAGGTTCGCGAAGAAGTGCAGATCGAGGTCAAGAACATCCAGTACATGGGCAGCCAGTGCTGGCCGTTCCCGCATTCGATGATGCTGGGGTTTCACGCCGAATACGCCGGTGGCAAGATCGTGTGTCAGGAAGACGAGATCGAAGACGCCCAGTGGTTCAACGTACGTGACTTGCCGCCGTTGCCGGCGGCACGCTCGATTGCCCGGTACCTGATCGACGTCTATGTGGCGCGGCGCTTAGGCCACGCTGAACCAGTGTTGCCAGGCTAACCGCACGGTCAAGCCCAGCACCACGGTGATGAACACCGGACGAATGAACTTCGCACCGCCGCTGATGGCGGTGCGGGCCCCGAAGAACGCCCCGACCATCACCGACAGGCCCATGCTCAGGCCGATGATCCAGTCCACTTGCCCGGAAAACACGAACACCGACAGTGCCGCAATGTTGCTGACGAAGTTCATGCTGCGCGCCACGCCGCTGGCCTTCACCAGGTCGATGGGGTACATCAGCATCGTGCTGACGGTCCAGAACGCACCCGTGCCGGGGCCGGCCACGCCGTCGTAAAACCCGAGGCCGAAGCCTTGGGTCGATTGCCACTTTTTCTTGATCGGTGCGTCGCTGTCCAGCGGCGCTTTCGGTGTGCCGCCAAACAACAGGTAGAGGCCACAGGCGAAAATGATCACCGGGAGCATCTTGTTCAGCCACTCTGCTGGCAGGTAGTGAGCGACCACGGCGCCGGTCAGCGCGCCCACCAGCGTGCCGACAATGGCGTGCACCCACTGCCTGGGATGGAACAGTTTGCGTCGGTAGAAGGTAAAACTGGCCGTGGCTGAGCCGAACGTCGAACTGAGTTTGTTGGTGCCCAGCACCAGGTGCGGCGGCAGGCCTGCGGTCAGCAGCGCCGGGGTGGTCAACAGACCGCCGCCGCCGGCAATGGCGTCGATGAAACCGGCAATGAAAGCGACAAGGGCCAGAATGGCCAGGGTGGTGAGGTCAACACTGAGTTCGAAAGGCATGGAATCGGCTTATTCGGCGGGGTGCAGAACAGGGCTGCGGGGAAGGGCCGATATCTTACCTATAAAGTTGTCCTCCTACAGCTGATCGTTCCCACGCTCGAGTGGGAAAGAGCAGTGTTGGTTTACAGGCCCAGGTCGGACAGGCTTGGGTGATCGTCAGGCCGGCGACCCAGCGGCCAGTGGAACTTGCGGTCGCTTTCCTTGATCGGCATGTCGTTGATGCTGGCAAACCGATTGGCCATCAAACCGTTCTCGTCGAACTCCCAGTTTTCGTTGCCGTAGGAACGGAACCAGTTGCCCGAGTCGTCGTGCCATTCATAGGCATAACGCACGGCGATGCGTTTGCCGGTAAAGGCCCAGAGTTCTTTGATCAGGCGGTAATCCAGTTCTTTTGCCCATTTGCGCGTCAGGAAATTTTTGGCTTCTTCGCGGTTGTAGGCGAATTCGGCGCGGTTACGCCATTTCGTGTCCAGGGTGTAGGCCAGCGACACGCGTTCCGGGTCGCGGGAGTTCCAGCCGTCTTCGGCCAGGCGTACTTTTTCGATGGCCGACTCACGGGTGAATGGCGGTAATGGCGGACGAACTTTGGCGTTAGACATTGAAAGTCTCCCTATAAAATTAAAGTTCAACACATTGTGGGGCTTGATTAAAGTGTTACAGGTCCAATAACTTTCGCGCCATGCATTGCGCATTATCGGCGGCACTGTGATCACCCATGACAAGCGCCACGGTAATGGCACCGTCGATCAGGATCAGCAGCTGTTTGGCCAGTGTATCCGGGTCTGTTGCGCCATATTCGGTACAGAGCTCGCGCACGTAGTCGAGCAGCTTCAGTTTGTGGTCTTTGGCGACCAGGCGAACCGGGTCTTGCGGGTCGCCGGTTTCGCCGCTGGTATTAATGAATGCACAGCCACGAAAGCCTTCGGAAGCGAACCAGCCCTTGAGCACGGTAAACAGGTTGAGCAACCGGTCGGCCGGGGTTTCAGCCAGGTCGACTGCGCTTTTGTACCAGTGCATCCAGCGCAGGTCTCGCCGTTGCAGGGCCGCAACGGTGAGCGCCTCCTTGTTGGCGAAGTAGCGGTAAATACTTTTTCTGGAGACGCCGGCGGTTTTCACCAGAAGGTCCATTCCGGTGGCCGCGATGCCACTTTTGTAGATCAGCTTTTCGGCGACATCCAGAATGATGTCGCGTGTGTCGTTGCTGGTTATTTCGTTCATGCGGCGAACAGTAGAACGATCATTCTTCATGGTCAAGCGCAAAGTGTTTGTTCAGTGAAATTGCCTTCGCGGGCAAGTCGGATCGCGAAGAGGCCATCACAGACAGTAACAAGACCCAAGCGGATCCATGGTGTAAGCTCTCGGGTTCTTCGGATTCGACCCATTGCGAGCCCTATGCCGTCGCTTTTCAAACGCTCTCTGCTGCCCAAACTGCGCAGTTTTCCGCTGACCGCCGATGCCGTCACTATCCTTTCTGGCGCTGCCGAGTTCCGCCGTTGCCTGCTGGAAAAGATCGCCAGCGCCACCCAGCGCATCTATATCGTCGCGCTTTATCTGCAACAGGACGAAGCCGGCCAGGAAATTCTCGATGCCTTGCACGCGGCCAAACTGGCGCGTCCTGAACTGGACGTGGTGGTGATCGTTGATTGGCTGCGCGCCCAGCGCGGGTTGATCGGTGCCGGCAAGCAGCCGGGCAACTCGGCCTGGTATCAGGAAGCCACCCGGACTCATGCCAGTGAAGTCCCGGTGTATGGCGTTCCCGTGCAGACCCGAGAGTTGTTTGGCGTGCTGCATTTGAAAGGCTTCGTGATCGATGACTGTGTGATCTACAGCGGCGCGAGTCTGAACAACGTTTATCTGCACAAGTTCGACAAGTACCGCTACGACCGTTATCACCTGCTGCACAACCACGCCGTGGCCGATTCGATGCAGCACCTGATTCAGCACGGCCTGATCGCCTCCAAAGCGGTGCATCGTCTCGATTTGCCGAACCTGCCGACCACCCGCAGTCTGCGCAACGACATTGGCGACTTGCGCAGCCGTCTCAAGCACGCGGCGTACGACACCACGACGGGAACCCTGGACAAGGGCGGTTTGTCGGTCAGCCCGTTGCTCGGTGTCGGCAAGAACAATCCGTTGAACCGAGTGATTTGCGAGTTGATCGCCAGCGCTCAACATCAACTGACCATCTGCACGCCGTACTTCAACCTGCCGCTGGCCGTGATCCGGGAAATCAACCGGGCACTGGCGCGGGGCGTGAAAATCGACATTGTTGTCGGCGACAAGACGGCCAACGATTTCTACATCCCGCCGAGCGAGCCGTTCAAGGTGATTTCGGCGCTGCCGTACCTTTACGAGATCAGCCTTCGGCGTTTCGCCAAGCGGCATCATCGCAGCGTCGACAGCGGCCAGTTGAACCTGCACCTGTGGCGTGACGGCGACAACACCTATCACCTCAAGGGCATGTGGATCGATCAGCGCTATACCTTGTTGACCGGCAACAACCTCAATCCGCGAGCGTTCCGTCTCGATCTGGAAAACGCGTTGCTGATCGATGATCCGAAAGGCGAGCTGCTGGAACCGCGTCGTAAAGAGCTGGCGGAGATCTTCGAGAACACCAGTCGCATCGAGCGTTACCAGGACCTGGAAACGCTGCTGGAATACCCGGCGGCGGTGGCCAAGTTCCTCAAGCGCGTGAGTCGGGTGCGGATTGAGCGGTTGTTGTACCGGATTCTTTAAGGCTTAAGGCAATAGATCGCAGTCTATGGCAGCTCCAGTGGGATGACGTGCACCGTGGCAGGAGCTGCCGAAGGTTCGGGCCGCGTTCGGACGATCTTTTGATCTTGACGGGCTAATATTCCCACCACTCAAAGAACAGGGCTTGCCTCGGCCAATGTCGGAAAAAGACACCATCTCCATTCAACTGGTGCGTGAAGCGCTGTTGCAAAGCTGCGCCCCGGGAGTCGCCACCGAAGAGGTGTTGAACAAAGTCGGCATCGATCCGGCACTGCTCGAAAGCAGCGATGTACGCGTCCCGGCTACCGCTTATGCGCGTCTGTGGCGTTTGCTGGCACGACGTGGAGACGATGAGTTTTTTGGCATGGACCCGCGCAAACTCAAATCGGGCAGTCTGGAGTTTCTCTGTCGCTGCTCGATGGTCCAGCCGAGCCTGGCCGCCGGTCTGACCTCGGGGTTGAGTTTTTTGTCGTTGATGCTCGAGCACATGCCTGCACAGTTGGTTCGTCAGCAAAGCCTGGCGGAAATCGTCTTGTTCGAAGACGACCAGGACCCGCGCCGCGCCTTCACGTATTTCACTTACTGGATGATCGTCCACGGCGTCGCCTGCTGGCTGGCAGGGCGGCGGATTCCGATCCTGGCCATCGAGTTGCGGTGCCCGGTGCCTGATTTCTGCGCTGACTACCAGGTGATGTTCTCCGAAAACCTGCGTTTCGACCGGCCGCGCACGCGGATGATTTTCTCGGCCGAGTGCCTGGATTTGCCGATCAAGCGCAGCCCGGAAGAACTCAAGCGTTTCCTGGCCCTTGCGCCGGCCAATATTCTGGTCAAGTACCGCGACCCGGAGAGCCTGGCCAGCCGGATCAAGCACGATTTGCGGCAACTGCCCGCCGAACACTGGCCGGAAACCGAGGCCCTGGCGCAACAGCTGTGCATGTCGGCTTCGACGTTGCGTCGGCGCCTGGCCGAAGAGGGCCAGACTTACCAAGGGCTCAAGGACAGTGTGCGCAAGGAGCTGGCGATTGTTTGGCTGGCGGAACCGACCATCAGCTTTGCCGAGATCGCCACGCGTTTGGGCTTTGCCGATGCCAGCTCGTTCTACAAGGCGTTTCGCAAGTGGTCGGGGTCAAATCCGGGGCATTACCGGAGTTTGATCCTCAACGAGGCTAGCTACCAGATCGGCAAGGTGTAGCTGACGATCAGGCGGTTTTCATCCAGATCGCTGCCGAAGTTAGTCGAGCGCACCGTCGCGTTCCGCCACTTCACCCCGACATTTTTCAGCGGGCCGCTCTGCACGACATAACCGATGTCGGTATCACGTTCCCATTCCTTGCCTTGCGGGCGGTTGTTGCCCAGATCGATATCGGAGCCGGTGAGGTAGCGGGTCATGAAGGTCAGGCCCGGAACGCCGATGGCCGCAAAGTTGTAGTCGTAGCGAGCCTGCCAGGACTTTTCGTTTTTGCTCGCAAAGTCGCCGATCTGCACGAAGTTCACCAGGAATGCATCGGTGCCGTTGACGTAGGCGTAACCGGTGTCGCCGCTCATGCCTTGATAACCCAGGCCCAACGCATGCCCACCAAGGTTATAGGTGAACATCGCGCCAATGGCATTGTTATCGACATTACTGCCACCATCGTCCGTGGAGCGGGCGAAGCGCAGATCCGTCTTCAGCGACTGGCCGGTTGTGACCGGCAACACGTAGGTCAGGTTGACCAAGTGCTGGCTGTAGTAGTTGTCGAGATGGCCGTAGCTGTAGCCGGTGGCGAGGTTGCTGGTCCATTTGTAGTTCAGGCTGGCGAAATCGAAGCTGTTGCTATCGACATGACGCGTGGTGATGCCCTTGGCGCCGGTCCGGGTGATGCCCATGTCTTCGTAGTCCGAGGAGTCGCGCTGATTGACCTGCGTCAGTCGCCCGGCATCCACGGTCAGGCCTTCGATTTCCAGCGACGTCAACTGGCCGCCCTCGAAGGTTTGTGGCAACAGTCGTGAATCGTTGGCCAGTACCGTGGGCAGTTTCGGCAGCAGAGTGCCGAGTTTCAGCGTACTTTTCGAGGCACGCACTTTGGCGGTCAAGCCCAGTTCGCCGTACTCGTCCTGTGCACCTTTGCGGGTATCGCTATGGCGTTTGAGCAGACCGGAACCGGCGCGATCAGGGCTGGAATCCAGCTTGATGCCGACCAGTCCAATGGCATCGAAGCCGACACCGACCAACCCTTCGGTAAATCCCGACTCATAGCGCAGCAGGAAACCCTGCGCCCATTCCTCTTGTTTGGATCGAGGGGCGTTGTCCTGGCGATAGTCACGATTGAAATAGAAGTTGCGCAGCTCAAGGCTGGCCTTGCTGTCTTTGACAAAGTCAGCAGCGGCGGGGGTCGAGAGGCTGATGATGCCGCCGGCCAGCAACAGTCGGGTAGCGAGGGTGCGGGTGTTGCGGTCCATGGTGAAGCCCCTTTGTTTTTATTATGGAAAGACAGGTCCCGCAGCCCTCGTCAGATGGACGAGGGCTTATCAATAAAAAACGCGAACGCCGAAGAGATAGGAGCGTGACGCCGCGTGCGGTTCAATCGTTAGAACTGTTCGGCGCTCAGGCCAAACAAGGAGGCACTGCCCGCGCGGATGGATTGCTCCAGACTCAAAATGCGTGGCAACAGGCGGTGGATGTAGAAGTCGGCGGTGGCGATCTTCGCGCCATAAAACCCTTCATCTTCACCGCGCTTTTGCTGGGCAACCTGTGCCATGCGTGCCCAAAGCCAGGCGTAGGCCACATAACCGAACAGGTGCAAATACTCCACCGAAGCGGCACCGACTTCGTTGCGATGGGTCGCGGCCTGATCCTGCAACCATTCGCTCAGGTCCTCCAGACGCTGCACGGCATCGAACAGTTGAGCGCAGTAGGGCGCGCCGGGCTGATGGGCGAAGTGGCGAATCTCGCCGGTGAATTGGCGCAGCGCGACACTCTTGTCGGCGAGCACTTTGCGTCCGAGCAAATCCAGGGCCTGAATGCCGTTGGTGCCTTCGTAGATCTGCGCGATGCGTACATCACGGACCAACTGTTCCTGGCCCCATTCGCGGATATAGCCATGACCGCCGAACACTTGCTGGCCGTTGATGCAGCTTTCCAGGCCGGTATCGGTGAAAAACGCCTTGGCCACGGGGGTGAGCAGCGCGACCAGGGTTTGGGCGTTGTCCCGTTCCTTGGCGTCATCGGAAAACTTCGCCAGATCGAGTTGCTGACCGACATAACTGGCGAACGCGCGACCACCTTCGGTCATGGCTTTCATGCTCAGCAGCATGCGCCGCACATCCGGGTGGACGATGATCGGGTCGGCCACTTTGTCCGGGGCGATGGCACCGGTCGGCGCGCGGCTCTGCACACGTTCGCGGGCATAGGCGACGGCGCTCTGATAGGACGCTTCGGCGCAGCCAATGCCCTGAATGCCGATGGACAAGCGCTCGTAGTTCATCATGGTGAACATCGCTGCCAAGCCTTTGTTGGCTTCGCCGACCAACCAACCGCTGGCGCCGTCGAAGTTCATCACGCAGGTGGCCGAGGCCTTGATGCCCATCTTGTGTTCGATCGAACCGCAACTCACGGCGTTGGCCTGGCCGAGGGAACCGTCGGTATTGACCAGCACTTTGGGGACGACAAACAGCGAGATGCCTTTGGGCCCCGCAGGCGCGTCCGGCAGTTTGGCCAACACCAGATGGACAATGTTTTCGGTCAGGTCCTGATCACCCCCGGTGATGAAGATCTTGCTGCCGGAAATGCTGAAGCTGCCATCGGCCTGAGGTTCGGCACGGGTGCGGATAATCCCCAGATCGGTGCCGGCGTGGGCTTCGGTCAGGCACATGGAACCGGCCCAGCGGCCTTCGTACATCGGCGGTAGGTAGAGGTTTTTCAGGGTGTCGCTGGCGTGGGCATCCAGCGCCAGACAGGCACCGGAACTCAACGCGGAATAGAGTGCAAAACTTGAGTTGGCGCCGTAGAGCATTTCTTCGAATTGCACGGCGAGCATCTTCGGCATGCCCATGCCGCCGAAATCAGCGTTACCGGACAGACCCACCCAGCCGCCTTCAATGTAGGTGGCATAAGCCTGTTTGAACCCGATCGGCGTGCTGACCTGGCCATCGGCCCACTGGGCACCTTCCTCATCGCCGCTGCGGTTCAACGGCGCAATCAGGTGCGAGGTGACTTTGGCCGCCTCTTCAAGAATGGCGTCAGCGGTGGCGGCGTCGACACTGTCGGCCAGGGCCGGCAAGCGTGCCCACAGGGCCGGGGCGTCGAACACTTCATGCAGCACAAAGCGCATGTCGCGCAGCGGGGCGTTGAATTCGGGCATAACGTGAACCTCAAAAGGTTGTGCGATGGGCACGGCGCCGCTTGAGCAGGCCGTGCCCTTTCAATCAATGGCTGCAAGCGCTGGCGGCGCCGAGGCCGGTCTGGGCGCGAACGAACTGGTCGGCGTAAGCGTCACGCTCCTTGTCGGCCCGTACGCTGCGATCGAGTTTCGACACCACGACGATCACGAAGAACGCCAATGGCATGGAGAACAGTGCCGGGTGGTCGTACGGGAAAATCGCGTGAGCATGGCCGAGCACAGTGACCCAGACCGCTGGCGAGAGGATTACCAGTACCAGCGCGCAGAGCAGGCCGGCGAAACCGCCGATGATCGCGCCTTTGGTGGTCAAGCCTTTCCAGTACATGGCCATGATCAACACCGGGAAGTTGGTCGACGCGGCGATGCCGAACGTCAGGCCCACCAGGAACGCGACGTTCATCTTCTCGAACAGAATGCCCAGCAGAATCGCGATGATGCCCAGGCCGACAGTGGCCATGCGGGTCACGCGCATTTCCTGTTTCTCGCTGGCTTTGCCCTTCTTGAACACCGTGGCGTAGAGGTCATGGGAAATCGCCGAAGCACCGGCCAGGGCCAGCCCGGAGACCACCGCGAGGATGGTGGCGAAGGCTACCGCCGAGAGGAAACCGAAGAACAGGTTGCCGCCGACCGCTTTGGCCAGGTGCATGGCGACCATATTGCCGCCACCCATCAAGGTGCCGCCGACTTCGCCATTGAGGTAGTACTGCGGGTCGGTGCCGATGATCACCATCGCGGCGAAGCCCAAGGTGCAAACCACCAGGAAGAAGAAGCCGATGAAACCGGTGGCGTAGAACACCGATTTACGCGCTTCCTTGGCGTTAGGCACGGTGAAGAAACGCATCAGAATGTGCGGCAGGCCGGCAATCCCGAACACCAGGCCCAGCGACATCGAAGCGGTGTTGATCGGGTCGGCGAGCATTGAGCCGGGGCCCATGATATTCCAGCCACTGGCGTGCGCCTGGACGGCTTTGTCGGCCAGGGTTTCGTAGCTGAAGCCGAACTGCGACATGGCCATGACCGCCAGGGTCGTGCCGCCGGCAAGCAGCAGCACGGCCTTGATGATCTGTACCCAGGTGGTGGCGATCATGCCACCGAAAATCACATACACCAGCATCAGTGCGCCGACGATCACCACCGCAACCGGGTAGTCGAGACCGAACAGCAGCTTGATCAATTGACCCGCACCGACCATCTGCACAATCAGGTAGCAGCACACCACCGTCAACGAACCAAACGCGGCGAAAATCCGCACTTTGTTCTGGTCCAGTCGATAGGACACGATGTCGGCGAAGGTGTAGCGCCCCAGGTTACGCAGGCGCTCGGCCATCAGGAAGGTAATGATCGGCCAGCCGACGAAGAAGCCGATGGTATAGATGAAGCCGTCGTAGCCCTTGGCAAACACCAGGCTGGACAGCCCCAGCAAGGTGGCGGCGGACATGTAGTCACCGGCAATCGCCAAACCGTTCTGGAACCCGGTGATGCCACCGCCCGCGGTGTAGAAGTCTGAAGTGGATTTGGTTTGCCGCGCGGCCCACCAGGTGATGGCCAGCGTGCCTAAAACGAACACAAAGAACATGCCGATCGCATTCAGGTTGAGCGGTTGTTTTTCCACCGCACCCAGCGCGGGCGCAGCCAGCACAACGGAGGCCGGCAAAAGTCCGGCAGCAGCGAGGATAAGTTTACGGAGCAGGTTCATTATTTGCTCTCCTCGAGAATAGCGGCGCCCAGTGCATCGAAGCGCGTGTTGGCGCGGTAGACATACCAGCCGGTGAGTAACCAGGAAAACACGATGATCGCCGCGCCAACCGGCATGCCCAGGGTCAACATCCGATGCTCGGCGATTGGCGCATGCAGCCATTGCGGGGCAAACGCCACCACCAGCATGAACGCGTAGTAAGTGCCCAGCACCGCAGCACTCAGCGACCAGGCCAGGCGCGAACGGCTGCTCACCAATTGAAGGAATTTCGGGTTGGACCGAATGCGTTCACAGCGTTGGGTATCGGTTGAATGGATGTCGATCATGGTGGCTCCACCTTGTTTTTGTTATCGATGCTTTTGGTATTCAAGGGCGGGGCAGGGCCGAATTCGGCCTGCACGAGCCCGAAGCGGCCGGTAAAAACACCGGCCGCTTGACGGGTACAACGTCGATTCGGTTAGAGCGCTTTGGCCCTGTCGCGCAGAACGTACTTCTGGATCTTGCCGGTCGAAGTCTTCGGCAGCAGGGTGAAAATCACCGTGCGCGGGACTTTGAAGCCGGCCAGGTGTTCGCGACAGAAACTGATGATGTCGGCCTCGCGAACGTCCTGGTGATCCGCCTTCAATGTGATAAAGGCGCAGGGCGTTTCGCCCCACTTCTCATCGGGACGGGCGACGACAGCTGCTTCCATCACACCCGGATGGCGATAGAGCACACCTTCGAGTTCGATGGTGGAAATATTCTCGCCACCGGAAATGATGATGTCCTTGAGTCGGTCCTTGATCTCCACATAACCGTTCGGATGACACACCGCCAGGTCGCCGGTGTGGAACCAGCCGCCTTCGAACGCTTCGGCCGTGGCGGTCGAGTTCTTCAGGTAGCCCTTCATCACGGTGTTGCCGCGCATGAAGATCTCACCGATGGTCTGACCGTCACGCGGGGTGGGTTCCAGCGTCTTCGAGTCGCCGACCATCACGCCTTCGAGCGTCGGGTAGCGCACACCCTGACGGGATTTGATTTGCGCTCGCTCTTCCAGCGGCAACTCATCCCATTCGGCATGCCAGGCGCAGAGCGTCACCGGACCATAGGTTTCGGTCAGGCCATAAACGTGGGTGACCTTAATGCCCATTTCTTCCACGGCACCGATCACTTTGGCCGGCGGCGCGGCACCGGCGACCATGGCGTTGACCGGGTGATCGATCGCCGCTTTTGCCGATTCCGGCATGTTGACCAGCGCGTTGAGCACGATCGGCGCAGCGCACAGGTGAGTGATCTGGTGCTCGCGGATCAACGTGAGGATTTTCTGTGGATCGACACGGCGCAGGAACACATGCACACCGGCCAGCGCGGTGATGATCCACGGGTAACACCAACCGTTGCAGTGGAACATCGGCAGGGTCCAGAGGTAGACCGGATGGTTGCCCATGGCCCAGGTCATCTGGTTGCCCAACGAGTTCAGGTAAGCACCGCGATGATGATAGACCACGCCTTTCGGGTTGCCGGTGGTGCCGGAGGTGTAATTCAGCGAAATGGCGTCCCATTCGTTCGCCGGCCATTGCCAGGCGTAGGCCGGATCGCCTTCGGCCAACAGCGCTTCATAGTCCAGATCGCTGACCGCCTGGCCTTCGCCGTATTCCGGGTCATTAACGTCGATGACCAGTGGCGGGTGGTCTAGCATGCCGATCGCCGCGTGAATCACATCATGGAACTCACGGTCGGTAATCAGCACCTTGGCTTCGCCATGCTGCAGCATGAAGGCAATGGCTTCGGCATCCAGACGCACGTTGAGCGGATTGAGCACCGCGCCAATCATCGGTACGCCGAAATGCACTTCAAGCATCTCTGGAATGTTGGGCAGCATCACCGCCACCGTGTCGTTCTTGCCGATGCCGCGACCGGCCAGCGCCGAAGCCAGGCGACGGCAACGAGTGTAGGTCTGCGCCCAAGTGCGGCGGATAGAGCCATGGATGACGGCGGGGTAGTCCGGATAAACGCTGGCGGTACGCTCGATGAAGCTGAGCGGAGACAAGGCAATATGATTGACAGCCGCAGGGCCTAGCCCTTGTTCATAGATCGACATGTACGGGTACTCGGTGGCTGATTGTTAGCTCTATAGGTGACCTTGCAGCGTAGCCGCTGAGGTCGCCTTTTATGTCCGGCCTGCTTTATATAACATTCAGCCATAGATATGGAAGTACAACCTACGTCATATAGGATATGTACTATATTTGATTCTGTCAGGTCTAAATGAATACAGTGACACCGCCAAGGCCGGTATATCCTTGGCTTCCCCAACGAAGCGGACCTGTGATGACCCTGACTCCCGTTCGATTGCACAGCTGGTTGCGCCTTCAGCGCGAGGGTGTGTCTCTGGCCGCCCGGGCTGATGCGTTGTGCCGTGCGTTGCAGGAATGTCCCGAGGTGCGCCGAGCGGTTTATTTGAGTTGGCAACCCAATGCGCGGATTTACAGCCACGAGGGCGCCGCCCAGCATTTCCCACCGGGCCTGGGTGACCCGTCGCTGGCCAGCGATCAGTTGCTGTTTGATCGACTGGTCGAGGCGGGGCGCCTGGATCTGGCGCAAGTACGGCAACTCGATTGCTGGTTGTCCGGTCGATTGCGTCGGGCCGCCATCAGCCATGGCCAGGTGTTTGATCTGGCCCTGCAACCGGGGCAGCCGGGGTTATTGCTGGTGGAAGTGTGCGAGGGCGTGAGTCTTGATTGGCTGGGTTGGGTGCAGGACTTACTGACGACGTTGCTGAGCAGCATCAACGGTATGCTGCGCGGCTCGCCGCTGTTGGGCCACGATCCGCAACCGAGTCTGTTGCTCGATGCGCAGGGCCGGCCGCTGGAGTTCAATGCTGCGCTGTTGGCACTGCTCGCCGAAAAGCCGCTGACCGATGTGCTGGGCTTTTTGCCGGTCAATCACCGGGTGCTGGTGCGCGCCTGCCTTGACCAGCAACGCGCTATCGAGGGAGTCGAAGCCCAGTTCGAAGCGCAGATATTGATCTGGACGTTTATCCCCGATCCCCAGGACAACCGCGTACTCGCCCGTTGCCGCGATGCCACGGCACAAGTGCTGGCCGAGCGTGAAGCGGCCACGGCACGGCGGCTGTACCGGCTGATCATCGAGAACACCACCGACCTGATTTCCCGGCACACACCGGACGGACGCTTTCTCGATGCCTCGCCGGCGTCCTGGACATTGCTCGGCTACTGGCCGGAGGAGTTGCGCGGGCAAATGGCCCAGGGTTTGTTCCATGGTCAGGACCTGGCCAGCCTGGTGCAGCGTGCGCGGGATGCCCTGGAGCAGGACGGTTATCACACGATGACGTACCGCATTCGTCATCGAGACGGGCATTACCTATGGTTCGAAACCGCCAGCCGGGCGATTCGTGAAACCTACACCGGGACAGTGGTCGAAGTGGTCAGCGTCTCCCGGGACATTACCGCCCGGGTGCACGCCGAAGAGAACAAGCGGCGGCTGGCGGAAGTCGTCGAGGCCAACACCGATCCGGTGTTGTTCATCGACCCCGAGGGGCAGGTCACTTATCTCAACCCCGCAGCGCGGCGCATCCTCGGGATCGACGAGCAACAAACGATGCCAGCCCTGGCGCAACTGTTCGCCAGCAGCGACTTGGCACGTCTGCAACGTGATGGCTGGAGCAGCGCCGAACGCGACGGAGTCTGGAGCACCGAGGCGCGGTTGCAGCCACCGGGTGGCGGCACTTCCGTGCCGGTATCGCTGGTGCTGCTGGCGCACCGTTCGGCCGGCGGCGAGCGCTATTACTCCTTGGTCGCACGGGACATGACCGAGCGTGAACTGCGTGAGGTGCAACAGCGCCGTCATCAGGACGAGCTGGCACACACCGCGCGGTTGGTCACCTTGGGTGAATTGGCCTCCGGCATCGCCCACGAAATCAATCAGCCGTTGGCAGCGGTGGTCAATTATGCCAATGCCAGCCAGCGCTATTTACAGACGCTGGACTCCAATCCCCAGGCCGCCGAACGAGTGGCGCAAGGGCTGCAACGCATTACCCACCACGCCACGCATGCTTCGCAAGTGATCAGGCGTCTACGGGCGTTTCTGCGCAAGGGACAGCGGCACCTGCAGGCGCTGAACTTTACCGACGTCGCCCGCGAAGCCGTGCGTTTGTGTGCCTGGGAGGCGAGCAATTGCCAAGTGACAATCGAGGATCGACTGCCGGATAATCTGCCGCCGATTTATGCCGACCGGGTGCTGCTGGAGCAGGTCCTGCTCAATCTGTTGCGCAATGCCATCGATGCCAACCGCGAACAACATCCGGGGCAACCGTCACTGATCGTAATGACGGCGGAGCAGGGCAGTGGTGCAACCGTGGAAATCAGCGTGCAAGACCAGGGACCGGGCGTCAGCGAACCCGAACTGGAGCAGATATTTACCCCGTTCTATACCAGCAAGGCCGATGGTCTGGGACTTGGCTTGTCCATGAGCCGCAGCATCATCGAAGGTTTCGGTGGCGAGTTGCAGGCCCGACGTCAACCTGTCGGGCTGCTGATGTGTTGCCGTTTGCCGCTGGCCGGCCCAACAAAACAACAACAGGAATAACGTGATGGCAGGTGTGACGGAGCACGTGGTGTATGTGGTCGACGATGACCAGGGCATGCTCGATTCAACGGTCTGGTTATTGGAGTCGGTAGGGCTCAAAGCCCTGCCGTTTACCAGTGGCGTAGAGTTTCTCAGTGCCTGTGATGCCACGCTCGATGCCTGCGTGCTGCTCGATGTTCGCATGCCCGGCATGGGCGGTTTGAACGTGCAGGAAGAAATGCGCGCACGTGAGCTGAACCTGCCGATCATTTTCGTCAGCGGGCACGCCGATGTGCCGATCGTGGTTCGCGCCTTCAAGGCAGGCGCCCATGACTTCATCGAGAAACCCTACAACGAGCAATTGCTGCTGGACAGCGTGCAACAGGCGCTCAGCAACTGCGCGGCCAACCGCTCAGGCAATCAGGGACACGAAGAACTGCAGGCGCGTTTGCTCACACTGACCCCACGGGAGCGCGACGTCTTGCTGCCACTGGTGCAGGGTTACACCACCCGTGAAATCGCAGAACAACTGGGCGTGAGCGCAAAAACCGTCGACCTGTATCGCTCTCGGGTGATGAAACGCATGCAGGCCAATACCTTGCCCGATCTGGTGGGCATGGCCATCGCCGCTGAACTGGTCGATCCGCTCAAGCTGCGGTGATTTCTCGCGTTTTCTATTGAGCGTCTATGCCGGGCTAACCAATCTCATTCCCCTTTGCAGCGATCTGCAAGGAGGCAGCCATGGTGCCCACATCCAGCTCCGAGAAGGCGCTCACTCGCAGTCTGCTTGACGTCCTGATTCGTGCCGGGCTGATCGCCATTTTGATGCTTTTCTGCTTCGAGATATTCAGCCCGTTCCGCGACCTGATGCTGTGGTCGCTGATACTGGCGATCACCCTTTATCCCCTGACCCGCGTCAGTGGTCCGGGCAAGGGTCCGAAAATCGCCGAGCTGTGTACCGCTACGATCCGAGCAGTCGCGCTGGGAGTGGTCGGCATCGCCTTCATCCAGATGCTGCTGGTGGGGCTGGGTTTCGTGTTCAAGGGTGTCCCGGGTCCATGCGTCGCCCTAACTGGGCGATACGTTCCCCGTCCTCGGTCATGACATACGAGCGAGGCAAGATAATGGTGGATTTCGACACGTTCGTACGTCAGATCAAGGAACCCGCCACGGTGAATCTTCTGCGCCTGGGGATCTCTGAAAACCTGGTACCTACTCAGCTTCGCACGTTGCTGTCGCGCTTTAGCAAGCTCTATCCCGACATTTAGTTAGAGCTCATCACGGGCTTGAGTCACGACCTGCTGGGCGACTACGAAATCGGGCAGTTGGACGTGGTCATTGCCAAGCGAAAACCAGTCCCAATGCCCAGCGAAGACGAGTCATCTGGCGCGAAGCTTTGGTCTGGATCGCTGCCAGGAACTACGAAATCGAAGCGTCCAAACCTGTACGTTTGGTGATAATGCGGCCGCCAAGTGCGTAAGGGGCAATTATGATCGAGGCATTAGCTTCCGTTCGGCGGGAGTGGACTTCAGCATGCCCCAGGAAGGCATGCGGATTCTGGAGCCGTCTGAAAAGTTGCCGACGTTACCGAACACTGAAGTGGCGGTGATGGGTGACGACGTCCGCACTCAACATCTCGTCCAGCCTTTGGTATCACTGCTGACCGAAGGCCTGCTCGGCCGTACAACTCATTTCCCCTGAGCCTGGTTTCTGGAAAAGGGCCACGTTGCCGTCTTGCCAGAAGCGGTAGTTCCCCTGGTAATCCTTGCCAGTGTATTGGGTTCCCGAATCACTCGGCACCTGGCTCAGGGTGATCGAGGTGTTCGCCCATTTCAGGTACACGACACCTGGCTGCGTCCTAAAGAAGGTGGCGGCAATCAGCGCGTTAAACCCTGTACAACGAAAAGCCAGGGGGCCTTCGGTGAGTCGGTTTGGATCCTTGGTTCTCACAATGGCCGAGCCCTGGCGCAACTGGTGCGCGCGTTCGGCATAACTTCGGATCGTGCACATCTTGGGGTCCGGCTCGGAGGCACACTGATTGCGGGCGCCGATCCAGAACTGCTGGTCGATCATGACTTTGTCTGGACGCGGTACTGAATGTTCATCGGTGAGCGCCAGGCGATAAAGACGCGTCAGTTCGATATCCATCTGCGCCAGTTGCGAATCGCGACAGATAAGCTTTTCGACGGATGCCCTTGCCTTGGAGCAGTCGAAGCTGGTCTCGAACGACGCAGCATTTGCGCAGGTGCTCGTCGCCGCGCACACGCTGGCAGCGAGCAGACAGGTGAAAAGGGCCGTGACCGTTTTCATGTTGGCTTCACCCAGATCATTACGTGATGCCCGGTTGCCGTGGGACCTATCGGTCCGTTGAACAGTCATTCATTCGCATTGGGTGTATCGCAGTGTAAGTCAGTGTTCAAAACTTGCCACGATTTCGCTTTATCGCACCAATTGCTCGACCAACTCAGGCGTCACGTAGTGCGGCCCGTCGAACAGGTAAAGCGGATAACCGTCATAGGCCGCCAGTTGCGGTCTGAGCTCGGCAGCGGTCGCGGAGCGGAAGCCGCCGCCGAAGTTGGGGCGGAAGGCTTCGACGATGATCCGCACACGCTCTTTGCCCAGACGCTGGCGCATGGCGTCGGCGTAGGTTCGGGCGACGGGTGCGGTGCGGGTGTAAACGCCGACGCCGTCCTGGAAGAACACGCCAATGTCGTCCGGCAGCCATTGCTTGAGCCATTCGGCCGTGGCGACGGGTCCGATATTGGCGCCATCATAGACGCTGATCCACAACGGTCGCGGCAGCTTGGCCAGCAGGGCGGGCAGGTCTTTGGCGCGGGTCCAGCTGGGGTCGACTTCGGCCGGGAAATACCATCCAGTCACGTGCAACGGCGTAGGCAATTTGGCGATCCGTTCCGAGACCGTGGCCAGTTCTTCGATGTTGTCCCGAGAGCGGTTCTCGCTGAAATAACCTGCCAGCCCAAGGATGACATCCTGCGCCCAGGGTGCCTTGGCGATGCGCGCCCAATCGGGCAGGACCGGTACGGCGGGCAGGCCGGTACCGGGAACGAATGCCTGATCGTCCACGACTGTCCATTGGACCAGCAGCTCACGCGCTCCCAGTTTTTCCCAGTGTCCGCTGATTCCGACGGTCTTGTTATCCGGCTGCCAGACAATGCCGACAATCCCCGGGTCCAGGGCCTTGGTCTTCGTCACGTAGAGCATGCCGGTACCTGCGCCGACGGTGACAGCAAGCAACAGAGCAGCAACGGTCGCGCGACTGGCGGTGTAGCCGAAGATTTTCACGGCAGTGCCTTTTTGATGCGTTGATGCCATTGGCTCACCGAGGTAACGCCTTTTGCGTTCCAGTTGGCTGCCGCATCAGGGCCAAGGTGGAACTGGCCCTCGTTGAATTGCCAGACAATCACTTGTGGCTTGTATTCGGCAAAATCCGCCGACTCCAGGTATTGCAGCAGCGTAGCCCACGGACCGACGTCGCCGGGGTTCCATGTCAGTGCGACGGGACGGTCCAGGGCATTTGAAAGCTTCTGCGTAAAACCCAGGTAAGGCTGGACAAAGCTGTTGCCGATCACCTGAACCGGCGCCGGTGCGTCATCGATCAGCAAGTCTTTCTCAGCCTGATGGCGAACGGTGTAGATGTCGCGACCAATCGCCTTGCGCTTGATTGCTGGCAGGAAATTACTGGCCAGGTCGCCGAACGCTCGCCTGTCGAACCATTGGCCCAGCACCGAGCCACCACCGGGGTCACCGCGCAGGCGGTAGCGCGCGGTAATGAGTTGCGCCGTGGCGTCGGCGGTGTTTTCGGCGCTCCAGGCTGTCCAGTGGTAGTCGGCGCGGTAAAACGCGGTCTGTTTGCCTTGCTCGGTCCGTTGCAGGATCGGTTTGATGTTCAGCGTGGTCAGGCCCGCTTGTGTCAGGTCGTTTTGCAGGTGGTCATAGCGCTGCATCACGGCCACGCTCAAGGGTTGATCGGCGGGCAGGCGCTGAGCATAAAACGGCGCTTTCATCGGCACCACCAGCACGACCAGCCCGATGTGTTCGCGTTCAAGTTGCTGCTGGAGTTCTTTGAGCAGCGCAATGTTGCGGGCAGTGCCGGTGTTGTCGACCTTGCTCAGGCTTTCCCAGGCAGGGAATAACCAGCCGCCGTTGCCGGCGATTACCGCCGAGGCCGCTTGAACGCCGGTGCCTGACAGGCTCGCCAGCAGGCCCGCGATCATGGCGCGCATCGACAATCGACGAATAAAACGTTCGGGTTTGAATTGAAGGTTCATGGGGAGGTCTGGTCGACAAGGCCAATCAGGCGTGGGGCCTGGCGGGAGCCGATCAGGAACAGGCTATAACGATCGCCGGCCTTGAAGGGCGCCAGCTTCAACGGCGGGCTGGCGATTTCATTGCAGCTGGCAACCAGCGTCGCTTGCACCGGGTTGATCGTGCGCTGGGCTTGTCCGTTGAACGGCAGCTGGTTGAATACCGGGGCGCCATTGGCCAGTTTGACCCCAGCCTTTTCGCAACCGCTGCTGAGGTTATAAACGTTGAGTTCGGCGCGCAGGTCTTTACCGCGCAGCGGCGGGTCGATGACCAGGCGCGGCGCCCGTGCCGGGTCGCTGTCCAGAATCAGGGTCACCCACGCACTTTTCGGTGCACTCAGGCCTGTTATCTCGCGACCATTGACGGTCAGCTTGAGCGGCTGCCGCGCGTCCACGATCTGGAAGGGGCTGGCCACCGTGCTCTGAGCGGAAAGGCTAAAGCTTGCGCTTTGGCCCACCTGGACCTGCATCGCGGTGTCGGCCGGATTGACCACCCGCACATACGCGGAGCCATCGGGCAATTTTGGCGCGTACAGATGAGCGATTTCCGGGGCCGCTTGTGCGCCTGTCGAGAGCAGGCCAAGACCCAGCCACACACAGATTCGAACGTTCATGTAAGTCCTCAGTAGGAATAAGTCAGGCGAGCGAACACGCCTTCGGCACGGTCATCGCCCAGCACCTTTACGCGGTACTGCAGGGAAAAATCGACGTAGGAGCGGGGCGCGTTGTACGCGTCTTCGCGGAACCAATACCGGACGTTGTTACCGACACCCACCCCGCCGGCCTTGCCGGATGATGAGTCCGAACGGCCGTCGGCATCGGTCCGGCTGGTCATCTTCGAGTCGTAGTCGAACGCGGCCACGACATGTGGGAAGCTCACCCAGCGCGAGCCAGCGCCACCGATCGCATAGCTGCGGCCGACCTGCCATTCGCTGTTGAAGTAGTTGCGCGAGTCGTTGACGTAATGACCGGCTTCGGCGAACAACTGCGAGGTCCACCAGCTGGACGCATCGACCCGCAGGTCGGTGCCGACGCTTGAGCCGTATCCCAAACGCAGCAGCCAGTCACCGTCAACGTCCGACGATCCCAAGGGGAATGTGCGTTCAACGGCGGCCATCACGTTCAGATCGGTGAAGGGTTTGACCCGCACGCCGACGGCACCTTGCAGCGCATCGAAACCGGTGTCCGAATCACCGTTCTTGCTCCAGAGCGTGTCGGTGACGCGTCCGTAGAGTTCGACAAAACGGGCGTTGCGATAACCCAAGGGGCGCCAGGACAGTTCGGTGCTGTTTTGCAGGCTGTCATTGCTGTTGCTGCCGCTGCTCGGCGCGGAGCTTAGACCACTGCTCGAACTGTTGCCGCGATAGCTGGTGGTGCTGGTCAAGCCCATTCTGCGCGAGACATCGCCCACCGCGCGGCGGGTGTCGAACAGTTGCTGCGCGGGCATGTCCAGTTCACCGGCATGCTGCGCGTCGATGACGCGCTCGAAGTAGCCTACAGCTTGCTGGTCTTCGTTGGCGCGCATCGCGGTGTAGGCCGCATCCTGAGTGGCCGTCGGCGTGAGCCGGGTGTCTGCATCGGCCTTGCGGAACGAGCCGAGGGCGCCGTCATCATCGCCGGCCTGGACCGACAAGTAAGCGAGCTGCAGGTCACTCATCGATTCCAGTTCGCCCGTGTCCCGCGCTTGTTGCAGTCGTTCGCGGGCGGTGCGGCGCTGGCCGATGGCGGCATACAGACTGGCTTCTTCGTAAGCGGGCAGGCTGCCGAGGGCCAGTGCCTGGGTAAAATCCTTGCGCGCCCCGGCATCGTCGCCGGATTGCTGACGCAAACGACCGCGCTGGGCCAGCAGCCGCGCGTCATCGCCATTGAGCCTGAGACCGTCACTGGCCGCCGCGATGGCTTCGGGCACACGCTTCTGGTCGGTCAAGGCGCTGACCAGCAGACGTCGGTACGCCGGATTCTGTGGCGCCCGGGCAATCGCCTCGTTCGCCAGCACCACCGCGGACGCGGGGTCCTTGCCAGCCAGGGCCGCGTAGGCCTGAGCGGCTTTGTCGGTTCCGGCATCACGCTGATTGCCAGGCCAAATGTCACAGACTAGGCCGAAGGCGGTTTCCTGACAGTTCAAGGCCGGTGCCGGAAAAGGGGCAATAGCGTTCAAGCCGTTGTTTTTCTGCCGCAGCGCCATTCGGGCGGCGGTACGTCGGCGGGCCACTTCGCCGCCTTCATCGTCGGCCAGTGGCTGCAAATGATCGAGCGCTTGCTGAGGCTCGCCATGGGCCAGTGCGGCGTCCGCGGCGAAGAAACGAATGTCACGAGTTTCCGCTTCCAGCAAGCCATCGATGGCCAGGGCGTGATTCAGGTCAGCCTGGGCAGCCTGAGTCTTACCCTGACGATCAAGGGCGTAGCTGCGCAGAATCCACGGAGCGATTTCCCCATCGTCTTGTGCCAAAGCGCCTGACGCGGTCTGTTCGGCGCCACGGTAATCGTGGGCAGCGAGCAGGGCACTGATCAGCAATTGCTGATTGGCGCCGATTTCCGGGGACAGGGCGACGGCTTTTCGGGCCTGGTCAACGGCGAGGGTCGCATTGCCTTGCTCCAAGGCGCGATAACCCTGAACCGCCAGAGGCGCCGCCAGTTGACGACGAATCGCTTCACGACGCATCAACAACGTATCGTCGTCCGGGAACACCGCGAGGGCCTGGGTGGTGGCTTGATCCGCTTCCTGTAGATGTTGTTGGCGTTGCAACGACTCGATCAGTAGCAGTCGATAATCCATGCGTTTGGGCGCTTGGGCGATGGCTTTGCGTGCCGCTTGGGCAGCCACGCCGAAGTCATCGCGGTCATAGGCCTTGAACGCCTGGGCAGCGGCGCCGAAGCCCGGTGCCTGACGTGATTGCGGGTAGCGCTTGGGATGGTCTCGCTGTTCCTTGTCGCGTTGCGCCAGTGCAATCAAGGTGTTCAAGCGAGTGATATCAGCGCGCTGACGCAACGCTTCGCGGGCCTTGGCGATGGCCAGGTCGTAGTCTTTACGCTCGTACGCGCTGTACGCCTCGTTGGCAGTTTCAAAGGCCGGGCCGGTCAACGGCAGGGGCAGCGTCTCGGCATGAGCAAGCCCAGGTAACAGGCTTAGCCCCGTGGCCATCAGGGTCAGGAAGGGGCGGTTCATGCCGGAAGCTCCGCAGGGTAGTGGCTGTGCTGACGCGCCACGGCCTTTTCGATGGTGGAGCGGGGCAGCACGCCTCTGTCGACCAGATAGTCGCCAATGCGTCCGTGATGCTGCGGGCGGTACTGCAACATGGAGCGGCTGAACACGTCGCGATCCAGCAGCCCCATTTCGATCAACAGGTCGCCCAGCAGCGGCGCACGGGCATCCGGCACGGGTTGGCCTTCACGCACGTTCAGTTGACGCAATTGCGCGACGATTTCGCTTTCACGTGCAATCAGTTGCACCGGTTCGCTGCCCAGTTCATCGCTGACCTGTTGCAGACCTTCGGCCGGAAGAGGGCTGGCGACGGCGACTTGCGCGCGGCCGTCGGCATTCAAGCCAAGCGGCACCACGCGCCAGCGCAGGGCGAACTCATCGTCCAGCGTCAGGATTGAGTCCCGTGCCTTGGCGGCCACATCGAATACCCGTGGCAGATCGTTCTGGAAGGCGATGGCTTCAGCCAGCGTCTCGTCGTCCAGCCAGCCGTTGCTGAGCAAAATCCGCCCCAAGGGCATGTGCCGGTTTTTCTGTTCGGCGAGGGCGCTTTGCAGGTCAGCATCGTTGATCGCCTGCCAGGACAGCAACACGCTGCCCAGCTTGCGCGGTGCGGCAGCCACCAGGTCGGTGGACGGGAAGTCGTGCATGGTCTTGTCCCACACCAGTTTGCGGTTCAGCGCCTTGCCGACCAGGAACATGCGCCAGGCGCGTGAGGCGGCCATGAAGTTGACGAAGTTGCCCACCACCATGCGCGGGATGGACAGCAAGCCGTGCTGCCAGCCGTACAGTACGGTGGTGAAATAGCAGCGGTGCGCGATACGCCAGGCCAGCGCGATACCGTTGGCC
Organism: Pseudomonas sp. ZS1P83; assembly: GCF_054897825.1. Classification (NCBI taxonomy): domain Bacteria; kingdom Pseudomonadati; phylum Pseudomonadota; class Gammaproteobacteria; order Pseudomonadales; family Pseudomonadaceae; genus Pseudomonas; species Pseudomonas sp. ZS1P83. The sequence goes on from NZ_CM142706.1 coordinate 2,153,664, forward strand.
AGTAACAGGTATTGGATAAAGCCATTGGTTTCAAAGGGTGTCGGGAAACTCACGTCCCACAGGCCACTCTGGCGCAGGATGATCAGGCCCAACAGCTGCACCAGAATCACGTAGGCGATGATGCTGACGAACGCCGTCACCACGCCCTTGCGGTCACGAAACAGCAGATAACGGTTGGCCAGCGAGCCGTTCCAGCCCATTTGCTCCCAACCTTGCAGGCCAATGCCCAGCGTCCAGCGGGCTTTCTGGCGGAACGCGGTACGGAAGGTATCGGGAAAGAATTCCCGCACGCACAACGGCATCTTCAGGGTCGATTCGTAAGGTTTGCGAAACCATGATTTACGCAACACGCGAAACTGCACCGGGAAGCGCACGAAGATGGCGTTCATGCCGACCTTGGCCAGGCGTGCGCCGACGTCGTAGTCCTCGGTGAGGCTGTCAGTGTTAAACGGCTGGTTCTGGGTTTCCCCGGCCAGTACGCGCAAGGCACGATGGGAGAAACAAGTGCCGACCCCGGCAGAAGGCACCGTGTCGGTCATGCTTTCACGCACCACCAAATCCTTGCCATGCCATTCGGCGAATTCGTCCATGTAGGTGCCGGCCACCCATTCGTACCAGTTGCGCTCCAGTGAAACCACGGGTAACTGGATCATGTCCTTGCGCGGCAGCAAGTAGTTGAACAGGCGCAACTCCATCGGGTGCAGTACGTCTTCGCTGTCGTGCAGCACCACGCCGGCGAAGGTCATGCCGTGGGTTTTCTCGTGCAGAAAGATCGCCTGGATCACCCAGTTCAGGCAGTCGGCCTTGCAGGTCGGCCCGGCATGCGGGACTTCCACGCGATGCAGCTGCTTGTAGCGCCGACGCATGCGTTCCACTTCATCAATGGTGCGTTGGTCATTGATGTAGGTGCCGACGAAAACCACATAGTTCTGGTAATCCAGAGTCGACACCATGTTCTCGATCATCGGTGCGATGACGTCATATTCCAGCCAGGCCGGGACCATGATCGCCAACGGCTGTTCATCCCGGGCCATCAACTGCTCGGCGGTCAGTGGCCGGTATTTGCGATCCACGGTGAACTTGCGAAACAGGCGGCGAGACCAGTACCACAGGTCAATGAACAGATCGTCCAGGCTGGAGATCAGGATCAGCACCGCGACCACGATGGTCGAGATCTCCAGGAAGCTGTAGTAGTGGGCCAGCCAGTAGGGCCAATAAAGCGACGTCATCGAAAGTTTCCGTTACTGGCGATTGCGACGGGCGCTACGGCCAGCCAGCAACAGGATGAGGACCAACAGGATGCCACCCGGAATCAGCCACAACAGCGACGGCTTGCGCCAGGCGTCGAGGCCCTTGGGTTCTTCGTTGTCGATCAATTGGCTGCCACTTGGGTCCTGGGTGTCGAAGGTGGTCAATGCACCGTTGTCACCGAGGATGGCCACGTCGCCGCGGGTCAGCAGAATCTGTTTGGCGAAGCGTGGTGCGTCATTGCCCAGGGCGCGATAGACCAGACCGTGCTGGCCGCCGGCATCCACCACTTGCAACGAGGCCAGGTGGTTGAGGGGATGGATGTCCAACAACATCTGATCCTTGTGATTGATGCGCAAGCGACCCTGATCATCGACCTGCACCGATTCCTTGCTGTCCTTGACCGGCAGCTCGAAGGCGAGGAAGGCTTTGTCCGGCGTGACCGAAACCTTTGGGTCGGCGCTGACGTTCAGTTGCGCCCGCAGCGGCGAAACACCGGCGGCGTCAGCCACCGAAATCACCTGCGGCAAGCTGCTCGCCGGATGATCGAGGTAGGCCTGTGGTACGAGGATTTGCGTGTCCATGGCAAAGCGCGCGGCCATGCCGGAGAAGTCATCAGCCAGCGCGGTTTTTTCCAGCACGATGTGGCTGGTCGGCAGCACCGAGACCGGGAAGGCCTGTGGCGTTTCCAGGCAACGATCGCTGACCGGCTGACGCTGGAACGACACGCGCAGCACGTTCTTCGAACCCAGGGCGTAACGCGGGATACGTGCTTCGATGCGTTGCTGTTCACCGTTGGCCACGAGCTGTTGCGCGCCAATCAGGTAATCGTTGAGAAACAGCGAGGCCACCGGCGCGGTGTCAGAGGCACCGGGGGCGGCAGACACATCGACCACCGCCTTCACCGGCAGGCGACCGTCGTAGGCCACGCTGCCCAGAGGGAACGAGGTGCTCCAGTCGGACTTGGCCAGCACGTCGATGGCGCCAGGGTTACCGCCCAAGCGCGACAAGGCCACACGGCCGTCGGCGCTCAAGGGCATCTGTGCTTCGCTGACCGTCAATTGGCGGCTGCGTGCCAGTGTGTTCCAGGCCGAGCTGAACAGGGCCAATGCCTTGCCGGTCGCTTGCGGCGCGATCATCAGCATCGGGCGTGTGCCCAGCAATGCCAGGCGCACGTTGTCGGTACCGGTGGCGGCCAGACCTGCATTGATATGCCGCTCACGCCATTGCGTGAAGGCGTTGGCTGCCGTTGCGTCGAGACCCTGAATCTGGCTTTGCAGCGCTTCCAGCGATTCATTCACGGCTTTGAGCAGCTGCGGGTCGTTGATGGCCAGATCCGCCTGGACGTTCGGCGTCTGCCCCAACATCAACAGCGCTCCGATTTGCGCCGGGTTCGCCAGAACGTGCGAGCCTTTGCCGTTAAGGGCGGCGAACGCTGGAATAGTCTGCAGCTCGGCCGGGATGCGCAGGCCAGTCAGGTCGACAGTGTCTTGTACGGCGGGGAAGGGCAGAACGCGGCTGTGCTTGCCAATCCGCTCCAGTGCCACACCGAGGCGCCAGGCCGCATCGTAGCTGTCGGCGGATAAGGTGCCCGGCGCGACCATGATCCCCGGTTTGCCAGGCAATGCCGTCCAGGCAGCACCGACGTCCTGTAACTGGTTGGCGTCGTAGCTGTAATTGAGGCGAGTGTCCGGTTCGATACGCAATACATTGCCGATGGCGCGCTCGTCTTCGCACAACACACGGGACACGATTGACGACCAGGCAATGCCAAGACGCAGCGAGCCGCTGTCACGCGCTTGCTTGTCCACGCCCAGTGTGGCGCTGGCATCACCCTGGGCTTCGCTGAGCCCTTCAGCGCGTACCGGATAGCCGTCCAACGACAGCAACAGCGTGTTGCGTCCGCCTTCGCCATTGAGGTAACTGGCGTCGAAATTCAGGGTGGCGTCCGTCAGCGGCACACCCGCCGGCACCGGTAGATACAGTTCGCGGCGGGCATCGGTGGAGCCGAGGATGATCGGTGCATCGATCCCCAGATCGCTCAAGCGGATCTCACGCTCTTGTCGGGTGTCGGCGTTGAGCCGGTTGATCGCCTGGGTGAGCGGGCTGTCCGCGGCCAAGGCAAAGGTCGGCATGAGCGCGAGCAGGCTCACGCCACAGGCAAGGGCGCTGAGCGCACCCGTATGGATGGCAACGGAAGACTTCATTCAGGTAGATCTCGAGCTGATAAGGGGATGAGCGGTTTGGTTTATTGAGAGGTAAAAGCCGGGTAATTTTTTTCGGGCACAGGCACCGCTGACGAGTGGTGCAGGAACTTGGGCAAGGGCTGCCCGGCCACGATGAAATCATCGACCGGGCGCCCCATCAGGGCATCAACGATGCGCGCACTGGCCTTGCCATCGCCGTAAGGGTTGGCAGCCTGGGAGCATCGGCGCCACAGCAGGTCGTCATCGAACAATGCGTTAACGCCAGCGATGATCGAGTCCGGCGAGGTGCCGACCAGACGCACAGTTCCCGCCGCGACAGCTTCGGGGCGCTCGGTCACGTCTCGCATGACCAGCACCGGCTTGCCCAGGGAGGGCGCTTCTTCCTGCACGCCACCGGAGTCGGTGAGGATCACATGCGCTCGTTGCATCAGACGCACAAAGGCCAGGTAGTCCAGCGGCTTGATGAGGTGCACGTTCGGCAGATCGCCCAGCTGCTCGGTGACCGGGCCAATGACATTGGGGTTCAAATGCACCGGATAGACGATCTGGATATCAGCGCGCCGCGCCAGATGACTCAAGGCCTTGCAGATATCCAGGAATCCTTCGCCGAAGTTTTCCCGGCGATGCCCGGTCACCAGCAAAACCTTGCGGCCGGTTTGCAGGAACGAGAACTGCTGGTCCAGGCTTGCACGCAAGTCAGCGTCTTGCTCAATGCGCCGCGCCGTCATTTGCAAAGCGTCAATCACCGTATTGCCGGTCACGAAGGCGCGACCCTGCAGGCGTTCGTCGAGCAGGTTCTGGCGCGACTCGTGGGTCGGCGCAAACAACATGTCCGCACCGAGGTCGATGCAGCGGCGGTTCATTTCTTCCGGCCACGGGCTGTAGATATCACCGGTTCGCAGCCCGGCTTCGACATGACCGACCGGAATGCGTCGATGGAACGCAGCCATTGAGGCAACCATGGCCGAAGTGGTGTCGCCATGTACCAGCACCCGGTCCGGACGGGTCATTTCCAGCACGGGGTCAATCGCCCCGTAAAGCGCCGCAGTCAACGAGTTGAGCGACTGGTGCGGCGTCATCACATCGAGGGTGTAATCGGCCTTGAGGTCGAACAGATCAAGCACCTGTTTAAGCATGCTTTGATGTTGGCCGGTGATGCATATCTGCGAATGAATGCCAGGTTCCGCAGCGAGGGCTTTGACTAACGGCGCCATCTTGATGGCTTCTGGACGGGTACCGAAGATCGAAAGGATTTCAACCCTTGAATGATGGCGAGCGATGATGTCTTCCTTGCGCAGTTCTAGCGCGCAACACAACAGCGGCCCAAGTTTTATTGAACTTGAGCACGCCAGCGTTATTTGAATTTAGTAAAGACCGGGGCTATCAGCGTGATATCAGATGTTCACTTCATGTGAGGTGGTGCGACGCCTTAAGCCCGGAACCGGCCGGATTATTAGCATCGATGGTGAATGCTTTAAAGTGTTATATGCGTTATTTTTTTTAATGATCAAAGTTTGAAACTTTTATGTGTGCGGCCGGTCTTTTTTAGTTTTTTGTAATTTTTAGAAAGTTTGTCCTGATTGTTATGGCGATCTCAACATATTAATTTATAACAATATTATAGTTTTTTATATCCACTCGTCGGCGCGAATGAATTACTCATATGTTATAGGGTCGCGCTCTGCATGTTGACGGTCTGACTTTCTAGAGTGAGGGTTATGGTAGTCACTGAAATGACGCCTGTATATCGTCATGATGCAAAAAGTGCTTCTTTGCGAAGTATTAATGAACTTTCGCTCTCTCTTCAATTGTTGATGGCGACGGCGGCCAACATGAATGACAACCAGAAGAGCGTCGATTTACATGTGGGTGGTGAACCGGGACCGCGGTCCGGCGAAGCAACCGCGGCGGCCGATCAATCAGGCGGCGGGGAGCAGGCCTTTCTGTTTGGCGACATGAGTCGCCAGTGCGTCCATCAAGTCCGGCGACAGGCAGTCATAGGGATCCAGGCCGATCGAGCGCAGGCGTTCACGGATGGCCTTCATTTGTGCTGGCGGTGTGCCGGTTTCGATGATGGAGGACACGAACGCAGCGAAGCTCGGCGCGGCCCATCCGCTCTGGGGAGAGAGTTCGGTGTGGACGAAGTCCAGGCCATAAAACGCATGGTCCTTGTTCTCGATGCGCCCGAAGAGATGGGCGTGGCACTGCTTGCAGGCGTGGCGCTGGATGGCGGCGCTTTCGTCGACAATTGCCAGTTTTTCGCCGTGGGCAGTGACGCTGACCTTATCCCGAGGTACTACGGCAATGACGGCGAATGTCGCGCTTTGCGGTTTCCAGCATTTGCTGCAGCCGCACGCGTGATTATGCAGGGTTTGTGCGTCGATCTTGACCTCGACCTTGTCGGTCGCACACAGGCATTGCAGGGTGCCACCTGTGAAATTCGCGGCGGCGGGTTGGATACCATTGTCCAGTGCAGGGTGAAGTTTCAAGGTGCTCACGTTGGCTTCTCCGTTTCAGGGTGTCAGACGAAAGTGCCTGGGGCCGTACACCAGGCCGGTAGATCATTTCGCTCCAGCGGCAAGGCGTGAGTGACGAAGGGCGACAATTCACGCTCGCCATTCATCGCATCCTAGACCCTCTTCGGCAACTGGGGGCGGTGTGAGCATCTGGAAGGGACGGGCGGACTCCAATGCATCATTTGACTTATGGGCAATGTTGAATGTTCATGAGATTTCGTGCCCAGTCCGAATGAATGCAACATTCCCGCCCGTCACCCACATGAAAACCCAGCCCGTCGAACCGGCACTAACCCGTGGATGCGTTGTCAGTAATTGGCGCTTGTGGCGACGAGATTCGTCTCTGATAGCGGCACGTCAGGCTACGTTTAGTGTTTTCTCCAATGCCTTAGGGCAAAAAGCTCGCGATGGATTGCGTCTTCGACCGACTATTCCATTTGCGAGCGACACTCTATGGGTTTGCTTCTCGATCCGCGTCATGACATTGATGCCGCTTTATTAAGCTATCGCCGGGTGTTCTGGTCGCTGGCGCTGTTCAGTGGCGTGATCAACCTGCTGGTGCTGGTGCCATCGCTCTACATGATGCAGGTGTACGATCGGGTCCTCACCAGCCGCAACGAAACCACCTTGTTCATGCTCACCTTGATCGCCCTGGGACTGTTCATGTTCAGCGCCCTGATCGAGTGGGCACGCGGCGAGGTGATGATCCGCATGAGCGCGGGGCTGGACGATGCCTTGGGCGAGCGGATTTTCGACGCCGCCTTCGCCCGCAGCCTGCGCGAGCACAACGCCAACCCGGCGCAGGTGCTCACCGATCTGGCAACGCTGCGGCAGTTGATCACCGGCCAGGGCCTGATCGCCTTGCTCGATGCGCCGTGGTTGCCAATCTTCCTACTGGTGGCGTTCATCTTTCATCCCTGGTTCGGCGTGCTGACGCTGGTTCTGGCCCTGGTGCTGTTCGGCCTGGCGCTGTGGGGCGAGTTGGCGACTCGCACACGCTTGGGCGAAGCCAATCGCCTGGGCGTGCAGTCGTCGATCTATGTAAACAGCACACTACAGAATGCCGAAGTCATCCAGGCTTTGGGCATGCTCGGGCCGTTGCGCCAGCGCTGGAGCCTGCTGCAGCAACGCATCATTGCCGCCCAGTCCCATGCTAGCGACCGCAGCGCGCGGATCACTTCGACGACTCGTTTTGTGCGCATCTCCGGACAGTCGCTGGCCCTGGGCCTGGGGGCGTTGCTGGTGCTTGAAGGCCAATTGTCGGCGGGCATGATGATTGCGATGTCGCTGCTGCTGGGGCGTGCCCTGGCGCCCGTTGAAATCGCCATTGGCTCCTGGAAGCAATTCAACTCCGGCCGCCAGAGCTACCAGCGCCTCAGCCAACTGCTTGCCCAGCATCCGCGCGAGCGCCTGCGCATGCCGTTGCCACCGCCCACCGGAGCGCTGCGCCTGGAGCAGGTGTATGTCGGCCCGCCCGGCGCCTCGCAACCGATCCTGAGGGGCATCAATTTCAGCCTGGCCAAAGGTGATGTGCTCGCCGTCGTTGGCCCCAGCGCCAGTGGTAAATCAACGCTGGCCAGGGCGCTGGTCGGGGTATGGCCGGCCATGGGCGGGTCGGTGCGCCTGGACGACGCCGAGATCAGTCAATGGTCCCACGACGCCCTGGGCCCGCACCTTGGATACCTGCCGCAGGACATCGAGTTGTTCGACGGCAGTGTGGCCGACAACATTGCCCGGTTCGGCGAGCAGGACGCCGACAAGATCATCGCCGCAGGGCGTCACGCCGGCATTCACGAGATGATCCTGAAATTCCCCAAGGGTTACGACACGCCGCTGGGTCCCGGCGGGCTTGGCTTGTCCGGTGGACAAAAGCAACGCCTCGGCCTGGCTCGCGCAATTTATGGGCGCCCGTCGCTGATCGTGCTCGATGAGCCCAACTCCAATCTCGATGAAGCCGGAGAGCTGGCGCTGGTGCAGGCCATCAATGCGCTCAAGGCTGCTGGCAGCACCGTGGTGCTGATTACCCACCGGCCTAATGTGCTGGCGGTGGTCGATCACATCCTGGTGCTCAAGGACGGCACTCAACATGCATTCGGTCCAAGGGATCGGGTGCTCAAGGCATTGAGGCCGGGGCCAAGACCGGCCGCGGTCAGGGAGGCTGGCGGAGATGCGTGATCTGACCCCAGAGGTACAAACGTACAGCGAGCAGGGACTGAGTGTGCGCGGCGCCACACCGCAGTCTCGCGCCAGTACCGACGCCGGGGGAGCTGCACGCTATGGTGTGGGTTTCCTGGTCCTGACGCTGGGCGGCTTCCTGCTCTGGGCCTGTCTGGCGCCGCTCGACCAGGGTGTCGTGGGCAGCGGCACCGTGGTGGTGGCGGGCGAACGCAAGGCTGTGCAGTCGTTGGTCGGTGGGGTGGTGGAAAAGCTGCTGGTCAGCGATGGCGACCGCGTCACCCAGGGACAGTTGCTGGTGCAGCTCAATACGGTGCAGGCACAGTCGCAACTGGACGTGACCCTGGGCAAGTTGCTCAACGATCGCAGCATCGAGGCGCGGTTGATTGCCGAGCGCCTGGGCTCAGCCGAGATCCAATGGCCCGCTGAACTGTTGGAACGCGCCGACGAGTCGCGGGTCAAGGCCGCCATGGCCTTGCAGAGCCAGTTGTTTCTGACCCGCCGCGCAGAATTGGGCAGCCGCTTGCAGATCATCGAACACGAAGCCGCGGCATTGCAGCAGCAATTGCTCGGCTACGAAGGCGTCAAGCGCAACTACGACGCGCAGATGCGCTTCCAGCAGCAGGAGCTGGAAGGCCTGCGTGATTTGGCCCGTGAAGGCTACATTCCGCGCAACAAGCTTTTCGAGGCCGAGCGCAACGCAGCCCAATTGGCTGGACAGATTTCCTCCGGAGTGGGCGATGTCGGCAGGACCCGACAGGCGATCAACGAAAGCCGGCTCAAGGCTTTGCAGGCGCAGCAGGAATTTCGCCGAGATGCAGAAACCCAGCTCAGCGAGGTCTCTGCCGAGGCGGCAGGTTATGCCGATCAGATTCATGCCTTGCAGTTTGAAGTCGACAACGGTGCGATCCGTGCGCCGGCGTCCGGGCAGGTCATGGACGTGAGCATTCATACGGTCGGGGGCGTTGCGCAGGCCGGCCAAACCCTGATGCAGGTGGTGCCGCTGGATGCGCCAATGGCGATCACCGCGCGTTTCGAGCCGCTGATGGCCAATAAGTTGCGCCCGGGTCTGCCGGTGCATGTGCATTTCACCGCGCTGCAACGGGTGGATACGCCGACCGTCACCGGCACGGTGACAACGGTGTCGGCGGACCAGTTGATCAATGAACAAACGCACCAGCCGTATTTTTCCGCGAAGGTCGAAATTCCCGCCAACACCGTCGCCTCGCTGCAGGCCGCCGGCCTGCTGGTGCGCCCCGGTATGCTCGCCGATGTCACGGTGGTGACGGGGGAACGCACCTTGATGAATTACCTGATGAAACCTTTGCGTGAACGCTTGCTTGCGGCCTTCAAAGAGGAATGAGCATGACCGACCGTTACCACTATCGCTGCGGGTGCTTGCGGATTTGTGTACCCGCTGTGGCGGGGGCGGTGCGACGTTTCGCTAAATCCCCTCGCCACATTTTGCCTGTGTTGGTCGTTGACTTTCCATGCACTGAAAATCCCCTGTGGGAGCGGGCTGCTCGCGATAGCGGTGGATCAGTCAGCCTCCATGCCGAATGTACCGCCGCCTTCGCGAGCAAAATGCAACTCAGGCTGTAAAGTCGCTGGCATGCAGCTCCTTGACGCCCACCACTTCGAATTCGAACTCGGGGGTGGCGTCGGCGTTGACGCTGCCGTAGAGGATGCCATCGGCAAAGCGCAGTTGGCCGGTGGCGTTGGTGGGGTCGAAGGCGTTGCTGCCGATGAACATGAAGGCGTCGACGGTGGCGGTCAGCGGGTTGGCGTCCAGGCCGGTGAAATCCAGATGATCACCCTCGGTGGTCTTGAAGCCGCTGATCACATCGCGCAAAGCCCCGACGCCCATGTCCGACAGCGCACCAAACGCGTAGGTGTCCGCGCCAGTGCCGCCGGTGAGGTTGTCGGTACCTGCACCGCCGATCAGCCGGTCATCGCCCGAACCACCCAAAAGCGTGTCGTTCCCGGCACCACCGTTCAGAATGTTCGCGGCGCTGTTCCCCGACAGACTGTCGGCATAGGCGCTTCCCGTCACGTTTTCGAAGAATTTCAAGGTGTCGAGCCCGGAACCCACGGTGTTTTGTTGTGCGGACGTCGAAAGGTTTACGGTAACCCCCGCCAAGGCACGCTCGAAGGACACCGTGTCATTGCCATCGCGTCCGTCCAGCACGTTGTTGCCGGCACCGGCGAACAGCGTGTTGTCCAGCGCGTTGCCCGTGCCATTGGCGGCACCAGCGCTGTTGACATACAGATTCTCGACGTTGCTGCCGAGGGTGTAGGCCGCCAGGCTGCTGTGCACGCTGTCGATCCCTCCAGGCACCGCATTGCTGTTGGTCTCGATCGCGGTGTCGTCGGCATCGTCGACATAGTAGGTGTCGTCGCCATCGCCACCGCTCATGCTGTCGGCCCCTGCGGCACCATCGAGCACGTTGTCGGCGGCATTGCCGGTGATGAAGTTGCGCCGCTCATTGCCGGTGCCGTCGATCTCCGACACCCCGGTGAGCACCAGGTTCTCGAGATTGGCGCCCAGCGTCCAGCTAACCGAGGCCTGGACGGTATCGATCTGCGAGGTCGAGGTGTTGGTTTCCACCACGCTGTCGAACGCGTTATCGACCACGTAGATGTCGTTGCCATCGCCACCGGTCATGGTGTCGGCGCCCAGGTCGCCATCCAGTGTGTCGTTGCCCGAACTGCCCACCAGGGTATCCGCCTGATCAGTGCCGGAAATCATCCCGCCCTGGTTCTGAGCGTTGTCGAAAATGGCCTGCACGCTGTTGTTGTCGTTGGGGTTGCCCTGGAAGCCAAGGTCATTGGCAATGTAATCGGCCAGGCGCTGGCCGACGATTTCCGCCGATTCCTCATGCAGGTGCCAGACGTCGTCCGGGTACACCAGCGGATCAACCTCGTAGCGCAAGGGCAGGTCGGTGTAGTCCACTGCCAGCTTGACGTCAGCACGCTCGGCGGCAATGGCCTCTTGGGCGGCGCGGACATAGCCAACCCCCTCGACGATGGAGGCAATTTTCTCTTCCGAATAACCACGGGCACGCGCCGCGTCCTGCTCGTAGTGACCAGTTTCCATCATGTACACGCTGAAGTTGCCGAACTGGGCATGCAGGTAATCAAACACATTCAGGGTCGCGGCCTTGTACGCCGCTGCTGCCGCGGCTTTGTCCGTGGAGCGGCCAATCTCCTGGGCGGCTTCCTCGCCCTGGCCCCAGATGATGCCCATGGTGACCTTATCGATGGATTTGAGTTCGGTGAGCTGATCCCCCAGTAACGCCACGGCACGCAATAGCGCAGGCCCGGGTTGGTTGGTGTCGGTCAGCCACCAGCACAACTTAAGTTCCTCGGCGCCCAGGGTCGACATGCCATTGACCGTGCTGCCACCCACCGCGATGTCGATGCCATTGCCGTCGGCGTCGGCGAACTGGCTGCGCACGTCATAGTTGGTGTAGCGGTCCAGGTCCTTGACCAGCATTGAGGTGCCGGATTGATCGTCGTCCTCCGTCATGCGCAAAAGGCGCGCATTGGATTGGCCGAGAGTGGGCAGGTAGAGGATGTCTTGCTGGGCGCGCTCGCCGAACACGAAATCACTGGCGGTCAAGGTGTTGAGGTAGTTGCCGTTGAGGGCGATTTCGAAGCGATTGCCATCGGCGTCGGCCTCAGCGGATTTGATGTAGGTCTTGTCGCCGGCCGCGTTGAGGGTCATGTACAGCGTGCCATTGCTGCCATCGCCGAGGCCGAGAAAGCCCAGCGCTGAAACGTCGATCTTGTCGACGCCCGCGGTGAAGTCGTAGACCGTGTCGGTCGCCGTGACACCGCCGGTGTCGTAGTCGCGGTAACTGTCGAGTACGTTGGTGTAGCGGAAGGTGTCGGCACCGTCGCCGCCGTACAGCGAATCGCGTCCGGCGCCGCCGTCGACGATGTCCGCGCCGGTGCCGGCCTTGATTGTGTCGTTGCCACCGAGGCCGAGGATCAGGTCTGCGCCCGCCGTGCCGTTGAGGCTTTCGGCGTTGTTGGTGCCGGTGATGGTGTTGGCGGGCGCATCGGCCACCGCCAGGGCGAAGCTGTCGCTGACTGACGCGCCTGAAGGATCGGTGGCCTTGACCAGTACGTTGTAATTGCCGGACGCCGTGCTGGTCGGGGTGCCGGTGAACGTCAGGCTGGTGGCGTTGAAACTTAGCCAAGCGGGCAGGGCGCTGCCGTCGGCGAGGGTCGCGGTGTAGGTCAGCGCATCCTGGTTGGCGTCGGTGAAGCTGTCGTGGGTTACGGTGTAGTTGAACGGCGTGCTTTCGGTGGCGTTCTGGTCGAGGAGGGGGATGGCCACCACCGGTGCTACATTGCTGGGGGTGTTTGGGTCGGCGAAGACGAAATGACTTGCCGTCAGACTGTTCACCAGGTTGCCCGCCAGTGACACCTCGAAGCGGTTGCCGTTGGCGTCGACGGTGAGATCCTTGAGGTAGGTGCGGTTACTCGAGGCGCTGTAGGTCACTTGCAGCGTGCCGTTCAGGCCACTGCCCAGGCCCGTGTAGCCGAGTGCCGAGACATCGATCTTGTCGGCAGCCACATCGAAATCGAGGATCTGGTCACCGGCACTGGTGGACCCGGTGCGGTAGCTGTCGAGTTTTGAGGTGAAGCGGAACACGTCGGCACCCGCGCCGCCGGTGAGTTTGTCTACGCCGGTGCCGCCAACCAGAATGTCGTCGCCGGCGCCGCCATTAAGGGTGTCGTTACCGGCGCCACCGAACAGTTGTTCGTTGGCAGCGGTGCCCGTCAGCGTGTCGTTGTTCGGCGTGCCATTGATCACAGTGGGTGCGGCGGGTACGTCCTGTACGGCCAGGGTAAAGCTGTCGTTGACGGTTGCATTGCTGCCATCGGACGCGGTGACCTGTATGGAGTAAGTGCCCGATGCCGTGTCGCTTGGTGTGCCGCTGAAGGTGCGGGTGGCGGCGTCGAAGGTCAGCCAACCGGGCAGGGCGCTGCCATTGGCCAGTTTGGCGGTGTAACTGAGGCTGTCGTTATCCGGATCGGTAAAACTGGTGGCCGGCACCACGTAGCTGAACGGGGTGTTTTCAGTGGCGTTCTGATCCAGCAATGCCGTTGCCACCACCGGCGCATGGTTGACCGTTGGCGAGGTGGCAAAGACGAAATTGGCGCTGGTCAGTTTGTCGAGGTAATTGCCGTCCAGCGCTACCTCGAAGCGGTTGCCATTGGCGTCGGCAGTCAGGGTCTTGATGTAAGTCTTGGTGCCGGTGGTGTTGAGCACCAGGTACACGGTGTTGTTTTTGCCGTCCCCCAGGCCGGTGAAACCCATGGCCGAGAGGTCGATCTTGTCGGCGGTGGTATCGAAGTCGGTGATCAGGTCGCCCAGGTTGGCGCCGCCGGTGTTGTAGTTGCGGTAACTGTCCAGGCGGTTGGAGAACACGAAGGTGTCCGCCCCGGCACCACCGGTGAGGGTATCCATGCCGGCGCCGCCGTCAATTTTGTCGTCGCCCGCGCCGCCACTGAGGCTGTCGTTGCCCGCCAGACCGAGCAGGGTGTCGGCAGAATCACTGCCCAACAGCGAGTCGCTGCCGCTGGTGCCGGTGACCACCCGATTGAAAATAAAGTTGCTGGCGGTCAGGGTGCTGGCCAGGTTGCCCGAGAGAATCAACTCGAAGCGATTGCCGCTGGCGTCGGCATCGTAGTCCTTGATGTAGGTGCGGTCGTTGCTGGCGCTGTAGCTGACCTGCAAGGTGCCGCCACGGCCATTGCCCAGGCCGGTGAAGCCGAGGCCGGCGAGGTCGATCTTGTCCTGGGTGACGTCGAAGTCGGTAAGGGTGTCATCGAAGCTTGCGGTAGCGTTGCGGTAACTGTCGGACTGGGCGACGAAACGGAACGTATCGGCACCCGTGCCGCCGGTGAGTTTGTCGATGCCTGCTCCGCCCACCAAAATGTCGTCACCGGCCCCGCCATTGATGGTGTCGTTGCCGGCTGCGCCATAGAAAATCTCGCTGGCGGCGCTGCCCAGCAGGGTGTCGTTGCCAGCCGTGCCTTGCACGGTGGTCATCGGCACCGTGGCGCTGACGTAGCTGCCGTCGCCATAGACCAGCGTGGCGCCCTTGCTGGTGTGGCTGATGGTGTTGCCGATGATGGCGTTGCGATCGGTGCCGTCTTCATTGCGCTCTGCAACACCGTAGGTCGACAGGTTGCTGCCGCTGATGATGTTGCCCTGGATCGTGTTGTCGCTGCCGTTGAAGTACTTGCCGGACACGCCCAGGGTGTCGTCGTAGGACTGGATGATGATTTCCGGTACGGGGTTGCCCAGGGAATTGTTGTTGAGCGTGTTGTCGATGATCTCGACGTGGTTGCTGCCGTAGACGCGGATCCCGGCGCTGGTGTTGTCGTGGATATCGACGCCGTCGACGGTCACGTCGCTGGACAGTTTGATCAGCACCCCTTCGGCGCCGTTGCCGTACACCTCGCCACCGGTGATGGTGATGTTACTGGGGGAGGGGATGTTCTCGCTGCCGCGCTGCACCACGATGCCATTGCCGCCATTGTTGTAGGCAACGTTGTTGGTGAGCGTGAAGTCGTGGGTACTGGTGACGACGTTGAATCCGTGGCGGTCGTTGTCGTAGGCGACGTTGTTTTCGAAGGTGCTGTCGCTGAGGAAGTCAGCAACGAAGCCGTCCAGGCCATTGCCATGGGACACGCTGTTCTTGATGACCATGTTGACGGTCTGCTCGTGGGGGTCGAAACCGTACCCGGAGCAATCCTTGATCTCGACGCTGTCGAGGGTGACGTTGGAGTCGTAGCCTGCCTGGCCGGGAATGTAGCCGTTGAACCAACCGTCGATCTTGCCGGTGGTGTGGTCGCGGTTCCCGTCGATGGTGAGGTTACTGACGCCAAAGTCGTGGGTTTCCTCGCCATAGGCCGAGCGGATGACACCCGTGATCTTGGTGTCGGATCCGTCAGCCACCTTGACGTTGGTTTCGCCCATGCCGTCGCCGTACAGGTAGACGTTACTCTTGAGCATCAAGCAGCCGTCGGAGGGTTCCTCGCCTCCGGAAACGATATAAGTTCCGGTCGGCATATACACCTGCCCCCCGCCTGCTGCGGCCGCTGCATCAATCGCACTTTGTATCGCCGCCGTGTCGTCGGTGATGCCATCTCCTTTGGCGCCAAAATTTTGTACATTGAAAATCATGAGCTTATCTCCGTATCAGGCTAGAACCTCGCTAGACGCCAATATTCCATCGACGGCCACCGTGTTATGACCCAGCGGAGCGTAAAAGTTATGACCGCATATCGGGGAAGTGTCAAAAAATCGGACTAACTGATCAATGGTTGTGAGGTGTTTCGAAAAAGTAACGTTCTGTTGACGCTTGCTCAGAGTTGTTCAGTGTGGGGATGAAGAGCTATGGCGAGCGCCTACGTTCTTGTTGATGACTGGATATGAACAGGCACGCTCTGTCGTCGCGGCATTGGCAGGTGATTGGGAAAACCATATATACACCGCAGCAGATATTTGAAGAGACCCGAAAAGCGATTTACGTGGCTAACGCAGTAATACAGGGCTTTCATTGAAGGTGGTCGGCGGAGTCCAATCATTTGACGGATTAATGTGTCGGTGGCTCTTTACCTTGTATGCGGGAAAACATATATTCGTCAAACCGCATGTGAGCTGAGGCTTCACAATGACCAGCAAAGCCCGTGTCCTGTTCGTCTGTACCGCCAACGCTGCACGCTCCCAGTTGGCCGGAGCCGGTGAGGCATTGGCCTGGAGTTTTGAAGACCCGGTCACCAGCATCAAATCCGATGCCTTGCGTCACACCCTTCACGAAATTCATGAGCGCATCAAGATGTTCGTCTTGGTCAAAAACAAACACTGAGAACCGATATGGCTGACCACCTGACACCGACCACTGTTTTTAAATGCCTGGCTGACGACACTCGGGTCCGCACGATGATGCTCATCACCCGTGAAGGAGAGCTATGTGTTTGCGAGCTGACCTGCGCGTTGAAAGAGAGTCAGCCAAAAGTCTCCAGACACCTCGCGCAACTGCGCGGTTGCGGTTTGCTGTCGGACCGTCGACAAGGCCAATGGGTGTATTACCGACTGCATCCAAATCTCCCAGATTGGGTTCATCAAGTACTGACCACCGTGCTCGAAAGCAACAAGCACTGGTTGAGCCCTGATGCCAAACGCCTAGATGAGATGGGTGACCGTCCCGAGCGGGCACTCGCCTGCTGTGAAAGCTAGGTCGCCTGATTCCGCCTTCGACTACGAGATCGCTCGATGAAAATCCTGTTCCTCTGCACTGCCAATAGCTGCCGCAGCATCCTTTGTGAAGCAGTCTTCAATCACTTGGCACCGGAAGGCATGAAAGCCTACAGCGCGGGCAGTCAGCCCAAAGGTGAAGTGAATCCGCTGAGTCTCAAGACTTTGGAAAACGCTGGTATGTCGACGCTCGGGCTGTTCAGTAAGTCCAGCGATGTCCATGTGAATTTGGCACCTGATTTCGTCATCACGGTGTGCGACAAGGCTGCCGGTGAGGCCTGTCCGGTATTTTTCGGGCCAGCCACCAAAGCCCACTGGGGACTGGCTGACCCTTCGGAATACCACGGGACTCAAGAAGAAATCGAGGCGGCTTTTGAAGCCACCTTGGAGCAGATCAAAACCCGTATTGATGCTTTCCTGGCTTTACCGCTTTCTCAACTGAGTGCCGAACAGCTCAAGGCAGAGCTGGCCCTGATAGGCACGCTGTATCCGCAGGAGCAATGATCATGAGTAAAAGCCGCCTTTCCTTCCTGGACCGTTACCTGACCCTGTGGATTTTTCTAGCCATGGCCTTGGGCATCGGTTTGGGGAGTTTGTTCGAAGGCTGGCCACAGTGGCTCAACAGTCTTTCTGTGGGCACAACCAACATCCCCATCGCTATCGGATTGATCGTGATGATGTATCCGCCTTTGGCCAAGGTTCGTTATGAGGAACTGCCGGAAGTCTTCAAGGACAAGCGCATTCTCGTTTTGTCTTTGGTCCAGAACTGGGTCATCGGCCCGGTGTTGATGTTCGCACTGGCGATCATCTTCCTGCGGGACCAACCGGAATACATGACGGGTCTGATCCTGATCGGCTTGGCTCGTTGTATCGCGATGGTGCTGGTCTGGAATCAGATCGCGGGTGGCAACAATCAGTACGTCGCCGGGCTAGTAGCTTTCAACAGCATCTTCCAAATCCTGTTTTTCAGTCTGTACGCCTGGGTCTTTCTTGGGCTGTTGCCGCCGCTGTTCGGGTTGGAAGGCAGTGTGATTGAGACCAGCTTTGTCAGCATTGCCGAGTCGGTCCTGATCTACTTGGGTGTGCCGTTCCTGGCAGGCTTCCTGACCCGCAAGATCCTCATCGTCCGTAAAGGCGAAGTTTGGTTCCAGGAACGCTTCATTCCGAAGATCAGCCCACTGACGCTGGTAGCGCTGCTGTTGACCATCGTGGCCATGTTCAGCCTCAAGGGTGACGTGGTACTGCAATTGCCATTCGATGTGTTGCGTATCGCGACCCCTCTGACGATCTACTTCGTGGTGATGTTCTTCATCAGCTTCTGGATGGGCAAATTGCTTAAGGCTGACTATCCACGCATTACCGCACTGGCTTTCACCGCCGCGAGCAACAACTTCGAACTGGCGATTGCTGTGGCCATTGCCACCTTCGGCCTGGCTTCCCCGGTCGCCTTTGCCACGGTGATTGGCCCATTGGTGGAAGTGCCAGTGCTGATTTCCCTGGTCGGTGTTGCTCTCTGGTTGAAACGCCGCTGGTTCGATGAATCCAAGAGCGCCGTTGCGCAGGACAAAGACTATGTTTGATAACCCTATCCCCCAACTCGATACCGAACTGGTTGATCTCCCATCGACAGACAAACTCGGTATCGAAAAGATCTCCATCCACAAGCCGCGCATTTTGCTGCTGTACGGATCGACCCGTGAACGCTCCTTCAGTCGTCTGCTGGTAGAGGAAGCCGCTCGACTGCTGGAGCACTTCGGCGCCGAGGCGCGGGTTTTCAATCCGTCAGGTTTACCGCTGCCCGATGATGCTCCGGACGATCACCCACGCGTGAAGGAATTGCGCGAGCTGATGCTGTGGTCCGAAGGGCAGGTCTGGTGCTCTCCAGAACGTCACGGTTCCATGAGTGCAGTGTTCAAAGCGCAGATCGACTGGGTGCCACTGGCCATGGGCGCGGTACGCCCGACCCAGGGCAAAACTCTCGCCGTCATGCAGGTGTGCGGTGGCTCGCAGTCGTTCAACGTGGTCAATCAGCTGCGAGTGTTGGGACGTTGGATGCGCATGTTCACCATCCCCAACCAATCCTCCGTGCCGAAGGCCTATATGGAATTCGACGATAGCGGCCGGATGAAACCTTCTCCGTTCTACGACCGTGTCGTTGATGTAATGGAGGAGTTGGTGAAATTCACGCTGCTGCTTCGCGACCGTCAGGACTATCTGGTCGATCGTTATTCCGAGCGCAAAGAGTCGGCGGAAGAACTCATGAAACGTGTCAATCAGCGCTCCATCTGAGGATTTTTCACCGTGCAACAACACCCATACTCCGTACTTCCCTTGGCACAGTTCAATGGCCAATTGATCTTCACCCCGTGCCCAGGCACGAAGGGCACCCGACCGTTCGAGGCGCTGCAAACCCTCAAGGACGCGGGGGCATCGGCGTTGCGTCCGCAGCCTGCCCACATTGAATACATCGGCCAGTTCGACACCCAGTCGAACGCCCACTGACAACAGATATAGAGCACAACAACATGACTATCAAAGTTGGCATCAATGGTTTTGGTCGGATCGGTCGCCTCGCTCTGCGAGCAGCCTGGAGCTGGCCAGAGTTCGAGTTCGTGCAGATCAATGATCCAGCAGGTGACGCGGCGACTCATGCGCACCTGTTGAACTTCGACTCGGTGCATGGTCGTTGGAATTATCAGGCCGACTCCGAGGGCGACAGCATCGTCATCGACGGTAGACGAATCAAGGTGACGGCCAATAAGGTGATTGCCGACACTGATTGGTCGGGATGCGATCTGGTGATTGAAGCCAGCGGCAAGATGAAGACCGTCGCGGTGCTTCAGGCTTACCTCGACCAAGGCGTGAAGCGCGTAGTGGTCAGCGCCCCCGTGAAGGAAAAAGGCGCGCTGAACATTGTCATGGGCGTCAATCATCAGCTGTTCAATGCGGCGCAACATCGCATTGTCACGGCTGCCTCCTGCACCACCAATTGCCTGGCGCCAGTGGTGAAAGTGATCCACGAAAAACTGGGCATTCGTCACGGATCGATCACCACCATCCATGACCTGACCAACACTCAGAGCATCCTCGATCAGCCGCACAAGGATCTGCGCCGTGCGCGTGCTTCGGGGATGAGTTTGATTCCGACCAGCACCGGCTCGGCCACCGCCATCGCCGAAATTTTCCCGGAGCTGCGTGGGCGCCTGAATGGTCATGCGGTACGCGTGCCGCTGGCCAACGCTTCGCTGACTGACTGTGTCTTTGAGGTTGAGCGGGCCACCACTGTCGAGGAGGTGAATCAGTTCCTCAAGGACGCCTCCGAGAACGAGCTGAAAGACATTCTCGGTTTCGAGGAGCGTCCATTGGTGTCCATCGACTATCGAACCGATCCGCGTTCATCAATCATCGATGCGCTGTCGACCATGGTCATCAACGGCACCCAAGTCAAACTGTATGCCTGGTACGACAACGAGTGGGGCTATGCCAACCGCACCGTCGAACTGGCCAAAATGGTCGGTCTGGCAGTCTAAGGAGCGGTCATGAAAACGTTGTCAGCCCTCGCCCCGGAAGTGCGGCAGTACCTGCTCGTCACGGGCAACTACTGGGCCTTCACCCTCACCGATGGCGCTTTGCGCATGTTGGTGGTGCTGCACTTTCACGCGTTGGGCTACAGCCCGCTGCAAATCGCGGCGTTGTTTCTGTTCTACGAACTCTTTGGCGTGATCACCAACCTGGTGGGTGGCTACCTTGGCGCCCGGCTGGGTCTGAACCGAACCATGAACATCGGGCTGGGCATCCAGGTCGCGGCGCTGCTGATGCTGACCGTTCCTGTGGCTTGGCTAACCATCCCATGGGTGATGGGTGCTCAGGCGCTGTCGGGGATTGCCAAAGACCTGAACAAGATGAGTGCCAAAAGCTCCATCAAGCTTCTGGTTCCGGATGGGCAGCAGGGCAAGCTCTACCAGTGGGTGGCGATCCTCACCGGCTCGAAGAATGCACTGAAGGGTGTTGGCTTCTTTCTTGGCGGAGCCTTGCTGGCATTGATCGGCTTCAAAGGTGCATTGCTGGCCATGGCGGGTGTCCTGGCGCTGATCTGGATCAGCAGCTTGATCCTGTTGAAGAAGGACTTGGGCAAAGCGAAAGCCAAGCCCAGGTTTCGCGACATCCTGTCCAAGAGCCGGGCGATCAATATCCTCTCAGCGGCGCGGATGTTTCTGTTCGGCGCCCGCGATGTCTGGTTTGTGGTGGCCTTGCCGGTCTACCTCAGCAGCGTGTTTGGCTGGGACTTCTGGAAGGTTGGCGGCTTCCTTGCGGCCTGGGTGATTGGCTACGGTATCGTGCAGTCCTTCGCGCCCAACATCACCGGCAAGAAACGTGGACACGTACCGGATGGTCGTGCGGCATTTTTGTGGGCACTTGCACTGGCGGGTCTGCCTGCGGCAATTGCTCTCGGGCTGAGCACCGGGCTGTCACAACAGGTGGTGCTGTTGGGTGGATTGATGGTCTTTGGTGCGCTATTCGCGGTGAACTCGTCGCTGCACAGCTACTTGATCGTTTCCTATGCCAAGGAAGACGGCGTGTCGCTGGATGTGGGTTTTTATTACATGTCGAACGCCATGGGGCGACTGATCGGCACGGTGCTCTCCGGCTGGATTTATCAGGTGTATGGACTGGGCGCGTGCTTGTGGGTATCGAGCGCATTCGTACTACTCGCGGCACTGATTTCTATAGGGTTACCGAGGCATGCCGACCGTCATTCGATACAAGCCAATTGAGTGGGTCAGTCAGGAGGCTTTCCTTTCTAACCCAGACATTGCGAGTCGAGCCGCATAAGGAGCATCTAAAATGCTCTACGCCATGGGGCACGCGCGGACGTAGCAGTCATTCGCAAGGGGCCGGTACGGGTCGCATACGTGGAGTCCCCCGGCTACATTGAGGTTTAGACGTATAAGTCCGGTCAGCACACCGCCCGGCTTCCAGCCCGAGGCTAAGTTGTAGGGTCAACTCCCACGCATTAGTGCGGACATTATCCATGAAGTCTCAATGCAACTGTCCGTGTAAGACGGTGTGCCTTCTGATTGGAGCATTACAGATGCCATTCCAGATTCAGAAACGGCGTATTGGCCTCGGTGCCAGGTGTGTTGGCTGAGTTGTTACCGAACTTGTTCTTCCAGTATTCGTAACCCACCCCGGCAAAGAAGGTATCTTTCTTGCCGAAAGTGAGCTCGCCCACGTCCACCAGTAAAGTGGCGTGCACGAGCGTTTCGCTTACGGTGTCGTTACCGAAGCCGTCTTTGCCCTTGGGCGGGATGAAGTTGGCAAAGCCCTTGAACTTGAGCGGTGCTGAGCCGAGCTGGAATGGAATCTCCCAGGCGGTTTCCAGGTAGTACGTGTCGTTGAAGCGAATATCGTGCTCCTGGGCGAACGGCAAGCCATTGTGGTTGCGCTCGGAGCGGTACATCACACTGAAGTCCCAAAAACCTGTCACGTTGAAATTGATCGTCGGGCCGATGACGAGCATGCGTTTTGCCGGCGCGAAGGCAGTGTTTTTGGTGTTCCAGTCGACGCCACCCGAAAGTGACCAGTCCCGAACGGGTCCCCACTTGAAATCCTGGCCGGATATTTTATTCAGTGAAAGTTGATGGCGATATATCGCATACACCTCGGTAGCACCGTCGCCGCCGCCCTCGGCTGGATCGTCTTTATCGGAAAACAACACCTGCACGTCGAGGAAGTTGCTGCCGTATTTGTATCCGTCAACGTGAGTGAATTCAACGATGTGCTTGGCGATCGGGCCATCGATGCCCGGCTCAGCGAAGTGGGTGCCATACCAGTAACTGATTGAGTTATCGCTCCAGTCGGCAGCTTGCAATGAAGTGGCCGTCGTCAATAACAGAGTACTGATGGCAAAGGTCTGCCGAACGAGAAACGTGCGGTTCTGCATCTTTCATTTCCTTGAGTAGTCGTCCACTTCGGCATGAGGGACTTTTTTATAGGTGCCGAGAAACTGTCGCCGTTTGAAACCGGCTCAATCGACCGCTGCCGCTGCCTCCAACTTTTCACACACCAGCAAATCCACGTAATGAATCGGTTTGCTCCGATGCTTGAGCATCCCGCCGTGACGCAGATTCAACGCCGCCGTCATCTCCGCCAGAATCGAGAGCGCGACGCTTTCGGGCGCATCGCCGCCAAGGTCAAGGCCCATTGGGTAGTGCAGCTGTAGCAATGCATTCAGGGCAGGATTATGTTGGCGAATGTCGGTCAACAAGCGCTCGGTCCGCTCGCGGGGGCCGAGTTGGCCGATGTAGGCCGGTGCGCCTTGCAGCAATTGGCCGAGCCAGTGTCGGTCCTGGCGGTAGCTGTGAGTCATGACGGCCACCGCGGCCCCCTCGATCAACGGTCCGAGGACAATGGAGGCGTCGAGGTTCGCGACGATGACCGCATCGGCCTGCGGAAAGCGTTCAGGGCGGGCAAAGTGGCTGCGGCTGTCGATCACGCTGACGTGCCAGCCCAGCAGTTTGCTTATGCGCACCAGTGGCTGGGCGTCGTGGCCGGCGCCGAAGATCACCAGGCGCGGGGGCGGAGCCACGTATTCGAAGAACACTTCGACCTCTCCACGGGCATCGGTGTAGAGCCGCAGAGAGGATTTTTTCTCGGTGAGTGTTTTGCGCAGGTCTTTGCGGATGCTCCTGTCGAGTGCGCGATTGCGTAGCGCGGGGCTTGCGTGCGACACCACCCGATCACCGACCCGCACTGACGTGTGGCGAGACGTGGCAATGATGGTCGCCATGGCCGCAGGTTGCAGACTGTCACGCACCTGTCGCAACAGTTCGATGGCCAATGACGGGGTCTTCGCGCGCAGGCGTTCGAGCATGACGAAAACCGTGCCGTTGCAGCCGAGGCCGAAGGTCAGGGCGCTTTGGTCGTCGTCTTCATCTTCGGTCGCGCCGGTGCTGTAGCGGCGCACCACCGGCTCGCCGGAATCGGTCAGCCACCAGGCCTTTTTGGCCAAGTCCTGTTCCAGGCATCCGCCGCTGACGGTGCCGATGGTTCGGCCGTGGAGGGGGATGAGCATGCGTGCGCCAGGGCGGCGGTAGGCGGAACCTTCGACCTTGACCACGGTGGCGAGGACGGTTTCTTCGCCTTGCCGGGCGGAGGTTTCAATGGCTTGGAGGAGGTCGTTGAGGCCGGACATGGTGTGTTATCCCGAAGGTTGGTGCGCAACCTGTTGGAACCGGCAAACCAGCTCCAACAAGGGGTTGTGTTGGCGGTTGGATCAGTCGACGACATGCATCAACTGCTGCACCCCTTCCCACGCTTCAGCGCGCATGCGCTCCAGATCCAGCCCCGGAATCACGCCGTCGTCGACCACCAGCCGCCCCCCGACCATGCTGTACCGCACGGCAATCGGCTCACCCGCGACCACCGGCGCCAGCGCGATATCGTGGAAGCCGAAGAACCGTGGATGATCGAGGCCATAGATCACCAGATCCGCAGCCTGGCCAATTTCCAGCGTTCCGACCGAACCCAGCCCCAACACTTGCGCGCCGCCGGCCGAGCCCCAATGAATCACATCTTCGGCGGTGGTCGCTGAAGCCCCTTGTTCGGCCCGATGAATCAACCACGCCGTGTGCGCCTCACCGACCATACTTCCGGATTCGTTCGATGCCACGCCATCCACCCCAAGCGATATCGGCACCCCGGCCTCATACATTTGTGGTACCGGCGCGACGCCGCTGCCCAGCCGTGCGTTGCTCACCGGGCAATGAGAAATGCCGGTGCCGGTTTGCGCGAGCATGCGGATTTCCCCCGGCTGCAAATGCACCGCGTGGGCGAACCAGACGTCGGGGCCGAGCCATTCGTGTTCGGCGACGAATTCCACTGGGAGGCAGTTGTATTTCTCGCGACAAAAGTTGACGTAGTTCTGCGTCTCCGAAAGGTGCGTGTGCAAGCGCAATCCGAGGCCGCGAGCGGTGTGCGCAAGCTCGCGCAGCAAGGTGGGCGGCAGCGAGAACGTCGGCGTCGTCGGCGCCACCACCACTCGACGCATCGCATCCGGAGTGTCCTGGTGGTACAGCGATTTGAGCCGTTCGATGTCACCGACCATCTGCTCAAGCGTCTCCGGTTGCAGCGCCGTTTTCGAGAATCCCGGATGAGCGCTGGCGGACTCCAGTGCGCCGCCCCGGCACAACACAAAACGCATCCCAAACGCGTCAGCCGTGTCGAACAGCAGGTCGCCGGTCTCCGTTGTGCCGTTGGCGTGATAGAGGTAATGGTGATCGGCGCAGGTCGTTACCCCCGACAACAGCAACTCGGCCATGCCTAATCGCGCGGCGATCTGCGCCAGTTGTGGTGTAAAACGGTTGAGGCGCGGGTAGGGCACGCTGGCCAGCCAGCCTTGCAAGTCTTGATTCAAACCTTCGGGCACGGCTTTGAGCAGGTTCTGAAACAGGTGGTGGTGGGTGTTGATCCAGCCTGGGTAGACCACCGAGTGACGGGCATCAATCACCCGTTCGCCGGGTTGCGCCACCAGGTCCGTAGCCATTTCAGCGATGCGACCGTTGACGATGCGAATGTCCACGTTGCCCGCCCGGGCACGCGGGCCGCGCAAGCCGGTCATCACCGCCACCGGGTTTTTGATCAGGATGTTTTGAAGTTGAGTCATGTGCTTCTCCAGTCAGAGGCTGTGGGGCGCGGGCTTGGTTGCCTCGCTGTCGGGAACGCTGACGCCGTTGAGCGCGGCGTTGAGCAGCACCGACACCAGGCAGGCGATCACTACGCTGCTGTGCAGGAACGGCTGGGACCACTCGGGCATTTGCTTGAACAGGGCCGGCGCGAGCACCGGCACCAAGGCGGCGGCGATGGTGAAACCGACGATCAACACGTTGAAGCGGTTGCGCTCGTAATCGACTTTGGCCAGGGTCTGAATGCCCGCTGCGGCGACCACGCCGAACATGGCAATCCCGGCACCCCCGAGGGCGGCGGTCGGCATCGACGCGATGATCGCACCGGCCTTCGGTATCAATGCCACGGAGCACATGAGCAACCCGCTGACAGCCACCACCCAGCGGCTGCGCACGCCGGTCAAAATCACCAGCCCGACGTTCTCCATGAAGGCAATGAACGGAAACGCGGCGAACATCCCGGCGATGGTGCTTGCCAGTCCGTTAGCCCGCAGGCCGTTGATCACTTGTTTCTCTCCCACCGGTTTGTCGACGATGTCGCCGATGGCCACGAACAACCCCATGGACTCGACCATCTGCACGATCATCACCACCACCATGGTGGCGATCGGAATCAGGCTAAACGTCGGCATACCGAAGTAGAACGGGTAGGGCACAGTGAGCCAGGGCGATTCCTGCACGCTGTGAAAACTGCCCATGCCCAGACCGTAAGCCAGTCCCGCACCCACGAGCATCCCGATCAGCACCGCCATGTTGCGCAGCATCGGGCTGCCATAACGATTGACCAACAGGATGGTCGCCAGCACCACGGCGGCGACGGCGAGGTAGGCCGGGGCGCCGAAATTACTGGCGTTGCGGCCGCCGCCAACCCACTCATAGGCAATCGGGAACAGCTGCAAACCGATCACCGTGACAATGCAGCCGGTGACCACCGGCGGAAAGTACCGGCGCAATCGGCCCACGAACGGCGCGACGAGCATCGTAAAGATCCCCGCGCCGATCACCGCCCCGCAGACCCCGGCGAACCCCACCTCCGGGTTGGTGCCGATGGCGATGACCGGGCCGACACTGCTGAACGCCACGCCCTGCAAGATCGGCAAACGCACGCCGAATTTCCAGAAGCCGACGGTTTGTAAAAGCGTGGCGATGCCGGAGCAGAACAGCGTGGTGCTAATCAGCACCACGGTGTCGGCCTGGGACATTTTCAGGGCGCTGGCGACAATCAACGGCACGGCGATGGCGCCGATGTATGAGACGGCCATGTGTTGCAGGCCAAGGGTGAGCATTTGGCGGACCGGTAGAATCTGGTCGACCGGGTGGACGGTGGAAGGGGTAGTGGCTGACGACATGGAGAATCACCTCTTGCTGTTTTTATGTTGTAGAGAGGGGTATTCGTTCTGTGTGCCCGGAGCCGCCATCCACCGGCTCCGATGCCGTTCTTTCAGCCTGCCAGGCAGGCGGCAAAGCCTTGGTTCAACGCAGCGCGGTCCAGGTCGCGGCCGATGAACACAATCTTGCTGGAGCGTGGTTCCGTGCCCCATGGGGTGGAGGCACGGAACTCGACCAGGCTGTGAACGCCCTGCAGCACGTAACGCTGATCCTGATCCGCGACGGCCAGCACACCTTTCATGCGGTAGAGGTTGTCGGCCTGCTCATTGCGCAACTCGCTGATCCACTGGTGGAAGGCGAGCAGATTCACGGCGCCGTCCACGGCGATACCGACTGACGACACGCTCGGATCATGAGCATGATCCAAATCATGGTGGTGTTCGTCGGCGTGGTGATCGTGCTCAGAGCCGATTTCCATCAGCTTCTGCGTCGACTCGAACGCACCGATGCCGAGAATCTTCGACAGGTCGATCTCGGCGTAGCTGGAGGTCACCAGATCCGCCGTGGCGTTTAACCCACGAATCTTGCCGCGCAGCGCTGCCACGTCGTCCTCGCTCACCAGATCGACCTTATTGATCACAATGCGGTCGGCGCAGACGATCTGATCTACTGCCTGGTTGTCCACGCCATCCAGCTGCAAATCCTCCAGATGCTGGGCGATGTGCTTGGCGTCGACCATGGTCACGATGGCGTCCAGTTCCACTTCATCTGCAATCGGGTCGTTGATAAAGAAGCTCTGCGCCACCGGGTACGGATCGGCCAAACCACTGGTCTCGATCAAGATGTGATCCAGCCGCACCGGGCGCGCCACCAGTTCGCGGACGATGCGCACCAGGTCCTCGCGAACCTCGGCGGTGCAGCACACGCAGCCGTTGACCATCTCGTAGATTTCTTCGGTCTCGGAGCTGAGCACCAAGTCGCCGTCGATGCCGACTTCGCCGAATTCGTTTTCGATCACGGCGATCTTGCGGCCGTGGTTTTCCTTGAGGATGTAGTTGAGCAGGGTGGTTTTACCGGCGCCGAGGAAGCCTGTGAGGATGGTCACCGGGATCTTGCGGTTCGGGGTCGGGGCGTTGAATGGGCTGTTCATGCGAGCTCCTTCGTTGTTGCGAAATGGCCGGTGGTCGATGTGCCGGGTTCACCCCAGCGCAGCGCGGTCCCGGCGTCGAGGCCGAACAGGTCGAGGACACGGCCAAGGCTGTGATCGACCATTTGCAAAAGGTTTTGCGGGCGGGCGTAAAAGGCCGGCACCGGCGGGGCGATGATCCCGCCCATCTCGGTGACGGCGGTCATGTTTCGCAGATGGGCCAGGGTCAGCGGCGTTTCCCGGGCCATCAACACCAAGGTGCGGCGCTCCTTGAGGGTCACGTCGGCGGCGCGGCCGATCAGCCCCGATGAAGTGCCGGTGGCGATCTCCGCCAGGGTGCGCATGGAGCAAGGCGCGACCACCATGCCCAGGCAGCGGAACGAACCGCTGGCGATCCCGGCAGCCACGTCGTCGGCGCGGTGGTAATGGCTGGCGAGGGCGGTGACGTCCGCCAGTTTGTAGTCGGTTTCATGGGCCATGGTCAGCAGCGCGGCGCGGCTGATGATCAGGTGGCTTTCGATGTCCAGCTCAGCCAGCAGCTCCAGCAAGCGCACGCCGTAAATGAAGCCGGACGCGCCGCTGATGCCGACCACCATCCGCTGGCGGTTCACGATTGATAGCTCATGAGCAGATTGCGCGCACGCTCGACCACGTCCTGATCCAGCTGCGCCTTGATCCCGTCGAAGCCTGAACCGCGTGTTGCGTCCAGGCCCATTCGCGAGGTGGTGCCGTTGACCGAGGACGATGGGTCCAGCGGGCTGCCGGGCAAACCGTCGATGACGAAAATATCCTGATGCGGCTGAAAGTGCGTGGCCAATGCCCACAGCACCTGGCTGTCGTCGCTGATGTCAATGTCACTGTCCACCGCGATCACGGTTTTCAGGTACGGGTCCCAGCCGAGCAGGGCGAGCATGATCTGCCGGGCCTCGCCGTCGCGGCTTTGATCCAGCGCCACGTAGCAATGAAAGTGCGTGCCGGAGTTGGGGTAGTGCACGGCGGTGACGGCGGGGAAGCGTGCCTTGAGTTTCTCGCTCATTTCCGCTTCCCGTGGCAGGCGCGCCAGGGTCAGGTGTTCGGCGTACCGTCCGCCGACCACGTCCACCAGCCAAGCGTCCTTGCGCCGCATGAGGGTGTCGACCCGCAGCACGTTATTGGTTGAACGGTCTGAGGAATAGCCGCTGAACTCGCCGAACGGACCTTCCTCGGCATAGGCCGCCGGATCGATGGCGCCTTCCAGTACATACTCGGCATAGGCCGGTACGCCGATGCCATAAAGCGGGGTCTTGACCAGTTCCAATGGGGCACCAAACAGGCCACCTGCCACTGCGCGTTCATCGCTGCCGAACGGCAAACGTGCTGCTGCGGCAAGCATAAACAGCGGATGGGCGCCGACCACCATGGCCACGCGCAATTCTTCACCGCGCTCGCGAGCGGTTTGCAGCATGCGCCACAAGTGACCGCGCGAATGCAGGCTGGTGGCGAGGGTCTGCCGGGCATGGCGCATTGAGCGGTGATAGCTCATGTTGGCAATTCCGGTGACCGGGTCTTCGGCGATGATGATCGCGTTGGTAATGTACGGGCCACGGTCACTGTCGAAGTGCTTGAGCATCGGCAACAGCGCCAGGTCCACGGCTTCGCCTTCAAAGATCTCGTCCAGTACCGGACCGGTTTCGACGTAACGGGGCGCGATCGGATGATTGGCGCGGGCCTGGAAGGTTTCGTGCAGCTGCGCCGGAGTGACACCGAAGATCCGCGCGATGCGGGTCCGGGAGGCGAACACATTGGTGGCCACTGGCACCCCGAGTTGGCCGACCTTTTCGCAGATCAGCAGCGGGTCACGGCCCTGGGTGGCCAGGGCATCGACCAGGGCGGTGACGTCCTGATCGGCGGAAAGTTTTTCGTGAACGGTCAACACATCGTCCGGGTACTGCCGGCGATAGGCGTCGATAAAATCGTGAAAATCCTGGGTATCGCCGAGCGTAGAGAGGGTCATGGTTTCACCTCGTAAAAAGCAGGCGCGCAGGGCTGAGGGCGACGTTCGATCGACAAACCGTTGGCCTGCCGGTCGATCGAATGCCGGGTCATCTGTACGCCTGTAAAGTCGCTGTGCTCTGGTTTTAAAACGCTTAGAGGTAGGTCGTGGTCAGGCGAATGTCCGCCTCGATCAGGTCCTTGGGGGGCGGTGTCGGTTCGATACCGCACAACCGGGCGATGTTGTTGCCCAGGTAATCCTCAAGGTGATCTTCATCGATCCCCAAGCCCTGCGGTGCCGGCGAACACAGGACTTCGAGTTCGCGCAACCACATGCCCGGTTCGTTCGGCGGCGAGTCCGTGCCGAAGACGATCTTGTTGCGCGGCAGCTCCTTGGCGAACTCGACGATCCGCGACTGGAAGCACCAGCCGGATTCGCAGTACACGTTCGGCGTGTCCATGGCCATCCAGAACGCTTCGAACGAGTAGTTGCCGCCGGTCTGGATGCCGAAGTGACCGATGATGAAGTTGACCATCGGGAATTCGCGGATGATCGGGTAGAACATCGTCGGGATGGTGTACGGACCGTCACCCGTGTGGATCAGCACCACGATGTTGTACTTGGCGCAGACTTTCATCGCCGGCCGCAGCCAGTCCAGTGCTCGGTCGGGACGATAGCCGTGCATGTTGGCGTGCAGCTTGAGCATCTTGAAACCGTATTCCTTGATATGAAACTCCAGCTCTGCCGCACCGTTTTCCGGTCCCCAGCGCGGGTTGAAGTTGAAGTTGCCAATGAACCGATCCGGGTACTTCATGCACAGCTCGGCGATGTACGACATGTAGTCGCGCACGCCTTCGCGGCCCCGCCGGTTGCCGTCGCGATAACCGGTGTTGCCCGGTGGCGGCTGGATGAAGCCCATGTCGATTCGGCGCGGTTTGCCGTTGATCATGTACGGGCCGTCCATCAGCTTGAGCATGCGCTCGCCGGTAAACGGTTCGCCGGTGTGGCGCCAGGCCTCGTCGACCAGGTTGGTGGGGTGCAGATGGGTATCGATAATCATCGGTTCAACTCCTGGCCAGTTGGGTAGTGACAGGGCGCTTCAACTGCGCCTCGGCTTCGGACACGGAACGTGGCGGCGGGGTCGGTTCGAGGCCGATCATCCGTGCGGTGTTGTTGCCCAGGTATTCTTCGAGGGTGTCCTCGTCGAGGTTCAGGCCTTGGGGCGGCTCATGGCAGAGCACTTCCAGCAGGCGCAGCCACATGCCCGGTTCGTTTGGCGGGGTGTCGGTGCCGAACAGGATCTTGTGGGTCGGCAGGACCTTGGCGAATTCGACGATTCGCGATTGCAGGCACCAGCCCGATTCGCAGTAAACGTTGGGCAATTCCATCGCCCATTGCATCGGTTCAAACACGTAGACGCCGCCGGTCTGCACCCCGAAGTGCGCCATGATGAAATCGACGTTGGGGAATTCCTTGATCATCGGCACCCATTCCGACGGGATGCTGTAAGGCCCGTCGCCGGTGTGAAGCTTGACCGGGATGCCCAGCTCGGCACATTTCTCGAAGGCCGGGCGGACCCAGTCCAGCGCACGGTCCGGGCGATAGGCGTGCATATTGGCCTGCATCTGGACCATCTTGAAGCCGTGTTCCTTGACGTAACGCTCAATCGCCTCGACACCGTTTTCCACGCCGCAGCGCGGGTTGTAAACGAAGCAGCCAATGAAGCGATCCGGGTACGTCTGGACCATCTTCAGCGTGTAAGCCATGTAGGCGTCGATGGACTCGCGTCCGGTGAGGTCGCCGTCGGTCCAGGTGTAAATGGTGTTGCCTTGGGGCGGCTGGATGAAGGCTTTGTCGATGCGGCGAGGTTTGCCGTTGACCATGTACGGGCCATCCATCATCTCCAGCAGACGCTCGCCGGTGAACGGGTCACCGTCATGCCTCCAGGCGAGGTCCACCAGGTCGGTGGGATAGCAACTGATATCGATGATCATTGAAGTCGATCTCCTGATAGCGGGGAAGGGAACCTTGCGGTTCGCAGCAGCCACGTCCCGGGTAATCGGCCATTTCTATGCGCACTGCTGCGCATTCCCTCGCCTGGTCGCATCCGGCTCGGGACGCTGGCTGCTTGGGGGGAAGTATTGGAAGGGGGGGAGGGGTTCGTACAATATTAATTGGGCGGGGTGTTGATATGTGTTCGATATGGGGCAGGGTTTTATGGTGGATGTGCCGGCGCCATCGCGAGCAAGCTCGCTCCCACAGGGGTTTTTGTTGCGGCACAGATCGTAGTCACTCCCGAGAACCCTGTGGGAGCGAGCTTGCTCGCGATGGCGTCAGTCCAGTGTTTGCCGGGCCAGCTGGCGGATCACCTCAACCACCGGCGCCACCCGCTCGGCCTGCCCCGGCGGCCACACGGCGTAGAGGTTGTAATGCGCCGGAATTTGCGCCGCGTTCAGCTCTACCAAACGCCCCGCGCGCAACGCATCCGCTGCTAGCAACCCGCGCACCAGCCCCGCGCCAACCCCGGCTTCGGCCGCTGCAATCAGGTTGGCCGCATTATCGAAAACCACCCGCGCATTCGGCTCGGTCGGCGCCATTGCTGCTGCATCCAGCCAGGGAATCCACGAGCGCCGCGTATACCCCAGCAGCGGCAATTCCAGCACCTGCGCCGGCGTAATTGGCACCTGCAACCCATGGCGCTCAAGCAGCGCCGGGGATGCCACCGCCGTCACTCGATCACCGCAGATCTGGGTCATCTCGCAGTCTTCCCAATCGCCATACCCGTAGCGCAACGCCAGGTCCACCCGCTCGAACGAGCTGCGATCCGAGCGCGGCATCGACAGCAATACCACTTCATGGTCAGGCAATAAATCGAGCAGTTCCGGTAGCCGTGGATTGAGCCAGCTTTGGGCCAATTCACTGTCGACATCAAGGGTCAGCCGCTGCGCGACGCTGCGGTTTTTCACCGAGGACAGCGCCCGGTCGATCTGCGCCAGGCCGTCGGACAGCACACTGGCAAACAATTGCCCGGCATCGGTCAGGTTACTGCCGCCACCTTCGCGTACGAACAGCGGCTGGCCGATGAAGTCTTCCAGGCTGCGGATCTGCTGGCTGATAGCGCTGTGAGTCAGGTCGAGTTTGCGCGCGGCACTGGAGAAGCTTCCGCTGCGCGCGGCCTGGATGAATGCACTCATGGACTGCACCGACGGGTATCGCTTGTACATGCTGTTAGTCCTACTTACACAGGATGGCAGAAATCGTCGCTGGCCCGTTTTTGCGCAGGCTCCCAATAATCGGCGACCAGGCCTGCACAAAGACGGGCCGCTCTCTTGGAGCCTGACAATGATCGAATTCACGATAAACGGCGAACGACACGAGCTGGTAGAGACATCGCCCTCCATGCCCTTGTTATGGGTGTTGCGTGATCACTTGAAACTCACCGGCACCAAGTTCGGTTGCGGCATGGGCCTGTGCGGTGCCTGTACCGTACACCTGGACGGTGTCGCAGTACGTTCCTGCCAACTGCCGGTCGCCGCCGTGGCGGGACACAGCATCACCACCATCGAGGGCTTGTCACCCACCGAACAGCATCCGCTGCAACTGGCCTGGGTTGCCGAAGATGTTCCGCAATGTGGTTACTGTCAATCCGGGCAGATCATGTCCGCGGCCGCGTTGCTCAACACCGGTGCGACAGTCACCGATGACTCGATCCGCAATGCCATGTCCGGCAACGTGTGCCGCT
Source organism: Pseudomonas sp. ZS1P83 (assembly GCF_054897825.1). NCBI lineage: Bacteria > Pseudomonadati > Pseudomonadota > Gammaproteobacteria > Pseudomonadales > Pseudomonadaceae > Pseudomonas > Pseudomonas sp. ZS1P83. The sequence continues at coordinate 2,186,965 of NZ_CM142706.1, forward strand.
GCGGCACTTACGGGCGAATCAATAAAGCCATCAAGCGCGCAGCTGCTGCGCCGAAGGAGGCGTGATGACGTTTATCGACGACACTCAGATCGAACTGCCGCGCCGTCTCTTTCTCAAGCAGGCTGCCACGGTTGCCAGCGGCCTGGCAATTGCGTTCTATCTGCCCTCAGGCATAGCCGCTACGGACCTGAAAGGACCTGCGCCTGCGGGTGAATTCGAGCCCAACGCCTGGGTTCGGGTATTGCCCGACGGCACGGTGAAACTGGTGGTGCACAAACACGATTCCGGCACAGGCACCCACACTGCATTGGCCGCTTGCGTGGCCGAGGAACTGGACGTCAACCCGATGACCGTGCAGGTGATATCGCCGGAAAATCCGTTCTTTGAAACCTACATTCACCCGATATGGAAAGTCTTCTCGACGGGGGGTAGCACCAGTGTTTCGCTGGAATACGATCGCCTGCGGATGGCCGGTGCCACGGCGCGCGCATTGCTGATCACTGCGGCGGCCACGCAATGGAAAGTCAGTCCCGGCAGTTGCACAACCGAAGAGGGCCGGGTGGTGCACTCCGCCAGCAAACGCAGCCTGGGTTACGGTGAGCTGGTGAGTGTTGCTGCGAAATTGCCAGCACCGGCCAAGGTCACTCTGAAGGACCCCGCGCAGTTCAAGTACATTGGCAAACTGCGGCACAAGCGCGATGCGGCAGCCAAGGTTTGCGGGCGCTTCAAGTACAGCATCGACGTGGAATTGCCAGAGATGCTGGTGGCGGTGATTCAGCGCACGCCGGTGGTCGGCGCCAAGGTTGTCTCGGTGGATTCCAGTACGGCGTTGCAAGTACCGGGCGTGCGTAAGGTGATCGCGATTCCCGGCAGGGCTGATGTGCTCGGCGGCAATCAGGAAGGCGTCGCAGTGCTCGCGGACAACTACTGGGCCGCCCAACAGGGTCGTGCGTTGCTCAAGGTGCAATGGAGCGATTCACCCTTGGCCGGTTTCGACAGCGATCAACTGGCGACGGCGCAAGCGGCGGCCATCCACGACAAAAAAGCACAACGGGTGTCCGCCATGGTTGCAGGTGACGTGAGCGCTCAGTGGCCGAACGCCGCGAAGCTGCTCGAGGCCGATTACCTCATGCCATACAAGGTGCAGAACCCGCTGGAACCGATCTGCATTACCGCCGAGGTGAAGAATAACGCCATCACCTACTGGGGCGGCGTTCAGGTGCCATCTTCGGCGCTGGAAGCTGCGCAAACGGTGTGCAAGATCGCCAAGGACAAGGTCACCATCAACGAGTTGGTGTCCGGTGGCAGCTTCGGGGCGCGGGAGGCCAAGTACTGGTTGTTCGAAGTGGCATACCTGGCGCAGCAGGCGAAGGTGCCAGTCAAGCTGATGAACAGCCGTGAAGACGAAATGCGTTCGCTGTTCATGCACCCTGCGACTCTGCATCGAGTCAAAGGTGCGCTGGATGCTCAGGGAAAACTCACGGCGTTGAAACTTGACGCGGTCTCACCGGCTTCACCGGAACAGTGGGAACCAGGCTATTTCGAACGCCCCGACCACATGGACTACAGCACGACCGAGGCTATCACCGCGTGGGACTTTGCTTATCGTCCTGCGAATCTGGACCTGGTCTGGGTCAGGCACGAAAGCAACGTGCCCAGCGGTTGGTATCGCTCCGTGAGTTTCATTCCCAATGTGTTTGCCGTCGAAAGTTTCATGGACGAATTGGCACACAGCTCGGGACAGGATCCGTTGGCCTTTCGCCTAGCCAATATGCAAGGCCGGCCCCGGCACGTCGCGGTGCTGAAGAACGCCGCCGAACGTGCCGGTTGGGGCCAGCCATTGCCGGAAGGGACAACCTTGGGGATCGCCACCAATCAGGGTTACACCAGCTTCATCGCGGTGGTCGCCAGACTTTCGAAAAAAGACGGTGTGATCAAGGTCGATAAGCTCACCTGCGTGGTCGATTGCGGCCTGGCGGTGTCGCCGGGCGGTGTCGAAGAGCAGATCTACGGCGGCTTGATGTGGGGCCTCGGCCACGCGCTGTTCGACCGCATGGACATCAAACAGGGCAGGGTGGTGCAGAGCAACTTCCATGATTACCGGGTGCCCCGGATGTCGGACATGCCGACGATAGATATTCTGGTACTGGACGGCGAGCCGAGCAAACCTGGAGGTGTCGGTGAACTGGGCAGCACGTCGGTGGCCCCGGCCATCGCCAATGCGCTGTTCAGCTTGACCGGTGTGCGCCAGCGCTCGACGCCACTGACCCTGGGATAGCCGTCATGGACTTGCGATTGCTGCGGTATTTCATGGCCCTTGCTGAAGAGCTGCACTTTGGCCGGGCTGCCACGCGTTTGCACATTTGCCAACCGCCGCTGAGCCAGCAGATTCGTCTGCTGGAAGAGGAGCTGGGTACGCCGCTGTTCGAGCGTAGTCATCACCGGGTCGAGCTGACGGCGGCCGGACAGATACTCAAGGAACAGGCGCCGCTGGTGTTCGAACAACTGAACCGCGCGCTGGACCTGACTCGTCAGACCGGTCGTGGTCAGTTGGGCGAGCTGGAAATCGGCATGATCAGTTCGGTGATGGTTGGCGTGCTGCCGCGGGCCTTACATCTATTTCGTGAGCGCTATCCTCAGGTGTCCTGGCGCCTGCATGAAATGACGCCAGCGGCACAGGTCATAGCGTTGAAGGAGAAACGCATCGATGCCTGTGTATTCCGGGTCGGCTATGACGATCCGCAGTTGCGCAATGAACTGCTGATCTACGAGCCGATTCGCGTGGTCATGCCTGTCGATCATCCTTTGGCTCGATGCGAAAGCCTGGCGCCGGCGGACTTGGCACAGGAGCCTTTTGTGGCGCTGGAACTCAAGCAGTCGCGGTTTGCAGATTTTCTCTATCAGTGCTGCATCAAGGCCGGTTTTACCCCACAAATCCGCCAACAGGTGATCGAGGTTCAAACCTTGCTCAGCCTGGTGCAAGCCGGTTTCGGTGTGGCGTTATTGCCAGCGTCCATCGAGCAGCTGGCGCCACCCGGGCTGGTGTTTCGCCGCCTGACCCCAGCGTTGCCGGAAGTGCCGTTGTACGCCACTTACCGCGCAGACGATGACTCGCCGGTGCTCAAACTGTTTCTCGATACGTTGCGCGAACGAGTTCTCGAAGAACGCCAGCAACCCCTCCTCAACTCCATAACGCGGATTTGATTTCACCCTCGAACCGGCGAATTTATGATTCGCCATTCTGGACTTGGACTAGATATTCCATATTAAGACCCAACGCACATCAGTAACGGCCAAACTTTTGTCGATATTCCGCTGGCGTTAGGGCAGTCAATTCTTTGAACATTCGCCGCATATTGGAATCACTGCTGAAACCAAGCTCTATGCTAATTGTGCTGACGGTTGATGACGTCAAGGTGAGGCGTTCGCTGACCTGGTTTAACTTAATAAGACGGGCATAGGCAGCCACCGCTAGGCCTGTTTCTTTTTTGACCTTGCGCGCGAGAGTTCGCGCGGACATTCCGAGTTTATCCGCTAACTTTTCCACTGTAAGTTGTTCAGCCGGCAGTTGCTCAACCAAGACAATTAGCTTGCGTAGTAACCTTTCGGACTGCTCCATTAGGCTTATTGTCTGAAACGCGGTGTGAGCGACAGCAGGGCGTGGTAGCACCATCAACTTGATGAGGTCTCGAAAAATTTCAGAGCTGACGTTCTTTTCGATCAGCGCCTGGGCGATGGGCAGATATCCGTTTACGCCTGAAGCTGTGGCCGTTCTCTGGTTAATGATGCAGATCTGCTCGCTTTGCCAGCGCACCTTTTTGTAGCGCTGAGCCATTGTCTCCACTAACCACCATGTGATCGTTGCCGCCTGATCATTTAACTGACCACTCGCGGCAAGTAGACAAACGCCCGTGCAATAACTCAAAAGCTTGCATGTTTTGGCACGATTCGATAGGGCTGCCACCAGGGGCGTATGAACGACCAACTCCGTTTCAACCTCCTGCGCCGACTCCGCCCAGAAGCCTGGCACCAAGATAGCGTCCAGTTCGTCGCTATCAAGGGAGGCTGTCGCCTGCAACGTCACGCCATGCGCACACTCAACTGGCCCGATCTGCTCCGCGACATAGACAGTTTCGAAGAGATCATGACCTGTGCGCCGATTCGCTGCGTACAGAAGATCTGCGAATGCAAACAAGCCCGCAGGCATGCAATTGGAGAACAGGAGGAGACCAACTCTTAAAGTTTTGGACATGGCCTAAAATGAATCCATTATGACTAATCTTGCCATTATGGACTCCGTATCGGATTGGCACCATAAGATCTCTTTCCAAAGGGTTTTTATGATGAAAATTCAACACATTCGAAATGCCACAATCATTATTGAAATCGGCCTCCATCGCATCCTTGTCGATCCAATGATGGCGCGAAAAGATGCGCTCCCGCCCTTACGATTATTCGGCGCCAGGCAGCGCAACCCAATCGTAGAATTGCCGGATTCAACCTCGACTGTTCTCGATGCGGTAACCCACTGTCTGATCACCCACTGCCAAAAGGGGCACTTCGACCACTTGGATCGAGCAGCCAAAAGATGGCTTCGCGAGAGACAAATTCCAGTGATCTGTTCACCGCACGACGCGCCCCATCTTGCAGAGCAAGGCTTAAACATCCAGCCGCTTCCGGAAAATCATGAGCAGCCTAATCTCTTTTTGGGCGGCACGATTCGTACAATCAAATGCACCCATGGAAAAGGCCTGATTGGCAAGTTGATGGAGCACGGTGTCGGTTACTTAATCGAAATGCCAGGCGAACCCAGCCTCTATCTGGCTGGCGATACAATTCTCACGCCGACCATACGGGATTTCGTGCTACACCACCGGCCACACGTCAGCGTTGTACCTGCTGGGGGTGCACGATTTGATTTTGGTGACGACATTATCATGGGGATTGACGAAGTCGTTGAATTCACTCGGCTGAGTCGCGGAACGGTGGTGGCCAATCACATGGAAGCGGTCAGCCATTGCCCGGTAACTAGATCCGCACTCGCTAAAGCAGGAAAACTAGCCGGTATTGACCAGCGTTTGCGGATCCCAGCAGATGGTGAAAGTATGGAATTCACTTGTTAACTAATAGCCATTGAATCGTGGTGTCCACCCGCATGTATGTCAGCACGAATTTAGAACTTGTTGCGGATACTACGAACACTGGACCCTGGTAGGGCCGGAGTCAAAATGAAAGGCATCCTCGAACTTGCGGAGCTGGGCCAAGCATCTCAAGCGCCAAACCGTGGCTCTTTGGTTTTGTTATCAGCATCCTCAAACGCCTTGGTTGCCGAAGTGCATTTCAGTGTGGGTCGTGGTCTATGCGTTGAGCCCAACCGACCTCTCCCGATTTCATTACTGTCCTCGGGTATCTGGATGACGCTATCATTTAAATGCTCTGGCTACCGAATAAAAGACCAATCTGTCTATATTATGAGGAGCATGCACATGCTTTCTGAATACAAAATGACGCTGCCAGCTATTGAACTGGAGGCCTCCGAAGGCCGAGCAAAGGACGTTTTGACCAAAGGCAAAGCACAAGCAGGCGTTCTCCCAAACATGTACTCCCACATGGCGAATTCGCCTGGCCTGCTGGAGACATACCTGGAAGGCTATTCAGCATTCCGTAACGAGTCAGGTTTTACATCGGCGGAACAGGAGCTGATTTTTTTGGTTATCAGTCGCGAAAACGGATGCGAATACTGTGTCTCGGCTCATAGCGCCATTGCCGATATGAAGTCAGGGCTCGCCCCGCAAACCACCAATGCGATTCGTGACAACACAGTGATCGAAGATGAAAAACTCTCGGCATTGGCCGCGTTCACACGTGTGATGTTCCATACCCGGGGGTTGCCGTCTAAGTCCGCCGTTCAAGCATTCCAAGGGGGCGGCTATGGCGAACGGCAGATCCTGGAGGTCGTTCTGGCAATTGCGATAAAGACGTTGAGTAATTATTCCAATCACCTCTTTCATACCCCTCTAGATAAGATCTTCGAAGGCAGGGCTTGGCAGCAGGAATAACCGCTTCCGGAAATTTCAGCTTGCTCTGCTTCTTGGCAATCACCCCAAGAGAGATGGATGTAAGCACTTCAGCGCGGTCTCACTGGCAGCTTAGACCGTGCTAAGTGGCCTTCTCAGGTGCCTTCCTAATACAGTGATGAGGCTAGGCTGTAACAAACGAAATTCCAACGACGTCCATGTATACCTTCGCTTCATGCAGGATCGCAGAGATCTGTTCGCTGACGATCGTCTGCGCCGCTCTCTTAAGAAGCTGAAATGAAAGGGAGTCCGATTAACCTTTGCGCAGTCCGATTAATTCTCACGCCTCACACCTCGAAACTCCTGAGATATTGATGGGCAGAGGGACGCTCATCTGGTTTAACTTATGGGCGATGCCAGATGTTCATGAGATATCCCAAACGGCACTGCTGCTAGTTCAATGGCTCAGCGATGATGGCAATCCTGATGATAGGGGCGATAGTGTCCACGTATTTTTAAGTGGACAACATCGCCCTTATCGCTGGGATCGGGTAGGTGAATTCGCCGGACGCTTACGCAACTTCATCAGCAAATTGATGTAGTCGAGTTCGGCCTATGCTAGTCCAACAGGGAGTAGGTATACATTATGTATGGCCTCTTGGTGTACGTAAGGATATGCTGCCCCCGACTTCATATATGCCAATAAAAACCAACTACAGTGACGTTATGAGCCAATCAGAGACGCGTGCGACTGCCCTAACGCTGTATCCAGAGGACTCCCGCGAGGCGGCGGCTCTACTGAAACAGGCCGTACCACTGATGGTGCGTCACAACATTCCACCCAATCCCGCGCACTATGCTCTCTGGTACACCTACAGCAAAGGTCAGGAGCCAGAGCTTAATCGCCTTCTGGACAGGGTGGTCAAAGACTTCGACTGTTTCCCTCCAGAATCCGCTACGAAGCTTTTTCGCGACTACATCATTCGTGACGAATTGGAGGAGGCGCGCGCAGGGCAACAACAAGCGATCAATCTGGTTGACGACATGGAGCGTAATGTCTCGCGTAGCGTGAATGGCAGTGTCAACTTTCAAGCCAGTCTAGGGTATTGCATGGAAATGCTCGCGGAGCCGGTCGACAAGAGGTTGCCCGCCATTCTGAGCGAGCTGCAACAAAGCACCCAGGTCATGCAGGATCAGCAAGAGCTTTTCCTCTCCCAGCTGCACTCAGCGCAGAATGAAATTAAGAGTCTGAGAGACAAGCTCGAGCGAGCCCAACTGGCTGCATCTTTGGATGGGCTGACCAAGGTGTTGAACCGAGCTACCTTCACTCGCTTGCTGGAGCATGCGTTGATCAACGCTCCTCATGGGGTGGCATTGGTCATGTTGGATATTGATCATTTCAAGCAGTTCAATGACCGGTATGGCCATCCTCTGGGCGACCGCGTACTTGAGCATGTTGGTCAGGTGTTACGGAACTCGCTCCCGCCTCAGGCCCTGGCGGCACGCTATGGTGGTGAAGAGTTCTGTGTAGTCCTGCAAGCGTGTTTTGATCTCACCAGTGCTCATACTTTTGCTGAGCAGCTGCGCCTAAAAATCCAGGCGCTGCGGATCAAGGTTCGTGGCACGGATGAGGTGCTAGACACCGTAACTGCGTCCTTTGGTGTCGCCCTCGCCAAAGCTGGTGACGACGTGGAAAGCCTTCTGACTCGTGCTGATGATGCGCTCTATCTAGCCAAGCGCAGCGGGCGCAACCGAGTGAACTGAAACTGGCGTTCGGACTCTAGCTGCAATCACATAGCTCCACAGGATATGGTGACTCGAATCGCCTTCATTCGTAAGCGTCCAGCCAACACACCTTCCGAACTCCAACATTAAGGGCGATGGTGTCCGCGTATTTTTAAGCGGACGCGATTGCCCTTAATGTCAGGATTTCCATGCACCAACGAACCTCTTATCCAAAGCCCTTCAAAACTCAAGTCGTCCAGGAATGCCTGCAACCGGGCGCCTCTGTTGCCAGTGTCGCGATGAGTCACGGCATCAACGCTAACGTCGTGCGAAAATGGTTGCCGCTTTACCGCGATCAACAGCTCACTGACTTGGTCGCTTTCTTGCCGGTGAAGCTGGAATCAAACATTCAGAACGAGAAGTCCGTCAGCATCGAGTTGCCGTGCGGGCTAGGAACGATGACCGTGAAATGGCCGGCCTCCGATCCTGATGGCTGTACCCGATTCGTTCGCGGACTAACGCAATGATCCGCATCGACTCCATCTGGCTCGCCACCGAGCCCATGGACATGCGCGCCGACCGGTATCATGATGACGGAAAGTTATCCGATGCAACCAAGAATATCTCTTAACTACTTATAAAAAACGTCAAGAGTGCATGCGAATGCAGAAGCATGTACATAACTTTTCTTTGGATTAAAAACCTTGAACAAACTGTCCGAGATGCATTCTTTTGTCATGGTGGCGGACACTGGCAGTATTTCCGAAGCGGCTCGGCGTTTGGGTACGGCCAAATCAATGGTCTGCCAGCGTATCCAGAAACTGGAAAAACGCCTGGATAGCATCTTGCTGGAGCGTGGTCGCCAGGCTCGGCTGACTGAATCGGGTGAGGTGTTTTACCGTTATTGTGTGCGCATTCTTACCGATGTCGAAGATGCCGAAGACGCCGTCCTGACATCACAATCGAGTTTGCGCGGGAGCCTACGGATTGCGGCTCCTATGGCTTTTAGCATTCGTTACCTGACGCCGATTTTGTCGTCCTTCGCTATGCTTTACCCTGAACTGCGGTTGGATGTCGAATATGATGATCGCAACGTCAACTTACACGAAGAGAAGTTTGACGCAGCCATCCGTATCGGTGAGTTACCTGACTCCTCGCTCATCGCCAGAACCATTACTGCCAACCGCCATATCATCTGCGCGAGCCCAGCCTACCTGGCTGCTCACGGAACACCGCAAGTCCCGCAAGATCTGGCCCAGCATTTCGCCATGCTCTATGTGAATCGCGAGCCACTTGGCAGATGGACGCTACCAGTGAACAACACATTGGAGTCGTTTCCTGTGCGCTGCCGTATGCGCACTAACAATGGTCATCAACTCATGGAGGCCGCCAAGGCCGGTATGGGTCTAGCTATTTTGCCCACCTTCCTGGCCGCACCGGACATTGTGGCCGGTGAACTTGAAGAGGTTCTGGCACCCTACGCACCTCGTGGTGGCAACTTCTCAATGGTTTACCGGCGATCTCAGAGGGCTTCGCTCAAGCTTCAAGCGCTGACTAATTTCCTCATCGAACAGATCGGCAGTCCCCCGGTGTGGGAACAAATGCTGGCGGCTCACTCGCAGCGATCAAGTTGATGCGTTCGCAAAAAACGAATCGTTGATTCGTTCTTTGCCGGCTTATGGTGATCTGAGCCTTGAATTATGCTTTTTCCACCAGACGCACTACCGAGCGTCTGACAGGGAAGAAGACGGATGAAGAGAACCCTTAGCAATCCTGCTCGCCGTGCTGTATTGGCAGGTGGCGTTATGGTTGCCGCGACTTTGGCGGCGGGCAATGGCTTGGCGCAGGTTTTGGAACCAGGCAGCAAACCCGGTAGGAGTGAAGGCCGTAGTACCCCGGTCGATGTGATCATCATCGGTGGAGGTTCGGCCGGCGCGGTTATGGCTCGTCGCTTGAGCGAGAACAGCAAGCGTCAGGTGTTGTTGCTTGAGGCGGGCCATAGCTATGACCCGAATAATTACCCCGAGATTATCGCTAGCAGCGACACCGTTGGTGCCAATGGCAATCCGGAGTTTGAATGGGGCTACAAGACCCAGCCGGGCTACATCGAACATCCTATCGGGGCATTGCGCGGTAAGGTGCTGGGGGGGAGCTCGGCAATCAATGGCGCAGTGGCAATCCGTGCGCGCCCTAACGACTTCAAGCGCTGGGATCTGCCAGGCTGGAGTTATGAAGAGCTGCTGCCTTCCTTCAAAAAGCTGGAAACTCACAGCAGTGGTGCCAGCCAGCTACACGGCCATGAAGGGCCGCTCCCTGTGCATCAACTCAGTAATACAGATGTAACCCCCATGCAGCGCGCCTTCATCGACGCCACGGTCGCCAATGGCTACAAAGTGGTTACCGATTTTGACGGTGCTGACGCCAACGGAGTAGGGCCGTACCCGATGAATATCGTCAACGGTGTGCGAGTCAACACCGGCATGGCCTACCTTACCGATGAGGTGCGAGCCCGCGACAACCTGCATATCCGTCCCGACAGCTTGGTAGATAAAGTTCTGTTCGACGGTAAGCGCGCAATCGGTGTGCAACTGGCCAACGGGGAAAAGCTCTTGTCTGGTGAAGTCATCCTTTCGGCTGGCAGCTATGGCAGTGCCGCGATCCTGTTGCGTTCCGGCATTGGCCCGGGGGAGGATCTCCGTGCCTTGCAAATTCCACTGGTCGCCGAGCTGCCTGTGGGACAAAACTTGGTGGATCACCCGTTCTACTACAACGCCTATGCCGCCAAGCCTGATGTGATTGGCAGTCAGTCGCCAGCCATTGGTGCAAAACTCTGGACTCACAGCAGTACAGCCGAGAACGGTGATCTGGATCTTCATATCACGGCCACCCACTTGTTTCCCCACGACCAGAGCCCGACCAAGGTTGGCTTCGTTCTCGCGGTAGCCCTGACTCGACCACTGTCCCGAGGCAAAGTGACGCTCGCTAGTCGCGATCCGTTCGTAGCACCGAACATCGATCTGAATTTTCTGGCTGATGAAAAGGATCGCCAGCGTCTGCTGGATGGCATCCGCCTGTCCCGCAAAATCGGCACAACGGCACCACTCAATAAGCTGATCCATTCCGAGCTCAACCCGGGCCAAGGCAACGACACCGACGAGGCTTTACTGGCCAGCGTCAAAGCTAGTCTCGATACCTATCACCACCCGACCTCGACTGCTCCCATGGGGCGGCCGGGCGATGCGCGAGCGGTGGTCGATCTGCAAGCGCGGGTTATCGGCGTGCAGGGCCTGCGGGTAGTGGACGCTTCGATCTTCCCTGATGTGCCTTCGGTAGCCACCAACATCACTGTGATTGCCACCGCCGAGCACATTGCTCGTCTCTACGTTTAATCCTCAGGAATCTGCCTCTATGAACAGCACTCCAGCTTTGAACTGGATCGACGGCCAATGGCTGGACTCCGGTGTTTACAAAGACTCCATCGACCCAGCGACCTATGAGCTGATTGGTCAATACGCCGAAGGTGGCTTAAACGAAGCGCAACAGGCAATTAAGGCGGCACAACGGTCGTTCGCTGAAACGCCTTGGAAAGACGATCGTAACTTGCGCGCCAAGGTATTGTTGGAGTTGGCGGATGCTTTCGAGCGCAACGCAGATGAGTTGATCGACACCCTGGCGCTAGAAAACGGCAAGATCAGACCCGAAGCCGAGTTCGAGGTCACTATGGTGCCCTCCAAACTGCGCTATTACGCCGCTCTTGCTCGCGCCGAATACGGTCGTGCGGCCGAGCCCAAGCCTGGCAAAATTTCCCTGGTGATCCGTCAAGCAGTGGGCGTAGCGGGCATCATCGTGCCGTGGAATTCACCAGTGGTACTGATGATTCGCTCCCTGGCACCTGCCCTGGCTGCCGGTTGCACCACAGTGATCAAAATGCCCGGGCAAACGGCCCAGACCAACTGCCTGGTAGCACGGATCATGAGTGAGGCGGCGTCGCTGCCTCGTGGCGTCATCAATCTGTTCAGTGAACTGGGTGCGACCGGTTCCATACATCTGGTGGAGTCGCCCAAGGTTCCGGTGATCAGTTTCACCGGTAGCACAAGCACCGGTCGGGCGATTTCCGCTGCGGGTGCACAGCACCTCAAACGCTTTGGCCTGGAACTGGGTGGGAAAACGCCAATGCTGGTGTTTAACGACGCTGACCTTGATGTTGTCGTGCCAACGTTAGAAAAAGCTCTGACGGTATTCGCTGGTCAATTCTGCATGACGGGGTCGCGGCTGCTGGTGCAACGTGATATTGCCACGGCGCTGACGGAGCGCTTGGCCGCGCGGTTGGAAGCCGTGCGCGTGGGGCCGGCTGCGGATCCCGCCAGCGAAATGGGGCCGTTGATAGATAAACCTAACGTGCAGCGGGTCAACCAAGTGGTGGAGGAAGCGATCACCGACGGCGCTCAAATCATCGTTCGCGGCGGGCCGGTCACCGAGGGGCCATTGGCCAAGGGCGCTTTCTATCGCCCGACCTTGCTGCGCGTCACTGACCCTAATATGCCCATTGTCCAGCGCGAGACGTTCGGCCCGGTGCTGACCCTACAGGTGTTCGATAGCGAAGCCGAGGCGATCGAGCTGGCTAACAACAGTGAGTTCGGCCTGGCGGCTGGCGTGTGGACTCGCGATGTCGACCGTTCTCTGCGGGTTGCCCGTGAACTGGAGGTTGGCACTGTATGGGTCAACGACTGGGCAGTGGTCTACGACGAGTTTGAGGAGGGTGGTTTTAAACAGTCGGGCCAGGGACGCCTCAACGGCGTAGCTGCCATGGATGACTTTGTCGAATACAAACATATCGCCCTCAATCCCGGCCTGCGCCAAGCTTAAATTAAATCAGTTCGCCTGCGCGCGTTGGTGCGTAGGCGGCTGTACAGAGAATCATATTCATGAATCGTACAAAAACCTTACTAGATCCTTTGGATGTCGGGCCATTCACCTTGGCCAACCGTGTGCTGATGGCTCCGATGACTCGTTCGCGCTCTGCCCAGCCCGGTGATATCCCCACAGCACTCAACGCCCGATACTATGGTCAGCGTGCAGGTGCAGGGCTGCTGATCAGCGAAGGTATGCCGATTTCTCCCGGCGCCAAAGGCTATGCCTACACACCCGGTATCTATACCGAGGCCCAGCAAACTGGCTGGAGGCAGGTGACTGACGAGGTTCATGCCAACGGAGGTCTGATCGCCGCCCAGCTGTGGCATGTCGGCCGCATTTCCCATCACTCGGTCTTACCCCAGGGCCAGTCGCCTCTGGCGCCTTCAGCTATTCGTGCACAGGCCAAGATTTTCGCCTTCGATGATGAAGGTATGCCGAGTATGGTCGATTGCGACATGCCAGAGGCGTTGAGCGAAGAGGGGATTGCGGCGGTCGTGCAGGAGTTTGTCCAGGCCGCACTGTGGGCCCGCGCCGCAGGCTTTGATCTGGTTGAAGTGCAAGGCGCAAACGGTTTTTTGCTGGAGCAATTTCTCTCCGTCACCACCAACGAGCGCACTGACCGCTACGGTGGCTCGCTGGAGAACCGTGCACGTTTTGTCGTGGAAGTGGTGGACGCGGTTTCGGCTGCCATTGGTGCGGATCGGGTCGGTATCCGCCTTTCGCCGTGGTGCCCACCCAGCGTCAACGATATGGACTTCAGCGTCGAAGCTCAGGACATTACTTTGTACCTCGCCGAGTCTCTCAGTCAGCGGCGCATCGCTTACCTGCATTTGTCCGAGTGGCCCGGTGTGGATTATCCCTCAGGGTTTCGCGCGCAACTGCGCTCGGCGTTCAGCGGTGCGATCTTCGTATGCGGTGGCTATCAGCAGGCTGACGCGCAACACATCGTCGCGCAAGGACTTGCCGATGCCGTGGCGTTCGGCAAACCCTTCATCGCCAATCCCGACCTGCCGCAGCGGTTCGCGCTCGACGCCGAGTTAGCGGAGCCTGATGGCAGCACCTTTTACGGTGGCGACGCCCGGGGTTACACGGACTATCCATCCTTTGCGGCTCAGAGCTGAGCCCCGATGCGACTGCCCCGACTAATGGCAGGCGCGCTGTTGGCTGGGACGCTGGCAGCGTCCTCTGCCTTCGCCGCCATCGAAGATAATTCTTCTCCCGTGAGAAACACCTCCATGCCCCAGGACAAACTCTACGACGCGTTGCTTGACACGCTCAACGCCACCTTCGGGCATCATCCTGGGTTTCGCGTAACGCATGCCAAGGGCGTGTTGTTACGTGGCACCTTTACCGCCTCTGAAGCGGCTCCGGCGCTTACTCGAGCAGCTCATTTCCAGGGACAGCCAGTACCGGTATTGATGAGGTTCTCCAACTTCAGTGGCCTGCCTGCTACCGAAGACGGCGACCCGATGGCCAGTCCCCATGGTCTGGCCGTTCGTTTTACGCTACCGGACGGTGAGTCTACGGATATCGTGGCGCACTCGTTCAATGGCTTTCCGGTGGCCACCCCCGAAGACTTCCTAAGCTTTTTGCAAGGCATTGCTGCCAACGTCGCCACACCGTCCGATCCTTTGCCACTGCAAGCATTTCTGGTCACCCATCCAAGGGCACAGCATTTTCTTGAGACGCCCAAGCCAGCACCGAGCAGCTACGTTAGTGCTGAATACTTTGGCGTCAACGCCCTAGTGTTCAGCAACCGTCAGGGTGAAGACCATGTCGGTCGCTATCGCATTGAACCGTTGCTGCCAGAACCTTTATTGAGCGACGAGCAAGCCGCCTCGATGCCTGCCGATTACTTGCAGGACGAAATCGGCGCACGATTGACCAAGGGGACGGTGAAGTTGCGACTCATGGTGCAACTGGCAGCCCCAGGAGATGCCATCGAAGACGGTTCGATTCCTTGGTCGCGCAACCATCAGGAAGTCGAACTTGGGATGTTGACCCTCGACGCTCTTGTTTCGGCAGAGGAACAACAACTCGCCCAGCAGCGGCTTGCCTTCAGCCCCGGACGCTTGCTCGACGGCATTAAGCCAAGTCACGATCCAATGATTCTCGCACGTGAAGGTATCTACCACCGGGCGATGCTCAGGAGGCAACAACAATGAGCATTGACGCCGACATTGGCGTCAGTGTGATTGTGCATGAGGTCAATCCGCAGCATCAGGCCTTGTATGAGCAATGGATGAACAAGGCCATCTATGCCCATCAGCAGTTCCCTGGTTATTTAGCTACTGATGTAGTCAAACCCGTAGGGCCGCAGTTGCGATACGCAATAATCCTGCGCTTTACCAGCAAGTGCCATGTCTTGGCGTGGCTGGGCTCTGACGTGCGCCAGGCATTGCTGCATGAGTCGCGGCCCTGGCTGCGGCAGGATTACCATCGCGTCGACGATGATTCGAAATTCTGGTTTGAGCCGATGCAAGGACGGGCCACAGTTGCACGCTGGAAGCAATGGCTACTGTCCTGGTCGGTAGTCTTGCCATTGTCAGTTTTTATGCCGGGTTTTTTGGCGGTGTTGCTTGAACTTTCTGATCTGCATCTACCCGCTTGGTTGTTCAAGGTGTTGGTGGCTGGGTTAGTGTCCTTCAATATGGTCTATTGGTTGATGCCCATGACGACACGTCTAATGTCACGCTGGTTGTTGCGCTGATCCGCCCAAATAGGAGATTTGCTGCAGCCGAATGTTCGGCACGCACCTCACCGAGATAACACCGATAAAAGAAGCTATAGCGACTTACATGATGAGGGCTACGGACAAACTTCGGGCTCAGCAGTCGCTGTGCAAGAAAATTCGGGTAAGCATCCGTCCTGGAATGTTCAAGCCCCAGGAAGCGAAGTACGCCAATGGAGTGCTGGTGGAATTGCCATAACACTTACGTCAATAGCTTGAGTTGCGCGGAAGATAGCGCGTGGCCCGAAGCTGGAGGCTTTGCGGCCGCCGAACGGCACGTGGTAATCGGTGCCGGCGGTGGGCAGATTGACCATCACGCAGCTGGTTTGGGCGCGGCGCTTGAACTCGCTGGCACCAGGTTGGCCGGCTTGAACACTGCGGCGTTGCCGAAGGCCTGGGCCGGAGCCTTCCAGGCAGCGGTGGCCATGGGGAAGTTCCAAGGGGTGATGATGCCCACACGCCCACCACGCCCACCGGCTCGCGGTGTACCTCGATGTCGATACCGGGGCGCACGGAGGCGGCGGTCTCGCCCATCTGGCGCAATACCTCGGCGGCGTAGTAGTGGAAGAACTGGCCACTGCGGTTGACCTCGTCGATGCCCTCGGCCAGTGGCTTGCCTTCTTCACGGGAGAGCAGTTGGCCGAGCTCTGTTTGCGGGCAATCAGCTCGTCGCCGATGGCCATTAGCAGAAGTTGGCGCGCTTCCAGGCCAGTGGCGGCCCACAGCGGCTGCGCACAGCGGGCGGCCTGGATCGCTAACCGTGTTTGTTCGGCGCTGGCCTGCTGATATTCACCGATCAAGTCGCGGCTGTCCGAGGGACTGTAGTTGCTTAGCGTGGTGTGACCTTCGCACCACTGTCCATCGATGTAGTTTTTGTAGGGAATGAGTGAGATTGAGAAGCCTCCGTTTGCCTGGCTCTCATCTTGCGAGCCATATGTCGCAAATAAAAATTAATAAATAAAATGATTCGATAAGGATTAATAACCATGTTGCCTGAGCTTAAAATCGCCCAGCTGCGCTACTTCCTTCTCGTGGCTGAGCTCAAGAGTTTCCACGCCGCCGCACGCCAGGCCTACCGCACGCAGCCGGCGATGTCCCTGGCGGTGCGCGAGCTGGAGCAGAAGCTGGGCCAGGCGCGGCTATTGGAAGGCACCGATGCCGAATGCTGGTTGGAGCACAGTCGCTTGTTCATCTCCAACATGATCTCGCTGATTGCGATGCTGGAGGAGGGCGTCGGGATCAGTACCTTGCCTTACCTGGCGTTTCCACAGGAGAACGAAAAGCTCGCCTTTTTGCCCCTGGCCGAGCCGAAGGTGGAGCGCCAGATCGGCATGCTCACGCGCAAAGGGCGGGGCCTGTCGCCGGCGGCGGGAGCGTTAATGAAGTTTTTGCAGGCGAACACGGCGCCTTCGGGGGGACAGTTGCCGTTATCCGCTTCTATCCTGCGGCGGATTCATGGGTATGGCCTTGGGATCGGCCCCGACGAGCTTCATTTACTGCGATGGAGGAGGGTGTTCAGCGCCGTTTGTGCCTCCATGCTGTTGAGCCGTTCGATGAACATTAGGTTTTCTTGGCGTAAGGTGGCCTCCAGTTCAACCATCGACGCCTGCTTCAGCAGTTTTCGCGTCTGAAGCAGGGATTGCCGGGGCAGTGCCAGCAGGCGTCGGGCCAAATACTGCGCGGCCGTCAGGCATTTTTCTGCGTCGTCGAACACTTCATTCGCTAATCCACAAGCGACCGCAGCGCCACCATCCAGGCTTTCGCCCCAGAGCAGCATGCGCGCCGCGCGTGCATGGCCAAGCAGGCGGGGCAATAACAGACTGGCGCCGAATTCGGGGCACAGGCCCAGATTCACGAACGGCATGCGAAGCTTGGAATTTTGCGTGACCAGCACCTGATCGCAGTGCAAAAGCAGCGTGGTACCGATTCCGATAGCCACCCCGCAAACAGCTGCAAGCAGCGGTTTTTGCAGGTGGACGACCACGTCCATCAGGCGAAACGGCGGGCTGTCCAGATGAGTAGGTGGATGCTGCAGAAAATCCTCCAGATCGTTACCGCTGGTGAAGCACGAGGGGCCTCCGGTGAGAATGATTGCGCCCGTCTCGTTATCTTCGTCCGCTGCCAGTAACAGGTCGGCCAACTGCGTATACATGCTGTTGTTCAGCGCGTTGAGTTTGTCCGGGCGGTTGAAGGTCAGCGTCAGCAAGCCTTGTTCACGATGTTGTCCGATCAAGTTGTTCATCGGGTGCCTTGTGTGATCGTTGGGTGATCTTTATGGAAGGCACTCTAGACTTCTGTCCTTCGTCGGCGCTATGACAAAACGTGTCACCATAGCTGCTGTTTTTTGCCATCCCGTTCAGTTCGGGAGTGCTCAATCCTGATAGCCCCCCATTTGGGTTATGGCGTCATTGGCCGAATCCCTTAATAGTGAGTCCAACCGGTCATCCAGAACCGGCGTCGCTTGATAAGGTGATTTTGCTATGAGCAAGGCATTCAAGTTGATTTTCAGTACGCTCCTGGTACTCATAGCGGTCGGTGTACAGGCTGGTGAGGAGAATGAGGCCAATACGCTGCGGCTGTACAACTGGGCGGATTACATTGGCGAAAAAACCATCGCCAACTTCGAAAAGGCGTCCGGCATCCACGTGATCTATGACACGTTCGACGCCTATGAAACGGTTCAGGCGAAGCTCATGACCGGTCATTCCGGCTACGATCTGGTCGTGTTGAATGCGTCCCTCGCACCGCCATTGATCCATGCCAAGGTTTTCCAGCCGCTGGATAAGAGTTTATTGCCCCAATGGACCAACCTTGACCCGAAGGTTCTGGAGGGGCAACAGGGATTCGATGCCGGCACGAAGTACTCGGCGCCCTATACCTGGGGCAGTAATGGCATCACCTACAACGTCGACAAGATCAAGGAGCGCATGCCGGACGCGCCGATCGGTTCGTTGGCGATGATCTTCGATCCAAAAATCGTCTCGCGATTCGCCGACTGCGGAGTAACGCTGGTAGATGCGCCAACGGAAGTGATCCCGTTAGCCCTGGTATATCTGGGACGCGACCCTGAGAGCGCTGCGCCGGAAGATTTGAAAGCCGCCCAGGATTTGTTGTTGTCGGTGCGGCCATATATTCGCAAATTCGATTCGGTCAACTACCTGACCAGCCTGCCCAATGGTGACGTGTGCATGGCCATGACCTGGTCAGGTGATTATGCGACGGCAATGGCGCGTGCCGAAGAAGCGAAACTGGATATCAATCTTGCCTACTTTATTCCCAAGGAAGGCTCGTTGATCTGGTTCGACAATATGTACATTCCGGTGGACGCACCCCATGTCGCGAATGCCCACAAGTTCCTCGACTATCTGATGCAGCCTCAGGTGATGGCTGAGGTGAGTGATTACATTCATTACGCCAATAGCAACGCGGCCGCCACTCCGTTGCTGAGTGCCGATGTACGAAACAATCCCGCTATCTACCCCGATGAGCAGACGCGTCAACGGCTGTTTCCACAGAAGAGCCAAAACGCGAAAGACACGCGTGCCATCACTCGGGTCTGGAGCACCGTAAAGAGCGGAATTTAATTCTTCAATTATTTGGTTTGAGGTTTTTTGTATGGTTACTGCAGCCAATAAACAACTGTCAGCTGTTGTAGATGACGCCAGGTTGGTCAGCGCCGATAAAGCTCACTACATGCACGGCTACCACATGTTCGACGAGCACAGCGAACAGGGTTCCTTGAACATTGTGGCGGGTGACGGTGCCTATATCATCGACGCCCATGGCAACCGCTTTCTCGATGCCGTTGGTGGAATGTGGTGCACCAATATCGGATTGGGGCGCGAGGAAATGGCGCTGGCGATTGCCGATCAGGTGCGGCAACTGGCGTATTCGAATCCGTTTTCCGACATGTCCAACAATGTCGCGATCCAACTGTGCGAAAAGCTCGTCAGCCTGGCGCCAGGGGATCTGGATCACGTGTTTCTGACCACGGGTGGCTCTACTGCAGTTGACACCGCGTACCGACTGATTCAGTACTATCAGAACTGCCGTGGCAAACCGGACAAGAAGCATGTAATCGCGCGTTATAACGCCTATCACGGCTCCACGACTCTAACGATGTCAATCGGCAACAAGGCCGCCGACCGGGTGCCTGAATTCGATTACGCCAACGACAGAATTCACCACATCTCCAACCCCAACCCATATCGCGCGCCGAGTGGTATGGACGAGGCGCAGTTCCTTGAATTTCTGGTCAAGGAATTTGAAGACAAGATCCTGTCTATCGGTGCGGATAAGGTGGCGGGTTTTTTTGCCGAGCCGATCATGGGATCCGGCGGAGTGATCATCCCGCCCAAGGGCTACCTCAAGCGCATGTGGGAAGTATGCCAACGCTACGACATTCTTTTTGTCGCTGACGAGGTGGTGACATCGTTTGGCCGGCTGGGCAAGTTCTTCGCTTCTTATGAATTGTTCGATGTGCAACCGGACATTATCACCACCGCCAAAGGGCTGACGTCCGCTTATCTGCCGCTGGGAGCGTGCATTTTTTCCGACCGTATCTGGAAGGTGATTGCCGAACCCGGCCAGGGGCGCTGCTTTACTCACGGTTTTACCTACGGCGGCCATCCTGTGTGCTGTACGGCGGCATTGAAGAACATTGAGATTATCGAAAGAGAAAACCTGCTGGCGCATGTCGACGACGTCGGCGGCTATCTGGAAGAGCGGCTCGCGACACTCTGTAATCTGCCGCTGGTTGGCGAGGTGCGTTGCCAGAAGCTCATGGCATGCGTCGAGTTCGTGGCCGACAAGCGCACTAAAGCGTTGTTTGCCGACGAGATCAACATCGGCGAAATGATTCATTCCCGCGCCCAGGCTCGAGGTTTGCTGGTGCGCCCGATCATGCATCTCAACGTGATGTCACCGCCGCTGATTCTGACGCGTGCTCAGGTCGATGAAATCGTCGAGATCCTGCGGGTGTGCATACTTGAGGTGGCCGCTGAGCTTGAGCAAAGCGGCCAGTATTTCGGCCAATGAATTCAAGTCTGCGATTAACAGGTGCCGGTTCACCCGCTAGACTGCGGGGCATGAACAAACCTGACGAAGAGACGTTGATTGCCTTGCGTTTTGGGGCATTGCATAACTGGCATCGCGACATGCGCGAGGCATTTGCCCATGTCGAGACGCTTGACGCGCTGCAATATCTGGCGTCGGCGTTCGGGCATCTGGTGTCCGTCGAATCGGTGATGATCAGCCTGGAACACAAGGACCGTGCACCGCAGTTGCTGTATCAGCGCGGCATTCCGGAAAAATATCGGGAGTCGATCATCGACCGCTATTTTTCCGGTGGCTACTTGCTTGATCCGTTTTGCCTGGCGGTGGAGCAGGGCCTGGCTGAAGGTTTTTATCATCTTGAGGAAATTGCCCCTGACAACTTCTTTGACAGTGAGTATTACAACACTTACTACTTGAAAGCAGGGAGCTCCGAAGACAGTTTTTATATTGTCGACACGGTGAATGAATCGCAAATATCATTGAGCTTGTTTCAAGGCTTCGGTGGCGAGGCGCTCAAGGCGGAACAACTCAATCTGCTGCGGGCGGTCGAGCCGCTAGTACGGGAGTTCATCCATGAGTTTGGCCAACGCGGTTTGCAGAGCATTGTAGCAACGCGCGCCGATGGCGAAGCCACCACCGCGCATGACGATTTCAAACAGCGATTGCAGGCCGCTTTTGAGAATTTCGGTCGCGATCTGCTGACGCAGCGCGAGCGCGAGGTCGCGCACATGTTACTCCGCGGGCACTCCGTGAAATCCACGGCCAGGCAGTTCGGTATTTCGCCCGAGACTGTCCGCATGCACCGCAAAGGTCTTTATTTAAAGCTGAACGTCAATTCGCAGTCGGAATTATTTGCACTGTTTTTCGTGTGGTTACGGTCGAATTAAGTTATTGCCCATTAGCGAATCCTAATAACAATGAAGGTTACCTTGTTCAGGCAAGCGGCCTCTCTGCGCGAGCGATATAAAGATGGCAGTTGCCTCCGGCGCCTATAAGAAAGCCCTCGAGGGCGACCAGACACCGAAACAGGTGCTGGTCAAAATCGACCGGGTCACGAAGAAGTTCGACGAGACGATTGCCGTGGACGATGTGTCCCTGGAAATCAAGAAAGGCGAGATTTTCGCCCTGCTCGGCGGTTCGGGATCGGGCAAATCCACGTTGCTGCGCATGCTCGCAGGCTTCGAACGGCCCACGGAGGGGCGCATTTTCCTCGATGGCGTAGACATCACTGACATGCCGCCGTACGAGCGGCCGATCAACATGATGTTCCAGTCCTATGCCTTGTTCCCGCACATGACCGTGGCGCAGAACATCGCCTTCGGCCTCAAGCAGGACAAAATCCCCGCCGCTGAAGTCGAT
Organism: Pseudomonas sp. ZS1P83; assembly: GCF_054897825.1. Lineage (NCBI taxonomy): Bacteria > Pseudomonadati > Pseudomonadota > Gammaproteobacteria > Pseudomonadales > Pseudomonadaceae > Pseudomonas > Pseudomonas sp. ZS1P83. The sequence goes on from NZ_CM142706.1 coordinate 2,208,766, forward strand.
GCCCGTGTCGCGGACATGCTCAAGCTGGTTCAGATGAGCCAGTACGCCAAGCGCAAGCCGCATCAGTTGTCCGGTGGTCAGCGTCAGCGTGTGGCCCTGGCGCGTTCGTTGGCCAAGCGACCGAAGCTGTTGCTGCTCGATGAGCCGATGGGCGCGCTGGATAAAAAGCTGCGTTCGCAAATGCAGCTTGAGCTGGTCGAGATCATCGAGCGGGTCGGCGTAACCTGCGTCATGGTGACCCACGACCAGGAAGAGGCCATGACCATGGCCGAGCGCATCGCGATCATGCACCTGGGCTGGATCGCCCAGATCGGCAGCCCGATCGACATCTATGAAACCCCGACCAGCCGTCTGGTCTGCGAGTTCATCGGCAACGTCAACATCTTCGACGGCGAAGTGGTGGACGACGCCGAGGGCCACGCGACCATCACCTGCAAGGACCTGGACCGCCAGATTTACGTGGGCCACGGCATTAGCACCTCGGTGCAGGACAAATCCGTGACCTACGCGATCCGTCCGGAAAAACTGCTGGTGACCCCGACCATGCCGACCTGTGAATACAACTGGTCCAGCGGCAAGGTGCACGACATCGCCTACCTCGGTGGTCACTCGGTGTTCTACGTCGAACTGCCGAGCGGCAAGATCGTCCAGTCTTTCGTCGCCAACGCCGAGCGCCGCGGTCAGCGCCCTACCTGGGGTGACCAGGTTTACGTGTATTGGGAAGACGACAGCGGCGTGGTACTTCGCTCATGAACCTGCGCAAATTCAAACGCCGCCTCAATCGAATAATTCCCGGTGGCCGTCAGATGGTCATCGGGGTTCCGTTCATCTGGCTGTTCCTGTTCTTCATGCTGCCGTTCTTCATCGTCTTGAAGATCAGCTTCGCCGAAGCCGACGTGGCCATTCCGCCGTACACCGAGATTTACAGCTACCTCGACCAAAAAGTGCAGTTGCTGCTTAACCTGAGCAACTACGCAATGCTGGCCGGCGACGAGTTGTACATCGCCGCCTACCTCGGCTCGTTGAAGATGGCGCTGATCAGCACCGTCCTCTGTTTGCTGATCGGCTACCCGATGGCCTACGCCATTGCCAGTGCCCGCAAAGAGATGCAAACGGTGCTGGTGCTGCTGATCATGATGCCGACCTGGACCGCGATCCTGATCCGCGTCTACGCGTGGATGGGCATCCTCAGTAACAACGGTTTGCTCAATGGTTTCCTGATGAGCATGGGCTGGATCGACGAACCGCTGCAGATCCTCAACACCAACCTCGCGGTGTACATCGGCGTCGTTTATTCGTACCTGCCGTTCATGATTCTGCCGCTCTACGCCAACCTGGTGAAGCACGACAACAGCCTGCTGGAAGCCGCATCGGACCTCGGTTCGAGCACCTTCAACAGCTTCTGGAAGATCACCATTCCGCTGTCCAAGAACGGCATTGTCGCGGGTTGCATGCTGGTGTTCATTCCGGTCGTGGGTGAGTTCGTGATCCCGGAACTGCTCGGCGGTCCGGAAACCCTGATGATCGGCAAAGTGCTCTGGCAAGAGTTCTTCAACAACCGTGACTGGCCGGTGGCGTCTGCCCTGGCGGTGGTGATGCTGGCGATCCTGATTGTGCCGATCATCCTGTTCAACCGTAGTCAGGCCAAAGAAATGGAGGGCAAAGAATGAAGCGCTTTCGTTTCTCAAGCTTGATGTTGGTGCTGGGTCTGCTGTTCATCTACGCGCCAATGCTGATCCTGGTGATCTACTCGTTCAACGCCTCGAAACTGGTGACGGTGTGGGGTGGTTGGTCGATCAAGTGGTACGTCGGTTTGATGGACAACACGCAACTGATGGGGTCGGTGGTGCGCTCGCTGGAAATCGCCTGCTACACGGCGGTGGCGGCGGTGGCGCTGGGTACATTGGCCGCGTTCGTGCTGACCCGTATCACCCACTTCAAGGGTCGTACGCTGTTCGGTGGCCTGGTCACCGCGCCGCTGGTGATGCCCGAAGTGATCACCGGTCTGTCGCTGTTGCTGCTGTTCGTGGCCATGGCGCAGATGATCGGTTGGCCACAGGAGCGGGGCATCATCACCATCTGGATCGCCCACACCACGTTCTGTGCGGCGTATGTGGCGGTGGTGGTGTCGGCGCGTTTGCGTGAGCTGGACCTGTCCATCGAAGAGGCGGCCATGGATTTGGGTGCGCGGCCGTGGAAGGTGTTTTTCCTGATCACCATTCCGATGATCGCGCCCTCGCTGGGTGCCGGCGGCATGATGTCCTTCGCCCTGTCGCTGGACGACCTGGTGTTGGCCAGCTTCGTCTCGGGGCCGGGTTCGACGACCCTGCCGATGGAAGTGTTCTCGGCGGTGCGTCTGGGCGTGAAGCCCGAGATCAATGCCGTGGCCAGTCTGATTCTGCTGGCGGTATCGCTGATGACGTTCCTGGTCTGGTTCTTCAGCCGTCGTGCCGAAGAAAGTCGCAAACGTGCGATTCAGCAGGCGATCGAAGAAGGTGCCGTTGCATCGGCCAAGCCACAACCTATTGCCCCCCTTCAAAAACGCACCGAGCGCTCCGAAGCTGCTCCAGTCACCTGACCCTCGATGTCATTCCGGCAACCGCCTCAACTTTTTTGCAGGGTGGTCCGGACCGGCAGTGGCCGCAGTTTCTGCGAGCCGGTTGTACCTGGAAAAACCAACGTAGCTGCGGGCGCCGTTAGAACGTTGGCGGGGTAATCACCCAGATCACCACCGCATCCACCTCGCCAGGGTTGCCATAGCGGTGCGGTTCCTGGCTGGAAAAGCTGAAGCTGTCGCCTTCGTTGAGCTGAAAGTAGCGCTCGCCGACCCACAACTCGAAACTGCCGGACAGCAAGTAACCGGCTTCTTCGCCTTCGTGGCTGTAGCTTTGCTGGCTATAGGTGCCGGGCGGAAAGCGCGAATGGAGCATTTCCAGTTGCCGGTTGGGTGGTGGGGTCAGGAGCTGGTCGACGATGCCGTCTTCGTAATGCACGCTCAGACGACTGTTTTTGCGCACCACCACGCCATCGTCCTCGGGGGCGGTGTTGGCTTCGCTGGCGAAGAACCACTGGATGGTCACACCGAGGCTACGGGCAATGTTGAACAGCGCCGGAATTGACGGGTAGGCGAGATTGCGTTCCAGTTGGCTGATGTAGCCCGCTGTCAGCTCACTCAATTGCGCCAGTTCCGCTAGGGTCATGCCCCGGCGTTTGCGCAGGCCGCGAATCCGCGTGCCGAGAAAGTGCGGTTCGGCGGTGCCGATTGCGGGCGGTGTATTGCTGTTGTTGCTCATGGTGAGTTCCGAACCGGGTCGAACATGAACCCCGTAGGAGCGAGCTTGCTCGCGATGGACTCACAGACGCCGCTTCCAACCAGTAAGCGCGCATTAAGGAGCATCTCGAGCAAGCTCGCTCCAACAGGGTAAAAGCCCGGAGTATAAACGGGCTTAAAGCGCCCAGGCGACTTTCAAACCTTCATAAATCGCTTCTTCGGCGGTGCGCGGCGCCAGGCAATCGCCGATGCGTCGAAATTCCACCAGGCCTTGCAGTTCCGCGCCAAGAGTATCCACGGGTTGATGACCCTGACACAACACAAGCGTGTCGATATTTTCCAGCAACATGGGTTCGCCACTGGCGGTGTGTTGCAAGTAAACGGTGTTGTCGTCACAACCGTACAGCCGCGCGTAAGGGGTGATGGGAATGCCCAGTCTGTGCAGCTCACCGGCCAGTTGGTCACGCACGTACAGCGGCAGGTTTTCCCCGCAATGGGTGCCATTGACCGCCAGTTGCACTTGATGGCCGGCACGGGTCAGACGCTCGGCGATGCCGGGGCCGATCCAGTCGCAACGCCAATCGACCACCACCACCGAACGGCCGATTTGCACTTCGTCGCGCAGCACCTGCCAGGCATCCACCACCTGCAATTCACCCCCGCGTTCGAACGCCGGCCAGTATGGCTCGGCACCCGTGGCAACAATCACCATCTCCGGTTTTTCCCGTTCCACCAGTGCCCGGTCGACCCGGGTGTTGCGCACTACTCGTACCCCGGCCAATTCCATTTCCCGTTGCAGATTGGTGATCGCGCCACCGAATTCGCTGCGCCGTGGCAGCAATTGCGCCAACAGCACTTGGCCGCCAAGTTGTGAACTGGCTTCGTACAGCGTCACATCATGCCCGCATTGCGCCGCCACCGCAGCGGCTTTCATCCCGGCCGGACCACCGCCGGCAATCATGATGCGCTTGCGTGTTGGCGCCGGTTGCCGCGCTCCGAAGATCAACTCGCGACCGGTTTCAGGGTGCTGGATGCAGGAAATTGGCAAACCTTTGTGAAAGTGCCCGATGCACGCCTGATTGCAGGCGATGCAGGCGCGCACGTCTTCGGCGCGGCCGGCATTGGTCTTGTTGGGCATTTGCGGGTCGCAGATCAACGCCCGGGTCATGCCGCACACATCGGCCTGACCCCGGGCCAGAATCAGTTCGGCTTCCTGCGGTTGGTTGATGCGCCCGGTGACGAACAGTGGAATGCTCAATCCGGCCTTGAAGGTGCCAGCCTCTTTGGCCAGGTACGCCGCTTCAATCGCCATCGGCGGCACGATGTGCACCGCGCCACCCAGGGACGCTGAGGTGCCGGCGACGATGTGCACGTAATCCAGTTGTGGTTGCAGCGATTGCACGGCAGCCAGGGATTCGTTTTCGGTCAGGCCTTCAGGGTCGCGCTCGTCGGCGGAGATGCGCAGGCCGATGATGAACTGCTCGTCGGTGCTGGCCCGTATCGCGGCGATGACTTCGCGCAGGAAGCGCAGACGATGTTCCAGCTCACCGTTGTAGCCGTCGGTTCGGCGGTTGACTCGGGGGTTGATGAATTGCGCTGGCAGGTAGCCGTGACTGGCGACCACTTCGACGCCATCGATCCCGGCCTGATGCAGACGCTGGGCGGCAGCGGCATAACCGGCGACAATCTCGTCGATCATCGCCTGATCCAGTGCGCGCGGCATCACCCGGAAACGTTCATTGGGCACCGCCGAAGCGGAGTAGGCCACGGCCAGCAGGCCATCGCTGGACTCCATGATTTCCCGCCCCGGATGGAACACCTGCGACAGCACCAAGGTGCCGTGAGCGTGGCAGGTTTGCGCGATTTTCCGGTAGCCATCGATGCAGGCATCGTCGGTGGCCATCAGCACGTGGGAGGTGTACCGCGCGCTGTCATGCACACCGGCCACTTGCAGCACGATCAGCCCAACCCCACCTTCGGCACGCGCCCGGTGATAGGCGATCAGCTGTTCGTTGACCAGGTTGTCGGTGGGCATCGAGGTGTCATGACCGCTGGACATGATGCGGTTTTTCAGGCGTTTGCCACGGATCTGCAAGGGTTCGAACAGGTGCGCATACGCTGGGGTCGGGCTCGGCATGGTACGGGTACTCCGGGCAGGCTGGAGCCGAAAGGCCGGGTTTCGGCGTTGTAATTATTGGTCTATATAAATTTACCCTCAGTAACAAATCAACTTGTTTTTTTACTGAGGCTTGCAGTAGTTTCGTTTCGAGCCCGCTCCTGGGGCGAACCTCACCAACAATAAAAAAGGGCTATGCCGACCGATATTCGGCTTTGCACCTGTACGAGGAACCACTGATGAAAACGAATACGCTCAAGCACGGTTTTTATCCCTTGGTGTTGACCCTGGCCATCGGCCTGGGCAGCGCTCAGGCAGCTTCGGACATGGTGGTGGTCGGATACGGCGGGGCCGGACAAAAAGCCCAGGACGTGGCGTTCTTCCAACCGTTTAGCGCAGTGGATCAAAGCAAGGTCATCCAGAGCGAATACAACGGCGAAATGGCCAAGATCAAAGTCATGGTCGACACCGGCAATGTCGATTGGGACGTGGTGCAGATCGAAGGCCCGGACCTGATGCGCGGCTGCGAAGAAGGCATGTATGAACGTCTGGACTGGACCCGCCTGGGCCACGCCGGGCAGTTGATCCCCGAGGCCGCGCAGGAGTGCGGTTCAGCGGCGCTGGTGTGGAGCGTTGCGATTGCCTACGACACCGACAAACTGGCCAAGGCTCCGACCTCATGGGCCGATTTCTGGGACGTGCAGAAAATTCCCGGCAAACGTGGCCTGCGCAAACGCGCGGTGTACAACCTGGAGTTCGCCTTGCTCGCTGACGGGGTGAAGGTCGAGGATGTCTACAAGGTGCTCAATACCCCACAGGGCGTAGACCGGGCGTTTGCCAAACTCAATCAGATCAAGCCGTACATCCAGTGGTGGGAAGCGGGCGCACAACCGGCGCAATGGCTGACCGCCGGCGATGTGGTGATGACTTCAACCTACAGCGGACGCATCGCCGCCGCCGCGCAAAGCGGCAGTCATCTGGGGCTGGTCTGGCCCGGCAGCCTGTACGGCATGGACTACTGGGCGATCATCAAAGGCTCCAAACACGTCGATCAGGCCCAGCGCTTTATCGCCTTTGCCAATCAGCCGGATGCCCAGGTCAAGTACGTGCAGCAGATCCCCTATGGCCCGACCAACACCGAGGCCGTTGCGCGGCTGGACGATAAACTCGCGCAATGGGTGCCGACTGCGCCGCAGAACCTCAAGGGCGCGCTGTCGATGGACGTCGGTTTCTGGGTCGACCATGGCGAGGAGCTTGAAGAGCGCTTCAACGCCTGGGCGAGCAAATAGCTGACTGCGGCTGAACGTCCATGCACGCCGCGAAGACGCACAATGCGTGCTGCATACCCACACCAAATCCAGTTGGCCGCGCAAACTGCCGGTGAGCTGGTTACCCCCCGCCGAGGTGTGCGAACACACCAAGCGCCAGTTCAACGACCCTGGTCGGCCGCTGGACGAGGGTGAACTCAGCGACCCCGATGGGATGCAGCTGGCGTGGGCAAGCCTCGCTCCAGGTTTTGCTTCGTGTCGATAATGGTGGAACAACCCAAATCTGTAGGAGCGAGGCTTGCCCGCGATTGGGGCGCTACGGTCTCCCGGACGCGCAACTGACTGGAGACATGCCACGCTCTTGCTGTACAGTCGTTCAGCTTGCAATGACAGCGCGAGCCCCAGTGATTGAATCCAGGAGCGTGTTACCCATGAATCAGGAAGCCCGTTTTTCCCGCATGGAACCGGAGTTGCGCAAGGCCAATCTGATCGAGGCAACGCTGGAATGCCTCAAGCGCCACGGCTTTCAGGGTGCGTCGATCCGCAAGATATCCGCCGAGGCGGGTGTTTCGGTAGGCCTGATCAGCCATCACTATTCCGGCAAGGATGAGCTGGTGGCCGAGGCCTATATGGCGATCACCGGGCGGGTCATGAGCCTGCTGCGCGACGCCATGGAGCAGGCCGCACCCACTGCCCGCGAGCGCTTGTCGGCGTTTTTTCGCGGCTCGTTCTCCACCGAATTGCTCGACCCGCAGTTGATCGATGCCTGGCTGGCGTTCTGGGGGGCGGTGAAAACCGCCGAGGCGATCAATAAGGCTCACGATCATTCCTACGGCGAGTATCGCGGCATCTTGCGCAAGGTGCTGCTGGAACTGGCGCAGGAAGAGGGTTGGGAACACTTCGACGGCGATCTCGCCGCGATTAGCCTGAGTGCCTTGCTCGATGGCCTGTGGCTGGAGTACGGGCTCAATCCCGGCACCTTTACCCCGGAGCAGGGCATCCAGATTTGCGAAGCCTGGGTCGACGGATTGCAGGCCGGTGGCCGCCAGCGTTTTTGCGTGCAGACGAGCAGTTGTTGATCACCTGTTCAGTAGTGACTACTCTCTACCGCTGATGCAGAAAAACACTCTAATAAGAAATACGCCCTCGGGCCTGTGCAGGACACCAAGCAATGACGCCTCGGGTACTGATTGTCGATGACGATCCGCTGATTCGTGAACTGTTGCACGCCTACTTGTCCCAGGAGGGCTACGACGTTCATTGCGCCGCCACGGCGGAACTGGCCGAAACCTTCCTGGCCAGCCAGACCGTGGACCTGGTCATGCTCGATATCCGCCTGCCGGGCAAGGACGGCCTGACCCTGACCCGAGAGTTGCGGGTGCGTTCGGAAGTCGGGATTATCCTGATCACCGGGCGCAACGATGAAATCGATCGTATCGTCGGCCTTGAATGCGGTGCCGATGACTATGTGATCAAACCCCTCAATCCACGCGAGCTGGTGTCCCGGGCGAAAAACCTGATTCGCCGAGTTCGTCACGCGCAGATTCCTCAACCGGTGGCCACAGTCCCCAGACCCGTCAAACAGTTCGCCGATTGGGCGCTGGACACCGACCGCCGACGCCTGATCGATCAGGCCGGCAGTGAAACCCTGCTCACCCACGGCGAATACCAGCTGCTCAGCGTGTTCCTGCGCAACAGCGGTCACACCCTGAGCCGCGACCAGTTGATGGACCAGATCCGCAACCGCGAATGGGTGCCCAACGACCGCTCAATCGATGTGCTGGTGGGCCGCTTGCGCCGCAAGCTGCACGACGACCCGGCAGAACCGCAGTTGATCATCACCATCCACGGCGCCGGTTACCTGTTCACTGCCAGCCTCGCTGCGTGAGGGCCGTGGCGCGACTGTTTTGCCTGCTGTTGGTGCTGGTGACAGGCAACACGCTGGCGGCGGAGAAGGTGCGCTATTGCGACTATCCGGTGTACCCGCCGATTTCCTGGAGCGACGGCAAACAGGTCCGGGGCCTGGCGCCGAGCGTAGTGAAAATCCTGTTCGGTCAATTGGGCTACGAAGTCGAAATCGTGGTGCTGGGCAACTGGAAGCGTTGCCTGCTCGACGCCGCCGAAGGCCGGGTCGACGTGGTGCTGGCCTACACCACCGCGCAACGGGAACAGAGCATGTTGTTTTCCACGGTGCCGGTGCTGCGCGAAGAGGTGGCGGTGTTCATCAATCGCCAGCACCCGGTGAAATTCGAACGGCTGGAAGACCTGGCCCGCTACCGGGGCGGATTGCTGTTTGGCGAAAGTTATGGCGTGGAATTCGATCGTATGGTCGCGCAAAACAACAACATTGAATGGGTCTCCGACAGCCGCCAGAACTTCGGCAAACTGATTCGCGGGCGCATCGACTTCATCACCCAGGAGCGCCGCACCGGGCAGTTGTACGTGGAAAAAATGCCCGGAGCGCAAGACATCGTTGCGTTACCCAATGCCCTCAGCGTGGACTACCTGCGAGTCGCCGTTTCACGCCGCTCGCCACTGGCCGCTCGCATGCCAGACATCAATGCGCAATTGCAGCGCATGGTCGATGGCGGCGATATCGAGCGTCTGCTCAATGAAAGCGAAGTCACCTACCGCGACATGATCAACCTGCCGGCGAACGCGCCATGATCCACGCCCGCCCTGGTGGACTGTTGCGGCGCCTGCTGCTGTTCATTCTGTTGTTCAGCCTGTGTTTCACCGTGCTCGCCAGTACCGTGCAGTTGTACATCGAATATCGCCGGGAGATGCGCGAGATCGACTCGCGCATGGAGCTGATCCGCGCCGGCTACCTGGCGAGCCTGGAGCGCAGCCTGTGGGATCTGAACCTGGAACAATTGAATGTGCAGTTGCGCGGTCTGGTGGACTTTTCCGATGTGGCGCGGGTGCACCTGATCAGTCCGGATTACGATCTGCTGCACGGTAACCCGGTGCCGGTGGGGCCGCTGCGTATCGAGCGTTTTGCCCTGGACTACCAACCGCCATCCGGCCCGTTGCGCCATCTCGGCGAACTGGAAGTCAGTACCGATCTGGGTGCGGTGTATCAGCGCCTGTATGCCACCGGGCTGACCAGTCTGCTGTGGATGGGCGTGTTCCTCTGTGGCCTCGCGGTGGCGTTGTCCGGTTTGTTTTACCGATTGGTCACCCGTCACCTGCAAGTTATGGCCGAGTTCGCCCGGCGTATCGCTGCCGGTGAATGGCACGAGCCTTTACGCGTGGACAAAAATCGTGGTGCCTATAACGATGAAATCGACACCGTGGCCAACGCCCTGGATGACATGCGCCGGGCGATCCTCATTGATATCGACCGCCGGGAAACCGACCGCCTGGCGTTGCAGGACAATCGCGATGAATTGCTGCGCAGGGTCGAGCGGCGCACCGCCAGCTTGATGCGCGCCAAGGACGAGGCCGAAGCGGCCAATCAGGCCAAGTCGCGCTTTCTGGCGACCATGAGCCACGAGCTGCGCACGCCGCTCAACGGCATCCTCGGCATGGCCGAATTGTTGCGCGGTGCCAACCTGGACGAGCGCGACAGCCAACGTCTGGATGCACTGCGCAAGGCTGGCGAGGGTTTGCTGACGATCCTCAATGAAGTGCTGTATTTCGCCAAGCTGGAGGAGGGCGCAAGCCTGCCCGAACCGGTGGGTTTCTCGATTCGCCAACTGCTCGACGAAGTGTTGACTCTGCTGGAACCCAAGGCGTTGAGTAACGACACGATCCTGCATTGCCAAGTCGATCAACGGCTGGCTGAACATCACCATGGCGCCGAGCAATTCCTGCGACAGGTGTTGAGTAACCTGTTGGCCAACGCGATCAAGTTCACCGAAGGCGGGGAAGTCAGCGTCGAGGTGGCGTTGCTCACCCAGCCTGAAGGGCACAGCGGGCAACATATGCGGGTGAGTGTAACGGACGACGGGATCGGCATCGCACCGGCGATGCAGGCGAAAATCTTCGAGCGCTTCACTCAGGCCAGCGAGGAAGTGGCGCAGCGCTTTGGCGGCACCGGGCTGGGGCTGGCGATCTGCAAGCATCTTGTGGAGCACATGGGCGGATGTATCGGCGTTGACAGTGAAGTCGGGCGCGGTAGTTGTTTCTGGTTCGAGCTGACGTTGCAGCCCGCCATCGGTGCAGTAGCCGTTACGCCGGTGGCTGTCGTGGAATCAGCACTCAAGGTTCTGGTGGTTGAGGACGTGGCCCTGAACCGCGAAGTGGTCCAGGGCCTGCTGCAACGGGACGGTCATCAAGTGTGGTTGGCCGAAGAGGGCGAACAGGCGTTAGTGCAGTGCGCTGTCCAGACGTTCGATTTGATTCTGCTGGACGTGCATCTGCCGGGTATCAGTGGTGTCGAGTTATGCAAGCAGATCCGCCTCAACGACGGACCGAACCGCCAGACCCGCATCTTCGCCCTGACGGCCAGCGTGCAACCTTCGCTGGTGCGCGGGTATCTGGATGCGGGCATGGACGGCGTACTGGCCAAACCGTTGATACTGGACAACCTGCGTCAGGCTTTGGCCGGGCAGACGCCGGACCGGGAACCTGCGCCGGATGACAACGTCATGGACTGGCCGTTGCTGCAAACCCATCGCAGCTTGCTCGGTGAGCAAAAGGTGCAGGGTCTGCTATCGATGCTGCGCGACTCGATCCTGCAGCACCGGGAGTCGCTGCGCGAAGCCACCGAGGCCGAGGATTGCACCGAAGTCGCGCACCTGGCGCATCGCTTGGCCGGCAGCTGTGACTCGCTAGGCTTTCGAGCGTTGGCCGCTGTATTGCGGACACTGGAAGAAGTGGCGCAGGTCAACGACGAGTCGGCCATCCGTGAGCTGGCGCCACGGGTTCATGAGCAATTGCAACGCTCACTTCAAACCCTGGAACACCTGTTGCAGAGCTGACGTACAAGCCCGCCGTACAATATCGTTACGATTTTCTACAACTTCGATCACTGCGTACAACACGACCTTACATCGCTTTCCAATAATCGACGCAGCCGCCGCAGCGCGGTCTTCGAAGCTTATTGGAGATAATAATAATGAATGGCCGTAAAGCTGATCCCATCCTGCGCAATGACCTCCTGTCATGCGCTGCGCACCTCACTGACTGCTGAGGTGCCGACATGAGCGAAAACATCGAACGCAATGGCATCCAATTGACCCGTGCCCTGAAAAGCCGGCACATTTTCATGCTGTCGCTGGGCGGCGTAATCGGCACCGGCCTGTTCATGGGCTCCGGCGTGACCATCAACCAGGGCGGCCCGATAGGGGCGATTCTGGCCTACCTGGTCGCCGGTTTCCTGATGTACCTGGTGATGGTCTGCCTGGGCGAGCTGTCGGTGCAGATGCCGGTGTCCGGTTCGTTCCAGACCCATGCCACGAAATTCATCGGCCCGGCCACCGGCTTCATGATCGGCTGGGTGTACTGGATGAGCTGGGCTACCACCGTGGGCCTGGAATTCACCGCCGCCGGGATGTTGATGACCCGCTGGTTCCCGGCGGTGCCAATCTGGTACTGGTCGGCGCTGTTCGTAGTGGTACTTTTCGGCCTCAACGCTCTGGCGACCCGCGCCTTCGGTGAAGCGGAATATTGGTTCTCCGGGATCAAGGTCGCGGCGATTCTCGGTTTCATCGTGGTCGGTGTACTGGTGATCTTCGGCGCGATCCCGCTGACCAGTGGCGCGCCCGCGCCGATGATGAGCAACCTTATCGGCGACTCGCTGTTCCCCAACGGCATGTCGGCAGTGTTCGCGGTGATGATGACCGTGGTCTACGCCTTCCAGGGTTGCGAGATCATGGGCGTGGCTGCCGGTGAAACCGACCAACCGGAAAAAAGCATCCCGCGTGCCGTGCGCAACGTGGTGTTCCGCGTGCTGATCTTCTACGTGCTGGCGATTGTCGTGCTCTCAGCCATCGTGCCGTGGCAGCAGGCGGGCCTGATGGAAAGCCCCTTCGTACAGGTGTTCGACATGGTCGGCATCCCCTTTGCCGCTGACTTGATGAACTTTGTGATCCTCACGGCGATTCTATCTGTTGGCAACTCCGGCTTGTACGCCTCGACCCGCATCCTGTGGGCGATGTCGAAAACCGGCATGGCGCCGAAAAGTCTTTCGCTGTTGAGCAAACGTGGTGTGCCGTTGCGCGCCTTGAGCATCACCTTGTGCTTTGCCCTGGTGTCGCTGCTGACTAGCTTCATCGCCGCCGAAACGTTGTTCATGGTGCTGATGGCGGTGAGTGGTATGTCCGGCACTGTGACCTGGATTGTCATCGCGTTGGCGCAGTACAAGTTCCGCAAAGCCTACCTGCGCGACGGCGGAAAACTCAGCGATCTGAAATACCGCGCCCCGTGGTTCCCGGTGCTGCCCTTGATGTGCATCACGTTGTGCTGCTCTTTGTTCGTATTCCTGGCCCTGGATGAAACCCAGCGTCCGTCGTTGTATTGGGGGTTTGGATTCATTGTTCTGTGTTATGGCGCGTATTTCTTGCTCGATCGTAAACGCAAGGCGGTGTTGGCCCCGACGTTGCCGGCGGCGTAATTCCCATCGACTGACAGAAAACGCGGCAAGCGATTGTCGCGTTTTTTGTGCATTCAGGGAAATCAGCTTTCGCGGGCAGATTGTGCACAGCGGTGTAGGTTGTTCGAAGTTGTAACAGCGTCATCGATCAAGAATTTAGTATCGATACATAACCTATATAGAACAGCTACTTATGGACTTTTTAAGTCTGTTACAGCTTATATCATCACCAATTGCCGTCTTACTGAACACTCGTTTAGTATGGCCTCAATTCGCATCACCTCAGATCAAACACGATAATTCGAGGACTCGCATGACTACTCACGATTCACTGCTCAGTCAGGTCGAGGCAGGCGTTGCCTGGATCACCCTAAATCGCACTGCTCAGCGCAACGCGCTGGACATTCCGACTTTGAAGAACCTGCACAACTTGCTCGACGATTTCAACGCCGACCCTGCGGTACGCGTGGTGGTGCTGACCGGCAGCGGTCGCAGTTTCTGCGCGGGTGCCGACCTCGACGAATGGGCCGCCGCCGAAGCCCGTGGCGCATTGGAAAGCTACGGCTGGACCGAAACCGCCCATGCCTTGATGACCCGCCTGTACAGCCTGGAAAAACCGACAATCGCCGCCATCAACGGCACGGCCGTCGGCGCGGGGATGGACCTGACCCTGTGCTGCGACCTGCGCATCGCCGGGCAATCGGCGCGTTTCAAGGCCGGCTACACCAGCATGGCCTACTCGCCGGACGCCGGCGCCAGTTGGCACCTGCCGCGGCTGATCGGCGCCGAGCAGGCCAAGCGCCTGCTGTTCCTCGACGAGTTGTGGGGCGCTGACCGTGCCCTCGACGCCGGCCTGGTCAGCGATGTCTGCGCCGACGATCAACTGCAGACCGCCGCCAGCGAACTCGCCGCACGCCTGGCCGCCGGGCCGACCTTTGCCTTCGCCCAGACCAAAAAACTCATGCGCGAAGGTGCCGACCGTAGCTTGCCCGAGCAACTGCAAGCGGAACTGGCCGCCGGCCTGTTGTGCGGTCGCAGCGAAGACGGCAACGAAGCCCTGCGCGCGGCCATGGAAAAACGCCCGGCACGCTTTATCGGTCGTTGAGCCTCGGTACACCTCTATCAGCACACGAACAACAGGTAGCACCATGAATTTCCAACTGACCCAAGAACAAGAAATGTTGGTGGACGCAGTACGCAGTTTTGTCGCCAAGGAACTGCTGCCCTATGAAGATGAAGTCGATCGCGCCGATGAAGTCTCCCCGGAGCTGGCGGCGCAGATTCGCGGCAAGGCGATCGCCGCCGGTTTCTACGCCTTCAACATGCCGGAAGAGGTCGGCGGTGGCGGTCTGGATTACCTGTCCCAGGCGCTGATCGAGCGTGAGCTTTCCAAGGTGTCCTGGGCGCTGCACGTCTTCGTTGCGCGGCCATCGAAAATCCTCATGGCCTGCACCGGCGACCAGATCGACGACTACCTGTTGCCGTGCATCCAGGGCGAGAAGATCGACTGCTTCGCGTTGACCGAACCGGGCGCCGGTTCCGATGCCAATGCGATCCAGACCCGCGCCGTGCGTGACGGTGACGACTTCGTCCTTAATGGCAGCAAGCACTTCATCAGCCACGCCGGCCACGCCGATTTCGCCATCGTTTTCGCGGTGACCGACACCTACGAGCACAACGGCCGCAAGCGCAACGCCGTGACTTCGTTCCTGGTGGACCGCAACACCTCTGGCATGACCATTCGCCGTGGCCCGAAATGCGTGAGCAACCGTGGTTACCACACCTTCGAAATGTTCTTCGACGACTGCCGTGTGCCGGCCTCCAAGGTGCTGGGCGAAGTCGGAAAGGGTTGGGACGTGGCCAACGCCTGGCTAACCGCTGGCCGGGTGATGGTCGCGGCCAACTGCGTCGGTCAGGCGCAACGGGCGCTGGACGTGTCGCTGCAATGGGCGGCCGATCGCAAGCAATTTGGCCAGCCGATCGGCAGCTATCAGGGCGTCTCTTTCAAATTGGCGGACATGGCCACGCAAATCCGCGCAGCGGAACTGCTGACCCTGCACACCGCATGGAAAATGGACCAGGGCACCATGACCGACGGCGAGGCCGGCATGGCCAAGCTGTTCGCCAGCGAAGTGCTGGGTCGCGCAGCCGACGAGGCGGTGCAGATTTTTGGCGGCATGGGCCTGATGGATGAAGGGCCGGTGGAACGCATCTGGCGTAACGCGCGTATCGAGCGGATCTGGGAAGGCACCTCGGAAATTCAGCGCCACATTATTTCCCGCGAACTGCTGCGGCCGCTGCTGCGCTGATTGGCCCGGAGAATTTAAATGTCGCCAACGATTCGTGACAACCTCAAACGCATGCTCGCGCCACAACACGTGGCGTTTGTCGGTGGCCGCAGCATGGCCCGTGCGCTCAAGCGCTGTGCCGACGGCGGTTACGTTGGGCATATGTGGCTGGTCAATCCGCAGCACGACAGCCTCGAAGGCGTGCCCTGTGTGCGCAGCATTGCCGAACTGCCGTGCGGCCCGGACGCGGTGTTCATCGCGACCAACCGCGACTTGACCCTGACCTGCGTCGCCGAACTGGCCGCCATCGGTACCGGCGGCGCGATCTGCTACGCCTCCGGTTTTGCCGAAACCGGCGCCGAAGGCCAGGCCCTGCAACAGCAACTGCTCGAAGCCGCCGGCAATATGGCCTTGCTCGGCCCCAACTGCTACGGCCTGCTCGACTACCTGCACAGCTCCGCGCTGTGGCCGGTGGCCCATGGTGGCAAAACGGTGGAGAAGGGGGTAGCGGTGCTGACCCAGAGCGGCAACTTCGCCTATAACCTGTCCATGAGCGACCGCTCGCTGCCGGTGGCCTACATGGCCTCGGTCGGCAATCAGGCGCAATTGGGTGTGGCCGAATTGATGGACGTGTTGCTCGATGAGCCACGGGTCACCGCCATCGGCCTGCATCTGGAAGGCCTGAAAAACGTACCGGGTTTCGCCCGCGCCGCGCACAAGGCACTGGAGAAGGGCATTCCAATCATTGCCCTGAAAACCGGCGTGTCGCAGATCGGCGCCGAACTGGCCTTGAGTCACACCAGTTCACTGTCCGGTTCCGATGCGCTGTATGACGCCTTGTTTGCGCGCCTCGGGGTAATCCGCGTCAGTGGCCCGGTGAGTTTTGTCGAAACGCTGAAAGCCGCGGCGTGCGGCAACCTGCCAGCGGATAACAGCCTGATCGCGCTGGCCTGCTCGGGTGGCGACGCCGGGCTGATCGCTGATTATGCCGAGCGCAACGACCTTAGTTTGCCGAAGCTCGACGCTGGCCAAACCAGTGAACTGGCACAGGTACTGCCGACCTACGCCAACCTGGTCAACCCGCTGGACTTCACCACGGCGATCTGGGGCGACGGCGAGGCCTTGAATGCCATGCTCGACAGCGCCCTGCGCACACAGGCCGATGCAGCGATGCTGGTGCTCGACTATCCCGCGGAGTTTACCGGCGAGCGCAAGGAATGCGACCTGCTGCTGGAGCTGTACTGCAAAGCGCTGGTGCGTCACGGCAAGACCGGTTTCGTCACCTCGGCCTTCCCGGAGCTACTGCCGGCCCATGCCCGTGAGCATTTGCATGCTCAAGGCGTCGCGGCGCTGCAAGGAGTGGAAGACGGTTTGGCAGCCTGGGGCCGCATCGCCGGTTACCAGCGCAACCGGCAGGCCTTGCTGGCCCTCGGTGAATCGGCGCTGGCGCCGCTCTGCCCGCAAGCGTTGGAAGGCGAAGGGCGCTTGCTCAATGAGTGGGATTCGAAACAGGCCTTGCGTGCGTTTGGCCTGCCGACTCCCAATGGCGTACTGAGTACCCGGGAAAAGGCGCTGAAGGATGCAGAAATGCTGGGTTACCCGCTGGTGCTCAAAGCTGTTAGCGCGCAACTGCCGCACAAAACTGAAGCCGGTGCCGTCGCGTTGAATATTAGGGACGGCGCGGCATTGACCGCTGCGCTGGAAAAAATGCGCGTCAGCATTGCCGCATACGCGCCGGGCGTGCCTTTCGATCAGCTGTTGCTGGAACCCATGGCCAAGCCACCGCTGGCCGAACTGATTGTCGGCATCAAACGCGAAAACGATTTCGGCCTGGCATTAGTGATGGGTGCTGGCGGGATTCTGGTGGAGTTGCTCAAGGACAGTCGCAGCCTGCTGCTGCCGACCACCGACGGCGCGATTCGCCAGGCTCTGCTGAGCCTGCGCAGCGCCGCACTGCTGCAAGGCTTTCGTGGTCGTGACGCGGCGGACCTGGACGCCTTGGTCGCGGCGATCCGCGCCGTGGCCGATTACGCCTGTGAAAACGCCGCGCAGTTGCTGGAACTCGATGTGAACCCATTGTTGGTCGGTGCCGATGGCACGACTGCGGTCGATGCGTTGATTCGCCTCGGCCATGCGTGAGGAGCTGGACATGCAAACCACACTTTTGACCGGGGGCCAGGCGCTGGTGCGTCTGCTGGCCAACTACGGCGTCGACACCGTATTCGGCATTCCCGGCGTACACACCCTGGAGCTGTATCGCGGTTTGCCCGGCAGTGGCATCCGCCACGTGCTGACCCGCCACGAACAGGGCGCCAGTTTTATGGCCGACGGCTATGCGCGGGTCAGCGGCAAACCCGGCGTGTGCTTCATCATCACCGGCCCTGGCGTTACCAACGCCGCCACCGGCATCGGTCAGGCCTATGCCGACTCGATTCCGATGCTGGTGATTTCCAGCGTCAACCATAGCGCCAGCCTCGGCAAGGGCTGGGGTTGCCTGCACGAAACCCAGGATCAGCGCGCCATGACCGCGCCGATCACCGCGTTTTCGGCGGTGGCGCTGACCGCCGAAGACCTGCCGGAACTGATCGCCCGCGCCTATGCGGTGTTCGATAGCGAGCGCCCGCGCCCGGTGCACATTTCGGTGCCGCTGGACGTTCTGTCGGCAACCGTCGCTCGCGACTGGAGCAACGAAGTCGTGCGTCGTCCAGGTCGCGGTACGCCGGCTGCCACTGTTCTGGACGAAGCCGTGGCCCGACTGCACGGCGCGCAACGACCCATGATTATCGCTGGCGGCGGCGCGTTGAATGCCGCGCAACAGTTGCAGGAACTCAGCACCCGACTGGCCGCGCCGCTGTTCACCAGCGTCGCCGGTAAAGGCCTGCTGCCACCGGACGCATTGCTCAATGCCGGTTCATCGCTGTGCGTGGAGCCGGGCTGGAATTTGATCGCTGAGGCCGACGTGGTGCTGGCGGTCGGTACGGAGATGGCCGACACCGATTTCTGGCGTGAGCGCCTGCCACTCAACGCCGAGCTGCTGCGAGTGGACATCGATCCGCGCAAGTTCAATGACTTCTATCCCTGCACGGTGGCGCTAAACGGCGACGCGCAACAGACCCTAACCGCGCTGCTCGAGCGTCTATCGCCCGACGTGCGTGATGCCAGCGCGGCGATCGCCTCGGTCGCGGCGCTGCGTGAGGCCGTGAAAACCGGCCACGGTCCGTTGCAGTCGATCCATCAGGCGATTCTGCAGCGCGTTGCCGCCGAGTTGCCGGCCGACGCTTTCATCAGCACCGACATGACCCAACTGGCCTACACCGGCAACTACGCCTTCGACAGCCTGGCGCCTCGCAGCTGGTTGCACCCGACGGGCTACGGCACCTTGGGCTACGGCTTGCCGGCCGGGATCGGCGCCAAGTTCGGCGCACCGCAACGGCCGGGCCTGGTTCTGGTCGGCGACGGTGGTTTTCTCTACACCGTGCAGGAACTGGCGACGGCGGTGGAGGAACTGGACAGCCCGCTGGTGGTGTTGCTGTGGAACAACGATGCTCTGGGGCAGATTCGCGACGACATGCTCGGCCTGGACATCGAGCCCATCGGCGTGCTGCCGCGCAACCCGGATTTCGCCGCCCTGGGCCGCGCCTTCGGTTGCACCGTCAGCCAGCCGCAGAACCTCGCGGAACTGCAAACCGACTTGCGCCACGGCTTCAGTCGCAACGGCGTGACCCTGATCGAGCTCAAGCATGCTTGTGTTCGCTGACGTTCAACCTGTTTTTACGGGGCTTCTTTTTACGGGGATTAGACCATGCGTTTTTCCGATCTGACCAAACGTATCGCCGGTGACGGCGCCGCCGCCTGGGAGATTCACTATCGCGCACTGGCTTTGCTGGAGCAGGGCGAAGACATCCTGCTGTTGTCGGTGGGCGACCCGGATTTCGACACGCCGATGCCCATCGTGCAAGGGGCCATCGATAGCCTGTTGTCCGGCAACACCCATTACGCCGAGGTGCGCGGCAAGCGTGCCTTGCGTGAAGCCATCGCCCGGCGCCACCGGCAACGCAGCGGCCAGCAGGTATCGGCGGAGCAGGTCACGGTACTGGCCGGGGCGCAGTGCGCACTGTTCAGCGTGGCCCAGTGCGTGCTCAATCCGGGCGATGAGGTGATCGTCGCCGAGCCGATGTACGTCACCTACGAAGCGGTGTTCGGTGCGTGCGGCGCGGTGGTGGTGCCAGTGCCGGTGCGTTCGGAAAACGGTTTCCGCGTTCTGCCCGAAGACGTTGCCGCGCGCATCACCCCGCGCACCCGTGCGCTGGCGCTGAACAGCCCGCACAACCCGTCGGGTGCGAGCCTGCCGCGCAGTACCTGGGAAGCGTTGGCCGAGCTGTGTATCGCCCACGACCTGTGGCTGATTTCCGACGAGGTTTACAGCGAGCTGCTGTTTGAAGGCGAACACGTCAGCCCGGCGAGTTTGCCGGGCATGGCCGAACGCACAGCGACGCTCAACAGCCTGTCGAAATCCCACGCCATGACAGGTTGGCGCGTCGGTTGGGTGGTGGCGCCGCCATCCTTGTCCGCGCACCTGGAAAACCTCGCGCTGTGCATGCTCTACGGCTCGCCGGACTTTATCCAAGATGCCGCCGTGGTGGCGCTGGAAAGCCAGCTGCCAGAACTGGAGGCCATGCGCGAAGCCTATCGCCAGCGCCGGGATCTGGTTTGCGAAAGCCTTGCGAACTGCCCCGGCGTTCGCCCGCTGAAGCCCGATGGCGGCATGTTCGTGATGGTCGATATCCGCGAAACCGGGCTCAGCGCCCAGGCGTTCGCTGATCGCTTGCTCGATCGTCATGGCGTCTCGGTACTGGCCGGAGAAGCCTTCGGTCCGAGCGCTGCCGGTCATATTCGTTTGGGGCTGGTAGTGGGCGCCACGCAATTGCGTGATGCCTGCCAGCGCATCGCCCGTTGTGCCGAGGAATTGATGGAGGCTCAAGTACATGCTTAATCACAAGGCACTGTTTATTGATGGACGTTGGCAAACCCCGTCCGGGCAAGGTGTCGCCGAGGTGATCAACCCGGCCACCGAGGAGGTCGCCGGCAGCGTGCCGTTGGGCGATGAACGCGATGTCGACAATGCCGTGGCGGCGGCGCGCAAGGCTTTTGAGCCATGGTCGCGCACGCCATCCAGCGTTCGTGCCGGGTACATCGGTGCACTGGCCGAGCAACTGCGGGCTCGCGCCGATGAAATGGCGTCGGTGATCACCACCGAGCTGGGCATGCCGGTTCAGTGGTGCCGCTCGGTGCAAGTGGACGGGCCGATCATTGGCTTGCAGCAATACGTCGAACTCGCCGGTTTGATGGATGAAGTGCGTGAAGTCGGCAACTCGCTGGTGATCCGTGAGGCGGTGGGTGTCTGTGCGTTCATCAACCCGTGGAACTACCCGCTGCACCAGTTGATCGGCAAACTTGCCCCGGCGCTGGCCGCCGGTTGCACAGTCGTGGTCAAGCCCAGTCAGGAAACCCCGCTGCACGCCTTTTTGCTGGCGCAGATGATCGAAGACATTGGCCTGCCGGCCGGAGTGTTCAACCTGGTCAGCGGGCCGGGTTCGAAGGTCGGTGAAGCCCTGGCGAAACACCCGGACGTGGACATGGTGTCTTTTACCGGTTCCACCGGCGCCGGCGTGCGGGTCGCCCAAGCGGCGGCGCCTTCGGTGAAGCGGGTGTGCCTGGAACTCGGTGGCAAGTCGGCGCTGCTGATCGCCAAGGATGCCGATCTGGACGCCGCGGTGCGCTACGGCGTGCAGGACGTGATGATCAACTCAGGGCAAACCTGCACCGCGTTGACCCGCATGCTGCTGCCCGCCAGCCGTTATGCCGAAGCGGTTGAAATTGCGTTGGAGGAAACCCTGAGCCTGCGCATGGGCGATCCGCTCGATCCGCAGAGCTTCCTTGGCCCGATGTGTTCGGCGGGGCAACGGCGCACCGTGCTCGATTACATCAAGGTCGGTCAGGAGGAAGGCGCGCGTCTGTTGTGCGGGGGCGATTCGACGCCGGGCTTGGAGCGTGGTTACTACGTCAGCCCGACGCTGTTCGCTGACGTCAATAACAGCATGCGCATCGCCCAGGAAGAGATCTTCGGCCCGGTGCTGTGCCTGATCCCCTATGCCGATGAGGCGCAGGCGATCCAGATCGCCAACGACTCGCCGTTCGGCCTGTCCAGCGGCGTCTGGGCCGGCAGCACCGAGCGTGCCTTGCAACTGGGGCGGCAATTGCGCGCGGGCCAGTGTTTTCTCAATGGTGCGGCGTTCAACTATCAGGCGCCGTTCGGGGGCTACAAACAATCCGGCAATGGACGTGAATGGGGGGAAGAGGGGCTCAACGAATTCATCGAAGTGAAGGCGATCCAGGTGTGACCGTTGGGATTCAAACGTTTTTCGCACCGGGCCTTGCGTGGTTGAACGGGTGTGCTGCCGAACGCGGCAGCGCCGTTGATTGCAGAACTCAACCTGCGCTTCTGCTTTGTGTTCCTGTTTATCAGCGCGCTGTCATTTCTCGGCCTGGGCATTCAACCGCCCACCGCCGATTGGGGCAGCATGGTGCGCGATAACGCCGTACTGATCACCTTTGGCGATATCAGCCAATTTCGTCGTCGACTGGATGCTGCACAAATCCAGCGGCCTCAAGGAGTGCTGAACATGAGCTCCGAACCAGGACTACACGGGACTGTTGTTTTCCTCGGCACCGCAAATCGACCCCGACTGGCTCGAACGCTTGCTGGCCAGCCGCGCCGCCCCGAATTCAAACCCTACGCTGGAAAAAGTCTAAGGAATCACCATGAAAGTACTGATCGTCCACGCACATCCCGAGCCTAAATCCTTCACCGCTGCCCTGCGTGACCAGGCGGTGGCCACCCTTGAAGCCCAGGGCCATGAGGTGCAGGTCAGTGACCTGTACAAAATGAGCTGGAACCCAGTGGCCAGCGCCGATGACTTTTCCTCGCGGGAGAATTCCGAGTACCTGGTCTATGCGCTGGAGCAACGCCTGGGGGTGAAAAGCCAGTCGTTGGCAGCCGATATCCAGGCGGAACTGGACAAACTGGTGTGGGCCGACCTGCTGATTCTCAACTTCCCGATCTTTTGGTTCTCCGCCCCGGCCATGCTCAAGGGCTGGATCGACCGGGTGCTGGTGTCGGGCGTCTGCTACGGCGGCAAGCGCTTCTACGATCAGGGCGGCCTGAGCGGCAAGAAGGCGTTGGTGACGGTGACTCTGGGCGGCCGTGAGCACATGTTCGGTGAAGACGCGATTCATGGCCCGTTGCAGGACATGCTGCGGCCGATCCTGCGCGGTACCCTGGCCTATGTTGGGTTCGAGGTGCTCGAACCTTTCGTCGCCTGGCATGTGCCGTACATCAGCGACGAGGCGCGGCAACGATTCCTGGTTGACTATGACCAGCGTCTGCAACACCTGGCGGACGAGCAGCCGCTGGAATTTCCGAGGCTGTCGCAGTTCGATGAGCAGTTGTATCCGCTGAGCCGGCCAGTTGCCGTAGATGCCTATTAACGGCACAAACCCTGTAGAGGCGTGGCTTGCGAGGCTTGCCCGCGAAAGCGTTGGCTCAGGCAAAATCAATGTTGGCTGGAACTACAGCTACCTGTCAGACAAGACTATGGCTTGAGACATATCGAAAAACGGAGCAGACGCATTTGATATCGGCCTATGACTGCAGCGTTGCCTTATTGCGTTACGGTGCTTAAGCGACAGCCTACTACCCATCGATTCGTTCAGTGCAATCGGTGTGGGCTGCGATACGCTGCGGTTTTTGGAGCTGCGCGAATGTTGTAGGAGCGGGCTGGCCCCACGAAGAAGCCAATGCGGTATGTGAGGTAGACCGCAGTGCGATTTTCGCGGGCAAGCCCGCTTCAGGGCATAGCGAATGCCGGTGAGGTTTATTTCAGGTACCACCCCCACGGCTGGTCACTGACGTATTCGGTCACCTGCTTGACCTCTAGGTAATTGTGCAGTCCCCACTGGCCGAGTTCTCGGCCAATTCCGCTGTGTTTCATGCCGCCCCACGGTGCTTCGATGAAGGTCGGTTGCGAGCAGTTGACCCAGATAATCCCGGCGCGCAGTTGGTTGGAGACGCGCGTGGTTCGCTGCAAGTCAGCGCTCATCACCGCAGCTGCCAGGCCAAAGCGGCTAGCGTTGGCCATTTGTACGGCTTGCTCTTCGGTCTTGAATCGCTTGATGCACAGCACCGGGCCGAACACCTCTTCGCGCCAGAGGATGCTGCTGTGTCCGGGTTCATCGAAGATGGCCGGTTCGATGAAATAACCTTGTGCCAGAGTCGCCGGGCGCCGACCTCCGGTGAGCAAACGGGCACCGCTGGCAAGGCCCTGATCGATGAAACCGAGCACCTTGTCGTACTGGCTTTGACTCACCAGCGGGCCGAGCAACACACCGGGCTCCATGCCTGGGCCAATGGTGATCTTGCGGGTTTCCTCGACCAGCCGTTCGAGCAACCGAGAGGCGATTTTTTCCTGCACCAGCAAGCGTGAGGTGGCGCTGCACACTTGGCCCTGGTTCCAGAATATCCCGAACAGAATCCACTCCACCGCCGCCTCGACATCGGCGTCGTCGAACACAATGAACGCAGACTTTCCGCCCAGCTCCAGACTGATGTTCTTGATGTCGCGAGCGGCCGCCGACATGATTTTTGCCCCGGTGGGCACGCTGCCGGTGAAGGCCAGTTTGTCCACGCCAGGGTGTTCGGTGAGCGGACCGCCGGCGTCGGCTCCAAGACCGGTCACGACGTTCAGGACTCCGGCCGGCAGACCGACGCGGTTGGCAGCCGCGGCCAGTTCCAGCGCCGTCAGTGGTGTCAGTTCGGACGGTTTCAACACCAGCGTGGCCCCGGCGGCCAAGGCGGGCGCGACCTTCCACGCGGCCATCAGCAGCGGGTAGTTCCAGGGGATGATCTGCCCGGCAACGCCGATCGGTTCATGGCGGATGCGGCAGCGAAAACGCTCGTCCGGCAACGCCAGTGGTTGGTCCTGCTGCTGATCCAGTTCGCGGGCCAATCCGGCGTAGTAACGAAAGCAACCGATCGCGTCGCCAACGTCCCACTGCGCTTCGGGCAACGGTTTTCCGTTGTCGCGCACTTCCAGTTCGGCCAGCGCCTGCAGGCCACTCTCCAGTTCATCGGCCAGTGCCTCCAGCCACTGTGCGCGCTCGGCGCCGCTGGTTTGGCCCCAGCCGTTATCGAACGCCCGCCGCGCGGCGCGCACCGCATGATCAATGTCTTCTTCGGTCCCGGCCGCGACTCGATGAAAGACTTGCTCGGTGGCCGGATCGATGACGTCCAGATAGCCGCCCAGGTCCGGGCTGACCCACTCGCCGTTGATGTAAAGCTGATCATGCATGGTGAGACTCCTGGACGCCGGCGCGGCGGTTTTGCAGGTGGCGGGAAGTGAACAGCAGTGCCAGCGACGCGCAGATGATCACCGTCGAGACCGCATTGATTTCCGGCGTCACGCCACGGCGGATAGAGGAAAAGATGTAGATTGGCAACGTCGTTTCGGAACCTGCGACGAAGAAGGCAATGATGAAATCGTCGAAGCTGAAGGTGAACGCCAGCAGGAAACCAGCCATGATCGCCGGGCTGATCTGTGGCAGGGTGACTCGCCAGAAGGTCTGCATCGGCGGTGCGTAGAGGTCGGCAGACGCCTCCAGCAAAGCTTTGTCCAGCGAGTCGACGCGGCTGCGCACGATCACCATGACCAGCGCCATGGTAAACAACGAATGCGCGGCGATTACGGTAAAGAAGCCCATCTTCAACCGGGGAACGCTCGACACCCAGCTCGCCAGCAGTGGGTTGATCAGGTCGAACAGGCTGATGAACGCAATCAACGTCGAGATGCCGATGACGATCCCGGGCACGATGATTGCGCAATAGGTCAGCGCGTCGAACAGCAGACGCACTTTGGCGCCGGCGCGTTGTAAGCCGAACACCGCCAGCGTGCCGAACAGCGTGGCGATCACCGCCGATGTGAAGGCAATGAACGCGCTATGGCCGAGCGCTTCCATGATGAACGGGTTGCCGAACGCACGACCAAACCATTGCACCGAGCAGCATTCAAATGCCAGGCCACTGCGCCCGGCGTTGAAGCTGAACAGCACGATCAATGCGATCGGGGTGTAGAGAAACAGATAGAGCGAAGTCGAATAACTGCGCAGCCACATGTCACAAACCTCCGTCGGCAGGACGGCCGCCGTAGCGTGCCACCAGTTTCAAATACACGCCGATGATCAGCAGCATCATTGCCACCAAGGTCATCGCTAACGCACTGCCGAAGGGCCAGTTGCGCGATTGCAGAAACAGGTCGACCAGTGCGTTGCCGACGAAGAACACTTTGCCGCCCCCGAGAATGGCCGGGATCAGAAATTCGCCCATCAACAGGATGAACACCAGCATCACCCCGGTGATGATCCCGGGCGCGGAGAGTGGCAGGGTGATCCGCCGGAAGCTTTCGAAAGCGCTGGCACCCAGGTCGGCCGAGGCTTCGAGCAGACGCTTGTCGAGTTTTTCCAGGCTGACGTAGATCGGGAACACCATCAGCGGCAGGTAGCCGTAAACGATGCCGATCAGTACCGCCCACGGCGTATTGATCAGCCGCACGTCTTCAAGGCCAAGGCTTGCGAGCAAGGCCGGAATGCCCTTGCCGCTGAGGATGAAAATCCAGGCGTAAGTGCGGATCAGGAAACTGGTCCAGAACGGCACAATCACCAGCGTCAGCAGCAGCGAGCGGTTTTTGCTGACCTTGACCGCCAGAAAGTACGCCAGCGGATAAGCCGCCATCAGGCACACCAGCGTGCCCAGCGGTGCCAACATCAGCGTGTTACTGAACGCAGCCCCGCGAGAGCCGAGGTTCAGGTAGTTGGCCAGCGTGAAGCCACCGGCGTAACCGCCCACGGTACTGCGCTCGCCGAAGCTGAAGACCAGAATGATCACCAGCGGCATCAATAACAGCAGCAGGAACCACAGGGTCGAAGGCAAGAGCATCAGCAGGGTGATCCTCCGGCCGAGGCTGCGCCGTTGTCGAGCCTCGACTGACAGGGCACTGCCCGGCTGCACCATTTGCGGGTGGGCGGCGGCATTCATGGGTGACTCCTCATTGGCCATGGATAGGCGATCAGGCGGACTTGAAGCGGGCCATCAGTTCGGCGCGTGCCGGGCTGGTCAGGGTTGCGGCGGCACCGAATTCCAATGGGCTGAGCGCTTCAGCGGCCGGGTACATGATCGGATCATCGAGCATGGCAACCGGCAGCAGGGAGTCGACGCGCTTGTCACCGCTCGGGTAGCCGTGGCTCAACACTTCGAGCTTGTTGTGCATCGGATCAAGCAAGTAATTGATGAAGGCGTAAGCGGCATCCTTGTGCTCCGAGCTTTTGGGGATGGCGAAGAAGTCGCTCCAGAGCTCACCGCCTTCCTTGCCCAGCTCGAACTGCATCTGCGCGTTGTCGCGGTGCAGCTGCGAGGCGTCGCCGGTCCAGGACATTGCCAGCCAGGCATCGCCGCTGCGCATTGACGGCTGGATGTCGGAGTTGATCGCAAATAAGTGCGGCTTGACCTCGATCAGCAATTTTTCGGCATCGGCCAGCTCTTTCGGGTCCAGCGAGTTGAAGCTGTAGCCGAAGCTTTTCAGGGCGTTGCCGATGGCAGTCAGTTGGTAGTCGTGGACCATCGTCCGACCGCTGGCAGGGCCTTGAGCAGCTGCCCAGAATTCTTTCCAACTGGTCGGGCCGTTTTTCAATTTGCCGGTGTCGTAGAGCATCCCGGTGGTGCCCCAGTTTTTCGGCACCGCGTAAACCTTGCCGTCGACCGTGCCTTGGGCCATGAATTTCTGCTGGAAGGCTGAGGCATCGAAGTTGGGAATGCGCGACAGGTCCAACGGTTCTATCAGGCCGAGGCCAACGTAGGTGCTGATGGTGTAGTTGGTCGGCACCAGCACGTCCCAGCCGCTGCCGCCGGCCTGCAGCTTGGCGAGCATTTCTTCGTTGGAACCAAACACGCTCATGGAAATCCGCGCACCGGTGGTTTTGGCAAAATTGTCGAGGTTTTCCTGGCTGTGGTAATTCGGCCAGGTTGCCAGCGACAAGCGATCGCCCAGCTTGGTCTGCTCGGCGGCCTCAGCGGTGGAAGTCAGCAGGCCGGGCATGTAAGTTGCGACCACCGCCGCGGCAATGCCCAGGCCAGTACGGCCAAGGAACTCGCGGCGGTTGATTGAGCCGTTCTGCCAGCTGCGCAGGGTTTTGATAAACGTCTTCTGGTCCATAGCACGCTCCACATTCGGTTGATGAAACGAATCGATGATTTACAACGCCATAGCCAGGCCATTGGCGTGATCCCAGCCGACGCTCACTGCCGCGCCGTGTTCGAATGCATTGGCGCCGTGATCCTGCTGGCGCGGCACACGCACGCAGACCACGCCAAATGCTTGAGTGCGCACGCGGTATTCCGTGGAGCTGCCGAGGTAGATGCGGTCTTCCACGCAGCCTTGTAGCGTCACCTCGCGGGCCATGTCGGCGTTGGCGTCGGTGATGCTGATCAGCTCCGGGCGTACCGCGATGCAACCGTCGGCGTTCGCGCTCAGGGCTTTACCGGTGGGCGTCAATGGGCTGATCAGTTCCAGTCCCTGCTCGGTGCGCAATACCACCGAACTTCCGTGCAGGCGCCGAACCGTGCCATTGAACAGATTGGATTCGCCGATAAAGTCGGCCACATAACGGCTGGCCGGCGCTTCATAGAGTTGTTCCGGTGTGGCGGTCTGGATGATCGAACCGTTGTGCATCACGCTGATGCTGTCACTCATCGACAAGGCTTCTTCCTGATCGTGGGTGACCAGCACGAAGGTGATGCCAACCTCGCGCTGTAGGCGCAGCAGTTCGGATTGCATCTCCTTGCGCAGCTTGCGATCGAGGGCTGCCAGCGGCTCATCGAGCAGCAACACGGTGGGCTTGTTGACCAGCGCTCGGGCCAGGGCCACTCGCTGCTGTTGGCCTCCGGAGAGCTCACTGGGTTTGCGCTGGCCGAAGCCGCTGAGACGCACCATTTCCAGGGCTTCGTCCGCCATGCGCAGCTGGGTTTTTTTATCCGGCCGCGGGGTGCGATAGCGTAGGCCGTAAGCGATGTTCTGTGCCACCGTCAGGTGCGGGAACAGCGCGTAATGCTGGAACACCATGTTCACCGGCCGCTCGAATGCCGGCACTCCGGCAACGCTCTTGCCGGCCAGGCGCACTTCACCGTTGGTGGGCTGTTCAAAGCCGGCGATCATGCGCAGGGTGGTGGTTTTGCCGCAGCCAGAGCCGCCGAGGAAGGAGTGAAATGAGCCGCGTCGCACCGCGAAGTTCAGGCCATTGACGGCTGATACCTCGCCGTAGCGTTTGACCACATTGCAGAATTCGATATCGCTTGGCGAAGTGTCGTTCACGCTGTTGTTCACGAGGCGGGCTCCCTTGCAGTGATGAATCAGTGCGTCGGGTGCCAAACTAGCAATCGGGGTTTTGCCGTGTATATATCCCTTGGGGGATAGGAGCAGCTTCAAGCTTCAAGCTTTCAGCTTGCGGCTGCTCTCCTTGCGTGAGGTCGCGGATAAACAGTCCGAGCAGTTCGGACTGGCTGCCAATGCCTAGCTTGGCGTAGATGTTCTTGCGATGGATCTTCACCGTGCCGGGGCTGATGCACAGTTGTTCGGCCACCGAGGCGCTGGAGTGGCCGCGCAACAGCAGTTGGACAATCTCCTGCTCGCGCCTGGTGAGGATGTGCGCGCCGAACTGATCGAAGGCTTCGCGGATCTTGAAGTCCAGGTCCTGCGCCGGGCGCGGTTGCAGGGCCTGGCGCAGGCGCCAGGCTTCACCAATCACCTGTTCGACCACGGCTTGGGCGCACTCGATTAACTGCATTTCGTCACGGCTGAAGGCGCAACTGGTGGTGGAGCGCATCAGCGACAGCACCGCCATGGCGCCGCCACCGAGGTCGACGAAAAACGCCACTTCTTCAGCCAGCCCGGTTTGCTGGTAATACGTCAGGTAGTACTCGCCGAGGTAGAAGTGGTCGGGCGCGAACTGTCGCAAGCGCCATAGCCCCGGCGCCTGCCGGCGGGTGCAGGCCAAGTAGAACGGGTCGAGCAGGTAAGGCCCGCATTGGTAGTCGTCTACATACACCGCGCGCTTGTCTGCAGGGAAAGTGTCGAACAACGCCAGTGGCCGGTGTTTGCCTTCGTAGACAAACAGCACGAAATGATCGACCGGGCATACCTGCCGCAGCCAGTAGCTTAGGCCCGACAATCGCGCATGCCCGGCGGACAGTTCGAGCAGTTGAGCGACACCGGTGGTCCAGAGTTTCAGTTCCTTGGGGCGCATGGGGGCTTCAAACGAGGCAGGGCTGCGAACAGATGCACAAAGTGCGCCATGGCAGGGCCGGCCTTGTGTGGCCGGGAGGGCGGCGCAGAGTCGATGCTGCAGGCGCACCGCAATAGAGCCAAGTGTCACCGAGTGCTACAGGGCTGGTAACAGAGTGATTGAGTCGAATGGAGGGGTGTTTGGTTTGTGGTTGGTCAGTGACTACAGCTTTGATGGTCGCCGACCGGCCGGATGTGTTTCATGCCTCGGTCTGCTCGGCTATCTCCACCTCGATGCCGAGGTAACGCACAGTGCTTTCGAGCTTCGTATGCTTCAGCAGCAACTAGAAAGGCGTGCGCTGCCATTACCTGGCGAACATCGACGGTAGTGAGTTCCACGAGCTGTCGGAGCCGAGCTGTATCGCCACTTCATCGCGGTCTCGAGCAACAACAATGCCGCCGCCGTGGCCTTCGGAATCCGCGAGGAGAACATCTTCCCGATGTGGGACGGGTCGGCGGGCGTTACTCGCTGTGGTCGGCCATCGGTTTGCCGATCGCCCTGGCCATCGGCATGTTGAACTTCAAGGAAATGCTGTCCGGTGCCTACACCATAGACCAGCATTTCCAGAGCGCGCCATTCGAACAGAACATGCCGGTATTGCTGGCGTTGCTCGGAGTCTGGTACGGCAATTTCTGGGGCGCGCAAAGCCACGCGATCCTGCCGTACGACCTCTACCTGCGCAACATCACCAAGCACTTGCAGCAGCTGGACATGGAATCCAACGGCAAGAGCGTGCGCCAGGGCGGTACCCCGGTGACCACCGACACCGGGCCGGTCATCTGAGGCGGCGTGAGTTGCAACGGGCAGCACGTCTACCACCAGCTGCTGCACCAGGGCACCCAACTGATTCCGGCCGACTTCATCGTGCCGATCGTCAGTTTCAACCCGGTAGCCGACCATCACCAATGGCCGTACGCCAACTGCCTGTCGCAAAGCCAGGCGCGGGGGAGAGCAGGACTACATTCGGTACTGGGAGCCCGATCACGAAGATGCGTGGCGCCTTTAGTTGCAGCGACACCTTACTTGTTGGGTAGAAAACTTCGATCGGCAGGCGATTGCGATAATTGATGGGCAGTTCGCCGGTTACTCTTTGTGGATACCCGAGCAAGGTTGCGCGGAGCTTTGCACGATCAACGTCAGCCAGTCGTACAGGCCAAACGGCGTTGGTCGAGCGTTAGTTGACGCGAATGCGGTCATTGCCCGATATCCAGTATTTCATGGTCGTTGGCGCGGGCATTGAAGAGGGCGTCGACTCTGTTCCCGGGGGCAATGGCTGCACCTTGAACCTGGGCCAGGTCCGACCTAGATGCAGGGGGGTATGTCGAACTTTATTCAGCAGACCCGATGTCGCCTCCGCGAGTAGTGCCCAACTACTTCTCCGGTCCTTATGACACTGAAAGTCTGGTGGATGGTTGTCTGGAGGGTGAGGAGATCATGTCCCAGGCCGCTTTCAGACCCTGTCTTGCAAGGCGTCATGTGCCGGACGCGGCGGCCAGGTCTCGAGAAGCCATGAAAAAGTTCTGCCACGAAGAAGCACACGCGGCGCTGCATCCGTCAGGCACCGTTGTGAGTGGTTTCGATGAGTCATAGTGGACAGGTACGACGTCGCCACGTTCAACTTCAAAGGACAATAGGGGTAGAGATTTTAGGCCGCTCGTTTGGAAATGATGAATCCCGTCATTCTCCGAGCTGGACGCTGTGACCCAATCAGCCAAGCGGCAAGCACCGTGACGAACATCGCGGGCCATTGAACCCAATCCAAATAGGCCAACTCTTCACCTCGTGACAATTGAGAGTTCAGTCGACGCAAACTAGATGATGCATACAAATTGGTTAGCTCGTACTGGCACCTCTCTTCAAACTCCATCCCTCATTTCAAATGGACAGTTTTGTTCCTCGTCTGCGCTCGAAAATAGATGCCAGCGAGAGCAAAAAATTCATGTTTTTCGACGCAAAGTCAATAGATTTACCGCTCGTCAGCCTCTCGAATGAATTGTTTGAACATCAGCTGATTTTCCCCTGACAGATAAATGATGAGCAGACGAAATTTCCCTTCGTTTCGCTAATGGGAGAGCAACATGAAAGCAATCGTTTATAACGGCCCGCGCGACGTGAGCGTGCGAAATGTTCCGGACGCCAAAATCGAAAAACCTACAGATGTTTTGGTTCGAATTACCACGACCAACATCTGTGGCTCAGATCTGCACATGTACGAAGGCCGTACATCGATGGAGACAGGCCGAGTATTTGGACACGAGAATCTTGGTGAGGTAATTGAGGTGGGAGCCGGTGTTGACCGGGTAAAGGTCGGTGATCGCGTTTGCCTGCCTTTCAACATCGGCTGCGGGTTCTGCGAAAACTGTGAGAAAGGTCTGACCGGTTTTTGTCTGACTGCCAACCCAGGTAATGCCGGCGCTGCTTATGGATTCGCAGAAATGGGGCCTTATCAAGGAGGGCAGGCTGAGCTGCTCCGCGTGCCTTACGCGGACTTCAATTGTTTGGTGTTGCCGGAGGATGCGCAAGAGCGTGAAGACGACTACGTCATGCTGTCTGACATCTTTCCAACGGGATGGCACGCCACTGAGTTGGCAGGCCTATTACCTGGCGAAAGCATCGCTATTTATGGCGCCGGCCCGGTCGGTCTGATGGCCGCTCACTCAGCCATGATCAAAGGTGCCTCCCAAGTGTTCGTGGTCGACAATCATCCCGACCGTTTGAAGCTGGCTGCTCAGATGGGCGCTACTCCAATCAATTCGCTTGAGAAGGAAGCCGTAGATCAGATTCTCAATCTGACCCTTGGCAAAGGTACTGACCGCGGTTGCGAGTGTGTGGGTTACCAATGCTGCGACCGTCATGGGCATGAAGCAAATCACCTCACCATGAACAACCTCGTCGCTTCGACGAAGGCTACCGGCGGGATCGGTGTCGTCGGCGTGTTTGTTCCGCAAGACCCAGGTGCCAAAAATGAGCTCGCGAAGGAAGGCAAGATGGCCTTCGACTTCGGTGCTTTCTGGTTCAAGGGGCAGCAGATCCGAACAGGTCAAGCCAACGTCAAAGTATACAACCGTCGCTTGGCTGAGCTCATTCATCATGGTCGTGCCAACCCGGCTCAAATCATTTCTCATCGGCTGAAACTCGCTGAAGGGCCTGACGCCTATAAGCACTTCGATGCGCGTGACAATGGCTGGACAAAGGTTGTGCTCAAACCGGCTGCTTAAGTCGCTGAGCATTGATGCTTTTGCAGGCTCAGTAAGATCGCCGGCACTCTCTATCGTGAAAGCTAAGCAACCGAAAAGCCCGACTTATGGCGTTGTGTGCGTCTAAGTGGTGGGGCTGTCGGTGTGAGGGGAAATACAATGATTACGAACCATCGCAAACTGGCCATTGCACTGTCCGCCATTGGCGTCATCACTTTGCTAGGCGGGTGTGCTCGCGACCCTGACAAACCTTCAGTTTCTCAGCTTGCTGCCAGTGGTACCGAAAGCATGCTGCGCACTGATTCGGACATGCAGAAAGTTCTGAATAAATTTGCCAGCTTCGATGGCAAAGCAATTGAGAAAATCACGCCTGCCGAAGCTCGCAAGCAACCGACAATGGCCGACGCCGTCAAAGGGGTACTGGCAGACCAGAAACGCGACAGTGCGCCCACAGCACTTGTACCAGGCGTCACCACCCGTGAGATACAAGTACCTGGTGCCGTAGGCTCAATGCCCGCGACCGTTTATACACCGGAAGGCGCAGGGCCGTTTCCAGTGGTCTTGTATTTTCACGGTGGAGGCTGGGTCTTCGCCGACCGCAAGGTCTATGACGGCGGCGCGCGAGGCCTAGCAAAGCAGGCTAATGCTGTCGTTGTTTCTGTGGACTATCGACTCGCCCCGGAAAACAAATTCCCCGCTGCACATGACGATGCCCTTGCAGCTTACCGTTGGCTGACAACGAAAGCGTCTTCGATTAATGGTGATCCGAAGCGTCTTGCGCTTGCAGGTGAGAGCGCTGGCGGCAACCTTGCCGTGGCGACGGCAGTAGCAGCTCTTAAGGCTGGACTGACTGCTCCGAAGCACGTGCTGTCTGTTTATCCCGTAGCCCAGTCGAACATAGGCACCGAGTCGTACCTAAAGTACGCAGATGCGATTCCGCTCAACCGTCCGACAATGCTGTGGTTCATATCGCAAGTTACTACTAGCCAAACGGATACCAAAGACCCGCGCATCGACCTCGTGCACGCCAAGCTGCAAGGCCTGCCTCCGGTCACGTTGATCAACGCCGAGATCGACCCGTTGCGCGATGACGGTGCTCAGTTGGAACAGGCGCTGCGAAGCGCTGGCGTAAGCGTCGAACGCAGGCTCTATCCAGGCGTCACCCACGAGTTCTTTGGAACCGCCGCCGTGGTGCAAAAGGCTCAAGAAGCCCAGGTGTATGCCGGCGAACGTTTGAAGGCTGATCTGAAGAACTGACGCTCCCAAAAGAGCGAAGCCAATCTGCGCAAAGTTCGCCTTCTACGAGGGACTTTGCGCTAGAACAAAGCAGGAAAAATTGAGATGAACAACTGCAAGCAGTCGCTGTTCCTACGCATCTACAGCAGCTCGCAAGTCGGCCTCTTGCGCGAGACGCTTTTGTATCTCGATGCGTTGCTCGGCTGGTAACGTACCTAACACATACTCACTTGCAAGTTCGTCTATGTAGTCGGGATTGTCACCCTCTGGGCGTGATGTCATCCCATGCACTCCCGCAATGCAACGAGACTGCGTTTGATCCAGGCTTTGACGGTCCCCAGCGGTGCGCTTCTGCGAGATTTCTGAATACGAATAGCCATCTACATACGCGTGAAGGATGCGGTTGCGACGCGTCGGCTCCAGTTGCTCAAGGCACACATAAATACGTCCTGAACGGATTCGAGAATCAAAGGCGTCTACAGTCTCTGACGATGTATCCAGGGAGGCTGAAGCTTGCACTACCATTTCGCTTTTCTCGCTGACCTGTACGTCCCTGGCATTATCACGTATGAAGTTAAGCGCCAAATGCCGCGTCACGCTGAAGATACAGCCGCGCGCAGAACCCCGTGCCGGATCGAATTTGGTGGCACGAGTCCATATTTTGATAAAGGCATCGTGCACGATGTCTTCGGCCAAAGCGTTATCGCGAGCAATTCGCTTGGCTACACCCAAAAAGCGCGCACTTTCTTGCTCATATAAATCCCGCAATGCCGATGCTCGCCTCGTGCACAAGCAGCCAGACAGGCTTCATAATCGAATATGGGCTCAGGTAAAGACAAGGTTTCAGCCGTCAGCGAGTGGTTAATTCCCCAGCCCTCGGGCTGGGGTGCTATCGGAGCAGCGTAGACGACTTTAAGCGCTATCAGCCTGTTCTGGATCGTTGGCTTAATTGGCCCGCCCAAAAAATGTAGTCTGCCTGATATTTCACAATCTCCCTTTTGCCTTTGTTTGCGGGGGTGCATTCGTGCATGGGGGCTACACCACCTTTAATGGCTACCCGTTGGATGTAGGTGACACCGCTCATCGCGCCTTTGCATTCCGCAGGGTTCGCTTTGACCAACTGATAAGGGAGGTCGCTGGTACTCGTGGGTGCGACCGCCAGTTGCGTCCCCGTGATCTTAGAGCCGTCTTTGGCTTGCCAGGGGCAGGTGGTCCTAAGTAGGAGCCGACCTGTTTGCCGCTGCGATCATTAAGCACCGCCTTGGGTCCAATGAATGTCCATTCAGTCTGGCCGGCGGCGTTTGCTTTTTCGCGACACTCATACGTGATTTCGCCCACGCCCACGCCCACGGTCTCTAGCGCGACCTTATGACCCACCGGGACCTTGATGCCGTCCGGCAAATCGGTTTGCGCATAGGCAGCCGGTACTGTGACCAGTACGCAGGTGGCGGCGAGTGCATTTCTGACAATGCTCAAGAACTGTTTCGCGTTCATGCAAATCTCCAGAAAAGTAATCAATGCAGCTCAGCAGCTATGGCTACTCATCTGTACTACCCGCTGGAGAGCGAACTGGGTGCAGCTCCTTGTAAAAATATTGAAAGAGTGAAGTGAAGCGCCAATGGCGCTCCATCTCTGAGGTTCTGGCGTGCCCGCTTTTAAGGGGAAGTCTGGTTTTGAGGTATTAGCTGTACAAAATAATAATTTGGTATAACTTTTAAAGGCGTCTATTGAGTATTAACGAGGTCTTTGCATGGCTATGCAGACAGACCGCTTAATCCGCCACCTTATCTGTCTTGTTCTGATACTCCAGAGTGCAGAACTATTTGCTGATTGGCGCGAGGCATTACCCGATGCTCGTCGTATGGGTGGTGGGGAGATGCGAGTATTCGGTTTCTCCATCTACAGCGCGCAGTTCTGGAGCCCACGCCTGATTGCCGGAGAACCGCTGGGGGCAGATGTGCCCTTTGCGCTAGAGCTGACCTACAGTCGCGCTATTAGTCGCGATGATCTGGTTGAGGCCAGCATCAAGGAAATCCGTCGCCTTTCGCCCAACTCCCTGAATTCAGAGCTGATGGCTCGCTGGGAGTGGGAGATGCAGCAGGCGTTTGTCGATGTGCGCGCCGGTGACCGCATCACCGGAGTCTATATGCCCGGAGAGGGCGCACGTTTTTACGTCGGCGAGAACCTACAGCATGTGGTGAGGGATGATGCGTTCGCCAAAGCCTTTTTTTCCATCTGGCTTGACCCCCGAACACGCAACCCGGAGCTGCGCGCCCAATTGTTGGGCGCCGCTAAACCCTGAGACCGTTGAGGAAATGCACGTGTTGAAGATATGGATATTGCTGCCATGCATTGGCCTTGCAAGTTGCAGCCGGGTGGATGTGCACACCTACAGCCAGGAGACGCCCACGCTTGAATTGCGCGAATTCTTCGAGGGCAGGGTCGAAGCCTGGGGTATGTTTCAAAAGCGTTCTGGCGAGGTCACCAAGCGCTTCCACGTGGAGATCAATGGCCACTCCGAAGGTAGTAGGCTGATCCTCGACGAATCATTTACTTACAGCGATGGTACTAAGCAAAAACGGGTGTGGACGCTAACTCCAGTTGGTTCTAGCCAATGGCGCGGAACCGCTGGCGACGTGGTAGGCGAGGCGCTTGGTGAGGTGGCAGGCAATACACTGCGCTGGAGATATGTGCTGAGCCTACCGGTGGATGGAAAGGAGTATCAGGTTCAGTTGGACGACTGGATGTACCTAATGGACAAGAACACCATCATCAATCGCTCGTTCATGACCAAGTTCGGGGTGGAGGTAGGCCAGATCACCTTGTTCTTCCGCAAGTAGTCTTGAGTCAACGTGCATGCTGTCCGGCTGTCCGGCTGTCCGGCTGTCCGGCTATCCGGTGCAGCGCCGGCAGCAACATCGCCCATATCAATGCGATTAGCAGAGCGCTAGGCCAAACACCTAGCGGTAGACCCACGTCTGCTAACCTAGCGCCGCCTAAATATGAGAGCGGCCCGCCAAAGGCCCCTAGTAGGCAGCCCATCCACCAAGGCCGCTTTGTCCAGCTCAGGCTGTGACGCAAAGTGCTGGCGAAAAGCAGCCAAAGCATTGCCAGCCATAGCGGCAGAACAATAGTGGCATCTGAAAAGGAGAACAGCCCGAGGTGCAATAGAATACTGTCCAGGACCCAACCGCAGGTTGTCACTCGCAACAGAATGCGCCATTCATTTGGGTCGTTGGCAATCCAAAGCAGGTGGGTAGCTAGGCATGCGATTGCAATCAGCAACGTCCAAGGCCGTTGCGCACCAAACACGCAGGCGAACCAACCGAGTTGGAACAGCCCTGCGTTCAGCAACAACCGACCCCGCCTGCTCACGCCTTTAGGCCGAAGGGCTCCGGTCGTGCCCCGGGTTTGGCGAGTAATAGATGCGCGGTGCCGATACCTCGCTCTAGGAAGCCGCCTTCGCAGTAGCACAGGTAGAACTCCCAGAGGCGATAGAACGTCTGGTCGTAGCACTGTGCGATCAGTCCTGCGTGGCTGTACACGCGAACTCAGTTTATTCGTTCCTGCCAGTGTTCTTTGAGGTATTCGATGAACATCTTGACCTTGCGTGTATTACGTCGATGGGCCAGATAGAGCACATAGATCCAAGGACCAAAAGTGCTGGGTTCACGCCAGTATTCGGGCAATAACTGGACTAGTTCGCCACGAGCAAGATAAGGCGCGGCGCTCCACTGCGGGATGAATTGCAGCCCCTGGCCATCTAACAAGCAGGCCAGGAGAAAGTCGTAGTTATCGCTGGCCAAGCGTGGCGTCGGTTGAGTGAGACGAATCCTTTGTTCCCCTTGCTTGACCCACCAGAAATGTCGGTTGAGCAACGGGTGCCGAAAGATCAGCCAGTCGTGCTGTTGATAGCTTTCTAGCGAAACATCCTTGCCCCTGCGCTCTAGATAAGCCGGGCTTGCACACAGCAGCATTTGATTTTCCACGATCGGCTGGGCGATCACCCCCGGCAAGTCGATCGGGCCATCGCGCAGGGCGAGATCGTAGCCACCGTCCACCGGGTCGTCGAAGTTATCGCTCAGGTCTACCTCCAGATGCACCTGCGGATGCGCCCTTAGATAGCGACAGCACACTTCGTTGAGAAACGCCGGAGCGAAGGAGGGTGGCGCGGTAATCCTGAGGCCGCCGCGCAGCTCATGCTGCAACTGCTCGACACCTTCGGTCGCGAGTTGCAGTTGCATCAACGCCTGGCGTGCGCCTTCCAGATAAATCCGGCCCGCCTCGGTCAACTCCATGCGCCGTGTGGTGCGATCGAACAGGCGAGTTCCCAGTTCTTCTTCCAGTTGTGCAACAGCCTTGGTCAAAGCCGATGGGGTTTTTCCCAGCATGTCGGCGGCACGACTGAAATTCCCATGCTCGGCGGTGGCGACGAACATGGTAAGGGCGCTCATTTTGTCCATTGATCTATTCCTGTTGGGCACAGAAGTTGTGAGGAGACTGGCATTCAGTTATCGACTTGGCTTGGATAGTCTTCGCTACAGCCCAACAAAAATAAAGAGTTATCCATGAAGCGGTTACTGACTTTGGCGACGTCGATTGTCCTGGCCTGTTCCTCGATGGAAAGTATGGCGGCGGTCGACCTTATCCTGCACAACGCAAAAATCTACACCGCCGAACCTGGTCAGTCATTGCAACAGGCTGTCGCCGTTGAAAACGGCAAAGTGCTGCGCGTGGGGTCTAACGCCAACGTGCTGGCCCTCAAACAGCCCGGAACGCGGGTCATAGACCTGAGTGGCAAAGTGCTGATGCCCGGCTTCATCGACTCACACTCCCACACGGTCAAGGGCGGTCTGCAACTGCGTCAGGCCAACCTGGACGGGCAGATGATGCCGCTTGCCGAGCTGGAGAATCGCCTGCGCCAATGGCGCGAGGACGGCAAGGCCAAGCGCGGTGACATCCTCAGCGTCGGCGGATTGCCGTCGACCTACTGGAGCCACGTAGAGGCATTCGAACAACGTTTCAATCAGGGCGAATGGTCGGACACGCCGATTCTCTTCCTCGGATGGGACCTCCACACAGGGTGGGCCAACCGGGCCATGCTCCAGCGCGCCGGTATCGATGCCACACGGGTCAAGGCGTTAAAGGATGAGGAACTGAGCACCATCGGCCACCACCCGGACGGACCTCCAATTGGCTTCCTCGTCGATGCAGGCCTTTATCCGGTACAGGCATTGCTGCCAGCGCCGACCTTTGATGAATTGATGGCAGGCGCCCGTGCGGCACTGGATTATTACAAGAGTCTGGGCATTACCGGTTGGATGGACCCGATTGCCAATGAAATCCCCGGCGGCGACGTGAACAACCAGTCTGTCGGCGTGCTGCCAGTCTATAAGGCGCTAGCCGAGCGGGGTGAACTCAACGCCCATGTCGCCGCGCTGCTGATGGCAGACTCGAAAGCCACGCCGGGCGACCTCGATGCGCTGGACAAAGTGCGGCAGCAGTTTCTCGGCGTGACCAATCTGACCCTGCCGGGGATCAAGATTTTCGCCGACGGCGTGGCGGAAGTCCCAGCGCAAAGCGCGGCCATGCTTGAGCCCTACAAGAACTCTAAAAAGTCCGGCGAGTTACTGATCGACCCTGCGCACTTTGGTGAATTGGTCAGTGCTGCCGACGCGCGCGGCTGGCTGGTGCACATCCATGCCATCGGCGACCGCGCCGTGCGCGAATCCCTCAATGGTATCGAGCAGGCACGCAAGGATCGGCAAAGCGGCATTGCGCATTCCATCACCCACCTGCAAATGGTCAACCCGAAGGAATTTGCCCGATTCAAAAGCCTTAACGTCATTGCGTCCATGCAGCTGTACTGGGCGAGTGCCGATGAGTCGAGCATGGACCTGGTGAAACCTTACGTCAGCGCCATGGCCTTCATGTACTCGTACCCGGCCCGCTCGCTCCTGAAGAACGGCGCGACCATTGCCGGTGCCAGCGACTGGCCGATAACCACGCCGGACCCGTGGAAGGCGATTTACCAGGCGGTTAGTCGCAAAGGTCCCAAAGGCGTGCTCAACGCCGCCGAAGACATTGACCGGCAAACCATGTTCCAGGCGTACACCCTGAATGCTGCTCGCGTCCTGCGACTGGAGGACCAGATCGGCTCGCTCAAACCGGGTAAACAGGCCGACATGATCGTGCTCGACCGCGATGTCTTCCAGGTCAAGCCCGAAGGCTTGCGCGATACGCAGGTACTGCAAACCTTCTTCGCGGGCCGCGAGATTTTCACCCGCAAGCCCTGATTTTTCCAAGAGCACACCAGGCTCCTCCCATTATCGGGAGGCGGCTTCGGGCGTTATCGCGCCCAAATCATCAACGTTAAAAAGGAACCCGATAAGTGAAGATTCATTGCTTCGTCACCGACACCCAAAATCCGCAGATTCGAGGGCAGCAAATAGGTGAAACCTGGGCGGCGCAGATCGGGCAAACGGTGGCGCTCTATCTCGACTTCTTCAAACAGGTGGGCGTTGCTCCGGAACAGGTGCGCGCCCTGGGCGAAGCCAGTTTGCAAGCACTACAAGGCTGGTGCCCGAGCCTTGCCGAGGAAATCGTGGCGACAGCCGAGGGCGCCGGAATCCCCGTTTGGCAATTGGCGAGTCTGAACGCGCGCACTGAAATTCTTGCGGTGATGCCCGCATCGACCGAAGGCGAATGTTCGACGGCAGTGTTCGCTCCCGCAGGGTCAGTAGCGCCCCGGACCATTCAGACCTGGGACTGGCATGACTCGCTGGTCCCGCACGGCATGATGTTGCAGCTCACGGCCAGTTCCGGGATCACCGTCAAGCTATTCACCGAGTTCGGCATGCTGGGGAAAATTGGCGTGAATAGCGCCGGGCTGGGGCTGCATTTCAACATCCTCCACCACAACAGCGATAACGACTGCGCGGGTGTGCCGGTGCATGCGATTGCCCGACGGATTCTGGAAGAAGCCACCACAGTTGAAGAAGCCATCGCCCTGGCGCGATCCGCGCGGGTGAGTGCGTCTACGGTCCTGACGGTGTTTTCGCGAGCTGACTACGCGATGCGCGCGGTGAGCATCGAAATGTCCGCTGCCGCAACGGCCGTGGTCCTGCCGCGCGAAGATGGATGGATCACTCATACCAACCACTTCCTCGACGAGGTGTTGAGCCTTGGTGAGCGAACCCCGGACGTCTCGACGACCTACGCGCGCCTTGCGCACGTGAATGCGGCGGTGGCCGACATGATTACCGGCGACCTGGACATGAGGGCGAACGCCATGTGCGGAGCCGCCGGGGAGCAGGCGCCGATCTGTTTCCATCCAGACCTGAGCATGTCGGCCACCGAGCGTTGGGAAACGCTGCTGACAATCGGCATCGACACCGAAAACGCGGTACTCGAATACGCGGCCGGCAATCCGAAACAGCTCGCTATTAACGGGTATGTGCGTTTCTAAAGCGACGTGATCAATAACTACAAAAAGAGCACTGCACATGGCTACTTACGGTAATCAAAAGGTGGGATCTCAATCCGCGCTGAGAACGTTCTTCGTATCAGGAATGGGTACGGCGCTGGAGTTCTATGATTTTGTCATTTACGGCACCGCGGCGGCCCTGGTGTTTCCGCAGGTGTTCTTTCCGCAGATGGACCCGCTCACGGCAACGCTGTTTGCCTTCGGCGCCTTTGGCTCGGGTTTTTTCGCCCGGCCTTTGGGTGGCATGGTCTTCGGACACTACGGCGACAAAATCGGTCGGCAGAAGATGCTGGTGATTACCCTGTTGCTAATGGGGTTGAGCACGCTGCTCATCGGATGCCTGCCGGGTTATTCATCCATCGGGTTGGCGGCGCCGGCGCTGCTGGTGCTCTTGAGGCTTATCCAGGGATTTGCTGCCGGCGGAGAGTGGGGCGGCGCAGCGCTGTTCGGCATCGAGTCGGCGCCCCACGGCCGTCGTGGCCTCTGGGGCAGTTTCACCAGCATGGGGATTGGCATTGGCGGCATTCTCGGTGCGGCTGCATTCGCCATCGTCAGTGTCGCGTCGAACGATCACCTGGCCGATTTCGCCTGGCGCATTCCGTTCTGGCTGGGCGGTGTGCTGGTTCTGATTGGGCTCTATGCCCGCATGCAAAAACCTGCCGAACAGCAAGCCGAGCCGAACACGCAGGTGCGCATCCCCCTGGTGGCCGCACTTCGGGCACGCCCGAGAGAAATGCTCCTGTGCACAGGTATCGCGTTTGGCTACGTCACCATTGCTTACATCGGTAGTACGTTCTTTTTGGCCTACGCCACTCAGATCGGATATGGCAGCACCGATGCGCTGATATTCGATTTTTCAATGTCCGTTGCAATCGTGGTCACGGCACCGCTGTTTGCGTTGCTCTCCGACCGGATTGGCAGACGTAAAGTCATGATTCTGGGTTCGATCATCATGGCCATTGGGTTCTTTGCATTCTTTCCGCTGGTCGGGCTGAAAAGTCTGTTGATTTCGACCGCAGCTTATATCGCCATAGGTGCATTCATGGGGGCTACCCAGGGGCCGATTCCGGCATTTCTGGCGGAACAGTTCCCTCGGGAAATGCGCTATTCGGGGATGTCCGCCGCCTACCAGATCGGTGCAGCACTCGGTGGAGGTACCGCGTCGAGTGTGGCGACAGCGATTCTGATCACAACGAATCACAATGCATTCGGCGTCGCCCTCTATTGCTCGATTGCTTTGAGTATTGTGGCAATCTGCTCGTTTTTCCTCAAGGAAACCGCACATTTGAGCATGCTGGAAATCGATGAAGAGAGTTGGGCTCCCTCAGTGTCCACGGTCAGCTTAGGTAAATCGTGATTAGGAGCAGCGCCAAAGGAGGCGACGTCCGATCTCACTAGCATGTAGCTGATCGTACTAACTCTGGATGCTTAAACGGCGACGAATCAGCAGGCGTGGCTGCTTGTTGAAGTGGCTTCATGTTCCGTCGTGTGAGCGAAAACAAAGCCTGCATTTTGGACGATTGCTGCCCGTCACGAAGGGCTGCAATCGACTCAGGCTGTGTGAAAACGCGCTAAATACGTCGAAAACTGAGAGTCGCGAGGATTGCCTGTGGAATCAGCGGACGGAAGTGCGAATCACTTAAGTCAGCTACAGAGACGTTCGTAATGCCATTTGGGCCGCGTCAGCGGCCCAAATGGCTACTAACGGGCGAGAAAGCGGCTGGACTCACGCCCTGATCGCCTCAAGCAGTCCTGCGATGCAAAAGATGTTCATCATTCGCTTGAGGTTGTAGGCGAGCACATGAAGGCTCATTTCGGTACTTACCCGCGGAAGTGTTTTGGTCAGGAAGTGGGTGGCTCCCATCCAGTACTTGAGCGTTCAAAAAGGATGTGCAACGGTCTGGCGACGAACCCTCATCATCGCTGGATCATGTTCTAGCCGAACCTGCATCGCGTCGATTACCGCCTCATGTTCCCAGCGCTTCACACGGCACTCCTTACCCGTCGTACATTGCTTTTGCATTGAGCAGGACTGGCAGCCCGAGAAGTAGTAACAATGCAATAACATGCCGTCTTCCATCGACGAATGCCGTCTGGTTAGTAACTGCCCCGCAGGGCATCGATACTCGTCCGACGCAATAAGATAGATGAAATCCTGCTTGCCGAATCTGCCTTCGGCTTTGCTGCCAGATGTCAGGGGTTTCGGTACGAAGGTAGTGATGCCGGCTTCCTCGCAAGCAAGGATTTCCAGGCCTTTGTAATAGCCTCGGTCGGCCACCACCGTTAGCGATTCAGCCTCGATTTCTTCACGCGCCTGGTTGACCTGCAAAACGGCCTGAACGAGGTTGCGAATG
The DNA here is from genome assembly GCF_054897825.1 of Pseudomonas sp. ZS1P83. NCBI lineage: Bacteria > Pseudomonadati > Pseudomonadota > Gammaproteobacteria > Pseudomonadales > Pseudomonadaceae > Pseudomonas > Pseudomonas sp. ZS1P83. The sequence continues at coordinate 2,252,965 of NZ_CM142706.1, forward strand.
GCTGCTAATGGCCGATTGCTGGCTGTCGCTAGGGGCTGCAATCGACCCGCAGCGGATTCCGCTTGACCGTCGATTGTTCTCTTCTGTTTGGCGAGAATTGCCAAGAAGACTTGTCACTCTCAGACAAGCGCTGTCGTCACGTCTCACCTTTAATGAACTCCAGTTGATGCGGCCCCTGGCTTAGGTTGTCCAGACTGCACCAGATATTGCGCGTTGTGGATGACCCATAACAACAGTAAGTATGAGACTGGAGCATCCTGATCATGAGAACGTTGCCCTTGCCCCTGCTGTTACGGCGGCCTTTGCTGCAGACCATCTATGGGGATTTGCCGATTCATCAGTACTTGATCAATCGCGCCCACGATGTGAAGGCCGAGCTTTAGACTTCGCCAAACCCTGAACCAATGTTTCCTGACGTCCTGCCGGCAGCTTGTACTCAAGCTGCTCGGACAACTGCTGCCGACAATAAAAACAATGAGGTGTAAGTCATGTCCAATTATCCGACGCCAATCCCCGGTTTTCAGGGGGCATGCATGAAAGTGGCTTCTGGGGCCATTCTTGCTGCGTTTTCGTCAGTGGCATTGGCCGATGTAAGGCCCGATCCTGGCGACTACACCGCGTTGCCCAAGGGCACCGATGTGGTGGCGCTGTACCAACTGAATCCGCGCGGCGATGAGGTGTATTCAGGCGGTCACAAAGTGGTCGATGACCTAGATTTGAAACTGAATGTGGGTGTCCTGAGGCTGATCCATTTCACAGATTTCTTCGGCACCGGATATACCTGGGATCCACAAATCGTAATTCCCTTCGGTCGTCAGGAAGTGGGCCTGAGCGACACCAAAACCTCCGGGTTGGGTGACATAACCTTCGGCGGTACGTTATGGACTATCGGCGATCTGGAACGCAACGAGCATTTGGGGTGGTCGGTGTTCTTAACTGCGCCGACAGGCCGCGACAAGAATGAAGGCTTTGCCTTGAGTAACAACCGCTGGGCCGTGGATTTTCAGGTGGGCTACATCAAGGGACTGACGGACAAGATTAGTTGGGATTTCATCGCCGAAACCGAGTTCTACAGCGACCAGCGTGACACCCATTCAAAAAAGGATCCCCTGCTGCAGTTGCATAACCATTTGCGTTACAACTTCACCCCAGAAACCTATGCCGCGATTACCTATAGGCACAATTGGGGGGCAAAGGAAACACTCGACGGCGTCACCCTCGCCACCAGTCACGACAACGGCACGGCGGGCTTTACCGTGGCGACAATGGTCAGCAAACAACTGCAATTGATGGGGCAGGTGATGCGCGATGTGACAGTGCGTGAAGGCGTGAAAATCGACAACTCTCTGCAGTTTCGACTGGCCTATCTCTACTGAGTTGTCAGCGAATAGCGGCGGGGGGGCGATTGAACCATAGGCATCAGCCCATCCACCGGCGCTACAAGGTAAGAGACTTTCGAATAATTACACCCCATCAAACCAGAAGAGGATTCAACCATGTGGACTAAACCTGCTTATATCGATATGCGCATTGGTTTCGAAGTGACGATGTACTTTGCCAATCGATAAGGTTCTGGAAGGAGTTGGCGCGCATCGAGGCAAACTCGACGCCCACACGGTGTGGATCGATGGCCTGATTCGATGGTGAGCGTGATGTCGCGCTGATCATCGGCGAGCTGAGAAGCAGTTTTCTAATGTGCCGGAACTCGGTGACGATATTGAGTAAGGAATATCACCCGTGAGCCTCGGATCGGACTTGTCTAATACCATTAGCTTGCCGCCCAAGCGTGAAGTCAGTCTGCCGCTATGGCTGTTGGCCGAGCTCACCTATCGCTGCCCGCTGCAATGCCCTTACTGCTCCAATCCACTGGATTTCGCCGAGCAAGGCAAAGAGTTGAGCACCGAGCAGTGGATCAACGTGTTTCGAGAGGCACGGGAAATGGGCGCGGCGCAATTAGGTTTTTCCGGTGGTGAACCGCTGGTGCGCCAGGACCTCGCCGAGTTGATCGCCGAGGCCCGCAAACTAGGTTTCTACACCAACCTGATCACCTCCGGCATTGGCCTCACCGAGCAGAAAATCAGCGACTTCAAGACGGCCGGCCTGGACCATATCCAGATCAGCTTTCAGGCCAGCGACGAGCAGGTAAACAACTTGCTGGCCGGCTCGAAAAAAGCCTTCGCGCAGAAGCTGGAAATGGCCCGCGCGGTGAAGGCCCACGGTTATCCGATGGTGCTGAACTTCGTGACCCATCGGCACAACATCGACAAGATCGACCGGATTATCGAGTTGTGTATCGCCCTTGAGGCGGATTTCGTCGAACTCGCCACTTGCCAGTTTTACGGTTGGGCCCAGCTCAATCGGGTCGGTCTGTTGCCGACCAAGGAACAGCTGGTCCGCGCCGAACGCATCACCAACGAATACCGCGCCAAACTCGAAGCCGAAGGGCACCCGTGCAAGCTGATTTTCGTCACCCCGGACTATTACGAAGAGCGCCCGAAAGCCTGCATGAACGGCTGGGGCAGTATCTTTCTGACGGTCACGCCGGACGGAACTGCCCTACTTTGTCACGGCGCCCGACAGATGTCGGTGCAGTTTCCCAACGTGCGCGACCACAGCATGCAACACATCTGGTACGACTCGTTCGGCTTCAACCGCTTTCGCGGTTACGACTGGATGCCCGAGCCGTGCCGTTCCTGCGACGAGAAAGAAAAAGACTTCGGCGGCTGTCGCTGCCAGGCATTCATGCTCACGGGGGACGCGAGCAACGCCGACCCGGTGTGCAGCAAGTCGGACCATCACGGCGTGATCCTCAAGGCCCGCGAAGAGGCCGAGCACGCCACACAGACTATCGAACAACTGACCTTTCGAAATGTACGAGTGTCTCGAATTATTATGAGAGTTCGTTGACCTTTTGTGTTGATCCGTGAGTGTCAGGAAATGCAAAGCCAACCTGGCACGGTCAGTCAAGCACTGGTGCCGGATGCCACCTCTAATCAACGCCTATTGATCCGGTTAGCTGCGAAACGACAAGAAATGAGATGGCTATGAAATCTACTTCAATACAGTACTCGATTACGTTTTTGACTGGATTGGTGGTCGTCATGGCTATCGCCTCGTTACTAATGTTTTTGCTGTACTCCAATCATCACACTCAGGAGATAGTCAAAGAGAAAATGAGTGGGGAATTGCATAACAGCTTACGTAGCCAGCTGTTAAGCCAGGCCCGCGAGCAGGTAGCTTTGATTAAGCAGGAACTGGGCTTGGCGGTAAGTGTTACACGGCAGTTGGCGGATCTGAGCGCCGCACTCGGGGCTGAGCAAGGTGATCAGCGGGCTAAGTTGATCGAATTGTTGCGTATTACGTTGGAGAATAATCCCGGATTGGTTGCCACCTTTATTGGATGGGAACCTGCCGGTCTGGATGGCGCCGATTCGGAGCACCGAGGGGCTGCAGGTCACACAGCCGATGGTCGTTTCGTTCCAGTCTGGATCCGGGGAGCCAATGGTGTGTCGGAACTAGCTCAAATGCGTGGGATGGAAAGTCAAGCGCGGGTCCCGGAGGGAATCCGCGAAGGTGAGTTTTATCTGTGTCCAAAGGAGCAAAAGCAGCTCTGCCTACTTGACCCTATCGGTTATCCAGCCAATGACAACGTCGTCCTGCTTCCGGCGGTGTCTGCGCCGATCATAATCAACGGGGTGTTCCGGGGTATGGCCGGCGCTGATCCATCGATCGAGTTCATTCAGAAGTTAGCTGAAAAGAACGCTGCCGGGATTTTCGGAGGCAGTGCAGAAGTTGCCATCTTTGGAAGCAATGGCCGGGTCATCGCTTACAGCCAGGACGCTTCAAAACTGAATCAAGGGGCAGAGGTATTGCTCGGACCTGAGGAAATACAACAGCTCAACTCGCGAAGCGAGCCGTTTAGCTATTCGGTCGATGATCGATTGGATCGGGTCGAACTATTCTTGCCTTTTTTACCCGGCGGAAAAGGCACTGAGTGGACGCTCATGATTAGGCTTCCTCAGAAGGTCGTCTTTAAGGCCTTAAATGATATCAATACAGATTTTCAAGCCCGTAATGATGCGACAATTCTTCAATTGCTGGTGATTGCTTTGCTAGTTGGCGGTGTGGGTTTATTGATAATCTGGCTGGTTGGGGGAAGACTTTCCTTGCCCCTACGTAATATGGTTGCGTTGTTGCTTGACCTTGGGCGAGGGGAGGGAGATCTGACACTTAGGCTCAACGAAGATCGTGCTGATGAACTGGGTGCCATCTCTCATGGATTCAACGTGTTCTTGAGCAAGCTGCAGGCGCTGGTTGCATCAGTCATTTATTGTGCAAATCAAATCGATAAAGCGTCGGCGCGGGCGGCACAGACAGCGAATCGGACCCGAGATGGCATGGCCAGGCAATTGAGTGAAATTGATCAGGTGGCAACGGCTGTTTCCCAGATGGCGATGACCTCGCAGGAGGTGGCGGGTCATACGCAACGCGCTGCGGATGCAGCGAAAAGCGCTGATCTGGCCCTGGTCAGTGGCCGCGAAATTGTTCAGGGCAGCGTCGACTCCATCAAGTATCTGGCCCGAGAGTTGGCCGAAGGAATCGATTCCGTAGGGAACTTGGTCAAGCACAGCCAGGATATCGATTTGATTCTTTCATTGATTCGCGCGATTGCTGAGCAGACCAATCTTTTGGCGCTCAACGCGGCCATAGAGGCGGCAAGGGTGGGGGAGCAAGGGCGCGGTTTTGCCGTCGTAGCAGATGAAGTGCGCCATCTTGCACAAAAGTCACAGAAGGCGACTGAGCAGATTCATCAGATGATCGAACACCTTCGGATTGGCACCCACGACGTTGCTCAGATTATGCACCGTAGTCAGCAAAAAAGTATCGACAGCGTGGGTCAGGCCGAAGAAGCATGGGTTGTGCTTCATTCAATCTCGCAGTCGGTATCAATCATCCGGGAGATGAATGCCCAGATTGCAAGCGCGGCAGAAGAGCAAAATGTGGTTGCCGAAGATCTCAGTTTGAGAGTGGCGTCTATCGGGCGAGTCAGCCATCAGGTTGCAGACGACGCCGATCAATCCTGCTCTGCAAGCGCTGGCCTGACCCAATTGGCGCAGCGTCAGCAGGACCTGGTAAACCTGTTTCGAGTATGAAAAAGCTTGAAGCCTCTGTTTAGGCAATGCTTTGTTTATTGCAACAAAGTAGCCACGGAGCGTTTCGGAACTGAGGCTTCGCACATGGGATTCAATGTGTTTCGCAGTTACTTTTGGCACGTCTGCTGGCTCGCCTGTCCCAAGGCGTGTTTTTCGCAGTGGCTTCGAGTGTTGCAACACGGCTGGTGGCGCCAGAACATGCCGGTGCAGCGTTGTCGTCAGTATTTGGCGGTGCGACCGTGGCAATGGATCTTGGCGTGCCTGTCGGCACTTGGCTAACAGAGTGCTGGCCTGGTAGTGGATCTTCGCCGCCGAAGGCCGCGTCACCCTTCACTTTTCACAGATCCTGAACGGCGCACAATTTTCTGTCGCCAGCGCCGCCGTACTTGCACCCGAAAAAAAAAGATAATATGTTAACGGCATACTAAAAAATCTGAGGGGGGGAGTATGCCTGCCTTGTTTCACTCTTCCGCTGAGTTCGCCAACTGGAACCGCGACTTGCGTGCGGTATGCGGTAATTTCAGCACGGCGCTTTCAGATCGACACAATCTGTTTATCGGCAGCGTCCACGGTCAGGATGTCTGCGGCCTGGAATTGGCGCATATCCGTACCAATGCGGGGTTGATCAGTCGTCAGCACACCCGCGGCGACGGGGACGACGACCGTCACTGCTTTCTAATCCTTCAGCGCAGTGGCCATCAGCGCATCTGCCAACATGACCGGGTGATCGAGTTGGGGCCTGAAGACATCGCCCTAGTGGACTCGGCCCTTGCATTCGAGATCGAGCCACAGGGCCTGGTGCAAAATATCTCGATTCATCTGTCACGCGAAGAAGTCAGTCTGCAGTTCAGTCAGAAACGGCTGTTTGGCAAGCTTGCCCGCAACAGCGTCGCCACCCACATGATTCGCGCGCTGGTACGCTCGTTGGGCGACGTGGAGTTGAGTAATGGATATGGCGGCGGGAGCGATGGCCCTGCGCTGGAACAGGCATTGATCGGGTTGTCCGTCGCCGGCCTGGACGAACGAACCGAGGCACAGCCTGGATTTGCCTGCGTGGGTCATGATGATATTTATGGGCTGGCCACACGCTTGATCGAAACGTCCCTGCAAGAGACTGAGTTAAACCCTGAGTATCTGGCCCGACACCTGAAGATCTCGGTTCGACAGCTCTACCGACTGTTCGAGCATCGCGGCGAAAGTGTCTCTCGCTACATTCAGCAACGCCGGCTGGAGCGGGTTGCCCATGATCTACGAGCCCACGACCTGCGGCATGAGTCGATCACCCAGATCGCCTTCAAGTGGGGCTTTGTCGACGCGGCGCATTTCAGTCGTGCCTTCAAGCGCCATTTTCAGCACGCTCCTCGGGAATTTCGCCAACACTCTTTGTAAGCGCCGAGTTGGCAGAGAATGCCAAGCGGTTTGGCAGACTCAGTCAAGTGGCACGGCGAGGCAGCCACTCTAATAGCGTTGCCTGGGCTGGGGTTGATACCGAGCCGATTACTGTTGGAGAAAAATAATAATGAAAACACGGAGCCTGCTGTTAGGCATCCCTTTACTGATGACCGCGTTCGGCTCAATTGCGCTGGCAGCCCCGGCTCAGGTCGATGGGCAGCGAATCATCGCGGCCGATCATGAGCCTGGCAACTGGATGAGCCACGGTCGCACCTACGATGAGCAGCGCTATAGCCCGCTCGACAGCGTCAACGCCGGCAATGTCGGACAGCTAGGCATGGCCTGGACCACCAAGCTGGATATCGACAGCGGCACCGAAGCTACGCCGCTGGTGGTCGATGGGGTGATGTACACCACCGGCGCCTTCAGCATCGTCTATGCCATCAATGCCGCCACTGGCGAGTTGCTCTGGAAATACGACCCGAAAGTGCCAGCCGAGAACCTCAGCCAGGGGTGCTGTGGCCCGGTCAACCGGGGCGTCGCGATATGGCAGGGTAAGGTCTATGTGGGCAGTTTCGATGGCCGCTTGATTGCGCTGGATGCGGCCAATGGTCAGCCGGTCTGGAGCGTCGACACGATCATCGATCGCAGCAAAAGTTACTCCATCACAGGGGCTCCACGCATCGTCAAAGGCAAGGTGCTGATCGGCAACGGCGGCGCCGAATTCGGGGTGCGCGGTTACGTCACCGCTTACGACGCCGAGACCGGCAAGCAGGTCTGGCGCTTCTATACCGTGCCGGGTGACCCGAAGCTGCCACCGGAAAACCCTGCCATGGCCAAGGCCATGAAAACCTGGGACGGCGACGGCTGGGTCAAATGGGGTGGCGGCGGGACCGTCTGGGACTCTATGGCCTACGACCCGGAGCTGGACCTTCTCTATGTCGGCACCGGCAACGGTTCGCCCTGGAACTACCAGTTCCGCAGCAACGGCAAGGGTGACAACCTGTATGTGTCTTCGATTCTGGCGCTGCGGCCGGACACTGGCGAGTACGTCTGGCATTACCAGATCACTCCGCAAGACCAGTGGGACTTCACCGCGACCCAGCACATGATCCTTGCCGACATCAAGATCGATGGCAAAGTGCGCAAGGTGATCATGCAAGCGCCGAAAAACGGCTTCTTCTACGTCCTTGATCGCACCAACGGCAAGCTGTTGTCGGCGAAGAATTTCGTCCCGGTGAACTGGGCCAGTGGCATCGACCTGCAAACCGGGCGCCCGATCCTCACCGGCGCGGCCGACTATTCCAAAGAGCCGAAAGTGGTGCAGCCAAGCTTTCTCGGTGGACACAACTGGCACCCCATGTCCTACAGCCCGAAGACCGGCTACGTCTACATTCCGGCCCAGTACACCCTGGCAGAACTGAAGGCCGCCAAGGCCCCGCAATTCCTTCCAAACAAGTCGGTGGTGAACTTCGGCCTGGATGTGCCGGACCTGCCTGAAGATCCAAAAATCCTCAACAAGATCCGCGATGCCTGGAGCGGTGAGCTGATCGCCTGGGACCCAGTCAAACAGAAAGCGGCCTGGAAACAGCCCTACATCAGCGCCGGCAACGGCGGTACGCTTGCAACGGCCGGCAACTTGGTGTTCCAGGGCACCGCAGATGGCCGTGTGGTTGCCTATCGCGCCGACACTGGCAAGCGACTTTGGGAGCATAGGGCCAATTCCGGTGTGATGGCGGGGCCGGTCACTTACACCGTCAACGGCGAGCAGTACGTCGCGTTCTCAGTGGGTTGGGGTGGAATTCTGCCCTTGTTGACCGGACCTTTGACCAACAAGGGCAAGGTGCGCGCCGAGTCGAGGGTCATCGCATTCAAGCTCGGCGCCCGAGGTGAGCTGCCACCGCCCAAGGCTGCACCTGTTCTGCCGACCACCACCCAGGCACTCACGGCAAACCCCGAGCAACTGACTCAGGCGCGTAACCTATTCAATGGCCTGTGCGCCGGCTGCCACGGACTCAATGCCATCAGTGGTGGTGTGGTACCGGACCTGCGTTACCTGGATGACAATAAACATGCGGCCTTTCCGGCCTTTGTCAGTGGCGCGCTGATCAACAAGGGCATGCCGAACTTCTCCGACATTCTTCGCCGCGAAGACATGGAGCTGATCCGTCAGTACCTGGTCAAACGGACCCAAGATTTGCAGGCCGACCTCAAGGCCGCCGGGCACACCCCCACCCACTAATCCCACGCTGTTTCACCTGTGTGTGACGACTCCCCACGGAGTCGTCATGGCGAAGCTTTGCCCCTAACAACAATAAGAGACACGCTATGAAAATACTCAGCACTCTGACCCTTAGCGCCATCTTCGCCAGCCTGATGCCGCTGGCCCAGGCCGATGTCAAACCTGACCCGGGCGACTACACAGCTCTGCCCCAGGGCACCGATGTGGTGGTGCTGTACCAGCAGAATCCGCGTGGCGATAAGGTCTACTCTGCCGGTAAGAAAGTCGCCGACAACCTTGACCTGGATATGACCGTCGGTGTCTTGTGACTGATCCACTTCACTGAATTCTTCAACACTGGACTCACCTGGGACCCGCAAATTGTCATTCCCTTCGGGTATCAGAAGACCGGCGTCAGCGACAGCAAGAATTCGGGGCTGAACGATATCACCTTCGGTGGAACAGTGTGGACCATCGCTGATCTTGCCAAAAACGAACATCTGGGCTGGTCGGTCTTCGTCACCGCCCCTACCGGCAGCGACAAGAACGAAGGCTTCGCCCTGAGCGGTCGGTTTTACCGTTGCGACCATGCTCGGCAAGCAGGTCCAGGTATTGGGCCAAGTTATGCATGACACGTCGGTGCGTGAGGGGGTGAAAATCGATAATTCGCTACAGTTTCGCCTGGCTTACGTCTACTGATCCGAGGCGCGCTTTGCTTCAAGCAAACACATCTTGCCAAGCGCTTGCGCATCTAAGCTGCTAGCCGGCATGGACGTTGTCCATGCCGGCGCTGGCTTAATAACGAATTATCACAGATTTCAGTTCAGTGTAATCGTCGATAAATGCTGATCCAAACTCGCGCCCCACTCCCGAGGACTTGTTGCCACCGAAGGGAACCGCCGGATCGAGCATAGTGTGCATGTTCACCCACACCGTACCGGCGTTGATGGCCGGCACCATGCGTAAGGCCTTGCTCAGATCGTTGGTCCAGAGGCTGGCGCTCAGGCCATAGGGCGTGTTGTTCATCAGTGCCAGCAGTTCTTCTTCGGTGTCGTAGGGGAAGAAGGTAGCGACCGGTCCGAAGGTTTCCTCGTTGAGCAGGGTGTCGTTGACGGTGTTAGCGAGGATCACTGTCGGTTCGACATAGCAGCCGGGGCGATCGATCAGGTTACCACCGTGGATGATGGTGTTATTTTCGGCACGGGCCTTGGCGAAAAAATCTTCGAGCCTCAACTGGTGCTGGCGGTTGGTGACCGGTCCGAATTCGGTTCGCTCATCCAGTGGCGAACCGATGTTCAGTTGGCCCAAACGTTCGGCCAGCTTGGCCATGATTGGCTCGATCTGCGAGCGATGGGCGAAGAAGCGTTCGGCGGCGGCGCAGATTTGTCCGGAATGCAGGAAGCCGGCCTCGATGATGCCGTTGACCGCTTTGTCTAGGTCCACATCGCGCAAGAACCCCGCCGAGTTTTTACCCCCCAGCTCCAGGGTCGCGCGAGTCAACCCGGCGCCCATGGCGCTGCGACCGACGGCGATGCCGGTGGGCACGGAGCCAGTGAACGAAACCTTGTCGGTGCCTGGGTGCTCGATCAGCCCTTTGCCCACCAGGCCGCCACCGGTCAATACGTTCAGCGCGCCGGCAGGCAGGCCTGCTTCGATGGCCAACTCGGCGATCCGCAGGATGGTCAGCGGGGTGAATTCACTGGGTTTAATGATGATGCTGCAGCCGGTTACCAGCGCCGAGGCGAGTTTCCAGATGGCGATCATGGTCGAAAAATTCCACGGCACGATGCCCACCACCACGCCAACCGGTTCGCGCAGGGTGAACGCGGTATAGCGTTCGCCGGCGAAGGAGGGCAGTGACGGGGTGATGGTCTGGCCGCTGATCTTGGTTGCCCAGCCAGCGTAATAACGCAGGAAGTGCGCGGCCTGATCGACTTCAAAGGCTCGGGAAATCTGGATGATCTTACCCGATTGGCAGGTTTCGATTTGCGCCAGTTCTTCGCGGTTGCGCTCCAGTAGGTCGGCTAGTTTCAGCAGCACGTTGCCACGCGTCGCCGGTGCGGCCTGGGACCATTGCTTGAAGCCGCGGTTGGCCGATTCCACCGCCGCATCGATATCGGTTGGATCAGCGTCGGCAACCCGGGCGATGACCTTGCCGGTGGCTGGATTAATTACATCCAGCGTCTGGTTGGAATGGCTCTTGACGTAGCCTCCATCAATAAACAGAGCATGGCTTCGATTGAGGAAGGCTTCAACTTGTGGCAGCAGTGCAATATCGCTCATGGGATTTTCCTAGTCGCGAACAAGAGAAAAGCCCGAGGTTAATCAAAGGGGGGGGGGGGCAGCTTGACTGTGGCTGCCGGAGGCCATGTCTGTGGCTGCCAGATCGATTCAACGTCTAAGCTGCAGGCATGGGGTATGGCCTTTGAAAAGTACAATCTAGGCTCCGGAAGGTGCATTTTCTCCCGGGACGGCGGGTTCCATACTGGCACTGCATCCAGGGCTGCACCTCGATTCGGGGCGCTGGCCGGACAACCAATAATAAGTAGGGCCGTCCATGAAAAAGCCAAACCCGCTCCTCGAAGACCTCAAGTCCATTCTGCCGACTATCGCAGCCAATGCCTTTGAGGCCGAGCAGAACCGCAAGGTCCCCGACGAGAACATTGCGCTGCTCAAAAGCATTGGCATGCACCGTGCCTTTCAGCCGAAGAAGTTCGGTGGCATGGAAATCTCGCTACCGCAATTTGCCGACTGCATTGCCTTGCTCGCAGGCGCTTGTGCCAGCACCGCCTGGGCCATGAGCTTGCTCTGCACTCACAGCCATCAACTGGCGCTGTTCACAGCCCAATTGCAGCAGGAAGTCTGGGGTACCGATCCGGATGCCACTGCCAGCAGCAGCATTGCGCCGTTCGGTCGTACTGAAGAAATTGAAGGCGGTGTGTTGTTCAGTGGTGAAATGGGCTGGAGCAGCGGCTGCGATCATGCCGAGTGGGCGATTGTCGGTTTCCGCCGTAAAAACGCTGACGGCACTCAGGACTACTGTTTCGCGGTCCTGCCGCGCAGCGACTACCAGATCCGTGACGACTGGTTTGCCGCGGGGATGAAAGGAAGCGGTACCAAGACCTTGATCATCGACAATGTGCGGGTGCCGGAACACCGCATTCAGAAAGCCAAGGACATGATGGAGGGCAAGTCCGCAGGCTTCGGTCTGTACCCGGAAAGCAAGATTTTCTACTCGCCGTACCGTCCTTACTTTGCCAGCGGTTTCTCCACCGTGAGTCTGGGGGTGGCCGAGCGAATGCTTGACGTATTCCGCGAGAAAACTAAAACCCGCATGCGCGCATACACCGGTGCGGCGGTCGGCGCGGCAACCCCGGCCTTGATGCGTCTGGCTGAGTCGACTCATCAAGTGGCGGCCGCCCGCGCCTTCCTCGAGAAGACCTGGCAGGAACACGCCGAACACAGTGAGCAACAACGTTATCCAAGCCGCGAAACCCTGGCGTTCTGGCGCACCAACCAGGCTTACGCAACCAAGATGTGCATCCAGGCGGTGGACCGCCTGTTCGAGGCCTCCGGCGGCAATGCCTGGTTCGAACACAATGAGATGCAGCGTCTGTTCCGCGATTCGCACATGACCGGCGCCCATGCCTACACCGATTACGATGTCTGCGCGCAGATTCTTGGCCGCGAGTTGATGGGGCTTGACCCAGATCCGAGCATGATCTGAGTCGAGCTGCCACAAAGCCCCCATAACAACAATCAGGGCTGCTCGTGAAAGCAGTCCGGGAGTCTTGCATGTCTGAGAAAAGCGCTTGCGCAGCCACTGAAACGACGTTCGACCCACGGGCCTTCCGTCGCGCACTGGGCAACTTCGCCACCGGGGTGACGGTGGTGACCGCCACCACCACCTCCGGTCGTAAGGTTGGCGTCACGGCCAATAGCTTCAACTCGGTCTCCCTTGACCCACCTCTGGTGCTGTGGAGCATCGACAAACGCTCCAACAGCCACGAGGTGTTCGAGCAGGCCAGCCATTTCGCGGTCAACGTGCTGGCAGCGGACCAGATCGATCTGTCGAACAACTTCGCCCGACCCAAGGAGGACCGCTTCGCCGAGATCAAATTCGAACAGGGGGAGGGCGGCGCGCCCGTATTCGCTGATTGCTCGGCGCGCTTTCACTGCGAAAAATACCAGCAGGTGGATGGCGGCGATCACTGGATCATGATCGGTAAGGTCGTGGCCTTCGACGATTTCGGTCGCTCGCCATTGCTCTATCACCAGGGCGCCTACTCCATGGTCCTGCCCCATACCCGCATGACCAAACACGACGAAAGCCAGCCGCCGAGCAGCCGTTTCCAAGGGCGCCTCAGTCACAACCTGTATTACCTGATGACTCAGGCGGTGCGGACCTATCAGGCCAGCTACCAGCCTCGGCAGTTGTCCACCGGCCTGCGTACCAGTGAAGCGCGAATGCTGATGGTTCTGGAAAGTGATGCCGGCCTGAGTGTGAACGATCTGTTGCGGGAGGTGGCGATGCCGGTTAGGGAAATTGATGAGGCGGTGGCCAATCTCAAGCGCAAAGGCTTGGTCAACGACGATGACAGCCGAGTGCGCCTGACAGGTGCCGGCATGGTGCAAACCGAAGAACTCTGGGCAATTGCTCGAGAGCAACAAAACAAGGTGTTCGCCGATTTCAGTGAAGAGCAGATCGAAACCTTCAAGACGGTGTTGAAGCAACTGATCAGCCACTGCTGATAGTTATGCGAATATTCTACGGCGCCTCAGGGCGCCGTTTTTGTTCATGGCAGGCAGAGCCACTGCAGGTATCGAATCTGATGCCTTTCCTGACGTGCGAACCGCCCAGAAAGCGAATCTTGTCCGCGCCGCCAACACCCGGGTCAGGCGCCTTGCAGTACGATAATATTGACGATGTAGCGCAATCCAAGTTGGACAGTGGTAAAGTTTTGTTAAACTGTTAACTAAATTTAATCGTGATCTGATCCCAATGCTCAAACCCCGGCAATCCCTGACACTGACCCTTTTGCAGGCCCGTGAAGCGGCCATGAGTTTTTTTCGTCCTTCGCTCAACCAGCACGGGCTGACTGAACAACAGTGGCGGGTCATCCGCATCCTCAGTCAGCATGACGAGCTGGAAATCTACCAACTGGCGGAACTGGCCTGCATTCTCAAACCGAGCATGACCGGCGTGCTGGTGCGCATGGAGGCGGCGGGTATGGTCCATCGACGCAAGGCCGAGCAGGATCAGCGGCGGGTGCTGGTGACCCTGGCGGAAAAGGGCAAGGCCTGCTTTGAGTCCATGAGCCAGTGTATGGAAGAGAACTACCAAAAATTGCAGGCACAGCTGGGAGAGGAGAAATTGCAGACCTTGCTCGGGCTGCTCAATGAGCTGAAGACCATCAAGCGCTGACCATTTCGAACCGATGTCGCGAGCGAACTTGCTCGCGACATCGAATGACGTGTTGCGCAGGGATTATTTGATACTCAGGCACATGTACTTCTGCTCGATGTAATCATCAATCCCGTACTTCGAGCCCTCACGGCCCAAACCTGACTGTTTGATGCCGCCAAACGGCGCCACTTCGGTGGAGATCAGCCCTTCGTTGACCCCGACCATGCCGTACTCCAGCGCCTCGCTAACGCGCCAGGCGCGGCCCAGGTCTCGGGTGTAGACATAGCATGCCAGTCCGAACTCGGTATCGTTGGCCAAGGCGATTGCCTCGGCTTCGGTGTCAAAACGGAACAGTGGTGCCAGCGGGCCGAAGGTCTCATCTCGGGCCACCAGCATTGCCGTGGTGACGTCGCCGAGCACCGTGGGTTCGAAGAAGTTGCCGCCTAAAGCGTGGGGTTTGCCGCCGGCCAGCAGCGTGGCGCCCTTGCCCAGAGCGTCGTTAATGTGTTCCTCGACCTTGGCCACCGCCTTGATGTTGATCAGCGGCCCTTGTTGCGCGCCTTCGGTCTCGGCCCGCGCGACCTTGAGGGTGTTGACCGCCAACACCAGGCGCCGGGAGAACTCGTCATAGACACTGTTCTGTACCAGCAAGCGGTTGGTGCAGACACAGGTCTGGCCGCTGTTGCGGAATTTCGAGCCAATCGCACCTTCCACCGCGGCATCCAGGTCAGCGTCTTCGAAGACAATGAATGGCGCGTTGCCACCCAGTTCCAGGCTGACTTTCTTGATGGTTTGCGCGCATTGCGCCATCAGCAATTTGCCGATGCCAGTGGAGCCAGTGAACGAGAGTTTTTGCACCGCCGGGTTACCCGTTAGCTCGGCACCGATTTCCCGGGAGCGGGTGCCGGTGACGACGTTCAGCACTCCCGCCGGAATGCCAGCGCGTTCGCCGAGTTCAGCCAGAGCCAGGGCCGACAGCGGGGTTTCCGACGCTGGTTTGAGCACCACGGTGCAACCGGCGGCCAGCGCCGGACCGACCTTGCGGGTGATCATTGCATTGGGGAAGTTCCACGGGGTGATGGCCGTCACCACCCCGATGGCCTGTTTGATCACCACCAGCCGCCGGCCTTGCTTGGCTCCCAACTGAGCAGGCGAGCCGGGTCTTGCTGATTTGCCATGATCAACTCGAACCATTTGCGCAGCAGTTGCTGCGTTCCTTGGCGGTTTTGCTGCGCCAGTTGGGCAAGGCAACCCGGGGCGCAGCGATGGCGCGGGCGGTTTCGGCCTGGCCGAGGGAACTGACTTGGGCGATGGTTTCGCCATCCGCCGGGTTGGTCACCGCGAAACAGGTGCCGTCATCGGCGTCGATCCATTGGCCATTGACATAAGCCTGTACGCGCAGCAGTTTTAAATCATCAAGTTTCATCGGACTTCTCGAAAAATCAGTACACGCCGCCAGAGCTGGTGGGTACCGGGGCATCTTTGAATGTGGCGGCGAGGGTTTGCAGGCCGCGCATCAGCACCGTGGTGTCGACGCCGACAGCAACGAACGCCGCGCCCAGCTCGATATATCGTCGGGCGAGTTTTTCGTCGGCGCTGAGAATGCCTGCGGCCTTTCCGGCTTTCTGAATCCGCACGATGGCGTCCTCGATGGCCGCCTGCACCTCGGGGTGGCCCGGATTGCCGCGATGGCCCATGGATGCACTCAAATCCGCCGGACCGATAAACACCCCGTCGACGCCCTCGACCGCTGCAATGGCATCCAGGTTGGCCAGGCCTTCTCGGTTTTCGATCTGTACCAATAGGCATATCTGCGCGTCGGCCTGATCGAGGTAACCGGGAATACTGTTCCAGCGCGACGCACGGGCCAACGCGCTGCCGACGCCGCGAATGCCTTGGGGCGGATAGTGAATTGCGCGCACCAGTTCCCGTGCTTGCTCGGCACTTTCGACCATGGGCACCAGCAAGGTCTGGGCGCCGATATCTAGGACCTGTTTGATCAGCGCGGTATCGCCGATCACCGGGCGGATGATCGCCTGGCTCGCGTAGGGTGCAATGGCCTGCAGTTGGCTGAGCATGCCGCGCACTTCATTGGGCGCATGTTCGCCGTCGATCAGCAGCCAATCGAAATCGGCATTCGCTGCCAGCTCGGCACAGTAGGCGTCGGCCAGTCCGAGCCAGAGGCCGATCTGCGTTTCGCCGCTTTGCAGACGTTGCTTGAAACGGTTGACGGGCATGTCCATGAAACGGTCCTCCAGGGATCAGACGAAGCGGCAGGAGATGGAGCCCAGCATGTCGTAGTCGACATGGAAGGTATCGCCGGGGTTGGCCGCCACCGGGCGGGTAAAGGAGCCGCCGAGGATGATCTGCCCCGGTTGCAAAGTGACGTCGTAGGGCGCCAGTTTGTTCGCCAGCCAGGCCACGCCTTTGGCCGGATGGTTGAGCACGGCGGCCGAAACCCCTGACTCTTCGATCACGCCGTTGCGGTACAGCACCGCCGGTACCTTGCGCAGATCAATTTCGGTCGGGCGCACGGCACGACCGCCCATAACCACGCCAGCGTTGGCGGCGTTGTCGGAAATGGTGTCGAACACCTTGCGCGTCGCTTTGGTCTGCGGGTCGATTTGCTGAATGCGGGCGTCGATGATCTCCAGTGCCGGGATCACCCACTCGGTGGCGTCGAGCACGTCGAAGATCGTGCAGTTCGGCCCCTTGAGCGGCTTGCCGAGAATGAACGCCAGCTCCACTTCCACTCGCGGCACGATAAAACGTTCGAAAGGAATGTCGGTGCCCTCGTCGAAGAGCATGTCATCGAGCAGGGCACCGTAATCCGGCTCGGTGATGTTCGAGGACACTTGCATGGCCCGTGACGTCAGACCGATCTTGTGTCCGACCAGCTTGCGCCCGTCTTTGATTTTCTGTGAGACCCAGGCGCGCTGGATGGCGTAGGCGTCTTCGATGGTGATATCCGGGTGATCGAGAGAAAATTGCCGGACCTGTTCCCTGGAGCGCTCGGCCCGGTCCAGTTGTGTAGCAGCTTGCAGGATTTGCTGTTGATCGAGCATGACGAAGATCTCTTACTGTGGGTTGACGATGGCCGCGTGGGTGCGCAGGACCAGGAAGCCGCCAAGGGCGATAAACAGTGCAAGGACATACAGGGCCAGACTGGCGCTCTGTGTGGTGTCGCGCATCCAGCCAATCAGATAGGGCGCGAGGAACGACGCGATACTGCCGAACGAGCTGATCATCGCGATGCCGGCGGCCTGAGTGCCGTTGGAGAGAAAGGCTGGGGGCAGTTGCCAGAACATCGGCAATGCGGCGCTGGAGCCCATCCCGGCCACGGTCAAACCGCCCATCACCAATAACGGGTTGCCCGGCGCCAGGCCTGTCACGGCAATCCCGGCGGCGGCCATCAGCAGCGGCACACACAGGTGCCAGCGGCGTTCGCGGTGACGGTCCGACGAGCGTCCGCAACCAATCATGAAGAAGCACCCGGCCAAATAAGGCACGGCACTCAGCAGCCCGACCTGACTGTCGCGGCCGATGCCGGCGCCGTGAATCAGGGTAGGCATCCAGAACGCCAGGGTGTTGACCGCCAGCATTACCGCGAAATAAATCGCTACCAGCAGCCAGACTTGTGGATCACGCACGATGCCGCCGAAAGAGGTGATGGATTTGCGCTGCTCTTCGCTACTCAGTTGCGTGCGCAATTGTTGTTTCTGCGTCGGGTTGAGCCACTTCACCGTTTCGAAGCTCTCCGGCAGGCACTTGAGCACCACCAGGCCGAGGATGACCACGGGCGCGCCTTCGATCAGGAACATCCACTGCCAGCCGCGCAGCCCGCCGAAATCATGGAAGTTCTCCAGAATGGCGCCGGACAACGGCCCGCCGATGACGCCGGCCATGGGCACGGCAATGGCGAACAGGGCGGTGACTTGCGCACGACGCCGGGCTGGGTACCAGCGATTCAGAAACACCAGGATCCCGGGAAAGAAGCCCGCTTCGGCCACCCCGAGCAGAAACCGCAGAACATAGAAACCACTGGAGCTTTCGATCCATAACATGCTGGTGGAGAGCACGCCCCAGACCACCATCAGGCTGGCGATCCAGCGCCGTGGCCCGACCCGGTCAAGGGCCATGTTGCTAGGTACGCCAAACAGCGCGTAGGCGATGAAGAACAAGCCGGCACCGAGGCCGTAGACGGTATCGCTGAAGTGCAGGTCGGTACTCATCTGCATCTTGGCGAAGCCGATGTTGATCCGGTCCAGGTGGGCGAACAGGTAACAAATCAGCAGCAAGGGCATCAGTCGCCAGGTAACGAGACTGTGGGTGCGATCGTGTTCGATCAGGGTGGTGCTGTCGGCGGTATTGGCTGTGCTCATGATGTTGTACTTTTTGTTTGAGTGGCCGTTGGCGGAAGGAGGGCGTTGATCAGCCCGCCTGGTTCTTTAAGAAGGCATGCACATTGTTCTGCTTGAAATTCAGTTCGGGGTGCAGTTCGATCATCTCGAACGACAGCGCGAGTAACCGTTGTGACTGCAGTTCGGCGAAGTGTTCGGTGATGACGTTGAACAGTTGTTCGGCGACTTTCTGCCGGGTGGGCAGGTCGCGGCCATGACCCACTTTCAGAGTCATGTGGACGAAGGCGTAATCATGCTTGCCATCGGCCATGCGCCAAGTGTCCAGGCACACCCCGCGACTGCGAATGCCGCCCAGGGGAAACACGCCGCTGTCTCCCAGAACGGTGTGAACCTTCTCGAACAGCGCGGGCAGGTTCGCCTGCCGCTCGATGTTGTCGGTGTACTCGGCGATGAAATGCGGCATGTGCGTCTCCCAAGCCACGAGCAACCCGTGGGTTGCCCGCGAGCAAGTATCAGAGGGGGAAAATGGCGTTGATCTGGCCGGTGCCGGAGCTGCCGAACGGCTCAGTGATGATCTCGGCAGGTTTGTTGTACGCTGGCCCGCCGAGCAGGCCGAGGAGCATCGCGGTATCGTGCATCTTGCCTTCGCCGAAGCAGTGCTCGGCGTAGTCCGGGAGCATCGCGCAGAACTCCTTGAAGCGGCCTTGCTTCCACATTTCGACCACGTGCAGGTCCATCTGCTTGTCGAATTCACGGGTCCAGTTGTGGATATTGGCTTCGGCTTCGCGGTCATCCGAGAACCGGTGGGACAGCGAGCCCGAGGCCAGGACCAGTACTTTGCGATCGCTCTTCTCAATGGCCCGGCGCACCGCCGCGCCGAAGGCAAAGCTGTCTTCCAGACGGTGCCAGGCGCACCAGGCGGCAATGGACACCACGTTGAACTTCTGCTCGTCGGGAACGCCCATGTGCATGTAGCGCATCGGCACCAGCGTGCCGTATTCCAGCTCCAGGCTCGGGATGTTGTGAGCCATGGTGCGGACCCCGGCCAGATTGGCTTCGGTCGCGATCAACTCGCCCAGTTCCGGGCAGCCTGGGTATTCGTATTCCATATTCTTGATGAAGTGCGGCAGTTCGTTGCTGGTATAGATGCCTTTGAAATGCTCGCCGCAGTTGACGTGATAACCGCTGTTGACCAGCCAGTGCACGTCGAACACCACGGCGGTATCGGCCCCCAGTTCGCGGGCGCGACGGCCGATTTCCTTGTGCCCGGCAATCGCCGCTTCGCGACAACCGTGATGCTTGCCGGGCAGTTCCGACAGGTACATCGATGGTACATGGCAGATCTTCGCGGCCAGGACGACTTCGCCCATGATGATTCTCCTGAAATTGTTGTTGTTTGATTCAGTCTGTTGGCGGTCGACGTTTGCGATAGGCCGATGCGCGACCCATCGCTGCCTCCGACAGCCGTTACCGGCGGTTTAGATGCCCCAACGCGGGATGTGATGACTGCCCATGGAGATGCAAATGTTCTTGATTTCGGCGAACACCTCGAAGCTGTACTGACCGCCTTCGCGCCCGGTACCGGAACCTTTCACCCCACCGAACGGCTGACGCAAGTCCCGCACGTTCTGGCTGTTGATAAACACCATGCCGGCTTCGATGCCATAGGCCAGGCGATGGGCCTTGCCGATGTCCTGGGTCCAGATGTAGGACGCCAGGCCATACTCGGTATCGTTGGCCAATTGCAGGGCTTCGGCTTCGTCCTTGAACGGGATCAGGCACACCACCGGGCCGAAAATCTCTTCCTGGGCGATGCGCATCTTGTTGTTCACATTGGCAAACACCGTTGGCTGGATGAACTGCCCGCGACTCAAGTGCGCCGGCAGGTTGGCCGGACGCTCCAGGCCACCGGCCAGCAGGGTGGCGCCTTCTTCGATACCGATCTTGATGTAGCCGGTGACCTTGTCATAGTGGGCCTGAGTAATCATCGAGCCGACCTGGGTTTTCAGGTCCTGCGGGTCGCCGACGATCAGGCGTTTGGCGCGAGCGGCAAACTCGGCGACAAACTGTGGGTAGACGCTTTCCTGAATGAAGATTCGGCTACCGGCGGTGCAGCGCTCCCCGTTAAGCGAGAAGATAGTGAACAGCGCCGCGTCGAGGGCCCGTTCCAGATCAGCGTCTTCAAAGATCAGCACCGGCGACTTGCCGCCCAGCTCCATGGAGTACTTTTTAAGGCCGGCGGTCTGCATGATTTTCTTGCCGGTGGCGGTGCCACCCGTGAAGGAAATCGCCCGTACGTCGGGGTGGCGAACCAGTGCGTCACCGGCCGTCGTGCCGTAACCCTGGATGACGTTGAGCACACCTTTTGGAATGCCGGCTTCGACGGCCAGGCGCCCCAGTTCGTTGGCCGTCAGCGGCGACAGCTCGGACATTTTCAGCACGGCGGTGTTGCCCAGTGCCAGGCACGGCGCGGTTTTCCAGGTCGCCGTCATGAACGGCACATTCCACGGTGATACCAACGCACAGACACCCACCGGCTGGTACAGGGTGTAGTTGAGCATCTGGTCGTCGACCGGATAGCTGTGACCGTCCATGCGGGTGCAGACTTCGGCGAAGAAATCGAAGTTGTGCGAGGCCCGTGGAATCAACACGTTTTTGGTCTGGTGTATCGGTAAACCGGTATCGAGGGTTTCCAGCTCAGCCAGGTGCGGAACATTCTGTTCGATCAGTTCGCCGAGCTTACGCATCAGGCGTGCACGCTCTTTGGCTGGCGTATTGGCCCACTTCGGGAAGGCTTCCTTGGCGGCAGCCACCGCTTGGGCGACTTCTTCGGCGCCGCCGCTGGCGACTTCACCGATTGCTTCGCCGGTGGCCGGGTTGTAGTTGACGAAGGTGTCCTTGCTTTCGACCTCGCGGCCATTGATCCAGTGTTTGATCATGTTGCTCAAGCCTCTTTACGGGCGGAGAAAAAGTCCGCTTCGCTGACAATTCGATTGACCAGGCGACCCACGCCTTCCACTTCCACGATCACTTCATCGCCCGGCACCACATCGGCCAGGCCTTCCGGCGTGCCGGTGGCAATCATGTCGCCTGGTTGCAAGGTCATGAAGCTGGACAGGTATTCGATTAGGTAAGGGATGTCGAAAATCATGTCCTTGGTGCTGCCTTCCTGACGCAGTTCACCGTTGATCCATGTGCGCAGTGTCAGGTTGCTGGGGTCTGGCACGTCGGCGACGTCGACGATCCATGGGCCGACGGGCGTCGTGGCATCGCGGTTCTTCACCCGCAGATTGGGCCGGTAGTAGTTTTCCAGGTAGTCACGGATCGCGTAGTCGTTGCACACCGTGTAGCCGGCCAGGTACTCCAGGGCGTTTTCACGTTTGACGTTGCGCGCCGGTTTGCCGATGACGGCCACCAGTTCGCACTCGTAGTGCATGTAGGCGACGTTATCCGGGCGCCAGGTCACCTGGTTGTGGCCGGTGTATGTGCCGGGGGACTTGATGAATGCCAGTGGTTCGGTCGGGGGCTTGAAGGCCAGTTCGGCGGCATGGTCGGCGTAGTTCAGACCCAGGGCGAACATGCTGCCGGTGGCCGGTGGCAGCCACTCGACCTGATGCTCGTCCAGCAGGCGGCCGTCGGTCAGACGCACGGCATGGCTGTTATCGGTAGGGTGCTCTTCGACCTGGACGAGGTGGACTTTGCCTTCAAAGCGGATACGGGCGTGTTTCATGGAGGCTCCTGTTACTCGGCCACGATGTGGTTGACGAGGCGGCCCAGGCCGCTGATTTCGACGTCGACGGTGTCGCCCGGTTGCACATCGACACGACCTTCGGGGGTGCCGGTGATCAGCACATCGCCTTCGTGCAGGGTCATGAATTCGCTGATTTCGGCAATCAGTTGGGGAATGCTGCGGACAAAGTTGGCGGTGGAGTTTTGCTGGCGCAGTTCACCGTTGACGAACAGTTTCAGGCTCAGCTGATGCGGGTTGGCGACCTGATCACGGGCCACCAGCTCCGGGCCCAGCGAGCAGAAACCGTCCCGGCACTTAGCTTTCACCGCCGGGCGGTAATAGCTGTCTTCCGGCAGGCTGAACTCATTGACGATGGTGTAGCCGGCCACATGATCCAGCGCATTTTCGACGCTGACCCGGCTGGCGCTTTTGCCGATCACCACGCCCAATGCCGGGCCCGGTTGCAGGCGCTCACCGTGGGGATGAACCACCACGCCGTCGTGGCCATTGCGGGTGTTGGGCGTCTTGATGAACAGCACCGGTTTGACAGGTGGTTTCTGGTAAGGCGCTTGCTCGAATTCGGCGATATGTTGGTTCAGCAACCCCTGATAGTTCAGCGTAACGCCGAACAGGGTGCCGTTCGCAACATCATGCAGGGCACGGCTCATGCTTTTCTCCTGGCAGTGGCGGGGCAATGACTGCTCCGCGGGATATTCGTTAATCTGTTAACGTTATAATTAATATGTTAACTATCGTCAAGCGTGGCAAAATCTTCGGGCAGTGATTAGTGGCCGAAAACCGGTGCAGGATGAAAATCCTTTTACGACCAGCACTCCAATAAGAAAGAGAGTCCAGCGATGATCGATCGTCAGCCGATCCCGAACATCAACATTGGTCAGGTCTACGACCAGCGCTACAGCGATGCCGAAGTTCACTACGACAAACTCGGCAATCTGGCGGGATTCTTCGGCCGCAACATGCCGGTGCATCGACACGATCGGTTCTTCCAGGTGCACTACGTGAAGAGCGGCGCAGTGCGGGTCTATCTGGATGACCAGCAGTACCTCGAGTCGGGGCCGATGTTTTTCCTTACGCCACCGACGGTGGCCCATTCCTTTGTCACTGAAGCGGACGCCGACGGGCATGTGCTGACGGTGCGTCAGCAACTGGTCTGGCAGTTGATCGATGCCGACCCTAGCCTGGCGCCCGGTCCGCAGTTGCCGGCGGCCTGCGTCGCGCTCGCGCGACTGGCACCGCAGTTCCACCCCGAAGTTCGCCGGCTGGAGTTTCTGTTCGAAGAACTGTGCAGCGAGATCAATGCCGACGGCTCCGGGCGAGGTTCGGCGCTGGACAGCCTGACTCGGTTGATCATGATCAGCCTGCTCAGGCTCTGCGCCAATTCCCTGGAAGCCCGACCGGCCCGCCATGAAGACCTGCGGATCTTCCATCGCTTCAACGAATTGATCGAAGACCACTACCTTCAGCACTGGCCGCTGTCGCACTATGCCGACGGTATTGGCGTCACCGAGGCACGGCTCAATGACGTATGCCGACGGATTGCCGATCTGCCGTCGAAACGGCTGATCCTTGAAAGGGTCATGCAAGAGGCCAAGCGGCTGTTGCTGTTCACCGGCAGTTCGGCCAACGAAATCTGCTATCAGTTGGGTTTCAAGGATCCGGCCTATTTCAGTCGGTTCTTCCAGCGTTACGCGCAGATGACTCCAGGGGAGTATCGCCAGCGACAATCGGGTTTGCGTTGAGCCAGCCATGTTCGCTTCTCGATGGGCGTCGACGGTCTGTGGAGCAACATGGCGGCAGTCGGCACCCTGAAAAATGGCTTTTACAGGGAACCGATTGCACTTTTCACGCGTGTGGGTCACCACAAGGCCAGGCTGTAGCCAATGATGAGTCGGCTTTCGTCGATGTCGCTGGTCAGGCCGTTGCTGGAGCGCAGGGTGGCATTGCGCAGACGCACATTGACGTTCTTCAGCGGGCCGCTCTGCACGGTGTAAGCCAGGTCGGTGTCGCGCTCCCATTCCCGACCGTTGCGCACGGTGGTGGTTTGCGCATGTGTGCCGTCCACATAGCGGGTCATGAAGGTCAGCCCAGGCAGGTCGAGGGCTGCGAAGTTGTAGTCGTAGCGCGCCTGCCAGGCGTCAGTCTCGGCCTTGGTGAAGACGTTGATGGTCACCAGGTTGACCGAATACGGGTCTTGGCCCGGAAAGGCAAAGTCGCCATCGCCGGATAGGTTCTGATAACCCAGGCCGAATTTATGGGCGCCCACCGAGAGGCTCACCATGCCATTGAAAAAACGGTTGTCGAGCTTGCCACCATCGACTCTGGAGGGACTGCGCAGTTTGTCGCTGCCTTGCTCGCGAGTCTCGAAGTAGCGCAGGTCGCTGCGCAGGCTCATGCCTTCTGCCAAGGGCAGGTCATGCACCAGACCAACGAATTGCTGGCGGTAGATGTCCTGCATCTGGGCGTAGTAATAGGACGCCGCCAGCTGTGGATTGATCGCATACGTGCCGCCGGCCAGATCGAGGTAACTGCTCGGGACGCCGGCATAACTCATGTCGTCATTGCTGGAGGAGTCGCGCAAGTTCTGTTTTTCCAGGCGTCCGACATTCAGGGTCAGCCCATCGATTTCCTGAGAGGTGACCAACTCACCGTTATAGGTCGAAGGCAGCAGCCGGGTATCGTTATAGGCTACCACCGGCAACTGCGGTTGCAGGGTGCCAAGTTTGAGTACGGTCTTGGATGTGCGCAGTTTGGCCGTCACGCCCAGTTCACTGTAGCTGTCATCTGGTTGCTGACTGGCGCCAAAGGGCAGTAATCCGGTGCCCCGACGATCACGGCTGGAATCCAGTTTTACTCCGAGCTCGCCCAAGGCATCGATACCGAAACCGATCATGCCTTCGGTGTATCCCGACTCCAGGCGTAATACAAAACCCTGCGCCCACTCTTCAGCCTTGCTCTGGGGTGCGTTGCTTTGGCGAAAGTCCCGATTCATGTAGAAGTTGCGCAGGTCTAGGCTGGCTTTGCTGTCCTGGATAAAATCGGCTTGAGCGCCCAAGGGGGTAAACGCGGCGCACAGGCCAGCGCTTGCCGCCGTGCGAAGGAGGCACGAATGCATGAGAGGATTCCTTTTGTTGTTTTTGTGGGTTTCGCCCCCAGCTGGGTTGGAGGGGCGGCATATTGTTAACATGTTATCGTTATACTGTGTAGCTTGACGTGCTAGTTCTATGAATAAACATTGGGTTTTTCTGGTGACTTTTGGTGTGTTGCGATTAATTTGTTTATAAATTAACTACTTGGTGTGCGCTGCCGTGTTGCATGCGTACGGTGCCGACTCTAAGCTTCGACGCTTCGACCTCTTTTGTGCGTGAACCATGCAGACCCCCAGACCATCCCTTACGCTCACCTTGCTGCAGGCCCGCGAAGCGGCCATGGCGTTTTTCCGGCCGTTGCTCAACGAACATAATCTGACTGAACAGCAGTGGCGAGTGATTCGTATCCTGCGCCAGCAGGGCGAATTGGAAAGCCATCAGTTGGCTCACCTAGCGTGCATCCTCAAGCCAAGCATGACCGGCGTCCTGGCTCGGCTGGAACGTGACGGTATCGTTCGGCGCAGAAAGTCATCCGAAGATCAGCGTCGGGTGTTTGTCGCCCTGACCGAGCAGGGGCAGCAGTGTTTCGTCGACATGAGTGCGGGGATGGAAAGCAACTATCTGAAGATTCAGGAGCAATTCGGTGAGGAGCCCCTTGCGCAGTTGCTGGGGCTGCTTAACAAGCTGAAGAACATCAAACCATGACTGACCCGATGTTTGACCTGTTTGTCGACCAGTTGGACCCTGATGATTTCGCCGCTTGCGACGTGGTGTACGCGGGAATTGATCTGGTAGCCCAATTGTTGCTTCTTCGGATGATGTAGAAAGCGCTCGTAACGCGACTTGGATTCAGGTTCTTCCTGTCCGTGACATGCCATCTGAATACCAAGTCCAAAAATAAGCCCATTCCCATAGAGGGAATACTAGAGTTCAGTTGGAGTTCAATTGTTCGGTCACTAGATGCGAGTCTGGTTTTGCCATCTCGCCAACCGGCGGCAAATTTTTGGATCTCCGCTCCTAGTGGGCAGCCAGTGTCGCAACGCGGTTAGGGGCACCGGAATATGCCGGGGCAACGCCGCTCCTCGTTCACTTCTCGCTGGTCTTGAACGGCGTACATTTTTTGTCGTCGACGTCGGCAGACTTGCGCTCGAAAAATATTGATAATATGTTAACGGTATAGCTAAAACCAATTGCTTCTGTGAGGGTGTTTCATGCCTGCCTTGTTTCACTCTTCCACTGAGTTTGCCAACTGGAACCGGGACTTGCGTGCGGTGTGCGGTAATTTCAGCACGGCGGTTTTAGAGCGACACAATTTATTCATTGGCAGTGTCCATGGCCAGAATGTCTGCGGCCTGGAGGTGGCGCACATCCGTACCAATGCAGGGTTGATCAGTCGTCAGCAAACCTGCGGCGATGGCGACGACAACCGTCACTGCTTTCTAATTTTTCAGCGCAGCGGCTATCAGCGCATTCGACAACATGGCCGGGTGATCGAACTGGGCCCTGAAGACATCGCCCTGGTGGACTCGGCTCTGGCATTCGAGATCGAGCCACAGGGGCTGGTGCAAAATGTCTCGATTCATCTGTCACGCCAACAAGTAGGCCTGCAGTTAAGACAGCAACGGCTGTTTGGTAAGCTCGCCCGCAAAAGTATCGCAACCCATATGATTCGTACGCTAGTGCGCTCGCTGGGCGAGTGGATCTGAGCTATGGCTATGGAGGCGAGAGCGATGGCGCAGCGGTGGAACAGGCTTTAATTGGGTTGGCCGCTGCCGGCCTAGACGAAACTGCGGAAACTCAGCCGAGCTTTGCCTGCGTGGATCATGAGGATATTTACGGACTGGCAACGCGTTTGATCGAAACGTCCCTGCAAGAACTTGAATTAAGCCCTGAGTATCTAGCCCGACACCTGCATATTTCGGTTCGTCAGCTTTACCGACTGTTCGAGCATCGCGACAAAAGTGTCTCTCGCTACATTCAACAACGCCGGCTGGAGCGGGTCGCACAGGACCTGCGCGCCTATGAACTGCGTCATGAGTCGATCACTAAGATCGCCTTCAAGTGGGGCTTTGTCGACGCTGCGCATTTCAGCCGTGCCTTCAAACGCTATTTCCAGCATGCGCCTCGAGAGTTTCGCCAGTACGCTCTGTAATCGTCTAGTTGGCAGAGAATGCCAAGAGCTTTGGCAGACTCAGTCAAGTGATGCAGCGTGGCAGGCACTCTAACAACAGTTGGGCATGGCCTACCGATTGACTTATAGAACTGGATTGTACTGCCGCGCACATAGGCGTGAACCGAACGTGCCATCTTCTCGTTGCGAAGGTTCGAAGAGTCTCTGCACGTTCAGATGGGCGAGGTAGTTTCACATGCATGCTCTTTCTAAAGCAGGTGATTACCGCTGCGCCGTCGAAATGACCGTAAACATTGCTGGCAGAAAATTGAAACCGCTAATTGTTCACTACCTGCTGAGTGGCGCAAAACGCTTTGGCGAGCTTGGCCGCCTGATTGGCGGAGTCCTCAGCGCTCGCTGACCTTGCAGTTGGGAGAACTTTAAGCCACCTGAATCGTCTCCCGTAAAGTGTTCGCCGAGGTGCCGCCACGCATGGAATATATGCTCACACCCCTCGGATATTCACTTGCCCCGACCTTGGAGGCAATGAAGGCTTGGGACAAAATGTATATCACTCAGATGCCGGATAGGTCTCAGTGACCAGCGCAGCGACGAATTCGACATCGTTCCTGATGAGCCAAGATGTGGATGGCGTTCTGATTCACGGCCGCCCAGAGGAGCATCTGACGTGCTGCCGCTCCGGCGGCACCTTGCCCAGCAGCAGGTCCGAGGCTTTCTCGCCGATCATGATCGCGCCGGCGTTGGTATTGCCGGTAATCAGGGTCGGCATGATCGAAGCGTCCGCCACTCGTAACCCATGCAGGCCATGGACACGCAACTGGTCATCGACCACCGCCATGGGATCGTTGCCCATTTTGCAGGTGCCTACCGGGTGAAACACGGTGCTTAGGTTTTCCCTGATCCACTGCTCGATGTGCTCAGTGCTGCTGACCTTCGGCCCAGGCACCAGTTCGCCCCGCAAGCGCTCAGCAAAGGCCGGGGTCGCCGCCAACTGGCGCACCAGGCGAAAGCCTTGTACCAGGGTGTGCAAGTCGTCCGGATGGCTGAGGAAGTTGCCTTCTACTTGCGGTTTGTCCTTCGGATCCGCTGAGCGCAATCGCACCTGGCCACGGCTTTTGGGGTGCATCACGGCTATATGCAAACTGATGCCATGGCCGATGGGAATCAGGCGTTGGGGCTGATTCTTCAATGCCGGGGCGACAATCAGGCCCAACTGCGGCGCGGTATCGGCAGGTTCGAGGCGCAAAAAGGCACCGGACTCCACGGTGTTCGAGGTCAATGGACCCCGTCGCGCCGTCAGGTACTGAAACGGCGAGGTCGCCAACGGCAACACCCCGCGAAGAGACAGCCCGTAACCCAGGTCGCTGTCGCTGCGGTACATCAAGACAATGTCCTGGTGATCCTGCAGGTTTTGCCCGACTCCCGGCAGTTCGTGGTGCTGGGTAATCCCGTGGCGCGCCAGTTCTTCGGCCGGTCCAATACCGGACAGCAACAACAGCTGTGGTGAGTTGATACTGCCAGCGCTGAGAATCACTTCACGCCGGGCCTTGAGCGTGAACAACTGATCTCCCTGGCTTACTTCGACACCCTCGGCACGCTTGCCATCGAGCACCACCCGATGGGTTAGGGTCTCGCTGAGCACGGTCAAATTCGGTCGAGACAACGCCGGGTAGAGAAACGCCCGGGCAGCGCTGCAGCGCTCGCCGTTGATCTGGGTGACGTGAAACGCGCCATACCCTTCCTGTTCCTCGCCGTTGAAGTCGTTGTTGTAGCGCCAGCCCATTTGCGCCGCCGCATCATAGAACACTGAGTTGACTGCGCTTGGGCTGCGCTGGTGGGTGACGTTCAGTTCGCCGTTCTGCCCATGCAACGGCGAAGGCCCGGGCTCGAAATGCTCGGAGCGGCGAAAGTACGGCAACAGGTCGTCGTAGCCCCAGCCCCGGTTGCCGGCCGCCTCCCAGCGATCGTAATCGCTGCGGTGGCCCCGCACATAGATCATGCCGTTGATCGCACTTGAACCGCCCCAGACCCGACCGCGAGGGCAGGGGATCGGTTGGTCACCACTGGCCGATTGTGGCTCGAACTGATGCATCCAGTTCCATTTCGGGTTGGCGATCAATCGGATGATGCCCGCCGGTGTGCGGATGTAGGTCCCGGGAAACAGCGTGCGATCACTGGGCCCAGCCTCCACCAGGCACACCGAAACCCCGGGCTCGGCAGACAGTCGGTTGGCCAGCACACAGCCGGCCGAACCTGCGCCGACCACGATGTAGTCGAACGTATGCGCAGGGGATTGAGTCATGACAATTACCTCGTTGACGATAGAAAAACAGCTTCAGAGCCCCAGTATCGAGCCGACATCCAGCATCACTTGCAGCCCGACAACGAAGCCATTACCGCTCAACTCTCGGGCACTAGGGTTGTAGAAGTTGTCCGGATTGATCAGGTACTGCACGCTCGGCTCAATGGACAGGTTACGGCTAAGCGCAAAGTGACCGTTGGCTTCCAGAGCGTAGACATCCCGGTCGCCCAGGCGCAGGTCGCCGTTGTTGTCGGTGCGCATCCGTTGCTGGAATTCCAGTTGGTGCGGGTTGATCCGCAGGTAGCTGGTCTTGAAATTGAGCTTGTCCTGGGGCCGGTCGAAGGGCGCGAGGTAGGTCAGCCCGGCTTCGGCAAAATGGCTGAAGGGCTGCTTGTTATCGGCGGCCGCCGACAGCGAACCGAACACTTGCAAGCCTTGCAGGTTGGCACGCCACAGCGTCTGACGGAACTTGAAGAAGGCGCCGGCGGTGCCGTGGTCGCTGGCACCGGTCAAGGGATCGACCTGCTTCGAGGAGTTGAAATAAGCGTTGAGTTCGTATTGCGTGGTGTCATCGCCCGGCTTGCTGCCGATCCCCAGCAGGAAGCTGGTACCGCTGGCGTCGTCGGTACTGAAGTCCAGGCCCTTGCGCTTTTTCAGGTAGTCCACCGGGTTGGATTCAAACGCCCCCGCGTGCACGTACAGGCTTGGGTTCACCTGGTATTTCAGGTAGCCGCCCCAGGCGCCATAGGGCGGTGGTAGCACGCCAGTGGAGGAGTCGATGATCGGGTCGTTGCAGGTGACCACGGTGTCGCAGTTGTAGATATAGAAATAGCGCCGGGCATTGGTGCGCCCCAGGTGCAGGTCGAGCCGGCCATCGAGCCATTTTTGTTCGAAGGTCAGCAGGCTCAGTTGGTTGCTGGTGATGTCGTTGTGAATCGGTGCCCCGCCGAAGTAACTGCCGGCGGCACCTTGCCAGTTGCGTGAGGTGGGTTGTCCGGTGCCCTGATCGAGGATGAACACGGTTTCTTCGACATGAAACGCCGAGCCATCGAGGCCGGCCAGCGTGCCGAGGTTGACGTCAGCACCGACGAACAGGTCGCCACTGTTGCCAAAACTGTTAGGCCTTGGGCCGGTGTCGAGGTTCTTCATCGACAGGCTCCAGAACTGTGCGTGGGTCTTAACGCCGTTCCGCGCGAGTTGTTCACCGAGTCCGGCCAGCGGACCGCTGGGGGCGTTCTCGTCGGAATACGCAGGCAGGCTCAGGAGGCCGGTGCAGAATAGCACCGGCAGAATGCGAAGGGTTTTCATGGCAATGTACTCGTCTTGTTATTGTTTTTTTGAGCGAACATCAGCCTGCGTTACGCAGGCGGTTCGGAGCTATGGCTGGCCCGTTTCGGTAAGGCGTCAGACGCAGAGGTATCCGCCATCCACCGCCAGCACGGCGCCGGTGATGAAGCTGGCGCCGGGGCCGCAAAGAAACGCGGCGGCGCTGGCCACTTCAACCGGCTCGCCCCATCGCGCCAGCGGTGTACGTTGCATGATCCGATCGGTGGCTTCGACGTCAGCCTTGAGGCCGGCACCCAACGGCGTGTCGATCCAGCCGGGTGCGATGGCATTGACCCGAATGCCTTCGGCGGCGTACTCGCATGCCAGCGATTTCGTCAGTTGCACGATGGCACCTTTGCTGGCGCTGTAAGCCGGGCGATCGGCTGAGCCGAAGGTGCTGAACATGGACGCGATGTTGAGAATGCTTCCGCCCCGTTTCGCCAGCAGCGGTCGGGCCAACTGGCTGGCGTGCATGGCGGCGGTCAGGTTAAGGCGCAGCACACGCTCGAAGGTCGCCAAGTCGTATTCGTCGCGGTCGCGGCTGATGCCGGCGCTGTTCACCAGCACGTCCAGCCCCGGCAGTTCGGCGAACACCTGCTCCAGTTGTTGGTGGTCGGTGATGTCCAGTTCTAGGTGCCGGACCCGCGGGTGGCGTAGTGCGTGTTCGCCGTCAGCGGCCAAGCCAAGAGCCAGGACCTCGGCGCCGAGCTCGGCGAAATGGACGGCAATAGTGGCACCGATGCCGGAAGTGCCGCCGGTGACCAGCACCTGCTGGTGAGAATAGAGATTGTCCTGAAAAACCATGGGTTGCTCCTTTAGGCGTCGGCCAGGGCCGGATTGGGGTTGACCAGTATTTTGATCTGCGACTTGTCCCGCAGCAGCGCTTCGAAACCTTGTTCCACCGCCTGTTCCAGGGATACGCTGCGAGTCACCGCACGGGCCAGGTCCAGATGGCCGTCGGCGATCAGGGCGATCAGTTCGGGATAGACGTCCCGGTAGCCGACGCTGCCAAGCAGGCGCAGCTCGCGGTTGACAAGGTCGAAGGCGTCCAGCCGGACCTCGCCCATAAGGCTCACCAGAACCAACTCGCCGCCCTTGCGCAGGCTGGCCAGGGCGGCGTCGAGACTGGCCTGGCTGCCGGCCGCCTCGAAGGCGCAATCCATGGCGCCGTCTTCTCGCAACCGCGCTGCGACGTCGCCGTCTCTGGCGTCGAGCACCTGGGTGGCGCCGAATTCACCGGCCAGGGCCAGGCGTTCCGGGCTGAGGTCGACGGCGGTGATGTCGTCCACGCCGCGAAGGCGGGCCAGCATCACCAGCAGCAAACCGATCGGGCCGAGGCCGAACACCACGCAGCGTTGCCCGGGCGCCAGGCTGCTGCGGCGCAAGGCGTGCAGGGCGACGGCAGCCGGTTCGAGCACGGCTGCCTGACGGAAGCTCACAGTCTCCGGCAGGCGGTGCAGCATGTAGGCCGGCACCCGTGCCCGTTCAGCGAATCCGCCGTCCCCCATCAGGCCGATGAAGCCCATCGACTCGCAGAGGTTGTAACGGCCTTCCCCGCAGTAGCGGCATTCGCCGCAGCGGTATTCCGGCTCTACCGCTACCCGGTCGCCGACCTTTAGGTCCACGACGCCGGCGCCTAGGGCGCTGACCACGCCGCAAAACTCGTGACCGAGGGTCAGCGGCGCGCGGCAGCCAGAGAGGGGATGGGGCTCGGCTTGGGGAATCGAGTGCGGTCCGTCTTGGTATTCGTGCAGGTCGCTGCCGCAGATTCCGCAGTAGGCGACCCGTAGTTCGACTTCACCAGTGCCCGGTCTCTGGAGTTCCAGGTCGCTCAGGCGCAGGTCGCGAGCAGCATGCCAGCGCAGTGCTTTCATGGTTGGTTTCCTTGCATAACGGTGGTAACCGGACCACCGCGGCGAGCGAGTACGGCCGGCGCGGTTTCTCGGAGGAACAGCGAGAGGACGGCGGCGAGCAGGGCGCCGCCGCAGGATATCCACATGACGATGGACAGGCCGAAGCGGTCAGCAGCGAAGCCCGCGATGGTGGGCGCGACGAAGCCGCCGATCAGTTCTCCCAACCCCATGATCAGGCCGAGGGCAGTGGCAACAACTGCGCGCGACACGGTCTCTGCCGGAATGGTGGCCATGAAGAGGGTGAAGCAGCCGAGCCCGGTGTAAGTCAGCAGCAACAGCAGGCCAAGGCTGGTGGCGTCCGGTGCGTAGAGCATGGCCAATGGGCAGCAGGCAGCGAGCAGGGAGAAGATCACCAGGGTCGGCCGGCGGCCGATGCGATCGGAGATCGCTGGCACGGCAAAGCCCCAGACCACCCATGCGGCGCCCAAGCAGCTCATCAGTTTGCCCATGGTGGCCGGGCTGAAGCCGCGGGTGTTAACCAGGAAGATCGGGGTAAAGGAGATCAGCACGATGAACCAAGTGACGAACACGCAGCTGATCAGGGTGCAGAGCAGGATATTACGGCTCTTCAACAACGCCAGGCGACTGCCTTTCGGAGCGTCTGCGCTGACTGCCGGCACCTTTTCGCGGGCTGGGTCCGGGCGCACATAGCGCCAGATCAGCCAGGCGATTAGCAGTCCTGGCAGCAGTGAGACAATGAAGGCATGGCGCCAACCAAAGGCTTCGGCCAGGGCTACCAGCAACGGCGGGCCAATGACCGCACCTAGCAGGCCAGCCGCCGAACCCTGCAGCAGGCCCATATTCAGACCGCGCCGATGCGGTGAAGAGGCCTCCACCATCAGCGACTGCGAGAGCGGCAGGATCGGTCCCTCGGCGAGGCCCATGATGCCGCGAAACAGCAGCAGACTGAAGAAGCCGCCAACGAGCCCGGACAGCGCCGAGCACAGTGAGAACAGGATCACCGCAGCGACTAGCAGCGGCTTGCGCTGGCCGCGGCGGTCTGACCAGGCGCTGACCAGCGCGCCGGACACCGCCCAGGCCAGGGCGAGCACTGAGGAGAGCATGCCTAGATGGCTGTTGCTCAGTTGCAGCTCCTTCTGCATGAAGGGGAACAGGAACGACAGCGCCAGGCGGTCGAAGAAGACGAATCCGAAGGTCAGGAACAGCACGCTGAGGAGGACGTTTTCGTAACTGGCGGATTTTTTATTATGTGCCATGTCGGTCTCCAGGCCGGGTTGGCCGGCCAGCAGGGAGGGCGCGTCGGTAAGGAGCGGCGCGCGCCTCCGGTCAGCGGAATAGGGAATCGATATAAGCGGCGCCGACGCCGATCTTCTCGTAGTGCTCGCGGCACATCGCGATGTAGTCGTGGACGTCGAAGAAACCATCAGGGTTACCCTTCTCGTCGAGCCAGATCAGCGGGCCCTTGACGATGAAGAACGCGCGCATCGGCTCTTCGTGCTCGTAGGCAACCAAGGTATGGCCTTCGCCGGGTGTTTCGTAGACGAAGTCGCCAGCGGTGGCGGTCCAGTCATGCTCCAGGTAGCCCCACTTACCGCTGATGGTGTAGGCGAACACCTCGTGAGGGTGGTAGTGGCGGTTGACCAAGCCCGCAGTCGTCGCCATCAGGATGTCGCACCAGCGGTTCTCGCTCGGCGAGATCCACAGCGGCCGCGACTTCACGGTTTCGGTGAAGGGCACGTAGAGGCTATCGTCCTCGGTCGGCGCGTTGTGCAGGTAGACTTCCGGCTTCGCGTCGGGCTTGAAGCAGTTGGGGATGGGTTGCAGGTCTTTCCAGAATTCACGGCTGGCGGCTTCGGGCATGATTGGCATCTGACGTTGTTATTGGTGAGACGAATATAACTAGGACCAGGTGAGCGGGTTTGACCCTGGCGGCCGGGATGCTTACCTTTTTCGGACATCGCTAGTACGGGAGCGACGCAGCTCCCTGCCGTCGATCATGCGGGCGATTGACGGCGGCCTTGATTAAGATATTAATGTTTGTACGCCACCGAACATTCCTGCCGATCGAGAAACGTCGGCGGCTTGACCCGGACGCCTTGCCTGAAATCCGGGAGGTCCACGTAGCGTTCAACGAGAAGAATAAAAATGCCCGCAAATGCCTTGCTCGAAATCCGACGAGCCAGCACCCAGGACACTCCCTTGGAACAGCGCCTGGAGTTCTGGGAGAACTACAACGCCTCCATCCTGGTTGGCCTGAAATGTTCGTCGTACTCCCAGTTCGGCTTCGCCGCGACCCAGGACAACTTGTGTCTCGAACGCCTACGGGTGGCCAGCATCGGCGGCAACGAGCACGTGGTGGAACGCGACCGCTCGATGGTCCGGGCGGTTCCCAAGGAGTCGATCTTCGTGTCCCTGGTCCTGGGCAACCAGTCGTTCTTCTACCAGGACAACGGCTGCAACTTGCTACAGCCGGGCGAACTGGTGATCTACCGGACCGACAAGCCCTACGTATTCGGCTTTTCGGGACCGATGCGCCAGTTCATCTTCGACATTCCCCAGGATGACTTCGCCGAGCGCTGTCTGCGCGACTTTAAGGGGCCGCTGAAGATCGGTGCCGAGACCCCGGTGCAGCGCCTGCTGGTGCGCTCCCTTGGCGAACGCACCCAGGGATTTTTCGACGCGCCGCGGGAAGACGGCGCCGGACGCTTCCAGGAAGAAGCTTACAACCTGCTGGCGAGCATCATCAGCGACCACACCGGCGAGCATCGGGCCAGTGCGCTGAGCGCCTCCTATCTGCTGGCGGCCAAGCAGCACATCCAGGAACACCTCGACGACCCGTCGCTGAGCTGTGAACAAGTGGCCGCCGCCGCCGGCATCTCCAGCCGCCACTTGGCTCGGCTGTTCGCCCAGGAGGGCGCGGCGCCCAGTCGCTACTTGCAGGAGAAGCGCCTTGAGCGCGCCCGCCAGTTGCTTGCCTCGCCCCAGGGAGGGCGCCTGGACATCGCCGAGATAGCCTATCGCCACGGATTTTCCAGCCAGGCGCATTTCGCCCGTGCCTTCAAGGGGCGCTTCGGAATGACCCCCAGCGAGGCGCGCGCCCGCTAGATGTGATCGGAACCGGAAGCAAAGTTGTTGGCATTTCCCTTCGAAGGTCT
The DNA here is from genome assembly GCF_054897825.1 of Pseudomonas sp. ZS1P83. NCBI lineage: Bacteria > Pseudomonadati > Pseudomonadota > Gammaproteobacteria > Pseudomonadales > Pseudomonadaceae > Pseudomonas > Pseudomonas sp. ZS1P83. The sequence goes on from NZ_CM142706.1 coordinate 2,289,124, forward strand.
TGGCGGACACTGGCCAAATTGACTCCCCGCGCCAACGCGTCCCTTTTTTCTAACGCGCTTCTAGCCTAAGCTTTTTCGCCGTGTGACCTGAAGGGTGTATACAAGAATATCCTGGCCGTTTGGGAATCATGAGCGATGGGGCGGCAGGATCGCGTTCTCGACTGTGGACAACGCTGAAGACGCCCGACGGGGTAGCAGGCGAAATCCTTGGCTTCCTGCTCAAGCTCACGACGGACATTCGGTATCGAGCATTCAGACTATGGTCTGAGCATTGGCATCGTCTTGCCGCAATAAATCGTGTGTCCATCTATTATGCGGCAACAGCCTCTGTACCACTGCGCATTGGGTCAGTAGAACTGACGAGAGGCGGCGAGCTCGTCCAATCGGGGCGGTTCCTGCTGATGTCGCTCAGAGGTCTTGTTCGGCTAACAGCTCCCTGCTGTCTGGTCGCTTCGCCAAACGAGACATCAGGGTTGCGGTCACCAATAGCGAGAGGGCACCGAATACCGCCATCCTCCGGGGAGCTTCTCTGGTGCGTTTGAAAGTGCAGGAAGCACATTGCAAACAGCGTCGCCACGATAAACCGCGTACGCTCATGGGCTAAATCATCGTCAGCCATCAGTATGGTAAGTACGCGAGGTCATCAGCGGCGGACGCCAAGGAGAGGGAGAGGGTACCAGTCTTCGGTAAATCCAGCAGATGAAGTGACAACCGACCGCTTCCCGCTACAGTACGTCTACCTCGAGTTTTTCATCGAGCCTGCCATAAGCCCAACTGGGTCGAGATCCCTTCCTAGCTTCTTCGCCGCCTTCATGACGCGACGCTGATTTGCAGTCATTCTACTTCCAAGACTCTTCGCCTTTTCCTCGAATTACTCCTCTGTGACAGAGATTTCTGGCTCATGCTCATCTCGAAACCTTCAAAGTTAGATATGTATCTACTTACTGACTCAGCGGATAGCAAATCGATTGCAGCAATATTTAGCCGTCAATCATTGTGCTGAAAACCGGCTCGACAAGATCCCTCGAGAGCAGCTCTCGGTACTCCCGGCCAGGATCATGTCATCAACCGTAGGAAAATGACGTAACAAGTGCTTTGCATCAGATCGCACTCGATCGGGCAGCGCTTTGTCGTGAGAAAGTTTAATTAAAAACTTACGCGTCTGCAGAACCGCACTGAGATACGCGAACTAATTATTCATTTATAGGGCAGGGTCTCGAATTCCAATCTTTACTTCGCAAAAAAACACAGATCTAGTTCGGAGCGCTGAGGGTATCAAGGCACGCTCATGAACATATTTAACATGGCACCTCGTTTAACATAATATACATTACACGTAACAAGATATTTCAAGATTAGCCCGGTTACACTCAGATTCTAAAGCGATCAAGCTTCTAGCGACTGCCCAACTCCATATCCGCAAAATCAAATCCTGGTGAAACCGATTCACTGATCAGACCGAATCCCGCCAATCCATTTGTAAGGCTCCACCAGGCACTTATAACTGCAAACAGTGTCCGGCGTGAGATCGCTGCCCATCGGTAGTAATGCACGATGTCCGATTGGTCAGATGAAAATGACCTATCGGCGAATCCTTAGTCAGCAAGTAATAAATGGATGTCATCAGGTGGCGCTGACCGCCCGCGGTTGCGACCATCGCATGGTTATCGAATTGAAAGGTTTTGCGGTAGAAACCGCCCTCCATGTGGGGTTCCAGGTCCAGTGCTCAGACCACTGCCTCAACGCTGGGGCTGGGACTGGGACTGGGACTGGGACTATCAAAGGTATTGCCAGTCATTTTGATTGGTCTCCAGCCTTGAAATAGCACTCACAAAATACTTGCACTCTATCAGCCATACAGCATCAATTAATATTAACTATGTTAAAGAGCTATTTAGTAGAGCTAGCTATTAGAGTCGGGACGCACGGTATTGCCCTCGCCCACAGCCGCTATGTCGATATTTTTCACACCGCACTCGTGTTTGCGACACGAGCGGTGCGAATAAACAAGGCGCGCACCTTCTCCCAGAAGTTTCCCCCCAGCACGAAAAAGCTACCGATCAGCATCGCATCCCCCAGCGCTTGAAGCTGCCAGAGGTTGGGTCTGAGTCCAGGCCAAAGGTTGTCGATGTAGGGTTCAAGCAGCGATGAGATCAGCGGCAAACAAAACATGACGATGCCGACTCGATGACGAACCGGCCCCACTTCGAGATCGGGTTTGGGCACGAGCGTGGACACGTAACCGAACACGCTGCGTTTCAATTGCTGGAAACCTGACTTGCCCATGATGGTGATAACGAGAATCAGCAGGACTTTGTTGCTGATGAACAGCACGCCGGTCAGCGCAGCGACCTTTGAGCCGGGTACACCGGCCGCTGCTGCGACCGGCACCATCAGCCAGGACCCCAACATCAAGCAGATAATGGCTATGCCCCCTTTGAAGCGCCAACCGGCTGAATGAGGTTCAACACTGCCCTGGGTGGTATTCATGATCGTCGTACCTTTTTAGCCGACCGCAGTAGATTTGAAGGAGCTTAAAAAGCGTAGCAGCCGCCTGTCGATTCGGGCGGCTATGCTCCAGTGATCTTCGTTGGTCGGGAAATGCGTAATGCATCCAAGTAGATCCCTGCTGATTCGGCCAGGCCAGCTCCTGCTGCTGGGTGTATTCGGCATCAGTGGTTGCGTACGGCTGGGCCCGGACTTCCAGTCGCCCGGCGAAGAATGGGTCAAGCACTGGAACACCCCTGCCCTCCAGCAATCCAACCAACGTGGGCTTAACCCGGATCTGCGTCAGTGGTGGCAAGTTTTCGCCGATCCGGTTCTCAACCACCTGATTGCCGACTCGGATGCTCACAACGCCAGCCTTAAGATCGCCGGCCTGCGCGTGATAGAAGCCCGTGCCCAGTTGGGCATCGCCCAAAGCGGGCTATACCCGCAACTGCAGCAGGCCAGCGCCGATAGTCTGTACTTCAATCGAAAACAAACGGGCGGCAGCAATCCGCAGGACAGGCATTTCTGGCAATACAGTGCCGGTTTTGATGTTGGCTGGGAGCTGGACTTTTGGGGACGCTTCAGTCGCGCCATCGAGTCGTCCGATGCCAGTTACTTCGCCGCCCAGGCCAACTATGAAGACGTGCTCGTGTTGTTGCGGGCGCAAGTGGCCGACACCTACTTCTCGCTGCGCACCACCGAAGCGCGTTTGCGCGTCGCCCGGGAAAACGCCAGGCAGCAGAAACGCAGCTTTGAGATCACCGAGAAGTTGTTCAACCGCGGTCAGACTGCCGAGCTCGACCTGCAACAAGCCAAGACCCAGTACCTTGGCACGCTGAGCACCATCCCCAATCTCGAAGACCAGTTGTTGCGCACCCGCAATGCGTTAGCCGTATTGATCGGTCAGCCGCCCGGCGCACTGCCGCAGCTGATCGAGAATGAAGGATTGATCCCGCTGGTCGACCGTGGCGTGCTGCAGGATGTACCGGCCAATTTGCTGCTGCGTCGGCCCGACGTGCGCGCCGCCGAGCTCAATGTCGCGGCCCAGTCGGCGCTGATCGGCGTGGCCGAAAGCGATTTCTACCCGTCGCTGACCTTGTTGGGCAGCATCGTCTGGTCGGCCGACACGCTGAAGGGCACCTCCAAAAGCCTGGACCTGATCGGCGGCCCCAGTCTGCGCTGGAACCTGTTCGACCACGGCCAGATCAGCAACAACGTGCGCGTGCAGGATGCCCGTTTGCAGCAACTGATCGAGGCCTACCGCGACAAGGTTCGTCAGGCTGCACGCGAAGCTGACGATGCCGCCAGCGGCCTGATCAAATCACTGGAGCGTGAACAAATCCTGCGTGAGGCCGAAGTGGCAGCCAAGCGCTCGCTGGTGTTGGCCAGCTCGCTATACCGCGAAGGGTATTCGGACTTCCAGCGGGTGCTGGATGCGCAGCGCGCGTTGCTCGAACAGCAGGACAACTACCTGATCGCTCGCAGCAACGCGGTGAGCAACGTGATTGCCCTGTACAAATCCCTGGGTGGCGGTTGGTACAGCGCTCAGCCAAAAGTTGACGACATTACCCGCGAGCAGATGGAAAAACGCACGGACTGGGGCGACCTTCTGAATGAGCCTACCGCTGCGCAGCCAGCCTTTCCCATCCCACAGAAGGTAAAAAAAGATGAGTGAAGCCGCGCAGCCCTCCCCCGACGCGCCCATCTCCAAGGCGCCAGCGCCGGCCCCCGACTCGGCGAAAAAAGGCATCAAGTGGGTGTTGCTATTGATCATCCTGAGCCTGGCCTGGTACCTGTTGGCGGACCGCTTCACACCCTATACGCAGCAGGCACGGGTGGGGGCCTTTGTGATTCCGGTGGCCGCGGAAGTGGCGGCACGAGTGACCCGTGTAAACGTGCGAAACAACCAAGACGTCAAGGCCGGCGAAGTCCTTTTTGAGGTGGATTCTCAGCCCTATCAGATTGCCGTCGATCGCGCGCGCGCTGACCTTGAGTCGACACGCCGGCAGATCGGTGCCAGCACTGCCGGAATCGCGTCGGCGCAAGCGTCGTTGCGTGCTGCTCAGGCGAACGAACGTAAGGCCCGGCAGGACAATCAGCGTCTTGAAGGTTTGTATCGCGAAGACCCGGGTACCGTATCCGTGCGCCTGCTTGAAGTGTCCCGCGCCAACCATGAACAGGCGGTCAGCCAAGTGGCCGCCGCCCGTGCCGAAATTCATCGTGCGCAAGAGCAGGAAGGTGGCAGCGACGAAGAGAACGCCCTGCTGCGCAGCGCCGCCACGGCGCTCTCAAAAGCCGAACTGGATCTGGCCAATACGCAGATTCGCGCGCGCTCGGCCGGCCTGATCACGGACCTGCGTACTGACGTTGGCCAATTCGCTGCTGCCGGTAGCCCGGTCATGACCCTGATCGCCATCCGCGATGTGTGGATCAGTGCGGACATGACCGAGAACAACCTGGGCCTGGTGAAGCCCGATACTGTGGTGGCGATTGCACTGGATGCGCTGCCCGGCCAGGTTTTCGAGGGCCGCGTGCGCAGTGTCGGCTACGGAGTCAGCGTGGGTCAGACGCCTGCGCCCGGCACGTTGCCCAGTGTGCAGAACAGCCGCGACTGGCTGCGTCCGGCACAGCGCTTCCCGGTGATTATCGAATTTTCTGCTGAGTCAATGAACACACTGCGTGACAGTCGCGCCATCCGTGCCGGTGGGCAGGCCGAAGTCATGGCCTTCCCCACCCAGGGCAACCCGCTCAACCCGCTCGGTCGCGTGTTCCTGGGACTGATGAGCTGGCTGTCCTATGCCTACTGAACGCACTCCCCGAGTTCAACGCGCACTGCGCCTCGCCACAGGCACGGCACTGTGCCTGGCAATCAGTTTCGGCCTGGGTTTGCCGATCCCGTTTATCGCGCCAGTGCTGTGCTTGCTGCTGCTGGCCACGCTCAATCGTGCACTGCCATTCAAGGCTGGAGTGGTGCTCGCACTGACCCCGATGTTGACCACTGGCATCGGCCTGTTATTGATCCCGATCCTGCGTTATTACCCCTTCAGCGGCGTGCTATTGATTGGCGCCAGTCTGTTCCTGGCTTTCCGTTTTGGACTGCGTGGCGGTAACAACCTGATCGTCACTTTTCTTGTGATTGGCCTGACCATGATCTCTTCGGCCGGTGTGGTGGATTTTGATTTAGCCGCGATGGTCATCGGTGCGTTGGTCAAGGGGTTGCTCCTGGCCGTCATAGTGCTGGCACTCAGTCATTGGCTGTTTCCCGAGCCGATCAATGCCCCGTCACCACCGGCCGCCCCACTCCTGCCGGCCGAAGACGTCGGGCGGGTGGCGCTGCGTGCCACCCTGATCGTGCTGCCGACATTCCTGCTGGCGCTGATCGATCCGGCCAGCTATCTGCCGATCATCTTGAAGGCAGTCAGTCTGGGTCAGCAAAGCTCGACGACGACCACACGCCATGCCGGTCGTGAACTGGTCGGTTCAACGTTGCTCGGTGGCTTGCTGGCCATACTGTTCTGGTGTGCCCTCAGCCTGTTTGTACATCTGTGGATGTTCTTTCTGTGGATGCTGCTGTTCGGCCTGATGTTGGCGCGCAAGCTCTATGCCCTGAGCCCGACGCGATTAAGCCCCGGGTTCTGGCTCAACAGCCTGGTCACGCTGATTATCCTGCTGGGCCAGTCGGTTCAGGACAGTGCCGCGGGCAAGGACGTTTATACCGCGTTTGCCGTGCGCATGGGCTTGTTCATCGCCGTGACGCTGTATGCCTGTCTGATGGTGCATTTGCTCGATCAGCCGCAGCCAAATGACGCTCAAGGGTTAACCTGATATCCCTTCACTTGCAGGCAGCTTGAGTAGGCCGTTGAACTGGTCGCGGCACTGGTTTTCTGCTGTGCCCGGCGCTCCTGACGCTGGCGTGAGCCTCCGACCACCGCGCCCGCTGCCGCCGTCCCTTTTGCCTGGTTCTGGCGATAGTCCTGCTTCACGTCATCATCGACGCGGTCATAAAACTCGTCATGCTGACGGCCGCGCACCTGCGCCGCCGCGGTCCCTGCGGCAGCGCCCACAGCGGTTCCCTTCAGCCTTCCACCGGCAGGAGGCGGTGCAATCGACGCGCTCTGACTGGCCGCGATGTTGTGGCAATCGGTGATGTCCAATTGAGTTTTTTGCGAATTCTGCCCTTTCATCGGCACGACCGTTTCCGCCCATCCCTGGGTCGAGGAAACCGACAATGCAATGCACAGGCTAATTGACGACAACGTTCTCATGATGACCTCCTAAAGAGCCTTTGCTACTCCACACACCATGATTCTGAACCGGGCTCAACACAGAAGATTGTAGATCACCCCTCCTCGCCCCTCACTCCACCGGGACTATGCCGTCGAGTAACAATTTTTCGCGGCGGTGCAAGCCATGACCTAACCTGAATGGCTAAAGTCGCCGGGGCATACCTATGCGTCCTGCATTGAAGTTACTCATGTTCATTGTGTTTGCGCTGCTGGGGCCGACCATCGGCTTGCTGTCGGCAGACGAAATAGCAATACCTCCAAGCAGCGCCGAAGCCAGTTCAACCACTACCGTGTCAAAGAGCGATCTGGAAGCACTGCAATTAAGGCTGGACAACCTTAAACAGCAGGTGTCACTGACCAGTAACTTCACCCAGTTGGTAGGTTTTCAGGACAACGTTCAATTGCTCTTCAGTGATGCGGACAAGTTGGCGACTGTGTTACTCCCCGAGCAGGCGCAATTGCAAGGGCAACTCAGTGTGCTCGGGACTGCATCCCCTAGTAGCTTTGCTATGGAAAAGGCTGATCTCGTGAAGCAGAGGTCCTATCTCACCGCACAAAAAGACAAGGTGGATGACGATCTCAAAATACTGCAGGCCATCAAGGAAGGCGCTACTAACCTCATCACTCAGATAGCCAGCATTCGGCGTACTCAACTGGAAACCGAACTGGCCCAGCGCACCGCCAGTCTCCTCAACCCCCGGTTCTGGTCACCGCTGTTTTCTCCACTGGAGGAGGATAAAAACCGTCTGACGTTTTTAATCGACCAGTCTATAAGTGTCGCTCAGTCCGTCTGGCAACCCGGCCGGCGTGTTATGACCGTCACGTTGTTAATGCTGGCCCTGGCCTTCTGGACGCCGGGGCGAAGACTGGCTGAGCGTGGCTTGACATGGATCTGCATCCATCGACTACCGGAAGGTCGACTGCGCAGAAGTTCATTGGCGATAGCGACGGTGCTCGCCACGCTGTTGAGCGCAGGTTGCGCAATACAGCTCATCTCTATTGCCGCTACCCGGCTTCAACCATTGCCGCAACCACTGCAAGGCTATTTTGACGATGTCGAGAAGGTCGCTTATGCCTGCGCCATGATTATCGGCCTGAGTCGGGCCCTGCTGTCTAAACGCAATCCCTCATGGCGGTTGCCTGGCATAGCCGATGAAGTGGCGCTTTCGATAAGCCCTTTTCCGGCGCTGCTGGCCGGATCAATGCTGATACTCATATCGCTGGTACAAATAACCAATGCGACGGGTATGAGTTCGCAGGTAGTGCTCTTCAGCCGGGGCGTCGTGGCATTAGTCGTCATCTTGATTATTGGCGCGTTATTGCTGCGGACCAATAAAACCCGCCGAGCGATGGTCATTGCCGGGGAAGCCCCTGAATCAGGCACTACGCTGGCGGGTCTGATTTACAGCGGCGTTAGCCTCGCGGTTTTGATCTCGATTATTGGCCTCCTGGTCGGTTACATCTCCCTGGCCCGATTCATCACTTACGAAATTGTCTGGCTCTATATCGTTATTGCCAGCTTCTATTTGCTGACGCAGTTGTTCAGGGACCTGTGTGATTACCTGTTTTCTCCAAAGCACCCAAGCGGCAAGGCGATCAAACAGCTGCTGGGTATCGGCGACGTACGGCTTGAACAAATCGAGGTTGTTGTGTCGGGTATTGGCAGGGTGGCATTACTGTTAATTGCCGTGATTACAACGTTTGTGGGGGGGATTGGAGCGACCTTTGGACAACTGACAGACAGGGTTTCAGCGATTCTTGGCGGCGATGGCTTGCGCAAGTTGAATATCATCCCGGGAAATCTGCTGAATGCGCTCCTGGCACTGTTGATCGGTATCTACCTGATTCGATCGCTGCGCAGATGGCTGGATAACGAGTTCCTGCCGAAAACCGACATGGACCCCGGCATGGGTGCGTCACTAAGCACCCTGTTCAGTAACATCGGGTATGCACTGGTCATTCTGCTGGCGTTGTCTTCATTGGGCGTTAAATGGACGAATCTGGCCTGGATCGTCAGTGCGTTGTCGGTGGGGATCGGCTTCGGCTTGCAGGAGATCGTCAAGAACTTCGTATCCGGGTTAATCCTGCTCACCGAGCGTCCGGTCAAGGTCGGCGACCTGATCAGCATCAGCGGGGTCGAAGGTGATATCCGGCGAATTAATGTAAGGGCCACCGAGATACAACTCAGTGATCGCTCGATCGTGATCGTCCCCAACTCCCAGCTGATTTCCCAGAACCTGCGCAATGTGACCTTGGGCGGTAGCGCCCAAGGGGTGGCGACACTCGAACTGGTGTTCCCTCTGGATATCGACCCCGAGCAAGTCAAAACCCTGCTGTACACCGCCTATTGCGAACATGAAACCATCCTCGACAAACCCGCCCCCGTTGTTCGATTCAGCAATCTGAGTCCTGAAGGCATCACATTAACCATCACCGGCTATGTCAGCAGCCCAAGGATTGTCAGTACGACCAAGAGCGATCTGCTCTTTGAGATCCTGAAGCGATTGAGTGCGGCCGGCATCGAGTTGGCCAAGCCTGTTCCTGCGCCATGACATTAACGACTGAGCTTCAGCGTTTCACTCGGCAATTCCTTAAATAACGCCCGATAACTGCTGGAAAATCTTCCTAAATGCCAGAACGACCAACGCATCGCGACATCTGCCACCGTGGTGTCCTTGGCCGTGCGGCTGAGCAATTCTCGGCGCGCACTGTTGAGTCGACGCAAGCGCAGCCAATGGGTCGGGGTCATCCCGGTATACGCTTTGAACGCATGCTGCAACTGACGCAGTGACACCCCGCGACTTGCGAAAGCTCCAACAGATTCAGGGTTTCTTCCGGGGCATCAGCCAAAGTTATATGTTATTCGCCCCTCAATAAGCGACATTTACCGTCGCTTATTGAGGGATCTCAAGATTCAAACAGAATTACGTCTATTCGAAGGTGCTCGAACGCGCTGTGTCCCGTTATAAACAGCCATATTATTTTTCACGCGCTCACCGTAGAACTGACGTTGCTCGCTGGTAAGCCGATAGGTTTGCCATTTGAAACCATTTAATTCAGGTTTGTTCGACACCCATTCCTGGATCCCTTGAGGTGTAGAAATAATAGCCGACGCTTCTCTGTGCACTGCTCTTCTTTCGGCTAATTCAGCTTCAATATTCGACTTTTGCCCATCGTCAAAATCCCCACTTGCAAAGCCGCGCTCTAAGTTCCTGATACCTTCATACCGAACGTGCCCTTCACTTTTCACTTTATAGCTTTGGGCGGTATGCACCTGAATTTCGAATTTTGTTTTCCCATCTGGCAGTAAAAAATTTGCATTTACTCCTCGATAGGCTTGTTCAGAAAAAAAAGTATTTCGAATCAGGACTGGTTTATAACCTTTACTCCCTAAGGTGTAGAAGGCTTTAACCACACCTTGGACGAACTCCTGCTGTTCAGATTCACTTATTTTCCCACCTGCACCATAAGGAAATCCTATGGTATAGCGCAATACGTCATTCATCTGATCAGGCGGAGCCACACTCAATTTTTGCGCGAGCGATTCAGGAGTTTTAAGGCGATATTCTCGGCCATATAACTCGGCACCTAGCTCCTTAGTTGTAACGTCGAGAAGAGCGGTTAGCGCCGGTTCATACTGACCTATTCTCGCAACCATTTCCTGAGCTTTTTTCGTCCGAAACTCTTCCGGAACTATTTGATCCTCAGAAATTTTTTCTTTATTAAGTCCATAGCTGTCCCTATATGAAACGGGGTTATTACCCACCATGCAATATAAGTTAAGTCCATCAACTGCTTGCTTAGGATCCGAGCTGATCCAACGCGTCAGCCAGGACGCATAATAGCGGAAATGATAATAGTGAAGACCAGTGGCGTCGCGTGTTCTGCAAGAGTAGCGAATTGTCTTGTACTTGGCTTCGATAGCAGATCCGGATGCCCACCAGGCGCTAGTCCCGTGAGCGTGGTATTCCTCATGGCTGATGACACGGCCATTTTCGTCCAATTCCAGCGTAATACTGCCCAATTGATTGTTTATATTGTAGCGAAAGCGATCATTGTCCAACCCTGCTGGCAGACCTGAATCCCAATGCAGTATCTGCACCGAACCGCTTCCGATCTGAACATTGATGACCTGGAATATTTCTCCTGTAGCCATATTTGTGTGCAGTTCAAGCTCCGGCAAATAGCTCACGACGGCTAAATGTATCAGAGATTTGGCCTTCGTCGTTCGTATTTTGCGTAGTCGTTTGTAAACAGCGTCATATTGATAGACCTCATCATCGTTGCTGGCCTCTTCACGTAACACCTGACTCACTCGCCTCAATTGATTACGCAGATACCATTCCATCTCCTGCCCTTGTTGCAAGGCCAACTGGTTACCATTGAAGTCGAAACCCGAGTCGGGATCCGGCGACGCCTCGCCCTCTTTCCAGTACAGGCTGCGATTGCTGCGTTCAGCCACCTTCATTTTCCGCCGATAGCTCACATCCCCGGCTTGATGTCTCAATTCCAGCATATTGCCAGCGGAATCATAATCAAAGAATTGCCGATATTGCCGCTGTCGACTAGCGTCACCTATGGGAGATAGTTCAGGCAGGGCTGGACCCACGCAGGCCAGGATGCTTTCCTTGCCGGAGGCTTCAATCAGTTGATAGAGCGTATCGTAGCCGTAGGTGGAAAACGGCTCGATGCGCTGGTTCTTGTGGTACTGCACGGGCTGCGCCCGATCCTCCTGTTGTAAAACATTGCCCACAGGGTCATAGATATATCGTAGATCCTGAAGCAGTTCATTAGTTGATTTGCGGACTTGCCGGCGTTGCAGTTGCCCACTGGCAGGGTCGTATACAGCACTGCCGAGGATTCCGTTGCCAGAGGTCTCGGACAACACTTGACCTAAAGCGTTGTACACAATCGAACCCACCAGACACTGGGGCGTTGCCGCACCGGCCAAGCTCAGCCGGACTTCTTTAAGTTTGCCGGCCACCGTAAAATGCCGAGTCTGAAGATTGCCCTTGGCGTCTTTTTGGCTGATTATTTCGCCCTGCGCATCCCGTACCCAGCTACTGCTATAGCGGTTCAGTTCTAACCAAGTTTCACGTTCAGTTTCGTTTTCCGACCAATCTGGAACATCTGGTGCCTTCAGAAAACGTTGAGTTTCGGCCTGGGGCTGGAAGTACAAATCGTAGCTTTCCCAGCATCGACTGCCGCCGGAGTCGTCATGACGCATGAGTTGGCCACGCAAGTTATTTCCCGTATCCGTTTCACTTCCTGCATATCGCAACCGTTCTACGCATCGCAAGGTTTCACCCAAAGCCTGCTCGTGCAGTTCCACCAAACGCAACTGTGTATTGTACTTCCGACAGAATTGGCTGCCACGACTGTCCCATCTAATCAATACTTGGCCTGCTGTGCCGAAAAGCGTCAGGTGCTGCCCCGCATCAACACTTTGCGTGAGGATCGGCTGTTGTGCCAGGTTATAGGTGGTCTGGAGATTGGGCGTAACAACGTGCCCCTCCTCTGTCAGCGCCCACAAACGAGGGTCCCATTGCGCTATCAAACGAGCCGAAACATCAAAGGATTGTCGATTAACCCTTGTTTGTTTGGGTTCGTCCGCATGACTCCTGCAATAGGCGACGCTGCGTACTGTAAGTCCGCGTGGATCAAAACCAGTGACTGTTGGAGTGTGATGATGCAGGTTAGTCGCCATATCTGAACTCTCCATGAGATCAGCACAAAGCTTAGTCGCAACGCTGCTTCCGTCAATTCACCGTACAAAATCGACATCTCAAATCAACAGCATGATCGTTTCAGCGTTTCACTCGGCAATTCCTTAAATAACGCCCGATAACTGCTGGAAAATCTTCCTAAATGCCAGAACGACCAACGCATCGCGACATCTGCCACCGTGGTGTCCTTGGCCGTGCGGCTGAGCAATTCTCGGCGCGCACTGTTGAGTCGACGCAAGCGCAGCCAATGGGTCGGGGTCATCCCGGTATACGCTTTGAACGCATGCTGCAACTGACGCAGTGACACCCCGGCGACCTGCGAAAGCTCCAGCAGGTTCAGGGTTTCTTCCGGGGCATCAGCCGCCCACTCACCGATGCGCTTCATCACCGATCGCTCTTCGGCGCGGCGCTGTAGACCTCCGCGATCAAGGCACACACACGCATTGTCGAGGATGTACAGGCAGTCTTCCAGCAACTGTTGGGTCAACGCTTCCTTGCTCGGTGGATCGAGCGTCTGCGCCAGTCGGGTCAACGTCCCGCTGAGCCAGCGACTGAACAGCGCGTTCTGTCCCGAATTCAATGGTGCCATGAACAGGCCTTCGAGCCTGGTCACATTCAAACCGTGACGCTGAACGAACGCCGGACCGAACACCACGGCGATTTCCTGGTAGTTCTCTGGGGTGATCCAGATGTTGCGGCTTTCACCATTCAACACGTACAGCGCGTTGTCGCTGCGATCGAAACAGAACGCCAGCGAGCCTTCGGGTGCGCTGAAATTCTGTTCGACCCGCGTGTTCATGTGCTCCTCGTAAATCTCCACACCTTGCAGGTCCAGATAGCGCACGCGCCCGGCGAAATGCCCCGGCGACATTTGCTGATAATGCTGCACCCAACCCGGTGTGGCGCGGATTTGCTCGGCCACGTCGGCGGTGTTGAACGCATGTACTTGTAAGGGGTTGCACGTTGTCATGGGTGACCTTACGCACTCGTTTGGTGCGTTTTGGTGCTGCTGAAAGTGGATAGATGGAACGTCAAGGCTCGCCCAAGATAGTCGTCAACGCGCCACAGGGGAAGTGTGTGGTGGATGAAACCAGCCTCCCCGGCGTTAATAAAACCAATAACGAGGTCTTTATGAATGTCCCTTTCGATCAGCTACTCACGTGGCTGAAAGATCACAAGATTACCGAAGTCGAGTGTGTGGTCAGCGACTTGACCGGCATTGCACGCGGCAAAATTGCACCCACCAACAAGTTCCTGCATGAGCGAGGCATGCGCCTTCCGGAAAGTGTGCTTTTGCAAACGGTAACCGGGGACTTTGTCGACGACGACATCTACTACGACCTGCTCGACCCGGCCGACATCGACATGGTTTGCAAGCCCGTTTCCGACGCAGTTTACGTGATTCCATGGGCCATCGAGCCCACCGCTATCGTGATTCACGACACCTTCGACAAGTTCGGCAACCCGATCGAGCTGTCGCCGCGCAACGTGCTGAAGAAAGTCCTGCAGCTGTACACCGACAAAGGCTGGAGGCCGATTGTCGCGCCGGAAATGGAGTTCTACCTGACCCAGCGCTGCGAAGATCCGGACTTGCCGCTCAAGGCGCCGCTGGGTCGTTCGGGCCGTGCGGAAAGTGGTCGCCAGTCGTTTTCCATCGACGCCGCCAACGAATTCGATCCGCTGTTTGAAGACGTTTACGACTGGTGCGAACTTCAGGGTCTGGACCTCGATACCTTGATCCACGAGGACGGCCCGGCGCAGATGGAAATCAACTTCCGTCATGGCGACGCACTGGACCTGGCCGACCAGATCACCGTGTTCAAGCGAACCCTGCGCGAGGCGGCGCTCAAGCACAATGTCACCGCAACCTTCATGGCCAAACCGATTGGCGATGAGCCCGGCAGCGCCATGCATATCCACCAGAGCATCGTGGACATCGCCACCGGCCAGCCGATCTTTGCCGATGCCGACGGGCAGATGAGCGAACTGTTCCTGCACCACATCGGTGGCCTGCAAAAGTACATTCCCAAAGTGCTGCCGATGTTCGCGCCCAACGTCAATTCGTTCCGCCGCTTCCTGCCGGACACTTCGGCGCCGGTGAACGTCGAATGGGGCGAAGAAAACCGTACCGTGGGTCTGCGTGTGCCGACCTCCACACCCGATGCAATGCGCGTGGAAAACCGTTTGCCGGGGGCCGACGCCAACCCTTATCTGGCCATCGCAGCGAGCCTGTTGTGCGGGTACCTGGGCATGGTCGAGCGCATCGAACCGAGCGCTGCGGTGCAAGGTCGCGCCTATGAGCGCCGCAATCTGCGCTTGCCGATCACCATCGAAGACGCACTGACGCAGATGGAAGAGTGCGAAACCATCGGCCGTTATCTGGGCAGCAAATTCGTCCGCGGTTACGTGGCGGTCAAGCGCGCCGAACACGAGAACTTCAAGCGTGTTATCAGCTCGTGGGAGCGTGAGTTCCTGCTGCTCAGCGTCTAGCACTTGATCGTTCCCATGCTCTGCGTGGGAACGCCTCACCGGACGCTCCGCGTCCATTTTGGGACGCAGAGCGTCCCAGGCTGCATTCCCACGCAGAGCGTGGGAACGATCATTCGAAGAGGTGTCGATATGCGTCTATTGAAATCCGTGGTTCCGCTCGCGTTGGCGTCGTTGTTCAGCGCCGTTGCGCAGGCTCAGCCAACGGTCAGCGTCTACAACTGGACCGATTACATTGGCGAGACCACCCTCGTCGACTTCCAGGCGAAAACCGGGATCAAGGTGATCTACGACGTGTTCGATTCCAACGAAACCCTGGAGGGCAAATTGCTCGCTGGCCGCACGGGGTATGACGTGGTGGTGCCGTCCAACCACTTCCTCGCTCGCCAGGTGAAGGCCGGCGCGTTCCTGAAGCTTGATCGTTCGCAGCTGCCCAACTTTAAAAACCTCGACCCGAAATTGCTGGCGCTCCTGGAGAAAAACGATCCGGGCAACGAGCACTCGGTCCCGTACCTGTGGGGCACCAACGGCATCGGCTACAACGTCGACAAGGTCAAACAAGTGCTGGGCATCGATCACATTGATTCCTGGGCAGTGTTTTTTGAACCCGAGAATCTGAAGAAACTCAGTCAGTGCGGTGTGTCGATGATGGATTCGGCCGATGAAGTGTTCCCCGCGATTCTCAATTACATGGGCATGGACCCGCGCAGCGAAAACCCTGAAGACTACAAAAAAGCCGAGGCCAAGCTGCTCAGCATCCGGCCTTACATCACCTACTTCCACTCGTCCAAGTACGTCTCGGACCTGGCCAACGGTGATATTTGCGTGGCCTTCGGTTACTCGGGTGACGTGTTCCAGGCCGCGAATCGGGCCAAGGAAGCCAAGAACGGCGTGAACATCGCCTACGCGATTCCCAAGGAAGGCAGTAACTTGTGGTTCGACCTGTTGGCGGTTCCCGCAGACGCCAGCAACCAGAAAGAAGCGCACGCCTTCATCAACTACTTGCTAGACCCGCAAGTGATTGCCAAGGTCAGCGCGTCGGTCGGTTACGCCAACCCTAACCCGGCGTCCAAGCAAGGCATGGACCCTGAGCTGGTCAACAACCCTGAGGTTTACCCACCGCAGGAAGTCCTCGACAAACTCTACATATCGACCACCCCGCCCCAGGCGATCATGCGTTTGATGACCCGTTCCTGGAGCAAAGTGAAGTCCAACCAATGAACCAGTACAGCAACGAACATGCTCGCTCCTATTACGCGGCGTCAGCCAATGGCATGGCGCCCTACCCTACACTGGCCGCGGATCTTGAAGCCGATGTCTGTGTGATCGGTGGTGGCTTTACCGGCGTTAACACGGCGATCGAACTGGCTCAGCGCGGGCTCTCGGTGATTTTGCTGGAAGGCCGACGGATTGGCTGGGGCGCCAGCGGGCGTAACGGCGGGCAGCTGATTCGCGGCATCGGGCATGACGTCAGTGGTTTCACCCGTTATGTCGGTGAGGACGGCGTGCGCTACCTTGAGCGTGCGGGCACGGAATCGGTGGAGCTGGTAGGTAATCGCATCCGCGAACACGGGATTGATTGCGACCTGCGCTGGGGCTTCTGCGAACTGGCCAATACCAAAGCGCAGTTCGCGGCGTTCAAGGCTGAGCAGCAAGGCCTTGTCGAATCGGGTTACGCCCACGAAACCCGACTCGTCGGGCCAGAGCAGATCCGCCAGCAGGTGGTGAACTCCGGCGTGTATGCCGGTGGTCTGGTCGACATGGGTTCCGGTCACTTGCATCCGCTCAACCTGGTGCTCGGCGAAGCGCGGCTCGCCGAATCTCTCGGGGTACGGATCTTCGAGCAGAGCCCGGTGCTGGAGTTAATCCATGGCAGCACCGTGCAGGTTCGCTGTGCCGGTGGCACGGTGCGCGCCGGCAGTCTGGTGCTGGCGTGTAACGCTCATCTGGAAGAACTCGAACCGAAACTGAGCGGCAAGGTCCTCCCGGCGGGCAGCTACATTATCGCCACCGAGCCGTTGACGCCCCAGGTTGCAGCGCAATTGATTCCGCAGAATCTGGCGCTCTGCGATCAGAAGGTCGGCCTGGATTACTATCGACTCTCGGCGGACCGGCGCTTGCTGTTCGGCGGCGCCTGCCATTATTCCGGGCGTGATCCGGCGGACATCGAAGCTTACATGCGCCCGCACATGCTCAAGGTCTTCCCGCAGCTGGCCAACGTGCGCATCGACTATCAATGGGGCGGCAAGATTGGCATCTCTGCCAATCGCTTCCCACAGGTCGGGCGCTTGAGCCAGCATCCGAACGTGTTTTACGCCCAGGGTTACTCCGGCCATGGCCTGAACGTGACCCACTGGTGCGCAAAGCTGTTGGGCGAAGCGATCCATGTTGGGCACAGTCAGGGCTTTGACGTGTTCAGCGCCGTGCCGCACATGACCTTTCCCGGCGGACCCATGCTGCGTTCCCCGCTGCTGGCGCTCGGCATGTTCTGGTATCGCCTGCGCGAACTGCTGGGCTGACCGCCCAACTGATCGTTCCCACGCTCTGCGCGGGAATGCAGCCAGGGACGTTCTGCGTCCCAGAAGCGGACGCGGAGCGTCCGATGAGGCATTCCCACGCGGAGCATGGGAACGATCTGTACCCGCCTTTTAATTTGCTCAATCGCGAGGCGCTTCTATATTGAGGGGGTGCTCTGACCTCCCTGCGTCCTGGCGAGTGCGGCCTATGGCTACGACTGACCCACTGATCATCTGCGAGCACTGCGACTGCGTGTATGAAAAAGTCACGCTCGCCAAACATCAGAAAACCCTGTGTATGCGCTGCGGCGGCGTGCTTCAGCGCTATAACGGTCTGACGGTGGAGCAACGTCTGGCGTTGACCTTCACCGCGTTGATGCTGTGGATTTTCGCCAACTTCTACCCGGTCATGAGCATCAGCCTCAAAGGCCTGAAAAACAGCGCAACACTCTGGGATTCGGTGCTGGCCCTGAGTCTGGGGCCGATCACTTTCATCGCCATGGTGGCGGCGATCGCGATGATCATCGCGCCGATTTTCCAGCTGTTGCTGCTTACCTGGGTTCTGAGCTTCGCCCTCGCCCACCAGCGCTCGCCCGGCTTCAAGTTCTGCATGCGCTGGCTAGAAACCCTCAGGCCCTGGAGCATGCTGGAAGTCTGCCTGCTGGGGGCGATGGTCGCGGTCATTAAGCTCGCCGGATTACTGGATGTGCTGCCCGGCATCGGCCTGTTTGCCCTGGCCATTCTCAGCCTGATGATGATCCGTATTGCCGGGCGCGACGTCCGTGATCTGTGGGACATCTTATGAAAAGGCCTCCGGTGGCGAGCGAACTCAACCTGTGCCTGTGTCACAGCTGCGGCCTGGCCTGTGACATGACCCATGAACCTCACGAATGCACACGGTGCAGTGCGCCGCTGCATCGGCGCAAAACCAACTCACTGGCCCGGACCTGGGCCTACATGTTCACGGCCCTGGCGCTTTACGTCCCGGCTAATCTGCTGCCCGTGATGAATACCAAGATGGTCGGCAATGGCGCTGATAGCACAATCATGAGCGGTGTACTGGAGTTCTGGCAGCACGGTGCCTGGGACATTGCCCTGATTATTTTCATCGCCAGCATCGCGGTGCCGGGCATCAAGTTCGTCGCGCTGACGCTGTTACTGGTGACCGTTCAGCGCGACAGCCAATGGGCGAGTAAGCAGCGGTCAACGCTGTACCGTTTCGTCGAGCTCATCGGTTACTGGTCGATGCTCGATGTGATCGTGGTGGCGCTCGTGGCCTCACTGGTGAAATTTCAAGCCCTGGCCGATATCGAACCGCGCCCGGGCATTCTGTTTTTTGGCTTGGTGGTGGTGTTCACCATGCTCTCGGCCATGAGTTTCGACCCACGCCTGATCTGGGATAAAAAAGAGCGGGATCACCCAATCGAGGAGGTCAAGGATGAAGTCGCAAGCCACTGACGGGGAGCAACCGCCTGGCCAGGCCCCTGTCAAAACCCGTCGCCTCAGCGTTTCGCTGGTATGGATCGTGCCGATCGTCGCGGTGCTGGTGGGGATTTCCCTGGTCGTACACACCATGATGCAGGAAGGTCCGACTATTACCGTCACGTTCAAAACCGGTAGCGGCCTGACAGCCAACAAGACCGAGGTCAAATACCGCAACGTGGTGATCGGCCATGTCTCGGACGTAGAACTGAGCAGCGATCAGAAAAGTGTCAACGCCACCATCAAACTGGCCAAGGAGGCGGAAAGTTTCACCCGCGAAGACTCGCAATTCTGGGTCGTGCGTCCACGTATTGGCGCCGGTGGGGTGTCGGGGATCGATACCCTGCTGTCCGGGGATTACATTGGTGCCGACATCGGCCAGGCCAACGCTCGGGCAAAAAACTTTACCGGCCTGGAAAACCCGCCACCGATTACCTATGGCGAGCCGGGTAAGCGCTTCACCTTGCACACTCAGGACCTGGGTTCGCTGGACATCGGCTCTCCGGTTTACTACCGCAAGATTCCGGTGGGTCAAGTGGTGGCCTATGCCTTGGACGCCGACGGTAAAGGGGTGAACATCGAAGTGTTCATCCACGCGCCCAACGATGCCTACGTCACTGAAAACACCCGGTTCTGGAACGCCAGCGGGATCGACGTGAATGTCGGCGCCAACGGCTTTTCGGTGAAAACCGAGTCGTTGTCATCCATCCTGGTGGGCGGCATCGCCTTCCGCGCTCCGGAATACAGCCCCAACGATCAACCGGCCACCGAGGACAAAGCCTTCGATCTGTTCGAAGACCAACTAACCGCCCTCGCCCCGCCCAGCGGCAAGGGACAATTCTTGAGTTTGCGTTTCGATCAGGCCTTGCGCGGGCTAAAGGTCGGTGCGCCGGTGGAGTTCCTTGGCACAGAGTTCGGCAGCGTCGTGTCGGTGAATCTGGATTTCGACGCGAAAAAGCGCAGTTTTCCGGTCAATGTCGGCATCGTGATCTACCCGCAACGACTCGGCCAGGCCCACAGCAAAATGCTCGAGGCCTTGAAGCATGACCCCAACGACGAAGCCGCAGGCGTACGCCTGATGGGAAGCTTCATCGACAACGGTCTGCGGGCTCAGGCCCGTAGCGGCAATCTGTTGACTGGTCAGTTGTACATCGCGCTCGACTTCTACCCCAAAGCGGAGAAAGTCGTGTTCGATCCGACCGCCCGTCCTGTTTCTATCCCCACCATTCCTGGCAGCCTCGAGCAGTTGCAGGAAAAACTGGAGGGCATGGTCAACAAGATCAACCAGCTGCCAATCGAGCGCATTGCCGGCAATCTGGACAGCAACCTAGTCGAACTGCGTAAAAGCCTGGCGCAGTTTAACGCCAAGACCCTGCCCGGCGTGCAGACGACGCTGGCGGACGCCAGCAAGACCCTGCAATCGGCCACTTCAACCTTGGCTGAAGACTCGCCGCAACGCGAACAATTAGGCCAGACCCTGGACGAACTCGGACGCATGTCGCGCTCCTTGCGTGAGCTCTCGGATTACCTGGGACGCCATCCGGAATCGCTGATTCGCGGCCGTCCCGACAATGCCGCGCCGATGGACCTGCCGGGGCCGCCGCGCAAATGACCACAGGAGCATCACCCATGGCTTTTCCGTTGAAGATCACCTTGGTCACCGCGCTGTTACTGGTCACGGCCTGCCGCAGTGAGCCGATTCAATTCCACACCCTGACCCCCGCCCAGCCGAGCGGTAATTCAAGGACCAGTGCTGCGGATATCCAGATCGAAGGCCTCAGCGTCCCTCCCCAGGTCGACCGCCCGCAGATCGTCATTCGTCAGGGCAACAGCGGCCTGGCCATCCTCGAAACCGAGTGGTGGGGCGCGAGCCTGTCGGATGAATTGCGAACCGCCCTGATCGATCAATTGGTCAACAGCAATCCCCGGCGCATGGTATCGGTGCGGCTGGACGTGCAACGTTTTGACTCGATCCCCGGCCAATACGCGCTGATTGACGTCAAATGGCGCCTGCGGAGTCTAGGCGAAAGCGATAACGCGCTGGTCACTTGCCGCAGCACGTTGCAGACACCATCAGGGCCTTCCATAGGTGAACTGGTAGCGGCTCAGCAGAACAACGTCAGACGCCTGGCCGCGTTGATCAATCAAGCCGCTTCCGGTACATCAAGGGGTTGTCCAGCGGCTCAACAAGAGCCGAACTCCCGCCAGTCAACTCAACCGTGAAGCAACATCCGTTTGGCTGGGGCTCGTAAGTTCCACTCGCCAATTCTGATGGGTGCAAATACGCTGGACCAACGAAAGACCCAGGCCCAGTCCTTCGCCCCGTTGCTCATCACCGCGCATGACGTTTTTCTGCCGGAATGCCAATGCCACTGTCTTCGACACTGAAACCGTGCTCGCGCAGCGTCAGCTTAATGAAACCCGCGCTCGCGCCCCAAACGCAAAAATGCCCGCGACTAGCGCGCTCATCAGGGCGATTACGATAACAATCCGTTTAGTCAGGCTTTGCTTTAAATCCATTTTATTGCCGGGCTCCATTGTCGGGGCAATTGCCACAGAACCGGGGCTAAAACCAAAGTCAGCCCACACGCAACGTACATAAGAGAAGCGTTTACAACAACGCACTAATGATTATCGGCGCCTCCCTCCCGCAAAACTTTCACATTTCTTTCACCCCTCGGGCACCTGAGACCTTTTAGTTTGTCGCTAATTGCGCCTTGACAACCAAATAACCGATTGACTTAAAAGGCTGTTTGGAAGAAGCGCATTGAAAGTTGAAATTTATCGCGCACTCACGAGTAAAACATACGTGCCTAATTTACTATCACGCAAGTTTCCGCAAACACCCATGTGGCTATCACGGCTTTTCGGGCTCACGGGGTTGATCGTGGCGTTGGTCATCGTTGCCGGGGTAACCGGTTTTGTCTTGTGGTCAAGATCTCCGCCCAACCTGTCGACGGCTGGAACCGCAACTAAAGCGGACCTGCTCCAGCGCTGGCAAGACGGTGAGATCGTCGCTCTGGTGCGCCATACCGAGCGATGCGACCGATCAGCGAACCCATGCCTGGGCCCGGCTGACGGTATCACCCAAGCCGGCAGCGTTAACGCCGCGGCGGTGGGCCAGGGTTTCCAGCGCCTGGGCCTGGCGCAGACCGACGTCCTGAGTAGCCCGGTTACCCGTACAGTGCAAACCTCGCACTACATGCTCGGCAAAGACGCGATGACTCAGGACTGGCTGTCGATCTGCGGCAAGACCTTGCGTAACGATGTGGTGGCGCACAAAGTGGCCCATCGCAATCTGGTGTTGGTCACTCACAGCGGCTGTATCCACGACTTTGAAGCGCAGACCGGTTTCCGACACGCGCCGAAAAGTGAATATGGCAGTTCGTTGTTCGTGCGCGTTGGTGCTGATGGACAACTTAAAGTGCTCGGTATCGTCAAAGCCAATGACTGGCATTCTCTGTTGGACGAAAAACGGGGGAGCCCATAATCCTGCCGACGCGTGCGAATGCAGTGTTTTCGAATAAATCGCTGTAACTTAAAACATCCAAAAAACAGTTGAGCCAACTTCCAAGGTCAGGTCGCGGTTGCGGCATGACATTGAAGAAGCTGCGCTCTTGCTGTTTCGTGCTGCGCGCCCGTTCATTTACAAACTTCGCCTAGGTCTAGTCATGACGCCCGATAACCTGCTTTCCCATGCTGCTGGCCATTTGTCCCAAGCAGACTCCACGGCCCGGTCGATTACCGAGCGCTGGATGGTTCCGGGTATGCTGCTGGCCTTCCTGGTCTTTTATCTCCTGCCGCTCGTGACCCATGGCTTATGGACGCCTGACGAAACCCGTTATGGCCAGATCAGTCAGGAAATGCTGTTGAGCGGTAACTGGGTCGCTCCGCATTTCATGGGAATTCGTTATTTCGAGAAGCCGATTGCCGGTTACTGGATGATCGCCATCGGTCAGGCTGTATTTGGCGACACCCTGTTTGGGGTGCGTATCGCTTCGGCACTGAGCACTGGTCTGAGTATCTGGCTAACGTACCTGATTGCCCGTCGCCTCTGGAACGACCCGCGCAAAAGCTTCGCCTGCGCACTGTTGTATATGAGCTTCGGGTTAATCGCCGGTCAGGCCGGATACGCCAATCTCGATCCGCAATTCACGTTCTGGGTCAACCTGAGTCTGGTTGCGCTGTGGTTTGCCGTCGATAGCCAGGTTTCACGTGCTCGACTCGGCGCTTGGGCGCTGTTGGGCGTTGCCTGCGCGATGGGCTTCATGACCAAGGGCTTTCTTGCCTGGTTATTGCCTGTGTTGATTGCCCTGCCCTACATGCTCTGGCAACGACGCTTGGGTGAGCTGCTACGTTACGGGTCTCTGGCGGTCGTCGTGGCCGTCGTGGTTTGCCTGCCATGGGTCCTGGCGATCCACCATCAGGAACCGGACTTCTGGCGGTTTTTCTTCTGGAACGAACACATTCGCCGCTTCGCTGCCGATGATGCGCAGCACGCTCGTCCTTGGTGGTTCTACGTGCCGCTGCTGGTCGCGTCGAGTCTGCCTTGGGCAGCCTTGCTGCCGACGACATTCGTCCAGGCCTGGCAGCAAAGACGCCAGCCGGCAATCAGCTTTCTTCTACTCTGGCTGCTGTTGCCACTGGGGTTCTTCAGCCTGAGCAGCGGCAAGCTGCCGACCTATATCATGCCGTGCCTGTTACCCCTGGCGTTGCTGATGGGCCATGCTCTGACCGAGTTGCTGAACAAGGCGCGCGGCCGGGCGATTCGTATCAACGCAATGATCAATGTCGTCATTGCTACCACAGCCCTGATCGCACTGCTCTATCTGCAAGCCACCAAAGAGATCTACGAAAACACTGAAATGTTTAGCCTGTCGCTGGTGTTTTTCGTGCTGCTTGGCTGGGTCATCGCTAACGCATTGCAAGCCTTGCGTCCATTGATGTTCTGGGCCATGCCGGCCCTGGGTATCTGGCTGTTGGTCGCATTGCTGCCGGCGGCGATGCCCGGCCAGATCGTCGATAGCAAGATGCCCGGTCAGTTCATTGCTGAGCATCTGGATGCCTTGAGTCAGACGACCTCGTTGCTCAGCAACGATTTGGGGGCGGCATCAGCCTTGTCCTGGCGCCTGAAGCGGCCGCAGGTTGATCTGTACAACACTGTCGGCGAGTTGAAGTACGGCCTCGACGATCCCGCGATGGCGTCAAGAAAAGTCACCATGGACAGTGTGGGCCAATGGATGACCGAGGCTCGCAGAAAAGGCGCGGTTGGCGTGGTCATGCGGGTCAACAGCGTCCAGGAGGTGCAAGAAGTCGAGTTATTGCCTATCGATGGCAAGCGCTATCAGCGCGGCAACCTGCAAATTCTGATTTTTCCACAACGCCAACCCTGACAAACCAGCGCTCAAAAAAGAGAGGACCTGACGGGCTAATGCCGATCAGTTAAGCCGTAACACGATCTGTAGCAAGGTTTGCGTTGCGGCTGAAATGGCTTAACTGATCAGCATTAGGCCTGACGGGCCTCTCGATTCAATCGGTTTCGATGATTTGTCAGCGCGCGCTCTGACTTTCGATCTTCGTCGACAAGGTGTTCAGCGCCTCGGTACACCCATCGCAGACGCATTGTCGAACCACTCGGTGGCCACATCACCGTGCACAGCGCTCCAGGCAACGGTTCGCGAGTGAGTGTCTCGATTCCCTGGCCCACAAGCCAAATGACACGAATTAACGAATAAATTGACGTTTTTTTCACATTTCAAGCACTACATTCGCCGCGTCTTAAACATGCAAATGATTCCTATTGATCTACACTGATCGACGACCTACCCTCGTCGACGCTGTCGAATTTGCGCGCACGATTAAAAACAGGAGCTGCCAACGCATGAATGCCCATTTTCCTTCTTTCCTGAAAACTGCACTGCTGGCCACCGCGCTGCTGGGCGCCGGCCACGTGTATGCAGCAGAGGCTGATGGCATCGTGGTCTACAACGCCCAACACGAAAGCCTGACTAAATCCTGGATCGAGGGCTTTACCAAGGAAACCGGCATCAAGGTCACCGTACGCAATGGTGACGACACCGAAATGGGCAATCAGATCGTGCAGGAAGGCTCCGCCTCCCCGGCCGACGTGTTCCTGACCGAAAATACCCCGGCCATGGTGCTGGTTGACAACGCGGGGCTGTTTGCACCGGTTGCGCCGGCCACTCTGGAACAGATCGGCGCGGCTTACCGCCCGGCCCATGGCAAATGGGTGGGGATCGCCGCGCGCTCCACGGTGTTTGTTTATAACCCGAGCAAACTGCCCGAAGCCGAGTTGCCCAAGTCGCTGATGGACCTTGCCGGCCCGAACTGGAAGGGTCGTTGGGGCGCGTCGCCGGCCGGTGCCGACTTCCAGGCCATCGTCGCTGCGGTGCTGGAACTCAAGGGTGAAGCCGCCACTCTGGAATGGCTCAAAGGGTTGAAGGCCAATGCCACGATCTATCGCGGCAACAGTGCGGTACTGAAAGCGGTCAACGCCGGGCAGATCGACAGCGGCGTGATTTACCACTATTACAGCTTCGGCGACCAGGCCAAGACCGGCGAAAACAGCAAGAATACCGCCCTGCACTACTTCAAGCACAAGGATCCGGGCGCGTTTGTCAGTGTCTCCGGCGGCGGCGTTCTGGCGTCCAGCAAACACAAGGAACACGCCCAGGCGTTCCTCAAGTGGATTACCGGCAAAGAGGGCCAGGCCATCCTCAAAACCGGCAAATCGTTTGAGTACGCCGTGGGCAAAAACGCTGAATCCAACCCAAAATTGGTGCCTTTGCAGCAACTCGACGCGCCGACAGTCGATGCTTCAAAACTCGACAGTAAAAAAGCCGTGGAGTTGATGACTCAGGCGGGACTGCTCTAATTGATGCCAGAAACTTTGCCGGCAGGTGTCGCTGAGGCGATACCCGCGAACGTGCGACGACGATCCCGCGGTATCTTCGCGCGGCGCGGTGGCGCGTGGGTGATCAGTTTGTCGGTGCTGGTATCGCTACTGTCGCTGCTGCCGATTGCCTTCGTTATCGGCGTTTCGTTTCAGACAGGCTGGGCGACCCTTGTGCCGCTGGTATTCCGGCCGCGGGTCGCTGAACTGTTGATCAACACCGTTTTACTGGTGGTGATCACGATTCCGTTGTGCGTCACGTTAGGCCTGTCTCTGGCCTGGCTGACAGAACGCACCAACCTGCCGGGCCGACGATGGTGGTCGTTGTTGGCGACTGCACCGCTGGCGGTGCCAGCCTTTGTTCACAGCTATGCGTGGGTCAGTCTGGTCCCACCGATTCACGGGCTGTTTGCCGGGGTTCTGGTGTCGGTCATCGCCTACTTCCCGTTCCTGTACCTGCCAATTGCTGCGACGCTGCGTCGGCTCGATCCGGCCATCGAAGACGTTGCCGAATCACTCGGTCTCAAACCCTGGGCGATATTTTTCCGCGTGGTGCTCCCACAACTGCGCCTGGCCATCTGCGGCGGCGCCTTGCTGGTGGGCCTGCACCTTCTGGCCGAATATGGCCTGTACGCGATGATCCGCTTCGACACCTTCACCACGGCAATCTTCGATCAGTTCAAGTCCACCTTCAACGGACCCGCCGCCAACATGCTGGCCAGCGTGCTCGCCCTGTGTTGCCTGGTGATGCTGACCGCGGAATCCGCTGCTCGCGGCACAGCGCGTTACGCCCGGGTCGGGTCGGGAAGTGCTCGCGAGCAGCGGGTTGTGCGCCTGAAATCAGCAGCCACCCTCCTCGCGTTGACACTGCAGATCGCGACCTGCGCGCTGGCGCTGGGCGTGCCACTGGTAACCTTGGGTAACTGGCTGATCGCTGGCGGTACGCAGGTTTGGCAGATGGCGGAGCTTCTGCCGGCGCTGAAACAGACGCTGCTGTTCGGTGTTGCGGGTGCCGCCCTCACCACCTGCGCCGCCATCCCGATTGCCTGGCTGTCGATTCGCTCTCCGGGCCGGTTGCAACGTGTACTGGAAAGTTGCAACTACATCACCAGTTCATTGCCAGGAATCGTCGTGGCCCTGGCATTGGTGACCGTCACCATCCATTTCGCCCGGCCGATTTACCAGACGACCATCACGGTGTTGCTGGCGTATCTGCTGATGTTTTTGCCCCGCGCCCTGGTGAGTTTGCGCGCAGGTATCGCACAGGCGCCGGTCGAGCTGGAAAACATGGCCCGCAGCCTCGGCCGCTCGCCCGCTCGGGCGTTGTGGCTGATCACCCTGCGCCTGGCTGCGCCCGGCGCTGCAGCAGGCGCGGCGCTGGTATTTTTGGCGATCACCAATGAGTTGACTGCCACCCTGTTGCTCGCCCCAAATGGCACGCGCACCCTGGCCACCGGATTCTGGGCCATGACCAGCGAAATCGATTACGCCGCCGCTGCGCCCTACGCCCTGTTGATGATCCTGTTGTCGCTTCCGTTGACCGGACTTCTTTATCACCAATCCAAACGAACGGCTGGCCGATGAACGCTCTTGAGCTCCATTCCATTTCCAAGTCCTACGGCGCCTTTCAAGCGCTGGAGAACATCAACCTGTCGGTGCCGACGGGCAGCCGAACGGTCATCGTCGGCCCGTCCGGCTCAGGAAAAACCACGCTGTTGCGGATGATCGCCGGCTTCGAATTCCCGGACACGGGCCGTTTATCACTCAATGGCCAAACGCTCGTCGACGACACCCACGAAGTCCCGGCGCATCAGCGTCTGATTGGCTATGTTCCCCAGGACGGCGCCTTGTTCCCGCACATGACCGTGGCCGCCAACATCGGTTTCGGGCTTTCGATCAAGGGCGGCGCAAAACAGGAACGAATCGCGGAGTTGATGGACAGCGTGGCGCTGGATGCAAACATGGCCAACCGTTGGCCCCATGAGCTCTCCGGCGGCCAGCAACAACGCGTGGCGCTGGCGCGGGCGTTGGCGCAACAGCCGCGATTGATGTTGCTGGACGAGCCGTTTTCGGCCCTCGACACCGGCCTTCGGGGCGCCATGCGCAAAATGGTCGCACGGCTACTGACAGACGCCGGCGTCACCACCATTCTGGTCACCCATGACCAGAGCGAGGCCTTGTCGTTTGCCGATCAGCTGGCGGTGATGCGCGACGGTCGGCTCGTGCAGTCGGGCCATCCGCTGGATCTTTACCGTTACCCCGAAGATGAACAAACCGCGCTGTTTCTAGGGGATGCCGTGGTCATGCCCGCCAGAATCGAAGCCGGCTGGGCCCATTGCGATCTCGGTCGTATACCGGTGAACAATCATCGGAACAACAAATCGGCGCAGATCATGCTGCGTCCCGAGCAGCTGCAACTCGTCAGCCTCGAGCCCAGCTCAACGAAAGCTGCCGGGTGCCGAGCCTTGGTGACCGAGCGGGATTTCAGCGGCAACACCTGCACGTTGACGGTGGAGTTGGAGTCTTTGGTTTCCGGAGAACAGCCGGGACGATCGTTAATGGTGCGCAGTTCGGGCCTGTATGCGCCACCCGCCGGCAGTGCGGTTCACGTCTCGACGATCGGCCATGCCCACGTACTGAGCGAATCTTGAGCCCCGTCCGTCAAAGATCGAACCGGTCCACCGCCCGACGCCGCTCGTTGTCATCGCGCACGTCGTAGTTGGCCGTTGTCTGAATGTTGCTGTGATGGGCGAGTTTCTGGGCGATTGACAAGTCATGCTCCTCAATCACTCGGGTAATGAACGAACGCCGAAAATCATGCGGCATGATTTTCACCCCGACCTGCGCGCCCCGTTGCCGGGCAATGTAATAGATCGCGTGCTTGGTGATGCGCTCGCGGGTGATGTGACTGCCGCGACGAATGCGGTTGAACAGGAACGGATCGTCCGCTTCACCCTCCTTCAGCAGTGAGCGCCGCAGTTCCAGCCAGTCATTGAGTTTGGCGAACGCCCAGGCCGGTGCGTACTTGATCAATTGCTTGTTGCCCTTGGCGATCACACGAAGGCTGCGTTCGGTGAAATCGACCTGGTTCAGGTCCAGGTTCACCGATTCCGATTTGCGCATCCCCGAACCGTACAAAATCCCGATAATCGCCGCGTCCCGTAGACCTTGTGGCCGTGGATCGGAGGCACAGACCGCCATCAATTCCTGAATCAGCGTGCGCTTGAGGTTGCGCCCCTGGGACAGCCGCGTGCCGGCAATGCCTTTGACCGAACGCATTTTCAGCAAGTGTTCCTGACTGATCAGGCTCATGCGCCACGCTTCATTCATCACCCCGCGCACCGCGTTGACGTACAGCGAGGAGGTATTCGGTGCGTAGCCGTCCGAGCGCAAGGTTGCCACCAGCGCGATGGCATCTTCAGGCTGCAGGTTGTGCCAGGGAATCTCCTCGACGTTCATGTCTTCGAAGCCCAACCGGTCAGCAGCATCCTGCAAAACGTAACGCATGGTCAGTTGGCTGGAGGGCGCCAGGCGCGCCAGATACAAGGTCAGCGGATTGGTCTTTGAAGAAATGGAGTCGGTAGCGGGTAAGTCAATCAAACGAAACGGCCTTGAGTGGAAACAGTTCATTAAACAACTAAGGATTGAAACATCCTCCCTATAAAGCGGAACACTTCTGTAGGACTTTTTACCAAAAAATCTCGATGAACGTCAGAAGGCTGAACATTGGCTGTATGACGTTCAGATAAACGATTCGACGACCGGTCTTTCATGTTCCTTTCACAAAATCAGGGATAACCTCAATAAGTCTAGGTGGCATTGTGCTAAGTCCCAACCTGCCGACCCGGGCAGAAAAAGTCAACCGGTTAGCTTTTTCATGGATGTGCTGTAACTAATTGATGCAGCTTCTGTTTTGCGTCTACACTTGCATGGGATCCAATGTTCTAGCGTCAACAGTTACTCACTTTTCAGCCACGAGGTGCCCATGAGTCAGGCTTTTCTCCCCTTCTCCCGCCCCAGTATCGGTGATGAAGAAATTGCCGCCGTAGAGCAAGTGCTGCGCTCCGGCTGGATCACTACCGGGCCGAAAAATCAGGAACTGGAAGAGCAATTCGCCAACTACGTGGGATGTCGTCATGCCGTGGCACTGTCCTCGGCCACCGGTGGGATGCACATCACGTTACTGGCATTAGGGATTGGTCCAGGCGACGAAGTCATTACGCCGTCCCAGACGTGGGTGTCCACGGCAAACATGATCTGCCTGATGGGTGCAACGCCGGTGTTCGTCGACGTTGACCGCGACACGCTTATGAGTGACCTGGCGAGCATCGAAGCGGCCATTACACCCCGCACCCGAGCAATCATTCCGGTGCATTACGCCGGTGCCGCGTTCGATCTTGATCCGCTTTATGCGTTGGCCGACAAACACGGCATCGCCGTTATCGAAGATGCCGCTCACGCAGCAGGCACGTTCTACAAAGGTCGCCATGTCGGATCAAAAGGCACGGCGATTTTCTCGTTCCACGCGATAAAAAACATGACTTGCGCCGAGGGTGCCATGTTCGTCAGCGACGACGAAGCCCTGGCCAGTCGAGTGCGCATGCTCAAGTTTCACGGCCTCGGCGTCGACGCCTATGACCGCCTGACTCACGGCCGCAAGCCTCAGGCCCAGGTAATCGAGCCGGGTTTCAAATACAACCTGGCCGACATCAATGCCGCCATCGCTCTGGTACAACTGGAGCGTCTGGACCAGATCAACGCCAAGCGTACCGAACTGGCCAAGACTTACCTGCAACGGCTCGAAGGCTCAAAGGTGCAGCCGTTGGCCATTCCGGCGTACCCTCAGCAGCACGCCTGGCACCTGTTCATCTTGCGTATCGACACCGAACGCTGCGGGTTGGACCGCGAAGCGTTCATGAAGGCCCTGCAAGCGCAAAACATCGGCACCGGCATTCACTTCATCGCCACTCACTTGCACACCTACTATCGCCAGCGCTTCCCCAACATTTACCTGCCCAACACCGAATGGAACTCGGCGCGGCTGTGTTCGATTCCGTTGTTCCCCGACATGACCACCGATGACGTCGATCGTGTGGTCGGCGCCATTGAAAACGTTATGGACTCAAGCCTGTGAAACCTTACCCAATCCGTTGTGTGTCGATCGTCATTCCGGTCTACAACGAGCAAGACAGCCTGCCCGAGTTGCTGCGGCGCACTGAAGCGGCGTGTCAGCAATTGCACCATGATTACGAGATTGTGTTGGTCGATGATGGTAGTCGGGACGAGTCGGCGCAAATATTGGAACAGGCAGCTTCGCTCAAAGGCAGCTCGGTGGTCGCGGTCATTCTCAACCGCAATTACGGCCAGCACGCGGCAATCATGGCCGGTTTCGAACAGTGCAAGGGCGATGTCGTCATCACCCTCGACGCCGACCTGCAAAACCCGCCCGAAGAGATTCCGCGATTGGTGGCACAAGCCGAACTTGGCTATGACGTGGTCGCCACGGTGCGCAGCAACCGACAGGACTCAGCCCTGCGGCGCTGGCCGTCGAAGCTGATCAACCTCGCCGTGCAGCGCTCCACCGGCGTCGCCATGAGCGATTACGGCTGCATGCTCCGCGCCTACCGCCGCAGCATCGTCGACGCGATGCTCGCCTGCCGCGAACGCAGCACCTTCATCCCGATCCTGGCCAACAGCTTCGCCCGGCACACCACGGAAATCCTCGTGACCCACGCCGAGCGCGAACACGGGGAATCCAAGTACAGCCCCATGCGCCTGATCAACCTGATGTTCGACCTGATCACCTGCATGACCACCACACCCCTGCGTTTGCTGAGCATTGTCGGCTTCGGCATGGCGGCCCTCGGCGTGCTGTTCGCCATCGCACTGGTCGTGCTGCGCCTGGCTTTCGGCGCCAGTTGGGCCGGCGACGGGACATTCGTGCTGTTCGCCGTGCTGTTCGTCTTCACCGGCGGCCAATTCATCGGCATGGGCCTGTTGGGCGAGTACCTGGGACGCATGTACGGCGACGTCCGCGCCCGCCCCCGGTTCTTTATCGAAAAGGTTCTGCGTAGCCAACCGGCTGCCCCTGCTCCCGTTGTCACGGTTGACGGTCTCACTTCCACTTCTTCAGATCAGGTTCTCTCATGAGTGTAAAAGCTGTTGTTTTCGCCTATCACGATATCGGCTGTGCCGGCATTGAATCCCTGCTCAACTCGGGCTTTGAAATTGCCGCCGTGTTTACCCACGCCGATGATCCGAAGGAAAACGCGTTCTACGGCTCCGTTGCGCAACTGTGTGCACGCAATGGCATCCCGGTGCACGCCCCGGAAGATGCCAACCATCCGCTGTGGATCGAGCGCATCAGCAAGCTCAGTCCGGATTACCTGTTCTCGTTTTACTACCGCAACCTGCTGAGCGAACCGCTGCTGGCCACGGCCAGCAAAGGCGCCTTCAACCTGCACGGGTCGCTGCTGCCACGCTATCGTGGGCGTGCGCCGGCCAACTGGGTGCTGGTCAACGGCGAAACCGAAACCGGCGTGACCCTGCACCGCATGGTCAAACGGGCCGATGCCGGCGCAATCCTCGCCCAGAAAGCGGTGGCGATTGAGCGCAGCGACACCGCGCTGAGCCTGCACGGCAAATTGCGCGTGGCCGCCACCGACCTGCTGCGCGACACTTTGCCGGCGTTGCTTCAGGGCAAAGTCAGTGAAACCGCCCAGGACGAATCTAAAGCCACGGTGTTTGGTCGCCGCACCCCGGCCGACGGCAAACTGCTCTGGAACAAGCCGGCTGAAGTATTGTTCAATCTGGTTCGCGCGGTGACCCAGCCGTACCCGGGCGCTTTCTGCGCCGTGGGCGAGCACAAGTTGATTGTCTGGAACGCAGAAGTCGCCAAAGGCAATGAAGGCCAGGCACCGGGACGGGTCATCAGCGTCGACCCGTTGCGTATCGCCTGCGGCGAAGATTCCCTGGTGATCACCGCCGGCCAGCGTAACGAAAACGGCCTGTACCTGAGCGGCCCGCAACTGGCCAACGAACTGGGTCTGGTGGACGGTTCTGTGCTGCGTGGCGCCGAGTCCGGTCGCGCCCCACGTCGCACTCGCGTGTTGATCCTCGGCGTCAACGGCTTCATCGGCAATCACCTGTCCGAGCGCCTGCTGCGCGACGACAAATATGATGTGTATGGCCTGGACATCGGCTCGGACGCCATTGAGCGTCTGCGCAGTCATCCGAACTTCCACTTCGTCGAAGGCGACATCAGCATTCACTCCGAGTGGATCGAGTACCACATCAAGAAGTGCGACGTGATCCTGCCACTGGTCGCGATCGCCACGCCAATCGAATACACCCGCAACCCGCTGCGGGTGTTCGAGCTGGACTTTGAAGAGAACCTGAAACTGGTTCGCTACTGCGTCAAGTACAACAAACGCGTGATTTTCCCGTCGACCTCGGAAGTCTATGGCATGTGCCAGGACCAGAATTTCGACGAAGACACCTCCAATCTCGTCGTCGGACCGATCAACAAGCAGCGCTGGATCTACTCGGTCTCCAAGCAATTACTCGACCGGGTGATCTGGGCCTACGGTCAGAAAGGCCTGAATTTCACCTTGTTCCGTCCCTTCAACTGGATGGGCCCACGCCTCGACCGCCTGGACTCGGCGCGTATCGGCAGTTCCCGTGCAATCACCCAGCTGATCCTCAATCTGGTGGAAGGCACGCCGATTCGCCTGTTCGATGGCGGTGAGCAAAAACGCTGCTTCACGGACATTGCCGACGGTGTAGAAGCCCTGGCGCGGATCATCGACAACGAGAACGATGCCTGCAACGGCCAGATCATCAACATCGGCAACCCGGATAACGAAGCCAGCATTCGCCAGTTGGGCGAGGAGCTGTTGCGTCAGTTCGAAGCTCACCCGTTGCGCGACAACTTCCCGCCGTTCGCCGGGTTCCGTGATGTCGAAAGCAAGGCGTTCTACGGCACCGGATATCAGGACGTGTCCCACCGAAAACCGAGCATCGCCAACGCCAAGCGCCTGCTGGACTGGACGCCAACAGTTGAAATGAGCGAGACCATCGGCAACACGCTCGATTTCTTTTTACGCGAGGCCATGCTCGAAATCGCGGACAAGCGCTGATGCAGGCAGGCCTTCGGATTGATGTCGACACGTATCGAGGCACCCGTGAGGGGGTGCCCCGGCTGCTGGAAATCCTGGGTGAAGCGCAGGTCAAGGCGACGTTTTTTTTCAGTGTCGGGCCGGACAACATGGGGCGCCATTTATGGCGCCTGATCCGCCCGCAATTCCTCTGGAAAATGCTCCGCTCCAACGCGGCCGGCCTGTACGGCTGGGACATCTTGCTGGCCGGCACCGCGTGGCCTGGTAAACCGATCGGCCGCAACCTCGGGCACCTGATGCGTCAGGCCCAGGCCGCCGGGCATGAAGTCGGCCTGCACGCCTGGGATCACCACGGCTGGCAGGCCAATGCCGGGCGCTGGAGCGACACGCAGCTGGTGGAGCAGATTCGTCGAGGCGTGGACGAACTGAGCGACATCCTCGGGCAACACGTCTGGTGTTCGGCCTCCGCCGGTTGGCGGGCGGACGAGCGCGTGATCGAGGCCAAGCAGGGTTTCAACTTTCGCTACAACAGCGACTGTCGCGGCCAGAGCCTGTTTCAGCCGACCCTGGCCGGCGGTGGCCTCGGAGCACCGCAGATTCCGGTGGACCTGCCGACGTTCGATGAGGTGGTGGGCCCCAGCGTGGCGGCCAAAGATTTCAACGCCTTCATTCTTGACCGCTTCAGCCCCGAAAAACTCAACGTCTACACAATCCATGCCGAAGTAGAAGGGATTCTGATGTCCAACGATTTCCGCCAATTGCTGGCCGATGCGCGCCAGCGAGGCATCCATTTTCAACCCTTGGGCGATCTGCTGCCCGAGGCACCCGACACCTTGCCGGTCGGCCGAGTGCTGCGCGGCGCGCTCGAAGGTCGCGAAGGCTGGTTGGGAGTGCAAGGCGTATGAGCAGACCCTGGGCATTGCCGCTGCTGCTGGGCCTTTTTCTGCTGGCTTACCTGCTGCCATTGGGCAGTCATGGCTTGTGGATTCCCGACGAAACCCGCTACGCCCAGATCAGCCAGGAGATGCTCCTGAGCGGCAATTGGGTGTCGCCGCACTTCATGAGCCTGCGCTATTTCGAAAAACCGGCGGCCGGATACTGGATGATCGCCGCCAGCCAGGCGTTGTTTGGCCAGAACCTGTTCGGCGTGCGGTTCGCCTCCGCCCTGAGTACCGGGCTGAGTGTGTTGCTGTGCTACCTGGTCGCTCGCAGGCTTTGGAACGAGCCGCGCAAAAGTTTTGCCTGCGCGCTGCTTTACATGAGCCTCACCGTAGTCGCCGGCGCCGCGGGTTACGCCAATCTCGATCCGCAGTTCACCTTTTGGGTCAACCTGAGTCTGGTTGCCTTGTGGTTTGCCTTGGACAGCGCCGGCCGCACCCAACGCTTGATCGGCTGGGCGGTGTTGGGCCTGGCCTGCGGCATGGGGTTCATGACCAAGGGCTTTCTGGCCTGGCTGCTGCCGGTACTGATCGCCCTGCCCTGGATGGTCTGGCAAAAACGCTGGCGAGAACTGCTGATCTACGGTCCGCTGGCGATTGTCGTGGCCATCGCCGTCAGCTTGCCCTGGGCCTTGGCGGTGCACACGCAGGAGCCCGACTACTGGCGGTTCTTCTTCTGGCACGAACACATACGCCGCTTCGCCGGTGACGACGCGCAACACGACGCGCCGTGGTGGTATTACCTGCCGTTGCTGGTCACGTTCAGTCTGCCGTGGGTGGCGTTGTTGCCACCGGCGTTGCGGCAGGCGTGGCAATCACGTCGCCAGG
The DNA here is from genome assembly GCF_054897825.1 of Pseudomonas sp. ZS1P83. NCBI lineage: Bacteria > Pseudomonadati > Pseudomonadota > Gammaproteobacteria > Pseudomonadales > Pseudomonadaceae > Pseudomonas > Pseudomonas sp. ZS1P83. The sequence goes on from NZ_CM142706.1 coordinate 2,324,907, forward strand.
CGAAGATCGCTTTCCTGTTGTTGTGGCTGTTGATGCCGCTGCTGTTCTTCAGCCTCAGCAAAGGCAAATTACCGAGTTACATCCTGCCGTGCCTGCTGCCGTTATCCTTGCTCCTGGGTCATGCTCTCGCCGACCGACTGCAGCTGAAGCAGGGCCGTGCCCTTGGAATTAACGGTCTACTGAACCTGCTGCTGGGCCTGATCACTCTGCTCGTGCTGGTTTACCTGCAACTGAAAAAACCACTCTACAACCATGAACTGCACAACCTGGTGCTGGTGTTCATCGGTTTGACCGGCTGGATCATGGCCAGCCTGCTGCAAGCCTTCCGACCGTTGCAATGCTGGGCCGCCCCGGCGTTCGGCAGTCTGCTGCTGATCGGGATATTGCCGGCCGGGATGCCCGAGTCGGTGGTCGCCAACAAGATGCCCGATCAATTCATCCTCGATCATGCACAGGAACTCGGCCAGACCGACCAGTTGCTGAGCAACGATCTCGGCGCCGCCGGGGCCCTCGCCTGGCGTCTGAAGCGCCCGGACGTGGCGTTGTATAACACGATAGGCGAATTGAAATATGGCCTGGCCTATCCTGAGGGCGCACAGCAGAAAATCGATCCGAACCAGGTTCAAGCGTGGATGCGCACAGCCCGCCAAAGCGGTTCGGTCGGCGTGGTGATGCGGGTGAAGGGTGACGACGAACTGCGCGAAATCGAACGGCTGCCCAAGGATGGCAAGCGCTATGAACAAGGCAACATTGTGATTCTGATCTTTCCTCAGGAGGCGTCATGAGCCTGTTGCTGCTCTTGGCCGCCTGCCTGTTGACCTGCCTGGGTCAAATTGCCCAGAAGTACGCCGTGGAAGGCTGGCGCGAGAAGCCGTCGAGCTGGGGCGAGAAGCTGCGCTCGCCGTGGCTGTGGCTGGCACTCGCCGCGTTGGGATTCGGCTTGCTGGTGTGGCTGCTGGTGTTGCAGCGCCTTGAAGTCGGCATCGCCTACCCGATGTTGAGCCTCAATTTCGTGCTGATCACCCTCGTCGCCCGCTTCGTATTCCACGAAACCATCGACCGCCGCCACTGGTTCGGCGTGGCACTGGTGCTCGGTGGCGTGGTGTTACTGGGGCAACACACATGAACCTTCGTCGCGGAATCACCTTCGCGCTGGGCAGCGTGCTGCTGGTCAGTGCCGCGCAATTGGGCATGCGCTGGAGCATGAGTCGCCTGCCACCACCCGAACATTGGCTCAGCGCCAGCGTCGATCCGAGCGCTGTCGCCATTGTACTGGCGGCGATTCTGGCCTACGCCCTGTCGATGCTTTGCTGGCTCGCCGCCCTGCGGGATTTACCGCTGGGCCGGGCCTATTCGCTGCTCAGTATCAGCTACGCGCTGGTGTACCTGCTGGCCGCCAGCCTGCCGCTGTTCAACGAAGCTTTCAGCCTTTCAAAAAGCCTCGGGGTGGCCTTGGTCATCCTCGGCGTCATTACCATTAACTCTCGGCCTGCTCGCGCGCGCGAACTCAGGAGTGCCACATGAAAATCAGTGTATTTGGTAGCGGTTACGTTGGACTGGTGCAAGCGGCCGTCCTGGCTGAAGTCGGCCACGACGTGGTCTGCATGGACATTGACGAGAAGAAAATCGAGCTGCTGCAACAAGGCCACGTGAGCATTTTCGAACCGGGGTTGGCAAGCCTGGTGCGTGAAGGCCTGGACGCCAAACGGCTGCAGTTCACCACCGACGAAAAGCTCGCTGTGCAGCATGGTCAAGTGTTGTTTATCGCGGTCGGTACACCGTCCCGGGACGACGGTTCGGCGGATCTGCAGTATGTACTGTCGGTGGGCGAGGCCGTGGCGCGTCATCGTGAAAAACCAGCAATTCTGGTGGAGAAATCTACGGTGCCGGTGGGCACGGGTGATACCTTGCGCGCGCACATCGACAAGTGCCTGATCAAGGCCGGCCGGTTGTTGCAGTTCGATATCGTCTCCAACCCGGAATTTTTGAAAGAAGGCTCGGCCGTGGCCGATTGCCGGCGCCCGGACCGGATCATCATCGGCTGCGAACGCGATGATGTCCGTGAGGTCATGCGCGACCTGTACGCGCCTTTCAACCGCAACCATGACCGGGTCATGTTCATGGACCTGCGCAGTGCCGAGCTGACCAAGTACGCCGCCAACTGCATGCTGGCGACCAAGATCAGCTTCATCAACCAGATCGCCGAACTGGCCGAACACCTGGGCGCCGACATCGAATCGGTGCGCCTGGGCATCGGCGCCGACTCGCGCATTGGTTACCACTTCATCTACCCCGGTTGCGGTTATGGCGGTTCGTGCTTTCCCAAGGACATGCGCGCACTGATCCACAGCGCCGAAGAGGCTCATTGCTCCAGCGACCTGCTGCAAGCGGTGGAAGCGATCAATCAGCGGCAGAAGCACAAGCTGTTCGAGCGCATCAATGCGTTCTATAAGGGCGATTTGCACGGCAAGACCTTTGCCGTGTGGGGGCTGGCGTTCAAACCGAACACCGACGACATGCGCGATGCGCCGAGTCGGGTGTTGCTGGAATCGCTGTGGGCTGCCGGGGCCAATGTCCGCGCATTTGACCCAGAAGCCATGCAGGAAACCCAGCTGCTGTATCCCGATGAATCCAAGTTGATGCTCATGGGCACACCCGAATCGGTATTGTCCGGTGCCGACGCGTTGATCATTTGCACCGAATGGCAGCAGTTCAAGGCGCCGGATTTCGACCTGATTCGGCAGCGGCTCAACGCCCCGGTAATCTTCGACGGACGCAACCTCTACGACGCTGATCGCCTGGCTCACGCCGGCTTCATGTACTTCCCGATGGGCCGCGGTGAATCGCGCAATCTACCGATTCCGCATCAGCAGTGGCCTGCTGCTTCGGTTGTCGCTTGATCGCGCCGTCACCCGGTATCCGCCGACAGTCCCTGGGCCTGGGGCTATTGGCGCTGCTATTGTTCAGCGCCGGGGTATATCAGCAAACGGTGATCGGTTTCGATTCGCGCTTCGTGCTGTTCGCTCAGGAAATGTTGCGCCACGGGCCGTCATTTTTTCCGACCACCTATGGCCAGCCTTATGCCGACTATTCGGCGCTGTCGACGCTGTTTACCTGGCTGTTGTCACTGCCGTTCGGGCAGGTCAACAGCCTCAGTGCCTGGTTGCCGAGTGCCATTGCCGGGGCGGTGATCGTCACGTTGATGTACCGGTTGCTGACGCCCTACTCCCAGCGTTGGGCGTTGCTGAGCATCGCCCTGATGATGCTGACCAACACCTTTGTCACTGAAACCCGTGCCGTATCCTTGGACCTGATGCTCGCGGCGGTGGCTTTTTCAGTGTTCTACCTGGGCTATGCCGCCGATCATTTTGCGGCAAAGCGGCGGTGGTGGCTGATCTTTGCCTTGTTGCTGCTGGGTTTCGGGATTCGCGGGCCGATCGGTTTGGTGATCCCCACCGGCATGTTGTGCAGCTACTTTTTGCTCAATCGTCAATGGCAACGCTTGTTCGGCTTCGGCCTGACGGCAGCGGTACTCTTGACGGTATGCATCGGCGCATTGTTGTGGCTGGCGCAAATCATCGGCGGCCCGGACTTCATGCACGAAGTGGTGCGCATGCAGTTCATGGGGCGTATGGACGGCAGTGAAGGTGTCAGCGGCTCGCTGTATTACTTCACCAGTTCGATGGGCAACTATGCGTTCGCCTATCCGCTGGCCCTTCTGGTGTCGGCGGCGGTCTGGCTGACAAATCCGCGGCAGACAGGTCCCACGTTGCGTCTGTTGCAATACTGCACGGCAGCCGCGTTGATCGTGATGGTCGGGTTGTCGATTCCGCAAGCTAAAAAGGCCCGCTACCTGCTGCCAATGTTGCCCATGGCGGCGATCATTGCGGCGTATCCATTTCAGGTAGTGCATGGTCGGGTATTCGTCTGGTTGCGGGGTTTGATGCAAGGGGTGTGGTTGCTGGTTCCCGCTCTGTTAATCGTTGGATTGCTGGTCGTTCAGCGACGTTTTCCTGAGCAACTGACAACCTTCACTCCGGTGTTGATCATTCTTGGCGTGCTGCAAGTGATCGCCCTTGCCGTGCTTTTCCGATCCCGCTGGCGGGCGCAAACATTGGCCTTTGGCGCGGTTCTGGCGCTTTGGTCGTTTTACATTCTGGTGTTCGAACCGGTTGAGCGTCAGCTCTACGACGCTCAGTCTTTCAGCCGTGCAGCGTTTGCACTGGTGCAGAAAGACCCGGCGCCTCTAGTGCTGCATGGCATGGGTAAAGACGCCAAGGCGATCAAGTTCATGGTCAGTATCGATCAGGATCTGCAACCGGTGTTTACCGAGTCGATTGAAGTGCTGGAAAGTCTCGCGGGGCCTGCTTGGTTGATGATGGACCAGAGCGATTACAAGGCGTTGCAAGGCACTCGTTTGGGTAACTTGCAGCCGGTGTTGAGCGGGCGCTTCGACAAGAACGATTTCGTGTTGCTGCATTCAACGCTGTAGCGCGTTACTCCCGCAGATTCGCTCTCGTCCTACCGGATACTCGGAAACGCCCTACATATACCCGAAGACGTTTTCAATAAGGTGCCCCATCGACAAAAGGAGCGGCACCTACATGGCTAATCACGGCTATATGATCATCACAGGAAAGACTCAAGGACTGATATCGGCGGGTTGTTCAACTCAAGATTCAATCGGCAATAAATGTCAAACAGCGCATGCCGATGAAATCATGGTGCTGTCTTACAGTCACAACATGTCCAACATAGGAAATATTAATAAGCCTACACACCGCCCGCTCGTCATCACAAAAAATGTCGACAAGTCATCTCCTTTACTCGCGCAAGCGCTATCAAGCAGAGAGGAAATAAGCTGTGCGATAAGTTTCTACCGGATTTCTTCGTTTGGTCTTCAGGAGAAATTCTTCAGCATTGAAATTGAAGGCGGCATTATTGCCGACCTGACACTTGATATGCCCCACGTAGTTTTACAGAACGATGTCGAGCCTCAAGAGCACGTTGCTATTCGCTATCGCGAAATCACGTGGAGGCACCATCTCGCAGGAACCAGCGGGTACGCCTCATGGGGAAATAACGAATGGGACAATTAAAGAATCGCTGCGAGCCAAGTAGTTGTGATTATTTGGCCGTTAGTAAGGCAGCGGGCAATTTGACCAATCAGGCCTGCACACTGGCTTCTCGACACCTAAAAGATGGCACGTTGCGCTTACAGTTCAATCGCGAAGTTTCTTATTACGCGAGAGGTATTGTTAATGATGTAGCACAGGGGCGGAAAAGTGCTGAGCAGGGTCTCAAGGAAATCAAGAACGAACAGAGTAGTTTGCTGAGCCAGTCGTGGGAAGTTGCCAAAAAAGGTGCAGGTGCGTTTGCTGGAGGGATGCAAATACTGACAGGTGCCGGGATTTGCTATAGCTCAGCGGGTACTTTGTGCCTTTTCCTTGGTGGACCGATGATGCTCCATGGTGCGAATAATGTTTATGAAAATGGCCGTAACCTTTTGGAGGACCGCACTGATGCGGAGGGGCCGACCCGCAAGGTTTATCAAGCGATAGCTAAGGGTGTTGGACAGACTGAAAGAGAGGGCAATATTGCGTATGGGTCGTTGGATATTGGGATGTCAGTGTATGGACTTACTCGAACCGTACTAAAACCGGATGCTTGGCGATTGTTTAGATATATCAAAACGGACTACGTACGCGCATACAAAACCATGGCGCCTCAAGCACTGATACTGGAAGGGCAGATCACCCTTCAGACAGGAAAGCAAGTATATGAAGAGCTGGAAAAATGATTGTTTGGCTTTTTCCATTAATAGCAGTCTGCTCCGTTAGCGCAGCCTATTCTCTAAAAAAACGTTTGTCTGGCGAAGACTTAAACCATGCAAAACTGTATGCAGGTCTTGCATTCAACGGCCTATTCGTAGTGCCTTATATAGATATCGTTCAAGCTAACGACTTCCCATTCCTAGGTTATCGGCCAGACATAATTTCGGAATATCCGTTTATTGGCTGGATTGCATTTATATGTATTTTTCTTCACTCATTTGCATGTCCCGTGAAGTGGAAGATTAAATGCTGACTCTCGAAAAATTAATTGCTGCAGCGACAATGTATTTATTTATTCTTGCCTGCTCCGGCTTTCATACAGCATGGATCTCACTATTAATAGTTTATTTTTTCGAAATGGACGTTTTTGCGGCAAGAGTAGTGGTAATTATGTGCTTTGTTGTTGTGTCAGGCTTCGGCTTGAAAATTATGCCAAAAAAGCTTCGAAAGCTTGACGGAAAATAAAGTCTTTTACTCCCAGTAGCCCCTCAACCGCCCCCCTCAAATCGACCTTTAACGCTTGTGCAAACGCCTTCACCAACGGACTGCGCACGGTGTTATGGCGCAGGATCAAATGGAACGGCGTGTCGAAGTGAATCGATGTGGGGCGAAGGGCGCGCAGTTGTCCTTCAACGACCATGGCGGCGGCGTAATGCTGCGGAAGGAAACCGAGAAAGCGTCCGGTCTTAATCAGCAGCGCCACAGCTTCGACTGGGGTTGCCGAGGCGGACAAGCCGCCGTACGCGGCAAAGTTGAGCTTCTCGCGGCGGATCGCGTAGCGGTGGTTGACCCACTCGTACTGCTTTAGCACGTCCCCGCCGAGTTGCTAGTCGGGCACATCGAACAAAGGGTGGTCTACGGCGCAGTAAGCTTCGGAGCGCTCTTCGTAAAGAGCGTAATATTCAAACTCTTCGCGTTTTTGATAAACCGGGACAATCCCCGCCACTAACCGCCCTGCTCGCCTGCAACGCCATCAGCGTGATCCTCTTGCAATACCAGATCGGTCGTTTCCTCAAACGCGAAAAACTGCGTTACTGGATCGCGGGCGGTACCAGCCTGTTCATCGTCGGGTTGATCGGTTTCAGCCTGGCCGACAGCCTGATGTCGTGGTGCGTGGCAATGTTCATCTTCACCCTCGGTGAAATGATCATTTACCCCGCCGAATTCCTCTTCGTCGACACCCTGACCCGGAAGAACTGCGCGGTAGCTATTACGGCGCGCAAAACCTCGCGGCCCTCGGTGGTGCCCTGAGCCCGGTGATTTGCGGTTTCCTGCTGATGCACACCCCCGCGCCAACGATGTTCTATGCCTTGAGCGCGCTGACCGCGATGGGTGGTTCCCTGTGTTTCATGAGCGGTCGTCGAGTGGCATTACAGCAACATTAATGCACTGAAACTGCATTAATATGAATTTGTCAGCATCAGGAATCAACGGCACACTGTGCCTCGTTCCTCCCCCAATAGTTGGAACTACTTCAAGGGCTTTCTGGGTTTCCCCAGCTAAGCCTTTTTTTTGCATAGATTTTTGCCAACGGATCGTCTGCCTCATGTTCTCTCGCTGGTTTCCCGCCGCTATCAATACTCGCCCCTCCGAATGGAGCAGGGCCGCCATCGGCATGTCCCTGGGCACACTGTTCAGCGTCTGGCTCTGCAGCCAGGTGTTTGGCATGCAAGTGGCGCAGCATCTGATCGGTCCGCTGGGCGCATCGGCGGTGTTGCTGTTCGCAGTGTCCTCCGGCGCCCTCGCCCAGCCCTGGTCGATTCTTGGCGGCTACCTCAGCGCCGGGGTGGTTTCACTGCTGGTCGCTCACGTGCTCGGACGAACCCTCGGCAGCGCTTGCCTGGCGGCCGGCATGGCGCTGATTCTGATGTGCTGGCTGCGTTGCTTGCACCCACCGGCCGGGGCCTTGGCGCTGCTGTTGGTGTTGGCAGACCCGGCGACGCTTGCCCTGGACTGGAAAGCTCTCGGCCCGGTGATGCTTGGCGCATCGACCATGCTGCTCAGCGCCCTGGCCTACAACAACCTGACGCGCATTCGTTACCCAAAACGCGCCAGCGAACCGGTGTCCATGGTGCCGGCCGACCATCCGCCGATAGACAGCCAGGCCATCACCGCCCAGGACCTGAAACGAGCGCTGGCGGACATGGAAGCGTTCATTGACGTGACCCCTGAAGACCTCGAACAGCTGATTCATGCCACCGAATTGCAGGCCAGACGCCGCAGCATTGGTGAAGTGTTGTCCCGGAGCGTTCAGTAGCCTTTGCTTAAGGCAAAAATGCAGACCAAACCTGCATGGATCCCGGTTGTACATCACAAATTTGCACTGTTACGATCCAGCATCGCTCGCGCGCGGGCTTCTCTATAAAGAACAATAAAAGCAGGGAGTTAGTGATGACTGCTCAGGTTTCTTCTCCGGGGACTTCGTCCATGGACGCCACGCAAAACGAAGTGCTGGCCGAGGTTCGCAACCACATCGGTCACCTGACCCTCAATCGCCCCGCCGGCCTCAACGCCATTACCCTGGACATGGTGCGCAATCTGCAGCGTCAGCTCAACGCCTGGGCGCTGGATCCGCACGTACACGCGGTGGTGTTGCGCGGTGCAGGCGAGAAGGCGTTCTGTGCCGGCGGCGATATTCGCTCGCTGTATGACAGTTTCAAAAACGGCGACACGCTGCACGAAGATTTCTTCGTCGAGGAATACGCCCTCGACCTCGCTATTCACCATTACCGCAAACCAGTGCTCGCCTTGATGGACGGTTTTGTCCTGGGCGGCGGCATGGGCCTGGTGCAAGGCGCCGACCTGCGTGTGGTCACCGAGAAAAGCCGTTTGGCGATGCCGGAAGTCGCGATCGGTTATTTCCCGGATGTCGGTGGCAGTCACTTCCTACCGCGCGTTCCCGGTGAACTGGGTATTTACCTCGGCGTCAGTGGCGTGCAGATCCGCGCGGCCGATGCGCTCTATTGCGGCCTGGCCGACTGGTACCTGGAAAGCGACAAGTTAGGCACCCTGGACGAGCAACTCGATCAGCTGCAATGGCACGAAACACCCTTGAAGGACCTTCAAGGTCTGCTGGCGAAACTTGCGGTGCAACAACTGCCCGCGGCACCTTTGGCGGCGTTGCGCCCGGCCATCGATCACTTCTTCGCCCTGCCCGATGTGCCGAGTATTGTTGAGCAACTGCGTGAAGTAACGGTCGCCGACAGTCACGCGTGGGCCACGACCACCGCTGACCTGCTGGAAAGCCGTTCACCGTTGGCCATGGGCGTGACCCTGGAAATGCTCCGTCGTGGTCGACACTTGAGTCTCGAAGACTGTTTCGCCCTGGAGCTGCACCTGGACCGTCAGTGGTTCGAGCGCGGCGACCTGATCGAAGGCGTGCGCGCCTTGCTGATTGATAAAGACAAGAGCCCGCGCTGGAACCCGCCGACCTTGCAGGCGCTGGACGCCGAGCACGTCGCGAGTTTTTTCACGGGTTTTGAGCAGAGCGGGAGCTGAGCCATGCACGATATTGAACTGAGCGAAGAACAAGTCATGATCCGCGACATGGCCCGGGACTTTGCCCGTGGCGAAATCGCGCCCCACGCCCAGGCCTGGGAAAAAGCCGGCTGGATCGATGATGGTCTGGTGGCGAAGATGGGCGAACTGGGGCTGCTGGGCATGGTGGTGCCCGAGGAATGGGGCGGCACCTATGTCGACTACGTCGCCTACGCCCTGGCGGTGGAAGAGATTTCTGCCGGCGACGGCGCCACGGGCGCGCTGATGAGCATTCACAACTCCGTGGGCTGCGGTCCGGTCCTCAACTACGGCACTGAAGAACAGAAACAGACCTGGCTGCCGGATCTGGCCAGCGGTCAGTCCATCGGCTGCTTCTGCCTGACCGAACCCCAGGCCGGGTCCGAAGCCCACAACCTGCGCACCCGCGCCGAACTGCGCGACGGCCAGTGGGTGATCAACGGCGCCAAGCAATTCGTCAGCAACGGCAAACGGGCGAAGCTGGCCATCGTGTTCGCGGTGACCGATCCGGATCTGGGCAAGCGCGGCATCTCGGCGTTTCTGGTCCCGACCGATACCGCGGGTTTCATCGTTGATCGCACCGAACACAAAATGGGTATTCGGGCGTCCGATACCTGCGCGGTGACCCTGAGCAACTGCACGATTCCCGAAGCCAACCTGTTGGGTGAGCGCGGCAAGGGACTGGCGATTGCCCTGTCAAACCTTGAAGGCGGCCGCATCGGCATTGCGGCACAAGCGTTGGGCATTGCTCGCGCGGCATTTGAAGCAGCGCTGGCGTACTCGCGGGATCGGGTGCAGTTCGACAAGCCGATCATCGAGCACCAGAGCATCGCCAACATGCTGGCCGACATGCACACCCGGTTGAACGCAGCACGGTTGTTGATTCTGCATGCGGCACGGTTGCGCAGCGCCGGTAAGCCGTGTCTGTCGGAGGCTTCACAGGCGAAGCTGTTTGCGTCGGAAATGGCCGAGAAGGTGTGTTCGTCGGCGATGCAGATTCATGGCGGGTATGGGTATCTGGAAGATTACCCGGTGGAGCGATATTACCGGGATGCGCGGATTACGCAGATTTATGAAGGGTCTAGCGAGATACAGCGGATGGTGATTGCTCGGGAGCTGAAAAACTACCAGGTCTAAGTGATCGTTCCCACGCTCTGCGTCACTAGTGTCCGGTAAAAAACGAGGGGGGAGCTTGCTCCCCCTTGCTGTTGGCGGCTGTGAGGCATAATCGGTTTTTTCAGACTCGATTTTGACTTATGTTTTCCAGCACCCGTTTAAGCCAACTACTCAGTGCGATCCCGCGCCAGTTTTTCCAGCAATCCATCGAAACACACCAAGCTGATCGCTATGTCAAACGCTGCACGACCTGGCAATTGCTGGTGACACTGATCAGCGGCCATTTGACCCGAGCCTCAAGCCTGCGATCCTTGGCGACTATCTCCGAAAATTTCGGCCCGCATAGCTACCATCTTAATGCCGGCCCTATTGCCCGCTCGACAATGTCCGATGCCTTGAACAAGCGTGACTACCGGCCATTACAGGACCTTTGTGGGTACCTGATGAGCGCCGTCAGCCGCCAGCAGCGCAAGGAGGTCGGGGCCATGGTTAGCCTGATTGACTCCACGTCGATCACCTTGCGCGGACCTCACTTCGATGGCTGGACAGCCGCGACGAAAACCCGCATCACCCAAGGCCTCAAAGTGCATGTCGGACTGGATCTGGCGCAGCTGGCCCCGGTGTACGTGAACATTACGCCTGCCAACGTCAACGACCTGAGCGATGCACTGGAAATGCCGATCCAGACCGGCATGACGTATGTTTTCGACAAGGGCTACTGCGATTACAACTGGTGGCACGAGTTGCAGACCAAAGGTGCTTTTTTCGTCACCCGCCTGAAGAAAAACGCCAATATCAAAGTGCTGCATGAGCACTCGACCGTGACTGAGCAAAGCTCGGTCATGACCGATGAAGTCGTCCAGTTTGGCAAAAAGCATTTGGCCGGCAAACGCCTGAACGACTATTGGGAAAAGTCGGTAAGACGCGTCGTGGTTGAGCGCGAGGGGCATGCGACGCCGTTAGTTCTGGTGACCAACGACTTCACGAGGACAGCTGAAGAAATCGCGTCCTTGTACAAAGATCGTTGGCAGATCGAGCTATTTTTCAAGTGGATCAAACAACATCTGAAGCTCAAACGCTTTTATGCCTACTCCGAAAATGCGGTGCGTTTGCAGATTTACAGTGCCTTGATCAGCTATCTGTTACTGCAAATACTCCATCGTCGCTCAGGATTTACCGGCTCGTTGTTCGAACTGACGGTTCGCATAGTTCATGTCCTGTTTGAACGGCCCGGAACCCCAGTATTGAGGGATCGACGAAGGCAGGAGCGAGAAAAGTTGAAGGCTGCCCAAGGCAGCCTTCAACTATGAAGCATGTTTACCGGACACTAGTGACGCTCTGCGTGGGAATGCCGCCCGGGACGCTCCGCGTCCCCCTTCCCAAGCATGACGCAGAGCGTCACAGGATGCATTCCCACGCGGAGCGTGGGAACGATCAGTGTGGTTACTTACCGACGAACTCCGCCTCACGCTTACCAATAAACGCCGCCATCCCTTCCTTCTGATCCTGCGTCGCAAACGCCGCATGGAACACCCGGCGCTCAAAGCGCACACCTTCCGATAGGCTCACTTCAAACGCGCGGTTGACGCTTTCCTTGATCATCATTGCAATCGGCAACGACTTCTTGGCAATCAGCGCCGCGACGTTCAACGCTTCTTCCAGCAACTCATCAGCCGGAACAATCCTCGCGACAATCCCGCAACGCTCCGCTTCAACCGCATCGATCAGTCGGCCGCTGAGGCACATTTCCATGGCTTTGGCCTTGCCCACGGCGCGGGTCAGGCGCTGGGTGCCGCCCATGCCTGGCAGTACGCCGAGGTTGATTTCCGGTTGACCGAATTTGGCGTTGTCACCGGCCAGGATGAAGTCGCACATCAGCGCCAGTTCACAGCCGCCGCCCAAGGCAAAACCGTTGACCGCCGCGATGATCGGCTTGCGGCGGTTTGCCACGCGATCGCTGTCGCTGAACAGGTCGTCGAGGTAGATCTGCGGGTAAGTCAGCTCGGCCATTTCCTTGATGTCGGCGCCGGCGGCGAAGGCTTTTTTCGAGCCGGTCAACACGATGCAGCCGATGTTCGAATCGGCTTCCAGGCCATCGAGGGCCTGGTTCAGCTCACTGACGATCTGCGCGTTCAACGCGTTCAGCGCCTGCGGGCGGTTCAGGGTAATCAGGCCAACTCGGCCGTGGGTTTCCAGCAAAATCGTCTCGTAACTCACAGATGACTCCTTCTCAAAGATTGCGCGAAATAACCATGCGCTGAATATCGCTGGTGCCTTCGTAGATCTGGCAGACCCGCACGTCGCGGTAGATCCGCTCAAGCGGGAAATCGTTCAAGTAACCGTAACCGCCGAGAGTTTGCAAGGCGGCGGAGCAAACCTTCTCAGCCATTTCCGAAGCGAACAGTTTGGCCATGGAGGCTTCGACCAAGGCCGGTTTACCACTGTCTCTTAACGCCGCCGCGTAATGCACCATCTGCCGGGCGACGGCGATCTGGGTTGCCATATCGGCCAGGCGGAACGCTACCGCTTGATGCTCGATGATCGGCTTGCCGAAGCTTTCACGCTCACGGGCATAGTCCCGGGCCGCTTCGAACGCGGCGCGGGCCATCCCCACCGATTGCGAAGCGATGCCGACACGGCCGCCTTCGAGGTTGGCCAGGGCGATTCGATAACCTTCGCCCTCCTCGCCCAACCGATTGGCTACCGGAACCTTCACGTCTTCAAACAGAATCTGACAGGTGTCGGACGCGTGCTGGCCGAGTTTATCTTCGACCCGCGCGACTTTGTAGCCCGGCGAATCGGTCGGCACGATCAGCGCCGTGATGCCACGCTTGCCGGCACTCGGATCAGTCACGGCGAACACGATCACCACCCCGGCGTTCTGCCCGGACGTGATGAACTGTTTGCAGCCGTTCAACACGTAGTGATCGCCTTCCAGACGGGCACGGGTTTTCAGGCCGCTGGCGTCGGAGCCGGCCTGCGGTTCAGTCAGGGCAAAGGCCCCCAGCATCGAGCCGCTGGCCAGTGGTTTGAGGAAACGTTCTTTCTGGTCGTCGTTGCCGTACTTGAGGATCGGTACGCAACCCACCGAGTTGTGCACGCTCATGATGGTCGAGCAAGCGCCGTCGCCGGCCGCAATTTCTTCCAGGGCCATGGCGTAGGCCAGGTAACCGGTGTCGCAACCGCCCCACTGCTCCGGCACCAGCATGCCGAAGAAGCCCAGTTCAGCCATCTCGCCGATGGCTTCCTTGGGGAAGCGATGCTCGCGGTCCCACTCAGCGGCGAACGGTTTCAGCCGTTCCTGGGCAAATTGCCGGGCCGCGTCGCTGATCTGAAGTTGTTCGTCAGTCGGGAGCATAGTGATTCCTTAATACAGGCATTCAACGGCCATGGCCGTGGCTTCACCACCGCCGATGCAGATCGCTGCAACGCCGCGTTTCAATCCTTTCTGGCGCAGGGCCGAGAGCAAAGTCACGAGGATCCGCGCGCCGGACGCACCGATCGGGTGACCGAGGGCGCAAGCGCCGCCGTGAACGTTGATCTTCTCGTGGGGGATTTCCAGTTTGGTCATGGTGACCAGACTGACCACGGCGAAGGCTTCGTTGACTTCGAACAGCTCGACTTCGTCCAGGGACCAACCGGTTTTTTTCATCAGCTTCTTGATCGCGCCCACCGGTGCCACCGGGAACAGGCCCGGGGTGTCGGCAAACGCCGCGTGGCCGTGAATCACTGCCAGCGGTTTCAGGCCGCGCTTTTCAGCTTCGCAACGGCGCATCAACACCAGTGCCGCGGCGCCATCGGAGATCGAACTCGAGTTCGCCGCCGTCACCGTGCCGCCTTCGCGGAACGCCGGTTTCAAGGAGGCGATCTTGTCCAGTTTGGCTTTCGGTGGCTGTTCGTCGTTGCTGATCAGCACCTGCTCTTTACCGACGGTCACGGTGAGCGGCACGATCTCGTCTTTGAAGCTGCCGTCCTTGATCGCCTGCTGCGCGCGGGTGGTCGAGGCAATGGCAAAGGCGTCCTGAGCTTCACGGGTGAAACCGTTGGTTTCAGCGCAATCCTCGGCGTAGGTGCCCATCAGGCGACCCTTGTCGTAGGCGTCTTCCAGGCCGTCGAGGAACATATGGTCGAGTACGCGACCGTGGCCCATACGGTAACCGCTGCGGGCGCTGTCCAGCAGATAGGGCGCGTTGGACATGCTTTCCATACCGCCGGCGATAACCACATCGGCGCTGCCCGCCACCAGCATGTCGTGAGCCAGAATGGCCGCTTCCATGCCCGAACCGCACATCTTGTTGAGGGTCGTGCAGCGGGTCGATTTATCCAGCCCGGCGCCCAGTGCGGCCTGGCGTGCCGGGGCCTGGCCGAGACCTGCGGACAGTACGCAACCGAACAGCACTTCTTCAACCGAGTCTGGTGCCACGCCGGCGCGCTCGACGGCGGCGCGGATCGCGGCGGCACCGAGTTGTGGTGCGGTCAGGCTTTTCAATTCGCCCTGGAAACCACCCATTGGGGTGCGGACGGCGCTGACGATAACAATCGGATCGTTGGACATAGTCATGACAAATTCTCCTTACTTGGCGGCCATGCGCAAGGCGCCGTCGAGACGGATCACCTCGCCATTGAGCATGCTGTTTTCAATGATATGCCTGACCAGTCCGGCATACTCGCTCGGTTTACCCAGACGCGGCGGAAACGGTACGCCGGCAGCCAGGGACGCGCGGACTTCCGGGGTCATGCCGGCCATCATCGGGGTTTCGAAAATGCCCGGGGCGATGGTCATCACTCGAATGCCGAAGCGCGCCAGTTCACGGGCGGCGGGCAAGGTCAGGCTGACGATCGCGCCTTTGGACGCGGCATACGCGGCCTGGCCGATCTGGCCGTCGTACGCGGCGGCCGAGGCGGTGTTGATGATTACGCCGCGCTCGCCGTCGGCATCCGCTTCGGTTTCGGCGATCGCCGCTGCCGCCAGGCGCAGCATGTTGAAACTGCCGATCAAATTGACGTTGATCACCTGGCTGAAATTGGCCAGCACATGAGGGCCATTCTTGCCGAGGATCTTCTCACCCCGCACGATGCCGGCGCAGTTGACCAGTCCATTCAAGCCACCGAAGGCTTTGACCGTCGCCTGCACGGCGGCCTCGGCCGCGGCTTCGTTGCTGATGTCCGCCACCACACTTTGCGCGCCGAGGCGTTCAGCCTGGGCCGCAACGGCCTCGGCGTTCATGTCCACCAGCATCACTTTGGCGCCGGCCGCGACCAGCATTTCAGCCGTGGCCGCACCGAGTCCGGAGGCACCGCCGGTGACGAGAAAAACCTTGTTTTCGATCTGCATCATTGTTTCCTTGGGTTCAAGCTAAACGTTCTTCGCGGTGGCCTCTTGAGCCTTGGCGATTTCCTGGTTGCGCAAGATAAAGCGCTGCAATTTGCCGCTAGGGGTTTTCGGCAACTCGCTGACAAATTCGATTTCACGTGGGTACGAGTGCGCAGCCAGCCGCTTGCGCACGTGTTGGCGCAGTTCTTCGGCCAGTTCCGGCGCAGCACGGTATTGCGGGCTGAGCACGACAAAGGCTTTCACCAGCTCGGTGCGCTCCGGATCGGGTTTGCCGACCACGGCCGCTTCGACCACGGCGGGGTGTTCGATCAATGCGCTTTCCACGTCGAACGGACCGACCCGGTAGCCGGAGGTGGTGATCACGTCGTCGCTGCGACCGACGAAGCTGATGCTGCCGTCCGGGTTCCATTCGACGGTGTCGCCGCTCAGGTAATAGTTGCCGACGAAGGCCTTGGTCGGTGCGCCTTCGTAACCGGCGAACCAGCACATCGGCGACTGGGTGCGATCGATGGCCAGAATGCCCGGCTGGCCGACGCCGAGTTCTTTGTACTCGTCGTCCAGCACCACAATGCGGTGGCCTGGCGAAGCGAAACCGGCGGCGCCCATGTGGATCGGATGCTCCAGGCTATGGTGATTGCACAGGACCATACCCAGTTCGGTCTGGCCGTAATGATCGTGAATGACCACGCCGAGGTTGTCGGCAAACCAGCGGATCACTTCCGGATTCAGCGGCTCGCCGGCACTGCTGACAATGCGCAGCTTGCCCTTGATCGAGCGGGCGAATTCGTCGCCTCCGGCGATCAACAGACGATAGGCCGTCGGCGAGCCGGTGAGGTTGGTGATCCCATATTTGTTGATCACCCGGCAGGTGCTTTCGAGGGTGAACGGACCATCGTAAAAGGTGATCGGATGCCCCATGGCCATCGGCCCGGTGACACCGAAATAGATGCCATAGGCCCAGCCCGGATCGGCGACGTTCCAGAAGGCGTCTTCAGGGCGCAAGTCCACGGCGTCACGGGTATAGCTCTGGAAGGCGACGATGGCCTTGAGCGGTACGGACAGCGCTTTCGACGGACCGGTGGTGCCAGATGTGAACATCAGCAGGAATGGATCTTCACCGCTCAGCAGGACCGGTTCGCACTCAGGAGAATAATTGGCCAGTTCGGCCCAGAAGCTGTAATCGCCGCGGACGATGCCCTGGCCTTTTGGACCGGTGACGGTGACGATGGTCGGGCAATCCGCGACTTCAGTGAGTTTGGCGCGATTCCCCGCGTCGGTGACCACCACTTTGGCGCCAGAGGAGCTGAGGCGGTGTTCGATGGCTTTGGGGCCGAAGGCAGTAAACAGCGGTTGATAGACCGCGCCGATGCGCCAGGTGGCGAATACGGTGATCAGTAATTCGATATTACGTGGCAGGAGACCGGCTACCTTGTCGCCTTTTTTCACGCCCTGGCCCAGCAGGAAATTGGCGAACCGCGCGGCTTTGTCCTGCAAGTCGCTGAAGGTGTACGTTGCGCTGGCGCCATCGCGGCCTTCCCAGAACAGCGCGATGCGCCCTGGCAAGGCATGCCGGTCGCAACACTCGACGCAGGCGTTGAGGGCACTCAAATCGCCGGCGAGCGCGGAGTCGACGGTATGCTGATAATTGAACTGTGATGTCGCAGACAAATAATCGCGCATTGCCAGAATCCCTTTGTATTTTTATTAGGTTGGGGGAACCGTAATCAACAGGGAAATACTCGCTCTGCGCGGGGCGCGGGACAATGGTCAAAGCTATCAAGTTGCGTGACTGGTTTGGCCAAGGTGACTCAATGATCGTTCCCACGCATGATCGTTCCCACTCTGTGGGAACGATCGGTACATGAAGCGTGGGAACGATCATCCGCGACAGTGGCCATAGTAGGATAAGATGCCTGCAAACCAGGCCCGCCGCGAGACGCCCGCATGACAGATAACACTCCCCGCCTGATCAAGAAGTACCCCAATCGCCGACTGTATGACACCCATACCAGCAGTCATTTGACGCTGGCGGACATACGCCAGTTGGTGGTCGACAAAATTGCCTTTCAGGTGGTCGATGCCAAGAGCGGCGAGGATCTGACGCGCAGCATCCTGCTGCAAGTGATTCTGGAAGCCGAAAGCGGCGGTGAGCCCATTTTCACCACCGAAATGCTGCTGGGGGTTATCCAGTTCTACGGCCCTTATCAGGGCGTACTCGGCAGTTACCTGGACAAGAGCATTCAGACCGTCATCGACATTCAGTCCCAGACCGGCGCGCAGTCGTCCGAGGCCTGGAGCGACTTCATGCATCAACAGGCCCCGGTGATGCAGGATCTGATGCGCCAATATGTCGACCAGTCGAAGGCGCTTTATCTGAACACCCAGAACCTGTTTGGCATGTTTGGCGGCAAGCCTGACAATGATGGTGCAAAGAAAAAAGACGGTGAATGAAGTACTCCCGAGTCATTGACAGTAGCGCGACGTCTACTAGGCTCACAGTCATCCTGCCTCTCCCGCTGAACCACAGCACTTAAATGCAAGGCGTGGTGAAGTCGTCAATATTTAGCGCCTGCTCGCAGCTGTTCGACTGCAGACCTCAAGCAATCGTCAGTGCAGCGGGCTAACGTTCTTTCGCGCGCACTCATACTCAATGTGCAACGCGAATGACCAGGCACTTTCCACCTGCACTTTCACATTGGGAGGCAGTCGTGCAAAAAGTCTTGAAGCTCGCCAGTTATGCGGTGCTCGTGCTGATGGCCAGCGCGGTCGTCTACGCCGGAGTGATCGGCATCACCTATTGGACCGGCATCGGCGTATAGGGAGATCGCAATGAACAAACGCCAGACACGCTCGTTCGCGCTGATATCGACTGCTATTGCTGCCGTGGTGTTTCTGGGCATGACCGTTGACAGTCACCGGCAGTTTCCCACACTGACCAATGCCCAACAGATCACGCCCCAGGTCACTCGCGGCAAGGATGTCTGGCACCAATACAATTGCATTAATTGTCACACCTTGTTCGGCGAGGGTGCTTATTACGCCCCGGACCTGACGAAAATCACCCAACAGCGCGGCGCCCCTTATCTCACCGCGTTCCTAAAAGACCCTTCAAAGTTCTATGACGAGCAACGCCATCGTCGCCTGATGCCGAACCTGAAACTCGGCGACGAGGAAATCGCCGATTTGATCGCCTTCCTCGATTGGGTGAGCAAGGTCGACAATCAAGGCTGGCCACCGCGCCCGATTCTGGTGACTGGTGCGTCGATCCCCGGCATGGACCTCACCGTGGCACAGCAGAATGCTTCCGGCGACCAACCACCACCCGCCGCCCGCCCGGTCTCCGGCAAGGAAGATCCGATCGCCCTGGGCGAGGCGCTGTTTCGAACAACCGCAACCCCGGTGTGCAGCGCTTGCCACTCGATTGCACCGGGCGTCAACCTCGCCGGGCCGTCCCTGGCCGGGTTGGCCAGTCGGGCCAAGCAGGTCATCGCCTCGCCTGACTACAAGGGCAAGGCCAAGGACGCCGAAGGCTTTATCCGCGAATCCATCGTCACGCCGAGTGCCTACCTGCATCCGGGCGACATGTTTTCCGCGAACGGCATGTCCTTCATGCCGGACACCTTCGCCAAATCGCTAACGCCTGAACAGATCGATCAACTGGTCGCCTATCTGGCGTCGTTCCAGTAACCGCAGGGGATGACCATGCGCTACAGATCTCAATCCGTCGCCTACTGGTATTTCGCCGTAGCCATGGTGCTGTTCGGCCTGCAACTGGTCTTCGGCCTGCTCTCGGCGGCGAAATACCTCGGGCCGGATCCGTTGCTGAACCTCTTGCCCTTCGATGTCACCAAGTCCATTCACACCAACTTGTTGATTGTCTGGGTGCTGACCGGATTCATGGGGGCGACCTATTGGATGGTGCCGGACGAATCCCGTGGTGAGTTGCACAGCACCAGACTGGCCTATATCCAGCTCGGGTTGTGGACGGCCATGGGTGTCACCGCTGTTCTTGGCTACCTGTTCGGTTATGGCACCGGGAACAAGCTCCTCGAACAACCGCTGCCCCACAAGATCGTGATCGTGATTTGCATGCTGATGTTCCTCTACAACATAGGCATGACGATCAAGAAAGCCGGGCGTTTCACCGCCACCGAGGGCGTTCTTCTGTTGGGTCTGGCCAGTGCCGCTGTGCTTTATCTGCCGGCGCTGCTGCATTATGAAAACTACGTGGTGTCGATCTTCTACCGCTGGTGGACGATTCACCTGTGGGTCGAAGGTGTCTGGGAAATGATCCAGGGCGGCTTTCTTGCCTATCTGCTGATCAGACTGTCCGGTGCTGATCGCGAGGTCATGGAGAAGTGGCTGTACGTGATTGTCGGCTTGGTGTTCATTGCCGGCATCCTTGGCACCGCCCACCATTATTACTGGATCGGCGTCCCCCATTACTGGCTTCCCTTGGGCGGTTTCTTCAGTGCACTTGAGCCCATGGCGCTGGTCGGCATGGCGATCTATGCCTACAACGCGATGCGCCGCTCCGGCCTCTCTCACCCCAACAAACTGGCCTTACACTGGACCATCGGCAGCGCCCTGTTCACCATGTTTGGCGCCGGCCTCCTGGGGCTGGCCCACACCTTTCCCGACGTCAACAAATGGACCCATGGCACCCTGATTACCGCCATGCATGGCCACGCGGCCTTCTATGGGGCCTATGCCATGATTGTCCTGGCGATGATCACCTATGCGCTGCCCGGCATGACCCGTCGTCCCATTGAGGAAAGCAGCATCGGTTATTGGGCATTCTGGCTGCAGTTGGGAGGCATGTTCGGCATGACCCTGTCATTTGCCACGGCGGGCATTGGTCAGGTGTACCTGGAGCGCATTCTCGGTTTGGGCTACTTGGACGTGCAGCTGAAGATTCAGGTGCACTTCCTGATGCTGGTGGCGACGGCGTCGATGTTCAGCCTGGGTGCGGGGCTGTTCATCTACGATTTTTTCCGCCATGCACCGGACTTCAATGTCGATGAAGCCGATCCGGTCCTGGCTACACCTCAAGCCTCGAGCGCGGCGTTGTAATGAAACGTTCGCTGATGCACGCCGAACCTGCAACGCTGCAAGCGGAGCCCTACTACCAACCCTGCGGCGACGAGGTAGCGATTTTCGAACAATGCCATGCACAGCAACTGGCAGTCATGCTCAAAGGACCCACCGGGTGTGGCAAAACCCGTTTCGTTGAACACATGGCCTGGCGTCTCAAGCGCCCGTTGATCACCATTTCCTGCCATGACGATCTGAGCGCCAGCGACTTGGTCGGACGTTTCCTGATCGGTCACCAGGGCACCCATTGGACGGAGGGTCCGCTGACCCGTGCGGTGCGCGAAGGCGCTATCTGTTACCTGGACGAGGTGGTCGAAGCGCGGCAAGACACGATTGTCGTCCTGCACCCGCTGACCGACCACCGACGCATTCTGCCACTGGACAAAATCGGCGAGATCCTCGAAGCCTCACCCCACTTTCAACTGGTGGTCTCCTACAACCCCGGTTACCAACGAATACTCAAGGATTTGAAACCGAGTACCCGACAGCGCTTCGTGGCGCTGGATTTTGACTTCCCGCCGGCCGAGCGCGAAATCGCCATCGTCATCCATGAGGGTGGTACCGACTACGCCACCGCCCATGCGCTGGTCACTCTCGCTCACCGACTACGTGCCTTGCAGGACCGGGGCCTGGCGGAAGTGCCCAGTACCCGTCTGCTGATCGCCACTGCTCGGCTGATCACCCGCGGCATTGCTGCGCCCATCGCGTGCCGGGTCGCGTTGATCTCGCCGCTGTCCGATGACGCCGTGCTGGTCGCTGCCATGCGCGACCTCGTTGACCTGACGTTTATCTAAATGGCCGAAGCCGAGGACCTCATCACCGATGTCGCACGCCACGCAACGGTGTATGCACAGGCGTTGTGGCGACGTCACCAGGGCCCCTCGGACACTGCAAAAATCGTCACCCTGGGGGATGTCGCACAGCACCTCGATTTGCTGATCAAGGCAGTGTTCGACACCCACTATCCGCTGCGCGTCGCGCAACCACCCTCGCCCCCCACGCTACTGAAAAAGCTTTTGCTGCGTGACGAAAAGCCGTGTCGGCAAAGCGCCGTCCCGGCGACCGATGGCGTGTCTATATGGCTGCCGGAAAACCTGGGCGGCGACGAGGGTCCGCTCACGCTGGAACGTTATAAAACCCTGGCTTTGCAACAGGCGATGCGCGCCCAACGAGGCAGTGCCACCGCCCTGTCAGCCCTCGACAATCCGATGCAGCGCAGTGTCTATCGGCTCCTCGAAGCCTGGGCTGCTGATTCGGACTTGGTACGACTGTTGCCGGGGTTGGCGCCATCGATCCATGGCTTGCGCCATCATGCCTTGATGACCCGCCCGCCTCTTCACGCCTTTCCTGGTCAGCGACAGCCTCTGGAAAACCTGCTGCGTTTACTGCTGCGCAGCGAATGCGGCAAACCTCTGGAAGGGCTGGAGATACCCGCTAAAACGGCCGACTCGCTGCAACAATCAGAAACCCTCGCACAAACTCTCATGTCCGTCGAAAAACTGCACAGGCTTGACGCTCATCTGCTGCTGCTCGATGCCTGGACCGGCGACCTGCGCGAGCCGTTGGCAGGCCTGAAGACGCCGTCCCTGCCCGGCGAAATCGACACCGCCGATACCCTGCCACGTAGCGCCCGCCTCGTACGTCAGCCCACTGCGCGCGAGGCCCGTACCGACGAAGACGACGATCAGGAACAAGGTTTGTGGATGGTGCAACCCGCCGAACCGTTGGAAAAGGCCGAAGACCCCATGGGGATGCAGCGCCCTACCGACCGGGATACCGATACCCCGGCCGCTGATTTTGCCGAGTCATTGTCCGAACTCAACGAAGCGCGACTGGTGGTCACGGCAGGCCGCCCGAAAGAAGTGCTGCTGTCTGACGACCCGCCACAGACCCGCGTCCAGCGCGGTGCACAGGACATTCCCAACAATGCAGTCAGCTACCCCGAGTGGGATTACCGCAGCCAGAGCTACCGTGATCCGGGTACAACCCTGCAACTGTGTCCCGCCCAGGAAGGCCCGCAGCAGTGGGTCGAGCGAACCCTGGAGGCTCACCGCCCAGTGCTCGATGCCATCCGCCGGCAATTCGAATGCCTGCGGGCGCAGCGTGTCAGGCTGCGCAAACAATGGGAGGGCGACGATATCGATCTGGAGGCGTATATCGACGGTTGCGCCGAGGCCCGCGCCGGCCTGAGCCTGCCGCAGGCGCTGTATCAAACCCAGCGCCGTCGCCGACGCGACATGGCGATCATGTTGCTGATCGACGTCAGCGGCTCCACTGACAGCTGGCTGTCCCACCATCGCCGGGTCATTGATGTCGAGCGCGAGGCGTTGCTGCTGGTTTGTCTGGCGCTGGAGAGCCTGGGCGAGCCCTATAGCGTGCTGGCGTTTTCCGGAGAAGGGCCGCAGCGGGTCACGATCCGCACCCTGAAAGCATTCGATGAGCGTTACAGCAATGAAGTCGGTCGGCGCATTGCCGCACTCGAACCGGAACGCTATACCCGGGCCGGCGCCGCCCTGCGCCACGCCAGCACGTTGCTGATGCGCGAAGCCGCCACTCACCGACTCTTATTACTGCTCTCCGACGGTAAGCCGAACGATGTTGATCAGTATGAAGGCCGCTATGGTGTCGAAGACATGCGCCAAGCCGTGACCGAAGCCAAACTTCAAGGCATCTATCCTTTCTGTTTGACCATCGACCGCCAGGCGCCGAATTACCTGCCGGCGGTATTCGGATCGCGGCAATACGCCTTGCTGCACAGACCAGAACTGTTGCCCAGCGTACTGCTGGACTGGATCAGACGACTGGTATCAACGTGAACCAGAGCCACCCCCGCCAAGGTTTTCGCGCACACAAAAAATGGCGATGGGGAATGATCCCATCGCCATGGGTGCCGCTTGCTTGACGTGACTTACTTGTTACCGCTGGTAGCCTTGGCGCTTGCTTCTGGGGCAGCTTTAGTGGCCGCGGCAGTCGCTGCGTCGAAATTACTCTGAGCCACATCGGAAGCTTGTTTTACAGCTTTCTGTGCGCTTTCGAACACGGTACCGGCATTCGCCAGGCCCGACTTGAATGCTGCCACAACAGGCTCGGAGCCGGCTGGTGCATTCTTGCTGATCGCTTCAACGAACTCTTGCACCTGCTGGGTGCCCGCTTCGACCTGACTCGAGGTCAGTTTGGCGATGTCCGACTGAGTACCGACGATCAGTGCTTGAACCTGACGGTTGAACTCGGCCAGACGTTCGGTTTGCGCGCTCGGCTGGGTGAAAGATGCCTGCAGCTCAGCGAAACCTTGTGGATCACGGACGGCCAGCAGCTTGCGAACACCTTCGAACTGCTCTTCGGTGGATTCGCGCAGTGCCTTGAACTGCAACTGGCTGAGCTGTTCAACGCTGGCGAAGACTTTACCGCTGATTTGCTGCAAAAGGTCGAGGTTGGCTTTCTGAGCGGTTTGCAGTTTTTCCGAATTGAAAAAAGACATGCTTGAATCTCCTGGTACTGGAAGGCCCTGATGGACCTGAAGACGCGATAGCGATCCGGCCAGTCATCGCGTTAGCCTTGATATTGCAGCGCACAAAATCATTTGGCAACGTCTATTTTTGTGCGGTGCAAAATAAACTTTGCTCAAGCCCTCCCTATTAGCTATAAACTCCAGTCTATCGAACGGCGAGCCTAGCCCTCTTTAACTAAAGGGTTCAGATGCGCAGGTTCCCATGTAGAGCGTCAGGAGATCACGATGGGTCAGGAAGTCAATATTGCGCTGCAAGATGAAGAGCTTTCCGGACCCGTCGGCTTGTTCGAACACCTCAATCATCTGCAACGTCTCAATACCCGCAACGTCCTTGACGCTGTGCAGAAGCGCCAGGCAAAAACCTTCGCGGCTTTAAACCTTGGGCAACTCAGACAACCGACGCCCGCTGACTGGCAGGAATACTTCACGGACTTTGGCCAGCGCAGCGTGTTGTTCTGGGACACCTTGCGCCAGCGCGGCGACAACACCCTGGCCCACGAACGCGCCGGCTTTCCGCTGCTGCTCAAGTTCAATCATGAAACGCTGGTCGCCGGGGAAAACCTGCCTCGCCCGGTCAACTATTCGTTGTTGCAAATCCTCGCGGGCCCCGGGCAGCAGTTCGACAGTAAAAAACAGCCGGTGATCATCATTGACCCGCGCGGCGGCCACGGCTCGGGTATCGGCGGGTTCAAACAGGATTCGGTCATCGGCGAAAGCCTGAGAGCCGGCCACCCCACTTACTTCATCTCCTTCAGTCACTCGCCTCGCCCTGGGCAAACCCTCGCCGATATCACAGAAGCCCAGGCGCGGTTCATCGAAGTCGTCAGCGCCCGACATCCGGACAGCGCCAAACCTGTCGTCATTGGCAACTGCCAGGCGGGCTGGGCGTTAATGGGTCTGGCCGCCACCCGGCCGGAGTTGCCGGGGTTGATCATCGTCAATGGGGCGCCGTTGTCGTACTGGGCCGGGGTCAATGGCCGCAATCCGATGCGCTACACCGGCGGTTTGCTGGGTGGTGGCTGGATGGCGCGCCTCGGTAGCGACCTCGGCAATGACCGCTTCGACGGCACCTGGCTGGTGAGCAATTTCGAAAACCTCGACCCGGCCAACACCTATTGGGGCAAGTACTACCATCTGTTCAGTGAAGTCGACAGCGAGGCCGCACGTTTTCTGGATTTCGAACGCTGGTGGGGTAGCCCGACCCTGCTCAATGGTGAAGAGATCGAGATGATTGTCGACGACCTGTTTATCGGTAATCAGCTGTCCGGCGGCCTCGGTCGCAAGAGCAGCGGGCTTGACCTCAAACTGATTGAAGTGCCGGTGGTGGTGTTCTGCTCGTATGGCGACAACATCACCTCCCCCCAGCAGGCACTGGACTGGATCACCGACGTCTATCCCAGTGATCTCGCGTTGCAAAATGCCGGACGCACCATCGTGTACTTGCGGCACGCGAGCATCGGTCATCTGGGCATCTTCGTGTCCGGTGAAGTGGCGCGGCGTGAGCACCGTGAGTTGCTCGGTGCGGTCGATGCAATCAATGCGCTGCCCGCCGGACTGTATGAAATGCTGATCGAAGACCTGCCGCAGAGCTCGGCGACGCCGTATGCCGTGCGTTTCGAACGCCGGCGCATCGCCGACATCCATGGCGAAGTGCAGAAGCCTCGTGATGACGATCGCGAATTCGCGCTGGTCCAGCGCGCGTCCGACGTCAACAACAATGTGTACGAGGAATTCATACGCCCATGGTTGC
The DNA here is from genome assembly GCF_054897825.1 of Pseudomonas sp. ZS1P83. Classification (NCBI taxonomy): domain Bacteria; kingdom Pseudomonadati; phylum Pseudomonadota; class Gammaproteobacteria; order Pseudomonadales; family Pseudomonadaceae; genus Pseudomonas; species Pseudomonas sp. ZS1P83. The sequence goes on from NZ_CM142706.1 coordinate 2,351,060, forward strand.
GCCAGCTGATCAATGAACCCAGCGCCGAACTGCTGCGCCGGGCACACCCTTTCCATCAGCAGCAAGTGGCCTGGAGCAGTTTGAACCCGGCGCTGTGGTGGCTGGCAGGTAGCGCCGCCCAAGTGAGCAAGGATCGTCACCCCGCCAGCCAAAACAACCCGTTGCTGGTCTGGCAGGAACTGTTTTCCAACCAGATGCAGGACGCCTTGAACGGCTATCGGGATCTGCGTGATGCGGCGCAGGAAATGTGTTTCTACGGCGTGTATGGCGTACTCAATAGCCTCGCCGGCAATGCACCCGGGCGAAATCTCCAGGAACATGCCAAGCAACACGACAAGGTGCTGATCGAGCGCCTGCAAGATGCCCTGCCCCTTGGCGGTCTGATGGAAGCCTTGATACGGATTCTGTTCCTGCTTGGCCGCGACAGCGACGAGCCGGGCAAGGAAAGCGTCGAAAAATTGATCCTGCAAATGCAGGTACTGCTCCAGGACTACAGTGCCAAGCCGCTTGATCTGCGTGAAACCCTGCGCCTGCAAAAACTGCTGGTCGCCACTCACCCGCAAGAAAGCCTGCACAGCCTGCCCTTGATACTGGCTGAGGTCGAAGAGCGCCAACAAGTGCTGGCGGCCGTCGCCAATTTGCTGCCGGACCTGCTGACCAGCGGCGCAGACAACCCATTCTGGTGTGAGCTGCACACGCTGCTCGACGTCCCCCTGCCAGGTTTCAGCCTGACCCAACCACCCGCTGAGGCCGATGCCATCGAGGAGAAAATCCCGACGACAACCCCAGAGCCGATCAAGCAGCAAACCCCGGTGGTAACCCCCAAGCCGATCAAGCCGAAAACCCCGGTGGCAATCCCTAAACCGATCAAGCAGCAAGTTCCAGCGGTAATTGCCGAGCCAATCGAACAGAAAATACCCGCAGTGACCCCTGACCGCATCGCAAAGGTTGCGAGTCCAGTGCGCAAACCTGCCAAGGGCAAGAAAGGCGTAAAAAAACCTCCAGTGAAATAACGTTTAACGCTGAGGAGAACCGCGTCACACAGGCGCGGCCTCCTCGATTTCAAACGATTCATCGGCCCGATACTGACCGGGTGTCATGCCAAACCAGCGGCTACAGGCTTTGTTGAAACTGCTGTGGTCATGAAAACCAAGGAGATACGCGACATGCTTCATGTTGAAGCGAGAATTGCGCAGGTAGAAATCGGCCAATTGCCGGCGCACATCGTTCTGCAGATCCTTGAATTGCGTCCCTTCCTTTTCCAACGCGCGTTGCAGCGTCCGCTTGCTAATGTTCAATGCTGCCGCGATCGACTCCATATCGCACTGCCCCTGGTCCTGACTCAAGCGCTCGGTTATCAGCGCGCGAACCCTGCCAACAATGCAAAAACCAAACAGCAGATCCAGTTGAGCCTCGGCAAAACTGTCGTGCAGCACCGCCAACTCTTCGTTGGCCATGCTCAACGGACGCAGCAGCTCCTGCTCGTCAAACAAAATGCTGTCGTAAGGCGCGTCGAAATGCAGATCGCAACCAAACAGCCGTCGATGCTCGGTGGTGTCTTCAGGTTCGGGATAGGTGAATCCCACGCTCAAGGGGTGCGGTGAGTTGCCGCCCGCCAGCTTACGGCAGAAACCCAGCAATGAAGCCAGCGCTGCATCGGTGTATTGGCGAGGTTTGACAGAACCTTTTTGTTGATGATCGAGCCCGGACAGTCGGTAATTCTGCTGTTCCGATGTAAAGAAAAGGCTGAATCCGGTGCCAATCAACGGACTGAAACGGACCAGGCGTTCAAGGGCTTTTTTCAGATTCAGGCTGGACATCATGGTGTAGCCGACAATCTGAAAGCTGCCGGGGTGGAAACTTCCATAGGCCTTCAAGCCGATGTCCGGATCGCCCGAGGCCTGAGCGGCCAGATCCCATAGTCGATAGATAGCCCTTCGCTCGCAAAACGCTCCTGGTTTGTTCGCGAGATTAATGTCTAGTTCAACTTCCCGACACAGACTGGCAACATCCAGTCCTTGAGCCGAAAGCGTATTTACCAACACGCTGGCATAGCCTGAACTCATTCTATACATGACGTCCTCAATGACCTGTGGAACCGAACATCCTGTCCGGAGCCATAACTGATCTGCGTTGAATCAAAATGCTGACGGGGTGTCCCGTTGCCAATATTGATCCCAGTATAGGTAATCCTCACTTTTAGCCAGTTTTTCAGACCATTCGTCACCCTGTAGCAGCTGCCGAGCCTGCGAGGCGACGACAAAAGTAGCGAACAGTTCAGTTTCATTCCATGCATGGCACCGTTGGACACCACAGAGTCACCTCTCAACACTTCCGCACGCCCCGCCAATACCGAACAATCCCCCCATCTTGCAACGCAAAACTCAAAAAGGAAGAGAGTGTATGAAGTCGCTTAGTCGTATTGCGTTGGTAACGGGTGGTATGGGTGGGATTGGCACTGCGATAAGCCAACGCCTGTACAAGGATGGATTCAAGGTCATCGTGGGCTGCAGCTCTGACTCCGCCCGCAAGAAGGAATGGATGGCGAGCCAACTGGAGGCGGGTTATCAATTCGAATTCATCTATGGCGACATCACCGATTGGGAATCAACGCGCAAAGCGTTCGAAATGGCACGTGAGCAATTCGGCCCGATCGATGTATTGGTCAACAACGCGGGCATCACTCGCGATGCGTCCTTTCGCAAACTGACTCCAGAAGATTGGAACGCAGTGATCGGCACCAATCTGACTGGCCTGTTCAACACCACTAAACAGGTGATCGAAGGGATGTTGGCGAAGGGTTGGGGACGGGTCATCAACATTTCCTCGATCAACGGTCAGCGCGGCCAGTTCGGCCAGACCAACTACAGCGCGGCCAAGGCCGGCATCCATGGCTTCACCATGTCTCTGGCCCGGGAAGTGTCCGGCAAGGGCGTGACCGTCAACACTGTTTCTCCAGGCTACATCCAGACCAGCATGACCGCGGCCATTCGCCAGGACATTCTCGACACCATGATCGCAGCCACACCGGTCGGGCGCCTCGGCCAACCCGAAGAAATCGCTTCCATCGTGGCCTGGCTGGCTTCCGATGAATCGGGCTACAGCACCGGCGCGGACTTCTCGGTCAACGGCGGTATGAACATGCAGTAGACCGGCCAGGGCAAGGACGCCCTGCTCGCGCTAGACGAATGTTGTCTTTTTTATGAGGTCACGCATGAACGAAGTCGTAATCGTTGCCGCTACTCGTACCGCCATTGGTAGTTTTCAAGGTGCCTTGTCCGCGATTCCAGCCACCGAACTGGGCGCGGCGGTCATTCGCCGTCTGCTGGAAGAGACAGGTCTGGACGGCTCGCAGATCGATGAAGTGATCCTCGGCCAGGTACTCACCGCCGGCTCGGGGCAAAACCCCGCACGTCAGACGGCGATCAAGGCCGGCCTGCCCCATACCACCCCTGCCCTGACCTTGAACAAAGTCTGCGGCTCGGGCCTCAAGGCTGTCCAGCTTGCGGTCCAGGCCATCCGTTGCGGCGACGCCGAACTGGTGATTGCCGGCGGTCAGGAAAACATGAGCCTGGCGCCCTATGTTCTGCCTAAGGCACGCACCGGTTTGCGTCTGGGTCATGCGCAATTGCAAGACAGCGTGATTCAAGACGGTTTGTGGGACGCTTTCAACGACTACCACATGGGCATCACCGCTGAGAATCTGGCGCAGAAGTACAACCTCAGTCGCGAAGAACAGGACGCCTTCGCCGCGGCTTCGCAACAGAAAGCCGCTGCTGCCATTGAAGCGGGTTACTTCAAGCGTGAAATCACCCCGATCCTGATCCCTCAGCGCAAGGGTGAGCCGCTGGCCTTCGACACCGATGAACAGCCGCGCCCGAACAGCACGCTGCAAGCATTAAGCAACCTCAAACCCGCGTTCCAGAAAGACGGCAGCGTGACGGCCGGCAACTCGTCGACCCTCAACGATGGTGCCGCCGTGCTGTTGCTGGCCAGCGCCGCCAAGGCCAAGGCCCTCGGCTTGCCGGTGCTGGCACGTATCACGGCCTACGCCAGTGCCGGTGTGGACCCGTCGATCATGGGCATCGGCCCGGTACCGGCCACCCGCCTGGTACTGGCAAAAGCCGGCTGGACCCTGGACGACCTCGACCTGATCGAAGCCAATGAAGCGTTCGCTGCGCAATCACTGGCGGTCGGCAAAGAACTGGGTTGGGACACCAGCAAGGTCAACGTCAACGGCGGCGCGATTGCCCTGGGCCATCCGATCGGCGCATCGGGCGCGCGGATTCTGGTGTCGCTGTTGCACGAGCTGATTCGTCGCGACGGCAAAAAAGGCCTGGCCACGTTGTGCATCGGTGGCGGCCAGGGAGTCAGCCTGGTTATCGAGCGCTAGAACACAGGAGTGTTTGCTTAAGTCGCTGACGCGGCGCCGAAGTCCGGCGCCGCGGTTTTTTCTACCCGGTTTACGTAAGTGGGCAAGGAGTTCCATGGACAACAACGCGCATACCTTCAACACCTTCTGGTCAGGCCAGGTTCCGTTCATTGCCTCCTTTGCAGTGCAACAACTACGTCTATGGGTCAGCACCAATCCGTGGTTTACCGGCCAGGCATACAACGAGTGGTTTGACCTGCCGCGGGGCACCCTGGACAGCCTTCAATCGGATTACCAACAGCAATGGGGCGACCTCGGCCAGCGTCTGCTGACCGGTCAGCCCTTCACCTTCGACGATCGACGTTTCGCCAGCGGTAACTGGAGCCAGCCACTGTTCGGCTCACTCGCCGCCTTTTACCTGCTTAACGCCGGGTTTCTGCTGAAACTGCTGGACACGTTAGCGATCCCGGACAAAAAACCGCGGCAGCGCCTGCTCTACCTGGTGGAACAAGCCATCGCCGCTGGTGCGCCGAGCAATTTCCTGGCCAGTAACCCCGATGCGCTGCAACGGGTCGTCGATACCCAGGGAAGCAGCCTCCTCACAGGCCTGTTGCACCTGGCCAGCGACCTGCAAGAAGGCAAGATGCGCCAGTGCGATGCCGGCGCGTTCAAAGTGGGCGTCGATCTGGCCAACTCACCCGGCGAAGTGGTGTTCGAGAACGAACTCTTCCAGCTGATTCAGTATTACCCGCAAACCGAAACCCAGTACCGACGCCCGGTGTTTGTCGTGCCGCCGTCAATCAACAAGTACTACATTCTCGACTTGCGCCCGGATAACTCGATGGTGGGCCATCTGTTGAAACAAGGACACCCGGTCTTTCTGATGTCGTGGCGCAACTTCGACCAGGAACACGCTGGCACCACCTGGGATGACCTGATCGAAACCGGCATCATCAAAGGCCTGCAAGTGACCCGCGAGATCAGCGGCGAGCAGCGGCCCAATTGCGTTGGTTTCTGCATCGGCGGCACCTTGTTGAGCTCGACGCTGGCCGTCCTGGCCGCGCGCGGCGACCGCGAGATCGGCAGCGTGAGCCTGTTGACCACCTTTCTCGACTACCTCGATACCGGCCCCATCGACATCTTCGTCGACGAACAATTGGTGGCCTACCGCGAGCGCACCATCGGCGGCAAGGATGGCCCCATCGGCCTGTTCAAGGGCGAGGACATGGGCAATACCTTCTCGCTGCTGCGCCCCAACGACTTGTGGTGGAACTACAACGTCGACAAATACCTCAAGGGCCAGAAACCGATCCCCCTTGACCTGCTGTTCTGGAACAACGACAGCACCAACCTTCCAGGCCCGATGTACTGCTGGTATCTGCGTCACACCTATCTGCAGAACGACTTGAAATCCGGTGAGCTGGACTGTTGCGGGGTCAAGCTGGACCTGCGCGCCATCGATGCTCCGGCTTACATCCTCGCCACCCATGACGATCACATCGTGCCGTGGAGAAGCGCATACGCCAGCACCGAGCTGCTCTCCGGGACCAAGCGTTTTGTGCTGGGCGCTTCGGGTCATATCGCCGGGGTGATCAACCCACCGGCCAAGGAAAAACGCCACTATTGGACCAACAATCGGGTTACTAAAAACCCTGAAACCTGGTTCAAGAATGCCGAGCAACATGCCGGTAGCTGGTGGAATGACTGGTTCGTCTGGCTGGCTGAACAGTCCGGCGAACGCCAGCCCTCGGTGCTGCATACCGGTAATGCCCAATACCCGGCAATTGAGTCGGCACCGGGGCGTTATGTGATGCAATGACAGACTGCCCCGCGCAATCACCAGTAGTGCGCGGGGCCGCCCTTAAGCGACCTCAAAAAAATCGGCCATCGACCAGGGTTTCGAGGTTTACGTGATTGCCGATGCCTATGGTGACGTCAGCACCGAAGCCCATGAAATGGCGATGCAGCGCATGATCCAGATTCCGCGGTCGCCGCTGCGTGGTGATTGACCGATGAAGTTCGGCAAGCAAGACCTTCGCGCCGGGTTCCCCTTCTGGTTATCGGTGCTGTTCGCCGGTACCGCCGGGACAGCCATGGTCATCCAGTACCCGCTGAGCTTCGGGCATCTCTGATTGGAAAAATGGCGGAAGGCAGCCGGAGTCGAACCTGCCCGGGAACGGATGCCGTCCCCAACCGGGTTTGAAGCCCGGCCGCGCCACCGGGCGCGATTGCCTTCCTTGAAGTCAGTTATGTGTGTGTTGTGCCAAGGCATTGTCGAGGCGGATATGGCGCTTGTCGCCAAACCGTCGGGTCAGGCCGATCCGGTCGAAGTATTCGAGAATCTGGATGCTGCGCTTGCGACCCAGGCCCACCGCATCACGAAACGCCGTGACCTGAATCACCGGGTTTTCCACGGCCAGTTGCAAAAGCATAGCCGCCAACCGGCGGATCATTGTGTCGGTGTAGAACAGGTCACGGACGACTTGATGCAGCAGCCCCAGCCTCGCCATTTTGCGCAGCAGCAAACGCACGGCCGCCTCGTCATGGCCAAGATTGCGCACCCACGGCGGATCGAAACCGGCCTGTTCGAACAACGGTTGCAAGTGTTGCCACAGGGCTTCGTCGTCTTCGCTCAAATGCACCTGATGATCGGGCAAATGCAGCCATGGCCCGCTGGCGACAATGGCACCGCTGGCGAGCAATTCGTCGAGCAGACTGATGAATGTCGGGCGGTCCAGCGCGGTGCCGGTGAACCGCCGCAGGCGATCCCGGTCCGGGCCCATTTGATCCGGTTCCAGTTGATGAAAACGTTCAAGGTGTTCCAGTAACGGCGCTTTCAGCGCTTCCCACCGGGTGGCACTGAACAGCAACGGACCTTGGCGGGTGTCAATCAGGCGCACATCATCGGGCAAAACCCACGTGTTGCGTGGGCGGTTGAACTGACGCTCCAGACGCTGCGGATCGAGCCCGCTTTCGCTGTTGGCCAATAACGCCGGCAGGCTATCTTCCAATTCGTTGCGTGTGGCGAGGGCTTGCAGCTGCGCCAACCGTTCAGGACTCCGGCGTTGTCGGGTCGGTGCAAACGGGTCGAGCACCCGAGCACCACCGAGGGTGCGTTGAGCACTCTGGTCGCGCAGGATCAAGGGATCGCCCTTCACAGCCTGCACCGGCGCATTCAGCAGCAGTTGCGCGAACATTCGCTCACCCGGCGCCAGGCTGGAGCCTTCCAGTAACGCCACCCGCCCGGTCACGTCCTGAGTCCCCACGTGAACGTGTACGGGCTGAAAGTGCTCGAACGCCTTGGGTTCGCTCGCCAACAATTGCAGGTCGATATCCACTCGCTGGGTTGGCGCGTACAGCCACTCGGCCAGCAGCCAGTGGCCACGATGAATCTGTTCCAGGGCCAACCGTTCGGCACTTAGGTTCAACGCGACTCGCTGTCCGGCTGTTGCGACCTCGGCAGCTTGATTCTGCGCATGCAGGCCTCGCACGCGAACGGGTTTGCCCAGCGGGCCGAGCATCAGCGTATCGCCCACCGCAACCTGGCCAGACAACGCAGTGCCGGTCACCACGATACCGGCGCCGGCCACGCTGAAAGCACGATCGATCGCCAGACGAAAACCGCCGGTGGTGCTGCGTTGAGCGACTTCACGTTGCGCCTCGAGCAAGGCCTGTCGCAGCGTCTCGATGCCCTCCCCGGTCACACTCGACAGCGCAATCTGCGGCGCGTTTGCATAAGGTCCCGGCGCCAGCAATGTCTGGATCTGTTCGCGAACGACTTGCACGCTGGACGGTTCGACGCGGTCGCATTTGGTGATTGCCACCAGTGCCCGAGGGATTCCCAGCAGTTCAACGATGGCCAGGTGTTCGCGAGTCTGCGGCATGACGCCATCGTCTGCCGCGACCACCAGCAACACCAGATCAATGCCCTGAGCCCCCGCCAGCATATTGTGGGTGAAGCGCTCATGACCGGGCACATCGATAAAACCGGTCAAGGGCGCTTGCGGTTCCAGCGCCGCGTAGAGGTAGCCAAGGTCGATGGTCATGCCGCGTTCACGTTCTTCCCGGCGACGGTCGCCAGACTGGCCGGTCAGTGCCTGGAGCAAGGAAGTCTTGCCGTGGTCGATGTGCCCTGCGGTGCCGACGATCACCCTACGTCTCCCGCCATTGATCGAGTTGAGCCAGCCACGCTGGCTCATCGTCCAGTTGCCGCAGATCCAGCCACAACGCATCGTCATCAATGCGCCCGAGCACCGGAATCGGCAACGCACGCAGGGCCGCTTCCAGACCGTGCAGCCGCCGCCCGCGAAGGCGTTTGGACGCGTGCGGCCGCAGGCATAACGCGGCACTCGGCAATCGTGCCACCGGTTGGCTGCCGCTGCCGATCATGCCCAGCGCCAGGACGGCGCTGACGCTCCAGCCGTCACCCAGCACCTTGGCCAGCGAAGGTTGCAGGCGCTCAGCCTGGGCGAGGATGTCCGCCTGTGGTCGGGTCAGCAGGCGCAAACTTGGCAGCCGTTCGGCCAGTCGATCAGGATCGCGATACAGGCCCAACACCGCTTCGAGGGCGGCCAAGGTCAGTTTGTCGACCCGCAAGGCGCGCTTGAGTGGATTCTTCTTGATCTTCGCTATCAGGTCCTTGCGGCCGACAATCAACCCCGCCTGGGGACCGCCCAGTAATTTGTCGCCGCTGAAGGTGACGATATCGACACCGTCGATCAGCGCTTGGCGCACCGTCGGTTCGGCGGGCAAGCCCCAGCGTGTCAGGTCCAGCAGGCTGCCGCTGCCGAGGTCTTCAAGCAATGGCAAGCCGTGTTTATGAGCGAGTTGCGCCAACTCGGCGGTCGGCACCCGAGCGGTGAAGCCTTCGATGGTGTAGTTGCTCGCATGGACGCGCATCACCAAACCGCTACGGGGCCCGATGGCGGCCTCGTAATCGCGGGCATGCGTGCGGTTTGTTGTGCCGACTTCGTGAAGCCTGACCCCGGCTCTCGCCATGATGTCGGGAATGCGGAAGGCACCACCGATTTCGATCAGTTCGCCCCGGGAAATGATGCCTTCCTTGCGCGCGCCCAGACTGTTGAGCGTCAGCAACACCGCGGCGGCGTTGTTGTTGACGACGGTCACCGCCTCGGCGCCGGTCAGCTCGCGGATCAGGCCTTCAATCAGATTGTCACGGTCGCCGCGCTTGCCGCTGTGCAGGTCGAATTCCAGATTGAGCGGATAACGGGCGGCCATTTGCACCGCTTCGATCGCCTCCTCCGGCAACAACGCGCGACCGAGGTTGGTGTGCAGCACCGTGCCGGTGAGATTGAACACCCGGCGCACGTGACTGCGATGCTGGAGGACCAAGCGCTCGCCCGCTCTGCCGGCCAATACTTCGGGCGTGATTTCAACGGCGTCGAGTTGGCTTAAAAGAACCGGTTCGCGCAAGTCATCCAGCAGTTGCCGCAGGCTGGCCAGCAGCGCGTCACGCCCATAACGCTCAGCCAATGGCTGGCACGCCGGATGGCGCAACAAACTATCAATGGAAGGCAGCCGCAAGGCAGGACTGGCGGATCTGGCAGACATCAGGCGCTCCCGCAAACGTTGACCGTCGCGCCTGAGTGTAGCCGTTGCGCTCAGTCACCTCCGGGCGCCAGCAACAGATTAGGTGCCGGACGCTGATAACCTTCCTGCTCCAGACGCATGTCCAGCAGCAGGCTGGTCAGGTCCGCCGAAAGCGCTTCGGCCTCGGCGTCGTTTTCCAGGTAAAGCAGTTTCAGGTAGCTGCGGCAGCCGGGACAGACCTCTGCGCGTAACGGGGCCTGGTTGGCGGCATGGCGGTCGTCATTGAGGCTGACGTATTCAAGACCTTTGCTCTGTTCGCAGTACACGCATTTGACCCGCACTACATGCCATTCGCAGGCACACAGCGAGCACACCAGATAACGCAAGCCATTGTATTTGCCGCGGTGGCGAATCACCCCGGCCATGGCCGGCGAACCGCAAGCCGGGCATTGGCTGAGACTGTCGCCGGGCTTCAGCGCAAGGTCCGGCGTGCTCAGCAACCAATGACTCCAGGCCACCTGCAACGCCGCGCCGAGAAACGGCACCACGGCGGCGGGCAACAAGGCGAACTGGCCGCTGATCAGCGCAATCGCCCAGGCCTTGAGTTGCCCGGCATTGGCACTGCGCAAGGTCGCCACGGCTTTTTCCACGGCAGGTCGCGGCGGTGGCGGGTAACGCTGCAACAAGGCTTCGAGGTACGGTTGCCAGTGACACTCGCGCACCAGACTGTCGGCCGCAAACGGTGGCCAACCCTGTTGCTGGGACACCCGCAGGCGATAGGCGTCGGGCATGGCGGTGACGGGCGGATCGTCCAGCAGACGTTGTTGCACGTGGCACAGGCCGGTCACCAGCCGCAGGTAATCGGCCAGTGGATGCCCGTCGGCCAGACGCTCCAGGCGCAATGCGCGCAAGGTGAACAGGTTTTTCGGTGGCAGGTGCAGAAACGGCGGAGAGCTCGCCGCCGCTTCGATCTCACCGGGCTCAAGAATCGTCGCCAAGGGCTTATCCTTTTTTGCTGATCGGTCGGTCGGGGTGCTCGTCGCGGGTCACTTCGCGGAACCAGAGTTCATGGTGTTTCCTTGCCCAGGCGCGGCTGACCCAGCCATGCAGCATGGCGTTGATCGAGCCCTTGATCCAGATGCCGGCATAGATGTGGACAATGATGCTCAGCACCAGGATCAAACCCGCCAACGCATGCAGCAGCATGGCCCAGCGAATCGTGGTGATGCCAAAGTACGCGCTGAAGTACGCCCGCCAGATCACCAGCCCGCTGAACAGCAGCACCAGCATGCACATCAGCAAGGTCCAGAACAGCAGCTTCTGCCCAGGGTTGTACTTGCCCACGGGTGGCACGCCCTCCTCCTCGTTCTTGATCACCCGCCCGACGCGCTTCAGCCACAACCGATCGTTGCTGATGAAGAAGTTCGCCCGCCAGAAACGGATCACCAGCCCAAGGAACAGCACAAACATCACCACGCCCATGAACGGGTGCAGGATGCGCGTCCACGGGCCGCCGCCAAACAGGTTGCTGAGCCAGAACAGCGCCGGATGAAACAACGCCAGCCCGGACAATGCCGCCATGAAAAACAGAATCGCCACCAACCAATGGTTGGTGCGCTGGTTTGATGTGTAGCGAAGGATCGGTTTGTCGTTCATGGCCTGTCCTCCCCCTTCGGATCATAGGTATGCACCGATGGATCGATTTCATGCACGGCGGGATCGAGGGTGGTCGGGTGTTCATCCTCCTCGACCCACTGCGGTCCAATGCGCACGTAGTGGAAGAACCCGGCCAGCACCGCCAAGCCCATCGCCAGCAACCCCAAGGGTTTGCTCACACCTTTCCACAAGTCTACGAGCGGGCTGATGACCGGATGGTCCGGCAGACCGGCATATAACCTGGGCTCATCGGCATGGTGCAGCACGTACATCACGTGAGTACCGCCAACGCCCTCGGGGTCGTAAAGACCCGCGTGTTCGAAGCCACGGCTCTTGAGGTCGACAATCCTTTCGGCCGCGTGTTCCTTCATGTCGTCCTTGGTGCCGAAAACAATGGCGCCCGTCGGGCAGGTTTTTACGCACGCCGGCTCCAGCCCCACCGCCACTCGGTCCGAGCACAGCGTGCATTTGTAGGCCTTGTGATCCTTCTGCGAGATTCGCGGGATATTGAACGGGCAACCGGTGATGCAATACCCGCAGCCGATGCAATGGTCCTGGTCGAAATCGACGATGCCATTGGCGTATTTGATGATCGCCCCCGGACTCGGGCACGCCTCCAGGCAACCGGGCTCGGCGCAGTGCATGCAGCCGTCCTTGCGAATCAGCCACTCCAGATTGCCGGCGTCGGTTTCGTGCTCGGTAAAGCGCATCAAGGTCCAGGTTTCTGCGCTGAGGTCTTGAGGATTGTCGTAGGTGCCGAGGTTGTGACCGACATCGTCGCGCAGCTCGTTCCATTCCGAGCAGGCGACCTGGCAGGCCTTGCAGCCGATGCACTTGGTGGTGTCGATCAGCTTGGCCACTTCCTCCTGATTGCGCACCGAAGGCGAGACCGTGGTGGTGGCCGAACGGGCGATGATGTCTTGGCTGGCCATTTAGACTTTCTCCACGTTGACCAGGAATGACTTGGATTCCGGGGTCTGTGTGTTGCCATCGCCGAGGAACGGCACCAGGGTGTTGGTCAGGTAACCGTGGCGCGTGAGGCCGGTAAAACCCCAGTGCAACGGGATACCGATCTGGTGCACGACCTGGTTGTTGACCTGCAGCGGACGAATCCGCTTGGTCACCACCGCCACCGCTTCTATGTGCCCGCGCTTGGAACTGACACGGACCCGGTCGCCGGCCACGATGCCTTTCTCCTTGGCCAGCACTTCACCGATCTCGACGAACTGCTCGGGTTGAGCGATCGCGTTGAGCCGGCAATGTTTGCTCCAGAAGTGGAAATGCTCAGTCAACCGGTAGCTGGTCGCGGCATACGGATAGTCCTTGGCCACGCCTAAGGTGTCCCAGACCGAATCGAAGATCCGCGCCGCCGGATTACTGGTGGCTTTCTTGTTTTCCGGGTGCAGCGGGTTGATGCCGATCGGCGTTTCGAACGGTTCGTAATGCTCAGGGAACGGCCCTTCGGCCATCTTGTCGACGGCGAAGAAACGCGCCACGCCCTCGGGGTTCATGATGAACGGATTCATCCCCGCTTCCGGTGCCGAGTCGACCTTGAAGTCCGGCACATCGGTGCCGCCCCAGACTTTGCCGTTCCACCACACCAAGCGTTTTTTCTCGTCCCACGGCTTGCCTTGCGGGTCGCACGAGGCACGGTTGTAGAGAATCCGTCGGTTCGCCGGCCAGGCCCAGGCCCAACCCTGATGTTGTTTCATGCCGTACGGATCGCTGTTGTCGCGCCGGGCCATCTGGTTGCCCATTTCGGTCCAGCTGCCGCAGAAAATCCAGCAACCGGAAGCGGTGCTGCCGTCGTCCTTGAGCTGGCCGAAACCGGCCAGTTGCGCGTTGCCCTTGATCGCCGCGCCGGTAGCGTCGGTGAAGTCGGTGGTGGCATAGCCGTTGATTTCCTTGGCCAGTTCTTCGGGCGAAGGCTCCTCGGCGATTTTGTACGGCCAGGACAGTTTGAGGAGCGGCTCGGCATACGCCCCGCCGTTGGCCTGGTAACGCTGGCGCAGACGGATAAACAGCTCACTCATGATCCGTATATCGGTGCGCGCTTCGCCAGGGCCGTCGGCGCCTTTCCAGTGCCATTGCAGCCAGCGGCTGCTGTTGACCAGCGAGCCGTCTTCTTCAGCGAAACAGGTGGTGGGCAGGCGAATCACTTCGGTCTGGATGCCGGCGGTTTCGACATCGTTGTACGGCCCGACATTGCGCCAGAATTCCGAGGTTTCGGTGGACAGCGGGTCCATCACCACCAGCCATTTCAACTTGGCCAGCGCGGCCATCACCCGATTCTTGTCGGGCAATGCGGCGATGGGGTTGAAGCCCTGGCACATGTAACCGTTGACCTTGCCCTGACCCATCATGTCGAACACTTTCAGGATGTCGTAGTTGGGAATGTCCAGTTTCGGTAGATAGTCATAAGCCCAGCGGTTTTCGATTGTGGCATTCGCGCCGTACCAGGCTTTCATGAGGCTGACGTGGAACTTGCCGTAGTTTTGCCAGTAGGACAGCTGCCCTGGTCGCAACGGTTTTTGTACCCGTTTGGCGATGTAGGCGTCGTAATCCTGCTCCGCATCCTGCGGCAAGGTCAGATAGCCCGGCAGCGAATTAGACAGCAAACCGAGGTCGGTCAGCCCCTGGATATTGGAGTGCCCGCGCAAGGCATTGACGCCCCCGCCCGGCATGCCGACGTTGCCCAACAGCAATTGCACCATGGCCGCGCTGCGAATGATCTGCGAACCGATCGAGTGCTGTGTCCAGCCCAGCGCATAGAGAATCGTCATGGTCTTGCCCGGTTGCGAGCACGTGGCGATCTCCTCCCAGATCTTCTTCATCGCGTCCACGGGCATGCCGCAGATCTGGCTGGCCAGTTCCGGGTTGTAGCGGCTGTAATGGGTCTTCATCAGTTGATAGACGCAATGTGGGTCTTGCAGGGTCGGGTCGACTTTGACAAAGCCGTCCTCACCGATTTCATAACTCCAGCCGGACTTGTCCGTGTAGGTGCGTTTGGCCGCGTCATAGCCGCTGAAGATCCCGTCCTCGAAGCCAAACCCGGCGTTGACGATGAAGGACACGTCGGTATAGGCGCGCACGTACTCGTGCTGAATTTTGTCTTCGGTCAGCAGGTAATTGATCAGCCCGCCCATGAAGGCGATGTCGGTGCCGGTGCGAATCGGCGCGTAATAGTCGGCCACCGAGGCGGTCCGGGTAAAACGCGGATCGACCACGATCAAGCGTGCCTTGTTATGCGCCTTGGCTTCGGTCACCCATTTGAAGCCGCACGGGTGCGCTTCTGCTGCGTTGCCGCCCATCACCAGGATTAGATTCGCGTTACCGATATCGGTCCAGGTATTGGTCATGGCACCACGGCCGTACGTCGGGGCAAGACTTGCCACCGTCGGGCCGTGTCAGACACGCGCCTGGTTATCAAACCCCAGCATGCCGAGACTGCGAATGACCTTGTGGGTGATGTAACCCGCTTCGTTGGACGCCGCCGAAGCCGCGAGGAAACCGGTGGTCAACCAGCGGTTTACCGTTTGACCCTGAGCGTTCTTCTCGATGAAGTTGGCGTCGCGGTCGGCCTTCATCAGGTCGGCGACGCGATCGAGCGCTTCATCCCAGGAAATCCGCGTCCATTCGCTGCTGCCAGGTTTGCGCAACTCTGGATATTGCAGGCGGCCGGGGCTGTGAATAAAGTCCAGCAAGCCTGCGCCTTTGGGGCACAGCGTGCCGCGGTTGACCGGGTGGTCGGCATCGCCTTCAATATGGATGATATTTTGCGCGACATTCTTGGCGGCATCGCCCTGGCTGTACATGATTACGCCGCAGCCGACCGAGCAGTACGGGCAGGTGTTGCGGGTTTCATGGGTGTGGGCAAGCTTGAAGTGGCGCGCCTGTTCGGCGAAGGCAGTCGCGGGGGCCATGCCCAGCGCACCAAGGCTCGAGCCCGCAAGGCCGATACCAGCGACCTTGAAGAACTGACGACGGTTGAGGTCCATCGTGCACTCCTATCAGGTGGAGACCCGATACTTGTACCGGGGTTTTCTGGACAATCACGGTGGCGGCAGTCTGGCTGCCGACACTTAGAACTGTAGACACTGCATCAGCGTATTGTGTGAAAACCGACCGTCGGCGGCGCTACGGCTCATTCTGTCGCCACGGATCAAACTGGCGCTTATCATTGCCCCACGTTCAACCACGCTTTTTTATGAGACTGAGCATGACTTTCGATTTTGATCAGGTGTTCGACCGCCACAACACCGGCAGTACCAAATGGAGCCGTTACGCGGCCGACGTGTTGCCGATGTGGGTGGCCGACATGGACTTCTCCGCACCGCCGGTGATCATCCAGGCCCTGCAAAAACGTCTGGAACACCCGATGCTTGGCTACAGCGTGGCCCAGGATGACTTGCGCGAGGCCATCGTCGTCGACCTCTGGAGCAAATACGCCTGGCGCGTCGAGCCTCAGGAACTGATTTTCCTGCCAGGCGTGGAGTCGGGTTTCAATATGGCCCTGCATGCGCTGATCCAGCCGCAGCAGAACGTCGTGGTCCAGACGCCCAACTACCCGCCGCTGCGCCATGCGCCGGGCCATTGGGGGCTGAACAAGGTCGAACTGAATTTCGACGCGATGGCGGACGGTACGTATGCCACGCCGCTCGACGCCTTGCGCCAGTCCCTGGAAGGTGGCGGCGCCCTGCTGCTGAGCAACCCGCACAACCCGCTGGGCAAGGTCTTCCCGAGGGAAGAACTGCAAGCGGTGGCTGACATCTGCCTGGAACAGGACGCCTGGATTATCTCAGACGAGATTCACGCCGAGCTGTGCTTCGACGGACGCAGGCATGTGCCGATCGCAACGTTGAGCCCGGAAATCGCCAAGCGCACCATCACGCTGATGTCGGCGAGCAAGGCGTACAACATCGCCGGGCTGAAAACGTCGTTCATGATCATTCAGGACAGGGCCATCCGCGAGCGGGTCAACCACGCGCGCTGCGGACTGGTCGACAGCGTCAACCCGCTGGGCCTGGAAGCCACCCGCGTCGCCTACCGCGAAGCCGGGCCATGGCTGGTCGAGCTGATGGCCTACCTGCAAAGCAACCGCGATTACCTGGTCGACGCCGTTCGCACCCGATTGCCGGGTGTCACTATGAACGTGCCCCAAAGTACCTATCTGGCGTGGCTCGATTGCTCGGCGCTGGAGCTGGACAACCCACAGCAGTTCTTCCTTGAACACGCCAAAGTCGGGTTGAGCGCGGGCCTGGAATTCGGCGACGACAGCAAACAGTTCGTTCGCCTGAATTTCGGCTGCCCACGGTCGTTACTGGAAGAAGGCATCGCGCGGATGGAGCGTAGTTTGCTCAATCGAAAGGCCTGACCTTTTGATTGATTGTTCCCACTCCCGCGTGGGAACAATCAAGTTCGATCATCAACACCAGCTCGGTCAATTCAAGGTTGCGTTCGGCAGCAGCTTCACGACCGCTCTTGAGCAATCACCGATATCTTGCCGTTGCGCTCCAGGATCGCAAACTTGATTTGATCAACAGTCTCGATGCCCTGACTGGAGCGTGCGGCTTCCATGATGTCGGCTTCGATCAATCGCGCGTGGCGCAGGCGTTTGTGTAGAAACTTGCCATTCTCGACGATGATCGTCGGCCCACCATCGATCAGCTGTGATACCCATGGCGAACGCTGTTTGAGCAGCGACAGGCCGACGTCGATGACAATCAGCGTGACGATCACCAACATCGAATTGGTCAGGGAAAAGTCATCGCCCAGCAACGCCTGTTGCGTCGCCTCACCGATGATCATCAACAGCAAAAAATCGAATGTCGTCAACTCGGCCAAAGAACGCCGGCCAGCAATCTTGAACAGCACCATCAGCGCCAGATACATCGCGGCCGCGCGCAATACCGAGTCCATAGGTCACCTAAGGGAAAATGAATTGATCGAGGTTCACGGGCATGGCGCCGGGCGATGCAATTCGGCTGCGAAACAGTCCCAGCCCATCGCCGCGCAACGTCAGATAAAGGTTTGCCTGGCCCTGAGCATCGGTCTGCACCCATAGCGTCATGCCCTGCCCGGCACTGATGGCGCGCAGGGGGTGCGGTTGCAGGGTTTCGATGTTGAAACCGTCCAGTAGCGCCCCGGTCAGTTCCAGCTCAACGGTGGCATTGGGCGCACCGCTCACGCTTATCTGCATCGGGTTGGACGATCCGTGGCGGTGGAACATCTCGTATTGCACCCGGACCTTGCCGTCGTCACCGTGAACATCCCGGGTGCTCAGCGGCCCGCGGGAAAACAGTCCGAGTAGCGCCAGCAACACCAACAGCACCAGGGTGTACCAGCCCCAACGCTCGAATCGCCAGACCTTGATCTGATGCGTCATGTCTTCGCGCACCGGATAGTCGCGGCTGTGGTAATCGGTATGGCCAGATTCATCGTTCATCGAGTGCACCCTGCCCGGTCGGATAGGCCGAGGCGAAACAAATGGTGCCGCCCGGAATGCCCCCCGCCGTACAAGATTCTGCGGTGGTCAGCAGCAAATCGTTTTCACACAAATACTCGACCACGGATTGGCTGACGCTCATGGCTAATCATCCAGAAAGGAGAGCTGCTCGGTTGACCTTCGTCGTCTCCAAACATTCCCTCTATCGGACCACACTCGGTTCAGGGAATAAAAAAGTGAACCCTGTCAAAACTCGCTCCTCAATACGTTTAGGGCCTCCCTGCTACGGGCCGCTCCAGATTAGGAGGTCATCATGTCCGCACCTATCATCAAGCTGTTTACCCAACCGAACTTCGCGTGGGCGGATATCCGCAAGGAAGAGGAAGCGCATCCACGCCATTACCTCGCTCATTTACTGCTGCTCGCCTTGATCCCCGCCGTGTGCCTGTTTATCGGGACTACCTACGTCGGCTGGAGCCTGGCGGTGAACGAAACCGTCAAGCTCAGCACCGCCAGCGCGTTGCAACTTTGCGTGTTGCTGTACGTGGCTATCGTCGCCGGCGTGGCGCTGATGGGGCTGTTCATCCGCTGGATGTCTCGTACTTTCGACGCGCGACCAACCGTCAATCAATGCATCGGATTTGCCGCCTACACCGTGACGCCGTTTTTCCTCGCAGGCTTCGCCGGTTTGTACCCGAGCCGCTGGCTGGCGATCCTGGTGCTAGGGGCGGCGTCGATCTATTCCACGTTTCTGCTGTTTATCGGCTTGCCGACCTTTATGCATGAGCGCAAGGAACAAGGCCTGCTGAATGCCGCTTGCGTCTGGGGCGTCGGATTGCTGGTGCTGGTCACTATCCTGATCTCAATCATCCTGGTCTGGTTCAACGTGCTGACGCCGGAATACTTGCGCGCGACCGTTGGTTGATTGCCAGAGGCCCTACTTCGCGGCACGCACCCGACGAGTACAGAGCATGAGCTTCATTTTATGGGTGGCGGTGTTGGGTGCGGTGCTGATGACGCTGGCGCTGACGTCGTCGTACCTGCGCTGGATGCCGGTGACCACGTCAGCGGTGTGTCTGGTGCTGGGTGTGGCCATCGGTCCCGTGGGGCTTGGGCTGTTGAAACTGGACACCGATAATGCGTCCACCTGGATGGAGCACCTGACGGAAGTCGCGGTGCTCTTTTCGTTATTTGTGTGCGGTTTGAAGTTGCGCTTGCCGCTCAAGGATAAAACCTGGCGCATCGCCTACGGCTTGGCCGGTCCGGTCATGGTATTGACCATTGCCGGCGTCAGCTTGCTGTTGCATTACGGATTCCAATTGACTTGGGGGGCGTCCGTGTTGATCGGCTCGATTCTGGCGCCCACCGACCCGGTACTCGCCGCCCTGGTGCAAGTCAACGACGCCCGGGATGATGACAGCGTGCGCTTCGGACTGTCGGGTGAGGCCGGGCTCAATGACGGGATAGCCTTCCCGTTTGTCATCCTGGGCCTGCTCCTGGTGCAACACGACGGCAACCCCGGCTGGCTGGGCGATTGGGTGCTGCGCAGCCTGTTGTGGGCAGTCCCGGCCGGTTTGCTTACTGGCTACTGGATGGGGCGCAGTATTGGCCGCCTGACCTTGTCAATGCGCATCAAAAATGACGACAGCACCCTGTCCCCGAATGATTACCTCGCCCTCGCCTTGATCGCCCTGGCGTATGTCGGGGCCGAGTCGATTCACGGTTACGGCTTTCTGTCGGTGTTTGCCGCCGGTCTGGGTTTGCGCCAAGAAGAAGTCAAATCCACGGGCGATGACGAGCTTCCCGCCGAGCATCTGGTTCAGCCTGTTGTGGGTCATCAGAACGTCGAGCCGCAGCATGCCGTTCATGGTGATACCGCAAGCCTTGAAGACACTCAGGTCGCCGCGGGCATCATGATGGGCGACATGCTCGCCTTCGGCAGCCTGGTGGAACGGGCCATGGAAGTATTTCTGGTGACGCTGCTCGGCGTAGTGCTGATGGCGCACTGGGACTGGCGCGCGTTGCCGATCGCCGGTGTGTTGTTTTGCCTGATTCGACCGCTGTGCGTCGTCGCCATGCCCTGGGGTGGTTTGCTCAACGGTCGCCAGCGAATGCTGATTGGCTGGTTCGGCATACGCGGTATCGGCAGTCTGTATTACCTGTTTTATGCCCTTAATCATGGGCTGGGTCAGTCGATGTCAACGCTCTGTATCGACCTGACCTTGTCCGTGGTCGCGCTAAGCATCCTCATCCACGGGATCAGCACTCAACCGCTCCTGATTCGATATGAACGGCAAAAAAAACAGGATGTTTGATTTTATGTCTACGCGTTTAGGACCGGAACTATCGAATTTTCACGCTCATAAATTTGAAATCCTTTTGTGATCCCATAAGTCACAACCTTAATGCCGCCCGGCTTTTGCATGGCGGACTTGCCAGGTTCGGTTTCCCTGTGGCGTCGATGCCTATGAAAAGAGACCTCGAGAAAAATAGGTGCTGGTCATGATTCACTATTCCACCTCCGATGAAATCAAAGCCTGCCGGGCCTTCGCTCTGGAACGGAATCGTCAAATGTTTGAAGAGGCCCAGGCGCTGAGCCGCAGCGCTTTTACATTACTCGAGGGCAGTGACATGGACGTGGAGCTGTTTGATCGCTATCAGGCCATGCGCAGGAAGGCCGACTTGACGTTCCAGGATGCAATCGAGCACTTGCGGGTGCTCAACGAAGATTTCCCTCCTGTCTCGCTGTCTACGCAAAACGCTCATCGTTTGCACACGCCGCTCGAACCCAGAACATGAACCTGAAAAGCCCGGCACAGTCGCCGGGCTTTTTATTGTCCGGGACATCAATGCTCCACCGCGAACTGCATGAGTCAATGTCCAGACTCATGCAGGCTGCATGACCGCAGATTGCCATTAGTCACTTCAAGCTATTGTTTTATAAGAAAGTTATCGCACCGGAAAATCGGCACGACAAATGCTCAAGGACTATGAGCGACTTTCGGCCTTGAGACCGTTCGCGCTCACCCCCTGACTCGTTGGAGAGACTCGACCATGAACGCCATAGACCTGTTGAAAGCCGACCATGAACGTGTAAAAGGCATCCTGACCCAATTAAGCGAATCCACTGAACGTGGTGTGAAAAAGCGCAGCGAGTTGCTGGCCAAGCTCGAAATGGAGATCGCCATTCACACCCGTCTCGAAGAAGAAGTCTTGTACCCGGCGTACAAGAAAGCCGGGGGTAAGGAGCAGGACATCATGTATTACGAAGCCAAGGAAGAACATCGCACCGTTGATTCGCTGGTGCTACCAGACCTGAAAGTCACCGACCCGTCCACCCCGGAATTCGCCGGTCGCGTGAAAGTGGTCAAGGAACTGCTGGAACACCATATCGAAGAAGAGGAAACGGAAATGTTTCCTCAGGCCAAAAAACTGCTGGGTAAAGCCACCCTGGAAGAATTGGGCGCGCAAATGGAAAGTTTGAAAGCCCAGTACAAGAAAGAAATGAGTGCTGCCAATCTGGCGGCTTGATGCAGATGGCGGGACAGCAAAAGGCCCGGCATATGCCGGGCCTTTTTGGTTGTTCGATTCACGCTCCGGGGTTGGTCACCTGGATGTAAAATGCGTAGCTGCCCAGCAGCACCCAGAACGTGGCGAAAATCCACGGCGTACGTATAGAAAATAATAACGACTTGCGATATCCCTTATGGGACGATTCCATCTCACTGAACAGCGGCGAATCATCGTAAGCAAGCCCCATCAAGGGTTCACTGCGCAGCAACTCACTCTGCTTGAAATGCCAGTGATCAATAATGTCGTACGCCGCGCGAATCCCCGGCCAGGCGTTGAGCGAACTGAGCAGTCCCAACAGTGCCAAAAAGGGCGGCACCACCAGCGTGAAGAGTTTTCCCCACTCGGGGTTGAGGTTGGACATGCAGGACGCGAAGGCAATTACCAAAAACGATTGCGCCGCCAGGTAGGCGTCGGTGCGATTGGCCAGAATGCTGGTTTCATACTGGATTTCCCGGCGGTAGAAATCCAGGCGTTCCTTGGGTGAACCGAACATCTTGGCGTTGTGTTCGGTCAGGTTTTTTTCAGCTGGGGTATCGGTCAGTATTCTTGGCACAAGAGTCACGCACGGGATGGAAAACGTTTAGAAAAAACGCCTCCCGACAAAGTTCAGCTGGAATGACAGACAGGGGGTCCGCAATGAACTATCTCGATTGGGTGCAATGGCCAGCGATGCTGGTCACAGTGCTGGCGGCGTGGTTGATCGGTTCGCAAAGCCCCAGGCGCAGAGTCTCGGGCTTCGTCTGTTTTATTGTCAGCAATGTTTTGTGGGTGATATGGGGTTACCACACCCAGGCCTATGCACTGATCGTGTTGCAGTTTTGCCTGTGCGCCATGAACTTGCGTGGTTTCAAGAAGAACGCGGGATCCGCAGCCGAACGTTGAGCTCGCTTGTCATTTCATGGTCAAGGCGATGATTTCCACTAGATTGAGTTGGGTAAAGGGTTTGGACAGGCGCGGAAGCCTGGTTGCGAAACCTTCCAGCCGCTCGGCGTAACCGGTGGCAAGAATGATCGGCAGGCTCGGCTTTATGACCCGGATAGCCTGCGCCAGTTGCGCGCCATTCATCTTCGGCATGGCCATGTCCGTGATAACCAGATCAATCGCTTGTTCGCTGTCGAACATTGCCAACGCCTGTGCACCGGACGCTGCACTGATCACTCGATGCCCCAGGTCCTCGAGCAACAGGCAGGTACTCGTCAAAACCAGGCTGTCGTCATCCACCACTAACACGCACAGACGGGGCACGGGCGGCGCAACTTGCTCCTCGGCAACAAATTTGGCGATTGAACCAGCGGTGGCGACGGGTATCCACAGTTCAGCGGTTGTGCCTTTGTCTTTCTGACTCTTGAGAACAAATCGACCGCCAAGTTGCTCGATAAATCCATGAACCATCGACAGCCCCAGGCCAGTGCCTTTGCCAACGCCTTTTGTGGTGAAAAAAGGGTCCATCGCGGACCCCAGCGTGGCGTCATCCATTCCCTCACCGGTATCGGTGATGCTCAGGCAGACATAACTACCGGGCGCCAGGGAAAGCTGCGCCTTGTCCGGAACAGCATCTGTCTGGGCACTGATCACGATTTTTCCGCCATGAGGCATTGCATCGCGGGCGTTGGTCACCAGGTTCAGTATCGCCAGTTCGAGCTGGTTGACGTCGGCCAGAACTGGTTCGAGCGCTGGCGAAAAACGCGTTTCGAGTACCACGGAAGGTCCGAGGGAGCTGCGCAATAGTCCTGTGATCCCTTGCACCAGCGCCGGGAGCTCGACGGGTTCGGCTTTGAGCTCCTGGCGTCTGGCAAACGCCAGCATCCGCTGAGTCAGCGTTACACCACGCAAGGCACCTTGAGTGGCGTTGTCCACCAATCGGGTAATTCTCAAATCGTCCCCGACGCGTTTGCGGATGATTTCCAGATTGCCAAGGATGACGGTCAGCAGGTTGTTGAAATCGTGGGCAATACCGCCACTGAGTTGACCGATGACCTGCATCTTCTGCACCTGAAACAGCGCTTCGCGGGTTTGCTCCAGGGCCTGCTGGGCTTGTGTGACTTCGGTGATATCACGGGTAATCTTGGCAAAACCGAGTAGCGTGCCGGTGTCGCCCCAGATTGGATCGACCACGACATGTGCCAGAAACCGCGTACCGTCCTTGCGCACGCGCCAGGCTTTGTTTTCGAATCGCCCCTCACGGATTGCAATGTCCAGAGTCCGTTGAGGTTCGCCGGCCTCACGGTCCTCCGGGGTGTAAAACATCGAAAAATGCTGGCCGATGACTTCTTCAGGCAAGTAGCCCTTGATGCGCTGAGCCCCGGGGTTCCAGTTGGCCAGGCGGCCCTCCGGGGTGAGCATATAGATGGCGTAGTCAGTGACG
Source organism: Pseudomonas sp. ZS1P83 (assembly GCF_054897825.1). Classification (NCBI taxonomy): domain Bacteria; kingdom Pseudomonadati; phylum Pseudomonadota; class Gammaproteobacteria; order Pseudomonadales; family Pseudomonadaceae; genus Pseudomonas; species Pseudomonas sp. ZS1P83. Next base: position 2,375,021 of record NZ_CM142706.1, read on the forward strand.
CTTTGAACCAGTAGCCGGAATTGTTGCTCGCTTTGCTTGAGGGTTTCTTCAGCCATCTTTCGGTCGGTCAGGTCCCGGGTGATCTTGGCAAATCCCAGCAACCTCCCCGAGGGGTCGATAATCGGATCGATAACCACATGGCACCAGAAATGCGTGCCGTCCTTGCGAACCCGCCAGCCTTCCCCCTCAAAACGTCCCTCCCTGATCGCCGTGTCCAGTGCTCGCTGGGGTAAACCGGCACGGCGGTCCTCTTCGGTATAGAAGCGCGAGAAGTGCTGGCCGAGAATCTCGGCCTCCTCATACCCCTTGAAACGCTTGGCGCCGGAGTTCCAACTGGTGATGATTCCATCGGGATCAATCATGTAGATCGCGTAATCAATCACAGCATCGATCAACAGGCGAAAACGACTGTCCTCAATGGCGCTGGCTTTGGCCCGATCCTCGCTCATTGATCCCTCCCGTCACTGTTGTTTTTCTGGAGTATGCGACAAACCGGGATTTTGGAAAGCCCAAAAGCACCTCTCGACGAAAAGTGTTATCGGAGCACGTATTTGGCGATGTAGGTGTACAGGTCGTTGTAGACAAAGGCTGGGACATGGGAGGCATGCGTCCCGGCCTTGAGCAATGCCAGATGGCACTCTTTGACGATTTCGTAGTGGCCGTTCACCGCAAAAACGTGGTTATCCGTAATGCGCGAGTAAACAATGTACTCAAAAGGCCTCATCGTCGTCGTTGTAGTCACCAAGCCGTCGGCAGCTTTGGTGTAGGTGCTCTGAGCACGCACCGTCCGCTCGTTCAACACACCGAACCCACGTTCGTACACAGTGATTTGCGAACCGCTGACTGCCTTTGCAGCCGTCTCGAAAGCCAGGATGATCGCTTGTGCGTAACCCATGCTGGTATTCAGCTTCGACACCGTGAGAAACCTTTCCATTTCCTGATTTCCAAGGCTTTTGAGTGCTCGTTTAATGCTCGACACATGAGCAAACTCTTGAGTGCAGCCAACGATGTGGGTCTCGAACTGATAACCCTGGGCTGTTGCCATCGGTGGAAAAGCCGCGAAATCGATACTGTCGAACGCACATTCCATGATGATGTTGTATTTGCCGGTAAAGGCCTGCGTAAAGATTTTCGCGCTGACTTCTCGGACGAATGCCTCGGTATGCTCATACGCATGCAAGACGCCGAGTTTGATCATCTCTGGGTATTGGGGGTGTTTTTTGCGGTAGTCGGGCAGGTACAGACGAATATAGTTGTCGTAGTGTTTTGAAGGCAGCAGGTTCTTTTCCAGCAGATAGGTTTTGCCTGAACCTTGCAGCCCGGCGACGACCAGCATTTTTGGAATTGCCTCGACCGTGATGCCGCAGAATAGCCTCGCTTTTATTTCATCGAACACTGCGATGACCTGCTCAGGGGTGTACGTGTATTTCGGTGCTGCTGACATACCTTGATTTCCTTATCAAAGGTTGGTTTGAAAGTGATGACTCGCCCTTTGAATAAAGCGGGCATTCGCTGTTTGTTCAAATAGGCGTGTCTTTCAAGATATGTCGATGTTTTTAAAGTAAAAAATCCTACTCGATCGAGTGAAAAAACTTCGGGGCAATCGACCACCAACGCGGCAGTAACTGCTTGACCTTGCTATCGCCAAACCGGTCATCGATCAACATCACCACCCCTTGATCTTGCTGAGTGCGGATCACCCTCCCCGCCGCCTGCACCACTTTCTGCACACCGGGAAACAGGTAGGTGTAGTCATAACCGGCGCCGAAAATCGCCGCCATGCGCTGTTTCAACTGCTCGTTAACCGGGTTGAGTTGCGCCAGCCCAAGGGTGGCAATGAACGCACCGATCAGGCGCGCACCGGGCAAGTCGATGCCTTCGCCGAAAGCCCCACCCAGCACCGCAAAACCAACGCCCTGACTGTCGGCGGTGAACTGATCGAGAAAGTCCTGACGCTGCCCTTCCCCCATGCCCCGGGACTGCGACCACAGATTGATGTCGGGATGCCTCTCGGCCAGCATCTGCGCCACTTGCTGCAAATAATCGAAGCTGCTGAAAAACGCCAGGTAGTTGCCGGGACATTGTCTGAATTGCCGGGCAATCAGCTCGACGATCGGCGCGAGAGATGACTGGCGATGGACGAACCGCGTAGAGATCTGACTGACGATGTGCACTTGCAGCTGGTCGGCATGAAACGGCGATTCGACATCTATCCACACCGTGTTTGCTGGCGTACCCAGCAGATCGGCGTAGTAGTGGCGAGGGCTCAGCGTCGCCGAAAACAGCACGGTGCTGCGTGCAGCCGTCAAGCGCGGTCGGATGAAACCGGCGGGCACCACGTTGCGCAGGCACAGCTGCGACAGGGTGCACTTGCGGGCGAGGTCGCGCTTGCTGATGTCGAACAGGAACTGTTCATCGAAGAGTTCGGCCACACGGCAAAATTGCAACATGTCGAAATAGAAGTTCTGTAACGCCCCGTCCAGGCCTTGAGGATGATCGTTCAGATAATCGCCGATGCTCGCATTGCACGACGACAACGCCTGGAGCAGTTTTTCCGGAGCCTTGTCATAGGCCTGATAGGCGCCGAGTTGCAGGTTATGCAAGGCATTCCACTCACGGCTGACCCGCTGCAAGGGTTTTTTCAACGCCTCAGGCGCGGTTTTTCGTACACCGTTGAGGGTGGATTGGTCGAGGCTCGCGCTGTACATCTGCCGGCCGCGTTCTACCAGGTTGTGGGCTTCGTCCACCAGCACTGCGACTTTCCAGTTATTGGCCTGGGCCAGCCCGAACAGCAGCGCGCTAAAATCGAAATAGTAGTTGTAGTCGGCGACCACCACGTCTGCCCAGCGGGCCATTTCCTGGCTCAGGTAATAGGGACAGACGTCGTGTTCCAGGGCAACCTGACGCAGTGCACTCTGGTTCAACAGGCTCAGTTTGCTGGCCGCTTGGCGAGCGGCGGGCAAGCGATCATAAAACCCTTGGGCCAGCGGGCAGGATTCGCCGTGACAGGCTTTGTCCGGATGCTCGCAGGCCTTGTCCCGGGCAATCATTTCGAGCACCCGCAAGGGCGGCGCGTCGGCGCTCTCAAGGATCACCTGCGCGGCGTCCAGCGCCAGTTTGCGCCCCGGGGTTTTCGCCGTGAGGAAGAACACCTTGTCCAGTTGCTGAGGCGCCAGGGCCTTGAGCATCGGGAACAGCGTGCCGACCGTCTTGCCGATCCCCGTGGGCGCCTGGGCCATCAAGCAACGACCGGTGCTGACGGCTTTGAACACCGATTCCGCCAGATGACGTTGCCCGGGTCTAAAGTCGGCATGGGGAAACGCCAGGTGTTGCGCGGCCTGATTACGCCCTGCGCGATGAGCCATTTCCTGTTCGGCCCAGTGCAGGAACAAGGCGCAATGTTCTTCGAAGAACAGCCCCAGTTCCGCGGCGTTGAACGCCTCGACCAGGCAGGTTTCCTTCTCACTGGCGATGTCGAAGTACACCAGGGCCAGATTGATCTGCGCCAACTCCAGTTTCTGACACATCAACCAGCCGTAAATCTTCGCCTGCGCCCAGTGCAGCTGACGATGATTGGCGGGTTGCTTGCTCAAGTCGCCGCGATAGGTTTTGACTTCTTCCAGGCAATTTTGCACGGAGTCGTAGCCGTCGGCCCGGCCCTTCACCTTCAACGTTTGATACAAGCCTTCAAGCACGACTTCACTCTGGTAGCCCTCGTTACGCCGAGACGCCACCGTACGGTGGCCGACAATCCCTTCCAGCGCCGTCGGCGAGGGCGTAAAACGCAGATCGAGGTCTCCGACCTTGGCGGTGAACTCACACAGCGCCCGCACCGCGATGCTGTAGCTCACACGCTTTGCTCCGCCCATTGCACGTAACAGACGGCAATCGGCATCTGGTGTTCATGGCAGAATTCGAGCCAGCGCAATTGATTGTCTTGCAGGCGATCACCGGGCCCTTTGACTTCGATCATCCGGTAGGTTTTGTCCTGCGGCCAGAACTGGATCAGGTCCGGCATCCCGGCGCGATTGGCCTTGATGTCCAACAGCAGTCGATTGAACCAGTGCTTGAGGTGTTCGGCCGGCAGGCAATCGAGTGCCTGATCCAGCAATTCTTCGCTCAGCACACCCCAGAACACGAAGGGTGACTGCACGCCCCACTTGTTGGCATAGCGTTCACGAATCGTCTGGAGGTAACGCCCGTCATCAAGTTCAGACAGGCAGTCCTGGAACAGCTCCGCACGGCGCGCGTGAAAGTCTTCATTGAGCAGATCCACCGGCCCACGCTGGAACGGGTGGAAAAACGCCCCCGGTAACGGTGCGAAGATCGCCGGCCAGCACAGCAGACCGAACAGCGAGTTGACCAGGCTGTTCTCGACGTAATGCACCGGTGCCGAATCTTCCGCCAAATGCGCCTGAACGTAATACTCCACTGACAACGCCAGGTCGGTCCTGGGCAGTTGCAGGTCCAGGCGCAGCATCTCCCGTGGGGATACGCGCTTCATCGCCGGCCCGCCAAGCTTGCGCCGCAGCCTGGGTAGCACACGCAGCAATTGTTGCTGCTCGGCGGCGCTTTCCGGCGTTTGCTCCACCGCGACGGCCAGGTCCATGGCCAACTGGTATTCACCGCAGCGCTCCAACACGCGAATCAACCGCAATCGCGCGCCGGGATAGGCACACTCGCGGTAGATCGTCAGTGCGGTAGAGAAATCCGCCATGCGCTCGCAGTGCTGACCTATCTGGAATAACAATTTGCCGCGACGTCGTTGCAGCCAGGGATTGCTCAGCGCCAGTGCGTTGATCTGCTCGACAATGCCTTCCACTGCTTCGCCGGCCTCGAAATGCTGCTGACACTCATGAAGGAAGAGGCAGGCATCCACGTCGTCACGGCTGCGCAGGCCTCGGGAATCGGCGCAGAACTCGACTTTTTCATAGGTAAAGATGCCCAAGTCAGCCAGCACGAACTCGGACCAATCCTGGTAAAGATTGCCGAAAAACATCAAACGCAGCCGGTCGCACAGGCCCATGATGGTCAGGCTGAACAATCGGTCATCCAGCGACGGGCACCACTGGCCGAAGCTTTGAGCCTGGGGAAACCGCTCGCTCAGTACCGGCAGCCAATCGGTCTTTTTTTCCTTGGGCTGATCGATGATGGTGCCAAAACACTGGAGAATTTCTGCCTTGAGCAACACCTCGAACAGCGCATCGATCGACAGCGGCCATTGCTCATCGATCCAGCCCAGCGCCAGCAATGGGCCGGCGGCATTGGCGGTGTCGCCGATTTCGAGGTAGTGCAGCTTGCTCGCCCTGAAGTGATTCCCCTTGCGCATCACCATCCTGACCAACAGCGCCCTGGACTCACGGGGCAGCCGAATGAACCCGCGGATGAAGTGTTGCTCTTCGACACTCAACACATCGGCATAGCGATGTTCAAGCCAATCAAGCACTTGCATGAAGTTGTTCAAGTAGTAGAACGGATCGTCGAGAGGATTTGCAGTCACAGGAAAAAAGGCCATGGCGAGCGAGTACTGGTTATGCGTACAGATACCAGCTACGCCCTGCCCGGTGCAAACGGAAAAGGATAAGCGGCGGCGCTATTCGGTAATTTTTTGGGTGTCTATGAACTTTCTGCCGATCCATCGCACCAACCGCGTTAGAGGTACAGTGACGATTGATTTCATTCGCGACAGTCGCGCTGTTTTTTTGAAGTATGAGAGGTGGTTATGAATATCAAGACTCTGGGCTTGCCCCTGGCGGTAGCGGCCTTCCTGGCCCTGGCGGGTTGCTCGACGCCAACGGTAGTGACGCTGCAGAACGGCACCCAGTATTTGACCAAGGACATACCGAAAACCAAGACCAAGGATGGCTTCTTTGAGTTCGAAGATATTTCCGGGGCAAAAGTGAAGGTCAAGGCCGATGAAGTGACCACGATTCGGCAGGAAGACTGAATTGCGCGTATCGTTCATCGCGAGCTCGCTCGCGATGAAGCGTCACATCACACTCAGGCCATAACAATCCCCGCACCCGACAAACTATCCAATCCCACCCCGACCAATGTCACTGAATCCCCCCCAAACGTCAGCACCGTGTCGTGCCCCACCGCCGCGGCATGCGCCCGATAGTCGTCGTTTGGCGTTACCCCTTGAACCCCGAGAAACACCAGTTTGTCGCTGGCCTGGTAGCCAACCACCCGGTCCTGACCAAACGCGCCGCTAAACAAAAAGGTATCGATCCCGCCTCCCGACTCCAGAAGGTCATTTCCCACCCCACCGATAAACACGTCGTTACCCTTGCCGCCGATCAAATGATCGTTGCCGCCCAGCCCCATCAACCAGTCGCCGCCGGCGTGAGCCTTGAGCGTATCGACGCCAGCGCCACCCTTCACCGTTGAAGCGTACTGAGTCAGGTTGTTGCCCGTCTTAAGGCCCTCGGCAGTGACGCTGTGGGTTACGTCATCCTTGAGCAGCCCCCATAGGAACCCCGGTTCCTTGGTCACGAGGCTGCCGATGTCGCGGGTAATACTGATGCCACCCTTGGCGTCGCGGATGTACAGATTGCCGGCACCGTCATTGGCGAAGTCGACGTTTTTCACCGACTGTTGCAAGTCCAGCACGTTGTTGCCCTTGCCGCCCAACAGAATATTGTAGCCACCACCGTCGCGGAAGGTGTCGTTGCCATCGCGGCCTTCCAGGTAGTCGTTGCCCTTGCCACCCTGGATCAGATCGTTGCCGTCGCTGCCGATAATAAAGGTGCTGCCCTTATGGGTGTCGGCGTTGCGGTTCAGATCCTGGACCCAGGTGTTGCTGCGCGCGGGGTCCGACAGGTTGGCAACGATGATCGTCGAGTCTTTGCTGGTGAGCTCATAGAACGCCGACTCGATCACCCGGTTCATGCCGTCGCCATAGGCAGTGGGCAAGTGCGAGATCCAGGTCGCAATGTTGAGGATCGAGAACGGCAGCACGTTCCAAGCCGTCGAGGCGTAGTGATCGTTGAAGCTGACGATGTTATCGGTCGCCGAGTCTTTGGCGGCGTCGTGTACGCCCACCGACGACAGGTTGAACGACGAGCCGTCGAGGGCGCGGAACACCGGGTCGTTTTCGTAACCGACGTTGAGCACTTTGTCCGTGCTGCTTTGGGTCGGCGAGGCGTAGGCGATGTAGTTGGAATCCTGATAGAAGCCGGCCCATTTGTCGTTGCTCAGATCCGCCAGGCTATTGACCGCCAACCCACCGAGGCTATGGCCGCTGACCAGCACGTCCTTGCCCGACAGGCCATTGGCCCGGGCAAATGCCGCAACGTCACTGAGCAGGTCGCCGAAGGCTTCGCCGACGTAGTTCTTGGCGTAATCCTTCGGCCCCAACGCCGCCATCAGATCGTTGATCACGTCTGCGATTGAATCACTGACCAGGGTTTCCCGGGGGCCGCTGGTGCCGCGAAAGGCGATACCGATTTCGCTGAGATGACCCTGCGCGTCGTACTTGCCGAGGATTTCCACCTGAGCGCTGGTGTAGCCTTCCTTTTCGCCGAAGAACGTTCCGCGTGCGTCGACCTTGCCGTCATAGCCTAGTTGCGAGGCCGTGATTGGCGTCCAGCCGGCTTTCTGCAGCGCGTCCAGCGCGGCTTTTTCCGAATCGGGATTCCAGGGAACGCCGGGTATCACACCTTGGGAATCGGTGCCGCCAAGCAGCGCGGTGACCAATGTCGCCGGCAAGCCAAGGCCGAAGCCATTGTGCTGATAGCCGGTGGCAAAGCCGTTATCGAGGTTGTGATAGGAATACAGCGTGATTGCCATCGCGTCGGTAAATAACGCTTTGGAATCTGCTGTGCCAAAGTTTTTGTAGTCGTACACACCCATGGGTATTGCCTCTCTATTTGTTGGAATTGTCAGAGATAGCTCACAACCAGGACGCCCGATAACGAGGCGCCCCGGAGCATTTAGTGCCGGCAGCCTTTAGGCAAACGTAATGCCTGAAGCCGACAGGTTATCCAGTCCCACCCCCACCAGAGTCACGGCGAAGTCACCCACCTTCAGCACCGTGTCATGGCCCGACTGCGAAGCGTGTTGCTGGTAGTCATAACCCTGCCCCGCGCCCTGGACGCCCATGAACACCAGTTTGTCATTGCCCTGGTAGCCATTGATCGCGTCGAAACCAAAGGCGCCGCTGAACAGGAACGTGTTGTTGCCACCCGAGGCCTGCATCACGTCATTGCCCGCGCCACCGACGAAGGTCACGTGGCTTTTGTCGCTGCGCAGCAGGTCGTCGCCGGCATTGCCGAACAACCAGTCGCCGTCGACGCTGGCTGCCAGGGTGTTGCTGTAGGCGTCACCGTTGAGCGAGTGGTTGTAGTGGATCAGTTCGCTGCCGTTGAGCAAACCGTTGGCGGTGACGCTGTAAGTCACCTCCTTGCTCCCCCACCATGAGCCCGACTCCTTGCTGACCAGCGCGCCGATGTCGCGCGTCATGCTGATGCCATCGTAGGCATCACGCACGTACAGCGTGCCGTCGCCATCGTTGGCTAAGCTGACGTTCTGCAACGGCTTCTGCAATTCCAAGGTGTTGCTGCCCTTGCCGCCCAGCAGGATGTTGAAGCCGCCGTCATCGCGGAACCGGTCGTTGCCGTCGCGGCCTTCGATGAAGTCATTGCCGGCACCGCCCTTGAGCAGGTCGTTACTGTCCGTGCCGATGATGAAGGTGCTGCCGGTGTGGGGTTCGCCGCTGCGACCAAGGTCCTCGACCCAGGTCTTGCCTCGGGACGATTCCGTCAGGTTGGACACGATCAGCGTCGAGTCCTTGTCGGTGAGGTCGTAGAAACGCGAGTCGATCACCCGATTCAAACCGCCGGCATAACCCAGCGAGCCGTGAGCCGACCAGTTCAGCGGGTTGAGGATGCTGAACGGCACCAGGTTCTGCGAGGTGGACGCGTACTGGTCGTTGAAGTTGACGATGTTGTTGGTCGCCGAGTCCTGATGACCATCGTGTTTGCCCAGAGAACCGCTGCTGAACGTGGTGCCGTCGAGTGCCCGAAACACCGGGTCGTTCTCGTAGCCGATGTTCAACACATTGTTGCCGGTGGCGCTCTGGGTCGGTGAGGCGAAGGCGATGTAGTTGGCGTCCTTGAAGAAGCCGCCCCAGTTGCTGCCGCTCAATTGCGCGAGGCTGTTGACCCCCAGCCCGCCCAGGCTATGACCACTGACCATTACGTCTCTGGCGCTCAGGTCATGGGCAATCGCAAACGCGGCGACGTCCTTGAGCAAGGTGTCGAAGGCGTTTTTCGTATAGTTCGTCGCGTAATCCACCGGGCCGACGGCGGCCAGCAAATTGTTTTTCATGTCGCCGAAGGTGTCGCTGTAACCCAGGCCTCCGGTGCCACGCAAGGCAATGCCGATACCGATCAGCTTGCCCGCGGCGTCGTACTTGCCGAGTACTTCGGCTTCGGCGCTGGTGAAGCCATCCTTCTCACCATAGAAGGTGCCCAGAGCACCGACCTTGCCCTGATAACCCAACTGCGTAGCGCCAATCGGCGCCCATCCGGTCGCCGGCAGCGGCTGCCCCGTTGGCGTGTACGCATACAGCGTCAGCGCGATGGCATCGGAGTACAACGCCTTGCCGTCGGCATTTTTGTAGTCAAAAAGTCCCATATGCTTGCTTCCTTTGCGTTAAATCAAAACTGCCAGTCGAGCGTCAGACCCACACCATGGTCTTTCTCGTTGGAGCCCAGCAGTCCGTTGTAATCCAGGCTCACCCGCACATCCTGCGCTACCGCCAGACCGGCGCGCGCGCCCACAACGGCGGCGTTGCGATCCATGGAAACGCTCTGCACGCTGAACCCGGTGTTGCCGTTTGCGAAGGCCAGGTGATCTTCGGAACGGGTGTTGCTCAGGTTGTGCTGCCAGCCCAGGGTGCCGGACAGTTCCAGTTGCTGCTTGTCCGACAGGGCAACCGATTTGCTCGCCCGTACACCGAGGGTCGAGAGCACGGCGTCGCGGGTGTCTTCGCCACCCTTGAGTGCCGCGGCATCACCCTTCTCGGTGAAGCTGTCGCTGTTGAGGTGCACGTAGGCCAGATTGGCGAACGGTTCTAGTGCCAGCGGTTGCAGATCCAGGCGATACGCCGCTTCGGTGAACAGTTGTGCGGTTGTCGCGTCGCGTTTGGATTTCTGTTTACCGCTGACGTCGCCGAATTGCAGATCACGCTTCACGTCGATGCGATGCCAGCTGTATGCGCCGCCGACGCTCAGACGAAGCGCATCGATTTCATGGCCCAGATAGGCGCCCAAGTGGTAACTGTCGACGGAGGCTGACGAATGCGTGCCGTCGCCCATGCTCAACGAACTGTCGCTGTAACCGGTCACGAAACCCAGCCGCGTATCTTCAGTGATCAGACCGTCGACACCGGCCAGCAAGCCGCCAATGGAGCTGTTGGAACTGGCGTTGTCATGCCCGCCATCGCTCTTGCCCCAGGCGCCGAGGACTTTGACCCAGGCGTTGCTACGGTCATCGGTCGGTGCCGCGGCATCGAACAGATCACGCTCACGCAGGCGTTCGCCGACTGCATCGCGCAGGTAGCGGCTGTCGTTGATCAGAAGCGTGCCGATTGCCGGGTGAATCTCACCGGAGAGCTGCTGGAAGGCTTGTTGCGCGACGGCGGCGGTCGGCGACAACAGCAAGGTTTCATAGAGTGGATTGCCGGCGCCCAATTGCTCGGCGGCGGCGGCGACAGCGCGTTGATTCGGGGTTTGGCCGACGCTGGTGAAGGACGTTGCGTTGCGCTCTACCGCCAGTTGGATGCCATTGGCCGAGTAGTCGAGTGTGCCTCCGATGAACAGGTAATCCGGTAGCACCGCGCCGAAACGCCCTTCGATCCCGCCGGCCGCTTGCAGAATGTTGTATTGATTGCCGAGCAGGGATTTTACTTCGCTGGTGGTCAGCAAGGTCGGGCTGTTTTCCAGGGACAGGCTGACGGTAGCGCCGTCGATCACGGCTTTACCGCCCGCCACGATCTGGTCGCTGCGGGTGGGCGACAATTCCACGGCATAGGTCGAGCCGCGCTCGAAGGTTACGTCGCCCGCCACCTGCAAGGTGCCGATGGAATTGCCCGGCGCCACGGTGCCGCCGCTTTTGGCGGTCAGCGCACTGATGCGACCGTTACCCCCGAGGATGCCGCTGTCATTGACCGTGACGGCTGATGCGAGCGAACCGTTGATAGCCAGGCGGCCCTGATTGACCAGCGTCGGGCCGGTGTAGGTGTTGGCGCCAGTCATGACCAGCGTGCCGATGCCTTGCTTGGTCAAACCGCCGTGCCCGGAAATGTCGTTGCGCCACGTGTCGAGGCCGCAGTGCACGTCATTGCAGACGCGTTCGGTCGGTTTGCCCGCGTCGATGATCGCGCCGATGCCTGGCAAATCCGCGACAAACTGACTCGAACCGTAGGCCCCCTGAATGCGGAATTCGTCGGGAATGTCCTGCTCGGTGACGAACATCGCCGGGCCATCGATGCCTTTGCGCAGGTTGATCATGCCCCAGCCATACAGCGAATCGACACCCGACGCACCGAGGTCGGTGGCTGTGGTGCGCAACACGCTGGCGACCTGGGCGCCGGTCATGTACGGGAAGCGCTCCATCAGCACTGCCATGGAACCGGCGACATGCGGCGCCGCCATCGAGGTGCCGTTGTAGTTGGCGTAGCCGGTGGTCAGGTTGCCGGCGTTGGTACCGCTGATGATCGAGCTGTAGATCTTGCTGCCCGGTGCAGACACGCAAAAGCTTGCGGTGTAGCCGCAGCGTGAAGAGAAGGTGCTGATGTTGTAGAGGTCCGGGCTGTTGAGGTCCGGGTTCTTTTGCAAGGCCGCCACGGTGACCCAGTTCGGCGCGATGTCCGGGACGAAATAACCCAGGCCCGCGATGGCGTCCGGGTTGTTGAGGTTGTAGTCGTTGCCGGCCGCGAAGATCGTCACGATACCGCTGCGAGCCGCCGCGATGGCGCCGTCGTAGGCTCCGCCCGGTTTGGTCCCGAGTAACGGACGGATCTCGTTGAACTGCAATTGCGCGTCTTGCACGGTGAAATGCGGGTACGCCGGGTTGCGTCCTCCGAGGTCGAAGCGATCGGTGATGCCGATGCCCCAGCTGTTGTTGATGATCCGCGTGCCGCTGGCGATCAAGGCATCCCAACCGGCCTTGTAGACCGCTCCGTCGTTGCCGCGAATAATGCCGTCCTCCGGGCCCGGATCTCCGTTATCCGCACTGATGATCTGCGCACCGAATGCCACGCCATGCATCGGGCCGCCATCTCGACTGCCGGCAGCGATCCCTCCAACGTGGGTGCCGTGGGCACCGAGCTTGCCGTCGGAGCCGACCGAGGGCGAACCGTCATAACGAAACGCATCGCCGGCTTTGACCGGGATGTACGGGTCGGTGTATTCGCGGATGCCGCTGGTGACCAGAGTGATCACTTTGTTGGGACCGGAAAATTCCGGATGCGCGGCGTAGACCGGTTGGTCGAAGATCCCCAGTTTCACGCCTTTACCGGTGTAACCGGCGGCGTAGGCCTCTTGTGCGTTGACCGCTCCCAGTCCCCAATCGGCATTGAATTCAGCGCTGCGCCAACTGTTGGGATCGCCCGCTCTACCGTTTTCCACGTAGGGCGCCGCTTGCGCGGTACCGAGGGTGGCCAATGCGCAGAGCAAGGCAAGATTGTTGTACTTGTTATTCATCCAGCTACCGTCCTTAGTTGTGTTGCCAAAATTCCTGGGCCTTGAAAGCACCTATTTTTTTTATTTGTGAAGCACGATCCCTGTAGCAGCTGGCGCAGCCTGCGCCAGCTGCTAGGTTCGCGTTAAAACTGCCAATTGAGGCTGAGCCCGACGCCATGGCTCTTCTCGCGGCTGGCCAGTTGGCCGGTGTAATCGAGGTTCAAGCGAATGTCCCGGCTCAGGGCCAGGCTGGCATGGGCGCCCACCAGCGCTGCGTCACGCACCATGGGCAAACTCTCCACGGCAAACGCTGTACTGCCGCTGGCAAACGCCAGATGCTCTTTGGAATCGGTGTTGCTCAGGTTGTGCTGCCAGCCGAGGCTACCGCTCAGGTCCAGCTGTTGCTGGCCGGACAGGTTCACGGTTTTCAACGCGCGCACGCCCAACGTGCTGAGCACTGCGTCACGCGTGTCGCCACTGCTTTTCAGTGCGGCGGCGTCACCTTTCTCGGTGAAACCTTCGGTGACGAGGTGCACGTAAGCCAGATTCGCGAAGGGATCGAGTGCCAGAGGTTGCAGGTTCAGGCGATACGCCGCTTCACCGAACACTTGGGTGGTCCCGGCATCGACCTTGGCTTTCTGTTCGGCGCTGACGTCGCCGTATTGCAAGTCGCGTTTGACGTCGGCCCGATGCCAGCTGTAGGCACCGCCGGCACTCAGGCGCCAGGCACCTGACTCGCGGCCGGCATAAGCGCCCAGGTGATAGCTGTCGACCTTGGCCGATGAATGCGTGCCGGAGCCCATGCTCACCGAACTGTCGCTATAACCGGTGACCAGACCGATCCGGGTTTGCTCATCGAGCGACCCGTCGACACCGGCGAGCAAGCCGCCAATCGACGTGGTGTAACCGGCGGTGTCATGGCGGTCATCGGTCTTGCCCCAGGCGCCCAGCGCCTTGATCCAGCCATTGCTTTGAGCACCTTGGGCGTCAACCAGTCGCTCACCGACGGCATCACGCAGGTAACGACTGTCGTTGATCAGTACGGACCCTAGCGCCGGATAGATTTCCCCCGATAACTGCTGAAACGCCTGTTGGGCGGACGTTGCAGTGGGCGACAGCAGCAGGCTTACATAAACCGGATTACCCGCCCCAAGCCCTTCCACGGCGGAAGCAACGGAGCGCTGGTTCGGCGTTTGGCCGACGCTGGCGAAGGTCGTGTCGTTGCGTTCGACACTCAGTTGGATGCCGGTGGCGGCGTAATCAAGGCTGCCACCGATGAACAGATAGTTGGGCAGCACGGCGCCGAACTGACCTTGAATTCCGCCGGCCGCTTGCAGGATGTTGTACTGATGACCGAGCAGACTTTGCACTTGTTGAGTGCTGAGCAAGGTCGGGCTGCTTTCCAGTGACAGGCTGACGGTCGCGCCGCTGACCGTGGCCGTGCCGCCCGCGATGATCCGGTCACCCTCGGTCGGCGATAGCTCCACTGCGTAGGTCGAACCCGGCGCAAAGGCGACATCGCCACTGACCTGCAAGGTGCCAATGGAATTGCCGGGCGCAACCGTAGCGCCGCGGTTGGCGGTCAGTGCGCCGACTCGTCCTGAACCACCCAGCGTGCCGCTGTCATTGACGGTCACCTTTGATGCCAACGAACCGTTGACCAACAGCAGACCGCCATTCACCGTGGTCGGCCCGCGCCAGGTATTGTCGCCGGTCAGCATCAGACGTCCGGCACCGGACTTGATCAGACTGCCTTCGTAGACCCGAGTGATGGCTGCGAGATTGCGTGCCATGCCCACCGCATAGTCGGTCTGATCCTGTTTGCTGGCACCGACCGGCACACCGCTCTCCCAACCTTTGGCCCTCAACGTCTGTTGCCAGGCACTGTGCTCCGCCGCGTCTTCGCTCTGACGCTGGATCAGCGCTTTGTCCGAGATGTCATTGCTCCAGACATCGCTCTGCCCTGCCCCCAGATTGGCGTCGAAACGCCCGAGTAATTGCCCCGGCCCGCCCATCGCCCGTTCAAGGTTGGCCACACCCCAACCGACGCGGGTATTGGGTGCCTCGGTGATCGAACCGTCGAGTTGGGTAGCGGTGGTCAGCAGGGTTTCCAGCACCTGCTGGTTGCTCATGTACGGATAGCGTTCCATCACCAGCGCCAAGGCACCGGTGGCATGCGGCGCGGACATGGAGGTGCCGGACTTGATCGCATAGCCTGCGCCGGGAATGGTGCTGTCGATCTTCGCGCCAGGGGTGGTGATGCACCAATACTTGGCGATCCCGCACTGGTTGTACTTCTGCTGGTTGCTTTGATCCAGCCCCGACACCGCCAGCCAGTGGCCTTCCAGGTCCGGCTCAAAATACGGCAAGGCTGAACGCACGCTGGCGTTGGGGTAACCGCTGTTGCCGGCGCTGAACACGTTGATCACGCCGCGTCGGGAAACGTCGGCTGCCTCGTCGAGCCAGGTGCCTTTGTTCCAGTGCTGGGCGTAGGCCGCATGCAGATCGTCGAGGGTCCGATAGCTGACATCCGGTGGTTGGCTGCCCCAGCTGTTGTTGATCGCTCGCACACCGGCATCCGCCAACGCGTTATAGACCGCTTTGAAGTAGCGTGGATCAGGAGTGGGGCCGAAGAGGAAGCTATCGTTCTTGTTGGTGTTGCCGACGTAGACCTGCGCGTTGTAGGCCACGCCGTGCATACCAGTGCCGTCACGCGAGGCACCGATGGTGCCGGCGACATGCGTGCCGTGGGAATCGTTGTTGGGGTTGAGCGTGCCGTCGACGTTGAACGACGAACCATCGACGTAACTGCCGCTTGCCAGCACCGCGTGGTAACGGTCGGTAGCGAATTCTGGATGGGAAGCATCGAAGCCAGAATCAAGCTCGCCGATTTTCACGCCTTTGCCCGTGATGCCGGCGGCATAGGCTTGATCGGCCTGCATGCGGGCAAGGCCCCAGTCGCGCTGGAATTCTACGGTGCGCCAACTGGCGGCATCGCCGAGGGTGCCGGTTTCCTGATAAAGCGCTTGGGCCGAACCTGGCGCTAATGAAATCCAGAGCAGTAACGTGCCGACCGAAATCGACTTGATCTGTACGTCCGTGTTCATGAATTCTCGCTTTTTTTTAGAATTCTGGTTCCCCATCAAGGGCAGCAACACATCTCCCTGCTACATGTTCAAATCATTGAGTCCTTGGCCCCCGCCCAAACGCCTCATCCACCCTCGCCAAATCCTGCTCATTCAACGTCCCTGCGTAGTAATGCAACTTGGTCCAGGCCATCAAGTAGTCATAACGTGTCTGGGCCAGGTCCCGGCGGGTGGTAAAAAGTTGTTGTTCGGCGTTCAGCGCATCGAGGTTGACGCGTTCACCGCCAAGGATGCTTTGCCTGGTCGACACCACCAGCGCTTCGGCAGAGACCAGGGCTTTCTGGTAGGCCCGCAGTTTGCTCACGCCCGACAGGCAGGCGCTGAACTGCCGACGAAGCTCGATCAACGTTTCCCGGGTCTTACCGTCCAGTTCGTATTCGGCCTGCTCCATCGCGCGGCTGGCCTGGCGAGTCGAGGCTGAGACCCCGCCACCGGCATACAGCGGCACGTTGACTTCGATGCCGATGGTGTTGGTGTCGTAACGTTGGTTGTAGGTGTTGCCACTTTCCGACTCGTTCTGCCGCACGGAGGCGTAAGCGCTGACTTTGGGCAGGTGCCCGGCGCGATTGCGTTCAACCTCGTAGCGCGCCACCTCCAGCGCCTGGCGCTGGGAGGCCAGGTTCGGGTTGTTGGCCACCGCGATCTCGTGCCAGGTGTCGTAATTGGCCGGTTGCAGGGCGAAGGTCTGGAAATTCTGGTCCAGCGGCGCCAGGTCGCCGATGTTGATCGCCGGCACGCCAATCAGCGCGCCCAGCTCTCGTAACGACGCGTCCTGCTCATCACGGGCTTCGATTTCCTCGGCCGAGGCCAGCTCATAGCGCGACTCGGCCTCAAGAATATCGGTGCGCGTGCCCTCGCCCTGACGAAACATTTGCTCGTTCTGCTGGAACTGTTGCTCAAAGGCTTTTTTCTTGGCCAGGGCAATGTCGATCTGATCCTGAGCGAACAGTGCTTTGGTGTAGTTCTCCAGCACCCGAACCAGCAGCTCTTGGCTTTTACCGCGAAAGTTCTCATCGGCGAACAGCGACTGCGCCACGCCTTTGCGATACGCCGCGTATGCCTCGTAGTCGAGCAACGGTTGTTGCAGGGTGAACGTCGAGCCGTAACTGCTGTAGTTACGATCATCACTCTGGCTGCGACCGCGATCGTTCAAGTACGTCACTTTCGAGGTGTTGCGGCCCTTGTTGTAGTTGTAACCGAGTTTCGGCAACAGCCCGGCGCGGCCGATGGCGCGGTTTTCGAGGCCTGCATCGCGTTCTTTGATGGCGCCGAGAAACACCGGATCGTTGCGCAATGCTTGTTCGTAGACGCCGAACGGCCCCATGGCCAGCACACTGTTGCAGGTCAGCAACGCCAGGGTCGAGGCGAGCATGGAAAGCTTATTCATACAGCCGAACATCCTTATTCCTCGGTCAACGCGGAGCCTGCCCGGTCGAGCAGCGGTTTGAACAAATAGTTGAGGAGTGAACGTTCACCCGTGCGCACGAACATTTCTGCCGGCATGCCGGGCTTGATCACCAGGCCGTTGAGTTTTTCCATGGCCTGATCGCTCACGCTGCTGCGCAGCACGTAATACGGCGCACCGGTTTTCTCGTCGATCATCTGGTCGGCGGAGATCAGGCTGACCTCGCCGGGCACTCGCGGCGTGCGGCTCTGGTTGAACGCAGTGAACAGAATGTCCACCGGCAAGTGCGTCCCGACCTTGTCGACCAGGTTGATCGGCAGGTGCCCTTCCACCTCCAGACTCGTCCCCTGAGGCACGATCTCCAGCAGGGTTTCGCCCTGACGCACCACCGCGCCCACGGTGTGAACCCCGAGGTTGACCGCGATGCCATCGGCCGTGGCGATGATCTCGCTGTGTTGCAGATCGAACCCGGCGGAGGTCAGTTGCTCTTCCAGCGTCACGCTTTTCAATTGCGCATCGGCCAGTTGGGTGCGGACTTCTTTCTGGTATTCCTCGATGTGCTGCTGCAGTTTCAGCCGTGATTCGAGAATGCCCTGCTCTACCCGGCCGCTTTCGCCGGCGTTTTCCGCCAATTGTTGCTGAACTTGCGACAGCTGACGCTGGTACTCCATCAACCGATTGCGCGGGATGAAGCCGTTATCCGCCAGGGGCTGAAGGTTGCTCAACTGTTGTTGCAGAGAGCTGGCCTGGGCAGTCAGGTCAGTGCGGGCGCGGCGCATGCCAGCCAGTTGCGCGCTGGCGCCTTCGATGCTGGCGCGCAAGGCGGCCTGTTCGCGGGAAAACGCTTCACGGCGACTGCTGAACAACTGTTGTTGGCCTTCGAGGACCAGCGCCAGGCGTGGGTCGGGATCGTTGCTCAGTTCAGCGGGGAAACGCACCTGCTTGAGGTTGTCCCGTTCACTCTGCCATCGCGCCAGACTGGCCCAGGCCATGCGGTACTGCGCTCGCAGGGATTGCACGTCGGCCGCGACCTGAGTCTGGTCAAGGCGGAACAGCGACTGGCCCTGCTTTACCACTTGGCCCTCGCGCACCAAAATCTGGCTGACCACGCCATTGCTCATCGATTGCACGGCTTTGCGCTTGCCCGACACCACGACCGTGCCTTGCACGGGAATGCCTTGGTCGAGAGGTGCGAGACTGGCCCAAGTGAAGAAACTGCCGGCGCCGACGATCGCCAGTATCCAGCCCATGCGGGCGAAGAAACCCGCGTCGCGCTCAGGGCGTTCAGCGATGTAGTCGTGTTCCATGGTCGCTTCGTTTTGACTGTTCATCTGTGCCCTGCTCATACACCCGAATTTCCTGTCGAGGCCTGATATTGCCGGCTCATACTGAGCCCGCCCGGCGCTGGCACTGCTTTTTCACGATGTTGTTCCTGGGCGCCGGAGAGTGCCTTGAGCACGTCCTGGCTCGGGCCGAAGGCCTGCAAACGGCCTTCGCTGAGCACCAGCAATTTGTCGGCCTGGGCCAGCGCCGAAGATCGATGGGTGACCAGAATCACGCTAGTGCCCCGGGTTTTCAGGTGCGCAATGGCGCCAGCCAGTGCCGATTCGCCTACGGTGTCGAGGTTGGAGTTGGGTTCATCCAGCACCACCAGACTCGGATTGCCATACAGGGCGCGCGCCAGGGCCACACGCTGTTTTTGGCCACCGGACAGTCCACTGCCGTCCTCGCCGAGCACAGTGTCGTAGCCCTGAGGCATGCGCAGGATCAGTTCGTGAACGCCGGCCTGCTGCGCGGCTTCAACGACTTTTTGCGGATCCGCCTCCCGAAACCGGGCGATGTTTTCGGCGATGCTGCCGCTGAACAGTTCGATGTCTTGCGGCAGATAACCGATGTAGGGGCCGAGGTCGTCACGGTTCCAGCGATGAATGTCCGCGCCGTCGAGCCGCACCGTTCCGCCAAGCGTTGGCCAGACGCCAACCAGCACCCGGGCCAGGGTCGATTTACCGGAACCGGAAGCGCCGAGCACGCCCATCACTTCACCTGCTCCAAGGTTGAAATTGACCAGGTGCAAGGTCGCTGCCCGTTGCCCCGGCGGGCCGGCACTGACTTGCTCGAAAGTGATCTGGCCTTTCGGGGCCGGCAGCGCCATGGCCTCGTCACTCGGTGGAAAGGCTTGCAGCAAGGCGTCGAGACGACGGTACGCAAGTTTGGCGCCGCTCCACTGTTTCCACACGGCAATCAACTGATCGATGGGGCTCAGGACCCGACCCATCAGGATGGAACCGGCGATCATCATCCCGGCCGTCATATCGCCCTTGATCACCAGCAATGCGCCAAGACCCAGCACCAGCGATTGCAGGCACAGGCGCAGGGTTTTGCTCAGGGAGCTTATGACGGCACCGGTGTCGCTGGCCTGGTTCTGCAGGCCGAGGAAGCGTGAATGAACCTGAAACCAACGTTTACGCAACGCCCCGAGCATACCCATGGCTTGAATGGTTTCGGCGTTGTGCAGGTGACTGGTGGCCAGTTGGCTGGATTTCTGGGAAAACCCTGCCGCTTCGCCCAAGGGCTTTTTGGTCATTGTCTCGTTGAGGCAAGCAAGGCCAATCAACAGCACCGCGCCCACCGTCGCAAACACTCCGAGCCAGACATTGAAGAGGTAGATCACGAACAGATAGACCGGGAACCACGGCGCGTCGAAGAAGGCAAACAAAGCCGGACCGGTGACGAACTGGCGAATATGGGTCAGGTCC
This sequence comes from Pseudomonas sp. ZS1P83, assembly GCF_054897825.1. NCBI lineage: Bacteria > Pseudomonadati > Pseudomonadota > Gammaproteobacteria > Pseudomonadales > Pseudomonadaceae > Pseudomonas > Pseudomonas sp. ZS1P83. The sequence continues at coordinate 2,395,017 of NZ_CM142706.1, forward strand.
CCCAACGACTGTCCGGCGTTGCCTTCGCCTTTGAACAGGTTGCGCTCGAACGCCGCCTGATAGACCCGCAAATTGAAGCGTCGCTCCAGTTGGCTGCCGATGCGGATGACAATGAAACTGCGAACAATCTCCAGCAAGCCAATGAAGGCAAAGAACCCGACCACCATTAATGACAACATGGCCAGCGTTGTTTCGTTTTGCGACGACAATACGCGGTCATAGACCTGGAGCATATAAATCGACGGAACCAGCATCAGCACGTTAATCAATGCGGTAAAACAACCGACGCTGATCAGGATGCTCTTATAGTCGCCCAGGGCCTTGATTAAAGGTGCAGTGGCCGGGCTCTTTGCCATCTTCATGGGTTCTTCCTGAGGTGTTATCCCTCGCCATACCTGGCGAGGTCTGTTTAATCTTTTTTTTGCAAGTACCGCTTACACTTCAATAACAACTCTTTGTCGTCGACCAAGCGCTTCGATTATTGATCTGCGGCTTATAACGCTATTGGCAGGCGTTGGACTTAATGCACTTCTCGCTGGAGCATAATGATCAACCCGGATTTCAACGTGCTTTGATAAAACCCATCACGATGCCGACTGAAAAACAGCACTTTTGAGCCTTCAGGCCCAGTGATTGCGATGCCGTCGGGCTCCGTAAACCAACCGATTGTTTGCTCGCCCAACCAGGCGCTCAGGCACTTGGCGCCCTCACCCAGGGTTTGGTTCGCTTGAAGTTCGAGGGTGCACACGTTTGACGGTTTGTCCTGCAATGCCTGGGACGCTGGCGAGTCCTCTTTGGCGATCAGGGTCGCCTGCCATTTGCCGGCCAGCTCAGAGGGGTCTGCTAATTTCAGGCTGCTCGCCATGGCTAAATCTCCAAAAAACATCATGAACGTCGCCAATAGCCACGCGGTGGTTCTGCAGGTGAAGCCGTTATGGATCATAAGGCGCTTTACTCATCTCAAGGGGCAGAGAGCAGCGCGTCTGCGCCGCCCTCGTTTTCACCTCACATCACGCAGCGATGTCGGAGTAAGCCGCCTGGCCCACGGTGCTGACCAGGAAATCAGCCACGCCATGCCCGGAGAAGTCCACCGACAACAGGCTGTTACCGCCCGACGTGGTTAACACTGCATCGCCTGCCGCACCGGTGAACGAGTTCACGAAGTGCAGGCCTGTGCCGTTGGTGATGCCGGTCAGGTCGATCTTGTCCAGGCCGCTGACAAAGTCGAGGATCTGGTCAACTGCACCAGGTTTGGAATCGCTGCTGGCCGCGAACACGAAGGTGTCCGAACCGGCGCCGCCCCACAGCTTGTCCGCGCCGCCCGCACCGAAGAGGATGTCGTTACCGGCACCGCCTTTCAGTTCGTTGGACACGCTGTTGCCGATCAGCAGGTCGTTGCCCGAACCGCCGATGGCATTCTCGACAGTGACGCCCTTGGCGATGGACACGTTACCCACCAGGCCGCCAACGTCGGAGAACGAGGCCTCGTTGAGGTTGATCTTCTGGTTTTGGCTAAAACCTGAGAAGTCCAGCGTGTCCTTACCGCCCGCATCCCATACCGAAAACACAACCTTGTCCGACGACGAAGACGCGCTCAGGAAGTCGCGACCGGCGTTGGAGTTGAAGCCGTAAGTGGTGTCACCGGTACGGGTGGTGGTGTTGGCGCCATAGAGCTTCTGGATGGCCGCGATATCGTCCATCAGCGGACCGGACGAATAGGCTTCGACGCCGCCTTTGCTGAAGTTCTGATTGGTATTACTTTCACTCCAATAGCTCATGACGCTGTAACCGCGGGTGTCTTGCCCGTAGGACGCGTCGTTGTAGGTCGGAGCGCCCTCGCCGGCGTTGTAGTCGCCAGGATGGGCAAGGCCCAGGGTGTGACCGATTTCGTGGGTCAGGGTCTGCCGGCCGTAATTATTCAGGTCCGGCGTCTTGTTTGGCGTGTAGCTGCTGTTGGTCAGGTACCAGGAAGTACCGTCATAACCCGCACCCGTGCCAGGCAGATAGGCGAAGGCCGCCGCGCCATCCTGGCCGCCGCTGTAGTTGCCGAAGGTCATGTGACCGTCGCCGCCCGTGGTCTTCTCGGTGAAAGTGACATTGGCCACGTCGGCCCAGGATTGCATGGCCAGCACGGCCTGGCCTTTCTGCTGGGTGCTGAACTGGCTGAACCCGGTAATCCCGTGCTTGTTCATGGTGCTCGACGAGGCCGAGGTGAGGAACGTGTAGGTGAGTTCAATTTTGCCGCTGCCGTCCTTGTCCTGGTAGGCAGCGCCATCGCGCAGTAATTGGGTAGCTGCCTGGTCGACGGAGAAGGAGGGTTTGCCATTGACCGTGAGGTTGCCACCCCGATCATATTGATGGCTGAAGCTATTGATCTGGTTGAACGCAGAACTGGATGCCGCCAATGCTTGCAGTGGCTGGAACGCCTGTTCGGCGGAGTCAATAGCGTTGTTTTTTACTTTCGACATAAACACACTTCCTTGTTTTGCTATGAACAGTTTTTTGTCAGACAGCGACAATCTCTGGCGAGATCGTCCTATCACTCGCCCAATGAAGGCGAAAGAAAACTGACACAATTTGAAATCAAACGTCTACATTTTTTTTGACGTCAAATTGAGTTGTTCGAGCAAGTACCCGGAAACAATGCGTGTGCTGTCGAAATATTTTTTGTAGTTGAGGGTTTCGAGGGATTTGTCTGACAATCGGCTATTTAAATATTAAATACAGGTAAGTTTTTTTTTGTTAGGTGTGTCTCAATTTCAAGGCTGAGTCTAAAAATGCTATTGCAGGTGCCATTACTTAGGAAGATGGAAGGAAGGCATCCGATGTGGCTGCCCCCTTGACTCACGATTTAGATCATTTAAATTCAAACGTCACATCGACATCGTAGGAAATGAACACTCTGGTGCTTGTTGTGAATGTGAGTTGTCCCTTGACGGCGTTTTCGGGGTGGCGTTCAAGCATCACCTCACCCGAAATGGCCTTAAACACCTGCTCGTTCGGTTCTCGTTTTATTAGGGCCAGATACAAAATTTTTGGGTCACCCACTGGAATGGTACCGGCAGGCTGATCACTTTTGCTGAGCTGCAGACTTACCTGCATATACTTACTTTCACCCTCGGGATCCTTCATGTAGCCATGAAATCGGAGCGTGCCGTTCTGCTCATCGCGCCAGGTGCCTTCGGTTTTGAACGGATATTTGGTCTCGGTGTAACGGTTTTTCACCGTTCCCTCAATGACTCCCGTATTAGCATTTTTACCTGTCTGCTCTGTGATGCCGGACATGTGAAATTTCCTTCAATCGATTGGAAGCGTAGATTTGCACTCCCTGCCCGGCTATATAACGATAAATTTTAACGCTGGGAACCTGTTACAAATGACAGGTATAAAAAACAGGTTTCTTATCACTATAGCTCTAGCCAGAACGAAAAGGTCGGGCCTTTGCCCGTTGCACCGCCCGACCCATCTCGTCAGCTCCCCGTCCTGATCTTGTTCCAAACCCGTGTACGAATCCGATCGATGTTCAGCGGCATCGCCTCCAGCGCAAACAATTTCCCCATCATCTCCGCGCTCGGGTAAACCTTGGTGTCGTTCTTGATCGCCGGGTCGATCAAGCTGTCGGCCTGTTCGTTACCGTTGGCGTAGTGCACGTAGTTGCTGATGCTGGCCATGACGTCTGGGCGCAGCAGGTAGTTCATGAAGGCGTAGCCGGCCTTTTCGTCCGGGGCGTCTACCGGCATGGCCACCATGTCGAACCAGATGGCGGCGCCTTCCTTGGGAATCGAATAGCCGATGTCGACGCCGTTCTTGGCTTCTTTCGCGCGGTTTTCGGCTTGCAGAATGTCACCGGAGAAGCCGACGGCCACGCAGATGTCGCCGTTGGCCAGATCGCTGGTGTACTTGGACGAGTGGAAATAGCTGACATACGGGCGGACTTTCATCAGCAGCGCTTCAGCTTTTTTGTAGTCTTCAGGGTTTTTGCTGTGATGCGGCAGGCCCAGATAGTTCAGTGCTGCCGGCAACAGCTCGGGGCCGTTGTCGAGGATGGCCACGCCGCACTTCTGCAGCTTTTTCATGTTCTCGGGTTTGAAAATCAAGTCCCAGGAATCCACCGGAGCGTTGTCACCCAGCACCGCCTTGACCTTGGCGATGTTGTAACCGATGCCAGTGCTGCCCCAGAGGTACGGGAAGCCGTGTTCGTTGCCCGGATCGTTGGACTGTAACGCTTTGAGCAGCGCCGGGTTGAGGTTTTTCCAGTTCGGCAGTTGGCTCTTGTCGAGTTTCTTCAGCGCCACACCCTGAATCTGCCGCGCCATGAAGTGGTTGGACGGAAATACCACGTCGTACCCGGATTTGCCGGTCATCAACTTGCCGTCGAGGGTTTCGTTGCTGTCGAAGACGTCGTAGCTGAACGCGATGCCGGTTTCTTTCTGGAAGTTTTTGGTGGTGTTCGGGTCGATGTAGTCCGACCAGTTGTAGATCTTGACGGTCTCGGTCGCGTGGCTGAGGGACGCGAGGAGCGCCAGTGGAGCCAGAGTCAGTGTCTTTCGGATCATGAGTCGATTCCTGTTTGGTTTGTATTCTTTTTATTGGAGAGCTGGCAGGCAATCAGAGGATCAAAAAATCAAAACGTAGGTCTTGCGTACGGTTTCCTGGATATCCCAGATGCCGAGGCTGTTGGCTGGCAACATCAGTGCATCGCCGGCTTCTATGTGCAGCGTTTCACCGTCATCCGGGGTAAAGGTGCAGCGTCCCTGGATGAAGTGACAGAACTCCTGGGCGACGATCTGTCGCCGCCAGCGCCCGGGTGTGCATTCCCAAACGCCGGTTTCGACGCCATCGTCGCGCTCAACGCTGGTGGTCGAGGCCACCGCCACGGGCGTGCCCAGCGGGACGGCGACCGGGTTCGACGCTTCCAGCTTCAGGGTGGCGGTGTTCTTGAATTGCGTGATGCTCATGGGGGTACCTGTCGATTGAGCCTATAGATGAAGAGCGCGCCGTTTACTGCATGAAACCTTCCATGAAGCCGGCAAGACCGCTGGCCAGTTTGCGACGCCAGGGTGCGGTGGCCGGGTTGGCCAGGGTCTGGTCTTCGTGGACGAAGCTGCGGATGATCGCGTTGTAACCGAGCCAGCGACAGGGCTCCGGTTCCCACGCCCTGAGCGCGTCGAGACCACCCCGGATGACCCACGGCTGGCGAACCAGCTCGGTGTCACGCTGCAGAATCAGATCCGCCAGGGTCCGGCCGCCCAGGTTGCTGGCACCGACGCCCTCTCCGCCATAGCCGCCGGAAATCGCAATGCCGCTCGCTTGATCGCAAAGCATGTGCGGCTTGAAACGCCGGGACATCCCCAGATTGCCGCCCCAGGCATGGGTGATCCGCACGTTCTTGAGTCGCGGGAAGAGTTCGCCGAACAGATAGCGCCGCAGCTCCACTTCGCTGGTGGTCAGGTCAAAGTCATGGCGTAACTTGCCAGCGAACTGATAACCGCCCCGGGCACCGAACACCAAACGGTTGTCAGCCGTACGCTGACCGTAAGTGACTTGGCGACTGCTTTCGCTGAAGGCCTGGCCGCGACTCAGGCCGATTTCATCCCACGTGGCAGCGGATAGCGGCTCGGTGGCCACTATCAAGCTTTGCACCGGCAACTGATAACGTCCCAAAGGTGGCAAGGTGACCGAGTAACCTTCTACCGCCGGTACGATCCAGCGACTGCGAACCGAGGCTTTCGCCGTGCGCAGGCCACCCGATTGCCATTGGGTGGCCGGGCTGTTCTCGTAAATCCTGACACCCATTTTCTCCACCGCCCGAGCCAGACCCCGCACCAACTTTGCCGGGTGAATGGTCGCGACGTGCGGTGCATAGATACCGCCATAAGGTTTGGCGACTCTGATCTGTTGCGCCAACTGCTCGGGGCTAAGCCAGCGGTAATCGCTTTCGGTCAATCCCTGGCGGTAGAGCTTGTCGAGATAGTGCCGAAGACTGGCTTCCTGCTCCGGATAGCGTGCGGCGCAATACAGCGCCCCGCCTTTGCGGTAATCACAGTCAATACCTTCACGTTCGAGGACTGTCCCGACTTCGTCCGGGATGCCGTGCAGCAAATCGAAAGAAGCCCGGCGCTGTTCGGGCGGCAGGTCGGCGAGCAAGCGATCTTCGCCCAGCACATTGCCCATCAACCAGCCGCCGTTACGCCCCGAGGCGCCAAAACCGGCGGTTTGCGCTTCAACGATGGCGATGCTCAGGTCAGGCGCCAGGCGCTTGAGGTAGTAGGCGGTCCAGAGCCCGGTGTACCCCGCGCCAATGATGGCGACGTCGACGTCCAGATCCTGTTCCAGCGAGGGACGCGCCAATAATGGCTCGTCGAGTTGATCCATCCACAAACTGATAGTGCGCCACGCCGGCATGCAAGACTCCGCCACTCAAACTTCGATGACGTCGATCCTAGTGCGTGGACTTAGAGGTTGTCTTGCGCGCGTGCACGCAAAGAAATTTGTTTTACGTAGGCCTTGGGCGACTGGCCGGTGTGCTGACGAAAGCAGCTATAGAACGCCGACAGCGAATTGAACCCGGCGGCAAACGCCAGTTCGTCGATACGCAGCGGCAGCGTGGCGATATCCAGTGCCGCGAGCAAATGCTGCAGACGCGCCTGGTTGACGTATCGATAAAAGCTCTGGCCAAGCACCTGATTCAGCAGATAGGAAATCTGATTGCGGCTGTACCCGCACTCCTTCGCCACCCGTTGCAGGTCAAGTTCGGGATCGAGATACGGCTGCTGGCGCTGAAAATACTGCTGTAAGTCTTCAGCCATGAAACTCAACTGGCGCGCAGACAGCCCGAGCCGACTGACCGCCGGGCGTTGGTTGCTGGCGGCCTTGCTGACGGGCTGCTCATGCACCAGCGAGGCGTACTCGTTGACCCGCCAGATCAGTCCGTCACGGACGGTAATCGCCTCGCTGGCCCGAAACGACACCAGCCCTTCACCGCCGCGAAGGGTGATGCGGTACTGAATGAACGCCGTGTTGCCGTCCAAACGAATACGGTCCGAATGCTCCAGGGCTTCATCGGGATCTCGGGGCATGCTGCTGCGCACGTACTCACGTAACTCAGACAGGCCCATCACACGGTTCTGGAAAAAATCGCTGTACTGAATCTCTGGGTGATAGAGCGCCATGACCCCGTCCAGATCCCGGTGTTTCCAACGCAAGTGATAGCGCATCACTGTGTCGCCCGTGGCCTGGGTTTGCAGCGGACCATCATCACCGACATGCATAAAGGACTCGACGAGAAAAAAGCCGAGCTTGCCGAAGTTTTGCGACAGCTTCAATGGCCAATGAATGGCCAACCAGTGGTAGCCAACTGCCGGAAACCCACCGTCCTCGTGACCTGCATCAAAAAAACTGAACCAATCGCTAAACGGACTGAAAAATCCACATTAATTTCACATCTGGATGCTACTTTTAAAGGCAGTCACCGGTTGAGCCATTGAAGGCTCTTCCCTCCTAACATGAGCTAAAGGAAGCGCTCGATGAATAAGGCGGGCAACACATGAACAAAGGGTTCAGTAAAGTCACCTTTCCAAACGCCTGCCAGCTGATGCGCTGGCATTTTCATCCCATGGGTTTCGAGGCGAGCATGGACGCGCCGGGCAGCATGATTGCCCGTCTATTTGACCGTGCCAGTGGCGAGACCATGATCGCCATCGCGGGTATTCCTTGCGCGACGGTCATGAATGCTGCGGATGTAGAACGAATAATCGAAGCAGTGGAAGATGAGCTTGAGGCTTTCATTCCGCCAGTCGCCCTCAGGAGCTATGCCTGAAGGCAGAACACTCAACAACAAGCCCACGTTAAGTGGGCTTTTTTGTGGCGCAAGATTTTACGGCTCACGCCAATGGCTTGCCCTGTCGGTGATCGGCAAAGAACGCCTTGCCCTTGCCAATCCGATCGGAAGCTTTAGGCAGGTTGGCCGCCTGGGTGTCTTGCCCATCGACATACCAATAGCAATGACTCACCGCCCGCGTGATGCCCACGTAAGCCAGTCGCAGGATCTCGTCTTTCTGTGCGCTGTCGTACGCTTCGTTGTCGCCAGACCTGCCCAGACCTGCCATGCGGTAGACCTGGTTCTTGTAAGGTGAGCTGGTCAGGTGCTGACAATCACCCAGCAGGAACACGGCGTCAGCCTGAAGCCCCTTGGCGCTGTGATAAGTCAGTTGCTTCAGCCGTCGCGCTTCGTATGGCAAGCTAGAATCAACATTAACTACAGACTTAATATGTTCTTCTATCAATGACTTATCGCTACTTTTTCGATAAAGCATCAAGATTGAATCGCCCTCCCTGTAGTGCTCCATCAGGCGCTGAGCCATACCTTGATCGTCGCGATCGAGAACGTTCACCGGCAGCAACGCCTTCGACTCGCCGTTGGCCCTGGCCTTCTTGCCAGCGATCGCTGGTGCCGCACGAACGATATGTTCGGCGGCATCGATGATGTGCTGGTGACTGCGGTAGTTGTCACTGAGCATGACTTTGGTCGTGCTCGGTGAAGGGAATTCCTTGTTGAATTCCATGAAATACGTCGGCGAACTGCCCCGCCAGCCATAGATGGACTGCCAGTCATCGCCCACACAGAGCAATGACGAACGTTGTGCGCCGCGCCCCACGTGCATGGCCGGCCCGCGACTGCGGATTTCCGTGAGGCTCGAGCGGATCCAGGAAACGATCTGCGGTGATACGTCCTGAAATTCGTCGATCATCAAGTGCGACATTGGCCTGAGCAACTCATCGCTCAGCAGCTTCAGATTTTCCGGAGAATGCTCGCTGAACAAGGCGAACATCCGGTTGTAGGTCATTACCGGTGGCTTCTGATCGAGCAGATGATCTTCCAGTGCTCGCCAGTACAGACTCAAGGCTTCGAAGAAAAACCGATCCGGGTCGTCCTTGGCAAAACTCATCTGACCCACGGCATTGGGCACATCCAGGCCGAGGTTCTCGATAAACCCCGCCGCAGCGACAAAACAGTCCAGCAACGGCGCAGAACCGAGTTCGCCCTTGACCTTGTAATCGAAACCCGGGCCAGCACTGGCATCACCGCCAAGAGAAGCCAGTACACGCTTTGAATATTCGTAACTATCTAACCATATCAAAGGCTTACGACAGAATGCTTGAAACAGGGTGCGCTTTACCGCCCATTCTGCCCGGACTGTCAGTTTGGCATTCGGACGGCTGACCTGCGGATTTTCCCTAGGATCGAATCCCAGCACTACCCAAGCGTCGAGGCTCGGAATATAGCCATGACAATGAAACGGTGAGCCGTTGATATCGAACGTCTGGCGATTCGGCTCGATGCCTTTGATCGGCCAGGCCCCCGCGCGAAACCACAGATCTTCGATAGCATCGCAGAGCTCTTCATCACGCTTGGCGGCCAGTTCGGTCACGGCCATGCGTTTCTGCACGTCAGGGTGTTCACGCTCCAACTCCTTGAGCTGTAGCGCATGACGGGACAATGGCTTGATCAATTCGCGGAAGCGCTCATTGCGAGTGTGCAGGCTGTGATAGCAAGCATTGAGTTGTTGGCGCTGGGCGTCGTTGATGCGCAAGTCGAAGGGATTGCTGTCAACCTCCTCATCGCCGTTCTGCGGACGGTGACTGAGGTTTTCGAAAGCTTGCAGTCGCTCGAAGCCCGGCAGGCTTCGAACCATCGGCAGGATTCGCGAATGAAAGGTACGCACCAGATCGCGTGCCTCTTTGAAACTGAGCGTCCGGCCCCAGATTGCAAACAGCTCGATCAGTTTATTGATGAAGTCTTTGCGCGATTCGCGGGTGAAGGTCACCACAGTCATCGAACTCAGCTCGAACCCCAGATAATGGGTCAGCAGCAAAATCCGCAACACCAACGTGGTCGACTTGCCCGCACCCGCGCCGGCAATCACCGAAGTCGAGGGCGTGTCGCTGAAGATCATCTTCCACTGCGCGACACTGGGCTGGGCGTGCGGAGGCAGCAGTTGAGCGACATCAGTCTTCATGCGCTTCTTCAACTCAGCGCTCAACGGCAGACGCCAATCGTCGAACAGATGGTCATCAACGGTGGGCGGCCGGTGCTCGGTGGAGCGCGAGTCGCGGATCAGCAACACCTGCCGGCCTTCTTCCAACCCTTCGAGCTTGCCTTCTTTATAGCCGTAATCCACTCCGGCGCTGTGACCACTGCGAAAGCCATCCGCCTGGCCGTGCAGCCAGGACGCGCGGTGTTGTGCGCGCAACCGCGTCAGGCCGTGGCCAAAAAAGCGGGCGGCCAGTCGCTTGAGCAGTGGCATATCGGCCAAAGGACGAAGTTCAGGAGGAAGATCGGGGGTGTGTTGCGGCACGCGGGCTGACTCCAGGGTGTGAGGCTGTCGCGGCCATGGTGTCTGCATTTGCCGTTCAGTTCTAGTGAAATGCTTACAGGTCATTGGCTTAAGCGATGAAGTGAAGGTTGGGTGAGAGTCTTTCGAGGTTAGTTGATATCAGTTTATTCGATTGTATTGAGGCGTTTTTTACGCTTTTTATCGATTGGTACCTGATAGATGATGCTCGCCATCAACCACCGGTTCGCGTTTCGTGGCTAAGGCGTTCTGCCCCATGACGAACCTTTTCAGGAGACGATCATGCTTGAACTCAGACCTTTCAACTCCCTGGGCGGCGCCCACCATGGCTGGTTGGATGCTCATCACCACTTTTCGTTCGCCGAGTACCATGACCCCAAACGCATGAGCTGGGGCAACCTGCGGGTGTGGAACGACGACGTGATTGCCTCTGGCACAGGTTTCCCGAAACACCCGCACCGGGACATGGAGATCATCACTTATGTGCGTGAGGGCGCAATCACTCACGAAGATAACCTGGGCAACATGGGCCGCACCGAAGCAGGCGACGTTCAGGTCATGAGCGCCGGCACCGGGATCGCCCACAGTGAATACAACCTGGAAGCGACCGAGACCAGGATCTTCCAGATATGGATCATCCCGAACGAATCCGGTTTGGCACCGTCCTGGGGCGCCAAGCCTTTTCCCAAAGGCCAGCGCGAAGGCTTCGTGACCCTTGCCAGCGGCAAAGCCGGCGACGATCAAAGCCTGCGGATTCGAGCCGATGCGCGATTGGTGGCGGCGAACCTGAAGGCCGGCGAATCCGCCGAGTATCGCCTGGACAATGGCCGTCGCGCTTACTTGGTTCCGGCCACCGGCGTCATTGAAGTCAATGGCTTGCGTGCACAAGCTCGAGACGGTATCGCCGTTGCCGGTGAGCAGGTGTTGCGGGTGACCGCCATCGAGGACAGTGAAATTGTTCTGGTGGACTTGGCCTGATCGTGTAAACGCGGGATAAAAAAAGGGGCGACCGTCATGGTCGCCCCTTTTTACTTTCTGCTGCACTCAATCACTTCGCAGCAATTGCACCATCGACCAGTGTTTGCGCTTCTGCCACCAATTGCTTGAGGTGGTCGTCACTGACGAAGCTTTCAGCGTAGATCTTGTAGATGTCTTCAGTGCCCGACGGACGCGCCGCGAACCAGCCGTTCTCGGTCATGACTTTCAGCCCCCCGATCGCCTGGTCGTTGCCCGGTGCGTGGCTGAGGATGCTCTGGATCGCTTCGCCCGCCAGTTGGGTCGAAGTGACCTGGTCGGGCGACAACTTGCTCAGCAGTGCCTTCTGCTCCGGATTGGCCTTGGCATCGACCCGTACCGAGAACGGTTCGCCCAGTTCATCGGTCAAGGCGCGATAGGCCTGACTTGGGTCACGGCCGGTGCGGGCGGTCATTTCTGCTGCCAGCAGTGCCGGGATCAAGCCGTCCTTGTCGGTGCACCAGACGCCGCCATCCTTGCGCAGGAACGAAGCGCCGGCACTTTCTTCGCCGCCAAAACCCAGAGAGCCGTCGAACAGGCCATCGGCAAACCACTTGAAGCCGACCGGCACTTCGTACAGACGACGCCCCAGACGCTTGGCAACCCGATCAATCAAGCCACTACTGACCACGGTTTTACCCACGGCGGCATCGGCGCGCCACTGCGGACGGTTCTGGAACAGGTAGTCGATCGATACTGCAAGGTAGCTGTTCGGCGCGAGCAATCCACCGGACGGCGTCACAATGCCATGGCGATCGTGGTCCGGGTCGCAGGCAAACGCTACGTCGAAACGCTCTTTCAGACCGATCAGGCCCTGCATCGCGTGGCTGGACGATGGGTCCATGCGGATTTGGCCGTCCCAGTCGACCGTCATGAAGCGGAAGGTCGGATCGACCTGTTTGTTGACCACTTCCAGATCCAGTCGGTAATGCTCGGCGATCGCTGACCAGTAGCGCACGCCTGCTCCGCCCAGCGGATCGACACCCAGATGCAGCTTGGCATCGCGGATAGCGTCGAAGTCGATCACGTTGATCAGGTCGGCGACATAGTTATTGAGGTAATCGTGACGATGGGTCGTGCTGGCCTTCAGCGCCTGCTCATAGCTGATGCGCTTGACGCCGGCGAGCTTGTTGCCGAGCAGCTCGTTGGCCTTGGCTTCGATCCACTTGGTGATGTGAGTATCGGCCGGACCACCGTTGGTAGGGTTGTATTTGTAGCCCCCGCTTTGCGGCGGATTGTGCGACGGCGTGATGACGATGCCGTCCGCCAGGCCCGAAGTGCGTCCGCGGTTGTAGCAGAGAATCGCGTGGGAAATGGCCGGTGTCGGGGTGTATTCGTCACCTTCGGCGATCATCACCGTCACGCCGTTGGCGGCCAGCACTTCAAGGGCGCTGGCGCCGGCTGGGGTGGACAGCGCGTGGGTGTCGATGCCGACGAACAGCGGGCCGTCAATGCCTTGGGCTTCGCGGTACAGGCAGATCGCCTGGCTGATCGCCAGAACGTGCCATTCATTGAAACTCAAGTCGAACGAGCTGCCTCGGTGCCCGGACGTGCCAAAGGCTACGCGCTGGGTCGAGATGGCGGCATCGGGCTGGCCGGTGTAATAGGCCGTTACCAGTCGCGGGATGTCGACTAACAGTTCTACCGGTGCCGGTTTGCCCGCAAAAGGACTGAGTGTCATGCAAAACCTCTGAAAGAGAGTGGTTCAGGAATAGGACGCAGTTTACTGGCAGTTTGACCGCAACGCGATGGGATCGATCCACCAGTGCCAAGGATGTTTGGGAGCCCCGTTCAATCAATCGACTCTAGGCGCAAGGCATCCCCTAACAGACTCAGCGCCGCGGCCAGGTCGTGGTTGCCGCCGAAGGTGTGACTGAGGCGCAAGTGTTGCGCGTGCAAACCCTGGAGACTGAACAGCTCTCCCGGTGCGATCACCACCTGGTGCTTGAGCAGGCGCTGGAACACCCGCCGTACATCGACCCGACGCAGCGAACGGACCCAGATGGTTGCACCGCCCTGAGGCTCGACGAAGCGCAAGGCATCGCCTAGACGCTCCTGCAACAGCAGAGTCATCTGCACCTTGCGATCCTTGAGCATCCGCCGTAATACCAGAAGGTGCTGATCGACACGTCCGTTGCTGTACAAGCGAGCGATGGCTTTCTGGCGAATCGGTGACAGGCGAAACGAACGCAGTAGAAAGTGCCGTTGCAGTTCAGCGCTGAAATGCCGCGAAAGCAGATAGCCGAATGGCGCCTCAGGCCCGATGATTTTCTCGAACGTGGAAAACACGATCAGCCGATCGGGGTCCAGCAGGTCGCGAAACCGCTGGTTGTCCGGTTCGAATCCGAGTTCGCCGTAGCAGTCGTTTTCCAACACCCAGCTGCCATGTCGCTCCAGCACTTGCGCAACAGCTTGTCGGTTGGCCTCGGGTGCCAGGCTGCCTCGCGGCATGTTCAGCCCGGATGAAACCATCACCAGCCGCACCGGCTCGGTCTCCAGTAACTCCTTGAGCCACTCGACGTCCAGGCCGCCGTTGGATTGCACCGCCAGCTCAATCACTCGCACCTGCGCCGCCTGGAGCAATCGCAGAATCGCCCAGTCGCACGGCGACTCGACCAGCACCGTGGCGTCCTTGAGACTCAGCACCGCGATCAGTATTTCCAGCACACCGCGCAGGTCGGCGCCAATATAGACATCGTCAGCGTGCCAGCAGCGCTGCGGCGAGGTGGTGTAGCGCGCCGCCAGGGCGATGCGCAGCTCCAGCTCGCCACACGGTTGCGATGACGGTTGCGGCTGGCGCGGATACTGGCGCAGCAGTTCTCGCTCCAGCAGTAACAGCGGGCTGTCGAGCGGCTGTAACAGCGCCGGCTCATCGGCGCTCAAGACCAGCATTCCTGGGCGTCTGGCGTTGACATACACGGTTTCGAGCAGGTCGTTGCCGCTGCTGAGTGCGCTGATGGAGGACACCGGTAACGCGTAATAGCCGGACTTGGCGACCGAATAAACGCGCCCTTCCTTCTCCAGCAGCGAATAAGCGTACTGAATGGTCGAGATCGATACACTCAGACGGTCCGCCAACTGTCGTAACGAAGGCAGACGGATGCGCGTGTCACCCACCGGCTCATTGATCAGATTGGTCAGATATCGGTACACCGCCTGATACGCGAAGTCGGTTTCTCGTGGCCCTTTCATGGGCAAGGGCCGAATGCCATGTAAACGTGACCATGCATCGTCAATAAGTCCGTCAAACCAGGCACATTCAGCGCCCCGCTGACCATTCATCTGCCACAGCCGTGTCGTCGTCATAGTCGGCTGCTTCGGCTTGAAAACCTGCGCCGACAATTTCCGGGACGCCTGCCCTACCCTCACCCACAGACACCGGCCCCATGCGGTAGAGCCTACCGATCAGGGTGACAGGCAACCCACTGACGTCGGTCATCCATTGCAGAACCTGCTCCGGCACCGGATTGCCCTGCATTGCCCGGTGCAAATCAGGCATTGCCACGAGCATGCCGGGGTGGCACTGACGCAGAAAACGCTCAAGCGCCGCACCATTCTCGACAAACGGTGAATAGAGCAGGCACACCAGTTGCGCCTCGCTCAGGCCAAGGTCTTTTTGCGCCTCGGCCGCTGCCAGAACTCGCTGCTCGGCCCACGTTGCCGGGTTGCCAAACGCCTCCACCGCTTGTTCGCACAAACGTTCAGCCAATCTTTTGCGACGCATCATCACCAATGCCCGTTGGAGGTATTCAGCGACACCCGTCTCGTAGCTCCTGCCGTGCACGAAGCACGACTGCAAGCCCCGAACGTGTGCGCAGATAGAAAAGCTGACGTATTCGTTGTCGCTGAGCTGTGTCGCCGGCTCATCAGATTGAAAACCAAGAAACTCGGTGAGCAGTGGCCAGCGATCTTCGAGGTTGCTGACCAGCATGTCGTGAATGTCGATGTAGGTGGCGCGGCGACACGCCTCAAATTGTTCGGCCGGACGCCACACTGCCTGGTCATGCCCAGCATTAAAAGCGCGGTAGCAGTCGCTGCCCAACTCATCGAGCAGCGCGAATAGCTCCTCGTAACCGCTTTCGTGATGATTCGAGGCCTTGAGCCCGGCTTTGGCGGCGGCACGTTTCAATCCGTCGAGAAACTGTTTCTGCTGGCGAGGTGTATCGCTACTGACCAATGCATCGACACCGCTGTTCCAACGAGCGATTTGCCCATAGAACTCGCCGGTGGCCAGGTACCCGTCGTCCCACAGATCAAGCGGCCCATTCCAGGCGCGGCGATGACCAACCATCAATAGATTGAGTCGATTCGACTCGCGGCCGGCTTCAGAGATCGTTGCCAGGTGGTTGAACGGCAGGACTTCCCGGTTATCGACCATCAACACTTCGACCCGAGGATCGTCGTAGAGGAACAAGGCACTGTAGCTGCGATGGATATGTTCCAGGACCGTAGAGCTTGTGCCATTCAAACGCAAGGAAGCCACTCGCAACCGGAACGTCGCAGGCGCCCGGCCGGCGATGCTCAGTTGTGCGGCGCGCAGCAGCGCCAAGGTGTAGCAACTGTCGCGGGACCCGGACTGAATCGCCAGAACCTTGTACTCGCCAATACGCTCCATGCCCCCGGCGGCTACCACCAAGCGCTGAATCATAAGCTGCAATGCCGTGCGTTCGGCGCGAGAGAAGAAACTCAACAATCGCTGCAGCACTTGCTGATAGACATAGTTCATCGCTTGATCATGGATATTGGTCATCTTTATTTACCTGATGCTTGTAAGTTCGATATCGCACTAACAACGGCATGCACTGCGCAATGGGGTGTCTGCCACGATTGAAGTACTGGGCGCTATTGCCAAATGCTAACACTTAAGTTTTTGGTAATTATTTGAAATGTTTGAGCGCCACCCCTGCTCCGGCCAGAGACAGGTTGCCGCGAGGCCGTGCAGAGTCAGCTTCTTGCGGCTGCGCGCAACATCCTAGGAAATGTCCGACAGCGTCCCACAGACATTTAGCACAAGAAATAAAGAAAGAAGTCGCCCATGTTTTGTCGGCAACTGCGCAACGATGCACTATTTGTCGGATATGTATTAACAGTGTGTATTGAAAAGTATCAACCAGATACCCAGTCATGACTCATTCCTTGAGATGAAAGTAATCATTCAATTATCAAGGCTTATATGATGATTAGAAGATACAGATTGAGAGCAAAAACCAGTTCAGTTGCTGAACTGCCCCATTGACCGGTCAATGGAAGGTCTCATTTATGGCAGATGACGCATGCAAAAGAGTCCGTGGGGCACGGACTCTTGCAGAGGGGCTTATCTAAAGGGCTTATGCAGGTTAGACCTGGAGGGCGACCCGTTCGCGGCATGGGCATTCGTCCATGTAGCGGTGAGCTTCGACAAACTCCGCAAACGGGAAGACCCGAGTCTTGAGCGGTAGCAGCACGCGGTCGGCGGTCAGCTGGTTGATGTCGCGCAAGGCACGTTGCAGTGCGACCTGGTCCTGGATGATGCCCAGCTCCGGCTTGCCGGTGAAGTTGCCGATGCAGTGCACAAAAAACTGAATATTTTTCTGGAACGCTGCGCAGGCCGGGAATGGCGTCTGGTTGCCACCTTGCAGGCCGTACAGCACCAGACTACCGCGAGGTGCAAGCACATCGCCAAGCAACGACATCTGTGGACCGCCGAGTCCATCGAACACCACGTCCACGCCGCGATTGTCGGTGATCTTGTTGATCTGCATCAGCAGGTCCTGTTCTTCGGTGACGATGACTTTCTCGGCGCCGAGGGACAGCAGGTATTCACGTTCTTCCGCGGTTTTGGTGGCGGCAATCACCCGAATGCCCAGCGCCTTGCCCAGTTGGACGAAGGACGGACCGGCACAGTGACTGGCGTCGGTCACCAGGGCGAATTGCCCCGGTTTGACACGTGCCAGATCGACATAAGCGAAATAGGCGATCAACAGCGGCGTGTAATGCACGGCCGCTTCGATCGGGCTGAGCACGTCCGGGTAACGGGTGAGTGCCGAGCGCGGCAGAACAATCTGCTCACCGTAGACCGGATAGTCGTTCGGGCTTTCAGCCGGAAAGCTGGCAACCTTGTCGCCGACCGCCAGATCATCGACGCCCTCGCCGACCGCCGTGACGACGCCGGACATTTCATGGCCAAGGCCTGAAGGCAGTCGAGCGTGGGACGAGGCCAGGTTCTGGCGCCAGAGAATGTCGTACCAACTGATGCCAATCGCCTCGACGCGCACCTGCACTTCGCCCGGCGCAGGGAGAGCGGCCGCATGCTCTTCGCATTTGAGCACCTCGGCTGGACCAAACTTGTGAAAACGGATCGTGCGGGACATCGCAAACCTCGTCAAAGAAACCTCTAATGCCCTGAACTCTATCTGGGCTTTCTACCCAAGACTATCAGTGGCTATTAATAGTCGACATGCCTGTCATTGATTCCGCAGCGCCGGCGACATCCTCAAATGCCGTGAAAACCGAAGCAGCCTTTTCAGGAAAACTGAATTACTCGGTGCAGAGTAGCAGCCTTTCCCCTTAATATTCATGCCGGCCATTGTTCCCATATGGCCGCTCTCGTCAAGCTTGATGACTCTGCCAGGACTCCAGATGAATCGTAATGACCTGCGTCGTGTCGACCTGAACCTGTTAATCGTTTTCGAAACATTGATGCACGAACGCAGTGTGACCCGCGCTGCGGAGAAATTGTTCCTCGGCCAGCCGGCCATCAGTGCGGCACTCTCGCGCCTGCGCGGCTTGTTCGATGATCCGTTGTTCGTGCGTACCGGTCGCAGCATGGAACCCTCCGCCCGGGCGGTGGAAATCTTCGCCCTGCTCTCGCCTGCACTGGATTCGATTTCCACCGCGGTAAGTCGTGCAGCGGAATTTGACCCCGCCACCAGCACGGCGGTGTTTCGCATCGGTCTATCGGACGATGTCGAATTCGCCCTGCTGCCGATGCTGCTCAAGCGTCTGCGAGCCGAATCACCGGGGATCGTGCTGGTAGTGCGTCGGGCCAACTACATCCTGATGCCGAGCCTGCTGGCCTCGGGCGAGATTTCCATCGGCGTCAGCTACACCGCCGACTTGCCGGCCAACGCCAAACGCAAAGTGCTGCGCCGTAGCATGCCGAAGCTGTTGCGGGCCGACACGGTACCAGGGCCGTTGAGCCTGGATGATTTCTGCGCGCGGCCTCATGCGCTGGTGTCCTTCGCGGGCGACTTGAGCGGCTTTATAGATGAAGAGCTGCAAAAGCTCGGGCGCAAACGACATGTGGTGCTCGCGGTGCCGCAGTTCAATGGGCTCAGCACGCTCATCAGCGGAACCGATATTGTCGCGACGGTGCCTGATTACACGGCTGAAGCGTTGACGGCGGCCGGCGGTGTGCGGGCTGAAGATCCACCGTTGCCGACGCGCAGCTTCGAGCTGCACATGGCCTGGCGTGGGTCGCAGGACAATGATCCGGGTGAACGGTGGTTAAGGTCGCGGATTCAGATGTTTTTTGGCGACCCCGAGAGTCTTTAAAGGGGATGGCGTATCTCTCTTTAAGGCCGCGTGAGCTGGGTCAGTGACAACCCAAAATCCACTGCCGCCGGTCAACACCCGCTCTACTCCATCGTCTTTGGTGGAGTTATCGGGGGCAAATTCTGCTTTTTGAAAGGATGCCCCCAACCATGGGTGCGCACCTTGAGACCTCGATTAGGCTTAGGCATGACGACACATGTCGCGGGTGAGTCATGACAAGTGTTGAAGCCCGCAAAAGCCTCGACACTTGTCACTGTTCAAACCAGGATCATTCTTTATAAGCGGATAAGGCTGGTGCGCAGTCCATAAAACCGAAGCAATTCACGGAGGTGTTCATTCGAGCTGCGATTGCATACGAACGCCAGCTGATTGGTCGCTGCCCGAAACGGTGAAGGTGCGCTTACAGCCGCTGAGCCTGAGTTGTTCAACATGCGAATACTCCCTTTCCGAAATGTTCAGATGGGGTTGCTACGTCTGCCGTAGCAACCCTTCCCGTCTTCGTCAGAAGTCGACGGTGGCCGACAGCTGCAAGGTCCGCGGAGAACCCGGGGAGAATGCGCCGTACGAAGCAACACCCGACCAGTACTCACGATCAAACACGTTCTGCACGGTGGCGCGGAACGTCGTCGGTCGGCCTTCGATCTTGGTGGCGTAACGCGCGCCGGCATCGAAGCGGGTCCAGGAATCCAGCTCCTGCGTATTGGCCTGATTGACGTATTGGCTGTCGGTGTAAATGGCACCACCGGTCAGAGTGAAGCCTTCAAGCCATGGTGTATCCCATTCGGCCCAGAGGTTGGCTTGCACGTCCGGCACACCCACCGGTTTGTTGCCGCGGTTGGCCGCTGTCGCCGAATCGGTCAACTCGCCATCAAGCACAGTCACGCCCCCCATCAAGCGCGTGCCCGGCGCGACTTCGCCGAACATGCTCAACTCGATGCCGCGGTTGCGTTGTTCGGCCTGCACCGAGAACACATTGCCGGCGCCAATTTCACCACTCGGCTTCTCGATCTGGAACAACGCCAGCGTGGTCATGAACGTACCGTGCTCATATTTGACGCCGAGTTCATGCTGCTTCGATTCGTACGGGGCGAACGTCTCACCGGCGTTGGCCGCCGTGCCTGGTGCGATGTCTCCTTTGCTCAAGCCTTCAACATAATTGTAATAGAGCGAGACATCTTCCCAAGGCTTGACCACCACGCCGACCAGTGGAGTCGTGGCACTGTCGTTGTATTTCGAGCTGACCGAACCTGCGGCGTTGTAGTTGCGTGATTCGATGTCCTGGCGACGCACACCGAGGGTCAACTGAAAGCGGTCATCGAGCATGGACAACGTGTCAGTCAACGCGACGCCGGACAGATCCGATTCGGAAATGCGCAGCACCTTCGGCGAGTTGATGAATTGCTTGGGCACATCGATCGGGTGGTAAATGTTCGAACGGATTTCGGTGCCGTTGTTGATCCCTCGGGACAGTTCATCCTGATACTGGGTCGCCATCAGCGTGGTCGTGTGAGTGATCGGCCCTGTAGCGAACACGCCGCGGATGCCGACATCGGCCGTCGAACGATCGACGTTGAATTTGTAGTAACCCGGAATGTTGCTGGTATCGCCGGCCTCATTGAGGATTCTCGGCACCTGGTCAGACATCCGCTTGACGTCCGATTTGCCGCCACCGGCATGGGCAAATATGGTAACCGTGTCAGTCAGGTCATACTCGCCCCCCAGCAAGGCCGACTGCTCTTTGGTGTCCGACCAGCCCCAGTCCTGCGGCAGGTTGGTGCGCCCATTCGGCGCGGACGGCACATCTACACCCGGTGCGACGGTGAATGGCCGCGAGGCTGCGTCGAAGCTTTCTTTCTGACTGATGTAATCAAGGTTCAAGCGCAAGCGCTCGCCGCGATAATCGAGGGCAATGGCGCCGACACCCACGTCTCGATGCTGATCATCAATGGCCGTATCGCCGCCCTGCAGGTTGCCGTTGAAGCGCACGCCAAACTGATTTTCCTCGCCGAAGCGACGACTGAGATCCAGATGACCGCCGACCTGAGAGTCCGAGGCGTAACTGCCGGTAAAACGGGTCAAGTCTTCGTCCAGTGGACGCTTGGGAACGATGTTGATTACGCCACCGACGCCACTGTTGGGCGAGATGCCGTACATCAGCGCGCCCGGTCCCTTGAGCACTTCAACACGCTCGGCGTACTCGGTGAACACCCGGTAGTTCGGCGCTACGCCGTACACGCCGTCGAACGCCAGTTCACCGAGATTGCCTTCACCGATCGGGAAGCCACGGATGAAAAACGAGTCGACGATGCCGCCCGTCTGGCCGGTGGAGCGCACCGAAGGATCACGCTGCAGCGCATCGGCCACGGTCACAGTTTGCAGGTCGGCCAAGGTCTTGGCGGTGTAACTGGTGACACTGAACGGCGTGTCCATCACGTCCTTGTTGCCCATCATGCCCAGCCGGGCACCACGTGCGACCTGGCCACCGGCGAGCGTTCCCGGCAATGCGGTCGGGCCGTTGTAACGGGCGTTGATGTTGGTGGTGTCGAGGATCAGCGCATCTGTGCTGTCATCAGTCGGCGTTGCGGCCGAAATGTTCGAGGTCTGGTCGGCAGCAACGTCTTGTTGCTCGGGACTGGCGGCCCAGGTGTTGGCGCTTCCTGCGACCCAAACAAAACTCAGCAAGGCGGTACGAATAGCGAGTGTTAACACGCGCTCACCGCAAGGACGACTGACAACAGGCATGACGTGAGGATCCTTTTCATCAAGGGAAAATGGTAATCACTCCTATTGCCAGTCGATCTGCGAAAAAGTATCACCCGCAGTAAAGTTTTTTTGCTTCTGTGCAGCCAAGGCTAGGCATACAGGTATTCCAGCGGTATCGCGACCACCGGCAACGCGGGGTCAAAAGCGTGTCGGGTGGTCTTGTACGGAAAGATCTCGCCGCGAGCGATCGTGGTGAAAATTCGCGCCACTTCGAACGCCTGCCCGGTCTGCCAATGCCGCACACACACCCGCGGATCGGTGTAATCGAGCTGGATGCACGGCACTCGCTTCAAGCCCAACTGCAACGCCGCGTTGAACCGGTGATTGCCGTCCATCACGATGCCTTGCGAGCGCTCGACGATGATCGGCTCCAGCCAATGCCCGGCCCGGATAATCGACTCGCGTAGCATCGTCACGTTGGCCGGGTCGACCTGCTCCGATTGCAGCACTTCGCCAAGCGGCCGCAGCGCAATCTGATAACCGTGTTCCATGGTTGATCTCCTGATTCGCCGGGGATTCAGCAGGCATCTGCGCGGACAATCGGCGCGTATTGGCTGGCCACATCGAGCAGGCGCTGGGCGTGTTCGATCAGCGGCAAGTCGACCATCTCGCCATCCACTTGCACCGCATGACTGCCCGTGGCCACCGCCCTCATCACCCGGTCGGCCCACGCCAATTGGCGCGAATCCGGCAGGAAAGCGCGCTGCACCGAGACCAGTTGCGAGGGGTGGATGCACAGCTTGGCGCCGAATCCCAGCGAGCGTGCGTAATGCGAGTCCTTGGTGACAACCGCCAGATCGCTGATCGCCGGCGTGACACCGTCGATCGGTGCCGGCAAATCCGCCGTGCGCGAAGCCAGCACAATGCGGCTGCGGGCGAAGAGAAACGCCTCGGGAGTCTGGCTGCAGTTGATATCGAACGAGAAATCCAGCGAGCCGAACGCCAGCCGCGCCAAGCCCGGAATCGCCGCAATCGACTCGACCTGTTGCAGGCCCTTGGCGGTCTCGATGATCGCGACAATCTTCAGCTCTGGCTGCCACTCGAGCAGGCGTTCGACCGCCCGCGCCAGGGTCTCGGGGCATTCGGCCTTGGGCAGAAAAATTCCGCTGCAACGCTTGGGATAGCGCATGTCGCTGAGCCAGGTCAGGTCCTGGCGAAACAGCGTGCTGCTGACGCTGTTCAGGCGGATGTAACGCTCGCAGGAAACCTTCGGCGTGCTCTCCTGCCACGCCCAGATGGCGGCGCGGGCTGCGGCTTTGCTGTCTGGGTGAACGGCATCCTCAAGGTCGAGAATGATCGCGTCCGGACCCGCTTCGACGGCTTTGGAAAACCGCTCGGGACGGTTGCCTGGTACGAACAGGTAGCTGATCGCGAGTGGGGTTTTGCTGCTGAGTCGATCGGATTGCATGGCGTTGCTCCTTGGCGTAAACCAGTCGTGATTTCTGAAAATTTTCAGGCCCCGCCGGCGGCGGATTTCCGTGCCTGCCCGGGGCTTCTCGCAACAGCCCTTAACGCCTTATTGAGCAAGGTACTAAGGGTTTTTTATGTAGGGACGAACGCGTACTTGAGCGTGTAAATACACGCTCAAGAATTCGCCCTGCGCAGGTCTTTATTCAAAAATATTTGAAAACCTTACTTGATAATCGTTCCCGTTCGCAATATTGTTCACACCGACAAGAGGAACTATCCTCGTTTCAGAGCCAGCGATCAGTATCACGGGAAGTACATGTCAGTGATGTCATTTGAATGTCAGTTACTGGTCATCTACAGAGGACTGGCCATCAACTAGTGGCCAATCAGAATATCCGCACAAACCTTATGGAATGGGGTTCTCATGCAGTTGCTTTGTGAACCATTTATTAAGATCAGCGATGCGGATTCATCTTCATATTTCGCCTGGCATCCGCCTCCGGCGTGTTTAAAGTCTCGTATCTGACGAGTAAAAAAATACAACATTTGTCGACAGTGATTAGTTATCGAAACATCAATGGCGACGTTATTTTTGACGCCAGGGGGCAACTATGCTTGCAACAAATACACCTCCTGTTGAAAGTCGAAATAAAGTCCATCAGCCGTACATACTAAAACCGCTGATCGACCCCGTTATTTCTACGCTTATCAACAACTTCCCGAGCACACTTACTGACTTGGTCAAACAACATGGCTCGCCGTTGAATCTGGTGTGGCCCCATGCTTTTGAATTGAACACGAAGGCCCTGCAGGCCGTGTTGAAACAGTACAACGTGACTCACGCCATCTTCTACGGCGCCAAGGCCAACAAGTCCCAGAGCATGCTGAGCGCTGCGGCAAACTCGGGCATCGGCGTCGATGTGTCGAGCATCCACGAACTGGAAGCGGCGTTGCGGGCCGGTACGCCGGCGGCAAAAATCTGCGCCACGGGACCGGCAAAAACAGCCGTGTTTCATCAGGCGCTGGTCAGTGCAGGTTCACTGATTTGCGTGGACTCGCTGGAGGAATTCGAGCACCTGAAAATCGTGATCGCATCGCGACCTGCCCTCACCAAAGCCAGACTTTTACTGCGTTACAGGCCGAAAAGCTGCCCGAAGAGCCGATTTGGAATGGGCTCGGAAGACTTGCTTGAATGCCTTCAACGGCTCACCAGGCAATCTGAGATTTTTCACTTCGAGGGTTTCCATTTCCATCTGGGCGGCTATGGATTCGAATCCCGCGCGCAGGCGTTCCGTGAGGTAACGGCGTTTGTCGAAGCAGCTCGGGAAATAGGTTTGAATCCGCTAATGATCGACATTGGTGGAGGCCTGCCGATTCGTTATGTCGAGCCACAGGCCTACGGTCTTTTTCTGCAAAACGAGAACAAGCCCAGCCACTATTACAACCAGTCAGTCCCCGACTCTTATTATCCTTATGGCAGTGACCTGACGGCACCTCAATGGTTGACGCTATTGCTCGAAGCCGATCATTCGCCGGGACTGTCCATTGCCAATTACCTGAAGCTTCAGAATATAACGCTGGCATTGGAACCCGGTCGAAGCTTGGTAGATCAAGCGGCTATTTCATTGTTTCGCGTCACACGCACGAAAAAACTCGCCGACAATAAAACCGTCATCTTTGTTGAAGGCAGTAGTTTCAGCGCCTGCGAAACCTGGTTTTCTTCTGAATACCTGGTAGATCCAATACTGATCAGCCCAAAAGAACTCCCACACACCCCGACCCAAGCTTATATCGCAGGCCATAGTTGCCTGGACGATGACGTGATTACGCATCGGCTCATCAACTTCGGCACTGCCCCCCAAACAGGCGACTTATTGATTTACGTCAATACCGCCGGTTATCAGATGGACTTGCTGGAGAACGAGTTTCATCGCCACCCCCTGCCCCGGCGGTTGATGGCGACCTGTTGTACGGAAGGTAACTATGCGTTTTCACCTGACTACTAAAGGGAGCAATTGAAATGATAGTGAATAAAGTTTCGGATCTTATTGGTAATACTCCGATGTTGGGCATATCTGTTCCAGATACCAACGCACGTTTGTTGCTGAAGATTGAAAAGAACAACCCCGGCGGCAGCATCAAAGATCGCATGGCACGCAATATGGTGCTGGCGGCGCTCAAGTCCGGTCGCCTGAAACCCGGCGGTGTGGTTGTCGAATCGTCCTCCGGCAACACCGGGATTGGTCTGGCCATGGCAGCGGTCGAGTTTGGTTTGCACTTCATTGCCGTGGTCGATCACCACGCAGCGCCAGACAAGATCGCGGTGATGAAGGCGCTGGGCGCCGACATTCGATTCGTCAAAGGCACCTATCGCGAAGATGAAGTCGCGGTGGTCGAGCGCCAGCAACTCGCGGCTGAACTGGCGAGCGAGATTCCTGGCGCCGTGTTCATGAATCAATCCGACAACGCGGCCAACGCTGGCGGCTACAGTGATTTCGTCCGCGAAACCATCGCTCAGGCTGAAGGCGCTATCGGTGCCTACGTCGGTTGTGTTGGCACCGGTGGTTCGATGACCGGCATCGCCCGTGGCTTGAAACTGCACAACCCCGGCACCGTGACCGTCGCAGTGGAACCGGCCGGCTCGATCGTCTTCGGCCATCCCGGCTATCCCTACTACCAATCAGGCACTGGCACTCCGGCCGGTGACACCGTCGGTCTGGTGCTCGACTACAGCTGCATCGACCTGGGCGTGCAAGTCACCGACTCACAGGCCTTCGAAACCGCCCGCTACATCGCCCGCAACCTCGCGCTGCTGGTGGGTGGCTCGACCGGCGGTGCAATTTTCAAGGCGCTGGAACTGATCCACAAAGGCGTGCTGACCGGCAACGTGGTCGTGCCGATCGCCGACGGCGGCGAAAAATACCTGCACACGGTGTTCGACGATAAATGGCTGCAAGAACGTGATCTGCTTGATCCGAACGTCGCGCCGCAACTGGACGCCTGGCTGGGCAAGACCCAATGGCTGGAATCCGTTTCCGCGCCGCTTCAACTGAGCGTCGCATGACCCACCCATTACACAGGAACGCCTCTCGATGAATCTGTTGAAAGTCGCCATCTGTGGTGGCGGCAGGACCGGCCATCTCAACGCCATCCTGTTTAAACAGCTGCCCAATGTTCAGGTTTCGATGCTCACCAGCAATCCGGAGATCATCGAACAGCACGCGCGCCGTACGCCGATGCAGGCAGTGTTGCCCGATGGCTCGACACTGAGTGCCCGACTGGATCGGGTGACCATCGATGCAAAGACTGCCGTTGAAGATGCCGACATCGTCATCATCACCGTGCCCGCCCATGCCCGGCCGCAAACCTTGCAAACCATTGCACCGCATCTGAGCGCCAGCAAACCGGTGTACATCGGCGCAATTCCGGGTTTCTGCGGTTTCGACTGGCTGGCCGAAGCCACCCTGGCCGATCGCCCCAACCTAGTGATCTGGGGGATGAAGGATGTCCCGCATACTGCGTTTGAGCTGACGCCGGGGCGGTCGATCAAAATGGGGGGCGGCAAAAGCCAATTGTATGTGGCGACCCACGCTCGAGAATCGCAGGAATCGCGCCAGCAGCTGCAGGAAATGCTCACCACGTTGTACGGTCCGTGCGTGAAGATGCTCGACAACTACCTGGAAATCACCCTGACGCCGGGCAACCCGATCATGCACAGCTCGGTGATCTACGGATTGATCGGCCCCTACGGCCAATGGCATCGCAAGATCTTCCCGCAACGCATGTGCTGGTGGACCGAGTGCCCGGAACTGGGCGCCTATTTCCTCGAACGCATGGATCAGGAAAGCCAGAATTTGTGTGCGGTCATCAGCCAGCGCATGGGCATCGACCTGTCCTCGGTCAAATCCTTGAAACAGGAAATCGTCGAGGCCTACGGCGACCAGATCCGCGACCAGAGCAGCATGCTTTCGATTCTGCGCACCAACCAGGCCTACAACGACATCCTCGCGCCGATGGTGCCGGCCGACGACAACCGCGCCGGCTACGTGATCGAACGCGAGAGCCGCGCCTTCAACGAAGACGTCGCCTACGGCCTGGTCTTGCTGGTGGAAATGGCCAAACGCTTCGAGCTGAAGGTGCCCTACATCGAAGAAGTCTTGCAGTGGAGCGTTGCCTACATGCAAGGCCTGCGCGATTCGGCACTCGACTACTTCCCAAGCCACTGGCCACGCACGGCAAACGCCGCCGCTTGATCCCGTTGTTTAATTTTCGACGAGCAGACCGCTGATATGGATGACTTCAAGACACTGATCGCCTACTCCCGCAAAAACGCCATGCGACGCTTGATCCGTTGCCTTTTTGCCGAAAACATTCTCGACCGTTCGGCCCTGAGCTTTTCCGTCGAGGGGAACCAAGCCACTTACCCGCTGAAGGGTGCCCGCGCTCACCTGTTTTTCTCCGACATCGCCAAGGGCCCGGCCGACACCGTGGTCAACGACGGTGACGTGGTGCTGTTGGCCGATGAAGGTGTGCGACAGGTCATCACCCGCCATCAGGACATGCTGGATGTACTGCGTGACAGCTTCGACTTCGAGCCCACCGACGAAGGCATATCCGGGCTCAAGTCCGACATGGAAAACAGCCTGACCAACGATGCTCACGCCCGCCAGCATCGTCAGCAATGGAATGCGCGGCTGGAGCAGGCAGCCAAGGATCAGGGGTTCAACAACTTCACCGATTATCTGCGCAAACATGCCAACACCAAGGACGCCGCCATCCTTCTCGACCAGTGGGGTTCGCTGGAAGGCCATCCGTATTACCCGACGTGGAAATCCCGTCCGGGCCTGACCGATGCCGAAGTCGAGCAATTGTCGCCCGAGTTCAACGCTCAAGTGCCGCTGCGCATTGCCGCGTTGCATGCCGACCATTCGAAAAGCGAAAGCATGCCGCACGTGACCAGTTACCACGACTGGTTCGCCAGCAATTTCCCGGCGCAATGGGAACAATGGAAAGCCGCTCTTAACAGCAAAGGGCTGGATGAATCCCAGTGGCTGCCGCTGCCGATTCACGCCTGGCACCTGCAGGCGTATGTGCTCAAGACGTTCGCGGCGGAAATCGAAGAAGGCATTCTGATCACCGATGGCCCGGACATTCCGACACTGCCGACCATGTCGTACCGCACGATGATGCCGGTGCTGGACGGCTGCGCGCCGCTGATCAAGTTGCCGATCGCCGTGTGGATGACCAGCGAACTGCGCAGCCTGCAAGCCAAGTCGATTCACATGGGGCCGCGCATCAGCACGGTGATCACCAGGATTCTGGATGCCGAAAACGGCTTCGATCAGCGTCTGGAGATCTTCCCGGAAGAAATCGGCGTGCGTTACAAAAACGCGATTACTCAGGACGATAATCCCGGGCGTCATCTATCCGTGGTCTTTCGTGCCAGTCAGCAAGCATTCGAACGCAGCGACGAATGTCTGCCGATTACCGTGGCGTCACTGTTCACCCGCTTACCCGGCAGTGGTCGGCCGCTGTTCACCGATCTGATCGAGCGCGACGGCGTGCGGGCGAATGCCGCCCAGGTTGAAGGCTGGTTCCGCGAGTACGCCAAAGTGGTGACCCACCCAGTGGTTGCGATCTATCTGATGTATGGCATCGGTCTTGAAGCGCATCAGCAAAACACCATGGTGCTGTTCTCCCCCGACGGCAAAGCACGCAGTCTGCTGATCCGCGATTTCGGCGACGGCAGGACTTACGCACCGCTTTTGGAAGAGCGCGGCTATACCCTGCAGCCCCATGTGCAGCCGGGTATTCTGCCGACGGTATTCTCAGGCGATATTACGCCGGTACGCATGTTCGTGCTCGACGCGGCGTTCCTGACGCATCTGCACGAAATGGCGCTGTGGCTGACCAAGGAGTACGGGTTGAACAACACACGGCTGTGGGAGGTTTTGCGCGAGGAGACCGACCTTGCATTCG
The DNA here is from genome assembly GCF_054897825.1 of Pseudomonas sp. ZS1P83. Taxonomy (NCBI): domain Bacteria; kingdom Pseudomonadati; phylum Pseudomonadota; class Gammaproteobacteria; order Pseudomonadales; family Pseudomonadaceae; genus Pseudomonas; species Pseudomonas sp. ZS1P83. The sequence continues at coordinate 2,424,071 of NZ_CM142706.1, forward strand.
AGGTCGTGCGCGACCGTGTCTCGCCAGCGCTGTGGGAAGTCGAACGCAAGGCGTTCGTAGAAGATCCATGGCCAACCCGATCGTTGTTGCGCATGCACTTGATGCAGTACTCCAACTATCGTTTGCAACACACCCTGACCAACCCGCTCGCTAGCGTTTAACCGAGGCTGACTCATGTCCCATGCAGGTGTCATCCAGGGTTCGAGAGTAAGAATCCTGATTTATCTTCTATTTGCGATCCAATTGGTGTCCATGGGCGCGATGGAAATGAGCGGGCCGTTCTGGCCTGTCCACCTGCGTGGGCTGACCTCCTCAGAGTCGGTTTTCAGCTTCGCCAGCATCGCCGTGTACGTCGGGCCGATGCTGGGCATTATTCTGACCAGTGCATTCTGGGGCCGTATCGGCGATCGCTACGGCCACAAGTTGATGATGATCCGCGCCCTCGCCGGATTGTCGTTGACCCAGCTTGGGCTGGCCCTCTTCAGCGACATCTGGGTCATTCTGATCCTGCGTTTTCTGCAAGGCGCCTTCGCCGGGTACATCGCCCCGGCACAGGCTTACGGCGTCAGTATCGAAGCTCCTTCGCGGCGGGCGCGGCTGTTCGCCATCCTGCAAATTTCGACCAACGTCGGTTCGTTGCTGGGAGCGGTCGTCGGCGGGTTGATCCTCGATTACGCCACGTTCTTCTGGATCAACATCATCGCCTCGGCACTGTGTGCGGTGTGCACCGTGATCGCGGCCGTCACCTTGCCGGATGTGCCACCGGTGAAGAAAGCACCGGTCGCGGACAAGGCAGCGACGGCCAGCCGTTCAGGCGGTGTGTGGCAAGGTTCGCCATTGCTGTCGCTGCTTGGCGTGATGGGCATTTTGCTGCTGGCGCGAATGCTGCCGCAGACCTCTTTCTCGCTATATGTCAGCTCGGTGTTCGAGGTCAGCAATTCGGTGGTTGGCCTGTGCTATGGCTTGCTGGCGTTGGGCTTCATTCTTTCGGCCACCGCCTGGTCGCGTTATTTCGAACACCGTAGTCAACAGGAAACTCTGCATCGCATTACCTATGTGGTCATCGGCTGCATCGTCCTCACCGCCGTGGCAGGTGTCACGCGCAATCCGGTGGTGTTTGTCATCGCCTACTTCATCTGGGGCGTATTGCTGGGGGCTACCACACCGGTGTTGATGGCGATGATCTCGAAAACCGCCGACAGCTCGCAGCAGGGCCATGTACTGGGGATTGCCCAGGGCACCGCGCAATTTGCGTCGATTGCGGGCATCTCGGCCGGCGGTTTGCTCAGTCAGGTCTATGGCTTGCAGTACACCTACCTGTTCGTTTGCCTGGCCTATGTGGTGGCGCTGATCCCGATTGTCGCGTTGCGTTACTTGCCTGCGGTGATGCAACCGAGTCATGCCCCGCCTGGGGATTGATCAAGGAGCCTTGCTGTGAACATTGAACAACTGCGCGCCGACACCCCCGCTGTCGCGCAACTAATCCACTTCAACAACGCCGGTGCGGCGCTGATGCCTACGCCGGTGATCGAAGTCATGACCCGCCACATTCAGCTCGAAGCGAGTCTTGGCGGTTATGAAGCGGCCGGGAAACAGTCGGCCGAACTGGAAAATGTCTATGGCGCCATCGGCCGTCTGATCAACGCCCAGCCTGATGAAATCGCGGTGATCGAAAACGCGACCCGCGCCTGGGACATGGCTTTCTATTCGTTACCGCTGCAACCCGGCGATGTGGTGCTGACCTCGACCACCGAGTACGCCGGCAATTACATTCCTTACCTGCAACTGAAGAAGCAGCGCGGCATTGAAATCCGCGTCATCCCCAACGATGAGCACGGCCAGGTGTCACTGCCGGCCCTGAAGGACATGCTGGGCGATGATCGCGTCGCGTTGATTTCCCTGCCGGTGATCGCCACCAATGGCGGGCCGGTGCAGCCCATCGAGCAGATCGGCGCCCTCGCCCGCGCTGCCGGCGTGCTGTTTCTGCTTGATGCCTGCCAGGGTGTCGGGCAAATGCCGATCGACGTGCAGAAAATCGGCTGTCACATGCTCGCGGCCACCAGCCGCAAATACCTGCGTGGGCCTCGGGGGATGGGTTTTTTGTATGTCGAAAGATCTCTGTGCCAGAACCTGGAGCCGGTCTTTCTCGACCTGCATGCCGCGTCTTTGCAGACAGCTGACACGTTCAAAGTCCGCGCCGACGCCCGACGCTTCGAGAACTGGGAGTGTAACGTCGCCGCCAAACTGGGCCTCGGTGCTGCGGTTGAGTACGCGCTGGCGCAAGGCCTCGAACCGATGTGGCTGCGGATTCAACAACTGGCTGATTACTTGCGTCAGCGACTGACGGACATTCCGGGCTTCACGCCGCGTGACCCAGGCATTCAGAAGTCAGGCATCGTGACATTCACCCACCGGGACAGCAGCGCTGCACAGCTCCAGCAGTGGCTGGCGGGACAGGAAAAACGCATCAACGTCACCACCTCGACATTCCGCTCGACGCTGCTCGACATGCAGCACCGGAACTTGCTGGAGGTCAGCCGCGCCTCGCTCCACGCGTACAACACCGAAGCGGAAATCGACACGATGATTGCAGCGCTGAGCCGGCTGCCGAGAGTCTGAAAGGGATTCCAATCGGCACTTGCGTCGCAGCGGGCTTGTAAACTAGTATTGGGAATACTTCTCAATTGCATGAAAATCTGCAGCCATGAGCGAAACCCTTCCCGCGAATAACGACAATCACCTGCGCACGATCGAAGCCCTGTACAGCGGCCATCACGGCTGGCTGTACGCGACGCTGAGAAAAAAACTGGGTAACGCCATGGATGCGGCGGATCTGGCGCAGGACACCTTCACCCGCATCCTCGCCTCTCAAGTCACCGTCATCGAACAACCGCGCGCGTACCTGAGCTGCGTGGCCAAGGGCATTTTGGTCAACTGGTATCAGCGCAAGGCCCTTGAACGCGCTTATCTGGATGCCCTCGCCCATGTGCCTGCCCCGGAGGTGCGTTCACCGGAATTGCGTTTCATGGTGCTGGAGACCCTGCACGAAATCGATGCGATGCTCGACGCTCTGCCGCCACTGGTCAAACGCGCGTTCCTGCTGTCGCAGATCAGCGGCCTGAAGTACGACGACATCGCCGAGCAACTGGGCGTATCGCTGATCACCGTCAAACGCTACATGAAGCAAGCCTTCGTGCAGTGCCTGTTGCTGGTGGAGTGAATGCTCACTCGCCGCAAAGAGCCGCACCTCAATCACCCGGCACTTGAAGAAGCCGCGGACTGGCTGATCCGTTTGAGTGAAGGCGAACTCAGTGAAACTGAATGTGCCGAATGGGAATGCTGGAAAGTCAGCACGCCCGAGCGCGGCCGTGCCTGGGTCCGCGCGCAGTTATTGCAGACCAAACTCGGCGGCTTGCCACCGTCTCTGGCGATGTCGGCACTCGACCGCCCAAGCAGCCCTGAGCGTCGCGCGGCGCTGGGCAAACTGGCGATGATTCTGGCGATCCTGCCGGCCGGTTGGGGCAGCTGGAAGCTGACAGAATCCCAGCAATGGTCGGCCGACTATCGCACCACCGTAGGCCAGCAACGCGAGCTGACCCTGGCCGACGGATCGAAAATCACCCTGAACACCGACACCGCCATCGACGTGCTGTTCGACGCCAACCAACGGCTCATTCACCTGCACGAAGGCGAAATACTGGTGCAGACCGCACCGGATATTTCTCCGCTGGCCCGGCCGTTTCTGGTCAGTACCCGCCAGGGTCGAATGCAGGCTCTGGGCACACGATTCACCGTTCGAGAAATGCAGCCACGCACCCACCTTGCAGTGCTAGAAGGCGCAGTGAAGATCGAGCTCGCCGAAAGTCGCCAAGGAACGCCGTTGATCGTCAACGCCCGGCAGCGCACCGACTTTTCATCCAAAACCTTTGGCGAGGTCACCGCCGCCGATCGCTACATCGGCGCCTGGACCCAAGGCATGTTGATGGCTGACAAGATGCGCCTGGCTGACTTCGTCGCCGAACTGACGCGCTACCGCCGCGGCTTCGTGCGTCTGGATCCTGCGATTGCCGATCTGCGCATTTCCGGTGCCTATCCGATCAGCAACACCCAGCGCACGCTGAATATGCTGGCGCAAACCTACCCAATCCTCGTCAGCGGCCATTTGAATGGCTTCTGGGTCATGCTCTCTCCCGCCTGAGTGACAAAAAAATCGCCGAACAGGTGATACTTTTTTTGATCTCGACTGGCTATAGGGATGAAGAACTTTTCCGTCCTGTTTATAGGTCCATCCATTCATGCTCGCTGCACGCCATCTGCGTCCGGATCATCAGTTCAAACCAGTTATTCGCAGTGCGTTGCTAAGCCTGGTCCTGATCGGTGCCGTTTGCCCGTTTGCCTTGGCCGTCGTGCCTGCGCAACTGGATTCTGTCGCGGTCCGTGCCTACAACATTCCCTCCGGGCCACTCGGCGCAACCCTGTCGAGCTTTGCCGTGGTCGCCGGCATTGCTCTGTCGTTCCAGCCATCGTTGACCGAAGGCCTGACCAGTCCTGCGTTGATCGGCAATTACTCCACGCAAGAGGCGGTCACTCGCCTGCTGGAGGGCAGTGACCTGGACATGGTTTTGCGCAGCGACGGCAGCTACACCCTGGTGCAGCGCCGGGTGACGCTGGATGAAACGGCAGTCATCGGCACTGACAAGCGTACCGACACCCTGCCGCCGGTGTATGCCGGTGGACAGGTCGCCAACGGCGGTCGTCTGGGCGTTCTGGGCAATACCGACGTGATGGATGCCCCCTTCAGCGTCAGCACCTACACCTCGGCGCTGATCAAGGATCAACAGGCCGTCACCGTCGGTGATGTGCTGGAACGCGATTCATCGGTGCGCTCCACTGGCCAGACAGGAGGGATTGTCGACTCGTTCTTCATCCGTGGCTTTCCTGTCGGTGAAGGTAACCTCGGTGAACTGGCGTTCGACGGCGTGTACGGCGTGGCGCCGAACTACCGGGTGTTCACCGAATACGCCGAGCGTATCGAACTGGTCAAAGGCCCCGGCGCCCTGCTCTATGGCATGTCGCCCAACAACGCGGTCGGCGGCGTCATCAACGTGGTGCCCAAGCGCTCCCTGGATGAGGATCTGACCCGTTTCACCGGCAGTTACGCCATGGATTCGCAGCTCGGTGGTCACATCGACGTCAGTCGGCGCTTTGGTGAGGATCGCCGGTTCGGTGTGCGCATCAACGGCAGCACCCAGCTGGGCGACACAGTCATCGACGATCAATCGCGCCACGTCGATATCGGTGCCATTTCCCTCGATTATCAGGGTGAACGCCTGCGCACGAGCCTCGACTGGCTCAACCAGAAAGAAAGCTTCGACGCCGCGTCTCGGCCGTTTTTGATCGCCTCGGGCGTGGATATTCCCTCTGCTGCCAACGGCCGTATCAACGTGAGCCAGGAATGGGGCTGGTCGCGAACCCGTGACAAATCGGCCCTGCTCAATGGCGAATACGATCTCAGCGACGCACTGACTGTTTTCGCCCATGCCGGTGGAGGCAAATCGGATGTCGCACGGATGTCCGATCAGACCCCGACCATCCTCAACGCCGCCGGCGATACCTCTTCGATTCCCGGCTATTACAAGTTCGAAGTAGAGCGCTATACCGTCGACGCTGGTGCACGCCTGCGCTTTGACACCGGGCCGATCAGTCACCGCACAGCCCTGCAGGTCAGTCGTTATCGCGACGTACTGTCACGAGGGATCATTTCCGGCGCGCCGATTTTGTCGAACATTTACCACCCGGTTGATCGTCCGAAGCCTTTTATCCCCAAGCCGGACACGCCGAAAGTGTCCGAGAGCGAACTGACCGGCGTGGCCCTGGTCGACACGCTGTCGGTACTGGATGACCGCGTTCAGATGACCCTCGGCATGCGCAAACAGAACATCAAATCCGACAACTACAACGCGACCGGCGTGGTTACCACTTCCTACGACGACGGCCAGACCACGCCACTGTTCGGCGCGGTGCTCAAACCCTGGGATCACGTTTCGTTCTACTACAACTACATCGAAGGCCTGAGCAAGGGCGACATCGCGCCCTCCACCGCTTCCAACGCCGGCGAAATTTTTGCCCCTTACGTATCCCGCCAGCACGAACTCGGGGTCAAGGCAGACTACGGCACTTTCACCACCACCCTCGCCCTGTTTCAAATCACCAAACCCAGCGGCGAGCTAGCCTCGGGAGTGTTTTCGGTACAGGGCGAACAGCGCAACCGCGGCCTCGAGCTGAATGTGTTCGGCGAAGTCGCCCCAGGCATTCGGCTGCTTGGTGGCGTGACCCTGCTCAATGCTGAATTGACCAAAACCGGTGCGGCCGCCAACCGTGGCAATAAACCGGTGGGTGTGCCCGAAGTTCAGGCCAATCTCTGGGCTGAATGGGACACCTCATGGGTCGAAGGCCTGACTCTGACCGGTGGTGCGATCCATACCGGTAGCCAGTACGTGAACCAGGCCAATACCCAAAAGCTGGATGACTGGACCCGTTTCGATGTCGGCGCGCGCTACACCACTCGCATCGATGAACGACCGACCACGTTTCGGGCCACTGTGCAGAACGTGTTAGATCACGAGTACTGGTCGGGCGTTGCCTCTTACGGCGCGTTCTCCCAAGGCTCACCGCGCACCTTATTACTGTCGGCGACTGTCGATTTCTGAAACGTTCAGCCGGGCGACGGTGTGAGCCGTTGACCGATCTGACTTTTGCAAAGGCTTTGACCATGGTGACTTTTGATCGACGCAGCCACGCTTTCGCTGCGCTGCTACTGGCAGGACTGCTGGGCCTGGCACTTTTTCTCCTCGCTCCGCGCAACGTGCACGCCGCCGAAGTGGACTCGGCGCGCACTGAGGTGACCGATCTGCTGGGGCGCAAGGTCAAGGTTCACTTGCCGGTCAGACGCGTCATTCTTGGTGAAGGCCGCCAGCTGTACCTGGTCGCCACCCTCGACACACAAAACCCCATCGAACGCATCGTCGGTTGGCGCAAGGACCTGATCCAGTCAGATCCCGACACCTACAACGCGTATCTGCGCAAATTTCCCGGCATCGCCAAGATTCCTACCTTCGGCGGATTTGAGGACGGCACATTCGACATCGAGCAGGCCATCTCCCAGCGGCCGGACGTGATAATCCTCAACATCGAGGCGCAGCACGCCACCGAAGATGCACGCTACATCGAGAAGCTCAACGCACTGGGCATCCCGGTAGTGTACGTCGACTTTCGCAACAATCCGATCCAGAACACCGAGCCGACCATGCGCCTGTTCGGCCAGCTGTTCGGCAAGGAACAACGAGCCGAAGCCTTCATCGATTTCCGTAACCAGCAGATTCATCGCGTCACCGACATCATCGAGAAACAACACCCTCCCCGCCCCAGCGTGTTCATTGAGCGCATCGGCGGTTACACCGATGATTGCTGCCTGAGTTTCGGCAACGAGAACTTTGGCCTGTTCGTCGATATGGCCGGTGGCGACAACATTGCCCGCCGCATCATTCCGACCACGTTCGGCCAGTTGAACCCCGAGCAAGTCATCGTTGCCAATCCTGCGCACGTAGTGGTCACCACCGCCAACTGGGAAGCTTTTGCCCCCGGCGGCCATTGGGTCGGCGTCGGTCCGGGCGCGGACATGACAGAAGCCAGGAAAAAACTCTCGTGGTACACCCAGCGTCCGGCCTACGCCGGCATCAAGGCCCAGGACAATCAAGCCTTCCATGCCATCTGGCATCAGTTCTACAACAGTCCTTACCAATTCGTCGCCATTCAGCAATTGGCGAAATGGTTCCATCCGGAGCTGTTTGCCGATCTCGATCCGGACGCGTCATTCCGCGAACTGCATGAGCGCTTCCTGCCGGTGCCGTATGAGTCGGGTTACTTTGTCAGCCTGCGCCAACCTGAGGCCAAACCATGAGCTCATTGACCGACGCCGTGGTTGTGCAGCGTGAAACCTACCGTCGTCTGGTGTTGCGTAAACGCCTGATCCTTTCCGGGCTGGTAATTCTGTTGATGTGCAGCGTGCTGCTCGATCTGGCCCTGGGCCCGGCGAACTACAGCCTGAGCGAAGTGCTCGGCGCACTGTTTTCGCCGGACAGCGCTTCACCGCAGGTGCGCGTGGTGATGTGGGATATCCGCTTGCCGGTAGCGTTAATGGCGGTTGCCGTTGGCGCGTCGTTGTCGCTGGCCGGCGCGCAGATGCAGACGATCCTCAACAACCCGTTGGCCAGCCCGTTCACCCTGGGTATTTCCGCCGCCGCCAGCTTCGGCGCGGCGTTGGGTTTGGCATTCGGCGTCACGCTGTTTCCGCTGGCGGCGCAATTCATGGTGCCGCTGAACGCGTTCATCATGGCCATGCTGTCGGCGCTGCTGATCCACTTTCTGAGCATGCGTCGCGGCGTCACCGCCGAAACCATCGTGTTGCTCGGTATAGCGCTGGTGTTCACCTTCAATGCGCTGTTGGCGCTGGTGCAGTTCTTCGCCACCGAACAAGCCGTGGCCGCCGTGGTGTTCTGGACCATGGGCAGCCTGACCAAAGCTACGTGGCCGAAACTTGGCATTATCTGCCTGGTGATCCTCATCACCCTGCCGATCTTCGCCAAACGCGCCTGGGCCCTGACCGCCCTGCGCCTGGGCGACGACAAGGCCGCCAGTTTCGGCATCAACGTACGCAGCCTGCGCTTTCAGACGCTGATCATGGTCAGCCTGCTCGCCTCGTTTCCCGTGGCGTTTGTCGGCACAATCGGTTTCATCGGGCTAGTCGGTCCACACATCGCCCGCATGCTGATCGGTGAAGACCAGCGGTTTTTCCTGCCAGCCTCCTTGCTGACCGGCTCGTTGATTCTGTCGGCCAGCTCCGTGGTCAGCAAAACCCTGATCCCCGGCGCGATATTCCCCATCGGCGTGGTCACGTCGCTGATCGGCGTACCGTTCTTCATATCTCTGATTCTCGGCGGGAAGAAAAACTCATGGTGAAGCTGCAGCTGGAGAATCTCGGTGCCCGCTACGGCCAGCGCGAGATCATTCGTGGTGTCTCGACGGCGACGTTTTTCGGCGGTCAGGTGGTCGCCGTAGTCGGGCCCAACGCGGCGGGCAAATCGACGCTGTTCAAGCGCATGGCCGGACTGATCGATGGCCCCGGACAGGTGATCTTGCAAGAGTCGAAAAGAGGCCCCACGGGCATCAGCTACATGCCCCAGGGTCTGAATTCCAGCGCCCGGTTGACGGTGTACGAGTCGGTGCTGCTGGCGCGCAAACAACTGACGCCGGGCTGGGTCGTTCACGATGATGAATTGAAACTGGTCGATGAGATTCTCGCGGCGCTGGGCATCACCGAATTGTCCTTTCGCAACCTCGGTGAACTCAGCGGCGGTCAGCAACAGTTGGTGTCCATCGCGCAAACCCTGGTGCGCGAACCGGAAATACTGCTGATGGACGAACCGACTAGCGCCCTCGACATGCATCGGCAGGTTCAGGTGCTGAACTTCATGCGCAGCCTGGCCCGAAAACGCGAGGTCATTGTGTTCATCGCCATCCACGACCTGAATCAGGCACTGCGTTTCGCCGATCAGGTTCTGGTGATTGCCGACGGCACCACGCAAGGCAGCGGCCCGAGTCACGAGGTGATTACCGAATTGATGCTGCGCAGCGTTTATAAGGTTGAGGCTCGGATTGAGCAGTGCAGTCGTGGGCAACGGCATATCGTGATTGACGATATTGTTTGATGGCTTGCAATGATCGCCCCGGAGCACCCAGTTTCCGCGACGGTGGTACTGACTCTGCACTATGTTGTTGCAAACGCAGGATACGAGGGCAGCACTGATGACGCTGTCTTCTGTTCGGTTGTGAATTTGGCTGTCAGGTTCGCGGTCGTGCATTTCTATTTCAAATTGATAGCCGCCTAACGAAAGGTGCAGGCTAGAGAGCTTGCTTGGGCCTTATATCATTCCGAATGATAGTTACCTTTGCCTCATTCGATTCGTGCGATACATCCTCGCCGAGCATCATCCGTCCATTCTCAATACATTGGCGGATGCATCCATGGAACAATCACTCAAACATTTGCGCTTCCCGTTGGCCCTGTTGGCCGTGCTGGTGATGAGCGCCTGCGGCAAGACTCCGGACACGGCCGCCACTATGCCCGCAGCCAAAGTCAGCGTGGCCAAGGTGCTGGAACAACCGGTCAACGAATGGGACGAATTCACCGGGCGCCTCGAAGCGCCGGAAACCGTAGAAATTCGTCCACGGGTCTCCGGCCAGATCGATGAAGTGGCCTTCACTGAAGGCGCATTGGTCAAGAAAGGCGACCTGCTGTTCCAGATTGACCCGCGTCCATTCCAGGCCGAGGTCCGCCGCCTCGAAGCCCTGGTTGCCCAGTCCCGCGCCAATGCTACCCGCAGCGAAAATGAAGCCCAGCGCGGTGAACGCCTGCGCACCAGTAATGCGATTTCCGCCGAACTGGCCGATTCGCGAACCAGCGCTTCGCAAGAAGCGCGCGCTGCCGTCGGTGCCCTCCAGGCGCAACTGGACCTGGCCAAACTGAACCTGAGTTTCACCCGTGTTACCGCGCCGATCAGTGGTCGCGTCAGCCGTGCGGAAATTACCGCCGGCAACCTGGTAACCGCCGACACCACCGCGCTGACCAGTGTGGTTTCCACTGACAAGGTCTACGCCTACTTCGACGCCGACGAGCGTGTATTCCTCAAATACACCGCGCTCGCTCGCCAAGGCAAACGCGGTGCAACCACCCCGGTTTACCTTGGCCTGTCCAATGAAGACGGTAACCCGCACCAGGGCGTGATGAACTTCGTCGACAACCAGGTCAACCCGAAAACCGGCACCATCCGCGGTCGTGCGGTGTTCGATAACAGCGACGGCACCTACACCCCAGGCCTTTATGCCCGTCTGAAACTGGTCGGCAGCGGCACCTACTCCGCCGTGCTGATCAACGACGAAGCGGTCGGTACCGATTTGGGTAAAAAGTTCGTGCTGGTGATGGATGCCGACAACAAGACGGCGTATCGCTCGGTCGAGCTGGGTCCGAAGATCGAAGGCTTGCGCATCGTGCGCAGCGGCCTGAACAAGGATGACACCATCATCGTCAAGGGGCTGCAACGGGTTCGTCCTGGCTCGCCGGTCACCCCTGAAGTGATCCCGATGGCCAGCGAACAAACCCTCGCCGCTCTGGCTCAACAACGACAAGCGCTGGAAGCCAGCAACCTGCCCCAAGTCGCACCTGCCAAGGTCGCGCCGGGTTCGGTTGTGAAACTGGCTGCTGCGACTCCACGCGGTTAAGGGACGATAACTCCGATGAATTTTTCCCAATTCTTCATTTCGCGGCCGATCTTCGCAGCGGTGCTTTCGCTGCTGATCCTGATCGCCGGCGCCATCTCGCTGTTCCAGTTGCCGATCAGCGAATACCCGGAAGTGGTTCCGCCGACCGTTGTGGTCCGTGCCAACTTCCCGGGCGCCAACCCAAAAGTCATCGGTGAAACCGTGGCAGCTCCGCTGGAGCAAGCCATCACCGGCGTCGAGAACATGCTGTACATGTCTTCGCAGTCCACCGCGGACGGCAAGATCACCCTGACCATCACCTTCGCCCTGGGCACTGACCTGGACAACGCACAGGTGCAGGTGCAGAACCGCGTGACCCGGACCGAGCCGAAACTTCCCGAGGAAGTGACGCGAATCGGTATCACCGTGGACAAGGCTTCGCCCGACCTGACGATGGTTGTGCACTTGACCTCGCCGGACAAACGCTACGACATGCTCTACCTGTCCAACTACGCCTTGCTCAACATCAAAGATGAGCTGGCGCGTCTGGGCGGTGTCGGTGACGTGCAGTTGTTTGGCATGGGCGATTACTCGTTGCGTGTCTGGCTCGATCCGAACAAGACTGCTTCGCGTAACCTGACCGCCACCGACGTCGTGACCGCCATCCGTGAACAGAACCGTCAGGTGGCTGCCGGTGCGTTGGGTGCACCTCCTGCACCGAATGCCACCGCGTTCCAGCTGTCGGTCAACACGCAAGGCCGTCTGGTTTCTGAAGAAGAGTTCGAAAACATCATCATTCGCTCCGGCGACAATGGTGAAATCACGCGCCTGAAAGACATCGCTCGGATTGAACTGGGTTCCAGCCAATACGCCCTGCGCTCGCTGCTGAATAACCAACCGGCCGTGGCGATCCCGATCTTCCAGCGCCCTGGCTCCAACGCAATCGAGATCTCCAACGAAGTGCGCGGCAAGATGGCCGAGCTGAAGAAGAACTTCCCGGAAGGTATGGACTTCAGCATCGTCTATGACCCGACGATCTTCGTGCGCGGCTCCATCGAGGCGGTGGTTCATACCCTCTTCGAAGCGCTGATCCTCGTTGTCCTGGTGGTGATCCTGTTCCTGCAGACCTGGCGTGCCTCGATCATTCCGTTGGTGGCGGTGCCGGTTTCGCTGATCGGTACGTTTGCCGTGATGCACCTGTTCGGCTTTTCGCTGAACGCCCTGTCACTGTTCGGATTGGTATTGGCCATCGGTATCGTGGTGGACGACGCCATCGTGGTGGTGGAAAACGTTGAGCGAAACATCGGACTGGGGCTCACTCCGGTTGAAGCGACCAAGCGGGCCATGCGTGAAGTGACCGGTCCAATCATCGCGACGGCGCTGGTGCTGTGTGCGGTGTTTATCCCGGCGGCCTTCATCTCCGGATTAACCGGGCAGTTCTACAAGCAATTCGCCCTGACCATTGCGATCTCGACCGTTATCTCGGCGTTCAACTCGCTGACCCTTTCGCCTGCCTTGGCGGCTGTGTTGCTCAAAAGCCATGACGCGCCGAAGGACCGTTTCTCCAAGGTCCTCGACAAGATCTTTGGTGGCTGGCTGTTCCGTCCGTTCAACCGCTTCTTTGACAAGGCCAGCCACGGTTATGTCGGCACTGTAGGCCGGGTTATCCGCAGCAGCGGTATTGCCCTGCTGTTGTACGCAGGCCTGATGGTGCTGACCTTCTTCGGTTTCGCCAACACCCCGACCGGTTTCGTACCTGGCCAGGACAAGCAATACCTGGTGGCCTTCGCTCAACTGCCGGATGCCTCGAGCCTGGACCGTACCGAAGACGTGATCAAACGCATGTCCGACCTGGCCCTGAAACAGCCTGGCGTGGAAAGTGCGGTGGCCTTCCCTGGCCTGTCGATCAACGGCTTCACCAACAGCCCTAACGCCGGCATCGTGTTCGTCACCCTGAAACCGTTCGACGAGCGTAAAGACCCGAGCATGTCCGCCGGTGCCATTGCCGGTGCGTTGAACGGCCAGTTCGCCGGGATTCAGGAAGCCTACATGGCGATCTTCCCGCCGCCGCCCGTACAAGGGCTGGGCACCATCGGTGGTTTCCGCCTGCAGATTGAAGACCGGGGCAACCTGGGCTATGACGAGCTGTACAAAGAAACCATGAACATCATCAACAAAAGCCACAACGTGCCGGAACTGGCCGCCCTGTTCACCAGCTACACCGTGAACGTGCCACAGGTCGACGCGGCTATCGACCGGGAAAAAGCCAAGACTCATGGCGTGGCCGTCAGCGACATCTTCGACACCCTGCAGATCTATCTGGGTTCGCTGTATGCCAACGACTTCAACCGCTTCGGTCGTACCTATCAGGTCAACGTTCAGGCCGAGCAGCAGTTCCGTCTCGAACCGGACCAGATCGGTCAGCTGAAAGTGCGTAACAACAAAGGCGAGATGATCCCGCTGGCGACCTTCATCAAAGTCAGCGACACCTCGGGCCCAGATCGCGTGATGCACTACAACGGTTTCATCACCGCTGAAATCAACGGTGCAGCCGCGCCCGGCTACAGCTCCGGCCAGGCCGAAAAAGCCATCGAGAAACTGCTCAAGGAAGAACTTCCGAACGGCATGACCTACGAGTGGACCGACCTGACCTACCAGCAGATTCTGTCCGGCAACACCGCGCTGTTCGTGTTCCCGCTCTGCGTACTGCTGGCGTTCCTGGTACTCGCGGCACAGTACGAAAGCTGGAGCCTGCCACTGGCGGTGATCCTGATCGTACCGATGACCCTGCTGTCGGCCATCACTGGTGTGATTGCCTCCGGTGGCGACAACAACATCTTCACCCAGATCGGCTTGATCGTACTGGTGGGGCTTGCGTGTAAGAACGCGATTCTGATCGTCGAGTTTGCCAAGGATAAACAGCAGGACGAAGGCCTCAGCCCGCTCGCCGCGGTATTGGAAGCTTGCCGTCTGCGTCTGCGTCCGATCCTGATGACTTCCTTCGCGTTCATCATGGGTGTTGTGCCTCTGGTCTTCTCCAGCGGTGCCGGTGCCGAAATGCGTCATGCCATGGGTGTGGCGGTGTTCTCCGGGATGCTCGGGGTAACCTTCTTCGGTCTGTTGCTGACGCCAGTATTCTACGTATTGATTCGTAACTTTGTGGAGCGCGGTGAAAAGCGCAAAGCGGCCAAGGCCCTGAAACTGGAGGCGCAACAATGAGCCTGAAAGCCTTCCTGCCGAGCCTCCTGGTACTGGCCCTGAGTGCCTGTGCCGTCGGTCCGGACTACAAGACTCCAGCCAATGAGCCGGCCAACATCACGACCGCCACCGATGGCAGCGCCGGTCAGAAGAACTTCGACCGCTCGCGTTTCGAAGGCATCTGGTGGCAGCAGTTTGAAGACCCGACGCTCAACCAGTTGGTGACCCAATCGCTGCAAGGCAACCGTGATTTGCGCGTGGCCTTCGCCCGCTGGAAAGCGGCGCGGGCGATTCGCGACGACGTCAGCAATGACGCCATGCCGACCATCACCAGCCGGGCCAGCAGTGACTTGGCCAAGGGTCAGATCCCTGGCCAGACCACGAAACGGGTTAACAGCGAACGCTACGACCTGGGCCTGGACATGGCGTGGGAGATCGACCTGTTTGGCCGTATCCAGCGCAACCTGGAGTCCGCCGACGCCGAACAGCAGGCGCTCGAAGCCGATCTGTACCAACTGCAAGTCTCCATGATTGCCGAACTGGTGGACGCCTACGGTCAGCTGCGCGGAGCGCAGCTGCGGGAAAAGATCGCCCTGGCCAACCTGAACAACCAACAGGAATCGAGCAAGATCACCGTCAGCCTGCGTGATGCCGGCGTCGGCGATCAGCTCGATGTGGTCCGCGCCGATGCACGCCTGGCGTCTGTCGAAGCCAGCGTGCCGCAACTGCAGGCCGAACAGGTTCGTCAACGTAACCGCATCGCCACCCTGCTGGGGGAACGTCCGGACAGGCTGACCGTCGACCTGAGTCCAAAAGATTTGCCGGCGATCGCCAAGGCCCTGCCGATCGGTGATCCGGGTGAACTGCTGCAACGTCGCCCGGACATCCTCAGCGCCGAGCGCAAACTGGCTTCCGCCACTGCCCGTATCGGCGTGGCCAAGGCTGATTTGTTCCCACGAGTCAGCCTCAGCGGCTTCCTTGGCTTCACTGCCGGGCGCGGCTCGCAAATCGGCTCCGCGGCGGCCAACGCCTGGGCGTTGGGCCCAAGTATTACCTGGGCTGCGTTTGACCTTGGCAGCGTGCGCGCCCGTTTACGTGGCGCCGATGCTGATGCCGAAGGCGCCCTGGCGACCTACGAGCAGCAAGTACTGTTGGCGCTGGAAGAGTCGGAAAACGCCTTTAGCGACTACGGCAAACGTCAACAACGCCTGATCTCGCTGATTCGTCAGAGTGAATCCAGCCGCGCCGCGGCCGACCTGGCCGACATTCGCTACCGCGAAGGCACGGCGGACTTCCTCGTCCTGCTCGACGCCCAGCGTGAGCGCCTGGCGGCTGAAGACACCCAGGCCCAGGCCGAAGTCGATCTGTACCGCGGCATTGTCGCGATTTACAAAGCCCTCGGCGGTGGCTGGCAACCAGAGACGGTCGCCAGCAAGTAATGTTTTAACGAGCTCCTTTGGTTGGCCGCAACCAACCAATTCCTTTGCCCTGCGCCTCATTGGGTCGCGGGGCTTTTTTTGTCTGCTCGCCACGTCCTAATCCACCACCGTCCCCTGTGGGAGCGAGCTTGCTCGCGATACGGTGGATCAGTCGCCATTAATGTTGAATTGGAGGGCGTAATCGCGGGGCAAGCCCGCTCCCACAGGGTTTAGTGTGCCTTCTTGTTATTCTGGACAGACGCCCTCCCCAACACCGGGTTTGACTCACAGCCCTGCCTGACCGAAGCTGGCAACCTTGCAAAAGCTTGCCAGCTCCCGGATTCCTGCATGCACCAGTCCCGCCGCTACCTGCTCATCAGCCTCTGCGTCCTGTTTGCCATCGGCCTTGCCTGGTTTTTCCTGCGCAGCACAACCCCCGCAGTGCCGGAGGCGATCAAGCGTGGCTACAGCGAAGCGCTGAACCAGGCGCGCGCAGGCCAGCCGGGCGCAGCGCGGGTCCTCTACCAGCAATTGGGCCGCTCTGATATATCGGTCAAACGCCGCATCTGGCTGCATGCCGAACTGCCCAACTACCCCAGCTCCGTGGCGCTGAAACTGGCGGATGCGGACTTGCAGCATGAATCGCCAGACGTGCGCATTGCGGCGATCAAAAGCATCAGCGGCCTAGTGCCCAGCGGTCAGCGCAGTCTGCTGCTGGGCCCGTTACTCGATGACGGCGAACAGCGCGTCCGCTATGCCGCCATCAACGCGTTGCTGGGGCTTTCGCCGGACGATCTCGGTTTGTATTTCGGGCCGCTGGAACAAGCGATCGATGCCTGGGAACAGGATCTGAAGAGTCAGCCGGAAAGCGCCGACAACCACTATCAATTGGCTCAGCTGCATCTGCACAATGCCGAATTGAAAGAGGCGCGGCAGGCACTGGAGAATACCTTGCGTCTTGCGCCCGGCAACCTGCCGGCGCTGGTGATGCAAATCGAAGTGCTGGATCGACAGGGCCAAAACGATGCCGCCCGGCAGCTGCTGGCCAAGCAGCTGAAGGCTCAACCCGATTCAGCCTACCTGCAACATGCCTTGGGGCTCTGGTTGCTGCATCACGGGCAAAGTGAATTCGCCCTGCTCGGCCTTTCCAAAGCCGTGGAGCTGGAGCCGGATAACAAAGAATACCGCTACGACCTGGCCACCACGCTTCACGATGAACAGGAGCTGGAAGCGGCGCAAAAACAGTTGCAGGAGGTCGTCCAGCGCCACCCGGCCGATCGCAAGGCTCGGGTATTGCTGATCAACTATTGGAAGGAAAGCGGACAGCTGCAGAACGTGCAGATTTTGTTGGCGCAACTTGAACAACTCAATCCCGACGACCCTGCGTTGCAGCAAGGGCTTTAACAACAGCAAAAAATCTCGTTGAACTCGTCGTCTCGGCCAAGGGTCAAGTAAACAGGCAGTCCATTCAGGCACTTACGGCCTGCTGCCTCGCTTCCCCTAGTCATGAGAGGGCATTTTTTGTCTACATCTAACGAGTTGATCAGTGCAAAAGCCGCCACCGGCATCGAAGGTCTGGATGACATCCTGGCCGGTGGATTGTCCCGCGGCCATGTGTTTTTACTGGAGGGTGAGCCCGGTACCGGCAAAACCACCGTCGCTTTGCATTTCCTGTTGGCCGGCGCTTGTGCCGGCGAACGCTCGTTGTACATCACCTTGTCGGAAACCGAGCGCGAGCTGCGGCAGGGAGCGTTGTCCCACGGCTGGGAGTTGGATGAGAACATCTACATCTTCGAGCTGACGCCCCCGGAAAACGTGCTCAATGCCGAGCATCAACAGAGTTTGTTGTATTCCTCGGACCTTGAACTGGGCGAAGCCACCCAGCAGATTTTCGAAGTGGTCGAACGAATCAAACCTACCCGCGTGGTGCTCGACAGTCTTTCCGAGATCCGTCTGCTGGCACAAAGCTCGCTGCGCTACCGTCGCCAGATCCTCGCGATCAAACATTACTTCGTGCGCTATGACGCCACAGTGGTGTTGCTGGACGACTTGACCACCGAATCCCTCGATAAAACCGTACACAGTGTGGCCCACGGCGTCATTCGCCTTGAGGAACTGACCCCCAACTATGGCGCCGAGCGTCGACGGATTCGCGTGTTGAAATACCGCGGTCAGAAATACCGTGGCGGTTATCACGACTTCACCATCATGGGTGACGGCGTGCATGTATTCCCGCGTTTGGTGGCCGCCGAACATCGCGGTTGCTATGTCCGCCAGCAATTGTCCAGCGGCATCAAGGCCATGGACTCCCTGCTCGGCGGCGGTATCGAGACGGGGTCCAGCACGCTGATCCTTGGTCCGGCCGGTACCGGCAAATCGCTGATCTCGATGATCTTCGCCGCTGCCGCCGTGGCTCGGGGCGAAAAAGCTGCGTTGTTCATTTTCGATGAAGAGCTCGGGTTACTGTTCGAGCGCATGCAGAACATCGGCATCGATCTCAAGGCGCTGCAAGACACTGGCAATCTGCTGATCGAGCAAGTAGACGCGGCCCAGTTGTCTCCTGGAGAGTTTTCCTACCGGGTTCGTCGCTGCGTCGATGAGGGCAACATCAAAACCGTGGTGATCGACAGCATCAACGGCTATCAGGCTGCGATGCCCGAAGAAAACGCTCTGGTGCTGCACATGCACGAGCTGCTGTTGTACCTCAATCGCCAGGGTGCCGCGACCTTCATGACCGTCGCTCAGCATGGACTGGTCGGTGACATGCAAGCCCCCGTGGACATCACTTATCTGGCCGATACGGTCATCCTGTTGCGCTACTTCGAGGCACTGGGCAAGGTTCGCCGGGCGATCTCGATCATCAAGAAACGCACGGGCAGCCATGAATCCACCATTCGTGAATACCGCATCAGCGCTCAGGGCATGACCATCGGTGAACCGCTGGATGCGTTTCAAGGGGTGTTGAGCGGCGTCCCTACTTATCTGGGTGCCAGCAAACCTTTGCTTCAGGAAGAAAGCCCGTGATTGCCCAGGAAGCATTGTCCGAGCGCGCGCTCATTCTTGCGCCGCTGGGCCGCGACAGCCAGATTGCGCTGATGATGCTTAACGAAGCGGGTTACGACGGGGTGATTACTCGAGACCTGGTGGCGTTGTGCCGCGAACTGGAACAAGGGGCAGGATTGCTCCTGATCTCTTCCGAGGCCTTGTCCGGCGGTGATCTTGAACCGCTGTTCGGTCTGATCGAGCAACAGCCTGCCTGGTCCGACCTTCCCATTGTTTTGATGACCTACCATGGCGGCCCGGAACAAAACCCGGCGTCGCGCTACGGCCCACAGTTGGGGAACGTGACTTTTCTTGAGCGTCCTTTTCACCCGGTTACATTGATCAGCCTGGTGACCACCGCGTTGCGCGGACGTCGACGACAGTACGAAGCCAGGGACCGGCTGATCGATTTGAGTCAAAGCGAACTGCGACTGCAAAACACCCTCGAAACGCTTGAACAGCAGGTCGAGGAACGCACCGCCCAGCTGCGACACAATGAAGAAGCCCTGCGCCAATCCCAAAAAATGGAAGCGGTCGGCCAGCTCACCGGCGGTATTGCCCACGACTTCAACAATATGCTGACCGGCATCATCGGCAGCCTTGAGCTGTTGCGCCGGCGTCTGGCGCGTGGGCGCATCGAAGATCTGGACAGTCTTATCGATCTGGGGGTGACCTCAGCCAACCGCGCGGCGGGCCTGACCCACCGTCTGCTGGCGTTCTCCCGGCGTCAGTCGCTGGATTCCAAACCCGTGGAGATGAACGCCCTGGTGGTTTCCATGGGCGAACTGCTGCAACGCAGCATCAACGAAAGCATTCAGCTGGACATGCAACTGAACGAGCAACTCTGGGTGGCCGAGGCCGACCCCAACCAACTGGAAAGCGCCCTGCTCAATCTGGTGATCAATGCCCGGGATGCAATGCCCGACGGCGGAAAACTGGTGG
Organism: Pseudomonas sp. ZS1P83; assembly: GCF_054897825.1. Taxonomy (NCBI): domain Bacteria; kingdom Pseudomonadati; phylum Pseudomonadota; class Gammaproteobacteria; order Pseudomonadales; family Pseudomonadaceae; genus Pseudomonas; species Pseudomonas sp. ZS1P83. Next base: position 2,443,987 of record NZ_CM142706.1, read on the forward strand.
TGAAGACCAGCAATCAACATCTGGACATTGCGTTCACCGAGGCACAGAGCAACCTTCAACCGGGTGATTATGTGGTGCTGAGTGTCACGGATACCGGGTGTGGCATGCCGCAAAGCACCATCAACCGAGCCTTTGACCCGTTCTTTACCACCAAGCCAATCGGTCAGGGCACAGGCCTTGGACTGTCGATGATTTATGGTTTCAGCAAACAATCGCGCGGCCACGTCGCCATTCACAGCAAAGTGGGCGAAGGCACCACGGTGAGTCTCTTCCTTCCACGTTTCGGCGGTGACGTCCCTCAGGTCAGCCCGATAGACGCCCAGCACGCCTCCTTCGCACAGAACGGCGAAACGGTGCTGATCGTCGAGGATGATCTGGCGGTGCGGGTGTTGGTTAGCACGGTATTGAGTGAGCTGGGTTATGCCTTCGTCGTGGCAGGCGATGCCGACAGCGCGGTGCCCATTCTCGATTCCGCGCAGCGTATCGATCTGTTGATCAGCGACGTCGGGTTACCGGGCATGAATGGCCGGCAACTGGCGGAAATCGGCCGGCAGTACCGGCCCGAGCTCAAGGTGTTGTTCATTACCGGGTATGCCGAACACGCGGCTGTGCGCGGCGGGTTCCTTGACCCAGGCATGCAAATGATCACCAAGCCATTCACCTTCGACCTATTGACGGCGAAGGTGCGGGAGATGATCCGGATCTGAATGCCCCTGTAGGAGCGAAGCTTGCTCGCGAAAGCGTAAGTTCTGACACACCGCGTTATCGTTCTTCGCGAGCAAGCTTCGCTCCTACAAAGGGCCTTACGACAGCATTTCCTGCATAAGCTCTTGCAGTACATCCAGATCGAACGGCTTGGCCAAAATCGGCGCCTTACGGGTGATCGGGCTGTCCGTCTCGCGGATCTCTTGCGGATAACCGCTGATAAAGATCACCTTGAGCTCCGGTCGCAGCTTCACGGCAGGTTCAGCAATCTGGACGCCAGAAATTCCGCCCGGCAGGCGGAAGTCGGTGATCATTATGTCCAGGTGGGGTTTGCTCGACAGAATTTCGAAGGCCTGCTCGCCGTTTTCGGCCTGCAACACCCGGTAGCCCTCACCCGACAGATAGGCCGACAGCACCATCAAAATCGAGGGGTCATCTTCGACGATCAATACGACGTCTTGTGCATCTTCACTCATGGGAAGCCTTTGTTCGGTCAATAGCTGCTGATACGACCGTGGGGTCGATCAGAGGTTGCGTTTATCGGGCTGTTTTCCTACAGCGGCAGACAAACGCGAAACAAGGCGCCTTCGCCAATCCGGCTTTCGACGTTAATGAAACCGCCATGGGCGGCCACAATCTGCTCGGAAATAAACAATCCAAGGCCCAATCCCGCGACAGCGTGTTTGGCCGTGACTCGTTCGAACTGCTGGAAAATACGCTTCTGGTTCTCTTCGCTGATGCCGATCCCAAGATCGCGCACGTCCACTCGAGCCTGACCGCTCTCACTGTACACCTTAACGGTGATCGGACTCTTGGCGCCGTATCGTAGAGCATTGGTCATCAGGTTGGAGATCACCTGTTCAATGCGAAATTCGTCCCAGTTGCCTACCACCGGTTGCTCGGCGTCGAGCGTTACCGAGCACTCGGCAGCATCGATTTGCGGGGCGAAGTTCTGCAACAAGCCGCGAACCAGCGCCGACAGATCGAAGCGCGTCGGTCGGATCGACAACTTGCCGGTACGAATTCGCGACACATCGAGCATGTCTTCGATCAGGCGAATCAGGCTTTTGATCTGCCGCTCGTCGCGATCGACCATCGCGTGCATTTTGTCCAGAGCGAACGCCGCGGCGTTATCCCGGGCCAGGTGCATCTTGCGCAACTGGGTTTCGAGAATCAGGCCATTGAGCGGCGTGCGGACTTCATGAGCAACGATGGACATGAAGTCATCGCGCATGCGCACCGCTTGCTCCAGTTCCAGCTGGGTACTTTGTAACTGCTTGAGCAGCGCTTCCTGCTCACGGCGACTCTGCTCCAGCTCTTCGACCTGCTGTTTCATCGCCTTGCTTTGGCGAAACAGTTCGACGAACACGTTGACCTTGCTCTTGACCGCGTGGATATCCAGCGGCTTGTAGAGAAAATCCACGGCGCCGCTTTCGTAGCCCTTGAACGCGTAGTTCAGCTCACGACCGGCTGCACTGACGAACACGATCGGGATGTTCTTGGTCTTTTCCGTGCCGCGCATCAGTTCGGCCAGCTCGAAGCCGTTCATCCCGGGCATCTGCACATCGAGAATGGCCATGGCGAATTCGTGTTGCAGCAACAGCGACAAGGCTTCGTCGGCGGACAAGGCTTTGTAGACGATACGGTCTTCGCGCCTGATCAGCGCTTCGAGCGCCAACAGATTCTCCGGCAGATCGTCGACGATCAGCAGTTTGGCTTGGATAGTACTTAACATGCGATTCGTTCCAGCTCGACAAGCAGACGGCCGATGCCGCGTAAAGGAAGGATGTGGTCTGGCAGGTGCATATCCAGTGCAGCTTGGGGCATGGTTGCAACCTGAGCTTCGTCCGGGTCCTGGACGATGGTCATGCCGCCACAGTATTTGACCTGGGCCAGACCGCTGGCGCCATCGCGGTTGGCGCCGGTCAACAACACCGCGGCCAGGGCTGAACCGTACGCATCGGCGGCCGACTCGAACAGATAGTCGATGGCCGGTCGCGAATAATGCACGCGGGCTTCCAGACTCAAGGAAAAACTGCGGTCCTGTTCCACCGACAAGTGGTAACCCGGAGACGCAAAATAGAGCGTTCCAGCGCTCACCAGCGTCTTGTCGCAGGCTTCCCGTACAGGCATGGAGACTCGCCGGGCGAACACTTCGGCCAGCTGGCTGCGACGCTCGCCAGGGAGGTGCAGAACCACGATGATCGGCAGCGTGAAGCCTTCTCGCAGTGGGCTGAGAATATTCAGCAGCGCCTCTACACCGCCGGCCGAGGCGCCGATCACGATAGCCTCTATAGAAGGCAAATCCGCTGCACTGTTCATGATTTGCGGTAAATCCGTTCTTGTTTGACCAACGGTTCGAACTGGTTCCCGTAGGCAGAAAAGTCCGGTGTTTCCTTGCTGCCCAGCACCAGGAATCCACGATGGCAAAGGGATTCATGGAACAATCCGAAAGCACGATCCTGAAGCTTTTTATTGAAATAAATCAAAACATTACGACACGAAATTAATTGAGTTTCTGAAAAGACACTGTCGGTCGCCAGGCTGTGATCGGCGAAGGTCACGTTCTCACACAGCGTCTTGTCGAAAATGGCGTAACCGTAGGCCGCCGTGTAGTAGTCGGCGAACGAACGCTTGCCACCTGCCTGCTGGTAGTTATGAGTGTAGGCACGGACATTCTCCATGGAGAAAATCCCTTGCTTGGCTTTTTCCAGCGAGCGCGGATTGATGTCGGTGGCGTAGATGATGGTGCGATCGAGCAAGCCTTCTTCACGCAGCAGAATGGCCATCGAATAGACCTCTTCACCCGTGCTGCAACCGGCGATCCAGATCTTGATCGAGGGGTAAGTCTTGAGCATTGGCACCACTTCCTGACGGATCGCCAGGAAATGCGAAGGGTCACGAAACATTTCACTGACCGGGATCGTCAGCAATTGCAGCAATTGCATGAACGCCGTCGGGTCGTGCAGGACCTTTTCCTGCAACGCCGAAATGGTATTGCACTCGAACTGACTCAACGCGTGATTGACCCGACGCTTGATCGAAGCGCCGGAGTAGTCGCGAAAGTCATAGCTGTATTTGAGGTAGATCGCCTCGATCAACAAGCGCAATTCGATTTCGCTATTTCGCTCCACTGAATAAATGCGTTCCACTAAATGCGTTCCATCTTCGGTAACCAAACGCGAATCAGCGAGAACAGGCGATCCAGGTCGATGGGCTTGGCCAGGTAATCATTGGAGCCCGCTTGCAGGCAGCGCTCCTGATCGTCCTTCATGGCCTTGGCCGTCACCGCAATGATCGGCAGCTTGCGCCAGCGCGGATCCTTGCGGATCTCGAGGGTGGCTTCGTAGCCATCCATCTCCGGCATCATCACGTCCATCAACACCAGATCGATGTCCTCGACTTCATTCAGCTTTTCAATCGCTTCACGGCCGTTTCGACCGATGACCACGACTGCACCCTTTTGCTCCAGGGCACTGGTGAGGGCGAAGATGTTGCGTACATCGTCGTCCACCAGCAGCACCTTGCGACCCTCGAAAACCTTATCGCGGCTGCGCGCGGTCTTGAGCATCCTCTGCCGGTCATGGGACAACCTGGATTCGACTTTGTGCAAAAAGAGTGTCACCTCATCCAGCAAACGCTCGGGCGAGCGCGCACCCTTGATGATGATCGAGCGTGAGTACTTGCGCAGGTCGGCCTCTTCGTCCCGGGTCAGGTTGCGCCCGGTGTAGACGATCACCGGTGGGAACGAGCAGATATCTTCGGTGGACATGCGCTTGAGCAGGTCGTTGCCGAGCATGTCCGGCAGCTTCAAGTCGATGATCATGCAGTCGAAAATCGTCGTTCGCAGCAGGTTCAGGGCATCTTGTGCCAGGCCAACGGCAGTGATCTCGACATCATCATCGCCGATCAGCCGTGCAATGCTTTCGCGCTGCAAATCATCGTCTTCGACCAGCAGGATGCGTTTGACTTTCTGGGTCAGCTTGGCTTCAAGGCGGGCAAACACGTCCTTGAGTTCTTCGCGAGTGGTCGGCTTGACCGCATACCCGATGGCGCCCATGTGCATCGCGGCCTCGACCCGGTCTTCCACCGAAATCACATGCACTGGAATGTGCCGGGTTTCAGCGCGTTCCTTCAGGCGTTGCAACACGGTCAACCCGGAATGATCCGGCAGACGCATGTCCAGCAGAATGGCGTCGGGGATGAACGCTGTGGCCAGGTCGTAGCCTTCGTCGGCACCGTGGGCCACCAGGCACTGATAACCCAGTTCATGCGCCAGGTCGTAAAGGATGTGCGCAAAGTTCGGCTCGTCTTCCACCACCAGAATGCACCGAGTGGCGAAAGGCGCCTTGGTGCGATCGTCGTCGAAACGCGGGATATCAACGTCGGCAATCAGCGGCACAAGCGCGGCAGTCGGCATTCTCGGCGCAATGGCAACCGGCGTGGCTCTCATCGGTTCGACAGGCTCTTCGCCGGGTTCAACGTATTGCTGCGGCAAAACCAGCGTGAACACACTGCCCTGCCCAGGCTCGCTGGTGACACTGATGGAACCGCCCAGCAAGGCGGCCAAGTCACGGGAAATCGACAAGCCCAGACCGGTGCCGCCGTAACGGCGATTGGTGGTGCCATCGGCCTGGCGGAAGGCTTCAAAAATGCTTTCCTGCTGATCCCCGGCAATGCCAATCCCCGAATCTCGAATGATGAAAGCGATACCGTCGGCGGGCTGGCTGGCGACTGTCAGGCTGACGGTGCCTTTTTCGGTGAATTTCACCGCGTTGGACAGCAGGTTCTTGATGACCTGCTCCAGGCGCTGGCGGTCGGTGAAGATCATCATCGGCGCGCCGGCCTGCACCTCGACCTGAAAATCCAGTTTCTTGTCGGCAGCCAATGGCTGGAACATCCCGCGCAAGCCATCCACCAGACGAGCGACACTGGTGTTCTCCGGTCGTATCTCAAGCTTGCCGGCCTCGACCTTGGAAATGTCGAGAATGTCGTTGATCAAGTTGAGCAGATCATTGCCGGCAGAGTAGATCGACTCGGCAAACTTGACCTGCTCGGCGCTGAGGTTTTCCTGAGGGTTTTCCGCTAGCAACTTGGCCAGGATCAATGAGCTGTTTAGCGGCGTGCGCAACTCGTGGGACATGTTGGCGAGAAATTCAGACTTGTACTTGCTCGATCGCTGCAACTCTTCGGCGCGTTCTTCGAGCTGGGTCTGGGCCTGATTGAGCTCGGTGTTCTTCAGGTCCATCGCGTCGCGCTGCTCGGCCAGGATCCCGGCCTGCTCGGCGAGCTGTTCATTGGTTTGTTCAAGCTCTACCTGCTGGGTTTCCAGATGCGCCTGGGACTCCTTGAGAATCCGCGACTGCTCCTCCAGCTCTTCGTTGGCGGTCTTGAGTTCTTCCTGCTGAACTTGCAGCTCTTCATTAAGCTGCTGGGTTTCGGCCAGCACTTCTTGTAAGCGCTGGCGATAGCGAGCGGCCTCAATGGAAGTGCCGATGTTGCCAGCAATCAGTTCAAGCAATTCGACATCGCGGTCAGTCAGCGGGCGCAAGAAGCCCAGTTCGATCACACCGTTGACCCGATCGTCGTCACTGGTCGGCACGACCAGCACGCTATGCGGCAGACCTTCGCCCAGGCCGGAGCTGACCTTGAAGTAATCACTCGGTACGTCATCGAGACGGATCAAGCGAGCCTGGCTCGCTACTTGGCCGACAATGCCTTCATCGCTGTAAATCTGCTGCTCAAGTGCTTCCTGCTCGCGGGAGAAACCGTAGGATGCAATGCGTTTGAGGCTACCGTGTTCTTCACGAACATAAATAGCCGCCACGGCCGTGCCGAGGTACTGCGCACAAAATTGCAAAATGTTGCGGCCCAGCAGATTAAGCGACAGTTGCCCCAGCACTTGCTCGGCCAGCTCGGTTTGACCATTGCGCAGCCAGGCCTGCTGTTCCAGACGCTGGGCGCTGGCCTGTTGCGTGGTGAGGCTGGCGCTGTAACTTTGCGAAAGGTTGAGCAAATCCCGACGGCCAATGTAGGCCAGCAATGCGCTGATACCGGCGATGAACAACAGATAAAGGCTGATGCTCCAGATCGTGGTGCGGCGTACTTCCTCGTTGCGCGTAGTGCGCAACTGCTGCTCCAGGTCGATCAAATCTTCGAATTGCTTGCGGATCTCATCGGTCAGCCGCTTGCCGCGCCCGGCCTTGACCGCGCCGCGGTAATCGCCGCTGGCGCGTTGCAAATCGATCATTGTTGTTGCGTAAGTGGCCCACTCATCCTGCAAGGCCTGGAGTCGGTGCAGGCGGTCGGTCTGCACCGGGTTGTCCGCAGTCAGTTCGAGCAACGTCTTGAGGGAGACAGTGATTCGCGGCTTGGCCGTCTCGTAAGGTTCAAGGAACTGCTCGTTGCCTGTGAGCAGGAAGCCGCGCATACCGGTTTCCAGATCGACGGTCAGCTTGATCGTTTCATTGGCGTTATTGATCACCCGGTCGGTGTGCTCGACCCACTGGATCACCGACAACAGGTAAGTGATCAGCGAGACAAAGAACACCGCACTGAGTACGCCGACACCCAACGGCAGGCTGACGTTGCGGCTCAGGAGTTTACGGAATCGTTGCTCATCAACCGAAGACGCGGATGTCATAGGGGTGCCTTGTCGAGCTGTTGAAAACTACGGAGTTTGCCCCAAAAGTGGCACATTGATCCAATTTCCTGACACCTTCTCGCGCAAAATCCTACATTCCACTGCTCCGGCGCGATGGAGCGGTTATCCTTGCCGGCACGTGAGCGGCTATTCTTTTTTCTACCGCGTGGGAACTTGTCGGTTCCGTCACTTACTCAAGCAAGAGCCCGGCGATTTCGATCGGCCGACAATGCTAATTCAACCTTTGAGAACCCCACTATGTCCTCCAACGCGTCCATCATCCTTGTAGTCGAAGACGATGCCATCGTGCGCATGCTGATCGTCGACGTGCTGGAGGAGCTGGAGTTCGAGGTGCTCGAGGCCGATGGCAGTGAAATGGCGCTGGAATTTCTCAACGATGAAGACCAGTACATCGATTTGATGATGACCGACGTCGGCTTGCCGGTGATGGACGGCCGTGAACTGGCCACTCAGGCCCGGGCGTTGCGCCCTGAACTGCCGATCCTGTTCGCCAGCGGCTATGCCGAAAGCATTGATGTGCCTGCTGACATGCAGGTGATCGGCAAGCCGTTTTCCATTGATCAGCTGCGCGACAAGGTCAAAGGCATGCTTGCCTGAGACTGCTATCTTCGCGTCCCCGTTTTCTCCCCCTGCCTTCTACGCACCAAGGAATACCCGTTCATGACTCAGCCCCACGCAACCAAAGTCCTGGTTATTGGTTACGTTTGGCCCGAGCCCCGCTCTTCTGCGGCCGGCGGGCACATGATGCAAATTCTCGAGACTTTTTTGCAGCAGGGCTGGGACATTACATTCAGTAGCCCGGCCGGCACAGGTGAACACCGGGCAGATCTCGGCGCCTTGGGCATTCGCGAAATCCCGATCGAATTGAACAACAGCAGTTTCGACACCTTTATCAGCGAACTGGCCCCGGATATCGTTCTGTTCGATCAGTTCATGATGGAAGAACAGTTCGGCTGGCGCGTTGAAAAATACTGCCCCGCTGCCTTGCGCGTGCTTGAGACCTCCGATCTGCGAAGCCTGCGAGATGCCCGCCATCAACGCCTCAAGGAGCGTTTAAAGGCCAGCGCCGACGCCAATGACTTCAATGAATTGTTCGCCCCGGCGTTGCGTGAAGAGTTTGAGCACATGGCCGAGACCGATCTGGCCAAACGGGAAATCGCAGCGATTTATCGTTGCGACTTGAATCTGATGATCTCCGAAGTGGAGATCGAATTGCTGGTCGAGCAATTCAACCTGCCGCGTAACTTGCTGCACTGGTGTCCACTCATGGTCGATCTACCGAGCGTTCCGCCGGCGGCGTTTGAAAACCGGGCGCATTTTCTCAGTATTGGAAACTTTCGCCATGCGCCAAACTGGGATGCGGTGCTCTGGATGAAAACCGCGATCTGGCCGCTGATCCGCGAACAACTGCCCAATGCCCAGTTGCACCTTTACGGCGCTTACACACCGCCCAAGGCGACTGCATTGCACAACCCGAGCCAGGGATTTCATGTAATGAACTGGGCGCAAGATGCATTAGAAGTCATGTCTGGCGCGCGGATTTGTCTGGCGCCTCTACGTTTCGGTGCCGGTATCAAAGGCAAGATTGTCGACGCCATGTTGTGTGGCACACCCACGATCACAACGCCCATCGGCGCCGAAGCAATGCACGGCGAACATCTCTGGCCCGGCGCCGTGGCCCGGACAGCACAGGCGTTCGCCGATTGCGCGGTTCGGCTGTACAAGGATGAAGCACTTTGGACCGACGCCCAATCCCTGGGACTGACGTTGCTGGCCGATCGTTATCGACAGTCTGTACATGGCCCGGCATTGATTGAAAAGTTGCTGCACTGCCAACAACGCTTGGCACAACTTAGAAGCGATAACTTTACCGGCAGCATGTTGCGTCATCACCACCACAAAAGTACGCAATACATGGCGCAATGGATTGAAGCTAAAAATCGAAACCCGTTATAGAACTCGCACCCCTATAAACATCCTGCATTACCCCTATTATTGACCAGGCCCAACACCTTCCCTCTCAATACCCGGCAGCACTAAAGCCACGTTCAGCACCACTAACTTATTGTATAAATCAATGCAAGGATGCATTAAATGGACAACATTGTTCAGAATAATTACACGCTTAATAACTGGATGGCAGGCACTCCGGCGATTGATACATTGTCGCTCTGTGAGTTGACGCTGCCGGGCACCCATAACGCAGGCAGCGACTGGAAAGCGTCCTGGCCGCTGATTCCAGGAGCCCACTGGCTAGCGTGTCAGCACGACTCGTTTTATGCCCAACTGCGCCACGGCTCTCGTGCGTTCGATATTCGATTAATTTACGAAGCCGACGCGCAGGGACTCGGGAAATTCCGCCTTCATCACGACGGTTACCGCAATTCTCGTTCCTTGGGTAATCTTGCAACCGACGTGGAAAGGTTCCTTCAGGAGAACCCCAATGAATTCATCATCTTGGACTTTCACACATTGGAGGGTGATAAGTTTGATTTCGCTTACTTCAACGACATGATGATTCGTTTCCGGGCGATCGCGCCATTCCAACCAACAACGTGTCGCTGAGTCTCCGCCAACTCAAACAAATCAGTTCTGTACAAAGAGTGTTAATCGCAACTTCTTGGCGCAGGGAGCTTGATCAAAACGTATTCCTCGAGCTGATCGTGCACAAATGGTCTGGCAACGGCATCACCAGTGTCGCCGAATTGGAAAAGCACATCATTAAGGTGCTAAAAAACCCGCCAGGCACATGGGCACCGTGGTCACTATCCGCCACCAGTTACAGCGCTCTCGGCGGCCCCGTGGACATTCATGAGGCGCTTGATTCGTGGTTGACCCGACTAAAAGCGACTGGGCGACAAAGTGCAACATTATCAACGTCGACTTCATTGAAGAGAGCCAAATTGTTTCATATTGCCGAACCGCGAACCTGAGCAAAGCCATCAAGCGAGTCGGCTAATCAAGGGCGAAAGCCGTGGCAGGCTGGCACAGCAGGCGCCAAAGGAGGCATGATCCGATAGCGATAACAAGAAAAGCGCCCTGATATGACTCGAACAGCCCGCGTGACAGACCCCTCCTACGAATTGATGGACGACCACAACGGGTTGTCCATCATCTATCGTCAGCACGGTTTTCCCTGCCCGTTGGTGCGCTGGCATTTTCACAAGGAATACGAGCTGCACCTGATCGTCGCCAGCTCCGGCAAAGTGTTCATCGGCGACTACATCGGTAACTTCTATCCTGAAACGCTTTTCCTCACCGGTCCCAACCTGCCACACAACTGGATCAGCCAGGTGGCCGAAGACGAAGTAGTGCCCAAACGCGACATGCTGGTCAACTTCACGGACGAGTTGTTCGACAGCGGCCACTTGGTGTTCGCCGAGCTCAAGACCCTTGCGCCGCTGTTGGAGCGCGCCCAGTACGGCATCGAGTTTCGCTGCAAGCACACCATTCGCCAGGCCATGACCTTGATGCAGCGTATCGCCGACACCAAAGGCGTAACCCGCCTCGGGCACTTTTTCATTCTGTTGGAGTTGCTGGCCGCCTCTGACGACTATCAGCTGCTGTCCGGGGCCACGACGCCGCACTTGGCCGACGAGCACAACATCGATCGCATTAACCGGGCGGTGGATTACATCTTTGCTCATTACGCCCGGGACCTGCCGCTGGAGGAAGTCGCCGAGCACCTGGGCATGAAGCCGACTTATTTCAGTCGAGTGTTCAAGCAGGCCACCGGCCGCTGCTTCATCGAGTTCGTCAATCGCCTGCGCATCAGCAAATCGTGCGAGCTGCTGGCCGATGGCAACAAACCGGTGACCGACGTGTGTTTCGAGTCGGGCTTCAACAATATTTCCAACTTCAATCGGCGTTTTCAGCAGCTCAAGGGCATGACGCCGTCGCACTACCGGCGGTTGGCCGTGCAGCGGTTGACTGAGCAGAACCTGGGTTAAACGCCTGAAAACCTATACGGATTCCATAGGGATTAACCGCTGAAAAAGCCGTTCCCTGCACTTCTCCCTCCAAACACCAGTGCAAAAAAGTATCGATTGAAGTGCAATGGATGATTTGTCACGTCATCAATAGAAGGCTGTAATCAGTGCACATTCTTCCCTCCGCAGGAAGACACAAAAACAATAACTGTCCTTCTGTAACCCGCGGGGTGCAGAAAAGGAGTGCACGATGCAACCTTCTGTAAAAGCTCTGCTTGCCCTCACCTGCATGACCCTTAGCAGCGTTAGCCTCGGCGCCCAAACCCTGACCATCGCCACCGTCAACAACAGCGACATGATCCGCATGCAAAAACTCTCGAAAACCTTCGAGACCGAGCATCCGGACATCAAGCTCAATTGGGTGGTGCTGGAAGAAAATGTCTTGCGCCAACGCCTGACCACTGACATTGCCACTCAGGGCGGACAGTTCGATGTGCTGACCATCGGCATGTACGAAGCCGCACTCTGGGGTGCCAAGGGTTGGCTGGAGCCGATGAAGGACTTGCCGGCCAGCTACGCCCTCGACGACGTGTTCCCGTCGGTGCGTGAAGGCCTGTCGGTCAAGGGTTCGCTGTATGCCTTGCCGTTCTACGCCGAAAGCTCCATCACCTATTACCGCACCGATCTGTTCAAGGATGCCGGGATGACCATGCCCGAGCACCCGACCTGGACCCAGATCAGCGAATTCGCCAGCAAACTCACTAATAAGGATAAAGAACAGTACGGCATCTGCCTGCGCGGCAAGGCCGGCTGGGGCGAGAACATGGCGCTGATCACCACCGTCGCCAATGCCTATGGTGCGCGCTGGTTCGATGAGAAGTGGCAACCGGAATTCACCGGCCCCGAGTGGAAAAACGCGCTGAACTTCTACGTCAAGACCATGAAAGACTCGGGTCCACCCGGCGCCTCCAGCAACGGTTTCAACGAAAACCTGGCGCTGTTCAACAGCGGCAAGTGCGCGATCTGGGTCGATGCCAGCGTCGCCGGGTCCTTTGTCACCGACAAGACCCAAAGCAAGGTCAGCGATCACGTCGGCTTCACCTACGCACCGCACGAGACCACCGACAAGGGCTCAGCCTGGTTGTATTCCTGGGCGCTGGCGATTCCGACCAGTTCCAAGGCCAAGGACGCCGCGAAAACCTTCAGCGCCTGGGCCACGTCCAAGGAATATGGAGCGTTGGTCGCAGAGAAAGACGGCATTGCCAACGTACCGCCAGGAACCCGCGCTTCGACGTACAGCGATGAATACATGAAGGCTGCGCCGTTCGCCAAGGTGACCCTTGAGTCGCTGAAAGCGGCGGACCCGAGCAAACCGACCCTCAAACCCGTGCCCTATATCGGCATCCAGTTGGTGACCATTGCGGAGTTCCAGGCGGTGGGTACCCAGGTCGGAAAATTGTTCTCGGCAGCGCTGATCGGCCAGACCACGGTCGACCAGGCCCTGACCGCTGCCCAGCAAACCACCGAACGTGAAATGAAGCGCGCCGGTTATCCCAAGTAACCCGGCACTACCTGTAGGAGCGAGGCTTGCCCGCGAAAGCATTCTGTCAGTCGATAAAGATGGTGAATCTGACGGCCTCTTCGCGGGCAAGCCTCGCTCCTACAGTTGATCTTCATCTACCTGTTCTCAATCGGTTTAACGCCATGAATACTTCAACTGCCAACGCTCACATGGACATTCCCCAACCGGTGCGTAAAAGCCGGTTGGCCAACCCCGGCTGGTTTCTGGTCAGCCCCTCGGTGGCGTTGTTGCTGCTGTGGATGATCGTGCCGCTGGGCATGACCGTTTATTTCTCGCTGATCCGCTACAACCTGCTCTACCCCGGTGAGAACCAGTTCGTCGGGCTGGAGAACTTCAGCTACTTCCTCAGCGACTCGGGGTTTCTGCCCGGCGCCACCAACACCTTGTTGCTGGTCGGCAGCGTGCTGTTGATCAGTGTGGTGTTCGGGGTGCTGATCAGTGCGCTGCTGGAGGCCAGTGAGTTTCTCGGTCGCGGCATCGTGCGGGTGATGCTGATCTCGCCGTTTTTCATCATGCCTACCGTCGGCGCGCTGATCTGGAAGAACCTGATCTTCCACCCGGTGTCGGGGATCCTCGCCTACGTCTGGAAGCTGTTCGGCGCGCAGCCGGTGGACTGGCTGGCGCATTACCCGCTGCTGTCGATCATCATCATTGTCTCCTGGCAATGGCTGCCCTTTGCGATCCTGATCCTGATGACCGCCATGCAGTCCCTCGACCAGGAACAGAAGGAAGCCGCGCGCCTGGACGGTGCCGGCCCGATCGCGATTTTCTGGCACCTGACCCTGCCGCACCTGGCGCGGCCGATTGCGGTGGTGGTGATGATCGAAACCATCTTCCTGCTCTCGGTGTTCGCCGAAATCTTCACCACCACCAACGGCGGCCCCGGCTACGCCTCGACCAACCTCGCCTACCTGATCTACAACCAGGCGCTGGTGCAGTTCGACGTCGGCATGGCGTCCGCCGGCGGCTTGATCGCGGTGGTGATCGCCAACATCGCGGCCATCGTGCTGGTGCGCATGATCGGCAAAAACCTGACAGACAAAGCCTGAGGCCTGCGCCATGACCCTTCAACAATCCCGCCGTCTGCAAAGCCTGCTGCTCGGCACCCTGGCCTGGGCCATCGCGATCCTGATCTTCTTCCCGATCTTCTGGATGGTGATGACCAGTTTCAAAACCGAAATCGACGCGTTCGCCACGCCGCCGCAGTTCATCTTCACGCCGACGCTGGAGAACTACCTGCACATCAACGAGCGCAGCGATTACTTCAGCTTCGCCTGGAACTCGGTGGTGATTTCCTTCAGCGCCACGGCCCTGTGCCTGCTGATCGCGGTGCCGGCGGCGTACTCGATGGCGTTCTACGAAACCCAGCGCACCAAAGGCACGCTGCTGTGGATGCTCTCGACCAAGATGCTGCCACCGGTGGGCGTGCTGATGCCGATCTACCTGCTGGCCAAGAGTTTGGGCCTGCTCGACACGCGCATCGCCTTGATCGTGATCTACACGCTGATCAACCTGCCGATCGTGGTCTGGATGATTTACACCTACTTCAAAGACATCCCCAAAGACATCCTCGAAGCCGCACGCCTCGACGGCGCCACGCTGTGGCAGGAAATGGTCCGGGTGCTGCTGCCGATCGCCAAGGGTGGCCTGGCTTCCACGGTTTTGCTGTCGCTGATCCTGTGCTGGAACGAGGCGTTCTGGTCACTGAATTTGACCTCGTCGAAAGCCGCGCCACTGACCGCGTTGATCGCCTCCTACTCAAGTCCCGAAGGTCTGTTCTGGGCCAAGTTGTCGGCGGTGTCGACGCTGGCCTGCGCGCCGATCCTGATCTTCGGCTGGATCAGCCAGAAACAATTGGTCCGAGGCCTGTCGTTCGGCGCCGTGAAATAGCCCTCAAGCATAAGCACAAAAGGAGCGCCACCATGGCCAACCTGAAAATCAAGAATCTGCAAAAAGGCTTCGAAGGTTTTTCCATCATCAAAGGCATTGACCTGGAAGTGAACGACAAAGAATTCGTAGTGTTCGTCGGCCCGTCGGGCTGCGGCAAATCCACGTTGCTGCGACTGATCGCCGGCCTGGAAGAAGTCAGCGGCGGCACCATCGAACTCGATGGCCGCGACATCACCGAAGTCAGCCCGGCCAAGCGCGACCTGGCGATGGTGTTCCAGACTTACGCCCTGTACCCGCATATGAGCGTGCGCAAAAACATGTCGTTTGCCCTCGACCTGGCCGGCGTGCCAAAAGCCGAAGTCGAGAAGAAAGTCGGCGAAGCGGCGCGCATCCTTGAACTCGGGCCGATGCTGGAGCGCAAGCCGAAGCAACTCTCGGGCGGTCAACGTCAGCGCGTGGCCATCGGCCGCGCCATCGTGCGCAATCCGAAAATCTTCCTGTTTGATGAACCGCTGTCCAACCTCGACGCCGCCCTGCGGGTGCAGATGCGTCTGGAACTGTTGCGCCTGCACAAGGAACTGCAAGCCACGATGATCTATGTGACCCACGACCAGGTCGAAGCCATGACCATGGCCGACAAAGTGGTCGTGCTCAATGGCGGCAAAGTCGAACAAGTCGGCTCGCCGCTGGATTTGTATCACCAGCCCGCCAACCTGTTTGTTGCCGGGTTCCTAGGCACGCCGAAAATGGGCTTCCTCAAGGGCAAAGTCACCCGCATCGACAACCAGAGCTGCGAAGTGCTGCTGGACGCCGGCACCCGCATCACGTTGCCACTGAGCGGTGTCAACCTGAGCATCGGTGGCGCGGTCACCCTGGGCATTCGCCCGGAACACCTGAATCTTGCGCGAACCGGCGACTGCACCTTGCAGGTCACGGCGGACGTCAGCGAACGGCTGGGCAGCGACACCTTCTGCCACGTGGTGACCTCGTCCGGTGAGGCGCTGACCCTGCGCGTTCGCGGCGATCTGGCCAGCCGTTATGGCGAGACGCTGAGCCTGCACCTGGACGCCGAACACTGCCATTTATTCGATGCCGACGGCGTGGCGCTGACCCGCCCGTTGCGCGTTGCCGCCTGATTTCAGAGAGCATGTGATGAAACTCAATAAACAGAACCTCAACCGCCTCGCCCCTGAGGTAGCCCTGCCCGCCTACACCCTGAGCGACACCCGCCAAGGCATCGCGCACATCGGCGTCGGCGGGTTCCACCGGGCGCATCAGGCGTATTACACCGATGCGTTGATGAATACCGGCGAAGGCCTGGACTGGGCCATCTGCGGTGTCGGCCTGCGCGCCGAAGACCGCCGCGCCCAACACGATCTCAAAGAGCAGGATTACCTCTTCACCCTGTTCGAGCTGGGCGATACCGACGACACCGAAGTCCGGGTGATCGGCGCGATTCGCGACATGCTGCTGGCCGAAGACGGCGCGGCAGCGCTGATCGACAAACTCGCCAGCCCCGAGATCCGTATCGTTTCGCTGACCATCACCGAGGGCGGCTACTGCATCGACGACAGCAACGGCGAGTTCATGGCCCAGCTGCCGCAGATCCAGCACGACCTGGCACACCCGGACGCGCCGAAAACCGTGTTCGGTTTTCTCTGCGCCGCGTTGGCCAAACGCCGTGCAGAAGGCACGCCTGCGTTCACCTTGATGTCCTGCGATAACCTGCCGCACAACGGCGCGATCACCCGTAAAGCGTTGCTTGCGTTTGCCGCCCTGCGCGATGCCGATCTGCGGGACTGGATCGCCAGCAATGTCAGTTTTCCGAACGCGATGGTCGACCGCATCACGCCGATGACCAGCACTGAACATCGCCTGCAACTGGCCGACAAACATGCGCTCGACGATGCCTGGCCGGTGGTCTGCGAACCCTTCGTGCAATGGGTGCTGGAAGACAAGTTCGTCAATGGCCGGCCGGCGTGGGAAAAGGTTGGCGTGCAGTTCACCGACGACGTCACGCCTTACGAAGAGATGAAGATCAAACTGCTTAACGGCAGTCACTTGGCACTCACTTATCTGGGGTTTTTGAAGGGTTACCGCTTCGTTCACGAAACCATGAATGACCCGCTGTTCGTGCGCTACATGCGTGCCTACATGGACCTGGACGTGACCCCACAACTGTCACCCGTGCCGGGGATTGACCTGACCGAGTACAAGAACACCCTGGTGGCGCGCTTCTCCAATCAGGCGATTGCCGATCAGCTGGAGCGCGTGTGTTCGGACGGTTCGTCGAAGTTTCCGAAGTTCACCGTGCCGACGATCAATCGATTGATTGCTGATGGGCAGGAGGCCAAACGTGCGGCCTTGGTAGTAGCGGCTTGGGCCCTGTATTTGAAGGGCGTGGACGAGAATGGCGATACCTACGCGATTCCTGATCCGCGCGCGGAGTTCTGTCAGGCGCTGGTGGCGGATGATGCGTTGATTACGCAGCGGTTGCTGGAGGTTGAAGAGATCTTTGGCAAGGAGATCCCGTCCGCGCCGGAGTTTGTGGCGGCGTTTGAGTGGTGCTGCAACAGCTTGCGGGATGTTGGGGTGACGCGGACGTTGGAGCGGGTGTTGGCCTAGATTTGATCGTTCCCACGCTCTGCGTGGGAATGCCTCAATGGACGCTCTGCGTCCGCTTTTGAATGGGACGCGGAGCGTCCCGGGCTGCATTCCCACGCAGAGCGTGGGAACGATCTTCGGCAGGGTCATTACATGACAAACCAACAACTATTCCTCGGCATCGACTGCGGCACCCAAGGCACCAAAGCTATCGTCCTCGACGCCATCAGCGGTCAGGTGCTGGGCCAGGGGGCCGCCGCCCACACCTTGAGCAGCGGCGCCAACGGCCGCCGCGAGCAAGACACCTGCCAATGGCTGGAAGCCTTTGCGCTTGCCACCCGCCGTGCATTGCTCGCGGCGAAGGTCGACGGCCAGGACATCCGCGGCATCGGCGTTTCCGGCCAGCAACATGGGCTGGTGCTGCTCGACGACCAAGGTCAGGTGCTACGCCCGGCCAAGCTTTGGTGTGACACCGAATCCACCCCGGATAACGACCGTCTGCTTGCCCATCTGGGGGGCGAAAAAGGCTCGCTGGAACGCCTCGGCGTCGTGATCGCGCCGGGCTACACCGTGTCCAAACTGCTCTGGACCAAAGAACACCATCCGCAGATTTTCGCTCGCATCGCCCGCATCCTGCTGCCCCATGACTACCTCAACTATTGGCTCACCGGGCGCAGTTGCAGTGAGTACGGCGACGCCTCGGGCACCGGGTATTTCAACGTGCGCACCCGCCAGTGGGACCTGCAACTACTGCGCGACATCGACTCCACCGGGCGCCTGCAAGCCGCGCTGCCGGAGTTGATCGATGCCCATCAAGCGGTCGGTACGATCCTGCCCAGTATCGCCGAGCACATGGGCATCAACCCGCAGGCGCTGGTGTCCAGCGGCGGTGGCGACAACATGATGGGCGCGATCGGCACCGGCAACATAAAACCAGGCGCTATCACCATGAGCCTCGGTTCTTCGGGGACGGTGTACGCCTATGCTGATCAACCGACCGTCAGTCCGGACGCTTCAGTCGCAACGTTCTGCTCCTCAAGTGGCGGCTGGCTGCCGCTGATCTGCACCATGAACCTGACCAATGCCACCGGTGTGATCCGCGAGTTGTTCGAGCTCAATATCGAGCAGTTCAACGCCCTCGTTGAGCAAGCGCCAATCGGTGCCGAAGGCGTGTGCATGCTGCCGTTCCTCAACGGCGAGCGTGTCCCCGCCCTGCCCCATGCCACCGGCAGCCTGCTGGGGTTGACGATGACCAACCTGACTCAGGCCAACCTGTGCCGCGCGGTGGTGGAAGGCACGACCTTCGGGTTGCGTTATGGACTGGACCTGCTGCGCCAGAATGGCTTACAAAGCCTGCGCATCTGCCTGATTGGCGGTGGCTCGAAAAGCCCGGTGTGGCGGCAGATCGTCGCCGACATCATGAACGCCCCGGTGATCTGCACCGAACAAAGCGAAGCCGCAGCCCTCGGCGCGGCGATTCAGGCGGCGTGGTGCAAGTCCTGGGCAAACGGGCATGAACACAGCCTGGCGGATCTTTGCGAGCGTTGCGTCAAGCTCGACCCGGCCAGCGAAACCTTGCCGATCGCAGAGAATGTGGCGGCCTGTCAGCAGGCCTACGAACGCTATCAACAGCATGTCGCAACCCTTTAAAGAGTGAATAACTATGTACCTGGTGTGTGGCGAAGCGCTGTTCGATTTCTTCAGTGAAGAAGACGCCAGCGGCCTGGCTTCAAAAGTGAATTTCAAGGCGATTGCCGGTGGTTCGCCGTTCAACGTGGCGGTGGGTTTGCGCCGTTTGGGGGTGGAGGCTGCGCTGTTTGCCGGCCTGTCCACCGACTACCTCGGCCGGCGCTTGCTGCAGGTGTTGCAGGATGAAGGCGTGCGCCCGGATTTTCTGGTGGATTTCGCCGCGCCTACGACCCTGGCGATGGTGGCCGTCGGTGCCAATGGTTCACCTCATTACAGCTTCCGGGGCGAAGGCTGCGCGGATCGTCAGCTAAAAACCGAGCATCTGCCGGAACTGGGCCCTGAGGTGCGCGGCCTGCACGTTGGCTCGTTTTCGCTGGTTGTTCAGCCGATTGCTGACACGCTGCTGGCGCTGGTGCGGCAAGAAAGCGGCAAACGCTTGATCAGTCTTGATCCGAACGTACGGCTCAATCCTGAGCCGAATATCGACCTGTGGCGTTCGCGGGTTGCCACCTTGGTTGAGCTGGCCGACTTGATCAAAGTCAGCGATGAGGATTTGAGCCTGTTGTACCCCGAACAGGATCCGCAACGGGTGATTGAAGGCTGGCTGCAGCATCGCTGTCAGTTGGTGTTTCTGACCCGTGGTGGCGAGGGGGCGACGGTGTTCAGCAAGGGCCATGGTTCGTGGTCGGTGCCGGCGTGTTCGGTGAAGATTGCCGATACCGTGGGGGCTGGCGATACGTTTCAGGCGGCGCTGATTACCTGGCTGACGGAGCAGCAATTGGATTCGGTTGAGGGCGTGCAATCACTCGGCCGCGAGCAGATCGACGGGATGCTGAAGTTTGCGGTGCAGGCCGCGGCGCTGACCTGCAGCAAGACCGGGCCGGATTTGCCGTATCGTCATCAGCTAACCTGACTGATCATTTCCCCTCCCAGACAAGCCAGCTCCTCAGGAGCCTGGCTTGTTCGTTGAGGTATAGCGTCAGACCGGCGCCTTCCACCCCATCATCCGCTGCTGAGCAACCTTCAGCAAATCGCACCCATCCTGCGTCAGCAGATAAAGCGCATGCGTAATGTGTGGAATGTCTTGAACATCACCGTTCCTGAAACACTGGCAATGGAGCGTTTCAAGTAACTGGCTGGAGGCTCGGATGCGCTGTAAAGCGGCTTCGAGTATGTCTTGGGGATCGGCCTCTGTATCGATGACCATTGGGTTTGAGTCGGTAACGCTGCTTTTGATTGAGCGATAGCGATCGGGAAACGGATTTAGCGTAGGCATAGTAATTACTCGATGATTAGTCAATAACCGCCAGCACCGTGACCAAACGATGGGAGGCGGACTGTGTACAGGCTTGGTCAACCGATACCATCAAATCGGCTCGCCCGAAGGCGTCCCGCACACAGCCGCCATTGCAACGCACTACGAGGACATAGATGTCCGCAGCGCGAATGATGGCACACAAATGTGTGAAGGCATCAGGTGACCAAACCTGCTCGCTGATTTTGCAGCGAGGTCAAACAGTAAACGCTGGTGGTTGCTGGCGAAAGACGACAAAGCGCCCGAGCGTGTAGGACCGGGCCGAAGCTCCCTCAGTTTTTTTACCTACATGAATCCTCTGTCAGAAACCTCCTCACGACAGGCGGCATTCAGCGGGGTTAACCATCGCTTAACCCCGCGGTCCAAAACTTTACTGGACCGCACGCCTTCAGACTCTTCTGACGCCCAGTGCGGCAGGTTCGGCGCCTCACACGCCGAGCTGACTTTACGCCTGCACCGGAGACCCTTCATGAACATGGGCACCTTGCTGATAACCACCGCCCTCGCCTGCACCGCGTTCGCCGGACTGGCTCAGGCCAATGACACTCCAACCTCCCCAGCCGTGCCCTATCACTTTGGCATGCCGCTTCACGTGGGTAAGGTCGTTGCCCTGACTGAACCGAATACGCTGGATTGCAAAGTGGTAACGGCCGAGATGAAGTACATCGACACGTCGGGCAAACCTGCAGAAATCACCTACCGGAAGCTTTCCGACGCTTGCAGTTATCAAAACTGACTGAAAGGTCTGATTCAACACTTTGCGGTATTCCTGTGAGGGGTTCTGGCGCTATGCTTTGCGCCTCCCTCCACTGCCGCAAGGGTTCGCCATGCAGTTATCGTTTCGTACCTTGTCGACCTTCACGTCCATTCTGTGTTTTTTGCTGGCCCTGGTCTGGGGTTTGATGCCAGACGGGTTGCTGTCACTCTGGAGCCTCGAATACTCGTTGGCGGTAGGTGTCGTCGCGCGGCGCAGCGCGGTGCTGTTCGCGACATTGGGCGTGATGTTTTATCTGGTTCGAAACGAGCCGCCTTCGAGTACCCGCCATGCGTTGAGCAATGGCTTCATGGTCGGCTGTTGGGGGTTGGCAGCAGTGGGCTTCGGCGAATGGCTCAATGGCCATGCCGGTCCGGGCATATTGCTTGCGGTGGTGGTCGAACTGGCGCTGGGCCTGGCGTTTCTCCAGGCCAAGCGCGTGTCGGTAGAACTCGAAGCCGTGGGTTAAAGCGCTTTCCTGTCTGGATGCAGGGGCCGGGCATCGGCCTGATGCTGCATGTCAGAACGCAGTCCAGCAATTAGGTCATTGATTTCTCGACAACCATTTAGCCGTTTGGCATTTATTCCTGTCTTCATTAGATCGAGGTGATCGGTTTGACTATCGGAATACACCTTAACGGTCATCGACAGGTCCGGCGACAGCGTGCATTGACAACGTTTCGGCAGAAAACTGCTTTCAATGATATTGCGAAGTTCCAAGGCAGAAAGAAACATGGCGACCCTCTCCTTATTGTGAGACTGCCAATCAACTATCGACACTGACTCAATGAAATCCCCGGTCAGCTCAAGACCAACTACAGCATAAAACATGCCCGGAATTTCGCCCTGCAGCTCATCGGTAAATCAAAGATTTAGCGAAACTACCGCTAAATGGCCTCATGCAGTCTGCAAGAAAGGCCGGTTGTGCCCCTGCAATTTGCACCCCTGATGTTTGCATTCGCAGCTGACGGCAGTAAAAATGCGGCCAGGTAATCAGTATCTGCCGCCCCCACACACACGCAAGGAGGCATCATGGGTTCTTTGACCTTAATCACTACCGTTGGGCAGATTGTTGCTGAGCTATCGATCCGATGAGCCGGATGGCAAGAGCAAAAAGGACTTCGTGCCCGTGGTCGGTGACGGGCTCATGCTCCACTACAACAGCAAATTGCCGATCGTGCTCTACGTGCCTAAAGACGTCGGAGTCCGCTACCCGATAGGGTCGGCGTCGAGCAAGGTCGAGAAAGCCATCCAGGAATAACCCGCCACAGGAGCTCCATTTTGATTACCTGCCACGTCAAATATGTGATCGATCCCTATCAACTGAGCGAATTCGAAGCCTACGCCAAGGCCTGGCTCGGCATCGTCGAGCGTTTGGGCGGTACGCACCACGGGTACTTCCTGCCTTCGGAGGGCGCGAGCAATATCGCCTACTGCCTGTTCAGTTTTCCTTCGCTGGCGGACTACGAAAGCTACCGGCATATCGCGATGACTGACGCCGAAAGCGCCGCTCTGGTGGCTTCGCTGGTCGATAAGCAGTTTATCGTCAGTTATGAGCGGACCTTCTTGCGCCCGCTGCTGGCCTGACATCCCTTACACCGGGGCGCCGCTCAATGCGGCGCGTTCGGCCACATGCCGCAAACTATCAAAATTGATGTTCGCCCCCGAGTCAATGGCGACCAGGGTCTGACCTCGGCTACCGGTTTGCGCCACGTATTTTTTGATTCCGGCCACGGCCAATGCACCAGAAGGTTCGGTGATCGAGCGGGTATCGTCGTAGATGTTCTTGATGGCGGCGCAGAGTTCGTCGTTGCTCACTGTGATCACTTCATCGACGAAGAACCGGCAGACTTCGTAGCCATAAGCGCCGATCTGCGCCACTGCCACGCCATCGGCGAACGTTCCTACACTCGGCAGGACAACTCGCTCTCTGGCCTGCAATGCGGCATACAGACAGGCGGAATGTTCTGACTCGACGCCGATAATGCGGACCTCAGGTCGCAGGTATTTGACGTACGCCGCAATGCCAGCGATCAGGCCACCACCCCCCACCGGGACGAAGATCGCATCCAGCGGCCCTTGATGCTGACGCAGGATTTCCATGGCAACGGTGCCCTGCCCGGCGATCACGTCCGGGTCGTCGAAGGGCGAGACAAAGGTGCGACCGGTTTGCCGCGCCAGGCTCAGCGCATATTCCAGCGCAAACGGAAAACTCTCGCCGTACAGCACCGCATCGGCGCCCCGACTGCGCACACCGAGCACCTTCAATTCCGGCGTCGTGCACGGCATCACAATCGTTGCGGCGATCCCCAACTCACGCGCCGCCAGCGCCACGCCCTGGGCATGATTGCCCGCCGAAGCCGTGATCACCCCGCGCGCCTTTTGCTCATCGCTCAGTTGCACCAGTTTGTTGTAGGCACCGCGGATCTTGAAGGAAAAGGTCGGCTGCAAGTCTTCGCGCTTGAGCAGGATCTGATTGCCGAGCGCCTCGGACAGTGCTGGCGCCGATTGCAATGGCGTACGCACCGCGAGTTCATACACTGGCGCGGCAAGGATCTTTTTCACGTAATGCTCAAGCAAGGCCTGCTGGGCGGGGATGCTGCTCATGGTTGTCTCCTGACTTTGATCGGAGCCCAAGAGACTGAAAGTAAAAACCCGCCTCTAGGGCGGGTTGGGTGCTGCAATCGTGAGCTAGCCCGCCAAATAAGGGATGGCGGTAATAATGCTTGGCTGGCAGCGCAATACGGTGGAAGTCATGGCTGGAAATTAGCCGGGCGCTGATGGCAAGTCAATGGCCAATTTTCCTCGGCCTCTGTAGGCTGACGATTCTGCCCATCGTCCCAAGGAAGGAAACCATGAAGTCTATCGCCCTGCCCCTCATTGCCCTTATTGCCTTCGCGGGTTACACCGTTTCGGTGATGCTCCAGGCCGAACAGTCGTTGATCAATTTCGGCATCAGCCTGATGTCGCGACCTGATACTGCGCAGGTGGTGATTGATTTGTACCTGCTGGCGACATTAGCCGGCGTGTGGATGTACAAGGATGCACGTAAGCGTGGGCAGTCGGCGTTGTCGGTGATGTCCTACTGGCTGATCACAGCGATTTTTGTGTCCGTTGGGCCGTTGTTGTACCTCGTGGTCCGTGGCTTGCAGGATCGGAGAAAGGCCGTCACTTTGCCAACCGCCTGAGCCCGAGCACCATCACTCCAGCTCCAATCATCATCGCGGTCAGAAACAGCGGATATGAAACCCACCACGGCACGCCCGCCGTCATCATGCTGAACTCGGACATGCCGCCAATACTTGCAATCAGGTTCAGCGGCAGAAACACCACATTGATCAACGTCAGTTTGCGCAGCAGATTGTTCATGCTGTTGTTCATCAGGTTGCCCCGGGCGTCGATGAGGCCAGAGAACACCGTGGAGTAAATTTCCGCCTGTTTGTAGCACTGGTTGTTTTCGATGATCAGGTCGTCGATCAGCCCAATGGCTTCGGCACTGAAATGTTCCTTTGCGGCGTGATTGCGCAACCGGGTCAGGACCGCGCCGTTGCTGTGAATCGCGTTGATGTAATAGATCAGGCTTTCGCTGAGGTTGAACATCTGGATCAGGTGCTGGTTCTGCATCGACGCGTTGAACTTCTGCTGCAACTCCCGGGCAACCAGCTTGATCACCTTCAGGTGGCCCAAATAGTGATGGATGTTGTTGAACAGCAGGTCGAGCAACACATCCAGCGGCGTATTCAGCGGCTGCCGCATGCCGAGGCCACTGAGCGGCGAGTCGTCGGTGGCGATCACCAGCAAACGATGCTCGGAAAACAGCAAACCGCAGGATGACACTTCGAAGGCCAGGCTGCCGGCACCGGAATAGTTCTCCGGGCGTTTCCAGATCAGGAACAGGTTGTCGGGGTGAAACTCGATGCGTGACACCTCGTCGGGGTCCAGGGCCGAGGCCAGGGCATGTTCATCGACTTTGAAATGGCTGTGCAGCAAGTCCCGCTCGGCCGCATCGGGGTTGTTGAACAGCATCACTTCGGCGTCCAGCCGTTCGACCGCTTTCAGGGCGCCGTGAATCAGTTGAAAGCGCTTGATCATCCGCCGCTCACCAAGCCTGGCCGCGGCGCTTGAGTTCCAGGCGACGAACGAACTCTTCCAGCACCAGTGAATACAGATCGTCCTGCAAGTAAGCGTCTTCGATGCCGGCGTCCATGTTCGGGTTGTCGTTGACCTCGATCACCACCACTTTGTCGCCGGACTGCTTGAGGTCGACACCGTAGAGGCCATCACCGATCAGGTTCGCCGTCTTCACCGCCAGTTCCACCACCGCCCGCGGGGCTTCGTGAACCGCCAGGGTGCGGCATTCGCCGTTGATGTCCTGGCCCTTGGCCTTGTGGTTGTAGATCTGCCAATGGCCCTTGGACATGAAGTACTGGCAGGCAAAGATCGGTTTTCGGTTGAGTACGCCGATGCGCCAGTCGTATTCGGTGTAGAAGAACTCCTGGGCCAGCAACAGCACGGAATGTTCAAACAGTTCGGCGGTGGCTTCGAGCAAGGCTTGCTGGCTTTCGACCTTAATCACACCCCGAGAGAAACAGCCGTCGGGAATCTTCAATACCAACGGGAAACCGAGGCGCTCGCCCACCCGCTCAAAGTCTTCCGGTCGCTCTTTGTAGAGAATCTCGGTGGCGGGCATGCCCAGTTGATGGCTCTTGAGCAGATCGGTCAGATACACCTTGTTGGTGCAACGCAAAATTGACGCCGGGTCGTCCATCACCACCAGCCCTTCGCTCTCGGCTTTCTTGGCAAAGCGGTAGGTATGGTTGTCGACGCTTGTCGTCTCGCGGATCAGCAGCCCGTCGTATTCGGCGATACGCACGTAGTCCTTGCGCTCAATCAGCTCGACGTCGATGCCCAACGTCTTGCCAACCCTGACGAAGTTGTCCAGCGCCTTGGCATTCGACGGCGGCAACGCTTCCTGGGGATCGTGGAGGATTGCCAGGTCATAACGGGCCAAACGCCGGGAACGCGGCACGCGCCAGATCTTGCGGCTGAAACTATCGAGTGCGTTAGCGAACTGGTCTTCCTGATCTTCGCGCAACTTATGTAAGGCGCCGGACTTTATGCCTTCGATGTGCCAACCATTCGTTCGACGAAACTCAACTAACAATATTGGACACGGAAAGACTTCAAACAACTGTCGCGCCAGATCCTGCAACGGCTCGATATGAGTCTTGCCAAAGTACAGTGTCAGGGTAAAGCCTTCGGTATCACTGTAAAGATGATGACTGAGGGCTTTTTCCAGGGTTTTATCCAGATCATCCAGGGCCAGGCCATACAAGGATTTTCGAGTCAGTTCGCTGATGGTCCGCACCGACGGAATCACCTTGTGCCCACGGGCTTCGGCCAGCAGTGAGCAGTAATATCCGTGCCCCAGGTATTTGTAGCTGCGGCACAGGTTGATCACCTGAACCCGTTTGCCCTGCTCGCTGGCACGGGTTTGTTCGAGGTACTCCTGGGCGCTGACGATGTCTTCACTGGGGAAGTAGGAGGTCCAGTCTTCCTTGCGTTCGACGATAATAATCAAGTGGCTGGAAGTTCTAATCCCATCATTTAAATAAGTTGCTGCCGGCAAAGTTTGCTCGGATACTTCGCGCCAATGACTTTGTACCGCTGACATAGTGATTGATCCGTTGGAGAACAAGACCTTTCCTATTAAGCATGAACTTTTTAGAAAGTCCCGTTTCGTTACGCAACTTTTACGGTGCTCATATGAATCTGGTTTTTCGCTTGGCGGTCGTTGAGGACTTACCGGCACTGCTGGAACTTGAACAGCAATGCTTCACAACGGATCGGCTCAACAGTCGCAGCTTTTTATGGATGATCACTCGAGCGCACGGGCAATTGCTGGTAGCCCAGCGTGGCGAGAATCTGGTGGGTTACGCGGTCGTGCTGTTTCACCGCGGCACCTCGCTGGCTCGGCTCTATTCAATTGCAATCGCGACCGCGGTGCGTGGCAGCGGACTGGGTAAGCAGTTGCTTGACCGCATCGAAGCCTGCGCCCTTGAACACGACTGCGCCTACTTGCGGCTTGAGGTACGCATCGACAATCCAGCGGCGATTGCCCTTTATGAGCGCAATGGCTACCGGCGTTTCGCTCTGATCCATGACTATTACCAGGACCATGCCGATGCGCTGCGGCTGGAGAAGCGCATTCTCCAGCACCGAGACTCACGCAACATCAAGGTGCCCTACTACCCGCAAACCACCGATTTCACTTGCGGCCCGGCCTGTCTGCTGATGGCCATGGGCGCGCTGCAAGCGGATCGAGTGCTGGAGCGTCGCGAAGAACTGCAGATCTGGCGTGAAGCGACCACTGTGTTCATGACCTCCGGCCATGGTGGCTGCAGCCCTCAAGGGCTGGCGCTGGCGGCATGGCAACGAGGGTTTCGGGTACGACTTCAACTGAGCATGGCCGGGCCCCTGTTTCTCGATGGCGTACGCGATGCGCATAAAAAAGATGTAATGCGTCTGGTGCACGAGGATTTTACGGCGCAGCTGCACACCACTGACGTTGAACACGTGATCGGCGGCTCGCTGGACCTTCCAGGTTTACTGAACGGTGGCGGACAACCGCTGGTGCTCATCAGCAGCTACCGACTGACCCGTTCCAAATCGCCACATTGGGTGATCGTCACCGATTGCGATGAAGAGTTCGTTTACCTGCATGACCCGGATGTGGACCACAGCCAGCATCGCCAACCCATGGACTGCCAGCATTTGCCGGTCAGCCATGGGGAATTCGACAAGATGAGCAGCTTCGGGCGAGGCAAGTTACGAGCGGCGGTAATTCTGTATGCCCCCGATCCGGTTACTTCAGGCCAATCTTGTACAGCGTTCCGTCGTCTTCATCGGTCAACACATACAAATACCCGTCCGGCCCCTGCCGCACATCGCGAATGCGCTTGTTGAGTTCGCCGAGCAAACGCTCTTCGTGCACCACTTTGTCGCCGTCAAACTGCAAGCGGATCAACTCCTGACTCACCAGCGCGCCGATAAACACGTTGTGCTGCCAGACTTTGAAGCGGTCAGCGTCGTAGAAGGTCATGCCACTGAGGCCGGGGGACTTTTCCCAGACATGGTGAGGTGTGACGGTGCCTTCGGCGGATTTGCCCTTGGCTTCCGGAATCGGTTGGCCGGAATAGTTGATGCCGTGGGTTGCCATCGGCCAGCCGTAGTTCTTGCCTCGCTCGATGATGTTGATTTCGTCGCCACCCTGGGGACCGTGTTCGTTTTCCCAAAGAGTGCCGGTCCAGGGATTGAGCGCCGCGCCCTGCGGGTTGCGATGGCCGTAGGACCAGATTTCCGGGCGTACACCGGCCTGACCGACAAAAGGGTTGTCATCCGGCACTTTGCCGTCCGGATAGATACGCACGATCTTGCCTTGCAGCTTGTCGAGGTCCTGAGCAGTCGGCCGGTCGTTGTTCTCGCCAAGGGTGATGAACAGATAGCCGTCGCGGTCGAACACCAGGCGCGAACCAAAGTGGTTACCGACCGAAAGCTTGGGCTCCTGGCGGAAAATCACTTTGAAATCCTTGAGGGCCGTCAGGTCGTCAGACAAACGTCCGCGACCGACCGCCGTCCCGGCCTTGTCGCCCTCACCGCCACCTTCGGCATAAGACAGATAGACCGTGCGGTCTTGCTTGAAGTCAGGCGACAACACCACATCCAGCAGACCGCCCTGCCCCTTGGCCCACACCTTTGGTACGCCACTGAGCGGAGCGGAAAGTTTACCGTCGGCGCTGACCACCCGCAGATTGCCGGGCCGTTCGGTCACCAGCATCCCTTGCCGATCGGGCAGAAACGCCAAGGCCCAGGGATGTTCGAGCCCCTTGGTAATCGGCGTCACCTCAAGGGTGCCCTGTTCGCTTTTAAAATTCTGGGTCGGCGCCGCGAAAACGGGTGCCGTGGCGGTGATCAATGCGCTGGCACACAGTGTGGCCAGAAGGGTCTTACACAACATGCACGATTCCTTTTGTCGTTCGAATGGCTTGAAAGAACGCTGTCCTGTTGTTCAACGGTTGCTGGTGCCCGCGTCTCGATGTGGTGGATTGGGGATGAATGTCGGTGGGGTGGCGGGAGGCGGCCGGTCTTGGGGATAACGGTTGCCGACGCCACCATTGTCAAGCGTCGGGGGGCGTGGCACAGGCACTGTGTTCGGCCCACGGATGGCCGGCGCGCTGGGTTGAGTGCCTTGCATGCTGTTGGGATTGGCCCGGCGAATCGGGCTGTTGTAAGGATTGCTGGTGTTGCCCGTTGGGCTCTGGGCCATCAGCAATGAAGAAGGTGGCGGTGCGGTGTCAGCCTGGGCCAGATTGCTCAGCACGCCACTCAACGCCAACGCGGTGCAGCCGAGCACAAATCTGTTCATGGGGAGCCTCTCGACATCAGCGTGGATAGGGTCTTCGATAGCACGCTACGCCCGAGGTTCGGATTTGTTAACTAAAACCTCCTTCACAAGATGTAACACGAGTTGACCCCGCCGCCGATCCGCCCTCCCAGGCCGCAACCCGCTGAAACTTTTGCACAGCGTCACCGGTCACCTGAACATCACTCGCGAGAAGACGACAATGGCACGGGCAATCTGGAAAGGCGCAATCAGTTTCGGTCTGGTGCATATCCCTGTCGCGCTGGTCTCGGCGACGTCTTCTCAAGGGGTGGATTTCGACTGGCTCGACAGCCGCAGCATGGACCCGGTGGGCTACAAGCGCGTCAACAAGGTCACCGGCAAGGAAGTCACCAAGGAACACATCGTTAAAGGTGTGCAGTACGAAAAGGGTCGGTATGTGGTCCTCAGCGAAGAGGAAATCAAGTCGGCGCACCCACTGTCCACTCAGACCATCGATATCTTTTCCTTCGTCGACAGCGAACAGATCCCACTGCAAAACATCGATACGCCCTACTACCTCGCACCGGATAAACGCGGTGGCAAGGTCTATGCGCTATTGCGCGAAACGTTAAGCAAAACCAACAAGGTCGCCCTCGCCCACGTTGTCTTGCATACCCGTCAGCATCTAGCGGCACTGATGCCACTGGAGTCGGCGATGGTGCTGGTGATGCTGCGCTGGCCTGCCGAAGTGCGAAGTCTGAATACGCTAGAGTTGGGCAGTGAAGTCACCAAGCCCGAACTCGTCAAGGGCGAACTGGACATGGCCAAACGACTGGTTGAAGACATGAGCGCCGACTGGAAACCCGAGGATTATCGCGACAGTTTTGAAGACAAGATCATGGCGCTGGTTGAGAGGAAGGCTAACGAAGGCAAGATCGAAGATGTGGAAACGGCGACGGGCGAAGAGGAGCGTAAAACTGCGGATGTTATTGATTTGACCGAGCTGCTTAAGCGCAGTCTTGGGGGCAAGAGTGCGGGCAAAACCCCGAGTAAGCCGGCAGCCAAAGCAACAACAGCGAAGAAGGCTACCAAACGGTCTAGCGGTTGATTGAAGAGTTGCGGTGAGTTTTATGGCCTCTTCGCGGGCAAGCCATGCTCCTACGGGTTTTGTGCTGTTCACAACAAACGCTGTTGATCACACGACCCCTGTAGGAGCATGGCTTGCCAGCGAAGGCATCTTCAGATCAGGACAAAAACAGCCAGCAACCCACCAAAAATCGCCCACTTTTCGAGGTAATAAAGTTTGCGGTTACGCTTCTTGAGCGCTTTGCCCCGCAGGCGAATCTTGTAGATTTTGGCAAACAAGCGGTTAATACCGCCGGTCTTGTCGCCCACATCGTTCGGCGCGACTGCCGCCGACATCACGTTACGGCTGAACCAGCCATTGAACGCCGCCGCCCAGCGATACTTCATCGGGCGCTCAACGTCACAGAACAGAATGATGCGGTTCTGCTGAGTAGCGTTTTCGGCGTAATGAATGAAAGTCTCGTCGAACATGACCGCTTCACCATCGCGCCAGTGGTAGTTCTCGCCATCAACGTTGATATAGCAACCGGCATCGTTCGGTGTTTCCAAACCCAGGTGATAACGGTAGGAACCGGCATAGGGATCGCGGTGACGGACCAGTTTCGAACCCGGCGGCAACTCGGCGAACATCGCGGCTTTGATTGAGACGATGCTTTGCACCAGTTCGGTGGTACGCGGGCAGAGTTTCATGGCCGAAGGATGACTGTCGCCGTACCACTTCAGGTAGAAACGTTTCCAGCCACTCTTGAAGAACGAGTTGAAGCCAATGTCGTCGTATTGATTCGAGCGCTTGATCTCTCCGGCCTTGAGCAGGCTCTGGCCCTCGGCGCGAATTTCTTCCCAATGGTCCTGCAACGGACTCAGATCAGGGAAATCGGCAGGGTTGAGATAAGGCTTGCTGGGGATTTTCGAGAACAGATAAAGGAAGCAGTTGATCGGCGCCAGAAACGTCGAGTGGTCGCTCAGTTGGCGGCCCAGCTTGTGGCGCACGCGTCCGCGCAAGTGGACGTACGCAATGGATACGACGTAAATAGCCGCAATGATCAGTTTCACAGAAATCGTCACACGTCAGAAGTGAACAAACTGCGTCCCTTGCCGACCCATCGGCCCAAGGGTCTTGGCATTCTAGCCACAGTTTGTAACCAATAGTTAACCTTCAACGGTGAAAATCTGTCCGCTGATGCTGCCAAAGCGGCCGTGCGGCCTTAACGCTCTATCGTTTAAAGAGCCAGACCAGTACAATCGCCGCCAAACATTACGCGCCCCCCTTGGTTGATGACGGGAATGAACCCCGTCTCAGCGCACTTCGACTCGGGCCAAGCGCTCCATATGCTGCTGTCCACTTATTGCCAGATGGACCTTCCGCTTCTGACCGGGATGCAATTCCTGTGGTTCGAATACCGGAAACGGGTACTGAATCGGTACTGCCGCAACCCTAGCTACTCTGAATGCTTCGCAGGAAAAACCTTTGATCTCTACAGCTAACATCACGATGCAGTTCGGCGCCAAGCCGCTATTCGAAAACGTTTCGGTCAAATTCGGCGCGGGCAACCGCTACGGTCTGATCGGCGCCAACGGTTGCGGCAAGTCGACCTTCATGAAAATCCTCGGCGGCGACCTTGATCCGTCCGGCGGCCAGGTCATGCTGGAGCCGAATGTACGCCTGGGTAAACTGCGCCAGGACCAGTTCGCCTACGAAGAATTCACCGTGCTCGACACCGTGATCATGGGCCACGAAGAGCTGTGGAAGGTCAAGGCCGAGCGCGACCGCATCTACTCGCTGCCGGAAATGACCGAAGAAGACGGCATGGCCGTGGCAGAGCTGGAAACCGAGTTCGCCGAGATGGACGGCTACACCGCCGAATCCCGCGCCGGTGAACTGTTGCTGGGCCTGGGTATTGCGTTGGAACAACACTTCGGCCCGATGAGCGAAGTGTCCCCAGGCTGGAAACTGCGCGTATTGCTGGCCCAGGCGCTGTTTTCCGATCCTGAAGTGCTGTTGCTCGACGAACCGACCAACCACTTGGACATCAACACCATCCGCTGGCTGGAAAACATCCTGACCCAGCGCTCCAGCCTGATGATCATCATCTCTCACGACCGTCACTTCCTGAACAGCGTGTGCACCCACATGGCTGACCTGGACTACGGCGAGCTGCGCCTGTTCCCGGGCAACTACGACGAGTACATGACCGTGGCGACCCAGTCCCGCGAGCAACTGCTGTCGGACAACGCCAAGAAGAAGGCGCAGATCTCCGAACTGCAATCCTTCGTCAGCCGCTTCTCGGCAAACGCCTCGAAAGCCAAACAGGCCACTTCCCGTGCCAAGGCGATCGACAAGATCCAGCTGGCCGAGGTCAAGCCTTCGAGCCGCGTGAGCCCGTTCATCCGTTTCGAACAAACCAAGAAGCTGCACCGCCAGGCGGTCATCGTCGATCGCATGGCCAAAGGCTTCGACGGCAAGCCGCTGTTCAAAGACTTCAGCTTCCAGGTTGAAGCGGGCGAGCGCGTGGCAATCATCGGCCCGAACGGTATCGGCAAGACCACCCTGCTACGCACCCTGGTCAACGAACTGACCCCGGATGCCGGTAGCATCAAGTGGACCGACGCCGCGGAACTGGGCTACTACGCCCAGGACCACGCTTCGGACTTCGAAGACGACATGAACCTGTTCGACTGGATGGGCCAGTGGACTCAGGGCGAACAAGTGATTCGCGGTACTTTGGGCCGCATGCTGTTCTCCAACGACGAGATCCTCAAGTCTGTCAAGGTCATCTCCGGTGGTGAGCAAGGTCGCATGCTGTTCGGCAAGCTGATCCTGCAAAAGCCGAACGTGCTGATCATGGACGAACCGACCAACCACTTGGACATGGAATCCATCGAAGCGTTGAACCTGGCGCTGGAGAACTACCCGGGCACGCTGATCTTCGTCAGCCACGACCGTGAGTTCGTATCGTCCCTGGCCACCCGCATCATCGAGTTGAGCGCCAACGGCGTGATCGACTTCAGCGGCACGTATGACGACTACCTGCGTAGCCAGGGTGTTGTGTTCTAAGCGTCTGCTGCAACTGAAAAGCCCTGTCCTGGTGACGGGGCTTTTTTGTATCGATCGTTCCCACGCTCCGCGTGGGAATGCAGCCCGGGACGCTCCGCGTCCCTTCTGGAGCCGAACGCGGAGCGTCCGTTGAGGCATTCCCACGCAGAGCGTGGGAACGATCAGCCACGATCGGCCGTGAGAAATTAGTTAGCCTGCTTCCCTTTATTTCCCATGCGAGCCATGATGCCGTTGTCCCACCGCCGCCCGCGAACGAGCCCTCATGTCTGCGCAGCAACTGCCACCACAAAGCTCCACGGCGATCACCCTGCAGATCGTCTCCATCGTCTTCTATACCTTTATTGCCTTCCTCTGCATCGGCCTGCCGATTGCGGTGTTGCCGGGGTATGTCCACGAACAGCTGGGTTTCAGCGCAATCATCGCGGGGCTGACCATCGGCTCGCAATACCTGGCCACCCTGCTCAGCCGCCCGATGGCCGGGCGTATGTCGGACAGCATCGGCACCAAGCGAGCGATTGTTTACGGGTTATCGGGGATAGTGTTGAGCGGCGTGCTGACGTTGATTTCTACGCTGCTGCAAAGCGTTCCATTGCTGAGCCTGTTGATCCTGATCGCTGGCCGCTTGTTGCTGGGGATTGCCCAAGGTTTGATTGGGGTCGGCACCATCAGTTGGTGCATGGGTCAGGTGGGCGCTGAACATACCGCGCGATCAATCTCCTGGAACGGCATCGCCTCCTACGGCGCCATCGCCATTGGTGCGCCGCTGGGGGTGGTGATGGTGGGTGAGCTGGGATTCGCCAGTCTTGGGATCGCGCTGTCGGTGCTGGCGCTGGCGGCGTTGTTACTGATCCGCAACAAGCCTTCGGTGCCGGTGATACGCGGCGAGCGCCTGCCGTTCTGGGCAGTGTTCGGGCGTATTGCACCGTTCGGCGCGAGCCTGAGCCTCGCGTCCATTGGCTACGGCACCTTGACCACCTTCATTACCCTGTATTACGTCAGCCGCGGCTGGGTCGGCGCGGCCTATTGCCTGACGGTGTTCGGCGTCTGTTTCATTCTGGCGCGGCTGTTGTTCATCTCCAGCATCAGCCGTTTCGGTGGATTTACCTCAGCCATTGCCTGCATGAGCATTGAAACAGTGGGCTTGGTGCTGCTGTGGCTCGCGCCTTCGACCGGTTATGCGCTGATCGGCGCAGGCCTGACCGGGTTCGGTCTGTCGCTGGTCTATCCGGCGTTGGGGGTCGAAGCGATCAAGCAAGTGCCCAACTCCAGTCGCGGGGCGGGACTGAGTGCTTACGCGGTGTTTTTCGATCTGGCGCTGGCGATTGCCGGGCCGTTGATGGGCGCGGTGGCGTTGAACCTGGGGTATACGTGGATTTTCTTCAGCGCGGCGTTGCTGTCGGTAGCAGGATTGGGCGTGACACTGTTGTTGAAACGCCGTGCGATGAGCGCCTGATTACTGATCAGCAGTCTGCATCCCGGCCCTGCTCGGTTTGCCCAGAGCGTGGGAGAAGAAACGTCCGGCTTCGGACACCAGGGTGCGGTGAATGTCTTTGCGGTCGACGCCATCGGCATCGGTGCACAGCGCCGGCATGGCGATGATCTGTTCGTCGTTGCAAGGCGCCATGAACACGAAGTGCCCTGCCCCGGCCAGCAACTTGAAGTCCGGTGCTATCGGCAGTTTGCGCGCCAGGGCGGCGGCATTCTTGTCGAACGCCACCAGTTTGTCGCCGTCGCCGCTGTATAGCAGCACCGGCACATGTACGTCGGCCAGGGTATGGCGGCCAAACTTCAGGCTCAGCGGCGCCATTAGCAGCAAGGCGCGAACCCGAGGGTCAGCCACCGGTTGCAAGTCATCACGGTCGACAATCAATTCACCTTGGGTGTTGCAGGCATCGCGGTCGTCGGGGCGCTCCTGGCAATAGCGGCGCAGGCGGTCCAGGTCTGGCGTCGCGCCGGACAGAATCAGCGCCGTCTCCCCACCCGCCGAATAGCCGATCACACCGACCTGATTGGCATTGACGAAGGGCGCGAGCATACGATCGCCGAGCGTCGCGGTAATGGCTTCAGAAATCTGGATGGGCCGACCATAAAGGTTACTCAAAGTACCGAGGCGGCTGTGGTCTTTGGAGTTGTCACCGGGGTGGATCACCGCCACCACCACAAAACCTTTGCGTGCCAGCGACGTGGCGAGGTCGTGCAAGGCCAGCGGGGTTCCTGTGTTGCCGTGGGACAGCATCAGCAGCGGGAAACGGCCGATGGCGACTGGGGTGTCCTCGCCCGCTTCGACCGTGTAGCCCTCGATTTTGCTGGAGTGCTCCTTGTCGATGGAGGGATAGAAGGCGATGGCGCGCATTGGCTGCAAGTCCAGAGGGTCGAGAAAGCTCATCTCATGGAAGCCGGCGCTCCAGTGAGGATGCGGCGCAGGCGCGGCGTGCACTGAATTCAAGCTGCTGAGCAGGCAAATCAGTAACGTTGCACAAAGACGCGCCATGAGATGCCCCACCTTGTTACTTGACCGGAGACGGTAACCCTCGACTGCATAACTCGGGCCAGGAGATGAAACAGCCAGAAACAAAAAACTCCGCTTCTGGCACTTGCGTGATCAGAATACAGAGTTTTTTGGGTATTACCCGAGCTGTTTGATTTTCTTTACATTAGCCTTACGCCGCGGCGAACAACTGCTCGCTGATTTGCGTGTGAGCGTCGCTCATGGCTTTGGTGCGGACGTCGTCACCGTAAGCAAGGCCATGGGCACGGACGAATTCGATGTCCGTGATGCCGATGAAGCCGAACAGCACTTTCAAGTAATCTTCGTGAGCAACACCCGTCGCTTGACCGGCATGCAGACCACCGGCAGTCGATACGATGACGACTTTCTTGCCACCGCACAGGCCATCAGGGCCGGCTTCGGTGTAACGGAAGGTCTGACCGGCAACGGCGATGCGGTCGATCCAGGCCTTGAGTTGAGTCGGGATAGTGAAGTTGTACATCGGGGCTGCAATCACCACGGCATCGGCGGCGAGGAATTCGGCCAGCGTCGAGGCGCTCAGCTCGGCTTCGTGCTGCTGGGCAGCGTTGCGCAGTTCAGCGGTAGTACCGGCGGCAACCAGGGTGGTGGCGGAAAAATGGCTGATCGCATCGGCGGCCAGGTCGCGGTAGGTCACCACGGCAGCCGGCTCGGCGGTTTGCCAGGCTTTAACGACTTCGCTGCTCAGCTGACGGGAAGCCGAGTTGTCACCAAGAATGCTCGAATCGATATGCAGCAGTTTCATGTGGGATCTCCAGGTAAGGATCGCTACGCGGCGATCTGATGGAGTGAATCCTACAGGCGAAACCAATAGATGATTAGACCGCAACAATGCGATAGTTCGTCCCACTGATAGAACAATCGAGTTCAACTATGCAAGACCTCAATGATCTTTACTACTTCGCCAAGGTGGTTGAAGCCGGTGGCTTCGCTGCGGCCGGACGTTTGCTCGCCATTCCCAAGTCGCGATTATCACGGCGCATCGCCGAGCTGGAAGAACGTCTGGGTGCGCGCCTGCTGCAACGCACCACTCGACAACTGAAGCTGACTGCCGTGGGTGAACGTTATCTGCGGCACTGTCAGGCGATGCTGCTGGAAGCCGAGATGGCGGATGAAGCCGTCGCCAGCATGTCCAGCGAACCTCGCGGGCGTTTGCGGGTGTCCTGCCCCGTCGGGCTGGCCCATGAGATGTTGCCGACGGTGATCAGCAAATTTCTTGAAAAGCACCCTCAGGTTCAACTTGAAGTCATGCTGCTCAATCGCCGCGTCGATCTGGTGACCGAGGGCGTCGATGTCGCGCTGCGGGTACGTGAGTTGGGCGATGAGGATCCGCTGTTGGTCACCCGACGTTTGCGCCAGGCACAGATGGCGATGGTCGCCAGCCCCGCTTTCTTGCACGGACGTGAAATCAACCACCCCGAAGACCTGAAAAACCTGCCTGTGCTCGGCGCCCTGGAAACCGACCGCATGGTTCATATCCGCATGCTCGATCAACAGGGTAAAAGCTTTGAGCTGAGCCTCGAAGCGCGATTGGGCATCGATGACTTTATCGTGCGCAAGGCCTGCACCCTCGCTGGCCAGGGTTTTACGATGCTGCCGATGATGTATTGCGAGCAGGAACTGGAAAATGGCTCGCTGGTGCAGTTGCTGCCCGATTGGTCGCTGCCTGGCGGCTGGCTGCAAGCGGTCTACCCTCATCGACGCGGGGTGATGCCGGCCGTACGCGCCTGGCTCGACCATTTGATCGAATCATTCAATGCCTGTGGGGACCGACTGATATGAAGGCTGGACGTATGTGCGAAGAGGACGTCGCGCGATTCTGTCTCGCGCTGCCGGGTGCGCGGGAAGACTACAAGTGGGGCGGCGTGCGGGTGTTTTCGATTGCGGGGAACAAGATGTTCGCCTTGCAGAATCTGCGGGGTGACTCCCTGGCCTTCAAGGTCGACAAGGACTTGTTCCTCGGTCATTGCGACCGCCCGGGAATCCGCCCGGCGCCGTATCTGGCGCGGGCTCAGTGGATCATCATGGAAACGCCCTACCCTTTGGGCACTGAAGAGCTGCAAGGCTTGTTGCAACGTTCCCATCAACTGGTGGTGAGCAAGTTGCCCAAGCGTACCCAGGTCGGACTGCTGCTTTAAAACAGCGCCAGCAGATTTGCACCCAGAAACAGTTGATCGATCCAGAACACTTGGTGCAGCAGCACGATCACCCAGAAGATCAGCTGAAACGACACTTTGCGCGTCTTGTGCCGAAACAGCTGCTGCGCCAGCACGGCGCCCGGCCAGCCGCCGGCGAGTTCCACCGCATGCAGCACGTTCTCTGGTGTGCGCCAATTGTCGGCACGAGCCTTGCGTTTGTCGCTCCAGTACAGAAAGAACGCCAGCACGCTGACGATCCCGTACGCTGCCAGGGGAATCACCGAAATCCCGCGCAGCCACAACGACATCGAGCCGAACAGCGGCAGCGCGCACAGCACCGCGAACACCAGCAGTTTCAGCCGCAGTTTCTGGATCTCTCCACCGGGCTTGCGTCCGAGGTTGTTGCGCGTGCTGGCGTCATTCATGATTTGACCGCGGCCCAGTCAACCCAACCAAACTGCCAGGTGGCCAGGATGACCAGGCCAAACGCGATGCGATACCAGGCGAACGCTGCGTAGCTGTGGCTGGCGATGAACTTGAGCAAGCCCTTGACAGCAATCATTGCAAAGATGAAGGCGGTGACGAAGCCGATCGCGAACACCGGAAAATCAGACGGTACGAACAGGTTGCGGTATTTGTAGCCCGAATACACCGCGGCAGCGACCATGGTCGGCATCGCCAGAAAAAACGAGAACTCGGTAGCGGTCTTGCGTGACAGCCCGAACAGCAGGCCACCAATGATGGTCGAGCCAGAGCGTGACGTCCCGGGAATCATCGCCAGGCACTGGGCGAAGCCGACTTTAAGGGCGTCTTTCCAGGTGATCTCATCAACGGTTTCGGCATGCACTTCATGCTGACGCTTTTCTGCCCACAACATGACGATCCCGCCCACCACCAACGCCGCAGCGACTGTGATCGGGTTGAACAGGTACTCGTGGATCAAATCGGAAAAAATCACCCCCAGCACCACGGCCGGCATGAAGGCAATCAACAGGTTTGCGGTAAAGCGGCGAGCGCCGGGCTGCGTTGGCAAACCGGTCACCACTTCGAGGATCTTGCGGCGAAACTCCCACACCACCGCCAGAATCGCCCCCAGCTGAATAATAATGTTGAAAGCAATCGCCCGTTCGCCACCGAAGTTGAGCAAGTCCGCCACAATGATTTGGTGACCGGTACTGGAAATGGGCAAAAACTCCGTCAGCCCTTCTACAACGCCTAAAATCAATGCCTGCAAGGCCGTCCAAAGATCCATCAATCCCCCAAAAGCGATGCGCAAAAGCATGCCCCGTTAATATTTGTCAGAGCGTTCACTGCGATCAGCGTAGCTGAAGTCCCGCGCGCACAGAATCCAGACGAAACCGTAAAAATTCCGTGAAAAATCAACTTGGATTCAGGTTTTTCCGTGCGGGGCCGAAATCCTATCAGACAAGTCTGATTAGCGCTGCCGCGTTATTGGACTTGGGTCGGATATGACCGATCGGCAAAGTGTGGTTGGATGCTGGCGATCATTTATTACAAGAAAAAGAAACCGGAGAGACAGCGTTATGAACAGCTTGCGCAGTATGTCGATCAGCCGACGTTTGTGGCTCATCTTGATCGTGGCCGTGATGATGCTAATGACGTTGGGCGTCTTGATGCTCAAGCAGATTCACGACGACCTCTACCACGCCAAGGCTCAAAAAACCCAGCATGTAGTGCAAACCGCCAGCGGCATTCTGACCTATTACCAC
The DNA here is from genome assembly GCF_054897825.1 of Pseudomonas sp. ZS1P83. NCBI lineage: Bacteria > Pseudomonadati > Pseudomonadota > Gammaproteobacteria > Pseudomonadales > Pseudomonadaceae > Pseudomonas > Pseudomonas sp. ZS1P83. Next base: position 2,484,038 of record NZ_CM142706.1, read on the forward strand.
GACCTCGAAACCGCCGGCACGCTCACCCGCGATGCCGCGCAGAAGCAGGCACTGACAGCCGTTCGCGGTCTGCGCTATGACCAGAGTGACTACTTCTGGATCAATGACCTGACGCCGGTGATGATCATGCACCCGGCCAACCCGAAACTCGATGGCCAGAACCTCTCGGCGATCCGCGACCCGGATGGTTTTGCCCTGTTTAACGAAATGGTCGCCGTCGCCAAGTCCAAGGGCGCCGGCACCATCGACTATCGCTGGCCTAAACCGGGAGCCAGCGCGCCGGTAGAAAAAACGTCCTACGTCAAACTGTTCGAACCCTGGGGCTGGGTGATCGGTTCGGGCGTGTATATCGATGACATGCAGGCCGAGTTCTATGGCCAGGTCTGGAAGGCCTCGTTCGTGGGACTGGTAATTGCCCTGATCATGGCGCTACTGGTGATCCTGATTGCTCGCAGCATCGTGCGTCCACTGCAGGAAACCGTGAACGCCATGGCCAACATCGCCAGCGGCGAGAGCGACCTGACCCGCAGCCTCGACACCCATGGCCAGGATGAAGTCACGCAACTGGCACAACACTTCAACGCCTTCACCGCCAAGCTGCGACTGGTGATCAAAGAACTGCAAGTGTCGGCCAGTGCCTTGGGCCAGTCGTCCAGGGAACTGGGCAACGACGCCACCCAGGCTCAGCAACGTAGCCAGCAGCAGTCCCAACAAATGGAATTGGTGGCCACTGCCATCAATGAAGTGACGTATGGCGTGCACGATGTTGCGAAAAACGCCGAGCACGCCGCCAGCGAAATGCGCGATGCCGAGTCTCAGGCGCAGCAGGGCCAGGTCAATATCGATGGCAGCCTGCAACAGATCGACAAGTTGTCGTCGACTATCGATCAGGCGGTGGAAGTGATTCGCACCTTGGCCGCCGAAAGCACCCAGATCGGCAGCGTCCTCGAAGTGATCCGCTCCATCGCCGAGCAAACCAACCTGCTGGCCCTCAACGCGGCCATCGAAGCCGCCCGGGCCGGCGAGCAAGGTCGCGGTTTTGCGGTGGTGGCCGATGAAGTACGACTGCTGGCCCAGCGTACCCAGAAGTCCACGGCCGAGATCCAGTCGATGATCGAGCGCCTGCAAAGTCATTCCGAAGCGGCGGTCAAAGTGATCGGCGACAGCAGCCGTGCATCACAGTTGACCATCGAGCAGGCCGGCCTGGCCGGTGCAAGCCTGAATGCCATTGGCCAGGCGCTGCGCAACCTCAACGGGCTTAACGCCTCCATCGCCAGCGCGACCTTGCAACAGGCGCATGTGGTCGAGGACATCAACCAGAACGTCACCCAGGCAGCCGGTTTGTCCCACAGCACGGCGCTGGCGGCCGAACACTCGAGCGTGGCCAGCGTTCACCTGAAGGAATTGAGTGAGCAGTTGAACGGTCTGCTCAAGCAGTTCCGCGTTTAACAAGATAAACGCTAAACGCTGTGGTGAGGCTGTTCTGGTTAGGAGCTGTTGTGGCGAGGGGACTTGTCCCCGTTGGACTGCGAAGCGGTCCCAAAGCTTTTACGACTGCTTCGCAGCCGAACGGGGACAAGTCCCCTCGCCACAGAAGCCCACTCGCCACAATCTGGGTACAATCCGCCCTCTCTTCGATTTCCCCCAAGGAACCTCCATGTCCGGGCTTGAACTGTTTGCCGCTGCCCTCGGTGTCATTGCCGTCTGGTTGACGGTCAAACAGAACCCTTGGTGCTGGCCGATCGGCCTGGTCATGGTGCTGCTTTATAGCTGGATCTTTTTTGAGGTGAAGCTTTACTCGGACATGCTGCTGCAGGTGATCTACGCCGCGTTGCAACTCTATGGCTGGTGGCAATGGACGCGTGCGGGGGACGCGCATCAGGGTCGGCAAGTCAGCCAACTCGACGGTAAATCGGTCGCTTTCGGCCTGATCACTGGAGCAGTCGGCAGTTTGTTGCTGGGTGCTGCAATGGCGAACTGGACCGATGCCGCCCAACCCTGGCTCGATGCCGCGCTGACGGGCTTCAGCCTTGTGGCGCAATTATGGATGGCGCAAAAACGCGTGCAGTGCTGGCCGCTTTGGATCGTCCTGGACTGTATTTTCGTCGGCCTGTTCCTGTACAAGGGAATGTACCTGACTGCTGCCCTGTATGGTCTGTTCACCCTCCTGGCCATTCAAGGCTGGCGCACATGGCGCAGCGATCCGCTGCTGTGCCCATGAAGGTATTGGTGCTGGCAGGACCGGAATCCAGCGGCAAAAGCTGGCTTTCGAGTGAAATTCACGCCAATTTTGGCGGCATATTGGTCGGTGAGTACGTTCGGTATTTCATCGAAAGTGAAGCCCGCGCAACCTGCTACGAAGACATTTCATCCATAGCACATGGCCAGCTGGCTTGGGAAGATGACGCACGCTCCAAACAACCGTCACTGTTGATTCTAGATACGCACCTCCTAAGCAATATCCTTTGGAGTCGCACTTTGTTTGGCGCTTGCCCGACGTGGATCGAGCAAGCACTGCTGGCACGGCACTACGACATGCATTTGCTGCTGAGCCCTGAAACCGTGGCCTGGCATGACGACGGGCAGCGTTGCCAACCGCAACTGGCAGAACGCCAGGCGTTTTTCCAGGCCAGCCGCCAATGGCTTGAACTGCACCGCCAGCCTTGCCAGGTGCTGCAAGGTGATTGGAAACAGCGCAAGGACGTGGCATTCGAAGCTGTGACGCGCTTGCTCAAAGCCTGACAGGGGCACCCCGCCCTGCCGCAAATGTCCATTCCTGAAACACCCACCCCTGCGCAAACCAGCGAGCTAAAGCGACCCGAGCACGCCGGCAAGAAAATGTTAATCCACTGATACAACCTGCCTTCAGCGCCCTTAGCGAGCAATGCCGCCAGCATGGACGGCGCTTTTGCGCGGCTCTGTGTCAGTGGCGTTACAAAATTTTTTGACGACCTCGAAAATTAAAGCCAACCAACTGTTTTTAAAAGAAAAACAAAAACCGGCACACCTTCTGCTCTCTTCCTCGCAACGCTGATAAGGGCCAGCGTTCTACTTACAGAAGGAATTGCCGCCGTGGGGAAATTTGATAAAAGCATCTATAGCGTACTGCTGATCGGATTCGCACTGGGCTCAAGTTTCTGCCTGCCTGTACAGGCTGACAACGGCGTCATTATTATCAAACGTGATGTCCAACCGCGCATGGCAACGCGTCCGCCGGTGATGCCCGACCCTAACCCCACGACCGCCAATGCCAACCCGTCCCAACATATCCTCAGACAAACGAACGAGTTGAGCGACGGCGACTTTGCCAGCGTCGCCAGTGGAGCAGGCATCTCCCGCCTGATCGCTCAAGGCTCCAGCAACCTGGGCGGCGATATCACCAACCAGACCCAGCTTTCCAACCTCCCCGCTGGACGTTCGGGAAATTCGGGCAACGGTATTGCCAACATGGTCAATTCAAACATCCAACAAGGCTTGGGTGCTCTGAAAGTCATAACGGGAGACCGTTAAGATGAATCGTACGCTGCTGATTATCGCCATGTTTTGCAGTGCATCGACCTTTGCCCAACCTCCCGTCATCAATAACGCCGAAATCGACGGTTCGGGCATGCAGTACCAAGGCAACCTCTCGGTCAACCAGGCTGCGGGCGATCAGCAGCAACAGGCCAACGCCCGAGCCATCGCCATTGGCAACAATGCCAGTGCTAGCACACAGATTCGCCAACGGCTGCGTACGCGCGTCGACCCCAGGATCGATGCTCGATCCAACATTCAAGGCGACTCCTTCAGCCACGGCAACGGCGTACTAGGCGTCAACCAAAGCGCGGGCGCCAGCAACCAGCAAGCCAATGCCCTGCGGATAAGCATCAGTAAACAGCCGCAAAGTATCGACGACAGCGTCCTCAGGCAACAGAACGTGACGCTGATCACCAACTCCGATCCAACTGACTCTGCACCAGGCTATCGCCAGGTCGCTACCAGCGATCAGGCCTTCACCGGTAGCCGTGGGGTGATCCAGTTGAATCAGAGCGCCGGGGTGGGAAACCGAACTGCCAACATCCTGAGCGTACGGGTCACGGATTGACCCAAACAGGTAAGAACAACACTTAACCTAAAATAAGTACGGAGAATCACCATGAAACCTTCGATGGCAATAAAGCCTCTGGTTTTTGCAATCGCTGCGGTCTTGGCTGTTGCTGCACAAGCTGGACAGACCGATGGACGTGGTCACCATAATGGTCATAACGGTCACCACACCCCTCCTCCAACATGGATCCATACCGACGCGACCGCCAATGCGAACGATAGGCAGAACAGTACCGGCAACCGCATCTACAACGAAGGGACTAAGAACTCAGCCGAGATGAGCAGCTCTGGCTCAGGCGCGAGCGGCAACGTCGGCGTCAACGTGGCAGCAGGCGCCGGCAACCAACAAGACAACGCGGCCGCCATCGCAAACGCTGGCTCCACCTCCAGTCTCGATAACAGCTTCGTGTTCGGCACTTCCGAAGCCACCGCTCGAGTCACGCAATACAGCAACAACAACAAGGTCTGGAACTATGGCACCACAAACTCTGCCGTGATGAGCGGATCTGGCGATGGCAGCAGCGGCAATATGGGCATCAACATTGCTGGCGGCGACCTCAACCAACAGAAAAACACCATGGCAATTGCCAACTCCAATGCCCCGCTGGGTAACGCAACAGCCACCGCCTCTGCCAATCAAAGCGGTCCTGGCCTGACAGTGGATAACAAGGCTGATCGGACCTTCCGTGTGGATACGATTACCGTTACGAACACGGCCAGCGGTAGTTTCTCTAAAGATAAGTCATTTGAGGCTAGCGGCAGTGAAAGCGCTTCTTCGAGCTGGGCCGCGGCCGGTTCCAAGAGCTCTAATTCCAGCGGTTCCCTTAGCGTTGATATAAGCGGTTCTAAGAGCAGCAATGCGAGCGGTTCCAACAGCAGTACTGCGAGCGGTTCTAACAGCAGTAATGCAAGCGGTTCTTCGAGTGCTTCTTTGAGTGCTTCCTTGAGCGCTACTTTGGACGCTGCTGCGGCGGCTTCCAGTTCCGTTACCTTTAATAACGGCAATGGCGATCGCACCCGCAGCCGGTCTTCCGACGCATCGCTTAACGCATCGCTCGACGCAACGCTTGATGTATCGCGCAACTCCTCGTACGACAGATCGCGCGATTCCTCGTACGACAGATCGCGCGACTCCTCGTACGACAGATCGAGCGATTCCTCGTTCGCAAAATCGTTCGATAAATCGTTCGAGAAATCGAACGCCTCCTCGTTCGAAAAATCGGGCAGTAAATCGTCCGAATCCGAGTTCGCAAAAGCGGGAAGCTTCAGTGAGAGCAGTTCATTTGATTTGAGCAACACCTATTCCTATCAAGTGCTGACTCCAACTGGCTGGGCCAACCCTGTGACCAACACTGCAACCCTGAGCGGTTCGGTGAATGGCGGCAGTGGCAACCTGGGCGTCAACGTGGCTGCCGGTGTGGGTAACCAACAAAGCAACTCGCTGGCCATCTCCAACCAATCGTTCTAATTGCTGTCTCTGGAGGCCCCCTATGGGGGCCTTTTTTCAACACAACCAGAAGGCGTCCCACTATGCGTATTATCGCCTTGGCATTTTTGCTTTGCGTGGCCAGTGTGATCGAGGCTGCACAACTGCCGCTTTCCGTCCTGCCGGGCGGCGCGGTGGTGTTCAAGCCGATCCAAAGCGTGCGTGAGCGCAAGTTTGCCGACCTGGTGCAACAGAAAACCGACTTCAGTTGCGGCGCGGCTGCGCTGGCGACGATATTGCGCCAGGCCTATTGGCTGGACGTGAAAGAAGAACAGATTATCGAAGGTATGCTGTCACAGTCCGATCAAGATCTTGTCCGCGTCCAGGGCTTTTCCATGCTCGACATGAAGCGCTACGTGGAAAGTATCGGCATGCGAGCCCGTGGCTACCGGGTAGCGCCGGAAACGTTGAGCGAGATCAGAATTCCGGTGGTGGTACTCATGGATATCCGTGGTTACAAACATTTTGTGGTCATGCAAAGAGTCCATCAGGGCTGGGTCTATATCGGAGATCCGGTACTCGGTCATAAACGTTACAAAGTCGACGACTTTGTAAAAGGCTGGAACGGCATCATCTTTGCCGTCATCGGCCAGGGCTACGACAAAACCAATGCGTTGCTCGCCCCTCCCCTGCCACTGACCGCCAAGAACCGCATCAACACCTTCAGCCCGGTGCAAGACGCAGAGTTGATGGATTTCGGATTCATCCAAAGCGACTTCTTCTAATAACAAGGGAGCACGATGCTCCGGGAGTATCCAATGAAGACTCCAATCTGGCTGGCCATGATTTGCCTGGCCGCCAGCCTGCCGACCCATGCACAGACGTTAAAACCCATTGAACTGAATGATCAGGAATTGGCGACCTTGCGAGGCCGCTATGTCATGCCGGGACGGATCATCAGTTTCGGCATTGTCATGACCAGCACTTGGCAAAATGCCAACGGTGAAGTGATCGGGGCAACTTCCTCGATGCAAATTCAACAATCGACCATCAAGCCACAGTTCTATGTATCGATAATCAACGAAAAAGGTAATGGCTCAGCGCGCTCGCAAAGCACCGGCACCGGTACCGGTACCGTCACTGGCGGCAGCGGCCTCAACAGCACCGAAGGCGTCACTCAAGTCGTGCGTGCTGCCGGCGACCATAACACTGCCTACAACTACGTTGATATCAACGTTACAAAGGCTAGCCAAGCGCCAGCAACGCAACAGCAAGGCCAGGCATTGGCCGCAGGCTCGACGTTGGGCGGCGCCAATGGCGCCGGCTCGCTGAGCATTTCCTCGACCGGTACGGGTGTGCAACTCAACATCGTGGCCAACAATAACCAGGGGAGTACCGAACAACGTCTGGCACAGGGTGGGCTGATGCAGAACACGACTTTGCTCGGCGGTGGCAACCAGGTCAGCAACTTCACGTCCCTCAATGTCGTGCTGCGTGACAACGGACCGACAGGCGGGTCGCTGAACGGCAACCTGGACCAGCTCAAAGGCCTTCGCACTCTCGGATTCTGATCTACGCTCAGTCTCATCAGATGAAGTCAGAAGGGACGGCTAACCTATGCACCGATCGTTAACGTTCAGAGCTATCGTTTGTTTGAGTAGCCTGGCCCCGGCGGCACTGCTACACGCAGCACCGGACCCCCAGGTCGAAATACTAAAACAAGAACTCATGGAGTTGAAACAACGTTACGAAGCACAACAGAACGCGCTGATGGTACTCGAGCAACGCGTTCGCCAAGTCGAAGAAACACCTGCAACACCGGCTCCCAAACGCCTGACCAAATCCCCTGCCGAAACGACCAAGGGTGGCCAGACGGTGGCCGCCGGTGCGCCGGGAACCACAGGCAGTTCATATGGCCAATCGCTCAAGGATGATTCGGAGCCTGCGCAAAGCGTTTCCAACCTGTATGACGAAGCCAGCGGCTTCTTCGGTGGCGGCAAGTTCAGCCTCGAAACGGGCGTGACCTACACGCACTACGATACCCGTGCGCTGACGCTCAATGGCTTTCTGGCACTGGACTCGATTTTTCTTGGCAACATCGATATCGACCGTATCAAGGCGGATAACTGGACACTGGACCTGACCGGCCGCTACAACGTGGCACAACGCTGGCAGTTCGATATTAACGTCCCCGTAGTTTATCGCGAATCAACGTATTCCTCCGGTGGCGCAGGTGGCGCTGGCCCGGTGACGTCGGACTCAACCGTTACCCGCGACCCGACCATCGGCGATGTGAACTTTGGCGTTGCTTACAAATTTCTGGATGAGTCGGCCAGCCTGCCCGACGCGGTCGCTACACTGCGCGTCAAGGCGCCAACCGGTAAGGATCCATACGGCATCAAGCTGATCAAGGACCCGAACAACGATAACCTCTCGGTACCCGAGGACTTGCCTACCGGCAATGGTATCTGGTCGATCACCCCGGGTATCTCGCTGGTCAAGACCTTCGACCCGGCCGTGCTGTTCGGCAGCCTGGCCTACACCTACAACATGCAAGACTCTTTCAGCGACATCAGCCCTCAGGTCGGCTCCAAGGTGCGCGGGGACGTGAAACTGGGCGATTCCTGGCAGGTCGGCGCCGGCATTGCATTCGCCTTGAACGAGAAGATGAGTATGTCGTTCTCGTTCACCGATCAGTTCGCCCGCAAGAGCAAGATCAAACCGGACGGTGGCGATTGGCAATCGATTTCCAACAGCGATTACAACTCGGCCAACTTCAACATCGGCATGACCCTGGCAGCCACCGATAACCTGACGATCGTTCCCAACCTGTCCATCGGTCTGACCGACGACTCGCCAGACTTTTCCTTCAGCCTGAAATTCCCGTACTACTTCTAATCCGGCCCCCAACAAAAAACCCGCTTTTTTGGCGGGTTTTTTTGTTGATCCTGTAGGAGCGAGGCTTGCCCGCGAAGAACGATAGCGCGGTGATTCAGTTAAACCGCGTAGCGTTCTTCGCGGGCAAGTCGGATCGCCGCACCGCTCGCTCCTACGGGTCTGCAATCGCTCAACGTATCTGATGCTTGTGCAACAAACGGTAGAAGGTAGGTCTGGATATCCCCAGCACCTTGGCGGCGTTGCTCAAATTATCGCTGTGGCGGTTAAGTACATCGCACAAGGCCTGGCGCTCTGCCCGGTGCTTGTAGTCTTCCAGCGTGCCCATCGGCGCGGCAAGGGCCTGATGGCTGATCAGCCCCAGGTCTCGCGCTTCGATCTGCCGGCCTTCGGCCAGTACCAACCCGCGACGTACCCGGTTGGCCAGCTCGCGAACATTGCCCGGCCAGTCATGCTTGCCCATGGCAATCAAGGCGTCTTCACTGAAGCTGCGCGGGCGGCGGCCGGTTTCATGGCTGTAGAAATGGGAAAAGTGGTTGGCCAGCATCGACAGATCGCCATTGCGCTCACGCAGGGGGGCGGTCGCGACCTGCAACACGTTCAGGCGGTAATACAGGTCTTCGCGAAAGCGTTTCTTCTCGATCGCGGCCTCAAGATCGACATGGGTCGCGGCCAACACCCGCACATCCACGGGAATCGGCTGACTGCCGCCCACCCGCTCGATGTGCTTTTCCTGGAGGAAACGCAACAGGTTCGCCTGCAGCTCCAGGGGCAGATCACCGATTTCGTCGAGAAACAGCGTGCCGCCGTTGGCCGCTTCGATCCGTCCGACCTTGCGTTGATGGGCGCCAGTAAAGGCACCCTTCTCGTGGCCGAACAGTTCGGACTGGATCAGGTGCTCGGGAATAGCCCCGCAGTTGATCGCGACAAAGGGTTTACTGTGGCGCAGGGATTGCCGATGCAGCGTGCGGGCGACCAGTTCTTTACCTGTCCCGCTTTCGCCGCGAATCAACACCGGCGACTCGGTGGGCGCCAGTTTGCTTAATAGCTTGCGCAACTCGCGTATAGGCTTGCTGTCGCCCAGCAGTTCGTGCTCGGGCTGATCGATATGAACCGTGCCCTGCCCGCGAAGGCGCGCCATGCCAAAGGCCCGACCCAGTGTGACCTGGACTCTGGAGACATCGAACGGCAAGGTATGAAAATCGAAAAACCACTCGCAGACAAAGTCACCGACATTCTGTAGCCGCAGGACTTCCTGGTTGAGCACGGCGATCCACTCGGTACCGCTGCGGCTGATCACCTCTTTGACGGCATCCGGGCGCTCGAGATGCCAGGGCTGCAAACGTAACAAACCCACGTCACAGGTCCGGTCGGCGGCGTTTTCCAGCGAGCAGCTGTCAACGTCCCAACCCACGGAGCGTAATCCCGGTAACAGACGATGGCAGTCATCGCAGGGATCCACCACTAATAAACGTCGTAAGGCAGGCGCTTCGTTCATGAAAGTTCCTTGACGCCAAACTTTAGGAATTTTTATTAAAAACAGTCATTTGGCGGATCTGGCTGTAACATTAGCAAGAATTTGACGGGAGCTTGTACCGTTTGACTATAGGCCTGCTGCGCATTGAGTTATAAGAAGCGGTTTTTTCCAGCTATCTGACGAATGTTTCCTTTCATTGCGCTTTCAAAGCAAGCCTCATTCCCGAGGATATGAAAGAAAGTTAAAATTTCTTTTCAATGTGTGTGACCCAAACCCCGGTTGCGGGCATCAGTACAAGTAACCAGCCGAACGGTAAGCCCAACCGACGGCACATCACTTGATTGGGCACACAGAGAGAAAATCCCATGACCGCCCCGCTCCGTATCAACGAAGCTCTTTTGATTGCCGACCGCGCGTTCAAGCCATTTCAATGCGTGGCCTGGGCCCCACAAGACGGCAATGGCGAACTCAGCCTGACCGTTATCGATCGCACCAGCACCCGCATCAGTCGCACACAGATCCCATGCAGTGCGTATACCGACCCCGCACAACTTGAAAGCTTGCTCGAACAGGCACGCGCCGAGTTAAGTCAGGACGGTTATCAGCTGCAATCGTGGTCGATGCCACACTAAGCATGTTGCGGGTTACTTATCGGTAACCCGCACCTCCCCGACTATTATTCGAAGTTGCACGCATTGAACTACTTGGCAGGCTTGTCAGTGGTTCGAAAAGACACTGTTCTGGCACACAGCGACCCTCCGTTTATTAGTTCTGACAGTTGTGCATCTAATCATTCAAGGATTGAATGTTTTCCTTATACAGTCGCCAACCAACTCTTGGTCAGGACGACTCGCAAGGAGCTGCGTGCATGTCACTCCAGACAGCGGTTGCCTCACCTGCAGCACTGAACGACGCCGGAACGCTCGATACAACCTTTGCCGGCACCGGCAAAACCCAAGTGTATTTTGCTGGCAGCCTCTCAAGCAGGGCCAACGGTGTGGCGATTGATTCACGTGGCAGGTTGTTGGTCGCGGCGAAGGTCGAAACGCGGGGCGGCAGCCGCTTTGGTCTGGCTCGCCTGCTTGAGGACGGCTCGGCAGATCTGGCGTTCGGCAATAAAGGCAGCGTCATCGGGCAATTTGAACACGGGTTCGAGGCCATGGCCGGCAAGGTCCAGGTTCTGCCCGATGGGCACATTCTGATCGCCGGCCTGCACTACGAAGATGCTCGCCGGACACTGCCCGCCCTCGCCCTGTTTGATCAGCATGGCCACCCCGTCCAATGTTTTGGCGACAATGGCCGCTGCGTCGTGCGTCTGCCGGGCAGTCTTTCCCAGGGTGTGCGTAACGCCTGGCTACCACCCGGCGTACCGGGAGCAGAAGCCTGTGATGTCTGCGTGCAGGAGGACGGCCGAATCCTGCTGCAGGCCAATCATCATTTCGAACTGGCCGATCATGTCGGCATCCTGATACGACTCAACACCGATGGCTCGCTGGACGACACCTTCAACGGTCGTGGCTTCGTGATTGTCAGGCACTTGCTGATGAACACCTGGGTCAGCAGCCTGGGGGTGCAACGAGACGGTCGAATCCTGGTGGGCGGGTCGATTAACTTCCCTGAAGAAGGTCTGCTGGCCCGCTATCACACCGACGGCAGGCTCGACGATTGTTTTGCCGTGGATGGCTTTATGACCTTCAAGGCACGGGGGTATAGCGCTCAGGTCAGCCAGGTCGTCCAACAGGAGAATGGCGATGTGCAGTGTTTTGGCAGCAGCCGCGACCCGATGCGCTGCCTGGCATTGAAAGTACACAGTAATGGCCGCCCGGACATTCATTGCAATGGAGGTCATGCCCAACTGCTGCAGATCGGCCACAGTGGCTGCCAGTGGACTGCCGCGCAGGCATTGCCGGATGGCTGTGTGCTGACGGTCGGGGCAACGATCGGCGCTGTCGAGGCGGATTTCATTCTGGCCCGGCACCTGCCTGACGGGCAACTCGATCACAGCTTCGCCAATGGCGCCGGCTGGGTTCGCAGCCGCCTCGGCCGCAGCCTGGATACCGCGACTTCAGTGGTCCTGCAGGCCGATAAAAACATTGTCATAGGTGGCTATTCACTGGATGGCAATTATCGGGCGGTCGTCGCACGCTATCTGGGGTAGGCCTATATAGTTTTCCTACACTTGATCTTCCCTTCGGCTTACGGCAAGTTGCGCGCTTCTTAATACAAGGAGTAGCCGATGCCCGGTTCAATGGCTCAGGCGTTCGCGCACAATTTTCTCGGGCATTCACCCCGCTGGTACAAGGCAAGCATTGTTGGCTTCCTGATTCTCAACGCACTGGTGTTGTGGACCGTAGGCCCAGCGGCGGCCGGTTGGCTGCTGGTACTGGAATTCATCTTCACCCTGGCCATGGCGCTCAAGTGCTATCCGTTGATGCCCGGCGGTCTGCTGCTGATCGAAGCGCTGCTGCTGAAATTGACCACGCCCCAGGCACTCTACGACGAACTGGTGCACAACTTTCCGGTGATCCTGCTGCTGATGTTCATGGTGGCCGGCATCTACTTCATGAAAGACCTGCTGTTGTTTCTGTTCTCACGGCTGCTGCTCGGGGTTCGCTCCAAGGCGCTGCTGGCGTTGATGTTCTGCTTCCTGTCGGCGTTTCTGTCGGCGTTTCTTGATGCCTTGACCGTGACCGCTGTGATCATCAGTGCGTCCGTCGGATTTTACTCGGTGTATCACCGCGTTGCCTCGGGCAACGATCCGCGTCAGAACAGCGAGTTTGGCGATGACCAGCACCTGCCCAAACTCCATCACGCCGACCTCGAACAATTCCGGACCTTTCTGCGCAGTCTGCTGATGCACGGCGCCGTGGGTACCGCACTGGGCGGTGTTTGCACACTGGTCGGTGAGCCGCAGAACCTGCTGATCGGCCACGAGATGGGATGGCACTTCGCTGAGTTCTTTCTGAAAGTCGCCCCGGTTTCGTTGCCTGTCCTGGTGGCAGGTCTGGTGACCTGCGTCCTGCTGGAGAAACTACGCTGGTTCGGTTACGGCACGCTGTTACCGGACAATGTGCGTGCGGTACTGGCTAACTACGCCGCCGAAGACAATGCCGAACGCACCTCACGCCAACGTGCAGCGCTCTTCGTGCAGGGATTGGCAGCGCTGATTCTGATTGCGGGACTGGCGTTCCACATTGCCGAGGTCGGCCTGATCGGCTTGATGGTGATCGTGCTGATCACCGCCTTCACTGGCATTACCGACGAGCACCGCATCGGCAACGCGTTCAAGGACGCCATGCCGTTCACAGCGCTGTTGGTGGTGTTTTTCGCGGTGGTGGCGGTGATACACGATCAGCAACTGTTTACGCCTTTGATCCAGTGGGTGCTGGCCCTGCCGGCGGATCAACAGCCGGGCATGCTGTTTATTGCCAACGGTTTGCTGTCGGCCATCAGCGACAATGTGTTCGTCGCGACCATTTACATCACCGAAGTGAAACAGGCCTTCATCTCCGGACACATGAGCCGTGAGCATTTCGAAACTCTGGCGATTGCGATCAACACCGGCACCAACCTGCCGAGCGTGGCAACGCCCAATGGTCAGGCTGCGTTTCTGTTCCTGCTGACCTCGGCGATTGCACCGCTGATTCGCCTGTCGTACGGGCGGATGGTGTGGATGGCGTTGCCGTACACCGTGGTGATGGGTGTGTTGGGGTGGTATGCAGTGAGTTTCTGGCTGTAACCACACCCGCTGTAGGAGCAAAGCTTGCTCGCGATGAGGCCGTCATGTTCAACATTGATGTTGACTATAACGCCATCATCGCGAGCAAGCTCAGCTCCTTGGGTTTCGTGTCGCTATCGAGGGAGTATGTAGCGCTCGATTGCCTGCGCCGCGCCGTCCTCGGTATTGGCGCTAGTCACCACATCGGCCTGGCGCTTCACCGCATCCTCCGCTTGCCCCATGGCGATCGACAAGCCTGCGCGGTGAAACATCGCCGGGTCGTTGCCACCGTCGCCCAGCGCCGCGGTCTGCTCCAGCGGCACACCGAGAAATTTGGCCAGGGTCGCCAGCGCCGCTCCCTTGTTGGCTTGCATCGCGGTCACGTCCAGGTACACAGGCTGTGAACGCGAGACCTGCGCCTGGCCCTCGACCTTGGGTAGCAACTGCGCTTCCAGTTCGATCAGCAACTGAGTGTTATTGCTGGTGGCGACGATCTTGTCGATACGCTCGAGAAAAGGCTCGAAACTCTCGACCACCACCGGCGGATAGCCCAGCCCGTGCTGTTCGCGAGGGACCATCGGCCCGTCCGGATCCTTCACCAGCCAGTCGCCCCCGCTGAACACCCAGACTTCAACGTCCGGTTGATCGGCAAACAGCGCCAATGCCGTCAGCGCCGCCGTCGCCGGCAAGTAATGCGCGACCAGTAAACTGCCGTCCGGATTGACGATGGTGCCGCCATTGAAGGCTGCCGTTGGCAGGTCGACGCCCAAGGCTTCGATCTGCTGCAACATGGCTTTCGGCGGACGGCCGGTGGCCAGGCTGAACAGCACTCCGGCCTCGCGCAAGGAACGAACCGCTTCAATGGTGCGATGGCTGAGGCTATGATCGGGCAGCAGCAAGGTGCCGTCCATGTCGCTGAGCAGAAAACGGATGGGATGTTGCATTGCATCACTCATCCGAGGCCGTGCCAGACGCGACCGTCGCGGGTCAGCAGTTCTTCCCCAGCCTTCGGCCCGTCTTCGCCAGCGGCATAGGTCTGCACGCTCGCGTCCTGCTGCCAGGCATCAAGGAAAGGCTGCACGGCGCGCCAGCCATTCTCAATGTTGTCGGCGCGCTGGAACAGCGTCTGATCGCCGGTCAGGCAATCGTAGATCAGCGTTTCGTAGCCGGTGGACGGCTGCATTTCAAAGAAATCCTTGTAGGCAAAGCCCAGTTCGATATTGGCCATGTTCAACGCCGGGCCGGGTCGCTTGGCCAGCAGATCGAACCACATGCCTTCGTTGGGCTGTATCTGGATCCGCAGGTAGGTCGGTTGCAATTCATCGACCTCGGTATCGCGGAACTGCGCATACGGCGCCGGTTTGAAGCAGATGACAATCTCGGTATCGCGCACGCTCATGCGCTTGCCGGTGCGCAGGTAGAACGGCACGCCGACCCAGCGCCAGTTGTCGATCATGACTTTCAGCGCGACGTAGGTTTCGGTGTTGCTGTCGGGCGCTACGTTGTTTTCCCCGCGATAACCGGGCAACAACTTGCCATCGACCTCGCCGGCCGCGTATTGACCGCGAACCGAGTTGGCTCGCGCCTCCTCGACCGACCAGGGGCGAATAGCACCGACCACTTTGGCTTTCTCGCCGCGTACCGCATCAGCGCCGAAGGCGGCCGGCGGCTCCATCGCGACCATCGCCAGCAATTGGAACAGGTGATTGGGCACCATGTCCCGCAAGGCGCCGGTGTGTTCATAAAAACTGCCACGGGTTTCCACGCCGACGGTTTCGGCGGCGGTGATTTGTACGTGGTCGATGTAGTGATTGTTCCAGAACGCTTCGAACAGGCTGTTGGAAAACCGGCTGATCAGAATGTTCTGCACGGTTTCCTTGCCCAGGTAGTGATCGATTCGGTAGATCTGGTTTTCCGTCATCACCTTGAGCAAGCAAGCGTTCAAGGCTTCGGCGGTATGCAGATCGGAACCGAACGGTTTTTCGATCACCACCCTTCTGAACGCTTCGGGCGTTTCCGCAAGCAAGCCGCCGGCACCGAGACGGCGCACCACTTCGCTAAAAAAGCGTGGCGCGGTGGCCAGGTAGAACACGGCGTTGCCGGTGCCGCTGGCGGCGATTTTCGCCGCCAGCGCTTGATAGGTGCTGTCGTCCAGGAAGTCACCCTGGACGTAGCTGATGCCTTTGGCCAGCTTGGCCCACAAGTCCGGGTCAAGGGCTTGACCGCCCTTGCCGACCTTGGCGGCCACTTCGGCTCGAATGAAGTCTTCGAGTTTTTTCGCAAAGGCTTCGTCGGTGATGGCGTTGTGGTCAACGCCGATGATCCGCAGTCCATCCCCAAGCAGACCGTCACGACTCAGGTTGTACAGCGCCGGCATCAGCAGACGCTTGACCAGGTCACCATGGGCACCGAACAGGAACAGCGTGGTCGGTGGTGCGGGTTCTGCCTTGGATTTATTGCGGATCAAGCGGGTCATTTTTTCGCAGTCTCCACATGGCCGCCGAAGCCGAAGCGCTGGGCCGAGAGAATCTTGTCGCCAAAGGTGCCTTGCCCGCGCGAACGGTAGCGCGAGAACAGCGAGTTCGACAGCACCGGTACGGGCACCGATTGCTCCATGGCGGCTTCGATGGTCCAGCGACCTTCACCGCTGTCAGCCACCGATCCGGAGTAACCGTCGAGTTTCGGATCACTGGCCAGGGCGTCGGCAGTCAGGTCGAGCAGCCAGGACGACACGACGCTGCCACGGCGCCAGACTTCAGCGATGTCGCCAACGTTCAGGTCGAACCGCTGATCTTCCGGCAGGTTGGTGCTGGCTTTGGTCTTGAGGATGTCGAAGCCTTCGGCGAAGGCCTGCATCATTCCGTATTCGATGCCGTTGTGGATCATTTTCACGAAATGGCCAGAACCGGCCGGGCCTGCGTGGATGTAACCACGCTCGGCACGATCGTCTTCGGACTTGCGGTCCTTGGTCCGCGGGATGTCGCCCAGGCCCGGCGCAAGGCTTTCAAACAGCGGATCAAGGCGTTTAACCACTTCGGCTTCGCCGCCGATCATCATGCAGTAACCACGCTCCAGGCCCCAGACGCCGCCGGAGGTGCCGACGTCAACGTAGTGCAGGCCTTTCTCCGACAGGGTTTTCGCCCGGCGGATGTCGTCCTTATAGAAGGTGTTGCCGCCGTCGATGATGGTATCGCCGGCTTCGAGCAAGGTGCTCAGGGTGTCGATGGTGTCTTCGGTCGGTGCGCCGGCCGGCAGCATGACCCACACCGCACGTGGTTTGGCCAGGCCTGCGACCAGCGCCGGCAGGTTGATGACGCCAGAGGCGCCTTCTGCGGCCAGGGAGTCGACAAAGGCGGTATTGCGGTCGTAAACAACGGTGGTATGCCCGTTGAGCATCAGGCGCCGCGCAATATTGCCGCCCATGCGGCCCAGTCCAATAATCCCGAGTTGCATGTGCTGATGCTCCCTACTGCAAATAATGTGTGTCAAAGGTTAGCCCAACGCGACTAATGTGGGTTAGTCCAGAGCGTTGGCACATAGTTTCCGGGCATTGTGCCCGATTCAGATTGATAACGTCAGTAATCGCGCCGAAGGCACAGCGACCGTGAAAAATAAAAAAGTTCCCTTCCGGGGCAAAAGAAATCAAGATTGGCGCCGATAGTAATTCAGCACCCGATCTCGGGGCGGTTTTACAGTTGAGGCAGCCATTTGCGAGGTGAGCAATGGGCACAGTACATGCAGCACGGCCAGCACAAACCCTTTACGTCACGATCCGTCGTGATGAATTGCGCCAGTTGAAAGACGAGCGCGACCAGTTGAGGCAGGAGCTTGCGCAATTGCGCTTGTTGACACAAGGCACTCAGGCCCAGCCCTTACCTGTCGCCCACCATGCCCCTCACGCCTGATCCCCTCGCTTGAATCGGAAACAGCTCTCTGTTGTTTCCGATACCGCTTCGACGCTACCTCGATTACCCTGGCCGGCATGCAAGACATGCTCAATAACGCCAGCAAGATTCCACCGCTGCACGTTCAAGGACCGCAAAGGCGTTCCGGACGGTGTGCGCGACGATCAGGTGCCGACGTACAACAGCTATGACAACGCGGTGCTGTACAACGATTTTGAAGGCCACGCCTGCCGACCCGGCAATCGTTCAGAAGTAATCTTTTCAGGGGCCGGTTCCGGCCCCTTTTTCCTACGCCATCGTGCGATTGCTCTGCACGAAACCTCGCAAAGATAATAATTATTCTCGTTTAGTGCTAAATCCCGCCTCTTCCCTTCGTCTTTGAACAAACGGAATTTTTCCATCGACGACAAGGAGTCGGCCGCGATGTTCGCGCCTATTACCCGTTCCATGACCTTTACACTGGGGCTGTGCAGTGCCGCCCTGAGCCCCGACCTGCTGGCTGAAACCGGTCCTGATAAAGAGCCCGGCCACACCCTCGAACTGGGCGCTACCCAAGTGACCGCCAAAGGTTTGGGCAGCACCACCGAAAACACCGAGTCGTACACCACCGACGCCATGAGCACTGCGACGCGCTTAAACCTGTCGATCAAGGAAACGCCGCAATCGGTTTCCGTGGTCACGCGCCAGCAAATGGACGATTTCAAGCTCGGTACGTTGTCCGAAGCCATGAGCCAAACCACCGGCGTGGTCGTTCAGCACAACGATTCGGACCGGGTCAGCTATTCGTCCCGGGGTTACACGATCAACAATTTCCAGATTGATGGCATGCTGAATACCTTCAGCTACATGAAGTCCGATTCCGACACCATCATCTACGACCGCATCGAAGTGGTTCGCGGCGCGACCGGCCTGACCACGGGCGCGGGCGACCCTTCGGCCACCATCAACATGGTGCGCAAACGGCCGACGGCGCAGTGGCAAGCCCAAACCGGCGTCAGCGGCGGCAGTTATGACGACTACTACAGTTATCTGGACGTCGGCGGCCCACTGGCCTTCGACGGACGCCTGCGCGGACGCAGCGTACTGGCCTATCGCGACAGCCATTCGTTCCGCGACAAGTACCAGCAACAACGGGAAGTCGGTTACGGGATTCTCGAAGCCGACTTGACCGATGACACTGTGTTGGCTGTGGGTTACGACTATCAGAACAAACATGTGCAGGGCACATCCTGGGGCACCGTACCGTACTGGAACTCCGACGGTGGCAAAGCCAACCTGGGACGCTCGACCAACATGGCCACGTCCTGGAGTTCCTGGCCGCTGAAGGACAAAACCGTGTTCGCCAATCTGGACCATCAACTGGGCGGCGGTTGGCACCTCAAGGCTGCCTACACTCACCGGGAAAGTGACACCGACGGCAAGATCTACTACGGCGGTGGCGGCTTCCCGAATGCTGATCGCAGCGGTATGAGCGCCAACGTCAGCCACATGATCGGCACGCAAAAAATGAAGGCCTATGACTTCAACGTGTTTGGGCCGTACGCGCTGCTGGGCCGGGAACACGAATTGATGGTGGGTTATGGCGAGGCCGAGCGCAGCGAGGTTTCTCCCTACACGGTGGACGGCCCCCGGGCAGCGGATTACGAAAGCATCCGCGACTGGAAATACATGGGCGACATCGCCAAATTCCCCGACACCGTCACCAGCCTTTCAGGTTCAAAAGACAGTACCCGCCAGAAGGCCGGCTACCTGGCCACTCGCCTGAGTCTGACGGATGACCTGCACGCTGTGCTCGGCAGTCGTTATGGCAGCTGGAAAGCGTCGAGCAAGACCAATAGCTACAACGACAACCTGCAGCTGAGCAGCGTCGATTCCACCCGCCAGCAACACAACGACATCTGGACGCCTTACGCCGGGCTGCTTTACGACCTCACTCCCGAATACACCGTGTACGTCAGCTACACCGACATTTTCAAACCGCAGTCCAACCGCGACAGCCATCGCAAATACCTCGAACCGGTGGTGGGCAGCAACTATGAACTGGGGCTCAAGGGCAGTCTGCTCGAAGAGCGCCTGAACCTCGCCACCGCGCTGTTCTGGAGCAAGCAGGACAACGTCGCCGAACTCGATGACTCGGTGCCACCGGACCCGTCCACCGGTGAGGAGTTTTTCAAGTCTGGCGGTAAAGGCAACAAAGTTCAGGGCTTCGAAACCGAAGTCTCCGGGGAGGTCATGGCGGGCTGGAACATGACAGCCGGTTACACCTACACCCACTCGGCCAATGGCGAAAAGCAGCGCAGCAATACTAATCAGCCGTTGAACATGCTCCGTGTCTCCACGGCCTATCGCTTGCCGGGCAACTGGCAAGCGCTGACGGTGGGTGGCGCGGTGAACTGGCAGAGCGATGTCTTGCGCACCGCCAATCGCCCGGTCGGACGCAACGCCGCTGGCGAGATCATCACCGAAAGCGCGAAGATCCGCCAAACGGCCTACACCGTGGTCAAACTGATGTCGCGCTACGAGTTCGATAAGCACCTGTCGGCCTCGCTGAACGTCGATAACCTGTTCGACAAAAAGTATTACGACAACGTCGGGTTTTACAACGGCGTCTTTTGGGGCGACCCGCGCACGGTGACCCTGAGCCTGGATTGGAAGCTCTAGGCTTTGTTAACTCCCACTTAACCGAATCGTCGAAAACTATGCCTTCGACACTGGCTCATGGAAAGGCACCCGACATTCGTAGTGGGAGGCAACCATGAAACGTACACCCCTGATCATCGCCGGCCTGATGACGTTCGTCTCGGCAAGCGCATTGACCAAAGGTGGCGCCGAACGTATGCGGTATTATTCGACACCCTGCGGTACAACCAACAGCAGGCGCTGGGTAACACCACCGAAGGCAAAAGTTCTGAACTCCGGGTTCCGGACGATCAAACTGCGCAAGTGACAGAGCACTACAAACCGTAAGCGCCAAAGGGCGAAATGGACCAATCGGATTCGTAGGAGCCAGGCTTGCCGGCGAAGGCGTACTTGAGATCGCCTTCGCCGGCAAGCCTGGCTCCTACGAATAGCGACTCACATCCCTAGCTGAAATGTTTAAAGCGCCTTGGTCCAGAACAGCATCCGACCGTGCGCCGGGTCGAACATGCCCGCGGCAAAACCGAACTTGCCATAGGACGCCTGGGCGATTGCATTACCTTCCAGCACCTCCAGCGTGATTTTGCAGCAGCCGCGCTGGCGAGCGATGTCCTCGACCTTTTGCAGCATCTTCTGGCTCAACCCCAAGCCGCGAAACTTCTCCACCACCATCACATCGTGCACATTGACCAACGGTCGACAGGCGAAGGTCGAGAAACCTTCAAAGCAATTGACCAGCCCCGCCGGCTCGCCACCGACGAAGGCCAGCACGCTGAACGCATAGGGACGCTTGGCCAGTTCCGCCGGCAGTTGCTCCAGCCTGTCGGCGGGCAATGAGTGGCCCCCGCCCATCGGGTCTTCGGCGTAAGCATTCAGCACCAGACCAATAGCCTCGGCATGCACCGCATTGGTGTAGCTGGCCTGAAGCACAAGAATTTCTGCGGATTCCATTTCCACCCTCGTTTACACATGAAGTTGCTCCAGCACGCAGCTCGTACTGGAGAGCCGAGCGACGATATCGCGAGCGCTGCTCATGCTGCAATCTTTACGCTCAAGCGCCCCAGATCAGCGTTTCGGTCCACCCCAGCTCGGCAAAATCCTCGGCCCTCAAGCCTGACTCTCCGGCACAGAAAAACTCGTCCAGTTGCGGCGGTTTGACCGAGGTACCGCTGAGCATGGCGTGAACCTGCCCGCGATGATGAATCTGGTGCTCGAACAGATGGGAGAGCATACGTACGCGGCTCTCATATTGCGGCGTGTCCCGGGCGATGGTCACGATCTTCCCGAGGTCGGCGTCGCGCATTTGCTCGCAGTAGGCGATCAGTCGCCGGTCTGCCAGCGCTTGTTCGCGCGTGAGGTCTACCGTTTGCGTAAATGGCTCGTCCTGGTTGAAAAACACGTCGCAATCGGGATGCGGATCGTCGCCGCGCAACTCCCGCTCCAGCGCATCCACGTAAAACCAGTCGCAGGTCAGGATGTGATTGAGGGTAGCGCGCAGACTTGGAAAGAAGCTGACCCGCGGTGCCGCCAACTCGGCCGGGTTCAGCTGGCTCCAGGCCTTGGCGAGTCGATGATTGGCCCAGGCGTTCTGATAGGCCATGGTCAGCAAATGGTGCGACAGAGGCTGATTCATGTTCGCGGCTCCTTGGGTTCAAGCTTCGGCGAAACGTTGCAGCTGCATTTCCTGTAGGCGGCTGAGGGTGCGACGGAATGGAAATTCCAGATAACCCTCGGTGTAGAGCGACTCCATGGGCACCTGCGCTTCGAGGCACAGCGGCACCTTGCGGTCGTAGCACTCGTCCACCAGGGCGATGAAACGTCGTACACCGTCGTCATGCGCCGACAATTGCGGCAACTCGCGATCGCCCGCCTCCACTCGCGAGACGCCGTCTTCAGTGCCCCGGGCGATGCGCCCTTCGCGCTTTTGCGCGCTGAGGTTGGGCACGTCACTCAACAGAATAGCGCTGAAGGTGTCGCACAGGGCGATGAAATCCATGGCCGCAAAAGGCTGTTCACAGAGATCGGCGTAACGACTCCAGAGCACAGTTTCACTGGCTTGCACGACATTGAGTGAGCGGTAACCAACCTTGATCGGGTCACTGGACACCGACTGGCCGACGGTCAATGCCTTGAATACTTCACCCAGCGCACTGGGCTGTCCCGGTGCGGCCACCCAGTAGCGTTGCAGACCTATGCCGGGGTGCAGACGATGATCTTCACCACCGTCCACCGCAATCACCTGCATATGTTTCTTGATGGCCTCGATGGCGGGCACGAACCGGTCGCGGTTGAAGCCCTCGGCGTACAGTTGATCCGGGGGCTGATTGGAGGTGCAAACCACCACCACGCCCTGCTCGAACATCACCTGAAACAATCGCCCAAGAATGATGGCGTCGCCGATGTCGTTGACGAACAGTTCGTCGAAGCACAGTACCCGTACTTCCTCGCTCAGTTCGCGAGCCAGTGCCTTCAACGGGTCGGCGGTGCCGGTCAGCTGAAACGAACGCTGATGCACCCAGCCCATAAAGTGGTGAAAGTGTTGGCGACGAGCCGGGACCTTCAGGCTTTGGTAAAACTGGTCCATCAACCAGGTTTTGCCCCGCCCGACCGGCCCCCAGAGGTACACGCCAGTGACCGGCGTGCGCCCTTCATGCAGCGCTTCGTAGCATTTTTGCAGCGCCCAGACGGCATGTTCCTGAGCTTCGTCCTGGACGAAGCCCTTCTGTTCGATGGCGTGTTGCCAGGCGCTTAAGGGAGAGTCGTTATTCATGCGCGGCAGTATGCCACGCGATCTGGTCAGAGAGAGATGTCTAGCCGGGCGATCTTGCCCTGTTCGTTCAGGCGAAACATGTAGCGCAATTCCAGAGGGCTGCCAGGAAACGTCCCGGAGATCAGGTTATGCACCAGCACTTTGCCGGTGCGCAGTTGCACGTCAAGCACTTCAACCCGTGGCTGGTAACGCTGAGCGGTGTCTTGCATCCATTGCGCGATGGCGTGAGTGCCGACCTGATGCTGACCTTCATCGAACACATTGGCATCCTCAGCGAAAAAACTGGCGACGCGCGAGGTGTCTCGGGCGTTGGCCGCAGCAATATAGGCAGCGATGGCGGGTGCCAGTGAAGCGTCTGGATTGGGCATGTTTACGGCTCCTTGTTTATTGATTCTGGCGCCATGCTAAAACAGGCCTGTGTCAGTTCTTGTCAGGAGTGAAACGCCCGGCTTCATCCAGTTGCATCTGCTTGCGCCAGATCCGCAACAGGTCGCTGCGCCGCCCCGGATACCGCTCGCCCTGCGCACTGGCGACCGAGATCCGGTCGGTGCGAAAGGTGCGATAAGCGCTGCGCAGCTCACACCAGGCGACGATGATTCGCACCTCGTTTAGAAACCCCAGGGCCAGCGGCCAGATCAGCCGCTGACTCGGCACCTGATGGGCGTCCGCGTAGTCGATGTGCAGCTTGGCCTGATCGCGGATGGCCTGGCGAAATACCGTCAGTGGCACCGCGTTGGGCGCAAAGCCATAACCGGGCGGGCCCGGCAGGACTGTCGGGTTGCGTAATGCGTCGAGCGCTTCAGGCGCCAATACCGCGGCAATCTTGGCCAGCGCATCCGCCGCGGCCTTGCTCAATACCTCATCCCCGCGCTGATCCACATAGCGCAAGCCCAGCACGATGGCTTCGGTTTCATCGGCGTTGAGCATCAACGGCGGCAGAAACAAACCGTTGCGCAGCACGTAGCCGATTCCCGCTTCACCGTAAATCGGTGCGCCGAGTGCGGTGAGCTCAGCGATGTCGCGGTACAGCGTGCGCTCGGAAATCTCCAATTCGCCGGCAAGCGTCGCCGCGGTCACCGGACGACTTTTGCCGCGCAGCACTTGCAACAAGGTCAGTAAACGAGTGGTACGCGACACGATCGGCAGGCTCTGTCCGGAAAAGTTGTCGGAGCTTAGCAGAGCACCCTGTCAGATAGTGGCAGTAGCGATGGGACCGGTGGTCGGCCCTTCTAGACACTTATATTCGACCCCAACGTCTTTTCCTTCAGGAGTCATCCCATGCATTACAAAGTCTTCGGCCAAAAAACTGGCTTGCGGGTCTCGGAACTGGCCACGCCGCCGAACGCGACGAAGCCAAAACGCATTTTTGATGGCTACCTGGAAGCTGGCGGCAATTTCATCGAGACTGAAACCATTACCGGGTCGATGACACGGTATACCGGCCCTGAAACCTTGGTAGGAGCGAGGCTTGCCCGCGAAGGCGTCAGCAAAGTCACCGTAAATCTGTGTTACCGGTCGACCTTATGTCTAGCCGCATACAAACACAGCATTTCCATCGCCAACGTCGCTGCCGCCAGTGAGGTAATGTCCGCGCTGTCGTAGGCCGGCGCCACTTCCACGACGTCCATCCCCACCAGATTAATCCCGCGCAAGCCGCCCAGGATTTCCAGCGCCTGCACCGTGCTCAAGCCGCCACACACCGGCGTTCCGGTGCCCGGAGCGAATGCCGGGTCGAGGCAATCAATGTCGAACGTCAGGTAAACCGGATTATCGCCGACCCTCGCCCGAATCGCTTCGACAATTGCATCAACACCACGCCGATGCACTTGCCGCGCATCCAGCACTTGAAAGCCCTGGTGATCGTCATTGGTGGTGCGCAAACCGATCTGCACCGAACGCGACGGATCCACCAGCCCTTCCTTGGCCGCGTGCCAGAACATCGTGCCGTGATCGACGCGCTTGCCGTCTTCATCCGGCCAGGTGTCGCTGTGGGCGTCGAAGTGAATCAACGACAGCGGACCATGTTTACGCGCATGGGCCTTGAGCAGCGGATACGTGATGAAGTGATCCCCGCCGAACGTCAGCATCGCGCTACCGGCGTTGAGAATGTGCTCGGCGTGGGCTTCGATGCTTTCCGGCACCGACTGTGGTGTGCCGTAATCGAAGTTGCAATCACCGTAGTCGATGACCGCCAGATGGTCGAACGGGTCGAAGGTCCACGGCCAGTGGCGTTCCCAGGCAATCCCGGTGGACGCGGCACGAATGCCGCGTGGTCCGAAACGCGCTCCGGGGCGGTTGCTGGTGGCGGTGTCGAACGGGACACCGCTGACCGCTACGTCAACGCCGCGCAAGTCGCGACTGTAGCGACGACGCATGAAACTGGTGATACCGGCATAGGTACTTTCTGCGGCAGTGCCATAGAGGCTGTCGCGGGTCATGGCCTGATCGTTTTGCATCGGGACGTCCATCAGGTATTCCTTTTTATTGGCGGCTACGGAAAGTGGTCCACAAGCGAGTGCGTTGACGCATGTCCTTGAGGCTCATGCTGCGGTCGGCGTACAGCCGGTTACGTACGTCAGCCAGCGGGTAGATGTCCGGGTCGGTGCGCACTGCCTCATCCACCAGCGGTGTTGCCGCCTGGTTGGCCGTCGCGAAGAACAGTTGGTTGGTCAATGCCGCGACGGATTCCGGGCGCAGCATGAACTCGATAAAGGCGCGGGCAGCTTCAGGATGAGGCGCATCCTTGGGGATCGCCAGGTTGTCCTGCCAGACCAGCGTGCCCTCTTTCGGAATCCGGTACGCCACTTCAAACGGTTTGTTGGCCTTGCGCGCCTGATCGGCAGCCATACTGGCGTCACCGTTGTAGGTCAACGCCAGGCAAACGCTGCCGTTGGCCAGATCGCTGATCTGCCGACCGGTGGCGACGTACAACACATTAGGTTGCAGCTGATGCAGCAGCGCTTCGGCGGCTGACAGATCCGCCTTGTCGGTGCTGTATGGATTTTTACCCAGGTAATGCAGCGCCAGGCCGACCACTTCCTGGGGCGAATCGAGAATGGCAATGCCGCAGTCTTTCAGTTTGCTGGCGTACTCAGGCTTGAACAGCAGGTCCAGGCTGTTGAGCGGCACATTCGGCAAACGCTGCTTCACGGCTTCGACGTTCATCCCCAAACCGAGGGTGCCCCAGGTGTAGGGCACACCATAGCGGTTGCCGGGATCGACGACGGCGAGTTTTTCCAGCAAATCCGGATCGAGGTTGGCGTAACCCTTGAGACCTTCGTGAGGAATCTCTTTCAACGCACCGGCTGCCAGTCCGCGGGCCAGCACACTGGAAGACGGCACGACCACGTCGTAACCGCTGCCCCCGGTGAGCAACTTGGTTTCGAGTACCTCCGAAGAATCGAAGGTGTCGTACCGCACATGGATGCCGGTTTCCTGTTCGAAACGCTGCAAGGTTTCGGGGGCGACGTAATCAGCCCAACTGTAGAGGTTGACGACTTTTTCCTCGGCCTGGGCTGATACGGCCATTGTGAGAAACAGTGCGGGTAAACACAGCCTGAACGTGGGAGCCATGACGAAACACCTGACCAGAGGAAGTGGATGCAGAATGCGTCGTCGGATACATTGGAAAAATACCAAGTTAGTTATCCTGACTTTATCCAGGAGTAATGTTTAATGCTCGGCCAACTCCATGATCTCGATCTGCAACTGCTGCGCCTGTTCGTCAACGTGGTGGAGTGCGGCGGCTTCAGCGCGGCTCAGGGTGAATTGGGTTTGAGCCAGTCGAGCATCAGCCAGCAAATGGCCAAACTGGAAACCCGGCTCGGCTATCGTCTGTGCAGTCGCGGCAAGGGTGGTTTCAAAATCACGCCCAAGGGCGAACAACTGCTCAACGCGACTCGCAGCCTGTTCGAGTCCATCGA
This sequence comes from Pseudomonas sp. ZS1P83, assembly GCF_054897825.1. Lineage (NCBI taxonomy): Bacteria > Pseudomonadati > Pseudomonadota > Gammaproteobacteria > Pseudomonadales > Pseudomonadaceae > Pseudomonas > Pseudomonas sp. ZS1P83. The sequence continues at coordinate 2,510,875 of NZ_CM142706.1, forward strand.
AGCGTTCCGTCATCAATCCAACGGCGTGGCCGGGCGCTTGATCGGCGAGGTTCGTCTGGGGCTGTCCGAAGCGCTTGATCAATCCGTGCTGCAACGGGTGGCCGACGCGATCCGGCGCTTTCGGGAGCGGGACGAATCAGTACGCATCGAGTTGATCAGCGCCATGCCCGGTGAAATGGAACGGTTGCTGCTGCAACAACGACTGGACCTGGCGATCGGCTATTTCTCACAAGTGCAAAGCGCTTTTGACTACCGCGAACTGTTTACCGAAACCCAGCACCTGTATTGCGCCGCCGGACATCCGCTGTTCACCAACGATGCGCCTGACGATCCCGCGCTACAGGCGTGTGATCGAGTCGATCACCCTTACCGTTTCCTGCGCAGCGACGAACCCTTCCAGGGAAAGATGTGTTCGGCGCGTTCGGAGCAAGTCGAAGGCACCCTCGCCTTCATTCTTTCCGGTAAACACGTTGGCTATTTACCCAATCACTTTGCCCGTGGCTGGGAAGACAAAGGATTGCTGCGGGCCGTGCGCCGAGGCGATATGAGTTTTGACGTGGCGTTCCATCTGGCCCGCCATCGCGCGCAGGTGCCGGGGGATGCGCAAAAGGCATTTGAAGAGGATTTGCTGGCGGCGTTTGCGGCACCCGTTTGATAATGATCGCTCCCATGCTCTGAACTGAACCCGTCTCGCCTGCAGCTGTCGCACCCTTGAACCGCTAGAAAATGCTCGAGGCCGAGCCACTGGTGGTTCGGCCTTTTCTTTAAGAGAGCATGTCCATGCGCAGTGTCCACGCCGTTATCCTTTCCCTTCTTTTGCTCTCCCTGAGCGCCTGTGCCCTGTTCCCCAATCGCGATCCGCTGAACATCAACGTGGTCGGCATCGAACCGCTGCAAAGCCAGGACATGGAAGTGCGTTTTGCCGTGAAAATACGCGTGCAAAATCCCAACGAGACCACCATCAACTACAACGGCGTGGCCCTGGACCTGGAGGTCAATGGCCAGCCACTCGCCTCCGGCGTCAGCGATCAATCGGGCTCGATTGCACGCTTCTCCGAAACCGTGCTGACCGTGCCGGTGAGCGTTTCGGCGTTCTCGGTGCTGCGTCAAACCCTGGGCCTGAGCCAGACACAAACCCTGAACAACCTGCCCTACGTGCTGCGAGGCAAACTGGCCGGTGGCTTGTTCGGCACCCTGCGTTTCGTGGACAGTGGCAAACTCAGTTTGCCAGCCTCGACGTCCGGCACCTGGTAAGACCAACTCAAGGAGCTATAACGAACATGGAAGCCACACCCACGCTCTACACCGAACGCTTGATCCTGCGTCCACTGGAATTGGCCGACGCCGACGCCATCCAGCAACAGTTCCCGCACTGGGAAGTGGTGCGTTACCTGAACGCCCTCGTCCCTTGGCCGTACCCTGCTGACGGCGCACTGACCTATCTGCGTGACATCGCGTTGCCGGCGATTGCCGCCGGCAAAGAGTGGCATTGGTCTATCCGCTTAAAGTCCGCGCCCGATCAGTTAATTGGCAATGTCAGCCTGATGAATGAGCAGGACAACAATCGCGGCTTCTGGCTCGGCCCAAAATGGCAAGGCCAGGGCTTGATGACCGAAGCCAGTGCGGTCGTCACCGAGTACTGGTTCAAAACCCTCGGCCGGTCTGTGATGCGGGTACCGAAAGCGGCGCCCAACATCGGCTCGCGCAAACTCTCGGAACGTACCGGTATGCGCTTGATCCGCAGCGATGAGGGCGACTTCGTCAGCGGGCGATTCCCCAGAGACCTCTGGGAAATCACCCGTGAAGAATGGTTAACTCAACCTAGAGATCCAGGGGTTATGCGTTGAAGCGGACACCCGGTTTGGCGCGCTCATCCACCGACAACTCAAACACATCCGGGCGCGCGTAGTGCCCCACCACGTCGTAGTCGTAGCGGGCGCGGATCAGGTCATCGGTGTCGATTTCTGCGGTGAGCAAACCGGCGCCGTCGCGCAGCGGCCCCGCCAGGATGTCGCCCATCGGCCCGACGATCACGCTGCCGCCGGCAATCAATGGCCGGTCCGCCGGCCAGTTGGCGACCTCCACGCCCAAGGCGTGCGGCGAGTCCTGGACCTGACAGGCGCTGACCACGAAGCAACGTCCTTCATGGGCGATATGGCGCATGCTGACCTGCCACATTTCCCGCTCGTCCACCGTTGGCGCGCACCAGACCTCCACGCCTTTGGCGTACATCGCGGTGCGCAGCAGCGGCATCATGTTTTCCCAGCAAATCACCGCGCCGATCCGTCCGACCTGACTGTCGATCACCGGCAACGTCGAGCCATCGCCTTTGCCCCAGATCAACCGTTCGGTGCCGGTGGGCATCAATTTGCGGTGCTTGGCGACCAAGCCGGCCTGCGGATCGAAATACAACGCGGTGCAGTACAAGGTGCTACCGGCGCGCTCGATGACACCGATCACCAGGTTGGCGCCGGTGCGCGCTGACAAGCCGGCCAATGCTTCGGTTTCCGCGCCTGGCACGTCGATCGCATTGGCAAAATACCGGGCAAAGGCTTCACGACCTTCCGGCAGTCGATAACCCAGTTGAGTGCCGAAGCCCTCGCCTTTCGGGTAACCGCCGAGCAAGGCTTCGGGCATGACCACCAGCGCCGCGCCGGATTCGATAATCGCGTTTTCCCAGGCAAGAATCTGTTCCAGCGTCTCGGCCTTGCCGCCGGGCAAGGCGCCGATTTGCAATGCAGCAACGATTGACTTGGGCATCGCAGTCACTCCAAAAGCAATGAGGTGTTGCTCATTCTCAGGCGCCACGGGATCATGAATAAAGCCCCGTTTGCTGCTGAATGATATGAATCAAATGAATATCGCCGCCGTTGATCTCAACCTGCTCAAAGTCTTCGAAGCGCTGCACGAGGAGTCCAGCGCGAGCCGAGCCGCGTTGCGTCTGGGCGTCACGCAATCGGCGGTCAGCGCGGCACTGCGAAGGCTGCGCGAGGTGTATGGCGATCAGTTATTCGTGCGCACCGGCCGAGGCCTCGCGCCCACACTCAAGGCCAACCAGTTGAAACCGGTGGTCAGCGATGCCCTGAACAAATGCCGGCAGAGCCTGGCGATGGTCGATCCGGCCGCCCACCATTACGACGGGCGCTCAGTCACCGTGGGTATGTCAGATGATTTCGAAATTGCTTATGGTCGCCGGCTGATCGAGGAAATCGCCCGCGTCGCGCCGAAGCTGCGGCTGATCTTCCGTCAGACCCACAGCCAGATCGTCGCCCAAGCGTTGATGGAACGCAGCATCGATCTGGCGATTACCGCAGGCGGATTTGCCGAGCGCTTGCTCAGCCGTCAGGTGCTGGGAGAAGGAGGCTATCTGTGCCTGGTAGACCCGATGAGCCTGGCCGAGGGACAGCAAACCATCAATCTTGAGGAATTCGTCGCCCGCGAGCACATTCTGGTGTCGTCGGGTGGTTTTATCGGGATCACCGATAAGGGGCTGGCTGCGGTGGGGTTGAGTCGGCGGGTATGCGCGTCGACCACACACTTTGCGGCATTGCCGCATTTGCTCAAGGGCAGCCAGGCCGTGGCGACCATTCCGGCCCATGCGGCCCAAAGCATTGCGGCGCTCAGCGGACTGGCGCTGCTGCCCTGCCCCCTGGCGTTGCCGCGTTATCCGATCGAACTGGGCTGGCGCACCAGCACGCAGCTCGACCCGGTGGGGTTGAAAGTGCGTGAGGCCATTGTCGCGAGTTTCGCGTGTTCTATTTGGTAGCCATTAGGCGATTGATCTCGCTGCGCACCATGTTCGCGAATTCCGGGGGCGACATGCCGTCAAGTTCGGCACGGACCCACTCGGACCATTTGCCTTTGCGTTTGGCACGCTCACCGAACAACCGTGCGGCCTCGCCCTTGGACTTGCCCAGGTTGCTTTGCCAGAGATCGAACAGACGGGATTTCTCATCTTCAAGCGCAGCGCGCTCGGCAAGGGGTTTGTCGGCCAGATTGAAGCTCATGGGAGTTACCTGCTGCGTAAATTAGGCGACATCTTACACTGTAGGAGGAAATGTCCGACTCAGGATTTTTCTTCAGGGTGGGGTCAACGCGAAAAATTCACTGCAACTTTTTCACTGACGACAGACTCCATTGTTCACTGTCCATTTACCTGCAAGGAGTACCCCAATGGCCCGGAAAACCGCCGCACAAGTCGCCGAAGATCAAATCAAGGATCAGGCCTTCAGCGAACTTCAGGCTCTGATCGAAGAGTCGGAGAAACTGCTCAAAAGCAGTGCCTCACTCGTCGGTGAAGAAGCGGACACACTTCGTGGGCAAATCGCCCAGAAACTTCAGCAGGCCCGGGACTCTGTCACCAGCGTTCGTGACCGGACCAAACCTGCGGTCGAAGCCACTGAAACCTACATCGGTGGTCATCCGTGGCAAACCGTGGCCATCTCCGCCGGTTTTGGCTTGGTAGTCGGTTTGTTGCTGGGCCGGCGTTAAGCAGTACCGCTTTGATGGGTACTGAGCAAAAAGGCGAGCCTTTCGCTCGCCTTTTTCATGCCCCGGTTTTATGCAGAGCTCAGAGCCCGGCCAATTCCCGCAAATTCGCTAACGTCTGAGCATCGAGCTTAATGCCATCGATGCTGGCCTTGGCCCGCTGCTGGTGACGTCGATCACCCGGCAAACGCTTGAGCCCCACGCCGTGCATCTGCCGGACCAGTTCCTGGCTGCGCTCGGCAAAACTCTGCCCGGCCGCCTTGCTCGGGTCGATCACGATCAGCAGTTGGCCAGTCCACGGCGTCTTGGCCCCCGGATGGTTCGACCAATCGAACTCGAAGGAAAAGTTCCCGCCGGTCAACGCCGCTGCCAACAGCTCGACCATCATCGACAGCGCCGAACCTTTATGCCCGCCAAACGGCAACAACGCGCCGCCCTCCAGAATCGCTTTCGGGTCCTGGGTCGGCTGGCCGAGACCGTCCACACCCATGCCTGGCGGCAAACGCTCGCCCTTGCGTGCGGCGATCTGCACATCGCCATGGGCAATGGCGCTGGTCGCCAGGTCGAAGACTATCGGGTCGCCGTCAGCGCGAGGGGCGGCGAACGCAATCGGGTTGGTCCCGAACAACGGGCGATCGGCACCGTGCGGCACCACGCAGGTCATGCTGTTGACCACGCTCAGCGCCACCAGCCCTTCATAAGCGAAGGGCTCGACATCCGGCCACAAGGCTGCGAAATGGTGGGAATTACGAATCGCCAGCACCGCAATGCCGGCACTGCGGGCCTTTTCAACCAGCAGTGCGCGTGCTGCCGCCAAGGCCGGCTGGGCGAAACCATTGCCGGCGTCGACTCGGACAAAACCCGAAGCGACGTCCTCGACCACCGGCACGGCCTGGCCATTGACCCAGCCGCTCTTGAGCGTCGACACGTAACCGGGAATACGAAACACGCCGTGGCTATGGGCGCCATCGCGCTCGGCGCCGGCGCAGTTGAGGGCCAGTGTTTTGGCGACATCGGCGCTGGTGCCATGACGCTGGAAAATCTGCTCAAGCAAAAGAACGAGCGCGTCGAAATCGAGCGTTTGAGTGTTCGAACTGACGGCCATTTCGGGCGTTGCGGTCATCTGAAGCTCCAGTTTTATTATTGAGTACGGGCACCAGGGTGAAACGAGGTTGCACGGCAACCAAAAACAGTTGTCGATTAAGCGCTGTTTTACCGGCGTCCTGTCAAGTCTCGACAGCCTGTTCGGATCAAGCAATATGTACCGCACTCGAGCCTGCCCCTGGTCGTACTGTTTTTCCTCAATCCAACGCCGGCGATTACCCGCTGATCGCAGCACATTGAGGAAAAACCATGATTGCTTCTCCACTGCCTTATTTTTTTGACGAGGCAGAACGCGCATCCAATGCCAAACAGCCCGGTGATCGCGAGAAAGCGCTGAGCTTCACGCTTGATGACCTGAACGGGTTGATGGGTGTTTATCTACCGACCCATGAAGCCCGTATGGCCACTACCAAGCCCATGCATGTCGAGCGATTGCTTCTGGGCCCGACGGACATTCCATTGGCCGGTGCGTTTGCCATGAGCCGGCCCAACGATGGAGAAGTCACGCTCTACACACCGTGGAAAGGCCTGATCAAATATGCTGACATGGACGACGTCAAAAGCACACTCAAGGAATGGTTGGCGCAGGAGACCGGAAAACGGGAATTACTGCGTTATCTTTCCATTGAACAACGTAACGCTGTGCAGGCAGCCGCTATGCCTGAGATTTCTACAACAACCATCGAAGGTGCGGTATTCCAGGACCAGGCGCTCACACTCGAACTCAATCAGACACACAACATCCAGTCGATGATGGCCGAACTGGTCAAGATGCCGACACTGCAGTCGATGCTGGACGAAAGCCTCAAGACTGCGTTGGCCAAGCGATTCCCCAGGCTGGACCAGCGCCGGACAAGGCTGGAAAGCTTCATCAGCACGGTTTCCACCTTCGACCCCAGCGAGTACCGGTACAAGATCTCCTCGCAGCCACTGAGCGACGTCCTCTTGCAGTACTACCTGACCCATCAGTGGCCAACGGGTGATTCCAGGGTCTTTTCCAATCCTGCACACGGCGTGAGCAGCGACGCCGATAACCAGGCATGGGAAAGCTCAATCATAGAGATCGCGCAACGCTTTACACCTCACTTGCGCAGCCTGCTGGAAACGTTCTGGAACTCCCCCACGCGCGCTGGCCAGTCACCCTCGGCGTTTCTTGCAGAGGGCATGCGCGACTCCTTTCACGTCAATCTTTTATTGAAGCGCCAGCAAGGTGTTTTAACCACGCAGCAATACCTGCGCTTGATGAATGTGAGCCTCGCGCCTGCCTCCAGCGATTCCCTGCGCATCGAAAAAGTACGTATCACCGCGCCCTTCAAGCACTACGCGGAACTGGCCTGCACCTTGATGATCGGCAGCAGCGACGCCCTCGGCTTTCTGTATACCCGGTCCAGAGGTATCGAAGCCACGAGTAACCTGCCAGCGGTCAGAACAATCGTGCTGGCGATGATCAAAAGCGAAGGGCATGAGGACACGCTGCTCAATTACATGTCGCTGGACGAGCGCCGTACGCTGCTTTCAATGGAACCGGATGAACGCATGATTATCGGAGAACCGATCGTTGGCCCGGCGTTCGAAAAATTGATGGCAGACATCCTCGACAAGCAATTGCAGAGCCTGACTTACGCCTTGAGCTGCTACCGCGAAAGTGAAGGTTCGCTGGACCCGCATGCATTGCTCGACAAGGCGCTTGATGTTCGGGGACTGATCGATGACCGCCTGTTGGCCGTCGATGCCAACGGGCGCTGGAGTACACACGTGGACCAGCGCTGGAGTGCACAACCGACCACCGTGCGCGCCGAATCGGTCAAAGAACAATGGGCACTGCTCTCCACCGCTGCGCTTGAACAAAACCTTCTAAACCACCCCGCCATTCCTGCCGCCACCCGCACGATCAGCGACGCCCATCGTTTCGTCGGATCGTCGCTGGAAGGCTTGCAATCGAGTTTCACCCACACCCTGTCAACGGCATTGCGCAGCGAGCTCAAACTGCAGACCATTGCCCGCACGCTGGGTGTGACGGAACAGGCGATCATCAAAACGGTGCTCGATACGCCGGTACGCTTGCATCGGGGCGTGTTGAACGGTTTTCTGCCGGACGTATTTTCCCTGGCGTTGAAGGCAGGCGATGCTACGGATCCGTTGAAACTGGCCAGTTGTTTTGTGCTGACTGAACGAGGAGGCCTGGACCCAGTGCATTCGGGCAAGGCCATTTTGTGGACGCCCGCGTTGGGGTTTGAAGCCTTCAAGGCATTGACACCGTTACTGACCGAACTTGGTCGACGCCTCGCAGACGTCGACCATCACTCAACGCTTCTGGAGAACCTTGGCCGCAGCGAGCGATTGCCTGGCAAGACTTACACGTTGGCGCCCCTGCAGCGGGTAGATGGGCATTTTGTTGATCATCTACAAAAACCCTCTGTGCATCTGGACCAATCGTGCCTGACCAGCGCGCTGGCGACGAAGCTCTCCACCACGCCGCTGACCCGTCTCCTGAATCTCGTGGCGCTGCGTAAGCCGATGACAGGGCTCGACCGTGCGATGGACATTGCGCGGTCACTGACGACTCAACAAAAACTGCCGGCATGGCTGGCCAAAGCGTCCGTTAACGATCTGACGCTGCATGCCGAGCTGCTTCAGCAATACCTCAATAACGTTAAAGACGACCAGGATTACCTGACCGGCATACGGTCACTGCAACGCACGGCACACCATGAACTTGAAAAACAACTCAAGGCAGACGGCTTCGACATCAACCCGGACAACGTCCAGGTCCAGATCAGTGCCCGCCCGACATCTGCAGCCAACACTCAAACGCTGACTGACTTTGCGTTGACTCACCTAAAGGATCTGGCTCAGGTCCATTTCAAACTGGTATCGCTTGATACCACCGTGATTCCCGAGAGGATGGGCGAACGCTACATCAAAGACCTGATACGAGACCTGAAACCGGGCGAACATCAGCAGAAAATACTGAGCGACGCCTTGGCAGATACCCAGGCGAATGCGGGCCGCAGGAAGCGGTTTTACACACAGTTGCCCTGGCAGTTGATGCATTACGCCCACGTGGAAAAACTGCAGGAACGTCTGAGCGAGACGGGGTTTGATTTGATCCGGCAAGTCATGGACATGCCAGACGCCATTGCCCGCGCGGCAGTCGCCGGTGCCCATGCGATCATCCGCCCGCTTGAGTTCCTGGGTATCAAGAGTGCACAGACGATCAAAGTACCCGGTGTTTATCTGATCGGCTCAACGGCTGGTCGCTCTGCACCACAGGTGCTTATTGCGCCTCACAGCCCTCGACATGGGGTGAAAGAATATGAAAATGAAGCACAACTGCTAACAGAACTGAAGACCCGCGGACCGCTGCTCGACTGGCTACTCCTGAATCTGCCGCAGCCTGATCGGATACTCCTGGAAACTCGGATGGCGACCACTGATCACCGCGTTACCAGAGCCACGCCGTCGAGCACCGGTCATCGCTTCACCGAGACCACACTGGCATCCAATCCGATCAAGGGGAACCTGTTCAACCATTTACTCAGCGACAACGCTGCGTTGCTGACCCGATTGCTCGGTTGTCAGTCCGATGACAGAAAACAGGGCGAGTGGGCGACCATCAAACATGTGTTGGGCGAAGATTTGCACGCGGCACTTTCGTTTTGCATGGGCAAACTCGCGTACCCCATCACGGTATGGCGCAGTTACCGCGATATCAAGCAATCCGCCGAAGACCTTCAAACACATAAATGGGGAGCCGCAATAAAAGAGTTCATCAGCGGCATTGCACAACTGGCCTCGTTGCGGCAATCGATGGAGGATCCAGTGAAGGAGCCTTCGACGACCAGCGCGCCCGCGCCAGAAACGCTCGACACCCGACTCAAATGGCAGGACATCGACATCACTGCACCCGAGCGCACGCAGTTGAAGCGTCATGAGAGCATCGACATCGATCTGGGTTCGCTGACACACAACGCCAAGCTTGGGCTCTACGCTCATCCAACGACAAAACAACTTTACGGGCCGGTTGAAGGAAAAGTGTATCCGGTCGCAAAACCCGGCACCCGTTGGCGCATCGCCGCCCCCCCCGCTCGCGTCCCTTATCTGCGTCAAAACGAATCGAAACAATGGGTTCTGGACAGGGAAAAGCCGGCACCCCGCTTCAGCCTCATCAACCGTTTACAGAACGCGGTAACGGTTTGGGAAAGCATGAATGTAGAAGCACATGGGATGCCCCAAATCCGTCAAATTTTTCCGCGAAAGGCTCGTCAGATTGACGAGGCGCTGGATCTGGCAACCACCTACGCCTGGAACAGCTGCCGCAACCTGCAACTGCTCAAGACTTCTGACGGCACGGTCACGCCCGTGCACCAGTTCATCATGGATTTTATCGATGTGCCTACCGTGTCGGACGCGCAGGTGGAGAAGCTCGAAAAAATCGTGGGCGACATTTTTGCGGCCCTGTTGGACCCCACACTCAGAAAGCCGAGCTCCAGGCGTTTTGTAGTCGGCAAGCTCAATCACGCGGAAAATTCGTTCGGCTTCACCCTTCTAAATGACGTAAAAGGGAAAATTTACCTGACAGATAAATTCTTCTTCCCCCATTTCGACCACTACCGCGAACATCTGTCCGATGCCGCCTTCCCCCTCAACGCTCATGCTCGGGCGGCAACCCTGATCCATGAGGTTTCGCACATTGCCGCCAAAACCGAGGACATTTCTTATCTCGATTCCAGCAGACCGTTCGTCGACCTGATAGGAACGGCCAGTGCTTTCGCCACTGATCTCAAAACAGCCTTGAGCGAACTTCAGGGCAGCGCACTGTCAATCAAGACGCCTTATACACAGCTGTTCAAAATCGAGAACCCTGATGCCGGTGAATGGGAGGACCTGGGCAGTACTACTGATGAAAATACCGATCGGATAAAGGAACATATCTTGACCTTGACCGGCGAGGACAACCTGAGCGGTGCCCGCACAACCTTCAAAAAAGATCCACTGATCAGGCTGGCGGTGCAACTTGCTAACGCTGACAGCGTTACTTGGCTAATCACCCATCTGGGGCGTCAACTGTATAGCAGTACCCCGTGAGTTTAAAAAAAATAAGTGCCTGTTTGATGGGTAATTGCCGTGACGGTTGTTCTCGCAGACTTCCTCACAAGGTTAGAATGCAGGAAATCAGGATGAGTCAATGACCGACAACCCGCTCTCGCAAGCCCAATATGACGCAATCACCGATGCCGCTGCGCATTGGTGCATGCGTCTTCACGCCATTGATTGCACGGCTGAAGAGCGGCTGGCGTTCGAGCAATGGCATAACGCTCATCCGCTTCACGCGTTCGAGTACGAGGCCATGCTGGAGATCTGGGATGTCGCGGGGGACCTGCCACGTCCCGAAACCGTGATACCGGCGGCTCGCGCCAAACCTGCAACGCCTTGGCGCACCTTCGGTATCGCCGCCGCGGTTTGCGCCATGGCGCTGCCATTGGCGGCCTATAGCGGATGGAACCTGGGCTGGTTACCCAATTCGTACCAACATTTCGAGGCGAGCGATATTGTCCGTCAGGTCACCCTGAGCGATGGCAGTCAGGTGGAACTGAACCTGGGCAGCGAGCTGACGTTCAGCAATTACAAGGACCAGCGTCGTATCACGCTGAAAAAAGGCGAAGCCTTCTTCAGCGTCAGCCACGACACTCGACACCCCTTCATTGTCAAAGCGGCCGAAGGCAGGATTCGGGTAACCGGAACCAAATTCAACGTCTGGATGTATGAAGATCAGGTACGCGTGAACCTGATTGAAGGTTCGGTGCTGGTCAGCAGCAATGATGCCCTTGCGGGTGACGGCTTGCGCCTCGAGCCAGCGATGCAGGCGAGCTATAGACGCGGTGACTTCACTCCCCGTATCAGTCAAACCTACGACAATGACAACTCACTGGCGTGGCGCAGCGGAAAACTGGTGCTCGATGATCTGGCGCTGGCCGACGCACTGCCATTGATCAATCGCTACTTGAGCAAACCGGTGATGGTGGCCGACCACCGTACCGGCTCGATTCGCATCGGCGGCATCTACAACATCAAAGAACTCAACAACCTGGTGGCTTCCTTGCCCAAGGTATTGCCGGTCTACCTGACCCGCAACAAGGATGGCAATCCGGTCCTCAACTCCATTCCGCAACAAGCCCCAAAAAGCTGAAGGCCGCGACCCTTGAGGGGTGCGGCCTTCATTCCTGGTTCAAGCGCCCTCAGCGTTACTGTGCAGCCACCTTCCCGGCTTTTTCATCCTGCTCGCGGATTGTCTGAACCTGGTACTGCGGATCGGACGTGATCTGCCGCTCGGTGAACGGCATCACACTCAACTGCTTCCTGGAAAATGCCAGGGTCTGGTCTCTGGAGTACTTCGAGGACGGGTCACTGGATAGCGAGAAAGCCAGCAGCCCCTGGGCCTGCGGTCCCTCGTCATCGAAGGTCACCACCTGCAAATAGCTGGTACCGCTGACGACTTCGAGTTTACCGTCGGTTCTCGACACGCTCTGAATGGCGTTATAAACCCCCAGAGTGCCAGGTCCACCGTGAATCGGCGTCTGCTGGCCACCACTGCTGGCCACCTGGATATCACCCCAGCGACTATCAGCCTTGAGCCCCCTCTTATTGATCTGCGCTACCGACGCCAGCATTGCGTCGCGAACCGCCTTTGCCACTTCCGGGCGATTGACCGCCAGGCCACGCGGGGTGTGTTGCGGGTCTTTCGGATCGAACGCCACACGCCAGAGATCAGGTGTTTCCTCTAGCGACTCCATGACATTCTGGAAATGCACAAAGCCCAGACCACTGTCCAGATTTGCACTGCGGTCCCAGGCCTTGAGACTGGCACACAGCGGCGTGAGCGTCGGCGCATCGGAACCCAGGGCCGCCGCACAGAACTGCAGCAGGTCCGGCATCACTTGGGCCGCCTGATACACCTGGTCGTCCATCACCATGTGCTGCAAATCCACCGCCGCAATAGGGCCGGCCTTGTTCACCGTATTCAGGCGATCCAGTGCAAAGCGTGAGCGCAACCCCAATGGCTGACCGTCCTGACTGATCAGGGGCGAAAAACCGCTGAGCGGTTGCGCCGGGTTGGCCATCCAGGCCGAATCGTTGGAGTGCTGCACGAAATCCTTGCGCAACAGTTGCGGCAATTTGTCTGAGGCATATATCCCTTTTTGCGCAGCCTGCGGGTCGATGTCCCAGGCACACGCGCTGTTGGAGCCGTCGAGAACGATCATCTGCAACCCGGCCCGAGGATCACTGCACTTGGCCAGTTTGTCGGCACTGACGTTCGGCACGACCGAGAGGTTCATGTACAGCGTCTGCCCCTGATCATCCGTCGCCAGGGTGTTGACCCACGGGATCCCCTGGATCTTGTGTACCGACGCCTGCAAGTCCTTGAGGCTGACCGCACGGTTCATTGCATACCACTGCTGCAAGACTCGGTCGTTTTCCAGATTGGCGTCGCGCAGGCTGTAGGCGAACTGGTTGTTCCAGTCGAGTTTTCCTGGCCATTGCACGATCGGGCCGAACTGCGAACTGTAGACCACATGAGAGACCGGTTTAGTCTGGCCATCCGGTTGTTTCACGTTCACGGTCAGGGTCTGTTTCTTCATCGGCAATGACTTGCCGTCGAGCAGGTAACGGGTCGAATCCTTGGGGTCGAGTTGCAGGCGATACAAGGTGAAATGCTTGGACGAATCCACGGTGTGGGTCCACGCCAAGTGCTGGCTGAAACCGATATTGATCATCGGCAGCCCCGGCAGCGCCGCGCCCATGACGTCCAGTTTGCCGGGAATGGTCAGGTGCATTTGATAGAAACGCATCCCGCCTACCCAAGGGAAATGCGGATTGGCCAGCAACATTCCGCGGCCGTTGAAAGAACGTTCACTGCCGACTGCCACGGCATTGCTGCCACGATCCAGGGCAAAACGCTGCATGCGCGAGGCGGCCGCCTGGAACGCCACGGGGTCGCCTGCCACATGAGTAACGGCCTTGGGTGGCGTCGCGCCGGCCAAGGCTTCGGCAAACTGCCCTACTCCGCCTTCGACCAGCAGACGCCGCGTCAACTTGACCAGGTCCTGGGCAGTAATCTCGCGCACCCAGTCGCCCTGACACTGCTGCGGCAAACCCTGCGCCCGACGTTCTGTCAGCGAACGGTTATAGCCCGCCACATAACCTTCGATGAGATCGCGTACTGGCGGGGTTTGCGCCTGCCAGAAGGCGGAGACGGCCTGCGGGGCGTTCAGCCAATTGAAGAACAGATCGCTGACCAGGTTTTCGCGCTCTTCGACAGTGAACTGATCCGGGCCGAAATACCGTGAACGTTCGCCGTTTACGGTGGTGATCTCATTGGCCAGCAGGCACAGGTTGTCCTGAGCGTAGGCGTAACCAATGCCATAACCGAGCCCGCGTTCGTTGTCAGCACGGATATGCGGCACGCCGAAACTGGTCCGGCGAATCTCAGCGGTCGCCTGCTCTGGCTGACTGCGTGCGTTTGCCGCAAGACTCAAGCCCATAAACACACCCGCAAGGCTCAACCTGGTTAACTGCCTGGAAATAATCACGCTCGCTCCTGATCGAAAAGACAAACACCCGGCGTCATACACGCACTGCGCCTTCCCCTAGAAACGAAACGAATGACAAAAATTTAGGCCCTGCAAAACGCTTTTCACAGCCATCTCACGGGCCGCTGACGTGACGGCGACAAAATTTCTACATTTGGGGCTTCATTATTTGCCCTGCTCATACGTCTTATAGATTGAGAGCACCCATCACATTTCCTGGCCGGCTCGGATAAGGAGTTTTTGCATGTACAACTCGCAACTGCCAACGGACGGTAGCAATGCGCCAAACGGCTCTGCCATGGGCTCCGGTGTTTTCAGTCAACGGAGTGAGCGCAATGGCAACGAGCGGATCAGGTCGCTACTCAAAAGCTTTGGTCTGCGCACCAGTCTGATCCGACTCAAAGTCATCGATGCGTTGCTGACTGCCGCCGAAAGCGACCACAGCCTTGGCGTGCGCGGCGTACACAGCCACTTGCTGGATCTGGATATTCCCCTGTCCTTTCTCAGTGTGCGGGAAGTGTTGAAACGCTTGTGCAGCGAAGGCGTGATCACGCTCAACCCGGACAAAAGCTACAGCCTGCATCCGCACGCTGCAGCCATGCTCCAACGCGAGTGATCAGCTCAAGGTGCGTCGCTCAGGGTTTGACCTTGCGACGCATCACGCCATTGATCACCACCACGATGACCGCCACACCGATGGCGATGTACTGAAACAGCTTCTCGCTGATGACGCCTGCGTTTTGCAGATACGAAAGGCCGAACATGATCCCCAACACCACGAGGGAGATCAGAATCGAGTATTTCAAACGTTGCGACTGAGTCATTGCGAGTTCCTGAACCTGAAAAATGTATCCGACTTGTATCCAGATGCATGCCAAGCCCCTACCTTTCTCCGGGGATGGGACGCTACAAACGGGGTCTCATGTTACAGCCGATCAAGAGATTTGGCTTTATTGCCCCATGAGGATTTTGAAATATTCCGTCGAATCACGCTGCTGATTCCGCTGCTTGCCATACTTTCCCTGAGCGGCTGCATCATTTTCCCCCACGGAGGCTGGCACGGCGGTCATCATTACGACCGTGGCGGGCCGGGTTATTATCAGCATCGATAACATGAATAATTGAACTTTTATTCGCAAGCTAATTACCCCATCCAATAACTTCTGAATAAATGCCCGCCCTGTCGCGGGTTTTTTTTCGTACATGCACATTCACTTCTTCCTACCTATCGATATCGAAACATAGCGAAAAAAATTGAAACGTTGAGTCTCAATAGTTCATTGGAGCTATTCATATTCAATGATTAATCTTGGCGCCTCGCAATAAAGCCCGTTATTAAATTTCGCGCAACAACCAGGAATGCCATGCACAAGCCTTTAATCAATATCAGCCCCCATTATTTATCTGGCTTTTGCCTTGCAATCACTTTTTTCGAACTTCTGACGTATATGGCCAGCGACATGATCATGCCGGCCATGTTGACCGTTACCCGACAATTGGATGCCAGCCCCGACCATGTCCCCTACGCTTTCAATCTTTATCTGGCCGGCGGCATTCTGCTGCAATGGCTGATTGGTCCATTGTCTGATCACTTCGGTCGTCGCAAGATGTTGCTCATCGGTTGTGCGGCATTCGCGCTGGCCTGTGCCGCAGCGTTCAACGTGCAAAGCATTTATGCGTTCAACGGCTTGCGACTGATTCAGGGCATGGGGTTGGGGTTTGTCATTGCGGTCAGCTATCCAGCCCTGCAAGAAGTTTTCTGCGAAGCCGACGCGGTAAAAATCATGGCGTTGCTGGGGAACGTTGCGTTGCTCTCCCCGCTTCTGGGGCCGTTACTCGGAAGCCTGCTGCTGGAATGGCTGTCCTGGCGGGAGCTGTTTTTACTGTTGGGTTTGGGCGGCGTGATGGTCTGGCTTGGGCTTTACCTGTTCATGCCGGAAACCGTGGGCACTCTGCGCCACGACGGTCAGCGACTGGAAGCGGTGCGTTTTGAATGGCGCAGCACCGTGTGCCGCTATCTAGCGTTACTGACTAACCCGCGATTCCTGAGTGCAACAGTCGCACTGGGCGTGATGAGCCTGCCGTTGATTGCGTGGATAGGGCTGGCGCCGCTCTTGCTGATCCAAAACCAGGGACTTTCACCTTTGCAGTACGGCCTGTGGCAAATCCCGGTGTTTGCGGCGGTCATTCTCGGCAACCTGATTCTCAACCGACTGATTGCCCACACTGAATTACCACAATTGATTCGATACGCGCTTTGGCCGTTTTGCGGCGGTCTCATCGCGCTAGTCGCCGTCAGCATCTACGGCGCTTCGACAGCCGTGCTGATCAGCTGCCTGGCGCTTTACGCCGTTGGGCTAGGCATGAGCAATGCCGCGCTGTACCGGCTTGCGCTGTTTGCAAGCGAAGACAGCAAAGGCTTGGTCTCGGCGATGATCGGCATGATGTCGATCGCCGTCATGGGCGGCGGCGGCTCGATTATCGCTGCGGCCGGCGCCGGTAATAGCCACGAATCCTTTGCCCTGATGGCGGGTGTTGCGGGGCTTCTGTGCCTGGCGCCCCTACGCCTGTTTCTGCGGCGTTCTCACATCGCGATTGCCGTCTGACACCACAACGTAGGTCTTTTGATGATCCATTTACCCCACACCGATGCGCTCTGCGCGTTAACGAACCCCTATTGCCTGGATTCCGTGCCCGACGGCCTGTTCGACCAGGCGATGGGGGAAATCAGCCTGTTTCATTGTCACCACACACCGGGTTACGAACGCTGGCTAAACGCCAATGGGCTCGATGCCCGGGACCTTGAAACACTGGATGACTGGTCAAGACTGCCTCCGATCTTCGCCAACTATTTCAAACGTCACCTGTTGTTCAGCCCCACCGGGGAAGGCGCGCTGGAGCTGACATCGTCGGGTACCAGCGGCCAGAAGAGTCGCATGCGCTATGACTCTCGCAGCATGGCGGCGGCCCAAGGCATGGTGAGCCACATTTTCCGCCACTACACCTGGGATACCCCGGACAGCCCCTGCAATTACTTGCTCCTGAGCTACGAACCCGAGGCCGCCAACACCTTGGGCACCGCTTATACCGACCAGTTTCTCTGCAGCTATGCGCCCGTCAACCGGGTTGTCTACGGATTGCGCCTGACCCGTAAAGGTCACGAGTTCGACCTATTTGGTGTTATTCGCGCCTTGCAGGAATTTGCCGACGACGGCTTACCCGTTCGAATTCTCGGATTTCCAGCGTTCCTTTCGCATGCGCTACAGCACATGGAAGACACCACTGCGCCGAATCTCAAGTTACCTGCCCAGTCACTTGTGCTTCTGGGCGGTGGCTGGAAAACACAGGCAGCGCAGGAAATACCGTTGCTTGAGTTGTATGCCCGAATCAATCGGCAATTAGGTGTCGACCTGTCCCGCTGCCGGGACGGCTACGGCGCGGTAGAGCATGCCGTGCCTTACCTCCAGTGTGCCCACCATCATTTCCATGTACCGGTTTACTCGAAGGTTTTCGTGCGCAACCCATCCGATTTCACTGTCCAGCCATACGGCCAGCGCGGCTTGCTGGAATTCGTCTCCCCGTACATTTCGTCAAGCCCGGCGCATGCCGTGGTCATGGGCGATCTGGCGACATTGCACCCCGGAGCAAGTTGCGGATGCGGCCTGGCGACCGATTGGTTCGAGCTGCATGGACGTGCCGGCACCACCGCCAGTCGCAGCTGTGCCATGGCTGCCTCAGATCTGCTCGAAGGAGTTTGATATGTACTTGATCAATGGCCAATTGCGTGACGACATTACCCTGGAAAGCGCCCTCGACCTCCTTCAGAAACAATTGCCTCAGTTGCTTTCTGCGCCGATCGACAGCGATACCGTCATCGATTCGGCGGCTCGTTTTGCCACACAATTACAGACTCGCAGTCTGGATCTGTCCCTCGAAGACGATCAACGTCAGGGGCTTATCGATTTCTGCCAGCCCGGCAATCTGAGCAAAAAGCTGGAGCGGGAACTGGGCGCGCACCCTCGTTCGCTGAGGCGAATCGACTACCAACAGCCGAGTTTCGAAAGTTGGCACCCTTTAGGGTTGGTGGTACATGTCACACCGGGCAATGCGCCAATGCTGGCATTCTGCGCAGTCATCGAAGGCCTGCTGGCCGGTAACATCAATTGGCTACGCCCTAGCTCAAGTGATGAGGGTTTTACCGCGAAGTTGCTGGCCGCCCTTGTGCGCTGCGACATCAGCGGCAGGCTTGCCGAATTCGTCGCAGTTTTGCCTGTGAGCACCTCTCGCATACCTCAGCTCTGCGCTCAGGCCGACGGAGTGTCAGCCTGGGGTGGGGAAAAGGCGCTCAAATCGATTCGACAGCAGATTCCGGCCGGATGCCGCTGGATCGACTGGGGGCACAGGATCAGCTTTGCCTATCTATCGCTCGACGCGGCGAGTCTTTCGACGATGGATGCGTTGGTGGATGAAGTCTGTCGTTTCGATCAGCAGGCGTGTTCCAGCCCGCAATGGGTATTGGTGGACAGCAACGATCCGGCAGTCCTGCAGGATCTGGGGGAGCGCCTGGCCGAAGCCTTCAAACGTCGCGCTGCCCATTGGCCAGCGCTGGTTCCCACAGACCCGGAAGCTTGCGAGATCACCACCCGCACGACCATGGCGCGGCTGGAACATTGCTTTACGAACCAGACCGGCCAGGTCTGGAGCGGCCTCGGTTGGCGTGTGATCTGGGAGCACCATCAAACGCTCGCGCCGTCGCCACTGTTTCGTACGATTGTGCTGAAGCCAGTACCCCGGCACCGGATCGCCGAGACGCTGCTGCCCTGGCGCACGGTGTTGCAAAGCTGCGCGCTGATGTGCACCCCGGTAGAAACTCCCGAGCTCGTTCGAACGCTTGTCAACGCCGGCGTCACCCGCATTGCGCCTTGCGCGTCGATTCATGACGGCTACGCCGGTGAGCCCCACGATGGTGTCTATGCACTGTCGCGCCTGAGTCGCCGTCTCTCGGTGAGTCTGACCCCTGATGTCTCGACGGGCCGAGCAACGCTCGACCCGGTTCCACCCGCGCCCGATACCGCCAATGATCCGATCATGGACAAAGACACCTTCACGACCCAGCCGATTGGCTCCGGGGCACAGTTGTATTTCCGCTCCGGAGGTAGCAGCGGGACCCCGGCCCTGGCCGGTTTAAGCTATCGCGTTTATCAACGAGAGATGCGCGCGGCGGCGGATGGCATGTTCGCTGCGGGGCTAGATCCGTCACAAGACCGGGTCATGAACCTGTTCTACGGTGGCAACCTGTACGGCGGGTTCTTCAGTTTTTCCACAATCCTTGAACAGATGAGCGTTACGCATTTCCCCATGGGGGCGCCCCAAGAGGATGACTTCAGCGAAATCGCCGAATTAATCGTAGACCGCCGTATCACCGTGTTGATCGGCATGCCGAGTACCTTGCACCGTCTGTTTTTCACCGAGCAGGCCCGACTTCGCGCGTACGCCGGCATCGGCAAAGTGTTCCTCGGCGGAGAGCATCCGGGAGAGGCCAGTCGGCGCCTGATGGAAAGCTGTGGGGTCTCGACAATTCGCTCTGCACTCTATGGCTCCGTTGACGCAGGTCCTCTGGGGCATGCCTGCGCGGCTACAGCGGATGGCGTGTTTCACTTGATGAGCGACATCCAGCACCTGGAAATCGTGCAGCTCGAACAGGATGTACCGGTTCAAAGCAACGAGATGGGTCGCCTGCTCTTTACTTCCCTCGCCCGGCAAGATCAAACCGTACGTCGATATGAAGTAGGAGATACCGGTCGCTGGATACCCGGCGCCTGTCCCTGTGGACTGGACTCACCGCGATTCGAGCTGTTGCAGCGGCACGGCAAGCTGGTGCGAATTGGCACGGAATTCATTTCGCCTTCCGCTCTGCAACACAGTGTGGGTTTACCCATTCAAGTTCTTCTGGACCACACCGCCAACGGCGTCGAACGCATACGGATCCGAGTGAATGCTGATGCCGACCGAGTTTACGACCAACTAATGACACACATAGCCGTGGCGAATGCCGTGAACGCCGCGTTGTTAATAGTGGACATTGAAGTATGTGCCGAACACGAGTTCAGCCGAAACAAACACAGTGGCAAGACACCCCTGGTCATCGATCAAAGACAATAAAAACAGACTGTTTATTCCGTAACCTTGTACTTTTAACTAGATGCCTGATCGCAAACGAGAATCCAGTGAAATCACCCTATTCGCTTGAGCAACTTGTGCCTTATGTACGGCAACACTCCAACTTCTATCGCACACATCTGAAACACTTACCGCTGAACAGTATTGATTTAAAAGATTTACCACTGATCAACTTGACCGACTATTGGGCTGACAGCGATGACCTGCATCACTGGCCGGTCCTGACCGGCACTGTCGATGATGCTCTGGTGTTTAAAACTGGGGGCTCGACCGGCCAGGGCAAACTTTCGGTTTACTCCAGAGACGAATGGCACGCCATGGTCAGTACGTTTGGTCAAAGCCTCGCGACTCAACTGAACCACGGCGACCGGGTGGCGAATCTGTTTTTTTCCGGAGATCTTTACGCCAGTTTTCTGTTCACTCATCACTCATTGGCGCATGTCGGGAAATCCATCTGTGAATTTCCGTTCACCGGCCAAGTCGAACTGGATGGTTTGGCTGAGGCCACTGCCCGACATCGAATCAATGTTCTGGCCGGGATCCCGGCACAGTTACTGCGATTCGCTGCGTACCTTGCACAGCATCGGCAAGTGCTGTGCGGGGTCGAAACGCTGCTTTATGCAGGAGAAAGCCTGTTTGCTGCGCAACTGGCAATCTTCGCCGAAGTGTTCCCCAATGCCCGCATCGCTTCGATTGGCTATGCCAGCGTGGACGCCGGTCTCATCGGGGCTTCCGACCGCGACTGTGCATTGGGCGAACATCGGGTGTTCGAACGCCATACCCTATTGGAAATCGTCGATGAACTCACCGGTGAGGTCATCGAAGAATGCGATCGCACCGGGCTGTTAGTGGTGACCAATCTGGCTCGTCGGCTCATGCCCTTGCTGCGTTACCCGGTGGGTGACCTTGCATGCTGGCGCGAACCCGGCGCGACCCCGAGGCGTAAATTTGCTCTAAAGGGGCGAAGTGCGTACAGCCAGCGGATACGAGTCGGTGTGATGTCGCTGTTTCCCGCTGAAATAAGCGAGATCGTCGAGCGGATTGCCAACAGTAACCAATGGCAGTTGCTCATCGAAAATACCGGTTACAAGGACATTCTGAGTGTGAAATGGGTACCCGGGCCCCAGCAACAGAATGTAGAGCCAATGCTCCGGGCATTACAGGAAGCGCTGGTCACCCAATACCCCGACATCGACGACCTGAGTCGCGATGGGTTGCTCGAATTGCGGGTCCTGCCCTGCGCAGTGACAGACCTGAGCCTGCATCCTCGTTCCGGCAAACAACTGCGGATCCTGGACTTACGAGTCTATGATGCCCCCTCGCCGGAGCCCGACTAATGAGCCAGTTGATTCTTCGACGCTACCAGCCATCCGACGCACAGGCCGTGAGCCAGTTATTTCGCGAGATCTACGGCGATCATTACGCCAGGCCAGATATTTACTTGCCGACCCTGATCAGTCAGCACAATGCCGAGGGCCGCTGGCAATCCGTCGTGGCGGTGGACGACAAGCACGTACTGGGACACGCCGCGTTGTGCCTCGATGCGATTTCATTAACCGCTGAACTGGCGCTCATGGCGGTGCACCCCGCCGCTCAGGGACAAAGTGTCGCAACGCTTCTTGGCTCGCAACTCATCGAGCTTTCAGAATTCTTGAATCTCGAAAGCCTCTCGATCAAGCAAGTCACTCACCATCCGTACACTCAACGCATGGCAGAAAAAATCGGCTTCCATAGCACTGGCTTGCTTCCCGACTACATCGCGTCGCCACTCACTGAACCGTTGCGGGAAACCATGGTGCTGGGTTGTCACATAAATGAAGGACATGAACGCCCGCTCCCCGATATCCCATGGCCCGAGAGTTGCCGAGCGTTCATGCAGCACCTTTGTTCAGTGTTTGGCACCCATCAGGACATGGCGCCTTGCCTCGCTCTGCCCGTGCAAATTGAACGACACCATCAACGGTTCGACATGCTTATTCAGCGCTTGAACAAACATCTCCTGGATCAAATCCGGCACCTGCCCAGGCACTGGCTGGTCTCGGCCAAACTCCAATTGTCCTGGCACTTTGCCGAGGATTTGCGCAATTTGTCGGCCCTTGGTTTCACCTTCACCGGGCTGATGCCCACGCCATACAGCAACGGGTGGTTCGCGCTGTTTCATCGTGGGACCGAGCCTCGGCACCTCGACTTGCACTGCCCGCACATGCAAAGGTTGCATGACGACTTACAGCAAAACGGCAACACACACGGCAGCAACGCTGCTCGAAACAACGCTTGCTCAGCCGCTTGAGTCTTTTCGATGAAAGTCATTACCCGGTTGCGCGCAAAGCTCAACCAGCCAATCGACAAACACCCTCACCCGCCGGGACAACTGGCGGTGTGGAGGGTAGAGCGCCGTCAACGGCATCCCAGGTGTCGGCACCGCCCTGAGTACTTCACACACACGGCCTTCACTCAGCTGGCGAGCAACGTGGTAATACGGGGTCTGGACCAGACCATAGCCCGCCTCACACGCTGCCAGGTAACCATCGGCGCTATTGACCGACACTTGCTTGGGCAAATCAATGAGCTGAACCTGATCATCGACCATGAACTCCAGCCCATAACGCTTCCCACTGCTGCTGGAGAAATACTCCACCATCTTATGCCCCTCAAGATCAGCCAGACGCTGAGGCGTTCCGTGACGCTTCAAGTATTCGGGACTGGCACACGTGACTTGGTCGAGCATGGCCAACGGCCGCGCCACGAGTGAATTGTCCAGTGACGCACCGCCCCGCAGCACGCAATCGACGCCCTCGCGTATCAGGTCGACAGGCCGGTCATTCAGGCCAATTTCCAGCTCGATCAGTGGATAACGGGCGGTGAATTGCGGCAATGCCGGGATCACCATCAAGCGCCCCACCCCCGCTGGCATGTCCACTCGCAACAGCCCCTTGGGGTTATTGCGCGCAGCGCTGAACACCGCTTCAGTTTCTTCCAGGTCGGCCAGCAATCGCACGCAACGAGGGTAATAGGCTGCACCGTCGAGCGTCAGGCTGATCTGCCGCGTCGTGCGTTGCAACAGTTGCACACCGAGATGCGCCTCCAATTGCTTGATCAGAATGGTCACTGAAGCACGGGGTAATTGCAGGCTGTCCGCCGCTTTGGCAAAGCCGCCGAGTTCGACGATTCGGGTGAACACGCGCATGGCGTTGAAACGGTCCATTGGTTTGACATACCGGCTGATTATTTAGAAATTGCAAACAGTGATAGCAGTTTTAGCCGGTTTATCTTGTATCTGTCGAGGTCAACAATGGGTTTCACATTCACTGGGAGCTGATTTCATGCAAACACGTCAACTGGGCAAAAACGGTCCGCAGGTTTCGGCGATCGGTCTGGGTTGCATGGGCATGACCGATTTCTACACGACGGGCGTGGACACTCGCGAAGCGACGGCCACGTTGCACCGCGCGCTGGAGTTGGGGATCAACCTGCTCGACACCGCTGACATGTATGGCCCGCACACCAACGAAGAACTAATCGGCAAAGCTATCGTCGGCAAGCGCGACCAGGTGTTTCTGGCCAGCAAATTCGGCATCGTACGCGACCCGGCCAACCCGGCCGCACGGGGTGTCGATGGCCGCCCGGAATACATTCGCGCGTCTATTGACGGCACCCTCAAGCGCCTCGGTGTGGACACCCTCGACTTGTACTACCAGCACCGGATCGACCCACAAGTGGCCATCGAAGAAACCGTCGGCGCCATGGCCGAACTGGTGAAAGCCGGCAAGGTGCGTTACCTGGGTTTGAGCGAAGCATCGGTCGCCACGCTTGAACGGGCGAACAAGGTTCATCCGATCAGCGCGCTGCAAAGTGAGTACTCACTGTGGAGCCGCGATCAGGAAGACAACGGTTGCCTCGCTGCGTGCCAGCGTCTCGGTATCGCTTTTGTCCCCTACAGCCCACTCGGTCGCGGCTTTTTGACCGGGGCATTGAAAAGCCCGGACGACTTTGCCGCGGACGATTACCGTCGCTTCAGCCCGCGTTTTCAAGGGGAGAATTTCGCGAAGAACCTGCTGCTGGTGCAGCAAGTCCAGGCACTGGCCGCCGACAAAGGCGTGACCGCCGGGCAACTGGCGTTGGCCTGGGTCCTGGCGCAAGGCGACTACCTGATCCCGATTCCCGGGACCAAGCAGCGTCAATACCTGGAGGAAAATGTCGCGGCGCTGGACGTGAAACTGAGCGTCAGTGAGTTGCAGGTGCTGGAAGCAATCTTCACGGCCGATGCCACCGCAGGCTTGCGTTATCCGGAAGCGGTGATGCAACTGCTCGACCGCTGATCAACCGTCTTCTGACCCGCTCCATGCATAGATCGGGTCAGGAGGCGTCAGTCCTTCTTCTTGACCGTCGAGCCATTGCCTTCGCCGTAGGTCTTGAGGTTCTGCAATACGTAAATCGCTTTTTTGAACTCAGGCACCAGGTAGTTGGCGTACTTGTTGCCCTTGAGGTTGTTGTTCTGGATGGAATCCAGTTGAGTGGCAAAGTACTCCAGGGCATTGAACTTCGCCTCGGGGTCATTTGGCACGCCAAACTTATCGAACTTGTCTCCAGCATTGAGCAACGTCAGCGCCGTCACATCGCCAATGATGCCCTTTTGCTTGAGGTAGGTGCTCATGTTGCCCAATTGCTTGGCCGAGATGTTTTCCGGGTTGAAGCCCTTGACCTGCTTGAACAGCTGTTGGGCATCCATCTTCGTGCGATCAAGTAATGTCGGGTTGGTGCCCACCATGGTCAGCATTTCCCGCACCTTGGCGCTCTGGGAAACCGGTTTCGCATTGGCCGAACCCTGGCGAATCAGCAGACCCGATTTGGCCGTCCAGTTGCCGACCAGACCAATAGTCATGACCGTGCTCCTGACAGCGCGACGAGATTCGGAAGTCCTTGCGACGGGCACATAAAAAATCCTTGTTTAAGCGAGATGAATGCGGGGAAGTATCGGCGCGATGCGAACGCCTACCTACACATATTTCAGCTTTTTACAATTCTCGTACATTTACGATACAAACCGCCCAACGCCTGATTTTCATTGGCCTATACGATTTTTTTGATAGTGGTACAGGCGACTAATTGGCTGTCATCGACATCTGACTCGGCTTGTTTGTACCACGCCCGATACTCAAGTATCCCTAACCACCCCCTTAATACCTTTCTGCACGTGCTTGGCGCACCCTTCGAAACAATCTCCTACCTCGATGTCGGCTAAACGGGTCAGAATGCGTTTTTTTGGCCGCAATTCG
Organism: Pseudomonas sp. ZS1P83; assembly: GCF_054897825.1. Lineage (NCBI taxonomy): Bacteria > Pseudomonadati > Pseudomonadota > Gammaproteobacteria > Pseudomonadales > Pseudomonadaceae > Pseudomonas > Pseudomonas sp. ZS1P83. Next base: position 2,536,514 of record NZ_CM142706.1, read on the forward strand.
AGACGAGTTCCCCCATGCGAATCCACCTGCGTCTGGTCGCCCTGAGCGCCCTGTTCATTTCCTCCCTGGCCCAGGCCGCCGACCTGATCCCGATCGAGGTCCACCGTGATGCCAATTGCGGTTGCTGCAAAAAGTGGATCAGCCATCTGGAGGCCAACGGCTTCAAAGTCGACGATCACGTCGAAGCCAACATGAGCGAATTCAAGCAACAGCACGGCGTGCCTCCGCGTCTGGCGTCGTGCCACACCGGTTTGATCAACGGTAAATTCGTCGAAGGCCATGTTCCGGCCGATCAGGTGCTGGCCTTGAGAAAGCGCGACGATCTATTGGGTGTCGCCGCCCCCGGCATGCCCATGGGTTCGCCCGGCATGGAAATGGACGGCATGAGTGATGCGTACCAGGTGTTCGGCCTGAAAAAGGACGGCACTGACGTGGTGGTGGCGGACTACCCCGTCCATTGATCTTCGGTGCGTACATCGGGCTGTTTTTCGCGGCATTCGGTGCGGCAACCCTGTTGCCCTTGCAGTCAGAAGCGGTGTTGGTAGGCCTGTTGCTCAGCGGCAAGTATGGGCTCTGGTCGCTACTCGCCGTGGCGACTTTGGGCAATGTTCTGGGGTCGCTGGTGAACTGGTGGCTGGGTCGCGGTATCGAGCGGTTTCGCGATCGACGTTGGTTTCCGGTCAGTCCGCGTCATCTGGAAAAAGCCAGAGTCCATTATCAGCGCTATGGTCATTGGTCGTTGCTGCTGAGTTGGGTGCCTGTGATCGGTGATCCTTTGACCTTGGTGGCCGGCGTGATGCGTGAGCCGCTGGGGCGTTTTTTATTCATCGTGACCCTCGCCAAGGCCGCCCGTTATGGCGTGCTGGCTTTTGCCACAGTGGGCTGGATGGGTTGAACGATCATGCACGGCGATTGCCTGTGTTTAATGTCGCCCTAATCGTGCCGATCCAGCATCGGCCGATTTTCAACGGAGTTCCCCCATGTCCCTCACCCTTTCCCGCTGGCTACCCGGCCTGCTACTGACTGCTGCACTGCCCGTCATTGCTCACGCCGAAGGCCCGGAATATGGTCAGGAACTGCAGGGTTTCGAGTATCCCTACACAGTCAAGCATTTCGCCTTTGAGTCCCAGGGCAAATCCCTGCAAATGGGCTACATGGACGTTGCCGCGTCTGGCAAGGCCAACGGGCGCAGTATCGTACTGATGCACGGCAAGAATTTCTGCGGTGCAACCTGGGAAACCTCGATCAAGGCCCTAAGCGAAGCCGGTTACCGGGTCATCGCCCCGGACCAGATCGGTTTCTGCACCTCCAGCAAACCGGACAACTATCAGTACAGCTTCCAGCAACTGGCCGCCAACACCCAACAACTGCTCAAAGCTCTCGGCATCCAGAAGGCCAGTCTGCTCGGGCATTCCACTGGCGGCATGCTTGCCACCCGCTATGCGTTGCAATATCCCGAACAGGTCGAACAACTGGCCCTGGTCAACCCTATCGGTCTTGAGGACTGGAAAGCCCTCGGCGTGCCGTATCTCACAGTGGATCAATGGTATGAACGCGAGCTGAAGGTGACCGCGCAACGCATCCACGACTACCAGCGCAGCACTTATTACGACGGTCGCTGGAAACCCGAGTTTGACCGCTGGGTGGACATGTACGCGGGCATGGCCAAAGGCCCGGGTAAAACCCAAGTGGCGTGGAACTCGGCGCTGATCTACGACATGATCTTCACCCAACCGGTGTACTACGAATTCAAAGACCTGAAAGTGCCGACGCTGCTGCTGATCGGCACCTCTGACACCACGGCCATCAACAAGGACATCGCACCGCCGGAGGTCAAGGCGAAAATTGGTCATTACGACGTCCTCGGCAAGCAAGTAGCGAAGCTGATCCCCCGGTCGACGCTGGTTGAATTCCCCGGCATGGGCCATGCGCCGCAAATGGAAGAACCGGCGCAATTCCACCAGGCGCTGCTCGCCTGGCTGAACAAAACCAACCCCGTTCATTGATGAGGTAAGGCTGATGGCTGTGCAGATTGCGGTGATTGATGACTGGCAGGATGTGGCCCGTGGCGTGGTGGACTGGTCGGTGCTGGACGACATCGGTCAGGTGAACTTCATCCATGACTACCCGGCCGACAACGACATCCTGGCCGTACGCCTACGTGAGTTTGAGGTGATCTGCGTGATGCGCGAGCGCACCCGGTTCGATGAGGACCTGCTGCGGCGCTTACCGAAACTCAAGCTGCTGGTCACCGGCAGCATGCGCAACGCCGCCCTGGACCTGAAAGCCGCCGCCGCGCTGGGTATCCAGGTCTGTGGCACCGACAGTTACAAGCACGCCGCCCCGGAACTGACCTGGGCGCTGATCATGGCCGCGACTCGCAACCTGGTGGTCGAAGCCAATGCCCTGCGCGCAGGCAAATGGCAACAAGGGCTGGGCGGCGACCTGCATGGCAAGACCTTGGCGATTCTCGGTTTAGGCAGCATCGGCACTCGCGTTGCCCAGTTCGGTCTGGTGTTCGGTATGCGGGTGATCGCCTGGAGCGAAAACCTGACCGTCGAGCGCGCGGCCGAAACCGGCGTGACCTATGTCAGCAAGCAGGAGCTGTTTGAACAGGCCGATGTGCTGTCGGTCCATCTGGTGCTCAGCGATCGCAGCCGAGGCTTGGTCGACGCCCAGGCGCTGGGCTGGATGAAACCCACAGCGCTGCTGGTCAACACCGCCCGCGGGCCGATTGTCGATGAGGCGGCGTTGATCAAGGCGCTGCAGAAACAGCGACTGGCAGGCGCGGCGCTGGACGTCTTCGAGCAGGAACCCTTGCCCGCTCATCATCCGTTCAGAACCCTGGACAATGTGCTGGCCACGCCCCACGTCGGGTATGTCAGCCAGCACAACTACCAGCAGTTCTTCTCGCAGATGATCGAGGACATTCAAGCCTGGTCGGTCGGAGGACCGATTCGCCTGTTGAGCTGACTCCGCGTCATTGCACATCGCGAGCAGGAGCCAGCTCGCGTGATGGCGGCGACGCGGCTTTAGATCAACCCTCTGGACGCAGCATCAACACCGCCAGCGGCGGCAAGTTCAGCACCAACGACAGTTCCTGCCCATGGCTCGGCTCTTCCTCGGTAAACGCCCCGCCGCTGTTGCCATAGTTCGAACCGGCGTAGGTGGCAGCATCGCTGTTGATCACCTCGGTCCAACGCCCGGCAAACGGCACGCCAATGCGATACCCCTCGCGCGGCACCGGCGTGAAGTTAGCCACCACTAACACCGGCCGCCCGTCCTTGCTCCAGCGCAGGAAGGCGTAGACGCTGTTGATCGCATCATCACCAATCAACCACTGGAAGCCTTGCGGCGCGTCGTCCTGATCATGCAGCGCCGGCTCTTCGCGATACACCCGATTAAGATCGCCGACGAGCTTCTGCACCCCTTTGTGTTCCGAGTACTGCAGCAAGTACCAGTCCAGTTGCTGATCGTGATTCCACTCACGCCACTGACCAAACTCGCAACCCATGAACAACAGTTTCTTGCCCGGATGCGCCCACATGAAACTCAGGTAGGCGCGCAGGTTGGCGAATTTCTGCCAGCGGTCGCCGGGCATCTTGTCGATCAGCGAGTGCTTGCCGTGTACCACTTCGTCGTGGGAGATCGGCAGGATAAAGCGCTCGGACCAGGCATACACCAGGCCGAAACTCAGTTCGTTATGGTGATGAGCGCGGTACACCGGGTCTTGCTGGATGTAGTGCAGCGAATCGTGCATCCAGCCCATGTTCCACTTGTAGTCGAAGCCCAGTCCGCCCTGTTGCGTGTCCTGGCTGACACCTGGCCACGCGGTGGATTCCTCAGCAATCACCAGCGCGCCAGGGGCTTCGAGGTCGACCACGTCATTGAGATGGCGCAGGAAGTCGATGGCTTCGAGGTTTTCCCGACCACCGTGACGGTTCGGCACCCACTCGCCAGCCTTGCGCGAATAGTCGCGATACAGCATCGAAGCCACGGCATCGACCCGCAGACCGTCGACGTGGAAATGTTTGAGCCAGTGCAACGCCGAGGCCAGCATGTAGCCGTGCACTTCGGTGCGACCCAGGTTGTAGATCAGCGTGTCCCAGTCCTGATGGAAGCCTTCCTGCGGGTTACCGTATTCGTACAGCGCAGTGCCGTCGAATTGCGCCAGGCCGTGGGTATCGGTCGGAAAATGCGCCGGCACCCAGTCGAGGATCACGCCGATGTCGGCCTGGTGGCAGGCATTGACGAACGCGGCGAAGTCTTCCGGCGAACCATAGCGCGCGCTCGGGGCGAATTGCGACAGCAGCTGATATCCCCAAGAACCACCGAACGGGTGTTCCATGATGGGCATCAGTTCGATGTGGGTGAAGCCCAGTTCCTTCACATACGGAATCAGCCGTTCGCCCAACTCGTGCCAGGTGTACTGGCGCGCCACTTCGCCCAGATCGTCCAACTCGCATTGCCAGGACCCGGCGTGCAATTCGTAGATCGACAAGGGTGCGCTCCGCTGATGACGGTCACCACGCGATTGCATCCACTCGTGGTCCTGCCAATCGATGTTCAGCGGTGAAGCCACTTTTGACGCAGTATCCGGCGGCAGCGAGGTGGCCAGCGCCATTGGGTCAGCCTTCAGCGGCAGAATGCCTTGGGCACCCAGGATTTCGTATTTGTAAGTTTCCCCCGCCTGCAGGCGCGGGATAAACACTTCCCAGACCCCGGTGGGATGGCGCAGGCGCATCGGATGCCGACGACCGTCCCAGTTGTTGAAGTCACCCACCACCGACACCCTTTTGGCATTCGGTGCCCATACGGCGAACCGCACGCCATCGACACCGTCGACCGTCTTCAGCTGCGCACCGAGGCAAGCGCTGAGATCGCGGTGATTGCCTTCGGCGAACAGGTACAAGTCCATCTCGCCGAGCAATGGGCCGAAGCTGTAAGGATCCTCGGAAACTTGTTCGCCGCCGGCCCAGCGGGTTCGCAGCAAATAGGGCTGCGCCCGATCGAAATGCCCGACGAACAAGCCCGGCGTCTGGGTGGCCTCAAGGTTGCCGAGTTCTTCCCCGGAGTCCTTGGCCAGTACCTGCACGCTCAAGGCGTCCGGTAAATAGGCCCGAATAAATTGCCCACCGGCACCATCGCCGTGGGGGCCGAGAATTGCAAAGGGGTCCTGATGTTCGGCGCGTACCAATGCGTCGATGTCCCGCGATCTGGGCAGCAACGCTTCTTTAGCGTGACCCTGTTCCTTGTTTGAGAAACTCATGACTACTCTCCACCAAGATCGGAAAAGGGTTTAAGCCCACTCAATAACCCATACAAACCGTGCAACGGCACGGGCAACCAGGTGGGGCGATTTTCTGCCTCATAGGCCACTTCATACGCTGCCTTCTCCAGGCCGAACAACGCCAGCGCGGCGTCCTCGCCTTCCGGATCTTGCCATGCATGAGCAAGACTAGCTGCCGCCAGCCGATATGCGTCGACAAATGCTTGTCTTGCTTCATTTAAATAGCGATCGGCAACACGTTGACGAGCGGCTTGAGCATCGGCCGTGTTGTCGACGTTGTGCACGTTGATCGCCATTGCCGCAGCGTAGTCAAAGGAACGCAATACGCCACTGACATCTTTGTACGGGCTGTGTTTGCCCCGACGTTCGTGCAGCGGCCGCGCCGGCTCGCCTTCGAAGTCGATCAGGTAAGCGTCGCCCTTGATGACCAGCACCTGACCCAAGTGCAAGTCACCGTGGACGCGAATGCGCAGACCACCGGTGGCTTTTTTTCCCAGCTCCTGAACATGGCTGAGGATGGCTTTTTTGTTGTCCAGCAAACGACTGACCAAGGCTTTGTCTGCCGGGTTCAATTCGCTTTGATGCTGCTTGAGCAACTTCAGCGCGTACTCCAGTTGCGCCGTCACGTCCTTGGCCGAGGCCAAGGCATCTTTCTGGGAGGTGACCTGCGGGGCGAAGTCCGGGTTGTCGCTGGGCACCGCCAGCAGCTGATGCATTTCGCCCAGACGCTGACCGAGCATGCCGGCGAAGTCTCTCAGTTCACCCAAGGCGTTGTAGTGTTGCTCCTGCTCAGACATGGCGTCGGCCAGTTCGTCGCGCAGCGCCCGTTCGAGGTTGTTCTGGGTCCATTCCCAGGCGTCGCCCTGATTGCTCAAGTAGCCTTGGGCAATCATCAACAAATTGTCCTCGCCCGCCGGATCATGGCGAACCACCGAACCCAGCAGCGGCGAGATATTGCGGAAACCGGCGTTGGTCAGGTACGCGCTCATTTCCAGCTCCGGGTGCACGCCAGACGCGACCTTGCGGATCAGTTTCAGCACCAGGCTGTTGCCGATCACCACCGAACTGTTGGACTGTTCGGCGGACAGGTAACGTACTTCCGATTCCCCGGTCAGACCGAGTTTCGCCAGTTCCGCCGTCGGTTCGAAGTGGATCTCGCCCGCGCTGGATGGCAATACGGAATTACTTTGCATGCTGTGCAAGACCGTATGCACAAAGGTGTCGAGGCTGAAGGCGTCGGTGATCAAACCGACCTGACGCACGCGCCGGACCCGAGACAAGGCCAGTTGCTGAGGCAACGCGGCACCGACCTGATCTTCGGAGATAAAGCCGAACGGCAGCTGATAGCGACTGGTCTGGCCGCCGCTGGTGACGTCGATTTCACTCAACAGCACCGGATGCAGCGGATCGCCGAAGCGCACACCGTAAACAATGTTGACCTGTTCGATGGCCGTGTCCTTGCCAGCGAACCAGCGGCGATTTTGCAGCCAGTTCGGCAAGATGCCCTGCTCCAGCGCGCCGCGGGACGGCGCTTCAAGCAGTTCTTCCATGCGTTTCTTCAGCACCAGCGTGGTGAAGTCCGGCAGGCTTTGCGCCGGTTCCACGTGCCAGCTCGGCATCTGGTTTTCCGCCGCGAGCACGAACCAATAGAAACCGTAAGGCGCCAGGGTCAGCAGGAAATTCAACTGGCCGATCGGCGGGAAGGCGTTACCGCCGAGCATCTCCACCGGCACCATGCCGACGTAGGCCGACAGGTCCAACTCCGCCGCTTGTGCGCTACGGGACACGTTGGCCACGCACAAAATGATCTCGTGCTTGCCGTCGGCCCCGGTGAATTCCCGGGTGTAGGCCAGAATGCGCCGGTTACTCGGCGACAGCATTTTCAGCGTACCGCGACCGAAGGCCTTGGACTGCTTGCGCACGGCGAGCATGCGTCGGGTCCAGTTCAACAGTGAGTGCGGGTCGCCGGCCTGGGTTTCAACGTTGACCGACAGGTAGCCGTATTGCGGGTCCATGATCGGTGGCAGCACCAGGCTCGCCGGGTCGGCGCGGGAGAAGCCGCCATTACGGTCAATCGACCATTGCATCGGCGTACGCACGCCGTCACGGTCGCCAAGGTAGATGTTGTCGCCCATGCCGATTTCGTCGCCGTAATACAGGGTCGGCGTGCCGGGCATCGACAGCAGCAAGCTGTTGAGCAGTTCCACACGGCGACGATCGCGCTCCATCAACGGCGCCAGACGTCGGCGAATTCCCAGGTTGATCCGCGCCCGACGGTCGGCCGCGTAGTAATTCCACAGGTAATCGCGCTCCTTGTCGGTGACCATTTCCAGGGTCAATTCATCGTGGTTGCGCAGGAAAATTGCCCACTGACAGTTGGCTGGAATCTCCGGGGTCTGGCGCAGGATGTCGGTGATCGGGAAGCGATCCTCCTGGGCCAGCGCCATGTACATGCGCGGCATCAGCGGGAAGTGAAACGCCATGTGGCATTCGTCGCCGTTCAGACCTTTGGCATCGGTGTCGCCGAAGTACAGCTGCGTGTCTTCCGGCCATTGGTTAGCCTCGGCCAGCAGCATGCGGTCGGGATAATTGGCGTCGATTTCGGCGCGGATCTGCTTGAGGACGTCATGGGTCTCGGGCAGGTTTTCGTTGTTGGTGCCGTCGCGTTCGATCAGGTACGGAATGGCGTCCAGTCGGAGGCCGTCGATGCCCATATCGAGCCAGTAGCGCATCACCGACAGCACGGCTTTCATGACTTGCGGGTTATCGAAGTTCAGGTCTGGCTGGTGGGAATAGAAGCGGTGCCAGAAGTATTGGCCCGCCACGGGATCCCAGGTCCAGTTGGACTTTTCAGTGTCGAGAAAGATGATGCGCGTGCCGTCGTATTTTTGATCGTCATCTGACCAGACATAGAAGTCCCGTGCCGCCGAGCCAGGTTTGGCTTTGCGCGCACGCTGGAACCAGGCGTGCTGGTCCGAGGTGTGGTTGATGACCAGCTCGGTAATCACCCGCAGGCCACGTTTGTGGGCTTCAGAGATGAAACGCTTGGCGTCGGCCATGGTGCCGTAGTCGGAATGCACGCCACGGTATTCGGCAATGTCGTAGCCGTCGTCGCGCCGTGGCGAGGGATAGAACGGCAACAGCCAAATGGTGTTGACGCCCAGATCGGCAATGTAATCGAGTTTGGCGATAAGGCCGGGAAAGTCGCCGATTCCGTCATTGTTGGAGTCGAAAAAAGACTTAACGTGAACCTGGTAGATCACCGCATCCTTGTACCAGAGCGGGTCTTTGATAAAGGTGGCAGCCTTGGGTTTCTTCGCCATTTAAAGCTCCTGTTGAAAACAGAAAACGCCCCGGACAGGATCGTTCCCACGCTCTGCGTGGGAATGCATCCAGTGACGCTCTGCGTCACAGCGGCGGACGCAGAGCGTCCGAGGCGGCATTCCCACGCGGAGCGTGGGAACGATCAGTGCTGTGCTAAACGGTAATTCGCCAGATCCCGAACGGTTGTTGCGCCGGGTCGATCCGCATGAATTGATACTTGCCGTGCCAGGTCCAGCGATGACCGCTCATCAAGTCTTCGCCTTGGGTGCTGGCGTCGTCGGACAAGCCCATTTCCCACAGCGGCAATTCGAAATTCGCTTCCTGGACGTTTTGCGGATCAAGGCTGACGGCCACCAGAATGAAATTGCTGCCATCCACGCTGCGTTTGCCGAAATACAGAATGTTGTCGTTCCAGGCGTTGTAGACCTTCAAACCCAGATGCGTCTGCAGCGCCGGGTTCTGCCGGCGGATCCGGTTGAGCTGGGCGATCTCGGCAATGATGTTGCCCGGCGCGTTGAAGTCTCGTGGGCGGATTTCATACTTCTCGGAATTGAGGTACTCCTCCTTGCCCGGCACCGGTGCCGCTTCGCACAGTTCGAAGCCGCAATACATGCCCCACAGACCAGAGCCCATGGTTGCCAACGCCGCGCGGATCAAAAAACCGGCGCGCCCCGACTCATGCAAAAACGCCGGGTTGATGTCCGGGGTGTTAACGAAGAAATTCGGCCGGAAGCATTCACGCCACGGCGACTCGTTGAGTTCGGTGAAGTACGTCGCCAGTTCGGACTTGTTGTTGCGCCAGGTAAAGTAGGTGTAGCTCTGGGAGTAACCGACCTTGCCCAACCGCGCCATCATCGCCGGGGTGGTGAAGGCTTCGGCCAGGAAGATCACGTCCGGGTACAGCGCCCGCACATCAGCGATCAGCCACTGCCAGAACGGCAGCGGTTTGGTGTGAGGGTTGTCGACGCGAAACAGCTTCACGCCCTCCTCGACCCAACCCACCACGATGTCGCGCAACTCAACCCACAGACTCGGAATCGCATCGGCCGCATAGAAATCGACGTTGACGATGTCCTGGTATTTCTTCGGCGGGTTCTCGGCGTATTTGATCGTGCCGTCCGGCCGCCAGTTGAACCAGCCCGGATGCTGCTCCAGCCACGGGTGATCCTGGGAACACTGAATCGCGAAGTCGAGGGCGATTTCCAGCCCATGGTCAGCGGCTGCCACCACAAGACGCCGGAAGTCTTCGCGAGTGCCCAGCTCGGAATGAATCGCCTCATGCCCCCCCTCTTCGCTGCCGATGGCATACGGACTGCCCGGATCGTCCGGCCCGGCGGTGAGGGAGTTGTTCGGGCCTTTGCGGTAACTGCGGCCGATCGGGTGGATCGGCGGGAAGTACAGCACATCGAAGCCCATGTCCTGGATCATCGGCAGCCGCGAATGCACATCGTTGAAGGTGCCATGACGGGCCGGATCGTCAGTGATCGAACGCGGAAACAATTCATACCAACTGGCGAACTGCGCCAGGTCCCGTTCGACGTCGAGCGGGTACTCAGGGCTGATGCTCAAATAGGCTCGATGATCGGCCTGCGACATCAGCTCGGCGCTACGCGGGTGCAGAAACAGCTCGACCTGCTCGATTTCCAGCAGACCCGACAATTCATGGTGCAGTGCCGCCAGTTGTTCACTCAGCAGCCCTTCCATGCGTTCGGCGGCTAGCTGGACCAGCGTTCGCCCTTCCTGCAATTCCAGACTGACCGGCACCCTGGCCGCGTGTTTTTTTTCCAGCTCATAACAGAAGCTGGCGAACTGATCGATCCAGGCTTCGATGCAAAACATATAACGGCCCTGGCGCGCGACCCGGAATTGGCCCTGCCACCCGTTATTGCCCAAGTCAGTCATGACTTCGCTTTGCCAGGTTTCGTCGCCCTCGGCACGCGAGCGCACTCGCACGGCCAACATGTCGTGACCGTCGGCAAACACTTTGCTGGTCACCACCACGTCCTGACCGACCACGGCTTTGACGGCGAACTGCCCGCCATCGAGTGTCGGCATGGTGTTTTCAATGGCGATGCGCGGCAGCAATAAAGCCTGCGACAGCGGCATATGAGGGTTGTAGTTCAGTTCTGTCGGTTTTTCAGCAGTCATCGAGCATCTCTCCTTTACGCCCCATGGACGCTCTTGTGTCTGTGGCTTGTCTCGGGATAGCCATCCCGCAGGACCGTCCGCCCCGGAATGAACTCACTTAGGTTCCGAGCAACAGGCACCGGTAAAGTTCACGAGCATTTGCCTCTGCCTTCGGGGGAATCAATTCCTTTGCACGGTGGTCAACACACTTAAGCACGACTTACGCAATGTGCCACTGGAGGCTAAATCTATGAGCATTCCGATCCCTGCCGAGACGCCTGATCCAAACATCGACAGCCCGACCATTCCGCCGACCGAGCCAGAACCTGTGCCTGAGCAAGAACCGCCCGGCACCACCCCGCCACCTCGGGAAGAGCCACCGAACACCATGCCGCCGGTCATTGTCACACCCGAGTAATGATCGTTCCCTCGCTCCGCGTGGGAATGCAGCCCGGGACGCTCCGCGTCCCATCAAGAGCCGAACGCAGAGCGTCCGTTGATGCATTCCCACGCAGAGCGTGGGAACGATCATTTACGGGGCGTGATCCTTATCGAGCATGCGTACGATCCTTGGCATTACACTGAAGATCGTGAGCGCCAGGAACGTACTGAACACCGCCGTCGCCTCCCGCCCCAACCCGGCCGAAACGCCAATGGCCGCGGTCATCCACAACCCGGCAGCGGTGGTCAGGCCTTTGACATGCCCCTCATCGCCCTCGTTGTTTTTCAGAATAGTCCCTGCACCAAGAAAGCCGATCCCCGCGATCACACCCTGCACCACCCGGCTCATCGCATCGGCCTGAGAGCCGGACATTTGCGGCACCAGCACAAACAGCGCAGCGCCGAGGGCCACCAGCATGTGGGTGCGCACGCCAGCGGCCTTGCCTTTGTGTTCGCGCTCGAAGCCGAGAATCCCGCCCAGCACCGCCGCCATCACCAGTCGCACGGTAATTCGCGTCAGTTGTGAAGCGTCGCCGATGTCAGCGAACTCCACTTGCAGGGTCACCCAAACCTCATGCCACCAAGCGTTCATGGTGTTGTCCTTGTGATGACTGGATATAAAATTGCTCGATTCCGGATGGACCGCGTCGACCATTAATCGGTTGCATAGAACGATGATCCTCGTCTGTGCCCTAACACGTTAGAACCCGCAGAAAAAAGGACACCTCCATGACTGTGCGCATCGAAAACCAGACCTGCTTTTTCACCCTCGAAAACGGCGAAGAAATTCGTCTGTGCCCCGACGTCACCATCATCACCGACTCGGAAAAAGCCATGTCGGCAGTGGAGCTCAACGGCCAGCGCGTCTACATCACCGAAGCAGAAGCCGACGCATTGACCGTAGCAGGCGCAGTCGACGGTCGTAAGCATTTAAAGGCTACCGACAGTGATTCGGTGATTTGACTGACCCGGATCAACGACACTCGCAGACGCTTGATGTAGGCCTTTGCATCCTGCTGCATCGGGTGCATCAAGTTGTCGCAGGCAGCGGATCAACGCCCATCTGATCCGCTTTTTATCGCAATAGGTGAGTCTGTTATGCAAACAGATCGCCGCTCATAGTGCTCAGGCCTGATGGAGGCTGATGAGCGAAAGACCATGAGCGATAGAATCCCCGTCCGAATTGTTGAAAGTGCACCACTAGTACAAAGCTACGAGCCTTCGCGTCCAAAGATGAAGGCCAAGTCCAGCGACAACCTGATCCACACCCGCAGCTTCACCGGCCTGTTCCGTACCCTGCGCATGAGCGGCGCGGGGTTTCTGTTTCTGCTGTTCTTCGGCACGGTGTGGTTGAACTGGGGCGGCCGCCAAGCGGTGCTCTGGGACCTTGCCGAAAGCAAATTCCACATCTTCGGTGCGACCTTCTGGCCGCAGGATTTCATCCTGCTGTCGGCGTTGCTGATCATCGCTGCCTTCGGTCTGTTTGCGATCACCGTGTTCGCCGGGCGGGTCTGGTGCGGTTACACCTGCCCACAAAGCTCCTGGACCTGGATTTTCATGTGGTGCGAGAAGATCACCGAAGGTGAACGCAACCAGCGAATCAAGCTGCAAGCCACGCCTTGGGGCGTGAACAAACTGATCCGTCGCTCGGCCAAGCACACCTTGTGGCTGGCCATCAGCCTGTTGACCGGCCTGACCTTTGTCGGCTACTTCACCCCGATCCGACCGCTGGCCGAAGAACTGCTGACGTTGCAGATGGGTGGCGTCAGTCTGTTCTGGGTGCTGTTCTTTACCGGTGCGACTTACATCAACGCCGGTTGGCTGCGTGAAGCGGTGTGCATGCACATGTGCCCGTATGCGCGGTTCCAGAGCGTGATGTTCGACAAGGACACCCTGACCATCTCCTACGACGTCGCCCGTGGCGAAAACCGTGGCCCGCGCAAACGTGACGTGGCGCCGGCTGAAGTCGGCCTCGGTGATTGCATCGACTGCCAGTTGTGCGTGCAGGTCTGCCCGACCGGCATCGACATCCGTGACGGTTTGCAGATGGAATGCATCGGCTGCGCCGCGTGTATCGACGCCTGTGATTCGATCATGGACAAAATGGGCTACGCCCGTGGGCTGATCAGCTATACCTCGGAGCATGAGTTGCAAGGTGGCAAGACTCACCTGTTGCGGCCGCGATTGATCGGTTACACCGCGGTGCTGCTGGTGATGATCGGTGCGCTTGCCCTGGCGCTGGTTGAGCGGCCGATGGTCTCGCTGGACGTGAGCAAGGACCGTGGCCTGTTCCGCGAGAACAGTCTGGGGCAGATCGAAAACATCTACAGCCTGAAAGTCATCAACAAGACCCAGCAACGTCAGAACTATCGTCTGACCCTGGTCGATGGCGACGGCTTCCAATTGCAAGGCAAGACCGAACTGAGCCTGGCGCCCGCTGAGATTGTTGATGTGCCAGTGTCGGTGGCGATGACCACGGAACGGTCGAGCAGCCGTTCGCAGAGCATCAGTCTCAAGATTGTCGACAGCGATGAACCGGAGATTTATAGCGTGGCGAAGAGTCGGTTTGTTGCGCCGATGAATCGTTGATCCCTTAGACTGCGGTGCTGCCGTTCGCGAGCAAGCTTCGCTCCTACAGTCAACACCGGACCGTAGGAGCGAGGCTTGCCCGCGAAGAAGTCATCTCGATTTTTCTGTATTACACCTATCCAGGCACTCGATGAAACGCTACGAAAAATTCGCCGACGACATCGCTGAACTGATCCGCTGCGGTGTCCTCGGCCCCGGCCAGCGCGTGCCGTCGGTACGCTACGCGAGCCAGACCTACGGGGTCAGCCCGTCCACGGTATTCCAGGCCTATTACCTGCTCGAACGCCGAGGCCTGATCCGCGCACGCCCCCGTTCTGGCTACTTCGTCAACGCGCACGCGCCGAGCCCATTCTCGGAGCCGGTGATCAGCAGCCAGGTCAACGAGTCCACCGAAGTCGACGTCAGCGAACTGGTGTTCTCAGTCCTCGATTCGATCAAGGACCCAAACACCGTGCCCTTCGGCTCGGCCTTCCCCAGTCCGACCCTGTTTCCGCTGCAGCGCCTGTCCCGCTCCCTGGCCAGCGCCGCCCGAGAGATGGACCCGCGCATGGTCGTCACTGACATGTCGCCGGGCAACCCGCAGCTGCGTCGACAAATCGCCCTGCGCTACATGGTCGGCGGGCTGATGTTGCCCATGGAAGAACTGCTGATCACCAATGGCGCGCTGGAAGCGCTGAATCTGTGCCTGCAAGCGGTCACCGAGCCCGGCGATCTGGTGGCCATCGAAGCCCCGGCGTTCTATGCCTGCCTGCAAATACTGGAACGGCTGAAGCTCAAAGCCGTCGAAATCCCCGTGCATCCGCGCGATGGCATCGACCTTGGCGTACTCGCACAAACCCTCGAACGGCACCCGATCAAGGCCTGCTGGTGCATGACCAGCTTCCAGAACCCGATGGGCGCGACGATGCCCGAGGCGAAGAAACAAGAACTGGTTGATCTATTGCGCAGCCATCAAGTGCCGCTGATCGAAGACGACGTCTACGCCGAACTCTATTACGGCCAACAGGCGCCGAAACCGGCGAAGGCTTTTGATACCGAAGGGCTGGTGATGCACTGCGGTTCGTTCGCCAAAAGCCTGGCCCCCGGCTATCGCATCGGCTGGGTCGCTGCGGGGCGCTATGCGCAAAAGATCGAACGCCTGAAACTCATGACGTCTCTGTGCGCGTCGATGCCGGCCCAGGCAGCCATCGCCGATTACCTGCAACACGGTGGCTACGACCGGCACCTGCGAAAACTGCGGTACGCCCTGGAAGAGCAGCAAAGCGCCATGCTCGCCGCCATCGCGCGCTACTTCCCGGCGCAGACTCGCGTCAGTCAACCCGCCGGCGGTTACTTCCTGTGGCTGGAATTGCCGCCGCAGATGGATTCGCTGAAGTTGTTTCAGATGGCGTTGGCGCAAGGGATCAGCATTGCGCCGGGGCCAATTTTTTCACCGACCCAGCGGTTCAGGAATTGTATTCGGCTGAATTACGGCAGCCCTTGGGATGAGACTGCCGAGAAAGCGATGGAGACGTTGGGACGGATTGTGCGGTCGTTCTGAGGGTTTGATGTTGTCTGGGCTATTGCCATCGTCGGAACGCCGCCCGGAGCAAGCTCGCTCCCACAGGGGAATGCGATCAACTGTGGGAGCGAGCTTGCTCGCGATGAGGCCAGATCGAACAGTGCACATCTAAAGGGTCAACGCCCGCCGCCGAGGTCGACGAACGTCCCGGTCGCATAGGACGCCTTGTCCGACAGCAACCACACAATCGCCTCAGCCACTTCATCCGGCCGCCCGCCCCGGGCCATCGGAATCGCCGATTCCAACTTGCTGACCCGATCGGGATCACCGCTCAACGCATGAAAATCGGTATAGATGTAACCAGGACGCACCGCGTTGACGCGAATACCTTCGCCGGCCACTTCCTTGGACAGGCCGATGGTGAACGTATCCAGCGCACCTTTCGACGCCGCGTAGTCAACATACTCGCTGGGGGCGCCCAAGCGTGAGGCCACCGAGGACACGTTAACGATACTGCCGCCCTGCCCGCCATGTTTGGGCGACATGCGCAGGATCGCGTGCTTGGCGCAGAGGATCGGCGCCAGTACGTTGGTTCTGAGGATTTTGAGGATACGGAATTCGGACATTTCATCGACCCGGGACTTGTGCCCGACGGTGCCGGCGTTATTCACCAATGCCGTGACCCGGCCCAGTTCAATGTCCACACGGTGGAACAGCGCGATCACTTCGTCTTCGATGCTGACGTCAGCGCGCACCGCGATGGCTTGGGCGCCGAGGGCGCGGACTTGCTCCAACACCTTTTGCGCAGCCGATTCGTCGGCCAGGTAATTGATACAGATCCGATAGCCTTGTTCGGCGGCCAACAGCGCTGTGGCGGCGCCGATACCGCGGCTGCCGCCGGTGATGACGATGACTTTGTCCATACGAGCTTCCCCCTTTCCAAGCGTTAGCAGTCGGGGGCAAGAATAACCGTCATCGCAGGCTTTTGCATGGGCTCACATCAATCAGCTTGTTCTCAACACACCGCCAATTGCTCTGCGCGGTGAATATCCACCATGAAGCGTTCGGCCGGCAGCGGGTGCCCAAGCAGGTATCCCTGCAACGAGTCGCAACCGAGTTGCGTCAGGAAGTCTTGCTGCGAGTTGGTCTCCACCCCTTCGGCGACGATCCGCAACCCCAGCGCCTGCCCGAGGGCGACGATGGCGGAAACGATGGCGGCGTCATCGCTGTCGCGTTCCAGATCGCGGACAAACCCCCGGTCGATTTTCAGTTCATTGGCTGGCAAGCGCTTGAGGTACATCAAACTCGAATAGCCGGTGCCAAAGTCATCGATCGACAGGTCGACACCCATTGTCGAAAGCTCCTGAAGCACGGTCATGCTCGCATCGGCATCGCTCATGGCGGTGGTTTCAGTGATCTCAAGGGTCAAGCTGTTGGCCGGCAAATGGTGAGTGGCCAAGGCTTTTGCGACACTCTGGACCAGGCCCACGTGGCAGAACTGCAAGGCGGAAAGATTCACGGCGATGCGCCAGTCGGTGTACCCGAGCACATACCATTCGCGCATCTGACGGCAGGCTTCGTTGAGCACCCACTCGCCAATCGGAATGATCAGCCCGGTCTTTTCCGCCAGTTCAATGAACTTGTCCGGCAGCAGCATGCCTTGGGTCGGGTGCACCCAGCGCAGCAACGCCTCGGCGCCGACCGGCCGGCCATTGCCGGCATCGAACTTGGGCTGGTAATAGAGACTGAACTGCTGCTGATCGAGGGCGATACGCAAGTCCTGCAACAATTGCAGCTGTTTGCGCGCGTTGCTGTTCATCGAGGCATCGAAGAAGCTATAGCCGTTTTTCCCGGCGCCCTTGGCGTGATACATCGCCGCGTCGGCGTTCATCAGCAACTCTTCGGTGGTTTCACCGTTACCCGGAAAAATCGCGATGCCAACGCTGGCGGAAATCTGCAAGTCATGTTCGGCGACCCGGAACGCGCGCGCGATCAGCCCGACCTGACGGGCCGCCAGGTTCAATGCGTCATTCTGCTCGCCGAGTTGCACCAGCAATACGAACTCATCGCCGCCGATCCGCGCCAGGGTGTCCTGGCTGCGCAAATCCTCGCGCAGGCGCAGGCCGACTTCACGCAACAACAGATCGCCCATATGGTGACCGAAGGCATCGTTGACCGGTTTGAAACCGTCCAGATCGATGAACATCAGCGCGAAACAACCGCCCTGCTCGCGCACCATCGACATCGCCTGATCGATGCGGTCAGCCAGCAACACGCGATTCGGCAGGCCGGTCAGGGTGTCATGCAGGGCCAGCTGGGTCAGTTCACGGTTGGCCTCGGTCAATGAGTGGGCGAGTCCTGCGGTGCGGGCCTCAAGGCGCGCATCGAGGATCGAGGTCAGTAAGGCTAGGCTCAACACCGCCAAGGTGGTGATCAGCACCAGATTGTCCAGGCCCATGCCGTTCAAGCCGTTGACGGCCGCCCCACAGAAGCTGCCGTCCGGGAAACGTGCCGCCGCCATGCCGGTGTAGTGCATGCCGACAATCGCGAGGCCCATGATCACCGCCGCACCGCCACGGATCAGGCCGACATAAGGTGTGTGCTGGCGCAGGCGGAAAGCGATCCATAACGCGGCGCCCGAGGCAACTACGGCGATCAGCAGCGAGGCGCCGAATAGCGTCGGATCGTAATCGATACCCGGCTGCATGCGCATGGCGGCCATACCGGTGTAGTGCATGGCGCTGATCCCGACGCCCATGACCAGCGCGCCGAACGCCAATTGCCAGGCCGGTAATTGTGGCTGGCTGACCAGCCACAGGGCAAAGCCGCAGGACAGGATGCCAATCAGCAGTGACAGCACCGTGATACCGACGTCGTAACCGAGGTCGATGGGTAGTTTGAACGCGAGCATGCCGATGAAATGCATCGACCACACACCAACCCCCATGGCAAAGGCGCCGCCCGCCGTCCATAGATGCACGGCTCGGCCCTTGGCTGTGGCGATGCGTTCAGTCAGGTCGAGCGCGGTATAGGAGGCGAGAATCGCCACAAAAAGCGAGATGACAACCAGCGTGGGGGAAAAGCTACCGATAAGCATGAGACTACTCGCGACAGCCCCTCCGTACTGCTTCCATTCTCGGGGGGCAAATCGGGAGATTGTACTGATTCTGCAAACGAACGCACTGACAAAATTAGCAAAGGGCCATCAATCACTGCCGCCCCCTCGATGATCGTTCCCACGCTCTGAGTGGGTACGATCAGTTGAGCTGGCGCCTATTCTTTTTCGCTCACCTGCAACGCCCCATCCCAGCCACCCCCCAACGCCGCAATCAACTGAACGCTCGCTATCAGCCGGCTCTGCAACAGGCTCAGTACGCTGCGTTCATTGCTCAACGCCGTGGCCTGAACCACCACCACATCCAGATAAGCAATCAAACCGGCCTTGTACTGGTTCTGGGTCAGACGCAGGGATTCACGTGCCGCGTCCAGTGCTTCCTGACGCACGCCCGCTTCGTTTTCCAGAACCTTGAGCTGGACCAGGTAGTTTTCCACTTCACGGAAGCCGTCGAGCACGGTCTGGCGGTACTTGGCTACCGTTTCGTCGTAGGCCGCTTCGCTGCGGTCAACTTCCGCGGAGCGCTGGCCGCCATCGAACAAGGTCATGGCCAATTGTGGCCCGACCGACCAGAATCGGTTCGGCACGGTGATCCAGTTGGCATAGGTGCTGCTGCTATAACCGCCGTTCAGGCTCAGGGTCAAATCCGGGTAATACGCAGCCTTGGTCACGCCGATGTTGGCGTTGGCCGCCATCACCGAACGTTCGGCGGAAGCGATGTCCGGGCGGCGTTCGAGCAACTGCGAAGGCAGGCTCAGTGGGACCTCGGGCAAGTCTGGGATGTTCTTGGCTTCGGCCAGACTGAACTCGGCCGGCGGCAAACCGATCAGCACGGCAATGGCGTTCTCGAACTGGGCGCGCTGCCAGATCAGATCGACCAGATCAGCCTCGGTGCTCTTGAGCTGAGTCTGTGCCTGCGCCACCGCGTCCTTGCCGGAGACACCGGCGCGGTACTGGTTTTCGGTCATTTTCAACGATCGCTGATAGGCCTCGACCGTCGCTTCCAACAGGCGTTTCTGCTCGTCGATCACCCGCAGTTGCAGATAGTTCTGCACCAGTTCCGACTGCTGACTCAAGCGCATCGCCGCCAAATCGGCAAAACTGGCCTCGGCGTTGGCGGTGTCGGCCTCAAGTCCACGGCGCAATTTGCCCCAGATATCCGCTTCCCAACTGACCCCGGCTTGAGCGGTGTAGGTGTCACGAATACCGCTGGAAGAGCTGGTCAGGC
This sequence comes from Pseudomonas sp. ZS1P83, assembly GCF_054897825.1. Taxonomy (NCBI): domain Bacteria; kingdom Pseudomonadati; phylum Pseudomonadota; class Gammaproteobacteria; order Pseudomonadales; family Pseudomonadaceae; genus Pseudomonas; species Pseudomonas sp. ZS1P83. The sequence continues at coordinate 2,556,129 of NZ_CM142706.1, forward strand.
TTGAACTGCTGCTGCCGGTGCCCTGACTGGATCGGTTTTTCCCGACGGTCAGATCCACAGTCGGGAAAAACGCACCACGGGCACTGCGCACCAAAGCCTGGGCCTGACGGTACTGGGCTTCGGACTGGGCGACCGTCTGATTGGCGCTGTTGAGTTTTTCGATCAGGCCATTGAGCTGCTGATCGCCATACAATTCCCACCAGGCACCACGTGCCAGAGAATCGCTGGGACTGGCCTGACGCCAGCCTGCCGCTTCCTTGTATTGCACTGGCGAGGCGGCTTGCGGGCGCTGATAGTCCGGGCCGATGGCGCAGGCGCTGAGCATCGCTACGCACAGCGCCAGGCTCAACAAACGCGAGCCTCGGGCCGTAACCAGCGGTGCAGCCAGATTGATAAGCGAACGGTCAGTCATAGCGGAGTTTCCAGAGCAGCATCGGTACGCACCCCACGCCAATGGTTGAAGCGATGGCGCAGTTTGTCGAGATAGAGGTAAACCACCGGGGTGGTGTAAAGGGTCAGCACCTGGCTAAAGATCAGCCCGCCGATGATGGTCAGGCCCAGCGGCTGACGCATTTCCGCACCTTCGGCGCGGCTCAACAGCAACGGTAACGCGCCGAGGATCGCCGCCAGGGTGGTCATCAGAATCGGCCGCAGACGTTGCAAACAGGCACTGCGAATCGACTCCAGCGGCGCCAGGCCTTGATGCCGTTCCAGCTGCAAGGCCAGGTCGATCATCAGAATGGCGTTTTTCTTCACCACGCCGATCAGCAGGAACAGCCCGAGCAACGAAATCAGGCTGAACTCACCGCCCAGCGCATAGATCGACAGCAACGCGCCGACCCCCGCCGACGGCAAGGTCGAGAGAATAGTCAGCGGATGGATGTAGCTTTCATACAGCACACCGAGCACCAGATACACCGCCACCAGCGCCCCGAGAATCATCCACGGCTGGCTCTTCTGGGTCGCGGCGAAGGCGTCGGCGGTGCCGGCCATTTTCACGATCACGTCTTCCGGCATGCCAAGACGGGCAATGGCCCGCTCGATGGCCGCCGTGCCCTGCTCCACCGTCACGCCTTCGGCCATGTCGAAGGAAATGCTCTCGGAGGCGAACTGGCCTTCGTGGCTGACGCGGTCGTCTTCCAGGCTTTTTTCGTAATGAGCGATGGTCGACAGCGGAATCCGCGCGCCGTCAGCGGTGATCACCTGCACCTGTTTGAGGGTGATCGGGTCCTGGGCATATTTCGGATTGACCTCCATGACCACTTGATACTGGTTAAGGCTGTCGTAAATCGTCGAAATCTGCCGCTGGCTGTAAGCGTTGTTCAGCACCGCAGTGACCATGTCCATGTCGACACCCAGGCGTTTGGCCTGATCCCGATCGACGATCAAGGTCACCTGTTGGGCGCCGCGCCCTTCACGGGCGTCAATCGCGGTCAATTCCGGCAAAGCCTTGAGTGCGGTCACGACTTTCGGGTACCACTCGCGCAACTCGCCAAGATCGGCGCTTTGCAGGATGTAGGAATACTGCGACGTGGTTTGTTCACGACCGCCACCAAACTGCAGGTCCTGATCGGCCATCAGCATCAACTGCGCACCGGCAACCTTGGGCATTTCCTTGCGCAGGCGTTCGATGACCTTTTGCGCGGAAATGTTGCGTTCCTTGATCGGTTTCAGCCGCACCAGCATGAAGGCGTTGTTGGTGCCGTTGGTACCGCCAATGAAGCCGGCGACGCTTTGCACCGCGTCATCCTTGAGCACGGCACGGCGGAAGGTTTCCATTTTTGGCTGCATCACGCTGAACGACAACCCGTCATCGCCACGCACGAAACCGATCAGCTGGCCGGTGTCCTGCTGCGGCATAAAAGCTTTAGGAACAACGATATACAGCGCAATGTTCACGCCAACTGTCACTATCAGGCTGAGCAAGGTTAACCGGCGGTGTCGCAGCACCCAGTCAAGACTTGTTGCGTATTTGCCGACCATCCACTCGTTAGCCCGCTGACTCCAGCGCTGCAATCGGTTTTCCTCACCCGGCGTATGCGGCTTGAGCCAACGGGCGCAGAGCATTGGCGTCAGCGTCAGCGAGACCACCAGCGACACCACGATGGACGCCGCCAACGTGATGGAAAACTCGCGAAACAGGCTTTCGACAATCCCGCCCATGAACAGGATCGACAGGAACACCGCCACCAGTGAGACGTTCATCGACAGCAAGGTAAAGCCGACTTCCTGCGCCCCGAGGTACGCGGCCTTCATCGGCGGCACGCCTTTGTCGATGTGCCGGGAAATGTTCTCCAGCACCACGATGGCATCGTCCACCACCAGCCCAGTGGCCAGAATCAGCGCCATCAACGACAGATTGTTCAGGGAGAATCCGTAGAGGTACATCACCGCAAAGGTGCCGACCAGAGACACGGGCACCGCGAGGGTCGGAATCAAGGAGGCGCGGAAGTTACCGAGGAACAGGAACACCACCAGAATCACCAGCGCCACGGCAATCAGCAGGGTCATTTCCGCTTCGTGCAAGGTCGCCTTGATCACCGGCGAACGGTCCATCGCCAGGTTCAGCTTCACGCTGGCCGGCAACACGGCCTGCAACGCCGGCAACTGAGCCTTGATTTCGTTGACCGTCTCGATGATGTTGGCGCCGGCCTGGCGGTTGATCACTAGCAGTACTGCCGCGTCGTTGTTGAAGAAACCGCTGTTGTAGCGGTCCTCAACGCCGTCGCTAACCTTGGCCACGTCCTTCAGGCGCAGGGCCGCGCCGTCCGCGTAGTGAATGATCAGCGACTCGTAATCCTTGGCTTTTTCCAGTTGATCGTTGGCCTGAACCTGCCACATCCGCTGGCTGTCTTCGACCGAGCCCTTGGGCCGGCGCACGTTGGCGTTGGCGATGGTGTTGCGCACATCGTCCAGCGCCACGCCGTACTGGTTGAGCGCCTGCGGTTCGAGCTCGATGCGCACTGCCGGCAAGGAACTGCCGCCGATTTGCACTTCGCCGACACCCTGCACTTGAGACACGCTCTGGGACAGAATTGTCGAGGCCAAATCGTAAAGCTGGCCTTTTTCCAGCACGTCGGAGGTCAGCGACAGCACCATGATTGGCGCCTGGGACGGGTTGACCTTCTTGTAGGTCGGCATGCTGCGCATCCCGCTCGGCAGCAGGTTGCGCGAGGCGTTGATCGCCGCTTGCACTTCCCGGGCCGCGCCGTTGATGTCGCGGTCCAGGTCAAACTGCAAAATCACCCGGGTCGAGCCCTGGCTGGAGCGGCTGCTCATGGTGTTGACCCCGGCGATGGCGCCGAAGGAGCGCTCCAGCGGCGTGGCCACGGTCGAGGCCATGACCTCCGGGCTGGCGCCGGCCAGACTCGCCTGAACCACGATCACCGGGAAGTCCATCTGCGGCAACGGCGCCACCGGCAACAGGCCGAAGCTCACACCGCCCAGCAGCATGATCGCCAGGCTCAGCAACAGGGTCGCGACCGGGCGCTTGATGAAAGGTCCGGACAGGTTCATGGCTGTTCTACCGCTTCCACGGATTCAGACTTGCGCCCCCAGCGCCGGCCGAGGCGGTCGAAGTACAGATAAATGACCGGAGTGGTAAACAGCGTCAGCACCTGACTCACCAACAAGCCACCCACCATCACCAGACCCAACGGTTGACGCAGTTCTGCACCGGAACCGGTCGCCAGCATCAGCGGCACAGCGCCGAACAACGCGGCCAGTGTGGTCATCAGAATCGGCCGGAAACGCAGCAGCGCCGCTTGATAGATCGCCGTTTCCGGGTCCATGCCCTGATTGCGTTCAGCGTCGAGGGCGAAGTCGATCATCATGATCGCGTTCTTTTTCACGATACCGATCAACAAAATGATGCCGATGATCGCGATCATTCCCAGGTCATTACCGCTCAACAGCAGCGCCAACAAGGCGCCGACCGCCGCCGAGGGCAAAGTCGAGAGAATGGTGATCGGGTGGATGTAGCTCTCGTAGAGCACGCCGAGCACGATGTACATGGTCACCACTGCCGCCAGAATCAGCAGCAAGGTGCTCGACAGCGACGCCTGGAAAGCCTCGGCCGCGCCCTGAAACTGGGTCTGCACGCCAATCGGCATGCCGATGTCTTTCTGCACCTGGTCGATGATCTCCACCGCATGCCCCAGCGCCACGCCGGGCGCGAGGTTGAAGGACATCATCACCGCCGGGAACTGACCGATGTGAGTGATCGCCAGTTGGGCCTGACGCTCCTCCATGTGCGCCAGACTGGACAGGCGCACTTGCCCGCCGTCGGTGGTTTTCACGTGAATCTGGTTCAGCGCATCCGGGCCGATCCTCTCGCCGGACTGCGATTGCAGCACCACGCGGTATTGGCTGGCCTGGGTGTAGATGGTGGAGATCTGCCGCTGACCGAAGGCGTCGTACAGCGCATCGGTGATGTTCGACACCGACACACCGACCCGCGACGCCGCATCGCGGTCAATCACCAGATAGACCTGCAAGCCCTTGTCCTGCAAATCGCTGGCAACGTCGGTCAGCTCCGGCCGTTGGGCCAGTGCATCCAGCAGACGACCGCTCCACAGACTTAGCAACTCCGAGTCCGGCGACGACATACTGAACTGGTATTGAGTACGGCTGACGCGGTCTTCGATGGTCAGGTCCTGCACCGGTTGCATGAACAGGCGAATGCCGGTGAGCTTGTCCAGTTCCGGTTGCAGACGTGCGATCACCTCGGTTGCACTCAAGTCACGGTTGCTGTGGGATTTGAGGTTGATCAGCAGGCGACCGCTATTGAGCGTCGAGTTGTCACCGTCCACACCGATGTAGGACGACAGGCTTTCCACGGCCGGATCCGCCAGGATCACTTTCGCCAATCCCTGCTGACGCTCGCTCATGGCGGCGAAGGAAATCGACTGCGGCGCCTCGGAAATGCCCTGGATCACCCCGGTGTCCTGAACCGGGAAGAATCCCTTGGGCACCACCATGTAAAGGAATACGGTCAAAGCCAGCGTACCGATGGCCACCATCAGGGTCAGCGGTTGATGCTTGAGAACCCACTTTAACTTGCGCCCGTAAGCCGCGATCATCCAATCAATTGTGGCGCCGCTGGCTCGGTAGAAACGGCCCTGCTCTTCTTCCTTGGGTTCACGCTTGAGCAGTCGCGCGCACATCATTGGCGTCAGGGTCAGGGAGACGACAAGGGAAATCAGGATCGCCACCGCCAGGGTGATGGCAAATTCGCGGAACAGCCGCCCCACCACGTCGGCCATGAACAGCAGTGGAATCAACACGGCGATTAGCGACAGGGTCAGGGAAATAAGGGTGAAACCGATCTGCTTGGCGCCCTTGAGCGCCGCATTCAGGGGGCTGTCACCCTCTTCGATAAATCGGGAAATGTTCTCCAGCATGACGATCGCATCGTCCACCACGAAACCGGTGGCGATGGTCAGAGCCATCAAAGTCAGGTTATTGACCGAGAAACCCGCGAGGTACATCACGCCGAAGGTGCCGATCAGCGACAGCGGTACCGCGACCGACGGAATGATCGTGGCGCTGGCTCGACGCAGGAACAGGAAAGTCACCATCACGACCAGCGCAATGGCGATCAACAATTCGTGTTGCACATCGGTGACCGAGGCGCGGATGGTCTGGGTGCGGTCGGTCAGCACGGTGACTTCGAGACCGGCCGGCAGGTTGTCGGTGATGCTCGGCAGCAGGGCTTTGATCCGGTCGACCACTTCGATGACGTTGGCACCGGGCTGACGCTGGATGTTCAGCAACACCGCCTGGTTTTCATTGGCCCACGCCGCCAGACGTTCGTTTTCCGCGCCATCGACAATCTCCGCCACATCCTTGAGCCGCAACGGCGCGCCGTTGGCGTAGGCGAGAATCAGGTTGGCGTAGTCCTTGGGCGAAGTCAGTTGGTCGTTGGCGTCGAGCATCGAGACCCGGGTCGGGCCGTCGAAGTTGCCCTTGGGCTGGTTGACGTTGGATGCACCGATCAGGGTTCGCACGTCGGAGAGGTTCAAGCCATTGGCCGCGAGGGCTTCAGGGTTAACCTTGATCCGCACCGCCTGGCGCTGGCCGCCGGCGATGCTGACCATGCCGACACCGCTGATCTGGGCGATTTTCTGCGCCATCCGCGTGTCGACCAAATCATTGAGCTTGGGCAGCAACAGGGTCTTGGAGGTGATGGCCAGGGTCAGCACCGGGGTGTCCGCCGGGTTGACCTTGTTGTACACCGGTGGCGCCGGCAAGTCCTTGGGCAGCAAATTGGTCGCGGCATTGATCGCGGCCTGTACCTGCTGCTCGGCGACGTCCATGTTGATGTCGAGGCTGAAACGCAGGGTCAGCACCGAAGCACCGCCGGAACTGGTCGACGCCATCTGCGTCAGACCGGGCATCTGCCCGAATTGACGCTCAAGGGGCGCGGTCACGGCGCTGGTCATGACATCCGGGCTGGCGCCGGGATACAGGGTCATGACGCGGAGGGTCGGGTAATCGACCTGAGGCAATGCCGACACCGGCAGCAGCCGATAGGCAATCACGCCGGCCAGGATAATGGCCAGCATGCTCAGGGTAGTGGCTACCGGGCGAAGGATGAACAGCCGCGAGATGTTCATGCGCCGCCCTTTTTCACCTTGTCGGTGGTCGCCGGCTCAGTCGCGTTGGCCGCCGACTTGCCTTGCAGATGGCCGGTCGGGGTCGTCGGCACGTCCTCGGTGTCGTTGACCACTTCCACTTCGCTGCCTTCCTTCAAGCGGTCGGTGCCTTCAAGGACAACGCGATCCCCAGGGGCAAGGCCTTCGGTAATCACGGTGTTTTCACCGTCACTGGCGCCGACTTTCAACTGACGAATCGTGACTTTCTTGTCGCCGTCCAGGGCGTAGACAAACGTGCCGTTGGTGCCGAACTGAATCGCTGCCGAAGGTGCGAGCACCACGTCTTTGAGGGTGTCGGCCAGCAGATGGACGTTGACGAACTGATTCGGGAACAGCGCCTGATCACGGTTCTCATAACGAGCCTTGAATTTCAGGGTGCCGGTGGTGACATCGATCTGGTTGTCCAGGCTCAGCAAGACGCCAGTGGCCTGCAACTTGGTGTCGCCACGATCCCAGGCTTCGGCGGGCAGTTTGGCGCCAGTACGATAACGGGCCAGCACGGTTTCCAGGCTGTTTTCCGGCAAGGTGAAGGCAACGCTGATCGGTTGGGTCTGGGTGATGATCACCAGCGCCGTGGTGTCGTTGGCCGCCACCAGGTTGCCGACATCCAGCTGACGCAAGCCCACGCGCCCGGCAATCGGGGCGCGGATCTTGGTGAATTCCAGATTGAGCTTGGCGTCGTTGACCGCCGCCTGATTGGTTTTGACGGTGCCCTGATACTGGCCCACCAGCGCTTCGGCGGTGTCCAGTGTCTGCTTGGCAATACTGTCTTCGCGATACAAACCGCGATAGCGCTCCACATCGACCTGGGCATTTTTCAGTTGTGCCTGGTTCTGCAACAACGTGCCTTCGGCCTGAAGCAAGGCGTTCTGGTAAGGACGCGGGTCGATTTCAGCCAGCAGATCGCCAGCCTTGACCATCTGCCCTTCCTCGAAGGAGATCTTCATCAGCTCACCACCGACGCGGCTGCGCACATTAATGGTGTTCAGCGCCGTCACGGTGCCCAGCGCCTTGTAGTACAGCGGGAAGTCGCCCTTGACCGCTGGCGCGACACGCACTGGAACGGGCCCGGTCGCTCCACCGAAACCCGGACGCATTCCTCCCGACCTGCCGGTTTGTCCGGCAACGGCTTTTTGCCCTGCGCCCTCTTTTTGGGCAGTGCCGGTGGGCCAGAATTTCCAGCACAGGCCAGCGATGACCAACAGGACAAGCAGGCCAAACAGCCAGCGACGGGGACTACGGGAAACGGAGGATTGCATGGAGTGATCAACCATTGGGCGCGTGGGCTTCTTCTACAGGAGGCTGAACAATAAGCACTGGCGGGTATTAAGCAAAGCGGCTTTACCGGCAATTTACCTTCGGCTTACGTAACAGGATGTTTGGCCAAGATACTGAATCGCAAATGAAAACGGCCTGGACAAGGCCAGGCCGTTAACAATTGTAAAAGTAGGCTTATTTCAGAACAGCGAGTGCTGCGTCGTAGTTCGGCTCTTCAGCGATTTCACCGACCAGTTCGCTGTGCAGAACGTTGTCGTTTTCGTCCAGCACCACGACGGCACGGGCAGTCAGGCCTTTCAGCGGGCCGTCAGCGATGGCAACACCGTAGTTCTCGATGAACTCGGCACCGCGCAGGGTCGACAGGTTCTGTACGTTTTCCAGGCCTTCGGCGCCGCAGAAGCGCGCTTGAGCGAACGGCAGGTCAGCGGAGATGCACAGCACGACAGTGTTGGCGACATCACTGGCCTGGGCGTTGAACTTGCGAACCGAAGTCGCGCAGGTCGGGGTATCGACGCTTGGGAAGATGTTCAGCACTTTGCGCTTGCCGGCGAAGCTCGCCAGGGTCACGTCGGACAGATTGCCGGCAACCAGGGAAAAGGCTGGCGCCTTGGAACCGGCTTGTGGCAGTTGACCGTTGACTTGAACCGGGGAGCCTTTAAGAGTGACTTGAGCCATGAACGGAGTCCTTCTGAACGTTGTTGTAGAGAATTTTGAAGAGGCCGAAGTTAACCACGAATTGGTCCCACGACCTATGCCCAGATACAAATTGTTAAGTCTTGCCGCACACATTGGATACAACCCGTCTCAACAACCGTATAGCGAGCTTACTTGTCGAGAAACAAATCTGCTTTTTCGGCGATTTTCTGTAAGAAACGTTGTCGATTCAGATGACAGCCATTCGACTAGGAAGTGAGTCACTCAAATCCAGCGGAGTTAAGACCATGCGATTCATGATCATTGTGAAAGCCAGCCAGGATTCCGAGGCCGGTGTGTTGCCCAGCGAGGAACTGATGACCGCGATGGGCAACTACAACGAGGAGCTGGTCAAAGCCGGCATCCTCATCGAGGGCGATGGCCTGCAACCCAGCAGCAAAGGCGCCCGCGTGCGTTTCTCGGGTGAGCAGCGCACGGTGATCGACGGCCCATTCGCCGAAACCAAGGAGCTGATCGCCGGCTACTGGCTATGGCAGGTGGAGTCGAAACAGGAAGCGATCAACTGGGTCAAACGATGCCCCAACCCGATGCCAGGCACCGACGCCGAGATCGAAATTCGCCAGGTATACGAGGCAGAAGATTTCGGGCCCGAGTTCACACCGGAACTGCGGGAGCAGGAAGAACGCCTGCGCGCGCAGGTGAAGAAACGCTGAGCGGGCAGCAGAATGCGGTGCCGCGACTGTAATATTCGGCGCAGTCGGTTTTGCCCGACGTCGGAGCTAAGGTTTTGCTTCAGCAATTGCCGTATCAGGGTATTCGCGCCGATCTCTGAGCATGACGTACAACGGGTCCAGTCCTGTCTCGACGGGGAAGACAACGATGTAGTCATCGAACCGGGCGTCTTCTTCTCCCGGCGAAGTTTCGAGTATCGGCACCGGTAAGGATCGAACAAAACCCAAACGACGCGATGGGGCCGGGGCCACGAGTGGGTTAGCTTCTAGAGTGACCGGGGCAGACCAGTAAACAGTGATCGGTGCGGCGTCATCAGCCGTAAAACTGAAAGTATTCAGTCGCTCATCATGTTGTGCTGCTCTAACCCGAACCCCGGATGCCGGATGACTGCCTTTGGACGGTGTGATGTGAACCTGTGACAGCGTTTTGATTTCGCGTAATCCCTGGAACATCATTCCAGGTTCGGCAGGCACTACGGCGGTGGTCATCCTGAAAGGGACGTCGATCTCAGCCCTGCTCGCTGCCAGACATTGCCAATCCTGACCTTCAATCGGCAGCAGCTCGGCCAGGGGAACACTGAGACCGTATACCTGCGTATCGGCGCGACTGGAAAACTCAAAGCGCAACACCGCAGCGCGCTGGACCTCATCGGGCGGTTCGCCTGACGTGTCCTGCCAAGTGAATTGCGCAACGGCCGAGCGGATGGCTTTTTGCAAAGTTGTCCGTTGCGACACTAACAATGCCGATGGCCCACCCTCCAGCAATACATCGGGACGTTTATCGGCAAAAGCCAATGATGCGGCCATCGCGCAGGCAGCTTGATTTGGACCGGTCCCTGCCAGATTACGTGAACGAATCAACTGTTCCTGCGCCGCTATCAACAACGCTTCAGCCTCGTCATGTAGAACGCGATGGCGCTGAGTAATGCCGGCCAATCGCGCAATGTACCCGTCGTGTGTTGAGTTGATCTGTTGCACGATGCTCTGCCAAAGTGCTTGCTCCGACCGGGCATAGGTCAGGTCGCGCTGAGCAGAGCGTTTGGCGAACTCCACGCGCATTTTGCAGAATTCGAACTTACTGATTGCCATGAGTGTTTCATGCTGATCACGTTCCAGAGCCCGGATATGCGTGTCCTGCTCAGGGATATCCAGGCGAAGGCTCTGTTGAGTTCGCAAGCGCTTGATACCTTGCTCGAAAAAGCTGAAGGCCGTTTCGACAGCCCGCTCCGATACGGCCACATCAGCGGCGATTTCTTGTACTTCTGCCAGACTCCGGGCGACATCGCTTAGCTGTACCGGTGGAGCCGATACGGAAACATTCTCGTCCTTAAACGCCGCCATACCCCGTTTGCGATGCCAATTCTTGACGAAAAAGACAATCGATCCAGCACCATTCGTATTGACTTGGTCGTCAGGGTAAAAAAACAGGTCCGCACCTTTGGGGTGGCCGACGATCCGGTCGAAATGGTTGATCAACCGATCATGGTCCCGTTTCGGCAGATCGACGGCCCAGATTCTATTTACCAACGCCTGGAATTCCGGCTCTGTGTAATCCTTGAGAGTTGCTTTAAGTTCCATCTTTGGTTCTTCCTTGTGTCTGTGACACTTAACAGCTGCCGGACGAAGGCATCTGCTCATTCCATCATGAGCAGATGGTTTCTACGCTCTTAGTGATTGCATTATTCCGACTTAAAGCCGGGTTTGTTATTGAGTGCGCGCCATTCTTTGACTTCCTTCAGGATGCCTTCGGGGCTGTCTTCCTGGCCTTCCCTGGGGTAGAAGATGACATCTGAGCGATCTGGGTGCTCGGTGATAGTCTCAAAATGTTTGACGCGTTCAATCATGTACTTATCAAACTCATCTGCTGTTAATTCCTCCCCCCCATCAAAAAGCTCTCTAAGGAAGTCCAGAAATTCAGACTCTGTGTAGTCTTCAAGACGTGAAGTATTTTTCACAGTTGCTTACCTCCTTTATGCACAAGAATATGTTGTCTCGGTGTCATCACGACAATATTTTCCATGTCGTACACTGCACCTCCCTGCGCAATCTCTATTCGATGATGGAGTTCGAACTTAACTCGACCTCCGTACTGATCTTTTGCGATGGGGAAAGGCGCACTGCCCTTGCGCATAAACCTTAAGTTTGTGGCATTGAATTGAGCGCTTAAACTTTTGTCAGCCGCAACTGCCTTCCAAAACGCCTCCCTGAAACTATGAAAGTTAGCAAACTCCTTCCCTATTAACTGGTCCGCGATCTGCGAAGGAATAGGCGCCCCCTCCCCTCGCGCGGCTGCGCCCAGCCAAATCCCTGAAACCGACTGTCCAAACCCGGTTGCCACGCCTGGATCATCTCGCCGATCCAGAAACAGAACATCCGACGAAGGCAATTCCATATCCCCCGGATACCCAGGAATACTGGCACCGATCTGCCCTTCGTCAACTGCCGGAAACGCCTCGTTTTGCGGTAGAACCGGGATGGCTGGTGCGCCGGGATAAACCGCTGGAATCGGCGGTGTGATCGGAGAGGTCGTTGGCCCGAGATGTTCGATGCCTGGTGGAACTAAAGGAGTCCAGGTACCGCCACCCACCGGACGAATCGGCCAGGGTAGAACCGCCGGAGTGATCCCCAGCCGACCTTGAGTGCTTTGCGGTGTGGTGATGCTTATTTTGTCGAGATTGAAGGGGTTCGCGCCGAGTTCTGCCCGCTCCTGATATCGCAGTTCGAATTCACGCCTTTCACCAACCCAGGTGCTTTTCGGGGCGTAGGGGGCAAAGCCTTGTTCGATGCGTTTTTTGTTCACCTCATCGAATTCGGCGACAAGCGCAGGGTGTTCGCCGACCGTACGCCACAGCGCTTCATCGAAGGCGCTGAACGACGGGATTTCCCGACCACGAAATTGGTCGCCGATCTGCACAGGAATGGCCGCGCCCTGGGCCTGGCTTGCGGTTTTCCACCAATCATACGCAGCAGGTTGACCGGTCCCGGTGACGATGCCTGAGCCAAGGGGCGGCAGATTGAAAGACAGGTACATAGGTGGGAGGCCCGGCACGCAAACGATGCAATCCTGAATGCGCAAGTCGACACCCGCCGGGATGTCCTGGATCTGCGGTGTCATCACCGCCAGGCCGGCCTGACCGGAAGTGGTCACCTGAGGTGTGGACTCGGGTGTGAACTGCAAGAGTCGTGGAGGTGAACCCGGGACCTCGGCGCTGTAGACCCCGGTCAGCGGGTCAAGTACGGCATTGATGACCGGTACACGAGCGCCCACCTCGCCACCGGTGCTGGTGACGATAATCGCGGCACCTTCCGGTACGGCTTCGGGTTTGAGCCGGTACGCCACTTCCACCGAACCGCCCACGTCGGCAATTGATTGCAGCGCCTGACGGTCAGAAAGTCCCAACGCCTGCGCCGGAACGCCGACCGACTGGAGCAATCGCTGACGTTGCTCGGGGGTCAGCTCGCCATTGCCAAGGGTGGGTGAATACACCATTGCAGTGACGAACATGGGTACGGTTCTAGCCGCTATTCGTGCGGAATCCTTGAGGAGTCCGGCGGCCGACTCGACAACCTTCTCAAGTGCCGCTGCGATTTCTTGCGCAACGAGCACTCCCTCTCGGGTCAACATCATCCCGCCAGCGGCCACCGAAGTAGTGGGTACCGTCAGCGTATTGGCCTGCCTGACCCGTTCAACCCGCGCGTCTTCATCGACTTGCAGCTTGAACCGAACTCTTGCTTCGCGCTGCTCGGCGAACTGCCGGTTACGCTCCCAGACGGCCTCCCGCTCACGCCAGACAATGGTCTGCTCGGCGTGGTGCCTGGCCAGTGCATTGGATCTATCGCTGAGTGCGCTTATCTGTGCCGATAGCAGTCGAGCTTCATGGGCCGCGTTGTAGGCGTTTTCCCAAATATGGTGGCCGTCATTGAGCGCCTCACCGAATTGCCCCAGTCGGATGTGGTAGTCGTTCACCGAGCGGGTGAGTGGATCGTGCCCATCGAACGATCGGGCAACCGTGTTCTTTACGTTCAGTTCTGCGGTTTTGCGGGCGACCAGCCCGTCGACTTCGTTTTTGTCTGTAGTGATGGTGTAAAGCTGATATCGCTCGCTTGAGTCACTATTGGGCGGCCGTCGTGCCGCCACGACTTCCTGTTCGAGGGCGGGCGCGAGTTGTGCGGCCCGGGCTGCAAAACGTTGGTCTACCTCAACTCTTACGGCGGCATGTCGCTGCGCCAGCCCCGCGAGTCGTTGATGCAGGGCCTGCACACGGGCCTGTTCCTGCACGTGTGCAGCGGCGGCTTGCGCCTGAGCCGCTGCTTGCGCGCTCGCTTGTTCCCTTGCCTTACGATCAGCTTCTATGGCGCGCTTTCGGGCTTTTCGCTTTCCTTTGCTGGTTTTACCAAAGCCGCCTGAAACCCCACCGCCGCCACCGAAACCTCCACCACCACCCGAAGAGGGCGGTCCGGACCTGATGACAACGCTCCCTGAATATCCATCGTTAAATGTGTGTTTTGCCATACAGTCACTCCTTGTCTGTAGGGCACAGCATGTCGATGGGGCGGTGGTCAGGTGCGGTACATAGATATAGGGATGGGTTTATTTCGAGGGTCGGCACTGATCAAGCACTGTCGATTCAGGCGACGGCCATTCGCCGTCGCAAACCCTGCAAAACGCAAACGTGTACAAAAAAACCAAGAATTCCCCCCTTCGACTGGCGAACCCGGCGTTAGCTGCTAGCTTCAACAGACGTGTCCTACAGGCTTGAAAGGAAAAGAAATTACGCAGTAGCGGCCAATAAGTGCCGGGGCGTCCAAAGAGCCACGAAGGAACGGGGGAATCATGTCGAACACTGGGGAAGCACACGCCATGCAATTGGCGGCATCAATGGCGTCTGCCGTTTATGCCCACGCGGATAACGCCGATACGGCCAACAAAAGCAACAACCCGCTGAACCTGGCGCCCGGCGCAAACCTTCACGATGACTACGCCCACGCTATACCCACACCAACGACGCCCTGCTGCGCGGCACCTTGCCGATCAGCACTCGCCCCTGTCCAAACGGCGGCTACAGCACCGGTGAAATAGCAGGCCACAGTTCACGCTGTCCGCCGGGATCAACGTCACCTTTGGCAAATAAGGACTTTCATATGCACGGTGCAATTCGCGCAGCCGGTTTCAGCCTGATGACCATGTTCGTCAGTTGCGGCGTTGGTGCTCAGGAGCTCGATACGCGGATCGGCAAGATCGCGATGGAAGGCGAACTGCCGGCCCATGAATCGATCGCCAAACTGTACGCCGAGCTGGATTTCCAACAGGCGACCCAAAGTTATCTGTGGGCCTTGCCGCTGGTGTCCTACGCCCAGTGGCAGGAAGAATTCCGTGACAAGCTCGGCGCTCACAGCGGCGACCTGATGGTACTCAACAGTTACGAAGACAAGCTTGGCGTGATCACCGCCAACGCCACCACGCCGTACATCCTTGGCTTCGTCGACCTGAATGAAACCGGTCCGCTGGTGATCGATCTGCCGCCCGGCCCGACTGCGGGCGGCATCGGCGATTTCTGGCAGCGGGCGATCATCGATATGGGCCAGACCGGCCCGGACAAAGGCAAGGGCGGCAAGTACCTGGTCCTGCCACCAGGGGCACAGCCACCGGCGGATGCTGGCAAGTATTACCTCGCCAAATCGGAAACCATGAACGTGCTCGTGGGCTTTCGCGTCCTCGATCCGGACCCGGCCAAGGGCAAGGTGCTGGTCGAACAATTCAAGATGTACCCGTACGCCAAACGCGCCGAGCCGAGTAAAACGAAATTGCTCTCCCCCGGCGGCAAGGCCTGGTCCGGCACCCAGCCACGAGGCCTGGTGTATTGGGAACGCTTGCACCAGATCATCCAGAAAGAGCCGGTCAACGAACGCGATCGTTTCTACATGGCCATGCTGGCCAGCCTGGGGATCGAGAAGGATAAACCCTTCAACCCCAACGACAACCAACGCAAGGCGCTGGAACAAGGTGCGCAGGTCGGCGAGCTGATCGCCAAGGCCAACACCTTCGCCAAGCGCTTCCCCGGTGCGCAATTCTGGCCCGATCGTCAGTGGGACACCGTGCTGAACATCGCCGAGCCGTCCCAGCGCGTCGCTTACTACGACCAGTTGTGGGAACGCAGTGCCTGGTTCTACGAAGCGGTGACCAACACCAAAGGCATGGTTTCCAAGACACCGGGCCTGGGCCAGACCTACCTCGGCGCCTACACCGACGCCAAGGGCAACTGGCTCGACGGCGGCAAAAGCTATCGCCTGCACGTTGGCGCCAACCCGCCGGCCAAGCAGTTCTGGTCGATGACCGTCTATGACATCGACAGCCGTTGCCTGATCGACAACCCGCAGCGCAAGGCCGATCTGTCGTCCCGCCAGGACCTGAAAAAGAACGCCGACGGCTCGGTGGACCTGTACTTCGGCCCGACTGCGCCCAAGGACTTCGAGAACAACTGGGTGCAAACCGTGCCAGGCAAACACTGGTTCAGCTACTTCCGCCTGTACGCGCCCACCGAAGCCTATTTCGACAAAAGCTGGAAACTCGACGACATCACGGCCGTGGAATGACGCCCAAGTTTCAATAAAGGAAGCGCTATGAATAACCGCCTGTTGCTCACCGCCCTCTCGCTCACCCTGAGCACCAGCGTCTGGGCCGACTTCACCGCCACCCCGGAAGAAGCCCGTGGCATCGCCAAGGAAGCCTATTTGTACGGCTTTCCGGTGGTGGAGATGTACAAGACCCTCTACACCCAGGCCGTGGACAAAACGAGTCCGAACTTCAAGGCACCGTTCAATCAGATCGGCAACACCGCCAAGGCTTTCACTGCCAAAGACACTGCCTTCGTCACCCCGAACGCCGACACGCCCTACTCCTTTATCTGGATGGACCTGCGCGCCGAACCGCTGGTGCTGATCCTGCCGGCCATCGACGAGCACCGTTACTACTCAGTGCAATTGATCGACGCCTATACGCAAAACTTCGCCTATTTGGGCACCCGCAGCACAGGCAACAACGGCGGGCATTTCATGATCGCAGGTCCCGACTGGCAAGGTCAGCAACCGGTGGAAATGGATCGGCTGCTGCGCAGTGAGACCAAAATCGCCTACGCGCTGTATCGCACGCAGCTGTTCGATGAGAAGGACCTGGGCAAGGTCAAGGAGATCCAGAAAGGCTACACAGTCGAAACGTTGAGCCACTACGTCAAACAAAAAGCCCCGCCCGCCGCACCGAAAATCGACTGGCCGAAACCCTCGCCGACCATGAGCGAGACTCCGGACCTGTTCCGCTACCTGAACTTCATGCTGTCGTTCGCCCCGCCCCAAGACGCGGAAAAGGACCTGCTCGCACGCTTTGCAAAAATCGGTATTGAAGCCGGTAAGCCTTTCAAGCTGCAGGAACTCAAGCCCGAACAGCGCCAAGCCCTGGCAGACGGTATCAGCGATGCCAAAGCCGAGTTCGCCCAATTCAAAAAAGACCAGGTCGACACCCACCAGGTCACCAGCGGTGACTTCTTCGGCACTCGCGATCACCTCAACGGCAACTACCTGTACCGCTACGCCGGCGCCAACATGGGGATCTTCGGCAACTCGGCCGAAGAGGCGAATTACATCGGCTATTTCGTGGACGAGGATGGTCAGCCGGTCGATGCCTCGAAACACGATTACACCCTGCATTTCGACAAGGGCGCCCTGCCCCCGGCCGATGCGTTCTGGTCGCTGACCATGTACGACGGCAAGAACAAATTGCTGGTGGCGAATCCATTGAATCGTTACCTGATCAACTCGCGGATGTTGCCCAATCTCAAGCTTGATGCCGACGGTGGCCTGACCCTTTACGTGCAGCACAAGGCGCCGGCCAAGGACCTGCAGAGCAACTGGCTGCCAGCGCCGAAAGGCCCGTTTTATGGAGTCTTGCGCCTCTACCTGCCAAAACCGGAAGTCACCAGCGGCCAATGGAAAATGCCGCTCCTGACCCCCGTCAACTCACAAAAACAGTAAGCGGAGTCAGTCATGGTCAGGCCTTTTGTTGTGCGTCCTTTACTGGCCCTGTGCGTGATCGGCGCAAGCCCCTTGGGCTTTGCGACCGAGGGCGGTGTTGGCCGGCCGATCACCGGACAACAGGTGTTTTCCAATGCGGGGATCGTGCCGCCGGAACCGGGCTGGGTCATGTCCTTTACGAGCATCTGGTATGACGGCGATCTCAAGGGCAGCAAGGGCGTGCCGATTGTCGGTGAGGTCGGTGCCGACCTGGACATGAAAGTCTCCTACACCATGGCCAACTTCACCCATGTCTGGGACACCGGCAAGGGTCGCTGGAACTACGCCTCGGCCATCGGCGTGCCGGTGCAGTACACCGACGTCAACATCAGCATTACCGGCCCGCGCGGTCGGACGCTGGGCAGCGAAGACACCGGCACGCAGTTCGCCGACATGCTGATCACGCCGATCGCCGCCGGCTACCACTTCGACGAGGTCAACCATATCTCGTTGTCCCTGCCGATCTACGTGCCGACCGGTGCCTACAACGTCGATCGCCTGGCCAACCCCGGCCAGAACACTTACACCTTCATGCCCACCGTGGCGTTCACCCATCTGGATGGCAAAGGTGGCGAGTTCACCCTGTCGAGCGGCCTGGAGTTCTATACCGAGAACGACGAAACGGATTATCGCAACGGCAACATTTTCACCTTCGACGCGATGTGGACGCATGGCTTCGGCAATGGTTGGAGCGCCGGCCTGGTCGGCGGTTATGTCCAGCAGATCACCGACGACAAAGGCCAGACCGCTGACTCGCTCAATGGCTTTCGCGGTCGCTCGGTCGGCGCCGGTCCGGTGATTGGTTGGGCCGCCAAGTTCAATGATGCCCAGGCCAGCGTCAGCGCACGTTGGGTGCCCGAGTTCGACACAAAGAACCGCCCGGAAGGTAACGGTGCTGCCATCAACCTGACGTTAGCGTTTTTCTAGGAGTGACCAAGGATGGCCATCGGTTCCAGATTGTCCTTATGCAGCGTGTTGTTCAGCGGTTTCGCCTGCGCCAGCGGTGACTTGCCCGCCCTTGGCAGCACACCGGCGCAACCCGTCGCCAAGGGTGACCCAGAGACCTGCCATCGACTGCAACAGGACTTCGACATCGACTTGAAAAAGGTCGTGGCGGCTGGCTGCGATCCGTCCACGGAACAGATTGCCAAGCTGATGGACAACCCGGTGGGCAATCTGGTGCTGCTATTCAACCAGTTCGACTACACCGCGCTCAAAGGCCCGAACAGCAATGGCACACGCATGTTGGGCAAATACAGTTTCATGCCGACCTTCCCGATATCCCTCGGTGAAGACTGGAACCTGATCAACCGCCTGCCCATCAGCTACGTCAGCGCCCCGGTCAACCGCAAGGCCGGCAACCTGATCGGCATGGGCCCCAATGAGCTACTGCATGACCGCGGCGACTTTACCTCGGTGGTGCAGGACCCGTTCGACCGTACCAGCGGTTTCGGCGACCTGGCTTATGTCGGTGTGTTCTCGCCCAAGGAACCGATCCGCTTCGCCGGGGGCGGCAAGATGGTCTGGGGTTTCGGCCCGACGGCGATGTTCCCCACCGCTGAAGAAGACGTACTGGGCACCGGCAAATACTCCCTCGGCCCGGCGTTAGTCGCCGCCTATCTGGGTGAAGACTGGACCTTGGGGCTGTTCCCGCAACACTGGTGGTCGGTGGCTGGCGACAGCAAGCGCAAGGACGTTAGCCTGACCAACATTCAATACTTCATCCAGCGCAACATCCCCGGCCCCGAGCAATGGCGAGTCGGCATGACGCCCAACGTCACCGTCAACTGGAAGGCCGAAGGCGGCAACAAAGTCACCTTCCCGATTGGCCTCGGCGCCGGGCGAATCTTCAACTTCGGCAAGTTGCCGGTGCGGATTTCCGGGGAGATCCAGTACTCGGCCATTCACCCGGAAGACCTGATCAGCAGCCGCTGGAATTTCCGCTTGTCGTTCATTCCAGTCATTCCGACATTCATGTTTTGAGCATGCCTTTGAGAAAGGGAACATCCCATGACTGCGCTCCAAGACCTCAACGCCCTGCAAGCCAGTATCGCCGAAGCCGTGCTCGGCCAGGACCAGGTGATCCGCCAGATCATTCTTGGCCTGTTGGCCAACGGGCACTTGTTGCTCGAAAGCTTGCCGGGCCTGGCCAAGACCCGCACGGTCAAGGCGCTGGCTAAACACCTGGACGCGAAGATGAGCCGCATCCAGTTCACCCCCGACCTGCTGCCGTCGGACATCACCGGCGCCGAGGTGCTGCACCAAATCGATGGCAAGAACGAGATCCAGTTCCAGCCCGGCCCGCTGTTCGGCAATCTGATTCTGGCGGATGAAATCAACCGCGCCCCGGCCAAGGTTCAGGCTGCACTGCTGGAAGCCATGGAAGAACGGCAAATCACCGTGGCCGGCAATAGCCATGTGCTGCCGGAGTTGTTCATCGTGGTGGCGACCCAGAACCCGATCGAGCAGGAAGGGACTTACCCGCTGCCGGAAGCGCAGATGGACCGGTTCCTGATGAAGGTTTTGCTGGACTACCCGAGCGCGGAAAACGAAAGCCAGGTGCTGCGCCTGTTACGTGAAGAAGAGTTTGCGCTGGGCGCCAAAACAGCTGCGGTGCAGGGCTTCGCGCTGTCCCGGGACGTGATCTTCGCGGCGCGTCGGGAAGTCAGCGCCGTTCATGTGTCTCCGGCGATCGACCGCTACCTGATCGACCTGATCAATGCCACTCGCCACCCGGCCGATTACGATGCCGACCTCGGCCGCTGGATCAGCATTGGCGCCAGCCCTCGCGGCGGCATCAGCCTGGATCGCTGCGCTCGCGCCGATGCCTGGTTGCAAGGGCAGGATTTCGTCTCGCCCGATAACGTCCGCGCCGTGGTGCATCCGGTGCTGCGCCATCGTTTGCAGCTGAGCTATGACGCGGTGGCGGACGGTGTGACGGCTGATCAGGTGCTTGATCGCCTGCTCGACAAAGTCGCGATTCCGGCCTGAGGTTGAAAATGGCTGAGGTTGAAAATGGATAGTGTCGACGGTCTGGTCTATGTCTCTCTGGCGCAGTTAATGGCCCTGGAGTTCAAGGCGCGTGACCTGAGTTTTGTGGCGCGTCAGCCGCAGGGCAGCACCCTCGCCGGCAACCACGCCTCGCGCCTGCGCGGCCGTGGTTTGAACTTCGATGAGCTGCGCCGCTATCAGCCGGGGGACGACTTGCGTCATCTGGACTGGCGGGCGTCGCTGCGCACCGGCAAACCGGTGGTTCGCACCTTCACCGAAGAGCGCGACCGCCCGGCGTTGATGTTGGTAGACCAGCGCATGTCGATGTTCTTCGGCTCCCAGCGCAGTTTCAAATCCGCCATTGCCGCCGAACTCGGGGCGCTGGCGGCATGGATGGTGTTCAATGCGGGAGATCGGGTCGGTGGCCTGGTGTTCAACGATTTACGAATCGACAGCATCGCCCCGCTGCGCAGCCGTAAACGCGTCGAAGCGCTGTGCAGTCGCATCGTTCAGCAGAATCAGCAGCTGAACGCAGCCAATCCGGATGCCGAAGGTGAGGACCAACTTGACAAGGTTTTACAGCATTGCCTGGCGGTGGCCGGTCACGATCACCTGATTTGCATCGTCAGCGACTTCGCCGGTGCCGGTGAGCGCACTTTGCAGTTGATGCGGCAATTGGCGGCTCACAACGATGTGATTGCCATGCAGGTCTACGACCCGTTGGCGCTGAACCTGCCGAAGAACGGGCGTTTGCTGATCACTCAAGGCCAGCTGCAGGTGGAACTCGCCGTCGAGCAACGCAGCGTTCATCAGCCGTTGGGGGATTTTCTCAGTGGCCGGCTCAAGGACGTTGCTACGTTGCTGCGACGCAGTCAGGTGCCGCTGATGATGTTCAGCACCGCCACCGAGGCGCAGGAACAATTGCGCGCCGAACTGGGCAAGCTCGGCGGAGGTCGGCGATGAACCCGAACATCCCGAGCATCGAGCAGCTCAAGGAGATCGCCCTGCCCACGCCGGTCAGCTATGCGCCGCAGACGTGGGGTTGGTGGGTGTTGCTCTGCCTGTTGGTGATTGCCGTTTTACTGGTCAGCGCACGGAGGTATTGGCAGTGGCGGCGGGACCGGTATCGGTGCGAGGCGCTGGTGCGGTTGGTTGAGTTGCAGAATAGCGATGATCCGCTGCAAGCCTTGCGCGAACTCCCGGAACTGCTCAAACGAGTAGCCCTGTCGATGCCCACCGATAGGAACACAAAACCTGTGGGAGCGAGCTTGTCTCCAGGCGGCTATCCGACGATGAGGCTCGCACATTCAAAATCCCTGTCGACTGACCTGACGCCATCGCGAGCAAGCTCGCTCCCACAGAGTCCCGCGGCGCTAGGGAAAGAGGAGTGGCAATTCTTCTTGCAGCGGCACAGTTCGCAGCCGTTGCCCGCGGACTTCAGCCAACAACTGGTGCAGTTGGCCTATGCGCCCGATTCAACGTTACTGGCCCTGCCGACCGAACACCGCCAACACCTGTTCGCCACCTGCAAACACTGGGTGGAGCATCACCATGTGGCAGCTTGATTACCCTTGGCTGCTAATCCTTTTGCCGCTGCCGTGGTTCGGCTATCGCTACCTGCCCTATTACTGCGAAGCTCGCAGCGCCGTGCGTGTGCCGTTCTTCGCTGCCATGAGCCGCGCGATCGGTCAGGCGCCCAGCCAGGCCGGGACTCGCAACAATCGCTGGCAGTTGCTGCTGAACCTGCTGGTCTGGGCGCTATTGCTGCTGGCGGCCGCTCGCCCGGTGTTCGTCGAAAAACCGATCGAGCGCCAGCAACCGGTGCGTGACCTGATGTTGGCCATCGACATTTCCCAGTCCATGGAAACCACCGATTTCACCGACGCCAACGGCCAGAAGATCAACCGTCTGGAGGCGGTCAAGGAGGTGGTTCATGGCTTTATCGACAAGCGCAAAGATGATCGGCTGGGCCTGATCGTGTTCGGCAGTGGTGCTTATCCGCAGGCGCCGCTGACCCTCGATCACGCCAGCCTGTCGCTGTTACTGGACGACACCGGCATCGGCATGGCCGGGCCCAATACGGCCATCGGCGACGCCATCGGCCTGAGCCTGAAACTGCTGGACCAGGCCCACGAACAGGAAAAATTCCTGATCCTGCTCACCGACGGCAACGACACCAGCAGCGCAATCACCCCGGATCACGCGGCGTCCATGGCGGCCGCCAAAGGCGTGGTGATTCATACCATCGGCATCGGTGACCCTGACGCCTCCGGCGAAGCCAAAGTCAATCTTCAAGGGTTGCAGCAAATTGCCGAAGCCACTGGCGGAAAGTTTTTCCGCGCGGAGGACCGCAACGCGCTGGATCAGGTCTACAGCACCCTCGACAAGCTCACCCCGCATCAAGTGAAAACCCTCAGCCACCAGCCCAAGCGCGATCTGTTCGGGTGGCCACTGGGTGCAGCCATCGGTTTGCTCGCGCTCTATCACTTGGGCGCCCTGCTCCGTCCACACCTGACACTCGCGCGTCAGCGGCAGGAGGCTTGAGATGGAGATCAATCTCAGTAACTTCCATTTCCTGCGTCCACTGTGGCTGTTGCTGATGCCGTTCGCCGCGCTGCTCCCGATGCTTTGGCACCGCAGCCGCGACGTGCAACGACGCTTGCGCAGCAACATTGCCGAGCACTTGTTGCCGCATTTACTGATTACGCCCCAGGATCAACAGCGCTTTCGGCCCGTGCATCTGGTCTGCGCTTTGTTGATGCTGGGCGCCATCGCTGCGGCCGGCCCGACCTGGGAACAGGACCGTCCGGCATTTTTGGAAAACCGTGCGCCGCTGATCATCGCCATCGACCTGTCGCCCTCCATGGACGCCAACGACGTGCAGCCAAGCCGCCTGGAAGCGGCCAAACACAAGCTGCATGACCTGATTCAGCGTCGTGCCGAGGCGCGCAGCGGGTTGATCGCCTACGCGGGCAGCGCGCATCTGGTACTGCCGCCGACCGACGATCCGGCACTGCTCGACACCTTCATTCAGGCCCTGAGCACCGACCTGATCGGCCAACCGGGGAAAAATGTCGGCGCGGTGATCGAGCAAGCCAAACGCCTGTTAATTGCCGAGAAGAATCCAGGAACCCTGCTGCTGATCACCGATGGTGCTGACACCTCGGCACTCAGCGGTCTGGACAAGCAACTCGGCGACAGCGCGTTGCAAATGCTGATTCTGGCCATCGGCAGCGAGGACGGCGGGATCATCCACGACGCCAACGGGCAGCCACGTACCAACAGCAACGGTCGTCCGGCACTCGGCCGTTTCGATCAAGCAGCACTCAAGCAACTGGCGTCGGCCGTCGATGCACCGTTGGGCAGCCTGACGCTCAATGATGACGACCTGGACTGGATCGAGCTGCACGCCCAACAGCATTTCCAGGCTGCCCTCGATGAGCAGCGTGAGGTGCACTGGAAAGACGCCGGTTACTGGCTGTGCTGGCCCCTGTTGCTGATCGCCTTCTTCAGCGTGCGCAAGGGTTGGAGCCTGAACTGGATGGCTGGGTGGTTGCTGGCACTGGGCATCGGATTTCCGCCAGCACCGGCCGAGGCCAATGCGTTGACCGATGCCTTCTTCACCCCGGACCAGCAAGGCCGCTGGGCCTTCGAGCATGAGCACTTCCCGCAGGCCGCCGCACTTTTCGTCGATCCCTACTGGAAAGGTATCGCGGCTTACAACGCCGCCGATTTTGACCTTGCACTGGCCAGCTTTGCCCGCCTGGAAACACCGCAGGCGTATTTTTACCTGGGCAACATTTACGTGCGCCGCTTCAAGTTTGAAGAGGCCATTGCGGCGTATACCCAGGCGTTGAAGTTGCAGGCGCAATTCCCTGAAGCCACCGCCAACCTGGCCTTGACCATCGCCTTGCAGAAAGACACCGAAAGCGCCGAACAGAACGCACCCGAGGTCAAACCCGACGAAATCAAAATGGACAAGGCACCGGGCAAGGGCCAGAGCAAAGCGGTCGAGACCGAGCAGGCGGCGTCGGATGAGCTGTGGTTGCAGAACCTCAGTACGTCGCCGGCGAAATTCTTGAAGCAGAAATTCAGTTTGCAGGATCAGGCAGGGGGCAAGCCATGAACATGCGCCTCCTGATGCTTGGCTGCCTTATCAGCCTGAACACTGTCGCCGCCGAACCCGAGCTGCGAATCCAGGCCCGCCTGCATGCCGCCGACCCGGTCATGGTCGGCGGCATGCTGGAACTGCAACTCGATGTCCTCACCGATAGCTGGTTCACCGATGCCCCCACCCTGCCCGACCTGAAGCTATCCGGCGCACTGGTCATGCCCCCCGACGGCCACGCGGAACATCTGAACCAGACGCTCGACGGCAAGTCGTTCAATGGCTTGCGCTACAGCTACCTGATCACCCCGAATCTGGCCCAGGGTTTCGACATCCCGGCGTTGACGGTGCGCGCCACACCCGGTCAGGCCAGCACGCCGTTGACCGCGCAAAGCCAGCCTCTGCACTTTCGCGCCACACAACCCCCGGAATTCAAGGCCGGCGAGCCGGTGCTGGTGGCCCAAGGGCTGCGTTTCACGCAAAACATCGTCAACTCGGCGACACCCCTGAAGGTCGGTGACAGCATCACCCGGCAACTGACGCTGCAGGCCGACGACGCTTTGGCCATGTCGCTGCCAACGCCGTCACTGGGCGATGTCACCGGCCTGAGCCGTTATCCGAGAGCACCGCAAATCAGCAACCTCGACGACGGTCGCGGTCACTTCAACGGCGGCCAGCGCATCGACACCGCGACCTATCGGATTGACACCGAAGGCCGCCACAACCTGCCGGCGATCGAGCTGAAATGGTGGGACGCCAGCACCCGACAGACCCGCACGGCCCAAGTCCCGGCCGTGACCTTCGATGCCGCGGCCAACAGCGCGTATCGCCCGGTGTTTTCGATCACCAAAGACCTGAAAACACTGGGTCAGCGGGGTCGCATGCATCTCTCCGGGCACTGGCTGGTGCTTTTTGCGTTGCTGTTGGTCGTGACATTGCTCGGCTGGTTTGCCCGTCCGCTCGTCCATCGTGCGTACCTTGATGCGCAGTCGCGACGCCGCGCCCGACACGCCGCGTGGCTGGAGTCTGCCGACTACGCCTGGCGGCAGATTCCGGCGCAAATCGACGCCAGACCCGCACAGTTGAGCGCCCTGTACCTGTGGGCCAGACGCAGCCGGATGGGCCTGAAACTGACGAACTATGGCCCGCGCCTGCAAGACCTGTTGCGTGCCTGTTACAGCCGCCAGCAGACCGAAGATCACGCGCTGCGCCATCTCAAGCAATCCTTGGCTACGCTGCATAGTCAGGCCAAACGCAACAAAGATTCAGTCGCACCCGCGTTACGCCCACTCAATCCCGTTCACGGAAAGGATTTCCCATGACGAATCCGATATCGCTCCGCCACCGTTACGGGCTGACGCTGCTGTTAACCCTTGCGCTGAGCCTGCCGGCGCTGGCCCAGACCAGCGAGCCCCTGCCCTCGTGGAGCGACGGCCCGGCGAAAAAGAACATCATCGAATTCGTCCAGGCAGTGACCGATCAAAGCAGCAAGGACTTCGTCAAACCCACCGATCGTATCGCCGTGTTCGACAACGACGGAACGCTGTGGAGCGAGCAGCCGATGTACTTCGAATTGCTGTTCGCCCTGGAAGAGGTCAAGCGCACCGCACTGCAGCACCCGGAATGGAAAACCACCCAACCCTTCAAGGCCGTGCTGGAAAACGATCACAAGGCCTTAGGCGAGTCGGGCATGGACGGCATCCTGAAAATCTTCGGCGCCACCCACACCGGCATGACCACCGAAGCCTTCGACGACTACGCCAAAACCTGGCTGACCCAGGCGCGCCATCCGAAAACCGGTAAGCCCTACACCGAGATGATCTTCCAGCCCATGCTGGAAATGCTCGATTACCTGCGCAGCCAGAACTTCAAGACCTACATCGTCTCCGGCGGCGACACCGCGTTCATGCGCGCCTTCGCCGAGAAGGTCTACGGCATTCCGCCGGAGCAAGTCATCGGCACCACGTTTGTCACCGCCTACCAGCTCAAGGACGGCCAACCGTCGATCCTGCGCACCGCCAAACTGGCCCACAACGATGACGGCCCAGGCAAACCGGAAAGCATCGACGCGGTCATTGGCCGGCGTCCGATCCTCGCTTTCGGCAACTCCGACGGCGACCTGCAAATGCTGCAATGGACCGCCGCCGGACCCGGCAAACGCTTCATGGGGCTGGTGCATCACACCGACGCCAAACGCGAATGGGCCTATGGCCGCAAATCCGATATCGGTCGTCTGGACAAGGCGCTGGACGAAGCAAAAACCCGTGGCTGGACTATCGTGGATATGGCCGCCGAATGGCGCCGCGTCTATCCGTTCGAAGCCGCTGCCCCCGAGCACGTGCAATAAAAAAGCGTAACGCAGGACTGCAAAAAACGTTTGTCGCACTCAGCGACGCAAGTGAGTAAAAGGAGCAAGTCAGATGACTCGCATACGCAAGTGGCTACCGAAACTCGCCCTGGTGGCGGCGTCGGTCATGGCGATTTCGGCAACTGCCGGAGCCGCTGAAAAACCCAACATTCTGGTCATTTTCGGCGATGACATCGGCCAGACCAACATCAGCGCCTATTCCATGGGCGTGGTCGGCTACAAGACGCCGAACATCGACCGGATTGCCAAAGAAGGCATGATGTTCACCGACTATTACGCGGAGAACAGTTGCACTGCCGGACGTTCGTCGTTCATCACTGGCCAGACGCCCCTGCGTACCGGTCTGTCGAAAGTCGGCGCGCCTGGCGCCACGGTGGGTCTGCAAAAGCGCGATATCACCATCGCCCAGGCACTCAAGTCCCAGGGCTACGCCACCGGCCAGTTCGGCAAGAACCACTTGGGTGACAAGGACGAATACCTGCCGACCAACCACGGTTTCGACGAGTTCTTCGGCAACCTGTATCACCTCAATGCCGAGGAAGAACCCGAGCGTCCGTACTGGCCCAAGGACGACCCTGAGTTCGTCAAGGCAAACTCCCCGCGTGGCGTGATTCATAGCTTCGCTGACGGCAAGATCGAAGACACCGGCGCGCTGACCACCAAGCGCATGGAAACCATCGACGACGAAACCACCGCCGCCGCGCAGGCGTTTATCGAGAAACAGGCCAAGGCGGACAAACCGTTCTTCGTCTGGATGAACACCACCCGCATGCACCTGTTCACCCACGTGCGCGAGTCGATGAAGGGCCAAAGCGGCATGCCCGGCAACGAGTATGCGGATGGCATGCTCGAGCATGACGGTGACGTCGGCAAACTGCTGAAAACCCTCGATGACTTGAAAATCACCGACAACACCATCGTCGTCTACACCACTGATAACGGCCCTAACCAGTTCTCCTGGCCGGACGCGGCGACCACGCCGTTCCGTAACGAGAAGAACTCCAACTGGGAAGGCGCCTACCGTGTGCCGGCGATGATTCGCTGGCCGGGCAAAGTCAAGGCGGGTGAGGTCTCCAACGAGATGTTCTCCGGCATGGACTGGTTCCCGACCTTGCTGGCTGCAGCGGGCGACGCCGGCGTGAAAGACAAACTGCTCAAAGGCTGGGCACCGACTTCAGGCGGCACCAACTTCAAGGTGCATCTGGACGGCTACAACCAACTGCCTTACCTGACCGGTCAATCGCCTAAAGGCGAGCGCAAGGAGTTCTACTACTTCAACGATGACGGCGTGCTGGTGTCGATGCGTTTCGACAACTGGAAAGCCGTGTTCTGCGAGCAACGCGCACCGGGCGGCTTCAAGGTCTGGAGCGAACCGTTCGTATGCCTGCGGGTGCCGAAAATCCTCAACCTGCGGATGGACCCGTATGAACGCGCCGACGTGGTTTCCGATCAGTATTACGATTGGGCAACCAAAAACGTCTATCTGGTTGCTCAAGCGGTCACCAAGTCTGCGCAGTTCCTGCAGACCTTCATCGAGTACCCGCCAAGCCAGAAACCGGCCAGCTTCAGCGTTGACCAGATCCGTGCTGCCGTGGATGCGAAGATCGCCGAAAAAATGAAAAATCAGCCTGCACAGTAAGACGGCATGACGCCGCTCGCCCTCCCCGGCGAGCGGCCCTATTTTTTGCGAGGCACCCTGATCATTCCCACGCAGAGCGTGGGAACGATCAAACTTCAGACCCTGCACAAGGCAATCCGCAATGTCCTCACGTGTCACCAGCAAGTCGTCGGCCCTACCTGCCACTCAGATCAAAGCCCCGGCGTTGCTGATTCCCGCCATGCTGCTGTTCGTCTCCGGTGCCGCGGCGCTGGTGTATCAGGTGCTGTGGATCAAGCAGTTGTCGTTGGTAGTGGGCGTCGAGGTCTACGCGATCACCACCGGGATCAGCGCATTTTTTGCCGGACTGGCATTAGGCGGTTTGCTGTTCGGCCGGTGGGCCGATCGCTTGCAGCAGCCGGTTTTGCTCTATGCCGGGCTGGAAGTGCTGGTGGCCGTGCTCGGTGTCGGAGCGACCTTCGCCATGAGCTTCGCGGCCAGCCCGTTTGCCTGGCTGGAGCAACAAGTGGGCCTGCTGGCCTGGGTGTTGCCGTTTGCGTTGGTGGGCATTCCGGCGCTGCTGATGGGCGGCACCCTGCCGGTTTTGGTTCGCTCGTTGGCAGCGCACCCGCAACAGCTGGGCAAGGCCGGCGGCCAGCTCTATGCGGCGAACACCGCCGGGGCCATCGCCGGCACCCTGCTCGCGGCGTTTGTGTTGATTGCGGCCCTCGGTGTACGCGGCAGTGCCTTGGCTGCGGCCATGCTGAACCTGCTCGCCGCCGCCGGTGCCTTGTGGTTTCAACGCCATCGCTCATTGCCGAACGAAGCGCCGGTCAAGCATCACGCCAACAAAGCACCCGATCGCATTGCCCTGTGGCTTTACTCAATCGCTGGTGGCGTGGCCCTCGGTTACGAAGTGGTCTGGTCGCAGTCCATCGTGCAGTTCATGAGCACTCGTACTTACGCCTTTGCGGTGGTGCTGGCGACGTACCTCACCGGGCTGTTTCTCGGCAGCATCCTGCTGGCCCGTCGGGTTGATCGCATTCGCGATCCCTGGGGTGTGTTCGGTTTGCTGATTGCCGGTGCCGGGCTCGTCGCGCTGCTGGAAATCGCCTTGCTCGGACGCTGGCTGGTGGTCGCCCAAAGCCTGGCCGAAACCTGGGTGTTGTCGTTGGGTGCGAGTGAGCTGCTGGGCATGAGTGCACGGTTTGCGGTGGCGGCATTGAGCATCGTGTTCGTACCGACGCTGCTGCTCGGTGCCGCATTTCCCCTCGCCCTGCGTTTGAGCGTCGGCCGCGAGCGGGTCGGTCAGGATGTCGGCGCAGTGGTGGCGTTCAATACGTTGGGCGGGATTGTCGGGGTGATGCTCTGCGGCTTTGTGCTGACCCCATGGCTGGGGCTGGTCCGGACCCTCGGATTGCTGGCGATCATCGCCGCCGGGATTGGCTATTTCGCGGTGCGCAAAGGTCACCATGTGAAGAAAGGCCGGCGTCAGGCCGTGGTCGCTGTCGGCCTGCTGTCGATTGCGATGGCCGTTTTTACGCCAGTCAACAAACTCGCCCTCCTGCTTCCCGGCGCGCGCAACGCGACGTTGGCTTTCTACGAAGAAGGACGCGGTGGAACTGTCGCGGTGGTCACTCAGGGCAAGGGGCAGAAAGCGTTCCAGCGTTTGTACATTCAGGGCGTGTCCAATACCGGCGACGCCATGCCATCGCTGCGCTACATGCGTATCCAGGCGCTGCTGCCGCTGCTGATCCACAATGGCGAACCGCGCTCGGCGCTGGTGATCGGTTTTGGTACCGGCATCACCGCTGGCGCCCTGACGCGCTATCCGGGGCTGGAACACCGTGTCGTGGCAGAGTTGCTGCCGTCGGTGGTCAAAGCCGCGCCGTTGTTCAAAGGCAACTTCAATGCGGCCGCTGACCCCAGCGTTGACGTACGCCTGCACGATGGCCGGCAGGAATTGCTGCGCAACCCACAACGCTACGACTTGATCACCCTGGAACCGCCACCGCCCTCCGCTGCTGGCGTGGTGAATTTGTATTCCCGGGACTTCTATCAGTTGGCCGCCAGCCGCCTGGAGACCAAGGGCCTGGTCGCTCAGTGGTTGCCGCTGCCCACCCAGAACATCGACGATTCGCGCTCACTGGTGCGCAGCTTTCTCGACGTCTTCCCCTACGCCACGCTGTGGACCAGCGAGTTTCACGAAATGCTGCTGGTGGGTTCGATGGAACCGATCGAACTGGATGTGGCGAAAATCAGCCAACGCTTCCAACAGGAATCGGTGCGCAGCACCTTGCAGGACGTGGGCATTGGCTCCGCTGCAGCGTTGCTCTCGACCTGGGTCACCGATCGTGCGGGCCTGGAACGTTTCGCCGCCGACGCCCAACCCGTGACCGACGAACAGCCGCGGATCGAATATGCGCCGTGGGTGCAGGCCAAGGAGATCAGCCGCGTACTGCCGGCCTTGCTCGATTTACGTCAGCCGCCGGTGCTGGTGAACGCCGATGCGGGCTTCAACGAACGGATGAACGCACACCAGCAGCGCCTGATGCAGTTTTATCGGGCGAGCCTGCATGCTTATGACGGTGACCGCGACGCGTGGGCCCGGGATATTCGCGAGGTGATGCGCGGGGATGGCGGGAATCCGTATTTCCGGTGGTTTGTCGGGGAGTGATGCAGCCCCTCACGATCGTTCCCACGCTCTGCGTGGGAATGCAGCCCGGGACGCTCTGCGTCCTATTGGAACGAGGCATTCCTTTGCTGCGCGTGGGAACGATCAACCTACTTGGACTTGAGCTTCAAATACGACTGATGCAGATCGGAGGCCCAGCCATCGATCACACCTTTCACATCATCGGCCTTCATCACCTGAGACTCGTTTTCCAAGGGTTTACCCGTGCCTTTGCGCACGACCTGCGCCAACACATGATTGTTGGCGCCATCGAGAAACACCGCCTCGGTGGCCAGGTCGGTTTCCTGATCGCGGATACCACTGGCCGTACTCACCGCCGCTGCCACCAGGGCGATAGGGATCACTTCATAAGGCTTCAGGCCTTCGGTCTTGCTGCTCACGGCGGTGATGGCGGCGCGCACCACAATCACACCCGGACCAGGGCCTGCTGCCAACGGCAGGGATTTACCGATTTCGCGCTTGAGGGCCTGATCGTAGTAATTGGTGATTCCATTCAGGGTGGTCTGCGGGATTTTCACGGTCGGTTGAGGTTTGGGATAGAGCTGGGTCGGTTCGATGTAGACACTGGTGAACGTGTTGATGTCGAGTTTAGGGTCCATCCAGCGCATCACCGTGGCGCCCGATGGTGACTTGGCCTCCTTGAGCTGGCTGTAGTCCTTGAGAAACCCCGAATACTGACCCGGTTCAACCACTTTACTGGAGCAGCCCACCACTCCGATCGACGCAATGCACAGAGTGCTCATCATTAACGCTAGCTTCATGCTGTAACTCCTGTCAGTAGCTCGACACCAGTACGAATAAGGGTGTTACAGGTATAGCCAATGCAGCGCAGTCTGTTTGAAAAAAAATCACTATTCATCTAACGCGCGCACAGCGGATCACAACGGTCATTTGACAGACGCCGGCCATCCGGCAAAGCTGCATCGAGCTTGAACGCGCGCCTGACGGCAAACGTCCCCGGACTATGGAAGTCGCAATGCCGAAACATAAAAAAAAAGCGGTACACCCAAACCCTGATTCGCCACCGACCTTGTTTAACCGTTACCTGTTTCCCGTCACCCTCGGCGTCTTGCTATTGGCCGTCGCGGGCATCGGCTGGTTTTTGCTCAGCAGCAAACCGGCCCCCGTGACCTATGCGCCTTTCAGTACTCCAGTGGCTCAGCCGGCCAAACCGCAACCAGTCGCCCTGTCGCCGGCAAAGATGGTCGATGAGCAACAATGCCAGGGCTGCCACAACGAGCAGGTCAGGGACTGGCAAGGCTCCCATCACCAATTGGCGATGCAGGAGGCCAATGGCGAGACGATGCTGGGCGACTTCAATAACGCCACCTTCAAAGCGGAAAGCGAAACCACCCGCTTCTCGCGCAAGGGCGACGGATTCTGGGTCAACACCCCCGGCATTGATGGCAAGAATGCCGACTTCAAGGTCGCCTACACCTTCGGCATCGCGCCATTGCAGCAATACCTGATCGAGGTCGGTGAAGGTCGGTTGCAAGCCCTCGGCGTGGCCTGGGATACCGAGAAGCACCGCTGGTTTCACCTCTATCCGGGCCAGGGCGTGAACTTCAAGGATCCGCTGCACTGGAGCAAACCGAGCCAGAACGCCAACTTCATGTGCGTCGAGTGCCACACCACCGGTTACAAGCGCAATTTCGATGCCGCGAAAAACACCTTCGAGAGTCACTGGAACAGCCTCGGTGTCGGTTGTCAGGCTTGCCATGGTCCGGCCTCCAATCACCTGGAATGGACGGCAAAAAAAGGTGACTTGATCCATGCCGGTTTTGCCGTCGACCTGAAGGATAAGAACGCCACCGTCGAAATCGAAACCTGTGCCCGCTGCCACTCGCGCCGCGCGCCGCTGGGCGACGGCTTCACCGTTGGCAAGCGCCTGATGGATGACTACCTGCCGAGCACCCTGACCCGCGAGTTGTACGCACTGGACGGCAAGATCAAGGATGAAGTGTTCGAACACGGCTCCTTCGCCCAGAGCAAAATGTTCGACAAGGGCGTGCGTTGCAGCAACTGCCACAACCCGCACAGCACTGAACTCAAGGCGCCGGGCAACGGCGTCTGCCTGCAATGCCATAACACCGCCGGCAAAACCTCAGTGGAAGGTGTCGACGGCAAGGGCCTGCAAGCGAAGAACTACGACGCCATCGAACACACCCGCCACACCATGGGTCAGCCCGGTTCGCAGTGCGTGGATTGCCACATGCCTGGCAAGTTCTACATGGGCAATGACTTCAGGCATGACCACAGCTTCAGCATCCCCAACCCTGAGCGGGCGAAAAAACTCGGCACGCCGGACGCTTGCCTGACCTGTCACCAGGGCAAGGCTGGCGACAAGGTCACCGAGCAATTCAAGCTCTGGAACACCCCCACCGCGCAGGCACCACGTTACGACGAGAGCCTGTGGCTGATTCGCAACGGTCAACCCGGCGCGGCACAAGCCTTGTACGAGCAGCTTCAGCGCAGCAATCTGCCAGCGATCCAGCGCGCGACCCTGCTGGCCGAGCTGCCGCTGTATCCAAGCGAACAGGCGTTGAAACTGGCCACCCAGGACTTGAGCCATCCGGCACCGCAAGTGCGTGAAAGTGCCGTTCGGGCAATCAGCGCGTTCCTGCCGCCACTTGAACGCGCGTCGCGGCTGACGCCGTTACTGGGCGACCCGGTGAAGGCTGTGCGGAGTGTCGCGGCCCGGGATCTGCTGAGCACGGCTCGTAATGGCCTGGGTAGCGCCCAGGACAAGTGGAATGCGGCCATCGCCGAATACGAGGAGGTCCAGAAGAGCCTGGCCGAACGCGCCGAAGCCAACCTCAACCTGGCCATGCTCTATCAGGCCAGCGGTCGCAGCGCAGAAGTCGAAGCGTTGCTGCGCACCGCCCTCAAGCGCGACCCGGATTTCTACCCGGCGCTGGTCACACTGGTGCAATGGTTTGAAGCGGGCGGACGCGGTCAGGAAGCTCAGGCGCTGCTGGAGCAAAGCCTGAAAGAACACCCGGACGCCGCCTTGCTGCAACATACCCAAGGCCTGTCGCTGGTGCGCGCGGGCAAACCTGCCCAGGCCATGCCGGCCCTGCGCAAAGCCGCGCAACTGGAGCCTCAAAACGCCCAATACGGTTACGTGTTGGCGGTGGCGTTGCACGACAGCGGCAAGGTCGATGAGGCGTGCGAAGAGCTGGAGCGATTGTTGAAAGAACAGCCGGCCAATCGTAATGCGCGGTTGTCGTTGATCCAGTACTACCTGGACAACGGGCAGGAGCCCAAAGCCCAGGTATTGCTGCAAGGCTGGAAGAAAATGAACATGGGGGATCCGGCGTTGAAGTGACCCGGCGTACATCCTTGAAATCCCCCCCTCACCCCAACCCTCTCCCCACGGGGGCGAGGGGGAAATGGAGCCGATCTCCATGCTGTTCAAACTTGAGTTCGACTCGATATCTCAGGTCGATGCAGGTCTAAGAACAACTCGGTCAGTCCCCTCTACCCCGTGAGGAGAGGGGTGAGGTGAGGGGTGGCTCTTGATCTCAGCCACGCTCGCGAGGAATCAAACTCTGCAACTGCTGCGCCAAAAAATTCGCATCAAAGGCAAACGTATCCGGATCTTTCAACCCATTGGTCTTGCGCCATTGCCAGCTACTGGACGGCGGCAGGCAGACCAGCGAAATGCTGCCGTAGCGCGCGGCCGTCAGGCCCATCACGGCCAGCGAAATCTGACCACCGACACCCATCACATCCGGTACAAACTCCACCGGTTTACCGGCAATCACAATCGTCAGCTTCTCGGTCTTGAAAGTCGACGTCTCGACCGGCACGCTCGGTCCCGAGGCGACATACACTTCGCGGCTCACCTCCAGCAGATTCGGCGCCTGGACCGGTTCCAGCCATTGCTGGATCTGATCGAACAGCTCACCAATGCGCGTCGCCCACACGGCCGATTGCGACTCGAACAGTTGCTTCTTGTGCGCTTCGCTTTCTGCATAATGGCGAAGCATCTCACCCAGTTGCTGTACGTCGTCCATTGCGGTGTTCCTTCGTTGAAGCGGTGCTGCGGACTTTGAGCATGGCAGATGCGCGCTGCCGGCGTACGACTAAAAGCGTGAACGGTATTGGCTGGGGGTCATGGCAAGGGCATGCTTGTACAAAGGGTTACCATCAACAGGAGCACGACATGCGCACCATCGGCCTTATCGGCGGCATGAGCTGGGAGTCCAGCGCCGAGTATTACCGCCTCATCAACCAGCAGGTGCGCGACCGGCTCGGGCCGTTGCGTTCGGCGAAATTGCTCATGTACAGCGTCGATTTCGGGCCTGTCGAACAGGCTCAACATGCCGGGCGCTGGGACGATGCAGCGGCGATTCTGGTGGACGCGGCGCAGCGGTTGCAGGCCGGTGGCGCCGAGTGCGTGGTGCTGTGCACCAACACCATGCACAAGGTGGCCGGGCAGATTCAGGCAGCGATCGACATTCCATTCCTGCACATCGCCGATCCGGCCGGTCAGGCGGCACTGGACGCCGGTACGCTGCGGGTGGGTTTGCTGGGCACCGCATTCACCATGGAGGAGGACTTTCTCAAGGAGCGCCTGACTTCAATGGGGCTGACCGTGCTGGTGCCGCAGGCCAATGAACGTCAGGCCGTCCACCGGATCATCTATGACGAGTTGTGCGTCGGGGTGATCAGCGAGGCGTCACGCAAGGTGTATCAGCAGGTTATCGAATCACTGACGCGGCGTGGCGCCCAGGCGATCATCCTCGGCTGCACGGAAATCGGCCTGCTGATCAAACCCGAGCATAGCGCCCTGCCCTTGCTCGACACCACCGAACTGCATGCGCAAGCGGCGGTGGCATTCGCGTTGGGCGAGTGACTCAACCGGCCTTGGGTGTGCGACGCAGGCGCGCCATGCTCAAGGCATCCACCAGCACGCCGTCACGCACGGCGTAGTCGCGAAACAGCCCTTCGGTTTCGAAGCCGAACTTGCGGTAGAGCCCGATGGCGGCTTCGTTGTCGGCGTAGACCGAAAGCTCGACCCGTTGCAGGTTCATCCAGTTGTCGGCGATGCCCAGCGCCGCCGTCAGCAGTTTCGAGCCAACGCCCTTGCCCTGCCACGCCGTCGCGACCCCCATCCCAAGATTGCCGGCATGGCTGCGACGTATCCGCGAAAACTGCTCCAGGCCAATGTTGCCGATGACCATCCCTTGATGCAGCGCCACCAATTGCACTACACGCTCGTTGTCGGGCGCCAGGCGTTTGCGCCAGACCTCGGTGGACTGAAACGGCATTTGCAGCACCTGCCGGGTAATGGCCGGGGCGTTGTAGAGTGCGGTAATGCCGTCGATGTGGGATTCGTCGAAACGTTCGAGGGAGATGACAGCGTCAGTGGCGGGCATGGGTGATTCATCCTTGATACAGACATGGCCGCTTACTCTATACCGCCGAAGGTTATTCGAACCACTCCCGCCGTTCACTGAAGGTGTTCTGTATCAGCTCAACGATCATCTGCACCTGCGCTAAACCCTCGGACTCAGCATTGACCGCCATCCACACCTGGCGCTGCATCGGCTGAGTGAACAGCCCCGGCAATTCAATAAGGCCTCGATCGAAACGGCTGATGTATCCGGGCAGCAGGCCAATGCAGGCGCTGCAACGGATCATCTCCAGCATCAACTCATAGGAATGCAACTGCACCACCCCGGCCAGGCGCTGGTCCACGAGGCTATTCCACGGCCGAAAACTGTCGACCTGACGGTCATGCTGCCATTGCACCAGCAGGAAATCGGCGAGGTCATCGAGGCTGTCAGGGCGGGACGCGGCCCGTGAATAACGTTTGGCGATGTGTGGCAGGTAGTCGAGCCGTGCCAGGCGTTGGGGCTCGCTGACAGCAAAACTCGGTCCTGGCAGTGGTGAATCGGTGCCGGCCAGCCACAGCACCACATCGGCACTGACCGCTTGCAGGGACAGTTCGCTGTCGAGGGTAATGATGTCCAGACGCACGCTGGCGTTGCGTCGCAACAGAGCAACCAGATCGCGACCGAGAATGTCATGCAGCATCGATTCGGCGACGGCCAGGCGAATCAACGGCTGTTCCATCACCGGCAAGTCGCGCTCGTGGGCCAGGGCAATCAACTGCGATTGCAACTGCAACCCGTCACGACTGAGGGCAACGGCATTCTCTAAATGGCTGAACAGCGAACACTGCAGTTGCGATTCAAGCTGCGCCAATTGTTTGCGCAGCTGGGTGGCCTTGATGTTGAGACTGCGGGCCGCCTGCATGAAACAGCCGCAGCGCGCACTGACCCGAAAGGACTGCGCCAATACCGGATCGATCCCTGCCGCCAGTGCGCGCCAGGGCGAGGTTTTTTCTACGGGCGAGCGGTACTGGGTAACGCGCTGACGACCTGTGGTTTCCATAAATGGCATCGCTGACTCCCTGTCGATCTGTCCTTGAAAGCCTCATCCTGCGCAGCGTTTATGAACCTGATGTGACACTCGGGGCGGAAAATCGATTCAGCCTCCAGGGGTTTGCCGAAAACTCACCGCCAGCCGATTCCAGCTGTTGATGGTGGTGACGGCGATGGTCAGGTCGACGATCTCGCCTTCGCTGAACTGCTCCCGGACCAGTGCGTAGACGTCGTCCGGCACGTGGCTTTCAGAGAGCAGGGTGACGGCTTCGGCCCAGGCCAGCGCCGCACGTTCTCGCGCATTGAAGAAGCCGCTGTCGCGCCAGACCACGATCGAATACAAACGGCGGTCGGTCTCGCCGAGTCGCCGGGCATCCACCGAGTGCATGTCGGTGCAGAAGGCGCAGCCATTGAGCTGCGAGGCGCGAATCTTGATCAAGTGCAGCAAGGCCGGCTCGATGCTGAGGTTGCTCGTCAAGGCCTCCATGGCAATCATCGCTTTCATCGCTTTGGGCGATGCGCTGTAGTAATCCAGGCGGGCGTTCATGGAGTGACCTCGTGGACCGGATGTGTGCCCCTCAAGGTAGGCGTTGATGCGCTGGCGTTACAGATCCAATTCTGCGAAATACCCGTTGACCACTGAGGCACCAGACCAATTGGAGGTTTTTCGCCCACGCAACTTCTGCGCAGGCGCTCATGCGGGTAATCTGGCGCGACGCACACGCGCCTCAATCGCCCCAGGAGCCTCGCCGGTATGGAACTTCACGTTGTCATCAACGGCCGCAAGGACCTGGCAGGCCAGTTGTACAACCAACTGCGCAACGCCATCGAATCCGGCCGTCTGGCAGCCGGGACGCAGCTCCCGCCCAGTCGTTTACTGGCTGAACAACTGGGCATTTCCCGCAAGACCATTTCCGACACCTACACACAACTGACCTACGAAAACTTCCTCACCGGGGTCATCGGCAAAGGCACCTACGTCAACGCCCGGACGGCGAAAGTCACTCGTAAGCAGAGCCATTCGGAACTGGCCAGTGCCGAGGTCATCGAGTCCTGGCGCAACCTGCCGGTGTTTCTGCGCCATCCGACGCTGGAAGGCTCATTACGCTACGACTTCATCGGCGGCGCCACCAGCAAGGGCCAGTTTCCCCAGGATGACTGGCGGCGCTGCACCTCTCACGCCTTGCGCCAGATCGCTGCTTCCAAGGGTTTCTACAGTTTGCCCGAGGGCCTGCCGGCGCTGCGCAATGCGATCGCCCGGCACATCGCGTTCTCGCGCGGGGTTAATTGCCAGGACGAAGACGTGGTGGTGTGCAACGGCGCGCAACAGGCGCTGGACCTGATCTCCCGGGTGCTCACGCGCCCTGGCAGCATTGTTGCCATGGAAGACCCCGGCTATCCGCCCGCACGCCTATTGTTCGGTACCCACGGCGCCACGGTGATCGGCGTCCCGGTGGACGCGCAAGGCATACAGGTGGACAAGATCCCCCTCGGCACCCGGCTGATTTACGTCACCCCGTCTCACCAGTTCCCGCTCGGCATGCCGATGAGCCAGGCGCGCCGGGTTGCGCTGCTGGAGCGGGCCCATGAGTTGGGCGCGATCATCATCGAGGACGATTACGACAGCGAATTCCGTTACGAAGGCCGGCCCACCGATTCGCTGCAAAGCATGGACGAACGCGGGATCGTCGCTTACGTCGGGACTTTTTCGAAAACCCTGCTGCCGGAGCTGCGGCTGGGATATGCGATCCTGCCGCCGGCGATTCTCGAAGCGGTCATTCGGGCCAAGCAGCTCACCGATCTGCACACCTCCACCCTGCCCCAATGGGCGCTGGCCAAGTTCATCGCCGAAGGCTGCCTGCTCAAGCACATTCGGCGCTGCCATACGATCTATGCCGGACGCCGCGAACGAATCCTCGCGCGCATGGCCGGCGACCTTTTCCCGTGGCTCGAGGCGGTCCCGACCACAGCCGGGTTCCACATGGTGGTTATGTGCAAAGTGCCTATCGATATTCCATTGGTGATCGAATTGGCAAAAAAAGTCGAAGTCGGGCTCTACCCCATCGATAGTTTTTTCTACCAGCAAGCGCCGCAGGCCGGGCTTTTCCTAGGTTTTGGCGCCATCGAAACCCTGGACATCGACATTGCCCTGGACCGCTTGCGGGACATTTTGCAGCAGGTCGCCTGACAGATTGGTCTGCGTTTTTATCCGGCAATTGGCTATTGGTGGTCCGGGAGTGCAGGCCTATCCTGCATAAGCGTTATCCCTCAATGAGCAGGATTCGTCCGGCCTGATTCAGGAGTGTGAGCAATGCCCTACGAAGTGATCAATACCGTAAAGGTGCAGGCCGTCGCCGGCCGCTCGGATGAACTGGGTAAGCAACTGCAAAAGATTGTCGATACCCTGCGCGAACTACCGGGCTGTGATTCCTATATGGTCGACCGCTGCCCCGAGGACGACAACCGCTGGACTGTCAGCGCTCGCTGGCAATCGGAAGCGGCCATGCAAATGCATTTCAACTGCCCTGAAGTACAAGGTTTTATCGGTCTGATCGACAGCCGACTGGCCAACGCCGTCGATTTCAACAGCTTCCCTATCGTTTAGAAAATTAGGTCGCCGTCTTCGGCCACTCCTACAGGGCAATGGGTACCCCTGCAGGAGTGGCTGGAGGCGGCGACCTTGTTTTTTATACCCGCATGATTGGTCCCCTCGCCTTCCCGAAAATCGGCTGTTTGCTTACCTTTGGGTGAGACTTACTGTGGTCCCTGATACTAACCACAGCAGGTGATAACGATGAAAGCCTTCCGCTACTTTGCTGCCCCCCTCGCTGCACTCGACCTGATCGTTTCAGCCGCGGCATTCGCCCACGACCCCTCGGAAAAAGTCACGATCCTGCAGGACGAAGTACTGAAGAACGTCCCGGGCAAAAAGGCGTTGATGATCGAAGTCGACTACAAGCCGGGGCAATCCTCCATCGCCCACAAACACGAAGGCACGGCAATGGCCTACGTGATTTCTGGATCGATCGTTTCTCAAGTGAAAGGCGAGCAACCGAAGACCTACAAGGCAGGCGAGTATTGGTATGAACCGGCCGGCTCGGAACACCTGGTCTCGAAAAATGCCAGTGCTACCCAGCCAGCCAAACTGTTGGTGTTTATGGTGTTGTCCCCGGACGAGAAAGTGTTGATCCCACTGGAAAACTGATAGCTGAATTGACCAGGCCGACAGATAAGTTGTCGATGATCGATAGCTCAGCAAGCCAGAAGTTGCACTACGGCTGATGGCCTCTTCGCGGGCAAGCCTCGCTCCTACAGGGAATGCATAGTTCTTTGTAGGAGCGAGGCTTGCCCGCGAAGAGGCCCGACAAAACGTCACAAAAATATCAGACAAAAAAAACCCCGCATCTCTCAATGCGGGGCTTCTTCATTCAGCGCCTGATCAGGCAGCCGGCTCCAGCTCAACGCTGGCAGCGACAGTGGCAGTGGCAGGCACTACCGCTTGACCGCTCAACGCCAGATCCAGCAACTCACGGTTGGCCACCGCATACATGGCGTAATCAGTGCCGCTGGCGGCACGGATTTCTACCAGCATGGCGCGCCAACGTTCGATCATGCCTTCGTGCTCTTCCATCCACAGCTCGAGACGAGTTTCCACGTCCTGGGTACCGTCGCCCTGTTGCAGGACCGAGATGGTGATCGCACGTTGTTGCCAGTCGACGTCATCGCGGAACGCTTCACGGGCCAGGGCCTGCCAGTTGTTTTCAACCGGCAGAGCGCTGATCTGTTGCAGGTACCAGGTGATGTCCAGCGCGCTGCCGACGGCGAAGTAAGCCTTCGCGACGTCTGCCGCGTTCTGGCCGGTCACGTCGGACGCTTCGATGATCGGCAGCAAGGTGTACAGGTGAGTGGTGCCTGCAACCATGCGCGCCAGCAACTCAGGAACGCCAGCCGCAACGTACGCCTGATAACGGGTCTGCCAGCCTTCGCGGGTCGGGCCTTCCAGCAGTTCGTCGAGCTTGAGGCCCAGCGCTGCCAGGTGTGGACCGAAGTGCGCGACGTCACGGGCAGCGTTCTGCTCGTTACGACGGCTGCGCAGGAACCAGCGCGTAGCGCGACGGCCCAGACGCATCAGCTCGTCCATCAGCTCCAGTTGAACGTCAGCGGAAACCTGGTAATCCAGGGCTTCAATCTGACGGAACCAGTGCGGGAGATGGAAAATGTCACGCACGATCACATAGGCACCGGCGACGTTCGCCGGGCTCATGCCGGTGGACTCTTTGAGTCGTTGAACGAAGGTGATGCCCATGTGGTTCACCAGATCGTTGGCGATCTGGGTGCTGACGATTTCGCGCTTCAGACGGTGACGGCGCATGG
Organism: Pseudomonas sp. ZS1P83; assembly: GCF_054897825.1. Lineage (NCBI taxonomy): Bacteria > Pseudomonadati > Pseudomonadota > Gammaproteobacteria > Pseudomonadales > Pseudomonadaceae > Pseudomonas > Pseudomonas sp. ZS1P83. The sequence goes on from NZ_CM142706.1 coordinate 2,598,040, forward strand.
CGTCGGAAAACTTGCTCACCAGGGTCGGCGGGAAAGCGGTTTCCATGTCGCGTGTCAGGTAGTCGTCGTCCGGCACCTGGGAATTGAGCAGCGCTTCCTTGAGGTCGATCTTACTGTAGGAGATCAGCACCGACAGCTCGGCACGGGTCAGACCATGGCCTGCCGCGACGCGCTCGTTGATCGCCTCTTCAGCCGGCAGGAACTCGATGGCGCGATCCAGCTTGCCGCGGCCTTCCAGATCGTTCATCAGACGCTTGTATTCGGCAATCCGCGGCAAGGCACGACGGGCCGCCAGGGACAGGGCCTGAGTCTGCTTGTAGTTATTACCGAGCACCAGGTTGCCGACTTCGTCGGTCATGCTGCCGAGCAATTGGTTACGTTGCTTCTCGGTCATGTCGCCGGCATGAACCATTTCGTTCAGCAGGATCTTGATGTTTACTTCGTGGTCGGAGCAGTCAACACCACCGGCGTTGTCGATGAAGTCGGTGTTGGAACCGCCGCCATTGAGGCCGAATTCGACACGACCCAGCTGGGTCATACCGAGGTTACCGCCCTCGCCCACGACTTTGCAGCGCAGTTCGTTGCCGTTTACGCGCAGCGCATCGTTGGCCTTGTCGCCGACATCGGCGTGGCTTTCGCTGCTGGCTTTGACGTAAGTGCCGATACCGCCATTCCACAACAGATCCACCGGGGCCTTGAGCAAGGCATTCAGCAGTTCGGTCGGAGTCAGCTTGTCCGCCTGAATGTCGAAGCGCTCTTTCATCTGCGGGGAAATCGCGATGCTTTTCGCGCTACGGGAGAAGATCCCGCCGCCTTCGGACATGATGCTGGTGTCGTAATCCGACCAGGCCGAACGCGGCAGGTCGAACAGGCGCTGACGCTCGGCGAAGCTGTTGGCAGGCGCAGGATTCGGGTCGATGAAGATGTGCAGGTGGTTGAACGCTGCGACCAGTTGCAACTTGTCAGACATCAACAAGCCGTTACCGAACACGTCACCGGCCATGTCGCCGACGCCCACCACGGTGATGTTGTCTTCCTGAACATTGATGCCGCGTTCGCGGAAGTGACGTTGAACGCCAACCCACGCGCCCTTGGCGGTGATGCCCATTTTCTTGTGGTCGTAACCGGCCGAGCCGCCCGATGCGAACGCATCGCCGAGCCAGAAGCCGTAGTCGATGGCGATACCGTTGGCGATGTCGGAGAAGGTCGCAGTGCCCTTGTCCGCAGCAACCACCAGGTACGGGTCATCGTCGTCATGACGCACGACGTTGGCTGGCGGTACCAGCGCGCCATCTTTCAGGTTGTCGGTGATGTCCAACAGGCCCGAGATGAAGATGCGGTAGCAGGCGATGCCCTCGGCCGCGATTTCGTCTCGACCGCCACCCAGTGGCAGGCGCCGTGGCAGGAAGCCGCCCTTCGCGCCAACCGGCACGATGACCGAGTTCTTCACTTGCTGGGCTTTTACCAGACCCAGGACTTCGGTGCGGTAGTCTTCTTCACGGTCGGACCAGCGCAGACCACCACGAGCAACGTTGCCGAAGCGCAGGTGCACGCCTTCGACACGTGGCGAGTAGACGAAGATTTCGAACTTCGGTACTGGCTTCGGCAGCTCTGGAATCTGGTGCGGGTTGAACTTGAAGCTGAAGTAGGACTTGTTCTGACCGTTGGCGTCGGTCTGGTAGAAGTTGGTCCGCAGAGTGGCCTTGATCAGGTCCAGGTAGCGACGCAGGATGCGGTCTTCGTTCAACACCTGGACGTCGTCCAGAGCGCTCAGAATCGCGTGTTCCAGACGTTGCTGCTTGTCTTCCAGATCGTCAGTACCGAGCTTGCGGGCCAGGTAGAAACGGGTTTTGAACAACCGGGTCAACTCGCGAGCGATGTCGGTGTGGTTGTTCAGGGTGCTGGCGATGTAACCCAGATCGAAGCCCAGGCGAATCTGCTTCATGTAACGGGCGTAGGCACGCAGCAGCGCAACATCGCGCCATGGCAGGCCGGCGGTCAGCACCAGACGGTTGAACGCATCGTTTTCGGCATCCCCGCGCACGATGTGGACGAACGCGTCCTGCAAGGTGTCGTTGAGCTGCTGGATGTCGAGTTCCAGGCCTTCAGCGGCGGTGAACGCGAAATCGTGAATCCAGAACTCGCGGCCATTGTTATGACGCAGGCGATACGGGAACTCACCCAGCACGCGCAGGCCGAGGTTTTCTAGGATCGGCAACACGTCGGACAGCGCCAGCGGCGTATCGGCGTGATACAGCTTGCAGTGCAACTCGCGTTGACCGGACACCTGACCCAGTGGCTGATAGAAGCTCATCACCAGTGGATTTTTTTCGCTCAGGCTCAGCAAGTGCTGCATGTCGACCACAGCCGAATGGGCTGCGAAACGCTCGCGGTAACCGGCCGGGAAGCCTTTCGGGTAGTCTGCCAGCACGTTGGTGCCATGGGCTTCGCCGAAGCTTTCGACCACCAGGCTCGCGTAGTCGTCCTGCCAGCTGCGGCAGGCTTGCACCACTTCTTTTTCCAGCAGAACCGGGTCGATGTCCAGACGGTTCTTCGGGTCGACGCGCAGAATCAGCTGCACACGGGCCAGCACGGATTCGGAGAAGAAGGTCCAGAACTCGCAGTCCGAGGCTTTCAGGCGATCCATCAGCACTTGCTGGATCTTCTGGCGCACTTCAGTGGAGTAGATGTCACGCGGCACGTAGGCCAGGCAGTAGCAGAAGCGGCCGTACGGGTCTTTGCGCAGGAACACGCGAATCTTGTTGCGTTCCTGGATCTGCACGATCGACATCACGGTGCTGAACAGCTCATCCACCGGGGTCTGGAACAGATCGTCGCGCGGCAGCACTTCAACCACCTGCGCCAGTTCCTTGCCCAAGTGAGCCTTGGCCTGGAAGCCGGAACGGCGTTCGATTTCTTCGACCTTGCGACGGATGTACGGGATGACCCGCACGCTCTCGCCATACACCGACGAGGTGTAAAGGCCCATGAAACGGCATTCCTTGATGACCTTGCCGTCGGCGTCGATTTCACGGATCGACACGTAATCCGGGTAAGCCGGGCGGTGTACACGGCTTGGGTGCGCAGCCTTGGCGAACGACAGCAGGGTCGGTTCGCGCAGGTAATTCACGGCGTAGTCTTCGATGCGCAGGTCATCGTAGGTCAGGCCGGTGCGCAGCAGTTTGGTCAGGCCGAGGAAGGAGTCCTGGTCGTAGACGATGTGGCCACCATCGGCTTCATCGCGAACCACGAACTCTTCATAACCGAGGAAGGTGAAGTGGTTGCCCACCAGCCATTCCAGGAAGCTTTTGATTTCGGCTTTTTCTTCGGCGTCGACAGCAAACTGGCTGTTGTCCAGGCCGGTGAGGATTTCCTGAACCTTGGCTTTCATCGGTTCGAAATCGGCGACCGCGACGCGGACTTCACCGAGAACCTGTTCCAATTCCTTGCTCAGGACATTCAGTTCGGCCGCGTTGGCGCAACGGTCGATTTCCAGGTACATCAACGACTCTTGCTGAACGTCGTCACCCTGGGTGCCTTTCGGCAGGATTTCCAGCAACTCGCTCTTGCTGCCGCGACGCACGCTCAGCACAGTGGTTTGCAGGGTGTGGATGCTGTAGCCGCGACGGTTCAGCTCGGTACGCACCGAGTCCACCAAAAATGGCAGGTCGTGGTGCAGCACTTCGACCGCGGTGTGGGTCGACTGCCAGCCGTGGCGTTCGTAGTCAGGGTTGTAGACGCGCACTTGCGGTTGCGCGTGATCGAAGCGCTCAAGCAGGCGCCACGCAGAAAGGGTGCAGCCGGCGAGGTCGGACAACCGACGCTGGGTCAGCTCGTCAAGGGAAATAATGCCGAAAAATTGTTCCGCGAACAGCGCCACTTGTGGCAGTGCCTGTTCACTGATGTGCTGGGCCAGTGCCGCTTGCAGTTGGTGCTGGAAGTCGGCTTTGCTGGCTGCGGTGAAGAACGCCATCTGTGGTACTCCGCTTGGGCTTGTTATTGATGGAAGCGTCGCGTGCAAACCCCTTTCGGGGTGATCCGTCACCCTGTTCCTGATTCTCGGGCAGAGGAAACAGGATGACAGGTGGGTGAAGCTGGACGAGACACTCAGGTCACATTCACCTTCCATAGAATGGGCATCTGCAAAAACGACTGGGCCATGTATCGCGCAATGCCTTTACAGGTGCTCATCCGTTGCGCAGCTTAACCAGTGCGGCAAGGCCCATGCTTGCAGCGCTGCGACATATTCGGTCATCGGCACGCAGCTTGCGCCTTGTGCATCGAACAACACTAGCAGCCGCACGGCAAAACGGGGGGTTAAGCCCGGTTTGCGGCACATCCGTACCAGAAATGACCAGCAACACCCCGAATGTTCACGACACCTCCTCTGACACTCAGGCGAGCAGAAATTCCCGTCTGCTGGCAGAATCTCCCTTTGTTCGTCTTCACAATGCTCGTCGAGCCAGGAATTCCCCATGCAAATGACCACCGCCCTCTTGATCGTCAACCCGTGCGACGACGAAGAAGACAACATGGCCATGCTCTGCTGCCACAGCGATCAGGGCGACATGTTCCTGATGACCCGCTACCCGGACGAGGACGCGCTGGACATCACCCTCGACGGCGAGCCTTCGACGCTGGACGGCGTGAAAGTCACCCTCAGCCCTACCCGCCTGCTGATCGAAATCGCCGCCGCTGACGCCGATGCGCTCAATGGTGATGATTCGCTGGAAATCATTCACAGCACTGATGCAAGCGATCTGGCGGAAGTGGAAGAAACGTTGCAGAACATTCTCAAGGGCACTGGCACCTATATAAGCGAACTTTGATGGTGTCTGAGCGTGCGCCTTCGCGGGCAAGCCTCGCTCCTACAGTACCGAGGCGGTCGCGATATTGCGTCTGAACCAATACTTGTAGGAGCGAGGCTTGCCCGCGAAGGCGTCAGAAAGAACACCGCAATACCCCGTCCCTACAAATCTCCAACAATTTCGCCCGCCTATTCCCGCACTTTGCACAAAATGCCGTTAGTCGCCGCCCCCCGCGATGGATTAAAGTAACGCCCCCAGCCCTGGCGTTATTCGAACGTCTTCGGTCACCCTTTCCAGGAACAGTCATCGATGGAACATCGTGAAGCGCTGCTAGCGCTGCGAACCTTTCTTTCAACGCAGATTCTCGGCCAGGAAAAACTCATCGAGCGCTTGCTCATCGCCTTGCTCGCCGACGGCCACATGCTGGTCGAGGGCGCTCCGGGCCTGGCCAAGACCAAGGCCATCAAAGAACTTGCCGAAGGCATCGAAGCACAGTTCCATCGCATCCAGTTCACCCCCGACCTGCTGCCCGCCGACATCACCGGCACAGAAATCTATCGCCCGGAAACCGGCAGTTTCGTGTTCCAGCAAGGCCCGATCTTCCACAACCTGGTGCTGGCGGACGAAATCAACCGCGCCCCGGCCAAGGTTCAGTCCGCCCTGCTCGAAGCCATGGGCGAGCGCCAGGTCAGCGTTGGGCGCAGCACGTACGAGCTGTCGCCGCTGTTCCTTGTGATGGCCACGCAAAACCCCATCGAGCAGGAAGGCACTTATCCACTGCCTGAAGCGCAGCTCGACCGCTTCCTGATGCACGTAAAAATTGGCTTCCCTGACGCCGCTGTCGAACGTCGGATCCTGCAACAGGCCCGTGGCGAAGCGTTGAACGGCGAAACCAAACCCGAGCGCCGGGTCAGTCAGCAGGCGATTTTTGCGGCGCGCAAGGAAATCCTCGGCTTGTACATGGCCGACGCCGTGGAGGAATACCTGGTGCAACTGGTCATGGCCACGCGCACCCCGGCCAAGTTCGACCCTGAGATGGCCGAGTGGATTGCCTACGGCGCCAGCCCGCGCGGCTCGATTGCCCTCGACCGCTGCGCACGCGCCCACGCCTGGCTGGCCGGTCGCGACTTCGTCAGCCCGGAAGACATTCAAGCGGTGCTGTTCGATGTGCTGCGTCACCGCATTATTCTTTCCTTTGAAGCCGAAGCCGCGGGCATCGACCAGGACCGGGTGGTCCAGAGGATTCTCGACGTCGTAGCCGTCGCTTGACCCCGATGAACGCCATCCTGCCGCCCGAGCCGGGCATCCGTGTCAGCCTCGCCGAGCTGATCGAGATGCGCCATCGCGTGCGTGAAGTGCAATTGTTTTCCACACCGAGCCAGCGCAGCCCGTTGATCGGCCTGCACCACTCCAAACTGCGCGGGCGCGGGGTGGATTTCGATCAGGTGCGGGTCTATCAGGCCGGCGACGACGTGCGAAGCATCGACTGGCGCGTTACCGCCCGCACCCAGGAACCTCATACCAAGCTGTTCCATGAAGAGCGCGAGCGGCCGATTTTCATCATGGTCGAGCAAAGTCGCCGGCTGTTTTTCGGCTCGGGGCTGATGCTCAAATCAGTGCTCGCCGCCCAGGCCGCAAGCCTGATCGGCTGGGCCGCACTGGGTCATAATGATCGGGTCGGTGGACTGGTGTTCGGCAACAATGAACACTATGAAATCAAGCCACGACGCAGCAAACAGAGCCTGCTGCAGCTTCTCAACCGTCTGGTGCGGGTCAATCAGTCTCTGCACACGGAAAGCGAGCCGGACAGGGACGCCTTCAACATTGCCCTGCGTCGGGCCCGGGAAGTACTGCGTCCCGGCAGTCTGGTGATCGTGATCTGCGACGAACGCACCCTGACCGAGGGCGCCGAACAACAGTTGAGCCTGTTGTCGCGGCATTGCGATCTGTTGCTGCTGCCGGTGTCCGACCCACTGGATCACGCGCTGCCCGCCGCCGGGCTTTTACGCTTCGCCGAACGCGGTGCGCAACTGGAACTCGACACCTTGAATTTCGAGCTGCGCCAGACCTATCGCGCCCAGGCCGAAGCCCGCATCGCTCGCTGGGAACTGCTGGCACAGAAGCTACGGGTTTTGCTGATGCCCTTGAGTACCCAGAGCGAGATGATCGAGCAACTGCGCGAGTACCTGAACCCACAGAAGCCGGGGAAAGGTCGATGAGCAGCCTCGATCAACTGCAACCACTGATCTCCCCGCCACCGATCGAATTCTGGCCACCGGCACCGGGCTGGTGGCTGTTGCTGTTGTTACTGCCGCTGATCGGTTTCGGTGTGTGGAGGGCGAGGCGCTTCCTTGTGAACAAACGCCCTGTCGTGCGTACCGAACAACCGCTGGACCCGGTGCGCCTCGCCGCGCTGACCGAGCTGGCGCGGATGCCCAAACCCTACGACGGCGCTCCGGCGGGTGCCTGGTTGCAGCAACTCAACGGTTTGCTCAAACGCCTGTGCCGCAACCACTACCCTTACAGTCAGAGCCACACCCTCAATGGGCGCAAATGGCTGGCATTCCTCGACAATCGCTGCCCGGCCGCCGGTCTGACCCGCTGGATGGTGCTGGTCGAAGGCGCCTACAAACCCGAATGCAAACTCGACGACAAGGCCATCGCCGGCCTGACCCAAGCCGTCGACACCTGGATTCGTAAACATGTTTGAGTTCGCCTGGGCGTGGATCTTTGCCCTGCTGCCGCTGCCCTGGCTGATGCGCGTCGTTTTGCCTGTCGCCGACAGTGGCGAGCCGGCGCTCAAAGTCAGCTTCCTCAGTGACCTCGAAGGCCTCGCCCGTCGCCGCGCCCGGGCCAACCTGCCGGCCTGGCGTCAACAAGCGCCGTTCATTCTGCTGTGGCTGTTGTTACTGATCGCCGCGGCGCGCCCGCAATGGCTCGGCGAACCGCTGCCGATTGCCGCCAGCGGTCGCGATCTGCTGGTGGCGGTCGACGTGTCCGGCTCCATGGATTTTCCCGACATGCAATGGCAGGACGAAGACGTCAGTCGACTCACACTGGTTCAGCACTTGCTCGGTGACTTCCTCGAAAGTCGTGAGGGCGATCGGGTCGGGCTGATCCTGTTCGGCAGCCGGGCGTATCTGCAAGCACCGCTGACGTTCGATCGGCACACGGTGCGCGTGTGGCTCGACGAAGCGCGGATCGGCATCGCTGGCAAGAACACCGCCATCGGCGATGCTATCGGCCTGGCCCTCAAACGCCTGCGCCAACGCCCGGCACAAAGTCGCGTACTGATTCTGGTCACTGACGGCGCCAACAACGGTGGTGAAATCGACCCGCTCACGGCGGCGCGGCTGGCAGCTAATGAAGGCGTGAAAATCTACCCGATCGGTATCGGCGCCGATCCGGAACAAAGCGGCACGCTGGGTTTCCTGGGGGTCAATCCGAGCCTCGACCTCGATGAAGCCTCCTTGAAGGCGATCGCCGAAGCCACGGGCGGCCAGTATTTTCGCGCCCACGATGACAAGGAACTGCAAGCGATCAAAGGCACCCTCGACAAACTTGAACCCGTGACCCAACAACCGACTCAGGCTCGCCCGGCACAAGCGTTGTACCACTGGCCTTTGGCGATGGCGTTGCTGTTGAGCATGCTGCTGGTGGTTCGCGAGCGCTGGCCGGACAACCCGTTGCGGCGACTGTTCACCAAGGATCTTCTGCAAACGCAATTGCCCGACTGGCGCCAGCGGCTTAAACGCCTGCGTCTGCGGAGGCGCCGATGAGCGCGCTCTGGCCGTACTGGTTCCGCCCCTGGTGGTTGCTGTTGTTGCCATTGCTCGGCTGGTTGCTCTGGCAACTCTGGCATCGGCAGAAGCGCGCCGGGCGCTGGCAGATGATTCTGCCACCGGCCTTCCATGCGGCGTTGCTCAGTGGAGGCAGTGGTCGCGACAGCAAATTGCCGTGGGTCATCCTTGGATGTGCCTGGGTGTTGACCGTTCTGGCGCTGCTCGGACCGAGCTGGGAACGTGTCGAGCAAACCAGTCAGAAACCCGCCGACCCACTGGTCGTGGTACTTGAGCTGACCCCGGAAATGCTCGCCACTGACGTGCCACCCAACCGGCTGGAACAGGCCCGGCGCAAGCTGTTCGACCTGCTGCAGAACCGCAGCGACGCCCAGACCGCGATCGTCGTCTACGCCGGCAGCGCTCACACGCTGGTGCCGCTGTCGGATGACCTGTCGACCAGCCGCAATCTATTGGAGGCCCTCAAGCCTTCGCTGATGCCTGAGGCGGGTCATCGCGCCGATCTGGCGGTGGCCAAGGCCCTAGCGCTGCTGGATCAAGGCGCCCTCGGCGACGGTCGGATCCTGCTGATCGGTTCAACCCTGACCGAACAGGAACGCCAAGGGATTCGGCAGGTGCTGGACGGTGAATCGACGCAATTTCTGATGCTCGGAGTTGGCACTGCCGAAGGAGCGCCGATCACCCAGGAAGACGGCAGCTTTCTCAAGGACGACCAGGGCGCGATTCTGGTGCCACATCTGGACGAACCCAGCCTGAAAGCCTTTGCCAATGACCTGGACGGACGCTATCGCCACGCACGCCTGGACGATGCCGACCTACGCGCCCTTGGCTTGCTCGAGGGTCCACGCACGCTGCGCAACGACGGCCATACCCTGCGTCTCGACACGTGGGCCGATCAGGGTTATTGGCTGTTGCTGCCACTGTTGCTGCTGGCCGCCTGCGCCGGCCGTCGCGGCTGGTTATTCTGCTTGCCACTGCTATTGCTGCTGCCACAACCGAGTTATGCCTTCGACTTCGAAGATTTGTGGCTACGACCCGACCAACAGGGTTTGCACTTGCTCAAGCAGAAACGCCCAGCCGAGGCCGCGCAGCATTTCGACGATCGACAATGGCAAGGTGTAGCGCTCTACGAAGCCGGCGACTACAGTGGCGCCGCCCAGCGGTTCGCCGAAGGCAACGACGCCCACGCCCACTACAATCGTGGCAACGCCCTGGCCAAAAGCGGTGAACTGGAAGCAGCGCTGGATGCCTACGAACAAGCGCTGGAGCGTCAACCGGATTTGCGTCCGGCGCAGACCAACAAGGCGCTGGTGGAAAAACTGCTCAAGCAGAAAAACACACCACCGCCGGTTGAGCGGGACAAAAACGCCGGCAACGAGACCGAGTCCCCCACACAAGAAACGCCGCCGGGCGCGGCCACGCAACCGTCAGATAATGGCGAACCGAAAGCCGACGCCCAGCAGACCACGCCGGACTCCGAGCAACCGAACAAAACGCCGCCGAAACCCGGCACCAATGAAGTTCCGGGCAGCGAGTTGGGAGACGAACAAAGCACCAAACCACCGTTGCGCCCCGCCAGCGACAGCATCAATGGTGAACAGCGCCAGGCGCTGGAGCAATGGCTGCGCAAGATCCCGGACGACCCGGGTGAATTGCTCAGGCGCAAATTCTGGTACGAACAGCAACAACATCAGGATCAGGGAAAAATTCGATGACCCGCTTCACCGCCCTCTTGCTCTCACTGCTGCCTGCCCTGTTGCTCTGCACCGTTCAGGCACAGGCAGCAGGGCTGGTCGCCAGTGTGGATCGCAGTCGCTTGAACACCGGCGAGACGATTGAGCTGACGCTGGAATCCAACGACGTAACGCAGTTCGGCAAGCCTGATCTGACACCGCTGGAGCCGCTGTTCGAAGTGCGCGGCACCCGTCAGGTCAACCAGCTGACCACCCTGAACGGCGACAACCGTGCGACCACCCGCTGGATCATCACCCTGCTGCCTCGGCAGAACGGCAGCGTGATGATTCCGTCACTGCAACTGGGTGACGTACAGAGCCAGCCAATCACCGTGCAAGTGGTCGAAACCGAAACCCAGGACAGCCCGAACAAACGGGCCCCGGTGTTCATCGACGCCAGCCTCGATCAAAGCAGCGTGTATGTGCAAGCCCAGGCGGTCCTGACCTTGCGCATCTACCATTCGGTGTCGCTGTACGACGACAGCAGCCTGCCCCCCTTGCAGATCCCCGATGTGCGCATCGAGCAACTGGGCGAGGCGCGCACCTACGAGAAAGACATCAATGGCCTGCGCCACGGCGTGATCGAGATGCGCTATGCGATCTACCCGCAACACAGCGGTGAGTTGGTCATTCCGCCGCAGATATTCAATGCTGCACTCGTGGACGCACAGCCCGCCCAAGGCGCCGCCACCCAGGCACCCAAATCCGGCAAACTGATGCGGGTCAGCTCCGCAGAGATTCTGCTGACGGTCAGGGCCAAACCCATCACGTACCCGACTGACATGCCATGGCTGCCGGCCCGCAGCCTCAGCCTGAGCGAAAGCTGGAACCCGGAGCCGGATCATGCGCAGGTGGGTGATTCTTTGACCCGCAGCTTGACAGTGAAGGCTGAAGGCCTGGCCAGTTCGCAATTGCCACCGCTGCCCGCCACCGACGTCAACGGCTTGCGGCGCTACCCGGATCAACCCGTGCTGGGCAACCAGAACAGCGAGCGAGGCCTGGTCGGCAGTCGCGAAGACCGTGAAGCCCTGGTGCCGACGCGTAGCGGCGCGATCGAGTTGCCAGCGGTTGAAGTGGTCTGGTGGAACACCTTCGAGGACCACCTGGAACACAGCAGCCTGCCGGCCCGAACGCTGCCGGTGGCGAACAATCCGAGCCTGATGGTCGACACCCCGGCTGGCACGCCTCAAGTCCTTTCTGCTGCCGACAACGAAGCCCTGCGGTGGTGGAAACTCAGCACGCTGATCCTGGCCTGCACCACCCTGCTGGGCTTCGGTCTCTGGTGGCGCGCCCGCTGGCAACCGGCGATCCTGCGCGCGGCGCAGACCGGACCGAGCCCGCGCACCGTACTCGACGACCTCAAGCGTGCCTGTCAGGCCAACGATTCCCACGCCACCCGCCAGGCCCTCGACGCCTGGGCCCGGCAACAACCGGAAACCCTGGCCGATATGGCGGCGCGTTTTGTGCCGCTGTCCGACGCCCTTGACGGCTTGAACGGCGCGCTCTACAGCGAAACCGGCCAACATTGGCAAGGTGAAGATCTGTGGCGCGCGATTCGTGCGATCCCGATTGCTGAACGGGTTCAGGACCCGGTGGGTGATAGTGGATTGCCGCCGCTTTATCCGAAGTGACGGTCTCTAGCTGTTGAGATGGAACTCGGCGTCCAGATGGATGGCCTGTAAAAAAGCGCTGTCGTGTGAGACGACGATCAATGCCCCTTGGTACTGATTGAGCATCTGCTCCAGCGCAATTTTACTGGGCAAGTCCAAATGGTTGTCCGGTTCGTCCAGCAATAGCAACTGCGGTGGTCGCTGGGCATACAACTGCGCAGCCAGTGCTATTTTCAGGCGTTCGCCGCCACTCAACTGACAGGTCTTGAGCGTTGCACGATCCGCATCAATGCCCATCTGCGCCAACCGGGTTCGCGCTTCGGCTTCGGGCAACTCCGGATTACTCTCGTAGAGCCATTGCACCGCCGTGCGTTCGGGGTGCTGTAATCCGGCGTGTTGATCCAGCCAGCCGACATGGCAACTGCGTATGAGTTCGCCTTCGCGTACCGGCAGTTGGCCGGCGATCACTCGCAACAGACTCGACTTGCCGCTGCCATTGGCGCCCAGGATTGCCATGCGCATAGGCCCCGTCAGCGTCAGATTGACCGGCGCCGCGTAACCGAACGGGAGAATGACGTCGTTGAGCTGCACAATCATCTTGCCATTGGGCACTACGCTTTCCGGGGACAACATCATGCGTTGAATGTCCGGCGCACACCGCGCACGGGCCTCGGCGATCCGTTGTTGCTGCTGCTCCCGGGCCACCTGTTGATTGAGGCGCAATTTCCCCTGACTGTTTTCGCTGCGCTCTTTCTGGGCGTTGGTGATCAGCTTGGTCTGATTACCGTCACGGGCCTGACGGTCGCCGCGGGCATTACGCCGTTGCTGACGCTCCATCTGCACGGCCATCTCACGTTGCTCGCGCTTGGCCTGCGCCCGCTCACCTTGCAATGCCGACTGGAACGACTGCTGTTCCTGCTCGCGTGCCGCCGCATACTGACTGTAACTGCCGCCATAAGCCGCCAGCCCCAAGGGTGAAAGCTCGACAATTTCGTTCACGTGTTCCAGAAGTCCGCGGTCGTGGCTGATCAACACCAGGCCGTTGGGCCAGCGATCGATCTGCTGCGCAAGTTTGTGTTGCTGTTCAATATCCAGGTGGTTGCTGGGCTCATCCAGAATGAGCCAGTCGGCCCTGGACAACCATGCCCCCAGCAGCGCCACCCGTTGCCGTTCGCCACCACTGAGTGCGTCGGTGCGCGCGTCGGCGTTCAAATGACCCAGGCCGATCTGCTGCAGTTGCGCCTCAAGGCGTGTGGCGCAATCCCATTGGTCGACCGCCAGCGAATGGTCGTCATCGTCGACGCTGCCTTGGGCAATGCGATCCAGCGCCGCCAGAATAGGGGCGACCCCGGCCAGCGCGGCAACGCTGGGATAGCGCTCGGGTTCCAGCAACTGCGCCACGGCGTAAACCCGCCCTTCGCGACGGACGATGCCGCTGGTGGGCAGTTGCTCCCCCGTCAGGAGCCGGCCAAGCAAGGACTTGCCACAGCCATTGGCGCCCACGATGCCAGTGGCCCTGGCGCTGAAGGTGTGGTTCAAGTGATCGAACAGAACGCGCCCGTCGGGCAGGTTGTACGACACTTGATCAAGTTGAAGTAACCGTTGAGTCATGACGCTTCCTTAAACAATCGGCCCGATAGGCACTGAACCACTCCCTGATGGTGCGCAACAGCACCCTGCGGATGGGCAATGACCGTGAACACGGCGCCTGTCCACATTTGAAAATGACCTTCGAACAGCATGCCGGCCCTGATCGACGTCGAGAGATCTTGTGTCACCCTCAACACCAGACGTCCCGAGGGCCAATGTATCTCGACCAGGCGCGCCGCATCGAAATCAAAATAACGGCCAACCTGCGGATAAACGGCCTTGAACAGACTTTCCTTGGCTGAAAAAGCCAAGGTCAACATGTGCTCAAAAGGCCCCAGCATTCCAAGGTAGTGGGCTTCTTGGCGGTCGACGATGGTGGCGCTGATCCTGTCGGCGACCTCTGGTGCCAGCCAGTTCTCCAGGTCCAGGCCCAGCAGTCCGACCTCGCAAGACTTGGCCAGGCAACTGACGGCGATAGTCGATGTGTGGCTGATGGAGCCGACCCAACCGCTCGGCCATATCGGCTGACGATGAGCCCCTGAATGAACCTGCACCGGCGCGAGATTGCGCTTGGCCCACATCTGCCGGCTCAACCAGCGCCCCGCCAGGTATTCGGCCTGGCGGCGTGGCACAGCCCGGACAATAGCTGGCGGACAGTCGACACCCGCACGGGCGTACAAACCAGGATCGAAGCGCTCCAGGTTGAAGCGCCCCGACACCGCCGTGACTGCCGCCAGGCCCGTGTCTAGCGACTCGATACCGGTGAGGAATCCGTCCAGTGCGCATTGGCCCAGGTCCTGTTGGGTACAGGTCGGATTATTCAAGGTTGCCGAGCCTGTACAAAGTCGAGCAGCAGTTCATTGAAGCGCCGCGCGGCGGTCAACGGAATGAAATGTCCCTGATCGGCAAACACTTCCAGTCGGGCGTTGGGCAGGTGCTGTAACAGCTTCACATCCGCCCCGGCGATGACCACATCCTGCTGACCATGAACAATCAACGTCCGCACAGCAATGCTGGGTAGTTGCGCACTGAAATCCAGTTGTCCGAGCATCTGGTAGTAACAACTCAGCGTGCTCATCGACGCCCCGGCCCCGACTTGTTCGGCGATGCTCTGCCGAGGTTCAAGCAAGATATCCAGGTAATCGGCATGGGCTTGCAGTTCAGCATTCAACTCGATGGTTTTACCGAAGATATCATCGCCAAAACGTGCGGCGGTACTGATCAGGATCATCGACTCGACCATTGCCGGGGCTCGGCGGCAAAGCGCCAATGCGAGACAGCCCCCCAACGACCAGCCCACCACGGGCACAGGCTCGCCTTCGAGCTGTTCATTGATATAGGCCTCGATCTCCAGCACCAGCCCTTCCAGGCTTAAGCTCCCCTTATCAAGCGGGGTACCCTGGTGACCGGGATACGACGGAATATGCAGGGCGAAACCCTGGCGCATCAGGACATTGACTTGTTGCATCCAGGCCTGCGCGCTCATGTTCAACGGTGGCAGCAGCACGATGGCGCGCCCTTGCCCTGTTTGTGTCCAGGTCATTGGCGACCGGTCGACCGGCACGACGGCATCAACCCGGGAGGCGGCTGTCAAAACGGGTTGTAGCCCCTCCAGTGCCTGGGCCAGTGCGGCAATGGACGCAAAGTCGAATACGTCATGAGGCTGCATCCGGCTCGCGCCGGCACCCAATCGGCTCAACAGCTCAATCAACGAAATCGAATCGACACCGTAATCGCGCAGCGAACGGCTGGTATCAATGTCGGCCTGATCGAAACCGAGCAATCGCGCCAGATCACTTTTCAGCGTGTCCAGAACATTGCCTCGCCGCGGGCTCGATACAGCAACGGGTGCTTGAGCAGCAATCAGTTCGGCTCCCACCCAGTAGGACTTGCGATCAAACGGGTAACCCGGCAGTTCGATTCGTGGGTATCGAGCCGCGTGCTCGGTGCCGTAAAGCGGCAGGTCGATCCCCGCCAACCATCGCTGCAAGCGTTCGGCGAGCACGGAGTCGCCCAGGCCCTCGACCTTTGAGCAGCCGACGCCGAGTTGCTCTGGCGGTGTCGCCAGCCATTGCTGCAATTGCGTTACAAGGGACTCACGAGTCGAAGCCGTGACAGCCAGACGCAGACGGTACGGCTGGCTTCCTTTGCCAAGCGCCACACTAAGAGCCGCCAATTGATCGTCCGGCAGCCCATCGAGAACGCCCAGCACCTGCCGGACACGCGCATGAAGGCTGGCGGAGGATTGAGCGCTGATCAAAAAAGCCCAGGGGCCCGGGCTGTTCTGCGGGTCAATCCGGCGCGGCTTCGGCTTGCCGAGCACCAGGTGAGCATTGCTGCCGGTAAAACCGAAGGCACTGACACAGGCATACGCCTTGTCGGACGGCCAGGGGACTGCCTGCTCGCAGACCTTGAACTGATCAAGGTCCAGCGCGCTATTGAGGGAACCCGCCAGAGGCTGGCCCGGAATGGTGCTGTGACGAAAGATCAGCAGATTCTTGATCAAACTGGCCAACCCGGAACACACCAGCGTGTGGCCGATGACGCTTTTCGAGGCCCCCAGATAGGTGTCGTAAGGTTGCGCCTGAGCACGAAAGCCGTTGACCAGCCCCGCCACCTCAATCGAATCCCCCAGGCGCGTGCCGGTACCGTGGGCCTCGACGTAGCCGATACGCCCCACGTCAATGCCACAACGTTCGTAGGAACCGGCGATCAGCGCCGCTTGAGCCTGGCTATTGGGCGCCATCATGCCATTGCTCATGCCGTCGTGATTCAGGCTGATCGCCTCGATGCTTGCCAGGACTTCCAGCCCCAGGGCCCGGGCCTTGCCGGCGCTCATCAACATGATTGCCGCCACGCCCTCGGCCGGGACGAAACCGTCGGCTTCGTCACCGAAAGCGTCGCAGTGCCCCCGCGCCGACAACATGTTCGAGCGCTGGGCAAACTCGAACACCTCCGGAGTGGCAAACACCGAGACCCCAGCCACCAACGCAGCCTCGCATTCACCGGCACGCAGCTGTGAAACGGCAATCTGCAAGGCCGTCAATGACGATGAGCAAGCGGTATCAAGGCTCACCGAGGGGCCATGGAAATCGTAGAAATAAGACACCCTTCCCGCCAACGACGAAGTGGCGTTGCCAAGAAAGCTGTGGCTGCTGAAAGCCGATTCAGGCTCCTGCGCCAGCAAAAACTTGTAGTCCCCGGGCAGGCCTGTGCAAAACACCCCGCACTGCAAGTCGCGCAAGGCCTGGACCGGCACACCGCAGTCATCCATCAGATGTTGCACGGTTTCCATCAGCAATCGTTGTTGCGGGTCCATGCAGCGCGCTTCGTTGGGCGAGATACGGAAAAACCCCGCATCGAACTCGTCCACATGCTCCAGCAGGCCGCCATGCACCGCCGTCCCGCGCAGAGACTCCCATCGCGTGACCGGGGCAACGCAACGCTGACCGGTCATCAGGTTTTGCCAATAGGCCGACAGCGACTCGCTGCCGGGCAGACGGCAGGCAGCCCCCACAATCACCACTTTTTCGGCCGGTTGCGGTTTCAGGTGTGCTGTCATGTTGTGTGTCTCGTCCGTGTGCATGTTCTGCTCCTGTGATTTCAGCGATTGCCCGGCTGAACCTGTGATTCATCGTCAAACCAATAGCGGCGCGTATCGAAGGCATAACCGGGCAAATGGAGCCGGCCAGCATGCGGGTACACGGTCGGCCATTGCACCTGCCCCCCGTGCAGATACCGCTCGCGAGGGTCCGGCCATTGCCCGTCGATTTCGGGCGCCTCGGCGCCTCGTCCAACGCGGTGAACATCCGGTGTCTGTTCCGCGCGCAAGGCATGCAACAACGCATCGACGGTTCGAACGCTCCAGGCCAGGCGATATTCAAAATGCTCGCGTCCGGCCCCAAGGGTAAACGCGATGTCAGCCAAAGGCTGCGACCGACCCAGTGGCGAATCAAGGTGACGGAACAAGGCCTCCTTCATTGCCAGCAGCGAGTCACGACTGCGGGCAGACAACACGATCAGGTGCTCCCCGTGTGTCAACGACGCCTGTGCGGTGAAGGCCGGTGGTTCGGACAGGACCACGTGAGCATTGGTCCCGCCGAAACCGAACGAGCTGATTCCGGCGACGCGATCGTGCCCCTCCCAAGGCGTATTGCGATCCAGCACCTGGAACGGCGAGTGCTCGAAGTCGATGTAAGGGTTGAGCGTGCGCAAATGCAGGTTGGCCGGCAGTACCCGGTGCTTGAAGGCCAGAATCACCTTGAACAGTGACGCAATGGCGGCGGCCGGTTCCAGATGACCGACATTGGTCTTGACCGAGCCCAGCAAAACCGGGTGCTTCTGGCCTGGCGCCAGCGTGTGCCAGGCGCCCTTCAAGGCATCGATTTCCACCGGATCGCCCAAGCGGGTTCCCGTGCCGTGGGTTTCGATGTAACTGACTCGGGCTGCCAGCGGCGGCGTGTAGGCGGCAAGCAACAGACGTTTCTGCGCGTTGGGGTTGGGCGCCGTTAGCGAGTTGGCCCGCCCTCCGTGATTCTCCTCGGCGGCCTCGATCACCGCATGAATGCTGTCACCGTCGCGGCGAGCATCGACCAGACGCTTGAGCAACAGGCTGCCAACCCCCTCCGCACGAACGTAGCCATCGGCTTCGCTATCAAATGTGGCGCAACGAAAGTTCGGCGATAGCACGCCCATGCTCTGCGCCGCTTCGGTCATGTCGCTGTCGATCAACAAGCTGACCGCACCGGCCAGCGCGTAGTCGCACTCCCCCCGTTGCAGCGACATGACGGCACGGTTCACCGCCACCAGTGCACTCGAACAGGCGGTATCGATGGACTGGCTCGGGCCTTCGAAATCGAACAGGTAGGACACCCGATTAGCCAACATCGCATGGGCATTCCCGGTGGCGGCAAAGGGATGAAAACTCTGTCCGGAACGCTGCAGCAGGGTCTGGTAATCGCTGAACTGAACGCCGGCGAAAACCCCCACACGCTTGAGCGAGGACGGCGCGTAACCGGCATCGAGCAACGTGTTGTAGCACGCTTGCAAAAACAGTCGGTGTTGCGGGTCCATCAGCATCGCCTCGCGCGCCGATATCCCGAAAAAACGTGCATCGAAGTGCCCGATCTCATGGATGATCCCGGCATGGCAGGCCTTGTCGGGCCAGCGTTCCACCTCTTTGATCGCACTGCGATTGGCCATCAGCCCTTCCCAGAATCCGGCCAGCCCCTGGCCGCCGGGCAAGCGGCCGTCCATGCCGATGATTGCAATCCGTTGGTCATCGGCGTCTGGAACGCTGGCCGGCGTTGCCACCGGTGCTGACGATGAGCGTGCGTCCGGGCCGGGAGCCGAGACCGGGGCCGCAGACTGCGCACCCCGTTCATGAAGGTAATCGATCAACTGCGCGACTGAGTTGTAGGTGAACAGCGTATTGGGGGCCATCGGCACCTTGAACTGTTCCTCAATATCCTGCGCCAGCTGTTGCAACATGACCGAGTTCAAACCCAGGTCACCAAAACTGCAACGATCATCGATGTTCTCAGGGAGCAAACCGGTCAACGCACTCACAAGCGCCTTGAGCCGAAGCTTCAGTTGCTCCGGTGTCGCCGATTCGCTGCTTGTTTCAGCGATGCCCACTGCGCCAGGCTTCAGCGCCGCGCTGCTGCGCAATCCGTCAGGAGCGACACTGCGACGGATTTTCTCGCTGTCGCCAACGAACGGGGCAATCTGCGTCATGCTCGCGTCCACGCCATCGATCAGCCTCACCAACAGGTCGACGCCTGCGGCGGGGGTGAGCGGTTGCATGCCGTAGTTGTCCTGCAAATAGCGGCCCAGGGCAACCCGATCCTGTGGATCGGTGCCTTGTTCCTCAAGCCACAAAGGCCAGTTCACTGACAGGCTCAAACCACGACGATGACCTCGGGCAACTTGCCGCTGACGACCGCCGGCGAACAGGTCCAGGTAATGATTGGCCACGGCGTAATCGGCCTGGCCAACATTGCCGAACAACCCGGACACCGATGAAAACAACACGAAGAAATCCAGCGCCACATCGGCGGTTGCGCTATCGAGATGGCGCGCGCCGTTGAGCTTCACCGCTATCACCTTCTGGAAGTCCTCCAGCTGTTTGTTGCGCAACAGCCCATCCCGGGTGATCCCGGCAGCATGCAACACACCGTGCAACGCGCCATGCCGGGCAATTACCGACTTGATCAGGTTATCCACTGCGGCGCTATCGCTCATGTCAGCGCTGATGTAGTCGACGTTTGCCGGCGTAGTCAACCCGGCAAGCTTGTGTCGGGTTGCTTCCCCCGCGGGGCTGCGACCAACCAACACGACCCTGGCGTCGAACTGCCTGATCAAGCGTGCGGCGACCGCCAGCCCGATCAGGCCCATGCCCCCGGTGATCAGGTAGACACCCTTGTTGCGAAAACGGCTGCCATTCGCCGCAGGCCAAGGAACTTCACGAACGCGGGCCTGCCAGCGATCACCGGCCATATGCCGACTGGCACTGAAGCCGTCAGAGGCATTGGCGAGTTCATCCAGCGCAGACACCAGCAGCTCAGGCACATGCTCGAAGTCCTGCGATGCGACAGTCATCGACAACAATTCGAATTCGGGCTGCTCCATTTGAAGCACGCGAAACAATCGGCTCACTGCCCCGGCTGCGGGCATCGGCCAGACATCCAGCCCTTCTTCGTGGACAAAGGCCATCCGGTAACGGGCCCCGGCAGCACTGATCGCCTTGGCCAGCGTGAACTGCCAACTGGCCCATGAAGCCTGCATGTCCTCACCCGAACATTGCACCAGATTGATCAGCCACGGTCGCTGCGCCGCATCACCAGGGGCATAGCGCTGCAAGACTTGCTGGCAATCGTCAATCGAATCAACGCGCACTTGGGCGAAATGTTCGTCCAGACGCAGGCTGTCACCGAGCGTGACCACCACGATGTGCGGTTGGCCGATCAACGCCCGAGCCTGTGACGGGTTGCAAAAGACAATGGCGCCCTGCCCTCGCGCGCCACCCGATGCGTGAACGGGTTGGGGCTCCCAGACGGCTTGAAAACACACGGGCACCGAGGTCTTCGCCTGCGCCGGAACGTCCTCGTCCCCAGGCTTGAGCGGGTCAGCGCCCGCCGGCCCGGAGGTAACGAGCTGGTCGTCCCAATACGATTGTTCTTCGAATGGATAATGAGGCAACGACACCAGCCTGCGGCTGTCATGCAGCGCAGCGAAATTCAGTGTTTCCCCCGCTAGGTAAGACGCCTGAAGGGCCTGCAGGGTAGACCACGATTGATCCACGACAGGCACACCATCAGCGGCATCCAGCAGCTGTTGCTTGAAACGAGCCAGGCTGTCGCCAACGAAACAGGCACGGTGGCCAAAGTGTTCACGTGCGACGCCCAAGGTATAGGCAATCGCTGCAAGGCTGGCCTGCGGATGCTTGTCGATCCAAGCGAGCAAATCGTTGATCCGGGCCTTCAACGCCAAGGGTGTGCGCGCCGAAACAGGCAACAAATATTCCGCCTGTGGCGCAGGCGGGAGCGGCGCACCGGTGTACTGCTGAACGATGACATGCGCATTGGAGCCCCCGGCACCGAACGAACTGAGCCCGGCCAGCAGCGGCGTGTCCGCGGTCCAGGGTTCGGTTGTGCGCGGCAAGCGGAAATCAGTGTCGGGCAGGTTCAACCAGGGGTTTTCGATTTCACAGTTGAGCGTCGGCACCCGCGACTGGTGCTGGAACTGCAGCAGGATCTTGACCAGGCCGGCCAACCCGGCAGCCGATTCAAGGTGCCCGATATTGCTCTTGATCGAACCGATGCAGCGTCGCTCGCCCCGACGCGTGCCATAAGCCGCGCTCAGTGCGTTGATCTCGATCGGATCGCCCAGTCGAGTGCCGGTGCCGTGGGCTTCCACATAATCGATCTGGCTGGCGTCCACACCGGCCTTGCTTAACGCCTGGCGAATGACCTTTTCCTGAGCTCTTGCCGAGGGCACGGTAAAACCGCTGGAGCGCCCGCCACTATTGAGCGCAGAGGCACGAATGACCCCGTGTATCCGGTCACCATTGGCTTGCGCCTGGGCCAGCGGCTTGAGCATCAGGGCAATGGCCCCCTCACCCGGCACATAACCGTCGGCTTCGATACCAAAGCTGTGGCACCGTCCGCTGGGGCTCAGGAAACGTCCCGCCGACAGCAGCTTGAACTTGCCCGGGTGAGGCATGATGTTGACCGCACCGACCAGCGCCTGGGTGCATTCGCCACTGCGCAGACTGTTGATCGCCAGATGCAGGGCGGTCAACGACCCCGAACACATGGTATCAACACACAGGCTCGGGCCCTGGAGATTAAAGGTGTACGAAATGCGGTTGGCAATCGAGGCAAATGAACTGCTGGTCACTGCGCTGGCGGCATTCAGGTTTTGATAATGGCCGAACATCGCAGCGGTGAAGACTCCGGTGTCCTCCCGCGGATCGGCAAAATGCCCGGAGTCTTCCAGGGCATGGTAGGCCATTTCCAGCAACCGCC
This sequence comes from Pseudomonas sp. ZS1P83, assembly GCF_054897825.1. Classification (NCBI taxonomy): domain Bacteria; kingdom Pseudomonadati; phylum Pseudomonadota; class Gammaproteobacteria; order Pseudomonadales; family Pseudomonadaceae; genus Pseudomonas; species Pseudomonas sp. ZS1P83. The sequence continues at coordinate 2,620,109 of NZ_CM142706.1, forward strand.
GTTCCTGAGGGTCAAGACGCGCCGCCTCAACCGGGGTGATGGAAAAAAACGCCGGATCAAACTGCTTGGCCCGCCGCAGAAAGCCGCCATGACGGCCGTAGCTGGCGCCCGGTTGTTTCGGGTCGGCTGAGTAATCGAGCTGCCAGTCCCAGCGTTGTGCGGGGATGACACTGATCGCCTCAGACCCGGACTCAAGCAATGCCCACAACTGGGCCAGGTTATCCGCCCCAGGAAACTCGCCCGCCACGCCAACAATCGCGATGTCTTCAGGCCGATAGTGAGCACTGACACCAGGGGCGACATCGACCACTGGGCTGACCGCCACCGTCGCCGTCACGGCGGCAGAGGTAACACCCGGCGCCGTCTGCGCCACAGTAGTGTCCAGCACCGCGTCAATTTGCGCTGGGTAGCGATCTAACAGGAAACGCACAATCTGACTGATGCTAGAGTTTTCAAACAACAGCGTCTTGCTGATGCTGACCGGGGTTTGGGTCGACAAACGTCGAGCCAGTTCGGTGGCAATGTTGATACTGGCCACCGAATCCAGGCCACGCTCAAGCAGATTGTCGTCCACCGACGGATCGGTTATTCCGCTGAAACGCCGAACCACCTCTTGCACCCACTGTGTCAGGCGGTCCTCAAGGTTGACGTGCGCGCCAGGCGTGGACGCAATCGCCTCGATGGCCGGCAAGGGCCCGGTCGGCCCTGCCCCTTCACTGCCAAATGCCGCAGCGAGCGCCTGGGGCTGGGTGCCGAGCAAATACTTACTCAACGCGGTCACCGATGAGTAATCGAAAATCAGCGCCTTGCTCAGGGAGACCGCGACACCGGTGCCGTTCAGTCGATGCTCCAGGGCCGAGACAATGCTGATCAGCGCCGAAGACGTCACGCCCAGCGCCACCAGCGATGCGTCATGCGACACATCGCGTAAGCCGCTGTAGGTATAAACCAGTGAACAAATCCACTCACTGACCTGAGCCTGGGATGGCAAGCGCACGGCCGCCGGTGCATCTGCTGCGCCTTGCCCGCCACCGGACGGGTTCAGTGCGCCAAGTACTGCGCGGCTGCCGACGAAGGCCACCAGACGCGGTGCAGCCTGGTCGAGGATGGTGCGCAATGCCGCCAAACCCTGCTCATCCGACAGGGCCAGTAATTCACTGCTCCCTTCGGCCATTTGCATGCCCTCGGAAGCCCACAACCCCCAGTTGATCGACTGCCAGCGAGCGCGACCGGCTGGCGCCTGGCGACTGACAAAATCGGTCAGCTCATCGATAAAACCATTCGCAGCGGCGTAGTCGGCCTGACCGACATTGCCCACCAGCCCACTGAGGGAACTGTAGTGGCAAACAAAGCCTGGCTGTATCAGGGGGTCCAGGGCCCAAAGATTCAAGCTGCCGGCAATCTTGGGCAGCAGCACCCGCTCGACATCGGCACTGTTTTTGTTGATCAGCAAGCGATCGGCCGTCGTACCTGCCAGGTGAAAAACCCCGTCGATGGCGCCATAACGATCCTTGAAATGATTCAGTGCCCCCGCCAGTGACTGTCGGTCCGTCACATCGGCCTGCACATAAGAGGTCACACCGTGAGCCAAGAGCATTGCGCGTCGTTCGTCATCCACCGAGGAACGCCCAACCACACAGACCTTGGCCTGATACTCACGGGCCAGCCACCGGCAAAGCAGCCGCCCGACACCACCGCCGCCGCCCGTGACCACATAGCAACCGTTGTGGCGCAAGGTGGATCCCGGACTCGACTCGACACGATTGCCCACTGGCTCAAGTTGCTCACGCGCCAGGGTCTGCCCGTCAAAGCGATGCCGTACGCCAGTCTGGTCCAACGCCGTGGCAATCGCCTGGGTCAACGTCGACGTCAACGCACCCTCAACGATCAGCGAGGCATAACGCAGGCGGGTCGTTTCCTGGCACGCGGACAACCCCAGGCCATCGAGCACACTGGCCGCCAGGGCGTCGCGACGGCGCAGCCCCACCAGCGCGACGGCTCTGGATTGGCTGATCAGGCCCTTGAGCAGCGCCAGAAAAACCTGCGCACATTGACTGACCGCAGGGTATTGCTCAACCGCTGGCGGGCATTCGCCAGACAATGCACAAAGGACGGTGTGCGCACGGCTCGCGTCGAGGCGCGACAGGAGTTTTTCCAGTTCATCCGGCGCGGCCAGACGTTCAATGTCCGTCTGAATGACCACCAGCCCAGCGGTGCTGCCCCAGCGTGCAAACTCATCACTGTCAGTCAACAGGACGCTGGTGCTCAACACTGGATCCGAACCGGAAGCCATCGGTGTCGGGACGAAATGACGCTTGAAAATATCCATATCAAAAATATCTCTCGGGTAACCATCGAAGCAGGCGTGCGGGCAGGCCCTTTGTTCGCTTAGCGGATGTACCGCCCGTCCAGGTACTTCATCGCCAGATCGATGTAATCGGGGCGCGTGGAATGGCGTATGCATTCGAAGAAAAACATTTCCCGAGTCAGCACGCGTATGCCTGCCTGCGCCAGATTGGCCAGCGCGTGCTGGTGATCGAAAAGATTACGGGCGCTGCACGCATCCGCCATCACGCTGACCTCATAGCCCAATTCACGCAGCCCCAGTGCCGACTGCAGCAGGCACACATGTGACTCCGCCCCCGCCAGCACCACCTGCCGCCGACCGGTGGCCTCAAGCGGATGGGCAATCGAGTCATGCGAGCTGCAGTCGAACCAGGTCTTTTCGAGGTAAGAGGCGGCGCCCGCCACCTCTTTCAATGCCTGGGACGGTGCGCCGAGTTTGCTGTGTTCGATAATCAGCGTTGGCACGTCGAGGGTCTGTGCCACATCGGCGAGCCAGCAGCAGTTGTTCAGCACTTGCGTGCCTTCATGCAGCAACGGAATCATTTCCAGTTGCATGTTGAAAATAACCACGCATACGTTGTCGGCCTTGATCAACATGATGAAACTCCCTGTCAGATGATGTGTTCGCCAAGCCCTGGGTCGGCTTAAACGATGACGTCCTTGATGAACTTATGAGACTGGCTTTTGTGCAGCGAGGTGCCTTTGGCGGCAGCGAACAAGAGGCTGCCCAATGTCGCCTTGAAGCGTTCGGAGGGTCGGTGTACCCCCATCAGGTCCTTGATGACATTGAACTGAATGGTGGCCAGGTTGTTGTCGGCATAAGGATGGTCGGCACCCAATCGGTGGGCAATGACCATACCCGACACTACCGCCCCTTCGTGGCCGGTCAGTGAGGTGTCGGTGCCGCAATACCAGAGCTTTCCAAGCCCTTGAATGCGTCGATAGCGCGATTTCTGGTAGAAGTCGATCGGACGCAGCTTCGGCAACTTCCAGTGCTGTTCATGAACCTGCCGATCAGGGGCGATCGCCTGTTTGGGGTCGAACGTCACCAGCACCGGTTCACGCACATGGGCATAGGGCGCCAGGGCATTATTGATTCGCGTCAATTGCCCGTGGTCCGTGCCCTCGAGGCCTGAAGGTCGGGAAAACTCGCAGTACTCACCGCGCCCGCCTTCGACCAGCACCTGTTCGTCGGTGTGCAGCACACTGCGGGTCGGGACATAGTCGAAACGCGAAAGAATGTCCCGTTGCTCGACGGTCGGAGCTTCAAGCAACTTAAGGGTGACATCGGCGTGCGTGGCAAATACCACACTATCGAACTGTTCAATGTCGCCTTGTTCGGTCTCGACCAGCCAGCCGCGACCGGTGTCCTTGCGCACTTGCCGTATCGGGCACGCAAGGCGCACCCGCGCGCCCAGTAACTCGCCGAGCAGCAGCAAATAACCATCGATGCCGCCCTTGGCTTTACGCCAGACGCCCGGCGTAAAAAACGACAACAGACTCATGTTGAACGAGATCGCCACGTACATGAGTGTGTATTCCAGCGAAGGCGCATTGCACCCGGAAAACGTCGTCAACAAGGGCAGCAGCGCCTGTTGCCTGAAGGCTTCGGAGTAGTTGCGCTCGGTCAGGAACTCGCCAATGTTGAGTTTCTTGTAACGCGGATCACCGCCGCTGAGCACCTGGGTCATGTCCAGATGAAAACGGTCGATCTCATCGGCCAGTTCACCCCGCAGTCGCCCCCGGCCATGGAGATTGCTCCAGGCATTGTCAACCCCAGGAAATGCCGCGCGAAACGACATGGGCGCGATGTAGGTATCGATGCCCAATTGCTGCAACATCGCGAACAGGTTAGGGGCCAGGCGCTCGTTGAAATACTCCACCCCCATGTCCACGTGAAGCGTGTCCTCACCCACACTGAAATGGTGGGTATAGGCATGGCCGCCCAAGCGCGGTCCGGCCTCGAACAGTGTGACATCGTGCAGTGTGCGCAGCTGCCAGGCGGCTGTCGTACCTGCCGCGCCGCCGCCAATAATTGCAATCCTTTCGCGTTTCATATCGACCTCGTCCGTGTCTGTAAGCGCAGTTCAGTTGTGCGCAAGCAATTGAGCGTTAAGGCGGGTCAAGACCTGGCCCGGTCCGACTTCCTCGAAAGCAATCTCGTCAAAGCGTGAACACAAGGCTCGAATGCTTTGGGTCCAGCGCACCGGACGAATAAGCTGCAAGCCCATTTCTTCCAGCAAGTGCGCCTCCCCGAGACGCTCGCCACTGGTGCTGGAAATAACCTGTGTGCCGGGAGAACCCAGGGTCTGTTGTTGCAGGAACGCGACATAGCTCAGCCGGGCCGGTTCCATGTAGCGGGAATGAAAAGCTCCGCTGACGGGAAGCCGCACACAACGCAGGCTGTGCTGTTCCAGCGCTTTGCACGCCGCGTCGATATTCTCGGACTTACCACTGATCACTGCCTGCACCGGGCTGTTGTAGTTGGCGATATCAATTTGATGAAATTGATGTTCAAGCAGCAACTCGGGTAGCCGTTCGACGTTCTCGCCAATGATCGCCGCCATCGCCCCACCCTGCACATCCGCCATCAACTCCCCCCGCTTGGCCACCAGCCGCAGGCCGGTCGCCAGGTCAAAAGCCCCGGCGCCGAACAACGCGGCATACAAGCCCAGACTGTGGCCGATCAACAGTTGCGGCAGGTCACCGGCTTGCTGTTGACGTTCAAGCCAGGCCAGGCAACTGACGAAAAAAATCGCCGGTTGGGTGTAAGCCGTCGAGTTCATGCGCGGGGAGTCTTCACCCTTGCACAAGGCGGTTATTGAATAACCGAGAATGTCGTCGGCGATTTCGCATTGCAGCGCATAGCGGGCGAACAACTCCCGCCCCATACCAGGGAACTGTGATCCCTGGCCGGGAAACATACCTATCAACATGAGCGTTCCTCTCTTAGTCCAGGTCGAAGGCCACGATCCGCGACGGTCTGTGAGCCGCCGAAATGTCGCGGTCGATGCCCGTGGGCCGCTCAGTTTTCAATGCACTTTTATGCACCACCACCGACGTCAGCTCACGCATGACAATCAGGGGTCGGCCCTGGCCGTCACTGAAGAGCAAATCAAAGGTCACCGATCGATCACTGGCCTGCGCCGGGCGCATGACGCAGTGGCAGAACACCGCTTCATGCTCCGGAATGCGCAACACCCGACATTCTCCCAAGTGGTAAGGCACCAGCAGTTCGTCCGCGCCAAGACCCCGCAATTGCGGGATCAAAATGGCGGTTTGCAGGCCGCCATCGAGCAGTGCCGGCGATATCCGGTAACCCCAGTCGCGTCCTGCATCGAGCAATGTCCTGACACTGGTCTGCGCCACCTTTGCCCAACGCAGAGGTCGCAGATCCTCGCCGTACTGGTAACCCAGCCGAGTGAACTGCCGGTAAATCTCCTGATGCCCGAGAAAGGTCGACGAGGGTTCGGGAGCCGGCCAGTTCACCACCGTGTTTTCGACAGCAGGTTGCAACAGCCCTTCGCAGTAAATCTGTGCGTGATCCAGGGAGCGCAATTCGAATCGCTCACCGTTGATGCCCAGCAGCACATCATCCAAGTCACGAATGACACTGCGCCATATCACGGCCTTCAAGGTCACGTCGCGGCGGTTCTCCAGGCAGTGCGCGAGAGCCCACGCGGCCGGTGCGATCTCAGTGCCAAGAATCGAGTGTTGGCGTACCAGATCATTGGCGTGATGGAATGCACTTTGTGTCGACTTGACCCACGACCGGGTTTTCTCGAACGGATAACCGGGCAGTGAGATGACCTCGCGCAGGGGAAAGAATGCGGACCATGCAATGTCCTGCCCCGCCCTGAACGCCAAGACCAGTTCGGCGGCCTGAGCCGCCTGCAGCCGACCGCTGCCGGCCAGCGCTTGAGCAATCGATGGTGCATTGACCGGATCGGCAACCGCAGGCGCACGCTGCTGCAAATCTTCACGCAGCAGGCTCAACAACTGCGCCTTGCTTGAGAACACGTACCCCTGGCGATGGGAGAAGTGTTCCCGCGCACAACACAGGGTGTAGCTGATGGCGGTGAGCGACGGATCGTGCTGCTCCAGCCAGTCGTGCAGAGCGTCGATTTGACGTTGTAAACCCGCCTCGGTACGCGCCGACAAAAGCGCGATGTTCACCTCGGTCGTCGGCTGTGCCACCGGCGCCGGCACCGACTGCAACACCGCGTGGGCATTGGCCCCGCCCGCGCCAAAAGAACTGACAGAGCCGTACAAGGTTCCGTTGGCCGGCAAGGCCTGGGATTGCTGAACCAGGTAAAACGGCGTGTCGGCAAGATTCAGCAATGGGTTGATCTGCTGCGCATTGATCGAGGGGGCCAACGTACGAGCCTGCAACTGTTTGAGGACCTTGATGACGCCGGTCATCCCCGCCGCCGACTCCAGGTGCCCGACGTTACCTTTGACCGAACCGATGGCGACTGAGCCTGGTGCCACCCCTTTGAACACGGTGCTCAGGCCACGGATCTCGATCGGGTCGCCCAATTCGGTGCCGGTGCCGTGAGCTTCGACAAAATGGATATCGGCGGGCGTCAACCCGGCACGTTCAAGGGCTTTGCCGACAACCCGCGATTGCGCTTCCGGGTTGGGGGCCGAGTAACCGTTGGATTGGCCACCGGCATTAATGGCAGTCCCGCGAATCACACCATAGATACGGTCATTTGCGCGGATCGCATCGGCATAGGGCTTGATCAGGATCGAGCAGATGCCTTCGCCGTCAACGAAACCGTCCGCCGCTGAGCCGAACGGGCTGCAGGTGCCCGAGCGCGACAGCATGTGCAGGCTGCAGAGCTGCTCGTAATGACGTGGGTTAACGATCAAGTTGACCCCACCGACCAGCGCCTGGGTGCAGTCGCCGTTGCGCACCGCCTGACACGCCAAGTGCAGCGCGGTCAACGACGCCGAACAGGCGGTGTCGATGGCCATGCTCGGCCCCTTGAGATCGAACAGGTAGGAGACACGATTGGCAATGGACCAGAACAGCGACGTCGGCGTCGGATCTGTCGGTTCTTCGGGCCGATGCCAGGCATAACCGCCATTCATCACCCCGACGAAGACGCCGGTTTCACTGCCCTTCAGATCACCGCGCCGATAACCGGCATCGGCGAACGTCTGATAAGCGTTCTGCAAAAACAGGCGCTCCTGGGGGTCCATCCGCTGCGCTTCAAGCGGCGTGATATTGAAAAACTGGTGATCGAACGCGTCGACATCCCGCACAAATCCACCGATCGAGGTGTAGCTCCCTCCTTCAAGCGGACTGCGCGGGTTCTCAAAGCCTTCCAGCGGCCAGCGCTGGCCAGGAATAGAAGCGGTGCACTGGCGCCCAGCCTGCAAACTGGCCCAGAACCCCTGCACATCATCGGCATCGGGAAACTGTCCCGCCACACCGACGACCGCCAGATCATCGGCGCGCGCCGGCGACGCAGCGTCCATGCCGGCGCCGGCGGAGGACGTTTGCGCGGGTTCGCGCAGTGATTCGTTGGCCACCATTGCAGGCTCTGAAGCCTGCGGCCCGACGGCATCGGGGTATTGCTGCTCCAGGTAAGTCGCCAACCGGTCGACTGTGGGGTATTCGAACAGCAATGTCGCCGGCAAGTAGCCAAAACGCTCACGCAACGGTTTAAGCAACTCCAGAGAAATGATCGAATCGATGCCGTATTCCTTGAACGGCACCGTGTCCTCCAGCTCATCAGGCTCCATCAACATGGTCTCGGCTATCACCTGACGCAGGAGCGCGCAGGCCGGCCGCAGCGAGGTTGGCGCCGCTGCGCCGACAGTGACGGCTGGCGCGAGCGACGGTGGCGCTGTCGGCGTTACTGCGGCTGGCAGTTGCTGTGTACCAGCGGCGAGCGGCGGCATGGCGCCGGCCGCGCGCTGCACCACCTCGCCGAACTCCGTCAGGAAGTACCGTGTCAGACGCGCGATGGTGGGATGTTCGAACAATACGGTGGCCGGCAAGTACCCAAGGCTTTCCTTGAAAGGTTTGAGCAACTCCATCGCAATCAACGAATCAACGCCGTACTCGTTGAAAGGCTGGTCAACATCGATTTCGTCTTCAAAGGCGTGCAGCACATCAGCGATCACCCGGCGTACCCAGTGCTCGACCGGCGTCTGGGAATCACCCGCGGCGCCAACGTTCGGGGTGGCGCCGGACACTGCCGCAGACGCATTGGCAGAGGCGTCAAGCCTGGCAACGATCACTTGCTGATCCTCGGAACCGTGGCCGATCGTTGCGCTGAATCCGGCATCGCTGAGCAACGATTGCCAGGTCGCGGCAGCCACCAGCGGGCTGTTGGGGATCCGGTAAGGATCAACACTCAACCACCAGCCTTCTGTCAGGCCAAAGGTCAGCGTGGCGTAGTCCTGGCAGGACGTTATTTCATTGAGGATGAAAATGCCTCCGGGCGCCAGCCGATCACGCACATTGGCCAGGGTTGCCGGGAGATCGGCGGTCGCATGGATGACGTTCGTCGCGATGATGACGTCGTAACGCTGATCGCTGGTGGTCGGCCGCGCGATATCGCAGAGCTCGTAACGCACGAATCCGTACTCGGAAAAACGGCTGCGCGCCTTGTTCAAAAAAGCATGGGACAGGTCAGTGAAGGTGTAAGTAGCCTCCTTCCCTTGCAATACCGGGAGCACGAATTGACAGGTACTGCCGGTGCCGGCACCCACTTCAAGCAACTGCAAGGGTCGTGCTTGTTGACGGGCAAACCTGTCGACGACCTGTGCCACGATGTTGTTGAAATAATCCGCCAGGGGATTGTCCCGGTACACCGGCTCGACCAGCGCGAAACTTCCTTCAGGAAACAGCACAGTCAGCGGGTCAATTTCTCCGCTGAGTATTTGTGGATAGCGCGCCAGGCAAGCGTCGAGCAACGCGACATGTCCGGCGCTTTCCGGAAACTCGCTCAACAGTTGCTCACGACTGGGGCCGTGGCTCTGTGCAATGGCGTTGATGGCAGCCACCAGTTTGGCGTGTCGGGGTACTGTAACCGCTGGAATCGTGGTCTGCGCCAGGCGGGCACGTGCGTAATTTTGCAGTCCCAGGGACAAACCAATATTGCGGCGCACGCTCTCACTGTCGGGATCAAAGGCCGGAACGACTGCAGCCAACAGCGATTGCGCAGCGTTCACTGGGGTCTCTATCCCAGCCTCCGGATGAGGGCTTATACGCAGCCGTTCCAACGCTTGCGGCGACGCCTTGACCACACTGATCTGGGGAACGGCGCTGTGCAGCAACGCTTCGATGATCGCCAGCCCCTCCGGCGCCTCGATCGAACCGATCTGCAGCTTTTGCATCCGTTCACGGTAGAGGGGCGAGGCCACAATGCCGATAGACCCCCAATACCCCCAGTTGATGACTTTGGTGTTGACCATCAGTACGTCACGCAGCAATCCACCCAGCGCGTCCTTGCTGACACAGGCCGCCGTGTAGTTGGCCTGACCGGCGTTGGCAATGTAGGACTGGATCGAGGAAAACAGCAGGACGAAATCGAAGTCCCGCCCACGGACTGCATTCAACAGATTGACCATGCCGTGCAACTTCGGCTCCAGCACACGCATCAACGCCTGTTCGGTCATGTTGCTCAGCACCGCATCATCGAGCACCAGCGCTGAATGAATGATCCCGTCTATCTCGGGATAACGCGCCAACAGTGCCGCGACCGCGGCCGCATCAGCCAGGTCGGCCTGTTCATACACCACACTGGCGGCCAAGGGGCGCAGATCAGCGAGCAGTTCATTGGCGCTGGCGCGACGACCGACGAGAATCAGACGGGCCTGATAACGACTGGCCAGGTAATGAGCCAGCATGCTCCCCAGACCACCGGTAGCCCCGAATATCAGGTAGGTGCCAGCTTGTTTAAAGCCCTTGGCTGAATCGACCGGTGCCAGCGATTGCGCGGCCAGGGTCTGTGTCCACCACTGATGGTCATCAAGGGTGATCGGTTGGCCGCTCTCGACTGGGAATTGCCCCTGCAAGGCCGCTCGAAAATGGTCCTGGGTGAACGCCGCCAACGAGAAACAGCGTACGTCCCAGCCACTGAATTCCTTGGCAGCCGTCTGCCCCAGACCGATGTAGACACTGTCGACCGGATGGGTTGGCGCTTCGGCAGCCGGTGAGACGATCGACTTGACCGTCACGATATCCAACCGCAGATGCGCCAGTTTGGCCAGCCGCTTGTTCATCTGTAGAAAGACTTTTATCGCCTGATCATCGATGCCATCGCGCCAAGGCGTGACCGACATGAAAACAATGCGCGAAGCCGCACCGCTCTCAACCAGGCGCCCTATCCGCTCGACGTTTTCGGCATTGAGCAGCAGCGACTGCGCATCGGGCAACCACTGCTTGAGCGCTTCGAAAGTAGCGACCTGCCTGGCCGGAACCACGACCAGAATGTCACGCTCGATGCAGGAGCGAGTGTCGGGCTGAAGCTTCGAACACTGCCACCGAGGTGCGTATATCAATGATGCAACCTGGGAGAACGGAAGAACGGGCTGGCTCATGTTTCACCTCCATATGAATATGATCTGCGCTTTACAGAAGAGACGGTTTGACGCCCAGGTCGCGAACCGAAATCAGCGGTCTGCCGTCATGGCTGAGCACGCAAATGTCGGTTCGAAACTCAGTGTTTTTCTGGGTAGTGACCCAGTATTCATTCGTGTGACTGAAGTCGATGGGCGCATGCAGCACCAGCGTGCCGAGCGAAAACGGCATCAGGCTGCCGCGCTCGGTGCCAATGGAAATGGCCATGCCCGATTGAAACGCGCAGTCCAGTAGATTACTGAAGCAAAATCCGGCACCGGCCTGCCTTGAAAGCAACGCCAGGGACTGTTGCTCATGGATGCGCACATCGCTGATCTTTTTGAAGAACGGGCCGTAGTCGATCCCCATGCCCGTGAATTCGGCGTACACCTGCTGATGGCTGAAATACCGGCTGAAGTGCCGCCCCAACTGCTCGCGAATACGTTGCCCCTGCGCAGGAACGTCCGTTTTTGCGGGCTCGGCGCAGAGGTAGCCCAGTGCATAGGTATGTTCCTGGTCACCGACGGTAAACGCCAGACGCTCATCGCCGACCGGCTTGAACTCGATGTTCAGTCGCGGGGCCGGGACGTTGCCAAGAAACGGCCTGAGCCACAGGCAATCTTCCAAAGTGCTTGTCGTGTAATGCGGAAAGAGCAGCTTCGCGGCATTCAAGACCAGCTCCAGGTAACTCACGCCGGGCAAGACCGGCATCGAGCGCACCTGATGATCGGAAAAGCACGGATGATGGGGCGGCACACAGAGCGTCGCGGCGTGGCCCCGGGCGTGAATAAAAGGGGCAAAAATACCCTCCCCGATCATCTTGCCGATTCCTGCGCGGCACGGTTTGGGCGTACTTGGTCAAACCAGTAGTCGCGTTCGTCGAAGCGATAAGTCGGCAGATGCACTCGCTGCCCGCTTTCGCCCCGATGCACGCTCGCCCAATCCAGTGTCTCGCCCTGCAAGAAGCATTCTCTGAGGGCTGACAACGCTTCGTGCCGGGGCAGGTCTGCGCGCAGCGATGCAGCAGCGCCGCCATTGGCTTGAGCGGCCGCACGCCATGAGTCCGACGGCAGTGCCAGTTGCTGCACCAGATCTGCGAGACTGCCGGCCACCCAGGCCAATCTGAATTCCGCCTGAGCACGACCGCTATTGCACGTGTAAGCAACCTGTTCCAGGTCAAGGAGCGACGGATCGGTCTGCAACTTGTGTGTCAAAAAGTCTTTGAGCTGTTCACGCATGGCCTGCAAGGCTTTGTCGCTGGCAGCGGACAACGTGACCAGATAGCAGGCGTGAAGATTGGCACATCGCTCACGGCGCGGCGCTTGGCCAACGACCAGATGAGCATTGGCGCCACCGAAACCGAACGAACTGATACCCGCCACCTGCGGCGAAGGCCACGGCCGTGTTTGGGTGAGGATCGAGAACGGGGACTGCTCAAGGTTGATCAGTGGATTCAACCGACTGAAGTGATGGTTCGCCGTCAGGGTGCTGTGCTGCATGGCCAGCAGCACTTTGGCCAGCGAGGCGGCCCCGGCGGCCGGCTCCAGATGACCGATATTGGACTTTACGGCCCCGAGCCAGACCGACTGCTCAAGCTGGTTCGGACACAGTTCGCGCCAGGCTGCCTTGAGCGCATCAATTTCGATCGGATCGCCCAACAACGTACCGGTGCCGTGGGTCTCGATGTAACTGACTTGCGCTGCGAGCCCGGGACTGTAGACACGGGTCAACAGCGCCGCCTGAGCCGCCGGGTTAGGCGCGGTCAGGGAGTTGGCCCGCCCGCCATGATTTTCACCATGCGCCAGTATCACACCATGAATGGCGTCTCCATCCTGCCGGGCCTGACGCAAGGGTTTAAGCAAGAAACAGCCCACGCCTTCTGCTCGGACATAGCCGTCGGCAGACTCATCGAAACTGGCACAACGAAAACGCGGCGACATGAAGTTGCCGGCCTGTAGCCCCAGGGAAATCTGATCATCGGCAATCAGGTTGATGCCGCCCGCCAGCGCAACTTCACAAACACCCGAAGCCAGATCCTGGCACGCCTTGACCAGTGCACTCAACGAACCTGAGCAGGCGGTATCCAAGGTGAAGGACGGGCCGCGCCAGTCGAAAAAACTCGACAGACGATTGGCCAGAATACTCAACGAGTTGCCGGGCAAGGTGTACGGATTGGGTGGCGTGGAGAACCTAGCCTGCAGAGTGGCGTAGTCGGCGCCTGTTCCTGCGATATAGCAGCCGGTTCGACTGCCGGCCAGGGCTTGCGGCGCATAGCCGGCGTCTTCGAGTGCGCGCCAGCTCGTCTGCAAGAGCAGGCGCTGACGCGGATCCATGTAGTTGGCTTCCAGCGGTGAAATGGAAAACAGCCGGGCATCGAACGCCTTGATATTTTTCAGAAACCCGGCCTGAAGCGGCGCGGTAAAACCGGGACGCGAGGTGCTGGAGATCAGGTTTCGATTGTCCAGCAAAGCCTGCCAGAACCCCGGGGCCTCAAGGTCTTCAGGCATCAATACTGAATAACCGATGATCGCGATCTGATCGTCCTGTTCAGTTCGGGTCGCTGGCGGCTGTGTCTCACGCGCCTGCTGGCTGTCGGCATCACCGTTTCGCGGCTCGCGGTCCGACAGCTCTTCGCTGATGGCAGCCAGCGTGTTGAGAGCATAGAAACGATGGGGGGCGATACTCACCCCCAGTTCATCGGACAGCGCCTGAGACAACAGGTTGTAGGAAATCGAGTTCAGCCCCAGCCATCCCAGAGGCATTTGTCGATCATGGACATCCACCCCAAGACAAGAAAGGATAATGGCCCGGACTTTGGCCTCGCTGCCCTCAGACTCGTTGGTTGATGGCGCCAGCGCTGAAACAGGAGTGACTGCGCCAGAGGGCAGGACGCTCAGCAGCGCCAGCGGTTCGCTGGCCAGGCGCCGCAAATCGACCTTGCCACTTGTGGTAAGCGGGATCGCCTCTAAACGCAAGAGAGCGGCCGGGACCATGTAAAGCGGCACTGCTTTTTTCAGGTCAGCCAGGACGCGCGGCTCATCCACTGCATCGACCTGCCCGGACCAGTAAAAGCTGCACAAGTGAGGGACGGTGCCGGCACGCACGACCGTGAACACCTCCACCGGCCCCAGCAACGCCGCGAGACGCACGTTGATTTCATCAAGTTCGATCCGATGACCATTGAGTTTGAGCTGACTATCGGCCCGCCCCAAATACGCCAGCTGCCCCTCGCCGAAATTTCTGACCCGATCACCCGTACGGTAGACCTTGCCCTGTACGCCGGCTACATCGATGAATGCCTTATGGCTGTCGACATTCAAGTAACCCGGAGCCACGCTGGCACCACTGATCAGCAGCTCTCCTGCCTGGCCATTGGCGACGGTTTGCAGGTGCTCGTCAACGACATAAAAGCGGCTGTTGAGTACTGGGCGGCCGAGGTAAATGACATCGGGAACTTCAATGCGCGCGCAGGAAGCCCAGATCGTTGCCTCCGTAGGACCATACACGTTGTACAGCAGGTGCCGGTCCCGGAGCAGGAACTGCGCGATATCAGCAGTCAACGCTTCCCCACCGCAAACAATCGTCAGCCTGCGGGGACAGGACCAGCGGGCATTCTTGAGCAATCGCCAGGAGGCGGGAGTGGCCTGAACAACCGTGGCCGCAGAGTCATTGATGTGCCGGGCGAGTGCCGTCGCCGAGCGCCGAATCTCATCATCGACAATTTCCAGTGTGCCGCCGACGACCAGTGGCAGCAGCAGTTCGAGAATTGAGATATCGAAGCTGATGGGCGTCAACGCAAGGAAATGGTCTTCCTCGCAGAACCCCGGCTCAAACGTCATGGCCATCAAAAAATTCGATAGGTTGTCCCGGGTCGGTGCGACGCCCTTGGGCACACCGGTCGAACCTGAGGTGAACAGGATGTAGGCCTGATCGCAGCCCCGCTCCCGAAGCGGTTCCTCACTGACACTCGACAGTAGCGTGGCGACGTGAGGCAACTCGATCACCAGCACGCCGGGATGGCGAGCCTGTAAACCCGCGACATCCGCCTGTCCGTCGCTGAGCACAACCGCCAATCGCGTCGTGACAATGATCGCGTCCAGCCGTTGTTCCGGCAGCGCGCTGTCCAGCGGGATAAACGGAACCTGAAGCTTCAATGCTGCGAGCATCGACACCGGTATCCAGGAGGAGCGCCCCAGCATCAGGCCGATACCGTGCTGCAGCGCAGCTCCCTCGACAACCGCTTGAATCTGCCGGGCCAGATGCAGGGCCTGGTCCGACAATTGAGCATACGTCAGCACCTGTTGCGGCGACTGCACGGCGATTTTTTCGGGGCGCAATTGCACCTGTTCACGGAAGCGTGCAACCACACTGTCGGCCTCGGTCAACGCCATTGCATCGCCGCATGACGCCGGGCGCAAGGGTTGGGCAAACTCGATGGCGTCGATGGCGGTATCGCCGTCACTCACGAAGCGATTCAACACCTGCATGAGGTTATCGGCCCACTGGTGGACCAGGGCATCGGTAGCAAGGCTGCGGGGGATGTCGACACTCAGGGACAGCCCCTTGGCATCGTGATGGAAACTCACCCCCAAGTCGTATGGCCCCCCGGTCGATGGCGTTTCAATCAATTCGACCTTGAGCCCTTCCAGCTCAGGGCAGACGCTTGGCAACAGTCCCTCGGACTGATTGACCACTACGTTCAGAACCGGACGATTGCGGTTCAGGCGCTCATCCGCCAACCCCAGCAACATCTGGGGTGCCAGTTGCTGATGCGGCCTGAGGGTTCTGCGCTCCCGATCCACATGGCTCAGGTACTGGCGAGGCGACCAATCCGGATGGTGTGGAATCCACAAGGGCACCAGGCTGGTGAAGCACCCCAGCGCATCGGGTTGCTGTCGAGTGTCGAGCGTGTGGGTAATGCTGACCCCTTCAAGGTCCTCATCACTGTAGCGGGCGATCGTGACCGCCGTCGCCGCCACGATCAACCTGAACAACGTACTGTTTGAGGCTTCGACAAAAGCCTGGAGGGCAACATAGGACGACCCGGTCAGCGATCGTCTGACCGTCACGAAGGGGGATTCGCCTCGATGTCGCCCCTTGAGAAACGACAACGTCTGGCCGAGCGGGTATCGGCTCAGCCGGTCCTTCCAGAAGGCGACCGTGTCGGCCGATTGAGTGGCTGCCACGCAGGGACGACACCGCCGGGGACGTTGAGCGTCACTGAGCAGGTGGGGCCGGACACACCCTTGCCCGTAAAGTCGGGTCAGCAACGTACAAAAAATCCGGTAGCACTGCCCGTCGAAAATCAGATGGCTGAACGTCAACCGAAGATGGTGAACGTGCTCCGAGATCTTCGTCAGGGTGAAGCGAAACAGCCGGTTTTCCGGGAGCAACGCCGCAGAAGCGGGCAAAATGCCGGGGTGACCATGGGGTGCACTTTCGACGTATTCGAGTACATATTCCGGCATCGCCGCCGGATAAACATGAAGACCAGATTCTCTTCTAACAAATGTACTCAATGCACTTGGGTAATCGCGACATATCAAAATACACAGGGCATCATCCAGAACACTTGCCACTATATCGCCATGAAGCAGGAATCCATATGTCAGCGTACAACCAGGATCATCCGGATTCTTCTCGATTCGATCGAATATAAGTTCCTCATGGCAACTCGCGAGCCTGTTCATTGTATATCGGCCCTCCCGGCCATTCTTGACGCCCAATTAAACGCCTAGTCCATAAACTCTTAAAATTCACATAAATACAATGAGTTATAACTATACAACGAACAGAAAAACTCTCTAACGAGTGAACTATTGACGACGAGCCTACAACACAAAAAGCGGAGAAAGCAACCCGACTTGCAAATATCAAATAATGCGCTAAATTCACTGCAAAACCATTTTTCCACATGTGTAATTTGTTTTAAAACCGCGATATTTCATCGATATAACTGTCGGAAAACCCCTACAACGACCAATGAATCCAGTACTTCGCAGCACCCCCCACTCAAGCAACTTTCCACATGGATATTTTTTATGGACGATATAAACGCAAGCTCATTACCGCTGAGTCTGGAGCAGGACGCTTATCGTGAAAAACGCTGGCAAGCATTAATGATTGTCTGCCTGGCAACATTAATGATTGTGCTGGATACCACGATCGTGAACGTCGCGTTGCCCTCGATCAAACTGGAACTGGGCTTCAGTGATGTTTCGCTGGCCTGGATCATTAATGCGTATTTACTGACGTTTGGCGGCTTCTTGCTGCTAGGCGGTCGTTTAGGCGACTTGTATGGGCAACGCAACCTTTTTATCTGCGGGGTCAGCCTCTTTACGCTGGCGTCATTGGCCTGCGGCCTGGCCTCGACTCAATGGATCCTCGTCGCAGCACGGGGATTCCAAGGCCTCGGTGGCGCACTGGTCACCGCCACAGCACTGTCGCTGATTGTTCATTTGTTCACCGACCCGATCGAACGCGCGAAAGCCATCGGCGCCTACAGTTTCGTGTGTGCCGGCGGCGGCAGCATCGGTGTGTTGTTGGGCGGAGTCCTGACCAACACCTATGACTGGCATTCGATTTTCCTGGTTAACCTGCCTCTGGGGATCATCGTTCTCGGCCTGACCAACCGGTTACTTCCGCCGGCCGAAAAAATCAACAGAGGCTCGCTCGATGTGGCCGGCGCCATCACGATCATTGCCGCATTGATGCTGGCGGTGTATGCGATCATGAATGGCAATCGCGCCGGATGGGGATCCACGGAGACTATCGGCTTGCTGGCGCTGGCAGCCTCGTTGTTCATGCTGTTTTTAGCGATAGAGGTTCGCGTGAAGGAGCCATTGGTCCCCCTGCGTCTGTTCCGGTTGCGGAACCTGAGTACAGCCAACCTGATCGGTATCCTCTGGGCAACCTCGATGTTCGCCTGGTTTTTTCTTTGCGCCCTCTACCTTCAACAGGTTCTGGGTTATACCCCTCTTGAAGTAGGACTTGCATTTCTGCCCGCCAACGTGGTGATGGCCGTGTGCTCATTGAGCCTGTCCTCGAGGCTAATCATTCGTTATGGCATCAAACCCCCGCTGGTCCTGGGTCTCGCGCTTGCCGCCGGAGGCCTTCTGCTGCTGGCCAGAGCCCCCGGAAACGGTGATTTTCTATTCGATATCTTGCCAGGCATGCTTCTGTTGGGATTTGGTGCAGGAATGGCATTCAATCCGGTACTGGTAGCCGCCATGAACGACGTGGATCCCAGTGAATCCGGCCTAGCGTCAGGTATTGTCAACACCTCCTTCATGATGGGAGGAGCCTTGGGCTTGGCGATCATCAGCAGTCTGGCTTCGTATCATCGTGACTACCTCATAGATACCGGTCTCGCACCACTTGCAGCGTTAAGCGGTGGCTATGGAATGGCATTTTTTGCGGGCGCTCTGCTTGCCCTCATAGCCTCGCTGATTGGTGCAATGTTCCTGCACAAATGATACCTGGAACAAAAGCGGCGATAGAAAATCGCCGCCTGCTGTATTCGATCACCCAACGTCTTGCGATCCGTCGCCTCGGCCTGCTACCTACATGACTAAGGCCCCATCCAATCGACAGGCAATCTTTCAAGGCTTTCAGCATCCCCGGTCTTTTGCCAGTAAACTCCCTCCCCTTTAGCCGCCATCATTTCCCACGCGGCCATTACCTTATTTCCTACGGAGTTCGCCTTGCGTCTGTTTCACACCTCCGACTGGCACCTCGGGCAGAACCTGCACGGCCAGGAACGCGATTTCGAACACGGCTGTTTTCTCGAATGGCTGCTGCGTCAGCTGAAGCTCGACCAGCCTGATGTGCTGCTGATCGCCGGCGATATCTTCGACACGGTCAACCCGCCCGTCAAAGCCCAGGAACGTCTCTACGATTTCATCGTCAGTGCCCACGAACAACAGCCTTCACTGACCATCGTGATGATCGCCGGCAACCATGACTCCGGCTCGCGCATCGAACTGCCAGCGCCATTGATGCGACGCTTGCGCACCCACGCTTTGGGCCGTGTCCTGTGGCTTGATGACGGTCAACTGGACGCCGAACGCCTATTGCTGCCTCTGCCCGATGCCACCGGCGACATTGCCGGCTGGTGCCTGGCGCTGCCGTTCCTGCGACCGGCCGAAGTGACCGGCGCGCATTTGGGCGACAACTACCTGCGCGGTATCGGTCAGGTTCACGAGTGGCTGATCGAAGCGGCCAATGCCAAACGCCAGCCAGGCCAGGCGCTGATCGCCATCAGCCACGCGCACATGGCCGGTGGTTCGGTCTCGGAAGACTCCGAGCGCAGCTTGATCATCGGCAACGCCGAAGCGCTGCCCGCCAGCCTGTTCGGGCCGAGCATCAGTTACGTCGCCCTCGGTCATTTGCACAAGCCGCAGAAGGTCAACGGTGAAGAACGCATCCGCTACAGCGGCTCACCGATTCCGTTGTCGTTCTCTGAGATTGGCTATCAGCACCAGATTCTCGACATCAAACTCGAGGGCGAAACCCTCGTCAGCGTCGAACCCAAACAGATCCCCCGAGCAGTGAATCTGCAACGCATCGGTCCCGCGCCATTGGCGGAAATCCTGCTGCAACTGGCCGACCTGCCGAACAGCGACCTGCTGGCCGATATCCAGCGCCAGCCGTGGCTGGAAGTTCGGGTGCGTCTCGATGAGCCGCAACCCGACTTGCGGCATCAAGTCGAAACCGCCCTGCAAGGCAAAGCCGTGCGCCTGGTGCGGATCGCCGCTGAATACGCTGGCAACGGCAGCCGCGACGGACTCGATGACGGCACGACCTTGATCGAACTCGACCAGCTCACACCTCAGGAATTGTTCAGTCGCGCCTGGCAGGACAGTTACGGCAGCGAGGTTGACGAGCAAACGCTGAAGGACTTCGCCGAGCTGTTGCAGGATGTGCAGATGGAGAGCGAACACCCATGAAGATCCTCGCGATCCGCCTGAAAAACCTCGCCTCATTGGCCGGGCCTTTTGAAATCGACTTCACCGCTGAACCGCTGGCGAGCGCCGGTCTGTTCGCGATCACCGGGCCGACCGGCGCCGGCAAAAGCACCTTGCTCGACGCCTTATGCCTCGCACTGTTTGGCGCCGTGCCGCGGCTAAGCAACGCTCAAGTGTCTGCCAAAGCGCCGGATGCCGATGGCGAAATCGGCACGGGCGACCCGCGCACATTGCTGCGTCGTGGGACCGGCGAAGGGTATGCCGAAGTGGATTTCGTCGGGATCGACGGCCGTCGTTACCGAGCGCGCTGGGAAGCTAATCGCGCTCGCGAAAAGGCCGGCGGCAAGCTGCAAGCCAGCCGTCAGAGTTTGCGCGACATCGATCAGGATCAGCTGCTGGCCAGTCAGAAAGTCGAATTCAAAACCCAGCTCGAAGCCGTACTGGGCCTGAACTTCGAGCAATTTACTCGCGCGGTGCTGCTGGCGCAGAGCGAATTCAGTGCGTTCCTCAAGGCTAACGACAACGAACGCAGCGAATTGCTGGAAAAGCTCACCGACACCGCGCTCTACACGCGCCTCGGTCGCCGAGCCTTCGACAAAGCCAAAGAAGCGCGTGAAGCGCACAAGCTGTTGCAGGATCAGGCCACGGGCGTGACGCCGCTATCACCCGAAGCCCGGGCCGAGCTTGATGAGCGCTTCAACGAGGCTCAGCAGCAACTCAAGACCCAGCAAGCGCAGCTCAAACAGCTTGAATTGCAGCACACCTGGCTCAAGGACCTGCGTCAATTACAGGACGAGCAACAGAGCGCCACCGAGCAACTGACCAGCGCCCGGCAGCATTGGGAGGGTCTGGCGGGTGATCGCCTGAAGCTGACCCGGCTGGAGCAACTGGCCCCGCAACGGCACCAGTTCGCCCGCAAAACCGAACTCACGGCCCAGCTCACACCCCTGGCGGCGCGGATTCTGCAACACACCCAGCAGCAAGCCGAGTTGAACGAGCGTCAGGCGCAACTCGAACAGAGCTTGAGCGCTGCGCAGACCGCGTTGATCGAAGCCCAAAGCCAACACGCTGCAAAGGCTCCGCTGCTGCGACAGGCGTTTGAAGAGCAAAGCACCCTCGCCCGGCTGGTCAAAGACGCCAGTGTGAGTGCAGACCTCAAGCAACAAGCCGAACTGGCCAGTACTCAAGGGCAGAACACGATTCAAGGCCTGCTTGAGCAACAAAAGCAGGTGGCTGCACGCCTGGAACGAATCGCCTCAGAGCTTGAGCAAAGCACCCCTCTGGCGCCGCTGAGCAATGCCTGGAACGCCTACCGCGATCGCCTGCAACAGCTGATGCTGGTGGGTAATCGCCTGAACAAGGGCCAGGCCGAACTGGCCGCCCTGGAACACAGCGCCGCTCGCGCTGCCGAGGATCTGTCCACCCAGCGCCAGAGCCTTGAAGTGCTGTACAAAGAGGCCGGCGCAGAACCGGAAGCGGTGGCCGAGCAGATTCAGATTCTCGGTAGCCTGTTGCAAGACAACCGCAAGCAACAGCGGGCCTTTGAAGAGCTGACGCGACTGTGGGCCAGTCAGCAGGAACTGGACAAACGCGCGTCCGAACTCCAGCAGCGCCAGCTGACCGCTCAGCAAGAACGTGAGCGTCTGACCCAGGACGGTGTGAAAGCCAAGAACGAATTGGTCGTGGCCGAACAGACGCTGACCGTCACCCGCGATCTGCTGGAACGCCAGCGTCTGGCCCGCAGTGCCAGCGTCGAAGAACTGCGCGAGCAGTTACAGGACGATCAGCCATGCCCGGTCTGTGGCAGCCCCGACCATCCCTATCATCAGCCCGAAGCACTGCTGCAAAGCCTTGGCCGGCACGATGAAAGCGAACAGGCCAACGCCCAGAAAGCCGTCGACCTGTTGAAAGAAAAACTCACTGACCTGCGCACTGAAGTGGGCGGCGTGATTGCTCAGCAAAAGGAGTTGCTGCAACAGCAAGAACACCTCGCGACCCAGCAGCAGCGCCTGGCGCCGAGCCTTGAAGCACATCCGTTGTCTGCGCAGCTGCTAACCCAGGATGCGCTCAAACGCGATGCCTGGCTGGCGCAGCAAAGCAACCAGTTGAATCAAAGCATTACCCAGGACGAACAACGGCAAACCGCCCTGCTCACCCTGCAACAGGACGCCGCGCGCCTTCAACAGCAACTGCGTAGCGCTGAAGCGGCGAGCCAGCAAGCGTCCCAGCACTTGGCCAACCAGCAACGTGAGTTGAGCAGTGATCGCCAGCGCCTGGACGAGGAGTTGACGGCGTTCAGCACCCTGCTCCCGGCCGATACGCTGCAAGCCTTGCGCAACGAACCGGCCGCGACCTTCATGCAACTGGATCGGCAGATCGCCCAGCGTCTGGAACAACTCGATCAGCAACGCGATGAACTCAGCGAACAGCAACAACGGCAGCAGACGCTGGAGAAAGAACTGGACCGCCAACTCACGCGTGTCCAGCACTTGGAAACGGCCCGACAGCAGTTCACCGCCCTCGCCGACCAGCAACAGGCCTGCCAGCAAAAGATGACGCAATTGCTCGGCAAACACACCAGCGCCGAGCAGTGGCAGCAACAACTGGATCAAGCCGTTGAACAGGCGCGTAATGCCGAAACAACGGCCAATCAGGAACTGCAAACCGTGCGCACGCGGCGGGTGCAACTGGGCGCCGAGCTCAAGGCTCAGCAAGACCGCTCGCAGGCACTGGAAACCGAAGATCGCGAGCTGAGCGGCAAGATTGCCGACTGGCGCGCATTGCATCCGGAACTGGATGACGGTGGTCTGGAAGATCTGCTGAGCGTCGACGACCAACAGGTCAGCGAGTTGCGCCAGCAGTTGCAGCAAAGCGAAAAAGCCATTGAACAGTTCAAGGTGCTGTTGCAGGAGCGGGATCAACGTTTGTTCAACCATCAGGCACAGCACAACGGCAACCTCGAAGCGGAACAACTGGCGACGGCACTTGCCGAGTTGCAAAACCTGTCCGCCGCCAGCGAACACCGTTGTGCCGAACTGCGCGCCGAACAGGCCGAGGATCAGCGCCGGCAAAACGCCAATCAGGCCCTCGCGCAGCAGATCGCCAACGCCTACACCGAGTACCAGCGCTGGGCACGTTTGAATGCACTGATCGGCTCAGCCACTGGCGACACCTTCCGCAAGATCGCGCAAGCCTATAACCTCGACCTGCTGGTGCATCACGCCAACGTTCAGTTGCGGCAACTGGTGCGGCGCTATCGACTGAAACGCGGCGGCAGCATGCTCGGCTTGTTGGTGATGGACACCGAGATGGGTGATGAACTGCGTTCGGTGCATTCGCTTTCCGGCGGCGAGACCTTCCTGGTATCGCTGGCATTGGCATTGGGCCTGGCATCGATGGCGTCGAGCACGCTGAAAATTGAATCGCTGTTCATCGACGAAGGCTTTGGCAGCCTTGATCCGGAATCCCTGCAACTGGCCATGGACGCCCTCGATGGCTTGCAGGCCCAGGGCCGCAAGGTTGCGGTGATTTCCCATGTCCAGGAAATGCATGAACGGATTCCGGTGCAGATTCAGGTCCGCCGTCAGGGCAACGGTCTGAGTACCCTGGAGGTGAAATGAATACGCTGTATTCCTTCCGCCGCTGTCCCTACGCGATGCGAGCACGCATGGCCCTGCGCTATTCAGGGGTTGCGGTCAACATTGTCGAGGTCAGCCTGAAGGCCAAGCCTGCCGAAATGCTCGCGCTGTCGAGCAAAGGCACGGTGCCGGTGCTGAGCGTCGACGGTCAGGTGATCGATGAAAGCCTGGCGATCATGCGCTGGGCTGTGGCGCAGAACGATCCGCAGGATTGGTTGCTCAAGGATGACCCTGTCGGGCAGCAACACATCGCCTGGCTGATCGAAGAAAACGATCAGGTGTTCAAGGTGCACCTGAATCGCTACAAGTACGCCGAACGGTATCCCGAGCAGCCGATGACGTTTTATCGCGCCGAGGGCGAGGTGTTTTTGCGCAAGCTCGATGAGTTGCTGGAGGGACGCGACTACTTGCTTGCCGAGCATCCGAGTCTGGCGGATGTCGCACTGATGCCGTTCGTGCGGCAGTTCGCCCATGTGGATCGCGAGTGGTTCGGGCAGACGCCCTATCGGCGTTTGCAGGCCTGGTTGCAATGCTTTCTGGAGTCGGAGCTCTTCACATCAATCATGAAGAAGTAACCGATCCCCGTAGGAGCGAGGCTTGCCCGCGAAGCTTTTAGCGGTCTTGATGGCCCCTTCGCGGGCAAGCCTCGCTCTTACAGGGGGGTGTTTCGAACATTCAGGCCAACACTTCACACATCTGCAACGCCGAGCAATCCACCTGGAACGGCCCGAAAAAACTGCTTTGGCGTTTGATCGGTGGATTGCCGGCCAGCAGCCCCAGGGCCTTCGCGGTTTCAATGTTGCGAGCAAGGTTGTGATTGGCTTCGATAGTCCGCGCCACCGACCCCGCCGAGCCCTGTCCGATCCCCCAAGTGACTTCGCACCTGCATAAAAGGTGCAGGGTCAAATTTCAGGCTTGGGTCTTGTGATCCAGAGCCGCGTAAAAGTTGGCGCTCTGTTGCAGGTACTTCTGGGTGTAGCTTTGGGCGTGGGATTTTTTGTCGCTGATTTCAATGTTGGCGTTGGCTGGCAGAGCAACGGTGGCAGAGATAGCGGAAGCGGCGATTACGGAAAAGAGATTGAAGTTCATGACGGTGTTCCTCGGATTCAGTTAGCTTGCACGCCCGGTGGGGCCGTGAAGCAAACTTAACCGTCAAGGTTGGCGCCTTGAAATCTTTTGTAGCATTACCAGATATCAGCGTCATTAATAGAAGGATGCAGGCCCCATCAACCGAGGCCTGCGTCCTATTGACGCACCAGGAACTTGAGGTCGCTCGGGGCATCCATCGGCAGCTTTTGCACGGTTTTACCCAGTAAACCGCTCTTGGCATCGCGCTCGACGACAACAATCTGGTTACTTTTTTGGTTGGCGATCAGCAAGAACTTGCCACTCGGATCGAGGCTGAACTCACGCGGGTGATCACCGTCCACCGAGCGGCGTTGCAGCTCCTTAAGGTGGCCGGTCGCAGGATCGATGGCGAACACCAGCAGCTGATTGGCGGTGCCACGGTTGCTGACGTAAAGGAACTTGCCATCGCGCGACGCGTGAAGCGCAGCGGCGGCCTTGTCCGAAACGGGCTGGCCCTTCGCCAACTCGACGCTCTGCGTTTGCTCAAGTTTGCCGTCCTTGTAATCGAACACGGCAACCTGTGCACTCATCTCCATGGTCAGCCACGCGTGCTTGCCATCGGCGCTGAACAGCAAATGACGCGGCCCGCTACCGGGTGGCAACTGGACGGACGCCGGTGTGGCGGCGGTCAATGGCAGTTCCGGGTTGGCCTTGGGGTCGAAGCGGTAGACAAAGATCTTGTCGGCGCCCAAGTCATTGGAGAACACAAACTTGCCGTCCGGCGACGAAACCGTCGAATGCACGTGCGCCGACATCTGCCGCTCGGGATTAACCCGGCTGGACGGATGGCTGCTCATCTGCACCACCGAATTGAGCTGGCCTTCGGCGCCCACCGGCAACACCGCCAGGGTGCCACCCGGATCTTCATCCACCGAATAGTTGCTGACAAACAGGTGACCGGCTTCAACGCTGAGGCTCGAATGAGTCGGCTCGTTGCCCAGGCTCTTCACCTGATTGATCAGGCTCAAGGCATGGGTGCTGGGATCGATCGCATAGCTGCTGACGCGCCCTACCGGATCAGTCTGTCCGGGACCGTTTTCGTTGACCACGAACAGGCGCTGCTGATCCTTGGACAGGGTCAGCCAGGACGGGTTTTCACTCTCGACCACTTGCAGCGGTTTGGCGTCGATCTGCCCGGTAGCGGCGTCGAAATTCAGGCGATAAATCCCTTGGCTCTGACCGGCCGTGTAGGAACCGACCAGCAACTGATAGTCCTCGGCCGACGCAACCTGAACGCCCATCGCACCGACGCTGCCAGCGATCAACAGCGGCCAGAGCTTACGCATCCTCATTCGCTTCTTCCTCGTCGTCACCACCGCGGAACGCGGTCATGCACACCAGTCGGTGCTCGCCGGAATCACCGGTGATCAGCCAGCTTTGCAGGGTTGGATCGAAGGTCGCCGCCTCGACCTCGGCCGGGGTGAACTCCCAGTGCTTGGACTCACGGCCGTCTATGCATTCGATGTGCAGATTTTCGTCTTCATCGAGGGAGAAT
Organism: Pseudomonas sp. ZS1P83; assembly: GCF_054897825.1. Lineage (NCBI taxonomy): Bacteria > Pseudomonadati > Pseudomonadota > Gammaproteobacteria > Pseudomonadales > Pseudomonadaceae > Pseudomonas > Pseudomonas sp. ZS1P83. Next base: position 2,646,263 of record NZ_CM142706.1, read on the forward strand.
TCGAAGGCGTGCAGCCCGTCGATCTCCACCATATCGCAGTGTTCGAGGGTGGCGAGCAAGGTGTCGGTAGCGGCAGTCATGGCAGTCAATCTTTGAATGGGAAAGACGCAATGATAGCTCAATGTGGGAGCGCGTCGCGGGATGGTTGGCCGTTCACCAGTCGTTGGATGCGCAACGGATTGCCATTCTTCAACGCATCCGGTAACAGGCTGTCGGGGTAGTTCTGGAAGCACACCGGACGCAGGAAACGGTCAATGGCCAAGGTGCCCACCGACGTGCCCCGCGCATCGGAAGTTGCCGGATACGGACCGCCGTGGACCATCGAGTCGCAGACTTCGACGCCGGTTGGGTAGCCGTTGAGCAGGATCCGTCCGACCTTCTGTTCCAGCAATGGCGTCAGCTCACCGAACTGCTCGAAGTCCGCCGGCTCGCCAATGATCGTCGCCGTCAGCTGCCCGTGCAGGCCGTTCAACGCGGCACTGAGTTGCGCCTGATCGGCCACTTCGACGAACACCGTGGTCGGGCCGAACACTTCTTCCTGCAGCACTTCATCGCCATTGATCAACAAGCTGACATCCGCCTTGAACAGTTGCGGCTGGGCCTGATTGCCCTGCTGTGCCTGACCGGCCAGATGCTCGATGCCCGGATGAGCGAGTAGTTTTTGCAGACCTTTGCCATAGCTGCTCAAGGTCCCGGCATTGAGCATCGTTTGCGCGGGTTGATCGCCCATCAATCCAGCCACCTGTTGCACAAACGCGCTGAACTGCGGCGAACGAATACCGATGACCAGACCCGGATTGGTACAGAACTGCCCGCAGCCTTGAACCACCGAGGCCGTCAGGTCCCGAGCGACGGTTTCTGACCGAGTCTCAAGCGCCTGCGGTAAAACGATCACCGGGTTGATGCTCGACATCTCGGCGAACACCGGGATTGGCTGCGCACGTGCAGCAGCCATGTCGCACAACGCACGGCCGCCCTTCAGCGAGCCGGTAAAGCCCACCGCCTGAATCGCCGGATGCTTGACCAGCGCTTCACCAACCCCGCCGCCGTAGATCATGTTGAACACGCCGGCCGGCATGCCGGTTTTCTCTGCGGCGCGGATGATCGCGTCCGCTACCAGTTCGGCAGTTGCCATGTGGCCGCTGTGGGCCTTGAACACCACCGGGCAACCGCCGGCCAACGCCGACACGGTGTCGCCGCCAGCCGTGGAGAACGCCAACGGAAAGTTACTGGCGCCAAACACGGCAACCGGTCCGAGGCCGATGCGGTACTGACGCAAGTCCGGACGCGGCAACGGTTTACGCTCAGGTAACGCCAGATCGATCCGCGCACCGTAGAAATCACCGCGACGCAGCACTTTGGCGAACAGACGCATCTGGCCGCTGGTGCGACCGCGCTCGCCCTGAATCCGTGCGGCGGGCAGCGCGGTTTCGCTGCACACCACCGCAACAAAGTCATCACCCAGCGCGTCCAGTTCATCGGCAACCGCATCAAGAAATTGCGCACGACGTTCGGCGCTCAAGCTGCGATACGCCGGATAAGCCGCGGCGGCAGCCTTGGCAGCGGCATCGACTTCTTCCGGGGTCGCCTGGGAGAAATCGTACGGCAACGCTTCGCCCGTGCTGGCGTCGACGCTCTGTAGTTTGAGCTGACCGGCCGCACTGCGCTGACCGCCGATGTAGTTGTGACCAAGAATCTGGGGCATGGATATCTCCTTAAAGGGTGCCGACGGTGCCGGGCTCGAACGCCGCTTCAACGGGTGCAATACCGTTGATCAACGGTGCACCGAACTCGGCCTGACTGATCTCGAACACGTCACCCGGCTGGGTGCGAATGCCGTCGGCAAAGGACAGGGTCGCGGTGCCGAAAAAGTGAATGTGCACATCGCCCGGACGCAGGAACTGGCTGTACTTGAAATGGTGGTACTCGAGGTTTTCCAGGCTGTGGCACATGTTGGCCTCGCCACTGAGAAACTCGTTCTGCCACAGCACCTCGCCGTCACGCAGAATGCGGCTGGTGCCTGCCAGATGTTGAGGCAGTTCCCCGACTCGAAGTTCCGGGCCATAACTGCAACTGCGCAATTTAGAGTGCGCCAGGTACAGGTAATTCTTGCGTTCCATTACGTGATCGGAGAACTCGTTACCTACCGCAAAACCGAGGCGATACGGCTTGCCATCGTGGCCGATGACGTAGAGGCCGCTGAGCTCAGGCTCCTCCCCCGCGTCTTCGGCAAACGGTGGCAGCGGGAACGGTTGACCCGGTCGAACGACGATGCTGCCGTCGCCCTTGTAGAACCATTCCGGTTGCACACCGGCCTGCCCCGCTGCGGGTTTACCCCCCTCCACGCCCCATTTGAAGATGCGCATGGTGTCGGTCATCGCGGCTTCGTCACCGGCTTGCTGATGCATTTTGTCTCGGGCCGAGGCGCTGCCCAAGTGCGTCAGGCCCGTGCCGCTGACCAGCATGTGCGCCGGATCCGGGTGATCCAGCGGCGGCAGGATACGCAGCTTGGCCAACAGTTCTGCATAGTCATGGCTGAGACCCAGGCCCAGGGTTTTCACCTGCTGTTGCAGAGTGACGCCCGCCTCGATCGCCGCCAACGCCAGGTCGCGAACCGTGCGCGCGTCCTGCACTTCGCGCGCCAGACCGTCCTCGACCACGCCCACCCGGCGCTCGCCGTTACTCAATTCGAACTGAACTAAACGCATGAACCTTCTCCTGTTTGCAGATTAAGTGCGGGTAGCGCCACGGGCGCTGGCTGCGAACTGGTCGGCCGGCAGTACGTGCTTACGCTCCAGCAGGCGATAGACCACGCCGGTCAATATCAGCCCGAACACCATCACACCCGAAAGGAAATACAGGCCCGAGGCCAGGTTGCCGGTGTACTCCTTGAGCGCGCCGATCACGAACGGACCGATGTAGCCGCCAAGGTTGCCCACCGAGTTGATCAAAGCGATCCCGGCCGCCGCACTGGCACCGGCGAAGAAGCGGCCCGGCAAGGTCCAGAACACCGCGGTGCAGGAAAACAGCGCGAAGGCCACCAGGCACAACGCCGCCAGTTGCAGCACCGGCACCGTCAGCCAGGCACTGAGGAACAGGCCGATGGCACCCAACACGTAAAGCACCGCCAAGTGGCCGTAGCGATCATTCAAGCGGTCGGAACTGCGCGGAATGATCAGCAAACCGATGATCCCGAAGATGTACGGCACCGACGACACGAAGCCAGTCATCAGATCCGTGCCACCGAACTGCTTGATCAAGGTCGGCAGCCACAAACCCAGGCCGTAAATGCTCAGGGTCACCGGCAGATAGAACAGCGCCAGCAACAACACCCGTTTGTCCTTGAGGGCGTGCAACGGATTGCCGTGGCGGGTCTGGCCGTATTCCTCGAGATCCTTTTTCAGTTCGCCGGTCAACCAGTCCTTTTCGGCCTGGTCCATCCACTTCACCTGCTTCGGGCCGTCAGGCAGGTAACGCAGCACCGGCCAGGTCAACAGGATTGCCGGGGTACCGATGACGATGAACAGCCACTGCCAGCCATGCAGGCCAAGAATGCCGTCCATGCCAAGCAGACCGCCGGACACCGGACCGGTGATAAGCATGGCGATGGGTTGGGAAAGGATGAACAGTCCAAGGATCTTGCCGCGATGGCGCACCGGGAACCATTGAGTGATGTAGTAGAGAACGCCCGGAAAGAACCCGGCTTCCGCTGCACCGAGCAGAAAGCGCATCACATAGAAACTGTGCGGGCCCTGGACGAAGGCCATGCCGATGGTGATGGCGCCCCAGGTGACCATGATCCGCGCAAACCAGCGCCGCGCGCCAAAGCGTTCGAGCATCAGGTTGCTGGGGATTTCCAGCAGGAAATAACCAATGAAAAACAGCCCGGCACCCAGCCCGTAAGCCGCGTCACCGATACCGAGGTCAGCGCCCATGTGCAGCTTGGCGAAGCCTACGGCGGAGCGATCCACATAGGCGATCAGGTACAGCAGGATCAGGAAGGGAATCAGTTTCAGCGTGATGCGACGAATAAGCCGCAGTTCCTGGCTCATGAGATCGGTCTCCGATTGTTGTTGTTATAGAACCTCGGGGGGACGCCTCTCGCGGAAAACCGCCAGGGCCATCCCTTCGCTGAAACGGACTATATAGTAATACTATTTATGCAACAACACTTCCAAACGGTTGAATTAGAGCTTATGTTACGCCTCAGTTCGAACAATATAGTCATACAATAAGAGAGCCGATCATGTCTGATAAGAAACCCACCCTGCGCTCTGCCCAATGGTTTGGCACTGCCGACAAGAACGGCTTCATGTACCGCAGCTGGATGAAGAATCAGGGCATCGCCGACCACCAGTTCCACGGCAAGCCGATCATCGGCATCTGCAACACCTGGTCGGAACTGACCCCGTGCAACGCGCATTTCCGCCAGATTGCGGAACACGTCAAACGTGGGGTGATCGAGGCTGGGGGCTTCCCGGTGGAATTCCCGGTGTTCTCCAACGGTGAATCAAACCTGCGCCCGACCGCCATGCTCACCCGTAACCTGGCGAGCATGGACGTCGAAGAAGCGATTCGCGGTAACCCGATTGACGGTGTTGTGCTGCTGACCGGTTGCGACAAAACCACCCCGGCGTTGTTGATGGGCGCGGCCAGTTGCGACGTGCCGACGATCGTCGTCACCGGCGGGCCGATGCTCAACGGCAAGCACAAAGGTCAGGATATTGGCTCGGGCACCGTGGTCTGGCAGCTCAGCGAACAGGTGAAAGCCGGCACCATCACTATCGACGATTTCCTCGCTGCCGAGGGTGGCATGTCCCGCTCGGCCGGTACTTGCAACACCATGGGCACTGCCTCGACCATGGCGTGCATGGCCGAAGCCCTCGGCACTTCCCTGCCGCACAACGCGGCGATTCCAGCGGTGGATGCGCGTCGTTATGTGTTGGCGCATATGTCCGGCATGCGTGCGGTGGAGATGGTTCGCGAAGACCTGAAGCTGTCGAAAATCCTCACCAAAGAGGCCTTCGAAAACGCCATTCGCGTCAACGCCGCGATTGGTGGTTCAACCAACGCCGTGATCCATTTGAAAGCCATCGCCGGGCGCATCGGCGTGGAACTGGACCTCGATGACTGGACCCGCATCGGTCGCGGCATGCCGACCATCGTCGACCTGCAACCGTCCGGGCGTTTCTTGATGGAAGAGTTCTACTATGCCGGCGGCCTGCCAGCGGTCCTGCGTCGTCTGGGTGAAGCCAACCTGATTCCGAATCCAAATGCACTGACCGTCAACGGCAAGACCCTCGGCGAGAACACCAAGGACGCACCGATCTACGGCCAGGACGAAGTGATCCGCACTCTCGACAACCCGATCCGCGCCGACGGCGGGATCTGCGTATTGCGCGGCAACCTGGCGCCACTGGGTGCGGTGCTCAAGCCCTCCGCCGCCAGTGCCGAACTGATGCAACATCGTGGGCGTGCGGTGGTGTTCGAGAACTTCGACATGTACAAGGCACGGATCAACGATCCGGAGCTGGAGGTGGATGCCAATTCGATTCTGGTGATGAAGAACTGCGGCCCCAAGGGTTATCCGGGCATGGCCGAAGTCGGCAACATGGGCTTGCCGGCCAAGCTGCTGGCCCAGGGCGTGACGGACATGGTGCGCATTTCCGACGCGCGCATGAGCGGTACGGCGTACGGCACCGTGGTTTTGCACGTGGCCCCGGAAGCGGCCGCCGGCGGACCTTTGGCGACGGTGAAGGAAGGTGACTGGATCGAACTCGACTGCGCCAACGGTCGGCTGCATCTGGACATTCCGGATGCGGAACTGGCAGCGCGCATGGCCGATCTGCAGCCACCGCAGCAACTGATCGTGGGCGGTTATCGTCAGCTGTACATCGACCATGTGCTGCAGGCGGATCAGGGTTGCGATTTCGATTTCCTGGTCGGCTGCCGCGGCTCCGAAGTACCCCGCCACTCCCACTAACCAAACCACAATTTCGCAGAAACAGAATACCTGTGGCGAGGGAGCTTGCTCCCGCTCGACTGCGCAGCAGGCGCAAAAATCGGCGTGCGCTTTACCTGACAAAACGCGTCCGTCGTTTTGGGGGCGCTTCGCACCCCAGCGGGAGCAAGCTCCCTCGCCACAAGGTATTTGCAGGCTTCATATCTAATGAATGCCTGCCGCGCCTGTTATCATGCGCGGCACCCCATCGCACAGGATCGCGCCGCTCCCCATGGATTACCGCAAACCCTCCGACCGCAAAAGCATGCATTCGCGCATCGTCCAGGAACTGGGCATGCAGATCGTCTCGGGACGCTTCAAACCGGATGATAAGCTGCCCGCCGAAGCCCTGCTGTGCGAGGAGTACGCGGTCAGCCGCCCGGTGCTGCGCGAGGCCACACGCGTACTGGTCGCCAAGGGACTGGTGTATTCCCGTCCGCGGGTCGGCACGGTCGTCAAGCAGCGAAAGGAATGGCACATGCTTGACCCGGACGTTTTGCATTGGCTAATGCAAAGCAGCCCGCAGAATGAATTTTTCGACTTGCTGACCAGCGTGCGCAGCATCATTGAACCCGCTGCAGCTGCCCTCGCCGCGCAGTTCGCCACGGACGATGACATCGCCTCGATCGGTGAAGCCTACCAACGCATGGAAGCCGCACCGACCCCCGAAGCGCTGTTGCAACCGGACCTGGATTTCCATAGCCGGATTGCCGATGCGACCCACAACGACTTGCTGGCCAACCTGTGCAACATGCTGTCGGTGGCGATTGCCGAAGCCTTGAAGCATTCCAACCAGCGGCCGAATCTGCATGAACTGGCATTGCCACGGCATAAGGCGATTCTGACGGCTATCGAGAATCGTGATGCGCTCGGTGCACGGCACGCGACGTTGGTGCAGCTGGATGATGCGCGCAGTGCGCTGAATGTAGTGCTCGGCACCGATTTGTCGTAACAAAAACTCAAAGCACATCGCACACCAGTAGCAGCTCATTCGGCAGGCGTAAAAAAGCCGCAACCCTGGTTGCGGCTTTTCTATTTCAGCCAGGCATCAGTGAGCAAACAACGAATTGCCCTTCTGCCCCGCCAGTTTCTCCGGTTTGATCAGGAACCGCGCCAGCGCTGGCAGCAGCCACAGTGCGCCGAACATGTTCCAGAGCAACATGAAGGTCAGCATAAGGCCCATGTCGGCCTGGAACTTGATGGCCGAGAAGATCCAGGTGCACACGCCGATCGCCAGGCACAGACCGGTGAACAACACGGCTTTACCGGTGGACTTCAGCGTCTGGTAGTACGCCTCTTGCAACGGCAGGCCGGCACGCAGGAAGCTTTCGAGTCGGCTGTAGATGTAGATCCCGTAGTCCACGCCAATCCCCACGCCCAGCGCCACCACCGGCAAGGTTGCGACTTTCACGCCGATGCCCATGAAGGCCATCAGTGCGTTACCGAGTACCGAGGTGAGTACCAACGGCAGCACGATGCACAAGGTCGCCGCCCAGGAGCGGAAGGTGATCATGCACATGGTCGCGACGCAGATGTAGACGAGAATCAGGATGGTCAGCTCAGATTCCTTGATCACCTCGTTGGTGGCCGCCTCGATGCCAGCGTTACCCGCCGCGAGGATGAATTCCAGGCCTTCCTTGTTGTTCTCCTTGGCGAAGTCCTGCACTGCATGCACCGCGCGATCCAGGGTTGCGGCCTTGTGATCGTTGAGGAACACCAGCACCGGTGCCAATGAGCAACTGTTGTTGTACAGACCATCGGCACGGGCGATGGAGTTGTTCAGCACGTCCGGGTTACGCGACAGGGTTTCCCATTTCAGGTTGCCCTCGTTCATACCCTTGATCATCTGCTTGGACACCGTCACCAGCGAGATCGCCGACTGCACGCCCTCGGTGTTCTGCATCTTCCACATCAGCTCGTCGATCGGCGCCATGGCTTCGTAGCGCGAGCAACCTTCAGACTTGGTCTTGACCATCACCACCAACACATCGGAACTGGTGGAGTAATTGCTGATGATGAAGTTGTTGTCTTTGTTGTAGCGCGAGTCCGGACGCAGTTCAGGTGCGCCTTGGTCGAGGTCGCCGATTTTCAGGTTCTGGCTGTACCAGAGGCCACCACTGAAGGCCAACAAGGCCAAAACAATCGACACCGGCGCGACTTTCGGGCTGGCAAAGTTCGACAGCAGACGCCAGAACGGATGCTCGCGGTGCGCGTCTTTCTTGCTGCGTTCGACGGCGCGTTTGCTGATGCCGACGTAGGAAATCGCCACTGGCAGCAGAATCAGATTGGTGAACACGATCACCGCCACGCCGATCGATGCGCCAATGGCCAGTTCGCGAATCACCCCGATGTCGATGATCAGCAGCGTGATGAAACCCACCGCATCCGCGAGGATTGCAATCATCCCCGGCAGGAATAGCTGACGGAACGTACGCCGCGCCGCGGTCAAAGCGTTGTCTGCCTCGCTGGACTGCAAGGCAATACCGTTGATTTTCTGCACACCGTGGGAAATACCGATGGCGAAGATCAGGAACGGAACCAGCATCGAATACGGATCGAGTCCGAAGCCGAAGAAGTGCATCAAACCGAGCTGCCAGACCACCGCCACCAACGTTGTACTCAACACCGCCACGGTGCTGCGCATGCAGTTGGTGAACCAGTACAGCAGGATCAACGTGATGATGAAGGCGACGCCGAAGAACATCACCACCATGACCAACCCATCGATCAGGTCGCCAACTTTCTTGGCGAAACCGACGATGTGGATCTGCACGTTAGGGTTCTGGGCTTCGAACTTGTTACGGATCTTGTCTTCAAGTTCGTGAGAGAACTTCCGATAGTCCAGCGCCAGCAACTTGCCTTGGTCTTGTGGGTCCGGGTAGGACTCCAGCAACGGGATATCGACAATGCTCGATTTGAAGTCGTTGGCCACCAGACGCCCGACCTGACCGGACTTGAGCACGTTGTTGCGCAACAGGTCGAGGCTTTGCTGGGAGCCGTTATAGCTCTGCGGAATCACTTCTCCACCGGCGAAACCCTCCTCTGTCACTTCGGTCCAGCGTACGCTCGGGCTCCATAGCGACTTGAGGCCGGAACGGTCAACACCGGAGATGTAGAACACCTCGTCGTTGATCTGGCGCAGGGTCTCCATGTACTCCTTGGAGAAGATGTCGCCGTCGGTGGCCTCAACCGAGATGCGCACCGTGTTGCCCAGGTTCGCCAGATCGTTGCGGTGCTCCATCATCTTTTGAATGAACGGATGCTCAAGCGGGATCATTTTTTCGAAACTGGTGGACGGCCGGATCAGCGTCGCCTGCCAGAACAGGAAAATACTCACCAGCAGACAGATCACGATCACTGCCGGGCGGTTGTTGAAAATCAGGCGTTCAAGAAACGTCGCCTTGTCTTGGTGATGACTGCTCAAGGATGTCATAGACCCGCCTTCTTATTATTTGCCCGGCTCATTTGGACGACCCATTTTTTCCATTCTCTGCGCCGGTGGGCGAAGAGACGCGAACGCCACCCTGCCCTGCCAGAATCAGATTGCCGTTGCCCGCTGCGGTGACTGCCGAAACGGAAATGCGATCCGGACGGTTAAACACGCTGAAGGATTCGCCGTTGTCGCTGCTGCGGATCACGGAGCCGCCGTTGCCGACGATTACGATGGAACCGTCGTCGAGCAGCGTCGCGCCGGACAGACCAAATTCCAGCGCACCGCGAGCCGCGTTCAACTCGATCGGCTCCCAGGTGGTGCCGAAATCGGTGGAGCGAAAAAGGTTGCCCCGCAGTCCGTAGGCCAGCAGCGTATTGGCCTGAGCGGTGCCGATCACACCGAACAGCGAACCTTCGTATGGGCCTTCAAGCTTCTCCCAGGTCTGGCCCCAATCGGCGGAGCGGAACATGCTGCCCTGCTCACCGACGATGAACAGACCGGTATCCTTGACCGCGGCAATGGCGTTGAGGTGGTACTGGTCTTCGTTGTCCAGGCGATCGCTGGCGTCTTCCCAGTTCTTGCCGCCGTCGGTGGTTTCCAGCAGCGCACCATAAGCGCCCACGGCAAAGCCGCTGTTGACGTCCTTGAACCAGACGTCGAGCAGCGGCGATTCGCGTTTCAGATCTTCAAATTGCTTGGTCCAGGTGACGCCGCCATCCTCGCTGGCGAGGATTTGTGCGTCATGGCCGACGGCCCAACCGTGTTTGTCGTCGACGAAAAATACCGACGTCAGGAGTTGTCGGGTCGGCACCTTGGCTTGGGTCCAGGTCGCTCCCTGGTCATCGGAATACAGAATGTGCCCGCGATCCCCGACCGCGACCAGACGAGAGCCTGCGTGCACGACGTCGAGCATCAGGCTCTTGCTGGCTTTGGCAGACTCAACGGAATAAACAATGTCGGATGCTGGCGCAGCAGCGGCCAGTACAGGTGCCGACAGCACGGCACAGCCCAACAGCGAGAGCGCTGTAGCCAGCAACGCGAATTTGCGTAGTGCCGGCGGGCGGCAGATACCCACACCCATGACAGGCTCACTCATAGACCTTCCCCCATTATTATTGTTAGGTCGTTCAACCTTTCAGGGCGCCGTAAGGGCTGCTCTTTGGGATTGCCTTTTCTGGAGCATAGTCCTGGAATACGCAATCTAGAGCCCCTTCGGAAGCTGGCTTATCCTATCGGGGTTTTGAAAGGTCTGACAATCGACGCCACGTTATGTTTTGTTAACCTGGGGGGTATGGGGGGTGGCTGAATGATTGGGTATCAGGTGGGGTGATTGGGGTTTCTTTGTTTGGTGTACATGTCCGTTGCTGCGGTTAGGGCTGAATATGGTTTCGCTCTTACAGCCATCCCTTTCAAGGTCTTTTGACCTTGGCGGCCTTGAGCACCCTATCTGTCGACACGTGAGCATTTACTGCCTTGCCTTCCAGCCATTCCTTGGGTTTCGGCACCTTCGGACCTCGTTTGCTTTTGGCGACGGATTTGGGCGGGATGTTTTTAGCCAGCGCCAGCAAGTGCTGAGCCAGCCCTCCTGCGCGGATTGGGATGGCTAAGTGCTCTGGCGGCAAGGCAATCTGCAGGCCCTCGTAACCGCTGCGTACTTGTACCGTCAGGTGGAAGATCGAAGCTTCCCAGTCTTCGGGCTGGGTCTGGCGATGAGCCTGTTCAACGCTGCGCTTAAGCACCGACAAGACGTTGTAAGCCAGCACGGCCGACGCAAACCCCAACAGGGCGGCCTTGGGGTTGCCCAAGGTTTTGATTTCGCTTTCCAGCACCGACTCCAGGCGCTGAAACATTCCTTCAATACTCCAGCGACGACGGTACAAATCGGCGATTTGCTCAGCGCTGATGGTCTCGGGCAGGTTGCTCCAGAACAGCAATGCGGTGTCGCCTGATTCGGTGGGGGTGTGCAGGCTCAATTCGACACGCCGCCACTGGCGCCCACCTTTTACTTCGATGGTTTGCTCGCGCACGCTGCCTGTCGCGACCGCAACAGGCTGCTGCCAGTCGCTTTCCTTAAGCAGGCGTGGATGCTTGCTTTGTTCGCGGATAATGAATGAGGCCCCGGTCTCTTCGCAGGCCTCCATGACCGGGAGCGTGCAGTAAAGTCGATCAGCCATCCACAGCTGGCCCGCGCGGGCCTTTTCCAGCAAGGGCAGCACGCTGACGCGCTCACTCGCGTAAGCATCTTCGCAGGGCTGAAGGTCGACGACCTGGTCCAGATCAGGGTCATAAACCACAACGGAAAAACCAGGCCGGGAGGCACCGCGTTCACGGCGCAAAGCGCCCAGACGTTTTTCGCTGGAAGGCAGGTGGTTGCCGTCAACAACCCGCAGTTGCCAGCCAGGCAAAATGGCCGAGCAGCCCAATTCTTCAATTGTCGGAGCCAGGCGTTGCGCACTGCCGACTACCAACGCACGCAGCAGCGCGGGCTCCGTGCGGCTGACCTTGTCATAAAGCGCAGCCAAGCTGACGGGAAGATCTTCCATCTGCCGCGCCGCGGCATGTAGCGAGGGTCGCAAACCCAGTGAAACGAGGGACATCAGCTCAACGATGGTCGAAAACAAAAGCTCACGCGGATACTGCCGTTGACGATGTTCTTCGAACACCTGATCGACCCACTCGGGCGCAACGGCCTGCTCCAAAACCAATTTGGCCATGACACTGGCCGGTGCTTTTTTCTCGAACCGCGCTACAACCTCTGCCCACATCGTCTCGTTGTCCTGACTGGAGTTTTGGGGGATTTTATCAAAGACCTTGAAAGGGATGGCTCTTACAGCGACTCACTTTTCCAGACGCCGAAAAGTAAGCAAAAGGCTTCGCCCCGGCGTACGGCACTTCGTTAAGGCTCAGTGTTCCCTCGCTACGGTGTCCATCAGGGGGCATCGCCTCCGGTTGGCTTCGCTTCAACCTCCTCTCGATGTGTGCGGCTTCGCCGCACGGCGCTACGCGCCTAACCCCCTGATGAACACCTACGCTCGGCCTGCCGAAGGGACGAGAGATCAAGATCAACTTCAAAAGCCAAAACCAGAGCCAAAGCCAGATCAAAAGATCGCAGCCTCCGGCAGCTCCTACATCCCATGGGTGTACACCCGCCCTTCACCACTCAACAGGCCGAGCGTTAGCTCGCCTGCAGCTTTTGATTTTGCTTTGCCCGCCCCATCGGGAGGCTGAGTGGAGGTGTTCATCTGGGGGGCAGGCGCGTAGCGCCGTTCGACGAAGTCGAACACATCGAGAGGAGGTTGAAGCGAAGCCAACCGGAGGCGATGCCCCCAGATGAATGCCGGAGCGAAGGAACGCCGAGCCTAGGCGAGGGGCCGGACGCTCGGGGCGAGCGTTTTTTTGCTTACTTTTTTTAGGCGTTTGTAAAAAAAGTGAGGCGCCGTAAGGGCGAAACCCTAAGCAGCCGTGACCGCAGGAATGGATATGTACTCAGTCAACAACAGCATTGTCGACCCGAAGGTCGCCATCGCAGCGATGCGGCGACCCGACAAGCCAGCTCCCACAGGGCCAGAGTGAACCCTGAGGGAGCATAGCCAAACTCAAGCCAGGCTTTTGCTGACCACTTCAAACACATCGCTCGACAACTGACCCGAAGCACGAATCCGCTCCAGCTCACCTCTCATCAACGCCTGACGCGCATCGTCATACTTGCGCCAGCGCGTCAGCGGCGCCAGTTGGCGAGAGGCAATCTGCGGATTAAACCCGTTCAACTCAATCACCAGATCCGCCAGGAACCGATACCCGGACCCGTCAGCCGCATGGAAGTTGATCAGGTTCTGCCCGGCAAACGCACCGACCAGTGCCCGCACCTTGTTCGGGTTCTTGATGTTGAACGCCGGATGCTGCATCAACGCCTTGACCCGCTCAAGACCACCGGGCAACACACTGCCCGCCTGAACGCTGAACCACTGATCCATGACCAGCGGGTTGTCCTTGAAGTGCTCGGCAAAACTCGCCAGTGCCGTAACCTTCTCTTCTTCGAACGACGAATTCACCAACACCGCCAACGCCGTCAGCCGCTCGGTCATGTTGTCGCTCGTCTCGAATTGCTCCAGCGTCGCCGCCAACACTTCCGGTTTACCGCTGAGCATCAGGTACGACAGCGCGATGTTCTGCAACGCGCGACGAGCGAAGTGTTCGGCCTCAGCCACATACGGGGTTTTCTTCGAGAGATCGCGATTGGCCTGATAACGCAGCCACAACGCCTCAAACAACCCTTCAGCCAATTGCTTGCGAGCAAACTCGCGAGCGATATGAATGGCGTCAACGTCAGCGACTTCGCTGATTTCGGTCAGATACGCCTCGCCCGGCAACGAGAGCATTTCCGCGACCATGGCCTGGTCCAGCGTCTGGTCAGACAGCACGGTGCGCAAGGCAGAAATCAAACGCTGATCCAGCACCAGTTTTTCGCCCTTCTGCTGCTGGGCGATCAACTCTTGCAGGACCTGCACCGACAGTTGCTGACCGGCATCCCAGCGGTTAAAGCCATCGCTGTCGTGTTGCATCAGGAACATCAGTTGATCGCGGTTGTACGGGAAGCTCAGTTTCACCGGCGCCGAGAAGCCACGCAGCAACGAAGGCAATGGCTGTTCAGCGATGTCGATGAAGGTGAAAGTCTGCTCGGCTTCAGTCACCGAAATAACCCGTGAGGTGCCCTGAGCACTGGCTTCACCGGAAAGACGCAACGCAATGGCCGCACCTTTGGCGTCCAGCAGGCCCAATTCCACCGGAATCACGAACGGCAACTTCTCTACCTTGTCCGGGGTTGCCGGGCAGCTTTGACGGAACGTCAGGCTGTAGGTTTTCGCCGCAGCGTCGTAGGACTCACTGACCGCCAAACGCGGTGTGCCGGCCTGGCTGTACCAGCGTTTGAACTGGGTCAGGTCGACACCGTTGGCATCTTCCATGGCCTTGATGAAGTCGTCGCAGGTCACGGCTTGGCCATCATGGCGTTCGAAGTAGAGATCGCTGCCTTTGCGGAAGCCTTCGGCGCTGAGCAAGGTGTGGATCATGCCGACCACTTCCGAACCTTTTTCGTACACGGTCAGGGTGTAGAAGTTGGAAATCTCGATGAAGCTGTCTGGCCGCACGGCGTGGGCCATCGGTCCTGCGTCTTCGGCGAACTGGTGGGTCCGCAGGTACGCCACGTCCTGGATGCGCTTGACGGTGGCCGAGTTCATGTCGGCGGAGAAACCCGAATCACGGAACACGGTGAAGCCTTCCTTGAGCGACAACTGGAACCAGTCGCGGCAGGTCACGCGGTTGCCCGACCAGTTATGGAAGTACTCGTGCGCAACGATCGCCTCGACCCGCTGGTGCGCGGCGTCGGTGGCGGTTTCGGCGCGGGCCAGCACAGCGCTGGAGTTGAAAATGTTGAGGCCCTTGTTCTCCATGGCGCCCATGTTGAAATCGTTGACCGCGACGATCATGAAGATGTCCAGGTCGTACTCGCGACCGTAGACCTCTTCGTCCCAGCGCATGGACTTCTTCAGACTGTTCATGGCGTGCTGGCACTTGTCGATGTTTTCCGGCTCGACATAAATGCGCAGCGCCACGGAGCGGTCAGTCATGGTGGTGAAGGTGTCTTCGACACACCACAAATCACCAGCCACCAACGCGAACAGGTAGGCAGGTTTCTTGAACGGATCTTCCCAGGTCGCCCAGTGCCGGCCGTCTTCGCCGGGACCTGAGGCAATCGGGTTGCCGTTGGACAGCAGCACTGGATAGCTGTGCTGCTCGGCGACGACCGTGGTGGTGAACGTGCTCATCACGTCCGGACGGTCGAGGTAATAGGTGATCTTGCGGAAGCCTTCGGCCTCGCACTGGGTGCAGAACATCGTGCCGGATTTGTACAGGCCTTCCAGCGCGGTGTTTGTTTCCGGGTGGATCTTGACGCTGGTGTCGACCGTGAAGGTGGTGCTGGTCGGGTGCAGGGTCAGGTGATTCTCGGTCAGTTGGTAGTCGGCAGCGCTCAGTTCGCGATCGGCCAACGTCACCGACAGCAAGTCGAGTTGCTGGCCGTCCAGCACCAGCGGCGGCAGGCCCGGGCCACGTTCAGGATTGCGGCGCATCACCAGTTGCGCATGGACCAGGCTGTGGTCCTCGTATAACTCGAAGGTCAGGTGCGTCTCGTCGATCAGGTACTCAGGCGCCTGATAGTCTTTCAGGTAGATCATCTTCGGTTGTTCGGTGCGCATGCTGGAGTCCTTACTGATGCACGGCGAGCTGATAGGCCGTGTATTTACGAATATTGATCACGCCGGTGTCGAAGATCAGGTATTGGCCCTTGACCCCCAGCAGCGTGCCTTCGGCAATCGGGTTCTTGTCCAGGTTGAAGCTGACAATCTTCGCCGGGTATTGCTCGATCGGATAGCGGATCTCGAGCGTTTCTACATCGGCAATGGTCTGGATTGCCTGTAGGCCGAATCGTTCCTGCAACGTTTGCAGGCCCTCGGCGCAGCTGTCGAACAACTGATCGCGAACCTCGGCCAAATTCACCGAAACCGCATCGCCCTTGAGTAAAGCACGCCAGTTGGTTTTGTCCGCCACCTGGCTACGGAACAGGTCTTCGACGAAACCCGATTGCTGGCGGGTCGAAACGCGCATGATCGGTAACGCCTGACGGGCACCCTGATCGATCCAGCGAGTCGGCAGCTGGGTGGCGCGGGTAATCCCGACCTTCACCCCCGACGAGTTGGACAGATACACGATGTGATCGGTCATGCAGAACGTCTCGCCCCACTCAGGCTCTCGGCAGGTGCCAGCGTCATAGTGGCAGCGCTCCGGGCTCATGATGCAGAGGTCGCACTGGGCCAGTTTGGTCATGCACGGGTAGCAATAACCCTGGCTGAAACTGGTTTTGGTCTTTCGTCCACAATGCGAGCAGTGAATCGCCCCCAGGTATTCCAGACGCACCGTGGTGCCGATCAATGGATTGACCGGGACCTCGACGTCATCCAGACGAAACGCGTACTGCACGTTCGGCCCGTCAAGGCGCGCCGACATTTTGCTGATTGCACCGCGGCCAATCTCGATCAATGGACGGCATCCGACTTGAACAGGATATTCGGCACGGTGATCGACTTGGAACCGCACTCCTGCACGCCCATGTAACCGGTGCGCTGGTCTTCGGGCAGGTTCTGGATTTCCCAGGCGATCATCGCTTGCAGCGACAGTTCGCGTTGTTCGGCGGTGAGTTTGCCACCGTCGGACCATTTACCGATTTCCACCGCCAGTTTCAGGCTCTGGTAGATATCGGGGGTGATGTTTTGGATCATTTCGTTAAAAGAGGACATCAAGGTCTCCGCGCTCACATCACTAATTTAGGCGGCCAGTTTACGGCGGTTGTACAAACCACCCAACAAACCGGTCAAGCATCCGACAAGCAACCCGCCGACGTGGGCCGCATTGGCAATTTCACCGAAGCCGATCATCGAGACCAGCCCGGACAGACACAGCAGCAGCCACACCAGCATCATCACCAGCACACCGCGCGGCAGGCGATAAGCCTGGTTCGGCGACAACAGCTGGAAAATCCAGCAATGCCCCAGCAAGCCATACAGCACGCCGGACAACCCGCCAAACAGGGTCGGTCCACTGAAATAATACTGGGCGTAGTTGGAAACCAAACTGAAGAGCAAGGTCAGGCCCATCAGGTTGATGGCGCCCTGACGCGACTCGATGCGTCGTCCCAGTTCCCAGTACCACATGGCGTTCATGGCCAGGTGCAAAAAGCCGAAGTGAATCAGCATCGGCGTCACCAGACGCCACCACTGCCCCGACGCCAGGCTGTCGGCCAATGGCACGAAGTGGATGTACTCGCCGACAATGCGGAAATCGAGGAAGGTCAGCCAGCGCATCGTGGCGAGATTTTCACCCAGCAGCGTCACAACGCCGACAATCAGGCTCAGCAGCAACACGAACGCTGTCGCCTTGGCGTGGCGCAGTTGCTCGACGAAACCTGGACGCTTCACGGTTTTCGCCACCGGAATGTCCAGCTGTTGATCGGGATCACCGGCCGGGAAGCGTTCGTATAACGAACGCACGTCTTCGCTGATGTTGGCCGGCACCCACAGCACCTGCTCACCCGCCTCTTCGCTGACCCGATGCGGTACCTGCATGCGCTGCAACAGTTTGACGAACCCGCTCAAGTCCGCCGCCAGCGGCAGACGTAAAACGGCAACAGCACTCATCGCAGCACCTCCGGCCGCTCGACATCGACCCAGACAAATTTGTGCGGGTCGAGACGGGTTTCCTGGTCCAGACGGTAGGCGACCAGTTTGCCGTAGAGCACGGCGCTGTAATCCAGACAGGCCAGGTTCGGCCGGATCGGCACCGGTTTGCCACTGCGCCAGTAATGGCCAACGAACAACAGTGGCTCATCGACGCCATAGCGCAGCAAGGTGTTTTTTTCGGTAGACGATAGCGGCGTCTGGGCCACAGGTTCGGGCAAGGCGTCGGGCTGGAACACAATGTCTCCGTAGGTTTGCGGGTCGTCTTCCCAGAACTTGGTGCGGAAAAACGAACGCGTCAGGCCATCGCCGCTGGTCATGGTCAGACCATGAGGCAAGCGCATGTCGGTACCGCGCAGCAGCCGGTCGAACACGGTGCAGGCGAAACTGCCAGGCACCGCGGAGGCCTGGAGGAAGTGCTCGTCGACGCAACCGTTGGGGAACAGTGCTCGCAGCGGCTCGATCAGTCCCGAGTCCCAGCAGGCATGCACCACCCGGAAACGCCCGGCATCGACGAACAATGGCATCTCATAGAACCATTGCAGGAAGTCATGCCAGTCAGCCGGATGGTCTTCGAACTGGGTCAGGGTTTCGTTCAGCAAGCGGGCATGGCGCGGGGTGTGCTCACGTACGAACTGCTTGCCGCTGCCCGGAAGCACCGGCGTGCTCCAGCCGAGGGCGTTGAATTCATGGTTACCCATGATGCACAGCGCCTGGCCGGCTTCGACCATGTCGTGAACGATGTGCAGCGCTTCGCGAATCCGCGGGCCGCGGTCGATGATGTCGCCGACGAACACCGCCATACGCGACGGGTGCCGCCAGACGCCACCGTGTTTTTTATAACCGAGCCGGTCGAGCAAGTGCTCAAGGGTCAGAGCGCAACCGTGCACGTCACCGATCAGGTCGTAGCTACGCGCGGGATCGAGCATCAATCGCCTCCACCACCCAACCGACTGCCCCAGCCGAGCTTGGTCCGGCAGACTTCATAATAGTTGTGGTCGAGCGGGTGAATCAGCCGCAGCTTCTGGGCCTTCTTGCTGATGGTGATGGTGTCACCCGGCGCGCAGGTGAAGTGGTTCTGCCCGTCACAGGAGACTTGCGGGTAGATCTGCATATCTTTGGACACGACGATTTTCAGCTCACTGTTGCCATCGACCACAATCGGCCTACCCGACAAGGTATGGGGGTACATCGGCACAATCACAATAGCGTCGAGCTTGGGATGCATGATCGGCCCGCCCGCCGACAGCGCATAGGCGGTGGAACCGGTGGGCGTGGCGACGATCAGGCCGTCGGCCTTCTGGCTGCAGACGAACTGGCCGTCGATGTACAGCTCGAACTCGATCATCCGCGTCGATTTGCCGGGGTGCAGCACCACATCGTTCAGCGCATCGCCCTGACCGATGGCCTCGGCGTGGCGGCGGACTTCGGCTTGCAGCAGAAAGCGGTTTTCCACCAGATAGTGGCCGTCGAGTACTTCGGCGACTTTGACTTCCAGCTCATCGGGGCGAATATCGGTCAGGAAGCCCAGGCTGCCACGGTTGATGCCGAGCACCGGAATATTGTGGCGGGCCAGCGCGCGGGCGGCGCCCAACAGGCTGCCGTCACCACCGACCACAATCACCATGTCACACACTTCGCCGAGCATCTTGCGCGACGAGGTTTGCAAGCCATGACCCGGCAGCACTTCGGCGATGGTGTCTTCGAGGATCACGTGCAGGTGACGATCGAGCAGAAACCGTTTCAGTCGGCGGACGGTATCCAGCACCTGAGAACTGCCCAGGCGACCGATAATGCCGATATTGCGAAATTGCTCCATGGGGTTCCTGCGCGGCGGCGAAAAACACGATTATGGGCGAAAGCGCAGGATAGACAAAATCCTTTCAGCCACAAGGATGTACTCATGTTTAGGGCTATGCTCGCAAGATGATCCTATTTCCAGATTTGCTGCAGTTACCCCACCAGTTGCGCCACCCCGAAGTGCGCGACCTGGCGTGGGTCATCCTCGCGCCGCCGATGCTCGGCGAAACCCCGTGGCCGCAACGTCATCCGCTGGCCGGAAGCGACTGGGTGCAGGCACCGGAGCGACTGGAACTCTGGCTGCGGCAACTCGATCGCGACAGTTATGACTTGCTGCACTGGCTGGCGCAGGCCAGAACCCGGCGATTGGGTTTGTACTACGAACGCCTCTGGCAATACGCCGTGCGGCACGCGCCGGGTATCGACCTGATTGCCGCCAACATGCCGATCCGCCGCGAAGGCCACACTTTGGGCGAACTGGACATGCTGCTGCGCGATCGTGACGGCGTGCATCATCTGGAACTGGCGATCAAACTTTACCTTGGCCCGCAAAATGGCGACGGACACGACACGGCGCAGTGGCTCGGCCCCGGCTGCCACGATCGGCTGGACCGCAAACTGGCGCATCTGGCCCAGCATCAATTGCCGATTTCGGCGCGCCCGGAGAGCCGCGAAGTGTTGGCGGCGCTGGACATCCAGCAGTTCAGTGCGCATTTGTGGCTGGGGGGCTATTTGTTGTATCCGTGGCCGGGACCGGCCGAGCCACCAAACGGCGCACATCCACAGCATTTGCGCGGTAGCTGGCTGCATCAGAAGGACTGGGCAGACTTTGTCGTGCAGCGTCCATTCGGTCGCTGGCAACCCCTGCCCCGCCATGCCTGGCTGGCACCGGCCCACTATCCGGTGGAGCAGACCTGGAACACTGAGCAACTGAATGCCTGGCTCAGCGATCTGGAGCCACTGGCCCCTGCGCAGTTGCTGGTGCGACTCACAGAAAACGCCAAGGGCGATTGGGAAGAAGCCGAGCGGCTGTTTCTGGTGGCGGATCTTTGGCCGAATGTTCCTGGCACTGGCTGAGTTTTGTCGCGCCTGGGCTGGCCCATTCGCGGGCAAGTCGGATCGCCGCACCGCTCGCGCCTACAAGGTTTCTGTCGATCATGAATTTTGCGAACGACTCAAAACCAGTAGGAGCGAGGCTTGCCCGCGAAGGGGCCGACGCGGTCTATACCGATAACCGCAAAGCCAAAGCCGCCAACGTCACCAACAATACCGGCACCGTCAGCACAATCCCGACGTTGAAGTGGTAATCCCCAACCAATCCGAATGCTCTGGCGTTCCAGCACATGCAGCCATAGCAAGATCGCCAGGCTGCCGATCGGAGTATTTTTCTGTGGCCGGCTCCGTGGCTAAATGAGTGTCATAGCTTCTTGTGTTGCTCGACCCACTGTCCATAGGCATCGATGAATTTTTGCAAAAACGGTCTGACCGACTCGGACAGCTTGCCCGCTTCGTCGAACGCCGAGCCGGCACCGTTCAAGTAAGCTTCCGGTTGCTGCATGCACGGCACATCCAGAAACACCATGGACTGACGCAAGTGATGGTTGGCGCCAAAACCGCCGACAGCGCCCGGCGAAGCACTGATCACCCCACCAGGCTTGCCGCTCCAGGCGCTCTTTCCATAAGGACGCGATCCCACGTCGATCGCATTTTTCAGTGGTGCCGGTACCGAACGGTTGTATTCGGGGGTCACGAACAGCACTGCGTCGGATGAACTCACGTGTTGCCGGAAAGTGCTGTAGGCTGCCGGCGGTGAAGCACCATCGATGTCTTCGTTGTAGAGCGGCAGATCGCCGATTTCGACGATAGTAAGCTTGAGATTGGCAGGCGCCAGGTCGGCCAGGGCCAGCGCCACCTTGCGATTGATCGATTCCTTTCTCAAACTGCCGACCAGTACGGCGATCGTATAGACGTTGCTCATGGAAGATTCTCGACTGTCCGATGGAAAGAGCTTGTAGTTATAGATGACGATTCAACCAGTGGGCGACCGAATACGCCGCCCCTGACTATTTTTTTCCTGTAGGAAAACTTACCTCGCCCAACCACGGTCTACAGAGCCGAATATTGAGTGATTTATCTCCAGAGGTTCTAAGCAGATGGCAGCAGTACTCGTCGGTCAGTTCCATGCAAGAGACGCGGAAGGCCGTGTCTATTCCGTGCATGAGTTCCAAGAATCCACCCCGTCGGCAGACGGCCTTGCTGGCTCGGTGCCTGTCACCACCTACAAACTGGCCATTGGCGATCGCGTCAAAAAGCTCGATGACAACCAGTTTTTGCTGGTGCAATCGGACGTCACCATCGTTCGCGAACCCGATACCTATGTCGGAAGCTTGCCGGAAACCACCGTCGCCTCATAACCCCGTGTTATGAGCAGAAGTCATATGCGCGCACTTGAGTTAGGATTCAGCCACTGACTCCCTCACCTGCTGAACATGGACTTCACGCATGCGTTTACGTCATATCGAAGTGATCCAGGCGCTCCTGCAGACCGGTCACCTGGGCACCGCGGCCGAATGGCTGCAGCTGCCTGTGGCCGAAGTCGAAGGCATTCTTCGCGACGCCGAGGATCAGTTGGGTTTCATGCTGTTTTCCAGCGTGCGTGGACGCCTGCAGGCCACACGCGAGGCGCGGGAGTTGCAGGTCCAGATCGCCCATGTCTATGAAGCGCTCGAGCCGGTCCAGCGCCTGGCCAACAGTCTCAAGCAATATCAGGCTCCGCCCTTGCGGATCATCTGCACGCCGCCCCTGGCACAGCAGTTATTGCCCCAGAGCATTGCCGCCCTGCGCCGACGTCTCCCTGATGCGCCTTGCACCCTCCTGAGTCAACCCACCCGCGAAATCGTCAGAAGCCTGCTGCTGCGCGAAAGCGATCTGGGCCTGAGCCTGCATGATCCCGATCACGCCGACATTCATTGTCAGGTGATTGCCCAAGGCAAACTTCAGCTGCTGGCACCTCACGGCTGGTTGCAACCCAAACAAAAGTACATCTCGGTACAGGACCTGGCCGGCCAATCGATGGTTGGCCTGGAGGGTCATGATCCGCTGTGTCCGACGCTGGAAAACAAGCTGCATGCGTTGCGCCCTGCCCCGGTCATTCAGACCCGCGTACAGACTCACCAGATGATGCGCAGCATGGTCGAGGCCGGTGAAGGCCTGGCCATCGTCGACCCTTTCACCGCCCTCGGGGCCAAATCGGCCGGGCTGGATGCCTGCCCGCTGGCGCCTGCCGTGCCGATCAGCCTTTATGCCTTGACCCTCAAGAACGGCGAGCCTTCACCGGCGGTTCAGACCTTACTGAGCATCATCACGGAACAAGCCGTGGCGATGTTGGCGAGCTAGGCGTTTCCAGCGGGTTGTCGAACAATCGATACCAGAACAGTGCCACTTCGGCAGTGTTCGGATCGATTCCGCGATAGCGCAGATGATCGATTCCGCCCATGACGTAACCAATCTGCTCATAAAGCCGGCAGGCCCCAAGGTTGTTGTTCTGGGTTTCGAGCATGATGCCCGGCAGTTTCTTTTTGCGGCTCCAGAACTGCGCCACATCCAGCAACGCCTTGGCCACGCCATGACGGCGCGCTGGCGCATGCACCGCCAACTCGTCGATATGGGCAAAGCCGTTCCAGTTGGTGCTGACCACCAGGTGGCCCACCGGCTCATCATCGAGATAAGCCATGAAAATCGCGCTGTCCGCGGCATCGCGGAAGCTGCTGAACTCTTCAGGGTCGATGCCGTAGCACTTGCGATAGGGCGTGATCGGTGTCACCGGCCACTGCTCCACCGGTTTGCCGATTTCGGCTGCGCCGTAGGCCACGACTTCAAAACTGAAATCACTGCCCCAGATGTAGGCCGCAAAACCATCGTCGGCAACACGCACCGACAGGCCTGGATATTTCGGATTCATGAGTGGTTGCATACTGGGAAAGGTCCTCATTCCTTGATGCAATCGACGGTGTAATGCCGTCCACTGCCCTCGTCTTCGTGTTGCAAGCCGTGCACATCAGCAACAAACCCCGGGAAACTGCTATCGAATGTGCGGGCGAATGCCAGGTAATCGATGATCGAGCGTGTCGACTCGGTAAAACGCTCGCCGGGCATGATCAACGGGATCCCCGGCGGGTACGGCACCAGCATCACCGCGGCGATCCGCCCATCCAGAGCATCGATCGACACCGCTTCAACCTCGCCACGCACCAATTGATCATAGGCGTCAGATGGCTTCATGGCGATTTCCGGCAGCACCGTGTACATGCGCTTGAGGTGTTTGGCCGTGGCATTGCTACGGTAGCAGGCGTGCAATTGATCGCACAGATCGCGCAAACCCATGCCCCGATAGCGCGCGACATTCTCTTGCGCCACGCACGGCAGGCAATTCGCGAGGCTGACGTTGGCATCGTAGCTGCGCTTGAATTCCAGCAACTCGGTCAGCAGCGTGCTCCATTTACCTTTGGTGATGCCCATGGAGAACAGCACCAGGAATGAATACAGCCCGGTCTTTTCAACGACCAGCCCACGCTCCCAAAGGAATTTGCTGACCACCGCTGCCGGAATCCCGCGCTCGCTGAGGGCGCCGCCTGCCGTCAGGCCCGGCATCACCAAAGTGACCTTGATCGGATCGAGCAGCACGTAGTCGTCGGTCACGCCGCCAAAGCCGTGCCAGTCGGCGTCGGGTTGCAGCAGCCAGTCTTGCGTGACAACACGGTCGATGCCTTCTACCGACGGCGGCTGCCAGATGGAAAACCACCAGTCGTCAGCGGCGATGTGTTGGCGCAGATTGGCCAGCGCCCGACGGAAACTCAGCGCTTCGTCGAACATTTCCTGCAACAGCGAACGCCCGGCCGGCCCTTCCATCATGGCCGACGCCACGTCCAGCGAAGCGATGATGCTGTACTGCGGCGAAGTGGAGATGTGCATCATGAACGCTTCATTGAAGCGATCCCGATCCAGTTGCCGTGCGCCGCCGTCCTGCACGTGAATCATTGACGCCTGGCTGAACGCCGCCAGCAGTTTGTGGGTGGAATGGGTGGTGAACACCAGCGGGCCGTCTTCACTGCGGGAAGTGCCCATGCCATAACGCCCGGCGAAGAATTCGTGAAACGCCGCGTAGGCGTACCAGGCTTCATCGAAGTGCAAGACCTCGACACTGTTGCCCAGCTGCTGCTTGATCAGCTCAGCGTTGTAGCAGAGGCCGTCGTACGTCGAATTGGTCACCACCGCCAACTTGACCTTGGGCGCCCGGCCCTTGGTCAGCGGGCTGGCGTCGATTTTGGCCTGAATCGATTCACGGCTGAATTCGCTTAACGGAATCGGGCCGATGATTCCCAGCTCATTGCGCTCCGGGCATAGGTACAGCGGGATGGCGCCAGTCATGATGATCGAGTGCAGCACCGACTTGTGGCAGTTGCGGTCCACCAGCACAAAGTCATCCCGAGCGACCATCGAATGCCAGACGATTTTGTTGGCGGTTGAAGTGCCATTGATCACAAAGAACGTGTGATCGGCACCGAAGTTGCGGGCAGCACGGGCCTCCGCTTCTGCCAGCGGACCGGTGTGATCGAGCAAAGAACCGAGTTCCGGCACCGACACCGACAAATCCGAACGCAGGGTATTTTCCCCGAAGAACTGGTGAAACGCCTGCCCCACGGGACTCTTGTGGTAAGCCACGCCGCCGCCATGGCCGGGTGTGTGCCAGGAATAATTGGAGTCGGCAGTGTGCTGCACCAGCGCTTTGAAAAACGGCGGCAGCAAACCATCCAGGTATTTGCGCGCGGCTCGGGCCACCTGGCGGGCCAGGAATGGCACGGTGTCTTCGAACAGATAAAGGATACCGCGCAGCTGATTGAGCTCCGCCATCGCGTCGGCAGGTGCATTTTCCAGCGTCACTTGCTCACCAAGGGCGAAGATCGGCAAGTCAGGCGCACGAACCCGCGCCAAGCCGATCAGCTCGGCCATGTTGTGTAATAGATGAGAGTGTGTGCTGGCGTCTTCGGCCGCAATCAACATGCAGGAAAGACCGTGATGGGTCGAGGCGACCAGGCGCCCTTCGGTGTAATCCACCGCCGAGACAATGCTGAAGCCTTCCTGCTCCAGTTCCCGGGCGATGCCACGCACGCGGTCACCGGCGACGGTGTCGGCCTTGATGTCGCGATGGACAATCAGGACCGGGAATTTCAGATCTTTATACATGGGGCTCAGTATCCTGAGGCGGCAGACCGTGGTCCGCCAATCACCTCAGGGTAGAGGGTTCAAGCGCTTGTGGCGAGCGCGATGCCCTGATGTGGGTCAACGGATGCACCATCATGTGGCCAGAAAATCAGGCCTGAGCCTTGGCCTCGGCCAGTTGCTGCCAGAGTGACGGGGCGCCGGCGGATTTGGCGATGGCTTCCAGGCGTGCCACGTGTTGGGCCAGGTCATCTTCGCTAGCGCGGATGATCCGCGTCGGCTGGCGGTCGACCGGCAGACGGCGGATTTCGGTGGCCGAGTTATCTGCCCCTTCACCGGAACCATTGCCATCGGAGGCATTACCGGCCAGGGACAGGCTGGTCTGGCCGCCCGTCATGGTCAGGTAAACGTCGGCGAGGATCTCGGAGTCGAGCAAGGCGCCGTGCAGTTCACGACCGGAGTTGTCGACGCCATAACGTTTGCACAAAGCGTCGAGACTGTTGCGCTGCCCAGGGTGACGTCCCCGGGCCATCATCAGGGTGTCGAGGATCGAGCAGTGCTGCGTGATGTCCGCACGATCGTGCTGGCCCATCAGGGCAAATTCGTTGTTGATGAAGCCAACGTCGAACGCCGCGTTATGAATGATCAGCTGCGCGCCCTTGATGAATTCAAAGAACTCATCGGCCACTTCAGTAAAGCGCGGCTTGCCCACCAAAAATTCGCTGGTGATGCCGTGGACGCCAATGGCGCCTTCATCACTCTCGCGGTCTGGTTGCAGGTAAACGTGGAAATGCCGGCCCGTCAGGCGCCGACCGATCAACTCGACACAACCGATTTCGATAATCCGGTGGCCGTCGGTCACCGGCATGCCGGTGGTTTCGGTATCGAGTACAACGGATCTGGTGGCCATCAGTGCTCAGCTCTCAACGGGTCAATCGTGCAAAAGCGGCTATGTTAACACGCTCGCCGGGGGCTTTCAGGCACCGCGCCATCGTTCATCGCGAGCAAGCTCGGCTCCCCCTGGGATCAAGCCTGCTTGTAACCGCGCACTTCATCCACGCCGCGGTTGGCCAATTGGTCGGCCCGTTCATTGCCGTGGTGGCCGATGTGGCCACGCACCCATTTCCAGGTGACGTTGTGGCGATTGACCTGCTCATCGAGCAGCTTCCACAAATCAGCATTTTTCACCGGTTCTTTCGCCGCCGTTTTCCAGCCGCGCTTCTTCCAGTTGTCCATCCACTCGTTGATGCCTTTCATCACATATTGCGAGTCAGTCACGAGCAGTACGTCGCAGGAGCGCTTGAGTTCTTCCAGGCCGCGGATCGCGCCCATCAGCTCCATGCGGTTGTTGGTGGTGTTGGCTTCGCCGCCCCACAGCTCTTTTTCAATGCCCTTGCACACCAGCAAAGCGCCCCAGCCGCCTGGGCCAGGATTGCCTTTACAGGCACCGTCTGTGAAGAGTTCTACGCTATCGCTCATGCCAATCTATCCAGAAAATGCGGTGGCTCGCCAATCAGTGATCAGACGATGCCCGAGGCCGGGGTAAACCCGGCCGGGAAAATAAAAAGTGTATTACGGATCGATACGGCGACGATTGACCTTGGCCATCGGCAATGGAATCAGCTTGCCCATTGGTTCGCGCCGCTCTTGACGGACGGGCCGCAGGCCCACCACGATCTTGCGCGCCACCAACAAATAGAAGCCGCCACCCGACAGTTGCCAGTCACCGGCCTTGCGCTCCCAACCGGCCAGACGAGCCTGCCAGGCGGGTGACGCAAGCGGCGGACGATAGCACCCGAAGCGGCGTTTCTCCAGCGCGAAACCCAGCAGGTTGAGCCAGTCGCCGACCCGCGACGGGGAGATGCAGCGAGCCTTGCGCAAGGCATCGTGGGCGAATACATGGCGCAAACCCCAGCTGCTCCAGGGATTGATCCCGACGATTAGCAGATGCCCGCCGGGCCGTACGCTCCTCGCCGCTTCACGCAGCAAACCATGGGGCGACAGGCAGAAATCCAGCCCGTGCTGCAACACCACCACGTCGGCGGCATGCTCGCTCAAAGGCCACGCCTGCTCTTCGCAGACGATCTCGACACCCGGCAACGGCGCGCCGAGCCGTACATTGCGCTGGACTTGCGGCGCCGACGGCGGTGTCTGGGCCGACGGGCCGTAATGCACCAGGTAGCCACCAAAGAAGCGCCCCAATTCGTCTTCGAGCATGCGACGTTCTTCGTCCAGCAGAAATTGCCCAATGGGGCCGGACAGCCATTCACGGGCCGCGCTGATCAATGTCAGCCACTCAGGATCAGCCTGAGCGAACGCTTTATCGGTCATTGCATTCTCCAACGCGCCAGGAAGTTCTAAGATGCACCATTGTTTTCCGCTTGGCGAATCCGACGATGATACAGATCAGTGCCCTGCCCGCCTTCACCGACAACTACATCTGGTTGTTACAAGACCACCGCACCCAGCGTTGTGCAGTGGTCGATCCGGGCGATGCCGCGCCAGTGCAGGCCTGGCTCGCAGCGCATCCGGGCTGGGTGTTGAGTGATATTCTGATCACTCACCATCATCATGACCACGTCGGCGGCGTCGAGCAGCTTAAAAAAGCGACAGACGCGAAAGTCTACGGTCCGGCGAGCGAAACCATCCCGGGCCTGAACGTGGCGCTCAAGGATAACGACCGCGTGAGCGTGCTGGGCTGGGACTTCGATATCTTTGCCGTCCCCGGCCACACCTTGGGGCATATCGCCTATTACCATCACGGTTTGCTGTTCTGCGGAGACACGCTGTTTGCCGCCGGTTGCGGACGGTTGTTCGAAGGCACCCCGGAGCAGATGCACACCTCGCTGACGCGCCTGGCCTCATTGCCCGAGGATACGCTGGTCTATTGCACCCACGAATACACCCTGAGCAACCTGAAGTTTGCCGTAGCGGTCGAACCGGGCAATCCGAACACCGCCGCACGTCTGGAAAAAGTCACCGCGCAACGTGAAGCCGGAATCATGACGCTGCCCTCTACTCTGGCGCTTGAAAAGCTTACCAACCCGTTTTTGCGTGTCGATGAAACATCCATTAAAGAAAAAGTGGACGAACGGAATGGAACCCAAAACCGCGCTCCGAGTGCGGTTTTTGCTGCTCTTCGGGCTTGGAAAGATAAATTCTAAGTAGCCATCCCGCTGGCACAAAAATTCTGCATGGTTGACCGCAGGAGGTACGCTTTCTAGAATCGCCCGACATTTTTGCCCGGAACTTACTTCCAGCCAATGTCGTCATCTATTCGTAAAGCCATCAATTCAGACGCATTGACCCGCTTGGCTCAAGCCATCGCGGTGGCTGTGTCCGCCACATTGGCGGGCTGTTCAAGCCATGTGCCGCAAACCGACGCGGTACACACTCCGAATATCGCCGCCCGAGCCAAGCAGAAGCCTATCTGGCTCAGCGAAAAACCGACGCCACAAGTTCCACAGGATGTCTGGGAGCGCATGCGCCAGGGCTTCCAGTTGCAGGACAGCCTAGGCGTCAACCCGCGCATCGAGCAACAGCGCCTGTGGTTCGCCAGCAACCCGTCCTTCCTCGAAAATGCCGGCGAACGCGGCAGCCTCTACATTCACTACATCGTCGAACGCCTTGAAGAACGCAACATGCCGCTGGAACTGGCGCTGTTGCCGGTGATTGAAAGCGCCTACAACCCGATGGCCTATTCCCGGGCCGACGCGGTTGGCTTGTGGCAATTCATCCCCTCCACCGGGCGTTACTTCAACCTGCGTCAAACCCGTTTTTATGATGGCCGTCGCGACATCACCGCCTCGACCACCGCGGCCATGGATTACCTGACCCGCCTGCACGACATGTTCAACGGAGACTGGTTGCTGGCCCTGGCGGCCTACAACGCTGGCGAAGGCACGGTCAGCCGGGCCATCGAGCGTAACGAAAAGCTCGGCTTGCCGACCGATTACTGGAACCTGCCGCTGCCGGCCGAGACCCAGGCGTACGTGCCGAAGCTGCTGGCCTTGTCGCAAGTGGTGCTGGCACCCGAAGCCTACGGCGTGAACCTGAACCCGATCGCCAACGAACCGTACTTCCAGGTCGTCGAAATCAACCAGCGCATGGACCTGTCCAAGGTCGCCGCGGTGGCCAACATCGACGAAGACGAACTGTTTCAGCTCAACCCGGCCTTCAAGCAACGCACCACCATCGATGGCCCTCAGCATTTGCTGGTGCCCACGTCCAAGGCGCAACTGCTGACGGCCAGTCTCTCGACCATGCGTCCTGAGGAGCTGATCAGCAAGAAGCCGCTCAAGCCGGTGTTCGAAGGCACAAGCGGCTCCGAAATCGCCAGTCTCAAACGTGCTTACCGCGTTAAACGCGGCGACAACCTCGGCACCATCGCCAAGGCCAACAAAGTCGATATCAAGGACCTGCAGCGCTGGAACAAGCTGACCGGCAAGGACCTCAAGGTCGGCCAGACGCTGGTCATGCAGGACACCAGCAAGCGCAGCGCCGGGCGCGTTACCACCGTGGTGGCAGCGAACAGCAAGGCAGACAGCAAGAAGCAGCAGCAGACCCAATACAAGGTCAAGCAAGGCGACTCGCTGTACATGGTGGCCAAGCGTTTCAACGTTGAAATGCAGCACCTCAAACGCTGGAACCCGCGTGTTGGCCAGGCGCTGAAGCCTGGTCAGATGCTGACGGTGGCTTCCCCACACTGATTGATGTGAAACCGAAAAAGTCGAGCCTTCGGCAGCTCCTACGGGTGTAAGCACATGTAGGAGCTGCCGCAGGCTACGATCTTTTTTTGCCCCGACACCGCTTTCAGCACCTGTCTTTTTCCTGTCGATACAAGCTGTTACTGTACGGGCCACAAAGCCCAAGCCGCCTGGATCGGATCTCTGACTTGAAGCGTCCCCTCCTCCTGCTCCTGATCAGCCTGGCCTTGAGCTCCCCCGCAAGCGCGACGATCAGCGAAAGCCATGGTTATGCGCAGTTCGGCACGCTCAAGTACCCGGCCAGATTTACCCACTTCGACTGGGTCAACCCGCAAGCGCCCAAGGGCGGTACGTTGCGGGTGATGGCGTTTGGCACCTTCGATACGCTCAACCCCTACACCTTCAAGGGCTCAAGCCCGGTTTCCACGCCGAATTTCCTGCAATACGGCATCAATGAGCTCAATGAACCACTGATGGTCGGCACCGGGCAGTACGCGCCCTCCGGCGATGAACCGACCTCCAGCTATGGCCTGATCGCCCAATCCGTGGAATACAGCGAGGACCGCAGCTGGGTGGTGTTCAACCTGCGCCCCGAAGCACGTTTCCACGACGGCACGCCCATCACCGCCTACGACGTAGCGTTTTCCTACCGTTTGCTGCTCAAGGAAGGCCATCCGCAGTACCGCACCGCCCTCCAGGAAGTGCTCAGAGTCGACATTCTCAACTCGCAGCGTATCCGTTTCGTCTTCAAGCGCGCCGGCAATCCGTTGCAGATCCTGCGCCTGGGCGAGTTGCCGGTGTTGCCCCAGCATTACTGGAAAGGTCGTGACTTCAAGGCCACCACCTTCGAACCGCCATTGGGCAGCGGGCCATATCGCATCACGTCGGTAGAGCCTGGGCGTCAGATCGTTTTCGAACGGGTCAAGGATTACTGGGGCAAAGACCTGCCGGTCAATCGCGGCAAATACAACGTCGACCGCATGGAAGTCGAGTTCTACCGCGACAGCGACGTCGCCTTCGAAGCCTTCAAGGCCGGCGAATTTGACATCTATATCGAGCACCAGGCGAAGAACTGGGACAACGGTTACAACTTCCCGGCGGTGCGACGCGGCGACGTCATCAAGGCGCAAATCGCACATCAGATCCCGACCCAGAGCCAGGGCCTGTTCATGAACACCCGGCGCTCGGCCTTCTCCGAGACCAAGGTCCGTGAAGCGCTGGGCCTGATGTTCGACTTCGAGTGGACCAACCGCACCCTGTTCAGCGGCGCTTACAAACGCGCCATGAGCTACTACCCCAACAGCGAGTTCTCCGCCACCGGCCTCCCGGTCGGCCATGAATGGCTGATGCTCAAGCCGTATCGCGAGCAGTTGCCCGCCAAGCTGTTCACCGAGCCATTCAGCCTGCCGCAGACACAAGGGCGCGGCATTCCCCGGGAAACCATGCGCAAGGCCTTGGGCCTGCTCGCTGAGGCCGGCTGGAAGCTCAGCGGCCAGCACCTTCAGAATGCCGCTGGCCAACCGTTGCGATTGGAGATTGTGCTGGTCAATCCGAACCTGGAACGCATCCTTCAGCCTTACGTCGAGAACCTCGCCAGCATCGGCATCGACGCTCGGCTGCGCACGGTCGATCGCGCCCAGTACAAGCAACGCCTCGATCAGTTCGATTTCGACATGATCCTGATGACCCTCAACCAGACACTCAGTCCGGGCCTGGAACAATGGCAGTACTTCCATTCCAGCCAGGTCGGAGTCAAGGGCAGCAAAAACTACGCGGGCATCGCCAATCCGGTGGTGGACCATTTACTCGAACAATTGCTCGCCGCCCAGACCCGCGATGAACAGGTCGCCGCCGGCAAGGCCCTGGACCGGGTATTGCTATGGCAGCACTACATCATTCCCAACTGGTACCTCAATTATCACCGCCTGGCCTACCGCAACCGGTTCGCCTTCGTCACCACGCCGCCCTACACGTTGGGCCTAAGCGCGTGGTGGCTGAAATCTTCGGAGAAAGATCGATGAAACCCGTACGCGCCCTGCTCTTGCAGGCCAGCGGCTTGTTGTTCGCCGGGCTCGCCTGTGCCGCCCCGCAACATGCCCTGACCCTGTACAACGAGCCGCCGAAATACCCGGCCAACTTCAAACACTTCGATTACGTGAACCCCGACGCGCCCAAGGGCGGGATCTTCCGTCAGGCCGGTTTCGGCGGCTTTGACAGCCTCAATCCCTTCATCAGCAAGGGTGTCGCGGCCGACGACATCAGCATGATCTACGACACCCTGGCCAAACAGGGCCTGGATGAACCGTTCACCGAATACGGTCTGGTCGCCGGCAAGATCGAAAAAGCCCCGGACAACAGCTGGGTGCGTTTCTACCTGCGCCCCGAAGCACGCTTCCACGACGGGCATCCGATGCGCGCCGAGGACGTGGTGTTCAGCTTCCAGACCTTGATCAAGGACGGCGCGCCGCTGTACCGCGGTTACTACAGCGATGTCGAGGAAGTGATCGCTGAAGACCCGCTTACCGTGCTGTTCAAGTTCAAACACAATAACAACCGTGAGCTGCCGCTGATCCTCGGCCAGTTGCCGGTGCTGCCCAAGCATTGGTGGGCAACTCGCGATTTCAATAAGGGTAACCTGGAAATGCCGTTGGGCAGCGGCCCGTACAAGGTCAGTGAAGTGAAGGCCGGGCGTTCGGTTCGCTATGAGCGGGTCAAGGATTACTGGGGCAAGGACCTACCGGCCAACCGTGGGTTCTACAACTTCGACGTCATGACCACCGACTACTACCGCGACAACACCGTGGCCCTGGAAGCGCTCAAGGCCGGGCAATTCGATTACTGGCTGGAAATGGCCGCGAAGAACTGGGCGAACGCCTACAACATTCCGGCCGTCACCGAGGGCCGGCTGATCAAGGAACAGATCCCGAACAGCAACCCGACCGGCATGCAAGGCTTCGTGTTCAACCTGCGCCGCCCGGTGTTCCAGGACGTGCGCGTGCGTCAGGCCCTGACCCTGTTGCTGGACTTCGAATGGACCAACAAGCAACTGTTCAACGGCGCCTACGCGCGCACCCGCAGTTATTTCGAGAATTCGGAAATGGCTGCCTCCGGCCTGCCGGATGCCGATCAGTTGGCGATCCTTGATCCGTTCCGCGGCAAGATTCCCGAGCAGGTGTTCAGCGAGGCGTTCCAGAACCCGGTGACCGACGCCAGCGGCATGATCCGCACTCAGCAGCGTAAAGCCTATCAACTGCTGCAAGAGGCGGGCTGGCGGATCGTCGATGACAAGATGGTCGACGCCACCGGCAAACCGGTGACCCTCGAATTCCTGCTGGCCCAAACCGAATTCGAGCGGGTGCTGCTGCCATTCAAGCGCAACCTCAGCGACCTGGGGATTGACCTGGTGATTCGCCGGGTCGACGTCTCGCAGTACATCAATCGTGTACGCTCCCGGGACTTCGACATGATCGTCGGCAGCTTCCCGCAGTCCAATTCACCGGGTAACGAACAGCGTGAATTCTGGATGTCCGCTGCCGCCGACAAACCCGGCAGCCGCAACTCCATGGGACTGAAAGACCCGGTGGTGGACCAACTGGTCGAGCAACTGATCAACGCCGATTCGCGCCAAAGCCTGGTGGCCCATGCCCGGGCGCTGGACCGGGTGCTGCAATGGGGCTATTACGTGATCCCCAACTGGCACATCAAGACCTGGCGCGTGGCGTACTGGAACCACATCGGCCACCCGAAGGTATCGCCCAAATATGACATAGGCATCAATACCTGGTGGGTCAAGCCCGACGCGTCACTGCCGATAGAAGTCGAAACCAAACTGCAAGTCGACCCTGCGGGCACGGAGTAATCAGATGCTGGCGTATATTTTTCGGCGACTGCTGCTGATTATCCCGACCTTGCTCGGCATTTTGCTGATCAACTTCTTGATCATCCAGGCCGCCCCCGGCGGGCCGGTGGAGCAGATGATCGCCAAGCTTGAAGGCTTCGAAGGCGCCACCAGCCGCATCGCCGGCGGCGGTGCCGAAGTTTCGGTGGCCGGCTCCGCCTATCGCGGTGCCCAGGGCCTGGACCCGATGCTGGTCAAGGAAATCGAACACATGTACGGCTTCGATAAATCGGCGCCGGAACGCTTGTGGATCATGATCAAGAACTACGCCACCCTGGATTTCGGCGACAGCTTCTTCCGCGACGCCAAGGTCATCGACCTGATCAAGGAAAAGATGCCGGTGTCGATCTCCCTCGGGCTGTGGAGCACGCTGATCATGTACCTGGTGTCAATCCCGCTGGGGATCGCCAAGGCGACGCGACACGGCAGCCACTTCGACGTCTGGACCAGTTCGGCGATCATCGTCGGTTACGCGATCCCGGCGTTTCTGTTTGCAATCCTGCTGATCGTGGTGTTCGCCGGTGGCAGCTATTTCGACTGGTTCCCGCTCAGAGGGCTGACCTCCAACAACTTCGACGAGTTGAGTATGGGCGGCAAGATTCTCGATTACTTCTGGCACCTGGCGTTGCCGGTGACGGCGCTGGTGATCGGCAACTTCGCGACCATGACGCTGCTGACCAAGAACAGCTTCCTCGACGAAATCAACAAGCAGTACGTGGTCACCGCCAAGGCCAAGGGCCTGACCCATCACCGCGTGCTCTACGGCCATGTGTTCCGCAACGCCATGCTGCTGGTGATCGCCGGGTTCCCGTCAGCGTTTATCGGCATCTTCTTCACCGGCTCGTTGCTGGTGGAGGTGATCTTTTCCCTCGACGGTCTCGGGCTGATGAGTTTTGAGGCCGCGATCAACCGCGATTATCCAGTGGTCTTTGGCACGCTGTTCATCTTTACCCTGCTGGGCCTGGTGGTAAAACTCATCGGCGACCTCACGTACACCTTTGTCGATCCGCGCATCGACTTTGAAAGCCGGGAGCATTGAGATGAATTTGTCCCCTCTCAATCGCCGACGTCTCGAACTATTCAAGGCCAACAAGCGTGGCTGGTGGTCGCTGTGGCTGTTTCTGCTGCTGTTCGGGCTGAGCCTCGGTGCCGAACTGATCGCCAACGACAAACCGCTGGTGGTGCACTACGACAATGGCTGGTACTTCCCGGCGCTCAAGCGTTACCCGGAAACCACCTTCGGCGGTGAATTCCCGCTGGAAGCCAACTACAAGAGTCCGTACATCCGCGAATTGCTCAAGGCTAAAGACGCCTGGGTGCTGTGGGCGCCGATTCCCTACAGTTACCAAAGCATTAACTACGACCTGAAAGTCCCGGCCCCAGCGCCACCCTCCACCGACAACCTGCTAGGCACTGATGATCAGGGCCGCGACGTGTTGGCCCGGGTAATTTACGGCTTCCGGATTTCGGTGTTGTTTGCGTTGACGCTGACCATTCTCAGTTCGATTATCGGTGTGATTGCCGGGGCCTTGCAGGGGTTCTACGGCGGCTGGGTCGACTTGGCCGGACAGCGTTTTCTTGAGATCTGGTCCGGGCTGCCGGTGCTGTACCTGCTGATCATTCTCGCTAGTTTCGTCCAGCCGAACTTCTGGTGGCTGCTGGGGATCATGCTGCTGTTCTCGTGGATGAGCCTGGTGGACGTGGTCCGCGCCGAATTCCTGCGTGGGCGTAATCTCGAATACGTGCGCGCTGCGCGGGCGCTGGGGATGCAAAACGGTGCGATCATGTTCCGCCACATCCTGCCCAACGCCATGGTCTCGACCATGACCTTTATGCCGTTCATCCTGACCGGCGCCATCGGCACCCTGACCGCTCTCGACTTTCTGGGCTTCGGTCTGCCGCCTGGCGCGCCGTCACTCGGTGAACTGGTGGCTCAGGGCAAATCCAACCTGCAAGCGCCGTGGCTCGGCATGAGCGCGTTTGCGGTGCTGGCGTTGATGTTGAGTTTGCTGGTGTTCATCGGCGAGTCCGCTCGCGATGCCTTCGACCCGAGGAAGTGAAATGAATCAGGACAATCTGATCGAAGTGCGCGACCTGGCCGTCGAATTTGTCGTCGGGGATCGCGTTCAGCGGGTCGTCGAAGGCGTCAGCTTCGATATCAAGCGCGGGGAAACCCTGGCGCTGGTGGGCGAAAGTGGCTCCGGCAAATCGGTGACTGCTCACTCGATCCTGCGGTTGCTGCCCTACCCGCTCGCCCGGCATCCGTCCGGGACCATCGAGTATTCCGGGCAAAATCTGCTGAGCCTGAAAGAGAAAACCATCCGGCACATCCGCGGCAACCGGATCGCGATGATCTTCCAGGAGCCGATGACCTCGCTCAATCCGCTGCACTCGATCGAGAAACAAATCAACGAGGTGTTGAGCACCCACAAGGGCCTGATCGGCAAAGTCGCAACCAAGCGCACGCTGGAGTTGCTGGAAATGGTCGGCATCCCGGAGCCCGAGAAGCGCCTCAAGGCCCTGCCCCACGAATTGTCTGGCGGCCAGCGTCAGCGGGTGATGATTGCCATGGCCCTGGCCAACGAGCCGGAACTGCTGATCGCCGACGAACCGACCACCGCGCTGGACGTGACCGTCCAGCTGAAAATCCTCGAATTGCTCAAGGAATTACAGGCTCGATTGGGCATGGCGCTGCTACTGATCAGTCACGATTTGAACCTTGTGCGAAGAATTGCGCATCGCGTATGTGTCATGCAGCGCGGTTGCATCGTCGAACAGGCATCGTGCGAAGAGTTGTTCCGCGCGCCGCAGCATCCGTACACTCGGGAACTGCTGGCAGCGGAGCCCAGCGGGACGCCTGCAACCAATGTAATCGGCCCGCCTTTGCTGCAAGTCGAGGACCTGAAAGTCTGGTTCCCGATCAAGAAGGGCTTTCTGAAAAAAACCGTCGACCACATCAAAGCGGTGGACGGGATCAATTTCAGCCTGCCTCAAGGCCAGACCTTGGGGATTGTGGGAGAAAGCGGTTCCGGCAAATCGACACTGGGTTTGGCGATTTTGCGGCTGATCGGTAGCAAAGGCGCGATCCGTTTTGAAGGCAAGCAGCTAGACTGCCTGACGCAGCAGCAGGTTCGGCCACTGCGTCGGGAGATGCAGGTGGTGTTTCAAGACCCGTTCGGCAGCCTGAGCCCACGGATGTGCGTGAGCCAGATCGTCGGCGAAGGCCTGCGGATCCACAAGATGGGCACCGAGGCGGAACAGGAACAAGCGATTATTGCGGCACTCAAGGAGGTAGGTCTGGACCCGGAAACCCGGCACCGCTACCCCCACGAATTTTCCGGCGGGCAGCGGCAGAGAATCGCCATTGCCCGGGCATTAGTGCTAAAACCGGCGTTGATTCTACTGGACGAGCCGACTTCGGCCCTCGACCGGACCGTGCAACGCCAAGTGGTGGAGCTGCTGCGCTCACTGCAAACCAAGTACAACCTGACGTATCTGTTTATCAGCCATGACCTGGCTGTCGTCAAGGCGCTGAGCCACCAGCTGATGGTGGTCAAGCAAGGCCAAGTGGTCGAACAGGGAGACGCGCAAAGTATTTTTGCGGCCCCCAAACATCCGTATACACAGCAGTTGCTGGAAGCCGCTTTCCTGGTTCCAGCCACTGCGTAATAACCTGAAAGAGAGGAGCAACACATGGGTTTTCTCGCCGGTAAGCGCGTACTGATCGTCGGTGTCGCCAGCAAGCTGTCCATCGCATCCGGCATCGCTGCCGCCATGCATCGCGAGGGCGCTGAGCTTGCCTTCACTTATCAGAACGACAAACTCAAGGGTCGTGTCGAAGAGTTCGCACAAAGCTGGGGTTCCAACCCTGACCTGTGCTTCCCGTGCGACGTGGCCAGCGATGAAGAAATCGCCAAGGTCTTCGTTGAGCTGGGCAAGAAGTGGGACGGCCTGGATTGCATCGTGCACTCCGTCGGCTTCGCCCCGGGCGACCAACTGGATGGCGACTTCACCGAAGCCACCACCCGTGAAGGTTTCCGCATCGCTCACGACATCAGCGCCTACAGCTTCGTGGCCCTGGCCAAAGCCGGCCGCGAAATGATGAAAGGCCGCAACGGCAGCCTGCTGACCCTGTCGTACCTGGGCGCCGAGCGCACCATGCCGAACTACAACGTGATGGGCATGGCCAAGGCTTCCCTGGAAGCTGGCGTTCGTTACCTGGCCGGCTCCCTGGGCCCGGACGGCACCCGCGTCAACTGCGTATCGGCTGGCCCGATCCGCACCCTCGCCGCTTCCGGCATCAAGAACTTCCGCAAGATGCTGGCCGCCAACGAAGCGCAAACCCCGCTGCGTCGTAACGTCACCATCGACGAAGTCGGCAACGCCGGCGCCTTCCTGTGCTCGGACCTGGCGTCCGGCATCAGCGGCGAAATCATGTACGTGGACGGTGGCTTCAACACCACGGCCATGGGCAGCCTCGAAGAGTAATCTTCGGTCAGCCTAATAAAGAACCCGCCTCTTCAGGCGGGTTTTTTGTGCCTGCGATTTCAGACCTGATGCAGATCCCCTGCGGGAGCGAGCTTGCTCGCGATAGCGTCGTTCCAGTTAATATCAATTTTGAAGGTTAGTCCGCTATCGCGAGCAAGCTCGCTCCCACAGGGGTTAGTGTTTACTCGGTAATTTGTGTCAGGCACCGGGCAAACAGCTGCTGGATCGGCTGTGTGCGCTGGTTATAACGCTGCAACAGCACGATCTCGCGATAGAACGTCAGCTCACCCAACGGGATTATCCGGACCTTCGCCCCATGCTCAAGCCAGAGCCCGGCCTCGGGTAGCAGCGACACCCCCAATCCGCATTGGACCATTTTCACGATCGCTTCCAGTTCATCCAGTTCCAAAGCCACCCGCACATCAATCTGTTGCTCGCGCAAAAACCGCGTCACCAATCTTCCACCGAATGAATTGCGGTCGTATCGCACGTGCGGATGGCTCGCGAGGATCTGCAACGGCTCATCGCCTTCAAGTTCTGCCGGCACGATCAATACAAACGGTTCCTTGCGGATGACCTGTGCTGACAGTTCTTTGGGCAACTCGAACGGCGGCTTGATCAGGATCGCCAGATCCACCTCACCGGTGTCCACCTGACTCAACAGGTTCAACGACACGCCCGGTACCAGTTTCGGCTCCAGTAACGGCGCCTGTTGCCTCAGTCGCAGCAACGCCTGGGGCAGCAGTCCGGTCTGAGCCGTGGCGACCGCGCCTATTTTCAACTCGCCGCGATACTCGCTGACATCGTCGCTGACCGCCATGCGACTGAAAGTCTCCAGCATTTCCCTGGCCATCGGCAACGCCCGCTGGCCCGCCGCATTGAGCAGCGCTTGTCGTCCGGTGCGGTCGAACAAACGAATCCCCAAGGCCTTTTCCAGATTGCGAATCTGCGAGCTGACGGCCGACTGGGTAAGGCCGATGTGCATCCCGGCTGCCGCAAAAGTGCCGTAGCGCGTCACGGCAATGAAGGTTTTCAGTTCCCGCAGCATGGCATTCTCGACTGATCGAAATAATTTGAGCTCGATGTGAAAATTATCGTCTTTTAATCAAAAAGCACAGGGCTAAACTCAGTCTGAATCCAGACAGTCGAGGCGCTTGCGATGCAACTCTCCCCTTTTCACTTGGCCATCCCGGTTTACGACCTGACCGCCGCGCGGAATTTTTATGGCAAAGTCTTCGGCCTGGAAGAAGGTCGCTCAAGCGATCATTGGGTCGATTTCAATTTTTTCGGCCATCAGTTGGTCATTCACCTCGCGCCGAAAAACGCGTCTCAAGAAGCCGCGCACACCAATGCTGTCGACGGTCATGACGTGCCCGTCCCGCATTTCGGTGTGGTGTTGGGAATGGCGGAATGGGAAACGCTGGCCCAGCGATTGAAATCCCTCGATACCCGATTCGTGATCGAACCGGGCATTCGCTTTCAGGGATTGGTGGGTGAGCAAACGACGATGTTTCTCTTCGATCCGTGCGGCAACGCACTTGAGTTCAAGGCATTCAAGGATGTGGGTCAGTTGTTTGCCAAGTGAACGCATCGGCCTGAGCCAGCAGCTCCTCGGTCGAACCGGGAAGCTGAGGGTTGCACTCGATTTGTCCGATGCTGAAGCGGATGTCATAACCGCGATGCACCGTTGCATTGCGCTCTTTGAGTATTTCTTCGAGCCGCGCCTTGATAGCAGGTATATCCACAACGCTTGAGCCGGTCAGCAACGCGACGAATTTGTCGTTACCCAGTCGGCCGATCACATCGCTCTCGCGAAAGGCAATTCGCAGCACATCAGCGAAGGTTTTCAGGGCTTTGTCGCCCTCGGCACGACCATAGAGATAGTTGATGTGCTTGAAGTCATCAATATTGAAGAGCAGCACCGTCGCTGGCTTTTCCAGGTGCTGGCAGGCATCCAGCCCTTGTTGAGCCAGCGCTGTAAAACCGTGTCGATTGGAGAGCAGCGTCAACTCGTCCATGCTCGCCATCTGCACGCCCATCAGCTCCTCCTCGGCCTTGCGGGCCAGGTTACGCAGCAGTTCGCGCTCCTGCAGTGGCGTGCGCAACGGGTCTGCGCACGCGCCTGGTTTTACCGGTTTGCCTGGGATCAGCATTACTCACTCCATTGGCGGGTATATTTTTTAGAGTCTTCCATACCCGGTTTGACTCCCTGTTAACGGACCGCCGGTCAACTACCCAGTACCGGACACGGCCCCCCAGCGTCTGCCCAGCGCTTGAACTGGGTGACGAAAATGTCGTGCGGCACCGGTACCGGAGCCCTTCCCTGACCCGGACTCCAACCCCATAGCACCAGCTTATCGTCGCTCACATGCTTGATCAGCGCGGCGAAATCGCGGTCGCCGTTGCTGGAGCGGTCTTTGATCATTGCGCATAACCTGTCGGCCGGCAGCCCGATCCAGGCCATTTTGTGCGCGGCGGGTGGCAAGCTCCAGTGCGGCGCTCCCGGCGGTGCGTGAGCGCCGTAACTGGCCGGCGGATTGCTGTCGGCGTGGCAAGTAGCGCACGGCAAACCCGCCGCGCCCTTGCCGTCCATGCCCCGCACGACGTTCATTGCGTGGGTAATCCCGGCATCGAATTGCAACGGCGAATCGCCAGGAATATGGCAGTTCTGGCAACGCGGGCTCTGAAAGACCTTTTGCACCGTATCGAACGCCTTGATGGCTTCCTTATCGTCAGCGAACAGGTCCTCGGCGTAACCGATCAGGCCGATCAACACCACCGCGCCAAGAATCAGATGTCGTCTCATCTCACACCCCCGACAGTTGCAGCGGCAGTTCGCGCAAGCGCTGCCCGGTCAGGGCGAACACCGCGTTGGCCACTGCCGGCGCCGTGGGCGGTACACCGGCCTCGCCGATGCCGCCGGGTTTGTCGCTGCTGGGCACGATATGCACTTCGACCACCGGCATTTCGTTGAGCCGCAGCACCTGATAGTCGTGGTAATTGGACTGCACCACCTGCCCGTTCTTGAAGGTCAGTTTGCTGTGCAAGGTAAATCCGAGGCCAAACGTGATGGCCGACTCCATTTGCGCCGCGATGCTCATCGGGTTGACCGCAATGCCGCAATCCACCGCGCACACTACCCGGTGTACGCGGATCGCCAGGTTATCCTGGGACACCTCGGCCACCTGGGCAACGTAACTGCCGAAGGACTCATGCACCGCGACACCCAACGCATGGCCGTCCGGCAGTGGCGCCTTCCAATCGGCTTTTTCGACGGCCAGGTTCAGCACGCCAAGATGCCGTGGATGGTCCTTGAGCAAGGTTCGCCGGTAGTCGACCGGATCCTGGCCGGCCGCCTCTGCCAGTTCGTCGATCAGCGACTCCATCACGTACGCGGTGTGGGTGTGCCCTACCGAACGTAGCCAGAGCACACGGATGCCGGTTTGCGGAGAATGCAGATCAACCTGGTGATTGGCCAACCCCTCAAGGTAAGGACTGTCGGCGACCCCTTCGACAGACGTCTTGTCGATGCCATTCTTGACCATGGTCGCCTCGAATGACGTACCCGCCATGATCGACTGCCCGACCATGACATGCTTCCAGGCGATCGGCATCCCTCCGGCATCGAGGCCAATGCGTGCCTGATGGAGGAACGCCGAGCGGTAGTACCCACCGCGAATGTCATCCTCCCGGGACCAGACGGTTTTCACCGGTGCGCCCGCTGCCTTGGCGACTTCCACGGCTTCAGCGACAAAGTCCGAGGTCGGGTTGGCCCGGCGACCGAAACCGCCGCCCAAGAACTCGGTGTGAATCTCCACCTGCTCAGGTTTGAGCCCGGTGATTTTCCCGGCGATCATTTGATCCAGTGTCTGGAACTGGGTGCCGGTCCAGATTTCGCATTTGTCCTGGGTGATTTTCACCGTGCAATTGAGTGGCTCCATCGGCGCGTGGGCCAGGTACGGGACGCTGTACTCGACATCGATGGTCTTCACCGCTTTACCCAGGCCAGCCGCGATATCACCGGCCTGACTGGCCGAAGTGCCAGGGGTGGAGGCGAGTTTGCGGAAGCTTTCCAGTAGCTTTTGACTGTCGAGCCCGGTGTTCGGCCCCAGATCCCAGTCGATCTTCAACGCGTCACGCCCGAGCTTCGCCGCCCAGTAATGATCGGCAATCACCGCCACGCCCGTGGGCACCTGCACGACTTTGTGCACGCCCGGTATCGCCAGCGCTTCGGCGCCTTCGAAGGATTTGACGCTGCCGCCGAACACCGGTGAACGCGCAACCATGGCGGTCATCAGCCCGTCGAACTGCACGTCCATGCCGAACTTGGCGCGGCCAGTGATTTTCTCCGGCGTGTCCAGGCGCTTGGTCGGTTTGCCAATGAGTTTCCAGTCCTTGGAATCCTTGAGCTTGATCGACGCCGGATCCGGCACCGGC
Organism: Pseudomonas sp. ZS1P83; assembly: GCF_054897825.1. NCBI lineage: Bacteria > Pseudomonadati > Pseudomonadota > Gammaproteobacteria > Pseudomonadales > Pseudomonadaceae > Pseudomonas > Pseudomonas sp. ZS1P83. The sequence goes on from NZ_CM142706.1 coordinate 2,689,533, forward strand.
AGCTTGCCGGCGTCATCGGCCAATTCGCCGTAGGTGGAGCGTTTGTCGCCGGCAATCACCACACCCGATTCGGTGCGAATCTCGGAAGGTGCGACGTTGAAGCGTTTAGCGGCCGCGTCGATCAACATCAAACGCGCTGCGGCACCGGCCTGACGGTAACGGTCGAATTCCATCCGGGTGGAGGTCGAACCACCGGTAATTTGCATCCCGCCAAATCCGGCCAGGCCATAGTCGGCTGCCGAGGCCGGCGAATGTTCGACACGGATCTTCGACCAGTCGGCGTCCAGTTCTTCGGCGATCAACAGGGTCAGGCCGGTCCAGATGCCTTGGCCCATTTCCGAATGGCCGAGCAGTACGGTGACGCTGTTGTCATTGCCGATCCGTAAAAACGCATTGGGCGCGAAAACATTGCCTTGGTTCTCGGCGCCGATGGCAAAGCGATGGGTAACAGGGATGACAAACGCCACCACCAGACCTCCGCCCAGCAACGCACTGCCCTTGAGAAAACCACGGCGGGACAGAGGATTGAGGCTGTTCATTGCTCAGACTCCCTTCAACGTGGCATCAACCGATCTCGGCGGCGCGTTTGACCGCTGCACGGATCCGTGGGTAGGTGCCGCAGCGACAGATGTTGCCGGACAGCGCCTGGTCGATGTCGCTGTCGGTGGGTTGAGGAATCTTCGCCAGCAAGGCCGCCGCCGACATGATCTGCCCGGACTGGCAGTAACCGCACTGGACCACGTCGAGTTCGGCCCAGGCTTGTTGCACCGGGTGCGAACCGTCGGTGGACAGGCCCTCGATCGTGAGGATTTTTTGCCCATGGGCCACGGCCGTGGCGGGGGTAATACAGGAACGCAGTGGCGCGCCGTCGACGTGCACGGTGCAGGCCCCGCACTGGGCCATGCCGCAACCGAATTTGGTGCCGGTCAGGTGCGCGATATCGCGCAGGACCCACAAGAGCGGCATGTCTGCGGGGACATCCAGCGCCTGGTCCTTGCCATTGATGTTGAGGGTCAGCATTGCGGGTTTCCTCAGACTCACGGTGACGCCCTATTTTTTTCGGGTCGGCGTTATCCTTTCAGCTAAGCGCAAATTGCCGGGCGAGACAGGTTCATCGACCACCGGTCACACAAAGACGACTGAAGTAACTCGCTCTGTAGCAGCTGCCGAGCCTGCGAGGCTGCGTTCGGTGCGGGCCGCGTTCGGACGAAGTCGTCGTAAACCCTGCGAACGCGATTTTCCTGGTGCACCGCGGGATCTGATTTCACGACGACTTCGTCGCCGGACGCAGCCTCGCAGGCTCGGCAGCTGCTACGGACCGTGTTGAGCCTTAGAGGTCGGTGGACACCGACAACTCGCGCCAGGCGTTCAGCTCGTCGGTGACGAAGGCGTTCTTGGTCTCGATGTAAGTCACCGAGTCCGTGCCCAGCGGCAGGCGCAGGGGTGGTTGCTCGCTCTCGACCAGGATGATGATCGCCTGAACGAGTTTTTCCGGGTCGCCTGGCTGTTGCTGATTGAGGACTTTGGCCAGTTTGCGCATTTCACCGGAGGTCGACGCGTAGTCGGCAATCGTTTCAGGGGACTCGACCAGAGAGTCATATCGACGCTATGAGAAGTCATTACGACTACATCAGAGTTGTTTCACGTAAGCCGCGCTGTACTTCTGATAGTCACCGAAACCGGTGACTTCTGCGGCACCGTTGAGCAACTGCAGCCGAAATAACGGGTCGCCTTGGGGATCCAGTGCGATGACAAGGTTGCCGGCGAGCAGTGGATACTGATGATGGACTTCGACGGGCGGCTCCTTGAGCTGAAAGACGCTCAGGCTGATATCAGCCACCTCGGGGCCGTTGTTGATCCCCGGTAATACTTTGACGGTCAACTCCCCGACACGCTGATCCTGGACATTGCTCACGAGGTAGCGCCCTTCACGCTGACTGTCCGCTACCCGCTCAAGTTTCTGTGCGGCGACCTTGAACGCGGTCGGCCTCACATTGATCCTTAATTGACGGGACCCGTTGATCCACGTGCCGGTCTGGCTGCCCTGTTCGTTCGGCGTGCCTTCGACGAACCAGTTGCCGATCATCTGACCGTCGTCGTCCAGCTCACGCAGAACAATACCGCCATCTTCGTAAGTATTGCCCACCAGCCGGATCGGATTACCGCTGCCGGTTTTGCTGTAGCGAACTTCCCCGACGTAGACATCACCCTGAAGTTGCCACCACAGTTCAACGGGGATCTTGTCATCAAGCGTGCCGCGCAACATGACGGGCGCTTCACCGACGGGCCCCTCGAGGCGACGACGCTCCGTCCACTGGCCCGACTTCAGTTCACGACGGGTAACGTCCACATAGCCAGAAGGCATGAACGGGTTGGCTTGCGACGGCTTTTTCGTCACCTCTATTTTCTCGGCCACCTTCACAGGGTGCTTGTCCTGTATTTGCCAGGTCGCGCTCTGACGCCAGCAGCAACCGCTTTTGGACTGGGTATGCAGGCGCTTGGCGACCGGGTCGACCTCGAACATGCCCAGATTTGCGTTCCGGGTCAGTGCGGAAAAGGATGTGCTCAAAACGAGCGTCGGGCTCCCGGGATCGAAAAGATAGATGTCGTAGGAAGGACCGCCATAGCCAGCTTCATTGCCATTGCGCACAGCAAGATCCTGCTGCCCGTCGAAATTGAAATCGCCGAACAACAGCAAATTTTGATCGGCATACGCCAGGTTTCGGTCGAACTCCGACGCTTTGATGCCTGGCTTGAACAGGGCGAACGCTTCGGCTGACTCGATGCGTTGCAACACCTGACCGCCGGCCCTTTCGCGCAACGTAATCAGCGCAGGAGCGCCGTCGAAAGTCTGGATGGGCGGCTGTTCAAACAGCACGTCGATGACGTACTTCTGCGCAGGGTCAGTGAGGTGATACGTCAACGGCTCGGCACTCACGGCAGCCGCGGCCAGTAGACAGGAAACAGCCAGTAAACGAGGGGCCATGATGCAAAGCGTCCTTGCGGCAAAATAGGCCGGCAAGTCTAGCGGCTATCGGATCAAGCCGACATCGTTGATTCCGTCGACAAAGGAAACTCTTTCAACTTGTCGATCTACGGTACGGCCAGACGACCCGAGGCTGACTACGCTGAAAGTCCAGCCTGAGCAATCCGTAGAGGAGCTACGCCATGCAACGTGTTCAAAAACTGACCCCCTGTCTCTGGTTCGACGGTCAGGCCGAAGAGGCGGCGAAGTTTTACTGTTCGATCTTCGATCATTCGAAAATCACCGCCATCACTCACTACGGCAAAGCCGGTCAGGAGGTGCATGGCCAGCCTGAAGGCTCGGTGTTGACGGTCAGTTTCGAACTCGACGGACAGCCTTTCACGGGCCTCAATGGCGGCCCCGATTTCACGTTCAGCGAAGCGATTTCATTTCAGGTCAACTGCCAGACCCAGGACGAAGTCGACCATTTCTGGGGGGCGCTGTCCGCCCATTCACAGAACGAGCAGTGCGGTTGGCTCAAGGACAAATTTGGCTTGTCCTGGCAGATCGTGCCGGTCGCAATGATGGACATGTTGAAAGACCCTGACACGACAAAATCCCAGCGCGCCATGCAAGCCATGATGCAGATGAAAAAACTCGACATTGCCGCCTTGCAGCGGGCCTTTAACGGCGAGAGCTAATACACTCCGGTTCTGACCTGCCGAGGACGCTGACAATGAAGCCCGCCGTTGCCAAAGACGCTGACAAAGCCCCGCTCTTCTGGCGCGACGACGCCCTGCCCTTCATCGAAGCCCGTTCCATCGCCGACGGCCGCGAGGTCTGTTACACCCGGCATTCTCACGAGCACTTTTCCATCGGTGCGATCACGGCCGGGCGCAGCACCTATCTCCACGAACAATCGCAATTTCAGGTCAATGCCGGTACCGTGGTGCTGATGAATCCCGGTGATGTCCACGCCTGCAATCCCATCGATGACCAACCGTGGTCGTACCTGATGCTGTACGTCGAGACACCCTGGCTGACCGATTTGCAGCACCAGCTCGGCTTCAGCCAGGACTTGGCGTTTCGCCGGTTTTCCATCATCCACACTTGCAACAGCGACCTGTTTGCCGGTTTGAAAGGTTTTTACGAAGTGCTGGTCGATGCGCAGCAAGACGTGCTGCGCAAGCAAAGCGCGGCCGTGGAGTTTTTCACCGACCTGCAGCAGCGGCTAAATCCGATCGATCAACTGCTGCGCGAGCCCAACTTCAAACTGGAACGGGCGGCCGATTACATCCGCGGCAACTGCACGCAAATGCTCAAGCTCGAAGATATTTGCGAAGCTGCTCAGCTATCGCCGTCCTACCTGATCCGTGCGTTCAAGCAGCATTACGGCATGACGCCCCACGCGTTTCTGGTCAACCGGCGCATCCAGTTCGCCCGCGATCAACTGCGCAGCGGCAAGCTGATCGCCGATGTGGCGCTGGAGGCGGGGTTTGCCGATCAGGCGCATTTTCAGCGTGCGTTCAAACAGCATCTGGCGGCGACGCCGGGGCAGTATCGCGGGTGACTCAAGTACTCTAGGGCAACAACAGGTACACCGCGCTCGCCGCCAGCAGCAACGCCATGCTCCGATTGAACAGGCGCATGCCCGCCGGGTTGTTCAAATAGCCGCGCAAAAAGGTCCCGGCATACGCCCAGCAACCGACGGACAGGTAGCAGATCACCAGATACACCGCCGCAAACTGCCAGACCAGCCGCGCCTCGCCATCCGCTACAAAAGCGCCCATGCCTGCCACGCAGGCCAACCAGGCTTTCGGGTTGAGCCACTGCATGACGGCGCCGTACAACATCGACGGCGCACGGCCTGATTCCTTCGCATCGAGATGGCCCTTGTCCGCGGCCAATTTGTAGGCCATGTACAACAGAAACGCCACACCCGCCCATTGCACCACCTGCGTCAGTGCTGGCCATAACCGCAACAACTCGTGCAGCCCCAACCCCATCAGCACCAACAACACGACAAAACCCAGCGTCGCGCCGGCCACATGCCGTTGACTGGCACGAAAACCAAAGCGTGCACCTGAACTCAGCGCGACAATATTCACCGGTCCCGGCGTTATCGAAGCGACCAATGCAAACGCCGCCATGGAGATAATCAGACTCATCACAGACCTTCTTCAATTCAGTTGAACAAGGCCTCACGGTAGAGAGCGGCCTGATGGCTGTATTGAAGAAAACACCCCTCACCTGCCCGCGACCGCCCAAGAAGCTTGCCTGACCAGCCTTCTGATGTAACGAAATAAGTCACGGATATTTACCTACAGAGCAGATCCTTATACGATGAGCCCGCATCTAGTGCTCTCCATCAGGTCTGAGTAGGCTATGGTTATTCAGTGCATGACAAAGCGACTTAACAAATTGTGCTCTATCGTCACGCAAATTTTGCGCGGACAAATAAACGAAAGCTGTACACGGGTTCAATTATCTCTATAACTACATACAATACTATTGAGCACCTGAACGATGAACAACACTAGTTTTCCGGCTGAAAATGCTAAAGCCTTCAGCATAGTTATAGTAAATTACAAGACACCGGAAATTACCAAGATATGCTTAGACTTATTGCACCAACACTTGGGCAGCCACAGCATACCCATATGGGTAGTTGACAACTATTCCGCCGATGAAAGCACTGAGTATTTGCGGACACTTAACTGGATCAACTTAATCGAGCGTTCTGTTTCTGAACCAGAGCCTGGCCATATCGCGCATGGCAAAGCACTTGACCTGGTGTTGGAGCGAGTTGAAACTGATTATTTATTCCTATTGCACACTGACACATTTATTTTCGATAAAAATGTATTCCCAATGATGCTAAATAAATGCATCAACAACCAAAAAATCGTTGCCGTCGGTTGTGTAGAGCAACTAAATCGTGGCGCCACGAGAACGCTTTGGCGCTTTAGCTCACGACTATTCAAACACCATTTCAGACGCCTGAAAATCTCCATGGGATTACGTTCCAGAGAACCAAAACCGTACAGAGAAGTCTACTTGAAGAGTTTCTGTACGTTGTGGAACTGCAAACTTATTAAACAGCACAACCTGCATTTCTCGATGGATGATCGTGTGCCTGGCTATACCCTCCAAGACCGCATGACCGAGTTGGGCTACATCGTTGAATTGTTATCACCGCGTAAAATTTTCAGTTATCTAGATCATATGCAATCCGGCACTGTCGCAGCGGCTGGCGGCTATGAAAAGACTCATAGACGAACCAAAATGTACAACAACATCCTGAAGCGCCTGAACAATGACGACAGCAACGTTTAAGCGACGAAGACACGCAACGAGCACGGCGTTCGACACTGTTTGAAGTCACCCATAAGTCTTTATATTAAGTTGTTGGAGCGGTAATGACACCCATCACTCAAGCACTGCCTATCACCCTCTCCCCGGAGCTTGATTTCGACCAGAACGCCGCCAGCGCCTTTGGTTCCTCATTGGCCAGTCGCTATATTCAGGCTACGCCATTTCCGCACATAGTCATCGATGACTTCTTACACGAAGACCTGATTGCCAGTATCTGCTCGCACTTCCCAGTCGAGCCGACCCACAACGAAATGCTGTACGAGCGCGGCTATAAAGGTCAACAAAAACGTCAAATCAGTCCTAACGAATGCGCCCCTTATTTGAAGACTGTTTTCAACGCCTTTAACTCGGCCCCCATGTTGCAGTTTCTTGAAAAGCTCACAGGCATCGAAGGTTTGATACCCGACCCCTACTTTACCGGTGGCGGGCTGCATGAAACAAAAAGTGGTGGTTTCCTGGGGGTACACTCGGACTTCAGGCTCAACAAAAAGCTTAATGTTGAGCGCAGACTGAATGTCATCATTTATCTGAATGAAGGCTGGCAAGACGAATTTGGCGGCAACCTGGAACTTTGGGATGTTGACATGAAGACCTGCCTTAAAAAAGTCCTGCCCATTTACAATCGCTGTGTCATTTTCAACACAGACAAAGACAGTAATCATGGGCACCCAGAGCCTTTAACGACTCCAGAGCACATCACGCGCAAGTCTATAGCGCTTTATTACTACACCGCAGGAACCATGGCGATCGACCCCGCACAACGAAACAAAACCCACTACAAGCCTAGGCCTAAAGATCGTTTAAGCCTCAAGTACTACATGAGTAAACTAATCAAGAAGAAGAACTGAACTATATAGCCAGACGAGGCGCGACGGGCCTGAAGTTTATGCCGCCGTCTACATGGCCTACGAATTCTCTGTCGATTTTCCGGTGGAGGCGATAGCCGACGCGTCTTATGCTCATTCCATGAACCTACAAAACGCTGTGCTTCCGCCCCACGCCGAGATGGTTCGCGCCATGCTCGAACGAGACACTGCCTACGAGGGGGTGTTTTTTACCGCGGTCAAAACCACCGGCATTTTTTGCCGCCCCAGCTGCACGGCGCGCAAGCCGAAGCCTGCGAACGTCGAGTTCTTCGCCCATGCCGATGAGTGCATGTCGGCCGGCTACCGCGCCTGTCTGCGTTGTAAGCCGCTGGACGCGGCGGCCATCGCGCCGGACTGGGTGCAGCGGCTGCTGAAATCGGTAGACGCTGATCCCGACCAGCGCTGGACCGATGCCCAGTTGCTGGCCGAAGGCATCGAGCCGCTGAAGTTGCGGCGCTGGTTCAAACAGCATTTCGGCATGACGTTTCACGCCTGGCTGCGCACTCGACGCCTCGGCATGGCGTTGGGCGGGATCAAACAGGGCGATTCCATCGACAACGCCGCGTTCGACTCGGGCTACGAGTCCCTGAGCGGGTTTCGCGATGCGTTTCAAAAGTCCTTCCACATCACACCGGGCCGGGCCGCCGTAAGCGATCCACCGTACCCACATTCAAAGCCGCCAGTTGAAGCCTGATGCTGTGCTCTTGATCTCTTTCAGGAGCTCGCAACCATGATGCGTCCCGACGCCAAAGTCGAAAAAGTTTATCTGTACCCCAAACCCGTGGACTTCCGAAAATCCATCGACGGCCTGTCCGCCCTCGTCGAATTGGATATCAAGGTCGCGGTGTTCGATCCCGTGCTTTTCGTTTTTCTGAATCGCCACCGTAATCGAGTAAAAATCCTCTATTGGGAGCGCAACGGCTTTTGCCTTTGGCTCAAGCGCCTGGAGTCCGAACGTTTCAAAACATCACCTGAGCTCAGCGATGAAGCTATCGTGCTGAGCGTGCAAGAGTTGAACTGGTTACTGGACGGCTTTGACCTCTGGCGCAACCGCCCACATCAAGTTTTAACCCCTCGATTCGTCGCCTGATCGGATATAATCCGGGCATGAATTTGATGCCCGAAATGCTCCCTGATGATCCTGTTCTGCTCAAGCAAATGCTTGTGCAGATGCTCAGTGAGCGTCAGTTGGACAAGGGCCAGATTGTTGATCTGAAAGAACAGATCAAGTTGCTACGTGACCGTTTATTTGGCCGCAAATCCGAGCAGACGGTCGACGCTGAGACACCGCAATTGGCGCTGTTCAACGAAGCCGAAAGCGTTGCCGTGCTGGAAGAAGGTATTGCTGAAGACGAAGAAGTCGTTGCCCCGACCCAGCGCCGCGGTAAACGCAAACCGCTATCCGCCGACCTGCCGCGCATTGAAGTCATCCACGAACTGCCCGAACACGAACTGACTTGCCTTTGCGGTTGCCGCAAACACGTCATCGGCGAAGAAACCAGCGAACAGCTGGAAATCGTGCCGATGCAGATCCGCGTCATCAAACACATCCGCAAGGTCTACGCGTGCCGTGGTTGTGAAACGGCACCGGTCACTGCTGACAAACCGGCACAACTGATCGAAAAGAGCATGGCCAGTCCCAGCGTCCTGGCGATGCTGCTGACCACCAAATACGTCGACGGTTTGCCACTGTATCGGTTCGAAAAAGTACTTGGCCGACACGGCGTCGATATCCCCCGACAAACCTTGGCGCGCTGGGTGATCCAGTGCGGCGAACACTTGCAACCGTTGCTGAATTTGATGCGCGACCGATTGCTGGAAAGTCCGGTGATCCACTGCGACGAAACGCGGGTACAAGTGCTGAAGGAACCGGATCGAGATCCGACCAGCCAGTCTTGGATGTGGGTCCAAGCCAGCGGCCCGCTTGAGCGCCCGGTTGTCCTGTTTGACTACACCACCAGCCGAGCGCAGGAGGTGCCGTTGCGCCTGCTTGCCGATTATCGCGGCTACCTGATGACCGACGATTACGCCGGCTATAACGCCTTGGGCGCGCAGCCAGGTGTCGAGCGTTTGGGCTGCTGGGCGCATGCGCGACGTAAGTTCGTCGATGCGCAAAAAGTGCAGCCCAAGGGTAAGACCGGGCGAGCCGACATCGCGCTGAACCTGATCAATAAACTCTACGGCATCGAGCGCGAGCTCAAAGAGGCCAGCGACGACCAGCGCTTTAGCGCTCGACAGGAAAAAAGCCTGCCGGTACTCGCAGAACTAAAAAGCTGGCTGGAGAAAACCCATCCCCAGGTGACGACGCAAAGTGCCTTGGGCAAAGCCGTCGGTTATCTGGCCAGCAACTGGAGCAAGCTTGAGCGTTACACCGAGGCTGGCTTCCTGCCCATTGATAACAATAGGGCCGAGCGAGCGGTAAAACCCTTTGTGATCGGTCGCAAAAATTGGATGTTCAGCGACACGCCCAAGGGCGCGACGGCCAGTGCGCAGATCTATAGCCTGGTCGAAACTGCCAAAGCCAACGGCCAAGAGCCCTATACGTGGCTGCGCGACGTACTTGAACGCCTGCCACAAGCTACTTCGGTAGAAGACTTCGAAGCCTTGCTGCCGTGGAACTGTTCCCCGACTATCTTGCGCTAAATGCACACATCGGTTTTTTGCCATGTGTGGTTTACGGGTCGCTTACCTTCGGTAGAAGACTTCGAAGCCTTGCTGCCGTGGAACTGTTCCCCGACTATCTTGCGCTAAATGCACACATCGGTTTTTTGCCATGTGTGGTTTATGGGTCGCTTACGGGCCGCCAACAGCGAGCCGCTGCTGTTCACTCGCCTGACCACACCGCTGGGGCCGATGATCGCCATGGCCGAACGGCGCGGGCTGGTGCTGCTGGAGTTTCTTGATCGGCCAGCGCTGACCAAGGAAGTCGAAGCGCTGCAGAACCGCTATGGCTATGCCGTGGCGCCGGGGCACAACGGACACTTGCAGCAAATCGAACAGGAACTGGCGCAGTATTTCGCCGGAAAACTGACCGAATTCCACGTTCCACTGCACCTGCCTGGCAGCGATTTCGCCCGGCAAGTCTGGGCTGAACTGGCGAAAATCCCTTACGGCCAGACCAGCACCTACGGCGCCATTGCCGCGCTATTGGGCAAACCCGGTGCCAGTCGCGCCGTGGGCCTGGCCAACGGGCACAACCGTCTGGCGGTTGTGTTGCCCTGTCACCGGGTGATCGGTGCGGACGGCTCACTGACCGGCTATGGTGGAGGACAACCGCGCAAGGCGTTCTTGTTAAGGCTGGAAAAAGCGGCGGTGCAGATGACGCAACAACTCGCATTCTGATCACTCGCAGGTTTCTCAAAAAGTCATAAGGAAGGACATTCGATGGACACATTCGACAGCCAGTTTCATCAGTTGCACCAGGACGGCCTGCTGATTCTAACCAACGTCGCCGATGCTGCCGGCGCGCGAATCGTTGAGCAACTGGGCAGCAAAGCCGTTGCCACCAGCAGCGCGGCGGTGGCCTGGGCTCACGGTTATCAGGATGGCAATGCCCTGCCCCTTGAGCGCCTGATATCTACGGTCGAGTCCATCGCTCGGGTGATCTCGGTGCCGTTGACCGTGGACATCGAGGCCGGTTATTCCGATGACCTGGCGCGGGTTGCCGAAGTCATTGATGCGGTGATGACCGCCGGGGCTGTCGGGATCAACATCGAGGATGGCGCTTCCCCGCCCGAACTGCTGGCGCGCAAGATTGAAATCGCTCGCGAGGTTGCCAGTCGCCGGAATGTGAAGCTGTTCATCAATGCCCGCACCGATGTGTACCTTAAAAGTCTGGTGCCTGCCGAAGATCGAGTCGCAGAGACGCTCAAGCGCGCCGCGTTGTATCAGGCGGCCGGTGCCGATGGGTTGTTCGCGGCTGGCGTCACGGCAGAATACGAAATCGCTGCGCTGTGCCAAGGTACCCCGCTGCCGGTGAACGTGCTCGGGCTCCCCGGCCTGCCGTCGCCCGAAGAGCTGAAAGCGCTCGGTGTACGCCGTTTGAGCGCAGGTTCGGGTATCGCCGAGTTTCTTTATGGTGCCATGGCATCCCTGGCCAAGCGCTTTCTGGAAACCGGTAAGCTCGACAGTAGCCACCTCAAGGCCTTCACCTACGGGGAAGTTAACGCCCTCTTGGCGCCGACACGGAAAGTTTGACCTCCATGCCCGATACCTACCTGGCCGCCACTGAGTTCCTGGCGTCCATCGACGAAGATTGGCGTCGCCACATCGCCACCATCGGCCCTTGCCTGCATCAGCCCCATGCGGCCCGCGATCCTTATGAGTCGCTGGTGCGGGCGATTGCCTACCAGCAACTGCATGCCAAGGCCGGGGATGCGATTGTCGGTCGGCTACTGGCGCTGTTTGGGACGGGCGCGTTCCCGAGGCCTGAACAGATTGTCGCGACTGAGTTCGATCAACTGCGCAGTTGCGGCTTTTCCGCCAGCAAGATCGCGACCATTCAGGGCATTGCCCAAGCGGCGCTGGACGGTGTGGTGCCGGATTATGCTGATGCAGTGGCGATGGATGATGAAGCGTTGATCGAACGGTTGATCACTCTGCGTGGGGTTGGGCGCTGGACGGTTGAGATGTTGCTGATCTACAGCCTGGAACGGCCGGATATTTTGCCGGCCGATGACTTTGGCGTGCGTGAGGGGTATCGGCGGCTCAAGGGGTTGGAGGTGCAGCCGACGCGTAAGCAGATGGCTGAGATTGGGTTGGGGTGGCGTCCGTTTCGGACGGTGGCGGCGTGGTATTTGTGGCGGGTGCCGAAACCACCCCTCACCCCAACCCTCCCGAAACGTCGGACCGCCCGAGGGGGCAGAGGGTCGGGGTGAGGGGTCGATTTCAAAGCCCCGACTTCAACCGACTAAACGCCCGAATCAAAGCCCGGTTAAACGCCTTCCCATTGTCATTCTTGCTATACAACGAAGCCCTCACCTCCGCCGACGGATACGTCCCCGGATCATTGCGAATCGCCGGATCAACCAAGCCGTCCGCCGCCGTAATCGCATTGGCGTAATGGATGGTGTCAGTGATCGGCGCAATCACCTCCGGCGTCATCAGATAATCCATCAACGCCAGCCCCGCCTGAGGATGAGGCGCATCCTTGGGAATGACCATCGCGTCGAACCAGATCAGCGTGCCTTCCTTAGGTATTCGATAACTCAGCTTGAACGGCTTGTTCGCAGCCTCGACCTGCCCGGCGGCGATGGCCACGTTGCCGTTCCACGACATGGCGAGGCAGGTGTTGCCATTGGCCAGGTCGCTGATGTTCAGATCATTGTCGAAGTAGCGGATGTAGGGCCGAATCTTCGCCAGTTGCTGCTCGGCCCGTTTCAGGTCATCGAGGTTCTGTCGGTTGATGTCCAGCCCCATGTACTTCATGACCGCGGCGAAAACCTCATTGGGATCGTTGAGTAGACTGACCCCGCAATCGGCAAATTTCGACACCACCGCCGGGTCGAACAGCATCGCCCAACTGTCCCGTGGTGCGTCAGACAGGCGCTGCTTGATCGCCTCTTCCTGATAGCCGACGCCGGTGGTGCCCCAGGCGTAGATCCCGGCGTAGCGGTTGCCCGGGTCGAACACGGCCATGTGCTGGCGGAACTCGTCACCAACGCCGGCAAAATGTGGCAGCTGTTGCGGGTTTAGCGTTTGAATCGCACCGCTCTGGATCGCCCGAGACAGATGCTGACCCGCGGTCAGCACCAAGTCATAGCCGCTGCGTCCCGTGAGCAGTTTGGTCTCGACGGTTTCAAGGGAGTCGAAGTGATCAGCCACCACGTGGATCCCGGTTTTCCTCTCGAAATTGGTCAGGGTGTCCGGGGCCAGGTACTCGCCCCAGATGTACAGATTGACCACGGGTTTGGCGGTGTCGGCGGCCTGCACACACAGGGGTGCGAGCACCAGCAGCAATGCTTGAGTCAGTTTGTGCAGGCCCATGATCAGACTCCCTTTTTGTTGCAGGCACTGCCAGCGTACTGCGGCATGGTGATGCACGCGACGTTACCGCCGCCGAGGAGGATTTCACGAGAGTTTTCGATGCCGACGATTTTGTGCTGCGGGAACAATTCGGCCAGGGTCGCCTGTGCCGCCTGATCGTGACGATCGCCAAACAGCGGCACGACAATCGAGGTGTTGCCGGCGTAGTAGTTGATGTACGACGCGCAGATTTGGGTCCCGGCCTGACGGACGTGGGTGCTGTCGAGTTGATCGAGGCCTTCTGCTTCTTCAGCGGTCCATTCCAGCACGTCCGGTTGCGGCAGCTTGTGCACGATCAACTCGCGGCCACGGCTGTCGCGAGTGCTGCGAAGGATGTCGTAGGCCTCCTGGTAGATTTCCCATTGCGGGTCATCGCGATTGTCGGTCCATTGCAGCACCACTTCACCAGGGCGCACGAAGCACGCGAGGTCGTCGACGTGGCCATCGGTTTCGTCGAACTTGCAGCCCCGTGGCAGCCAGATTATTTGCTCGGCGCCGAGGTAATCGGTCAATCGCCGGGTGACTTCATCCTTGCCCAGATGCTGGTTACGGTTGCGGTTGAGCAAGCATTGTTCGGTGGTGAGAAGGCTGCCCTGGCCGTCGCTCTGGATACCGCCCAGTTCGGCAATCAGCGGGGCGCGGTAGCGGTCGAAACGTTCGATTTCGAGGACTTTGCTGGCGATCTGATCGTCCTTGTCCCAGGGGTAATAGAGGCCGCCATCGAGGCCGCCGTAGGCGTTGAACTCGAAGTCCACGCCGCGCACTTCACCGCTGTCGTCGTTAACCACGAAGCAGGGACCACTGTCGCGGAACCAAGTGTCGTTGCAGGTCATTTCCACCACGCGCACCTGCGCCGGCAACTGGCGACGGGCGGTGGCAAACTGCGCCGCGGACGCGCATACGGTGACCGGTTCGCTGTGGGAAATGGCGGTGACGATCTGCACCCAGACCTTCTGCGCGGGCTTGGCGCCGTTGCGCCAGACGTCGGTGCGCTCCGGCCAGCCGAGCCAGCAACCGGACTTGGTTTCGAATTCGCCAGGCAGGCGGAAACCGTCGAGTTTTGGGGTGGAATCGAGCAAACGTGCCATGGTCAAACCTCATCAGCGGGGATTGGAATGACCACAGGCTAAGGTCGTCGGCGCCCTCCCCGCCAACGATGATTATTTCGGAATACTTGAATTCAACTCATCAATCGACCAGCTGATCGTTGAACCATTCCAGCATCTGCGCCACCGCCGGGCGCTCCAGCCTCACCCGCTCGCACACCAGCGCATATTGGCCGAGCGCCGTCATGCTTGAGGTGAACGGCCGGACCAGGCGACCGCTGAGCAAATCCTCCTGCGCGGTCAAGTTATCGCCCATGGCCACACCTTGGCCTTGAGCCGCCGCTTCCAGCGCCAAACCCGCGTGGGCGAAATACAGCTGCCGTTCGGGGCGCTGATCGCCGGCATGGCTGGTGAGCCAGGCGGTCCAGGTCTTGCCGTCCTGATCGTCGTGCAGCAGGCAATGACGCGCCAGATCCTTCGGGTTTTTCAACGTGCCCAGGTTGAACAGACCGGGGCTGCACACCGGGAAGAACTGCAACGCTGGCAAGGGCCTGACGAAGTACGCGCTGCTGTCCACCGGGCCGGTGCCATAAGTGATCGCCAGGTCGATGTCTTCGCCCGGCGCCGTGGCGTCGATCGGTTGTTCGTAGAGGTGCAAGGTGATGTGCGGATAGCGCGCGTAAAAATCCGTCAGGCGACTCATCAACCACTTTTGCGCCAACTCGGCAGTCACCGCCAGGCGCAACACCGCCAGCGATGACGGGTCACGCAGCTCATCGCAGGCCTCGCCGATCAGTTCGAAGGCCTGCTGCAAGCTTTGCATCAGACGCCCGGCGGCCATCGTCGGGCGAATCTGCCGGCCTTCGCGGACGAACAGCGACACGCCCAATTGCTCTTCGAGCTGCCGAATCTGATGACTGACCGCGCTGTCGGTGACGCACAACTCCGCCGCTGCCCGGCCGAAATGGGCGTGGCGAGCGGCGCATTCGAAGGTTCTGAGTGCGGCCAGAGAAGGCAGTCGTCGCATGGCAAAGGCTCCAATAGGAAGGCGCCCATGCTGCCCCGGCCATGGGTGGGCGTCCAGCGGGACCGCGTTATCGTTCATCGCTGGCAAGCTCGCTTGATCTTCAGTGTTCACAAAGCCGGTACCGGTCGAGGGCGGCTGAAGGTCTAGGCTGTCGTGGGTAAGTTTCAGACCTGTTGGAGGTTCCCATGCAGCTCGAAGGTTCCTGCCATTGCGGCGCGGTGTCGTTCAGTTTGACCAGCGCCCACCCCTACCCGTATCAGCGTTGTTACTGCTCGATCTGCCGCAAGACCCAGGGCGGTGGCGGTTATTCGATCAACATCGGTGGCGACGCTGGCAGCCTGAAGGTTCGCGGACGCAAGCACATCGCGATTTATCATGCGCGGCTCAAGAGCGACAGTGACAAACGCGCCCACCGCAGCACGGCCGAACGGCATTTCTGTTCAGTGTGTGGTTCGGGGTTGTGGCTGTTCAGTCCCGAATGGCCGGAGTTGATCCACCCGTTTGCCTCGGCCATCGACACGCCGTTGCCAGTGCCGCCGGAACTCACCCACGTGATGCTCGGCTCGAAAGCGCCGTGGGTGGAGGTCAAGACGCAGGCGGGTGATCGGCAGAGCGATGTCTGGCCGGATGAGTCCATCGCCGAGTGGCATGAGCGGTTGGATTTGAAGGGTTGACCGCGGCCGTTACCGTCAAGCCGCCACGGGCACACCACTGTGGAAACGGAACTCCACGTCCGGCGACTCGATCAGTTCCTGCTCGGCGGCGCGGACTTTGTCGATCACCTGGGCGATGTCCTTGGCGTCACCGTACTGGTAGGCCAGTTTCAGGTAACCCTGGAAATGCCGGGCCTCGCTTTTCAGCAGGCCGAAGTAGAACTTGCCCAATTCTTCGTCCAGATGCGGCACCAGCGCCTCGAAACGCTCGCAGCTGCGGGCTTCGATAAAAGCGCCGACCACCAGGGTGTCCACCAGTTTGACCGGCTCGTGGCTGCGCACCACTTTGCGCAGGCCCGACGCGTATCGCCCGGCGGACAGCTGACGCAGCTCGATCTTGCGCTTTTTCATCAGGCGCATGACCTGTTCGTGGTGCACTAGCTCTTCCCGGGCCAGGCGCGACATCAAGTTGATCAGATCGACGTGGGAGTGATACTTGGCAATCAGGCTCAACGCTGTGCTGGCCGCCTTGAATTCGCAGTTTTTATGATCGATCAGCAGGGTTTCCTGATCGGCCAGCGCGGCCTGAACCCAGCCATCGGGGGTACGGCAGCCGAGGAACTCGTGAATTTCGGGAAGGATCATGGGGCTCACGGATAAGAGGTTCAAATCGAAGGGCGCCGATTATACCGGCCTGTCGACAGACCACCAGTCGCGACCGTTGATATGCATCAAGTCCCGAAAGCGCGACCAGCAACTATAGTTGTCCAACGCAGTATTTTTTACTTCCTGGAGATCCCGATCATGCAAGCCATTCGCAGCATCCTGGTGGTCATCGAACCCGAACACTCGGAAAGCCTGGCGCTTAAACGGGCCAAATTGATTGCCGGCGTGACCCAGGCGCATCTGCATCTGCTGGTCTGCGACCGCAAGCATGACCACAGCAGCATGTTGGGCGTGCTCAAGGCCGCGCTGCTGGAGGACGGCTACAGCGTCACCACCGAACAGGCCTGGAACGAAAGCCTGCACGAAACCATCGTCGATGTGCAGCAGGCTGAAGGTTGCGGGCTGGTGGTCAAACAGCATTACCCCGACAGCCCGCTGAAAAAAGCCCTCCTCACTCCGGCAGACTGGAAACTGCTGCGTTACTGCCCGACGCCGGTGCTGCTGGTCAAAACCTCGAAACCCTGGTCGGGCGGGGTCATTCTCGCGGCGATCGACGTCGGTAACACCGATGGTGAACACCGTACGCTGCACGCTGCCATCGTCGATCATAGCTATGACATCGCCAGCCTGGCCAAGGCTCACCTGCATGTGATCAGCGCCCATCCATCACCGATGCTGTCGTCAGCCGACCCGACGTTGCAGCTCAGCGAAACCATCGAGGCACGCTATCGCGAACAGTGCAAGGCCTTTCAGGCCGAATTCGACATCGACGACGACCGCCTGCATATCGCCGAAGGCCCGGCGGATGTGTTGATTCCGTACATGGCCCACAAGCTGCAGGCGTCAGTGACCGTGATCGGTACGGTCGCGCGGTCCGGGTTGTCGGGGGCGTTGATCGGTAATACGGCGGAAGTGGTACTGGATGCGGTGGAGAGCGATGTGC
The DNA here is from genome assembly GCF_054897825.1 of Pseudomonas sp. ZS1P83. Classification (NCBI taxonomy): domain Bacteria; kingdom Pseudomonadati; phylum Pseudomonadota; class Gammaproteobacteria; order Pseudomonadales; family Pseudomonadaceae; genus Pseudomonas; species Pseudomonas sp. ZS1P83. The sequence continues at coordinate 2,707,098 of NZ_CM142706.1, forward strand.
TGGTGCTGAAACCGGATACGATCATGGATCATCTGGAGGAGATCGTGACCCAGCATTGAGATTTGTGTCGCCGAGCAAATCGCCTTCGCGGGCAAGTCGGATCGCCGCACCGCTCGCTCCTACAGGATTAATGTGATCGGTAGGAGCGAGGCTTGCCCGCGAAGCTCTTAAGATTTAACCGCCGAACGCATCCTTGAGAAACCCCGGCGCGATGTAGCGCTGGTAATGCGCCTCTGACAGCAAAAAGAACTCCCGATCAATGGCGTCCCGTAGTTCCGGCAGCTTCCAGTCGCGAAACTCTGGCATCAGCACCATTCCGTAGGCTTCCAGATTGTTGATGACCCGCGCGCCCCGGGCGATCAACTGATAGGCCCAGCAATACTCCGACTGATGCGGCACAAAGCGGATCTTGCGCTGTTCCAGCTGCAATCGCAGGCGCTGGGGATCGAAAACTTCCAGCTTGCTGGCCATCACCTGGGACAGCAATAGCTCAAGACGCAGCCACACCGCGCGCTTTTCTTCCTCGTTGTAACCATTCCAGTTGATCACTTCATGGTGGAAACGCTTGCAGCCACGGCACACCAAATCACCGTAAACAGTGGAGCAGAGGCCGACGCAGGGGGTTTTGATGGTCTGATTGGGCATAGTCAGGGAGAACACGGAAAAGCAGAACAGGTCGGCATGTTAGCCCTTTGTCTAACATTCATCACCCCTCAAAGTTCAGGGTCTAACTTACCTTTAATTTTTTTTTGCCGTAGAATCAGCCAGCCTTTTAAGGCGCCAATGTCCGTTAGAAGCTGTTTTCAAAGCGTCACGAGCACAGTCGTTCCTTCAGGGCGGAGTTGGCGAAGAGTTTTTCCAGCGGGGAAAAGCTCTACGCCAACCCTCATCAGCTCCCCGTTCTGCAGGCGTAAAACTTTGAAAGCAGCTTCTGTAAGGAATTGCCGGTAATTCTGGCCAAGTGGCCCACAACGCCACGCAGCGCATGAGTACGGCAATTTCGGGATGAGCGTCCCGGACACCCATTTGGGACCACTGATGAGGGTAATAACTGTGCTTGAAGCCTACCGCAAACATATCGAAGAGCGTGCAGCACTGGGTATCGTTCCCCAGCCGCTTAACGCCGAACAAACTGCAGGCCTGGTCGAGCTGCTGAAGAATCCCCCGGCTGGCGAAGAAGCTTTCCTCGTTGACCTGATCACTAATCGCATTCCGCCTGGTGTGGACGAAGCGGCCTATGTAAAGGCCGGCTTCCTATCTGCCCTGGCCAAAGGCGAAGCCACCTCCCCTCTGATCGACAAGAAGCGCGCTGTTGAACTACTCGGCACCATGCAGGGCGGCTACAACATTGTGACTCTGGTTGACCTGCTCGACAGCGCCGAACTGGCCCCTGTTGCTGCAGCTCAACTCAAGCACACCCTGCTGATGTTCGACGCCTTCCACGACGTCGCAGAAAAAGCCAAGAACGGTAATGTTCACGCCAAAGGCGTGCTGCAATCCTGGGCTGACGGCGAGTGGTTCCAGAACCGCCCTACCCTGGCCGACAAGATCAGCCTGCGCGTGTTTAAAGTCACCGGCGAAACCAACACCGACGACCTGTCCCCTGCTCCGGACGCCTGGTCCCGCCCGGACATTCCGCTGCACGCCCTGGCCATGCTGAAAATGGCCCGTGAAGGCATCGCACCTGACACCCAGGGCGTCACCGGTCCGATGAAGCAGATCGAAGAAATGCGCAACTCCGGTTTCCCAATCGCCTACGTCGGTGACGTGGTCGGTACCGGTTCGTCGCGTAAATCGGCGACCAACTCGGTGCTGTGGTTCTTCGGCGACGACATTCCTCACGTCCCGAACAAGCGTGCTGGCGGTTTCTGCTTCGGCAGCAAAATCGCTCCGATCTTCTACAACACCATGGAAGATGCCGGCGCACTGCCGATCGAATTCGACGTGACCAACATGAACATGGGCGACGTGATCGACCTGTATCCGCATGCTGGCAAAGTCTGCAAACACGGCACTGACGAAGTCCTGACCACCTTCGAAATGAAGACTCCGGTTCTGTTGGACGAAGTTCGTGCTGGCGGTCGTATCCCGCTGATCATCGGTCGCGGCCTGACCGACAAGGCCCGTGCCGAGCTGGGCCTGGGCCCTACCGATCTGTTCAAACTGCCTGAAGCACCTGTTGACACCGGCAAGGGTTTCACCCTGGCACAGAAAATGGTCGGCAAGGCTTGCGGCCTTCCAGAAGGCAAAGGCGTTCGTCCAGGCACCTACTGCGAACCGAAAATGACCACCGTCGGCTCTCAGGACACCACCGGTCCTATGACCCGTGACGAACTGAAAGACCTGGCGTGCCTGGGCTTCTCGACCGATCTGGTGATGCAGTCCTTCTGCCACACCGCGGCTTACCCTAAGCCGATCGACGTGACCACCCACCACACCCTGCCAGACTTCATCATGACCCGCGGCGGCGTTTCCCTGCGTCCGGGCGACGGCATCATCCACTCGTGGTTGAACCGCATGCTGCTGCCGGACACCGTCGGTACCGGTGGTGACTCGCACACCCGTTTCCCGATGGGCATTTCGTTCCCGGCCGGTTCCGGTCTGGTTGCGTTCGCTGCAGCCACCGGCGTTATGCCGCTGGACATGCCGGAATCGATCCTGGTGCGCTTCAAAGGCAAAATGCAACCGGGCGTCACCCTGCGCGACCTGGTTCACGCCATTCCTTACTTCGCGATTCAGGCTGGCCTGCTGACCGTCGAGAAGAAAGGCAAGAAGAACGCCTTCTCCGGCCGCATTCTGGAAATCGAAGGCCTGGACAACCTGAGCATCGAACAGGCTTTCGAGCTGTCCGACGCCTCGGCCGAACGTTCGGCTGCCGGTTGCACCATCAAGCTGTCGAAAGACTCGATCACCGAGTACCTGAACTCCAACATCACCCTGCTGCGCTGGATGATCGGCGAAGGCTACGGCGATGCACGTACTCTGGAACGTCGCGCCCAAGCGATGGAAGCCTGGGTTGCCAACCCTGAGCTGATGGTTGCCGATGCTGACGCCGAATACGCTGAAGTCATCGAAATCGACCTGGCCGACATCAAAGAGCCTGTGCTCTGCGCGCCAAACGATCCGGACGACGCCCGTCTGCTGTCCAGCGTTGCTGGCGAGAAGATCGACGAAGTGTTCATCGGTTCGTGCATGACCAACATCGGTCACTTCCGCGCTGCCGGTAAGTTGCTGGACCAGGTCAAAGGTCAGCTTCCAACCCGTCTGTGGCTGTCGCCGCCGACCAAAATGGACGCTCACCAGCTGACCGAAGAAGGCTACTACGGCATCTACGGCAAGGCCGGCGCTCGCATGGAAATGCCAGGCTGCTCGCTGTGCATGGGTAACCAGGCACGTGTAGAGCCGAACTCGACAGTTGTGTCGACTTCGACCCGTAACTTCCCGAACCGTCTGGGTGACGGCGCGAACGTCTACCTGGCTTCGGCTGAGCTGGCGTCTGTTGCTTCCATCCTGGGTCGCTTGCCGACCGTCGAGGAGTACATGGAATACGCTGGCAAGATCGACAGCATGGCGGCCGATGTTTACCGCTACCTGTCCTTCGACCAGATCGCCGAGTTCCGTGAAGCTGCTGCGAACGCCAACATCCCGGTCGTTCAAGCCTAACGTTACAACGCCATAAAAAACGCCGCCCATCGTGAGATGAGCGGCGTTTTTTTATGCTCGCAAGACTTGCACCAACCCCTGTAGGAGCGAGCTTGCTCCGGGCGGCGTTCCGACGATAGCGGCCTTACATTCAATATCAATGTTGATTGATACACCTATATCGCGAGCAAGCTCGCTCCCACAGGTTATGCGTTCGACTTGCGGGCTTGTTGCACGGCACCGTCGACGCTCAGGCCGCTGAGAATCACCTGCTCCAGCTCCTGCGTCGGCAATAGCGCGAGAACCGCTTTAACCTCGTGCTTGAGCCGCGCCAGAATCAGCAGTTTGTCCTCGGCTCGCACTTGCATAAAGAACGCCTCCAGCGCCTCGATGCTGGTGCCATCCAGGTTGGGAGACTCCTCCAGACTGAGAATAATCGTATGAATCGGTGGCGATGCATGTCGGGCCAGACGCAGTGCGCCGCCCAGAATGCGCTCCACGTTTGCAAAAAACAGCGCCTCGCTCGGCCTGACGATCAGCACACCGGGGATCTCGATGGCCTGGGGATGGCGCTGCACGTCGACAAAATCATGGCCACCGCCCATTTGCCCCAGCACCTGAATATCCGCCGACGACATCTGTTTCAACATCAGCACCACGCTGATCACCACTGCCACCAACAAACCGTCCAGCACACCCAGCACCAGCACCGCCGCCACCGCGCAAATCACCAATAGACGGTCGCGGCGCCAGATGAAATACCGACCCAAGGGCTGCAGGCTCAAGCCGCGTGCCAATGCATGAATGACGATGGCCGCCAGCACCGGCTCGGGGGTCAGGGCAATCCAGGGCAACACCGTCAACACGATGAGCAACACCACCCCCGCCGCTACCGCACCAGCCAGACGCGATCCGGCACCCGCGGCCTCATTGGCCGACGTCGCAGAGTAACCAGCGCCCGCCGGCATGCCATGGAACAGGCCCGACAACAAATTCGCCGCACCGAGCGCCATCAGATCGCGGTTCGAGGACACACGTTCGCCGTGCTTGAGCGCAAACGAGGTGATCGATCCGTAGGACTCGGCATACAGAATCATCACCATGGCAAACGCCAATTCTCCCAGGCGCAACCAGTCGGTAAACGGCAACACAGGAAGACGAGGCACTTCCAGGCTCAGGTCGATCACGCCGATCAGTTTCACCCCATAGGCTGGCAAGTTCAGCCATTGGCCGGCCGCGATGCCGAGCGCCACCACCAGCAAGCCACCCGGCAAACGCCTGACCCGCGCGCACAGCCACAGCACCAGCAAGGACACGACCGCTACAAGCGCGCCAACCCGGTTCCACTGCGGTAACTGCTCAAGCAGTTGCGGCACGAAACGGATCAGGTTGCCGTTGCTCAAGTGCACATCAACGATGCTCGCTACTTGCTTGAGGATGATCGTCATTGCCAGGCCGAAGGCAAAGCCTCGTAGCACCGGTTTGGCAATAAACGACGTCACGCTGCCGAGCTTGAACAAACCGGCCAGCAGGAAAAACCCACCCGTCACCAGCACCAGACCAATCGCGAGGGTTATGCGCAGGCCCGAATCACCATTGGCCAAAGTGGCTGTGGCGGCGGCCAGCACCGCCGCCGAAGACGACGTCGCAGAAACGATGGCAAAACGACTGGTGCCGAACAGTCCGTAGCACAGTAGACCGGCAAATAACGCAATCACACCCGCCTGAGGCGGCAACGCAGCAATGCTTGAATAGGCGACCGCCTCAGGTAACAACAAACCGGCAATCGACAGCCCGGCCAACACATCCAGCCAACGGTTTGGCCTATCGGCAACGGGTTGCGCCGATGCGCCGTGGGCTCGAGCCATGAAGCGTCTCCAGAGAAAGATTGACAGGCCGGAGCAACTCCCCGGCAAACGCTCTACGACGCGCTAATGCAGCCTCAAGCTTAGTCGCTAATCCCCACGGGATGTGTGTTCTGGGTCAGGTGCCGAACTTTACGCCAGGCAAAAAAAACGGCCGCACTGTGCGGTATGCACAGTACGGCCGTTGTTTTGCCCAATCAGGCAGTCAGCGAATAGATCAACGCCGAGATCGCCACCAGGCCCACCGCCGTCACGAAGACGTTGGAAGCCTGACCACGATAACGCGCCATGGCCGGCACCTTGCGGATCGCGTACATCGGCATCAGGAACAGGATCGCGGCGATGATCGGGCCACCGAGGGTTTCGATCATCCCCAGAATGCTCGGGTTCAGCGTGGCGACGATCCAGCAGACCACCAGCATGAAGGCGGCAGTCATGCGGTCCAGGGTCTTCGGCGCCGGGCGCTTGCCTGTCTTCACGATCAGACCTTTAAGACCTTCGCTGGCGCCGATGTAGTGACCCAGGAACGACTTGGAAATGGCCACAAACGCAATTAATGGTGCTGCAAAAGCGATGGTCGGGTTGCTGAAGTGGTTGGCCAGGTACGACAGGATCGACAGGTTCTGCGCCTTGGCTTCCGCCAATTGCGCCGGCGACAGGGTCAGCACGCAGCTGAAGACGAAGAACAGCACCATCACCACCATCAAGGCGTGAGCGCGGGACAAAATCTGTGAGCTGCGTTCTTCGGCGTGCTCGCCGTAACGGCGCTTCTGGTCGACCGCGAACGCCGAGATGATCGGCGAATGGTTGAACGAGAACACCATCACCGGAATCGCCAGCCACAGCGTGTGCAGCAGTGCCGACGGTTCTGGCAGCGTCGAAGCGGTGGCGAGGATGCCGCCGTTCCAGTGAGGAATCAGAAACACCGCGAGGAACAGCAACGCAACAATGAACGGATAAACCATCAGGCTCATGGCCTTGACGATCGCTTGCTCGCCGCAACGTACCACCGCCAACAAGCCGAGGATCAGCACGAACGACAGCACGGCGCGCGGTGGCGGCATGATGTGCAGTTGATGCTCGAGGAAACTGCCCACGGTGTTGGTCAAGGCCACGCTGTAGATCAGCAGGATCGGAAAGATCGCGAAGAAGTACAGCAAAGTGATCAGCGCGCCGGCCTTGATCCCGAAGTGCTCTTCCACCACTTCAGTGATGTCCGCGCCTTCGCGTCCGGACAACACAAAGCGTGTCAGGCCACGGTGTGCGTAAAAAGTCATGGGGAACGCCAACACCGCCAGGACCATCAACGGCCAGAAGCCGCCCAGACCCGCGTTGATCGGCAAAAACAACGTGCCAGCCCCGATGGCCGTGCCAAACAGGCCCAGCATCCAGGTGGTGTCATGGCGATTCCAGCTCTCAAGCGTCGCTGGTGCCGCCGCTACATAGCGTTCGTCGACGCTATTGGCCCGATCATTCATCCGGTGGGATCTCCGCATTCGGTCAGTTGCTACCCGGTCAGGACGAGTCGGAAAAACCCGACAGGCAGCGCCCTGGCCGAAACAGGGGCGCGATTGTCCGGGATTAATGAGCAGAAGCAAAGACTTAGCTGAGGAGTGGTTATGCGGATCAGACCTACACCCAAGGGCTCGAGGCATTGCTGCAGCTGCTGGCACCGCTGATGGGCGCGGGTCAGCCCGACGTCAATCGGCAAAAAGCGTTGGTGGACTATTCGCTGATGGACGGCGCCCTGACCCTGTCCCGCGCTACCCGTGGTGACGCCTTGTCCGACGAAATTCTCGACGCGGCTCGAACCTTTCTCACCTCCGACACGCCCGTTGACACACCCGCGACGCCGACCGCATGATCGGCCTCATGAACATTCCTGCGCTGAACCTCACACGCACCACCACGACCGCTTCCGGCGGGTCGTGCGGTGGCTGGCTGAGATAAACACAGCGCAGTAAACCCAAGGCCCCGCCAGCAATGGACGGGGCCTTGTTGTTTCTCCCGTCCGTTCGGCACTTTTCGTACGCACCCCAAGGAGAAACACCCATGTCATCAGCGCTGTTGATCATCGATATGCAGGTCGGTCTGTTCCACGGCCCGGAAAAACCCTACGACGGTGAACGGGTACTGGCGAACATCCAGCGACTCATTCGTCAGGCCAGGGAACGCAAGATGCCGATCTTCGCGGTGCGCCATACCGGCCCCCAAGGTTCGCCCATCGAAGTCGGCAGCCCTTTCTGGCAGTTATTGCCCGCATTGGATCTGGATGCCAGCACCGACATTCTGTTCGACAAAACCAGACCCAACGCCTTTTACGCCACCGCGCTGACGGAGCAGCTGCGGGCTAGCGGAGTCAATGACGTGTTCATCGCCGGCATGAAAACCCAATATTGCATCGACAGCACATGCCGAGCGGCGGCCGATTTGGGGTTTAAACCGATACTCGTGGCCGATGCGCATACCTGCATGGACACACCGGCGCTGCCAGCCCGGTCGATCATCGAACACCATAACGCGACGTTGAACGGTGCATTTGCAAAAGTGTTGAGCACTGTGGATGTGTAAGAGCCGCCGAACGCTCCTACACTGAGGTCGCGGGCCATGTGCCTGTGACCTTTGGTGATTGCCAAACCATTGCGCAATCAGCAATCTGAAGCGACGTTCGAGCCCCGACTTTCCCATGCCCACAGGAGCCCAGCATGCCTGCAACCGTTCTGGTACTGGTTGAAACCATTAATGATTACCTGCCGATTCTCGAACATCAGGGCTTTCACCTGATTCTGGCGCCCACGCCTGCCGAGCGCGCCGAGGCCATCACACGGCATGGTGCCCAGATCGATGCAGTGCTGACCCGCGGCCCATTGGGCTTGTATGCCGATGAAATCGCGGCCCTGCCAAATCTGAAGATCATCTGCGTGATCGGCGCCGGCTACGAACACGTCGACCTGCAAGCCGCCGCCAACCGGGGAATTACTGTCACCAATGGCGCCGGCGTCAATGCCTCTTCGGTCGCGGACCATGCCATGGCGATGCTGCTCTCGCTGGTGCGTGACATTCCCCGTTGCGATGCCGCCGTGCGCCGGGGTGAGTGGCCAAAAATCATGCGCCCTTCCCTGGCCGGCAAGCACCTGGGCATCCTGGGGCTCGGAGCGGTCGGCATGGCCATCGCCAAACGCGCCGCCAAGGGCTTCGACATGACGGTCAGTTACCACAACCGCCAACATCGCAGCGACGTGCCGTACAGCTTCTGCTCGACGCCCACCGAGCTGGCACGGGCCTCAGACTTTTTTATCATTGCCACCCCCGGTGGCCTGGGCACCAAACACCTGATCAACCGACAAGTACTCGACGCCCTGGGGCCCAACGGGTTCATCGTCAACATTGCCAGAGCCAGCGTGATCGTCACTGCAGACCTGATCAGCGCGCTTGAGCAGCGCAGAATTGCCGGCGCTGCGCTGGATGTCTTCGACGCAGAACCCCAGGTGCCCAATGCGCTCAAGGCGCTGGCCAATGTGATTCTCACCCCGCATGTCGCCGGTCTGTCTCCAGAAGCCACTCAAGGCACTGTGGAACTGGTAGGTCGCAACCTGATAGCGTTTTTCTCCGGAGATCCGGTATTGACCCCGATTGCCCTGCCAGCGTCGATAAGCGTGAACTGACGACCATTCAAACAGCCGTATCAAAAACAATGATTGCCCGGCAACACGCTCACCTATAAGGGCTGTTCGTGGTTGTGGGTGCCGGGTGTGCGCATTAGATTAGCCAATAGTCTCTGGCCTCAAGAATAAGTAGAAGGGATAAGCATGGCGCTTAATGACCAGTCCACCCGTATCCGCACCGGTGAAGAACTCGATGCCAGCCTGATCGATCCGTACCTCAAGGCCCACATTCCGGGCCTGAGTGGCTTACCGAAAATCAGCCAGTTTCCGGGCGGTGCCTCGAACCTCACCTACTTGCTGGAATACCCCGAACAGGAGTTCGTCCTGCGTCGGCCGCCGTTCGGGCACAAGGCCAAGTCCGCTCATGACATGGGCCGCGAATTTCGCATTCTCAATCAGCTCCGCGACGGTTTTCCGTACTGCCCCAAAGCCTACGTGCACTGCACCGATGAATCGGTGATCGGCGCCGAGTTCTATATGATGGAACGGGTCAACGGGATCATCCTGCGCTCCGAACTGCCGCCGGAACTGGGTCTTGATTCGGCGCAAACCGAAACGCTGTGCAAAAGCTTCATCGACAAGTTCGTTGAACTGCACCGGGTCGACTACAAGGCTTATGGCCTGGGCGACCTTGGCAAACCCGAAGGTTACGTTGCACGGCAAATAAAAGGCTGGAGCGACCGCTACGAGAAAGCCCTGACCCCGGACGCGCCGAAGTGGGAGGTGGTCAAAGCCTGGCTCAACGACAAGATGCCTGCCGATCACCCGACCTCCAGCATCGTCCACAACGACTACCGCTTCGACAACGTGATCCTCGACCCGAATAACCCGATGCAGATCATCGGCGTGCTCGACTGGGAGCTGACCACCCTCGGCGACCCGCTGATGGACCTGGGCAACACCCTCGCCTACTGGATCGAAGCCGATGACCCGGCGCCGGTGCAACTGATGCGCCGCCAGCCGAGCCACGCACCGGGCATGCTGACTCGCCGCGAGTTCGTCGATTACTACGCCGAGCGCTCAGGCATCCAGATCGGCAACTTCGACTTCTACTACACCTACGGCCTGTTCCGCCTGGCCGGCATCGTGCAGCAGATCTACTACCGCTTCTTCCATGGTCAGACCCAGGACAAACGCTTCGCGCAGTTCATTCACATGAACAAACTGCTGGAGCAAATGAGCTTGCAAGTCATCCAGAAATCCAGCCTCTGATCCGCGCGGCTCTGATTACATTCCCTGGCCCCAACAACAAGGAAAAACCATGTCCAAGACTCAGTTGTTCGACCTCGACGGCAAGATCGCTTTCGTCTCCGGCGCCAGCCGCGGCATCGGTGAAGCCATCGCCAAACTGCTGGCCCAGCAAGGCGCCCACGTGATCGTCTCGAGCCGCAAACTCGATGGCTGCCAGCACGTGGCCGACGCGATCATCGCCGCCGGCGGCAAAGCCACCGCCGTCGCTTGCCACATCGGTGAAATGGAGCAGATCAGCCAGGTCTTCGCTGGCATCCGTGAGCAGTTCGGGCGCCTGGACATTCTGGTCAATAACGCCGCGACCAACCCGCAGTTCTGCAACGTGCTGGACACCGACCTCAGCGCCTTCCAGAAAACCGTCGACGTGAACATCCGCGGCTACTTCTTCATGTCAGTGGAAGCCGGCAAGTTGATGCGCGAAAACGGCGGCGGTAGCATCATCAACGTTGCTTCGATCAACGGCATTTCGCCGGGAATTTTCCAGGGCATCTACTCGGTGACCAAGGCTGCCGTCATTAACATGACCAAAGTCTTCGCCAAGGAATGCGCGCAGTTCGGTATTCGCTGCAACGCGCTGTTGCCTGGGCTGACGGACACCAAGTTTGCTTCGGCGTTGGTAAAAAACGAGGCTATTTTGAACGCCGCATTGCAGCAGATTCCGCTCAAGCGTGTGGCGGATCCGAGTGAAATGGCGGGAGCGGTGTTGTATCTGGCGAGTGATGCATCGAGCTACACGACTGGGGTTTCGTTGAATGTGGATGGGGGGTTCCTGTCCTGAACCGATTTACCGGATGAACACAAGGCGGCCTTAGGGCTAATGCCAGTCAGTTAAGCTGACTGGCATTTTTCTTTCTGATCGGATACTTCGGTGATTTAAGCCGGATGGCCCGAGGATAAATACGCTCCTCTCGCCGATGCGGCAGGACATAGTGCGGGGCTGAGGCATGCAACTCAGCCAGGTACTTGGGGATGTTCCCGGAACGGTCGGCGGAGACGCTGTTGATAAACCCGAGAATCGCCCAGGTGCAGGCGGTAAAACTCATTTCGCATGGGTAAATACCTGGACAGTGACGACTCATCTCCACCATCTGATAGCGCAACAAGTTGTAGCCCAACAACACCCCCCACAGCTCCTGCTCGATCATCTCGGGCGTCTTGCTACGCAACGTATAACTGCTGTTGAGCAAGGTCTGTTTCATCTCCCGAAACCCTAATTCGACTTCCCATCGCTGGCTGTACAGGTCGACGATTTCGTCGGATGGAAAGCGCAGCGGGTCGGCCATTGAGGTCAGGATCTGACACACCTTGCCTTTGACGGTTTTGCTCAGAAGTCGCGCGGTCAGGCGCTCCGGCAGCCCCGGCCATTGCTTGCTGGCCTGCGGCGAAGTGTTTAATGAGACAACCGCATCCTGGCGCCCCAAACGCTGAAGCACTTCGTACTGCGAGCCTTTTTTCAGCGGCATCAGCCAGTGACGTTCGATCCCTGCCTGCTGCCATTGATGCAGTAAACCTAACGAATAAAAACCACGATCAAATAGCGTCAACGAGTGATCGGGCGTGGTCTCGATCAGTTGCTCCGCCAGCTTCATCTCGTTGCTGCGATAGCCGTCAAACGCACTGCCGATCAGCAAATGGCTGGTCAACTCCATCTGGCAGACCATGCGCACCTGCGGAAAACCAGTGTCGCCATGCTGGTTACTGGCGGAGTCGTAACGTGCACGGTTTTCCGGCGTATCGGGTGTTCGCCAGACGACACCGTCGACACCCAGTAAGCGCAAACCGGCCCAAGTCGGATGAGCGGCCGCCTCATGCCAACTTTTCTGAGTCAGATGGAAGACCTGTCGTACAGCCTCGCTGCCCAATCTCTGACGGGCTTGAACCACCGCGCTGGGTGCCACCAACGGGCGCTGGCCCGGCAGCATGATATTCATGCGGCTGACCACATCCCACGCCGACATGCGCCGAAAGAACGCCATGGAGATCACGCACCAAAGCATCATTTCCAACGGCAAGCGCCGCTTGCGTAAAGTCGCAACGCCTGCCTGTTCAAGTGCCTGCTCGACCAAAGAAGGATCGAGCAAGGAATTCAATCCCTCAATTGAGTTGGGGGTGGAGACGATGTTGTGGGTCAGTTCCAGTGCCCGAGCGAGACGCATAAAAAAATCCGATGCCAATACAGGCATCGGATTTTGATTTCTTGCGGCCAAAGGTCAAGCAAAAGGGCTTAACTGATCGGCATTAGGCCTTAGAGCTGCCTTTTTTTTGTTATCGATCGTTCCCACGCTCTGCGTGGGAACGATCACACATGAGAACTTATTTTCTATTATTTGCAATAAGTGAATATTTATTCCATTAATAGCCTTTCCTGAAAACAAAATTCCAAAAGGACCCCGGCTATGCGCGAACTCGGTATCGGACTCATCGGCACAGGTTTCATGGGCCGCGCCCATGCCTTGGCGTTTCGCAACGTCAGCGCGGTTTTCGAACTGCCCCTCAAGCTTAAACTTGCGGCCCTGGCCGACGCCGATCCGCAGCGCGCCCGCCACTGCGCCGATGCCTGGGGTTTCGACACCGCGCATAGCGACTGGCAGCAACTGATCGATGACCCCAAGGTCAATCTGATCGCTATCACCACGCCCAATCACTTGCATTACCCCATGGCCATGGCCGCCCTCGCCGCCGGAAAACCGGTGTACTGCGAAAAGCCGTTGGCGGTGAATCTGGAACAGGCCGACGCCATGCGCCTGGCGGCCAAAGCGGCGGGTGTGGTGACGCGGGTGGGTTACAACTATCAACACAACCCGATGATCGGGCTCGCCCGGGAGCTGATCGAAAACGGCGACTTGGGCCAGATCATCAGTTTCCAGGGTGAATTCAGCGAAGACTTCATGGCCGATCCTGCATCACCCTGGTCCTGGCGTTGCGATGCCGATCATGCCGGCGGTGCACTGGCCGATCTGGGCAGTCACTTGTTAGCCATGGCCCGTTATCTGGTGGGAGATGTCGAGGCAGTCAGCGCCGACACCCAGACCGTGCACCGGCAACGTCCCGCCACGGCTGGCAGCCCGGAACAACGCAATATTGCTGTCGATGATCAGGTTCACGCTTTGCTGCGATTTGCTAACGGCGCCCGGGGGACGTTCAGCAGCAGTTGGCTCAAGCACGGCTACAAAAATCACCTGAGTTTTGAAATCAGCGGCACGCGGGGGACGTTGGCGTTCGATCAAGAACGACTGAATGAACTGCGTCTGTTTCGTGCCGGCCAGGACGGCTTCCAACGTTTGCTCGCAGGGCCGAACCTTCCGGGTTATGCGGCGTTCAGCCCGGCGGCAGGGCATCAGCTCGGCTACAACGAACTCAAGACACTGGAGGTCCATGATCTGGTGATGGCGTTGGCCGGGGTCGGCCAGGGCGGAACGGACTTCGAGCAGGCGTGGGAAGTCGAACGTCTGGCGACGGCGATCCGGTTGGCCGCGCGGGAGTCGCGGTGGGTCAGGATCGAGGAAGTCTGAGCGAAACGCGGGTGAAACCCGCCAGCAGACAGCGCCGCTGGCGGTACCCATGAGTGGATGAGTGCTTACTGAGTGACGCAACGAGTGAGCGTCGTTTCCCGGGTCACCTGCCCCTCAGCCCTCATATCGCCTTGCACATCGGTGTTTTCGGTAGTCTGGCAGGTGCGCACAGGAGGTGGAGGCGGCGCGGCGGGAGGTGGCGGCGGAGGACTGGCACACCCCCCCAGAATCGCAACGCAGAGTGTAAACGACAGTGGAGCAAAAACGCGTTTCCCAAGACTGTTCATAGGTTGACCCGCGGTAAGTGATCGACATATTTCCGCGACCCAACACCCAACACCCTCACCGCGAACACGCGGACCGGTCACAGAAAAAATACTTTCGTATTCCTTGTACGACCGCCAGCAAAACCCGGCAGTTCCTAGGCTCTGTACGAAATCTCCTGAAACATCATTTCAAACAAAGGCGCTATGTTCGCTGTAAAACCTGTTTGTGTGTCACCTTGAACCCAATGTACCGAGCACATGTAATTGCAGATGCCATTCGAAGTACCCAAGGTAATTGCTCAATTTATTGGCGATACCACACTTGTAGCCGACGAAATCGGTGAGTCTCCCTGCAGCGTTTACGGGTTCACCCGAGGGAATGAACGCTTCTTTCTTAAAGCTTGCGCGGCGGTCTATGCGCCCACTACATACAGCGTCTTGCGTGAAGCTCGCGTGCTGGAATGGCTGGATGGCCATCTAAGTGTGCCCGAGGTTGCAGTCGTTGCCGAGAGCGCCGAAGGCGAGTTCATGATCACACGCTGCGTGCCAGGTGAACCGATACAAGCGCGCAACGACGATCAGGGCGCAGTGTTAGAGCTATTTCGCGATGCACTCCGTCAGTTACAAGCGGTGCCCATCGCCGATTGCCCGTTCGACGCAAGTGCTTCGTTGCGCCTTAATGAGTTGGAGTATCTGGTCGCGCGTGATCTGTGTGAGAAAGAGTACGACCTTCAACAGTGGACGAACCTGAGCACACCCGAGGAACTACTGGCCCGCCTGTACGCCACGCTACCGAGCGAGGAATGGGGGTTCAGTCATGGCGACCTCTGTGACACTAATATTTTCGTCGATGCACATGACCAACTGCATTTCATCGACCTGGGTCGTGGCGGTATCGCGGATCGCTGGTTGGACATCGCGTTCGTCCATCGTAACCTGCGCGAAAATGTCTCACAAAATGCAGCAAGTGACTTTCTCAAAGGGCTGGGCGAGCCTGACCACCCTGTGAAACGTGAGTTTTTCGAACAGTTGGATGAGTTGTTCTAGAAATCTCTATCTCTGTAGAATTCGCCGCCATCAGAGCCAGGCGGCGATTCCAATCCTGTGCCACTGCGCTTTCTCGGCGATGGTCTCACTGGCTTGTGCCATGCGGTGTTTGCGACATTACTTTTCGTACAGAACCTAGGAAGTCTCGCGACGATGCAACGTATTGCTCTCAAGCTCATACCGCAGCTCTTCGATCAACACCGCCACCGCCTCCGGTGTTGTAAGGTTGCTTACGCTCAACCCACTGACCACCAGATCCACCTGCCCCGACACCGGATGATAGAGCTTCACCGTCAGCGAATTATCACCCGTAACACTGCAGTCACAGGCCAACGGCGAAAAACTCCGCTCCAGTTGCATACGCAATCGCGCCACGTAAATCATCCTGCGGTTCCTGTAACTGTTCTCAAGAGGGACGCGATACCCGAAGACCTGTATCGCACCCTCACAGCCTAAGAACTGGCGCACCCGCCCAGAACATCCATTTGCACCCCTTCGGGTAGTGCATTTGCACCTAACGCTAGGCCTTGGGCCGCCACTCGCTGGAGAACAAACCGCGCTCGCGAGCCCAGACAATCGCCTCGCTGCGACTGTGCACATCGAGTTTTGAATACACCGTCGACACATGGTTACGCACAGTGTTGGGCGCGAGCTTCAGTCGCGCGGCGATTTCCTTGTCGGCCAGGCCCTCGCAGATCAGCCCCAGCACATCGCGTTCACGGGAGGTCAGGTCGGTGAGAGACACGCTAGGCAACTGCGGCGAGTTGACGTTCTTCACGTTAGCGAGCTTCTCGATGAGCGTGCGGCTGAACCAGGAGGCGTCTTTCATCACCTCTTCGATCGCCGACACCAACTCCAGCTCTGTACGTTTACGCTCGGTGATGTCCATAAACACCAGCAGGTAGCAGGGGTTGTCCTGAATGTTCACGGTGTCGGCCGAGACCGCGCAATCGATCAGCTGGGCGCCTTTCTTGCGTACCCGAACATCGACACGATCCACACTTCCGGTTTTTTCCAGTGCCGCAAAAAGTCGCGTGCGAGCGCTTGTGTCATCGATAAAATCGATCTGCGCCACAGTCTTGCCGAGCACTTCCTCACTGGGATAGGCGAGCGTATCGAGGAAGGCTTCATTGACGTCCATCACCACCTGATCGCTGGCGTTACACACCAGGATCGGCACCGGAGTCAGACGAAAAGCCTTGGCGAACCGTTCTTCGCTCTGGCGCAGGGCGACTTCGGCCTTATGCCGGGGCTCAATGTCCACGAAGGAAAACAGCATGCAGGCTTCGTCGTTCAACTCGAGGGGCTGGCCGGCGACGATCACCTGTTTGCTGCCCCCTTCTGGCAACTGTAGCTGGGCCTGCATTTGCGGAATAGTCGCCCCTTCGCGCAAACGCTGCTTGGCCAGGTCTTTGTTTTCGGCCCCTTCCAGTATGTCCAGTTCATAGGTCGAACTGCCGATCACCTGATCACGGGCATAGCCGGTCATCTCCAGGAAGCCCGGGTTGACTTTGATGTAGCGCAAATCGCTGAGGCGACAGATCACAGCCGGCGCCGGGTTGGCATTGAAGGTTTTTTCGAAACGCTGCTCGGCGCTGGCCCACTCCGTGACATCGTTCATGATCAACACCAGCGACTCCGGCTCGCCCGCGCTGTCGGTCAGTATCATGCTGCGCACACTGTGGACCCAGGGGCGCGCTTCGTCGTCCGCGGGCGTCACCTCAACCAAGACATCACTGAAGGTCTCGCCTCGGGCGACACGGCTGATCGGATAGTTGTCGGCCTGAACCGGATGATTATTGCGATAACGCAAGGCGAAGCGCTTGGCGTACTCATTGGCATTCGCCCCCAGTTCGCTGAGCTGCTCGACCCCGTGCATGGCCAATGCGGCATCATTGGCCCAGAGGAGAGTCTGGTCGAGCTCCAGCAGAATCACCCCATCGGACAGGCCGGCGATAATCTGCTGCAACTGACGACGATTGGTTTCAGTGGTCAGGACGTCCGGGCTCATTGGATCTCCATGCGTGCGGCGACGCATTCATGCGCCGCCCTGTGAAGATTACGACCGCGTGGGGTTGGGATAGTGCAGCAAGCATCCTCTACACCACGCGCTCCTACAGGTCTTCACCCGCTCGATCGTTCCCACGCTCTGCGTGGGAATGCAGCCCGGGACGCTCTGCGTCCCTTTCGAAAGCTGGAACGCGGAGCGTCCCTTGAGGCATTCCCACGCAGAGCGGGAACGATCAGTGCCTGCACTGAGTCACTGCACATCCAACGAATCCTGCAACCTCGCCAACTTCTCCGGGTTACGCATGATAAAAATCCGGCTCACCCGCCCCGCGTCGTCAAAACCAAAGGTCATCGATGCCGTGATGATCCCGTCGGCCTTGATGATTACGCCTTGGGCGCCATTGATTTCGCAGGGCAACCATTCGCAAGCCTGCCAATAGATGTGCAACGACTGAGCAATGAAATCCAGCACACTGGAAATGCCGGACAACGTTTCGCGGATGGCCGAGGCCTTGCCGCCACTGTCAGCGCAGAGTTCGACATCTTCGGCGAGCATCGCGGTCAAGGACGAGGTCGAGCCGCTGGCGATGGCGCTATGGAAAGCACTGAGCAATTGGTCCTGACGAGCCGGTTCCGGCTGAAAGCGAGTGTGTCCGCTGCCCAGGCTGGCTTTCGCCCGGGACACCAGTTTGCGGCAGGCGGTTTCTTGAACCCCGACCGCATCCGCGACTTGCGCGTACTCCATGTCGAAAATTTCATAGAGCAGATACGCCGCACGTTCCTTTGGGGTTAGCCGTTCCAGCAACAACAGGAACGCGGTGGACAGCGACGAGGCCAGTTCATGCCTGTGTTCGGGTGAATCCTGATGGGTGGTGTGAATCGGTTCTGGCAGCCAGGTGCCGACGTAATCAACCCGCGACTTGTGGGCCGAGCGCAGCAGATCGATGCAGTGCCGGGTGCACGCCGTGGTCAGCCAGGCGGCCGGCGTGGCAATGGAGGCCCGATCGGCCTCCAGCCATTTGATGAACAGCTCTTGCACTGCATCCTCGGCTTCGGCGCGCGAGCCGAGGATGCGATACGTCAGACCGAGCAAAAAGGGCCGGCGCTGCTCGAACACAGCGGCGGCGTTTTCAGCGGAATTCATCGATCAGTGCCTCGATACCTGCAAACGGTTCCACAGGTTGATCATGCCGATCTCGGCCGTCAAGGCACCGATCTGGACGTCGTTGAAATGCTCGCGCAGCTCACCGCGCAGGCGGGCGTAGTCGGTCTTTTCGTCGAGTACGGTCAGGGCTTCGGTCCAGGCCAGGGCGGCACGCTCAGCGGCAGTGAAATCACTGACGTGACGCCAGACGATCAAGCGGTCCAGACGCTCGTTGGTTTCATTGGCTTCACGGGCCTCGCGGGTGTGCATCTTCACGCAGAAACCGCATTGGTTGATCTGCGAGGCACGCAGGTGGATCAAATGCTTCAGCCTCGCTGGCAGGTCGTGATTGTCGAGGGTGACATGCACCTGAGTCAGGCTTTCGAAGACTTGAGGAATGGATTGCAGCAGGTTAATCGGTTGGGTGTTGGACGACATCGTGTTGCTCCACTGTTTAAGGGATTCAACGAGATGACGAAATAGCACTACAGTTTGTGACGCGCCGGCAGTACCTGTGATTTTTTGGTCGTAGATCCTTTTCGCGGCGGCTGCCCTAAGCTCAAGTCAAAGAGCGGTTTAATGCTGTGCTTTACCTGCCTGGAGAGTTGCCATGATGCTGGATACGCTGCATTTCACTCCTTGGTCCGCGTTGACAGGAGGTGCGTTGATCGGCTTGGCGGCCAGCGTGATGCTCGTGGCCAATGGGCGGGTCGCCGGGATTAGCGGATTACTCGGCAGTCTGCTAGCGCCGGGTGGTTCGGGACGGGTCGAAAAAGCCTTTTTCATCCTCGGACTGCTGGCGGCCCCCCTGTTGTGGGCGTTGTTTCAGGTGTGGCCGGCCATCGAATTCAAGACCGGTACCGTGGGGCTGATCATCGCCGGATTGTGTGTCGGGATCGGCACCCGTTATGGCTCTGGTTGCACTAGTGGCCATGGGGTGTGCGGTATCTCGCGGCTGTCACCACGCTCCATCGTCGCGACGTTGAGCTTCATGTTCGCGGGCTTTGTGACCGTGTTTGTCCTGCGCCATCTGTTGGGGTTTTGAACATGAAAAAACTCACGGCTTTCCTCGCCGGCCTGTTGTTCGGCATCGGCCTGCTGTTGGCCGGTATGGCCAACCCGGCCAAAGTGCTGGGGTTTCTCGATATAACCGGTTTGTGGGACCCATCCCTGGCGCTGGTCATGATCGGGGCGATTGCCGTGGCCTGGGTGCCATTTCACTGGGCCATGAAACAATCCACGTCGTTGCTGGGGGCGCCGATGCAGTTGCCGGTCAGTCGTGAACTGGATCGACGCTTGATCGGTGGCAGCCTACTGTTCGGGGTCGGGTGGGGCATTGCGGGCATCTGCCCCGGGCCGGCGCTGGTGCTGTTGCCGACGGGGCATTGGCAGGCGTGGGTATTTGCGATTGCCATGCTGGCGGGGATGTTGATATTCAGAGTGTTGCAAGCGCGTCGTTAAGTCGTCTCGCCAGGTCAATGTCAAGAGATCGTAGCCTTCGGCGGCGCAAGTGTTGCCGGCGGCTACGATTTTTTTGCGTTTCAAACTGCCAATTGACCACTGGCAATCGCCGCCGACGCCGCCAGCATTGCCCGCAACAACACCGCACACCCGGCCGCCAGATCATCCGGCGCGGCGTTTTCGATTTCGTTGTGGCTGATGCCGCCTTCGCACGGCACGAAGATCATCCCGGCCGGACCGAGTTCGGCGAGGAAGATTGCGTCGTGCCCTGCTCCGCTGACGATGTCCATGTGCGACAAACCCAGCCCTTGGGCGGCGCCGCGTACCGCGTCCACACAGCCTTTATCGAAGTACAGCGGCGGGAAGTCGGCGGTGGGTGTGAGTTCGAAGGTCAGGCCGTGTTCCTCGCAGGTGGTTTCGATGACCTCGCGGACTTCGGCAATCATCGAGTCCAGGCGCGCCGGTTCCAGATGACGGAAGTCCAGGGTCATGCGCACTTCGCCGGGGATGACGTTGCGTGAGCCGGGATAGGCTTGCAGGCAACCGACGGTGCCACAGGCGTGGGGTTGATGACCGAGGGCCGCGCGATTGACCGCACCGACGATCACCGCGGCGCCGACCAGGGCGTCCTTGCGCAGGTGCATCGGCGTCGGGCCAGCGTGGGCTTCCACGCCGCGCAGTTTCAGGTCGAACCATTTCTGGCCGAGGGCGCCCATCACAACACCGATGGTTTTGTGTTCGTCTTCGAGGATCGGGCCTTGTTCGATATGCGCCTCGAAATAGGCACCAACGGCATGACCACTGACGTTGCGCTCGCCGGCATAGCCGATGGCGTTCAAGGCTTCACCGACGGTGACGCCCTCGGCATCGACCTTGGCCAGGGTTTCTTCGAGGGTGAATTTTTCCGCGAACACACCGGAGCCCATCATGCAGGGGGCGAAGCGTGAGCCTTCTTCGTTGGTCCAGACCACCACTTCCAGCGGCGCTTCGGTTTCCACGCCCAGGTCATTGAGGGTGCGCAGCACCTCGACGCCGGCCAGTACGCCGAAGCAGCCGTCGAACTTGCCGCCGGTGGGTTGGGTGTCGATGTGGCTGCCGGTCATCACCGGTGGAAGGTTCGGGTTGCGGCCCGGACGACGGGCGAAGATGTTGCCGACGGCGTCGATGCTGACCGTGCAACCGGCCTCCTCGCACCAGTTGACAAAAATGTCCCGGGCCTGGCGGTCGAGGTCGGTCAGGGCCAGGCGACAGACCCCGCCCTTGACCGTGGCGCCGAGCTTGGCCAGGTCCATGAGCGACTGCCACAAGCGGTCGCGGTTGATGTGCTGATGGGTGGACTGCAGAACGTCTACGGCAGCGTTCATGATGATCTCCTCAGGCAGTTGTTATAGGTTTCTTCAGGCATTTCTTTGGTGGTTTTGAGGCCGTCTTCGCGGGCAAGTCGGATCGCCGCACCGCTCGCTCCTACAGAGTCGTGTACTCCGTGTAGGAGCGAAGCTTGCTCGCGAAGGGGCCGGTACTCACACCGCAGATTTCGCAACAGACGGGCTGGGGCGCATCGAGCACAACCCGTAATAAATCAGCCCGCCAAGCGCTGAGCCGGTAAACCAGCCATAGCTGTAGAACCAGCTGAATGCGTCACTCCCGAGCGACAGCAGCGTCAGCGCCACCGGCACCCCAAACGCGATGAAACCGAACCAGTTCCACGCTGGATAAACGTCATCGCGATAGAGCCCAGCCAAATCCAGTTGCTGTTTCTTGATCAGGAAATAGTCCACCACCATGATCCCGGCGATCGGTCCCAGCAGACTGGAATAGCCCAGCAGCCAGTTGGAATACACCGTCTCCAGGCTTAAATCCGAGACGATCAATCCGAGCTTCTTCAACAGCTCATGGGCCATCAGCGCCAAGCCGACCAGGCCGGTGAGCAACACCGCTGTGGTGCGGTTGATGAATTTGGGCGCGACGTTCTGGAAATCGTTGGTCGGCGAAACAATGTTGGCCGCGGTGTTGGTCGACAGCGTGGCGATGATGATCAGCGCCATGGCCAACGCGACCCAGACCGGGCTCTGGATATGGCCGATCAGGGTGACCGGATCGGAGACGGTGACGCCCACCAGTTTTACCGAGGCGGCCGTCATCACCACGCCAAGGGAAGCAAACAGGAACATGGTCAGGGGCAAGCCGATAATCTGCCCGACGATCTGATCCTTCTGGCTTTTCGCATAGCGGCTGAAATCCGGAATGTTCAGGGACAAGGTGGCCCAGAACCCGACCATGGCGGTCAACCCGGCGGCAAAGTAACTGACCACGCTGGCGCCTTCCGGACGTTTGGCCGGGATCGCCAGCAACTCGGTCATCGACACGTTCGGCATGGCCCACACCAGCAGGCCCACGCCCACCAGCACCAACAACGGCGCCGAGAGGGTTTCAAGCCATTTGATCGAGTCCGCACCGCGAATCACCACCCACAGGTTCAAGGCCCAGAACACCATGAAGCCGATCACTTCACCAATACCACCAAGGGCTTTCCAATCCTCGAACACCGAGCCGAGAAACAGGTGAATGGCCAGTCCGCCGAACATCGTCTGAATGCCGAACCAACCACACGCTACCAGCGCACGGATCAGGCACGGAATGTTGGAGCCGAGAATCCCGAAGGACGAACGCAGTAACACCGGAAACGGAATGCCGTACTTGGTGCCGGGAAAAGCGTTCAGGGTGAGGGGGATCAGTACGATGATGTTGGCGAACAGAATCGCCAGCAGTGCTTCGCCGACGCTCAGGCCAAAATAGGCGGTGAGTACGCCTCCGAGGGTGTAGGTCGGCACGCAGATCGCCATGCCAATCCATAACGCGGTGATGTGCCATTTGTTCCAGGTTCGTTCGTGCACCTTGGTCGGTGCCATGTCGTGGTTGTAACGGGGGCTGTCGAGGACGTCACTGCCGGCTTCGAGCTCAAACAAGCCGTTGCGCTCGGTCACTTGCGATCTGATCTGTTGCATGGCCGCTCCACTGTTCTTTTGATTATTTTTGCTCATCAGGGGCTGGGGGCATCAATAAGCGTGCCGGCTACCCCGCTTGCGCATCGGGCAGTTCCATAAAAACTTTGTAACCAACTGATGGTTATCAGTTTTATTTACATACTTGATGAGTCACCGGTGACTTGCGTGTTCACTCAGGCCGAATGCCAGGCAAGTTGTCCAAACAGTCAGGACTCAATCTGGTGCATACCTCTTTTTTTCAACGTCGCGCATCAACCATAGACCATCCTCAACCGGCTGATTTCACATAAGAAATCTCGTCTATTTTTAGAACCTGTCAAGTGCGTCAAAATGGTGAGAGCCCTCACCATTTTGCTGATTTAACAATTTAAACCTTAAATATCAATACGTTAAAACAGATATAAACTTATAAAAAATATTCTTGCTCAATCCTTAAACTCAGACTAGCTTTTATTCCTGACAGCGCTGACAGGAATACACCTGTTTGCGTCAGCTTCATATAAAACATTTAGAACCGGCACAAGTCGGTCATTGCCTGCGAGGAACTCGGAATGTCTCTGTTGATCCGTGGTGCCACCGTTATTACCCACGATGAAAGTTATCGCGCCGACGTCTATTGCGCCGACGGCGTGATCAAAGCCATCGGCGAAAATCTTGATGTTCCGGCGGGTGCCGAAGTGCTCGACGGCAGCGGCCAATACCTGATGCCCGGCGGCATCGACCCGCACACGCACATGCAGCTGCCCTTCATGGGGACGGTGGCCAGTGAGGACTTTTTCAGTGGCACGGCGGCAGGTCTGGCCGGCGGTACCACGTCGATCATCGACTTTGTGATTCCCAATCCGCAGCAATCCTTGATGGAAGCGTTCCATCAGTGGCGCGGCTGGGCCGAGAAGTCAGCGTCGGATTACGGTTTCCATGTCGCGATCACCTGGTGGAGCGAACAGGTGCGTGAGGACATGGCCGAGCTGGTCAATCATCACGGTGTCAACAGCTTCAAGCACTTCATGGCCTACAAGAACGCAATCATGGCGGCCGACGACACCCTGGTGGCGAGTTTCGAGCGCTGTCTGGAATTGGGCGCAGTGCCGACTGTGCATGCGGAAAATGGTGAGCTGGTCTATCACCTGCAACGCAAGTTAATGGCCCAGGGCATGACTGGCCCTGAAGCGCATCCGTTGTCCCGCCCTTCGCAGGTTGAAGGTGAAGCGGCCAGTCGGGCGATCCGCATCGCCGAAACGCTAGGCACGCCGCTGTACCTGGTGCATGTCTCGACCAAGGAAGCCCTCGACGAAATCACCTACGCCCGCAGCAAGGGTCAACAAGTCTACGGAGAAGTCCTGGCCGGGCATTTGCTGCTGGACGACAGTGTCTATCAACACCCGGACTGGCAGACCGCCGCCGGTTACGTGATGAGCCCGCCCTTCCGTCCTCGCGGCCATCAAGAGGCGCTTTGGCACGGCCTGCAATCGGGCAACCTGCACACCACCGCCACCGACCATTGCTGCTTCTGCGCCGAACAAAAAGCCGCAGGCCGTGACGATTTCAGCAAGATCCCGAATGGCACGGCAGGTATCGAAGACCGCATGGCGGTGCTTTGGGATGAAGGCGTGAACACCGGGCGTTTGTCGATGCAGCACTTCGTGGCGCTCACCTCCACCAACACCGCGAAGATCTTCAACCTCTACCCGCGCAAAGGGGCGATTCGCGTCGGTGCGGATGCGGACCTGGTGCTGTGGGATCCGGAAGGTACGCGCACGATCTCGGCGAAGACTCATCATCAGCAAGTGGACTTCAACATCTTCGAAGGCAAGACCGTGCGCGGTGTTCCGAGCCACACCGTCAGCCAGGGCCGGGTGGTTTGGGCGGATGGTGATTTGCGGGCCGAGCGTGGCGCCGGGCGGTATGTCGAACGGCCGGCGTATCCGGCGGTGTTTGATTTGCTGAGTAAGCGGGCGGAGTTGAACAAGCCTGTTGCCGTGAAACGCTGACGCCGTACACCCGATCATTCCCACGCTCCGCGTGGGAATGCAGCCCGGGACGCTCCGCGTCCCATTGGAACGCAGAGCGTCCCTAGAGGCATTCCCACGCAGAGCGTGGGAACGATCAGCCCATCAGAGGCAGTACCTCAATAACCGTGAGGCCAACACCGTGATCAAGACCCTGAACCACCTCCCGCATCCCTATGAGAATGCGGCCGCCCTCGCCGGCCATTTCACCGATCTGGCACCGCCACTCAACGACCGTCAGGCCCATCTGGAAGCCTCGCGTTGCCTGTACTGCTACGACGCGCCGTGCGTGAATGCCTGTCCGAGCGAGATCGATATTCCGTCGTTCATTCGCAATATCCATCAGGAAAACGTTCAGGGCGCCGCGCAGAAAATCCTCTCGGCGAACATCCTCGGCGGCAGTTGCGCCCGGGTGTGCCCGACGGAAGTCCTTTGCCAGCAAGCCTGCGTGCGCAACAACGACCATGAGTGCTCACCGGTGCTGATCGGCCTGTTGCAGCGTTACGCCGTAGACAACGCGCACTTCAGCGAACACCCCTTCCCTCGTGCGGCATCTACTGGCAATCGCATCGCCGTGGTCGGTGCCGGACCGGCCGGTTTGTCCTGCGCTCACCGCAGTGCCATGCACGGTCATGACGTGGTGATTTTCGAGGCACGGGAAAAGGCTGGCGGCCTCAACGAATATGGGATCGCCAAGTACAAACTGGTCGACGATTACGCGCAGAAGGAACTGGATTTCCTCTTGGAGATCGGCGGCATCGAAATCCGCCACGGGCAAAAACTTGGAGAAAACCTGACCTTAAGCGAACTGCATCTGCAATTCGACGCGGTGTTCCTCGGCCTCGGCTTGAATGCCAGTAAACAACTGGGGCTGGCCAACGAAGAGGCGCCGGGCCTGCTCGCCGCCACCGACTACATCCGCGAACTGCGCCAGGCCGATGACCTGACGCAACTGCCGCTGGCCGACCACTGCATCGTCCTCGGTGCCGGCAACACCGCCATCGACATGGCCGTGCAAATGGCTCGCCTCGGCGCTCGCGACGTGAATCTGGTGTACCGCCGCGGTGTCGAGGAAATGGGCGCCACGGGTCACGAACAAGACATCGCCAAGGCCAATCAGGTGCGACTGTTGACCTGGGCACAACCGGAAGAAGTGCTGCTTGATGACCAGGGCCTCGTGCGTGGCATGCGCTTCGCCCGCACGCAGCTGGTAAACGGTCGCCTGCAAACCACTGGCGAGACCTTCGAACTGGCCGCCGACGCAATCTTCAAAGCCATCGGCCAAGCCTTCGACGCCAGCGCCCTCGCCGACCCGCTGGCCCGTGAACTCAAGCGTCAGGGTGAGCGGATTCAGGTGGACGAAAATCTGCGCACCAGCATCCCCGGCGTGTACGCCGGTGGCGACTGCACCAGTCTCGATCAGGACCTCACCGTGCAAGCCGTGCAGCACGGCAAACGGGCCGCCGAGGCCATTAACGCCCAACTCATGCTCAACGTGGAGGCTGCGTAAATGGCCGATCTCTCGATTGTCTTCGCTGGCATCAAAGCCCCCAATCCGTTCTGGCTGGCCTCCGCGCCACCGACCGACAAGGCCTACAACGTGGTCCGCGCCTTCGAAGCCGGCTGGGGTGGCGTGGTCTGGAAAACCCTGGGTGAAGACCCGGCGGCGGTCAACGTGTCATCGCGTTACTCAGCGCTCTTCGGCGCTAACCGTGAAGTCATGGGTTTCAACAACATCGAGCTGATCACCGATCGCTCGCTGGACATCAACCTGCGGGAAATCACTCAGGTCAAAAGGGACTGGCCGGACCGCGCGCTGATTGTGTCGCTGATGGTGCCCTGCGTCGAAGAATCATGGAAATTCATCCTGCCGCTGGTGGAAGCCACCGGCGCCGACGGCATCGAACTGAACTTCGGCTGCCCGCACGGGATGCCGGAACGTGGCATGGGCGCGGCAGTCGGTCAGGTGCCGGAGTACGTCGAGCAAGTCACCCGCTGGTGCAAGACGTACTGCTCGCTGCCGGTGATCGTCAAGCTCACACCGAACATCACCGACATTCGCGTCGCCGCCCGCGCGGCCCATCGCGGAGGCGCGGATGCGGTGTCGTTGATCAATACGATCAACTCGATCACCAGCGTCAACCTGGAGCGCATGGTCGCCAATCCCGCCGTGGGCAGCCAAAGCACCCACGGTGGTTATTGCGGCTCTGCGGTGAAACCGATTGCGCTGAACATGGTCGCCGAAATCGCTCGCGACCCACAGACGCAGGGCCTGCCGATCTCTGGCATTGGCGGCATCGGCAGCTGGCGCGACGCAGCGGAGTTCATTGCGCTGGGCAGCGGCTCGGTGCAGGTGTGCACGGCGGCGATGCTGCATGGCTTCCGGATTGTCGAGGAGATGAAAGACGGTTTATCGCGCTGGATGGACAGTCAGGGCTATGCAAGCGTGTCGGAGTTCACCGGGCGTGCGGTGGGCAATACCACGGACTGGAAGTACCTGGACATCAACTATCAGGTGATTGCGAAGATTGACCAGCAAGCGTGCATTGGTTGTGGTCGCTGCCACATTGCTTGCGAAGACACCTCGCACCAGGCGGTTGCCAGCCTGAAGCAGGCGGACGGGACGCATAAGTATGAAGTGATTGATGACGAGTGTGTGGGGTGCAATCTGTGTCAGATCACGTGTCCGGTGCAGGATTGTATTGAGATGGTGCCGATGGATACGGGCAAGCCGTTTTTGGATTGGAATCATGATCCGAGGAATCCGTACCACGTCGTCCCCTAACCGATCGTTCCCACGCTCTGCGTGGAAATGCAGCCCGGGACGCTCCGCGTCCCAAAGCGGACGCAGAGCGTCCATTGAGGCATTCCCACGCAGAGCGTGGGAACGATCGAACTAAGGCTCTATCCCAATCCCCCGCAGTATCACGCTGGTCACCGTCTGCACCGCCCGCTCAAACTGCATGTCCGACAGCGGCTGGTGGTCATTCAGAATATTCACCTGATGATCAAAGTCGGCGTAGTGCTGGGTCGAAGCCCAGATCATGTACAGCAAGCTTGAAGGCTCCACCGGCAGGATGCGTTTGTCGTCCACCCACTGACGAATTTTCGCCTCTTTCATCTTTGCCCAGTCGTACAGACTCACGTCCAGCTTCTCACCCAGGGTCGGTGCACCATGGATGATTTCGTTGGCCCAGACTTTGGAGCCGTAAGGCCGGCTGCGGGAGTGGTTCATTTTGGCCCGGATGTAGCTGCTGAGCACCACGCGCGGGTCGTCGAACATCTCGAAGCACAGAGCGTCCTGTTTCCACACTTCCAGCAAATCGAACAGCACGGCGCTGTACAGCTCACTCTTGGTGCTGAAGTAGTAATGCAGGTTGGAGCGCGGCAGTTGCACTTCGGCGGCGATGTCGGCCATGGCGGTGCCGCCGAAACCTTTTTCGGCGAAAACCTTTTCGGCTCCCAGCAGAATTTTCTCGACGTTACTGCGACGAATCTCGATCTTGTGATTGCCCATGAGGGCTCCCTGACAACAGCGTTGGCCAAGACTAGCATCCGCTCTACACCGCGGCGACAAGGGAAAACGAAACTTCGTACACCGAGCTTCTCGCAGGTAAACTGGCGCCTCTTCGAACCTGCCTCAGAGGTATTCACGATGCTGCTCAAGAAAGCCCTGACCACCGCCGCCCTGCTCAGCTCGCTGCTCGCCGCATCATCGGTGTTTGCTCACACCCATCTGAAAAGCCAGACCCCGGCCGCCGACAGCACGGTGAGCGCGCCGTCGGAACTGCGTCTGGTGTTTTCCGAAGGCGTTGAAGCGACCTTTTCCAAGGTCACGATCAGCAAGGACGGTGCCGACGTGCCGGTGAAAAGCCTCGCCACCGAAGGCCGCGACAAGAAAAGCCTGATCGTCACCCCGGCTGCACCGCTGGCGGCGGGTGCCTACAAAGTCGAATGGCACGCGGTGTCGGTCGATACCCACAAAAGCGAAGGCGCCTATCGCTTCAAGGTTGGCCAGTAATTCATGACGAGCGCGATGGTGCTGTGCCGCTTTCTGCATTTCACCGTGGTGCTGATGCTGTTCGGGGCCTGGGTGTTCAGGCCTCTGCTGCTCAATGGCGCCGCTGAAAAGCTGGATCAGCGACTGATGAGAACCAGCCGCTGGCTGGCGGCGGTGGCATTGGTCAGTGGCGTTGTCTGGTTACTGTTGATCACCGCCAGCATGGCCGGGGCCTGGGACGCGGCATTCGATCCGTCGACCCTGCACCTGGTGCTGGGCACTACATTTTTCGGTCAGGCCTGGCGCTGGCACCTGCTGCTCAATGCTTTGTTGGTAGCGCTGCTGATGACGCCATTGCGTTCGAACCTGCCCCTGCGAATCGGCCTCGCCGCCCTGCTGCTGGGGACGCTCGCCCCGGTCGGCCACGGTGCCATGCTCGACGGTATCAACGGCCAATTGCTGATCCTCAATCAGGTCATTCACCTGACCTGCGTCGGCGCCTGGCTCGGCGGTTTGATGCTGTTGGTGATGATCCTGCGGCAACCGGCAGAGCATCGCGTTAAAGCGATATTGCAGCGCTTCAGTGGGGTCGGTTACGCCTTGGTTGCGGGGCTGCTAATCACCGGGCTGATCAACGTTCGGGTACTCACCGGGCAGTTCTGGCCGACGCCGTTGTTGTCCGGGTTTGCGTTGATTCTGTTGATCAAGGTGGTGCTGGTCGCCGCGATGCTGGGATTGGCACTGTTCAATCGGCAGCGAATCAACCACTGCGAGCAGCGTCACACTGCGCTGAACAGCGTCATCCTCGAATGGTTGCTCGGGATGGGCGCGGTGGCCGCGGTTTCACTTCTGGGCACCCTGCCCCCGATGATCACTGGCTGACACTCCCACAGAGGTCATCGTACAACTTATAATTGACAACCCCTGAAAGTCTCGCAAATAATCGCCCCAATGTTGTACGACGACGCATGACGAAAATAAAAAAACAAGAACAAGGGAGCGTCACTGTGAGCAAGCTCGTCCGCAATTCCTCCGTCTGCACCCTTCGCCCAACCTTCGCACGCCGTCGCACCCTGAGCCTGATCGGTTGCAGCAGCCTGGCCCTCGCCCTGCCCATGATCAGCCATGCCGAAGGTTTTGTGGATGACGCCAAGGCCACGCTGAACCTGCGCAACGCCTACTTCAATCGCAACTTCACCGACCCGGCCTATCCGCAGGGCAAGGCTGAAGAGTGGACACAAAACCTCATTCTCGACGCCAAGTCCGGGTTCACCCAAGCCTCGTCGGTTTCGGCGTGGATGTGCTGGGCCTGTACTCGCAAAAGCTCGATGGCGGCAAAGGCACGGGCGGCACAGGGTTGCTGCCGATCCATGACGACGGTCGTCCTGCCGATAATTTCGGCCGTCTGGGTGTCGTGCTGAAAGGCAAAATTTCGAAAACCGAATTGAAGGTCGGCGAATGGATGCCGGTGCTGCCGATCCTGCGCTCCGACGACGGCCGTTCCCTGCCGCAGACCTTGTGGCGCTCGGCATTCCCGGGCTGACCCTGATGAACCGCTACATCAGCGGCGATAACGTGCACACCGGCAGCATCACCGACGGCAAGGAATGGGGCCGCGAATCGGAGCTGGCCTATACCGTACAAAGCGGTGCACTGAAAAACCTCAACGTCAAATGGCGTAACGCGAGCATTCGCAAGGACTTCAGCACCAACGAATTCGACGAAAACCGGATCTTCATCAGCTACCCGCGCTCGTTGCTGTAACGCGGCATCTTTTGCAGGCTGACAAAAACCTGTGGTTGATGGGGGGTGGAATGACCCTCCGTCAATTTCAAACGATGACTCGTTGACAAGCACCGGAAAGCCTAACGATACTTCGGCCATGTGGTACGACAACCTACAACGAACCCAATAACAATAATTGCTTGTGCAGGGACTTCCATGACAACCACTCCTACAGCCCGCGCCCCTTTCAATCGCCTGCTTCTGACCGGTGCCGCCGGCGGCCTTGGCAAAGTCTTGCGCGAAAGCCTGCGCCCCTGTGCCAACGTGATTCGCCTGTCGGACATCGCCGACATCACCCCTGCCCTTGATGATCGTGAAGAAGTCGTGCTCTGCGACCTCGCGGACAAGCAGGCGGTCCATCAACTGGTCGAAGGCGTGGACGCGATCCTGCACTTCGGCGGCGTGTCGACGGAGCATTCGTTTGAAGACATCCTCGGGGCCAACATCTGCGGCGTTTTCCATATTTACGAAGCCGCTCGCCGGCATGGCGTGAAGCGGTTGATTTTCGCCAGCTCCAACCACGTGATTGGCTTCTACAAACAGGACGAAGTCATCGACGCCCACTCCCCTCGCCGCCCGGACAGCTACTACGGCTTGTCCAAGTCCTACGGCGAAGACATGGCCAGTTTCTACTTCGATCGCTACGGCATCGAGACCGTCAGCATCCGTATCGGCTCCTCGTTCCCGGAACCACAGAACCGCCGAATGATGAGCACCTGGCTGAGCTTCGGCGACCTGACCCACCTGCTCGAATGTGCGTTGTACGCGCCCCATGTCGGCCACACCGTGGTGTATGGCGTGTCCGATAACAAGAACGTCTGGTGGGACAACCGTTTCGCAACCGGCCTGGGGTATAAACCACAGGACAACTCCGAAGTATTCCGCGAAAAAGTCGAAGCCCAACCGATGCCGGCCACTGATGACCCGGCCATGGTTTACCAGGGTGGCGCGTTTGTCGCTTCTGGGCCGTTTGGCGACTGAACCTCCTCACCCCAAACAAAAACCCGAGGGAATGAGTTGCCATGCACGCTGAACTGATTGTCGATGCCCGAAACGCAGTGGGTGAAAGCCCGGTCTGGGTCCCCGAGGAAAACGCCCTGTACTGGGTCGATATTCCCGTCGGGGGCCTGCAACGCTGGAGCGCCGGAACCGGTCATGTCCACGCCTGGACAGCGCCGCAAATGCTCGCCTGCATCGCACGTCACCGCGACGGTGGCTGGGTTGCCGGAATGGAAAGCGGGTTCTTCCATCTGCACCCGCACAACGACGGCAGCCTCGACAGCGCACTACTGGCGGACGTCGATCACGCCCGCCCCGATATGCGCTTGAACGATGGGCGCTGCGATCGTCAGGGCCGCTTCTGGGCCGGCAGCATGGTGCTGAACATGGGCGCCAACGCTGCCGACGGCACGCTTTACCGCTACAGCGCCGGTCAACGCGGGCCACTCGAGGCCCAACTCAGCGGATTTATCGTGCCCAACGGTCTGGGTTTCAGCCCAGACGGGCGGACGATGTACTTGTCTGACTCCCATCCCCTGGTCCAGCAAATCTGGGCCTTTGATTACGACATCGACAGCGGCACGCCGTCCAATCGCCGGCTGTTTGTCGACATGAATCAGTTCCCTGGCCGTCCCGATGGCGCCGCGGTCGATGCAGAAGGCTGCTACTGGATATGCGCCAATGACGCCGGGCTGATTCACCGCTTCACCCCCGACGGCCGACTGGACCGTTCCCTCGCCGTACCGGTGAAGAAACCGACCATGTGCGCCTTTGGTGGCAGCCGACTGGACACCCTGTTCGTGACCTCGATCCGCCCCGGCGACGACCATGACGAACAGTCACTGGCCGGCGGTGTGTTCGCCCTTAATCCCGGGGTGAAAGGTTTGCCGGAGCCAAAGGCAACATGACGCTAACACTGCTTGAACTCGAAGACGAACTCCCCCACCTCACCCTCGCCCCGGTCTGCCGGGCAAGC
Organism: Pseudomonas sp. ZS1P83; assembly: GCF_054897825.1. NCBI lineage: Bacteria > Pseudomonadati > Pseudomonadota > Gammaproteobacteria > Pseudomonadales > Pseudomonadaceae > Pseudomonas > Pseudomonas sp. ZS1P83. The sequence goes on from NZ_CM142706.1 coordinate 2,739,735, forward strand.
CCGGCTGTTTTCCGTTGTTTCCCTGGTCGAACCGCATCGCCGAGGGTGGGCACCCGTTGCGCTGATCACCTGCCCGGTCGACCAGGGCTGCGTTTGATGGAGCAAGACGAGTCAGCCGAGCTCGGTTTTAGCCTGCGCTATCGCTACCCCAACAACTGACTCAACACCGCACGCAACTTGCCTGGCTTCACCGGTTTGTTCAGCAACGGCGCTTCGAGCTTCTGCAATGAGCGCCGACACTGATCCGTGCGGTCGGCAGTGATGATGACCGCCGGAATCATCTGGTTGTAATGCTCGCGCAAATGCCTGACCACATCACAGCCCACCACCCCGTGGTCGAGGTGGTAGTCCGCCAGAATCAGTTCCGGTGGTCGCCCCTGCAGGGCTGCCAGTGCGCAGAACTCATCAGTGGCCGTCACCACCTCGCAACCCCACTGCCCGAGCAGCGCGCTCATGCTTTCGAGGATGCTCACTTCGTTGTCCAGTACCAACAAACGTCGGCCCGGCAATGGATTTCCGGTGCCCGGCAGTGGCGCGGCCTGACTGATCGGCAGCGGAACCTCATGGGAAATTGGCACGGCGATGCTGAACATCGACCCGCGCCCCGGCAACGAATGAACCTGAATTTTGTAACCTAGAATCTTGGCGATGCGTTCAACGATGGCCAGCCCCAGGCCCACGCCCTTGCGGTCGGAGGCGCGTCCGACGTCCAGTTGGTTGAACTCGAGGAAGATCGAATCCAGCCGGTCCGCCGCGATCCCGCGCCCGGTGTCCCAAACTTCCAGGCGCAGCATTTCACCCCGGCGTCTGGCACCCAGCAGGATGCTGCCCTCGTCAGTGTAGCGGCAGGCGTTACTGAGGAAGTTGCGCAGGATTCGCGTCATCAGGCGCAAGTCTGTACTGATGGCGTAATCGCCCATGTGCACACGCAGGTTCAACCCAGCAGCTTGGGCCACTGACTGGAACTCCGACACCAACGGCGCGAGCAATTCGTCGAGACGGTACAGCGCAATGTCCGGTTTGACCGCCGCCTGATCGAGCCGGGAAATATCCAGCAAATCGGTGAGCAAATCTTCCGCCCCTTCCAGCGCCTGGTGCGTACGCTCCACCAGCACGTGTTCGACGTCGGGCAGCTTGCGCTCGCGCAGGGTGGAGATCAGCAAACGCGCGGCGTTGAGCGGTTGCAGCAGATCGTGACTGGCGGCGGCGAGGTATTTGTCCTTGCTGCGATTGGCGGCCTCGGCGGCGTCTCGGGCATCGCGCAGCGCTTGGGCAATCTGTTTACGCTGGGTGATCTGCTGTTGCAGGTTGCGGTTGGCTTCCAGCAGCTCATCAGTGCGCGCGGTGACCCGCTGCTCCAGTTCGTCGTTGAGTTGCTGCAGGCGCTGCTGGGCGAATTTGCGTTCGGTGATATCGGCGACAAACCCCTCCACCAGCCCTTCCTGATCGGGCTTGAGCAACAGGTTCATCAGCACGTCGAGGCTGCTGCCATCCTTGCGCCGCAATTGAGTTTCGTACCCGAGCAGGCTGCGCTCGCGCTTGAGCATTTCACCGATGTTCTCCAGCTCTGGAGCGCCGCCGACAAACAGGTTGCTCGCCAGGTCGGCCAGTGAGAACAGCACCTCTTGCGGGTCCTGATAGCCAAGCATCCGCGCCAGTGCCGGATTGGCGGCACGCATGCCTTCCAAGAGGCTAGCCTGGAAGATCCCGTGGACCGCGTTTTCGAACAGCCATTTGTAGCGATTGCGCTCGGCTTCCAGCTCGTCCAGGCGCGCGGCCAGTTCCGGGTAATGACTCTTGCGCGCCGAGTGGCTGCCTAATCCCAGTAACCCCGCCAGCGCCCGTTGCTGTTCGTCAGAGGGCTTCGCCATAGACGACCTCGACATCACGCTGACTGGACTCGCGCGGGTTGGTCAGGATGCACGGGTCGTGCATGGCGTGTTGCGACAGGAACGGAATGTCTGCAGTGCTGACCCCGTGCAGTCCCAGGGTTTCGTGGAAGCCGATCGCATGTTTCAGGGCGATCAGATGCTCCACCAGGCGCCCGCAAATCTGCCGATGATTCAAGCCACGGCAATCGATGCCAAAGGTCTCGGCGATCACCTTGAAACGTTCCGGTGCCGAGTTGTAGTTAAAGGCCACCACGTGCTCCACCAGCACGGCGTTGCACAAACCGTGCGGCAGATCGAGAAAACCGCCCAGGCTGTGGGACATGGCGTGTACCGCGCCGAGGATCGCGTTGGAGAACGCCAGCCCGGCCTGCATGCTGCCGAGCATGATCTTCTCGCGCAGGGCGATGTCGTTCGGGTTGGCGATCATCTGCACCAGATTGCCGTTGATCAGGCGCATCGCCTCCAGCGCATGGGGATCGGTCAATGGCCCGTGACCGGTGGAAACAAACGCTTCGATGGCATGCACCAACGCATCGATGCCGGTACAGGCCGACAGGAACGGGTCCATGCTCAGGGTGGTTTCCGGGTCGATTAGCGACACGTCCGGCACCACCGCCTTACTGACGATGGAGAACTTCATGCGTTCTTGCTGGTTGGAGATGATCACGAATTGCGATACATCGGCCGAGGTCCCGGCGGTGGTCGGAATCAGGATCAGCGGCGGGCTCGGAACACGGATGGTGTCCACGCCTTCGAATTCGAGGATGCTGCGTCCATGGGCGACGACAATGCCGATACCTTTGCCACAATCCATCGGGCTACCGCCACCGACGGCAACGATCACATCGCAATGATTTTCCCGGTACAGATCGGCGCCGAGCATCACTTCTTCGACCCGCGGGTTGGGCGAGACCGCGCTGTACAGGAAATACTCGATGCCCTGGGCTTGCAGACTGGCCTCGACATCGGCGACCCAACCGGCAGCAATCACACCGGGATCGCTGACCAGCAGCACCTTGCGGGCGCCAAAGGTTTTGGCGCAATTGCCGACGTTGTGCCGGCAGCCGGCACCAAAGATGATTTCAGGCGAAACGAATTTACGCAGCTGGCTGAGACTCTGGCTCATTGGAAAGCCTGTTTTTATTGTTCTGGAAGGTAACGTCCACACTAAAGCATCCGGCTATGAATGCAATCAGACCAATGGGTAGCAGGCGCCCGGTGTGCACTCAGATTTTGTATTCACCATAGATCCCTGTGGGAGCGGACTTGCCCGCGATAGCAATCTAACATTTAACATCAATGTTGAATGTGCTGGCCTCATCGCGGGCAAGCCCGCTCCCACAGGGATCTGTGTCGGACGCATCTCTTCCATTCATCCGCGATAGATCAGTCGCGAAGCCTTCTCGTTACGCAGTGTCAGGTGTTCCATGCCCAGCCCCGGTGCCTCGGCTTCCTCGCGGGCCTTGAGAATCATGCCGTGGTGCGGGGACTTGCTGCACACCGGGTCCGCGTTGGCGGCATCACCGGTCAGCATGAATGCCTGGCAGCGGCAGCCGCCCAGATCCTTGTGCTTTTCATCGCAGGAGCGGCACGGCTCTTTCATCCAGTCATCGCCACGAAAGCGATTGAAGCCGAAAGAATCAGTCCAGATGTGCTCGATACTGTGCTCGCGCACGTTAGGAAACTGCACCGGCAACTGTCGGGCGCTGTGGCACGGCAACGCCGTGCCGTCCGGGGTGATGTCGAGAAACAGATTGGCCCAGCCGTTCATGCAGGTCTTGGGGCGCTCTTCGTAGTAATCCGGGGTGACGAAAATCAGCTTGCACGGGTGGCCCTGCGCTTCAAGACGCTCGCGGTATGAGTGGGTGATGCGTTCGGCACGCTGCAATTGTTCGCGGGTGGGTAACAGGCCAACGCGGTTGAGCTCGGCCCAGCCGTAGAACTGGCACGTCGCCAATTCGACGAAATCCGCTTCCAGCTCCAGGCACAAGTCGATGATCTGCGCGATCTGGTCGATGTTGTGCCGGTGGGTGACGAAGTTCAGCACCATCGGATAGCCCTGCGCCTTTACCGCGCGGGCCATGGTCAGTTTCTGGGCGAAGGCTTTGCGCGAACCGGCGAGCATGTTGTTCACCGCTTCGTCGGCAGCCTGGAAGCTGATCTGAATGTGGTCCAGCCCCGCGACCTTGAAATCGCGGACTTTCTGCTCGGTCAGGCCGATGCCCGAGGTGATCAGGTTGGTGTAGTAACCCATGTCCCGGGCGGCTTTGATCAGCTCGGCCAGGTCCTGACGCACCAACGGCTCGCCGCCGGAGAAGCCAAGTTGCGCGGCGCCCATCTCCCGGGCTTCGCGGAACACCCGAATCCATTCCTCGGTGCTCAATTCCTCACCCTGCTGGGCGAAGTCCAGCGGATTGGAGCAGTACGGGCATTGCAGCGGGCAACGATAGGTCAGCTCCGCCAACAGCCACAGCGGCGGCCCCGGGCGCGAATCACTCGATCCAGAATTGAGCATGGGCCACCTCCAGAAACGCCAGCACATCCTCGTCGATCCCCGGCACACCGGGAAAACTCGCGGACAGTTGATCAATGATCGCCGCGACGCTGCGCTGGCCATCCACCAGATCGAGAATCTGCCCGGCACTGGTGTTGAGTTTGATCATTCCTTCGGGGTACAGCAGCACGTGGCAATCCTGACGGGGCTCCCATTGCAGGCGAAAACCCCGGCGCAGCGACGGTGATTGCTCGCGGTTGATCAGGCTCACAGGGCAATCCCCCGGTGCCAGACGTTCGAGGGGGTGACGGTGTGATACGGCGGGCGTTCCAGCTCGTAGGCCATGCTCAAGGCGTCGAGCATGCTCCACAGTACGTCAAGTTTGAACTGCAGGATTTCCAGCATGCGTTGCTGGCCTTCGACCGTGACGTAGTGCGCCAAGGTGATGCGTAAACCATGCTCTACGTCGCGCCGCGCCTGACTCAGGCGAGTACGGAAATAGTCGTAACCGCCAACGTCGATCCACGGGTAATGGGTCGGCCAGGCATCGAGCCGGGATTGGTGAATCTGCGGCGCAAACAGCTCGGTCAGCGAACTGCTGGCGGCTTCCTGCCAACAGGCGCGACGGGCGAAGTTGACATAGGCATCCACGGCAAAACGTACACCGGGCAGCACCAATTCCTGTGAGAGGATTTGATCGCGCTCCAGCCCCACCGCTTCGCCCAGTCGCAGCCAGGCTTCGATGCCGCCTTCGCTGCCGGGTGCGCCGTCGTGATCGAGGATCCGTTGCAGCCATTCCCGGCGCACGTCGCGGTCTGGACAGTTGGCGAGAATCGCTGCGTCCTTCAGGGGGATGTTGACTTGGTAATAGAAGCGATTGGCGACCCAGCCTTGAATCTGCTCGCGACTGGAGCGCCCGGCGTACATGGCTTGGTGGAACGGATGATGAATGTGGTAATAGGCGCCTTTGGCGCGCAGGGCCGCTTCGAATTCGCTGGGGGTCATTGCGGTGTCAGTCATTGCGGTTCTCCTGGAAGCTCTGCTGTTTTTGGTCCAGCGCCTTCGCGGGCAAGCCTCGCTCCTACAAATTCGATGTGATCTGTAGGAGCGAGCGGTGCGGCGATCCGACTTGCCCGCGAAAGGGCCCTCCGCTACAGCACAATACTCATGCCGTCATAGGCCACTTCGATCCCGCGTCGCTCCAGCAATGCCCTTTCGGCCGAGTCTTCATCGAGGATCGGGTTGGTATTGTTGATGTGGATCAGCACCTTGCGCTGGCGGGTAAAGCCTTCAAGGATTTCGAGCATTCCGCCAGGACCGCTTTGCGACAGGTGACCCATTTCACTGCCCAGGTTCTGGCCGACTTCGCAGATTCGCATCTCGTCGTCGCGCCACAAGGTGCCGTCCAGCAACAGGCAATCGGCGCGTTGCATCCAGCTCAGGACTTCGTCGTCGATTTGACCCAGGCCTGGCGCATAGAACAGTGAGGCGCCGGTGCGCCGGTCTTCTACAAACAGTCCGATGGTGTCACCCGGCTGCGGATTGCCGCGATTTGGCGAGTACGGCGGTGCGTTGCTCACCAAGGGGATCGCACGAAATTGCAGGTGTTCGCTGGCCGCGATGCTGAACGGCTCGCGGTCCAGTCCGACCGGTTGCCACTGCAACCCGCCGTTCCAATGCTTGAGCATGGTGAACAAGGGGAAGCCGCTGCTCAGGTCTTCATGGACGCGTTCGGTGCACCAGACCGAATGCGGGCAGCCTTCGCGCAGACTCAACAGGCCGGTGCAATGGTCGATCTGGCTGTCCAGCAGGACGACGCCGACGATCGCGGTATCACGCACCCGGCGCGCCGGTTGCAGTGGCGCGAAACTCTCGAGTTGCGCGCGAATGTCCGGTGAAGCATTGCACAGCACCCAATCCACACCGTTGTCGCTCAGGGCAATCGAGGACTGCGTGCGTCGTTGCGCCCGCAGGCTGCCATTGCGCATCGCGGCGCACTGGCGGCAGTTGCAATTCCATTGCGGAAAACCGCCGCCAGCGGCGGATCCGAGAACGCGAATGTGCATGGGCAATGCTCCAGAAGGCAGGCCCGGCCAACGCAACAGCTGGCCGGGTGAACAATCAGCGGTTGGCGAAATACATCGTCACTTCGAAGCCAATGCGCAGATCGGTAAACGCGGGTTTAGTCCACATGGGTCAATCCTTTTCTTGTGCCGGACGATTCCGGTAAAGCCATTAATGCACGGGGTGCCAGGTGCCCGAATGCTACTTTCGAACGAGGTGGCGGCGTGCATTGGTAGGGGGTGTTGTTGTGTGTCAGACACGACCATTCGCGGGCAAGCCTCGCTCCTACAGATCACATAAACCTGTAGGAGCGAGGCTTGCCCGCGAAGGCCGTTACACGGTCTCGTGTCGAATCAGAAGAACCCCATCGGATTGATGTCGTAGCTCACCAGCAAGTTTTTGGTCTGCTGATAGTGGTCGAGCATCATCTTGTGGTTTTCACGGCCGACACCGGATTTCTTGTAGCCACCGAACGCGGCGTGGGCCGGGTACAGGTGGTAGCAGTTGGTCCAGACACGCCCGGCCTTGATCGCCCGGCCCATGCGGTAAGCGCGGTTGATGTCGCGGGTCCACAGACCGGCGCCGAGGCCGAACTCGCTGTCGTTGGCAATCGCCAGGGCTTCGGCTTCGTCCTTGAAGGTGGTAATACCCACCACCGGGCCGAAGATTTCTTCCTGGAACACGCGCATTTTGTTGTGGCCCTTGAGCAGGGTCGGCTGGATGTAATAGCCGCTGGACAAGTCGCCTTCGAGACGCTCGGCCGCGCCGCCGGTGAGCAATTCGGCGCCCTCCTCCTGAGCAATTTTCAGGTATGAGAGGATCTTGTCGTATTGCTGCTCGGACGCCTGGGCGCCGACCATGGTTTCGGTGTCCAGAGGGTCGCCGCGCTTGATCTTGACGATTTTCTGCATCACCACTTTCATGAAGTCGTCGTAGATCGATTCCTGAACCAGGGCCCGGGACGGACAGGTGCAGACTTCACCCTGGTTGAAGAAAGCCAGTACCAAACCTTCGGCGGCCTTCTCGATGAACTGTGGCTCGGCTTGCATGATGTCTTCGAAGAAGATATTCGGCGACTTGCCACCCAGTTCGACAGTGCTCGGAATGATGTTCTCGGCCGCGCATTTCATGATGTGCGCGCCTATCGGGGTGGAACCGGTGAAGGCGATCTTGGCGATGCGCTTGCTGGTGGCCAGCGCCTCACCCGCTTCGCGACCGAAACCCTGGACGATGTTCAGCGCACCGGCCGGCAACAAGTCGGCGATCAGTTCGGCGAAAACCATGATCGACAGCGGCGTTTGCTCGGCAGGTTTGAGCACCACGCAGTTACCGGCAGCCAAGGCCGGGGCGAGTTTCCAGGCGGCCATCAGCAGCGGAAAGTTCCACGGAATGATCTGCCCGACCACGCCCAATGGCTCGTGGAAGTGATAGGCCGTCGTCAACTCGTTGATCTCGGCGGCGCCGCCCTCTTGTGCGCGGATGCACCCGGCGAAGTAACGGAAATGGTCGGCGGCCAGCGGCACGTCGGCGTTCAGGGTCTCGCGCACGGCTTTGCCGTTGTCCCAGGTTTCGGTGACGGCGAGGATTTCGAGGTTTTGTTCGATGCGGTCGGCAATTTTCAGCAGCACCAGGGAGCGGTCCTGCGCGGAGGTCTTGCCCCAGGCATCGGCGGCGGCATGGGCCGCATCGAGGGCTTTTTCGATGTCGGCGGCGCTGGACCGAGGGAACTCGGCGATCACTTCACCGTTGACCGGTGAGGTGTTGGTGAAGTACTCGCCATTGACCGGGGCGACGAACTCGCCGCCGATGAAGTTGCCGTAGCGCGCTTTGAACGTAACGACGGCGCCGGGTGTTCCAGGTTGTGCGTAAATCATGGTGGGCCTCTGTCTGGGTCGATACCTGTCGGGCAAACAGGCGATGAACCGATAGTAGAGAGCCCCGCGCGTCAGACGAATGCGCCGTTGGCAGGGGGACTCTCGTTATTTGGTAGTAGGAGCGAGGCTTGCCCGCGATCCGGACACTGCGGTCATCCAGTCAGACCGCGGCGCATTCTTCGCGAGCAAGCTTCGCTCCTACAGGGATACAGGTTTGCTCTGATCAGTGTTTGGCCACCAGGTCTTTCGGCAACTTGAAGGTCCAGAGCATGCCGCCTTGGTTGAAGTCCTTGATGCGCTTGGCCACTTCGCCGCCCCACAGCGGGACAGCACCACCCCAACCGGACAGCACCGAGACGTACTGTTCGCCGTCCATTTCCCAAGTCACAGGCGAGCCGAGTACGCCGGAGCCAGTCTGGAATTCCCAGACTTTCTCACCTGTCTTGGCGTTGAATGCCTGCAGGAAACCTTCCGGCGTACCGGTGAACACCAGGTTGCCTTTGGTGGTCAGCACTCCGCCCCACAGCGGTGCGAAGTTCTTGTGGCGCCAGACTTCCTTGCCGGTTTTCGGGTCGATGGCGCGCAGCACGCCGATGTAGTCTTCGTTCAACGGCTTGATGGTGAAACCGGCACCAAGGAACGCCGCGCCTTTTTTGTAGGCGATGCCTTCGTTCCAGATGTCCATGCCCCACTCATTGGACGGTACGTAGAACAGCCCGGTGTCCTTGTTGTAGGCCATCGGCATCCAGTTTTTCGCGCCGAGGAATGCCGGGGCTACAAATACCGAACTGCCTTTGGCTTCGGTACCCGGTGCGCCTGGTCGGCTGGCTTCGTTGTAGATCGGCCGGCCCTCTTTATCCAGGCCGGTGGCCCAGGTGATCTTGTCCACGAACGGGAAGCCGCGAATGAATTTGCCGTTGGTGCGATCCAGTACGTAGAAAAAGCCGTTGCGGTCAGCGGTCGCGGCGGCTTTGATCTCTTTGCCGCCTTCGGTGTAGTTGAACGAGACCAGCTCGTTCACGCCGTCATAGTCCCAGCCGTCGTGAGGCGTGCTCTGGAAGTGCCATTTGATGGTGCCGTCGTCCGGGTTCAGCGCCAGACGCGACGACGAGTAGAGGTTGTCGCCAGGACGCAGGTGCGAGTTCCACGGCGCCGGGTTGCCGGTGCCGAACAGCAGCAGATTGGTTTCCGGGTCGTAGTAACCGCCGAGCCAAGGCGCCGCGCCGCCGGTTTTCCACAGATCGCCGGGCCAGGTCTTGCCGGCTTCGCCGCCGGAGATGCCGTTTTCTACCGCTTTACCGTCCTTGTAGACGTAACCCATGTGGCCTTCAACGGTGGGTCGGGTCCACAGCAGATCGCCGTTTTTCGGGTCGTAGGCTTCGATCTTGCCGACCACCCCGAACTCGCCACCGGCCACGCCGGTAATCAGTTTTCCGTTGATCACCAACGGCGCGGCGCTGATCGAATAGCCTTCCTTGTGGTCGGCAACTTTCTTGCTCCAGACGACTTTGCCGGTGTCCTTGTTCAGGGCCACGAGCTTGGCGTCGAGGGTGCCGAAGAACACCAGGTCGCCGTACAGCGCGACACCACGGTTGATCACGTCGCAGCAGGGACGGATGTCATCGGGCAGGCGCGCATCGTATTGCCAGAGTTTTTTGCCGGTGCGCGCATCCACCGCAAACACCCGCGAGTAAGAACCGGTCATGTACATGACGCCGTCCTTGATCATCGGCTGTGCTTGCTGACCGCGTTGTTTTTCACCGCCGAAGGAGAACGCCCAGACCGGCCGCAAGTCCTTCACGTTGTTGACGTTGAGGGTGTCCAGCGGACTGTAGCGTTGACCCTGGACGCCCAGACCGTTGGTGACGATCTGCTCCGGGTTCTTGGGGTCCTGGAGGATGTCTTGATCAGTGACGCCGGCCAATGCCGGGCCAGACAACAGCATGGCACTGAGCAGCACACTCAAGACGAAGGGTTGGCGACGTGCGGGTTGGGTCATGACGGCTACCTCTGCGGTTTTTGTTATACCCGGGAAATTTTCCCGGTCTGGTGCAGATTCTTGGGCGCCACCGCCCTTGGAACAATTGCCCGCAGTGCTGAGATTGCTAGTTCCTTAGTACCGGGTCGGAGGAGATGAACACCGATCCCTGTGGGAGCGAGCTTGCTCGCGATGAGGCCCTCACATTCAAAATTGATGTCGCCTGAACCACCGCCATCGCGAGCAGGCTCGCTCCCACAGGGGATTTGTTTTGCTCATCTTCCTGCGGCGGAATCGACCCGGGTCATCTGCCCGCGCTCGTAACGCGGATACAAATGGCTGACGCTGCGGATCAGCTCGTAACGACTCAGGCTGATGCCAGCGAAACGGTCGGGGATGGGGCTGCGGATCATCTCGGCCATGTCGCTGCCGTTGGCGGCGCCGTCGCGCATGAGCTGATCGAGCCAGGTGAGGTAGTCGCGCATCTGTTCGAGCGGCTGTTGATCCGTGGCCACCGGGCCGTGGCCGGGAACGATGAGCGTCCAGGGCAAGCCTTGAAGTGTGGCAATGTCCGCCAGCCACACCGACAGCCCCGGACTGTTGGGCGTGGTCAGCGCCCGTTGATAAAACACCAGATCCCCGGCAAACAACACGCCGGTTTTCTGGTCGAGAATAGCCAGATCCGCGCCAGTGTGCCCACCCAGGCCCAGCAGACGAAAATCGTGATCCCCAAAACTTCGCCCGCCGGGCGTCAGCGTTTCGGTCGGCAACACCACTTCGGTGCCGCGCATCCAGTCACCCACCAGTCGATACAGGTTCTCGGCCATGGCATCGCCCTGCTGATGCAACAGCTCGGTCGTGCCGGCCAGCGCGCCGATCGGCACGTCACTGAAGGCCTGGTTGCCGAGCACATGATCAGGATGATGATGCGTCAGCAGCACCTCAATCACCGGTTTATCGGTGGTCGCGGCAATCGCCTTGCGCATCGCTTCGCCGTAGCGTTTCGACGGTCCGGTATCGATCACCACCACGCCGCGCTCGGTGACGATGAACGCGGTATTGACGATGTTGCCGCCGTTGGCCTTGGCAAAATTGTCAGTGCTGCCTTCCAGCAGCCAGGTGTCTTCGGCGATCTGTCGGGGCTTGAGTGAATACTCGAGATCGGCCAGGGCCGGCAGGCTCAGGCTTATAAACAACAGCAGCATCCAGCGCATCACGCGCTCCTTTGGGTCAGGGTATGGCCGCATCGAATTGATTGCCGCTGTTGTCCCGCAGTAACAGGCGCGTCTGCCCTGCCCCTTCGATGTCGAAGGCCAGGTTGGGGTTTTCGCTGACGGCGGGAAACAGCTCAAGTCGGGCCAGCAGTTGATCGTTTTGATCCCGCAGCTGCGCATGGTTGATGAAGAATTCCGGGATGCCGCTGACCATGCCGTTGTCCATTGGATGCGCCACCTGCAGCCGCACGCGACTGAATTCGCCACGGGGATAACGACCGCCCAGCACTTCGCCGATGTGGTCTTCCCAGCCCGGCTGAGTGCGCACCACACTCGGCGCCGTGCAACCGCCGCCCGCCGCATCGATCAGGGTTGAGCCGACATGCCAGAGGCCGTCACGGGTCAGCACCGCCGCACGCAACGGCGTGGCTTGCTCGATGCGGATGCGGATCGACAGCCAGGGCAGTACGCGATCGGTCGGTTGGAAATCGACGATTTTTGGTAAGGGGTTGAGTTCGGCCCAGGCGAGGATTTTCACCACCTCGCCCTTGAACGCCCGGGCGTCGATTTCCAGCGGTACTTGCCGGGCGTCTTCGGCGAACGGCGGCGCCAGCAGCTTGACCCGGTCGTCGAACACGAACGGCGCATCGCCGAGCATCTGCTTGTGATAGAAGGCCCACATCACCGAAGGCACCGGGTCTTTACCCGGGTCGATGTCCACCGCGTGCGCGGCCATGGGTAACCAACAGGCCAACAGACAACCCGCTCGCCAGTTCACTATTGATACATCTCGGGCACGTCATAGCGCAGGCCGTAATGACCATAGATGGTTTTGACTGCGCCCTCGCGGATCAAGGTTTCCAGCGCCTCTTCCACTGCATAGGCCAACTGACGGTTGCTTTCATGCACCGCCATGCCGATCTCCCAGAGCTGCTTGCCCATGTTCGGGTAGGCGTTTTCCGCCAGCGCCACTTGCGGGTCCGCCGCTTCATGCACTTGCCAGTCAATCTCGCCGCGCATGGCCATCACCGCGTCGACTTCACCGGCCTTCATGGCCGCGAAAGCCTGTGCCACACCAGGGTAGTGATGGGTTTTGCCAGCAAGCATGCCGCTGAATACCGAGGTCAGGTAGAACGACGGCACACTGTCGACTTCGACGCCGATCGGGTGGTGCTCGAACACGGCGACGCTGCCCACCTTATCCAGTCGGCGACGGTCGAAGGCGACCTGCCACTGTTCGTTCTGGTACGGCCCGAACATCACCACATGGCCGTTTTCCAACTCACCCAGTTCATTGCGCTTCTGGGCGTAATCGCGATCGTACGGCACGCGCATCATCAGGTCGGCCAGTTGCAGATCGTGCAACTGACTGGCACGCCAGATGTAATCGCGCAGGTCGTCATCGAGCTTCTCGCCGGCGGGCGCCCACATCAACGTCAGGTGCACACCGAGGGCCTTGGCCAACGCCTCGGCGAGTTCGACATCAACGCCGCGGGCCTGGCCGGCGTCTTCAAAACTGTAGGGGGCGAAGTCCTTGTAGACCGCCACTTTCAGCTCCCCGGCGGTGATCATTTCGTCATAGGTTCGGACCTGTGCCTGAACTGCCTGGCAGCACAGCAACACAGCGCTGATCAACACAGCGAGCAGGCGCATGGATTACTCCTCGACGTGAACGCTGTCCAGGTAAGTGCGGACCGCCCACAAGGCTTCCTGGCTCAGGTAGTCGGCCATCTTCGGCATGTAGACTCGACCGTCACGCACGGCGCCGTGGCGCACGCGTTCGACGAACCATTCATCACCCGCTTCGGCGACATCGAGCATGCGCAAATCGGGGGCGATGCCGCCGGATTTGGCTTCCAGGCCATGACAGGCCGCGCAGTTCTGGTTGTAGGCCGAAGAGCCGATTTCCACGGCCTTATCGTGTTCCGGGGAGGCGCGATACGGGTTCACCGCCGCCCACCCATCGCCATCAACCTGTACGCTGGCGTCCTTGATCGGGGTCAGGCCCGGGGTGGCGACAGCCTGAGGTACCACGTTGCCGTGGGCCCAGACGGAACCTGTGCTGATACAACCGGCCAGCAGTCCGGCAACGAGTAAGGCGTTGAGTTTTGTTGTCATTGTTATGCCCTCTTGATTGCACGCAAAACCTCTTTGAAGAGGCTATGGCACCCATCTTAGGAAGGGCTTCGCGCAAGCCCCATGCTGCTTTGGTGGCCGCCGTCTAGTTCCTTGGTAGTAGGGCTTGTGGCGCACACCTGAATCAGGTGCCGTACGGGAAGTATTCCCGGCAACCGCGGGTGCAACACTGATCGTTCCCATGCTCCGCGTCACTAGTGTCCGGTAAAAAACGAGGGGGGAGCTTGCTCCCTCTTGCTGTTGGCGGCTGTGAGGCATAATCGGTTTTTTCAGACTCGATTTTGACTTATGTTTTCCAGCACCCGTTTAAGCCAACTACTCAGTGCGATCCCGCGCCAGTTTTTCCAGCAATCCATCGAAACACACCAAGCTGATCGCTACGTCAAACGCTGCACGACCTGGCAATTGCTGGTGACACTGATCAGCGGCCATTTGACCCGAGCCTCAAGCCTGCGATCCTTGGCGACTATCTCCGAAAATTTCGGCCCGCATAGCTACCATCTTAATGCCGGCCCTATTGCCCGCTCGACAATGTCCGATGCCTTGAACAAGCGTGACTACCGGCCATTACAGGACCTTTGTGGGTACCTGATGAGCGCCGTCAGCCGCCAGCAGCGCAAGGAGGTCGGGGCCATGGTTAGCCTGATTGACTCCACGTCGATCACCTTGCGCGGACCTCACTTCGATGGCTGGACAGCCGCGACGAAAACCCGCATCACCCAAGGCCTCAAAGTGCATGTCGGGCTGGATCTGGCGCAGCTGGCCCCGGTGTACGTGAACATTACGCCTGCCAACGTCAACGACCTGAGCGATGCACTGGAAATGCCGATCCAGACCGGCATGACGTATGTTTTCGACAAGGGCTACTGCGATTACAACTGGTGGCACGAGTTGCAGACCAAAGGTGCTTTTTTCGTCACCCGCCTGAAGAAAAACGCCAATATCAAAGTGCTGCATGAGCACTCGACCGTGACTGAGCAAAGCTCGGTCATGACCGATGAAGTCGTCCAGTTTGGCAAAAAGCATTTGGCCGGCAAACGCCTGAACGACTATTGGGAAAAGTCGGTAAGACGCGTCGTGGTTGAGCGCGAGGGGCATGCGACGCCGTTAGTTCTGGTGACCAACGACTTCACGAGGACAGCTGAAGAAATCGCGTCCTTGTACAAAGATCGTTGGCAGATCGAGCTATTTTTCAAGTGGATCAAACAACATCTGAAGCTCAAACGCTTTTATGCCTACTCCGAAAATGCGGTGCGTTTGCAGATTTACAGTGCCTTGATCAGCTATCTGTTACTGCAAATACTCCATCGTCGCTCAGGATTTACCGGCTCGTTGTTCGAACTGACGGTTCGCATAGTTCATGTCCTGTTTGAACGGCCCGGAACCCCAGTATTGAGGGATCGACGAAGGCAGGAGCGAGAAAAGTTGAAGGCTGCCCAAGGCAGCCTTCAACTATGAAGCATGTTTACCGGACACTAGTGATGCTCCGCGTGGGAATGCCTCAACGGACGCTCCGCGTTCGGCTCTGGAAGGGACGCGGAGCGTCCCGGGCTGCATTCCTTTGCTGCGCGTGGGAACGATCATCGCCCTGGCGTTGCGGGCAAGACCAGCAACGGCGCGGGGCGCGGGCCGTGGAGCTTGTCGACACCGATCAGGGTCAGGATCAGCAGCAACGGCAGGAGCAGCGCTTTGAGAACACGCATGATTGATCTCCTCCAGAGTGATGGCCGTTATTACCCATGCTAAAACCGCGCCGACTGGGGCGAGTTACTACCTTGGTACTGGCTCACTGGTACTTTCTGCATATTTCCTTCTGCCTCGCAGGCTTCCTATGCTGGCGCTACCAGTAATGGAGTGCCCTATGCGCCAGCTTGCCCCTTACGCACTGATCTACCTGTTGGCGATTGCCTGCGCCGCCGGGGTGGCGACCCAGAGCCAAGCCGCCGACGCGCCGTTGCAGGTGAAAATCGGCTACCTGGGCTATCGCCCCGACCCGGGCCCGTTGCTGTCGAACATCATTCCCGAGCCCGTCGATGCCGGGTTGCGTGGCGCCGAACTGGCGATCATTGACAGCAACAGCACCGGGCGTTTCCTCAACCAGAGTTACAGCCTGGTCAGCGCCAACGTCGACAATCAGGATGCCCTGGTCGAAGCGGCCAAAGCCCAGCATGAACAAGGTCTGCGCCTGTTTGTGGTGAATGCACCGGCGCAGAGCCTGCGCCGGCTCAGCGCCGTGCTGCCCGACAGTTTGCTGTTCAATGCCGGCAGTCCCGATGACAGCCTGCGCACCACCGATTGCCTGCCGAACGTGCTGCACAGCCTGCCGAGCCGGGCGATGCTCGCCGATGCGCTGGCGCAATTTCTGGTCGTGCGCAAATGGCAACGGGCGCTGCTGATCGTCGGCCCGACCCCGGACGATCAAGCCTATGCCGCCGCCCTGCGCCGCGCCGCCAAACGCTTCGGTTTGAAACTGGTCGCGGAAAAAGCCTGGAGTTTCGACAACGATCAGCGACGCAGCGCCCAGGCCGACATGCCGCTGTTCACCCAGACCGCCGAGTACGACGTGGTGCTGGTGGCGGATGAACGCGGTGATTTCGGCGAATACGTGCCCTACCAGACCTGGTACCCACGGCCGGTCGCCGGCACTCAAGGCTTGACCCCGGTGGGCTGGCACAAAACCGTGGAAACCTACGGCGCCGCGCAGTTGCAGAAGCGCTTCGAAGCCATGGCCGGGCGCTGGATGAACGACCGGGATTTCGCCGCCTGGATCGCCGTGCGCAGCATCGCCAGTGCCGTGAGCAAGTCACGTCAGGTCGATCCGATGGCGATCCGTACACTTGAAATCAGCGATCAATTGCCGCTGGACGGTTTCAAGGGCCGCAAGCTCAGTTATCGGCCGTGGAACGGCCAGTTGCGCCAACCGATTCCCATCGTCCAGCCCCGGGCGCTGGTCAGCACCTCGCCGCAGGACGGTTTTCTGCATCCCTTTAACGAGATGGACAGCCTGGGCTACGACAAGCCCGAGGTCAGCTGCCGCTTTCCCTGATCCCCCTCCACAACAACTACAACAGAAAAGGAATCCGCCATGCGCCGCACCCTGCTCTCTTGCGCCCTGCTGCTTGCCGCCGGGCACGCCGCGGCCAGCACCGCCTGGGTCTCCAACGAAAAGGACAACAGCCTGAGCCTGATCGACCTGCAGACCCTGCAAGTCACCGACACATTACCTGTCGGCCAGCGCCCTCGCGGTCTCTTGCTGTCCCATGACAGCAAGTTGCTGTACATCTGCGCCAGCGACTCGGACCGGGTCCAGGTGATGGACGTCGCCACGCGCAAGATCATCAAAGAGCTGCCCTCGGGCAAAGATCCTGAGCAGTTCGCCCTGCACCCGAACAATCGCTGGCTGTACGTTTCCAACGAAGACGATGCACTGGTGACGGTGATCGACACGGAAACCTCCAAGGTGCTGAGCCAGATCAACGTCGGCGTCGAACCCGAAGGCATGGCCGTCAGCCCCGACGGCAAGTGGGCGGTGAACACCAGCGAAACCACCAACATGCTGCACTGGATCGACACCAGCACCCAGACCCTGGCCGACAGCACGCTAGTGAATCAGCGGCCGCGCTTCGTCGAATTTTCGCCGGACGGTTCACAGCTCTGGGCCTCGGCGGAAATCGGCGGCACGGTGACCATTCTTGACGTGGCAACGCGCAAGATCCTCAAGACCGTGACCTTCCAGATCAAGGGCGTGCACCCGGACAAGGTTCAACCGGTGGGCATCAAACTCAGCGCCGACGGCAAGTACGGTTTCGTCGCCCTCGGCCCGGCCAATCATGTGGCGGTGATCGACGCCAAGACCTTCGAGATTCTTGATTACCTGTTGGTCGGGCGACGGGTCTGGCAGATGTCGTTCACCCCGGATCAACGACAATTGCTGGCCACTAACGGTGTCAGCGGCGACGTGTCGGTGATCGATGTCGACAGCCTCAAGGTCACCCAATCGATCAAGGTCGGGCGCTATCCGTGGGGCGTGGTGGTGACCCCATGAACGCACTGGAAGTCAGCGACCTGAGCTTCGCCTATGGCGCGCGCGAGGCGTTGCATCAGGTGAGTTTCAACCTCGCACCCGGGCGTTTCGCGGCGCTACTCGGGCCGAATGGCGCGGGCAAATCGACGCTGATCGCCCTGCTCACCCGTCTTTACGATGTGCAGCGCGGTGACATCCGCGTCGGCGGTTGTTCACTGCGTAACACGGCGCGTCCGGCGCTCAAGCAACTGGGTGTGGTGTTTCAGCAAAGCACCCTGGACCTGGACCTCAGCGTCGAGCAAAACCTGCGTTATCACGCCGCGCTGCATGGGATGTCCCGGCGTCAGACCGGAATCCGGGTCGACGCCGAACTGGCCCGTCAGTCCCTGACTGAACGCCGTCGCGAGCGGGTCCGCGAACTCAATGGCGGCCACCGTCGCCGAGTGGAAATCGCCCGCGCCTTACTGCATGAGCCGCGCCTGCTGCTGCTCGACGAGGCCAGCGTCGGCCTCGACCCGGCCAGTCGGCTGGCGCTCAATCAGCACATCCGCAATCTGTGCCGCGAGCAGAACATCAGCGTGCTCTGGACCACCCATTTGCTGGATGAGGTGCAGCCCAGCGACGATTTGCTGATTCTCCATCAAGGGTTACTGGTGGCCAGCGGACAGGCCCACGCCCTCAGCGAAGAACACGGCGGCGACCTCGGTTCGGCCTTCGCTCGCCTGACCACGCCTTCCACTTCAGGAGCCGTCCGATGAATGCCTACTGGCAATGTTTCAGCGGCATCGTGCTGCGTGAATGGCTGCGCTTTGTGTTGCAGCGCACGCGGTTTCTCAGCGCGCTGGTACGGCCGTTGCTGTGGTTGCTGGTGTTCGCCGCCGGGTTTCGCGCCGCACTCGGGATCGCGATCATCGAGCCCTACGACACCTACATTCCCTATGAGGTCTACATCATCCCCGGGCTGGCCTGCATGATCCTGCTGTTCAACGGCATGCAAGGTTCGCTGTCGATGGTCTACGACCGGGAAATGGGCAGCATGCGCGTGCTGCTGACCAGCCCCCTGCCCCGGACCTTCCTGTTGTGCAGCAAGTTGTTGGCCACCTCGCTGATCTCGCTGTTGCAGGTTTATGCCTTCCTGGCGATTGCCTGGCTGTACGGTGTGCAACCACCGGCCATGGGCTTGTTGATTGCATTACCGGCGTTGCTGCTGGTGGCATTGATGCTCAGCGCACTGGGCTTGTTGCTGTCCAACGCCATCCGTCAGCTGGAAAACTTTGCCGGGGTAATGAATTTCGTGATCTTCCCGCTGTTTTTCCTGTCGTCGGCGCTGTATCCGCTGTGGAAAATGCGCGAGTCCAGCGAGTGGCTGTACGGGTTATGCGCGTTGAACCCGTTCACCCATGCGGTGGAGCTGGTGCGGTTTGCCCTGTATGAACGCTTCAATCCGTTGGCATTGGCGGTGTGTGTGGGGCTCACACTGGTATTCGCTCTGCTCGCCGTGCTCACTTTCAACCCGCAACACGCCGCGTTGCGCAAAACCAGCTGACTACCCCATCAGTTGTGTCCAACTTTTGGGGTGCAGACCACTCCGCGTGGGAACGATCAATTCGGGTGAAATTACTACTTTAGTACTGCTTTACCTGTCTATCGTCGCATTCCCAACGCACCGAGACTGGCATGTAATGGGTTCATAACTATAAGGATTGAACCCCATGCCGCGTGCCCGACGTCGTCTGCTGCGCCCTTCTCTCGCTGCGCTATCGCTGAGCCTGTTGCTGGGCGTCGCGCAGGCCGAAACACCGCTGTTCTCAGCCGACGGCTACCGCATCGGCCTCTACCGCAGCCCGACCCCGAATCAAGTACAGGGCGCCGGCATCATCGATACCGCGGCCCTGCAAACCCTGCTGACCCAGACGCCCCGTCCGGTGCTGATCGACGTCTACCGCCGGCAATGGCTGCAAGGACGTTTCATCGAGGACCAGCCCCACGAAAACCTGCCCGGCAGCCATTGGCTGGCCAATATCGGCGACGGTGACCTGACGCCCGATTGGCAGGACTATTTTGTGCGTAAGCTGAACACATTGACCGATGGCGATCTCGCGCAGCCGCTGGTCTTCTATTGCCGCTCCGATTGCTGGCTGAGCTGGAACGCCGTGAAACGCGCCGCCGCCATGGGCTATAAGACGTTGTACTGGTATCGCGACGGCCTGGACGCCTGGCAGGCAGCCAACTTGCCCGTAACGCCGGCCCAGCCCGAGCCCTTTCCTTGACCTTTACGCGGGCGCGTTGTTGCCACACCCTAATCAAAATAATGAGGTGAAAGGCTATGTACAAAATTCTGATTGCCGACGATCACCCGCTGTTTCGCGAAGCCATTCATAACGTCATCAGCGATGGTTTTCCGGGCAGCGAGGTGATGGAAACCGCCGACCTGGACAGCGCCCTGGTGCTGACTCAGGAACACGACGACCTGGACCTGATCCTGCTCGACCTGAACATGCCCGGCATGCACGGCCTCAATGGCCTGATCAACCTGCGCAACGAGGCGCCGACCATTCCGGTGGTGATCGTCTCGGCCGAACAGGACAAACAAGTCGTGCTGCAAGCCATTACCTATGGCGCGGTGGGTTTCATCACCAAATCCTCGCCACGGGTGCAAATGACCGAGGCCATCCAGCAGATCCTCAACGGCAATGTCTACTTGCCGCCGGACATCATCCGCACGCAAAAATGCGGTTCAAGGCGCATGAACGATGCCCCGAGCTTTCCGCCGGAACTGCTCCAGGCCTTGACCCGCAAGCAGTTGCTGGTACTCGAACGCATGACCAAGGGCGAGTCGAACAAACAGATCGCCTACACCCTGGAAATCGCCGAAACCACAGTCAAGGCGCACGTCTCGGCGATCCTGCGCAAACTCAACGTGCACAATCGGGTGCAGGCAATTTTGAGTGCCGGCGACATTGATTTCGGGTCTTATCTGCGGCGCTGAGACCTACACTGATCGTTCCCACGCTCTGCGTGGGAATTGCCTCACCGGACGCTCTGCGTCCGCTTTTTGGACGCGGAGCGTCCCTGGCTGCATTCCCACGCGGAGCGTCACTAGTGTCCGGTAAACATGCTTCATAGTTGAAGGCTGCCTTGGGCAGCCTTCAACTTTTCTCGCTCCTGCCTTCGTCGATCCCTCAATACTGGGGTTCCGGGCCGTTCAAACAGGACATGAACTATGCGAACCGTCAGTTCGAACAACGAGCCGGTAAATCCTGAGCGACGATGGAGTATTTGCAGTAACAGATAGCTGATCAAGGCACTGTAAATCTGCAAACGCACCGCATTTTCGGAGTAGGCATAAAAGCGTTTGAGCTTCAGATGTTGTTTGATCCACTTGAAAAATAGCTCGATCTGCCAACGATCTTTGTACAAGGACGCGATTTCTTCAGCTGTCCTCGTGAAGTCGTTGGTCACCAGAACTAACGGCGTCGCATGCCCCTCGCGCTCAACCACGACGCGTCTTACCGACTTTTCCCAATAGTCGTTCAGGCGTTTGCCGGCCAAATGCTTTTTGCCAAACTGGACGACTTCATCGGTCATGACCGAGCTTTGCTCAGTCACGGTCGAGTGCTCATGCAGCACTTTGATATTGGCGTTTTTCTTCAGGCGGGTGACGAAAAAAGCACCTTTGGTCTGCAACTCGTGCCACCAGTTGTAATCGCAGTAGCCCTTGTCGAAAACATACGTCATGCCGGTCTGGATCGGCATTTCCAGTGCATCGCTCAGGTCGTTGACGTTGGCAGGCGTAATGTTCACGTACACCGGGGCCAGCTGCGCCAGATCCAGTCCGACATGCACTTTGAGGCCTTGGGTGATGCGGGTTTTCGTCGCGGCTGTCCAGCCATCGAAGTGAGGTCCGCGCAAGGTGATCGACGTGGAGTCAATCAGGCTAACCATGGCCCCGACCTCCTTGCGCTGCTGGCGGCTGACGGCGCTCATCAGGTACCCACAAAGGTCCTGTAATGGCCGGTAGTCACGCTTGTTCAAGGCATCGGACATTGTCGAGCGGGCAATAGGGCCGGCATTAAGATGGTAGCTATGCGGGCCGAAATTTTCGGAGATAGTCGCCAAGGATCGCAGGCTTGAGGCTCGGGTCAAATGGCCGCTGATCAGTGTCACCAGCAATTGCCAGGTCGTGCAGCGTTTGACGTAGCGATCAGCTTGGTGTGTTTCGATGGATTGCTGGAAAAACTGGCGCGGGATCGCACTGAGTAGTTGGCTTAAACGGGTGCTGGAAAACATAAGTCAAAATCGAGTCTGAAAAAACCGATTATGCCTCACAGCCGCCAACAGCAAGGGGGAGCAAGCTCCCCCCTCGTTTTTTACCGGACACTAGTGACGCGGAGCGTGGGAACGATCATCTCAGGGCCTGCCGAGCAAATGACTCATCGCCGTCTTGAGCTTCATCGGCCGCACCGGTTTGTGCATCAAGGTGTGCCCCAACTCACGGATCTGCAACTTGAGTTCATTGCTGTAATTGGCAGTAATCATCATCGCCGGAATGGCCGAGCCGCGACGGGCGTTGATCCGGGCCACGGCATCGACGCCGTTCTGATCGTCATCCAGGTGATAGTCAGCGATCAGCAAGTCTGCTTCTTCGTGATAGTTGTCCACTTGCCGCGCCAGGTCCTCCTCGGACAGCGCCGTGACCACCAGACACCCCCACCCTTCGAGCAATGTGCGCATGCCGGCGCAAATGGCCGCGTCGTTATCCAGCACCCACACCCGCGCCCCACGCAGACGTTCAAGCATCGGTTCGCTCATCAGCAGACTCGGCAGCGCCTTGGGTGCCGTAGCACTGAGCGGCACTTCGACGGAGAACATCGAGCCCTTGCCCGGCCACGAACGCACGTGAATGCGGTGACCGAGAATCCCGGCAATCTTTTCCACGATCGCCAGGCCCAGACCTAACCCGCGATCCTGATCAGGACGCTGCACGTCACCGCGCTTGAACTCCTGAAAAATCTCTTCTAGACGGTTTTCGGCAATGCCCATGCCGCTGTCCCAGACCTCGATCGACAGGCGCTGGTGATGACGCCGGCAACCGAGCACCACACGACCGCTGTAGGTATAACGAATGGCGTTGCTCAACAGATTTCGAAGGATTCGCGCCAGCAACTGAATGTCGCTGCGCACCAGAGCGGAACAGGGGATGAAATGCAATTCCAGGCCTTCACTGCGAGCCACCTGGGTGTACTCGGCCGCGAGGTTTTCCAGCAGTTCGCTCAGGGCAAAAGGCGCAATGTCGGCCTTGATCACCCCGGCATCCAGTTTGGAAATGTCCACCAGGGTGCACAGCAGGTTTTCCACGTCTTCAAGGGAATTGCTGACGTTACGCACCAAAATCGCATTGGCCACCGGTTCGCGTCGTTCCAGCAATGCGCTTGTGAACAGCCGCGCGGCATTGAGCGGTTGCAGCAGGTCATGACTGACGGCGGCGAGAAACTTGGTCTTCGACAGATTGGCCTGCTCGGCCTCGAGTTTGGCTTCACGCAGGCGAGACTCCACGCGCCGACGCTCGTCGATCTCGCGCAGCAATTGGTCGTTGAGCGTCGTCAGTTCCGCCGTCCGCTCGCGCACCCGCAACTCAAGATTCTGATAGGCCTGGTGCAGCGCCTCGGCGGTGCGGCGGCGCTCGGTAATGTCGCGGATCAACACGAAAATCCCCACCACTTCCCCGGTGGCCAGGCGATTAGGCACGTAGGAACGCAGCATGTAGCGCTCCTGGTTGTTGATGTTGGTTTCGGCGAACTCGAACGTCACGCTCTCACCGGCTAACGCCCGAGCCACATAGGCTTCCAGACGCTGGTAATGCTGTTCGCTGTGGACTTCGCGCAGGCTCTGCCCAAGCATCACGCCCCGAGGCCAGCAGTACCATTCCTCATACACCTTGTTGGTGAACTCGTAGACCAGATCGGCATTCAGGTAGGCAATCAGCGCCGGCACATGGTCGGTGATCAAGCGAATCCAGCGCTCGCTTTCGCTCAGCGCCTCGGCGTGTTGGTAGCGTTCGGTGATGTCGGTGAAGGTGTTGACGAAACCGCCGGTGGGCAACGGATGGGTGCGAATTTCCAGCACCCGGCCATCGTCGAGCCGCTGCTCGCATTCCTGCACGTGCCGCCCGTTCAGATCACGGCTGGCCGGCGTCAGCAAGTGCAACTCGCTGTCGGCGATCACCTCGGCGAACGGACGATGGGCCGCCACCGGCGCCAGGCCGCTCAGCTCAAGGAAACGCCGGTTCCACAGTTCCAGAATGCCCTCGGCGTTAACCATGGCCACCCCTTGGGAAAGGTTGTCGACCGCCCGTTGCAACAGATGCGATTTCTGCGCCACCGCCTGCTCGCGGCGCACGGTTTCGCTGAGTTTGACGTCGGTAATGTCGGTGAACAGGATCACCCGTCCGCCCTCTTGGGTCGGCCGTTCGCTGACTTGCAACCAGCGACCGTCCTGCAGGCGATAAAGCAGATTTTCGTCGGCGTGCCCGCGCGGTTCTTCGGTGAACAGGCCCGTGGCGGACATCAGTCGCTTGACCTCGGCCAGGCGCATGCCGGCGTTGATCCGCACCCGGCTGTTGCCCCAGAAAGCCTTGAAGCGGCTGTTGAACAGCACGATCCGCTGGTCCGCATCGAACAGCACAAAAGCATCGGAAATGCTCTCGATGGCATCGATCAAATGCTGATGCGCGGTTTCCGCGCGCAGGCGTGCTTCGCTGAGCAAGTGATTGCCTGACTTGAGTTCAGCCATGGCCTGGTTCAAGGCGTCGGTGCGCTCACGCACCTGTTCGGCCAGCACCACCGAATGCTGGAACGCCGCGTACGGGTCGTTACCACGAGTGATGCCGGACTCGATCCGCTCGATCAGTGCGCCATTGATGCGCTGCAGTTTTTGGTTGTCGCGCTGCAGGCCGGCGATCTGTGCCTGAAGCTCAGCGGTGTCCAGGGGACCGGCCTCGGGCAATGGCAACCCCGGTGAAGGTCTGGTTGATATGCATGCCATTGAACTGTTCTCCGTAGGTGTTGAAACCCATCACCCGTTGGTCACGCAAAAAAGCCCCTATCTGCTCCAGACTCCCGCCGTCTTCCAGCTCCAGACGCCTGAGAAAGCAGTCGCAGCCGATGGTCAGCAGCAGATCGCCGAGGCGCTCCTGCAGCCCTTCAAACAGCGTTTGCAGATTCGGCAGCATCGGGCCTGGCGTCATGACCGTGAGGACGATGCCGTTTTCCACTGCGCAGTAGAAACTCAGGCTCAGGTCCGGATGAACCTGCTGGATCGCCCGCACGTAATACTGATCGTTGATCCGTACGGCCAATGGGTGTGCGGCGAAGATCCGATGATCGAGCTCCGCTACCGGCACACCGATGTGCCGGGCGTACTCTTCGGCGGCCGGCTCGGCATTGAGTTCAAAGACCCGGCGCGAGGCGCTGTCGGCGCCGGTGACCACCAGTTTTTCCGCCCTCGGCAAGATGTGGTGAGTGGTGAACACCTCGAAATCCAGCCAGGTGTTGACCAGCACCACCACCGCCGCGCCGCTGTGGAACTCGCCATTGAAATAGACGTGGGTGTGGGTCAGGTAATTGTCGTCGCCGGCCGAACCGCCAAAATGCGGGATGTCACCCAACGCCGCACTTAGGGCCGCGAGGACCATTTCTTCACGGCTGGACAAACCATCGAGCAGGGTCAGGGCAAAGCTGTTGCCTTTGATCGGTGCCTGGGTGTTGCTGCGACAGCCACTGACCAGTCGCTCGACCATTTGCTGGGCGTCGATCAGGCTGAAACGTTCCATCTCGGAGATCAGTTCGGCATCGATGGAAAAATGCCGATGGTCGAAGCCCACCGCGGTCACGCAGTTGCGACCGTAGCCCAACGGCGTGATTTCACCGGCGCTGGTGCAACCCACCAGGCGAATGCCACCGAAGCTTTGTTGCAAGGCCTGGCCCAGCGCCTGCAAGTCGTACTCGGCGGAACAGAAGAACAGCACAAATCCCAGATGCGGGTGCAACAACTGCCGCGCCAACGCCTGGGCAGCCTCCTGGGCATCGGTAGCCTGGGACATCGCACTGACAACACCTTCGTTCTGGACCTGCTGCATCGTCGCCTCCCGCAGGTGCGCATGTGTGAGGCACGAGTGTACGAAGCCTGAGAGTCGCGACGTATGCTACTTGGGTAGCGGGTAGCCGCTTCGATGGGATGAGAGCGGTGGCGACCCTCGCCGCGATGCGCGCAGCCGGAGTCACCACCAAAGGGTTACCAGGTCAGCACCGCCCCCACCGCAAAGGTGTCGGTGTCTTCGTTCTGGTCGCTGGTGTCGTGGCCGTTGATTGCGAACTGGTTGTACTCGGCCACCAGCTTGAGGTTGTCGTTGACGTCATGGAACAGCGCAATGCCGCGCGTCTCGTAATCCGCGCCGCTGCCGACCACGCCATTGCCGTCGTCGTTGGTCTTGCCATAAGACAAGGCCAGTCGGTTCTTGCCCAGTTTGTAGGAGCCCTGCAGCAGGTAACCGTCACTGTCGACATTGCGCAGGGTCGGTTCGCCGGCGTTGTTGGTGAAGAACGGGTTGATGCCCTTGGCCTGGAAACCGGAGCCGGTAAGAGACAGCCCACCCATCTTCGCTTGCACACCGTAGCCGACGCCTTTGGAGGTGACGGACTGGACAGTGGAATCGGTATTGTCGGAAGTCTGGTAGCTGCCGTTGACCCAGCTGTAGATCTTCGCCCCGGCCACGTCGAACTGATAGGTGATCTCGCTCTCGGTGCGCGGGTTCTCCTGATAGGCCTTGCCCAATGGACTGCTGTCGTTGGTGTCCACCGGGTCCATGATCCCCACTGCCACCCGCAAGCCGTCCATCACCGGCGTGCGATAGGTAATCTGCGACGTAGGAAACGGGTACGGATAACCCGTGCCGATGTTGCCGAACGACACCCCGCCACCGTCCACCAGCCCCAGGGAATCGCTGACCTGGCCGTAACCGGCGAGCATTTCATCCAGTAGGATGTTGGAGCGGGCGAACAGACCAAAGTCCTTGCCGATCAACACCTCACCCCACTCAGGATTGGCCACGGTGCCATAGAATTGCCGCACGTCGATGGCGGTGTCCGTGCCGTTGGTTTCGCTGTCGTTGATGGTCACCCAGAACGAGGTCCGGGCACCGAGCTTGAGGTCATCGATCTGCTTGCTCATGTTGAAGCCCAGGTAGTTGGGCAGAAAGCCCATTTTGACCCGCGCCTGGCGTCGGTCGAATTGGTCGCCGGCACGGTCCACATCGCTGTTCACGTAGAAGGCGTTGATGTAGCCATCGGTGGAAAACGTGGTCTGGTCCTTGTCGTACAGCATGATCTCGGCTTCGGCCATCGCGCTCAAACCGAGGGTCGACAGGCTGGCGATGAAGGCAGGCAAGAAACGATGCTTGATGTTCTTATTGTTGTGCATGACGCGCTCCGCAGCGGGGGACTGGATGTCGGAGGCGATTATCGAAAGCTGACAAGCGGCGTCATACGCTGCCTTGGAGGCGGTTTTGAAGTGCTTTGGAGTGGCGGGTCATGCGCGGCAAGTTCGGTGTAAGACCGCGCGTCGGCAGGCCCGGAACTTAGGGTGTACGCCTGCGGAACGGACTGGCGTCCACAAGCATCGGTACTGGCTAGACGCCCGCTCTAAACAGCATGTAAGCAGCGACCACGACACAGATGCTGGCGAAGCCGATCTGCAATCCCCGGGCCGGTAATCGCGCGCAAAGCCTGCGGCCGATGATCATGCCTACGATGCTCGCGACAATGAACGACACGCCCACACCGTCGATTCGCACGCCGGCCTGAAACGCGCCGATCACGCCGATGGCGGAAATAAGGCTGATCACCATCAAGGAGGTGGCGACGATTCCACGCATCTGCACATCGGTCAGCTGCTTGAACGCCGGGACGATCAGGAAGCCACCGCCCACCCCGAGCAGCCCCGAGACAACCCCGGTCACCGCGCCCAGTGCCGCGAGGGTCGCGGTGCATTTGGCGGTCCAGGAAAAGCGCCCGGTGTGCTGATCGAGCATGCAGTTCTTCTGGCCCCAGTTGGCGTGGCCGTGGTCGCTTGGACCTTCTTCCTGGCGCTCACGACGCAGCATCCGCCAGGCCACCATGACCATCAGCAGACTGAACAGAATCATCAGGATTTTTTCCGGCAATTGATGGGCGAAGTAGATGCCGATCGGTGAAAAAATCGCCCCCAACAATGCGATCAGCACCGCGGCGCGATAGCGCACCAGACCATGGCGCAAACCGTCGATGGCCCCGATCGCCGCGGCACTGCCCACCGCAAACAGTGCGACTGGCGCAGCCTGGGTCATGGTCAAACCCAACCCCAGCACCAGTGCCGGCACCGCAAGAATGCCGCCGCCAGCACCGGTCAAACCGAGCACAAGCCCCATCACCACGCCAAAAAAACTTGCCAGCAACATAAAACGCTCGTGATCTGCGGAAAAAAGCCGGGAACGCCCGGTATCGATGACAGACAGGATAGAGCCCGCACAGCTTTTTTCCTTCTTTGAATTGACTGGGGGCTGGTCAGCGCAGGGAAAATGAAACTACCCTCATGGCTTATCCCGTAAGAAACGGCCACCATGCCCGCCCTGATTGAAGCTTTTTTAGACCCTGCCTCGTCGACCTACAGTTACGTGATCTACGAAGCCGATGGCGGGTACTGCGCGATCGTCGACCCGGTGCTCGACTACGACCCCGCCGCCGGGCGAACCGCCACCGTCCAGGCCGACAAGGTCATCGCCTTCGTTCGCGACCACCAGCTGCGCGTGCAATGGCTGCTGGAAACTCACGCCCATGCCGATCACCTGTCGGCCGCGCCGTATCTGCGTCGGGAATTGGGGGGCGAGATTGCTATTGGTCAGTCGATCAGCAAGGTTCAGGGCGTGTTCAAAACCCTGTTCAACCTTGAGCCGGAGTTTCGCAGTGACGGTTCGCAATTCGACCATCTGTTTGCGCCGGACGAATCGTTCATGATCGGCACCCTCAAGGCCACGGCCCTGCATGTTCCCGGGCACACGCCAGCGGACATGGCCTATCTGATCGACAGCGATGTGATTCTGGTGGGCGATACATTGTTCATGCCGGACGTGGGCACTGCTCGTTGTGATTTTCCCGGCGGCAACGCCAACCAGATGTTCGCCTCGATTCGCAAACTGCTGGCCTTCCCTGCCAGCGTGCGACTCTATGTCTGCCACGATTACCCGCCCGAGGGCCGCGAACCTCAGTGCATGAGCACGGTGGGCGAGCAGCGTAAAAGCAACATTCACATCCATGACGGAATCGACGAAGCCGCGTTCGTCGCCATGCGCACCCAGCGTGATGCGGGGCTGGGCATGCCGACGCTGTTGCTGCCCGCGATTCAGGTGAATGTGCGGGCGGGGAATTTGCCGCCGGCCGAGAACAATGGCGTGAGCTACCTGAAAATCCCCCTGAATAAACTCTAACGTCCCCCTCGTCGATCGTTCCCACGCTCCGCGTGGGAATGCCGCCAGGGACGCTCCGCGTTCCGCTTTGGAATGTGACGCAGAGCGTCACGGGATGCATTCCCACGCGGAGCGAGGGAACGATCAACATTTACGCGAGGGTCAGGCCGTTGGCGGGTAATGGCAGCGCGGTCTTATAGCGCACCTGCTTGAGCGCAAAGCTCGAACGGATGTTCGCGACCCCGGGTACCTTGGTCAAAAAATCCATCATGAAGCGCTCAAGCGACTGAATGGTCGGCACCAGCACCCGAATCAAATAGTCCGGGTCGCCGGCCATCAAATAGCACTCCATCACTTCGGGGCGATCCGAGATCGCCTCTTCAAAATGTTGCAGCGCCTCCTCCACCTGTTTCTCCAGGCTCACATGAATGAACACATTCACGTGCAGCCCCAACAGGTCGGCATCCAACAGCGTCACTTGCTCGCGAATCAACCCCAATTCTTCCATAGCCTTGACCCGGTTGAAGCACGGCGTCGGCGACAGATTGACCGAGCGTGCGAGGTCGGCGTTGGTGATGCGCGCGTTCTCCTGAAGGCTGTTCAAAATGCCGATATCGGTACGGTCCAGTTTGCGCATGAGACAAAACCACCTGTTTTTTATGTTTATGCAGATTTTTT
This sequence comes from Pseudomonas sp. ZS1P83, assembly GCF_054897825.1. Classification (NCBI taxonomy): domain Bacteria; kingdom Pseudomonadati; phylum Pseudomonadota; class Gammaproteobacteria; order Pseudomonadales; family Pseudomonadaceae; genus Pseudomonas; species Pseudomonas sp. ZS1P83. Next base: position 2,769,586 of record NZ_CM142706.1, read on the forward strand.
ATCCTCAAATGATCCGAAGCGCAACGAAACAGAGAGAAATATTCTTCTTGGCCGGGACTATGATTGTTGTAGGACAAGATTTCTTCCACAGAAGAATGACAGTCAGCTCACTACAAAAAATTCACAAGATCGAGCGTAGAAGCCATGAACCAAGCGTACGAACCGCTGCGTCTGCACGTTCCCGAACCTTCGGGCCGCCCCGGCTGCAAAACCGACTTCTCCTACCTGCGTCTCACCGACGCCGGCACGGTGCGCAAACCCCCAATTGACGTTGAACCCGCCGACACGGCCGACCTGGCCAAGGGCCTGATTCGCGTGCTCGATGACGAGGGCAATGCCCTCGGTCCATGGGCCGAAGGCGTACCGGTCGAGATCCTGCGTAAAGGCATGCGCGCCATGCTCAAGACGCGGATCTTCGACAACCGCATGGTGGTCGCACAGCGTCAGAAAAAAATGTCGTTCTACATGCAAAGCCTTGGCGAAGAAGCCATCGGCAGCGCCCAGGCCCTGGCCTTGAACATCGACGACATGTGCTTCCCCACCTACCGTCAGCAAAGCATTCTGATGGCCCGCGAAGTGCCGCTGGTGGACCTCATCTGCCAATTGCTGTCCAACGAGCGCGATCCTCTCAAGGGCCGTCAGCTGCCGATCATGTACTCGGTGCGCGATCACGGTTTCTTCACCATTTCCGGCAACCTCGCCACCCAATTCGTACAAGGCGTGGGCTGGGGCATGGCCTCGGCGATCAAGGGCGACACCAAAATCGCCTCGGCCTGGATCGGCGACGGCGCCACCGCTGAATCCGACTTCCACACCGCCCTCACCTTCGCCCACGTTTACCGTGCGCCGGTGATCCTCAATGTGGTCAACAACCAGTGGGCGATCTCCACGTTCCAGGCCATTGCCGGTGGTGAAGCGACTACCTTTGCCGGTCGCGGCGTTGGTTGCGGCATTGCCTCCTTGCGGGTCGATGGCAACGATTTCGTCGCGGTCTACGCCGCCTCTGCCTGGGCCGCCGAACGTGCCCGCCGCAACCTCGGCCCGACCATGATCGAATGGGTCACCTACCGTGCCGGCCCGCACTCGACATCCGATGATCCGTCCAAATACCGTCCTGCCGACGACTGGAGCTACTTCCCGTTGGGCGACCCGATTACGCGCCTCAAGCAGCACCTGGTGAAAATCGGTCAGTGGTCCGAAGAGGAACACGTCGCCGTCAGCGCCGAGCTGGAAGCTGAAGTGATCGCCGCGCAGAAAGAAGCCGAACAATACGGCACCCTCGCCGGCGGCCAGATTCCAAGCGCCGCGACGATGTTCGAAGACGTCTACAAAGAGATGCCGGAGCACTTGAAGCGCCAGCGTCAAGAGTTGGGGATCTGACATGAACGATCACAACAATAAAATCGAGTTGGAAACCGCCATGACCACAACCACCATGACCATGATCCAGGCCCTGCGCTCGGCCATGGATGTGATGCTTGAGCGTGACGACAACGTCGTGGTGTTCGGCCAGGACGTCGGCTACTTCGGCGGCGTGTTCCGTTGCACCGAAGGCCTGCAGAACAAGTACGGCACCTCCCGGGTGTTCGATGCACCGATTTCCGAAAGCGGCATCGTCGGTGTGGCGGTGGGCATGGGCGCTTACGGCCTGCGGCCAGTGGCCGAAATCCAGTTCGCCGATTACGTTTACCCGGCGTCGGACCAGATCATTTCCGAAGCCGCTCGCCTGCGTTATCGCTCGGCCGGCGAGTTCACCGCCCCGATGACCCTGCGCATGCCTTGTGGCGGCGGCATCTACGGCGGCCAGACTCACAGCCAGAGCATCGAGGCGATGTTCACCCAGGTCTGCGGTTTGCGCACGGTCATGCCGTCCAACCCTTACGACGCCAAAGGCCTGCTGATCGCCTCCATCGAAAACGATGACCCGGTGATCTTCCTCGAGCCAAAACGCCTGTACAACGGCCCGTTCGACGGTCACCACGATCGCCCGGTAACCCCGTGGTCGAAACACCCGGCCGCGCAAGTGCCGGACGGTTACTACACCGTGCCGCTGGACGTTGCCGCCATCGCGCGTCCCGGCAAGGACGTGACCATCCTGACTTACGGCACCACCGTTTATGTGTCGCAAGTCGCGGCTGAAGAAACCGGGATCGACGCCGAAGTCATCGACCTGCGCAGCCTGTGGCCGCTGGACCTGGAGACCATCGTCAAGTCGGTAAAGAAAACCGGACGCTGCGTGATCGTTCACGAAGCGACTCGCACGTGCGGTTTCGGTGCCGAACTGGTCGCCCTGGTGCAAGAGCACTGCTTCCACTACCTGGAAGCGCCTATCGAGCGCGTCACCGGTTGGGACACTCCCTACCCGCACGCACAAGAGTGGGCGTATTTCCCTGGCCCGTCCCGAGTGGGCGCGGCTTTGCATCGGGTTATGGAGGTCTGAATGGGCACGCACGTTATTAAGATGCCGGACATTGGTGAAGGCATTGCCGAAGTTGAATTGTCGGTATGGCACGTCAAAGTCGGCGACATGGTCGTCGAAGATCAGGTACTGGCTGATGTCATGACTGACAAGGCGATGGTCGACATTCCGTCACCGGTTCACGGCAAGGTGATCGCGCTGGGCGGTGTGCCGGGCGAAGTCATGGCCGTCGGCAGCATCCTGATCAGCATCGAAGTCGAAGGCGCGGGCAACGTTAGAGAGTCCGCTCAACCGGCAGCCGCTGCCGTGAAAGAAGTGCCGGTTGCGGCAACGAAAGCTGAAGCTGCAGTCGTCAGCAAACCGGTTGCAGCGCCTCGTCCGGCTGCCGTTTGCCAAGGTCCGATGGTCGCCCGCGAGGCCGATGAGCGCCCACTGGCCTCTCCGGCCGTGCGCAAACATGCGCTGGACCTCGGCATCCAGTTGCGTCTGGTGCGTGGCACCGGCCCTGCCGGCCGAGTGCTGCACGAAGACCTTGATGCCTATCTGGCCCAGGGTCAACAACCGCAATCGACCGTTGCCGCCGCTTACGCCCAGCGTCACGACGAAGAACAAATCCCGGTCATCGGCATGCGCCGCAAGATCGCCCAGCGCATGCAGGACGCCACTCAGCGCGCCGCTCACTTCAGTTATGTCGAAGAAATCGACGTTACCGCCGTGGAAGAACTGCGTGCGCACCTGAACGAAAAACACGGCGCGACCCGTGGCAAGTTGACCTTGCTGCCGTTCCTGGTCCGCGCGCTGGTCGTCGCCCTGCGCGAATTCCCGCAGATCAACGCCCGTTACGACGACGAAGCCCAGGTCATCACCCGCCTCGGCGCGGTGCATGTGGGCATCGCCACGCAAGCCGACATCGGTTTGATGGTGCCGGTCGTACGTCACGCCGAAGCCCGCAGCTTGTGGGACAGCGCGACCGAAATCTCCCGCTTGGCCAGCGCTGCGCGAAATGGCAAGGCCAGCCGCGACGAACTGTCGGGCTCAAGCATCACCCTGACCAGCCTCGGCGCCTTGGGCGGTATCGTCAGTACGCCGGTGCTGAACCTGCCGGAAGTGGCGATCGTCGGCGTCAACAAAATCGTTGAACGCCCGATGGTGGTCAAAGGCCAGATCGTGATCCGCAAGATGATGAACCTCTCCAGCTCCTTCGATCACCGCGTGGTCGATGGCATGGACGCGGCGCAATTCATCCAGGCCATTCGCGGCTTGCTCGAACAACCCGCCACGCTGTTTGTGGAATAAGCATTTGTGGAGCAAGGCATGCAAACTCTGAACACCACGCTGCTGATCATCGGCGGCGGCCCTGGCGGTTATGTGACGGCGATTCGTGCCGGTCAACTGGGCATTTCGACCATTCTGGTGGAAGGCGAATCACTGGGCGGTACGTGCCTGAACATCGGCTGCATTCCGTCGAAGGCGTTGATTCACGTTGCCGAACAGTTCCACCAGACGCAGCACCACAGCCAGCATTCGGCGCTGGGCATCAGTGTGTCGGCGCCGACACTGGACATCGGCAAAAGCGTCGAGTGGAAGGACGGCATCGTTGATCGCCTGACAACCGGTGTTTCGGCGCTGATGAAGAAGCACAAGGTCCTGGTCATAAAAGGCTGGGCGAAAGTCATCGACGGCAAGACCGTCGACGTCGGCGACACGCGCATTCAGTGCGAGCACCTGGTGCTGGCCACCGGTTCGAAAAGTGTGAACCTGCCGATGCTGCCGATTGGCGGTCCGATCATCTCCTCCACTGAAGCCCTGGCGCCGACGTCCGTGCCGAAACGGCTGATCGTGGTCGGTGGTGGCTACATCGGTCTGGAGCTGGGGATTGCCTATCGCAAGCTCGGCGCCGAGGTTAGCGTGGTCGAGGCTCAGGATCGTATCCTGCCGGCCTACGACGCTGAACTCACGCAGCCTGTGCATGACGAATTGAAAAAACTTGGCATGAAGCTTTACTTGAAGCATAGCGTTCAAGGCTTTGATTCTTCTAGTAATACACTGCAAGTCCTTGACCCGAATGGCGACACCCTGAACCTGGAAACCGATCAGGTGCTGGTAGCCGTCGGTCGCAAACCGAACACTCAGGGCTGGAACCTCGAAGCGCTGAACCTGGACATGAACGGCTCAGCGATCAAGATCGACAACCGCTGCCAGACCAGTATGCGCAACGTGTATGCCATCGGCGACCTGAGCGGCGAACCGATGCTCGCCCACCGGGCCATGGCTCAGGGCGAAATGGTTGCCGAACTGATCAGCGGTAAATCGCGCGAGTTCAACCCAACTGCCATTGCCGCCGTGTGCTTTACCGACCCGGAACTGGTGGTGGTCGGCAAGACCCCGGACGACGTCAAGGCTGCTGGCCTGGACTGCATCGTGTCGAGTTTCCCGTTCGCGGCCAATGGCCGGGCGATGACCCTGGAGTCCAAAAGCGGCTTCGTACGGGTCGTGGCGCGGCGTGACAATCATGTGATTGTCGGCTGGCAGGCAGTCGGGGTGGGCGTGTCGGAATTGTCGACCGCGTTCGGTCAGAGCCTGGAAATGGGCGCTCGGCTGGAAGACATCGCCGGCACCATCCACGCGCATCCGACGCTCGGCGAGGCGGTGCAGGAAGCAGCGTTGCGTGCCCTCGGTCACGCGTTGCACTTGTAAAACCGGACGCATGATCGTACCCACGCTCCGCGTGGGAATGCCTCAACGGACGCTCCGCGTCCGCTTTAGGGACGCAGAGCGTCCCGGGCTGCATTCCCACGCAGAGCGTGGGAACGATCAAAGGAACGCATTCCGGGCTGCGAAATAGCAGCGGAATGAAGTATTGTTGTCCCCATCCAGAAAAACGTCAGAAGCCTTGAACCGTTTCGGCGGTTGTTAAGTGATAGAGGGTGTCATGGGTAACGAAAGCATCAATTGGGACAAGTTGGGTTTTGACTACATCAAGACAGACAAGCGCTATCTGTCGCACTGGCGTAATGGCGAGTGGGACAAAGGCACCCTGACCGAAGACAATGTGCTGCACATCAGCGAAGGCTCCACTGCCCTTCACTATGGCCAGCAATGCTTCGAAGGCCTGAAGGCCTATCGTTGCAAGGACGGTTCGATCAACCTGTTCCGCCCGGATCAGAACGCCGCACGCATGCAACGCAGCTGCGCGCGCCTGCTGATGCCGTTCGTGGAAACCGAGCAGTTCATCGAAGCCTGTAAAGAAGTAGTCCGCGCCAACGAGCGTTTCATCCCGCCTTACGGCACCGGCGGCGCGCTGTACCTGCGTCCGTTTGTGATCGGCGTGGGTGACAACATCGGCGTGCGTACCGCGCCCGAGTTCATCTTCTCGATCTTCTGCATCCCGGTCGGCGCCTACTTCAAGGGCGGCCTGACCCCGCACAACTTCCTGATCTCCAGCTACGACCGCGCCGCGCCACAAGGCACCGGTGCGGCCAAGGTCGGTGGCAACTACGCGGCCAGCCTGATGCCAGGTTCCCAGGCCAAGAAAGCCCACTTCGCCGACTGCATCTACCTGGACCCGATGACCCACACGAAAATCGAAGAAGTCGGTTCGGCCAACTTCTTCGGGATCACCCACGACAACAAGTTCGTCACCCCGAACTCGCCGTCGGTACTGCCGGGCATCACCCGTCTGTCGTTGATCGAGCTGGCAAAATCGCGTTTGGGCCTGGAAGTAGTTGAAGGCGACGTGTTCATCGACAAGCTGTCTGACTTCAAAGAAGCCGGCGCTTGCGGTACTGCCGCGGTGATCACACCAATCGGCGGCATCAGCTACAACGACAAACTGCACGTGTTCCACAGCGAAACCGAAGTCGGCCCGGTCACCCAGAAGCTCTACAAAGAGCTGACCGGTGTACAGACTGGCGACGTCGAGGCACCAGCAGGTTGGATCGTCAAGGTTTGATCTGACACCCCCGCTGCATCGAAGCCCTCCATTGCCTTGGCGATGGGGGGCTTTTTTTATGAGCCTTGGCCACGTTCCCCCTCTCCCAGCGCAATGCGCTTGCCACCCCTGCCCTTGATGCCGCTGGCCTGACCGTCCTGTTGCTTGCCCGTCCGAGCCTGAGTGATCAACCCCGGAATCAGCACGCCTTCAGGCAGGTTTTTCCAGAACCGGGCCGGCAAATGTCCCTGCATGACTTTCGGGTTCAACCGCGCCGGATTAAAGATGTGGCTGTAGTAGGTCAACCACATCTCGCCGTGCGGATCGTCGACATTTTGCGCCAGCTGCTGCCATTCAACCGGGCATTGCCGTTGGTGAATCAACTGCTCGCCATCGTAGTACACCCCGTCCCGCGGCGTGGCGATCAGCCAACGGTGACGGCCCATTCGGCCGATGAAGTGTTCACTGGCGCTGTGCAGGATTTCATGCGCCGGTTCATACCAGGCCACGTATTGCGGACCCTCGTTTTCAGGCATCGCGACAAACCGGACAAATGCATGTAAATGATGAGATTCACGCTGTATCTGTTTGATTCGTCTCTGTAATTCACTGCCGAGTTTGTCACCCGCGAGCATTGCTGTGCGATCGCCGTGACTAACCCGCCACAGCACCTCGTACAACAGACTCCAGCGCTGATCGCCTCGATAACAGGCGGCGCGCTCAAGCGTGTCCAACAGCGCTCTCGGAACGCGTGCCTGATACGGCCCCTGCGTTTGGGGTGGTACATCGTCACTGGCGAACAGGTCTGCCACGCCTTCACTGGCCCAGCTCACCACACTGGGATCGACCTCATGACTGAGCAACCAACGCGCCTGCTGACGCCAGGTGTCGAACAGGTCGTCGCAGTCCAGATTAATCATCCCCACAATCCCATTTGCTGCGGTTGCGGACGGTCGCGCAGTTGCTGATACAACAGATGACTGGTGACCTCAGCCTGATGCGGGTGGTAATCGCTGGTGATGAAGAACGGCTTGGCCTTGGCCAGCACACAGCGCATCCGTGCCAGATCCTCATAACGAATGCGTCGCTGCTGACGCAGTTCCACCAGACGCTCGGTGGTTCGCAGGCCGATGCCGGGAATACGGGCGATCAGCGACGCCTCGGCGCGATTGAGATCCAGCGGGAAGACCTCACGATTTTCCAGCGCCCAGGCCAGTTTCGGGTCGATGTCGAGCGCCAGATGTCCCGGCCCCTGGAACAATTCGCCCGCTGTGAAGCCGTAGCTGCGCAATAAGAAATCAGCCTGGTACAGACGGTGCTCGCGCATCAACGGCGGCGCGGCCAGCGGCACGCTCTTCGGGCTATTGGGGATCGGACTGAACGCGGAGTAGTAGACCCGACGCAAACGGAAGTTGCCGTACAGCGCCTGGGCGCTGTGAAGAATGGTGCTGTCGTCGGTGTCATCGGCGCCGACGATCATCTGCGTGCTCTGCCCGGCCGGGGCGAATTTCGGCGCGCGCGGTTCGTTGAGCACCGTTTGCTCGCCGGTGTAGATCGTCTGCATCGCTTGCTTGATCGAGCCCAGGTGTTTTTCCGGGGCCAGTGTTTGCAGACTTGCGTCAGTGGGCAACTCGATGTTGACGCTCAAGCGATCGGCATAACGCCCCGCTTCCTCGATCAACGCAGGGTCGGCTTCGGGAATGGTCTTGAGGTGGATGTAACCCCGAAACTCATGGTCTTCACGCAACAGCTTGGCCACGCGAATCAGCTGTTCCATGGTGTAATCCGCCGATCGAATGATTCCGGAGCTGAGAAACAGCCCGCTGACGCAGTTGCGCCGGTAGAAATCCATGGTCAGCGTCACCACCTCTTCCGGCGTAAAGCGGGCGCGGGGCACGTCGCTGGAGCGTCTGTTAACGCAGTACTGACAGTCGTAGAGACAGAAGTTGGTCAGCAGAATCTTTAGCAACGAGACGCAACGTCCGTCTGGCGTATAGCTGTGACAGATGCCCATGCCATCGGTCGAACCCAGCCCGCTCTTGCCCTCGGAGCTTCGCTTCGGCGCGCCGCTGCTGGCGCATGAGGCGTCGTACTTGGCGGCGTCTGCAAGGATGCTGAGCTTATCGATGAGTTCCATGGGGCATGCCTATACTGTGTGGATATACAGTACAGAGTCAACGCCTCCGGTTCAAGTCACCATCGAACCCTTGGTCGGGTCACAGAACCAGAGCCGCCTCCTGAGCAATCCGCGCAAACAACCACTCCACAAACACCCGTGTCTGCGCCGTCACATCCGGCGCAACCCCGTAGTAATAACGCGGCAGCGGCATGCGCAACTCGGGCAACGGGCAGATCAGGCGTCCGCTCGAGAGGTGGGTGCCCAGTAAAGAGGTCGGGCACAAGGCAATGCCCTGTCCATCCACGGCGGCCTCAAGCACCCGGTGCATGTGATCAAACTGTCGGGTGACCTGAGTGGCTGATTGGGTTTGACCAAAGTGCATGGCCCAGTTGTGCCAGTCTTCGCGACGCGCCTTGGCGGTCAGTAACGTGTGCCGGCTCAGGGACGCGAGGTCTTCAAGGGCCAGGCGCTCGATCAGCGAAGGCGCGGCGACCAATAACAGTTCGTCTTCGAAGAAGGGTCGCGCCTCAATCGCCGGTGCCCAATCGTCACGACCACGGCGAATGACGATGTCGAACCCGTCGCGTGCATGATCGGGTGCCTGGGTCTGGGTGATCACCTGCGGATTGATGTCCGGGTGCAGCGCAATGAAATCCGCCAGCCTGGGCGTCAGCCAAAGCATGGCAAAGGACGGACGGACATTGATCTTCACGGTCGGCAGCGAAGCATGTTGTTTGAGCGCAGCGGCGGCATTGGCGATTTGCGACAACCCGGCACTGACTTGCTCATAAAAGCGCTGGCCGACCGGTGTCAGCACCGATTGACGGATACGCCGCTCGAACAGCAGCACGCCCAGGTGCTCCTCAAGCAATTTGATGTGCCGGCTGACAGCGCTATGACTGACATGCAGCTCTTCGGCCGCCAGACTGAAACTCTGATGACGAGCAGCAACAGCGAAGGCGCGAACAGCATTAAGCGGGGGAAGTTGATTGATCATGCGTCTAATTTAGTCACCTATGCCCGGTAATTAAAGCGTTTGTCACACCCTCGTAGTCACGCCAATCTGCCCGCATGCAGCCAGCGCCACCTGACGGAGCAAGACATGAACAACTATGGACTCTTTCTACTTTTCGCCACCCTGACCATTTTGAGCCCGGGACCTGGCGTGGTCCTGACCCTGTCCAACGCGGTGCGCCACGGATGGACAGGGGCAGTGCCGGGCATTCTGGGGATCGCGTCGGGGGCGTTTGTTGTCGCCGCCATCAGCGCCACCAGTGTTGGCCTGATCCTCAGCACCTCCGCCAACGCCTTCACCGCGTTGAAATACGCAGGGGCCGCCTATTTGTTGTACCTGGGTTACAAAAGCTGGCGCTCGGATCGTTTCAGCACGCTGCTTGAAACGCGCCCATCAAGCCCGGGTTATCGTTTCCTCGAAGCGGCTTCGATCCAGTTCTTGAACCCAAAAGCGGTGTTTTTCTTTCTGGCAGTGTTCCCGCAATTCATCGACACCTCCGCGCACTTCTCCACACAGTTTTTCACGCTCGTCGCCTCCTACGGCGTACTGGTGATCCTGGTGCATGGCAGCTATGCCTTGCTCGCCAATGCCGCCAAAGGCTGGTTGTCGAGTCCGAAGGGTTCCTGGCTCGCGGCGAAAATCTCGGGCGTCACCTTCGCCGGTTTCGGCGTGCTGATGGCCTCGGCCAGTCGCTAAGGCGCAGAACTGGCGATCGCGCGACGCCTGGTCTCGGTGGACGTGGTTTGTGCTGTCGATACCTGAATCGGCAGCTCAACGGCGAACCGGCTGCTGAGTTCCTTGCGCCCCGTCGCCGTCAACGCCAGCGCGCGGCTGTCCAGGCCCTGAGTCACCCATTTACGCTTGATCGCCACTTGCAACAACGCCGCCCCCAACGAACCGCCCAAATGCGGCCGGCGCACGCTCCAGTCCAGGCATGGGCAGGCGAAGCGGCGGCGCAGCGTATTCAGATCCTTGACCTCGATACCCAATCCTTCGAACAACGCCTCACCGCTGTCGCTCAGCTGATAGACCTGTTCATCGGTTTCCAACAACCACCCCGCTTCGATCATCCGGTCATGCAGCAGCACCGCTAACGTGCCGGCCATGTGGTCGTAGCAGGTGCGGGCAAATTGCAGGCGATCCGGGGTACGCGCGTTAAAGGTCGGCGTGGCGTTCTGGCCGATCACCATCAACGCCTCCAGCGCCTGGGCGACGCGCTTGTCCGCCAGGCTGTAATAGCGATGGCGGCCCTGAACATGCAATCGCACCAGCGCCAGTTCCTTGAGTTTGGCCAGGTGCGCGCTGGCGGTGGAGGCGCTGACTTCGGCAATCGCCGCCAACTCGGTGCTGGTACGGGCGTGGCCGTCCATCAGCGAGCAGAGGATTTTCGTCCGAGCCGGTTCCGCGATGGCCGCGGCCACGTGAGAAACGCCGATGTCGTGCTGTTCTACGTTCATATTTCGCTCCCGGACGAATCAAGGCCCTTTCGGACTGGAGATAGTAGCAACACTTTTCCAACCACGAACAAGGCTGCGACCCATGGACCCGATCATCGCTGCGACTTTTGCCGATCCTTATCCCTATTACGCGCAACTGCGCGCGGAGGGCGGGCTGGTTTTTCACGAAGGACTGAACGTGTGGGTGGCGAGTAGCGCCCGAGCCGTTGCGGCCGTGCTGGCGCATCCAGACTGTCATGTCCGGCCGTCCCACGAACCGGTGCCCAAGGGGATTGTTGGCGGCATGGCCGGCAAGGTCTTTGGTCAGTTGATGCGGATGAATGAGGGCGAACGGCAGCGTTGCCCGAGGTCGTCGATTCAAACAGGGTTGGCGTTGATTGATGTCGATGAAGTCAATTTGCTGGTTGGCGCTCGTCTGACCACTTCAGGCGCCGATGGGCTGTACAACGCGATGTTCCGCGGGCCGGTTTGCGTGGTGGCTGCATTGCTCGGGTTTCCCCCTGCTCTGGGCCGCACCCTTTGCGAGCTGACCGCCGACTTTGTGGCCTGTTTGTCGCCCCTCAGCGATCAGGTGCAATTGGACGCTGCACAGGCTGCCGCCGAACAATTGAGCGGTTATTTCGTTGAGCTGTTGGATGACCCGAGCCATCAGAGCGCCCTGCTCGCCGGGATCCGCCAGCGCTTCGCGGCGACATCTGACGACCCTGAAACGTTGATCGCCAACCTGATCGGCCTGTTCTCCCAGACCTACGAAGCCACCGCCGGGCTGATCGGCAATGCGCTGTTGGCGTTGATTCGAAATCCGTCGTTGCGGAGCGAATCGACATGCATTGACGACTTGATTGCTGAAGTTCAGCGCTTCGATCCGTCGGTGCAGAACACTAGCCGGTTTGTCGCTGCGCCTTGTGAAATCGAGGGGGTAAGCCTGAAAATTGGCGATGTAATTCTGGTGCTGCTGGCTTCGGCTAATCGTGATCCGCAGCTCAATGACCATCCCGAAGTCTTTCTTCTGGATCGTCCAGACCGGCGCAGTTTCACGTTCGGTGCCGGGCGGCATCAATGTCCGGGGCAGGTTCTGGCCCTGAGCATTGCCAGCGCTATATTGAAGGAAACTCTAGCGATGAAACCTGCTTTGGATCGCCTGACCTGGCACTACCGGCCTTCGCTGAACGGGCGAATTGCGCTCTTTAGCGATTTGCCGTAGACCGTGTCATCTGATCGTTCCCACGCGCAGCAAAGGAATGCAGCCAGGGGCGCTCTGCGTCCCAAGAGCGGACGGTGCTCGACCAGCTGTTCGGTGCGCAAATGCAGGTGCTTGCCGGAGGCAGCGACTCACTCGCCGCCGCTGAGGTACGGGCCACGCAACTTCGGGATTCGGGACGCAACGTGCTGGTGATTCCTACGGGTGGGTCAACGCCGCTCGGCAGTCTCGGTTATGCGCGCTGCGCGGCGGAGATCGTGCAGCAGGAGACGGAACTGGGCCTCACCTTCAATCAGGTCGTGGTGCCCAACGGCAGCGCCAGCACCCACGCCGGGCTCGCGGTCGGCTTCCAGTTGCTGGGCCGAGGCACCTCGATCGTCAAGTCGTATTCGGTTTTATCCGACAGGGACACATCAGCAGCCAGAACCCGCCAATTGACCCAGGACGCACTGGCGCTATTGGGCAGCAACGCAGTCGTTCAGGTTGAAGACATTGCCATTGACGGCAGTCAGTTGGGCGACGGTTACGGTCTGCCGACGCAAGCCATGCAGGAAGCGGTACGCCTCATGGCCCGCGCCGAAGGCCTGTTGATCGACCCGGTGTACTCCGGCAAAGCGTTCGCCGGGCTGTTGGCCGATCTCAGGCAAGGACGCTACCGTTCCGGCGACAACGTGCTGTTCGTGATGACCGGCGGAACACCGGGTTTGTATGCCTACCGGGACACCTTTCAGGCCTAGCGGTTAATCATCGCGCGTCAGCACTTCCAGCAATTCATAGAGTTTCAGACCCGTCCTACATCTATCAAATGCCCTTTGATATAGCGTCCGCATCGTTTTCAGAAGATGAAACAAGGACGCTCATGGCTCGCAAAACAGGCATACCAGAATCGTATGGGCTAGGAGAAATGCTGTTTAAACCAGCGACTTTTGAATTTGATGATCAAATGTATCTAGAAAATCGTGCATGCTGATTTCTCCGAGATCTACAGCTTTAGCGCCGCCGGCCGCAATAAAGGTGACATCAGTGATACCCAGGACGTTCAGGATCAGTTTCAAATATTGGGTCGCAATGTCACGGTCTCTAATCGGGGAGTCGTTGGTGTATACACCTCCCGAGGCGAGCAGCACCGTTGCCTTTTTACCGGTCACCAACCCTTTACCATCAAAGCCCAAGGTCAGGCCTTTACGTACCACGTGATCCACCCACGCCTTGAGCGCCGCAGGGACGTTATAGTTGTAGACCGGCGTTGAAATAACCACGTGATCGGTTTCCAGCAACTCGGCCGCAAGCTCATCGGATAACTGCAACACGGCTTTCATTTCAGGCGAATGTTGGGTTTCTGGGGTGAAGTAAGCCTGTAACCAGGGGGCCGTCACGAACGTAAGCGGAGTGTCCGTTAGATCCCGTATTTTGATGGCGCCCCTAGGGTGTGCAGCTTCCCACGCGGACACAAATTGGCGAGTGAGCTGCCGGGAGATTGAAGCATCCCCACGTGAGCTGGTTTCAATGGTGAGAAGCCTGGACATGAAAGTAACTCCTGCGCGGTGACGCGGCGGTATGTTTTGCGTTGTCGCTTTAGGCGATGTGCGACACACTCTACCCAATGCGATCTCTATGCAGGAGTGATGTAAATATGATTGAGTCCATCTGTTTAAGTGATGGGTCATGATCGGAAATCTAAGCTTGGATCAGTTGCGGATCCTTGTATCCATTGCTGATACAGGCAGTTTCTCGGCAACGGGACGTCACCTGCGGCGTGCTCAATCTGCCATTAGCCAGTCGATTGCCACACTTGAGTCAGTTCAAGGTGTGAGGCTGTTTGATCGGAGCGGCCATCGTCCAACGCTCACTGAGGTAGGTAGAGTGCTAGTGGTTCAAGCGCGCGCAGTGCTGGCAAGCGCTGCCCAGTTTGAAGCAATGGCCGCAAGTACGGCAGCAGGGGTTGAACCGGAGTTGGCTCTCGCCATAGACCCTTTAGTCCCGAGCGCACCGCTCATCGAAAGCCTGCGCGCTATCCGTGAGGCTTTTCCGCATCTGGCAGTGAGTTTTTCTACAGAAGGCTTAGGCGGCGCAGAGCGTCGATTGCGCAACGGCGATGCGGCACTGGCGCTTTGCACATTGATTCCGACAGTGCCCGACGATGTCACCGCACTGCCGCTGCTCAGCGTCGACTTGAGGCCAGTAGTAGCCAGCGGGCATCCCCTGGCTATGTTAGGCCGTCGGGCAACAAGTGCAGACCTCAAGCCTTATGTGCAACTGGTACTTTCCGATCCGGTTTCTCCCGACGGCCCTAGCTATGGGGTGACGGGCAGTCACCAGTGGCGGTTTGTAGATTTGGCACGGCGGCTGGATTTTTTGCTCGCCGGGTTCGGTTGGTGCCGAATGCCAGAGCATCTGATTGCGGATCATCTGGCTTCAGGACGCCTCCTACCGCTTGAGTTAACCGCCGAACTTCAGCGCACACCAGACACACTTCCGATCTACGCAGCGCACATGCAAAATCGCTCTTTAGGGAAAGCAGGCCGATGGCTTCTGAATGATCTGACCCGTCGTCTGTGCAGGTGATGATACGAAGACGACTAACGTCAGCGGTTTGGTTATCCCGTTGGCCAAAGGGCTGATGCGGTTAATCGAACCGGTTGTGCAGGGACTGCCCGGGCCGTGATCGTCTGTGCGTATTTCGCAAGCCAAGGTGTGATGCCTGCCCGCTTACCATCAAAAGATTGCACGCTGCGATCTTTTGACTTTCAAACCCAAGACAGTAGTCAATCATCGCGCGTCAGCACTTCCAGCAATTCAATCTCAAAAATCAAATTCGAATGGGGGGGAATAGCCGCCATCGTCCGCTCGCCATAAGCCAAATGCGCAGGCACCAACAGCTTGCGCTTGCCGCCGACCTGCATGCCCATAATCCCTTGATCCCAACCCTTGATCACCCTTCCAGTACCGATCACGCACTGAAAAGGCTTGCCACGGCTGTAGGAAGAATCGAACTCGGTGCCGTCTTCCAGCCAGCCACGGTACTGCGTGGTAATCAGCGCGCCTTTGACGGCGGCTTTGCCGTCGCCCGGTTGGAGGTCGATTACTTGAAGTTCGTCACTCATTGCATGCACTCGCGCGTTCGTTTGCCCAGAAGGCTTTGTGGGCGCCGTTTTCCCAGATTTGCAGCCGATTGGCAACCACTCCGATCGCCAGGCGAGGGGTTGAAACCTGTTTCCTGCGGTGACCGTGAACTAAGATAAGCAACACCTACCCGCACGGTTCAATACCCAATGATGGCAATTCCTGAATGAATGAGGTCTGGACCAGCGCAACCATCGGCTCAGTGATGCTTGCCCTGATGATCGCGTTAATCTGTCGCGAGCGCTCGCTGCAAAAGCAGCTGGCCGAGTATCGCGTGCTGATCACCAGCCTGACTGACGGACAAAATATCCGGCGGGACGGCGACGCCGAACGCTTCAAACGTAGCCAATACTTCGCTCGCATCGGTACCTGGGACTGGGACGTCGACACCGACCAGCTCTATTGGTCGGACGCGATCTACGGCATGTTCGGCTTCAAGATCGACGAAGTAACGCCCTCCTACGCGCTGTTTTGCTCATGTGTTCACCCTGACGATCGGGCCAAGGTCCGGGCCGGGGAGTTGCGCTGCCTGGAAACCGGCGAAAACCATGACGAGGAGTACCGGGTCGTCTGGCCCGACGGCACCCTCCGCTGGCTTCGGGAAACCGGCAATGTGGTCAAGAACGACCACGATGCAACGATCAAGATGATGGGCGTGGTACGCGATATTACCGAGGAGAAAGCCTCCGCCAGCTACCTGCAACACTTGGCGCACTTCGATCCGCTGACCGGTCTGCCCAATCGCCTGGTGCTCGAAGAACGCCTGTCCGAAGCGCTGGAACAGGCCCGCATCAGCGCCACGAGGGTTGCGCTGGTGTTTGTCGACCTCAATGGTTTCAAGGCAATCAACGACCATTACGGTCATGCAGCGGGCGACCGGGTACTGATCACCACCGCCACCCGACTCAAGCGACTCCTGCGTTCAACCGATACCGTCGCCCGGATCGGTGGCGACGAATTTGTGGTCATCCTTCAAGGTCTGTCCCAGGGCAACAACCTGCAAGACGAAGCCCGCAGCATTTGCCAGAAAATCTTCGTCGAACTGTCACCACCGGTGACCATCGGTAATGATCAGCGACACATCGGCACCAGCCTGGGGGTCGCGGTGTTCCCGGACCATGCGCCGAGCATGGACCGGTTGATTCACATTGCGGATCTGGCGATGTATGAGGCGAAGCGCAGTGGGAATAATCAGTATCGGTTGGGCACTGAAAGCCCGGTGCGCGCTCACAGCGAATAGCCTTTCGGCGGCCTAACGCTCCACCGGCGTGATATCCACAATCGTCCCGTTGGTGATCATCACCATCATGTACTTGTCATTGATCTGCACCCACTGCGCCTGAGCCTTTGGCGCTTTCAGGCCTTTCTGCTTCCAGTTGACCAGGGCTTTTTCGCTGCGCTGGTAAACGTCGGGGGCGCGGTCGCCGACCACCAGTTGGCGGGAATTGTTAACCCCGGGCTGGACGGTTTTTTGCGGTGGGTCAGCCGCTTGAACGATTGGGCTGATACCGGCAATGCCTGCGACAAGGGCGAGGCTGGCGATAAGGGTCTTGCTGTTCATCGGTGAACCTCCATTGATGTCGTGGTACCTGAAATCCGACTGCGCTGGCGCTGATTCATTCCTTATTGCTGCAATGATTGCGATTGCATTGGCTGACGCACGCTTCTCAAGCCTTTATCCTTAACGCCCCGCCGCACCGAGTTCCTGGAGTTTCGCCATGCCACATGAAGGCAACCTGTTGCAAGCCGCTGTCGTGTTTCTGTTCGCGGCGGTGCTCACCGTTCCCTTGGCCAAGCGCCTGCAACTGGGGGCGGTGCTGGGTTATCTGTTTGCAGGGGTGATCATCGGGCCATCGGTGCTGGGCTTGATTGGCAATCCGCAAAGCGTCAGCCACATTTCCGAACTCGGGGTGGTGTTGCTGCTATTCATCATTGGTCTTGAATTGTCGCCGCGACGTTTGTGGGTGATGCGCAAATCGGTGTTTGGCGTAGGTCTGGCGCAGGTGCTGCTGACGGGGTCGGTGATAGGTGTGCTGGCGTTGTTCGTGTTTGGCCAGCCGCTGAACAGCGCGATCGTGTTGGGCTTGGGCCTGGCACTGTCGTCCACCGCGTTCGGGTTGCAAAGTCTGGCCGAACGCAAGGAACTGACCAGCCCTCACGGGCGGTTGGCATTCGCGATTCTGTTGTTCCAGGACATCGCCGCCATCCCGTTGATCGCGATGGTGCCGTTGCTGGCGGGCGGCGATCACACCACCAGCACTGCCGAAGATCTCAATCACGGTTTGCGCGTGCTGGGCAGCATCGCGGTGGTGGTGATCGGTGGGCGGTATCTGCTGCGACCGGTGTTCCGGGTGGTGGCCAAGACCGGTTTGCCGGAAGTCTCCACCGCCACCGCGTTGCTGGTGGTGATCGGCACGGCGTGGTTGATGGACCTGGTCGGCGTGTCCATGGCGTTGGGGGCGTTCCTCGCCGGGTTGCTGCTGGCGGACTCCGAATACCGCCACGAACTGGAAGCGCAAATCGAGCCATTCAAGGGATTGCTGCTGGGGCTGTTTTTCATCAGTGTCGGCATGGGCGCCAATCTGAGTCTGCTACTGAGCGCGCCGATCACGGTGCTGGGCCTGACCCTGTTGCTGATCGCAATCAAATTGCCGCTGCTGTTTGTCGTCGGTCGGCTGGCGGGTGGCCTGGGCAAGGTCAGTGCCATTCGCCTCGGCATCGTGCTGGCCGCCGGTGGTGAGTTTGCCTTTGTTGTATTCAAGATTGGCCGCGACCGAGGACTGTTCGAGCCGCACCTGTACGACTTGCTGGTGCTGACAATCACGTTGTCCATGGCGGTGACGCCGCTGCTATTGCTGTTGTGCGCGCGACTGGTCAGCCCCAAGGTTCAACCCGTGGTGGTGCCGGAGAAATTCCGCGAGATCGATACCGACACGCCGCGCGTGGTGATCGCCGGCATGGGCCGTATGGGGCAGATCATTGCGCGGATTTTGCGCGCGCAAAACATCAAGTTCGTCGCCCTCGATACTTCGGTGGAAACCATCGAACTGTCGCGCAGCTTCGGCGGCGTACCGGTGTTCTATGGCGACCCGATGCGCCCGGAGATCCTCAGTGCGGCCAAGGTCGAGCAAGCCGAGTATTTCGTGATTGCCACCGACGACCCGGACACCAACATCAAAACCGCCGAACTGGTGCACAAACTCTATCCGCACCTCAAAATCATCGCCCGGGCCCGTAACCGTCAGCATGTGCATCGGCTGGTGGACCTTGGCGCCGAGGCCATTCGGGAAACCTATTATTCGAGCCTGGAAATGAGCCGGCGCACGTTGGTTGGGTTGGGCCTGACCCAGGCTCAGGCGGATGCGCGGATCAAGCGTTTCAAGCATCACGACGAGCAGGTGCTGGAAGCCCAGCATGCGATTTATGACGATGCGGCGAAGGTCTTGCAGACGGCGCAGGAAGCCCGGACGGAACTGGCACGGTTGTTTGAGGCGGATCAGTTGGAAGAAGAATCAGGCAAGGCGTAACTGATCGTTAACTGACATAAGGAACTCACCATGGCTGACCAACCCGCCCCTGCCCTAAAAGAAATCTTCAACGCCGATCGCCTCAAACACATCGCCACCGAGATGACCGAGGTCTACCCCGGATTCAACGCCAAGGCCTTCCTGAAAATGGCCAACGACGGGCTTGCGCAATTATCGATCATGCAGCGCATGGCCCGGGTCAGCGAGTGCCTGCACGCGGTACTGCCGTTGAGTTATGAAGAAACGCTTGAGGTGCTGCGCGCCCTCGCTCCGCGCCTGAACAGCGGCTTCGTCAGCATCTCGTTGCCGCATTACGTCGCGACGTATGGCGGACATGCATTCGAGCAATCGATGGAAGCGCTGAAATACTTCACCACCTTCGGCTCATCGGAGTTTGCGATCCGCTATTTCCTGCGCAGCAACATCGAACGTTCACTGGCGGTCATGCACGATTGGTCGCTGGACGAAAACGAACACGTCCGGCGTCTGGCCAGCGAAGGTAGCCGGCCGCGCCTGCCATGGTCGTTTCGACTGGAACACGTGCAAGCTGACCCGACACTGGCCGCCGAGATCCTGGACAACCTCAAGGCCGACGACAGCCTCTACGTGCGCAAGTCCGTGGCCAACCACCTCAACGACATTACCAAGGACCATCCTGAATGGGTGCTGGACCTGATCGAACGTTGGTCGCTGGACAACAAACACACGGCGTGGATCGCCAAACACGCTCTGCGCAGCCTGATCAAACAGGGCAACCGGCGAGCGTTGACGATCATTGGCGCGGGCGGCAAGCCTGAGGTCGAGATCATCGATGTGAAGGTGGAACCAGCGGTGATTCGCCTGGGTGAAAAAATCACCCTGTCCTTTGGCGTCAAATCCAGGGTCGAGGACAGTCAGCGATTGGTGATCGACTACGCCATCGATTACGTCAAAGCCAACGGCAGCACGTCGGCGAAGGTGTTCAAGCTCAAGGCGCTGACCCTTCCCGGCAAGGCGACCGAGACCATTGCCCGGGGTCAGCACATCAAGGAGCTCACCACCCGCCGGCATTACACAGGCAAACACGCCGTGCACATTCTGGTGAATGGGGAGCGCCTGGCGAGCACCTCATTCAACATTCTCCCTTGAAACACGACCCCCTGTAGGAGCAAAGCTTGCTCGCGATGGCGTCAGGTCTGGCACACCACGTCTTCGTTCATCGCGAGCAAGCTTTGCTCCTACAGGGGATTGGGGCCGAGCAGTAACCCCTGCTCGCGCTCACACAACTCCACCACGTAATCCCACAACACGCGCAACCGCACGGATTTGTGCAACTCACGCCGCGTGCTGATCCAGTAGCTGCGCTGAATGCTCTCATCCGGCATCAACGGCACCAGGCCGGGATCGGCACTGGCCATGTAGCACGGCAACACGGCGATGCCCAGGCCTGAGCGCGCAGCCTGTTGCTGGGCGATGACGCTGGTGCTGTGGAAGACCACTTGCGGGTTGCGACAGAAGCTATTGAGGAACATCAGTTCCTGGCTGAACAGCAAGTCATCGACGTAGCCGATCCAGGCGTGGCGACCGAGGTCCTCGCGGCTGCGCAGCGGTGGCGAACGGTCCAGATATTCCTGACTGGCATACAGCGCCAGGCGATAGTCAGTCAGTTTGCGGGTGACCAGCATGTCGGCGGCCGGGCGCTCCAGGTGGATGCTGATCTCGGCTTCGCGGTTGAGGATGCTGACAAACCGCGGCACCGCCACCAGTTCCACTTCCAGCCCGGGATAGCGCTCGAACAGGCCGTTCATGCGGCTGGCGAGGAACATGATGCCCAGGCCTTCCGTCGCCCCGACGCGAATCTTGCCCAGTGGCGCGGTGGATTGGGTGATTTCCTCTTGAGCAAGCAGCGCGACGTTTTCCATGGCTTCGGCGTGTTTGAGCAGCGCTTCGCCGGCCGGGGTGAGCTCATAGCCCTGGGCATGCTGGACGAACAACGCCGTGCCAAGGCTCTTTTCAATCGCCTCGATGTGCCGGGCCACGGTGGCGTGGGTGGTGTTCAAACGGCGCGCAGCGGTCAGCAGACGCCCGCTACGCTGCAACTCGAGAAAAAACCGCAAGTCATTCCAGTCAAACATGAGTCGTCCTTGAAGCGAGGTGTTTAAAAACGCACAGCGGCTGCGCAAAAACTAACATTCTTTTGACGAAAGCTAACAACTAGGATGACCGACAACAAGAACAACAACATAAGGTCACGCATGCAGACTTCTCTGGATGAATACGACTACATCGTGGTCGGGGCCGGGCCGGCCGGTTGTTTGCTGGCCAATCGATTGTCGGCCAACCCGCAACATCGCGTGTTGCTGCTTGAAGCCGGCGGCCGCGATAACTATGCATGGATTCACATTCCCGTGGGTTACCTGTTCTGCATCGGCAACCCGCGCACCGACTGGTGCTTCAAGACCGAAGCACAACCCGGCCTTCAAGGTCGGTCCCTGAGTTATCCGCGTGGCAAGGTGCTCGGCGGCTGTTCATCGATCAACGGCATGATCTACATGCGCGGACAAGCGGGCGACTACGACGGCTGGGCCGCCCAAGGCAATCCTGGCTGGAGCTGGAACGACGTGCTGCCGTTGTTCAAAAAAAGCGAAAACCACTTTGCCGGCGACTCGGAATTTCACGGCGCCGCCGGGGAATGGCGGATCGAACGCCAGCGTCTGTCGTGGCCAATTCTGGATGCCTTCCGCAGCGCTGCCGAGCAAAGCGGCATCGCCAGCGTCGATGACTTCAACCAGGGCGACAATGAAGGCTGCGGCTACTTTCAGGTCAATCAGAAAGCCGGTATTCGCTGGAACGCGGCCAAGGCGTTTCTCAAACCGATCCGCAATCGCCCCAATCTCACCGTGCTGACCGACGTCGAAGTCGATCGCGTTCTGCTGGAAAACGGCCGTGCGTCTGCGGTCAGCGCGCGTTGGCAGGGTCAGGCGAAAACCTTCAAGGCGCGTAAAGAGATCGTGCTGTGCGCCGGCTCCGTCGGTTCACCGAGCATCCTGCAACGTTCCGGGATCGGCCCTCGCCCGCTGCTGCAACGACTGGGGATCGGCGTTGCCCATGCACTGCCCGGCGTAGGTGGCAACCTGCAGGATCACCTGCAACTGCGCCTGATCTACAAACTGGAAAACGCCCGCACGCTGAATCAAATTGCCGGCAGCCTGTGGGGCAAAATGGGCATGGGCCTGCGTTACCTGTATGACCGCAGCGGCCCGTTGTCCATGGCGCCCAGTCAACTCGGCGCCTTCGCTCGATCAGGACCGGAGCAGACGTCAGCGAATCTCGAGTACCACGTGCAGCCACTGTCGCTGGAGCGTTTCGGCGAGCCATTGCATACCTTCCCCGCGTTCACAGCGTCGGTGTGCGATCTGCGCCCGCAAAGCCGTGGTCGCATAGAGATTCGCTCCACCGATCCGCAGGAAGCACCGCTGATTCAGCCCAATTACTTGAGCCATCCGGAGGACTTGCGGGTGGCAGCGGATGCCATTCGCCTGACCCGCCGCATCGTCGCCGCGCCGGCCCTGCAAGCCTTCAAACCGGTCGAATACTTGCCCGGCGACAGCTTGCAGAGTGAAGCAGAATTGCACGAAGCCGCCGCCCGTATCGGCACCACGATTTTCCATCCCGTCGGCACCTGCCGCATGGGCAACGACGCGGACGCCGTGGTCGACGCCGAGTTGCGCGTCCACGGCATCCCCGGCCTGCGCATCGCCGACGCTTCGATCATGCCGCGCATCACCTCGGGCAACACGTGTTCGCCTACGCTGATGATTGCCGAAAAAGCCGCGCAACTGATCCTGGACACACCCACAAGGAGTTTTGCACCCGACGAAAAAGCACTGACCGCAGTCTCTTGAGCAAAGGAATAGCGGCGCCAGTCCATAAGCCCGGCGCCGACAGTGGAACAAAAAAAACAATCACTGTGAGGGATACCGATATGTCAGAACATGTTCAGCCTCTGGAAGCCGTGCGCAGCGCGGGCACCAGCCGCGAGACCCAGAAAGTTATCTTCGCGTCGTCGCTTGGGACAGTCTTCGAGTGGTACGACTTTTTCCTCTACGGCGCACTCGCGGCGGTGATCAGCAAACAGTTTTTCGCCGGGGTCAACGACACCACGGCATTCATCTTTGCGCTGATGGCGTTCGCCGCCGGCTTCATCGTGCGACCGTTCGGCGCGCTGGTGTTCGGACGGCTGGGGGACATGATCGGGCGTAAATACACCTTCCTCGCCACCATCATCCTCATGGGGCTGGCGACGTTCTGCGTCGGGTTGCTACCGACCTACGCGAGCATCGGCATCGCCGCGCCGATCATCCTCGTGGTGCTGCGCATGCTTCAGGGCCTGGCCCTGGGCGGTGAATACGGCGGCGCTGCCACTTACGTGGCCGAACATGCGCCGATGGGTAAACGCGGTTTCCACACCAGCTGGATTCAGTCCACCGCGACCCTCGGTTTGCTGCTGTCACTGCTGGTGGTGCTCGGTTGCCGCTACTTCACCGGTGACCAGTTCGAAGTCTGGGGCTGGCGGATTCCGTTTCTGTTTTCGATCATTCTGCTGGGCATCTCAACCTGGATTCGCATGAGCCTGCACGAGTCGCCTGCGTTCGTGAAAATGAAAGAGGAAGGCAAGCTCTGCAAGTCGCCACTGCGCGATTCCTTCGGCAAATGGGAAAACCTTAAAGTCGTACTGATCGCCCTGTTCAGCATCAACGCCGGGCAAGCCGTGACCTTCTACGCGGCGCAGTTCTACGTGCTGTTCTTCCTCACCCAGTTTCTGAAAATGGACCCGGCACTGGCCAACAGTCTGCTGATCGTCAGCGTGATCATCGGCGCACCGTTCTTTATTTTCTTCGGCTGGCTGTCGGACAAGGTTGGGCGCAAACCGGTGCTGATGATCGGCCTGTTACTAGCCACCGCGCTGTACTTCCCGATCTTCAAGTCCATCGCCCACTACGCCAACCCAGCCATCGACCAGGCCAGCCGTCAGGCACCGATCACCGTACTGGCAGACCCGGCCACCTGCACCTTCCAGTTCGACCCGGTGGGCAAGGCGAAATTTGATAGCCCTTGCGACAAGGTCAAAACCTTCCTGGTGAAACAGGGCCTTCCTTACAAGAGCGAGGCTCTACCTGCCGGCAGCGGTGTGCAGGTGAGCGTCGGTGAAGTGAAACTCGATGGCTACGATGAAGCGGCCCTGCGTGGCGCCGTGACCCTGGCTGGGTATCCGTCACGAGCCGACATGCAGCAGATCAACAAACCGATGATCGTGGCGCTGATCGTCGCGCTGATCATCATCTCCGCCATGTGCTACGGCCCGTTGGCAGCGTTGATGGTCGAACTGTTCCCGACCCGCATCCGCTACACCTCGATGTCCCTGCCGTACCACATTGGTAATGGCTGGTTCGGTGGTTTCCTGCCGACGGTGTCGTTTGCCTTGGTGGTGTACACCGGGGACATCTTCTACGGGTTGTGGTACCCGGTGGTGATTACCGGGGTGAGCCTGGTGGTCGGGATGATCTGTTTGCGTGAGACCAAGAACGTGGACCTGGATACCAACTGACGTTTTGGTGGTCGAGCGATTGGGTGTATATCCGTTGCTGCGGTAACGGCGGCTTAGGGTTCCGCTTTTACAGCGGGTCACTTGGAAAAGCCCCAAGTAACCAAACGCTTTTGCCCCTGACGTACGGTGCCTCGCCTAGGCTCGACATGCCCTCGCTCCGGTCCTGCTCCGTGGGCCCGCCGCCATCGGCCATCCATGGCCGGGGGCGGCTAACCCGGCATCCATGCCGGGTTGCCCACTGCGCAGAACCTCCACTCGGCCTTCCGACGGGGCAGATCAAAAGCCAAAGCAACAGCAACAGCAACAGCAACAGCAACAGCAACAGCAACAGCAACAGCAACAGCAACAGCAACAGCAACAGCAAGATCAAAAGATCGCAGCCTCGCTTCGCTCGACAGCTCCTACAGGGAAATGCGTTCACTTGAAGCCAGGCCGGCCGGTAGGCCGCCTCGCTTCGGCATTTGCAGTGCACGCCCCATCGAGAGGCCGAGCGCAGGTTCTGCGCAGTGGGCAACCCGGCATGGATGCCGGGTTAGCCGCCCCCGGCCATGGATGGCCGATGGCGGCGGGCCCACGGAGCAGGACCGGAGCGCGGGCATGCCGAGCCTTAGCGAGGCACCGAACGAAAGGGGCAAGAGCCCTTGGTTACTTGGGGCTTTTCCAAGTGACTCGCTGTAAAAGCGAAACCGCCAGCAGCCGCCACCGCAGAAATGGATATGTACCCCATCTCATCCCAAACTTTTCTTAAGTGAACAGCATTACCGCAATGCAGGTCGTTTTCGTTAATCTGACCCGACGCTCGACGCAACCACCGCCCCGCCACTCACCCGACCGAGGCATCATGATCATTTCATCCGCATCTGACTATCGCGAGGCAGCACGCCAAAAACTCCCGCGTTTTTTGTTTGATTACATTGATGGCGGGGCTTATGCAGAGCATACGCTGAGGGCCAATAGCGCTGATCTGACTGGCATCAGCCTTCGTCAGCGCATTCTGAAAAACGTCGAAACCTTGAGCCTGGAAACCACCCTCTTCGACCAACGACTTTCAATGCCGATCATATTGGCCCCGGTAGGACTGACGGGCATGTTCGCCCGTCGTGGTGAAGTGCAGGCTGTCAAAGCGGCGGAAAATAAAGGCATCCCACTCTGCCTATCAACGGTATCGGTGTGCTCGATCGAAGAGGTCTCGGCTCAAACCCGACAACCCATCTGGTTTCAACTGTATGTGTTGAAAGACCGGGGCTTCATGAAAAATGCACTGGAACGTGCGAAGGCCGCAGGGGTGCAGAACCTGGTGTTTACCGTGGACATGCCCACGCCCGGCGCCCGCTACAGGGACGCACACTCGGGCATGTCAGGTCCTTTTGCATCATCGCGGCGAATGCTTCAGGCCATGACCAAACCCGACTGGGCATTCAACGTCGGTGTCATGGGGCGTCCACACGACCTGGGCAATATCTCGAAGTACCTTGGCAAAGCCGTGACACTCGAAGACTACATGGGCTGGTTGGCCAATAACTTCGACCCTTCGATCAGTTGGAGCGATCTGGAGTGGATTCGTGATTTCTGGAAAGGCCCGATGATCATCAAAGGCATTCTCGATCCTCAGGACGCCAGGGACGCGGTCAGCTTTGGCGCGGATGGCATTGTCGTGTCGAACCACGGTGGGAGACAGCTGGATGGCGTGCTTTCCACCACCAAGGCATTGCCGCCCATCATGCAAGCCATCGGTAATGATCTGACGGTGCTGGTCGACTCGGGAATCCGCTCGGGGCTTGATGTCGTACGGATGTTGGCGCTGGGAGCAAAAGGCGTATTGCTGGGGCGTTCCATGGCCTATGCACTGGCCGCCGATGGTCAACGCGGAGTGGAGAATATGCTGGATATCTTCGCCAAGGAAATGCGCGTCGCCATGACCTTGACCGGGGTGACCTCGATTAGTCAGATTGATGAATCCACGCTGGTGGATGCTGTCCGATGAACTGAATGCCTGACTTAAAACGCCGCGCCAATGCGCGGCGTTTTCGTAGATGTCTGAAACGCGGCCATCACTCGACGTCTTTGAGAACCTCAAAAATCACTTGATCGGGATAAAACGCCATGTAGCCCCGAATCTGTTCTACCGACAGTTTTGGGTCTTCATAACTCCACACCGCATTAGCGCCTTCATGTCCCGGGATTTGCAGGCTGAAATAGCTGGCATCGCCCTTGTAGGGGCAATAACTCGTGTGATCGGTGCGGGCAAAGTACTTTTCATCGATGTCCTCCCGGGGTACGTAATACACCGGAGGATAGTTGGCCTCGAGCAACACCAGCGCCCGTGCGGACGCGGCCACCTGAATACCGTGAAACTTTACAAGCAGGCAGCCCGGCTGCTCTGCGATGGTGATGACAGGACTAGGACCGGAGCTTTTCATCGGATTCTCCTGGATTATCGGGAGCCCACTCTCCTGTGGCGAGGGAGCTTGCTCCCGTTGGGCTGCGCAGCGGCCCCAAAATCTGAGACTGCGAACTGTCAGGTATAACCCAGATTTCGCAACCCCGACTGCTTCGCAGCCGAACGGGGCGGTGCGGCGTTCCGACAAGCCCCCTCGGGCCCGTGAAACCAGCGTCCTGCGAATTGTCGGCAAAGGTCTCAACCGCTGGTCCAACGGGCACATCGATGATGAACAGACCAACGGCTCAAATGGAGCGAAACATCGTCTACGATCAATAGCACCGTTGACACCCCTGCTGCGCAGTCAAGCAGTCGTGACGTGGGGGTCGAGTCTCAGAAACGTGAGGGTCCCCACATGCCCGCCACACAGTTTTCCCTCGACCAGAAAATCATCACCCTGGATGCCCGTCCCGATCGCCTGGATCTGCGTGATCGGATATTCACCCCACGCGTCCAGTCACTTCCGCCCTCCTGGCCCGCAGACAAAGACATTGCCACCGAGCTCTCGGCGTACCTGGGCAAAGGCATGATTCTCTACCAGGGCAACGAAGGCGCGTGCACAGGGTTCGGGCTGGCGGCGGTGGTCAACTATCTGTTGTGGCTGCGGGACCGGGCCTCCATCAAGACGAGCCCGCGTCAGCTTTATCACCTGGCCAAACTCTATGACGAATGGCCAGGAGAGGACTACACCGGTTCCAGTTGTCGCGGCGCACTGAAGGGATGGCATAAGCACGGTGTCTGCGCAGAGGAATTGTGGCCCTATACCGTCAAGTCCGACGGATCGGTTCCGGCGTTTGAAGCACCCGCCGAGGATTGGGCCATGGACGCCGTGACCCGGCCGCTGGGGGTTTACTACCGCGTCGAGAAAGACGACATCACCGCCATGATGGCGGCCCTGTACGAAGCGGGCGCGCTGTACGTTTGCGCCAATGTGCATCAGGGTTGGGCACTGCTGCAGCCCAAAGGCAAAAAACGTCCGCCGGCGGTCTTTCAGAGCATGTCTCAGCTGCCCGTTATCAAATGGCCGACAACCCGCCAGGGCGGCCACGCCTTTGCCTTGATCGGGTACACCCGCCAGGGGTTCATCGTGCAGAATTCCTGGTCAACCGCCTGGGGATACTCGGGCTTCGCCATCCTGACATTCGAGGACTGGCTGGCCAACGGCACCGACGCCTGGACCGTCGCCCTCGGTGTGCCGATCGAACACGGCGCGTTATCGCACAACGCGCGCCCTTCACGCTCCCGGGCCGATGTTCAATCAGCGTTTCGTAACGCGCTGTCGAGCTCCAGCGCCAAGCGCGAAGGTTTCTCGCTGTTCACCGCCGGTGCCCGCGATACCGATCGCAAAGGGCTTGCCCTGTTGACCATGGATCAGGCGTATGGACTGACCGTCGTGATGGAAAACAACGGCAGCATCGGCCCCCGACTCACCGACGTCAAAAACGTCCGCGCGGGCGTCAAGCGAATCGTCTATGAGACGCCTCGTGCTTGGTACGACAAGCTGCCGGCGGCAAACAAACCCGCCGTGCTGCGCATCGCCATCATTGCCCACGGCGGGCTCAATTCCGAGCAGGACTCCATCAATCGAATTTGTGCGATGGCGCCCTACTTTCTTGAAAACGGCGTCTATCCACTGTTTGTCACCTGGCGCACCGGGGCGCTGGAGACGTTTGTCGACATCGTCCAGGACGCCCTCCCGGGTCTGTTTCCCGAGGCGGGTGGCATCAGCGATGTGTTGAAGGCCATCAAGGACAAGGCCCTGGAAGGCTTTGATCGCACGGTGGAACTGGCCACCAAAAAACTCGGCGGCGATCAGTGGAGCCAGATGAAGCAGAACGCCGCTGCCGCCTCAGTGGCAGGCTTTACCCCGCGCGGACTAGTGGAAATGGCGGAGAACCTGAAAAAACTGGTCGCCGACATGGGCAAGAAAAACGTCGAGCTTCATCTGATCGGTCATTCCGCCGGGTCCTTAATCAATGGCCACTTGATTCAACTGCTGTGGGCCAGAGGCCTGGCCATCGAAACATCGACGCTGATGGCCCCGGCCTGCACCCTCGATTTCGCCAACCAGACCTACCGCAAAGTCATCGAAGGTGGAGGACTCAAGCGCAAGGACTTCCACCTCTACATGATGTCCGACAACCGCGAACAGGATGACGACGTCATCGGCGTGTACCACAAGTCGCTGCTGTACCTCGTCTCTCGTGCCTATGAAGAACTGCAACGCATGCCACTGCTGGGCATGGCCAAGAGTCTGGACAAGAACTTCCAGGACTTCAGCGATCCCGATCTGGCGGAGTGGAACATTGCCGCCAAAAACATGACCGAGCAGTGGAACCAGTTTTACTGGGGTAACACCATTCCGGCCGGTTTTGCCGTAACAGGCCGTGGGCTTCCCGAAGCATTCGCGAAAACCCTGCATATCTTCAACGATCCGAAAATGAACTACGGCGCGGGCACCAAAGCGGACACCTCCCACGATGGGTTCGACAATGATGTGAACGTCATTACCGCAGCCTTGCTGACCATTCTCAGACGAGAACCCGACGCGAAGCTGGACCAACCCGTGGTTAACCTGAACTACTGAGGAGCCTGCGCAATGAATCGCAACGCACGAACTGTACATCCATACAGATAAAGATTGCCCCATTGCTCATCAGCCGCCATTCTGTGCACCTCTCGACTGTTGATGAGCGATGGTGGTTATGCGGCTGTACCTCTGTGAAAAACCTTCCCAGGCCAAAGACATTGCGGCCGTCCTCGGCGCCAGGCGTCGGGGCGACGGCTGCTGGCTGGGAACGGACGTCACGGTGACCTGGTGCATCGGCCATCTGCTGGAAACCGCGCCGCCGGACGCCTATGACGCGCGTTACAAGCGCTGGGTGCTGGCGGATCTGCCGATCATTCCAGAGAAGTGGAAGATGACCGTCAAACCGCGCACGGCCAGCCAGTACAAAGCGGTCAAACGGCTGCTCGGCGAGGCCACCGAACTGGTGATTGCCACCGACGCCGACCGTGAGGGCGAGATGATTGCCCGGGAACTGGTGGAGCATTGCCGTTATCGCGGGCCGATCCAGCGACTATGGCTGTCGGCACTGGACGATGCATCGATCCGCAAGGCGTTGGCAGCCCTGAAGCCGGGGGCCGAGACCTTTAGTCTTTATCATTCGGCACTTGGGCGCTCGCGGGCCGACTGGCTGATCGGGATGAACATGAGTCGGCTGTTCACGCTGTTGGGGCGTCAGTCCGGTTATCAGGGCGTATTGCCGGTCGGTCGGGTGCAAACGCCAACCCTGCGCCTGGTGGTGGATCGCGACCGCAGCATCGCCGATTTCGTGCCGGTCGCCTATTGGGCCATCGATGTGCAACTGCTGCACGACGGCACCGCGTTCACCGCCCAGTGGCGCGCGGCCTCCGAGGTTTGCGACGATCAGGATCGCTGCCTGAATCAGGCATTGGCGCAGCAAGCAGCGGCGGCGATCGGCAGCGCGGCGAGTGCCCGGGTCATCAAACTGCGCACCGAGCGGATGCGCGAAGTAGCCCCCCTGCCATTCGATCTTGGCACCTTGCAGGAAGTCTGCTCGAAGAAGCTCGGGCTCGGCGCTCAGGAAACCCTCGACATCGCCCAGGCCCTGTACGAAACCCACAAAGTCATCACCTATCCGCGCAGCGACTGCGGTTATCTGCCCGTGAGTCAGCACAGCGAAGCACCGGGCATTCTTGCTGCGCTGAGGCAAGCGGATCCGGCACTGAACGCCTTGAACGATTTCCTGGAGCCTCAGCGACGCTCACGGGCCTGGAACGATGCCAAGGTCAGCGCTCACCACGGCATCATCCCCACCGCTGCGGCGAAAAACCTCGAGCGACTGGCGGGTAAGCAGCGGGCGGTCTACACCCTGATCCGCGCGCGTTATCTGGCGCAGTTTCTGCCCAACCATGAATACGACCGGACCCAGGCCGACTTCGACTGCGCCGGTGAAGCCTTGCGTGCTGTAGGCAAGCAGATCGTCGAGCCCGGCTGGAAGCGCGCCCTGCCCGAGGCCCTCGCCCCGACCAAGGGCCGCGAAGCACCGGCGCCGCAAACACTCCCGGCATTGGCCGAAGGGCGTGACTGCGCGGTGGCCGACGTGAAGCTCAAGGACCTCTGGACGCAACCGCCCAAACCGTTCACCGAAGGCGATCTGATCAAGGCGATGAAGAACGTCGCCAAACTGGTGGAAGACCCACTACTCAAGCAGAAACTCAAGGACACTACCGGCATCGGCACTGAAGCGACCCGTGCCTCGATCATCCAGGGCCTGCTCGACCGTGGTTATCTGATCAAGAACGGCAAGGCCCTGGCCGCCACCCCGGCCGCTTTCAGCCTGATCGATGCCGTGCCGCGTGCCATCGCCGACCCGGGGACCACGGCGATTTGGGAGCAGGCGCTGGACATGGTGCAGAGCGGCGAGATGAGCCTGGAAGAATTCGTCACCAAGCAGGCCGCGTGGATGAGCAAACAGGTCGCCCGTTGCGCCGGCCTGAGCCTGACCATCAGCGGACCGGCAAGTCCCGCCGGGCGCGGTGCCACGCCGTGGAAAAACAAACGCAAGCCGGCCAAACGCAAGCCTTCGACGGGCACTAAACGCGCGGCAAAACCGGCGAGCAAGGCATGAGGGCACTTCAAGCGAGCTAAAAGGGTCTAGTGTTCTTCAAGCCCAGCGGCAACCCCATTTTCTGATAAGGCATCGACCATGATTATCGTGCATCACCTGAACAACTCCCGTTCCCAGCGCATTCTCTGGTTGCTGGAAGAACTGGCCATCCCTTACGAGCTGAAACGCTATCAACGCGACCCGTCGACCAACCTGGCACCGCCGGAACTGAAAGCGATCAATGCCCTGGGTAAATCACCGGTCGTCGAGGACGGCGCGCAGAAGCTGATCGAGTCCTCCGCGATCATCGACTACCTGATTCGCCGTCATGGCGACGGTCGCCTGCAACCCGATCCGTCCACCTCCGCCTACGACGAATACGTGCAGTGGCTGCATTTCGCCGAAGGTTCGGCCATGTTGCCGCTGATGTTGAACCTGTACGTGGGGCGTCTGGGTGAAGCCGGCACGCCATTGCATCCGCGGATCAATTCTGAGGTGGCCAACTACTTGGGCTACCTCGACACGGCTCTGAGCCAGTCCGATTACTTGCTGGGCGATGAATTCAGCGCCGCCGACATCCAGATGAGTTTTATCGGCGAGATCGCCAGAGCCCAAGGCAAGCTCGGCAACTATCCTCATATAGCGGCCTGGATTAATCGCTTTCAGGCTCGCCCTGCCTATCAAGCCGCACTGAAGAAAGGTGGGAAATACGATTTCGCCCCTCACTGAGTGCGCCTCAGGAGCCACCCCGCATGCCCTTGATAGAACTGCACGCCGCCCATCGCGACGAACTGGAAACGATTGAAAACCTGATGCAGTTCTATCTGTATGACTTCAGCGAGTGGCTGCCGCTAAAACTCGGGGAGCATGGCTTCTTCAATGCCCAGCCTAAACCGGGTTACTGGCGCAAACCCGCAACCAGGCCGTTCCTGATCAAGATCGACGGAGAATTGGCCGGTTTCGTGACGGTGGATGACGAAACCCATACTCACGGCGCCGAACACAACATTGGCTACTTTTTTGTCAGTCGGCGCTTTCGTGGCCAAGGCGTCGCGAAGTCTGTCGTTTCCACCCTCTTGCGCCGGTTCCCCGGTCAATGGCAAATTTTCCACCTCGACGCGAACCAGCCTGCGCGGGCGTTTTGGGCCCGGGTCATAGCCGATCTCACCCATGGCGAGTTCACCCTGCATCAGCTATCGGTCGACGGTTTTCCCTGCACCTTTTACCGATTCCAGACATCGCTACCAGCGTCCTGACTGACGCTTCCCATTCTGCTTTTTAATTCCAAACGACTTTGTCCGACAATATGTAGTGACTAAAAATAATCACTACAAAACCGTTGACGCCTCCGATTTGCCCTTGCATGATGCAGACGTCTCCCCGATCGGGAGTACAGGCAACACGTTTGAGCAAGCTCGTCTGACCGCCGAGCTGTTTTTCCCGGATACACGCTGCCCACAAGGCAGATTGAAGAAGCTGACCTGGCCTGAACGTCCAGTACAAGGACGAGAAGCGCTGGCGATCAATCCTCATGAAGCTTGTGGCCGACCCTGAAAATGTCGGCAGTGACCTGAAGGTTTTCGCTGCTTCTCCTCGTTGTGACGCTATTGCGTAGCAGTTATTCAACACGACTACATGCAACAGACGCGTGACCCCGTCAATTTGGCGGTAGACCGCTGACGTCCTGGTTTCGGTGCCAGGGATCAACTAACCGATGGGCTACCTGTATTAGCGAATCAACTTTGAAAGATCACCAAATGGTCAAGGGGCTTACTATGAATCTGAACAATCAACCCACTATCGATGAACTGGCTCATCTGTTCGCTGCGCAAAAAGACAGCCATGACAGCCATATTCTGTGGATCAGCAAGTCGGGCCAGGTACATATCGACTGCCTGTCGCCTCACGCCCATGAAGCGGAGTTCGACAAGAAAAACCAGAACTTGCTCGCCCGACTGAAGATGTACCGTCGCGGCCAAGGCTATGTCGGCAAGAAAGCCGCGGCCGACAAGGACTTCATCGGTCATGTTCTGCAAACGCTGAAACAGGCGTGGGCATCGATGCAGAACCAGAACGAAGTTCGGGTGATTGATCGGTTCTCCTGATACCTCCCAGGGGTTTTATTCCACACCCACTCCATAAAAAGGCCCCGCTTGTTAAATCGAGCGGGGCCTTTTTGTTTGTCTCGTGCGCACCAAACAACGCTATCGTTAATCGTGTGCACTGGATCATTGGAGGTTTGCGATGAAAAAACATCTGACAGGTTTGCTGTTGCTGGTGATGGCCAGTGCTGCCCATGCAAACAGCGTCTCCGGCGTTCCGTCATTCGATGTGGACTGCCCCGGCAACATCGTCGTCCACGCGGATCAGGACGGACCGGTATTGATCAACAACAAGGAAGCCGAGACCAAAGCCATCAAGGGTGGCTTCGAAGCCAAGAGTTCGGGTGTCATCATCGCGATCATCCTCGAAAATGACGACTCGGTCACGGTGTCCTCCACTGGCAAGGCGTCCAATGGTGAGTGCCAATCAATGGATGACTGACGTCGTCGACTCACCTGTAGCTGCACCCAACACCAGCTCCATAAACGCCACCGACGCCGCACTGTGATAGTTGTTTTTGCGTCGAAGCAGCGCGGCCCCTCTTTTGGGCGCCTCACCCAGCAACGGGATCTTGCGTAACGCACGGTCCTGGGTGGCAATGGGCTCCGGAAGGATAGTGGCGATGGCCGTGTGCCGAATGACTTCCAGCAAGGTGCTCACCGAGTTGACCTCGATCACCACCTTCGGCGTGATCTGCTCTTGGGCAAAGTACTCGTCAATGCGGGTGCGGGTGACGAAGTCCGGAGCCAGCAGCGCAAATTGCAGTTGCGCCACCTCTTCAGCGGACAACGCGACCTGGCTTTCGTATAACGGGTGATCGCGCCCCACCATGACGCCCAACGTTTCGGTAAACGCCGGGATCGACTCGATGTCGGCGTTTCTGACCTGGGTAAACGCGATAGCGATGTCCAGTGAGTCATCCACCAGGCCGGCCTCGATGTCATCCATCGACAGCTCGAAAATCTTCAGATGGATGTTCGGAAACCGCGCCATGTAATCGCGCACCAACGGCCCCACCAGGTACGCCATGAACGTTGGCGTCATGGCCAGCCGCAAGGTGCCGCGAGACAAGTCCTTCACGTCATGCAGCGCACGTTTGCCCGCCTCCAGTTCCACCAGCACCCGACGAGCGCATTCGATGTAGGCCTGTCCCGCATCGGTGGGTTTGACCGTGCGCGAGGTCCGGTCGAACAGGCTCACGCCCAGGGTTTCTTCCAGTTGCCGGATCTGTTGGGACAGGGTTGGTTGCGAGACGTGAAGCGCCTCGGCGGCGCGGGTGAAACCGCCGTGGTCGGCCACCGCCAGCAAATAGCGCAAATGTCGTAGCAGCATGGGGGATCACCCTCTATAGGCTGTGCTTATGCGCTGCATTGTATATCGGTCTTGGACGCTATGGATCAATCGGCAGAAGATTGCTCCACACCCAAGCAATACCACCCCGGCAGGAGAAAACCCATGCAACAGTCCCACGCTTACAACGACCCAAGTCTGGCCCTGACCACGTCGATCCTCGATGCAAAAGCACGCAAAAACCTGTCCTGGCAGGACCTGACCGATGGCACCGGCTTGGGTCTGGCCTACGTCACTGCCGCCCTGCTCGGTCAGCACCCACTGCCGGAAAGCGCCGCCAAAATCATTGGCGAAAAACTCGAGCTGGACGCCGACTCCGTGGCCCGCCTGCAGATCATCCCGTTGCGCGGCAGCCTCTCGGGTGTCCCGACCGACCCGACCATCTACCGCTTCTACGAAATGATCCAGATTTACGGCACCACCTTGAAAGCCCTGGTTCATGAACAATTCGGCGACGGCATTATCAGTGCGATCAACTTCAAGCTGGACATGAAGAAGGTCGAAGACCCGGAAGGCGGCTCCCGCGCAGTGATTACCCTCGACGGCAAGTTCCTGCCACTGCGTCCTTTCTAAATTGACATCGGCCCGCACTGATGTGCGGGCTAAACCCGACTCACGCATCAGGACATCGCCATGAAAGCGCTCATCGAAGGTTTTTTGAAGTTCCAGAAGGAAGCTTTTCCGCAACGCACCGACCTGTTCAAACACCTGGCCACCACCCAGCATCCGGGCACGTTGTTCATCACCTGCTCCGACAGCCGGGTCGTGCCAGAACTGCTGACCCAACAAGAACCCGGTGAACTGTTTGTGATCCGCAACGCCGGCAACATCGTGCCCTCTTACAGCCCGCACCCCGGCGGTGTGTCGGCCACGGTCGAATATGCGGTCGCCGTGCTGGGCGTTACTGACATTGTGATTTGCGGGCATTCGGACTGCGGCGCCATGACCGCCATCGCGAAGTGCACCTGCATGGACCACCTGCCCGCCGTCAGCGGCTGGTTGCAACATGCCGAGTCGGCGAAAGTCATCAACGAATCCCGTCCTCACGCGAGTGATGCGGCGAAGGTGAGTTCAATGGTTCGGGAGAATGTCATCGCGCAACTGGCCAATATCCAGACGCACCCAAGCGTGCGCCTGGCTCAGGAGAAAGGCCTGTTGAATTTGCACGGTTGGGTCTACGACATCGAGACCGGTTCGGTCGACGCCCTGGATGCCAACAGCCGCAGTTTCGTGGCGCTGGCAGAGTATCCGGACACCTGCGCCCTTCAAGCTCGATCCGTTGAAGAAGCAGCCTGAAGCTTAAATCCACTCGCCGCGAGACGATCGATGCAGCGCTCCCGGCTCACGGGAGCGCTGCGCTGACACAATCGACAGGGTCATTTATCGTCCATCTTGGTTGACGATTGAGGCCGAATTTCAGTGCTCTCTTCGGCGTTGGGTGGTTCTGGAAAAGTGCCTGGCGTGAACACGTGAGTCAGCAAGTCTCTGGCATCGACTTCGACGACTCCTTGAACCGAACGGGCCAGAGCAACAGCCTGCTCACACTGTTTATGGGTGTTGACGCGACCGCTCAACGCCACCGTGCTCCCATGGGTTTTGACATGGATTTGCAGGCCGAGGCTTGGTTCGGCCATTGCCAGGGCTGACTTCACTCTGGCGGTAATCCACGTGTCGTGAACGCCCCTTTCCAGATCATGGGAGTAATGTTTAAAGGAATGAAGTTTCATGGTGCAACCCTCTTCACGTAATCAGATGCGCTGTCCGTCCCATTTGCTATGCAGCCCTCTGCCTCTCAGACGAGCGTTATGGGACATCTGATTCGTTTTGGAGTGCTCGCCACGCCAATACAGACGCACATTAAGTATAGTGCGGCCGTCGCCTGGGGTCGGAGTGCCGCCTCAGCGTTTGACCGACAGATCCGTCTGGGTCATGCGGCTACGGATCGTGAACACCCCGTCGCCCGAGAGAATCGCGCTGCGAGCAAACAGTCGACCGCTTTCCCAGTTCGAAAGACCCAGTTCCGGCTTGTTCAGCGCGTATTGCCCGTCGACCCAGCGGGTAATCCCGTTGCCGACAAAAGGTGCGTTGACCGCGTTGTAGAAGCGTTCCTGAGCCTCGGCATCTTCACTGATCAATGACACGGTGAACTGCGGGCTATAGCGATTGAACAACGCGATGGCGCTGTCCAGGTCATCGACGATCTTCAGGCTGACTTCCGGGGTTTCTTCCCATTCCCACTCGCGGCCCAACTGATCCTCGGGCAGCGGTTCGGCCAAGGCTTCGGTTTGATAGCCTTCGGCGCGGTACACCTCAACGCTTGCGGTCTGCCAATCGGTCGGCAAGTACTGCTCGCTGCCTTCGACGATGTGCAATTTGCAGCCCTGTCCCCTTGCGGTGCCGGCCTGTTGCAGCGCGTCCAGGAACAACGGCAGCAATTCGGTGACACGGTCACGGTGGATCAGACAGACGTTCAGGGTGTTGCAGACTTTGCGATCCAGCGAATTGCGCACCACCGCGGCAAAGCGCTTGGCGTCGGCAACCTTGTCGGCGATCAGCCAGGCGCCACCGGTACCGTGCAGGCTGACGGCGGTGCCGACCTGTTGCGCGATGCTCCCCAGTTGGCTGACGGCACGACCCGAACCACGGGCCACCGCCAGCGACAGGCGTCGGTCGGCGAACATCGCCCAACCGGCCGCGTGATTGACGCTTTCCACCAGCGACACCGCCCCGGTCGGCAACCCGGCGTCGCTCAGTGCCGGATTCAGCGCGTGGGTGACGATAGCTTGCGCTGTGCCCAGCGCATCACTGCCAATGCGCAGCACCGCCGTGTTACCCGTGCGCAACACACCGGCGGCGTCGGCGAAGACGTTCGGTCGGCCTTCGAAGACGAAAGCGACGATGCCCAGGGGCGAGACCACCTGCTCGACTTTCCAGCCGTCATGCTCGACACAACTGACGACTTTGCCCCGCGTGGCCGACGCATCACGCCAGGCCCTGAGGCCGGCGATCATGTCGCAGCGCATGCGTTCATCCGCCAGAAGCCGCGTGGTGGAACGCCCACGGGCCTTGGCCCGCTCGATGTCGGCCAGGTTGGCGGCTTCGATCAAGGCCCAGCAGTCAGGGTTTTCCAGGCGTTGGGCAAAGCGATCAAAGAACTCGCTGATAGCTTGATCCGAGACCTCGGACATTGCGCTGAAAGCCGCTTCGGCACGCTCGATTGCAATGGCCGCCGCTTGCTGGTCAGCCACCGGGATCAGCAACAACTCGCCGCTGACCTGCTCCACCAGCAAATGGTCCCCGGGCTGAAAGCGCGCGGCCAATTCGGGGCTGACCACAGAGACACGATTCCCGGCGAAAGGGATAGGCGTGCCAGCGACTAGACGTTCGAGCGCAAGAGACATGAAGCGGTTTCACCATGCAATGGGCGGCCGGAAAATGTATAGGAAAATCCCTGGAGCGTCATTAACCG
The DNA here is from genome assembly GCF_054897825.1 of Pseudomonas sp. ZS1P83. NCBI lineage: Bacteria > Pseudomonadati > Pseudomonadota > Gammaproteobacteria > Pseudomonadales > Pseudomonadaceae > Pseudomonas > Pseudomonas sp. ZS1P83. The sequence continues at coordinate 2,807,961 of NZ_CM142706.1, forward strand.
CACGCCTGACCGGAATCGAAAACCCGGCGGCCCGTCACCCCCTACGCTAAAAGACCACTGTGACCCGGCACCACCGTGTCTAGAACACCGACCAGCCAATGCGCTGACTCAGCAACTCCAGCGCGGCCATGCCCGCGAGGGAGTTGCCGGCGGTGTTTAACTCCGGTGACCAGACGCACACCGTGAACTGCCCCGGTACCACCGCGACAATCCCCCCGCCCACGCCGCTTTTGCCGGGCAAACCGACGCGGTACGCAAAGTTTCCGGCTTCATCGTAGAGGCCGCTGGTGGCCATGATCGAGTTGACCTGCTGGGTCTGGCGGGCGCTGAGAATCTGTTCGCCGCTGTGTTTGCAGAAACCGTCGTTGGCCAGGAAACAGAACGCCCGGGCCAGATCCACGCAAGTCATGCGTAGCGCGCAATGGCTGAAGTAACTGCGCAGCACCGCTTCGACGTCGTTATGGAAATTGCCGAACGATTGCATCAGATAAGCCATGGCGGCGTTGCGCGCGCGATGCAGGTATTCGGACTCGGCGACCTTGCCATCCACCATGACTTGCGGGTTGCCGGACAGCCGGCGGACAAAATCGCGCATGGACAACGCCGGCGCGGCAAAGCGCGACTGGTTGATGTCGCAGATCACCAGCGCACCGGCGTTGATGAAGGGATTGCGCGGGCGCCCGCGCTCAAACTCCAGTTGCACCAGCGAATTGAACGGTTGGCCGGAAGGCTCGTGACCCAGGCGTTCCCATATGGCCTCGCCGGAGTGTTCGATGGCCTGCACCAGGCTGAACACCTTGGAAATACTCTGCACCGAGAACGGCGTGTGGGCATCGCCAGCGCAATACAGTTCGCCGTCATTGCCATACACCGCAATGCCCAGCTGATCGGCCGGCACCGTGCCGAGGGCGGGAATGTAGTCAGCCACCTTGCCCTGGCCGATCAGGGGACGTACTGCGTCAAGGATCTCGTTCAACAGCGCTTGCATGCCGGGTTCCGAATTCTCGCCCCATAGAATTGCGGGGACACTGACGCTAGACGCCACTGGTCGGGTCCGGATCACAGTTTTGTACCGTGCCATCGGCCAAACCCGTAGAAGCTCTGCCATCGGCTCCGTAGCAGCTGTCGAGCCCCAGCGAGGCTGCCTTCGGCTGCGAAGCAGTCGCGAAATCGATCGACTCGGTAGTTCAGGTAAATCGCGTGCACAGGGTTTACGTCTGCTTCGCAGCCGAACGCAGCCTCGCTTGGGCGAGTCCATCCAATTACAGGATTGCGGTTTGGTTTACGTATCAGAGTGTGTACAGCGGCCGAACTGATCTGCGCCCTTGCCATACTGGTCGGCCTGGGAACGGATCTCGGCAATCATTTTGATCGTGGTCACGGTCGTCGCGACCGCTGCCGTTCACTGGCCCACCGATTGGTCTACATTGAGTGAGCTTGCTCAGGGTTACGCCATCAGCCACAAGGGTCACGGTAACTTCAAACTGCCGCTGATCTACCTCGCGGCCTTTATGCCGCTGTTGCTCTCGGGTGCCGGCAAGCTCAGCGTCGATGCGCTGCTGGCTCGACTTTTTGGGCGTCGTAATAATCGCTAAACACCAGCACGTCGATAATGCCTCGCACTCCACAAGAACGGAGCAATCGCCATGAGCCTCACTCTCTACGGTTTTAACGGCAGCACGTATGTTCGTACCGTGAAGATGCTGCTTGCAGAAAAAGCCGCGAATTTCGACCAGGTGCCGGTCAAGGTGATGAAAGGCGAGCGACAATCCGTTTGTCGCCGGGCAAGATCCGAGCTTCGGCGACTTTTACCTGGCACCGGCCTGTGCTTACATGGCGATGATCCCGGATGCACCGCAGGTGTTTGCGGTCAACGGTTTCGATGACTGGTGGAAACGGGTTCAGGCGCTGCCAAGCTTCCGGGCCACCCCACCGCAATAAGCTTCACCCCACCTCACTTGCGAAGACAGGAGCCACCATGAGCGTGACCACCCAATGGATCGAGATCGACAGCACCGAAGGTAAATTCGGCGCTTACCTGGCGATTCCGCACACCCGCAAAGGCCCGGGGATCGTGCTGATCCAGGAGATCTTCGGCGTGAATGAACACATCCGCTCGGTCGCCGAACAATACGCCGCCGACGGCTATCTGGTCATCGCACCGGACCTGTTCTGGCGCAGCGGCGAACGGATTGAACTGGGTTATGACGAGGCCGGCTGGAAACGCGCCGTCGAATTGATGAACGCCACCGACATCGGCAAGGCGCAGAAAGATATCGAACTGGCCATCGACGCCTTGAAAGCCCAGCCCGGCCTGGACGGCGGCATTGCTTCTATCGGTTACTGCTTCGGTGGCTTGCTCTCGTACCACACCGCCGCCAATGGGCTGGTGGACGTGGCAATCGCCTACTACGGCGGCGGGATCCAGAATCAACTGGACCGGGCCAATGAAATCGAGGTGCCGCTGCTGATGCACTTCGGTGAGCAGGACAGCCACATCTCACTGGAAGCCGTGGAGAAAATCGCCGAGCGTTTCGATACCAACGATAACGTGGAAATTGTCGTGTATCCGGAAGCCGAACATGGCTTCAACTGCTCGCACCGCGACAGCTACAACCAGCGCGCAGCGGTTGAGGCACATGGCAACACGCTGATCTTTTTGGGCATGGAACTGTAAGGCCAGACGAGCAAAAGGGGACTTCAAGGGTCCCCTTTTTTGTATCTGCCGTTTAACGACTGACTTCTTCCACTGTATCGGTCACCGCCAGCTTCGGATGAGACCACTTTGTCGACGGTGCCTCACGGCTGTAAAGAACGGGGCTGATTTGTACGGCGGCGCCTTTAACAAGGGTCATGGCGATGATCTCAGTGAGAAATGGGCTTCAACGAGATCAAAATTACGCCACTAATATTTAGACTTGAATGCCGTACACCCCACCTCGGCTGAACTGCCTAGGGCTGAGGTTGGCGGCGCTGCCAGTTCCTCGACCGACAGCGCGGACTTCAGGTTCTGCTTGGCATAGGCCAACGCGGCCTGTTTTGTATTTTCAAGTATCAAAAGCGGCGACGCTCAACACCGGCTCGTTCTCACGCTAGGCTGAAGAGTAACGACATCGTGAAAGGAGGCGTTCGAGATGCAACTCATCACGTTGAAAATCGATAAACCGGAAGCGACGAACTTCATTTTTGGTCAGACGCACTTCATCAAGTCCGTCGAGGACATCCACGAAGCATTGGTCAATGCCGTGCCAGGCATCCGCTTTGGCGTGGCTTTTTGCGAAGCTTCCGGCAAATGTCTGGTGCGCTGGTCTGGCACCGATTCCGCCATGATTGAACTGGCCCAGAAGAATGCGGCAGCCATCGCCGCAGGGCATAGTTTCATCATTTTCCTCGGCGATGGTTTCTATCCGCTAAACGTGTTGAACACCGTCAAAATGGTGCCAGAGGTGTGCCGTATTTATTGTGCAACGGCCAATCCGACTGAAGTGATTCTCGCCGAGACGGAACAAGGGCGAGCGATTCTGGGCGTCGTGGATGGCTTCTGTGCCAGTGGCATTGAAGACGAGGAAGACATCCTGTGGCGCAAGAACCTGTTGCGACAGATCGGCTACAAACTTTGAGCATGCTCCGTTAAGTAGTTCTACCGCGCCGACTCACCACGCGGCTTATAAAAGAGGAACATCGAGGTCTCGGTGGTCCTGATGTACTTCCTGGCCCAATTGGGTTTCACATTCCGGTCGTGGAAATAGATCGCGCCATGGGTTCGGTCGTTCAGTTGTTTGTTGAGCGCTTTGCGCGCGATTTCCTTGGCGATCGCGTATTGGGTTTCTTCCTGGACCTGATCCGAGCGTCCATCACACCACCACGAAAACTGACAATTCTTACTTTCAGACCCCTGCTTGACCACGGCGCACACCGTGTCCGGAAATCCCTCATGGCCCAGTCGATTCATGACGACGCTGGCGACGGCTCCCATGTCGGCGGACGATTTGCCTTTGGCTTCCCAGTAAATGGAACGGGCCAGACAGGTAATTGCATCGTCCATAGGCGACTGACCGGCCGGATCGACCGCCTGAACTTCGGATGTGGTGATGGTTTCGGACTTGGGTACCGGTACATCGGTGCCCTTGTCCGCAGCTTTTTGTTCAAGGACCTCGGCCTTGTCTTCAGCCACTTCCTTTTTTTGCTCCTGCTCAGATGCAGAGGCGTGACCGAAGACAAGGGCTATTGCGAAGCAGGCGGCTATCCAGATAACTCGCATGATCAACCCTTCCGACTGAACCGGGAGCACGCCACGCTGGCGACTTTGCTTGATTGTAGTTGCGAAAATTCATTCCTACAGACGGACAAAAAAACTGTATTTGGGCGCGAAAAGGCATTGCGCTCGCGGGGGTGAAATCGCGCATCATGGGCGCAGCCAGCTCAAGGGGATTTCCATGCGTTTCAAATCATCCGTTACGCGTTTTGCCACGTTGTCACTGGGTCTGTTGTTCGCCGTGAATGCGTCGGCAGTCGACGAGACACAACTGATTGATTCGATCAACGTCTACCGCAGCCAAGTGCAGCGTTGCGCGGGTCAGGTCTCGCAGGAACTGCCACCGCTGGCAGGCGATCCACGGTTGGCGCTGTCCGCCACCAGCATCGGCAATCTGCAGCAGGCGATGGCAACCGCGGGTTATCCAATGAAAAATGTACAGGCGATCAGCCTGTCCGGGCCGCGCGATGCGCCGTCGGCGATGAAAGCCATTCAGGAAAGTTTTTGCCAGATCGTGCTGGACCCGCAGTTCGTCGATGTCGGTGTGAGCCGCCAGGACCGCGAGTGGCGCATCGTGCTGGCACGACCGCTGTTGAGCGCTCGCTTGGGCGACTGGCAGGCGGAAGGCCAGAAGCTGCTGGCCGAGCTCAACGCCGCGCGCACCCAGCCGCGCCAGTGCGGCACGCAATCCTTTGCCGCCACCACGCCACTGACCTGGAACGTCACGCTCGCGACGGCGGCCGAGGAGCACTCCCGGTCAATGGCCAACAACAATTACTTCGATCACAAGGACCGCGATGGCCGTACGCCGGGTGACCGGGCTGAACTGGCGGGTTACAGCGGCGGGCAGATCGGCGAGAACATTGCTGCCGGGCAAGACTCTGTGCGCAAGGTGGTCGATGGCTGGGTGTCCAACGCCGGTCACTGCGCGAATCTGATGAACCCGCAGTACCGGGACTTTGGCGCGGCGTATGCGGTTGATCCGAAGAGTGATCCGGGGATCTATTGGACGGTGATGTTCGGGACACCATAAACGCCCTTTTTTTGCAGGGTCATCCATAGTGATTGGACGACCCGCCAAGTCACGAAGTACTGATGGGGCGCTTCACGTATCCGCCTGCACCACCTCGATCCCGAGCTTTTGATAGTCCTCGACATTGCCCGACGCCACATGACGCTCGGTGATCAGGGTATGGATGCGCTGACACGGCGCGACCACGAACGGCTCCACCGCCCCCAATTTGTCGGCGGTGGTGACGGCAACGACATGGGAGGCGCTGGCGAGCATCGCCTGTTTGACCGGCACCTCGTCGAAATGCAGAGAGCTGATGCCGACTTCCGGGTGAATCGCGCAGACCCCGGTGAACAGCAGATCAGCCTTGATGCCCTCGATCAGCCGCAGGGTTTCATGCCCGCTGGATGACATAGTCGCGGGATTGAGTTGCCCGCCGGCCAGAATCACCGTGATGTCTTTGTATTCGGCCAGGGTGATCGCGATCATCGGCGAGGTGGTGACGGCCGTGATGGAAATGCCCGAAGGTAGCGATCGGGCGATCTGCAGCGTCGTACTCCCCGAATCGAAAATCACAATCTGGCCATCCTGTACCTGGCGTGCGGCGAGTTGCGCCAAGTGTGTTTTCACTTCATCGGTTTCGCCGACGCGAGTGAAAAAATCCTTGCCGGTGTCCTTGGGTCGCGGCAGTGCCCCCCCGTGTACTCGCTGTACCAGCCCGGCGGTGGCCAGCTCCGCCAGATCACGGCGAATGGTGTCTTCGGACACCACGAAATGCTGGCTCAACTCGGAGGCCATGACCTTGCCGTCACGTTCGAGGATCAGCAGGATTTTTTGCCGGCGCAGATGAGGGAGCTCGGCGGCTGAGTGTTGCTCATGCATGTTTCTGCCTGCTTTTGCGCGAAATTGCGTGTTTGTGCCAGACTAGTCAAAGCGCGGGATAAACACAAACCCACCGGTCATCAATTCTTTCGATGATTCAAATCATGAAGCCGAATTTTTTATTTTTTTGTGACCTGTTCAAAATGGCGCCATCACAAATGCTTTGGATGAAAACTTCATGAATCTAAACTTTGCCTTTGCGTGCATGATCGTCGTCTCGTTTGCGATTGCGTTGGGGCACGCCTGAACAGCGCAAACCAATGGCGATACGCACCTTCCTCTCTCCAGAGTCGACTGATGCTTTTTTCCCTTGTATCGAACGGCTCGCCTCTCACGCCTGAACAGCCTGATACAGCGGTGCCCTGGTGGAGCTTTACCAAAACCGTGCTCGCCGCCACCGCGCTGTCGCTGGTGCGTGACGGCTTGATCGACCTTGACGACACCGTGGCTGAAGGCCCCTTCACGCTGCGCCAATTGCTGCGGCACGAGGCCGGGCTGGCGGATTATGCCGAGCTCGCCGACTACCACAACGCCGTTGCCCACCATGAGAGGCCTTGGTCGGCCGATGAAATGCTGCAACGCCTTGATGCCAGCCGGCTGCGCTACGCACCGGGGAACGGTTGGCGCTATTCGAACATCGGCTACCTGTTCGTCGTGCGACTGATTGAACGCGTGACCGGGCGCGCGCTTGAAGAAGCGCTGGCGGAGCGTGTGTTCGCCCCCCTCGGTTTATCCCGCGTACACCTCGCGAAAACGCCAGCCGATCTGGAGAGCGTGAACATGGGCAGCGCGCCAACCTACGACCCCGGCTGGGTCTATCACGGCTTGCTCGTCGGCCCACTTGGGGAAGCCGCCCTTTGTCTGGACGGTCTGCTGGCTAGCAACCTTCTGCCAAACGCGCTGCTGCAAGCGATGCAAACGGTACGCCTACTCGGCGGCCCGATTCCCGGACGCCCCTGGATGTCTGCGGGTTACGGCCTCGGACTGATGCAGGGCGCGGTGGCAGGCGGCCTGATCTTGAGCGGACACACCGGCGGCGGTCCGGGCAGCGTAGTGGCGGTCTATCGCTGCATTTATGGCGACGACGCGGCGAGTTGCGCTGTTTTTCATGAAGGCGGCAACGAAGGTGTTGTCGAAGCAGAGCTGGTCGAGCGCCTGTCGGCAACCCTTGGGGAAAGCCGGTAGAAAAACCCTAACCCTTGCCAAACATGGTCTATAACCAGTGTCGACATGATTTGGATCAGGGGACCTTGAAGGCTCCCTCGGTAAATTGATCTCTTGAAAAACAGCGGACAAGTGAGTGTCCGCTAGGAGATTCCCCCGCATGAAAGCCCTGAAAATAGCCGCCAGTGATTCCGCTTTCGATTGTTTCCACACCTCCCGAGAAGTGATTTCGCTCAATCAAACTGACTACACCGATGTCGCGGTTGCGGTGTTCTCCGTCGAGGATGTGATGGCTGGCGCCCTGGACGCTTTGCAGCGTACCGGTTTCGATATCCCCATTTTCCTCGTCGCCTCTCCCGGTTCCGGCAACCGCGCTCGGGATGTCTACAAGCACCTGCAGGACGTACTGCTTCAGGTGAATGGCATTTTTGACCCCTCGCGAAACAACGCCGACTACCATGGCAACCAGCTGGAGACAGCGGCAAAAGCCTATGAAGAAAGTCTCCTGCCGCCCTTCTTCGACGCGCTCAAGCACTACACCGAATCGGCCAACGCTACGTTCGCCTGCCCTGGCCACCAGGGCGGCCAGTTTTTCCGCAAACACCCGGCTGGCCGGCAGTTTTTCGACTTCTTCGGCGAGACCCTGTTTCGCGCCGACATGTGCAACGCCGACGTCAAGCTCGGTGATTTGCTGATCCACGAAGGTCCGGCACTTCTGGCGCAAAAACACGCGGCGAAGGTGTTCAACGCCGACAAGACCTACTTCGTACTCAATGGCACATCGGCCTCCAACAAGGTGGTCACCAACGCGTTGCTCACGCCTGGCGACCTGGTGCTGTTCGACCGCAACAACCACAAATCCATTCATCAAGGTGCATTGATCCAGGCGGGGGCGACCCCGGTTTACCTGGAAACCGCGCGCAACCCCTATGGGTTCATCGGCGGGATTGACGCCCATTGTTTCGAAGAAGCTTACCTGCGCGAACTCATCAGCGAAGTCGCACCGGACAAGGCCCAACTGCCACGGCCGTTTCGCCTGGCGATCATTCAGCTGGGCACCTATGACGGCACCATCTACAACGCCAGACAAGTCGTCGATCGCATCGGCAAACTGTGCGACTACATCCTGTTTGACTCGGCGTGGGTGGGCTACGAACAGTTCATCCCGATGATGAAGGATTGCTCGCCGCTGCTGCTTGACCTGCATGAAAACGACCCGGGTATCTTTGTCACGCAATCGGTGCACAAACAGCAGGCGGGGTTTTCCCAGGCTTCGCAGATCCACAAGAAAGATCGCCATATCAAGGGCCAGGCTCGCTATTGCAACCATGCACGGCTGAACAACGCCTTCATGTCCCAAGCGTCTACCAGCCCTTTTTACCCGCTGTTCGCCTCACTGGATGTGAACGCGCGCATCCATTCCGGGCGCAGTGGCCAGCGGCTGTGGGAAGACTGCGTGAAGTTCGGTATTGATGCGCGCAAGTTGATTCTGGAAGCGTGCACGATGGTCCGTCCGTTTGTGCCGGACACCATTGACGGACGCCCATGGCAGGACCATCCGACTGAGGACATCGCCAACGACATCCGTTTTTTCGAGTTCCATCCGAAGGATCGCTGGCATGCCTTCGGCGGTTACGCCGACAAGCAATACTTCATCGACCCCTGCAAGTTGCTGTTCACAACGCCAGGCATCGACCCGGTCGATGGCAGCTACACAGACTTCGGTATCCATGCTGGCATCCTCGCCAACTTCCTGCGGGAGAATGGCATCGTTCCGGAAAAGTGCGACCTGAACTCGATTCTGTTCCTGCTCACCCCTGCCGAAGACTGGGCGAAGATGACTCATCTCGCCTCACAGATCGCGCGCTTTGAACGTTTCATCAGTGATGACGCGCCGATGAGCCGGGTGTTGCCGGCCATCTATGCGCAGCACCAAGAGCGCTATCGCAACTACACCATTCGCCAACTCTGCCAGGAGATGCACGACCTTTACCGCGACCACAACGTCCAGCAATTGCAGAAGGCAATGTTCCGCAAAGAACACTTCCCGAAAAAGGCCATGAACCCTCAGGCAGCACAGTTCGAATTCATCCGTGGCAACGTGGAATTGGTGGCGCTGGCAGACGCCGAGGGTCGCATCGCTGCCGAAGGGGCGCTTCCCTATCCACCCGGCGTGCTCTGCGTAGTGCCCGGGGAAATATGGGGGGGCGCGGTGCTCAAGTACTTCCTGGCGCTGGAGGAAGGTATCAACTCTCTTCCTGGCTTCACGCCGGAACTACAGGGCGTGTACTTGAAACAGGAAGGGGGCCGCATTCGCGCCTATGGGTACGTGATCAAGACTTGAGTCTTCACACCGCCCCCACAATAAACTCCCGCAACCATTGAGGCGCCGGATCGCGATGGCAGCGCTCCGGCCAGAGCCTGCTCATCTCGTAACCCGGCACCTCCAGCGGCGCGTCAACCTGGGGCTAAGCGTGATGGCGAGTGGATATCTGCGCGAAGCCGATTATGCTTCAAGAAACCTTGCAGCGATGCGAGGCCGTCAGCCTGTGTGCATGCTTCGCGCAATCCGTAATCCGACGACATCAGCCCCAGGGCCTGGGTGCGGCAAAAAGGTAGTGAGGTACTCCGGCCTACAACAAGAACGACGGAGAAGACTAATGGCCGCAATTGACAACACATCCACGGGCAGCGCGCCCCACCACGGGGTTACCAAGGAGGAGCGCAAGGTCATATTCGCCTCGTCCCTGGGCACCGTGTTCGAGTGGTACGACTTCTACCTTTACGGCTCCCTCGCCGCGATTATTGCGAAGCACTTCTTCGCCGGCGTCAATGAGACAACGTCCTTCATCTTCGCGCTGCTCGCGTTCGCCGCGGGATTCGCCGTACGCCCCTTCGGCGCCATCGTGTTCGGCCGACTGGGCGACATGATCGGGCGCAAGCACACCTTCCTCATCACCATTGTGATCATGGGTATCTCCACCGCCGTAGTGGGCTTTTTGCCCGGCTACGCGACCATCGGCGTGGCGGCGCCGATCATCCTGATCACCCTGCGCCTGCTGCAAGGTCTGGCCCTGGGCGGTGAGTACGGCGGCGCGGCCACCTACGTGGCCGAACATGCGCCGAAAGGCAAGCGTGGCTACTTCACCTCGTGGATCCAGACCACCGCGACCCTCGGCCTGTTCCTCTCGTTGCTGGTGATCCTCGCCTGCCGCACTGTCCTCGGCACCGAAGCGTTCGAGGCCTGGGGCTGGCGCATTCCCTTCCTGCTGTCGATCCTGCTGCTGATTGTCTCGGTATACATCCGCCTGCAACTCAGCGAGTCGCCGGTGTTCTTGAAGATGAAAGCCGAAGGCAAGTCCTCCAAGGCGCCGCTGACCGAATCCTTCGCCCGCTGGGACAATCTCAAGATCGTGATCATGGCCCTGCTCGGCGGCACTGCCGGCCAGGCCGTCGTCTGGTACACCGGGCAGTTCTATGCGCTGTTCTTCCTGCTGCAGACCCTGAAGATCGACCCCCAGACCGCCAACTTGCTGATTGCCGGTTCGCTGCTGATCGGCACGCCGTTCTTCGTCATATTCGGCAGCCTGTCCGACCGCATCGGCCGCAAGGGCATCATCATGGCCGGCTGCATCCTCGCGGCGCTGACTTACTTCCCGATCTTCCATGGGTTGACCCAATACGGTAACCCCGACGTATTCATCGCGCAGGAGAAGAACCCGGTCACGGTGGTCGCCGATCCCGGCCAGTGCTCGTTCCAGTTCGACCCGGTGGGCAAGGCCAAATTCACCAGCTCCTGCGACCTCGCCAAGACTGTGTTGGCGAAGAGGGCCATCCCCTACAAGAACGAGAAGGCTGAGCCTGGCGCCGTCGCGCAGGTCCGCATCGGCAACAAGGTGATCCCGAGCTTCGAGGGCACCGGCATGCCGGCCGCCGACTTCAAGACTCGCAACGACGCCTTCACCGCCACCCTCGGCACCGCCCTCAAGAACGCCGGCTACCCCGAGAAGGCCGACCCGGCCAAGACCAACTATCCGATGGTGCTGCTGCTCCTGACCATCCTGGTGATTTACGTGACCATGGTTTACGGCCCGATCGCCGCCTGGCTGGTGGAACTGTTCCCGGCGCGCATCCGCTACACCTCGATGTCGCTGCCCTACCACATCGGCAATGGATGGTTCGGCGGCTTTCTGCCCACGGTGGCATTCGCCATGGTCGCGGCCACGGGTGATATCTACTACGGGCTGTGGTACCCCATCGTCATCGCCGTGATGACGGCCATTCTTGGCACGTTCTTCCTGCCGGAAACCAAGGATCGGGAAATTCATCACACCTAGGCGGGCACCCGCCCTCTTTCGCAAGGGAGAGGGCGATCCTTGCGTATTAAGTGTGTTGCATCGACCGCTTTGGACGGAAATGCGGACGGGTCTATTTGTTCGGCTCGTTACGAGCGCAACACGCCAATCGCCCGTCGATATTTTTCATTGCGCTCCAGGTCTTCCCACGACGGCTGCGCTATCCGTGACAGATCGCTGTTCTCTTCAAGGTCCGCCAGTTTGACTACCCGGCCAATGGGATGCTGCGCCGCGCGTTCGACGAAGGCCTCATAGGGCTCACCCGGCACTTTAGTGACCGATTCGATGGCTGTCAGAACGACTTCGCTGAACCCTTCCTTGCGCAGGCCATCAAGGCTGATGCCGCAGTCTTCGACCACGTCATGCAGCACCGCGACGATGCGTTCTTCCAGCGTCGCTTTAACGGTCGTTGGGTTTGAGCAACACAATGCCTACCAGCCAATGCAGTGTTCATGCTTCCATTGTTACCTCTGAAAAGTTGCCACGAAACCTAAAAACTCAGCCCAACAGATGCATTGAGATAAGCTTCGAAATCTCGACCATCGACGTCCTCCCGGTGAATTCAAACTTCACTTTGCCCAGCGCCGAAAAGTAGATTTCCAGTTCAGAGTCCAAATCAAAGGTGCCCGAGGTTTCCACGGAGTAGGCGACGATGTTTTTGTAAGGTAAAGAAGTGAAGTCTTTTTTGCTGCCGGTGATGCCTTGTACGTTGACCGCGATGATTCGTTTATTGGTAAACACCACGCCGTCGCGCATGGATTTGTAGGCATCAATAACTTGCTCGCCGTCCAGCAGCAGCGCGGTGACTCGCTCCGCGTACTCGTTGTTTTGCTTGAGCTTGAAGAAGCCTTTGTTGTTGAAATCGATCATCCGCCATTCCTTTCCTTAAAGAGTGTTCCCTGGATTGCCAGCACGTGGCGCGGCGAGCATACCATTGGCGCCTGCGCTTTTTTGCGCCCCTGCCACAGCGGATCAAAAAACGAATTGAACCCCGCGCCTCATCGCGTTTTCGAAACCCTATAAGCGCGATCCTTGATCAAGTGAAGCGCCACTGGAGAGAAAATCCCGATGAACAGTAAACTGCTGTTTCTGCTTGCCAGCCTGAGTCCCACCCTGGTCATGGCTGAAGGCTGTGACGTGCTGACCCGCTCTCAAAGCCCTTCCGTTCCGGTGGTGGAATCTCATAGCTGCTATGAGTACGAAGGCATGCCGGTGAACGCCATCGATTGGTCATGCAGCAACGAGAGTAAAGACATGCTGGCCAGCACCAAGAAAAAAGTCGAACAGTGTGCCGATCATTCTCAGGCCACTTGTATCGCGACGTTGACGCAAGAATCGCTGGCCAACCCTCACTCCACCAGCAAGGACAAGAACAGCAAATCGCTGAACATTCCCGACAATGCTCAAGTGACTACGTATTACTACGACGCTGAGCATTTGAGTCAGGCGAAGATTGATTGCGAGTCGGGCGGTGGTCACTGGAAAGCGAAGTAGCCTTTCAAGAACGCAAAAGCCCTCTTTCGAACAACTTCAAATTGATAGCACCACACTATGGAACACTCTCCATTTCTCGCGCGCGACATCCTTGTACGGAATGCGGCTGAGCAAATCAGAGAGGATGTCAAGGCGGGCCTGGCGCTCCTGCGACGTCGAATTTCCACTTGTCAGCTCCCCGGGAAAGGTCATTCCAGTAGCGAGATCAGACGCGGCTCAATTTTGTTCTCAAGCACCTCAAGCAGAGCCAGCGTGACCGGTAGCTTGAAGCGCCGCCGTCCCGCGCTGCCGGGATTGAGGTACAGCCGTTCGCCGCGCCATTCAATGCGTGGCTTATGCGAGTGGCCGGTGATCACCAGCTTTATGCCTGCATCGAGCACGACCGGAACATCGGCGATGTCATGCACCAGCAGAGCCTGCCATCCGTTGAGGTCGAAACGTAGACTGTCGGCGAGATGTCCTGCCCAAGGGGCGTCCAGGTCGTTGTTCCCACGTACGACGTGCAGCGGGGCGATAGACTGCAGTTGACCGAGAATGTCGGGGTCGCCGATGTCGCCCGCGTGAATGATCCGTTCACAACCCTCCAGGGCAGCAAGGGCTTCGACACGGAGCAGGCCATGGGTATCGGAAATCACGCCAACTTTCATGCACCGCTCCAGACGAGACTCAGGAATCAACACACAGTGTAGCCAAGCAAGCGCCCGAGACCTGCGCGGTCAGCTACTGCGCCTTAAACGCTGCTTTTGGCACCTGTACTTTCTATGATTCCCACCAGAGCGTTGAACGCGCACGTATCGAGCGGCCGGCTCAAGAAATAGCCTTGACCTTCGTCACACGACACCGCTTTCAACAACTTCAGATGCTCGGCTGTTTCAATGCCCTCTGCGGTAACGGTGAGCGATAACGCACGGCCCAAGCCCACGATGGCCTGGATGATCGACTTGTCACCCTCGCTTTCACCCAGCCTGTTTAAAAAGCTGCGGTCTATTTTCAGGCCATCGAATGGGAAAATGCGCAGGTAGCTCAGCGAAGAATATCCTGTTCCAAAGTCATCCATGGATATGCGCACGCCAAGGCGTTTGAGCGTACGCAGTATCTCAAGCGCGCCTTCAGCATCTTCAAGCATGACGTTTTCGGTAATTTCCAGCTCTACTCGGGCAGGATCGATTCCAGAGTCGAATAATATTTTCTGGAGGCGCTCTACCAAATTGCCTCGCTTGAATTCGATGGGCGAAAGGTTAATCGAGACGAACAGACTTTCCGGCCATCGCGCGGCGTACCTGCAGGCGGTATCGATGACCCAGTTGCTCATGGAAAGAATCAACCCGCTTTCTTCCGCAATGGGGATGAACGTGTCGGGTGATATCAATCCACGCTCAGGATGTTGCCACCGTACCAACGCCTCGGCACCGACCATCTGACCGTCAGCGATACGATAGCGCGGTTGGAAATGCAGCCGCAGCTCTCCGTGTTTGATCGCAAAACGCAGGTCGCTTTCCAAACGGCGGCGCTCAATGATCTTCGCGTTCATATCGCCCGCGTAAAAGCGCCATGTGTTGCGACCTCCGGCCTTGGCTTCGTACAACGCGATATCCGCATAACGAAGCAGCTCAGTAGCCTCGCGAGCGTCATTTGGCGCCATTGCGATGCCAATACTGGCGCTGACGAACACTTCCTGCTCATCGATCTCGATAGGTCGCTCGATGGACTCGATCAGGCGGCGACATAGCGCCTCGACTTCTTCCTGGGAGCTCACATCGGTCAGGATCAGGACAAACTCATCACCCCCGACCCGGGCGACAAGGTCCCCGTGGCGCACGCAATCAGCCAGACGGTTCGATACTTCGTTAAGTACCAGATCACCTGCCGCATGCCCCAACAGGTCATTCACCGGTTTGAATCGATCCAGGTCCAGACTGAGCATGACCAGCGGTTGTTTTACTGTTGGCAAAGCCTTGAGTTTACCGTCAAGAAACTCCTGAAGCCGTGTCCTGTTAGGCAACCCGGTCAGCGCGTCATGCTGTGAGAGAAATTCGATTCTTCGACGGGCTTCGACTTCCTCGGTGACGTCAGTTGCAGTACCCCGGAATCCTCCACCGGCCATTTCTCGCGCCGAAAGACGCGTGATTCGCTCTTGGCCTTCAGTATCGACGTAGCGGCACTGAACACTGATGTCCGGGCGACGGTTCGGGATGCTGAGCCACTGAGATAACGTACCTAATTCGGTGCTCAGCAGATCATCCATCGCCGCACCAATCCAAGCGTCCCTGGAGAGCCCTGTTACATCCTCAAATCGCTCGGATAGATAGGTGAAATGCCAATCAGCGTCTATTTCCCATACCCAGTCCGAGCTGGCTTCAACGACATCGCGAAAGCGCGCTTCGCTGGTGGCGAGGGCAGCCTGACTGCTTTGCAGTGATGTGTAGCTGGTGTCAAGCGCCTGTGCACCCGCGGTCGTGCGACGCAAGATGGCCCAGGTCATCAACCACACCAAGAGCGCGGCGATGCCGATCAATGGCAACCCTAGTCCCAATAACCGCAGACCTGGCCTGGACGGACTCCAGTGCACACTGCCGGCAGTACCGTTCTCGCCCAATGCAAAGACAGACGTTTTGCCGATTTCATCGGAAGTGGCGACGTGCAGGCCATTCACCCCGTAATCCCTGCCTATCGTCTCGAGTTTGGCGCTGTCCAGAATGTCGACGAACATCAACACCGATGGCGACCTGTCATCAGGCACCACTGTCGGGTCAGTTCCCGGCGTAATCGCCGCTGCCGCGACCAAGGCCGGTACGCCTCCAACGACAATGAAGGCGGTTGCCGGCGTCTCTGTTTGCGCGCCTTCCCGAGCCTTTACGAGAATCGCGTCAATGGACTGCTCGAGCCAAGCTTGGGCTTCAACCGATTTCAACTCACCCTTGACAACAGAGTAAACAGTGCGATTGAGGTCGTTGATGACAAACACGCCGGAAAATCCAAAATCCGTGTAAAGCGTTGTCCCGACGTTTTGTCGTACGTAAGCCCAGTCCGCGTCCATTTCAACATGCAGGTGCTTGTAAGCATCGCCCCAAAATGCGTAATCCTTGACGGTCGTCCCTAGCGATTTTTCCAGCGATTGCATAGCCTTCTTCGTGTAGAAAGCACTTTCGACCTCCTCCGTTCGGTCTAAATCATGCGCAAGATAAAAAAGTGAATAGCTGGCAAGGAAAAAAACGCCCGCCAAGAGGCCCACAAACTTGAACAGAGAAGCGCGTGCCAGCGATACGCTTGAACGATCGATCGGTGTGCGGGTGATAGAAGGGAGAGTGTTCGACATAGATTCCCGCTGGTCGTTGAGGCAAGTCGGCTGCATCTCAAGCTATCGGCTGCAGTTGCTGAAGGGTGAGTGACCATGTGTCGTCCCGGGCTTATCTCCCCACTGCCGGCTACCGTTTCAGTCCAGTCCAGCGCTTAGCTTCAGCACCGGCAGCATTCGACCTGCCTGAGCGTCCAGCCCCAACTTGCAAAAGTTAGGCGAGTGCGGCTTGATCGCCTTTAAACATTCACCACATGTCTCGTCGCCAGGATCTATTTATGCCGCTGAGTTTTCATAAAATGCACGCCAATGGCGATGACTTCGTTGTTGTGGACTCGCGCAACTCAGCCAATCCTGTGACAAGTAACATGGCTCGGCGAATGGGTGATCGCAACCGAGGCGTCGGATTCAATCAACTCGCAGTGGTGCTCGATTGCGATGATGCAGATGCGCGCTTGATGTTTTGGAATGCAGATGGCTCCACGCTGGATGCTTGTGGCAGCGCAACGCGGGGTGCCGCAGATATGTTGATGCGCGAATCAAATATTACTTCGATAGCGCTTCGAACCAACCGTGGTCTACTTACTTGCGAACGAACCTCAACCGGCGCAATTTCCGTCAGCATGGGGCAGCCACTTTTCGGCTGGTCGGATATTCCCTTGGCTCTGGAAATGGATACTGCTTTTTTGCCACTTGCTGATGGCCCAACAGCTTGCAGCATGGGGAATCCGCACTGCACTTATTTTGTGGATGATCTAACAGCCGTTGATATAGCGACCATCGGACCGACAATTGAAACCAACCCCCTATTCCCCCTCAGGACGAACGTGCATTTCGTCCAGATCATTAACCGAAAGCACATTCGATTGCGCATTTGGGAGCGCGGGGGCGGTATTCCGCTCGGTTCAGGTTCCTGCTCCTGTGGCGCCGCTGTTAATGGGATTCGTCGTGGCTTGTTAGACAATTCCGTTGAGGTTGAATGTGATGGCGGAACCGTAACGGTTCAATGGGATGGCGTGGGACCTGTCTTTCTCATCGGACCGGTAGAGACAACTTTTTCGGGAACAATCACGGATAGCTTTTTACAAGTTTTATAGCCCAGCCCCATGCGGCGCTGGTTAACGTTTAACAGCCGCTTCAATCGCAGCGATGTCGATCTTTCCCATCTCCATCATGGCGTCGAACGCGCGCTTGGCCACCGCTCGATCAGGATGGGTTATCGCGGCTGTCAGAACGCGTGGTGTGATCTGCCATGACAATCCCCACTTGTCCTTGCACCAGCCGCATACACTTTCCTGGCCGCCATTTCCGACAATCGCGTTCCACAAGCGGTCTGTTTCGGCTTGGTCGTCGGTCGCAACCTGGAACGAAAAAGCCTCGGTGTACTTGAACGCCGAGCCGGCGTTCAGTCCGAGACAAGGGATGCCCATCACCGTGAACTCGACTGTCAAGACATCGCCCTGCTTGCCCGCCGGGTAGTCGCCAGGCGCGCGATGGACAGCGCCGACAACGCTGTCCAGGAACGTCTCGGCGTAGAACGTTGCAGCGTCCAACGCGGTGCCGTCGTAGCAGAGACTAATCGTGTTCTTGCTGATCATCTTGGTTCTCCAAAATGGGGACTGGTGCGTGCATTTTAGCAGCGCAGTCAGCGGGGACTTCAGCGCCCCAAGCTCCTGATCGGTAAGCGGACGGCGAACACATCTTTACTTCGCTCTCACATCGAACCGCGTTCCACTGCTATATAAGGCTGAGTCTCGTGACTTATGCAGGCATCCACTGATGAGGCAGTGCAACCGTTCGGCACACATATTCTCAATTGCAGTGGCTTTGACTTTGCAACCTGGTACGGGCACAGTCTGGTGCAACGTGAGGATGGATGCCTCGGTGAGGCTTAAGGAGAATGCCGTGTTTGCGAGCAATATTTGGCTAGCCTATACTGCCGCGTGCTTGCTATTGGTACTCGCACCAGGCCCGGACAATCTGCTGGCCGTAGGCCGAGGACTCAGTCAGGGCAGGATAGCCGCTATCGTATCGGGCATGGCATCTGGGGCGGGAATTCTCTTTCATGTGGCAACCGCTTCGCTAGGACTGACGTTGCTTATGCAGACGTCCGCAGTTGCCTTCTGGGTCGTCAAGCTTATCGGTGCCGGTTATTTACTTTGGCTTGGCATAAAAGTCCTACGCTCTCGTAACCTGATTAGCTTCCAGCCAGCGACTCGGCAATCACTGCCGAGCATTTTCCTAACGGGATTACTCTCGGCAGCACTCAATCCGAAGCCGGGTTTTTTCGTCCTTGCTTTCATTCCGCAGTTCGTCGACCCACAACGCGGCTCAGTGAGCGTGCAGATGCTGGTGTTCGGCATATGGTTCGCCGCACTTACGGCAGTGGGATTCGCACTTATGGGTGTATTTGCCACTGCACTGTCCCGATTTTTGCGTCAGAGGCCACGGCTGGTAAATGGCCTGAACGTAGGGGCAGGACTCACCTTCGTTGCTTCGGGAGTATCAATAGCGGCGCTCAGCCAAAAATAGGATCCGTGTATAGGCGTCGCGGGGCTAAGATTCTAGCCTCGCTGAGCCTCGGTGATTATGAAAGCTGACGACTTTAAGATTTATCTTTCAGGGCTGAGTGAGTTTTCAATTCTTCGTCAATGAATGCAGAGATCATGGCTCTGTATACCCGCTCCACGACGTCAGGTGAGGCACCGGAATCGTTTGCCATTCCGCGCACTTTGCTGATGACCTGTTCAACCCGCGCTGGAGCGCGCACATCATCAGTAGTTTTCTTGAAGGCCGCCGCCTGGGTGACGAGGTTGCCGCGCCTGGCGAGGAGTGCAACCACATCGCGGTCGATGTGGTCTATGTGCTGACGAACTTCTTCGATTGATGTGCAACGTACTTCCATATAAATATCTCCTTTTAAGTAACCGGGGTGCGTCAGTTTTGCCGCATAGGACATTAGTGAGGAGCACTTTATAAGTCCACCGCGAGAACCGATCAATCCCGGATCCGGCCTTCGCTGTTGGCTCCTTCACCGCCAGTCAGCGCGCACGTACAGTTTCGGAGTTTCCATATTGCCAAGCCCGCGGATACAAGGAAGAAGCACCATGGCGCTAACTAGCAAGATTTCCCCCTATGACAGTAGCTGGCCCGCGCTCTTCCTATGCGCCAAAGGACAGATCGAGAAGGCGTTTGGCACTGAGCTTGTTGCCATCCATCATGTCGGAAGTACCGCCGTTCCCGAACTCGCAGCCAAGCCAGAGATCGACCTCCTGATCGAGGTTGCGCAACATCGAAACGAATCCGCCCGAGACAACGTCATGCGTGGACTAGGGTTCGCACGAGCCAGCGATCTATCGCCAGGTCACCACTTTTATCGTCGCGATGTCGAGGGTGTGCGAACTCATAAAGCCCACGTTTGTATCTCCGGCCACGGTCAAATCGAAAGAATGCTCCGCTTTCGTGATCTGCTAAGGGACGACCCTATGATTCGCCAGCGGTATCAAGACTTGAAACTTGAGCTGGAAGCGAGCAACACCGGCGGCATCGGTGAATACTTGGCACAGAAGGCTCCCTTTATCGACGAGCTTATGGGGTCGATCTCGATTTTGGATAACGTTGATAAAGACCGTCGCCGAATACTCCAATGTCGCTTAGAGGTCCTCACCGACTTCCGCTCCATGCGGGAGGCGGCTGAGCAAATCGGCGAGGATCTTAAGGCAGGCCCGTCGCTTGTCGTTCGAGCTGTCCATTAGCCATGGGGTATGTTCGGAGGAGTGCTTCCGCTCGACCCGCCGACGAGCATGAAGCCGATGCCAGCGCCTAGCGCTCTGCATCAGTTATTTATACTCAAATGCCAGCTTAATAATATTTTACCGATACCAGGGTGATCCCTAGTCTTGACCCCAAGAAATGGCAGGCCGTTACCGACCTAAATCCAACTTCGAAGGGTATAGAGATGACCATTGAAAAAATAAAAACAGATACGCTGATTGTTGGCGCCGGTCAGGCTGGCGTGGCCATGAGTGAACACTTGAGCAAACTCGGCGTGCCGCACCTGGTGCTGGAGCGCAACCGTATCGCCGAGCGCTGGCGCACCGGGCGCTGGGATTCGCTGGTGGCGAATGGGCCTGCCTGGCACGATCGTTTTCCCGGTCTTGAGTTCGACGACCTCAGCCCCGACGGCTTTGCCCCGAAAGAACGTGTAGCCGATTACTTCGAAGCCTACGCCAAGAAATTCAACGCCCCCGTCCGCACCGGCGTGGACGTGCTGAAGGTTGAGCGCAATGTCGGTCGGCCGGGCTTCTCCATCGAAACCTCCGAAGGCGTGATCGAGGCCAGCCGCGTGGTGGCCGCTACCGGACCTTTCCAGCGGCCGGTTATCCCGCCAATCGCGCCCAAAGATCAGCCATTCCTGCAGATCCACTCGGCCGATTATCGCAATCCAGCGCAACTGCCCGAAGGCGCTGTTCTGGTGGTCGGCGCAGGTTCGTCGGGCGTGCAGATTGCCGATGAATTGCAACGTGCCGGCAAGAAGGTTTACCTCTCGGTCGGCGCCCACGATCGCCCTCCCCGCGCTTATCGCAACCGTGATTTCTGCTGGTGGCTGGGTGTGCTCGGCGAATGGGATCAGGCGGCCATGAAACCCGGCCGGGAACACGTCACCATCGCTGTCAGCGGTGCGCATGGCGGCCGCACGGTGGACTTCCGTGGTCTCGCACATCGCGGCATGACACTCGTGGGTCTGACCCAATCGTTCAACGGCGCCGTGGCGACCTTCCAGTCGAACCTTGGCGACAACCTGGCACGCGGCGACGAGAACTATCTGGCCCTGCTCGATGCCGCCGATGCCTACATCGAGCGCAACGGCCTGGACCTGCCGGAAGAACCTGAAGCGCGCATTACCTTTTCCGATCCGGAATGCGTGACTAACCCGATTCTTGAGCTCGACCTGGCCAAGGCCGGCGTGACTTCGATCATCTGGGCCACCGGTTTTGCCACGGACTACAGCTGGCTCAAGGTTGATGCCCTCGACGCCAACGGCAAGCCGCAGCACCAGCGCGGCGTGTCGAGCGAGCCTGGCGTGTATTTCCTCGGCCTGCCGTGGCAGTCGCGTCGCGGCTCTTCGTTCATCTGGGGCGTTTGGCACGATGCCAAGTACGTGGCTGATCACATCGCCATCCAGCGTTCGTACCTCGACTACCACGATGCGGCGCAACGCGAGGCTGAATCCGCCCCGGTCGCCCATAAAACAACTGTCAGTGCTTAAGACTTTTCAGGAGCTTCAAATGTCCACGCCAACCCATACCCGTATTCGCATGTTCAACACCAAAGAAACCTACCCAAACCAGAGCCTGGACAACGACCTGTGCCAGGCCGTCCGGGCCGGCAACACCGTTTATGTTCGCGGTCAGGTCGGCACTGATTTCGAAGGCAAACTGGTAGGCCTCGGTGATCCGCGTGCGCAAACCGAGCAAGCCATGCGCAACGTCAAACAGTTGCTGGAAGAGGCCGGCAGCGACCTTAGCCACATCGTCAAAACCACGACTTACCTGATCGATCCGCGTTACCGCGAGCCGGTGTATCAGGAAGTGGGCAAGTGGCTTAAAGGGGTGTTTCCGATTTCGACCGGGTTGGTGGTGTCGGCATTGGGGCAGCCGCAGTGGTTGATGGAGATTGATGTGATTGCGGTGATTCCTGAGTAAGGAAATAGACCGAGGTGCGGCCTTCGCGAGCAGGCTCGCTCCCACAGTAGATCTTCAATGGCCACGGATTTGTGTAAGACAAAAATCCACATGTGGGAGCGAGCCTGCTCGCGAAGGGGCCCGCCCAGACACCCCTTTCGCCAAGGCAAACCAAGGAGCAAAACCCATGACCTTCTCCATCGCAGCCCGTTGCCCCGAAACCGGTCAGTTCGGCATTGCGATCAGTTCCTCAAGCATCGCCGTCGGCGCACGTTGCCCTTGGCTGCTGCCGGGTGTTGGCGCCGTCTCCACACAAAACATCACCTTGCCGTCGCTCGGCCCGGAAACCCTTGCCCTCATGGAGCAAGGCCTCGCGCCTGCTGAAGCACTGGACAAAGTCCTGACCCGCAACGGCTACAGCCAATATCGGCAGATCACGGCAATTGACCACCTTGGCCGCACCGCGCACTTCAGCGGCTCGCAAACCTTGGGCAACCACAATGCCGTGTCCGGCGAGCAATGCGTGGCCGCCGGCAACATGCTGGCGGATCGGTCGGTGATCGAGGCCATGGTCGAGGCGTTCGAGCAGGGCGAGGGCCAACTGACCGACCGCTTGCTGGCTGCAATGAAAGCGGCCATCGCGGCAGGCGGAGAAGCCGGGCCGGTACATTCAGCGGCGGTGGTGGTGGTCGGCGAGTTGACCTGGCCGATCATCAACCTGCGGGTGGATTGGGCGGATCACGATCCAATCGGCCAGCTTGAAAAACTCTGGGAAGCCTATCGCCCTCAGGTTCAGGACTACATCGATCGCGCCCTGGCCCCCGACAAATCCCCTGGCTACGGCGTCGCCGGAGACGACCGATGAGCAACAGCCTCGATTTGCTGAAAACGTTGGTGGCGTTCGACACCACGAGCCGCGAATCAAACCTGCACCTCATCGAGTTCGTCCGCGACTACCTCGAACGCTTCGATGTGCCTTGCGAGCTGGTCTACAACGAGCAGCGCAGCAAGGCCAATCTGTTCGCGACCATTGGCCCGGCGGATCGGCCGGGCATCGTGCTGTCGGGGCACACCGACGTGGTGCCCGTCGACGGCCAGCCGTGGACTGTTGCGCCGTTCCAGCTCACCGAGCGCGACGGCAAGTTGTACGGTCGCGGCACGGCGGACATGAAAGGCTACATCGCCTGCGTACTCGCCCTGGTCCCGTCGCTGGTGAACGCCACGCTGCGGCTGCCGGTGCACATCGCGCTGTCCTACGATGAGGAAGTCGGTTGCCTGGGCGTGCGCTCGTTGCTGGCGGAGTTAGAACAGAGACCGGTCAAACCGATGCTTTGCATCATTGGCGAGCCAACCGAGCTCAAACCGGTGCTGGGCCATAAGGGCAAACTGGCGATGCGCTGCGATATTCACGGTGAAGCGTGCCACTCGGCGTACGCCCCGCTCGGAGTCAACGCGATTGAATACGCCGCCGAACTGATCGGTGAACTGGGGCGGATTGGTAACCGGCTCAAAGCGCCTGAGCATCACGACGCCCGTTTCGATCCGCCGTTCAGCACGGTGCAAACCGGCGTGATTTCCGGCGGCAAGGCCTTGAACATCGTCCCCGCCGATTGCCGCTTCGACTTTGAGATCCGCGCCCTGCCCTCACACGACCCAAGCGAGGTTGCGCGAGAGCTGAAGACCTACGCCAAGCAGCAGGTATTGCCCCGAATGCGCGCCGTGAGTGAGCAGAGCGAGATCCGCTTCAGCGAGTTGTCGGCGTATCCCGGTTTGGCGACCGATGCTCACAGCGAAGCCGCTGAGTTGATCGCTGCATTTTCCGGTTCCCGAGAGTTCGGAACGGTAGCGTTTGGCACCGAGGGCGGTCTATTCGACGCCGCAGGAATTCCCACCGTCGTCTGCGGCCCCGGCAGCATGGATCAAGGCCACAAACCGGACGAATTCGTCAGCCTCGATCAACTCACAGCCTGCGACGCCATGCTGCAACGGATGCTCTCATCTATCTCTGACTGACGCGGTCATTGTAGGAGCGAGGCTTGCCCGCGAAGACGGCCTAACATCCAACATCATTGTCGACTGACACTCCGCCTTCGCGGGCAAGCCTCGCTCCTACAAATCTCGCGGTGTTTTTAACGATCCTGCAAGCTCCGAATCGCGAAAGAATTTGAACACCCCAAAAGCCCGCTCCCACAGGTTTTTCGGCTGCAGACCGGCATACTTTTTTTAACGTCTATACCCACAATCTTTGTAATTTATCTCTCCCCGCCCACCGCACATCATCAACTCCAACAAGAAAAGCGTCGCCCCCGTGCGGCGCTCACCGAAGTACGTCCACGTACTCAAATTGCCTTGGAGTCCGTCATGGTTACCGCTGCAACAACATCAGCCCCGCTCATCGAGAAACACACCATCGGCTATGTGCCGCCCGAAGATCGCCACGGTAAAACCCGCGACCTGTTTACCCTCTGGTTCGGCGGCAACATCGCGCCGTTGCCCATCGTCACCGGCGCCCTCGGCGT
The DNA here is from genome assembly GCF_054897825.1 of Pseudomonas sp. ZS1P83. Classification (NCBI taxonomy): domain Bacteria; kingdom Pseudomonadati; phylum Pseudomonadota; class Gammaproteobacteria; order Pseudomonadales; family Pseudomonadaceae; genus Pseudomonas; species Pseudomonas sp. ZS1P83. Next base: position 2,832,621 of record NZ_CM142706.1, read on the forward strand.
GCAAATGTTCCACCTGAACCTGGTGTGGGGCATCGTCGCCATCCTCGTTGGTCACCTGGTCGGCGGCGTGTTGATGGCGCTGCACTCGGCGCAAGGCCCGCAGATGGGCATTCCGCAGATGATCCAGAGCCGCGCCCAGTTCGGCTCCCTCGGCGCACTGCTGGTGGTGCTGATCGCCGGCATCATGTACATCGGCTTCTTCGCCTCCAACATCGTCCTCGCCGGCAAATCCCTGCACGGCGTGGTCGACAGCATGCCGGTGCCAGTAGGCATCGTCATCGGCGCCCTCGGTTCGGGCATCATCGGCATCATCGGCTACCGCTTCATCCACGTGCTCAACCGCATCGGCACCTGGGTGCTCGGCGCCGGCATCGTGCTGGGCTTCGGTTACATCTTCACCCACGTACAGACCGCCGACTTCCTCACCCGCGGCAGCTTCAACATCTCCGGTTGGCTCGCTACCGTGTCGCTAGCCGCGCTCTGGCAAATCGCTTTCGCACCCTACGTCTCCGACTACTCGCGCTACCTGCCCGCCAACGTGCCCGTGGCCGCAACGTTCTGGACGACATATCTGGGCACCGTGCTCGGCTCCAGCCTCTCGTTCATCTTCGGCGCCGTCGCCGTCCTCGCCACGCCGGTCGGCATGGACACCATGGACGCGGTCAAACTCGCCACCGGCTCCATCGGCCCCTTGATGCTCGTACTGTTCCTGCTCAGCGTCATCAGCCACAACGCCCTCAACCTCTACGGCGCCGTGCTGTCGCTGATCACCCTGGTACAAACCTTCGCCTACCGCTGGATCCCGACCGCCAAAAGCCGCGCCATCATCTCGGTCATCGTCCTCGCCGCCTGCTGCTTCGCCGCCGTCGGCGCCTCGGCCAACTTCATCGGCCACTTCGTCGACATGGTGCTGGTGCTGCTCGTCGTGCTGGTGCCGTGGACCGCGATCAACCTGATCGACTTCTACGCCATTCACAAAGGTCAGTACGACATCAACTCGATCTTCCAGGTCGATGGCGGGATCTATGGCCGGTACAACCCGCAGGCACTGTTAGCGTATGCGATCGGGATTGCGGTGCAGATTCCGTTCATGAACACGCCGCTGTATGTCGGGCCGATTTCAGAGCACATCAATGGCGCTGACCTGTCTTGGCTAGTCGGCCTGCTCATCACCTCGCCGCTCTACTTCTGGCTCGCAAACCGCGACACCGCCTACAAACGCCGCCTCTCAACCGGAAAACTGGCTAACTCGATCTAACTAAACCCCCAATCCCCTGTGGGAGCGGGCTTGCTCGCGAAGAGGCCCTGACAGCGAGCAGCCCCGCTTACGTCTCACCAACAGAACCCCAAAATTTAATGAACCCTACCCACCCTCGCTCACCTAACTGAAAGACTATTTGGAGGGTGACTAATGCAAAACGAAACAATCTGGATCGTACTGACAGCAGTTCTTTTGCTGATCGAACTGTGGGCAATCAACAGGGTGCGCAAAGCCGAAGGCAAATCGAGCAACAAACTCTTGTGGATAGTGGTAATCGTGTTTGTGCCGCTGATTGGGGTGGTGGCGTGGGCACTGGCGGGACCGAAACATACCGACCACAACCCGCACTCACCGCAGGCCAGACAATGACGTCAGATGGTGCGCGATAGCGACCTGAGAACTGCGCAATTTCAAAAGGACAAAGCCCTGATGAATCGGGGCTTTTTCGTTTCTGGCTTCCCGATCGGCGTTGGAATTGCAGAAGGCTTCGTTCGGTTGATCTTCAGCTCCGAAAATCTCGTAGGAAACCACCCTCTGTGGCGAGGGAGCTTGCTCCCGCTGGGCGGCGAAGCCGCCCCAAACCCTGCCGAACTTTTAAACATCAACCCAAACCCTGCAGCTGGCGAAGCCTGCGTTCGGCCGCGTAGCGGCCGTAAATCCAGCAAGCAAGGTCTATCTGACACTAAACAACGTCTGACACCACAACTGCTAAGCAGCCAAACAAAGTCTCCACGATCAGCCACAAAACCGGGGGTTTTCGTCCTACACCCCGTTTGCAGACACCAAAATCGCCGCTTATAGTTTGCCCCGTCACTGACAACCATCAGAGACAGGGTTTCGCAGCCCTAAAAAGAAGACACCGAGTACCGTCAGCCACGACACAGCCGATTTCTCTGTGTGAATTGGTTATGACGGTTGTGATTCATCTTTCTAGGACTAAAACCATGACAACCCAAAGCCCGCCTCGCCGCTTCACCCCCATGTCCCAATTCGCCACCGACTACCCCGTCCTCCTCATCGACAGCGACGCCCCGCTACGCGAACTCCACAACTGCGTCAGCGAACGCCTCAACGCCGTCCTCAAATACCTGCACCTCATGGCCTGCACCAGCCTCCCCGACTACGCCGAAAACGACATCAACACCGTCACCAACATCGCCCGGATCATGGTCCAGGATGTGAGCGATGTGTTTCGGGTGATTGAGCAGCGTGGGTTTGATACCTCCAAAGGCCAGTGATCGAATTTCAACCCAAAAAAACCCGCATTGATGCGGGTTTTTATTACTTGATCATGTGCTGTAGTTCTAGCTTTTGATCTGGGGGGGGCTAGATTCAGATGATTGTGACAGGCAGCAATCGGCCAAAAGCAGCCAGTCAATGAAGCAGTAGCCTGCGACCGAAATCAATCACAGGTCAATGTGGCTGAGACAACTCAAAAGCCTGCTCAAGGAGCACCAAAGCGGGCGAGCGCAGCATCGATAAATCGCCGGAGTTTGGCTGTTCTCTGACGATTGGCCGTGTAGAGCAAATGCATTTGTCGGCTCGGTGCTTCGTAATCAGCTAACAGTCGAATTAACTCGCCGTCGCGCAACGCGGGCTCAAGAAAGTCATCGGGTCCAAGGACAATCCCGAACCCGTCCAGTGCTGCCGACAGCAGTGCTTTGCTCTCGTTGACCTGCAATCGACTGACGACTTGTACCCGTTCAACTGCGGAGCCTTTGCAGAATACCCATTCGCGGTCGGCCGGCCGGGACCAATAGGCATACCCCAGACACTCATGGTTCTTCAGATCATCCGGTATTTGCGGCACTCCGCGCTCGGTCAGATAGCTCGGTGCCGCACAGGCTACCAACCGATAAGGCGCCAACGGCCTGGCAGTCAAACTGGACGCGGTCAATGGGCCAATCCTGAAAGTCACTTCATAACCCTCCTCCACCAGATCGACGAAGCGATCGGTCAAATGCAGATCGATTTCGACCTCCGGGTGTTGACGCAAAAACTCCGTCACAAAGGGCATGAGGCTATAGGAGCCGAACGTTACGGGAGCGCTGATTTTCAGTTTGCCGCGCGGGGTGTCGTTCATGATCTGCGCAAGGGAGTCGGCAGCCTGAGCCTCGCTCAAAATGTGCTTACAGCGTTCGTAGTAAGCGCTGCCCAACTCAGTCAGGCTCTGGCGTCGGGTGGTACGGTTCAGTAGCCGCGCACCTAGCCGCTGCTCAAGCGCGGAAACATGCTTGGCCACCATCTGCGGCGACAGGCCCAATCGCTCGGCGGCGCTGGCATAGGAGCCGGATTCCGCCGCCATCACAAACGCCCCCATGCTCGTCAGTCGATCCATCATTCAACACTCCTGGTAACGAGACTAAGTAGCCGATGATTATTTATCTGCCCTTGGTTGGCAATCATCATGGTTTCTTCTTACCAACCAGCGGAGCAACGACATGCGTATCGGCATTATTGGGGCAGGCTTCATCGGACGTGCAGTGGCGCAATTGGTCATCGCGGCGGGACACGAGGCGATGCTCAGCAATTCACGTGGGCCACAGACCATGAGCAGCGTGCTCAGTGGCATTCCTGGCAGTCAGGTCGGCACTATCGAGGACGCAGCACAATTTGGCGAAGTTGTACTCGTGGCAATTCCCCTTGAGCATTACCGAAGCGTGCCGGCCAAGTGGCTTGAGGGCAAAACCGTGCTGGATGCCAACAATTACTACCCGGAACGCGACGGTCACATTGCCGCTCTCGACCGATTCGAAACCACCACCAGCCGCCTGCTCGCCGAGCATCTGCCCCACTCCAGCGTGGTCAAAGTGTTCAATGCAATCCTCGCCCAGGACCTGGTGCAGGACTCGCGCCATAAAGCTGCGCCCGATCGACGCGCACTGCCGATCGCTGCGGATGATCCGGCGGCGAAAGCGCTGGTGATCAAGTTACTGGACGAGATTGGATTCGACGCGGCAGATGCGGGCAGCCTTGATGAAAGCTGGCGATTCGAACGGGCTAAACCCGCCTACTGCATACCGCTGGATAAAGAGGGGCTGAAGGTTGCCTTGGCTGCGGCCCATCGGCAGGTCGAATTGCCCGAGGGATCGTGGCGCCGCTGAATACCCACAACCTACTGGATCGAGAGAAGACTTGGAGCCGACTGAGGACAATGTCAGCTTTGGGTCGATTGCAGTCCTTCAGCTTTAGGATCCGTGGGCTCTAGAGCTGCACTCGCTGGAAATATTTACCGGGAGTCGGCTAGTCAGTGGCAATGCAAACGGCTGGTCAAGTCAATGCAATTACCCAGCCGCCTGCTGCATCAAGAAACACGACAGTACCGCCATCAAACTGACAACTGAACGGGGGCGAAAAAGCCGCCCGTACTACGCTACCCAGGAACTCGCACAGCAGGCGAAGGTTTTCTATGAGGGCATTGGAGCGTGGCTGAGTGAACAATCAACTGATTAGCTATCTCTGATGCGGGCAATGCCGATTCGTAGTAATCCAGATGTGATATCAAGAAATTTCAACTTTAATCTTTATGATCGGTCCTCTTAAAGAGGTCTAGGCACCAGACAGCACGACATTGAGGAAAGGACGATGGGCAGAACAGCGAATGATGACCGTAGCGACAGCCTGAACCCAAACAACGATGCTTACCAATCGAGCATGGATAACCACTCAGACCAGCTCAACCCAAACAATGAACGCTACCAAGGGAGCGATGATGGTGAAGATATGGATCAGGGAGACTGCTTTGAACACGGCGAGTGACAACTGATACCGACAACGCTGCCGGAAACCTTGTCGCTCACATCGAAAAGTCTAGGGCTCCCTCTGGTGGGTTGCTGCGTAATTGCAGCGCACTTGACCACCCATTTGCATTGCCACTGACCAGTCAATTGCACTTGTGCTGACCAACCGTTTGTATTCAACTTGACCAGCACACGCAGTAGTGACGACCGGCAAAGAACGGCCAGAAGCGGTTGTATCCCAGCGTCATCGATATGGAATAGAGCTTTCAGCTTCCACTACGTAATTCCTCTGCAAGCCACTCAATCAGCGCGCGCACCTCAATCCGATCTTCTGCGCCATATTGTTTAAAAACGGATATCGCTTCAGGTAAAGGGACACTTTCTACACAAGGTCTCACCAGCGCACCGCTATCAATAAGCCTCCCGGCTGTTCGGCGCCACCCCATTGCAATTCCATGCCCCTCGACGGCGGCCTGGAGCATCAAGGGGTAACTATCAAACACGGAGCCCTGAGGATAACCCTCTAATGTCTGCCCAAAGGCCTGCAACCAAGTATCCCATTCCATCAAGTGCGGTGGCGTGGCGCGATGGTGTAAAAGCGTGTGGAGGCGAAGATCGGTAATCCAGAGTGACTGTCGGGCAGTCAGGTAATGAGGACTGCACACAGGAAACACTTCATCAGCGGCGGTGAACGCCAGAGCATGCAAGCCGCTGGGGCGTCCGGTACTTTGTAAGGCCACGTCAAAATGGTCATTGAATTCAGTCAACGGTCTGGTGGATGTCGCGACCTGGATCTCGATTTCCGGGTGTAGCTGGTGAAACGTCGAAAGGCGCGGCATCAACCAATAGAACGCTTCGCACAACTGACACAGTAAAACGACACGGTTTTTGCGGGGTGATTCACGAAGGGTGACGGCACTGTCGCTGATACTTTGCAATGCGGTGCTCACCACGCGCCCTAGCTCACGCCCCTCCTGCGTCAGGAAGACTGCGCGGTTGCGGCGGCAAAAAAGCTTCAACCCAAGATTTTCTTCAAGCCCACGGATCTGGCGGCTAATCGCCGCTTGAGTGATGTGCAATTCATCGGCAGCCTTCGAAAAGCTTTCCAGTCGAGCAGCCGCTTCAAAGGGCAGCAAACTGGCAAGCGGCGGCAATGACTTCCCAAGTGTATTCATAATCAGACGTTATGCATCCAAGACCGAGAACTCGTTTGTAGCATACCCTTGGCGCTGTGCAACATGAGCTGAATACCTCGCGGATATGCCTGATGATCATTGCTCACTCAAACATCATCGCCGGAGTGACCCTTGCCGTGGTCGCGACCCTGAGCTGGGCTCTTAATTTCATAGCCCCCTACGTCACGGGCGCCTACAGCATCTATGATTTGATGGTTATCCGGTTTCTGATCGCGGGTGCGCTGGGTGTGGTGGTCATGGTGCTCTGTCGCGCCCAGCTACGGTGCCTGCGTCGCAACCAGCAATTTCTCGCCGCCGGTCTGGGCGTGATCGGATACCTCGGGTACAGCACCTGCATTGCCGCTGGTGTTATTTTTGGCGGCCCCGTGCTGACTCCAGCGTTTATTGGCATGGTGCCAGTCTTTTTGGCATTGCTCAGCAACGCCACGAAAAAAACGCTTCCATGGCGCAGACTGATGATACCGCTGACATTTTTGACTGGCGGGCTTGTGCTGACGAACATCAGTAGTATCAATCAACCCATTGCGGGCCACGGGTCGTGGCTGATGGGATTGATTTTTTCTGTCTGCGCCGTTGTCTTGTGGCTCGCATTCAGCTTGCTGAACCAGAGTGCCCTGGAGAAACTCCCGGCCAATGCGTCAGGTATCTGGACAGGCCTCATGATGGCCGGTGCCGGAATGGGCACCGTGTGCTTGTTACCGGTTGTGCACGCGCTAGACCTTCTCAAGCTGCCAATCCTTGGTTTCAGTGTTTCCTTGGCAGGACATCTGTACGTCTGGGGCCTGGTTATTGCGGTGATGTCCTCACTCGCCGGAGCCTGGGCATGGAACGCAGCGTCCCATCGCCTTCCTATGGTGCTTTCTGGACAACTGATATCCCTTGAATCACTGTTCGCTACATTACTCGGCTTGCTGTTTCAAAGTCGGCTGCCAACACCTTTAGAAGCATCGGGCCTTGCTGCCGTTCTCGCCGGTGTGGTTATGGCTGTTCGTATCATCCTGACTTCGATCGATAACCCACCAGGCACGATAGAAAAACTGACTTCGTTTGCTCCTGATAGTCGTTAACCGGTACTGGAAGCGGGCGAAAGAAGATAACCATAATTGGATTTAGCTGACCGTTTTTGTCGATTGAAGCCCTTCGTGACGGGCAGCACTCGGCCAAAAAGAGACAGTGGACATTACCCACGCCAAGGCGCTAGCGTCAGCCCCTTCAATTCGAGGGCTACACCATGGATGCTATTGCCGACTACTCAAATGAACACCATCGCCGTTGCGTCGTGGAACTCTGGGAAACCGTATTCGGTTACGAAACCGCGCATAACACCCCCAGCCTTGCTATCGACAAAAAACTGGCCGCAGCGGATGGTCTTTTCTTTGTGGCCCTGTCAGGAAATGAAGTTGTTGGCACCGTTCTCGCGGGATACGACGGCCATCGTGGATGGTTGTATTCGGTGGCGGTGCACCCGTCGCACCGCAGAAAAGGCATAGGGATGAATCTAGTCCGTCATGCAGAGGGTGCTTTGACGGCGCGAGGGTGCATGAAAATCAATCTGCAAATCGTCAGCTCAAATGAAAGTGTCAAAACCTTTTATGAATCTCTGGGCTATTCGACCGAACCCCGCATCAGCATGGGGAGGAAGATCGAGTCGAATATAGTGATGCCTGAAGAGAAGTCCTGGTGAGTGTCCGCTATGGGTCGTTTGCAGCCCTTCCCGACAGGCAGCAACCGGCCAAGAGCGGACATTCATACCGCTCCGAATTACTACCTCGGCACTGGCCGGCTACGTGGTGGGGCTGCGCGGTGGCTACCGTCAAGTGTCTTACGACGTGTTTGTCGGTCAACCCATCAGCAAACCCAAGGGCTTCGAGACCGCCAGCACCACGGCAGATTTCAGCCTGACGTGGTCCCTGTGAGGATTTGCCATGCAACTCGATAACCTTGAGCTGATGGCGCCGGCTTTCAGCGAGGAACCCTGGAACGAGGCTCAAGCCCTGGGCGCCGCCGTGTGGTTGTGGATGCATTCGGCGGCCCATCGCGATGCGCCGTTGCACGCATTGAACGCTCTACTGTTGCCGGCCATCGCCAACCGCCAGTTCATCATTGGCTACGAACAAGGGCGCCCGGTGTTGTATGCCTCCTGGTGTTGGTTCAGCGCCGACAGCGAACAGCGGTACCTGCAAAACCCTGCAATCAGCCTGCCTTCGGACGACTGGAACAGCGGCGATCGGTTGTGGTTTCTCGACTGGGTTACGCCTTTTGGCCACAGCGCACGCCTTGCACGCCTGATACAACGCCATTTTTTTGCCGACGGCCGCTTCAGTGCTCTGTATCACCGGGGCAATGAGCGCGGGTTGCGGATAAAGCGCTTTCAAGGTGCCGGTCTGCTGCATGCGCAGTCACGTATTACCGCAGTCGCCAGGCCGCTCAGCCGTCACCGATCCCACCGAACGCACGAAGATGGTCCTGAAATACGAGGTCCATAACTATGATCCGGTTGGCAGGTTGTTCTTCATGGGTAATAACCCAGATACGGGTGGCGTTATTCCTGAGGGGCGTAATTTGCTCAAGGAGTTGGGCAATGTCTTCACCGGCGCCACCACGATGCATAGCTGTTATGGCAACGGTGAGGCTGCTTGCATGAGGTACTGGACCGGCATGAAAGACAATAAGCCTGTGTTAGTCCCTGTCAGCCCTAGAAAATAAGGAAACCTTCAATGTGGCTTAAACCTGTTGCATTTGCGGTGTTGCTGTTACCGCTCGTCACGGCCTGTTTCGGCAAACCTTTTCAGCCTCCTACAGCAGAAGCCGACCTATGGGAAAAGCCCGGTGCGAGCAATAAGGATGTCTTCGCATCCATGTTGGCTTGCGGTTCAAAGAACGGCTCCGGCATCGATCCCAACGCTACCCTCGAACAAAAAGCAGAGCGCTTCGAGTGCATGAAGCGCGCTGGCTACACCCGGCGCGACGGCTTTGATCTCTGTGCGCTGGACACCCGGCATGAGCTTAAAGCCTGTGAGTCCGCGCGCTGAAGCCGCAAAAATACCGCCCCGTTCCGAAGGTGTCGACATTGAAACCTATAGGGAAATCACCTGTGAAATATGCAATCTGCGCCACCTTGTTACTTTCACTGAGCGGCTGCTTGACGATGTCGGGTGAATACACCGTGACGGCCCACGACGCTTCCGGCGCACAAATAAAAAAGCTCGGCACCTTCGTCGCCGAGGGCCATAACATTTACCCCGTACGCAATGCCTTCTGCCTCAACGCGCCAGGGGCTACGGTGATTATTCGTGACAACAAGACCGGTGAGGAACTGCGCGGCGAGAGCCCTTATCACTGCCGTTAAGCCCTGAGGAAAGGATTTCCATGAGAACGCTTCTGATAGCAGGCATGGCGTTGGCCGTGAGTGGCTGCGGCAATATTTCCAATATGCGGGCCTACTCCACGCCCTACGTCGAACCCGCGACGGGCGACACCGCGCGCTTGCGCGTCATTACCAACGGCATGGCACGCGGCGTGCCGGGGCGCGATTGCATTGATTGGCGCGTTCCCGGTTCGGGGGTGATGGCCGTGTCCGAATCAGGCTTTGCTGACCAGAATAATGGCCGCCGCCTGGGGATGCCCGAGAGTAACCGCCGGGTAGAAGGGCAAGCGCTGGCGCGTACGGAACTGAAGGTGCCAGGGGATAAGCCCTTCGCCATGAATTTTCAGAGTGAGGGCCATGTTTCCGCTGGCTTTTCCTATAGCTGCCAGAAAACCTTTCGTTTCACCCCAAAGGCGGGCCAGGACTATGAACTGATCCTGTTGGACGGTGGCCAGTGCCTGGTCGCGTTGCAGCGCTTGAACCCAACCGGAAAACCTGAGAGCGAGCCTGTTGAGAATGTGTAATGCACTGGATGCCTTTTAGCTCAGTACGTCCGCGTGCATTGCAGCAAAGGCATCTTTAACAAAAACGCCGATCAGTGATCGATAGGCGTTTTTTTGCATGGTGACAACAGTCCTTTCGCTGATCAGAGCTTCGGCAACTGCCCCACACGCCCTATCATTTCTATGACGATCTGCATGTTCAGCAGGGACTGGTCGACCGTCTTGAATTCACCGTCGATGTGCCTGGTGTACTTCACCTCCGGACGAGCCAGGCCGAATTGCACGCCATTGAGCAGTTCATGCACGGAAGTGGCGCCGGCCTAGGTGTTGAATGTGTATTCCATGCCTAGGTTCTCGCTGGCCACGGCCGACAGGGTCCCTCCTGTCGTGACCGGCAGAGAGGTGGCCGACTGCGACCTGTCGCGACCAGCAGAAGCTGGCTGCTCTCTGCCGGTCACGACAGGCAGAAAACGGCCAGAAGCGGTCATCGAGTGGCTACGAAATTAGGGGCGATTCAGTCTGTAACTCGGGCGATGAAAGACTACACCGCTTTCTCTTGTACTGATCCAGGCCAGGCAGGCACGCGACCTCTATTTATTCAGTTACCCAATTTAGCTCATGACTTAGGCCCGCCACGGTGGAAGAGCCCCTTCGAAAAGTGAAAAGGCTCGATGCAGGAAACTGTTGAAGCGAGCGGCATCACGCCGCAGCCCTGCCTGTTGACCTCCAATCAGGCACAGATGGGCCACCAGACCAATTACTTCTGCTTCGCCTGGCACATGGACCAAGCGGCGGCACGTCCGTATCGCGAAGTCCAGTCGTCTTGTGTCAACACGCTGCTGGAACTCGCCTACCAACGGATCGTGCAGCGACCAGGCTCGGATGGAAGCTTCCCGCCCAGGTTGTTTCTCAGCGGCAATACTCAAGTAGCGTTTCAAGGTTTCGCCCGCGCTACGACCCTGCGCTGCATAGGCGAGCATGCGCCCCGTGTAGTCTTCTTCCCAAGCGGTCAGCAAGGTGCGGACAAAGTCTTCGCGATTGCGGAAATGGTGATAGAACGATCCGCGGGTCACATTCAATCGTAAGCGATCCACCGTACCCACATTCAAAGCCGCCAGTTGAAGCCTGATGCTGTGCTCTTGATCTCTTTCAGGAGCTCGCAACCATGATGCGTCCCGACGCCAAAGTCGAAAAAGTTTATCTGTACCCCAAACCCGTGGACTTCCGAAAATCCATCGACGGCCTGTCCGCCCTCGTCGAATTGGATATCAAGGTCGCGGTGTTCGATCCCGTGCTTTTCGTTTTTCTGAATCGCCACCGTAATCGAGTAAAAATCCTCTATTGGGAGCGCAACGGCTTTTGCCTTTGGCTCAAGCGCCTGGAGTCCGAACGTTTCAAAACATCACCTGAGCTCAGCGATGAAGCTATCGTGCTGAGCGTGCAAGAGTTGAACTGGTTACTGGACGGCTTTGACCTCTGGCGCAACCGCCCACATCAAGTTTTAACCCCTCGATTCGTCGCCTGATCGGATATAATCCGGGCATGAATTTGATGCCCGAAATGCTCCCTGATGATCCTGTTCTGCTCAAGCAAATGCTTGTGCAGATGCTCAGTGAGCGTCAGTTGGACAAGGGCCAGATTGTTGATCTGAAAGAACAGATCAAGTTGCTACGTGACCGTTTATTTGGCCGCAAATCCGAGCAGACGGTCGACGCTGAGACACCGCAATTGGCGCTGTTCAACGAAGCCGAAAGCGTTGCCGTGCTGGAAGAAGGTATTGCTGAAGACGAAGAAGTCGTTGCCCCGACCCAGCGCCGCGGTAAACGCAAACCGCTATCCGCCGACCTGCCGCGCATTGAAGTCATCCACGAACTGCCCGAACACGAACTGACTTGCCTTTGCGGTTGCCGCAAACACGTCATCGGCGAAGAAACCAGCGAACAGCTGGAAATCGTGCCGATGCAGATCCGCGTCATCAAACACATCCGCAAGGTCTACGCGTGCCGTGGTTGTGAAACGGCACCGGTCACTGCTGACAAACCGGCACAACTGATCGAAAAGAGCATGGCCAGTCCCAGCGTCCTGGCGATGCTGCTGACCACCAAATACGTCGACGGTTTGCCACTGTATCGGTTCGAAAAAGTACTTGGCCGACACGGCGTCGATATCCCCCGACAAACCTTGGCGCGCTGGGTGATCCAGTGCGGCGTAAGCGATCCACCGTACCCACATTCAAAGCCGCCAGTTGAAGCCTGATGCTGTGCTCTTGATCTCTTTCAGGAGCTCGCAACCATGATGCGTCCCGACGCCAAAGTCGAAAAAGTTTATCTGTACCCCAAACCCGTGGACTTCCGAAAATCCATCGACGGCCTGTCCGCCCTCGTCGAATTGGATATCAAGGTCGCGGTGTTCGATCCCGTGCTTTTCGTTTTTCTGAATCGCCACCGTAATCGAGTAAAAATCCTCTATTGGGAGCGCAACGGCTTTTGCCTTTGGCTCAAGCGCCTGGAGTCCGAACGTTTCAAAACATCACCTGAGCTCAGCGATGAAGCTATCGTGCTGAGCGTGCAAGAGTTGAACTGGTTACTGGACGGCTTTGACCTCTGGCGCAACCGCCCACATCAAGTTTTAACCCCTCGATTCGTCGCCTGATCGGATATAATCCGGGCATGAATTTGATGCCCGAAATGCTCCCTGATGATCCTGTTCTGCTCAAGCAAATGCTTGTGCAGATGCTCAGTGAGCGTCAGTTGGACAAGGGCCAGATTGTTGATCTGAAAGAACAGATCAAGTTGCTACGTGACCGTTTATTTGGCCGCAAATCCGAGCAGACGGTCGACGCTGAGACACCGCAATTGGCGCTGTTCAACGAAGCCGAAAGCGTTGCCGTGCTGGAAGAAGGTATTGCTGAAGACGAAGAAGTCGTTGCCCCGACCCAGCGCCGCGGTAAACGCAAACCGCTATCCGCCGACCTGCCGCGCATTGAAGTCATCCACGAACTGCCCGAACACGAACTGACTTGCCTTTGCGGTTGCCGCAAACACGTCATCGGCGAAGAAACCAGCGAACAGCTGGAAATCGTGCCGATGCAGATCCGCGTCATCAAACACATCCGCAAGGTCTACGCGTGCCGTGGTTGTGAAACGGCACCGGTCACTGCTGACAAACCGGCACAACTGATCGAAAAGAGCATGGCCAGTCCCAGCGTCCTGGCGATGCTGCTGACCACCAAATACGTCGACGGTTTGCCACTGTATCGGTTCGAAAAAGTACTTGGCCGACACGGCGTCGATATCCCCCGACAAACCTTGGCGCGCTGGGTGATCCAGTGCGGCGAACACTTGCAACCGTTGCTGAATTTGATGCGCGACCGATTGCTGGAAAGTCCGGTGATCCACTGCGACGAAACGCGGGTACAAGTGCTGAAGGAACCGGATCGAGATCCGACCAGCCAGTCTTGGATGTGGGTCCAAGCCAGCGGCCCGCTTGAGCGCCCGGTTGTCCTGTTTGACTACACCACCAGCCGAGCGCAGGAGGTGCCGTTGCGCCTGCTTGCCGATTATCGCGGCTACCTGATGACCGACGATTACGCCGGCTATAACGCCTTGGGCGCGCAGCCAGGTGTCGAGCGTTTGGGCTGCTGGGCGCATGCGCGACGTAAGTTCGTCGATGCGCAAAAAGTGCAGCCCAAGGGTAAGACCGGGCGAGCCGACATCGCGCTGAACCTGATCAATAAACTCTACGGCATCGAGCGCGAGCTCAAAGAGGCCAGCGACGACCAGCGCTTTAGCGCTCGACAGGAAAAAAGCCTGCCGGTACTCGCAGAACTAAAAAGCTGGCTGGAGAAAACCCATCCCCAGGTGACGACGCAAAGTGCCTTGGGCAAAGCCGTCGGTTATCTGGCCAGCAACTGGAGCAAGCTTGAGCGTTACACCGAGGCTGGCTTCCTGCCCATTGATAACAATAGGGCCGAGCGAGCGGTAAAACCCTTTGTGATCGGTCGCAAAAATTGGATGTTCAGCGACACGCCCAAGGGCGCGACGGCCAGTGCGCAGATCTATAGCCTGGTCGAAACTGCCAAAGCCAACGGCCAAGAGCCCTATACGTGGCTGCGCGACGTACTTGAACGCCTGCCACAAGCTACTTCGGTAGAAGACTTCGAAGCCTTGCTGCCGTGGAACTGTTCCCCGACTATCTTGCGCTAAATGCACACATCGGTTTTTTGCCATGTGTGGTTTATGGGTCGCTTACATTCAATCGGCGCGATAGACTCTCGGCCGAAACGCCAATATGCCCTATTTGGTCGAGGGCCTCAAAGCCAGCCGCGACCCAATGGTTACGAGTTAGTTTTCTCACGAGTTACTTCGCTCCATATTTAGCGCCATACAGACTGTGTATGGTGCGCAACCGATTGATACGCTGCGAACACCAGCAAAGACGGCCGTTGCGTTTTGCACGCCAGCACTTTTCATGGAGCTCGCCTTGAAGAAAATCGTTCTGGTTGCTTTCGACCAATTCACTGATATCGACCTATTCCTGATGTGGGACATTTTAGGCCGCAACACCGAGGACTGGCACGTCCGAATATTGGGCTCTAGCTCTATCGTGCGATCGGCGCACGGCCTGCCTGTTTCGGGGCACGGTCCGCTTTCCGAGGCCAATAACGCCGACGCGGTACTGTTCGTCAGCGGCAAGGAAGGGATACCCGCCGCACTTGCCGCTCCAGATTTCCTGCCGTCGTTTGAACTTGATTCCAGACGCCAGCGAATCGGCTCCATATGCGCCGGAGCCTTCATTCTCGAACGGCTTGGGCTGCTCAGCGGCCAAGCAGCTACACACCCGGATGCACGATCGAGCTTGCAAGCTCTGGGACTTGAGCCCGTGGACCAGCCTCTTGTTTGCCAGGGGAACATTGCAACCGCTGGCGGATGCCTTTCGGCGCTCTATCTGGTGGGATGGTTGGTTGAATCCTGGTTCGATGTCGACAAGCGCCGTGCGACGTTGCTCCCTGTTCTGCCAGCTGGGCAGCAAGAGCTCTATGATGCCTTGATCGGGCTCAGTATCCGACAAGGAGAAGTTGGCGCCTCAACAACATCCACTTAATTCATGCTGTTCCTTCGGAAGCTTTGATCGCTCAGCGGGCTCTGGACCTCATCAAGGTGTGGACATTGGTTATCCGGACGGCATCGCCACGATCCATGCGAGCTCCGCTCCTGATGCGCTAGTGCCTGGAACCTGAAGTTGCCGTGAACCCCACACTTGAATACGTACCTGATAGCCTAAGTAGGCACGCCGCAATATGGAAAAAGAGCCGCTTGCACAACGAGATTCCTCCACTATGCAGATACCTCGTGTGCTTGGGAATGAGCAGTGAGCGCGGTTGTCCCTGTCCGGCTTGAAAGTCGGTAACCGTCCGGCGATGTCCCCTACCTGATCATAGGCATAAGGGCGATGGTATCCACTTAAAATTCAGGTGGGCAACTTCGCTTCAGGAAGGGGTGTTGCCCGGACGGCTACATCCAAGCGTATTTCTGGTACAAAAAGCCGTGCAATCAAATGCCAAAAAAGCAGTTCAAGTTCACAAGCCTAACAAGCGGTTCAAATCGCTCGCTTCGCTCACTGGGACCGCGTGCCGCGGCCCCTTAGCTTAATCGTTAGGCGTCACGGAGCCGTCACATTATCCTGCAGCGGCTAGGTTCCTCGACGAAATGACAAAACCAAGTTAGTAACACGACGAGTCAAGGAGAAATTGATGAGCGCATATCTGGTTGCCAACTTCGAACTCACGAAGCCGGAAGGCTTTAAATCTTATGTCCCCGCCGTCTTTCCGACGCTTGAAGCGCACGGCGCAGAAATACTCGTAGCCGATTACGAATCGGAACCGTTAGAGGGTGAGCCAGGCTCGATGACGGTCGTTATTCGATTCAAATCAAAGGAAGCGCTTAATAGTTGGTACCACTCACCCGAGTACCAAAAGATCATTCATCTCCGCACAGACAACTCAAAAGGAATTGCTGTTACGGTGGAAGAATTGAACTTAGAGAAGAATCTCCGTCTGCTGGAAACGATGTGAATGACGCCTAACCAGCCGTTGGAGCGGACGCCTCCGCGCTCCGCGCTCCGGCGCCGCTCAACGGCGCGTTAGACCTCAGAACCCAACCACTGGATCGCACACATGTCAACCCAACAGCATCGCGCAACGCCGGTATCGCTTCCTCCGGAGTCGGCAATTGTCAGAGCCTACGCATCGACGAATCTTGCTGATGCTTACTCAATCGAGCTTCCGCCCGGAGCGTCGACCAATCCCGAACTGTTGGCGAGGTTCATCTTCTCCCAACAAGCACCGTGGGTCAGCAGCCTCATGGCAGTCCGAGATGCGGTGGTCGGCAGATTCGGCCTCAAAACTGCCAAGCAACTTGCGTCACTTGGTGCGGAAAGCAAGACAGGCCGCGTCGGCATCTTCAGGATCTACGGCACAAGTCCGACCGAAGTTATCCTTGGAGAAGACGACAAGCACCTGGACTTCAGGCTCTCCGTCCTCTGTTCCAATCAGCCGTCGGCGGGAGGCAAACATCACCTGACTCTGTCAACCGTGGTCCATTGCCACAACCGCCTGGGTCGTCTCTATATTCTTGTCATCGCCCCGTTCCACCGCTTGGTCGTTCAATCCAATCTCCGTCGTGCCGCACGAATAGGCTGGCCAATGGCCACGGAGGCGTGAGCAAAACTCCCAGTCGCCATGCGCAGCCCACTGAGGTCTAACCAGTCGTTCGAGCGGGACGCGCCTTGCGGGCTTCGCCCGCTTCATGCGCGCGCCTCAACTCGGTCGTTAGGCCCACTCATTCCACCTTACCGTTAGGGAGCATAAGACATGTCAAACATCGTCGCATGGACCCTGTTCGCCTTGGGCGTCTTCCATATTCCATTCGGTATTATCAAGTTCAAAACAGCATTCGCCGAAGCCGTGAGCGCCGGCTTCGTCGACCAGTTCAGAACGCATGAAGTTCGGCGTACTGCACTCTGGTTTACCATTTTGGGGCCGCTTTTCATGCTCGCCGGGCACGCAGCCATTCATGCCGTAGCAGTTGGCGACCTCGCACTACTCAAAATCGTTGGCATCTACGTGCTCATCACCTCAATCATTTGCGTCATTGCCGTTCCAAAATCAGGGTTCTGGGCAACGCTCCTGGTCTCTCCGCTGCTCATTGCGGCGGGGTATGGCTTGCTTCCTTAAGCGCATCAATGCCTAACAAACGGTTCAAATCGCTCGCTCCGCTCACTGGGACCGCGTACCGCGGCCCCTTAACCTGAACGTTAGACGCTTGGAACCCACATTCATGGCCACCGTCGCTGATCACTACGAGACCCACCTCGCTCCTGTCTACCTGTGGATGGCCGGCGGCTTTGATGCCGCCGTATCTCGGGGCGAAGCCGAGATCGAAGCCGTTCTCCCAAATCTAGCCAGTGGAACCACCGCCGTTGATCTCGGCGCGGGCTTCGGCATGCACGCCATTCCATTGGCTCGCCGCGGCTGCTCGGTGGTCGCCGTGGACACATCCTCTATCCTGCTTGACGAGCTGCGGGTGCACGCTGAAGCGCTGCCCGTCAGAGCGGTCGAGGATGACCTTTTGTCATTTCAGCGCCACCTCGACGCAAAGGCAAAT
Source organism: Pseudomonas sp. ZS1P83 (assembly GCF_054897825.1). Classification (NCBI taxonomy): domain Bacteria; kingdom Pseudomonadati; phylum Pseudomonadota; class Gammaproteobacteria; order Pseudomonadales; family Pseudomonadaceae; genus Pseudomonas; species Pseudomonas sp. ZS1P83. The sequence continues at coordinate 2,850,352 of NZ_CM142706.1, forward strand.
CTAATCTTGTGCATGGGAGACACGTTGACTCACCTGCCAGAACTGGCGTCCGTCGAGAAGCTGTTCTCTCTTGCTGCGGAATCGTTGCGGTCGGGTGGTAAGTTCATCGCCACGTTCCGAGACTACACATCTCCACTTGTTGGCCAAGGGCGCTTTGTCTCCGTAAAGAGCGACACCGATCGAATCTTGACCTGCTTTCTTGAGTACGAACCCTATTACGTCAATGTGCACGATGTGCTCCATGAACGAATTGCTTCTACTTGGCGGCTACGGGTCAGCGCCTATCGGAAGCTCAGGCTTTCGCCAGAGTGGGTATCCACGGCACTTCAGGCGAACGGCTTTTCCGTTCACGTCGAGCCAGGGCTTGGAGGTATGGTCCGTGTTGTCGCAACAAGCGTCTAACCATTCGTTCCAGCGGACGGCCTTCGGCCGCCGCTGAACTCAAACGTTAGCTGCCTGCACCAAAAGGGAAAAGGGGACTGACTTATTTTCTTACTCTGAATGTCAGCTTCGGGTCGATTACTGCCCGTCATGACAGGCAGTAATCGACCCTTGGCAGCCATTCGAGGGGCCGGATGCATGGTCCAGTCATGAAGTGAAGTCTATTTACTTTGAAAAAAACCTGTGCCGCGATTTCCATTGGAAATTGGTGTTGGCCGCGGACGCAGCCTTCGGCATCTGCTACAGGTTGGCGTCCGTTGTTGAGATCAGAAGTTAGCCGGGGTGTTGGAGCTGATGATTTCCGCCTCATCCGCCCCAATATTCCGAAACCGATGCGGCAGCGTCGTCGGAAAGTAATACCCATCCCCAGCATTCAGCACACTAATCTGCCCATCAACCGTCAGCTCAACCGTGCCACGGGTGACGAGCCCACACTCCTCCCCTTCCGAGTGCACAATCGGCTCTTCCCCCGAACTAGCCCCCGGCGCGTATTGCTCCCGCAAAAGCCGCATCTGCCGGCTCGGCACCGAAGCGCCAATCAACAACAACCGCAGCCCATGACGCCCAAGATCCGGCTGTTCATTGGCGCGGAACACGTATTGATGCTCGCGGGGTGGTTGGTCGAAGGTGAAGAAGTCTGCCAAGGACATGGGGATGCCTTCGAGCAGTTTTTTCAGGGAGCTGACGGAGGGACTGACGCGGTTCTGTTCGATCAGGGAGATGGTGGCATTGGTGACGCCGCTACGCCGGGCCAGCTCGCGCTGGGACAGTTTGTAGCTTTCGCGTACTAATTTGAGTCGTGAGCCCGTGTCCATGACAGCCTTATGCGAAGAATACTTAAGGGTTATGGGGGTGGATGGCGGGCGACTTTTGGCCGCGAAAACACCGCTTCCCTGTCCCGGAAATTTGAAAGGCGGCTATTAAATCACGTTTGTTCGTGTTGCTCAGCAGGTTCGATAAATGGCCGGCAAAAAAGCCGGCGGCCCCACGTTTGAAGGCCGCCGGTAAGGTTAACGCTTAGATGCCGAACCGGTCACGCAGTGCGTAGTACGCGGCGCCCATGGCGGTGAGTGGGGCCTGGAAGGTGCGGCCGCCGATCATTGGCATGTGCGGTAATGAGGCGAAGGCGTCGAAGCGTTCGGCGTCGCCGCGGATCATTTCCGAGATCAGTTTGCCGGCCAGGTGCGAGCAGGTGACGCCGTGGCCGCTGTAGCCTTGCATGTAATAGGCGTTTTTTTCGATGCGGCCGAATTGCGGCATGCGTGACATGGTCAGCAGGAAGTTGCCGGTCCAGCGGTAGTCGATTTTCACGTCCTTCAGTTGCGGGAAGGTTTTGAGGATTTTCGGCTTGATCAGTTGCTCGATGTCGTCCGGCTCGCGGGCGCCGTAGACCACGCCGCCGCCGTACAGCAGACGGTTGTCGGCGGTGAGGCGGTAGTAGTCGAGCAGGTAGTTGCAGTCTTCGACGCAGTAGTTGTTTTTGATCAGGCTGCGCGCAACCTTTTCGGACAACGGTTCGGTGACGACGATTTGCGAACCGCACGGCATGCTTTTGCGCGTGACGCGGTTGTCGAGGTTTTGCGGCAAGTAGGCGTTACCGGCGATCAGCAGGTACTTGGCGCGCACCACGCCTTTGGCGGTGCGTACGGTGATCGGTTCGCCGTAGGTGATTTCCACCGCCGCCGATTGCTCGTAGATTTTGCCGCCCAGGCCGATAATGGCCGAGGCTTCGCCGAGGGCCAGGTTCAGCGGGTGGATGTGGCCGCCCTGCATGTCGAGCAGGCCGCCGACGTAGTTGTCGCACCCTACTTCGCGCTTGATGTCAGCCGCGTCGAGCATTTTCAGGTTCTTGTTGCCGTAACGCTCCCAGCTGCTTTTCTGCTCGGCCAGGCCTTTGAGTTGCTTTTTGTTCAGCGCGGCGAAGATGCCGCCCGGCTTGTAGTCGCACTGGATGTCGTAGTGTTGTATGCGCTGACGGATGATGTCGGCGCCTTCGAAAATCATGCTGCCGAGGACTTCGGCGGTCTTGTCGCCGTAGCGTTCTTCGATGACATCGACGTCGCGGCTGTAGGAGTTGACCAGTTGACCGCCGTTGCGACCGCTGGCGCCGAAACCGACTTTGGCGGCTTCGAGCACGGTCACGCTGTAGCCCGCTTCAGCGAGGAACAGCGCCGAGGACAAACCGGTGTAGCCGGCGCCGATCACGCAGACGTCGCAGTCCACCGCTTGTTCCAGCGCCGGGAAGTCGCCGGTGAAGTTGCGGGTGGCGGCGTAGTAGCTGTTTACATGCTTTTGATTAACAGAGCTTTGTTTCATAGGTTTCTCCGATGGCCGCTGGCACCTGCCTGCGACCGCCGTTGTAGAGGTGTTAAAGCTTGATCCAGGTCGCTTTGAGTTCGGTGTATTTGTCGAACGCGTGCAGCGATTTGTCCCGACCGTTACCCGACTGCTTGTACCCGCCAAACGGCGCGGTCATGTCGCCGCCGTCGTACTGGTTGACCCAGACGCTGCCGGCGCGCAAGCCGCGCGCAAAGATGTGGGCCTTGCTCAGGTTGCTGGTCCACACGCCGGCGGCCAGGCCGAAGATGCTGTCGTTGGCAATTGCCAGCGCTTCATCGAAGGTGTCGAAGGTGATCAGCGACAGTACCGGGCCGAAGATTTCTTCCCGGGCGATGGTCATGGCGTTGGTCACGCCATCGAAAATCGCCGGTTCCACGTACAGGCCACCGGTGTCTTCGAGGGTGCGGCAGCCGCCGGCGATCAGTTGCGCGCCCTGGTCTTTGCCGATCTGGATGTAGCGCAGCACGTTCTCCAGTTGGCGCTGATCGACCACTGCGCCGACGGTGGTTTCTGGATCGAGGGCGTGCCCCGGTTTCCAGGCTTGCAGCGCTTCCACCAGCAGTGGAATGAACTGCTCGCGAATCGATCGCTCCACCAGCAAGCGCGAACCGGCGGTGCAGACTTCGCCCTGGTTGAAGGCAATCGCACCGGCCGCCGCTTGTGCTGCCGCGCGCAAATCCGGCGCGTCGGCGAACACCACGTTCGGGCTCTTTCCCCCGGCTTCGAGCCAGACGCGTTTCATGTTGCTTTGCCCGGCGTAGATCAGCAGTTGCTTGGCAATCGCGGTCGAGCCGGTGAAGGCCAGCACGTCGACGTCCATGTGCAACGCCAGCGCCTTGCCGACGGTGTGGCCGTAGCCCGGCAGGACATTGAACACGCCTTTCGGGATGCCGGCATCCAGCGCCAGTTGGGCGATGCGGATGGCCGTGAGTGGCGACTTTTCAGAAGGCTTGAGGATGAACGAGTTGCCTGCCGCGAGGGCCGGGGCAAACTTCCAGCTGGCCATGATCAGCGGGAAGTTCCACGGCACGATGGCAGCGACCACACCTGCGGGCTCGCGGGTGATAAGGCCGAGTTGGTCGTGCGGTGTCGCAGCGACTTCATCGTAGATCTTGTCGATGGCTTCGGCGCTCCAGCGGATCGCGTTGGCGGTCGCCGGGATGTCGATGTTCATGGCGTCGCTGATCGGTTTGCCCATGTCGAGGGTTTCGAGCAGGGCGAGTTCTTCCTGGTTAGCCAGGATGAGATCGGCGAAGCGGATCAGGACGCGCTTGCGCTCGGCCGGGGCGAGTTTGGCCCAGATGCCGGAGTCGAAGGTGCGGCGTGCGACGGCGACTGCCGCATTGGCGTCGGCTTCGTCGGTGCTGGCGACGCTGGCCAGGAAGCGGCCGTCGACCGGGCTCATGCATTCAAAGGTATCGCCGCTGAGTGCCACGCGGTATTGGCCGTCGATGAATGCGCGGCCTTCGATTGTTAAGGACTGGAAGCGTTGCTCCCAGTCGCTGCGAGTGTTTGTCATTGTTGTGACTCGACGCAGAGGAATAAGTAGTCGTTGGAGAACCTGTAGGAGCTGAGCTTGCTCACGATAGCGGCGCATCAGGCGCCATCAATGTTGAATGTTCCGCCGCCTTCGCGAGCAAGCTCAGCTCCTACAGAGAGATGCTGCGAACACTTCTTCAGTGTCCGACACATCGCCCCCCGTAGGAGCGAGGCTTGCCCGCGAAGGGGCCATCACATTCAGCATCGAAGGCAATTGATCCACCGCTCAGGCCCATCAGACCGTGTGCAAGTACCAGTTGTACTCAAGGTCCGAGATGGAGTTCTCGAACTCGGCCAGCTCGCTTTCCTTGCACGCCACGAACACGTCGATGTACAGCGGGTCGATGTAGCGCGACATGACTTCGCTGTCGTCCAGCTCGCGCAGTGCATCACGCAGGTTGTTCGGCAGGCTCTGCTCGTTCTGCTCGTAGCTATTGCCTTCGACCGGTGCGCCCGGCTCGATTTCGTTGGTCAGGCCGTGGTGAATACCGGCCAGGACCGACGCCATCAACAAGTACGGGTTGGCATCGGCGCCCGCCACGCGGTGTTCGATGCGCACGGAGTCCGGCGAACCGGTCGGCACACGTACCGCGACGGTACGGTTGTCGATGCCCCAGCTCGGCGAGTTCGGCACATAGAACTGCGCACCAAAGCGACGGTACGAGTTGACGTTCGGGCAGAGGAACGCCATTTGCGCCGGCAGGGTCTCGAGCACACCGCCGATCGCGTGACGCAGCGCGGCGTTCTGCTCGGGATCCTCGCTGGCAAAGATGTTGTTGCCTTCTTTGTCGAGAATCGAAATGTGCACGTGCAAACCATTGCCCGCCTGGCCCGGATACGGCTTGGCCATGAAGGTGGTGTCCATCTCGTGGTCGTAGGCGATGTTCTTCACCAGACGCTTGAGCAACACCGCGTAGTCGCAGGCCTTGATCGGGTCATTGACGTGATGCAGGTTCACTTCGAATTGCGCCGGGGCGCTTTCCTTGACGATGGCGTCGGCAGGAATGCCCTGCTCTTTCGCGCCTTCGAGGATGTCTTGCAGGCAATCGACGTATTCGTCCAGGTCGTCGATCAGGTAGACCTGGGTCGACATCGGACGTTTGCCGGACACCGGCGAGCGTGGCGATTGCGGACGACCGTTCACGTTGTCCTGGTCGATCAGATAGAACTCGAGTTCGAACGCGGCGCAGATGGTCAGGCCCATTGCATCGAACTTGCTCACGACTTGACGCAGCACTTCGCGAGGGTCAGCGAAGAACGGCTGGCCTTCGAGTTCGTGCATGGTCATTAACAGTTGCGCGGTTGGGCGCTTCTGCCAAGGCTCGATGCTGAGCGTATTAGGGATGGGAAAGCAGATTCGGTCTGAGTCACCGATGTCCAGACCCAGGCCGGTGCTTTCCACCGTGGAACCGTTGATGTCCAGAGCAAACAATGACGCCGGGAGGTTGATGCCTTTTTCGTAAACCTTATGAAGACTGGTGCGCTCGATGCGCTTGCCGCGCACCACACCGTTCATATCCGCAATCAGAAGGTCGACGTACAAAACCTCAGGATATTTCTTAAGGAATGCGTTTGCTTCGTTGAGTTGAACGGCACGCAGAGGGACCGACATGATGCACCTATTTAGCTGTTAATTATTATGTTCACTACCCTTTCACGAGCCCAGTCAATCCGAAAGGCAAAGTGAAGTCAATAGCGAACACTTGGCCTTTCATCGTTTATTTTCTGGCCTTTTTTGGGCACGAGAGTGCCAGATCAGTCTTGCGAGCCGCGTAAATCCTCAACTTCGGACGTACGGCGTTTAGAATTTTTTACATGAGAGTTGTTAATTAAAATCAACAAGGCTAAGCTCCGGAAAAGCTCGTTCTAGTGTGAAACTTCGAGGTGATAAAAATGGCACTCAAGCCATTGATCGGCGTTACTGCGTGCGTCAAACAGATTGGCCTGCACCCCTACCATGTCAGCGGCGACAAGTACTTGCGTGCTGTCAGCGTCGCGGCTTTGGGGCTGCCGGTCATCATTCCTTCCTTAGGCGAACTGACTGAGATTGAAGATGTGCTCGCGCATCTCGACGGTCTGCTGCTGACCGGCTCACCCTCGAACGTGGAACCCTTCCACTATCAAGGCCCCGACAGCGCCCCCGGTACGGATCACGATCCGCAACGGGACGCCACCACCCTTCCTTTATTGCGTGCAGCCATTGCGGCCGGCGTGCCGGTGCTCGGCATCTGCCGCGGCTTTCAGGAAATGAACGTGGCGTTCGGGGGCAGCCTGCATCAAAAGGTCCACGAACTGCCCGGCATGCTGGATCACCGGGAAGCGAATCATCCGGACCTGGCTGTGCAGTACGCAGCGGCTCACGCGGTCAACGTGCAATCGGGCGGTGTGTTCGAGGCGCTGGATTTGCCGCAGGTGTTCCAGGTCAATTCGATTCACAGCCAGGGTATCGATCGGCTGGCTCCCGGCCTGCGCGCCGAAGCTGTCGCGCCGGATGGTTTGATCGAGGCGATTTCGGTCGAGCACAGCAAGGCATTTGCCGTCGGCGTGCAATGGCACCCGGAATGGCAGGTGCTTTCGAACCCCCCTTATTTGAGTATTTTCCAGGCGTTTGGCGAGGCGTGCCGGCAACGGGCGGCGCTGCGCAATACGCGCTGACTTAACACTCGATTAATCACTTACTGCCCCCGTGAGTCAGACGGGCGCGCCGTTGCGCGCCAGTCCCTCACGACAACAACAAATGCAATAACAACAAGTACGAACAGGCAGCCAGGACGGCGGCGCCGAATAAGCCCGACCGGTATGGAACAGGCGAGCGCAATTCCTTGTAGGAGCGAGGCTTGCCCGCGAAGGCGGTGTATCAGGCAACGATGATGTCGACTGACACTCCGTCTTCGCGGGCAAGCCTCGCTCCTACAGGGTCCGCGCGCTGACTGACACCACCGGCTTGGGCTTGCAATCCACTATTAAGTCAGGCCGCGTTGGCCCGACGACTGAAACCTGTTGGGAGTTTCACATGGCAAACGCCTCCAGCATCTACAGGAAGGCTCTTGAAGGTCACCAGTCACCGAAAAAGGTGCTGGTGAAAGTCGACCGCGTCACTAAGAAATTCGACGAAACCACCGCTGTGGACGATGTCTCGCTTGAGATCTATCAAGGCGAAATCTTCGCCCTGCTCGGCGGCTCCGGTTCCGGTAAATCGACCCTGCTGCGCATGCTCGCAGGCTTCGAGCGCCCGACCGAAGGACGGATTCTGCTCGACGGTGTCGACATCACCGACATGCCGCCGTACGAACGGCCGATCAACATGATGTTCCAGTCCTACGCCTTGTTCCCGCACATGACAGTGGCGCAGAACATTGCCTTCGGCCTGAAGCAGGATCGCCTGTCCTCCAGCGAAATCGACGCCCGCGTTGAGGAGATGCTGCGGCTGGTGCATATGACCCAGTACGCCAAGCGCAAGCCGCATCAACTGTCTGGCGGTCAGCGTCAGCGTGTGGCATTGGCTCGCTCCCTGGCCAAGCGTCCGAAGCTGTTGTTGCTCGACGAACCGATGGGCGCGCTGGATAAAAAGCTGCGCTCGCAAATGCAACTGGAATTGGTCGAGATCATCGAGCGCGTTGGCGTGACTTGCGTGATGGTGACCCACGACCAGGAAGAGGCCATGACCATGGCCCAACGCATCGCGATCATGCACCTCGGCTGGATCGCGCAGATCGGCAGCCCGGTGGACATTTATGAGGCGCCGGTCAGCCGCATGGTCTGCGAATTCATCGGCAACGTGAACGCCTTCGACGGCACGGTTGTGGAAGACCTTGAAGGTCACGCGATCATTCACAGCCCGGACCTGGAGCAGAAGATTTACGTCGGTCACGGCGTCAGCACCTCGGTGCAGGACAAGTCGATCACCTACGCGATCCGCCCGGAAAAAATGCTGGTCAGCACGACCAAACCTGATACTCGCTACAACTGGTCCCAAGGCAAAGTGCATGACATCGCCTACCTCGGTGGTCACTCGGTGTTCTACGTGGAATTGCCTGGCGGCAAGGTGGTGCAGTCGTTCATGGCCAACGCCGAACGCCGTGGCACACGTCCGACCTGGGACGACAAAGTCTACGTGTGGTGGGAAGACGACAGCGGCGTGGTACTGCGCTCATGAAAACACTCAATCAGCAGTTTATGCGGCTGATGCCGAGTGGTCGAAAGCTCGTCATCGGGATTCCTTTCCTGTGGCTGTGCCTGTTTTTCCTGTTGCCGTTCTTCCTGGTGATGAAGATCAGCTTCTCGGAAGCGGCCCTGGCCATTCCTCCTTACTCAGAGATCTACACCTTCGCCGAGCAGAAATTTCAGCTGCTGCTGAACATCGGTAATTACTCGCTGCTGACCCAAGATGAGCTGTACATCTCGGCTTACTTCGGCTCGCTGAAGGTCGCGTTTTTAAGCACGCTGATGTGCCTGGTGATCGGTTTCCCGATGGCCTACGCGATCACCAAGGCGAGCAAGGAAACGCAGAACGTTCTGCTGCTGTTGATCATGATGCCGACCTGGACCGCGATCCTGATCCGCGTGTATGCGTGGATGGGCATTCTCAGCAACAACGGTTTGCTCAACGCGTTCCTGATGTGGACCGGGCTGACGTCGCACCCGATCGAGATCCTCAACACCAACACGGCCGTTTATATAGGGGTTGTTTACGCCTACTTGCCGTTCATGGTGTTGCCGCTGTACGCCAACCTGGTCAAGCACGATCAAAGTTTGCTGGAAGCCGCGTCGGATCTGGGGTCGAGCAACTTCAACAACTTCTGGAAAATCACCGTGCCGCTGGCCAAGAACGGGATCATCGCTGGCTGCATGCTGGTGTTCATTCCGGTGGTCGGTGAGTTCGTGATTCCGGAACTGTTGGGCGGCCCGGAGACGCTGATGATCGGTCGTGTGCTGTGGCAAGAGTTCTTCAACAACCGCGACTGGCCGGTGGCGTCCGCCCTGGCGGTGGTGATGCTGTTGATCCTGATTGTGCCGATTCTGCTGTTCAACCGTAGTCAGGCCAAAGAGATGGAGGGTCGGGGATGAAACGCTTCGGATTTTCAAAGTTCATGCTGATTTTCGGCCTGTCGTTTATCTACCTGCCGATGTTGATCCTGGTGATCTACTCGTTCAACGCCTCGAAACTGGTGACGGTGTGGGGCGGCTGGTCGGTGAAGTGGTACGTTGGCCTGCTCGACAACACGCAACTGATGGGCTCGGTGCTGCGCTCGCTGGAAATCGCCTGCTACACCGCGATTGCCGCTGTAGCGCTGGGCACGTTGGCGGCGTTTGTGCTGACTCGCGTGACACGCTTCAAGGGTCGTACGTTGTTCGGTGGTTTGGTGACGGCGCCGTTGGTGATGCCGGAAGTGATCACCGGTCTGTCGCTGTTGCTGCTGTTCGTGGCCATGGCTCAGTTGATCGGCTGGCCGATGGAACGTGGCATCGTCACCATCTGGATCGCACACACCACGTTCTGCGCGGCGTATGTGGCAGTGGTGGTCTCGGCGCGTTTGCGTGAGCTGGACCTGTCCATCGAAGAAGCGGCCATGGACCTCGGGGCGAAGCCGTTCAAGGTATTTTTCCTGATCACCATTCCGATGATCGCGCCGTCACTGGCGGCCGGCGGCATGATGTCGTTTGCCCTGTCGCTGGATGATTTGGTATTGGCGAGCTTCGTGTCCGGTCCGGGTTCGACGACCCTGCCGATGGAAGTGTTCTCGGCGGTACGCCTGGGCGTGAAGCCTGAGATCAACGCCGTGGCCAGCCTGATTCTGTTAGCGGTATCGATCGTGACCTTCATGGTCTGGTATTTCAGCCGCCGTGCCGAAGCCACCCGTAAACGCGCGATCCAGGAAGCCATGGACCAGACCGCCAGCGAATCCTGGCAGCAACCTAAAAAGCAAATGGTAGAAGCGACGGCCTAATGTGGTGAGGGGATTTATCCCCGTTGGGCTGCGAAGCGGCCCCAAAACCTGCAACCGCGGTGTATCAGGTACACCGCATTCACTGGTTTTACGACTGCTGCGCAGCCGAACGGGGATAAATCCCCTCGCCACAAGGTTTGTGTTTACTGCACAGGTTTTGTGTTCACTGCATTTTTGCTTTGTGTGATTTGATAAAAAAAGAATGGAGTTGTACCGATGAAAATGTTTGGCAGGACTCTGCTGACACTGTCCTTATTGGGCGCAATGGCTACTGGCGCCCAGGCCAATGACAAGGTACTGCGCGTCTACAACTGGTCGGATTACATCGCCCCGGACACCGTCAAGAAGTTCGAAGACGAGACCGGTATCCGCGTGACCTACGATGTGTTCGACAGCAATGAAACCCTCGAAGCACGACTGCTCGCCGGCAAATCCGGCTACGACATCGTCGTGCCGTCCAACAGTTTCCTGGCCAAGCAGATCAAGGCTGGCGTCTATCAGGAACTGGACAAGTCGAAGCTGCCGAACTGGAAAAACCTCAGCCCGGTCCTGCTGAAAAACGCTGCTGCCAGCGACCCGGATAACGGTCATGCCTTCCCGTACATGTGGGGCTCGATCGGCATCGGTTTTAACCCGGACAAGGTCAAGGAAGTACTCGGTGCCAACGCGCCGACCAACTCCTGGGACCTGCTGTTCAAACCGGAAAACGCCGCCAAGCTAAAAGCCTGCGGCATCAGTTTCCTCGATTCGCCGACCGAAATGCTCCCGGCCGCCCTGCACTATCTGGGCTACCCGGTGAACTCGCAGGACAAGGATCAGATCGCCGAAGCTGAAGCGCTGTTCATGAAGATTCGTCCTTCGGTGGCGTACTTCCATTCGTCGAAATATATTTCGGACCTGGCCAACGGCAACATCTGCGTCGCCGTCGGTTACTCCGGCGATGTGCTGCAAGCCAAGGCTCGCGCCAAGGAAGCCGGCGACAAAGTGGAGGTCGACTACAGCATTCCGAAAGAAGGTGCCGGCAGTTTCTATGACATGGTCGCCATCCCACGGGACGCGGCGAACGTCGAGAACGCCTACCTGTTCATGAACTTCCTGATGCGCCCGGATATCATCGCCGAGATCACCAACAACATCGGCTACAGCAACGCCAACGCGGCCGCGACGCCACTGGTGGATGAAGCGATTCGGGATGATCCGGGTTCGTATCCGTCGCAGGCTGTGATGGCGACGTTGTATGCCATTCCGGACATGCCGATCGGTGTTCAGCGGGTGGTGACTCGCGGGTGGACGCGGGTGAAGCTCGGTAAGTAATTCACCCGACACTGATCGTTCCCACGCTCAGCGTGGGAACGATCGGTGTCAAAGATTTCCGTTCACGCAGCGCCTTACCACCGCTGCACTCCTATCTGCAGAACGGCCTCACCTGGCTTCCTCGGTCAAGGTGAATTCGGGCGCCCTCGGGCGCCTTTTTTTTGCACCTGGAATTACGGTATGAGTGGCCATTCGGCCAATGCTCGATAACGGCCCTTATGGGATTCGAACAAGGTGAAGTGATCGGCCCGCAGGTAAAACTCGGGAGGCGTCGCGGACTCAGGCACCGGCACTCGGTAGTCGCGCATCAGGGTCAAATGCGGGCGGAATTCCTTGGGTGAATCCTCAAAGCCAAACGGCAGCATTGCCTGCTCCAGGGCATACACCAGGCGAAGCAACGCCGACGATGCCTGCTCAGGCGCAAGCACCAACACCCCTGCCCTGCGCCAGACATCCAGCCGATCAAGCGCAACCCTCAAAGGCATACCCGGCGTTCGAACATTCGCGGCGGCCGTGCAGACATCGGCAATCTGTGCCACGCCAACCGCGCCCAAAAACATCAACGTCAGATGAAAGTTTTCCGCCGGCACCGGGCGTCCGCTCCTGAGCCCAAGCGCGCTGCGCCACTGAGCAATGGCCCGACGTTGCTCGGGTGCGCAGTTCAGGGCAAAAAACAGCCGTTTTAACGGCTCATGGGATTCGTCGCTCATACCTGGCACCTCCTGACATCCACGTTATAGTTCATGCAAACGATTCAACTGGAGGGGCCATGCGAGCGATCATCAGCAAGGAGCCATGGTGGGCCGTGCCACCGAAACCCGGTCAAGATGAGTCCGAGCTGGAATGGGGCTGGCTGGTTCATTACAACGAAGGTGAGCCACGCTTCGAGTTCGTCAAAGAGCGGCCGACAGACAGCGAGATTCGTCATCGCAAGAGTTGCAGGACCACCCCGACACCGGAGTGATCCTGCCGTCAGCTCAGGCCTTGACGATCATTTCGAAACCGCCAAAGATCAACCGCTGACCATCGAACGGCATCGGGTTGACGTCCTGCTGCATGCGCGAATCGGTCATGAGTTTTTCCATGCCTGCATCGCGGGTGGCTTTGTCCGGCCAGACGATCCAGGAAAACACGACGGTTTCGTCGTCCTTGAGTTTTACCGCCATCGGAAACGAGGTCACTTTGCCGTCAGGCACGTCGTCGCCCCAGCATTCAGCGAGGCTAAGGGCACCGCTTTCCTTGAAAATGGAAGCGGCTGTTTCAGCGTGTTTCTTGAATTTCTCACGGTTGGCGGTGGGTACGGCTGCGATAAAGCCATCAACGTAGGACATGGTCATTCTCCTGCTGGGGGTAGAGGGTCGATCTGCTGGTTAGTCGATTCCGTCGGACCCAAATCGACAGCTCCGCTGCCCGAACTGACCGACGGCACTTCAGCGCTCCCCGCCAGATTGCCTTCGATCTGCGCCGCCATGTACAACGTTCCGGCCATCACCCCGGTGGTCGGATTCTGCACCAGCTTCAGCCATGCCTTGTCGAACGTGTTGCCCAGACTGCTGCGAATCAGTGCCTCGCTGTCCGGCCGGTCGTTGGCCTGAATGATCGCGCGAATACCCGCCACACCCACGGAAATCAAGCCCCCGGCCAATTTGCCCGCCGCAGCGGCCACTGCACTGGCCGCACCTCGCGGGACCATTTCGGCTTCCATCCGTTGGCTGGCGCGCTTGGCCACCGGCGCCATGGCAGTGTCAGTCGAACCCACCCCCTTGTCGCCGCCCGCCTTGTGGATTTTCTCGATCAGCGCCGCGTAGGCCGGCAACGTATTCAGAGGTTGGGTGTGCACGATCTGATAAAGCGAGGCGTCGCGGGCGGGTGGCGGCCCCAGTGCGATGGCGGGGATTTTCTGGAGACGGCCGTTGAGCTGAGCCATCGGCACGCCGTGGCGCTGGGAGATTCGCTGCAGTTCTTCCTGAAGAATGTCCACGTAGAACGCCGTTGCCAGGCCGAGAATCGCGTCGGGATCGATCTCCACCGCGACCGGCGCCAGCACGCGCGCTTGGTATTGCTCCAGCAGATAGGCCGCCAAGCGCTTGGCTGAGGCATCCTGCTCGCCCTTGGCGCTGAGGGTGTACCAGCTGACCTTCATCGATAGCCATTCCTGAGTCCAGTAACTGCTGAACCATGGAATGAAGTTCTCTTCGGTCAGTTGATAGACTCGCGTGCGCCAGTAATCCATGGCACCGCGCGCGTAGATTTTGGTCTGCTCGGTGGCCGATTGCGACGCCGTGACAATCTCACGATCCACCCGCTGCCAGGTGCTTTGGGAAATAACCACCGGCGCCACTTCCACCGGGGCACGCGCAGGCGTGACGCATCCCGCCAACACCACCAACACGGCGACGATCAGCGAACGCAGGTTCAAGATCGCGGTTCCCTACAGACTTGCCCGAACGGATGTCCGGTGTTCAAAGGCCTATTAATTTGAGTATAGGTGTTGGTGTTTGTTCGCTTGGGGTTGAAAGGATCATCCACTATTCCCAATCATTCGCTTCGCGCAAAACGCTCGAACGGGTGTTCGACGAAAACTTCGAGGCGTTGCTGATGCCGGCGGCCGCCAACCACTTCAACAATGAAGTGGTCGGGCTCAATGATCAGTTCCGGTTCCTGAATGATGTGCTGGCTGAGCATTTGCTGGTGACTGAGCTCGCCTCTTCTACCGCCCGCCGGAATCCATACTTCTGAGCAGTTGCCCCAGGCCCTCGGCAAAACAGGTCGGCGTGCTCGGGGAGAAGCACTGAAGCAGGCGGCTGTTGTCGGCGCGCGAATGCTTGATATCACCGGAACGCGGCGCGTCGTAGTTCAACGTCAGGGGCCGCCCGAGGAGTTCACTTAACGCTGCCGCCAGATCGTTAAGGCTGGTGGATCGGTTAAACCCGATGTTGACCGGTCCTATGCTCGGCTTTGACGCTTTGACCGCCTGTACCAGGACCTTTACGAGGTCCTCTATGTAGACAAAATCCCTTGTTTGCTCCCCGTCACCGTAAACCGTAATGGGGAGATTTTTTTTGGCCCTTTCGCTGAAAATACTGATGACACCGGAATAAGGCGATGAAGGGTCCTGCCGCGGTCCGTAAATATTGAAAAAACGCAGAATGACCGGTTCAAGACTGTGCTGGCGTCGATAGAAATCGAGGAAATGTTCGCTGGCCAGTTTGTCGACGGCATACGGAGTCAGCGGATTCTTGGGCGTGTCCTCGGTAATCGCCATGCCCTCGCCATTGTTGCCATAGATCGCCGCACTGGACGCGTAAACCACCCGTCTGACGCCTGTCTGACGCATGGCTTCGCAGATATTCAGCGTACCGACGAAGTTGCTTTGGTGAGTAGCGACCGGGTCTTCGACCGACGCCTGCACCGAGGCCACCGCAGCCAGATGAACCACCGCACTGCAGTCTTTCATCGCCCGCTCCACCGTCGGTGCATCGGCGACATCCCCCACTACCAAGGTCAAATGGCAGCGATCAATCGGCAGATTCGACAATTTGCCAGTAGAAAGATCGTCCAGAACCCGGACGCTATAACCGTTTTCAAGCAGTGCTTCGACAAGGTGCGAACCGATGAAACCGGCACCGCCCGTCACGAGAATTCGATCGGCAGTCATGATTTATTTACTCCCCGGTGCGGTGGTGGGTGTTCGATCCATCGCAATGAAGTCCCCTAATTGCTCGATGAGCTCACGGCTGTCACTGAGCATTCGTTGCCAGTCGGTCGGAAAGCGAACATTCAACGGCAGTTGATCGATTCTCCAGCGGGGCGACAGGGGGCGATCAAACCGGGCGGCGACCTGCAAGCCCATTTCACTGGCGGCGAACGGCCCACGCAACACCGTCGGCGTGCGACCGGCGCTGTCGACGGCCTGGACAACATGGGCCGCCAACCACTCGCCATCGGGCATGCGAACGCGCAACGACTGACCAATCGCGGCGTAGCTGATGTTCAGCGGTTCGAGATAGATCCACAACAGGGGCTCTTCCAGCCGCTCAAGGCGCATCAACAACGTACCGGCACCGACGTTTTCGCCGGGAGTGACCAATACCTCCGCAACCCGACCGCTCTGCGCAGCCTTGACCGACAACGCGGCGAGGCGCGTTTTCAACCACTGTTGCTCGGCGTTCTGTTGAATAATCTCGCGTTCAACGCTCAACGGCGACTGACGAGCCAGTTGCTCGCGGCGCTCGAACGCCAACAGGTCCGCTTTAAAAGCATCGAGTTCAGACTGGGCTGCCAGCACTTCTCCACGAGAGACGGCGCCTGAAACAACGAGGTCTTCAAGCACCTGCACGCGTTGCTCCGTCCTGCTCACTCGGGTCCTGAGCAACTGACGCTCCCGAGTGTCCAATTTGGTGTTGGCGGCGCGCACCGTATTAGTGGGCATCGCGGCGAGCTGCATTAGCCGCGCACGCCATTCGGGATTGTCGAGACTGACCAACGGCTGATCGACCTGGACCTGTTCCCCGGCCATGACAAACAGCTGATCGACCCGACCGGCATCCCGTGCGCGCACCTCGAGAATCGGCAGGCGCAATTGCGCCGGCGCGTCGATCATCAGCAGGCCGTAGGTCAGCTTTCCTCCCAGCCAGATCAACGGGCTCGCGACCAGAAACAAGATCAAATACCAACGCACGCGAAACGCCATGCGCTTGCCCGGAGCGTAGAGCACACTCAAACCCTGTTCCTGCGTGGGGTTCAGCTCTTTACGACTATCGAATCGAATCTTCATGACGGCTCACCGTTTTGGAAAGTCTCGCCAGGCTTGCCAGTCAATGCCGGCAATTCCTCGTGGTTGCAGCTGTTCGCGCCAGGCACTCGTCTGGTGCTGCAACTGCTCAGTCGACGCGCCGGCCCAGGATTCCGTGGCATCCAATTGCGGCTCGGTGCTTTGCGCCAGGCGAAACTGCAGATCGGGCCAGCGTTGAGCGATCTGCTCTGCCATTCGTGCGCTGTTTTGCGGGTTGCGGGTGTAGATCATCAGGCTGACCTGACGCACGCCCGCTTCGGGCAGCGCGCACGGCAGACAGGTTTTTCCGGGTTTTTCCTCGGCGAACCAGCGATGATGGCTGGAAATCTCTACCGGCCAGGGGCTCGCTGCGGAGGCCGCGCGCAAGGTGTCGAGCAAGTCCTTCAAACGCTGATCCGGGACCGGTACGCCCAGCTGCTCGACTTCCAGGTCCAGGTGCAGGCTGCTGAATGAAAGCCCCTTCAGCTTCGCCAATAAATCGGTGAGCTGATGGCGCTCCTGCGGCTCGATCCAGGCCGAATCGCCGAGCAACAGGCTGACTTGCACCCCCTCGCCGGCCGCGTCCTGCAGCAATTGCTTCAGCCGTTGGCGCGTCGTGACAAGGTCTTTCAACTGGGCGGCCTTGAGGCCAAGGTAGATCTTGTCCATCCCGGCTTTACGCAGTTGCTCAAGCTCCGCTTTACGTTGATGGGGATCGAGCAATGCTTCGCTGTCCCAGACATAACTGGCCTGGGACCATTGGCTCGACTGCGACCCCGCCGCCTGAAGCGGCAGTGGTTGTGCGGCCATTATTGTCGTTGGCAACGACAGCGTCAGGAGCAGAAGTATCGATCGCATATCAAAACCTCGTGGCTCGTTTAAGCACCCACCACGGCGCCATCGAGGTTTCTTCATGGCCCCGACGAAATATCTCGTTGAGCATGGCCACTGCGCTCCAGCACCGCAGAAACAGCATGAACAGCGGAAAGAAAGGCACCAACAACCCCAGGATCATGTCCTTTCGAGGTCGGTCGGACACCATCAACAACAATGCGCCGAACAACAGCGTGGTGATCATCAGGTACAGCGCATAGATCAGTGCAAACAGAAACAACAGCGTCTTGCCCGGCAGAATAAATAACGCCAGCAAGGTGTAGCTGAAGATGATGAACGGCAGCACCAGCTGAAAAAAGAAGCCGCTGAGCAGGATCATCAGAAAGGTCGGCCAGCCCAATAAGTTCGGGTTGATGTTGTGGTTGTGCTTTCTGACGTACAGAAAAAACAGGTCGCCATCCCAGCGCAATCGCTGCATCAGAAACTGACCAAGCGTCGACGGTGCATCGGTGTGACCAATCGCTTCCGGCTCGAAGGGAATCCTCAAGTCATGTCGCTTGAAGTAACTTTTGATGCGCAACGTCAGGTCCAGATCCTCCGCGGTGTGGGTGTTCCAACCACCGATTTTCACCAGAAAGCTGCGGCGGAATGCCCCGAAGGCCCCCGAGACGTTGTTGACCAGGTTCCATTCGGCCAGACCGATTTTCGACATGTGGATGGATAGCAGGTATTCCAGCGCCTGCATCGCGGTGACCCAGGAACCCCAGACATTGCGCACACGCAGGCTACCGGCGACCGCAGGCACCGACGGGTCCTCGAAATGGCGCACGATAGAGCTGACCATGTTGTTGTCGAAGGACGTGTCACCATCAAGCGCCATCACGATGTCACCGCTGGCAAGCGACAGACCTGCGTTCAATGACGATACCCGCCCGCCCCGCTGCCATTTGGCGATCGGGCGCAAATGACGCCTGGGGTACAACTGCGGATCCACCTTAAAACTGCGAACGGCGCTCAGCGTCGGCTGATTCACCGTGGCCCCGTCCACCACCGGAATCATCTCGATGTGGCCGGGGTACGTCTGCTCGCACAGGCTTAACAGCGTGGTCTGAACATCCATCCCTTCGCTGTAGCAGGTAATGATGCAAGAGACCTTGGGGCGATAGACGCTGATCTTCGGTATACGAGTGCGTCGACGCGTAAACCAGCGCAATACACCCAGCAGGACCATGATCATGAGGGGCAATTCAAAGATCAGAAACAAGGGGAAAAGCATGAAAAACAACCGGCTCAATCCATCTGGCCCCATGAGCGCGCTGAGTGCGTTGAAGAGTTGCTCCATTAAAGGGCTCATGGCGTCTCACACCAATTCACTGGCCAGACGGGCCAGTAGTAATTCGCCATCTTCCTGTTCGAGAAGATCGTGGGGCGCCGTGATGCTGACGACACGCAGTGAAATGTCACTGACCTCCGGTGCTGAAAACAACTCGGCGACCCGGCTCAAGCGTTGTTTGACGCTTTCCAGGCCCTTGCCATCGGTATGTGGAAGCATGATCCACAAGTACTCTTCCGTACTTCGAGAGCAGCGGTCGGTTTCCCTGACGGTTTCCTTCAAACGGTCGGCCACACTGTCGATGAAGGCATGGCCGTGGTGTTCGCCCAGGCGAGACAACGTACTGGCCAGGTTGATGAAGCGCAGACCGATCAGTGAGAAGGCAGGCAACGGGTAGCGGCGCACGACTTGCATCTGCCAGGTCAGCAGATCATAAAAATCCTTGCCGCCTAACAGAGTGAGTCGACCGAAGTGATGAACCGATTGATCGCCGAACTCCTGGCGGCAGCGGAAACGTCCGGCCTCGGCCAGGCGGAAATCTCTGACCTCGCGTACTCGCAACTTGTCAGGCGTGTGTGACAGGCCGCAGTCCAGGCAGCGAGCCTGCACTTCGGCATCGACAAAAAACGCCTGGCATGACCGACAGCGATAATTCTCCATAGGGCGGTCGTAATCACTGCCGATATGGCGCAGCCGGTTCAAGCAGTTGGGGCACAACAACACCCCGTCTTTGAGAAAGGATTCCTGTGGCCCCACGTGCCCACAGGTAAAGCAGTGCAATGAAGGCTGCCGTGAAATGTCCAACGCCTGACATTCGACACACACATCGATGTAATTGAGCCGGCCCGAACCACAGTCCGAACAGAGGCGAACACGATCGACCAGAACCCCCTCTTCCAGCCAGTCCTGCTGCACCATCAAACTGAGCCAGACAAACGAATTGACCTGCTCGTTATCAGCCAGGGCGTCCAGCAGCGGATAGCGATAATGCTGAGGCACCTCCGGGTCTCGCAGGGCATAGATGTGGGCGTTGTCGCGCAACCACAACCAGGAAAGCACCCGACTTTCAAAACGCTCGGGGGCGCAGCCCTGATTGAACAGCCGGTAGCGTTCTTGCCATACCTCCCAGAGGGTTCTTATTTCGCTGGATTCGACAGGGCACGCACCGTCACCCAAGGCTTCACACCAGTCATTCTGATCACGGCAACAAAAAACGAGGGTGTAGCGATAAGGGGGAATCGAGCGCAGCTTTCGAAGCACCTGCCCGGAATAAGCCGCTGGCAGGTCCAGCAGCAAGACATCAAATGCGGGTGCAGCCAACAAGCTGCCTAGGTCGGCGAAGTGTTCAAGCTTCGGAAGATTCAAGCTTGGAACTCTATTACCGAGTATCGCAATCCGTGGAGTTGGAGTCGGCATGTCGCACGGCCTCTGCGGACAGACAAGTGCGGTTAAAAGGAGTTACAAACACTACCACCGCGCCAGAAAAGCGCCAACTTTATTGTGAAGTTATTTTTTGATAGGCCGAATGCCACTATTTTGTCATTAACTTACTCGCCTTCCGTCTTTGTACACTGCGCTTCAATACGAGCGGTATCCATGACTATAAAAATAATAATTGTTGATATTTCAAATACTTATACACACTTAGCAAATAAAACATTACCACTATGCTCACTACTTTTTAATTGCCAGCATTGTCAGCGCTGGACGTAGCCAAGACCGCTATAAAATTAATAGGTTCAATGGGTTTTTATATCAAATTCGCCAATCCATATAACAATAACAACACAACGAAACTGAAGAGTTACACGAGTGAAACATGCAGTGTTTCAATAATGAACATTTGCTCAAATCTTGCAACTTGTTAATCAGCACAAACATCCCGAATGCAGCTACGCAACCATCGATGCACCGGATCAGCGTCCAGACGCGGGTGCCAGAGCATTGCGACGGTGAACGCCGGCAGAGACAGTGGCAGCGCAAAGCTGTGCATGCTGGTGCGCAGGTTGGCAGTGTGCCGTTCGGGAACGCTGGCAATCAGATCGGTGGCCCGGGCGAGTGCCAGCGCAGTGGAGAAGCCTGCAACGATCGTTGCTATCTGCCGCTCCAGCTCCAGGGGTTCAAGGGCCTCATCAATGGACCCCTTGTCGAGCCCGCGCCGAGAGACACTGATGTGGCTGCCCGCCGCATAACGCGCAGGGGTTATCTCGCCCTGGCTCAGTGGATGCCCCCTTCGCACAACGCCGATGAAACGATCCCGGAACAAGCCCTGCGTGCGCAACTCCGGGCCAGCGGCCTTCCCCACCACACCCGTTTCCAGATCGACCGTCCCGTCGCGCAGTGACGTGCTGTCTTTGTCGGTTTTGTGCATGAAGCACAGCCGCACGCCTGGGGCTTGCTCGGCGACGCGCGCAATCAGGTCCGCGCCAAAATTTTCCACAAAGCCTTCACTGGTGCGCAGCGTGAACGTGCGGCTCAGCTGTTTGAGATCGGGTTGCTCGGCAGGTCGAAGGACCGCTTCTGCGTCCTGCACCAGTTGACTGACCCGCTCGCGCAGTTCTAGCGCTCGCGGGGTGGCAACCAGACCACGTCCGGCCCTGACCAAGAGCGGATCGCCGGTGGTTTCACGCAATCGCGCCAGCGCCCGGCTCATCGCCGACGGGCTCAGCCGCAAGCGTTTGGCGGCGCGCACCACGCTGCCTTCGGCGAGCAGCACATCAAGGGTGACCAGCAAGTTGAGATCGGGAGTGGACATGCATCGCCCCGCGGCAGAGTGATATGGCGTTGAACGCACGAATTAAGTGCAAAGGGTGCGCCTTCCGCCATGTTAGGCCGCAGCGTAGATTTCTGATAGCTCCGCTTCGGGAGTGGCCAGAAAAGAGGAACAGTATGAAATCAATCAGTGCAGTCGCAGAACATGCGCAACAGACACCGTCCGCTCGGTGGGCGCTGGCCAGTCTTTCGCTGTCGATGCTGCTGTCCTCGCTGGGCACCAGTATCGCCAATGTGGGTTTGCCGACCTTGGCCCAGGTATTCAACGCCTCCTTTCAGGAAGTGCAGTGGATCGTCCTCGCCTACCTTCTCGCCATCACCACCCTGATCATCAGCGTCGGTCGGCTCGGTGACATGACTGGGCGTCGGCGGCTGCTCTTGGCCGGCATCGGCGTGTTCACGCTGGCGTCGGCGTTGTGCGGCTTTGCGCCCTCGCTCTGGATGCTGATTGGCGCCAGGGCGCTGCAGGGACTCGGTGCGGCAATCATGATGGCGCTGACCATGGCCTTTGTCGGCGAGACGGTAGCGAAGGCGAGAACCGGCAGCGCCATGGGCTTGCTCGGGACGATGTCGGCGATAGGCACCGCGATGGGGCCGTCGCTCGGTGGCCTGCTGATTGGCGGGTTCGGCTGGCGGGCAATCTTCCTCATCACCGTACCGCTGGGCTTGCTGACGTGGGTGCTTGCGCATCGCTACTTGCCCGCCGATCGCCAGAAACCCAAGACCGATCGTGCCGGCTTCGACCCGCTGGGCACACTACTGCTGGCGTTGACACTCGCCGCTTATGCGCTGGCCATGACCCTTGGGCGAGGCAGTTTCGGCCCGATCAACATTGCCTTGCTGTTGGCGGCGGGCGTCGGTGTCGGCCTCTTTGCGTTCACCGAGGCTCGTGTCACTTCACCGTTGATTCGATTGGCGATGTTCCGTGATCCCGTGCTCAGTGGCGGCCTCGCCATGAGCCTGCTCGTCGCGACAGTGATGATGGCAACGCTCGTAGTCGGCCCCTTCTATCTCGCGCATGGACTCGGCCTCGATGCCGTTCTGGTGGGGCTGGTCCTGTCGGTCGGGCCGTTTGTCGCGGCACTGACGGGTGTGCCCGCAGGCCGTATTGCCGACCGCTTTGGCGCCCGACGCATGACCCTCGCCGGGCTCGCAGCAATGGCGACTGGCTGCTTCACGCTATCGGTGCTGCCGGAGACATTCGGCATCGTCGGCTACCTCTTGCCCATGGTTGTGATCACTATCGGCTATGCCCTGTTCCAGACAGCCAACAACACGGCGGTCATGGCGGATGTTCAGCCAGACCAACGCGGCGTCATCTCCGGCATGCTCAACCTGTCGCGCAATCTGGGGCTCATCACCGGTGCGTCCGCCTTGGGCGCGGTCTTCGCGCTCGCTTCGGCCGCTGTCGACATTGCAACAGCGCGACCCGAAGCGGTTGCCAGCGGTATGCGAATCACCTTTGCCGTGGCGCTGGTGTTGGTCGCTGTCGCACTGGCCATCGCGCTGGGAAGCCGCGCGTTGGCAATGCGTCATAACCGCCGGTAACCCGACACGGCGTTTACTTTTCCAGCACGACCAGTGGCGTGTCTTTCTTCACAATGTATGTCGCCAATTCAGAGGCTTTGCTCGCGCCGATATTCTTCGCGACGTGCGCAGTGCCTGCGGGGATGTACAAGGAGTCGCCGGCTTTGAGCGTTATCGGTGGCCGCCCCTCGAGCTGATACTCAAACGTGCCGTCAATGACGTAGGCCACTTCCACGCCCGGATGAGAATGCTTGGGGGATACCACACCCGGCTCGAAATCAACACGAACCTGGATCACCTCACGCCCGGCGACGTCGAGATTCTGGCGCAGCAGATCGGTACGGTGAAGACCCGCCTGCCAGCTTTTTACTGGAGGCGCCTCTTCAGCTTGAGCGAGGCCCGCGAAGGCAGTGAGTGCCGCGGCAACGGCGACGCCGAGCATGCCAGCGGAGATACGGTGATTGAATCGGGACATGGCACTTCTCCAATGAGTGCGCGGAAAGTCGCGCGCAGGTTGCCGCGGATGCGGTGGCCCTATTGAGAGGTCGCCATGTATCGCGCAAGTGTCGCCAAGGCCTTGGATTTGTATACGAAGTTAGCTGCAGCCGCGCTGGATACGTTCCGATACAAACAGATCCTGCGGACATCGGCATAGGGGACGGTCTTCATAGACCCAGCTCGCGTTGACCGCCGTCAGGTTTGGGAATGGCTATACGCCGTACCGGACTAGGCCGGTAGACGCCCGTCGCCCTTTAAGGCATGAGGCGAGATCTCCCCAGGTAAGAACGCAATCCTTCATCACACAACCGCCGGATTTACGCTGCCTGACCCTTGACCACAAGAGCTTCGCGGTTTGCTGCCCGCTCGCCCTGATCGGCATCGCTTTGTATCCGGTTCTTGTCCATCGACTCGCGGCTTCGATTCACGCTTGCTCCCCACACTCGGTCGCCCTCATGCAGTTGCGCTTCACTTCGTTCGCGGTGGTCAGCTTACGGCGGGACTTTCACCCACAAGATTGCGCCCATGCCGGGCGCACACGAAAAAGCCCGCACAAGGCGGGCTTTGAAATCGAGTAGGTGGCCGGTGCTGGTCTCCGGCTTACAAGGTTTATCAGGACTCCCACAGAACAGTTTTGTGCTGTCCTGCTTCACACGGCATAAGGGCTGGATCTCAGCGCGGAGATCTTTCTAACCGTGTACCCTTCGGAACGCGCCCCACGTTTCCTCGCCATCCGCTTGCGCATCAGTCTGCGTCTTCACCTACAACTTCAAGAGTAGTCCAAAGTCCAAAGTACAAGGCGAGCTTTTTTAGAACGATTTTGCCCTGTGGGAAGCACGGCAGGATGGAAAAATGCTATCGCCAGTGACGCACCTCTCAAGGTCAAATGCCGAGCGCCGTCCCCTGGGGTACACGCCGACAATAGTCGTCGTGTACCCCCACGCTTTCGGCTTACTGAGTCGTGCCAGTCATTTACAGATCAGTGATTTCCTTATGGCGTGGCACCAGCGTCTTCATCACGCTCCACGCCACCAGATAGGCCACCGCACAGATGGCAAACAGGATCATGTAGCCGGTATGAATATCGCCAATCAGTTTGTAATGGTCGATCACCCAACCGCCGGTCTTGGTCATGACTACGCCACCCAAGCCGCCTGCCAAACCACCAATGCCGCACCGAAGCGATGGATTTTTGCGGAAACATGTCAGACACGGTGGTGAAGATATTGCACGACCACGCCTGGTGCGCCGAAGCGCCCACGCCGATCAGCAGCACCGGCACCCAGAAACTGATGCAACCTCCATACCGCCACCCAAACGAAGCCCAACGCACCGATCACGATGAGAGCCGCTTCCCAGCCCCATAGGCCGGCAATCAGCGGCACGCAGATCGGCGCCAGGACCGCGCCCACATTGGCACCGCAAAACGTGCATTATTGCGCCGGTCGACCAGATGCCGATCGCTACCACATAGGCGGTCTTGGTGCCGATCTTGTCAACGAAGCGGCCGGCGAACAGCATGGAAATCGCGTACACAAACTGAAACACGCTCATGACGAGAGACATCGTAGCGGTCATCTCGTCAGGGTTTCACAGGCCCGCTCATTCAGCCCGTTTGCTGCGAGCGGCCGCTCGTGCCGAGGTGTTGAGCGCGACGGCGACGAGAATGAGCGCCTTCAACGCTTTCTCATCAAGCTTGTCGCCCTCATGCAAATCAATGGCACGTCGGGTGTTGCCTTCCAGACTGGCGTTGAAGAGGCTTGAAGGGTCTTCCAGCGAGGCGCCCTTGGCAAACGTCAGCTTCACGACCTGCTTGTACGTCTCACCGGTGCAGATGATTCCGGCGTGCGACCACACTGGAACCCCCCGCCACTTCCATTCCTCGACCACTTGCGGGTCGACCTGCTGGATGAGCGTTCGGACCCGAGCGAGCGTCTCGCCCCGCCAATCTCCCAGTTCCTTGATTCTGGCGTCTATAAGCTGAGAGGCCGAATCTCCCCCCTCTTCTTCCTTTGCGCCGACCTGCTCTTTCTTCATGGGGTTGTCGCCTTCTTCATAAGGGTGTCCAAAACCGGGCTCTACAGAGTTTTTTGACTGTTGCCGAGGGTCTTTGCCTTTTCGATCCCCCAGTCAAAGGCAGCCTCCATGTCCAGCAGATGCGGTTTTGGATCGTGATCCTCAAAAATGACCGTGCCGTCCGGCCGGTACACACCGATGAACATTTCCAGCGAGCCGTCCCTCAATATCTCGGCTTTGACCTCTATCTTGCATCCGTTCGACAGCGTTTCCCTATGGACCATATGGCGTTCAGTCATTACTGCATTCCTCTCGTCGTTGAAGGCCGAGTAGCGCATTTACCTATGGGCCATGTTAGCTCAGTGCGGTCCACTAGAAGGCCCGCCAGGACAGCGGCGTAATGCCACCTATACTAGAAGCCACCGCCCCACGGGGTCTGCACGCCCAACAATAAAAAGCAGAGGTGGAACATGGTCTGGCAGCAAATCTACGATCCGTTCGGCAGCCCGATACTTTCAACCATCATGGCAGCAGTGCCGGTCGTGGTGATGTTGGCAGCCCTGGCGTTTTTCCATATCAAGGCGCATCTGGCCGCATTGCTGGCCCTGGCCTCGGCGCTAGTGATCGCGATCTTCGCTTTCGGCATGCCGGCGAACATGGCCGGCTCGGCCGCACTTTACGGCGCCGCCAACGGCTTGCTGCCCATTGGCTGGATTGTGCTTAACATCATTTTCCTGCATCGGCTAACGACCGAGAACGGCTCGTTCAAGGTGCTACAGGATTCCCTGGCGCGCATCACCGACGATCGACGCCTGCAATTACTGCTGATTGCTTTCTGCTTCGGTGCTTTCTTCGAAGGGGCTGCTGGTTTCGGCACGCCGGTGGCGGTGACCGGGGCGATTCTAATCGGGCTGGGCTTCTCGCCGCTGGCCGCGTCTGGCCTGGCGTTGATCGCCAACACCGCGCCTGTGGCGTTCGGCGCGCTGGGTACGCCGATCATCACCCTGGCCAAGGTGACCGGGTTGGATGAAATGGAACTGTCAATGATGGTCGGCCGGCAATTGCCGTTCTTCTCGGTGATCGTGCCGTTCTGGTTGATCTGGGCCTTCGCCGGATGGCGCAAGATGCTGGAAATCTGGCCGGCGATTCTGGTGGCCGGGGTCAGTTTCGCCGTGCCGCAGTTCCTGGTGTCCAACTACCACGGGCCGATGCTGGTGGACGTGATCGCCGCACTGATTTCCATGGCCTGCCTGACCGGTTTCCTAAGGGTCTGGAAACCGGCCACTGTGCATACCTCCGCCGCACTGTCCGGGCGAGTCGACAACTCCAAAATAGCCGAAGAGCATGACGAAAAACCCGTCGCCAGTGCGGCCTTTGCCAGCGATGCCAAGCCTGCTGTCATGCGCGCGTGGATGCCGTGGATCATCCTCACCGTGTTCGTTTTCGCCTGGGGCACCCAGGGCTTCAAAAACATGTTCGATACCCGCCCGGCGATTGATCCGGCCACTAACTCGGCCAAGCTCGACCCTCAAGGCAAACCGATGCGCGAAGCGAACCCGATCTTCGCCCCAGTATTGACGTTCACCACTATCCACCAGCAGATCGAGAAGGTCCCGCCCGTGGTGCCCGCGCCTAAAAAAGAGGACGCGGTCTACAAGTTCACCTGGCTCACCAGCACCGGTAGCGGCATCCTGCTGGCGGCGATCCTCGGCGGGCTGCTGATGGGCTACTCCATTCCGCAGCTGATCAAACAGTACGTGCGAACGATCTGGGTCGTGCGTTATTCGCTGATCACCATCGTCGCGATGCTCGCCCTGGGTTTCCTCACCCGTTATTCGGGCCTGGATGCCACCATGGGCCTGGCCTTCGCCGCGACGGGCATCTTTTACCCCATGTTCGGCACCCTGCTCGGCTGGCTCGGCGTGGCCTTGACCGGCTCGGATACGGCGTCAAACGTGCTGTTCGGCGGCTTGCAACGGGTGACCGCCGAGCAGCTGGGGATCAGCCCGGTGTTGATGGCCGCGGCCAACAGCTCCGGCGGAGTCATGGGCAAGATGGTCGACGCCCAGTCGATCGTGGTGGCGTCCACCGCCACGCGTTGGTACGGCCATGAAGGGGAAATCCTGCGTTATGTGTTCTTCCACTCGATCATCCTGGCCATCCTGGTCGGTGGCCTGGTGACGTTGCAGGCGTATGTGGCGCCGTTCAGCCATATGGTGGTGGGCGGGCATTGATTGACGAAAACCTGTCAGCCATGCCCGGGTCATCGCCGGGGCATGGCGGCAATGTTTCACTTTGTGGTGAGGGAGGCCCCGCCCCGTCTTCGACGCCGCGCTGTCGCGCAGCAAACTGGTTCGACCAGCCAACAACACATAGACAGTAGAACGCCTCAGGCCAATGATACAAGTCAGTGGTAACCGGACACAGACCTCCAATAGAAACAACTGAGGGTCGTCAACCGACTATGAACATTCTCTACGATGAACGCGTCGACGGCGTCCTGCCTGATGTCGACAGAGCTGCCTTGTTGCAGGCCCTGCACGCGCAGTGGCCGGATCTGGAAGTCCTGCATCAACAGGAAGAGCTCAAACCGTACGAATGCGACGGACTGTCTGCTTACCGCACCACACCCATGCTGGTGGTGCTGCCGCGCCACATCGACGAGGTGCAAGGTGTGCTTCGGCTCTGCCATGAGCGGCATGTCGCGGTGGTTGCCCGCGGTGCCGGCACCGGTTTGTCCGGTGGTGCATTGCCGCTGGAAAAAGGCGTGCTGCTGGTGATGACGCGCTTCAATAATATCCTGCACATCGACCCCGCCGCCCGCACGGCTCGGGTTCAGCCGGGGGTGCGTAATCTGGCGATTTCCCAGGCTGCTGCGCCGTTTGGCTTGTATTACGCGCCGGACCCCTCCTCGCAGATCGCCTGCTCTATTGGCGGCAACGTGGCCGAAAACGCCGGTGGCGTGCATTGCCTGAAGTACGGCCTGACCGTGCACAACCTGCTCAAGGTCGACATCCTGACCGTCGACGGCGAATACCTGAGCCTGGGTTCTCAGGCGCTCGACTCTCCGGGCTTCGATCTGCTGGCGTTGTTCACCGGTTCCGAAGGCATGCTCGGGGTGATCACCGAAGTCACGGTCAAACTGCTGCCCAAACCGCAAACTGCCAAAGTGCTGTTGGCAGCGTTCGATTCCGTCGAGAAAGCCGGTCGCGCGGTGGGTGACATTATTGCCGCCGGCATCATCCCCGGTGGCCTGGAAATGATGGACAACCTGGCCATTCGCGCCGCCGAAGACTTCATCCACGCCGGCTATCCGGTCGACGCCGAAGCCATCCTGCTGTGCGAACTCGATGGCGTTGAAGCCGACGTCCACGATGACTGCGACCGCGTCCGCCAAGTGCTGGAACAGGCCGGCGCCACCGAAGTGCGCCAGGCCCGCGATGAAGCCGAACGCGTGCGATTCTGGGCCGGACGCAAGAATGCCTTTCCTGCGGTGGGCCGTCTCTCACCGGATTATTACTGCATGGACGGGACGATCCCGCGCCGCGAGCTGCCCGGTGTGCTGCACGCAATTGCCGCGTTGTCCGCCGAGTACGACCTGCGGGTGGCCAACGTTTTCCACGCCGGTGACGGCAACATGCACCCCCTGATTCTGTTCGATGCCAATCAACCGGGCGAACTCGATCGCGCCGAAGCCCTGGGCGGCAAGATCCTCGAATTGTGCGTGAAGGTCGGCGGCAGCATTACCGGTGAACACGGCGTGGGCCGGGAGAAAATCAATCAGATGTGTGCGCAGTTCAATAGCGAAGAGCTGACCGTGTTCCATGCCGTCAAAGCCGCCTTCGATCCGAGTGGTTTGCTCAATCCTGGGAAAAACATTCCGACGCTGCACCGCTGCGCCGAGTTTGGCGCCATGCACGTTCATTTGGGTCAGATGCCTTTCCCTGATCTGGAGCGTTTCTGATGCGCAGTGAACACGATATCGACGACAGCGGCGCGCTGCTCGAGCAGGTCAACCAGGCGCTGCAAAACACCACGCCGTTGCGCATTCAAGGCTCCAACAGCAAGGCGTTTCTTGGGCGCATCGTGGCGGGCGAAGTCCTCGACACGCGTAGCCACCGAGGCATCGTCAGCTACGACCCGACCGAACTGGTGATCACCGCCCGCTGCGGGACGCCGTTGACAGAGCTTGCTGAGGTGTTGGATGCAGCGCAGCAGATGCTGCCTTGCGAACCGCCCTCCTTCGGCGACGGCGCCACGGTCGGCGGCATGATCGCCAGCGGGCTGTCGGGACCACGGCGTCCCTGGTCGGGGTCCGTCAGGGACTTCGTCCTTGGGACACGCGTCATCACGGGTCATGGCAAGCATTTACGCTTCGGTGGCGAAGTCATGAAAAACGTTGCCGGCTACGACCTGTCGCGCTTGATGGCCGGTAGCTACGGCTCGCTTGGCGTGGTGACCGAAGTCTCGCTCAAGGTCCTGCCCAAGCCGCGTCAAGCCTTAAGCCTCAGTCTGGAAATGAACAGTGATCGCGCCTTGCTTCGCCTCGCAGAATGGGGGCAACAACCGCTGCCGATCAGCGCCGCGTGCCACGATGGGCAGTGCCTGCACCTGCGACTTGAGGGTGGCGAAGGCTCGGTGGCGGCGGCTCATGAGCGACTGGGCGGCGAGTTGCTGGACTCCTCGTATTGGGTTGATCTCAACGAGCATCGATTGAGCTTTTTCGATGAGGACCAGGCACTTTGGCGCCTGTCCGTTCCTCACAACACGCCTCGGCTTTCCCTGCCTGGCCGTCAGCTGATCGATTGGGCCGGTGCACAGCGCTGGCTCAAAACCGACGCAGAGGCAACGTTCATTCGCTCGATCGTGGAAGAAGTCGGCGGGCATGTGACCTGCTACAGCCATGGCCTGATCGACAGCCCGTTTCAACCGTTGCCTGCCGCACTGATGCGCTACCACCGGAACTTGAAGCAACAACTCGATCCCCAGGGAATCTTCAACCCCGGACGCCTGTACGCGGAGCTTTGACCCATGCAGACCACCTTGAGCGAACGCGCACGCCAACTGCCCCGCGCCGAAGAAGCCGAAAGCATCCTGCGCACGTGCGTGCACTGCGGTTTCTGCAATGCCACCTGCCCGACCTATCAATTGCTGGGCGATGAGTTGGATGGACCGCGGGGCCGCATTTACCTGATCAAGCAGGTCCTGGAGGGCAACGAAGTCACGCAAAAGACCCAACAGCACCTGGATCGCTGCCTGTCTTGCCGCAATTGCGAAACCACCTGCCCTTCCGGTGTCGACTATCACAACTTGCTGGACATCGGCCGGGCCGTGGTCGATGCGGCGGTGCCGCGCCCACTCGGCCAGCGGTTGTTGCGCGAGGGACTGCGCAGCGTCGTACCCAATCCTGCGCTGTTCAAAGGACTGGTCAGCAGCGGCCAGGTGTTCCGGGCGTTGTTGCCCAACACCTTGCAGATAAAGTTGCCTCGCCACGTCTATCCGGCCAAGCCGCGCCCGACCACTCGCCACGCCCGGCAGGTGCTGATGCTCGAAGGCTGTGTGCAACCGAGTCTGTCGCCCAATACCAACGCGGCCGCCGCCCGAGTCCTGGATCGACTGGGGATCAGCGTCACCGCGACCAACGCAGCCGGATGCTGCGGTGCCGTGGATTATCACCTCGACGCTCAGGCGGCCGGCCTTGATCGCGCCCGCCGCAATATCGATGCGTGGTGGCCGAGCATTGAAAAAGGTGCCGAGGCCATCGTGCAAACCGCCAGCGGTTGCGGCGCTTTCATCAAAGACTACGGTCACCTGCTCAGCACCGATCCGGCCTATGCCGAAAAGGCTAGAACGGTCAGTGCACTGGCCAAGGATCTGATTGAAGTGCTGCGCGACGAACCGCTGGAAAAGCTCGGCATCCATGGCGATCAACGCTTGGCGTTCCACTGCCCCTGCACATTGCAGCACGCGCAGAAACTGGGTGGCGCGGTCGAAGCGATGCTGACGAGTCTGGGCTTCAACCTCACGCCGGTTCCCGACAGTCACCTGTGCTGCGGCTCGGCGGGCACCTATTCGCTGACCCAACCCGAACTGTCCCGGCAACTGCGCGACAACAAGCTCAATGCGCTGGAAAGCGGACATCCCGAAGTCATTGTCACGGCCAATATTGGCTGTCAGTCCCACCTCGATGGTGCGGGCCGAACCCCTGTCAGGCACTGGATCGAACTGGTCGAAGCCGCCTTGCCACAACCGAGCACTGGAGAACTGCCATGAAAAGCAAAGCTGTACTGAGCCAGACCGAAGTCAGCCAAATCCTCGCGGCTGCACGCACCGAAGCGCAGAACAATCAGTGGGCCGTGACCATCGTGATTGTCGATGACGGCGGCCACCCCCTGGCCCTCGAACGCCTCGACGGTTGCGCTCCGATTGGCGCCTACATCGCCACCGAAAAGGCCCGCACCTCGGCCCTCGGTCGGCGCGAATCCAAAGGCTATGAAGAGATGGTCAATGGCGGCCGCCATGCCTTTTTGTCGGCGCCATTACTGACCTCGCTGGAAGGTGGCGTGCCCATCATGGTCGACGGCCAGGTGATCGGCGCGGTCGGGGTGTCCGGTGTCAAAGCCGAGCAGGACGCACAAGTCGCCAAAGCCGGCGCGCAATGCCTGAACTGAGCCGAACTGATTTGAGCTGAGCGCTGAAATGGTCGGGCCGTGTGATAAACGGCCCGACGTTCGTTCTCGATCACTGCCCTTCAGCAAGTTCCGTCTTCGGTGTCCGCAGAGCGCGCCAGGCAATTAAAATTGCCATGAGTGCCAAGCCGAACGTCACCCACGAAACCAAATTAATTCCACCCTCGAATGCACTTCCCGCCTGCGTCATCAACGCTCGTGCTTGATCTCCCGACAATTGCACCGCTACATGATTAGCACCGGATAGCGTCTCACTCGCCAGCATCGTCTGCACCTCGCTCAAAAAGCCCGGAAGCTGCAATGCACCGCGATAGTAGGCTGTGACGAGGCCACCGAGCACTGTCGTCCCCAAAACCACGCCCACTTCATAGGCTGTTTCACTAATGGCCGACGCTGCACCCGCCTTATCCGGCGGTGCGGCGGACAAAATCACGTCGTTGGATACCGTGGCGATCGCGCCCACGCCAATGTTCAGCAAGGCAAAAGCCACCACCAGAACGAACAGGCTGCTGCCGATGCTGGCGACCAACAAAAACGCCGCCCCAACAAACGCCATCAGAATCGGCACCAGCACATGCACCTGTACTCGACGCGCCACAGGCACGACTGCCATTCCCACTACGATCGCCATGATCTGACCAGGTACTAACGCCAAGCTAGCCCTCAAGGGCGACATCTGAAGGACGATCTGTAAGAACTGAGTGGTGAAGAATACAAAGCCGACGAGGAACGCGAGGCTCATCAGATTGATCAGCACTGAGCCGCTGAAGGTGCCACTTCGGAACAGACTCAGATCCATCAGCGGCACAGGCAGACGTAACTGCCGACGCACAAACATCCACCCAGCAACCATGCCGATTACAAATGCTGTCAGCGCCATCCAGTCGAGACCATTACTGGCGCTGTGTTTAATGCCGTAAACGATGGCACTGAGGGCAACCATCAATTCCAAGATACTGAGCGGATCCAATGGTCCTGAACAGTCTTGCTCGGACTCGGGCAACAACACCGGTCCCAATACCAATAACGGCACCAATACGGGTATTGCCAACAGGAAAATCGCCTCCCAGCTGAAAAATTCCAGCAAAACCCCACCGACCAAAGGACCGAGTGCCGATCCTACCGTCAGCGTTGTTGCCCAGATCGCGACAGCGACTCTCCGTTCTTCTCGATCCACAAATACCGAACGTATCAATGCCAACGTTGAGGGCATCAGCATCGCACCGAAAATCCCCATGCAAGCTCGCCCGGCAATCAGTTGTGTAGCCGTATCGGAATAGGCGGTCAGTACCGACACAATGACAAAACCCAAAGACCCAGCCAGTAACAACTTACGATGACCGATTCGATCGCCCAGACTGCCCATCGACACCAGCAATCCCGCCAATACCAGCGAATAGGCATCGATCATCCATAACTGCTGACTAGCGCTCGGACGCAGGGCCTCGGCAATCTTGGGTAACGCGAATGCAAGCACCGTATTGTCTACGGTGACCAGTAATACTGGCAGCATCAGCACGCTTAGGGCTGACCATCGTTTTGATTTTGCACTGTGTTGTGCTGCCTCACTTATTAACACCATTGCTACAAGCTCCTTATTACCTCAAAAAAGTCACGGGACATTTTTCAATGCTTCCGTGAAACGAGCCCTGCGCACCTCCATGGCGAGGGTTTAAGAATGCAACTTGCAACGTACGAAAAATTAACTTTTCTCGCGGAAAAGCAGAACACTTTTATAATTTCGTTACATAACAACTCAATCGACTATTTGTTTCATATTGTTTGATGGCACTGATGGGCTTAAAGCCCTTTTCCGTCTGCCCCACCCCAAAAAGCAGCACCCCAAACAATCTCGGGCGTTTGCTTGAGTCACCCTCTCCGCTTTTTCACACAGTTTATGAGGATTCTTTTTTCGAGCGGCTACGCTCGATAGGTATCGCTCACGCTGTCCAGCCGACAGAGCAATCGACCCGCCCAAGAGGAAGCGCACAGATGACCCGTCTCACTGCGAAAGATTTTGCCCCGGAATTGCTCGAACTGTACGACTACTACGCCCACGGCAAGATCAACCGGCGTGAATTTCTGGATCGAGCGGCGTTGTTCACCTTGGGTGGTTTGACCGCCAGCGCGCTCCTCGCCGCCCTGAGTCCGAATTATGCTCTCGCCGAGCAGATTGAATTTACCGACCCGGACATTGTTGCCGAATACATCACCTATCCATCTCCGAAGGGCAACGGGCAGGTCCGTGGTTATCTAGTGCGCCCGGCGAAAGCCACCGGCAAGGTGCCGGCCGTGGTAGTCGTGCATGAAAACCGCGGGCTCAACCCTTACATCGAAGATGTCGCGCGGCGTGTGGCCAAGGCAGGGTTCATCGCCCTCGCCCCCGATGGCCTGACGTCGGTGGGCGGCTATCCTGGCAACGATGACAAAGGCCGGGAGTTGCAGGCGACCGTCGACCCTCAAAAGCTCATGAACGACTTTTTCGCCGCCATCGAGTGGTTGATGAAGCATGACGCGACCACCGGAAAAGTCGGCATCACCGGGTTCTGCTACGGCGGTGGCGTTGTCAATGCCGCAGCCGTGGCCTATCCGGAACTGGGGGCTGCCGTGTCCTTTTATGGCCGACAGCCAGAAGCCAAAGATGTCGCCCGAATCAAGGCACCGGTGATGCTTCACTACGGTGAACTGGATACGCGCATCAACGAAGGCTGGCCCGCCTATGAGAAGGCATTGAAAGCCGCGGGCAAGACGTATGAAGCCTACATCTACCCCGGCGCCAACCATGGTTTCCATAACGACTCCACGCCTCGATACGATGACGCCGCTGCCAAGCTGGCCTGGGACCGGACACTGGGGTGGTTTCGACTGTATCTGGCTTAATGGTAAAGCTGAAGTCTGCTTTGACACTGTTGCCAGATTTCGCATGAATGGAGGTTTTCGAAAAGCTGGCGAGTCAGCTGCTCAAACGCGGCTCAATAAGCCCTCGTTCAGGTCTCGATCACATCGTCCGCCCAGCTGATGGCCGCAACGACGGTCGGGAAACCGATGGTGCTCGTCAGTGAGATCAGCGTGTGACGGATCTGCTCTGGCGTAGCGCCGGCTTCCAGTGCCCGTCGGGTATGACTGTGCACCGCACCCTCAGAGCGGATGGCCGCCGCGGCACCGAGCTGGATCAGCTGGACAACGATCTCCTCCAGTGGGCCGGTGTGACGCACCGCCGTACCCAGGGCCTCCACTGCGGCCAAGTAATCCGGGTACTGCTGTTCGAGACGTTGGTAGGTGTTGTGCTCTCTCTTCTTTGCCATCTTTGTGTCCTCGCGTTGGCGGTGCGAACAGAATCATCAGGCTTCGATTTCCGAAACTTGCACTCTGCGGCAGTAGGCTACGCTTACATCAGCTTATTGCCCACGATGCTCGCGTCTGCAGGTTTTGGTTTGTTCTGGAGAGCGTCTGCAATAGCTATTTCAGACAGGCCCAAACAATTCACGCAGGACTGACGTGATGACCGAGCCCTTCCTCAGCTTAGCCGAACTCAAACGTGCCGCCGCCTCCGGCGAGATCGATACCGTGCTGGTGTGCATGGTCGATATGCAGGGGCGACTGGTCGGCAAGCGATTCCAGGTCGAGTTTTTCATCGACAGCGGCCACGAAGAAACCCACTGCTGCAATTACCTGCTGGCCGACGACATCGACATGGAGCCGGTGCCAGGTTACGCCGCGGCCAGCTGGAGCAAAGGCTATGGCGACTTTGTGCTCAAGCCCGACATGGCCACGTTGCGGCGGGTGCCCTGGCTTGAATGCACGGCGCTGGTGCTCTGCGATGTGCTCGATCATCACCATCGGCGCGACCTGCCACACAGCCCGCGGGCGATCCTGAAAAAGCAGATTGAGCGACTGCGCGAGCGCGGTTACACCGGCATGTTCGCCTCGGAACTGGAGTTCTATCTGTTCGACGAGAGCTACGAGGCCATCCACGAGCGCAACTACCACAAGCCAAAGACGGCCGGTCACTACATCGAGGACTACAACATCCTGCAGACCACCCGCGAGGAACCGGTGCTGCGGGCGATTCGCAAACATCTGCAGGCCTGCGGTATTCCCGTGGAAAATTCCAAGGGTGAATGGGGCCCGGGCCAGGAAGAAATCAATATCCGTTATGCCGATGCCCTGACCATGGCCGACCACCATGTCATCATCAAGCATGCCTGCAAAGAGATCGCGCAACTGCAGGGCAAGGCGATCACGTTCATGGCCAAGTGGCGCTATGACGCCGCCGGTTCCAGCAGCCACATCCACAATTCGCTGTGGGACAAGAGCGCCAAAAAGCCACTGTTCTTCGACCCCAAGACGGAGTTTGGCATGTCGAAACTGATGCGTTCCTGGGTGGCCGGGCAGCTCAAATATGCCAACGACATCACCTGTTTTCTCGCGCCCTACATCAATTCGTACAAGCGTTTTCAGGCCGGCACCTTTGCACCGACCCGTGCAGTGTGGAGTCGGGACAATCGCACCGCAGGCTTTCGTTTGTGCGCAGAAGGCAGCAAAGCCATCCGCATTGAATGTCGCATCGGCGGCGCCGACCTCAATCCTTACCTGGCCTTCGCTGCCTTGATCGCTGCAGGACTGGCCGGTATCGACGAGAAGCTCACCCTCACGCCGCCCTTCGAGGGCGATGCCTACCTCGACGAGCATTTGCCTGAAGTCTCGAAGACCCTGCGCGAAGCCTGCGCCGCGCTCCAGACCTCGACTATGTTGCGCGAGGCATTCGGTGATGAAGTGGTCGACCACTACGTGCACACCGCCGAATGGGAGCAGAAAGAGTACGACCGGCGGATTACTGACTGGGAATTGCAGCGCGGTTTTGAGCGCTATTGAGACCACCATGACCTCGACCATTCAACTCATCTCACCGGTCGATGGCCGGGTCTACGCCGAACGCCGCTGCGCCGATGCTGCGCAGATTGATCAGGCACTGGCGGCTGCCGAAGCTGCCCAGGCGCAATGGAAACGTCGGCCGCTGAGCGAACGCGCCGCCTTTTGCAGCGCCGCGGTGGATGCGATGTTGGCAATGAAGGCTGACATCGTGCCGGAACTGGCCTGGCAGATGGGCCGCCCGGTGCGCTTTGGCGCTGGCGAACTGCGCGGGTTCGAAGAGCGTGCCCGCCATATGATTGCCATTGCGCCTGAAGCGTTGACGGCGCTTGAACCCACGCCTGTCGCCGGTTTTCGACGCTGTATCAAACGCGAGCCGCTGGGTACGGTGTTGGTCGTCGCACCCTGGAACTACCCCTACCTGACGGCGGTGAATACGATCATCCCGGCGCTGATGGCCGGGAACAGTGTCATCCTCAAACACGCGTCGCAAACGCTGCTGGTGGGTGAACGGTTCGCCGAGGCGTTTCGCCGTGCCAATCTGCCCGAAGGATTATTCCAAAACCTGCAGCTGAGTCATCTCCATACCGCGATGATCATTGCCTCAGGACGCGTGCAGCAGGTGAACTTCACCGGCTCGGTCGAAGCCGGCAAGACCATGGAACACGCTGCTGTCGGAGGTTTCCTCGGCGTGGGCCTGGAGCTTGGCGGCAAAGACCCGGCCTACGTCCGCGCAGACGCCAACCTCGAACACGCGGTGGAAAACCTGGTGGACGGCAGCTTCTTCAACGCAGGGCAAAGCTGCTGCGCCGTGGAGCGCATTTATGTCGATGAGAGAATCTACCCCGCCTTTGTCGAACGCTTCGTCGCCCTGACTCGCCAATACGTGCTGGGCAACCCGCTGGACGAAGCCACCACGCTCGGTCCGCTGGTGACACCGAGCGCTGCTGAATTCGTGCGTAGTCAGATCGCCGAAGCACTGACACAGGGCGCTCGGGCGCTGATCGATCCAAAGGATTTTCCTGCCGACGTGCCGGGCAGCGCCTACCTCGCGCCGCAGGTATTAGTGGATGTCACCCATCAAATGTCAGTGATGCGTGAGGAAAGCTTCGGTCCGGTGGTCGGCATCATGCCCGTTGCCAGCGACGACGAAGCCATTGTCTTGATGAACGACAGTGAGTTCGGGCTCAGCGCCTCCATCTGGACGCAAGACCTTGCCGCCGCCGAACGTCTGGGCAACGAGATCGACACCGGCACCGTGTTCATGAACCGCTGCGATTACCTCGACCCGGCTCTGGCCTGGACAGGGGTGAAGAACAGCGGGCGCGGCGTCACGCTGTCGCGCTTGGGCTATGACCACCTGACCCGAGTGAAATCCTTCCATTTGCGCCACGAGATCTGAGCCATGAGCCTGACCGCGAACTGGAACTATCCCACCAGCATCCGCTTCGGTGTCGGCCGCATCGCCGAACTCGCCGAGATCTGCCGCAGCCAAGGAATCCAGCGACCGTTGCTGGTCACCGACAGTGGCCTGGCGCGTGCCCCAATCACCACGTCAGCGGTGGACGCCTTGCGCGCCGCCGGCCTTGGCGTGGCGCTGTTTTGCGACCTTAAACCCAACCCCGTCGAAGCCAATCTGGCGGGCGGGCTCGAGGCCTGGCGCGCCGGCAAACACGATGGCGTGGTCGCCTTCGGCGGTGGCAGCGGCCTGGACATGGGCAAGCTCATCGCCTTCATGAGCGGCCAGACCCGCCCGGTCTGGGATTTCGAAGACATCGGCGACTATTGGACACGTGCCGACGAAAGCAGCATCGCCCCGATCATTGCGGTGCCGACCACGGCGGGTACCGGCTCCGAGGTGGGCCGTGCGGCGGTGATCATCGATGAGCGTACGCACACCAAGCGCATCATCTTCCACCCGAAAATGATGCCGCGCGTGGTCATCAGCGACCCTGCCCTCACCGTCGGTATGCCGGCAAAGGTCACCGCCGGTACCGGCATGGATGCTTTTGCGCATTGCCTGGAATCCTATTGCGCCCCCGGCTTTCATCCCATGGCCGAAGGCATTGCGGTGGAAGGCATGCGCCTGGTCGCCAATGCCCTGGTGCGAGCCGTACACACACCCTCGGACCTGGAGGCGCGAGCGGAAATGCTCGCGGCGGCCGCGATGGGCGCTACCGCCTTTCAGAAAGGTCTGGGCGGGATGCACGCCCTCTCACACCCGGTGGGCGCCCTGTACGACACCCATCACGGCATGACCAATGCCGTGTTCATGCCCTATGTCCTGAAGTTCAATCGCCCGGCCATCGAGGAACGCATCACCCGCCTCGCGGCTTATTTGCGTCTGCCCTCTCCCGGCTTCGACAGTTTTCTGGCCTTCGTCCTCAAGTTACGCAAGGACATCGGCGTGCCGCACACGCTGTTTGAGCTGGGGGTGGATGACCAGCAGGCCGACCTGATCGCGGACATGGCGGTTGTCGACCCTTGCGCTGGCGGGAACCCGCTGCCATTGACCCGAAATGGCGCGGCAGAAATTTTCGACGCGGCGTACCACGGCCGTCTGTAGGAGCGTCGACCGGCTGCTCCTACAAAAAAACAAAGGTCGCAGCCTACGGCGGCTCAGTTCGGCCTGTACCAAAACCTGACAAGGGGCACACAACATGAAGCCAGCAAGCCAGCCCGGCACAAGCGCGCCGCAAGACGATGACGTCAAGGTGCTGCACAGCATGGGCTACGCCCAGCAGCTGTCGCGACGGATGGGCGTTTTCTCCAACTTTGCCATTTCCTTTTCGATCATCTGCATTCTCTCGGGTGGTATCAACTCACTTGCCCAGGGCACCTCGGGTGCGGGTGGTGCGTCAATCGGCATCGGCTGGCCGATCGGTTGCCTGATCTCCGGGGTCTTCGCCATGGCCATGGCACAGATTTCCTCGGCCTACCCCACCGCCGGCGGCCTCTATCACTGGGGCTCGATTCTCGGTAACCGCTTCACCGGCTGGCTGACCGCGTGGTTCAACCTGCTGGGGCTGGTCACCGTGCTCGGCGCAATCAACGTCGGTACCTATTACTTCTTTTTCGGTGCCTTCGGACCGGCTCTGGGGATGGAAGACACCACCACGACCCGGGTGATTTTTCTGGCGATCCTGACCGGCCTCCAGGCCTTGTGTAACCACCTGGGTATCGGCCTGACGGCAAAGCTCACCGACTTCTCGGGGTATCTGATCTTCGCCACGGCGCTCGCGCTGACCATCGTCTGTCTGATATCGGCGCCCAGTTATGATTTCGCCCGGTTATGGACCTTCAGCAACTACTCCGGCGAGGCGGGCGGCAGCGTCTGGCCACAGGTGTCGAACGGCTGGATTTTCATGCTCGGCCTGCTCTTGCCGATCTATACCATCACGGGTTATGACGCCTCCGCGCACACCTCGGAAGAGACCCGAAATGCGGCCATGTCAGTGCCACGCGGCATGGTCATGTCGGTGGTCTGGTCGTTGTTGTTCGGCTGGGTCATGCTCAGCTCGTTTGTGCTGATGCTGCCGAGCATGGATGAGGCGGCCAAGCATGGTTGGACCGTGTTTTTCTGGGCCATGGACACTCAGGTGAACCCGACGGTAAAAACGGCGCTGTACGTGGCGATTTTCATCTCGCAGTTTCTTTGCGGGTTGGCGACTGTGACCTCGGTCTCACGCATGATCTTCGCGTTCTCACGTGACGGCGGCCTGCCCTTCTCCAAAACATTGGCCTCGGTCTCGCCTACCCTTCGCAGCCCGGTGGCGGCGATTTGGACCGGTGCCACCCTCGCGGTGTTGTTCGTCTGGGGATCGTCGGTGATATCGGTCGGTGCGACGCCGGTCTATACCATCGTGGTGTCCTGCACGGTGATCTTCCTGTTCTTCTCCTTCGTCATCCCCATCGTGCTGGGCCTGTTTACCTACGGGACTTCGAAGTGGCCAACCATGGGGCCGTGGAACATGGGGCGCTTCTGGTACTCAGTGTTCGCCATCCTCTCAATCCTCTCGATGGTGATCATTTTCGTCATCGGCATCCAGCCACCGAACGATTGGGCGCTGTACATCACCATAGGCTTTCTCGTTCTGACGGCCATCGTCTGGTTCGGTTTTGAAGCCCGACGCTTTCAGGGTCCGCCGATTGGCGACATGATCGTCAAGCGTCAGGCTGAAATTGCCGCGGCTGAAGAAGCGTTGAATAAACAGGTGGGGAGTTGATTGCGCTGAGCAAACCGTGGCGAGGGAGGCCCCGCCCCCTCGCCACAGCGGACCGCGCCTACGCAGGTGGATCGATTTGATCCAGCACTCGGTTCGCCGTGATCTCTGCCAGCTTTGATGTCGGCAATCGACGGGAGTTGAAAGTCATAGGGCACGTGGATTCGAGTGAGGACGACGACTAGTCGCTTCCGGGCAAATTCAAATCTGCCGAGGCGTGCGTTGCTGGTCGCTGCACCTGTCCTCAACTGGGTTGATCGACGATCTTGATCTGCGTCAGCCCTACCCGCGCAGCCTGCTCTAAAATCTCCTCCGGCGTCGCGTCCGCAGTGGGCATGATCAGGCTGTTCTCTCCATCCCCAAAATGCAGCTGTAGCAGGTGCATCGCCGCCTCATGTATGGACAGCTGGGGCTGCTTGAATTCAAACATGTATGTGCGTGGCTCGCCGTTGAACAGGTATTCCAGAATATATTTGCGCATGGTGCGATCCTCGTAATGGGAAAAGTGCATGGCTATGTCATGAACACTTCAATCATTGTTGCTCGTCAGCCTTGGAACAAAGGGAAACTGGTTGGACAAAAAGCGCTCCTCCAACCCGAAATGTCGGCAATCCTGAAGACTTAGTCGTTGCAAGCCTGTCACGATGCGCCTTGTGGCGGGCCTATACTTTGAGAGTCGGCACACTCGGTGCGACATGCGATCGTGTTTGATGTAGGGGGCGGCGCGTCGAGTGATCGTTCACGCAGGCCACGGCCTGCCTTCATCGTAGCGAGGAGAAGATCATGGCGCGTAAATACATCGACTGTCGCGAGTTTCCAAGCGATTCCCAATGCTCTGTCGCGCTGTCCGCAGACTCTGAAAACGAACTACTCGAGGCTGCCGCACAGCATGCGGTCAGTGTTCACAAGCACACTGACTCACCGGAACTGCGTGCTCAACTGAAGACGATGTTTCACGACGGCACCCCACCTGTTGAAGCACCGCGTCCCGCTTAGTATTCAGGGGTTTCAGAGGAGTGATTGTCATCCATAAGCACCTACGGGGTCCATTTTCGATGAGCCCCGCAGGCCTGACGACCACTTCTGCCCCTGGCGCTGACAGCGGGATGTGCAGGTAAACTGTCCCGGCTCGCTATTCGACCCCAAGCTAGGCTCAAGCCGCTATGCAAAAGCGCTACCCACTACCGGCGAGGGAGCGGCCTGGCTTGGGGCTCCACCTTGAACGGCTCGCAAAAAATCCCTGGCTAATTGCATACGCTATGCCGGCCGATCCGGTGGCACGCCGATACCTGCCAAGTGGTGTTGGCGGAGTGCAAAAATTAATAGAGCGGCAGCGAAGCGAGCATTCGGTTCGATCTCCTGCAAAACCCTGCTAATCCCTTCGTCAGGTGCTGGCGAATTGCCTCAGGCTAGCTTGGTGGACCCGTGACCAATACAGAGTCCCTAGGTTCACCAGACGGACCGTCCGCTATGGATCCAGGCTGACAGGCAGCTGTCGGCCAAAAGCGGTCTTTGGGAACGACGCTTTAACATGTTGAAATCGCACCCGGTTAATGATTAGGTTGTTCATTTTCAGGAAGCATTGTGAATGCCTGTTTTCGAAATTTTGCCGCTGGAAGCAATAGGCCCCGCACGACTTGGCGCTTCACGCGCAGCAGCAAGGGAAGCAATGTCTGTGAATGGATTCCCGCTAGAACGATCCTATGGCCGCGTCGATTATTTCTGCAAAGCTTCCATCCAGCTTGAGTATGGCCCAGGCGATGAAGTCCAGTTCATAGGCGTCTCCGGAAACTCTCAGCTCAACTTCATGTTTAGAGGGGTTGATGTTTTTGCTATATCTGCAACTGAGTTGTTTTCACTAATGGCTGCCTCGGACGATTCCGGCGCCCATGAGTTCGACCGGTATGAGTACTGCTTTCCGAACCAGATACTCACGCTTTGGGATGCTGATGAACAATATGACCGTCAAGGCGGAGAAGAACGTGAGGTGTGGGGCCAAGTCGGGATCGGCAATGATGCTTATGTGGCAGCCATCGAAGCTATTGAGAAAAAGCTATAACTGGCTAAACGGCACTCGCGCAGGAGTGGGGTATTGAAAGGCAGCGTGACCGGTAGCTATGAATCGATAGGCTCTGCCTCCACGGAGCCTCAGGGGCCTCTTCTCTCGCTTCACGGAACAATTGCGTAGGAGGTGAAACATGATTTTATGCCTAGATCGCCAGTTCCCCGAACAACAACTTTCTGAAGGAGATGAGCTTGATCTTCGGAACGTTTCAGCAAAAATATGGCCGACAGTGCTATCTAGATGTACAGCAATCGAACTACGCCTATACAACCTCAAACTACCGTCACTTGAGGGGATCGATAAGTTAACTAATACGCGCCGATTGAAGTTGGAATGGGCGACAAAAATTGAAGCGCTGGAACCTGTTTTCAAGCTGAGAGACCTGACGCATCTGGCAGTTGAAGACTTCCCAAAGCTGCGTCGACTCGACGGAATTGAGGAGCTAAGCGAACTGACCGAACTGCGTCTGTCCGGCAATCTGGGTGGAGGCTCATCACCTATACGCCTTAACTCAATCGAACCTGTGTCACGTATTTCCAAGCTCACCAAGTTTTCGCTGGCTAATGCGACGCTCGAGGTCGACGATATCACTAGTCTCGCTCGCTGTACGCACCTTCGCCATTTGAGCCTGACAAATCAGTTTGACCGAACTCAGGTCGCTTTTCTGGCAAGTCGGTTAAACGAGCAGCTTGTCGAACCTTTGACGGCATACTTAAGAACACATCTGCGTTGTGTGAAGTGCAGTAGCCTTAAGTCCATG
Organism: Pseudomonas sp. ZS1P83; assembly: GCF_054897825.1. Classification (NCBI taxonomy): domain Bacteria; kingdom Pseudomonadati; phylum Pseudomonadota; class Gammaproteobacteria; order Pseudomonadales; family Pseudomonadaceae; genus Pseudomonas; species Pseudomonas sp. ZS1P83. The sequence goes on from NZ_CM142706.1 coordinate 2,894,297, forward strand.
TTTACGGGACGAAAAATGCCTATTATTTGCCCTGTCTGTGATGCGCCACGGTTTGAAAAGCTCACCCATGAGTTCGAACAAATGATGATCGACGCATAACAACTTGATTGTTTCAGACGCTTTTGGTGCCAATTTCTGTCCTTTCTTTAGTTAGACGGGACTGTCTGCTTTGGGTCGATGTCGGTCAATCATAATCGGCCAGAAGTAGCCGGTGAAAATTAGGTTCCCGAAACGGCACCTTGTTCAGCGTAGCTCGCAAGGCATACTCGACGGCATATTTCCCGTCATGACTTAATTACTTTGGATGACATCAAGAAATGGGGCCAAAAACTGAAGAACTGATTTGCGTGCTTGACCAGCTTGCGGAGGTGCTTGAAAGCGACGGAGAGGCTCACTGGAGCCATTGGGCGCGCAATGCACGAGCGCGACTACTCAACTCTGATTACTCCGGGATCGCTTATGTGTTGTCGGCCTATGGAGGAATGGGTTCGCTCAACGATCTTGTGCTCGGCCAGAGCCATGAGGACGGCGTTTTTACTTGGAAGCCAGGCCATGTCGAGTTAAATGACAAATTCGATAAATTACGCAGCGATACGGCTCAGCTCGCCTATACGATTAGTCGCTCATGAGCTATCTAGGCCTGTTCAACGGCTGAGTCGATACGCTCGTACAGACTCCGTACCAACCTTAATCAAAGGCAGCTATGGGTCGAAAGCTGAACTTTTCATAACAGACAGCAATCGGCCATTTCCGGTCAGTCGTGACAGACATGAACTCGTCAGCGTGGGTACCCGAGGGTATCGCGTTCACCTCCCATCCTTCGCAATGCCACATCTATCGCATTTCATGTCGCAGGATAATTGAGCACCTGCGAAAGACTCAGGTACATCGCAAATCCTTTACCGTAAGGCGCGAGTGAGTCGTCGCACAACTTAGAAGTTTCGCGACTTTGATGGAAGGTGCGGATATTACTTGGCGAGAGCTCCGGGCTTTCCCGCTCAAGCGTATATATCTATTTGCTCGTGAGATTTGATGCCATCCCTTCTAGCTTTCGTTTCAGTCGCCTGAGATCACTATTGACGATCAGCTTATGCACTGGACCTACTGGCAACATGTAGATGCGCCCAAAGGCGTTATGCGTGACGACAGAGGATGTGATCATAAGCACACGATCTGTTATCGAAAGACAAATCATGACATCCAGGTGTCGGTCACGCTCGGTCAGAACCAACATGTCGGGGGCACAATGTTCCACCAGAAAGAAATCCAGCTGTTCGCCCGCTTGCACTGTCTCTCGCCTAGCGATGGAGAACCCGCCGATCCGCTTCACGCCGAATAACGAGGAAATCGCGTCCCTTGCTCGGAAAGCTAGCCGCATGAGCAGTCCCGGTTCGGCCGTCATGATGTTCCAAGCGTCAAGAACGGTGATTTCAGCGGGGAGCGGGATCGACCTGCTGTCATAGTAATCAAGTTCGGACAGCGTACGCAGAGTGTGAACAGGTGATGTGGTAGCCAAACATTATCTCCCCGACATAAGCGAAAACTCTCGATTTTTTCAGCTTTTTGCCCCTGAATAAAGCGCTGCCGCAAACCATGACTCCAGCAACAAACCATTCACTCGCCTCAGTGGCCCGGCTGCCATTCCGGATACACCGGAAGCTGATCATATGTAGCCATGCTACGTCATGATTACCCCAAATATCCCTTAACTGTTCACTGGGTGAATATCTGCCGGGTACAACCGGCCGCTACGGGTCGATTTCAGCCCTTCGTGACAGGCAGCTATCGGCCAAAAGCAGGCAGTCGAATGTACCGAGGGAATCTGGTTCGATTCAGAGCCGAGAAGGGGTTTCGGCTTGAATGAATTGTTAGGCCGCGTCCTCGCGGTATGTGCCATCGGAATGAATAGCCCAATCAAATTTGTAAATTCCGGTGGTGCTTAAGCTACATAGATCAGCTCTCAGAGGAAATGATTGAGTCGTGACTGGATTCAGCAGCCAGCTTCAATCGGTCAGCTTTACTAATGTATTTAGACTTGCTTGGCGGTGCCAATTTGGCACTAGCCTTTTTGGCGTGAGCCTTTAATAACTGAATTATTTTTTTACGACGATTCATATTTTTCTACTCGGCTTGTAAGTTATTGAATGATATCGGCTTAAATACTGGGCCAGATCCCGGTGATGCTCACTTAGGGCGGTCGGCGGTCAGTTCCGTTGGACATGCACTCTAGTCATTCATTCAGACGGAGGACGAACCATGACCGTAACCAAGATTCGAGCCGGGCGCCCTGGAACAAAGGAAAGCTCGTGGGGCAAAAAGCGCCACGCCGGCTCAGGGATACCTGGGCGATTCGAGTGAAGCTTGAGCTAGCATACAAAACCCGGGACGTGGCTGTGTGTAATCTAGCAATCGACAGCAAACTCTTGACCGCTATGGGTCGTGGATTTCCATCAGTCATGACGGGCCGAAATCGGCCAATAGCCGCCATTTCGGGAGGCGCGATCTAACACCGCTCAGTGCTGACCCTGCAAGGGCAACGCATTGATGTTGTGCTTCACCGATGGATTCAATCGTCATTCAGTGCTTCCATTTGCTGAACTAAAGAAATGATCATTACATTATGAAAATCAACATCGAAACGAGTGTTGCCGCTTCCATCGCTGACACTTGGCAAGCTTTCAACAATCCCGAGGACATCGTGCAATGGGACGCCTCTGACGATTGGCACACCACTAGGGCATCGAATGATCTGAAGGTTGGCGGGAAGCTGTTGTTACGCATTGAAGCCAATGACGGCGGTCTGGGATTCGACTTCGCTGCCACCTACACGCAGATAAAGCTAAACCGACTGATTGAATTTCGAGACGACGACGGCCGCGTGGTTCGATTAGATTTTGTCGAATCTGACAAGGGCGTCACGATTCGTCAGACCTTCGACGCCGAATCAACGCAACCAGAAGATCAGCAGCGCAAGGAATGGCAAATCGTCCTTAACCGCTTCGCTCGATACGTCGAGCGGCAATTCACCACGGAGTAACAGCGAAGCCCATAGAGGCCGCACCCGATCACTTAAAGCTTCGCGTACTCGCTCATGCCTCGCAGTAGTCTCCCCGCTTCCGGCAGCGGGTTGGAATGGTCGCTAAAATCCTTAGCCACCCTGCAACTTTGCGAACGTCTGCATAGGGTCGATTGTGGCCCTTCCCGACTGGCAGCAATCGGCCAGTAGCGTTCAATGGGCAACGGGATCGCTTGTCATCGGATGTATACAGAGTCGCTGAGAGGCTGTTGAGCCACTGGCGCTCTCGCTCTTCATACCACTGCATGAACGCTTCGGCGCTTACCAGTCGGAAGACGTGGAAACCCTTGGCCATGCCGCAGTGGTAATCGCCCAGCGCATCGAGCACGTCGGCTGTTTCTACGCCTTCGGCGATGACCGCCAAGCCAAGATTGTGACCACGATCGACAACGCTCCGTACAATTAGCTCGTTGGCTTGATCGCTTTGCCTGGCCAGGGAACCGAGCTATTTACAGAAAAAGGATTAAAGATATTCATCGCTAAAGGATGAACATACCCTGGCCCTGCCAGTTTTTTTCGCCTCGTAAAGTTGCTTGTCCGCAGCTTCTATCAACGCCTTGAATTCAAGGTCGTCAGTGGGCGTCAATGTTGCGACGCCTATTGAAAGAGTCACCACACGATCTACATCAGAAGCAGAATGCTCAATACCCAGCGCCCGGATATGCTCTTGCATTTTTTCTGCAAGTTGGACCGCTCCGCAAAGACCTGTATTGGGTAGAATGCAGGCAAATTCTTCGCCACCATACCGAGCGACCAGATCGTAGGGTCGTTTAACTGTTTCAGATAGCGCTTGGGCAACAGATTTCAAGCAGCCATCTCCAGCCTGGTGCCCATATTGGTCGTTGTAGCGTTTGAAAAAATCCACATCCACCATGATGAGCGACAGCGGCTTTTGCTCTCGAAAGCATTGGCGCCAATCCGCCAATATGTCCTCATCGAATTTGCGTCGATTAGCCACTCCAGTAAGGCCATCCATTAATGCCATGGAGCGCAGCAGATCGTTCTGTAGTTTCAGGGTCAGGTGTGTTCGCACACGTGCTCTAACAATGATTGGATTGATGGGTTTGCTGATGAAGTCCACCGCGCCAAGTTCCAGACCTAGTACCTCATCCGACTCCTGCTGCTGTGCGGTAATGAAGATGATGGGGATGCCCTGGGTCGCAGGGTCAGCCTTGAGTCGACGGCATACTTCATGCCCGTCCACGCCTTCCATAACCACGTCCAGCAGAATCAGATCGGGTAGTTGAGTCTGGCATACCGTGATCGCCTGCTCACCACTGGTGGCCATGAACACATCACAGTCCTCACGAAACAACTCATGGAGTACCCGGATATTAATCGGCTGGTCGTCGACAATGAGGAGTTTTGGACGGTTATGGGGGTGTGGCAACCAGGTTTCCATCGATTGTTCCATTAGGCAAATCTCAACAGTTCACGACCCATCGGCATCGCAGCGGAAAAGTTTAGCGACTGCACCATGACAACCAGTTCGTCGAACTGTGGGCGCAGGGATTGCGGCGTTTTTGACGCCAATGCGTCTGCCAGCTCTATGGCTTGAAGGTTGCCCGCTTCCAGCAACAGCAAAATCTCCTCAAGGGATTCTCGCCATTGCGTGAGCGCCATCAATTCGGAGTCAACACAGACCTTTGCGCTCGGGCTCTGACCAAAGTCGACATTCATCTGTTCAAGGCTTTGTTGCAGTAACCTGCTTAATTCATCAAACCATGTTGCGTCAGCAAAGAGGCGCGCTACAGACTCTGCATCTGCGGATTTCAGTGTGTGCTCCAGGTCGCCGGCCAGTAGCGACACCGCCTTGGCACCCATGGTCCCGCTACTGCCTTTTATGGAATGGAGCAAGAAAGCTGCCCCCGATGCGTCTTGCCGCTGGATCTGATCGTGCAATCGGCCAAGCTGTTTTTCTAGCTCAGGGCCAAAGTTTCGCAGCACATTGCGGATCAAATCGAGGTCGCCACCAAAGCGGTCAATGATCGATGCACGAGACTCGATCACGCCTTTTCTATTGGCTTGGCCCGAGCCTGGAGATGCCTGGCGATCCTCAAGGCCCGCTTGCAAAAGCAATGTTGCGACGAGTTGTTCCAGATCTATGGGCTTGCCGACATGCTCATTCATCCCCGCAGCAAGACAGGCCTCACGGTCAGTATTGGAGGCATTTGCGGTCATCGCCACTATCGGCAGCGCTGCAAAGCGTGGATTCGATCGAATGCGACGGGTCGCCTCCAAGCCATCAATATCCGGCATCTGGATATCCATCAGCACGGCGTCGAAGGGCACCTTCTCAGCCATCACCCTGCTCACACCTTCCAGACCACCTTCAGCCAGCGTCACTTGAGCACCTTCTCCTGTCAGTAACTCATCGGCAACCTGCCGATTAAGCATGTTGTCTTCCACCACCAATAGCCGCAGCCCGGCCAGGCGCTGCGGCCTGTCAACAGTTGACTTGGACGGGAGTGACTGCGCAAGGCCTTTGCCGTTGAGTGCTTGCTGAACAGCGTCGGATAACTGCTTGGGAGTGACAGGCTTGGTGAGAAACCCCACGAAGGGAGCGTCTTCCATCTCGTTTGCGTCGGCCAGCACTTCACGGCCGTAAGCGGTAATCATAATGATCATTGGAGGAGGTACGCCGTTGCCCTGCTGATGGATCAATTGTGCAGCGCTCAGCCCATCCATATCGGACATCCGCCAGTCCATCAGTACCACGTCGTAGGCTTCGCCTCTCGCCTGGGCGTTTTTCACCCATTCCACTGCTTGCGTGCCACCACTCACGTGGTCGGCCTCCCACCCCAATGCATGAACTGTTCGCAACAGCAATTCACCCGCCATGGCGTTGTCGTCGACGACCAGTATCCGTATGGACACATCGACTCCAGGGCTGTCAGATCTCAGCAGCGAATTCGGAGCTACGTCCAGGGTGATATCGAACCAGAAGCGACTTCCCATGCCCTCCTGGCTCTCCACCTGAAGCTCACCGCCCATCAAGCTGACCAACCGCTTACAGATCACCAAGCCCAGACCGGTGCCGCCAAAGCGGCGGGTGGTTGAAGCCTCGGCCTGAGTGAATCCTTCAAAAATGCGCTGAAGTTGCTCCGGGTTGATACCGATACCGGTATCAGAAACGGCGATGCGCAAGCTCACAGAGTTTTCCGTGCGCATCAGTTGCTCGACGCTGACCACGATCTGGCCTTCCAGGGTGAACTTGAGGGCGTTACCCGCCAGGTTGATCAGCACCTGTTGCAGCCGCAGGCTATCGCCGATCAGGTCGTTGGGTAGATTGGAGTCCAAGTCGAACATGACCTCGACTTCTTTCTCGCCTTGGTTGCCGGCCAGCACAACGGAGAGGTCACGCATGAGCGGTTCGAGTTCGAACGGGTGCACGTCGAGTTGCAGCTTGCCGGCCTCAATCTTGGAGTAATCAAGGATGTCATTGAGCAAGCCCAGCAGTGATTTCGCAGCAGACTGTGCTTTGGTCACATAGTCGAGTTGACGACCATTCAGGTCAGTGTTCTGCACTAACTGCAACATGCCCAGCACGGCGTTCATCGGCGTGCGTATTTCATGGCTCATGTTGGCCAAGAAGGCAGACTTGGCCGCACTCGCGGTATCAGCCTGTTCCTTGGCGTACAGCAGGTGTGACTCCAGCTCGCGCTGGGAGGTTATGTCCCGATTGATACCCGTCACACGCAGCGCCGCACCGCTCGGACTGCGTTCGACCTGCGCACCTGCCTGTATGAAGCGGATCTGGCCGTCCAGGCGGACGACACGGAAAATGGTGTCGTACACACCACTCCCCTCGACGGCGGCACTCAGCTTTTCAGCCGCTGCCACCGCATCGTCGGGGTGAACTCGCGAATACCAGTGCTCATAATCCAGACCATTATTGCGCAACGTCAGTGGCTGACCGTAGAACTCGAACATACGATCATTCCACTGCAAGGCATTGTCCGCCAACGTCCAGGACCAGACGCCCAGTTCGGCTACTTCAGCAGCCATCAGCAACTGATCATGAATCGCCATCAGTTCACTACGTTGTTTCTGTGTCGTCACCAGGCTCGCCGCCAGCTCCCTTTCCGCCGCTTTACGTTCGGTGATGTCCACCGCGATGCCTAGGTAGCCGCTCAATTTCCCGTCGTCATCACGCATGGAAGTGACCACCAGCGTGACAGGAAACCGCGAGCCGTCCTTACGTATGTAAGTCCACTCCCGGGTTTCTGCACCTTCAAGCTCAGGTTTATGGATCAACACACGGAAACCGTCGATGGCCTGAGCGTACTCCTCGCTCAGTTCAACGCCGCGAGCAGCGACTTCCTCTGGCACATGTATCGATTCAGGTGTGCGCTGCCCCAGCAACTCATCGGCGTGATAGCCCAACAAATGCTCGGCACCTTTGTTGAACACACGGATAACGCCATCGAGATCCGTCGCAATGATCGAGACCTCAGTGGCCGAGCGCAGCACGGTGCCTAACAATAGATTGAGATGCCGCAACTCGGAAGTTCGCTGAGCAACCTGCTCCTCCAGGTTTGAATTGAGTTCGAGAATTCGGGCCTCTGCTGCTTTTTTCGCCGAGATATCCCTTAACGTCTTGGAGGCGCCAATGACGCGACCACCCTCGCCATAAATCGGTGAAATGCTGGCAGAGATATCGATCAGCCGGCCATCTTTACGGCGGCGCTGGGTATCAAAGCCAGTGATACTCTCCCCGGCCCTTATGCGCGCAAGGATATGGGCTTCTTCAGCTACAAACTCCTCAGGAACAACCAGACTGACCAGCGTCTGGCCAACAGCCTCCTCGGCGGTATAGCCAAAAAGGTGCTCGGCACCCTTGTTCCAGTTGGTGACGATGCCATCGAGTGTTTTTCCAATAATGCCATCGGCCGAGCTTTCGACGATGGCGGCCAGCCTTGCCTGTTCGGCGAATATCTGCCGCCGGCGTTGCCGGCTGACACTCGCAACACCCGCCAGCGTAGCCAGAAGTAGAGTAAGCAAAACCCCCATCAACAGGACGACCTTTGGTGAAACCTGATGCAGGCGCTGGATGAACAACGGGTGCGCGCTGAGTTCAACTTGCCATCGCCTCCCGTATACCTCGCGCTCCACCTGGTGTGTCATTAGCGTTTCATGGCTAGTCGAGTCGTTGATACTTTCATAAAACAGCTTCTCTTGCCCTGGGACGGTGATATCCCTCAGCCGCAGATGCACCGTCTCATTTTCTATGCGCAGGCCCCTCAGTACCTGCTCTGTCCGCAACACGACATAGCTCCAGCCAAACGCTGCGGCCTCTCGCTCAACAGCGGTCGCCGGTGTCTCTCCGCCGCGAAAGATGGGCATCAACACCAGGAAAGACTGCTGCGGTTTCCCTGTGTCCTGTATCAGAGTGATGGGCCCGGTAATCCGTACCCTACCGCTTTGTATCGAGGATTGGGCAGCCTCTCGCCGTGCGGTTTCCGACGCAATGTCCAAACCAATTGCAGCCTGGTTTCCCTCAGCCGGTTCGACATACTGGATAACGTAACGCTCGCCTGAATGGGGCGAGAATTGACGAATGGAGAAATCGGCTTTGCCATCGGCCCGAGCGTATTTGAGAAACTCGCGTTCATCGCGCTCCGGTACTCGCCTGATAAAGCCCAAAGCACTTGCGCCGGGGAACTCGGCAGCGAGGTCGCGCGTTTGGTGATATTGGTCAAAAACTTCGCGGCTGATGCCATGTTCACCCGCTATCAGCACTGCTCCACGAGCGCCACGCAATCCGTATTGGTAAAGATCGAGGCGAGTTAAAACCAACTCTGCGGCTTCCTCGGTGGCGGCGGCGATCGCTTCTTGAGCCTGCTGCTCGTTGATGCGTTCGAGGATCCAGCCACCCAGAATGCTTGCCCCTAACCCCACCACCAGAGTGATAGCTACGCCCCAACTCAATGCAAAAAACTTATGTTTTCTCACCCGCATTGTCCCATTGCAGAAGACCTTCAAGCCTTCAATATTAAAGTTCGAACCCTGTTGAGAGCCGCTGCAACTAGTTCGTATGCATCACGTTAACCATGAACCCCGTGGATAAAGATGTGCATATTTGAGCCAAGGGAATAGAACGGATATATAGATATACGACGTGTCGCGCAATTCCTTTGACCCTCGCAAATCCCTTGTATTTTAATAATCCTCGTTCGGTTTTCGGCGGTGAGACGCCCTGTCGTGTCCCCGAATGCGCTCAGGCCAGGCCCGCCAATCGTTGAAGTCTTTCGAGGTCCACTTCAGGCTCTCCATTTTTCATAGCAGCCCCAAGACGCATGACCACTTGTTCGCGGCGTATCTGCATGGGAGGCAACGCATAGATCGCGCCTATTAACTCACGCAGTGCTTGAGGGAGTCCCCAGGAGGCTTTCAACTTGATGGCAAAGGGGGCGGCGAAATCACGCAGGGAATGGGTGAGCACTTCTTCATCCACCCTATGCCCCTGGCCCTCCCACTTCTGGATTTGATAAAGCACACAAAGCTCGCCTATTCGGTGCAGCAACGCAGCACTCTGTAGTGGCGTCGGATCCAGCTTGCATCGTCGAGCCAGGAAAACAACCTGCTCAGCCAGACCCTCGGCATCATCCAAATAAGTCTGCATGCGGGTCATCAGCACCCCATTGGTTTGGGTATTGGCCTGCCGCAGGGCCTGGCTCAACGCCAGATTCACACTGGTAAGCCCTCCCAATCGTTTAATGGCATCGATCAAACTGGTGCAGGGTTGGCCCACCCCGTGATAAGCCGCGCTGTTGGCTGCCGCAATCAGGTGAGCGCACAGCGCCGGATCATGCTGCCAATCCTGGACCAATTCGCGAATATCCAGCTGCTCTCCCCCATATCCCCGCTGGAGTTTTTCCTTCACCTGAGCGAGTAACGGCAGGTCCAGTTCATGGGTGGATAATCCGCTGAGATAGTCGATCAGGTTTTCATCAATAACAGCGGGCACTTGCACAGACGTATCAGCAGGAAGGAGCGCTTTGAGGCATTCAACGACACGTGACACTTGAAACGGCTTGGTAAAAAAAGCGCTGATCCCCAGAGACTTGACTGCCAAGACACTTTCTCGATCGGAGCGCCCGGTGATCATAATCAGCGGTATTTTCAGATCCTGTGCGCGAATTGTTTGCAACAGGCTTACACCGCTGGCATCCGGTAGATTCCAGTCGGCCATGACCATCTGGTAGACATTCTGCTGCCAGGCATACAAGGCACTGGCAACATCGCCAAAGCAATCGACTTGCGCCAGCGGACGGATGCTCAAAACCAGCTGTTTCAGAAGGTCTGCTATCCAGGGATCATCATCCAGAATCATCACGCGCATTCGGTCACCGCACTGGATTAATGCACTTTCTCGAAAGGCTTTACGGCCCGGGTTTGTTCGACGATAAAGTAGAGGTTGCTGACGTCAGGAAGTACGGTTGTGAACGAGCAATCGGGATTGAGTCACGGCGATATCCATTTCAATTTTGGGTGTAAAAAGGTTCACAACCGAATCTATTCCTCACCGGCGAACTATACAAGCAAGCAAACAGCTCGCAGGTAAATAGGCGGGGGGATGCATGAATGCTGCGATAGCGCAGTTACTCGAGTGGTTCCGTCCTGCTGCTCGCTGTTCCCGGCCCCCAAATTGGCACCCTCTCAGAAGCACACGGTATGGGTTCGCCTTAGCCCATTCTGAAAAAGCCCGGCGGTTATCGGTGCTCATTCGATTCCTTGTTTGGAAGTCTGTTTAAACAGGAACCCGCCCATCATGGAGATACGGTGCGATATTGCGCATCCCGCGCTGAATGTATTCTTCTTTCCCTCCTACCGGCGCGACGTAGTGAAGTGCGCTCTCAAGCCCTGCACTGCGACGGTGTGACGCCAACGTCCGTTATGTCGCAAGTCAGGTGGACATAACATTCCGATCAGCCGCTGACGCAGCTATGCTCGCTAGGCATACAAACATCGGCCAGCGCTTTTGGCAGACTACAAGCCTGCCGTCGTTGTGTGCTGCAAGGTGATCGTGACGCAGCCATCAGGTCTCGAGCTGCGTCGGGAGCACTCCCACCCTCATCACTCCATTCGTCGAGGGCGTGTCATGCAAGGAAACACGGACAGTCATTGGCCCCACGTCTTCTTCCGGTTCTGGCGTCTGCCTGCCATTTACTATCGCCAGTGGAGCGAATCACGTCGTAAATTCGAGTACGAATCACTGCTGCGCTCGGAGTTGTTCAGCGCCGAACAGATGGCCGGCCATGGAACTCTACTGGCCCAACAGCACCGTATTAGCGGCCGCACGGCGAAAGACTCGCTGCTGGCGCGCCTGGCCGACAACGAGACGACGCTAGCCAGTAGCTGCAAGGCGCTCACTGCGGCACCGTTGTCCGCCCGGCGTGCAACACCGGCAGCGGAATGGTTGTTGGACAACTATTACCTGGTCGAAGAACAAATTCGCACCACCAAGTCTCACCTGCCCCGAGGCTACAGCCGTGAGTTGCCGCAATTGGCCGATGGCCCGTCGGCAGGATTGCCACGGGTCTACGACATCGCTCTGGAGACCATTTCACATGGCGACGGCAGGGTCGATGAGGAGAGTCTGAGCCGTTTTGTAGTGTTCTATCAGACGATAACACCACTCACACTCGGCGAATTGTGGGCGATTCCGATCATGCTACGCCTGGCTCTGATCGAGAATCTGCGGCGAGTAGCTTCGCGCGTCATGGCTAACTGGGATGACCGCAACCTGGCCAATGACTGGGCCGATCACTTGATCGAAACCGCCGAGCGCGATGCCAAAAGCGTGGTCCTGACGGTAGCTGACATGGCGCGCTCGGAGCCGCCGATGACCTCATCATTCGTCGCTGAACTGGCGCGACGACTACAAGGGCAAAGTGCCGCGCTGATACTGCCATTGGCCTGGATCGAGCAGATGCTCAGCGAGTCAGGACTCAACATTGAACGCCTGGTGCAGGTGGATGCCCAGCAGCAAGCCGCCGATCAGGTGTCCATCAGCAACAGCATCGCCAGCTTGCGTCTGCTGTCGGCCATCGACTGGCAGGAGTTCGTCGAACAGCTGAGCCACGTCGAGCATGTGTTGCGCACAGATCCGGCAGGGGTCTACGCGCGTATGGATTTCGCGACCCGTGATCACTATCGGCACGTGGTCGAACGCTTGGCCAGGAACTGTGACCAGGCTGAAAAAAGCGTCGCACAAGCGGCCATCGCCCTGGCCGATGCCCGGATAAGGCCCCCGCCCGAGGGTGACGTGGCTGCACATGTGGGTTACTACCTGGTGGGCCCTGGGCTCAATGAACTCGAGCATCGAATTGCCGCTCGAGTGCCCTTGGGCGAGCAATGGTCACGCCTGCTGCTGCGCGCACCGCTGACCTTCTACTTGGGTCTGGTGCTGACCCTGTCAACGCTGTTCGCCTGGCCTTTCCTTGAGACCGTTTATCGCGACGCAAGGCCTGGATACCTGCTGGTATTGCTCGCGATACCCGCGCTGCTGATGTCCAGCCGCCTGGCCATCGGGCTGGTCAATTGGCTGATCACTCTCACCATGCCTCCCAGCTTTCTTCCCCGACTGGATTACAGCCAGGGTCTCCCGCTGCAAGCGCGCACGTTGGTGGTCATTCCCACCCTGATAGCCCATTGCGTGGATGTCGAAGAGTTGGTCGAAGGCCTGGAAGTACGCTTCCTGGCCAATCGGGATGCCAATCTGCACTTCGCCCTGCTCACCGATTTCATGGATGCCCCCACCCAGGAGCTGGAGCAGGATGCGAGCCTGATGTTGCTGGCACGGCGGTTGATTGAAGGGTTAAATCAGAAATACCCCGACCCACACAATGACCGCTTTTTCCTGTTGCACCGACCAAGACGCTGGAACGAGGCCGAGCACACCTGGATGGGCTATGAGCGCAAACGCGGCAAACTCGCCGAGCTTAATGCCCTGCTGCGAGGCCGGGGCCTGGAGTACTTTTCACTGATCGTGGGCAATATCCAGGCACTGACTGCCGTTCGTTACGTGATCGCCCTCGACACTGATACCCAATTACCACGTGATGTTGCACAGCGATGCATCGGCGCGATGGAGCACCCGCTCAACCACCCCGTGTTCGACCCGCACAAGGGCCATGTCATCAGCGGTTATGCGATTTTGCAACCGCGAGTGGGCATCAGCCTGCCGAGCACTGCACGCTCTTCCTATGCCCGGCTGTTCGGAAGCGATGCTGGCGTCGATCCTTACACCCGTGCTGTTTCGGACGTCTATCAGGATCTTTTCCAGCAGGGTTCATTCATTGGCAAAGGAATCTACGCCGTGGATGCTTTCGAGCACGCCCTGGAAGGCTGTTTCCCGGAGAACCGCATCCTGAGCCACGACCTGATCGAGGGGTGTTATGCCCGCTCGGGGTTACTCAGCGACGTGCAACTGTTTGAAGAATACCCCGCCCGTTACAGCGCCGACGTCAAGCGCCGGCATCGCTGGATTCGCGGGGACTGGCAGTTGCTGCCTTGGGTCATGCCCTGGACACCCAAGGCAGGTGGAGGGCTAGAGCGCAATCGTCTTTGCGCCGTGGCGCGCTGGAAAATTTTTGACAATCTTCGGCGCAGTCTGGAGCCGAGCGCTTTCCTGATAATGTTGCTGTGGGGCTGGCTTGGAGCAATGGAGCCTCGTTCGTGGACCTTCGCGGTGCTTATCCTGGTACTGATCCCACCGCTTTCGAGCGCCTTGCAGGAGCTCATGCACAAAACCGTCGACGTTCCGATCGAGCAGCATTTGACCGCTGCCCTGGGCACCTCCAGCCAACACTTTATGCGGGCGGTCCTTCCTCTGGTCTGGCTGCCGTTCGAAGCGTTATACAGCCTGGATGCAATCGGCCGTACGCTGTGGCGCATGCTGATCAGCAAGCGTCGTCTGTTGCAGTGGAACCCTTCACGGGAAGTGGAACGCAGCGACAGCAACACGCTATCTGAGCTGTACCGCACAATGTGGATAGCCCCATTGCTGACGACGGTCCTTTTTGTACTGTTACTACCCACTCCGAACGTGCTCGCCTTGGCCGGACCTTTTTTGGTGCTGTGGCTGACGAGCCCGGCTGTCGCTTGGTGGCTCAGCCGGCCTTCCCCCCGGGCGAAGTTCAATCCTTCAGCGCAGGAGCTGCGCTTCCTGCGCTCCCTGGCGCGCAAAACCTGGGCGTTCTTCGATCAATACGTCGGTCCGGCCGACAACTGGTTACCCCCTGACAACATCCAGGAGCAGCCCTACATTGCCATTGCACACCGTACATCGCCGACCAATATGGGCATGGCGCTGCTGTCCCATCTGGCCGCGCATGATTTTGGCTATCTGAGTGGCGAGCGGCTACTGGAGCGCCTCGATCAGTCCTTGTCCAGCATGGCTGGCCTTGAGAACTACCGCCGGCACTTCTACAACTGGTATGACACCTTGACGCTCAAGCCCTTGCCACCGCTCTACGTATCGACGGTAGATAGCGGAAATCTGGCAGGGCTGCTATTGACCTTGCGCCCAGGGCTGTTGGACCTGATTGATGCGCCACTGTTTGATCTGCGGGTGGTCAATGGGCTGATCGACACCCTGAATGTGCTGCAAGACACCCTTCTCGCCGCGGGCCTGGACGACGCCGAGGTACGAACCCTGCAAGACGAAGCGTTCCTGGCGCAGGCCCGGATTGTTTCGAACCCTGACGACGCCCCCGAGACGCTCCTGACCTTGCTGGAGCGCATGAATGCACCCACTGCCCTCAGCGCCTTGGCGACGGTCGGTGAGGCCGCTTTCTGGCTCAAGGCATTGTGCGCGCAATGTCAGGATCTGCAGGCCGAGCTGCTGCGCTTTAGACTGCCGCCCGCCATCGACAGGGCAGAGCCGTTGGCACTCAGCTGGCGCCAATTGGCGCAAATCGATGTCGCTCGCTGGTTGCCGGCTCAGCAGGCTCAAGTGACGTCTGTGCAGCGCCTGGCTGTGCAGCGCATTGCCTCGGTCACCCGCCTGGCCAATCTGGCCGACACCATGGCGAACATGGACTTCACCTTTCTCTATGATTCCCGGCGCAACCTTTTCGCTATTGGCTATAACGCCAGCGAGCACAAGCTGGATACGGGTTATTACGACTTGCTGGCCTCAGAGGCGCGACTGACCAACTATGTGGTTATCGCTCAAGGCCAGTTACCTCAAGAAGGCTGGTTTAGCCTTGGAAGGCTGCTCACCAGCAGCGGCGGCATACCCGTGCTGCTGTCATGGACAGGCTCGATGTTCGAGTACCTGATGCCCATGCTGGTAATGCCCAACTACGAAGGTACCCTGCTCGACCAGACCTGCCGCGCAGCGGTCGCCTTGCAGATTGAGTACGGCAATCAGTTGGGCATTCCCTGGGGGGTTTCCGAGTCGGGTTACAACATTCAGGATGGTCACTCCAACTACCAGTATCGCGCATTCGGTGTACCAGGCCTGGGTCTCAAGCGAGGCCTTGGCGAAGACACCGTTGTCGCCCCCTATGCCAGCGCTCTGGCGCTGATGGTGGCCCCCGAGGCCTCGTGCCGGAACCTGCAGCGTCTTGCCGCGCTGGGCCTGGATGGGCGCTATGGCCTGTATGAAGCCGTGGATTTCACCGAGGCGCGCTTGCAACGCGGGCAGCGTTGCGCAGTCGTCTATTCCTTTATGGCGCATCACCAGGGCATGAGCCTGCTCGCGCTGACTTTCCTGCTACTTGACCGTCCGATGCAGAGACGTTTCGAATCCGACCCGCAATTCCAGGCGACCACCCTGCTGTTGCAGGAGCGTGTGCCTAAGACCGCCGCACAGTACCTGCATGCCGCAAGCGCGCCGGCTGCGGACCGGGCATCACGAATACATGAAACCAAGCTGCGAGTCTTTTCCGATCCTGACCGCAAACGCCCTGCGGTGCAGTTGCTCTCCAACGGCCGCTACCATGTGATGGTCAGCAGTGCCGGCGCAGGTTACAGCCGCAGCAACGAGATTGCTGTCACCCGTTGGCATGAAGACTTCACCTGCGACAACTGGGGTATGTTCTGTTACCTGCGCGATGTTGCAAGCGGCACGTTCTGGTCCGCCGCGCACCAACCGACGCTGCGCCATCCGGAAAGCTACGAAGCCATCTTCACTGATGCCCGTGCCGAATTCCGTGTACGTGAGCAAGACTTCGACACTCATACTGAAATCGTCGTATCACCGGAGGACGACATCGAGTTGCGCCGCTTGCACATCACCAACCGCGCGCAAACGCGCCGCAGTATTGAACTCACCAGCTACGCCGAGGTAGTGCTGGCTTCGGCCATCAGCGATGCGATGCACCCAGCCTTTAGTAATCTGTTCGTGCAGACCGAGCTGTTGCACCCGCTGCAGGCAATCATCTGCACGCGTCGGCCACGCTCCAGCCAGGAAACAGTGCCCTGGATGTGTCATTTGCTGGCAGCGCATGGTGTGCATGTCGATGCGCTCTCCTACGAGACCGACCGTGCGCGCTTTATCGGTCGTGGACGCAGTGTCGTGGCCCCGGCGGCACTGGACGATGAGGTCGAACATTTATCAGGAACCGCAGGCCCGGTACTTGATCCGATTGTAGCGATACGTTGTCGCATCACCCTGGACCCCGGTCAAACGGCGACCATCGACCTGGTGACCGGCCTTGCCGATAGCCGTGACAACTGCCTGCACCTGATCGACAAGTACCGCGACCGTCATCTGGCCGATCGCGTCTTTGACTTGGCCTGGACCCATAGCCAGGTGCTGCTGCGCCAGCTCAACGCTTCACTGAGCGACGCACGTCTGTTCGAGCAGATGGCCGCGTCGATCATCTACGCCAGCGCTGCATTACGGGCCGAGAGCAGCGTGCTGGTGGCCAACCGGCGTAACCAGTCCAGCCTCTGGGGCCAGGCGATATCGGGCGACTTACCCATCGTGCTGCTGCAGATCAGCGATCTGGCTAACATCGAGTTTGTGCAGCAGGTGGTCAAAGCTCATGCCTATTGGCGTCTGAAGGGCCTGTCGGTAGATCTGGTGATCTGGAACGAGGATCAGGCCGGCTATCGCCAGCAACTGCAAGACCTGATTATGGGGCTGGTTACCTCGGGCAGTGAAGCGAGCCTGGTCGACCGTCCTGGCGGGATTTTTGTGCGGCAGGCGCAACAGTTGTCGGGCGAGGACCGGACACTGATGCTATCGGTGGCCCGCCTGGTACTCAATGACGGCCACGGCAGTCTGGCCGATCAGGTCCATCGTCGCCGCGCGGACCCTCTGCTCCCCAGGCTCGAACCGAGTCTTGTGCGAGTGGAGCAACCCCCTGTGGTTTGTGCCGCACAAACCGACCCTGCCTTGATATTGAGCAACCCCTTCGGTGGCTTCAGCCCGGACGGTAACGAATACGTAGTGACCCTGCGACCAGGCCAACCCACACCCGCGCCTTGGGCCAATGTGCTGGCCAATGCGCACTTCGGTACGGTGATTTCCGAAAGCGGCGCAGCTTACACCTGGAGCGAGAATGCTCACGAATATCGTCTCACCCCTTGGCATAACGACCCGATCTCTGACCCCAGCGGTGAGGCGTTGTACCTGCGCGACGAAGATACCGGCCACTTCTGGTCGCCGACCCCGCAACCCTGCCCAGGTAGTGGCCTTTACCGTACTCGCCATGGTTTCGGCTACAGCGTATTCGAGTATGAAGAGGACGGCATCCAAACGGAGTTGTGGGTCTATGTGGCGCTGGATGCACCGATCAAGTTCTCGCGCCTGAAAATTCGCAATACCAGCGGCCGGCCGCGGCGCTTGTCGGCAACGTGCTATGTGGAGTGGGTACTGGGGGACTTGCGCAGCAAGTCGGCCATGCATGTGGTCACGGAGGTGGACCCATTCAGTGGCGCGCTATTCGCGCGCAACGCCTTTTCGATCGAGTTCTCCGGGCGCGTCGCCTTTCTCGACACGGACTCGACGGGGCGCAGTTTTAGCGGTGATCGTGCCGAATTTATTGGTCGCAACGCAAACCTGAAAACTCCGGCAGCACTGTCTCGTGCCCGACTGTCTGGACGTTGCGGTGGTGGTTTCGACCCGTGCGCAGCGATGCAGGTCGCACTGGAACTGGCGGACGGCGAAAGCCAGGACGTGGTGTTCCGTCTCGGCGCCGAGCAGGATGCCAAATCAGCCACCCACCTGGTGCAGAAATACCGCGGCGCCAAGGCCGCGGCGGGTGAACTGGACGCTGTGCGTATGCATTGGCGCACGACCTTGGGGGCCATACAAATTCAGACGCCCGATCCAGCCATCGATGTGCTCGTCAACGGCTGGCTGATGTATCAGGTCATCGCGTGCCGCTTCTGGGCGCGTAGCGGCTATTACCAATCCGGCGGAGCCATTGGCTTTCGTGATCAATTGCAGGACAGCATGGCAATGATCCATGCCGACCCGGCTGCCGCACGCCGCCACCTGCTGCTTTGCGCCGCGCATCAGTACCCCGAAGGCGACGTACAACACTGGTGGCATCCACCGCAAAGTCGGGGTGTGCGAACGGGCTGTTCCGACGATTTTCTCTGGTTGCCCCTGGCAACCAGCCGCTACGTGGACATCACCGGTGATCGTAGCGTACTGAGCGAGGTGGTGGGTTATATCGAGGGACGCGCACTGAATGCTGGCGAAGACTCCTACTACGATCTGCCCGGCACTTCGCAACTCCAGGAAAGCCTCTATCAACATTGCGCGCGCGCCATTGAGCATGGCCTCAAGCGCGGATCCCATGGGCTGCCGTTGATGGGGGGCGGAGACTGGAATGACGGAATGAATCGAGTTGGCGAGCAAGGCCTTGGTGAGAGCGTATGGCTTGGCTTCTTCGGCTACGAGGTGCTGCTGCAATTCTCCAGTACTGCGCAGCTGGAAGGCGACATGGTCTTCGCCCAGCGTTGTACCGACCAGGCGGCAACCTTGCGTGTGAGCCTGGAAAATCAGGGTTGGGATGGCGCTTGGTACCGCCGCGCTTACTTCGACGACGGCCAGGTATTGGGCTCTGCGAGTAACGAGGAATGTCGTATCGACTCCATAGCGCAAAGCTGGTCGGTGCTCAGCGGGGCTGCATCGCAGGTACGGCGCCGAACGGCCATGGATTCACTGGATCTGCACTTGGTCCGGCGCGATACCGGCGTGGTGTTATTACTGGATCCGCCGTTCGACAAGGGTGCACTGGATCCCGGTTACATCAAAGGCTACGTACCCGGCGTACGCGAAAACGGTGGCCAGTACACTCACGCTGCTGTCTGGGCAAGTATGGCCTTCGCCCGTCTCGGCGACAGCGAAAAGGCCTGGGAGCTGCTACGCATGATCAATCCCGTCAGCCGTCGCAGCGCTGCACAAATCGAAACGTACAAGGTTGAGCCTTATGTGATGGCCGCCGATGTTTACGGGGTTGCGCCCCACACAGGACGCGGCGGCTGGACCTGGTACACCGGATCGGCGGGCTGGACGTATCGCCTGATCGTCGAATCACTGCTGGGACTGACACGCTGCGCCAACTCGCTGCGCATTGAACCGGTGCTGCCAGCCGATTGGCCGGGTTTCACCCTCCACTATTGGTTCGGTGCAACCCTTTACCACATCGAGGTGCGCCAAAACGAAGACGCAACACACACACTCAGTCTGGATGGCAAGCTACTCACCGATGCGACGTTAGGACTGCTGGACGATGGGATCGAACACCGTATTTTGGCGACCTGCCCGACGCATAGAACCGGAACAACGAGTGGCGCCTAAAGCGGTGAGCTGTTCGTTCAGAACCATTTATTTTGCTTTTGTTTGCGCTTACTGCTTCTTGAATAACAGTAACAACAGAGCTGTTGTGGCAAGCAGTGCACCCGCGAGGAAAGTGCTATCTGACCCAATGCTTTGCCAAAGCCAGCCCGCAAGAACGCTGGCGATCAGCATGCATATACCACTGACAAGATTGAAAATGCCGAAGGCCGTGCCCTTGAGTTCTGTGGGAGCTTTATCCGCTACCAGCGAGGCAAGAATGCCTTGGCTAAATCCCATATGAAGCCCCCACAAGGCGACGCCCAACATCATCGTAATGGCGGAACTGGATTGAGCGAGCACCAGATCCGCCAGAACGAGTATCCCCATCCCTACGCAGAGCAATTTCGTGCGAGGGATGCGATCAGATAGCCAGCCGGCAGGATAAGCAGACAGCGCATAAAAAAGTGCCATGACCACCATCACCAGTGGAGTCCAGGTGATCGACAGGCCTATCTGTTGCGCTCGTAATACCAGAAACGCCTCGCTGAAACGAGCAAGCGTAAACACCCCCCCAATTATGACGACCCACCAATACCCAGAGGAGAAGTCGTGAAGGACTCTCCAATGAATTGGAGATCTAAATTTGTGTTCGCTGGCGAGGTGTATGGGCTCTTTTACTCCTGTGACAATGAGCGCCACCGCCACTACTGCCGGAATCACTGCAAACCACAGGACAAGCTGTATATCTGCGAGCCATAACATAAGCAAGATGGCCAGAGCAGGGCCAAGAACAGCCCCTACGGTATCCATCGACTGTCGCAGGCCAAAGCAGGCGCCACGGATTTCTGGTGGCGACACATCTGCGACCAGAGCGTCTCGTGGCGCCCCACGAATGCCTTTGCCAATGCGATCCAGCAATCGTGCTATAAAGACCACTTCCACCGAATGAGCTAAAGGAAAAAGTGGTTTGCTCAGCGCGGCTAAACCATACCCAAGCAACAGCAATCCTTTGCGCCGACCAATAAAGTCGCTGATAGCGCCAGAAAATATCTTGACGAGCATGGCGGTCGACTCGGCAATACCCTCGATCACTCCGACGGCCAATGCACTCGCCCCCAATGTAGTGACCAAAAACACAGGCAGTAAACTGTGTACCAGCTCGGACGATAGATCCATGAATAGGCTGACAAAGCCAAGAGCCCAAATCGTGCGCGGAATACGAAAAGGCTCAGCTTTGGTGTTTGAACTTTCGCTACTCATATTTTCATCCTGAACTCATCGGCATCAAGGAGACTGAAAAAGCTATTTAGTAGTGCTTGCAGGCGAACCAGGTTCCCGCCAGAGCGGCCGCTTAAACCAGACGATGAGCACCGGCACCACTTTACTCAACGGGTGCTTCACATGATGCAAGTGAAAAAGCCCAACGCCATCCAGAGCGTTGTTCGACTTGAGACAAACTCAATGAAGCTGCCGTTGCCTCTGTAGTTCCTTCTTTAGCCAAGTGCTTGCCGGTTGTACGCCTTCTGTACATCGCACTTCATAGGCGCGGCCACTCATACTGCTTTTAGTGGCAGCAAGATCGATGAAATCTTCTGCGCTGCTCACCATGTTCTTGCCTTCGAGATAATTCAGCTTCTTCTCCAGATGCGCCCGAGCCCGGGGACCTGGGTATTCGCTCCCGTTACGCATAAACTGACACTGACTGTGCTCGACAAAGTCCAGCAAGCCCTTTATCTCTTGAGTGACTTGAGGTGTGGCTTGAGCCTGCGCATTGGTTACGATTGCGATAAGGCTAATACCCGCTGCAATCAGCAAATGGCTGATGGGCCGAGCCGCCGCCCCTATCCACGTCCGCATGATTCTTCCTCACCCTGAAATGGAATGAATGTAGCTACCTCCAACAGATACCACTTATGTGCCAGGACAAGCACGGACTTAAAGTAAGCGTCCGAGCTACACCGCCTTGCAACTCAAACCTTAATCCGTTTAAACCACTGATCCTGTTTGCCCAGAACGGCATCCTGCCCGCCGACTACAACGTGCAAGGCAATGGCGACATGCAAGCCTGGCTCGACCGCTACTTACCCAGGCCCACCGTCTGCCAGACCTGAACCAGGCAGGTTTCAAGGAGTTCGGTGGGCGCCTGCTCGCCACCGAACAAGGCGCGGCGGCCATGGTGCTGTATGAAGATCAACAGGGCCGGCGCATCAGCTACTACATCCGGCCAACGGGCCCGCAGAACAACTGCTGGCTCGTGGCAGCAGCCATTCCGATGGGCTGCAAGCCGAGTGCTGGTCCGGCGGCGGTTCTAACGATGCAATGGTCAGCCCGTCGGACCGGCCGACCACACAAATGCTCAAGCAAACCCTGCGGCTCTAGAAACCTACGTCCAGCACCACATTGTCGATATACGTCCCCCCCGGTGGGGTGTTCTGGTCCGTGTAGATCTTGGCGTTGTAGTTGAAAATCTGACTGCCGGTACCCAGGCCGTTGCCCGGGTTGACCTCGGCCGTGGAGCTGGCGCGGCGCGCTGTCGTCACACTGCCCCAACGGGTGGTGGTGGCGCTCTTGAAGATGTCATAGGCCAGCAGATTGCTGCCGGAGATCATCTGCCGCCGCCCGCCCACGCTTGCCGGGTTCTGGCCGTCACTCAAGCCCACGGTGTAGGCGCTGCCCTTGGTGCAAGCGATGTTGATGGTCTGCCCGGTCACGGCACTGAAGCCACTGACCACCGGTGCGCTGCCAAAGCTGATGTTGGGCGCAGTGATCTGGCAGTCGTTGGTCACGGTCATGCTGACGGTCAGGCTGGCGGTGCCGGTGCCGATATCCCGCCCCAGGCAGATGGAGCCAGTGCCCAGCGCAGCACAGTAGTTCCAGCTCCAGAAGATGCTCAAGGTCTCGCTGTAGACCCCGGCCGCAACGTTACTGCCAGTAATGCTGCCCAGGTAAATCGGCACTGTCTTGTTGCCTGGCCCGGATACCAGGCCAAGGCTCTGGGCAATATTGTTGCTGGCGAAGTCGAACTGGGTCCCACGAGTGATCGGGTAACTGGTGCTGTTATTGGCGTAAATCGTATAACCAATGACGTCACCCGTCGGGCCGACCATGCCGCTGGTCGCCGAGGTGATCGTTGCATAGAAGTGATCGCTGGCCGCCAGCAGCGAGATCAACGTCGCTCCACAACTCAAGCCGGCGTTGGTGGTCGAGCTGGTCTGGGCGGCGGTACGCACCGTCATCGAACTCACCGAGCCGAAACCGGCCGGCACGGTCGACACCACTGAGCAAGCCGCCCGGGCCTGTGCCGCGAAACCCAGGCTTGCCAGCAGCGCCAGTGAGTACACCCCTTGCTTGAGCCGCATGTCCACACTCCTCCACTTTATTGACAAACCAGCGGGCCAATCAGCGGCACCTGTTCCTGCGTGATGTCCAGCTCGAATGTCGCCTGGCAGGTGTGGCCCTCGCCCACGGTCACCCGCAACGTGTTGTGCTCGGCCAGGCCCTCCAGGTAGACCAGGCCATCCCAGCCCACCACCGCCTGCGCGCCGCTTTGCTCATGCTGCACCAGGCTGCCCAGGGGCAGGTCCTGGTGCTGGGCATCCATCAGGGTGATGCTTGCCGCAATGACCCGGCGCACCGCAAACTCCAGCACATAACCACTGCCTCGGCGAACGGCCACGCGTTGCTCGACCTGCGGGGTTTGCACGTTGGACGGCAGGTTCAACGGATCGATTTCATACTTGGCGCGGTAATAGGCGCTGCTCCAGGGCACCAGCAAATGCCCGTTGCGGTCGGTTTCCCCTATCTTCTGGTTCTCGTAGAGCACCGGCACGCCGGCAAAGCCATCGGTACTGACCACCACAAAGGCGTCATTGACCCGATTGGCGGCGAAGACTTGCTTGTCCATCCAGACCAGCGAGCCGCTGGCGTCCGCCCAGCGGGTTTGCGCATCGCTGCTGCCATACACGCCAGCCTGCAACTGCACCGACTGCAGGCGCCAAGTCAAGTCGGCCTGGCGATAGGCCGGACCGTCGCCACGGGCGTAGCCGAGGTTGTAGCCCACGCCACCGTCGGTGGGGACCGCACGGCTGTAGTTGACCCGTTGACGGTTTTCTCCGGCCTGGCTGCGCTCATTGCTCAGGCTCAGGCTGCCGTATATGTCGAAGGGGATCACCAGTTGCGCCTGCATGGCCCAGTTGCTGTCACCAATCTCGCGGTTGGCGGACAGGTAGAAACTGGTGTTGTGCCACAGCTGTTTACTCCAGGTAAGGTTCAACAGCCGCGTGCGTGAATCATCAGCCGCTTGCACATCAAAATAGCCGGCGCCAATGCTGCCGTAGCTGTCCAGATTCAGGCTCAGGGTCACCTGTTCGCTGCGCTTGCTGAGGCTGGCGTATAGCGTGTCGATCAGGGTCAGATCGGCGTACTGGTCACGGCGCCGTACCCTCTGGTAGGACAGGCTGTAGCGCTGGTTGCTGTACTGATAGCCCAGGCTCAATTGCTGGCCTTTCTCGCCGTCGAACTGGCTTTGGCTGAGGGCCGTGTTGAGCACACCAAAGTTGCCCAGCCGCACGTTGCCGCCCAACCCGCCCAGGGTCAGGGAATTGGAGCCTTCGGCATGGCTCTCCAGGGTGAAGGTGTCCGATACCCCGTAACGAAAACTGCCACTGGCCACCCCAGGCCCATAGCCAAAATCCCGCATGGTGTAGTCCCGGCGCAAATTTCCGGCAGCCACCGAAAAATCCGACAGGCCTTTTTGCAGCAGCGTACTGGTGACGTAGAACGGTACCGTGGTCGAGACCTGCCGCCCCAGAGCATCCGTGGTCACCACAACCGCTTCGCCCGCACCGTTGATAAACGGAATATTGGTGAGGGTGTAGGGCCCAGGCTGCAGGTCGGCACTGCTGGATTTATAGCCGTTGATAAACAGGTCCACCGACGATGGCACAGCAGCCTCACCGGTGAACTGTGGCAAGGGGTAGGTCACCAAGTCTGGGCGCACGGCAAAGTCCCGGGACAGTTGCACACCACCTAGGCGTACCGAACTGCTCCAGGGCAACGCACCGCTGATCACGTCGCCAGCCTCGTAAGTCAGCAGGCGCTCATCGTCGGAGAAGTGCCAGGTGGTGTCATAGCGCCGGTAGCCATTGTTCAGGGCGCTGCCTTCCACCTGGGCACCCATGGTGCTGCGGTACTGGCCGGTGTTGGACAGCGTACCCCAGGTATCAAACAGCCGGACTTCATTCCAGACCCCCAGGTAGGTGCCGCTGTCGTCGGTGTCGTTGAGGTAGGCATCATAGTTGAGCAAGGCGCCAAAACTGGTCATCGCCTGGGTGCGCGGGTAGTTGCTGCGATTGCCGATGAACTGATCCGGCAACCAGGCCGGCGGTACATTCAACAGCAAGCGCTGGCCCTGGCTATCGTATTCACTGTGCAGCTCGGCCAGGCTGTCGAGGGCGACTTCTTCGGTCATGCCAGCGGGCAGTTTCATACCCGCGTCACGCAAGGTGGCCGCCGGTAGAAACAACCGTCCGGCACGCTGATTGACGGCGACCACCCGGCCGGTGTCCATCTGGTTGACCACAAGTTCCAGAAACAACTGTGCATCGGCAACGGCCTCCATATTGCCGGGGGGCGGCGGCAACGCAGTGGCCATGCCCAGAGGCGCGAACACCAGGCCATACAGGTACACTGCCACCACCGATCGCCACAGATAACGATGCCGATCATGGCTCATGACGGCTTTGTGTCCTTCAATGGACATCTCCATCCTGTTAAAAGCAGGGGCTGCCCCTGCATCACGCTCCAGACCGTGGCACTACCGTCCTGGCGTAATGTTTTCCACGTTTGTTGCCCCGTTGATCCGCACCTGCAACGGCTGATCGGCCGGCATCATATCCGGTACCGGCCAGCGCATGGTCGCGCCCGGCAGCACGTAGCCGAGCAAGCCCTCCACCAGCGGCCGAGGCTGGCCGCCCTGCTTGAGCGCGGCATCAGTCAGCCGGGCGTGCACCGCGCCTTGATTGCGCATTTCCACATAGTTACGCCCGGCGACGGTGACCTTCTTCCAGCTCAGATCAGGCTTGCCCGCGCCTTTCGGGTCCCGCTGGCGGGTGCTGTCGTCCTTGCTCCACAGGCCGGGGCCATAGACGAACAAGGGCACCGAATAACGCATCTGAAAGCGGATGGCAGCAGCCGTCTTGCCATCGGCCGGTGGCGCTACCGGCGTCGCCGAAGGGATTTCATCGATGATGATCCGATAGGCCAGCTCTTGGCCCGGCGGCACTTCCCGGGTTCGGGTCAGGCGCACCAGTTGCTTCTGCCCAGGTTCGATCTTGGCCACCGGCGGGCTGCCAATCACGTCACGCTGGTTCTGGTATTGATCATCAAACCCGCTCTGGCTCCACGCGAACACACGGATTTGCAGGTTGGCAGTCTCGGTGCCACGGTTCTCCAGCCACAACGCGCTGGCCTGTTGATCCGCTTCCAGAACCGGATCAATGGGCCAGATCAGCACGGAGCTGGCGGCCTGAACCTTTCCCATGCCCAACGCCACCAGCCCGATAAAACCCGCAACCCATAACCGCTGGGACGCTGAATACATAGACCCCACTCCTTATGCCAATAGCCTTACCACGACAGCTGCACCTGCAACACGTCGCTGTACGTCCCCCCAGGCTGATTACCCGGTAACTGCACCTGTCCGTAAATCGGCAGGGTGATGTTGTTGGCGTTGCTGTAGGCCACGCTGACGCTCTGGCTGATCCCCAGGCTCTGGCTCAGCGCGGCATCCCGAAACAACTGGTACGCCACCTGTGCACTGCCGCTATTGAGCTTTAGGTGCCGGCCACTGCTGTTGTACAAACCGCCATCGACGCTCATGTTCAGGGTCACTCCCGGCGTGCATTGCAAGGTCACACTGCCGTTCAGCGGCACGGAGACGCTGCTCGTGGATAACGCCGAATAAGTGCCGAAGGTCAGACTGCCATAGTTCGACCCGCCGCCGACCACCAGGCAACCCGGCGTGATCGTCGCGCTGACCTGGAATGTCTGGCTGGTGACCGCCAGCAGTGACAGCGGCATCCCCCAGCTGATAACCACCGCCGCCGTCGTGTACCAGACGCCCTTCATGGCTCTAGAACGTCAGTTGCACGGATACCGTATCGGTGTAAGTACCGGCCGGCAGCCCCGTCTTGCCCACGGCTTGACCGTAGATATTCACGGTTTGCGCCAGGCCAGTGCTCGCGCCCACGTTGATCGTTCCGTTGATAGCCAGGAGCGTCGAATGCCCGGAGTCGGTATAGAAATCATAAGGTACAAAATTGGCAACGCCGTCGTACAACGCCCGGGTACCGCCCGTCGATTGCCCGTCATGGGCCCCTGCGCCCACGGTGATCACCGGCGAGGTGCCCGAAGAACACTGAACGGACAAGGCGCCCCCACCGCCGCCCAGCACTTGGCCGGTGGCCGTGGCGAACTGGCTGTTGGTGGTACCAAAATTGAGCGTACCGAAGTTCAAGCCCGTGGTACCGCCCACGCCATTGACCAGGCAACTGTTGGTCAATATCAGGGTGGAACTGATCTGCCCGGTCACGGTGGTCACCGCCTGAGCGCTGGAGGCCAACACCAGCGCCATCAACGGAAGGCCTACTTTCGAGACAAGTGCATGCATGATGTTCTCCTCATGGTTTACCAATCCAGTGTCACCGTCAGGGTGTCTGTGTAGATCCCGACCGGTAAGGCCCTGGCATTCACCTCCACCGAGCCGAATACCGGAATCGGTATTTTTGTGCTCTTGGTCACGACGAAATTGCGTTGTTGGTCGATGCTGTAGGTGTTGCGACCGGAAGCATCAGCAGAAAGACGATAGGGAATGGTCTGTCGACCATTGCTCAGGCGCCGGGTGCTGCCGTCGCCATGGGCACCACCATCGATGGTCACAGTGAAGCTGCGGACCGACGGGTTGCAAGAGACCGCCAACGGTGCCCTGTCACTGATCTCGGCACTCGGTTGGTTGTCCCAAGTCGGGCCATGGTTGCCGAAATCCAGCACCGCCACCTGGCCGTCCGGGCTGACCGGGGCGCTGTCAGTGCCTTTGCTCACCTCGCAGCTGGCGGTGATCACTAGCCGCGCGTGAATTTGCCCGCTGACGGCAGCGTTGGTGTCATCGGCCAGCAGCAACAGGCCGGCCAGCGCCGCGAAGGCCCAACGGCGGGCTACCATGTCACCGTCACCTTGAGCAGGTCGGAATAGCGCCCAACCTGGGGAATGTCCTTGAGTGGCTCAATACGCCCGTAAAGCGGCAAATTCACCGACCCTGAATCCGGTACACGACCGCTGACCGGCACATCCACGGCCAGAGGGATTCGCCGGGCGGCGTCGGTATAAATCCGATAGGGAATGGGTTTGCCTGACGCAGACGCGGCAGCCAGGTAACGCACCTCGCCAACGCCACCGTGCAGGCCACCGTCGACTCGTACCTGATAGGGCGTGTCCGGGTTGCACTCCAGGCGTGGTTGGCGCTGGCTGATCAGCGCGGCACTCAACGGGCCAGCGGGGTTATCCAGGCGCGGGCCGCTGCCAAAATCCAGCACCCCAAGTTGTTCGATACCGGTACTGCGAGTGGTACCCACCAATTGGCAACCACGCTGCACGTCAATGCGCACCTCCACTTGGAGCTGTGCACCGTAACCCGTGTTGCAGAGCATCGCGCTCATGACTGCCAAGACTGTGTGTCCCTTCACTGCCCCAATCCTTGTAAAGGGGTGATTGCTGTGAATGAGGTTAGCAACGCAGGGGGAATTTGCCAGTCGGCCGAATCCTCCACATGCCACTGAAGCCGAGTTCATAAACTCCTATCTAGCTTCTGCTTGGCGCATCGGTACAAAACACTCAAAGTGGTCATTGAGACACATCCGGTCAATGGAGAACGCCGCGAATGGGCTCTTTGACTTGCGTAATGCGCAGATAGAGCAAACCTCGTGTTTGTGACAGTCAAGGCAGGATTGATGACGCTAGCCACAGCCTCACACCAATATTTCGGAATCAGAGTTGGGTCGGACACCCGATAATCAGAATTCATCTTCGGCAAGATTATAGGTGGTCATATTGCCGTTTTTGACTTTATACAGCGTCAGCGTGAGGTCACTGTATTGCGGACCTTGAGAAGTCTTTTTTTCTTCAAGCATGAACTGTTCAGAGCGCGACAGATAGCCGGAAACTAGATCTCTATAGCGCACATCATAACCACCAGGTGAAACTGCTTTGACCGTAAAACGTCCGTGTGCAGGAATGAACACGAAGCGGGCCGGCGTGGCGTGATTTCCGTTTAGGGATACTAGCTTTACAAAGACGTCCGAATTGTTCTGTCCGTTGTCGATGGTGACGGTCGAACGCCCTTTAACGTTGGTTTGAGGGAACCCCTTCAAATAAGAGGCCAACTTCGGCCAAGGTTGCCCGTTTGGTGCTTTCGGTGGCCTGACCCAGGCTTGTTTGACGACCGCAGTGCCAGCGATCGTCGAATACCCCTGAGCCACAGGCTGGCGCGTTGAACTCGTCCCAGCCGCATTCGGAGAAGGTATCCCGGCAGTTGAAGTCTGCTTGCCGTGGTCGACATTCGCCGTAGCTTCAGCTACGTATGGCTCAGGGCTTCGCGGCGGAGCATAAGTGTTCGTCTGCGCATTCAGTATTACTGAGGAGATGCCAGCGGCAATTACAGCGACTACCCCTACTTGCACAAAAAACCGACGCTGCGTGAGTTTCCACGCGTTCCTAAGGCGGACACTACTGCCGCCGAGCGCGTCTAAAAACACTTCAATGTGTGCGCGTAACTTGGCCCCTTCGTCATCGACGTACCTACCGTCGGACTTTTTCTTGCGAGGAATTTTTTGCGCCAAGCTAAGTGCATCCAAGGCAACTGCGCGCGCCATATCGGGGCGGCCTGTGGCGGCGAAGAAACGGGCCTGATGGGCAGCCAATCGCGCGTTAGGCAACACCGGTCGCTTGCCTCCGAGCATATTGACCCATAGGGCCTGGACGGAATAGATCGGCCCCCACGGAAAACCCCACCATCCCAAGGCCCAGGTAATCGCGGTGGCCTGAAGTGCCTTTTTTTCGGCACAAGGGCTACAAAAAACCCCTTGGGTCATTGAGCGTACCGTGAAAACCAGGAAGCTCTTGGCTTTTAAGAAAATCACGTAACGAGGCTGAGCAGAGACTTTGCCGCAACATGAGCAGACGATTGGCTCGGGCGCCTCGAAATCTTCGGCGCAGACCTTCTTGGCTGCCTCGACCGACATCGTGTCATATTCGGCTCGAGACTCTGGTTCGCAGAGTACGGCGTAAGCTTCATTGAGGTGCTGAAATTGGCTGGTCGCGCCTGCTGACGCGTTCCGATCAGGATGGAGTTCCATTGCCCGCCGACGATAGGCGGCTTTGATAAACGCGCCATCAGCGTCGTTATCTACCCTGAGAATGGCATAGTAGCCTTTCGGATCCCTACTCCCCATAGCGTCTCGTACCTGTCTTATTCTCATGCTGCTTGCGTGCCAGATCTAACCAACTATTGCGCTCGGGCTAAAATCTCAGCCTTTCGAGTGGTAACGTTTTTCAACGTTTGCAAGGTTTCGGACTTCGCTGCTCGAGAGACGGCATTCCTTAGCCGACTAGACGAGGCTTTGCATCCTTGGCCTTTAGCAGGGATTCATCGACTCGATACTGACCGGGCGTCATGCCGAACCAGCGGATGCAAGCTTTGTGGAAACTGCTGTGGTCGTGGAACCCGAGCAGGTGAGTCACGTGCTTCATATTGAAATGGGAATGACGCAGGTAGAAGTCGGCCAACTGCCGACGCACATCGTTCAGCACGTCCTTGAACTGGGCGCCATCCTTCTCGAGTGCTCGTTGCAACGTTCGCTTGCTAATGTTCAGCGCGGTGGCTATCGATTCCATATCACACTGCCCTTGCCCCTGACTCAGGCGCTCGGTGATCAGTCCACGAATCCTGCATACAATGGTGAAGCCGTACAATAGATCCAGCTGAGCTTCGGCAAAACTGTCATGGAGTATAGCCAACGCCTCGTTGGCCATGCTCAACGGACGCAGAAGCTCTTGGCCATCGAACAGGATGCTGTCATAGGCCGCCCCGAAACGCAGCTCACAGCCAAACAGCCGCTGATGCTCCGAGATGTCTTCAGGTTCGGGATAGGTGAACTCCACGCTTAACGGTTGCGGCAATTTGCCACCTGCCAGCCAACTACAGAATCCCAACAGCGACGCGAGTCCGGCATCGGTGTACTGCCGTGGTTTGACCGAGTCGCACTGGTGATCCAGCCCGGCCAGTCGATAATTCTGCTGTTCTTGACCCAAAAACAGGCTAAGTCCAGAGCTAATCAACGGGCTGAAACGCACGAGGCGTTCGAGCGCCCGCTTCAGATTCAAGCTGGACATCATCGTGTACCCCACAATCTGGAAGTTACTCGGATGTACATGCCCGTAAGCTTTCAGACCAATATTCGAATCGCCAGACGCCTGCGCCGCCAATTCCCACAGACGGTAAATAACACTTCGTTTGTAGAAGGCTTGCTGCTGACTCAGAAGCATCATATCCAACCCGGCTTCCCGGGATAAATTGATCACATCCAAGCCCTGAGCCGAGAGCGTATTCACCAACACACTGGTATAGCCTGTACCCACTCTATACATGACGACCTCAAAGTCCTGTTGAACCAAGCATCCTTTAGTGAGCCATTGCGAATTTGCTCTGAAATTCATACTAATGGCCATTCATTACAGAGTCGTTTTGCATGCTATTAAAGACAATCCACGGCGAGCGTAGCCCCCGAGAGGCGATGTGCAGTGGTCTAGTAACCGCCCTCCATTCAGAAAGCCAAGCCTAACGGCTTCGGCAACCTTCAAATAGTTTGGGTAGAAGCCAACTGATGTTTTTTACACAGTTTCGGCCAGAAGGGCGGTTCGAGTGGCAGCGGCGCCGGGACGGGAGCAGGTTCAAGCGCTGACGGTGGCAGCAGCGGACAATGACCACCATGGCTCGACAAATTCCAGGCTACCGGCTGCACGTTATTGATAGCTACCCCGGTACCGAGGATTTTTGCGCACCGACACTGCCCGCCCTACCGGCGACTGCAAGTGCCACGCAACAAGCCAGTAACGAGAATGCGGCGAATGCGCCCATCACATGTAGATAAGGCAATACGTGATTCCAGGCTCGAGCCACCCCCAGGAAAGCGGCGAATAGCCAACCGCTCATGGAAAGCGCACCCAACAAGGCGAGCCGGGCGCGGCCTGCACTGCGCAGTGCGACGAATGGAGCCTTTTGCAGCAGCGGGAAGCCGACTCGATGCAATAATGCACCGTTCAGGCTAAGCAGCGCGACGACAGTCACCTTGGCCCAGAGTTTCTGATTGAGCAAATACGCGTCGCCTTCACTGAGGTAACCCTGAAGCACCAGCAACAGTCCGCTTGCCCAAAGGGCCAGCAGTGCGAGGCTGACGATCTTCTGAGTTTCATCAAGGTACTCAAGCCCCGCTTGGTCCAGTGTTTCCTTGCGCCAACTCCAAAGCTTGTGATCAGCCTGCAACACCCGCCCCAGGGCAATACACGTAGCGAGCAGATGACCGTATACGAGAAGCATTTTGAGCATTGCCTTGACCTTTTTATTATTTGGGCGCTGCGTTCCCTGCTTCGCTGAATTGAAGGCGAATGATACAAATTAGCAATTGCATTTTCAAGATGAGCGTTCGTTCACATGTGCCGGCACTGTACTGGTCAAGTAATCCCGGACACGACATTAAGTTTTTTCTCGGCCAGAGACGGTAATCGGCCAACAGCGGACATACGCTAGAGCTCACCGACTCGACCCATCCCCTGATTTGGCTTGAGAACCAGCCTCTTTGGAGCACCGCATGCGCTATCCCTCCAGCCTTCTGCCTCTGCCCTCCTCGACTCTGTTTTCGCTTCGCTCACTCAGCCTGCTCCCGCGGTCTTGGCTGCAATTGGCCCTGTGCCTGAGCATTGTCGTGCCCTGCATGGCCGGTGCAGAGCCTCAACCCGAGAACATGGTTTATTTGCGTATGATTGATCCGGGCATTGAGCAAGACATTCGCTATGCCAGCGCTCACAACTTCACCGGGCACCCACTCGACGGTTACACCGCTGGGCAGTGCCTGTTGTCACTGGAGGCTGCCAAGGCCCTCGCTCGGGTACAAAAGGCATTGCATGCGCAGGGCTATGGTTTGAAGGTGTTTGACTGTTATCGACCCAGCCGTGCCGTTGCCGATATGGGGCGCTTCGCGACGGAACCGGGTGACCCACGCAAGGCCGAGTTCTATCCGCGTGTGGATAAGCAGGACTTCTGGCGTCTGGGTTACGTGGCACGGGTGTCGAACCACTCCAAAGGCTCAACCGTGGATTTGACACTGACCGGTCCGGATGCTCTGCCCGCCGATAGTTGGGCGCCGTCAGCCGAGCAAGTCGATTGCACGGCTCCCTATGGCCAGCGTTGGCGCGATGGCGCACTCGATATGGGCACCGGTTTCGATTGCTTCGATGAGCGGGCGCATACCTACAACCCGATGATCAACGCTGCCGCCAGGGACAATCGCCAGACGCTCAGCAGGGCCATGGAGAAAGAAGGATTTGCCGGGTACTCGAAGGAATGGTGGCACTTCACATACAGTGGAGAAGGTTCGTCGAAGAACGTCATGGACTTCCCCATTACGCCGCTGGGTGCAAGCGATGCTCTCGCCACCAGCCATCAACTGATTGTGGTCACCACAAAAAACTGGACCGACATCCAGGGCACCGCCCAGCGCTATGAACGGCAGGGAAACACCTTTCGAAAATACGAAGCGCCGTTTCCGGTGGTGGTCGGCCAGAGCGGGCTTGCGTGGGGCAAGGGTCTTGGCAGCGTTGAACAACGCGAAGGTCCTGTCAAACGCGAAGGGGATGGAAAGGCGCCCGCCGGGGTATTCAAGCTGGGAACGGCGTTTGGCTACGACAACACGGCCGCCACCCAACTGCCTTACCTTGCGCTGACATCGACCATCGAATGCGTGGATGACAGCCACTCCGCACACTATAACGACCTTGTCGACGGAGCGACTGTATCGAAAGACTGGAACACCTCCGAACGTATGCGTCGCGATGACGACCTGTATCGAAAAGGCATTTTCATCGAACACAATACGCCGGCGTCCCCCGCCTCGGGCTCGTGCATTTTCTTCCATATCTGGCGTGGTGCCACTTCCCCGACGCTGGGTTGTACGGCCATGGATCAAGCAGATATTTCTCGCTTGTTCAATTGGCTGGATCCTCGCCAGTCCCCTCTGCTGGTTCAAATGCCCGAGGTGGAATACGAGCACCTTCGCGAGCGCTGGAATCTGCCCAAACGCTGATACCGTCGACTCAGGCCACCTGAGCGATAGCTGCCCCCCATTGATACAACGTTGTTACGCAGGCTGTTACTTCATGATCTGCACCGGCGCCCATGACCCTCCAGACTGTTACGCCAAGACACTTCGCAGTGCTGCGCGACTCGCCTACCGTGAAGCCGTCAATGTGCTTACAGGGTTGTGACACATCATCGGCACCGCCCGCCTCCCGTCACTGGAGGCATGGAAGAACGCCACGGGTGCTGCCCGATCGCTAGCCCGCTGCCCATTGATTGTCCAACACTCAACCAAGGAAGAGGGAAACCATGAGTCAGTCAAACCCAGTAAGCAAACAAAGCCAGCAGCTGCACAATGATGTGCAAGAGGCCTTCAAGTCGTTTCAGAGCGTCGCCCCAACAGCCCTGAAAACCACCGACTACAGTAAGGTGCTGACGTCGACCCTGGCGGCCACCCAAAAGTCGGTCAAGATCCAGATCGCCGCCGGTGACCTGACCTTGCTCAAACAATCAGGCTACAAGCTGTGCTTTGCCAAGAAGGTCGGCAATGAAGCCTACAATGTGGTCTGGCAATCCTACGTCCAGTACCTGAGCAACAGCACGTTCAGCTGGACGCCCCAGTATCAGTTGTTCGGTGCCAACTCTTTCCAGGCCAACGTTCAAGTCGATGTGTCGACCAACATCGTCAATATCGGACTGGGCCAACAGTCGATACTCGACAATGCCGGCCTGTTGGGTTCGGCGACGAGTGGTGGCCCCGACACCTCCATCACCCTGGTGAACAACTACGGTGCGATCCACCCCGGCATCAGCCAATTGTCCACGGGCATCGATGGCAAGCAGATCAGCACACCTATCTACGTGGCCTCGGCACAAGTAGTCACCGGCCAGACCGTGCTAACCCCCGTCGAGACCATTCTGGTGTGGTTTGAACAGAACGTGCAGACCAGCACCATGTTCAGCACCTCGCGCTCGCAATCAATTGAAATCGATTTGACCTTCGATAATAGTGCGACCCGCCTCTACTCTGGCGGTAGCTGGACCGTCGTGTAACGCCAGCATCCGGGGCAACCTTGCGGTTGCCTCTCTGCTCATCAATCGTCGCTGCCACCCTTGGCGAAATATCCGGTCAACGACCGGCAGATGGACTCGGCCAGGTCTTCCTGAGTGGCGATGCCATAAGGTCGATTTCGATCAAATTGCGCTGACCAACGGATTCGCCCCTGAGCGACATCAATCAAGCGTACCGAGGTCCGGACACGCGCCGGTTCCACCCGCACGCTGCCCTCCAGGGAATAGCTGCCGCGCCTGGCCCGTCCCAGGTCGGGTGCTTTTACGCTACTTCGTGGCACCTTCATCAGCACATGGTTCGCCGGCGTTTGCGTCTGTTCGAATGACTCGAAAAGCCTGCAACTCAACTCTTCGCACAAGCCTTGGGTAAAGTCGTCGCCGTCGCGGGTGATGCAGGTAAACGGCTGGAGTTGCAGGACCGGATGGCGTGTGCCGGTTGCCCGGGGTCGTTGCCGCTCGTACGTCAGTCGATAACAACCGGCCGGCACGTTCAGACGTACCGGATCCTGTTGGCCAAGCGTGGCGTAATGACTGGCGAGCTTGCGCCGCAACCGGCCTACCTGAACCCGCACCACGGGATCATCGCCCGTGCAGTAGACCGCCGGGTCGCGGCGAAACACCGCGATGCCGATGGCGTGCTCGGTGAGAGGCGTATCGGAGAATTGGAGGTCGTGCTCGACCAGGAAGCGCAGCAGGCTGCCCATCCGCCTGGATTTGGCGAACAACGGACTGGCCAGCAGCAGCGCCAGCACCCGCTCTACCTCTTCCCGACCGAGTCGTTCGGGAGCAATGTCCACACTCGAATTGCCAACGCAATTGATCACAATCGCCCGCCTCCGTGCAGGTTGAGCGTCGCCAGATCGAAGCTTAGCAGCTGCAACCAGATGGTGAAGATATTCTAGTGGCTGGCCATGGCCGACGAACACCAGGGCAAATTCGTATACCCTATCTGCAAATCATTGCGAACGATCACGACCGTGGCCCTGACAAAACTCAATGCTCCCGACCTTGGCAATTCGCCTTCGACGTCGGAAATCATCACCCGTCATCTGCGTGACGCCATCGTCGCCGGGCATTTCGCCGAGGACGAGCCGATTCGTCAAGACGACATCGCCCGCCAGTTCAACGTCAGCAAGATTCCGGTGCGCGAAGCCCTCAAGCGCCTGGAGGCCGAAGGCCTGGTGATGTTCCAGCGCAATCGCGGGGCGATGGTCACGCGGGTGTCCGATGCGGAACTGGCGCAGATGTTCGAAGTGCGCATGTTGCTCGAAGACAAGGTGCTGCGCCTGGCCATTCCCAACATGACCGAAGACACCTTCGCGCGCGCCGAACGCATCTGCCAGGAGTTCATCGGCGAAGATGACGTGGGACGCTGGGCCGAGCTCAACTGGGAATTGCACGCCTGCCTCTATGAGCCGGCGCAGCGGCCGTTTCTGGTCAGTCTGATCCGCTCGGTCAACGACAAGCTGGAGCGCTACCTGCGCATGCAGATGAGCCTTTCTGCCGGCAAGGATCGCGCCGACCACGAACATCGGGAAATCCTTGCGGCCTGTCGCGCCGGTGACGTAGAACTGGCGGTGAAGCTACTCGACGAGCACATTGCCGGCGTCTGCAAGACCTTGTTCGAGCACCTGCCTCACAGCCACTGACCGCTCAATCCACTGTGCCGATTTCGTCATCGGCACTGGATAAAACCATCAAGCCGGCAAGCCCCCGCACCAGCCACTCTTGCGTTCAACCATCTGAACGGACGTGGCCCTCCCATGAAACGCATCACCGTGATCGACTCCCACACCGGCGGCGAACCGACCCGCCTGGTGACCGCCGGTTTTCCTGACCTGGGCAGCGGCAGCATGGCCGAACGTCGACAGCGGCTGGCCGAACAGCATGACCACTGGCGCGCTGCCTGCGTACTCGAACCACGGGGCAGTGATGTGCTGGTCGGCGCCCTGCTCTGTGAGCCGGTGGACCCGTCCGCTTGTGCCGGTGTGATTTTCTTCAACAACAGCGGTTACCTCGGCATGTGCGGCCACGGCACCATTGGCCTGGTGGCCTCGCTGGCGCACCTGGGTAAAATCGGCCCTGGCGTGCACAGCATCGAAACCCCGGTTGGCACGGTGCAGGCGACGCTGCACGAAGACCATTCGGTCAGCGTGCGTAATGTGCCGGCGTACCGTTACCACAAAGCGCTGGCGCTGCAGGTGCCGAGTGTCGGCCAGGTGGTCGGCGATATTGCCTGGGGCGGTAACTGGTTCTTCCTGATCGCCGAGCATGGCTTGGACATTGCCGGCGACAACCTTGAAGCGCTGACCGCGTACACCTTTGCCGTGCAGCAAGCACTGGAAGTTCAGGGGATCCGCGGCGAAGACGGCGGCTTGATCGACCATGTCGAGCTGTTCGCCGATGACGAGCAGGCTGACAGCCGCAACTTCGTTCTCTGCCCCGGCAAGGCCTACGACCGCTCGCCCTGTGGTACCGGCACCAGTGCCAAACTGGCGTGCCTGGCGGCCGACGACAAATTGCAGCCGGGACAGATCTGGCGTCAGGCCAGTGTCATCGGCAGCGAGTTCGAAGGCTCCTATGAACTTCAGGGCGAGCGTATCGTGCCGACCATTCGCGGCCGCGCCTTTATCAGCGCCGAAGCCAGCCTGATCATCGAACAAGACGACCCGTTCGCCTGGGGCATTCGCCCGTGAGCGAGGGCCGGGTGGCCGATGTGATCGTGATCGGCGCCGGCATCATCGGCGCTGCCTGTGCCCAGGCGCTGGCGGGTCGCGGCTTGCGCGTGCTGGTGCTGGACGCAGGCCTGCCGGGCGCTACGGCGGCGGGCATGGGCCACTTGCTGGTCCTCGATGACAACCCGGCCGAACTGGCCCTCAGTCAATATTCCCTGCAACGCTGGCGCGAACTGGCGCCGGCCCTTCCCGATGGCTGCGCGTACCGCCGTAACGGCACCCTCTGGCTGGCGGCCAATGCCGAAGAAATGGCCGTCGCCCACAGCAAATACCTGAACTTGCAGGCCCAAGGCGTGGCCTGCGAATTGATCACCTGCAGCGACTTACGCCAGCGCGAACCGCAATTGCGCGAGGGTCTGGAAGGCGGCCTGCTGATTAATGGCGATGGCATTCTTTATGCCCCGGCGACGGCCAATTGGATGCTCGACACACCGAACATCAGCCAACGCCGGGCGCGGGTCAGCGAAGTCGATGGCAACCGCGTGCGACTCGACGACGGCCACTGGCTAAGCGCCGAAGCGGTGATTCTGGCCAACGGTATCCAGGCCAACGCGCTCTGCCCCGAATTGCCGATCGAGCCCAAGAAAGGTCACTTGCTGATCACCGACCGCTACCCCGGCAAGGTCACCCACACCCTGGTGGAGCTCGGTTACGTCACCAGTGCCCACAACGCCAGCGGCCCTTCAACGGCTTGCAATATCCAGCCCCGGCCGACCGGACAGTTGTTCATCGGCGCCTCGCGACAGTTTGGCACCACCGACCCACAGGTCGAGGGCTGGATGCTGGCGAAAATGCTCAGACGTGCCACCGAGTACATGCCGGGGCTGGCTCAGCTCAACGGCATCCGCGCCTGGACCGGTTTTCGCGCCGCCAGCCCCGACGGCCTGCCGCTGGTGGGTCAGCACCCGCAACGCAAAGGCTTATGGCTGGCGGTCGGTCACGAGGGCCTCGGCGTGACGACCGCCCCCGGCACCGCCGACCTGCTGGTCGCGCAGTTGTTCGACGAAGCGCCGCCGCTGGCCGCGCAACCGTATCTGCCGCAACGTTTTCTCGGAGAGCCCGTTTATGCCTGAATTGATGCTGGACGGGCGTGTCTTGAAGGTTGCCGAGGGCACCAGCGTCGCTGCCGCGCTGGCCCTTGGTGGCGATGGTTGCACTCGCACATCGGTCAGTGGCCAACGTCGCGCCCCGCTGTGCGGCATGGGCATTTGCCAGGAATGCCGGGTGACCATCGACGGTCGACGGCGCCTGGCCTGCCAGACGCTCTGCCGTGACGGCATGCACGTGGAGACTCAAGCATGAGCGAATACGCCGACCTGCTGATCATCGGTGCCGGCCCCGCCGGCATGGCCGCCGCGCTCGCTGCGGCGCCAAGCGGTGCACGCATCGTCCTGCTCGACGACAACCCATTGCCGGGTGGCCAAATCTGGCGTGACGGGCCTCAGGCCAACCTGCCGAACCCGGCGCGTCAGATGCGCGAGCGACTCGAGGCGTGCAGCAACATCCACCGCCACTCCGGCACGCGGGTGATCGCCTGCGCCGGGCCGAAACAACTGCTGGTTGAAGACGCTGATCGTGGCTGGTGGATCGGCTATGACAAACTGATTCTGTGTACCGGCGCCCGCGAGTTACTCCTGCCCTTCCCCGGCTGGACGCTGCCCGGTGTGACGGGGGTTGGCGGCCTCCAGGCATTGATCAAGGGCGGCCTGCCAGTGCAGGACGAGCGCATTGTGATTGCCGGCAGCGGACCGTTATTGCTAGCCAGCGCCGCCACCGCGAAACACAACGGCGCCCGGGTGCTGCGCATTGCCGAGCAGGCCTCCTCGGCCGCCGTCGGCGGTTTCGCCGCCCGACTGCCACGTTGGCCCAACAAACTGATGCAGTCGATCACGTTGTTCGACCACCATTACCGTACTGGCACCCATGTACTGGCCGCCCTGGGCAATGGACGGTTGGAAGGTGTGCGCCTGCAACAACAAGGAAAAATCCTCGAACTGGAATGTGATCGCCTGGCCTGCGGTTTCGGGCTGATCCCCAATACCCAACTCGGCCAGGCCCTGGGCTGCGACCTCGACGGCCAGGCGCTCTCGGTCGATACCTGGCAGGCCAGCAGCCGCGCCGACCACTTCGCGGCCGGTGAATGCACCGGTTTCGGTGGCAGTGAACTGGCGTTGGTCGAAGGGGCGATCGCTGGACATGCCGCGGTCGGTGACGTTGATTCGGCCCGAGCATTGTGGCCTCGGCGCACGCGCTGGCAGGGTTTCGCCAACGCGCTGAACAAGGCATTCGCCCTCGACCCGCAACTCAAGTCGCTGACGCAACCCGACACCCTGGTGTGCCGTTGCGAAGACGTGCCTTACGGGCTGCTTGCAGGGCACGCTGACTGGCGCGAGGCCAAACTGGCCAGCCGCTGTGGCATGGGCGCGTGCCAAGGCCGGGTGTGTGGCGGCGCATTGCAGCACCTGTTCGGCTGGCAACCTTCGGCACCACGCCCGCCTTTCAGTCCGGCGCGGATCGAGACGTTGTTGTGCCTGGACGACACCCCACCGTCCTGAATGCCGGCCCGGGGCTTTCGGGTCCGCTGCCGAGTCTCTATGATCCGGGGCATTGCCACCAGACGCCCAGCGCCATGTATGCCTCGCTCACCACTTTCAAACCCTGCGACCTGCCGACCCTGCTAAGCAGTCTGCAGCCGATCGCGGCGCTGCTCGATACCCTGTCGGACGTGGTGTTTTTCATCAAGGACAGCGAGGCCCGCTACGCCTTCGTCAACCAGACCCTGGCCCGGCGCTGCGGCTTCAAACACACTGACGAGTTGCTCGGGCGCACCGCCGACACGGTCTTTCCCGAGCGCTTTGGCCCGCTGTATACCGAGCAGGATCGGCAGGTGCTGTCCACCGGCCGCGAACTGGCCGACCAACTCGAACTGCACCTGTATTACGGTAACCAGCCAGTCTGGTGCCTGACTCACAAACTCGCGCTGCGCGACCTGCAGGGTCATGTGGTCGGCTTGGCCGGCATCTCCCGCGACCTGCAACTGCCACAGTCAAGCCATCCAGCTTTCCACAAACTCGCGGCGGTGGACGCGCATATCCGCAGCCATTTCGCCCGGCCCATCAGCCTCGCCGAACTGACTGCGATCGCCGGGTTTTCCGTGGCGCAACTGGAGCGCCACTGCAAGCGGGTGTTCCAACTCACCCCACGGCAGATGATTCATAAGGCGCGTCTGGAAGAAGGCTCCCGGCTGTTGCTGCACACTGACCTGCCCATCACCGAGATCGCCCTGCGCTGCGGTTACACCGATCACAGTGCCTTCAGCCGGCAGTTCCGCGCTCTGACCAGTCTGGCACCCAGTCAGTATCGCGAAAGCCGTCGCTGAACCCGGGCGAGTGTTCCTTTAAGGGGCGCCCGGCGTCTCAACTGCTCCCTTCTGTAACACCGCCTGATACAGGCCATCGAGGGGTTCTTCTGCCGCGCCCTATTCCCACCCTCTTGCAGGACGTTTAACTCAAGGTTTGGCGAGTAATTCTCGCCGGTGTTCGGAAACAGGCACGCTCATTGCTAATCTAATATCGTATACGAAATTCACAATACGATATCTAACAGCACTTTCCGACCACGAGGCCTCTATGAAAAACCCCGCATTTGCCGTAGCCCTCAGCGCTGTTCTCAGTACTTCCTTCATTGCCACCGCCCAGGCCGACAAGCTCGACGAGATCATCGGTTCGGGCAAGCTGCGTTGCGCAGTGACCCTGGACTTCCCGCCCATGGGTTTTCGCGATGAAGGCAACAACCCAGCCGGTTTCGACGTGGACTACTGCCGCGACCTGGCGAAAATCCTCGGGGTCGAGGCTGAAGTGGTTGAAACGCCGTTCCCCGATCGAATTCCAGCGCTGGTCTCCGGGCGCGCCGACGTGATCGTCGCCTCCACTTCCGACACGCTCGAACGGGCCAAGACCGTCGGCCTCACCGTGCCGTACTTCGCCTTCCAGATGGTGGTGCTGACCCGCGACAACACCGGCATCAACAGCTTCGCCGATATCAAAGGCAAAGCTCTGGGCAACACCAGCGGCACCTATGAAGCCATCGCCCTGGAAAAAGACGTGAAGAACTGGGGCACCGGCACCTTCCGCGCCTATCAGTCGCAGAACGACACGCTGCTGGCGGTCGCCCAAGGCCACATCGACGCAACCGTGGTCACCAACACCGTGGCCGCCGCCACGATCAAGTCGGGCAAATACAAGAACCTGAAAATCGCCGGTAACGCGCCGTACACCATCGACTACGTGTCCTTGGGCGCCAAGCGCAACGAGTATGGCCTGCTCAACTACCTCAATCTGTTCGTCAACCAGCAAGTGCGCAGTGGCCGTTACAACGAGCTGTTCACCAAATGGGTCGGCACCGAGATTTCACCCTCCGACCTGACCGTGCCTAAGGTCTATTACTGAGGTGTCCGGCATGCCTAGGCCAACCTCTCTGACCGGTCGCAGCCTGGTCGCCGGCGCCGCACAAGGCGCCCTACTGTTTGCCGATGTGGCCTTGAGTTTCTGGGGCGGAGTCGACCCGTTTAGCGGCGAGGTCATCGACCGTCACCACCCGCTGAGCGGCGAATACCTGGCCGGCCGGGTGCTGGCCATTCCCAGCGGCCGCGGCTCGTGCACCGGAAGCAGTGTGCTGATGGAACTGATCAGCAACGGTCATGCGCCGGCCGCACTGGTGCTGGCCGAACCCGATGAGATCCTGACCCTGGGCGTGCTCGTGGCACAGACCATTTTCGAGCGTTCCCTGCCGGTGCTGTGCATCGGCCGGGAGGCCTTCGCCACCTTGCGTGGAAAGGCCTTTGCTCGGGTCGAAGCATCAACGGTAACCGTGTTCGACCGCCTGCCGGGTGATGCCTGGCAGGTACTCGACAGTCCGTTGCATATAGAAGAAAAAATCACCTCTATCGAACTCACCGAACACGATCGGGCGCTGCTCAATGGCGAGCATGGCAAAGCCGCCCAGGTCGCCATGCAGATCGTCCTGCGCATGGCTCAATTGCAAGGTGCGCGCCACCTGGTGGATGTCACCCAGGCACACATCGACGGCTGCATCTATACGGGACCTGCGAGCCTGCGCTTCGCCGAACAACTGGTGCAGTGGGGAGCAAAAGTACGGGTGCCGACCACGCTCAATTCGATTTCCGTCGACCAGCGTCGTTGGCGTGAGTTGGGCATCGACCCGGCGCTAGGCGTACCGGCCAGTGCCCTGGGCGATGCCTATATGGCGATGGGCGCGCAACTCAGTTTCACCTGCGCACCCTACTTGCTCGACAGCGCACCGAAGGCCGGCGAGCAGATTGTCTGGGCCGAATCCAATGCGGTGGTCTACGCCAACAGCGTGCTCGGCGCACGCACCCTGAAATACCCGGACTACCTGGATATCTGCATCGCCCTGACCGGCCGCGCGCCGTTGATTGGTTGCCATCTGGACGCGCAACGTAAAGCGAACCTGCAAATCGAATTGCCGGTTTTGGGCGAACTGGATGATGCCTTCTACCCGCTGCTCGGTTACCACATCGGTGCCCTGGCCGGCAGCCGGATTCCGCTGGTGCTGGGCCTGGAACACAGCAAGCCGAGCCTGGATGACCTGAAAGCCTTCGGCGCGGCTTTTGCCACCACCTCCGCCGCGCCGCTGTTCCATATCGCCGGGGTGACGCCGGAAGCACTCGACCCGACGCAGGTGCTGGGGGCGGATGCTCCTGTGCCGGTGGAAAAAATCCGCCTGAAGGATTTGCTGCTCAGCTGGCGTGAGCTCAACAGCGCCCGCGACAGCCAGGTGGATGTGGTCTCGCTGGGCAACCCGCATTTCTCTCTTAGCGAATTCGCGCATCTGGCGCGGCTGTGTCGGGGTCGGCACAAACACCCCGAGGTCGTGCTCGCCATCACCTGCGGTCGCGCGGTGCTGGAGCAGGCCCGTGAGGCCGGACATATCGCGGTGATCGAAGCCTTCGGTGCGACCCTGGTCACCGACACCTGCTGGTGCATGCTCGGCGAACCGGTGATCCCGCTGGCCGCCAAAACCTTGATGACCAACTCGGGCAAGTACGCCCATTACGCACCCGGCCTGGTGGGCCGCGAGGTGCACTTCGCCAACCTCGCCGAATGCGTCGACGCCGCCTGCAACGCCACGGCCAGCGGTTGTTTGCCGGCCTGGCTGCAATCGGCCGCCCCTCTGGAGAGCCACGCGCATGTTTGATTACACCTTCCAATGGCGCGCGACCCTGCGCGCCCTGCCGGACATGCTTGCCGGCGCCTGGGTCACCTTCGAGACCGCCGCGCTGTCGATGATTTTCGGCGTGTTGATCGCCCTGGCCCTGACGGTGATGCGCGAAACCAAACAACCGTTGTTGCGCGGCATCGGCAATGGCTGGGTGTCGATCGCCCGCAACACCCCGTCGCTGTTCCAGATCTACGTCCTCTACTTCGGCCTCGGCTCGCTGGATTTGCATGTCAGCTCATGGTTCGCGTTGCTGGCCGGGATCACCTTCAA
The DNA here is from genome assembly GCF_054897825.1 of Pseudomonas sp. ZS1P83. Classification (NCBI taxonomy): domain Bacteria; kingdom Pseudomonadati; phylum Pseudomonadota; class Gammaproteobacteria; order Pseudomonadales; family Pseudomonadaceae; genus Pseudomonas; species Pseudomonas sp. ZS1P83. The sequence continues at coordinate 2,938,867 of NZ_CM142706.1, forward strand.
CAATGCCGGCTACCTGGCGGAAAACTTTCGCGGAGGCCTCAAGGCTGTACCCGGCACGCAAGTGCGCGCCGCGCGCTCGCTGGGCATGAGTGCCTTCCAGGCTTACCGGATGATTATCGTCCCGCAGCTGCTGCGGATCGTGTTCTACCCGTTAAGTAACCAGATGGTCTGGGCGGTGCTGATGACGTCGCTGGGGGTAATCGTCGGGCTGAACAATGACCTCACCGGCGTGACCCAGGATTACAACGTCAAGACGTTCCGCACCTTCGAATACTTCGCCATCGCCGCGGCGCTGTATTACCTGATTGCCAAGGCAATCGTCGCCGTCGCCCGGCTGATGGCCTGGCGGCTGTTCCGTTACTGAGGAGGTGACCATGTTGACCACCAGTTTTTCCTGGAATGACCTGCTGTTCTTGCTTGATGGCGCCTGGGTCACTCTGAAACTCACGTTCTGGTCGATCATCCTCGGCTCCTTCGCCGGGCTGCTGTTCGGTTTACTGCGGGCGCTGTTGCCGCGCGCCAGCCTGCCATTGGCCTGGGTGCTGGACGTGTTTCGCAGCGTGCCGTTGCTGATCCAGTTTGTTTTGTTCAACTCGCTCAAGAGCATCGTTGGTTTGAACATCAGCGCCTTCAGCGTCGGCTGCATTGTGCTCGGGGTCTACGCCGCCGCGTACTTCACCGAGATCGTGCGCAGTGGGGTGCTTTCGGTGCCGTTCACCCTGCGTCGGGCCAGTCGTTCGCTGGGCCTGAGTTTCCTGCAGGACCTGCGCTGGATCGTCCTGCCGATGGCCACCCGGGTGGCTTTCCCCGGCTGGCTGAACCTGGTGCTCAGCGTGATGAAAGACACCGCGCTGGTGATGTGGATCGGCATCGTCGAACTGCTGCGCGCCTCGCAAACCATCGTGACCCGCATTCAGGAACCGCTGCTGGTGCTGTGCATCGCGGGCCTCATCTACTACGTCATGAGCCTGGTGGTCGCTCGCCTGGGCGCTCGTCTGGAAAGAAGGTGGCAAGAAAATGATTGAGATCGACAACGTACACAAATCCTTCGGCGACCTCGAAGTGGTCAAGGGCGTCAACCTGACGGTGAGCAAGGGCGAGGTGGTGTCGATCATCGGCGGCTCTGGCTCGGGCAAGTCGACCCTGCTGATGTGCATTAACGGCCTGGAACCGATCCAGAAAGGCAACATCCGCATCGACGGTGTGGAGGTCCACCACAGCGCCACCGACCTCAATCGCCTGCGGCAGAAGATCGGCATCGTCTTCCAGCAATGGAACGCGTTCCCGCACCTGACCGTGCTGGAAAACGTGATGCTGGCGCCTCGCAAAGTGCTGGGCAAGAGCAAGTGCGACGCCGAGGAACTGGCGGTCAAACAACTGACCCACGTCGGTCTGGGCGACAAGCTCAAAGCCTTTCCCGGCAAGCTCTCCGGCGGCCAGCAACAGCGCATGGCGATCGCCCGTGCTCTGGCGATGGCGCCGGACTACATGCTGTTCGACGAAGCCACTTCAGCCCTCGATCCGCAATTGGTGGGCGAGGTGCTGGACACCATGCGCATGCTCGCCGAAGACGGCATGACCATGGTCCTGGTGACCCACGAAATCCGCTTCGCCCGCGATGTGTCCGACCGCGTGGCGTTCTTTCGCAATGGCCTGGTGCACGAGATCGGCTCGCCGGATCAGGTTATTGGTAATCCGGTGCATGCGGAAACCGCGGCCTTCCTCAAGTCGGTCAAATAGGAGCAGACAATGCGTTCATCGAAAGTAATTCACGTGGTCAGCTGCCATGCCGAAGGTGAAGTCGGTGACGTGATCGTCGGCGGCGTCGCCCCGCCACCCGGGGCCACGGTGTGGGAACAGTCGCGCTGGATTGCCAAGGATCAGACCTTACGCAACTTCGTCCTCAACGAACCTCGCGGCGGGGTGTTTCGCCACGTCAACCTGCTGGTACCGGCCAAAGATCCTCGGGCGCAGATGGCCTGGATCATTATGGAACCGGCCGACACACCACCGATGTCCGGCTCCAACTCGCTGTGCGTGGCCACCGTGTTGCTCGACAGCGGCATCCTGCCGATGACTGAACCGCAAACCCGGTTGGTGCTCGAAGCGCCGGGCGGGTTGATCGAAGCGGTTGCCGACTGCCGTGACGGCAAGGTCGAACGGGTGGAAATCAAGAACGTGCCCTCCTTCGCTGACCGCCTCGATGCCTGGATCGAAGTCGAAGGCCTCGGCTCATTGCAGGTCGACACCGCGTACGGCGGCGACAGTTTTGTGATCGCCGACGCCAAGCACCTGGGCTTCTCCATTCGTCCTGATGAGGCGGCTGAACTGGTCGAAGTCGGGCTGAAAATCACCCGCGCGGCCAACGAACAATTGGGCTTCGTCCATCCGCTGAACCCCGAGTGGTCGCATATTTCCTTCTGCCAGATTGCCGCGCCCATCGTCGTTGAACATGGCATCGCCACCGGGGCCAACGCGGTGGTGATTCAACCCGGCAAGATCGACCGTTCACCGACAGGCACCGGTTGCTCGGCGCGGATGGCGGTGCTGCAGGCCAAGGGATTGATGCAGGTGGGCGAGCGTTTTATTGGCCGCTCGATCATCGGTTCCGAGTTCCATTGCCGCATCGACTCACTGACGGAAGTGGCCGGACGCCCGGCGATCTACCCGTGCATTTCCGGCCGGGCCTGGATAACCGGCACCCACCAGTTGCTGCTCGATCCGAGCGATCCGTGGCCACAAGGCTATCGACTCTCTGACACCTGGCCTGGTGCCTGAGCAAGTCTTAAAACCACATCAAAAACTCTGATAAACGGCTAGCAAAAACTCTACATAACTGAAAAAAGCACTGGCCGAGTGTTGTCACTTGCAATATCGTATACGAAATACAATTACTGAACCGGAGGCAACAATGAGCAAGCGCATTAACTGGAGTGGCGTCTTCCCCGCGGTGACCACTCAATTCAACGACGACTTCACCATCAACCTGGAAAAAACCCACCAGGTGATTTCCAACGTTATCCGTGACGGCGTGTCGGGCCTGGTGGTGTGCGGTTCGGTGGGGGAAAACACCTCATTGACCGCCGAAGAAAAAATCGCCGTGACTGAAGTCGCGGTCGACGCCTCCCGCGGCCGCGTGCCAGTGATCTGCGGTGTGGCCGAATTCACCAGCGTGCAAGCGGCCAAGGTCGCCAACGCCGTGCGCCGGGTCGGCGTCGACGGGGTTATGCTGATGCCGGCGCTGGTCTACGGTTCCAAGCCATTCGAGACCGCCGAGCACTACCGCTACGTGGCCAAGAATGCCGATGTCCCGCTGATGGTTTACAACAACCCGCCGATCTACAAAAACGACGTCACCCCGGACATCCTGATTTCCCTGGCCGACTGCGACAACGTGGTGTGCTTCAAGGATTCCTCCGGCGACACCCGGCGTTTCATCGACGTGCGCAATGAAGTCGGTGACCGCTTTGTGCTGTTCGCTGGTCTCGACGACGTGGTGCTGGAAAGCATCGCCGTGGGGGCCGAAGGCTGGGTCTCGGGCATGTCCAACGTGTTCCCGAAAGAAGGTGAAACCATCTTCCGCCTGGCCAAGGCCGGTCGCTTCGCCGAAGCCATGCCGATTTACGAATGGCTGATGCCGATCCTGCACCTCGACGCCCGGGCCGACCTGGTGCAGTGCATCAAACTGTGCGAAGCCATCGCCGGTCGCGGCAGCGCCCTGACCCGTCCACCCCGTCTGGCCCTGCCGGAAGCCGATCGCGTTTTCGTCGAGCAGATCATGGCCAAGGCCCTGGCCAATCGTCCGGAGTTGCCGGACGTCGGTCTCTGAGTGATTGCCGGGCGGGTCTTTGAGGACCCGGCCCGGCTGCCTGTCTTTGCGCCTCTACAGGAAACGTCAGCATGTCCAATCCTCACAGCACCTCCCGCGCAACCACACCCTCGGGACTCAAACGTGTCGTGGCCGCCGCCATGGCCGGCACTGTCGCCGAATGGTATGAATTCTTCCTCTACGGCACCGCCTCGGCGCTGGTCTTCGGTCAGCTGTTCTTTCGCCAGACCGACAGCCCGATCGACGGCATCCTCGCGGCCTTCGCCCTGTATGCCGTCGGCTTCCTCGCCCGCCCGTTGGGTGGTCTGGTGTTCGGTCATTACGGTGACAAATTCGGCCGAAAACGCCTGCTGCAACTGAGCCTGGTGGTGGTCGGCATCACCACCTTCCTGATGGGTTGCCTACCCGGTTTCGACCAAATCGGTTACGCCGCACCCGTGTTGCTGGTGTTGCTGCGTCTGATCCAGGGCTTCGCCTTCGGCGGTGAATGGGGCGGTGCGATTCTGCTGGTGTCCGAACACTGCCCGGACAATCGCCGGGGCTTCTGGGCCAGCTGGCCGCAAGCCGGTGTTCCGGCCGGTAATCTGGTGGCGACCGTCGCGTTACTGCTGCTGTCGTCGAACCTGTCGGAGGAGCAATTCCTTGCCTGGGGCTGGCGTGTCGCGTTCTGGTTCTCGGCCGTAGTGGTGGTGATCGGCTACTGGATTCGCACCAGCGTCGATGATGCGCCAATTTTCAAGGAAGCCCAGGCCCGTCAGGCGCAAAGCAAGCAACAACAATTGGGCGTGGTCGAAGTGCTGCGTCATCACTGGCGTGCAGTGCTGGTCGGCATCGGTGCGCGGTTTGCCGAAAACATCCTCTACTACACCGTCGTGACCTTCTCGATTACCTACCTGAAGCTGGTGGTGCACAAGGACACCTCAGAGATTCTGTTTTTGATGTTCGGTGCGCACCTTCTGCATTTTTTCATGATCCCGCTGATGGGTTATCTGTCCGACCTGGTCGGACGCAAACCGGTGTACCTGACGGGTGCAATCCTCACCGCGTTCTGGGGCTTCATCGGTTTCCCGATGATGGACACCGGCAACAACTGGCTGATCATCGCGGCCATCACCCTGGGCCTGGCGATCGAGTCGATGACCTACGCGCCCTACTCGGCGCTGATGGCGGAAATGTTCCCGACCCACGTGCGCTACACCGCGTTGTCCCTGTGCTACCAGGTAGCACCGATCTTCGCGGGTTCTTTGGCGCCGTTGATTGCCCTCACCCTGCTCAACAAGTATCACAGCTCGACACCGATCGCCTGGTACCTGGTGGGCGCGGCGCTGATCTCCATCGTCGCCGTCGGCCTGACTCGAGAAACCCGTGGTAAATCGCTGCACCTGGTGGACAGCGAATCCGCGGCGCGCATCGCTGCCTTGGACGACGCCAAACCCGCCACTGCATGTCGGGGTGATTCACTGGCTTGAGGCTGGTGAATATTTGTGGCCGGCGCGCTTTTCCCTTTGCCCTTTTTCGACAGGAGTTTTTCATGCCCCACATCATCGGCCACCACTACATCGGCGGTGCGCGCAGCGCTGCCGGCAACATCACCGTGCAAAGCCATGACGCCAGCACCGGTGAAGCGCTGCCCTATTCATTCATGCAAGCCACCGTTGAAGAAGTCGACGCCGCCGCTCAGGCCGCCGCGGCAGCCTACTCGGCCTTCCGCAACTTGCCGGCGAGCCGCCGCGCGGAATTTCTCGAGGCCATCGCCGCGCAACTGGATGCGCTGGACGATGAGTTTGTTGCCCTGGTTACCCGCGAGACGGCGCTGCCGACCGGGCGCATTCAGGGTGAGCGCGGTCGCACCAGTGGTCAGATGCGCCTGTTCGCCCAAGTCCTGCGCCGTGGCGATTTCTACGGTGCGCGCATCGACCGGGCCATGCCCGAGCGTCAGCCGCTGCCACGGGTCGATCTGCGTCAGTACCGGATCGGTGTCGGCCCAGTCGCGGTGTTTGGCGCGAGCAATTTCCCGCTGGCGTTCTCCACCGCCGGAGGCGACACCGCAGCCGCCCTGGCCGCCGGTTGCCCGGTGGTGTTCAAGGCCCACAGCGGGCATATGGTGACTGCCGAGCTGGTGGCCGATGCGATCCTTCGCGCCGCCGAGCACACCGGCATGCCCAAAGGCGTGTTCAACATGATCTACGGCGCGGGGGTCGGTGAAGCACTGGTCAAGCATCCGGCGATCCAGGCGGTGGGTTTTACCGGCTCGCTCAAGGGCGGTCGCGCCCTCTGCGACATGGCCGCTGCACGGCCACAACCGATTCCGGTATTCGCCGAAATGAGCAGCATCAATCCGGTGCTGGTGTTGCCCGAAGCACTGCGGCTACGGGGCGAGAAAATCGCCCGCGAACTTGCCGCGTCAGTGGTGCTTGGCTGCGGCCAGTTCTGCACCAACCCGGGATTGGTGATCGGTATTCGCTCCCCCGAGTTCAGCGCATTTATTGAAACGCTTAGCGCGGTAATGGTCGAACAGCCGGGGCAAACCATGCTCAACGCCGGCACGTTAACCAGCTACGCCAAGGGCGTACAGGCCTTGCACGTGCATCCGCAAATCACCCATCTGGCCGGCCGCGAACAACAGAGTAAACAAGCCCAGCCGCAGCTGTTCAAAGCCGACGTCAGCCTGCTGCTCAACGGCGACCCGCTGCTGCAGGAAGAAGTCTTCGGGCCGACCACGGTGCTGGTGGAAGTGGCCGACAAGGCTGAACTGCAACGGGCATTGCAGCGCTTGCACGGTCAACTCACGGCCACCCTCATTGCCGAAGCCGGTGACCTGAAAACCCATGGCGAGCTGCTCTCGCTGCTCGAACAGAAAGTCGGCCGGGTACTGTTCAACGGCTACCCGACGGGCGTCGAAGTCTGCGATGCGATGGTGCATGGCGGGCCCTACCCCGCCACCTCCGATGCCCGTGGCACCTCGGTCGGCAGCCTGGCCATCGAGCGTTTCCTGCGCCCGGTGTGCTACCAGAATTGCCCGGATGCGCTCTTGCCCGAGGCGTTGAAAAACGCCAATCCGCTGGGCATCACCCGTCTGGTCGACGGCAACAGCCATTGCCAACCGCTGTAAAGTTAAACGGGCGCCACTGGCGCCCGTTTTCCCTTCAATCCAGCAGTGCCTTCAAGTCGTTGTACAAGGCTTCGGGAATCTGCACGCCGTCCACCAGACTGCGTGCTCGCGCCTCGTAACGCCGTTGCGACGGCAAGCGTGCGCCCTGCCCTTGTATGCTCTGGAACATCACTTCGGCGCGGGCCAGGTGCTGCTCGGTGGCCTCGCCAAGAAAGCGCCGCGGATCGAGGGCGATGATCAGCTCGCCGTGGTACGGCGATGACTTGCTGCCGGCGTCATAGGCAAGTGATTCGGCACTGGTCAAATCACCGATCAACGGCCCTGCGATCAACTCCACCATGGCGGCCAGCGCCGAGCCCTTGTGCCCGCCGAACGTCAGCATCGCGCCCGCATCGAGCACCACGTTCGCATCGGTGCTCGGCTGCCCGTCAGCATCCACGCCCCAACCCTCGGGAATCGCTTGGCCGGCACGTCGATGCAATTCGATATCGCCACGGGCAATCGCGCTGGTGGCGAAGTCGAACACAAAGGGATCCGTGCCCGAACGCGGCCAGCCGAAGGCGATGGGATTGGTCCCGAACACCGGCTGACTCCCACCTGCCGGCGCGACCCAGGCATGACTGGGATTACAGGCCAGCGCCACCAAACCGGCAGCGGTCAGCTGTTCAATCTCGACCCACAGTGCGGAAAAATGCACGCAGCGATTGATCGCTAACGCCGCAATCCCGTTTGCCCGGGATTTCTCCTCCAGCAATGGCAGACCCGCCTGGAACGCCAACTGGGAGAAACCACCCGCCGCATCGACCCGCACGATCGAAGGTGCCTGGTCGATCACCCGCGGCTCGGCATTGGCCACCACCTTGCCGGCCTGGAGCGAATTCACGCACCCCAATACCCGATACAGACCGTGGGAAGCGCAGCCATCGCGCTCGCCAGCAATCACCGTGGCGGCCACCGCCTGAGCGTGGGCAAGGTTAAAACCGTTGTGCAGCAAGATCGATTCGGCCAGCTCGCGAGCTTCGGCCAGGGACAGTCGGATCATCATCAGCTCCTTGGACAGATCGTCCAGACTGGCCCATCCCAGACGCCACGGCTTGATCGCTTTAGGCGCGGTCTACGACGAATTCGGCATATCTCGGCAACGCCGGGCTTGGGGCAAGACGTCGCGACGGAGCTGGCGCACGCCGCAGACCAAATCTGCCCGTACTCGAAGGCGACGCGAGGCAATATCGACGTGCAAATCAAGGCCCTGACGGCGTTCGGCAAGGCTTACAAGCCGATACTCGAGCAGCTTGGGCTGACCTATACGCAATACATCACCATCGTCGCGCTAGGGGAGGAAGACAATCAGACCGTCGGCAGCCTGGGTGAAAGCTGTTTCTCGAATCGAACACGCTGACCCCGATCCTGAAGAAGCTGGAAGCCGTGGCTTTTTGCAAAGGCGATCGTGAAGCTGCGCAACAATCTCATCAAGTCGACGAAAGCCTTGGATTGAGCCGGCAAGCCGATCTGGACATTCGCACGCTAGCGCAACGCTTCATCTCTCACCACCCCGCGTTCTTCAAGCAAGCGCACAAACATGGTCAGACTTTGTGACACCGTCCCCCGGCGCCACACCAGCCATGTGTGCAAATAGCGGAACGATTCCGACAATGGCCAGACGCTCACCGTGGTGCATCCGGGCATGCTGTCGAGCATGCTGCGGGGCATCAGCGCCAGGCCTGCACCGGCACTGACGCACGCCAGCATGCCGTGATAGGACTCCATTTCGAAAATCTTGCCGGGCACCGCCGCGTCCTTGGCGAACCAGCTTTCGAAGTGGTGCCGGTAGGAGCAATTGGAGCGGAAGGCATAGATGTTTTCACCGTTAACATCCCGCGCGCGATGGATGGGGGAATGGTTGAGCGGTGCGATCACCACCATTTCTTCCTCAAACGCCGGCACGCCTTCCAGTGCCGGGTGCAGAACCGGTCCATCGACAAAAGCTGCCGCCAATCGGCCAGACAACACCCCGTCGATCATGGTCCCCGAGGGGCCGGTGGACAGATCCAGCTCGACTTTGGCGTGCTTCTGGTTATAGGCGGCCAGCAGCTCAGGGATACGCACCGCAGCGGTGCTCTCCAGTGATCCCAGGGGAAACGATCCCTGCGGTTCTTCGCCCGCCACGGTGGCGCGGGCCTCCTGGACCAGGTCGAGGATGCGCCGGGCATAGTCCAGGAAACTCCAGCCGGCCGGCGACAGGCGCAGACGGCTCTTCTCGCGGATAAACAGGTCCACGCCCAGATCCAGCTCCAGCTGCTTGATCCGCGTCGTCAGGTTCGAAGGCACCCGGTGGATGTGCTGAGCGGCCGCGCTGATGCTGCCGTGCTCGGCGACGGCTTTGAAAATTTCGAGCTGAACCAGATCCAAGTCATTCTCCAAACGTGAACGATATGCTCAGTATTATTCAGTTTCCAGAAAACAAACACCACCGTAACCTGAGCGCATCCCCACCTCGCAGGACGGTGCCATGACCCAAGTTTCCAGCCTCACCCATGCCATTTCGATCAACCCCGCCACCGGCGAGCTGATTGGCCACTACCCTTTCCAATCCACATCGGCACTGGACACCGCCCTTGCCCGCGCCGCTGCCGGGTTCCGCGTCTGGCGCAGTCAACCCGTTGACCAACGCTCGCAGCTGTTGATCGCCCTGGCTCAGGCATTGCGCGACAACGCCGCAGCAATGGCGAACATGATCACCCTGGAGATGGGCAAGCCGATCACTCAGGCGCGCGGCGAAATCGAAAAATGTGCGCAGCTCTGCGAATGGTATGCCGAGCACGGTCCGGCGATGCTGAGCGCTGAACCGACGCTGGTTGAAGGGGGCAACGCGCGCATTGAATATCGCCCGCTCGGTCCGATACTCGCCGTCATGCCGTGGAACTTTCCGATCTGGCAGGTCCTGCGCGGCGCCGTTCCAGCGCTGATCGCCGGCAACACTTACGTGCTCAAACATGCGCCGAACGTGATGGGCAGCGCTTATCTGCTGCAGGAGGCCTTCAAACGCGCCGACTTTCCCGAAGGTGTTTTCGAGGTCATCAATGTCACGCCGGACGGCGTCTCCACCGCGATCGCCGATCCACGCATCGCTGCGGTGACCCTCACCGGTAGCGTGCGAGCTGGCATGGCCATCGGCGCTCAAGCCGGTGCGGCGCTGAAGAAATGTGTACTGGAACTGGGCGGTTCCGATCCCTTCATTGTGCTCAACGATGCCGACCTCGACGAAGCGGTCAAAGCCGCCGTGATTGGCCGTTACCAAAACACCGGGCAAGTCTGCGCGGCCGCCAAACGCCTGATTGTCGAGCAAGGCGTTGTCGAGGAGTTCACGCGCAAGTTCGTCGACGCCACGCGCAAACTGGTGGTCGGTGATCCACTGGCCACCGACACCTACATCGGCCCCATGGCCCGCTTTGATTTGCGTGATGAACTGGATCAACAGGTGCGGGACACCCTGGAAGAAGGCGCGACGCTGTTAATGGGCGGGAAGAAGGCTGAAGGCCCCGGCAACTTTTACGAGCCCACGGTCTTCGGTGATGTCACCGACCAGATGACTTCGTTCAAACAGGAACTGTTTGGCCCGGTGGCGTCGATCATCACGGCGCGAGATGCAGCGCATGCACTGGAACTGGCGAATGACAGTGAATTCGGCCTCGCCTCAACCATTTACACACGCAACGTCGAGCTTGCCCAACAGATGGCCGGTGAACTGGAAACCGGTGGCGTGTTCATCAATGGTTATTGCGCATCCGATCCGCGAGTCACCTTCGGCGGCGTGAAGAAAAGCGGTTTTGGCCGTGAGCTGTCGCATTTCGGTGTGCGCGAATTCTGCAATGCCCAGACGGTGTGGCTGGATCGGCGCTGATCGCATCCAAGCTGCCTGGGAGCCTTGGGCTCCCAGGCGCTCGCGCTCTATTCGTTCAAGTAATACAGCTTGTTAGTAATCGCGTTCCGAACCAATCCGCAGCGGCGACTATGCTGATGAAGGCCATCCACTCGTTCCCAACGATTGGGACACCGCGCTGGAGGTTCGTCTGTGGGACCGTGTCTGCGACCACTATCTGCAGGGGCCGCTCCAACAGATTGTCTTTGATCGTATGCGCGCTGCTAACGGCGATTTGACACGCACGCTTGAGCCGTTCCCCAACGACTACGGTCACTTGAAAGCCTATTTCGACAGACTGATGAACAGACCGTCCGTCCAACGGGTCATCGACGAAGCCAGGCCCTGGTTTTCGTTTTATCCGTTTGCCGAGGCCATCCCGAAGTGCTTCCTTCTGGCGCCGGATAACACCTGACGGCTGTTGCAAACGCGCCTACCCCACCACGTCAATCAACTGCTCGCGTTGCGCCCCCGTCAGCATCGGGCCGAACCCGGCACGCGCATTTTGCGCCATGTAACGCGGGTTGCCGGTGCCGGGGATGACGCAGGTCACCGCCGAATGCGTCAGCAGGAACTTGAGCGCCAGTTGCGGCCAGCTGTTGACGCCCACTTGCGCGGCCCATCCCGGTAGCGGCTTGCCCTTCAAGCGGGCGAGCAAATCACCGCCGCCGAATGGCCGATTGCAGATCACCGCCACGCCCCTCTCACGACACAGCGGCAGGATGCGTTTCTCGACGCCGCGATCGTCCAGGGCATAGTTGATCTGTAAAAAGTCCAACGGCTCGGCCTTGAGCAACGCTTCCACCTCGTCATACGCCGACGCCGTGTAATGGGTGATGCCGATGTAGCGGATGCGCCCTTCTTCCTTCCATTGGCGCAAGGTCGGCAAATGGGTTTTCCAGTCCAGCAGGTTGTGAATCTGCATCAGGTCGATACGGTCGGTCTGCAACAGCTTGAAGGACTGTTCCATCTGCGCGATGCCCTCTTCGCGGCCACGGGTCCACACCTTGGTGGCCAGAAAGGCCGGCGAGCGCGGCTCATGAATCGACAGCAGTTCCCCGGTCGTCTGTTCGGCGCGACCGTACATGGGTGAACTGTCGATCACCGTCCCGCCCTTCTCGAACAACGCACTGAGAACGGCTGGCAGTTGCTTGTAGGCGGGGCTTGAAGACTCGACATCAAAGCCGCGATACGTGCCCAGTCCGACGATCGGCAATGGTTCGGCACTGGATGGAATGGCCCGGGTCAGCATGTTCTTGCCTCCTGTTTCCGTCGACGGCGTGGATGCTGCAAAGGCCGGATCGAAGGTGAAAACCGCCGAAACTCCGGCAGCCAGCCTGAGTATTTTTCGACGCGTGTACCCATCAGTGTGGCTCATGGAATTGTCCGCTATCGGTCTACTACACTCTGACAGCGATCAAGCGATAGCCGTCTTCCGGCCAGAGCCGTCAATGCCGCCCACTAAAGTTAGCCGAATGTCACGAACACTGGTGTCCCTCGTCGTCATCATTGCCGTTTTATATCTGGCGCTCAGCGCTGCGCTGTTCATCTTCCAGCGCGCCCTCATCTACTACCCGCAACCCCGCGCTGTCGGCACATCGGCCACGTTACTCACGCTGTCAGTCGACGACGCGCAGGTGCTGGTATCCGTCAGACCGCATGAGGGGCCCAAAGCGTTGCTCTATTTCGGTGGAAATGCCGAGGACGTCTCCCGGAGCCTGCCTTCGTTTTCCGAAGCCTTTGCCGATCACGCCCTCTACTTGCTTCACTACAGAGGCTACGGTGGCAGTTCCGGATCGCCCTCCGAGGAGATGATTTCGCGCGACGCCATGACCTTATTTGACCAGGTCTACGCCACCCATCCACACATTACGGTGATCGGTCGCAGCCTGGGCTCGGGTGTCGCCGTGCGCCTCGCCAGCCAACGCCCGGCGGCGCGTCTGGTGCTGATCACGCCCTACAACAGCCTTGAAGAACTCGCCGCCCGGCAGTTCCCCATTTTCCCGGTGAAGTGGTTGCTCAAGGACACCTTTGAATCCTGGAAGTACGCCGCCCACATCACGGTGCCGACGCTCTTGATCGCCGCTGAGCACGACGAAGTGATACCACGCTCCAGCACAGAGCGGCTCTTCACGCATTTCGCCAACGGGGTGGCGTCGCTGAAGGTCATACCCGACACGGGGCACAACTCAATATCCGAGAGCCCCGAGTATCTCAAGGTCTTGGGTGATGGTTTGTAAGTGGCTGCGCGGCTGTTCCCAAGCCGCGAAGTGGCCGCACTTGTCGGCCTGGTGGAAGTAGATCAGGTTGCTATAGGCGCGCCGTGCCCATGTTTCTGGCGGGCAGTAGACATCCTCTGGAAACACGGTGACGGCCACCGGCAGCGAAATCTCGGACTGGACATTTCAATATAGACGTCGTTGGTTATCCTCATACGTCGGCAAGCAAGCATTGGGATGTACGAGCTGATTTTTGGCCCCATCTAACACCCGGATTAAAATCAACTAATTAGTTCTCAAATGGCTAAATTAAAAACCACCAACACTACGATTTAAATCATTAAATTCAGCCCGCTATATTATTAATATCTGATCAATTCAGACAGTATTCCAGCCCGAAAAGCGACCGATTACGTTAGCGACAGGTTCCCTGAATGCGACCCAATCAACAACGAGCCAATAACTTTTACGCTCGATCATTAGCATCGCGCCTCCCAATGCGTGCTAATAAAGTGAACGTTTGCTGAAAATCAATCCTCCAACAAAAGCAGCACCTGTTTTTCAACAAAACCGATGACCGACTAATAATAATCAACTGTGCAGTGATGAATTTGCCTGAACGACAAATTCAAACTTCATAATATTCAACACGATGCCTGTTGGGTAAACCGGGGCAGGTCATTCGAATCTGCTTCTTTGTCTGAGGAGTTACTGATGAAAAGTATTCTTGTTCCACTGCTGGCCTTGGGTGCCGCGCTGACGCTGCAGTCAGCTCAAGCCGTTGATGGCGAGGCGCTCTTCAAGAGCAAACCCTGCGTTGGCTGCCATATGATCGACGCCAAAATGGTCGGTCCAGGCTACAAAGAAGTGGCGGCCAAATATGCCGGCCAGGCTGACGCATCGGCAACCCTGGTCAAGAGCATCAAAGAAGGCAGTACAGGCAAATGGGGGCCGATAGCAATGCCGGCCAACCAGGTGACCGACGAAGAAGCGAAGATCTTGGCCGACTGGATCCTGACGCTGAAGTAAAGTTGCCCGAGTAAAAATCACCCAAACCGCAGAAGCGAGCCCGCTCTCTTCTGCGAAACGGGCCACTCGGCTACATCGTCGGGGTTTGCTGTAAAAGCGTCAGATCGATTTCCTCAAAACGCAGCACCCTGCCGCCCTGCTCGCTGGCCAGTTTGCGTGCGGTGGCCTCCTCGGAAAATGACGCCAGAACAACACCCATGGAACCTTTAAGCCGAGTGCCGACGACATAGTAGGCTTTGGTTGCGTCAATCAGATAATGGTCGTCGGGTTTCTCCCAGGCACTTTTCCCCATGTCGTGCACATACAATTTCGCATCCGTGTGGTGATTCTCCGGTTGAAGCCACCACCCGAGCATTTCCGCGGTGGAGCAGAACTTCTTGACCGTGCCTTTTTCCACGACCTGACCTTTGGGGCCCGGAAAGTCGGCGATGATCATCCCGCAGACATGACATTCGTCACTTTGATGGAAGGCCACGGGCCCAAGGGTTTGCTTTTCCTCTGCGCGATCGTTGCACGCCGCCAATCCAAAACAGGTAATGATGACGACCAGGACGCGGGCCCCGGCCAGGTACAGAGTGTTCATATCAATTGTCCCGAGCGTAAAAAATCAAGTCAGCCGGCGGCGAAACATCCAATAAGCCAACAGCAGCGAAACCCCTACCCAGAGCAGCAAACAGAGCCATAGCAATGAAGCCGGCACCGGTAAATCGCTGCTCAATGCCATAAGGCCGACGGCATTACCGCTGCCTTCGAAACCGGAGAGGTTGATCAAGCGATAAATGTCGGTCGGGTTGAGCAGCAGCAACCACGGCAATAGATCCGGGTTGAACGTGCCTTTACTGAGCACAAGCAACGCCAGCAGCGCGAGGTCGAATACCAGCACGAAGAGAAACCACACGCCCAAGGCCATCCCGGCTGCGCTGGATTTTTCGCTGGCCTTGCTGCTCAGCACGTAGGCCAGGGCCAGGAATACCCAGCCCAGCAGCGTGGAAGACACCATGAAGCGGCCGAACGCCCAGAGCAGCATTCCCACATCGACATCATCGACCAGCAAGGCAATGGCCACGGCGGCACAGCCAAACCCGATCAGTGTGGCCAGGGCCAGGATCAGACCGTGACCGACAAACTTGCCCAGCAGGATTTGTCCACGGCCCAACGGATAGGTCAGCAATAGCATCAGCGTGCCGCCCTCGTCCTCGCCAACGATGGCATCGTAGGCCAGCAGCAGCGCAATCAGCGGCATCAGGAACGTCGCCAGGCTGGCCAGGCTGGCGATGGTTGCCGGGATGGAAGTGAAACCCACTTGCCCGGACGCCGCCGCGCCGAGCCAGGCGATACCCACCGCCAGAATGGCGAACAACAGACTGATTGCCAGCAGCCAGCGATTGCGCAGCCCGTCACTGAATTCCTTACCGGCGATATTCCAGATCTGCATCATGGATGAGTACCTTCTGTGCCGGTGTTCGCACGACTCATGTAATAGCCGTAGAGGTCTTCGAGGGACGGTTGCAGTATCTCGATATCCTGCGGTTGATCCTCGTGGAACAACTGGCGTAGCAGATCAACTTTGTGGCCATTGACAGCCATCACCTCGACCCCGTTGCCGCCCATGGCCGTGGCGGTGTGCCCGGCGGCATTCCAGCGCTGCAACCACTGCTCGCGTCGGCAAAGACCACTGGCCCGGATCCGCGCCGGCAAGTCGGCGTCTTCACGCAGTCTGGACAGACTCCCGATCGCCTGTAAGCAGCCATTCGCCAGGATTGCCGCACGGTTGATATGCGCTTCGACTCCTGCCAGCACATGGGAGCAAAGGATGATGCTCGCGCCCTGTTGGCGCAGACGGTCGATCAACAGGTAAAGATCCTGGGTAGCGATCGGGTCCAGCCCGACAGTGGGTTCGTCCAACAGCAGCAGACGCGGCTGGCCGAGCACCGCCTGAGCCAGGCCCAACCGCTGGCGCATGCCCTTGGAATAGGTTTTCACCCGTCGGTCTGCGGCCCCCGTAAGCCCGACCTGGTCGAGCAATTCGTCCACTTGCGTCAGTGCGGCTCCCTTGAGGCGGGCGAAATACCGAAGGGTTTCGCGGCCACTGAGTTGCGGGTAGAACGTCACGTTTTCCGGCAGGTAACCGAGTTGGCGACGCACGTCGGCTTGTGCGGGTCGGCAACCGAGTACGCGCACCTGACCAGCGCTGGCATTGAGCAAGCCAAGGATCAGTTTCATCACCGTGGTCTTGCCCGCACCATTGTGGCCAAACAGTCCCAACACCTCGCCTTCTCCCAGACTCAGTGTCAGATCGTGCAACACGGTCATGCTTGCGTAACGCTGGCTTACCCCTTCGATCTCGACGGCGTTCATAAGGTCGGCCGCTGTGTCTGAGGCATCGTCGGAAGGTTCATCAACGGGTAACTGTCTTTGACCCCCGGCGATTTCGTCACGGGGAAACTGCTCTGAACCCAACGCAGTAATTGAATGCTCGGGCTATTCATCAACAGACGGACCTGTGGGTACAGCCACAGCAGACGGTCGACGTTGTCGTTGGGTTCGTAGATCACGTCGCCCACCGCATCGTTATTGCGATCCCAGCCCAGGTAATCGCTCCAGTAATTGCCCCGCCCCTCGGCTGACCACTCCTGTAAGCGGGTGGCGACGTATTTGACTTGCTGCTGATTGTCGACGAAGGCGTTGTCGGCGATCCGGTTGTCTTCGGAGCCAGCGGTAAGGTGAATACCCACGGCGCTGCGCTCGAAGTGATTGTGCTCAATGACATTGAACAGCGAGTTGTAGATGAACAGCGCCTTACCCTCGGCACCGCTGACCATACCGCCATCGGCGGAACCGCTGCGCACGTCGCTGACAAAGTTGTCGCGCAGCTCGGAATAGGTGATGTAGTTCATCAGGATGCCATAGCTCTCGTCCTGCTCGGAACGGTTGCCAATCACCGTCAGCTTGCGGCTCTGCATCAAGGCATAGCCGGTGCGTGTACGGCGGGTGGTGTTGCCGAGCAACTGGTTGTCGTTGGCGTACATGTAATGCACGCCATAGCGCAGGTCTTCCAGGGTATTGCCCTGCAGCAAGTTGCCGTTCGACGTGTCGATGTAGATCCCGTCGCGGGTCTGCCGCACATGATTACCGATCACCCGGGCGCCGTGCACGGCATACAGATGAATCCCATTGCCGCGATCCTGGGAGCGAATGCGCGGGTCGCCTTCGATGTCGTTGTCAATCAGGCTGACGTCGTGGGTGCTGTCCACCCAGATGCCGAAGCCTGGTCCTTTCATGTGGTTGTTGCGTATCACCGCACCCTGGGCTTTGGGACCGATGAAAATCGCTGCGTTCATGGCCGTCATGTCACGCCCCCAGTCGAGCAATGTGCAGCCCTCGATCCGCACGTCGGGGGCGCTGATGAACAGAGCGTTGCCCTGCCCCTGCGCATTGATGACCGCACCTTTCTCGCAATCGATCTGCATCGGCTGATCGACACTGAACTGCCCTTGGTACTCTCCGGCCGGCAGCTTCCAGTGGTGATCGCCATCGGGTTGCAGGGGCAGCTCGGTGATAGGCCGTGGCGACGCCTGGGCAACTGCCGATAGAAACACCAATACCAAAAGTGCCGTGCCGTGTAGTGAGTCATTTGCCAGGGGTCTGAACACTGCGATCACCTTTTTCGCGGCCCTGATACGCCCAGCCGCTCAAGCCTTCTCGACGAGCATTCGGCCGACCATTTCCATGTGCAACGCATGACAGAACCAGCTGCAGTAATACCAGTGCAACCCCGGCTTGTCGGCGACAAAGGTGATCGAGGACGTCTGCTGCGGGCTGATTTCCATGCTCACGCCGTGGTTAGTCATAACGAACCCGTGGCTCACGTCCTCCACCTTATCGATGTTGGTGATGGTCACGGTGACCTCATCACCCTGCTTGACAGTGAACTCCGTGACACCATAGACCGGGGCCATTGAGGTCATGTAGACGCGCACTTTCTTGCCGTCGTGGATGACCTTGTTGTCGGTTTCCAGCTTGATCCCGTCTTTCGCGGCGATCGCCACGGTCTCGGCGAAAAACGGATCGTCGCGGTCCCAGATCTTTTTGGTCCGAATCTGGTCACGACGGGCCATGACGCAATCGTGAGGTTCGGCGAAGGCCGGGCCGTCGTGCACCAGTTTCATCTCGTCGCCGGAAATATCGATCAGCTGATCGTTTTCCGGGTGCAGCGGACCGGTCGACAGGAAACGGTCCTTGGAAAACTTGCTGAGCACCACCAGCCACTGGCCGTCAGCCTCACTGGTTTCGGTCAATGATGCATGGTTGTGGCCCGGCTGGTACTGCACGTCGAGTTTCTGCTTGATGTAGTTGACCTTCTCGCCGGTGTAGGCGCGTACGGCTTCATCGACGTTCCATTTCACCACCTGACTGTCGATGAACAAGGTGGTGTAGGCGTTACCGCGACCATCGTAGGTGGTGTGGAGCGGCCCCAGCCCCAGTTCGGGCTCGCCGACCACCACGTCGCGCGGGTCTTTGAATTTGTCGTCGAACAGGTCATCCAGCTTGGCGGTGGCGATGATCGTGCAGGTGGGCGAGAGTTTGCCGGCGGCGATGAAGTACTTGCCATCGGGCGACATATTGATCCCGTGAGGGTTCTTCGGCACCGGGATATAGCGCGTGAACTCGCTGTCCTTTCCCTCGCTCTTACGACCGTCGACCACCGGCGACTTGGCGTCACCCACCGTGATGAACTTGCCGGCCTTGATCGCCGCTTCGATGCGCTGGATGTTGAACACCACCACCCAGTCGCGCTCATTGCGCATCATGCCGCCCAGGTCATAGGCCCTCTCCGAGTTGTAGCAGGTAGAGGCCGCATACTTTCCGGTGTAATCGGCGTCGGTGTTATCGAGGTTGCCGTCGACGATGACCTGGAAGGCCATCTCCATTTTTTCGGCGTCAATGACGTTAAACATCGTGTAGCTGTTCTTGTCCTGCAGGTCGAAGGTGCTGCCGTCATTGGGGTGCGGAATGACGAACTCGGAATTGGCAAACACATATTGGGTGTGGGGCATTTTCTGCAGACGCAACCCGTGAATGGCCTGCACGTTCGGCACGGTGAGCATCTTGTCGCACTTCATGATGTCCAGACGGATACGCGCAACGCGGCTGTTGGCCTTGTCATTGATGAACAGGTACTTGCCGTCGTACTTGCCGTCGGTCATCGACAAATGCGGGTGGTGGCAGTCGCCATTCTGGAAATGGGCGCTGTCGCCCATGACCCGTTTACTTTCGTTGGTCAGGCCCCACCCGGTGGCGGAATCGACGTTGAACACCGGAACACGCAACAACTCGCGCATCGACGGAATGCCCATGATCCGCACTTCACCCTGATGGCCGCCGCTCCAGAAACCGTAGTACTGATCCAGTTCGCCCGGCCCCACATGAATTTTCGACTGCGCGTCCTTGACCGCCGCGGCCCAGGACTCGCGGCTGAATACCGCGCTACCCAACGCCGTACCACCCGCCAGCGCAACGCCGGTCAGGGCTGAGACACCCAGAAAACCGCGTCGGTTAAGGCCTGCGCCATTCATTGCTTCATGATCGTTTTTCGACTTTTTATCGCTCATGGGTTTTGCTCCATCGGGGGCAGATATGAGTAAGTTCGGTCAATCGATGCTTGTTCCGGGTCAGGGCTCAAACACTTGCACAACCGGAATCAGGTCGGCGCTTTGAGGGAAAGGCGCTGGCTTGTCCCGCGTCTTGCGCTTGTTCTTGAGCACCAGTGGCGGGCACTTGTTTTCGTTGTGGTAGGTCATCTGGCAATCGAGGCAGTAATGGCACTCGTTGGCGTTGATGTGGCCATCCGGGTGGATCGCCTGGATCTCGCATTCCTTGGCGCACAGCTGGCAGGGCGTGCCGCATTCCTTGCGGCGTTTGAGCCAGTCGAACAGACGTAGCTTGCTGGGGATAGCCAGCGCGGCGCCCAACGGGCAGACGTAGCGGCAATAGACTTTGCGCGTGAAGATGTTGATGACCAGCAGCGCCACCGCGTAGGCCACGAACCACCACTGGCGATCGAACTTGAGGGTGATGGCGGTCTTGAACGGTTCCACCTCGGAAAATTGCTCGGCGGTGGTCATCGACTCCAGGGAGATGCCGAATAACACCAGCAAAATGATGTACTTCACGGCCCACAAGCGTTCATGCAACGCGAAGGGCAATTCAAATTGTGGAACCTTGAGTTTGCGCGAGGCTTCGTTGATCAGTTCCTGCATGGCGCCGAAGGGGCATAACCAGCCACAGAACACGCCACGGCCCCAGAGCAGAATGCTGGCGGCGGTAAAGGTCCAGAGGATGAAAACAATCGGGTCCGTCAGAAACAGTTCCCAGCGGAAGTTCTCAAACAGGGCATGGGCGAAGGTCAGGACATTGACCACCGAAATCTGCCCCAGGGCATACCAGCCGATGAACACCACGGTGAAAACCAAATAGACGCGACGCAGCCAGTGCAGGAAGCGCGGGTATTTGGTGAAGGTGTCCTGTAGGAACAAAATCACCATCAACACAGCAAGGGCCGTGCAAAGGATCCCGATCTGAAACGCTTTCTGGTACCAGATATTGACCCACGCCGGTCTGTTGGCAACCTCGATGGCGGCCAGTTCTTCGGCGCTGGGCGGTGGACGCAAAAGGTATTGTTCGGGCAGTTGGTACGACAGCTCGAAGCTACTGAACACGCCGTTGACCGCGCCGGTCTGGCGACGCACCAGCAACTCCATGGACCAGGGCGATCCTGGGTCAAACCGGGCCGGTTCGCGCACGATGAAAATCGACATTTCAGTAAATTCCGGCATGCCCTTGGCAAACACGTCGGAGAGCCGTTGATGGTCCATGTCGCGAAAGCTGATGACGTTGCCGAACTGGCGCAATTGCACTCGATCGAAAATCCCGCCGCGCACATAACCCGAACCTTTATAGGAATACAGGCCACGCCCCAGTACTGCGATGGCCTGCTCGCCGGGTTTGAGATCCTGCATAAGGAAACGGTACTGATTGTCACCCAGCAAATTGCGACCGATGGCTGGCGGGTTCAAATCGGCGGTGTAGAGCTCGATAAAGGTGTCATCAACTTGATCGGCAGCGGCATTGTCGAGACCCGCGGCCTCCGTACCTTTGAAGGCGGCGTCGACCTGACCACGGGTCAAATTCAACCGGCGGATGGCGCCGTTGCCGGTCAGTTGCTCCCAGGTGGCGGGTTCGTAAAAGTCCTGGCGCACGGTGGCGGGCTTCTGTGTTGCGCCGCCCTTGTCCTCAATCAGTTTCAGCGATACGGCCACCTTGTGCGCAGCGCGCATGATGATCTCATTGACCACCATGACGGTTACCGTTGCTCCAGAAATACCGTCGACTGTCACCGCCTCTGGATCACTGGAGTGACCGACGACCACCCTTTGGCCGGCCTTGATCCCTTTATATTTGGCATCGAAGGCATGAAGCTTTTCCACGGGAATGCCAATCAGCAGAATCGGCTCATGGTGTTCCAGTACGTAGGCATCCTGGATGACACCGTGGGTATCGAGGATGACCTGCATGTTAATCGGCTTGCCCGAATAGGCCGGAATATCCACCACGTCCTGACTCTGGAACACATAACCGAGTAGCGTTTTTCCGGTGCTGATGGTGCGAACCTTGAACTCGCCCGTAGGCTCGGAAAGGTTATCGCTGTCAGGAAAGGTTTTTTCTATCCGCTGCTGCTCCAGTCCGCCGTATTCCTTCGCTTGTAATCCAAAGCAGCCACAAAACAACATGACCAACAGAAGTATTTGCCCATATTTGAATGGGTGCGGGACACTGGACTTTGAACACGCAGGAATAATCATGGATTCGCTGAGCGATTGATCTCTACTGGATGACCAGCAGGGAAACATTGACGCTCCGACGCCTCTTCATTGGACTTATTTTTTCAACACTCCTCCTTCGTCACAGACATAGCAAACATATTCCGTCACTCGCCTGCGAAAACTTTCAATATAAGATATCTCAAATAGTTCAATATAAATTTAATAGAGACCAAACAACGCCTTGTGCACAAACAATCACCCATCTACTCGATCCGTATTATTTCTGGCCACTTCAGTAGACTCTACGGCGCGATAATAATCCGCCCTCTTCAACGAACATAGAGATCTAATATATTGCTTACAGCAAACATTAGAGAACGCCTGCAATGGGTCAAAGCGACCCTTTTCAGGCTATGAATAAGCACCAATCACCCACTTAACTTTTTCAAGCGCCTCACGCAGTGCGCCCATCTCCGCTGAGCCTAGCGCCAAGCGAATCGCGTGCGGTACATGAGCAGAAGTAGTAAAAGGCTCAGCGGTTGAAACCGCCACATTTTCACGCATCAGAGCCGCGGCAATCTGGTCGGCCCTTGCATCTTCAGACAAAGGCAGCCAAAGAAAATACGACGACGGGTGACGAACGCACGCAAGCCCCATCAGCACTTCTGTGGCGATGGCTTGCCTGGCCTGCGCATCCCGGCGTTTTTCAGCTTCCAACTGCATGACCGTGCCATCGTCGAGCCACGTGCTCGCGATCGCCGTCAGCACGCCTGGGGTATTCCAGGTGGTCGCCCTGATCGTTCGCTCCAACGCGGGCACTTTTTCGGCGGGGGCTGCGACAAAACCTACGCGCAATCCGGTGGCCACACTTTTGGAGAGCCCTGAAACGTAAACGGTCCTTTCGGGGGCCAGTTGCGCTAACGGGGCCGGCGGGTCCTCAGCAAGGAAGGCATAAGCGGCGTCCTCGATGATGAGCAAGTCATGCCTGCGCGCAATCGTCACCAGCGACTCGCGCTGATCGGCACTCATCACCCATCCCAGCGGATTGTGCAGCGTCGGCATCGTGTACACCGCCCGCACGCGACGACGAAGGCACAGGCTGTCCAGCACCTCCAGATCAGGTCCCTTCTCGGTCACGGGAATGGACACGATTTCAAGGTGCAAGGCTTCGGCCAGCACGATGAAACCTGAATAGGTCAGCGCATCCGCTGCAATCACATCACCGGGTTGCAGCAGCGCCATCATTGTCACAGCCAGTCCATGCTGGGCACCGCTGACCACTAACACTTGCTCGGCATCCACCGTCAGTCCTCGGGCGAGCAAATGGCGCGCCACAGAGGCCCGCTCATGCAGACGCCCGGCGTGTGGCTGGTAGCGCAACAGCGACTCCAGATCACCGCCCGACGCGAGTTGGCGCAGCGCATTTCGCAAGAGTTCCGCCTGCCCTGGCAGCGAGGGGTAGTTGAAGTTGAGGTCGGTCATTCCGACGGCAACGTTTTTCTGGTCGATACCCAAGCCAGGCGGCAACGAAGTCTCCCTCACGAACGTGCCGCGCCCCGTCTCCCCACTGACCAGGCCCATGGCTTCGAGCTCTGCATAGACCCGAGTGGCGGTCACCAGCGCCAGCCCTTCTGTCGCTGCAAGCTGACGATGCGTTGGCAATCGCGTGCCCGGCAACAATCGTCCTGACCGGATGTCAGCCGCAAAAGCATCCACTAATGACTTGTACCGTGAGCGAGGCATGTCGAGATGTATCCATGACAATTTTTTGATTGTAGTGACCGTCGATCATACGATGGATCTCTGCAAATTCAGAGTGCCTGGAAATGGAACGGACCCTGCAAAACCCAACGATGAAGAAAACCGCGAGCGGATGGCTCAACGGGTTTATCGGCGTGCTGATTTTCAGCGGCTCGCTGCCTGCCACTCGGTTGGCCGTGCTGGAATTCGACCCGGTCTTCCTGACGGTTGCCCGAGCGGCGATTGCCGGGGTTCTGGCGCTTTGCATGCTTGTGCTGTTTAAAGAAAAACGTCCTGCCAAGCATCAGCTGCTGCCCTTGGTGATCGTGGCAATGGGCGTTGTAGTTGGGTTCCCGCTGCTGACGGCGCTGGCGCTTCAGTACGTGACGTCGGCGCATTCCATCGTCTTTGTTGGCCTGTTGCCGCTCGCCACAGCGGTGTTCGGCGTGTTGCGTGGAGGGGAGCGTCCCCGGCCAGTGTTCTGGTTCTTCTCGGTCCTGGGAAGCGCGTTAGTCGTGGGGTTTGCGGTCTCTCAAGGCCTGACCGCTTCTCCGACAGGCGACATGCTCATGCTGCTGGCCATCCTCGCCTGCGGGCTGGGTTATGCAGAAGGTGCAACGCTTTCAAGAACACTGGGTGGGTGGCAGGTGATTTCTTGGGCACTGGTGCTGTCGCTGCCCGTCATGGTCCCGATGACCTGGTTCATGGCCCCTGATTCGTTCTCGGGAATTACAACACCCGCGTGGATTAGCCTGGCTTACGTATCGATCTTCAGCATGCTGATCGGTTTCGTCTTCTGGTACCGCGGGCTTGCCCAAGGGGGAATTGCTGCCGTCGGCCAGCTTCAACTTCTGCAGCCGTTTTTTGGATTGGCGCTGGCGGCCACGCTGCTTCACGAGCAGGTCAGCATCGGCATGCTGGGGGTCACCGTCGCGGTAATCCTTTGCGTTGCCGGGGCGCGAAAGTTTTCGAAGTGAGCGAGTGCGACAAATAGGTCTCTTGCGTTCGTGAACCTTGTGTTGACGCGCCAGTCATCGCCGAACCGTGAAATCCACTTGCTCGCTCAGAGCTGTCCATCCAAGCGCCAAGCCCTCCTGTCCATTCGCGTTGCCTCGCTCTGTTTCATTCCTCTGTTTTCCCTGTTCGCCAACCCCGCCCACGCCGGTGCCGAAAGGCAATTGGTGGAAGCCATCAACGACTACCGCGCTCACCCCGATCGCTGCTCGGGGCGCGCGGGTCGCGCATTATCCCCGCTGGCGTTGAAGTCGAACCTGGCCTTGGGCGCAGCGGCGCAAGGTCACAGCAAAGCGATGGCCTACGGCAACTACTTTGCACACCAGGACCCCGACGGTGAGATGCCAGCGGACCGGGCGCGAGCCGCTGGTTTCCGTGGCCGGCAGATCGGCGAGAACATCGCTGCTGGGCAGGGCTCACCCAGCAAGGCAATGTCGGGTTGGCTGGCGAGTCCGGGGCATTGCGCCAACTTGATGAACCCGATGTTTACTCAGATGGGTGCAGCCTATGCAGCAGACGCGCGCAGCGATGAGGGGGTTTATTGGACCATGTTGTTTGGGGCGCCTTGAGTGATTGAGCGGCGCTTTATTTGGGGCGCCGCACCGCCCTCACCTTTCCACTGCCACCGCCGCCGCAGAAAAACTGATCGCCACCGTCCGATTCAAGCCCCGACACCCCGACGCCGGCCGGCAGCTTCACGCTCTCCAGCACCTCGCCGGTCTTCGCATCAACATGGCGTAACTCACTCTCATCCCCTTCCCACGTGCCATGCCAAAGCTGCCCCTCGACCCACGTCACCCCAGTGACGAAGCGGTTGGATTCGATAGTGCGAAGAATCGCGCCGGTCTCGGGATCGATCTGATGAATCTTGCGATCCTGATACTCGCCGACCCACAGCGTCCCTTCCGCCCATGTCAGCCCTGAGTCACTGCCGCCAGGCGCCGGGATAGTCCCAAGTACGCGGCCAGTCTGCGGGTCAATTTTCTGGATGCGATCCTCGGCGATCTGGAACAGGTGCTGGCCGTCGAAGGCGGTGCCGGCATGGGCGGCGACGTCGATTGAGCGCAGTGTCTTGCCACTCGCAGGGTCCAGGGCGTTGAGTGTGTCGCCGGTTGCAAACCAGACGTGCCGGCCGTCCCAAGTGACGCCATGCACCGTGTCGACACCGGCAAAGGGTCCATATTCACGAAGGATTTGAGCTGTTGACTGTTTCATGTTGGTGTCCTCGTTTCGGGTGGGTGGCGTTCATCCTAGTCACCCGGTAGTGGCACCGGGAGTAACAAGGTCGTCGCGAAACCCGGCACCGGCGGGGTCATCCAGCGACGCGCCCGGCCGCGACCGAAGGATTGCACCTTGCCCGCGCAGGCCAGTTCGTCGAGTGCCCGTTGCACCGACCGCTGGCTGATGCCAAGGGCCAGTGCCAGTGCCGAGCTCGACCACGATTCACCGTCGACGAGGAAGGCGAACACCCCCGCGTGCTTCTCTTCGACGGGTTGCGCCAGCACCACAACGTCGGAAGCAACCAGCGACACCAGCGCAAAACCACGTTTAGTTGCGGTGACGCCGGCCCAGGGTTTAAGCGCCGCGCGCAGTCGCCCGACTTCGACTCTCAACCGCGCGCGAAGGGACTCATCGGCGAGCTTCAAACGAAAGGCCCGGGCAATCAGCGTTTCCCTCGACACGTCAGCCGGCCAGGCTTCGGCCAGTGCCCGTGCGAGAGCGAACAAGACCGGGCGTGTGGCGAGGGAAACCGACATGCCGGCACCACGCACGACGTAGCGACACGCGTCCACGACCAGCGACGTTGACCCGAGCAGCGCTTCAACCTCATCCAGCAACAGAGGCCGTTCTTCGCCACGGGCAATCAGCCGCGCGACAGGCGTGTTCAGGGCAAGGACAGCGTATTCCACCTCGGCCGTCAGCGCAGGAATACCGGCATCGCGTGCGGCGTGCTCGGCCCTGGTGAGTGCTGATCGCGCCTTCTGCGTCTCGAGTCGCCGCATCGCGATCCCCGCCACGACCAGTTCGTGGGCGGCGCGCAATGCCGGCGGTAAGGGTGCGGGGTCAAGCTCGGCGAGCAGCACTTCGGCCTCATCGAGATGCCCGATCAGCAGCAAACGCCGAATCTGCAGGTACCGCGCATGAGCGGCGTTCACTCGATCGCCGTGCGCCTCAAGCGTCACCCGCGCCGAGTCGAGTGCCTTCACCGGCCAGCCCAATTCCCGTGAGGCCAACGCGATCTCGGCTTCAGCGACCACACACCGCGCCCGAGCCAAGGCCTCCTTCGAACCGAAGGCCCGCGCTGCTTTCTGCACCAGCGCCTTGGCCCGAACCAGATCGCCGAGTTGCGCCATCGCAATACCGCGCAACGCCAGCGCTGGCGCATCGTCGCGCAACGCGACCCGGTTCAGCGCGCCAAGCGGATCACCCGCTGCCAGCGCCTGTGCTGCGGCTGTGATCAGCGAATCCATATGAATCCCGCCACAGTTGTCACTCCTACCGTCGGATGTCCGCTGTTGAGTCTATCTCACGACGGCATGATGAATATGAGGAAGGCTGCTCCGGGATATCCTGTGCTTGTGCCCTCACAGCCGACACAAATCACTGCCCAGCCGCCCACCCCGGCTGCCGCCTAAATTCTTCGAACAATTCAAAAATAGTCGATTTGACCTTTTGCACCGCGTTGCTCTCGACGACCGTGTCATGCCAGCACAGCGAAAGATCTCGGATAAACAGTCGATGATCGATCCTGGCCAGCTTGAGCCTGTGTTGCTCAAGTTCAACATGGGCGGCTGCCCACGGCAGGATCGTTACACCCAGTTTGGCCAGGACGGCCGAGAACAGCAGGTCAGTGGAGTTGGCCTCAAACTCAACCTCGCAGTGCAGGCCGGCCTCCTGGAAGGCTGACTCAACCCGGCTGCGGATCGTGTTTGGCGCACAGGGCAGCACCAGCGGCATCTTCGCCAACGCTTCAATCGACAGCGGTTCATCCGGTAATGAAAACTCGGGCCACGCCACCAGGTACAGCGTTTCGGTGAACAGCCGCTGCATGGCCATGCCACGGGTTTCGACCGCATCGACATTCACCGCCAGTGCCACCCGCCCCACAGTGATCAGGCGCCCCAGGTCGGCGCTCGGCGCATCGATCAACTCCAGCTTGATGCCCGGATAGCGACTGCGAATCGTGCGCGCAAGCGGAATCGCCAACATGCGCGCGGTACTCGACGGCATGCCGACCGCCACTTTGCCCTGCGGGAATTCGGCGTCCTGACGCAACAGTTCCTGGGTGCCGTCAGCCTGGCGCAGCAGTTCGATGGCATGCCTATACAGCGTCTGCCCCGCCGCCGTGGGCACCACGCCATGCACGCTGCGCTCGAGCAGTTGCATGTCCATATCCAGTTCCAGATTGCGCATTTGCTGGCTGATCGCGGGCTGCGCGATATGCAGCGCTTCGCTGGCGCGAGTGATGTTGCCGCATTCGACCACCTTGATGAAATACCGCAACTGGCGCAGGTCCATGCATCCTCCAAAGCCATATAACTTTCTGATGGAAACAGAGGAATATCATATTTGAAGCTTATGAGATACGACGCCTAGACTCGTCTCACAACAAACGAAGTGCTAACGGCCGCCACCGGCAAGCAGCGCTTCTATAGGCCTGATCAAGGTCAATGGGAGATCTCAATGTCTAGAGTGTTAACAGCATCAGCAACGGGCGTGAAGCCCATCAAAACGCCCCTGACCCGCGAGCAGATTCGCGGCTTCTGGACGGTCTACGTGGGATGGGTTCTGGATGGCGTGGATTCGGTGATCTTCGCACTGGTTTTGATTCCTGCCCTGACCGAACTGCTGCCCGCCTCGGGCATTGAGCCCACCGCCACCAACATCGCCATGTACGGTTCGATAACGTTCGGGTTGTTTCTGATCGGCTGGGGCCTGTCGTTCATCTGGGGGCCGCTCGCCGACCGCTTTGGCCGGGTGAAGATGCTGGCCGCCAGCATTCTGGTCTACTCGCTGTTTACCGGCGCGGCGGCGTTTTCGGAGAACATCTGGCAATTGGCGGCGTTCCGGCTGATCGCCGGGATTGGCGTCGGCGGCGAGTGGGCACTCGCCGGCACCTATGTCGCCGAGAGCTGGCCGGAAGACCGGCGCAAGATGGGCGCGGGGTATCTGCAAACCGGCTACTACTTTGGCTTCTTCATTGCCGCGCTGCTGAACTACACCGTCGGCGCAACCTATGGCTGGCGCGTGATGTTTCTCTGCGGACTGTTCCCGGCGTTCATTGCGATCTATACCGCGCTGAAAGTGAAAGAGCCTGGCCAGGTGCGCAAGGCTGCGCTCAACGTCAAAACGCCCGCATTGAAGCCTGCAACCCGCGCGTCGTGGTGGGAAATCTTTGCACCGGCCTTCCGGCGCCGCACGCTGACCAGCTCCTTGCTGGTCGGCGTCGCCATCGTCGGTTTGTGGGCCGGCTCGGTTTATGAAGCAACGGCCGTCGTCACGCTGGCCACCCAAGCAGGTATCGATCACGTCGGCGCGGTGCACCTCGCCTCCATTGGCGCGGCGGTGCTGGCGCTCAGCACGATTCTTGGTTGCCTCGTGGCGCCCTGGCTGGCTGAGCGACTGGGCCGGCGGGTTGCACTGGGGATCTATTTCGCCGGCATGGCGACATCGATCGTCGTTGCGTTCGGTTGGGTGTTCTACATGGACGATGGCCTTCATCTGTTCATGGTGTCGCTGGTGTTCCTCGGCTTCTTCGGCGGCAACTTCGCGATTTTCTCGCTCTGGCTGCCCGAGCAATATCCGACCCGGATCCGCGCCACGGCCTTCGCCTTCAATGCCTCGGTCGGCCGCTTCATCGGCGCGGGCGTCAACTTCCTGCTGGCCGCGGCGATCCACGGGTACGGCTCGTTGGGCGCGCCCATCGCCTGGACAGCCGCGGCCTTCGTGGCCGGCATTCTGATTCTGCCGTTCGCCGTCGAAACCCGTGATCAAACCTTGCCGCAATAACGCGCACCTGACCATTCATTGGAGAACCCTATGCAAGCTTTGCAAGGCGTGAAGATTGTTGATCTGAGTCGCGCACTGTCGGGGCCGTTCTGCACCATGGTGCTGGCGGACCTCGGTGCGGATGTGGTCAAGGTCGAGCCCGGCCCGACCGGCGACATGAGCCGCACGTGGGGGCCATTCGACCGGGGCGTGAGCACTTATTACCTGTCGTGTAACCGTAACAAGCGCGGCCTGTGCATCGACTTCCGCAATCCCCAGGGATTGGCCACGATCCAGCGGTTGATCGATGAGGCGGACGTCGTCATCGAGAACTTCAAACCCGGCACGCTGGAAAGTATGGGGCTCGGTTATGACGTGCTCAGGGCCCGCAATCCGCGACTGATCATGGGCAGCATCAACGCCTTTGGCGCAAATGGGCCGATGAGCAGTTGGCCGGGCTTCGACCAGATTGCACAGGGTTATTCGGGGTTGATGAGCCTGACCGGTTTCGTCGATGGCGACCCGACGCGTACCGGCACCGCCATCGGCGATTTGACCTCAGGCATGTGGCTGGTGACGGCCGTGTTGGCGGCCTTGCTTGAGCGCTCGACTACCGGCCAAGGCCAACACGTCAGCACGTCGTTGCTGGCCAGTCTGGTCGGGCTGTTGAGTGTGCACGGTCAACGCTACCTCAGCCTGGGAGATGTGCCACGCCGTACGGGCAATGCGCATTCGGTGATTGCGCCTTATGGTGTGTTCCAGACGCTGGACGGCCCGCTCAATCTGGCGCCGATCACTTCGGCCATGTGGGGACGTTTGTGCGTGCTGCTCGATTTGCCTGAGTTGCCGAATGACCCGCGATTTGCCACCAACGAAGCGAGAGTCGAACGTCGTGACGAGTTACGGGAGATTTTGGAAAGCCGATTGAAAACTCGCAGCAAACTCGAATGGACCACGCTGTTCGTCGAGGCAGGATTGCCCGCCGGCCCGATCAACACACTCGACGAAGTGTTCGACGATCCGCAAGTGCTGCACAGCCAACTGACCGAGACACTCACGCACCCGACACTTGGCGCATTGCGTCAGGTGGTGACACCGGTGTTCGGCGCCACCGACGGCGCCGCCAGCCGCCCGCCGCCGCTGCTGGGTGAACACAGCATCGAAATCCTGCGCGAAGGCGGTTTCGATGCCGCATCGATTAACGCACTGCTCGCCGCCAAGGTCGTGTTTCAGGACACCGACGATTCGCCCGCACAATCAACAGGAACCGCCCAATGAAACCAACCTCCTCCGCCACCGTGACCGTCAACCGGGTCGATGAACGCATCGCGCGGCTGGTCTTCAGCAACCCCACCCACCGCAACGCCCTCAGCGCGCAGTTGCTGGCATCCCTCGACGAAAGTCTCGCCGCCCTCACCTCACAACGCATCCCCGTTGTGATACTTGGCAGCGAAGTGGGCCAACTGGTGTGGAGCGCCGGCCACGACATCCGCGAACTGCAACATGACCGCGACCCGATCGCCTACGGCAAACCCCTCGAACAGGTATTGCGCCGCATCCGCGCCTACCCCGGCGTGGTGATCGCGCTGATTTCCGGCTCGGTATGGGGCGGCGCGGTCGACCTGGCCATGAGCTGCGACCTGGTCGTTGCCGATCGCAGTGCAAGCTTCGCAATGACCCCGGTCAACATCGGCTTGCCCTACACCACCAGCGGGTTGCTGCGGTTCTTCAACAATTTGCCGATTCACGTGTTGAAGGAAATGTTCTTCACGGCGCAGAAGCTTGATGCCGAACGCGCTGAAAGGTTTGGTTTGGTGAACAGGCTGGTCGACAGCGACGCGCTGGAATCGACTGCGCTCGACATGGCCCAAGGCATCGCCGCCAAAGCGCCGCTGGCCATTGCGGCGGTGAAGGAACAATTGCGAATTCTGGAAGACCTGCAACCGATGCCCGTGCAGGCGATGGAGCAGATAGCGGAACTGCGGCGACAGGCGTGTGAGAGCAGCGACTTTAGCGAAGGGTTGGCAGCCTTTGCCGAGCGCAGGCCGGCGGTGTTTAGTGGAAAGTAGCACCGGGGATTTGATCTGAAAGCTTCGGTGTTTGTGCTACCGTCATCGCGGGCAAGCCACGCTCCCACAGGTTTTGAGTCGTTCACATACTTGGGGAACGGCGTAGCTTGCCCGCGATGAGGCCCGCACAAATCAAGTTCCCCTGATGCCTGTAAAAGACTCTGCCTATCACAGCCTAATACTCCCCCTATTAGCTGACTTCTCAACTGGGGTCTAACCTTAGTCGAGCGCTGGCACTCTAGCCGGCCGGTCAAGAGCTGATAAGGAGATAGGAATGGGTCAGAAGCCTGACTAAACCTGCCGTAGGCCACCGTGCAGGCAACTCGATTGCTGCTGTTCAGAATTCCCGTGTGATCAAACAATCAGTTGTTCAAACTGCTGGCCCTGCAGCCTGTGTCATTGGTTTCGCTCGTTGCTATTTAACGCCCACGCTGGGCCGGATAGCCGGATGAACACGACAAGGTAGCTCACACATGGCAAATGAATCGAAATGCCCGTTCAATCACGCCGCTGGCGGTGGCACGACAAACCGAGACTGGTGGCCGAACCAACTGAATCTGAAGATTCTGCATCAGCACTCGTCCCTGTCCGACCCCATGGACGAGGGTTTCAACTACACCGAAGCATTCAAAACCCTGGACTTTGAAGCGGTCAAAAGAGACCTGACTGCGTTGATGACCGATTCGCAAGACTGGTGGCCGGCGGACTTCGGTCACTACGGGCCCCTCTTCATTCGCATGGCCTGGCACGCCGCCGGTACGTATCGCACCGGTGACGGTCGTGGTGGCGCCGGTTCCGGCCAACAACGCTTTGCGCCGCTCAACAGTTGGCCGGACAACGTTAGCCTCGATAAGGCGCGCCGTCTGCTCTGGCCGATCAAGCAGAAATATGGCTGCAACATCTCCTGGGCTGACCTGATCGTCCTCACCGGCAACGTCGCGCTGGAGTCCATGGGCTTCAAGACCTTTGGCTATTCCGGCGGTCGTCCGGACGTCTGGGAACCGGATGAGGATGTTTACTGGGGTTCGGAAAACAAGTGGCTGGGTGGCGACACCCGCTATGGCAAAGAAAATGAGCCCATGCAAGAGCCCGGCGAAGGCCCACTCGTTGCTGAGCCGGGGGAAAATGAGGAGAGCCGTACCGAGCAAGGGCGCAACCTGGAAAACCCGCTCGCTGCGGTACAAATGGGCCTGATCTATGTGAACCCTGAAGGCCCGGAAGGCAACCCGGACCCGGTTGCCGCCGGGAAAGACATCCGCGAGACCTTCGCGCGCATGGCGATGAATGACGAAGAAACCGTGGCACTGATTGCCGGCGGCCACGCCTTCGGCAAGACCCACGGCGCCGGACCTGCCGACAATGTCGGCGCCGAGCCCGAAGCCGCAGGCCTGGAACAACAAGGCTTTGGCTGGAAGAACAGTTTCGGCACCGGCAAAGGGCCGGACACCATCACCAGCGGCCTGGAAGTCACCTGGACCACCACGCCCACCCGGTGGAGCAACAACTATCTGGAAAACCTGTTCGGCTTCGAGTGGGAACTGAGCAAAAGCCCCGCGGGCGCGAATCAGTGGATACCGAAAAACGGCGCTGGTGCCGGCATCATTCCGGATGCTCACGACCCTTCCAAGCGTCGTAATCCGACCATGCTGACCACGGACCTGGCGCTGCGATTCGACCCGATCTATGAACCGATTTCGCGGCGTTTCCTGGAAAATCCGGACCAATTGGCCGACGCGTTCGCCCGCGCCTGGTTCAAGCTGATCCACCGCGACATGGGCCCCCTCTCCCGCTACCTCGGCCCAGAAATGCCGAGCGAAGAACTGCTGTGGCAAGACCCGATTCCAGCGGTCGACCATGCCTTGGTCAACGACAGTGACGTCGCCGCACTCAAGAGCAAACTCCTGGCCTCGGGCCTGACAATCTCGCAGCTTGTATCAACTGCCTGGGCGGCGGCCTCGACCTTTCGTGGCTCTGACAAACGCGGCGGCGCCAACGGTGCGCGTCTGCGTCTGGCTCCGCAGAAATTCTGGCAAGCCAACCAGCCTGAGCAAACGGCGAGCGTGCTGGCGAAACTCGAGAGCATTCAGAGCGAGTTCAACAACAGCGGCAAGAAGATCTCGCTGGCAGACCTGATCGTGCTGGCCGGTAACGCTGGCGTCGAACAGGCGGCAAAAAATGCTGGCCACAGCGTGACGGTTGCGTTCACACCGGGACGGATGGACGCCTCCCAGGAACAGACGGACGTAGAGTCTTTCGGCTTCCTCGAACCCATCGCCGATGGCTTCCGTAACTACCTCAAAGGCAGATACCGCGTACCGACCGAGCAGCTGTTGATCGACAAGGCGCAACTGCTGACACTCACCGCGCCAGAAATGACCGCGCTCATTGGCGGTATGCGCGTGCTGAACACCAACGTCGGACAAACCAGACACGGCGTGTTCACCCAGCAGCCAGAGGCGTTGACCAACGACTTCTTCAAAAACCTGCTGGACATGGGCGTGGAATGGAAACCGGTCTCGGAGGCTAACGAGGAGTTTGAAGGGCGCGATCGCAAAACCGGCGAAGTGAAGTGGACAGGCACCCGTGTCGACCTCATCTTCGGCTCACATGCGCAGTTGCGAGCGTTGGCTGAAGTCTATGCAACCGCTGATGCGAAGGAAAAGTTTGTAAAAGACTTCGTGGCCGCCTGGACCAAGGTGATGAACCTGGATCGCTTCGATCTTAAGTAACGCAAGCGGTGTTACTGAACCTGCAACGCCTCCCAACGTGGAGGCGTTGTGCTTTTTGTTGATTAGAGGAAGTGACTAAACGGGAGAAATCGTGGCAAGGGCACCGATCAAAATGGTCAACACCAGAAATCCACCCAGGAAAATTGCCATCTTGCCCATTGGGCCTCCTACGTTATGAGTTTGCAGTACAGCGGTTGCCGAAACTGCTGAGCGTGCTGTCATTGTGAGCCGGCGGCGGCGTGGGTTACATATGCAGATAACGAAGGAAAATACGGATCAGAACAAAACACCGCCCACGTAAAAGCCCGCTGACCGTCACCGGTTCAGCGGGCTTTATTTACTGCGCGGCCTACTCCTCAAAGCGCCCCGTCGCGTCACGATCGCGCTCGTATCGTCTCGTGAGCGCAAACGACGGCAACCAGGACTCGCGACGGACGATCCAGCTTTCGTAGGTTGGCATCAGCTGGTCAGGGGCATCCAGGGATCCCAGGTTCACTTCGATTTCGTCGGCGGTGCGTGCAAAAATGGACGAGCCGCAGCGGGGACAGAAAAACCGCCCGGCGTAGTCGCGTGTTTCGCCATTGATCGTCACGGCACTCTGAGGGAACACCGCGGAGGCGTGAAAAAGGGCCCCATGATGCTTTCGGCAGTCGAGACAGTGACAAAGGCCGACCCGGTATGGACGTCCCGACGCCTCAATTCGGACGTTGCCGCACAGGCAACCGCCCGTGAATCGTTCCATGCTGCGTCTCCTCTAAAATCAAGCGGTCGGAATGTTTGCGACGCACAGCCGGTCTTCCCGAATGACGCGCCGGTGTGACCTCGCAAAAGGCAACTATCGGTGATTGTGACGCAGGTAAAACGTCACCGATAAAGTCCATCGACCAACAGATGTCCTATCCTTCCATCCAACCAACAACTGCGGAGATCGAAATGCCCGCCTCCGAATCTACCCTACTCCAAAGTTGGCACCACAACGCCCAATCCTGGATCGAAGCCATTCGCACCGGCACCCTCGAAAGTCGCCTCAAGCTCACCGACCAGGCAATCCTGCTGGCAGTGCTAAGCCGCCAGCCCGAGCGTGTGCTCGACCTGGGTTGCGGCGAGGGCTGGCTGTTGCGTGCGCTGGCCGAACGGGCCATCAAAGCGGTCGGTGTGGATGGCGATGCTACGCTGGTCGAGGCGGCGCGGGCGGCGGGCTCTTCTCAGGTGCATTTGGCGAGCTATGAAGAGTTGGTGGAGGCGAAGGTGGACATCGGCAGCGCCTACGACCTGATCTGCGCCAACTTCGCTCTGCTGCACCAGGACATCATCCCTCTGCTCGCCGCCATGAACGCCCTGCTCGCCCCTGGCGGCGCGCTGGTAATCCAGACACTGCATCCGTGGACCGCGGCGGCGGGCGACTATCAAGATGGTTGGCGGGAAGAGACCTTCGCTGGGTTCAAGGGGCAGTGGCAACCCATGCCGTGGTACTTGCGCACCTTGTCCAGCTGGCTCAATGCGCTGGACATGGCCGGTTTTCGGCTGGCGGGCCTGCAGGAGCCGCAGCACCCGCAAAGTCCTGTGCCGCAGTCGTTGCTGTTGGTGGCCGAGCAACGGGGGTAAGCCCCACATCCGGTTATTCACGCCCCTGGCCGAATTTTCCAGGCGGCCGTCATGATGGGAACAGGTCCAGTGTGCGCTCAACCTCTTGAATGTCGATTTTAAAGCCATCGCCCTCTGGCGTACCGACCACAAAGCCAAAATTCTGGTTGTCGCGATCCGTCAGGTACTTGAAGTAGCTGACGAAACGGTTCGGTGGCTGCAGTGCCAGCAACGAACCACCCGGCTGGAGTACATTGACACCATGGACTAACTGGCTCCCTTCGACCCCCACCACGGTCCGCGCCCCGGCACACTTCGCCACTATGGTCGGGACATCGGTTTTCAAAGGATCGATTATGCGAAACCCCCTACTCTTGCGCAGATGCTCAGCGAGCTCAATTTCATTGCGCAAAAAGCGCAAGTCACCGTCGCCACCCCGGAGAATGAACACGCCAGGGTGAGACTCATAGCTCACGTGCGACAGTAGCTTTTCACCCATGGCACGGAAACGTAGATGCCTGCTTCGATTGTTGCTCAGATCGTCGAATAGCACGAGCTCATGAAAAAACGCACCGTTCAAGCGAACCGGTTTCATGCCAAACCAGTCCTCATACGCGGGGGTCTGGGTAAATATGGGGAACCTGGCGGATGGCGCGGTGGTGACCGGGACGCCTTCGTCGCAGGCCAACGAATAGGTCGGGCAGTCTTCCATCAACCATGTGCCAAACCATGTATTTCCATTTTGCGTGCAGAAGACGGCCCCGCGGTCGATCTCGTTTTCCACGAGAACTCGCGGAAACATACCCGGTTTGAGAGACAACCACAGACTTGCATTGTCCTTGTAGAGCGCGCCATCGATCAGCCAGACATCCTTGACCAAGTAGCCACGTGTCGGGCCGTGTACCACGTCACCCAGCCCTTCCATGGTGCGAGCGGGATGCTCGAAAGGATAAAAGCGCTTCGCCTCCCATCCTGTCACACGTTCCATTTGACCGGGCAGGAAGATAGCTGGCGGCGAATGCGATATCCCACCCGGCGCAATATCCCAGCTTTTCACCGCCAGGCTTTTCAAGTTGATCTCCGCCTTCCGTGCCAGCCGTTTTCTCGCCATATACCTGTAGGCGGCAAGGGTCCATTTTTTTCGATTGCCAGCGATCGCAGTGCTTATTTCCGAGACATCGCTTTCCATGAAAAGTCCTCCCTGCGGGACAGGGTCAATAGTCAGGCACGAAGCGCTGTAATTGTAGTTCTGGAATGGCTCAGCTGGATGCAATCCTTTGCATGACGGTGGGGGCTGCAGACTGGCATAGCGACTGCGCAAGGTTTCGAGGACCTGTTCGCCCGAGCTCTGTGCGCAATAGAGATAAATTTTGTACAGCCCGCCAAAGACCATTTCATGATAGCGGCTGGCGACCTCCTCATCGCTTGGCCCGTCCGGTAAGCCAAGGTGGCGGGTCATTTCCTTTCCTTCGACAGCGAATAGCGGCGTGTCCCAGAGGAATTTGGCGCCCTCGACGTACGCAGTCAGCTCGCAAAATCATAGACGGCAATATTGACCCTGCCGGGGTGCGCTTGTCGCGGTTTCGACTAGCCACTTCCCTGCCAGCTGAATGTCCGGTACAGAGCAAAGCGGTCTACGCTTGGGACACAAGATCCAGACCTTCCCCCCTCTGCTTTGCCCATTTGCGCTTGATTGCAGTTAAAAAGTCGAGTCATTAAGGCGTATAACCTTTGAAGTGAATTGCGAACTGCAAGCCGCCAGCGCATGGCTTACACCACACACGGGGTAGCGACATGACCACAGCACACATCCTTGGCAACTTGTTTCCCGACTACACCGACATACCGGAAAAATACCGCCTCGACGGCCAGACCGAGCAGCGTGAATACCTGGTCGACGGCGAGCTGAAAACCTGGTCCGGGCCCCTCGCCCAAGTCCGTAGCCCGGTGTACCTGACGGGTGAAAATGGCGATGAACAAGTGATTCTTGGCAGCACGCCACTGCTCGATGCCGACACCGCATTGACCGCCCTCGACGCCGCCGTCCGCGCCTATGACCGAGGCCAGGGTTTGTGGCCGACGATGCGCGTGGCCGAGCGCATCCAGCACGTCGAAGCCTTCTTGGGGCGCATGCGTGAACAGCGCGAAGCCGTGGTCAAGTTGCTGATGTGGGAAATCGGCAAGAACCTCAAGGACTCAGAGAAAGAGTTCGATCGCACCTGCGATTACATCGTCGACACCATCAACGCGCTTAAAGAACTCGATCGCCGCTCCAGCCGCTTCGAACTGGAACAGGACACCCTCGGCCAGATCCGACGCGTACCGCTGGGTGTGGCGTTGTGCATGGGACCTTACAACTACCCGCTGAACGAAACCTTCACCACGCTGATCCCGGCGCTGATCATGGGCAATACCGTGGTGTTCAAACCGGCCAAGCTGGGCGTGCTGTTGATTCGTCCGCTGCTGGAAGCATTTCGCGACAGCTTCCCGGCCGGGGTGATCAACGTGATCTACGGCAGTGGCCGCGAGACCGTCAGCGCGCTGATGGCCAGCGGCAAGATTGATATCTTTGCGTTCATTGGCACCAACAAGGCCGCCAGCGACTTGAAAAAACTCCATCCAAAACCGCACCGCTTGCGCGCGGCGTTGGGCCTGGACGCGAAAAACCCCGGCATTGTGCTGCCTGAGGTGGATCTGGACAACGCGGTCAGCGAAGCACTCACCGGCTCGCTGTCGTTCAATGGTCAGCGCTGCACCGCGCTGAAAATCCTCTTCGTCCATGAGGACGTGGTCGACGCTTTCATCGAGAAATTCAACGCCAAACTCGCCAGTCTCAAACCCGGCATGCCGTGGGACAGCGGCGTGGCGCTGACGCCGTTGCCGGAAGCGAGCAAGATCGATTACCTGCACTCGCTGGTCGCGGATGCCGTCGGCAAAGGCGCCACCGTGGTCAACCCCAATGGCGGTGAAACCCGTGCTTCGTTCTTCTACCCCGCCGTGCTGTACCCGGTGACGCCGCAGATGCGCGTCTATCAGGAAGAACAGTTCGGCCCGGTCGTCCCGATCGTGCCTTACCGGCATCTGGACACGGTGATCGATTACGTCCTGGAATCGGACTTCGGCCAGCAGCTGAGTATCTTCGGCACCAACCCGGTGGCGGTCGGCCGACTGGTGGACACCTTCGCCAACCAAGTCGGCCGGATCAACCTCAACGCCCAGTGCCAGCGCGGCCCCGACACCTTCCCGTTCAACGGCCGCAAGAACTCCGCTGAAGGTACGCTGTCGGTACATGATGCGCTGCGGGTGTTTTCTATTCGCACACTGGTGGCGACCAAGTTCCAGGAAACCAACAAAGAACTCATCAGCGAGATCATCAGCGGACGCAGTTCGAGTTTCCTGACTACCGATTACATCTTCTGAGGAGACCGAGCCTGAGCACATTCAGAGCCAATCGACTGCCACCGCTGTTGCGCCGACTGCTGCGTCCGTTGCTGGACCCGTATCGGCGCTATCGCCACGCCAGAGTGATCCACGCGGTGCGCGTGTCGCTGGGGTTGCTGGCAACCATCCTGCTGACCACCGGCATTCACCTGCCCCACGGTGAGTGGGCGTCGGTGACGATGCTGGTGGTGATTGGCGGTTTGCAGCACCACGGCAACATCGGCAAAAAAGCCGCCGAACGCGCCATCGGCACCTTGATCGGAGCCGGCGTCGGCTTGCTGCTGGTGGCACAACAGGCCTGGCTCGGGATGCCGTGGCTCACCTATTTCGCGATGGCGGTGGTCTGTGGGTTCTTCTCGTACCACGCCATCGGCAAGGGCGGTTACACCGCGTTGCTCTCGGCGATTACCGTGTTTATCGTCGCGGGGCATGGCGACAATCCAATCACCGACGGGTTGTGGCGTGGTGTGGACATCCTGATCGGCATCGCGCTGGCCCTGGCGTTTTCTTTCGCCCTGCCGCTCTACGCGGTTTATTCCTGGCGCTATAACCTGGCCGACGCCTTGCGCGACTGCGCGACAATCTACGGGCGCATCACCAATGGCCAGTCGGTCACCGATGACGAACACCATAAACTCGTGGGCCGCCTGAACACGGTGATGGTGCAACTGCGCTCGTTGATGCCGTCGGTGTCCAAGGAAGTGCGGATCTCCATGACTGAACTCGATGCCATTCAGCGCCACTTGCGCATGTGCGTCAGCACCCTGGAAATCCTCGGCAACACCCGACCGGATGCCAGTGACCCGGACGCCATGGCCCATCTGCAATCGGCCTTGAAAGCCGAACATCGGTTGATTCGGGTACAACTGATCGGTATGGCCCGAGCGCTGAAATCCGGTGCCTCCCAGCGGCTGAGTCGGCCCGTCGAAATGCCGTCGGATTCACACCTGGCCGCACCGGTTTACAGTCCGCTGGACGGCTACCGGTTATTGGTCCGGCAGCTAGCCGCCAACATCGGCGAGATGCGCCAGCGCTTGGCCAAGACTGCACCGCGCTGGAACATCTGACGACTGTTTATTGAGTTACCGTTCGACGAGACTTCAAACTCCAACCTTGTTGCATGCCGGCAGCGGCCAACAGAATCGCAGCGACACCGAGCCATTGAAGCGGCTCCAGGCGATGGCCGAAAGCGAACCAGTCGACGAAAATCGCCGCAATCGGGTAAATGAATGACAACGCACCGGTCAGTGCCGTCGGCAGTTTTTGAATGGCGCCGTAGAGCAGCACGTACATCACGCCGGTGTGGACGATGCCCAGGGTCACCAGGCTGGCCCACGCGCTCGGAGCTTGCGGCAGCGCCGAAAAGTGCGCGAATGGCGCGAGTAACAGCACGCCGGAGAGAACCTGAATCAACGCAATCAGATGTGGCGGTGTGCCGGTCAGGCGTTTGATGATCAACGCGGCAATCGCGTAAAGGAATGCCGCCCCCAGCGCCAGAGCGATGCCCACCAGGTAATCATTGCCGCTCTCGCCCTGCCCGCCATGTGCGCTGACAATCGCCAGCATCCCGAGAAACGAGATACCCAGCCAGAACAGTTTCTGCAGGGTGATTTTCTCGTTGAGGAACAACGCG
Source organism: Pseudomonas sp. ZS1P83 (assembly GCF_054897825.1). Classification (NCBI taxonomy): domain Bacteria; kingdom Pseudomonadati; phylum Pseudomonadota; class Gammaproteobacteria; order Pseudomonadales; family Pseudomonadaceae; genus Pseudomonas; species Pseudomonas sp. ZS1P83. The sequence continues at coordinate 2,979,997 of NZ_CM142706.1, forward strand.
GCCAACCCCACCAGCATGAACGGTTGAACGTTGTATACCGCCGTGCCGATGGCAATCGAGGCACGGGAATAAGAAGCAAACAACAGCACCCAGTTGCCGACAATCGCCACGCCGCTGAGCACGGCGAGCAAGAACGTGGTGCGAGTCAAAATGCCTGGGCGCAGGAAGCCGAATGCCGCGCAGATCAGCAACAACGTGCCGGCGCCGAACACGCAGCGCCAGAACACCACGTCCAGCACCGGCTGCCCGGACACCAGCACGAACCAGCCGATGGTCCCGGAAATCAACATGGCGGCGGTCATTTCGAATGACCCGTGACGTATTGTTTTGTCCATCACCAGACTCCTGTGTTTGAGCCCAAAGTATGCCAATCCGTCGGGGGGCTTCTCCAGCGCAAAAAGCAGGCTAAACTCGGCTTCTGCCTTTTTTATCAAGGCGGTTTGAATTAATTGCCTAACAGGGGTTTCGCCATGACCGACGATATCGACCAAGTGCTGATCACGGCCTTGATGGAAGACTCACGCCGCTCGCTAAAGGCCCTGGCGCAAATTAGCGGCCTGTCCTCGCCCAGCGTCGCCGAGCGCCTGCGCCGCCTCGAAGAGCGTGGCGTGCTTAAAGGCTATACCGTCGAGATCGACCCAAAATGCTTCGGTTATCAACTTCAGGCGATCGTCCGCATTCGCCCGCTGCCGGGTCAGTTGCAGGAAGTGGAGCGGCAGATCCAGGCCATCCCTGAATTCACCGAGTGCGACAAGGTTACTGGCGACGACTGTTTCATCGCCCGTCTGCATGTGCGTTCGATGGAGCAACTGGACACCCTGCTCGACCGCCTCAACACCCACGCCGAAACCAACACGGCGATCGTCAAGAAAACCCCGGTCAAGCGCCGGTTGCCACCGATGGCGTGAGCCTTTACTCAAATCGCAGGCAAGAAAAAACCCGCCGAAGCGGGTTTTTTCCTCAAGGCTGACGATTAATCATCGCGGCTCATGATGCCGAACAGCTGCAACAAGCTGATGAACAGGTTGTAGATCGATACATATAGGCTGATGGTCGCCATGATGTAGTTGCGCTCACCGCCGTGAATGATGGCGCTGGTCTGGAACAGAATGCAGACCGAGGAGAACAGCACGAAACCTGCGCTGATCGCCAGTTGCAGACCGCTGATCTGGAAGAAGAAACTCGCCAGTGTCGCACCCAGCAGCACGAAGAAGCCTGCAGTAATGAATCCGCCGAGGAAGCTCATGTCCTTGCGAGTGATCAGTACATAGGCCGACAGGCCGCCAAACACCAGCGCCGTCATTGCGAAGGCCGAACTGACCACCTCGGCGCCGCCCTGCATACCCAGGTAACGGTTGAGGATCGGGCCGAGCAGGAAACCCATGAAACCGGTCAGGGCAAATGCAGACACCAGGCCCCAGGCAGAATCACGGAGTTTGTTGGTGAGGAAGAAAAGGCCGTAGAAACCGATCAGCACCACGAAGATATTCGGGTAGCCGACACGCATCTGCTGGGCGACAAACGCCATCACGCCGCTGAATGCGAGGGTGAGAGCGAGTAAGCCGTAAGTGTTGCGCAGGACGCGGCTAACCTCTAGCTGCTCAGCCTGCACGCTGTTATTAACTGCGTAATCCTGTTCGCGCATGGCGACACTCCTGTTGGTTTGAAACGTTGAGACGCAAAGATCATAACAGACGCTCTGTAACAAGCCATGCAGAGAGTTTGACAGTGTGTTTCATTCAGGTATTATGGCGCCCGCAACGCAAACGGAGGTGTGGCCGAGTGGTTTAAGGCAACGGTCTTGAAAACCGTCGACTGTAACAGGTCCATGAGTTCGAATCCCATCGCCTCCGCCATATTTGTACCGACAAAGCCCTGATTATTCAGGGCTTTGTCGTTTCTGGGGTTTGGCGACAATCTCGCCGCTCGGCATGTGTTCCATAACTATTATGGAAGCGTTCCAGAACTAACCCGTTTTTACCCGCCTCCGGCGTCCTGCCGATGGTTAAACATCCTTCATGTAACGCGATGCTACGCTATCCTCAAAAACCGAGGAATCGCGATGCCAAACTCAGACCTGCTCCCTTCCCTGCTCTTCAAGATTAATGAAAATCAGCTCGCCCTTGAGGCCGCCATCCTGGAGCTTTCCAATTGGGTCGAGGCCCGCGGCTCGGCTGACGTCGCCGACAGCGTGCGCGGCGCCTTGGACGCCATCGACAAGAACGAGGAGTTCATCAAGCTTACGCTCGCAGTTCTGATGACCCCGGAGTGACCTAGAGCGACAGCTAGTCGCCTCATCCTCGCCACGATAGCTGCACCTCAATTACTGTACATGCAACCAGTATTTGTACAGCGAACCCATTTCCATGAATTTCGACCAGGCTAAAGCGCTGAGACTTCAGCAGTGCCGCTCGACCCTCGACGACCACGACTTTCCTATGCAGAACCCCGAGGCCCATCGCCAGACCCTTCATTCAATGAGCGCCACCCTTGTCACCGAGGAGTTAATCGATGAGCTTCAGCAGTTCGATATGAACGAAATGGCGAACGCCGCTTACTGGCACGCAGTGGAAGAACTTCATACCTCGCCAGCCCGCTACTGCGGCGCTTCTGCCTACGACGTTGTGCAGCGTGGCAATGGCGAGCTATTCGGTCGCATTGGACAGTCAATTTTCTATGCCACCAGCACGCTTGCCGACATTGCACGATCCTCATACGACGGGAAGATTTACCGCGATGCCACCGGGGCGAACCTTGTTTTCAGCCCGTTCGGTGTTACTGCAAGAATTGTCGGGCTTTTACTGACGCTACCTGATGGGCAGCAATACGATCTTGTCGAAACCGGGCGAACACTCGAGGGGATCACCCACGAGCCCGATAGAAGATCCAGACATCTACCGCGCGCTGGTGGACGCTGCACAAATTGGCCGCGAGTGCTGCGATCTACGTACTTTCGAAAGAGTGCGGCCGCGTCTCGACCTGGCCAAATTCCGCACCTGCCCCGCTTGCCTTGATCGTTTTGATCGTTTTGATCGGCGTGAAGATTGCCCGACATGCGCTGGAAGAGGGTTTGTACCGAAGCCGGCGGCCACTGGTCTACCCTGAATATACAGTCGGAGGGTTCAACCATGTGCGGACGCCTTTCCCAGTACCGGGGCATTCACGACTTCGTTGCGGCACTCAGCATTCCCAACGCATTGATCAACTATGCCGGCGACCAGCCTTTCGAGCGCTATAACGCCGCGCCGACCACGCAGCTTGCCCTCTTTCACCAAGAGGGTCAGTTTCTGCGCGCTGACATGGTTCGCTGGGGCTGGCTCCCGCACTGGGCCAAAGACCGCGCCGCGCCCAAAGCAATCTGGCCCCACCGCGCGATCATCGCCATCGACAACTGGTTTGGGTGGGTTTATGAAGGCGGACCGAAGAAGCAGCCCTACCTGATTCGCCACCGTGATCGGACGCCAATCCTTTGTGCCGCAATCGGTCAATATCCGATCGCCGAGCATGAACCGAGCGAGCACGACGGCTTCGTTATCATCACCGCCGACAGCGCCGGCGGTATAGTGGATATCCATGATCGGCGACCAGTGGCGTTATCGCCGGAACTCGCCCGGGAATGGTTGGACCCAGCCACACCCAAGGAACGCGCCGAACAGATCATCTTGCACCAGGGAGAGCCGACAGAAGCGTTCAAGTGGTTTACGGTGGACCGGGCGGTGGGCAACGTGCGGAATCAGGGGCAGGAGCTCATCACTCCTTTGATCGATAACGCAGTCTGATCCAGCAATCGGCTAGGCGATTGTACTGAAGATCGACCTTCGCGCCATTCATCGATAAAACTCAATAACCGGAAGTGCCTGCCGATAGTCAACACAATGCCCCCAACATTAGGGGATTTTAGAACGTGTAGTAGCGGGTTCAAGCTTATGAAAGATATCTATCTACTGATCGAGCACGGTGTGGATCAGGGCGAAGTTTACGTACTTGGCTGGTTCGATGATAAAAAAAGGGCCCAGGAAGTGGCCGAGGAGAAGGAGTGGGAGGCGTACCGCGCCAGCTTGAAAACTGAGCATCCCTGGTCAAATCACAAACCGCTATCGCCAAACCAAACTAAATATCGTCGCTTCTGGATCAAAGAAATTTCCAAATTTGATCACGTCCCAGTTCCCAGATCCTCGGCAGTTCATTGACCCCCATCCGACTTCTGGTAGATCAGGCACTTTTCCTGACATCACTTGGTCGGCGCCGGTCTGCGCTTGAGCCAACTCGCGAAACGGAATCTGCTTCGCACCACTCAAGTAGGCGAAATTCGGGTCGTTCCTGTTCCAGCAGCTGAACTGGTACGGCTTCTGGCAAACACCAGCGTAGCCCTCGCCCCACCACGATTTGGCCTTGTCGTCGTTCACCCGGTTGCGAATAGTCCAGGCTACAGCGATCTGGCCTGCCAGGCTTTCCCCGCGGGCCTCGCCCCACAGCGTGCGCGCGAGGATGTCGCGGTCTTTTCAGTAATGGTCATCACTTTTCTCCGGGCAAAAAAATACCCGCTCTATGGCGGGCGACAGGCTCAGTTGTTTTGTTACGACAGACGAACTGGGCGTTGCGCAATATCAGGGAATGATCCGGCGCCTTCCTTCCAGTTGCTAACCTGCCCCCGATACTTCAACCACTGCTTTCGGGTGCCGGGCATAAGGTCGGGAGGCGCCTCGTCGGCCTCATCCTCCTTAATGGCTTCTAGCTGTCGCGCAACAATCAGCAGCTCCGCCGCGCGCCAGACAGTTTCAATCGAGGTGTCGAGCAGTAGCTTTTGGCTGGCAAGCTCTTCATCGGTGAACTCTGGAAGCGTTACCCCTCCGGACTCAACCCAGGCCAGGTATTCCGCGTAGTCGCGATTTTCTGGATCTTTTGGGATGTAAGCGCCATCGGACAAGCGAAGGATCACGTCGTCTGAATATTTGTACATGTCAAACCTCGGCCGAGAAGAATAGGTTGGGGGATGAACCGAAGGTCAGCAAAGTGCCATAGCCTATGCCAAAGGAGGTGGATATCGCGGCACCAAGGAAGCAAGACTCTTTACCGATTGCAGCGATCTGTAAGTTGTCCAATGCGATTCCGCCGCCACCACCGCCGGTAACAGTGAAAGAGACCGGAGATCCTGCCAAGAAACTGGCAGTAGGATTCACCCTCATTGCTCTTGGAAACTTTAATGTCCCAACAGCCAGGTAGTTGCTGTAAGTAAAAGTGACCGAGCAGACCGGCTGCCCAGCAACGCTAGGAGAAAGTGCATAGCGGATACGCGAACGGGAGATTACTTCAGAGAGCCGTACGAAGATGAAGATACCGCATACAAAGAGTGCCAGCGTCTGAACGACATGCATGCTCAGTGATTAATCTGGCCTGCCATGCGCCCCCTAATCCAAGTCTCACATGAAAGGCCGACCCTCTTAGCGTTGACCATCATGCACAGTGACCCTCATTCCCGTAGCCACAATCTCGTATTCAGTTTCGGAAATCTTATTCACGGCACCCCCAAATTGCATTTCGAAATGCTTCAGGCCTTCATGTCGAACCATGCCGCTTGGCGAGCGCTCAATGGTCTCGTCCTGATAGATGTTAATCACGTAGTCCAAGTTATCCGTGCCAACCCCAACTATTTTTCCAACATATTTATCTGCCATGTCCGAACTCCTTGCGTGAAATCTCAAAGTAGCTGGTACTGACAGATCAATCCAGAGCATTGAACAGTTCAGCTCACCATGATGTTGGTCTGTACCTGGGCGTGCCCGTGCAAGAGAGATACGACCCAGGCCTTGAGGCAGGCCAGCATCCTTGGCAGCACCTACCGCCTTGGCGATGGCGCTATCCAGATCAGCGACGGCGATTCGCTTGTTGAGGTCGGCGGTGTAGGCGGCGTTACACTGGGCTTCGACACGAAGGGTGGTGATCGTCGCCTGACTCTCAGTGTTAGCCGCAATGGCGTCGTCCTTGCTCTTGGCCTCGATCATCACCTGCCCTTCGAGTGCAATGACCTGGAAGTGCTGGATGCCCAGTAGCAGGCAGGCAATGAGCGCGATGATGGCTGCAGCTGCGAGGGCCTTTATAACGAATCTACCTTGCGACCCAGGAAGCGGTTCAGGTTATGCGGCTAAGCCGGTTTATCGTAATGCCAGCTCATCCCGTAACCCAAGTAATCACACTTCCAAGACCCCGCAACTCGGCTCTTGTCCCGGTTCAGCGTCAGTTTCAGGCGCTGATTCAGGAAGCGCTCAACACTCCTCATCACTTGTTCGCCTGCACGAGGGCTGCGCACATAGATGTTCGCATCGTCGGCATAACGCACAAAACGATGACCCCGTCGTTCCAGCTCGCGATCGAGTTCGTTGAGCAGGATGTTCGACAGCAACGGCGAGAGCGGGCCGCCTTGCGGCGCCCCTTCCTGCCGTCGGCTGACGAGTCCGCCTGACATCGTTCCCGCTTCGAGGTAACGACGGATCAGCTTGAGCACCCGCTTGTCTTCGATTTGGCGCGCCAGATAAGCCATCAGGATGTCGTGATTAACCCGATCAAAGAACTTCTCAAGATCGAGTTCCACGCACCAGCGATGCCCTGCCACATGGGCGCGGGCTTTCTCGATGGCTTGGTGGGCGCTTCTGCCCGGTCGAAAGCCGTAGCTATAGTCCGAGAATAGCGGGTCGAAGATCGGCGTGAGCTGTTGCAGCAGAGACTGTTGGATCAGGCGGGGAATACCCAACTGCCGGGTGCCGCCTTTGGGTTTGGGGATGTCGACGGCGCGTACACCTTGCGGGTGGTACTCGCCGGCCAGCAACCTCTTCTGGAGGGTCGGCCAATACTGTTTCCATAGTCCGCCAACTGGTCGACCGTCATGCCATCGGCACCCGGCGCGCCCTTATTGCTGACTACGCGATGATACGCACGTCTGAGGTTGGCGGGTGCCAGCACACGCACCATCAGCGTGTCCGGCTCCGCGTTCGTCCACGTCACAGACGCCGTCGATACCTTTGCGCTGTCAGCCGTCATCCTCGGATTCTGTCCGAGACTCGGAGTAACAGTCTTCTCTGGGAGAAGTTTCTGCATTTCGGTATTCAACGAGACTCTGACGCCTACTGGCGGCATAACCTGTTCGGCCCTTGGTGGCGCGGTTAACCGCCACTTACTACGGCTTCGGCTGACTTCTGCACGTTCATCCCGTCGCCTCTCGACGCTCGGTAGCACAGTGGCAAACGTGCAGATCTCCCAGGGTAATTCGCGCGACCTTCCTGCTTATGCCTGTCGGATCTATGTCACAGCGTTCCGTGCAAGTATTGGGCTTTGAAGATTATGGCCTTCTTACCCCGCTGCACCGCCTCTATCCGCTTCCTGTTCGTCAGGTCAGCATTTTGCCTCGGGCTTCCTTCAGATTCGCAGTCACCCGCGACACCCTTGCCTTTGGCTAACACTTCCCCTTGCCGGGTGTGTAGAGGACTTTCACCTCCAAGTCACCAGCGTGGCCACCACAGCCAAGCTGGTTGCGCTTGCGCGCAACGCGCCATGCCTGGCGCACCACAAAAAAGCCCTGCTCGATGGCAGGGCTCTATAAAAAATTTGATTACAGCGCTTGAATGCTACTCAGCTTCACTTCAGTGAAAGGCACCATCGCAGGTGCTGAAAACTTCCAATTCTCACCCGGGCCAATGTCCGCGCCATGAGCGATGGTGTTTCCGACAACATTACCTTCTGCGTCATACAGCTTGAACTTCACGAAAACGTTGGCAATCGTTGCATTCGTATTGTTGTGGGCTATGCCCTGAACGGCTGGGTAGCCGGCAGTAGCTTTAGTGACCTGAAGCCCGGATACGGACACTCGGTCTTCGGCAATCGCTACGGTGGAGAGAAGAATTGCAGCTAGGGCAAGAATCTTACGCATCGGTCAGGCTCTGTTTGTGGATTGGATCCCACTTTTGCCGATTGCCTTCGTGATGTCAAGATACTGGCGACAGCAAATCGACGCGCAAACCTTCACCCACAAAAAACCCGGCGCGATGGCCGGGGTCATCATCAGCACGCCCTGGACGTACGCGCCCTTGGCCCGCGCATGTTCGATGTAGCTCTCGGTCAGGCTAGCCTCGGTGCAATGGGACGCGATGCGCAGCACGTCGACGCCGATCTGCAGTGCGGTATCGATGTCGCTCAGCCTGGCAAACCCGGGAATCATGTGGATGCCGAGTCTGGAATGCGTCAGGTTGGCTCGCGCTGTTTCGAGCATCTCACTGTCTTTGTAGCGCGCAAGTCCGAGTTGCAGGGAGGACGCACCCAGGCCATTTCCGTGGCCGACTTCTACAACGCTGAGGCCGCAGCCATCGACAGCCTGGCAGTAGGAGGCAATATCCTCCAGGCTCAGCGAATGGGAGACAGCATGATTTCCGTCGCGCAGCGTTGGGTCGTGAATAGCAATACTCATCGAGATCAAATCCTTGTCATTCGAAGTTTTTTGCAGCAATTACTGTTCAGGCTGCGGGTTTTCCTGCAGCAGCCGTTTGGGCAGGAACGCTGGCGAAATATGGATGATCGACATCCGCACCACGTGATTGAGCATCACGAAGGCAGGATCGAGCTTGAGTAGCAAAGCCGCTGCGGTCATCACCTCAACACCACCAGGAACCCACGACATGAACAGCGAAAGGAACGGCTTGCCGGTCAGCTTGCTGAACGCGAAGGCAACCAGCAGTGTCGTGCAGAACGTCAGGGCAGTAACCACCAGACCGGCGCGGATGTAGCGCACGAAATCTTTGAGCGTGATGTCCTTGAGGCGAATGCCGATCAGACCGCCGAGCAGGATCAGCGCAACGATCGCCAGCGGATCGGGAACATGCAGATGGACTTGAGGAAAACCGACGTTGACCGCGGCGGAGCAAATCAGCCCGGTCAACATGTAAGGCGCGGGAACATCGAAGCGCTCCAGCAGATAGCCGGCGACCACAGCCGCGATCGCCGGAGGGATCACGCCAAGGTAATCATCAAACGAGCCCAGCACCGGCGCCGCGCTTTCGGCGTGCCCACCGGCAATGATCGTCACCACCAGCAACAGCGCGAGCAAACGGACAATGTGCACGAACGCGATGCGCCCGGAGGCCGGGCCCTCCTCTCCCGAGACCGTCATCACCGCCGCCATTGCGCCGGGAATGGACCCGAGCAGGCTTTCTAAATGCCCCCAGCGCTCCATGCGCCGCAGCCAGTTATAGCCGACGAAAATTTGCGTGGTCATGCAGATGAGCAGACCGACCAGAATGCTGAAGTCCGTCAGCTCGTGCATCATCGAGGCGGTGACGATGGAGCCGACACTGACCCCTAGCAGCAACTGCACGGTAGCCACGAACGGATACGGCATGCGCATGCGCACACCCATTTTGCTGAGCGCCGTGACCAGGCAGATCGCGCCGATCAGCTCACCAAGCGCAAGCCCGGTCATGTAACCGAGCCATGCGCCCAGGGCCGCCACGGGAATCGGGATAAGGCTTTCGAACACAGTCTTCATTGGATATCCACTTTTCTGCGGGCGTGACGATTCCGTCCAGCTCAGGAAGGTCAGCTCAATTAATGTCGAAAGGTTGTGCGATAAGGTCTATGTCGCGGCGGCGATTTCGCTGCCCGACCAGTCGCAACTCTCGTGGAACCAGGCTTCGACCTGATGCAGCTTGTCGCGCAACTCGGCCTCATCCTGGCCTGCCACGATGGCGTTGAGGATTTCCGAGTTGGTGAATTTCATGCCGCCATAGGAGGTCATCTTCCTGGCTGAAATTCGGTACTCCAGGACACCGTTGAGCGGGCAGGTTTGCGGAACGTCGCGCAGCAGACCGACCCGCGGCGGGATGCTGATATGCCCGACCATCCGCAGCGGCGCAGCCATTGGCTCAGGGCGGTAGAACGGATCATGCAGCGCGCGCAGGAAGCTCATCCGCGGATCAATGCCCCAGGCGTGGGTCAGCTCCTGGTTGAAGAACACCCCGCCCAACCGCGAGGCGATTTCGCAGAGGACGATCTCGTCATTTCCATCCACGAAAAGTTCAAGATGAAACAGCATGGTCGGATCGGATGGCAGCACATCTGCGACCAGCGAACGCGCATAGCGAACCAGCCTGTCGCGCATCGGGTTGTCGGCGTCGAGCATGTGCAGGTCATGTGATTTGCCGCCGAGGAAATCCAGCGCCGAGGTCATGACCCGAACCGGTGAAACCAGGATCGGACGGCCATCGATGTACAGACCATTGACGATGTAGTGGCTGCCACGCACATAGCTCTCGATCATCAGGTTGTGGAACGTGCTTGAAGTGCGCCCGGCCAGCCATTCCCGCAGCTGCTGCGCGTCGTCGAGTACCTCCACGCCGTTCGAGCCGCGGCCATCGCGAGGCTTGATGACCACCGGGAAACCGAAGCGCTCGCTGAAGCGAACCGCTTGCGTGGCATTGCTGATCGATGCCATTTCGGCGATGGCAAACCCGCAGTCCCTGGCGCGTTGCTTCATCAGGAACTTGTCCCGGTAAAACGAGGCGCGATCCTCGGCACCCAGCCTAATCCCGAGCCGATCATTGATGCGCGCCACCCGCAGCACATCGATCTCGGCCAGTGCCACACACAGCGGCGCATGGAGCTCCCGTGCAAGCTCATAGACATCGATCTCGACCAGCGCGCTGTCGTTAAAGTTGTCGAAGAGCTGGAAGCGGACGGTATGGCCCAGATGCGCCGCAATATCTTGAGATCGCGAGGCGCAGCTCAATAGCATGCCTCCCTGGCCAAGCGCGGCAGACCAGCTCGCGGCAGAGTGCTGGAGAAGAATTTTCGGCGGGCAAAAAACAATGAGCTGCATACGGCTTTCCTTGCAATCATCCATAGTTTGTAAATCTCCAACCCCAGGCACATCAAATCCACGCCGGATCCGGAGCTTCAGTATCTTGATAAAAACCTGAAGTACAGGCCAATACCGATTCCGTCGTTATTGATACTTTCCCAAGCGCTGTTCAGGTCGTTGTCTGTCAGTCCAGGTATTGGCCGCACTCACGCATCACTGCAGCCTTGCGCTGCAGGTATTGGCCGAAGATTTCCTGGGCGGCGGGCTTGACTACCGCGATGCCCATGGCATCGACGAACTCCTCGACCCCTGCAACCGCGTGGGCGAAGTGATTGCTTTCGGTGCCGCCGGTGTGCACGGTGACCCAGGCAACAGTGGCCCGTACCTTTGGGGGCGGCACGCCCATGTCGCGTTCGAACCATTGCTTGAACAGCGGATGAATGAACTCCACTTCACCGTGGGTGTAGACCTCTTGAACCAGGGTGACCAACAGCCCCTGCAACAGGTCGCGGTCACGCAGGCGTCGCGCGTCCGTCCAGTCCTTGAAGGCCTGCGCCGACGGCAGGCAGTTGTCTTTCAGCAGCCACTGATCGTCACCGCAGATCGGCGTTGCCATGTTGTAAAAAAGCTCGGAATGCAGCGTGTTGCTCAGTGCGCCGAGGTCCTCGTCGGTGATCCGTTGCAGACTGCCGCAGACCGCAGACCCGGTAGAGCCGTTGCGCCGCTTCGCCCCACTGCTCGGAGCGCGCCAGCAGCGTGATGCGGTTGGCCAGACCGGACACACTGGCGGCCGAGTTGTTGGTTTTCGACCAACTGCCAAAGAACTTGCGCAACTGCGGCGCAGCATGGCGGCGCGAGGTGAGCGTCTGGAACGAACTTTCGATGTCCAGCAGTTCCGATTCCTGGCTGCGAAACGCATCCACCAATGCTTGCTTCAGAACCCCGGCCGGCATCAGCTCCAGCACCGGCTCTATCACGTTCAACAACTGGCTTTGCAGCGTCAGCAGGTTACTCACGGTCATCTCACTTTTTTCCTTGTTGGATGATGATTTCAGGCACATTCACGGGCGCGGGAGCGGCGATGACGGCAATGGGGAATACTTCCAACCACCCCGCACGATCAGCAGCGGCAGCAACTGGAAAACCGCGATCAACGCGATACAGCCAGGCCAGCCCCATTGCTCCCACAGCACGCCAGGCACAAAGGCGCCGAAGCTGCCTCCCAGGTAGTAGCAGGTCAGATACACGCCCACGGCGCCGGCCTTGTTTTGCCGGGCATGGGTGGTGATAAAGGCATTGGCCGCGGACTGGACGAGGAATACGCCGGTGCAACTGAATGCCAGACCGACAACGATCAGCCACAACGATGGCCACAGGGTCAGCACCGAGCCGCTGACGCCCAGCCATGCCGCCACCCTCACCAATTCACTGCGAGGCAGGGCCTTGCTCATGCGCCCGGCGATCGGCACCACCACCAGTGCCAGCAGGAACACCGCATAAATCGAACCGAGCGCAGCGGTGCCCAGCGCAAACGGCGCCCGACTCAGGTGTATTCCGACATAGGTAAACGTCGCGACCTGGGCGAACAGCACGCAGAAACCCACGGCGTAGGTGGCCAGCAACGGCCTGCTTAGCAATTCGCTGCGCATTGCCTGGCGATCGACAGGCGTTTGTACGGGCGACCGAAAGTTGCGCGGCAACAGCAGGAAAATCCCCAGACCGATGATCAGGTTCAAGCCGGCCAGCACTGTCAGCGCCAGGCGCCAATCATCGAACTCGGTCACCAGGCCAGTCAAAAAGCGTCCACTAAAGCCGCCCAGAACCGTGCCGGCGATATACAAGCTGGTCATTTCCGTCACGTCACCGCCGCTCCAGCGCACGCCGATGTAGGCAACGCTGGTGGCAAACACCACCGGAATCAGCGTGCCTTGCACCGCTCGCCAGAGCAGCAGCTCGCTGAAACTGCCCGAGCAGGCCGCCATCACCGCAGGCAGTGCCAGCAATATCGCGGCCACGGCGACGACCCGGTGCTGCTCGCCCCACGCAGTCAACCGGCCGACAAAGGGGGCGGTGATAGCCACGGCCAGGGTGGTGACGGTGATGCTCCAGCTCGCTTGCCTGGCGGAAATGTGAAACGCCGCGGCCAACTCGTTGAGCAGACCTTGAGTGGCATAAAGGTTGATAAAAGCGGCGCACCCAGCCAGAAACAAGGCAACTCGAGGACAACTCACGCAATGATTCCCAAGATTAATTGTAATATTTTTAAACAACTTTATAAGATAGGCCGTCGAAAGGATCCAATACCTATTTCTGACCGATTGATACCTCAAGGATGACGATGATTGACCTCCGCCGCTTGCGCTACTTCCTGATCGTCAGCGACGAGTTGCACTTTGGCCGTGCCGCGGCACGCCTGCACATCGCCCAGCCGCCACTGACGCGGCAGATTTCGGCACTGGAGGCGCAACTGAGCTTTCGCCTGTTCGATCGCAGCACCCGCAACGTCACGCTCACCTCCGAGGGCCGGTATTTTCTGCCCTACGCCCGGGCGGTGCTGGAGCAAGTCGATCTGACGGCGAGCATTACCAGCAAGCTGGCGGCGGGTTCCGCTGGTCATCTGGCGGTGGGCTACGCCAGTTCGATTGCGCTGTCGGACATCTTCAGTCAGACCATTCAGGCCTTCTGCTCGGCGTATCCGGAGGTGCAACTGACCGTGGAAGAAGGCGCGTCCAGCACCCAATGGTCGCAGCTCATCGAGGGACGTCTGGATATCGGCATGAGTCGTATGCAGCCGCCCGCCGAAGATGCCGAGATTCAAGCCATCTGCCTGGACAACGAGCCGCTGGTCGCGGCCATTGCCAGTGACAGCCCGCTCGCCCGGCAAGAACAGGTGACACTCGCCGAGCTGAGCGCCTACCCGTTGATCGCCTTCCCGACCGACTACGGTTCCGGATTGAACGAGATCATCGAGGCGCTATATCGGCGTCAGGCGCTGACACCCCTGCCCGCGCCGAAGGGCAAGCAGATCACCTCAATCATCGCCCTGGTCGCCGCAGGCCGTGGCGTCGCCGTAGTGCCCCAGTGCACCCAGACCTTGGTCAAGCGCGGCGTGACCTATCGGCCCTTGGCCGAACCCGGGGCCACCGCACCCTTGCTGGTATTGACGCGCAAACGCGAGCGCAGCCCGCTGGTCAAGGCATTTGTCGAAATCATCGAGCAGACCCTGCGAGCCAAGTGAATGATTTGAGTGGTTGGATGCGCGGTGTCACTGCTGCTAGCGGCCCTGACGTCGGGCGAGCGCATGACCACTATCGAAGTCGACATCAAGGACTACATGCACAACTGCCAGGACCCGGCGAACTCGCAATTCACTCACCTGGAAGACGTGCACTTCACCTACCGCAAATTCATCTGGACCCACGAAGTATCCGGTACTTCGGGTTCCGAAGACTGGCGTTCCCCGGTCGCTGGCTAAGTCTGGCCGACCGTTTCAAGCGCCGCAGCACTGCACGAGGAACAAGGGATGTTCGCGCCGGCCAGGGTGATTCCGGCAAGCGCCTGACCCGCTACGCGATGACCCTGCGCCCGCAACTGTCTTACCTGGCGCACCGCATCAACCAACGCATTTTCCAGAACCTCACGGTGCCGAAAATCATCGGCAGCATCCTCGAAGAGCACGGCATCCGAAGCAATGCCTACCCATTCAAAGCCGGGGCGATTTATTCGGAGCGAATTTACTGCGTTCAGTACGATGAATCGGACCTGCAGTTCGTCCAGCGTCTGTGCGAGGAAGAAGGTATCCATTACCACTTTCAGCAAAGCGCCACCGCTCACAAGCTGGTGTTCGGCGATGACCAGACGGTGTTCCCGAAACTCGCGCCCGTGGCCTACCAGCAAGACTCCGGCATGGTCGCCAATGACCCGGTTCAGTAGACCTCAAATTTGCGTAGGAACGCGTTTAAAGCGGACATGCTCTTGTCAACTGCGCCTTGCATTCTGGCTTGAATTCCCCCATGGGCGCTCTGGTTTGAGGTAAGTCTGCTGTCGATTCACGACTCGCCGTCAACAAATCTCACCCTGTGGCAGTCAGACGGTCCAAGTTTTTGACCGCTTGATGAGCGAACATCAATCGGCATCAGAGACTGTCCGGACTCGTTGTCCAACAGCACAGAACGCGTCTCTTCCGGCTTGAACAGGAAACGTTCGCCCCACTGCCTCATACTGACCACAACTGGAAAGATCTCCCGTCCTTTGTCCGTTAGGACGTACTCCTTGTAGGCGCTTCCATCTGACGCCGGTCGAACGTCGAATACACCGACTTCAACCAGCGTTTTCAGGCGCGATGCCAGAATATTTTTGGCCACACCCAAGCTCTTTTGAAATGCGCTGAATCGGCGAATGTCGTCAAATGCGTCGCGGATGATCATGAGCGACCAGCGATCCCCAATTGCCTCCAGTGTTCTTGCTACCGGGCATTCGCTGCTTTTCGGTGAAGGGCCTTCGACCATCATATTTACCTTTTGGATAAGAGTTGCCGGGTCTGTTGATCAATCTAGCGCAACGCGGTTGCAATTTGAAACCTGTTCCACCAATAATCGGAACCAGTTTTTAATTGAAACCAGCTTACCGCCATGGAGGCGTGCATGACAGCAGATACCGACTCAGCCACCAAACGTTTGTCCCCGCAGCCTTCGGGGTTGACGCATACGGATGTCGGAGAAAGCAGCGGTACCGACCTGTCTCCAGGGCTTTCTCCGTCGCTCACGTTATTGTTTTCCGTCACCTGCGCACTCGCCGTTGCCAACGTTTATTTTGCCCAACCCCTGCTCGCCTCAATGGCTGAGAGCCTGGGCGTCACTTCAGGATTGATCGGGGTCGTAGTGACGGCCACTCAGGTGGGATACGCGCTCGGACTGCTGTTCATTGTACCGCTGGGGGATGTGGTCAACCGGAAGCGGCTGATTTTGACTCAGCTGATGCTGTCTGCAACCGCGCTGGCAGCAGTCGGCGTATCACAGCAATGGCTGGCCCTGCTGGGAGCCATGATCGTGGTGGGCTTACTGGCAGTGGTGGTTCAGGTGCTTGTAGCCTATGCCGCCGTGCTGGCAACGCCATCACAACGTGGGCAGGCAGTGGGAACCGTAACCAGCGGCATTGTCCTGGGCATTCTTCTGGCGCGGTTTACCTCGGGGCTGATCGCAGATCTGGCAGGCTGGCGCGCCGTTTATTTCGTTTCCGCAGGGCTGATGCTGACCATCGCGGCGGTGTTCTGGAAAGTGATTCCGGCCGCGGTGTCGCCACCACCCAATCAACAGGCCTACCCCGCTCTCACCCGGTCGCTCTTCAAGCTGTTCCTGACCGAACCGGTTTTGCGCATCAGGGGCCTGCTGGCCTTACTGATTTTTGCCGCTTTTTCCGTGCTATGGACAGCCATGGTGCTGCCGTTGAGCGCTCCGCCGCTGTCGCTTTCACACACTGCCATCGGCATGTTTGGCTTGGCCGGCGTCGCCGGTGCGCTGGCTGCGAGAAGAGCAGGTCGCTGGGCCGATCAAGGTTTTGGTCAACGAGTGACCGGCCTTTCGCTGGGCGTCCTGACGCTTTCCTGGCTGCCCATCACGTTTGCCGAAACGTCCCTGATCGCGTTGGTCTGCGGAGTGGTGTTGCTCGACTTCGCAGTGCAAGCAGTCCACGTCACCAACCAGAGCCTTATTTTTGCCGCACGACCCGACGCCCAAAGTCGCATGGTCGGCGCCTACATGTGCTTCTACTCGGCCGGCAGTGCGTTGGGGGCAGCAGCCGCGACCCAGGTTTATGCGCTTTGGGGGTGGATGGCCGTCAGCCTGTTGGGCGCCTTGATCAGCGCTATGGCGTTGGCGCTATGGATTTTTACCAGTCATTGCTCACCGCCCCTTCAAGGAAGATCAGTATGAAAGCCCGGCACCTGCTCCTCGCAATCTCGATTACTGCCATATGGGGCGTTAATTTCTCGGTTATCAAAATGGGCCTCACCGAACTCGCCGTTCCTTGCTCGGTGTGCACTTCGATTTCAGTGCGCATCCCTGGCAATTGGAACTCCAGTTACGGTGCAAACGTCAGGCCTTTTTCAACGCTGGAAAAACGCCAAATCAGCGCTTCTCCAGCCGGACAAATGGATTCGTTCTTTGCCGCGTCATAGATGAAGGCATCGCTATTGAAGCGCCCATCCGCTTTGTCTCGGGAGGTCATCGGCTTGGGCACATAGGCGGTGATGCCCGCATCATGACAAGCCAGAATTTCCTCTCTTTTGAAGTAACCTCGGTCAGCCACTACCGACAACGTATCTGACGCCATCGCCTCGCGGGCTCTTCCATTCGCCGCTTCAGTTTGGCGCTGGTGAAATGGCGGCAGACACCTCGGATGGCCTTGCTGTTGTCTTTTCTGAAGTTGGCGATGGTCTTGAAATCAGGCATCAAACGCCCGTCAGCCACATTAGGTCGACGTTGCGTTGGGCTTCTCGTTCCAGACGCCGGCTCGATTGAATGCGGTTGAGATAGCCCTAGATGTAGATCTTCAGCAGGATCGCGGGGGTGGTAAGCAGGCCGGCCTGGGTCTGCTGGAATAGCGCCGGCAAAACCTAAGGAGACCGTGACTGATCCACTACCCTTCAGTCAGTCCCTTCCCGCACCAACCGTCTGACCTCAGCCTGTATGGCATAAGCCGGCGCCTCCACAGCATTGAAATCTTGTGTATACCGCTGGGCGAATCCTTCTACCCCCCACTCCTGATATTGCTGCACATGCTTTAATTCGTGAGCCCAGAGCGCGATGTTCTGTTCTGCGGTTTGAGCGTCCCGGAAGAGGATGATGTCGATCAGCGTCACGGCCCCGACATCGGGATTTTGCAGCATGGCAGTGGCGGCGCTGAATTGGCCGTTGTCGCTAACGTTGTAGCGCGCGGAATCGAGGACGCTGGGGTCGTACCAGCGCAGCAATTGCTCCCGGATGTGCGGTGGAATGGGTTGGATGCCGGCGTTGGCTGCTTCAGCGCGGGCTTGGGTCAGCCACAGCGCCAGGGCAGGTGCCGCGATCTGGTAGATGCCATCAGGCAGAGGACCGAGCAGCTGTCCCACGTCTGGCAGACAGATGCAGCCGTCCAGGCACACTTGTTTCTCGCCAGCTGGGCAGGCGTTGGTCTGGGCTGGCACTTCAAGAGCCAGGCAAAGAACAAACAGCGCAACCAGGCGCGAGGTGATGGGCGGCATTGGGCGCTCCAGGGACGGACGCAGCGCGAACAGTGGGTCACAATAGATCGACGACCCGCATAGCTTTAGCGTAGTCCCGAACTAAGCGCCCCCAAATAATTGCAAGCGACAGGCCGCCCTACTTTCAGAAATCCCCCCAACGCTGGGGAACGCTCCGCGCGTTAATCAAATAATAAATCGATGACAAGGGAATCCAACCTTGAAAATTTCAACGCTCTGCGTCGCGGGCAATCTATTGGTTTCGGTCGCGGCTTCTGCTACAGGGACAATTCCCGTCATCGACCTGGACTTCACGAGGTCAGCTGCTGAAACGCTGAAAAAACGGGGCATCAATGACGCTTGTATCGTTGCCGCTTCAAACCCTAAAGCGTTCACCTATGGCCGAGAAGGATCGTCAACGCTCGAGGTTCGCACTCTCCGCGCCACGTGGACCGCGTGCCGCCGCCCTTATTTGACGAGTCGCGTTTCCTTGGAAGGTCTGTATCCGAAGTACGAGCTATAGCACTTGCTGAAGTGACTGGGCGATACAAAACCACAAGCAACCAACACGTCCACCTGGGACAGTTCTGTGTGCTGGAGGAGTCGGCGCGCTTCGGTAATCCGCAATTCCATGTAATACCGTTGCGGCGTTGTGCCCAGTTGCTCCTTGAACAAACGCTCGAGTTGTCGACGCGAACGGCCTGCGTAAACGGCCAACTGCTCCAACTCCAGAGGCTCTTCGAGGTTGGCATCCATCAGTTTCACCACCTCGCGTAATGGCGCGCTCACGCAGACATTTTCAGTCGGTTTTATGCGCCGATAACGAGACTCCTCGAAAGCCAGGATGTCTTCGATACCCTCGACAAGTGCTTTGTCGTGCAGCCCTTTGATCCAGTCCAACGCCATGTGGAACGCCCCCGAGGGACTGGAAGCCGTGAGCCGGTCTCGATCAATGACGTAGGGCTCACTGGTGACATGCGTCGCCTTGGAGATTTCCGCGAGTGCGGGGCGATGTTCGGGGTGAATCGCGCAACGATATCCGTCAAGCAAGCCTGCCCTTCCCAGGAACCATGCGCCATTCCACAACCCGGCCAGACTGACACCCTGGTCTGCCGCCGCTCTCAACAGGCTGATGAGGTCATCACTCGCCTTCAGTTCTGTTCGGTAGCCACCACAAATGACCAGCAAATCCAGGTCCTGGATCGCTGAACAATTGATGCGGGCATCTGGCCGAATGACCAGGCCCAGGTCACTGACGACTTCCCCCTCGGTCAAGCCAAATGTTCGGGAAGAGAACAACAGGGGTCGTAGTAGATTCGCGGTGACAATCGTATCCAGTGCTTGCGTGAATGCGGGCAGCGAGAAATGCTCGAGCAACAGAAATCCTGCCCGAACCCTTTCAGTCGTCTCGTTGGGGTTATCGTTCAAATAGCGAAGATTCTTCCCCTTCATGCCTCCGCTAAATTGGCGTCGCTCGATCAATGTTTGATCCACTCGGTTACGTTAACGACCCTGTCGTTGGGTGCGTTGATAACGCGCATGCTAACCGCAAAAGTTTCAAAACCACTAGCGCCATTATCCGATTGATCAGGCAAGCTGAAAGCCGTTACGAAGTGGGTCTTTATCATCGACAAGAATGGTGTTGTGGCCTGTAATCCGGGCCCACTCGAGTGTGATGAACGACGCGCCTAAACGATGGCGGAATACCCATCGACACTATCGGGCCAACGGGTCAGAACCTCGAAGCCATCGTCAGTGACAGCGATCATATGCTCCCATTGAGCCGAGAGTGAGTGATCCTTGGTGACCACGGTCCAGCCATCAGCCAGCGTTTTCACATGGCGTTTGCCAGCGTTCAGCATAGGCTCAATGGTAAAGATCATGCCGGTTTTCAGTTTCAGGCCCTGGCCTGGGTAGCCGTAATGAAGGACCTGCGGCTCATCGTGATAAACCTTGCCGATACCGTGACCGCAGTATTCGCGCACGACGCTGAATCCGTCTCTTTCGGCCACGGTCTGAATGGCATGGCCAATGTCGCCCAGCGTAGCGCCGGGGCGGACGACGCGAATACCGGCACACATCGCTTCATAGGTCGTCTTCGCCAGGCGTCGAGCATCCGGGCCGGGCTCACCCACGAAGTACATGCGGCTGGTGTCGCCGTACCAACCCTCCTTGATAACGGCAATGTCGATATTCACGATATCGCCATCCTTTAGAGCGTTGGCCGAAGGGATGCCATGGCAGACCACCTGGTTGACCGATGTACACACGGTTTTCGGGAAGCCGTGATAGCCGACATTGCCTGGTATGGCTTTTTGCACGTTGACGATGTAGTCGTGACAGAGCTGATCAAGTTCGTCGGTGGTGACCCCCGCTTTGACGTGGGGACCAATCATGGCCAGGACCTCGGCGGCCAGCGTGCCTGCAGCGCGAGACATGGCTATTTCTGCCGGGCTGTTGATAGCGACATTCGCCTTCATTGCTTGGCTCCCGGTGTTGCATGAACCTGGGAGCTTTGCGAAAAATCGGCGAGTGCGCAGAGCTGTTTTAAATCGAGGCCACCCGCCAGTTCGGCACGAATCAGCAAACGGCAGAGGTCGCGGTGATCCAGGTCGGGATGTAACTCCGCAAGCATCCCTATGCGCATCCAGTGCTCGGCCTGGGCGTTGATCGAGCGGCTCAGCGCATCGCTGGCGACGCGCAGATTCTCGTGCATGCCCTCTGAAATTTTTACGATACCCACTGGCTCACCCAATATGAAATGTATATGAAACATATATTAATTGATGAGGGTGTGGGATTGCAATTTCACTGAAAAAACGAGGGTGCGCTGACGGCGCTGACGGTTCGTCAATATCAGCGCAAGTACCCGAATCGGTGAGAGGCTGTTGAACTACTTGCGCTTTCGCTCGATCCCGCTCCCGGGTTGTAGGCGAGTATGCCCTTGCTCTGTTTCTTGGCTGCATACAGGGCGATGTCGGCGCGCTGCATGAGCGTCGCAGTATCGTCACCGTGCAGTCCCGAAACCACTACCCCAAAGCTGGCCTCGACATCCAGTGCGACCCCATCGATTTCGAACGATGCGGTAATAGCGGCGTGCAGCCGTTGCGCTGCTTTCAAAGCACCCTCCAGGCCTTCGACGGAGGGAAGCAGAATCGCAAACTCATCACCTCCCAACCGGGCGACCGTGTCGATTTCCCGTGCCTCACTGATCAGCCGCTTGCCGATCTGGTCGAGCAGGCGATCCCCGTAGTGGTGGCCCAGGGTGTCGTTGACTTCCTTGAACCGGTCAAGGTCGATCAGCAACAGGCCCGTGGTTGACCCCTGGCGCCGTCCCAGGCGCAGTGACTGCTCGAAACGGTCAGCCAGGAGGGTCCGGTTGGCCAGCCCGGTGAGCTTGTCATGCAGCGAAGCGTGCAAGGCGTCCCTGCGCTGACTGTCGAGCTCGACACGCGTGCGCCACAGCACTTGGGCGAACAGGCCGGCGAGAAGCAGCCCGGCGATAAAAACGATGGGAGTGGTATTGGCGTTGAAGGCCTCCCGCGTGCGCAGCTTCTCCAGCGCCACGATAGACTCCTCGTGGTGATGGGCCGCTGCTTGCAGGACGACTTTTTCAATCTTTTCGAACCGTGAGTCGCCCTCGTCATTGTCGATCCGGCGCACCTCGGCATCATTCCCACGGTCAACGGCCTTGAACAACTTATTGACGCTTTCCAGGTAAGGCGTCAGGGACGTGCGAACATCCTCGACAAGGAGGTGGTCGGCAGATTGCGCGCCCACTTGCTGGGATTTGTGTTGCTCCAGCGCATAACCTTGGGTACGGCGATCTGCGGTACAAAGGCTTCAGGATGGTCCGGATTCGCTGGCGGTAAATTGCTCATGCGCTACCTCATGTAGACGTGGCTGCTTCCATTCTTATTGGCAATACCTACCAAAAGTTGAGCTTTGTCGAAAACGAGCCACACCCTTAACGCTTGCTTAAGTGACTTCAATAGCTGAGGGAATGAAGTGCTGAGCAATCATCGTTTGTCCCCCTACTCGATGATGCTCAATATCCGAGCCATAAACGGAAAACAAATTCGCCTCTTCACACCGCTCTATTCGACTCAGGAGATAACAATGAATAAAGCCATTTCTCGTCGTAGCGGAGGTCAGATATTGGTGGATGCCTTGCGCATCCATGGCGTCAAAAGGGCTTTTTGTGTTCCGGGAGAAAGCTACCTCGCGGTTCTCGACGCATTGCATGATGTACAAGAAGAAATCGATCTGATCGTATGCCGTCAAGAAGGCGGGGCGGCTTATATGGCAGAAGCCTATGGCAAGCTGACGGGAGAGCCAGGCATCTGTTTCGTCACGCGTGGCCCGGGGGCAACAAATGCCTCTGTTGGCGTTCACACAGCGTTTCAGGATTCATCGCCGATGATTCTGTTCATTGGCCAGGTAGCTCGCGATCAGCAGTATCGCGAAGCCTTTCAGGAAATTGATTTTCGCCAGATGTTTGGCCCCTTGGCAAAATGGGTCGTACAAATAGACGACACCAGCAGAATCCCCGAACTGATCAGCCAGGCATTCCACCGAGCGGTCAATGGCAGGCCAGGGCCCGTAGTGGTCGCACTGCCGGAAGACATGCTGACCGAAATGGCGGAAGTAAATGATGCCGGCCCTTTCAAACGGGTCTTGATGACGCCGGCAGCCGAGCAAATGGCCGCCATGCAGCAACTGCTTGAGCAATCAGAGCGGCCATTGATGGTGCTGGGTGGCAGCGGCTGGGATAACGAGTCAGTGCTCGATATTCGGCTATTTGCTGAACAGCAAAATATCCCGGTTGCAGCCTCCTTTCGCTGCCAGGACCTGTTCGACAATCGACACCCTAACTATGCCGGTGATCTTGGATTCGCGGCTTCAGTACAACTGTCGTCAGCCGTAAAAAACGCCGATCTGCTCCTGGTCGTAGGCTCTCGAATGGGAGAGGTTTCGACGGGTGGATACGCTGCTTTGGATATTCCTGTCCCCAAGCAAACCTTGATCCACATTCACCAAGGTATTGAGGAGCTGGGACGGGTCTACCAACCGGCGTTGGCGATAAACAGCAGCATGTCGAGCTTTGCGAAATTAGCAGCAAGAGTCCCGGCAACATCCCCCCAAAGGAACAGTGAGTGGACCCGCACGCTGAACCAAAACTATCAGCAAAACCTGGAACGCTCATCCTCCCCTGGCCCAGTCCAAATGGCCGACATCATTGAATGGTTGAATCGCAGACTTCCGGATGACGCGATCCTGACCAATGGTGCTGGAAACTATGCTGTGTGGCTTCAACGTTTCTACCAGTTCCGCCATTACCGCACCCAATTAGGACCTACCAACGGCTCGATGGGCTACGGCGTTCCTGCTGCTGTGGCCGCCAAACTGACTTGCCCGAATCGAGTGGTGGTTTCGTTTTCCGGGGATGGCTGCTTTTTGATGAACGGTCAGGAGATAGCGACTGCAGCGCAATATGGGGCCAACGTGATTTTCGTTGTGGTCAACAACGGTATGTACGGAACCATCAGAATGCACCAGGAACGCAATTACCCTGGACGCGTGTCAGGAACTGATTTGCACAACCCGGATTTCGCAGCACTTGCCCAAGCCTATGGACTCCATGGCGAGGTGGTCACAACGACGTCGGAATTTGCACCAGCGTTCGAGCGCTGCCTTGAAGTGTCCCGGCCATCCTTGATTGAGGTCAGAGTCGACCCTGAAGCATTGACACCTCGGCTTAGCCTAACCCAGATCAGAGAGCAATCAAGCAAACAGTGAGGTATGTCTCCTCGACACTCTTATGGGACGATGAAGTTTCGCCATCTTTAAGGAAGATCATGGACATTCGATTAACGGAAGCAAAAGACTGGATGTTGTTGAAGAAAGTCCGTCTTGCTGCGCTTCTGGACACGCCGACTGCATTTGGCGTGAGTTACCAAACTGCCGCTAATTACAGTGACGAGCAGTGGAAAGAACGAGCCTCGTCGGCGGCCGGACCGGAATTCTGGTTGGCCATCAAGGAAGATAAACCGGTGGGAATGATCGGTGGCGGGGTCAGTCAAGCGAATCGCTATAACTTGATCGGAATGTGGGTTGAACCCGCGGCACGTGGCTCTGGCGTGGCCACTCAGCTTGTTGAGGCGGTGAAATCTCGCGCGATCGGAAAAGGGCATGATCGCGTTTTTTTGGACGTCTCTCCGGACAATGCAAGAGCCTCGAACTTCTATCTGAAGCAGGGTTTCTCTTTCACCGATGAATGGGAACCTTTAGTCAGTCATCCGCATGTCATGGTTCAGACAATGCTCTGGACTTTACGGAACTGACTAACAGACGCGTCTGTTTGCTGTGCGTCCGCATGGGTCGGAACAATAGTCTTTAGTCAGTGCCTGAGCGGCTGCTCCTCGGACGGTGGAGTATCGCCATCAGGGAAAAATTCGTGCGGCCTGACCACCGGAACATTTCGTGGGCACACCGACAAAAATCTCGAACTCCAGCCATAGCGTTGAATCCAATGTTCAGGTCAATGGAGGTAAGCGATATGAACAATGATGACAGTGTTAACGACGTCGAAGGAGATCTTGAGGACAGGGACCCTGACGTGGATGAAACCATTACGCCCTCTTCAACCCGAACCAAGGAGCAGGACGCTGAGGCGCTCAGTCGAAAAATAGCTGAGATAGAACGCAAGGTGGCGGACGGCAACTAGTCAGATGCTTGACGCTGGCTGGCGTCAAAAGCGGCCATAGACCTGGGTCGAGTTGGCCGCTTTTTTAGCATTGATGGGTACGTGTAGCCATGGCAATTGCCTGTGATGCTTTGAGGTCAACTCATCCAGTTTCCACCGTCGACATTGTAGGTCTGAGCCACCACATATTCGCTCTCGGACGAAGCGAGGAATATCGCCATTCCCGTCAGATCATCAGCAGTCCCCATCCGCCCAAAAGGCACCTCTTGACCCACGAGCCTTTTCTTTTCACCCAAGGGCCGATTCTCATATTGAGCGAACATCGCATCAACGCCATTCCAGTGCTCGCCGTCTACCACGCCTGGCGCGATGGCATTCACATTGATCCCATGCTTGATCAGATCCAGACCTGCTGATTGTGTAAGGCTGATCACGGCCGCTTTAGTCGCGCAATACACACCCACGAGCGCCTCCCCTCGCCTGCCTGCCTGGCTGGCCATATTGATGATCTTGCCGCCATGCCCCTGCCGAATCATCTGACGAGCAGCGGCCTGAAGGGTGAACAGTGTTCCTGCGACATTGATCGAAAACAAGCGCTCGAAGCTGTCGCGGGTGATGTCGACTATGGGGGCGAGATCAAACAACGCAGCGTTGTTGATCAAGATATCCAACTTGCCTGTCTGTGCGATGACGGCAGCCATCGCGTCCTCGATAGACACTTGGTCAGTAACGTCCATCTCGACAGCGTAGGCGTTTGGCCCGAGTTCTTCAGCCGTGGCCCGAGCGCGGTCAAGGTTGATGTCAGCGATGGCTACCCTTGCGCCTTCATTCACATAAGCCTGAGCAAAAGAACGGCCAATGCCTCGGGCGGATCCGGTGACAAGCGCGCTTTTACCGTCTAGTCGTTTCATTGATTGTTCATCCGTTTTCTTGAATATCGGGTACGCCCAACCGAGGGCAAGAGGCTTGAAGATCAGGCGGCGAGTCGCACCAAGGGGGCTATAGCCTTCCCGTGCTCGTCGAACAAATGGCAATGCGCAACGTCCAGCGCAACCCACCTCTGCTCTCCATAAGCGACATCACAATCGCCATTGACTCGTACGGTGAGTGCTTCACCGGACTTGGCGACGACGTGGCAGAAGGTGTCGCTGCCCAGGCGCTCGGTGACGTCTGTGGTGATGGGCAGTTGCCCTTGATCATCCAGGCTGAGGTGTTCAGGGCGTATGCCGACTGTGACCGGGTTGCCCACGCTCAACGAGCTTGCGTCACGAGGGATAAGCAAACGTCGACCGGAGGCCAGCTCGACCTCTACGCCCTGATAACTGTTGGCAACCACTGTGGCCTTGAGGAAGCTCATTTTCGGGGTGCCCAAAAAACCTGCCACAAACAGATTGGCAGGCTGGTGATAGAGGTCGAGCGGTGAACCAATCTGCTCTATTCGACCGCCGTTGAGCACCACCACTTTGGTGGCGAGTGTCATGGCTTCGACCTGGTCGTGGGTCACGTAGATCATCGTGGCTTGCAGTTCCTTGTGCAGCCGGGATAGTTCCAGGCGCATCTGCACCCGCAGGGCGGCGTCGAGGTTGGACAGCGGTTCGTCGAACAGGAAGATTTTCGGATTGCGCACGATGGCGCGGCCGATGGCTACGCGCTGACGCTGGCCGCCGGACAGTTGCTTCGGTTTACGTTCCAACAGGCGTTCCAGCTCCAGGATCCGGGCGGCCTCAGTCACCTTGCGCTCGACGTCCTGCTTGTTATCACCCGCCAGATCCAGCGCAAAGGACATGTTCTTGCGCACCGTCATGTGTGGGTACAGAGCGTAGGTCTGAAACACCATCGCCAGGTCGCGCTTGGCCGGGCTGACTTCGGTGATGTCGCGGCCATCGAGTTCGATGGTGCCGCCGCTGACTTCTTCCAGACCGGCGATCAGTCGCAGCAACGTGGATTTGCCGCAGCCCGACGGGCCGACGAACACCACGAATTCTTTGTCGTGCACTTCCAGGTCGATGCCTTTGATGATGGAAAAACCTTCGAAGCCTTTTTGCAGATTCTTGATTTTCAGGTTGGCCATGGTGGCGCTCCTTTTGTGCTTATGCTTGAGGGCTATTTCACGGCGCCGAACGACAGGCCGCGGACCAATTGTTTCTGGCTGACCCAGCCGAAGATCAGGATCGGCGCGCAGGCCAGCGTCGACACCGCCGACAACTTGGCCCAGAACAGACCTTCGGGACTTGAGTAGGAGGCGATCAACGCGGTCAGTGGCGCGGCTTTCGACGAGGTCAAATTCAGTGACCAGAACGCCTCGTTCCAGCACAGGATCAGCGACAGCAAAACCGTGGAAGCCAGGCCACCCTTGGCGATCGGCAGCAGCACCCGGACCATTTCCTGCCACAGCGTGGCGCCGTCGAGGCGTGCGGCTTCGAGGATGTCTTTGGGGATGTCTTTGAAGTAGGTGTAAATCATCCAGACCACGATCGGCAGGTTGATCAGCGTGTAGATCACGATCAAGGCGATGCGCGTGTCGAGCAGGCCCAAACTCTTGGCCAGCAGGTAGATCGGCATCAGCACGCCCACCGGTGGCAGCATCTTGGTCGAGAGCATCCACAGCAGCGTGCCTTTGGTGCGCTGGGTTTCGTAGAACGCCATCGAGTACGCCGCCGGCACCGCGATCAGCAGGCACAGGGCCGTGGCGCTGAAGGAAATCACCACCGAGTTCCAGGCGAAGCTGAAGTAATCGCTGCGCTCGTTGATGTGCAGGTAGTTCTCCAGCGTCGGGGTGAAGATGAACTGCGGCGGCGTGGCGAACGCGTCGATTTCGGTTTTGAAACTGGTCATCACCATCCAGAAGATCGGGAAGAAGATCAGGATCGCGATGGCCCAGGCCAGGGTGCCGAGCAGCAGGCTTTGCAGACGGCGGGATTGTTGAAGGGTCATGGCGCAGGCCTCAGGCTTTGTCTGTCAGGTTTTTGCCGATCATGCGCACCAGCACGATGGCCGCGATGTTGGCGATCACCACCGCGATCAAGCCGCCGGCGGACGCCATGCCGACGTCGAACTGCACCAGCGCCTGGTTGTAGATCAGGTAGGCGAGGTTGGTCGAGGCGTAGCCGGGGCCGCCGTTGGTGGTGGTGAAGATTTCGGCGAACACCGAGAGCAGGAAGATGGTTTCGATCATCACCACCACCGCAATCGGCCGCGCCAGGTGCGGCAGAGTCAGGTGCCAGAAAATCGCGATCGGGCCGGCACCGTCCAGGCGCGCGGCTTCCTTCTGTTCCTGGTCGAGGGACTGCATGGCGGTCATCAGGATCAGGATCGCAAAGGGCAGCCATTGCCAGGAGACAATGATGATGATCGACAGCAGCGGGTAATGCGCCAGCCAGTCCACCGGCTGCGCGCCGAACAGCTTCCAGACGTAGGCGAGGATCCCCGACACCGGGTGGAAGATCAGGTTCTTCCAGATCAGCGCGCCGACGGTAGGCATGATGAAAAACGGCGAGATCAGCATCACCCGCACGATGCCGCGACCGAGAAACTCACTGGCCTCCAGCAGCGCACTGATCAGCACCCCGAACACCACACTGATCAACAGCACGCTGCCGACCAGCAACAAGGTGTTGGTGGCGCCGGGCAGAAACCCCGAGTCGCTGAGGAAGTAGCTGAAGTTCTCCAGCCCGACGAACTGGTTCTCACCGGGGTAGAGCAGGTTGTAGCGGATCAGCGAGAAATAAACGGTCATGCCCAGCGGCACGATCATCCACAGCAGCAACAACGCCACCGAGGGGCTGACCAGAAACCAGCCGGGGTTGGCCAACCGGCTTTTACGCACCGGTTGGGGAATGTCCATGTGAGCGTTGGCAGTTGAAGTATTCATGGCGTTAAACCGATTGAGAACAGGTAGATGAAGATCAACTGTAGGAGCGAGGCTTGCCCGCGAAGAGGCCGTCAGATTCACCATCTTTATCGACTGACAGAATGCTTTCGCGGGCAAGCCTCGCTCCTACAGGTAGTGCCGGGTTACTTGGGATAACCGGCGCGCTTCATTTCACGTTCGGTGGAGGTCTGTGCGGCGGCGAGTGCTTGATCGACCGACATTTGTCCAGTAAGCGCAGCCGAAAACAGCTTCCCGACGGAAGTGCCGATCGCCTGGAACTCGGGAATGGTGACGTACTGGATACCCACGTAAGGAACAGGCTTGATCGAGGGGTGCGCAGGATCGGCGTGCTGCATCATCTGCAAGGTCACTTGGGCAAAAGGTGCGGCCTTTATATAGGCCTCGTTGTAGGTGGACTGTCGAGTGCCTGGCGGCACATGGGTGATGCCGTCCGTTTTAGCGACCAGCTGAATGTATTCTTTCGACGTTGCCCACGTGATAAAGGCCTTGGCGGTGTCCTTGTGCTTGGAGGTTGCCGGTATCGCCAGCGACCACGCATACAGCCATGACGAACCTTTGTCGGTCACCTCAGTCGGTGCAGGCGCAAAGCCCACACTGTCGACGACCTTACTCTGCTCTTTGTCGGTGGTGAACGACCCCGCGACACTGGCATCCACCCAGATCGCGCATTTGCCGCTGTTGAACAGGGCCAGGGTTTCGTTGAACCCATTGCTGGATACACCTGGCGGCCCATACTTTTTGAGGGTATCGACGTAAAAGTGCGCCGCTGCTGTCCACTCTGGGCTGGAAAGTTCCGGCTGCCACTTTTCATCGAACCAACGGGCACCAAAGGCGTTGGCCATGGTGCTCATCAGTGCGATGTTCTCCCCCCAACCAGCCTTGCCACGCAGGCACATGCCGTACTGTCCTTTGTCAGGCTGGTGGAGCCTGGACGCAAATTCGCCAAGCTGCGTCCAGGTCGGATGCTCCGGCATGCTCAGGCCTGCTTGCTTGAACAGATCGGTGCGGTAATAGGTGATCGTGCTTTCGCCATAGAAAGGCAACGCGTAGAGCGTGTTGTTGACCGACAGGCCTTGGCGTACCGAAGGGAAGATGTCTTCCAGGTCGTACTCCGGAGGCAGCCCGGTGATGGGCTCGAGCCAACGCTTGGCACCCCAAAGCGGCGTTTCATAGGTGCCAATCGTCAGCACATCGAATTGGCCGCCTTGTGTGGCGATATCGGTAGTCAGGCGCTGACGCAGGACATTTTCTTCCAGCACCACCCAATTGAGCTTCACATCAGGATGCTGCTGTTCAAAAATTTTGGAGAGCCGCTGCATCCGGATCATGTCGCCATTGTTGACGGTGGCAATGGTCACTGTTTCGGCGGCTTGACTGACAAGGGCGAAGGATAGGCCAGCGGAAAGGAAAAGCGCTTTCGGGATTTTCATCGTAGTGCTCTCCGCTCCGCGCCTTGGACGACGGGAGCTTTTATTTTTGTTGTTAACCACCGCTGATCAAATACGTCTGACCGGCAATGGTGGACGACTCGATTACAGCAGCTTAAAAAGGCCCGGACAAACGCGTAGCGGATGCTCATCTGATACTTTTTTAACCGAGTACGGCCTGGCAGCCGGGGATCAAAAAAGTATCAGTTGCAGGCAATACGTGAGCTAGCAGGTGCTGGCCGAGAAGGCGTATGTTGGACGCATTCGAAGAACAATTAATGAAATAGGGGCATGACATGCCTGATACCCGAGCAGCCCTGTTCGAGCAGCGACCCGCCGAGCTGGAGGTTATTCTTCCTGAGCCCGATCATTGCTTTCGCTGGTACGAACACGATTACCCCTACTCCCTGGCTCGCTGGAATCATCACCCTGAATTCGAAATTCATCTGATCCGCCAAGGCAGCGGCAAGCTCGTCGCGGGCGATTACATCGGTGCGTTCGGTGCCGGTCACGTAGCGCTTATCGGCCCGGACCTTCCCCATGACTGGATAGGGGATCTCGCGCCTGGTGAATACCTGGCGGGGCGCGATGTGGTGCTGCAGTTTGATGGCGCAGCCATTTTGGCCTTACGCGCAACGATGCCTGAGCTGGGCGAGCTTCAACACCTTTTTGAACACGCGCGTCGCGGCCTGGAGTTCACTGGGGCAACGGCTCTACAGGCTGCGCGACTGCTGGAGGACATTGGCCCCGCGCAAGGTCTCGAGCGTTTGATTCTGTTCCTGCAATTGATCAACGCGCTGATGAAAGCCCCCTCGCATGATGTTCACTTGCTCGCCAGCGCTTGCTACGCGCCCACCCTGGATGCCCGCAGTTCCGAGCGAATCAACAAGGCCTTTGACTATCTACTGACTGAGCTCACCGGCGACATTCGCCTGTCGGTTATCGCTCAGCGCCTGGAGATGAGCGAGCCGGGTTTTTCGCGCTTCTTCAAAAGGATTACCGGCCACGGCTTCATCGATCTAATGCGCAAACTCAGGGTTCAGCGCGCCTGCAGGCTGTTGTTGCAAACAGAGATGTCGGTGGCTGACATCTGCTTTGAGGTTGGCTATGAAAACCTTTCCAACTTCAACAGGCACTTTCGCATCGAAATGGAACAGACACCGAGCGAATATCGTCGCGAAACGGCGATGACGATGTTCAATCGCAACGGTGCTCACCCATCCCTGCCTTTCACCCGAGCCCATTGAGTGAGTGATGCCCGGTGGTCGACTCTGATCAGCCAGCAGCAATCCCTCTTAGAAAATATTGAGGAAATGACGATGGTATTGCCTCGCGCAGTCGTATTTGGCGAAGCCCTGACCGACCTTGTCCAAGGCGCTCCCGGACAGTGGACAGGCTATCCAGGCGGCGCGCCCTGGAATGTCGCACGAGCGCTCAGTCGCTTGGGCGTTAGCAGCGCTTTCGCAGGCTCAATCAGCACCGACTCCTTGGGCGACGAGATAGCCAGGCAATCAGAGCTGGCAGGTCTGGACAGGCGATTTATCCAACGAGTAGACCAAGATCCCTTGGTGGCCATCGTTCCATCAAGCCGTCCTCCACGGTACTTTTTTGCTGGAGAGGCCGATCAGTTTTTCGATCCAGGCCTGATGCCGCAAGGATGGATTGAGCATGCCCAAGTCTGCCATTTCAGCTGTATCAGCCTGGCGCGTCAGCCGCTTGGCGACAGATTGGTAAAACTCGCTCAGCAGGCCAAAGGCGCGGGTAAACGGATTAGCTTTGATCCGAACTGGCGCAATTTGATGGACAGCCGTTATCGGGAGCAGACGTTCCCGACGATGACCGCCCTGGCCGACATGATTAAGCTTTCCGACGAAGACCTTCGGCACATTTATCCAGGGCTGACCGAACACCAGGCATTGGATGAACTTCGCGCACTTAATCCAGTGGCTGAGATCCTGTTTACCCGAGGTGAACATGGCATGGTTCTGTACACCCCCGACAGCCGATACGAGCAGCCGGCCATCGCCGTAGACGTGGCAGACACGGTAGGTGCAGGCGACGCTTGCATGGCCGGTTGGCTGGCATCGGACTTGCTCGGAATGACCGATTTCACGGAACGCTTGCGATTTTCATCAGCCTGCGCATCCCTGTCCTGCCGCCATGCCGGGGCCCATGCTCCAACATGGGCCGATGTGAAAGGTTTACTTGATGCATCAGGTCATTGATCGCAGGAGGTTGTTCTGACACGAAGACGCGCCCCTACTCTCCTTCGCCACTCTATTTGCATTGACGTTGGACGGGGCTAGGCCGGTTCCGGTGCTACGCTTTCATTTCCTCGAATAGAGAACGAAGCGATGTCCACCGAACCCTCAATCCCCAGACGCTCACGACTGCAACCATGAAGCGGATCCTGATCGGTGGTATCACCGTAGCGATTATCGGCACGATGACGTTTGGATTTTTCCAATGGAAAGTCGCCGAAAACCACAAACATGACGTTCTGTGTGGAGAGGCCAAGCAGGCTCTGAAAGGCGTGGAAATCCGAGCGCGAGCGCTGGCTGCCGGACTGTCCGTAGACGCCTATGCAAAGTCTGAAGAAGACGAAGTGGCGACACTCATTGGTGCTCTCGACGCCGCCACCAGTGACGCGGAGGTTGACGCGGTCATCGAGGCTCACGCTACCGCCATAGAAACGGTGGATGCTGCAATTGACGCTGAGGTTGATACTCGAGGCGATCAGACATTCCTCGAACAGCGCCTCGTGAAACAGCGGATACCTGTCGATGTTAAACAAGAACTGCAACGCGCCGCGAAGGCCGTTAACGTCACGTGTAGTTAGCGTTCAACGATGACACGGCGATTGTTGTGCCCGAGGACGGGTCCCTTGCAGTTGATTAGGACAACTTCAGGGCGTAATCGCAACCTTCATCACCCCGTCCCGCTGATGCGCAAACAACTCATAGGCGGCTTCGATGTCGTCGAGTTTGAAGCGATGCGTCACCAGCGGCGACAGGTCGACGCCACCGCTTTGCACCACCGCCATCAAGCGTCTCATGCGTTCTTTACCGCCGGGACACAGGGTGCTGACGATGCTGAAATCCCCGAGCCCCGCGGCAAAGGCTTCGAGGGGAATGCGCAGATCACTGGAATAAACTCCCAGGCTGGACAAACGACCACCGGGGCGCAACACCCTTAGCGCGGACTCGAAAGTGCCTTGGGTGCCCAGCGCTTCGATGGCCACGTCGACACCTCGACCGTCGGTCAGGGCCATGATCTGCGCGACCACGTCGCCGTCCTTGAAATTGACCACGTGGGTCGCTCCCAACTGCCGGGCGACGCTCATTCGTTCAGCGACGGTATCGATGCCGATAATGGTGGAGGCGCCCTTGAGGCGTGCGCCGGCCACGGCACACAGGCCGATTGGCCCGAGGGCAAACACTGCGACGGTATCGCCAATCTTGACCTCGCCGCGCTCCGCCCCGGAAAACCCCGTGGACATGATGTCCGGGCACATCAGCACCTGTTCGTCGCTGAGGCCATCGGGGATCGGGCACAGGTTGGCCAACGCATCCGGCACCAGCACGTACTCGGCCTGGCAGCCATCGATAGTGTTGCCGAACTTCCAGCCACCGGCGGCGCGAAAGCCATGGCGGGTGTCCGGGCCATCCTGTGAGCTGCAACCGCACAGGCAGGCGTAACTTTGCCCGCTGGGGGTGATGGCCCCGGCAATCACTCGTTGTCCTTCGACAAAACCACGCACCTGCGAGCCCAGCCGCTCGATGATGCCCACCGGTTCGTGACCGATGGTCAGCCCTTTGGCCACCGGGTATTCACCCCGCAGGATGTGCACGTCGGTGCCGCAGATCGTCGTGGTGGTAATGCGGATCAGCGCATCCAGCGGCCCGACCTCGGGGATCGGCTTGTCATCCAGCACGATGCGGTTTTTCTCAACGAATATCGCGGCTTTCATGGTTGCCATCGGAGCTCTCCTGAGCGTTCACGTGCGCTTGAGTTCAGCACGAACTTCAGCCTGCGCCCGGTTTACGGACGAGAGGTTGATCATGGTCAATACTTAGAGACTGGATGTACGTCGCACGAGCCGCACGTCGGGCGGCTAATCCCTCGGGAGGTTCGTCATGTCTGGTCAATCCCGCTTCATGCTGGTTGCATCACCGCTGATGGAACACAGCCCTGCTTTCGACAGGGCCGCTGCGCTGGCCAAGGCCGAAGACGCGGCATTGCACATCGTCGCCTTCGACTATCTTGAAGGCCTGGCAACCGCCAGTCTGGTCAACGAAAAGGCCCTGGAACAGATGCGCCTGGGCTACGTCGATCGCCATCGCCAATGGCTTGAGGAACAGGCGCGCCCCCTGCGCAAAATCGGTGTGTACGTCACCACCGAAGTGGCTTGGGTCGAACGCCCATTGGAAGAAATCCTGATTCACCTCAAAGAACAGCCGATGGACGTGCTGATCAAGGCGCTGGAGCACGAATCGCTGCTGTCGCGGCTGATGTTTACCCCGCTCGATGTGCATTTGCTGCGCGAATGCCCGGTGCCGCTGCATTTTGTGAGCCACGCCGTGCACGCCTTGCCGCGAAAGATCGTCGCGGCGGTCGACCCCTTTCATCGCGATGACCATTACAAAACCTTCAACGACCGAATTCTTCACGAAGCGGCGAAACTGGCGAGCGCCTGTAATGCCGAGCTCGATGTGGTCTACGCCTATGACCTTTCATCCATCAGCGCCGACGAGTTCGGCTTCGACAACGGTTCGGCGTTCTTCTCGTCGGGCAAGGCCAAGACCGTGTTCGATTACCAGGAGGATGCCTTCAACGAATTGGCTGAGCGCAACGGCATCGGGCCGGAGCAGCGGCACATGATCATGGGCAACCCGGCCAAGGTCCTCACCCGCTATGCCGATGCTTATGACGTCGACGTGATTGTCATGGGGCGGATCGGCCATCGCGGCATGGGCCGATTGATCGGCAGTACGGTGGAGCATCTGCTGTACAAAATGCCGTGTAGCGTTTGGGTGGTGTACACCGAGCTGCTGGATGAGTGATGGATCTACCGGGCAACACAAACCCCTGTGGGAGCGAGCTCGCTCCCACAGGGGTTTTGTGTTGCCAGGTCAACGCCGGGTGATCACCACCTCAAGGTATTCACTCGGCACCACCAGTGATTTTTCTCCCGCTCTGTTCAAACGGTTGATCAGTTCGGTCATGTCGTTTTCCAGCGCCTGGGCGCCTTCAGGAGGCAGCGTCGCGAACGCCTTATGAACCGGGCCGTACCAAGTGCGGAACGTGTCGATGAAATGCGCGGCCGAGCGGTAACGGAAATTGAAGGTCTTTCGCGCTACCTGAACCAGAAAGTCACGTTCGTCAAAGTGCGTGCGCAACCAGGCTTCGGTGCCCCACTGCGAAGGCGGTTGTGCCCCCGGCGGTGGCGGTAGGTGGCGACCGAGGGTCTTGAACATCTGACCGACAAAACCTTCGGGCGTCCAGTTCGCCAGGCCGATCCGGCCTCCGGGACGACAGACCCGCGCCAGTTCCGTGGCGGCCTTGGGCTGGTCCGGCGTAAACATCACGCCGAAGGTCGACAGCACGGCATCGAAGCTCGCATCCTCGAACGGCAATGCTTCAGCGTCGGCCACTTGAAACGTCACTTCCAGGCGTTCTGCCCTGGCCCGGTCTTCGCCGCGTTCAAGCAGCGCGGCCACATAGTCGGTAGACGTGACATGGCAACCACGGCGCGCAGCAGCGAGCGTCGCGTTACCGTTGCCGGCGGCCACGTCGAGCACGCGTTCATCGCAAAGCAGGTCGCAGGCCTCGGCCAGTTGCTCGCCGACAATCTGCAAAGTGGTGCCGATAACGGCATAGTCGCCACTGGCCCAGGAGGCCATCTGACGGTTTTTCAAGGCAGTAAGATCAATGGGTGTACTCATGAATTCCGCTCCGTTGCGGGTTGGAACGCAGCCCGGCTTATTCTGCCGTGGTCGGATCGATGATAGCCGTGACCTGGGAAATGCGGTTGGCCGGGAAACCGCTCTGCCTGGCGTGCTCCCTGATCAACTCTTCGTTGGGCGCGATGTACACGCAGTAGAGCTTGTCACCGGTGACATAACTCTGCTGCCACTGCACCTCTGGCAAGTCGCGCAACGTCCTGCAGGACTTTTGCGAAGCGGCTTTCAAATCCCTTTCTGACAGTGTTCCAGCGCCCGGGATCTCGCGTTCTATGACGAACTTCGGCATGGCAACCTCTCATTCTTATTATCGATGACAGGGTCGGCGGACCCTGTTTGCCAACTATCGCGCCGGGCAACGCTGGCGTCCTGCCCGATCGTCGGCCAACCCTGTCCGATCGTCCGGAGATTTCACGCTCTGGCACGACAGGCTCACAATCAAGCTCACCCACCAAGAGCAGCCCGCCAACACGGGAAAACCACCATGGATGCCCTGTCCCAGACGCTGCGCGTCGTCCGCCTGGTCGGCGCGATTTTCATCAATGCCAGGTTCACTGCACCCTGGTGCTACCAGTCGCCGAGCGCCGACACGGCGGCGCCGTTTCTGGAGCCCGGTGCCGAACGCGTGGTGATCTTTCACTTGATCACCGAAGGCGAGTGTTACGTCGAGCTGGGTGATGATTCCCCTCTCCTGCTCACGGCCGGCGATGTGGTGGTTTTCCCTCAGGGGGACGCCCATCGCATGAGTTCTAAACCGGGGCTCGCACCCGCCACCGGTGCGCGACTGGACGTGGTACTTGCGCGCCGCCCACGGCAGTTGAGTTATGGCGGTGGCGGCGCGGTAACGCGTCTGGTGTGCGGCTATCTGGCGTGCGATACGCAGTTGGCGGGGATGTTGCTGACCGGACTGCCGGCGGTGGTCCGGGTCAATGTGCGCGGCTCGAATGCCGGTATCTGGCTGGAATCGTCGGTCCGTTATGCGCTGGCCGAAGCACGCTCGCCCCGCCCCGGCGGCGAAGGTGTGTTGGCGAAACTGGCCGAGGTGCTATTCATCGAGGTGCTGCGCCTGTACATGCACGAACAGAGCGAAGGGCGTACCGGTTGGCTGGCGGGCGTAGGCGACCGGATTGTCGGCGCCGCCCTCAACGCGTTGCACAAAAAACCTTGTCACGCCTGGACGCTGGATGAACTGGCGCGCACTGCCGGTACTTCAAGGTCGGTGTTGGCAGAGCGCTTTCAGCAACTGGTGGGGAGTTCGCCGATGCAGTACCTGACGCAATGGCGCATGTTGCTGGCGGCCAACCTGTTACGCAGCAGTAACAGCTCGTTGATGCGGATTGCCGAAGAGGTGGGCTATCAGACCGACACGGCGTTCAGCCGGGCTTTTCGTCGTGAGTTCGGAGCACCACCCGCCGCGTGGCGGCGCAGTCAGGAGAAAAAACCACTGGCCCGCGGCGCGTAGCCTCTGAGCCATTGACTTGAAGCATTACGCAGCGGGCGCTTTAGCCTCTTCCAGCAACTGCTGGATCACTGTCCGGTACGAACACCCCAAGGGGTAGAGGGGACTGACTGGACTTGCCCCTACAAAACCGGACACCAACTCCCCGTTAAATTGATGCTGCCGCCAAGCGCCTGAACTCCCTCGGTGAGCGATAGTTCAAGGCACTGTATCGAGCGGTTGGTTAGATACGCAGAGATACATCACACCTATCCCCCAAGGGGCTTTCGTCGCTCCAGGCAGCGGTGCACGGACCCCGGACTAAACTTACTGCACGCAGGGCGCGCTTATCGTCCTGTTCATTCCCACGACCACCGCCCAGAAGTGAACGCCTCGGAAAACAAGGCTTCTGGACCGTGATCCTGCTGAAGGAGCAAACGTGATGGACGAGGCCAGACTCAATGATTTCATGGGCAAACTGGTGAACGACATGGGCGGCGCGGCGATGCTCGCCAATGTCATCCTCGGTGAAGAGCTCGGGCTGTACCGGGCCATGGCCGACAGTCAGCCAGTCACCCCTGAAGCCCTCGCCGACAAAACCGGCTGTAACACCCGCCTGCTGCGCGAATGGCTCAGCGCCCACGCTGCTTCCGGTTACATGGAACACCGCGACGGCCAGTTCCGCCTGCCCGAAGAGCAGGCTCTGGCATTGGCGATCGAAGACTCACCGGTCTATGTGGCGGGGGGTATCGGGGTGGTCGCATCGTTTTTCCATGACAAGGACAAACTGGTCAACGCCATGCGCGGCGATGGTGCCCTCGCCTGGGGCGATCACCATCCGTGCATGTTCAGCGGCACGGAGCGGTTCTTCCGGCCAGGTTACAAAGCGCACTTGGTCGCCGAATGGCTGCCAGCACTCGAAGGCGTGGTCGCCAAACTGAAGGCTGGCGCCAAGGTGGCAGATATCGGCTGCGGGCATGGCGCATCAACCGTGATCATGGCCCAGGCGTTCCCCGATTCGCGATTCGTCGGTTTCGACTACCACGCGCCCTCTGTCACGGTCGCCACCCAACGCGCCGAAGCAGGTGGCGTGTCCGGGCGGGCGCAGTTCTTTCAGGGCACGGCAAAAAGCTACCCCGGCGACGACTATGACCTGGTCTGCTACTTCGACTGCCTGCACGACATGGGCGACCCGGTGGGTGCAGCGCGGCACGCTTATGACTCGCTGAAACCGGACGGCACGGTGTTGCTGGTGGAACCGTTCGCCAATGACTCGCTCGACGAAAACACTACCCCCGTTGGTCGGTTGTTCTACGCCGCCTCGACCTTCATCTGCACACCGAACTCGCTGTCCCAGGAAGTCGGCCTCGGGCTCGGCGCCCAGGCTGGCGAGGCGCGACTGCGCAAAGTCTTCACCGAGGCGGGGTTCAAGACGTTCCGTCGGGCCACGGAAACACCGTTCAACCTGATTCTGGAGGCGCGTAAGTAACTACCGCAAATGTAGGAGCACGGCTTGCCGGCGATGGCGTCCGTAAG
Organism: Pseudomonas sp. ZS1P83; assembly: GCF_054897825.1. Lineage (NCBI taxonomy): Bacteria > Pseudomonadati > Pseudomonadota > Gammaproteobacteria > Pseudomonadales > Pseudomonadaceae > Pseudomonas > Pseudomonas sp. ZS1P83. Next base: position 3,019,018 of record NZ_CM142706.1, read on the forward strand.
ATCGCCATCGCCGGCAAGCCGTGCTCCTGCAGGGTGGTCGGCAAATGCTACCCTGCAAACACTCATGGTCCCCGGAGTGTTGAACATGCCAGGCAGCCCCATCCGCGAACAACTCGACCGCCTCCAGCAGTTAATGGCTGACCAGCCGTTTGTGGTCCTCACCGGCGCCGGCATCAGCACCCCGTCGGGCATTCCGGACTACCGCGACAACCAGGGCGTGCGGCGTGGCCGGCAACCGATGATGTATCAGGAGTTTCTCTCGTCCCCCGAATCTCGGCGCCGCTATTGGGCGCGAGCGATGCTCGGTTGGACGCGGGTGCGCCAGGCTCAGCCGAATGTGGCCCACGAGGCCTTGGCCAGTTTGCAAAGTTCGCAGCAGATCAGCGGGCTGATCACTCAAAACGTCGACACCCTGCACGACCAGGCCGGCAGCCATGACGTCATCGAACTCCACGGCAGCCTGCACCGGGTCCTGTGCCTGGACTGCGGGAAGCGCAGCGAACGGGATTCGATCCAGCAACTGATGGAAGAACAGAACCCTTATCTGGCCGGGGTGGACGCGGTGCAGGCACCGGATGGCGATACCCTGCTCGACGCGGCTTTTGAAGCGCGCTTTCAGGTGCCGCATTGTCCGCACTGCACAGGGGAACGGATGAAGCCGGACGTGGTGTTTTTTGGCGAGAACGTGGCGCAGGCGACGGCGGCCAAGGCAATGGCGGCGGTCGAAAAGGCGGCGGGATTGTTGGTGATCGGGTCTTCGTTGATGGCGTATTCGGCGTTTCGGTTGTGCCGGGTGGTGGCGGATCAGGGGAAGCCGTTGATTGCGATTAATTTGGGGAAGACTCGGGCGGATGACATCCTTGATTTGAAAATTGAGGGGTCTTGTGAGCGGCTTCTACCCCTGCTGACACAACACCTGTCCCGATGATCGTTCCCACGCTCCGCGTCACTAGTGTCCGGTAAAAAACGAGGGGGGAGCTTGCTCCCCCTTGCTGTTGGCGGCTGTGAGGCATAATCGGTTTTTTCAGACTCGATTTTGACTTATGTTTTCCAGCACCCGTTTAAGCCAACTACTCAGTGCGATCCCGCGCCAGTTTTTCCAGCAATCCATCGAAACACACCAAGCTGATCGCTACGTCAAACGCTGCACGACCTGGCAATTGCTGGTGACACTGATCAGCGGCCATTTGACCCGAGCCTCAAGCCTGCGATCCTTGGCGACTATCTCCGAAAATTTCGGCCCGCATAGCTACCATCTTAATGCCGGCCCTATTGCCCGCTCGACAATGTCCGATGCCTTGAACAAGCGTGACTACCGGCCATTACAGGACCTTTGTGGGTACCTGATGAGCGCCGTCAGCCGCCAGCAGCGCAAGGAGGTCGGGGCCATGGTTAGCCTGATTGACTCCACGTCGATCACCTTGCGCGGACCTCACTTCGATGGCTGGACAGCCGCGACGAAAACCCGCATCACCCAAGGCCTCAAAGTGCATGTCGGGCTGGATCTGGCGCAGCTGGCCCCGGTGTACGTGAACATTACGCCTGCCAACGTCAACGACCTGAGCGATGCACTGGAAATGCCGATCCAGACCGGCATGACGTATGTTTTCGACAAGGGCTACTGCGATTACAACTGGTGGCACGAGTTGCAGACCAAAGGTGCTTTTTTCGTCACCCGCCTGAAGAAAAACGCCAATATCAAAGTGCTGCATGAGCACTCGACCGTGACTGAGCAAAGCTCGGTCATGACCGATGAAGTCGTCCAGTTTGGCAAAAAGCATTTGGCCGGCAAACGCCTGAACGACTATTGGGAAAAGTCGGTAAGACGCGTCGTGGTTGAGCGCGAGGGGCATGCGACGCCGTTAGTTCTGGTGACCAACGACTTCACGAGGACAGCTGAAGAAATCGCGTCCTTGTACAAAGATCGTTGGCAGATCGAGCTATTTTTCAAGTGGATCAAACAACATCTGAAGCTCAAACGCTTTTATGCCTACTCCGAAAATGCGGTGCGTTTGCAGATTTACAGTGCCTTGATCAGCTATCTGTTACTGCAAATACTCCATCGTCGCTCAGGATTTACCGGCTCGTTGTTCGAACTGACGGTTCGCATAGTTCATGTCCTGTTTGAACGGCCCGGAACCCCAGTATTGAGGGATCGACGAAGGCAGGAGCGAGAAAAGTTGAAGGCTGCCCAAGGCAGCCTTCAACTATGAAGCATGTTTACCGGACACTAGTGACGCTCCGCGTGGGAATGCCTCAACGGACGCTCCGCGTTCGGCTTTTTATGTGACGCGGAGCGTCACGGGATGCATTCCCACGCGGAGCGTGGGAACGATCAGTTAGGATCAGTGGAGGCGCTGGCCCAGGTTTTCTTCTTTGAGGATGTCGAACAACGCCTGAGCCGCTGCCGACAATTCAACCCCAGGCTTGGTCAATACCCCAATCGCCCGCTCCACCACCGGGTCTCGCAAGGTAATACATCGCGCGCCCAGCTCCCGCATCTGCCCGGCGCACAACGCCGGCACTGCGCTCACCCCCAACCCGCTCGCCACCATCCGCCCAACCGTCGCCAATTGATGGCTTTCAAACTCCACGGGCAACTTCATCCCTCGAGCCTGCAAGTGTTCTTCCAGCATCACCCGCACCGTCGACGGTCGCTGCAATGTGATGAACGGCTCCTTGAGCAAGGTCTGCCAATCGATATCGACCAGTTCGGCGAACGCAGAATCATGAGGCACCACCGCAACGAAACGGTCCATGTACAACGGCGTGAATTCCAGCGATGAACTCTGAGTCGGCTCAAACGCTACCCCCAGTTCGACCTGCCGATCACGCACCATTTCCAGCACCTGCTCGTTGATCACGTCATTCACCGTGACGTTCACCTTGGGATACCGCGCGCGGAAGGTTTTCAGGATCGGCGGCAGCAGGTTGCCGGCAAACGACGGCATTGCCGCCAACGTCACGCGACCGCGCTGAAGCGTGAAACGCTGCCGCAGTTCATCCTCGGCATTGTCCCAATCAGCAATCAGCCGCCGAGCCAGTGGCACCAGCGACTCGCCTTCAGCCGTCAACGCCACATTGCGTGTATTGCGGGTGAACAGACGCCCGCCCAGCCCCTCCTCCAGCGCCTTGATGGTCAGGCTCAACGCCGATTGCGACAGGTGCAACCGCTCGCAGGCCACGGCAAAACTCAAACTCTGGGCCACGGCCAGGAACGCGCGGATCTGCTTGACTGTCATGACCGGTGTCTCCAACGTAGTACGGGGCAGGTAATTGGTGAGTTTTATCTATCAATCAACCTTAAAAATCAACTTAACAAATGAATTCACTGACGAGACACTCAACCCCTACGGCTAGCCAGCCGCCCACAAAGAATAAAAGAGGTGCATATGGCAGGTTTCGACAAGCGCGTGAGTTCCTATGAGGAAGCTCTGGCAGGTCTTGAAGACGGCATGACCGTGATCGCCGGCGGCTTCGGTCTGTGCGGGATCCCGGAAAACCTCATCGCCGAGATCAAGCGCAAAGGCACCCGCGACCTCACCGTGGTTTCCAACAACTGCGGCGTCGACGGTTTCGGCCTCGGTGTGCTGCTGGAAGACCGACAGATTCGCAAGGTTGTCGCTTCGTATGTGGGCGAGAACAAGATGTTCGAAGAACAACTGCTCAGCGGCGAAATCGAAGTTGACCTGACCCCTCAAGGCACCCTGGCCGAAAAAATGCGTGCGGGCGGCGCCGGCATCCCGGCTTTCTTCACCGCCACTGGCGTCGGCACTCCGGTTGCCGACGGCAAGGAAGTCCGCGAATTCCACGGCCGCAAGTACCTGATGGAAGAATCCATCACCGGTGACTTCGCCATCGTCAAAGGCTGGAAAGCCGACCATTTCGGCAACGTCATCTATCGCCATACCGCCCAGAACTTCAATCCGCTGGCCGCCACTGCCGGCAAGATCACTGTGGTCGAAGTCGAAGAAATCGTCGAACCCGGCGAGCTGGACCCGGCGCAGATCCACACCCCTGGCATCTACGTCGACCGGGTCATTTGCGGCACGTTCGAGAAGCGCATCGAACAGCGCACCGTGCGTAAGTAATCCCCGCCCCCGGACCGAATGAAGGAATAACAACAATGGCACTTTCCCGCGAACAAATGGCTCAACGCGTCGCCCGTGAAATGCAGGACGGCTTTTACGTGAACCTGGGCATCGGCATTCCGACCCTGGTCGCCAACTACATCCCTGAAGGCATGGAAGTCATGCTGCAGTCTGAAAACGGCCTGCTCGGCATGGGCCCCTTTCCTACTGAAGAAACCATCGATGCCGACATGATCAACGCCGGCAAACAAACCGTGACCGCACGTATCGGCGCGTCGATCTTTTCCTCGGCCGAGTCCTTCGCGATGATTCGCGGCGGTCATGTCGACCTCACCGTACTCGGTGCGTTTGAAGTCGACGTGGAAGGCAACATCGCCTCCTGGATGATCCCTGGCAAGCTGGTCAAGGGCATGGGCGGCGCGATGGACCTGGTGGCCGGTGCGGAAAACATCATCGTCACCATGACCCACGCCTCCAAGGACGGTGAGTCGAAACTGCTGCCACGCTGCAGCCTGCCGCTGACCGGCGCCGGTTGCATCAAGCGTGTGCTGACCGACCTCGCCTACCTGGAAATCAAGGACGGTGCGTTCATTCTCAAGGAACGCGCACCGGGCGTCAGCGTCGAGGAGATAGTCGCCAAGACCGCTGGTAAACTGATCGTGCCGGATCACGTTCCGCAAATGCAGTTCGCTGCTCAGTGAGGAATCATTCCATGCAAGAAGTCGTCATTGTCGCCGCCACCCGTACCGCCATCGGCAGTTTCCAGGGTGCGCTGGCGAATGTTTCCGCCGTTGACCTCGGCGCTGCGGTGATCCGCCAGCTGCTGGCGCAAACCGGCCTGGACGTTGCTGAAGTCGATGAAGTGATCATGGGCCAGGTGTTGACCGCCGGCGCTGGGCAGAACCCGGCGCGCCAGTCAGCGATCAAGGCTGGCCTGCCGTTTACGGTACCCGCCATGACCCTGAACAAGGTCTGTGGTTCGGGCCTCAAAGCGCTGCATCTGGCGACCCAGGCGATTCGTTGCGGCGATGCCGACGTGATCATTGCCGGCGGCCAGGAAAACATGAGCCTGTCCAATTACGTCATGCCCGGTGCGCGCACCGGTCTGCGCATGGGTCACGCGCAAATCGTCGACACCATGATCAGCGACGGCCTGTGGGATGCGTTCAACGATTACCACATGGGCATCACCGCAGAAAACCTGGCAGACAAGTACAACCTGACCCGCGAACAGCAAGACGCCTTCGCCGCGGCCTCGCAGCAGAAAGCCACGGCCGCCATCGAAGCCGGGCGTTTTGCCGACGAGATCACGCCGATCCTGATTCCTCAGCGCAAAGGCGATCCGGTTGCTTTCCAGGTTGACGAACAACCCCGGGCAGGTACCACCGCTGAAGCGCTGGGCAAACTGAAACCTGCCTTCAAAAAAGACGGTTCGGTGACCGCCGGTAACGCCTCGTCCCTGAACGACGGCGCCGCCGCCGTGATCCTGATGAGCGCCGAAAAAGCCAAGGCCCTCGGCCTGCCAGTGCTGGCGAAAATCGCTGCTTACGCCAATGCGGGCGTCGACCCGGCGATCATGGGCATCGGCCCGGTCAGCGCTACTCGTCGTTGCCTGGCCAAGGCCAACTGGTCCATCGACCAACTGGACCTGATCGAAGCCAACGAAGCTTTCGCTGCGCAATCTCTGGCGGTGGCCAAGGACCTGGAATGGGACCTGAACAAAGTCAACGTCAACGGCGGCGCCATCGCTCTGGGTCACCCGATCGGTGCATCGGGTTGCCGGGTGCTGGTGACCTTGCTGCATGAAATGATCAAGCGTGACGCCAAGAAAGGCCTCGCCACCCTGTGCATCGGTGGTGGGCAGGGCGTGGCACTGGCGATCGAACGGGCGTAAAGCGTTCAACAGATGGCGCGGGGACCCACGAATATCCGTTCGCCGTCTGGCAAAATGCCCGGTGCGATTCACATCGCACCGGGTTCTTTTTTTATCTGGCCGTCAGGCGAATTTCACCAGATTCAGCAGCGGCAGCGGACCGCCTGGAAACTGCACCAGCCGCGCCCCGACGCTCAACTCCCCCAGATCAATCCCGAAGAATCCCAGATGTTCAATGAGCGCTGCCACTTGAGCTTTCGCGTCGGCATCATCACCAGAAAGAAACATCACTCGCCGCCCACCCTCCGCCGCCGGGTCGCTTTCCAGAAAACGCGCCTGAAGGTGATTGAACGCCTTCACCACCCTCGCACCGGACACCCATTCGGCAAACACTTCGCTGGAGCTGCGGCCCTGCAAATCCACCGCTTTGAACGATGGCGCCTCGATTGAGTTGTTGGCGTCGATGACAATCCGTCCGCCAAAATCCACCAGACCGGCGAGCGCGGTCGGCAACTTCGACCAGTTGACCGCGACCAACACGATGGCTTGTGCGGCGGCCTCCTCGCGAGTTCCGGCACGCGCTGTTGGTCCGAGTTCTTCCACCAGCGAGACCAGGCTTTGCGGGCCACGGCTGTTGGCGATAACGACTTCAATGCCTTGACGCGAGAGTGCTCTGGCAAAGGCTGCGCCGATTGCGCCGGCGCCGATGATTCCGATGGTGCTCATGGTGGTTCACTCGTGGGTTGTCGATGGAGTGATACTGCGCTTGCCATTAGCGTTTGATTAGAGGGTAATGCCTTGAATGATTTTCAAGCATGACTAGCAGGTGCCTGCCATGGAAACCCTTGCCAACCTCGAATCCTTCGTACGCAGCGCCGAAACCGGCAGTTTTTCCGCCGCCGCACGGGTACTCGCGCTGACGCCTGCCGCTGTCAGCCGCAACGTGGCGATGCTCGAACGCAACATCGGCGTGCGGCTGTTCCAGCGCTCGACCCGCAAGTTGTCCCTGACCGAAGCCGGGGAAAGCTTTCTGACGAGCATCGGCGGCAATCTGCAAGCGTTACAGACAGCGATCAGCGCGGTGAGCAGTGACCGAGGCGAGCCAGCGGGAGTGCTCAAAGTCAGCCTCGCGCCGACCTTTGGCATCGGTCATGTCTTGCCGCTGCTGCCGGGATTCCTGGCACGCTACCCGCTGATTCGCCCGGATTGGCACTTCGAAAACCGTCCCGTGGATTTGATTGCCGAAGGGTATGACGCGGCCATTGGCGGCGGTTTCGAGTTGACGCCCGGGGTGGTGTCGCGGACGTTGGCGGCGGCGCATGTCGTGGCAGTCGCTTCACCGGCCTACCTCGCGCAACGCAGCCTGCCTGACAGTCCGGCGGACCTGTCCGGACACACCGGCATTGTGATGCGCGGCACCCACACCGGGCGGATTCGCCAATGGCTGATGCACGATGGCGCGGGCAATGAAGCACCGGCCAATTTGAACGAAAACATTGTGCTCAATGATCCGGCCGCCATGCGCGAAGCGGCGATACTGGGCTTGGGCGTAACACTGCTGGTATTGCCGGATGTGCGGGCGAATATCCAGCGTGGCGAACTGGTGCGCCTGCTGCCCGATTGGCACGCCGACGCGGGGCCGATTTCGCTGTATTACCCGAGCCGGACGTTGATGCCGGCCAAGACCCGGGTGTTCATCGACTTTGTGGTCGAGGCGTTTTCACTCCGCTGAGGTCAATCCAGAAACTGCAAGATCAACCAGCTGTTCGCCGCGCTGATCACCACAAACAACCCCCACGCCAGTACCCGCGTCGACAATCGATTTACAAACGGTCCCATGAGCTTGTGATCGTTGGTCATGCGAATCAGCGGATACAACGCAAACGGCAATTGCAGACTCAACACCACCTGACTCAATACCAGCAGCTTGCCGATCGCATTGTCGCCCATCAGCCAGACACCAATGAACGCCGGGATCAGCGCCAGCCCGCGCGTGATCAATCGTCGTTGCCAGCAGGGAATCCGCAGGTTGAGGAAACCCTCCATGATCACCTGCCCGGCGATGGTCCCGGTGAAAGTCGAACTCTGACCCGACGCCAGCAACGCAACACCAAACAACACGCTGGCCAGCGCCCCGCCCACCAACGGATCAAGCAGGTGATAAGCGTCCTGGATGTCCACCACGTCGGAATGCCCGGTCTTGTGGAACGCCGCAGCAGCGAGGATCAGGATGGCTGCGTTGACCAGCAACGCCAAGGCCAGGGAGCCAATGGTGTCGATGCGCGCCAGTTTCACCGCGTCCTGCTTGCTGGCCAGGTCCTTGCCGATCATCCGGGTCTGCACGATGGAGGTGTGCAGGTACAAGTTATGCGGCATCACCGTGGCCCCGAGAATACCGATGGCCAGGTACAGCGGCGCGGCATCACCGATGGCTGACAGTGATGGCGTGAAACCACGGGCGACGTCCGGCCAGTAAGGTTTGATCAGCAGCAATTCTACGAAGAAACACACGCCGATAGTGCCCACCAGCACCAGCATGATCGCTTCGAGTCGGCGGAAGCCACGGTTTTGCAGGGCCAGCACCAGCAACGTGTCGAACGCCGTGAGCGCGATGCCGAAAGTCAGCGAACAGCCCAGCAGCAAATGGAACGCCAGGGCGCAGCCGAGCACTTCGGCCAGATCAGTGGCGATAATCGAGACTTCCGCCAACACCCACTGGGTCCGTGCGGTCCGCGTGCTGTAGCGCTCCCGGGACAACTGCGCCAGATCACGCCCAGTGGCAATGCCCAAGCGCGAACACAAACATTGCACCACCATCCCCGCCAGACTCGCCAGCAGCACCACGAACAACAGGCTGTAACCAAACCGTGAGCCGGCCTCGATGGCGGTCGCCCAATTGCCCGGGTCCATGTAGCCGATGGAAACCAGCAAACCAGGACCGGCAAAGCGCAGCATCCGTTTGAAGAACGAGGCGCGGGGATCGACGGCAACGCTGCCGGCCACTTCCGGCGGACAGAAAGGCGCCGTGGCGGTTTTGGGCAAACTGAATTTCACGAAATCATCCAGAAACAGGTGGAAGGGGGCAGCTTAGACGTTTCGCCCTGCGCACCCAAGGGGCAGTAGCTTTGTATACAAAACTCAGCAATCCATAAAGCAAACCACCCTCCGCAATGCTAACGTTGCCGCTCATTCAGGTCGGAGGTGCTTGCGTGCTGATACTCAAACTGCTGGTCATCCCAGGATTTCTCTTGTTGATTTCCCTGGCCGGTAAACGCTGGGGACCGAGTGTCGCCGGGTGGTTGTCGGGGTTGCCGGTGGTGGTCGGGCCGATACTGTTCTTTCTCGCCATCGAACAGGGCCAGGTGTTCGCCGCTCAATCGGCGACGGCAGCGCTGTCTGCGATGTTCGCGATGATTGCCTTTTGCGTGACCTACGCTCAGGTTGCACAACGCGCGAGTTGGCCGTGGGCGCTGCTCATATCGCTGTTGGTCTGGGCTACGGCGGCCGGTGTGCTGTCGTTGACTCCGATGTCCCTGGTGTTCTCTGTGATCGCCGCCGCAACTGCCCTGCTGGCAGCGCCGTATCTGTTTCCCTCGGTACAGCCAATCCTTTCAGTCCCGGTGCCGAAGTCCGACAAACTGCTGTTGCGCATGATTGCCGGCGCCTTGCTCACCCTCGCGGTCACCTTGTTGGCCAGCACCGTCGGCGAACGCTGGAGCGGCCTGCTCGCCGTGTTCCCGGTGCTGGGCAGCGTGATGGCGGTGTTCTCCCAGCAAACCCGCGGTCCGGCGTTTACCGCTGCTTTGCTGCGGGCGACGGCGACCGGGATGTATTCGTTCGCCGCGTTTTGCCTGGTGTTGGCGCTGGCGTTGCCTGGCATGGGTCTGACCGCGTTCGCCCTTGGCGTCGCGGTGTCAGTGGGTATGCTCGGGGTGACCAAGCGCTTGCTGGCAAAACCGGTGAGCCTGGCGGCGGACGCTGGACGTACGGCAATCAAACGCTAAGCTGCTTGATGTCATCGGGTCAGGATGGTCGCCCGCTCATCGCGCTGAAGGAACAGACATGACTCAGCTCCGAAACAGCCACAGCGCTACGGCCGTCGGCGTGATTGCGATAGTGCTCTGGTCCTCCCTGGCGTTGCTGACCACCCTCACCGAAGGTATTCCACCGTTTGAACTGCTGACACTGGGTTTCGGCGCGGCGTTCGCGGCGAGCCTGGTGATTCTGGGCCGACGCGGAATCGCCGGGTTCAATAGCTGGCGCCAGCCCTGGGCCGTTTGGGCGACCGGGTTCGTCGGAATTTTCGTTTATCACGCGTTGTACTTTTTCGCGCTCAAAACTGCGCCTGCGGCCGAAGCCAGCCTGATCAATTACCTTTGGCCGCTGTTGCTGGTGTTGCTGTCGGCGTTTTCGGCCGGAGAAAAGCTGCACAAACGGCAATTGCTCGGTGCACTGCTGGGCCTGGCCGGCACGGCTTTCATCATGCAGCAGCGCGCCCCGAATGCTGATACCGCGATGCCCATCGCCGGTTATCTCGCGGCGTTTGGCTGTGCGCTGATCTGGTCGGTTTATTCGGTGATCAACCGCCGGTTCAGCGAAGTACCCAGCAGCATCATTGGCGGAATCTGCGGCCTGGTCGCCGTGGCCGGACTGGTCTGTCACCTGGCCTTCGAAACCACGGTACAGCCCGACTTCAACCAATGGACCGCAATTGTCGTCCTCGGTCTGGGGCCGGTCGGACTGGCGTTTTTTGCCTGGGACCACGCCACCAAACACGGCAGTCTGGCGACGCTGGGGGCGCTTTCCTACCTCGCGCCGCTGATTTCCACGTTGTTGCTGATCACCGTCGGGCGCAGCCATGCCAGCCCGATTCTAATCGTCCCTGCACTGCTGATTATCGCCGGTGCGGCCATCGCCACCTCGCGATCAACCTCTAAAGTGCCGACAACACGTTCGATAATTTCGAATGAGTAAAGCAAAAAGCGTGTACGTCAATCGAACGGGTTTCGCCCACCATCAGCCTCATGTGAGGGCTGCTACAAAGTGAATTCCATGGGATGATCGACCTCAAAGCGCGACCATCCCCTGGAGTTTCTGAATGTCATTGTTGAGTAAAAAAGCCGTTGTCCTGTTGCTGACGGCGGTTGCCAGTCTGGGAGTGCTGAATGCGCAGGCCGCCAAGGCCACTGCCAACGATACCGCGCCAGCACAGAAAGTCTCGATGCTCGGCGGCAAGTTCAAGTTCACCCTGCCCAAAGGCTTCGTTACCAACCCGTTGCCCGCCGGCGACGCGGCCACCGGTACCGCCGGGGCAACGGGCACCATGTACACCAATCAGGCCACCAAAACCGTCGTGATCGCGGCTGAAAACACCATCCCCGGCGGCCTCAACGTCAAAGACAACGACGGTCAGTTCCTCGATTCGGCGGCGTCCGACTTCGCCACTGAACAAGCCAAGGCGCTGCCGGACTTCACCAAGCTCAGCGAAAAAAGCCTGACCCAGAAAGGCACCGGCCTGGGCCTGCGCCAGATCGACAGTACCGCCACCCAGGGCGGCGGCAAAACCCTCGACACCACAGTGATGGCTGCGTCCAACACGCGCATGGCGATCGTTCAGGTTATTTCCCGCCTCAGCGACAATGCTGGCCACGAGACGCTGGTCAAACAGATCGTCACCGGCAAGTAAGAATCAGGGATTGAGCCGCTGCAACCAGGCGCTCAAATTCTGCATTTCGGCAGCACTGATGCTGTGACCGACGCCAGGGTAGGCATGAAATTCAGGCTTGAGTGACAGGCTCTGCAACAGGCTGTCGGCGTCCGTGCCGTCATTGTAGGGAAGACGTTTGTCCGCCGTGCCATGTCCAATAAAAATCGCCAGCTTCTGGCGGTTTTCATCCGGTTTCAGTTCGGACTGGAGCACCGGCAAAATTCGCCCGCTCAACGCTGCGATCCCGCCCACCGCCTTGGGATGACGCAGCGCCACCTCGTAGGACATGATCGCGCCCTGGCTGAAACCCACCAGGAAAACCTTGTTCGGTTCGGTATGATATTTCTTCGCCGCTTGTGCGACGAAATCCAGCAACACCTGGCCGCTGGACTTCAGATCATCCGTCTCACCGTTGTAGGCGCCCTGGCCTTTCTGGCGAAACCACTGGTAGCTGCCCTCTTCCATCGTCATAGGTGCCCGCACGGACAGGAAGTTGTATTGCGCGGGTAACTCATCCTTGATGCCGAACAGATCCTCCTCGTTACTGCCGTAACCGTGGAGAAAAATCACCAAAGGCTGATTGCGCGATTCGGGGTCGGCCTGCTCCAGGTACTTGAGCGGCAGATCGGTTTGCAGCGGGGTTTGAGCGTGGACGGCGGCGGACGCTAGGAGTGTCAGCAGAACGAAAAACTTCAACATAAACCTTCCTTCACACGTGCAGGATTCGGGGCAGAGCCTAACATCTCTTTTCGGATACGCCGCCCCAACGATCGTTCCCACACTCTGGTGGGAACGATCGGGCGACAACGAAAATTCTCAGTCGTTGATTAGCTTTCCGACACGAATCGGCTCACGCCCCGCCACCTTCGCCTGCCAGGTGCCCGGCTGGGTGTAGCGCCCGCGATCAATTGCAAACAATACGCCACCGGTCCCGGCGCAGACGGTGGTGACCCGGTCGCTCAGTGGGTCAACCACTTCAAACAGGGCATCGCCCTTCTCCACCCACTCACCCGAATCGCGCAGGAAACTGACAACCCCGTGATGCGGCGCGAACAGGTATTGGGTGCCTTCGAACGGCATGCCTTCACAGCATTCGCTTGGTGCCGCAGGCCAAGTGCCTTTGATGAAACCCTGCTCGGCGAGGAACCCGAGAATCGCCTCGCAATTGGCTTGAGCCTGATCGACCCGCGTATCACCCAGGCTGCCTAACTCCAGCGTCGTCGCCAGGTTGGCCGGCGGGATCGCGGCCTCAGGGAAAGCCCTTGCCAGGCGTAACCACGGCGATGAACACGACTCATCGAATGAGCTGCCGCCGGAGTCTTCGCAGAGCAATGCAACCCCAGCCTTCAAACGCGCCGCCAGGGATTGCCACTGCGGCCAGTGTTGCGGCAAGGCATAAAGATGAATCGCCGCGTCGAAATCACAATGCAGATCGAGGGTGATGTCGGCATCGCAGGCGTGGCGCAGCAGCAAGCGGTGCATGGCTTCAAGCTGCGAGACTGGTGCCGGCAAGCCATCGAGTACTTGGCCCATGGTCTGGCGAATCAGCGCGATGTTGGCAGCCGCATCGCTGCCCAACTGATCGCCGATCAACTCGGCAACCGGTGTGCTGAGTTCAACGAAGGAGCGGTTGAAATTCTTGCCACTGCCCAGCTCGAAGCGGCCCATGTGGCTGCCTTGCAGGTGCTGATCGAGGCCAATGGGATTGGCCACCGGGACCAGTTCAATCACGCCCTGCAACTGGCCTTGGGTGTCGAGTTCGGTCAGGCGCTTCTTCAGCTCCCACGCCGTGCGCATGCCCGGCAGTTCATCAGCGTGCAGGCTGGCCTGAATATAGACCTTGCGAGTGCCCGCGCCATACCGAAACACGCTGAGGGTGCGCTCGGTGCCCAGGTGACTCCAGGGCAGTGAATGGTCGATGCGTTGCATGGCGTGCTCCTGTATTCGTGATCTGCGCAGAATAAATCATGAAGACATAAAAAAAGTGGCACCCGCGTCAACGGTTGCCACTTGTTTGATCCGCGTGATTACTGGCCGTAAACGTCAAAGTCAAAATACTTATCTTGCACTTGCTTGTACTTGCCGTTGGCGCGGATTTCAGTGATGGCGGTGTTGAATTTGTCCGCCAGCTCTTTATCACCCTTGCGCACAGCGATACCGGCACCGCCGCCGAAGTACTTGGCGTCTTCGTAGGTCGGGCCTACAAAAGCAAAGCCCTTGCCCGCGTCGGTTTTCAGGAAACCGTCATCCAGGTTGACCGAGTCGGCCAGTATCGCGTCGAGACGACCGGCGACCATGTCCAGGTTGGCTTCCTGCTGGGAGCCGTAGCGAACCAGATTGATACCGGCCGGCACCAGCACTTCAGTGGCGAAGCGATCGTGAGTACTGGCGCGCAGCACACCGACTTTCTTGCCTTTGAGTTCGGTCAGTGGGTCCTTGATGTCGGTGCCTGCCTTCATCACGAAACGCGCCGGGGTGTGGTAGTACTTGATGGTGAAATCGACGTTCTTTTTGCGATCGTCAGTGATGGTCATGGACGACAGAATCGCGTCAATTTTCTTGACCTTCAGAGCCGGGATCAGGCCGTCGAACTCTTGCTCGACCCAGGTGCACTTCACTTTCATCTGCTCGCACAGCGCGTCGCCGATGTCCACGTCGAAACCAGTGAGTTTGCCGTCAGGGGTTTTCATCGAGAATGGCGGGTAACCGGCTTCGATACCGAGGCGGATCGGCTTGGCGTCTTCGGCCACAGCCGTCAGGGACAACATCGACAGTGCCAAGGCACCGAACATCACTAGCTTCTTCATTTATAACTCCTGTATGCGAAGGCTTTTATTGGCAGCTTTCGGTAGGCTGCGTCCGGTTGGAGAGCACCGAAGTGGCCGGCAGTCTAGAGCGGCTTCAGGAGGGCAAATTGTGTTTAAGCGACAAATTCTTATAGAAAAGTGGCCGACGGATTCGAGTTCCTCGAAGCGTGCGCCAAGCCGGTGCAAAGACTGTAGGACAAGCCCTTTTTTCAGACAAAAACCACACGCAAAAACTACAAGAGAGCCCTGATGCCAACATTGAATCTGATCCAGCACCACCCCGCCGAAGGTCCTGGCTCCATTGCCGACTGGGCCAAGTGCCGAGGACTGACGCTGAACGTCTTTCGCGCTGACCTCGGCCAGTTGCCGCCAGTCAGTGCAGCACCCGTGATCCTGTTGGGCGGGCCTTATGAGTCCAACGCCGGGCCGGCCTGGCTGGAAGCTGAACGCCAGTGGTTAGCGGGCAGCCTGGATCAAGGCGCGGCGGTGTTCGCGATTTGTCTGGGGGCGCAGCTGCTGGCGCTGAGTCTGGACGGTAATGTGCGGCGGATGGACCGCACCGAAACCGGATGGACGTCTGTGACCTTTATCAATGGCCAGACGTTGCAGGTGCTGGAATGGCACGAAGACGCGATCGACTTGCCGCCCCACGCGCAGTTGCTGGCCAGCAGTGATCAGTGCGAGCAGCAGATGTATTGCGTCGGGCCGACGCGGGTGGGTTTGCAGTTTCATCCAGAGTGGAATGCTGAATCAGTGGCGACGCTCAATGCGCATTTTTCCGACGAGTCACCGCTGCCCCGAGGTCAACAGGAAAGCGCCGCCTACGCAACCGTGTTCGAGTGGTTGCAGGCGACGCTGGATGGGTGGTGGGAGGCGCAGGTTACAACCTGATCAACACTCGCATCCGATCACAGCATTCACTGACCGTTGAACCGCAGTACTCAACTCAAACCCTTCATCCAGCCACCCGGTCACTCCGCCGATCATTTCCTTGACCGGGTAACCCTGCGCCGCCAGTTTCACCGCCGCCTTATTGGCGCCGTTGCAGTGGGGTCCGGCGCAATAAACCACGAACAAGCTGGTTTTCGGGTAAGCCGCCAGACCTTCAGCGGTCAGCAGTCGCCCCGGAATATTGATCGCTCCCGGCACATGCCCACGCTCGAATGCGAGCGGGCCGCGCACATCCACCAGGACAAAATCCACCTCGCCGGCCTGTTGGCTGCCATTGACGTCGGAACAATCGGTTTCGAAGGTCAGACGGTTGCTGAAATGCATCAGGGCGATGGCCGATGGGGCGGCGGGAATCTCGCGGACCAGGCTGGTCATGGGCAGTACTCCAAAGTCTCGGTGGGTGTGAGAAGACTTTATCCGCCCGACGCTTGCGACTACAGTGGCGAACAAGACACTCACCGGGAACTTTCCGCCAAATGCAGCCCACCCCTGGATTGGTCGCGATTCTGGCCTACGACGGCCTCTGTACGTTCGAGTTCGGCATCGCCGTGGAGATCTTCGGCCTGGCACGTCCGGAGTTCGACTTCCCTTGGTACGAGCATCGGATCGCCGCTGTCGATCGGGGCCCGATGCGCGCCATGGGCGGTATTCAGGTGCTGGCCGATGGCGGCATGGAACTGCTCGAGGACGCCCGGACCATCATCATTCCCGGCTGGCGTGATCGCAGCGCCCCGGTGCCTGAGGCATTGATCGCGGCCCTGCGCCAGGCCCATGCACGGGGCGCGCGGCTGCTGTCGATCTGTTCGGGGGTGTTCGTGCTGGCGGCCACCGGGTTGCTGGACGGTCGCGGCGCCACGACGCACTGGCGTTACACCGCTGAGTTGGCCGAGCGTTTTCCGAACATTCTGGTGGACCCGGACGTTCTTTATGTCGATTCAGGTCAGTTGATCACTTCGGCCGGCAGCGCTGCTGGTATCGATGCCTGCCTGCACTTGGTGGCGCGGGACTTCGGTACGCAGGTGGCCAACTCGGTGGCGCGGCGGCTGGTGATGTCGCCGCAACGCACCGGGGGCCAGGCGCAGTTTATTCCGACGCCGGTCAGTCCTACGCCTCGTAGCGATTTGTCCCGCGTCATGCAGTGGGCGCGGGAGCGTTTACATGAACCGCTGGAGGTTCGCGAGCTGGCAAGTGAGGCAGCCATGAGTGAACGGACGTTTCTGCGCCGATTCACTGAAGCCACTGGCATGCCGCCTAAAGCCTGGTTGCAGCATGAGCGTCTGGGCCGGGCCCGCGAGTTGCTTGAGTGCACGAATCAGAACACCGACCAGATTGCCCAACGCTGTGGGTATCGCTCGGTGGAGAGTTTTCGGGTGGCGTTTCGTAGCGTGGTCGGGGTGCCGCCATCGGTGTATCGGGAGCGGTTTGGACGTGAGGTTAAAGCAATAATTTGAGGTGTGTTTGAGGGCCCCTTCGCGGGCAAGTCGGATCGCCGCACCGCTCGCTCCTACGGGTACGGCGGTGTTCTTGTAGGAGCGAGGCTTGCCCGCGAAGGCGTCAGCCCGGACACTGCTTATCTCAAGGCTTACGCAACAAATAGGTATCCATAATCCACCCATTGGCCAACCGCGCCGCCTTGCGCACCCGTTCGATCTCATCCGCCACCTCCTTGAGCTTGCCGCTGATCAGGATTTCATCCGGCGTCCCGAGGTAGGCCCCCCAGTAAATCTCTGTCTCCTGATCCACCACTTGATGGTAGGAATCCTCCGCATCCAGCATCACCACCAGGCTGTCGGCATCGCTCACCTGCCCCGCCGCCAGCCGCCGGCCGGTGGTGATTTCAATCGAGCGGCCAATGCGGTTCAGTGGCACCTTATGCTGCGCCGCCAGCGCCTGGACACTGGTGATGCCGGGGATCACTTCGAACTCGAAGACGCACCGGCCCGAGACCAGAATCGCCTGCAAGATCCGGACAGTGCTGTCGTACAGCGCCGGATCGCCCCACACTAGAAAACCGGCGCACTGGTCGTCATTCATTTCCTCGTTGATCAGCCGTTCGAAGGTCTGCTGCTTGGCCAGATTCAAGTCTTCCACGCTGGCCTTGTAGTCCACATCACCACGCTCGCGCTCCGGGCTGTGGGCTTCGACAAAGCGGTAGTCGCCATCGGTGATGTAGCGCTCGCAGATCTCGCGGCGCAGGTCGATCAGTTTGTCTTTGCTCTGGCCCTTGTCCATGAGGAAAAACACATCGACGAGGTTCAGCGCTTTCACGGCTTGCATCGTGATGTAATCGGGGTTGCCGGCACCGATGCCGATGACCAGAAGTTTTTTCATCAACGTGTTCCCTCAGGGTCAGTGCCCAGCAAGCGTAGGCGCCAGCGGCCGTTGAACCGCAACTCGATGGTCGACAGCGGTTCGACGTCGATCAGGTTGAACGAAGCGCCTTGCAGCACGTGCGTCAGGGCGGCGCGAATGACAAACGGATGGGTGACAGCAACGATGTGCCCCTGTATGGCCTCCAGAGTTTTCAGCCAGGCGGCCACCCGCTCAGCGAGTTGCGCCACCGACTCGCCACCGTGGGGTGCCGAATTCGGGTCATCGAGCCAGACCTGCAGGGTTTCGGCTGCGGATTTTTGCAGATCGTCGATCCGCGCGCCTTTCCAGTTCCCGAAATCGCAATCCCTCAGTGCGCAGACAATCTCCACGTCGCTGCCGAACAGCTCGGCGGTTTGCCGGGTTCTCAGTTCAGGTCCACACACCAGTCGTGGCGTCCCTTTGAACTGAGCACAACGAGATCCCCTTGCCGATTGCCAATCCATTTCCAGCGGCTCATTCGTAGGAAAACGCGCCAATTTCTGTGCGACGGTTCGAGCGTGGCACATCAGGGTTAAACGGGTTGCCTGCACCAAGGATCACTCTGTCGATGGGATGGAATGCGGAATCACGCCGCGACAATTGCGCAATTGTGCCGCAAGAAGCGCGATCCAGGGCGTTTCGTTTGATCCAGTCATACACGTTCGAAAACTCATCTCACCTGAAAAATCGGCGATATCCGACACCACTATGGGCAATGGCCTACAAGCTCAGTCGACATCCATGTAGCTCAAGGCCCACGTGTTTTTCGCCCCAATTTGGGGCTTTAAAAAACCATGGAAAAATTCACTAGACATGTTGAGTCCGCTACATAAATACTGTTTTAGCAATTTGTGAAACAAAACCGACACATCCATCCAGCAGGAGCCCGGATGCCTTCTCTCAGAGACCTGATCACCGATCCCGGCCTGGAACTTACGCCGTCGGAACGCAAAGTCATCCGTGCCTTGCTGGACCAGTACCCGCGCAACGGACTGGGCCCGATGTCACGGTTGGCCGAACATGCTGGTGTCAGCGATCCCACCATCGTGCGGCTGGTGAAAAAACTGGGCTTTAGCGGTTACGCCGATTTCCAGGATGCCCTGCTCAGCGACATGGACCACCGCCTCCGTTCCCCCAGCGCCCTGTTGCAGCCTCGTTCTCATCTTCAGAAAGGCGACGCCTGGAGCCATTATCTGGCGGACAGCCATCGAGCGCTGGTGGACACCCATGCCCTGACCCAACCCGAAGATATACGGATTCTGGTGGAGTGGCTGCTCGACACCCGCCATCAGGTGCATTGCTTCGGTGGGCGCTTCAGCAGTTTCCTCGCCAATTATTTGCTCAACCACCTGCGCCTGCTGCGTCCGGGCTGTTTCGCCTTGGAAGACAACGCGCAACTGCCAGACCGATTGTTCGACGTGCAGCGTCAGGACGTAGTGCTGGTGTTCGACTATCGCCGCTACCAATCACAGGCCCTGCGCGTGGCCAATGCGGCGAAAAGTCGATATGCACGCATGGTGTTGTTCACTGACATCTATGCTTCACCGCTGCGGGAAATGGCCGACCTGATTATCAGTGCGCCGGTGGAATCGGTGTCGGCCTTCGACTCCATGGTCCCGGCGCTGGCTCAGGTCGAGGCGCTGATTGCCTGCCTGACCCTGCGCAGTCCTGATCTGGCCGATCGCCTGGAAGGCATCGACGCCCTGCGGACCGACTTCGACACTCACCTGCTGGAGGAAAAATAAGGATGTTCACGCTCCCCCACCACTCGCCTCGGGATTTGCCGTTCGTCACTGATCACACCGCGCTGTTGCTGGTGGACATGCAATGCGCCTGGCTTGAGCCGCAGTTCGACCCGCACCTCAACGGGCCGGACGCCGAGTACTTCCTGACCCGCACCCACATGCAGGTGGTGCCCAATCAACGCCGGCTGCTCAGCGCCTTTCGCAGCGCCAGGCAAAACGTGCTGCACACCCTCATCGAAAGCCTCACCGCTGATGGCCGCGACCGCTCGCTGGACCACAAACTCTCGGACATGCACTTGCCCAAGGGCAGCCCGCAAGCGCGGATCATCGACGACCTGACCCCGGTAGAAAACGAAATCGTGCTGCCCAAGACCTCGTCCGGGGTCTTCAACTCCACCAACATCGACTACGTGCTGCGCAACCTCGGGACGCGGCACCTGATCATCGCCGGCATCGTCACCGACCAGTGCGTGGACATGGCCGTGCGTGATGCCGCCGACCGCGGTTACCTCGTGACGCTGGTGGACGATGCCTGCGCGACTTACACAGCCGAGCGTCATCAGGCCTGCCTGAATGCAATCAAGGGTTACTGCTGGATCACCGACACCCAGACCGTGCTCGGCCGGTTGCAGGAGATGCAGCCATGAGCGAGCGCCTGTTGCCACTGCCCATGACTACCCTCGTCACCACCGACCTGATTGGCGTGACACGCGGTCGCTCCTTTCCCACGGACGAACTCGAGCACTATCAAAGGGCGGGTTGCGGCTGGGTGCCGGCCAACAGTGCCCTGACCCCGCAAGACATTATCGCCTCCACCAACCCGTGGGGCGCTTATGGGGACTTGCGGCTGATGCCCGATCTGGTCAGCCGAGTGACGGTCAATAACGGCCCCGATCCCGACGCCCCGGCGCTGGATTTTATTCACAGCGACATTCGCGAAACCGATGGCCGCCCGTGGGGTGCTTGCCCGCGTACGCTGTTGCGCAACGAGGTAGAGCGTTATCGCGCCGAGTTGGGTTTGCAGGTCAATGCTGCGTTCGAGCATGAATTCAACGTGAACGCCGGCGAAGTTGAACACCTGGCGTTTTCTCTGCAAGCCCAGCGTCAGGGTGCGGAGTTTGGCGGTTGGTTGCTCAGCGCCTTGCGCGCCGGTGGCGTCGAACCGGAAATGTTCCTGCCCGAGTATGGCAAGCATCAATACGAAATCACCTGTCGCCCGACCCTTGGGGTGGCCGCTGCCGACCGCGCGGTGAACGTTCGTGAAATCACCCGCGAGGTCGCCCGGCAAATGGGCCTGGATTTGAGCTTCGCGCCCAAGACCTCGGAGCAGGCGGTGTGCAACGGCGTGCACCTGCACGTCAGCCTGCTGGACCTGGCCGGCCAACCGGTGATGTACGACGCTGGCACCACCAATGGCTTGTCGACCCTCGGCCAGCACTGGGCCGCTGGCATCCTGCATTACCTGCCAGCGCTGTGTGCATTTACTGCGCCGACGCCGGTGTCCTACGCGCGTTTGCAGCCCCATCACTGGAGCGCGTCCTACGCTTGCCTCGGGCAACGCAACCGCGAAGCGGCGCTGCGAATCTGCCCGACGACGAGCCTGGGCGGAAAATCGGTGGCGACGCAATTCAACCTGGAATTTCGCGCCATGGACGCCACGTCCTCGCCACACCTGGCCATGGCCGCGCTGCTGATTGCCGGTCGGTTGGGCATCGAGCAACGCCTGGCCTTGAACGCCATCACCGATGAAGTCCCCGACTCCCTGAACGAAGAACAACGCCAGGCGCGCGGCATCGTCGCCCTGCCCGCTTCCCTTGCCCAGGCCCTGGATTGCCTGCGCAACAGCGAGGCACTGATCGAAGCCCTGCCGAGCGCGTTGCTGGACACCTACTTCGCCCTTAAAACCGAGGAACTGACGCTGACGGAACGGCTGTCGCCCGCCGAACGCTGTGAGCACTATGCGCGCCTGTACTGAATCTGCTGAGCTCGGTCTTTACACCGAGCCCGCGTACACCCTGAGCCGGGAAGACTCCGGGCACCCGTTGATTCTGGTGTGCGAGCACGCCAGTCGTTTTATTCCGGCCGGGTTAAATGACCTGGGCCTGAGTCACGAGGCGGCCCGCGAGCACATCGCCTGGGACATCGGTGCCCTGGCGCTGGCCGAGGGTTTGTCCCAGGCACTGGGCGCAACGCTGTTGGCGGCCAACTATTCGCGACTGTTGGTCGACCTCAACCGACCGCGCCACGCCCCGGACAGCATTCCGGCGCAGAGCGAGATTTATCAGGTACCGGGCAATCGGGATCTGGACGAAGCCACCCGCGAGTACCGTCGGCAATCCTTGTTCGAGCCATTTCATGCTCGACTGCACACCTTGATTGACCAACGTATCGCTCAAGGCCGGCCAGTACGGGTGGTGGGCATTCACAGTTTCACGCCGGCCTATCACGGCCAGCCTCGCGTGCTGGAAGTTGGCGTGCTGTACAGAGAGGCCAAGGCGTATGCCCAGCGATTGATCGATGGTTTGAGCCAGCATCCACTCAAGGTTGCCGGTAATGAGCCGTACAAAATCAACCCGCTGGGTGACATGACCGTGCCGGTCCACGGCGATGCACGAGGCCTGGAGTCGGTGTTGATCGAGGTGCGCAACGACCTGCTGCGCACGCCTGAAGACGTCAGTCGCTGGACCGAATACCTGGCGCCGCTGTTGTAAAGGAATCGCTTCAAACTCGCAGCTTGCAGCTGCATTCATCCCAGGAGAATGGCTTCATGGAATTAGAAGAACTCGGATACAAGCAAGAATTGAAACGCAGCCTGTCGCTGACCGACCTGGTGGTGTACGGGATGATCTTCATGATCCCCATCGCACCGTTTGGTGTTTATGGCTACGTCAACGCCGAGGCACCGGGGCTGGTACCGCTGGCCTACATCATCGGCATGGTGGCGATGCTCTTCACTGCCCTGAGTTACGGCAGCATGGCTCGGGCCTTTCCGATTGCTGGCTCGGTTTACTCCTACGCCCAGCGCGGCCTGAACCAGCACATAGGGTTTATCGCCGGTTGGCTGATGCTCCTCGATTACTTGCTGATTCCGCCGCTGCTGTATGTGTACGCGGCCATGGCGCTGAATCATTTGTACCCGGACATTCCGAAAGTCGGTTTCATCCTGGCCTTCCTGGTCAGCGCGACCTTCGTCAATCTGCGGGGCATCACTTTCACCGCGCGAATGAACATCATCTTTCTGCTGGCGCAGCTGGTGGTGCTGGGAATCTTCCTGTTCTACGCCTGGAACGCGCTGCACAGCGGCGGCGGTAACGGTCAGCTGACACTGGCGCCGTTGTACAACCCCGAGACGTTCAACTTCGCCCTGCTGATGCAAGCAGTGTCGATTGCGGTGCTGTCGTTCCTCGGGTTCGATGCGATTTCCACCCTCGCCGAAGAGGTCAAGGGTGACCCGGGCCGCAGTGTCGGTAAGGCCGCGCTGATAACGCTGGTGGTCATGGGCGTGATCTTCGTCGTGCAGACCTGGATTGCGACGGATCTGGCGGCCGGCATGGGTTTCAAATCAGCTGACACGGCGTTTTATGAAATCGCTGAAATCGCGGCCGGCAGCTGGCTCGCCACCCTGACCGCCGTGGCTACGGCCCTGGCCTGGGGCGTTGCGGTGGCAATCACCTCTCAAGCGGCGGTGTCTCGTCTGCTGTTCGGCATGGCCCGAGACGGCAAGCTGCCCAAAGTACTGGCCAAGGTTCACCCCAACCACAACACGCCGTACGTGAGCATCTATCTGGTGGCCGTGCTGTCGCTGGTGATCTGCTACCTGTTCATCAACTCGGTGGACACCCTCACCTCGCTGGTGAACTTCGGCGCACTGAGCGGTTTCATGTTGCTGCACCTGACGGTCATCAACTACTACTGGCGTCGGCAGAAATCCGGACAGGTGATCCGTCACCTGATCTGCCCGGTGATCGGCTTCATCATCGTCGCGGCCATCATGTACAACATGGGCGTCGATGCACAGAAACTCGGCCTGATCTGGATTGCCCTGGGCCTGGTCTACCTGTTTGTACTCAACAAATTGGGCACCGGCACGGTACTGCCCGACCCGAGCAACGGCTGACAAGAAAAAGAGCGGCGTCTGACAAAAATTCAGGCGACCGCCGATATATCGCGTGGAAACCGACAGTGATAGTCAGGTTCGGTGCTAACCGCCGAACCCTTTGATACAGGAGTGCATCCATGCTGGTCTTACGCCCAGTCGAGTTAACCGACCTGCCCCAGTTGCAACAACTGGCGCGCGACAGTCTGGTAGGCGTCACGTCCTTGCCGGACGACACCGAATGCCTGCGCGAGAAGATTCTCGACTCCTGTGCCTCATTCGAAAAAGACGTTGAGGGTCAGGGTCCGGAGAATTATTTCTTCGTGCTGGAAGATCTCACCCGAGAGTGTTTGGTGGGCTGCTCGGAGATCCTTGCCACCGCCGGTTTCAGCGAGCCGTTCTACAGCCTGCGCAACCGGCATTTCACCAGCGCCTCGCGGGAGCTGAACATCGAGCACGGCGTGCCGGCGCTGTCGTTGTGTCACGACCTCAGTGGCCATACCTTGCTGCGGGGTTTTCATATTGACGCGGCATTGGTGCGAACGCGGTTCTCTGAACTGCTGTCCCGGGCGCGGCTATTGTTCATCGCCGCGCACTCGCGGCGCTTTGCCGAAGCCGTCATCACCGAGATCGTCGGCTTCAGCAGCGATGAAGGGCAATCGCCGTTCTGGGATGCGGTGGGCAAGCATTTCTTCGACCTGCCCTACGCCGAGGCCGAGCGGCTTTGCGGTCTGGAGAGCCGAACCTTTCTCGCCGAACTGATGCCGCAATACCCTATCTACGTGCCGATGCTGTCGCAGGCTGCGCAGGACTGCATCGGCCGTATCCACCCCGATGGCCAGGAAGCCTTCGATATCCTCGAGCGCGAAGGGTTCGAGACCAACAGCTACATTGACCTGTTCGACGGTGGTCCGACGCTGTATGCGCGCACCCCCGGTATCCGCTCTATTGCCCAGAGTCAGACTGGCACGGCTCGGTTGGATTCGTCCATCGACGCACGCGGCAGCTTTCTGGTCAGCAACGATTCGCTGAAGGACTATCGCGCCATCGTCGCCGATCTGGATTACCAGACCGGGCAACCTGTGGGATTGAGCGCCGAGATGTGCGCCGCCCTGAACGTGACCGAAGGCAGCCCGATCCGGCTGATCGCCCTGTGAGCATCACCCGGCCCCGTGCCCAACGACAGCGCCCGAGCAGGCGTGCAGAAGGAGTTGCATCATGATTGTCCGCCCGGTTCACGTCACCGACCTGCCCGCCTTGCTGAACCTGGTGCATCAGGCAGGCCCCGGCTTCACGACCCTGCCGGCCAACGAAGAACGCCTGACCCACCGGATACGTTGGGCGCAACGAACCTTCGCCGAACAGGTCGAACGCGCCGATGCCGATTACCTCTTCGTGCTCGAAGACGACGATCAGCAACTGGTGGGCGTCAGTGCCCTGGCGGGCGCCGTGGGCCTGCGCGAGCCCTGGTACAACTACCGGGTCGGGCTCACGGTCAGTTCGTCACCGGACCTGGGTATTCGACGGCAGATTCCGACGCTGTTCCTGAACAATGAAATGACCGGCCAATCGGAGATTTGCTCGCTGTTTCTGCGACCCGATCAACGCCAGGGTAGTAACGGTCGATTGCTGTCGTTGGGACGTTTGTTGTTTGTTGCCGAGTTTCAGCACCTGTTCGGCGACAAACTCATCGCCGAACTGCGTGGCAGCGCCGACGAACAAGGCTGTTCACCGTTCTGGGACAGCCTGGGCCGGCACTTCTTCAAGATGGAATTCAGCCACGCCGATCACTTGTCGGGGCTGGGCAGCAAGTCGTTCATCGCTGAACTGATGCCACGCCAACCGCTCTACACCTGCCTGCTCACCGAACAGGCTCAGGCCGTGATCGGCAAGGCGCACCCGAACACCGAACCGGCCTTGAAAATCCTCACCGCCGAAGGCTTTGCCCATAAGGGTTACATCGACATCTTTGACGCCGGCCCCGTGATCGAAGCCCCTGTCTCGACTATCCGTACCGTGCGCGACAGCCAACAGCTGGTGCTGGCCATCGGCACACCCGACGAGCAGGCCCCGGTGTGGATGATCCACAACCGTCGCCTGGAAAACTGCCGCATCACCGCAGCGCAGGCCAGACAGGTGGGTAACAGCCTGATCGTCGACCGCCTCACCGCCAAACGCCTGCAACTGCAACCCGGCAACTCGGTACGCGCCGTGCCGTTGCTCAATCAGCAGCAGCAGGCGGCGGCGGCGTGATTCACTCCAGTTTGAAACGGGTCGAGCCAGTATAGGTTCAACTACGATCACCGTAGTCTGAAGCGTCTCTCTCGAACTACCGCTAATGGCCAGCCACTGCGCAAGCGGTGCACGGAGCTGCAATCTGATTTCTCCGAAAAAATATCCGCTGACAACTAACAACATTAACTAACAACTACCAAATTGCCTTTACCAAACGCCCCCTCCATACTCCAAAACATCAACCGATCATACGAAACGAATTAACCATACAACCCGCAGAAAGAACCAATGCCGCATTTTATATTTCTCATATGATCAACACTGAAACCCGAATTCTTTTTTTACGTACCCCGACTAATAGTTGCCCAACCTCAAAAAATAAAAAAGCAGAGCCTTTCATGATCGAGACACTTTTAAACGCCGACTTATCGCCAGACCGACTTTTAACCACTCTCAAAACCTTCGACATCACCTCCGACATTAATAAACTGGTCAGCAAGGTGCGCGAAGACACCGCACGCACCCATGCCGTTTCTCAAACTGCTGCGATCATGAAGTTAACGAACATTCATACCGGAACATTGCTGCTGCACTGCAACGAAAGTGGGAACATCAGCCTCAAGACACCTGACAGCGCATCCGCATCACAGTTGCTCTACACCGTTCCAGGGAACAGTATTTTGTTCGCCATCAACGATCAATCATTTCCCGTTCAGCTGTATACGGTACAGGATAACCACCTGACACTCGGGAAGCAGATCATTGTCGACGCTGACAACCCATTGTTCATTGACGGCTCAAAGGTCCTGTTCGACAGCAATCCGATGGGCACCGGGCATGCGGCATTTATCGGCAGCATCAACCTGCCAGACAGCAGTGCAGACATTGGTGTATTTGATCGCACCTCATTGCGCAAAATCGCCTGGTTCCCTCATGACGACAGCGCCGCCCGTTACTTGGTGAGCCTTGAGTTACTTGAAGCCGCACAAGATCCCGAGGCCGGAAAAGTGGCCGAAGAACTGGTTTATCACTACCACCCTGCCGTTGCGTGGAAAGCGTTTCAGTTGATTCAGCAAACCGATCCGCAGGCCGCACTGCATTACGTGCCGCTGTTGAGAAAACTGCAAAACAGTCGCCTGAACCATTTACTCGACGAGCAAAGTGAGGCGGCATGAAACTGGAGGCGTTTATTGGGCGTATGGCAACTTACGACCTTGAGCGAGACAAGCCAAAAATCATAGAGGATTTGCGTCAACTGGCTACAAATCGAACGTTGCTGAGCGAGCACCTTTACACCACTATTCAGCGAGAAGGGTTTAGTACTAGCAACAGCCTCTACAGTTCATATGCTTTTGTACTGTCCTACAATGATATGTTTACAGTTCGCCTGGGCTTCTGGTCTCCGGTCACGTCACAAGATGAAAGTGAAACGTTCATCTATGACCTGAACCACACTCACGACTTTGAAATCTATGCTGTGGGTTATAGCGGCGATGGGTACACAACTGTCACACGAAAGATACTTGACAATACACCAATACAAACCGGTGCCAGACCAGCACTCAGTGAAGAGCGCGTACTTAAACTAGCACCCGGAGAGGTTCTGCACATGCTCCCACTAAAGGAAATACATAAACAACTTCCACCCAGAACAATGTCCGCATCGTTGAGTTTGCTTATTCACCCACAACGGCCGGATATCACCGAAGAAGCTTGGTGCTTCGACGAAAACTATGTACCGACTTACCCCGGTATTGCTATGCAGGAAACAGCATTCTTTGAAAGCACGCTGTCACTGCTACAAGGCGAGTAGCTATTGCTGCTTCACTAATCTTAAAAAGGAAAATCATCATGAACAAACCAATGAACAACTGGAACGAAGCTCCTCTTCTGCGCGCTGGAACCAACGTAATCAACACGCCGATCAAGACAACGTCGGTAGAACTATGCCTTAACTTCATACCTCGTTATAACGTGGGTAATATCCACGAGATCAAGAAAATCTGGGGCGTGCCGGCCCAAAGCTGAAATCGCTCTCTTTAAGCGCACTACCAAGGCTGCAGACTGACAAGGTTTGCAGCCTTTTTTTCACCAAGAGGTATCACTCAGCAATCAACTGCAGGCTTCTGCAAATTCGTCATCATCCTTCCCTCGCCCGCGTGCTAGCCTTTTGTTCCTTCGGCGTTGACACTTTTGCTCAAGCCCTTCCATTCCCATTGCAGTGGTGGAACTCATATGTCCAGGCTTTCTCATCAAGATTTACGCCGTAACTTTCGCGAGCTGTTCGCTTCCAACGCCTGCTATCACACGGCGTCGGTCTTCGACCCGATGTCGGCCCGTATTGCTGCTGACCTGGGTTTCGAAGTGGGGATCCTGGGCGGTTCGGTCGCGTCGTTGCAGGTACTGGGCGCCCCCGACTTTGCCTTGATCACCCTCAGCGAATTCGCTGAGCAGGCCACCCGCATCGGCCGTGTTGCCCAATTGCCGGTCATCGCCGACGCCGACCACGGCTATGGCAACGCACTCAACGTCATGCGTACCATCGTCGAACTCGAACGCGCCGGTGTGGCGGCCCTGACCATCGAAGACACGCTGCTGCCGGCCCAGTTCGGCCGCAAGTCCACCGACCTGATCGGGGTGGCGGAAGGCGTCGGCAAGATTCGTGCGGCGCTGGAAGCCCGGGTCGACTCGGAGATGGCGATCATTGCCCGCACGAACGCGGGGATTTTGCCGATCCAGGAAATCATCAGCCGCACAAAGCACTACCAGCAGGCCGGTGCGGATGGGATTTGCATGGTGGGTGTGCAGGACTTTGACCAACTGGAACAGATCGCCGAGCACCTGAGCGTGCCGCTGATGCTGGTCACCTACGGCAATCCACTGTTGCGTGACGATAAACGCCTGGCCGAACTGGGCGTGCGGGTCACTATCGATGGTCACGGCGCCTACTTCGCCGCGATCAAGGCCACTTACGACAGCCTGCGGGAACAACGGCAGATCTTTACTCAGGCGTCGGACCTGAGCGCTACCGAGTTGACCCACACCTATACGCAGCCTGAGGAATACATCCGCTGGGCGGAAGAGTTTATGAGTGTTAAGGAGTAATGACGGCGAGAGTGTTTTGCCTGTTGATCGTTCCCACGCTCTGCGTGGTAACGCCTCAACGGACGCTCCGCGTTCGGCTTCGGATGGGACGCGGAGCGTCCCGGGCTGCACGCGGGAGCGTGGGAACGATCAGCGATGAGATCAGGGCTTGGCCAACTCCATAATCATCCGCGACAACATATAAATCCGCGGCGCCACGCGCTCAACTTCCGCATATTCCTCCGGCGTATTGATCGTTCCCACGCTCTGCGTGGTAACGCCTCAACGGACGCTCCGCGTTCGGCTTCGGATGGGACGCGGAGCGTCCCGGGCTGCATTCCCACGCGGGAGCGTGGGAACGATCAGCGATGAGATCAGGGCTTGGCCAACTCCATAATCATCCGCGACAACATACAAATCCGCGGCGCCACGCGCTCAACTTCCGCATATTCCTCCGGCGTATTGATCGTTCCCACGCTCTGCGTGGTAACGCCTCAACGGACGCTCCGCGTTCGGCTTCGGATGGGACGCGGAGCGTCCCGGGCTGCATTCCCACGCGGGAGCGTGGGAACGATCAGCGATGAGATCAGGGCTTGGCCAACTCCATAATCATCCCCGACAACATACAAATCCGCGGCGCCACGCGCTCAACTTCCGCATATTCCTCCGGCGTATTGATCGTTCCCACGCTCTGCGTGGTAACGCCTCAACGGACGCTCCGCGTTCGGCTTCGGATGGGACGCGGAGCGTCCCGGGCTGCATTCCCACGCGGGAGCGTAGGAACGATCAGCGGTGAGATCAGGGCTTGGCCAACTCCATAATCATCCTCGACAACATATAAATCCGCGGCGCCACGCGCTCAACTTCCGCATATTCCTCCAGCGTATTGATCGTTCCCACGCTCTGCGTGGTAACGCCTCAACGGACGCTCCGCGTTCGGCTTCGGATGGGACGCGGAGCGTCCAGGGCTGCATTCCCACGCGGGAGCGTGGGAAAGATCAGCGGTGAGATTAGTGCTTGGCCAACTCCATAATCATCCTCGACAACAAATAAATCCGCGGCGTCACACTCTCAACCTCCGCATATTCCTCCGGCGTATGAATGTTGCCGCCGACAATCCCGAACCCATCCAGCGTCGGCGTACCCACACCCGCGGACAAACTCGCATCCGCCGCCCCACCACTGCCTTCTTCCGTCAACTTACGGCCAATCTCCCCGTAAATCCCCTGAGCCATGGCCATCAACCGATCCGATTCCGGCGTCTGCGGCATCGGCGGCAATCCGCGTTGAAGTGTGGTGGTGACTTCCGTCTCGGGAATCAGCTTGTCTTTCGAAACCCGCGCCAGATCCTTCTCGATCCGGTCAAACTCCTCCGGCACCGCCGCCCGCACATCGGCCTTGGCAGTGGCTTGATCCGGAATAACGTTGGTTCGGTCGCCGGCCTTGAGCACGGTGAAGTTGATCGTGGTTTTCTTCTCCGCGTCGCCCAGTTTGCCGAGCTGCAAAATCTGGTGCGCCGCTTCCATGGCGGCGTTGCGTCCCAGCTCTGGCGCGACCCCGGCATGAGCCGCCTTGCCCTTGACCTCGACCACTGCAGTGGCACTGCCTTTGCGCCACACTACCAGGCCATCCGCCGGGCGACCGGGTTCGAGGTTGAGGGTGACGTCATGGGCCTTGGCGGTTTTCTTGATCAGGTCGGTGGCGATGTCCGAGCCGGTTTCTTCGCTGGCGTCGAGCAGGAAGGTGATTTGCGCGTAGTCCTTGAAGTCGAGGTTTTTCAGGACTTTCAGCGCATAGATCCCGGCAACGATGCCGCCCTTGTCGTCCATCACGCCCGGCCCGTAGGCGCGACCGTCCTTGATGTGGAACGGACGCTCGGCGGCCGAACCTTCCTTGAAGACGGTGTCCATGTGCGCCATCAGCAGGATTTTCGCCTTGCCCGTGCCTTTCAGGGTCGCGATTACGTGGCTGCTTTTGTCCGGCGCATTGGGCACCAGTTCGATGGTCGCGCCGAGTTTTTTCAACTCGTCGATGGCGATGTCGCGCACTTGGGTCAGGCCGGGCTCATAGCCTGAACCGGAGTCGACGTTCACCAACCGCTCGAGTAACTTCAGGGCTTCCCCCTTGTACTGTTCGGAATCGGCGAGGACTTGCTTGTGCGGTTCGGCGAGGGCTGCGGGAGCAAAAGCGCCGAGGGCGAGGGTAAGGCCGAGGCTGGTGGCCAGCAGGGAGCGCAGGAGATTGAACGTCATGAATCAGTCCTTGTTTCGTGTCGGGGGTGAAAAACACCCTACCTGACTACGGCGCAAGGCTCTAGATCGTATACGACACTTGCAACGCGAAGAACGGACGCAGAGCGTCCATGGCTGCATTCTCGCGCAGGAGCGTGGGAACGATCACAGTTCACACCGAATCAAGTAATTCGTGATGCGGTATGCCATCGCCGCAGCAGATGACGCGGTTACGACCGGTGGCTTTGGCTTCGTAGAGCGCCTGGTCGGCGTCGTTGAGCCACAGGGTCGCGTCGGTGTGGGTCGGGTTGAAGGCGGCAAGGCCAATGCTCAGGCTGACTTTCAGCGTCGGGCTCTGTTCGTAGCCCAAGGTGGCGAAGCGATCACGCAGGGCATCCATGGCGGCCGCAGCGCTCGTGAGAGGAAGGTCCGGGAGGATCACGCAGAACTCGTCGCCACCGTAGCGCCCGGCAACATCCGCCGCGCGCAGGTTCTGCTTGAGCATTTTGCTCAACTGACGCAGGACGATGTCCCCGGCAACGTGGCCGTACGTGTCGTTGATGGTTTTGAAATGGTCGATGTCGATCAGCGCAATTGCCCCGCCCTGCTGCTGACGTTTGCAACGCTGAAATTCGACTTCCAGTTGATCCTTCCAGGCGCCGTGGTTCAGCAGGCCGGTGAGGCTGTCGGTGCGGCTCAGGGCTAGCAACTCACGCTTTTGTCGGCCGAGGGTGTGGGCCTGGCGAAAGCAGATCCAGCCCAATGCCAGCGGATACAAACACATCAAGGGTAGACAGGCATACAGCTGCATTTGGCTGGTTTGCGGGATGAATGCGGGGGCGAAAATCAGCAGTCCGACACCTATCCCGAGAATCTGCGCCACGGTTCCCGCCAACAGGAAACGCAATCCGCCAATGGCCACGTTGTTCATCGCCATCATGGACAGGGTCGTCGCGCTGGGCAGCGGATTGAACTGCATGGCAGCGACCCAAAAGCCGCCGAGAAAGGCGTCCACCAGCAGGTTGCGGTGTTCAGCGTGATAAGGCACTTGCGCGCGGCGCGCCCATTGATAAGCCAGGTGCGGCCAGAGTGCGGCGTTGAGCAGCATCGCCACCCAGACCCACGGTGCCGGGTTGAGTGGATACATCGCCGCGCTCACGAGCAACAGCCCCAAAGCTAATCCCAGGATTCGCGATGTATAAAGCCTCCTGGCCAGTGAAAGTCCTTTTCCTCCCGTTTTTCCCATAGGAGCCTCTGCGCCACAGAACGGAACCTGAAAACACTAGGGTTTCAAGTGTGGTGAGAGTCTATCAGGGTAACGTCAAATAGCCATCACCGGCTGGCGGTCTGAATACCCAGGCATAGCCATGAGGCGAGCGCCCAATGTTTGGCTATACATGAAAGGAGGGTTCGATCAATAACGATAAAAAAGGAGGCCCATGCAGACCTTTCAAGTGTTGATCATCGGCAGCGGTTTTGGCGGCCAGTGCGCGGCGATCAATTTGCTCAAGGCAGGCATCAGTGATTTCCGCCTGCTGGAACGGCGGGACTTTTTCGGCGGCACCTGGTGCCAAAACACCTACCCCGGTGCGGCGGTCGACGTGCCCTCGCCACTCTATTCCCTGTCCTTCGCACCCTACCGCTGGACGCAAATGTACGCCGAACAGGCCGAACTGCACCACTACACCCAGTACGTGGTAGAACACTTCGGCCTGCGAGACAAGGTGGAACTGCAGGCCAATGTCGAACGCATCGAATGGGACGATGACGGCAAACGCTGGGCGGTGCACACCAGCAGCAAAGGCACGTTTTACGCACAGTTCCTGATCAACGCCACCGGGCCGCTGAGCCAACCCGTGATCCCGCACTTCGACGGCCAGGAGCGGTTTCAGGGCAAGACCTTTCACACCAACAACTGGGACCACGCCTACGATTACCGGCAAAAACGCGTGGCCATCGTTGGCAGCGGCGCCAGCGCGGCCCAGGTGATTCCGACGATTGCCCCGGACGTCGAGCATCTGCATGTGTTCCAGCGCACGCCCCACTGGGTATTGCCTCGGGCCGACCGCGCCTTTGGGCCTTTCCAGCGTTGGTTGCTGGGGCTCAAACCGGCCTACAAACTGTTGCGCTGGATGATCTACTGGCAGTTCGAAACCCGGGTGATTGCCTTCAAATACTCGCGGCCGGCAATCCGTTTGGTTCAGCAACACGCCCTGCGCGTTCTCAAACGGCAAGTGCCCGATCCGGAACTGAGGCGCAAACTGACGCCGGATTACGCCATCGGCTGCAAACGGATAATCATCTCAAGCACCCTGTACCCGGCACTCGGTCGCAGTAACGTGACGCTACACAGCCGCGAGCAAGGCATCGCCTCCCTCGACGAAACCGGGATTTTCACCCAGGACGGCCAACACATCGACCTGGACCTGATCGTCTGGTCAACCGGCTACGACGCCACCGACGGGGTGATTTCCTACCCGGTCACCGGAAAAAACGGCAAGCAACTCAGCGATTTCTGGGCCCTGTATCCGCGGGCCTATCTCGGCACCAGCCTGCCGGACTTTCCCAACCTGTTCATCGTCACCGGCCCCAACACGGGCATCGGCCACACCTCGGCGCTGTTCATCATCGAGTCCCAGATGAATTACATACTCGATTGCATCCGCACATTAAAAGAACACGGTTTGCGCAGCATCGAAGTACGCCCCGAAGCAGAACGTACCTACACTGAAATGATCCACCGGGAGATGGAACGCACCGTATGGAAGTCCGGGGGCTGCCACAGTTGGTATCAAAGCAAGAGCGGTCATGTGATTGCGATGTTTCCAGGGTTCAGTTTCAGTTATCACCGGTTGACCAAGGCGCTGAAACCCGCCGATCACATTCTGTCCTGATCACGTAAAAGGAAGATGCCTGATGCTTGTGTTGGTTGTCGCTATCGCAGTTTTCGTGGCCTGGAGCTGGTTGAGTTACCCGGCCATCGGTTATTGGCTCTATGACTTGAACATGTCGATAGAGGCCAAGCTGTATCGACTGCACAAAATCGTCGTGCCGATCGCCGAAATGACCGTTTCGACCTGGCAAGGCGGGCCGTACGAAGCCTCTAGCAGCGTGCTGATGCTCCACGGTTACAGCGCCGACAAAAACATCTGGCTGCGTTTTGCCCGGCACTTTGTCGGCAACTATCGGGTGATCATCCCCGACATCGCCGGCCATGGCGAAACCGGCTTCAAGGCGGGCGGCGGCTACGACATTCCTTTGCAGGCCAAGCGGATGATCCAATTGCTCGATGTCTGCGGCGTCGAGAAAGTCCATGTGATCGGCAACTCGATGGGCGGTTACATGGCGGCGTGGCTCGCGGCCACGTATCCCGACCGCATTGTTTCGGTCGCCCTGATCGACCCGGCGGGTGTCACCGCCCCGGAAGTCAGCGACCTGGAGCGGCATTTGGCAAAGGGCCACAACCCGTTCCTTATCCATTCACGGGAAGAATTCCAGCGCTTCTACGCCATGACCATGGCCGACCCTCCGTGGGTACCCAAGGTGGTACTGGACGCCATCGCTCAGCGCTATGAACAGCAATGCGAGGAGCTGGAAGAAATTTTCAGGGACTTGCGCGCCAGCCCGCCGATGGAGCCGAAACTGCCCGACATCAAGTGCCAGGCGCTGTTGTTGTGGGGGCGCAAGGACCGCTTGATCGATGTCAGCAGCGTGGCGATCTGGAGCAAAGGCATCGCCGATCTGCGAGTGGAAGTCTGGGACCACACCGGGCATATGCCGATGGTGGAACAACCGACGAACACGGCGCGGTTGTATCGGGAATTTCTGGCATCGCTGCGCTCGGAACTTCCCGTGTAGCAGCTGTCGAGCCTGCGAGGCTGCGTTTGGCAGCTGCTACAACCAGCAGTCCTTTGCAGAATGAAGTTCGTAAGATTCTTCGTTTGTCGGCGCCGCGCAAGGCTGCGATCTTTTCCCGCATCCTTTACGTCACCGCACCAGGAATTTGTTCATGAACCACCCGAACTTCGTCAGCCCTGACCTGATCCGCCAACGCTTCTCCAAAGCGATGTCCGACATGTACCGCGAAGAAGTGCCGCTGTACGGCAAGCTGATGGAACTGGTGGAACAGACCAACCGTCACGTGCTGGACAGCAACCCGCAGATCGCCCGGCAGCTGAACAGCACCGGCGAAATCCAGCGCCTGGACCTGGAGCGGCATGGCGCGATCCGCGTCGGCACTGCCGATGAACTGGCGACCCTCGCCCGGCTGTTTGCGGTGATGGGCATGCAGCCGGTGGGTTATTACGACCTGACTCCGGCCGGCGTGCCGGTGCATTCCACCGCTTTTCGCGCGGTGCATGAGGCGGCGTTGCAGGTCAGCCCGTTCCGGGTCTTCACCTCCCTGCTGCGCCTGGAACTGATCGACGACCTGGAACTGCGAGCGTTCGCCCAATCGGTGCTGGATAAGCGTTCAATCTTCACGCCCACCGCGCTGACCCTCATCGATCGCGCCGAAACCCAGGGCGGCCTCACCGAACAAGAGGCCAAGAACTTTGTCGAGCAGGCGCTGGAAACGTTCCGCTGGCACCACAGCGCCACCGTCACCGCCGAGCAGTACCGCAAACTTATTGCCGAGCATCGCCTGATCGCCGACGTGGTGGCGTTCACAGGCCCGCATATCAACCACCTGACGCCGCGCACCCTGGACATCGACAGGGTCCAGGCGCAAATGCCTGCCCACGGCATCACCCCCAAAGCGGTGATCGAAGGCCCGCCCCGCCGTCAGTGCCCGATTTTGCTACGCCAGACCAGTTTCAAAGCCCTGGACGAACCTGTCTCTTTCACCGATCAAGCCGAGACTCGCGGCAGCCACAGCGCCCGTTTCGGCGAAATCGAGCAACGCGGCGCCGCACTCACCCCCAAGGGCCGGACGCTTTACGACCGCTTGCTCAATGCCACCCGAGACGAACTCAAGGACTTCCCCAACGAAGCCAACGCTGCGCGCTACAACGCGCTGATGGCGCAACACTTTAGCGAATTTCCTGACACTTACGAAGGTATGCGCCAACAGGAACTGGCGTACTTTCGCTATTTCGTCACGGAAAAGGGTTGGGGGGCCGATGAACTGAAGTCGTGGTCGCTGGAGGATTTGCTCAGCGGCGGGTATTTGCGGGTTGAACCGTTGGTGTACGAAGATTTCCTGCCGGTTAGCGCAGCGGGAATTTTTCAGTCGAACCTGGGGGATGCGGCGCAAACCCACTATGGCGTGCATTCGAACCGGCAGGTGTTCGAGAAGGCGCTGGGGCGATCGACCATTGATGAGTTGGCGTTGTATGCCGAGACGCAGCGGCGCTCGATCGAGGAATGTTTTGCCGCATTGAACGATTAAACGTTAATGCCTCAAAAAGATCGTCCGAAGGCTCGGGTCGCGTTCGGACGATCTTTTGATCTTATTTCAGCTTCGCCAACAACGCCTCGGCGGCAGCCTCAGACGACGCCGGATTCTGACCGGTGATCAGCAATCCATCCGTGAGCACATAGCTCGCCCAGTCCGCACCTTTGGAATAGACAGCTCCCTTCTCCTTTAGCATGTCCTCCACCAAAAACGGCACGACGTTCGTCAGTTGCACAGCCTCCTCCTCAGAGTTGGTGAAGCCCGTCACGCGCTTGCCTTTGACCAACGGCTGGCCGTCCGCGCCCTTGACGTCACGCAACACCCCGGGTGCGTGGCAGACGGCCGCGACCGGTTTGCCCGCCTTGTAAAACGCCTCGATCAAGGCAATCGAAATTTTGTCTTCGGTCAAATCCCACAGTGGGCCATGGCCGCCCGGGTAGAAAATCGCATCGTAATCTTCAGCTCTCGCACTGCTCAGCAGAGCGGTAGACGCCAAGGCGGACTGGGCGGCGGAGTCTTTACGAAAGCGCTCAGTGGCCGCGGTTTGCGCGTCCGGCTCGTCACTTTTTGGGTCCAGCGGTGGTTGGCCGCCCTTGGGCGAGGCCAGGGTCAGCTGAGCGCCGGCGTCCTTGAAGGCGAAATACGGAGCGGCGAATTCTTCCAGCCAGAAGCCGGTTTTCTTACCCGTGTTACCCAATTGATCGTGGGACGTTAAAACCATCAGGATTTTCATCTCGTTCTCCTTGAGTTCGCAAATGTTCATTCATCTCGGCGCTGAGTTTGACCTTCAGGCAGCACTGTTCGTTGCACCTGTCACCCTAGCGGTTCTGCTAAAGGTTTTCGGCCAATAAGACGATGGGTCACCCGGGTGATGGCTAACAGCCTTGATGCGCAAGAAGTTGCGCACTCAACGCTGAGAAAGCCCTTTCCGGGTCGCTGATCGCCCGGCCTGTCAGGCGCCCCAGCCAAGTGCGCAAGAAGTTGCGCAGTACTGCGCAACTTATTGCGCACATTCACAGGCGATCTCTGCCGAAAATGCTCCGCGACCTCTGTAAAACCTATCAACCAACTGATTCATATAGATTTAATTGTTTATGGCACGGACCTTGATAACAGTCAGGTACCCACCGGGCGATACCGCCTCCCGGGCACCCTCACTTATTTAGCAAGGAGAGCATCCATGGCTACACCCGCGTATATGTCCGTCACTGGCGAAAAACAAGGTCTGATCACTGCCGGCGCGTTCACTGCCGACTCGGTTGGCAACACCTACCAGGAGGGTCACGAAGACCAGGTCATGGTTCAGGCTTTCAGCCACGATGTGATCATCCCGCGTGACCCGCAGTCCGGCCAACCGACCGGTCAGCGCGTACACAAGCCAGTCGTGATCACCAAGGTATACGACAAGGCTTCGCCACTGCTGCAGGCGGCTCTGACCTCCGGCGAGCGCATGAGCGAAATCGTTATCCAGTGGTACCGCACCTCGGCTCAAGGTACCCAAGAGCACTACTACACCACCAAACTGGAAGACGCGATCATCGTCGCCATCAACAACAAAATGCACAACTGCCAGGATCCGTCGAACTCGCACTTCACTCACCTGGAAGAAGTGCAATTCACCTACCGCAAAATCACCTGGACCCACGAAGTATCCGGTACTTCGGGTTCCGATGACTGGCGTTCCCCGGTCGCTGGCTAAGTCTGGCCGACCGTTTCAAGCATCGGCCAGCTCTGCTGGTCGATGTTGTTTTCGCCCTTCCAGAATTTTGCGTCTGCTGATTCCTTTTTCCGGCATTGGCAACGCCGCAGCACTGCACGAGGAACAAGGGATGTTCGCGCCGGCCAATCAAACTCACTTTGAAAGTCAGGCGACCGGCGTTGTTCAGTTGGCCGCTGACATTGAGTCTGGTGTCGCTACCGCCGGCGATGCTGGAAGTAACGCTATTGAGGCTCACTTGCGCGGCGCTCAGGCCAAGGGTCTCCTGGCTGCTGAGACGACCAGCGCCCCAGTAAGCACCGCCCAGGCTCAGGCTGAGGCTGCCATCACTGGCAACCAACCTTCGTTGTACCAATTGACACCGCTACCGACGAAACTGTCAGAGGCCAGCAACTGACCGCGGGCGGCTGGCTGAAGTTGTAGACGTTGACGTTCAGGCGTCCGGCCTGGATCACGCTGCTGTTGGTCCAACTGTCGGCGTTGAGGGTCAAGCCACCACGGGTCACGATGGAGCCGCCGGCCCCCGTGACGTTGGCGGTGGAAATGTCGAAGGTGCCGGTGCCGACGTGCAACAGGCTGCCGCCGACATTGAGGAAACCACCGACAGCCAGACTCAGGTCCGTGTTGGCGCTTTCCTTACCGAAAAGGGGACTAATCGAAAAGGGGTGTCCCCTTTTCTCTAAAGAAGTGCTGAACCACACCGGTGGCGAGGGAGTTTGCTCCCGCTCGACTGCGCAGCAGCCGCAAAACCGGTTAATGCGATTACCGGATCCGCCGCATCTGTGGGATGTCTAGCGCGAAGGAATATCCCTGATGTCGGACACGATATATTTCGGCAAGGTACGGATATAGAAAGGCTCCACGTCCGAATTATCCTTGTGAGTCAGCGCCGCCACCATCGTCTTCATATTGCGAAGCTGGCCAAGTGCACCGCCAGGCTGCAGCCCCTCGCGAGCATGGGAGAAATGCAAGACTTCGGCGCCGGCCTTTTTGACCTTGACCTGATAACTGAAATCGACACTGGCAAGGATCGTATCGTCGTCGACGATGATCGACACCAATCCGCCATTCGAGTTGCCGATCCGGCGCTTGTAGACGGTGTTCACATCCAGCAGGTAGTCGGCACTTTCCTTGCTCGCTGCATAGCGATTAGCGCTCGACAATTGATTGATCAGCTCAACGCTGAGCTGCTCGCGCAACGTGTCTTGCGGCAGAAACCGCTCATTCTTGCCGATCAGTTCAACGTCGAAGGTATCGATCCAGTAGGTAGCGGTCGCCGGGATCTGAACCGGCGAGGGGGAGATGTAGTAATCCGGCTTCGAGGCGCAGCCCGACAAAAATAAGATTGCCAACAGTAAAGCCAACACACGCATGTCAATTCGTCCTTGTGGAAGGTTATGTTAATTTAAGAGCGATATTTTACGAGATTGGGGGGATGTTCAAGTTATTTAAGGAAACAAAGGGGGGGTTACTGCTTTGGCTCAAATAAATTCGCCCCTTCCCTCTCCCTCTGCTTCTTTTATGTAGCTCGATAGGCACTTACGCCATCAAAAACCAAAAAATCAGCAACAATTTTTATTTTAACCAACTCACTTTCAACACGCAGTTCAACAGAACCGCCACAAGAGCCAACAACAATATTGCACTTGCACTCCGAGCACCACCCGTCAACAAAAAATTCACGAATTCCTATTGCCACTAACTTTAGTTGTACGCAGTTATATCCAGCCTGCACCCATTTCTTGGGGGAGGTTAATGGAAACTCTGATAAGTCAAACCGCAGCACCACTCTTGGACCATCCCTATGCATTATAACCTCATGCAGATCGACCTGATTCAGAGTAGGTAATTCATCGCCAAAAATCGCCTGCAGACCGGCGGCATCAGTCAGAAAATCAGTCCAATTACTCATTTCAGTCCTATTCAAAATAATAGTGCTCTTCAGTACCAGGCACCGTGCCATTGCGGGTATTTTCAGGTGGTCGTACGTTGAGGTGAGGTCCTTGGTCTCCAACACCACCCTGGCCAAACTCATGGCCTGCCGAATGATCTTGAATAACTACTTTGCTCCCATCTGGGCGTGTGTACGTGTACTCACGAGTCATAATTGGTTTATGGTCAGAACCGAGAATTTTTTCACCATTTCGAGTCATCGGAACACGATTAACGGCATCAGGATGCTGTGAGCGTGGAATGCCTAAGTCTCTCTTTGCAGCATTTAAGGCCCCCGGTCTGCTTACTACCTTCGGACCGTTCAGGCCATCAAGTTTTACCCTATCATTTCCTTCGAAGCTAATTTTTCTACCCGCACTGATAGTCTTGGCCCCACCAGCTACGGACGCCCCAATCAGCAGGGTAGCCATGAGCTTGCCGCCCCCGACAACCCAGGCGTCGTCTGCGTTATTCAGCTTATGCTCTTTCCCATCCAGGCTGTCGGCTATCAGCTTCCCAACTTTCTCCGTTGCTGTATTTTCATACTCTGTAGTGGTCTAATGAAACCGGACACCCATTTAGGCGAGAATGCTCGCCAGATCGAGGTGTCAGATGACCAAACAACGCCGTTCCTTTTCTGCTGAATTCAAACGCGAGGCTGCCGACCTCGTGCTCAAGCAAAACTACAGCTACATCGAAGCCAGCCGTTCACTCGGTGTCGGCGAGTCGGCACTACGCCGCTGGGTCGACCAGGTTCAGCAGGAACACCAAGGAGTCACCCCGCAGAGCAAAGCGCTGACACCGGAACAGCAAAAAATTCAGGAGTTGGAAGCCCGAATTACCCGCCTTGAACGGGAAAAATCGATATTAAAAAAGGCTACCGCGCTCTTGATGTCGGAAGATCACGAGCGTACGCGCTGATCCATCAGCTGAGCGTCCATGAGCCGATTGATTGGCTGTGCAAAGTGTTTGAGATCAATCGATCAAGTTACTACGCCCACCGCCTCAAGCACCGAACGCCGGATGTCGAACGGCTTCGGTTGCGCAGCCGGGTGAGCGAGTTGTTTTCACAAAGTCGCAGTGCTGCCGGCAGCCGTAGCATCCTCTCGTTGATGCGTGACGATGGTGAGCAACTCGGTCGGTTCAAAGTGCGCAGCTTGATGCGTGAGCTTGACCTCGTCAGCAAACAGCCAGGTTCTCATGCTTACAAACGGGCAACGGTTGAACGGTTGGATATCCCGAATATCTTGAATCGGGAGTTCGATGTCCCGGCACCCAACCAAGTGTGGTGCGGCGACATCACCTACATTTGGGCTCAGGGGAAATGGCACTATCTGGCTGTCGTGATGGACCTTTGCGCGCGTCGGGTGGTGGGCTGGGCGCTATCGGAAAAGCCGGACGCCGAGCTGGTTATCAAGGCGCTGGATATGGCTTACGAACAACGGGGAAGGCCTCAGGGGCTGCTGTTTCACTCGGATCAAGGGTCGCAGTATGCGAGTCGTTTATTTCGCCAGCGACTGTGGCGTTATCGCATGCGTCAGAGCATGAGTCGTCGGGGGAATTGCTGGGACAACGCGCCGATGGAGCGCGTGTTCCGCAGCTTGAAAACCGAATGGATACCGACCACGGGCTACAGGACGGCTCAAGAAGCCCAACGCGATATCAGTCATTTCTTGATGCATCGGTACAACTGGATTCGGCCCCATCAATTCAACGGTGGGCTGGCGCCAGCTCGGGCCGAAGAAAAACTTAACGTCGTGTCCGGGATTAGTTGACCACTACACTCAGCAATAGCCTGGCCTGCGGAAGTAGCACCTAGCGCTTTTTGGGCCGCTAGTAAAATCAATCCCTTGGGACCTTGAGCAGCAGCTAGAACGTACTCCACAGCCTCTGCTTTATCGGGATTATTCTGGATGTATTCGCTGATGGTGGCAGCGCCATACACAATGCGCTGATCCAAGGTAAAGGCTTTGCCCTTAACCACGATATTTTTTTCACCAGTGATCGGCTCAAGAGCAGCTTTTGCATCAGCAATCGAGCCAGGATCCTGACCTACCAACGAGCTCAACTGCAACAGCACTTTGCTCTGGAAATCCTTATCCTCCAGTAGTGCGCGTGCATCTTCACGATCAATACCAGCTTCAAGAAGTCCGGGCCAGAGCTGAGGAGTCGATAGCCAATTGTGGCTTGGCGCTGCCGTCATCGGCGGTGGCGGTGGCGGTGGCGGTGGCGTTGAGGCTGTCGGCGTTGACGTCGTTGCGTCCGGCGATGAGGGTCAGGTTGTTCGCCTGAATCTCGGCGTTGATTTTCGCGCTGCGGGTAATGATTTCGAAGCGGTCGACGTTGTTGGCGTTCAGCCCGGCGCCGTCGATGGAGACGCTGCCCTGATCGACCTGAAAACGATCCAGCCGACCCGCGCCATCCAATACCGGTTTGCCGGTGGTCAACGTCACGCGCGGGGTGTTGATGAAACCGCAACCGTTGCAACTGATGCCATACGGGTTGGCGACGATCACTCGCGCCGACTGCCCCGCCACTTCGGTGTAACCGCGCAACTGGCTCGGACTACCGCCGACCACTTCGTTCAGGATGGTCTGCGCCGCGATCCGGTTGGTCAGGTTGGGGTTGCCGATGATGATCCCGCCCAACTGCGTCGCACCGGTTTGCGCGGCGACGTTGTTGAGGATCACACCCTGGGCGCCGACGTTGTAATCGTGAAACTGGTTATGCGACAGGCCGCTGCCATTGGGCGTGGCGATGTTGACGATCGGCACGCCATTGCCCGCCTGACCGAGACT
Source organism: Pseudomonas sp. ZS1P83 (assembly GCF_054897825.1). NCBI lineage: Bacteria > Pseudomonadati > Pseudomonadota > Gammaproteobacteria > Pseudomonadales > Pseudomonadaceae > Pseudomonas > Pseudomonas sp. ZS1P83. The sequence continues at coordinate 3,062,032 of NZ_CM142706.1, forward strand.
GGTGCCCGGCGTCGCCACGACGATGCCCTCGGCCTGGGCCCACACCGGCTGCCAGAACATGACGTTGGCCAACAGGAACGCTAACCCACGCTTGGGCATGCCCCAGAAGTGTTCTCGGGCTTTCAGATCCGCAGAGGGCTGGCGAGCGAGAAAAGCGTAGTGGCGAACGTCCATGATCGAGTCTCGTTTAAAGCAGAATTTAGAGGAAGAAATCCACGCGGAAATAGATCGGCGCTTCGCGCTCGGTCAGGGTGTCCGGGCGTTCCAGGGAATGGGCGAACGTCACGCTGGCGGCCACATGCTGACCGCGAGCAAACAACTCAACCGAGTTGCTGGACATGCGTCCGTGTTGATCGCCGTTGTAGCGATCGCCACGAATCACGCCCTGGTCGTAACCGAGGCTGGTGCCGTACTCGGCAAACACCGGGCGCAGCCATTCCAGCGTCACCGGACGGCTCCAGCGCAGGTCGTTGCGCCAGTAGCCGCCGCTGTCGCCGGACAAGGATTGATCCTTGTAACCGCGAATCGACGACTGCCCGCCGAGGCTGGTGCGCTGCGGGCTGAACAGCACATCTTCGCTGCGCTGGCCGGTCATCAGGCTGGTGAAACTGAAGGACTCGCCCCACACCTTGAACGGCTGCAGGTAACTCGCGGTGGCGGTGTATTTGCGGTAGCGCGCGTCCGGCTCGCCAAGACCAGGATGGCCATTGCTCTGGGCGTCGAACGCGCCGATGCCTTGCTGCATACCGAGGTCGAGGTTGACGAACGCACTGCCGACCCGTCGACCGTGGTTGATGCCGTACTGCATTTCGCTGAGGCGGTTGCTGCTCAGCTTGAGCTTGCTGTCTTCGATGAAATTGTTGCTGCGCAGGTAAGAGATACCCGCGTTGAGAGAGGTCTTGCTCACCGCGTCGCGATGGATCACACGCTCGGCGCGCAACTGATGGTTTTGGCTGTCGCCGGTCTGCTTGAAGTTGAAGCCGTTAGCTTGAGCTTGCGAGCGGTACTCGCTCTGGCTGTAGGTGTAACTGAAGTTCCACCAGCCCCACGGCAGGTTGTAATAGAGCATCGCGTTGTTGGACATGTGCTGGTGATCGGTCATCGCGTCGTGACCACCACGCAGCATCAACTGATCGGCCAAGCCCAACGGACTGTCCCAATCAAACGTCGTGCCCCACTGCTGCTCGCCGGTGCTGCGCTGGCCGTCATTGCTGCGGGACAACCCGGCACGCCAGGGCTTTTGCGGGGTGTTCTTCACCAACACTTCGCTGCCACCGACGTTCTTGCCCGGCGTCAACTCCATCTGCGCCTGATTCGACGGCAAGCGGTTCAACTGATCCACCATCTGCTCGATTTCCCGCAGATTGACCAGGTCACCGGTCTTGCCGGGAAAAGCCATGGCCAGCTCACGGTCCGACAGTTTGCTGTCTTGCGCACCCTTCAACCCTTCAAGCCGGCCCTCGACCACCAGCACTTTCAGATGCCCACCGGACAAATCCTGCTGCGGCAAATAGGCACGGCTGGTGACCAGGCCTTTTTCGATGTAGTGGTCGGTGATGACTTTCAACAGTTCATTGAGCTGGGTAACGCCCAGGCACTGACCGATATATGGCTTGAGCAAACGATTTTTATCGCTGTCCGAGAGACTGTCGGCGCCTTTGAGCTCGATGTCCTTGATCGGGAAACAACGGGTGTCGGCGGGGGCTGCCGGTTGCGCGGGTTTGGCGGCCTTGCCGGGCAATTCCTTGAGCTCTTCGAGACGCCGACGTTGCTCTTCGAGCAGGCGATCCTGACGTTCGCGGATGAGGTCGGTTTCACCGGGGGTGAGGGCGGCGTGAGCAAGATTTAGCGGAGAAAGGCACAGCAAAGCCAGGCACAACCTCGCCACGAGGGCGGGTGGGTACATGTTCGATCCCTCGAAATGGAGACTGATGGCCAAATAGTGGCGCAATGCTATATGGCCACTATTCTGGCGTCAATTAATGATTCGACTCCCTCGACGCATCCCACACATCCGCGCCGTCAGCGCCGTCAGCGCCCCAATCCGCAAAATCAATTCAGGCTCAGATTTAAAGGACAAAAAAACGGGCGATCCTAAGATCGCCCGTTTTTTTATATTCCAACCGGCATTTCAAGTAGCGCCTCATCAACGCGTACTTAACCAACACTCGATTCTTATAAGCCGCTCACTCGTTGACGCCAGTATCAGGTTGATGACTTTGATGTGCTGCAGGGCGAGATTGTATCGCACGTCGAGAAGGTGTTCGCCCAGTGGAATGGCCTGGCAATCCATGCACTGGTAAAGAGCCCTGACACTGGGCGAACGGGAAGTATTTTAATTGAAGTTTTCGAATATGTCCGCGTATATGAACATGAAATTTATCGAAACAACATTGATTAAATGTCGGCCCAAATACTATTTTAACAAGCGACTTCAATTAACCAAGTCGACCATTAAAACTGATTATTCTTGTACAAAACTTGTACAAAAATATATAGAGCTAACACTCAACTGTCGTGATGACGGGTCATTTTCAATATAACGGTGTAGGTCACCACAACGCTCTGCCCTGCTTTCAGATCCTTCAGTTTCTTCTGAATTTCAGGTTTCGATGTTGATGGCGGTCGGAAAGAGCGCTGAACCCCAGTCCAGCGCCTTCTGTGCAGATGAGCATAGACGCTGATCAGGGCGTTTTTGCGGTTTCTTGTGCCGTGGATTCACCGCTGTCTGTGCCCTTGCCACTTTCCTTGCGTCGGGTCGGATCAGTCGGGCGCAGGGCATCGTTGTCGCGCTCGACTTCACCCGGCGGCCGCGGTTCGTCAGGGTGCTCAGTGGGGTTTGTCGGTTTCACGTAGGTTCTCCTCAGGCGTCGGGATCGTCAACTTCATGGGCGACGTTCACGGCAGGCGAGTCCTTATGGGATTGATCGGCCTTGGCTTTCAGGGCTTGCCACTGTTCCAGGTCGATAGCGCCCTGCCCCAGCAAGTCATCGGCCACCCGCAACAGTTCGGTGTAATGAGCGTCGGGGGACTGCTGCCAGTAGGCCTTGTCGTCGAATAGGCGCTGCCAGGAAGCAAGGTCAGGTGGTTTGAGGTCGTCGCTCATGGCGGGCTCCTGTGTACCGGTGTCTTAACTTAGGAGGCTGTCGCCCAACCGAGAGTTCCGACTCAATACCCGGTCATTTCCAGATAACCCTGCCCACCATGGCTGCCGCTCAATTGCACCGGCCCTTCCCAATAGGGAATGCGCAACGCCATCCACGCTTTGGGGTTGAGCGCGCTGATTGTGATGTCGAGGTGTTTGTCGGGAATTTTGATCGACCAGCGCACCGGCATCGAACGTCCGGCGACAGTGGCGGTGTCTTGCGGTGTGAGGCTGATGTCGGCGGCGTTCAGCAACTGCGTCTGGCCCTGGGCGTCGACCCAAGTGCCGGTGAGGTAAGGCGCACCGTCGTTCTGCCGCATGCGGTAGAGCATCACCTGTTCGCCGCTGTCCAGGTGCAGGGAAAACCAGTCCCATCCAGTCTGGTTGGCGGTCAGGGGTTGGCTGCTCCACTCACGATCGAGCCAGGCCGGGCCGCTGACTTGGTACGTTTTGCCATCGATTTCCAGCGTGCCGCGGGCCTGAAAAAACGGCTGGCTGTAGTAGTACGACGCCTGCCCTTGTTCGGATTTCTGACTGAAGCCTTGGTCTCCCTGAAGCACCAAAGGACGTGTGGAGGTCAGCCGCAGTTGATAGCCAAAATCCTTGTCCCGGGCGCTGAGTTGAAGATCCGCCAAAGGATCGGAACCCTGACTGCTGAAACGCCAATCATCAATCCACGCGTTGAACGGCGCGAGACTCACCCCGGCCTGACCCACGCCACCACGGGAATAGCGCTCAGCGGCGTGATGCACCGTCGCCGATGTCACGGCCGCGTGGCCAAGCCAGATAATTTGACTACCCCAGCCCGCGACCTCGGGCGTCGCTTTCAGTGCGCTGCGAAACAACGTCCACTGCGCGCCGAACTCGCGACCCTGATCGTCCTTGAGGTTGGCGGTGACGTACCACCATTCAATTCGAAAACCGTCATGAGGACCGTGATCCGCCGGAAAGCTGAACACCCGACCCGGCACCACCGGCGTAAACGCGGCGGCCTGATGACCCAGACCCGCGAAGCCTTTCTCAACAGGCGCCGAGTTATCGCACCCACTCAACAACGCCAATAGCAACACGCCGAGCTTAATCTTCATGAGCAAACGTCCTCAGCAGATCCGCCGGTTGCGTGCGATACAGCGAGTACAGCGGCCACGCCGACGCCAGTAAAGTCGCCAGCAGCGCCAACCCCATCAACTGCAGCAACTGCATCGGAAACACCCGCAGAGGCAAGCGCCAGCCGAAGGCCTGGACGTTGATCACCGTGTCCAGGCACCATGCCAGCGCGATCCCCAACGGCAACGCCAGCACTAGGGTCAGCACCGCCAGCAACCAGGTCTGCCCGAGATTGAGCAGCATCAATTGCCGGCGAGTCACACCGAGCGCCCACAGGGGGGCGAGTTGCCCGAGGCGGCTCTGACTTTGGGTCAACAGGCTAATGAACAGCGCCACGCCCGCCACACAGAGGGTCAGGCTGTTGAGCGCGGCGGTCGCGGCAAAGGTGCGTTCGAACACCTGCGTGGACCAACCCTTGAGCCGGGCTTGGTCGACAATGCGACTGTCGTCCAGAGAGAAGCGTGTTTGCAGCGCGGTCAGGAAGGCGGGGATCAACGGCGGGTCGATGCGCAGGTTGAAACGGCTCGGTGTCAGCTGCGGCCATCCGCGAAGCAGATGGTTGACGTTGACCAGAAGATGGCCCTTGGGATTGCCGTAATCGGCGTAGATGCCGACGATCCGTGGCGACCAAGCGCCGTTCGGTGTGGGAATCGTCAGGTGATCGCCCAGGCGCACCTTCAACCGACGGGCCAGTTGTTCGCTGAGCATCAGTGCATCGTCCTTGGCCAGTCGGTCCCAAGGGTTGTCGCCCAAGGCTTCCAACAGCGGCCAATGCTGGCGATACGTCGGGTGATCGATCACGCCGACGACGTCCGCCGGCCAGCCTTTCAACTGGATCGACACCTGCCAGTTGGGCAGCACCGCCGTGAGTCCGGGTTGCTGCTTGAGCCAGGTTTGCAGCTCTCTGGCCTGGGCCGGATTTCGCGGATTAACGTACAGTTCGGCGGTCAGGCGTTGTTCGAGCCAATCGCTGAAGGTCTGGCGAAAACCAGCCGTCATGCTGCCCGCACCAATGTTCGCCGCCAGTGCCAACAACAGCGCCATCAGCGCCAGGCTCAGGGCCGGCAGTTGCTGACGGCAGTCGGCGAGAAACCATTGGCCGAGCACCGAGCGACTGCGATGCAGCACCAGGTTCAACACGATGTTGAGCACCACCGGCAACGCCAGTGCGGCGCCGATCAACAGTGCTGCCATCAGCACGAAACCACTGCTCAGGCTGTCGCCAAAGATCAACGCCAGCAGCGCGACCACCGCGGCAATCACGGCGACCCAGCCCTGGCGCCGCAACCAGCGCGCGTGAGCCTGATGCCAGGCTTGCGGATCGGCCAGGGCCAGCAACGGCAGGCGCGCTGCCCGCAACAGACTGTTGGCACCGGCCAACAACGCACCGAACAGACTCAGGCCGACGCCGCTGAGCCACCACCAAGGGCTGAGGCTCAACTGCCCCGCCACTTCGGCGCCGTACAACCCACGCAGACTGGCGGCGACGTCCGGCAACAGCACGCTGGCCAGCAGGTAGCCGCTGGCGACCCCGGCCAGTCCGCCGATCAACGCCAGGCCACCCAGCTCGACCGTCAGACAAGTCATCAGCATTCGCGCACTGACGCCACAGGCACGCAGGGTTCTGAGCAAGCCACGGCGTTGTTCCAGCGCCAGACCGATCGCGGCGTGGACGATGAACAGGCCGACCACGAATGACAGAAAACCCAGGGCATCGAGGTTCAGGTGAAAGCTTTCGGTCAGGCGCGACAAATTGTTCTCTTCGTCGCGGGTCTTGAGTTGCAGTTGTCCCTTGAATTGATCAGGCAGGGTCGCGGTGAAATCCTTCGGCAGCAACAGGCGCGACAGCTGATCCGGCAGGCCGAGAATCTGCTGGGCGAAGCCGATGTCCACCAGCAACACACCGGGCGCCATATCGGACTGGGCATGCAGCGGCGGCAAGGCCTGACCACTCAAACTCACCGGGCGTTCGCCCTCGTGCAGACCCAGTGCCTGCAACGTCTGCGGCGAAATCCAGGTACTGCCCGGGGGGCTGAAAAACTCGACAATCTGCTCAATCGCCAACGCCTGCCCGGCCACTGCGGAACCCGCGGGCAGCGACACCGGCTCGATCCCCATCAGCTGCAATCGCTGGTCGTCATGCCCCTTGAGCGTCACCCGACCTTGCAGGACCGGCGACACCGGCCAACCCGCACGGCGCAGGTCGACAAACACTTGCTGGGGAAAGGTCGCGCCGCTGGGCGCACTGAGGCTGGCCTGGGGTTCGCCGCCGATCAACTGACTGGCCCGGGCATAACTTTCACGCGCCTGGCTGTTCAGCGCCTGCACGCCGGTCAGCAGGCTGGTGGCGAGCCAGAGCCCGGTCAGCACACTGAAAAACTGCACCGGATGCTGCCGCCAATGACTGAGCAGCGCCCGCAGCGTCTCGCGCAAGACCCGCACCTCAGCGCTCGTCCGCGCCAGCCAGACGGCCACCGTGGAGCACCACTTTTTCTGCCATTCGCGCGGCAACCCGTGGGCTATGAGTGACCATCAACAAGGTCGTGGGACTGTCGTCGAGTAACTCCAGCAACAACTTCAAGACCTCATCGCTGGTGGCTTCATCGAGGCTGCCGGTGGGTTCGTCGGCCAGCAGCAGTTTTGGCTGGGACGCCAGGGCCCGGCCCAAAGCGACCCGTTGCTGCTGGCCGCCGGACAGCTGCTCCGGATAACGCCGCAGCAAATCAGCCAACCCCAGACGTTGCACCAGATGCGCCTGCCAGCGCGGATCATGCCGCCCCGCCAGTCGCGCCTGGAAGGCCAGATTGTCCTCCACGCGCAAACTGCCGATCAGGTTGAACTGCTGAAACACCAGGCCGATTTCGGTCCGCCGCCAGTTCGCGAGTTGCCCTTCGCTCATCTGATCCAACCGATGTTCGCCGCTGCGGATGCTGCCGCGATCGACCTTGTCCAGCCCGGCAATCAAGTGCAGCAAGGTGCTCTTGCCACTGCCCGACTCACCCATCAACGCCAGGCTGCTGCCGGGTTTCAAGGTGAGGTCGACACCCTGCAACACCGCAAGCGGACCTTGCGGTGTGGCGTAGCTTTTGAAGACGCCTTGGACCTGCAGCATGGATAAACCTGATAGAGGGGCGTGGGGCAAGGATAGCGGCCCTGCATGGTTTTTGTCCGGTGACGATTGCAGCCGCGCCCGGCTGCGGCTCTAACCTCGAGGCTGGTCTAACCATAACGATAAAAAACGGAGACGCCATGCCTCGTTTCATTTTGAGCCCTCGTGGCCTGCTGGCCTACCTGATCACGGCATCCCTGACACAACCGATTTACGCCGCCGATGAACCGGCCAACGCCAGCCCCATCACTGCCACGAACAACACTGCGGTCCTGCAACACCTGCCCTTCAGCGACCGGACGGATTACGAGTCGGTCAACCGTGGCCTGACCGCGCCGTTCAAAGGTCAGGTCAAGGACGCGGCCGGCAAGGTCATCTGGGACATCCCGGCCTACGACTTCCTCGCCAAGAATCAGGCACCGGCCTCGGTCAACCCGAGCCTGTGGCGCCTGGCCCAACTCAGTGCCCACGCCGGATTGTTTGAAGTCAGCCCGAAGATTTACCAGGTGCGCGGCCTCGACGTGGCCAACATGACCATCATCGAAGGCGACGATGGGCTGATCATCATCGACCCGCTGACCATGGCCGAAACCGCCAAGGCAGCCCTGGCGCTGTACTACCAGAATCGTCCGCAGAAGCCGGTAGTGGCGGTGATCTACAGCCACACCCACGTCGACCACTTTGGTGGCGTACGCGGGGTGATCGACGAGGCTGACGTCAAGGCCGGCAAGGTGAAGGTGTTTGCGCCGTCCGGGTTCATGGAACATGTGATGAGCGAGAACGTTTACGCCGGCAACGCCATGAGCCGCCGCTCGCAGTATCAGTTCGGCAGCCTGTTGCCCCGTGGCGAGAAAGGCCAGGTGGATTCGGGCATGGGCAAGAGCCTGCCTACAGGCGGCACCATCACGCTGATCGAGCCGACGGACCTTATCAGCAAGGAATTGGAGACCCGCACCATTGCCGGTATCGAGGTGGAATTCCAGCTGACGCCGGGCACGGAAGCGCCGTCGGAAATGAACCTCTACCTGCCACAGTTTCGCGCGTTGTGCATGGCCGAGAACGCCACGCAGATGATGCACAACATCCTTACCCCGCGCGGCGCGCAAGTACGTGACGCCAAGGCCTGGGCGCAATACCTCGACAGCAGCCTGGCGCGCTACGGCGACAAGAGCGACGTGCTGTTTGCCCAGCACAACTGGCCGACCTGGGGCGGCGAGCGGATTCGCACCTTCCTTGCCGATCAGCGCGACATGTACGCGTTTCTCAACGACCGCACGCTGCACCTGCTGAACCAGGGCCTGACGCCGATGGAAATCGCCGAGAACATGCAGAAGCTGCCCGGCGACCTCGATCAAAAGTGGTACACCCGTGGTTATTACGGTTCGCTGAGTTTCAATTCCCGGGCGGTGTACCAGCGCTACATGGGTTTTTACGACGGCAACCCGGCCAACCTCAATCCGCTGCCGCCGGTGGACACCGCCAAACGCATCGTCGAGGCCATGGGTGGCGGCGCGGCGGTGATCGAAAAAATGCGCGCAGCGATGGCCAAGGGTGAATACCGCTGGGCGGCGCAGTTGGGCAACCAGTTGCTGTTTGCCGAGCCAGATAATACGCCTGGTCGCAGCGCTCAGGCTGAAGCGTTGGAGCAGTTGGGTTATCAAAGCGAGAACGCGACCTGGCGCAACATGTACCTGACCGGGGCGATGGAACTGCGTAACGGCGTGCCGCAGCATGCCGGCAGTTCAGTGTCGGTGGACATGGTGCGGGCGATGACGCCGGACATGTTCTTCGATTACCTCGCGATCCGCCTCGACAGCGACAAAGCGGTGGGTCATGACCTCACGTTGAACTGGACGTTCGAAGACCAGAACAAGGACTACAACCTGACCCTGCGCAACGGCGTGCTGACCCATCGCAGCGGACTCAATCCAGTGGCGGACGCCAGTGTGAGTTTGAGCAAGGCGACACTGGATCAGATCAGCTTGAAGCAACTGGATTTCCCGACGGCGATTCAGAAGGGGTTGATCAAGTTGCAGGGGAACGGGAAGAAGCTTGGGGAGTTGCTGGGGAGCCTGGACAGCTTTAGTCCGCAGTTCAATATCGTGACGCCTTAAACCGCGGCGCGCTCCCACAGGGGATTCGTGAACGACGCAGATCCAATGTGGGAGCGAGCCTGCTCGCGATATAGGTAGTCCGTTCCTTTCTCTTCCATACTGACTTCGCTGGAAGTTGGCTGTCGGCGAGGAAGGAACATGCACCTGCGGGCTACGAATATGCTCGCGCAGCACTCGATGATTACGCCTTCACCTTCGAGTCCACAGGTGCGCTTGCGCCCTCTAACGAATTCTCAGGGAAAGCCCGACACGGCTCTCTATATCGCTTTCGCTGGACGCAAGCATGCATGTCCCTGCATGTACTTTAGCGCCTGTGGAAGTATTCCATGCAAACGCTCCTGTCTCAGAATTTCACTGCTTATATCGGAATTGATTGGGCAGACGCCAAGCACGACATCTGTTTGCAGATTGCTGGAGAGGCGCAGCGGAGTTTCGAGGTCATCGACCACAAGCCCGAGTCGATTGATCGCTGGGCCAAGTCGCTGCATCAACGTTACGGTGGCCCGATCGCGATCGCCGTGGAGTTGAACAAAGGGCCACTGATAGCGGCTCTGCAAAAATATGAGTTTTTTTGTATCTTTCCGATCAATCCGAGCATCTTGGCCCGGCACCGTAAAACCTTCGTCCCCAGTGGCGCCAAGGATGATCCAACGGATGCTCAATGGGCGCTTGAGCTGTTGCTGAATCACCCCGAACGGTTTCCTCAACTGGTCCAGCAAAGCTCCGCCATGCGTTCGCTCGCCAGCCTGACCGAACATCGCCGCGGGTTGGTCGATGACCGGGTCAAGATCAGCAATCGTCTGGTCTGCATGCTCAAACAGTATTATCCGTTGGCTCTTGAGCTGTTTCATGACCATGACACGCTGGTTTTCTGTGAGTTTTTGGCGCGCTGGTCGACATTTGAAGTGCGCTCGGCCGGCCAGCGTTTTGAAGTTCCTTCACGCGCATAATGTTCGCCATGCTGAGCTCAATCAGCAGCGTTTGGCATTGATCGCCAAAGCCATGCCGTTGACTGAAGATCCAGGCGTGGTCAGTCCTTCAGCGCTGTATGTGCTGGCCCTGGTCTCGCAACTGAAAGGGGTCATCACGGCGATCAAAGATTTTGATCGGGAGATCGAAAAAACTGCCAACACCCTGGCCGACTATCGACTCTTCAAGGCCTTGCCCGGCGCGGGACAGCAGCTTGCACCACGGTTGATGGTCGCCTTTGGTGAGCAGCGTGATCGCTTCAAGGATGCCAGTGCTGTGCAGCGATATGCCGGGATTGCCCCGGTCACCGAACGCAGTGGCAAGAAAAAAGTCGTCCACTGGCGCTATCAATGCGCAACTTTTTTGCGCCAGACCTTTGTTGAGTGGGCTGCACACAGCATCAATCAATCGGTATGGGCAGAGGCTTATTATCGCCAGCAAAGGGCCAAAGGCTGCTCATACCAAGCGGCCCTCAGGGCCCTGGCGTTCAAGTGGATCCGGATCGTTTATCAGTGCTGGAAGAGCAGCACCGTGTACGACGAAAAGGTTTATTTACAAGCCTTGCTCCGGCACGGCTCACCGTTGACCAGCGAGCCGGACACAGCAAAACCGTGTTGACGGAAAGGCTCAGGGCGTGAAGGCGTCGGACGGAATTACACAGAAATCACTTCAACCCCAGGCATCTGCCACCGCTGCTCGATCACCTGCTGCCCTGGCCCATACAGCCGCAACACCAACGTAAACGCTCCACTTGCCGGCGTTGGCAGCCAGTTGCTCTGTTCTCCCGGCGCCGTCGGCTGCATCACCAGCGTCAAGCCTCCCTCCGCATCCACCTGCAAACGATCGCGACTGCTCAGGCAATAACGATCAATCGAATTGGCCACCAGTTGCCGGTCCGGCAAATCGTAAAGCGTCAACGACCAGAACTCCTTCGCCGGCGGTAATTGCCCCGGTGCAAAGCGCAGTCGATACCGACGCCCGCCCTGCAGTGGCTGCCCCTGATTGTCCAGTCGGCTACCCGTGTAAAACGCTTCTTCAACACTGTTGCCGTAGATGCCAACCGCCGCTGCAACCGCGCGATTGAGGTAGTTGTCGTGCAGCACCTCGCGCGTGCCGAACAGGCCGAGGGTGTTGCGCACCTTTGCGGAGCTGGCTTGCAGTTGCGCCTGGGCGTCCTGAACTCCGGCAATCAACGACTGGCGCGTGTCCGTCGGCAATGTGGCGGTGTCGAAGCCCTGGCCGGGAACGATGCCGATTCGCGCGAACCGTGCACGCATCGCTTCCTCGGACGGATGAGTCGGACACAACGTGAGGATCTGGTTCAGCATCGCAATAAAATCCAATCCCAAACCGGTCTTGCTGTTCCATACAGGCCACGCAAGCGCTGGCGCCGCGAAGGGCGCGGGATCACCGGTGTATTCATGCAGTCCGCGCAACCGATATTGCTGCTGCAACGCGCGTACGGCCGGCAGATCTTCGGCGTCTTTCAATCCGGTCCGCCCGAGCACCATGACAATCGCGGTTTCGCTGCGCAACACGGCTTTGATCCCAGCCGGCGTTGGGCCTTGCCAATCAGGACCGGCAATCAAGTAGTCCCCCGCTTCGCGTCCGGTGCTGAGCACTCCGACGTACGCGAAGTTGTGGGTGTACTCGTCGACCAATTGGTGCACGTAGTAACGGTCATCGTCCACCGCCGGCACACTCAATATTTGCGGTTCGCTGCGCAGGTCGAGCCAGGCCCAGGAATAAGGTGTGTCGTTGTTTGGCGTGACGACTTCGCGATTTTTCGGGGTGTAGAGCTCGCTGTAGTGACGGAAGCGATTGAAGCCACCGACGTATTCCGTCGCGTCGGGGTTGAGCACCTGTCTTTCCAGGGTCTGGTAATGCATGAGCATCGGGTAGGCGTAGATCCAGGCCTCTTGGGCGATCGCGCGAACATCGTCAGATTCAGCGGCCAACAACCATGGTGGAAACATCAGACTGCCTCCCAATACACCCATGCTGCCCAATACCCATCGACGACTGAAAATCAAGTTCATGGCTCCACCCTCGCGATAGTCGGCAATTGATAAGCGCCATCCAGCGCCTCGGTTTTGGGCAGGTACAAACGCAGCAGCAGATTGAACGGACCTTGCGGCGTCGGTAGCCAGTTGCTTTGCTGCGCGGTCGCCGGCGCGTCGGTTTGCAGGATCAGGGTCAAGCCGCCGTCAGCGTCATAATGCAGGCCGGGGCTGCGATCCCCCAGGGCGTAACGCTGGATCGGATTGGCTGCGAGCAATTGGGTTTTGCCGTCATACAGGGTCAACGACCAGAAGGCGTTCACTGGCGGCAGTCGCCCGGCGGGGAAATGCAGGCGATAGGCTTTGGTGCCGTCCAGTGTTTGCCCCTCAGCGTCATGCAAGGCCATCGGGTACACGGCTTCCACCGGATCGTTGGCGTAGATGTAGCGCCAGGCCACCGCTGCGCGGGTCAGGTCATCGTCGCCGAATTTGCCGACGTTGCTCGGTGAGCGAAACCAGCCCTGCTGTTCCACCGAGAGCTGACTCGACGCCGTCTGCACCTGATCGCGGCCGGCTTCAGCGCCTTGGGCAATGGCCTTGTTCAATGATGCTGGCGGGGCGAACGCCTTGCCGGGTATCACACCAATGGCGGCGTAACGCTCGAGTCTCAAGCGCTCGCTCGGTGTCCATTCATGCAGTGGCGCCAGCGCGTTGAAGCGGCCGAACAGCGCCTGCGCCTGCCCTTGTTTGGTGTCCTGATACGCCGGTAACTGCAGCGGTGCCAACGCCTCGGGCGCGGCGTCACCGATCACTCGGGACAGCGGTTGCAAGGCGTAGCCCATCAGCACGTTCGCCGCATCTTTTTGATCGGTTTCGCCCTTTACCTCGGTGCGCCCGAGTAGAAACACCAGACGACTTGGCGAGCGAATCACGGCGCTGAACCCCTTCGGCAACACGCCCTGCCAGTCCGGTCCGGCGATCAGGTAACGCCCCGCCTGATTGCCCGTGGCGCGGGTGCCGATGTAATTGAGGTTGTCGGTGCGCATGTCCACCAGTTGAAAACTGTAATAGCGCCCTTGCACGGCCGGCACTTGCAGAACGACGGGCTCGCCGCGCAAATCGAGCAAGGCCCGGGAGTAGAACGTGTCGTTGTTCGGCGACACAACTTTATTGTCCTGCGGGCCGAGCAACCGCGGCTCGCTGTAGAGCCGGTTGAACGGCAGTCTGGCGGCGATGGCGGTGAGCACTTTGTCATGCTCGACGGTGGCGTAGGCGAAGACATAAGCCTCTTGCGCCAGTGCTTTGGCCTGGGGTTGATCGAGGGTTGCAGCGTGAACGGTGCCCAGGCTTGCGCCCAGAGCCATTGCGGATATCCAGTAGCGCACGACAGGTCTCCTGGCTGATTTCGAAAACAGACCCCAATCCGAATCCCTGTGCGAGCGAGCCTGCTCGCGAAGAGGCTTTAACATTCAACATCATCATTGAATGACACGACGCCTTCGCGAGCAGGCTCGCTCCCACATTGGATTTGTTGGGGAACTTAGGATTTGCGGTTACTTCGCCCAGCGGCGCAGATCCGAAGGCGTGTAGTCATCCGTCTTGGCCGCGAAGCCTACGCGCATCGGTTCGGTCTCTTCGTTGGCCAAACCACCGGCGTAATAGCGGCCGGAAATCAGGTCATACGAAGTTTCCAGCACGTTGTAGGTGAAGCCATGGTCGTACTGCTGAATCGCATGCAGTTCACCACTGCGCCACAGTTCGCCACGACTGTCGTACTGGTCCGCCTGAGCAATCTGCCAACTGTCCTCGTCCACGTAAAAGCGGCGCTTGGCGTAAATGTGCCGGGCGTTGGGCTTGAGGGTCGCTTCCACCACCCACACCCGATGTTTCTCGTAATGCGCCAGGTCCTGATTGATGTGATTGGGCTTGATCACTTCGTCGTACTTGAGCGCGTGACTGCCGATCTTGTAGCTGTTGTAAGGAATGTACAGCTCCTGTTTTCCAATCAGTTTCCAGTCGAAACGGTCCGGCGCACCGTTGTAGCCGTCGATGTTGTCGGCGGTAATCAGGCCGTTGCTGTAACGGGCACTGTTGTCGTACGCGATCATTGGCGCGCGGCGAACCCGACGCTGGCCCGGCAGGTATTGCCACGCCGAACGCGGCTCGGAGACCTGGTCAATCGGCTCATGCACCAGCACCGCTTCACCGGACAGACGCGCCGGTTCCAGCACCCGGCTCTTGAACATGAACAGGATGTTGGAGCCCGGTTCCAGCCCACCCACGGTGTCGGCAAAGTTGATCAGCGACTGGTTGCGCACGTAGCTGGTCGCACCGTTTTCCCGGACCAGCGCCGAGCTGCTGATGCGTTCGTAACTGCCGCCGCGATAACGTGTCATGTGGTTCCACATCACCTCCAGACCTTCGGTGGGCAGTGGAAACGGAATGCCCCGCGCGTAGTCATGCAAACCGTTGCCGCCATCGGCCATGCTGGTTTTGGCGACGTTGTCACGGCTTTGCGCCAACACATCCTTGGGCAGATTGGCGCTGCGATGCGTTGGGTAAATGTTCATCTTGTAGCTGTCGGGAAAACGTTTGAACAACGCGACCTGACCTGGGCTGAGAAACTTCTGATACTGCGCCACGTTCTTCGAATCGATGGTGAACAGCGGTTTTTCCGCCGCATACGGGTCGCTGTAACCGCCCTTGCTGTCGACGGTGCCGGCGTTGCTCGCCAGGCCACCGGACCAGGCCGGAATACTGCCATCGGCATTGGCGGCCATTTCCGAACCCATCGGCGTCAGGGTTTTGCCGAGAGCGGCCGAGTCAGTGCCTTTGGCCTGGGCCAGGCCGACGGTGCAGGCGAGCGCCAGCACGCACAATTGCATACGCATAGAGATTCTCCTTAGAAATCTGCCTTGAAGCTGACGGAGGCGAAATCGCGGTCGTCGAGGGTGCTGTAGTCGTTGGAACCGAAGAACGCGTTGTAGGCCAGTTCCACGCTGTAATCGTTGAAGTAGGTCCCGGTCAGGCTCACGCCGAGGGCTTGCTGGCCTTCCTGGAACGGGCCTTGCGGATCGTAGGAATAACCGGAGACGTCATGCCGCCAGTTGATGGCCGGAATCAGGTTGATGCCGGGCAGCACGTCGCTGTACTCCAGGCTCGCGCGAAGGCGATAGCCCCACGACCAGTCGGTGGCGAAGCCCTTGTCGGTGCAGTACTGGTTGGTGACACCGGACGCCACGGTGTTGCAGGCGGTGCCATTGCGCGGCGCACTACGCCCGAACGCGGCGTTACGACCCAGGCGCTCGTCGCCGATGTCTTCGATGTGCACGGCGCCGGCCTCGCCGAACAGGCTCAGGCGGGTGGCGCCCAACACGTTATCGAAGGCCTGGGTCGCCGAACCGGTCATTTGCCAGACGCCCTTGCGCTCCCAACCGTCATAACGGTTACCGCGATTGATGTTGAAGCCGGCCGGCAACTGGACCCAGGAACTGCCGGGAGCCCCGGAAATCACCGCGACGTTGATGTCCGGCGCGTTGATCGCCACTGGCATGTTCGGTCGATAGCTCAGCTCACCGGCCAGGGAGATGCCGCTGTTCGGCTCGACACCATTGAGGCTGATGCCATACAGACGGATATTTTCCGGAAACGCTGCCGCGTAGCTTGGCGCCTGAACACGCCCGGGGAACGTCCCGCGCACGCTGGTGTTTTTTGCGTCGAGGGTGAAGTACGGCAGCCGCGAGTGATAGTTGATGAAGTAGATCGCCGCTTCGGCATCGTTCAGCGCCGGGATCATCTGGCGCAAGGCGAAGCCGAACTGCCCGTTGTCGGACGGCGATTCGTTGCCACGGGACGTGGCGTACAACCCGGAGGCCTGCATCTGTTGATCGGTCTGTACCTGGCCGAGATACAACGGCCCGCAACCTTTCTGGATCGCATCACTGCTGGCGAAGAAGGTGCCGCAACCGTCGAGCACGCTAGGGCGCCAGTTGTATTGGTAGAAGCCTTCAAGGTTGGTTGTGTCCGAAAGCCCGAAGCTGAACGAAACCATCTCCACCGGCAACTGACCTTCCTTGATTTCCACACCGGGGCGGTTGAACGCCGAGACGTCCAGCGGGTTGATCACGTTGATGCCGTTCTGGATCAACAGCGACTCGCCCCAGGACAACACTTGATTGCCGACCTTTACAGTCAACGGGTGCCCGGCCACTTGGAAGTCTTTCCAAACATAGGCGTCGAGCGTCTGGAAGCCCTTGAACTTCGACAGGTCGTCCCAGCCCGAATCGTCGAAATCCTTGAAGCGGCCGTCGCGAGTTTCGTAGGCGTGGTCGTACCAGTATTTGAAGCGGATGAACGCGCCCTGGCCCTGGCCATCGAGACTGAAATCGGTGAGGCCCTTGAAGTTCTGCGAGATGGGGTCGCCCTTTTCGAAGTTCAGTCGATTGTCGTCGGCGCTGACGCTGGTGCCATTGGCCCTCACACCTTGGGCTTGCAGGGCGTTGGCGCGAGTCATCAGGCTTTTGTCGGGGTTTTGCGTCGACCAGCTGCTGCCCAGGGTCAGGGTGGTTTTGGTCGACAGGCTCCAGTCTTCGTTGATGTCGAAACTGGTGGCATAACTGGGTGTTGTCAGGACAGCAAGAATCGCCAGCGCAAGGGGTTGCGGGCGGGGGTGGCCAAGCCGGTGAAGTCGTGGATGGACTTCGGCTGTGGCCGAGCTTTTTCTTATCATTATTAGGCTCCGGTCAGGATTACTCAGCGCGGACACGGTGGCTTATGTTTGGCTGGGACACGCAAGCGATGGGTGACAAAAAATGATCATCAGTAGGATGGGGTTGTTGTTGCCGGGGTGCTGGGGTTGGGTACATATCCGTTTTTTGGGAGAGTGTCAGATTTTTTGTGTGCGGGCCGGTAAGGGCCTGCCGTCAGGCAGGCCTTCTTTTCAACAGCTCGGCCTGATGAATCGATCTCCGTACAAGATCGCAAATTGATTCATGGCGCTCTTCCAATCATGGGCCGCACTGCCCCAATTAGCAGTGATATTTTGCAGTGCCAGCCAGATCAATTTCGTCGCTGCATCGTCGGTTGGAAAGTGACCTCTTGTCTTGATGATCTTGCGCAACTGAGCATTGATGCTCTCGATGGCGTTAGTGGTGTAGATCACTTTTCGTATGGCTGGCGGGAAGACGAAAAACGGGATGACTCGGTCCCAGGCACGTCTCCAGGCGGCAACCACCGTCGGATATTGCTTGCCCCAAGGTCCAGCTTCGAACGCATCTAGAGCTTGCTCGGCAACTTCAGCGTTGAGCGCTTGATAGATCGGCTTCAGGGCTTTGGCCAGTTCGCGACGCTTGTCCCACGCCGCGTAATCAAGACTGTTACGGATCAAGTGGACGATACAGGTCTGCAACGTCGTCTGAGGAAATACCGCATTCAAGGTTTCTGGCATGCCTTTAAGTCCGTCAGTTACAGCAATCAAAACGTCTTCGACGCCTCGGGTCTTGAGGTCATTGAAGACCTTCATCCAGAACTTGGCGCCCTCAGTGCTCTCAATCCAGATGCCCAAAATATCTCGGGTGCCGTCCGGTAATACGCCCAGGGCCAAATAGATTGCCTTATTGCGAACCACCCCTTCGTCACGGATTTTGACCCGCAGAGCATCGAAGAAAATGACCGGGTACATCGGCTCTAGTGGCCGCTGCTGCCAGGCACTGACTTCTTCCAGGACAGCATCGGTGACGGAGCTGATGAAGTCATGGGAGACGTCTGTCCCGTATTGCTCCGAGAGAAATGCACGAATCTCGCGAACGCTCATGCCACGGGCATACATGGCAATGATCTTGTCATCGAAGCCTGTAAAACGGCGCTCGTGCTTGGGGATCAGGATAGGAGCGAAGCTGCCATCCCGGTCTCTGGGGATGTCCAGGCGCAGCGGACCGTCATCGGTGAGCACGGTCTTGCCGCTTTTACCGTTGCGCTGGTTGCTCGAATCCTCAGGGCGCTCCGCGCCCTGAGGATAGCCAAGGTGGTGGCCGAGCTCGGCACCAAGGGCTCGCTCGATCAGCGCTTTTTTGAACGCCATCGAAGCGTCCTGAATGGCTTCCGCGCTCATTGGGCCGCTGACGAACTGATCAATCAGCTCTTTTGGAATGGCTGGAAGGTCTCGCGTGGCCTCACGGGCCGGTTTTTTCTTGATCGGCATACATGCACCTCTGCAACATGTTATGCCCGAACACAAAATTTATGACACTCCCTTTTTTGGTGATGGCTACTTATGATTCCGCCCTTACGGCCAATATCAGCCATCACCAAAAAACGGATAAACCCCCAATCAAAACGCGCCCTACACCCCCAACCGAAACTGCTTCGGCGTAATCCCAAACTGCTTACGAAACGCCCGAATAAAGTTGCTCGGCTGTCGATACCCAAGCCGCTCCGCAATCCGTTCAATCGGCTGATCCCCCGCCGTCAGCCAATGCCGCGCCATCTCCAGACTATCGCTGCGCAAGTGTTGCCCAACCTCGATCTGCCAATGCCGAAGCATGCTCTGATGCAAAAACGGATTAGCCCCAAGCAACGGCTCATCAAGACTCGCCAGTGGCAATTTCAGGCAAGGATGCGCACCCTCTTCGACCTCGATGCCGACCCTGCGCAACCATTGTCCGGCCGCTTGTTGCGGCGTCAGGCTGACACCGACGAACACATCCCCCGGTGCTCGCCCGACCCGCCGGGCGATGTTGCGCACCAGACTTAACGTCGCCGCGTCCAGCCCGAAAAAATGCGGCTGCTCGTGGGCAGCTTTCAGGTGGAGGCGAGCCTGTCCGTCGCCCTCCTCCAACTCAGCCAATACGTAGTTGGTCACCCGCGGCAGGAACTCGACAAAGCACGCCAGACTGGCGCGTAACGTCGCGGCGGAGTCCAGCAGGATGTTCAAACCTTGCAGACAAGTAGTCGCCATCCCGTTGACCAGGTCACAGCCGAATGTGGCCCCGGCGCCGGCACTTTCGCATTCGCTCCATAGCTGTTCGACCAGGTGCGCAGGAATGTGCTGCCCTTGGCCATCCAGCCACGACAGGCTGATGCCCGCGCGCTGTAACAGCTGGTCCTGGCACAGGCCGGACTGTTGCGCATGGCTGAGAATGGTGCGGGTGAAAGCGCTGGAAGCGAATGGATGACTGGGCATGGCAGGCTACGGCGAAAAGACAGGGTTGTACTTATGCCAGTCCCTGTGATATCGATCAAATGCATTAAAAGTATCTGCAGAATGCAGGAGACGCATGATGGATTTACGCCAGCTTCGCCACTTGGTGGCTTTGGCCGATTACCGCAGCTTCGGCCGTGCCGCCGAGGCGACCAATCTTAGCCAACCGGCTTTCAGTCGCAGCATCCAGACCCTCGAACGGGGTCTCGATTGCGCGCTGGTGGAACGCAGCAGCCGCGAGTTCCGCCTCACAGGGCAAGGCGAACTGGTGGTGCAGCATGCCCGGCGTTTGCTCGCCGGCAGTCAGGCGCTGCACAACGAATTGACCCAATACAACGGCCTCACCGGCGGCGAGTTGCATTTCGGCAGCGGCCCTTACCCCGCGCAACTGTTGGTGCCGGAAGCGCTGGCGGAATTTATCCAGGCGCATCCGGCGATTCGCACCCGCTTTCACTTGGGCGATTGGGAACAACTGGCGCTGTGGCTGCGGGAGCAACAAATCGAATTCCTGGTAGCGGATGCGCGTTACTTCACCGGCGATCCGCAGTATCAGGTGCAACTGCTGCGATCGCGACGTGGACGGTTCTTCTGCCGCATCGACCACCCGTTGGCGACGCGTGAAAAATTGCCCCTTCGCGCGCTGCTCGACTACGCCGTGGTCGGCACGCGGATTCCGCCGATGATCCGCAAGATCCTCGCCGACGTGCTGGGTGAGCCGGACTTCAACCCGAGTGTCGAATGCGCGCAATTCGATGCGATCCGCCGCGTGGTGATGCGTTCCAATGCGGTCGGTATTGCGACCATGGAAGCCCTCGCTGAAATGGCTGAACAAGGACTCATCCGTCTGCTGGATTTTGTCGACGTGCCCCGCGACGATCCCGGTTTGCAGCTGCATTACGGCATCGTCAGCCGCTCCGGGTACTCGCTGACACCGGCAGCCCTGGCGATGGTCGATGCGATTCTGGCGGTGGACCAACGTTTGCTCGCGGCAAATCAGGAGTCACTGGAGCTGCCGCAGGCTGCGATCTCTTGATCTTGCTCGGTGAGGTTCAAGACGGTATCTACGCGCGTCGGGCGAAGGCCTGCAGCGCCCGTGGTTCTCCCAAGGCACGCAACAGGCAATGCATCGCTTCCTCGCGACTGCGTTCGAAGCGGTAACGGGATTCGATGTACAGCGCCAGTTTCAGCTCCACCGGTTCGTCCAGCGGCAGCGGCACTTGCTGCAAACCCAGCACACCGGCGACCCGGCTCGGCAGGCTCATGCCGAACGGCTGTCGATCGGCAATCAGCTTTGCCGCCAGCGTGCTTTGCGTATTCACCGCCAGTGTCCGCCGCAGGCCTTTGAGACCGAGGTGCAAATCCACCGGGCTGAGCCCGTCGCGACGGCTCGAGATCTGAATCTGCGGCAGTTCCAGATAGGCTTGCAGGGTTCGCGGCGGTTCCTTGAGCGCGGCGCCATAGGCGAACACGTAATGATCAGCGGGCAACACCTGCTTGTGCAGACCGGCGAGCCCGGCCAAGGGCTGGTCAAGGTCGACCAGGATGTCCAGTTTGCCGCTCGCCAATTCCTGCAAGGCATCGCGACGACGTGGCTGGAAGTAGCGCACCTGCCAGTCGGCGTGGGGCGCTTCGAGTAATGCATCCAGCAGCACCGGTTGCAGGCAGTCAAGGCAACTGACACGCAGCAACGGGTTGTTCTGGCGGGCCGCCGGAATCATCCGCAAGCCGTCGCGCAACGATTCCAGAGCCGCGCGCACATAGTCCGCCAGACGATGCGCCACCAACGTCGGCGTCACACCCAGACGGCTTTTGATGAACAACGGATCACCGCACAATTCGCGCAGGCGTCGCAGCGCGTTGCTCATGGCCGGTTGGGACAGGCACATCACCTCGGCGGCACGGGTGACACTACGCTGCTGGTAAATGGCATCGAAGGCGAGTAGCAGGTTCAGATCGAGCTGGCGTAAATCAAGCATGGTCTTGCTCCGGAAAATCGCTTAACGTCGCGCAGCCTAACCAGTGTCCGGACACAAGCTGTGAGCCCTACATGACAAAAAGCGATCAGCCATTGCCCAACGCGTTTTACGCACCGACCTTGCTGCCGGCCATCGAAGAACTGCTGGCCCGAGGCGTTGCCAGGGAAACCCTCGAAGAGCTGTTTCGGCGCAGCCTGTTCGAACTGCGCACACCGTTCATGCGGATTCCGCTGTTTCTGTCGCGACGCTTCTGGGCGTTTGCGCTGAAGCAGACCGGTGACCCGCTGATCGGGCTGGCAGCGGGTCGGCGCTTTGTCTCGACCGCCACCAACGGCCTGACTTACCTGTTCGACGTAGCGGCGTCGCTGGAAAGTGCCTGCGCCTATTTCGAGCGTTTCTTCCCGTTCTTCAATGGGCATTTCCAGGCCCGAATCGTGCGCGACAACCAGGGTGTCGAATTGCGCCTGCTCGACTATGGCAGCCTGAAAGCCAGCGCGCCGATTACCGATTACATCCTCATCAGCCTGTGCAGCATGCTGCGCCGCAAGTTTCTCGCCAGCGGCCTGGAGCGTGATCCGATTCTCGGGGTCAGTCTGTCCTGGGCACGCACGGCCGATCCCGAGAATCATGAGCAAGCGTTTCGTGCGCCAGTGCAATGGACGCAGCCGCACCATGCGATCCGCCTAGATCCGCAGCTGTTCGTTGCGGCGCTGACCCCCGGCAATCATGAACTGGAACAGACGCTGGTCGAATTGCTGGAACAGACCCGGCGCAACAGCGAACCGACCCTGTTGGAGCAAGTCAGCGATCATCTGATCGCCGATCTCGCCAGCGCCCATTGGCAGCAGTTCTGCGCCAACCATCACTTGCTCGAACGCACCGCAGCCCGGCGCTTGAAGGCGCTGGGATGGAGTTTTTCGGAACTGCTCGATGAGTATCGCTGCTGCCAGGCCGAGGACCTGTTGCAGGGGGCAGAACTGGAATTGGTGGAGATTTCAGATCGATTGGGCTACAGCGATGTGCAGAGCTTCAACCGCGCATGCTTGCGCTGGTTCGGGTGCGCACCGGGGGTGTATCGGGGGTGTATCGGACGCGGTGGGGAGAGGCTCCGAATTTAGGTTGACTAAATAGGGACTACCTCAAACAAACGAATACCACCTACGCTTCCCCATTAGATCAGCGCTTCACCCCCACCCACGTAAAACACAACGGCAGCTGCGCCTCCCGCTGCTGATAGCGGTCATAAAGTTCCTCGCGATTGGAATGCGGATATTCCTTGAAGTGACTGATCTGCAATCCGGCGTCGATCGCCCCCGTGAAGATGGCGCCCAATGTGTGGACGAACCAGTAGGACGAAGGCGCCGGCTGGTCGACTTTGCCTTCGTAGACGATCGGCTGATCCTGCACGAAAGGTTCACGGCGAAAGTACGAGCTGTCCGGCCGATACGGATCGGCTGACTCGGGGTCGAACATTTCCAGGAAAGGGTGGGTTTCGTACACCACCAGGCTACCACCGGGCTTGAGGGTTTGTGCGACATGGCGCAAGAATGCGGCGATGTCCGGCATCCAGTTCAACACGCCAATGGTGATCAGCGCCACGTCGAAACGGCTGTGAAGCTCCAGCGGCAGATGATGAATGTCAGCCTCGATGAACTCAGGCGCATGGGGCGAGCGTGACGCCAGCTCCCGCGCCTGATCGAGGAAGGCCTTGGACTGGTCGACGCCCACGACGCTGTGGGCCCCCAACGCAAACAGCGAGATACTTTCGCGCCCGTTGTTGCAGCCCAATTGGACGACGTTCTTGCCGTCGACACCCACTTGCTCCAGCAAACCTCGGAGGGTGTCGTCCAGGCAGCAAAAATCCCCATAACCAACAGCCGTCAAACGGTCCTGCCATTCGGGGGTGTCTTTGTGGTGTCGGGCGGAATCATTCCAGGCATCACGGTTGCTGGCGATAGCCTTTTCTTTTGACGGCATTTCCATTGCGCACTCCAGACTGGGGTCTTGATTGACCGGCACGAGTCTAGATCAGCGGTATGAAAAACCCCATTCTGTCTTTGTTGAAATCTTGTAATCCGGGCATCGCGAACGCGTCCCCGTACGGCAGCTATAGTTAATGACCTTGGGGAAATGCGGGAAAACCGATTTCGCAGGTGTCGCCATGAAAAAAACCGATTTGACGCTACTGTTCGCCCTCTGCCTGACCGCCACAACCGGTGCTCGCGCGGACGACAGCCTGACCCCCACTAGCGATTACAACAGTGAGTTCAACTATTACGGGGCCGACCAACCCTTCGCTCATCCCGTGCCTCCGTCCCTGAGCACGGTGCCGCCCGGATCGTACATCCCGACAGCCCCCCAGGATTTCATCCCCATTTCGAGCCAGCATGAGTTCTACGACTCAAGATTGCCGACGGTAGCGGATGCCACTGTTCGCGTATTCATCCGCTCTTACGATCAGGAACGCGGTGTCTATGTGAACGAAGAAGTCCTCGACCCCACGTGCCTGCTCGCGTGCCTCAGCCGTCAGGGGCCATTGATGCAATAGGCTTACCACTGGCGTCTGTCCGGGCGCGCGAGGCCGAGTTTTTCGATCCGGTAACGCAGCATGTCGCGGCTCAGGCCCAGCAGCCGTGCGGATTTGGTGACGTTCCAGTCGGTCTTGTCGAGCATCTTGCGCACCATGTCGCGCTCCACTTCCGGCAGGTTCATGGACTCGGTGCCGTTGTAGACCGGACGCGGCTCGCTGTATTGCGGCTCTTGCTGAAACACCAGCGGCTCATCGACCAGGCTCAGGCACACATTCAACTGATGGGCGGCGATGGTGTCGCTCTGGGCCAGCAGCACGGTTTGCTCAAGCATATTGCGCAACTCGCGCACATTGCCCGGCCAGCTGTAACTGAGCATCAACGCTTCGGCCTGGTCGCTGAAATGCAGGTGCGGCTTGCCATAACGTTTGCCGTGGATCGCCAGGAAATACCGGGCCAGCAACAGAATGTCTTCGCCACGGGCATACAGGCGCGGCACCTTGATCGAGATGATCCGCAAACGGAAGAACAGGTCGCGGCGGAACTTGCCCTGCTGGACCATTTGTTCGAGGTTGCAGTTGGTGGCGCTGATCACCCGCAAATCGACCTTGCGCTCCTTCACCGAGCCAACCCGGCGGATGGTCCGGTCCTCCAGCAGCTTCAGCAGTTTGGCCTGTAGCAACAGGTCCATCTCGCCGACTTCATCGAGAAACAGCGTTCCGCCATCGGCCGCTTCCACCAGCCCGACGCGGCGATCCTTGGCGTCGGTGAAGGCGCCCTTCTCGTGGCCGAACAGTTCCGACTCCACCAGGTTGGACGGAATCGAGGCGCAGTTGAATTCGATGAACGGGCCTTTGGCACGCGGGCCATCGAAGTGCAGCGCCCGGGCCACCAGTTCCTTGCCGGTACCGGTCTCGCCTTCCACCAACACCGGCGGCAGATCGGTATTGGCCATGCGTCGTTCGGCGTCGAGTAACTGGCCAATGGTGCTTTTCAGGTACTGCATCGGAGCCGATTCGCCAATCAATGCCTGCACCCCTGACTTCTGCGCTTCGCGCTCCTGATAGAACGACAGCGTGCGTTCCATTCGGTCGGTGGCCAGGGCCTTGTCCAGCAGCAACTTGAGCTCCGGCAAGGCCACCGGTTTGGTGACGTAATGGAAAGCGCCCTCTTTCATCGCCACCACCGCGTCTTCGACGTTGCCGTAACCGGTCATCATGATCACCTTCAAATCCGGCGCGCTGATGCGCAGCTTCTGGATCAGGTCGTGACCGCTCATGCCCGGCAGCGAGTTATCGGTCAGCACCACATCAGGGACGAAAGTGCTTAATTGCTCCAGTGCATCCTCAGCCGAGTGGCAGACCGTCACCTCGAAGTCTTTGCGTTCCAGGTAGGTCTGAATATTCTCGGCGAGGAGTTCGTCATCCTCGACCAGCAGAATGCTGTGCTCCATATGCCCCTCCCGTTGCCACTTTAAAATTGAGACAGACGCGGGTTCCTTCCTGCTCGCGGCTGGTCAGTTCGACCGAGCCTTCGAAACGCTCCATTATTCTTTTGACCAGGGCCAGGCCCACGCCCAACCCTCCTTGTTTGGTGGTGAAAAACGGCTTGAAGGCCATTTGTTGCTGCTGTTGGGTCATGCCTTTGCCGGTATCGCTCAGGGTCATGCGCACCATCCCGGGCTGCGGCGTTTCGACATCGATACTCAGCACGCCGCCCTTGGGCATGGCTTCCAGGGCATTGGAAAACAGGCTATTAAGAATTTGCGTGAGCAGCACCTGTTGGCTGACGACCGGCGGACAACTGCGAGGCGTGAAACGCACCTCGACGTTGGAGCGTTTAATCAGCGCGTCGAACGCACTCAGCGTGTCGTCGATGACCAGCACCAGGTCTACCGTTTCGTAGTCGTCGTTCATGGGTCGCAATGACACCAGCAACTCCCGAACCCAGCGCGACATGCGATCGACCTGACTGATGATGTCGCCGATATTTTTCTGCGCGTTCTGGCTGGCAATTTCCTGAGCCAGTTCGGCGCTGGAACGAATATTTGCCAACGGATTACGCAAGCTGTGAGCCACCGCCGAGGACATTTCCCCCAGCGCCACAAAGGTCTCATTGTTGATCAGTTGTTTTTGCTGGCTCTGCAGCAGCATTGCCGCACGCCGCACAATCCAGAATAGCCCGAGGTAGATGGCCAGACCCCCGAGTACGGTTGCCAGCCAGATCAACTTGAAGCCGCGCTGGATACGTTCCACCAGGTCCACGGGTTCTTTGTAGATCTCCACCATGGCGATCACTTTGCTCTTGTCGGCATTGAACATCGGGATGTAGTTCTCGATGAACAGAAATTCAGGCTCACGCAGCAGTTGCTGCTCGGGACGTTCCTCATCGATTTCGTGGTAGCTGGTGGACACGGGTTCCTTCATTTCGAAGGACTCGTCCAGTTCCTCATCACCTTCGACGCGCATGCCAATCATTTTCGGATTGGTCGACCAGACCACGGTGCGATCCAGGGCGTACACCACCGCCAACAGCGTGTCCGGCAGGTGTTCGACATGATCGAGAAACTCTATGCGGGCAGCGGCACGGGCCCCCGGATCTACGTCAGGATAGGCATTGTCATCGCGCGGATCGAGCATTTCGCCCATTGTTCTTTTCTGGGTGATGCCGGCATGGCGAATTTCCGCATCACCAATGACCTGAATGAACTGCGCCGTCAGCATGGAATCACGCTCGATGCTCTCATCGACGACGAAACGCGTGGAAACGTAGCCCAACCCCAGCGCCACGGCGGCGATGATGAAAAAGCTGCCCAGGGAAAACCAGCGCAGCAAATTGAACTGTCCTCGCCAGCCCTTGCCTACTGCTGCCGACGTAACCGGCGCAGGTATTTTTTGTTGTCCTGATATCTGCATAGGACCTTCCCGGATGCCTTGCATCAAGCCTTTCAGCCGTGTTTCCGATCAGTGTAGGTGGCATTGATCGAGACAGACGGCGCCAATGATAGTATTTCGCCGCTATTGCGTTTGCGCTGCCTGTAGCGGTTGCTGACGATCGGTTTCTCCTTGCAAAAATCCCATAATCGACTGCGCAGCGTTCTCATCCAGACGCAGGTTGGGCATGGGGATTTTGTCGAAACGTTCAAACAGTTCCATCGCGATCGGGTCTTTTTCCGCCAGCATGCGGTCCGGCTCGCGAATCCAGCGACTCAGCCATGCCGGATCACGCTGGCGAGTGACGCCGATCAGGTCCGGGCCGATGCTGCGCATGCCGATGCCCTGCCCGTCCATCGGACCCAAGCTGTGGCACGACGCGCAACGGGTGCGGAACAGTTCTTCACCATTGCTCGGCGGACGAATCTCGGGCGCATTCGCGTAACTTTCTTCAATGCTGGGCTGCTTCCAGTTCTGCAGCGTGTTGGCCAATTGATCGGCCAGGATCCACGGATTTTCGAAAGGTGAAGCTTTCATCCAACGGCCTGTCGTCTGGTTGCCGACGATCAGGCTCAGGTTGTGATCCTTGCTGCGGCCGTTGTCGACGCCTTCGATGAACAGCCCGAGTTTTTTGCGCAGGTCAGTGACGGCCTCGAATTCCCCGGTGAGAAATTGCCAGCCCGGTCCGACCTTGAAACGCTGCACGTAGGCTTTAAGCACTTGCGGTGTGTCGCTCAACGGGTCGATGCTGATCGAGTAGAAAAAAATGTCCTGCCCGACCCGGTCGCCCAGCAATTGTTGCACCTGGCGCAGGCGCGCGGTTTCCAGCGGACAGGAGTCGCTGCACGTGGTGAAGATGAAGTTGATCACCACCACTTTGCCCTTGATCAGGTCATCGAAAAAACGCACCTGTCGACCGTCCTGATCGGTCAGCAAGGTGTTGGGGAAGTAATCGCCGCCCCAGGGTGTCGCCGACTCTGGCGGCGACAGTGCCCCTTCATGGGCCACCAGTACCTGACTGGCCAGAAGGCAGGTGACCAGCATCAATATCAGGTGCATGCCCAGGGCGCGGGAGCGCGACGTATGCATTTTCATGTCGGCTCCCCCGCGGATCATGGTGTCACCACCGCTTTGGGGCCGAAGCCATCACCGGTGCGGAAGGTTGGCAGCGCGGCGGAGTTCACGTAGCGCACGCCATCCCAGCTGGGCAGTGGTGTCGGCATCAGCTGGAATTGCCCGGGTTTTTCAATGTCCCAGCGCAGCAGCATGGAGTTGTCCTCATGTTGAGTGTTGTGACAGTGCTCCATGTACGTCCCGGCGAATTCGCGAAAGTTGATCGCCATCTCGACGTTGTCCAGGCCGTCTTTTTCCGAGCCGATGCGGTACACGTCCTTGCGTGCCCATTTTTCCCATTCCGGTGGTGCCTTGCCGCCGCGACTGAGAATGATCCCCTCCTCGAAGTGCACATGCACCGGGTGGCTCCAGCCGGAACCGCCGAGCTTGATGTTCCACACTTCCAGGGTGCCGAACCCGGCCGTGCCGGCATCGGTAGGGCCGTTTTTCAACTGGGTTGCCGCATTTAGACGACGAGGGTCCATGTGGAAGCCGAAGCCGCCATCGGTCTTGACTGTCCACGGAGCTTCATCGGTGCCGTCGGAACGGCCGAAGGTGAAGGTGCGGTGACGGGCTTTGGCCAGCAGCGCCTTGTCAGCGGCGTTGTCGCGATGGATCTTCAACGGAATCATCACCAGGCCTTCAGCCTTGCCCGGTTTGGCCGGTTCGTACGCTGCCGGATCCATGGCCAGGTCCTGACCGGTGTAGGCCTTGACGTTCAATTGCAAGACCTTGCCCACTGCCGGGTCGCCCCCGTCCCACATGGGTCCCTTGCTGGTTTGCTTGAGGATCGCCTTGTACTTTTCGGACAGCACGTCAGCCAGGGAGACGGGTTCTTGCGGGCCCTTGCCGTTTTCGTGCACCAGCAGGTTGACGAAGAACAGCTTGTCGCCCGGTTTGATCCCGTTTTTCGAGAAGTTAACGATGATGTCGAAACGCTCGGCGATGCCCATGGTTGGCAGGATCGCGTTGTGGTTCTGTTTATCACCGTCAGCATCCAGGTCCATGCTGCCGTCGAACGGCACGCTGTGTTCCATGATATTGCCGTCGTTGGCAATCATGTGGAACGGCACGCGGGCATACGACACGCCCGACCCGGCAGGCCCTTGGAACTCGCCACTGGTGCCCTTGATCTCGCGCACGAGCGCCAGTTTAAAGTAGCGCGACACTGAGCCATTGAGCATGCGGAACCGATAGTTGCGGGCGCGCACATCCAGGGTCGGTTTCCACTTCCAGTTGACCAGCACCTGGTCACCAAGGAAGCCGTCAGTGTTGAAGGGGTTGAACCACAGTTGACCGTTCTTATCCCACGCCTTGTCGGCAAACATCAGGTTGACGTCGTAGTCGCGGTTACCCCACGGCAAGGCGCTGCCGCTGGGGAAACGCAGGTTGACGCCGTCATTCACCGATTCATTGCCGCGGTCCAGGGCGCTGTAGTAATTCATCATCGCCGCGTTGCCTTTGTAGACGTTCTGCGCGGTGAAATCGAGCATGTGGTCGTGAAACCAATGGGTGCTCATGGTTTCGCGCCAGTCGCCGCGGATCTTGATCGTGCCGTTGTCGCAGGTCTTGCGGCTGGGGGTGAGGTCGTTGGTCCACAGGGTTTCGCCCGGCGAGCACGGAAATGCTGCACGCGGGTCTTCAGCCTTGGTGTTGATGCTGTCGTAGCCGGCCAACTGGATCGGCCAGCGATAGTCGTAAAACTGCCCGGGGAAGAAAAACGCGTTGGCAAAACCGTCGCTTTCCGCCGGCACGTGGCCGTTGTGTTCGTGGGTGGTGATGGTGTGCAAGCCAAACCCCATGTTCGCCGACGGGTCGATCGGCAAACCGTTGTAATGGCGCATCAACACCGGTTGCCCATAACGCACCATGAGCAATTTGGGCGGCAGGGTGCCGTCGAAGGTCCAGACCGAGTTGTGATTTTGCACCGGCATTTTCGGGTGGAAACGCGGATCGACGCCCTTGGCGGTGCCATCGGTCGCCGGTACGCCAGCCACGTTGTGATAGAGGCCGCCTGGGCCAAATTCACCCAAGGCATAGCCGTGCATCTGACGACTATCACGCCAACCGGTATTCAACCGTGCGCCGGTTTGCACGGTCTTGTAGGCCATTTGCGGGTAAAACTCGTTCCAGCGCTGGTGCGACCAGCCTTTTCCTGGCGGACGGCCTTCAGCCGACGAGCCGATACGGCGGTTGAGGAAAAATTCGATTTGCGCTTGCCACGGGTTACGGTCGACCACGTTGGAGTACTGGCTGGGGAACGGCGTCAGCCCCGGTTGGCGCAAAAACGCATCCAGAGCAGCGCTGGGCGGTGCACTGCGGGCCGCACTGGTGGGGTCCTGCTGTGGCAACGGGCCGATGGCTGCCGGTGGGAACCCCAACGGCGCCGCCGGTGTGGTGGGGTCGAGTTTTTCCGGGCCGAACTCTTCGAACAACACCAGCTGCTGAGTGAACGGCTGAGCACCATACAGCGGGCTCGGCTTGCCATTGGTGGGGTAGTTGAAACTGGTCTGCACCGCCGGCGGCAGGATGTTTTCCTTACGCGTGTCGTCTCGACTGCCTTTGACGCCACCGGGCAAATCGAAGGAATCTTTGTTGGCCTCAGGCATGGTCAAAATGGCGTTCAGGGCGGCTGCTTTGTCAGCCGGTTCGTCGTAGTAAGCCGAGGGGTCGGACGGTTCGGGCTGTCGCTCATCGTCGATCGAGCTGGCACGTAGAGTCGCTGCGCCCAGCGTCATTGTCAGAAGGACGCTTACATGCGTCAGGAGGTCGAACCATTTGAAGGGGTACCGTGCCGTTCTGTCCATCACCAGCCGCCTCGAAGTCGTGAAGGGGTAATGGGGCTTTTGCAAGGACCTCGCCAGACTTGTAACGGTTTTTACGAAAGTATTAATACCCAACAAAACAATGGCTTATCAACATCAATGTGCCATGAACAGGGAAGCAGACTGGGGAATGACACCCGCTAACGGGGGAAGTTCACCCCCGTTTTCAGGTGACCAAATTGAACGACAGACGGACACAAGTGCCCTCGCCTTCACGGCTTTCCAGGGTCACCGTACCGCCGAACCGCTCCATGATCCGCTTGACCAAAACCAGCCCGACACCGAGCCCGCCTTGCTTGGTGGTGAAAAACGGCCGGAACGCCATGCTGCGCTGTTCTTCGTTCATGCCTTTGCCGGTGTCGCTTACCACCACGCTGATGCCATGGAAATCGGTCGGCTCCAGCGTGATGGTCAACGTGCCGCCCTTGTCCATGGCTTCCAGTGCATTGGCCAGCAAACTGTTGAGGATCTGCGTCAACTGCACCTGCTGGCTCAGGACCATGGGCGTCAACTGCGGGTCGAACACCACGTGGACCGAGGCTTTGGCGATTTGATGCTCGAAGACCATCAGACTGTCATGCAGCGCCGCCACCAGATTTACGGGCTCGGCTTCGTCATTGAGCGGGCGCAAGGATTGCAGCAGCTCCCTCACCCACTTTGACATGCGATCCACCTGGCCAATGATGTCGTTGATGTTCTTGTGGGCCGGGCCGCTGTCGAACTCCAGCGCCAGTTCGGCACTGGAGCGGATGGTTGCCAGCGGATTACGCAAACTGTGGGCGACCGCCGACGACATCTCGCCCAGGGCGACAAAGGTTTCGTTGGTGATCAGTTGCTTTTGTTGCGCTGCCAACAGAATCGCCGCCCGGCGCACGATCCAGTACAGCCCCAGATAGATCAGTCCGCCGCCCAGTGCAGTGGCCAGCCAGATCAGGACCAGACCGCGCTCCATGCGGCTGATCAGGTCCTTGGGTTCCTTGTAGATCTCGACCATCGCCGTGACCTTGTCGCCGTCGGCATCGAACAACGGAATGTAGTTCTCGATGAAGATGTATTCCGGAGGCGTCACGAACATCTGTTCCTGGCGGCTCTTGTCCACATCGTGATAACTGGCCGACACAGGAATTTTGGAAGTAAAGGCTCGATCCAGGTCTTCGTCGGCGTGGATCGTGGTGCCCATTAACGCCGGGTTGGTCGACCAGATCACCCTGCGGTCGGGGGCGTAGATGTTGACCAGGATCACGTCCGGCAAGTGCTCGACATGGTCGAGGAATTCGCCCCGGGCATCGGCACGGGCCAGCGGATCGACGTCGGGAAAGTCCGTGTCTTTGCGCGGATCGAGCAGTTCACCCATGGTCCGCACGTTAAGAATCGACACATGGTGCACCTCGGCCGAGGCAATCGCCTGAATGAACTGGGACGTCAACAATGCATCACGCTGCACGCTCTCGGTAATCACGAACCGGGTGGACACCGCCCCCAACGCCACCGCCACCGTGCCAATCACCGCCAGGCTGATGAGCGAAAACCAGCGCAGTAAATTGAACGGTGGCTTGCGCGAACGCAGGTGAATATCACACTCCTCGTACGGGAGTGTTTTAGTAAGCATTTCCATGGACGTGTCCCGGCGATTCCCCTATAGGGTTATAGCCCACTCATGGCCGTTTGCCCGACGTTGGGTCTTGTCCCCCACTTCCCCCTTATCCCCATCTACCCCCAATGCTGGGGAAAGTGGCCCGTTCCCAAAACCCGCGATCTGAAGCCGATTGGGCGTGACACGCCCTTGGCTCGGGCCTCTGCCGGCCGTTTTCGCTGGTTGGTATGGAAGTTGCCGAAGCCCCCCTCAACTGACCCGTCTCCATGGGCAGGCATTTTGATAGAGGGCTTAACTCATGCACCCTTTACTGTCCAAAACCGCGGCCGCCCTGGTCGTTAGCGCTCTGGCCCAAAGCGTCGCCCAAGCGGCGCTTTTTGCCGTCGACCCCGGCCCCTATGTTCCGGCCAACGGCTCGTTCGCGGCCTGGTATCAGGACACTCACGGTCGAACCCTCGACCTTTGCCTGTCCAAGGCCGTCAGCTCGCGAGTGCCCGGCGCACCGGGCGCACCGACGTACATGTGCAATTTGCTGCCGGCTCCCGGGATCTTCGACGACACGCAACCGCTCGTCTTCCCGACCAACTTCCCCGATGAGGCGTTCTGGTTCACCGGCGACGGCACCATCGTCGACGCAGCCCGAGGTATCGACCTGACCTATGTCAGCGCCGTTGAAGCCGCCTTCAGCGGTGGCGACCCAGTGGAAGGTGACCAGATCAGCTTCGCCCGCATACGCCTACGTATCGATGTACCGACCGCGGGCACCTATGTCATTACCCACCCCTATGGCGTCGATGTCTTCAACGTTGACACCCCCGGGCGTCGGGCGATCAACATGACCCGGGACATTGGCATCGGCGTGCCGAAGACCTACGAGGGCGCGCTCAAAGGTGACGTTGGACCGTTCCTGCGCAGCGTCAATGGCCCCTACACCGAGACCAATCCGGTCACCGGCTCAGCCGAGCAATTCGTCGGCGACCCGAACCTGGTGGAAGCCTTCACCGGCAGCCCTTTCAATACCAACTACATCCGCATTGAAGGACCCAACGGGCTGGATTTGCGCACTACGGTGATGGCCATTTCCGGCAAGTTGTCGACCGTGGCCCGGCCGACACCCATGATCACCCAGCGCAGCACCTACTCGCGTAAACCCGGCGCCAGCGCTCCGGTGGCCCAGCAAGACGTGTTCGTCGTGGCCCCGCCGCCACCGGCCAAAGTGACCCTGGACAGCAACAACCCCGTGTTGAACTTTTCCGAGGCCGACACCACCGGCAACTGGTACGCGCAGTCTTCGACCAACCCGAGCTTGCCCAGCACTTTGCAAGTGACCGCCGACAACCACCTGGCCATCGCTGGCAGCACGCCGACCACCTTACCCCTGCCCCTGACTGACCTGGTGGTGATTTCACGTGCCGAATACAGCCTCAGCACCGGGCAAATAACGGTCGTGGCCTCGACCAGCGACGAAACTTCGCCACCGGTGCTCACTGCCACCTCTGGCACAGGTGTCGCCATCGGCGCACTCAGTGGCGATGGCGCAGTGAAATCCCTGGCCACCGGGATCTCGCCGATTCCACCGGCCAAGGTTCGAGTGACGTCATCCAATGGCGGCAGCGACACCGAAGAAGTGGTCATCGTGCAATGAACGCTCACATGCCCAGATCCTCATCAGGAGGCATCATGAACAATTGGCCACGCCTGGCGCTTAACGCCCTGGGACTGACTCTATCGCTGTCAGGCAGTGCGTTCGCGCAACTCGCTGCCGTCGACCCCGGTCCTTATACCTTTGCCTCGGGGAAATTCCCGATCTGGTATCAGGACAACAATCTGCTGTCGATGGAACTGTGCCAGTCCCGAGCCACCAGTTCGAGGGTACCGGCTGCCACGCCACCGGCCTACATGTGCACCCTGCTGCCGACACCGGGCATTTTCGACGACACCCTGCCGATGGTGTTCCCGGATAACTGGCCAGACGAAGCCTTCTGGTTCCTCGCGGGGACGAATATTCCCAACAATGCTGCTGGCTATGGAATGGACGCCTACGTGGCCGGGATAGAAGCCGCTTTTGCGGGCGGGACTCCTAAAGACGGCGATCAAATCAGCTTTGCGCGGATTCGTATGCGGATAAACGTGCCCGTCGCCGGGACCTACACCATTACTCACCCTTATGGCGTGGAAACGGTCAACGTCACCACCCCCGGTCGTCGCGCAATCAACATCACCAGAGACATCGGCGTCGGTGTGCCGGGAGTTTTCAACGGGGCATTGAACGGTGCTATCGGACCCTTCCTGCGCAGCGTCAATGGCCCCTACACCGAAGTAAACCCGGACACCGGCGCGATCGAAACCTTCGTCGGCGACCCCAACCTCACCGAACAAGTCACCGGCAGCCCCAACAACACCAACTTTGTGCGCATCCAGGGCCCGGCCGGGACGATCGAGAGCAACCTGTTCACACTGGCCGGCAAAGTCCTCGACAATCGTGCGCAAACCCACGTAGACCTTAGCCGTGCAACCTACCGCCGCACCGCCTCGGGCACCGGTACCAGCACTCGGGTCGAAGTCTTTGGCAAAGCGGACAACAGTTCTACCTTGTGCTTGCGCGAAACCATCGCCCTTGTGCCAGGCCCACCGCCTACGCCATGCCTGACCAACATGGTGGGTGACGGCACCGGGTTGTACTTCGGCCAGCGTCTGTTCAGCGGCCCCGTGCCTCCGGTCGTGGTGCTCACCGCCACCAACCCGGCCGGCACCACCCGCCCTACGGCGGTCTCGAGCAAGCTCACCGACCTGGTGAAAATCCAGACCGCTCGCTACAACTGGAGCAATCACAGCCTGCTGATCGAGGCCACGTCCACTGACGAAGTGGCGGTGCCAGACATGGTCGCGCAAGGCTACGCAAGGCTGTCGAAATCCGGCACCTTGCAACGCCTGACCGTCGCCGACCTGACTCAGCCACCGGCCAGCGTCACGGTCAAATCCGCGGCGGGCGGTAGCGATACCGAGCTCGTCGTGGTTGTCGGGACCGCACCGGATACCGGCGAGAACCGGGCGCCGCTCTCCGTCTCCGATACCGGCAGCACCAGCTTCGGGGTGCCCATCACCCTCAACCTGTTGGCCAACGACAGTGACCCTGACGGCAACACGCCACTGAGCATTACCGCGCTGACCCAACCGGCCGCCGGCCAGGGCACCGTGGCGTTGAGCGGCACGACAGCGGTGGTCTACACCCCGCCTGCCGTAGTCAATGCACCGCTGACCACGACCTTCACCTACAAGGCTCAAGACGTCAAAGGCCTGGCCTCGACCGCTGCGGCGACCGTGACCATTACCGTTGCGCCTAACCGGCCTCCGGTGGCGGTTGCCGACAGCATCGCAACCCTGGGCGTGGCGGTTCCGATCAACGTGTTGGCCAACGACACCGATCCGGAAGGCAACGTGCCTCTAGCGGTCGCCAGTTTCACCCAACCACCGGCAGGTCGCGGCACCGTCAGCAGTAACGGCACGGTGATCACCTACACCCCACCGGCCACGGTCACGACGGCCTTCTCCACGACCTTCACCTACATCGCCCGGGACAGCTTCGGCGCCCTGTCGACGTCACCGGCCACGGTCACGGTGCAAGTCTCGCCAAGACCTGCTGCGGAAACCTTCACGGTGACCACGGCAACGGTGTCAGCCCGCTCCAATAACCGCTTCACCTGGGACTTTGCAGGCACCTCATCGGTAATCACCGGCAACACCATCACCATCAAGGTCTCCACCCCGACCGGGCTGGCAACCCTGGGCACTACCACGGTGCCAGCGACCGGTCGCTGGAGGCTGACGGTGAACAACACCACCACGGTGATTCCGTCGGCGAACCCGACAGCCACCATCACCTCGTCCCAAGGCACCGTGCGCACGGTGTCGGTGATCTCCAACTGAGCCCTCGCCCCGCTCGCCGATTCGGTGAGTGGGGCCGGCCTCTTCCTAAAGGACGCAGCCATGAAAACGCCGACCACCGCCCTGCTCTGCCTGCTTCTGCTCTGCAGCAGTGCGGGCGTGCGCGCCGATGATTTGATGGAGAACGACGACCTGGCCCCCGGTGCCGACCTCGGCGAGTTGCCACCGCCGATGGGCCAGCAAGCACTGATCGATCAGAACGGCCACGCCAACGTCGCGCTGCTGCAACAGAACGGCCAGTCGCTGCTCGGTCGCATCGTCCAGTCGGGCAGTAATCAGGAAGCCTACATCCTGCAACAAGGCAGCGACCTGATGGCAATGATCACTCAGCAAGGTTCCGGCAACGCCGCCTCGATCACTCAGACCGGCAGCCACAACCGCGCGCAGATTTCCCAGAACGGCAACAACAACGACGCCAGCATCGACCAGGCCGGTACGGGGCTTTCAAGCGCCGTGACCCAATCCGGAAATGGCATGAGCGTTTCGGTCAAACAATACCGCTAAAGCACCGCACCATTTGGAGGTTTCATCATGTTCAAACTGACGCCCCTCACCGCCGCCATCCTGGTCATTGTCAGTGCCCAGGCGATGGCCGACGACAGCGTTTCCACCCAGGACCAGCTCGGTACCGCCAACGTCGCGGATGTGAAACAGACCGCGGCCCCGTTCAGTACCGCCACCCAGCAGCAAGTGGGTCAGGGCAACGACGCAGCCGCCGTGCAAGACACGGCCACCAGCACCATTGACCAGAACCAGCTCGGTGACTACAACGCCGGCTATGCCGAGCAACTGTTCGAGGACGGCAGCACCATCTCCCAGCAGCAAGTCGGCAGCTCAAACACCAGCCATGCCAGCCAGTCGATAGGCTTCGGCCCCAACCAGGTGCTGCAACAACAGCAAGGCACCGGCAACTTCTCGTTCGTCTATCAGGACAGTCAGAATGGCACCACCGGTCAAACCTTCCAGTTCGGTGATAACAACGAAGCCAATATCGAACAGATTCAGTTTGGTATCGCCAACAACGCGATGATCATCCAGTACGGCACCACCAACTACGCGACCGCCGAACAGATCAACCACATGAGCGGCCAGATCGGCATCAACCAGGCCGGGGAAGGCAACTATGCCTACGGCGACCAGCGCGATGGCAACGGCGGAACGGTGACCATCAACCAGTTCGGCGACTTCAACAGCACCGAACTCTGGCAGGGCGGGCAAACCGACAGCCACGCCACCGTCAACCAGATCGGGCTGACCAACGAAACCGTGGTGGACCAGAGCTTCGGCGAAAACAACGTCGCCGAGGTGCTGCAAGTCGGCGACCTCAACGCGATCTACGCCGACCAGTTCGAATCCATCGGCTCGACCCTGGCGCTGTACCAGCAAGGCACCAGCAACGTGCACTTCACCTACCAAAATGGTGACAGCCATGTGCTGAACGCAACCTCCGTGGGTAACGGCAACAAGGTCTACGCCAGCAACTGGAAAGGCCCGCAAGAGGGTGGCCAATTCGGCAGCAACCAACGCGCTACCATCACTCAAAACGGCGACAACAACGTCGCCAACTTCACCCAGAAGGGTATCGGCCACATCATGACCACCAGCCAGACCGGCACCGGCAACAAAACCACCGTCACCCAGGCTGAAAACTACAACGAGCTGTACTTCGACCAGAACGGCAGCGACAACATCCTCATCGCCGACCAGCGCGGCACCACCAACCTGGCCCAGGGCAGCAGCAACGGTACTGGCAACAGCACCGAATTCGACCAGTCCGGCACCGGCAACCAGGCGTTCACCACGCAGTATGGCAACGACAACATGATCACGGTCAAACAGGCTGACACCATGAACGTGGCCTATGTCACTCAGGGCGGCACCGGCAACATTGCCAGTGTTAATCAGAGTGGCATGACCCAGATGGCGACTGTGCAGCAAACGGGCAGCGACAACCGGGCGACTGTGTTGCAGCAATAATCGCAAGGCGTAAAAAACCGCGGCCCTGGGTGGGGGGTCGCGGTTTTTTTGTCTGTCCCGGTCGATCGTTCCCACGCTCTGCGTGGGAATGCATCCCGTGACGCTCTGCGTCACATCGAGAAGCGGAACGCGGAGCGTCCCCGGCGGCATTCCCACGCAGAGCGTAGGAACGATCAGTACGTGGGTGAGTCCTGCGGATCGATGTTATCCAGCGCCCGATTTACCGCCAGGTCGGCCAGCATGATGACCTGTTGGATGCCCAATAACATGCTGCGCTGTGGCCCCTCCAGAAACACCGCGAAATCAGTGGCCATGACACTGGCGGAAGCCAACGACTCACAGGCGTGGGCCAACAGGCTTTCGGTGTCGATGTCCGGGGCGATGACGAACATCGTCCTGGGCTTGCGTTCACGCGTGTCTTTTTGGGGATTGAGGTAATGGTCGAGGGCGCGGTCGGCGGCTTCGTGGAGTTTTTTGGAATCGGGTGACGCGTAGGGGGAAACGGTGTCGGTTTCTGGGGGGTTGGGTGTGGCTTTGAACATGGTGAAGCTCCTTGATCAATGGAGCCGCCACACATCGCTGCTAAACGAAAAAGGGTGGCGACTGTACGCGGGTTAGCAGACCAGGGATCAAGGAACCCGGCGCACCGAAGTGCCCCACGCACAGCCACCATAACGCAGATCAGCGAGGACAAAAAAAGTCGACTGATCGAGAGGTGACACTGGCGTGCCTTGATATTCACCGAGCTGCTAAACCCGATCGCTGAATTGGCAGCGATGAGGAACGATAGAGACCAGGGCCAAGGCGCACAAGCCGGCGGATTCTGGCGTAGTTGTAGGCAACGACGCAACGTGGTGTAGCTTTCAGGAAGTAACGTTAAACGCTCTTAAACATCCTCTTCAAATCATTACATATCCCCCTGTGGGAGCGGGTACATCCATGAGAGATTGGTCGGGTGTCAGGCCGCCATCGCGGGCAAGTCGGATCGCCGCACCGCTCGCTCCTACAGTATTCGGCGTACATCCGCTTCTCACCACTCAACAGGCCGAGCGTTAGCTCGCCTGCAGCTCTTGATCTTGATCCACCCGCCCCTTCGGGAGGCTGAGTGGAGGTGTTCATCTGGGGGGCAGGCGCGCAGCGCCGTTCGACGCAGTCGAACACATCGAGAGGAGGTCGAAGCGCAGCCGACCGGAGGCGATGCCCCCAGATGAATGCCGGAGCGAAGGAACGCCGAGCCTAGGCGAGGGGCCGGACGCCCGGGGCGAGACCTTTTGGTTCCTTTTGGGGCGTTTGCCAAAAGGGACTCGACGTAAGGGCGAAACCATTAGCGGCCGTTACCGCAGGAATGGATATGTACACCTGGAAGAAATAGGTCGGCTATCAGGCCGCCTTCGCAGGCAAGCCAGCTCCCACATTTGATCTGGGTACATCTGCAAGAGCTTGGTCGGCTATCAGGCCGCCAAGATCAAAAGATCAAAAACCAGGTCGGCCCGAAAGCCGCCTCGGCTCACTCTTCCTCACCCTCAGGCACAACCTTGTTCTGAGTCAGGTAACGGTCAAGCGTCGCATTGTTGTCAGGCGAAGAATTATCCCCCGCCACCTGCCACAAATGCCGCTCAATCCCCTGCGCCAGCAAATGCCCAACGGCCGCCTCGATCGCCGACAACACACACAACTGCGCCGGCTCGTTCGTGGTGTACCCAACCTCAGCCTCCAGCAACTTCTTGAACTCGATAAACTTGAACACCCCGGCACTGCGCCCAACAGAGTAGATAGTCTTACTCGTCATCACATTGGCCAACACCTGCCCACTGCGCACATCCACGGCACGAAGGTTCACCGACACCTGATCCACCCGATACTCCCGGGAAATATCGATCCCCAGATACCGCGCCCCTTCCCCGCCACTGCGCACGTTGGTGTCATAGGCGATGATCCCGCCTTCAAGCATCAAATTGGCGGCCTGCAACGGCGGCAACTCGCCCTGGATATTCACCGGTGTATTGGGCTTTTTCTGCGAGGCGCGAATGATCTTGCGCTCGGTCAACAGGTTCTGCAGCCCTTCACGCTCCAGCACCACAAACCAGCCACTGGCCTGCAACGCATCCATCAACATGCTGGCCGCCCCTTGGGTCACGCTGGTGGAAAACGAACTGGCCGGGGTCGGTTTGTACTGCCCGGTCTGATCCCGGAAGCCATACACCACCGCCATCAACCGGCCCTTGGGTCGTGGCATGTTCAGCAGGTCGTAATAGGTCGACGCCCGAGGTGTCAGGGTCGGTGATTCAGTGTCCTGCTCGGCACCCATCGGCTCACGCAAACTGCACCCTTGTAATGCCGCCAACATCAGCCCTAGCGCTATTATTTTTTTCATGTCCTTAACTCCCCATCGACCCAAATCCCCGTCAAGGGGCCAGGCCATTCACCTGGATTTCGGAAACTTCACCGCTCGCTCGGTCCGTCACTTCAATAGTCAGTGCGCCGGAGTCGTCGATGACGTTGACGATAAAAGCGTCGGTGGTCAGGCTCCCGGCATTGCCCGCGGAGATGTTGTCCATCAACTGCCCTAGCAGCCGTGATTGCAGCTGACTGGTGAAGCGCTCCAGGGCCGATGTGCCGGTCGCGGACGCACGGCTCTTCAAGTCTGGGTCGTCGTAATCGTTCTGCGCCTGGGCGTTGTTGAGCAACCAGGTCCCGTTCAACGGGTTGCCGCCAAACGACGGGTTGACGGGCGTATAGACCAGCTCAGTGGCCTGGACCAGCCCACAACTGCCCAGCCCTAATAACCACATGCCCGTGCGTTTCGAGAAAGTTCCAGTGTTCATAGTTCGTCCCTCTCAAGGTCGGTGGTGTCCTGCAACAAGGCTTCCAGCTTGCGCTGGACGATCTGCACGCGGACCCGATCGGCAGCCTCGTAGGCCTCGTCCTTCAACTCCACGGTGTTCGGCGGCAGGAAGCGCCGATAAACCAATCGTTGCTGATATTCCACGGTCACCAGGCTGCCCCAGCGAGCCGAAGGTCGTTCGCGCACTACCAGGTTGAAATCCATCGGGCTGGTGGCGCGCAGGCGTTCACTGAACGAGTAATAAAAGTCGTGGCCGATGTGCGAGATCGTGTCGTCGACGATAAAACCCAACATTTCGTCTTCTTCGGCGGCCGAGGCCACAGAGGTCGATAACACCAGGATCAAAGCCATGCAGAATCGGTTCATGGCTGCAACGCCTGAGGTGTTTTGCTCTGGCTTTTCGCCGGCCCGGACGCACCATCGAGGAAGGCCTTCTCGGCCACGAACTGCCAGTCCTTGTAACTCGCCATGCCAGTGAAGTCCGACCATTGAGTGGGGAAATCCGCCTGCTTGAGCGGCGTGTCCGTAGAGGGGCTGTTGAGGCCGGTGATGCGCCCGTCGAAACCGCGCATCAGCGTCCATTCGCCCCCCCCGATCGGGTCCGGGTACAGGTTGCGCAAGTGATGTTTGGGCGACGGAAAACGCTCGTCCTGCAACAGGTCCGCCAGTTCTTTTGGGTACTGAGCCAGGCCCGGTGAAGTACGGTAGTAGCTGCGCAATGCCTGGGCGTATTGAGTACCGACCCAGAGCAGCTGCCGTTCACGATCACGGCGCGAGGCGGTGGACCACAACTCGCCAGCGCTGGCCAGGCCCATGCCCATCAACATGATCAGAAACAGCACGCCCAGGTAAGTGAAACCGGCCTCGCTGCCGGGTTTACCACTCGGAATAAAGGCTGCCATCACGCGCCCTCCCTGTGGCTCCGCTTTTGATATCGGCGACCCCGCCCGGGACGCCGTCAGGCGGCGCCACCAGCACCCAGAGGTCTTTGCGTTCAGCGATCGGGTCCCTTGGCGGGTTGCGCAGATAACGCTGCTCGACCAGCTGTTCGATGGAATCTGGATAACGTCCGGTGTCGCCGTAGTAGTGATCCAGTGCTTCGCGCATGGCCGACAGGCTCTGGCGCAGCGTGGTCTCTTTCGCGGCCTCGAGGCTGTTGAAATAACGTGGCAACGCGATGGTCATCAGGGTGGCGATGATTGCCATGACCACCATCAGTTCCAGCAGGGTAAACCCCTTTTCCCGACGCATAATCTCACCACTCCCGGTAGGCGATGCCGTTGAGACCCTTGCCGCGAGCCTTGGAGTAAACGTCAAAGACGTCTTCGCCTTCACGCGGGTTTTGAGCCGAACTGTCGTAGGAGCGCACGCCCCAGCCGCCTTCGTCGTTTCGCTTGACCGGCGCCAGCGGGTCATGGGGCACGCGCCGTAGAAAGAAGAACTTGGCACCCTTGGCGCTGCGCACATCGCGCACACCGTCCACCAGCACTTGCAGGTTCGGCGGGTAGCCGCTGCTGTCCAGGGTTTTCTCGATGTAGCCGGCGTCGAAAGCACGTTTGTAGGCGTCGATGGCATCGCGAATCTGGTACAGCGCAGCGCGCAGTTCCTGCTCCTTGCCCCGGCGCACCACGGTCTCGGTCAACGGTGCGGCCATGCCGGCCAGCAGGCCGATCAGGGCCAGCGTCACCACGACTTCGATCAGGGTAAAACCGCGTTGCGAGGCGTTCATGATCAAGGCTTCTCGACGACAACGTGGGTGGAGGCAACCGGAGCATCGAGAGTCTCTGAGCGAATCGCCGGGTCCATCCCACGGTCCGGTGCCTGAATGTGCATGCTGGTTTCGGTACCGGTGGTGAACTCCATGTCCGACGGGCTCTGGTACGGCAGGTTGCGCACGATCCGCGGCGTGATCGACAGCACCAGCTCCGATTTGCCGACCGTGTCCTTGTTGCTGCCAAACAAGCGGCCCAGGCCGGGAATGTCGCCAAGACCCGGGATTTTGTTGCCGGTGGCGCCATGGTCGTCGCGCATCAGGCCGGCGAGGATCTGGGTTTCGCCGTCATGCAGGCGCAAGGTGGTCTGGGCGTTGCGAGTATCGACCTGGACCGGAATGGTGCCCTGACGGGTGGGTTCCAGTGGCGTGGCGTTACTCACTTCCAGGGCGATTTTGATCGCCACTTCGTTGTTCAAATGCACGGTCGGCTGCACTTCGAGCTTCAGACCGACGTCCAGGTAGGTGACGCTTTCAGTGATCACCGGACCTTG
Source organism: Pseudomonas sp. ZS1P83 (assembly GCF_054897825.1). Lineage (NCBI taxonomy): Bacteria > Pseudomonadati > Pseudomonadota > Gammaproteobacteria > Pseudomonadales > Pseudomonadaceae > Pseudomonas > Pseudomonas sp. ZS1P83. The sequence continues at coordinate 3,105,675 of NZ_CM142706.1, forward strand.
AGTCGAGGGCACCGAGGTGGCGCTGATGATCGGCACACGCTGACCAATGTGGATGCGCGCCTGTTCGCGGTTGCTGACGCGAATCACCGGGCTGGCCAGGGTGTTGATGTCGTTGTCCTGGGCGTTGATCTTGGCCTGCGGCGACGGCGAGATGGAGATCCGGCTGGAGTTGATGCCTTTGAGTTGATCGAGCAGGGTCACGGCCGAGCCGTCGCTGTTGACCACGCCGAAGGTGTTCGGCCATTGCAGGCCAAGGTCGAGAATCCGCTGGGTGGCGACTTCCATCACCTCCACTTCCAGCACCACTTCAGGGTTGGACTGATCCTGCGATTGCAGGAGTTTCTCGGCCATGCGGATCGCGTCTTCGGAGTCGCGCATGGTCAGGGTATTGAGGCGTTCATCGACAAACACGTCGCGGGTCTTGAGCATGGTTTTGATCATGTTCAGCGCGGTGTTGGCATCGATGCTGGTCAGGTAGAAGGTGCGCATCACCAGCTCTTGATAATCCTTGAGCTTCTGTGGCGAGTCCGGGTAGATCAGCAAGGTGTTTTCGTTCACCACTTTCTGGTGCAGCTGGTTCTGTTGCAGCAGCAATTCCACAGCGTCTTCGATGCGCACGTCACGCACGAAGATCGTGGCTTTCATGTCCGGGCGCAGATCCTTGTCGAAGATGAAATTCAAACCGGCGACCTGCGACAGCACTTCGAAGATGGTTTTCAAGTTGGCGTCGCGAAATTCCAGAGTCACCGGACGGTCCAGACGGGTCCGCAGTTGTGGATACGCAATCACGTTGCGGCTTTGCACCAGGCGGACGTTGCTTTGCAGCTCCAGCGCCCCTTCATTTTTCGGGTCCAGTTCGAGGATCTGCTTCACCTGGCGGTCGGCACCGAAGATGTCGCCACGACGCAAGTCGCCACGGGCCAGTTCGAGTTTTTCATCCAGACTGCGCATGTGATCGAGCTGACGCAACGCGTCCTGGGCACGGCGGTTGTTCGGTTCGATGGTCAACACCCGGCCGTAAGCCTGGCGGGCAGAAGCGAAATCACGCTGGGCGCGGTCCATGTCGCCCTGGGTCAACAGCGCCGTCACCGCACGGGCACGGCCGCTGTTCAGGGCCAGGTGCAGCGCGGTGTCGCGAGGGTTTTCCCTCAGCCCTTCCTGGATGCGGGCCAGGCCGGCTTCGTACTGTCCCGACTCGATCAGGTCGGTCGCCTCTTGCTTGGCGACCTGCGCGGAACTGCACGCGGCCAACCCTGCACAAAGGCAAAGGCTCATCAGCAAACGAGATCTGTTCATTGCGTGCTCCCCACAGACAAAGTCTGAGACAAATGCAGAGGCAGGTAGACAAAGCTGAGTTCCACATCGGAAATCCCTTCGATCCGCCAGGTTTCGTCGATCACATCCCCCTTGCGTACGACGTATATTTTTTCGCCGTTCTGCAAAAACACTTGCAGGTCCGAACGGTCATTCAGCTTGCCAATGAACTGGAAAGGCATCGGTGGTGCGCTGGGGGCTTGCACGACCGGGGTCAGGTTGAAGGGTTGTTCGGTGACAGTGGCCAGCTGCTGCGCGGTCTTCCAGTTGCGGGCGGCGAACAGGTCGCCAGCCGGGCTCAGGTCCTTGACTGCCGACGGCGTTTTACCGGCGGACGCGGCGGGCAGTGCACCGCGGATTTTGCTGTTAATCGGTGTGACCACGGCTGCCACCGAAGCATCGCCCTCCTGCGACTGCGTGAAGTATTCAGGCAACCAGGTCAGTGCCGCCGCCACGCCGAAGAACGCCACCCAGCCCACTACGCGTTTGGTATTCATCATGACCTCGACAGGTAAAGGGTCATGCGGATCCGCCCGGTCAGGTCGGTGTCGGCGATTTTTTTACGCTGGAACTCCACGTCCTCCACCACCACCGCCGGCAACTGGCCGAGCAAGGCATGCAGGAAGCGCCGCAGTTGCGGGTAGCTGCCGCGCACCGGCAGCAGAATCTGATACCGGGCCAGGTGCGTCTTGGGGTCGATGCCCAGGGAATATTCACCGCGCGCCAGGGTGATGTGTTCCTGGGCCGCCAGCGCGTAGATCTTGTCGATGGCCACGGTGGCCTGAGGCTGGGACGGCAACTTGCTGCGGAAATCGTCGAGCTGACGTTGCGGCACCACCGGAGCGGCAACCGTGCCGTCTTCGACTTTGGCCAGGTATTCGCCGGCTTCGCGAGTCTGCTGGCTGAGCGTTTGCAGCGACTGCCAGTCCGGCATCAGGCCCACCAGGCCATACGCCAGCGCCAGCAGCAACATCGCCAGCCCTGCCAGACCGGGAATGCCCAAGCCTTGCAGGTATTCGTGGACGATCAATCTAGGGATTTGCATCGCCAATCTCCCAGGTAGCCGACAGGTTGAATTGCACCGGGTGTTCCGGCACGTTCGCGACGATTTCGTGGCTGAGCAGCGACACATCGGACAGCTCGTCGCTGGCGTCGAGGCTGCGGTGGAAGTCGAGCATGGCTTCCAGATCCCGCGCTTCGGCGCTGATTCGCACCTGGCCTTTGCGGGCATCCGGGGTCAGGGTCAATAAAGCAATGTCGTCCCGGGGCATGGCTTCGAGCATGGCGAACAGACGCTCCCAAGGCCGGCGCAATTGCTGGGACACCTTGCGCATCTCGGCCAAGTTGTGCGCCTGTTCGCGGGTTTCGGCCGGGGTCAGGCTGACCTTGCCGCCGGTGTCGCCGGTGAGTCCGCGCTGGGCAGTTTGCAAATGGCCTTGCTGTTGCGCGGCCTGTTCACTGAGGTGCTGCTGAACCAGCAAGCAGGTCAGCGTCAGCACCACGCCACCAGCCAGCAGGCTCCAGCCCAAAGGGCCCGAGCGGCGAGGCGGCTGGAAGTCGAGCATCAGGGCGCGCATATCAGGCCACCGCCCGGGACATGACGTACAAGCCATCGCGTACGAATGTCCGGTCTTCTTCGAGGGTTCGCAAGTGCACACCGGGTACGTCAGGGTGCGAGTCAATGCGCGCCGGTGCATGCAGGTAAACGCTCAGTGGCCGGTCGCTGGTGGACGCCTGCAATTGGTTTTCACGACCGATCAATGCCGTCAGTGCGGCGTCGCTGTCGCTGCTGCCCACTGAACGCACCGACGTCCAGCGCCCTTCCCGGGCCAGCAGCAACACACTGCGTACCGGCTCCGCAACCACGAACAGAAAGTCCCCGGCGTCGAAGCTTTTATCGAAATGATTGAACGCCGCCATCAGGTACGGCTGCACCGAACGCAGGCGCAGGCCACGACCGGTGACCAGCGTGCGCAGCTGCGTCAGCAAATCCTGCGGCAGCGCGGTGGCGACCCGGTCGTAGCCCACCGGTTCAGCCGACAGCACCATGCTCCAGGGTTGAGTCGGCACACCGTAAAGGTCTTCAAAACACAGTTGGGCAAACCCGAGCAATTCGGCAGGGCTGCTGATCTGTTCGCTCCAGGGCACCAGACAGAAGCGGCTGAAGTGCCCGGAGATCACCACACTCAATTCGGCACCGGGACGGGTGTGTTCGGCCAGCAGACGGTCGAGGGTTTCCAGCGCCACGGCCCAGGCATGGAAGCCTTCGTCGATAAAACCGACGCTGCCCAGCCACAGGGTTTCACTGCCACGGCGCTGGCCCAGCCCGACACCACTGGCGCCGAGTACGGCGACAAAACGATCACGAGATAAAAGTGACACGATTGATCTCCTCGAGCGTGGTCCGCCCCGCTGCAACCAGCTCCAGTGCCGACTCGCGCAACAAGCGCAAGCCACGGCTGCAAGCCAGGGTCTTGATTTTCGAAATGGGTTGGCGCTCGACGATCATTTGCCGCAGCTCGTCGTCGAGGTGCAGCAGTTCGGCAATCGCCGTACGCCCGCGGTAACCGGTGCCCCGGCAATGGCCGCAGCCCTTGCCATGGACGAAGTGGTAGTGATTGACCTGTTGCGGATCGAGTCCGGAGAGGCGCAACTCTTCTTCGGTCGGATTGGCCGGCGCACTGCAACTGGCGCAGACCAGTCGGATCAGCCGCTGGGCCAGCACGGCATTGAGGGCGGAGACGAGGCTGTAAGGATCGATTTCCATTTGGGTGAAACGGCCTATCACGTCGAACACGTTGTTGGCGTGAATGGTGGTGAACACCAGGTGCCCGGTGAGCGCCGATTGCACGGCGATCTGTGCGGTGTCGGGGTCGCGAATTTCACCGACCATGATTTTGTCCGGGTCATGGCGCAGGATCGAGCGCAAGCCACGGGCGAAGGTCAGACCTTTCTTTTCGTTGACCGGGATTTGCAGCACGCCCGGCAATTGGTATTCCACCGGGTCTTCAATGGTGATGATCTTTTCCACGCCGTGGTTGATCTCGGTGATCATCGCGTACAGCGTGGTGGTTTTGCCGCTACCGGTCGGGCCAGTCACCAGCACCATGCCGTAAGGTTCGGCCGCCAGCCGACGCAGATGGCGCAGGGTTTCGTCTTCGAAGCCCAGGGCTTGCAACTGCACGCCGCAGACCTTGTCGGCCAGGTCCTGTTTGTCGAGGACCCGCAGTACCGCGTCTTCGCCGAAAATGCTCGGCATGATCGAGACGCGAAAGTCGATCTGCCGGCCGCTGATGCCGATCTTGAAGCGACCGTCCTGGGGCACGCGTTTTTCGCCGATGTCCAGTTCGGCCATGACCTTGACCCGGGAAATCACTTGCTCGGCGAATTCGCTGCCCTGGATTTTGCTGATGTTGTTCAGCACGCCATCGATCCGGTACTTGATCACCAGGCCGCTGCCGGTGGTGCCCAGATGGATATCGCTGGCGTGCATTTTCAGCGCGTCGTAGAGGGTCGAGTTGACCAGTTTGACCACCACGCTGGCGTCTTCGCTGATGCTGGTCAGGGACAGGCTTTGCAGGGTGTCAATTTCGATATTGGCGTCGGCTTGGGCGTTGAGCGATTCCACGGCGTGGAAGCTCTCTTCGTGGCGTGCCAGGTAGGCTTTCAGGTCGTCGGCATGCACCAGGTACAGCGGCGCGCCGTGCAGGCAGTCGTCGATCCAGGCCAGGCGAGTCGTGTCAAAGGGGTCGGCAAACACACCAATGACCGCATCGTCGTGACGCAGCAGGATGAATTCGCGTTTGAGGCATTGGGCCAGGGTGACCCGGTCGAACACCGGGGTGGCTTGAAACAGGGTGTCGGTGTCGAGCACCGGATAATGCAGGGTAGCGCCGAGGCAGTGGATGAAGGGCATGGGGGCCAGTTCGCACAACACCCCAAGGGCTTCCAGAATACGTTCGCCGGAACGGGTGGCCCTGGCCCGGGCCTGGGCCAATTGCTCACTGGAAAATCGAGACGGTACACAGTCCAACAGCGCCGGTTCGACGGCAAGGGATAGACGGTCCATGGCATGCTCTCCAACGCCGGGGGCTTTGAGCCCTGTCGACGCGGCAGGCCATTGCGGCGGATGCCGGAACGTCTTGTCGCGCCACTACTCCCCGGTGAGCAATTGTTCGTCGTCTGGTGCCATGGAGGTCGATAGACTTCGTCGACGATCTGCCAGCACCCAACTGCCGTCGTACAACTGCAGCGGGAAACTCTCGGTCCTGCTCTGGCGTCGTTCGACAAAACCTTCGGAATTGCTCATGCCTGCTTTGGGTTCGCGCTCCATCCCCAGAAGGTCGCAGACTGCTCGGGCCAATTCCGCCAATGGAAACGGTTTGAACAGGATATGGCTGACTCCCAGTTGCCGGGCCCGCTCACAGACTTCAGCGGTGGGGTGCCCGGTAATCAGCACAAAATGACACTTCCTGTTCTGGCGGACAGCATCGAGCACCTCAAAGCCTTCCATGTCGGGCAAGCGGTAATCGAACACCATCACATCAGGTGCAAACTGTTCGGCTTCACCGATACCCGTCACACCGTCATGTGCAATCCGGACGTCGAGCTCTTGCGCCTGAAGGTAATCCTTGAGGTTTTCGGCAAGGAGCTGTTCGTCTTCGACAACCAGTACTTTGTTTAACAAGGTCGACTCCTTGAAACCGCAGGTCCGATGTTCCAGCCCTGGGAGTACGCGCCTTCACTGAGGCTAACGCACACTTCATGCCAGGCTGAGCGCCGGTTTTTTTACCGTTGCACGTCTTTGATTTCCATGAAAAAACCATTTCGTCCAGAATCTCCATCCCCCAAAGGCGGGGAAGCACTCGGATGTGCCTTTAAGCTTTTCCCCACTATTGGGGGGGAACCTTCAATCATCGTCAATCCGTTCGATTCGATTGCTTGATCGCAGCTGCGCGAGCACCTGTAGACGAGCCTGAGCCTGTTGCCGTCGGGCGAGGTAAGCCCTGACCATTTCAAGCCCTTGAACCTCTGAGACATCGGTCGCCTCCAAGTGGTTCTGTAGGTAGATTAAATGCCAGCCCAGCGGTGTACGCACCGGCGTACTGACAGCCTCCGGTACCAGGGCAAAGGCCGCCGCGTCGAATTCAGGCATCATCCGCCCACGAGGAAAATAGCCCAGATCACCGCCCTCGCTGGCGGAAACGTCTTCGGAACCGGCCCGGGCCACGCTGGCAAAGTCCTCACCCTGACTGATTTTCACCTGCATCTCCTCCAAGCGTAGCCGGGCTGCTTCAACTGTGGCGGAATCAGCGCCTTGAGGCACTTTGATCAGTATGTGCCGTGCCTGGATTTCTTCCGGCCGGCTCATCTCGGTGCGATGCTCCTCATAAAACGCACGGACCTGTTTTTCGTCTGGCCCGGCGACCTTGGCGAGGTCAGCAAACACTTGCTGGGCCGCGAGCTCACGGCGGGCGTACTCGGTATACGCGGCCTCGTCGAAGCCGGCGTCTTCCAGGCGCCGGGCGAACACGTCGGCACCGCCCATGGCTTGCCGGGTCTGATCGACCTGGCTTTGCACCACCTCGTCACTGATCACCACCCCGCGCCTGACGGCTTCCTGCCACAGCAATTCTTTGTCAATCAAGGCTGTCAGTGCCGCCTGACGCAATTGCTTGTAGGCCTTGGGATTGCGCAGGCTGCCCAGCGCCCGGCCCTGGTCCTCCAGGTACTCGGCGAAATAGCGCTCCAGGCGGAACTCGGAAATTTCCTCGCCATTAACGCGCGCAGCGGCCGGGTCATCGCGGCAGAACGCCAACGGAACCCACATCGTGAGCAGGAGCAGCAGAGTCTTGAGCATCATGATCGAGACCTCCGGTCAGGGTGTAGTGGCAATAGGTTTGTAGGGTGCGACCAGATAAAAGCGCTGGTTGGGCAAGTCCATGGTGACGATATGCGCGCCGCTCAAGCCCAGCCGGCGGCCCGGACCGAAACTGATCAGCGGGGTCAGCCCGGTATCGAAGTCGTGCAGGCCTTCCAACGCACTGATGAGTTTCTCGCGGCTGGCATCGCGCCCCGCCTGTTTCATGCCTTCGCTGAGCAGCAACATCGAACTGAACGCGCCGACTTGCAGCACCGCATGCTGACCGCCGAGCCCCTGGTGTTTGCGCAATTGGGTCAGGGCCAGGCGTCCGGCCTGCGTCCAGTCACTGGGTACGAACGGATAAGCCAGAAACACCCGCCGGGAAAAACCACTGGGCACCTGCAACAGATCACCCGCCACCTGGTTCGACGCGGCGAACAGATAAGGCACTTGCCCCGCCGCCTGCAAGCGCTCGGCGAGGCGACTGAAACCGCCGCCGTTGCCCAGGTAAAACACCGAACGCGAGCCCAGTGGCAATTCGTCCTGCACCGAGTCGTAGGCTTGCAGACTGACCTTTTGCCAGGCGTGATCTTGTAGGTACTGGCCGAGGTTCTGCGCCGCCAACCGTTGACTGGGCTCGTCGGGGTAGGTGATCAGCGTCGGTCCCTGAAGCACCCGCAAACTGTCGGTGGCGTAATCGGCAAGGGCGATCAGTTGCTCGCGCAAACCCGGCAGCGGTTCGAAAATCTGCCGACTGGCCTGCGCCGTACCCAGTAACGACAGCGGTCCGATCAGCGGAATGCCGGCCCGCTCCAGGCGCGCGGCCAGGTCCAGTGCCGGTGCCAGCGGCGCGATCAGGGCGAACACCTGTTCCTGCTCGATCAATTGATCCAGCGCCTGCTCGGCACTGGCGCGGTCCGGGCCCGGATCGACGATGGTCAGGCGCAACTGCCGGCCATGAATCCCGCCCGCGTCGTTGATTCGCGCCACGCTGCCCCGGAGCACCGCCGCCACCGTGGCCCCCTCCTCGCTCAACGGTCCCTGGCGTGGCAACAAGGTGCCTAGGTGCAGGCTGTCGGGGGTCAGGCCGGGGTCGCGTTCATCGGCCAAGCGTTTAAGGTAGGCCGTGAGGTTGCGCTGATCATTCGTCGACAGGACGAATCGCGGCATCGCCGGATCGAGCCGATTGTTGCCCGGATCACGCCCTTCCTGAATGGCACGCGCCAACGTGCCTTCGGTATACGCCGGGTAATTACGGCCATTGATTTGCTGCTGGCCGTAGGTGCTGGTGAGCCGCGACCAGCTAAGCTCCGGCGGTCGCACCCCGCCTTCGGGCCGCCCCAGGCCATCGGCCCCGTGGCAGTTGGCGCACGGCAGGCTAGTGGCCGGCAACAGCATTCCCGCCGCCCCGACCCGGGCCATGATCGGCTCGCCACTTCCGGACACTCCCTCGCGATACAGCCGTTTACCGGCGCTTTCGTTGGGGCTCAGCGGCAACGCTTCGGCGGCGAAATGGAGGCCGCCGAGCAGTAACAGGCCGAGGATGAGTGAGGTTTTCATGGCGCAGGCTCAACGGCCGGCCACGGGCATTGTCAGCAATTGCAAGCGCTGGGCAATGGCGGCGGCCGGGGCATCGGGGCGGATTTTGCTCCAGCGTTTGTTGGCCACGTCACCCACGATCAGTTGTGTTGAATGCTGCTCGGGGGTCGGCACGATCTGGCCGATGCGGCCCAGCACCAGGTCCATTTGCGCCTTGTCGCCAGTAAGAAAAAGCCAGTGAGGACCATCAACGCCCTGCTTCAAGGTGTAAGCCTTGAGTACCGCCGGGGTGTCCCGCAGCGGATCACTGGTAAGGGAAATAAAGGTGATGCCGTCGGCCTTGTCACCCAGCAACTCACGTACTTCCTTGAGCTTGCGGGTGATCAGCGGGCAGGCATCGTTGCAACGGGTGAAAATCACGTTGAGCAGCACCACGCGGTTCTGCAGCGCGTCGCTGTAGAACCGCAGGGTCTCGCCGTTCTGGTCCTGCAACGGCGTGTCGGTAAACCAGGTTTTTGCATCGCGCGTGCCAGTGCCCGTCACCATGCCCGGTGGTGCGGCAACGGCGGCCACCGCCGGCGCTGGCTCTTCGTGCCCTTCGTGGGCGAACGCCAGCGAACTGAACAGGCAAAAGCAAACCGTCAGGGTGATCCAGTCGAGGGCTCTCATGGCTGCTGCTCCATAGCGATGGCCGTGTGCTTGGCGTGGACGTTGCGCTGACCGCTGAGTTTCTCCACTTCACGGGCCAGCACCGTCGGGTCGGTGAAGCCGTAATAGCGGGTCCAGTGGCGGCTGTTGCCGTCCCCCACCAGAATCAGTGGCTGATGGCTTTTGAAGTCCCCGCTGAAGGTGCCCAGGCCCTTGAGGGTTTCGTTGATTGACTGCGAGCTGCCGGTCAGCCAGCTCCAGCCCGGACCGCTCTGGAAGTTGCGGGCGTAGTCGTTCAGGCGTTTGGCGTCATCGCGCTGCGGGTCGATGCTGATCGACACCAGCTGCACCTCGCTGCCGACCCGGGCACCCAGCTGTTTTTGCACCTTGCCCATGATCGACGACACCACTGGGCAGACCGTGGTGCAACGGGTGTAAATGAAGCTCATGACCACAATCTTGTTGGTGACCAGGTCTTTTTCCAGGCGCACCGGTTTGCCGTTCTGGTCCACCAGCGCCACGTCGGCGAACTTGACCTGGGCGCTTTCCGAACGGGCGCTTTTGGCCGGCATTTCGTGACCGGCGTGCTCATCCGCCGAGTGGGCCAGGGCCTGACCGATGCCGGCGGCCAACAGGCAGAACGTCAGCAGTCCACGGTTTGCGAATCGGTTCATGTCGAACTCCTTTTAGTGGGCATTGCCGGGCAGGACCCGAACGCTGGCAAAAGTCTTGTCGTCGAAACTCGCGCCCAGCGACGCCGCACGTACGTGCAGGTACCAGGCGCCGTTCTGGTCGAGGGTCACCGGGGCTTCATAAACGCCGTCGCCCACTTCCAGCGCGGCGACTTGCCGGGCCCGGGACGTCGGGGCCCGGAAGTAGCGCACCTGAACGTCCTTGACCCCGCTGCGCTGGACCTTCTGTTTGCCCTGAACGATGCGAAAGCGCACCACGTAAGGACTGCCGAGCGCGGCCGTGGATTTGTCGAGCATGAATTCAACCTTCGGCACACCCGCGCGCGGGTTGAGGGTTTTATCCGGCTCAACCAAGGCCGTGAAGCAATGGATGATGTTCGGCTGGTTCAGCAGGAAGGCCACGTCGAAACGCCCGGCGGTGGGCAGTTTGATCCGGGCGCTGTACAGCCCCGGCTCGACTTCGCGCAGGCTGCGGTCGATGACCATCGCCGCCCGGGCCACTTGCCCGCGATTGGGGTAGCCGGACATCGGTGCGTTCATGCCTTCGGCGTAGAAGTAGGTGGTGTTGTCCACCGGGTTGACCACAAACACCGCGTTGTCGTCCCGCGACACGGCCAGGCTCGATGCCAACGGCAAATCACCCGCCAACCGTGGCGCCTGAGGCCCCGCTTCGAAACCCTGGCTGATGGGCGCGCGACCCTCGCCGAGGGATGACAAGTTGATCATCGTGACCTTGGCCGAGGCCAGTCCGCGAATGTAGGCATAGGCCTTGGTGAACACCACTTGATAGGGTTCGGCGGACACGTCCAGTTCATGGATCAACGCATCGGTGGCGGCGTCGATCACCGAGGCCTGGTTCTCCAAGGTGTTGAGCACAATGCCGAAACGACCGTCAGCGCTGAAACCCATCGGGCCCAGGCCCTGTTTCATCTTGATCACTCGCCGTACCGCGAGGCTTGCGGTGTCGACCACGGTCACCGTGCCGTCCTTGCCATCGGCGACATACACCGCCTGGGACAGCGGCGAGTACGCCACTGACAAGGGGTGCGAGCCGGTTTTTAGTTGCTTGCTGATGGTCAGGCTGGCGATGTCGATGAGGCTCAGCGTGCCGTCATCGCGGTTGGTGACGAAGGCAAAACGACTGTCCTTGCTGAAGGCGATTTCGTGATGTCCGGCACCGGTGGCCAGGTGCTTGAGCGTCTTGAGGCTGCGCGTATCGATCACCGTCACCCCGGACTCCTCGGCCGACTTCGCGTTGTTGCCGACCCACAGCAGACGCTCATCCGGTTGCAATGCCAGCCGCACCGGGTTGCTGCCAGCAGCGACCGAGTCGATCAACTTGAATTGCTCGCTGTCGATCACCGCAATCTCATCGACCGTTGGCATCGAGACGAACACCCGCTTGTTGTCACGGGGCGTCACCCAGTCCATCGGCGGCTGCTTGATATCAATCCGCGCCATCGTGCTGGTGATCCCGCCCACCGACACCGACGGGTCGACCACCGAGACGCTGGCATCGCGGTTCATCACCAGCAGGAAATAGCTGTTCAGATCGAGCAACGGCCGCGCGCCAATGCTTGAGTTCAGAAATGCCCCGACCCGCGATTTGCAGCTGTGCTCCCGGCCCTGGGCCTGGTCGGCTGCAATGGTTTCCGGATCGAGCCAGGCCCCCGGGTTCACGCCCGACAAGGGTTGGCCCGAAGCGCTGTCAGTGACCCGCAAGCGTACGTCGGCAAATCCACCCTCGCGCAGCACGCCGTCCTCCGCCAGCGGCCGCACCTCGAGCGCCACCGACACCCCATCGCGCTCAAGCGTGTTTTTGCTCCAGGTCTTCGGCAGTGCCACGTCGTTGAGCATAATCGGCTGCGACGCGCGCCATACCCCCAGCCCGATCAGCGCCAACCCTACAACCAGCGCCCAAACGGCCACTATGATGGTCCTGTTCATAATGCTTCTCCCCTTCAGATCTGTGTCTGCCTTTTCCCTTGTAGGAGCGAGGCTTGCCCGCGAAGGCGTCATCTGTCACACCACCAAAACCGAGGTGAACTCTTCGCGAGCAAGCTTCGCTCCTACACCTTCACCTACGGTGCCGGAGCCGGTTCAGGTTCGTTGGTCACCCGCAGCAATCCCCACAGCCCGGCGGTGTTGCCATAAGCGCCGTAATCACGGAACAGGTAATCGCCCGGTATCGCGTTGCTGCCCCCGGCGCTCGGGTGCATGAAACTGAAGTGCGCCGCCGGCAGGATGCTTTCGTGGGCGCCGATGTACATCGACATCGGGTTGTAGCCGAACCGCACCGAACCCACCCCTGGCGTACTCATCGGATAACCACCGGTATCGCTCTTTTCCGACTGGAACGGGTTGACCGACCAGACGTGACCGTCAAGCTGGAAGGTCGTGCCGCGACTGCCACCGGTGGGCATCATGATGTGGGTACGGAACGGTTGCCCCGGTTTCACATACAGCACCGGCGTCTGCGGATCGCCCCCCACCAGCGCATTGCTGTAAGCCATGTGCGCGTTAGGCACGTCGCCGTAACCATGGCCGTCGGCGTGGCCGAACGGCGCATCCGGTGGCAGGCCGAAGCGGTACCACATTGGCTCGGTCTTGTAGTTGATGGCCATGCTGGAGTTGTCCTGCGGATCGGTCGGTACACCGGCCTGCGAGGCAATACCTTCCACCGGACGCCCATTGGCCCAGCGCATGTTCAACGCCTTCTGCCAGACCATCGCAAAATCGCGGTAGATGGATTGCCCTGGGGCGGTGACCGTCGCCGACACTTTGCGAGCATCGTCAGCCCAGGTCGCGCCGATCGGCAGGATGCTCATCGCGCCACCGAGGCCTTTTTGCGGCTGTTTGATGACGTCCGCCGGGGTGAAATTCAACCCGCCGAACTCCACCGCCGTGGCGTTGATGTTGTCGACACTGCGGCCCAATTGCGTGATCGGCTTGCCTTCACGCTCCAGGTGCCCGGCGTAGTACTGATAGGCACGGCTCGGGTACGCGCCGGTGTTACCCACACGCGGTGGCACGGTCTGGATCGGGTTGGTGCCGACGTTGGTGCCGTCGGATTTGGTGATGTCGTAAGCCAACAGTTGTGCGTGAAGGCCCACAGTGCTGGAGGGCCGCATCAGGTTATTGCTGAAGGTGGTCGAGCCCTCGCCATCGTTGCGGTCACGCTTGACCATGCCCATCACCGAGGCCGTCTGGGTCAGGTCCGGCATCACGCTGGGCAGACGGTTTTCCAGGGTTATGTTGATGCAGTCACCCGCCGTTGCGCGCAGCACCAGCGGTTCGACAGGCACATCGGGTTTGAGCTTGCCGGTGACCGGATCGAGGTCAGCCTTGCGTACATAGAGGATTGCCGTAGGGTCATGCAACGGCCCGCTTTGCCCGCCGATGGTGACGGTCGTCCCGTCCTCGGGGTCGTTCACCGTCACCTGAGGAATGCTCACTGCCCGCGAGTTGTACACCAAGGTGCCGCCCGCCGGCTTCAACGGCCCGCCGACATGTTGACCCATCCCCGCCGGATCACCGATGGACAGGTTCAGCGGATTGCCAAGGATGTCGTTGGCCAGCACCGCAACCACTTCATAGTTGCGTTTTGGCGTCGGCCGGGTGCCGATGCCGTTAGGGTTGGCGCCGTACCGTGGGCAGATACCATCGAACGCCACGGTGTTGCGCATACCGGCCGGTTTCGCGTTGTTCGGCAGCGCAAACAGGTCGCTGCGTTGGGCCGTGTAGTTGCGCATCACGCCCCAAATCCCGCTCCAGTAACCTTCCAGGGAGGCGTCCATCGAGTACAGGTAATCCCCGCTGGTCGCAGCCGAGCTGGAGATCATCGAGACCGGCGCATTGAAGCCCATCTGCTCGGAGATCCCGATCATTTGCGACGAGCGCCAGCCGGAGTTGGAGCTGTTGCCGTAACCGGAACCGCTTTGCAGCCACTTCACGCCGTGCAGGGTCACGTTGTGCTCTTCTTCGTGACCACCGGCATGCACCCGCAGACGCACATTGTCACCGGTGTAAGTGCGCAGCATTGGGGTGAACGGATCACCCGGTTCTGCGCCGCCACGGTTGATGTGTGGCGGGAACAGCGTGGTGCCGCCGGTTGGACCGGTAGCTGCGGTCACCAGGTTGGGCGCCAGGTTCATCGCCGCAATGGCGCGGTCAGTACGGCTTTGCATGGCGTACGCCAGGTCGCCGCCGAGGCCGTCGGCCTGCATGCCGCGCTTGCCGTCCGGGCCGACCTTGTTCGGGTCGTACACCCGCAGGGCCAGCGGTTCGTTGCGGTAATTGACCACGAACATGCCAGGGTCATCAATCGAGATGGCTTGTGGGCAAGGCCGGCTTGGACAACCGGGCATCAGTCCACCGCGGGCCTCGACCACCTGTTCAAGCAGGGTCTCGGCGTCCTTGCGTACCGGAGGATTGATCGCGTAGCGGAAGCTATCAGCGGTGGCCGGGAAGGCTTGCGGATTAGGCACGCCGATGGGACCGGCGCCGACGTACACACCCGCTTCATAGGCGTGCTGGAAGTCGCTGTATTCGAGGAAGAACTCACGGAAGCTGTCGTTCTTGCCGTCGCCGTCCAGGTCACCGGTGGACACCACCGCTTGCCACGAGGTGGGCCCGCCGTCCTGCCGCGCGCCGCTGTACAACGGCTCGCCGGTTTCGGCGTGGAACCACGTGGAACCGGCAGGTTCTGCCAGCACGGTGGCGTACAGACCAATCTGTTGGTGAGTCGATGGGCCGAGGTGGTCGTGGGTGAAAATTGTCCCCAGGCCACGGTCGATGCCTTTGCTGTTGATCACCGGATCGACAAACCAACGCTGCATCGCAGTACGCGCCCCGACCCAGTCGGCCCGACCGTATTGGCCGAAGAACGGATGCGTCTTGGCTTTCGGGCAGGCCGGTGTACCGTCGCGTGGATCAGTGCCTGCACATTGGTTGAACTCACGAATGGCGTGGATGCGCTCTTGCACCGCACCGGGGGAAAGCACGCCGTCCTCGTAGTTCCAGCCGTTGGCCGACCCGTCGGCAGCGGTCAGGTCCCATTTAGGCAGGTGAATGTGCTGGCCGATCACGTCGGTTGGCGTGCGCACCTGATAGTCGTCCATTTCATAGGTGGCCGGCACCAGGTTGGTTTGCTGGTATTGCACGCAGTCGAAGGTGTTCATGCGCATCACCAAAGGCTCTGGCGGACGCTGCTTGGTAATCACCGGCCAGGCGTCTTCCCACAGCGCGAGAATGCGCGCTTGCGGGAAGTGGTAACCGACCTTGTTGTAGACCGCGTCGAACTGGATGTTCGCCGCTTTATAGACCCGTGGACGGTCGGCGGTGAAGGTCGAAGAGCCGGTGAAGGACATGCCGTCGACCCGTTCACCGCTGTTGAACTCGCCGGTGCCAGCGCTGCTGGTCAGGCGTTTTTGCCGATCATCCATGCACGGTTCGTAATACGGTGCGCCCGCTATCGGCAAGGCACCGTTGGTGCGGAAGTTGCGCGCCACGACTTGATTGCCGGGTAGCAGGGCGAAGCTCGGATGGTCTTTTTTGGCGTGGAACGCCATGGCCGCCTGTTCGACTTCGGTGCCCTCTTCGGGCATATAAATCGGCTTGGCCCGGGTCACTTCCTTGGAGAAATCCAGGGACGTGGTAATGGTGTGCGCCTGGCCTCCGGAAGAGAAGCCGTCCAGAGTATGGCGCCCCAGGCCGCCGTCCCAGCCACCGGACTGAGCCGGGTCGAGGTTGGCCCACAAGGCGTTGCCGCTGGTTTTCAAGGACTGCGCCTTGGCAGCGTCGAGCATGTCCAGCGGTGGGGTCGGTGGACGCTGGCCGACCGAGCTTTCCATACCGCCAATCCAGAACGGATAGCCAGGGTTTTTCAGGCTGCCGTCGGCATTGCGGTTGGCTTCACTGCGATCCACCAGGGCCAGCGAACCGATGGATTGAGCGCCGCCGTTACCGCCGTGATGTTCGCTGTCGTCATCCTCCTCGTCATCGTCGTCATCGCCACCGGCCACCAGGGTTTCGCCGATTTTCGGCACGACCGCGACTTTGCCCGGCATCGGTGCCATGGCTTTGCCGGGCAGCGGCACTACGGCTGGAATCGGTGTGCCGGCAACGATCTCGCCATCGGGCAAGGCCCGCGCACCAGCGGCCGGTTTACCGCTGCGCAGCGCATAAGGTTCGCTGTGATAACCGTCGGCGCCCTGCTGGGAAACCTCGAGTTCGGTGCCTTCTTCAAAGACGTCATGCACCCGCCACATGCTCCACATGCCTTGGGCAAAATGCGGGTAGAAGTGGCAGTGATAGATCGCATCGCCCGCAACCCGGTTGCGGTTGCCCGAACCGCCGTTGGCGATTTCGTAGGTGTAGCCGGCGCCCGGACCAATGCCTTGGGCGTCCACATAGTCGGAGTTGTCGTCGTTGGGGTTGAACAACCACTGATGCCCGTGCAGGTGGAAGATATGCTGCTCGTGGCCGTTGTGGGTGTTGCGGAATTTGATGAAGTCACCGATGTAGCTGTGGTTGACGTTGGACGGCTCGGACGGATACAGCGCCATGGTCGCCTTGACCCCGACCTGATCGGCGCTCGGTACTTGACCGGGGAGAATGCCTTCCAGACCGACGTTGGCCGGCACGTCCACCAGCATCGCCACATCGCCGACGGTGTGGGAACTGAGGAAGAATTCTTCATAGGCGCAGGACAGGCAATCGTGCATCGGCCCGACGCCCAAACGGTTGGCAACCACTTCGGCGCCCATGCCGCCGGAGCCATAGTTAATCATGAACGAGTCGCGGGTCGGCTCCAGCACGTGAGCCATCACCGGGTCCGCCCAGTAAGCGGGGAACGCCTGGGTCGCGGCGGTTTCATCCTGGAACTGCGAGGCGAAATCGCGGAACGGTTCCAGTCGATTGGGGATCGCCGGGTTGCGTTTGCCGATGGCTTCCAGCGGATAGGTCGACGGCGGGAAGCTGCCATCGGCGTTGCTGCCCATCACAACCGCGTCGCTCTCGCTGGAAATGATTTCATTGCCGTCGACCATGCTGATGATCGGCCGGCCGGCCTTGCCTTCACGGATCCAGGGTTCGCGCTGCGGGTAGCGTGCCTGGTAATCGACGATCGGCTGACCGGTCGGAGTCCGACCGACGCTGGCCAGGCGCATTTCCTCTTCGGTCACGGTGTTGCGATAGGTGCGGCCGCCCTTGGGCACCACAACAACCTGGCCGAACAGTCCGTTGGCCACGTTGCCCGCATCCCCTTCACCACCGAAGGTCGCGCCGCGGCTGCTGGCGGCAAACGCGCCTTCGCGCTCGGCGTACAAGGTGTAGGAACGGGTGGCGCCGGGGGGAATCAAGGTATTGGCGTTGCGCCCGGTATAGGACGCAATGTCGTCGATGCTGTTGACTGCTTGCAGGCCATTGACCTGGAAGCCGACGTGGCGGTCGGCCACCTGTTCATCGACCTTGAATTCCTCTTTGTTGCCGATGGCGCCTTCGCCCTCAATCTCACCGTCTCCCACCTCGCCGTTTTCATGGCTGCCGGGGTTGGCCTGGTAAGCGAGCAGGTTCTGCAGGTTGATGGTCAGGCAGTCTCCGGCCGCGACGCGAAGCACCAATGGACGCGAGCGTTTGTCGGGCCGCAGCGACACGTTGCCCGGCACCGCCGCTCCACCCTGGGCCAGGGACATCTCGTGGTCATCGACCACATCGCGGCGCAGGGCGAACATCATGCCGTTGACGTTCTGCGCGCCGAGGCGGTTGAACATCAGCGGCTGATCCAGCGCCACGACGTTGGCCACCAGATTGCGCTCGCAGCGCACGGCCGCCTCGACCAGCTCAATGCCAAGCATCGACGTCACCAACAGCAGCAGATTTAACAACGACGGAGCGTTGGGTATGCCGGTCATGATCACGGGCCTCGCTGTGGGTTCTCACAGGGAATAGTTCTTGACAAATCCCTTGAGCAATCCGCATGCCATAAATAATTAATAGGTTTTTCAGTCACTTACGTAAACGACTTAATGCCTCGGGGGATATTCCCCACTTATTCCCCACTTTTCGGCCGGGTCCACGATTCCCCACTATTGGGGGAACGTGCCCCACGCTCTCCATTACAGCGGCGCATCCGCGGCAAGGCCCTGCAAACGCCGGTATTGGCGCAAGACACTGGGCACGTAACGCTGGGTTTCGGCGAACGGTGGGATCACCCCGCCACGGCTGAGCACCGCTTGCGCACCGGCGTTGTAGGCCGCCACGGCGAGGCTGATGTCGTTGTCAAACAGGGTCATCAGGCGCTTCAGATAACGGGCGCCGCCCTGGATGTTGGCCTTGGGGTCATAGACGTCTTTCACCCCCAGTTCCCGAGCGGTGGCGGGCATCAACTGCATCAAACCTCCCGCCCCCTTGGGTGACCGCGCGCCGGAGTCGTAGGCGGACTCGGCCTGAATCACAGCATGCAACAGCGCCGCCGGTAACTGATTGGCCGTAGCAGCGGCCGAGACCAGTTCGGCATAGGGCTGCCGGGCAATCATCTGCGGTTGTTGATCCATGTTGACCCTGGCGGGTTCGGGCTCGTGAATCACCCGTTCATAGGTGCGGCCGGGACGGTGGACATTGGACAGAACGTAGCTGCCCTTGGTGTCCACGGAAACGAACACATCGGCCTGTACGACGCCGGTCAGCACCAGCAGACCGAGCAGTCCTGTGGTGAGTGTTTTCATCATTTTGCCTCCCCTGCCCGGCCCCGAAAAATGGGGCTAATGCCCCAATGGCCGGTAGTACACCAGCCATACGCAAGCACTGTGCCGGATGCGCGAAGGCCCGCAATTCAGGGGTTGCAGAAGAATGTCCGAGCATGTGCATGGCAATTGCATAACCCTTCACGGCGACCCTTCTGCCAACTGTGTGAGGTCATCATGAATCAGCGTTTGCGTTCCACCCCGCGTACTCAAAGCGGGTTCACCCTGCTCGAACTGTTGGTGGTGTTGGTGGTGCTGGGGCTGTTGGCCGGCATCGTCGCGCCGAAGTATTTCGCCCAACTGGGCCGCTCCGAAGTGAAGGTGGCCAAGGCGCAAATAGAAGGCCTGGGCAAAGCATTGGATCTGTACCGCCTGGAGGTCGGTCACTACCCATCGACCGAACAGGGTTTGCAGGCGCTGGTCACCGCACCCAGCGATGAAACCCGCTGGACCGGCCCTTACCTTCAGAAAAAACTGCCGCAGGATCCGTGGGGCCGTAACTACGCCTATCGCTACCCCGGTGAAAACGGCGAATACGACTTGCTGTCCATGGGCAAGGACGGCCAACCCGGAGGCGAAGGCGAAAACGCCGAAGTCACCAGCTGGCAATGACGGGAGTGGCGACCATGCGATTTCATCTCAAAGCCGTCGGCAAGGCCGGCGTAGTCTCGATGACCGTCGAGGCGCTCGGCCACAGCGAAGCCCGGCGCATCGTCGAAGACCAGGGCTATCGGGTGGTGAGCCTGTACGCCGAGCGTCACTGGCGTGCGTTGCGCCTACGACAGCGCGAGACCTTCAACCTGGTACTGTTCAGCCAGGAACTGACGACGTTGCTCAATGCAGGCCTGCCGCTGATCGATGCGCTGGAAAGCCTGGCGGAAAAAGAGAGCGCGCCCCAGGCCCGCAAAACCTTGAGCGAACTGGTGCGCCTGCTTTATGAAGGCAAATCGTTCTCCCAGGCACTCGGCCAGTTGTCGGCGGTTTTCCCCCCTCTTTATGTTGCGCTAGTACAGTCCAGCGAGAAGACCGGCGCCGTGGGCGATGCCCTGGGCCGATATGTCAGCTATCGCCAGCGCATGGACGAGGTCCGGCAAAAAATCGTCAGCGCTTCGATCTACCCCATGCTGTTGCTGGTGGTGGGAAGTGGCGTGGTGTTGTTTCTGATGGGCTACGTGGTCCCGCGTTTCAGTCTGGTGTTCGAAGGGCTGGGCTCGAACCTGCCGTGGCTGTCGCAGATCCTGATGAGCAGCGGGATGTTCCTCCACGCCCATCAGGGCGAATTCTTCGGCGCATTGCTGGCGATCATCGTCGCCCTCGGCTTCCTCCAGCGCCAACCAGCCTTTCGCCGGGGCGTCGACCGCGTGATTGAAAAACTCCCGGCCGTCCATCAACGCATCTTCATGTACGAACTGGCGCGGTTCTACCGCTCGCTGGGGATTCTGCTGCAGGGCGGTATTCCCCTCGTCACCGCCATGGGCATGGTTCGCGGCCTGCTCACCGTCGCCTCCCGCGTGCGCCTGGACCAGGCCTGCGAACGGGTGCGCGAGGGTCAGTCGCTGTCGGCCGCCCTGGAGCTCAATCATCTGGTGACCCCCGTGTCCCTGCGCTTGCTGCGCGCCGGCGAGCAGTCCGGCAACCTCGGGCAAATGATGGAGCGCAGCGCCGACTTCTACGACGAAGAAATCAGCCGCTGGATCGAATGGTTTGTGCGGCTGTTCGAACCCTTGCTCATGACCTTCATCGGCCTGCTGATCGGGGTGATCGTGATCCTGATGTACATCCCGATTTTCGAGCTGGCTTCGAGTATCCACTGAACCCTGGAACGGGATCGAGATGGACGTTTTAGAGCTCATCGACGTTACAACTGAATAAGTCCGTACGTTGAGGTGTTTACCCACTGAATCAAGCGCAAGTTGCATTCATCAACGTTCCAACTTGAATAAGAAGACGGAGAACGATATGCACATGAAAAAGCTTTTGCTGGCATTGGCTGTTGGCGCAGTTCTGTCGGCATCTACGGTGCTGGTGCCGGACAGCCTGTCGGGTCTATCGAGCGCCCACGCTAAAGATGGAGGGAGTGGCGGTGGAGGTGGCTCTGGTGGAGGTGGAGGCGGCGGTGGCGGTGGTTCTGGTGGTGGCGGCAATGGCGGCGGTGGCTCTGGCGGTGGCGGCAATGGCGGCGGTGGCTCTGGCGGTGGCGGCAATGGCGGCGGTGGCTCTGGCGGTGGCGGCAATGGCGGTGGCCATGGTGGAAGTGGAAGCGGCGGTAACAGCGGTAATGGTGGCGGCCACAGTGGCAGCGACCATGGGTCGGGGCACTCCGGCGACTCCGCCTCATCGTCATCCGGACGCAGCGGCACCCACGCCGAACCGGGGGACGATCACGGCGTTCATCGTGCCGGTGAAGTGGGCGACGATCACGGTGTCCATCGCGCCGGTGAAGTCGGCGATGACCACGGGGTTCACCGCGCCGGTGAAGTGGGTGATGACCACGGAGTTCACCGCGCCGGCGAAATAGGCGATGACCATGGGGTCCATCGCGCCGGTGAAATAGGCGATGACCATGGCGTGCATGTTGGTGGTGAGCCGGGGGATGACAAAAAGAGCTGACAAACACTAATCACAAAAACTCCACAAATCCCTGTGCGAGCGGCGGTGCGGCGATCCGACTTGCTCGCGATATAGGTAGTCCGTTCCTTTCTCTTCCATACTGACTTCGCTGGAAGTTGGCTGTCGGCGAGGAAGGAACATGCACCTGCGGGCTACGAATATGCTCGCGCAGCACTCGATGATTACGCCTTCACCTTCGAGTCCACAGGTGCGCTTGCGCCCTCTAACGAATTCTCAGGGAAAGCCCGACACGGCTCTCTATATCGCTTTCGCTGGACGCAAGCATGCATGTCCCTGCATGTACTTTAGCGCCTGTGGAGGTATTCCATGCAAACGCTCCTGTCTCAGAATTTCACTGCTTATATCGGAATTGATTGGGCAGACGCCAAGCACGACATCTGTTTGCAGATTGCTGGAGAGGCGCAGCGGAGTTTCGAGGTCATCGACCACAAGCCCGAGTCGATTGATCGCTGGGCCAAGTCGCTGCATCAACGTTACGGTGGCCCGATCGCGATCGCCGTGGAGTTGAACAAAGGGCCACTGATAGCGGCTCTGCAAAAATATGAGTTTTTTTGTATCTTTCCGATCAATCCGAGCATCTTGGCCCGGCACCGTAAAACCTTCGTCCCCAGTGGCGCCAAGGATGATCCAACGGATGCTCAATGGGCGCTTGAGCTGTTGCTGAATCACCCCGAACGGTTTCCTCAACTGGTCCAGCAAAGCTCCGCCATGCGTTCGCTCGCCAGCCTGACCGAACATCGCCGCGGGTTGGTCGATGACCGGGTCAAGATCAGCAATCGTCTGGTCTGCATGCTCAAACAGTATTATCCGTTGGCTCTTGAGCTGTTTCATGACCATGACACGCTGGTTTTCTGTGAGTTTTTGGCGCGCTGGTCGACATTTGAAGTGCTTAAGCACGCTCGGCCAGCCAGCGTTTTGAAGTTCCTTCACGCGCATAATGTTCGCCATGCTGAGCTCAATCAGCAGCGTTTGGCATTGATCGCCAAAGCCATGCCGTTGACTGAAGATCCAGGCGTGGTCAGTCCTTCAGCGCTGTATGTGCTGGCCCTGGTCTCGCAACTGAAAGGGGTCATCACGGCGATCAAAGATTTTGATCGGGAGATCGAAAAAACTGCCAACACCCTGGCCGACTATCGACTCTTCAAGGCCTTGCCCGGCGCGGGACAGCAGCTTGCACCACGGTTGATGGTCGCCTTTGGTGAGCAGCGTGATCGCTTCAAGGATGCCAGTGCTGTGCAGCGATATGCCGGGATTGCCCCGGTCACCGAACGCAGTGGCAAGAAAAAAGTCGTCCACTGGCGCTATCAATGCGCAACTTTTTTGCGCCAGACCTTTGTTGAGTGGGCTGCACACAGCATCAATCAATCGGTGTGGGCAGAGGCTTATTATCGCCAGCAAAGGGCCAAAGGCTGCTCATACCAAGCGGCCCTCAGGGCCCTGGCGTTCAAGTGGATCCGGATCGTTTATCAGTGCTGGAAGAGCAGCACCGTGTACGACGAAAAGGTTTATTTACAAGCCTTGCTCCGGCACGGCTCACCGTTGACCAGCGAGCCGGACACAGCAAAACCGTGTTGACGGAAAGGCTCAGGGCGTGAAGGCGGCGTGTCATTCAACATTGATGTCGACTGAACCACCGTTTTCGCGAGCAAGCTGATCCCACAAGGGGGCCGTGCATTGGACTGAATCATTCGCTCACTTATGCGATCCCATCTACAGATGACTTTCACAACAGGACGCCGACATGACGCTGCCCCACACCATGACCCTCATTGAAATCACCGAACCCGGTGGCCCGGAGGTTTTAAAGCCGCGCCAGGAGCCGGTGCCAACCGCAGGCGCAGGCGACGTGCTGATTCGCGTGCACGCTGCCGGGGTCAACCGCCCCGACGTGATTCAACGCGCAGGCAAGTACCCGATGAAACCCGGCATGAGCCCGATTCCTGGTCTGGAAGTGGCCGGTGAAGTGGTGGCGATCGGCGTAGGCGTCAGCGAGTTCATCGTCGGCGATAACGTCTGTGCACTGACCAACGGCGGCGGTTACGCGCAATATTGCGTTGCACCGGCCGGCCAGACGTTGCCGATACCTGAAGGGATGGATTGGGTGCAAGCGGCGGCGGTCCCGGAAACTTTCTTCACGGTGTGGGCCAATCTGTTCGACATGGGCGGCGCCAGCAAAGGCCAGCGCGCATTGATTCACGGCGGCACCAGTGGCATCGGCACTACCGCGCTGATGCTCTGCCGCGAATTCGGCATCAAGGCCTTCTCTACGGCGGGCAGTGAGGAAAAATGCGCGGCGATTCGTAAGCTGGGCGCCGAGGCGATCAACTACCGCGACCAGGATTTCGTCCAGGTCATCCAGGAAAAAACCGCAGGTAAAGGCGTCAATGTAATTCTCGACATCATGGGCGGCTCGTACCTGAATCCGAATATCGCGGCGTTGGGCATGGACGGTCGGCTGGTGATGCTGGGTTTCCTCGGTGGCGCCCATGCCAAAGACGTCGACCTGCTGGCGATCTTGGGCAAACGCGCGACGATCACTGGCTCACTGATGCGCTCGCGCACCCGCGAAGAAAAAGCCTCGATCGCCGAACAGTTGCGCGAGTACGTCTGGCCCGTTCTCGCCGCCGGGCGTTGCCTGCCGATAATCGACAAGGTCTATCCGTTGACCGACGCGGCACAGGCTCATGCGCGGATGGAAGCCGGCGATCACATTGGCAAGATCGTCTTGCGTGTGGACTGATCAGTAGCCCTCCCGAGTTCACGCACACCGAATAGAAGCCGTGTTCGGCGGCTTCGCTGCGCACTTCGCCAACCTTGAGGACTTTCAGTTCGTGGTAAGTAGCCGGGCCGGCGGTGACTCGGGTTTCTGGGGCGTCTTGAGATCTATCGGTAACCGCGGGCCTGCAAATCAAACAGCTGCGCATAGCGCCCGCCCGCCGCTACCAGACTGTCATGATCGCCGCGCTCAAGGATCGCGCCCTGATCCAGCACGATGATGTGATCCGCATTGCGCACGCTGGAAAACCGGTGGGAAATCAGCAACGTCATGCGGCCTTCGGTGTGCTCACTGAAATGCTCGAACACCGCCGCTTCCGCCGCCGGGTCGAGTGCCGAGGTCGGCTCATCCAGAATGAGGATATCGGCGTTGCGCCGCATGTAGGCGCGCGACAACGCGATCTTCTGCCATTGCCCACCGGACAACTCCTGCCCCCCGGCGAACCACCGCCCTAATTGCGTGGCATACCCTCTATCCAGTCCCTCGATGAAGGGTGCGGCCATGCCCTCGGCGGCGGCTTCCTGCCAGCGCTGCTCATCATTGAACGCCAGCGTGTCACCCACGCCAATGTTTTCGCCCACGGAAAACTGGTAACGGATGTAATCCTGAAAAATCACACCGATGCGCCGACGCAGCGCGTCTTCTTCCCACGCCTGCAAATCGCTGCCGTCCAGCAGAATGCGGCCCTGATTGGGGTGGTACAGCCGAGTCAGTAATTTGATCAGCGTGGTCTTGCCCGAACCGTTCTCCCCCACCAGCGCCAGACTGTGCCCGGGTACCAGGTGAAGATCGATGCCTTCGAGCGCGGCGCGACTGGCGCCCGGATAACGGAAACCGACGTTTTCGAAACGCAGGCCATCGCCGGGTATCGCGCCCACGATGAGATGGCCGGTATCCGCCACAACAGGCTCGGCCAGGTATTCATAGAGGCTGGAGAGGTAAAGGCCATCCTCGTAGAGACCGCTGATGGCGCTCAAACTACTGCTGACCGCCGTCTGCCCCTGCTTGAACAACACCAGGTACATGGTCATCTGCCCGAGGCTGATGTTGCCGTGGACGGTATCGACTACGACCCAGGCATACGCCAGATAAAACGCGCCGGTGCCCAGTAGACCGAGAACAAATCCCCAGCCATCTCGACGTAGCGTCAGGCGCCGGTCTTCGGCATAGAGACGTGCGAATGTCTCGCGGTAACGCTTCAACAGCAACGGCGCGAAGCCGAACAGTTTGACTTCCTTGATGTAGCCCTCGTGGGAGAGCAGTGTCTCGATGTAATTCTGTTGTCGACTCTCTGGCGCGCGGCGCGTGAACAGCCTGAAAGCATCACCAGAAAAATGCGCTTCGGCGAAGAACACCGGTAATGCGCCAACCACCAGCAACACCAACGCCCACGGCGAAAAATGCACCAGCAACACACCGAAACTGATCAACACGATCAGGTTCTGGATCAGCCCCAACGACTTCATCACCAGCGCCAACGGCCGGGTCGAGGCTTCGCGCCGCACCCGAACCAGCTTGTCGTAGAACTCGGAATTCTCGAACTGCACCAGCGATAACGTCTGGGCCTTTTCCAGAATCATTGTGTTGACCTTCTGCCCCAACTGCACCCGCAACAGCGATTGCTGGACCGACAGCGCACGCTGGGCCCCGGACAGCAACGCGAGCACGCCCGCTTCGAATAACACGTAACGCACGACCGGCCACAACGGCGCACTGCCCTGTTGCGCGTGCAACTGCATGGCGGTGACCACTGCATCGACAATCCGCTGCCCCAACCAGGCCGCCAGTGCCGGAAGCACTCCGGCGATCAGCGTCGCCAGCACCAATCCCAGAAACAGTCCGCGAGACGTCGCCCAGACCAGCAGCAAGGCGCGTCTCGCCTGGTCGAGTAATGAGGTGAAGCGATCAAGAACAGGGTTCACTTCGTGAGCTCCCCCTGATACCTGGCCCGATACCGTCCCGGACTTTCCCCCGTCCACTTCTTGAACGCCCGATGGAACGCACTCGGCTCCTGAAAGCCAAGCTGCTCGGCAATATCGCTGATACTCGCCTTGCTCTGACGCAGTTGCTCGAACGCAACACCGCGCCGCACCTCGTCCTTGATCTCCTGATATGAACACCCTTCCCGCTCCAGTTTTCGGCGAAAGGTGCTGGGGCTCAGGTGCTGTTCCAGGGCGAAGGCCTGCAAGGTCGGCCACTGGCTGTAATGGCTGCTACGCAGGCGCTGGTGGACCTGCGACGCCAGGCCGTGCTGATTACGAAAACGGATCACCAGCCATTGCGGCGCGGTGCGCAAAAACACTTTCAGTGATGCCAGATCCTGGACCACCGGCAGACGCAGGTAGTGGCTGGCGAATTCGATTTCAGTTCGCTCTGCACCAAAGGTCAGGTTCGGTCCCCAGAGCAAACGGTCATCGCTAAGCGCCACACGCTCATGGCGAAAATCTGCGCGGTCGATGGGGATGCGCCGCCCACCCAGCCAGCACAGCAGACTGATCATCAACACCAGAAACGTCTCCTCGCCCAAACGACTGACGTCACAGTTTGGCGAGTGGTTCTGCAAGCTGATCACCGCACGTTTGCCGCGCACCGTCAGCGTGCCTCGAAAGTCGTGGAGGAACAGCGCGAAATTGGCCAGGCACTGGCGCATGGCTTTGTGCAGGTCAGGTTCCTGAATCAATGCCCGGCAGATCAGGGCGAAACTGCCCGGCGGCATGCCATGGGAGTCGAGCCCGAAAAATTCATCGTTCAGTTCTCGGATCTGAATCAACCACAGCGCGGCAAACGCACTCGCAGGCACGCGCGCAGTGGGCTGCTCCATCAACGCCGGGTCGATACCCGCCTGTTCAAGCGCAATCCTCAGGCGCTGCGGATCTTCCCCCAGCCCATGGATCATTGCCTGCACGAAGTAGGCGGCAACCGAGTCCTTTTCCCGCATGTGAACGCTTCTCTCCCCATCACCCGAATGGCAAAAAACACCAGTGCCGTTGAACAGTTTCGGCATAGAACAACCGCCCTGCCGGCTCTAGACTCGCGGCCAATAGTACGCCTTCGGCCACTACGGCGGCCAAGGTATCGCGGGGTTTGATCGGAAGGACGGAACATGAATCTGCAAAACATTGGCGTAATCGGTGCAGGCACAATGGGCAACGGCGTTGCGCAAGTCTGCGCCTTGGCCGGTTTCAACGTGACCTTGCTCGACATCTCCGAGAGCGCCCTGCAAAAAGCCATCGCGACCGTGGGCAAAAACCTCGACAGGCAGATCGCCAAGGACACGCTGACACAAGAACAAAAGCTCGCCGCCCTCGACAAAATCCACACCAGCACCGACTACAGCAACCTGCGGAACGTGCAAATGGTGATCGAAGCCGCCACCGAAAACCTCGACCTGAAACTGCGCGTGCTGCAGCAAATCGCCGCGCAGGTCAGCGCCGAGTGCGTGATCGCCTCCAACACTTCGTCGCTGTCCATCACCCAGCTCGCTGCCAGTGTGAGCCAGCCTGAACGCTTCATCGGCCTGCACTTCTTCAACCCGGTGCCGGTGATGGGCCTGATCGAGGTGATTCGCGGTTTGCAAACCAGCGACGCCACCCACGCCCTGGCGCTGGACATGGCGACAACACTCGGCAAAACCGCGATCACCGCTGGCAACCGTCCGGGTTTCGTGGTCAACCGGATTCTGGTGCCCATGATCAACGAAGCGATTCTGGTGTTTCAGGAAGGCCTGGCCAGTGCCGAAGACATCGATGCCGGCATGCGCCTGGGCTGCAATCAGCCGATCGGGCCGCTGGCGTTGGCGGACCTGATCGGTCTGGACACCGTGCTGGCGATTCTCGAATCCTTCTACGACGGCTTCAACGACAGCAAGTACCGCCCTGCTCCACTGCTCAAGGAAATGGTCGCCGCCGGCTACCTGGGGCGCAAAACGGGGCGTGGCTTCCATGCCTATGCCTGAGCGTTGCTCGCGCTTTGCCGAGTATCGGGACAAGGTGCTGGAGCTGTTCGCCAGCAAGGGTTTCGGCCAGGTCGGCATGCGTGAGCTCGCGACCTGCCTGGGGCTCGCCCCCGGCTCGTTGTATCACCATTACCCCAGTAAACAGCACTTGCTGCTCGACCTGATCGAGGAGTTCTACGAGGAGCTGCTGGCAACCTTGGGGCGCATCGAGCAAAAGGCCCCCGCAAAACGTGACAAACTCCATGCCCTTATCCGAGCGCATTTGAACCTGCATCAGGAGATGCCCTGGCATTTTCGTCTGGCAGAGCGTGACAGCGGCTGCCTGAATGAAGAACAGCAGGAACGGGTTCGGCAATTGCGCGAGCAATATCAGCGCAAATTGTTGCTGATACTCGGGGCCCGGTCCCACTTCAGTGAGCAGGGTCTGCTGGCCGCCGGACATGCAATCGCCAACTTACTCAACAGCGCACCCGGCTGGCTGGCGCAACATTCGTTGGATGAGCGAGAGCGCGTTGAGCTGTTGGAGAGTCTGGTGAGTGGAGCCATCGAACGTTTGCTGCGTCCCTTGGTGCCACGCGCAGTGGCCTGAGGGACCCAGGACGATATCCCCGTGATCGTGGATTGACCCGTGAGTGCCGGAAGCCATAAGCCACGCCACTTCAATAGAGAAAACGTCTAAAAGATTACTGCCAATCGCGCCATATAACGCTTAGCTAATGGGGGCCCAATCACTGCGGAGCAGGAGGTGAATCCAGCCTCCCTCCGCCACCTTCGATACCGGGAGCCAAAATGAAAATCAATCCCTACCTGATCTTCAACGGCGACTGCAAAGCCGCATTCACCTTCTATGCCCAAAGCCTGCCAGGCCAGATCGAAGTCATGATGACCTTCGGTGAAAGTCCCGCGCACGAGCACTTTCCGGCGGACTACCACAACCTGATCATCCACACCCGCCTGCTGGTAGGCGATCAGGCGATCATGGGCTCCGACACAACACCTGACCGTCCAACTGACGAAATGAGCGGTTGTTCGGTTTCGCTGAACGTCGACAGCATTGCTGAGGCAGAGCGGGTGTTTTCTGCGTTGTCGGACGGCGGCAAGGTGGACATGCCACTGGAAGCCACGTTCTGGGCGGCTCGCTTCGGCATGCTGATTGATCGGTTTGGTGTGTCGTGGATGGTGAATTGCGAAAAAGATCAGTGAGACTCACTGTTTCAAGGATCGAGTAGGAGGCGGATTCACATCCGCCGTCCTCTCACATACATGGACGGCCCCAGTTCGTCGAGCTTTCAATTCGACAACACAGACGGGGTTGAGATTGCAGCCATACATCCGGACTTTATGTGAGGCTCTGCCTCTGTCCCTGATGGAATTCGCTGATCGGGCTCTTATCACCACTACGCGCTCGAAGCGCCTGTAAGAGGGCAGAGTTATCCGATCCCGGTCTGACCTGTCTTGCCATCACGTCATGATTGCCGGGGCAACCTTGGAAGTACTCCCTCTAATAACGCATCATCGCCTGACTCCACCGACCCGGCTACACCCCTGCGATGTGGGGGGTATAGCCGGGTCGGAATCTGCAGTCATGGGCTAACAGCGCCCAAGCAATGCGGGCATTTTTGTTGGCCTGCGCAATGACCGCCACATTCGTGTTGCGACGCGCCAACAAACCCTTCAACCAATCCGCTGAAGGATCAGTTTTACTTTCGGCGTAGCGGACTACGGCCCGTGCACCGTGAACCAACAATGTGCGTAAATAGCAATCGCCCCGCTTGCTGATACCCAACAGCGTGGACTTGCCTCCGCTTGAGTGCTGTCGTGCCACCAACCCCAGCCATGCCGCCATCTATTGGCCATTGGCAAAGCTTCTTGCAGCTCCTTCAGATGATCGCCTAGGCGCTGCATCAGTTGCCGAAATGGTCCGGGTAGACCGTTCTCGCCATCCTCCAGAATGCCCGGCAAGCGCTCGGTGATATGCCTGATCCCTTGCGCAATGACAATGCCAAACTCACCGAGCAGTCCTCGAATCGAGTTCGCTTGTGCGGTAGGCGCCTTAACAAAATCCTGACGCGCACGATGCATGGCCAAGACCCTTGCAGCTCTGTCGTCTTGATCGGCACGAAGCGCATATCGGGTCGAGCTACCGCCTCACAAATCGCTTCTCCATGCCATCGGCACCCGGTGCGCCCTTGTTGCTGACTACGCGCTGATACGCACGTCTGAGGTTGGCGAGTGCAAGCACCCGCTCCATCAGCGTGTCTGGCTCCGCGTTCGTCCACGTCACAGACGCCGTCGATACCTGCGCACTGCCAGCCGTCCCCCGCGGATTCCGTCCGGGACTCGGAGTAACAGTCTTCTCTGGGAGAATTTCTGCTTTTCGGTATTCAACGAGACTTTGACGCCTACTGGCGGCATAACTTGTTCGGCCCTTGGTGGCGAGGTTAACCGCCACTTACTACGGCTTCGGCTGACTTCTGCACGTTCATCCCGTTGCCTCTCGACGCTCGGTAGCTCAGTGGCTAACGCACAGATTTCCCAGGGTAATTCGCGCGACCTTCCTGCTTACGCCTGTCGGATCTGCTACCGGCAAAACGCTACACTCTCACAGCCGCGGATTGTTCGGAGGAACCCCTATGCCTGCCTATGACGTGCCTTGGTCCACTCCTTTCAAACTGTCACTGCTGGCTGGAGGACTCGCCACTCTGCTCGCGCTGAGTGGGTGCACTAGCTTCGACGCCCGGACCAAGGCCTATGTAGGCGTTGAGCATCCCGCGCCGACGCTCGCCAGCGAGGTCGTGGTGCTGCGTGCACCTAGCGCCCTCACGTCCGATTAGGTGAAGTGCTCATCGATGCAAGCGTCGAACCTGCCCCTCCCATCACCCAGGTAGAAGAAAAACTGCGCGATGAGTCCGCCAAACTCGGCGGCGATGCCGTGGTGGTGGTCTACGACCATATCCAACCGGGGGGCGCCTATGTCAACGGACCGCTTTGGGCTCGCGACGTAAAGTATCCGCTCCATGAACTCCACACTCCAGCGGATAGCTGACGGCTGATGCTGTGCTCCCGATTTCCATCAGGAGCCCATCACCATGATGCGTCCCAATGTCAGCGTTGAAAAAGTGTACCTCTACCCGAAGCCTGTAGATTTTCGAAAGTCCATCGACGGCCTGGCTGCATTGGTCGAACTGGACATCAAAGTTGCGGTGTTCGACCCCGTGCTTTTCGTCTTTCTAAATCGCCACCGCAACCGCGTCAAAGTGTTGTACTGGGAGCGCAACGGCTTCTGCCTTTGGCTCAAGCGCCTGGAGTCCGAGCGTTTTAAAATTTCACCTGATGAGGTGGACGAGGCTATCGTGCTGACCGTTCAGGAACTGAACTGGCTACTGGATGGATTTGATCTCTGGCGCAACCGTCCTCACAAGGTTTTAACGCCAAGATTCGTCGCTTGACGGTAAGCGACCCATAAACCACACATGGCAAAAAACCGATGTGTGCATTTAGCGCAAGATAGTCGGGGAACAGTTCCACGGCAGCAAGGCTTCGAAGTCTTCTACCGAAGGTAAGCGACCCGTAAACCACACATGGCAAAAAACCGATGTGTGCATTTAGCGCAAGATAGTCGGGGAACAGTTCCACGGCAGCAAGGCTTCGAAGTCTTCTACCGAAGTAGCTTGTGGCAGGCGTTCAAGTACGTCGCGCAGCCACGTATAGGGCTCTTGGCCGTTGGCTTTGGCAGTTTCGACCAGGCTATAGATCTGCGCACTGGCCGTCGCGCCCTTGGGCGTGTCGCTGAACATCCAATTTTTGCGACCGATCACAAAGGGTTTTACCGCTCGCTCGGCCCTATTGTTATCAATGGGCAGGAAGCCAGCCTCGGTGTAACGCTCAAGCTTGCTCCAGTTGCTGGCCAGATAACCGACGGCTTTGCCCAAGGCACTTTGCGTCGTCACCTGGGGATGGGTTTTCTCCAGCCAGCTTTTTAGTTCTGCGAGTACCGGCAGGCTTTTTTCCTGTCGAGCGCTAAAGCGCTGGTCGTCGCTGGCCTCTTTGAGCTCGCGCTCGATGCCGTAGAGTTTATTGATCAGGTTCAGCGCGATGTCGGCTCGCCCGGTCTTACCCTTGGGCTGCACTTTTTGCGCATCGACGAACTTACGTCGCGCATGCGCCCAGCAGCCCAAACGCTCGACACCTGGCTGCGCGCCCAAGGCGTTATAGCCGGCGTAATCGTCGGTCATCAGGTAGCCGCGATAATCGGCAAGCAGGCGCAACGGCACCTCCTGCGCTCGGCTGGTGGTGTAGTCAAACAGGACAACCGGGCGCTCAAGCGGGCCGCTGGCTTGGACCCACATCCAAGACTGGCTGGTCGGATCTCGATCCGGTTCCTTCAGCACTTGTACCCGCGTTTCGTCGCAGTGGATCACCGGACTTTCCAGCAATCGGTCGCGCATCAAATTCAGCAACGGTTGCAAGTGTTCGCCGCACTGGATCACCCAGCGCGCCAAGGTTTGTCGGGGGATATCGACGCCGTGTCGGCCAAGTACTTTTTCGAACCGATACAGTGGCAAACCGTCGACGTATTTGGTGGTCAGCAGCATCGCCAGGACGCTGGGACTGGCCATGCTCTTTTCGATCAGTTGTGCCGGTTTGTCAGCAGTGACCGGTGCCGTTTCACAACCACGGCACGCGTAGACCTTGCGGATGTGTTTGATGACGCGGATCTGCATCGGCACGATTTCCAGCTGTTCGCTGGTTTCTTCGCCGATGACGTGTTTGCGGCAACCGCAAAGGCAAGTCAGTTCGTGTTCGGGCAGTTCGTGGATGACTTCAATGCGCGGCAGGTCGGCGGATAGCGGTTTGCGTTTACCGCGGCGCTGGGTCGGGGCAACGACTTCTTCGTCTTCAGCAATACCTTCTTCCAGCACGGCAACGCTTTCGGCTTCGTTGAACAGCGCCAATTGCGGTGTCTCAGCGTCGACCGTCTGCTCGGATTTGCGGCCAAATAAACGGTCACGTAGCAACTTGATCTGTTCTTTCAGATCAACAATCTGGCCCTTGTCCAACTGACGCTCACTGAGCATCTGCACAAGCATTTGCTTGAGCAGAACAGGATCATCAGGGAGCATTTCGGGCATCAAATTCATGCCCGGATTATATCCGATCAGGCGACGAATCGAGGGGTTAAAACTTGATGTGGGCGGTTGCGCCAGAGGTCAAAGCCGTCCAGTAACCAGTTCAACTCTTGCACGCTCAGCACGATAGCTTCATCGCTGAGCTCAGGTGATGTTTTGAAACGTTCGGACTCCAGGCGCTTGAGCCAAAGGCAAAAGCCGTTGCGCTCCCAATAGAGGATTTTTACTCGATTACGGTGGCGATTCAGAAAAACGAAAAGCACGGGATCGAACACCGCGACCTTGATATCCAATTCGACGAGGGCGGACAGGCCGTCGATGGATTTTCGGAAGTCCACGGGTTTGGGGTACAGATAAACTTTTTCGACTTTGGCGTCGGGACGCATCATGGTTGCGAGCTCCTGAAAGAGATCAAGAGCACAGCATCAGGCTTCAACTGGCGGCTTTGAATGTGGGTACGGTGGATCGCTTACGACGTAAAAACCATCGAGGATCGGAAACTCTAAGGGATTGTGATCAAGTATCGGTAAGCCCACTCGCCCCCTGAAGATGTCGACAGCAGAGATGAACTTTGTACGAACTTTCCTGCGGACAAAACAAAACCCCTACCTGCATACGCAGATAGGGGTTTCGGAATTTAATCTTGACGATGACCTACTCTCACATGGGGAAACCCCACACTACCATCGGCGATGCATCGTTTCACTGCTGAGTTCGGGATGGGATCAGGTGGTTCCAATGCTCTATGGTCGTCAAGAAATTCGGTAGCCAGGTCGTGGGCCTTTGCAGGTTCACGCTCCAGCGAATGGGTATGCGATAGTTTGGTGTTTTGTGAGTATCTCGAACTTTCGGTTCGTTTCGTCTTCACACACCGCAATCTGGTGCTCTTTCGCTTTTCAGCTCAAAGCCTGCAAATTGCTTGGGTGTTATATGGTCAAGCCTCACGGGCAATTAGTATTGGTTAGCTCAACGCCTCACAGCGCTTACACACCCAACCTATCAACGTCGTAGTCTTCGACGGCCCTTCAGGGGACTCAAGGTCCCAGTGAGATCTCATCTTGAGGCTAGTTTCCCGCTTAGATGCTTTCAGCGGTTATCTATTCCGAACATAGCTACCCGGCAATGCCACTGGCGTGACAACCGGAACACCAGAGGTTCGTCCACTCCGGTCCTCTCGTACTAGGAGCAGCCCCTCTCAAATCTCAAACGTCCACGGCAGATAGGGACCGAACTGTCTCACGACGTTCTAAACCCAGCTCGCGTACCACTTTAAATGGCGAACAGCCATACCCTTGGGACCGGCTTCAGCCCCAGGATGTGATGAGCCGACATCGAGGTGCCAAACACCGCCGTCGATATGAACTCTTGGGCGGTATCAGCCTGTTATCCCCGGAGTACCTTTTATCCGTTGAGCGATGGCCCTTCCATACAGAACCACCGGATCACTAAGACCTACTTTCGTACCTGCTCGACGTGTCTGTCTCGCAGTCAAGCGCGCTTTTGCCTTTATACTCTACGACCGATTTCCGACCGGTCTGAGCGCACCTTCGTACTCCTCCGTTACTCTTTAGGAGGAGACCGCCCCAGTCAAACTACCCACCATACACTGTCCTCGATCCGGATAACGGACCTGAGTTAGAACCTCAAAGTTGCCAGGGTGGTATTTCAAGGTTGGCTCCACGCGAACTGGCGTCCACGCTTCAAAGCCTCCCACCTATCCTACACAAGCAAATTCAAAGTCCAGTGCAAAGCTATAGTAAAGGTTCACGGGGTCTTTCCGTCTAGCCGCGGATACACTGCATCTTCACAGCGATTTCAATTTCACTGAGTCTCGGGTGGAGACAGCGCCGCCATCGTTACGCCATTCGTGCAGGTCGGAACTTACCCGACAAGGAATTTCGCTACCTTAGGACCGTTATAGTTACGGCCGCCGTTTACCGGGGCTTCGATCAAGAGCTTCGCGTTAGCT
This sequence comes from Pseudomonas sp. ZS1P83, assembly GCF_054897825.1. Taxonomy (NCBI): domain Bacteria; kingdom Pseudomonadati; phylum Pseudomonadota; class Gammaproteobacteria; order Pseudomonadales; family Pseudomonadaceae; genus Pseudomonas; species Pseudomonas sp. ZS1P83. Next base: position 3,140,935 of record NZ_CM142706.1, read on the forward strand.
AACCCCATCAATTAACCTTCCGGCACCGGGCAGGCGTCACACCCTATACGTCCACTTTCGTGTTTGCAGAGTGCTGTGTTTTTAATAAACAGTCGCAGCGGCCTGGTATCTTCGACCGGCATGGGCTTACGCAGTAAATGCTTCACCCTCACCGGCGCACCTTCTCCCGAAGTTACGGTGCCATTTTGCCTAGTTCCTTCACCCGAGTTCTCTCAAGCGCCTTGGTATTCTCTACCCAACCACCTGTGTCGGTTTGGGGTACGGTTCCTGGTTACCTGAAGCTTAGAAGCTTTTCTTGGAAGCATGGCATCAACCACTTCGTCACCCAAAGGGTAACTCGTCATCAGCTCTCGGCCTTAGAATCCCGGATTTACCTAAGATTCCAGCCTACCACCTTAAACTTGGACAACCAACGCCAAGCTGGCCTAGCCTTCTCCGTCCCTCCATCGCAATAACCAGAAGTACAGGAATATTAACCTGTTTTCCATCGACTACGCTTTTCAGCCTCGCCTTAGGGACCGACTAACCCTGCGTCGATTAACGTTGCGCAGGAAACCTTGGTCTTTCGGCGTGGGTGTTTTTCACACCCATTGTCGTTACTCATGTCAGCATTCGCACTTCTGATACCTCCAGCAAGCTTCTCAACTCACCTTCACAGGCTTACAGAACGCTCCTCTACCGCATCACCTAAGTGATACCCGTAGCTTCGGTGTATGGTTTGAGCCCCGTTACATCTTCCGCGCAGGCCGACTCGACTAGTGAGCTATTACGCTTTCTTTAAAGGGTGGCTGCTTCTAAGCCAACCTCCTAGCTGTCTAAGCCTTCCCACATCGTTTCCCACTTAACCATAACTTTGGGACCTTAGCTGACGGTCTGGGTTGTTTCCCTTTTCACGACGGACGTTAGCACCCGCCGTGTGTCTCCCATGCTCGGCACTTGTAGGTATTCGGAGTTTGCATCGGTTTGGTAAGTCGGGATGACCCCCTAGCCGAAACAGTGCTCTACCCCCTACAGTGATACATGAGGCGCTACCTAAATAGCTTTCGAGGAGAACCAGCTATCTCCGAGCTTGATTAGCCTTTCACTCCGATCCACAGGTCATCCGCTAACTTTTCAACGGTAGTCGGTTCGGTCCTCCAGTTAGTGTTACCCAACCTTCAACCTGCCCATGGATAGATCGCCCGGTTTCGGGTCTATTCCCAGCGACTAGACGCCCTATTAAGACTCGCTTTCGCTACGCCTCCCCTATTCGGTTAAGCTCGCCACTGAAAATAAGTCGCTGACCCATTATACAAAAGGTACGCAGTCACCCAACAAAGTGGGCTCCCACTGCTTGTACGCATACGGTTTCAGGATCTATTTCACTCCCCTCTCCGGGGTTCTTTTCGCCTTTCCCTCACGGTACTAGTTCACTATCGGTCAGTCAGTAGTATTTAGCCTTGGAGGATGGTCCCCCCATATTCAGACAAAGTTTCTCGTGCTCCGTCCTACTCGATTTCATGACTAAGAGATTTTCGCGTACAGGGCTATCACCCACTATGGCCGTACTTTCCAGAACGTTCCGCTAATCTCAAAGCCACTTAAGGGCTAGTCCCCGTTCGCTCGCCACTACTAAGGGAATCTCGGTTGATTTCTTTTCCTCAGGGTACTTAGATGTTTCAGTTCCCCTGGTTCGCCTCTTAAGCCTATGTATTCAGCTTAAGATAACCATCTTATGATGGCTGGGTTCCCCCATTCAGACATCTCCGGATCAAAGTCTGTTTGCCGACTCCCCGAAGCTTTTCGCAGGCTACCACGTCTTTCATCGCCTCTGACTGCCAAGGCATCCACCGTATGCGCTTCTTCACTTGACCATATAACCCCAAGCAATCTGGTTATACTGTGAAGACGACATTCGCCGAAAATTCGCAATTTAACTCACAAATTTTACCTTAGCCTGATCCGTTACCAGTGAAAGTAACGTCCAGTCTATCTTTCTATCACATACCCAAATTTTTAAAGAACGATCTAATCAAAGACTAGAAATCAACATTCATCACCGTCTTGGTGGAATGCTCATTTCTAAGCTTTCAACAACAGAAGCAGTTAGTGGTGGAGCCAAACGGGATCGAACCGTTGACCTCCTGCGTGCAAGGCAGGCGCTCTCCCAGCTGAGCTATGGCCCCGTATTTCTACAGGCGTTTCCCACACAAAATTGGTGGGTCTGGGCAGATTCGAACTGCCGACCTCACCCTTATCAGGGGTGCGCTCTAACCAACTGAGCTACAGACCCAATTTCGAGCTATAAGGCCGACCTCACCCTGCTCTCTACCACCGAGCATGGGGTGCGCTCTAACCAACCAAGCTACAACCCCTCAGGGCTGCTTCTTATCGTCTTCTTCAATGAATCAAGCAATTCGTGTGGGAACTTATGGAGCAACTGATGTCGTCGATTAAGGAGGTGATCCAGCCGCAGGTTCCCCTACGGCTACCTTGTTACGACTTCACCCCAGTCATGAATCACACCGTGGTAACCGTCCTCCCGAAGGTTAGACTAGCTACTTCTGGTGCAACCCACTCCCATGGTGTGACGGGCGGTGTGTACAAGGCCCGGGAACGTATTCACCGCGACATTCTGATTCGCGATTACTAGCGATTCCGACTTCACGCAGTCGAGTTGCAGACTGCGATCCGGACTACGATCGGTTTTCTGGGATTAGCTCCACCTCGCGGCTTGGCAACCCTCTGTACCGACCATTGTAGCACGTGTGTAGCCCAGGCCGTAAGGGCCATGATGACTTGACGTCATCCCCACCTTCCTCCGGTTTGTCACCGGCAGTCTCCTTAGAGTGCCCACCTTAACGTGCTGGTAACTAAGGACAAGGGTTGCGCTCGTTACGGGACTTAACCCAACATCTCACGACACGAGCTGACGACAGCCATGCAGCACCTGTCTCAATGTTCCCGAAGGCACTCCGCTATCTCTAGCAGATTCATTGGATGTCAAGGCCTGGTAAGGTTCTTCGCGTTGCTTCGAATTAAACCACATGCTCCACCGCTTGTGCGGGCCCCCGTCAATTCATTTGAGTTTTAACCTTGCGGCCGTACTCCCCAGGCGGTCAACTTAATGCGTTAGCTGCGCCACTAAGAGCTCAAGGCTCCCAACGGCTAGTTGACATCGTTTACGGCGTGGACTACCAGGGTATCTAATCCTGTTTGCTCCCCACGCTTTCGCACCTCAGTGTCAGTATCAGTCCAGGTGGTCGCCTTCGCCACTGGTGTTCCTTCCTATATCTACGCATTTCACCGCTACACAGGAAATTCCACCACCCTCTACCATACTCTAGCTCGACAGTTTTGAATGCAGTTCCCAGGTTGAGCCCGGGGATTTCACATCCAACTTAACGAACCACCTACGCGCGCTTTACGCCCAGTAATTCCGATTAACGCTTGCACCCTCTGTATTACCGCGGCTGCTGGCACAGAGTTAGCCGGTGCTTATTCTGTCGGTAACGTCAAAACACTTACGTATTAGGTAAATGCCCTTCCTCCCAACTTAAAGTGCTTTACAATCCGAAGACCTTCTTCACACACGCGGCATGGCTGGATCAGGCTTTCGCCCATTGTCCAATATTCCCCACTGCTGCCTCCCGTAGGAGTCTGGACCGTGTCTCAGTTCCAGTGTGACTGATCATCCTCTCAGACCAGTTACGGATCGTCGCCTTGGTGAGCCATTACCTCACCAACTAGCTAATCCGACCTAGGCTCATCTGATAGCGCAAGGCCCGAAGGTCCCCTGCTTTCTCCCGTAGGACGTATGCGGTATTAGCGTCCGTTTCCGAGCGTTATCCCCCACTACCAGGCAGATTCCTAGGCATTACTCACCCGTCCGCCGCTCGCCACCAGGTACAAGTACCCGTGCTGCCGCTCGACTTGCATGTGTTAGGCCTGCCGCCAGCGTTCAATCTGAGCCATGATCAAACTCTTCAGTTCAAACATCTTTGGGTTTTTAAGAAACCCTAAACTTGGCTCAGCAATCGTTGGTTACATCTTTGATTTCTCGCGGAGTAACTTGTGATGCTGATAATCTTGTTGACTATCAGTCTGACTCCACAAGCACCCACACGAATTGCTTGATTCAGTTGTTAAAGAGCGGTTGGTTAAGATCTTTCGTCTCAACCGAGGCGCGCATTCTACAGCAGCCTCTGTTGCTGTCAAGCGGTTATTTTAAGAAGTTTTCAAAGTTTCCTCTGCAACTTCAACCACTTGCGCTTTCGATCTCTCGTTAGCGGGAGGCGAATTCTACAGCGTTACTCGCTGCTGTCAACACCTCTTTTACACCGCTTTCGACCGAGTGGATCGAACCGTTGATAGAGCCAAACAACACGACTCCAGCAACTCCTTCTGGGCTTCGATGACCTGAAACAACTCGCTGTCGAAAACTGCGTAACTCATTGTTTACCAAAGAGTTTTCCGTTTCGACTGCGCCGGAAGTGGGGCGAATTATAGACTTCCAGAATCTGCCGTCAACCCTTAATTGCGCTTTTCTATCAATCACTTGTAGAAAGCTGAAAACCAGCCCATTCCCCTCTATATATAGGAGAGCAAAACCAATCCTTCTATAAAGAGGGACAGGTGTCCTGTCTTTCATGGGGCTCGTTCACTCTGCTCACCCGGTTGTCGCTGAAGGCGGCTCGGATCGTCTGATTGAAAGTCGTGTTGCTGAAGGTGGCTCCGATCGTCTGATCGAAAACCGCGCTGCATAAATGAATAGCGTTACCGCAGTACTCAACGAAAAGCCCAGCCTGAATAGCCGGGCTTTTTCGTGCACAAAATAAATCAATCCCTACTTAATGCCTCCGCCGCACCTGTGATACATAACACCTGATTGTGAGTCCCGTACCCAATGAGGTTTGTCGATGCCCCGTTCCCCACGCTTACCGCAACTGCTGACCTGCGCCGTCCTCGGATTACTCGCCTGCAGCGCACAAGCCATCGCGCCCTCCCCGGCGCCCGATAGTTTGCAACCGTTGCTGGTGACGTTGAACGAGCGCCTGAACATGGGTGATCTCGTGGCGCTGACCAAGTGGGACAGTGGCAAACCGATCCAGGACAGTGCCCGGGAAGCGCAAGTCATCGCCAACGCCAGGCAGATGGCCGTTGACCGCAAACTGGACCCGGACGAAGTGGCCGAATTGATCGCGGCACAGATAGAAGCCAGCAAGCTGGTGCAGTACGGACTGCTCGCTCATTGGCGAGCGGTTGGCAAGGCGCCTGACACGCCAAGGCCGGACCTTGCCAATCAAATTCGGCCCCAACTGGATGAGCTGCAAAACCGTCTGTTGCAGCAATACGCCGACTTCGCGCCCTATCGCAATGACCCGGAATGCGCGAACTGGCTAGCCAAAGAACGATCCAGCCTGATCAAGGACGGTCTGCATGGTCAGGCACTGATACGCGCCACCGGGGAGCTGTGTGTCGCTAATCGATGAGCGTTTGCAAAACAACAAAAATACAGGAGTTGAAAATGCCTGAACTGAAATTGCATCCCAAAGCCGCAGAATCCCTGAACCAATGGCATGAAATGATCAGCAAGCGTGACTTGAGCGCCTTGCCCGGTTTGCTGGACCCACAGGCAATATTCCGCTCCCCGATGGCTCACACGCCTTACCCGGGAGCGGCCGTGGTATCGATGATTCTCAACACGGTCATTGATGTATTTGAGGATTTTGTCTACCACCGGGAACTGTCGACGACCGACGGGCTGAACGTCTTCCTGGAGTTCAGCGCCAACGTCGGTGGAAAAGAGTTAAAGGGCATCGACATCATCCGGTTCAATGAACAAGGAAAAATCGTTGAATTTGAGGTGATGGTCCGTCCCTTGAGTGGCCTGCAAGCCTTAGGCGAGCAAATGGGACAACGCCTTGGCGCTTACCTGGCGGCCAGCAAAGCCTGATGACGTTGCATCGCCTTGGGCGAGCATTCATTCGCGCGCCTGCCCCACCTGCTAGTGTGCAAACCCCGGAGAACGGGTGACCGTTACACCGATGCCTCTGCTCCCTGCTTGGTGTTAAATAGAACGTGTAAAGCCGCGCAACGAGAACACCGATGAATACCCATTTTGAGACAAGTGATGCCCCTGAGCCCAGTACCCAGCGAGATGGAAACATTCACCCCCTCCCCCCATCAGCCGCCGGTGGTAACAGCATGATCGAGGTCACCGAGGTTTCCATTGCCGAACTGCGTGCCGCGCTCGAGTCTGGCCGAACCACTGCGGTTGAGCTTGTCCAGGCCTACCTCGCCAGGATCGATGCCTACGACGGACCCGACACGCCCACCGCCCTCAACGCGGTGGTGGTTCGAAACACCGAGGCGCTCAACGAGGCGCAGGCGTCCGATGCCCGTCGGGCCAAGGGCGAGACGCTGGGTCCGCTCGATGGCATTCCCTACACGGCCAAGGACAGTTATCTGGTGAAGGGGCTCACCGCCGCTTCGGGAAGTCCCGCGTTCGCGAACCTGAATGCTTATCGCGATGCGTTCACGATCGAACGGCTTCGCGCCGCGGGCGCGATCTGTCTGGGCAAGACCAATATGCCACCCATGGCAAACGGCGGCATGCAGCGCGGGGTCTACGGCCGTGCGGAGAGCCCGTACAACGGCGACTATCTCACCGCCCCTTTCGCATCAGGCTCATCGAACGGCGCCGGTACAGCCACCACCGCCAGTTTCGCGGCATTCGGCCTCGCGGAAGAAACCTGGTCGAGCGGACGCGGTCCTGCATCGAACAATGGTCTGTGTGCCTATACGCCTTCGCGCGGGGTCATCTCGGTGCGCGGGAACTGGCCGTTGACGCCAACGATGGACGTTGTCGTGCCGTACGCCAGAACTATGGCCGACCTCCTCGAGGTGCTCGACGTAGTGGTGGCGGATGATCCCGACACACGGGGCGACCTGTGGCGGATGCAACCCTGGGTGCCGATTCCGAGTGTCGCCTCGGTGCGTCCCGCCTCCTATGGGTCGCTTGCCGCGAATACTGATGCGCTCGCCGGAAAGCGATTTGGCGTTCCCCGTATGTACATCAACGCGGATCCGGATGCCGGTACGAGCGATACGCCTGGCATCGGTGGTCCGACGGGGCAGCGAATCGTCACCCGTCCTTCCGTGATCGGTCTCTGGGAAGCCGCTCGCCAGGCACTCGAAGCGGCCGGTGCGGAAGTGGTCGAAGTCGATTTCCCGTTGGTCTCCAATTGCGAAGGTGATCGTCCCGGTGCGCCGACCGTGTTTACTCGGGGCCTGGTGTCCAAAGAGTTCCTTCACCATGAGTTGTGGGACCTGTCGGCCTGGGCGTTCGATGATTTTCTGCGGGCCAATGGCGATCCCACGTTAAACCGCCTGGCCGATGTCGACGGACCGCTGATTTTCCCGCACGACCCGGGCACTCTCCCCAACCGGGAGGACGAGCTTGCCGCTGGCATGGGCGAGTACGTGAAGATGGCCGAGCGCGGCATCACACCGTGGGACCAGATCACCACGTTGCCTGACGGGCTGCGCGGACTTGAAAAGACGCGTCGCATCGATCTTGAAGACTGGATGGATCGGCTGGGGCTCGATGCGGTGATATTCCCGACGGTGGCCGACGTTGGGCCGGCGAATGCCGATGTCGACCCGAAGTCTGCGGATATCGCGTGGAGCAACGGTGTATGGGTCGCCAACGGCAATCTCGCCATCCGGCACCTGGGTGTTCCCACGGTCACCGTGCCGATGGGCGTCATGCCGGACATCGGTATGCCCGTCGGGCTGACATTTGCCGGCCGTGCCTATGACGATTCGACGCTGCTGCGCTTGGCGTCGGCATTCGAGTCAATTGGGACAAAACGATTAATCCCTCCTCGCACCCCGCTATTGTCGGGTGGCAAAAAGTAGCCATGGCGGGATTAGGGCATTACGCGCTCTAATCCCGCCCACTCACGGCAAAGCAGGCCAACGACGCAGGCGTTCATATAGACGCTGCGTTTCGTCTACCCTCAAAAAGCGCCATTCAGCAATCAGCGTGTGCCTAGCGCATCGACATTCTTGCGCTAATGAAACGGAGAACTTACATGCTCAAGCGTACCCTGGCATTGACCATCGGCTTAACCCTGTCTTTTTGTACCCTGCTGGCGCAGGCCGCCGACACCCTGAAAGTCAGCGCCATTCCTGATGAAGCGCCTACCGAACTGCTACGCAAGTTCAAGCCCCTGGGCCTCTATCTGGAACAACAATTAGGCATGAAGGTCGAGTTCGTGCCCGTTACCGACTATCCGGCCGTGGTCGAGGCGCTGGCCACCGACCGAATCGACCTGGCCTGGCTGGGTGGCTTCACGTTCGTGCAGGCACGCCTGAAAACCGGCAATGCCATTCCGCTGGTACAGCGCGAACAAGACGCCCAGTTCACCAGCAAGTTCATCACCGCCGACTCAACCATCAAGTCCCTCGCTGATCTCAAGGGCAAGACCTTCGCCTTCGGTTCGGTGTCATCCACTTCAGGTAGTCTCATGCCGCGCTATTTCATGCTGAAGGACGGCATCAAACCGGAAACGTACTTCAGTCGCGTGGGCTACTCCGGTGCCCATGACGCCACCGTCGCCTGGGTCCAGGCCGGTAAGGTAGACGCCGGGGTTCTGAACGCCAGCGTGTGGGAAAAACTGGTCGCCGCCGGCAAAGTCGACACCACCAAGGTCAGAGTGTTTGCTACCACCCCGGCCTACTACGACTACAACTGGACCGTGCGCGGGACGCTCGACCCGGCGCTGACGGCCAAGATAAAGGCAGCCTTCCTTGCTCTCGATCCGGCGAACCCGAAGGACAAGGAGATTCTGGATCTGCAGGCCGCCAGCCGATTCATCGAAACCAAACCTGAAAACTACAAGGGTATCGAGGAAGCCGCACGCGCCGCCGAACTGCTCAAATGACGTTGCGAATGACCCAGGTCAACCTTACCCACGCCAACGGCGTCCAGGCGCTGCGTGGCGTGGACCTGCACATCGGTGCAAGCGAACAGGTCGCCATCATCGGTCCGTCCGGCGCGGGTAAGTCGAGCCTGCTCAACCTGCTGGCCACCGCTCTGCGACCGGACAACGGCGAGCTGCAGGTGCTCGGCGAGCGACCCTGGCAGCTTTCTGCCCGTCAGCGTCAGCGTCTGCGCGCTCGCATCGGTCTGACACATCAATCGCCCCCCTTGCCACCGCGCCTGCGCGTGGTCACCGCGGTTCTGGCCGGAAAGCTGGGTCAGTGGGGTCTGGGCAAGAGCCTGCTGAACCTGCTGCACCCATTGGATATTCCGGGCGCACGCGCGGCATTGGCGAGGCTGGACCTGAGTGACAAGTTGTTCGCGCAATGCCGGCAGCTGTCGGGTGGGCAGCTACAGCGCGTGGGCATTGCCCGCGTGTTGTATCAAGCGCCCGAGGTGTTGCTGGCCGATGAGCCGGTATCGGCCATGGACCCGGTGCTCGCCGAGCACACGCTTTCGGTGCTCTGCCGCCATGCCCGAGAGCACAACGTCACTTTAGTCGCCAGCCTGCATGCGGTGGAACTGGCCCTGGTGCATTTTTCGCGCATCATCGGCCTGCGTGATGGACAGATCATGTTCGACCTGCCGGCCGGCGCTGTCGACCGCGAGCTACTCGACAAGCTCTACGCCAACGAACAGCTGCAAGCCTCGCCCATTCCTCCGGCACCCATGAGTGTGCAGATTCCCCGATGCTGACGCGCGATACCCGAGACCCCGCCTCCCGCCCCCGCCTGCTGCTCATTCTGCTGGCCCTTGCCCTGCTGTGGCCTGGCATCCACTACAGCGAGTTGGACCTGAGCGTACTGGTAGCAAGTGACAGTCAGAGCGAGATCGGCAAATTTGTCTCAGCCTTTTGGCCTCCGGCCCATGACGAGGCGTTCATTGAGCTGTTGTTACAAGCCACCCTGCAGACCCTGGCCATCGCCACGGCCGGCATGGCCCTGGCGTTACTTTTGGCAATCCCCGCCAGCCTGCTGGCCAGTCGGGCGCTGTCGCTGTCTGCTGCCTCCCGTGCCGGTCACCCGAGCTATTGGGGCCAACTGCTACGTTGGCCAGTACGCGGTTTACTGATCTTCCTGCGCAGCGTGCCGGAAATCGTCTGGGCCCTGCTGTTCGTGCGCGCCGTCGGCCTCGGCCCGACTGCCGGAGTCCTGGCGATTGCCATTACCTACAGCGGCATGCTGGGCAAGGTTTACGCAGAAATTTTCGAGTCGGTCGATCAGCGCCCGGCCCACGCGCTGCTGCAGGCCGGCAGTGGTCGGCTCGCGGCCTTTTGCTACGGGATCCTGCCCAATGTCGCTGCGGAGCTGCTGTCGTACACGGTGTACCGCTGGGAATGCGCTATCCGCGCCTCGGTGGTGATGGGCTTCGTCGGCGCCGGCGGTCTGGGCCAGCAAATGGATTTGTCGCTGCGCATGTTTGCCGGCGGTGAAGTGGCCAGTTTGTTATTGACCTTCCTCGTCCTGGTGCTGCTCGCCGATCAACTCAGCCGCCTGCTGCGTTGGAGGCTGGCATGAATCGCCTGTTCAACCTGGTATTGGTCCTGTGCATCGGCGCAGCGGTCGCCGCGTCGTTCACCTATCTGGGCATCGACCTCACCGAACTGGCTGACACCGGCAATCTGAACCAGATGGGTGCCTATGCGCAGCGTTTTCTCAGTCCGGACCTGAGCACTGGTCATCTGCAAGCCATCAGCCATGGCGCCCTGGAAACCATCGCCATGTCCGCCCTTGGCACCCTGCTCGCGGCGGTGCTCGGTCTGCTATTGGCATTGCCCGCGGCCGGGCGTTTCGGCTGGCCGCTGCAGAGCGCGTCGCGCCTTGTGCTCAACGCCCTGCGCGCGATTCCGGAACTGGTGTGGGCCGCGTTGATGGTCCTTGCCGCCGGGCTCGGTCCGAATGCCGGCACCCTGGCATTAGCCCTGCACACCACCGGCGTGCTCGGCCGCCTGTTCGCCGAAGCGCTGGAAAACACCCCACCAGAACCGGCCGAAGCTATCCGCCTGCAGGGCGCCAATGCCGTGTGGGCTTTCTGGTACGGCACACTGCCCAATCTATTGCCACAGCTACTGGCCTACATCCTGTACCGCTGGGAGAACAACATCCGCATGGCCAGCGTGCTCGGCTTCGTCGGCGCGGGTGGTTTGGGCCAGATGCTCTATGTCAGTCTCAGCCTGTTCCAGGAAGCTCAAGCCAGCACTATTATTTTGGCCATGCTGTTACTGGTATTGGCCGTCGATACGCTGAGCAGCTGGAGCCGTCAACGCTGGGTCAAGGCCTGACTGTTTGCGCAGAAGCAGCATCAGCTACCCAGTTCATCCACCATCAAATCAATGTAGCGCGCCGAACAAAGTCCTACTGCGGCTGAAACGTCTGAAGGTACGCCAACAGATTTTCGATCTTTTCCGAGTCGCTGAGCCCCCAGAAAATCATGCGCGTGCCAGGTACCACTGCTTTTGGATCTTCGAGGTACGCGGTCAGCGTTTCGCGGGTCCAGACGATGCCTGCTGATTTCATCGCGTCGGAATATTGGTAGTCCGTCGTGCTTCCAGAATGGCGTCCAAAAATGCCGTTGAGCTGCGGACCGAAAGAACCCCGTGCCGACTCCCCGACTTGATGGCAGCCACCGCATATTCGCTTGAACAGTGTCGCCCCCGCTTCAGCATCGCCGGCCGCGTGTGCTTGCGTGCTGAACAGCCCCGTACTGAGTACCAAGGCGAAGGTGAGTACGGCGGCTTTCTTCATGTAGGGTTCCAGATCAGTGGGTGTCCAGAGCAGAAGCTCGCGGAGATTTCACCATGATCGTCTATCCTGTGCACCCCGTTTCTACGCCACGAACTCACCGGAGACACCTGTGCCGCCCCTGACCGCCCGCGAGGTTTACCAGCCACTGCGCGACGCCGCGATGGGCATTCGCCCTTTGCTGCGCATCGAGGAACAATCCGAGCCCGGCCAGGTACAGGTCGATATCGAGGGCTGGCGCCTGACCCTCGACTTCGATGGCATCCGCCTGCGCCATAGCCGACGGTGCCAGAGCCCGGACGGCCGTGAGGGCCGTGAGGGCGTGTTCGAGAGTTGGCAACGTTACGGCACCGACCCGGTCAGCTTGCTCAGCACCTGGGAGCTGGGAGCTGGCGCAGATTGAGCGCTTGCTGACGGAACTCAAAAGCGCGGTTTGAGCGCCTTCCACTCCGGCTTGTAACGCTGCATCTGTTTCACGTCATCGCGCTGACGAACATGTCCAGGTCGAAATTCTCGGCATGCTAAGGGTCTGCGGGGTCCTGCCGATAACGACAAGGCGTCGCGCTCGTTGCCGCCGTTTTATGGACCCGAAAGCCTTAGCAGGGACTTTACATGCGCCACCTCAGACACCTTACTTCCCCTCTGAATCAGCAAAAGATCGCTGGCGTCACCTTCCATTTCGATCCGTCTGACCAGAACGAACTGGTGGCTGTGCTTCAGCGTTTTTTTGCCAAGCCGGATCAACATGCTTTGCTGGATATTCCCGAGGAAACCCGCTGCGTGTTCCTGCTCGAAGGTGAGCGCAAATGGGTGTTGAAACACAACCGCCTGATCCACTGGAAAAAGCAGTTGCAGAATTTCCTGGGCCTCAAGCGTGTGTTCGGGCTGCATGACCTGACCAACGAATTCATCAATCTGTCGGTGGTGTCCGCAAAGTCAGAATCGTCGCCCAGAGTGGCCGCATTCGGCCATGTCGGACGATTTCCGTTTCTCAAGGAAGAGTATTTGCTGGTCAGTTTTTTCGACAACCATTGCAGCGTCGATGAACGACTGATCGCCCAACCCGAACAGGCCGAAACGTTGCTGTTGGACATCTTCCAATTGTTTGGGCAGACGCTGGTCGAGGGCTTTGTTCACATGGACCCGCATCCCAAGAACATCTTGATTGGCCCCGATGGCAGGCTGCGCCTGATCGATTTCGAATGCTGTGCGCATTCGGTGCTGGATCACGACTTCAGCCTGGGCTTTCTGCTGGGTTATTTCTATCGCTTCTGGTTCAACACGTTCATATCGGTTGAACACTACAACGAGTGTTGTGAACGCTACCTGAAGCATCAGCACCCGGGATTGAGCCGTGAAGTTTTCCAGCCGGTGTATACGCGCTTTCGCGACCGTGATGTGTCACGGAGCACGCGTTACCGCATCCTCACGTGCCCCAAGGCCCAAGCTGCATTCCTGCAGGAGCTGATGTAACCGGCAGCCGATGGCTCAGCCTTGCTTCAAATCGAGGCAGTAGGTGTAGTAACCCGTATCGCGCACATAGCCCAAGGATTCGTACAAGCGTTGCGCGCCAACATTGTCCGTGGCCGTTTCCAGCACCATGCCTTTGGCACCGGTCAACAGCACAAAGGCTCGCGCGGTGTTCATCAGCAACGTGCCTACCCCTTGCCCTCGGGCGGCGGGTGTTGTGAAGAGGTCGCCAAGCAGCCAGGTGCGGTGTGCGTCGATGGAGGAGAACGTCGGGAACAACTGCACGAAACCCAGCGCTTCGCCGCGGGTGTCCTGGGCGTAGAAGATCGCGGATTCATCCTGGGCGATGCGCTCGGCGATAAACGCGCGAGACTGCGCCAGGTTTGACGGTTGGCCGTAAAAGCCTCGATAGGCGTCGAAAAGGCTGGCGATTTTATCGATGTGGGATGCGTCGGCGCGTAGGGCCTGGATGTCCATGGATGTCTTCTCCGTTCGAAAGCTGTCGAAAGCGCCTGAGGCTGATCAGCCTGAAAGTCTAGCACCGGTTATTCAATTGTCCCGGTCACTGGACAGCGCGCTCTCACACCCGGCGAAGAGTGTGAGAGTTGTTCCGGATCTCAGGCCTTTGAGCCCTGTTCAGGCAATACAGCAAGCGCTGAGGTCCTGGCCAGCAGGTAGTAGAGGATGCCCGGCACCACCAAACCTACAATCCAGGAAATATCGACACCGCCGAGTTGCGCGACCATCGGGCCGGAGTAGAAGTGAGTATCGACGAAGGGCAACTGGATCAATACGCCGATGACATACACGCTGATCCCGCGCATGTTCCAGCGGCCATATCGACCCGCCGGGTCAGACAGTGCCGGAATGTCATAGCGTTCCTTGTTAATGAAGTAGTAATCCACCAGATTGATCGCGCTCCACGGGGTGAAGAAGGTCAACAAAAACAGGATGAAGTACTTGAAGGTGTTGAGAAACGAGTACTGACCCAGCAGCGCGAGCGTGGTGGACGCCGTGACAATCACCAACACAAATACCATGCGCTGCCTGGCGGAGATCTCGAGACGACTGCGAAAGCCACTGATGATCGTGGCCACGCACATGAAGCTGCCATAAGCGTTGAGCGTCGACACCGTGACCTTGCCGAACACCACACTCAAGTACAACAGGGACGCCATCACACCGGTGCTGCCCAACCCGACGATGGTCGCCACTTCGTGACCGCGGAAGTTCGCACCGGCCAACGCTGCGGCGAATACCCCCAGCACCATGGACGCCTGGGCGCCCAGCACCGTTCCAAGCCCGACGGCAGTAAACGTCTTCCAGGACGAGGTCTTGCTCGGCAGGTAGCGTGAGTAGTCAGCCACATAAGGGCCAAAGGCGATCTGCCAGGACGCGGAAAGGGACACGGCCAGCAGGAAAGTGCTCCAGCCGAAGTGGCGGTTCTCCAGCAACAGGCCGATATCGTTGAGCGTCATCAACCGGGTAAACAGATAGACAAAGGCAATGATGCCCAGCACGCTGGCCACCCTGCCGACCACGTGGATAACCCGGTAACCGAAGATCGTCAGAAACGCGATGCAGGTGGCAAAAATCAGGATGCCGGCGCTGTCGCTGACATGGATCAACTGGGCAATGGCTTGCCCTGACAGTACCGCGCCGGTAGCGCTGAAGCCGAGGTACATCAGGCACACCAGCACAATCGGGATGGCCGCCCCATAGACCCCGAACTGCACACGACTGGAGATCATCTGCGGCAGCCCGAGCTTCGGCCCTTGCGCCGCATGCAGGGCAACCACCGCACCGCCGAGCACCTGACCGATCAGCAAGCCAATGAGTGACCAGAACACATCGCCGCCCAGCACCACGGCCAGTGCGCCGGTGACGATCGCCGTGATCTGCAGGTTGGCGCCGAGCCACAGGGTGAACTGGCTGTAGAGGCTGCCATGACGCTCGGCCTCGGGAATGTAATCGATCGAACGTGTCTCGATCAGGGGACTTCGCTGCTGACTATCGCTGACCTTGGTCATTTACGGGGTTCTCTTCTTATGGGCAGACGGCAATGTCTGGCAGTTAACGCAACCCATGTGGGAGCGAGCCTGCTCACGAAGGCGGCGTATCAGGCAGCCTGAATGTCGACTGATACACCGCCTTCACGCCCTGAGCCTTTCCGTCAACACGGTTTTGCTGTGTCCGGCTCGCTGGTCAACGGTGAGCCGTGCCGGAGCAAGGCTTGTAAATAAACCTTTTCGTCGTACACGGTGCTGCTCTTCCAGCACTGATAAACGATCCGGATCCACTTGAACGCCAGGGCCCTGAGGGCCGCTTGGTATGAGCAGCCTTTGGCCCTTTGCTGGCGATAATAAGCCTCTGCCCACACCGATTGATTGATGCTGTGTGCAGCCCACTCAACAAAGGTCTGGCGCAAAAAAGTTGCGCATTGATAGCGCCAGTGGACGACTTTTTTCTTGCCACTGCGTTCGGTGACCGGGGCAATCCCGGCATATCGCTGCACAGCACTGGCATCCTTGAAGCGATCACGCTGCTCACCAAAGGCGACCATCAACCGTGGTGCAAGCTGCTGTCCCGCGCCGGGCAAGGCCTTGAAGAGTCGATAGTCGGCCAGGGTGTTGGCAGTTTTTTCGATCTCCCGATCAAAATCTTTGATCGCCGTGATGACCCCTTTCAGTTGCGAGACCAGGGCCAGCACATACAGCGCTGAAGGACTGACCACGCCTGGATCTTCAGTCAACGGCATGGCTTTGGCGATCAATGCCAAACGCTGCTGATTGAGCTCAGCATGGCGAACATTATGCGCGTGAAGGAACTTCAAAACGCTGGCTGGCCGAGCGTGCTTAAGCACTTCAAATGTCGACCAGCGCGCCAAAAACTCACAGAAAACCAGCGTGTCATGGTCATGAAACAGCTCAAGAGCCAACGGATAATACTGTTTGAGCATGCAGACCAGACGATTGCTGATCTTGACCCGGTCATCGACCAACCCGCGGCGATGTTCGGTCAGGCTGGCGAGCGAACGCATGGCGGAGCTTTGCTGGACCAGTTGAGGAAACCGTTCGGGGTGATTCAGCAACAGCTCAAGCGCCCATTGAGCATCCGTTGGATCATCCTTGGCGCCACTGGGGACGAAGGTTTTACGGTGCCGGGCCAAGATGCTCGGATTGATCGGAAAGATACAAAAAAACTCATATTTTTGCAGAGCCGCTATCAGTGGCCCTTTGTTCAACTCCACGGCGATCGCGATCGGGCCACCGTAACGTTGATGCAGCGACTTGGCCCAGCGATCAATCGACTCGGGCTTGTGGTCGATGACCTCGAAACTCCGCTGCGCCTCTCCAGCAATCTGCAAACAGATGTCGTGCTTGGCGTCTGCCCAATCAATTCCGATATAAGCAGTGAAATTCTGAGACAGGAGCGTTTGCATGGAACACCTCCACAGGCGCTAAAGTACATGCAGGGACATGCATGCTTGCGTCCAGCGAAGGCGATATAGAGAGCCGTGTCGGGCTTTCCCTGAGAATTCGTTAGAGGGCGCAAGCGCACCTGTGGACTCGAAGGTGAAGGCGTAATCATCGAGTGCTGCGCGAGCATATTCGTAGCCCGCAGGTGCATGTTCCTTCCTCGCCGACAGCCAACTTCCAGCGAAGTCAGTATGGAAGAGAAAGGAACGGACTACCTATATCGCGAGCAGGCTCGCTCCCACAATAGATCGCGTTTAACTGACGGGCATTGGGGCAGACTTTTTATTGTTGTTGGGTTGCGGCTACTCGAACTGGCTGATCAAGACCTGCGAACGGCGCCTTGGCCCACACGACCTTGCCGCCGACCACAGTCAGCAGCACGTCATTGCGTGCCAGCTCATCCTCGGGCACTTGCATGAAGTTCTTGTCCAGGACGATCACGTCGGCGAACTTGCCGACCTCGACCGAACCGACGACAGCGTCCAGTTTCAGCTGCTCGGCGGCGTTCATGGTGATGGTGCGCAGCACTTCATTGCGCGACAGCGCCGGGTCGGCATTCAGCCTGCCCGCGTACTTGGGACCGTAGCTGTGTGGGTTCAGTGGATCGCCTGAGCGGGTGACCCCGACCTTCAGCGCGAGGAATTCGTCGAGCGGGTCGACGGGCCAGTCGCTGCCATACGCAACACGTCCGCCGGCACGCGCGATGCTGCCGGAGGGCTCCATGCGGGCAAAACGCGCAGGCCCGAGATGATCGCTGGTGCCGTCGACCGTGGACGGCGCCTGTTGGGCCCACTGGAAGGACATGTTGGCGGTCACATCGAGTGCCTTGAAGCGCGCATAGTCGGCGGGATCCACCGACTCGTTGTGCGTAATGGCTGGGCGGAAGCCATTGCCCGGCAGTTGCTGGCGCACGTATTCGATGCCGTTCAGTGAGTCACGCACCGCTCGATCGCCAGTGGCATGAAGGTGCGGATCGAGGCCGGCCTGGACGGCCTTCAGCAGCAACGGGTTGAGCACCTGTGGCGGGAAATACAGCTCACCGACATTCTTGCCTGGCGTCCATTTTGGCGTTGCATCGGTTCCGGCATTGCGCAGGTACGGCGTCAACATTGCCCCCGTGTCCGCCGGCGCGTTGATGATGCCATCCATGAACAATTTGACGTGGCGCATGCTCACGCCCGGCGCGGGTTTGGCTTCGCCCTGGTCGTAAGTCGTGGCCAATGCCTTGGCCTCGGCGATGGTTTTCGCCGGGTCTGCAGCCGCGGCGGCAGGGTCCAGTTTGATCGCCAGCAAGGCCCGGGCGGTCAGCTCGCCCGACTGCTGCAACGTGGTGAAAGCTTTGCCATTCTCCGGCCCCGACAAGGCATCGAAGAAACTGGTGATGCCTTGCTGACGCAGGGCGTCGAGCGCCGCGCGGGTCTGCTTGAGTTTCTCTGCATCGGTAGCTGGCGGCACCACCGAGGCCATGGCATCGGCAGCACCGTCTTCGCAAATACCGGTCGGGTTGCCGGCGCTGTCGCGCACGTACTTGCCATCCCCGGGATTGGCCGTGTGCTTGTTGATGCCAGCCACTTCCAGGCCGCGTGAGTTGGCCAGCACGGTATGGAAGTCGGTGGAACGAACCTGAATCGGTCGATGGGTCTTGAGCGCATCCAGCGTCGACTTGTCCGGGTCACCGTCAAGTCCGTCCATGCCTATGCGATCCCAACTGCCCACTTCCAGCCAGACATCGGGGCCTTTGCCTTTGTCGGCATCCAGGCATGCCTGAATGGTTTCCTGGAAAACCTTGCGGGTCATCGTCTGGTATTTTAGGTCGCACAGCGTCATGGCGCGGCCGCCGTCCCCCGGATGCATGTGCGCATCGATGAAGCCCGGCATCACCATGCGGCCCGCCAGATCAATCAGCTGCGTCTGCTTGCCGATGTACGAAGAAACGCCTTCATCGCTGCCGACATACACGATCTTCCCGCCCGTGACGGCGATCGCCTGCTGCACCGAATTCTGGCCGTCGACGGTGTAGACATAGCCGTTGCGCATCACCATGTCAGCGGGTGTCGAACCCTGGGTCTGACACCCCACCAGCGCCACGCAAGAAAATGCCGTTGTCGCGGCAACGGCGATAAATAGCCTGGAAAATTTCAAATGCCTCACCTCTGTTCTTATAGTTTTAGAAGTGCCCGAACAGACTGCCGTGCAAACCCCTGATATGCAGGGCATACCCTATAGAGCATGGGGGTCGGATGGACCTCCACAAATGAGGAGGGGTAAGGCGATTAATTGGAAATAGCGGGGGTTAATCGCGACGCGCTGCATCCGCAAGCGAGGTCGGTGAACGCAGGGCAGAACCCAGTTCCACCTTGCTCTTCACACCGAGCTGCAAGTAGCAGTTGCGCAAATAAGTGCGCACTGTCGCAGGGCTCAAGGCAAGGATCCTGGCAATTTCCTTATAAGAATGGCCCGCCGCGAACAGCATCGCGGCAGTGCGCTCGCGAGGCGCCAGCACCGCCCCGCGCGACTGTGTTTCGAGCGACAGGATGACATGCTCGGCGTTAGGGCTCAGTGTCAGCGCGCAGCGACCCAGGCGCATGACGCAAGGGGCCTTTTGCAGCTGCGCGATCACATCAACGGGAAGCATTGAACCACTCCACCCGGGCAACTCGCGCTGAATGGCGGCGCACAGACTTGCGCCCACGTACAGCAAACTGCCGTCCATACGCGCGACGCCGAAATCAGTCGCCCCGTTGCCCGTGTCGAAGCGGATCATGTCCTGCACCTGAAAGCGCCACAGCTGCAACAGATGATCGCAGAACGCCGAAAACAACCCGGCCTCGCTGTCAGTGAACGCCGCAGCATCACTGCCGCGGTAGAGGCAGACGAAGAACATCAAACCGCTTTCGGGCAATTCGAAGGTGATGCACATCAGGTGGTAGAGGTCGTGGCGCCGAGCGAACGCGTCCACTTCTTCATCCGGGTCGGTGAACCCGCTGTCGCGCACGACCTCGCCGGGTTGACTCAAGGTGTCATGGGAAAATCTGTCGTTACCCGCACTCTTGTGCCATTCGGCGGCAAACGATTCGGTCAGATTGATTCGTCCGTGCATCCAGCTTTTGGGCGGAGCATTGGCGCCTGATGCGGACATCTCGCCCCACCAGGCTGACGCGAAGGGCACCAACTGACGGAAGGCCTGCAGGCCGTCCGCGATGAATTGGGAGGCGCCGCGCTCTCGGGCAAGACGACCTAGCTGGAGCACGCACAGATTGAATGCTTTCAGCGTTGCCATCGACGTATTGGCGCCGACTTCGTCACCCTCCTCCATTGCTTTGATCCTGTTTGCTACATGGTGTATTAATTCGACGATGCCATAGCCGCGGTTATGGCGTCCAGCGCGATACAGCTATCCAGATAAAACCTTCGCCGAATTGAGAACTGAGTACGCTTGGGAGCCTCTGAAATCCCCCATTGAAAAGGAGTTCGAATGAAAACGGATTGGCAGCAAATTCGAGAAATGATGAACACTGTCATCGACAGCTGTGAGCAGATCGAAGCGGCGGGTTACTGCGAAGAACATCGCGCCGCGACCGTAGCTATCAAAGGCGTCGATTACTCCGTTCAGGAGTTCTTGATCAGTGCCTGGACACTGCCTGAGAACCTTCGCTATCAGATTATTCGTGAGCGGCATGAGGCCGGGAGTGACCTCCCTTACGTACCGGAAGCAGCTCGTATTCTGGTTGCCATGGCGCAGGCTTGCGCGGAGTTGGTCGGGGCTTACGACGTCGCTCCCGCCAAGAAAACCATTGAAGGGATGAATCATTGGTACAAGACGTATGCGGTGCCTCATGTGACGACAGCTATTAAGCGCGTAAAGAGCCAACCTGACGCGTAGCTTCAGAACCAGTGCCGATGAGGTGCTGGCAACTTGCTCCAAAAATGCATCACCCCAACCGCTGCTCGAAGGTACTGCGGACGTACTGTCTGTCGGGCCAGCATTTGGGCTTTCTGCCGCAGCACTATGCGGCGAAGCATGAACAGCTGGGTCAGCTACATCCGCTGAATCCTGAGCTGCTGCGCTATGAGGTCGGCTTTCATGCGGCGGTCAGGCATTCGGCGCGTCAGCGTGATGTGGTGAGCGCTTTTCTAGCGGAGTTGATCGACATCTTCGGCACTTAGATGCGGATTTCGCTGGTCGGGATAACGTCGATTCGGGAGATCGCACTCGTCAGCCGCGCCAGCGCAGTATTGTGCTCGGCGATGATGTCGTCGGCGGCCATGCTGCCGTTGTCGACGGTGGAATGGGCGTCAGCAGCAAGAACCACGTCGTACCCCAGTTTCAGCGCCTCACGCACGGTGGCGTTGACGCAATAATCGGTTTGCAGCCCGCAAATGATCAGGCGGGCAACGTCCTGTTTTTGAAGGAGTTGGCCCAGGTTGGTCTGGTAGAAAGAATCCGGCGTGGTTTTGCGAACGCGCAGGTCTTGGGGTGACGTTTCCAGCCCGTCAGCCAACTGCCAGCCTTCAGAACCGTGTTGCAGTAAGTCGCCCTCTTCTTCGTGCTGGATGAGGATGACCGGTATCTCGGCTTCTCGGGCTCGGACACTGAGGCCGTTGATGTTCTTGATGACGCGCTTGATCTCAAAACATTCGTACTCGCCAGTGCACAGGGCGCGCTGGACGTCGATGATCAGCAGTGCGGTAGCCATGGTTCCTTCCTTGCAAAGTCAGTGGATCGGGGGACGAAAAATAATCCGTCCCCTTCAAAAACAACCCTCAATAACCGAGCGACAACCCGGTATTACGCCGTGGGTCGTTCGCCCCATAGAAGCGGTTTTTGCCCACCGGTTTGCCTTCCAGCGAAGGCGCGCCGACCAGAATCGCCGCCACATGGTTGGCATCCTGTGGCCCGGCAAACTTGTGCCCCCAACTTTCGAGCATCTTCACCGTATCCGGACTCGTGGTGAAGGTCTCCAGGTTGGTCTCTTCCGGCAACCATTGCTGGTGGAAACGGGGTGCATCGACCGCTTCCTGGATGTTCATGCCGTAGTCGATCACGTTGAGGATGGTCAGCAAGGTCGCGGTGATGATGCGACTACCACCGGGAGTGCCGACGACCATCACGACTTTGCCGTCCTTGGTGACGATGGTCGGGCTCATGGACGACAGCGGTGCCTTGCCGGGAGCGATGACATTGGCCTCCCCCTGAACCAAGCCGTACATGTTCGGTACACCGATTTTCGAGGTGAAGTCGTCCATTTCATCGTTGAGGATGACCCCGGTTTTGCTGGCCATGACGCCAGCGCCGAACCAGTCATTCAGGGTGTAAGTCACCGAGACCGCGTTGCCCCACTTGTCGACGATGGAGTAATGGGTGGTGTTGCTGCCTTCGTGGGGCGCCACGCCAGGTTTGATCTCGCGGGACACGCCGGCCTTCTGCGGGTCGATGGCCGCGCGGATTTTGGTGGCGTAGTTTTTATCCAGCAAATGAGCGATCGGGTTTTTCACAAAGTCCGGGTCGCCCAGGTAGCTATTGCGGTCCACATAGGCGTGGCGCATCGCTTCGATCTGGTAGTGCATGCCCTGGGCCGAGTGGTAACCCAGGTCTTTCATCGGGTAGCCGTCGAGGATGTTCATGATCTCGCAGATCACCACGCCACCGGAGCTTGGCGGCGGCGCCGACACCACGTGATAGCCACGGTAGTCGCACTCCACCGGGGCCAGTTCGCGGGTCTTGTATTTGTCGAGGTCGGCCTGGGTGATGATGCCCTTGTTTGCCTGACTGGCGGTGACGATGGCGTCGGCCACCCAGCCTTTGTAGAAGCCGTCTTCGCCCTTCTCGGAAATTTCCCGCAGGGTTTTGGCTAGATCCTTCTGCACCAGTTTTTGCCCGACCTGCATCGGCTCGCCGTTGCTCAGGAAGATCGAGCCGGAATCCTTGATGTCCTTTTTGAACACGTCGGTGGCGTACTCCAGCAATTCGACATCGCCCTGCTCCAGTTCAAAACCGTCTTCGGCGAGCTTGATGGCCGGGGCGATGACTTCCTTGCGGGGTTTGGTGCCGTATTTCTCCAGCGCCAGTTCCATGCCCGACACGGTGCCGGGCACGCCAACGGCCAGATGGCCACGGGTGCTCAGGTCAGGGACGACGTTGCCCTCCTTGTCGAGGTACATGTCTGCCGTGGCGGCCAGCGGCGCTTTTTCCCGGAAGTCGAGGAAGGTCTTGCGCCCGTCCGCCAACTGAATGGTCATGAAACCGCCGCCACCCAGGTTGCCCGCTGCAGGGTAAACCACCGCCAGCGCGTAACCGACCGCTACGGCGGCATCGACGGCGTTGCCACCGTTTTTGAGCACCTCGACGCCCACATGACTGGCCAGATGCTGCGCGGTGACGACCATGCCGTTTTCGGCCGCGACCGGCGCCACGGAGGCCGCGTAAGCACTGAGGCAGCTGAGCGCCAATGAGGTCGCAATCAGCGATTTGGCAAAAGGTTCGAACTTCATGAGTCGGTCTCTTTTTTGTTTTTAGGCTCTGTACAAAAACAGAGGGGAGGCTTCAAGAGCAGAAGCAAGTATGGCTGGGATTGCGTATTGCGCCTCCCCGTCGAGGCAGTATGCTTGCCTCCTGTTGACAGTTTTCGGAGTTCGCCGGCATGAGTTATACCTTCACCACCCTGGCGTCTCCGGTCGGAGAGCTGAAGCTGGTCGCGAACGGTTCAAGACTCGCGGCCATCCTCTGGGAAAACGACAAACCGAACCGCGTACGGCTCGGGCCGATGAGTGAGGCGGCGGACAATCCGATCCTGGTGCGCGCCGTTCAACAGTTGCAGGAATACTTTGCCGGCACACGCGATCGTTTCGAGCTGGATCTGGAGTTTGCCGGGACGGACTTTCAGAAGAAGGTGTGGCAGGCGTTGCTGACCATTCCGTTTGGTGAGACACGCAGCTATAGCGAGATTGCCAGGCAGATCGGTAATCCCAGTGCGGTTCGGGCGGTCGGAGCCGCGAATGGCAAGAATCCGCTGTCGATTGTTGCGCCGTGTCATCGGGTGATTGGCGCTTCGGGGAAGTTGACCGGGTTTGCCGGGGGGCTTGAGGCAAAGGAGCGGCTGCTGATGCTTGAAGGTTGCGAGTGGTCAGGCCTCAGCAGGACGGGGGAATTGTTTTGATTTAACGCTCAAGCGTCGGCGAAGATATTTTTCATCGCCGCATACTGCAACAGCATGATGGTCTTCGCATCGCAGATTTCCCCGCGGTAAAACGCCTCAAGCGCGTCCTCGAATTTCCACTCCAGCACCTCCAGTTCCTCGGTCTCCTCCTCCAGTCCGCCGCCATCACTGACCTTAGACGCGGCATCGTACTCAGCGATGAAGAAGTGCAGTTTTTCAGTCACCGAACCGGGGCTCATGTAGGCCTCGAACACCTTGTGCACATGGTGCACGCGATAACCGGTTTCTTCTTCTGCTTCATCGCGGATGCGCTCTTCAGGCGCCGCACCTTCGAGCAGCCCTGCTGCCACTTCGATCAGCAAGCCATCGTGGCCGTTGACGAACACCGGCAATCTGAATTGCCGGGTCAGCACGACGGTTTTCTTTTCACGGTTGAGCAGCAGAATCGCCGCGCCATTGCCACGGTCGTAGACCTCGCGGGTCTGGCGCTGCCATTCGCCGTTGTTGCGCAGGTAATCGAAGGTGATCTTCTTGAGCAGGTACCAGTCGTGGGACAACACCTGGGACTCGATGAGGTTGACCCGCTCGGCTGTGTTCGACATGACAACGCATCCCTTTTTTCGTCGGAAGGCGCACATGTTAGGCGAAAACGAAAGCCTGGCGCTAAGAAAGCTGGGCCTTGTACTCCTTCACATATTGCCCCGCCAGCGTCTCTTTCTGTTTGTCGTCGAGCAACTTGCCGGCCATCTGGAAGAACTTCTGCTCTTCCTCTTCCATGTGGTGATTGACCTTCTCGGCGAGCTTCTTCGCGGCCACCAGCCAGGCCGGACTGGACATCTCCGTCTCGTCCAGCGTTTCCATCATTTCGTCCATCTCGTGGTGTTCGGCAATCGCATGGCGACTGAGGTCGACGCCGTTATCAAACTCCATCAGCGGGATGTAGAAATGGCGCTCTTCAGCGGTTTCGTGGGCCTGAAGTTCGGACTTGAACCGCTTGTAAGCCTCGACCCGCTCCGGGGTATCGCCGTTGGTCTGGATCAGCGCATCGGCGTAGGTGCGTTGGCGGTCATGGCTTTCGCGCAAGGCTTCAAAAATATTCACGGATTGTCCTCATAGGCCGCGTTCTGGAATGACGCTCTTGAGGCTAGACATCTGCGCGATGGCGAGGGTTCCACCTCAGGGGCTGGAACAACGACCGCTGACCGCGATAGGCTTGGGGCTGTTGTCCACTCAAGCCATAAGGAAATAGCTGATGACCCTGCGAATCGAACGGTCGCAAAACCCCACGGATGAAGAGCGTCAGGCGATCCTGTTGCCGTTGCGCGCCTATAACGTCGCAAAGGCCGGCGTCTCAACGCAGGAGCCCATTGCCTTGCTGGTGCGTGACGAAAGTGGCGATATTCTCGGTGGCCTTCACGGTCGAGTGTTTTACCAATGGTTGTACATCGATCTGCTGTCGGTACCGGAGCAGGCCCGGGGACAGGGCATGGGCACCAAGCTGATGCAAATGGCCGAAGACCTGGCACGGGAGAAGGAATGCATCGGAATCTGGCTCGACACCTTCGACTTCCAGGCGCCGGCGTTTTACAAGAAACTCGGCTACAGCGAGTTAGGCCAGATCGCTGACTATCCGCCGGGTCACAAGCGCTTCTTTTTCCAGAAGCGCCTGATCAATAGCTAAACGGCTTACAAGCAGGTCGCCAACGCCGCCAGTCGGCGCTTGGCCACAAAGTCGTCATGCTGCGCGTAATAATTCAGCACGGTTGCGGAAGCGTCAGTCGTCACGTCCACAAAGGACTCGGCCGAGCGCGTGTAAACGGTGGAACCACCCTTCTTGCCAGGCTGCAAATACGCGCCCGCATCGACCCCGAACACCGCCTCGTCCTGCCAGGAAAACTGCACACATTGGGCGACGACTTTTTCCGGCTTGTCCGACGTCAGGGTTTTGTACGGGGTTCCAGTGCGGGCATCGTTCATCGCCGAGCCGGCGCATCCCGCCAGCAACGTTACGGCCAGCGCCACCATCAGAATTCGCATTACGTTCGCTCTTCGAGAAAAAGCGGACTGTATCACCGCGGCACGGCGTATCGTTCTGCTTTACTTCATTTATACCGCGACACCGAGTGACGATTCGCGCACCCTGTCGCGCCATTAACGCCGCATTGCCCATTTTTCCGGGCTCATTTTTTGGAAAGGCCATGACACCCAACGCTGAATATTACAAACCGACCGCTGAATATGCCGACAAGCTGATCAGCCAGATCGGTCAGACGCCGTCCTGGATTGCCAAGCGAATTGGCGTCACCGACAAGCGGATTCGTTACATCCTCGACGGCGAAAGAACCGTCAAAGGTGAAACCACGCCGATTCAAATGACGTACCCCGAGCAGTTTGCCCTTGAGTGCCTGGCAGCAGCGGCCAAGGCCAGCAAGAAGCAATCTTCGTAACCCGGCCTCAAGGAGCGACCATGGCGGCAACCGAACAGCAACACGAGCAAGCGCTGAAGAAGTTTCTCGATGAGCGCCCTGAACTGCGCGTCGAACTCGACAACCTCAACCCTCTGTTGGCTCAGGCCAAGGGCGAGACCGTGGCGCAGTACCGCGAGGAGCGCTTGCATGAAGCGTTTGAAGCCGAGGCCGAGCGCCTGGGATTGTTTGCCTGGGAGCTGACGCTGCAACTGACCGCGGCGACGGCCGAGGACTATCAGGTACAACGCCTGGAAGTGCACAAGGAAGTGGCCGAGATGGCCGGCATGGACTGGCTGGAGTATTGCGAGTTATATGGATTGAGTAAGTGACCATCACGGTCGCTGCCTGAGGACGACCTTCGCTGATGTTGCCATCCCTTTCAACTGACCGCGCCAGCCCAGGCCATCTGCATACCCGGAAATGGCGGGGACGCATCGGAATGTCGCTGGTGGCCAGCCTCTCGGTGCTCGCTGGCATGACCGACGCCATCGGGTTCATGGCCAGCGGCGATTTCGTCTCGTTCATGAGTGGCAACACCACCCGCCTCGCCGTGGCGATCAGCGATGGCGACCTGGGCCTGACCTTGCGCCTGATGATACTCGTGGGCACCTTCATCGTCGGCAACGCCTTGGGTATCGTCGTCAGCCGCCTCGGCGGCCGACGGGCGCTGCCCTTGCTGCTGTGCATCGCCACGCTGCTGTGTGGGGCTGCGGCCTGGCCTTATGAGGAACAATTGCCGGCGTTGCTGGCGGCCATCATCGCCATGGGCATGCTCAATGCCGCCGTCGAGGAAGTGAACGGTCTGCCGGTTGGTCTGACCTACGTCACCGGCGCCCTGTCGCGCTTCGGCCGTGGGCTGGGACGCTGGATGCTCGGCGAACGTCGCAACGGTTGGCGCGTGCAACTGATCCCCTGGACCGGGATGTTTGCTGGCGCGGTCATCGGCGCCGTGCTGGAACATCACCTGGGGCTCAGGGCCCTGTTTGTCAGCGGTCTGCTGGCCGGCGCCATCGGACTGCTGTCGCTGAAAATTCCGCGGCGTTGGCAGTTGGGGTATATGCCGCGCTGAAACGCCCTTCGCCGCCCCGGCGATAAAGCATTATCATGGCCGCAGTTTTGCTGATCGAGTCTGTCATGAAGTTCGCCATCGCGCTGTTTTCCGCCGCCCATGCGCCCTCCTCGCGCCGCGCCTTGCTGTTCGCCCAGGCCGCGCTGGCCGGCGGGCATGAGATTGTCCGGCTGTTTTTCTATCAGGACGGCGTCTACAACGCCTCCGCAAGCGTGGTCACGCCGCAGGATGAGCAGGACTTACCCAAGCAATGGCGCAACTTCGTTACCGAGCATCAACTGGACGGTGTCGTGTGCATCGCCGCGGCCCTGCGCCGTGGTGTGTTGAACGAAGAAGAAGCCGGACGCTATCAGCGTGAAGCCGTTGCTGTAGGCGCACCGTGGGAATTGTCCGGACTCGGCCAGTTGCATGACGCGGTGCAGGACGCTGATCGTCTGATCTGTTTCGGAGGCGCGTGAGATGCCTAAATCCTTGCTGATTATCAGCCGTCAGGCGCCATGGTCCGGACCGAGTGCGCGGGAAGCGCTGGACATCGTGCTGGCTGGCGGTGCGTTCGACCTGCCGATCGGCCTGCTGTTTCTCGATGACGGGGTGTTCCAGCTCGCCGCGAAACAGGACGCCAAGACCCTCCAGCAGAAGGACCTGAGCGCCAACCTGCAAGCCTTGCCGATGTTTGGTGTCGAAGACCTTTTCGTCTGTGGCGAAAGTGCTGCAGAACGGGGTCTGGACCCGGCCGGTTTAGCGCTGGAAGAAGCTCAAGTGCTGGCCGCACACGAAATCACCGCATTAATTGACCGTTACGACCAGGTGATTACCCTCTGATGTCGACTTTGCATGTGTTGTCTCATTCCCCGTTCGGCGACGATCGCCTGACCAGTTGCTTGCGCGTGATCGGCGCTGGCGATGCGCTGCTGCTGTGCGGCGACGCGACTTACGCGTTGCAGCCTGGCACCGCGCCGTTCAGCGCGCTGAATGCCCGCAGCCCTGCACTGTTTGTGCTGGCTGAAGACGCCCAGGCCCGCGCCCTGCCATTACCTGACTGGGCCAAAGCCATCGATTACCCGGCCTTCGTCGAACTGTCGATTCAATACGACAAGGTCAACAGTTGGCTATGAACTCCCTGACGGTCGGCGCACGCGCCATCGAGTTGGACAAGGACGGTTTCCTGGTCGAACTGAGCGACTGGTCCTTTGAAGTGGCCAGCGCCCTGGCAGCCGCCGAAGGCATCGAGTTGAGCCCCGAACACTGGGAAATCCTCGAACTGCTGCGCAGTTTCTATGCCGAATTCCAGCTGTCGCCAGCTACCCGTCCGCTGATCAAGTACACAGCAACGAAGCTGGGCCCGGACAAGGGCAACAGCCTGCACCTGAACCGACTGTTCAAAGGCACCCCTGCCAAACTCGCCGCGAAACTGGCGGGCCTGCCCAAACCGACGAATTGCTTATGACCGATTACCCAGCGCTGACCCTCGAAACACCCGCCGAACACCCGTTCGCCCAGTTCGTGCGCATCCTCGGCAAAGGCAAACGCGGCGCCCGCGACTTGACCCGCGAGGAAGCCCGCGAAGCGATGGGCATGGTGCTCGACCACAAGGTCGAAGACACCCAGCTTGGCGCCTTCCTGATGCTGTTGCGGCACAAGGAAGAAAGTGCTGAGGAGATGGCGGGCTTCACCGAAGCGTTGCGCGAACGTCTGAATCCTCCAGCGCTGGCCGTCGATCTGGACTGGCCGACGTATGCCGGCAAGAAACGTCATCTGCCGTGGTATCTGCTGGCGGCCAAGTGCCTGGCGCAAAATGGTCTGCGCATCTTCATGCACGGCGGCGGCGCGCACACGGCGGGTCGGCTGTATAGCGAACAATTGTTGGATGAGTTGAAGATTCCGTTGTGCCGCGACTGGCAGCAGGTGGGTGTGGCGCTTGATAACGGCGGTTTGGCCTTCATGCCGCTGGTGGATTGGGCGCCGCAACTCCAGCGCATGATCGACCTGCGCAACACCCTGGGCCTGCGTTCGCCGATCCACTCCCTGGCGCGGATTCTCAATCCGTTGGGTGCTCGCTGTGGCCTGCAAAGCATTTTCCACCCCGGTTACCAGGCTGTGCATCGCGATGCCAGTGGCTTGCTCGGCGACACCGCGATCGTGGTGAAAGGCGACGGCGGCGAAATCGAGATCAACCCGGACGCCGACAGTCATCTGTACGGCACCACCGGCGGCGAAAGCTGGGATGAAAAATGGCCGCAACTGTCGAGCCAGCGCCATGTCAAACCGGCCGCGCTCGATCCCGAGCACCTGAAAGCCGTGTGGTGTGGTGATGTGGTCGACAGCTATCCGCAAATGGCGCTGATCTCGACCATGGCCCTGGCCTTGCGGGGCCTCGGCCAAACCCGCGAAAGCGCCTTCGAAACCGCCCAGCAGTACTGGGATGCTCGGGACAGATCGATTTAACCGATCATAAGCGCCCAACCTTTGCGCTTTTTTATCGAACCTATGCGAATAGACTCCTCTCCAACGCTTATTGGTTGAGGAGTCTTGAACATGGGTTTGTTGGTTGAAGGTCGCTGGCATGACCAGTGGTACGAAAGCGGCAAGGACGGTACGTTCCAGCGTGAACAAGCGCAGCGTCGTAACTGGCTGACCGCCGACGGCAAGCCTGGCCCGACCGGTGTTGGTGGCTTTGCGGCCGAGGCCGGGCGCTATCATCTCTATGTGTCCCTCGCCTGTCCGTGGGCTCACCGCACGCTGATCCTGCGCAAACTCAAAGGTCTCGACAGCTTGATCGATGTGTCAGTGGTCAGTTGGCTGATGCTGGAAAACGGCTGGACCTTCGACCAGAAGCTCGGATCGACCGGCGACAAACTCGATCACTTCGACTTCATGCACCAGCGCTACACCGCCGATACTGCCGACTACACCGGCCGCGTCACGGTGCCAATGCTCTGGGACAAACAGCAGAATCGCATCGTCAACAATGAATCCGCGGAGATCATCCGCATGTTCAATGGCGCCTTCGATGATTTGACGGGTAATGACCTGGATTTCTACCCGGCGCCGCTGCGGGGCGAGATCGACGCGCTGAACGAACGGATTTATCCAGCGGTTAACAATGATGTGTATCGCGCAGGGTTTGCCACGTCGCAGAAGGCCTATGAAGAGGCGTTCGATGAATTGTTTGGCGAGCTTGATCGTCTGGAACAGCTGTTGGGTGCTAATCGTTACCTGACGGGTGAGTACCTGACTGAAGCTGATATCAGGCTGTTCACCACGCTGATTCGCTTTGACGCCGTGTATCACGGCCACTTCAAGTGCAACCTGCGGCGGATCGACGATTATCCGAATCTGTCGAACTGGCTACGGGAAATGTATCAGTGGCCGGGGATTGCCGAGACGGTGGATTTCGAGCACATCAAGCATCACTACTACGGCAGCCACAAGACCATCAACCCAACGGGGGTTGTGCCGAAAGGGCCGGCGCAGGCTTTCACGGCGCCGCATGATCGGGAGCGGTTGAGCGGGAAAGGGGTTTGGCGCAGGGCCTGACTGACGATCGTTCCCACGCGGAGCGTGGGAATGCCGCCATGGACGCTCTGCGTCCGCTTCTGACACTGTGACGCAGAGCGTCACGGGATGCATTCCCACGCGGAGCGTGGGAACGATCAGTAACGGGGTGTTCAGACTTGCGCCTGAGCACCTTCGAACCACGCCAGTTTCTCGCGCAACTGCACCACTTCACCAACGATCACCAACGTTGGCGCATGCACTTCATGCTCCGCCACCAGCCTTGGAAGGTCCGCCAAGGTGCCGGTAAACACCCGCTGATTGACGGTGGTGCCCTGCTGGATCAACGCCGCCGGCGTATCCGCTGCGCGACCATGCTTGATCAATTGCTCGCAGATGATCGGCAAGCCCACCAACCCCATGTAAAACACCAGGGTTTGCGCCGGCGCAACCAGGTCGGCCCACGGCAAATCGCTGGAACCGTCCTTAAGGTGCCCGGTGACAAAACGCACCGACTGCGCGTAATCGCGGTGAGTCAGCGGAATCCCGGCATACGCCGCGCAACCGCTGGCCGCCGTAATACCCGGCACCACCTGGAACGGGATGCCATGGGCAGCCAGCTCTTCGATCTCTTCACCGCCACGTCCGAAGATGAACGGATCGCCACCCTTCAAACGCACAACACGCTTACCTTGCTTGGCCAAATCCACCAATTGCTGATTGATCTGATCCTGAGGCACAGCGTGATCGGCGCGACGCTTGCCGACGTAAACCCGTTCGGCATCGCGACGGCACAAATCCAGAATCGCGGGCGCCACCAAGCGGTCATACAACACCACATCGGCTTGCTGCATCAGACGCAACGCGCGGAAGGTCAGCAAGTCCGGATCACCCGGTCCTGCGCCCACCAGATAAACTTCGCCGGTAGCTACAGGTGCTTCACCATTGATCTTCGCCAGCATCAAGCGCTCGGCTTCGGCGCCCTGCCCGGCCAGTTGCCGGTCGGCAATCGGGCCCTGGAACACGTCTTCCCAGAACGCCCGACGCTGCTGCACATCCGGGAACAGGCGTTTGACCTGGCTGCGGAAACGCGCCGCCAGACCGGCCAATTGACCG
Organism: Pseudomonas sp. ZS1P83; assembly: GCF_054897825.1. Lineage (NCBI taxonomy): Bacteria > Pseudomonadati > Pseudomonadota > Gammaproteobacteria > Pseudomonadales > Pseudomonadaceae > Pseudomonas > Pseudomonas sp. ZS1P83. The sequence goes on from NZ_CM142706.1 coordinate 3,172,958, forward strand.
TAGGTGGAAGGAATCCAGGTTTCCAGTTTGGCGCGGATCAACCGCGCCAGCACCGGCGCGTCGCCGCCACTCGATACCGCAATGATCAAAGGGGAACGGTCGACGATCGCCGGGAAGATAACGCTGCACAAGGCCGGCGCATCCACCACGTTGACCGGCACGCAACGCCGATGGGCATCGGCGGAGACTTGCGCGTTCAGCGGTTCGTCGTCGGTGGCGGCGATGATCAGCCCGCAACCGTCAAGGTCCGCTTCGACGTAGCCACGCACCCAACACTCACCACCGCTGCCGGCAACCAGTTCACGCAGTTGCGGTTCGATTTCAGGTGCGACCACTCGCAGCAGCGCACCGGCTTCGGCCAGCAGGCGGGATTTGCGCAAGGCAATTTCCCCCCCGCCGACGACCAACACACGACTGCCGCGAAGGTTATGAAACAGCGGCAGATAGTCCATTTAGCCGATGACCTCAAGGCCACCCATGTACGGTTTCAGCACGTCCGGCACACGGATCGACCCGTCGGCCTGCTGGTAGTTTTCCAGCACTGCCACCAGTGTACGACCGACCGCCAGGCCGGAACCATTCAGTGTGTGAACCAGTTCAGGCTTGCCGGTTTCCGGATTGCGGAAACGCGCTTGCATACGACGGGCCTGGAAGTCACCGCAATTGGAGCACGACGAAATCTCGCGGTATTTGTCCTGGCTCGGGATCCACACTTCCAGGTCGTAGGTCTTGACCGCGCTGAAACCCATGTCACCGGTGCACAGCGCCAGGGTACGGTAAGGCAGTTCCAGCAGTTGCAGGACTTTCTCGGCGTTGGCGGTCAGGCCTTCCAGCGCTTCCATCGAAGTCGACGGCTCAACGATCTGGACCATCTCGACCTTGTCGAATTGGTGCTGACGGATCATGCCGCGAGTGTCGCGACCCGAGGCGCCGGCTTCGCTGCGGAAGCACGGCGTGTGCGCAACGAACTTGATTGGCAGCAGTTTCGAATCGACGATTTCGCCCGCGACGATGTTGGTCAGCGACACTTCAGCAGTCGGGATCAGGTACAGATCGGCTTCGCCTTCGCGGCTGATCTTGAACAGGTCTTCTTCGAACTTCGGCAGCTGACCCGTGCCTTGCAGCGCCGGCGCTTGAACCAGATAAGGCGTGTAGGCCTCTTCGTAACCGTGTTCGCTGGTGTGCAGGTTGATCATGAACTGCGCCAGGGCGCGATGCAGACGAGCAATCGGGCCGCGCAGCAGGACGAAACGGGCGCCGGACAGCTTGGCGGCGGTTTCGAAGTCCAGCCAGCCGAACTTCTCGCCCAGGGCCACGTGGTCCTGAACCGGGAAATCGAACGCGGTCGGGGTGCCCCAGCGGCGCACTTCGACGTTGCCGTCTTCGTCATCGCCGATCGGCACGGATTCGTGTGGCAGGTTCGGGATACCGAGCAGGATCGAGTCCAGATCGGTCTGGATCCCGTCCAGCTCGACTTTACCGTCACTCAACTCGTTCGCCATGCGCTCGACGTCAGCCATCAGCGGCGCGATGTCTTCGCCACGCTGCTTGGCCTGACCGATGGATTTGGAGCGCGCATTACGTTCAGCCTGCAGTGCTTCGGTGCGGGTCTGGACGGTCTTGCGCTGTTCTTCCAGCGCTTCGATGCGCGCAACATCCAGCTTATAGCCACGGGATGCCAGGCGGTCCGCTACGTCCTGAAGGTTGCTACGTAACAGTTTGGAATCGAGCATGTCGGTCTCTCGTTATCAAAGTTTGGTCAAGGACAGGCCAGCCCAGGTAGCGAGCAGCCCGCCGAATACGCTGATGGCAGCATAGCCCAGGGCCAGCGGCATTTGCCCGGTTTCCAGCAGGCGCACCGTATCCAGTGAAAAGGATGAAAAAGTCGTCAGCCCCCCGAGGAAGCCGACCATCAACCCGGCGCGCACCTCAATCGGCACCTCCGGGCGTACCAAAAACAGACCGTATAGAACGCCGATCAGCAAACAGCCGACGATATTAACGGCCAGCGTCGCGGTATAGAAGTGCCGCGGCCAATTAGCGTTGATCCAGTTACCGGTGGCAAAGCGCAAAAGCGTTCCGGCGATACCGCCCACAGAAACGGCAACGATCAAAGGAATCACTATTTTCTCCGCTGCCGTGGGCTGAGACGGTCAAGTTGCGCGAGGTGATTGAGCTTCTCGCCGATCTTCAGCTCCAGTCCGCGGGGCACCGGTTGATAGAACGGTTGTGGCTCAAGTTCTTCCGGAAAGTAATCTTCGCCGGCCGCGTAGGCGTCCGGCTCATCGTGCGCGTAACGGTATTCGTCGCCATAACCCAGTTGCTTCATCAATTTGGTCGGCGCGTTGCGCAGGTGCAGCGGCACTTCCAGCGAACCGTGTTCGGTGGCGCTGCGCATGGCGGCTTTGAAACCCATGTAAACCGCATTGCTTTTCGGCGCGCAAGCCAGATAGGTGATGGCCTGAGCCACCGCCAATTCGCCTTCAGGGCTGCCGAGGCGCTCCTGCACTTCCCACGCAGCCAGGCACAGGCTCAGGGCGCGGGGGTCGGCGTTGCCGATGTCTTCGCTGGCCATGCGCACCACGCGCCGGGCCAGGTACAGCGGATCGCAACCGCCGTCGATCATCCGGGCGAACCAGTACAGCGCGCCGTCGGGATTAGAGCCGCGCACCGACTTATGCAGCGCAGAGATCTGGTCGTAGAACGCTTCGCCGCCCTTGTCGAAACGCCGACGGGTATCACCGAGCAGGCTTTGCAGCAGGTCGACGCCGATCTCGCTGTTGTCTTCAGCCAGGTCCGAGGCGTTTTCCAGCAAGTTCAGCAGACGCCGGCCATCGCCATCGGCGGCCGACAGCAGCATCTGGAAGCCTTCATCGCTGAGGCTCAGTTGCCGCTTGCCCAGGCCACGCTCTTCGGTCAGCGCGCGATGCACCAGTTTGCGCAGGGCCGCTTCGTCGAGGCTTTTGAGCACGTAGACGCGGGCCCGGGAGAGCAACGCGTTGTTGAGTTCAAACGAGGGGTTTTCAGTGGTCGCGCCGATGAAAATCAGCGTGCCGTCTTCAACGTACGGCAGGAACGCATCCTGCTGGGACTTGTTGAAGCGATGCACTTCATCGACGAACAGGATGGTCCGCTTGCCGTACTGCCCGGCCTGTTGCTTGGCGATTTCCACCGCCAGACGGATTTCCTTCACGCCGGCCAGTACCGCCGAGACCGTTTCGAAGTGCGCGTCCGAGACTTCCGCCAGCAGCCGCGCCAGGGTGGTTTTGCCCACGCCCGGCGGCCCCCAGAAGATCATCGAGTGCAGGGCACCCTGCTCCAGGGCTTCGCGCAAAGGCTTGCCGCGAGCGAGCAGGTGTTCCTGACCGACGTACTCGTCCAGATTGGCTGCCCGCAAACGGGCGGCCAAGGGCTGAGCAATCGGGGCACTGCGAAACAGGTCCATCACTACTTATGAAACCTCACTGTGAACACCGCTGGAAATGTGGGAGCGGGCTTGCTCGCGAATGCCAGATGACATACACGGCGACTGAAACACCGCATTCGCGAGCAAGCCCGCTCCCACAGCTTCCGCGTTTTACTCTTGAATGACGTCCGCGCCTTTAGGGATGTCAAACTTGAACTTGGACGCAGGGATCGGCTCGTTGGCCTTCACACCAGTGAACAGGATATTGGTGCGCTGACCGACGCTGTCGATCAGTTGCATGTCATTGACCAAGCCATTGCGGAACGACAGACGCAGGCTGTCGAACAGGGTGTCTTTGGTTTTCGGCTTCAGCGTGAAGTCGATCACGCCGCCGGCTTCCTTGGCGCTGATATCGAAGCTCTGGCTGATCTTGGACACGTCACCGGACAGCAGCAGCGCCGGGGTCTGGGTCAGGCGCTGGTCGAGATTCTTGATGGTGACCTGCTCCAGGTCCGGGTCCCACAGGGAAACTTTCTTGCCGTCGGAGACCATCAGCTGCTCTTGCGGTGCGTCGGTGTGCCAGTAGAACAGGCCAGGACGCTGCAGGGACATTTGACCGGCCGTTTCCTGCAACCGGGTGCCACTGCCGTCGAGGGTCAGCTGCGAGAAACGCGCGGTCAGGGTCTGGGATTTTTCCAGCAATTGGGTCAGACGCGCCACGTCCTTGTCATCGGCGTGGGCCGAAAGTGTGGTCAAAGCCAGTACCGGCAGCAACAGCATGCGGATAAGACGCATGGGAGTCCTCATAACATTCGTGGGGAGTGCGGCCGCACATCAGTGCGCCACCGCTTTTTCAAATCAGATCAGTCAAATCAGTCGCGCACCGGGCCAGGGGCCAGGACTTCACGCGAACCGTTGGTGTTCATGGACGTCACGACCCCGGCCATTTCCATGGCTTCGATCATGCGCGCGGCGCGGTTGTAGCCGATTTTCAGCTTGCGCTGAACCGCAGAGATGGACGCACGACGGCTTTCCAGTACGAACTGCACCGCTTCGTCGTAGAGCGCATCGGATTCACTGTCGTCATCGCCGCCGCTGCCGCCTTCAAAGCCGCTACCGGGCTCTTCGACACCCGCAAGGATCTCGTCGTTGTATTCCGGCGCGCCACGCAGTTTCCAGGCTTCGACCACCCGGTGAACCTCGTCATCGGACACGAAGGCACCGTGGACACGGATCGGCAGACTGGTGCCCGGCGGCATGTAGAGCATGTCACCGTGGCCCAACAGTTGTTCGGCGCCGCCCTGGTCGATGATGGTTCGCGAATCGATCTTGCTCGATACCTGGAACGCCATGCGGGTCGGAATGTTGGCTTTGATCAGACCAGTGATCACATCAACCGACGGACGCTGGGTCGCAAGGATCAAGTGGATACCGGCAGCACGGGCCTTCTGGGCGATACGGGCGATCAGTTCTTCAACCTTCTTGCCGACGATCATCATCATGTCGGCGAATTCGTCCACCACCACGACAATGGTCGGCAGCTTGGTCAGCAACGGCGCTTCGTCGTGAATGCTTTCGCGCTTGTACAGCGGATCGGTCAACGGCGTGCCGGCGTCCTGTGCTTCCTTGACCTTGGCATTGAAACCCGACAGGTTACGCACGCCCATCTTCGCCATCAGTTTGTAGCGACGCTCCATCTCCGCCACGCTCCAGCGCAGGGCGTTGGCCGCGTCCTTCATGTCGGTCACGACCGGGCACAGGAGGTGCGGAATACCTTCGTAGATCGACAGCTCAAGCATTTTCGGGTCGATCATGATCAGCTTGGCGTCTTCCGGGCCGGACTTGAACAGGATCGACAGGATCATCGCGTTCACACCTACCGATTTACCGGAACCCGTCGTACCGGCTACCAGCAAATGGGGCATCTTCGCCAGATCGGTGATGACCGGCTTGCCACCAATGTCGTGGCCCAGGGCCAAAGTGACCGGCGACTTGAAGTTATCGTACTCAGGGGTCGACAGCACTTCGGAGAAGCGCACGATCTGACGATCTTCGTTAGGAATTTCGATACCCACGGTGGTCTTGCCAGGAATCACTTCGACCACACGCACGCTGGTCACGGCCAGGGAACGTGCCAGGTCTTTCGCCAGATTGGAAATGCGGCTGACCTTGACGCCTGCCGCTGGCTGGATTTCATAACGGGTAATGACCGGGCCTGGGTGAATCGAATCCACCGAGACTTCGACGCCGAATTCCTTGAGCTTGATTTCCAGCAAGTGACCGACCGCCGCCAGGGATTCAGGCGAATAATTGAGTTGTTTCTTTTCTGCAGGGTCGAGAATCGAGATCGGCGGCAAGGTGCCTTTGACGGCGCTGTCAACGAACAGCGGCGCCTGCTCTTTTTCCACGCGCTTGCTGGGAGCCGCTGGCTTGGGCGGTGCGGGCGCAATCACTGGAGGCACCTGCTTCTCGCGGTCGGACATGTGCTTGCTCAGGGCTTGCTCACGCTCGATCAGGCGTTCCTTGACCTTGGCCTGCTCGCGCTTGTCGGTGACAGTCGGCGCCACCACGTCATGGACGCGGTCGTCGACTTCACGCAATTGGGCGACCAGTTGCTTGCGTTCGGTGCGGGCGGCCCACCAGCGATTGGCCGCACCCTGGAACAATTCAAACAGGTCGAGGGTGATCTTGCCGGTGAGGTCCATTACCTTGAACCACGACAGGTCGGTGAACACCGTCAGGCCAAACAGGAACAACGCGATGAGCAACAGCGTACTGCCCTGAATATTCAGGGCGTTCCTGGCCAGGTCGCCGAGGCTTTCACCTAAAGCGCCGCCAGCACCAGCCGGCAGGCCGGTAGCGGCGTGGAAATGGATATGGGCCAGGGCGGCGCCCGACAGCACCAGAAACACCAGGCCGATCAGGCGCCAGGAGAACAGCCAGCCGCTCCACTCCCACTGCTCGTGGCGTTGACGGAAAATTTGATAAGCCTTGATCGCCAGCAACAGCGGGAAGATGTAGGCGAAGTAACCCAACACCATAAACAGGATATCGGCGCTGTAGGAGCCGACCGGTCCGCCGAAGTTCTGCACATCGTCGATCTTGCTGTTATGGCTCCAGCCCGGATCGTCCTTGCCATAGGTCAACAAGGCCATCATCAGGAACAGGCACAAGCCGCCGATGGCGATCAATGCACCTTCCTTGAGCCGGTAGTGCAATTGCTGGCGCCAGAGCGGAACGACTGTTTTTGGTGCTGCGGTGGATTTCTTCAAAACGCTTCTTTTCCTGCGCCCATGGCGCGTCCATCTGTTGAATGACTTAAAAAAACTGCCCAATCCAGGCAGGTAAAAAAGTTAACAGGCGTAACTGAGACTACTTTTAACACTACGCTCCGGTTTTTATAAACACGGCGCGCACCGCTTATTTTATTACAAGCACTGTCACAGGCAGGCATTGTACGGGTTTGTTCGTCCGATGCCATGCTTGAAACCCAAGGTGTAGCATAGCCAACAGCGCATTACTCGCGGTTCAATTTGAGCATGCATTCTCTTTTGTGACAAAGGCTTATGAGGTGTTTTTATGAGCGAAGCGAAGCATTCCCGCCTGATCATTCTGGGTTCCGGCCCTGCGGGTTACAGCGCAGCCGTTTATGCCGCCCGCGCCAACCTCAAACCCGTTGTCATTACCGGCATACAGGCAGGTGGCCAGCTCACTACCACCGTCGAAGTCGACAATTGGCCCGGTGATGTCGAAGGCCTCACCGGCCCGGTCCTGATGGAACGCATGCAAAAACACGCCGAGCGTTTTCATACAGAGATCGTTTACGACCACATCCACACCGCCAAGTTGCAACAGCGCCCGTTCGAACTCATCGGCGACAGCGGCACTTACACCTGTGACGCGCTGATTATCGCCACCGGCGCCTCGGCGCAATACCTGGGGCTGCCATCGGAAGAGTCATTTGCCGGCAAAGGGGTTTCGGCCTGCGCGACGTGCGACGGCTTTTTCTACCGCAATCAGGTAGTCGCGGTCGTTGGCGGCGGCAATACGGCGGTTGAAGAAGCGCTGTACCTGTCGAACATCGCCAAGGAAGTTCACCTGATTCACCGGCGCGACAAGTTGCGCTCGGAGAAGATCCTCCAGGACAAGCTCTTCGAAAAAGCCGCCAACGGCAATATCCGCCTGCACTGGAACCAGAATCTGGATGAAGTGCTGGGCGATGCCAGCGGCGTGACCGGCGCCCGCCTGCGGGACAGCCACACTGGCGAAACCAGTGAAATGCCGCTGGCTGGTGTGTTCATTGCTATCGGCCATAAGCCCAACACCGATTTGTTCGAAGGCCAGCTGAAAATGCGTGACGGCTATCTGCTGGTCAAGGGCGGCAGCGAAGGCGATGCTACCAGCACCGAAATCAAAGGCGTGTTTGCCGCCGGCGACGTCGCCGACCACGTTTATCGCCAGGCCGTGACCTCCGCCGGGGCCGGCTGCATGGCCGCGCTGGACGCCGAGAAGTATCTCGACGACATTCCCACCGTTTGACGGCACACTTTACGGCGGGCCCATCAGCCCGCCACTGCCCTCCCCTTCTGCCCTTCTGCAAGCCCGGATGCCATGCTGACTTGGTTACAACGCAATACCCTGACCTTCCCGCCCCTGGAAAAAGCCATGCGCGATCCCAACGGGTTGTTGGCCGCGGGCGGCGATCTGTCCGCCGATCGCCTGATTCAGGCCTATCGCCACGGTTGTTTTCCATGGTTCTCGGACGGCCAGCCGATTCTCTGGTGGTCGCCGGATCCACGCACCGTACTGTTTCCCGACGAACTGCATGTCTCGCGAAGCCTGAACAAATTGTTGCGCCAGCAACGCTATCAAGTGACCTTTGATCAGGATTTTGCCGCGGTCATCCGCGCTTGCGCCGCGCCACGGGATTACGCCGACGGGACCTGGATCACAGAAGCGATGCAGAACGCCTACCTCGAGCTGCACAAGCGCGGGTACGCCCATTCGGTGGAAGTCTGGGACCAGGATGAACTGGTCGGCGGGCTCTATGGCCTGGCGATGGGTCAGCTGTTTTTCGGCGAATCCATGTTCAGCCGCGCCGACAACGCCTCGAAATATGGCTTTGCCACACTAGTCCAACATCTGAAAGACTCAGGCTTTGTGCTGATCGACTGCCAGATGCCTACCGATCATCTGCACAGCCTCGGCGCCCGAGCGATTCCACGCAGCGAGTTTGCCGACTACCTTGAGCAGCATCTGGATCAACCCAGCCGCGCAACCTGGGTTTGCTGAGCGACTTTTGCCCGCGTGGCTTACACTTAATCAAAAGCTATCCCGAGGGTTGATCATGACCGAGTTGGCGCGCTTGAAGTTCTATGCCACTCAGCCCCACTCTTGCAGTTATCTGCCCGAGGAACAGGCCACGACCCTGTTTCTCGACCCTAGTCAGCCCATGGATGTGCATGTCTACGCAGATCTGTCTGAAATGGGTTTCCGTCGCAGCGGCGATCATCTCTACCGGCCTCATTGCCAGAATTGCAATGCGTGCGTGCCGGCGCGCATCCCTGTGGCGCAATTTGAGCCCAACCGCCAGCAAAAACGCATCTTCAAGCGCAATGCCGACTTGCAGATACGTCCCGCCCGGCCAGGGTTCAGCGAAGAGTATTTCGACCTTTATCAGCGCTATATCGAACAGCGTCACGCCGATGGTGATATGTACCCGCCGAGTCGCGATCAGTTTGCGACGTTCCTGGTACGTGACCTGCCGTTTTCTCGGTTCTACGAATTTCGCCTCGAAGGACGACTGGTGGCAGTGGCCGTCACCGACTTACTGCCGAACGGTCTGTCGGCGGTTTATACCTTCTACGAGCCCGCTGAAGAACGACGCAGCCTGGGGCGTTATGCGATTCTCTGGCAAATCACCGAGGCTCAGCGTCTGGGGCTGGAAGCTGTCTATCTGGGCTATTGGATCAAAAACTGCAAAAAGATGAGTTACAAGACTCAATATCGTCCTATCGAACTGCTGATTAATCAGCGCTGGGTCATCCTGAACTAGAGCAAGCCGTAAACCCCTTGGCTTAAACCCCATTTTTCGGGCACAATGCACGCCGCTTTTGCCTGGCGCAGTTGCACCGGGCCATTCATTGGACACCGAGGGCTTTACTGCATGTCGAAAGAAGACAGCTTCGAAATGGAAGGCACTGTCGTCGACACCCTGCCCAACACCATGTTTCGTGTGGAGTTGGAAAATGGGCACGTCGTAACCGCGCATATTTCCGGCAAGATGCGCAAGAACTACATCCGCATTCTTACCGGCGACAAAGTGCGCGTCGAGCTGACGCCCTATGATTTGAGCAAAGGGCGCATCACTTACCGCGCTCGCTAATCAAGTCAATACAAAACGCCCGGTTTATGCCGGGCGTTTTTGTTTGTCTGCGATTTGGTGGGGCTCTTTAGTTTTTGGTGTATATCCGTTGCTGCGGTTAGGGCTTCTGGCGGTTTCGCTCTTACAGCCATCCCTTTCAAGGTCTTTTGACCTTGGCGGCCTTGAGCACCCTATCTGTCGACACGTGAGCATTTACTGCCTTGCCTTCCAGCCATTCCTTGGGTTTCGGCACCTTCGGACCTCGTTTGCTTTTGGCGACGGATTTGGGCGGGATGTTTTTAGCCAGCGCCAGCAAGTGCTGAGCCAGCCCTCCTGCGCGGATTGGGATGGCTAAGTGCTCTGGCGGCAAGGCAATCTGCAGGCCCTCGTAACCGCTGCGTACTTGTACCGTCAGGTGGAAGATCGAAGCTTCCCAGTCTTCGGGCTGGGTCTGGCGATGAGCCTGTTCAACGCTGCGCTTAAGCACCGACAAGACGTTGTAAGCCAGCACGGCCGACGCAAACCCCAACAGGGCGGCCTTGGGGTTGCCCAAGGTTTTGATTTCGCTTTCCAGCACCGACTCCAGGCGCTGAAACATTCCTTCAATACTCCAGCGACGACGGTACAAATCGGCGATTTGCTCAGCGCTGATGGTCTCGGGCAGGTTGCTCCAGAACAGCAATGCGGTGTCGCCTGATTCGGTGGGGGTGTGCAGGCTCAATTCGACACGCCGCCACTGGCGCCCACCTTTTACTTCGATGGTTTGCTCGCGCACGCTGCCTGTCGCGACCGCAACAGGCTGCTGCCAGTCGCTTTCCTTAAGCAGGCGTGGATGCTTGCTTTGTTCGCGGATAATGAATGAGGCCCCGGTCTCTTCGCAGGCCTCCATGACCGGGAGCGTGCAGTAAAGTCGATCAGCCATCCACAGCTGGCCCGCGCGGGCCTTTTCCAGCAAGGGCAGCACGCTGACGCGCTCACTCGCGTAAGCATCTTCGCAGGGCTGAAGGTCGACGACCTGGTCCAGATCAGGGTCATAAACCACAACGGAAAAACCAGGCCGGGCGGCACCGCGTTCACGGCGCAAAGCGCCCAGACGTTTTTCGCTGGAAGGCAGGTGGTTGCCGTCAACAACCCGCAGTTGCCAGCCAGGCAAAATGGCCGAGCAGCCCAATTCTTCAATTGTCGGAGCCAGGCGTTGCGCACTGCCGACTACCAACGCACGCAGCAGCGCGGGCTCCGTGCGGCTGACCTTGTCATAAAGCGCAGCCAAGCTGACGGGAAGATCTTCCATCTGCCGCGCCGCGGCATGTAGCGAGGGTCGCAAACCCAGTGAAACGAGGGACATCAGCTCAACGATGGTCGAAAACAAAAGCTCACGCGGATACTGCCGTTGACGATGTTCTTCGAACACCTGATCGACCCACTCGGGCGCAACGGCCTGCTCCAAAACCAATTTGGCCATGACACTGGCCGGTGCTTTTTTCTCGAACCGCGCTACAACCTCTGCCCACATCGTCTCGTTGTCCTGGACTGGAGTTTTGGGGGATTTTATCAAAGACCTTGAAAGGGATGGCCGTAAGGGCGAAACCCTAAGCAGCCGTTATCGCAGCAACGGATATGTACACAAAACACCAAAACCCTGACAGCAAAAAGGCGCCCGAAGGCGCCTTTCGCTTTACAACAGATCAACAACCGTCAGGCCATCTCTGCCGTGGTCTCGAAGTCAAAGGTCAGCTCGCCGTCCTTGAGATCGATGTGAACCACCCCACCATGATCGGCCAATTCGCCAAAGAGGATCTCTTCGGCCAGCGGACGCTTGATCTTGTCCTGGATCAAACGCGCCATTGGTCGAGCACCCATTGCCGTGTCGTAGCCACCTGCCGCCAACCAGCTGCGCGCCGCGTCCGTCACTTCCAGCTGCACGCGCTTGTCTTCCAACTGCGCCTGAAGCTCGGTAAGGAACTTGTCCACCACGCTTTTGATAACCTCATGACTGAGGCGGCCAAACTGAATAATGGTGTCCAGACGGTTGCGGAACTCCGGCGTGAAGCTCTTCTTGATCACTTCCATCGCATCAGACGAGTGGTCCTGATGGGTGAAGCCGATCGAAGCGCGCGCTGCCGTTTCGGCACCGGCGTTGGTCGTCATGATGACGATCACGTTTCGGAAATCCGCTTTGCGCCCGTTGTTATCGGTGAGCGTACCGTGATCCATGACCTGCAGCAGCAGGTTAAAGACTTCCGGATGCGCCTTCTCGATCTCATCGAGCAACAGCACACAGTGAGGTTGCTTGGTGATCGCTTCAGTCAGCAGACCGCCCTGATCGAACCCGACGTAGCCCGGAGGCGCACCGATCAGACGCGATACGGTGTGGCGCTCCATGTACTCGGACATGTCGAAGCGAACCAGTTCGATACCCAACGCTTTGGCCAGTTGACGCGCCGCTTCGGTTTTACCGACGCCGGTAGGCCCTGCGAACAGGAACGAACCGACGGGCTTGTCAGGCGACTTGAGGCCGGCACGGGACAGTTTGATCGCGGTTGACAGCGAGTCGATCGCGGCATCCTGGCCAAACACTGTCAGTTTCAGGTCACGCTCAAGGTTACGCAGCAGCTCTCTGTCGGAGCTGTTGACGTGCTTAGGCGGAATCCGCGCGATTTTCGCAACGATGTCCTCGACCTGAGGCACTTCGATGCGTTTCACGCGCTTCTCGATCGGTTGCAGGCGCTGGTAGGCACCCGCCTCGTCGATGACGTCGATGGCCTTGTCCGGCATGTGCCGGTCATTGATGTAGCGCGAGGCCAGCTCAGCCGCCGCACGCAGGGCTTCATCGCTGTATTCAATGCCGTGGTGCGCTTCGAAACGCCCTTTCAGGCCGCGCAGGATGCTGATGGTGTCTTCCACCGAAGGCTCCGATACATCGACCTTCTGGAAGCGTCGTGCCAAGGCACGGTCCTTCTCGAAGATCCCGCGGAACTCCTGGAACGTGGTCGAACCGATGCAACGGATATCACCCGACGACAACAGCGGCTTGAGCAGGTTCGAGGCGTCCATGACGCCACCCGATGCGGCACCCGCACCGATAATGGTGTGGATTTCGTCGATGAACAGGATCGCCTGCGGACGTTTTTTCAACTCATTGAGTAGCGCCTTGAAGCGTTTCTCGAAATCGCCGCGATATTTGGTCCCGGCCAGCAAGGCGCCCAGATCGAGGGAATACACCACGCTGTTGGCCAGCAAGTCCGGCACTTGGTTGTCGACAATGCGTTTAGCCAGGCCTTCGGCAATCGCGGTTTTACCCACGCCTGCCTCGCCCACCAACAGCGGATTGTTTTTGCGACGACGCGCCAGGATCTGTGCGACGCGCTCGACTTCCAGCTCACGACCTACCAATGGATCGATACGACCCTGGCGCGCGAGTTCGTTGAGGTTGCTGGCATAAGCATCCAGAGGATTGCCTGAAGATGAAGACTCACCGCCCTCGTCGTCCTGCATATCTTGCTCACCTTCAGAGTGATCGCCATGCCCCGGCACTTTGGAAATGCCGTGTGCGATGTAGTTGACGACATCGATGCGCGCAACGCTCTGCTGTTTCAGCAGGAACACTGCCTGACTCTCTTGCTCACTAAAGATCGCGACCAGTACGTTGGCGCCAGTCACTTCGCGTTTGCCCGAGCTCTGTACGTGAAAGACAGCACGTTGCAGAACACGCTGGAAACCCAGGGTTGGCTGGGTTTCACGATCCTCGTCATGTACGGGGATCAATGGCGTGGTGGAGTCGATGAACTCCTGCAGATCATGCTTGAGTTTGTCGAGGTTTGCGCCGCAGGCACGCAATACGGTGGCGGCAGCCTCATTGTCCAATAGGGCCAGCAGGAGGTGTTCGACGGTCATAAACTCATGACGCTTCGATCGGGCCTCCTTGAAGGCAAGATTGAGGGTGACTTCGAGCTCGCGGTTTAACATAGCTTCACCTCATACCCGAGTGGTCGGCGATTAACCGTCCTTCTCGATTTCACAGAGTAGCGGATGCTGGCTTTCCCTGGCGTACTGGTTGACCTGCATGGCCTTAGTCTCGGCGATGTCGCGGGTAAACACTCCACATACTGCCCGTCCTTCTGTGTGGACGGCCAGCATGACCTTGGTCGCCAGCTCTCGATTCAGGTTAAAAAACACCTCGAGCACTTCGACGACGAAATCCATCGGTGTGTAGTCATCATTAAACAAAACCACCTTGTACATCGGCGGCGCCTGTAAAGCAGGCTTGGCCTCCTGAACAGCAATGCCTGCGGAATCGTCGTCGTGTTCCTCCGGATGATCTTTTTGGAGAGTCGGGCGATCCTGATTGAATGTTAGTCGAATCTGGCTGATTGCATGCATGGAAAGAAAGGTTCGTCAGTTGTGCAAATACAGTGGTGGGGGCGACCATCGTCGATTTCAACTCCGACTGCCTGGTCACCTTGACTATCGGCAAAACGGTGTTACAACCAATAGAGCCCACAGTGGGTAAAAAAGGTCCGCGGAGTCAATCTTATTTCTAAGACCTGACTGCGGATGTACTGGATGATACTCCAGTGATGGAGTCTGTTGCAGAGGGATATGGGTATGTCAGGTGTCAAGGTCAGCGGCAAGGTCAAATGGTTCAACAATGCCAAGGGTTACGGCTTCATCAACGAGGAAGGCAAGAGCGAAGACCTGTTCGCCCACTACTCGGCCATCCAGATGGACGGTTATAAAACCCTGAAGGCCGGACAGGCTGTCGTCTTTGAGATCATCCAGGGACCCAAAGGCCTGCACGCCATGAATATCGGCGCGCCTCAGGATACTCAGAATGTGGCCGCTCCCACCGGACAACAAACCGTCACGGCTTGAATTCGCAGCAACCATCCAGTCATAAAAAACCGCCCGACTCAATCACTCGAGTAGGGCGGTTTTTTATTACCTGTTCGCTTACATATGCGAAATCAGTGCATCACCAAACGCTGAAGAAGACAGCAGTTTCGCGCCTTCCATCAAACGGTGGAAGTCATAGGTCACGGTCTTGGCCGAAATCGCGCCGTTGGTGCCTTTGATGATCAGATCAGCCGCTTCGGTCCAGCCCATGTGACGCAGCATCATCTCTGCGGACAGGATCAGGGAACCCGGGTTGACCTGGTCCTTGCCAGCGTACTTCGGTGCAGTACCGTGGGTCGCTTCGAACATCGCAATGGTGTCAGACAGGTTGGCACCCGGTGCGATACCGATACCACCCACTTCCGCCGCCAAGGCGTCAGAGAGGTAGTCGCCGTTCAGGTTCAGGGTCGCGATCACATCGTATTCGGCCGGGCGCAGCAGGATCTGCTGGAGCATGGCGTCGGCGATGGCATCTTTGACGATAACGTTCTTGCCGGTTTTCGGGTTTTTGAACTGCATCCACGGACCGCCATCGAGCAGGGTCGCGCCGAATTCTTCAGCCGCCACTTCGTAGGCCCACTCCTTGAAGGCACCTTCGGTGAACTTCATGATGTTGCCTTTGTGCACGATGGTCAGCGAATCGCGGTCGTTGTCGACCACATACTGCAACGCCTTGCGCGCCAGACGCTTGGTGCCTTGCAGTGAAACCGGCTTGATGCCGATACCGCAGTTTTCGTCGAAACGGATCTTGGTGACGCCCATTTCATCTTTAAGGAACTTGATGACCTTGGTCGCTTCCGGCGAACCTGCTTTCCACTCGATACCGGCATAAATGTCTTCCGAGTTTTCGCGGAAGATCGTCATGTCGACGTCGCCAGGTTTCTTGACCGGGCTAGGCACGCCTTCGAACCAACGCACAGGGCGCAGGCAAACATAAAGGTCGAGCTGCTGACGCAGGGCCACGTTCAGGGAACGAATGCCGCCGCCGACCGGCGTGGTCAGTGGGCCCTTGATGGAAACAACGTAATCTTTGACCGCGTCCAGGGTTTCCTGAGGTAGCCAGGTGTCCTGATCGTAAACCTGAGTCGCTTTCTCCCCGGCATAGACTTCCATCCAGGAAATTTTGCGCTCGCCGCCGTAAGCCTTCTTAACAGCAGCATCGACAACCTTGATCATGACCGGGCTGATATCAACGCCAATACCATCACCTTCGATGAAGGGGATGATCGGGTTGTTAGGAACATTGAGAGAATGGTCCGCGTTGACGGTGATTTTGTCGCCGACTGCTGGAACCTGAATCTTCTTGTATCCCATGCTGAACTCCATTGTTTGGATTGAACATCTGGCTTCGTTCGAGCGTACCCCAGTTAAATCGGCACGCAAACCCTATGTTCCATCCATCTGCCGCAAAGCTGCACAGTTCGCGGCCTACAAGCCTGAAAGCAAAGGGAAAAGCGCCAAACTCAAGCACGGTGCAAGACTCTACGCCCCGCTCGCCCCTGCGACCTTTAGACCAATGGACGATATTCGTTGCTTATGAACCATCGGCAGATTGCCAGCTACCTATGTATAATACCGCCCGCTGACCACAGAGTCACGACGGTCGACCTCTCCTGCAACTGAATAAGTAGCCGAGACTCCAGGCCCGAAAAAGCCGGACTGTTACCGCAGTCCACCCGCTTGACGCTCGACTGATGCACCCAACATCACCGCGCACAAATCTCGACATTCGGCTCATGGATGACTTTGAACGAACGCGCTTACCCGGCGCCCCTCGAGTTTTTCTGCGCACGCTTTAGCAAAGAAGAGAGAGTTAATCCGAATATGCCCACCCGCTCGAAGATCATCTATACCTTCACCGACGAAGCTCCCGCCCTCGCCACCTATTCACTGCTGCCTATCGTAGAGGCCTTCACCGCCTCCGCTGATATCGCCGTGGAAACCCGCGATATCTCTCTTGCAGGGCGTATTCTGGCCAGCTTCCCCGAGCAACTGGGTGACAAAGCCGTAGCCGACCACCTCGCCGAACTGGGCGACCTGGCCGTTACGCCTGAAGCCAACATCATCAAGTTGCCGAACATCAGCGCCTCTGTTCCGCAACTGCAAGCCGCGATCAAGGAACTGCAAGCCCAGGGCTTCGCACTGCCTGACTACCCGGAAACCGTGACCAGCGACGCCGACAAGCTCGCCAAGTCGCGTTACGACAAGATCAAGGGCAGCGCCGTGAACCCGGTTCTGCGCGAAGGCAACTCCGATCGTCGCGCACCGCTGTCGGTCAAGAACTACGCGCGCAAGCACCCGCACAAAATGGGCGCCTGGGCTGCAGACTCCAAGTCCCACGTAGCGCACATGAGCACCGGCGATTTCTACGGCAGCGAAAAAGCCGCCCTGATCGACGCCGCTGACGCCGTCAAAATCGAACTGATCGCTCAAGACGGCACCACCACCGTCCTGAAAGAAAAAACCACCGTGCAAGCCGGTGAGATCCTCGATTGCGCGGTCATGAGCAAAAACGCTCTGCGCAAATTCATCGCTGCCGAGATCGAAGACGCCAAGCAAAAAGGCGTGCTGTTGTCGGTTCACCTCAAAGCCACCATGATGAAGGTCTCCGACCCGATCATGTTCGGCCAGATCGTTGCCGAGTTCTATAAAGACGCACTGGCCAAGCATGCTGACGTGCTGGCACAGATCGGCTTCAACCTGAACAACGGCATCGGCGACCTGTACGCTCGCATCAAAGCCCTGCCAGCTGAGCAGCAAGCTGCGATTGAAGCGGACATCCAGGCGGTCTACACCGCTCGTCCGTCGTTGGCCATGGTCAACTCCGACAAAGGCATCACCAACCTGCACGTGCCGAGCGACGTTATCGTCGACGCCTCGATGCCAGCGATGATCCGTGACTCCGGCAAAATGTGGGGCACTGACGGTCAGCTGCACGACACCAAGGCTGTGATCCCTGATCGCTGCTACGCCACCATCTACCAGGCGGTGATCGAAGACTGCAAGCTACACGGCGCCTTCGACCCAACCACCATGGGCAGTGTGCCAAACGTTGGTCTGATGGCGAAGAAAGCCGAAGAGTACGGCTCGCATGACAAGACTTTCCAGATCAAGGCAAATGGCGTAGTTCGGGTTTCCGACGGCGCTGGCCGCACGCTGCTGGAGCAGTCGGTTGAAGCCGGCGACATCTTCCGCATGTGCCAGACCAAAGACGCGCCGGTCCAGGACTGGGTCAAACTGGCCGTCAACCGTGCTCGCGCCAGCAGCACGCCAGCGATTTTCTGGCTGGACCCGATGCGCGCCCACGACGGTGTGGTAATCGAGAAAGTTCAGGCTTACCTGAAGGATCACGACACTGCAGGCCTGGACATCCGCATCATGTCGCCCGTCGACGCGATGGCCTTCACTCTGGGCCGTACCCGCGAAGGCAAGGACACCATCTCGGTGACCGGTAACGTACTGCGCGACTACCTGACTGACCTGTTCCCGATCATGGAACTGGGCACCAGCGCCAAGATGCTGTCGATCGTTCCGCTGATGAACGGCGGCGGTCTGTTCGAAACCGGCGCTGGCGGTTCGGCACCGAAGCACGTTCAGCAGCTGCTGGAAGAGAACTTCCTGCGCTGGGATTCCCTGGGCGAGTTCCTGGCCCTGGCCGCGTCCCTTGAGCACCTGGGTGTGACGTACAACAACCCTAAGGCGCTGGTTCTGGCCAAGACCCTGGATCAGGCCACCGGCCAGTTCCTGGACAACAACAAGTCGCCATCGCGCAAAGTCGGCAACATCGACAACCGCGGCAGCCACTTCTACCTGGCGCTGTACTGGGCTCAAGCCCTGGCTGCCCAGACCGAAGACACTGCACTGCAAGCGCAGTTCGGCCAGCTGGCCAAGACCTTGGCCGAGAACGAAGCGACCATCGTCGCCGAGCTCAACGCCGTTCAGGGCAAGCCAGTGGACATCGGCGGTTACTACCACGCCAATGCCGAACTGATCAGCAAGGCCATGCGCCCAAGCAACACTTTCAACGCCGCGATCGCTGCGCTGGTTTAAGGTTGTAAGGATGCAAAGAAGCCCCGGCCCTGTGCCGGGGTTTCTGTTTCTGCCCCTCAACAGGAGGTTTTAATTATGGATTGGCTACCCCACATCACCGTCGCCACCATCGTCGAAGACAACGGCCGCTTCCTGATGGTCGAAGAATCCAAGGGTGGACGAACGGTGCTCAACCAGCCCGCCGGCCACCTTGACCCGGACGAAACCCTGATCGACGCTGCCGTGCGTGAAACCCTCGAAGAAACCGGCTGGGACGTCGAGCCGACGGGCGTGGTGGGCATTTACCTCTATACCGCTCCGAGTAACGGCGTGACGTATCAGCGGGTTTGTTTCACCGCGAAACCGATCAAACACCACCCCGATTATCAACTGGACGACGGCATCGTCGGCGCAAAGTGGCTCACGCGTGACGAACTGCTGGCACAGCGCGCAAACTGGCGCAGTGAGCTGATCATCCGCTGTATTGATGATTATCTGGACGGCCAACACTTCGGTCTCGAACTGATCCGCCCTTCTCTTTAGCCTTGCGGGCTTGGGCCTGTTAGAATCGCGTCCTTTTTCAAGACACTCATTGAATCCCTATGCGTGATCCAGCCCCTTCTGACACACAAAAGAAGCGCGTCATTGTCGGCATGTCCGGCGGCGTGGACTCTTCCGTTTCCGCTCTTCTGCTGATCGAGCAGGGTTATGAGGTGGAAGGCCTGTTCATGAAGAACTGGGAAGAAGACGATGGAACGGAATACTGCACCGCCATGGATGACCTGGCGGACGCTCAGGCTGTGTGCGACAAGATTGGCATCAAGCTGCACACCGCCAACTTCGCCGCCGAGTACTGGGACAACGTGTTCGAGCACTTCCTGGCCGAATACAAGGCCGGTCGCACGCCAAACCCGGACATCCTCTGCAATCGCGAAATCAAGTTCAAGGCGTTCCTCGACTACGCCATGGTGCTCGGCGCCGACCTGATCGCCACCGGTCACTACGTGCGCCGCCGTGATATCGAGGGTCGCACCGAACTGCTCAAGGGCGTGGACCCGAACAAGGACCAGAGCTACTTCCTGCACGCCGTCGGCGGTGAACAGATCGCCAAAACCCTGTTCCCGGTCGGCGAACTGGAAAAGCCCGAAGTGCGCGCGATTGCCGAGAAACATGATCTGGCCACCGCGAAGAAAAAGGATTCCACCGGGATCTGCTTTATCGGCGAACGCCGCTTCAGCGACTTCCTCAAGCAATACCTGCCGGCCCAGCCGGGCGAGATCAAGACCACCGAAGGCGAAGTCATCGGCCATCACCACGGCCTGATGTATCACACCATCGGTCAGCGCCAGGGCCTCGGCATCGGCGGTTTGAAAGACGCTGGTGACGAGCCGTGGTACGTACTGATCAAAGACCTTGAGAACAACGAACTGATCGTTGGCCAAGGCAATGACCATCCGTATCTGTTCTCCCGCGCCCTGCTCGCCTCAGACATTTATTGGGTCAACCCGATTGATCTGACCGAGCCGCGCAAGTTGACCGCCAAAGTCCGTTATCGCCAGAGCGATCAACCCTGCATGCTGGAAAAGACCGCCACCGGCTACCGCGCCACCTTCGATGACCCGCAACGCGCGGTCACCCCGGGCCAGTCCGTGGTGTTCTACGACGGTGAAATCTGCCTCGGCGGCGGCGTGATCGAAATTGCGGAACCGTGGACGAGCAAGGGCACTCCTCAAGGCGAGCCGCAATGAGCCCGACGCAGGAACAACTGACGGCACTGGGCGGCGTATTCCTCGCCGCCGTGCTGGTCGACAAGATCGCCAAGACCGGCCAGACCACCGAAGCCGGCCTGACCTGCATGCTCGGTAGCCTGCTGATTCGCGATCCCAAGGACACCCTGGAAGTCTACGGCGGCGACGATATCAATCTGCGTGAAGGTTACCGCGCATTGATTGGCGCCCTGGAACGCGACCCGAGCACCCTTCAGCGCGAACCGTTGCGCTATGCGCTGGCGATGCTCGGCCTGGAGCGTCAATTGGCCAAGCGCGACGACATGCTGGACGTGATCGGTAAGCGCTTGCCGCAGATTCAGTCCCAGGTCGAGCATTTCGGCCCGGCTCACGAAAACGTGATTGCGGCCTGCGGTGCGCTGTACCAGGACACCTTGAGCACCCTGCGCCAACGAATTCAGGTCCATGGCGACATGCGTAACCTGCAGCAACCGAGCAACGCTTCGAAAATCCGCGCCCTGCTGCTGGCCGGGATTCGATCGGCTCGGCTGTGGCGGCAGTTGGGCGGTCATCGCTGGCAGTTGGTGATCAGTCGTCGCAAGTTACTGAAAGAGCTTTACCCGCTGATGCGCAGCAGCTGAACCGCGCCCGCAAGACCTTTTGTAATGTGTAACGCGTAAGACGCTGGTCAGTTGGCAACGGACCTGCGGATTTTTTCATGTATGATACGCGCCCCATTTCGTTGCCCGACTGTCCGAGAACACCCCATGCAGCTTTCTTCGCTCACTGCGGTTTCCCCTGTTGACGGCCGCTACGCCGGCAAAACCCAGGCCCTGCGCCCAATTTTCAGCGAATACGGTCTGATCCGTGCTCGCGTTCTGGTTGAAGTGCGCTGGCTCCAGCGCCTGGCCGCTCATCCTGGCATCAGCGAAGTGCCGGCGTTCTCCGCCGAAGCCAACGCGGTGCTCAATACCCTGGCGGAAAACTTCGCTCTGGAGCACGCCGAGCGTGTCAAAGAGATCGAGCGCACCACCAACCACGACGTAAAAGCCATTGAGTACCTGCTCAAAGAGCAAGCGGCCAAGCTGCCGGAACTGGCCAAGGTCAGCGAGTTCATCCACTTTGCCTGCACCAGTGAGGACATCAACAACCTGTCCCACGCCCTGATGCTGCGCGAAGGCCGTGATGACGTGATGCTGCCGCTGATGCGCCAGACTGCCGAAGCCATCCGCGAACTGGCGATTCGTTTCGCTGACGTGCCGATGCTGTCGCGCACCCACGGTCAACCGGCTTCGCCGACCACCCTGGGCAAAGAGCTGGCGAACGTGGTTTACCGTCTGGAGCGCCAAATCGCCCAGGTCGCTGCCGTTCCGCTGCTGGGCAAAATCAACGGCGCTGTCGGCAACTACAACGCCCACCTCTCGGCTTACCCTGAGATTGACTGGGAAGAAAATGCCCGCGCCTTCATCGAAGACGAGCTGGGCCTGGGCTTCAACCCGTACACCACGCAGATCGAACCGCACGACTACATCGCCGAGCTGTTCGACGCGATCGCACGCTTTAACACCATCCTGATCGACTTCGACCGCGATATCTGGGGCTACATTTCCCTGGGTTATTTCAAACAGCGCACCATCGCTGGCGAAATCGGTTCGTCGACCATGCCGCACAAGGTCAACCCGATCGACTTCGAAAACTCCGAAGGCAACCTGGGTATCGCCAACGCGCTGTTCCAGCACTTGGCCAGCAAGCTGCCGATTTCCCGCTGGCAGCGTGACCTGACCGACTCCACCGTACTGCGCAACCTCGGTGTCGGCTTTGCCCACAGCGTGATCGCGTACGAAGCAAGCCTCAAAGGCATCAGCAAACTGGAGCTCAACGCTCAGAAAATCGCTGCTGACCTGGATGCGTGCTGGGAAGTATTGGCCGAGCCGATCCAGACCGTCATGCGTCGCTACAACATCGAGAACCCATACGAAAAACTGAAAGAGTTGACCCGTGGCAAGGGCATCAGCCCTGAAGCGCTGCAAACTTTCATCGACGGTCTGGACATGCCAGCCGCAGCCAAGGCCGAGCTGAAGCTGCTCACCCCGGCGAACTACATCGGTAACGCGGTGGAGCAAGCCAAGCGCATCTGATTGACCGCTTTACCCGTTTGAGACGCCCGGCAGCGCCGGGCGTTTTTATTCCCGTCTGAAAAGTGCTTTTTTTCAATAGGTTACACATGAATCCTGACATTCCTCTTCAACTACTGGGCGGCATCACGGCGCGCGAGTTCTTGCGCGACTACTGGCAGAAAAAACCACTGCTGATCCGTCAGGCGATTCCTGAATTCGAAAGCCCGATCGACGCCGACGAACTGGCCGGCCTGGCGCTGGAAGAAGAAGTCGAATCGCGCCTGGTGATCGAGCACGGCGAGCGCCCTTGGGAATTGCGCCGCGGCCCGTTCGCCGAAGACGAATTCAGCAAATTGCCGGAACGCGACTGGACGCTGCTGGTTCAAGCGGTCGACCAATTCGTACCGGAAGTCGCTGAGCTGCTGGAAAACTTCCGCTTCCTGCCGAGCTGGCGCATCGACGATGTGATGATCAGCTTCGCCGCCCCGGGTGGTAGCGTCGGTCCTCACTTCGACAACTACGACGTATTCCTGCTGCAAGGTCACGGCAAGCGCAACTGGAAAATCGGCCAGATGTGCGATTCCGAGAGCAAGCTGCTGCAACACGCCGACCTGCGCATCCTCGCCGACTTTGAGGCCACCGACGAATGGGTCCTGGAACCGGGCGACATGCTCTACCTGCCCCCGCGCCTGGCCCATTGCGGCGTTGCCGTTGATGACTGCCTGACCTACTCGGTAGGTTTCCGCGCGCCGAGCGCCGCTGAAGTGCTGACCCACTTCACCGACTTCCTCAGCCAGTTCCTGCCGGACGAAGAGCGTTACACCGACGCCGACGCCCTGCCTGCGGTCGACCCACATCAGATCCAGCACGACGCCCTTGATCGCTTGAAAGGCCTGCTCGCCGAACACATGAGCGACGAGCGTCTGCTGCTGACCTGGTTCGGCCAGTTCATGACCGAGCCACGTTACCCGGAACTGGTGGCGGGCCCGGAAGAGATCGAAGAAGACGACCTGCTCACCAGCCTTGAGCAAGGCGCAGTACTGATCCGCAACCCGAGCGCGCGCATGGCCTGGTCCGAAGTCGATGACGACCTGCTGCTGTTCGCCAGCGGCCAGAGCCGTTACCTGCCGGGCAAACTGCGCGAGCTGCTGAAGTTGATTTGCGCCGCAGACGCGCTGCACACCGACAACCTCGGTGACTGGCTGAGCGACGAAGACGGTCGCGGCCTGCTGTGTGAACTGATCAAGCAAGGAAGCCTGGGGTTTGCTGATGAATAAAATTCACGTACGTGTCGCAGACTGGCAAAAGGACAACGCCGAGATCCGGCGCATTCGTGAGACGGTGTTCATCGCCGAGCAATCCGTTCCACCCGAGTTGGAATGGGATGCTGATGACGCAACTGCGGTGCATTTTCTCGCCTTCGAAGGCGACTTTCCGATTGGCACCGCTCGCCTGCTGCCCGATGGCCACGTTGGCCGGGTGTCGGTGCTGAAAGACTGGCGCGGTTTGAAAGTCGG
Organism: Pseudomonas sp. ZS1P83; assembly: GCF_054897825.1. Classification (NCBI taxonomy): domain Bacteria; kingdom Pseudomonadati; phylum Pseudomonadota; class Gammaproteobacteria; order Pseudomonadales; family Pseudomonadaceae; genus Pseudomonas; species Pseudomonas sp. ZS1P83. Next base: position 3,197,011 of record NZ_CM142706.1, read on the forward strand.
GGACGCGCTGATGCAAGCGGTGATCGGTGAAGCCGAGAAGCGCGGGCTGAAGCAGCAGATGCTGAGCGCACAGGTACAAGCCACGGCGTTCTATGAGCGCTTGGGCTTCAGCCTGGTCAGTGAGGAGTTCCTGGAAGCAGGGATTCCGCATGTGGACATGGTGCGGCACTCGGCGTAAGACCGAGTCGCTACCATCGCGGGCAAGCCTCGCTCCTACAGTTATCTGCGTATTGTAGGAGCGAGGCTTGCCCGCGAAGGCGTACTTAAGGACACCACAAAACGCCCCGCCATCCTCGGATGCCGGGGCGTTTTGCTGTCTACGATTCAACTTGCCCCCCGCCGGGCCGACAAACTGGCAATATCAACACTTCAAGATGTCGGAGATAACGGATATGTCCCTACGCACCCTGCTCACCACGCTGCTACTGACCTGCAGTTGCTCGGTCATGGCAGCCACCGAGATCGTGCCCCTGAACTACCACACCAGCGCCGACATGCTGCCGATGGCACAGGATTTCATCGGCAAGGATGGCCAGGTCAGCGCCTACGGTAACCAACTGATCGTTAATGCCGAACAGCGCAAGATCGACGAACTTAAAGCCCTGATTGCGCAACTCGACACCCAACCCAAACGCCTGCTGATCACCGTCGACACCAACGAAAACAACTTCCAGAGCGATCAGGGTTATTCGGTGAACGGTGCCAAACCGAGTCAGACCCGCATCATCAACCGCAGCACCGACAGCCGTGATGGCGGGATCCAACAGATTCAGGCCAGCGAAGGCGCACCGGCCCTGATCCAGGTCGGTCAGAGCGTGCCGCTCACCAGCACTCAAACCGACGCCTACGGCGACCTGCGAAGCCAGACCGAATACCGCAACGTCACCCAAGGCTTCTACGTCACTGCCAGCGTCACCGGCAACATCGTTCACTTGGCGATCAGCACAAACCGTGACCGCATGAGCCAGGAACGTCCCGATGTAGTGAATGTGCAAAGTACCGACACAACTATCACGGGCCGGGTTGGCGAGTGGATCACCCTGGCTGGCGTGAATCGCCAGACACAGGCCGACAAACAGGGCCAGACCCGCAGCTACTCGACTCAGGGTCGGGATGACATGACCCTGCGGGTGAAAGTCGATACTTTGGACTAAACCACCGAAAACTGACTGATTAGTCGTATTAGACCAAAGATGTAGTGCTCGAAAAAAAGCACTACAAAACGTTTGACGATACAAAAAAGCGAAGGCATGATGGCCTCGCTCCCGCTAATCAGGGGCCCTGGCAAGGGCCTTCGAGGCGCCGTTCGCACCTACCCCGCGAGCCGCTTCGTGTCTGTACCGCCCACAAGGTGTGTTTGACGAGGTTGCCGACTGGAACGAAGTTGTCCCGAGGGACGGAAGCGTAATTAGGTAACCCGGCTCCACACTGAAGTTTGCACCAAGGCCCACGACGCCCGAATGCGCTCGCCAGTTCGCCCTTACCTGCTCACTTCCCCTCGAGCCCATCGTTCATCCCGTCGCCATCCCCGTCGAATCCGACTTGACCACCTAAGCTTCTGGTCAGCGAGCAGCCTTTTACGTTTCTAATGCGTATTTGGCAGGAGCAGGAATTTTCCACCCAGACCTATGCGACGAGGTTTATCTCCATGGCACTGACACGCGAACAGCAAATTGCAGCCCTCGAAAAAGATTGGGCTGAAAACCCACGCTGGAAAGGCGTGACACGCGCTTACTCCGCTGCTGACGTCGTCCGCCTGCGCGGCTCGGTTCAACCTGAGCACACCTTTGCAAAATTGGGCGCCGAGAAGCTTTGGAACCTGGTGACCCAAGGTGCCAAGCCGTCCTTCCGTCCTGAGAAAGATTTCGTCAACTGCATGGGCGCCCTGACCGGCGGCCAGGCTGTGCAACAAGTTAAAGCCGGTATCCAGGCAATCTACCTGTCGGGCTGGCAAGTCGCTGCGGACAACAACTCCGCCGAATCGATGTACCCGGACCAGTCGCTGTACCCGGTGGACTCGGTTCCAACCGTGGTCAAGCGCATCAACAACTCGTTCCGTCGTGCTGACCAGATCCAGTGGAAAGCCGGCAAAGGCCCGGGCGACGAAGGTTACATCGACTACTTCGCTCCGATCGTGGCTGACGCTGAAGCCGGTTTCGGCGGCGTACTGAACGCTTACGAGCTGATGAAGAGCATGATCGAAGCAGGCGCCGCCGGCGTTCACTTCGAAGACCAACTGGCTTCCGTGAAAAAATGCGGCCACATGGGCGGCAAGGTACTGGTTCCTACCCAGGAAGCTGTACAGAAGCTGACCGCTGCTCGCCTGGCTGCTGACGTTGCCGGTACTCCGACCATCATTCTGGCACGTACCGACGCTAACGCGGCTGACCTGCTGACTTCCGATTGCGACCCGTACGACAAAGAGTTCGTGACTGGCGAACGTACTCAGGAAGGTTTCTACAAAGTGCGCGCTGGTCTCGACCAGGCAATCTCCCGCGGCCTGGCCTACGCGCCGTACGCCGATCTGATCTGGTGCGAAACCGCCAAGCCGGATCTGGACGAGGCTCGTCGCTTCGCCGAAGCGATCAAAAAGGAATACCCGGACCAACTGCTGTCGTACAACTGCTCGCCTTCCTTCAACTGGAAGAAAAACCTGGACGACGCGACCATCGCCAAGTTCCAGCGCGAACTGTCCGCCATGGGTTACAAGCACCAGTTCATCACCCTGGCCGGCATTCACAACATGTGGCACAGCATGTTCAACCTGGCGCACGATTACGCCCGTAACGACATGACTGCCTACGTGAAGCTGCAAGAGCAAGAGTTCGCTGACGCTGCCAAGGGTTACACCTTCGTGGCTCACCAGCAGGAAGTGGGCACCGGCTACTTCGACGACATGACCACTGTGATTCAAGGTGGCTCGTCATCGGTAACCGCACTGACCGGTTCGACTGAAGAAGAACAGTTCCACTGATCTGATTCGCCTGAGCAAACGGCCGTTGCGGACCGAATAGAAAGCTAACCGCAACGTCGCAAAACTGACGCCCCGACTGGTTCGGGGCGTTTTTTTGCCCGCGAATTCACACGCTGTTGTAGGGGCGAGGCTTGCCCGCGAAGAATACACCACGGTCTTGTAGGCATACCGCGTCATCGCTCATCGCGGGCAAGCCTCGCTCCTACAAAAGCACGGAAAAATCATTGATCCAGAGCAGTTTTTTGATCAGGAAAACAAGGTAAAACGACCCCGTGCGCTACTTGCAGTAACGCGCATATATGACAACTTCCTGGCCACCCACCCGTTAAACAGTTTAAAAACCACCACAAACAATAGTGATTATCATTTAGCTGCAACTATGTTCGTTACATTCCCAACAAGACAATATTGATGAAATCCCGGCTAAAGCCCGCAACGCATGGGTTGCGGGGCCTTGGAGGCACGCTATGTCCTTATTCTATTAAATAATTTCGCTATCTGAATTTTACTTGCACGGTGATGTGCCATAAAATCAGCGGGATTGATTGCTGCGACATATCGTCACTGCTTTGTTTCTTTTCAAGCTCAGAGACCTTTGCTCTCTGTTAAGGATTACCAGCATGCCCGAAGCGACAGGACTCATGGCCCACAACTGGGGCTTTGCCATTTTCCTTTTGGGCGTCGTCGGCCTTTGCGCCTTCATGCTCGGCGTCTCCAGCCTCCTCGGGTCAAAAGCCTGGGGCCGCAGCAAAAACGAACCGTTCGAGTCCGGCATGCTACCTACAGGTGGTGCCCGCTTGCGGCTCTCAGCCAAATTCTATCTGGTCGCGATGCTCTTCGTGATCTTCGATATCGAAGCCCTCTTTCTCTTTGCCTGGTCTGTGTCCGTCCGCGAAAGCGGCTGGACCGGATTCGTCGAAGCTCTCGTTTTCATAGCAATTCTGTTGGCAGGTCTTGTCTACCTATTTCGAGTGGGCGCCCTTGATTGGGCTCCGGAAGCTCGTCGTAAGCGGCAGGCGAAGCTGAAACAATGAGGCTTTGGCAATGCAATACAATCTCACCAGGATCGACCCCGATGCTCCTAACGAGCAGTATCCGATTGGCGAACGGGAAACCGTTTCCGATCCGTTAGAAGATCAAGTTCACAAAAACATTTTCATGGGCAAGCTCGAAGACGTGCTTAACGGCACGATCAACTGGGGGCGCAAGAACTCCCTGTGGCCGTATAACTTCGGTCTTTCGTGCTGCTACGTGGAAATGACCACCGCCTTCACGGCGCCCCACGACATCGCGCGCTTTGGCGCCGAGGTTATCCGGGCATCGCCGCGTCAGGCGGATTTCATGGTTATCGCCGGTACCTGTTTCATCAAGATGGCGCCGATCATTCAGCGTCTCTACGAGCAAATGCTCGAACCTAAATGGGTTATCTCCATGGGTTCGTGCGCCAACTCCGGTGGCATGTACGACATCTACTCCGTCGTTCAAGGGGTGGACAAGTTCCTGCCCGTGGACGTCTACGTGCCTGGCTGCCCGCCCCGCCCTGAAGCTTTTCTGCAAGGTTTGATGCTCTTGCAGGAGTCGATTGGACAGGAGCGTCGTCCGCTTTCCTGGGTCGTCGGCGATCAAGGCGTGTACCGCGCCGAGATGCCTTCGCAAAAGGAACAGCGCCGCGAACAGCGAATCGCAGTCACCAACCTGCGCAGCCCCGACGAAGTCTGATCCAGATCTGCTTCTTTAATAGAACGAGACACTGGCTTCATTCTTTACGTTGACCGAAAGCGATAAATAACCATGACTACAGGCAGTGCTCTGTACATCCCGCCTTATAAGGCAGACGACCAGGATGTGGTCGTCGAACTGAACAACCGTTTTGGCCCCGAGGCGTTCACCGCCCAGCCTACCCGCACCGGCATGCCGGTGCTTTGGGTTGCCCGTGCCAAACTCGTCGAAGTCCTGACCTTCCTGCGCAACCTGCCCAAGCCGTACGTCATGCTCTATGACCTGCACGGCGTGGACGAGCGTCTGCGCACCAAGCGTCAAGGGCTGCCAAGCGGCGCCGACTTCACCGTGTTCTATCACTTGATGTCGATCGAACGTAATAGTGACGTAATGATCAAGGTCGCCTTGTCCGAGAGCGACCTTAGCGTGCCGACCGTTACCGGCATCTGGCCTAACGCCAACTGGTACGAGCGTGAAGTGTGGGACATGTACGGCATCAACTTTGCCGGCCACCCGCACCTGACCCGCATCATGATGCCGCCGACCTGGGAAGGTCACCCGCTGCGCAAGGACTTCCCGGCCCGTGCCACCGAGTTCGACCCGTTCAGCCTGACGCTGGCCAAGCAACAGCTTGAGGAAGAAGCCGCGCGGTTCAAGCCTGAAGACTGGGGCATGAAGCGTTCCGGGGCGAACGAGGACTACATGTTCCTCAACCTCGGCCCTAACCACCCTTCTGCGCACGGTGCATTCCGCATCATCTTGCAGTTGGACGGTGAAGAGATCGTCGACTGTGTGCCGGACGTCGGTTACCACCACCGTGGTGCCGAGAAGATGGCCGAGCGTCAGTCCTGGCACAGCTTCATTCCGTACACCGACCGTATCGACTACCTCGGCGGCGTAATGAACAACCTGCCGTACGTGCTCTCGGTCGAGAAGCTGGCCGGCATCAAAGTGCCTGAGAAGGTCGACGTCATCCGCATCATGATGGCCGAGTTCTTCCGGATCACCAGCCACCTGCTGTTCCTGGGGACTTACATCCAGGACGTCGGCGCCATGACTCCGGTGTTCTTCACGTTCACCGACCGTCAGAAGGCGTACACGGTGATCGAAGCCATTACCGGTTTCCGTCTGCACCCGGCCTGGTACCGCATCGGTGGCGTCGCCCACGACCTGCCGCGCGGCTGGGAAAAACTGGTGAAAGACTTCATCGAGTGGATGCCAAAGCGTCTGGACGAATACCAGAAAGCCGCATTGGACAACAGCATCCTGCGTGGCCGGACCATCGGCGTCGCCGCCTACAACACCAAAGAGGCCCTGGAATGGGGCGTCACCGGTTCTGGCCTGCGTTCGACCGGTTGCGATTTTGACCTGCGCAAGGCTCGCCCGTACTCCGGTTACGAGAACTTCGAATTCGAAGTGCCGCTGGCGGCCAATGGCGATGCCTATGACCGTTGCATCGTGCGTGTCGAAGAAATGCGCCAGAGCCTGAAGATCATCGAGCAGTGCATGCGCAACATGCCGGAAGGCCCGTACAAGGCGGATCACCCGCTGACCACGCCGCCGCCGAAAGAACGCACGCTGCAACACATCGAGACCCTGATCACGCACTTCCTGCAAGTTTCGTGGGGCCCGGTCATGCCGGCCAACGAATCCTTCCAGATGATCGAGGCGACCAAGGGCATCAACAGTTATTACCTGACGAGCGATGGCGGCACCATGAGCTACCGCACCCGGATTCGCACCCCAAGCTTCCCGCACCTGCAGCAGATCCCTTCGGTGATCAAAGGCAGCATGGTCGCGGACTTGATTGCGTACCTGGGTAGTATCGATTTCGTTATGGCCGACGTGGACCGCTAAGCATGAACAGCACGCTTATCCAAACAGACCGTTTCGCCCTGAGCGAAACCGAGCGCTCCGCCATCGAGCACGAGCTGCATCACTACGAAGACCCGCGCGCGGCGTCGATCGAGGCCCTGAAGATCGTCCAGAAGGAACGTGGCTGGGTGCCTGATGGCGCGCTCTACGCCATCGGCGAGATCCTCGGCATCCCGGCCAGCGACGTTGAAGGGGTGGCGACGTTCTATAGCCAGATCTTCCGTCAGCCGGTCGGCCGTCACATCATCCGTGTCTGCGACAGCATGGTTTGCTACATCGGCGGCCACGAATCCGTTGTCAGCGAAATCCAGTGCAATCTGGGCATCGGCCTGGGTCAGACCACCACCGACGGTCGTTTCACCCTGCTGCCGGTCTGCTGCCTCGGCAACTGCGACAAGGCGCCGGCGTTGATGATCGACGACGACACTTTCGGTGATGTGCAGCCTGCCGGCGTTGCCAAATTGCTCGAGGGCTACGTATGACCCTGACTTCCTTCGGTCCTGCCAACCGCATCAAGCGTGCCGCAGAGACTCACCCGCTGACCTGGCGTCTGCGTGACGACGGCGAAGCTGTCTGGCTCGACGAGTACCAGGCCAAGAACGGTTACGCAGCTGCGCGCAAAGCCTTCGCCGACATGGCACAGGACGACATCGTCCAGACCGTGAAAGACGCAGGCCTCAAAGGTCGCGGCGGTGCAGGCTTCCCCACGGGCGTTAAGTGGGGCCTGATGCCTAAAGACGAATCCATCAACATCCGCTACTTGCTGTGCAATGCGGACGAGATGGAACCGAACACCTGGAAAGACCGGATGCTGATGGAGCAACTGCCCCATCTGCTGATCGAAGGCATGCTGATCAGTGCTCGCGCGCTGAAAACCTACCGTGGCTACATATTCCTGCGTGGCGAATACACCACCGCCGCCAAGCACCTGAACCGTGCCGTGGAAGAAGCCAAGGCAGCCGGCCTGCTGGGTAAAAACATCCTGGGCAGCGGCTTTGATTTCGAGCTGTTCGTCCACACCGGCGCCGGGCGTTACATCTGTGGTGAAGAAACCGCACTGATCAACTCCCTCGAAGGCCGCCGCGCCAATCCACGCTCCAAGCCACCCTTCCCGGCCGCCGTTGGCGTGTGGGGCAAGCCGACTTGCGTGAACAACGTTGAAACCCTGTGCAACGTGCCGGCGATCATTGCCGACGGCGTGGACTGGTACAAATCGTTGGCGCGCGAAGGCAGTGAAGACATGGGCACCAAGCTCATGGGCTTCTCCGGCAAGGTCAAGAACCCAGGCCTGTGGGAATTGCCGTTCGGCGTCACTGGTCGCGAGTTGTTCGAAGACTACGCTGGCGGCATGCGCGACGGTTACAAGCTCAAGTGCTGGCAGCCAGGCGGCGCCGGTACCGGTTTCCTGTTGCCGGAACACCTGGACGCACAAATGTACGCCGGCGGCATCGCCAAGGTTGGCACCCGTATGGGTACCGGCCTGGCCATGGCGGTGGACGACAGCGTCAACATGGTGTCCCTGCTGCGCAACATGGAGGAGTTCTTCTCCCGTGAATCTTGCGGCTTCTGCACCCCGTGCCGTGACGGCTTGCCGTGGAGCGTCAAGCTTCTGCGCGCGATCGAGAACGGTGAAGGGCAAGCCGGCGATATCGAGACCCTGTTGGGTCTGGTCGGTTTCCTCGGCCCGGGCAAGACCTTCTGTGCTCACGCACCGGGCGCCGTGGAGCCGTTGGGCAGCGCAATCAAATACTTCCGCCATGAGTTCGAAGCCGGCATCGCGCCTACCAGCGCCGTCGTCCCGCCTCTGGCAAGGCCGATCGTAGTCGGCGCTTAACGCTTTAAAAAAAGCGAACGGTCCGTGCCGTTCGCTTTTCGCGCGATGACGCCTTTAACGGCTGTTTTGATTCGCGCGGATAACAAGATTCCATTAGCCACGCCCGCTGACACCGGGCCAACGAAGAACTTTGAACCATGGCCACTATCCACGTAGACGGCAAAGAGCTCGAAGTCGACGGGGCAGACAACCTGTTACAGGCATGTCTGTCGCTAGGCCTCGATATCCCCTATTTCTGCTGGCACCCAGCCCTAGGCAGCGTTGGCGCTTGCCGCCAGTGCGCGGTCAAGCAGTACACCGACGAGAACGACAAGCGTGGTCGGATCGTCATGTCGTGCATGACGCCAGCTACCGACGGCAGCTGGATCTCCATCGACGACGAAGAAGCGAAAGTGTTTCGCGCCAGCGTCGTTGAATGGCTGATGACCAACCACCCTCACGACTGTCCGGTCTGTGAAGAAGGCGGTCACTGCCACCTGCAAGACATGACCGTGATGACCGGCCACAACGAGCGCCGTTATCGCTTCACCAAGCGTACCCACCAGAACCAGCAACTGGGCCCGTTCATTTCCCACGAAATGAACCGCTGCATCGCCTGCTACCGTTGCGTGCGCTTCTATAAAGACTACGCCGGCGGCACTGATCTCGGTGTGTTCGGCGCCCACGACAACGTGTACTTCGGACGTGTAGAAGACGGCACCCTCGAAAGCGAGTTCTCCGGCAACCTCACCGAGGTCTGTCCGACCGGTGTGTTCACCGACAAGACTCACTCCGAGCGCTACAACCGCAAGTGGGACATGCAGTTCTCGCCGAGCATCTGCCATGGCTGCTCCAGCGGTTGCAACATCTCCCCGGGCGAGCGCTATGGTGAACTGCGTCGTATCGAAAACCGTTTCAACGGTTCGGTAAACCAGTACTTCCTGTGCGACCGTGGCCGTTTCGGCTACGGCTACGTCAACCGCGAAGACCGCCCGCGTCAGCCAAAGCTGGCCAACGGCGCCAAGCTGACCCTCGACGAAGCGCTGGATAAAGCCGCCGACCTGTTGCGCGGTCGCAACATCGTCGGTATCGGTTCGCCCCGTGCCAGCCTCGAAAGCAACTACGCGTTGCGCGAACTGGTCGGCGCCGAGCACTTCTACTCCGGTATCGAAGCCGCTGAGCTGGAACGCATTCGTCTGGTCGTGCAGGTGTTGAAAGACAGCCCGCTGCCGATCCCGAACATGCGCGACATCGAAGACCACGATGCAATTTTCGTCCTCGGTGAAGACTTGACCCAGACTGCTGCGCGCATGGCCCTGTCCCTGCGTCAATCGGTCAAAGGCAAAGCTGAAGACATGGCCGACGCCATGCGCGTCCAGCCTTGGCTCGACGCTGCGGTGAAGAACATCGGTCAGAACGCTCTGAACCCGCTGTTCATCGCCAGCCTGGCTGAAACCAAGCTCGACGACATCGCTGAAGAATGCGTTCACGCAGCACCAGACGACCTGGCCCGCATCGGTTTCGCCGTGGCTCACGCCCTCGACGCCAGCGCGCCTGCCGTTGAAGGCCTGGACGCGCAAGCGCTGGAGCTGGCCAAGCGTATCGCCGATGCCCTGCTCGCAGCCAAGCGTCCGCTGATCATTGCCGGTACCTCGTTGGGTTCCAAGGCGCTAATCGAAGCGGCGGCGAACATCGCCAAAGCGCTGAAGCTGCGCGAGAAGAACGGTTCCATCAGCCTGATCGTGCCAGAGGCCAACAGCCTCGGCCTGGCCATGCTCGGTGGCGAATCGGTGGACGCGGCCCTGCAAGCGGTGATCGACGGCAAAGCCGACGCTGTCGTCGTGCTGGAAAACGATCTGTACACCCGTACCGACAAAGCCCGTGTCGATGCTGCCCTGAACGCCGCTAAAGTGGTGATCGTGGCGGACCATCAGAAAACCGCTACCAGCGATCGCGCGCACCTGGTTCTGCCAGCCGCCAGCTTCGCTGAAGGCGACGGTACGTTGGTCAGCCAGGAAGGCCGCGCCCAGCGTTTTTTCCAGGTCTTCGACCCGACTTACCTCGACGCGAGCATCCTCGTTCACGAAGGCTGGCGCTGGCTGCACGCCCTGCGCGCGACCCTGTTGAACCAGCCAATCGACTGGACTCAACTGGACCACGTCACCGCTGCGTGTGCTGCAAGCACTGCGCAACTGGCCGGCATCGTCAGTGCCGCGCCGTCCGCCGCGTTCCGTATCAAAGGCCTGAAACTGGCCCGCGAACCGCTGCGTTACTCCGGTCGCACCGCCATGCGCGCCGACATCAGCGTGCACGAACCGCGTACTTCCCAGGATAACGACACGGCGTTCTCGTTCTCCATGGAAGGTTACTCGGGCTCGGTCGAACCGCGTCAGCAAGTGCCATTCGCCTGGTCTCCGGGCTGGAACTCGCCGCAAGCCTGGAACAAGTTCCAGGACGAAGTCGGCGGTCATATCCGCGCTGGCGACCCGGGCACCCGCCTGATCGAAAGCACCGGTGACTCGCTGAACTGGTTCGCCAGTGTTCCTCGCGCGTTCAACCCGGCTCCGGGCACCTGGCAGGTTGTGCCGTTCTTCCACCTGTTCGGCAGCGAAGAGAACTCTTCCAAAGCCGCGCCGGTTCAAGAGCGCATCCCGACCGCTTACGTGTCGCTGGCCAAATCCGAAGCCGACCGCCTGGGTGTCAATGACGGCGCCATGCTCAGCTTGAACGTGGCCGGCCAGACCCTGCGTCTGCCGCTGCGCATCAACGAAGAGCTGGGTGCCGGTCTGGTCGCATTGCCGGCCGGTATCGCCGGCATTCCGCCGGCGATCTTTGGCAAATCCGTTGACGGTCTGCAGGAGGCAGCTCAATGACCTGGTTCACGCCTGAAGTGATTGACGTGATCATTGCGGTCCTCAAGGCCATCGTGATTCTGCTCGCCGTGGTGGTGTGCGGCGCGCTGTTGAGCTGGGTCGAGCGTCGTCTGCTCGCCCTCTGGCAGGACCGTTACGGTCCGAACCGCGTTGGCCCGTTCGGCGCGTTCCAGATCGCGGCCGACATGATCAAGATGTTCTTCAAGGAAGACTGGACGCCGCCGTTCGCCGACAAGGTTATCTTCACCCTGGCGCCGGTCGTGGCCATGAGCTCGTTGCTGATTGCCTTCGCGATCATCCCGATCACCCCGACCTGGGGCGTGGCGGATATCAACATCGGCATCCTGTTCTTCTTCGCCATGGCCGGTCTGTCGGTCTACGCGGTGTTGTTCGCCGGCTGGTCGAGCAACAACAAGTTCGCCCTGCTGGGCAGCTTGCGGGCCTCGGCGCAAACCGTGTCGTACGAAGTGTTCATGGGTCTGTCGCTGATGGGCATCGTGATCCAGGTCGGCTCGTTCAACATGCGCGACATCGTTGAGTATCAAGCCCAGAACCTGTGGTTCGTCATTCCGCAGATCTTCGGTTTCCTGACCTTCTTCATTGCCGGTGTCGCCGTGACTCACCGTCACCCGTTCGACCAGCCGGAAGCGGAACAGGAACTGGCCGACGGTTACCACATTGAATACGCCGGCATGAAATGGGGCATGTTCTTTGTCGGCGAGTACATCGGCATCGTGTTGATTTCGGCGCTGCTGGTGACCTTGTTCTTCGGTGGCTGGCACGGTCCGTTCGGTATTCTGCCGCAGATCCCGTTCATCTGGTTCGCGCTGAAAACCGCGCTCTTCATCATGTTCTTCATCCTGCTGCGCGCCTCGATTCCGCGCCCACGGTATGACCAAGTGATGGATTTCAGCTGGAAGTTCTGCCTGCCACTGACCCTCGTCAACATGCTGGTGACCGCTGCGATCGTGTTGCTCAACACGCCCGCCGTCGCGGCTCAGTGAGGATAGAGAATCATGAAGTACATTTTTGACATCGTGCATGGCTTCTTCACCCAGCTTCGCAGCCTGGTGATGATCTTCGGCCATGCCTTCCGCAAGCGCGACACGCTGCAGTACCCGGAAGAAGCCGTGTACCTGCCGCCGCGCTTTCGTGGACGTATCGTCCTGACTCGCGACCCTGATGGCGAAGAGCGTTGTGTAGCCTGCAACCTGTGCGCCGTGGCGTGCCCGGTCGGTTGCATCTCGCTGCAGAAAGCTGAAACCGAAGACGGTCGCTGGTACCCGGAGTTTTTCCGCATCAACTTCTCGCGCTGCATTTTCTGCGGCCTCTGCGAGGAAGCCTGCCCGACCACCGCGATCCAGCTGACACCGGATTTCGAAATGGCCGAGTTCAAACGTCAGGACCTGGTGTACGAGAAAGAAGATCTGTTGATCTCCGGCCCCGGCAAAAACCCTGATTACAACTTCTATCGTGTTGCAGGTATGGCGATTGCCGGTAAGCCAAAAGGCGCCGCGCAAAATGAAGCCGAACCGATCAACGTGAAGAGCTTGCTGCCTTAAGGAAGAAAGATGGAATTCGCTTTCTATTTCGCATCGGGTATCGCTGTTGTGTCCACGCTTCGCGTGATCACCAACACCAACCCTGTGCACGCCCTGCTCTACCTGATCATTTCGCTGATTGCCGTGGCGATGACCTTTTTCGCCCTCGGCGCGCCGTTCGCCGGTGTGCTGGAAGTGATCGCCTACGCTGGCGCCATCATGGTGCTGTTCGTGTTCGTGGTGATGATGCTGAACCTGGGCCCGGCCTCGGTTCAGCAAGAGCGCGTCTGGCTCAAGCCTGGCATCTGGCTCGGCCCGGTCGCACTCGGCGCTCTGCTGCTGGTTGAACTGCTGTACGTGCTGTTCAGCCATTCCAGCGGTCAGGCCATCGGCCACACCACCGTAGACGCCAAGGCCGTGGGCATCAGCCTCTTCGGTCCTTATCTGCTGGTGGTCGAACTCGCCTCGATGCTGCTGCTCGCCGCAGCCGTCACGGCGTTCCACTTGGGCCGCAACGAAGCCAAGGAGCAATGACGATGCCTGCTATCCCTATGGAGCATGGCCTGGCGGTTGCCGGCATCCTGTTCTGCCTCGGTCTGGTCGGCCTGATGGTCCGCCGCAACATTCTCTTCGTGCTGATGAGCCTGGAGGTCATGATGAATGCCTCCGCACTGGCGTTCATCGTTGCCGGTAGCCGCTGGGCGCAGCCGGATGGACAGATCATGTTCATCCTGGTGATCAGCCTGGCAGCCGCCGAGGCCAGTATTGGCCTGGCGATTCTGTTGCAGCTGTATCGCCGCTTCCACACTCTCGATATCGACGCTGCCAGCGAGATGCGCGGATGAATCTTCTCTATCTGACTTTCGTATTCCCTCTCATAGGTTTCCTGCTGCTGGCGTTCTCACGCGGCCGCCTCTCGGAAAACCTTTCGGCCCTGATCGGCGTCGGCTCCATTGGTCTGTCGGCCATCGTGACGGCTTATGTGATCTGGCAGTTCAACGTTGCGCCGCCGGAAGGCGGTCACTACACGCAAGTGTTGTGGCAATGGATGGCGGTGGAAGGCTTTACGCCTAATTTCGCCCTGTACCTGGATGGTCTGTCCCTGACCATGCTCGGTGTGGTGGTCGGCGTCGGCTTCCTGATCCACCTGTTCGCGTCCTGGTACATGCGCGGTGAAGCCGGTTACTCGCGCTTCTTCGCCTACACCAACCTGTTTATCGCCAGCATGCTGTTCCTGGTGCTGGGCGATAACCTGTTGTTCCTGTACTTCGGTTGGGAAGGCGTGGGCCTGTGCTCGTACCTGTTGATCGGTTTCTACTACAGCAACCGTAACAACGGTAACGCGGCACTGAAAGCCTTCATCGTGACCCGTATCGGCGACGTGTTCATGGCCATCGGCCTGTTCATCCTGTTCCAACAGTTGGGCACGCTGAACATCCAGGAATTGCTGATCAAGGCGCCGGAGCACTTCAAGTCCGGCGACTTCTGGATCGTCATGGCGACCCTGATGCTGCTGGGCGGCGCTGTCGGTAAATCTGCGCAACTGCCGCTGCAAACCTGGCTGGCAGATGCGATGGCCGGTCCTACTCCGGTTTCGGCACTGATCCACGCCGCAACCATGGTGACCGCCGGCGTTTACCTGATCGCCCGTACTCACGGCCTGTTTGCCCTGGCGCCGGATATCCTGCACCTCGTCGGCATTGTCGGCGGCGTGACCCTGGTGCTCGCAGGTTTTGCCGCACTGGTCCAGACCGACATCAAACGTATCCTCGCCTACTCGACCATGAGCCAGATCGGCTACATGTTCCTGGCCCTGGGCGTTGGCGCGTGGGATGGCGCGATCTTCCACCTGATGACCCACGCCTTCTTCAAGGCGTTGCTGTTCCTTGCGTCGGGCGCGGTGATTGTTGCCTGCCACCACGAACAGAACATCTTCAAGATGGGCGGTCTGTGGAAGAAACTGCCACTGGCCTACGCCAGCTTCATCGTCGGCGGCGCGGCGTTGTCTGCCCTGCCTCTGGTGACCGCAGGTTTCTACTCCAAGGACGAAATCCTCTGGGAAGCGTTTGCCAGCGGCAACCACGGTCTGCTTTACGCAGGTCTGGTCGGCGCGTTCATGACCTCGCTGTACACCTTCCGCCTGATCTTCATCGCGTTCCACGGTGAAGCGAAGACCGAAGCGCACGCCGGTCACGGCATCGCTCACTGGCTGCCACTGTCGGTGCTGATCGTATTGTCCACCGCCATTGGCGCGATGATCGTTCCACCGCTGCACGGCGTGCTGCCGGAAAGCGTCGGCCATGCCGGCGGCGAAGCCAAGCACAGCCTGGAAATCGCTTCGGGCGCCATCGCCCTTGCCGGTATCCTGCTGGCCGCGCTGCTGTTCCTTGGCAAGCGTCGTTTCGTCACTGCAATCGCCAACAGCGGCATCGGCCGCTTCCTTTCGGCCTGGTGGTTCGCTGCCTGGGGCTTCGACTGGATCTACGACAAACTGTTCGTCAAGCCATACCTTGCGATCAGCCACGGACTGCGCAAAGACCCGCTCGACCAGACCATCGGTCTGATCCCGCGTATGGCCAAAGGCGGTCACACCGCCCTGAGCCGTACCGAAACCGGTCAACTGCGTTGGTACGCGGCATCCATGGCTGCTGGCTCCGTGCTGGTCATCGGCGCCATCGTGCTGGTAGCGGTCTGATATGAACCTTGCGAACTTGCGAAAGGAATTGAGCCCGTCATGATTCTGCCTTGGCTAATCCTGATCCCCTTCATCGGCGGCCTGCTGTGCTGGATGGGTGAGCGCTTCGGCGCTACCCTCCCCCGCTGGATTGCGCTGTTGACCATGACCCTGGAACTCGCACTCGGCCTCTGGCTGTGGGCCCACGGTAATTATTCATTTGCTCCGGCACCGGGTGCCGATCCGACCTGGGTGCTTGAGTTCAAGCACATCTGGATCGAGCGCTTCGGCATCAGCGTGCACCTGGCCCTCGACGGCCTGTCGCTGTTGATGATCCTGCTGACCGGTCTGCTGGGTATCCTCTCGGTACTTTGCTCGTGGAAAGAGATCCAGCGTCACGTTGGCTTCTTCCACTTGAACCTGATGTGGATCCTGGGCGGTGTCGTCGGCGTGTTCCTCGCCCTCGACCTGTTCATGTTCTTCTTCTTCTGGGAAATGATGCTGGTGCCGATGTACTTCCTCATCGCGCTCTGGGGTCACAGTTCTTCGGACGGCAAGAAAACCCGGATCTACGCGGCGACCAAGTTCTTCATCTTCACTCAGGCTTCCGGCCTGATCATGTTGGTGGCGATCCTGGGTCTGGTACTGGTCAACTTCAACGACACCGGCGTGATTACGTTCAACTACGCCGATCTGTTGAAAACCAAGATGTCGCTGACCACCGAGTACATCCTGATGCTCGGCTTCTTCATCGCCTTCGCGGTGAAACTGCCCGTGGTGCCGTTCCACTCCTGGTTGCCTGACGCTCACGCCCAGGCGCCGACAGCGGGTTCGGTCGACCTGGCCGGTATCTTGTTGAAAACGGCTGCTTACGGTCTGCTGCGTTTCGCCCTGCCGCTGTTCCCGAATGCCTCGGCCGAGTTTGCGCCGTTCGCCATGACCCTGGGTCTGATCGGGATCTTCTACGGTGCGTTCCTGGCCTTCGCACAAACCGACATCAAGCGTCTGATCGCCTACTCTTCCGTTTCCCACATGGGCTTCGTGTTGATCGGCATCTACTCCGGCAGCCAATTGGCGCTGCAGGGCGCGGTGATGCAGATGCTGGCTCACGGTCTGTCGGCCGCGGCACTCTTTATCCTCAGTGGTCAACTGTACGAACGTACCCACACCCGCGACATGCGTGAAATGGGTGGCCTGTGGTCGAAGATTGCTTACCTGCCGGCCGTCAGCCTGTTCTTCGCAGCCGCGTCCCTGGGCTTGCCGGCTACCGGTAACTTTGTGGGTGAGTTCCTGATCCTGATCGGCACGTTCCCGAGCGCTCCATTGATCACTATCCTCGCGACGTCCGGTCTGGTGTTCGGATCGGTCTACTCGCTGATCATGATCCACCGTGCCTACTTCGGCCCGTCCAAATCGGATGCGGTGCTGCATGGCATGGATGGTCGCGAACTGATCATGGTGGTCGGTCTGGCAGCGTTGCTGATTTTCATCGGCGTGTACCCGCAACCGTTCCTCGATACCTCTGCTGCGACGATGCATGGCGTGCAGCAATGGCTCGGCACCGCCTTCACTCAACTCGCTTCGGCCCGGTAAGAGCGCTATGGAATTCACGACTCAACACTTTATCGCGCTTGCGCCGTTGTTGATCACCAGCGCCACGATCATCGTGGTGATGCTGGCGATCGCCTGGCGCCGCAACCACTCGCAGACCTTCCTGATTTCCGTGGCGGGTCTGAACCTGGCGTTGCTGTCGATCCTGCCAGCCCTGAAAGTCGCGCCTCTGGCCGTGACTCCATTACTGCAGATCGACACCTTCGCTTGCCTGTACATGGCGCTGATCCTGGTCGCCACCCTCGCCTGTGTGACCCTGGCCCACGCCTACCTCGGCGATGGCGGTTCGGGTTACCCGGGCAACCGTGAAGAACTTTACCTGCTGATCCTGATGGCCGCCGCCGGTGGCCTGGTACTGGTCAGCGCGCAGCACCTGGCCGGGTTGTTCATCGGTCTGGAACTGCTCTCGGTACCGGTCTACGGTCTGGTGGCGTATGCCTTCTTCAACAAGCGTTCGCTGGAAGCCGGTATCAAGTACATGGTGCTGTCGGCTGCCGGTTCCGCGTTCCTGCTGTTCGGTATGGCCCTGCTCTACGCCGACTCCGGTAGCCTGAGCTTCGTTGGTATCGGCCAGGCCCTGGCCGCCACCGGCCTGCCAAGTTCGCTGGCTCAACTGGGCCTGGGCATGATGCTGATCGGTCTGGCGTTCAAGCTGTCGCTGGTACCGTTCCACCTCTGGACCCCGGACGTTTACGAAGGTGCTCCGGCACCGGTGGCGGCGTTCCTGGCCACCGCTTCGAAAGTCGCCGTGTTCGCGGTGATGGTGCGTCTGTTCCAGATCTCGCCGGCGGCGAGCAGCGGTGTCCTGAGCGACGTGCTGACCATCATCGCCATCGCGTCGATCCTGTTCGGTAACCTGCTGGCACTGACCCAAAGCAACCTCAAGCGTCTGCTGGGTTACTCGTCCATCGCTCACTTCGGTTACCTGCTGATCGCCCTGGTGGCGAGCAAGGGTCTGGCCGTGGAAGCCATCGGCGTGTACCTGGTCACCTACGTGATCACCAGCCTCGGCGCGTTCGGCGTGATCACGCTGATGTCCTCGCCGTACAACGGCCGTGATGCGGATGCCCTGTACGAATACCGCGGCCTGTTCTGGCGCCGTCCGTACCTGACCGCCGTACTGACCGTGATGATGCTGTCCCTGGCCGGTATCCCGCTGACCGCGGGCTTCATCGGCAAGTTCTACATCATCGCTACCGGTGTCGAGTCGCACCAATGGTGGCTGGTCGGTTCCCTGGTACTGGGCAGCGCCATCGGCGTCTTCTACTACCTGCGCGTCATGGTCACCCTGTTCCTGATCGAGCCGAACCTGCGTCGCCACGATGCGCAACTGCACTGGGAACAACGCGCAGGCGGCGTGATGCTGCTGGCCATCGCTGCACTGGCGTTCTTCCTCGGTCTGTATCCGCAGCCGTTGCTGGTCCTGGTTCAGCAGGCCGGGTTGGCGGGTTGATCGCTTAGGCGGTACTGGGTAGAAAACAGAAACGGCACCTTCGGGTGCCGTTTTTGCGTTCAGGCCTTCACAGTTTCTTCACCATAGGCACGCAGGCCAGTCGAAGGCCTGAGGGTGAATGGTAAATCGCAGGTTCCTCCCCGCCGTAACCACAGCGTCGATAGAAATCGGCAGCATTCATCGTCGCATCAAGACACACCTCGGTCAGTCCCAAATCCCGCGCCAGATCTTCAAGAAAACACAAAACACGCTTGCCCAGTCCGCAATGCATGAAATCCGGGTGAATGAAGATTGCGCCGATTTCACGGTGCTCCAGATCGAGCATGCCGGTCGCCACGGGCTTGCCCTCAACGCAGCCCAGATAGAAGTGCTTGTCCATTAGCGTGTCGTAACCGTCTTCGGCCGAGCCTTTGGTCCAATCGAACATTTGCTGCTCAGTGTAAGCGCCGACGCATTGATGCGGGATGGCGAGTCGCCGAATGTCGAACGCTATCTGGGCATCGTCCGGGGTGGCTCTTCTGATCTCGAACATTTCTCTCTCCATGAGCCATGTGCGGACGGGAATGAAAAAGCCCCGTCCATTTCTGGCGGGGCTTTGGGTACACGTCAAATGACAAACACGTATGACCTTATGGCCCGCCGGAAGCGGTCATAGAGGAGCACATCATGGTCATTCGATATTGGGTATTCATGGTTGGACAGTGCAGTGGATTGTTCCGACACGTCAATCGAAGCCGCCAAATGCGACTGGCGCCTACATTGGAATGGTGTGCGCTCTGTAGGAGCTGCCGCAGGCTGCGATCTTTGGTCTTCAATGCCCTCTTCTTTCTAGGAATTTGCCTGCAAAGCGGTGAGTAATGGCTGACATTCCGCAGAAGGCATTTGCCGCTAAATTTGAAGATCACCTATCGAGTGGAGATCCAAGAACCATGAAGCGGACTATTTTTTCAGAGTTGATGGATGGCCTCGATGCGTTAGCCAAAGAACGCCGAGGCAAAATCACCTTGAAAAAAACGCGTGTTAAACGGATCGGCGCCATGAAGGGCAAACTCGTATTTCCAAATGACATCGATACCTCTCTGTCAGACAGCCAGCTAGATACCTACGAAAGGTAGAAGCCACATCTGCGTACATGGATCTATCAGACCCACCCTGACCAATAATGAAATGGCTACCCCCGCCGCCCCCTGCAATCGCGAGCAGGCTCACTCCCACAAGAGTTGTGCCGGTCACAAATGCTGTGAACACCGAAGATCATTGTGGGAGCGAGCTTGCTCGCGATTGCAATGGATCAGGCGCCAAAGAAAACGGCACCTTACGGTGCCGTTCGCATTTCAAAGTCCAGCTGTTTACTTACGCGCCGCCTCCCACGATTTCAGCAGTTCGGCATAGCTCACGGTTTCACCCTTAGGTTTCTCGTTCGCCAGTTTCGGCTTCGGCGCACCCGGCTGGTCAAGCCAGTACTGAGCATCCCGCTCCGGGTTCATTTTCGGTCCGCAGACCGGTTGAACCTTGGAGCGTTCCAGACGGGCCATGATCGCGTCCTGATCCTTGGCCAGACCGTCCAGCGCCTGTTGCGGGGTTTTCTCGCCGCTGGCGGCTTCGGCGATGTGGCTCCACCACAGTTGCGCCAAACGCGGATAGTCCGGCACGTTGGTCCCGGTCGGGGTCCATTGCACGCGGGCCGGGCTGCGGTAGAACTCGACCAGGCCGCCGAGTTTCGGTGCCAGGTCGGTCATGGCTTGCGAGTTGATGTCCGACTCACGGATCGGCGTCAGGCCGACGATGGTTTTCTTTAGCGATACGGTTTTCGAGGTCACGAACTGCGCATACAGCCAGGCCGCGAGTTTTTGCTTCTCAGGCGTGGACTTGAGGAAGGTCCAGGAACCGGTGTCCTGATAACCGAGCTTCATGCCCTCTTCCCAGTACGGGCCTTTCGGCGACGGCGCCATACGCCATTTCGGCGTGCCGTCAGTGTTCATCACCGGCAGGCCCGGTTTGGTCATATCGGCGGTAAACGCGGTGTACCAGAAAATCTGCTGGGCGATGTTGCCCTGGGACGGCACAGGGCCGGACTCGGAGAAGGTCATGCCCGCCGCTTCCGGCGGTGCATATTTCTTCAGCCAGTCGACATACTTGGTGGTTGCATAGACCGCCGCCGGGCCGTTGGTGTCGCCGCCGCGGGTCACACTGGAACCGACCGGATGGCAGTCTTCGACGCGGATGCCCCACTCGTCGACCGGCAAGCCGTTGGGAATGCCTTTGTCGCCAGCACCGGCCATGGAGAACCAGGCATCGGTAAAGCGCCAGCCGAGGGACGGGTCTTTCTTGCCGTAGTCCATGTGCCCGTAAATACGCTTGCCGTCGATTTCCTTGACGTCTTCGCTGAAGAATTTGGCGATGTCTTCATAGGCCGACCAATTCACCGGGACGCCCAATTCGTAGCCGTACTTCTCCTTGAACTTGGCTTTCAGCTCTGGCCGTTCGAACCAGTCGGCGCGGAACCAGTAGAGGTTGGCAAACTGCTGGTCGGGCAGCTGATAGATCTTGCCGTCCGGCGCGGTGGTGAACGAGATGCCGATGAAGTCTTTGATGTCCAGGGTCGGCGAGGTGTAGGCCTTGCCTTCGTTGGCCATCAGGTCGGTGATCGATTCGGTTTTGCCGTAGCGAAAGTGCGTACCGATCAGGTCCGAGTCGTTGACCCAGCCGTCATAGATGTTCTTGTCCGATTGCATCTGGGTCTGCAGCTTTTCCACCACGTCGCCTTCCTGCAGCAGGTCGTGGGTCAGCTTGATCCCGGTGATTTCGGTAAAGGCCTTGGCCAGCGTTTTGGATTCATATTCGTGGGTCGCGATGGTTTCCGAAACCACCTTGATGCTCATCCCGCGAAACGGCTCGGCGGCCTTGATGAACCACTTCAACTCCTCGAGCTGCTGCTCTGGGGTGAGGGTGGACGGTGTGAATTCGCTGCCAATCCATTTCTTCGCGGCGTCTTCATAGGCATCCGCCCACGCCGCAGCGCTCAACCCGCTGAGTGCCAGCATGGCTGCCAATGAAACGCTATGTCGCAGCTTATTGTTTTTGTCGAACATAGAGACCTCCTTTTAGGGTTTCGGAGCAACTTTGCCGAGCGATTCGACTAGCCCCAACGCATCACAGCCAACAGCCACACCAGGGACAACGCGGACGCTACCCAGATGCTCCAGTCGGTGACGCCGATTACCAGCAAATGCAGGTAGGCGCTGCCGAGAAGACCGATAAACAACCGATCGCCACGGGTGGTGGCAATCGGCAACAAACCACGCCGAAGAATGCTCGGCGAACGCAATTCCCAGGTCGTCATTCCCACCAGAATCAGGCCGATGACGATAAAGAACGCTGCTGTGGGGGTGGTCCAACTCATCCATTCCATCATCAGCTCCTCAGACCCGGCCCAGGGCAAAGCCCTTGGCCACGTGGTTGCGAACAAACCAGATCACCAGCATGCCTGGCAGAATGGTCAACACCCCCGCCGCCGCCAGCACGCCCCAGTCAATGCCGGACGCCGAGACCGTGCGCGTCATCACCGCCGCGATCGGCTTGGCGTTGACCGAGGTCAGCGTTCGCGCCAGCAGCAGTTCGACCCAGGAAAACATGAAGCAGAAAAATGCGGTGACACCGATCCCGGAGCCAATCAGCGGAACGAAAATCTTCACGAAAAACTTGGGGAAACTATAGCCATCAATGTAGGCCGTTTCGTCGATCTCCTTGGGCACGCCGGACATGAAACCTTCGAGGATCCACACCGCCAACGGCACGTTAAACAGGCAGTGGGCCAAGGCCACAGCGATGTGGGTGTCGAACAAACCAATCGAGGAATACAGCTGGAAGAACGGCAGCAAAAACACCGCCGGTGGCGCCATGCGGTTGGTCAGGAGCCAGAAGAACAGGTGCTTGTCGCCGAGGAACCGATAGCGCGAGAACGCATACGCCGCCGGCAATGCCACGCTCAGCGAAATCACCGTGTTCAGGCTCACGTAGTACAGCGAGTTGAGGTAACCGGTGTACCAGGCTGGATCGGTGAAGATCACCTTGTAGTTGGCGAAGGTAAAATCCTGCGGAAACAGGGTCAGGCCGCTGAGGATTTCGGTATTGCTTTTGAAGGACATGTTCAGCAACCAGTAGATCGGCACCAGCAGGAACAGGATGTAGATCAGCAGCGGGATAAGCTTTCTCTTGCTCATGGCGGGCCTCAGCGGTTGGCGTCAGAGTGAGTCATGGCGGTGTAGAACAGCCAGGACACCAACAGGATGATCAGGAAGTACACCAGCGAGAAAGCCGCCGCCGGGCCGAGGTCGAACTGCCCGATCGCCATCTGCGTCAGGGTCTGACTGAGGAAGGTCGTGGCATTACCCGGCCCGCCACCGGTCAACACGAATGGCTCGGTGTAGATCATGAAACTGTCCATGAACCGCAGCATCACCGCGATCAGCAACACGCTCTTGAGCTTGGGCAACTGGATATGTCGGAAAACTGCCCAGGCCGACGCGCGATCAATCCGTGCTGCCTGGTAATAGACGTCTGGAATCGCCCGCAGACCGGAGAAACACAACAGCGCCACCAACGACGTCCAGTGCCAGACGTCCATCACCAGCACCGTGACCCAAGCGTCCATGGTGTTGGCCGCGTAGTTGTAGTTAAGGCCCATGGCCTTGAGGCTTGCGCCGAGTAAACCAATGTCGGCCCGGCCAAAGATCTGCCAAATGGTGCCGACCACGTTCCACGGAATCAGCAATGGAATTGCCAGAATGATCAGCACCAGCGACGACCAGCGGCCCTTGGTCGGCATGGTCAGGGCGATGGCGATACCCAGCGGAATTTCGATCAGCAACACACAGCCCGAGTAGATGAACTGGCGCAGCAACGAGTCATGCAGGCGCGGATCGAGCAGCACTTGCCGGTACCAGTCGGCGCCGACAAAGTAGCGGCTGGACTGGTCGAAGATGTCCTGCACCGAGTAGTTGACCACGGTCATCATCGGGATCACCGCACTGAACGCCACCAGCAAAAACACCGGCAACACCAACCACCAGGCCTTGTTGTTCTGCACCTTGTTCATGGCTGCGTCTCCAGCAGGTAATCGTCGGCATACACCATCAACCACTGGGCCGGGAAGCTGATGTAGGCGGTTCCTTCAGGCACTGGCTTGTCTTCGGCCAGGCGCACTTTCAGCGGCGCGCCGTCGAGGTTCAGGGTCATGATCTTGTAGGTCCCGAGGTCTTCGACGTGTACGACCTGAGCCTGCATCGCGTCATCAAAGGGTTCGTCCCACACATGGATGAACTCCGGACGGATACCGACCTTCAGGGTGTGCCACTCGGATTCGGCGACGCGTTGCTGTTGGGCGTCCGACAGCGGTAAATGGGTCGACGCAAAACCGACACCGCCTGGTTGCGGCTGAACGTCGATCAGGTTCATCCCCGGACTGCCGATGAAATAGCCGACAAAGGTGTGACTCGGTCGCTCGAACAGTTCTCGCGGCGTACCGAATTGCACAATCTGCCCGCCATACATCACGGCAATCTTGTCGGCGAAGGTCGAAGCTTCGAGTTGATCGTGGGTGACGTAGACCATGGTGATGTTGAACTGCTCGTGGATCTGCTTGAGCTTGCGCCGCAGCTTCCACTTCAGGTGTGGGTCGATCACCGTCAGCGGTTCATCGAACAGGATCGCCGAGACGTCATCGCGCACCAACCCACGGCCCATGGAGACTTTCTGCTTTTCATCCGCCGTGAGGTTGCGCGCCTTCTTGCTCAGCAACGCCTGGAGGTCGAGGACTTCGGCGATTTCCTGCACCTTGCTGTGAATTTTCGCCTCGGCCATGCCCTGATTGCGCAGCGGAAAAGCCAGGTTGTCGAACACCGTCATGGTGTCGTAGACCACCGGAAACTGGAAAACCTGAGCGATGTTGCGCTTCTCCGGGGTCAGGTCGTTGACCACTTTGTTGTCGAACAGCACCTGCCCCTGGGACGGACTGAGCAATCCGGAAATGATGTTGAGCAAGGTCGACTTGCCGCAGCCCGATGGCCCGAGCAAGGCATAGGCACCGCCCTGCTCCCAGACGTGATCCATCTCGCGAATCGCGTAATCCTCGGGGCCGCTCGGCGTGCGGGTGTAACTGTGCGCGAGGTGTTGCAAACGTATTTCGGCCATCAGGCAACCCTCGCGATACGGCGACCGGGCGCCTGGACCAGCTGCCCCTGCCTATCGAACACAAACAATTTATGGGTCGGGATATAGATGCGAATTGGCGCATCGACGTCGTATTCGTGGACGCCCGGCAGGTGCAGCACCAACAAAAAATGCTCGTTGCGCACATGGAGGAAGGTTTCCGAACCGCTGATCTCGGCCACCTCGACGGTCACCGCCAGCTCCAGATCATCGTCGTTGCTCGGCACCAGCGAAATATGGCTGGGCCGCACGCCAAAGCGGAACTCGCCCTCGCCCACCGGCCGCAGATCGACGTTCAGCGGGAAGTGCACGAAATTGGCGAAACTGACTTCGTTGCCGGCGATACGCCCCGGCATCAGGTTGATCGGCGGCTCGGAGAACAGCTCCGCCGCCAGTACGGTTTGCGGCTGGTGATAAACCTCGGAAGACTTGCCACTCTGAATCACCCGACCTTCGTGAAGAATGGTGGTGGTACCGCCCAGGGCCAGGGCTTCGTTGGGTTCGGTGGTGGCGTAGATGGCGATGGTGTGGTGAGCCTTGAACAGCTCGCGCATTTCCTGACGCAGTTCTTCGCGCAGTTTGTAGTCGAGGTTCACCAGCGGCTCGTCGAACAGGATCAGCTCGGCGTCCTTGACCAGCGCCCGGGCCATCGCCGTGCGCTGTTGCTGACCACCGGAAAGTTCGAGGGGATGGCGCTGGAGGAATTTCTCGATGCGCAACATCTTCGCAGTTTCCAGCACTTTGCTCTGGATCAGCTCATTGGACACTCCGCCTTGGCGCAACGGCGAGGCGATGTTCTCGAACACCGTCATGGTCGGGTAGTTGATGAACTGCTGATAGACCATCGACACGTTGCGCAAACGCACCGGGCGCTGGGTGACGTCGACCCCGTTCATCAGGATGCGACCGCTGTCGGGCTTGTCCAGACCGGCCATCAGGCGCATGAGACTGGTTTTGCCGGAGAGCGTGCGCCCGAGCAAAACGTTAAAGGATCCGGCTTCGAAACTAAGGCACGCATCGTCGATCCAGGTCTGGCCCTCGACGGTACGGCTGACGTGCTCCAGGGTTAATGACATGGCTCGGCCTTTTTTATTATTTGGAGTCAAGCGACCGAAGCGATAGAGCGACATTCGTGCCAGAAATTGCAAGCCTTTGATCCAACTTGAAAATCCTTCAAATGGAGTAGCAACCGCATTCGTTGCTGAACAGAAATGAACAACCGCGGCTGAACAATTGAACAATCCAACCGTTGACAATGAACAATAGTGAACAACACTCTACGGATGCTTTTGGCTCGCAAAGACGAGCGCATAACAAAAACAACAAAGCATTTTCAGAGATCGACTGCCATGGTCGTACCCGCCTCGCCGCTCTCCCACGACGCCATCATCCAGGACTCCTGGTCCCGCTGCCGCGCGTTCGGTCTCAATCATCAGAGCGCCCCGGCGTTCGACCAACTGCCGGCCGAGGGCATCGCGCAATTGCTGGAGAGTCAGCACTCACTGGTACAAACCACCCATCAGGAAGTGCTGCCGTATTACGAGAACATCCTGAGCAACTCCAACTGCCTGATCATGCTCGCCGACAATCAGGGTCAGGTGCTGACGTCCTGGGGCACTCAGCGTTTTATCGAGCCGAGCCTGACCCGCGGTTTCAGCGCCGGCGCCAGCTGGATGGAACGGTGCAGCGGCACCAATGCGATCGGCACCGCGCTGGCCTGCGAGCAGGCGGTGCACATCGAGCACGATGAACATTTCCTCAAGGCCAACCGTTTCATGACCGGTTCCGCCGCGCCGATTTTCAATGCCGAGCGCAAGGTGATCGCAGTGCTGGATGTGTCCAGCGACAGCTACCTGCCGCCGTCCCACACCCTCGGCATGGTCAAGATGATGAGTCAGACCGTGGAAAACCGGCTGATCCTCAACCTGTTCCATGGTCAGCATTTCCAGCTGACCTTCAACACTGGGCTGAACAACCTCGACAGCCAATGGGCCGGGCTGCTGATTTTCGACGAGACTGGCCAGGTGCTGTCGGCTAACCGCCGGGCCGACAATCTGCTGGGCATCAGCCTGTCGCGGGTCAGCGTCGAAAGCCTGTTCAAGGTCTCGCTGCTGGAACTGCTGAACCAGCCGGACGGCCTGCCCTTCGCCTTGCAAACCTCGGGGCGCAACCGCTTCCAGTGCCTGTTGAAGCGGCCGAAACAGGCCGCAATTCAGGCGAGAGTGTTTGCCGAACCCACGGTGGCGGCACCGGCAGCGATCAACCTCAATACCCTGCATTTCGGTGACAGCCGCGTGGAAAAAGCCGTGCGCCAGGCCGAGCGCTTGCTGGAAAAAGACATTCCGTTGTTGATCCACGGCGAAACCGGGGTCGGCAAGGAGGTCTTCGTCAAAGCCCTGCATCAGGCCAGCTCTCGAAGCAAAAAACCATTCATTGCTGTCAACTGTGCAGCCATCCCCGCCGAACTGGTGGAATCCGAGCTGTTTGGCTACGAGAAAGGCGCGTTCACCGGCGCCAGCCAGAAAGGCAGCATCGGGCTGATCCGCAAGGCTGACAAAGGCACTCTGTTCCTTGATGAAATCGGTGATATGCCGTTGCCGACTCAGGCTCGACTGCTGCGAGTGTTGCAGGAGCGTTGTGTGCAACCGGTGGGCAGTAGCGAGTTGTTCCCAGTGGATATTCGCATCATCTCGGCTACCAACCGCTCATTGCGCGAGCAGGTTCAGCTCGGGCGGTTTCGTGAAGATCTCTATTACCGGATTGGAGGTTTGACGCTGGAGTTACCGCCGCTAAGGGAACGCAGCGATAAACAAGCACTGTTCAAGCGCTTGTGGGAGCAACACCGTGAGCCGAGCCAGTGGGCTGGATTGAGCCATGAGGTGATGGAGTTGTTCAGCCGCCATCCGTGGCCGGGGAATCTGCGCCAGGTCAGCAGTGTGATGCAGGTGGCGCTGGCCATGGCCGAGGAACAACCAGTGCGGCCGGAGCATTTGCCGGATGATTTTTTTGTGGATATGGAGATGGAACCCGTGGATACGCCAGAGCCACTGACCGTCGACCTCAATGATGCAGAGGATTTGAATCGGCAGTTGCAGGCGGCTGGGGGGAATATTTCGCACCTGGCGCGGCGGCTTGGGGTTAGCCGAAATACTCTTTATAAACGGTTGCGCCAGGCCGAGTGACGAGCGAGCCGCAGCTGACTGATCGTTCCCACGCTCCGCGTGGGAATGCAGCCCGGGACGCTCCGCGTCCCATGCCGAAGCGGACGCGGAGCGTCCATTGAGGCATTCCCACGCGGAGCGTCACTAGTGTCCGGTAAAAAACGAGGGGGGAGCTTGCTCCCCCTTGCTGTTGGCGGCTGTGAGGCATAATCGGTTTTTTCAGACTCGATTTTGACTTATGTTTTCCAGCACCCGTTTAAGCCAACTACTCAGTGCGATCCCGCGCCAGTTTTTCCAGCAATCCATCGAAACACACCAAGCTGATCGCTACGTTAAACGCTGCACGACCTGGCAATTGCTGGTGACACTGATCAGCGGCCATTTGACCCGAGCCTCAAGCCTGCGATCCTTGGCGACTATCTCCGAAAATTTCGGCCCGCATAGCTACCATCTTAATGCCGGCCCTATTGCCCGCTCGACAATGTCCGATGCCTTGAACAAGCGTGACTACCGGCCATTACAGGACCTTTGTGGGTACCTGATGAGCGCCGTCAGCCGCCAGCAGCGCAAGGAGGTCGGGGCCATGGTTAGCCTGATTGACTCCACGTCGATCACCTTGCGCGGACCTCACTTCGATGGCTGGACAGCCGCGACGAAAACCCGCATCACCCAAGGCCTCAAAGTGCATGTCGGACTGGATCTGGCGCAGCTGGCCCCGGTGTACGTGAACATTACGCCTGCCAACGTCAACGACCTGAGCGATGCACTGGAAATGCCGATCCAGACCGGCATGACGTATGTTTTCGACAAGGGCTACTGCGATTACAACTGGTGGCACGAGTTGCAGACCAAAGGTGCTTTTTTCGTCACCCGCCTGAAGAAAAACGCCAATATCAAAGTGCTGCATGAGCACTCGACCGTGACTGAGCAAAGCTCGGTCATGACCGATGAAGTCGTCCAGTTTGGCAAAAAGCATTTGGCCGGCAAACGCCTGAACGACTATTGGGAAAAGTCGGTAAGACGCGTCGTGGTTGAGCGCGAGGGGCATGCGACGCCGTTAGTTCTGGTGACCAACGACTTCACGAGGACAGCTGAAGAAATCGCGTCCTTGTACAAAGATCGTTGGCAGATCGAGCTATTTTTCAAGTGGATCAAACAACATCTGAAGCTCAAACGCTTTTATGCCTACTCCGAAAATGCGGTGCGTTTGCAGATTTACAGTGCCTTGATCAGCTATCTGTTACTGCAAATACTCCATCGTCGCTCAGGATTTACCGGCTCGTTGTTCGAACTGACGGTTCGCATAGTTCATGTCCTGTTTGAACGGCCCGGAACCCCAGTATTGAGGGATCGACGAAGGCAGGAGCGAGAAAAGTTGAAGGCTGCCCAAGGCAGCCTTCAGCTATGAAGCATGTTTACCGGACACTAGTGACGCGGAGCGTGGGAACGATCAGTGGGCAAACAAAAACCCGCACAAGGCGGGTTTTGTTTTGCAGCAAACACAGCAATCAGTCAGCCAGACGCCAAGTCGTTCCACCCTTCCCGTCTTCCAGCACCACGCCCATGGCGGTGAGCTGGTCGCGAATGCGGTCCGATTCTGCCCAGTCTTTACCGGCACGAGCCGCCAGACGCGCAGCAATCAGCGCATCTACCTCAGCCGCATCAACCCGCCCTTCGGCACCGGCCTGCAGGAAGTCATCCGCTTCAAGCTGCAACACACCCAGCACGCTGGCCAGTTCTTTCAAACGCGCCGCCAGACCGGCCGCTGCATTGAGATCGCTCTCACGCAAACGGTTGATCTCGCGAACCATCTCGAACAGCACCGCGCAGGCTTCCGGCGTACCGAAATCGTCGTTCATCACCTGAGTGAAACGCTCGACGAATGCCTCACCACCTGCCGGCGCCACGTTTGGCAGGCCTTTCAACGCGTGGTAGAAACGCTCGAGTGCCCCTTTGGCGTCCTTGAGGTTGTCTTCCGAGTAGTTGATTGCGCTGCGGTAGTGGCTCGACACCAGCAGGTAACGCACGACTTCCGGGTGGTACTTTTCAAGCACGTCGCGAATGGTGAAGAAGTTGTTCAAGGACTTGGACATCTTCTCGCCATTGATGCGAATCATGCCGCAATGCATCCACGCGTTGGCGTAGGTCTTGCCGGTCGCCGCTTCGCTCTGGGCGATTTCGTTTTCATGGTGCGGGAATTCGAGGTCGCTGCCGCCGCCATGAATATCGAACGTCTCGCCGAGGCAGCAGGTGGACATCACCGAGCACTCGATGTGCCAACCCGGACGCCCGGCGCCCCACGGCGATTCCCAGCTCGGCTCGCCCGGCTTGGTGGCTTTCCACAGCACGAAGTCCAGCGGATCCTGTTTCGACTCGTCGACTTCGATGCGCGCGCCGATGCGCAGGTCTTCAATTTTTTTGCGCGACAGCTTGCCGTAGCCCATGAACTTGGCGACGCGGTAATACACGTCGCCATTGCCCGGTGCGTAGGCGTAACCCTTGTCGATCAACGTCTGGATCATGCTCAGCATGCCAGGGATATGATCGGTGGCCCGCGGTTCCATATCCGGCTTGAGGATGTTGAGGCGCGCCTCGTCCTCGTGCATCGCGGTGATCATGCGCTCGGTCAGCACGTCGAACGGCTCGCCGTTCTCCTTGGCCCGATTAATGATCTTGTCTTCGATGTCGGTGATGTTGCGCACGTAGGTCAGGTTGTAACCGCTGAACCGCAACCAGCGGGTCACCAGGTCAAACGCGACCATGCTGCGGCCGTGGCCAATGTGGCAGTAGTCGTACACGGTCATCCCGCAGACGTACATGCGCACATTGTTGCCATCCAGCGGCTTGAATACTTCTTTGCTCTTGGTGAGCGTGTTGTAGATCGTAAGCACTGAGTGCTCCTTAACGCTGAATCACTGGCCCCACGAATCGCGCAGGGTCACGGTACGGTTGAAGACCGGAGAACCTGGTTTCGAGTCCTTGATATCCGCGCAGAAGTAACCTTCGCGCTCGAACTGGAAACGGTCTTCCGGCTGTGCATTGCCCAACGAAGGCTCGGCACGACAACCGGTGAGGACTTGCAGCGAGTCAGGGTTGATGTTGTCCAGGAAACTGGCGCTGTCTTCAGCCTTCTCAGGGTTGGCCGAACGGAACAGGCGATCGTACAGACGCACTTCGCACTCGACGCTGGCAGCGGCCGGCACCCAGTGCACGACGCCCTTGACCTTGCGGCCTTCAGGGTTCTTGCCCAGGGTGTCCGGGTCATACGAGCAACGCAGTTCGACGATGTTGCCATCGGCGTCCTTGATCGCTTCGTCCGCACGGATCACGTAGCTGCCGCGCAGGCGCACTTCGCCGTTCGGCTCCAGGCGTTTGTAGCCTTTTGGCGGCTCTTCCATGAAGTCTTCACGATCGATGTAGATCTCACGGGCGAACGGCAGAACGCGCACGCCCATGTCTTCTTTCGGGTGGCACGCCAATTCGAGGTTCTCGACCTGGCCTTCCGGGTAGTTGGTGATCACGACTTTCAGCGGGCGCAGCACGCACATGGCACGCGGGGCGCTGTGGTCGAGGTCGTCACGGATGCTGAATTCCAGCATGCCGAAGTCGACCACGCCGTCGGAACGGTTGGTGCCGATCATGTCGCAGAAGTTGCGGATCGATTTCGGCGTGTAACCACGGCGGCGGAAGCCGGACAGCGTGGACATGCGCGGATCGTCCCAACCGTGAACGTGCTTTTCATCGACCAGTTGCTTGAGCTTGCGCTTGCTGGTGATCGTGTAGTTCAGGTTCAGGCGCGAGAACTCGTACTGACGCGGTTGCGCCGGCACGGGCAGGTTCTCGAGAAACCACTCGTACAGCGGACGGTGGCTTTCGAACTCCAGCGTGCAGATCGAGTGAGTGATGCCTTCGATGGCGTCCGACTGACCGTGGGTGAAGTCGTAGTTCGGGTAGATGCACCACTTGTCACCGGTCTGGTGGTGGTGAGCGTGACGGATGCGATACATGATCGGGTCGCGCAGGTTCATGTTCGGCGAGGCCATGTCGATCCTGGCCCGCAGCACGCGTGCGCCATCCTTGAATTCGCCGGCCTTCATACGGGCGAACCAGTCGAGGTTCTCTTCCACGGAGCGGTCGCGGAACGGGCTGTTCTTGCCCGGCTCGGTCAGGCTGCCGCGGTATTCCTTGGCCTGTTCGGGGCTCAGGTCGTCGACGTAGGCCTTGCCGGCCTTGATCAGTTCAACGGCCCAGTCATGCAACTGGTCGAAATACTGCGAGGCGTAGCGCACTTCACCGGACCATTCGAAGCCCAGCCATTTGACGTCACTTTCGATCGCGTCGATGTATTCCTGGTCTTCCTTGGCCGGGTTGGTGTCGTCGAAACGCAGGTGCGTGACGCCGCCAAATTCCTGGGCCAGACCGAAGTTCACGCAAATCGACTTGGCGTGACCGATATGCAGATAGCCGTTGGGCTCAGGCGGGAAACGGGTGACGATCTGCGTGTGCTTACCCGAGTCCAGGTCCGCCTGGATGATCGGGCGCAGGAAATTGACCGGCACGGCAGGGCCAGTCTTGGAATTCGAGGTAGGGTCGACAGTGGGCTTGCTCATAGGATCCTTGAACGTACAAGTGCGCGGCCAGTTGGCCAAATCAAAGCGGCTGTTAAATCAAAGGGGCTTATCATAGCCGATGCTGTCAAGCCGCTGACAGAGCAGGCCAAAAAACGGCTGCATTTAATCGGATGCAAATGAAAAACAGCCTCGAAATTCGCGCCCGGCACGCTAAACTGCGCACCTTGGCTGTTGCTGGCCAGACCGGTTGAGGGCTGTAACGCCCCGAAACCCACGAATTCATATAAAGAGTACCGATCATGACCCAAGTCAAACTGACCACCAACCATGGCGACATCGTCCTGGAACTGAACGCTGAAAAGGCACCGGTTACCGTTGCCAACTTCATCGAATACGTTAAAGCCGGCCACTACGAAAACACCGTTTTCCACCGTGTCATCGGTAACTTCATGATCCAGGGCGGCGGTTTCGAGCCAGGCATGAAAGAAAAGAAAGACAAGCGCCCAAGCATCCAGAACGAAGCCGACAACGGCCTGCCGAACGAGAAGTACACCGTGGCCATGGCTCGCACCATGGAACCGCATTCGGCTTCCGCCCAGTTCTTCATCAACGTGGCTGACAACAGCTTCCTGAACCACAGCGCCAAGACCGCTCAGGGCTGGGGCTACGCGGTATTTGCTAAAGTCGTTGCAGGCACCGACGTCGTCGACAAGATCAAAGGTGTTTCCACCACCATGAAATCTGGCCACCAGGACGTACCGGCAGAAGACGTGATCATCGAGAAAGCCGAGATCATTGAGTGATACTGCTGATTTCAGACTTACATCTGGAAGAGGAGCGCCCGGACATCACCCGGGCGTTTCTGGATTTGCTCGCCGGACGCGCCCGCTCGGCGAGTGCGCTGTACATTCTGGGCGATTTTTTCGAGGCGTGGATTGGCGACGATGCCATGACGCCCTTTCAGCGTTCCATCTGCCAGGCCCTGCGCGAACTCAGCGACAGCGGCACGGCCATTTTTCTGATGCACGGCAATCGCGACTTCATGCTCGGCCAGGCCTTCTGTAAACAGGCCGGCTGTACGTTGTTGAAGGACCCGAGTGTCGTGCAGTTTTACGGTGAGCCGGTCCTGTTGATGCATGGCGACAGCCTGTGCACCCGCGACGAGGCTTACATGAAGCTGCGTCGTTATCTGCGTAACCCCATCACCCTGTTCATCCTGCGGCACTTGCCCTTGCGGACTCGCCATAAACTGGCGCGCAAGCTGCGCAGTGAAAGCCGTGCGCAGACGCGGATGAAGGCCAATGACATTGTTGATGTCACACCGGAAGAAGTGCCGCGGATCATGCAGACCTTTGGCGTGAAGACCTTGATCCATGGGCATACCCATCGCCCGGCCATTCACAAATTGCAGATTGGCGAGCAGGCGGCCAAGCGGATTGTGTTGGGGGATTGGGATCGTCAGGGGTGGGCGTTGCAGGTGGATGAGAATGGGTTTGCGCTGGCGCCGTTTGATTTTGGAAACCCGCGCCTGACCGTTGAATGAGATCCCTGTAGGAGCGAGGCTTGCCCGCGAAGGCGTCGTATCAGTCGACATCAATGTTGAATGATACGACGCCTTCGCGGGCAAGCCTCGCTCCTACACGGATTCGCTTAATGGCCGGAGGTAGCAGGCCCCGCCTTCGCCGCAAACGGCGGTTTCGCCAGCCACACCAGCAAGATCAACCCCATAAACCCCCACCCCAGCAACGTGAAGTAATCCACGGTCGACAGCATGTACGCCTGACTGGTCAGCACATGATCCAGCTGCGCATACGCTGGATTGCCCGCCCCGCCCAGACTGTTCAACGCATCCCGAGTCGCCGGTTCATAGGTCGTAATGCTTTCACTCAAATACGCATGATGCTGATCCGCCCGGCGAATCCAGATCCACGTCGTCAATGACGCCGCAAAACTGCCGCCCAAGGTCCGCAGGAACGTCGCCAGGCCCGCGCCGTCGGCGATTTGGCTCGGCGGTAGATCCGACATCAAAATGCTCAAGGTCGGCATGAAGAACAGCGCCACACCAATCCCCATGAACAACTGCACCAGCGCGATGTGCTGGAAGTCCACTTCATTGGTAAACCCGGCGCGCATGAAGCAACTCAACCCAATCGCCAGAAACGCCAGCCCAGCCAGCAGCCGCAGATCGAACTTGTGCGCGTACTTGCCGACAAACGGCGACATCAGCACCGGCAGGATCCCGATCGGCGCCACCGCCAGCCCCGCCCAGGTCGCCGTGTAACCCATCTGGGTTTGCAGCCATTGCGGCAGGATCAGGTTGATCCCGAAGAACCCGGCGTAACCCAGCACCAACACGATGGTGCCGATGCGGAAGTTGCGGTAAGCGAACAGCCGCAGGTTGACCACCGGGTGTTTGTCGGTCATTTCCCAGATCACGAACACAGCCAGCGCAATCACGGAAATGGCCGCGCCAATGAGGATGAAGTTCGACTCGAACCAATCGAGGTCGTTGCCCTTGTCGAGGATCACCTGCAAGGCGCCGACGCCAATGATCAGCGTGATCAAACCGACGTAATCCATCGGCTGGTAACTGGTTTCCACCGGCCGCGCCTTGAGCTGCGAACGCACCACCATCACCGCGAAAATACCGATCGGTACGTTGATGAAGAAGATCCACGGCCAGCTGTAACTGTCGGTGATCCAGCCGCCGAGGATGGGGCCTGCAATCGGTGCGACCACCGTGACCATCGCCAGCAACGCCAGGGCCATGCCGCGCCTGGCCGGCGGATAGACTGCGATCAGCAGCGTCTGGGTCATCGGGTACAACGGACCTGCCACCAGACCTTGCAGCACCCGGAAGCCAATCAGCTCAGGCATCGAGGTCGAGATGCCGCACAAAAACGAAGCCACCACGAACAGAATGGTCGCCCAGAGAAACAGCTTCACCTCACCGAAGCGCCGGCTGAGCCAACCGGTCAGGGGCAACGCGATGGCGTTACTCACCGCGAATGAGGTAATCACCCAGGTGCCCTGCTCCGAACTCACGCCCAGGTTGCCGGAAATCGTCGGCAGCGCCACGTTGGCGATGGTGGTGTCGAGCACCTGCATGAAGGTCGCCAGCGACAGGCCGATGGTGCTGAGCACTAGGCTTGGCGGCGTGAAAGACGCGTTATTGCTCATCGCAAATCCTTTGAAACTGGGCTGGCGCGGCGCCTTTTAACGGGCGCCGCTGAGGGATTGGCGAATCAGCGTTGAGCGGTTTTGCTGACCGCAGCGCTGTTGTCGTGGATCAACTGAGTGATCATCGCGTCGGCCTCGGCCAACTGACGGTCATAAACGTTGGTGCTGAACGAGGCTTTCTGCGGCGACTGTTGCGCCAGCACCGGACCGCTCTGGTCGCGCAGGTTCACATCAACCTGAGTCGACAGGCCCACCCGCAACGGGTGCTTGGCCAGTTCTTCGGCGTTGATGTGAATCCGCACTGGCACGCGCTGGACGATCTTGATCCAGTTACCGGTCGCGTTCTGCGCTGGCAGCAAGGCAAACGCGCTGCCGGTACCGGCGCCGAGGCTGTCGATGGTGCCGCTGTATTTCACGTCGCTGCCGTAGAGGTCGGCCTCGATGTCCACCGGTTGACCGATGCGCATGTCACGCAGTTGGGTTTCCTTGAAGTTGGCGTCGATCCACAACTGATCCAGCGCAATGACCGCCATCAGCGCCGTACCCGGCTGGACGCGTTGGCCCAGTTGTACGGAGCGTTTGGCGACATAACCGGTGACCGGCGCGATCAAGGTGCTGCGGGAGTTGTTCAAGTAGGCCTGACGCAATTGCGCGGCAGCGGACATCACGTCCGGGTGCGACGAAACCACGGTGTCATCCACCAACGCGCTGGTGGTTTTCAGCTGTTGTCTGGCGTTGGCCAGGGCGTTTTGCGCCGAGGTCAGGTCATCGCGAGCGTGGGACAGTTCTTCCTGAGAAATCGCGCCGCCAGCGGCGAGGTTTTTCCGGCGATTGAAGTTGTCCTGAGCTTTTTGCACTTCGGCCTGCTGGGCGTTGACCTGGGCTTTCATGCCGTCGACGTTGCTGTACAAGCCGCGAACCTGGCGT
Source organism: Pseudomonas sp. ZS1P83 (assembly GCF_054897825.1). Classification (NCBI taxonomy): domain Bacteria; kingdom Pseudomonadati; phylum Pseudomonadota; class Gammaproteobacteria; order Pseudomonadales; family Pseudomonadaceae; genus Pseudomonas; species Pseudomonas sp. ZS1P83. The sequence goes on from NZ_CM142706.1 coordinate 3,233,593, forward strand.
ACGGTGCGGGCCAGGTTGGCCTGGGCACTTTGCAGACCGACTTGGGCGTCGTTCGGGTCGAAGTTGATCAGCACCTGGCCTTCGTGCACCAGATCGCCATCGTCGGCACCGATGCTGACCACGGTGCCGGTGACCAACGGAGTGATTTCCACCACGTTGCCATTCACATAGGCGTCGTCGGTGCTTTCGTTCCAGCGCCCGTAGAATTCGTGATAACCCCAGACGCCGACACCGGCGAGGATCACCACGATCGCCAACACCACCAGCATGACTTTGCGTTTGCGCGGGTTGCTCGTGTCTTGAGCGTTGTCAGACGCTTTATTAGTTGGAGCAGGAGTTGTATCGGCAGTGGCCATGACAAATACCTTGAATTAGTGGGTCTGCGTGGCTGGGGTTACTTTGGCGGCGGCCAGGGTTTCGCCCTGGAAGCCACCGCCCAGCGCCTGCATCAGTTGGATCGACAGGTCGATCTGCTCGGCATTCAGGTTGGCCAGCTGACGCTGGGCCTGGAGCAATTGCTGCTCGATGCTGAGCACGTCCAGGTAGTTGCCGATGCCGGAACCGTAACGCTGGACCACGGTGTTGTAAGAATCCTGGGCAATGTCGGTGGCGTGCTGCTGAGCGCCGATCTGCCGGCCGATGTCGCGCAACTGGTTGATGGCGTCGCTGACATCACCCAGCGCTTTCACCAGGCTTTTGTTGTACTGCGCCACGGCGAGGTCGTAATCGGCGTCGCGGGAATCGAGGTCGGCACGCAGGCGGCCACCGTCGAAGATCGGCACAGAGATCGTCGGCGCAATGTTGAAGAAGCGACTGGCCGAACCGAACATCGCGTCGCCCAGCAATGATTCGGCACCGGCCGCAGCGCTAAGGTTCAAGTTTGGATAGAACTGGGTTTTGCCGGCGTCGATGTTCTTGCTCGCCGCCTCAACCCGCCAACGGGCGGCCACCAGGTCTGGACGCCGACCCAACAGCTCGGCCGGCAGCACCGAGGGCAACGCGACGGCGCTGGCCTGAAGGATTTTCGGCCGGGCGATTTCATTGCCGCGATCCGGGCCTTTACCGAGCAATACGGCCAACGCGATTTTTGCGCTTTGCAGGCGTTTTTCGGCGTCGATCAGGCTCGCTTCGGACGTAGCTTCAAGGCTTTCGGTCTGCTGGAACTGGTATTGACTGTCGATCCCGGAACTCAGGCGACGCTGGCTCAGATCGAGCATTTGCCGGGTGCGCTTGAGGTCTTCACTGGCCAGGTCATAGACGATGTGCGCCTGACCCAGATCGCTGTAGGCACGAGCCACGTCGGCGGACAAGGTCAGCTGAGCGGCTTGTTGATCGACTTCGGCAGCACGAGCCTGGCCCAGTGCGGCTTCCCAGGTATCACGCTGACCGCCCCAGAGATCGAAGTTGTAATTGAAACTGGCGCCGATGTTGCGCACGGTGGAATAAGTACCACCCTGCCCACTCGGGTCCTGATCGCGGGCCAGACGCGAACGGCTGACGCCAGCGCTGGCATCTAGGGTTGGCATCCGCGCAGCGTCGGCGGCGTAAGCGGCCGCGCTGGCCTGGTGAGCACGGGCATCGGCGATTTGCATGTCAGGGCTGTCGTGCAGGGCTTCGCGGATCAAGCCGTCGAGCTGTGGGTCACCGAGGCTTTTCCACCAGTCACTTTTCGGCCAGGCCGCGGGCGAGAGGGTCACGCCATTGAGCGATTGCCCGGCCTTGAGGTTTTTCGCATCGAGGCTGACGCCCTCGGTGGTCAGGCCGCTGTAACTGGCGCAGCCGGCGAGGCTCATGGCCAACAACACCAGGCTCAGGCCGGCACGCAAGGTTTTACTGCTCATTTGTCACCTACCCGCAGCAGGGTGATCGAGTCACCGGCTGCCACCAAAATTTTCTTCAGGATCTGTTCCAGGGTTTTCAATTCTTCCGGGGTGATCGCGCCTGCCAGTTCATTCATCGCATCGGCGCCGATGTGCGGCAGGCGGTCGGCGAGCTTCTGGCCTTCTTTGGTCAGCACCAGTTGAACCTGCCGGCGGTCCGCCTCGGAGCGTTGGCGGGCGAGGAAACCTTTCTGTTCCAGACGATCGAGCATGCGGGTCATCGAACCGCTGTCCAGCGACAGGTGACGGCACAGCTCCGCCGGGGTATCGACGCCGAACTGGGCCATGATGATCAGCACTTTGAACTGCGCGGCGGTGATGCCGTGGGGTTCCATGTGCGTGTCGATGATCCGGTCCTTGAGCAGCGCAGCGCGCCCGAGCAAAAGGCCGAGATGGCAATTATGGAAATCGTATGAGGTGAAATGTTTCATCTGACCACCGATTAGCTGCCTAGGCAGTGAATGTATGTCGAGATATTACTGCCTAGGCAGCGAATGTCAAAGTAATAGTTAGGATGCTTTGTCTTTAGGTGATGAGTGGCTCACGACCGATCGTTCCCACGCGCAGCAAAGGAATGCCTCAACGGACGTTCTGCGTTCGGCTTTGGAAGGGACGCGGAGCGTCCCGGGCTGCATTCCCACGCAGAGCGTGGGAACGATCATGGGTGAGAGGACTAAAAGTCCCGCTTGTAGAAGATGTCCAGCGAACTGGCCACGCCGCCGGCGGCTTCGAGGTAGACCTTCTTGCTCAGCTTGTAACGCAAGGCGATGGTGTTGGCCGGTTCGAACACACCAACGCCATAACGCAGGCTGAGCTTCTCGGAGATATTGCCGCTGGCCACAACGCTGGTTGCGTTGCCGCTGCCCTGGGTGTCGAGCTGGAAGTCCTGAATACCCAGGTCCTTGGCCAACCCGCTGGTCACCCCCGAGCTGCCCATCAACCCCAGCCCCAGCGCGGCTTGGGCGAGCATATTGTTGTCCTCACCGCTGGTGCTCAGCGGGCGCCCCAGCACCAGATACGACAACGCCTGCTCCTGGCTCATGGCTGGCTCAGAGAAGATCTGTGTCGTCGGCTGCTCGGCGCTGCCGCTCAGGCGAATGCCGGCGATCACGTCGTCGGTCTGGCGAATCGCTTCGATGTCCAGATACGGCTGATCAATGGGACCGGCAAACAGCAACCGCGCACGGCGCACCGTCAGCCGCTGACCGTAGGCACGGTATCGCCCATCGTTGAGCCAGAGTTCGCCGCGGGTGTCCAGGTTGTCGCCGATGTGCACATGACCTTGCAGATTGGCGGTCAGGCCAAACCCGGCAAAGCTGAGCTTGTCCTGCCCCACCACCACATCGATGTCCATCGCCATGGCCATCGGCGGTTTGCCCGCTTCGGTCTGCTGGCCGACGATCACCGTGTCATCGGACACCTTGACCGTCGACGGCGGCAACTCGCGCACGGTGATCTCGCCTTTTGGCACCAGCACCTTGCCGGCAATCGCCAGTTTGTCGTCCTTCATCGAGATCTTCAGGTCTGGCGCCACTTCCAGCTTGGCGTACGGCTCGACGGTGACTGGCAATTGCGTGCCTTTGAGCGCCAGATCCACCACCAGCGCCTGACCCCAGGCGATGTTGCCATTCAGGCTGCCCTGCCCGCTCTTGCCGCTTTTCCAACCGCCGTTCAACTGCACGGTTTCACCCGCAATCACGGCTTGAAGTTGCAGCGCTTCGAGATCCATCGGCAGTTCAGCCCCGGAAATCTCGCCGTCGCTGAGCAGCAGATTGCCGTTGACCTGCGGCGCCAGCAGCGTGCCTGCAAGCGTGCCGCTGCCATTTAAACGACCGGTCAGTTTCTCGACCATCGGCACGAACGGCCGCGCCACGGACAAGTCCAGACCACTCAAGCGGAACGAGCCGGCCAGTGGTTTGTTGTTCGGCAGCGGATTGATCTGCGCCTGGACCCTGAGTTCGCCGAGCTTGCCGCCGACGAAGTTGAGGTCGGTGTCGATGCGCTTGGGCGTGAGTTTGCTGTTGAGTGTCAGCGTCTGGTAGGGGAAGTCCAGCCACTGGTCCTTCTCCTTGATGCGCAACGTGCCGCCGCTGGCATCGACGCTGATCTGGCCGTTCGGGCCGCTGGCCGGCAGGTCCAGTTGCAGGTCGGCATTGAGGCGGCCCTTCCAGGCGAAATCTTTCGGCAACCATTGCGCGAGGCTGTCGATCGGGAATTGTTTGAGGTGATAACGCAGCTTCGGCTCAGGCATCAGGCGCTGATCCTCACCGCACAGGCTGGCCGGGCCGGATGTCCAGCAATGGGCGCCGACATTGACCTTGCCGTCTGCCAACCGTTCAAGCTTCGCCGGACCTTGCAGCTTCCAGTCCTGACCGCCGGCCTGGATATCACCGCTGGCCAGCCGCCCACGCCAATTGCCTTTATCCAGATTGCCATCGAGGCCGAGCGCAAGTTTCAGCTTCGGCCCTTGCAGATCGAGGGCAAGTTTCTGGTTTTTGATATCGCCCTGGCCACTGGCAGTCAGCGTCCCCAGTGACGTATCACTGGCCTGAATGCCACTGCCCTTGAGATCGATTTTCGCGCGCTGCGCACTGTCGAGGGTTGCATCCAGATTCAGGCTTTGCAGGCGATTGTCTTCGAACGCCAGTTGTGTGCCTTGCAGCCCGAGCTTGCCTTGCGGCGCCTTGAGCGTCCCGGCGACATCGATGCGGCCATTGAGCTGACCGCGCAGTCGCGGCCAGAGTTGGGCCAGGCGCGACAGCTTGATATCGATCTGGCCGGCGAGCTTCTGTTGCAGGCTGCCTTTGCCGTTGATGCTGTTGTCGCCCAGGCGAATCTGTAGTGCGCTGAGGTTCCATTGCTCACCGCTGCCATCGGCTTTTGCTTGCAGAACAGCCGGTTGACCGCGCAGTTTGCCTTTGAGATCGAGGTCGGCGGTCAGGCTGAGTTTTTCACTCTTCATCTCGCCCTTGCTGCGCAACGGTCCGGCCAGCGTGCCCGGCAACTCCGCGACCCAGTACGCCGGGTTGATTGCCGACAGGTCCAGCGCAGTGTCCCAGGCAATGCCATCGGCAAATTGCAGGTTCAGGTGCCCTTCGGCCTTGCCCTGCCCGGCTTCGAGTCGAATTTGTTGCAGGTAGATTTTCGTCAGGTCGCCGCTGAACGGGCTGGTCAGGCTGAACGCCCCGGCCGGGCCGTCGAGTGCGGCTTTGAAGCTGCCGAGGTATTGGCCGTCGGTGTAGGAAACTTCACCATTGAAGCTGCGCAATGCCACTTCTGGCTCGTCGATCAGCGGATAGAGGCGATGCCACGGGAAATCCAGCCAGTCGATTTTCGCTTCAGCGCTCAGGCCTTTGCTCCAGTCGAGGTTGCCGGTGACTTTGAGGCTTTGCTTGTCGTTGGCCGTGAGGTCCAACCCGGCGATCTGAGCGCCGTTGGCGTCGACCTTGCCTTGCAGCAACAACGCGACCGGGCCAATTTCTGCGGGCAATGTGGCTTTGCCGAGTAACTGGTAACCGTTTTTCAGGTCGCCGTCGCCGGTGAGTTCCAGTTGATTAAGTTGCAGGGTGTCCGGCAGATCGGCGCTGGGCTTGAAGCCGTCAGCGGTGATCCGCACCTTTGCCGGCAGGTTTTCCACCAGCGGTTGCAGTTCACCGGTCAGTTGGCCGTTCAGGTAACCACTGCTGTCGGCGTTCAGGTTCAGGGTTTTCAGCAGATCGCCGTCAACCTTCAGGGCCAGCGTCCAAGGCTCGGTGCCGGGCGCCGGCAGGGTCAGTTTGCCTTCGACTGTCAGCGGCCAGTGGCCGCTGGGTTGCAGCAGGCCTGAAAGATTCAGGCTCAGATCATCCCTTTGCAAATGAACAGAGTCGATCTGCAAGCCTTTGGCCGTCCAGTGCGCCGCCAGTTGCAAACCCTTGAGTTCTTCACTGCCGTTGAACAGCAGGCTACCGACCTTGACGTCACCCAGTTCAATCGCCAGCGGCAGCTTTAAATCCGGAAGCTTTATCGGGCCGCTGCTTTCTTCTTCAGTGCCCGGCGGGAATTGCAGGCTGACTTGATCGGCCTGCAATTGCTTGATGCACAAGGTCATACGCGTCAGGCACAACGGCGACCAGGCGAAAATCGCCTTGCTCAGCTCAACCCGGCTGCTGTCCTGCTGCCACACCAAATGGTCGGCACTCCATTGTCCGCCCAGACGCCCCTGAAAATTGTCCACGGTCAAACCCGGCACAAACCCCAGCGCCCAGCGACTGCCCGTCGCCGTACCTAACACCGAGGCCACGGTCAGGACGACCAGCATCAACAGCGCCAGAATCGCCGACAGCGTTATTTTCAAACCACGACTCACAGCTCAGGCCCCATGGAAAAGTGCAGTCGAATGCCGCCGTCGTCGTCCATCGCATGGGCCAGGTCGAGGCGTATCGGCCCCACCGGAGAGATCCAGCGCACGCCGATACCAACACCGGTCTTGAGGTTCGGCAGTTCGAGGGTATTGAAGGAGTTGCCCTGGTCGATAAAGGTCGCGACCCGCCATTTTTCGGCGACGGAGTACTGATACTCGACGCTGCCGGCGATCATGTAGCGGCCACCGATGCGGTCGCCCTCGGAGTTTACCGGGGACAGGCTCTGGTAGTCGTAGCCGCGCACGCTCTGATCGCCACCGGCGAAGAAGCGCAGCGACGGCGGCACCGATTGGTAGCCGTTGGTGGCGCTACCGCCGACCTGCACCCGCCCGAGGAAGCGGTGCTTGTCGAAGACCGTGGTCAAGCCTTTCACCAGCGCGGTGCCGTAGACCAGATTGGTGTCCGACCCCACACCTTCCTTGGCCACTTTGGTCTCCAATTCCAGGCGATAACCGTTGTGCGGGTCGATGCGGTTGTCGCTTTTCAGGTACGAATAGCTGACGCCAGGCATCAGCAACGTGCTGAGCCCCGAGTCGTCGCCGAGCCTGTATTCCTCGCGCTGCCATTTGAGCGACACCACCCGCTGCCAACCGCTGGGCAGCTTGCTGTGCCACTCGGGACCGACAGTCAGCAGTTTGCTGAGGGAATCCTTGTCGGCGATTTCTTCGTTCTGATAGCCACCGGCGAACCGCAGTTTGTCGGTCAGCGGCGGGTCCAGTGGAATGTCATAGAACACACCGACGTTCTGTCGTGGTGCCGAGACTTCGGTCTCCCAGCCATAGCTGTGCCCCTGAGGGTTGACCCAGTGCCGGGTCCAGTTGGCCTTGACCCGTGGGCCGACGTCGGTGGAATAACCCAGCCCCAGGCCCATGGTCCGTGGTTTGCGGGTTTCGAGTTTGACGTCTACCGGGATGACATCGTTCTTCGACGCCGTCGGCGCCGCATCCACCCGCACACTGTCGAAATAGCCGCTCGATTGCATGGCCTGATTGAGTTCGGCGATCAGCTCGGAGTCATAAGGCGCGCCGGCCTTGAACGGCACCATGCGTTGCAGCAGGTCTTCGTCGAACGGCGTATCACCCTCGAAACTGACCTTGCCCAGTGAATAGCGCGGGCCGCTGTTATAGATCAGTTCAATGTCGGCAACGCCGGCTCGCGGGTCGACCGACAATTTCTGGCGGGTGAAATATCCGCTGAAAAAGCCGTAGCGCGAAGCCTGGTTCTGAATGACGCGCTTGGCGTCTTCGTAACGGCCATGGTTGAGCACTGCGCCGGTTTTCAGCGCATTGCTTTTGGGTACACGAAAGGATTTGAGGGAGGCGGCCGGGCCGTCGATGCGAATAGTGACGTTGCGCAAATGAACCGGCTCGCCGGGATCAATAGTCAGCACCAGGCGAGGCGTCTTGCCGCCCTTCACCTGCGAGTCGATCTGCGGCTGGTAATAGCCCAAGGCCTGGGCGGCCTTGCGTGCCTGTTCTTCAGCGCCACGACTGAAGCGCAACAAAGCCTCTTCATCACGATCGCCGGGGCTGCCGATATAGCTCTCTATATTGGCTTTCAGTTCATCGTTGGACGGTTTGATCCGCACATCCAATTCACTTTGGGCCAGCGCCGTGCAGCTGGTGATCAGCATCAGCACGCCGCTGGTAATTCTTCCTGGAAACTTCATAGGCGCGGATGCTATCACGAGCTTGGGAGCGTGATAGAGCCTGGCGTGGCGTGAAAGTTCTACCTTTATGCCGTTGCTGTTTGTAACACCTGCGGGTTGGCGTGGAAAAACACGTGCTCGCGAATCGGTCCTACGGCGACCTCACCGATTTCCTCATAACCCTGACGCTTATAGAAATCCAGGTAACGAGGATTCCCGGTATCGAGAATCACGCCCTCGGAGTGCTCATCCACCGCGCACCAGTTGTGCACCGCTTGCAGCAATTGTTCGCCGAAGTGTTTGCCCTGGAATTGCGGATGAACCCCCAGCAACGGCAGCAGGTGCACCGAGTCGGACGGCACGCAAGCCATTACGGCATCGTGATACTCGAGATAGCTCCGGGTGCAGCGGAACCCGGTGCTGAGCACCATGCGCAAGCGCCAGGCCCAACTTTCGGTGATGCCCAGGCGACGTTGCGGCGGCGCGATCAGCGCGATGCCGATCAACCGGTCGTTGACCAGCAGGCCGATGGCCGGCAAGTCCTGAAGAAAGTGTTGTTTGACCAGCTCGCGCACGGTCGCGCGGACCCGCTGTTCATAACCGGGACGTTCCGCTTCGAACAGGTAGCCGAATGTCGGCTCATGCCGGTAAGCCTGATACAACAGCGAACGCGCTTCGCGGGAATAACCGTTGTCGAGCATGTGAATATCGGCGATGACGGTCGAGGTTTCAGGCATAACGGTATTTCTCCCCTGGCACAGCTCAAATGACTGCGCTCTTATTGGTACGAGCGTTTGGGTGGCTTCACAGTTCCCCAGACAGGTATAGACCAAGTCGAGATCTTCATCGACTGAGCTGCCGCCTTCGCGGGCAAGTGCTGCCAATGAAGATCTGACAGAACACAGTGAATCCCCTTACCCAACACTGGCCCCATTCCTACATGTCAGCTAGCATCGCCCTTTTGCCTTGCCAGGACTGCCGACCATGAAGATCGTCTCCTTCAACATCAATGGGCTGCGCGCTCGCCCCCATCAGCTGGCGGCGCTGATCGAAAAGCATCAGCCTGACGTTATCGGCTTGCAGGAAACCAAGGTCCACGACGACCAATTCCCGCTGGCCGAGGTTCAGGCGCTGGGTTATCACGTGTATTTTCACGGGCAAAAGGGTCACTACGGTGTCGCCCTGCTCTCGCGTCAGGAACCTATCGCGCTGCACAAAGGTTTCGTCACCGATGAAGAAGATGCTCAGCGCCGCTTCATCTGGGGCACTTTCGCCGACGCCAATGGCGTGCCGGTGACCATCATGAACGGCTATTTCCCACAGGGCGAAAGCCGCGATCACCCCACCAAGTTCCCGGCCAAGGAACGCTTTTACAGCGATCTGCAGCAACTGCTGGAAAGCCAGTTCAGCAACGATCAGCCGGTGGTGGTGATGGGCGACGTGAACATTTCCCCGCAAGACTGCGACATCGGTATCGGCCCGGACAACATGAAGCGCTGGCTGAAAACCGGCAAATGCAGCTTCCTGCCGGAAGAACGCGAGTGGATGGCCCGTTTGAAAAACTGGGGCCTGGTGGACAGCTTCCGTCACTTGAACCCGCAGGTGACCGACCGTTTCAGCTGGTTCGACTACCGTAGCCGCGGTTTTGAGGATGAGCCCAAGCGCGGGCTGCGGATTGACTTGATCATGGCGTCCCACGGGTTGTTGCCACGGGTGAAGGATGCCGGGGTGGATTACGAACTGCGCGGGATGGAAAAGCCGTCGGATCACGCGCCGATCTGGCTTGAGCTGAGCTGATCCGGTTGCACTGATCGTCCCCACGCTCTGCGTGAGAATGCATCCCGTGACGCTCTGCGTCACATTCAAAAGCGGAACGCGGAGCGTCCCTGGCGGCATTCCCACGCAGAGCGTGGGAACGATCATTAGAGACTGTCATCTTTCAGAAATCTTACTGACTTATTCTCCCGGCACTCCCTTTGGCTTTAGTAAGGTGCCGGCATGACGCTGCGCGTGTTGTTCCTGTTGATGCTGTGCGCCTGGCTGCCGCTGACGGCTTCGGCTGGCGATTTGCCGACGCTCGCGACTGGCCCGGTGCTGCGCATCCAGGGCTCCAATACCATCGGCGCGGCATTGGGGCCGGCGCTGGTTGAGGGGTTGATGCGCGAACGGGGTCTGCTCAAGGTTCACAGCGAGGCCTCGGACAAAGCCAACGAACTGCGCGTCGTCGGCGAAACCGTTCAGGGCCGCCGGGTCGTGGTGGACGTCGCAGCCCACGGTTCCAGCACCGGTTTCACCGCCCTGAAAACCGCCACTGCCGATCTTGCCGCCTCCTCGCGCCCGATCAAGGACAGCGAAAGGGTGGACCTCAAACCCTTGGGCGACTTTAAAAGCCCCGGCGCCGAGCAGGTCATCGCCATCGATGGCCTGGCGATCATCCTCCATCCGCAAAATCCGTTGAGTGAACTGAACACCGAACAACTGGCGCGAATCTTCAGCGGCGAGGCGAAAACCTGGGAAGAACTCGGCGGTACCGGTGGGACGATTCATCTCTATGCGCGGGATGACCAATCGGGCACCTACGACACGTTCAAGGAATTGGTTCTCAGCCGTCGTGGGAAAACGCTGAGTAGCGCTGCGAAACGTTTCGAATCCAGCGAGCAATTGTCCGACGCGGTCAGCCTCGACCCGCAAGGCATTGGCTTCATCGGCCTGCCTTATGTGCGTCAGGCCAAAGCCGTGGCGATTGCCGATGGCCAATCCCAAGCCATGTTGCCGCTCAACAGTCTGATTGCCACGGAAGACTATCCGTTATCCCGCCGGTTGTTCTTTTACCTGCCCCCCGATGGGAAGAATCACTGGGCAGAAGCATTGGTGGCGTTCGCCCAAAGCAGCAAGGGCCAGGCGATTGTCGCCGCCAATGGTTTTATCGCCCAGACCGTCCAGGCCATGACTGTCACGCCGAATGCGTTGATGCCGGAGGGTTACCAGGCGCTCAGCCGTCACGCCCAGCGACTGACAGTGAATTTCCGTTTCGAAGAAGGCAGTGCGACGCTGGACAACAAGGCCCGGCAGGACCTGTCGCGGGTGCTTGACTATATAAAGCAGCGTGACAAAACCAATCGCCAGGTGACGCTGGTGGGGTTTGGCGATGCCAAGAGTGATCCGGCCCGGGCCGATCTGCTGTCGAAACTGCGAGCCATGGCGGTGCGGCGGGAACTGGTGAAAAGCGGCGTGGTATTTCGCGAGATTCGTGGTTTTGGCGCCGAGATGCCAGTGGCGGCCAATAGCGCGGATGAGGGGCGAATCAAGAATCGGCGGGTTGAGGTTTGGGTGTATTGAGGCCCGCCTGATTCAGGCCGACCACACTGTGGCGAGGTGATTTATCGGAATGCCGCACCACCCCGTTCGGCTGCGAAGCAGTCGTCAATCCGGTTAACGCGGTCTTCCTGAGAAGCATAGGTGACTGTAATGGGGTGGCTGCGCCACCCAACGGGGATAAATCCCCTCGCCACAGGTTTTTCGTTTGCCTCAAGAATTCCTTGAGCCGTTAGCCAAGCAATTTCTCAAGCTGCGCCGTGGTGTCCACCGCGCCCATCGTTTTCGCGGCATCAAGCGCGCAGACGCCGTTGGCGTCCTTGGCTTTCGGGTCGGCGCCTTTGCTGATCAGATAGTTGACGATTTCGACGCGATTGAACATCGCCGCCATCATCAGCGCGGTACGGCCATCGAAGGACGAGCCTTCCACTTGCGCGCCGCCTTCGACCAGTGCCTTGACCACCGCCAGATCCCCCTTGAACGCCGCACCGGCAATCGGGCTCTGGCCGTTGTCGTTGCGGATTTCCGGGTCGGCCTTGTGTTCGAGCAGGACTTTTACCGTCTCCACATGGCCGTGGTACGCCGCCAGCATCAGCAAGGTATCGCCCTTGTGGTTGCGCAGGTTCGGCGGCAGGCCCTTGGTCAACAGCGCAGCCATCATGGCCGCATCGCCCTCGCGCGCTTTGTTGAATACCTGTTCGGCAAATTCAGCGGCTTCTTCAGGGGTCATCTGGCGGCTTTGGTCTGACATTGGGGACTCCACTTTCTGTTATTCGCAAAGCGACAGTTTCCCGAGCAGCCCCGAGGCTGTCACTTCTTTTTTCTCATGGACCACCATAGCCACATTCAATAGCGCTGCATTCAATAACGAAAAGCGCCGCCGTGAATATCCGCCAGCAACTGCGGAGTAACCTGCACATAAGTCTGGGTCCCCGGCAGCCAGGCATAGATTGGATCGTCGCCGGTTTTTCCGGGGTCGAAGGCTTCATCCTTGAGGCGAGTCTTCTGGTATTTGAAGGTCCCGGTGGTCTCCATTTTCACTTTCACTCGCAGGAATAAAGGCACCGCATAAGCGGGTAATTGCTCACGGGCGAAAGCCAGCAACTCACTGAAATCCAGGGTTGCCAGGGATTCGGCGGGGGTGATCGCTGCCATCCCGGCACGCCCGTTGGTGTTCTGGATCTCCACACCGTAGGCCACGGCCTCGGAAATAGTCGGGTGTTGCAGAAGGATGTTTTCGACTTCGGTGGTCGAGACGTTTTCGCCCTTCCAACGGTAGGTGTCACCCAAACGGTCAACAAACTGAGCATGGCCAAAACCGATGTTGCGCAGCAGGTCACCGGTATTGAAATAGCGATCGCCCTTCTCGAACACGTCGTGGAGCACAACTTTTTCGGTCTTCTGCGGATCGGTGTAACCGTCGAGCGGCGCCTTGTCGTCAATCTTCGCCAGCAACAGCCCATTCTCGCCTTTGGCAACCTTGCGCATGAAACCCTTGGCATCCCGAATCGGCGCGCCGCTGTCGTGGTCGTAGGCGGCCAACTCCCATGACATCAGGGAAAAACCGACGGTGTTATCAAAGTTCAGGATGTTGGTGAAGCCGATATTGCCGTCACTGGCGGCGTACAGCTCGCAAATATGGTTCACCCCGAATCGCGTCTTGAACTCGCCCCACGCGCCGGGGCGCAGGCCATTGCCAATCATCTTCGTCACGCCGTGCTTGCTGTCGTCGGTGCTGGGCGGTTGATCTACGAGGTAGCGGCACAACTCGCCGACGTAACCGAGGGTGGTCGCGCGGTACTGGCGCACATCGTTCCAGAATTGACTGGCGCTGAACTTTCGGCGAATGGCAAAGCCCGAGGCGCCGCTGATCGCCGAGCCCCAGCACACGCACAGCCCGGTGGCGTGATAGAGCGGCAAGGTGCAATAGACGACATCCTCCGGGCGCATATCCAATGCGATCAGCCCGAAGCTTGCGCAGCTGCGCATCCAGCGGCCGTGCTTGAACACCCCGGCCTTGGGCAAGCCGGTAGTGCCCGAGGTGTAGATATAGAAACAAGGGTCGTCGAAGAAAATCTGTTGGCTGCTGTCAGGATTGTCGCTGGATGCGTCGGAACTGGCCGTCATCAGGTTAATGAACCCGTCGGGCGCAATGCCCGGTTGAGTGAAGGTGTCTTGATCGGCGACGAACCAGGTGCGCGCCGCCTCGATCGACACCCGTTCGCGCACCGCCAAAAACGCCGGAACCAGTTCTTCTCCGACAATGATTGCCGCGGGCGCTACAAGGTTCAGGCTGTGAGCCAGGGTATCGCGGGTTTGCGAGGTATTGAGCAAAGCACTGATCGCGCCGACCTTGGCCACCGCCAGAATCGTCACCAACAGTTCCGGGCGATTTTCGATAAAGATCGCCACCCCATCGCCCTTTCGGATGCCTTGGGCAATCAGATGATGGGCAATGCGGTTCGCCCACTGGTTGACCTGAGCATAAGTCAGCGCCCTCTCGCCCTGCAGCAATGCCGGGCCGTTTGGATTGCGCAACGTCGCTTGCTCGAAGCACCAGCCCAGGCCACACGGTTGGGTTGGGTCCTTGACGTTGGCGACTTTCATGCCCTTCACCACTCGAGGAATGGCCTTGGCAATGGAAGGCAGCTTGCGGAGCATCATGCCCCAGGTAATCGTGTCGTTCGGCGTGCGGCTCATGGTTGCTCCCGGTCGATCTTTTTATTATCGGGCGGCGTTGATTGAGGCCGAAAATACGTCAGCGGTTCCTGAACTGTACACGCGGTTTTTGAAATGATTTGTATCCACGACTGCGGCATTCGAAATCGTGAGCTCGCGCCGGGTAATTGGTTCCATCGAATCGATGTCGACCACGCAAAATGCAGGATGCACGATGGCCATTCATGCAGATTGCACGAAAGCAAAAAATAAGCTGAAAACTAACTTATTGATTTATAAAGGCTTTTAAAAAATCAGGTGCTGGCACAATCACTGCAACTACCTCTGCATGCTTGCCATTCAAGAGCTAACGGAGCTGATAGACATGAACCTGATCCAAGAAAAATTTTCGTCCCTGTTCTCCAACTTCGAAGTGACCACCCAGCCACGTCCCGACGGTGGCATTCTGCTGACCTTGAGCAGCACCGACGGCAAAGTCTTCAAACGTTCGATTTCTTACCAGCAATTGCATGCCGGTGATCAGTTGTCCTGGGTAATCAGCGCCATTCGCCGTGACATTGCCGAACAGGCCAGCGAACTGCCGCAGATCTCCATGCTGCAAAGCCAGCAGCGGTTTGCCCTGCCGACCTATCACTCGGTGTAAATCCTGCGGTTGTATAAATAAACGCGCTACAAACAAACAGGCCGTGAGCGCTTTCGCTTCACGGCCTGAGACGTTTCTGCAGTCGCGCAATCCATGTAGGAGCGAGGCTTGCCCGCGAAGGCGGCGTGTCAGTCAACATTTGAATCGGCTGACACGCCGCCTTCGCGAGCAAGCTCGGCTCCTACAGGTTATGTGCCTTGATCTTAAAAAGTGGAAGGATCGATCCGCGCAAAACTGTCCACCGTCACATGCCCCGCCAGCTCCACGCCTTCACGGGCCAGCCCGCACGTCGCCATTCCCGCCGTGCGCGCCGCGTCCAGTTCCTCCACGATGTCGGACAGAAACAGAATCTGCGAAGCGTCCAGGCCAATGGCCTGGGTAATGCGCTCGTAGGACTGCGCTTCACGCTTGGGCCCCGAGGTGGTGTCGAAATAGCCGCTGAATAGCGGCGACAGGTCACCCGCCTGCGAGCAGCCGAAAATCAGTTTTTGCGCCTGAATCGATCCCGAAGAGTAAACAAACAGTTTGAAGCCGTCCTGATGCCAGCGTTTGAGCGCTTCAACGGCGTCCGGGTAAACGTGGCCTTTCAACTGTCCGGCCTGATAGCCCTGTTCCCAGACCATGCCTTGCAACGCTTTGAGTGGCGTCGCTTTGCGGTCTTCGGAGATCCAGCCCAGAAGAATGTCGATGACCCGTTCGACGTCAGCGTTCGGCTCGTTGTTGTCCCGGCGAACGGCGTGCAGTTGCTCGGCTACATCCGCACGCTCGTCGTGCTGGCGAACGAAATCCGGCAGGTGGTTGGCGGCGTACGGAAACAGCACGTCGAACACAAAACTCACCGCACTGGTGGTGCCTTCGATGTCGGTGAGAATCGCTTTGATCGGCATGGGCTCAGTCCTCGAGACGCGGGAAGCGGCTGGCGATGTCTTCGCCGGTGAAGTTGGCCACCCAGCCTTCGGGGTTGTTGAACAGACGGATCGCGACGAAATGTGGATGCTCGCCCATGTCAAACCAGTGTGGGGTGCCGGCCGGTACCGAGATCAGGTCGTTTTTCTCGCAAAGCACCGCGTAGGCGTATTCGTCGATGTGCAGGGTGAACAAGCCACGGCCGGCGACGAAAAATCGTACTTCGTCTTCGCCATGGCGATGTTCGTCAAGAAACTTGGCGCGAAATTCGGCTTTTTGCGGGTGATCGCTGTTCAGGCTGATCACATCGACGGTGATGTAACCACATTCGGTCATCAGCGTGTCGATTTGCTCCTGGTACGCGGCAATCACTTCTTCCTGGCTCGCGCCGGGCTGGATCTTCGCCGTGGCTTGCCAACGGTCGAAGCGCACGCCCTGTTCGGCCAGGGTGGAGGCGATGTCTTCGAAATGCGTCAGCACCTTGTTTGGCAAGTCAGGGCTTGAGACGTGGTAAACGGACAGGCTGCTCATCAGGGCAACTCCTTAACGGTTCATGCCTTTACGGTTCATGCTTTATGGTAAAAAACCGAGCGAGTCTTCAACTCGCACTCGAACAAAAATTCAAAGGCTTCGATCTGCCGCAGCGCATCGCTCATGCGCGCGCCCCAGGTGTAGAGGCCGTGGCCGCGGAGCAGGTAGCCGACGCAATCGGGATGGGCCTGGAGCCAAGGCTGCACCTTGGCGGCGAGGCGCACAATGTCCTGGTCGTTATCGAAAATCGGCACACGTACTCGGGATTCGTGAGTCGACACACCGCTGAAGGCTTTTTGCAGTTCGTAGCCTTCAAACTCGATGAAATCTTCCGGCGTCAGGCGCGACAGCACCGTGGCGTTCACCGAATGCGTGTGCAGCACCGCGCCGATCTCCGGGCGCCAGTTGTAGAGCTGAGTGTGCAGCAGGGTTTCGGCGGACGGCTTTTTGCCCGGTTCCAGGCTATTGCCCGACAGGTCGGTGGCCAGCACATCGTCGACACCGAGTTGACCTTTATGCTTGCCGGACACCGTCAGCAGCGCTTCAGTCGGCGACAGGCGCGTCGAATAATTGCTGCTGGTGGCCGGCGACCAGCCGCGGCCATACAGAAAACGACCGGCATCGATGATTTCCTGAGCAAGGTGTTCACGGGTAACGCTCATGGCCTGTCCTCTTGCATACGAGTGGCAATGATAACGGCAGCTGCCAGGGCTGCGAGACTGGCAATACTAAAGGTCAATGTGGCGCCGAGTGCATTCCAGCTGTAGCCGGAATACAACGCGCCCAGTGCGCCGCCGGTGCCGGCCAGTGCGGCGTACAACGCCTGGCCCTGCCCTTGTTGGCGCGCGCCGAAGCTACGTTGGACGAACTGGATGGCAGCCGCGTGAAAACTACCAAAAGTCGCCGCGTGCAGAACCTGGGCAAATAACAGCACCCAAAGAAATTCAGCGAACGAACCGAGCAACAACCAACGCAACGCCGCCAGCAGAAAACTCGCCAGCAACACCCGACGCACGGAGAAACACGCGAGGATCTTGCTCATGGCCAGAAACATCAAGACTTCGGCCACCACGCCAACCGCCCAGAGCATGCCGATCAGCCCACGGCTGTAACCGAGTCGCTCCAGGTGCAAGGTCAGAAAGGTGTAATAAGGACCGTGGCTCATCTGCATCAGCGCCACGCAGCCGTAAAACGCCAGTACCCCTGGACTGCGCAACTGCTTGAGAAAACCGTCCCCCGCCGGTCGCTCACCCTGGATCGGTTGAGCGTTGGGCACCCACAGGCTGCTGACCACGATCCCGGCCATGATCAGCACCAGCGCCACCGGATAGATATCCAGGCTCAACCCTTCGAACAACCTGCCGAGTGCGACCACGGTGATGATGAAACCGATGGAACCCCACAGGCGGATCTGGCTGTAACGGTGAGTCTGGCCCTGCAAGTGCGCCAACGTGATGACTTCGAATTGCGGCAACACCGCGTGCCAGAAGAACGCGTGCAAGGCCATGACCATCGCCAGCCAGGCGTAGGTCTTGCTGACGAAGATCAGCGAGAACGTCAGCAGCGTGCAGACCGCGCCAAAGCGCACAATGGCCAAGCGTCGGCCGGTGTAATCACCGAGCCAGCCCCAGATGTTCGGCGCCACGCAGCGCATCAGCATCGGGATCGCCACCAGCTCGCCGATGCGCGCGCTGGAAAAGCCCAGATGATCGAAGTACAGCGCCAGAAACGGCGCTGTCGAACCGAGCAAGGCGAAATAGAACAGATAGAAACTGGAAAGCCGCCAGTACGGGAGCGCCGCCACAGTCGTCAAACCGCAGCGGCTGTGAGGTCAGTCATTAAAGCTGACCCAACACCGGCGTGCTCACGTGCACGTCCAGGTTCTGCCCTCGGTGACGCAGCAGGTGATCCATCAGCACGATGGCCATCATCGCTTCGGCAATCGGCGTGGCACGGATACCGACGCACGGGTCGTGACGGCCCTTGGTGATGACGTCTACCGGGTTGCCATGGATGTCGATGGAACGGCCCGGCGTGGTGATACTCGAGGTTGGCTTGAGCGCTAGGTGCGCGACGATTGGCTGACCCGACGAAATGCCACCGAGAATCCCGCCCGCGTTGTTGCTGAGGAAACCTTCCGGCGTCATCTCATCGCGGTGTTCAGTGCCGCGCTGGGCGACGCTGGCGAAACCGGCGCCGATTTCCACGCCTTTGACCGCGTTGATGCTCATCAGCGCGTGGGCCAGTTCGGCGTCGAGGCGGTCGAAGATCGGCTCGCCGAGGCCCGGCATCACGCCTTCAGCGACCACGGTGATCTTCGCGCCGACCGAATCCTGGTCACGGCGCAACTGGTCCATATAGGCTTCCAGCTCCGGTACTTTGTCCGGATCAGGGCTGAAGAAGGCGTTCTCTTCCACCGAATCCCAGGTCTTGAACGGGATTTCGATCGGGCCGAGCTGGCTCATGTAGCCACGAATGACGATGCCCTGAGTGGCCAGGTATTTCTTCGCAATCGCACCGGCGGCCACGCGCATGGCGGTTTCACGGGCCGAACTGCGACCGCCGCCGCGGTAATCGCGTTCGCCGTATTTGTGGTGGTAGGTGTAGTCGGCGTGGGCCGGGCGGAACAGATCCTTGATCGCTGAGTAGTCCTTGGACTTCTGGTCAGTGTTGCGGATCAACAGGCCGATGGAGCAACCGGTGGTGCGCCCTTCGAACACGCCGGAGAGGATTTCGACTTCGTCGGCTTCCTGGCGCTGGGTGGTGTGGCGGCTGGTACCGGGTTTGCGGCGATCCAGGTCACGCTGCAGATCCTCCAGAGAGATCTCCAGGCCCGGCGGGCAGCCGTCGACAATGGCGACCAACGCCGGACCATGGCTTTCGCCCGCGGTGGTGACAGTGAACAGCTTGCCGTAGGTATTGCCGGACATGCAGGACGCTCCGTGAAATGAACCTGAATACGTAATGCGCGCCAGTATACGCAGGCTACCCAAGTAGTTCATCCTCGAACCTTATGGGTGCCTGCGAGTCCAACCGGCATCTTGTTCATGATGGCGTGATGATGCTGCGAGTTCTAGCCTTGAGCCTTACCCTGTTTACCGGCCTGCTCTCCAATGTAGCCCAGGCCACAGTCCTGCAACGTCCCATCACTTTGGACACCGGTAGCGGCGAGCTTTTCGGCTCGTTATTGCTACCCAAGTCCGACACGCCGGTACCGGTTGTCCTGATCATTTCCGGCTCCGGTCCTACGGATCGTGACGGCAACAACCCCGACGGCGGACGCAACGACAGCCTCAAGCGTCTCGCTTGGGTACTGGCCAAACACAACATCGCCAGCGTGCGCTATGACAAACGCGGTGTGGCGGCTAGCCTTGCGGCGACCCCCGACGAACGCAATCTGTCGGTTGAAGCCTATGTGGCCGACGCCGAGGCCTGGGGTCAGAAGCTCAAAACCGATCCGCGCTTTGGCCAACTGATTTTGCTCGGGCACAGCGAAGGCGCGTTGATTGCCACACTGGCGGCGCCGAGTGCCGAAGCGGCGGGCGTGATTTCCCTGTCCGGGAGCGCCCGGCCGGTGGATGAGGTGCTGCGCCAGCAATTGAGCAATCGCCTGCCGCCGCCGCTGATGCTGCGCAGCAACGAGCTGCTCGACAGACTCAAGGCCGGCCACACTGACGACAACGTCCCGCCGCAATTGCAGGTGATTTTCCGTCCGAGCGTGCAGCCGTACCTGATTTCGCTGTTTCGCCAGGATCCGTCGGCCGCCTTCGCCCGCTTGAAGATGCCGGCGCTGATCGTCCAGGGCAGTCACGACATTCAAGTCGGTGTCGGCGATGCCAAGGCGCTGAAGGCCGCCAAACCTGACGCCACACTGGCGGTGATCGAAGGCATGAACCACGTGATGCGCATCGTGCCCAACGATGTGAAACGGCAATTGGCGTCCTACAAAGACCCGAATTTACCGCTGGCAGCGGAATTGGGCGCGCGAATCATCGAGTTTATTGACGGACTTCACACCCGTTGAGCGCTGTTACCCTCTAGTCCTGAAAAAAACGGCCGATAAGCCTTTGTCGCCAGCGATATGACTGGCGGCAAGCGCTTGGACAGGAATCGCCGTTATGACTGATACCCCGACTTCACCCGACACCACCGCTGAAAAAGACGCACCGCCAGCGGTCGAGCTGCCGTGGGCGGACGTCCACGTCGAGCACCACAAGATGCTCCGCCTGGCGCCGTTGCAGACCGACCGCAACACCGGTGGGCGGCCACTGCGCTTTGTCGAGTTCGGTTACGCCGAGCGCAACAGCAAGGAACACAGCCTGATGCGCATGACCCTCTCGCTGCCGGGCCAGCGGGTGCGTAAGGAACAGAATCATCTGGATGTCTGGGTCGATCACACCACCAAGCGTGTGCACTTCGGGCCTGACAGCGGTTTGCAGATCGAGCCGATGAACCGTGGCATCGGGCGTTACATGGCGGCCCAGGGCATTACCTGGGCGAAAAAACGCTGGCCCGGCTACACCGTCGACGGCAGCGACCTGAACAACAAGGACGCGCTGAACGAAGACACTCGCCTGCGTCGCGATCACTTTTTGCGGATGCACGGTTTCGATGTGGTCTATGCCGACCCGCAGCATTTGAAGGGCAGCGTCAAAGAAGTACAGGTCGGCGACCTGCTGGCTGACTGGAACACGGAAAAATTGCAGGTCGTGGAAATTCTTGAAGCGGCGCAAATGCTCCAGCAAGCCGAGCAAAATCTGGCCGAGCAGGAAGTCAAACTCAAGAAGCACGAAGAAAAGGTCAGCAAGTACAAGCGCGAAGACGCCGGGCTGCGCTTTACCATTTCCTGCCTGGTGGCGTTTGCGGTGTTTCAGGCCGGGCTGTTGATCTGGATTGCGACGCACCGTTAACGGCTTTTTGTGGCGAGGGGATTTATCCCCGTTGGACTGCGAAGCGGCCCCAAAAAAGAGGGACTGCTGCGCAGTCCAACGGGGATAAATCCCCTCGCCACAGAAGCCAGTTCAGTCAGACGCGGGAAGCGAACACCGTCTGATGATTGCGGCACTGCTCCGCCGTCAACATGAACACCCCATGCCCACCGCGCTCGAAATCGAGCCAGGCGAAGTCGACTTCCGGGTACAGCGCTTCAACGTGAACCTGGCTATTGCCCACTTCGACAATCAGCAAACCCTTCTCAGTCAGGTGATCCGCCGCTTCGGCGAGCATCCGGCGTACCAGGTTCAAACCATCATCACCGCAGGCCAGGCCCAGTTCCGGCTCGTGCTGGTACTCGTCCGGCATGTCCGCGAAATCTTCCGCATCGACGTAGGGCGGGTTCGACACGATCAGGTCGAAACGTTGACCCGGCAAGCCATCAAAGCCATCGCCCTGAACCGTGTACACCCGCTCATCGACGCCATGACGCTCGATGTTCTGGTTGGCCACTTCCAGCGCTTCGAACGACAGGTCGGCCAGCACCACTTCTGCATTCTGGAACTCGTAAGCACAGGCGATACCGATGCAGCCGGAACCGGTGCACAGATCAAGAATCCGCGCAGGGTCGGTGCCCAGCCACGGCGCGAAGCGTTTTTCGATCAGTTCGCCAATCGGTGAACGCGGGATCAGCACCCGCTCATCGACGATGAACGACATGCCACAGAACCAGGCCTCACCCAACAGGTAAGCGGTAGGAATGCGCTCTTCGATGCGACGCTTGAGCAAGCGTTGCAGATTGACCAGCTCATCGTCCTCCAGATTGCAGTCCAGATAGCTGTCGGCAATTTCCCACGGCAAGTGCAAGGCACCCAACACCAGTTGACGAGCTTCGTCCCAGGCGTTGTCGGTCCCATGGCCGAAAAACAGATCCTCCCCATGGAAGCGGCTGACGGCCCAACGGATATGGTCACGCAGGGTACGAAGTCGGGAAGTGATCACGGGGCTAAACTCCAGAAAAAACGACTGGCAATTCTAACAGCCAAAACGCTTCCCGACGACGCAGGAAAAACGCCGGATCAGATGTAGGACCTATCCATTTTTTCGGTTGGCTATTGAACAAAACAAGGATCTTGACAAGGCTGCAAGCCAGCAACGGCGGTGCCTACGATGGTAGCGATTCACAGAAGCGCTCAGCCAGAGGACAATGTCGCAAAAGCCCCACTCAAAGGAGCCCCAGAATGTCCGTTTCACAAACGATGTTTCAACTTAGCGGTCGCGGTTACCCGGCGGCCAAACTGAGCCAAGCGACCCTCATTATCATCGATGCTCAGAAAGAATACCTCAGCGGCCCGCTGGCCCTGAGCGGCATGGATGCTGCCGTCGCGAACATCAAGCAACTGGTGGCCGCTGCCCGTGCAGCCGGCCGGCCGATTGTTCATGTCCGCCACCTCGGCACCGTCGGAGGGCTGTTCGATCCACAGGGCGAGCGCGGTGAGTTCATCCCGGGGCTTGAACCAAAGAGCGACGAAACCATCATCGGTAAATTGCTGCCGAGTGCGTTCCACGGCACCGAACTGCTGGAACGCCTGCAGAAACTCGGTTCGCTGGACCTGATCGTGTGCGGTTTTATGAGCCACTCCAGCGTCAGCACCACGGTGCGCGCCGCGAAGAACCTGGGCTTTCGTTGCACGTTGGTGGAAGACGCCTGCGCGACTCGCGACCTGCCTTACAAGGGCGGCGTATTGAGCGCAGACCACGTTCAGCAGACCGAAATGGCGATCATGGCGGACAACTTCGCCACCCTCGCGCTCACTCACGAGCTGATCTGACCGACGTACGATGAGCGGTCCATACCGCCGCTCATCCGCAAAAGTCTATCATTTGCTGTAAATGTCTTAGCCTCAGGAACATCCCGGTCAACTTCCGGTCGAAGGGCCGATACCCATTGAGGAAGGTCGGAATGAAGTTATCCGATGGTTTTGACGCACGCCGCCTGCGGCCTAAAGGCCAACGCAACTGGCGTTTTCGAATCGGCGCGGCATTTGCTGCCTTGCTGTCGATGTGCGGTGTGTTGCTGGCGATGGCCGGTGCTGCCAGCCTGCTCGGCCACGCACCCGCCTTGGGTGAGTTGAATACTAACCGGGTCGGCTCGGCAGTGATTCTGGCGGTTGGCCTGTTCGTGCTGTACATCGGCGTGTGGCTATGGCGTCGCTGCCGTCGTCGCTCGCGTCAGTCGCGTGAGCTGAACATCTCCCCGCACTTGATGAAAAAACACGACTGAGCCGTACGCTTTGCGTGTTCTCGCGCCCCGATCCGTCTCGAGTTGGGTAAACTGGCCGCCCTTCGCGGAGGCTGACATGCAAGACGACGATTTTTCCCTGTTCAAAAGCGCGATACAAGGCGTCAAGCCGATCAAACACGATCGCGCCGAAACCGGTAAACCCAAAGCTGATCGCGCACAAATCGCCAAACTGCGCCAGGCCGCCACCGTGCGCACCGATGCCACCACCGTTGACGGACTGTCCGATCAGTTCGTGATTGATGTTGGCCCGGAAGACGAGCTGATGTGGGCGCGTGACGGCGTTCAGGAAAGCCAGATGCGCAAGCTCAAGATCGGACAGATTCCGTTCGAAGGCAGCCTCGACCTCCATGGCATGAACGTGGAAAAGGCCCGGGAAACCCTCTGGGCCTTTCTCGCCGAAGCCACCAAATTCGAAATCCGCTGCGTGCGCGTCACCCACGGCAAAGCCGTGCGCCTGGACGGCAAACGGCCGATGATCAAAAGCCACGTTAACACTTGGCTGCGTCAGCATTCCCAAGTGCTCGGCTTCACCTCGTGCCAACCGAAACACGGCGGCGCCGGCGCGGTGTATGTGATGCTCAAACGCACCATGATGGAAGGCCGCGACGAGTAAAGCTGTCGCGCCACGCTTGCAGCGCCGTGTCCGCCACCGTACCCTTGACCTTTGCGTAAAATCCCACAGGTAGTTTCATGTCCCTGGAACAGAATTACACCGCGATTCTAAAGAGGTAAGGCAAAGTACTCAGGGCCAATGAAACCGGGCACTTCCTTACTTTGGAATACCCGGTTTTAACCTGCTTTACACGGTCAGTGGTACAAAAATTGGTACAAGCTTCATCCCTCCCTCGGCGTCCTGCCGAACCATCACACCTCCCTGCACCACCACGACTGCGCATACAGGCAGCCGTCGATTTCTTCCAGGCCACTCAACGTGAAAGCGTTGGTCGCCATCCCTGACAACCTGGCATCCATCAGCGGCAGTAGCGGCACCGCATCAAGCGGCATGCCTGCCGGACGGATCTCGGCGATGTCGCTTGTCCGGTTGAGTTGCTCGCACATCTGGTTTCTGATGTTGATGTCACCTCGAATGCCGACCGTCTGCCGGATTGCCTTCCACTCCCTGGCGACACCCTTCTCTCTCATGCGCGTAATAAGGAAGTACATGGCTCGCTCGATACTGTATAAATAAACAGTATCGCAATCAACCACGGCGCGCTCAACGTCCCACTGACAGACGACACACTTTCAAGGCACATCCTTGAAGAATACGTGGTGCCCGAGCTTCAGCGTCTGCTTGGCCTTCGCCGCCCAGTCCGGAGCCTTCGGCATAGTGGACGCGTAGTAGTGCGTAGCGCCGCCGGTGGGATCTTCCACCTTGCCGGCCATTACCTGGTCAGCGGCAATCTGCGCTTGAGCGAACTCGCGGAACGGGATGGGCATTGCCCCGATCAGGTAGGCGTAATTCGGGTCGTTCTTGTTCCAGCAGCTGAACTGGTACGGCTTCTGGCACACGCCGGCATAGCCTTCGCCCCACCATGATTTGGCCTTGCCGTCGTTCACGCGGTTGCGGATCGTCCAGGCTACGGCGATCTGGCCGGCCAAGGACTCACCGCGGGCCTCACCCCACAGCGTACGCGCGAGGATGTCTCGGTCTTGTTCAGTGACGCTCATGCTTTTCTCCAGGCAAAAAAATCCCGCTCGATGGCGGGTGCGTTATGCAATTTCGGTGCGCTATGTCAGATCAGCTTCCCGGGCTTCGGGGTCGGCGACGATCACAGGAACCGTCGGCTCGCTTGGCCATATTGGCGCGGCGTACCAGGTCGGCTGCGCGGTGACTTTGCCCAGTGCGAACTTATACGATTTCCAGGCCTTCAGATTGACGATCAGCGCAGCCTGTTCGGCTACGTCTGCCTCGGTAGCCTCGCCGGCATCGATGCCGTAACCGATAGTGTTGACGCGATCATGAACTCGGGCGATCTGAGTGACTGCCTTGGAATTCTTTGTGGCGAGCTCTGCCTTTGCTTCGGCCAGTTGCGCAGCCTGCAATGCGGCCGCCTTCATGGCCTTGGTAACCAGCTGCGACCAGTCGATTTGCCCGGGTAAAATTTCACGCGTCACCTCGATGGCGACTTGCTCGCCCGCTTCGACAGAAAGCGGCGCAGGGAAAACGACGGCGCCATTAGGGACATCGACCAGGTCTACTGGAAAAGCCTGCTCTGCGCTGAAGTTGATCGGGTTGGGCAGCAATAGCGTCAGAGTGAGTTCGCCGGCAACCTTCTCCACATCTCCGGAAAACCAGATCGATTTGATGGCAGCCCACGGTAGCGTGTCGTCGTCCGACATCTGTGAAAAGTCGAACAACTCGCCATTCACCTCAAGCGCATCACCAGCTCGAACAACAGACAATGTGTCGTCACGACGCTGCGGACTTAATTTAATTCTCATCAGAACCACCGCCCAATAGCCACATAGTTGTAGATCCCCTGGAAGAAAGACGATCCAGTGTTATAGGGTCCAAAGCACAGCATGGACGGCCATGCCACCGGTGAAGCGGTGTCAGAGAGGGCCGACGGAATTACCGCAATGCCGATGGCGTAAGCCCCAACATCAAGCTCAGGAATTCCGACAAAGGCTTGTGGGAAGTTCTTTCCGGGCGTGGTTGCCGTCGAAAAGATCACGCCGGCCGCTACGTTTGTGCCTGCATTGAACCCAAATCGATAGGTGCAGATCATTGTTCCATCCGCCCATTTGGTCCATGACCCATTAGCGTTTGAACCAGTCTCGATAATTGCCCCCGTAGGTAGTCCGCCAGACTGCAAAACCGTTCCTACAGTGGCCGCCGGCTTGGTATTTGCGAGGTTGTAACGCAGGCAAATCCAGTTTCCTCCACCCACACTCATAAATTCAGCAGAGTCGTTCAGCGCGGTGACGATATTCAGCCCGCCTGGGAGAATCAGTGACGTTGCGTTGTGGGTCAGCACCAGGGCGCCAGTAAATCGCACCGTGCGCCGAGCCCCTGCCGCGACAGTACCGAGTCCGGTAATTGCTGTTGTGCCACTGATAGTGATGACGTTGGATGCTGCCGCGCCAATGTCCACCGTCGCTGCCGAAGCCAATGCCACCGGAGTGGCGTCGTTGATCGCGCCGGTCATCTTCCCGCCAGCAAGCGGCAGTCGAGCAGTCACTTGGGCCTGAAGCTTTCCAAGACCGGCCAGAACGGTATCAGCAGTAACTACTGGCGCCCCATCGGTGGTAACAAACCCCATAAGCGCAACGTTACGAACTCTGGCGTCGGTAAAGTACTTGTTGGTAGCGCCCTCTGACAGTCCGTCGGTGTTGGTCAGCGCCGCAAGCTGCGCGCCGAACTGATTTACCAGCGCTCGCAGCGCATCAGCTGAATCCTTGACGTATCCCTGCATCGGCGCCAGTGCGTAAACGCCGGCAGCGTTGGTCACACCCTGGTAGTTCGGCGAGATTGACAGCGCGGTGTCGCTGGCAATGTTGGTGACTTCGTACCATCCGCCGTCCGGCCCACGGAACGCGTCACCGACCCGACTGTTGGCAATGAATGCGGTACCCGTACCGATCACGGCATTGGAATTTTGGGTGACAGAGACCGTTCCTGATTTGTACCAGGGCATTGAGTATCTCCAGAAAGATATGTGCAGAGCGAAAGAAGTCAGGCCAGTAATTTGGCGCAGAGAAATGGACGGTGACCTTGGTCAGTCCAAGCAGTTGTTGCGAGGCTGTACATCATGATGCGGCCGTTTGCGTAGTCGACACCGAGCGCGCAACCACCTCCGGCTGCATCGTTGTGGCAGTTCATTGCAAAGGGGTTGAGGGAAACATACTCGCCTACACCGAGGACCTTGTTGATCCCCCAGAAATACCGTCGACCCACCGTGAGGACATCGGAGCCAAGGTAAGTCCAGTTGCCGGCAGCGAAGGTCACGACGACTGCCGGAGCGCCACTGTCGTAAACCAGCGCCGCGTTCTGATCCCACAACCGCAGACCGTAGGCTGCCGTGCCCATGGACGCCCAGGCGGCCACGAAATACTGGCCGCTTAACGTTGCGTTGACGTTGGATGCTTTCATGGTGAACCCGGTCCAGTTTCCCGGCCCGCCGGTAAACCACACCGATATCGGAACCTGAATCGCTCCCTGATCCGGGCGAATGAACACTAGCGGCGGGTCCTGGCTTGTAATTGCTCGGGCAAACACCCCTGACGCATTGGTAGTCCCCGAATACGCACCCTTGGTGAGCATGCAAAGTCTGGGGGCCTCGGCGTCAATCTGAACAAATGCAGTGTCGTTGATGCTCTGAAATCCAAAGCTCATGTCGAGTACCTTATCGCGTAGCCCTTGGCAGCAACCGTTGAGCCGATAGTGGAAGCACTTGCAGATGGATTTTTTCTTCTGACAACCACCTGGCCCACCGCCGTCGTGACGAACGGATAGGACTTTTGGTTCCCGCTCCCGTCGGTTTCGGATGACTGCACATCCTGCGCCCTTGTCGGAATGATCATGAACACGCAGTTGGCCGGGTTGAAGCCCGGAATGTTCAGCGTGTAACTGGGCGTGGCGCCACTGAAGTCGATCACGCCCTGCCAAATAACCTGGTAGGTGAACGTATTGGTATCCATGGAGAGACCGCCGTTCCCGTCCCAGACCCGCATTCCATAAGCCATCTTTCACCCCAAATAACCGAGACGCACACGCAGCACATTGTTGGCGTCGTAGACCGAGACGTTCAGCGAGTTGATCACCAGCCGCCCCTGACCTGGGACGATGCCGTTGATCTCCAGCGTTCCGTCCTTGTTGAGAATCCATCCCTGCTGGCCGGCGATGTAGTTCGTCGAGCTGATGTAGCTTCCGATCTTAGCGTTGGTTATGGTGCCGTCAGCGATAAACGCCGAGTTCATGAACACCTGGCCACCCTGCACTGCAAACGGAACCGAGATGGCGCCGCCGGCGATCGTGTTGACGATGGCGAAGCGATCGGCACTCACCAGGAACTGGCTTTGCAGGCCGGCGCCGGTGTTCTCGATGCTCAAGCCGATGCCGGCTGCGATGTATTGCCCTCCCGCAGTGACCTGCATCTTCACCGACCACATAGTTGAGAGCTTGCCGTTTGTATCCGCAAATGCGGTTGAGGTCTGTTGTATTGCGGCAGTGTTGCTGCCCACAGACGCACTCAATTGATCAATCTTTGTTGCAGTTGCAGAGTTGTTCGTGGCGACCACTTCGGTGAGGCTGGTTACGTTGGCGGCAACCTGAGTTATACCGTCGGTGTTGGAAGTGATCTTCGCGTCGTAAGTCTTCAGCTCGCGCGCTGTTGCCTCGGTTTCCGATGCCCGCACCTTCTCTTCCTTCGCGATGGCTGCCGTGCTGGTCCAGCCTTTCAGGGCGTCCGCCAGGTCACCTTCCCCGTTGTCGTTCCGGTAAGAGGCGCGCAGGGCCTGGAATGCCGTGGCCTGCGCGGCGACCTCGCCGTCAATCTCGATGATGTCAGCCGTGTTGGTTGCTACCTGCTGCGCCAGCCCGTTAGCCGTCTCGACCGACTGCCCCACGTCCAGCCAGTAGCTGGTGTTCGGCGGTGGCTTGTCGATCGGAACCGGGCCTTTGGCCTGATAGAGCAACTGGCCGGAACGCACGATCGCATTCTTGATGTAGGTCTTGGCTGGGTCGTAGCTTTCATCCAGCGCATCGATCTGCGTTTGAAGTCCTGGAATCTTTTCGATCTCGTCCAGCAGGTCCTGGCCAAGCTCTGTTTCGGTGATCTTGCCGGCGATCATTGCCAGAATCGCGGACGCATCGGCGCTCGACTGGCCCTGCACACCCATACCCACCGGATACCATGGACCGATGTTGCCGATGCGGTCCACCAGGCGCCCCCAGAAGTAGAACGTCACCCCAGCGCGCAAGCCCAGCATTGAGAAATCGCTTTGCGGGTACGACAGGTCTGTCAGCTTGGTTGATAGCTCCAAACTGGTCGTCGGGCCGTACCAGATTTCTGTCCGCTGCGTGTCCTCTGCACCAGCCGGGAAGCCCCACTTCAAGTAGATGCCGAACAGCAGCGGTGTCGCCGTCAGATAGCTAAGCGCCGGCGGCAGACCCTCCTTGCCCTTCAGGTTGGTCAGGATCGAGTTGCGCCAGATCGACGAGATGTCGAAGGCGCTTATTGCGCGGACACGAGCCACGTATGCACCGGCGTAGATGCCCACCACGTCAACACTGGTCATCCCGGTGCGCTGCAGCTTGATCCAGTTCCCGCTGTCCTTACGCCACTCGACGTCGTAGCCGACTGCGCCGTTCACCGCAGGCCAGGAGATGGTCATGGTGGCCACGGCGATGCCCTGGGACACAACCGAGTTCGACGTTACGGTAACGCTGGCCGGCGCCGGAACGACGGTGATCGGAATCACGCTGATCGGACGCTCTTCCAGTCGCGCGCCGGTGTCGATGTAGGCGAACTTGCTTGGGTCGTACTGCAGCGCACTGATTTCGAAGTCGCCCTCAGTCGTCCGCTTAGTCCGCAGTACGCGATAGAGCGGGATCGCCAGATCATCGGCGTCCAATGCCCACTGGAGCTGCGCACGCGGTGGCTCGCTGTAATTAGTGGTGACGGTCACAGCACGGCCGTTCACGCTCTGCACGGTGCGACCTTCGGCCCGCCCGCCCGGCAAGTTGATGATCAAGCGATCACCAGCCTTGGCTTGAGTGTCACAGTCCAGCGTCACGACTCGGCCGGACACGGCAGAGATGCGCCCACCCACCTCGCGCCCCGCCAGCAGCGAATCCGCTATCGGGATGATGTGACCAGGAAGCGGAATCACGCCCTCCATGCCGGTTTTGAACGACACGGTGCGGTCCTGATTGTTGCTCAGAATCGCCCACTTGCCACGGCGCTGGGCCTCGGACGCGCGCGTGCAACCGATGGCGCTCAGCTCGGTTGGCTTGTCGCCCAAGCGGCGCTGCAGATCCAGATCAGCAAACGGGATGACGTCAGTGTCATAGTTGTTCGCCGGGTTGTCGTAGCTGACCAGCGCCCGCGTATACCGGGTTTTGGCCGAGGCACTGCCATACGAGAACTTGCCGTCGATGACGTTCGCCCGGGTGAAGACGTAGTCGAAGTCCTGCGCGCGCGGCATGTCCGCTTGCATCACCAACTGGCCCTGAGCCCAGTAAGTCATGCCACGATAAATGCCGGCGATATCGCGCAGCAGAGACCAGGCATCAGCCTTACCTTGCAGGTTCATGTCGCACAGGAAGCGAGGCTCTACGCCGCCAAGGCCATTCGGCACCAACTGGTCGGCATATTGCGCAATCCGATAGAGCTCCCACTTGTCGACCATGAACGGCTTGATGCGCTTGCCCAGGCCGAAGCGATCTTCAGTACAAACGCCGTACGTGATCCAGGCCGGGTTATTGGTCCAGGCCTGCTTCATGCTGCCGTCCCAAGTGCCGGTGTAAGTCCGTGCGATCGGGTCGTAGTTGCTCGGCACCTGCCAGCGACGCGCCCGGCACTTCACGGTGACGGCCGGAATGTTGGTGAACTGCTCGGCGTCGAACTCGATGTAGAGCAGCGCGGTGTTCGGGTAGCGAAGCTTTGCGTCGATCACCTCGGTGTAGCCGGCAATCAACATGGCGTCAGCGATCTTGTTGCTGTTCTGGTTCGGCGTCAGGCGGCGGACACGGATCTGCCAGCCGGTGGTGGCGTCCGGCAGGTTGATGCGCGGCGAGCGCTCGTATCGGGTAGTGGTCTTGCCGTCCACAGCGTCGACCAGCGCCTGCTGATAGGCACCGCCGTCGGTGGCCACATCTATCGCGTAATCGATGCGGTAGCCGCCAATGTTGCCTTCGTCATCCTGACGCTGCAGCGCAGGCCATGCCAAGCGAACACGCACGGCTGAAAGCTGAATGTTGCTGATCGAGCGAACCCATGGCGAGTCGCTGCGCAACTCCACATTGAGCGAGGTTTCGTTCTCGACCGAGGGAATCCCCGGGATATAGGTCTGATCGACAGAGCCCGAGCGCCAGTCCCACTTCACATTGGGAAAGTTGTAGTTGCCGCTCGCATCCCGGATCGGGGTGTTGTCCAGATAAATGTCGTAATCGGTTGGGACTTCGTCGAACTCGCCCTCACCCACCGCGATCAGCAGCTTGGCCAGGTTGGTCGAGCGCAGGCTATCGCTGGCTTCGGACGGCGACTTCGGCTTGCTGCTGCCGCCCTTCTCGCCGTGGATATCGATCTTCTGTACTGCGCCCATGCTTTCCTCCAGGCGAAAAAAAACCGCCTTATGGCGGCCTGCTTGCTGCGTGCGGTTTACGCTTTGTCTTCGGCGAGAATCGATGCGGAAATGATCATGCCGCCCCACCGGCGTTCGCCGATGCAAATCGGTACCGGGTTGCCGCTGGCGGTGGTGTTCTTGGCGCTGCCGAAGGCATACGACGGGGAGTTCTCAGGGGATGCGCTTTGTCTGAGGCCACCCGCTTGCGGGCTTAGCATCTGGATAACACCACCAATAACCATCGCTGCGCCTACCTGGTACAGAAACGGGGATGCGGCCGCGAAAGGAGTGAATGACAGCACAAAGGCGGCAGCGATAAGAACCGACCCGATGATCGTCTGAAAGCTTCCCGCGCGCTTGCTACCGCTAATAACAGGGACGATCCTGATTTCTCTGGTACCACCCAGGTCAAGACCATCAATGCCAACGTTCTTTCGATTTCGAAAAATCGCAAATGTCATCCCGAGGCGCTCGAGGCGTTTAATCTCATCCGCAAAACCGTCTACCGTGGCGTTGAGCGCTCGAAGAACTTCAGCTCCAGATCCGCCATCCAAAAGGTAGGGCTTGCTGCGAAAGAACTTCTTGGACAACGACCCCGAGAGCATCACTTTTGTAGTGGGCGTGTACTGGATAGCTAGCGCCATAGTTTTCTCCAACCAATAAAAAACCGCCCGAAGGCGGTCATGTTCAAAGCGTTGTGGGAAGGATATCTATCTGCCCGTCGCCGCCAGTTAAGACTCTATATTTCTTTACGGCACCATCTTTCACGACAGCCTCACGCTCGACGCGCTCAGTCCCCATCGAACAGATGCCTGAGCCGGTGTATGCAGCCCCTACCGAGATGGTGTCTGGAGGAAGGTAGAACGACGCTTTTTGACCGGCATCCAGTCTTGCCGCTTGCTTCCCGTCAATAAATACGGCCATTGAGCACATGCTGCCGGTGTGTCCAGAGTCACGAATAACCTGCAGCTCGCCGAATGCTCCGGAGGGCTTGCTCTGATAGGCAGTAAGTTGGCCTGGCGGGGCTTGCATAGCCTGGCTCGAAGGTGTGGGCGAGGTCGCACAACCAGCCAGCAACGCAACAGCCAGCGCTCCAATGAACAATTTCATGCGGTTCACTCCTGTGGATAGGCGCCAACCATATCACTGCGCATCGCGATGACGCAGCACCAGGCGGGTGCGCTGTAACCACGGGCCACCGAAGACGATGATCTCGCTCGGCCGACCGTACAAGTGGTGCAGCAGGAACGGGCCTGGGCCGAAGGTTGCCGAATCCTCATCTAGCAGTGTCGGATCAGTGCCGAGAAATATCCCGGCATGGTTCGGGTAAACCGTCCGCCCCACTTCCATCACGATCATGTCACCGCGCTGCGGCTGATCGACCTTGTAGAAGCCGGCGGCCTCGTAGTTCGCCTCGTACAGACTGGCGTTAACTTTGCTCTCCCACCAACCATCAGCGCGCTTGAAGGCTTCGAACTCCAGCCCCCACTCGCGTTTGTACCAATCGGCGCAGACCTGCCAGCAGTCCCAGGCGCCGTGCACGAATGGTCGCTTCAGCAAAGGGACATCGCCAGTAGGCATCACGGTCCGCAAGTCGCTCTCGGGCCAGCTGAGAATATGCCACGGCATCGCAGTCGCCTCGCACATCGCAAGGTCGCGCGGCGAAGGTCTGCTGGTGGCGTCTGGATGCGAATGAATGATGCCGATCACTTCGCCTATATCCTCCGCCGCGGCGTACTCCTCCGGATCGATTCGAAACTCTTCGTTCGGTTCGGTCGATATGTTCCGGCACGGGTAGTACTGCTGCTTGCGGCCGATGCCAAGCAAGACGCCGCAGCACTCTTTTGGGTACTCGGCTGCTGCATGAGCCTGGATCGCATTCAAGATGTGCTTGCGCATGGTCAACTCCGAGCGATTAGCGAAACGGCGGGGAAGCCACCAAACGGCAGCGGGTTGCCCTCACCGAAGCGCGGGATGCAACCTCTGCCCAGCGTGGCGTCGCACTCATCCAGTTCGGGGTTATCCGTGGGCACGCCGTCCTTCGTGACGTACCCGCCGGTGTAGCCACAGTTCGGCCCCCGATAGCCGCCGGTGAGACACCAGTGGCACAAAGTGGTCGCCTGCCGGCCGATGGATTCACCGCCGACGTCACCAGGGCTGGCCAGCTCCCAACTGACCAACTCTCCGTCCTCGTTCGTCTTCTGGTCTATGTACCAGACCTCGATCGTCTCTTGCGTTGGGTCTGCTGTTGGATTGCCGTCCGGGAAGTTCTGCGCATCCAGGTACGTTCCCAGCGTGTGGCGCATGGTCAGCTTGAACTCGAGCAGATCGTCGAACGCCAAGCACAGGGCGGTGATCCGCCCGTTGACGTTGCCGACTGACAGCGTTGGCCTTACCGCGGTGCCGTCGCCATTAGCCTCAATGCCGTCAATCTGCATGGGCCATGCACCGTACTCATTACCCTGCCACCACATCGCTTTCGCGGGGAGTTGGTCGGCATCAGCGCCGGCGGCGATGATCTCGGCCGGCGTATGTGGGATCGAATGGCCGTGAAAGCGCAAAACGTCCGCGCCATAGTCAGTGCCATCCAATTCAAAGAGCAGCACTTCGCTGCCAGGCTCGAGGACCTGGATATCACTGATCAGCGGCATGAATGCCCCTTATGGGAGGAATGACTGTGTGAAGGTGGTGGTTAGCGTGAAAATGCCGGCACCGTTCGGGGTGATCGTCGGCGCCGCACCCCGGAAAAAACTGACTTCTCCGAGCGGCGGAGTCCAAAGGAACGACTTGAATCCGCCGTGTCTATCGAGAAACGCCTTCACTTCAATGGCAACCGCTTCGTTCAGAACGAAAGTGAGTGGCCAGCTATCAACCTTATTATTGATTCCATCGCCTACGACCTGCTCGTAACCGTTGCCAAATTTTGAGGCTCGCACTCGGTACTCTGGCGAACTGGTCGGCTCCACTTTTGGGCACCAGGTGAATGTCTCAACGGCCATTTACGAGCCTCCAGATTTGCCCACCAACTTGCAGTTCTTGGGCGATGGCCTGTTGAGCGCCACGCTTGGCCGCATCGGCATAAGCCTGTCCAACCGCCTGCATGTCTTGTGGTGAGGATGCCCCACCGCCTGAATCGCCGACTTCGATGGTCTGTTGAATCAGCACCTGGTTGGCGCTCATTGAGCCTCCGCCCCCGCCGATCGCTTTAACGCCGAGCGAGCCATCGGCGGTTCGAGTCAGAGGCATAATCGCTTCATCCCCGGCCTCACCCATGATGCCGATGTCGCCGCCGGCCATGCCGAATGCTGTCGGTTTGCTGACCACGCTGCCGGCGAAGGCACCACCATTGGCAAACATTTGTACTCCGCCCGACCAAGCGCCACCTTTGGCCTGAATGCTGCCAGGGCTGAATCCAGAAAGGTCGCCGCTGTAACCTGCTTGGGTAGATCCAGCAGACGCGGTTGCTCCTGCACCGCCGAAGTAACTGACGCCCGCACCTACCAAGCTGCTCAACAGTTGCGAACTGGCCTGCCGTGTAGCGATACGGGCCATATCAGCAAGAATCGATTTGGTGAAGTCCGCAAACGAAAGCTTCCCTGTCATAGCGAAGTTGACCACTGCATCTTCCATCGAGCTGAACGCATCACCGAAGAAGCTGCGGGTTTGGCCAGCGACGTCCTTGGCGCTGTCGAGATAGTCCTGCCAGGCGCCACGCGCGCCGTTGGTCCAGTCACTCTGGGCTGCATCCATTTGTGCCCAGCCGTCTTCCATGGCTGCGATCTGTTTCGGAAGATACTCATTGGTCAGGTCAATCTGATCCTGAAGCGCCTTGCGCTGCTGGTCAGTCGTGGCCGTTGCAAGCTCGGTCCGAAGTGAAAGGACCTGATCGTTGGTGTCTCGTTCGAGCTGAAGTCTCTCCAGATACCGATCTGACTCCTTGCTACCCATGCCGACCGCTGCGGCCTGAGCGGCGTATTGCGCCCGCTGATTGTTCAGCTGCCGCTCAAGATCGGCTTGATACTGGAGCGCCTGAGAAAGGCCATTGGCAGAATTGACCGCCTCGTTGAATTGATCAGCGAGCCAAGCGGTGGCCTGGCCGTATTCCTGCTTCGTGATTTTTCCGTTCTTGAGCAGAAGGTCGATCTGAATCGTCTGCTTTCTGAATTCATCAGCCGCGGCGATCACCGGGTCATAGGTCTTCTGCAACTGGTCAAAGGCTGTAGCCGCTTGCTTCAGCTGCTCCTTGAGCTTGTTCTGTGCTTCCGTTGCAGACTTGGTCGTGCCGTTTAGCTGAGCGACCTGCTTGTCGATCTCGGCGATTGCCCGGGCGTATCGGTCAGCGCTGCCTGGATCCTTGGCCATAGCCGCAACCAGAGCGGTGCGATCCTGCTCAAGCTTGTTCAGGCGGTCATACGAATCCAGCAGCTTCAGGGTGGCGACGTTCGTGCCGGCTCGGGCGATGGCAACTTTCTGTTCCTGCTGCTCTACCTGCTTGTTTCCCTCTACGAGATTTTTGTCACCCCAGCCACGCAACTCGGTATAGGCCTTGTAACTGGCCAGGCGTTCATCCGATGCTTTCTTAGCTGCCTGAAGGTCCTGCCCGAAAAGATCGCCGACGAACAGTGTCGGGTTGGCCGCGAATTTGTTGAGGCCGCCATCGGCCTTGTTGTATGCATCCAGTGAGCGGTTGGTGCTTTCCTCGGTCGCGACACCGGCGAGGTGTTGCGTTTTTTTGTCGCCCAAAAAAAACGAGGTGACATGCTCAAGGTCGGCCATCATTTTGCGCAGATCATTCGGCAACTGAGCCAGCCCGGTCGCCGCCGCCCCGGTCAACTTCACAACCAGTGAAGCTAGGTCAGCCATACCCTGCTGAAAGCCCGGGTCCTTGACGATGTCGCGCAATCCGTCGAGCGAGTTTTGAAGCGGGCTCATATCGACGTTAGCGAGGCCGGACACAAACTCGTTCCGGAGCCCCTGTGCCTGGCCCCGCAAGTCCTGAATGATCTCGTTTGCCCGCACGAGATTCGCGATCTGCTGCGGGTCCATCGCAATGCCAAAATCTTTGGCTTGGGCGAGATATTTGCGCAGGCTCTCACCACCCTTATCAAGCAGCGGCAGCATGCGCGAAAGGTCGTTACCGAAGCTTTCGAGAATGTTGATCTTCTCTGACTGAGTTGCTACAGACTTGAGCCCGTCGGCGATGGCCAGCAGTTGCTTGTCTGGTGACATCGCGGCCAGGCTCTCAGCCGAAAGGCCAAGTTTCTTCAGCCCTTCGATCGCCTCCCCGCCGCCTGTAATAACCGCGTCACCGATCTTGTCCCCGATATCCTTGAAGATATCGGCCATCTTGTCGCCGCTCAGGCCTGCGCGTTCGGCCGCGTACTGCCACTGCTGCAGAACTGTCGTGCCGATGCCCAGGGACTTAGCCCAACGGTCTGTCTCGGTGGTGGCCGCCGCGGTGTTTTTCAGCATCACCAACGACGCAGTGCCGACACCCAACGTCGCAGTCACAACGGTGGCCAGCGCGCCGCCAATCTTCTTGCCTGCCTCTTCCGCGCGGGCCTGCATTTCCTTCATTCGTTTTTCGGTGACACGACCGGCTTTGTCCATGCCCTGCTCGAAGCCGCCGATGCGGGCGATCAAGTCCAGCGTCAGGGTGCCAAGCGAGCGGGTAGCCATGGGTTACTTCCTGTTGAGAGCCTGGTCAAACCCATTCGGCCATTGCCGTTTCGAGAGAGACGCCTGCTTTTTCGTGATGCGGCATGAAGTCGATCAACTCCGCCTTACCCCCGCCCATTCGATTTACTTGCAGCGCGACGATCGCGCCCATCTGTTCGGCACGGGAAGCCAAGTTGAAAGAGCCGTGTTTGTTGCGGTAAGCCACCCAAGCCATTGCCTCTGGATAACTAACGCTGGCCTTGGCCTCGGCCACTGTTCGCCCGCCGACTCCGTTCAGCACCATCTCGTGCCAAAACTCATCGGCGGCCGTCAGTTTTTTACGCGGTCCGCCCCGGTGTTATTCACCTCGTGGACTGCGCCGAGGATTGCCCAGCCCAGACTCGGATCAAGCCGATAGGCATCCTCATATGGAATGGCCTCTTCGCCTTTTGGACCGAGTGTCACGCAGGCGGAGATGTACTTAGCGTTGCGACTCTGCTCCGAGTCAGTCGAGGAAAACAGTTGCTCAACCATGCCAAACGACTGAGGCATTACGTGGATGAAGAACTTGTCCTCGAGAGGCTTGCCCTTGCTGTCTTTGTGCTTCCAGACAACGGCCTTCTTCACCATGACGCCGCCGACAATGCCGCCGGCGGCTTTCAATTCACTCAGGTTCATGACGCGCCCTTACGTGGTTTTCTTGATCCAGGCGGAGCCGCCCGAACGCTGAATGGTTGCAGTGGTGGTCACGACGGTGTTGGCCGCGAACGAGAACGGGAAGTCGGAGACGTAACCCTCGAACACAAACCAGGTGCGCGTGGCTGGCAATTCAAAGTCATCGCCACCGACATCAAGCGTTGGGGGTGCGGTACCGTCCGACCAGCCCACCGCCCACTTCACGCTGGTATCACCATCGGCTTCGGAAAGCTGATGCAGGCGGATGTGACTGGCGTTGTTGGGATCGGCGTTCAGACCGAGCGATGCTTGGCCAGGGGTTCGCAGGCCCTTTTTGTAGCTGCGCTCCTTGGCACTCAGGCACGTGTCTTCGATCTGGTCAGCCGGCGCGCCGCCCGGATCAAAACTGGTGGCGCATTCGACTTCCATTACAGTCAATGGGCCGGTACCGGTCAGTGGCGGAACAAGGGCAAATACCTGCGTGCCCTGGGTGAGAATGGACATAGGTGTCTCCTGCGGACGAAAAAAAACCCGCACATGGCGGGCAGGTTTTGGGGCTCGGTTACCGGCGGACGATCCAGTCCACGTCGAAGCTGTATCTGTACAGGCCTGTCTCCGCGTCCTTGGTTTCACCGTTGTAACTGGTAATGGTCGCGGTCAACTCCACCGCGTATTCGATGGCATGCCCAGCAGCACGAGCTGCCGATGCCGTTGCTGCGTACACATCGACTTGTAGGCCGTATGCCTCAACGTCAGGCCGGCCCGCGAGGAAGTTCTCTGGCGATCCGTTGATCACCTGCCAGACGCAATACGTTCCAATCGGCGTCTCCGGAGCCAGACCAAACAGATACAGGCGCGTCGGGTTAGTGCCGAGCAGCGCGGTCACCGCTGGATCCGCTGTCGCGACCTGAAAAATCGGGGGATATTTCATTGGCTGGCCTTGTTGGCAATGCGCTTGATTGCACGGTCAATGGCTTTCTCATACTCGGTGACGAATATGTTGGTGGCCGCGCTTATGTTGTCCGCCAGCGCTTTTCGCATGAATGGGGAGCCCTGCATCTTCGTGGTACCGAACTCCAGCAGCCTCCAGTGCGGGGTGGCCCCGCCCGCTGTAAGATCTGGTTTTTGCCCGGGCTTTGCCAGAACCGCTCCCTTCATCACGCCGACGCGAAAACCCAGATTTCCAGTTTGCTTGAACAGTCGCCCATTCCACCGCAAAGCGATGTTGTTCGCGATGGAGCGACCCGTTGCGGAATCGTCCAGCGCCTGGGCGCCTTCCTTGGCTTTGTCCGCCACAAGCTGCGCGGCGCGGCGCAACGCAGACCGGCCACCCTTCCGTTTGAGGTCGTAAGTGACGGCCTCCAGCTTTCCAAGAAGTGAGTCCAAGCCGGTAATGCTGAACTCAACTCCGTCAGCCATCATTGACCCCTTCACTGCACGGCAGCGTCAGATATTCCAAGCCGCTATCGGCGTCAGCCAGAACGCCCGCAATGTTGTATATCTTGGATCGATGGAGGATACGCATCGTCGAGTCAACGCCAGGCCGGTACCGAATTACAACGCGCGAAGAAACCGCTGACTGCGTTGCAGCCGCGGCGATGAAGTCCCTCGCCGAAAGTGGCTCGATACTGGCCGGAACTTTTGTCCATACATCCACCCAAGTTTTCACCATCTCACCGGTGCCGGCATCCTGCTCGAAATGCGGCCGCTGGATGTCAATCTGGTGGCGAAGCTTACCGGCTCTCATGGGATCACCACTGGATCTGGAGGACCAGACCAATTACGAGACGACCACAGCAGAGCCTCGACAGCCATCGGAACCTCAGCAGTTATCGTTCCCACGACCACCGCCTCACGATTGGCGTAAGAATGACCAATCAACAGCAACATCGCTGACTTGAAGCTGGCTGGAATCTCAGCGGCATCAGTCAGCTTCGGGTTGTCGCAGTACCATAGAGCCCAAGCCAGAGCTGACTCGGCGTATAAGATTATGAGGTCATCCTCGTCCTCATAATCCACGCGCAAGTGCTTGCGAATCAGCTCTATCGGGAGCAGATCAGCAACGGCTATGCTCATTTTTTACTGACCTTTTCCTTCGGCTCTGCTTCTGCTTCGGCCTTCTCCTTGGCTTCTGCGTCATCATCGACG
Organism: Pseudomonas sp. ZS1P83; assembly: GCF_054897825.1. NCBI lineage: Bacteria > Pseudomonadati > Pseudomonadota > Gammaproteobacteria > Pseudomonadales > Pseudomonadaceae > Pseudomonas > Pseudomonas sp. ZS1P83. Next base: position 3,273,608 of record NZ_CM142706.1, read on the forward strand.
TACTCGGCCAACTTCATGCCTACCAGCGCTTCTGCAATGTCGTCAGCGACAGGCCGAACCTCGTACTGATCGAAAGTACCCCCGTTGAAATGCGAGAACTGTTGTAGCGCGCGAATTTTTTTCATCTGTCAAACAGGGACGGTTGCCCGTCCCTGCCTCGCTGGTGATCAGGCTGCAGGTGCAAACGCACCCTTGATGATCGCGGTTGGACGGTAGTGCGCCAGCGCCAGGCGCTCTTCGCACAGGATGGTCAGCATGTTTTTCACGAAGTTATCGCGATCTTCACGACTGACTTCCACGGTGGCATCCATGCGATCCCAAACCTGGGAAGCCAGATCGAAGCCGCCGACGGTGAAGGTGCCCAGCGCCTGGGCTTTGGTTGCCACGACTGGCAGACCCCACATGACTTTCGCGGCGAACGCGGCAGGACCGCCGAAGATGTAGCGGCCTTCGGCATCCTTCAGCAGCGCAATGGCGTGCCAATCGCGCGGGTTCAGGATGATGCCCGACGCTTCGAACTCAGACTCGCTGGTCTGGAAGATGGCATGTGCGATCTGGTCGGCACGAGTATCACCGGTCGCAGTCAGCGCAGCGTCGTATGCGGTGGCCACCTGGTTCAAACCTGTCAGGTTGTCGCCGGTTCCGTCGCCGTTGAGCAACTGAGTTTCTTCCACCAGCGCCAAGCCGAACAGCAGGCGGTTGTTGACGTAGGACTCCAGCATTGGAGCGTCGTCCATCACCTGGCGGGATGCCTGGATCCAGTGGGCGATTGTCTTAACGTTGGCAGTCTGCTTGGTGAAGGTCAGGTTCGACTCTGGCTTCAGCGTGCCCTCGGCGACCGGCGCAGCGCTGTTGGTGAAAACATTCTCGCGAACGTATTCCAACGAGTTTGAACTGATGCGGCCCTGAGCGAGCAGATCGCGGATGGTCAGACGGCGCAGGCCTGGCATCAGGATGCCGGGGTTCATTTGGGCTTGGATCAGCGAGCCAGCGGAGCCAGCCGTGCTGCCCAGCACTTTGTCGAAGCTTTTCACATCGACCTTGCCCGAAGACTTGCCGTCCCACGACTTGTTCAGGTCAATGGCTGTTTGAGCGGCAAAGCTCTTTTTGTTTTCTGGATTGTCCAGGTTGCCCCCGGCCAATTTTTGCTCCAGGTCAAAAAGACGAGTGCCAGCAGTTTTCAGCTCTTCCTGAACAGTCGTCAGCTCGCCCTGCAGCTTCTTGCTGACTTCACCGGTATCGGTGATTTCTTTCTTCTGAGCGTCGAACAGCTCGGTCATCCGAGTCTGTGCGGTCTCAATGGCTTTCTGAATTTGTGCCAAGTCCATTATTGCTTCTCCAGCGATGGGAATGTTTTCAAGCGCTCCAGGAGCGCGGCGATTTCTGACTGGTCGCCGCCTTCGGAATCGCTCCGAACCGCGGACTTGATGCGGGCGATGAACGCCTGCGCTTCGGACTTGGAAAGACCGGCTGAATCTCTCAACCAATTTTCCGCATCGCGGATGCTTTCGATGGTGTCCATGCTTTTCAGCGTGGATACGGTGGCCAGCTCATTCGCGGGGAATGTGCAGATGCTGATCTCATTAAGGCGGGAAACGCTCTTGAACGAGTAGCCGGTATCAATCGGAGATACATCGCCCTTCGCAGCACTGAACCCAACCGACATACCGCCCACGGTGCCGTGGATCATCGCGGCCTTTAGGGCGTCGGACTGAGGATTGCCTGGGGTGAGCTCACCCCGAACGTGCAGGCCGGTGGTGTCCTCGGAAAGGTCGAGCCATTTGCCGACCGGTATTTCGTTGCGCCGGTGGTTGAAGAACATCGCCACCATGCGCGACTGAGTCTTCAGGGCCTGAGCAAACGCGCCAGGTTCAATGATGTCGCCGTCACCATCGATGACGCTGAACACGCTCGCGTACCCCTCGAAAATGCCCTGAGCACCGCCTTTGGCGAACTTGATCGAGGCCTGATCGAAGGCCAGTGTTTTGCAAATACTCGGCATTTCAGCCTCCAGAAAAACTAAACCCCGCTAGGTGCGGGGTTTGGTTGGCCAAGTTGGGTAAGCGGTACGTTCTGCGATTGGCGCGTTGCAACATCGCCGCCCGGCACTGGAGGCCGGTTGTTCACCCGCCTTCCTTCGTTGATCGTCAGAAGGCCTGTGTCTACCAGCGACTTCATGTAATTCGCCCGGGCAGTGGAGTCACCGCTCAACAGGCCGTCGCGGTTGTGCTCGGCGTGAATCCGCCCCAAGTCAGAGGGCTTGACCAGCCAGCGCAAAATGCATCCCTCCCAAATTTCGAGGTAGGGGTCCAGGCTGTACTGAAGGAAGCCTAGGTTTTGCTGTTCGATACCCGACCCCCAGCTTGTGGACTTCTCTACATCTCCCACCAAGTGCGGCGGAACACCAAAGAACCTTGCAAGCTCACTGACTTGAAACTTCCGCGCAGCCATCGTCTCGGCGTCCTGCGGGCTCACACCAATGGCCTGGGTCGTGAATCCACCCTCAAGAATCCAGAGCCGTTTTTTAACCGGGCCGCCGGATATCTCTTTGAAATTCTCCTCAACCTGAGCGCGCTGTTCTTTGTTTAGAACCTTGCCCTCGCCGGTCATGAGCAACTGGGGCGACTTGGCACCATTGGCATAAAAGTCCCGCTGCTGGTCTTCCATCGCGACCGCAACGCCTGCACTTTTCGCGGCAAACGCAATCGGCGAAAGGCCAACGAGACCATTGAATCCGAAGCCCTTGAGGTGAAAGATTTCAGCCTGCTTGAAATCAGCGTATTCGCTGTCCCTGCGGTACCGATAAATAACCTTCCGACCCTCGAGCCTGACGTCCATGTTGGCCGACAGGAGTGGGAGCAGGCTGATCGCGTCACCGACACTATTGCGCTCGATCAGCGCGTAAGCGTTTCCGTAATAGCAAAGCTGCATCGTCATCGACACCCGAAAGTCGAAGGCAGTCATGAACGAGTTGGGGCTGTAGCGCAGAAGGCGGGCCAGTGGGTTCTCCAGACCTACCTTCGTGCGGTCATCGCCTCTTGTTTCGAACACATCCAGCGGCATACATGCGGTAACGCTGCAGATCAGGCGCACACATGCGAATACCGTGGATATCTGGAGCGATCGCTCATCGTTGACGACCGAATCACCCACCACCCCTGACGCTGAAACGGGACCAGTCTGCGATCCCTTGTCAGGAGTAACCAGGCGGCCGCCGACAAAGAAGCTCGCCATACGCGCCCAGAAAGGACTGCGAGTGCGCAGGTCTATGCTGTAGTCGGTATCTGCCATTACATACTCATCGGTCTGGAGAGGAAGTCGTCGACGGAGCCCTGCAAATCCGTGTTGGCTAGGATTCGGCCTATCGTCATGATCAGCGCTACCGCGCCGTCGATCTTGTTGTCGTCGCCCTGCTTGATCGGACGCACTACGTCGTCATTACCCGGCAGGTTCTTCCCGATTACGTTTGCGATGCACCAAGTCATGATTGGGTTGCCGTCGTGATGGAATCGCCCGGCAGTGATAGCCGCCTCGAGCTCCTTCATCGGATCCGACATGTTGGTGTAGTTCTGCGTGATCGTGATCGGATTGAAACCCTCGTCGTCAAGGTCGTGGCTCAATCCCGTGGCGCCGTGCGGGTCAATCGGGCACTCGCGAACTGGTGCTTGGTGGTTGGCTTCCTTGGTGTCTTCGAGGATCTCGCGGTAATCGATCTCGGCGCCGTCGGTTACTTCCAGATGCTTGGAGTTGATCCAGGCCTGAAACCGTTCGGACATCCGCTTGTTGTCGCTGTTGTAAGCGGTGTCATAGGGCACCCAGAACTTCGGGCCGACACTGTAGTAATGCGTCTTTCCATCGATCACTCGCCAGAACAAGCGAGCCCTGGAGTTCATGTCCAGCTTGCGTGCCAGGTCGAAGCCTGCAATCCACTCCTGGCCCTCGAACTGCTCCAGGGTGAGCGTGGTGTCTTCGCACGATTTCCAGTCTTCCATATTGAAAAAGCCGGACTTGGCGCTGACCCACAGGTTCAGGTGCTTGGTTTTGAACGTGTTGGTGAAGCGTGCGGACCGGATCGCCCTCGCCTGCTGGCTCTCCAGATACTCCTGAAAAACCGAAACCCCATGGTTCGGGTTGGCCTTGGCCAGCATCTTCGGATCGGTCCAGTCGTCTCCCTCGTCAAGCGTCCAGATCCAGCCGAACAGTTCTTCGTCAGGGACTGTGCCTTCCAGCATCTCAATGACCTGGCGGCGCTTGTCATAGCACGGGCCTTCGATGTCGGCGCCGGCGGTGGTGATGATGAACATCAGCGGCTGGCGACGGGCGCCCATACCGGTGAGCATGGTGTCGTACTGTGCCGACGTTGGGTGTTCGTGGTATTCGTCGATGATGGCGCAGCTGGGTGATGCACCGTCGCCCGGGTTGCCGATCAGCGGCTCAAAGCGGCTGAAGTCGGACGGGATGTTCATGTTCGAGGCATTCACCTCAATGCCGGCTGCCTGCACCAGCATCGGCGACTTGGTCACCATCAGCTTCGCCGGGCGGAACACTTCCCATGCCTGCTTCTCAGTGGTTGCCCCTGCGTATACCTCGGCTCCGTACTCCCCATCTGCAACGAACATGCAGATGCCCACACCGCCAGCCACAACAGATTTCCCGTTCTTGCGCGGCACCTCCCAGTAGCTTTCGCGAAACCGCCGATGGCCACCCTTCTTTTTGACCCAGCCATAAGTGACAGCAATGCCGAACAGCTGCCACGGCTCCAAGGTAATCAGCTGCCGCTTGAACGCCCATTCTCCTTTGGTGTGCGGCAGCAACTGCATTAGCTTGAGCTTTTTCTCGGCCTTGGCCGGATCGAACTTGTATCGATACCCGCGCTTGCGACTGGCGGCCAGGTCGTCGAAGTGCCGCTGGATCGCCTGGTGGACGTACCGGCAGGCCGGCACCTTCCCGCGAAGCACAGACCTTCCCCAAGCCATCGCCTTGTCGACGTTAGGGTGCAGGGATTTGGTCATCAGGATCTCAGCAGGCTGGCGAATTCGTTGGTTTCTTTCTCCTTGTTGCCGCCTATCAGCCGGGTTCGGCTGGCCGGATCAAGGCCGAGCATCGACCCGAAGGTGACCATCTGCCGCATTGTTTCGTTGGCAGCTGTCAGCGCAGGATTTTTCATCGGGCCGCCAGTGGCGCCTTCCACCACGATGCCGTTTTGCTGGATCGATTCCTGAGCCATCCGCCAGTTGTCGTAGGCCACGCAGAACGCCTCGACGTTATGCAAGTCGGTGAGAGCGACCACGTTTTCGCGTAGCAACTCTGGGACAATCATCTTCCACATGGTGGCGGCTCGATCGCTCAACCACTCAGGCGGGTCGACATTGGTGATCTTCGAGAACTGCGGCTCGTCCTTGTTCAGCGCACGCTTGCCGGGGTTTCCGGCCAGTGCTTTTTTGGCCGTCGGCTTGGGTTTGCGACCACGGCCGGCGACCGTGGCGGTGCCTCCCATCGCGCAACTCCTGAGTTTTTAATTTCGCGGGTGTAAGAAAACGATTGAGGGCGCGGTCTAGAAGCCAAAGACCCTGAACTTTCGACCCTCCCCCTCCCCATGAGCGCGAATCGCTCTCATTTGACCGAATTTCACTGTTTTTTCGGGGTTTTTCTGCTTTCAGCGGCGCGCATTGCCGAATCCGCCGTCTTCTGCGGCCGTCTTCGCCGAGTGGCACGGACCGCACAGGCTTTGCCAGTTGGTCTTGTCCCAGAACAGGGCCATGTCGTTCTTGTGCGGGATGATGTGGTCGACATCGGTGGCCACTACCACCAAGCCACGAGCCGAGCAGTGACGACACAGTGGGTACTTGGCAAGAAAGCCAGCTCGGGCCTGCTGCCACTTGTAGTTGTAGTGGCGCTTGGTGCTGCTCTCTCTGGGCTTGGCCCTAGCCGCGCTCTTCAGTAGGTGAGCATGATCGTCACAGTAGCGTGGGTTGCGCGTGAGCGTGTTGCATCCCTGGGCATTGCATGGCTTCTGCGGCCTCAGCGGCATGGCGTGCCATCCATGTAGGTGAGGGGCTGTGCATCAGAGTCTTCAGGCTCGTCCTCGGCCATCGCCTGGATCAGCAGGCCCTGTTGCTCTGCCATCCGTTCGAGGATTGCTGTCTGCTTCTTCTGCTCGCTCAGTATCTCGGCGAGATAGGAGATCGCTTGCCCGCTCATATGCTACTGCACTCCACTTCTTAATCCACTCGCGCCGGGCGGCGCATCCAGTGCACGCCATGACCGGTCACCTACTTGGTCAGCTTCGGTTGCAACACAACGCGAGCAATCATCACCAGGAGGCCCAGCACGCCATAGGCGATTGGTGGCAACACTGCCTGAAGCGATGGCATCAGTTGCTCAGCCACGCCAAGGGCAGCGATTGCACCACCGGCCTGAACGCTGGTCATGCTCAGCGCTTGTTTCCAGTTGTCGATCAGTTGCATGGGTCACTCCTGCCGCTTGGGCAATTTGAAGTCGGTGAATCGGTCAGCCAAGGCGGCAACCTTCTTCACGCCGAGGGTGCCGATACAGGCGCCGACGGCAGCTGCAAGGCTCGATGGGAGGTTGAAGTATTCGAGCAGCGGGAATGCCCCTGCGGTGATCGCGCCACACAGGCACGACTCAAGCAGGGCTTGTCGCCGGCTACCTCCACCGTAGATGACACGCAAGAAGGCGATCCAGCACGACAGCGCAGCGGCATATAACATTGGGGCGTGCTGACTGAGCCAGGCCATAACAATGAGCCAGGTCTCTGGGTTCTTCTCTGGCATATGTGACATCCGGCATCCTCCCTTGCGGGGAGCGAGATAGGTTCGGCCCCAACAGCACTCCCAGCTCGGAGCAATGGGTGTGGTGGAGCCGAGAACGAAAAAGCCCCGCACGATGGCGAGGCTTTGGGGCAGAAAGCAAAAAGCCCAGCGGATGGCTGGGCTTTGGCGTCGTCTCTCATAACGCGCAAGATCGACATGATGGGATTAATTTCGCTCATCCGCTCACTGATGTCAACAAGCAATCACGCAGCCTTTTCGATGAGCAATCCTTCGGCCTCCAGGATCTCGCCGGCATGAGCCAATGCATCATTGACCAGGTCATCTGCCGCTTGATTGATCGACTGACGCCACCGGCGCCGGGTTGACTCTGGCGTGCCATCGTTATCCCAGGTATTCATGTCGTAGAAGCTGTCTTTCAATACGATCATGTCGGCAGACCGGGACTCGTCTTTCTTTGCCTTGGCCTTTCCAGCAGCCACAGCAGCTTTCACCATGGAATCACGACGCCATGCTGGCGCATCCAGCGGAATATCGACAGATACCGAGCTCACGACTTTTGGCCGAGCTCCCTTCAACTGCGGAATCGCCCAAGCTGTGACAGCCTTATAAAGGAACAACTTCGGCGCCGGGGTGGTGATTAGGGTTTGCAGCGCAGCCAGCGCCTGAACCTTGCGGCCTTTATGCGTGCTGTATTTGGCGACCAGGGCATCCCAATGCTTTGGTTCCAGCCCGTGGTGCAGTCTGGCCGAAACCCAGCAATCCACCTGAGTGCGATCGATGCTGCTGACACCGCGAGAGCGAACCAGTGTCGCAAGGTCCCCGCCCTCTTCCTCGTCGGCAGAGTTGTACAGCTTCTGCCATGCCTGTTTGCTGGTGTTGTCTATGGCTTCAGCAGCGAGGGCCGAAACAACTGCATTCAGAATGCCTGGATAGATCATTGTTCAATCCCCCGTAAAGTTCGATCCGCCGGCACCGCGGCGGTTGTTCTGCTGGTATTGCGCCTCTGGCCCGGAGGACTGACGCCTGATCACCTCATTAACCTGCTGTATCGCTGTACGCACTCGCAATCCGAGTTGAATCACCAAGTCCTGCATCAGCAATGGCTCAAGCGTCTCGGCATGAACGTAGCCGGAGGAATGGCAGCCGATGCATTCGAGCTGATGGAAAACACCTTGGATCAAACCGGCGCCATGGCAGGACGGACACTCGGTCATCGGGATCAGGTGACGCACAAAGGCGGGTCCATGCTGCTTTTTCATCATTTTTAAACCTCGCCTATGGTTGTTTCTTGAATAGCCTCGCAAGCCTTATGTTCCGTGGCTTGCAGCGCATTACCAGAATCTCCCGTTCTAAAGCCGGTCAATCCGTGAATGTGATTGAAACCCTTCTGGTCTAGATGGGCGTGCCACTGTTCCAAGGCATCACGCTTGCGGCTCATCACGTCCGACTGGATGTACACCTTCACGTTGTGGCCCATCGCGTGGTTGATCAGCAGCTCACCGATCAGGTGATCAATGCCGATATCTGCCCAGCCGGTGCGAGCCACCTTGCGCAGGTCGTGACTGGTCCACTCGCCTTTCCCCAACCGGGTGAACACGGCGCTGGCCTGACCTTCGCTCATTGGCTTGCCGTTGCGCGCTGGGAACACGTACTGACCGTCATACCCATTGGCGTATTGCCAGTCGCGGTAACGGAGCAAGATCGCGCACATCTGCTCGGTCAGTGGCAGGTGGTGCTCGACGCCGGTCTTAGTGTGATCGCCGGGAATGAACCACTCGCGCTCAGCCAGGCTGATGTGCGGCCATTGGGTCAACCGGCTCTCCCCGATGCGCGTGCCGTGGCAGAGCATCAACAGGGCCAGCATCGCGTCACGTGGGACAGAGACGAAGACCTCGGCCAACTGCTCCAACAGGTCAGGCAGTTGCACACCGCGCAGCCGGGACGGCTTGATCCCGACCTTGGCTTTTGAGAAGTCACTGAACTTGATCCCGGCCATGGGGTTAGTGGCAATCAGACCCAGCTTGAACGCCTGGCGGAAGGCCAGGGCCAGCAACTGGAAGACCAGACGCACGTAGTCGATGGACAGGGCCTCCTGCAATGGCCACATCAACTGGCTGTCGAGAGCCGCCTTGTCGACGCCAGTCAGCGGCAGATCACCCAGACGCGGTATCAGGTGGCACTTGATTGCCGAGGCACCGGTCTTCTTGCGCTTGCTCGACAGGTTGCGATCACGGGCCATGCGCTCCGCGTACCAAGCCAGCAGCTCACCGACCGTGGCCCACTTCGACATGCTGGAGCCCTCACCCGCCTCCAGGCGCAGGCGAATTGCCGGGAGCGCTGAGACGACCTGCTTTGCGCTGAGTTCTGGGTAATGACCGATGCGGTTCCACTCGCCTTTCAGAACCAGGTACCACGATGCCCGATCGCGCGCCTGAGTGAAGCGCAGGTACAGCCCGCGGTTCTCAACGTCCCGGAGATCCCGCACGCCGCCGATGGCCTGGCGCTTGATCTCGGCGTCGGTGATCTTCACTGCTGCGGTTTTCATGCAGCCACCACTGTAGGGGTGAGCCGAAGGTAAGCGCGGATCTGCTCCATCGCATCGAAGTGCCCGCGACATACCACCGCGAGATAGCCCTGCTCGTTGAGTTTGCGAATGCGCTCGTGCTGGCTCGCCGAGATCGCGGCGTCGTTCGGCGGCGTGGCCTTGAACTCGATGTACAGGCCGAAGTAGCCGCCGCGTGCCATGGTCAGCACCAGGTCAGGAATACCAGCCACCACGCCCTGCTGCTTCAGCTTCGCCGCCACGGCCTTGTGACGGTGCCCGCCATTCGGAACGTGGTACATCAGATCGGCGACGCCCGGGTGCCGGATGCGCAGCTCAGCCATCAGCGCAGCCTGCTCAAGGCCTTCGCGGTCGATGGACTTGGCACGCGCAGGCGTCTGCTTGAACAGCTTTGGGGTGAACGGCTTCATTTGCGCTCACCCCGCGCTTTGCGCTGCCGGTCATTGATGCGACGGCACACTTCGTAAAGCGCCCAGATCGCGAGGATCATCAGGATAAGCAAGGTTTTCGGGTCGATCATGCTGCCCCCTTCACGGTAAGGATTCCGGCCAGGATCAAGGCCTCGTGTGTTTCAGCGATGGCGCGCGGCATGTCCTGCCAATCGATGTCGCCGGCGGCGCGGCCGTCGATAACGTCATGGCAGGCGCTGCACGCGTAAACGGCGACAGTGTCGAAGCCCTTCATGCCCATGCCCTTTTGCCCGCAAGGCAGATGGGCGAGCACAGTCGTGGCCGGGTCGAAGTTGCATGCGCCAGATACGCGCACGGTGCAGTCTTGGCCGTTGGCCGAGGCGCGGAGTTTCTTCGAGGTCACGCGCATACCCGCTCCCCCGTGATTACATCGACAACTTCGTAGGTGGACGGCCACATCGCCTGGCCAAATTTCAACGCCGCCGATGAATGCTCGAACAGTGCGACTGCGCGGTCTGGCTTGTCGGTCAGCTCCCACTTGTATCCGCAGCAGTGCACTGCGAAGCGGTAATCGGCGGGATTGGTCGGTGCAAAGCGGGAATCAGCCACGGGCACCTCCCAGCATGGCGCGCATCTGGGCCAAGGCATCCTTTCCTGCCTCCGGGCTTGCCTTCGCTTCGGCGCGCGCGGGGAGCGCCTTGGGCATTGACTGAAGCGGTAGACCGGCCAGCAATCGGCGAATGGTGATGGTGTAATTGCGGTCGAACAGCTTCAGGCTGAGCGTCGTGTCGAGCTTGTTCAGGCTCTCGAACCCGCATTCCTTGGCTGCGTGCCAAACCGCATCATGCGACCACTTGCCCTGCCCTGCCATCCCGGGATGGGCGTTACGGCATGCCTCCCGGTGCGCGGCCGCAAGTGGCGGCAAACCCAACATTTCGGGCGTTGGCTTGCACCACTCGATGAATTGGCCAGGGCTTGGGATGAAGTCACCGGGCTGCTTTCGAACTTGGGTCATGCCGAAATCGATCTGACCCTGAGTGCAGATGCCTTCCTCGAGGAACGCTTGGAACCATTGACGCTTTGAGGCTTGGTAGGTTTCTTTGTCGGGCCAGGCTTGGCGCCACGCTGAGCGTATGGACCGCAGCTCCTTGAACAGATCATTGATGGCCGACACCAACGTGCTGTTGGCTTCATTCGCGACCAGTACTGGATCGGTCGCGGCGATGAACTCGCCGGCCTGGGCTTTGCTCCAGAGCCCCTGAGAAATCACGGAGACGTTCTTCATGGCTTAACCCCGTTCTGCCATTCGGTGTCTTCGTCATCGAAGTCGGAGGCCGGTGCTGTTTTCGGCTTGAACTGCTTCACATTCGAGGCAGCGGATCGAACTTTGTCGTTGTTGACCCATTTGACCAACATGCCCACCCATTCAGCCTGGGTGTTGACCTGGTGCTGAGGTTCGTAGTGAGCAGTGAATGCAACGCGAACTTCCTCGGTGAACAGATCAAGCGACAACCCGCGGTGCAAGGCGTAGGTTTTCAGCAGTGTTTCATCCGCCACCCAGTCGAGGGTCATTTCACTGGGCATGCGAGGATCGACAGGCTCTCGCGCAGAGAGAGGTTCTTTATTCTTCTCTACATCTTCTTTAGGTAACGCGCCGCTAACGTTTGCAGCGTTACTTTTACCGTTACTCGCCTTGTGGTTTGCCACGCGCTTTGCCGTGAGAAGCCTGTTTTTAGCGGTCTTACCATTGTGGCGCTCGAAGTGAGGAAGGCTGATCACGCCGTCGAGTTCGATCATCCAAGCAACAGACTTCATGTGCTCGCAGAAACCGATAACGCCTACGAGACGGTCGAGTAACTTTTTGCTAACGCTCGGAGCGTTACCGTTTTCTGTTTGCTGGTCGAACCAACCCCACACACGCATCAGCTTGCCGACGACTGCATCGGGGTCGATATCGGCCAAGTCCGCGATCTGGCAGACCTCAGGCTTGTCCAGGGTGGTGAGTTCGAATTTGATCCAATCGCCGGCCATTACGCGGCCTCCTGCATTAGTTCAGCGAGACGTGTAAGGCCCTTCGGGGTGACCATAGGATCGAATGCTGCGCGCTCAATGCCGGTTTCAGGGTCTGGCTTCAAAGCGGTGACCTTGTGGGTCATGTGGCCGGTGGTAATGCGCGGCTGATAAGCAACCCAGCGCTTGCAGCCGTGCCGTCGGAATATCCATCGGTGCTGCTCAAGCCATGCGAATAGACGCGCCGGAGCCATACCAAGCTGCTTGGCGGCATCAGTGATGCAGATTGCTCCGCCTGCAGCTGCGAGCCGCTTGATGGCGGCTACCTTCGGGGCCTGGTCTGAAATCAGGCGCTGAAGCTCACCATTCTTGTCTGCCAGATCGGCGGCAAGGCGGAGGGCTTCGGGAAGGGATTGCGGGATCGTGACAACCTGTCGTGACACGTTTTCGAGTTCGGCCAAACGTGTCACGACACGATGGCGAAGCGGGATGCTGTAGCCGGTCAGCAGGGTTTCCGTCAGGACGCGATCAAGGTGGAATTCGGCGGTGTACCCCCGCCCATCCTTGACCTCCTGGAGATGGCGCAGATCTGCGCCATCGTCTGCCAGAGCCTTGCGCATCACCCGGATGTCACGGATGACGTCCTTGTGCTGCTTGCTGGTGAGATCGGCGATCTCCCGGCTCGACATGGTGACCGTATTGCTTGGAGCGACGATCGTGTTCATAATGGCCCCTCAGAGTTGTACGCTTTAAAGAAGCCGGTCTAGCCACCGGCTTTTTTTCGTCTACGTTTTTTGTACTGGATGAATCACCAGCTAAAGCAATTCACTTTCGGTTTACTTGGTCAGCGTTGATAATTGGCCCATCATCAAGCGGTTGAACGGCTGGGAAACGAATTACGCGGCAGTGCGGTTGGCTTTCAAAACCCGTTTATGAAGGGCCACGATTGCCTTACCGACCTCGTAACGGGCACTCCCGCCTTTCGTGATTCTGAAAATGGTCGGCTGAGTCGTCTCGCACTGTTCGGCGATTCGAGCCTGGCTCCAGCCGTGCTGTGCCAACTCGGCCAGCATTTCTGTAATGGTCATAAGGGCCTACCAATGCGATTTGTAATATCTGCGATAATACGCAACCGAATTACAACAGGCAATACACTTCGACCTCCTTTAATACGCCGGGTCGAACAAATGACGATCGCAGTGCGGCTGCGCACAAAAATGCTGGAAAAGGATCTATCGGAAAATGAGCTGGGGCGCCGCTCGGGTGTGCCTCAGCCAACGATTCATCGAATTTTGAACGGTGATAGCAGTACGCCAAGAAAGGCCACACTCGAAAAGCTCGCCCGCGCGCTTAGCGTCACGCCTGAATGGTTGCTGTTTGGTCCTGCCCACGGGAATGTGCTATCTGTTGCCCAACCCTACAAGGAAGCCAAGGAGTATCCTTTGATTAGCTGGGTCGCTGCTGGTGTTTGGACGGAGTCTTGCGATAATGGACAGCCGTATGAAAGGATTGCATCTGACGTAAATGCTGGGCCGAACGGCTATTGGCTTGAGGTCCAAGGTGATTCCATGACCCCTGTTCAAGGGAATGGTTTTACGCCAGGTATGCGAGTGTTGATCAAGCCCGAAGGGTTCGATCTGATCAGTGGGAAGTTCTACATTGCAAGGCTTCGGACCGACGGCGAGAAGACCTTGAAGCAGTATGTGCGTGATGCTGGAGTCGAGTATTTGAAGCCGCTGAATCCGGATTATCAAATGCTCGTAATGGATGATTCGGTGGAAATCATCGGTCGCGTGGTCGATGTGAAGTACCCAAGCACCTTCTTGTAGCGGGCACGTAACACCGCTCGCTTCAATCCTCCAATTCGAAATCCTCGCCAACAAGCGGGGATTTTTTTTCGCCTACGCAAAAAACTATTCGCTTTCGCATTAAAAAGTGTTGACCGTTTTAATTCGCAAACGTATTGTTTCTCCATCGCCGGATAACTACCGGTCAAGGACAAGGCAGCGATGAACCGGCCTCAACGGTTCAGATGGGTGGCCACTACCCAAGGCGCGCAGCGTAAAGCGATCAAAAAAAGTGTTCTGGCGGACTGAGTCGCGGCTAGAGAGAAGGAAGCAACGGAATTTTTCACTGCTGCACCTGGCTTGCCGGGTGCAGCGGGAAAACAACCGGGAGTCACGACGATGGAAACAACAATCGTAAATGGTTCGTGGAAGGGCGAACTCGGCCGTGGGCTGGCGCCTCGAGAGCTTCAGTTCCTACTCTCGGTTGCCCAGGGTCTGACGGCCAAGGAGATCGCTAAGAGCTTCGGAATTACGCCAGGCACTGTGGTCAAGCGGCTTTCAAGCGCCATGTACAAGCTCGGCGTCCACCGCCAGGCAGCGATGGTCGCCGAGGCAATGAAGCGACAGATCATTTCACCGGTCTGCGTGGTACTCGCTGCCGTGATAGCCATCCACGCAATGATCGACGACCAGCCGCTGCGTCAAAACCGCAGGGTTGGCGATCGGCGAGTCGGAGAGCTTCGGCTGGCTCGGCGCGCTGAGATAGGCGAGCTGTTTGGTTGAGCATCGCTGAAGTACCTTTACCCGAGGGTGCTTTGGGATGACAACCAGCGAGGTGACCACCCATGAAGCACGAAGCATCTATTGCCCAGCTCGAAATTCATGCCTCCAACTGCGAGAGCAACGCAGCGATCCAGGAGCGTGAAGGCGAGCATGAAAGCGCAGCGAACAACCGCACCAACGCCGCCGACTACCGGCAGGCAATCGAAGCGCTCCAGGCTGAATAGGCATCACTGCTGCACCTTGGCGACAGGGTGCATCGGGATGCGGACGAAACCCCGGCTTATACCGGCCACCTGCATCAACGCAACAAGCAGATGAACCGCCGAGCGCGGGAATTGCCCATTCGTCCCCGGATACCTGATTGCGGCTGTAGAGCTGAAAGCGCGACGAGGTGATAACGCCGGGAGCAGGAATGGTTCGCCACGCCTGCCATCTGCACCCATTCAACAGGTGGCCACTGCCTGCCCAGTGAGCGAGCGATAGGAGGATGACCATCATGAAATAGACCATAACCCGAAGATCACTGCATCTGTGAAAGGCCCGAACGTCCAACGGGCCTTTCTTTTTCCACGCCTTTATCCGTCAGTACTTTCCTCTGCGCCCAACGGCAACCAGCAGACGGGCCGAGTGCTGACGAATACACGCAACCCCACACCGAGGGATCAGCCATGCAAATGCACCCACTGATGCAAGCGCGAGTCGAAGGCAACATTGCCCTGAGCATCCGCGCGACCGCGGCCACCGCCGAGTTCTACGCAATGATCGGCAAGGACGCACCAGTACGCGCCGTTCGCTTCCAGGTAGTCAACAAGGGCGAGAACGCCTACCACGTCATCGAGCGGTCCACCAACAAAGTGAAGGGATTCCGCTTCACCTGGCGGGCAGCAATCAACCTGGCTCAGGTGCTGGAAGCGCGGGCCGACGGTGTGAAGGTCAGCATCGAGGGCTGGGGTAAATGATCGGCGTACCAATGCCCAACCCGCGAGACTCAATCCTCGCGAATCTGAACCAGCAGCTGGAGCAGTACTTCGGCGCCGGCAAATCAGTGCAGGAAATCGCACAGGGTGTCAGCGGCACAAAGGACGGCACATTCGGCACAGCCCACACCAACAAACTGCGCGCCGAGCGGGACAAGGTGGCGCCCAGGCTGAAGGAGTTGGCCGAGGCTGGCACGCCAGTTGCCAAAGCTGCGAGAGATTGCGGCATGGAAGCCAAGCGCGCCCGCCTGATAGCCCGAGAAAACGGCTTCAAGTTCACATCATGAAGCGCCTCAGCAACCAGGTGCGCCAGCGCCGACGACAGACATGGCTGGATCTACCGGCCCACGGAATTGAAGAGGTTGGCCATGGCCATGACCGCGCTGGAACGCAAACAGGAAGAGCGGAAACGCAACAAGATGACCGAGGAACAGCGGCTCGAAAGGCTGCTGTCTCGGCGCATCACGACCGATCTGTTTCATAACACTGACGCCGCCTTGAAGCGCTCGATGCAACGGACCGGAATAGAGGAAGAGCAGGACCTGCTCACTCGCCTGATCCACGCCGCCGACCGGATGACGAACGAACAGCTCGCCGAACACATTCGCATTTCGTGACAACGAAGTGTGACAACAACCCCGAGGATTCCAATGAAAGCCAACACGATTTCAATCGAGGCCGACGGCCTCAAGATCAAAGGTACGTCGGAGCGCATGGTTCAGTTGTTGATGGCTGGCATGCTCGCCCACGCCCTGCCACCAGCTGCCAACGTTCAGCCGATCACTGCCTACTCGATCCCTGCTCTGGGTGCAGAGTGGCCTGGTCAAGGCGGTTTCAACGGCGGGCTGGTAGCTGCTCGCGGCGATGTCCCGGCGCACTACCTGATCATTGCCAAAGGTGACATCGGCGACCACGAATGGGGCGGCCGTGGTAAAGAGTCGGGCGCAACCAGTAAGACCGACGGACTGGCCAACAGTGAGGCGCTCCTGTCTGAAGGCGACCACCCAGCTATCGAAGCGGTAGCCGCCTACACCGCCGAAGGTCACACAGACTTCTACCTGCCAGCCTGCGCCGAGTTGTACCACTGCTGGGTGAATGTGCCTGAGCTGTTCGCGAAGGACTGCTACTACTGGTCGAGTTCGCAGCGCTCCGCCGGCAACGCATTCGGCATGGTCTTCGGTGGTGGCGGTCAGAGCATCAACGTCAAGACCAGCGAGCTCCGCGTCCGCCCCGTCCGCAGATTCTTTATTTAATCCTTCAATCATTCGTTCTTGATCGGCACCGGGCGCAGCAGCGCCTTTTTTGTTGCCTTCAAAAAGAGGAAAGACCATGTCCCCAGCAGCTCAAGCAGCTCAAGCAGCACCAGCAGTGACCATCCCGGAAATCGGCCATCCCTTCGGCGGTGGGTTCTTCTCCGGCATTACCCGTGACCCGGACACCGGCAAGCGCTACCTGAACATCACCGCCGGCGCCGCGCACGAACTGAGCGGCGCCTGGGGCGAGTATGGCGAGAAGGTCGAAGGTGCTGAAAGCTTTACCAACAGCCGCGCCAACACCGAGGCGATGGCAGCGGCTGGCAGCGAACTGGCACAGCAGGTGCTGGCTCTGGATATCGGGGGCTTCAACGACTGGGCGATCCCGGCGCGCGATGTGCAGGAGCTGCAGTATCGCCACTTCAAGCCGACCACTGAAACGAACTGGCAGTACGGTCGCAGTGGTGACAACCCGAACAGCGAGCCTGTCGGCCTCTTGCACACCGAAGACTCGCCAGCACAGACCTCCATCGAGGCATTCAAGGCTGACGGTCCTGAAGCCTTCCGGCCCAGGGCGTACTGGTCGTCCTCGCAGCGCTCCGCCTACTACGCATTCTACATGCTCTTCGCTGATGGCAGTCAGTACTACGGCGTCAAGAGCAACGAGCTCCGCGTCCGCCCCGTCCGCAGAGAGCTTATTGATTAATTCGCTTATTTAATCCGGCCGCTTGTGGCCGGTTGCTCTTGGAGAGCGAGCCTCATGGCAATGCACACGGATTTGCAGATCTACAAAGCTTCGCTGGGCCTGCTCCAGATGGCCACGAACCTCACCCGCAACATACCGCGTGACCTGAAGCAGTCTCTTGGGAAGCGCGTCATCGATGAGTGCATCGACGTGCTGATGTTGATCGCTCGGGCCAACTCGACGCCAGACAAGCGCCCGCACCTGACCTTGCTGGTCGAGAAGGTGCAGGTGATCGAGTTCCTGATGCGGCTTTTCAAAGAGAGCCGATTCATCAGCGTCCCGCAGCATGCCAATGCAATAGAGGTCACCACCTCGATTGGCAAACAGGCGAATGCCTGGAAACGCTCCACCCCAACCGCGCCCGCCATCTGAGAGTTACGGCTTTCAGGTCTGTGCGAATTGAATCTGGTCGTGCCGCTGACCTCTGGGTCACCGCCATGCGCATCAGAGATACCGACGGTCTAAAGCGTCCGTGCAGGTCTCGCGCAGTTTCCTTGCTGATCGGCTCTGCCTTCGGCTTGGCGACGTAGATAGCACGATAGGTCGCAGCGCTCCGCCAACAACGCATTCAACATGAACTTCGATGATGGCAATCAGAACAACAACGACAAGAACAACGAGCTCCGCGTCCGCCCCGTCCGCAGATTTGACTGTTGGTCCCTACCCGTTCAGCGATCTTGTCCAGGCCTACTACGACTGCCGCCGCACGAAGCGCAACAGTGCCAGCGCGCTGGCTTTCGAAATGGACTTGGAGCGCAACTTGATCAAACTTCACGACGACCTGATCGCCGGCACTTACCGGCCAGGCCGTTCGATATGCTTCGTGGTCACCCGGCCGAAAGCCCGCGAGGTTTGGGCCGCAGCGTTCCGGGACCGCGTCGTCCACCACCTACTGTACAACCGAGTGGCACCGCGCTTCTACGCCAGCTTCATAGCGGACAGTTGCGCATGCATTCCCGGGCGCGGCACGTTGTACGCCGCCACCCGGCTTGAAGCGAAGATCCGCAGCGCCAGCCAGAACTGGTCCAGGCCGATCTTCTACCTCAAGTGCGACCTGGCCAACTTCTTCGTCGCGATCGACAAAGAAGTTCTGCGCCGGCAGTTGGCCGCGAAGATCACCGAACCCTGGTGGCTGGCACTCGCCGAACAGATCCTGATGCACGACCCTCGTGAAGACTACGAGGTGCGCAGCTCGGCCCATCTGTTCAACCAGGTGCCGCAGCACAAGCGCCTGACCGCGCAGCCTGCTCGCCTCGGACTGCCGATCGGCAACCTGTCGTCGCAGTTCTTCGCAAACGTGTACCTCGATGCACTGGACCAGTTCGCCAAGCACACGCTCGGCGCCAAGCATTACGTCCGCTACGTCGATGACTTCGTGTTTTTGCATGAGTCGCCCCAACAACTCAACGCCTGGCTGGCAGAGGTCGAAGCATTCCTGCCCAGCCTGGGCGCTAGGTTGAACCCAACGAAGACCATCCTGCAGCCAGCGGATCGCGGCCTCGACTTCGTCGGTCACGTCATCAAGCCGTGGCGGCGATCAACGCGCAAGCGATCGCTGGCCCAGGCGCTGAAGCGAACAGCAGCAGCGCCCGCCGAGGATCTGCGCGAAACCGCGAACAGCTACTTCGGCCTGCTCAGTCAGGCCAGCCACAGCGAGAAAGACAGGAAGCAGCTGGCCCGCGTCGTGTTGCTGCGCGGCCACAGCGTCAATGGTGCGCTGACCAAGACCTACCCGAAGAAATAAACCAACTTCAACGAATCACGCCAACCGGCGAGGATCCACTATGTCCGCACAACAGAAGAAACACCCCTTCGATTTCAAAACTCAATACGGACTCGGCTTCAGCACTCAGGACGATGAAATCGTTGTCGACTTCTTCTGTGGTGGTGGCGGAGCCGGTACCGGCTTGGAAATGGGTCTGGGCCGCACGGTGAATGTCGCGAAGAACCACAGCCCCCAGGCAATCAGCATGCACACCGTGAATCACCCGGGCGCCGTGCACTACACCACCGACGTGTTCGACGGTGATCCGGATACAGAGTGCGGCGGCAAAGCTGTTGGCTGGTTCCATATGTCGCCGGACTGCACACACCACAGCCAAGCGGCCGGCGGCCAGCCGCGCAAACGAGAGATTCGAAACCTGTCGTGGATCGGTCTGAAGTGGGCAGGCAAGAAGAAGCCCCGCGTCATCAGCCTGGAGAATGTGAAACAGATCCTCCAGTGGGGGCCGCTGATCGCGAAGCGCTGCAAGGCTACAGGCCGAGTAATGAAACTGGGCGGCAGCATTGCCGAGACCGGTGAAGTTGTCCCAGTTCATCAACAGTTCCTGGTGCCTGACCCGCAGCGGCGCGGTCAGACCTGGGCAACCTTTGTGGCCGAGCTGCAGCACCTTGGCTATGTCGTTGAATGGAAAGTCCTCCGGGCCTGCGATTTCGGCGCGCCGACCAGCCGCGAACGCCTATTCATGATCGCTCGCTGTGACGGTGAGCCGATTGTCTGGCCAGCACCGACCCACGCCAAGCACCCGGTGAAGGGCCAACAAAAGTGGCGCACCGCCGCTGAGTGCATCGACTGGACGATTCCGACCAAAAGCATCTTCGACCGGCCAAAGCCATTGGCTCCTGCCACCCTGCGCCGGATCGCTAAGGGCATGAAGAAGTTCGTCATCGATGCGGCTGACCCATTCATCGTGCCGATCGCGAATTGGTCCGGTGAAAGCGTTCAGTCGGCACACGACCCGCTGCGCACCGTGACCTCTTGGCCGCGCGGCGGATCATTCGCCATGGCCAGTCCAATCATCGCGCCAGCCACGCATCAGGGCAGCGATCGGATCAACGACCCACACGCCCCGCTACCGACGGTGACCTGCGCCAACCGCGGTGAGTTAACGCTGATCAGTCCGACGTTGATTCAAACCGGATACGGCGAGCGCGTCGGCCAAGAGCCGCGAGTGCCCGGGCTGGATCAGCCGTTGGGTACGGTGGTCGCCGGGGGCGTTAAACACGCACTCGCCGCGGCGCACCTGGTGAAGTTCCGGTTTGCTGATGAGGGCAAGGCGCTCGACGAGCCGCTTCCAACGATCACCAGCGGTGGCAACTACCAGCGCCCGGCCGGAGCCGCCCACGCAATGGGCATCTCGACGGTGTTCATGGCTCAGATGAACGGTGGCTTCAACACCACCGACGCCAAGAGCATTGAAGACCCTATGACCACGGTGACAAACACCGGCAGCCAGCAGCAGCTGGTGACCGCCAACCTGGTGCACCTGCGCGGCAACTGCGATGCGCGGGATGTCGCTGATCCGCTGCACACCATCAGCGCCGGCGGAACTCACCACGGCTTGGTCACGGCCTTCATGGAGCACCAGTTCGGCGCCAGCGTTGGCCAAGCCGTCGATGAACCGGCACCAACGATTACGGCGGGGGGTGGCGGCAAGAGTTCACTCGTCGAGTTCCAGCTTTCGCCTGAGGTTGAAGCCGGTGCACTGCGGGTCGCGGCATTCCTGATCAGCTACTACGGCACCGAGAACGTGAGCGGTGCCGGTGAGCCAGCACCCACCATCACCACAAAGGACCGCCTGGCACTGGTGACCGTGACGATAAAAGGAACGCCTTACGTGATCGTCGACATCTGCCTCCGGATGCTGCAACCAATTGAACTGTACAAGGCTCAGGGCTTCCCGGCCGACTACATCATCAGCCATGGCGCCGACGGCAAGCCGTTCACCAAGACCCAGCAAGTCCACATGTGCGGCAACAGCGTCAGCCCGCCACCGATGGCTGCACTGGCTCGCGCCAACGACCCATGGAAACACTCAGTCCAACAAAAGGAGGCTGCATGATCAATCTCTTCTGGCGCCTGGTCGCCAAGCTGCTTGCACAACCGGCAATAGCTGACTGGTTAATCGCCCGCGCCAAGCGCACGCCTTACCTGCACATCATGTCCGCCGACGGCGCCGAGATGTACATGGGCCGCTGGTGGTTGTTCAACCCATACGACCGGGACACCTACAGGTCCCGGCTCTGGTGGTGCCCATGGTCGTTCCGGATTCACCACATCAAGCGGCCAGACAGTGACCGCGATCTTCATGATCACCCATGGAATGCCCGAACGATCATCCTGCGCGGTGGCTACACCGAACAGCGGCTACTGGATCACGACGACCCATCGCTGGCAGGCCTGAACGTTCCCGCCTCGGCACAAACCACCGAATACATCGACCGAAGACCGGGCGACACAGCATCACTGAGTTACGGCGAGTACCACCGGATCGACACCGTGGCCGACGGCGGAGCCTTCACCCTGTTCATCAGCGGCCCATACCAGGGCACTTGGGGTTTTCTGGTCAACGGCATCAAGGTGCCTTGGCGCACCTACACGGGTACGGACAATTGAAGAGGTACTTCAAAGTGAGCGAGCCAAAAGTGATTTACCTCGGCCCGGCCTGCGAGGCCAGCACCGGTGACGGCAGGAGCTGGGCAGAGGACAACCCTTGGACTGATTGCGAATGCGGCCATCGCCCAGTGCAGTACGTACTCGGCGAGACCTTCGAACGCATGAAGGCCGAGCGTGACGCCCTGCAGCTGCGCCTGAACGCAGCGGATCAGCGGATTGATGAACTGACTCAAGTGCTTGAGCGCGGCAAGCTTTGGATCGGCCAGTTTCGCGCTTGGTATGGCGATTCAGGCGTTGTTGCCGAAGACCATCTGATGATCATTCGCACGCTGAAAGGTCTGCCGCATCCGCCGACTGAGTTCGACAAGCCACTCACCCCCAATCCCGAGGCCGCTGATCAATTTCGTGACGCCGCGAAAATGATCGGCATCGAGCGCATGCCTCCAATGGAGTACGACGAGCCATGAACGAAGCGAGCGCGGAAGAGCAATTCGATAGCTACTTTGCCCTGCCGGTCAGAATCAACATCTCCGAAATGCTTTAACTCCCTCCCCCTTCAAAGTCAGCCGCTATAGCGGAAAGGACGAAGTCATGCCTGACGAAAATGAAATGATGAAAGATGCCTTCAAAAAACACCGTACGGCTGTAGCTCGTAGCCTTGTCGAGGGTGAATCTCCGCTCGCCTGGCATCATGCCGTCGAGCTGGCGGATGACCTTGTCAGCCTCTCCAGCTTCGAAGCGGCTTGGAGCTCTTCCCGCGATGCCCTGCTATCCGAAGATATCAAGCAGCTGATGTTGTTTTACGACGCGACGGATCTGTCGAACTTGATCGACCAACAGTCCGACCACGTCAAGGTTCTCCAGTTGAGGCTCGCGCCATACCTGAAAGAACCCCACCCAATCAGCCGAGTCAGGGAGGGTTGAGCATGATCATCCCAGTCTATGCCCTCGCCTACATGGCCTGGCTCATCTACAAGGGGCCGCGGCGATGAACAGCAATGAAGCTCGCGCTCTGTTCTCCGGCGCAAACCTCAACTACTCGGTTATCACCCAGAAAAACATGCAGCGGCTTCGGACGTTGATCAACAAACAGATGAAGGATAGCGGCCTAATCAAAGGCACCTTCAGCTGCCACCAGCGAGCCAAAATCCGCGAAGGCTACGCCGAGATTCGGTGCCGGTCGTTCTACTTCGATAGTCGCGAGGCGGTCACCTTCAACACCGACGGCTTCATAGGGTTCGCTGGCTGGGCTGACGAGAAGAACATCCAGCCGGTGCTGGCTGGGTTTGCTGACTGGGTGAAGGAGATTACGCCATGACCCACCAACCCAAAGGCGGTATGTGCCGCACCTGCGTTCACGCCCACCGCAATTGCAGCCACCTGCCATTCAGCACTATGCCGGCAATCGCCCGGGACGCTCAGACCGTGATCGTCCGTTGCACTGAATTTCAGAGACGGCCGCAATGAGCTGCTACTCAATCTACGACAAGAATCGAAGGCGGACTGGGCACCTTTGCGGAAACCTCGGGCCGCACTGTGCAGACTGCGGCGATGTCGGCGTGAATCTCTGCGACTACCCGGTTGGCGAGGGAAAGACCTGCGACCGACCAATTTGCGAATACCACTCCCACCGGATAGCGCCGGACATTGATTATTGCGACGCGCACCACGCCGCGTGGAAAGCGTTCCGCGATGCCGGCGGCGTCAAGCAAGAACTCGAAAACGTCGTCCCTTTCAAGGGCGCATAACCCCCTCCCCACCTTCTGCCGCCAAGCGCGGCATGGAGCATCATCATGGCAGCAGCAGAACAGATACCGGCTGAGTACCTGTCCGACAAAGTCGCTGAGAAGAACTTCGCGGAGATGGTCGGAACCACCCGGCGCGCGCTCCAGGGCAAGCGCCAGCGCAACATCATCCCGAAAGGGGTGTGGAACGAGATCGACGGGCAGATTTATTACAGCATCAGGAGATATGAGGCATGGCTAGAAAGCCTTTGGGATTGCCCGCAGGAGTTGAATTCGCAGGCCAATCAGTCCGCATTCGCTTCACTTGGAAGTTTCGGCGCTGCGAGACCCTCGCCTATTCCCAAACGCCAAAAGGCATTAAAGCAGCAGCCGATCTACGTGCTACGGTAATCAGCCTGATCAAGCACGGCGTGATGGACGATCAGCGTTACGCCGAGCTGTTCCCGAACTCAACTTACTCCACTTATTCTGCGACCCCGCTGTTCGGCGGCTACGCGCAGACCTGGCTCGACAGTCGGGAAGTTGTTGGAGGAACCCGGAAGAACTACCGGATTTCCCTCACCCTTTATTGGATGCCGCTCCTGGCGCCGCTCCCGATCGATCAGATCAATTCGGCAATGCTTCGAAAAATCGTCAGTGAAACGCAATGGAAATCTTCGACGGTAAAACGCTCGGCGATCCAACGCCTGCACACGATGTTTGAATGCGCGGTGAATGATGAGCTGATCACCAGAAACCCGGTCGGCTCGATTGAGTTGCCAGCCAAGGCAAAGAAACCGGTGGATCCGTTTACGGTGGTGGAGGCGGATTTGATCATCGGGCACCTATATAAGGTGCTGACCGGTTCGATGCGTGTTTACGCGGCCTACTTCGAGTTCGCGTTTTACACCGGCATGCGGCCAAGTGAGATAGCGGCGTTGCGCTGGGATGAGGTGGATACAGAGGGGCGTGTCGCCAATGTGTGCAGAATCGTGGCGGACTATAAGATCGAGGAGCGCACGAAAACCCGCGAGTCGCGACGCGTCATGCTGAACAGCAGGGCGTTGAATGCGATTGAGGTGGCCAATAGCGTGGCCGAGTTGAGGGCGAAACAGAGCAGGCGCCAGCACAAGCAGTCGCCGTACGTATTCCCGCCGACGAAGAATTTTGAGTTCATTCAGCAGGCTAGCGTGACCGACAAACACTTCAAGGCGGCACTGGTCGCTCTGAAGGTCAGGGCCAGACGGCAATACAACTGCCGGCACACTTACGCTACCATGTGCCTAATGGCAGGCATGAACCTCGGGTTCATTGCGAATCAGCTCGGCCACAGCGTGCAAATGCTGCTGACGACTTACGCCCGGTGGATCAATTCCAGTGAAGACTGGAGCGAAGTCGGGAAGCTGGAGCAAAGCCTGATTGGTACAAAATTGGTACAGACAGAAACCGTACCCCTCTAGAACCCATACGGAATACAGCTCTGTGACACTGGAACAGAATTACACCGCGATTCTCGGCCAATTGGGCGAGGACGTCTCCCGCGAGGGCCTGCTCGACACGCCAAAGCGTGCCGCCAAAGCCATGCAGTATCTCTGCCGCGGCTATGAGCAGACGCTTGAAGAAGTCACCAACGGTGCCTTGTTCAGCTCCGACAACAGCGAAATGGTCCTGGTCAAGGACATCGAGCTTTACTCGTTGTGCGAACACCATCTGCTGCCGTTCATCGGCAAGGCCCACGTCGCCTACATCCCTAGCGGCAAGGTGCTGGGGCTGTCGAAAGTCGCGCGGATCGTCGATATGTATGCGCGCCGCCTGCAGATCCAGGAAAACCTCAGCCGCCAGATCGCCGATGCGGTCCAGCAAGTCACCGGCGCCCTGGGCGTTGCAGTGGTGATCGAGGCCAAGCACATGTGCATGATGATGCGCGGTGTGGAGAAGCAGAATTCGTCGATGATCACCTCGGTGATGCTCGGTGAGTTCCGCGAAAACGCGGCCACCCGCAGCGAGTTTCTCAGCCTGATCAAGTAATTCGCAGCACGAAGAAAACCGGCATTCATCGCCGGTTTTTTTTCGCCTGCAAAAATCAGGTAAGCTGCGCGCCTTCGTTTGCCCCTGTGAGGCTTATACCGTGTTCGTAAAAGCGCTTCGTGTCGGCCTTGGCCAACTGATCATCTTCATCGACTTCATCACCCGCCCCGGCAAAAAGCAGCGCCCTGCCGAGGTTCAGGCCCAGGTCAACACGGCTGCCAAGGGCCTGACCCTGTATCAGTTCCACGCCTGCCCGTTCTGCGTGAAAACCCGCCGCACCCTGCGCCGCTTGAACGTGCCGGCGGCGTTGCGCGATGCGAAGAACAACGAACAGGATCGCCAGACCCTGCTGGAACACGGCGGAAAGATCAAGGTTCCGTGCCTGCGCATCGAAGAGAATGGCCAGACCACCTGGATGTACGAGTCCAAGGTGATCATTGATTATCTGGACAAGCGGTTTGCCGCAGCCTGATGATTTTGGGGTGTGATTGATGGCCTCTTCGCGGGCAAGCCTCGCTCCTACAGGGTCCGCGTAACCTCTGTAGGAGCGAGGCTTGCCCGCGAAGGCGTACGTCAGTACACCGCAAATTTCGGACAAAGATAAACCGGCCCTTGCGCCGGTTTATTTGTTTCTGCCTTTAGGCCGCTTTCGCCGCTTGAGCCTGACGCACCACCGCTGCCAGCCGTTTGAGCCCTTCGTCCAGCCGTGCCGGGTCGATGTGGCTGAAGTTCAGTCGCAGATGCCCTGGATTGTTGTCTGGCTCGGGGAAGAATGGCTCGCCCGGCATGAACGCCACATCCGCTGCCAATGCAGCCTTGAGCAACGTCCGCGTGTCCAGCGGCTGCTTGAGTGTCAGCCAGAAAAACAGCCCGCCCTCGGGCACGTTCCAGTCCGCCAAATCAGCAAAATGCATTTCCAGAGCTGACTGGAACGCGTCCCGACGAATTCGATAGAAGTCCCGCAGCTCGCTCAAGTGATGCTGGAATTTCTCGGTGCCGATCCATTGCAGCGCTTGCCACTGGCCGACGCGATTAGTGTGCAGATCGGCTGATTGCTTGAGCCGCAGCAAATACGGGAACAGGTCCGGACTGGCGATCAGATAGCCGACTCGCAATCCGGGCAACAGGGTTTTCGACACGGTGCCGGTGTAGATCCAACTGGCCTTTTTCAAGCGACTGACAATCGGTGTGGCGCTGCCGCCGTCAAAGGTCAATTCACGGTAAGGTTCGTCTTCGATCAAGGTCACGCCGAACTCGTCGAGCAAGGCGGCCACGGCATCGCGCTTGGCTTCGCTGTAGCGCACGGCCGACGGGTTCTGGAAGGTGGGGATCAGATAGATGAACGCCGGACGGTGTTTTTCCAGACGAGCACGCAGTTGCGCCAGGTTCGGGCCATCGACGTCCAGCGGGACAGTGATGCAGTCGGCGCCGAACAGCTGAAAAATCTGCAAGGCCGCAAGATAAGTCGGCGCCTCGAGCAAAATCTCGGTGCCTTTATCGATGTACAGCTTGGCCGCCAGATCGAGGGTTTGCTGGGAACCGCTGACCACCAATACCTGGCTCGCCTCGCAGGGCACGCCCAGCGCCCGCGCCTCTGCTGCCAGCACTTCACGCAGCGCTGGCTCACCTTCACTCATCCCGTATTGGCCCATGGACAACGGCATGTCGGCCCACTCGACTTTCGGCAGCATGGCTTCGGCCGGCAAGCCGCCGGCGAACGACATCACTTCCGGGCGCTGGGCGGCGGCGAGGATTTCACGGATCAAAGAACTTTTAAGGCGCGAGACACGTTCGGAAAATGCCATGGGGTCACCGGTAGCGAGGCCTGAGGAAAATGAGTCAAACTGATTGACCGAAATTACGACAGACCGGATGGATACGTCAACATGCTTGACCTTAAAAACCCCAGTACTCAGCAACAAGCGATGGAAGCGTTTTTCTTCGGTTACCAGGCTTTCACCGCGAAGGCCGACGAAATGCTCGAGCGTCGCGGCTTGAGCCGGGTGCATCAACGCATCGTGTTTTTCATCGCCCGCTACCCGAACCTGAGCGTCAAGGAACTGCTGGCGTTGCTCGGGGTGACGAAGCAGGCGTTGAACATTCCGCTGCGGCAGTTGGTGGAAATGCATTTGGTGAACAGCGTCGCGTCCGAGACCGACAAGCGTAAGCGATTGCTGGAACTGACCGACGATGGCGCGCGGTTTGAGCAGTCGTTGCGGCGTGAGCAGGTGAAATTGCTCGAGCGGGTGTTTGCCGAGGCTGGGGAGACAGCGGTGAATGGGTGGCTGGCGGTGAACCTGGCGCTTGGCGAGAACCAGTAGAAGATGTAAGCGACCTTCAGTAAGCCTTCGCGGGCAAGCCTCGCTCCTACGGGATTGAGTCGTTCCCATACCCGGCAAACGACACATCCTCAGTAGGAGCGAGGCTTGCCCGCGAAGGCGTCCTTCCCGGCGATATATCCCTATTGCCAAACTTTTCGTCTACAAAATCAAAAACATTATTTGCTTTATTTGTATACAAAAGCATAATCCACTTCGTGCGAGTTCCTGACCAAGCAGTCAACAAATTCGCAAGTGCCTCAAAGGGCCGCTGCCACCCTCATGGGTCCGGCCCTGGAAATAACAATAAAACTCTTGAGGAGTATTCGCTGTGGAAAGCCGTAAATCAGAAGCCCCAACGCTGGAACTCTCGCCGCCGTTACGCAATGGCTGGCTGGAGCGCCTCTTTAAACTCAGCTTGCATGGCACCACGGTGAAGACCGAGCTGATTGCCGGTCTGACAACCTTCATCACCATGGCTTACATCATCTTCGTCAACCCCAACATCATGGCCGACGCCGGGATCGATCACGGTGCCGCGTTCGTCGCCACCTGCATCGCCGCCGCGCTGGGTTGCCTGTTGATGGGCCTGTACGCCAACTGGCCAGTCGGCCTCGCGCCAGGCATGGGCCTGAACGCCTTCTTCACCTACACCGTGGTCGGTACCATGGGCTACAACTGGGAAACCGCTCTGGGTGCGGTGTTCGTTTCCGGTGTGCTGTTCATGTTCCTGACCTTTTCGCGGATCCGAGAATGGCTGCTCAATAGCATTCCGGTCAGTTTGCGCTTTGCCATGGGCGCCGGTGTGGGCTTGTTTCTGGGGCTGATCGGCTTGAAAACCGCGGGTATCGTGGTCGACAGCCCGGCTACCCTGATCAAGCTCGGTTCGCTGCGCGAACCTGGCCCACTGCTGGCAGCCATCTGCTTCCTGATGATCGCTGTGCTCAGCTACCACAAAGTGTTCGGCGCGATCCTCATCAGCATCATCACCGTAACCCTGGCAGGTTGGGGCCTGGGCCTGGTGCACTACGAGGGTCTCGTGTCCGCCCCGCCGAGCCTGGCACCGACCTGGATGGCCATGAACATCGCTGGCGTGTTCAACGTCAGCATGATCAGCGTGGTGCTGGCCTTCCTCTTCGTGCACATGTTCGACACCGCCGGCACCTTGATGGGCGTCGCCCAGCGCGCCGGTCTGGTGAATGCTGACGGCAAGATCGAAAACCTCTCCCGTGCCCTGAAAGCCGACAGTGCTTCCAGCGTATTCGGTGCGATGGTCGGCGTTCCGCCGGTCACCAGCTACGTGGAAAGTGCCGCGGGTGTAGCCGCAGGTGGTCGGACTGGTCTTACCGCCGTGACCGTAGGTGTGCTATTTATTGCCGCAATGTTTTTCGCGCCGCTGGCTGGCATGATCCCCGCGTATGCAACCGCCGGCGCGCTGATTTATGTGGCGATGCTGATGATGGGCAGCATGGCGCACATCGAATGGGACGAAGCAACCGACAGCATTCCGGCGATCGTCACCGCGATCATGATGCCCCTGACCTTCTCGGTCGCCGACGGCATTGCGCTGGGCTTTATCACTTACGTGGTACTGAAGGCCTGTACCGGTAAGCACAAGGAAATTTCCGTCAGTTTGTGGGTGCTCTGCGCGATCTTCATCGCCAAGTTCATTTTCTTGTAAGCCGTTTACGTTTCAAAAACAGTGTTTCAAAACAGCCTCACCCCGTCGGGTGAGGCTTTTGTGCATATGGAGGAAAGTGATGAGTCTGGAAACCTGGCTGCTGTTCAGCGGCGCTGCGCTGGTGGTGATCCTGATCCCTGGGCCACTGTCTTTGCTGATGATCAGTAACAGTCTGAATTACGGTTTGCGCCGTTCGTACCCGGCGTTTCTGGGAGGCGTGATTGCGTCGATCTGTTTGCTCAGTGCTTCGGCGCTGGGTTTGGGCGCCTTGCTGCTGGCATCGGAACAACTGTTCAGTGCCCTGAAGATCGTCGGTGCGCTGTACCTGTTCTACCTGGCCTGGCAGAGCTGGCAGCAATCGCGTCAGCCCTCCCACGGCGCTGAAGTGCCCCAGGCCGCACCGGTTCCACGCTTTCGCGCACTGTTCGGGCGCGCGTTTGTGCTGGGCGCGAGCAACCCGAAAGACATTCTGTTCTTTGCTGCTTTCCTGCCGCAGTTCCTCAGCGCCGAGCAACCATTCCTACCGCAGTTGCTGGTGATGATTGTGACCTGGACCGTGCTGGATCTGTTGTGCAAATTGGCTTATGGGCTGGGTGCCCACGGGGCGGCGCGATATTTGCGCAGTGGCAAGGGTCAGAACTGGTTTAACCGGATCAGTGCGGGGTTGTTCAGTGGTGCGGGCGCGGCCTCTCTGTTGAGCCGCTGAAAGCTTCGCGGGCAACGCCACATTTCGACAGGCAAAAAAAAGCCCGCAGTGTGAGCGGGCGAAAGACCAAAGAAGCTATATGCGCAGGATTCTGGGGGGAAAGTCCTAGCTTCCTCTGTAGGTCGAATAGCTGTACGGCGAGATCAGCAACGGCACATGGTAGTGATCCTGTTCTGCAGAGATGCCGAACCGCAGCACCACTACATCCAGGAACGCTGGTTCCGGCAGCTGAACGCCACGGGCGCGGTAGTAATCGCCCGCATGAAATTGAACCTGATAGACCCCGGAGCGGTAGTCATCGCCTTGCAGCAGCGGTGCATCGACACGGCCATCGCTGTTGGTCATCGCAGTGGCGACCAATTCCAGCTGCGGACCTTCAACACGGTATAACTCGACCTTGATCGAGCTGCCCGGGCAACCGTGTGCAGCGTCCAAAACGTGTGTAGTTAAACGTCCCATTGATTCTGCGCGCCTGCCTGCTTGGAGCAGTCAGACCTCGCGCCTCCCGAAGTCAGTTGAAAGGAGACCGCACCGATTCGGAGCACGAAAAGTTGCGGTGAGCGACTGATTAAGACACTTTTCAAAAAAATTGTACACAATAAAAATCACATTTTTACGACGATGTACGCTACACGTGGATTCGTACCGAATCTGGCGTCGAACCATAAGACCAAAGGACCTTCCATCCATTAGCTGACCAATCAGGCAGGTTTCTTGCAATATCATGTGAAGATGACAGTCAGTGAAAAATGCAAAAAATCAGGCTTACAAAGTGGATATAAAGTTGTATACAATCAGTCCATCGCTGTGACGCCAGCTTGTCATCAAACTGGTAGGTCGCCACACAACCCTGACCTTGAACAAGTCGAACGAATAAGAAGGAAGACTGCAGTGAGCGCTGACTACCCACGCGACCTGATCGGTTACGGCAGTAACCCTCCTCACCCACACTGGCCGGGCAATGCCCGCATCGCCTTGTCCTTCGTGCTCAATTACGAGGAAGGTGGCGAGCGTAATATCCTGCATGGCGATAAAGAATCCGAAGCCTTCCTCTCGGAAATGGTCTCGGCGCAGCCGCTGCAAGGCGCGCGCAACTTGAGCATGGAATCCCTTTACGAGTATGGCAGCCGTGCCGGCGTCTGGCGGATTTTGAAACTGTTCAAGGAATTCGACATCCCGCTGACCATCTTCGCCGTGGCCATGGCCGCCCAGCGTCACCCGGACGTGATCCGCGCGATGGTCGATGCCGGCCACGAGATTTGCAGCCACGGCTATCGCTGGATCGACTACCAGTACATGGACGAAGCGCAGGAACGCGAGCACATGCTCGAAGCGATCCGCGTCCTCACCGAAATCACCGGCGAACGCCCACTGGGCTGGTACACCGGCCGCACTGGCCCAAACACCCGTCGTCTGGTGATGGAAGAAGGCGGTTTCCTCTACGACTGCGACACCTACGACGACGACCTGCCGTACTGGGAACCGAACAATCCGACCGGCAAGCCGCACTTGGTGATTCCGTACACGCTGGACACCAACGACATGCGCTTCACCCAGGTCCAGGGTTTCAATAAGGGCGATGATTTCTTTGAGTATCTGAAAGACGCGTTCGACGTACTTTATGCCGAAGGCGCCGAAGCACCGAAGATGTTGTCGATCGGCCTGCATTGCCGTCTGATCGGCCGTCCGGCGCGTCTGGCCTCGCTCAAACGCTTTATCGAGTACGCTAAAAGTCATGAACAGGTGTGGTTCAGCCGTCGCGTCGACATCGCTCGCCACTGGCACGAAACCCACCCTTACCAAGGGGCCGCAAAATGAGCCACTTTCAAATCCTGAAGCCCTCGACCCTGAGCCGCGATGCCTTCGTCGCCGCCTTCGCCGACATCTACGAACATTCGCCATGGGTGGCCGAAAAGGCCTTCGACCTGGGTCAGGACGCTTCGATCGACGAGATCGAAACCCTGCACCAGCGCATGAGCGACATCCTGTTGAGCGCCGATCATGAAAGCCAACTGGCCCTGATCAACGCTCACCCGGACCTGGCCGGCAAAGCCGCCGTTCAGGGCCAGCTTACCGCAGCCAGCACCCAAGAACAGTCTGGCGCGGGTATTCACCAATGCACGGCCGAAGAGTTTTCTCGCTTCACCGAGCTGAACGACGCCTACAAAGCCAAGTTCAAGTTTCCCTTCATCATGGCGGTAAAAGGCAGCGACCGGCATCAGATCCTCGCAGCGTTCGAAACGCGCATTCGCAACTCGGCAGATACCGAATTCAAATGTGCGCTGGCAGAGATCAACAAGATCGCCCTGTTCCGATTACTGACTCTCTAGCAACCTTGGCCCGAGCGTTCTTAAACGCGAAAAGCGCCCATGGCCCTGGAAGCATCCCAAGCCAACTTATTAAAGGCAGACAAGAAGAATGAAAGCTCACGCCGTACCTTTCGAGAAGTTCGTCAACCTGGCCGACGCCCGTCTGGGCACCAAAATCATCTCGGTCACCGATGACTGGTTCGCTGATGCCAACCGCCTGTTCCAGCCGACCCCGGCTGTGTGGAAAGAAGGCGTGTTCGATGACAACGGCAAGTGGATGGACGGCTGGGAGTCGCGCCGCAAGCGCTTCGAAGGCTACGACAGCGCGGTGATTCGCCTGGGCGTACCGGGTTCGATCAAAGGCGTGGACATCGACACTTCATTCTTCACCGGTAACTTCCCGCCATCGGCCTCTCTGGAAGCGTGCTTCCTGGCCTCAGGCGAGCCGGACGAAAGCACCCAGTGGACTGAAGTGCTGTCGGCCGTCGAGCTGCAAGGCAACAGCCACCACTTCCACGAAATCAACAACGACCAGGCCGTCAGCCACCTGCGCTTCAACATTTACCCGGATGGTGGCGTGGCCCGCCTGCGTGTTTACGGTATTCCGTTCCGCGACTGGTCCGCTGTGGGCGACAACGAACAGGTTGACCTGGCTGCAGCGCTGAACGGCGGCCGCGCCCTCGCCTGCTCCGACGAACACTTCGGTCGTATGAGCAACATCCTTAACCCGGGCCGTGGCATCAACATGGGCGACGGCTGGGAAACCGCGCGTCGTCGTACCCCTGGCAATGACTGGGTCATCGTCGCGCTGGGTCATGCCGGCGAAATCGAGAAAGTCATCGTCGACACCCTGCACTTCAAAGGCAACTACCCGGACACGTGCTCGATCCAGGGCGCCTTCGTCAAGGGCGGTACTGACAGCCAGATTGAAACCCAATCGTTGTTCTGGCGCGAATTGCTGCCAGCGCAGAAACTGGAAATGCACGCTGAACACACCTTCGCCGAGCAGATCAAGGCACTGGGCCCCATCACTCACATCCGCCTGAACGTGTTCCCGGATGGTGGTGTGAGCCGCCTGCGCGTCCTTGGCAGAGTCGCTAAATAACACCCGATCGTTCCCACGCTCTGCGTGGGAATGCATCACCGGACGCTCTGCGTCCGCATTGGATGTGACGCGGAGCGTCACGGGCTGCATTCCCACGCGGAGCGTGGGAACGATCAAACTCAACGAAAAGAAGACCAGCATGCGCACATTGACGATTGAACCGCTGACCAAAGAAGCCTTCGCCCCTTTCGGTGACGTGATCGAAACCGACGGTAGCGATCACTTCATGATCAACAACGGTTCGACCATGCGCTTTCACAAACTGGCGACGGTTGAAACCGCCACGCCAGAGGACAACGCGATCATCAGCATCTTCCGCGCCGACGCGCAGGACATGCCGCTGACCGTGTGCATGCTGGAGCGTCACCCGCTGGGCAGCCAGGCTTTCATTCCGCTGCTCGGCAACCCCTTTCTGATCGTGGTCGCGCCACTTGGCGATGAACCTGTATCAGGCTTGGTCCGCGCCTTCGTCACCAACGGCAGGCAGGGCATTAATTACCATCGCGGCGTTTGGCACCATCCGGTGCTGACGATCGAAAAGCGGGATGACTTCCTGGTGGTTGATCGCAGTGGCACAGGCAACAACTGCGATGAGCATTTTTTCAAAGAGGATGAGTGTTTGATCCTTGCCCCCCACCAATAAGAGAAGGTCTGATCACTCGACAACAGAGTGAAAGGCGAGAGGTAAAGACTGTGGAAGCACATCTGTTCGAATGGCTGAACCTGAGCATACGCTGGGTTCACATGATTACTGGCGTGGCCTGGATCGGCGCGTCGTTCTATTTCGTCTGGCTGGAAAACAACCTCAATCGGGTCAACCCGAAAAGTGGCTTGGCGGGCGATTTGTGGGCGATCCACGGCGGCGGTATCTACCACCTGGAAAAATACAAACTGGCTCCACCGACCATGCCGGACAACCTGCACTGGTTCAAATGGGAAGCCTACTTCACCTGGCTATCGGGGATCGCACTGCTGTGCGTGGTGTTCTACTCCAATCCGACGCTGTACCTGCTGGCACCGGGCAGCAGCCTGACCGGCCCTGAAGGTGTTGCCCTGGGCATCGCCTCGTTGTTCGTCGGCTGGTTCGTCTACTCCTTCCTCTGCGACTCGGCCCTGGGCAAACGCCCTGCCCTGCTAGGCGCAATCCTGTTCGTGCTGATCATTGGCGCCGCTTACGGCTTCAGTAAAGTGTTCAGTGGTCGGGGTGCGTACCTGCACGTCGGCGCGATCATCGGCACCATCATGGTCGGCAACGTGTTCCGCATCATCATGCCGGCTCAGCGCGCGCTGGTGGCGGCAATTGCCGAGAACCGCACGCCGGATCCGGCGCTGCCGGCCAAAGGCTTGCTGCGTTCGCGGCACAACAACTACTTCACCTTGCCGGTGCTGTTCATCATGATCAGCAACCATTTCCCGAGCACCTATGGCAGCCAGTACAACTGGCTGATCCTGGCCGGGATCGCGGTGCTGGCGGTGTTGGTGCGTCACTACTTCAACACCCGCCACAACAGCCATAAGTTCGCCTGGACCTTGCCCGTCGCGGCAGTGGGCATGATCTGCCTGGCTTACGTGACTGGCCCGGCGCAAATGCCCAGCGCGCCTGAAGTAGCCAAGGCACCTGGCACCATCGAGTACCAGCCGCTGCCGGAAACCGCTCTCGGCGGTGGTGCCAAACCTGCCGCCGCGAAGCCTGCTGAAGCGCCGGTTCAGGCTGCAAACGCCGGACCGAGTTTCGACAAGGTGCACAGCGTGATCCAGGAACGTTGCTCGGTTTGCCATTCCGCCAAACCGACCAGCCCGCTGTTCAGTGCCGCACCGGCCGGCGTGATGTTCGACACTCCCGAGCAGATTCGTCAGAACGCCGCTCGCATTCAGGCGCAAGCCGTCACCAGCCAGATCATGCCACTGGGCAACATCACCCAGATGACCCAGCAGGAACGTGACCTGATCGGCGCGTGGATTGTTCAGGGAGCTCCGACCAATTAAGCGTTGAAAAGCTTCGCGAGCAAGCTTTGCTCCTACAGGTTTTATATGGATCTGTAGGAGCGAGGCTTGCCCTCGAATGGCCGCGACGCGGTCCACCTGATGCACACAATCACAAGAATAAAAAAGATCCGAGGTGTTGCATGTCCGAGCTATCCGAAGCGCGCATCCCCGACGCACCCGCTATTCAGCGTTTGCCCCTTTTGCAACTGATCCTGGTCGGTCTGCAACACGTTCTGCTGATGTACGGCGGAGCCATCGCGGTGCCGCTGATCATCGGACAGGCCGCTGGCCTGAGTCGTGAAGAAATCGCCTTCCTGATCAACGCCGACCTGCTGGTGGCTGGGATCGCCACCATCGTGCAATCGTTAGGGATAGGCCCCATGGGCATCCGCATGCCGGTGATGATGGGCGCCAGTTTCGCCGCCGTCGGCAGCATGGTCGCCATGGCCGGCATGCCGGGCATCGGTCTGCAAGGGATCTTCGGCGCGACCATCGCCGCCGGGTTCTTCGGCATGATCATCGCCCCGTTCATGTCCAAAGTGGTGCGCTTCTTCCCGCCTCTGGTGACCGGCACAGTCATCACCTCGATCGGTTTGTCGCTGTTCCCCGTGGCCGTGAACTGGGCCGGTGGCGGTGCTGGCGCCGCTGAATTCGGCTCACCGATTTACCTGGCCATCGCCGCGCTGGTGCTGGCAACCATCCTGCTGGTCCATCGCTTCATGCGCGGTTTCTGGGTCAACATTTCCGTGCTGATCGGCATGGGCCTCGGCTACGTGGTCTGCGGACTGATCGGCATGGTCGACCTCAGCGGCATGGCTCAGGCGCCCTGGGTGCAAATCGTCACCCCGCTGCATTTCGGCATGCCGAAGTTTGAATTGGCACCGATTCTTTCGATGTGCCTGGTGGTGGTGATCATCTTCGTCGAGTCCACCGGGATGTTCCTGGCGCTGGGCAAAATCACCGGCCAGGAAGTCTGCCCACGCATGCTGCGTCGCGGCTTGTTGTGTGATGCCGGCGCCTCGTTCTTCGCCGGTTTCTTCAACACCTTCACCCACTCCTCTTTCGCCCAGAACATCGGTCTGGTGCAAATGACCGGCGTGCGCTGCCGTTCGGTGACCATCGTCGCCGGCGGATTGCTGGTGGTGTTGAGCCTGTTGCCGAAAGCGGCGTTTCTGGTGGCATCGATTCCACCCGCCGTACTGGGCGGCGCGGCCATTGCGATGTTCGGCATGGTCGCCGCCACCGGGATCAAGATTCTTCAGGAAGCCGACATCGGTGACCGTCGCAACCAGTTACTGGTGGCGGTGAGCATCGGCATGGGGCTGATTCCGGTGGTCCGTCCGGAATTCTTCGCCCACCTGCCACTGTGGATGAGCCCGATCACCCACAGCGGAATCGCCATGGCGACGCTGAGTGCGCTGTCGCTGAACCTGCTGTTCAACATTCTTGGCGGCAGCGAACGCGCGGCCATCAACGACTGCCACACCCACCCGCTTTGACACACTAAAAGACATACAACCTGTGGGAGCAGTTGCTCCCACAGTGGCCACACCTGTGCCTCAAACAATAAAAACAAGAGGGAGCAACAGATGATTCGGACACAGACAACCCTGCTGTTGGGCGGTGGTCTTTTGGCCGCCAGCCAAGCCATGGCCGGCGACTTATTGCTGTGGCAGACCAACAGCCTGAGCTATTTGTACGGCAAGAATTTCGCAATCAACCCGTCGATCCAGCAGACGGTGACGTTCGAGCACGCCGACAAATGGAAGTACGGCGACAACTTCCTGTTCGTCGACAAGATCTTCTACAACGGCCAGGAAGACCGCAACAAAGGCCCTCACGCCTTTTACGGCGAGTTCAGCCCGCGCCTGTCCCTCGGCAAGATCCTCGACCGCCGCTTCGAATACGGCCCGATCAAGGACGTACTGCTCGCGATGACTTACGAGTACGGCGAAGGCGACAGCGAAGCCTACCTGATCGGCCCGGGTTTCGACCTCGCGGTGCCGGGCTTCAACTATTTCACCCTGAACTTCTATCGTCGGCAGACCGAAGGCCCGCGCCCCGGCGATGGTGTCTGGCAGATCACGCCGGCCTGGTCCTACAGCATTCCATTGGGCAACTCAGACCTGCTGTTCGACGGCTACCTGGACTGGGTGATCGACAACGATCAGAACGCCCGCGGTACCTACCACGCCAACCTGCACATCAATCCGCAGCTCAAATACGACCTCGGGAAAGCCTTGGGCTGGGGCCAGAAACAGGTCTACGTCGGTACCGAATACAGCTACTGGAAGAACAAGTACGGGGTCGAAAACAGCTCGAACCTGGACACTAACGAAAACACCGCCAGCCTGCTGGTGAAGGTGCACTTTTAAGATGGCCCGCAACCGTGCTCCAAACCTGCCGTCGGTGCGCTGTTGCGGGGCACTTGAGACCTGGCCAAGGAGTCAGTATTCTCCGCGGCCGCCCGAATCTGGTCTAAAAAAAAGCCCAGATTTAATTCCTGACCAGAAAGCCAACTTATCCCGGTTCTGGACGGTACCAAGGCACTCCAAAACCACTCTCAATCGACTGCTCTTGAGCAGCCGAGCGGGCGTTTTTTTGCTTCTCAAAAGCCTTGGCTCAGCTCTTGCTAACAGCACTGAAGCTGACCGATTGGATAATTTATTACAGCGACAGAAAAAGGCGCCACACCAGAGCGCCGACCTTAGAAAAATAACGTGGAACCACCTACTTTTTGGGAGCAACCGAATGAAACGTACGTGCACTAGCTTGATGCTGGCGGGATCTTTGCTGGCGGGGGGCCAGGCCATGGCCGGCGACTTGCTGCAATGGCAGAACAACAGCCTGACCTACCTGTATGGCAAGGATTTCCAGGTCAACCCGCACATTCAGCAGACGGTCACCTTCGAGCATGCCGATGCATGGAAATATGGGGACAACTTTTTCTTCGTCGACAAGATCTTCTACAACGGTGACAAGGACTTCAACGTCGGCCCGAACACCTATTACGGTGAGTTCAGCCCACGAATTTCCCTGGGCAAGGTCCTCGACCAGAAAATCGAATTCGGCCCGATCAAAGACGTCCTGCTGGCCATGACCTACGAGTTCGGTGAAGGCGATACCGAGTCCTACCTGATCGGTCCTGGTTTCGACCTGGCGATCCCGGGCTTTGATTACTTCCAGCTGAACTTTTACCAGCGTCACACGGAAGGCGGCCGTCCAGGCGACAACGTGTGGCAAATCACCCCGGCCTGGTCCTACACCATCCCGGTCGGCGATTCGAACATCCTGATCGATGGTTTCATGGATTGGGTGGTCGACAACGACTCCAACGCCAAAGGCGACTACCACGCCAACCTGCACTTCAACCCACAGGTCAAATACGACTTGGGCAAGGCGTTGAGCATCGGCGAGAAGCAGTTGTATGTCGGTGTGGAGTACGACTACTGGTCGGACAAGTACGGGATTAAAGACAGCCAGTTCTTCAAGACCGATCAAAGCACCACAAGCTTGCTGGTGAAGCTCCACTTCTGATTTAGAGTCAACAGTTCGCAGCCTTCGCCAGCTCCACAAGGATACGAGTTCCGATAGGAGCTGGCGCAGCCTGCGATCTTTGTTTTATGACAACCCCAAAAACCGCGACAACTCATCCCGCTTGGCCAACGCATCCCGCCGCCCGAGATCAATCAATTCGCTGCAATACCCCGACTCGAACAGCAGATAACTCAGCACCCCCGCCCCGCTCGTCTTGGTCGCCCCCGGACCGCGCAGAAACAGGCGCAGCGCCGCCGGCAACTCCTGCCGATGCCGCGCCGCAATCTCGTCGATCGGCTGACTCGGCGAAATCACCAGCACCTCCACCGGCGCTACACCCAGCGCGCGTGTCGGCGTGCCATCGGGCAGCAGATGACTGAACTGATTGAGTCGCTGCAGCAACTCGATATCACTTTCCAGGCTGTCAATGAACGTACTGTTGAGCATGTGCCCGCCGATCTGTGCCAGGGTGGGTTGCTGACCGGAGTAAGCACGTAGCAGCGGTTGTTCCGGGTCGACGCCGCGGGGGTTGCCGCTGACGCCCACCACCAGCACTCGACTGGCGCCCAGGTGCAGCGCCGGGCTGATCGGCGCCGACTGGCGTACCGCGCCGTCGCCGAAATACTCTTCACCGATTTTCACCGGCGCGAACAGCAGTGGGATCGCTGAACTGGCCAGCAAGTGATCGACGGTCAATTGCGTGGGAACGCCGATTCGCCGATGGCGCAACCAGGCATTGATAGTGCCGCCGCCCTGATAAAAGGTCACCGCCTGACCGGACTCGTAGCCGAACGCGGTCACCGCAACCGCCTGCAACTGCTTCTGTGCAATGGCCTCGGCAATCCCGCTCAACTGCAGTTTGTCATCGAGCAATCCGCGCAGCGGCGAACTGTTGAGCAAGGCCACCGGCACCTGAGCGCCAATCCCCAGCAAACTGTGGCTGACAAAACGACTGGCCTGATGGATCACGCCCGGCCAGTCGCTGCGCAGCACCAGATGACTGCGAAAGCCCTGCCAGAAGGCTGTCAGACGTAGAATCGCACTACGGAAGTCCATCGCCCCACTGGCGAGACTGACCGCGTTGATCGCGCCGGCCGAGGTGCCGACGATCACTGGAAACGGATTTGCTGCGCCCACCGGCAGCAGCTCGGCAATCGCCGCCAGCACACCGACCTGATAGGCCGCCCGAGCCCCGCCGCCGGAAAGAATCAACCCTGTAACCGGTTCAGCAGGACTCATCGCAACACTCCATGGTGCTTATCGGGATCGGTGGTTCAACCGCGTTTTGCGTACAACTTGGGTTCGCCCGGTGGGCGACTCTTGAAGCGGCGATGAGCCCAGAGGTATTGCTGCGGACATTCGCGCAAGACGCCTTCGATCCACTGATTGATGCGGATGCAATCGGCCTCTTCGGTCTCGCCGGGGAAACTCTCGAGCGGTGCATGAATCACCAGTCGATAACCGCCGCCGTCAGCCAGACGTTCCTGAGTGAACGGCACTACCAGCGCCTTGCCCAACCGCGCAAACTTGCTGGTGGCGGTGACGGTCGCGGCCTGAATCCCGAACAGCGGCACGAAGATACTTTGCTTGGCGCCATAATCCTGATCCGGCGCGTACCAGATTGCCCGGCCGGCCCGCAGCAATTTCAGCATGCCGCGAACGTCGTCGCGTTCCACCGCCAGCGAGTCGACGTTGTGCCGCTCGCGACCCAGGCGCTGGACGTAGTCGAACAACGGATTCTTGTGCTCGCGGTACATGCCGTCGATGGTGTGTTGCTGGCCGAGCAACGCCGCGCCGATTTCCAGCGTGGTGAAATGAATGGCCATCAGGATCACGCCTTTGCCGTCGCGCTGGGCCTTTTTCAAATGCTCCAACCCTTCGACATGGGCCAGTTTCGCCAGACGCTCGCGAGACCACCACCAGCTCATTGCCATCTCGAAAAACGCGATGCCCGTGGAGGCGAAGTTTTCCTTGAGCAGGCGCTTGCGCTCGGCCACGGTTTTTTCAGGGAAACACAGTTCGAGATTGCGCTTGGCAATGCGCCGTCTGTCGCCCGCTACTCGATACATCAATGCGCCCAGGGCGCGACCGATTATCAGCAACGCCGGATACGGCAACTGGACAATCAGCCACAACAGCCCCAAGCCACACCACAGCGGCCAGAAACGTGGAGAAAGAAATGTTGTTCGAAAACGCGGGCGATCCATTAAAGGTTCCGGAAAGACGATGGCCGCGCATTCTACATCGTTCGAGCCGGCTTGCGGCTCGCGGGCGTTCTCGTTATAAGTCTCGGCACTTTTAGTGACAAGTCGTTGTATGCCGACCATGAGCCAAACCGAACCGCTAGACCAAGATCCCGTGTTCCAGCTGAAAGGCAGCATGCTCGCCATTACGGTGCTGGAACTGGCCCGTAACGACCTCGAGAACCTTGATCGTCAACTGGCCGCCAAAGTCGCCCAGGCGCCTAACTTCTTCAGTAACGCGCCACTGGTGCTGGCCCTGGACAAACTACCGGCCAGCGAAGGCGCAGTTGATCTGCCGGGCCTGATGCGCGTCTGCCGCCAGCATGGCCTGCGCACCCTGGCGATCCGTGCCAGCCGCATTGAAGACATCGCCGCGGCCATCGCGGTCGACCTGCCGGTGCTGCCACCGTCCGGCGCCCGGGAACGTGCGCTTGACCCGCACGAAGGCGTCGTTGCGAAAAAACCGGAAAAACCGCCGGAACCGACCATCAAACCAACGAAGATCATCACGTCGCCCGTACGCGGTGGCCAGCAGATTTATGCCCAGGGTTGCGATCTGGTCGTGATCTCGTCGGTCAGCCCGGGGGCGGAACTTCTCGCCGATGGCAACATCCATGTATACGGCCCGATGCGCGGTCGTGTGCTGGCCGGCGTCAAAGGCGACACGAAAGCCAGGATTTTCTGTCAGCAAATGAGCGCTGAACTGGTTTCCATCGCAGGCCACTACAAGGTTTCGGAGGATCTGCGTCGCGACCCTATGTGGGGCGCGGGCGTACAGATCAGCCTGTCAGGCGATGTGTTGAACATCATTCGGCTTTAACGGATACTGCCGCATTTTCCAAGCATCTCTAAAACGTAGCGAAAACGGCTCAAACGAAGTAGGAAAAAGGCCATAAGCAGTGTTTACCCGAGGTAAGCGCCGTTCTGGGCCGGATTCCAGCCAAGGCTGTCCGACTGCAGTAGTTTTTCTAGAGATGTTTTTCAGGGGCTAAATGTCCTTTTTCCTTAGGGGTGAAACACCTTGGCCAAGATTCTCGTGGTTACATCCGGCAAGGGTGGTGTGGGTAAGACCACCACCAGTGCTGCTATCGGTACCGGCCTCGCACTGCGCGGCCACAAAACAGTCATCGTCGACTTCGACGTCGGCCTGCGTAACCTCGACCTGATCATGGGTTGCGAGCGCCGCGTAGTGTATGACTTCGTCAACGTGGTGAACGGCGAAGCCAACCTGCAACAAGCCCTGATCAAAGACAAACGCCTTGAAAACCTCTACGTACTGGCCGCCAGCCAGACCCGCGATAAAGACGCGCTGACCGTGGAAGGCGTGGAAAAGGTGTTGATGGCGCTGAAAGAAGACTTCGAATTCGTGGTCTGCGACTCCCCGGCCGGCATCGAGAAAGGCGCCCACCTGGCCATGTACTTCGCTGATGAAGCGATCGTCGTGACCAACCCGGAAGTGTCCTCGGTACGTGACTCGGACCGCATGCTTGGCCTGCTGGCCAGTAAGTCCCGCCGCGCCGAAAAGGGCGAAGACCCAATCAAGGAGCACTTGCTGCTGA
Source organism: Pseudomonas sp. ZS1P83 (assembly GCF_054897825.1). Classification (NCBI taxonomy): domain Bacteria; kingdom Pseudomonadati; phylum Pseudomonadota; class Gammaproteobacteria; order Pseudomonadales; family Pseudomonadaceae; genus Pseudomonas; species Pseudomonas sp. ZS1P83. The sequence goes on from NZ_CM142706.1 coordinate 3,316,522, forward strand.
CCCGCTACAACCCGCAACGGGTCAGTGACGGCGAAATGCTCGGCGTCGAAGACGTCAAAGATATTCTGGCCGTCACCCTGCTGGGTGTCATTCCGGAATCCCAAGCGGTACTCAAAGCTTCCAACTCGGGTGTGCCGGTGATTCTCGACGACCAGAGCGATGCCGGTCAGGCATACAGCGATGCGGTCGATCGACTGCTGGGCAAAACCGTGGAGCATCGTTTTCTCGATGTAACGAAGAAGGGATTCTTCGAGCGCCTGTTTGGAGGTAGATAATGAATCTTTTTGACTTCTTTCGTGCCAGCAAAAAGGTCAGCACCGCGTCGGTAGCGAAAGAGCGTCTACAGATCATCGTGGCGCACGAACGCGGCCAGCGCAGTACACCGGACTACCTGCCAGCCCTGCAGAAGGAATTGGTCGAGGTGATCCGCAAGTACGTCAATATCGGGTCCGATGACGTGCACGTCGCTCTGGAAAACCAGGGCAGCTGCTCGATTCTGGAACTCAATATCACCCTGCCTGACCGCTAGTCGATCAGACAGGAGCCACGGCGGCTCAGACCTCCTGGCACTTCGCAGGAGCGAAGCTTGCTCGCGAAGCAGACAACTCGGTGTATCTGATAGATCGAGGTGATACGTTCGCGAGCAAGCTTCGCTCCTACAGAGTGCGAGGGCCTGAGCCGCCGTTGGCGTTTGTTACGAGGCTGTTTTAATGCCGTTGTCCAACATCCGCATCATCCATCAGGACGCCGCCGTACTGGTGGTGGATAAACCGACCTTGCTGCTTTCCGTCCCTGGCCGGGCCGATGACAACAAGGACTGCCTGATTACCCGCCTGCAAGAAAACGGCTACCCGGAAGCGCGAATCGTCCATCGTCTGGACTGGGAAACCTCCGGCATTATTCTATTGGCCCGTGACCCGGACACGCATCGCGAGCTGTCTCGGCAATTTCATGACCGCGAAACCGAAAAGGCCTACACCGCATTGTGCTGGGGCCAGCCGGAACTGGACAGTGGCAGCATCGATCTGCCCTTGCGCTACGACCCGCCGACCAAGCCACGCCATGTGGTGGACCATGAATTCGGCAAACATGCCCTGACCTTCTGGCGCGTATTGGAGCGTTGCGGCGATTGGTGTCGTGTCGAATTGACGCCGATCACCGGCCGATCCCATCAGTTGCGCGTGCACATGCTCTCCATCGGTCACCCGCTGCTGGGTGACGGGCTCTACGCCCACGAGCAAGCATTGGCGGCCTGGCCACGACTGTGCCTGCACGCGAGCATGCTGAGCTTCACTCACCCGCAAAGCGGCGAACGCTTGCGCTTCGAGTGTCCTGCTCCTTTCTAAGCAGCCGCTGAACCAAAAAAACGCCCTTCCATTGAAGGGCGTTTTTATTTCTTGTCACAAATCGACGTGAAAATGGCGTTAAAACCTTAGCGCGCAACCCTCAACCGAAGCGCAGCAGGCACTTGAGCAACTTATTCACAAGCGACGTGCCCGCAAGCTCACCCGTGCGAGTGCGCCACTGGCCTCCGGCGATACGCCGCTGCTTGCCAAGGTCCAACCGCTGGACTCCTTGAAGGCAAAAGTGCGGGTCACCTTTGGTAAACCACAGCGCAATGGCCGATTCGACTGGCCGCTGGAAGAGCTGATCAACACGCTCGAAGCGCAGCGCCGTGGCGTACAAATGCCTTCTCTGCAAGGGTTCGGTTACACCAAAGACCGACTTTGAAAACTGCTTTGCCGGCCAGACAAATCATCCAAGCGAAACCTTGGGTTTTCAGCTGGGCTTCTTCTATCGCCGGGACATCTACAAGCTCATCACCGAAGCCGCCTATGACCGCCTTGTGGACGACTATGTTCGGGAGATCCCCGGTATCTCGATGGAAAAATTCAACGAGGTGTACCTCGCAAGCAAACATGAATATGTAGGCCGCAAGCAACGTCGCGAAGTATTCCTCAATGGCAATCTGATCACCGGTTGACTCATCCTACTCGCCAACCAGCAGCCGACGCACACCGAACGGCATTGTCTCTGCAATGCCGTGAGCCAATACGTTAAACTTGCGCCACTGCTGTCTGGAGCTACTTATGCGCGAAGAGTTGAACCAAGGCCTGATCGATTTCCTCAAGGCCTCCCCTACCCCATTCCATGCCACCGCCAGCCTTGTTCAGCGCCTGGAAGCGGCGGGCTATCAACGCCTCGACGAGCGCGAGCCATGGACCACCGAAGCCAACGGTCGCTACTACGTCACCCGTAACGACTCTTCGATCGTCGCGTTCAAGATGGGCCGTCATTCACCCCTGCATGGCGGTATTCGCCTAGTCGGCGCGCACACCGACAGCCCGTGTCTGCGGGTCAAACCCCAGCCGGAACTGCAACGCCAGGGCTTCTGGCAGCTGGGCGTCGAAGTCTATGGCGGCGCACTGTTGGCGCCATGGTTCGACCGCGACCTGTCATTGGCCGGCCGCGTGACCTTCCGTCGTGATGGCAAGGTCGAGAGCCAGTTGATCGACTTCAAGGCACCGATTGCCACCATCCCGAACCTGGCCATTCACCTTAACCGTGAAGCCAACATGGGCTGGGCGATCAACGCCCAGACCGAACTGCCGCCGATCCTCGCGCAATTTGCCGGTGACGAGCGTGTGGACTTCCGTGCCGTGCTGACCGATCAACTCGCCCGCGAACACGGCTTGAACGCCGACGTAGTGCTCGACTATGAGCTGAGCTTTTACGACTCCCAAAGTGCTGCGGTCATCGGCCTGCATGGCGATTTCATCGCTGGCGCACGCCTGGACAATTTGCTGTCGTGCTATGCCGGCCTGCAAGCCTTGCTGACCACCGAAACCGACGAAACCTGTGTACTGGTCTGCAACGATCACGAAGAAGTCGGCTCCTGTTCAGCCTGCGGCGCCGACGGCCCGATGCTCGAGCAAACGTTGCGTCGTTTGTTGCCCGAAGGTGATGAGTTCGTACGGACCATTCAGAAATCCCTGCTGGTCTCGGCCGATAACGCCCACGGCGTGCATCCCAACTACGCCGACAAGCACGATGCCAACCACGGCCCGAAACTCAACGCCGGGCCGGTGATCAAGGTCAACAGCAACCAGCGCTACGCCACCAATAGCGAAACCGCCGGATTCTTCCGCCATCTGTGCATGGCCGAAGAAGTGCCGGTGCAGAGCTTCGTGGTGCGCAGCGACATGGGTTGTGGCTCGACCATCGGCCCGATCACTGCCAGCCACCTGGGCGTGCGCACTGTGGACATCGGCCTGCCGACCTTCGCCATGCACTCGATCCGCGAGTTGTGCGGCAGCCATGATCTGGCGCACCTGGTCAAAGTGTTGAGCGCGTTTTACGCCTGCCGCGAGTTGCCGTAATCCGTGTAGGAGCATGGCTTGCCAGCGATGGCGATCTTAAGGACGCCATCGCTGGCAAGCCATGCTCCTACAGTGTTCACCACCGATCACCAAAAGCCACCTAGACTTTAACTACCCCCCCTCGACAAGGCAGTCGCTCATGATCTCGATGTCTCCGTTTCACACCATGCTGATCCCGATTCTCGCCGGGATGATCATGCTGGCAACCGGTTTCAATTTTCGCGACAAGAACGCCGGCGTGTTCGCGATGTGGATCGGCATGTTGATGATCCTCGCCACCGTGGTTTTCAAGATCCTCGCCAAACTCAACGAATAAATCCTCACCCCTGGCTCGCATTGATTTTAACGGCCTCGTACACTTGATCGATCCGCTTATCCCGAGGTTGACCGCCTAGTGTTCGCTCGTCTTTTTGCCCTGCCGTGTTTCGTCCTTGTCTGCCTCATGACGCTGCTGCCAATGGCGCCCGCCCAGGCGGTCGGTTTGCCAGGCTTGCTTAACCATTCGGCGAAATCCCAGCCAGAAGCGCAAGAGCCCTTGGGGCAATCCCTGGACGAAGTCATCAAATCCCTGGAGAACGATCAGCAACGGACCCAGCTGCTGACCGACCTGAAGAAGCTGCGCGAGGCCACCCTAAAAGCCCAGCCGGCCACTGAAGAAGGTGTTCTGGGCCTGATCGGCGGCACCTTGGCCAAATTCGAGAAACAATTCTCCGGAGCCGACAGTCCGCTCACGCGCTGGACGCAAGAGTTCGAACTGGCCGAGGATGAACTGGCAGCACTAGTTGTGCCGACCAATGAATGGCTGCCAATCATTTTTGCCTTCTCCATGATCCTGATGGTCTGGAGCTTGCTCGCCGCCGCGCTGATCTGGCTCGGCCACCGGGTGCGGATGCGCTTTGGCCTGACCGAAGAGCTGCCGCAGCACCCCAAGGCCCTGGACATGTTGCGCTTCGCCCTGCGCAAACTCGGGCCGTGGCTGATTGCCTTGGTGATGACGGTCTACATGAGTTACGCCCTGCCCTCATCGTTGGGCAAAAGCCTGGCCATGGTGTTGGCCTATGCGCTGGTGGTCGGCACCTGTTTTTCGGCAATCTGCGTGATTGCCTTTTCCGTGCTCGATGGCCCACACCGCCACCGCGCCTTGTACATTCTGCGGCATCAAGCCTTTCGGCCGCTGTGGCTAATCGGCAGTTTCGCCGCCTTTGGTGAAGCCTTGAACGATCCGCGACTGGTCGCCAGCCTCGGCAGTCACCTGGCGCATACCGCCGCAACTGTGGCTAACGTCATGGCCGCGCTGTTCACCGGGTTGTTCATCCTGCGGTTCCGTCGCCCCATCGCCCACTTGATCCGCAACCAACCGCTGTCCCGACGCCTGACCCGTCGCGCGCTCAGCGACACGATCGAAATTCTCGGAACCTTCTGGTACGTACCAGCACTGGTGTTGGTGGGCATCTCGCTATTCGCCACGTTCGTCTCCGCTGGCGATACCAGCACCGCGCTGCGCCAGTCGTTGATCTGCACGGTGTTGCTGGTGTTGTGCATGGTCATCAACGGGTTGGTGCGCCGCCACGCCCTCAAACCGCAGCGCAGCGTGAAGCGCCATGCGCTGTACTCGGATCGCCTGAAAAGCTTCTTCTACACCCTCGCTCATTTGGTGGTGTGGCTGGCGTTCATCGAACTCGGCCTGCGGGTCTGGGGCCTGTCGCTGATCGCATTCACCGAGGGCGAAGGCCATGAAGTCAGCGTCAAACTGTTCAGCCTCGGCGGCACACTGATTTTTGCCTGGCTGATCTGGATTCTCAGCGACACCGCCGTGCACCACGCCCTCACCCGCTCGCGCAAAGGCCTGGCAAATGCCCGCGCGCAGACAATGATGCCGCTGATCCGCAACGTGTTGTTCGTGGCGATTTTCATCATCGCGCTGATCGTCGCCCTGGCGAACATGGGCATGAACGTCACGCCGTTGCTGGCCGGTGCCGGTGTGATCGGCCTGGCCATCGGTTTCGGTGCGCAGTCGTTGGTGGCGGATCTGATCACCGGGCTGTTCATCATCATCGAAGATTCCCTGGCCATTGACGACTACGTGGACGTCGGCGGCCACCTGGGCACCGTCGAAGGGCTGACCATTCGTACCGTGCGCCTGCGGGACATCGATGGCATCGTCCACACCATTCCGTTCAGCGAAATCAAAAGCATCAAAAACTACTCCCGGGAATTCGGCTACGCGATTTTCCGGGTGGCGATACCCTCCAACATGGACATCGATAACGCGATCAAACTGATGCGCGAAGTAGGCCAGAAGATGCGCACCGATCCACTGCAACGGCGCAACATCTGGTCGCCACTGGAAATTCAGGGTGTCGAGAGTTTCGAGTCAGGCAATGCGATTCTTCGTGCCCGGTTCAAGACCGCGCCGATCAAGCAGTGGGAAGTTTCCCGAGCCTTCAACCTGTCACTCAAACGGCACCTGGATGAAGCCGGGCTCGACCTGGCGACACCACGCATGAGCGTGCAAGTGATCACCGCGGGCGGCGGGTCAGTGGTGGAATAACCCTTCTGGCACACACTGATAGACCGTCGAGACTCGATCCCTGTAGCAGCTGCCTCGCAGGCTCGACAGCTGCTACAAATGGCAGGCAAAAAAAATCCCCGAACCTGTCGGGGATTTTTTATGTTCGATCAATCAGCCCGGGGGCGGATTAATCTTCGCGGTAGCGACGCAGCTTCAACTGCTTGCCAGCAACGCGAGTGTCCTTCAGTTTGGTCAGGAGTTTTTCCAGACCATCTTCCGGCAGCTCGACGAGGCTGAAGCTGTCACGCACCTGGATGCGACCGATTGCTTCGCGAGCCAGGCCACCTTCGTTGAGGATAGCGCCCAGCAGGTTCTTGGCAGCGATACCATCACGCGCACCCAGCGCGGTACGGCAACGAGCACGGCCTTCGGCCAATGCAACCGGAGCACGACGCTCACGATCACCACGGTCCGGACGATCACCGGTACGCTCTGGACGATCGCCACGCGGTGCGTTGTTCGGCACCAGTGGACGTTCTTTCTCGATCGCGGCCAGGGTCAACGCCTGAGCGTTGGTCGCCTTGCGCAGCAGAGCAGCGGCCAGTGCACGCGGGGTGCAACCGATGTCGGCAGTCAGGCGATCCAGCAGATCACCGTGAGTCGATTCGGCATCAGCCACCAGCGGCGACAAGCTGTTGGTCAGTTTCTTGATGCGGGCATCGAGAACGGCCTGAGCGTCCGGCAGGCGAACTTCGGCAACTTTCTGACCGGTTACACGCTCGATCACTTGCAGCATGCGGCGCTCACGTGGAGTCACCAGCAGCAGTGCACGACCTTCGCGACCGGCACGGCCAGTACGGCCGATACGGTGAACGTAGGACTCTGGGTCGTACGGCATGTCAACGTTGAACACGTGAGTGATGCGCGGAACGTCCAGGCCACGAGCAGCAACGTCGGTCGCCACAACGATGTCCAGACGGCCATCCTTGAGGGATTCGATCACGCGCTCACGTTGGTTCTGAGCAATGTCACCGTTCAGCGCAGCGGCTTTGTAGCCTTTGGCTTCCAGGGCACTGGCCAGGTCCAGGGTCGCTTGCTTGGTGCGCACGAACATGATCAGGGCATCGAAGTCTTCAACTTCCAGCAGGCTCAATACAGCCGAGGTCTTCTGGTCAGCGTGAACCAACAGGTGAGCCTGTTCGATCGCGGTAACGGTCTGAGTCTTGGTCTGGATCTTCACGTGTTGCGGATCGCGCAGATGGCGTTCGGCAATGGCACGGATCGACTGCGGCAAGGTAGCCGAGAACAATACGGTCTGACGGGTTGGAGGCAGAGCCTTGAAGATAACTTCGAGGTCGTCCATGAAACCCAGTTTGAGCATTTCGTCCGCTTCGTCGAGAACCAGGTGGTTCACGGTCGACAGGACTTTTTCGTCGCGACGCAGGTGGTCGCACAGACGGCCCGGAGTGGCGACAACGATCTGTGCGCCATTACGGATTGCTTTCAGTTGTGGACCCATAGGGGCGCCGCCGTAAACGGCCACAACGGTAACGCCCGGCATTTGCTTGGCGTAGGTTTCGAAAGCGGTTGCTACTTGCAGCGCCAACTCACGGGTTGGCGCCAGGATCAGGGCTTGCGGCTCGCGCTTAGCAGGATCGATGCGATGCAGGATCGGCAGGGCGAACGCAGCGGTTTTACCCGTACCGGTTTGCGCCTGACCAATCATGTCGTGGCCGGCCATGATGATCGGGATCGATTGATGCTGAATAGCCGAAGGCTCTTCGTAGCCAGTCGCGATGACGGCTGCAAGAATATTCGGATTAAGATTAAAAGCGGCGAAGCCGCCGGTTTCCTGGGTCATGGGTCTGCCTCTAAGTGCATCCGCAAAGACCCATGCTCCAAAGCTGCGCATGCCGTGTAAGACTCAAGAGTCGCCCTGGCTGCTTTGTCGGCGGGGATTTGCGAAAACGAATGAATGAAAAAGATTCGTCAAGGGAGAGTCCGCTGTGCGGACGTGCAGCCGAAGCTGACTTCGGGAAATTGCGCTACCTAAACGCGGCCCGGTTAAAGGCCGGCGCGCACTATACCGGAAATAGCCCAAAAAGGGAGCTTTATTTGTCGGAAAACTACCGCGTACAGCGTTCTGTCACACGCTTTGCGGATCATCGTGCAACGGTCTATTTTGCAAAGGCCCAGCCCTGCTGGCGATCGCGCTAAAACGGTTCACCCTTGTGACGCAGACCTGCGGTCTCACGTATCCCTTCCCGCCCGAGGAAATGCACCATGAATCAGCCCTGCTCCAGTCGTGTGAGCCGTGAACGGCACGGTCATGTCCTGATGATCGGCCTGGATCGGGTGGCCAAACGCAACGCCTTCGACCTTGATCTGCTCAACGAACTGAGCCTGGCCTATGGCGAGTTCGAGGCCGACAGCGAAGCGCGGGTGGCGGTGGTGTTCGGCCATGGTGAGCATTTCACCGCAGGGCTGGATCTGGTCAGTGCCAGCGCGGCCCTGGCTGAAGGCTGGCAGGCACCGCCCGGCGGCTGCGATCCGTGGGGTGTATTCGCTGGCCCCAGAGTCAGCAAACCGGTGATTGTCGCCGCGCAAGGCTACTGCCTGACCATCGGTATCGAATTGATGCTGGCCGCTGATATCAACCTGTGCGCCAGCAACACCCGCTTCGCCCAGAAAGAAGTGCAACGCGGGATCTTCCCGTTCGGCGGCGCGACGTTGCGCCTGCATCAGGTCGCTGGCTGGGGCAATGCCATGCGCTGGCTGCTGACCGGCGATGAATTCGATGCCCATGAAGCGTTGCACCTTGGTTTGGTGCAGGAAGTCATGGCCAGCGAGGATTTGCTGCCACGGGCAATTGAGTTGGCTGAGCGAATTGCCCGGCAGGCGCCGCTTGGGGTTCAGGCGACGTTGATGTCTGCGAGGCAGGCACGTTATGAAGGAGAAACAGCCGCGGCACAGGGATTGCCGCCGCTGGTGAGGAAGTTGCTGGCCAGTGAGGATGCCAAGGAAGGCGTGCGGTCGATGATCGAGAAGCGACCGGGCATTTTCAAAGGCTGCTGACGTCCAACCTGTGGCGAGGGGATTTATCGGAACGCCGCACCGCCCCGTTCGGCTGCGGAGCAGTCGTAAAGTCGGTCGGCGCGATTTACCTGATGGCACCGGGTTGAATGGTTTTGGGGCTGCTATCGCAGCCCAACGGGGATAAATCCCCTCGCCACAGGTGACCTCACCGCATCAAGTCGCCGGGCGGATTGCCTTGATCAACGACTGCAACGAATACCCCAAACGCGGCGCCAGCCCTTCGGCCCGGGCGTTCAAGCCATCCATGTCCAGTTCCTGATCCAGCTCCGAAGGCACGATCAGAATCACATTGCCCTCCTTCACCGGCAGTTCCCAGTAATGCCGGTGATAGAGCCCGCGAAACAACGCCGCGCCTAACGGCTTGCCATCGTCGGTGGCCCACTGATTGATCACCAGCCAGCCACCCGGATTCAGGCGTTTCTGACAGTTTTCCAGGAAATTCCAGGCAAGGTGCCCGACACCCGGCCCGACATCGGTGTAGAGGTCGACGAAAATCAGATCCGCCGGCTCAGCGGTATCGAGCAACTCCAGCGCATCGCCCACCCGGATATACAGCCGCGGATCGTCATCCAGCCCAAGGTATTCAATGGCCAAGCGCGGCACGTCGGGCCGCAGTTCGATGGCTTCGACGTCTTCCAGCGGCAGAAACTTGAGGCAGGCCTGGGTCAGGGTGCCGGCACCGAGGCCGAGGAACAGTGCGCTTTCCGGCTGCTCGTGGCACAACGCGCCAATCAGCATCGCCCGGGTGTAATCGTATTCGAGCCAGCTCGGGTCAGCCGTGAACACGCAGCTCTGCTCGATGGCATCACCGAACTCGAGAAAGCGGTAATCGGCCACTTCCAGCACGCGAATCACGCCGAACTCATCCTGCACCTCAGCGAGCAGATGCTCGACGCGCTCCTCAGTCATTTCGTCTCCTGATCGTTACCGGGCCCCGGCAAACGCAATAAAACTGCTGGTATACAGCGGCAAAGGCGCGATTGTCCGCGAAGCGACGGGAACAGGTCACGCACTAATTGCTGATAACATGACCGCCCGAGCGTAAAACACTAGAGACCGTGATGAGCCAACCCTGGAGCCCTGACAGCTGGCGCGCCTTGCCGATCCAGCAACAACCCCACTACCCCGACGCAGCACATTTGCTGCAAGTCGAGCAAACGCTGGCCAGTTATCCGCCGCTGGTGTTTGCCGGTGAAGCCCGGGAGTTGCGCCGTCAGTTTGCCGAAGTGACCCAGGGCCGCGCGTTTCTGCTGCAGGGCGGCGACTGCGCTGAAAGCTTCGCCGAGTTCTCCGCCGCGAAAATCCGCGACACCTTTAAAGTCCTGCTGCAAATGGCGATCGTCATGACCTTCGCCGCGGGTTGCCCGGTGGTCAAGGTCGGGCGCATGGCCGGGCAGTTCGCCAAACCGCGTTCGGCCAACGACGAAACCATCGACGGCGTAACCCTGCCGGCCTACCGTGGCGACATCGTCAACGGCATCGGTTTCGATGAAAAAAGCCGCGTGCCGGACCCGGAGCGCCTGCTGCAGTCCTATCACCAGTCCACCGCGACCCTGAACCTGCTGCGCGCCTTCGCCCAGGGCGGTTTCGCCGACCTGCATCAGGTGCACAAGTGGAACCTGGACTTCATCGCCAATTCGGCGCTGGCCGAGAAGTACAGCCACTTGGCCGATCGCATTGATGAAACCCTGGCGTTCATGCGCGCCTGCGGCATGGACAGCTCGCCGCAACTGCGCGAAACCAGTTTCTTCACCGCCCACGAAGCGCTGTTGCTGAATTACGAAGAAGCCTTCGTGCGTCGCGACAGCCTGACCAACGATTACTACGATTGCTCGGCGCACATGCTGTGGATCGGCGACCGCACCCGTCAGCTCGACGGCGCTCACGTCGAGTTCCTGCGCGGCGTGAACAACCCGATCGGGGTCAAAGTCGGCCCGAGCATGAACCCCGAAGACCTGATTCGCCTGATCGATGTACTCAACCCGGACAACGATCCGGGTCGTTTGAACCTGATTGCGCGGATGGGCGCAAACAAGGTTGGCGATCATTTGCCGGCGTTGATCCGCGCGGTGCAGCGTGAAGGCAAGCAGGTGCTCTGGAGTTCCGACCCGATGCACGGCAACACCATCAAGGCCAGCAGCGGCTACAAGACCCGCGACTTCGCGCAAATTCTTGGAGAGGTGAAGCAGTTTTTCCAGGTTCACGAAGCGGAAGGCACTTATGCCGGCGGCATCCACATCGAGATGACCGGGCAGAACGTCACCGAGTGCATTGGTGGCGCGCGGCCGATTACCGAAGACGGGTTGTCGGACCGGTATCACACCCATTGCGATCCGCGGATGAATGCCGATCAGTCGCTGGAATTGGCGTTTTTGATTGCCGAGACCCTGAAACAGGTTCGGCGCTAAATCGCGTCGCGCCCTTCGCGAGCAGGCTCGCTCCCACAATGGCCGGCGTCGATCACACATTATGTGTCTGGCGCTAATCCTGTGGGAGCGAGCCTGCTCGCGAAGGCGTCAGCTCAGTCACCGCCAATACTGGCCAATGCCACCCGCAACCGCGCCGCACTCGCCCGCGGACAATTCAACTGAACTCGCTCAAGCCCCAGCCAATCGGCCATCCGCCGCAGATTAACCGCCAACGCCAGCATCCCCTCGTCATCCAGCCCCGGCTCTTCCTCATGCACAGCGTGCACCGCCAGTCTGCCCAGCGCCCGCTCGGCGCGCAGGTCTACCCGTGCGGCAATCCGTTCATTGTGCAAAAACGGCAACACGTAATAGCCATAGACCCGCTTGTCCTGCGGCGTATAAATCTCCAGCCGATAGCGAAAATCGAATAGGCGCTCAGTGCGGCTGCGCTCCCAGATCAGCGAATCAAACGGCGAAAGTAAGGCGCTGGCCTCAACCTTGCGCGGCACTTTCGGCTCCGGCAGGCAATAAGCCGGTTGCCGCCAGCCCTGGACTTCACAGCTCAGCAATTCACCTGCCTCCACCAGTTCCGCCAAGCGCGGACGGGCATCACTGGGACTCAGGCGAAAATAATCGCGCAGGTCCTTTTCAGTCGCCACCCCCAAGGCATTCGCCGCATGTCGCAACAGACCTCGCTGGGCCTCAGCTTCCGAGAGCAACGGCTGCTGGAGAATCGCCGAAGGAATCACCCGCTCCGGCAGATCATAAAGCCGCTCGAACCCACGCCGCCCGGCCACGGTCACTTCACCGGCGGCGAACAACCACTCCAGCGCATGCTTTTCCGCGCTCCAGTCCCACCAGGGGCCTGCCCGCTCCTGACGGGTCGACAGGCTTCCGGCACCCAGCGCGCCCAGCTCTTGAACCGAGGCCAGCACCCGACGAATCGTGTCCTGCTGCTCACAACCGAAACGTGCCAATTGTTGGTAAATATCTTCGCCACGGGTCGCGCGCAGCATGCGCCAGCGCATCAACGGGTACATCGACAAGGGCAGCAACGAGGCTTCATGGCCCCAATATTCGAATAGCGTGCGCCGCCGGCCCGAACTCCAGGCGGCCTGATCGAGCAAGTCGGATGAGTAATTGCCGAGGCGGGAAAACAAGGGAAGGTAGTGCGAACGCACCAACGCATTGACTGAATCGATCTGCAGAATGCCCAACCGTTCAATCAGACGATTGAGCTGAACCGGTTTGATCGCCGCTGGCGGCTGGCGCCCGTTGAACCCTTGGGCAGCCAGCGCCAGACGCCGAGCCTGTTTGATGGAAAAGGACACTGTTGCGGGCATGAGCATCTCCTTGTCTGCTCGCAACCTACCTCACCGGGAGACGGTTTGTAGTTGTGCTTTGCTCATTTTTGCATCGGGTCATTCCAGAATGGTTTGACCGACTCGAACTCCACATCCGCACGGCTCATACCGATGTCCTTCAGTGCTTCATCGCTCAGACTCGCCAACAACTCGCGCTCCCGATGAAGTTCGTACCAGCGACTGAATTTGTGCAGCAGATTGGATACCAGGTGGATCGATTGTTTTTCTACTGCTGGATATTCATGGTGACCTTTCATCGTGTCGCCCTCCGTTTGGGATGGCTCAAGTGTCGCGCCGGGGCTAAGATCAATCCAACGAATGTTTCTGATGTAACACATCTCGGAGATTGATGAATGTCCGCCTACCCAAGTATCGACACCGAAGTGCTGCGCACCTTTGTCGCCATCGCCGACCAGGGCGGTTTTACCCGGGCTGGCGAGTTGGTCAACCGCACTCAATCCGCCGTGAGCATGCAGATGAAGCGGCTGGAAGAGGATGTGTTACAGCGTCAATTATTCCAGCGCGACGGACGGCAGGTACGGTTGACGGCTGAAGGGCAGGTGTTGCTCGGCTATGCCCGGCGCATCCTCAAGCTGCACAGTGAGGTGTTCAATACTTTGCGCGAGCCGCACATGGTCGGCATGGTGCGCATCGGCACTCCGGACGATTACGTGATGCGTTTTTTGCCGGGGATTCTGCGGCGATTTGCGCAGTCGTATCCGCTCATCCAGATCGAAGTGCACTGCGAATCATCAAAACAATTGCTGCTGCGCCAGGATTTGGACTTATCCATCGTCACCCGTGAGCCGGGCAACGAAATCGGCCAGTTGCTGCGCAAAGAGCGCTTTGTATGGGCCGAGGCGCAATGTTTCAGCGCCCACGAGCAAACGCCGCTGCCGCTGGCGATGTTCAACAGTGATTGCTTCTGCCGCCTATGGGCCTGCAATGCGCTTGATGCCATGGGTCGCGATTACCGCGTGGCATACAACAGCGACAGCCTGTCGGCCATCATGGCGGTAGTCAGTGCCGGCCTGGCGGTGACCGCGCAACTGGAAAGCCTCGTCACTCATGACATGCGCATTCTCGGTGAAGCCGAAGACCTGCCGATCCTGCCAGAAGCCAGCATCATGTTGGTGCGCAACCTGCATAACCCCTCGCCGATCACCGAGTGCCTGGCCGAACACATCGTCGAAGGTTTCAAACTTTAAGGGCGAGCATCACCGCGCAAAACACCAGGAAACCGCAGAACAATCCGCGCAGCAACCGCTCCGGCAGTGCGTGGGCGATCCTCACACCCCAGCTGATGCTCATCAGACCACCGACCGCCAACGGCAGGCCGATCATCCAGTCCACCTGATGGTGCACCGCGTAAGTCACCAGCGTGACACCCGTGCTCGGCAACGCCAGCGCCAGCGACAAACCCTGCGCAACCACCTGACTGGTGCCGAACAGACTGGTCAGCACCGGCGTTGCCACCACCGCCCCGCCCACGCCAAATAACCCGCCCATGGTGCCGGAGGCGGCGCCGAGGACGCCCAGCCATGGCCATGAATAATTCATCTGCGCAGACGCCGGTGTAGTGGCGCAGAACATTCGCACCAGGTTGTAGGCCGACAGGGCAATCAGGAACGCAACAAATCCTACGCGCATGGTTTGCGCATCAATGCCGACCGCCCAAATCGAACCGATCCAGGCGAAACAGAAACCCATCGAAGCCAATGGCAGCGCATGGCGCAATTCAATGCGATTACGCTGGTGATAGCGGCACAGCGCCAGCATCACGTTGGGCACCACCATCACCAGCGCCGTGCCTTGGGCAACCTGCTGATCGAGGCCGAACAACACGCCCAGCAGCGGGATCGCGATCAAACCACCGCCAATGCCGAATAACCCACCGAGGGTGCCCAGGGCGGCACCAAAGACCAGGTACATCAAAAACTCAATCACAGGCGATTTTCCCCTCACGTCAGGCTACTCATCCTACGCAGTCGGCGCTGGCGGGGAAACGCATAGCAACGCACAATGGCTATGCCAACTTCGCATAAGCGCAGACAACACCATGAACCCCAATCAATTGACCGAACAGCTAGGTCTGTTCCTCGACGTGCTGGAAACCGGCAGTTTTTCTGCCGCTTCCCGCCGCCACCCGCTGACGCCTTCGGCGGTGGCGCGGCGCATCGACAGCCTGGAAAACGCTGTCGGCAGCCAGTTGTTCATTCGCAGCACCCACGCGGTGCGCGCAACCCCGGCAGGTTTGGCTTTTGCCGAACGCGCACGGCGTATTGTGGCTGAACTGCGGCTGGCTCGGGCTGAAGCGGTATCTTTGAGCAGCGCACCGGAAGGCTTGATTCGGATCGATGCACCAGCAGCGTTCGGGCGGCGACATCTGGCGCCGGTAATTGCCGATTTTCTGATGCTCTACCCAGGCCTCGACGTGCAGTTGCACCTGATCGACAGTTTCGTCGACATGCAGGGTTTGAATCTGGGTAAGGTCGATCTGGTGCTGCGCGCCGGGCAAATGGCCGATACCCGGCTGGTGGCCACGCCGCTGGCGAGTATGGTGCGCATTGCCTGCGCCAGCCCCGAGTATTTGCAACGGCGTGGCGTGCCAACCGATCCGACGCAGCTGATTGAGCACGACGGGCTCGATTGGGATGGCCTGGCCCCGCCGTTCGCCTGGCGTTTCGAACGGGGTGGGCAGATGCACTTGCACCGCCCGGCGCGCATCCGCATGAGTGCCAACAATGCCGAGGCGCTGGTTTGCGGTGCATTGGCCGGGCTGGGTATCGCGCACTTGCCGACCTGGCTGGCCAGCGAATACTTGCTGCGCGGCGAGTTGCTGCCACTGTTTTGCGAAAACGGCCTGCCATCGCCGGAGACCACCGGCATTTATGCGCTGCGCCTGGAGCAACAACCCAATTCCCGCAGTCGATTGTTACTGGAATACCTGAAGACCCGCTTCAGCCCGATCCCGCCGTGGGATCTGGCGCTGCAAAACACCCTCGATCAGCACTAGCCTAGCTCTAACTCAATACGCTCGCGAGTACTCGTTCACGACCCTATCGTCTTTTGCCCACTTTCTTCAAAAATTCATATTGCGAGAACAACTTACCCCAAAAGAAGCCCGCGCCGTGCTGGTCGGCGCGCAAGCCGGGGTGAAACTGACGCTGCCACAAGCCGATGTCAGCGAGAGGACCATTCAAGTCGACGGCCAACCACTCAACTTGACCATCGTCCGGCCGGCCGGAGTCAAAGGCCCGCTGCCGGTGTTCATGTTCTTCCACGGCGACAACTACAACACCTCAAATGACAACACCTTGTAGGAGCGAGCGGTGCGGCGATCCGACTTGCCCGCGAAGGCGGCGTACCTGACACACCGCCTTCGCGGGCAAGCCTCGCTCTACAGGGGTTCTAGCATATTTCTGGCAGGTACAAAAAAGCCCGACTCAATGGTCGGGCTTTTCATTCCTGAAGCGGTGCTTATTTAGCACGGCCTTTGTAGGAACCGCCTTCGCGGGTATCGATCTCGATCTTGTCACCGATTTCGATGAAGTCAGCAACTTGCAGCTCAGTACCGTTGCTCAGCTTGGCAGGCTTCATCACCTTACCGGAAGTGTCGCCGCGAGCCGAACCTTCGGTGTAGTCAACTACGCGCACGATGGTGGTCGGCAGTTCTACGGAAACCAGACGCTCTTCGAAGAAGATCGCTTCGCAAACATCGGTCATGCCTTCTTCAACGAAAGGCAGAACGGCTTCGATGTCTTCAGCGTTCAGCTCGTACATGGTGTAGTCGGTGGTGTCCATGAACGTGTAGGTGTCGCCGCTGATGAAGGACAGGGTCGCTTCTTTGCGGTCGAGGATTACGTCGTCCAGTTTGTCGTCGGCGCTGTAAACGATCTCGGTCTTGTAACCGGTCAGCAGGTTTTTCAGCTTGGTCTTCATGATCGCGCTGTTACGACCAGACTTGGTGAATTCAGCTTTCTGAACCAGCCAAGGATCGTTTTCGAGACGGATCACGGTACCGGGTTTCAGTTCTTTACCAGTTTTCATTGCGAATATCCGAATTTGGATGGGATTTACAAAAATCTAGGCCGCGTATCATATCCAATTTACATAAAACTGTACCAGCGCTGCGGCAAGATCATCCTGCAAGGCCTGTTCCAGACACCACGCTTCGGCGTGTTTTTGCAGTTCTGGCCAGTGTTTGCGGGTCGCCAGCCAGTGGTCGGACATTGTTTCACCGGCATTCCACGAATGCCAAAGACCGCTGATCGCCTCTCTGGCAGGCTCCGACAGTTCTTTTGTGTACAGAGCGAGGAAGGCCTCGAGCTTGTCCAGATGGATGTCTTCGTCCTGCTGATAGATGTGCCAGAGCAGCGGCCGGCCCGCCCATTGGGCGCGGACAAAGGAATCTTCACCACGCACGGCGTTGAAATCGCAGCACCACAGCAGCAGGTCATACTGGTCCTGTCGGACGAATGGTAGCACTTGCACGGTCAAGGCATCGCGCACATGCACGGCGCCGGCCACCAGACCGTCCACACCGAGCCAACGCTCGACATCCCCAAGAATCCGACCTTCGGGCACCAGCAGATGAGTGGGCGTCGAGTCGGCAGCCATTGCATCGAACCAACTGGCCAGCCCTTTATTTTCGTAGGCAAACAGCGAGACCAACTGCGCACCTTGGGCGCGATCAATCCCTAAACCCTGCAGGAATTCTCGCTGGGACTCGGGGTTTTGTTGAAATTGCTGACGACGCTCAAGCAATCCGCTTTCACGCAGCAAGCCGCCCGTGCCCTTCTGGAATCCTGGGAAGAAAAAGAATTTTTGTACGCTTTTGTACTTCACCGACGGCAAACCGTGGCAACCGACGATCCAGTCCTCGGCACTCAAATAGTCGAGATTCATCCACAGCGGCGGTTTTTCCCGCACGGTCATGGCGTCCATGTAAGCACTCGGCAAT
Organism: Pseudomonas sp. ZS1P83; assembly: GCF_054897825.1. Lineage (NCBI taxonomy): Bacteria > Pseudomonadati > Pseudomonadota > Gammaproteobacteria > Pseudomonadales > Pseudomonadaceae > Pseudomonas > Pseudomonas sp. ZS1P83. Next base: position 3,334,245 of record NZ_CM142706.1, read on the forward strand.
TGGCAGGCGAACGCGGCGATCACAACATCAGCGGCGTCAGTGGGCTGCCAGTCGGCCGTCCACTGACGCACTTCGACGCCCTGTTGCCACTGCTGTGAGGCGTTGATGTCGATTTCCGGGCACAACCTCTCGAAGGCCCGCAGATCATCGACCCACAAGCGCACCGTCACTGAATGCTCGGCCACCAATTGTCGGGCCAGACGCCAGGTCACGCCGATGTCGCCAAAGTTGTCGACCACTGTGCAGAAAATATCCCAGCGGGCTTTCATTTCAGGCATTCCAGGCTCCCGTTGGCAAAGGCGCCGATTGTCCCCATAAATTACCCCGTGCAGAAGAGCCGACGGCGATTAATCTTCATGCGACAATCGCCACTCGCCCGCGACCACCCGCCAGGAGGCAGCCATGCCCTACCGTCCAAACCCGCGCCGCCCGTTGCCGATCCAGCTCAGCGCCTTGCAACTGACCGGCAGCATTGCCCTGGGTGTGTGGCTGGGGTTTATCGCGATCGCGCTGACGTGCTGGCTCGCCTCTCGCCTGCTGTTCAACGAGCCATTGGCGCCCGTGGCTGCGGCGATAGAACAACTGGCCAAACCGCCGATGGTGGTGCAACCGGTGCCGGACATTCCTGCGCAGAGCCCGTTGTTCGAACAATACGAAGAGAACCTGCGCAAAAACGAGCAGCAGCAAAGGCTGGATCAGGCGCGCAGCAGCAGCCGTAATCTGGCCAATCCGAAATGCCAGTTTTGGCTGCAACAGGACCAGACCGCACCGAGCGAAAAAAGCCGCGCCAACGTCCAGCAATTCTGCGATTGATCATGAACCTGACCATGCACAAGCCCACCGTCCACCAACTGATTCTCGACAAGCTGCGGATCGATCTCGACATCGCCGAGCGTGCCGCGCAAACCGCTTACGAAACCGCGACCCACGAAGAAAACATCGCCGAGAACAAGTACGACACACTAGGGCTGGAAGCCTCTTATCTGGCAGCCGGGCAAGCCAGACGGGTGGAAGAAATCAGGCAGTCACTGACGCTTTGCCAGAACCTGACGCTGCGCCCTTACGACGATCAGCGCGGTATCGAAATCGGCGCCCTGCTCGGTCTCGCAGACGAAAAGGGACGTGAACAATGGCTGTTCCTGGCCCCCGACGCGGCGGGTTTGAAGGTCGACGTGGTGGGGCAATGGATTACCGTCATCACACCTCGCTCACCGCTGGGCAAGAGTCTGCTGGGCAAGTTCGAAGGGGACGAGGTGGAGATTCTGGTGGCGGGTGCTCGGCAACAGTTTTCTGTTACCGAGGTGGTGTAGAAAGGGATATTAATGGACCGGCAGTTCGACGCCGTCGAACAGCTCTTCCAATTCCTGCTTGTTGTGGCACTGGATGGCCTTGGCCATGACTTCGCGGGTCAGGTGCGGGGCAAACTTCTCGATGAAATCGCACATGAAACCACGCAGGAACGTGCCACGACGGAAACCGATTTTGGTGATGCTGGATTCGAACAAATCGCTGGCATCAAGCATGACAAGGTCGCTATCGAGTTTGGCATCGACCGCCATTTTCGCCACGATGCCCACGCCCAGACCCAGGCGAACGTAAGTCTTGATCACGTCGGCGTCGGCGGCGGTAAACACCACTTTTGGCGTCAGGCCGCGATGGCTGAAGGCTTCGTCGAGTTTCGAACGGCCGGTGAAACCGAACACATAAGTCACGATCGGGTATTCGGCCAGGGCTTCGAGGGTCAACTTCGACAGCTTGGTCAGCGGGTGGCCGTGAGGCACAACCACGCAGCGGTTCCAGCGATAGCACGGCATCATCACCAGATCACCGAACAGCTCTAGCGCTTCGGTGGCAATGGCGAAATCCACGGTGCCATCAGCGGCCATTTCGGCGATCTGCATCGGCGAACCCTGGTGCATGTGCAGGGCCACGTCCGGGTATTGCTTGATGAAATTGCTGATCACCGGTGGCAATGCATAGCGCGCCTGGGTGTGCGTGGTGGCAATCGACAGGGTGCCTTTCTTCTCGTTGGAGAATTCCTGGGCAATCTGCTTGATGCTTTCAACCTTGCGCAGGATCTCACCGGCAGTGGTGATGATGCGCTCGCCGGCCGGGGTGACGCGGGTCAGGTGCTTGCCGCTGCGAGCGAATACCTCGACCCCCAATTCGTCTTCCAGCAGGCGGATCTGCTTACTGATGCCCGGTTGCGACGTGTAAAGGCTTTGGGCTGTAGCGGAAACGTTGAGGTCGTGGTGCGCCACTTCCCAGATGTAGCGCAATTGTTGAAGCTTCATATGAATCCCTCAAAGCAGGTAGACGCCACGGGCATCAGCGACGGGATATAACTATATTGATGGTTTGAAGAATAAATCTAGAACTTTTTTATCAAACTGCCACTATTCGTGTTCTGGTGCCCTGCCTCGTGAACACGTTCCTCTTTTGACGAGTGGCTGTTACTGCCAGGCAAGGCGCCGCGACGAGTCATAGCCCGCTATGGCGAGGAGCGGCAACGCAGCATGGCAGAAACGGACGCCGTCAAAAAGGAACAGTATTTGCGAGGCAGGACACTAACGATCCCCTTGGCGACGACGTTCCACCAGCGGCACCAGATAGACCGGTACCCGAGACAGTTGCAACACCCGCGCTGCAGTCCGGCCCAAAGGCGTTTCCGCGCCAGCACCATGGCTATGACTACCTACGATCAACAAATCCACGGAGAGTTTCTGCGCCTGGTCGAGAATCACCTGCGACGGGTCGCCCTGAAGCACCCGCACCGCTTTAATTCGTTCCAGGTCCTGCTCCCCTTCGCCCCCCAGTTCTTCACGAAAGCTGTCGAGTACCCGCTGCTCGATATTGGCAATCACCGTATTCAGACCCTGGCTGTGAAACTCGTTCAACGCCTGCTCATCGAGGTAACTCTGAAGCACCGATTCGGCGAACAACCCCATCGGTTCAACGGCGTGCACCACGTAGAGGTCAGCATTAAATGTCCGCGCCAGCGCTAGGGCATGTTGCATCACCAACGGTGCATACAGGCCGAGGTCAGTGGCATACAGCATCGAATGAATCATATGACCTCCTCGATTACCAACATGGCCGAGATTGATTCAGCTTAGCAGTGCCTTGGCGAGTACGACGTCCCGCGTAACGCGTTGAACCTTGGGCTTAAACCTTTTGCTCGTTGCTTATGCCATGGGGCACGTGACCGGTGGCGACCACCTCGCGGGCCAACTCGCAGTGACCGGCCTGATCGTCGAAAAACACATCGGCGGCGAAGGCTTCGAGAAACGCCGATTTGGTCAGGCCGCCCAGAAACAGCGACTCGTCCAAACGAATGTCCCATTCGCGCAAGGTGCGGATCACCCGCTCATGGGCCGGCGCCGATCGCGCAGTCACCAGCGCCGTACGGATCGGACAGGCGTCATCGGGAAACTCACGTTGCAACAGATTGAGGGCCGCGAGGAAGCCCTTGAACGGCCCACCGCGCAACGGCTCGCGGGCGGCTTCGCGCTCGCTGGCCTGAAACGCTTCCAGACCACCGGACTGATAGACGCGTTCCGATTCGTCGGAAAACAGCACCGCGTCACCATCGAAGGCAATGCGCAATTCATCACTGGCCGCACGGCTGGCGCCACCCGACAGAATGGTCGCCGCGGCGAACCCGGCATCCAGTGCACTGCGCACGTCTTCGGCATGCGTCGAGAGGAACAGGTCGCAGCCAAACGCCTTGAGGTACGGATAAGGACTGCGCCCGCCGACAAACGCCGCGCGGGAAATCGCCAAGCCATAGTGGTGGATCGAATTGAACACCCTCAGGCCGGTGTCGGCACTGTTGCGCGACACCAGGATCACCTCGACCCGGGCACGGCCGAGGCTGGCGTTGAGATTCAGAAGTTTCTGTACCAGCGGGAATGCATCGCCGGGCTCGAGAATTTCATCTTCGTGTTCGATCTGATATTGCCGATAGGCCTCGACACCACTCGAGAGATAGACCTTGTGGCTTTCGCTCAGGTCGAACAGCGCACGCGAAGAAATCGCCAGCACCAGTTTGTCGTCGATCGTTTTTGCCATGCCCATCTCCCCAAGGTTGATCGACTCAAGTGTTACGTCGATCGATAAAACTCAAACTGCGATACAAGGCTTCGATTCGCGGCAATTCGCATCCTGCCGCTTTGGCCGCCGCCAGGGGCCGGGCGTAAATCGCCTCCAGCTCCAGCGGTCGCTTGTGCAGAAAATCGTGGTACATGCTCGGCCAGTAGTCGGGCATTTTCTCGGTCACCATGAACAGATGGTCGGCATATCCAGCGGGTACGTCGTGACCGCAGACGATTGCGCCTTGAACCACTTCAGCCATCAGAGCCTTGATCAGCTCCCGACTGTCGGCATCGGCCATCAATGGCGTAGTGCTCGCCCCAAGCAGTACCGACAGACCGTTGTAAGGGATATTCCAGACCAGTTTTTGCCAGCGCGCCTGATGCAGGTTCGCCATGGCCTGGGAGTCGATGCCGGCGGCGCGGAACAGCCCGGCGCCCTCTTCGACAATCGCCATGCGTGCCTGCTCATCGGCTGCGGGTCCGCTGTGATAGCCAACATTCACCGCGCCGAGCGCCTGATGGGTGATGACACCTGGTCCGTCGCGATGGACGCAGATATAGCAGAGCCCACCGAGCACATGCAGCGAATCGGGGAGTAACGCGCGCAGACAGTCTTCGACATCCAGGCCGTTTTGCAGCAACAACACGTTGGCATTCGGTGCCGCCGCTTGAACGATGGCCGGTGCCAGATCCGCGTTGCTGGTGGTTTTGGCGCCGACCAGCAACCAGTCGCAGGGCGGCATGTCTTCGGCCGTCGAATAGGCCTGAACCGGATTCAACGTCAGCGCGCCGTGTACCGCACTGTCGAGTTGCAATCCGTGCTCGGCAACGGCCGAAAACTCACTGCGCAATAGAAAATGCACATCGAAACCGGCACGCGCCAGCATCAACCCGTAGAACCCGCCGATCGCGCCGGTGCCGATAATACCAATTGTCGGTTTGGTCACTGCCCCCATCATGGCAACTCCTCTGCAATTCGACTCAACGCATGACCTACGGCCTCATTGAGCTCGGTGCGGGTCAGGCGCGATTTTAGTGCCCCGTAGAATTCACCTTCGCGCACCACAAACAGCGACGGCAAGTAAAAGACCTGATAACGCTCGACCACGCCACCATTGTTCCCCGCATCAATCCAGCACAGTCGATCAACGTTCAGATCGAGTCGTGGCAACTGCTCACGGGCAAAACGGCAACTGGCGCAGCCGACACTGGTGAAAATAACCAGCGACACACCGCTCATCGCCAGCAGCCGTTGGTCGGCGTCGAAATCAGTCAGTTCCAATTCGACCACTATACTGGGGGAAACAATGTCAGATGGCCGACACATGGAGTCCGTGTTCATGGGACGTTTTATTCCTCACCCTGACGATGTGCCCGTCGAATTAACGTTGCTCAAACCTGAGTGTATTTCGCGGGACCAGCTGCACACTATCAGCCTCGGGGGCATGGCTTGCAATTATCACCGGGCATGGCGCCACGGTACGGCGCTGGAAGTGCGCATGCCTACCTTAAACCCCGACTTGCGTTTTCTGGGCTATGTGGCTTGGTGCCTGCGACGCAAGCGCGGCTATCTGGTAGGCATTGCCTTTGTTGATGAGCAGATGATGTTCAGTGCCCGAATGGGCGAGCAGGTGTGCCAGATCGAACGTTACTGTCGCCTGCATGACGCGCACGACGATCTGCAGGAAACTCAAGCCCTGGCCCTCGAATGGGTCCAGGAGCACGCCGATGAGTTCTCTCAGGACACGGTTCGCAAGGCATTTGCACAGGCTGTGCTGGATTAAACCGGTGTCTGCCCATTGTCGAGCAGGCGCGTAACGCGCTAAGGTTCGGCTCCCCGACGCGCTTAATTTGCTGTGCTCCGCCGCGCGGGTTCGCTGGCGGCCGGCACCCGTGACCTGACGAGTAAACGATGGCTGATTTACCGATCAACGACCTAAACGTCGCCTCCAACGAGACACTGATCACTCCCGATCAGCTCAAGCGTGATATCCCACTGAGCGAGGCTGCTCTGCGCACCGTCACCAAGGGACGCGAAGTCATTCGCAACATTCTTGATGGCACCGACCACCGCCTCTTTGTTGTCATCGGGCCTTGCTCGATCCACGACATCAAGGCGGCCCATGAATACGCCGAACGCCTGAAGGCGCTTGCGGCCGAAGTGTCCGATACCCTGTATCTGGTCATGCGCGTGTATTTCGAGAAGCCACGCACTACCGTCGGCTGGAAAGGTTTGATCAACGATCCGTACCTGGACGACTCCTTCAAGATTCAGGACGGTCTGCACATCGGCCGAAAGTTGTTGCTGGACCTGGCCGAGATGGGCCTACCGACCGCGACCGAAGCCCTCGACCCGATCTCCCCGCAGTACTTGCAGGACTTGATCAGCTGGTCGGCCATCGGTGCGCGCACCACTGAATCCCAGACTCACCGTGAAATGGCTTCCGGCCTGTCCTCGGCGGTCGGCTTCAAGAACGGCACCGACGGCGGTCTGACCGTAGCGATCAACGCGCTGCAATCGGTTTCCAGCCCGCACCGTTTCCTCGGTATCAACCAGGAAGGTGGCGTGTCGATCGTCACCACCAAGGGCAATGCCTACGGCCACGTGGTGCTACGGGGTGGCAACGGCAAACCGAACTACGATTCGGTTAGCGTCGCACTGTGCGAGCAAGCGCTGAACAAGGCGAAGATCAAGCCGAACATCATGGTCGATTGCAGCCACGCCAACTCCAACAAGGATCCGGCCCTGCAACCGCTGGTGATGGAGAACGTCGCCAACCAGATCCTCGAAGGCAACCAGTCGATCATCGGCCTGATGGTCGAAAGTCATCTGAACTGGGGTTGCCAGTCGATTCCGAAAGACCTCGCCGACCTGCAATACGGCGTGTCGATCACCGATGCCTGCATCGACTGGTCCGCCACCGAAAACACCTTGCGCAGCATGCATGCCAAGCTCAAGGATGTGCTGCCAAAACGTGATCGCACCTGATCACCGTTTTTCGCGCACAAAAAAAACGCGGGGCTTAACCCGGCGTTTTTTTATGTGTACGGTTTACTGGCTCAGCTTGGCCGCATGCCGCTGGTGACGCTCCATGTAGCGCTCCACGTAGGAACACGATGGAATGACGGTGTAGCCCATTTCCTCAGCGTACTCCAGCGCCTTCTCGGTCAACGCTGCCGCAATGCCGCGACCACGCAGTGCGTTGGGCACGAAGGTGCGATAGATATCCAGGGTCTGTTTCCCCAGGTCCATATAGGTCAGGTAGGCACGATGACCGTCCACATTGGTCTCGAACTGATGACCAGCCTGGTCATGGTGGATGGACAACGCCTCGCTCATCACTACTCCTCGCGGGTCTGGAATTCTGACCCCTACCTTACCGATGTTTTTCCGGCGAAGAAACATCTACGCCACCCCGTGCCTGCATGGACACCGAGAAGAGCTGCACCTATCTCGCGCAACCGAGCACGTATCAAATAGTAGGCACCATTGGCAGAAATGCTCAAGGTACGCTCGTCATCACGCGGGTTGGCGGTGCTGCTCCGTAATACGCAGAGATGGCTCGACCGAATATCTCTGAAGGTCGATAGCCTGAACATTGCCGGATGTTGAGACTTAAGACGAGCGCCCTTTGTTAAAGTCACCTGAACATGGAGAAAGATATGAGAGGCACCACGCAAAATCCGAACAAAAGTGTAGACGAATCCATCTAGACAGACTTTAGCCGAGACTCGGAAAAGAGCTGTGAGCGCGCGAAACTTTTTTCGGCGCCTCGCTCAGCTCGGGCCTCCCAGCTGGATATTTTTTAAACAATGCAGTTAAAAGTTGCTCGAAAAAGAATCAACGCCTACAATTTTTTTTGCTTCTTGCCATACGTCAGTTTACTTACGACAAGTAATGGGTAGTATGTACGCCGGCTATTTCCTCACTCTGAGGAGACAGCTACTTAATAGAAAGTCCTTGAAGGGGAACACGATGAACAACGTTCTGAAATTCTCTGCTCTGGCTCTGGCCGCAGTTCTGGCTACCGGTTGCAGCAGCGTATCGAAAGAAACCGAAGCACGTCTGACAGCTACTGAAGACGCAGCTGCTCGCTCCCAGGCTCGTGCAGACGAAGCTTACCGTAAAGCTGATGAAGCTCTGGCTGCTGCTCAAAAAGCACAACAGACTGCTGACGAAGCTAACGAGCGTGCTCTGCGCATGCTGGACAAAGCTAGCCGCAAGTAATAATCCTTCGGGATTGTTATCAAGCCGACCCATTTTTTGGGTCGGCTTTTTTATTGCCCGGTGTTTTGTGCAGGCCATAAAAAACCCGCCGACGCAGTCAGCGTCGGCGGGTTCTGTTCAAGCATTACTGCAGCGGGTCGATCGGTGCACTCGTCACCATCGGCGCGGAAGCATTATTCGGCACTCCGATTTCCACCGGCAGGCCATCTTCAGCGGCAACCACATCGCGCACCACATCCCAGTTCATCCGCAGGTTGTTGGTGATGTCCTCACGCTTGAGCATCGCATTGATCACCGCGGTGTGCTTGTCGACCACAGAGGGGTTGCCCTTGTCGTCCAGCGGTGTGTGCGCTTCCAGATACACCTTGCCGCCACTGATGCCGAATTTGTACGGATCGCTGAGAATGCGTACCGACGTGCCGACCGGCACCATGCCCGCCATCTCCAGCACGTTGTTGTTGAACATGCGGAAGCAACCGTGGCTGGTGCGCATGCCGATGCCGAACTTCTTGTTCGAACCGTGGATCAGGTAGCCCGGAGTGCCCAGCGTGAACTTGAACGGCCCCAACGGGTTGTCTGGACCGGCCGGCACCACGTTCGGCAGCGGATCGCCGTCAGCGGCGTGCTCGGCCTTGATCGACGCTGGAGGGGTCCAGGTCGGGTTCGGCGTCTTGGCGATGATGCTGGTATGGGCAATCGGCGAGCCCCAGCCTTCACGGCCAATACCCAGCGGGAAGGTGTACACCACGTTCCGGCCTTTCGGGAAGTAATAGAGACGGTACTCGGCCAGGTTGATGACGATACCTTCACGCGGACCCGGCGGCAGGATGAAGCGCGTCGGCAGCACCACTTCGGTGCCAGCGCCCGGCAACCATGGATCGACGCCTGGGTTGGCCGCGACCATTTCCGAATAGCCCAAATCGTAGGTGGTGCCAAGGTCGGCGAAGGTGTCTTCGTACTTGGCCTTGATCACCTGGACCTGACCGATGATGTCTTCACCGGGTGGTGGCAGGGGCAGCTCCAATGCTGCTACGGGACCCGCCACACAGAGGGCGGCGAGAGACAGGCAGCGGGTGACGGCAGAAAAGCGCGGCAACATCCGGAAAATCCTTCGCATGATCGACAAGGGTATAAAACGGGATTGTACACCGGCGTCTGGAAAATCGGGGAGTTGACCGATAGCAAGCAATGTATCGGGCTCTATAGCTCGAAACGCAGCTCTGGCCAGATCGGCGATGTGCCGCGTTTTTGCGATTCCAGAATGGCCCGGCACAGCGAGCACAGGCGCTGGTCCTGGAACACTCGGCGGTCGACGCCCGACCAGCGCGGTTGTGCTGGCAGCAGGCTGCCGCATAAGGTCCGGTCCGCCGAGCCGCCCAGCTCCAGCTGACGGGTCACCAGATGTACCCGCACTTCCTGGCAGGCGAACAGATCCAGCTGGTCGTCAGGCTCGATCAGTTGGTAAGCAAAAAGGGACCAGGCAGGACGTGGCATCGGGGGCTCCAAATCGGGGGCGCCACCTTAGCCGAAACACCGCCACTAGAAAAGCGTCAAAGCAGCGGTTTCAGTGTCGGCCAGACATTTTCCAGCAACTTGTCCTGAGCCCCGACAGCCGGATGCAAGCCGTCGGCTTGCATCAAGTCCGGATGACCGCCCACGCCGTCGAGAAAAAACGGCACCAACGGGATCTTTTTCTCGTTGGCCAGCGTGCTGTAGACCTTCGCGAAGGCCTCGGTGTAACGAACGCCATAATTAGGTGGCAATTGCATGCCGAGCAGCAGCACCTTGGCGCCACTGGCGCGGGAGCTATCGATCATCGCCGCAAGGTTTTGTTGCAATTGCGTTGGCAGCAACCCGCGCAGGCCATCGTTGCCGCCCAACTCGAGGATTACCAACTCAGGCTTATGCGCTGCAAGCAGCGCGGGCAGGCGCGCCTGGCCTCCGGCACTGGTGTCGCCGCTGATGGACGCGTTGACCACCTTATCGTCGAAACCTTCACGCTTGAGCCGTTGCTCGAGCAGGGAGACCCATCCCAACCGGGTATCCAGCCCGAAACCCGCGCTGATACTATCGCCAACGATCAGGACTGTACCCGCCGCTGCGTTCTGGGCCATGCACATCAAGGCCAAGCCAGCACTCAAAAACCACACACGCATCGGATTCTCCATGGGCGCAAGTATTCTCACCGCGAAGAACCTCAGCAAAGTGGTTCCCAGCGCGGAAGGTGAACTGACTATCCTGCACGAACTCAGCCTGGAACTGAACAAGGGCGACAGCCTGGCCATTGTCGGCGCCTCCGGTTCCGGCAAATCCACCCTCCTCGGCCTGCTCGCCGGCCTCGATCTGCCGAGCAGCGGCGACGTCACCCTCGCAGGGCAAGCCCTGAGCAATCTCGACGAAGACCAGCGCGCGCGCATCCGGGCCGAGCATGTCGGTTTTGTGTTCCAGTCCTTTCAGCTGCTCGACAGTCTCAACGCCCTGGAAAACGTCATGCTGCCGCTGGAACTCGACGGCCGCAAAGACGCCCGTGAACGCGCCACCGAGCTGCTGCAACGGGTCGGCCTGGGCCAGCGTCTGACCCATTCGCCACGCCAACTTTCGGGTGGTGAACAGCAGCGCGTGGCGATTGCCCGTGCGTTTGCCGCCGAACCCGATGTGCTGTTTGCCGATGAACCCACCGGCAACCTCGACAGCCACACCGGCGAGCGCATCAGCGATCTGCTGTTCGAACTCAACCAGGAACGCGGCACAACCCTGGTGCTGGTAACCCACGACGAACGCCTGGCACATCGCTGCCGGCGCCTGATCCGCCTTGAAGCCGGCCTGCTGGTCGCCCCTCTGGAGCCTTGATGGCACGCCTGCCGCTGTTGCGCCTGTTCAGTCTTGCCATCCGCCAACTGCTGCGCGACGCCCGCGCCGGCGAGTTGCGCGTGTTGTTTTTCGCCTTGCTGGTCGCCGTCGCCGCGAGTACCGCCATCGGTTACTTCGGTGCCCGCCTGAACGGCGCCATGATGCTGCGCGCCACCGAATTTCTGGGCGCTGACCTTCTGCTGGAAGGCAGTTCGCCGGCACGCCCCGAACAGATCAAAAGCGGCACGGAGCTGGGCCTCGAACACGCTCAAGTGGTGGAGTTCTCCAGCGTCATTGCCACTGACAACGGCATTCAGCTGTCCAGTATTAAAGCCGCCGATGAGGTCTACCCACTGCGCGGTGAACTGAAAAGTGCCCCGGCGCCCTTCGCCCCGGAAGAGCCTGGCGGCGGACCGAAACCCGGTGAAGCCTGGGTCGAAGCGCGACTGCTGACCGCGCTGGATTTGAAGATCGGTGACAGCATCGATGTCGGCATGCGAACCCTGAAGTTGGCGCGAGTGCTGACCTACGAACCGGACCGCGCCGGCAACTTCTACAGCCTCACGCCGCGAGTGCTGATCAACCTCAGCGACCTCGCGGCGACGGGTGTGGTTCAACCCGGCAGCCGGGTCAGTTACCGCGAACTCTGGCGCGGTAAAGCCGAGACGTTGGAAACCTATCGTCAATTGATCAAACCCGGCCTCGCCGCCAACCAGCGTTTGCAGGATGCCCGCGATGGCAACCGACAGATTGGCGGCGCCTTGGGCAAGGCCGAGCGCTACTTGAATATGGCCAGTCTGGTCGCGGTACTGCTGTCCGGTGTGGCAGTGGCGCTGTCGGCGACGCGCTTCGCCACCCGCCGATTCGATGCCAGTGCATTACTGCGTTGTCTGGGGCTGTCCCGGCGGGAAACCATGGTGCTGTTCAGTTTGCAGCTGACGGTGCTCGGACTGCTCGCCAGTATCAGCGGCGCCCTCATCGGCTGGTTCGCGCAGTTGGGTCTGTTCGCGCTGTTGCATGATTTATTGCCGACCGACGTTCCACCGGGCGGTCTGTTTCCAGCCATTGCTGGGATCGGCACCGGGCTGGTGGCGCTGGCCGGTTTTGCCTTGCCTCCACTGGCTGCACTGGGTCGCGTTCCGCCATTGCGGGTATTACGTCGGGACATGTTGCCGATTCCTTCCAGCACCTGGATGGTTTACGGCGCGGCATTGGGCGCCCTTGGGTTGATCATGTGGCGTCTGAGCCTGGACCTGGTATTGACCTTCGCCCTGCTCGGTGGCGGTGTGATCGCGGCGTTGGTACTGGGCGGTTTGCTGTTGCTGCTTTTGAAGAGTCTGCGCCGAATGCTGGCGCGCGCCTCTTTGCCATGGCGCCTGGGACTGGGCCAATTGCTGCGTCATCCGCTGGCGGCAGCGGGACAATCCCTGGCGTTCGGTTTGATTCTGCTGTCCATGGCGCTGATCGCATTGCTGCGCGGTGAATTGCTGGACACCTGGCAGAATCAGTTGCCGAAAAACGCGCCTAACTATTTCGCGTTGAACATCCTGCCGGCGGACAAACAGGCGTTTACCGATCGCCTGTTCGAACTGTCGGCGCAATCCGCGCCGCTCTACCCGGTGGTACCGGGGCGGCTGATCAGCATCAACGGCGAGCCGGTGCAGGAAATCGTCAGCAAGGATTCGGCCGGTGATCGAGCGATCCAGCGCGACCTGAGCCTGACGTGGGCGGCGGATTTGCCGGCGGGCAACAAACTCACGGCGGGCAACTGGTGGGCTGAACAGGCGCCGGATGAGGTTCCCGGGGTGTCGGTCGAAGGCAAGGTCGCCGAGAGCCTGAAACTCAAGCTCGGCGATCACATGGTTTTTACCGTGGGCGGCGTTAACCGCGAAGCGAAAGTCACCAGCCTGCGAGAGATCAACTGGGACAACTTCCAGCCTAACTTCTTCATGATCTTCCAGCCCGGCACGCTGAAGGATTTGCCGGCGACCTACCTGACCAGTTTTTATCTGGCGACGGGTCATGATCAGCAGATCGTGGATCTGTCGCGGGCCTTCCCGGCGGTGACCATTCTGCAAGTCGAAGCCTTGCTCGAACAGCTGCGCAGCATCCTCGCCCAAGTCACCCTGGCGGTGGAATACGTGCTGTTGTTCGTTTTGGCGGCGGGGATGGCGGTGTTGTTTTCAGGCTTGCAGGCGACGCTCGATGAACGCATTCGCCAAGGTGCATTGTTGCGAGCGCTGGGGGCCGAGCGGCAATTGCTGGTCAAGGCCCGGCGGATCGAGTTCGGTTTGCTTGGGGCGGTCAGCGGATTGTTGGCAGCGCTGGGCTCGGAACTGGTGAGCCTGGTGCTCTACCGCTACGCCTTCGACCTGCCCTGGCATCCGCATCCGTGGTTGTTGGTACTGCCGTTGATCGGCGCCGTGCTGATCGGTGGTGCCGGTGTATTCGGCACTCGTCGGGCCTTGAACGCCAGCCCACTGACAGTCCTGCGCGAGGGTTGATAGACTCAAACACTCTCGTTCACAAGAACCCAACCACAAGAAGTTGCCATGAGCCGTTATCGCCCTCCCCGCACCGCTGGCACCGCGCTGATCACCCCCGAAGGTGAAGCGCGGATGCGGGCCGAGTTTCATGAGCTCTGGCATGTTCGGCGGCCGCAGGTCACACAATCGGTCAGCGAGGCCGCTGCACAGGGCGATCGCTCGGAAAACGCCGAATACACCTACGGCAAAAAGATGCTGCGCGAGATCGACAGCCGCGTGCGCTTTCTCACTAAACGGCTGGAAGCGCTCAAGGTCGTCAGTGAGAAGCCCAGCGATCCGAACAAGGTCTATTTCGGCGCCTGGGTGACGATCGAAGACGAGGACGGCAAAGAGTCGCGCTATCGCATCGTCGGGCCGGATGAACTGGACCTGAAACAAGGCCTGATCAGTATCGACTCACCGCTGGCTCGCGCCCTGATCGGCAAGGCGCTGGACGCGGAAGTTCGGGTCCAGACACCGACCGGCGAGCAGTGCGTGTATATCGTGGCGATCGACTATCTTTGAGCCGCAGCGCTCTAAGCGTCAACGGCGGGTAATCAGCCCCTGCCGGGCCACGCGAGTCAGTTGTTTGATCACTTCGGGGGCATCCTCGAAGCTGGGCGATTGAATCACCGCCAGATCGAAACTGTCGCTGGCAAATCGAGCCAGCGATTCACCGTCTTCGACAAACTGGATGAGGAAGGCAGCAGGCCCACCGGTGCGACGGGGCCAGCCATCGAGATAACGCAAGAGTGTCGGCTGATGTTTGCCGCCAAGCAGTATTTTTGGATTGCGCTGGGTGAGATGTGCCGTGATCGGCGCGGGGCGTACAACGGGGCTTAATGCATTCATCGTGTCGTGTCTCTGCCTCAAAAGTCTGCATGGCAGGTGAGAGGCAACACCGAACCAGCGCTTTAGCGGTATTTCGAAGCCTGAATCAAGCTTCTATCGGCAACTGAATGAGTCACCTGGCGCCCCGCAAGTAGCTGTTTAAATCGGCGCATGGGCAGCATCCTAGAGAAGCTGACCGGACAGTGTCAAGAATGACGCACAACAAAAAAGGCCCGCAATGCGAGCCTTTTCGTTGAGCCAGAGCGGTTAGCCGGCGATGGCGCGGTCAACCGAGAGCTTGCCGGCGCCTTCGATCAGCACCGCGATGCTGCCGCCGAGCAGGGCCAGGGCGAATTCATAACCGTTGTTAGCCATGAACAGACCGTTATGGATGTGCACCGAGAAGATTGCCACCAGCGAGAGGAAGGTCAGGCCGAGCGCTGCCGGGCGAACCAACAAGCCGATGATCAAGGCCAGTCCGGCGAAGAACTCGGTACCACCCGCCAGCGTTGCCATCAGGTAGCCCGGCGCCAGACCGATGCTTTCCATGTACTGTGCGGTTCCGGCCAGACCGTAACCACCGAACGCCCCGAAGAGTTTCTGCGAGCCGTGGGCAGCGAAGACGATGCCGACGAACATCCGCAGAACGGTCAGGCCGTAGCCAGCGCGGGTAAACAGTACCTTGTTGATCAGTGAGCTCATGCTGTGTCATCCATTGTCAGTGTGTGTTGGTTGGCCGCTATATTAATCAGTAAATCTCATGTTAAAAGCGCAATAAATTCGCCATTACAATCAGTTTGTTCGATCATTTACGTGAGGCAACTTTTTGTCCCTCGGGCTCCAACGTCTCCCGCTCCCGATCGAACGCCAGGTAATACTTGTTCACGCTATTAACATAGCTGACAGCCCCCATTCCCACCTGCTCCATGGCGATGCGTTCGACCTGGAAGAACCACTGATTGGGATTCAAACCGCGCCGACGAGCCTCGGCGCGCATGCCCTGCACCCGCTCCGGCCCCATGTTGTAGGCCGCCAGCACGAACGCCATGCGCTCGCGCTCGTTGAGTTTGGGGCTGGCAAAGAACTTGCGGCGGATCAACGCCAGGTACTTGGCCCCGGCCTGCACATTGGCGTCGAGATTCTGAATGTTGTTGACCCCCACCCGCTCGGCTGCGGAAGGGGTGATCTGCATCAGGCCGGTAGGGCCGCTGCCACTGCGGGCATTGGGTTGCAGGGCCGATTCCTTGAACGCCAGCGCCGCCAGGTTCAGCCAGTCCATGCCTTGGGCTTCGGCATGCTTTTGCAGCACCGGTCGAAGTTTTTCGAGGCGCTGCCGATCAGCCTTGGCCAATGGATAATGCACTTGATACAGGCGTCGATAGATCCGCAGGAACGCTGCATCCTGATCCGATGGCTTTTTGTAACCGGGCAGGAAACGATCAATGCTCGCCCGCAACATTGAGGCGTCGCGGCGCACGAACCAGAACTCTTCGCCCGGTTCACTGATGAGCACCTGCCGATCGAAACGCAACTTGGGCAGGATCTTGCCCCAGCGCTCGGCAATGGGTTGTTCGACGATAGTCAGGTGAAAGATTCCGCCCTGGACCATCTCCAGCACATCCTCGACTGCCAGACTGGGATCGACCCACTCGATTTTGACCGGTGGCAGCTTGTGCAGCGCGAGCTTTTGATTGATCTGACTGACCGCGTCTCCGGCGGCACTGCCGGTCGGCAACGCCAGTGTTTTGCCCGAGAGTTGTTCGACACGGGTGTAACGTCGCTCGCCTTTGATTCCCACCAGGACCAACGGTATGTTGCTGGCAATTGGCTCACTGGTGCTGACCGCGTGGCCCGGTTGCAGGTCGAGCAACTCCCCCGGTGCGACAAGATCACCCTCGCCGCGCTGCAAAGCGCCAATCAGTTGATCCTTGGCTTTGGGAATGATCTTGAGGGTAATTTCCTGACCGTCACGGGCGTGACCGTTGAGGTATTGCTCGAAGGCGCGCAAACGGTGGTATTCAACACCGATGGCCTGGCCCTGAACTTCGCCGGAGCTGTTACGGCTCTGGTTGACCAACACCCGCAGCACACGACTGCTGCGGATTTCCGCCAAGTCGCGCACTTTGCTCGAAGGCACGGCTTGCAGCGGCCCGGCCAGACGCGCAACCGCCGGCATCGGCAGCAGCAACGAACAACACAGCAGTAGCAACACCGAGGGACGTGTCATCCACTCTCCAGAAAGAATACTGGGCCGATCTCAAGAATTTTCATGAAATCGAACGACAGAAACAGAGCGCCTTGAGCGCTGGCAAAGTGCGAAAGACTGGCACAGTGATGGCACTCTGACCATCCCGACCTGTCTCGCGGCATCAAGAGACAGCTACAACTCATTGTAGTTCTTGGCTTTTCTTATAAATCTACAGCTCTGATATGCTTTCCGGCCTTTGGTCCGAGGTAGCACCATGCAACTCATCGATATCGGCGTCAACCTGACCAACCCCAGTTTTGCCGACAAACACCAGGCTGTACTCGACCGCGCCTACGCTGCCGGGATCTGCCAATTGGTGCTCACCGGCACCAGTGTCGAGGGCAGCGAGCAGGCTCTGGAGCTGTGCCAGCAACTGGACGAAACGGCTCAACGGCTGTTCGCCACCGCCGGCATTCACCCCCACTGCGCCAGCGACTGGAACGCTGACAGCGCCCAGCGTCTGCGCAGTTTGCTCAAGGAGCCGAACGTTGTGGCGGTGGGTGAATGCGGGCTGGATTTCAATCGTGATTTCTCGCCGCGCCCGCAGCAGGAAAAAGTCTTCGAAGAGCATCTGGCGATGGCGGTCGAACTGAAATTGCCGGTGTTCCTCCACGAGCGTGACGCCAGTCAGCGCTTGCTGGAAATCCTGCGTGATTACCGTGATCAGTTGCCGGCCGCCGTGGTGCATTGTTTCACCGGCGAAAAGAAGGCGCTATTCAGCTACCTTGATCTGGATTTACACATCGGCATCACCGGTTGGATCTGCGACGAGCGCCGAGGCACGCATCTGCATCCGCTGGTGAAAGAGATCAAGCGGGGACGGTTAATGCTGGAGAGCGATGCGCCGTATCTGCTGCCGCGCAGCTTGCGCCCCAAGCCGAAGAATGGTCGCAACGAACCGGCGTATCTGACCGAGGTGTTGCGTGAAGTGGCGTTGCATCGTGGGGAGAGCGAGGAAGATCTGGCCGCTCACAGCACGGCGTGTGCGCGAGCATTCTACGGGTTGCCAATGGTCGACTGACGAACCGAACCTGTGGGAGCGAGCGAGCTCGCTCCCACATTATTATCAGTGACTGCTGCGCATCATCTCTTTAGGCACGTATTTGCCGATCTCGAACTTGCCGATCGCCGCGCGGTGCACTTCGTCCGGGCCGTCGGCCAGGCGCAGGGTGCGTTGCATCGCATACATGTAGGCCAGCGGGAAATCGTTGGAAACCCCTGCCCCACCATGGATCTGAATCGCCCGGTCGATAACCCGCAAGGCCACGTTCGGTGCGACAACCTTGATCTGAGCGATTTCGCTCTTCGCCACCTTGTTGCCGACGGTGTCCATCATGTACGCCGCTTTCAAGGTCAGGAGCCGCGCCATGTCGATCTCCATCCGCGAGTCGGCGATCTTGTCGATGTTGCCGCCCAGACGTGCCAAGGGTTTACCGAACGCGGTACGGCTCACCGAACGTTTGCACATCAGTTCCAGTGCCCGCTCGGCCATGCCGATCGAACGCATGCAGTGGTGAATCCGGCCCGGGCCAAGGCGACCCTGAGCGATTTCGAAGCCGCGTCCTTCGCCCAACAAGACGTTTTCGTAAGGCACCCGGACGTTTTCGAACAGCACTTCGGCGTGGCCGTGAGGTGCGTCGTCGTAACCGAACACCGGTAACGGACGAACGATCTTCACGCCTGGGGCATCCACCGGTACCAGAATCATCGAGTGCTGCGCATGGCGCGGCGCGTCGGGATCACTCAGGCCCATGAAGATCAGAATCTTGCAGCGTGGATCGCAGGCGCCTGAGGTCCACCATTTTTTGCCGTTGATCACCCATTCGTCGCCATCACGCACGGCGCGGGCGGCCATGTTGGTGGCGTCGGACGAGGCCACGTCCGGTTCAGTCATGGCGAACGCCGAGCGGATCTCACCACGCAGCAGCGGTTCGAGCCAGCGTTGCTTCTGTTCTTCGTTGGCGTAGCGCACCAACACTTCCATGTTGCCCGTGTCTGGCGCGGAGCAGTTGAACGGCTCGGGGCCCAGCAGCGAGCGGCCCATGATTTCCGCCAACGGCGCGTATTCAAGGTTGTTCAGGCCCGCACCGAGTTCGGACTCAGGGAGAAACAAATTCCACAGGCCTTCAGCCTTGGCCTTGAGTTTGAGCTCCTCCATGATTGCGGTCGGCTGCCAGCGATCGCCCTCGGCGACTTGGCGCTCGAACACCGCTTCGGCGGGATAGACGTAGGTGTCCATGAACGCGGTCACGCGCTCACGCAGTTCTTGCACCTTGTGCGAATAAGCGAAATCCATGGGCAGCTCTACCTTTTAACTGAGGGTTTTGATGAGTTGTTCAGGTCATGCAATCGATGCTAGAACAGCTACGAAAATTTACCTAGCCTATTCTCGGCGTGTATTAACATTCATCACCGATATATGATCGGCTGATCGAGAGCCCAACAATAAGAGTGCAGCGCAATGAATCTGAGCAAGGTCGACCTCAACCTTTTCATCGTCTTCGACGCGATCTACACCGAAGCCAACCTGACCCGCGCCGGGCAGATTGTCGGCATTACTCAACCGGCGGTCTCGAACGCTCTGGCCCGTCTGCGCGAGACCTTCAATGACCCGTTGTTCGTGCGCACCGCTCAGGGCATGGTCCCGACGCCGATGGCCCAGAACATTATCGGGCCGGTGCGTAACGCCCTCTCCTTGCTGCGGGTGTCGGTGCAGGAAAGCCGCATTTTCAACCCGTTGCAGGCGGTCAAGACCTATCGCATCAGCATGACCGACCTCACCGAAGCGGTGATCCTGCCGCCACTGTTCCAGCGCTTGCGGCGCCTGGCGCCGACGGTGATCATCGAAAGCTTTCTATCCAAGCGCCGCGAAACCACCAAGGAACTGGCGGCCGGGCGTCTCGATTTCGCCGTCGATGCGCCGCTCAACACTGACCCGCAAGTGCGCCACGTCAAGTTGATGGAAGACCGATACGTGTGCGCCATGCGCAAGGGCCATCCGCTGGCGGGCAAAGAGAAATTCACCCTCGATGATTACCTGTCGCTGACCCACATTCACATTTCCAGCCGCCGCAGTGGTCTGGGCCATGTCGACCTGGCCCTCGGCAAAATGGGCATTCAGCGCAAAATCGCCCTGCGTTCCCAGCACTACCTGATGGCGTCCCAAGTGCTGCATCAGACCGACATGGTCATGACCGTGCCGGAACGCTTCGCCCGTCGCCATGACCTGTACTCGGTGAACCTGCCGGTCAATGATGTGCCGCCGGTGGAAACCCACCTCTATTGGCACGAAAGCACTGATCAGGACCCGGCCAACCGCTGGATGCGCGAGCAGATGATCGAGTTGTGCCAGCAGGTGACGGCACATGAGAAGAAACTCGATAAGGTGTAGGAATCACCTGATAGACGAAGGATCAGGGCGCGATGCTTGACGTAAACGTCAACCTACCTTTAGCTTAGCGCCATGACCTTTTTCGAGCGCGTCCATGAGCAGCCAGACCTATAGCATTTCCGACCTCGCCCGCGAGCTCGACATCACCACCCGGGCCATCCGCTTTTATGAAGAGCAAGGCCTGCTCAGCCCCGAGCGACGCGGTCAGGAACGCATTTACTCGCCCCGCGACAAGGTCAGCCTGAAGCTGATCCTGCGGGGCAAGCGCATTGGTTTCTCCCTGGCCGAATGCCGCGAGCTGATCGAACTCTACGACCCCACCGGTGGCAATCAAAAACAGCTGCAAACCATGCTGACCAAAATCGCCGAACGTCGTGAACAGCTGGAGCAGCAGATGCTGGACATCGAACAGATGAAGCTGGAACTGGACACGGCGCAGGAGCGTTGCACCCAGGCGCTGGAACAGACGATCAAGAGCCAGCAGCTCGTGTAGGAGCTGAGCTTGCTCGCGAAAGCGTCAGGTCAGTCGACATCGATGTTGAAGGACATACCGCTTTCGCGAGCAACCTCAGCTCCCATGAGTTTTGTGAACATTCATACAATTTCAACAGGTCCATTGCCATGTCCCTACCCACTCACGTACGCCTGGTCGAAGTCGGCCCACGCGACGGCCTGCAAAACGAAGCTCAACCCATCAGCGTTGCGGACAAGGTGCAACTGGTCGACGCGCTGACCGCTGCCGGTCTCGGCTATATAGAAGTCGGCAGTTTCGTCTCGCCCAAATGGGTACCGCAGATGGCCGGCTCTGCTGAGGTCTTCGCGCAAATCCAGCGCAAGCCTGGCGTGACCTATGGAGCACTCGCCCCCAACCTGCGCGGGTTTGAAGACGCCATTGCGGCCGGGGTCAAGGAAGTTGCGGTGTTCGCCGCCGCGTCGGAAGCGTTTTCCCAACGCAACATCAATTGCTCGATCAGTGAAAGCCTGGAGCGCTTCGTGCCGATCATGGACGCCGCCAGGCAACACGGTGTCAGCGTGCGCGGTTACGTGTCCTGTGTGCTGGGCTGCCCTTACGAAGGTAACGTCGAACCTGCGCAAGTCGCCCGGGTCGCTCGCGAGCTCTACGCGATGGGCTGCTATGAAGTTTCCCTGGGCGACACCATCGGCACCGGCACCGCTGGCGCGACCCGCAAGATGTTCGAGGTGGTGTCGGCCGACGTACCCCGTGAAAAACTGGCCGGGCACTTCCACGACACTTATGGCCAGGCCATGGCCAACATCTACGCCAGTCTGCTGGAAGGCATCTCGGTGTTCGACAGCTCCATCGCCGGCCTCGGCGGCTGCCCATACGCCAAGGGCGCCAGCGGTAACGTTGCCACCGAAGACGTGGTTTACCTGCTCAACGGCCTGGGCATCAAGACCGGTATCGACCTGGACGCCTTGATTCTGGCCGGCCAGCAGATTTGCACGGTGCTGGGGCGTCCGACCGGTTCGCGCGTGGCCAAGGCTCGCAGCGCACAGTGAGGCCTCGGGGTGTTACCGCAGCCTCTGGAACGTGGCGGAAGCGAGTAACACGGAAACAAATTGTCGTGCTTTGACTAAATGTAAAATCCTACAAAATCTCAAGCCATTGATTTTAAAGACTTTTAAAAAGTTGGCACGGCTTCTGCTATCTCTATTGCATAACAAGAACAAAAAAAGCGGCAAACCTAATAAAAATAAGACGTAACGACTCTGACATAACAAAAACAACACGGCAGAGACGCAGCTAACAGATTTTTTTGGAGAGGATGTGCTTTTCAGGGTGCTTTTCGGAGTAACCCGCAACCGGGCAGAGAACAATAAAACTACCTTCAGGTAGCTCCCGAACTGGTTGGATCGCTTAGCGAAAAAGTAGATCAGCGCTCAAAAAAATACGTTTGCTCTTGATCCCGGATGGGGATCGACAAAAACAGCGGTAAGGGTCACGGTTTCTAAAAACAAAAACAGACCGCCCCTCAATAATAAAAAAAGAGCACGCGCAACGACAAAATTAAAGGGGAGCTTCGGCTCCCCTTTGTGCTTTCTGAAATTCACCAAAATCAAAACCTGTAGGATAGAGGCTTGCCCGCGAAAGCGACCGTCAGTCAATATAATTGTTGAATGACAGATAGCCTTCGGGGGCAAGTCGGATCGCCGCACCGCTCGCTCCTACGGTATCGCTTTGAGCTCCTCGATACTGATCTCGCGCATCCGAAACTTCTGGATCTTCCCTGTCACCGTCATCGGAAACTCTTCCACGAACTTAAAGTAACGCGGTGTCTTGAAGTGCGCGATGCGTTCCTTACACCAGGCTTGCAGCTCCTGTTCGGTGGCGCTGTGGCCCGGATGGAATTTGATCCAGGCGACAATCTCTTCGCCATAACGCGAGCACGGAATCCCGATCACTTGCACATCCGCTACTGCCGGGTGGGTAAAGAAGAATTCTTCCAGTTCCCGTGGGTAAATGTTCTCACCGCCGCGGATGATCATGTCCTTGTTACGTCCGGCAATGCACACGTAGCCTTCGTCGTTCATGCTCGCCAGATCACCGGTGTGCATCCAGCCTGCCTGATCGATGGCCTCGGCGGTGCCTTGCGGGTTGTTCCAGTAACCGAGCATCACGCTGTAACCGCGCGTGCACAGTTCACCGATAGTGCCGCGCGGCACCAGGTTGCCCGCCTCGTCGATGATTTTGCTTTCCAGTTGCGGCTGGGTGCGGCCGACGGTGGTGACGCGCAACTCCAGTTCGTCTGACGGACCGGTCTGCAACGACACCGGACTTGTTTCCGTCATGCCGTAGGCAATCTGCACTTCGCTCATGTGCATGTCACTGATGACCCGGCGCATCACCTCGATCGGACAGGTCGCCCCGGCCATGATCCCGGTGCGTAGGCTCGACAGATCGAATTCGGCGCGTTTGGGCTGATCGAGCATGGCGATAAACATCGTCGGCACGCCATAGAGCGCGGTGGCCTTTTCCTCGGCGATAGTGGTCAATGTCAGCAGCGGATCGAACGCGTCGTTGGGGTAAATCATGGTGCTGCCGTGGGTCATGCAACCGAGGTTGCCCATGACCATGCCGAAGCAGTGATACAGCGGCACCGGGATGACCAGACGGTCACTCGCGGTCAAACCGAGGCTTTCGCCGACCATGTAACCGTTGTTGAGAATGTTGTAGTGACTGAGGGTCGCACCCTTCGGAAAACCGGTGGTACCGGAGGTGTACTGGATGTTTACCGCCTGGTCGAAATGCAGACTGTCCTGACGTTCGCTCAACTGCTCTGTCGACACGCTCCCCGCGAGATCAGCTAATTGCGACCATGGCAGGAAACCCGATGGCGGCTGAGCATCAAGGCTGATGACACCACGTAGCTCCGGCAATCGTTCGCTCTGCACCTTTGCGATGGATTGCTCAGCCAGCTCGGGAACGAGGTCTTGCAGCATCCCGTGATAGTCGGAGGTCTTGAAGCCGCCTGCGCAGACCAGCCATTGGCAGCCAGACTGTTTCAACACGTATTCGAGTTCGGAACTGCGATAGGCCGGGTTGATGTTGACTAGAATCACGCCAATTTTCGCGCTGGCGAACTGGCTGATACACCACTGGGCGCAGTTCGGTGCCCAGATGCCCAGACGATCACCGGTTTGCAAACCCAGCGCCAACAGCGCTTTGGCGTGCAGGTTCACAGCTTCGGCCAGTTGCTGCCAGGTGTAACGCAACTGTTGATGGCGCACGACCAGCGCCTCCCCGGTCGGATACTGCGCGACGGTGTTATCAAATGCCTGGCCGATGGTCATCGCCAGCAAGGCTTTGTCCTGGGCACCACGGGTATAGCTGCGCTGCGGGCTTGCACTGGGTTGATCCATGACGACCCCTATTGTCTTTATTGTAGGAACTAGCGGTGCGGCGATCCGACTTGCCTGCGATAGGAACACTGCGGTGTAACTGCAGGACCGCGTTATCCTTCATCGCGAGCAAGCTTTGCTCCTACAGAGTCGCTCAAGTTGACGTTAACGTAAAGGGTGATTGACAGCCATCCGTCACAGGCTTACGTTAACGTAAAGGTGAGAGCCAAATCACTGCCCTCCCCACCCTACAAAAAAGCCAAAAGGTGACCCATGAGCTACCCATCCCTGAACTTTGCCCTCGGTGAAACCATCGACATGCTGCGTGATCAGGTTCAGTCCTTCGTCGCCAAAGAGATCGCACCACGCGCCGCTCAGATCGACATCGACAACCTTTTCCCCGCCGACCTGTGGCGTAAATTCGGCGACATGGGCCTGCTGGGCGTTACCGTGGCGGAAGAGTATGGCGGCGCTGGCTTGGGTTACCTGGCCCACGTGGTGATCATGGAAGAAATCAGCCGTGGCTCGGCCTCGGTCGCCCTGTCCTACGGCGCGCACTCCAACCTTTGCGTCAACCAGATCAACCGCAATGGCAATCACGAACAGAAAACCAAATACCTGCCGAAGCTGATCAGCGGCGAGCACATTGGCGCCCTGGCCATGAGCGAACCGAATGCCGGCTCCGACGTGGTGTCGATGAAACTGCGTGCCGACAAATGCGGCGATCACTACGTCCTCAACGGCAGCAAAACCTGGATCACCAACGGCCCTGACGCCAACACCTACGTGATCTACGCCAAGACCGACCTGGAAAAAGGCCCTCACGGCATCACCGCGTTCATCGTTGAACGTGACTCCAAAGGCTTCAGCCGCAGCAACAAATTCGACAAGCTCGGCATGCGCGGTTCAAACACCTGCGAGCTGTTCTTCGATGACGTCGAAGTGCCGGAAGAAAACATCCTCGGCGTGCTCAACGGCGGCGTGAAGGTGCTGATGAGCGGCCTCGATTACGAACGCGTTGTCCTGTCCGGCGGCCCGACCGGAATCATGCAGGCCTGCATGGACCTCATCGTCCCGTACATCCACGACCGTAAGCAGTTCGGCCAAAGCATCGGCGAATTCCAGCTGATCCAGGGCAAGGTCGCCGACATGTACACCCAACTCAACGCCAGCCGCGCCTACCTGTACGCGGTAGCGCTAGCGTGCGAACGCGGCGAAACCACCCGCAAGGATGCCGCCGGTGTGATCCTCTATAGCGCCGAACGCGCCACACAAATGGCCCTCGACGCGATTCAGATTCTCGGTGGCAACGGCTACATCAACGAATTCCCGGCCGGTCGTCTGCTGCGTGACGCCAAGCTGTACGAAATCGGCGCCGGCACCAGTGAGATCCGTCGCATGCTGATCGGTCGCGAACTGTTCAACGAAACCCGCTAAACGGAGCTGTCCATGGCTATCCTGCATACCCAGCTCAACCCCCGTTCGGCGGAGTTCGCGGCCAACAGCGCGGCAATGCTCAAACAGGTCGACGCCTTGCACACCCTGCTCGCGCAAGTCCAGCAAGGTGGCGGCCCGAAGGCTCAAGAACGCCACACCTCGCGGGGCAAATTGCTGCCTCGTGAGCGGATCAATCGCCTGCTCGATCCGGGTTCGCCGTTTCTCGAGATCAGCCAATTGGCGGCCTACGAGGTGTATGGCGAAGATGTACCGGCCGCTGGCGTGATTGCCGGGATCGGCCGGGTCGAAGGCGTCGAATGCATGATTGTCGCCAACGATGCCACCGTGAAAGGCGGTTCGTATTACCCGTTGACCGTGAAAAAACACCTGCGCGCACAGACCATCGCTCAGCAGAACCGTTTGCCGTGTATCTACCTGGTGGACTCCGGCGGCGCCAACTTGCCGCGTCAGGATGAAGTGTTCCCGGACCGAGAGCACTTTGGGCGGATCTTCTTCAACCAGGCGAACATGAGCGCCATGGGCATCCCGCAAATCGCGGTGGTCATGGGTTCGTGCACCGCCGGTGGCGCCTACGTGCCGGCCATGGCCGACGAAGCGATCATGGTGCGCGAGCAGGCCACCATTTTCCTCGCCGGCCCACCGTTGGTGAAAGCCGCGACCGGTGAAGTGGTCAGCGCCGAAGACCTCGGCGGGGCCGATGTGCATTGCAAGATTTCCGGAGTGGCCGACCATTACGCCGAGAGCGATGAACACGCCCTGGCCATTGCGCGACGCAGTATCGCTAACCTCAACTGGCGCAAGCTCGGCGAAGTGCAACAGCGCACACCCATCGCCCCGCTCTACAACAGCGACGAGTTGTACGGCGTGGTATCGGCGGACGCCAAGCAGCCGTTCGACGTGCGAGAAGTGATCGCGCGGTTGGTGGACGGTTCGGTGTTCGACGAGTTCAAGGCGCTGTTCGGGACGACGCTGGTGTGCGGCTTTGCCTACTTGCACGGTTACCCGATCGCGATCCTTGCCAACAACGGCATCCTCTTCGCCGAAGCCGCGCAGAAAGGCGCGCACTTCATCGAGCTGGCCTGTCAGCGCGGCATTCCGCTGCTGTTCCTGCAAAACATCACCGGTTTCATGGTCGGCCAGAAATACGAGGCCGGCGGCATCGCCAAGCACGGCGCGAAACTGGTGACCGCCGTGGCGTGCGCCAAGGTGCCGAAATTCACTGTGATCATCGGCGGCAGTTTCGGTGCCGGGAACTACGGCATGTGCGGCCGGGCTTACGATCCGCGTTTTCTGTGGATGTGGCCGAATGCGCGGATCGGTGTGATGGGCGCCGAGCAAGCCGCGGGTGTTTTGGTGCAGGTGAAACGCGAGCAGGCCGAGCGCAGTGGCCACGGTTTCAGTGCCGAGCAGGAAGCCGAGATCAAGCAACCGATCCTTGACCAGTATGAAGAACAGGGTCATCCCTACTACTCCAGCGCCCGGTTGTGGGACGACGGCGTCATCGACCCGGCGCAAACCCGCGACGTGCTGGCCCTGGCCATGTCCGCGTCGCTGAATGCGCCTGTAGAACAGAGCCGCTTCGGCGTGTTCCGGATGTGATCTGTAGGAGCGAGGCTTGCCCGCGAAGGCGTCGGTACATCCAATACAGATGTGACTGAAAAATCGCTTTCGCGGGCAAGCCTCGCTCCTACACGAATGAGTTGTGGAGACGGACAAATATGAGCGACTTCAACACCCTCGAACTGCTGACCGACCCGCGTGGCTTCGCCACCCTGTGGCTCAGCCGTGAAGAAAAGAACAACGCCTTCAACGCCGAAATGATCCGCGAACTGATCCTCGCCCTGGACAAGGTGTCGAGCGACGCCAGCCTGCGGTTTCTGCTGGTGCGCGGACGCGGCAAGCATTTCAGCGCCGGAGCAGACCTGGCCTGGATGCAACAATCGGCCGAACTCGATTACCACACCAATCTCGACGACGCCCGGGAACTGGCGGAGTTGATGTACAACCTCGCCAAGCTCAAAGTCCCGACGCTGGCGGTGGTGCAAGGCGCTGCATTCGGTGGCGCGCTGGGCCTGATCAGTTGTTGCGACATGGCCATCGGCGCCGACGACGCGCAGTTCTGCCTGTCGGAAGTGCGCATCGGCCTGGCGCCAGCGGTGATCAGTCCATTCGTGGTAAAAGCCATCGGCGAACGCGCGGCACGTCGCTACGCGCTGACCGCCGAGCGTTTCGGCGGACAACGAGCGCGGGAAATCGGCTTGTTGTCGGAGAGTTATCCGATCGCGGAGCTGGAACTGAACGTCGAGCAATGGATCGACAACTTGCTGCTCAACAGCCCTGCCGCCATGCGCGTCAGCAAGGACTTGCTGCGTGAAGTCGGCCACGGCGCGCTGACCCCGGCGCTGCGGCGCTACACCGAAAACGCCATCGCCCGCATCCGCGTCAGCCCCGAAGGCCAGGAAGGCCTGCGGGCCTTTCTGCAAAAACGTCCGCCGAGCTGGCAAGCCGCAATCACCACCAAGGAGTCGCGTTGATGAGCGCACCTGTTCTCACCACCCTGCTGGTGGCCAACCGCGGCGAAATCGCTTGCCGGGTGATGCGTACCGCCAAGGCTTTGGGCCTGACCACCGTGGCCGTTCACAGTGCCACCGACCGTGAAGCCCGACACAGCCGGGAAGCGGACATTCGCGTTGACCTCGGTGGCAGCAAAGCCGCTGACAGTTACCTGCAAATCGACAAACTGATCGCCGCCGCCAAGGCCAGCGGCGCTCAGGCGATTCATCCGGGTTATGGCTTTCTGTCCGAGAACGCCGGGTTCGCCCGCGCCATCGAAGAAGCGGGCCTGATTTTCCTCGGCCCACCCGCCTCGGCCATCGACGCGATGGGCAGCAAATCCGCCGCCAAAGCCTTGATGGAAACCGCAGGCGTGCCATTGGTGCCTGGTTACCACGGCGAAGCTCAGGACCTCGACACCTTCCGCGACGCCTGCGAACGCATCGGTTATCCGGTGCTGCTCAAGGCCACTGCGGGGGGTGGCGGCAAAGGCATGAAAGTGGTCGAGGACGTCAGTCAATTGGCCGAAGCCCTGGCCTCTGCCCAGCGTGAAGCGCAATCGTCGTTCGGCGATTCGCGGATGCTGGTGGAGAAGTACCTGCTCAAACCGCGTCACGTGGAAATCCAGGTCTTCGCCGACCAGCATGGCAACTGCCTGTACCTCAACGAACGTGACTGCTCGATTCAGCGTCGGCACCAAAAAGTCGTTGAAGAAGCACCCGCTCCAGGCTTGAGCCCGGAACTTCGTTGCGCCATGGGCGAAGCGGCCGTGCGTTCGGCACAGGCCATCGGCTATGTCGGCGCTGGCACCGTGGAGTTTTTGCTGGATTCGCGCGGTGAGTTCTTCTTCATGGAGATGAACACTCGTCTGCAAGTAGAACACCCGGTCACCGAAGCCATCACCGGCCTCGATCTGGTGGCCTGGCAGATTCGTGTGGCCCGCGGCGAAGCGCTGCCGATGACTCAAGCCGAGGTTCCGCTGATCGGCCATGCCATCGAAGTGCGCTTATATGCCGAGGACCCGGGCAATGATTTCCTGCCGGCGACCGGTCGACTGGAGTTGTACCGTGAATCGGCTGAAGGTCCGGGGCGTCGGGTCGACAGCGGCGTTGAAGAAGGCGACGAGATCTCGCCGTTCTACGACCCGATGCTCGGCAAACTTATTGCCTGGGGCGAGGATCGTGAACAGGCGCGACTGCGGCTGTTGAGCATGCTCGATGAGTTTGCCATTGGCGGGCTCAAGACCAACATCAACTTCCTGCGCCGAATAGTCGGCCATCCGGCGTTCGCTGCAGCCGAACTGGATACCGGGTTCATTCCGCGTTATCAGGAAGAACTGCTGCCAGTTGCCTCGGACCTCAGTGACGAGTTCTGGCAAGCCGCCGCGCAGGCTTTCACCCAGAGCCAGCCGAACACGACCCGTGCCGATGACCTGAGTTCGCCTTGGGGTGTCAGTAACGGTTTCCGAGCCGGACTGCCGCGCGAAATCACGTTGCATTTGAGCTGCGAAGGACAAGACCGGGCGCTGACTTTGGGCGACACCTGCTCGGCACATCTCAAGGGCGAGCAACTGTTGACCGAGCACAACGGCCTGCGCCGCCAGCATCGGGCAATTCGCCGTGGCGATGTCCTGTATCTGCAATGGGAAGGTGAATTGCGCCGCATCGAGTCCTACGACCCGATCAGTGCCGTCGAGGCCAGTCACAGCCATCAGGGCGGGCTGACCGCGCCCATGAATGGCAGCATCGTGCGGGTACTGGTGGAAGCCGGACAAACGGTCGAAGCCGGGGCACAACTGGTGGTGCTGGAAGCGATGAAGATGGAGCACAGCATTCGTGCGCCACACGCCGGGGTGATCAAGGCGCTGTATTGCCAGGAAGGCGAGATGGTCAGTGAAGGCAGTGCGTTGGTCGAGTTGGAAGAAGCGTGAAATGAAGATCGGTCCTACGTCTTGCGAGGGCCGATCTGATTAGAACCTGGCTGTCGCCTGAACCACCACGCCGATAATTCGGCACTCTTCGGTGTAAAGGGCTTTCGGATACGTCGGATTGAGCGGGACCAGATAACGCTGCCCGCCCTCTTCGATCAGCTTGCGAAAGGTCGCCTCGGCGCTGTCGGGCCATTGGGCGATCACCAGTTTTCCGGGCTCCGGCACAATGGCCGGGTCCACCAGGACCATCATGCCCTCGGCGATGCTGATACCGCTGGGGGCAGTCATCGCATCGCCGACCACCACCAGCCAGAATGCCGCGCCCTGGGCGTGGTAATCGGTCAGTTCGAAACGTGGCTTGCCGTACACCGATAGCTCACCGTCGCGCACCTCGGCAGGCGCCCGCCAGTCGCTGACTGGGTAGCGGAAATAGGGGTTGTACTTTTGCGTCAGGGAAATCTCGTCGTCCTGCAGGACTAAAGGCTCCCGGATCACCATCGCCACCTCCAGAAAATCCATCCCGAGCGCCCGCAAGACACGGTTCATGTCTTCGATGCTCGGCTGACGGCGTTTGTTCAGCCAGTGACCCACGCCGCCCTGGGACATCCCGAGACGTTCGGCGAGTATCTCTTGGGAAACTCTGAAGAAGACTTCCAAATCTGGTGAAATACCCGCCTGACACGAACACGACGGTTGAGTCCCGATGAAACAGATGTCCTTCGCCGATGCCGAGTACGCCGGCAAACGTAAGCAGACCCGCCGCGAGCGCTTCCTGAACGAGATGGATCAGGTCGTGCCCTGGAAGGGCTTGGTTACTTTGATCGAGCCGCATTATCCAAAGGGCGAAGGGGGCCGTCCGGCGTATCCGTTGATGGCCATGTTGCGCGTTCATTTGATGCAGAACTGGTTCGGCTACAGCGATCCGGCGATGGAAGAATCACTGTATGAAACGACGATTCTGCGCCAGTTCGCGGGCTTGAATCTGGATCGGATTCCCGATGAAACCACGATCCTCAACTTCCGCCGCTTGTTGGAAAAACATGAGTTGGCAGGCGGGATTTTGCAGGTCATCAATGGCTATCTGGGCGACCGTGGCCTGCTGTTGCGTCACGGCACGGTGGTCGATGCGACGATCATTCACGCGCCGAGTTCGACCAAGAACAAGGACAGTAAACGCGATCCCGAAATGCACCAAACCAAGAAAGGGAATCAGTACTTTTTTGGTATGAAAGCGCACATCGGCGTCGATGCCGAATCCGGCTTGGTGCATAGCCTGGTGGGCACGGCGGCCAATGTGGCGGACGTGACGCAGGTCGATCAGTTGCTGCACGGTGAGGAAACTTACGTGTGTGGCGACGCCGGTTACACCGGCGTGGACAAACGTCCCGAGCATCAGGATCGCAAGATGATCTGGTCGATTGCCGCCCGACCAAGCAGCTATAAAAAGCACGCAAAAAAGAGTCTGATCGGGCGCATGCGACGCAAGATCGAATACGCGAAAGCGCAGGTGCGGGCCAAGGTTGAGCATCCGTTTCGCGTGATCAAGCGCCAGTTTGGTTATACGAAAGTGCGCTTTCGTGGTTTGTTTAAAAACATCGCGCAGCAGACAACGTTGTTCGCTTTGTCGAACTTGTGGATGGTGCGAAAACGGTTGATGGGTATGGGCGAGGTGCGTCCGTAATGCGGGCCAATTGCCCTGAAACAGTGCAATCAGAGGAAAGAACCGTGGATTAAGGACAAGAAAGGTCTGATTTTCGCCGACTTATGATTTTTTGAGCCTCAAGTAGTGAGGGCATCAAAAATCGGTGGGTACTTCAGACCTTCCCTTGAGTGACTTTGAGTTCACTCATCTTGGCCTTGACCAATTCAATCCATTTATCCATGTGCGGCACGATACGTGGGGGACTCCGGCCATCAAAACACAAATTGTAGTATTTAAACTCTCGTCACAAATACAGTACGTACTAGGCGACGAGTACCATTAAAAGTTGAAACAGAATCATCAAAAACTGAATCGCCTCGCAGTTTTTACGCCCTACTACATCTGAAGCTTTCGATCACGACAGGCAACTATCGGCCAGAACCAGTCATTCAAATTGTTGATATGCGGCAGAGATTCAGATCATGGAAGGCCAAGAGCGAGGTTGCACAATGCTAAGCCCTAGTTTTTTCTTTCTGCCGAAATTTCCGTGAGCGCAAGCCAGTTCTTTTGCCTCTAATATCAGTATGTGGAGTTGCTTTAAGCGCATAAAAAAGCAACCCGAGAGCGTGTACTTGCTAAGCCTTGACCTCATCTACGGAAATCACTATATAGGCAGGTTTTGTCTTGATCTCCTCAATCGTAAGCTTGTACGTTTTATTATTATGGGTGAAGGCTATTGCAGATCCTGCAACTGCCTCATAGTTCGGCATAATGTAGGAGGATGTTTTTATTTCCATGCTTGCCTTTATTATAGGCTTGCAAGGTGACAAGCAGGTCCCCCCTATTCCGCCTACTTTTACCGCAAGACCCAAGGACTCCTCAATCCATGTGCCCCCAGGGGCAATCGGGCTTTTTTTGGGTAAGTCGATATTAGGGTTGGCGGCACTACTGCTTGCAGGTGGGCTTTTGGAGCCGAGATTGTACAAGGGAAGTCCTCGTATAATTTCTTTGTATTCATCTTTAGTAAAAGTTCCGTTTGTGTATTCTACGCAAAGCCTATAATGAACCGTCTCGATAGTTTGAAGTTGTGGGTCAATATCTCTTATCTTTTCGTACTTTCTTTCAATCCCAATATTTGAATTTAGTGCTATTTTTTGGATCTCCTTTAACTTTAGGCTAAAATCTAAATCACCCTTTTTAAGGGTTTCTACTATGTCCGCAGGTGGTGCGGGGCATCTTATTTCGTTGCTTGTGCCCTTAACAACATAATCAGCTCTGTCATTCTGCGTGTTACTGCAGCCAGCAAGAGAAAAAGCAAGGAGCACTGCTAGTTTTTTCATGTGTAAATTATTCGCCATTATTTGCTCTTTAAGTAACAAGCAGGGTTCACACCCTGTTTTGAAAATGATTTAGGTGCAAGCATCAACCTGATCGCATCGAGAGTCGTAGATTTCCCCGCATTATTCTGATCGACCAGCGGGGCGAAATCGCCTAATGGCAGCACCACCTCCTTACATAAGCAAAAGGTCTTGATGTGTATTTTGCTCAATGAGTGTACGGCGTGAATTCCTTCTCCCGGGCGTCAAGGGCCTCCTGAGCATATCTGAAAATGGTGTCAATACGCTATTATCCGACTCGTGATTTGCCTGATTCGATAGCACCATCGACCTGAGAATAAAGACGGCTTGCTGTCCAAACCAACGAAGAAAATGGGGATTTACTTCCCCAGTCTGAAAGACTGCTTATGGCAGCTGCCCGCCATGATAGGCGGCAGATGAACAGACGCTGACGCTCGCCGGTATCTGCTGGCCCTTTACCACTTGAGGTCTCACCCCGGCGACGCTTTACAACAGAGTCCGGCCATCCTGATAGAATCGATCAGGTTATAGATAACACCCTTCTGAGAAACGGTATGAACACAGAATTGATGGAAGATGAGATGCGCCGGGCGCTATTCGGTGATTCTGAGCCCTCTGCGCCGGCAATTAACTCAGACGTGCAGGACACAGTTCCGGATGTTGTGATCGTGCAACCGGTGAAGGCAGCGAAGAAAAAGACAGTCTCAAAAGGCTTCACACCTAGGTTGAGAGTCACGCTCCGTGTGGGAAATGAATTTGAAGGCGAGATGCACGAGATGGTACATGAGGCCGATACGCTGAGCTCCCTAGTTGCAGAACAAGAAGCTACTAAG
Organism: Pseudomonas sp. ZS1P83; assembly: GCF_054897825.1. NCBI lineage: Bacteria > Pseudomonadati > Pseudomonadota > Gammaproteobacteria > Pseudomonadales > Pseudomonadaceae > Pseudomonas > Pseudomonas sp. ZS1P83. The sequence continues at coordinate 3,368,047 of NZ_CM142706.1, forward strand.
ACGGCCAGAAAAAAATTCAGGTTTGTGGAAGTGGTCTCGGTCAAGTCGATGTAAGTGGGTACTCTCACTTAGCTCGCCCGCCTGGCATTAAACCGCATTCGGTTATCGCGGGTCACCGAACAGGTTCGTGTCGATTTAACACCATCACTCCATCCAACTCTCAATGTTTAACTGGTCGCCAGCCCCAAGCCACATAACTGAGGGTGGCGACAGGCAGAAATCGGCCAAAAGCGGTCGCCGAGATCAACGTGCTTTGTGCCGGTAGTATTGGCTTCGTAGGATCCAGCCGACACCTCCTACTTCGCCCCGCCCATGCACTCTGCGGTGCTCGCGAACAACGTTCCGGCTTGCTGAGCAAGCTTTCGCCACTCGGTGCTGGTGATAAGGCCTTCACGCTCGATTTCGTACAACAGTTGGATGAAGCGCAAGGCCTAGAACAGATTCATCGACCAGGCATCAGTTTTTTTTGCGGTAGGCCATTGAGTCGTCGGCGTTTAAGTATGTAGTCACCCGCGGCAACTGGTGCTTACAGGCTCTGCGCCCCGTCGATACCCAGATCACAGGGATCCACCCTGGCGCTATACGTCGGGTCGTAAAAAGTCGCGATGGAGTAGCGCTCATAGCCTGAAGAGTTGATCACCCGGTGCAGGGACGAACGGAAACGATCGTTAGACCAATGCGCCAACTATTAGCGCCCCCCTATCTACATCAATGGCACTGCCTAGCCGATTCCGCTGTGAACGCACTATTTTCGACTTCTCCCGCTGCGCCATGGACCCGTATTGGCCGAGATAGTCCCTCCATTGCCACGACAATAGTTCCCCGGACCGCAATTAATCCAAAAAAGGAACGCACATGACCCGTTACATTGACGTAAACGACCTGAGCCGTCTCGTCCAAGAAAGAGGCTTACCACAATGCCTGACTGAAATGGCCGAGTACATTCGTCAAGACTACCTACGCTGGGAAGATTTCGAGAAATGTGCTCGCTTGGCCAACCATTCGCCGGAAGGGGTAATCGAGCTGATGCCAGTGTCTGACGCGGCTTTGTACGCCTTCAAGTATGTCAACGGGCATCCGAAGAACACTCACAACGGTATGCTGACAGTCATGGCGTTTGGAGCGCTGGGAGATGTCGATACTGGCAAGCCTGTTTTATTGAGTGAAATGACCCTGACCACGGCAATTCGCACCGCTGCCACCTCTGCACTTGCGGCTCGTTACCTGGCCCGGCCAGATAGCCGTCGCATGGCACTCATCGGCAACGGCTCGCAAAGCGAATTCCAGGCCTTGGCGTTTCACACACTGTTAGGCATTACCGAACTCAGCCTCTACGACATCGATCCTGCCGCCACGGCGAAGCTAGCAGCCAACCTGCGTGCCTACCCCGCAATACACGTGACCATTGCCGCAACCGTCGCAGACGCCGTACGCGGCGCCGATATCGTGACCACTGTGACGGCCGACAAGGCATACGCGACGATTTTGACCCCTGAGATGATAGAACCCGGTATGCACCTCAACGCAGTGGGTGGCGACTGTCCCGGCAAGACCGAGTTGCACCGAGACATCGTGGAGCGTGCGCGGGTCATTGTTGAGTACGAACCGCAAAGCCGCATAGAAGGCGAAATACAGCAGATGCCCGCCGATTCACCGATTATCGAGTTTTGGGAAATCGTCAATGGTCAGGCGCAAGCTCGACAACATGCCAAGGAGGTAACGCTGTTCGACTCGGTCGGCTTCGCCCTGGAGGATTACTCTGCATTGCGCTATGTGCTGGACGTTGCAAGAGCACTCAACATCGGCAGTGATATCCAACTGGTGCCAGAACTGCAAGATCCCAAAAACCTGTTTGCATTGCTGGAGCCGCCAGCAACAGCCGAATTAAAGCTTCGAGCTTGAAACAATGCGCCCCCCAACTAAAGACTGGCAGGTGGGAGATTGGGAAAAAACATTCGCCTGACAACCTCACGGACGATATCAGCCATTGACGTTGCAACACCGACAGAAAAAACCAGGATTGCCAGTGGCGATCCCTGGTTTGCTCCACCGCGAAGCAGCAGGCTTCAAGCTGCACTATCGATACCAAGGTACTGATCTAAAGATGGCTTGTTACGCTGGTTTTGACAATCGCCAGTTCAGGGTGAGCAACAAGTTTATCAATATGCAATTGGTCGCTGTTCAACCAAGTCTCCGTAACAACACGGTAGTGTTCCATATCCTTGCAACGCATACGCAGACTGTAGTCGAACGGCCCTGTGATCAATTGGCAATCGAGCACATGCGCACACGTTTTTACGGTGTTTTCAAACGCTTTCTGGGCGGTTCGCCCACTTTGATTAGACAACGCCACCAGCACCAGCAGCGATAACCCTGGCGAGACCGCCTGCATATCGATAATCGCGCTGTAGCCCCGAATAAACCCTTGCCGCTCAAGTTTGCGTACTCTTTCCTGGCAAGGTCGGGGCGTCAAATGAACTAAGCTCGATAGCTTTTCATAGGTTATCCGGCCGTCATGGCGTAACACCTCTAAAATGGCTTGGTCGATACGATCCAGCGCATGGGGGGCAAGCGGATTTATTTCTTTAGTATTCATCTTGGATTCTTGTTCACTTCAATCGGAGAGCCGAGGTGGTCTACTAGGGATTCAGATCCTTGGCCACGCCACCTTGCACAACATAACGACCAACAGATCCAAGGTGCTTGCGCGCCTTGGGTATAGGTGGCCGCCAGCGAGTCCGGCTAACGTCATCGGGTTGCAGCGCTGGCGGTCAAGGCCAGAGTGCTGCATTTGAGCAAGCGAAGGACTTTGTCCCAGGTGACGGTGATTCTGTTATCAGGCGTTGCCGCGTCAGGGCAGGCTTACTTCAGAGCACCACAGAGAAATTGGCGCAGGCGTTCGCTTTTGGTCTGGCTGAAAACTTGCTGGGGAGTACCTTGCTCCTCTATCTGGCCGTTGTGCAGGAAGATCACCTGAGTCGATACCTCGCGGGCAAAGGCCATCTCATGGGTCACTACAATCATCGTGCGGCCTTCGGCGGCCAGGCCCTGCATAACCTTGAGCACCTCGCCGACCAGTTCCGGGTCGAGGGCTGAAGTCGGCTCGTCGAACAGCAACACGTCCGGTTCCATGGCCAGCGCGCGAGCAATTGCCACCCGCTGCTGCTGGCCACCGGACAAGTGCGCCGGATAGACATTGGCGAACTCACCGAGCCCCACCTGCTGCAGATACTTCTGACCACGGTTCAATGCTGCGGCGCGACTCAGACCAAGCACATGGATGGGCGCCTCGATAACGTTCTCAAGTACGGTCAGGTGCGACCACAGGTTGAAGTGCTGAAACACCATGGCCAGCCTGGTGCGCATGCGCTGCAGTTGCTGGTGATCGAGCACCTGCAACTCACCGCGGCGATCAGTGCCCAGACGGATGTCTTCGCTGCCTAGGCGGACCGCCCCGGCATTGGGTTTTTCCAGGAAGTTGATGCAACGCAGGAAGGTACTTTTACCCGAACCCGAGGAGCCGATGATGCTGATCACATCGCCCTTTTGCGCAGTCAGCGAAACACCCTTGAGTACCTCCTTGTTGCCGTATTGCTTGTGAATATTTTCTACGACGAGGGTTGTCATTGTTATTCCTCTTGAACGGTATAAGACGACTCAATTTGCCGTGCGTGGCGCCAAATAAGCCAGGTAGCGCACTTCCAGTAGCCTGAAGAGGCCTACCAGAGCGAAGGTCATGACCATGTAAACCATGCCAATAAAGAGAAACGCCTCGAACGGAGCGTAGTAGTCCGAGTAGACACTGCGGCCTGCCCCTGTGAGATCCATGAGGGTTACCGCACTGGCGATGGATGACCCCTGTAGCATCAAAATCACTTCATTGCTGTAGGACGGGATGGCACGCCGCAAGGCCGACGGCAGGATTATCCGACACAGCAGTGTCATAGGAGTCATCCCGTAGGCACGCGCGGCCTCGATCTCACCCGGTGGAATGTTGCGCATCGAACCTGCAAATATTTCAGTGGTGTAAGCACAGGTATTCAGCGCAAAGGCAATCAAGGCACACCAGTAAGGCTCGCGCAGGTAGGGCCAGAACAAGCTGTTACGTACCCATTCGAACTGTGCAAAACCGTAATACAGCACCAGTAATTGCAGCAGCATCGGCGTACCGCGGAAAAAGTAGGTGTAGGCCCAGACTGACTGACTCAACCAGCGATTGCGCGACACTCGCAGGCGCGCCAATGGCATGGCCAACAGAAGGCCGATCAGTAAGGAGCAGCCAGTGAGTTTGAGGGTCATGAGCAAGCCAGCAAAAAACAGTGGCAAGTTGTCGAGGATGATCTGGGGTTGCAGGTCAATCATGATCAAATCTCCGCGTGCCGTACACCAAGGGAATAGCGCTTACTCAAGGTGGCGAGTGCACCTTGCGAACAAGCCGTCAGGCCCAGGTAGAGCAGGCAGACCAGCATGTAGAAGAGGAACGGTTGACGAGTGGCCCGGCCAGCCTGATCCGCCATCCAGGTCATGTCCTGCAGGCCGATCATGGTCACGATGGCGGTGCTCTTGAGCAGCACCAGCCAGTTATTGCTCAAACCTGGCAAGGCGAAGCGCATCATTTGAGGGAACAGTACGCGGCGAAATACCTGAGCACGGCTCATCCCGTAGGCGACACCCGCCTCCAACTGACCTGCCGGGACAGCAAGAAAGGCACCTCGAAAGGTTTCGGAAAAGTACGCGCCGTAAATCAGTGCCAAGGTAATGACTCCGGCAACATATGGATCGATATCCCATTGCGCCAGACCGTAAGCCTCGGTGAAGACGTTGCAGAACACCTGCATGCCGTAGAACAGCAGTAGCATGGCCACCAGGTCTGGCACGCCCCGCATGATGGTGGTGTACAGATGCGCCGGCCAGCGCAGCCAGGCGAATGGCGAGAGTTTGAGACAGGCCCCCGTCAGCCCCAGCAAAATGGCTAGCAGCAACGCCAACAGCGCCACCTCAAGGGTAGTCAGCACGCCAGCGAGAATCGCCGGGAGGTATCCGTTAAACATGTTTCCTCCAAGCGGTGCTGACGCGTAAGTCTTCGCCAGTGCGGGTGCCCGCCAGTATGTGCTTGCCGATCAGTGCCAACGGGAAACGTAATTTCATGGTCATCTTATTGTTATTCCTGTTACCAGCCTTGCTTGACCGAGGGGTTAATCCTTAGGCACCGAGCAAACATCCACTACGCAGCGGCACTTGCCCTGCGACGAAGGTCAGCTCGGTATTGGCTTCGGTGAAACGCTCTAGCACCCGCGCGTAGAACACGCCGGAAATGTTGCTGGTGAGGGTGCTGACCCGATCAGTCAGTGGATCGATAACATCGGCCAAAACGGTGCCCGGCTCGACCCAGCTGCCGACCGGCGCACGGTAAGCCACCAGCCCGGCGTGCGGCGCATTTAGCACTTCAACGCCTTCCAATGGTGTCGGCTCGTACAATGGCGGTGCCAGCACCGGCTGCGCGTCAGCAATCAACCCCCTGTGACCGAGGTAGGCGAGCAGCGCCTCGGCATCGGCCTGAGCCAGTTCATGGCTGACATCACTGGTACCGCGCAGCTCGACCGTGGCGGCAAAGGTGGCCATGGAAATCGGATGCGGCGCAAAGGCCTGACGCAGGGCAAACCAAGCCGCGGTGAAGGTTTCGTCGAAGGAGTTGCCGCCCTGCTTCTGGGCATGCAGAGTCGCATACGCGCCAGTCAGGCCCGCCAGCACACGGGCTTCAGCCTGCTGCTCGCTATGCACATAGAGATGCACCATGGCCTCGCTGTCGCAGTGCACATCGAGCACGCAGTCGGCATCGCAGGCCAGACGCAGCAGGGTCAGGCGCATCGATTCAAGCTCGGTGCGGGGCTGCAACGCTTGCAGGCTGCTGCGCATGCACTGGCGAATCAGTGCCACGTTGGCGTCGACATCCTTTCCTAACTCGTCGGCCACCTGCTCACGCACCAGTTCGGCCAGGTCAAGGTAGTGACGATTGAAGTTTTCCCGGCTGGACAGCTCGAAACGCCCCAACTGGCGGCCGAATACGTAGTTGCTCAGACCAATCGGGTTGGCGATCGGTACCAGCACCACTTCACCGGTTAGCCGGCCAGCAGCCTCGAGTTCCAGCAGACGCAGTTTCAGGTGATGCAGCACCAGCATGCCGGGGTGTTCGTCGGCATGCAGGCCAGCCTGCAGGTAAGCCTTGGGCCCCTGCCCTTGCGGGCCGAAGTGCAGGCTGATGATTTCGCGCGGGCGGCCCAAGGATTGCACTACAAGCGCATGTTGTTGCTTTTGCATGGGATATCCCTATTCAGAGCCCAGCCTGGCGTGGAAAAGCCGACGCCAGGCGAGACATCACTCGTACTGGTTGTAAGGGAAGTACTTGTCGTTTATCTGCTTGTAGGTGCCATTGGCGAGAATGGTCTTGAGCGCCTGATTGAATTGCCCAACCAATGCCGGATCGTTCTTGCGTACGGCAACCCCGGAGCCTGCGCCAAAGTATTTAGGGTCATTGAACTTATCGCCAAAGGCATGGAAAGCGCTCAGGCTCGAATCTTTCTGCGTGTCGTAGATGATCCCCACTTCCAGAACGACGGCGTCCACACGTCCCGAGTTCAGATCCATCAGCGCAGTTTGCGTATCCGGGTAGCGCTGCACGCGGATGCCAGTGTTCTCGTAGTAGCCCTTGGCGAAGTTCTCCTGAATCGAGCCTTTCTGCACGGCGATAACCTTGTCCTTTAGCGCCGCCGGGCCGCTGTCTGACAGAATTTTTCTGCCGAACAGCATGGAGTAGCCACCCTCATACTTGTCCGAGAATGCGACCTTTTGCTCGCGCTCCGGGGTAATAGCCATGGAGGAGACAATGGCGTCGTACTTCTTCGCCATCAGCCCGGGAATGATGCCGTCCCAGTCCTGCTTGATCAGCTTGCACTGGACGTTCATCTGCGCGCATAGGGCGTTGGAGATGTCGACATCGAAGCCACCGAGGCTGCCGTCCGGATTGACGAAATTGTACGGAGGATAGGCCCCTTCAATGGCAATCCGGACGATTGGGGTTTCTGCCTGGGCAAAACTGCAACTGGCGAAGATGAAAGAGCCGATGAGTATTCTTTTTATTGTGCGCATCTGGGGTGTTCCTCTGATGAGTGCTGGTAACGCCCCTCCAAGTTATCTCTTCTGCGTTCAAGCTCCATACACAGCAACCCCTAAATGGACCGCACCTGTATTAGTTGAAAAACCTGTACAGGGGGCGACGAAAAATCGGGGCGCACGACCGCCCTGCACAGGCAGATAGATCCAATGATGGACAAAAGAACGATCCCCCCTGGCGACTGCACCGGTAACTTCCTTTCCTGGGCCAGCACTCCTAAAATGGCGGCCATTGCCCTTCAGCCAGCGGATGTACCCCCCCAGCCAATGGAACTTGCTCGTAAAACCTCACTCATCGGTCAACTGGTAGAGCACTTTTCCCAGCGCATCGAACACGGCCAACTGGCCCAGGGCACTCGCCTGCCGTCTATCCGTTCCGCGGCCAAGGAGTTCGATGTCAGCACCTTCACCGTGGTTCAGGCATACGACCGTCTGGTTGCTTTGGGCTATGTCGAGGCGCGTAAAGGCAATGGTTTCTTCGTCGCGCAAACCACCCCTGGCGTCGAGCAGCAGCGCATCACAGCGCCGCTCAGCGATGTTTACTGGCTGTTGGATGACGCCTTTCACCCAGATGCGGATGCCCTGCAGCCAGGCAGTGGCGGTCTGCCGCACACATGGCTGGATGAGCCAGGCCTGCACTTGGCGATGCGCGCCCTGGGCCGCTCCAGCGGCCTGATTACCGAGTATGGTGAATCCCGTGGCGACCATGGTTTGCGAAGCTGGATCCAGCGCTACCTGAGTGATCGCGGCGTTCCCGCGCACACAGACCATATTGTGCTCACCAACGGTGCCAGCCAGGCGCTCAATCTGGTGGTCCGCGCCCTGCTGCAACCCGGAGACTGCGTGCTGGTGGATGATCCCGGCTACATCAACCTGCTGGCCAACCTGCGCGATCACAAGGTCAAAGCCATCGGTGTACCCTGGACTCCGCAGGGGCCGGATGTGGGAAAATTCGACGAGTTACTGGCGCTGCATCAACCCAAAGCGTTCTTCACAAATCCTTGGCTGCAGAACCCGACCGGGGCCAGTTACAGCCCGGCCGTGGCGCATCGTGTGCTGCAACTGGCTGACACCCATGACTGCTGGATCGTTGAGGACGATGTGTCCGGTCAGTTGGTCGGCGACAATCAGGCACCGCTGGCGGCCCTGGACAATCTGCAGCGGGTTATCCACATCGGCAGCTTCTCCAAGACTCTGGCCGCCTCGCTACGCGTCGGCTTCATCACTGCCGAACCGGCGGTGGCCGAAGCCCTGCTGCATTATAAGATGACCACCGGGTTGTACAGTTCGCAACTGAGTGAACAGTTAGCACTGCAGATGCTCAACGACGGCACCCAGCGCAAACGCTGCCAGAAGTTGAGCGCTCGGCTGCTCAACGCGCAATTGTCCGCGCGACAACAACTGCAACAACTCGGCTGGCAATGCTGGGCGCCCGCCGCCCCCACTCCCTACCTGTGGATCGGCAGTAGCAAGGCCGATTTTGATCCAGTGGCTCTGACGCGTGCCGGACTCAAGCAGAACATACTGTTATCACCCGGCTGTATCTTCCGCCCTTCCCTGCAAGCGACGCCTTGGCTGCGTTTCAACGTGGCTTTCAGCGAGAACCCGTCTGTCTGGAGCTTTCTAGCCGAAGCCCATCAGAACTTGTAGTGGTCAACTAATTCCGGACACGCCATTAAGTTTTTTCTTGGCCTGTGGATCGGTTAACGACTGGGGGGGTCTCAATGTAAAGACCCCTATTGGCCGGATTTTGCCAGCGCTCACCGGCAGCTGTGGGTCGATTGCAGCCCCTCACGACAGGCAGCAATCGGCCAAAAGCGGACGCTCGCCTAAGGGCAGCCTTCGCCCCAGAGCAGCCAGATCACGCCCAACAGCAAACGGCAAAAAGCACCGTACAGCTTTCCACTATGTCGTGCTCCGTGCTTCTTCCATGACCACCTCGGCATCAATGGCTTTGCTGTCGAGCTGTGAGCGGCTTAAACGCTCCGGACTAGCGGCGCCAGGTCCGCTGCTTCGGCGTCCTGACGAACCGGAATGACTTAAAGCGACTGCTCGTCGCCTCCAATTTGCAGAGTAGCACCGCGCTCGCCTGTTAACCTTGGCTCGCCTGGCGTGCCTGAAATTTCAAAGCTCCGCATAGCTGTCAGAGCTTGGGGTTTGTCAGTCGAAAGATTACCTGTTATCACTCGTGTTGTAGTGTCAACCGTGCCCGTAATCATCGGTTGCGGTAGGTTTTGCCCCTCTTGCCTACCAATAGAGCATCAAGGTCAAACGTATAAATCTCAGGTGTTCTTGAGGGTAGTCTATGCACCAAGCGCCACAGCCACTAATAACCTCTATCAGGTATCCGAGTATAACTAGCCAACTCAACCAAACAACTATTTATTAGATTTATATTTTGATAATCAATCAGTTACGTAACTTTACCGAAGCATCCCCTCTCTGATCTTAATGCTCAACCTGACGACCATTTGACCACTGTCATTGTCCAATGAGATGCATCCCGACGATACTCAGCCCCCATCATTCACCAGCGCCGTCAGCGTCTACACTCAATAGCAATACGCGCCAGGACAACCATCCTGGATAATTGCTGTTGATCATCATGGATACTTGAGAAGGACACTCAAATGGTACGTGCCGTCACTATTCTCACCGAGAATTTCTCTGACTGGGAACCAGCACTCATCAACTCCACGGGACGAGCCTACTATGGCTTCGACACTCGTTTCGCAGCCCCCGGCAGCAAGCCAGTGACCTCATCAGGAGGAATGATCATCATCCCGAACCTGGCCATCGAAGCCATCCAGCTGGAAGATATCGACTTGCTGATCGTGACGGGAAGCCCTATCTGGAAAACAGACAAAGCACCAGCAATCGAGGCGCTGGTTCGCGCGGCCCACGCAAAGAAAATCGTCGTTGCAGGAATCTGTGATGGCACCCGCGTCCTGGCCCAGGCTGGAGTACTGGATCACTTGCAACATACGTCCAACTCCGCTGAGAACCTGAAGCTGGTGCATTACCGCGGAGCGGATTATTACCAGGATGTGCCATATGCCGTTGCCGACCAGGGTGTGGTCACGGCGCCTGGTAGCGCTCCTGTCAGCTTCATGGCGCAAATTCTTAACACCTTGGGTTTGAACGACAAGAAGCTCGATGCCTACCTGGCCATGCATGCGGCTGAACACATTCACTGCTGAGCCCCCGCGCCCCTCTACCTCTCCCCTGGCGCCGCGGCCTGTTACTCGGCCGTAGCGCACCTCCGGCTTTGACCCATTCCACGACTCCCACGCTGATGGCAGGCTCACAATGTTTTCCACTGCTGAGCGGCAGCCTAGAGCGGTCCGATATTTTTTTACAAAACGGAAGAAACTTACTTGCGCTTATGAAATTACCGACTAAGATTTCGCTTATGACGCGCAGGGGTTTACCCTGGCTCCATCAGGATGAACTTGGAGCCGTGTCAAAGGATGCTTTATTTAGATCGCCAAGAGGCGACATTTTTCTAACCAAAGCTAAGGAATGGCTTAATGTTTTTGTTTGCCGATATTGTTTTCCGGAACCTGCCAGCCCCCCTGCAATCCCCGCCTTCAGCACCTCAGCCCTTGAGCGAAATGCTACAAGCAATGATTCTCACACCCTCAGAACCCTGCCCGACGCTCCGTCACGCCCCCTCCTTTGCGCGCGCCTTAGAAACTGATCGGCCCGCTCAAAAAAAGTAAATAACCGACGCATTTAAACGACATGGCCGCCTAAGGCTGTCGTACAAAAAACTGTGCGCGCCCTATGGCTTTCCCACTGAACGGGAGAGATGCGTGTGCCCGTAAATGCTTTCTCCAATGGATCGAAATCGCCGCCTGATGATGCCTGCGCGCCGAGGACCTGACATGTCAAAAACAACAGCTCAAGGCCCGACCACAGAATCAATCGAACAGATGGGCATGATGCAGGTGCTTGCCGACGCCAGACTCAGTGTCGAGGCCAAGGCCATGGTCGCCCAGGGCTTCTACACCGGGGTCTCCCAGGAAGTTTCCACTGTAATACCTCTCAAGGACGGCGCCGACCCGGATCTCGGACTCTTGCGTCATCTGGTGATCGCTGGATGGGGCGGGGAACTGGGTCACTATCTTGAAATTCTCGATGTTCGCGAGATCAGCGCTCCCGAGGCCTTGCGCAAGGCCCAGCTAGCTGTCAGATCCGGCACTGCGCTATTTGCCGCCGGCAGCCTGGCCACTAGCACCGGATTGCACTGTCTCCTCTCGATCCATCATGGGTTGGCCGACGAACATAGCCTCGCGGTTCTGGCGCGCCTGCTGCAAGCAGCGCAATCCGCCGAGGTCGACTCAGTGCTGGCGCATATGCGTCGAGGGCGTGGGTTCTATGACGATTATGTCCAGGCACAAGCACTGTACGCGGACGTTGATGGCGGGCTGCTCACATCTGTGGCGCAACCCATGGCGCCTGTGCGTCTGCTGCAAACCGGATGCCTGGCCTTCAACGCCCAAGGGCAGCGCATGAGTATGCAGCGCACCTTGGACGTTGCCTCGATCAATGTCGACAAGCCTCCCATGGCGAATCTCCTGAGTTGCCTGCAGCGGGCCGATGTCATCGTCGAGGGCGACACCCTGTGTTCTTCGCATAACTGGCGCGAGGCTGACCAGCAGGATGCCATCGGCATGATGACGGGCCTTGTTCCACTCTCCTTGGCAAACCCTGGAGCGCATCCTCTCCCCGGGCAAATCAGCCTTGAGGCACGTGCCCGTCGCTGTCCGGCAGCGCGTCAGGCGCTGGAATGCTGTCGAGCGTCCGAACTGTTCATCAATGGCGCCGGCCAGCGCGGCATCCCGGCCTCACAGGTGATGAGTGCAACTTTTCCGGTGGGAATCGACATACGGCGCACAGGTGCTTCGCAACTGCTTCTGGAGATCGAGGGGCCGTTTTGCAACCCCAGTGCAGCCACCAATCTGCTCAATGAAATCGCTGATGTACTTATGGATAGGAGTGAATGGAATGACTGAAAACATCCAGTTCGATGAACAAGTCCTTGCCGATGAAGTGGCTCGCGTCTGCGCCACTTTCGCCGAGGTGCTCAAGTTGCCGCATGTTGGCCATGCAGACAATTTCTTCAACCTCGGCGGCGACTCCTTCGACGCTATTCGCGTGATGTCGCGCCTGTCTTGCAATTTGCCCATCGTGACTCTTTTCGAGCATCCGACGGCAGCGGGCCTGGCTCGACGCATTGTCTACGCAGCCACCCGACAAGCCGCTCGCCTGGTCTGTTTTGGCGATGCGCAAGCAGCCGCAGGTTCGACCGCGGTGATTGCGGTTCCTTTCGGCGGCGGAGACGCCACGGCCTACCGCAACCTGTTTCAAGGCAACCCGGATGTACAGGTTTTCGGCGTGGATTTCGGTGACTTCGAGGTCGAGAACGCCTCGGACTTTCAAGCCCTGCTCGACATCCTTGCCACCGAAATCGAAGGGATCGGCGCCGCCCACCTGGTGATCTACGGCCACTGCGCCGGCGCGGCGACCGCAGCGTGCATTGCCTCAAGCATGACCGGTAGCCACAAACACCTCTCGCTGGTGGTTGCTGCCTCGCGCCCGGTGCTGGATGCAGATGTCGCAATTCGCGCCGCCGAAACCACTTCGGACCAGATCTGGACCGAATACCTGCGTTCACTGGGCGCCTTCACCGGACTGCTCGACAGTCAGGTCGAGAGCATGCTGGCTCGCGGTCGAAGAGACCATCTGATCGCCTGCGAAGCCTATCGCTACCTGGCGCAGTACCCGGCACATGGCGTATCGGCATTGGTGCTGCTGGGCGATGAGGATCCGGCCACCGCCGAGCCTGAAGTCGTACTCGCGCAATGGAGCAAGTTCATCAACGTCACCCAAGCCGCAACCCTCGCCGGTGGCGGGCATTACTTCGTGCGTACCCATGCACACGAGGTTGAGGAAACCGTGCTGTCTTTCGCAGCACACAACGCCAATGGAAGGGATAGCAAGTCATGACAGTCAATCATCAACCACTTCTCACCCAGGCCGATCTGCTCAAACGTGGCCTGGCCGATCTTCAGGAACATGATGCCGAACTGGCGCGGATCCTGGACGCCGAGGTCGCTCGCCAGCAACGCACCCTCTCGCTGGTTGCCTCTTGCTGTGCGGTCAAGCCCCGCACCCTGGCCGCGTCCTCCTCCGCGCTGGTCAACGTGACCGCCGAAGGTGTTCCCGGACGCCGCTATCACGCCGGTTGCGAGAACGTGGATCTGGTTGAGTCCCTGGCGATCCAGCGTGCCCGGGACCTTTTTTCTGCGCAATATGCCGGTGTCCAGTCGCACTCGGCTTCCAGCGCCAACTACCAGGTACTCGCGGCCCTGCTCGAACCTGGCGACACGCTACTGGGCATGGCCCTGGATAACGGTGGCCACCTGACCCATGGCAGCCCCGTGACTTTCTCAGGCACTTACTACAACGCCATCGGTTATGGCACCACTAAAGAAGGCTTGATCGACTACGACGAAGTCCGCAGGCTGGCCCTGGAGCATCGGCCGCGACTGATCATCTGCGGTGCCACGGCCTATTCCAGGGTCGTGGACTTCGAACGCTTCCGCCGGATCGCCGATGAAGCCGGCGCCATCCTGATGGCCGACATCTCGCATATTGCCGGTCTAGTGGCGACCGGGCGCCATCCGAGCCCGATCGACGCAGCGCACGTTACCACTACCTGTACCCACAAACAGCTCGCAGGCCCTCGTGGCGGCCTGATTCTCTCGGGCCGTGACGCCAATGAAAAAGTCCCTGGCCGCGATGCGACTTTCAGCCGAGTGCTCGAACTGGCGGTGTTCCCCAGGATGCAAGGCGCGCCCGCCGTCAACATGATGGCAGCCAAGGCCGCTGCACTGGGTTACGCCATGACTCCCGAATTCGATGCCGAGATGCAACGCATCCGCACTGCGGCGGATGTGATGGCCAGCGAATTCAAGGCCCGGGACTATGAAGTAGTGGGCGGTCGCAGCGAAAACCACACCATTCTGATTCGCCTGCGTGCAGCGATGACCGGCGCTATCGCCGAGACCGCACTGGAGCACTGCGGAATCGTCGTCAACAAGAACCGTGTGCCCGGCGAAACGCGTTCGTCCTTCGTCACCAGTGGTCTGCGCATCGGTACCGGCGCCCTCGCCCAGCGCCATGTCGACCCGCAGGGTTGCCGGCAAATCGTCGACCTGCTCTGCCGGATCCTGGACCAAGTGACGCCGCTCGGCGACAGCGAGTTCACCCTGAACCCGGCACTGCGCAAGCAATTCTGCGCGGAGGCCGAGGCGCTGTGCGTGAAGTATCCAATCGCTGACTACCTGGCACGCTGAAACAGTCTCTGGCAGCGCTGGAGACATGGCACGACGGTCTGGCGATCGTCGTGCCCGGGAACAGGCAAACTCTAAGGAGAGAGAAGCACCATGACGGACAAGATCAAGTATGTCGCCATCAATGGCTCGGAACGGGTGGATGGCAACAACGCCAGAGCGCTGGAGTGGGCGGCCGAGTACCTGGAAAAACAGGATGTCATTCTCGACGTTTTTTCACTGGCCAACGCCAAAATCGACCCCTGCGGGGCCTGCGGCGATTGCAATTTCCGCAACGAGCCCTGTGCTCAGAAGGATGACGCCGCGCGTGCAGTGCGCCTCATGGAAGCCAGCGATGGCGTGATCTTCGCCTGTGCCGTCCATGGCTTTGGCGCAACGCCCTTGATGTCGGCGTTCCTGGAGCGGGTCGGCACCGGGTTCCTGCGCCACGATCGCACCCTCACCAACAAGGTTGCCGGGGTCATGGTGACCGGCCGGCGCATGGGCCACGTCGAGGTCTACAACCAGATGCTCCAGTGCGCCTTGCTGAATCGCATGATCATGGTCGGCTACGGCTTCCCGGCAATGCTAGTGGGCGACAAGAAAGGCGAGGTACTGGGCGACAAGGAAGGCATGGAAATGCTGCGCCGGATGCTCGATCGCATGGTTTCCATGACCCGTCTGATCCGCGACTACGAACAACTCACCGGGCAGCCGGCGCTGCCGGTCTCGGTACCTGGAGAACGCCATCGCGAAGGCAATGACGGCAATTTCTTCGTCCCGGCCAAGTCCGACATGTACCAGGTCGAGGCCGCTCGCAGCTGCAACTTCGATGTCGTCGGCGACTGAACGGCGCAGCCCAACAGCTATCGAGAACCTTATGAGCATGAGAACTGCCTGCAATGGCCTCACCGACACCCACCTGCGGGAATGGATCGTGTCGGAACACTTCGAGCGCCTGGCGCAAGCAACAGTGGCACAGATTGCACAGGCCTATGTCGGCGTATATTCAGCGCGGCCCACCAGTTGGCTGGCGGTCATGGCGCGCAATCGCAACCTTGATCGCAAGAGCGTACTGGCGATGGAAAACGACAGCGAGCTGCTGCGTATTCCGGGCATGCGGCGCTCCAAGTTCCTCCTTCCCGGCGAGCTGGCAAGCAAAGTCTTTGCCGCCACCCGCCTGCCGCTGGCCAACCACGAGTGGCGGCTACGGGACGTAGGGCTTGGCCTGGAGGATTACCGGCGACTGCTGCCGGCACTGATCACTTTCAGCAATGGCGTTGCGGTGCGTCTGCAGGATATCGGCAGTGCCCTCGACCTGCCGGCACCCCAGGCTCGTGCGTTGACTTCGGTTGCTACCTATGACGGCGCATTGGTTCGTATACCGGCGGCCAACCAATGGTCGAACCGCTGGCTGTATTCGGCTGCAGCCGATGGGTTGCTACCCGGTGACGGTGTGCCGCTGGATCGCGACTCGCTACTGCGCGATATCGCCGGGCGCTACCTCGAACACTACGGACCGGTCACGGTCGATGACCTGGCTTGGTGGCTCGCGGTTTCAAAGGAAACCGCGCGCGCGTTGCTTCAAGCCTGCGCAGCCTGCCGGGTCGCAGACCAGATGTGGCACAGCCAGGCCGGACTGGCGCGTCTTGAGCAGTTTCTTCAACGTGACCAGGCACTCGCAAGCGCGCAGATCCGCTTCCTGCCGGCCTGGGACCCGTTGGTAATGGGCTATGCGCCCGGTTCGAGACAGCGCGACTGCCTTGAACTGGAGCGTGTCGGCGGCTACGACACGGCTGGTAACGGACGGCCGGTGGTGCTCATCGGTGGCCGGGCTGTCGCGACCTGGAAAACCGCGGCCAAGGGCAGCAAACGCTTCATCGCAGTCGATGCCTCGACACTGGGCGGCCAGGAGCGTGAAGCCGTACTTCAGGCTGCCGCGGTTCTGGCGGAGCGGATCGGGGCTATTCACTCGATCGAAAACGAAATCACAGCGTGAAAACAGGGAAGGCATGAACAAGATGAGGGACGACATGACATCAGTACCCCCCGCGCCACAATTGCTGCCAGGCAATGAGCGCAGCCTGTGGGACGCGTTCGCGTGCCCGGCGGCTGGACAATCAGCCGGCAGCACACGAGACCAGGAAGATATCGCCCTGCCCCCTGGCCTGACGGCCAGTATGAACGACCTGATTACGGTCGCCGCGGTTCTGGGCTCCTTGCTCAGTCCGGAAGGCCGGGTAACCCTGGGAGTCCATCATGACGGCGAGCCGTCGCAGCTCAGCGTCGATTGCACGGCATTGAACCTTGCAGAAGACACTCGGGCCTATATCGCGCAGTTGCGCGCCAATGCTGAAGCGCCCCATGGCGAGGCGCAATTGCGTGCCGATATCGAGATCAGCGACGGTAAACACTTGTCATCGGCGCAATCACCGGTCTGGCTGCTGGTGCAGGACGGCCGCTGCCAACTGTCGGTACGCAGCGATCGCATGACCCGGGCGGTACGCCTGGAATTGCTTAAACTGGTGGCCTTCGCTTGCGCCCGAGTCCTTGATCCCAAGGCCCTGCCGGCGACCACGATCCAGCCCGTCTGCCCGACCCCGGCCGAAGCCGCCGAGCGTCAGTTCCTGGTGGAGCACATCTACCGGCATGTACAGAGCAAACCATCGGCTGCGGCGATAGTGGATGACAACAGCGACCGCACCCTGACCTACGCCGAACTCTGGGACGCCTCCGAGGCATTGGTCCAGCACATACGCGAACGCGTCACTTCCCGCCGATCGAGCCCGCGCCTGGCGTTGTTCCTGGATCGTGGCTGGCAACATCTGGCCTCGATCATCGCCGTGCAACGCATGGGTGGCACCTGCGTGCTGATCGACCCGTCGCATCCTGATGAACGCATTCGGGCCTTTATCGAAGAGTGCAGTCCACATGCGGTATTGACTGCAGGCAGCACCACCGAGAGAGCGCGAGATCTGCTGAACTGTCCGCTGTTGGATATCGACAAGGTGCAGATGCGCCCTGCCCACGTCGATTGGGAACACGGCAAGTGGGTCGACACCACCAACGAGGCCTGTTTTATCGCCGGCACTTCCGGCAGTACCGGACGGCCCAAGGCCGTTTGCCTGTCCTATCGGGGGAT
This sequence comes from Pseudomonas sp. ZS1P83, assembly GCF_054897825.1. Taxonomy (NCBI): domain Bacteria; kingdom Pseudomonadati; phylum Pseudomonadota; class Gammaproteobacteria; order Pseudomonadales; family Pseudomonadaceae; genus Pseudomonas; species Pseudomonas sp. ZS1P83. The sequence continues at coordinate 3,385,699 of NZ_CM142706.1, forward strand.
GGCCGCGACCCTGGATGCCATTATCGATCAGGCCGGACTTGGCGAGCATAGCCGCGGCTCATGGCTATCGTCGCCAGGCTACGGGATGGTCGAGGTCGACCCGCTGCCGGTACTCTGCGCCGGCGGCACGGTATGCATCCCTGCCCCGCAGGTGCTGCAGGACGTCAACCTGCTGGCACGCTGGCTGCTCGAAGGCGATATGAACCATACGCTGGCCATGACTTCCATTGCCGAGGCGTTGTGGGCAAGTGGAACCCGGACCGGCCTGCGCACCATGCTGATCGCCGGTGAGCGCTGCAAGCAATGGCCGCCGACCGATCTCGGCTACAGGGTGATCAATGTCTATGGTTCCGCGGAAGCAGCAGTGGTTTCCATCGAAGACCTGTGCGCACCACGCCGCACATTGCTGCCCTCGGTAGGACGCGCGATACCCGGCGCCCGGATGTATGTGGTCGACCGCCATGGCCAGCAGCTGCCGGCCCGTTGCGTCGGTGAATTGATCATCACCGGTGAAACGCTGTCGGTGGGCTACGTCAACCCCGAGGACACGAAGAAAGTGTTTCGTGGCAACACTCTGGACACCACTTCGCCCTTGCAATACAGCACTGGCGACCGGGCGCGAATGGCCGTCGATGGCACCGTGGAAATCTTCGGGCGGACCGACTCGGTGGTGAAGATCCGCGGCCATCGGGTCGACCTGACTGAACTGGAAATCACCGCGCTGCAAGTGCCGGGCGTGGTGAAGGCGGCGGCCAACTGCTTGAGCAACGACTTGGGTGCGACGCTGGCATTGTTCCTGGAGCTGGCCCCGGATGCCGCAGAGGTGGTCACCAAGGTTCGCAAGCACCTGGCCGCGCGCCTACACCCGGCCGCCCAACCCGGCCAGATCGTGACCGGCACCCTGCCCCTCGGGCGCAACGGCAAGGTTGACTACAGCGCGCTGCAGGTCAGCCCTATCGAGCGCGATGCGGATCAGACAGTCTTTGCCCCGGTGACCCAGGCAGACCACGCGGTGCGTGATTGCTGGCTGGCCTGGACGCTATGTGAAGAGGCGATGCTGGAGTCGAGTTTCTTCGACGCCGGCGGCGATTCCCTGCGCGCCTTGCGCATGGTCGGTGAGCTGGCCTGCAAGCATGGCATCCATGTGCAAATGGGCGCGTTCCTCGAGGAGCCGGTACTGGCGAACTTGGTACGACTGGCCAATGCCTCGCGCAATACCCAGTTGCCGAAGTTCGAGCACTTACCGGCACAGCAGCAACTGCTGCCGTTCGAACTCAACGAAAGCCAACAGGCACTGTGGATCGGTCGTGGTTCGTTCTACGACTATGGCGGCGTCGGCTGCCAGGGATATTTCGAATGGGAAGTGCAGGCCCTGGATCGCGAGCGCTTCACCCATGCCGTGGGGCTGCTGGTCGAGCGCCATCCGATGCTGCGCATGACCATCGATGCCAGCGGACGCCAGAGCATCGGCGATGTCGACGGTACCCAGGCGGTGGAGTACGTCGATCTCAGCGCTCTGGATACGGCGCAGATTGATCGGGAGATCGACCGGGTCCGCGAACGCATGGCCAACGAAGAAATCGGCACCACGCAATGGCCGCTGTTCCAGTTCCACATCAGCCGCATCAGCGCCAGCACTAGCCGTGTGCATCTGTGCATCGACATGCTGATCGCCGATGCCTGGTCGATCTTCCAGGTGATCATCCCCGACCTGATCGATCTCTACCTGGAAGATGACCCACAGCTGCCGGTGCTCCAGACCAGCTTCCATGACTACGTCGCCTATCGGCAAAAGGTGCTCAAGAGCGCCCAGTACCAGGCCGACCGCGAATACTGGCTGGACAAGATCAACCATCTGCCGGCAGCACCGCGCTTGCCACAGCTGGAGCCCGGAGAGTTCAGCGGCCAGTCGCGCTTCGAGAGACACGAGGGCACCCTCGCCGTCGCTGTCTGGGAGCGACTCCAGGCCCAGGCCCAGGCGCGCAATATCTCGCCATCCGGGGCGGTCGCGCTGGCCTTGTGCGAAGTGCTACGCTGCTGGAGCGAAGAAGACCGGTTCACCCTGAACTTCCCGGTCTCGGATCGGATGCCCGTCAGTGCCGATATCGACCAGGTCGTCGGCGACTTTACCAATACCTTGCTGGTGCCTTACGAAATAGCGGCCGCCGATACCCTCGAGGCTCGCGGCCAGCAGCTGCAAGGCGCCATCTGGCAGGCACTGGACCATCGGCTGTTCAACGGTGTCGAGGTGCTGCGCGAGCTGGCCCGGGCCCGTCGCAGTGGCGGTGCGCCACTGATGCCGATCGTCCTCACCAGCCTGCTCGGGCACCCGGGACGCCATGATGCGGCGAGTCTTGGGCAAGAGGTCTACGGAGTCTCGCAAACGCCTCAAGTCACCCTGGATGTGCAACTGCGCGAATCCGAGGGCACCTTGTACTTCAAATGGGACTACCTCACCGGGGTCATTCGCCCCGAGGTCGTGGAATCGATGTTCGGCGCATTCTGCACACTGCTGCAGCAACTGGCCGACGACAGCGAGATCTGGCAACGCACCTGGCTCGACCTGCGACCTGCCGCGCAGATCGAAGTACGCCACGCGGTAAACGCGACCCAGGCGCCAGTACCGGAGGTTCACCTGCGTGACCTGCTGCTGGCACGGATTGCCGAACGCGCCGGGGAAACCGCAATCCTCGATGCCCAGGGCAGCTACAGTTGGGGCGAAATCGGCCGGGCCGCGGCACGGATCAGCGAGATGATCCAACAAGCCCGCAACCCCGGTGAACGCTTTGTCGGGATCGTACTGCCCAAGGGCAGCGGCCACTATGCGGCTGTCTACGGCTGCCTGCTGGCCGGTGTCGGGTATGTGCCGGTGGATATCGACCTACCGTCCGAGCGTATCCGCTCGGTGCTGTCCCAGGCCGGGGTGCACACGGTTATCGCCGGTGTCGATGCCCAGTTGCCGGAGCAGGTGCAGCGGCTCGTGCTGACAGATGAGGACCTGCGTGCCTGGGCTGGGCAGCACACGGACCTGGACCTGGCACCACTGGCTGCGGACTACTCGCCCTACGTGATCTTTACCTCCGGCTCCACCGGCAACCCCAAGGGTGTCGAGATTCCAGAGGTAGCGGTGGTCAACCACGTATATGACGTCGTCGAGCGCTTTGGCCTGGATACCTCCACTCGCCACCTGGCCACTGCCGCCCTGCACTTCGACATGTCGGTATTCGATATCTTCGGCCCCCTGCTGCACGGCGGCTCGGTGGTGGTTCCTGCCCAGGCAGCAGGACCGGACCCCGATACCTGGCTACGACTACAGCGTCGCCACGGAGTGACCTTCTGGGCCTGCGTACCGGCCATCATGGACCTGCTGTGCAGTGTTGCGGAAACCGCGCGCAGCTTCTCCGCGGTGGAATCGCTGGCCAACATCGTCATGGCGGGCGACTGGATCCCTCTGCCATTGCTGCCGCGAGCCAGGGCGCTGTACCCGAAGGCACGGCTGTACTCCTGCGGAGGCCCCACCGAGACCACCAACTGGTCGGTGCTGCACGAGATCGACGAGCAAGAAGGCCAACTGGCGCGTTCGGTGATCTATGGCGCGCCCATGCGCAACTCTGCCTATCACATCGTGGCGGGCGACTGGACCGATTGCCCGGATTGGGTACCCGGAGAAATGCTGGTGGAAAGCGATGTTTCCCTGGCCTGTGGCTACATCGGCCAGCCGGAACTGACCCGCAAGGCCTTTGTCCAGCACCCGCGCAGCGGGCGGCGCATGTACCGCACCGGCGACCTCGGGCGCTACCTGCCCAACGGTGAAATCGAGATCCTGGGACGTATCGACAACCAGATCAAGCTCAATGGCCTGCGCATCGAACTGGGTGAAATCGAGAGCGTGGCCGAGTCCTGCCCCGGTGTCTCGCGAGCCTGTGCCGTAGCCCTGCCTGGTCCCGATGGGCATCCCAAGCAGATCGCCCTGGTCTATGTCGGCGAGCCCGAACTGGCTCCTGCAATCATCCAGACCCTGGCCCTGCGCCTGCCTGCCTACATGGTGCCGAAGACTGTCCAGCAGTTGCCCCAATGGCCCCTGTCGAAGAACGGCAAGGTGGATGTACTGGCCCTGCGTGAAATCCTGAGGAATGACATGAAAGACTCCAAGAGCAAGACTCCGCAAACCATCCTGCGCACCGTTATCCGGGTGATCTCCAGTCATCTTGAGGAGTCGGTGGTACTTCCCGAGGACAACTTCTTCGACCTGGGCGGCGACTCGCTGTCGGCGATGAAGATCAAGATCGAACTCGAGTCCCAGCTGTCCATCACCGTTCCCCTGGAGAACCTCATGCTCACCGAGACCATCAGTGAGTTCGCCAACAGCCTGGACGCGGGGAACCAGCCATGATCAAGGACAACCTGCACCAGCAATGGCTGGATGATGTGGACGCCTACCTGGATGGACGCACCACGCCACAGGAACTGGAGGCCAAGGGGCAACTACGGGCCCGGGAAGTCTTGCACTATGTCCAGGAACACTCGGCGTTCTATGCCGGGCACCTGCGCTCGCAAATGGGCAGTCCCAGCGCGCTGCCGGCGCTGGACGGCAGACCTTTCACAACCAAGGAAGACCTGCGCGCCGTGGGCCGCTCGGTCTGTAGCCTGCCTTTCGACCAAATCGCGGTGTACTACGAGACGACCGGGACAACGGGGTTGCCAACCCCCTGCCCTCGGGCGGCGATCGATGTGGAGACCAGCGGTGCCTATGTGCAGAAGGCCGTCGCCGACCTGTATCAGTCGACATTCGGCACCACCAATGCCCTCACCGCGATCATGGGGCCCTCGGAGCTGTATGCGTTCGGTGATACCTATGGCGAGGTCTGCCGCAACCTGGGAATTCCCTACGTGCGGCTGTGGCCGGAAAGCCCTAGAGTCGGCCTGGTCAAGGCCGCCCAGTTGATCAACGACCTTGGAGTCCGCTCGCTGATCTGCTCACCCGCCGTAGCCCTGGCCCTGGCCCGGCTCTATGCGAGCCAGGGGATCGATCCGCGCGAGACAGCGGTGGGCCAGATCATGGTGCTGGGCGAACTGTGCACGCCGCAGATGCTGAGCAATATTGCCCGGGTCTGGAATGTCCATTGCACCCATGGCCTGTATGGCTCCCAGGAAGCCCATGCGGTGGCCACTGGCTGCGCCAACGGCAACCTGCACTTCTCCGAGACCAACTATCTGGCGGAGATTCTTCCGGTTCCTGGAATGGAGGGCGATATAGGCGAACTGTGCCTGACGATGCTCGTACCCGGGGCCAAGCCGCTGATCCGCTACCGAACCGGCGACTTGGCGCGACTGCACTCTGCCGAGGAGTGCGGGTGCGGCAATCGTTCTCGTTGCCTACGGGTCTTTGGCCGGGTGAGTGATGTGATGACCCTGGCCGGTCGCCAGGTACTACCGGCACTGATCGAGTCGGCGGTGCTGTCTGCGGCCGAGTGGGTCTCTGGCTACGAGGTCAGGATCTGCAGCGCCAGCGACGGTAGCGACCATGTCGAGGTGTCGATGGTGGCGGGTATCGGCGAGCGTTCGGTGGCCCAGGTACAGGAGCAGATGGCCGGCCATTTCGGCACCTCGGTCCAACTTCAACTGGAGCAGAGCCTGGATCCGAGGACCGAGACCGGTGCCTACATTTCTTGGAAGCACGCACGTATCCGCGATCAACGGGAGCCAGTTCTGTGAGCTCATTACAACCCATCCCCATGTGGAGCGTGGAGCACCACGAAATCGCCGATGCGGCGCCCGTCGCCCAGGTGCGGCGTGGCCTGCTGGAGCTCTATCCGTGTCCAGCGCTGTTCGAGACCGGTGCGGGTTTCCTGCCGGTCGACGGCAATCAGACCACCTTCATGATCGACTTACTGTTGGAGCTGAAACTGGTCAATGACACCTGGCACCTGTCCGCTGGCGCGCCGTTCCAGTGGGCCTTGGCCGCTTGCGAACAGCTGCTGAACAATTCACAGGCGAGCCTGTGCGAACGCCTGCGACGCGTCACGCAGACCCTGGCCTTGCCGGAAGGCTTTCCGCTGGTGCTGGCGCTGGGCTACAGCGCCGCGCGCTTCGTCGAAAACCTGCCGGACATTGCCATTGAGCAGGATGTGCCGGAGGTGGTGGTGCGGGTCTATCGGCATATCATCCGCTACGAAGACCCCCAAGGTCCGGCGCGGATCGACGTACTCAACGCCGGGGAAAACGCTGAGGCGCAATTTGATGCCCTGCTCACGGTGCTTCGCAAGCCGCCCGCGGCACCCGTGCCAGGCCTTGCCGCTGAAGTCGCCGTGATCGAGGACGTCACTGATCGCGAGGCATTCTGTGCGGCCGTTTCCCGGGCCAAGGAGTACATCCGCGCCGGTGACATCTACCAGGTGCAGTTGTGCCGACGTGCCGTGTCCAGCGCGACGATTGCACCGGTGGATCTTTATGAGCGCCTGGTATCGGTCAATCCGGCGCCCTACATGTACTACCTGGACCTTGCCGACCTGCACGTCGTGTCATCCAGTCCGGAACTGATGATCCGCCTTCAGGACGGTGTGGCCCAGGTCCGGCCCATCGCCGGCACCATGACTCGGGAGGACCAGCGCGGCAGTCCGCTGGACAAGATTCCCAAGGAAGCCGCCGAGCACCTGATGCTTGTCGATCTGGCGCGTAACGACCTGGCCCGGTGCGCGGTTCCCGGGGGCGTACACGTGAGTTCGTTCATGCAGCAGGACACTTATGGGTCCTTGCTGCACCTGGTTTCCACTGTGGAAACCAGGGTGCGCGAGCACTGCGATGTCTGGGACCTGATCGTGGCCAATTTCCCGGCGGGCACCATGACGGGAGCCCCCAAGGTCCGGGCAATGGAAATCATCGCCGAGTTGGAAGGCACCGCTCGCGGGCTGTACACCGGTTGTGTCGGCTATATCACCGGAGCCAACAGCGCGGTGCTGGCCCTGACGATCCGTACGATCGTCGGCAATGCCGGACGCTATGTATTGCAGTCAGCGGCGGGAGTCGTCGCCGACTCTGAGGCCGAGGAGGAATGGAATGAAGCGGGAGCGAAGATCAAGTCGTTTTCCCGAGCGATGGGAGCCAGCGTATGAGAGTGATGTTAATCGACGCCTTCGACAGCTTTGTGTATGTCATTGAGCAGTACTACTCGGCCGTTGGTGCAGAAACCAGGGTCGTTCGCGTCAATGATGACCCCATAGCCCACTATCGGCAGTGGCAACCGCAGTTACTGGTCCTGGGGCCGGGGCCGGGCACTCCCGAAGATCATGGCTACCCGCAGATCATTCGCGAGATGGATGAACAGCAGGCCATTTTCGGGGTCTGCCTGGGGCACCAGGCACTGGGCGAACATTTCGGCTGGAAGCTCACCCGTGCGCCTACCACCCAACATGGCAAATACGCCCAGGTGCATCATGACGGACGAGGCGTTTTCCAGGATGTACCGTCGGCCGTCACCGTGGTGCGTTATCACTCGCTGGCAATTACCGACCCGGGAACATCAAGCTCGCTAGTGGCCACGGCCTACTCGGACGATGGCGTGAACATGGCGGCGCGGCACCGTACCCGGCCGATCGAAAGCGTGCAGTTTCACCCCGAGAGCATCGGCACCGCCCACGGGATCAAAATGATTCGTAACTCATTGGCGCTGGCCAACGTCAACGCCATGGGCTGATCGCTCGAGAAAAAAGCCCTGGGTGCCAGCCGGACGCCGGCCGACACCCCTTTAAATCTAAGGATTGGATAAACATGATGCACACACCCAACAATGCAACGCTCAATGAAAAACGATGGCAGGCACTGGCTGTCATCTCGATCATCCAGCTGATACTGCTGCTGGATGCCACCGTGGTGAACGTGGCCCTGCCACGGATCAAGCACGACCTGGGACTCACGGACGGGTCCCTGACCTGGGTAGTCAATGCCTACCTCATCACCGCTGGATCACTGTTGCTGCTGGGCGGACGGATCGGCGACGCCTTCGGGGTGCGACGTACCTTTCAGGTCGGCGTAGTGATTTTTGGCGCATTTTCCTTGCTGGCAACCTTCGCCCAAGACGCCACCGTGCTGATCATCAGCCGTGCCGGCCAAGGGCTCGGTGAAGCCCTGGCCTCTGCCACCGGACTGGCAATGGTGTCACTGCTGTTTCCCTCCGGCCCGGAACGCGGCAAGGCGTTTGGCATCTGGGCGGCACTGGGCGGCCTGGGCTCGATCATCGGCGTACTGCTGTCCGGTGTACTGACGCATTATCTGTCGTGGCGTTGGGTCTTCGGGATCAACGTACCGATCGTCATGCTCCTGATCGTGGCTGCCGCCGTCATGATCCCCAAGTTCAGTCACCGCAGTTCCACCCCTCTGGACCTGGGCAACGCTCTGATCCTGGTGGTTGCCGTCGCCGCGACCGTGATGGCCGTAATGGGCTCTGGCATCGAGCACCTGCCTGGCCAGCGCGTGGCGCTCCTGCTGCTGGGCGTATTGGGTATCGCCGTGGTACTGCGTCGTTGCAAGCGCTCGGAAAACGGCATTATTCCGGCACGCTTGATGACGCGCTCTCCGCGCATGGCCGGGTACGCCATCGTCGCCATCCTGGCAGCGACCTCCGGCGCCCTGTTCTACCTGGGTGTTCTGTTGTTGCAAGACTACCTCGGCCTGAGCCCGATGCAGACTGGCCTGGCCTGGCTGCCCTTCTGCCTGGGTTTCTTCCCCGGCATCTTCCTTTCGCAGTTCGTCATGCAGCGCTGGAACCCGCAGGCAGCCGCCGTGGTCGGCCTGGCAACCTCGGCGCTGGGTTTCGCCTTGTTTGCCTTCGGCGTACCCCTGCAAAGCTACTGGCTGGGAGTGCTCCCGGCCATGTTGGTGACTTCCATCGGCTTCGGTTGTGTCGCACCGGTCGCCCAGTCGTTGGCCACCAGCGACCTTAGCGAGGCAGACGCCGGTGCCGGGTCGGGCATCACCACCACCATCCAGCAACTGTTCCAGGTGTTCGGGGTCACCCTGCTGGCGGCCATGGCTTTGGCGGTCTCCGACAGCACTGGAGTGCCAACCATCGCCGCCAACGGTTTCGTGGCAGCCTTTGCCGTGTCGGCGCTGGCAATGACGGTAGGGGCCTTGCTGATCTGGGCGGGACGCAATGCCTTGGCGCTCGAGCCAGCCCCATCGAGCCCCCAGCCGTAGGATATCACCATGCATCAGAACTACCTGATCCCGCCCTTCAAGGGACCACTCACGACGCTATCCAGCGTCGCGGGACTGCGGGAAAAATGGACCGGGGCGATGCTTGACCAGACAGGGCGCGCCTATTCTGGCGCGCTGCGTCTGGACTTCAGCGAGCAGTGTTGCCAGGCACAAATATTCGCCGCCGTGGCCCAGACCCTGGCTCGGCATCCGATCCTGGCGGCCCGATTCGAGATCGAAGGAGAACAACTGGTCGGCCGAGCCCCCACCGAACAGGCATTGCGCGAAGCGTTGCGTGAGCAATTGGGCAGGGTGCAGGCCGCAGTCACCGACCAGGACTTCCTGGCCTACCGGGCCAGGCAAGCCGCCGAACCTGGGCTGCGCATCGCCTCTGTGGTAGACGAGGCAGGCCTGCACATCTGGATCGGCTTCTGGATCTATACCTGCGATGGCGCGTCGATTGACCTGCTGCTGGAGGATATCGCCAAGCATTACTTGGGCCTGCCCCCGGTATCTTGCACCGCCTGGAACGACTATTGCCGGATGCAGCACCTGCCGGAGCAGCCAGTAAGCGCGGCGCAACAGCTTGAGATCTACCCGGGGACGGGGCCCTACGGGCTCGATGCACTGCGTACCAAAGGCGGTGGCGGCATAGGCCGCATGCAGAGCCTGAAGTTCACCTCCACCGTACCACGCAGCTGGGTTCTGGACTATGCCAGAGCCCAGCGCGTGACGCCGTTCGTGCTGCTGTTGGCCATCTACCAACGGGCAATCAGTGCAGTAAGCGGTGTCGCCACTGTGGTGACCGGCGTCCCCTTTGCCAATCGCCCGGGAGCTGCGGCCCAGACGCTGGTTGGGCCGTTGTCCAATACCATCCCGATCAGTACCCGGCATGAGCCCGGCGAGCCGTTGGCAGCAGTGATAAAGCGCGTGCAGCGGGCGGTGATCAATGCCGCGGCTCGTCAGGACATAGAACCGGCAGCGTTGTATCCCGAGGGCATGTCTGCGCGCACCGCCGGCTTCGAACTGCCGTTTCCCCAGCTGTTCAACGCCTGGAACTCACGCAGCGAAGGCAGTCGCATCGCCCTGGGCGACAATCAGTGGATGAGCCTGCGGCTATTGCCGAACGATACCTGCCGCGTGGCTTTCGAAATCACCCTGGATGAGCACACCGAGCATATTTCAGGGCGGATCGACATGGACGCAGCAGCCTATGGCGAACATGCAGGACAGATCATCGAACAGATGATCTGCGATCTGCAAGGCATCCCCTGCGACTGATCTGCAAAGCTTGTAGACAGGCACCGACAAGTGCGCGGTTCGAACAGTCCCGCGATCTTGTCCAATGGCCGTTTAAGCGCAGCCTTCAACGGAACAAATGCCGGCAGCCAGGTTGCGGGCTGATCTTGGTAAAGCAGCATTCATTTGCGAATGACGTTGGCATGGAGCGCAACCCATCTTTCCTAAAAGAGCGGCTTTGGGTCTAGACCATTGACAGCATCCTTTAAGGCGGGCTTTAGGTCGATTGCTGCCGGTTACGAAGGGCAGTAAACCGACCCATAGCTGCCGGTCAGCAGCGGCAGAATTCGGCCAAAAGCGGCCCCTCACAGAAGTGAGAACTTTTTGTTTTCGGCCTGGTGGCAAAGCTCAATCTCTATGCGTTAGGCACGAATCAATACCCTCGATAGCCATCTGAAGCTTCTGTCTAAGCAACGGGAGTTCTGATGCAGTCAGCGCAAATGGTCTCCCTGCCATTCCAAGAAAGGCAGCCAGGGCAAGGTCAGAGTGCTTGACCAGTGCTACTAAATGCTCGCCTCTCGGTCCATTGTTTCCGGCCATCCAATTCTTAACTGTCCTCTCGTCAGCGCATAAGTGTTTTTTTCGCCTGATGCGTTCCACCAAGCTCCATATGAAGAGCTTTAGCCATTCCAGCTGCGTACTGTTTTTATGCCAGAAAAGAATTGCCCGTTTTCGTGAACATTTTTCTCCCCCGGTCTTCTACCTTCTTTAGAGCTATTTCAAAAACTCAGTGACCTGATCTCGGCTTTGATTTCGCCCTACTGGCCGTCGGATCAGGTCGAGGATGTTGGCGATGCATACGCTCACTGGTGCGGGAGAGGCTCACCATGAATCAAGCACGACCTTGTCAGAGAGACCAACAAAGTCTGGATCACCGACATCACCTACGACCGGTTGAATCCGCCCAGTACAGCAGCTCTGATTGGCGCAGCTTTTTAAAGGCCAACAACCTGGTCGCTAGCATGAGCCGTCGAGGTAACTGTCACGACAACGCCGTAGCTGAGAGTTTTTTCCAGCTGCTGAAACGGGAACGAATCAAGAGAAAAATCTACACCACGCGGCAAGATGCTCGTGGTGATGTATTCGATTACATCGAAATGTTTTACAACCCAAAACGACGTCATAGTTTCAACAATCAGCTGTCACCGGTAGAGTTTGAAAAGCGTTACACAGCGAGCTTGGAGAGTGTCTAGAAAACCCGGGGCGATTCAATAATGGCCGGCCCGATCCGTGTTGATCGAGCCTGCCCTTGGTATCAGCGGTCGCATATTGTCTGATATGCGACCCGCTCACATCCGTACTTAACGCAACTGAAACCAGGTGGTTTTCAGTTGTGTGTATTTATCAAACGAATGCAGCGATAGATCGCGACCGAAGCCTGACTGCTTGCCTCCGCCAAACGGCACCGACACATCCAGCGCGTCGATGGTGTTGACCGAGACAGTACCGGCATTCAAGGCACGGGCCACACGGTGCGCGCGGTTCAGATCATCGCTCCACACCGACGCAGCCAGTCCGTAGATGCTGTCATTGGCTTGCTGCACCGCCTCTTCCTCAGTGTCAAAAGCGCTGACCGCCAGAACCGGACCGAACACTTCATCCCGAGAAATGCGCATGCCGCTCGTCACGTCACCAAAGATCGTCGGCTGAATGAAGTTTGAAGAACCATTGATGCTCAATTGCTCGCCACCGGACAGCAGCGTGGCCCCGTCAATACGTGCCTCTGCGACCGCTTTCATAATTCGGCTGGTTTGCTCACTGTCGACGATTGCCCCAGCAGCGCTCCCAGGGTTCAGTGGATCACCGGGCATCCACGCACGCGACTTGCTGATCAGCCGTTCAACAAATTCGTCATGGATGGAACGTTGCACGTACAGACGGGAATTGGCCGAGCACACTTCACCTTGGTTGAAGAAAATACCGAAGGCGGCCTTCTCCGCAGCCAGGTCCAGATCCTGACAGTCTTCAAACACCAGGTTCGGGCTCTTACCGCCGCACTCCAGCCAGACCTGCTTGAGGTTGGACTGTGCCGAGTACTGCATAAAGTACTTGCCTACCTGAGTGGAGCCGGTGAACACCAGACAATCCACGTCCGGATGCAACCCCAGTGCCTTGCCGGCGCTCTCGCCCAAGCCCGGTACCACGTTCAGCACGCCCTCTGGAATGCCTGCTTCCAAGGCAAGCTGAGCCAGACGCAGGGCCGAAAATGGCGATTGCTCGGCGGGCTTGAGTACCACGCTGTTGCCGGCCGCCAATGCAGGCGCAAGTTTCCACGCAGCCATGTCCAGCGGGAAGTTCCACGGCACTACTGCGGCAACTACCCCCAAGGCTTCCCGCGTGATGGTGGCCAACGCATTCTGGGCGGTAGGCGCGACCTGATCGTAAACCTTGTCGAGCGCTTCGCCGTACCAGGCGAAGACGTGGGCGGCGCCGGGCACATCCACGTTGTAGGCATCCATCACCGGCTTGCCCATGTTCAGCGAATCGAGCAGCGCCAGCTCTTCGCGGTGCACCATCAGCAACTCGGAAAGTTTGATCAGGATTTTCTTGCGCTCGCCGGGGGACATACGCCGCCAAGGGCCTGCATTGAAAGCCCGGCGTGCGGAGCGCACTGCCAGGTTGACGTCTTCTTCGCCGCATGCGGCAACACGCGCGAGCAATTGATTGGTCGCAGGGTTGATGGCGTCGAATGTCGCTCCGGATATCGACGACACTGGCTGGCCGCCGATCAAGGCGGTGTCGATGAAGGATTGGCGGGCAACACGCTGCTGCCAGTAGTTAAGGTCGAACACGTTGTACTCCCACATTGACCGTCTACACGGTCAGTTGTTATTGATCTGGATGGATGGTGCGCAACTATCGAGGCAGGAAGCACTGTTACCAGACAAAATCAGGTCAGATGCGGCCAGCCTTTCGAGCACCTATGAGGAGGGACAAACCACCGTTTGTTCAGAGCCAGGCCATCGCGAAATCATGGTTTTTGCTGCTGCTCAGGTAAATACTTCCTCCCCCTTCAACTCAGGGGCTGCGGCTTGGTACAGGTCATTGAGCCGACTCAAACCGCAATAACCTGTTGTCAAAACCTGCGTGTTTTGGGATGTATCACTCCGCCATCTGCAAGTCCGGCATCTTCACCCTGAACCCACGCGTGACACCCAACAAACAAATCAGCCCCAAGCCCATCCAGCACAGACCAATCGTGAACGACATACCGGAAAGGCTCGTCCACAGCCAAATGGTGCTGAGAAACCCCAGGGCCGGCAGCGCCGCGTACATCAGGTAGTTGCGTGTGCCGCGCAGTTTCTGGTCGACCAGGTAATGCTTGATCACCGCCAGGTTCACCGCCGAAAACGCGAAGAGCGCGCCGAAGCTGATCATGTTGGCGACGGTATCCAGGGTGATAAACAAGGCAATCAGCGAGAACAGGCTGACCAGCATGATCGCGGGGGCCGGCACGCGCTTTTTCGTGACCAGCTTGCCGAACACGCTCGGCAATGCACCATCGCGCCCCATCGCGAACAACACGCGCGAGACACTCGCCTGGGAGACCATTGCCGAAGCGAAACAGCCCGCTACATAGGTCGCGGTAAATGCGGTCACCAGCAGTTCACCGCCGACGCGGCGCATCACGTCCACTGAGGCTGAATCAGGGTCGGCGAAACTGTTCCATTCCGGAAACACCATCTGGGCGAAATACGAAACCAGCAGAAACAACAGCCCCCCGAACAACGACACCACCATAATGGCGAGCGGAATAGTTCTTCGCGGGTTGGGTGTTTCCTCGGCCATGGTCGACACGGCATCGAAGCCAAGAAACGACAGGCAGAGCACCGCAGCGCCCGCCATGATCAGCGGGACGCTGAAACCTTCATGATGGAAAGGTGCGAGCAGCGAAACCGGGGCGGAATGCCCACTCAGGTTGTGAAGCGATAACGCGACGAACACAACGATGAAGACCAACTGGGCAACCACAAGTATCCAGTTGACCCGAGTGATGGACTCGATGCCGACCAGATTTAGAACGGTGACCAGCGCAATTGAACCGAGCACCCACACGGCGGTAGGCACAGCGGGAAAATATTCCGACATGTAGATGCCGATCAGCAGATAACTGAGCAACGGCAAGAAGATGTAATCCAGTAACAAGGTCCAACCGGCAATAAAGCCGAAATACGCGCCAAATGCCTTGCGCGTATAGGTATAAACCGATCCTGAATAGGGGTGCGCCTGGACCATGCGTCCATAGCTGTAAGCGGTCAGCAACATGGCCACAAGGGTCAGCAGGTAGGCGGTGGGCAAGTGCCCTTTGGTCATCTGGGTGACGAGGCCATAGGTTGTAAACACCGCCAGCGGGACCATGTATGCCAGACCGAAAAGTACCAGTCCGACGAGCCCCAGGGGCTGTCGAAACCTACGCGATGAAGTGGGTTGCGATGGGGAATGATTGGAGGGAGTATCGGCCACGTTTGTTATTGTATTCATTGCTGACTCCTGGAAATGGGCATGCAGGACGCCGCGGTATCCGATGAAATCGATACCGTTATCCGTTGAGAAGTGGACTGCCCTATGTGTACGCAGGGCAATGTAACGATGCGATTCTCCACCCTTGAGCGGGGGTGGAAAACCGCTCACTTCACAGCTTTCCCGCGATCCGTGCGGTGCGGTCTACCGCGATACGGGTCTTGTCCACCAGTTCGTCGAGTTCCGCGCGCGTTGCTACCAGTGCTGGCGCCATGATCATGCGGCCGAGTGTCGAGCGAATGATCACACCCTCTTCAAAACCAAAGGTGCGGCACTGCCAGGCCAGGTCATTTTCATTGTCGAAGCGCTTGCGTGTGTCTTTGTCCTCGGCGAACTGCATGGCCGCGAGCAGACCGGTTCCCTGGATCTCGCCGATCATCGGATGGCTGCCAAACACTTCACGCAGGATCTGCTGCAAGTACGGCCCGGTATCTTCCTTCACCGTGCGAACAATGCCTTCATCACGCAACGCCTTGAGGTTGGCGAGTGCAACCGCCGCCGCGACCGGGTGCCCGGAATAGGTCAGGCCGTGGGCGAACACGCCGCCCCGCTCCACCAGCGCATCCGCAATGCGTTTGCTCAGCACCAGGCCGCCCATGGGGATATATCCGGAGGTCAGGCCCTTGGCGATCGACAGGGTGTCGGGCTCGAAGCCGAAATACTCGTGGGCAAACCACTCGCCCGTGCGACCAAAACCGCCAATCACCTCATCGGCGCACAGCAGCACATCGTATTGACGGCAGATGCGCTGGATTTCCGGCCAGTAGCTTTCCGGCGGGAAAATCATCCCGCCTGCGCCCTGGAAGGGTTCCGCGATAAAGCCCGCAACATTTTCGGCGCCCAGTTCGAGAATCTTCTCTTCCAGTTGCAGGGCGCAGCGACGACCGAACTCGGCCGGAGTCAAGTCGCCGCCCTGTGCGTACCAATAGGGCTCATCGATGTGCGCCACGTCCGGAATCATGCCGCCCATCTCGTGCATGAACTTCATGCCGCCCAGCGCAGAAGCCGCCAGGGTGGAGCCGTGATAGCCATTCCAGCGACCGATCATGATCTTTTTCTTGGGTTGGCCGACCACTTGCCAGTAGCGGCGAACGGTACGGATCAACACCTCGTTGGCTTCGGAGCCGGAGTTGGTGTAGATCACGTGACTGTAGTGGCCCGGGAGCAGGCTGAACAGCAGCTCGGACAGCTCAATCACCGCCGGATGAGTGGTGTGGAAGAACATGTTGTAGTACGCCAACTGGTCCATCTGCGCGGCGGCGGCGGCGGTTAGGTCCTTTCGCCCATAACCGAGCTGGGTGCACCACAGACCCGACATG
Source organism: Pseudomonas sp. ZS1P83 (assembly GCF_054897825.1). Taxonomy (NCBI): domain Bacteria; kingdom Pseudomonadati; phylum Pseudomonadota; class Gammaproteobacteria; order Pseudomonadales; family Pseudomonadaceae; genus Pseudomonas; species Pseudomonas sp. ZS1P83. The sequence goes on from NZ_CM142706.1 coordinate 3,402,030, forward strand.
CCGTCCAGGTAGCGCTTACCTTCACTGTCCCACAGATACAGGCCCTCACCACGCACCATCACGCGCGGGCCTTCGGCATTCAGCGCCTTTTGATCCAGAAACGCGTGGATGTGGTGGGCCGCGTCGGACTTCTGATAGTCCTGGGTCCGGCGTTTGGGTTCGAATGGTAGGTTCATGTTTTTTTCTCTCTTGTTAGTCGTCATCCGCTCAGCGGATCTTGTTCATGTAGCTTTCAAGGGGGTCCTTGCTCAGCACGCCCTGTGCCTCGGCCAACGAATCGATGAACAGCGAAAACAGTTCCGATTGCGCACCGATATCGAGCTTGCTGTAGATGTGTTTGCGGTGAGATTTGATTGTGTCTTCCGATACACCCAGGCGCTCGGCAAGCGAGCGGGTGGAGTGCCCACGCAGGATCAATTGGGCGATACGACATTCGCGCTCGGTCAGGATCGACGAGCCAAAATTGTTCAGCGCCGAGTGAATACGCTGCTCCAGCAGGCTTTCAAAGCGGGAACCCTGCGCTTCCAGACCAACGAAGTGTTTGCCCAACACCGCCAGCACCCAGGGTGCTATACGCTTGAATTGTTGGGTGGTGGCCGCGTCCAGCTTCTGCGTAAATGCCAGTGATACCGCCAGACTCAACCCGTTGTTGGACTGCAGGATGTAGTTCAACTCATCCTCCAGGTGCGAATGTCGGTAAAACGACTGGAAGTACTCGCTGAGCTCGAAATGATCGGGGGCGACATCGGCAAGGTCGTAACACCCGGAGCCGACGCCCTCTACGCACGCGCCGTAAAACGGATCGAGCAAATAGAAGCCCGACAGGTACTGACGCACATTACCCTGCGGCAGCCATGGGCCTTCCAATTCAAATAATGCGCTGGGCATGCCACCGTGCGGATACAGGTAGAGCGTGGTGGCTTGGATCGGCCAGATACAACCGAGGGCCTCGAACAAAGTTGCGGCGAAGCCCGCTTGCCCGATGCTCTCGGTTACCTTAGCGATCTGTTCAAACCATTGCGCAGAAGAAAGCCGATCTTTTTCCACTTCGAAGACTCGCTGAAAGAACGTTAGAGATGGTCCCATACCCGGAAAACCATCGAAATCACCCTATAGGGTGAGCCTGCATCCGATATTTATGCTCACTTCCCAGCTTAATAATATTTTATTAATAGCCCCCCTCCCCCTAGCCTTGAAGTCATGCACGAACTGAATCCAACTGCATTACGCAAGGCAGACACATGACTGAAGCAATAACAAAAACAGACACCCTGGTAGTGGGAGCCGGTCAGGCTGGCGTGGCCATGAGTGAGCACCTGAGCAAACAAGGCGTGCCGCATCTGGTGCTGGAGCGCAGCCGCATTGCCGAGCGCTGGCGCACCGGGCGCTGGGATTCGTTGGTGGCTAACGGTCCGGCCTGGCATGACCGTTTTCCAAGCCTGGAATTCGATGACGTCGCCGCCGATGGCTTCGCCCCCAAAGAACGCGTCGCCGATTACTTTGAAGCTTATGCCCGCAAGTTCAATGCGCCGATTCGTACCGGCGTGGATGTACTCTCGGTGGTGCGTAATGTCGGCCGCCCAGGCTTTACCGTGCACACCAGCGAAGGCGTGATCGAAGCCAACCGCGTAGTGGCAGCCACCGGGCCGTTCCAGAAACCGGTGATTCCGCCGATTGCACCTGAAGACTCCGCGCTGCATCAGATCCACTCTGCCGATTATCGCAACCCTGCCCAACTGCCGGCCGGTGCCGTGCTGGTGGTCGGTGCAGGCTCTTCCGGTGTGCAGATCGCCGATGAGTTGCAACGTTCCGGACGCCAGGTGTACCTGTCGGTCGGCGCCCACGACCGCCCGCCCCGCGCCTATCGCAACCGGGATTTCTGCTGGTGGCTGGGGGTGTTGGGCGAGTGGGACCAAGCGGCGATGAAACCCGGCCGTGAGCACGTAACCATTGCAGTGAGCGGTGCACACGGCGGCAAGACAATCGATTTCCGTGAGCTAGCCCAGCAAGGCATGACCCTGGTTGGCCTCACGCAATCCTTCAGCGGCAACCTCGCCAGCTTCCAGCCCAACCTGGTGGAAAACCTGGCGCGTGGCGATGAAAACTACCTGGCCTTGCTGGATGCGGCCGACGCCTACGTGGAGCGCAACGGCCTGGACTTGCCGCTGGAGCCTGAAGCCCGTCGCGTGTTTCCCAACGCCGACTGTATCAAGAACCCGATTCTGGGACTGGACCTCGACAAAGCCGGCATCACCTCGATCATCTGGGCCACTGGGTTTGCCGTGGACTACAGCTGGCTGAAGGTCGATGCGTTTGACGCCGCCGGCAAGCCCCAGCATCAGCGCGGCGTCTCCAGCGAATCCGGGATCTATTTCCTCGGTTTGCCGTGGCAGTCGCGCCGTGGCTCGTCGTTTATCTGGGGCGTGTGGCACGACGCCAAGTACGTCGCCGACCATATCGCCATTCAGCGCCAATACCTTGAGTACCGCGACGCCGCCCCGGTGGTTCGTCAGTCCCCTGTCAACGCCTGATCCCTATTTTCCGGAGTTTTTTGATGCCTACTCACACTCGTATCCGTATGTTCAACACCAAGGAAACCTACCCTAACCAAACCCTGGACAACGACCTGTGCCAGGCCGTACGCGCCGGCAATACCGTGTATGTGCGCGGCCAGGTGGGCACTGATTTCGAGGGTAACCTGATTGGCCTCGGCGACCCACGCGCCCAGACCGAACAGGCGATGAAGAACGTAAAGCAACTGCTGGAAGAAGCCGGCAGCGACCTGAGCCATATCGTCAAAACCACCACCTACCTGATTGACCCGCGCTACCGCGAGCCGGTGTACCAGGAAGTCGGCAAATGGCTCAAGGGTGTGTTCCCGATCTCCACCGGGCTGGTGGTGTCGGCCCTGGGTCAGCCGCAGTGGTTGATGGAAATTGATGTAATCGCGGTTATCCCGGAGTAAGGAGGCTTCCCATGACCTTTTCAATCGTGGCCCGGTGTGAGGACACTGGCCAGCTGGGCATTGCCATCAGTTCATCAAGCATCGCCGTGGGTGCCCGTTGCCCATGGCTGCGCCCTGGTGTGGGCGCGGTGTCGACCCAGAACATCACCTTGCCGGCCCTGGGTCCTGACGTGCTCGACCTGCTGGAACAGGGCCTCGCCCCGGCCGAAGCGCTCGACAAGGCCCTGACCAGCAATGGCTACAGCCAATACCGACAGCTGACGGCGATTGATCACCTGGGGCGCGCCGTGCATTTCAGCGGCAGCGAAACCCTCGGTACCCATAATGCGGTGTCGGGCGAGCAGTGCGTGGCGGCGGGCAACATGCTCGCCGACCGCGGGGTGATCGAGGCGATGGTCAGTACTTTCGAGCAAGGCGAAGGCCAGTTGGCCGATCGCCTGCTGGCCGCGATGCATGCGGCCATCGCTGCTGGCGGCGAGGCCGGTCCGGTGCACTCTGCTGCGCTGGTGGTGGTCGGTGAGCTGACATGGCCGATCATCAACCTGCGAGTGGATTGGGCCGACGAGAATCCTATCGGTGACCTTCAAAGACTATGGGACGCCTACCGCCCGCAAGTCCAAGACTACATCGACCGCGCCCTCGCCCCCGATCGCTCCCCGGGCTACGGCGTGGCCGGTGATGACCGATGAGCAGCAGCCGCGAACTGCTGCAGACGCTGGTGGGGTTTGATACCACCAGCCGCGAATCCAACCTGCATCTGATCGAGTTTGTGCACGATTACTTGGCGGGTTTCGGTGTGGCCAGCGAACTGGTCTACAACGAGGAGCGAAGCAAGGCCAATCTGTTTGCCAGCATCGGCCCGGTGGAATTGCCGGGCATCGCACTTTCAGGGCATACCGATGTAGTGCCGGTGGATGGGCAGCCATGGACGGTACCGCCATTCGAGCTAACTGAGCGCGACGGCAAGCTGTTTGGCCGGGGCACGGCAGACATGAAGGGCTATATAGCCTGTGTGCTGGCGCTGGTGCCGGCATTGGTGAAGGCGCCGCTGCGGATCCCGGTGCATATCGCCCTGTCGTACGACGAAGAAGTCGGCTGCCTCGGTGTGCGTTCGTTGCTCAAGGTGCTTGAGCAGCGGCCGGTGAAGCCGATGCTGTGCATTATCGGTGAACCGACCGAGCTCAAGCCGGTGCTCGGCCATAAGGGCAAGTTGGCCATGCGCTGTGATGTGCATGGCGAGGCATGTCACTCGGCCTATGCGCCGTATGGGGTGAACGCCATCGAGCATGCGACGGAGTTGATTGGTGAATTGGGAAGAATCGGGCAACGCCTGCTGGACACCCAAGATGCGCGTTTCGATCCACCATTCAGCACGGTGCAGACCGGGGTGATCAGTGGCGGCAAGGCGCTGAATATCGTGCCGGCAGATTGTCGGTTTGATTTTGAGATTCGTGCCTTGCCGTCGCAGGATCCGGGTGAGGTAGCTGAGGAGTTGCAGGCTTATGCCATGCAAAAAGTGCTGCCGCGCATGCAGGCAGTCAGTCGCCAGAGTGCGATTCGTTTTACCGAGTTGTCCGCTTACCCAGGCTTGGTCACCGACGAACGCAGCCAGGCGGCAGAATTGATCGCGGCGTTTTCCGGTTCGCGGGAATTTGGCACGGTAGCGTTTGGTACTGAAGGCGGGTTGTTCGATGCGGCGGGCATTCCCACGGTGGTGTGCGGGCCCGGGAGCATGGACCAGGGGCATAAGCCGGATGAGTTTGTGAGTGTGGCGCAATTAGCGGGGTGTGATGCGATGCTACTGCGGATGCTGGAATCAATCCGCGCCTGAGCCGCCTATCTACCAGACACCAAAAATCAAATGTGGGAGGAGGCTTGCTCCCGGCCCGAGCAGAGCACCCAGAGCACGCCGTTGAGCATCAGCCGATCATCTGCCCGTGGGCGTCCGTTACGGCGGGGTTCACTGAAGATGTCTGCAACCAAATCCCAGGCTGCGTCGGGGCGTTCCTACCGTTTGGCCGTCGTGGGCTCCTGGACGCGAACTCTACTGAGTCCCGACGCTTGCAGGGTTCAAATGAGTTTCAGCTGATTTCGTACAGAACCTAGCATCCCTTCGGGCCAGATACCGAGCCATTCGAGACTGACGAATACACCGCCACTGCTTTGTCACTCAAAATCCATTTACCTTAATGAACGGCGCTCAGCCATCAGCGACTGTTAAATTTCCTCCATCCATGCAGGACAAAGCACGAGCATAATGAAGCGACTCCCCCACGATGTAGTGAGAGTCGTATCATGAGTGACATCAGAAGCTGGGCGGTCAAATGCCAGGACACCCCAGATGAAAGTGGCGACGTCATCGTCGAACTACCACCAGAAGTGCTTGCGAGACTTGGCCTAGACCTAGGTGATGAGTTGAGTCTCGAGGTGACTGACGGCGCAATAGTGCTAAAGCCAGTACGCAGTAAGCCCTCTTCTCCCTGAGCTCCGTGCAATCATACTTCTACCTGATTTTTCGGGAGTCAACCGGGAGGCCTATGGGTCACGAACGCGTAGCAGAAAGACGCAGTTCCCACCTCCGTTACCCTTTTGGTTCGAGCGTAAAAGCCATTTCCGCTCGTTCAACGTAACGATCTTTATGCAGGTTCACATGTGTTCACCGTACCGAATATCTAGGGAAGGTCTGAAGTACCCACCGATTTTTGATACCCTCACTACTTGAGGCTCAAAAAATCATAAGTCGGCGAAAATCAGACCTTTCTTGTCCTTAATCCACGGTTCTTTCCTCTGATTGCACTGTTTCAGGGCAATTGGCCCGCATTACGGACGCACCTCGCCCATACCCATCAACCGTTTTCGCACCATCCACAAGTTCGACAAAGCGAACAACGTTGTCTGCTGCGCGATGTTTTTAAACAAACCACGAAAGCGCACTTTCGTATAACCAAACTGGCGCTTGATCACGCGAAACGGATGCTCAACCTTGGCCCGCACCTGCGCTTTCGCGTATTCGATCTTGCGTCGCATGCGCCCGATCAGACTCTTTTTTGCGTGCTTTTTATAGCTGCTTGGTCGGGCGGCAATCGACCAGATCATCTTGCGATCCTGATGCTCGGGACGTTTGTCCACGCCGGTGTAACCGGCGTCGCCACACACGTAAGTTTCCTCACCGTGCAGCAACTGATCGACCTGCGTCACGTCCGCCACATTGGCCGCCGTGCCCACCAGGCTATGCACCAAGCCGGATTCGGCATCGACGCCGATGTGCGCTTTCATACCAAAAAAGTACTGATTCCCTTTCTTGGTTTGGTGCATTTCGGGATCGCGTTTACTGTCCTTGTTCTTGGTCGAACTCGGCGCGTGAATGATCGTCGCATCGACCACCGTGCCGTGACGCAACAGCAGGCCACGGTCGCCCAGATAGCCATTGATGACCTGCAAAATCCCGCCTGCCAACTCATGTTTTTCCAACAAGCGGCGGAAGTTGAGGATCGTGGTTTCATCGGGAATCCGATCCAGATTCAAGCCCGCGAACTGGCGCAGAATCGTCGTTTCATACAGTGATTCTTCCATCGCCGGATCGCTGTAGCCGAACCAGTTCTGCATCAAATGAACGCGCAACATGGCCATCAACGGATACGCCGGACGGCCCCCTTCGCCCTTTGGATAATGCGGCTCGATCAAAGTAACCAAGCCCTTCCAGGGCACGACCTGATCCATCTCGTTCAGGAAGCGCTCGCGGCGGGTCTGCTTACGTTTGCCGGCGTACTCGGCATCGGCGAAGGACATCTGTTTCATCGGGACTCAACCGTCGTGTTCGTGTCAGGCGGGTATTTCACCAGATTTGGAAGTCTTCTTCAGAGTTTCCCTAGTACTCATCCGGCTATGGCTGCCAGAAGGGTACGCCTCTCGCGATTGATACCCCGCACCTTGCGGTGCCTCGTTACATTGTCAAAGGCGCTCTTGATTCAGCCTTCTAGATTCACCCGGTGACACGGGTGGTTCCCTCCAAGGGGAACAACTTCTGTAAGCGACTTCGTGTCGCACCTCTGCCGCGTTGTTGTCGATTGGCAAAAAACCGGCTTCGGTGTAACGGACTAACTTGTCCCAGTTGCTGGCCAGATAACTGATGGTTTTGCCCAGCGCGTTTTGCGTTTTCTCCAGCCAGGCGTGTAACTGCGCCAGGACCGGCAGGCTGTTTTGCTGTCGACCTTCATGGCGATGTTCATCGCCGGCTTCTTTTAAATCTCGCTCGACACCGTACAGCTTGTTGATCAGATTCAGGGCTGTATCGGCACGCCCGGTTTTGCCCTTGGGTTGCACTTTTTGCGCCTCGATCGACAAACTTGCGTCGCGCATGCACCAATAAGCGTCCAAACGGAGGTAGTAATCAGGCGAACGGTGGAGATAGAGGCTCTGGAGCTTAAAATCAAACGTCTCGTGGCTGCGCATGCAGGTCTGATTCGTGCTGTTCAACTGACTGGCGGTATGGCCGCACTTTAGCGCTTCTGGAAGGATTACAAAGAAATTGGTGTGCTGCAGAGGAGCTGGGCGCGGTGTCTCCAGACGGCTTAATCTTAGAATTTTCGACAGATGGAAAACAAGCGAGGTAGATACGGGGCGGGGTTGGGTGCCCGAAAGTACGGGGGGCATAGTGACCTTTACAAATCCAAGCATCCATTGCGATCGCTTCGCTGCCCCGTGCGCGGAACTGTTCTAGCGGAAACAAAACTGGAAGATATCCACTCCGCCCAGTTCGAATGCTACCTCCCGATTTAAGATTCGTCTGATTCAACCGCCTACACCAGCACGACACACTACTCCAAAACGTGAACAGACCCGCTTATTAACGAGCCTGAGCGGCAACTGGAGGTGGTAGTGCCCAAACGAACTTTGATAGACCATTTTTCTCGTCAGATCGACTACCTCAGATTGTCGGTCACCGACCGATGCGACGCCCGATGCGTTTATTGCATGGCCGAGGACATGACGTTCTTGCCGCGCCAGAAGGTCATGACACTCGAAGAACTTTATAGAGTAGCAGAACGTTTTGTCGCACTGGGCACCCGAAAAATCCGCATAACCGGTGGCGAGCCGCTGATTCGCCCAGGTGTCGTCGGCCTGTGCGAACGCCTTGCAGCACTGCCGGGCCTGCGCGAACTGTGCATGACCACCAACGGATCACAGCTGGTAAAGTTGGCGGGGCCATTATTCGACGCTGGCGTCAAGCGCCTAAACATCAGCCTCGACAGCTTGGATGCGGATCGCTTCAAGGCTCTGACTCGCAAAGGCGATCTGAAAAACGTCATCGCGGGTATCGACGCCGCTAAGCTTGCAGGCTTTCAGCACACCAAACTCAATTGCGTGGTGATGAAAGGACGCAACGATCACGAGATCAACGATCTAGTGGCCTTCGCCATAGATCTGGGGCTGGATATTTCCTTCATCGAAGAAATGCCGCTGGGCATCATCAGCGAGCACAGCCGTGTCGAAGCGTTTTATTCCAGCGCGCAGGTACGCGAGCGGATTGCCGAGCGCTACACCCTCATCGGCTCAGCCGAATCGACTCAAGGCCCGTCACGCTATTGGCGACTGGCCGAAGCGCCGCACATTCGCCTGGGGTTCATCTCGCCCCACAGCCATAACTTCTGCGGAACGTGCAATCGCGTTCGGCTCACCGTGGAAGGCCGGTTGCTGCTGTGCCTGGGCAATGAGCACGCCGTCGACCTGAAGCAGGTGCTTCGCCGCTACCCGGGCGATACCCGGCGACTGGAGCAGTCGATCATCGACGCAATGAACGTCAAACCGTATCGCCACCACTTCGCACTCGATGACGCCGTGCAACTCGTGCGTTTCATGAACACTACGGGCGGATAACGCCTGACTGCATTACGGAGACCCTGAGGGATGAACGATCCGGCCAATACTTCCGATAGCCCCTTTGATGTGGGCGCACCTAGCCATCTCAAAAGCTGGAACCGTCATGACACCACCTGGATGCTTGGCCTGTTCGGCACGGCCGTCGGCGCCGGAACGCTGTTCCTGCCCATCAACGTGGGCCTGGGCGGCTTCTGGCCGTTGCTGATCCTGGCGGTGTTGGCGTTCCCCATGACTTTTTACGCACACCGTGGCCTGACCCGTTTCGTGTTGTCCGGACGCGAAGGCGCGGACATCACCGAAGTAGTGGAGGAGCATTTCGGCCTCAAGGCCGGTGCGCTAATCACCTTGCTGTACTTCTTCGCGATCTTCCCTATCTTGCTGATCTACAGCGTGGCCCTGACCAATACCGTGGGCAGTTTCCTCGAACATCAACTGCACATCATGCCGCCACCGCGCGCCGTGCTGTCGTTCGTGTTGATCCTCGGCTTGCTGGCGGTGGTGCGATGCGGCGAGCAGGTGATCGTCAAGGCCATGAGCCTGATGGTTTATCCGTTCATTGTTGCGCTGCTGTTCCTCGCGGTGTTCCTGATTCCTCACTGGGACGGCGGCATCCTCGCCACCGCTTCGACGCTGCCAGAACCATCGGCACTGCTGCACACGCTGTGGCTGGCGATTCCGGTAATGGTGTTTTCGTTCAACCATTCGCCAATCATCTCGGCATTCGCGGTCGATCAGAAGCGCCGTTACGGCGAGCACGCCGAAGAACGCAGCTCGCAGATCCTATCCCGCGCCCACGCCTTGATGGTAGTGATGGTGCTGTTCTTCGTCTTTAGCTGCGTGCTGACCCTGTCGCCGGCGCAATTGGCGGAAGCCAAGGCGCAGAACCTGTCGATCCTGTCGTACCTGGCCAACCACTTCAGCAACCCGACCATCGCCTTCGCGGCGCCGTTGATTGCGTTCGTGGCCATTTCCAAGTCGTTCCTGGGCCACTACATCGGTGCCAGCGAAGGCTTGAAAGGTCTGATCGTGAAGAGCGGCAAGCGCCCGGCGCCAAAGACGCTGGACCGCATGACGGCAGCTTTCATGCTGGTGGTCTGCTGGATTGTCGCCACGTTGAACCCGAGCATTTTGGGCATGATTGAAACCCTCGGTGGCCCGATCATCGCCGCGATCCTGTTCCTGATGCCGATGTACGCGATCCGCAAGGTGCCGGCCATGGCGCGTTATCGTGGTCAGGCTTCCAACGTCTTCGTGACGGCGGTGGGCCTGGTGGCGATCTCGGCGTTGGCCTGTTCACTGAATGCCTGAGTCAACGACATGATTTATTCGGCACCTGCGCCTCTCAACCGCAAAGACTCACAGAGGAACCATGAGTATTTTTAGAACTGTTGTTTTCTGTGTTGTTCTCGGAAGTATTGTGGGGATATTGATAGGCACGCTCGTCGCCTGCCTTATTCTTCGAGACTACACGACAGTGACCGCCAAAATGGTCGAAAAACTCCTCTGAAAGAAAACTTCAATTCACGATATAAAAGGTGTCCCATGAAAAAAACCTGGCTCGCACTAGTTGTACCCGCATTGTTTTTCGCGCCGCTGGCGATGGCAGATACAAATACTCCCCCGGAAGCCGGGAAGAACTACAAAGTTACAGAGGAACGCGTGAGCGAGTCGCCAAAAGTGCTCGAGTTCTTTTCGTACGTTTGCGGGCATTGTCGTCGACTGGATCCGGCGGTTGCCGAATGGGCGTCGGACGCTGGTAAGGACGTTATGATCATACAAATCCCTGTTTCTTTCGGCAACAAACAATGGGCGGGCTACGCCAAGGCATTCTATGTCAGTGAGGCGCTGAACCTGAAGGCTGCCTCGCACCAGGCGCTATTTGAACTAGCAAGCCGCGGGGTAAAATTGGACAACGATGATGCGATCACTGAGTTTTTCGTTGACCTCGGTGCAGACAGAACGCTGGCGAACCAAGCCGTTAATTCATTTGCCGTTAAAAGCAAGATCGCTGAAGGCGACAGGCTGGCGATGCGTTACAAGATCCGCGAGGTGCCAAGCTTCGTGGCGAATGACAAATACGTAACCAGCCCGAGCATGACGGCTTCCAATGAGGCGATGCTCGACACACTTGGTCAACTGGTGAAAGTGCGCGAGTAACTTCGGCAAGAAGGTGAGTAAGGCGAAGGAAGGAGGCAGGAAAGGAGGAGGACGAACGAAGGGCACGACGATACCTGCTGCAGATCAACCCGGTGTTATCCCCCCCGAGGCCACCCGCTGGCTGCTTCGGGTATTTGCCATCGGGCTAACTCTCATCATGAAATGCTAGACCTACTCAAGAAACCATCAACACTACTTTAGCAATCGCGTGCCGTAGGGCTTTCCTTTAAATCAGGCTTGCGTAACTTTTACAGGACCTTATTATATGTGCTGCACATTTATTGGTAAATTTCTAGATCGACAATCTAAACTGATCAATAGAGTTAAAAAAAACTTAGTCGCTATTGATTGTCGAGCCCCAACACTTTTTATCGCTGCCGTGTTACTTGGGCATAGTTCGGGCGCACATGCCCTTTGTCGAGTAAAGACGCCAGGCACACAGTATATAAACTTTACAGGGGCGGGAAGCTTGACAATCCCACGAGATACGGCGGATGGCACCATAATCTATACCTCAGAGCAACAATCAATTCGGTATGTTGAATTCACATGCACTACCGACTCGCTCTTGGGATATGTGGTCGACCCTTCTCGTGGCAAACAACCGCAAAGTGGTAACGAATTTCCGCTCGGCACTAGTGGACTTGCTGCTAAAATAGCTTATATGGGAGTAGCCGAATTAAGGAACGCGGGAGACTACGTAGCCCCTGCTAAAGTATTCACGCTTACAATTATCAAGCGCGGCAATCTTTCATCCTTGGGCACTATTAAACCTGGAAAACTAGGACAATATGTTTTCGGCGAAGCGGTGGTGTTGGACTTCAATCTGAATAACCCGATAAATATTGTTGCTGCCTCTTGTGAGACACCGAATATAGCTGTAGAGATGGGAAATTATACGCCTAGTGACTTCGGTTCCAGCGGTAATACCACACAACCTGTTAATTTCAACATAACGCTGAACAATTGCCCTGCTGGCATCATCAAGAAAGTCAATTACACGCTCAAGGAAACCACCCCGCCGATCAATGCATCCCAAGGCATCGTTTCCCTGAACACTAGTTCGACCGCAAAGGGCGTGGCCCTGCAACTGCGCGACGGCAGCGGCAACCCCATCCCTTTGAACACTGCCCAGAACTTCACGGACTACGACAGCAAGGGCGGCAATTTCCAGATACCCATGAGCGCCAGCTACTATCGACTGCCCTCCGAATCGCTTAGGCCGGGTACGGCAGATACCGAAGTCATCTTCACCATGAACTACCTTTGACCCTGGGCCGCGATTTAAGAATCGTCCGATATCGCCTCGCCAGGCCGCCTCCTAGAATTGGCGGATGCGATTACGACGATACCTGCTGCAGATCAACCCGGTGTTATCCACCCCCGAGGCCGCCCGCTGGCTGCTTCGGATATTTGCCATCGTGCTGTCGATCGGCATCCTGAGTGGTGTGTACAACTTTCTGTTGTTCACTTTCAACAGCGACCTCTCCCAGCGACGCGGCTACATGAGCAGTGCGATCGCCGAAGCCCATACCTTTTTCACCAACCGTCAGGCGCTGCTTGAAAGCCTGAGACTCACGGCGGTTCGCAGACCGGCGCAAACCGTACCCCAAGCACCGACGCCACGGGACGAGGAAACCCACCTGCTTCTGGGCAGCGACCCCGCCCATGCCTGGAATCTTTGGCTGACCCGCCGCCTGGGAGATTACCTGCATGACAAGAAGGTTAGTCTGCTTTACGTAAACACAGGCGAACAGCCACAGATCAACCGGCTCTACAACGCGTCAACCCAAGCACCCGTCATCCCGCCCGGCATCCTCGATCAACTGAAGGAACTCGATTCCCGCGCCACGACGGTTAACGAACTGTGGCTGAGCGGCCAGACCGGGCAGCACTCGCACTTGTACCTGTTCACCCGTCTCGACGAGCACGACGCGCAAGCGGGCTGGCTCGGCCTGGAGATCGACAGCCACGAAGTGTCCACCGCTCTCAGCGATCAGAGTGCCGGCACTTTCATGATGCTCACGGCCGATGGCATGCGGGTCTTCAGCAACAGCGCGGCGCCGGCACCGGACCAGAAGCTCTGTCGCGCAGAACATGACAGCTTCTTCGGCTTCATCGGCAGCGGCCTGTTCCCCGAGCGCCTGGTGATTCGCAAGAACCTGACCTCTTCGGACTGGCAGCTCGTGTACTCGATCGATCTGCCGTCGGTGCTGCATGGCTTGTGGAAACAACTACTCGGTTCACTTCTGTTCTGCCTGCTCAGCCTGACCCTGATCCTGCTGCTGACCCGACGCTTCGAACAGCGCTTGATCATTCCGGCCATCCAACGCATCCAGGCGCTGGTGGAAAGCGAGGCGTTCAGCCGCGATGTGATCCAGACCGCGCCGGTCGCCCTGTGCGTGCTGCGTCGCAGTGACGGCAAGGTGGTGCTGGAAAACCACCTAGCTCAGCAATGGCTCGGTGCGGGGCCGGCGCGTGACCTGATGGGTGCGGGTTGGGTTCGGCAGGCATTCGCCTCCCCCTACGATGAGGGCGACGATCACATCGAAACCGTCGATGGCCGCCACCTGTGCATCAGCTGTGCGACCACCCGGTACAAGGGCGAGGACGCGCTGCTCTGTGCCTTCAGCGACATCAGTACGCGCAAGCAGGTCGAGGCCACGCTGATCGAAGCGCGCCGTTCGGCCGATGCGGCCAACGAGGCCAAGACTTTATTTCTGGCCACCATGAGCCACGAGATCCGTACACCGCTGTATGGCGTCCTGGGCACCCTCGAGCTGCTTTCGCGAACCCGGCTGGACGCCCGGCAGACCGACTACCTGCTGGCCCTCGAAGGGGCGTGTGCCACTCTCTTGCAACTGATCTGCGATGTGTTGGATGTCTCGAAGATCGAAGCAGATCAACTGACCCTGGAGTTGAGCGAGTTCTCACCGCTGGAACTGGCCCAGGACGTCATTCATGCCTATAGTGCCGCCGCCATCGGCAAAGGGTTACAACTCTATGCCTGCCTCGATCCCCACCTGCCGGAGCGGCTGATTGGCGATGTGAGCCGAATCCGTCAGGTGCTCAACAACCTGCTTAGCAATGCGCTGAAGTTCACCGATTACGGGCGCGTGGTGCTGCGGGCCCGTGCTCAGCGCATCGAGGGTGGGCGTTCGAGCCTGCTGTGGCAGGTCTGCGACACGGGCAAGGGCATCGCCGAGGAAGCTCAGCCGTTGGTTTTCCAGTCGTTCTATCAAACCGAAGGCAACCATCATGCTATCGCCGGGAGCGGCTTGGGACTGCCTATCTGCCAGCGCCTGACCCAGTTGATGCACGGCCAGATCCACCTGGTCAGTGAGCGTGATCTGGGCACGAGTGTCAGCCTCATCCTGCCGCTGGAGGTCGCCTCCAGCACCGGCTACGCAACGGTGCCGCGCAATCTGCTGGCCGAACCCATCTACCTCGTCTCGCCGATCCGCGAGCTGGCGGAAACCCTTGCCGGCTGGCTGCATCGTTGGGGCGCCCGGCCGCATATCGGTCGACCTCCGAACACCTGCATGCCCCACGGCCAAGTTTTGCTCGAACTGCATCCCGGCACATTGCAACACAGGCTAGTGGAGGGGTGGAACGGCCCACAGATCCTGGCCAGTGCCGATGGTCGCAGCGAACACCAGACAGAGAACAGCGTGTGGCACGTCAACCTCAATAACCTCACCGCCCTGCACGAGGCGGTCAGCCAGGCTCAGGGGCTATGGGTTATCCGGGAGGATGCTCGCATCCGCAATAGCGAGATGCGCCGACTCGACCTGCGGGTGCTGGTGGCCGAAGACAACCCCATCAATCAGATGATCCTCAAGGACCAACTCGAAGCGCTGGGTTGCAGCGTGGAATTGGCGGCTGATGGCGAGCAGGCGCTGCGGCGCTGGCAGCCAGGCCGGTTCGATGTCGTCCTGACCGACGTGAACATGCCCGACCTGAACGGCTACGGATTGGTCAAGGCACTACGTCGGCGCGACAAGTCGGTGCCGATCATCGGCGCCACGGCCAACGCTATGCGCGGCGAACAGGAGCGGTGCCTGGCGGCTGGCATGAATCACTGCCTGGTCAAACCCTTCACCTTGCAAGCCCTCTACAACTGCCTGACGCCCTACCATGGAATCCGTCGTGAAGCCCTATAACATCCTGATCGTCGAAGATCACCCGTTCCAGCGCATGTACCTGCACCATCTGTTCAGGGAGCTGGGCGACTACAACCTGCATACCGCAAAAGACGGCAATGAAGCCCTAGAGCGCCTGCAGCAGAGCGAGTTCAACCTGGTGCTGACCGACCTGCTGATGCCCGGTATGGACGGCGTGCAATTCATCCAGCAACTGGAGAATCTTCGCTACAAGCCGGATCTGGCGATCATGAGCGTCGCTTCCCGGCGCATCCTGACGGCGGCCAGCTTGGTGGCGAAGAACCTCGGCATCAAGGTGGTCGGGCTGATCTCCAAACCCGTGACCGCCTCCACCCTGCGCACACTGATCGAACAACTGCGGCCCGTGAGGCACAAAGAGCTAAGTCCCCACCGAGAGCAGGCAACATTCGACCGCCAGACACTCGTTCAGGCGTTGGATTCCCACGCTTTCCAGACCTGGTTCCAGCCCAGGATCTCGGTGCAGGATGACCGTATCGTCGCAGCGGAAGCGCTGGTGCGCTGGGCACACCCGAAACACGGAATATTGTTGCCCGGCGCGTTCCTACCGGCCCTCGAATCCAGCGGACTGGAAGACCGCCTGCTCTGGCGAATATTGAAACAGGCCATGACTGCCCAGGCACGCTGGCGCGAACGAGGCTACAACATCCCAGTCTCGATCAACCTGCCCACCCACCTGCTCGACAACCCTGACCTGGCGGATCGGCTGCTGGAGTTCGTTCTCCACCACCAGGGCGAGCCCGGCAAATTGTGCTTCGAGTTGCTGGAATCCTCCATGCCCCAAGAGCCCAGCAACTACTACGCCGGTGCCTGCCGCTTGCGCATGAAGGGCTTTGGCCTGGCTCAGGATGACTTTGGCCAGGGGTACAGTTCCTACCTCAACCTGGTGTCGGCCCCCTTCAGCGAACTCAAGATTGACCGGGCGCTGGTCCAGGGCAGCCAGGACAACGAATGCATGTCCTCGGCACTGAACAGCCTGATCGCCCTGGGCCGCACGCTGGGTCTCACAGTGGTGGCCGAAGGGGTGGAAACACCGGGCCAGCTCGACGCGCTACGCAAGACAGGGTGCAACCAGGCTCAGGGGTTTCTGATTTCTCGCGCACTGCCCGTGGATCAGTTCGAGCAACTGCTGGTCCGAAACTGGCCAACTGATCTCAACTGAGGCTCCACGCCTTATAATCGCAAACAGCAGTAGGATGTTGGCACCGATTTCAACCCATCAAAGCGCTACGAGCCGTTCTTATGAAGCACAACAACGACCGTTTGGAAAACCTTGCTCGCAGCTCTTCACGCTTGAACAAGGGCATGACGCTGCTGGTAGCGATGGCCTTATTGCTGGTCGGTCTCAGCGCCTGGTCGCTACAGCGCCTGCTTGAAGAAACCCAGGGCACGGTGCGCCTGCACTTCGCCCGCCTGATGGAAAACGTCCAGGAGCAAGAGGAATTTCTCGAAGCCCTGACCCACTACAGTGTCCAGCGCGACCTGCTCAGAAACGGCAGCCACCGGGTGCGCGTGTTCAGCCCTTTGCCTGAAGAAGGGCCGAACATCTATCAGGGCCAGGCGTTTTCCTTTTCGATGCCGTTCAGCGTCAAGCTCGAGCCGAACGCCTTCGCGTCGGGGGAATCCCCCGGAATCCTCGGTTTGGGCGCCAACCTTGCAGACTTCTACAGCACCTTCTGGGCAGGCTCGTATTATCGCTCGCCGCAGGTGTTCCTGTTCAACCCCCAGGGTAACTACGACATCACCGTGCCTTCGGCCGGACGCGGGCGCGGCAAAGTGATGAGTACCCACGAACGCTTCAGTGACGTGTTCAAGACGGTGCTCGCTCGTCGGCCGCTAGAGAGCGAGCAGCCGGCCAACACCAGCATCAACTGGAAAAGCTACGTCGAGCACCCGGGGGGCTCGACCCCTGCCCGCTTGCTGGCCTACGTCAATCTCGACCTCGAATCTGAGCAATTGACTATCAAGGGTGCTGGTACCCATGTCACCCTCGCCTTACTTCTCGATCTGGCACAGATCAACGATTTCGAACGTGTCATGGACTGGTCGATTTATGACCGCTTCACCCTAGTGAAACCCACGGGAGAAGTGCTGATCGGCGCCGTCGATCCGGCGTCGCCGTTGCACGATGGCTTCAACCTCAGGGCCGAAGGGCTGGTGTTCAAGCTGGACAACTCCCGCGGTCAGGGCTGGACGGCCATCTACACCATCGGCTTCGCGCATTTCTTCCGCGCGGCGCTCTTGCCGTTGATCGGTCTGGCTGCTGCCTTCCTGGCCATTCTTAGCCTGAGCTGGCTGGCCAACCGCTGGTACCGGAGAAAAGTCATCCTGCCTGCGCGCCAGGCCCATGAAAGTATCGCCGAGAGCATCGCGTTCAGCCGCGCGGTGATCGACACCGCGCCCACCGGCCTGTGCGTCGTACGCCGAGAAAACAACCAGGTACTTATGGAAAACCAGCGCGCCCGGCAATGGCAAAGCACCGCCCGACTGGTCAATGCCCTCGATGCCCGGCACGACAGCGACAGCGACAGCACTACCGAACTCCCGCTGGAGATCGACGGGCGTTATCTGGAAGTGAATTTCGTCTCGACTCGCTACCAGGGCGAGGATGTGCGCCTGTATGCGTTCAACGACGTCACGCGCCACGTCGAGGATGCCCACGCCCTGGAACAGGCCATGCGGGCCGCCGACGCGGCCAACGAAGCCAAAACCCTGTTTCTGGCAACCATGAGCCACGAGATTCGCACGCCGTTGTACGGTGTGCTCGGTACCCTGGAACTGCTCGGGCTGACCCAACTGACGCCACGCCAGCAATCTTACCTGCAGACGATCCAGCGCTCCTCAGCCACCCTGTTCCAGTTGATCAGCGATGTGCTCGATGTGTCGAAGATCGAATCCGGCCAACTGACCA
This sequence comes from Pseudomonas sp. ZS1P83, assembly GCF_054897825.1. Taxonomy (NCBI): domain Bacteria; kingdom Pseudomonadati; phylum Pseudomonadota; class Gammaproteobacteria; order Pseudomonadales; family Pseudomonadaceae; genus Pseudomonas; species Pseudomonas sp. ZS1P83. The sequence goes on from NZ_CM142706.1 coordinate 3,420,124, forward strand.
TCGAACCCGTGGAGTTCGCGCCCCTTGAAATGATCGAGGACACCCTGCGTACCTACGCAGCCTTCGCACAGCGCAAGGGGCTGCAACTGTATGGCTGCACCGATGTCATCCTGCCCGGCCGGCTGATGGGGGATCCGCTGCGGATCCGCCAGATCCTCAACAACCTGCTGAGTAATGCCATCAAGTTCACCGATGCGGGTCGGGTGGTGCTGCGTACCCGGGTGCTGGCGACAAGCGCCCACGAAGTCAGCCTGGAGTGGCAGGTGACCGACACCGGCATTGGCATCGATCAGGCCGAACAGGCCCGTCTGTTCGAACTGTTCTACCAGGTCCGGGAGGCCTCCAGCGAAGGTGGCGCAGGCCTTGGGTTACCAATCTGCGGGTGGCTCAGCGAAATGATGGGCGGGCAGTTGAGCGTGGTCAGCGAGTCGGGGCTGGGCAGCAGTTTTTCCCTGCGCATTACCTTGCCCATCTTGCCGTCGGGCGCCGCCGACAGAAAGGCCATCGATCCGTCACTGGCACCCATTCAGGTTCGCGCGCCGATACTGGAATTGGCGCAAAGTCACTGCAATTGGCTCAACCGCTTGGGTATCCCGGCGACTCTGGCGACGCTACAGATGGAGCACCTGCGGGCCGATACCTTGCTGGTGGATGTGCTACCCGCCGAGCGCGCGCCGCACTGGGATGGACCGCAGATCCGTTGCACCAGCGGTGGCCCCAACCCGGCCCAGCCTGTCCAGGGTGGCTGGGAGGTGGACATCCATGACATACGGGCCATCACCCAGGCCATCCTACAAGCGCGCTCGGCCCAACCGGAAGCTGTCAGCACGCCCATGCCTCCACGCAGCTCGGCGCTGAACCTACACATCCTGATAGCCGAAGACAACCCGATCAACCAGGCCATACTCAAGGAGCAACTGGAGGCGCTGGGCTGCAGCGTGGTGGTGGCCGCCAACGGGGAACTGGCCTTGCACCTGTGGCAACCCGCGGAGTTCGACCTGGTGCTGACCGACGTCAACATGCCAGTCATGAACGGTTATGAACTGGCCATGGCCCTGCGCGAACACGACGCTCGGCTGCCGATCATCGGCGTCACGGCGAACGCCATGCGCGAAGAAGGCCGGCGCTGTATCGCCGCCGGGATGAATGCCTGGCTGGTGAAGCCCTTGAGCCTGCAAACCCTGCGTGCGCAAATAATCAAGCTGTGTAATCCACCGCTACACGGCGAGCCCGCGCCTATCCCTTCCGAAAGTCCAAAGCCTGCGGCCATGCCAGGCCTTGCCGGCAGCATCTGCCTGTCACCTGTGATGAAGCCGCTGTTCATCAGCACTATGCAGGAGGACCTGCAACGGATCGAAGACGCCCTTGAACGAAACGACGGAAAAATCCTCGGCGAACGCTTGCACAGCATTGCCGGCGCCCTGGGCGCTGTGCAAGCGATCGACCTCGCCGACCATTGCATACTATTGGAGACGGAGCTGGCCCGCACGGGGCTGAATCCAAGGCTGGCACTGAAGGTGCAAGAGGTCATGGACAGGATGTCGGCAATTCTGAGGGCCCTGACATAGAATCAACAGACCCTCAGGCAAATCCATCTTGCATCCCGGTACGAAGGACTTTTCTTATGCAGAAATTCAAGGTCATCATCGCCGACGATCATCCCATTGTGCTGCTGGGCGTACGGGAGCTGGTCGCGCGCGATCCACGCTTTTGCATCGTCGGCGAGGCAGTGTGCTCCAAAGGCCTGGTCGAACTGCTGGCAAGGCAACCGGTAGACCTCGTTGTATCCGATTACAACATGCCCGCCGATTCGCCATACGGCGATGGGCTCAAACTGGTCGACTATCTCAAACGTCATTACCCTGCGGTCAAAGTGCTGATACTGACAATGATCTCCAACTCGCTGATTCTTACTCGCCTGTATGAACTGGGTGTTATCGGGGTTATTCGCAAGAACCAATTGCATACGGAAATAGAACGCGCACTTAATGCTGTAGCGCAGGGAAAGCCCTACCAACATCGAGATGTTGTGAAACATTCGGTCCTGGATACGAGCACTGGCCTAGATGTGCGTTTGCAAAGTCTGTCGCTCAAGGAACTTGAAATCCTTCGTCTTTTCGTCGCCGGCGTCAGTGTCAGTGATATCGCCCGCCGCCAGAACAGAAGTGTCAAAACCATCAGCTCACAAAAGGTTTCCGCCATGCACAAACTTGAAGTGACCAGCGATCAGGACTTGCTGATCTACTGCCTAGACCGCGGCATTTTCAACTAATACCGCACTGGTACGCCCGCCGAATTTTATAAGAATCGTCTGATGTCAATGTTACGCCAGCCTGATTATTGTGGCTTGCGTTACATGTAGGACCTTTTATTAAATCAACAACGGGCAATACCATGCAAAAGATATCTGCAACCTTTCTCGCACTGGCGATGATCGCCTCCACCAGCTATGCATTCGCTGAAGACCCACCGAAACCACCCGTTCCCGTTCAGGGCGGCAGTGGCAAGATCAGCTTCACCGGCACCATCAACAATGACGCTTGCAGCATTGACGGCTCCAATAATGACCGCGTGATTGCCATGGACATGGGCAACGTCGCGATCAAAGACATGGGCACCGCCGAAAATCCAGCTTCGGGTCGTATCAGCGGTCAGGATTTCAACCTGAACGTCAACTGCAACACTGGCACCAAAGTCTCCATGATCTTCGACGCCAACAGCGGCGGTTCTGGCCTGGTGCCCGGCAAGAAAGTCTTGGCGCTGAACAGCGGCAACGGCTCCGCCACCAACGTCGGTATCGCCTTGCTCGACAGCAAGGGAGCCCTCATCGACCTGAGTTCCAAGTCCACCGCCAAGCTTCAAGGCGAAATACACGGCGTTGGCAAAGGCGGTGAAACCACCCTCAACTTCTCTGCAGCCTACGTCACCACGGGTACCGAAGGCAGCGCCACAGCCGGTCGTGGCGACGCGACCCTGCCATTTATCCTCGAATACGAATAAGTCTTCGCAGGATCCATTACGCGCAAGGCTTTCGGGCCTTGCTCTCAGGTTTTATTCAAGGGTATTCGCATGTTGCGTCGTTCTATTTCCGCTTGCCTAGGGTTACTGGGCATGCTGCTGGCTGCCCAGGCTACCGCCAGCATTTCCCTGAGCGGTACGCGGGTCGTTTTTGACGGGGCCCACAAGGAAGCCAATATCACGGTGCGCAATGGAAAACAGGAGGTACTGGTTCAGTCCTGGATCGACAGTGGCGAAGACACTGCACAAACCGCCCCGTTTGCCGTCACCCCCCCTCTGGCCAAAGTCCTGCCCAGTGAACAGCAACTGCTGCGCATTCTGTATGAAGGCAAAGGTATGCCCACCGACAAGGAGTCAGTGGTCTGGCTGAATGTCCAGGAGATCCCGCAGTCGAGTACTACGGCCAATACCTTGCAGTTGGCCGTGCGTCAGCGCATCAAGATTTTTTTCCGCCCCGCGCACTTGCCGGGCGACCCCCTGAAGGCCCCTTCGCAACTGCTGTGGACGTTGTCCCAAGGCGCTGCCGGCGGTGTATTGACGGTCAAAAACCCCAGCCTGTTTTACGTATCGATGGGCGATATAACGCTTGAGACCGGCGGGCAGAAAGAACTCGCGGCCGACTCGACCATGATCGCACCGGGTGAAACAAAAACATTCAGGGTTCACAAGTTCAACGGCAACCCTTCGGCGCAGCTGACGTTCAACAGCATCAATGATTACGGCGCGCAAAACCAACACCAACTAACAGTCGATCGCTCAAGTAATAGCAGCGAAAAATCCGCCCAGACAAAACCAGCACCCTGACGCCAAACCAGAAACTTGACTAATGCCAGTGGCACTTCTAGTCGAGCGATCATGATAAAGGCCTTTGCATGTCGTTCACTTTCAATAACAGGCAGGCTCCAGGCCCTGCAAAAGAGGCGCGTCCGCGTCTATCTCTTCGTGGTGCCAAATTACTGCGATTGAATGCACTGTATATGGCCATCTTCGCTGCACCATCAAGTTTCTCGCTGGCATCCGAATCCCCCGACCACCCGCAACTGTTCGCGTTCAACACCAGCTTCCTGCAAGGCGCGCAAGCCGATGTGGACTTGCAACTTCTGCTGGCTGAAAACAGTGTTCTGCCGGGCACTTACCGGGTTGATCTGTATAGCAACGAAGTCCTGATTGGGCGCCGCGACATTACCTTCAATCGCAATCCGGGCACGGGGCGAGTCGAACCCTGTCTGAGCCTCGAGTTGCTCACGCAACTGGGTATCGACATGGGCAAACTGCAAGCGCAGGGCAAGCTCGACCCCACGGCGCCCCAGGCGTGCTACGACCTGCCGTCTCTGATCGAGCAGTCCAGCCTGCGCTACGACACCAGCCGCCTGCGCCTGATGGCGAGCGTGCCGCAAATGGCGATGCAACGCGGCATGCGTGGCTACGTGGATCCGCAGCTCTGGGACGATGGCGTATCGGGGGCGTTCATCAACTATCAGCTCAACGACAGTCGTAGCGCCAGTCAGGGCGACACCCGCCTAACCAATAACCTGGGTCTGCGCAACGGCATTAACCTGGGGGCCTGGCGTTTGCGCAATGAATCCAACTTCAGCAACGGCACCGGTCGGCCGAGTACCTTCAGCAGCAACCGCAGCTACCTGCAGCACGACGTCACCCCGCTCAAGGGACAGTTCAGCGCCGGCGATATTTTCACCGACAGCGACCTGTTCGATAGCGTGCGCTACCGCGGCCTGAAACTGGCGTCCGACGAAGGTATGTGGGCCGATAGCGAACGTGGCTATGCCCCCATCATTCGCGGCGTGGCGCAGTCCAACGCGACAGTGGAAATTCGTCAGAACGACTACATTCTCTACACCACCAACGTGCCGCCTGGCCCGTTCGAAATCAGCGACATCTACCCCAGCGGCTCCAACGGTGACCTAGAGATCACCATCATCGAAGCCGATGGGCGCCGCCGGGTGAGCCAGCAGGCGTTTTCCAGCCTGCCTATCATGGTGCGTGAAGGCCAAATGAAATACAGCCTCTCCGCTGGCCGCTACCGCAGCAACACCGACGGCATGGCCGAACCCAAAATGGTCAGCGCCACGCTGGCCTACGGCCTGGGCAGCAACCTGACCGGCATCCTCGGCCTGCAAACCAGCGACGACTACAAGGCAATGGCCGTGGGGTTCGGACGCAATACCTTGATAGGCGCGGTGTCGCTCGACCTGACCCACTCCTCAAGCCAGGTCCAAGGGCAAACGACCCAGGGCGACAGCGTGCGGGCCCTTTATGCCAAGACATTCAGTGGCACCGACACCAGTTTCACCCTGGCGGCCCACCGTTATTCCACCGAGGGCTACCGCACCCTGACCGATCACGTTCAGGACCTCAGCGAAGGTGTGGTCAAACGCACAGGCAACGCCAAGACTCGGACCGACTTGACTATCAACCAGAGCCTGGGTCGCGACCGCGAATGGGGCAGCCTTTACGTTAACGCGAGCGACCAACGCTACTGGGGTCATGGCGGTAACCGGAGTTTTTCCGCCGGCTATGGCAACAGTTGGGGCGATGTCAGTTACAGCCTCGATGTCACCCGAACCGAGGATTTCAGCTTCAGCGGAATGCCGAGCAGGGATACCCAGTTCAACCTGTCACTGTCATTCCCGCTCGGGAGTCAATCACGGGCGCCCCGCGCGTTTGTCACCACTACCACGCAGAAAGGCAGCGACAGCACCCAGGTGGGCATCAACGGCTACGTTTCGCCCACCAGCGACACCTCGTATTCCATACAGGGCGGCAACGGCAGCAGCGGCAACTCGGGTTCGGCCAACCTCAACTTCCGGACCGCTGTCGCGGATATCAACCTGGGCTACAGCCAGGGGCACGGCTACGACTCGCAGAACGTGAACGTCGCCGGCTCCGTGGTCGCACACGCAGGCGGTATCAACCTCGGTCAGTCGGTCGGTGAAACCTTTGCTCTGGCACAGGTTCCGGGTGTCAGCGGGGTCCGGATCAGCAGCTACAGCGGTGTTGAAACCGGGCGCAACGGCTATGCGGTGATCCCCAACGCGCAACCCTACCGCGTCAACTGGGTCAGCCTGGACACCCGCGAACTGGGTGGCAATATCGAAATCGACAATGCCACCCAGCAACTGGTACCCCGTCGCGGCGCCATCGCCCTCGCCCGCTACAGCAGCAAAACCGGGCGCCGGGTCGAGTTCGAACTGTTCGATGCCCAGAACAACCTCATCCCCTTCGGCGCGTCAGTGGAAGACGCGAGCGGCAAACAACTGGCCATTTCCGACCCCAATGGCAAGGCGCTAGCGCTGGTCGAGAAGGATCAGGACACCTTATCGATCAGGTGGAGCCACCAGCAGTGCTCGGCCTCATATTCGCTGCCCGCGATCAACCCAGATCTGAACTACGAACGGCATCGATTGGTGTGCACACCCGATGAATTGCTTCCGAGCAAGCCTCTTGCGGGGCAAGCAGATATTTCACAACCAGGTGATGAAAAATGAACGGTAATGAAGATTTCTGGAAACTCAATCGTCGTCGGCTGCTGGGCTTGGCTTCCACCGCGAGCCTGGCGAGTTTGTTGCCCCGCCCCTCGTTCGCGGGGAACGACCTGACCCCGACCGGGCTGAACGAAACGACCCGGCCCGACCGGCGCCTGGTGCGTCTGTCAGAAAAAACCAGCCTCATTCAGCTTGCCGACCGCCCGCCGCAACTGGAAACCCCGTTGCATTATTTCCGTCAGGACCTGACGCCCAACGAAGCGTTTTTCGTGCGCTGGCACCTTTCCGGTTACCCGACCCATGTCGATACCCGGACCTTCCGTCTGCGCCTAGATGGCCAGGTCGCCAGACCTCAGTCTTTTTCGCTACAGGACCTGGTCAACGATTTCGAGCCAGTGACCCTAGTCGCCATGAACCAGTGCTCGGGCAATGCCCGCAGTCTTTTCTCCGGCCCCACGCCGGCCGGTTTGCAGTGGCAGTTCGGCGGCATGGGCAACGCCCAGTGGACCGGGGTTCGCCTCAAAGATCTCCTCGACCGTGCAGGGGCTAGGGCCGGTGCGGTCGAGGTGGCCTTCTCGGGCCTGGACGAGTCGCCGATGCCCGGTCTGCCGAAGATCGTCAAGTCGCTGAAGTTCGATCACGCCAATGCCGGCGACGTCATGGTCGCCTACGCGATGAACGGGGCGGCGCTGCCCATGCTCAATGGCTTCCCGCTGCGTTTGGTGGTGCCAGGCTGGTACGCCACCTACTGGATCAAGTCCCTGGCGCATATCGAGGTGCTGGACAAGCGGCTCAGCAATATCTGGATGGACGAAGCCTATCGTATTCCCGACAACCCCGAGATCAGTGAAGAGCCCGGCAAGCTGGCCGCGAGGACGGTTCCCATCAACCGCTTCGCGACCCATTCGATCTTCGTGCGGCCAGAGCCTGAAGAGGCGCTGCTGGTCAATCACCCCTACATGCTCGAGGGCCTGGCCAACGACGGCGGCGACGGTATCGCGCGGGTCGAGGTTTCACTCGACGGGGGCCGCACCTGGACCGACGCGAAACTCGATCCGGAGATCGGCCGGTACTCCTGGCGGCGCTGGCGCTTCATCTGGACCCCCACCCAAAAAGGCCGCTACGCGCTCAAGGTGCGGGCCACCAACCGCGCCGGCGAAGGGCAACTGACGAGCCAGTGGAACCGTGGTGGCCTGGCCCGCCGGGTCATCGAGCAAACCACTGGCATGGTGATATGAAATGAACAGTTATCTGCGTTCGACGCACTTGCTCTGCGCCCTTGTGCTCGCGACATCGAGTGCCTGGGCGAATGACGCACCAAAGATCGATTTCGCCCCTCCCGTGCACACGATCACTGTGCCCTCTGACGAGCCCTACCTGCCGGACGGCCCTGGGCGCAATCAGTTCATGGGGTTCTGCACGATGTGTCACTCACCACGCTTCATCACCCACCAACCGCCTTTCCCACGGGCTACCTGGGCGGCTGAGGTGGCCAAGATGCGAAACGAATACGGTGCGCCCATTCCCGATGCGGCCGTGGAACCGATCGTTGATTACCTGATGTTCTTCAATGGCAAGGAAACACCATGAGCGACCCCACCCCTAACACGTCCGGCCATGGTGTTTCCCGAGCCGCACTCAGCATGACGATTGGCGTGCTGGCGCTGGGAACCCTGATCAGCTGGACGGTCATTCGTACCCAGGCGACTGCGGACATCACCCGGCGTGGCGACGCGCCACCCGCGGAAATAACCGCGGTGGTCGACACCGAACAAGCCGCGGTCCTGATCGGTGTCGGCGCCGCAGTGATCCAGCAGCGCTGCGCAGGCTGTCACGACTCGACACAGCGCCTCGTCGCGCCTTCCTGGACCGCCGTTCTCGATCGCTACAAATCGGTCATAGGCGCGCAGCCACTCAATGCCGATGCGCTGGCATTGATGGTCACCGCCATCACCCACCCCCGCCCCGGCTGGGACGGGTACGCCGCAGGCCCCGCGAACATTCCGCTCAGTGATGAGGAGGCCACCGGGACTGCCGCCTGGGTACTCAAGAGCTCCACCTCGCCTGCAATAAAGGAATTGACCCATGAATAACCCGGTCGCTGGTACAGCGCCATCCCCTCACGCCGTTGAGCAACTCGCCCCCCTTGCGCGTATCGACTACGACCTAGTCAAGGCCCATGCCCTCGCGGCGGTCATCACCCTGTTCCTGTCTGCCGTGGCCGGGCTGCTGGTCGCGTTGAAACTGACCATGCCCGATCTGCTGGGCAGCCACGCGTCGATGACCTGGGGCCGTCTTCGCTACGATCACACCCAAGGTATCTTCTTCGGCTGGCTGGGCAATGCGTTTCTCGCCTGCTGCTATCACATGGTACCGCGCCTGGCGGATCGTCCGGTGCTCAACCGCAAGCTAGGTTGGGCAATTTTCTATCTCTGGAACCTGGGCGTGCTGCTGCCCGGCTGGCTGCTAGTTTCTCTCGGCCTGGACAACCCATGGCTGGCCATCCAGTCGATCGAGTGGGCTGAGTTTCCGATGATCATCGACGTGCTGGTAGTGGTGGGCCTGCTGCTGGTCTGCGCCCAGTTCGCCGGACCGTTTCTGCTCAAACGCCAACAGGGTGGCTTGTACATTTCAGCTTGGTACCTCATCGGCGGCGCCGTTTTCAGTTTGCTAGCCTACCCCGTGGGTAACTTTGTTCCGGTCTTCGTACCGGGGGCGCAAGGCGCGGCGTTCAGCGGGCTGTGGATTCACGATGCGGTCGGGCTGTTCGTCACGCCGTTCGTGTTGGCGATTTCGTATTACATCATCCCGGCCGCCACCAACCGGCCTATCTACAGCCACTTCCTGTCGATGATCGGCTTCTGGTTCCTGTTCTTCTTCTATCCCCTCAATGGCACGCACCATTACGTCTACTCGGCCATTCCAATGGACGCGCAGAAGGCGGCGATCATCGCCTCGGTGTACTTGGGCATGGATGTGATCCTGGTGGTGTTTAACCAACTGATGTCACTACGCGGGCAGTCATCGAAAGTGGCGAGTGACGTTCCGCTCAGGTTCGTCTGGACCGGCATCGTCCTGTACCTGATCGTCAGCCTGCAAGGCGCTTTCCAGGCCTTGATGCCGGTGAACAAACTCACCCACTTCTCCGACTGGGTGATCGGTCACTCCCACCTGGCGATGCTCGGCTTCGCCACCTTCGTAGCGGCCGGCGGTATCGCCCATGCCTGGCAACGGATGCCGAACGCCCGCTACAACAATGCGGCTATGAACTGGGCTTACTGGCTGATCACCACTGGCCTGCTGGTGATGTTCATCACCCTGACCGCAGGTGGCCTGGTGCAAGCGCACCTGTGGGAAAGCCCTGCGCCGTGGATGGATTCCGTGCGCGCCTCGCTAACCTACTGGTGGATCAGGGACCTGAGTGCAGTACCACTGCTGTTCGGTTTCATTGCGTTCTACCTAGGCCTGACCACCGGGCCGCGTAACAACCTGCCGGCCGTCCTGGCGGCTCCCGTCACCCAACCTACTTTCATGGGAGCCTAACGATGCAAACGATCGTCAAACATCGTCTGTTCAACAGCGCATACCTCATCATCTTCGTGGCCTGCATCGGCTTCTTCATCCTGTCGTTCATGCTGCTGGGCGTTTTGCCGGGCAAGGAATTGCAAAAGAACATCGATTTACGCGCCCCTGCCAACATGCGCGACTACACCGCACAGGAGGAACGCGGCCGGGCGGTATACGGCCGCGAGGGCTGTGGTTATTGCCATACCCAACAGGTGCGTTTCGTCGAACAGGACGTGGCTCGCTGGGGTACTCCTACCGAAGCCTGGGAGACCAAGTACGACTACCCGCAACTCTGGGGTACCCGTCGTATCGGCCCTGACCTAGCCCGGGAAACCGGCGTGCGCACCAACGACTGGCAACTGACTCACCTGTATAACCCACGGTATGTGGTGAGTGATTCGGTCATGCCGGGGTATCCGTGGCTCTTCGAGGGCGCCGCCGACAAGCCGACGTCGGAAGGCCTCAATCTGGTGGCCTACCTGCAATCGCTCGGCAGAGCGAGAAAGGTGTCGGGATACGACGACCCGACCGCCGTTGAGCAACCCAAGCCCGACGAGCCGGTAGCGGACTCCGACACTGCGCATGACAGCATGATGGCCGAAGAGATGGCGGCCTCGCTCAATGCCCGCCAGAACCCGATCGCCGCCACGCCTCAATTGGATGGCGCGGTGCCGGGGCTGGTCATGCCTGCCAATAACAGTGACCGGGCGATTGCATTGCGTCAGGGCGCCGCCGCGTTTGCATTGAACTGCGCGAGCTGCCACGGCACCGAGGGGGCAGGTAATGGCCCGGCGGCGCCGTCATTGCTGCCACGCCCGGCCAACCTGCGGGATGCGGTCTTCACCACGGAGCGTCTGGCGGACGTGTTGTGGAATGGACGGCCCGCGACTTCCATGCCGGCCTGGCGTGACCTCGACAGCTCGACCCTGGCTGCACTTGCCCTCTACGTACAAAGCCTGCACGTACCAGAGACTGCACCCGCACAACCCGCCGACGTCGCACTGGGCAAGTCGCTGTACGACGCCAACTGCGTCAGCTGCCACGGGGCCAGCGGAAAGGGTAATGGCCCCGCCTCCCAGAGCCTGTCGCCCCGCCCCACCAACTTCCAGGTCAAGCAAGGCAACCCGGATTATCTGCAGAACATTCTGCGCAACGGTGTGCCCGGGACGGCCATGCCGCCCTGGAAGTCGATGCTTTCCGATGAGCAGAGAACCGCTGTCGTGGCCTATCTGCGCACCCTCTACAAACCCTCGAAAAAGGAATAGCTCATGTTCGCCGCAATGGTTATCGCCATGACCCTAATGGTGTCCGCGTTCATCGTCGCCTGGTGGTTCAGCCCCGAACTTCAACGTTGGAGCGAAGCACCGAAACAGATAATGCTCGAGCGCGAACGCCGCTATTTAGCCGCTGCGCAAACACCCAATCATCCTTGAGGAGCGAGCGTGGGAGCGCTGTCGTCGAGGTGACCGGGACATGTTCCATGTGATCGCCCGGCGACCGTGCTCCGACCCGTTTTCCATCGGAAACAAAATGAACTGGACTTGGTTTCATAAGCTCGGCTCGCCCAAATGGTTTTACGGCATCAGTGGCAAACTGCTGCCGTGGCTGAGCGTCGCGGCGTTGCTGCTGATCGGCGTTGGTGTAGTGTGGGGCCTGGCCTTCGCGCCACCGGACTACCAGCAAGGCAACAGCTTTCGCATCATCTATATCCACGTTCCGGCCGCCATGCTGGCGCAATCCGTCTACGTGATGCTGGCCGTGTGCGGCATCGTCGGGCTGGTGTGGAAGATGAAGCTGGCCGACGTCGCCCTGCAGTGCGCGGCGCCCATCGGTGCCTGGATGACCGCCGTGGCGCTGGTCACCGGGGCGATCTGGGGCAAACCGACCTGGGGTTCATGGTGGGTCTGGGATGCACGACTAACGTCCATGCTTATTCTGCTGTTTCTGTACTTCGGTCTCATTGCGCTGGGCAACGCCATCAGCAATCGTGACAGTGCCGCCAAGGCCTGCGCGGTATTGGCGATTGTCGGCGTGATCAACATCCCGATCATCAAATACTCGGTGGAGTGGTGGAACACCCTGCACCAGGGCGCGACCTTCACCCTCACCGAAAAACCGACAATGCCGGCCGAGATGTGGCTGCCACTGCTGCTGACGGTGCTGGGTTTCTACTGTTTCTTCGGCGCGGTGCTGCTGCTGCGCATGCGCCTTGAAGTGCTCAAGCGCGAAGCCCGCGCCAGTTGGGTCAAGGCCGAAGTGCAGAACAGTCTGGAGGCCGCGCGATGAGTTTTGCTTCATTCGGCGACTTCCTCGCCATGGGCCATCATGCCCTGTATGTCTGGTCAGCCTATGGCATCTGCCTGGCGGTGCTGGCCCTCAACGTGGCGGCGCCAATCCTGGCCCGCAAGCGGTATCTGCAACAAGAGGCGCGTCGTCTGCGCCGGGAGAACGGCAAGTGAATCCGCTGCGCAAAAAGCGTCTTATCATCATTCTCGCGATCCTGGTGGGTGTCGGCGCTGCTGTCGGCCTGGCCCTGAGCGCCCTGCAGCAGAACATCAATCTGTTTTACACCCCGACCCAGATCGCCAACGGCGAAGCCCCGCAAGACACGCGCATCCGCGCGGGCGGCATGGTCGAGAAAGGTTCGCTGCAACGTTCCGGCGATTCGCTGGACGTGAAATTCATTGTCACCGACTTCAACAAATCCGTGACCATCAGCTACCGCGGCATCCTTCCGGACCTGTTCCGTGAAGGGCAGGGCATCGTTGCCTTGGGCAAGCTCAACGCCGACGGCGTGGTGGTGGCCGACGAAGTGCTGGCCAAGCACGATGAGAAGTACATGCCGCCAGAAGTGACCAAGGCTTTGAAAGACAGCGGTCAATCTGCCCCAACGCCCGCGAAGGAGGGTTGATCGATGACGTCCGGACTCTTTATTCCTGAACTCGGCCACTTGGCGATGATTCTGGCGCTGTGTTTCGCGCTGGTTCAGGCCGTGGTGCCGTTGCTCGGTGCCTGGCGCGGTGACCGCTTGTGGATGAGCCTCGCTCAGCCCGCCGCCTGGGGGCAATTCGCGTTTCTGCTGTTTGCCTTCGGTTGCCTGACCTACGCGTTCATGACCGACGATTTCTCGGTGGATTACGCTGCCAGCAACTCCAACAGCGCGTTGCCGTGGTATTACAAGTTCAGCGCGGTGTGGGGCGCTCACGAAGGCTCGTTGCTGCTGTGGGCGTTGATCCTCGGTGGCTGGACCTTCGCGGTATCGGTGTTCTCCCGGCAGTTGCCGCAAGTGATGCTGGCTCGCGTGCTGGCGGTGATGGGCATGATCAGCACCGGTTTCCTGCTGTTCCTAATCGTCACGTCGAACCCGTTCGCCCGTATCCTGCCGCAGATTCCTACGGACGGTCGTGACCTTAACCCGTTGCTGCAAGACATCGGCCTGATCGTTCACCCGCCGATGCTGTACATGGGTTACGTCGGCTTCTCCGTGGCGTTCGCGTTTGCTATTGCTGCACTGCTCGGCGGTCGTCTTGATGCGGCGTGGGCGCGCTGGTCGCGTCCGTGGACCATCGTCGCCTGGGCCTTCCTCGGTATCGGCATCACACTCGGTTCGTGGTGGGCTTATTACGAACTTGGCTGGGGCGGCTGGTGGTTCTGGGACCCGGTGGAAAACGCTTCCTTCATGCCATGGCTGGTGGGTACGGCGCTGATTCACTCGTTGGCGGTCACGGAAAAACGTGGCGTATTCAAGAGCTGGACCGTGTTGCTGGCCATCGCTGCCTTCTCGTTGAGCTTGCTCGGGACCTTCCTCGTGCGTTCCGGCGTGCTGACCTCGGTTCACGCCTTTGCGTCCGACCCTGAGCGCGGTGTGTTCATTCTGATCTTCCTGCTGTTTGTGGTCGGTGGTTCGCTGACGCTGTTCGCCCTGCGCGCACCAGTCGTGAAAAGCCACGTCGGCTTCAACCTCTGGTCCCGGGAAACCCTGCTGCTGGGTAACAACCTGGTGCTGGTGGTGGCGGCGTCGATGATCCTGCTCGGCACCTTGTACCCGCTGATTCTGGATGCGATGACCGGTGCCAAGCTGTCGGTCGGCCCGCCGTACTTCAACGCGCTGTTTATTCCGTTGATGGCGTTACTGATGCTGGTGATGGCGATCGGCATGCTGGTGCGCTGGAAAGACACCCCGGTCAAATGGCTGTTCAACATGCTGACCCCGGTGTTGCTCGGCAGCGCCGCGCTGGCGGTGGTGGCTGGCGTCGCTTATGGCGATTTCAACTGGGCGGTGATCGCGACCTTCATGCTCGCGGCCTGGGTATTGCTGGCCGGCGTGCGTGACATCTTCGACAAAACTCGCCACAAAGGCCTGATCAAAGGCCTGCCGACGCTGACCCGCAGTTATTGGGGCATGCAGGTCGCTCACCTCGGCATCGCCGTGTGCGCCCTCGGCGTCGTGCTGTCGAGCCAGAACAGTGCCGAGCGCGACCTGCGTCTGGCACCGGGCGAGTCCATGGACCTGGGCGGTTACCACTTTGTGTTCGAAGGCGCCAAGCACTTCGAAGGCCCGAACTTTACGTCCGACAAGGGCACCGTACGGGTGATCCGCGACGGCAAGGAAGTCAGCGTGCTGCACCCGGAAAAACGCTTGTACACCGTGCAGAACTCGGTGATGACCGAAGCCGGGATCGACGCTGGTTTCACCCGTGACCTCTACGTCGCCCTTGGCGAACCGTTGGGCGACGGCGCCTGGGCCGTTCGCGTCCACGTCAAACCGTTCGTGCGCTGGATCTGGTTCGGTGGTCTGCTCACCGGTTTGGGCGGGCTGCTGGCGGCGCTGGATCGCCGTTACCGGGTCAAGGTGAAAAGCCGTGTGCGTGAAGCACTGGGCATGACGGGAGCCACGGCATGAGACGTTGGTTGATGCTGTTGCCACTGGTGATTTTTCTGGTGGTGGCTGTTTTTCTTTACCGCGGTCTGTTCCTGGACCCGGCCGAGTTGCCCTCGGCGATGATCGACAAGCCATTCCCGGCGTTTTCCCTGCCGGCCGTGCAGGGTGACAAGACCCTGACCAAGGCCGACATTCTGGGTAAGCCAGCGCTGGTCAATGTCTGGGGCACCTGGTGCATTTCCTGCCGGGTCGAACACCCAGTGCTGAACAAACTGGCCCAGCAAGGCGTGGTGATCTACGGCGTCAACTATAAGGACGTCAACGCCGATGCCCTGAAGTGGCTGGTGGAGTTCCACAACCCGTACCAGCTGGACATCCGTGACGAGGCGGGCTCCCTGGGTCTGAACCTCGGCGTGTACGGCGCTCCGGAAACCTTCTTCATCGATGCCAAAGGCATCATCCGCGACAAATATGTCGGCGTGATCGACGAAGTGGTCTGGCGCGAAAAACTGGCGGCCAAGTATCAGGCGCTGGTCGATGAGGCCAAGCCATGAAGCGCTGGATCGCTGCCGTTGTCCTGGGTTTGAGCCTGGCGGGCGTGGCCCACGCCGCCATCGACGCCTACGAGTTTGCCAAGGAGGCTGATCGCGAGCGTTATCGCGAGCTGACCAAGGAGCTGCGTTGCCTCATGTGCCAGAACCAGGACATCGCCGACTCCAACGCACCGATCGCCGCCGACCTGCGCAAAGAGGTTTTCCGCATGCTCGGCGAGGGCAAGGACAACCAGCAGATCATCGATTTCATGGTCGATCGCTACGGTGATTTCGTCCGCTACAAACCTGCCGTGAATGCCAAGACCGCCTTGCTCTGGTTCGGCCCCGCCGGCCTACTGCTGGGCGGTGTCGTGATCATCACGGTGATCGTCCGCCGGCGTCGCGGGCAGCGCGCCGAAACCCCGCAATCGCTGTCCACCGAAGAACGTCAGCGCCTCGACCAACTGTTGGATAAAACCCAAGAATGATTGATTTCTGGCTCGCCGCAGGGCTGTTGCTTCTGGTCGCCCTGAGTTTTCTGCTGATCCCGGTGCTGCGCAGCCGTCGCGCCCAGCGTGAAGAGGATCGTACCGCCCTGAATGTCGCGCTGTATCAGGAGCGCGTGGCTGAGTTGCAGACTCAGCAGGAAGAGGGCGTGCTCGATGCGGCGCAAGTGGACGCCGGTCGCGCCGAAGCGGCCCGTGAATTGCTGGCTGACACCGAAGGCGCTGAAGCGCCACGGGTGTCGCGTCTGGGCAAACCCTTGCCGTTGCTGGCAGCCATTCTGGTGCCGGTGCTGGGTCTTGGCCTGTACCTGCATTTTGGCGCCAGCGACAAGGTCGAACTGACCCGCGAATTCGCTCAGGCGCCACAGTCGATGGAAGAGATGACCCGTCGCCTGGAACGCGCGGTCGCCGCTCAGCCGGAATCCGCTGAAGGCATGTACTTCCTCGGTCGCACGTACATGGCTCAGGATCGCCCGGCGGATGCGGCGAAGATCTTCGAGCGCACCGTGAGCCTGGCCGGCCGTCAGCCCGAGCTGCTCGGTCAATGGGCGCAGGCACAGTATTTTGCCGACAACAAAAAATGGTCGAACAAGGTTCAGGCCCTGACCGACGAAGCACTCAAGGCTGATCCAAGGGAAGTCACCAGCCTTGGCCTACTGGGCATCGCAGCCTTCGAAGGCGAGCGTTACCAGGACGCCATCGATTACTGGAATCGTCTGCTGGCGCAACTGCCGCCAGAAGATAAATCCCGCGAAGCGCTGCAAGGCGGCATCACCCGCGCTACCGAGAAGCTTGACCTAGGATCATCGCGCCGGAGCAGACCCGGGAATGGTTGAACGCAGCGACACCGAAAGAACAAGTCGAGCAAATGGCCCTAACCTTTGTCGAGTGTCCTCACGATGACCCAAGCATTTGGGCATGCTCAGCATGCGCCTACACCAAGTTGACGATGGTCTTTCGGGCTTTACGCAGTTGCAGCGTCAGTTCCCTGGACTGCATTCTCGTATATGCGCAAAACATTGCGGTAGGTTTCAGGCTCTGTGGGGAGCCGAGGAATTCGCTGAGGTCCCTTCATCATCTTGCAAAATCAGCATTTCATACCACCCTGTAAACCTACTTTCTGCACTGTAAGTTTTAGTAGTTAACAAGTACAAAATTTGGTTTACAAGATGCGGCGATCTCGATACTTCAAGATGTGGGAAAGCTCGCCCCTCCTCGATTCTTCCACTCCGCGATCATCCATCGCCAGAGACTGAATCTTGAGCCCCATGGAGTTGACCAACATACTTGGGGTCGTGCGACACCCTAAGGTGTCAATCTTCTTTGCGTCTCCTCAATAAATCGACGGTGATGTCTGTCAATCCTTTCCCCATTTTCCTATTTTTTTGTCAATCCTACCTATCATCATTGACTGTCAATCTTCTCTGGCTGAATTCCTGCCAAACCGAGTGATTTCAATATCTGGAATAGTGTCAAAGTAGGTGATCGATAGGTGATAGCCGTGCCTTTCCTAGGTCAGACCAGGGTAATGGGTTCAATGCTAGAGCCCGTACTCAATGCGTTTCAGATAATCCTGCACTGTCTGGAATCCCACAGCGTTGTCGATAACTGCTGCCCTGACTATGGATGGTCAGACTTCCGTCTGTTCCGCCATTTCCAGGGCATCATCGACATCGATTCCCAGGTATCTGACCGTGCTTTCAAGCTTCGTATGACCAAGCAGGAGTTGGACAGCTCTCAGGTTCTTCGTCCTGCGATTGATCAGCGATGCCTTGGTTCGCCGTAGCGTGTGAGTACCGTAACCGTTTGCCTATCCCTTATCGTAAGGGGGAAACGGTGTCCTATCTTTCATGGGGCTCGTTCAAAAACCAACTCGCCCTGGAAGCCGCCATCATGGAGCTACCGCTTTGGGTGTAGGTTAGACAGTCCAGAGCTTTCGCCGGCGAGTAGGGTTTGCGAGATGGGCAACGCAAGGGACATGCATCCCCGCGTTACTCATTTGGTCAGTTCAAACGGCTGGACGGTGGGGGGGTGTACTGAGGCCATCCCCCGGCAAGAGACACAAACAAATCGACAGCGGTAGTCGCGCTCCTAGCCTGACTATCAGCTTCCGAAATTTGCGCCTCATAGACCGAGCGCTGTATGTCCAGAAGCTCGAACAGCTCAATGGCTCCCGCTTGGTATTTGGCGCTGGATAGCGCGGCGGCCTTTTCCCATTCAGCCGCCGCGCTCATCAGCCTTGCGTTTTCGTCCTTCGTCCTGCCGAAACGTACCAACGCGTTTTCGACGTCCTCCAGCGCTCCCAGCACAGTCTGCTGGTATCCAGCCAGGCGAGCTGCTGCTTCAGCGTCCGCAGCTGCTATTCGGCTCCTGACCCGCCCCACGTCCAGGAACGACCAGTCGATTCCGAGTAAAGCCACGTTGGACTCACTGCTGCTGGAATACAGGGATCCGCCCGTAAACGAATAGGCACCGACTACCGCGCCCAAGCTGATGCGAGGGAAGAGGTCAGCCGTGGCTACACCTACTCGCGCTGTTGCCGCGTGCAGCTGGTTCTCAGCCGATGCCACATCGGGACGGCGACGAATGATGTTCGCAGGGGTTCCTGGATCAATGTACTCAGGTACCTCAGGCCGGTCGGCATCGCTTTGCAATTGTGCATCCAGCGCTGTAGGTGCCAGTCCCGCTAGCACAGCTAGCCTATGCCTGTTCACCGCAACCCTGGCTTCCAGTTGCGGAATGCGCGAAAGCGTCGTATCGAGCTGCGCGTGCGCTCTGGACACGTCGAAGGACGAACCCCGACCAGCCTCCAGTCGGCCTTGCACTATGCTTAGCGTTTCGCGCTGACTAGCTGCGTTCGCCTGGGAGAGCCTAAGCATTTTTTGGGCGCCGCGCAGATCGATGTACGCTGTTGCAACCTGGCTGACCACCGCCACTTGCATGGCTTGCAACTCGCCGGCTTTCGCAGCCACTTCAGATCTTTGCGACTCGACCGAGCGGCGAACCCGACCGAGGAAGTCCAGTTCCCAGTTCAGCGATGCCTTGTTCGAGTACACATCATTGCTGCGCGCTGTGCCGTTTGCTTCGTCGGTGCTGAGCCTCTGATGCCCCGCCGCGGCAGACATGGTAACCGTCGGGATCTGATCGAACTTGGCGACCCGCAGTACAGCATTGGCTGCATCGTAATTCGCCACTGCTGTACGCAGGTCATAGTTAGCCGCCAGCGCCGCCTTGATGAATGAGGTGAGCTGAGGGTCCTTGAAACGGCTCCAGAATTCATAGTCAGCAGGCGTGGCCTCGGGTTGCGCGGCGTAAGATGCACCTGTTTGTGTGAATGCACCAGGGACTTGGGAAGTATCCGGCCGATGGAAATCAGGCCCGACGGTACATCCCTGGAGGATTGCCATCAGCAATGGCAGAGACCCGTTTTTCACCTTAGCCATGGGTCATACTCCCGGCGTCGAGAGGCGCCATACTCGTTGGGTGATCAGGTAGTGGCGCCCAGCTTTCTAAGCGCGACGTAGAATACGGGCGTCAAAAACAGCCCGAAGAACGTCACGCCGAGCATCCCGCAGAACACTGTTACGCCGGTGGCATGACGTACTTCACTACCCGCCCCAGTGCCTATCAGCAACGGTACTGCGCCGGTAATAAACGCGACAGACGTCATGATGATGGGGCGCAGACGGAGCCTGCAGGCTTCGAGCGCAGCCTGGATAGTTTCGCGCCCTTGCATCTCCAACTCCCGAGCGAACTCGACGATTAAAATGGCGTTCTTGCAGGCCAGCCCCATGAGTACTACCAGGCCGACTTGCACGAACACGTTGTTGTCTCCGCCGGCCAGCCATACACCGGTCAATGCGGCGAACATGCAGATAGGGACGATCAGGATGACTGCGAGCGGCAACGTCCAGCTCTCAAAGAGCGCTGCCAGGACGAGGAAAGCCAGCATGACGGCGATCGGAAAAACGATCGCGGCGGTGTTGCTTTGGGTTACTTGCTGATAGCTCAGGTCGGTCCATTCCAGCTCGATTCCTCGAGGTAGAGTCCGGGCGGCAATTTCTTCCAGCTTCTTGATGGCTTCGCCCGACGACAAAACCTTAGGGTCGGCATCGCCGATCAAATCCGCTGCCGGGTACCCGTTGTAGCGCATGACCGGGTCAGGCCCAAAGGTGGAGACGATGTTGACCATCGAACCGATAGGCACCATTTCGCCTAGCGCATTCCGTACGCGCAGACTGCTGATGTCCTCGACCTTCTGCCTGAAGCTCGAGTCTGCCTGGGCCATAACGCGGTACACGCGGCCAAACATGTTGAAGTCGTTCACATAGACCGACCCCAAATAGGTCTGGAAGGTGTCAAAGATGGCAGTGAGCTCTACACCTTGGGCTTGAGCCTTGGTCCGATCAACCTTAACTTCCAGCTGTGGAATGTTCGACTGGTACGAGCTGACCGGGAAGGTCATGCCTGGAGTACTGGCGATTTCTGCCTGGAATTTTTCCAACGCTTGTTGAAGTGCACCGTATCCCAACCCGCCTCTGTCGGTCAGGAACAAAGAGTAACCAGTGCCGTTCCCAAGCCCTTGGATGGGAGGTGGCAGCAAAGCGTAGGCCGCGCCGTCTTTGACGGCCGCGAACTTGGCATTCAGCTCTGCGTTGATTTCCTCGGCACTACGCGACCGATCGCCGAATGGCTTGAGAATGATGTAGGACGTGACCAGGTTTGGTGTGGTGGTGTTCTGAAGAGCGTTCGATCCGACATACGAGTTGGAGAAGTCCACACCTTCGACCGTCGAAGCAATAGATGACATTTCCCTAGGGCCTGTTGACGTTTCACATGCCGGCCTAATAGCTCGCAGCGTCTGCCGTTGAAATAGCATCACCATAATGGTGACGCGCTCCTCGGTACTCAGGTGGTTGTATTGGGTAGACATGGCAACACCTTACATCAAGTGCTGCACTTGCTCCTTGAGACCGCCGATTACTCAGTCCGAAATGTCGGTCACTTGGATGGTCCGGTCGTCAGAAGTCTGCGCGCTGCTTTTCTTTTCTCGACGATCGTTTATCCATCTGCCTACCTGGGCCGGGAAGTCAGTTGGAGATTTTCGTCCGACCTTTCTTGCAAGATCAAGAATAGTTTGTTGGGCGAGGGCTTCTTCCATGCGTTTCTGTGCCGTCATCATCGCCGCGTGAACCGAGCAATGGCCGTCTAGCGCCCAGGCAGGCGGAGAGCCTTCGAACAGAGCACAGCGGCCACGAATCTCCCTGCAATCGAAAATGAGCCTCTGGCCGTCGATGGCGTTGACGATATCAAGAATGCTGATTTCGTCAGAAGGCCTCGACAGCTTGAACCCACCGCGCACACCTTCCGTTGCTACGACCAGTTTGGACTTGGCCAACTTGGTGAAGATCTTCGCCAGGTAATCCAGAGGTACGCCTTGCAATTCTGCAAGATCACGCACGCTCGCCTCACGGCTTTCGCCGCCATCGCCCACCAAAAAAATCAGGCAGTGAATGCCGTACTCAACGCCCGCGCTGTAAAGAGACATTTATATCTCCGACTAAATTAGTCGCATATATTAGCAGCGATTAGTGAGGTGGGCAACGATCCTCGCACGCTGTGACATGGGCCTTTCTACCTTTAAAAATCACGTAAGCGCCTAATTTTGTGGTGAAAATATTGTATTGAGTAGTCTTTGCTCATAAATTTTTTTCATAAATTCGCTCAGAAGGCTCATGAAAAATATCTTGCCACTAAAAACTACGACCAATATAGTCGTTGTTTCTAGAGATTCAACGGTGACTGTCTTCTAGGGTCGCCTTGCTCCGGCTTCACGTCCGCTACCGATAAGCGTGACTCTTCAACGAATTCATCACTTCCCACCAGGGGTTAAAAATGAAACAGCAGATTCTGATTATTGGCGCAGGTTTCGGTGGCATGTGGACGGCTTTGAGTGCAACGCGCCTGTTCGACATACATGGTCACAACGACGTTGAAGTGACCGTGCTGGCCCCTCAGGCCGAGTTGCGCGTCCGTCCGCGTTTTTACGAGCCTGATGCGCACCGACTGGTCGCGCCGATTGGCGAGCTGTTCGATGCGGTAGGTGTCAAGTTCATCAAGGGAGCCGCAGAGACCATCGATGTTCAGCAAAAATGTGTCGGTTACATCGATACCTCTGGCACCAAGCAAGTGCGCAGCTACGACAAACTTGTCCTAGCCACTGGCAGCCGGCTCGCGATGCCCAACACTCAAGGTGTGGCGGAATACGCCTTCGATGTGGACCAGATCGAGCAAGCCGTACGTTTGGAGAACCACCTCAAGTCCCTGACAGGCCTTCCAGAAAGCAAAGGCCGCAACACTGTAGTGGTTGCTGGCGGCGGCTTCACCGGCATTGAAACGGCGACCGAAATGCCGGCTCGTCTGCGGGCCATACTAGGTGATCATGCGGACATAGAAGTGATCATCGTGGATCGTAGTGAAAAAGTCGGGGCGTCAATGGGGGCCGAAATCAGCAAGTCGATCGCCGAGGCTAGCGATGAGCTAGGGGTGAAATGGCGCTTGAAATCGTCTGTGGTAGCAATCGATGAAAATGGGGTAACCCTTGACGATGGTCAACGTATTGAAGCGAAGACCGTGGTCTGGACCACTGGTGTGCGGGCCAGCTCGCTGACCGAGCAGATCCCAGGTGAACGCGATGGCCTCGGTCGTCTGCATGTGGATTCCCACCTGAAAGTCATCGGCCAGCAAGACATCTTTGCCACCGGCGATGTTGCCTACGCCGCCACCGATGACCTTGGCAACCATGTACTGATGACTTGCCAGCACGCCATCGTCCTGGGCCGCCACGCTGGCAACAACGTTGCCGCGCAGATTTTAGGTGTGGATCCGACCTCGTACAGTCAGCCCAAGTACGTCACCTGCCTGGACTTGGGGGGCTGGGGTGCGGTCTACACCGAAGGATGGGATCGCCAGGTCAAGTTGACCCGGCAGGAAGGCAAATCGCTCAAGACGCAGATCAACACTGTGTGGATCTACCCTCCGGCCGCCAACCGTGATGCAGCGTGGGCAGCGGCGGATCCATTGATCCCCATTGCCTGAGATGCCAGCCCTGGGAGGCGTTATCTTGATAACGCTTCCTTCTGAAAAATCCTGCGGGTTTGCAATGCCCCGATTGATGCTCAGTGACGAGCTTTGGCCGAAGCTGGAAAAAATTCTGCTTCAACAAGCGATTTATCACAAGTCAGATCTGCGGATGACAGTTGAGGGAATGCTCTACCGAATGCGCGTGGGCTGCCCCTGGCGAGACCTGCCCCGCGCCTTCGGCTGCTGGAACTCGGTCTACAAACGCTTCAACGCCTGGTCGGCGTGGATCGGTAGCGTAGGCTTCAAATAATTCTGTGGGTCGTTCCGGGTGAGCAACCCATACAGTCGACAAGTTTGAGGGGGAGATCTGGACGGACTTTGCCGAAGTATAATATTTCGAAAATGTGAGTCCGGCCATGCTGATAGAATCGGTCAGGTTATAGATAACGCCCTTCTGAGAAATGGTATGAATAAAGAATTGACGGAAGAAGAGATGCGCCGGGCGCTATTCGGTGATTCTGACTCCCCTGCGCCGGCAATTAACTCACACGTGCAAGATTCCGTCCCGGATGTCGTGATCGTGCAACCGGTAAAGGCAGTGAAGAAAAAGATAGTCTCAAAAGGCTTCACGCCCAGGCTGAGAGTCACGCTGCGGGTGGGAAATGAATTTGAAGGCAAGATGCACGAGATGGTACATGAGGCCGATACGCTGAGCTCCCTAGTTGCAGAGCAAGAAGCTACCAAGACGGCCAGAAAAAAATTCAGGTTTGTGGAAGTGGTGTCGGTCAAGTCGATGTAAGTGGGCACTCTCACTTGGCTCGCTCGCCTGGCATTGAACCGCATTCGGTTACCGCGGGTCACCCGACCGGTTCGTGTCGATTGAGGCCTCAAACATTAGGGTACGGTAGTCGTATTCGCGGACTGGCTTTAACACCATTACTTCATCCAAAATCTCGATGCTTAACTGTTCGCCAGCCCAAGCCCCATAGCTGTAGCGGCTTGCAATCGAAAACGGCCATGCTTGCAATCAACGCTATTTCAGGCTCGGATTAATTGCGATTGAAGCAGCACCTGTGCTCGCATTAACTGCGACTGAGCTTGCATCCAGCGGCACGTGCTTGCATCCATTTGCGCAGGCTCACATTAATTGCAACTAGGGGTTCTAAACCCAAACCGGGGGTCTAAGCCGGAACCCCAGAAAATTCCGTCACCCCAGATTTAACCCGGCCACGAGTGCATCCAGGTCGATCACTTTGCCGTCGTTGGGGTTTGAGGAGTAACGGAACAAAAAACCAACGTAAGGCTCAGTTAGAGTTCGCCGTTGCCGAAACAGGGGCGGTTATTCAGACTTTGTTTTGCTGAACGATTTTTCTGCACTGCTTTTCATGCATTGGGACGGCCTGGCGTCAGTGCCTGCCACAGTTTGACCTCGTCACTCACCGCGTCGGTATGGCCTAGCAATTGGCTTCATAAAGCAGTTACAGAGGTTGAAAATCTTATCCCCTGCTCAGCGGGAGTTTCTGCTGAACGACCTTGCCCGAGTGGTCGTGCTGTAGCAGAGGAGACGAGAGTAAATGGGAAAATTCATACGCTATGCTGTAAACCGTTCACGTTCTCAAGGAGTACGAGGGCTGGCCGTCGATCCGCACACAAGGAGGCTCACCATGCCCTTTTATAGCAAGCTGGACTTAAAGGACTTTCGCGAACGTTGCGAGCAACGAATCTATGAGGTTGAGCAAGCGATCACCGCAACCGAAGTTAAAGAAAAAACCCAATACGGCCATGGCTATATCGCCGCCATGCTAAACGCCGAGGCGCTGGACACCCGCGTCCTGCGCACGGCTGGAGGTGTAATCAAATAAGACGACCTTTCGCTCAGGAGGCCCGCAGGCCTGCACCCACATCCAAGATTGACTGGTCTCGATCAGGTTCTTTAAGTACCTGAACACGAGTTTCATTGTCGTGGATGATCGGGCTTTCCAGCAACCGATCACGCATCAAGTTCAGCGGTTGCAAGTGTTCGCCGCACTGGATGACCCAGCGGGCTAGGGTCTGGCGAGGGATTTCTATGCCGTGGCGGGCAAGTACGGGTTCAAATTGGTGCAGCGGCAAGCCGTCGACATACTTGGTGGTCAGCAGCATGGCCAGCACGCCCGGGCTGGCCATGCTCTTTTCGATTAACTGAGCAGGTTTGTCAGCGGTGACCGGCGCCATTTCACAACCCCGGCATTCGTAGACTTTACGGATGTGTTTGATCACCCTGATTTGCATCGGCACGATGTCCAACTGCTCGCTGGTTTCTTCACTGATTACATGCTTGCGGCAACCGCAGGCACAGGTCAGTTCATGCTCGGGAAGTTCGTGGATAACTTCGATGCGCGGCAGATCGGCAGGCAGCGGCTTGTGCCTGCCGCGACGTGGAGTCGGGGCTACGACATCTTCGTCGGCGTCGCCGACCAGAGACATCGGCTCACTTTCGGGCTCGTTGAACAACGCCAGTTGAGGTGTGTTGGGTTCAACGGTCTGCTCGGATTTGCGACCGAACAAACGGTCGCGCAGCAGCTTAATTTGTTCTTTCAGGTCAAGAATATGGGTTTCGTAAGCTTGACCCACTTCCTGCTGACAAGCCAGCGCGTCGAACGCATCAAGCAGCATTTGCTTGAGAAGTTCCGGGTCATCAGGAAGGCGCGCGGGCATCGAAATCATGCCGCGGATTATACCCGTCAGGCAACGAACCTTGGAGTCAAAACCTGATAAGGGCAGTTGCACCACAGGTCAAAGCCGTCGAGCAACCAGTTCAATTCCTGGACGCTTAACACGATGGCCTCGTCGGAGACATCGGGCGATGTTTTAAAACGCTCGGATTCCAGGCGCTTGAGCCAAAGGCAAAAGCCGTTGCGCTCCCAGTAGAGGATTTTCACTCGGTTACGGTGGCGATTCAGAAAAACAAAAAGCACCGGGTCGAACACCGCGACTTTGATATCCAATTCGACCAGGACGGCCAAGCCGTCTATGGATTTTCGGAAGTCCACGGGCTTGGGGTAGAGGTACACCTTTTCGACTTTAGCGTCGGGTCGCATCATGACGTTCTGGCTCCTGGGAGAAATCGGGAGCACAGCTTCGGGCATCAAGCGTCAGCTTTAAACGTGGGGTTAATGGAGCGGTTACAAAAATCTGACACTCCAAACAGCCTTCATCCCGGTCAAGACATCGCCGCCGGTGCCGATGCATCAGGCCCTGCCTGCCACGATCCGAATCGAAGTGCCGCATTCAAAAGGCGTAGTCGTTGTGAGTTGGCCGGCAGAGAATGCAGCAGCGTGTTCCGCTTTCCTGCGAGACCTGCTGCGATGATTCGCATCGACTCCATCTGGCTCGCCACCGAGCCCATGGACATGCGAGCCGGTACCGACACCGCGCTTTCGCGGGTCGTGGCGGTGTTCGGTGCGGCGAAGCCGCACTGTGCTTATCTGTTTGCCCATCGCCGCGCCAATCGCATGAAAGTGCTGGTTCACGACAGCGTGGGAATCTGGCTTGCGGCTCGGCGTTTACAACAAGGGCGGTTCTTTTGGCCGGGCGTGCGGAATGGCTCCGAAGTTGAGTTGGATGCCGAGCAACTTCAGGCTCTGGTATCCGCGTGAACCCACTCACCATCGATGAATGCATGTTGACGGAAAAGAACAGTGTTTTGAACGGCCATTACGAGCTCCATTACAACTTGATCCAGGTGGCTTTGAGTTCGGTGTACTTATCAAACGCGTGGAGCGACTTGTCGCGACCGTTCCCCGACTGTTTAAAGCCACCAAATGGGGCAGTCATATCGCCGCCGTCGTATTGATTGACCCAGACACTGCCCGCTCGCAGAGCTTTAGCCGTGAGGTGAGCTTTGGAGATATCTGCAGTCCAAACTGCAGCGGCCAAACCGTATGGGGAGTCGTTCGCAATCGATATAGCTTCCTCGACCGTATCGAACGTAATAACTGACAGAACCGGCCCGAAAATCTCTTCCTGAGCGATTCTCATCGCGTTGCTGACACCGTCGAAAATAGTGGGTTGCACATACATTCCACCGGTTTCCTGAAGAACGCGCTCGCCACCTATCACCAGTTTGGCGCCGTCCTTGTGACCAGCCTCAATGTAGGACAGCACGTTATTCATCTGCTGAGTGTCGACCAGAGCGCCCACGTTAGTTTCAGGATCGAGCGGGTTACCAGGCTTCCAGCCCTTCAGCGCCTCAATGACCAACGGAAGGAATTTGTCTTTTATCGAGCGCTCGACGAGAAGACGGGAACCTGCGGTACAGACCTCTCCCTGATTGAAAGCGATTGCGCCGGCAGCCGACTCTGCTGCGGTTTGAAGATCGGCCGCATCGGCGAAAACGATGTTAGGGCTCTTGCCCCCAGCTTCCAGCCATACGCGCTTCATGTTGGATTCGCCGGCGTAGATCATGAGTTGCTTGGCGATCTTGGTAGAGCCGGTGAAGACAATCGTATCGACGTCCATATGCAGAGCGAGTGCCTTACCTACGGTATGCCCATAGCCCGGCAGGACGTTAAAAACACCTACAGGTATGCCGGCATCAATTGCCAGCTGGGCAACGCGAATAGCGGTAAGAGGCGACTTTTCCGACGGTTTCAGAATTACAGAGTTACCAGTTGCGAGTGCAGGGCCCAATTTCCAGCAAGCCATCATCAGCGGGAAGTTCCACGGCACGATGGCTGCTACAACGCCAATTGGCTCACGAGTGACGAGGCCTAATTGGTCGTGCGGAGTTGCAGCAACTTCGTCGTAAATTTTGTCGATCGCCTCGCCACTCCAGCGGATGGCTGCGGACGCACAAGGGACATCGACATTCAACGCATCCGAGATGGGCTTGCCCATGTCGAGAGTTTCCAGCAGAGCCAGTTCCTCTGCGTTTTGGTCAAGTAGATCAGCGAACCGGAGCATCGCCTGCTTCCTCGAAACTGGCGACGAGCGAGACCACACCCCGGAATCGAATGTTGCGCGCGCAACCTTCACCGCATGCTCCGCATCCGCAGCTTCGCAACTGGCCACATTGGCGAGGAAGCGTCCGTCCACTGGGCTAATGCACTCGAATACACCCCCAGCCACAGCGTTCACATAGGCGCCATTAACGAATGCGCGTCCTTCGATTTCCAGCTGTGCTGATTTGGTTTCCCAATCGTTAAAAGTTAACTTCTGCATGATCGTCCTCACGTTTCACGATTGATGGCCCAGATCGAGCAAGCTGATTCGTATGCTGGGTCACGGTTGAATTTGCGTATCAAAGACCGGCCAAAAAGTCCTGCAGCAGCAGGCGGCAGTTGTCTCGATTACCCGACTCCTTCGCCTGAGTTTCCGCACGCATCCGCTCTGGCAGATCACCGGCGGTGGCAAGAAAGCGCTTTCCTTCTTCGGTCCACCAAGTGGTACGGCATTGATTACTCGACCGTGAAATAAGCTGGTGGCCGGGGAGTTTCGATAATTCCCCGACCTTTGTGCAGCGGCCTAAACCGCCAAGATCGTCCGAACGCGGCCCGAACTTACGGCAGCTCCGCCGAGCGCATTCCTCTGTGGAGCTGCCGCAGGCTGCGATCTTGGCGATATAACCCACGCCAAAAGTTTTTGGGCAAAGTCAAAGTACTGCCAGTTTCTCTTAACTCGCGTTTGCCAGATACACCGCCGCGTCCAGTTCAATCATCACTGGCACTTTCGTCGTCGCCAACTCCAGTAACAATGCACGCAACGCCTCTGGATCTTTCGGGGCATGGTGGTCGATGTGAAAGCTGCGGGCCATGGCCGCGAAGTCTGGGGTCATGATGTCTACGCCCAGTGGCGGGATCTCCCGGGCCTGCATGTAGTCGCGGATTTCGGCGTAGCACTGGTTGTTCCATAGCACCATGATCACGCCCACACCAGCCTCGCGGGCAGCGATCAGCTCGGGGCAGGAAAACTGCAAACCGCCATCCCCCACCAACGCAACAACCGCGCGCTCGGGCTTGGCCAGTTTGGCGCCAATCGCCGCAGGCAAACCATACCCGAGGGTGCCGTAACCGGTTCCGGCATTGAACCAACTGTTGGGTTTCGGCGACTGGTAGCCCACTGCGCCCTGATACACCGGTTGCGTGGAATCGCCGACGATCAGTGGGTCGACCAGGCTGTCGCGCAGCACGTCGAGCAACCCTTGCAAACCCTGTTGCTTGGCGGTCCAGCTGTCGCGCTCGATCTGGTTGACCCGCTGCACGCTATCCAGCGCCCAACGACCACTCTGAACCGGTGCCGCAACATTGGCCAAGAGCGCCAGCAAGCCTTCGCGAGCATCGCCAACCAATCCGACGTGGGCTCGCTGCACGCCCATAACCTGCATCGGATCGATGTCCAGACGAATCAACGGCGCCTTGAATTTCAGTGGTCCGAGGCCAAAGAAATCGTAGTCGGTCTCACCGAGTTCGGTACCGACAGCCAGGATCACGTCGGCCTCGTCGAACAGCGACCGACCATGGGCCGACGACTGCACACCGTCGAGCAGCAGCGGATGGCCGACCGGCAACAAGCCCCGGGCATTGGTGGTCAACGCGACCGGCGCTTGCAGACGTTCGGCCAGTTGCTGCAGGACTTCGGCGCAATCGCGCGCCCCGCCACCGGCCAGAATCAACGGGCGTCGCGCTTCGTTCAGCAGATTCAGTGCAGCGTGCAATGAGGCCGGCGCCGGCGCCGGAGCACCAGGCAGGCTGCGTGGCATCAGGCTGAGGTCATCGGCGGACATCTCCAGCACGTCCAGCGGGATTTCGATGTGCACCGGCCGTGGTCGGGCGCATTTGAAAATGGCGAAAGCGCGGGCCAGCAGTTCAGGCAGTTCCGCCGGCGATTGCAGTGTGTGGCTGAAGGCACAGACGCCGGCGACCATCGCCCGCTGGTCCGGCATTTCGTGCAGATGCCCGTGACCGAGACGCAGGTGCTCACGGCGGTTAGTGGTGGAGATCACCAGCATCGGCACCGAGTCCGCGTAAGCCTGGCCCATGGCCGTGAGGATGTTGGTCATTCCGGGGCCAGTGATGATGAAACACACCCCCGGTTTGCCGCTGGCGCGGGCGTAACCGTCGGCCATGAAACCGGCGCCCTGCTCGTGGCGCGGGCTGATGTGCCGCAGGCGGCTGCCATGCAGGCCCCGGTACAGTTCGACGGTATGCACCCCGGGAATCCCGAACACGGTGTCTACGCCGTAACCTTCAAGCAAGCGAACCAGCGACTGGGCACAGGTGGTCATTTAACACTCCTCTTATTGTTCTGCGCCGACGGTCATCGAGCGAATCGGCAGGTATTCATTCGCAGGACAGTAGTGCCAAGCAGCGCCTTGCAACAATCAAAAAATTTCGAGGCGATTGAACAATAAAATTCACGTTTTCAACGGGCGACGGACTTCCGAGTGCAGCCCGACGATGCCACCCAACTGCGACTTGACCCAGTCACTGAAGGCCTGCACCACCGGGCGCTCGACTTTCTGCTGATCGGCGACCAGGTAGTAACCCCGGTTGGATTCGATTTCGGTTTCGAACGGACGCACCAAAAGTCCTTTGGCCAACGCCTCGCCACTGATCAGGTTGTCGCCCATGGCAATCCCCTGACCGGCGATGCAGGCCGACTGCACGAAGTGTGCGTCAGCAAAGACAATCCCCCGCTGCACGTCCACGTTCGGCGCGCCAGCGGCGGCCAGCCAGACTCGCCAGTCGGAGTAATCGATCATGTGCAGCAGTGGCGCGCCGACCAGGTTTTCCGGGTTTTTCAAACCACCCATGGTGTTGACCAGTCGCGGACTGCACACCGGGAAAAACCGCAGCGAGACGATTTTCTGCACATGCTGATTAGGCCAGTCGCCCATGCCGTAGGCGATGAACAGATCGGGCGTGTTATCGCTGGTGTCATCCGGGGTGCGCGGTGAAATGAGGTGCAGTTCGACCTGTGGATAAAGCTCCTGGAACTCCGCGATATGCGTACACAACCAGTACGTCGCAAACCCTGCCGGGCTGCTGATACACAGCCGCCCGCTGACCTGTTGACCATCGAAGCGCTGGCCTGCTTCAAGGATATTGGCCAGCAGCAAATGGATGTCCCGAGCGTAGCGCTCGCCCTGCCAGGTAATGCGGATGTTGCGCCCGGTGCGCTCGGTCAACGCGAAGCCAAGGGTCTGCTCCAGGCTCTTGATCTGGTGGCTGATGGCGCTGGGCGTGAGGTTCAGCTCGTTGGCAGCGTCGGACACGCTACCCAGCCGGGCCACCGCATCCAGCGCCCGCAAAGCGGTCATTGAAGGGAAACGCATAAGTCGAAATCACACTGGGGAAAGTGACGGGAGAACATACCTTCACGATAACGGGAATTGTCCGACAGACATCGCCAGCAAAACTCCCGGCTCCTCGGGCAACTGTTGAATTTAATTTCACGGTTACACAAAAAATGCTCGATTGACCCCTATGCGCCATTGGCTATTCTCGGTAGCCACCACGACCCGTCTGTGATGCCCGGCACCACTACAAAAACAAGAGGGACAACCCTTGCACTTGCAGTCCAACTCCGTAAATCCGGTGGTAGCGATTGACGCTCTGCACAAGAGCTATGCCGCTCACCATGTCCTCAAAGGCATTTCCCTGCGTGCTAACGAAGGTGAAGTGGTTTCCCTGATCGGTTCCAGCGGCTCCGGCAAAAGCACCCTGCTGCGCTGCATCAATTTGCTGGAAATTCCGTGCAGCGGCAGCCTGCGCATTAACGGCGAAGAAGTGCGTTTGAAGAATGACCGCACCGGTAATCCGTTGATTGCCGACCCCGATCAAGTGGCGCGTCTGCGTACCCGGCTGAGCATGGTCTTTCAGAGCTTCAACCTGTGGCCGCACCGCACGGTGCTGGAGAACGTCATCGAGGCGCCGGTCTACGTGCTGGGTGAGGACCGCAAGGACGCCATCGCCCACGCCGAGCATCTGCTGGAGAAAGTCGGTCTGGCGGACAAACGCGACGTCTTCCCTTCATTCCTTTCCGGCGGTCAACAACAGCGCGTGGCGATTGCCCGTGCCTTGGCGATGCGCCCGCAAGTGCTGTTGATGGATGAACCGACTTCCGCCCTCGACCCGGAACTGGTGGGTGAAGTGTTGAAGGTGATTCAGGGCATCGCCGAAGAAGGTCGGACGATGATTCTGGTCACCCACGAAATGGCCTTCGCCCGAGACGTGTCGAGCAAGGTGATGTTTCTCCATCAAGGCATGGTGGAAGAAGAAGGCACGCCGCAACAAGTCTTCCTGAACCCCAACAGTGAACGCTGCCGCCAGTTCGTGATGGCGCAGGAAAACCGCAGCTGATTGACCGCTTCAATCCTTGAAAACAATAACTTCAATAAAGGGTAAAGCCATGAAAAAAATCCTCAAGACTCTCGCCGGTGGCTGCTTGTTCGCGGTGCTGGCACAGCACGCCGTCGCTGCAGAAAAAATCGTTTTTGGTATTGCCCAGGAACCCTACCCGCCGTTCTCCATGAAAAGCGGCAACGGTGACTGGAACGGCTTCGAGCCGGAACTGATCAAGGCGCTGTGCGAGCGCATGCAGGCTGAGTGCCCGCTCAAGGAAGTGTCCTGGGACGGACTGATCCCGGCCCTGCAATCGAGCCAGATCGATGTGATCCTCAACTCAATGAGCATCACTGCCGAGCGCGAGAAAGTCATCGATTTCTCCCAGCCGTACTACCAGACCCCGGCCATGTGGGTGGCCGACAAGAGCCTGGAGCTGGTCACCACGCCTGAAGGCCTCAAGGGCAGAGTGATTGGCGTGCAGGGCTCGACCTCCAACGCGACCTTTATCAAGGAGTACTACGCCAAAGGCTCGACGCTGCGCTACTACAACACCCAGGACGACATGACCGCCGACCTGCAAAGCGGCCGGATCGACGTGATGCTGGCCGACGCACTGACCATCGAACCCTTTATCAAAACCGCGGCCGGCGCCGGTCTCGCCGACAAAGGCCTGGCCCCCAAGGATCCGCTGTTCGGCTCGGGTATCGGTGCTGGCATCCGCAAGGGTGATAGCGCCCTCAAAGACAAGATCAACACCGCGCTGGCCTCCCTGAAAGCCGACGGCAGCTACGACAAGATCCGCAGCCGCTTCTTCAGTGTCGACATCTCTGCAAAATAAGCTGCGCAGTAAGCCGCCCTGTTCTAGCGCTACTTTTCGACTGGATACGCCATGATTTCTTTGTCCGAGATAACCCAGCTGTTCGTCGCCGACGGCTGGCTCAACGCCCTGCTGCACGGGGCCGTGGTGACCCTGCAGATTTCCGCGGGGGCTTTTGTACTGGGGTTGAGCATTGGCCTGCTGGTGGCAATGATCAAGCTCAAGGGCCCTCGCTGGCTGGTTCGCCTGGCCAACGCCTACACCACGCTGTACCGCGCGGTGCCGGAATTGCTGTTGATCCTGTTGCTGTACTACGCCGGCACCGACCTGTTGAACATGGCGATGGCGGCGATGGGCAGACCGGTGGTCACGGTCAACGGTTTCGTGGCGGCGGTGTTGGTGTTGGGGATCGTTCAGGGCGCCTATTCGGCAGAGATTATCCGCGGTGCGATCCAGGCCATTCCCTTTGGCCAGATCGAAGCGGCGCGTTCATTCGGCATCGAGCGCTGGTTGCTGATGCGCCGGGTGCTGCTACCAAGCATGTTGCCGTACGCCATGGCCGGTTTGTCCAACCTCTGGCTGGTGCTGGTCAAGGACAGTGCGTTGATCAGCATCGTCGGCTACAGCGAACTGCTCTCAGTGGGCAAACAAGCTGCCGGGTCGACCAAGCATTACCTGGTGTTCTACCTCGCGGTAGCGGCGGTCTATTTCATCATTACCCTGGTGTCCAACGGGGCCTTCCGGCTGTTCGAGCGGCGTATCAATCGCTGGATGCCGCAGCACTAAGGAGTTCGCCCTATGGATTTTTCCTGGATCTACAGTTTTGCCGGCGAGCTGCTGCATGGCCTCGGCATCACCCTGAAGCTGCTCGGGCTTTGCGGTTTCTTCGGTTTTATTCTCGCGGTGCTGGTGGCGCTCGGGCGGCTGTCGCCCAACCGGCTGATCAGCGGCAGCATGCGCGCCTACACCAGTGTGTTTCGCGGTACGCCGTTGCTGGTGCAGATCTACATTCTGTATTACGGCGTCGGCAGCCTGTTCGCCGCCTACCCGCCGATTCGCGGCAGTTTTATCTGGCCGTACCTGCGTGAAGGTTTCTGGTACGTGGCGCTGGCCTTGATCCTGTGTGTCGGCGCCTACGTTGGCGAAGTGTTGCGTGGTGCCCTGCGCGCGGTGCCTCGCGGTGAACTGGAAGCCGCACGCGCTTATGGCATGAAGCGTTTTCTGGTGTTGCGCCGCGTGTGGTTGCCCCGCGCCTTGCAGATGGTTCGTCCGACCCTGGTCGGTGAATCGGTGCTGCTGCTCAAGGCCACCGCCCTGGCCTCGACCGTGGCCGTCACCGACCTGCTGGGCGCCGCCAATCTGGTACGGGCCCAGACCCTGCGGGTTTACGAACCCTTGCTGGCAGTCGCGGTGGTCTACATCGTCCTGGCTTTTGTGATCGAACACGGTTTCTCGCGCCTGGGCAAAACCCCGCAGCGCCAGGCCTGAACCCCCCTTTTTTTTGACGCTGGCAGTCATCACCAGCGAGGAGAACACAATGCGTTATTCACCTTTTGTCGAGCGCATCAGCGGCGAGTCGGTCAGCGCCTGGGACATTCATTACGCCGCCATCGAAGCCCGTGGTCGTGGCGAGGATGTGATTGTCCTCAGCATCGGCGACCCGGACTTTGCCACCGACAGCGCCATTTGCGAGACCGCGGTCGAGGCCCTGCGTCAAGGCGACACCCATTACACCCACGTCCTTGGCCGACCGCAGTTGCGTGAAGCGATTGCCGCCAAGCAAAGCGTCCTGCAAGGCATCCCGGTGAAAGCCGAAAACGTCGCGCTGGTGGCCGGCGCGCAAAACGGTCTGTTTGCCACCGCGTTGTGCCTGTTCAGCCACGGCGACGAAGTACTGGTGCCGGAGCCGATGTACCTGACGTACGAAGCCTGCATTCACGCCTCCGGGGCGCGCATCGCGACCATCGAACAACCGGCGTCCAATGGTTTTCGCTTGACCCGCGCGGCGCTGGAAGCCGTTATTACCGATAAGACTCGCGGTATCGCCCTGGCCACGCCGTGCAATCCCACTGGCAACGTCTACAGCCGCGAAGAACTGGAAGCGGTGGCCGACGTCGCCCGGCGCCATGACTTGTGGGTGATTTCCGATGAGGTCTACGGCCAGATTACGTATGACCGCCCACACCTGAGCATTGCTTCGTTGCCGGGCATGGCCGAGCGCACTGTGGTGCTCAACAGCCTGTCGAAAAGCCATGCCATGACCGGCTGGCGCGTCGGCTGGGTGGTCGCCCCGCCGACCTTGATCGGCCACCTGGATAACCTGCTGCTGTGCATGCTTTACGGCTTGCCGGGGTTCATTCAGGAAGCCGCGCTCAAGGCGCTGGAGCTGGATGAGCCGGTGGTCAGCCACGCCCTTGAAGTCTACCGGCGCCGGCGCGATCTGGTGGTCGCGGGCTTGCGTGGAGTCGCCGAGCTGGATTGCCGCGTACCGCAAGCCGGCATGTTCATGCTGGTGGACGTCCGGCGTACCGGGCTCTCGAGCATGGACTTCGCCTGGCAGCTGTTCCGCCAGACCGGTGTGTCGGTGCTTGATGCCGAGGCCTTCGGTGCCAGCGCCAAAGGTTTTGTGCGGATCTCCTTCACCGTCGCCGATGACAGCCTCAAAGACGCCTGCCAACGCATCGCCGGTTTTGTCGAGTCGCTGCGCGCTAACCGCTAAATACTGAAGAGACTGTAATGCCCGCCATCCAGCAGCAGGCAATGATCAAGAGGTTGACCCCGTGACCACGTCAGACCAATTCAACTCGACCCACTCCGTTGTTGCCCCGTACGCCGAACTGGTGCTGCACAACGGCGGTTTCTACACCCTCGACCCGGCACAACCCCGGGCCGAGGCGGTGGCCATTCGTGACGGCCGCTTCATCGCCGTAGGCAGTCTTGAGTCGTTGCAATCACTGATCGGCCCGCACACCCGCCAGCATGACCTGGACGGCGCTTTTTGCATGCCCGGCCTGCACGACATGCACACCCACCCGGATCTGGCGCTGACACCGCGTTACAGCGACGACCTGGATGTCGGCATCGAAGACCCGACGCCCGAACAACTGGTCGCGGCGATCCACGCCTACGCCGATACCCACCCCGGTGACGGCTGGATCTATGGGCAATACTGGGTGCGTTACACCTTCCGCGAAGCCGGCCTGACGCCAGGCCGCGAGTGGCTCGACAGCGTGATGCCGGACCGCCCGGTGGCCCTGCTCGACCGCATGTGGGGCACCATGATGGTCAACTCCAAGGCCCTCGAACTGGCCGGCATCGACCGCCACACCGCCGACCCGCGCAACGGTTACATGGAACGCGATGAGCTCAGCGGCGAACCCAACGGCCTGTTGATCGATGGCGCCTATGCCTTGATCCACGCCGCGATGCCACCGACCCCGGTGGACGTGCTGCGCCGTGCCTATCGCGATGGCGTGCATTTCCAGACTTCCCGCGGTGTCACCGCAACCAAGTACGTGCATGTCTGCGAACGACGTCTGGAAGCCCTCAAGGAACTGGATGACGCCGGTGAACTGACCCTGCGCGTAGAAGCAGCGATCAGCTGGCAGGACGACATCTTTCCGGTCCGTCGCCGTTGGGAATTACTCAGCGGTGAACGGCATTACTATCGCAGCGCCCGCCTGAACGCCAACGCGGTGAAATTCCACTTCGACGGCACCGTGGAGCCCAAGTCTTCGTACCTGATGACCCCCTGGTCGCAGGAGTCGAGCTGGCGCGGCAAGCTCAACCTGACCCCGGAGCACATCACCGACATGGTGGTGGACATGGACCGTCGCGGCCTGCGCGTGATCGCCCACTGCACCGGCGATGGCGCTTCCGACGTGTTCCTCGATGCGGTCGCCGAAGCCCGGCGGCGCAACGGTTACAGCGGCATTCGCCATCAGTGCGCCCACAGCACCTTGCTGCACCCGGGCAACCTCAAGCGTTTCAAGGAACTCAACGTGATTGCCGAGTTCTCCCCGGCAGCCTGGTACCCGACACCCTTCGCCAGCGGCGCGCGCTCCGGCTACGGCCAGGAACGCCTCAAGCGCATTTATGACTTCAAGGGTGTGCTGGCCGCTGGCGGCATCGCCGTCATGGGCACCGACTGGCCGGTGGCCTCGATCGATCCATGGCTGGCGCTGGAAACCATGGTCACCCGGCAGAACCCGTGGAACCAGGAACCCGACTGTTTCGGCGAACCGATCACCCTGGAACAGGCACTGCAAGTCGCGACCCTCAACGGTGCGCACGCCATGGGTCTGGAGCATCTGACCGGCAGCCTGGAAGTCGGCAAGTCCGCCGACCTGATCGTGCTCGACCGCGACCTGTTCGCCCAGGCGCCGCGCAATTACATCCATCGCACCCAGGTGCAACTGACCTTTGTTGAAGGCCGGCCGGTGTACGACCGCGAGTCAACGTTCAGCGACACACCATTGAAAGCCGTCTGGCAAGGTCTGCCACCCGTCATCGAGGGGCAGGCCTGATGAACCTCCCAAGCATTCCGGTGACGGTGGTCGCCGGGTTCCTCGGCGCCGGCAAAACCACCCTGCTCAACCGCATGGTCCAGCGTGCCGACAGCGGGCGGCTGGCGGTGATCGTCAATGATTTCGGCGAGTTGAACATCGATGCCGCAATCATTGCTGAGGTCACCGACGCGGTGTACAGCCTGCAAAATGGCTGTATCTGCTGCACCGTGCAGGAAGACCTCTTGGCACAACTGGTCAGCCTCTCGCAGATGCAGCCGCGACTGGAACGTATCGTTATTGAATGCAGCGGGGTGTCCGATCCCCAGCGCATCGTGCAGACCCTGGGTTATCCACAACTGCGTGCAAACGTGCATCTGGATGCAGTCATCACGCTGGTCGACGCCACGGGCTATAGCGCACTGGAAGGCGAATTCGCTCGGCTCTCCAGAGCGCAGGTAGCGTGTGCCGATCTGGTGCTACTGAACAAATCTGACTTGGTTGATTCGGCCGAGCTGAACAGTATCCGCGCGTCCCTCGGCAGCCGCGCCCCAGTGTTCGACACCGTACAAGCGGAACTGCCCGATGCGTTGCTGCTGTCGGACCGCAGCAACCGCGTGGGCCCGAAGATCACTCCGTTGCCGGAGCGCCATGACCAGCTGTTCGAAAGCTGGGTCTGGAACAGCCCGCACCCGCTGCCGCCCAAAGCCTTGCGCGAATGGCTGGCCAGACTTCCCAAAGACATCTTCCGCCTCAAGGGGTTGGTGCAACTGCAAGGCAACGAACAGCCCTACTGGTTGCAGCATGTCGGTGCCCGCAGCCAGTTCAGCCTGGCCACCGGACAAACGCCGGAGCACGCCGTACAACTGGTGTTCATCGCCCGCCGCGGCTGTGGGCTTCGTGAAATGCTGGAAGCGGGGTTGGCGGATGTTCAGGTGGTGTGATGCAGTAGAACGACCGCTCATAAGGAGTACCTTGCCAATAACTGCCCCGCAGGGCATCGATACTCGTCCGACGCAATAAGATAGATGAAATCCTGCTTGCCGAATCTGCCTTCGGCTTTGCTGCCAGATGTGAGGGGTTTCAGTACGAAGGTAGTGATGCCGGCTTGCTCGCAAGCAAGGATTTCCAGACCTTTGTAATAGCCTGGGTCGGCCACCACCGTTAGCGATTCAGCCTCGATTTCTTCACGCGCTTGGTTCGTCATATTGCTCAGTTGCCCACGATCATTACCAACGTTGGTCACCTCATGGGCAATGATCAGATGGTGTTTGTCGTCTACAGCTGTTTGTACGTTGTAGCCAACCGTTCCGGTGCCTCGGCCGCTCGTGGCCATTGAGCGTGCATCTGGGTCTGTGAGGGAGATCTGCTGGCCTGGACTTTCGTGGAGCTGCACCTCGATTTCCTTGAGTTTCTGCATCTGCTTTTTCAGTGTTTCTATCTTTTCTTTTAGCCGCACTGCTTTGGCCTCGGCCACTTCGGGCGTTGCCCGTTCCGCCGAATCCATCGCCGCCAGATAGCGATCAATGCTCTGCTCGATCTGCTGCATGCGTGCCTTCACCTTACCCTGAGTGAAGTTGCGGTCGCGATTATTGACGGCTTTGAATTTGCTGCCGTCGATGGCGATGATCGACTGAGAGAAGAGATTGAGGTTGCGGCAAAGAACTACGAACTGGCGGCATACGCTGCAAAAATGGCTTTGCCGTTGTCTTTGCGAAGGATCGACGCCCTCAAAACCAAGTGCACCCAGGTTGAGTTCATCGACGAAAACATCGACCACTCGGACTGGATTTTTTTCGGTTACGTAGTCGTCCAGGCGCTCCGGCAGCAGCGTCACCTGCGTCCGAGTCTCACCCTCAATGAATCGCTTCATGATCGCCCCCGATACGATCTAGGCGATCAGAAGGTTAGACAATCACTAGCGTTTTCACACAGCCTGGGTCGACTGCTGCCCTTCGTGACTGAGAGCAATCGGCCATTCAGATCAGAAAGACCCCGCAGATTGGAAATGCACTCGTCTTGCTAAAGGTACGGTCGAATCTGCGGATGTCACCCTTCGGCGAGGCTATCCTCAATTTCAACTTGGCCTTTCTTCCCCCGCGCAGCAGCAATGGCTTTACCTTTGCGTGTTTTCCCCGAGGCATCTGGCTTCTTTACCAATGGTTTGGCTGCTACAGCATTTTTCGCTGTCGCAGTTTTTTTGGCAACAGCCGCAGCGGGTTTGGTGAAGTTTGGAGCCGACTGGTTTGCTGCAATCGGCTGCACGGTGAGTTCTACCCCTACCGCCATCAACAGCTTCTTGACGGTCTCAAAGCGAATTTTTGCGCCGCCTTTAAACGATTTATAAAGGCTCTCTCGATTAACCCCCGCTTCTTGGGCAACCTTGTTCACGCCTTGGGCTTTGGCGACCTCGGCGAGCGCTTTCATGAGCATTTGCGGGTCTTGGGCCTTCATACTTTCAGCAAGATACGCGCTGATGGTTTCCGGGCTGTCAAGGAAGCGCGAAGCTTCGTAGAGGCTGGTACCAGAAGTATCAAGGTCGAGGATCGGCATTTCCCCGGGATTAAATTTCGATTCGTTCATCTCATTTACCTCTCAGGCGACAAGGATCTCTTTTGCCCGCTTGATTCCTCTCTTTTGGTCGGTTTTATCACTTCCCCAAAGCATTAGGTAAGCAGTCTGGCCAGTGCGAAACTCTGTAACCTAGGTCGACAAAAACACGCATTTCGCTCACGCCGTCGCCTACCGGCTCGCAATCTCCAAAATTGTCTTCCCGGGCTCGGCCCAATCGCGACAGAACAGCCGCCTTTCCCTGAACCCCCTTCACACCATCGAGCCCTATATCGAACTCGGGCGCCTTGCTGATCCGTTGATCATAGTATCACTTGTAGCCTACTGACTACACTTTGTCGAACGCTAGTTAAGTACAGATCCAAGTGACGTCTGGCAAAAAGCCTCCGTCAA
This sequence comes from Pseudomonas sp. ZS1P83, assembly GCF_054897825.1. Lineage (NCBI taxonomy): Bacteria > Pseudomonadati > Pseudomonadota > Gammaproteobacteria > Pseudomonadales > Pseudomonadaceae > Pseudomonas > Pseudomonas sp. ZS1P83. Next base: position 3,460,828 of record NZ_CM142706.1, read on the forward strand.
CGCACACATACATTCCTGTGCAAAATCTAAAGATTTCGCGGAGACAACGTCCAGTGCTTTGCAGATATGGCGTCCCAGAATGACAGCACTCTGGAGACCGATCGACAGTGCGGCCGGTCGATTCTGATAGCGCTTTACCCACTGCTTGAGCGTCCCTGTCGACGGTTGTCGATTCCTATGAGAGCATTTTGAACCAACCAAAAGCGGGCGCTGGCCTTGTGCATTGACTGCATGCACTCAAGGCTGAAGGTAACTAGTAAGGGTATTGGCTGAAGAGACACGGCTGCTGTAAACCAATTTTTTGAAGCGTTAACCTCGATGGTTTACCGATCAAAAAAACGGTTTACACGGGGGGTTAAACATTTCGTGAGCGACCGCTCCGGGTCCACCACCAACATGGTCGGCCTACCATTCTCAGCTCACCGAATATGGCGGCTTGCCGCTCGACAATTGGCGAAGCAATGCCGCCGATATCATCCAGGAGTCAGTGGTGGCAATGCACCCGTACCCTTCCCGCCAGGTCATCCCCTTTGGCCGTCTGTGCGCTCAACGTGCCCAATCGCCGAAGGGAGCATCAGCCTCAATGTAGCGCGCCGCCGACTGCACATCGCGCCAACCGACATACTCCATCAGCGCCTTGCCGCTCCACTGGTTGCGACTGGCCCAGGTGGCAAAACCGCGGCGCAGTGAATGCGCGGTGTAACCCTCGCCAGCAACACCGCTGCGCAAAAACGCCAGACGCAAAATTCGCGAGAGACTATTCGGGTTGACTCGCTCTTCCGCTAAGTGCCCCCAGCGATCGATTGCACGAAACACCGGCCCTTGCTTGATGCCACTGACCGCCAGCCAGTGCTGGTAGGCATCCACTGGGCAGAGCCGCTTCAGAGCCGGTACCACCAGTGTACGACCGCGATGGTCGCGGTCGGTCTTGCTGCTTGCCAGGAAAATTTCCAACTCTTGCCCTTCGCGCAATTGAATATGTTCGACTCGCAGCCGACACAATTCGTCGCCACGCAGCGCGCGCCAAAAGCCGATCAGGATCAACGCTTGATCCCGCGCCGCACGCAGCCGCACCGCTAATTGATCCGAGGTCAATTGCCCGGCCAAACCCTCGACGCACGCTTCCAACATCTGTAACTGCAGCGCTTCGGCCTGCTTGATGGGTTGCGGGTGCAGTGCCTGAATGCCGCGCAAGACATCGCGCACCCGCGACGCCTTGGTCGGGTCGGCGAAGCCGTGCTGCTGATGCCACTGGGCCAATGCCGCCAGGTGCGTGCGCAGGGTGTTGCTGGACAACTGTGCCCCATAGGCCGCCAGGTAGCGCACGACGCTTTCACTGGAGGCCGGCAGCACCCCGCCCCACTCCGCTTCAAAGTGCTCAACGGCTTGCGCATAGCGGCGCACAGTGCTGGCGCGTCGCGCCGCTTGCAGATACCGCTCGGCCGTGTTGCTCACCCTACCTCCCGCATACCGCGATTTCAGTACTATCCACTGAAAAAGGCTTATCACGTTCAAGAAATCCTGATTCTCAAACGCCAGTTCGTCCGAATTTGTTCACAATCCTGCGTAGCGTGTTAGGTGTAATCACATACCCTGTAAAACAGTACGAAATAATCTGAGTAAGGCTCCGATTGGGAGTAACCAGTATGGCCCGTGCCGGCATCAACAAGGCCCTGGTGCAGGACGCGTGTGACGCCTTGCGCGCACGCGGTGTGCATCCCAGCATCGACGCCGTCCGTGTCGAACTGGGTAACACCGGCTCCAAAAGCACCATTCAGCGCTTCCTCAAGGAACTCGCGGAGCGTGGACCGAGTACACGCGCCGTTAACCTGGGTGACGAACTGCTGGCGTACATCAGCAGTCTAGCCGAGCGCCTGACCGAGCACGCCTTGGCGGCCGTGGCCGAAGACCGGGCACGCCTGCAACGCCAACAAGAGGCATTGGCTCGCCAACGCATTGCCGAACAGGCACGTTTGGAGCAGATGCAGCAGTCACACGCCACCGCACTGGCTGAACGCCGCGAGGGACTGGAACGGGAACGCGCGTTGAGCGAACGACTAAACGAGGCCGAAGGCGAACGTCAACGCCTGCGTGAAGCCGAGCACAGTTTGGACCGGCTGCTGGAGGAGCGTGCCGCCCAGATCCAGTCCCTCGAAGACAAGCATCGACATGCCCGCGCCGCGCTCGAACACTACCGCGAACAACAAGCCCAACAACGTGACCAAGAGTCGCGTCGGCATGAGGCTCAATTGCAGCAGCTGCAGCAGGAACGCCGTACCTTGCAGGGACAGGTACTGGCCAAGCAGGAGGAAGCCGGCCAGATGTATCGCGACTTGGAACGCCTGAGCGGCGAACAACGGCAACAACAGCAGCAAACCCGGGCGTGCGAGCGTGAACTGCAACAGCTGCGTTTACAGCTTCATGAATGCGTCAGGAGCCGAGAAACGGACCAACAGCGAATCCAGGCGCTATCGACCGAATGGGCGGCGCTACACGAAAAAGCCAAACGTTATCTACTCATGCATCGCCAGGGCACCAAGGACCTCCGAGCAATATCCCAGCAAAACGAGAGGCTCCAAATGCAATTGGCTCAGCAGAGCAGTAACACACCTGTGACCTGAAACACCTCGTCAACATTACTACTCCGTACTCAATGGCTCCGCGCATGTGGGGATTATCTCATCGGCTCAATGGTGCACTGATTCAGGGTTAACCGAGCAATTGAAACTTAACGTGGCGGCATACAAGACCGCGCACAAAGGTGGCCTCTGCACCTGCCTTAACTTAGTTTGTGATGAAAGACAGTCGCCCCCCCTTGAGTCGCAAATTGGCGGATCCAGACGCCAGTGATGCTTGCCGTAGATCGAGGTGATGTATGAACTGTGCCTCACGCACTGACCGTTCGGTTGACCGCTCATGGCCGACGTCAAGACACTCCGGTGAAAACAGCCGGCCAATACTTGAGTGGAAAAGGATAGAGGCCTAAGAGATCGGTATATGGAAATACCCCAATCTAAACGTGCATATATTTGCGTGTCGCATCTCAGTTGACCAATTGACCGGGCTTGGGAGGGTCACCCACCTGGAGCATAAAAGGAGGATGACGACGCAACGCCTGATAGAGGCGGCGTAAAATAGGATAGTGAAAAATAGAAACGTGTTCGTTGGCCGCAAGCGTCAGAGTATCAAACAAATGTTTTTGTTTATCGTCCGCAAGCTTCTGAACAAGCCGAGTTAACTTAGCCGCACTTTCATCAGAGTTGATCAGTCCCACCACACGCGCAGAGTTGATCCACTTGGCCCAGAATGCCACGAGCGCATCCAATTCCGAGCGTGTTTTTGGCCACCCGTCTCCGACCCACTTCGCAGGCCCTAGCAGTTCGATACCCAGCAGACTATTTATTAAATCAAACAGTGCATATCTTACGAAACCCACAGGCGTCAAATAACATGTTACCGCCAAAAGAGTGGGGAAATACCTCCAGCATTGCACCCTGAGTCTGTCTTTTGGGCGAAGCCCACATATTATAGTAAGTAACCGAGCCAGCTCCACGTCCACCGCCCAGTGATTAGGGAGCCACCTGAAAAAAATCAAGTCATCGCCATCGCATACTTCGCAAAACTCCCCAGAGTCAATCAGCAACTCTTCAAACTCCCCATAATTTTGACTTAATGCTCGATAGAGTGGGTGTCTGATCCAGTGTTGCGCCTTAGGACAACCCCGGAGAATTTGTTGTATTCGTGCATGGAAGGGTACAACCCCACTCAGATACTCCTGGAACATCTTATCCGGAAAAGAGTATCTAGGAACCCGGCACACGATTTCAAACCAACGGGTTAACCCGAATGCTGTGTGATGTACCTGCACCAGATCAGCAATCGCATGGGCAATAAGCGTGCCGCGAAAGTGTTGACACTTCGATTTCCTCGGTCTGGCCATCATGCTCCCGGACGAGATCAGTTTTGCGGGTACAACGCAGTTTACGCTCATTCGTACCAACGGTATGTACGGGGCAAATTTTTCATGGGTGTATTTTTCAACGCACCTCCGCCCCGCTTAGCAAGCGCGATCTAGAGCCCGCAAGCAATATAAAAACATGCTTTTTTGGGGACGTTTTACGGGTTTATATTTTTTTACCTGCCTGGTGTAACGTTGTTTATATCGAACACCTCAAAACAACAAAATAGAGGCCGTTTAGAAAAACGACAAGAAGTACAGGTATATAGCCAATTACTCTAAACAAAGATCGCTTCCACTGCGGAATTCGGCGTCTTGAACGTGCCCCACCCCGGAGACACTTCATCTCGCCGCCCATATCCGCTATCAAACCCCGTTGCAGCGCTCCACAGGAGTCATAACATGCTAAATCGCGAATGGTCGCCCGAAGAGGGAGAACCAGTTAGAAACTTTAACCGTTCACACTACGGCAAACACATTGTGTTTTTTCCTTCACAAAAAAACAACAAACAAATCATATGTGAAAGTCGCCACGAAGCCGATTATTGTGTTGTTCTAGAGCTGGATAAAAATGTCAGAACTTATTTCCTTCAACCGGTAACTGCTGACTTTAGGTTCGGTCGAAAAAAAATCCATTACACCCCGGATTTTTTTGTAAGAACTCATGACCATACTGATTATTTCTCAGAAGTGAAGCCAACGTTCGATCGGTGCTCTCCCGGGTACTTGCAGATTTTGCATTTATTCGAAAAACAAGCTCGAAAACTTCACTACGGCTTCCTCAAAATTGAAGATCCGCCACCCGAGCAATTAACAAGAAAAAGCACTCTTCAGACGTTATACCTCCGATCACTGCAAGCCACTGAAATCGAATACCAGTACTTAGCCAACGAAATACAAGGCAAAAGTTCACTGACCATAGGAGAACTACTCATGCAATCAGATGCCCCCTCGATGAGGGCTATTGCTAAAGCCATCATCCAAGGGGATATCTGGATAGACCTTAAACAACCATTAAATTTAAACACTTTACTAATACTTGGGAGTTCAAAATGAACAGCTTACCAATAAGGCCCGGGGCTCAACACGCTTTATACCAAGACATCCACGAAATAATCACTGCCGACCCCACGCAGATCGCGCTTCGGTCAATCAAAAGTAAACATTACGTATTTATTCCACACGATACGTTTCTTGCCCTGCAAGTGAACGGGGAGCTAACACTTCATCAACAGGCACCGATAGACAAATCACTTACTTCCTTTTTGGCTAACTTGAACACCAAACAATCCAAGGACGTGCAGCGAAAAGCGTACTGTCTACGCGCCCTTGGAAAAAAACATCAAGGTTCGCTACCAGAGGATTCCGAGCTTGGTGGACGCATGGAAGAACTGGTATTGGACAACGGCATGGAAACTGCCAACCAAACGATCCAAAACATTGCGGCGACACTGGGTTTTAAACTCACCTACAGGCCGCCTGGCTGTCCAGTTGTTAAAGCTCGCATCGAGCGTTTTTTTGGCACACTTAATACAAACTTAATTCACGCCATACCCAGCACCACCTATTCAAATAGAGAAATGAAAAGTAATTATAATTCGGATAAAAAAAGCCTGTCTCTCCTTAGAAAAACTAAATGATATTAGTTCGCTCTTTAGACGCTATACCTACGATCACTGCAAGCCACAGAAATCGAATACCAGTACTTAGTCAACGAAATACAAGGCAAAAGCTCATTATCCATAGGAGAACTACTCATGCAATCAGATGCCCCTTCGATGAGGGCTATTCGCTAACGCCATCATCCAAGGGGATATCTGGATAGACCGTAAACAACCATTAAATTTAAACACGTTACTAGTACTTTGGAGTTCCAAATGAACAGCTTGCCAATAAGGCCCGGGGCTCAATACGCTCTATACCAAGACATCCACGAAATAATCACTGTCAATCCCACGCAGATCGCGCTTCGGTCAATCAAAAGTAAACATTACGTATTTATTCCACACGATACGTTTCGTGCCCTGCAAGTGAACGGGGAGCTAACACTGCATCAACAGGCACCGATAGACAAATCACTCACTTCCATCTTGGTTGACTTGAACACCAAACAATCCAAGGACGTGCAGCGAAAAGCGTACTATCTACGCGGCCTTGGAAAAAAATATCAAGGTTCGCTACCTCACTCCCAAACAATCAATGAATTGACATTATTGGCTGCCAGGATTGGCGACTTAAAACCACCTTGTTACACCACCGTCTATACCTGGTTCCGCGAGTACAGATCAGCCAACTTCAATCCCCTTGCACTCCTCAAACACCCGAGCAATCTTCCGCGAGGCAAACAACTCAACGACGCCACTCATACCATCATCCGAGAATACACTCACAATTTTTATCTGAAAAGACCTCATCCAACTGTCAAAACCTTATACCGTTTCATTTGTTCACACATTGAAAACACAAACCGTGCCAACCTACCACTTAATATCGCCCCAATAGAGATTCCGTCATTGAGTACGGTTCATCGGGCAATTAGAAAAATAAACCGCTATTTATTGGATCTGCATCACCACGGCTTAAGCCATGCCCAGAAAGCTCATAAATATGGCCTGAAGCAGGATGTACCCGCGGCATTGCTAGCCGTCGTGGAAGGTGACTCTCATTTGGTCGACTTAGAACTGGTCGATGAAAACGGCAACAACATGGGCCGACCTTGGCTATTCATACTGATCGAAGTGATGACTCGTTGTATTATCGGTTGGGAACTTTCATTTGTACCGCCATGCGCAGAAAAGGTGCTCCGCGCGTTCCGAATGGCGCTCGAAACTTCAGAGGATTCCGAGCCCGGTGGACGCATGGAAGAACTGGTATTGGACAACGGCATGGAAACTGCTAACCAAACGATCCAAAACATTGCTGCGATACTGGGTTTTAAACTCACCTACGGGCCACCTGGTTGTCCAGATGTGAAAGCTCACATCGAGCGTTTTTTTGGCACACTTAATACAAACTTAATTCACGCCATACCCGGCACCACCTATTCAAATAGAGAAATGAAAGGTGATTATAATTCTGATAAAAAAGCCTGCCTTACTTTAGAAAAACTAAATGATGTTTTTTCACGTTGGATTCGAGATGTATACCATGACTTTTACCATACCGGGATACACCAAACCCCGCACCAGGCTTGGACAGCCGCATTGGCGCAACAACTCCCACCGGAACGCTATTCTAGAGAAGATCTGGACGGACTTTGCCGAAGTATAATATTTCGAAAATGTGCAAATGGCTGTGTTCATTTTCTTAATTTAAGCTGGACCGGCCCCGCGCTGTCGGACATAGCACACCGCTTAAAAGCCAATCAAAAGGCAATGATTTACTATGACCCCTCAAACTTGTCGACTGTATGGGTTGCTCACCCGGAACGACCCACAGAATTATTTGAAGCCTACGCTACCGATCCACACTATCAAAACCATTTGACCTTATTTGAACACAAACTGGTGCTGGAGCAACTAAAACAAAAACGCCTTGCTTTTTCCGACGTTCACGCACGGCAAACACTTCTCGAAATTCACAAAGAAATTCAGTTAATCAGCGAAGGAAAAAAAGCGAAAGTCACCACCAATAAAACTACAGTAAAAAAATCCACCAAGAAGACCAATGTGCAACACAACAATATCAAGAAAACATCCAAAACACGCCCTGGACTTCCAGCTCCGGCTGAAGCTTTACGCAAGGATGACCTTGATGGCCCTTCCGCCTACCCAATTATTTCCCCGAAGGACGACAAAGATGAATGACTTTATCATAGCGAAACTAATAGCGTTTTCAAGTCTGACAGTACTATATCCGTCATATGAGAGAGCAATCAATAAGATTATGCACAGCGTTAGCGTGACATCCACACGTCGAGAACCAAGCAGTGCAATGCTGTTAGGTGCTGCCGGCACAGGTAAATCGACCATCTGCAGGAACCTAGTAAATATTCTGGGAGTACCTGTTGATGCAGAGGACTCTCATGGCGTCTATCGCTATACACCAGCTCTCCTGTGTTCAATTCCAGCCAGCTGCACCATCAAGAGTTTGTCCGTCGAAATTCTCGACCAATTAGGCGCCACCGACACCTACTCCAGAAACGCCATACTCGAACACCTCATAATAACCAAATTGAAGACATGCAAGACGAAAGTCATAATACTCGACGAATTCCACCACTTGCTTGAAAAAGGAGCCGACAAAACTCGCGAGACCCTGTGTAACTGGGTAAAATCGCTAATGAATAACACTTTGGTGCCATTTGTTTTAGTTGGGACGCCCAATTGTGAAGCCATTATTGACGACCACTCACAACTGGCAAGACGCTACCCTTTCCGAGCCCGACTGAACAACCTCGGATACAATTCAGAATTCAAGATATTTCTAGCTACTTTAATTGGTGAGATGGTAAAAATTGGTGATTTCCGTGCAGAACCTTTCCTCCTAGATGAGCGAACAAAAAAGATTTTTTATGTCATCAGCGGAGGAAACCTTAATACGTTGTGTCTGCTGCTTTCGGAAATTCTGCTAGTCGCGCTTCTCAGAGAAGAAAACACCTTAACTCGAGAAGACTGCATCTCAGCATTCGACGACCTGGATATCATTCCATTTTTCTCATTGCAGGGTAATCCGTTCACCGTAGATTCCCGCACAATAAATAATATACTTAGTGGGCACTCCCCATGAAACGCCTCTGCTTTGTGGCCACTCCCTATCACGAGGAAAGCCCGAGTAGCATCCTGATGAGAACGGCCTTCCATAATGGATACAACTCTGTTCATGAACTGAAAGCTGCTCTAAACATTTCAAAAACAAAAAGTTTGCTGCAATTGGTTTTCGCAGACGGCAATATGTGTATAGCACTGTGCGGCGAATGCCCTGCCCTCGCAATTCCATTAAACAAAAATTTCTATTCACAGTTGTTGAAACTGCATACATATCGTGACGAAACGATAATTGCTGGAATGACAGTACCCTGGACGGCGCTTCGGCGACCTTGCGTATTTTGCCCACTTTGCCTTCAAGAAGGTCATATGAGATTTATTCAAGACATTGCGGGATTCCAATCGTGCCCCTATCATAACGTACAATATTTGACAGTGTGCGCAGTGTGTAATCGTCCTTTTAAATGGAAGGAATCGGTAGATTATCATTGCCGATGCGGGTTCGATTTACGGCTTTCACCGTCCGTCTACGATACTGATGATTCAGGTCTTAAGCTACTTAAACTATTCCATAACCATGACCAAGAAACCTTTAATCGAACATTTGCTGCACTTCAATGCCTCAACATCCGAACTCCAACCACTCCTTCTAAATTTGACATTTTTCGCACCGCACTGGAAATTGGATTGCGAAATGAAAAATGCTTATCAGACTTCCTCAATGCGGGCATTAAAAGCTATGGGCAAATGCATCCATCCGCCATTACCGCCCCTTGGCTTTTATCTAATGACGCTTGGATACAGGCAACCACTGCCAAGCTTAACGCTCAACGACGATGGAAAAGTACTCCCTGCGCAAAACCAAATTGTTGTGCAAAATTTAGTTTGACATCTGATTATTTTGTTCATCATCTTGCCATGACCAAGACAGCGCTCTCTGAAGCCACAACCATAAAAAACGTCATCAAAAAACGCATCGGCAAAAAATGCTACTACACTTCGGACAACATGTGTGAATTTGTGGCCGATAAAATTGGATGTGCAAACCATTTGCCGAATTTTCACAACATCATTCGGAGTGATTATTGCCATATGCTAGACGCAGTAAAAATACTGCACTTGCCTTACAGGCAGATACACAACCTAATAGACTACGGATACTTTAAAGACTGCATAAAAATCAACAAAACGCATATACTCATAGCAAAAAAAAACATCACGAATTTTGCCACCACCTACATTAGCAGTTCCGAGCTAGCGTCTGCTTTATCTATAAAAATTTTCTCAACAACACTTCATGAAGTATTAAAATCTCTTAATATACAGGCCCTCGAACTACCTTCTACCTCCTACACCCGTTTCAGGATCTACCCCAGAGCATCCATCAATTCGAAAGTCATAGATCAAATAATCGCATTCAACGACTCACGAAAGCCCGTTCGAAAATCCCGAAAATACTTGCTCCCACCCTCAGCGATCGCAGAAGAACTTAATTTAAAAATTGCCACAACTACTATCATGCTCAAACAACCTCAAGTTTTCGTCAGAAATATTAAAAAAATGTTATCCCTCGACGCAAACCGTTTACCACATTTCCTTCATTCCGAGTTAAGGTACTGGCGCAAACACCATTACACCAGCAAGGAAGCTGCGGCGCGATTAAACATGTCTCACCGTGCTTTCTCACATCGATTCGGAAGCAATAAAGTACACTGTCGAAAAAATACTCTACGAGAAACCTTTTACGACGACAAAACATTGAAGTCCATGGAAAAACAATGCCGTCGGTTTATAACAAAACGCCAGGCGCAGGATCTTGGTGATTTTTCTGAAAACCAGTTAGAAAAATGTATTAAACTAGGTTTAATTCGCCAGTTCGATTGCATCAATCAAACAACCTCAAAAGTTATCCACCTTGTTTATCTGTCAGATGTTTTGGCTTGTGAACACTCATCACCCGGGCGCGCTCCCCATAATCCATCCTTCGCCCAACTCAGAAACCGCTTCTAAAGATTCACTACCCGTTCAATGCTCGGTCACAAAAGCCAAGTCCTCACCTTTTGTTTGTTAGATTCTGTGCGCCCCGCCCTTTTCAAAATTAAATTCATGATGAGTTACCGTCAGACATAGTTGTCGTATGCTGAAGCGCGCTCACTTTTTTCAGTAGTAAACGTCTCGATTAGGGATAATTTCGCGTTCTGCTGACACTGAAATTCAAGCACATGACATCGCCGACCGGACAGCCGCTCTAGCTCATTGGGTAAGTTCACACTTTGATGGCACGCGTCGCTAGGATGGGTTCACGGATCTGAATCTATCACGGAGCTCGCCATCGCCATGTCCATCCCCTGCAACGACCTGCCAGACATGCAAATCGATACCAGCCTCACCTCGCCCAAAGGCTCTGCCGCCGCGCAACGCGCGTTGGACTATTACTTGAAACCAGCTGTTTCAGAGGAAGTGGTCGAAGAACGTTTCTTTGACGTAAACCGCAACATCAGCTGCGAAGAAGCACTGGTCCATGCTTCGGATCTGTTGCGTTGTGCCGCCGCCACCGCGTACGAATCAGCCAACAATCTGCACGGCACAAACCGCGACCTGGCGTTTTCGGCGGTACACATGATCGACATGGCCAAGGCAATGGTGGATCGATCCCTGGAGGGCGATCAGAACGAGTGAGACGAGGGTACTGTCGAGGAGGACGGGAAAGAATTGTCCAATCGAGCAGATAAAAACATTTGACTTGCAAACGAGAATGATTATTATTGCATTCGGCTGGTCGCGAGATCAGTCGATTGTCCAAGTGACCTTAGGTCGGTCTCCTGGACTCTCTCCTCATCAGGCTAATCACGGTTTTTGACCCGGCTTTTTGCCGGGTCTTTTTTTGCCAGTTATTCTGGCTTTACCTTCAGGCTAATGAAGTCTTTAGGTGCTGCAAATTCGATGGCGCGGTTGATATCAAAAGAATATTCGTTGGCAAGAGAAGCCCGGCATCATTGGCCCAAACTAATTAAAAAATAGCACTTGAGAATCAATCGCACAGTCTCTAAGCTGCGTCGGCGTCAAGGAGGACGCCCCCCGATTCACCTCAGAATTTCCCCCGGTTTTTCCCTTCCCAGCGTGTAAAGTAGCAGCCATGAAAATCATATTCAGGAATTGACTATGGCCGTGGCTAAATCCTCTTTCGACATCAGTGCCAACTTCGACAGTGGCAACATTGAAGTGCTGGATATCAGCAATCCGTTGCAAGCCCTGCTGGCCATCAAGCCAGACACCCGTAGCCAGCACTTTCAGTGGTTCCACTTCAAGGCCAGCGGTCTGCACGTCGGTCAGGAGCACTGGTTTCGTCTGAACAATGCCAGCAAGTCCTCGTACAACAAAGCCTGGGACGGTTATCAGGCGGTAGCGTCCTACGACCACGTCAACTGGTTCCGGGTGCCGACCATATTCGAAGGTGACTGCCTGCGCTTCAGCCTTGAAGCCACCGCCACCCACGCCTGGTTTGCTTACTTCGAACCCTACAGCCGCGGTCGCCATGACTGGTTGATCGAGCAGGCGCTGGCCAAGGCCGGCACCGAACTGCTGGCCACCGGCAAGAGCGTCGAAGGCCGGGACATCCAGCTGCTGCGTAAAGGCACGGGCGCCGAAGGTCAACGCAAGGTCTGGATCATCGCCCAGCAACACCCCGGCGAACACATGGCCGAGTGGTTTATGGAAGGCGTGATTGAACGTCTGGAAAAGCACGATGATCCTGTATTGAGCAAATTGCTGGCCAGCGCCGACCTGTACCTGGTGCCGAACATGAACCCGGACGGCGCTTTCCACGGTCACCTGCGCACCAACGCCATGGGCCAGGACCTGAACCGCGCCTGGCAGAGCGCCAGCCAGGAAGTCAGCCCGGAAGTTCTATTCGTTCAGCAGCAAATGGAAAAGTACGGCGTGGACCTGTTCCTCGACATCCACGGCGATGAAGAAATCCCCTACGTGTTCACCGCCGGTTGCGAAGGCAACCCGGGCTACACGCCGCGGATCGAAAAACTCGAAGAGCATTTCCGCAGCCATCTGAAGCACCTGACCAAGGACTTCCAGACCAAGCACGGCTACACCCGAGACGAGCCGGGCAACGCCAACATGACCCTGGCGTGCAACAGCGTCGGCGAGAAATTCGACTGCCTGTCGCTGACCCTGGAAATGCCCTTCAAGGACAACAACGATGCACCGAATGCGCTGATCGGCTGGTCCGGCAAGCGCTCGAAGCAGTTGGGCAAGGATGTGCTGACCACAGTCGCGGACATGGTCAACACCCTGCGCTGATTGCCCGATCCATGTAGCAACTGGCGAAGGCTGCTACAGAGGGTTAGCCGCGATCCTTCCCCCGCAACATGCTGTCCAGCACCTCATCGCGCCGCACCCAACCGTGAAACAACGCCGCCGCCAAATGCAGCAGCACCGTCAAAAACAGCAGATACGCCAAATACCCGTGAGCCTTGCGCAGGAACGCAAACACCTGCGCATTCGCGGGCAGGATCGATGGCAACTGCAACGAGTTGCTGAGCATGACCGGATCCCCCGCCGCCGAAATCATCGCCCAGCCCAGCAGCGGCAGGACCAGCATCAAGGCGTACAACAAAACATGTGAAGCCTTGGCCGCCAGCACTTGCCAACCTGGCAGATCCGCCGGCAGCGGTGGCTGTTGAGTGGAAAAACGCACGCCCAGACGCACGATCACCAGCAGCAGAATCGCAACGCCCAAGGGTTTGTGCAGATGGATCAGCCACTCACGGCGCTCGGATACCGAGGCGACCATGCCCGCGCCGATAAACAGCATCGCAATGATCATCAACGCCATCAGCCAATGCAGGAGTCGCGCTAAAGGCGCGAAGTGGTTCGGTTGAGCGCTCATTGACGAGTCTCCTGTTTATTAGCAGAGGGCAACTGGCTGACTTCGCTGGTGCGGCGCAAGTAGGAAGTGGCGTAACCGGCTGAACGAGCGGCGAGCAACGGGTCGTCAGAACCTTCTATGCCGGCGGGCAGTACCAGCGGGTCGTAGTTGATGTCACGGCATTCGCCATTGAGTTGCGGCTGAGTGCTTTCGAGCACCAGGGTGCCGGCGTTCAACACTTTGCGACCGTCGGGCCAGGCTTTACTGGCGTCGTTGACCGGATCACCGGGGTCAGCCAGCGTGATGTTCAACTGCCAACGCAGCGGTCCTGTGGAAATACGCTGAACCAGGTCTTTCTCGAGGAAATCACCACCCTCAGGTGCCGTAGCACCCGCTGCATCCTGAGCGACTGGCACCATGCTCCAGCGCACCGCCTGCCGCTGTCCCGCAGCGTTAACCAGGTAAAACGCATTGACGCTGTTGTAGGTTTCCGTCACGTAACTGGCCGACGGCTTGGCGGTTTTGATCCAGGCCAGGAACGGTGCCGCTTCCGGATGCGAACCGAAAAACGCTGGCACGGCAGCCGGGTTCGGCTTGCCGGTGGCCGGATCCGGTGACTGGGCTTGTTGCAATTGGTAGAACGCCTCGGGGGTGCCCACCGGGAACACCGGCATGCTGTTCATCCCGGTGCGCCACTGCTGGCCGTTGGCCTGGGTGAATCGCAACGCTAGGCTGCGGATCGGTACGCTGTTGTCCGGCGCATAAGGATTGCCGGCCGGTAAGGCGAAACGCCCGACCACCGGGGTCCTCGCCTCATTGAACACTTGAGCACTGGAATAACTGCGCGCCTCGCCGCTGCTCTCGAAATGCCCGATGACGCACACGCCTTTGGAATGATTACGCCGGAAGCCCGGGTGCACCCCGTTGTTGGTCTCCAGCACATTGATCAGCTTTTTCGGCGTCAGGCGCTGTGGGTCAAAGGTGCCGTTGACGTAGGCAAATGCCGCGGCCACTGCAGCGACCACCACGGCAATGCCAGCCAGACGGAATATCAGGCTCGCGGCACTCAAGGGTGGCCGGGTTGGCGGTGATGAGCGATCTACCATGAAAGACTCCAGGGCCATCGGCCACAAATGAGAAGGATCAAGCAGACGAACCCCACGGCGGTTTATTCCATCGCGCGGTATTTATTTTTTCAGGCGTGGAATAGCCTCGACTGCCGGGCGTCTTCCTAGACACTCAAGCGTAGTGACTAGTCAGAACTTTATGAACGAAATCGACGAACAACTGAGAGAAATCATTCCCAGATTGCGCCGGTTTGCCGTGTCGTTGACGCGCAACCCCAGCAGCGCCGACGACCTGGTGCAGTCTTGCCTTGAACGCGCGCTGTCGCGTTGGGGCGACAAACGCCCCGAGGGCGACTTGCGCGCCTGGTTGTTTTCGATTCTTTATCGCCAGTTTCTCGATGCTCACCGGCGCTCCCGGCGTTATGCGCGAATGCTCGAATTCTTTACCGGGCGTGACGATACACAGCCGTCGGTGGAGCGCACCGTGATCGCCCAATCGACGCTGCAAGCGTTCGACCAGCTCACCACCGAACAACGCGCGTTACTGCTCTGGGTGTCGGTGGAAGGCTTGAGTTATAAAGAGGTCGCCGAGATTCTCGACGTCCCCACCGGCACCGTGATGTCCCGCCTGTCCCGTGCCCGCCAGGCATTGCGCCAACTCAGCGACGGCGAAATCACTCGCCCTTCTCTGCGGAGACTCAAATGATCAGCATGCCCCCAAGCGAGCGTGACCTGCACGCCTACATCGACCATCAACTCAGCGATGCCGATCAACGTCTGGTGGACACTTTTCTGGCCAGCAACGCTGACGTGGCTGCACAAGTGCGTGCCTGGCAGCAGGACGCCCAACAACTGCGCGCGGCATTGAGCGGCGCCTTGCAGCAACCGGCCAATCCGGACCTCGACCCGGCGCTGATTCGCCAGCGCCTCAAACGACAATCTCGCCGTCACCTGGCCAGCGCCGCCGTGTTGCTGATCGCGGTCAGCGTCGGCGGGCTCAGCGGTTGGCAAGCCCGGGAGATGACACTCGTCAGTGCCCCACCGCCGATGACCGATGCCCTGCAGGCCTATCGTTTGATTGCCCAGCAAGGCATCCTGCCGGCCGACTACACAGTCAGCGATGACGGTGACATGCAGGGTTGGCTCGACCGCTATTTCACTCAGGCCAATCGCTTGCCTGACCTCTCTGGCGCCGGTTTCAAACCGGTCAGCGGGCGCCTGCTCAGCACCGAGCAAGGGCCGGCAGCGATGGTGGTTTACGAGGATCAAAGCGGCCATAAAGTCAGCTTCTACGTCCGCCCACCGGGACCGAAAAACTACCTGTTGCCCAGAGGCAGTCGCAGCGATGGCGAGTTGCAGGCCGAGTACTGGTCGGGGAGCGGGTACAACTATGCGATGGTCAGCCCGACTGATACACCGACGGCGCAGATGCTCAAGCAGACGGCGCAGTTCTGACCGTTGTCGACATCACGCTGGCCTATGCTGCGCCGCTTTTTCGGCAAGGCATCGGCTGCATCCGCCGGTCACAGCGCACACCTGATTTGCTCGGACAGCAGTCTTTGCGTGAAAGCCTGTGCGGCGATGCCATCGATCTGGCGCGCACGCGCAGCCGGTTGGGCAGTTGGTCGAAGTCAGGGATCTGGCCTGACACGCCCCCTGCCTTTGCCGTTATCATGTCGCCCTTTCTCAGGCCTCTGCGCCCTCCTCTCGATCAATAGTGAACCTGTTCATGGATACCCTTGCCCAACTGCGCGCCGGCCAACTGTCGGGCATCACCCGCCTGGACCTCACCGGCGGCCTGACGGAATTTCCGCGAGAAATCTTCGACCTGGCGGACTCGCTGGAAGTCCTCAACCTCAGTGGCAATGCCTTGAGCAGCCTGCCGGACGACTTGCACCGCCTGACCCGTTTGCGCGTGCTGTTTTGCTCGGACAATCTGTTCACCGAACTGCCCGACTGCCTGGGCCAGTGCGCCGCACTGACGATGGTCGGCTTCAAGGCCAACCGCATCGAACGCGTGCCAGGCGCCGCCCTGCCACCGTTGTTGCGCTGGCTGATCCTGACCGATAACTGCATCACTGAGCTGCCCGCCGAGCTGGGTGAACGCCCGCACCTGCAAAAACTCATGCTTGCTGGCAACCACTTGCAACGTTTGCCGGAGAGCTTGCGTCATTGCCATCGACTCGAACTGATCCGCATCGCCGTCAATCGGTTGACCGAGTTGCCCGAGTGGCTGCTATCCCTGCCGAGCCTGACCTGGCTGGCGTACGCCGGTAACCCGCTGGAGACCGAAGCCGATGCGGCAGCTCTCGAAGCCACGCCGCACATTCCCTGGTCCGAACTGCGTCTGGAGCAGCAACTGGGCGAAGGCGCGTCGGGAGTGATTCATCGGGCTATTTGGGATCGACCGGGCCAACCGGCCACACAGGTCGCGGTCAAACTCTACAAAGGCGAAATGACCAGCGATGGCTCGCCGTTGCACGAAATGAACGCCTGCATCACCGCAGGTTGTCACCCCAACCTGATCCGGATTGAAGGGCGAGTCGTCGGGCATCCAGAAGCCCAGGCCGCGCTGGTGATGCATCTGATCGATCCGAGCTATCGCAATCTGTCCGGGCTGCCGAGCCTGGCGTCATGTACCCGCGACGTTTACGCCAACGACACCCGGTTCAGCGCCGGCGTGGCATTGCGCATCGCTTGTGGCATCGCCTCGGCAGCCGAACATTTGCACCGGCATGGCATCACCCACGGCGACCTCTACGGCCACAACATTCTGTGGAATGAGCACGGTGATTGCCTGCTGGGGGATTTTGGCGCGGCGTCTTTCCATGCCACCTCGGACAGCCTCGAAAGCCGTGCGCTGCAACGGATCGAGGTGCGGGCGTTTGGTGTTCTGCTGGGGGAATTGTTGGAGCGGATCGACTCGGGGTTGAGCGATGAAGGTCGTGCGCAGCTGGAGCAGTTGCAGCAGCGCTGCTGTCAGCCGCAGGTGGTGGCGCGACCTGGGTTCAGCGAGATTGTGCGATTACTTGATATCCAGTGACCGCTTCGCGAGCCGGCCAGCTCCCACAGGAGTTGTGTCGTACACATGATTTGTGACCAACACAGCCCCCCTGTGGGAGCGAGCTTGCTCGCGATGACGGTGTCACCGGCGAAAAATATTAACCGGCCAACCCGACAAACATGTCCTGCACGTCATCATGGTTATCGAGGCCTTCGAGGAAGGCTTCGACTTCAGCCATCTGCTCATCGCTCAGACCGCTGACCGGGTTTTTCGGCTGATAACCCAGCTTGGCCGACAGCACGGTGAAACCTTGCTCGGGCAGGGCTTTCTGTACCGAGTCCAGGTCCGCAGGCTCGGTCAGGAACAGGGTCGTGCCCTCTTCTTCGCCCGGTTCGAAATCCTGGGCGCCGGCTTCGATGGCGGCCATTTCCGGATCGGCATCCGGGCTGTCCGGCGAGGCCTCGATCATGCCCACATGGTTGAAGTCCCAGGTCACCGAGCCGGAAGCGCCCAATTGACCTTTGCGGAACGCGACACGGATTTCAGCGACGGTACGGTTGATGTTGTCGGTCACGCATTCGACGATCAGCGGCACCTGATGCGGTGCGAAGCCTTCATAAGTCACGCGATGGTATTGCACGGTTTCGCCGAGCTGACCGGAGCCTTTCTTGATCGCGCGTTCCAGGGTTTCGCGGGGCATCGAAGCCTTTTTCGCCTGTTCGACCACCAGACGCAGGTGCGCGTTGGTCGCGACATCGGCACCGTTACGGGCAGCAATGGTGATTTCCTTCACCAGTTTGCCGAAGATCTTGCCCTTGGCGTTAGACGCCGCTTCTTTGTGTTTAACCTTCCACTGTGCGCCCATTACTCACTCTCTTATCTGTGGCGCCGAGACATCTATTGGCCGACGCTTTGCGCAAGTTTATACGGCCTAAAGTTGGCAATCGACCAAAAAAATCCACCCTGCTCACGGGCATGGTGAATCGGCATCTTCACCGGCAGTTGTAGGGCGATTCTGAAACTCCGATTTGCGGTGACCATAAAGGGCTGTGGTTTCGTACCCTCTGCGCCCTTATCCCATGGCAGAAGCGCGTTCGATGCACAACGACAAGGAAAGCCCCTTCACCCTGACCCTCCTCGACGGCGATTTGAGTTTGCAGGTGTTGCAGTTCAGTGGCCGAGAAGCCCTCAACCAGCCCTATCGATTCGACATCGAAGTGATCGGCCTGGCACCGGCGATGAACCTCGACCGATTGCTGCAACAACCGGTATTCCTCAGCCTGATGGATGGCCAGGGTATTCACGGCGTGCTTCACAGTGCCAGTCGCGAGCATCGCGGTCCACACCGGATCGGCTACAAGCTGGTGCTGGTGCCCTACCTTCAGAGGCTCGACCGACAGCGTTCACGGCGCGTCTTTCATCGCCTCAGCGTACCGATGATCCTGTGCCAGCTACTGGAGGAACATGATGTGCCCGAGGGAAGCTATCGCTTCGAATTGTCGACCGGGCACTATCCTCCCCGGCCTTTTTGCATTCAGTACGAGGAGAGCGATCTGGCATTGCTGCAACGGCTGTGCGAAGAAGAAGGCATTCACTATCACTTCGAACATCAGCGCGACGGGCATGTGCTGGTCCTGGCCGATGACAGCCTGAGTTTCCCCCAGGAACCGATCCTTACGCCTTTCCAGGGCAACGCGCCCGACGAAAGTGACTTTCCGATGATCAGTGAGTTGTCCCAGCGCCATGACTCGCCGCCCTCTCCCTCACGACTGCAGGCCAGAAACCGTGGCTCGCAGATCGCCGACGAGGGAGCGGCCAACCACGCTTTCACCCGACCCTTGCCGGTGATGGCCCGTCCCGCTCCCGAGCACCTCCATCGCGATCATCTGAGCCGACGACAACTGGAGCGACTGCGTTGCCATTACGTGCAAATCCACGGTCAAAGCAATCAGAGCGCACTGCGCAGCGCAAGGATTGTGCAAGTGTCAGCGCATCCCCTGTCGAGTTTCAACGATCAATGGCTGCTCACCGAAACCCGTCATCAGGGGCAACAGCCTTCGATTCTCGCCGCCGACAAACCCGTGACTGTCCAGAATTACCGCAATCAGTTCATCGCCATTCCTTGGTCAACGGTATTCAGGCCGGCACTCAAACAAACCAGGCCGAGCATCCCGGGTTATCAGCCCGCCCGTGTGCTTGGCCCTGCCGGACAGCCCGCTGCGCTGGATGAGCGAGGGCGAGTGCAGGTCAGGTTGTGGCCAACAGCGGAACCGGATCCGGATGAATCTGCGGGTATCTGGCTACCCGTAGCCCTCGCAGCGCCGGACGGTCGGATTGACCCGTCCAGACTGCCAAGGGCCGGCAGCGAGGTACTCATCAGTTTTCTCGACAGCGACCCGGACCGGCCGGTGCTGTGCGTCGAGACGGGCCATCACCCGCGCACTCGGTCTGCTCCCGAGCTACGTGGCGATAGCCACTTGCTGCTCGATTGGCTGGTCAATCGCTCGGACCTCGCCCCCTGACACTCAGCCCTTGTCGGCCTTGCCTGCCGCCGCCGCGAACTTCGCCAGACGCACATCCAGGTGCCGTGGTCGGCGCCCATGATCCTCGGCGCGCTCCTTGCGGCGGATGGCGTTGCGCACCATCAGTGAGCCGAGGTAACGAATCGGCTCCGGTGGAAAGAAGCCCAAGGGGCCGTTGACCAGTGGCGAACGGGTCCAGGCGTTGTCCAGTCCCTGGACCATAGAGGCAAGAATCTGCCCGCCCATATGACACGGGCCGACCCCGCTGCCGGAGTATCCGAAACCGTAAAACACGTTGCCGCTGGCACTCATCTGACCGAAGAACGGCAATCCGGTGACGGAGCGATCAGACGGACCGTTCCAGGTCGCCTCGACCTTGACCTCGGCAAACGCCGGAAAGAACTCGCTCAGGCTGTGCCGCAACAAACCGGCATAGGGCGATGGCTGATCGAACACCGGCAACATTCGCCCGCCGTAAGCAAAGGTATTGCCGCCCTTGCCGAGCATGATTCGCCCGTCCGGGGTGTTGTGGTAGTAGTGCACGAAAATCCGCGAATCGAGCACGGTGACGCCGCTGGTCAAACCGATCTCGTCGAGCAGATCGGGACGCGGTTCGGTGATCAGCATGTCGCTGGAAACGATCGCCACACTGCGTTCGAACTGTGGAAACGCCCGGGCCATCCAGGCGTTCATCGCCAGCACCACGCGATCCGCGCGAATGGTGCCGTTCGGGGTTTGAATGCCCGCAGGTCGGCCCTCTTCCAGCCCGGTCATGGCGGTGTGTTCATGAATCCTCACGCCGAGTTGCAAGGCGACCCGGCGCAAACCGCGCACCAGTTTGCCCGGCTGCACGCTTGCCGCCGCCGGAGAAAACCAGCCTTCCAGGTGTTTGCCGGAACCGGCCATGCGCTGTACATCCGCAACCGGTCGCTGCGAGAAGGAGTTGATGCCATTGCGCTCCAGCGCCGCGATCACGGCGTCGGTCGAGCCGCATTGGGCACGGTTGGTGGCGGTGTAGAGCGTACCGTCGAGGCGGTAATCGGCGTCCACCGCGTACTGCTCGCAGAAGGCGCCGATGGCATGAATGCTGCGCTCCGACTCCTTGACCAAACGCACTGCTTCTTCGACGCCGAACAACCTTTCCAGCGTGAAGTACTTGGCCGACCACGACAGTGCACAACCACCGTTTCGACCACTGGCGCCGGCGCCGCAGATATCGGCCTCGATCAGCAGCACATCCAGTTCGGGGTTCTGTTCCTT
Source organism: Pseudomonas sp. ZS1P83 (assembly GCF_054897825.1). Taxonomy (NCBI): domain Bacteria; kingdom Pseudomonadati; phylum Pseudomonadota; class Gammaproteobacteria; order Pseudomonadales; family Pseudomonadaceae; genus Pseudomonas; species Pseudomonas sp. ZS1P83. The sequence goes on from NZ_CM142706.1 coordinate 3,482,227, forward strand.
GAGCATGATCGCAGTCCACAACCCGGTGTAGCCGCCGCCGACGATGCAGACGTCGGCGCGGGTGTCGCCCGCCAAGGGTTCGCACGGCGCGCAGGACTCAGCCGCCAGTGCCTGTTCCAGCCAGAAAGGTCTCATGGGTCAATCCTTAAGTACGCAGAGGTTTTACGGTGATCGGTTGGTTAGGCACGAAGGCGCTTTCGGCACGCAGGCCAGCCGGACGGCTGTTCCAGTGCGGGATCAACACCAGGGCCGAGAACAACGCGCAACCGGCGAAGACGATGAACACGGTGACCGAGTCGAAGTAGCCCGGCAGCAATCCGCCGAGAATTGCCCCGACCGAGCCGCAACCGTTGACGAAACCGGCCGCTGTCGCGCCTGCCTTGGCGGTGCCGAAATCGATGGCTGCCGCGCCGCTGATCATCGAGTCCGGTCCGTACAGGGTCAGGCCCATGACAAACAGCAGCGCCACCACCAGCATCACGCTGCCGGTATGCAGAGCGCCCATGAACAATGCCAGGGTCACGGTCAGCGCCAACAGGCTGAGCACACACGCCGGCATGCGTCGGGCGCCGAACAGTTTGTCCGAGGTCAGACCCAGCAGAATCGGCCCGAGCAATCCGGCCAGTTCAAACGCGGTGGGGATAATCGCCGCGCCAACCTTGCCCACCGAGGGCATTTGCTCGAAGACGATCACCGGGCCCCAGAGCAGAATCGCGTAGCGCGCCGGTTTCAGTAAAAAGTACGCGAAGCCAAGAACCAGCACGGTCCGGTTGCGCAGAATTTCTTTGAATGGTTCCAGCATGCTGATTTTGCTTTGCGCGTCGGCTTCTTCCGCCGTCAGTTGCGGCTCTGGTTCCACCGCCGGCAAGCCAACGTCTTCGGGTTTGTTACGCTGAAAAATAAAAAACAGCACAGCGACCAGCCCAACCACCGCCGCACTGGAAAAGAACGCCGCATGCCAGGTGCCGATCAGCGTATACGCCCACCAGCCAGCAAACGGTGACGCCACCAGACCACCAAAGGCGTAGCAGGAACTCCACAACCCCAGCACCCGCCCGCGCTGCTCGGAGGGAAAGAAATTGCCGAGGTTCTTGCACAGCCCGGACCAGCCGGTGGACTGCGCCAACCCTTGAATCAGCATGCAAGTGGCGAAGATTGGCAACGTCGCGAAACTGCCCATCACCAGCGCTGCCGCTGCGGAAATCAGTAACCCGCCAAACACCACGACCCTCGGGCCAAAGCGGTCGGCAAGGATGCCCCATGTGAATTGCCCGATGGCGTAAGCCGTCAGGTAGATGGCGTCGAGGTTGGCCATGGCCATTTTGTCGAGCATGAAGGTGGGGTCTTCAGCGATCCCCAGTTTTGCCACGGAAAAAGCTTTGCGGGTGAAATAGAACGCGGCGTAAGCGAGCCAGGTGATCGCGAAGATCTGCACGCGCCAACGCTTGATAGTGCCAATGTGCTTGTTCATTGTGGTTCTGACCTCAGGGTGTGAGTGTGCCGGCAGAAATTGAGAAATAACGCCTGTTTTTTTATTGTTGAGCACTGCGATATCGCTGCTTCCCTGAGGCGATATCGGTCAGATGAGTCCTGCTGTTGCACGCACAGGCTCATGGCCGCCGACGCTGTTTGACTGACCAGTCACCGGAGCTGAGGTCGATAAAAACAATTACTGTTTAATAAGTGAAATCGATTTATCGTATTTCCAATATAAGCTCAACTTGTTACTGGAGGTTTCGATGTCGGTTTCCCACGCCCAGCTCAAAGCCTTCCACGCCGTGGCCGTGCACGGAAGCTTTACCAAAGCCGCCGAACGGCTATTCCTCACGCAACCGGCGATTTCTGACCAAGTGCGCAAACTCGAAGAGCGTTTCGGTGTGCTGCTGTTCCATCGCAACAAACGCTCGGTGCGCCTGACCGATCTGGGCGAGCGCTTGTTGAGCATTACTCAGCGGCTATTCGTCATCGAGGCCGAGGCGCAGGAATTACTTCAAGACTCACAGGCACTGCAGACCGGCAGCCTGATTCTCGCCGTCGATGCACCGGTGCATGTGCTACCGCAGATCGCCCGGTTCTGCGAACGCTATCCCGGTATCAGCGTGAAAATCGAAACCGGTAACACCGACGAATCGCTGTTTCGGTTGTTCAACTACCAGGCCGATCTAGCGTTGTTGGGGCGTGAGGTCAGTGACGAACGATTGATTTCGTTGCCGCTGCGCAATGACCCGATGGTGGCGTTCGTTTCCCGCCATCATCCATGGGCCGACCGAGAGTCTATTTGCCTCGCGGACCTGGATGACACGCCTTTGGTGCTGCGGGAAATCGGCTCGGTGACGCGCCAGACGCTGGAAGAAGAAATGGCCCGGGCCGGTTTTCGCATTCGTCCGGCGATTCAGGTTGAAGGTCGGGAAGCAGCGCGTGAAGCGGTGGTCGTGGGGATTGGTGTCGGTGTGGTATCGGCTGCCGAGTTCGGTGCGGATTCGAGGGTTTGCGCGTTGCCGATTACCGATTGCAAACGACGGCTGACGGAAACGCTGGTGTGCTTGCGCGAGCAGAGTTCGCGGCGGGTGGTTGCGACGTTTCTGGAGATGGTTCGCGAGAGTCTGGCATAAGCAGGCCCGGCCTCTTCGCGGGCAAGTCGGATCGCCGCACCGCTCGCTCCAGGTTCAACGTTATCCTTGTAGGAGCGAGGCTTGCCCGCGAAGGCCGCGCCTCGGTCTATGCTGTGGGCGCCAAATCAAAAAACGCCTGTATCAAGCGTAAATCCCGGCGCCGATCCATGCAGCCAATCATGTGCCGATTGACCAACCCTTCGCCAATAATCGGCACCGCCACCACCCTCGGGTCGTGACTGACTTCCACCGACGACACCACGCCAACCCCCAACTCTGCGGCGACGGCTTCGGTCACCGCCTCGCGACTGTCCAGCTCCAGCAACACCCGAGGATTGACCAACGCCGTCGCGCAGGCGTCGTCGAAGGTGCGCCGGGTGATCGAGCTCGGCTCGCGCAACACCATGATCACTTGATCCAGCGCCTTGAGCGGCACGCCCTTCGACATCTGCGCCCACGGATGACCGTCGGGCACCAGCGCACAAATTCGTGACTCGCTTAAGCCTTGCAGATGCAAGCCCTTGCGCGGTTCGACCTCGGTCAGCACCGCCACGTCGGCATGCTCCGACAGCAACGCCGCCAGGGTTTCCTGAGCATTGCCCAGCCGCAGGTTCACGGTAATTCCGGGATAGCGAGCGCGCAGGCTGGCGAGCATCGGCATGACCATGTGCGGCCCGTCCGCCGCCACCTCCAAACGCCCGGTCAGCAACTGCCGGTTCGCTTCCAGCATCACCTGCGCTTCTTCGGCCAGACCGAACATCGCCCGGGTGATCGCGGCCAGTTTGGTGCCCTCCTCCGTCAGCTCCACTCGTCGTGCCGTGCGCCGCAACAAGGTGATCTGGTAGTGCTCCTCCAGCGCCTTGATGTGGCCGGTGACCGCCGGTTGGCTGATGAACAATCGCGCAGCGGCCCGGGTGAAGCTGCCCTCACGGGCCACGGCGTCGAAGGCGCGGAGCTGGAACAGGTTCATGAATAACTCTCACTGATGGCTGGCATAACAACAAACAATTTGATTGATAGCACGGCAAATTGCAATTTAAGCCCCGTAGCTTCATCCCATCGATTGCGAGGACACGAGAATGAGTACTGCCGAACCCATCCTGCTCACCCCCGGCCCATTGACCACATCGGCCCGCACCCGTCAGGCGATGATGGTCGACTGGGGTTCATGGGATGACCGCTTCAATCAATTGACCGCCAGCCTCTGCGAGCAACTGATGGCGATCATCAACGGCGGCGACAGCCACCACTGCGTGCCCCTGCAAGGCAGCGGCACGTTCGCGGTCGAAGCGGCAATCGGTACGCTGGTGCCACGCGACGGTAAAGTCCTGGTGCTGATCAACGGCGCCTATGGCAAACGCCTGGCGAAAATCTGCGAAGTGCTCGGCCGCTCCTTCAGCACCTTTGAAACTGCCGAAGATGAACCGACCACCGCCGCCGACGTCGACCGCCTGCTGCGCGCCGACGCCAGCATTACCCACGTCGCGCTGATTCACTGCGAAACCAGCACCGGCATCCTCAACCCGCTGCCGGAAATCGCCCACGTCATCGCGCAACACGGCAAACGCCTGATCATCGACGCCATGAGCTCCTTTGGTGCCCTGCCGATCGACGCACAACAGGTGCCGTTCGACGCGCTGATCGCCGCCTCGGGTAAATGCCTGGAAGGCGTGCCGGGAATGGGTTTCGTCTTCGCTCGCAAAGAGGCGCTGGCGAATGCCGCCGGCAACTCGCACTCGCTGGCGATGGACCTTTTTGACCAGCACACCTACATGGCCAAGACCGGTCAATGGCGCTTCACCCCGCCGACCCATGTGGTCGCCGCGCTGCACGAAGCCCTGCTGCAATACAACGAAGAAGGTGGTTTGCCCGCCCGGCATCAGCGCTACGCCAACAACTGCCAGGTGCTGCTTGATGACATGGCCAAGCTCGGACTGCGCAGCTTTCTGCCCGCCGCCATTCAGGCGCCGATCATCATTACCTTTCATGCACCGAAAGATCCGCGCTACCAGTTCAAGGAATTCTACGAACGCGTCAAGGCCAAGGGTTTCATCCTCTACCCCGGCAAATTGACTCAGGTTGAAACCTTCCGCGTCGGCTGCATCGGCCACGTCAACCAGGCCGAGATGCACGCGGCGGTGGCGGCGGTCGCCGAAGTACTGCGCGAGATGGAAGTCCTCGAAATCTAAGCCACACCGCTCCCACCAAAAGCAGCCCTTCATTAGCCAGTTGCCATAGGATTCTGATCACCATGAACTATACAAACCCAACCAAACTGCAAGCTGCCATCCTCGACTGGGCCGGCACCGTGGTCGACTTCGGCTCCTTCGCGCCGACGCAGATTTTTGTCGAAGCTTTCGCCGAGTTCGATGTCCAGGTTTCCATCGAAGAAGCCCGCGGGCCGATGGGTATGGGCAAGTGGGACCACATCCGCACCCTGTGCGATCAGCCGCAAGTCGCCGAGCGTTATCGCGCGGTGTTCGGCCGTACGCCGACCGATGACGACGTCACTGCCATCTACAAACGCTTCATGCCACTGCAAATCGAGAAAATCGCCGAGCACTCGGCACTGATTCCCGGCGCGCTGGACACCATCGCGAACCTGCGCCAGCAAGGGATCAAGATCGGTTCCTGCTCCGGTTACCCGAAACAGGTCATGGACAAGGTTGTCGAACTGGCCGCCACCAACGGTTACGTTGCCGACCACGTGGTCGCCACCGACGAAGTGCCTAACGGTCGTCCATGGCCGGCCCAGGCGCTGGCCAACGTGATCGCCCTCGGCATCGATGATGTCGCGGCCTGCGTGAAGATCGACGACACCGTGCCGGGCATTCTCGAAGGTCGCCGTGCCGGCATGTGGACCGTGGCGCTGATCTGCTCGGGCAACGCACTGGGCCTGGACTACGAAGGTTATCGCGCACTGGGCAGCGACAAGCTGGCCAGCGAACGCACACGCATCCATGCAATGTTCGAAGGCTCGCGGCCGCACTACATGATCGACACCATCACCGATTTGCCGGAAGTGATCGCCGATATCAATAAACGCCTGGCCAATGGCGAGATGCCGCAAAGCAGCTAATTTCGCAATCCGCATAAAAAAGCGCCAGCTCCCCGAACGGAACTGGCGCTTTTTTGTGGGCGATCACCTGAGCCAGAGCATTAAATGCCCAAATAGCCACACGCAGACCCACCAAAGCGGATTACAGTTAGAGAACACCGTCGAACAAGAACGGTGGCTCGACCTGACCTGTGAGGAACACCGTATGCCCTGGAAGAATTCCGACTCACGCTACAGCACCGTATCGATCGCGCTGCATTGGTTGATGCTGGTCCTGCTAGCGCTGGTTTACGCCAGTATCGAATTTCGCGGGGTCTTTCCAAAAGGCAGTGGCGGCCGGACGCTGATCACCGAATCGCACTTTTTGCTGGGCTTGACGGTGTTTGTATTGGTCTGGCTGCGGCTGTTTGCTCGCAGCCTGGGCCCGGCACCGCAAATCTTCCCGGCCTCGCCTCACTGGCAGACCGTACTGGCCAAATTGATGCACTGGGCGCTGTACATTTTCATGATCGCTATGCCGATTCTGGGCTGGCTGGTCACCAGCGCCAAAGGCCATCAAGTGATGTTCTACGGCGTTGACCTGCCGTTGCTGATCGCGGAAGACAAGGCGTTGGCCAAGCAGATCCAGGGCTGGCACGAACTCGGCGGCACGATCGGCTATTGGCTGATCGGCCTGCATGCCGTGGCGGGGATTTATCACCACTATGTGGTGGGCGATAACACCTTGCTGCGGATGATGCCCAAGCGCGGCTAAATTCGGCCGCTCACTGGAAACCCCGGCGGCCCTGCAAACCGCCGGTGTGGATGAAGATCAGGCGTGTCCCACGAGCAAACTTTCCCGCTTCGACGTGCTGCTTGAGCGCCAACAGTGCTTTGCCGGTGTACAGCGGTTCGAGAGGAATGCCGCTGGCCTGTTCGGTCTGATCGATGAACTCGAGTAACAGCGGATCGATTTTGGCAAAGCCACCACGGCTGGCGTCGAACAATTCATAAGCGCGATCCGGTAAACCCACCTCTCGCACAATCGACTCGACCTGCTGCGCAACCCCATGATCGTCGGGCACGGCCAACGCGCCATACACCGGGTGTTCGCCCGCCTCGGCCAGCACCAGACCGGCCAGGGTCGTGCCCGTTCCGCAGGCCAGCCACCAGCCGTCGTAGTCGTTCCAGCCCAGACCGTTCAGCTGCTCGCTGACCATTGTCCTCAGCTGCAGGCAGCCCTTGGCTCCCTGCAAACCGCCGCCACCTTCCGGCACCGGATACAGATCGGGAAACTGCGCCTGCCAGGGTTGCCAGAAACCCGGCTCGTGCCGCGCTCGATAACCGCCGTAACCCAGCCAATGCAACTGCATACCGAACGCTTGCAAGTCCTTCACCGTCGGCGTTTCTTGTGGATGTCCGCGCAGCAGGCCAGCGGTGCTGAAACCGAAACGCTTGCCCGCGGCGGCCAGTGCATGCAAATGATTGGAGTGGGCACCGCCGAGACTGATGATGCCTTTGGCACCGATGCGGTCAGCGGATTTCAGGTGTTCGATGAGTTTAAACCACTTGTTGCCGCTGATCAGTGGATCGATCTGGTCCAGACGCAGGATCGCGGCTTCGATGCCTGATCGGGTGAGCCAATCAAGATGAAGGGGTTCGAGGGGAGCCTGGGGTAGCCATTCGTTGGGGAGTAGCATCGATGCCGGCTCTGGGTGAATAGCCGGCATCTTAACAGCCGTTGTGGTGATTACAGCTGCGCAGCCAGACGCGACCCTTGGTCGATAGCGCGCTTGGCATCCAGCTCCGCCGCCACATCCGCGCCGCCAATCAAATGCACGTTCTGCCCGGCCGCCACCAGACCCTCCTGCAATTCGCGCAGCGGATCCTGCCCGGCACAGATCACGATATTGTCCACCGGCAGCACTTGCGGCTCGCCGGTTTCGCCGATGCGGATGTGCAAACCTTCGTCGTCGATCTTCAGGTACTCGACGCTGTTGAGCATCTGCACCTGCTTGTTCTTAAGCCCCGTGCGGTGAATCCAGCCGGTGGTCTTGCCCAGGCCGTCGCCGACCTTGGATTTCTTGCGTTGCAGCAGGAACACTTCACGAGCCGGGGCATGGGGTTGAGCCTTAATGCCGGCGACACCGCCGCGCGCTTCCAGATGCGTATCGATGCCCCACTCCTTCCAGAACGCCTCGCGATTCTGGCTGGTGGCCACGCCCTGGTGAACCAGAAACTCTGACACATCAAATCCGATACCACCGGCGCCGATCACCGCGACACGTTTGCCCACCGATTTGCGCTCAAGGATCACGTCCACGTAGCTCAGCACCTTGGCGTTCTCGACGCCCGGAATCGCCGGGGTTCTTGGGGCGATGCCGGTGGCGAGAATGATCTCGTCGTAACCGCCGTCTACCAACTGTGCGACATCGACGCGGGTGTTCAGGCACACCTCGACGTGGGTGGTCTGTAGCTTGCGATTGAAGTAGCGCAGGGTTTCAAAGAACTCTTCCTTGCCTGGCACGCGCTTGGCGATGTTGAACTGGCCACCAATTTCGCTGGCCGAATCAAACAGCGTCACCTGATGCCCGCGCTCGGCAGCCACGGTAGCCGCCGACAGCCCCGCAGGACCGGCACCGACCACAGCGATTTTCTTGATCTGTTGCACCGGCAGGTAATTGAGTTCGGTTTCATGGCAGGCGCGCGGGTTCACCAGGCAACTGGTCAACTTGCCGCCGAAGGTGTGGTCCAGGCACGCCTGGTTGCAACCGATGCAGGTGTTGATTTCATCGCCACGGCCGGCCGCTGCCTTGTTGACGAAGTCCGGGTCGGCGAGGAACGGCCGCGCCATGGACACCATGTCGGCATCGCCTTCGGCCAGAATCTGCTCGGCGACTTCCGGGGTGTTGATGCGGTTGGTGGTGATCAGCGGAATGCTCACCGAGCCACGCAGCTTGGCCGTGACTTTGCTGAACGCGCCGCGCGGCACTTTGGTGGCGATGGTCGGGATCCGTGCTTCGTGCCAGCCGATGCCGGTGTTGATGATCGTTGCACCGGCCTGTTCGACGGCCTTGGCCAACTGGACGATTTCTTCCCAGCTGCTGCCGCCTTCCACCAAATCGAGCATCGACAGGCGGAAGATAATAATGAAGTTCGGGCCTACGGCTTCACGCACCCGACGGACGATTTCCACCGGCAGGCGCATACGGTTTTCATAGCTGCCGCCCCAGCGGTCAGTACGGTGGTTGGTATGGGCGGCGAGGAACTGGTTAATGAAATAACCTTCGGAGCCCATGATCTCGACGCCGTCGTACTCGGCCTGTTGCGCCAGGGTCGAACAGGTGACGAAATCGCTGATCTGTTTCTCGATGCCTTCTTCGTCCAGCTCTTTTGGCTTGAACGGGTTGATCGGCGCCTGAATGGCACTCGGCGCGACTTGTTTCGGGCTATAGGCATAACGACCGGCGTGAAGGATTTGCATGCAGATCTTGCCGCCCGCCTCGTGCACCGCGCGGGTGACGATCCGGTGCTTGATCGCTTCTTCCTCGGTGGTTAGTTTAGCCGCGCCGGAATACACCCCGCCCTCATCGTTCGGGCCAATACCACCGGTGACCATCAGGCCAACGCCGCCACGGGCACGTTCGGCGAAGTACGCCGCCATGCGCTCGAAACCGCCGGGCTTTTCCTCAAGACCGGTGTGCATCGACCCCATCAGGGTACGGTTGCGCAGCGTGGTAAAACCCAGGTCCAGCGGGGCCAACAGGTGCGGGTAATGAGCGGCGGCCATCGGTAACTCCACATCGAGCGATCACGGAAAAGTGCAGGAGCTCTACGGCCCCCATCAGTCATGTTGAACAGACTAAGAGTCGCGCCGCCGTCACTCAATGACCGTAACTGACAACTTATTGATCCAAATGTGCAGCGCCCCTTGGCAAGTGCCGGCATGCGCCCTACCCTAGTCGCGAACCCTGCACACGGCCGTTGACTGTTTCCCCATGCGCAAACTTCTGTACCTGACCTTTTCCATGGCATTCATTGCCGCCCTTACGACCTACGCAATGTGGGCCGCGGACCGTCCGGTGGGTCATTACCTGTCGGACCTGCGAATCAATCTTGCGGTCGACCAAGGCACGCCCGCTGATCGCGGCAATTTGCTGGGCATCCAGCCCGAGCTGTTTCCCACCGACTACCAAAGCCCCGAGCGCTTGCACCGCAAGCTGGCGGCCTATTTGCAGAAGGCTCAGGACCAGGACTTGCTGAATGAAAAAACCATCGTCGTACTGCCCGAACATGTCGGCACCTGGTTGATGGTCAGCGGCGAGAAAGATGAGCTGTACCAGGCCACCACGCTCAAGGAAGCTATGAACTGGCTGGCGGTGAGCAATCCCTTGCAGTTCGTCCGCGCGCTAATCAGTGCCAAGGGCGACAGCCGTCTGGACGACGCGCACCTGCGCATGAAAGCCAAAGGCATGGCCAAAGACTACCAGGCACTGTTTGGTGGTCTGGCGAAAGAGTTCCACGTGACCTTGGTGGCGGGCTCCATCGTGCTGCCCGAGCCTAGCGTCATTGACGGCACCCTGAAAATCGGCCGCGGAGCGTTGTACAACAGCACCGTGGTGTTCGGCCGCGATGGCCTGCCGATCGGCCAGCCCCAGCGTCAGATGCATCCGATTTTCGATGAACATGAAGTCATCGCAGCCAATGGCGAGCATACGCTCAACGTCGTCGACACCCCGGCCGGACGCCTGGGTGTGCTGATCGGCAGCGACAGCTGGTACCCGGACAATTACCGCAAGCTCGACTATCAGGGTGCGCAGTTCGTCGCGGTCCCGGCATTTGTGGTCGGGCGCGGCACCTGGGATAAACCGTGGCGTGGTTACAAGGGGTTATCGACACCTGGCTCCGTCAGTCTCAAGGCCGGGGAGCTCAGTGAAGGCCAAGCCTGGCATCGTCTTACGCTCACCGCTCAACCGCCCAGCAGCCAGGCAATCGCCGGCATGAGCGTGTTCCTGCGCGGTCAGTTCTGGGATCAAGGCAGCGCCGGTCAAAGTTTTCTCAGCAGCAACGGGCAGCAGTTCGCCGACGGCAATGCCCGTGGCGCGCGCTTGCTGAACCTCTGGTTGTAACCGATGAAACCGTTGCCGATGCGGCTCGGCGATCTGTCGGTGGGCTTTGTTCATAGCCTGGCCGACGCCGTGCGCAGCCACGGTGTAGACCCTCAGACGCTGCTCGAGCAATACGGCCTCGACGCGGCTCGCCTGAGCGAAGCAGGCGCCCGGCTCTCGATCCCGCGCTACATGCGTCTGGGTCACAGCGCCATTCAACTGACCGACAACCCGGCACTTGGTTTGCGCATGGGTCAACTCAGTCGCCTGAGCCAGGCCGGCCTGGCCGGGGTTACCGCCACCCAGGCGCCGACGGTGCGAGAAGCAGCGCGCTGCCTGATTCGCTTCGAAGCCTTATATGGCTCCAACTATCGCGGGCAATCGAGCTTTCACGAAGACGCCCAAGGCGCCTGGCTCCGGTTCTATTCCATCAGCCCTTACAACGCCTACAACCGCTTCGTGGTGGACTCAATCATCGCTGGCTGGTTGCAGCAATTGTCCAGCATAAGCCCTGCCCCGTTGCGGGCCGAGCGCATCGAAATCGAGTTTGATGAACCGGATTACCGCAAAGCTTATGAGGTGCTGGGTGACTGTCCGATCCAGTTTGGCTGCGAACACAATCAACTGCGCTTGAGCCTTGCCAGCCTCGCACAGCGTAACCCGCAACATTGCCCAAGCACTTGGCGACACCTGCTGCAACTGTGTGAACGGGAACTGGAGCAACTGACACGCACCCGCAGCCTGCGTGAACGTATCACTCAGTTACTGGGGCCGTTACTCAATGGTGGGCGGGAACCCGACCTGGAAGAAGTGGCGGCACGCCTGAAGCTGCCAACCTGGACCTTGCGCCGCAAACTCGCCGAGGAAGGCACGCAATTTCGCGCGATTCTCAACGACACACGTCGCGACCTGGCCATGACCTACATCCGCGATACCGAACTCGCGTTCGGAGAAATCGCCTACCTGCTGGGCTTTGCCTCAGCCGAAGCGTTTCAACGCGCCTTCAAACGCTGGAGCGGCCAGACACCCGGCGAGTTTCGCCGCAGTCATCGCCAATCCGCTTGACGCTTACAGCTCGGTAGCGTCTTCAGCCGGCTCCAGCGGATCCAGTTCAAATGCCTGATACTCAAGCAACTCTTCTTGATATTCGTCCATCTTAAATCTCCCACAACTCGTTGAAAAAAACGCTTGAATAAATGACCAGCACCCCGAGCATAAAGTGCCCACGTGAAAGAAAAATGACGCAGGCACGCTGCTCAGCGGCTACTTAATAAAACGTAGCAGGCGGTCAGGAATTTATCACAGGATTTTTTCGATACAGGCCGTAGGACTACGGCCTGAGTTGACGTGGATCAATCTTGAAAGTCGCTGCGCAATCGATGTCGTCTGACCCGATCCCACAGCGCAAGAACCGATTAACGGCCAGAAGCAGGAATGGCCGAAATAGGCTCGGTGGGTGGAGGCAGGCTTGATTGCGGCGGCGGAGTGACAGTTTCCGTGGCCGGGGACGGTTCGGTGTTCTCGGCCGGAGCAATCGGAGCGGCTTCGGCCGGCGGTGCGACCGGCTCAGAGGCTGCTGGAGCGGCTTCGGCGGGTGCCGGCGCGGGTTCTGCCGCAGGTGCCGGTGCGGCCTTGGGTTCAGGCACGCCGAGATCAGGTTTCGGCTTCTCCTTGATGTGCGCGGCCTTTTTCGCTTCCGGCGGCAGGAACAATTCGACCAAGGTGAAGAAACGCTCGTAGAACTTGGGCGACGATACGGTTTCGCTGGCAACCTTGACCATCGAGTCGTCGGACGAGCCGATCGGCATCGACACCGAACCCAGCACGCCCACACCAACGCTGGCGGAGTTATTGGTCTTCTTCAGCGCATAGCGGTCCTGCAGGGCGTTGGCGAACATGGTCGCGTGGAGCCCCTCACTGCCATCATCGGCACAGACCACACTGAAGCTGATCTCCAAGTGGCTCTCGCCAGTCTGCTGGAAGCTTTTGTGTCCGCTGACCAGTTTCGGGTCGGAGCTGGTGATGATGTAGCCTTGGCTGAGCAACGCCCGACGGGCGGCTTCGCACGTCTGCGCATCAGTCACAGGGTAGCTGCGCGAAAACGTTCCGGAGTCATCGAAGTTCTCATGCTCATAGATAGGGGCTTTCTTCGACGAGCAGCCGGCAGCGGCGGCCAGCAACAACGCCAACCCGGCAACACGCATGGGAAATGATTTAAACATTGAACATCCTGAGGAAAACGGTCCGGGGCGTATTGTGCAACAGATCGATGCTTAGCGGAGTATCGATTAGTGCCTAAAACAGTTACACGTCTACTGACTGTCATTTACAGGAAAAAGTCGCACGGTAAATACCCAGGCGACGGGTAACCCGCCCTGCATTTGTTTCGCCCCTAAAAAACCCCAGCCTTTCGGCTAGGGTTTTTGTGTCGCGACAAGCTCAGTCAGGCATCAGAAGCGCTTGATCTCAGCCTGGCTTTCCAGCAGTTTGCGGTAAGCCGCAAAGTCTTGCTGGCCAATGCGTGAGGCGAGGAAGCGACGGTATTGAGCCTTCTCCTCTTCAGTCGGCGTAGCGGCTTCGTTCACGGCGTTCAGACGAACGATCACCAGGCTACCATCGGCCAGGGTCACGCTATTGAAGGTCGGCTTGTCCTTGGCTGCCGGCTTCGGCATGCGGAACAGCGCTTGCAATACGGTTGGGTCAACCCCTTCCTGGCCACGAGTGGCTGCCTGGGTAACTTTCCAGTTCTGGCCGTCGATTGCCTTGTCCAGCGGTGTCTTGCCATCGCGCAGGCTGACAATCAGCTCTTCAGCCTTGGTCTTGGCGGCAGCACTGGCGTGCTCCTTGGCCAATTGCACGCGAATGCTGGCAGCAACGCTTTCGAGCGGCAGTTGCGCAGGTTTCAGGTGCTCCTTGGCGCGCAGCACGATCACGGTTTCCGGGTCGAGCTCGATGGCGGTGCTATTGGCACCCTCATCCAGCACTTCAGGGCTAAACGCAGCAGTGACCACGGCACGGTTGGCCGTAACACCTTCGCCACCTTCACGGCCGAACGGCTTGGAGGTGTGAACGGTCAGCTTCAGGTCCTGCGCCGGCTGAGCCAGATCAGAGGATTCGAACGACGAGTCTTCCAGTTGCTTGGTCGCCTCGACAAAACGCTGTTCGACCTGCTGGGTTTTCAGCTCACGGGTCAGCTTGTCTTTCAAACTCGCTAACGTCGGCACTTCAGGTGCTTCCACACCCAACAGTTTGATCAGGTGAAAGCCGAAGTCGGTGCGAACCGGCGTCGAGACCTGATCCTTGGCCAACGCATACAGCGCTGTTTCGAAGGCTGGATCGTAGACACCAGGACCTGCATAGCCGAGGTCACCGCCGTTGTTCGCCGAACCAGGGTCCTGGGAGAACTCTTTGGCCAGGGCCTCGAACTTCTCGCCTTGTGCCAGACGTGCCTGGATCTCTTCGATCTTGGCCTTGGCTTGCGCTTCGGTCACCTTGTCATTCACTTCGATCAGAATGTGCGCGGCCCGGCGTTGTTCGGACAGGTTCGCAGTTTCTTTCTGATACGCCGCTTGCAGGTCTTCGTCCTTGACGCTGACCTGATCAAAGAAGGAAGCCTTTTTCAACTCGAGGTAATCGATGACCACCTGATCCGGCGTCATGAATTCCTTGGCGTGTTCGTCATAGTAGGCTTTGACTTCAACGTCGGTCAGCTTCACAGCCGCCGGGTCAACCTTGACGTTCAGGGAAGCGAAATCGCGGGTCTGTTTTTCCAGACGGGCGAATGCCAGAACCTGTGCGTCGGTGACGAAACCGCTACCCGCCAGACCAGCGCGCAGCTGACCGATCAGCATTTCCTGAGCCAGCATCTGGCGGAATTGCATGCGGCTGTAGCCGAGTTGGCGAATAACCTGGTCGAAACGCTCAGGGCTGAACTTGCCGTCAACCTGGAATTCAGGCGTTTGCAGGATCACCTGGTCCAAAGCAGCTTCGGAAAAAGCGAACTTCGAGTTTTCTGCGCCTTGCAGGAGCAGCTTGCGATCGATCAAGCCTTTGAGGGCCGATTCGCGCAGCATTTTTTCGTCGAGCAAGGAAGCATCGAAATCCTTGCCCAGCTGTTGCATGAGCTGACGGCGTTGCATGTCGACCGCCTGGCTCAGTTCGTTCTGGCTGATTTCTTCGCCGTTGACCTTGGCCGCATCATTACTGTTCGTCGTGGCCTTGAAGATGGCGTCGAAACCGGTCAAAGCCATCAGTGCAACGATGACCCCGATAATGGTCTTGGCAATCCAGCCTTGTGAATTGTCCCTGATATTCTGCAGCATGCGTCCCCCAGAAACGGTTGAACTTCAAAATTAGGCAACCGTGGAGCGTGGGTAGAATCCGGATAGAAGAAAGGCGCATCCGAGGATGCGCCTTCTCGTAACTGGCGGAGCGGACCGATGACTCGAACTTGCGAGCCTCGGCGTCTCGGATCGGCGACTCGCCGACTGGACTACCGCTCCGCTGCCAAGTCAGGCATGACCCCGACCCGGATAGGCAAAAACCTGAATCGAACTTAGTTAACAGCTTCTTTCAGTGCTTTACCGGCTTTGAAACCTGGTTTTTTAGCGGCTGCGATTTCCAGCGTCTTACCGGTCTGTGGGTTACGACCAATGCGAGCTGGACGATCAGTGACGGAGAAAGTACCGAAACCAACCAGAACAACAGAGTCGCCAGCCTTGAGAGCGCCAGTGACGGATTCGATTACAGCGTCCAGCGCACGGCCAGCAGCAGCTTTCGGGATATCAGCGGATGCAGCGATAGCATCAATCAGTTCCGACTTGTTCACTCTAAGTCCCCTTATATCTATTTGAGTATGATTCTAAGTTTTTTGGTGAAAGCAAAAACGAGTGCTGAATGGCCTACAGACACTTAAGAGCCGCTTTATAACAAGGGCTCTAAAAAGCTGTCAAGGAAGCCCCCAGGCAAATGCGTACTAATGCGTGCTAATTCTTTCCTTAGATTCAGACTCACGTTTTTCATCCTTTGCAACTATCTCTGGAGCTACATCGGGCAAGGGCTCCGGCGCGTATTGCAGCGCAATTTGCAGGACTTCGTCAATCCATTTAACCGGTTTAATCTGCAGATCTTGCTTGATATTGTCAGGAATTTCCTTCAGATCGCGTACGTTCTCTTCAGGAATGATCACGGTCTTGATCCCGCCACGGTGAGCAGCGAGCAGTTTTTCTTTCAGACCACCAATCGCCAGTACTTGACCACGCAGCGTAATTTCGCCAGTCATGGCAACGTCCGCGCGTACAGGAATCCCGGTCAATGCCGACACCAGAGCCGTGCACATGCCTACACCGGCGCTAGGGCCGTCCTTCGGAGTCGCCCCTTCCGGCATGTGGATGTGCGTGTCGCGCTTCTCGTGGAAGTCCAGGGGAATCCCCAGGCTCTTCGCGCGACTACGGACAACGGTCAGTGCCGCTGTGATCGATTCGACCATCACGTCACCCAAAGAACCAGTTTTGATCAACTGGCCTTTACCCGGCACGACGGCGGCTTCGATGGTCAGCAATTCACCACCTACCTGAGTCCACGCCAGACCGGTCACCTGACCGATCTGGTCCTGCGATTCAGCCAGACCGTAGCGGAATTTGCGCACACCCAGGAAGTGTTCCAGCATCTCGGCCGTGACCTTCACCGAGAAGCGTTTTTCCAGTGAATGCTCTTTGACCGCCTTGCGGCAAACCTTGGCAATCTGGCGCTCCAGCCCCCGCACACCGGCTTCGCGGGTGTAATAGCGGATGATGTCGCGGATCGCTTCGGCGTCGAATTCCAGCTCGCCTTTTTTCAAACCGTTGGCCGTAATCTGCTTTGGCGAAAGGTATTTGACGGCGATGTTGATCTTCTCGTCTTCGGTGTAACCCGGCAGACGAATCACTTCCATCCGGTCCAGCAGCGCCGGTGGAATGTTCATCGAGTTCGAGGTGCAAAGGAACATCACATCGGACAGGTCGTAGTCGACTTCCAGATAGTGATCGTTGAAGTTGTGGTTCTGCTCAGGGTCAAGCACTTCCAGCAGCGCCGACGCCGGATCGCCACGCATGTCACTGCCCATTTTGTCGATCTCATCGAGCAGGAACAACGGGTTGCGGACGCCGACCTTTGTCATCTTTTGAATCAATCTTCCTGGCATCGAACCGATATAAGTACGGCGATGACCACGAATTTCCGCTTCATCGCGTACGCCGCCGAGGGCCATGCGCACGAATTTGCGGTTTGTGGCGTGAGCAATCGACTCCGCCAGCGAAGTTTTACCCACCCCTGGAGGACCGACCAGACACAACACCGGACCACGAATTTTCTTCACGCGTTTTTGCACGGCGAGGTATTCGAGAATCCGCTCTTTGACTTCTTCCAGACCATAGTGGTCGGCATCGAGAATGTCTTCAGCGCGCGCTAGGTCCAGGCGCACTTTGCTCTGGGCCTTCCACGGCACCTGAACCAGCCAGTCAATATACGAGCGGACCACGGTCGCTTCCGCAGACATTGGCGACATTTGTTTTAATTTGTTCAGTTCACCCTGGGCTTTGGCCAAGGCATCTTTCGGCAGACCGGCGGCATCGATGCGCTTTTTCAGCTCTTCGATTTCGTTGTGGCCTTCGTCGCTGTCGCCGAGCTCTTTCTGAATGGCCTTCATCTGCTCATTCAGGTAGTACTCGCGCTGACTGCGCTCCATTTGTTTCTTAACGCGACCGCGAATGCGTTTTTCGACTTGCAGCAGATCGATCTCAGCATCCAGCAATGCCAGAACGTGCTCGACCCGGGCCGACAAATCGATAATTTCGAGGATTTCCTGCTTCTGCTCGATCTTCAGGGCCATGTGCGCGGCCATGGTGTCGACCAGGCGGCCCGGTTCGTCGATGCTGTTGAGCGACGACAGGACTTCAGCCGGGACTTTCTTGCCCAGCTGCACATATTGTTCGAACTGAGCCAGCAGGCTGCGGACGAACACTTCCGACTCGCGCTCCGGCGCGTCGACTTCGTCGATCAATGAGACTTCGGCACGGCAGTGGCCGTCCACTTCGCTGAAACGCTCAACCGCGCCCCGCTGCTCGCCTTCGACCAAAACCTTGACCGTGCCGTCAGGCAGCTTGAGCAGCTGCAGAACGGTAGCAATGGTACCTACTCGATAAAGTGCGTCTTCACCGGGATCGTCGTCAGCAGGGTTTCTCTGAGCCAGCAGAAGGATCTGCTTGTCGCCCGTCATCGCAGCCTCGAGGGCTTCGATGGATTTCTCGCGCCCCACGAACAGCGGGATAACCATGTGCGGATAAACCACAACATCACGCAATGGCAGGAGAGGCAATTCGATGGTTGTCTTCATGATTTCGCCTCTACGGCGGCCGTAAGGCCGTAAACAGATGGAAGTGAGCTTGAAACCAAGATGGGGGCTACCTTCAAAAAAAACAAGCTTAAAGAAGGTGTTAAAACGCGCAAAAAGCAAAGGGGCCCGAAGGCCCCTTCTTTATTCCAGCAGCGTGACGCTTAGGCGTCTGGCACTGCCTTGGCAGCCGGCTCACTGTTTTCGTAGATATACAGTGGCTTGGACTTGCCTTCTATAACGCTTTCGTCGATCACTACTTTACTCACCTCGGATTGCGAGGGGATTTCATACATAGTATCGAGCAATACACCCTCGAGAATCGAACGCAGTCCACGAGCACCGGTTTTGCGTTCCAGGGCACGCTTGGCGACCGATTTCAAAGCGTCGGCCCGGAATTCCAGGTCCACACCTTCCATCTCGAACAGCTTGGCATACTGTTTGGTCAGAGCATTTTTCGGCTCGGTGAGAATCTGCATCAACGCAGCCTCATCAAGCTCGTCCAGCGTGGCAAGTACCGGCAGACGACCGACGAACTCCGGGATCAGACCGAACTTGACCAGATCGTCAGGCTCGACTTCACGCAGGGACTCACCGACTTTCTTGCCTTCTTCCTTGCTACGCACTTCTGCGTTGAAACCGATGCCGCCACGGGTGGAACGGTTTTGAATAACCTTTTCCAGACCGGAGAACGCGCCGCCGCAGATGAACAGGATGTTACGGGTGTCAACCTGAAGGAATTCCTGCTGCGGATGCTTGCGACCACCTTGAGGCGGAACGGAAGCGACCGTGCCTTCGATCAACTTGAGCAAGGCCTGCTGCACGCCTTCACCGGAAACGTCCCGGGTGATCGACGGGTTGTCAGACTTGCGCGAGATCTTGTCGATCTCATCAATGTAGACGATGCCCATCTGGGCTTTTTCTACGTCGTAATCGCACTTCTGCAGCAGCTTCTGAATGATGTTCTCGACATCTTCACCCACGTAACCCGCCTCGGTGAGGGTGGTTGCGTCGGCGATGGTGAACGGAACGTTCAGCAAGCGGGCCAGTGTTTCGGCAAGCAGGGTTTTACCCGAGCCTGTCGGGCCGATCAGCAAGATGTTGCTTTTGCCGAGTTCGACATCGTCATTCTTTTTGTCACGCTGGTTCAGGCGTTTGTAGTGGTTGTACACCGCTACGGCCAGAACCTTTTTCGCACGTTCCTGACCAATCACGTACTGATCAAGGATGCCGCTGATTTCTTTAGGCGAAGGCAATTTATGCGCGCTGCTTTCGGCCTGGGCTTCCTGCACCTCCTCACGGATGATGTCGTTGCACAGGTCGACGCACTCGTCGCAAATAAAGACCGAGGGGCCGGCAATCAACTTACGCACTTCATGCTGGCTTTTGCCACAGAAGGAGCAATAGAGCAATTTGCCGTTGTCCTCGCCGTTGCGGGTGTCAGTCATTCGATCGATCCAAATCCGATAGGCTTGCAACACAAGATGAAGGCTATTGCGGGCTTTTTCAAGTCCGCAGGCGGTCAGTTAACCCGACCACCTACATTTGGGCTGCTTAGGCGGGCATTTTACGCTTGTCGATCACGGAGTCGATCAGGCCGTACTCAGCCGCACGCTCTGCGCTCATGAAGTTGTCGCGCTCGGTATCGCGCTCGATGGTTTCGAGGCTTTGACCGGTGTGATGAGCCAACAGCTGGTTCAGACGCGAACGGATGTGGAGGATTTCCTTGGCATGGATGTCGATATCCGACGCCTGACCCTGGAAGCCGCCCAACGGCTGGTGAATCATCATGCGCGAGTTCGGCAGGCAGAAACGCTTGCCGGCGGCACCACCAGCGAGCAGAAAGGCGCCCATGCTGCAGGCCTGACCGATACAGGTGGTGGACACGTCTGGCTTGATGAACTGCATGGTGTCGTAGATCGACATGCCTGCAGTCACCGAGCCGCCTGGTGAGTTGATGTAAAGATGGATGTCCTTGTCCGGATTTTCCGCTTCAAGGAATAGCAGTTGCGCCGCAACCAGGTTGGCCATGTAGTCTTCTACCGGACCTACCAGGAAGATCACTCGCTCCTTCAACAGACGCGAGTAGATGTCATAGGCACGTTCGCCACGGGCGGACTGCTCGATAACCATCGGGACCAAGCCGCCTGCGGCCTGGATGTCAGAGCTCTGCTGATAATAAGAATTGCGGGACATGTCTCGCAGTCACTCCCAAATAGTTATGTCTTGAATACGCATAAGCCAGCACGAAGGCTGGCTTATGGTGTGTACTTCTTACCGCAAAAACGATCAGTCGGCTTGTGGAGCTTCTACCGGCTTGACTGCTTCTTCGTAAGAGACCGCTTTGTCGGTCACGCTAGCTTTCTGCAGAACAGTATCCACAACTTGCTCTTCCAGCACAACCGAACGAACTTCGTTCAGTTGCTGGTCGTTCTTGTAGTACCAGGACACAACCTGCTCAGGCTCTTGGTAAGCCGAAGCCATTTCCTGAATCATTTCACGAACGCGGGCATCGTCAGGCTTGAGGTCAAATTGCTTGACCACTTCAGCCACGATCAGACCCAGCACAACGCGGCGCTTGGCTTGCTCTTCGAACAGCTCGGCCGGCAGTTGCTCAGGCTTGATGTTGCCGCCGAACTGCTGAACAGCCTGCACGCGCAGACGGTCAACTTCGTTGGACAGCAGAGCCTTAGGCACTTCGATCGGGTTGGTGGCCAGCAGACCGTCCATTACCTGATTCTTGACCTTGGATTTGATCGCCTGACGCAGTTCACGCTCCATGTTCTTGCGAACTTCGGTGCGGAAGCCTTCCAGACCCGTTTCCTTGATACCGAATTGAGCGAAGAATTCTTCGGTCAGCTCTGGCAGTTTTGGCTCGGAAACAGTGTTCACGGTAACGGTGAACTCAGCGGTTTTGCCTGCCAGGTCGAGGTTCTGATAGTCCTCTGGGAAGGTCAGGTTCAGAACGCGCTCTTCGCCGGCTTTAGCACCAACCAGACCGTCTTCAAAACCAGGGATCATGCGGCCGGAACCCAGAACCAGCTGAGTACCTTTAGCGGAACCGCCAGCGAACACTTCACCGTCGACCTTGCCGACGAAATCGATGTTCAACTGGTCTTCGTTTTGAGCGGCGCGATCAGCCACTTCAAAACGGGTGTTCTGCTTGCGCAGGACTTCCAGCATTTTGTCCAGATCGGCATCAGCCACGTCAGCGCTCAGACGCTCGATAGTGATACCTTCGAAACCGGCAACGGTGAACTCAGGGAACACTTCGAAGATGGCGACGTATTCCAGATCTTTGCCGGCTTCCATCGATTTAGGCTCGATCGAAGGAGCGCCAGCCGGGTTCAGCTTTTGCTCGACAACAGCTTCGTAGAACGAAGACTGGATCAAATCGCCCACGGCCTCCTGACGCGCATCAGCACCAAAACGGCGCTTGATTTCACTCATTGGCACTTTGCCTGGACGGAAGCCAGCAATCTTGGCCTTTTGGGCAGTCTGCTGCAGACGCTTGTTGACCTGAGTCTCGATGCGCTCAGCCGGCACGGTGATGCTCATGCGGCGCTCAAGAGCAGAAGTATTTTCAACAGAAACTTGCATGGATATTCCTCGTTGCACAGACGTTAGCCGGCCGTTTCCGACCCCAGAATCAAGGGCATGCATTCTAGTGGGTCAAACTCAAGAAGTCACCCTACTGAAAACGGGTAAAAAAGCAGCAGGCAATTTATAGACGGGGACAAACGGTTGTGCCTGGCCCTGTTAGCAAATACAGCCAATCATGCCAGGGCTCTGCACCAATCCTTCTATATATAGAAGCCATCGGCATTCCATCCCTGACAGTCGACCCCACGAGGGGATCAACGGGCGAATCAGCATCATCGAGAAACATAAATCCGACGACCCGACCTGCCCTCTCGACCCAGAACCTGCGGCCGCTTTGAAAATCCAGACTTCTAAAACAAAAACGGCGCAGCCCTTTTCAGGTGCTGCGCCGTTTTCTGCTATTAAATAGCTACTTGTAATGGTGCGGACGGAGAGACTCGAACTCTCACACCTTGCGGCGCTGGAACCTAAATCCAGTGTGTCTACCAATTCCACCACATCCGCATCAAGCTTTTAAAGCAAAGGCGCCAGACTGTTAATCCGGCGCCTTTCTAAATATGGGGTGGACGAAGGGGATCGAACCCTCGACAACGGGAGTCACAATCCCGTGCTCTACCAACTGAGCTACGCCCACCATATTGCCATGTTGCGTTACTTGTGCCAAAGCTGCCTAATGGCGCACCCGGCAGGACTCGAACCTGCGACCATCCGCTTAGAAGGCGGATGCTCTATCCAGCTGAGCTACGGGCGCCTTGTTAATCTGTATTCTTGGACGATTACAAACTAAGTGCTTTCAGTCTCACCGAATTAAACATCAACTCTGCTCGACCTTCTTAACCAGTGCTAGGCTGTGCCCGACAAGTGCGACGAATGTTATAGGTGAGCCTGGAGGTCGTCAACTCTTTTTTAAAAAAAATTCATTTAATTAAAGGGGTTAGGGGAATTTGCAGACCAAGCGCCTTTGCCCTTACCTCATGACATGCGAGAATGCGTTCTCTTTTTTTCCCCTCTCGATGGTTAATCACGCGCAATGACTGCACAACTAATCGACGGCAAATCGATCGCCGCCAGCCTGCGCCAGCAGATCGCCAAACGCGTCAACGAGCGTCGTCAGCAAGGCCTGCGCACGCCCGGTCTCGCGGTGATCCTGGTCGGCAGCGATCCTGCCTCTCAGGTTTATGTCTCGCACAAGCGTAAAGACTGTGAAGAGGTCGGCTTCATTTCCCAAGCCTATGACTTGCCTTCCGAAACCACTCAAGAAGCGCTGACCGATCTGATTGATCGTTTAAACGACGACCCGGCGATTGATGGCGTTCTCCTTCAGCTTCCATTACCTGAACACCTGGACGCCTCCAAACTGCTGGAGCGTATTCGTCCAGACAAAGACGTCGACGGTTTCCACCCTTATAACGTCGGCCGCCTGGCCCAGCGTATTCCGCTGCTGCGTCCGTGCACCCCTAAAGGCATCATGACGTTGCTGGAAAGCACCGGTGTCGATCTTTACGGGATGGACGCCGTGGTTGTCGGGGCCTCCAACATTGTTGGCCGACCGATGGCGATGGAATTGCTTCTGGCCGGCTGCACCGTGACCGTCACCCACCGCTTCACCAAGGATCTGGCAGGCCATGTTGGCCGTGCCGACCTGGTGGTGGTCGCCGCCGGCAAGCCGGGGCTGGTCAAGGGAGAATGGATCAAGGAAGGCGCGATCGTGATCGACGTCGGCATCAACCGCCAGGAAGACGGCAAACTGGTCGGTGACGTAATCTACGAAACCGCCCTGCCCCGCGCCGGCTGGATCACTCCAGTCCCGGGTGGCGTTGGCCCGATGACTCGCGCTTGCCTGCTGGAAAACACGCTGTACGCAGCCGAAACACTGCACAGCTGAGTTCGCGTTTCGACATCAGCGACGAACAAAAGAACCCCGCCATTGGCGGGTTCTTTTTGACCGGATAAAAAACGCTACCACTCGCCGGAAACCTGCTGTTCTGTAGGGGTTTTCAAGGACTTTCACTTGTTCATTGAACAACCATCGACAGTTCTTCAGCCATACTCCTAAAATGCGTCGGTTTTTAAGAAACAGTCCGTTACAAACGGCTAATCCACACCTTATGAGTCTGCCAGCGTGAAAATTCGTCTTTCCATCCTGAGCCTATTTTTTGCATTTACAGGGACGTTCATCACGCCAACGGTCAATGCTGCCGACACCACTGAGGCACCACGTGACACCAAACAACTGAAGATCGCTTCCGGTAGCGCATTGCTGATGGATCTGCAGACCAACAAAGTCATTTTCGCCAGCAACCCGGACGTGGTCGTGCCGATCGCGTCGGTCAGCAAATTGATGACCGCGCTGGTCGTGGTTGAAGCTCGACAGAACATGGATGAGTACATCTCCATCAACATCAGCGATACGCCGGAAATGAAAGGTGTGTTCTCCCGGGTCAAACTCAACAGCGAAATGCCGCGCAGGGAAATGCTGCTGATCGCGCTGATGTCCTCTGAAAACCGTGCCGCCGCCAGCCTCGCCCACCACTATCCGGGCGGTTATGTCGCGTTCATTGCCGCCATGAACGCCAAGGCCAAGGCGCTGGGCATGACCAGCACCCATTACGTCGAACCCACCGGCCTTTCGCCACGTAACGTGTCGACGGCTCGCGACCTGAGCAAATTGCTCATCGCCGCACACAAGTACCCACTATTGACCGAGCTAAGTACCACCAAGGAAAAAACCGTCTCGTTCCGTAAACCCAACTACAGCCTGGGATTCCGTAATACCGACCATTTGGTCAATAAGCCGAACTGGGACATCAAGCTGACAAAAACCGGCTTCACCAACGAGGCCGGCCACTGCCTGGTGCTGGTCACCAGCATGGGCAATCGCCCTGTTGCACTGGTCATCCTCGACGCCTTTGGCAAGTACACACACTTTGCCGATGCAAGCCGTATTCGCAGCTGGGTGGAAACCGGCAAGGGCGCGAACGTGCCGTCTGTAGCCTTGCAGTACAAATCCGACAAGAACCTCAAGCATCGTCAGAGCGGCGTTGTTGAAGCGTCAAAGTAAGTCAGCGACAGCAAAAGAGCCCCGATCATTCGGGGCTTTTTTTCGTCTTGCGTTAATCATTGGGCAGCGGCATCTGATCGTCGTCCGGAATGCCGTCCCCAGTACTTGGGTCTTTCCAGCCCTGTGGATGCTCCGTCGGCACGACTACAGGTCTGGCCAGAGGATCCCTTAACGGGCTGTCCGGATCCAACACGGGATCGATGTCGTTTTCAGGGGTGGTTGGAACACTGTCCGGACGTTTGTCGTTAAAACTCGAATCGGTAGACATACGCACCTCACTAAGGCTCAGGGTTTCAGATCGGCGAGTGGATCGTAAGGCTTCGCAGGCGCCTTGGGATGGTCGCCCGGCTTCACATCCCTAGGGGCCTTGGCGGGTCCGATGGGGTCCACCTGAGGATCGGCGAGGTCCGGTGAATCGGGGTCGAACCCCAACTCATCACCCGACGAATGCTCGGACGAGTGCGGGCCGACGGGGGTATTGGAATGAGCCATGGGCGCCTCCTGTTCACAGCCCGTAGAAATCCGGGCTCTACACCTTAGAAGTCGGCAAAACGCAGGGGTGCCCGACAGATGACGAACGGACTTACTGCGCGTTCAGCGCTTTCTTCGCCCTGGCTGCCGCTTGCTCCTGACCTGCCTGGGCAAGATCGCTCGCAGCCTTGAGCCATCGCTGGTGATCGACATTGGCCGGCAGCTGATTCGGCTTCTGGATCAGCACGGCCCAGCCACCGGCATCCTTGAGCGCCGATTCAAACGAACCGAAGCCCATCAACTCCCGACGATTCATTCCCGAGCGCAGCAGCACAGTGCGCTTTTGGCGGTTGTACCCGGCAAGAATGGCGTAACGGGGTTCAGCCCAGAACGCCGAGCCTTCAGTAAAGCGCACCATCACTGGATATCCAGCCGCGACCTGGGTCAACAGCGCTGGCAGGTTGCTGTCGAGGGGATAGACGACCATGCCGTACTCACGGGCAAGGTTCTGCATGTTCTGCTGCAACTGGGCTTCGGCTCCCGGCAAATGCAAGGGTTTTTCGAGCAAACCTGGCGTAATCACAATGCCTTGCTGGGACAACATGCTGGCCAGCACTTGGGGCCCGCTTTGATTCGCCACGCCACGGTAGAACGTGCCACTGAGTTCGACACGCTCCGGCAGGCGCTTGATTTCAGGCGCCACACTCCCCGCGCAGCCAGCCAGACCTGCAACGCAGCCGACGACCAGCACTAAAGATCGAATTCGAGAAAATACCCGCACCATCATCACTCTCTTGATTTAGACGCCAGACACTCGCGCGCCCGGCTTGGCCGTCGATCATAGGACGCCGAGCGACAGCGGTATAGCCTTAACCGGCAGATGATTGCATTCGATAGAGCGAACTGATTGGTGACAGCCGACCTTTGGTCAATAGCCTGAAACACAGCAGCGACTAGACTGTCCTTTGCAAAGAGTGTGAGCCCGCGGCAGGGCGAAGAGGAGGCACTGATGAGCCTGACAATGACCATTGCAATGTTGATTTCTGGCTGGCTGGCCGTTGCTGCCGCCATGTTGTGGGGAGTCCTGCGAATTACCCGTCGGCACCATCACCACCCTGCTCAATCGGCGCCGGTGGTGAAAACGGATGAAACCACTGCACACCACGCCAGCGCGCATTGACTGGCACTTTTTTAACAGCAAAAAAAACGGCCGCCTGCCCTCTTTCGAGCGCAGGCGGCCGTTTCGTTTATCGCCCGTTAAGCTTCAGTAGCTACACGCTTTTGCTTTGACCGCCGCGACATCATGTTCAAACCCTCGATCGTCGCCGAGAACGCCATGGCCGCGTAGACGTAGCCTTTCGGTACGTGGGCGCCGAAGCCTTCGGCAATCAGCGTCATGCCGATCATGATCAGGAAGCCCAGCGCCAGCATCACCACCGTCGGGTTGTCGTTGATGAACTTGGCCAGAGGATCAGCCGCCAGCAACATCACCAGCACCGACACCACCACTGCGATGATCATGATCGGCAGATGCTCGGTCATGCCGACAGCGGTAATGATGCTGTCGATGGAGAACACCATGTCCAGCAGCAGGATCTGACCGATGGCGGCAGCGAAGCCCAGCGTCACGGCCGAAGTAGCCGACTTCGGGTCATCCGGTGCCGGGTCCATGCTGTGATGGATCTCGGTGGTCGCCTTCCACAACAGGAACAGGCCACCGGCGATCAGGATCATGTCCTTCCAGGAGAACGCATGGCCGAAGATATCGATCACAGGCTCAGTCAGCTGGACGATGAACGCAATGGTGCTCAGCAGCGCCAGTCGCAGAATCAGTGCCATGCCGATGCCGATGCGCCGCGCCTTCTGCCGATGCTGCTCGGGCAGCTTGTTGGTCAGGATCGAGATGAAGATCAGGTTATCGATCCCGAGCACGATTTCCATGACGATCAACGTGGCCAGGGCGACCCAGGCGGTGGGGCTTACAGCAAGCTCTAAAAGGTATTCCATGGGTCAGTCCTGACTCTTTTTAAGACGGTTTAAATTTCCTGGGACGAAGATTCGGTTTTGTCCGTTTCTTTGGCCGGTTGTTCTTTCTTGCTGATCAGCCCGCCAGTGGCATCACTGATTGCCTGCTCTGCGGCTTTATGGGTGTCGTCGATCGCCTGCTTGGCGGTTTCGGCAGCCTTGCCCATCAATTGCTGAGCGCTTTTCTCGGCCTGGTCGCAACCGGCCAATACCATTAAAGACGTGATCAACAGCGCCGTCATTTTGAGCTTCATGATGCTTCCCTCGATAGAACAGACAGGGCCAAAAAGGCCGCCCGTCGATAGCGGGGCATTCTAGGGAGGCAAACACTTCAGGAAAATTCGTATTTTTAGCGGTTATACTTCGGTTTTCACGAACTGTAGGTTGTCATGCTCAATTATCGACAATTGCATTACTTCTGGGTGGTGGCCAAGACCGGCAGCATTGTGCGCGCCTGCGAGCAGCTGAATCTGACACCGCAGACCATCAGCGGGCAGATTTCGCTACTCGAACAAACCTATGGCATCGAGCTGTTTCGCCGAGTCGGCCGACAGCTTGAACTGACGGAAGCTGGACGTCAGACCCTGCCCTACGCCGAGCAAATGTTTCAGCTGGGAGGTGAACTGGAGTTGATGTTACGAGCGCAGCCCAATGAGCAGCAGATTCTGTTCCGGGTGGGTGTGGCTGACGTGGTACCCAAATCCATCGTCTATCGGCTGATTGCGCCGACCATGGAATTGAGCGAGCCGCTGCGCATCACCTGTCGCGAAGACAAACTCGAACGCCTGCTCGCCGACCTGGCCATCCAGCGCCTGGATCTGGTTATTTCCGACAGCCCGATGCCATCGCACCTGGACATCAAGGGCTACAGCCAGAAACTCGGGGAATGCGGGATCAGCTTCTTTGCCACCACTGAATTGGCGGCGCGTTACGGTCAGGACTTCCCACGCAGCCTGCACGGCGCCCCCCTATTGATTCCCGGGCCGGAGACCGTGGTGCGCAGTCGCTTACAGCGCTGGTTCGCCGAACAGCAGATCCAGCCACGCATCGTCGGCGAGTTCGACGACAGCGCCTTGATGCAGGCTTTCGGTCAATCCGGCAGCGGGATTTTCATCGGCCCAAGCGTGATTGCCGATGAAGTGAAGCGCCAATACGGCGTGGAATTGATTGGCCAGACCGACGCGGTGACCGAGTCGTTCTACGCCATTTCGGTGGAACGCAAGGTCAAGCACCCCGGCATTGTGGCCATTACCGAAGGTGCCCGACGCGAACTGTTCACCGAGCTGTGAGGTGTCAGGCGCAGACTTCGCGGGGTTTGAAGGTCATCAGCGCGATTGCCAACAGGATCGAGGCCAGGATAAAACCGGCGGCCGCGAAACCAAGGCCTTGCAGTCCGACACCGTCGATGACCCGGCCGCCGATCATGGCGCCCAGGCCGATCCCGAGGTTGGCCCCGGCAATGTTCAGCGATGCCGCGAACGCCGGCGCTTCGGGTGCAGCTTTCATCAAGCGCACATGACTGACCAGGAACAACGCCGCCTGCGTCACGCCCCAAATCCCCATCGCCGCCGCCAGACCGAGGGGCGAATGAATGTTCGGCACCAACGCCACCAGGCCGGCGATCATGAACGCGCAGAACATCATCGAGGCGATCAACGGATGACGATCCACCGCGCGGCCGCCCAGTGAGTTGCCGATCAACCCGACCGCGCCGAAGCCCATCAGGCACCAGCCGACCACGGTGCCATTGAAACCGGCCAAGCGCTCAAGAATGTCCGCCAGGTAGGTGTAAGCGGTGAACATGCCGCTGAACACCAGGATCGACAGCAACACATGCCCCACCATGAGCGGGCTGCGCAGGATCTTTAACTGCGAGCGGAAACTCACTTGATGCTGATGCAGATTGGTTTTCGGCAGGTAGATAAACAGCAGCAACGCCTTGGCAAACGCGATCACCGCCAGAATGCCGAAGGCACTGCGCCAACCGAATGCATCGGAGATCAGTGTGCCCACAGGGATGCCGAACACTGTGGCGCAGACAATGCCGAAACCGATCTTGGCGATGGCGCGGCCGGCGTAGTCCGGGCCGACAATACCCACCGCCGTCTCACTGGCCAGCGCCCAGAACACCGGCAAGCCCAGCGCCGGAATCAACCGGGCAATGGCCATCACCCAGATGTTCGGCGCAAACGCTGCGAGGGTGTTGGCCAGGCCGAACATGATCAGCACCGAGATGAACAACTTGCGGCGCTCGAACCGGGCAAAATACGCGGTCAGGAACGGCCCGAATGCGGCGACTGTGAAGGCAAACAAGGTCACCAGTAAACCCGCCTGAGGGATAGTGACTTCAAGGTCTCGAGCGATGGCCGGCAACAGGCCGACGATGATGAATTCCGTGGTCAGCACCGTGAAACCGGCCGCAGACAACAGAAGGATGGGCAACAACATGCAGAACTCCAGAAAACGACGACACCAGCGATAGCCCGAAGGCCCACTGGCATGACTTGAAAATGAGGATGGCGAATCTTAACAGAGTGTTTCCAATCAGGGTTGCACGAACCTGCCGATCTCGTTGACCCCACGGGCGGCAGATCGTCACAGGTCTGAAGGATAAAGGCCACGCTGTGATAGAGTCCGCGCCCTGCGATACGTACACCCTATTCATCGGCCATTGATGGCATTGATGTCGCAATACCCCCGCACCTAAAAAAATCAGAGATGCCG
This sequence comes from Pseudomonas sp. ZS1P83, assembly GCF_054897825.1. Classification (NCBI taxonomy): domain Bacteria; kingdom Pseudomonadati; phylum Pseudomonadota; class Gammaproteobacteria; order Pseudomonadales; family Pseudomonadaceae; genus Pseudomonas; species Pseudomonas sp. ZS1P83. Next base: position 3,512,237 of record NZ_CM142706.1, read on the forward strand.
TTTTATGACCGCTTTATCCCCTTCGCTATGGTTACGCCTGAAACGCACCAGCCTGGTCACACAAATCATCATCGGCCTGATCGCCGGAATTGCCTTGGCGTTGTTCGCGCCAGAGGTGGCGAAGTCCACTGCGTTTATCGGCAAAGTCTTCGTATCGGCGCTTAAAGCTGTCGCGCCGATTCTGGTGTTCGTGCTGGTCATGGCGTCGATCGCCAACCATAAGCATGGCCAGGAAACCCACATCCGGCCGATTCTGTTTCTGTATCTGCTGGGGACTTTTGCGGCGGCGGTGGTGGCCGTTGTCGCCAGTACGTTGTTCCCGTCGAGCCTGGTATTGGCGACTCACGACGTTGCGGTCAGCGCGCCGGGCGGTATCAGTGAAGTGTTGCAAAGTCTGTTGCTGAGCGTGGTCGACAACCCGGTCAGCGCACTGATGAATGCCAACTTCATCGGCATTCTGGCGTGGGCGATTGGCATGGGCGTTGCGATTCGTCATGCAGGTGACACGACTCGCGAAGTGCTCGGTGACCTGTCCAATGGCGTGACTTTGATCGTTCGCTTGGTGATTCGTTTCGCGCCGCTGGGGATCTTCGGCCTCGTCGCTTCGACCCTCGCCACATCCGGCTTCGGCGCCTTGATCGGCTACGTGCATCTGCTGGCGGTGCTGCTGGGCTGCATGCTGTTCGTGGCACTGGTGATGAACCCGGTGATCGTGTTCTGGAAACTTCGTCGCAACCCGTATCCGCTGGTGCTGATGTGCCTGCGGGAAAGCGGCATCACCGCGTTTTTCACCCGCAGCTCGGCGGCGAACATTCCGGTCAACCTGGAATTGAGCAAGCGCCTGGGCCTGCACGAAGACACTTACTCGGTTTCGATACCGCTCGGCGCCACCATCAACATGGCCGGCGCGGCGATTACCATCACGGTGCTGACCCTGGCGGCCGTGCATACATTGGGCATCGCCGTGGACATTCCTACGGCCATCCTGCTGAGCGTCGTCGCAGCGATTTGTGCCTGTGGCGCTTCGGGCGTGGCGGGCGGCTCGCTGCTGTTAATTCCACTGGCGTGCAGCCTGTTTGGCATTCCCAGTGAAATCGCCATGCAGGTGGTGGCGGTCGGTTTCATCATCGGTGTGTTGCAGGACTCGGCGGAAACCGCGCTGAATTCCTCCACCGACGTATTGTTCACTGCGGCGGCGTGCTTGGGTGAAGAGCAAAAGGCTGAACGTCTCGCATAGCGTATCTGTAGGAGCCAGGCTTGCCGGCGAAGGCGCACCTGAGATCGCCTTCGCCGGCAAGCCTGGCTCCTACAGGTATTGCATGAGCCGCCAATCCCGAGCATCCCCCGATCCGCAGGATCAAAAAAGCCCGCCAAGGCGTGAACCTGGCGGGCTTTATTTTCCGCAGGGCGGTTTAGAACGCGCCCATGTAATCGCGCTTGCCCACTTCCACACCGTTGTGACGCAGCAGTGCGTAGGTGGTGGTGACGTGGAAGAAGAATTGCGGCAGGCCGTAGCTCAGCAGGTAAGCCTGGCCGGTGAAGCGCTTCTCTTTCGGCGTGCCCTGACGGGTGATGATCTCGATGCCTTCCTTGCCGTCGATCTGTTCTGGTTTGATCTCGCCGATGAAGGCCAGCACCTTGGCGATCAACGCTTGCAGCTCGGCGAAGGTGGTTTCGGTGTCGTCGTATTTCGGCAGTTCAACTTCGGCCAGGCGCGCCGAAACGCCCTTGGCGAAATCAACGGCGATCTGCACCTGACGTACCAGCGGGAACATGTCCGGGTACAGACGGGCTTGCAGGAAAGCGTTTGGGTCGATGTTCTTGGCGGTGGCGTGGGCTTCGGCCTTGTTCAAAACGTCGCTCAGGGCGTTGAGCATTTGTTTGAAAACCGGAACGGAAGCGGCGTACAGGGAAATAGTCATGGCAGTCTCGTGTTGTGACAGGAGGGAAACGTGGGGCGATTATAGCCATGCGCGGTCCCCCTGCGGCGGCTCTTTTATCCGGTAGGGAACACGCAGCGCAACCTCTGAACGATCTGCGCAAGCTAGCCCCTCGCCGGCATTAAAACTTCAACTTCATCAGTGTTTTTCTGCACTCGCCGACAGGCCAGCCTTCGATTGAGTGAACCGGTAAAACAGATTGGGCTCGCTCACAATGTAAAGCTCGCCAGTGGTGTCCATGGTCATGCCTTCGGCTTGCGGCAGCGAATGCTTGAGGTCACCCGCCAAGGCGCGCAGGGAGAGAATACTGACGAAGTTACCCTGCTGGTCCAGTTCAGTCAGGTTGCTGGACTGTTCGCTCAGCAACAGTAAGTGGCCGGTCCGGGAATCGTAGTAACCCTCGGAAAGGTCTTTGCTGAAAACGCTGCGATCGACCCAGTTCGTCAAGTCCTTGATACGGATCTGCAATTGGCCGCCAATGGAGCCGAGCATGCCGTCGACCGAGTACAGTTGCCGCGGATCACGCTCCTTGATGGCGAAGATGCGGTCATTGGCCGGGTCATAGGTCACACCTTCAAACCCCTTGTTATGCTCGCTCAGGTTGATCTCAATGGCGAGTGACTGGGTTTGCTCTGCACGGATGGGGCCAGCGGTGTCCGGCAGGGTGAAAATGTGCAGCCGTTGCAGCCTTTCATCGACGATGACCACTCGCCCTTTGCCAATGTAAGCAATGCCTTCGGTGTCCTGGAAACCGATCAATGGGTAGCGTTCGAGCAAATCGCCGTCACGGGTCAGCGCCAGAATTTCCATAGGCGTACCATTGGTGATACCCAACAAGCGGTCGTGATCAGGGTCATAGGCGATACCGGACAAATCGGTGATGCCCGGGATCGGTTTGCCTTCGATCGCGACCTTGTAGTCTGGCAGCCAGATGTTTTTGTCTGGCGCCAGATTGCCATACCAGCTGTTATGCCAGTGAGCGTACAACTGCCGGTGCCAGCCATAATAAACGAACACCACGCTAACGCCGACCAGCGCGGCGATAAGCAGAACTCCAGCCTTCCATGTTTTACTCATGTTTTTTTCCGGTCCCAAGTAAATCGATAGACATTAATGGGTTGTCCCGGACGACATTGGCCGTTATCGGCATCGGCGCCGACTATCGACCAGTGTGCACGGGAGGTTTCACCCAACTCACGCGCGGCCCGGGGATTGAAACACTGGCTCAACAGTTCGTCGGGGACCAAGGCGTACGCCTGAGGGTGTTCGCGCAGCCACTGTGCCGCCTGCTCGACCGTGGAGCCGGCGATCCCGAAGTGCACGATCGGTTGTCGCGCGAACAGCCAATGGCCCTCGCGCCAACTGACCAATACCAGGTCGGCACCTTGAGTCATGGTCGCCGCCTGCGCCATGATCGCCTCATGCGGGTTGGGGCCGTCCTTGATCGGCTCGATGAAACTGCGGGCAATCCAAAGCGCAAACCAGGTCACGACCAACGCCTGAAATACCCGCCGACCACGCGGACGCTGACTGAACCAGCGCTTGAGCAACCAGGGGATCAGTGGTGCAGCCACCAGCACCAGCCCGGGCAGCGCCGGGTAGATGTACAACTTGCGCTTGCCGCTGCTGATACAGAAAAACAGTACCACCAGCACGACCCAGCCCAGCAATACCAGCACTCGGCCGTCGCGCTTGCGCAGTTGCCGGCGCCACGCGGGCACCAGCCACGGCAACACCAGCACCAACGGCAGCCAATATTGCGGGATCACGTGAACGAAGAAATACCAGAACGGCTCGCGATGGTCCCAGGCGGCGGCATAGCGTCCTGCTGTCTGACGCAAAAGAATTTCTCGCGCGTAGGCGACCTCGTCAGCAGTGCCATTGAGCGCGATGGACAAGGCCAAGGGCAGCAACCAGATCGCGATGGCGCCCAGCATGACCAACAGTCCCAGGAGCCACTTGCGCGCCTCGCCCGGCATGGCCACCACACCGGGCCAACCTTTGCGCACCGCGTAGGCATACGGAATCAGCATCAGGGCCGGAACGAAGCCAACCCCTTTGGTGATCACACCAATGCCCATGGCGGCGCAGCCCAGGTAAAACCAGCGCCAGGCCGGTCCGAGCAACAGGTGCCGCGCCAGACCGTACATACCCACGGAGGTGAACAGAATCAAAAAGCTGTCGATCTGGCCGGTCTGCAGGATGCTGTAGGTCTGATAAGTCGCCAGGTACAAGAGCGCCGCCGTCCGACCGGCACGTTGATGCCATAACCGGCGGCCCAGATCATAGACCACTGCGGTGACCGTCACGGCCGATAGAAGACCCGGCAGATACAGGGCGATGGCGGGTTTACCGGTGAGCCAGGCGAAGAACGCCACCGTCCACATGAAAATCGGCGGTTTGTCGCCGTAGATCTCTGCCGCACGGTGCGGAATCAGCCACGAGCCGTGCTGCAGCATCTCTAGCGCAACGCCAAGGAATCGCTCCTCGTCGACATTCTGTGGCTGACGTAGCCACAGCCCGGCACCGATCAAAACCAGGGCGAGTAACATCAAACCCAGGCATTCGACCCGGGGTGATAACGTTCTGCGCATGACTCAGTCCTTTAAGTGTTTGCTGCGGGCAATCAACTGCAAATTGCGCAGATAAACGATCGAGCCAAAGGCTTGACCGGCAATGAATACCGGGTCTTGCCGGTAAATGGCGTAAGCGAGCAGCAGAACACTACCGACGATGCTCAGGTACCAGAAATTCACTGGAATCACGCTGCGCTTCTTGTATTCGCTGTACAGCCACTGCAAGACGAAGCGACCGGTAAAAGCTAGCTGGCCGGCGAAGCCGACTACTAGCCAAAGGGTTTCACGGGAGAAATTCATCCTTCGATTTCCTGCGCATTGGCGTTCAGGCGCGTGCGCCTGATCAGCCACCAAACACCGATCAGGTCGAGAATGCCCACCAGGGCACGGTCGAGGTTGCCGTATTTGGAGACCCCTGATGTGCGGTGACGGTGGTTGACCGGATGGGTGATCATTCGGCCGTTGTGACGCTGGATCAGTGCAGGAATGAACCGATGCATATGATCGAAGTACGGCAGGCGCAGAAACGCCGCTCGGTCGATCAATTTCAATCCGCAACCGGTGTCCGGTGTCTGGTCCTTGAGCATGCGGCTGCGCAATCCATTGGCAAACCGCGAAGCCCAGCGCTTGCTCGCGTTGTCGCGGCGGTTGACCCGGTGCCCGGCCACCAACTGAACGCCGACCAGCCCCTGTTCACCGCGCACCAACGCCAACATCCCCGGGATGTCCGCAGGATCGTTCTGGCCATCTCCATCGAGCGTGGCCAGCCACTGCCCCTTGGCAGCAATTGCCGCATGGTAAAGCGAGGTACTTTGCCCAAGCGAACGCTCATGACGCAGGATACGCAGCGTGCTCAGGCCGCTGTTTTTGATCTGCCGCAGCTCGTGCAAGGTGGCATCGGTACTGCCATCGTCCACAACGATGATTTCGTACGCCTCGTCGGCCAAGGCCGTGCGCACTTCCTCAATCAAGGGCTTCAGATTGCTCGCTTCGTTTTTTGCCGGAATCAATACAGATACAAAAACTTCATGACTCATAGGGTCCCCCCTTTATTCCTTGGTTTCTTATTATCAAGGGCGAACATTTCATCTCTGATAAAAGTGGCGATACCACTTCACAAATTCCACTACACCCGATTCCACCGTCACCTGAGGGTGGAAGTCGACCCACTGGGTCAATGCCGACACGTCAGCCCAGGTATTGACCACATCGCCAGGTTGTAAGGGTAGAAAGTTGCGCTGCGCTTTGATCCCCAGCGCCGATTCCAGACAATCGACGAACTCCAGCAATGCTACCGGCATGCCACGCCCGATATTGAAAATTCGGTTAACGCCGTCGCCCTCCCCGTCCGGTATCGGCGGCCGTGGGCGCAGGCGGGCGATGCTTTCGACAATGTCGTCAACGTAAGTGAAGTCGCGCGCCATCCGGCCATGATTATAGATATCGATCGGCAGGCCGTTGAGGATCGCTTCGGTAAATTTGAACAGCGCCATGTCGGGGCGCCCCCAAGGTCCGTAAACGGTAAAAAAGCGTAGGCCGCTGGCCCTCAGACCATACAAATGACAGTAACTGTGAGCCATCAACTCGTTTGCACGTTTACTGGCCGCGTACAGTGAAATGGGGTGATCGACAGCATCTTCGACACTGAAAGGCATTTTGCTGTTGGAACCGTACACCGAGCTGCTTGAGGCATAGATCAGGTGCTCGGGGCGGTAGTAACGGCAAGCTTCCAGCACATTCAGAAAACCGACCAGGTTCGATTGCGCGTAGACGTCCGGGTTGTCCAGTGAATAGCGAACACCCGCCTGGGCTGCCAGGTGCACAACGTCGGTAAAACGATGTTCTTTGAACAACGCCATCAATGCCGATTTGTCGACAATATCCAGGGTCTGAAAACGAAAGCCTGGCAGGGATGCAAGCTCGTTGAGCCGTGCGCGTTTGAGCTCAACGCTGTAATAGTCGTTGAGGTTGTCGATACCGATGACTTCAAGACCTTCCCGGCACAAACGCTTAACAGTGTGAAACCCGATGAAACCGGCAGCGCCAGTGACCAGAACTGTCATAGGGGGTACGCACCGATCCGCGTATTGTCCTTGGCCAATACCCACGTCAGCTTCATGCTTTGCTCCATAGTCCAGTCAATAAGGTTCGTGTCGTCGATGGGAGAATGCAATAACCCGCAATATCCCGCAACAAGTAGCGGCGGTCCTCGGCCATGCATACGTTGCTCGTCAGATTGTAAAAATGGCGTTAAGAATTCATTTAGGTTTTGTGACGATTGCGAAGAAGGAGCGACGAATTCAGTTGCCATTGGCACACGTCAATCTAAAGTGCATGCCTGCAGTAGAAAAACATGAACCCTGGAAGGATGCAGAATCATGAGCACTGAGCAAGAAACGACCTTCGACGAGCCGCGACTCAACAGCACGGAAATCCGCATTCTGGGCTCGTTGATCGAAAAACAGGCCACCAGCCCGGAAACCTATCCACTGACCCTCAATGCGCTGGTGATTGCCTGCAACCAGAAAACCAGCCGCGAGCCGGTGATGAACCTTACCCAGGGTCAGGTCGGCCAGAGTCTGCGCGCCCTCGAAGGACGCGGTTTTACCAAACTGGTGATGGGCAGCCGTGCGGACCGCTGGGAGCATAAGGTCGACAAGGCACTTGAATTGGTGCCCGCTCAGGTGATTTTGACGGGGCTGTTATTCCTGCGCGGCCCACAAACGGTCAATGAACTGCTGACCCGCAGCGGCCGCATGCATGACTTCGAAGATGCCGAACAGGTGGTGCATCAACTGGAACGGCTGATTGCTCGCGATCTGGCACTGCTGATTCCGCGTCAGGCTGGGCAGCGGGAAGACCGCTATATGCACGCCTTGGGCGACCCGGCGGACATCGAAGTGATCCTGGCGGCACGGCAGAACCCGGTCGAACGTGGCACTGGCGGCGGCGTATCGGTTGAGCGGATCGAAGAACTTGAGGCGCGAATTGCAGCGCTGGAAGAGCGTCTGGCCCGCCTCGAATAACCCTGCGCTACTCGCCGTCCCAATAATTCACGCCATCGCCCGGCCGGGCGACAGCGACGAAGCCCGAGGCATTGCCCTCGGCGTCGACCTTGAAGTCGTCCATCACCGCGTACTTGCCGGAATCCGGGTACTCGCAAATCTCGGGTGATTGCTGGGTGCTGATCGCCAGGTAGCGCAGCTCATCGTTGCTGGTGTTGATGATCTGGTGCGCGGTTTCAGGGCCGCCCGGCGGGCAGGCAATGACATCCCCGGCGCGAACGGGAAAGCGTTCGGCGCCCAAGCGAATCTCCCCTTCCCCGGCCACGATGTAAAACATCTCCTCGTTGACTCGATGACTGTGAAACGGGCTGCCACGCATCCCCGGTTCCAGCGCGTACAGGCGATAACCCAGCTTCTGCGCGCCGAGTTGCTGGCCGATTCGCGCCTGCCGCTGCTGATAGCGGCCGGCAGTGTCTCCCGTAGGGGCAAACGCTTCGGGCAGTGCCTCAAGTTCGGCTTGATCCAGATTAAGAATGGCAGGATGCATGAATAACCTCAGTTACGGTTTCGCTTGCTGGGCACCAGGATTGGCAAGGCTACCGCGGGCAAATTCCACGGCTTTGTGAAACTGCTCATCGGTCGGCCGCACGCCGGTGTACAGCACGAACTGCTCCAGCGCCTGGATCGCGATCACTTCCAGCCCGGTGATCACTCGCTTACCTTCTGCACGACCGCGCACTATCAACGGTGTTTCCGAGGGGACTGCCACTACATCGAAGACCGTCTCGGCAGCTGCGATGGTGTCAGCATCGAACGCCAGCTGATCGACCTCGGGGCCGCCGGTCATGCCAATCGGTGTGACGTTGATCAGCATCTGCGGCCGCTCAGAGCCCAGTTCCGCTTGCCATTGATAGCCCAGCGATTCGGCTAACGCACGTCCGGCACGCTCGTTACGGGCAACGATCAGGCCATTTTTGTAGCCACCATCGCGCAAGGCACTGGCCACCGCCTTGGCCATGCCGCCGCTACCGCGCAGCGCAAAGGTCGATTCCTTCGGCACCTCGTGGGTTTCAAGCAACTGGGCGATCGCGATGTAGTCGGTGTTGTACGCCTTGAGATGGCCGTTAGTGTTGACGATGGTGTTGATCGATTGAATGGCCGCCGCGGAGGCGTCCAGTTCGTCGACCAGCGCAATGCACGCCTCCTTGAACGGCATCGACACGCCGCAACCACGAATCCCCAGGGCGCGAATGCCGCCAACGGCGCCTGGCAGATCCTGGCTGCTGAAGGCCTTGTAGTAAAAATTCAGGTCCAGTTGCTCATACAGATGATTGTGAAACCGCAGGCCAAAATTGCCGGGACGTCCGGAAAGCGACATGCACAACTGAGTGTCTCTGTTGGGGTTCATCTGCATGAAATATCTCCTTCAATAGCACTTTCAGATGGACGGGATTAGCCATTCCATTGGGTCTGATTGATCTGACGGCGTGTCTGCACGCGGCATTACTGGAGCGTAAAGACGCTGGAATAGACCTTACACAAAATTTACCCAACGGCTGTGCTGATTTTTAAAATTACGCTGTCTTAGAAGTATCCCCGCGACAATCCTTGGGTCTATTGCAGACGCAAGCGCCGGGTCGAAGAACCGAGGAATTATCATGATCCGTAAAATCCCCACAGTTGCCTTGCTGATCGGTGCTCTGGCTATCGCAGGGCAGGCAGAAGCTGGCGGCGGTCACGGTTGGGGAGGACCGGCGGTATTTGGCGCGATCGTTGGCTCGGCCATCGTCGGTTCGGCCATTATCAACAGCAACCGCCCGGTCTATGTAGAGCAACCGGTTTACGCTCAGCCTCAGCCGGTTTACGTACAACAACCTCCACCGGTTTATTACCAACCGGCACCGGTGTACGTGCAACAACCGATCTATTACGGCCCGCCGCCGGTTTACTACGGTCCGCCACGTGGTTATTACGGTCCACCGCGCGGTTACTACGGTCCTCCCCACGGTTATGACCGCTGGTAACAGAATCATAGGCCCCGCCTCAACAGCAGGGCCTTTTTTGTGACCGTCCGTCGGTAGAGGTCTGGATAAATCTCGCCAAGGTCGCTGTCGGGACAGTCTTTGCGGTTCAAGTTGGCAAGATTGACGCGCCACCCTTCCCCCGCGTTGGGGATGACGGTCATATTTATGTCATGTCAGGTCCGCAATCTTGGATCTGTCCGTTAACAACAGGTTGATAAAAACAAGGACGACCTCATGCCCACGCAAAACCCGCACCGCATTGTCGGCTTGTGCACTTCCAGCAAGGTGTACAACGCACTGACCGAACTCAAGCACCTGGAAGGCCATCGCAGCGCCAAATTTCTTTCGCTGCTGGCAGAAAACCTGGTGCGTAAAGGCTTGCTCAACGAGCAGGAAGTGGTCCATATGCTTGATTTGGTGGTCGACTGAACCGAAGGCCCATTGGCGTCAATGACGACTATCGAAAGCGTTGATTGTCCGCCCAAGGCGTCGGGGCCGTAAGGTAGCTCCATAGATTGATGGAGGTACTTATGTCCCAGGTTCAGATCATGTCCGTTATCGGCAGCGCCGTTCCCGCACCGCTCAGAGAGCTAGGATTGCTCGCCTGTTGGTACCTGGTGCAGGACGGCGAACCGATCAGCGGACCGCTCACCTCGCTGCCGGCCGCCCAGGCCTTGTCACAACAAATCGGACAGAGTCAGCTCAGCGCCTAAGGCAGCTGCACCTGCGGTTTGGTTTCAATGAAGATGGCCCAGCTCGACATAAACAGCGCGGCGATCAGCGGCCCGATCACAAAGCCATTGAGGCCGAAGACCGCCAGACCGCCAAGGGTCGAGATGAGGATCAGATAGTCCGGCATCTTCGTATCCTTGCCCACCAGGATCGGTCGCAGCACGTTATCCACCAGACCGATCACGAAAACCCCGAACAGCCCCAGCACCACGCCCTGCCAGATCGCCCCGGTGAACAGGAAAAACGCCGCCACCGGCGCCCAGACGATCCCTGCCCCCACCGCTGGCAACAGGGATAGAAACGCCATCAATACCGCCCAGAGCAACGCGCTCGGGACGTCCAGAAACCAGAAAATCAAACCGCCCAATGCGCCCTGTGTAATTGCCACCAGCAGGTTACCCTTCACTGTCGCCCGCACCACGCGATTGAACTTGAGCTGCAGACGGCGTTTCTGTTGTTCATCCAGCGGCACGGCAGCGCGTACTTTTCGCGCCAGTTCTGCACCGTCGCGCAAAAAGAAGAACAACAGGTACAGCATGATGAAAAACCCCACCACGAAATCGAACGTACCCTGGCCGAAACTGAAGGCTTTGGTGGCGATAAACTCATTGCCCGTCACCGCACTCTTGATGATTTTTTCCCGCAGCCCGTCCAACTCGCCTACCCCGGCCCGATCGAGCAAGTGCTGAAAGTACGGCGGCAGGCTGTGTTTGAAATGCGTCACATACCCGGCGATGTCCAGTTCGCCGCTTTCGATGCTCTTGTACAGCGCGGCCCCTTCCTGGACCAGCAAGATGCTGAGGATGATCACCGGCAGGATCGCGATCACCAGGCAGATGCTCAGGGTGAGCAGCGATGTCACGTTGCGCTCCCAGCCGAACTTCAGTTGCAGTCGTCGCTGCAGGGGCGCGAAGAGGATGCCGAGGATGACCGCCCAGAACACCGCGCCGTAAAACGGCAGCAAAATCCAGATGAAAGCGACGGTGACCAGCCCTAGCAAGATCACCAGTGATTTGTTTTGTACTGTCTCTTCGTTCATGTCCGATCCAAGTCAGTCCGCAGGGGTGCAGGCTTTTGTACTGAAAAGCCGTCCTGATGCTTAGTCCGCCACGGTTCGCGCGAGTGCCATCCGTTTGTTCATCAAGCATAGATCCAGATCAATGAACCCCGCGGGCAAGCCGCTTACTCTCGGCGGCTTTTGCGACCGACACTGCCATGATCCTGCTCCCCCCGGAACTGCTCGCCCCCGCCGGCACCCTGAAAAACATGCGTTATGCCTTCGCTTATGGCGCCGATGCGGTGTACGCCGGTCAGCCGCGCTACAGCCTGCGGGTGCGCAATAACGAATTCGATCATGCCCATCTCGCCCTCGGTATTCACGAGGCCCAGGCTCAGGGCAAGCGCTTCTATGTGGTGGTGAACATCGCCCCGCACAACGCCAAGCTAAAAACCTTCCTCAAAGACCTGGCGCCGGTGATTGCCATGGCGCCGGACGCGCTGATCATGTCCGACCCGGGCTTGATCATGCTGGTCCGCCGGCATTATCCGCAGATGCCGATTCACCTTTCGGTACAGGCCAACACGGTGAACTGGGCCAGTGTCGAGTTCTGGCAGCAACAAGGCTTGAGCCGGATCATCCTGTCGCGGGAACTGTCCCTGGAAGAAATCGCCGAAATCCGCGAGCAGGTCCCGGCGATGGAGCTGGAGGTGTTCGTCCACGGCGCCTTGTGCATGGCCTATTCCGGCCGCTGTCTGCTATCGGGTTATATGAACAAGCGCGACGCCAATCAGGGCAGCTGCACTAACGCCTGTCGCTGGAAGTATTCGGCGCAGCCGGCCACGGAAAATCAGCTTGGCGAGATCGTGCAGACCTTCCAGCCTGAACCGACCCTGGGCATCGGCGCCCCGACCGATCAGGTGTTCCTGTTGCAGGAAGCCAACCGGCCCGACGAACTGATGCCGGCCTTTGAAGACGAACACGGCACCTACATCATGAATGCCAAGGATCTGCGCGCGGTGCAGCACGTCGAACGCCTGACGCAGATGGGCGTGCACTCATTGAAAATCGAGGGCCGGACCAAATCCCACTTTTACTGCGCGCGGACCACTCAGGTTTATCGCCGGGCGATCGACGACGCGGTGGCCGGTCGCGAGTTCGACCGCAGCCTGATGACGGATCTGGAGTCCCTCGCTCAGCGCGGCTACACCGAAGGTTTTCTGCGGCGGCATGTGCATGACGAATACCAGAACTACCAGCACGGCAGTTCGGTGTCGGAGCGGCAGCAGTTTGTCGGCGAGCTGACCGGTGAGCGGCGTGACCAGATGGCGCAAGTCAAGGTGAAGAATCGATTTGGCCTGGGCGATCACATGGAACTGATGACACCCAAGGGCAACTTCCAATTCGACTTGCATCAGCTGCAAAACGTCAAAGGCGAGCCGATCGAGGTGGCACCGGGGGATGGGCACACCGTGTACCTGCCGATTCCGGATGCGGTGGATTTGGGGTTTGGGTTGTTGATGCGGGATGTGGGCACAGTTTAGATTCATGTGCAACTGGCGCTGGGCAAGCCAGCTCCCACAGGGTCTGTGGCGATCACATTATTCTCATCCGACTCGAAACCTGTGGGAGCGGGCTTGCCGGCGATGAACGATGACGCGGTTGAACTGCACGGCATAAAAACCCGGCGCACTGGCCGGGTTCTGTTTATCGCCTGTCATCGGACAGCGGTGTTGGCTCATCTGCCGGAGGAACGTCCTCGCCCGCCTCAGGATCCATCCAGTCTTCAGGTCGATCTGCGTCAGCCTCGGCCGGGTCCCGCGAAGGGTCCATGCCGGGTGGCGCGTCATGATCCAGGGTCGGCTCGTCAGTGCCGGGCATGGGTCTGGAAGGGTCGGTATTGGGCGTTCCACCCTGGAACATCGAATCGTTAGCCATGACGCACCTCACTGATGAGGTCCAGCAACTCTGGGCCGTACTCGTTGGAAGCAGGGCCGCGAATGAGGTGCTATCGAGTAGACAAACGGCTGTCAGCGATCTGCCGAAAACCGGTCGCGACTGTTGGTCAGGTGCAACCACATGGCCGCCCGCGCTGCATCCGGATCCTGGCGTTTGACGGCGTTGAGAATCGCCTCGTGCTCAAGGTTGGCCAGTTGCCCGAGCTTGCTCAAGTCCACTGCGCCGCGCTCGGCGGCATTGACGCGGGTTCGCGGGATCATGGCGCTGCCCAGGTGCTGCATGATTTCGGTGAAGCACACGTTGCCGGTGGCTTCGGCGATCAGCAGATGGAAACGCTTGTCGGCTTCGACGCAGCTGTCATTGTTGGCCAGCAGGCGCTGATAGTCGTCTAGCGCATCGCGCATCTGCGCCAATTGATGATCCGTGCGACGGGTTGCAGCCAGTGCGGCGGCCTGGGTTTCCAGACCCATGCGCAACTCCAGAATGCTGCGCACCCCCAGCGCGGTATCGACGTTCAACCGAAGTCCCTGCTCCGGCGCTCGCTCAATAACAAAGGTGCCAATACCGTGCCGTGTCTCCACCAACCCGGACGCCTGCAGCTTCGAGATCGCCTCGCGCACCACCGTGCGACTGACCCCATGCTCCCGAACAATCGTGTTCTCGGACGGCAGCTTGTCCCCGGGCAGCATTTGGCCGAGCAAGATGCTCTGGGTCAGTGTGGCGACCAAGTCATAGGCCAGGTTGTGGGTGCGCTTGCGGGCAGGCGCGTCGAGGTCTTCTTGCATGGCGATCATCCGAGAGCAGGGCTAACGGAATCGTAGCACTGCGGCTCGGCGGGAATCTCAGAAAACCGTCGACAGCTTGTATGACAACATTCAACAGAGACGGCCTCAGCGGCCACAAATCAGCCGCCGAATAACCGCAAAAGAATAAAAGTTCTTTTATACATCGCCATTTTGTTGGCCCGCGGCGCTTGCAGTGCGGAAAAATGTAGTTGTATGATGTCTATCAACATCGCAGTGCCGCCACACCCCGCATAAAAATAATCAGTGGGAGATAACCAAGTGAATACATCCATATCCGGGATGAACGATGGCGCCAATTCGGTCCTGAAGTCCGCCATCTCGAAAGTGAAACGCCATGTCTTGCCGCTGTTCGTGATCATGTTCATCGTCAACTACATCGACCGCGTGAACATCGGCTTCGTCCGTGCCCACATGGAACATGACCTGGGGATCGGCGCTGCCGCCTACGGCCTCGGTGCCGGGTTGTTCTTCATTGGTTACGCGCTGTTTGAAGTCCCCTCCAACATCCTCCTGCAAAAAGTCGGCGCACGAATCTGGTTGACCCGCATCATGCTGACCTGGGGCCTGGTGGCCGCTTGCATGGCGTTCATCCAGAACGAAACCCACTTCTACATTCTGCGATTCCTGCTGGGCGTGGCCGAAGCCGGCTTCTTCCCCGGAGTGATTTATTACTTCACCCGCTGGTTGCCCGGTGTGGAGCGCGGCAAGGCGATTGCCATCTTCCTCAGCGGTTCGGCCATTGCTTCGCTGATCTCTGGTCCGCTGTCCGGGCTGCTGCTACAAATCAACGGATTCGGCATGCACGGCTGGCAATGGATGTACTTCATTGAAGGGCTGTTCTCAGTCGGGCTGTGCGTGTTCGTCTGGTTCTGGCTGGACTCCAAACCCCACGACGCCAAATGGCTGAGCCGGGAAGAACAGGACGCTCTGGTCAAAGCCATCGACGACGAACAACTGGCCCGCGAAGCCGCGACGCCGATCAAGCCTTCTTTAAGCACACTGCTCAAGGATCGCCAGATCATCCTGTTCTGCCTGATCTACTTCTTCATCCAATTGACCATCTACGCCGCGACCTTCTGGCTGCCGAGCATCATCAAAAAGATGGGCGACCTGAGCGACATACAGGTTGGGCTGTTCAATTCGATTCCGTGGCTGCTGTCGATCATCGGCATGTACGCCTTCGCTTCGCTGTCGGCCAAATGGAAGCATCAACAAGCCTGGGTCGCCGCTGCCCTGCTGATCGCGGCGGCCGGAATGTTCATGTCCACCACCGGCGGGCCGATCTTCGCTTTCGTTGCGATCTGCTTTGCTGCGCTGGGCTTCAAATCGGCGTCGTCGCTGTTCTGGCCGATTCCCCAGGCCTATCTGGATGCACGAATCGCGGCAGGCGTGATCGCGCTGATCAACTCGGTGGGCAACCTCGGCGGCTTCGTCGCACCGACCACGTTCGGTCTGTTGGAAGAACGCACCGGTTCGATTCAGGGCGGGCTGTACGGCCTGGCCGCGACCTCGATCATTGCCGCGATAATCGTCTTCGCCGCACGCAATAAACCGAAACCCGCACCGGCTGTTGCTCTGGGCAAACCAGCGCCCAAGCACGCCTGAATATCTGTGTTGAAGGACATGAAAATGAACGCACAAGAAGCCGCAAAAGCCCCGATCATCACCAGCATGCAGGTTGTCCCGGTGGCCGGCCACGATGGCATGCTGCTCAACCTGAGCGGCGCTCACGGGCCGTTTTTCACCCGCAACATCGTGATCCTCAAGGACAACGCCGGTCACACTGGCGTCGGTGAAGTACCGGGCGGCGAGCGCATTCGCCAGACCCTCGAAGACGCTCGTGAGTGGGTGGTCGGCAGTCCGATTGGCACTTACCAAAAGATCCTCAATCAGGTACGCCAGACTTTCGCTGATCGCGATGCCGGCGGTCGCGGGCTACAGACGTTCGATTTGCGCATCACCATCCACGCCGTCACTGGCCTTGAAGCTGCGCTGCTTGATCTCTTGGGCCAGCACCTGGACGTGCCGGTGGCCGCTCTGCTCGGCGAAGGCCAGCAACGCGACGAAGTGAAGATGCTGGGTTATCTGTTTTATGTCGGTGATCGCAACGAAACCGATCTTGCCTACCGCAGCGAACCGGACGCCGACAACGACTGGTTTCGCGTGCGTCACGAAAAAGCCATGACCGCCGACGCCGTGGTCCGCCTGGCCGAAGCCGCCCACGCCCGATACGGGTTCAAGGACTTCAAACTCAAGGGCGGCGTGCTCAGTGGCGATGAAGAAATCGAAGCCGTCACCGCCCTGGCCGAACGCTTCCCCGACGCGCGCATCACCCTTGATCCGAACGGCGCGTGGTCACTCAAAGAAGCCATTCGCCTGTGCCGAGATCAGCATCATGTGCTGGCTTACGCCGAAGACCCGTGCGGCGCGGAGAACGGTTACTCCGGACGTGAAGTCATGGCTGAATTTCGTCGAGCCACGGGTCTGAAAACCGCCACCAACATGATCGCCACCGACTGGCGGGAAATGGGCCACGCGATCCAGTTGCAATCGGTGGATATCCCGCTGGCCGACCCACACTTCTGGACCCTGCAGGGTTCGGTCCGCGTGGCGCAGATGTGCCATGAATGGGGCCTGACCTGGGGCTCGCATTCCAACAACCACTTCGATATTTCCCTGGCCATGTTCACCCACGTCGCAGCGGCCGCACCGGGTGAAATCACCGCCATCGACACCCACTGGATCTGGCAGGACGGTCAGCGCCTGACCAAAGCGCCGCTGCAAATCGTCGGCGGCTGCGTGCAGGTGCCGAAGAAACCCGGGTTAGGCGTCGAACTGGACATGGATCAGGTGGCCAAGGCTCATGAGCTGTACAAAGGCATGGGATTGGGCGCGAGGGATGACAGCGTGGCGATGCAGTTTCTGATGCCGGGATGGAAGTTCGATAACAAGCGGCCGTGTCTGGTGCGCTAATTCAGCGGTCGCACCTGGCCTATTAACAATCAGCCCGGCCCGTCTATGGGCGCCGGGTTTAAAAACCGCTCGGAGCGTAGCGTTTAACACCCTAAAATGGCACGCAATCGAATCAATGACGGACAAAACCAACATGGATAGGCTGAAGACTCTCGCCGTTTGCGTGGCGGTGCTCGCCACCGGCCAATGTGTCGCACAGGATCAAATCGAGACGGTGGTGAATGCCGCCATACGACCGGTCATGCAAGCCCAGGCCGTCCCCGGAATAGCCGTGGCCATCACCGTCAACGGCCAATCGCATTACTTTAACTACGGCGTGGTCTCGAAGGAAAACGGCAAAGCCGTCACCGAAGACACCCTGTTCGAGATCGGTTCGGTGAGCAAAACCTTCACCGCTACCCTCGCCGCCTACGCTCAGGCCACCGGCAAACTGTCCCTGTCCGACAAGGCCAGCAGCGTTCTGCCGGAACTGCGTGGCAGCGCGTTCGATCACATCAGCGTGCTGCAACTGGGCACCTACAGCGCCGGCGGACTGCCGCTGCAATTACCCGGCGATGCCGATGCACCGGACAAGATGCTCGGCTATTTCAAGCAGTGGAAACCGACCTATGGCGCCGGCACCCATCGGCAGTATTCAAACCCGAGCCTGGGGTTGTTCGGTTATCTGGCGGCCAAAAGCATGGGTCAGCCGTTTGATGAGCTGATGGAAAAGTCCTTGCTGCCGAAACTCAGGTTAAAGCACACCTACCTCAAGGTACCACAGGCTCAAATGGGACTTTATGCTCAGGGTTACAACAAGGATGACAAGCCTGTGCGGGTTGGGCCGGGGGCACTGGATTCGGAGGCTTATGGCGTAAAAACCAGCGCCGCGGACCTGATTCGGTATGTTGAGGCGAACATGAAACCGACCAGCCTTGAAGATCCGCTGCAGCGGGCAATTGCTACGACACATACCGGTTACTACAAGGTTGGCGAGATGACTCAGGGGTTGGGCTGGGAGTACTACAACTACCCGGTCACCCTCGATACATTGCTGGCGGGTAACTCGACGCAGATGGCGATGGAGGCGCACGAAGCTCAGTGGCTGACCCCGCCGCAACCTCAACCAGAAAACGTATTGATCAACAAAACCGGCTCAACGAGCGGCTTCGGGACTTACGTGGCGTACGTGCCGTCGAAAGACATCGGCATCGTGATCCTGGCCAACAAGAATTATCCGAACCCGGAGCGAATCAAGATCGCTCACAAAATATTGAGCGCACTACTCAAATAGATCGTTCTCTGGAGACAATCACTTGCCTGTCGCGCGGGGGTCAATATCAGTAATAGAAAATGGGCGCCCCCTTTCAGATCGCCCATTGTTGTTACTCCGTCAGCTCAATGCCGAGTCGGCGGCTGAGCGTCAGGCGCATCGCTTCTCGGATCAAGATTTTCCCGTGCCTGATTCACCAACAACTCGGCGACCGACGCCAATTGCTGAATCGACAGCAGCACATTGCGGTTCGAGCCTTCCAGTTTGCCGGTAAAATTCGCAATCAGGACATTTAGGGAGGCAAGGGTTTCACAGGCCTGATTTAGCAGGGAAAGTGTGTCGACACAGGGGGCAACAGTGAAGATCTGCTTGGTCGTGGCGGTACGCCTGGGACTTCGGATGACTGCGTCTTTTGAGGTTTCACACAGCTTCGCGGGATCGAGATGATCGGCGTCGGTTAGGGTTTGCGGTTGATTCTTGCTGAATTTTTTCACAGACGAGGCTCCTTTTTGTGCCATTGGTGTTTTTCGTCCCTGGATCCCTCAATGTCGCGGACTCACACGTCCTACGTGATTTTGCGGTGGCTGACGAAGGGTAGCGGTGCGCTCTGACAGAAACCAGTTCATGAAGTCCGACAGGACTTGAAGGAAATTTCCGAGACCAATAGAAGCCAATACATCTCTCCCTGGAACACCCGGTTTTTTTAGCAGCTGCCGAGCAAAAAAATGGGCGACCTCTTGAGGTCGCCCATTTTTCACTGTTGTGTCTGCAATCGTCGCCCGATCACATCCATCAAATCACAACCGTCGCGCATCTGAATCGCCAACACCGGCGCGAGCGCTACATTGCGGTTGGAGCTTTCCAGTTTGCAGGCGAGATCCGTGATCAGCTGGCGCCGCTTGCATCCGGCGGCTACAAAAGTCTGCTTTTAATCATCCGGCATTTCAGCCGGCTTGGCAGGCTTCGCCGGTTTGCCCGGTTTTGCACCCTTGGCGCCCTTGGCCGGTGCCACCTCGGCGACCGGTGCCGGCGTCGGCACCGAGGCTTCTTTCTCTGTCGCCGGTAATTCGTCGACGGCTTTGAAAAGCTCTGTCAGCTCAATCGCACCCGATTGTTCAAGTTTCTTTTCCCCGTCCTTGCCCACCAGGATGACTTTGCTCTTCGCGCCGGCACCCAACTTGAGCGCGCGGATCAATGCCGCCGTGTCTTGTGGACCCAGGTCTTGGCCGTCGCGCTGGCCCATCAAATTGAGCACGGTATACAGGACCATGTTTCGCTCGGTGAAACCCTTGCGGTTGGCCGGCTCATCCAGCGACTTTTTAAGACTGACCCACGTGGGATCGACCGTACTCGGAGCGATGACAATCAGTGGCCGGGACCTGCCCTTGTCCATATCCAGAGGTGAGTCGCTATCGGCAGCGAACAAGGGGCCGGCGAAAGCCAGCAAAGTAGTCAGGGTCAATGACCTGATGAGCATGCGCATCTCCTTTTGATATCCACGCTCTAATGATTGCGCATCGCGGCGTTCGTTCCGGGTGACGCACCGCAATTGTGTTCCGCCTTGTCCCAAGCTTAGGTCAGGGCGGTCATTGCGCAACAGGCTGAGCTAATCTCATGGCTCAACAACAAAGCCCTGATCCGCCGTGAGGACCTCTGCATGAGCGCTCAGCTGAACCACACCATTGTCTGGTGCCGCGACAAGCAGACATCAGCAAACTACCTGGCAGAAATCCTCGGCCTGCCCAGCCCCGAACCCTTCGGCCCGATGCTGATCGTCAAGTTCGACAACGGTGTGTCACTGGACTTCTACGACAATGACCCGCCGATTGCCTCCCAGCACTACGCGTTTTTGATCGGTGACGACGATTTCGATGCGGCCTTCGCCCGCCTGCAAGCACGAAAACAACCCTGGTGGGCCGACCCCGGCAAGCAACGACCGAACGAGATCAACGATTACGGCGGTGGCCGGCGGGTTTATTTCGATGACCCGGACGGGCATCTGCTGGAGATTCTGACCCGGTCCTAAGCCGCGTCAGCCACCAACGTCGGAATGGAAAAGGTAAACACGCTGCCAATCCCCGGTTCGCTCTCGGCCCAAAGCTCTCCGCCATGGGCCTGCACGATGCTGCGGCAGATGTACAACCCCAGGCCACTGCCGTTGGGATTACCGTCACGAACCGACCAGTAGCGCTCGAAGATGTGCGGCAAATGCACGGCGTGTATACCGCCGCCATTGTCGCGCACCGAGATCAGCACCTTGCCGTCTACCTGGCGGGCGCTAAGGTCAATACGTCCGCCCGAGGGGGTGAATTTAATCGCGTTGCCCAACAGGTTCGACAGCACCTGGAACAACCGCTGGGGATCTGCGTCGATGCTCAATCCTTCAGAACTGCTGCAATTGAGTTCGATGTTTTTGTGGGACGTGAGGGTCACCAGCAACCCACAGGCCTCTTGAAGCAGGTTCACCACATCCAGCGGCTTGCACTCGAGTGGGTACTCGCCTGCATCGAGTTTCGACTTGTCCAGCAGATCGGCAATCAGGGTGTTCATCCTTGCGGTGGCTTCCTCCATGGTGCCCAGGGCCGCGCTCAGGCGCACGGTATGTTTGCCTTCGTCCTTGGCGACCAGGCGCTGCATCATTCCGCATTGCATGATGATAATGGTCATCGGATTGCGCAGGTCATGGGACACAACCGCCACCAACTCATCACGCTTGCGTACTGCTTCATGCTCGCGGAGAACCTGACGGGCGAGGTCGTTTTCGATGGCATTGCGGCGTAGCTCTCTGACCGCATAAGCATCCGCCGCGCTCCATTCGCGCGCCCTGCCCTCCACTTGCTGTTCCCATAGCGCAAAGGATGTACGCGGCTGCAAACGGTTGTCGCCTCCGGCACTGAAATGCTCATCAGGATTGCCGCTCCACTTCATGCTGGATCGCTGTTGCGGGCGGAACCACAGGACGCCGTTGTCCACCGGTTTGGGCAGCACGAACGCCAACAGACCGCTGGCCACGTCACTGTAGAGGGCGCTGGCACCGTGCAGGCCTTGCAGGTGGTCGGTCAACAGCGGCTCGCCGCTTTCCAGGCATTGTTCGCGCACCCACAGGTAAAGGGCTCGTACCTGCTCAACCGTTGGGCACTCACCGAACATCTGCAATCGGTCTTCGATCAATACGGCGACGCCACTGGCCCCGGTCAGGGCTTGCAATGGCTGCGGGTGGTTGAGCAGCCCCTCCAGCACATCGCTGTCAGCCAGGCGCATCGCTGCGGTCAGTTCGTTGATCAGGCGGGATTTCTGTTCACGCTGGCTCTGTTCGTCCCGGGTTTGCAGTGCCGTGATCTGCACGCTGAGCAACTGGGCAATCGCGGCGCACATCGTGCGCACCGAATGGCTCACCAGCAGCGGTTCAGGATGGGCACACGTGATCAGTCCCCAAAGCTGATCGCTCGCAAGCAAAGACAGGCTCATGGAGGCCCGCACACCCATGTTTTCCAGGTATTGGCAGTGCACCGGCGACACGCTGCGCAGGACCGAAAACCCCAGGTCCAGCGGCTGTCCGGTGTCAGGGCGCAACACCGGAAGAATCGGCACCGGTACAAAGCGCGCATCCGGGATCACCCGGATCCAGTTCAGGCGATACAGCTCACGCGCCTGCGGGGGAATGTCCGAGGCGGGGAAACATTGACCCAGATAACCGGGCAAAATCCCACCCAGCGCCTGGCTGATAACTTGCCCATGCCCCGCTGGCTGGAAACGATAAATCATCACCCGGTCGAAGCCGGTCAGGCAGCGGATTTCATCGACACTGACGGTGTACAAGTCGTCCAGCGTGCTGGCTGCCTGCATCCGCCGCAGGGCCCGAAGCAGGATGCCGGTGTTGTCCGGCGCAGCGTCGTGCAACGGCTCCAGCTCAAGAATAATCACGCCGTCATGTCGGTTGAGCGATCCGTTGAACCGCTGCGCCCCCACCTCCAGCACCAACGGATTGGCTTCCTCCAGGTCATGCAACAACAGCGCTTGGCGAACCTGCTCTGCCGCCGTGACACCTGACAGCATCGTCAACGGTTGCTGCAATAACGCCGCCGCCGACTGACCGAGCAACGACGCACAATTGCGGCTGATCTGCTGGATGATCAATTCAGGCTCACTCAGGGCCAGCAGAACGCCATGGGGCTGGATCGACCCCGGAATCCGGATCGCTTCGCGGGCGCACTCGACGAGCGCGGCGTCGAGTTGCTCATCAGTGAGGCGATTCATACCAATACCTCGCAGTGCTCGAGCCAACCTTCGAAGGCCTCGAACGTCGCCTGGGCCGCGGTCACCGACGCCGCCCGTTCAACGGGATCACACACCTCATACAGGCACGCCAGGAAACCGCGCCACATCAACAAGGTCGACGTGCCGTACACCGCAAAAAACCGGCCGCCCGTGTGTTCATCGACACCGAGGCGCGAATACAGGCCGTTGCGCAGCGATTGCCCGCCCAGCGTCGCCCCTTCAAGGACGTACAACACGCCCAGCACATCGGCAATGGAGCGGGGCTGAAAGGAAAACTGGCAGAGAGGGATGGCATCGATGGCGCTAGCGTCCAGACCCAAGGCATACAGATCGGCTTCAAGCGATGGAGTTTTGCTACGGATCAGCCAGTCCAGATCGGGAATGGTCATCGCCATCTGGCACAGCAGGTTTTCCAGCGGCCGATAAAAACCGTAGTAAGCCTCGATCAGGCGGGTGTAGAGCAATAAATCGGCGGTAAAAAACGGAATGCGTTTTTCCAGCACTTGATGCTGCCGGGTCGTGGCGGTGCGCAGCTCACTGAGAATCAGCGGCAGGCTTTTGGGCAGGGCGGTCACGACAGTGTGTCGAAGCAATACCCGGCTTCGTGGCTTTGATATTCAGCGATTAGCGTGTACACGTGCCACCTCTTGTCGATCACGGGGAAATGCCGACAGGTCATTCACGGGTAAATGAAGGCGGGCTTTCCACCGTAGCACCTATACGGCGCAGGAGGTGGTTTGTTTCTGGAACCTGTGTCGGCCTAAAAGGCCAGTTTGTAACCGATCAGCACCAGCATCGTGGCCAGGCAAGGACGCAACACTTCATCGGAGATGCGGCCCGTCAGGTGGCTGCCCAGGTAAATCCCCGGCAGCGAACCGACCAGCAAGTAACCCAGCACGTGCCAATCCATGTTGCCCATGCTCGCATGTCCGAGGCCTGCAACCAGGGTCAGTGGTACGGCGTGCGCGATTTCCGTGCCCACCAGACGGCGGGTCGGCAGCAGCGGATAAAGAATGAACAACGCGACGGTGCCCAGGGCGCCAGCGCCGATGGAGGTCAGGGCAACCATGGTGCCGAGGACCAGGCCGGTGATCACGGTCAGTACATTCAAGCGGTTGCCGTTGGGGTTGTAGTTGCCACCCGCACGCTTATGGGCGAAATCGAGCAGGCGTTTCTTGAAGAAAATCGCCAGCGCCGTTGCAAACAATACAAAGCCCAACGCCTGTTTGATAACAGCGTTCATCGCCTCGGGTGATGCCTGCAAGGTGCTCAGGAACCACAGCGTCAGCGCCACCGCCGGCACACTGCCGAGGGTCAACCAACCGGTAATGGCCCAGTCGATGTTCTTGTTCTTTCTATGAACCAGCACGCCACTGGACTTGGTAATCGCCGCGTACAGCAAATCCGTGCCCACTGCGGTGGCCGGATTGACGCCGAACCACAACAGAATGGGGGTCATCAACGAACCGCCACCCACGCCAGTCATCCCGACAATAAAGCCAACTACCAGACCTGCAACGACTAAACCGAAATTACCGAATTCCATTAACACGCCCACAAAAAACGCATGAAAAATCTGGCCCGCAGCATAGCGATTTTTCTTATAACCACTTATATCGATGCGATCTATCTTTATGCACTTCCTCGCTTACTGCACCGGCAGGAAATTCAAAAACAACAAACTCTGCGCGTAATTCAAACCGATCCGGCGGTAGCGTTCGTCCAGCAACTGCGTCAGCAGGTCCAGCCGCGCGACGATTTTGCCGAACTCCACGGCAAAACTCAGGTTGCTGCCCTCCTCCGAAATTTCGTTGGAGAACAGCAAAGGCTCGCCGTGCTTGTTTTGCCGCTGGCTGAGTATCCAGGTGGCTTTCTCGATGTTGCGGGCAGCGTTGCTGACGAACGTCGGGTTGATCGCATCCGTCATGTAGAACTCGAGCCGATTGCCGTGGGCGGTGACGAGCATGCTGCCGATGGCATAGATGAAAGCACCGACCCGGTCGCCGAGAAATTCCGGGCTCATGGCGTAACTCAGCGCTGCCAGGTCTTTTTTGCCACCCAGGGTCGGCAGCGGCTGTTGCTGTTCGATGGCCATGCGCACTTGCTTGCCAGCGGTGCGGGCATCGAGGAAACCGGATTTTTTCAGCTCGTCCGGGTTGCGAAGGTAGAGCTTGCTCATCAGCAGATAGAGGCTGTCGAGGTTGTCACGCATCGCCAGGGTCGCCATGCGGTCGACGCTCGTCTGGAGGAATTCCTGGGGTTTGCCTTCGCGGAACTGGCTAACGATGTCACTGCCCTGCTGCTGACTGCACCCAGAGGCTGCGAGCATCGACATGCAGGCCAACAGCAGGCAATGGCGGCGGATTGGCGTGGTGGTGAAGGGTAAAACTCGAGCCATGGGTTCTTGAACTTGGGCATTTGCCGGCGGTGGGGATCGCCGCAGGCTGGCCAAGGATAGAGCCGTGAATCCTGAAAAAGTGCAGTGCCGACGGTCCGTAAGCGCTGGGAGCAATTACATTAGTCATACTTTATAATTGCAACAGCTTATACATAAGTTATAAATCCTGCCTTGATCGCATTAAAACGCGCTTATTAGTATTACTACTTATCCAAAAACAACAAAAAGGAAGGTAACCATGCTTCAATTCCGACACCCACTCTGCGCCCTCGGACTGTCCCTGATGATCGCCACCCTCTCCGCCCAGGCTGCGGGCCTGTCCAGCGAACACAAGGTCTTCGGCAAAACCAATGACGGCACACCCGTCGAGCAATACATCTTGCGCAACAGCCATGGCCTGACCGCCACGGTCATTACCTATGGCGACATCCTGCAGTCGCTGAAAGTGCCGGACAAAAACGGCAAGTTCGACTGGACCCGGGCAAGACCTATACCCAGAGCACTGTCCTGAAGTTTTCTGCCCAATAAACCTGCGACGCCGACGCATTTGCTGTTACCGCCTTTTCTGGAATTCGACGGAACCACCGGGCTATTCTGCTGCCCACTGAAGTATCGATTGGAATTCAGAAAGGAGGTTTGGATGCGGACCCTCGAATTGGCCGGCGTCAATGTACCGGTCATCGGCCAAGGCACCTGGCGCATGGGTGAAAATCGTTCCCTCAACACCCAAGAATTAGCTGCATTGCGCCTGGGCATTGAATTGGGCATGACCCTGATCGACACCGCTGAAATGTACGGCGAGGGCGGTGCTGAGACAGTGGTCGGTGAAGCCATTGCAGGCCTGCGTGACAAAGTCTTTCTCGTCAGCAAGGTCTACCCGCACAACGCCAGCCGCAAAGGCATCCCCCAAGCGTGCGAGCGCAGTCTGCGGCGACTGGATACCGATTACATCGATCTCTACCTGCTGCACTGGCGCGGCCAGTATCCCCTCGAAGAAACGGTCGAGGCCTTTGAACGTTTGCGCGAAGAAGGCAAGATTGGTCGCTGGGGAGTGTCCAATTTCGACGTCGACGACCTGGAAGAACTGGCCTCGCCGGCCTATGCCACCAATCAGGTGCTCTACAACCTGGAAGAGCGCGGCATCGAATTCGACTTGCTGCCCTGGTGCCAGCAGCAACACCTGCCAGTCATGGCCTACTGTCCGATTGGCCAGGGTGGGCATATGCTGGTCAATTCAACCCTCAAGCAGGTTGCCGCCCGTCACGGGGTGACGCCGGCCCAAGTATCGCTGGCATGGATTCTGCGACAGGAAGGTGTGATCGCCATCCCCAAAGCGGTCAAACCTGAACATGTGCAACTGAATGCGCAAGCCGCGCAATTACGGCTCGAAGCTGGGGATCTGGAGGCGCTGGACCAGGCCTTTCGCGCGCCACAACGCAAACAGCGGTTGGCCATGGTCTGAGCCATCGCAGTCTGTCAGAGGGCTTCGGCATGAGAAGCACCGATCAGCTCGATTCCTTTAATCTGCAACGCTTTACCCAGGCACAAGACCCAGTGTTCAAACGGGTCAAGGCCGAGCTGAACGCCGGTCACAAGCGCAGTCACTGGATGTGGTTCATCTTTCCGCAATTCGCAGGGTTAGGCGGCAGCGAGATGTCCCGCCACTTTGCCATTCGTTCCAAAGAGGAAGCGGCGGCGTACCTGAATCATCCGCTGCTGGGTTCACGATTGCGCACCTGCACTCAGTTGGTGCTAAACATCGAAAAGAGTTCGATTGCCGCCATATTCGGCCACCCCGACGATCTCAAGTTTCACTCTTCCATGACACTGTTCGCTCAGATTGCCGGCGCTAACAGCGACTTTCATCAAGCACTGGACCGGTATTTCCACGGCATCCTGGATGACTGGACGTTGTTGCTGCTGGATTCAAAACAGGCCCAGTTGCCCCCCAATCAAGGTTGAAAAGTCGTCGTCCACGAAGGGCAGAATCGCGTCCGCCACCGGTTGCAGTTGGCGGGTGACGTAGTGGTCGTAGTCGATGGGCGCGCTGCGGATTTCCAGCGGTTCGGGCCCGGCGACGGTGATCACGTAACTGATCCAGCCACCGTTCTGATATTGTCGCGGGCGGCCCTGCTGGTCGTTGTAATCATCGGCAATCCGCGCGGCCCGCACGTGGGGCGGCACATTGCGCTGATAGTCATCGAGGGTGCGGCGCAGGCGCTTGCGGTAGATCAGGCGGTCGTCGAACTCCCCCGCCAACGTCTTGCGCACGTAGTCGCGTACATAGTCCTGATAGGGCTTGCGATTGAAAATGCGCAGGTACAGTTCCTGCTGGAACTGCCGGGCCAGCGGCGACCAGTCGGTGCGCACGGTTTCCAGGCCTTTGTAGACCATTTCGTCGGTGCCATCGGCTCGGGTCACAAGCCCCGCATAGCGCTTCTTGCTGCCCTCCTCGGCACCGCGAATGGTCGGCATCAGAAAGCGCTTGTAGTGGGTTTCGAACTGCAACTCCAGCGCACTTTCCAGACCGTACTCCTGCTGCACATGCTCGCGCCACCACTGGTTGACGTGATCCACCAGCGCGCGGCCAATCTGTGCGGCTTCCTGCTGACCATGGGCACGGCGCAGCCAGACGAAGGTCGAGTCAGTGTCGCCGTAAATCACTGTGTGCCCCTGGGCTTCGATCAGCTGTCGAGTGCGCAGCATGATCTCGTGGCCGCGCAGCGTGATGGATGACGCCAGGCGTGTATCGAAGAAGCGGCAACCGCTGGAGCCGAGCACGCCGTAAAAGGCGTTCATGATGATTTTCAGGGCCTGGGACAGCGGCGCGTTGTGTTCGCGCTTGGC
Source organism: Pseudomonas sp. ZS1P83 (assembly GCF_054897825.1). Classification (NCBI taxonomy): domain Bacteria; kingdom Pseudomonadati; phylum Pseudomonadota; class Gammaproteobacteria; order Pseudomonadales; family Pseudomonadaceae; genus Pseudomonas; species Pseudomonas sp. ZS1P83. The sequence goes on from NZ_CM142706.1 coordinate 3,540,024, forward strand.
GGTTTCGCGACCTTCGGCAACCCGGGCGACGATGGCGGGCAGGCAATGCCGGGTTCTTGAAAACCGCGCACCGCGAAAACCCGGCACCGACTCGCTGTCATTGGGATGTTTAAGCCCCTCGATCAAGCCCACCGGGTCGATGAGGAAGGTACGGATGATCGAGGGATAGAGGCTTTTGTAGTCGAGCACCAACACCGACTCGTACAAACCCGGTTGCGAGTCCATGACAAAACCGCCAGGGCTGGCTTGCGGTGGCCGTCCGCCGAGGTTCGGCGCAACGAAACCCTGGCGGTGCATCAGCGGCATGTAAAGGTGAGTGAACGCCGCCACCGAGCCGCCGCTGCGATCCGCCGGCAACCCGGTGACGCTGGCCCGCTCAAGCAGGAAGGTCAGCAGTTCGGTCTTGGCGAAGATCCGCGTCACCAGCTCGCAGTCCTTGAGGTTGTACTTGGCCAGGGCCGGTTTGTCCTCGGCGAACATCCGGTTGATTTCGTCCATGCGCTGGTACGGATTGTCGATCGACTTGCCCTCGCCGAGCAGGGTTTGCGCAACGTTTTCCAGGCTGAACGAGGGAAAACTCCAGGTCGCCGAGCGCAGGGATTCGATACCGTCGATGATCAGCCGGCCGGCGGCCGAGGCGAAGTAATGGTTGCGGCTACCGTGTTCGCGCCAGTGCATTTCTTCGCCACCACGGCCCAGTTTCAGCGGCACTGCCAGACGCCGGGCGTGTTCATGGAGCACGCGCAGGTCGAACTGCACAACGTTCCAGCCGATGATCGCGTCGGGGTCGTGGCGGGCGAACCACTCGTTGAGTTTTTTCAGCAGCAGGGTTCGGGAGTCGCAGTATTCGAGCTGGAAATCCACCTCGCTGTCATCACCGTTGGGCGGGCCGAGCATGTAGACCTGGCGCTCACCACAGCCTTCCAGGGCGATGGAGTACAACTCGCCCTGAGCGGTGGTTTCGATGTCCAGGGATACCAGCTTGAGGCTCGGTCGGTAGTCGGGGTCGGGTTTCATCTGCGCATCGAGCAGTAGGCCCTCGGTATTCGGCGTGCCACTGAACCGGACCGGCGCGGTGATGAAACGCTCCATCATGTAGCGTTCCGGCGGACGCACGTCGGCTTCGAACATGTCGACGCCGGCCTTGCGCAGCGTGGTTTCCAGGCGCATCAGCTGACCGTGCTGCTGGCAATACAAGCCAAGCACCGGACGGTGCTCGAAATCCAGCAACGCCAACGGCCGCAGCTCGACGTTCTTTTCGCCGCGCAGCAGCACTTCGGCTTGCTCTCGTTGTACTGCGGGGATGAACGCCACGGACGGTTGATGAGGCAGGCGGATCCGCTGGGGACCGGCATCGGTCGCCAGCCAGAATTCGACTTCCGTACCAGCCGGGGTATCGCGCCAATGCCGGGTCAGGACGAAGCCCTGCTGTAAATCCACCACTGCAACCTCGAATCTGATTCAGAGGGGGATTCTACGCGGGATCGGGATGGATAGCGTGGAGGCTTAAGGATTTGGCAGCCTGTGGCTCTTGAAGTCGCTGCCGAATTGCAGGCGTTTATCGATCTGGTACGTAAGGTTTTCAGAAGAAAAACCACTGAATGGCGTTTTTTGCGTGTTATCTGCCGCTTTCTCCCTTGCCCTCAGCGCCTGGGTCTACGATTCTTCAAGGACAACGACAACACCTGAGAAACCGCCATGAAAACCGTCGCCCAACTGCTGAAGTTAAAGGCTGAACAGAATCATGAAGTCCACACCATTGCGCCGCATCAAATGGTGCTGGAAGCGCTGATGGTCATGGCCGCGAAAAACGTCGGCGCATTGCCGGTCGTGAAGAATGGCGATGTCGTCGGCATCATCAGCGAGCGCGACTATGCGCGCAAACTCGTGCTCAAGGGCCGCTCCTCCGTCGGTACGCCGGTCGAAGACATCATGGTCTCGCCGGTCATCACTGTGGACACCCATCAAACCGTCGAAACCTGCATGGGCATCATGTCCGACAAACGCCTGCGCCACTTGCCGGTGGTGGAAAACGGTACATTGATCGGCTTGCTGTCGATCGGCGACCTGGTCAAGGAGGCCATCGCCGAACAGGCTGAACTGATTCGTCAGTTGGAACAGTACATCCGCGGCGAATAAGAGCAGCCCTTTTCAGGCTGGCCAATGCCGCGCGAAGACCGGTGCCAATGTCGGGTGCCGGTCGATGCGTTCCAGCCAGGCGAAAAATCCGGGGCGAGCACTGCGTAAATGCTCCCGACTGCCCGCCCATCTGGAAACCACCGCAGCCAGCACATCCAGCGCCCCCGGCGTTTCATCGCCCAGGTACAAATCGCCCGAAAACTGATCGGCAAACACCTCCCAACTCCAGTGCAATCGCGCGCGGGTGCCGGCCATGAGGTTTTGCCTGGACGATTCATCCGCCTCGGCCAACCATCGCTCCGGGTAATCGATGATGCCAATCGCCGAATAGCAATGGCTGACGATGTACACCAGGCCGCGAATGACCTGATCCCGCGCGGCGGCGTTTTTCGGCAGCAGGTTCGACTCGGGAAAGGTGAGCCCCAGATGAATCAGAATCGCCGCACTCTCGGTGAGAACGCTGCCGTCGGGCAATTGCAGTGTCGGAATCTGCTTGAGCGGATTGAGCTTCTCCAGCGCGTGGGTCGCTTCAGGAGAGGACTCAACGTCGATGAAACGGTAAGCAATCTCGCAGAGCTCAAGGGCGGCTTCTATCGCCGCAGCTCCAGAGTTCTTGTGTCCGTAGAGCTGATACATAAACACCTCCTTGCGATTGTCTCTTTGTAGCAGCTGACGCTGGCAATGTTAGAAAATTTCTTTTCCCCACTGCATCCAAATCGCTTTCCGATGGGTAGTACCTGTAGCAGTCCTGATGCTGCCGAGCGGGTTACTCATTTTCGGAGAGAAATTCATGAACGCCAAACACCTGATTTGCCTTGCCGGTTTACTCGCTGCCCTACCTGCAGCTTATGCCCAGACGGGTCTGCCCGACAGCATCAAGGTGCCGGAGGGGCACAAGGTCGCCATGGAAACCACCGGGGTCGGCGAGATCACTTACGAATGCCGTGACAAGGCCAATGCAGCCGGCCAGACCGAATGGGTTTTTGTCGGGCCCAAAGCGGTGCTCAATGATCGCAGCGGCAAACAGGTCGGCACCTACTTCGGCCCCCCCGCTACCTGGCAGGCGAAAGATGGCTCGAAAGTCACCGGCACCCAACTGGCCGTCGCACCGTCGAGCCCGGGTAATCTCCCCTACCAATTGGTCAAGGCCAACCCGGCCGAGGGCAAAGGCGCGATGAGCGGCGTGAGTTACATCCAGCGCGTAGCCCTCAAGGGTGGCGTGGCCCCAAGCGCCGAGTGCACAGCCGCCAACAAGGGCGAGCAGGAAGCGGTGAAGTGCTGTGGCGCGGGCTCGCGGGGGCGGGGTTGGCGGCGACCTTGTTGCTCGGCGCCTTGATGTTGACGCAAACCACGGTCAAACCGACCTATCTGGTGGTACTGGTCGCCCCTCAAGACAAAGCGCCGGGTTGGGTGATTCAGGCCAGCAATTCAAGGGAAATCCAGTTGATCCCACTGGGCGTGGGGGAAGTTCCGGCCGACAAGGCACTGGAGTTCTGGACCAAGGCTGAAGGCTGGCAAGGACCGGTGTCCCTGGGCTTGGTCAAACCGGGGCAGATGCTCTCGGTGCCGTTGGACAAGTTGCCGCCACTGCAACCCGACCAGCTGTTCGAGTTGACCCTGGAAAACCCCAATGGCTCGCCGACCGGCAAACCTACGGGGCCGATTCAGTTCATCGGTCGAGCGGTGAAAGTGATCTGACGGCGATCACCCAAGCGCGGATGCCACTCCCCGCCCCAGGTTCCGGCGGCAAACACCTGAGCGCGACTGGCGCCTTGTCAATGAAAAAACCGGCCTCATCCGCCGGGTTTTTACGCTTGTGTGTTGCGGTCGGTCACTTTCCCGCACGTGCCATACATCGCTGATAGCGTTCATCGACCCGTTTGGCGAACCACGCCGTCGTGAGTTTGCGGGTGATTTTCGGGCTTTGCAGCACGATCCCTGGCAACACCGCACGCGGTAATGGCCGACCTTCTGCCTGCTCGGCCAGGGCGAAAACCCGCGCATAGAGCTGGGTGTCCTCGAACTCGAGGTTTTTGCCCTCCTCCAATTGATCGCGAATGGTCGGATTGCGCATGTCCAGTCGCTTGCCGAGGGTGCGCACCGCCAATTCCGTGGTGCCAGACATGATCGAATCGTAGCGGACCAGGTCCCCATCCAGCGCCAGCGGTATGCCCGAAGCGCGACTCACCGCGTTCTGAAACGCGGCGTTGCGACTCGCGTACCAACCGGCATTGAAATCGGCGAAGCGATACAGCGGTTGTTTGTAGCTCACCGGATAACCGAGCAAGTGGGCGATACCGAAGTACATGCCGCCGCGACGACTGAACACTTCATGCCGGATCGAACCGTTCACCGGGTACGGATACACCTTCGCCTGTTGCTCCGCGAAATCGATGCTGACCTGCATCGGCCCACCGGTGTGCACCGGGTTAAAGCCACCAAACAGCGTCCGGCCCATCGGCACCATGCCGATGAAATCATCGAAGATCGCGCTGAGCTCTTTTTCGCTGCGCGCCGCGTTGAGTCGGTCGCTGTAGCTTTTTCCGTTGGATGAACTCACCTGCAGCGCACCGCTCACCAGCAGGCCGGGAATATGGGCTTTGGCGGCGCGGCGGTCGATCTCGTCACGGGCGATCTTGCCCAGGCCCGGCACGGGTGGGTCAACCTGAAAGGTCGACTCCTGCTCGGTGACCGCCAGTACCGCGCACAGGTTTTGGGTGGACGGATAAATGTTTTGAACAGCAAATGCCGCGTAAATATCGGTGGCCCAGCCTTGGCGATCAGTGGCTTTGGCCGGCAGCAGGCGCACGATCTCGGCCTTGACCTCCGCGGGCTTGCGCGCAGGTAGTTCCTGCGTTCGCTGAGTGCCGCAACCGGCCAGAATCAGCAGCGCGGCGACACTCATCATCAATCGATTGGCTTGCATGTTGCTCCATCAAATCCGTTGAGCCGGGTTAACCATACGATCAATGGCATGGCGCAGGCTATGACTGTGGCTGCCGCGCCCTGTTCCGTTGGGCAGTCTGCCTGACCTCACGCCTGGGCTGAACCATACTTGAGCCACAACCCGAGAAGGAAAGGCTCATGAACCGTAGCGACGTACTCATCATCGGCGCCGGCCCGACCGGGCTGGTGCTGGCGCTGTGGCTGAGCAAACTGGGGATCCGGGTGCGGATTCTCGACAAGACGTCGGCACCCGGAACCACTTCGCGGGCGCTGGCCGTCCAGGCGCGGACGCTGGAGCTGTATCGCCAGCTCGACCTCAGCACTGCCGTTGTGCAGAACGGTCATCGAGTGGGCGCGGCGAACTTCTGGGTCAAGGGCGAACCCGTGGCGCGCTTGCCGCTGACCCGCATCGGCGAGGGCCTGACGCCCTACGCGTTCCTCGAAATGTTTCCTCAGGATGAGCACGAACGGTTGCTGATAGACCGCCTCGAAGCCTTTGGCATCAAGGTGGAGCGCAAGACCGCACTGGAAAGTTTCGAGGAAACCGGAGACGGCATCACCGCCCATCTGCGCCTGCCCGATGGTCAGCAGGAAACCTGCCAGGCCTGCTATTTGGCTGGTTGCGACGGTGCCCGATCGATTGTGCGCAAGACCCTGGACACCGGTTTCCCGGGTGGCACCTACCAGCAGATTTTCTACGTCGCCGACGTGCAGGCCAGCGGGCCGACGTTCAACGGCGAACTGCACGTGGATCTCGATGAAGCGGATTTTCTCGCGATATTTCCATTGGCCGGTACAGGCCGCGCCCGCCTGATCGGCACGGTACGCGACGAGCGCGCCGATCATGCCGAAACCCTCCAGTTTGAAGACGTCAGCAGCCGGGCCATCGAACATTTGAAGGTGCAGATCGAACAGGTGAACTGGTTCTCGACTTACCGCGTGCATCATCGGGTGGCGGATCACTTTCGCACCGGGCGCGCGTTTCTTTTGGGTGACGCTGCCCACGTCCACAGCCCCGCCGGTGGCCAAGGCATGAACACCGGAATTGGCGATGCCATCAACCTCGCCTGGAAACTCGCGGCGGTGTTGAGCGGCGGCGCTGAGGCCAAACTTCTCGACACATACGAAACCGAACGCATCGCGTTTGCCCGCAAACTGGTCGCCTCCACCGATCGGGTGTTCAGTTTCGTCACGGCCGAAGGGCGCATAGCCGATTTGCTGCGCACGCGTCTGGCGCCATTCGTGCTGCCGAAAATGGCCTCGTTTGAGGCATTCCGCGAGTTTCTGTTTCGGACGGTGTCGCAGATCACCCTGAATTATCGCGGCATGCCTTTGAGCACGGGCGCTGCCGGTCATGTTCACGGTGGCGACCGCCTGCCCTGGGCTCACGACGGTGAGGGGGACAATTTCGAATCACTGAAGTGTCCGACCTGGCAGGTGCATGTGTATGGCGACACCAGCGACGAAATGATCGCCTGGTGCCACGAACATCATTTGCCGTTGCATGTGTTTGATTGGCGGCCGGCGTTTGAAGCGGCTGGCCTGGGGCGTAACGGGTTTTATCTGTTGCGGCCGGATACGTATGTGGCGATCGCCGACAACTCTGCCGACCCCAAGGTGATTGAGCGGTACTTGCGGGATCACGGGATTCGGCCGTTTTTTGGCGCTCCCTGATGATCGTTCCCACGCTCCGCGTGGGAATGCCTCAATAGACGCTCCGCGTCCGCTTCTGGGACGCGGAGCGTCCCGGGCTGCATTCCTTTGCTGCGCGTGGGAACGATCATCTGCGGTGATACTTAGATCCCGGCCAGCGCCAGGTCCATCGCAAAGTAGGTAAAGATCAGATCCGCCCCGGCCCGTTTGATCGCGCCAAGGCTCTCACGCACCACGCGATCCTCATCGATTGCCCCGGCCTGCGCCGCGAATTTGATCATCGCGTACTCGCCGCTCACCTGATACGCCGACAGCGGCAAACGCGAGGCTTCACGGATGTCGCGAATGATGTCCAGGTACGCGCCGGCCGGTTTGACCATCAGCGCGTCGGCACCTTCCTGCTCATCCATCAGTGATTCGCGCACGGCTTCGCGGCGGTTCATCGGGTTCATCTGATAGCTTTTACGGTCGCCCTTGAGCGCGCTGCCGCCGGCTTCACGGAACGGACCGTAGAGCGCCGAGGCAAACTTGGTCGAATAGGCCATGATCGCGGTCTGGCTGAAACCCGCTTCATCGAGCGCTCGACGAATGGCCTGAACCTGCCCGTCCATGGCTGCCGACGGGGCGATCACATCGGCGCCGGCACGGGCCGCAGCCACCGCTTGTTTGCCGAGGTTGATCAGGGTCTGGTCGTTGTCGACTTCATGGTTGTGCAGCACGCCGCAATGGCCGTGGTCGGTGTACTCACAGAAACAGGTGTCGGACATCACGATCATGTCCGGCACTGCATCCTTGGCGATGCGCGACATGCGCGACACCAGACCGTTATCGCTCCAGGTGTCGCTGCCGTTGCCGTCCAAATGGTGCGACACGCCGAACGTCATCACCGACTTGATCCCGGCCCGGGCATAACGCTCGATCTCACCCGCCAGTTTCGACTCCGGAATACGCATCACGCCTGGCATGCTTTTGATGGCGACGAAGTCGTCGATGTCTTCCTCGACGAAAATCGGCAGCACCAGATCGTTCAAGCTGAACTCGGTTTCCTGGAACAGGCTGCGCAGGCTCGCATTGCGGCGCAGACGGCGTGGACGAGCTTCGGGGAACTGACTGGACATAAGGGGTTCCTGAAAAACGGAGGACGAGACGAAAGTCGTAGGGGACGAAGCTTATGCCCTGCAAGGCGCAGGGCACAAACCTCAGGCGCGGAATAAGCCCTTACCGGTTCGGCAATAATCACTGCTTCTTACAGCGTCAAGGTTCCGCTGATACAGGTCACCACTGCGCCGCCGATCCAGATCTCGTCGCCCACTTGCTCGACCTGAATGCGCCCGACGCGGCCCATCGTCAGGCCCTGGCTGACCACATAGGACGCTGGCGCCAGTCCTTCGCTGAGCAGCCATTGGGCAATCCCGGCATTCAGGCTGCCGGTGGCGGGGTCTTCCGGCATGCCGTCGCCGGAGATGAACGCCCGCACCTCGAACTGTGCGTCATCGCCATCGCGCTCCGGATGCCAGGGCGCGATGACACCCACGGCCAGGCCGAGCATTTGCGAATGATCCGGTTGCAGGTCCAGCACCTGCTGGCGATCCTCGACCATTACCGCCAACCATCCGGCGCCGTTATCGACCCACTGGGCCCTGACTATCGCGCCCTGCTCCAGCCCGAGCCCTGACCGCACACGCGCCATCAAGTCGGCGTCCACCGGCCCGATTTTTATCAGAGGCGGCGCGAGAAAGGCCAGCTCCGTACCCTGTCGACGAACCCGCACCAGCCCCACCCCGCACTCCTGAATGATGTCTTCGCCCTTGGGCACGCCACCGGCCTCAAGCCAGGCATGGCAGGTACCCAGTGTCGGATGACCGGCGAACGGCAATTCGTTCAGCGTGGTGAAGATCCGTACCCGGTAGTCGGCGCGAGGGTCGCGCGGTTCGAGTATGAATGTGGTTTCGCTGAGGTTGGTCCAGCTGGCAAACGCCGCCATGCGCTCATCGCTGAGCTCATCGGCGCCGAACACTACCGCCAGCGGATTGCCCTTGAGTGCAACGCGGCTGAAGACATCTACTTGCTTGAAATCGAATGAGTGCATGGCCTGCCTTGGTCTTGATCAAATCGAAGCGTTTTACTTGGGGATTTCCAGCCCACGCATCACCGCCGGCCGCGCCAGAAAGCGCTCCAGCACCCGCGTGACGTTCGGGAAGTCCTTGATGCCCACCCGCTCGCCGGCCTCATAGAAGCCAATCAGGTTGCGCACCCAGGGGAAGGTCGCGATGTCCGCGATGGTGTAACGCTCGCCCATGATCCAGTCGCGACCTTCCAGACGGTTGTTGAGGACATTGAGCAGACGTTTGCTTTCATCAACGTAGCGGTCGCGCGGACGTTTGTCCTCGTAGTCCTTGCCGGCAAATTTGTTGAAAAACCCGAGCTGACCGAACATTGGCCCGATGCCTCCCATCTGAAACATCAGCCACTGAATGGTTTCGTAACGCGCTGCCGATTCCTGGGCCAACAACTGCCCGCTCTTGTCGGCCAGGTAGATCAGAATCGCCCCGGACTCGAACAGCGCCAGGGGTTGGTCCCCCGGACCGTGGGGGTCGAGGATCGCCGGAATCTTGTTGTTGGGGTTCAGCGAAAGAAATTCGGGGGACATCTGATCATGGGTGTCGAAGCCCACACGATGCGGTTCGTAGGGCAATCCGATCTCTTCGAGCATGATCGACACCTTGACGCCGTTGGGTGTCGGCAAGGAGTAAAGCTGGATCCACTCGGGATATTGAGCCGGCCATTTTTGGGTAATCGGGAACGCGGACAAATCGGTCATGGGAAGGATCCACGAGAAAATTGAGAGTGAGGATCATAATGTCAGCGACCGAAGAACGGCGACCTTTTGGCGTAATTTCCACTACGTGTAACGTGTCCACAAATTGGCAACATCCTGTCGATAACCTAAGCGCCAACCCGTTCAAGGTTGCCGGTACCGCCGGAATCAAACCAAATGGGTAACACAGGACTCTGAGCACCGCCCCTATGAAACCGACCGGCTTAATGACATGGAAAACACCCGATGCAGGAATTTCGCGGTATAAGGTTTGTCAGCCTTAACTAAATGCATTGAAGAACCCCTAATCCCATGATGAATCCTCTGAAATTCGCCAACCGCTTCAAACATCGCGCTTATCTGTTCCTGCCCGCCCTGTTGGCGGCCGGCGCGTTGTTTCTGGTGCTGGAGTCCCGCGAGAGCCGCGCCCAACCAGCAAACGGCACTCAGACGCTGGTGTTCCTGCGTCACGCGGAAAAGCCAGAGGGTGGCCTCGGCCAGCTCAACTGCCAGGGTCTGAATCGCGCCATCGACCTGGCCACCTTGCTGCCGGAAAAATTCGGCAAGGCCAACTACGTGTTTGCCGCCAACCCGACACGCAATGTCGAGGAAGGCGAACTGGACAATTCCTATAGCTACCTCCGCCCCCTGATAACCATCAGTCCCAGCGCGATCAAGCTCGGCTTGCCGGTGAACATCAACTTCTCGGCCAACGACACCAGCGACCTGGCGGATGAATTGCTCCACGACAAGTATCACAACTCGGTCATCTACACCGCTTGGTCCCACGGCTACCTGCCCGAGCTGATCAACAAGGTCGCTGGAGAAGCCGTCGGCAAGAAACAGAACATCGTGGATGACTGGGAGTCCAGCGACTACGACTCGCTGTACGTGCTCACCCTGACCTGGCACAACGGCAAGGCCAGCGTACAGAGCCACGCCTACAAGCAAGGCCTGAATAACGGGCGCGAGACCTGTCCAACGTAAGTGTCGGCCGCAGCGGGTTGATCGGGGCGGCGCTGCTTACCCCTCAGCCCTCTGGCTGCTACGCGCTCGCAGGTATTCGAGTACGGCAGCCCGCTCCCCGGCAAACTCAATCCGCAACGCCTTCTTCTCCCGCTGAAACGCATACATCGGGTCGTAATACTCGCGAAGCAACCCTTCGATCCAGCCCCGATGCAGGTCCACTGCCCCACTGCTCGCCTGCGCCGCCAGCGCGTCTTCCATCAAAATCAACATCCGCCGGTGGCGTTCACCGCCCAGACGTTTCTGCACATTGTTCAGGCTCTCCAGCAAGCGCTCGGAAAACAATGCAAATCCTTCATCGCCATACACGCCGATGAACTCGGCACACAAGTCCACCACGTAATCGCGCAGGATCCGTTCGACCCGCCCTTCCAGGCTGTCTTCAAGCCAGACCATCGGAAACTGTTGCATGCCCTGAAACAGCGGCAGCGGTAAGGCGCAACTGCCGACCATGCGGCTCTCGTCTTCCAGCACAAACTGCTCGATGCCATGGGTGCGCTTCTTCAGCATGTCTACCGCCAAGCAGTTTTCAAAATCGATGTTGGACGGTTGGCCGGTGGCGCGTTTACCGAAACTGGAGCCGCGATGATTGGCGTGACCTTCAAGGTCCAGCCCGTTGCTCAACTGCGTGAGCACTTCGGTTTTACCGGTGCCGGTCATGCCGCCCAGCAAGACAAAATCACACTGGGCAAGCGCCTGATCGACTGTGTCGAGCAAGAAGGTGCGCAGGGTCTTATAGCCGCCACTGACGCGCGGATAGTCGATGCCCGCCTCATCCTTAAGCCATTGCTGGACGATCTGCGAACGCAAACCACCGCGAAAACAATACAAATACCCATCAGGATGAGCGCGGGCAAAATCGGCCCAGGCCTGGATGCGAGCGGCTTTTATCTCGCCGGACACCAACTGGTGCCCCAGCGTGATGGCGGCTTGCTGACCGTGCTCCTTGTAGCAAGTGCCGACCCGTTGCCGCTCGAGGTCATTCATCAGCGGCAGGTTGATGACGCCGGGGAACGAACCTTTGAGAAACTCAACCGGTGCGCGGGCATCCATCATCGGCCGGTCGTTGAGGAAGATGTCGCGGTAATCGGTGAATTCCATAGACATCAAAACACCTCAACCGCGTTGGTCTGTCGCTCGATCAGCTCACCGATCGGCTCAAGAGTCAGGCCCAGTTCAGCAGCCACTTTGAGGAAGTGTTCGTTGCCTTCGGGGGTGACCGCAACCAGCAGGCCACCGCTGGTCTGCGGATCGCAGAGCACGCGTTTGTGCATTTCCTGAAGACGTCCAAGCTTGCTGGCGTAGCTGTCGAAGTTACGCAGCGTCCCACCCGGCACGCAGCCTTGGTCGAGGTAATACTCGACACCCGGCAGACGCGGCACACGGTCGTACTCGATGCGAGCGGTCACGTGGCTGCCGTCGGCCATTTCCACCAAATGCCCCAACAGGCCAAAACCGGTAACGTCGGTCATCGCGGTGACGCACTCGAGTTTGCCGAAGCGGCTGCCGGATTTGTTCAGGGTGCACATCCAGTCGCGGGCCAGGCCGATGTCGGCATGGCGCAACTTGCCCTTCTTCTCGGCGGTGGTGAGGATGCCGATGCCCAGCGGTTTGGTGAGGTAGAGCAGGCAACCGACGGTGGCAGTGTCGTTGCGCTTCATGTGGCGCTTTTCCACCAAACCGGTCACAGCGAGGCCAAATATCGGTTCTGGTGCGTCGATGGAATGCCCACCGGCCAGCGGGATCCCCGCTTCATCGCAGACCGAACGCCCACCGCGAATCACCTCCCGGGCAATCTCCGGCGCCAGTATGTTGACCGGCCAGCCAAGGATCGCAATCGCCATCAACGGATCGCCACCCATGGCGTAGATGTCGCTGATGGCATTGGTGGCGGCGATGCGGCCGAAATCGAACGGGTCGTCGACGATCGGCATAAAGAAGTCGGTGGTCGACACCACGCCGCGTTCTTCGTCAATGGCATACACCGCGGCGTCATCGCGCGAGGCATTGCCGACCCAGAGATTTGGGTCAAGGTTCTGCGCCCCGCTGCCGGCCAGAATCACCTCCAGCACCTGGGGAGAAATCTTGCAGCCGCAACCTGCGCCGTGGCTGTATTGGGTCAGTCGAATCGGTTCGCTCATGGGGGGCACACCTCGTAAAGTCATTGCCGAGGAGTCTACATCAACGTCATCGCCCCGAGGCCCCGCAAATCCTTGACCGAAAGGACAGTTAACCCACCCATTTCTTAGCGTTTTCCGTGCATTGAGCAAAACTGGTATGCCTTGTGCAAACGTTTGCTAGTCGCTGATATGAGCGTTTTCGCTACATAACCGCGCAAGCCCGCAGAACCGGGCCTTCAATCCGCACGAAAAGGGACTTTTAATGCACCGCACGTCCAGCCGCGTGACTTGCTCGCGCACTTTTGCTGTTTCCTTGCTGCTGGCCAGCGTTACAGGACTACTCAGCAGCACCGTTTTGGCGCAACCCGCCTCCGCCGAAGAATCCGCCCAGGGCGAAACCCTCAGCCCCGAAGCCAGCCCACCGAAAAAAGGCGCGTACCTCTCGGACTGGTTCAACCAGGACCTGACCGTCATTGGCAGCAAAGACATCAGTTTCGGCCCGCAACCGGCCGACGATATCTACTTGGAATACGAGTACTTCGGGCGCAAGGGGCCGTTCGAGTTGTATGGCTACATCGATATTCCGAAAATTTTCGACATCGGTAACAGCCATGACAAAGGTGTGTGGGACCACGGCTCGCCGGTGTTCATGGAGCACGAACCACGAATTTCCATCGACTACCTCGCCGGCCGCAGTCTGGCCATCGGGCCGTTCAAGGAATGGTACGTCGCCTTCGACTGGATCTATGACCACGGCAGCAATAGCGCCAACCGCGCCAATACGCTGTACAGCGGCTTGGGCACCGACATCGACACCCATTCGCGGGTCAACCTGTCGGCCAACTTCTATGGTCGCTACCAGTGGGAAAACTACGGCGCCAGCAATGAATATTCGTGGGACGGCTATCGCGCCCAGTTCAAATACATCGTGCCGATCAGTAGCTTCAGCAACGGCGCGTCACTGACCTACATCGGTTTCACCAACGTCGACTTCGGCTCGGACCTGCACAAGGACAACCCGGCTCGCACCGCCAACGCCACCGTCGCCACCAACGTCTTGCTGTACTCGTTCACCCACTTGCGTTTCACCCTGGTCGGCCGTTATTTCCACAACGGCGGCAACTGGGACGATGGCAGCGAGTTGAATTTTGGCGACGGTAACTTCCGCGCCCGTTCCGACGGCTGGGGTTACTACGCCGGTGTCGGTTATCAGTTTTAAACTTGGGTGGGCGGCAAGGCCCATGGGCAGCAATCATTGGAGGTTTCAGAGATTGCAGGGTAACGAGCCACCCGTCTCGTCGCTACTGGCGGCATCCATCTGACAATCCGAGTGAATTTTCCGTAACCCAAACGATCCTTGTATTACCACGGGAGGAATACGGGCTCTATGAACAACGCAAAACTTTTCGTCATTGAATACACCCTTCATGGCGCGCCCAAGTCTTTCATCATCCGCCTGGACAAGATGGATAACGCGGAGGCCTGGCATTGGGCGAGTTGCGACGCGGGGGTCGGACGAATCCCTCGCTTCGGCCGAGAGAAGGTGCAAAAAACCAGCAAACCGATGGCTGAAAAATTCGGCGTGGAAAACGTCAAGTGGCGGTCGGCGAATTAACGGATGGCGCAGCTTTGGACATTTGGAGGGATCGGCGCATGAAATCAACGCAACTCACCAGCACGGCACACCTCGACTACGGCCTCGATACGCTGTTCGGTCGAATCACCAAAAGCGCCGAGTGCCAGGTCGGCCTTGAACAAGTCGAGCATGACCCGACCCGCTTCGCACTACGCATCCAGCCCCCTATACCGCAAGATCTGGAACAGGCAAAAACGGTGTTGGTGAAGGTGGATGGACGACGACTCAATGGAGTCATCCGCCATACCGAACGGCTGGAAGATCAAAGTCTGAAACTGGAAGTGGAGCCCGAATAGGCTCCACGTTCTGTGCGTGGCTGATGTCAGCCTTTGGCGCACTTGCAGCCCTTGCTGGCACATTCTTCGCCATTTTCGTGGTGCTTGGCGCAGGCTTCACAACAATAGTGCTTGCCGTGGCGCGCGATCGGGTGCTCGCCCAGTTTGCATGAGCATTTGGGGCAGTCGCATTTACTGTCACTGCTGATCATGAGTCTGACTCCAGGGTTGTGGTCGTCCGGGTCTCGCAAATAAGGCCCGTACCACCAGTGTAGGAGCTTGCGTCAGCCCTGCCGCGTACTGCTGCGATACATGAACACCAACGCCAATGCGAGAAACACCATCGCCAGCATCCGGCTACTCGACAACTCGATCGCCGGGTTCCCCAGCCAGCCGAAGTTATCAATCAACATCCCCATGCCCAGTTGCCCGACGATCACTGCCACAGTCGCCACCGCCGTGCCGACCCGTGGCACCGCGCCGACCATCACCATCATGTAAACCACCCCGAACAGCGCGCCGCTGAGCTGCCATTTCGGCACGTCCAGCAAACTCACGGCATGGGCCGGGTCGAAAAACACGGTCAGCAGCCCGGTGGTCACTGCACCGACCACGAAGGTCAGAAAACTGCTGCGCAACACGCCAACCGTTTCGCCCAGCCGTCCATTAATCGCCGCCTGCACACTCAACACCGCGCCGGCGGCCACGACCACCGCCAACAAAATAATCAGACTCATCATCAACCCCGAGCGATCAGAACAAGTGCCACGACAATCAGCAACAAGGCTATCCAACGTTCACCGTTGACCTTTTTGCGTGTGGCGCCGAACCAGCCGAAGTGGTCGATCAACACGCTTTTGCCGACCTGCCCGGAAAGGATCGCGATCATCGTCATCGCAACGCCGATGTGCGGCGTGGCCATGGTCAGCACGATCACGTACATCGGCCCCAGGAAACCGCCGATCAATTGCCAGCGTGGCAGCTTATTCAAGGCCGGGCCCTGTTGCGGGCCGCTGAACAGCAACAGCAAAAACAGAATCGCCGAACCCACACCGAAGATGCTCAAGGTCGCCCACAAGTGCCCGACCTGAACCCCGAGCGGCCCGAGCAAACCGGCTTCCACGGAAAGGCCCATGCCCGCCAGAATCACCAGCGGCAGCAGCAACAGCCGCAACCTTGGTTTTACCGCAGGCGTTATAACGACGCCGGCGTGTTCGATTGAAGAAGATTGCATAGGGAAACACCTGCCAGTCATCAGATAAAACACACGACCCCTGTAGGAGCGAAGCTTGCTCGCGAAGGCGGCGTGTCAGACGGCATCTACTGCGCCTGGTACGACGTCTTCGCGAGCAAGCTTCGCTCCTACAGGGGATGGTGGTGGCGCGCATTATCGGCTGGCGATCCTTTGCGATAAATGGGAGCATCCTGACAACACTTCTGCGCAATTCGCACAGCAGGACTCGCCATGCACGGAGTCTCAATGAACTGGGATTCTTTGCAGGAACAGCAAAGCGAACCGAGCGGACTGGTGCGGATCAATGCGCCAGTGGTGTTTGGCCAACGGCACCTGATGCCCTGGCTGGGGCAGCTCTGCGAGCGCTACCCGAAATTGCAACTGGATATCCAGCAGACCGACAGCTACGTCGACCCGTTGCAGGAAGGCGCCGACCTGCTGTTTCGCATCGGGCCGCTGCACGATTCGAGCATGCAGGCGCGCATTCTGGCGCCCCATCGTTTTCAAGTCGCCGCGAGCGCGGCCTATTTAGAACGTCACGGCACGCCGCACCATCCCGAAGAATTGGCCGCGCATCAATGCCTGGCCTACAAAGGCGTGGCCGGCCAGCAACGCTGGTTTTTCCGCAAGGATCAGCAGGACTGGACGCCCTATTCGGTGAAGGGGCCGATCACCGGCAACCACGCCGACACCCTGACTCAAGCCGCCGAACAAGGCTTGGGGTTGGTGATGTTTCCGTCGTGGCTGATTGGTGAAGCGGTGCGCAACGGCACGCTGGTGCCGGTGCTCGGGGCGTATCAGGTGTCCAACAGCCTTGAGCCGCAGCAGATTGCCGTGCTCTGGCCCGGCAGCGGACGGTTGTCGGTGAAGGTGCGGACGGTGATTGATTTCTTCGTGGAATGCTTCGGCACGGTGCCCTACTGGGACAGGCCCTAAATCCCTGTAGCAGCTGGCGCAGCCTGCGTTCGGCTGCGAAGCAGTCGTAAAACCTGCACGCGCGATTTCCCTGATACACCGCACTGCCTGATTTCACGACTGCTGCGCAGCCGAACGCAGGCTGCGCCAATTACAAGTTATGCGTCGCGACTCAGATGCGGAACTGCCCGACCAGTTTGCCCAGGCGTTGACCGAGGTCGGCGAGGCTGCGGGAAGTCTGGGCGCCGAGTTGGGTTTCATCGGCGACGCTGTCCACGGCCACGGCGATCTGATGCACGTTACGGTTGATCTCTTCGGCCACGGCAGTCTGTTCTTCGGCAGCGCTGGCGATCTGCGCGTTCATCGAATTGATGGTGCCGATCAGCTGGGCCATGGTATCCAGCGATGCACCCGCTTCGTTGGCCTGAGCCGACGTGCCGTCGCCAGCCTCACTGGAACGGCGCATCGCTTCCACAGCCGATTGGGTACCGGCCTGCAGGCGATCGATCATGCCCTGGATTTCCTGGGTGCTGATTTGTGTCCGACTGGCCAGCGCTCGCACCTCGTCAGCCACCACGGCAAAACCACGACCAGCCTCACCGGCACGGGCGGCTTCAATGGCGGCGTTGAGTGCCAACAGGTTGGTCTGCTCGGCAATTGAACGAATCACCCCAAGCACGCTGACAATCGACGACACGTCTTTTTGCAGGCTGTCGAGGGACACGCCGCTATTGCGAATGTCGTCCACCAACGCATGAATCTTCACAATGCTGCCGGCCACCACGCGCTTGGCCGCCTGGCCTTCTTCGTCGGTCTGCTGGGCAGCCACCGCCGCGTTTTGCGCACTCTTCGCCACTTCCTGGGCCGCCGCCGACATTTGGTTGATCGCCGTGGCGACCTGATCGGTCTCGTGACGCTGACGTTCCATCGCCTGATCCGAACGCTGGGCCTGATCGGAGACCTGATTCACCAGTCCGGTCAGTTGCGAGGTCATTTCGGTGATCTGGCCCACCAGGCCGTGGATTTTGTCGACGAAGCGGTTGAACGAGCCGGCCAGTTCGCCGAGCTCATCCTGGCTGGTGATGGTCAGGCGACGAGTCAGGTCGCCCTCGCCCGCCGCGATGTCATCAAGGTTGGCTTTCATCAGGTTCAGTGGACGCAGGATGGTGTTGGCCAGCAGCATCCCGGCGGCGGCGATCACCAACAGCACCACCACGGCAATCCCGACGATGCTCAGCACCACGCCTTGCATGCGCTCCTGAACCTTTGCCTCAACCAGCGCGACTTGCGCTTCGATACCGTCAAGGTTCACCGAAGTACCGACCGCCATGTCCCACTTCGGCAGGTATTCGGTGTAGCCAAGTTTAGGCACCAGCACTTGGGTATTGCCGGGCAGTGGCGAGCTGTATTGCAGGTAGTGGGTGCCGTCCTTGGCAACCTTCACCAGGTCGCGGTTGACGTAGACGCCGTTCGGATCGCGGTTGTCCTTGAAGCTCTGGCCCACGCCTTCCGGGCTGTTGGCCTTGAACAGGCGCACGGTGTTGGAGTCATAGCCGAAGAAGTAGCCGTCCTTGCCGTAAGTGATGCTCGACAGCAGCTTGACCACCTGGGCCCGCGCTGCGTCATCACCGGGGGCGGCCGCATCGTAGAGCGGTTTGATCGTGGTCATGGCCACAGCGACGTAGCTTTGCAGCGTCGCCTTGGCATCACTGAGCAGGCGCTGGCGTGTTTCCTCGACTTCCTTGCGGGCTTGCTCCTGCAGAATGAACAGCGTGGTCAGGCTGATGACCAGCGCAAAGAGCAACACCGGGAGGACGGCAAGGGACAGGACTTTAGCCTTCAGACTCATGCGCATGACGGTTCACTCTTTTGATTCTATTGGCGTGGTTAAAGGCTTTAACGGCACGCGAAACCAAAAGTTGAATGCGCCTGGTTGATCGTTCCCACGCTCTGCGTGGTAATGCCTCCTGTGACGCTCTGCGTCACGCTGTTGGGACGCGGAGCGTCCCGGGCTGCATTCCCACGCAGAGCGTGGGAACGATCAGTCGAGGGGAGATGTGGTTACAAGACCATCGCCGCCACCCAGCCGAACGCCAGCAACGGGATGTTGTAGTGCAGGAAGGTCGGGACCACGGTGTCCCAGATGTGGTGATGCTGGCCGTCGATGTTCAGGCCGGAGGTCGGTCCGAGGGTCGAGTCCGAGGCTGGCGAACCAGCGTCACCCAAAGCGCCAGCAGTGCCGACAATGCAAACGATCGCCAATGGGCTGAAGCCTAGCTGCACACACAACGGCACAAAAATCGCTGCCAGGATCGGTACGGTGGAAAACGACGAACCGATGCCCATGGTCACCAAGAGGCCAACCAGCAACATCAGCAACGCGCCAATGCCTTTGCTGTGGCCGATCCACGAGGCCGAGGCTTCGACCAATGTCTGTACCTGGCCGGTGGCTTTCATCACTTCGGCAAAACCGGACGCGGCGATCATGATGAAGCCGATCATCGCCATCATCTTCATGCCTTCGGTGAACAGGTCATCGGTGTCGCGCCACTTCACCACGCCCGAGACCGAGAAGATCAGGAAACCTGTTAGCGCGCCGATGATCATCGAGTCCAGCAGCAGCTGAATGATGAACGCCACCGCGATGGCCAGACCGGCGACCATCAGGCTCAGCGGGTTGTACTGCACCGCGACCTGTTCGACTTGCTCGATCTTTTCCAGATCGTAGACGCGCTTCTTGCGATAGCTGACAAACGCTGCCGCGAGCCCGACGACCATGCCCAATGCCGGAATACCCATGGCATGGGTGACGTTGATGCCGCTGATGTCCACGCCGCTACGGGCGACGTTGGCCAGCAGGATTTCATTCAGGAAGATGTTGCCGAAGCCCACGGGCAGGAACATGTAAGGCGTAATCAAACCGAACGTCATGACGCAGGCAATCAGTCGACGATCCAGTTGCAGCTTGGTCAGTACATATAACAGTGGCGGTACCAGCAACGGAATAAAGGCGATATGTATCGGCAAGATATTCTGGGACGCGATGGCCACCACCCACAGCAAACCGATCAACAGCCATTTGACCTGGCGGCCACCGCTGGCGTGCTGGCGGTCGACCATCAGCAAGGCTTTGTCTGCCAGGGCATGGGCCAGGCCGGACTTGGCAATGGCCACGGCAAAAGCGCCGAGCAATGCGTAGGACAACGCGACCGTCGCGCCGCCACCGAGGCCGCTGTTGAAGGCTTTCAGTGTCGCGTCGATGCCCAGGCCACCGGTCAAACCACCCACCAGGGCGCCCACGATCAGCGCGATTACTACGTGCACGCGGGACAGGCTGAGGATCAGCATGACGCCGACCGCGGCAATTACAGCATTAATCATCGTTACCTCAAAGCAGACAGAATGAGCCCGGCCGGCAGTCTGCAAAGAGCCGCCAGCGGATTAAAGAGGGGGTTTTATTAGAGGGCGCGCACTTTGAAGGAAGCAGCAGCAAGCTGCAAGCCTCAAGAAAGCCGATTTGCAGCCGTTACAGTGCAAAGTCTCAGATATTTATCGAATAAAGGACGTCTCCATGTCGCTCAGACAACTTTCCATTCAATGGAAAATCACCCTGCTGGCCGGGCTTTGCCTGGCGGCTATCGTGACCCTGCTGGTGGGTCTTTCGCTGTATCGCATGGAGCACAGCTCCGCACTGGTGAAAGCCTCGAGCATGGAGATGCTCACCGAAGCCGCCCAGGCCCGGATCGAATCCCAGGGTGAAAACCAGGCGCTGGGGATTCGCCAGCAGTTCATGGACGCCTATCAATATGGCCACGGCTTTTCGCGTCAGGTGCTGTTCCTGCGCGACCAGGCCGAGAAGCGCTTCCTCGATGCCTTTGACCTGCGTGAAGACCTGACTCGCCAAGTCAAATCGGCCCTGCAAGCCAACCCGGAACTGCTCGGTCTGTCGTTGGTGTTCGAAGCCAATGCGCTGGACGGCAAGGACCCACTGTTCACCGGTCAAGCGGAGCTGGGCAGCAACGACAAGGGTCGTTTCGCCTTGTACTGGTCGCAACCGACACCGGGCAAGGTGACGTCCATGGCGCTGCCCGAAAGCGACATGGCCGACACCCGCACCGGCCCCAGCGGCGAACCGGCCAACGCCTGGTTCACCTGCCCGCGCACGACCCTCAAGCCCTGCGTGATCGAACCCTACTTCTATGTGATCGATGGCCAGAATGTGCTGATGACCAGCATCGTTTTCCCGCTGATGGTCAACGGCAAAGTCATCGCTTCGCTGTCGGTGGACATCAACCTCAACAGCCTGCAAGCCATCAGCCAGGGCGCGAGCAAGAAGCTCTATGACGGCCAGACCAACGTCAGCATCATTAGCCCAGTCGGTTTGCTGGCCGGCTACAGCCCGGACGCCAGCAAGCTCAGCCAGCGCCTGGACACCGTGGACAAAACCAACGGTGCCGAGCTGATCCGCCTGCTCGCCGCCAGCGGCAAGACTGAAAGCCTGCACAATAATCAACAGCTCAAAGTGCTGTCGCCGTTCCAGCCAATTCCCGGTGGCAAGTCCTGGGGCGTGCTGCTCGATGTGCCGGAGAAAGTCCTGGTCGGCCCAGCCGAAGCGTTGAAAAGGCAACTCGATGAGAGCAACACCGCGGGCACTCTGGTCGAACTCGGCCTGGGTGTGCTGGCCGCGTTGATTGGCCTGTTGCTGGTGTGGCTGATGGCCCGCAGCGTGACCAAACCGATCCTGGGTGTGGCACACATGCTCGAAGACATTGCCAGCGGCGAAGGCGATCTGACCCGCCGCCTGGCCTACGACAAGCAGGACGAACTGGGCCAATTGGCCGGCTGGTTCAACCGCTTCCTCGACAAACTGCAACCGATCATCGCCGAGGTCAAACGCTCGGTGCAGGACGCCCGCAGCACGGCGGATCAGTCGTCCGCCATCGCCACGCAGACCAGCGCCGGCATGGAGCAGCAATACCGTCAGGTGGATCAGGTCGCTACCGCTTCCCACGAAATGAGCGCCACTGCTCAAGACGTCGCTCGCAGTGCAGCACAAGCGGCCCAGGCGGCACGGGATGCGGATCAGGCAACCCGTCGCGGCTTGACCGTGATCGACCGCACCACCACCAGCATCGACAACCTCGCCGCCGACATGAGCGCGGCGATGGTTCAAGTCGAAGGCCTGGCGGCCAACAGCGAGAAGATCGGTTCGGTGCTGGAAGTGATTCGCGCCATCGCCGAACAGACCAATCTGCTGGCGCTAAACGCCGCCATCGAGGCGGCGCGTGCCGGTGAAGCCGGACGCGGTTTTGCCGTAGTGGCCGATGAAGTGCGCAACCTGGCACGTCGGACCCAGGAGTCTGTCGAAGAAACCCGTCTGGTGATCGAGCAGTTGCAGAGTGGCACTCAGGACGTGGTTGGCTCGATGAACAACAGCCATCGTCAGGCTCAGGGCAGTGTCGAACAGGTGGGTCAGGCGGTGACGGCGCTGCGGCAGATTGGTGAGGCGGTGACGGTGATCAGCGACATGAACTTGCAGATTGCCAGTGCCGCAGAGGAGCAAAGTGCGGTGGCTGAGGAAATCAACAACAATGTGGCGACCATTCGGGATGTGACG
This sequence comes from Pseudomonas sp. ZS1P83, assembly GCF_054897825.1. Taxonomy (NCBI): domain Bacteria; kingdom Pseudomonadati; phylum Pseudomonadota; class Gammaproteobacteria; order Pseudomonadales; family Pseudomonadaceae; genus Pseudomonas; species Pseudomonas sp. ZS1P83. The sequence continues at coordinate 3,562,403 of NZ_CM142706.1, forward strand.
GAGTCGCTGTCGGAGCAGGCCAATGAGTCGGCGCGGGTGAGTCAGTCGCTCAATAGCCTGGCGAATCAGCAGCAGAGTTTGATGGATCAGTTTCGCGTGTAAATGATCGTTCCCACGCTCTGCGTGGGAATGCCGCCAGGGACGCTCCGCGTTCCGCTTCTTGAGGTGACGCAGAGCGTCACGGGATGCATTCCCACGCAGAGCGTGGGAACGATCATCGACGAGGTAATCCGATCACTACCTTCAACCCACCCCACTCACTCGCCTCCAAACTCAAAACCCCGCCCCACGTATCAACGATATCCCGCACGATCCCCAACCCCAACCCATGCCCATCCGTCTGCTCATCAAGCCGAGTTCCCCGGCTGAACACCTGATCGCGCTGGTGTTCGGGAATCCCCGGCCCATCGTCTTCCACGCTTAACTCAAACCCTTCGGCCTTCTCGACCACGCTCAACCGAACTTCGGCGTCCGCCCACTTGCAGGCGTTGTCCAGCAGGTTACCGAGCAGTTCGAGCAAATCCTCACGGTCCCACGGCAGTTGCAAACCGGCCGGTGCACGGTAGCTGAGCTCAAGATGCTCACCGTGGATCATGTTCAACGTCGCCAACAACCCCGGCAATTGCGCATCGCAATCAAATAACGCCCCCGGTAGCGCGTCGCCGGATAACCGTGCGCGATTGAGTTCACGATTGAGTCGTTGCTGGACCTGCTCCAGTTGCGCCTGAATCACCTTGCGCAGTTCCGGATGCGCGTCGAGCTTCTCGCTTGAAGCCAGGCTCAACAACACCGCCAGCGGGGTTTTCAAGGCGTGGCCGAGGTTGCCCAGCGCATTGCGTGAGCGCTTGAGGCTGTCTTCGGTGTGAGCGAGCAAATGGTTGATCTGCGCCACCAGCGGTTCAAGCTCTACCGGCACCTGATCATCGAGTTGCGAGCGCTGGCCCTGCTGCAACTGGGCGATCTGCTCACGAGCCTTTTCAAGTGGGCGCAAGGCGCGGCGCACGGTGATGCGTTGCAGCAGCAGAATCAGCAGCAACCCCGCCAGCCCCAGACCGAGACCCACCTGTTGCATACGCAGGAAGCTCTCGCGTACCGGCGTGTAATCCTGGGCCACGCTGATCGAAATTGATTGGCCGAGCCGTCGATAGTCCGAACGCAGCACCAACAATTGCTGCCCTTCCGGCCCCAATTGCAGGTTGCTGTGCAGGCCGACATGGTCGAGGCGCGGCATGTCCTGATCCCATAGCGAACGGGAGCGCCAATGGCTGTCGGCGAAGTCGATGCGGAAGTAATGCCCGGAAAACGGTCGCTGATAGGCCGGTGACAGGTGCCGCTCATCCAGCTGCAACCCCTGCGGCCCACGCACCAGCGCCACTAGCAAGTTTTCGCTGTCGTCGCGCAGCCCGGCTTCGAGGTAGCGCTGCAAACCCATTTCGAACAGCCACAGGCTGGTCTGCGCCAGCACCAGGCCGACGATCACCATCACGCTGATCAGACCCAGGCTCAAGCGGCGCTGGATCGACCTCACTGGGCTTGCCCTCCGAACAGGTAACCCTGGCCGCGACGAGTTTCGATGACGCTGCGCCCGAGTTTGCGCCGCAGGTGGTTGACGTGGACTTCGAGCACGTTGGAGTCACGCTCGGTTTCACCGTCGTAAAGGTGTTCGGCGAGGTGGCTTTTGGAAAGGATCTGCTCGGGGTGCAGCATGAAATAACGCAGCAGACGGAATTCAGCGGCGGTGAGCTGGATGTCGGCGCCGTCGCGGGCCACGCATTGACGACCTTCGTTCAGATGCAGTCCGGCAGCCTTGAGCGTCGGCTGGTTGGCATGGCCATGGGAGCGGCGCAACAGCGCCTGGACCCGCAAATGCAGCTCTTCGGGGTGGAAGGGCTTGGTCAGGTAATCGTCAGCGCCAGCTTTGAGGCCTTCGATCCGTTCGGCCCAGGAGTCACGGGCGGTGAGGATCAGTACTGGCGTGGCCAGGCCACCGGCCCGCCATTGGGTCAGCACGTCGAGCCCTGGTAAACCCGGCAGACCGAGGTCGAGGATGATCAGATCATAAGGCTCGCTGCTGCCTTGATACACCGCATCGCGACCGTCGGCCAGCCAGTCCACGGCGTACCCCTGCCGATTGAGGCCGGCCATCAATTCGTCGGCCAGCGGCACATGGTCTTCCACCAGAAGCAAACGCATCGATCAATCTTCCTTGTCTTTCAATAACTGGCCAGTGGTGGCGTCGAGGTCCAGTTCGCGGACCACGCCTTCGGTGGTCAGCAGCTCGACTTCATAAACGTAGGCGTCGTGTTTTTCTTCAAGCTCGGCTTCCAGCAATTTGGCCCCGGGATAGCGGCCCAGCGCTTGCTGCAACAGCTGCTCCAGCGGCAGGATCACGCCCTGTTGACGCAGGCGCAGGGCCTCGTCCTGATCCAGGTCGCGGGCCATGACCACCGAGCAAAAAGCCAGAAGCGCCAGCGCCATTCGACCGCTCGCGCACCGCTGTGAAAAAGAAGACACCTTCATTACGTATCCTGATGATCCTTGAGAACCTGCCCGCTGACAGCGTCCAATTCCAGGTCCCACTCAAGGCCCTGTGGGTCGCGCAATTCCACCTGATAGATGTACTTGCCGTACTCTTCTTCCAATTCGGTTGCGGTGAGCTTGGCGCCCGGATGTTTGGCCAGAGCGGTGGCGTTGAGCTTCTCGAAAGACACAATGGTACCAGCGTCGCGCAGTCTCAGGGCTTCGTCGGGGCCGAGGTCGCGAGCGTGGGCGATGCTGGCGGTCATGCCAATGATGGACGCGGTGAACAGGGCAGTCAGGGTTTTCATGGGGTGTTTCCGTATTTTTTTGTGTGTTGCCGACGTAAGCCACCTTAGCGATCTGAACTTAACTGAAACTGAATTGCCATCATTGGCCATGGCTTACGCAATCCCCGTAGGCGCCAGGCTTGCCGGCGAAGGCGTGCTTGAAACCTTCGCCGGCAAGCCTGGCTCCTACAGATCGTATGACACCCGTTTATAATCCGCACGTTCGCCAACTATTGAGACCGGCATGACCGCAATCCACATCAAGTTCCCCTCCCTGACCCTCAAGGCCGGCCCTCGCGCCTTGACGCGCATCCGTGAAAACGGTTTGAGCGCCGCCGATGTCGGCACACTGCCAGGTGCCGCCGGTGGTCCCAAGGCGTTGGGGATTCAAGGTCTGGACCTGGCGTTGTTCGGTGAATGGCTACCGGCGGCGCCCCGGGAACGTTCGCTGATCGGTGCGTCGGTGGGCTCCTGGCGCTTCGCCAGCGCTTGTCTGCCGGATGCCGCCGAAGGCATCCGCCGCCTCGGTCACCTCTACACCGAGCAGAACTTCGCCAAGGGCGTGACCATGGCGCAGGTCAGCCAGAGCTCCCGGCGCATGCTCGATGACCTGCTCGACGGCCGCGACGCCTCGATTCTGGACAACGCTCATTACCGACTGAACATCATGGTGGTCAAAAGCCACGGCCTGTTGGCGGACGATCATCGCGGCCGACTGGCGCTGGGCCTGTCATCGGTGATCGCCGACAACCTGCGCGGTCGCGCGCGGCTGTCGCGGCATTTCGAGCGGCTGATCATTCACGATCCGCGCCGGGCACCGCCGGTCAATGCACTGAACGATTTCCCCTCGCGCTTCGTTGCGCTGGAGACCGGCAACCTGCGCCAGGCCTTGCTCGCCTCGGGCTCGATCCCGATGGTGATGGAAGGCGTGCGTGACCTGCCGGGCGCAGGTATTGGGACATTTCGCGACGGCGGTCTGCTGGACTATCACCTCGACCTGCCCTACAGCGGCAACGACATCGTCCTCTACCCGCATTTCACCGACCGGGTGATTCCCGGCTGGTTCGACAAGACCCTGCCGTGGCGCCGCGCTTGTCCTGCGCGTTTGCAGGATGTCCTGTTGCTGTCACCGTCGAAGGAATACCTGGCGCGCCTGCCCTACGGCAAACTCCCGGACCGAAACGACTTCAAGCGCTTCATGGGCGACGCCCCGAGCCGGCAGAAATACTGGCGCACGACGATGGATGAAAGCCGCAGGCTCGGTGACGAATTCCTCGAACTGGCCGCCAGCGGTCGCCTCGGGGAGCGCTTGCTGACCCTTTAGTCAGTGTTTTCCCGCAATGCCAAACGCAAACTGTTAAACTCGCCGCCTGCCCAAATCGCTGCGGCGATCGCCACCTGACAGAGCTCAAACCACTGTGGAAATCTTCAAAGAATTTACCTTCGAATCCGCCCACCGCCTGCCCCACGTGCCGGAAGGCCACAAGTGCGGCCGCTTGCACGGTCACTCGTTCAAAGTGGCGATTCACCTCAGCGGCGACCTCGATCCGCACACGGGCTGGATCCGCGATTTCTCGGAAATCAAGGCGATCTTCAAGCCGCTCTATGAGCGTCTGGACCACAACTACCTGAACGACATTCCCGGCCTGGAAAACCCGACCAGTGAAGTCCTGGCCAAATTCATCTGGAAAGAATTGAAGCCTCTGCTGCCGGAGCTCAGCGCGATTCGTATCCACGAGACGTGCACCAGTGGCTGCATCTATCACGGCGAGTAAGCCGATAGATCAAAAAAACCACCGAGACCGGTGGTTTTTTTATGCCTATGCTTTTTGGCTAGAACACGCCAAGAGGACACGCGCATGGCTGACTGGCCGCTGGCTCAGACCTACCGCTTCAACGGGCACTCCGTTCGCTACGCCGTACGGGGTGACGGCCCGCCGTTGGTGTTTGTGCATGGCACGCCCTTCTCTTCTTATGTGTGGCACCGGATTGCGCCGCACTTCATCGCCACGCACCGGGTGCATTACTTCGACCTGCTGGGCTATGGGCAATCGGAGAAAATCGAGGGCGATGTGTCGCTGGGTGTGCAAAACGACCTGTTGGCTCACTTGCTGGATCACTGGGGGCTTGGACGACCAGACGTCGTCGCTCACGACTTCGGCGGCGCCACTGCCCTGCGTGCTCACCTGCTGAACGGCAAGGACTACCGCAGCCTGACGTTGATTGATCCTGTGGCGCTGACGCCCTGGGGTTCGCCGTTCGTGCAGCATGTGCGTCAGCATGAGGCGGCGTTCATTGGCCTGCCTGAGTACATTCAGCAGGCGATCGTGCCGGCCTATATTCGCGGGGCGATCAAGCGTGAAATCCCGGACGACGAACTCGCGCCTTACGTACAGCCGTGGCTGGGCGATCCGGGACAAGCGGCGTTCTATCGGCAGATCGCGCAGATGGATGAGCGTTATACCCGTGAGGCCGAAGGGTTGTACCCAACGATTCGCTGCCCGGTGCAGATTCTTTGGGGGGAAGACGATCAGTGGATTCCCATCGAGCGTGGGCGGGAGTTGCATCAGATGATTCCAGGATCACAATTTCACCCCATTCCCAATGCAGGGCATTTGGTACAGGAAGATGCACCGGAAGCGATCGTCGCGGCGCTCCTGAAGTTTTTGCCCCTACAAAAATCCCCCTGAAAAAACCGGATTAAATGTGGGCTTGCTCGCGATATAGGGGTCCGGCCTGGGCGTCTACGCGGTCCGCACCGTCGCCGCGTTCAGCTCGCCATGGACCGCGCCGCTGGCAGGGATCGCCCCTGCCGCGCTAACGTATGTGTTACTGACCGGCGTGCTGGGTGCCCGTACTGCCAACGCACCATTAAAAGATCTATAAAAGGATTCGCCTGATGCACATCATCAACGCCCGCCTGCGCAACCAAGATGGCCTGCATGAGTTGCACCTGGAAAACGGTCTGATCAGCAACATCGCCCGACAGACAGAAGCGCCAACCCTGGGCCCCGATGATCTGGACGCCGGCGGCAACCTGGTGGTGCCACCCTTCGTCGAGCCGCACATCCATCTCGACGCTACGCTCACTGCCGGCGAGCCGCGCTGGAACATGAGTGGCACGCTGTTCGAAGGCATCGAGTGCTGGGGCGAGCGCAAGGTGACGATCACCGAGGAGGACACCAAAACCCGCGCCAAAAAAACCATCCAGACCCTCGCCGCCCATGGTATCCAGCACGTACGCACCCACATTGACGTCACCGACCCGCAGCTCACTGCGCTGAAGGCGATGCTCGAAGTACGCGAGGAAAGCCGTCACCTGATCGATATGCAGATCGTTGCGTTCCCGCAGGAAGGCATCGAGTCGTACCGCAACGGTCGGGCGTTAATGGAAGAAGCGATCCGCATGGGCGCCGATGTGGTCGGCGGGATTCCGCATTTCGAGTACACCCGCGATCAAGGCGTGAGCTCAGTGAAATTCCTGATGGACCTGGCCGAGCGCACCGGTTGCCTGGTGGATGTGCATTGCGATGAAACCGACGATCCGCACTCACGCTTTCTGGAGGTGCTGGCCGAAGAAGCCCGCAGCCGCGATATGGGCTCGCGGGTCACCGCCAGCCACACCACGGCCATGGGCTCTTACGACAACGCTTACTGCGCCAAACTGTTTCGCCTGCTCGGGCATTCGGGGATCAGTTTTGTCTCCTGCCCCACCGAAAGCATTCACCTGCAAGGACGCTTCGACAACTTCCCGAAACGCCGTGGCGTGACCCGAGTGAATGAGTTGCTGGAAGCGGGGATGAACGTGTGTTTCGGCCAGGATTCGATCGTCGACCCGTGGTATCCGCTGGGCAACGGCAATATCTTGCGGGTGCTCGAAGCTGGCCTGCACATCTGCCACATGCTCGGTTACCGCAACCTGCAAAGCGCGCTGGACCTGGTCACCGACAACAGCGCCAAGGCCATGAACCTCGGTGATCGGTATGGACTGGAACGCGGGCGGCCGGCGAATTTGCTGATTCTGTCGGCGGACAGCGATTACGAGGTGGTCCGCAGCCAGGGCCTGCCGCTGTATTCGGTGCGTGATGGCAAGGTGTTGATGAGGCGGCAGATGCCGGTGGTGGAGTTTTTTGGTGATCAACACTGAATTTTGGTTGACTGGGCTGACGCCTATCGCGAGCAGGCAATCGAATGATCAACCCATCAACTGCGCCGCGCCGAACAACCTGACCCGACTCAACTCGCCGTCTTGTTCTTCCAACAAAATCGGCGCGGTGCCGCCGGGCATCACCACTTTCACTTCACCGGCACTGACCCAACCCACCCGCCATGCGGCGCAAGCCACCGCACTGGCACTGGTGCCGGACGAAGCTGTCGGCCCTTCCCCGCGTTCAAACACCCGAGCAGCAATTCGCCCCTCGGACTCAAGCATCGCCCATTGCAGATTGATCCCCGCCGGACACGGGCGCCCTGCCCCGGTCGGCATGGCGTAGGCAATGTGCGTCAACCCTGCGGACAATCCCGCTTCGCGCATCTGCTCATTGGCCGGCAATGCCCCGGCATCGTCCACAAGGGTCACGCAGTGCGGATTGCCGACCCGCACGAACTGGCTGCGAGACCAGGCCGGCTCGAGTGCCGACAGCGGTTGAACGTGGCTGAGCTCGCGACCGTTGAAGGCCACGCCCGCAACGCCTTGCGCGCTGACCGCCCCCGGCCCGAACGCAGGTTTGCCCAGATCCAGCCAGAAACCCTGCACTTCATCGACCTGCGCAGCGCTCACCGATGTTTCACCCGGCGATGGCGTATCGGTCTTGTCGTGATGAACCCTGAGCAGGCACGCCTCGTATTCCGGGAACAGCCCCTGGTCGCTGAGCGCCTGGGAAAAAATCGTCAACCCGTTGCCACTGCGTTCAGCCAAGGTGCCGTCGGTGTTGACGATCAACAGATCGAACGGCGACGCTGATTGAAAGGGCCCCACCAGCATCCCATCGCAGCGATGGCTCTTGCTGCCGGGCAGTTGCGCGCCCGGTGCCCAGGCACAAAAGGCCTCGATAGCCGATAACGCCCATGCCGCACGGGTTTGCGCCGCCAGGCTGGCCTGTTCCGGCAAATCAATCCCTAAGCGACGCACCGCGTCAGGCGCCACTACCGCGTAGAGGTTGCCTCGAGCATCGTAGAACGGCGTCATGGCGCCTCCTGTACAAACATCGAAGGCGACAACATATCGCGAAACCGCAACGGGCTGTGCAAGGATGTCACCCTGCCTGACCGCAAACCCGGGTGGACGCTGATCGAACCCACACCGGTGAGTCACTGTCCCTTGGGTACGCGACGTTTTTTGCCAAGGATCAATATGACCCACCTCAACACCCAAACAGCCTTTGTTCCCGGACGCCTGGAACAGATGTCTACGCGCATCGCCTTTTTCATTGCCGGTTTAGGCATCGCCGCGTGGGCGCCACTGGTGCCCTACGCCAAGGCTCGGGCCGGGCTGGATGAAGGGACGCTCGGTTTGCTGCTGTTGTGCCTGGGGGTGGGGTCGATTCTGGCGATGCCGATGGCGGGGATTCTGGCCACGCGTTTCGGCTGTCGCCGGGTGGTGAGCGCCGGGGTGTTGCTGATCTGTGCGGCCCTGCCGATGTTGGCGACGGTGTCGACGATTCCGGCGTTGATTGCCGCGTTGTTCATGTTCGGCGCGGGCCTTGGCACGGTGGATTCGACGGTGAACCTGCAAGCGGTGATCGTCGAACGGGCCAGCGGCAAGACCATGATGTCGGGCTTTCATGGGCTGTTCAGCCTCGGCGGGATTGTCGGTGCTGCGGGCGTCAGCGCCCTGCTCGGCTTCGGGGTTTCACCGTTAGGGGCAACGCTGGTAGTGATCGTGATGCTGCTGATCGCCCTGTTCAAGGCCGCGCCACACCTATTGCCTTACGGCAGCGAAAGTTCGGGGCCGGCGTTTGCCGTTCCCCACGGCATCGTGCTGTTCATCGGCGGGATGTGTTTCATCGTGTTCCTCGCCGAAGGCGCGGCGCTCGACTGGAGCGCAGTGTTTCTGGCGCAGGAACGGGGAATCGACACAGCGTATGCGGGGCTGGGTTATGCAGCGTTTGCGTTGACCATGACCGTCGGACGCTTGACCGGTGATGTGATCGTGCGTCGTCTCGGCGCCACGCGGGTGATTGTGTTCGGTGGGTTGACGGCTGCGGCGGGCCTGTTTGTCGCGACCTTCGCACCAAGCTGGGAAGCGGCGCTGGTAGGTTATGCATTGTTGGGGGTTGGCTGCTCGAACATTGTGCCGGTGCTGTACACCGCAGTGGGCAAACAGACGGTGATGCCCGAAAGCATCGCCGTGCCGGCCATTACCACACTGGGGTATGCCGGAATTCTTGCGGGGCCTGCGTTGATCGGGTTTATCGCCCATGGCAGCAGTTTGAGTTTTGCCTTTGGGTTGATGGCGGTGTTGCTGGTGGCGGTGGCCATTGGCGGGAAGGTGTTGAAAGTCTGAAAGTGAAAAGATCGCAGCCTCCGGCAGCTCCTTTGGATGGCGTACATCCTGGAGCTGCCGGTGCTGCGATCTTTTGATCTTCAGCCGTCAAGACGGTGCGCCGCCGGCAGCAAATCAGCCGGTAATCGCCAATGGCGCCCTTTTTCTACGTTGAAACGTGCACCTGCAGTCGTCGTCCGACGACATCCATCAAATCACAGCCATCGCGCAGTGACGTCACCAACACCCGCGCCAGCTCACTGTGGACACCCTCGCCAAACGCAAAGCTCTCCAGCAGTTGCGTTGCGGTTCGAATGCGGTAGGCCGCGGTTTCATGCAACACGTCCAGTGGTGCTTCAGTGTCAATCAGCAATGATGGGATGTTGCAGTCGATGCCAGTGATAGGCATGTATCGATCCATGATGAAAAACCTCCATTGGGTAAAGGCACACGATTATTCAGCGTTGGCAGTTGGACGACCTTCAGACGATCCCCGGGGCGGCTCCAGGTTGTCCAGCGCTCGATTGACCAGCAATTCGCCCAGCGCGGACAGTTGCTGAATACCCACAATGACATGGCGACGAGGGCCTTCCAGTTCACGGGCGAGATCGGTGGCCATGACACTGAGGGAGGCGAGGGTTTCAGAGGCGTGACAGAGCAGGGATTCCATGTCGACATCCGGAACGACGGCGAAGAAATACTTGTCAGATTCGGGACGTGGGTGATTGCGCAGGGGCACGCTGACGAGTTGTTCGGTGGCTTTGGCGGGACTGGATGAATCGACGGTGTCGTTGGGGGAATGGTTTGGTGATTCCGCGGATTGGGGGGCGGATTTTTTCATAACATAGTTCCTTGCAAAGTTAAAAATGCAAGTCCCACACTGCCAACCGGGACTAGATTGGCTACTGTACGCGTGTTATCGGAGAGGTAAAAACATTAATAATAAATTCAACTTTGTTAATCAAACAATTGAACACTTGTGCAAAAAAATGAATATAAGTGGTTAATATTTGTGCATCCCCGCGCAATACGGCAGCTACAAAAAACAGACGATAGTGGTCGCTGCAAACTGTGTCACACACAAACTCACGCTTACTTCCTCGTTTCTGTAAGAAAATTCTTTGTTTTACCGGCATGCCCCGCAGCGAAACATCATCTAACGTTTGCCCACCGTGCGTCCGACCTGATTTTGTACATAATTCATGCATAACGGGATGCAGGGCTCCCAAAAATAGTATGACCATGACTACTTTGTTTAGACCGGGAGATTTTTTTGCAGCAACAACCAAATGGTAATTTTTCAATGCACAGAAAAGAAAAAACAGAAAACTTAAAAAACAACATTAAATACTTAATAAAAAGTCGAGGAGAGACGCAGCTATCTTTGTGCAACTCCATTGGTTTAACCAGAACTACGATATACAACATATTGGAGGGAAAGGTTGTAAATGTTCAACAGTCCACAATTCGCAAAATTTCTGATTTCTTCGGCGTCTCATATAAAGAAATAGAGAGCGTAGACTTTGAGAAGAAAGAGATAATAGAAAGTAGTATTTCGCTTCACGGAAACATGAATCCAGCCGCAGTCCCCATAATCAAAGAAAGCTTGCTTATTCAGAATCTGGACAAAAGAATCGGTGAGCTAGCGACGCTTCATCCCTTGACATACTACTTCGGTGCGGCATGCAACTTAATCGGAGTACTTCTTGAAAGTGAAATCAGCGGAGCCAATGAACCTGGAGACCTGTTGATAATAAACAAGGGACTTTTAAATAGCGACAGAGAGAAATTGATGTACAACAAAATCACGAGAAAATTATTTATTATTAGTGGCCACCTTCCTATTTCTGATGTTTTCTGTGTCGTAGGAGAAATAGTAGAGGAAAGATTTAATGGTTAATAATTACGTGATCGAGAACAGCAAATACAAATTATTAGGGTTCGAAAACAATAAGAACCTAGCGATAATAATGATTCTCTCCACTGGTAAAGTCATAAAAATAACGCTGAGCGAGCTATTAAAAAGCGAGATATTGGATAACTTGAACAAGGCAGAAATAAAAAGCGTGTATAGGAAGTTCTATTCTCGTGGCACTGCATTGACCGCATACGAAATAAATGATCGCCACGAAGGGGCGTGGATTATTTTCGTTGTATTAAATCTAATACTTTTTACGCTATACATCTTTACAAATTTTGCAGCAGCGAAGCTGTTTTACTTGGAGCAATTTAACGTCGTTGTTACCCCAGGTGTGTTCCTGTATCCATTAACTTTTCTAATAGTAGATCTATTGAATGAATTTTATGGATTTAGGCTTGTAAGAAAAGCTATTTTGTTTGCATTTGCAAGTAATGCTTTTATATTTGCACTGCTAAGCGCCACTAGCTATCTTCCCGGACTGCCTAGTTGGAAGCTTGATACTTCCTATGGCGAGCTCATTAACCATGTCTCATCCGTATTAGTGGCATCCTCCGTCTCTTTTCTTTTTTCCGAGTACGTAAACTCTTATTTATTATGTAAAATAAAAAAACTTACAAACTCGAGATTTCTCTTTTTGCGAGTATTTTTCAGTACATTCTTTGCAGTGATAATCGACAGCCTACTTTTTTGCTTTATTGCGTTTTATGGATCCATGCAAAACAGCGAAATACTACACATAGCCTATATCCAGATAGCCATAAAAATGTGTTTCGCCGTTTTCAATATCCTACCCGCCTACGGAGCAAGATCACTATTTAAAAGGTATATAGCTGTAGATCAATCCGTATAAAGCCTGGGGGAGTCAGCGTCAATAGCCAACTCCCCCAGCAGCAAATTGACTTTTATAGTGCTAGTTTTATTTTTAGGCTGTTCCAGATCTCCGCTCTGCCCCCCAGAAACTCACTCAATCCCTTTGCACGAAGAGCACACGCATCACAGTCACCACACCCACTTCCCATTATCCCGTTGTAGCAAGTCAATGTATGGTAACGAATCAAATCCAGTTGCTTATGGTAATCAGCCAAAGCCCAAGTCTCTGCCTTATTCAACCGCATAAGCGGCGTCTCGATTCGTACCTTATAGTCCATGCCCAAGTGAATGGCGCTGTTCAACACCTTGACAAACTCATCCCCACAATCAGGGTAGCCAGAGCTCTCTGTTTCACAAACACCTGTGATGACAGCTTCAGCGCCTACTTGATAGGCATAAATAGAAGCCAGGGTTAAAAACAGAATATTTCTGCCAGGCACGAACGTATCAGGCACGCCGTTCCCCGTGCTCCTTGCAATTGGAATGTTGTCACGCGTCAAGCTGCTAATGGCCAGTTCGCTTAACAATGAAGTGTCCAATACTTTGTGTACCTTCACGCCAAGCTGTTTTGAAAGCTGTTGTGCCACCTCGATTTCCGCACGATGGCGCTGGCCATAATCAAACGTGATGCAATGAATTTCATCGTACATCGGCAATGCATGGATCAAGCAGGTGGTTGAGTCTTGTCCGCCGCTGAAAACGATAACGGCCTTTCTGTTCATGGTTCGTTCTTCCTTGGGGGTGCCCGACAGGGTGCCGGGGCCGTTGACCCTACCGGGAAGCTCAAATTCTGGGTGTGGGAGGTTTCCGAAATGACCGTCTCCGATTTCCGTTTTTGTTAGTTTTGTTGACTCCCGAGCGTCAACCGTTAAAGGGAGCGCGTGCGCTTGCGGTTGCAACGCGCCTAACAGGGTTCTCCTCGGTGTTGAATCAGCATCAGAAACCGCGAGCGGCGGTCAAGGCGTGGTTGAAGGCTCATCCGACGATGCTGGAGGCGTGGCTTGCCGGGGTTGGCAGTCGGGATGGCCAGGATGGGTTAACGGTGGCCAGTGCCAGGTTGGCCGCTCAAAAACAGTTCACCAATCCCTCGTAGAAGCGCGGGGGATTGAAGAACTCAACGTCACAATGCTTTGAGCATATGGTGGATGGCTTTGTGGCCGGACTTGGGAGCATCGGTAAAAAAATCCGCGATACGAGACGCAAACTTTTGGGTATTTAGGAAAGACTCATTCATTGTCAACGCAGTATCGTTGATCGACACCATGACATAAGCACTCTGACCGCTGCCTACAAAACCGATAGAGGCGTGATCATTGCCATGATGCAAGATAACTAAAATAGAGTCCCGGGCGATCGGGCACTTTTCGACTTCCCACTCTGGCGGCTCATTCCTGTTAAAAACCTGGGCAAGCCGGGATAAAAATGAAGTGCGGCGAGTCGCCTCGTCCTGCAACTTCTGTTTCGCTAAAATCAGCACTTGGCTCCAAGCCTCGGCATCGTAATAAATATGATCCGGACACCTCTGACATTCATACGAGCGTGGTTCGGCCACTGCCACATAGGTGCCACAAGTCAACGGGGGAGACTCATACCTAAAACCATAGGAAGCGGACATTTCCTCTTTGTACTTACTCAGGAAATTCTTGACAGTAGCAACAGAAGAGCCCGATATCAGACCCGCCTCTTCAGCCCCCGTTGGAAGATCAAAGTAAAGATCATCCAGAACCAATGATCTTGAGGACAGGTCAAAAGGTGAACCATCATTTACCCAGTTAACATCCGATCGCTCCGCCCCGCACTCATCAAATTGCTCCAGCAATGCAACGAGCTGATCTCGCTGAACGGGGTCAGCCATTATTTCAGAGAGCAACGCCGCGGATGCTTCGTAACCGGTTTGCGTTTCCAGATCGGCATTGAACCCCTTCATCTCGCGAAGCGCGTAGGCAAGCTCGGCCTTTGAAAGTTGGGGTCTGGCATCATTCATAAAATTTACTCTACCTCCCGGTGGTCCGTAGCGCAGAGTGGAACCATGACCGCCTATCGCCGTGTGTCATAGCGAGAAGAAAATGCCTGAGCATCTGCCCCATTGAAGTGGAAATATTCATCTGGGCGACTCCTGCGCCATGCCACCGTGACGCAGCCGTTGTTGGGTGAGAGCCGGCGTATTTTGCATCCAGCCTCGTAAAAATCGATGAGTTTCCTGCCTCCTTTGGGATCTGCATGCAACAGCATTTCTCCGTCATTGCCTTCGTCCAAAGCAGCTTGAATCGTGCAATCAATCAGTGCCTTGGCAACACCACGAACCGCTGGCTGCTCCAAAAACTGCTCATAAGCTTCTGACGGTGCGTCGGAAAGGTACCAAGTGAAAGCGCGTTGCCGTTCCGCTCCCTCGACGTTGCAATGCAATTTCGGAACGATGGATAGCATTCCTATCGGAAACTTTTGCTCACCTTTCGAGACGACAACACACATTGCCTTTCCTTTTTCGGAGGAATTACCAGGCAATTTGGTGAGGTAGTTATGGATCGCCACAAGTTTTAGATACGTTGGCCAGCGCCATCCAACGTCAGCACGAACTTTCCTGTTCGTTGCGCCATCATGTGAGTAATTGCTATTGACGAGAGGCTGAACCTTTTCGTGCCATTGTTTCGCTAACGCTATTGTCATTGGGACGACGCAGACTTTCACCTGGAAGGGATTCCCAAAGGTGTCATAGGCTGGTAAGGAGGAAATGGGCCGTTGTAGCGGCATAATCGAGCATCCTTGCAAGTTCGGTTTTCGATGTCCCTGAAAATCGATTTGAACCGCCATTGGCAAAATTTCCGTTTTGCGCACGCTTCAAACCTGCCAATAAAGCTAGCACAGGCGGCAAAGGGCCTTGTTCATAAGCATTTTTTCAGGATGTTTCTTACGCCCTGGTCTCGGCGAGCGAAACAGCGAATCATCATTTCATCGATCCACAGGGCGTTGCTTGATCCTTGTCAGCAGCAACGCCAACGCGCCGCACACCACCAAGGTTTCACCCAACGCCTGCCCCCAGGCTGCAAGTTGCAACCCAAAACCAATCAGCAGGTAATACAGCAATCCAAACAACGCGCCAGCCGTGCCCAGTCGATCACCATAGTTCGCCAGTGCCGAGCCAAGGATATTCGGGATCGCCATGCCGAACGCCAGCACCACCAGCATCATCGGCAGCACAAACAGACCGCGGCCCTGCATCAGCCAAACGCCGCCACCGCCCGCCAACGCCAACACCGCCGCCAGCCGGATCAACTGCAAACCATTGAGCCCTCGATGCAGCAGGCGTTTGTTGAGCCAGGCGCCGAGGCCGGAGCCCAAGGCCAGGATTATCCCGCTGTAACCGAACAACTGCGCACTCAAATCCAATCGCTGAAACATGAAGGGACCGAGGCTGTAATAGCTGAACAGGGCAATATTGAATAACGCCACCAAGAGCGTGGAACGCCAGATATCGCGGTCCTGGAGCATTTTCCACAACGTCTCGAACAGAGCAGGCGTGGTCAGATTCAGTGGACGGGTTTCCGGTAAGGTCCGCAGGCACCACAGCCACAACACCAAGGACAGCAGCAGGAGGCATCCCAACACGCCGCGATAGCCGAAGCCTTGCACCAGGCTCGCCCCGGTGAACAAGCCAATCGCCGGGCTGAGCGCCAGCGCGATTCCCATCACCGAAAACACCTGCGCCAGTTCCGCACCCTTGAAACGGTCGCGCAGCACGGTTTGCGTCACGACCGAGCCGACCGCCGCACCAAACGCGGCCAGCGCCTGAGCCATCAAAAGGGCATCGAAGGTGCCCGCATTCAGCGCCAGCATCGAGGCACCGGCGTACAACGCCAGGCCGGCGAGCATCGAAGGTCGACGTCCGATCCGGTCGCACATCCGGCCCCACACCACCACGCCCAATGCGAAAGTCAGAAAATACACAGACAGGGTTTGCGCCGCCTCTTGCGGCCCGACGGCAAAGGCACGGCCAATGTCTCCCAGCGCCGGGCTGTAAAGAGTTTGGGCGATCTGCGGAAACATCAGCAAGGCAATCGCCAATACCAACAGGCTTTTGGAGTTCATCACGACTTCACTCTTCCAGGAAAAACTGGCGAGCAGTTTAAGAAGCCGTGACTGGCGTATTATCCAAACCCTGCCAATTAATCGTTGAAATCGGACAAATCCATGGCCTGGCTCGATGCCCACGCGCAATTCGATCCCGATAGCCACCCGGCGTCGGTCATCGGCATCGCCGCAATCTTGGGCGATCACGATTCCGGACTGCATCAGCATGAACGCGGACAGTTGCTGTTCACCCGTCAGGGTTGCACCCGCATTACCCTTGCGCAGCAGTTGTGCCTGCTGCCCCCCTCTCGCGCCGCGTGGATTCCGCCTGGGGTTGCCCACCGCGCGGTGATGCAGCAGATCGTCGACTATCGCTCGATTTACCTGACACCGTCGTTGTGCGCCGAGCTGCCGCAACAGGTCTGTGTGATTGAAGTCAGCCCGTTGCTGCGGGCGGTGTTGGAACCCATAGCCGTTGCTGAATTCGACACCGATTGGCAGCAGGGTAAATTCATTAATCTGTTGGGTCTGTGCTTGAGCGAAATCCGCGATGCCGTGCCGCAACCGATGCTACTGCCATTGCCCTGGGACAAACGCCTGGCGCCGCTGCTCGCAATGCTCGAGCAACTGCCACCGGAACTTCAAGCCCTGGAACAACAGATCGGAGCCAGTGGCCGAACCATCGGGCGAATCTTCCAGCGTGAAACCGGCATGGGCTATCAGCAATGGCGCCAGCAATGGCGGCTGATGCGCGCCATCGAACTGCTCGCTACCGGGCGGAACATTGGCTATAGCGCCTTCGACCTGGGGTTTGCCAGTGACAGCGCGTTCATCGCCTTCTTCAAGGACATGACCGGCATCACCCCTGGCGCCTGGCTCAAATAAGCAACTGACGACCGGCCAGGCCCTCAGTGCCCGGGCCCAGGCTGAACTGCTAGCGTTCGGGCTGTGGGTCGACGCGAACTTCAAGGAAGATCAACTGGCGAGGATGACGCCGGGGCAACGGGTGATCATTCACCAATCCGATCGTCGATCTGCGCGCCTTGAAAGATCGCAACTTCGCCCTTGGCTGGCGCGGGATTGCCGACCGCACCAACCTGCACTTCACCCGCCTGGCGGAAACCTTAACAGCACCAACGAAGCGCTGAATCAGTGGCTGTCCCAAGTCGGCAACAACTTCGCCGCGTTCGGCCAAAGCGGTGACGTGGGCGTCACCGCCAGCCTGCATCAGCTCTGGCTGCTGACCTACAGCCGTTAGTGTTACTCCTGAGGCATTTTGCGGAAGCCTACCGCCAGGCGGTTCCAGCTGTTGATGGTGGAAATCGCCACGCTCAGGTCGACCATTTCTTTGGGAGTGAACTGGGCCGTGACCAGTTCGTAGTCTTCGTCCGGGGCATGGGTCTGGCTCAGCAGCGTCAAGGATTCGGTCCAGGCCAGCGCCGCACGTTCGCGGGGCGTGAAGAACGGCGTTTCACGCCAGACCGATACCGCGTACAGCCGACGTTCGGTTTCGCCACCCTTGCGGGCATCGTCGGTGTGCATGTCGACGCAGAAGGCGCAGCCATTGATCTGCGAGGCGCGCAGCTTGACCAGTTCGATCAGCGTCTTTTCCAAAGGCAGCTTCGACACAGCGGTTTCCAGAGCGATCATGGCTTTGAGTGCGTCAGGGGAAGCAGTGTAGAAATCGATACGCGGTTGCATGGTGGGATCCAGTCACAAAGGGTGTGGGGCTACGTTAATTGCGCACTGACCTGCAGCAAATAGCCAATTATTGGGAAGTTGAGGATGCCAATGGGGGGGCTTGAAAATAATCCACATGGGTAATTGCCATGTCGTCCTCATCCGAAATGCCTTTGCCACCGGCTACTTCGCCGAATTCCGAATCACGTTGGCACTTGGAGTCCTTGTTGTGGGAAATGCCGGAACAGGCGCGTGAAGCCTTTCTGCTCTCCCAGATTCACGGACATGACCGCACCCGGATCGCAGCGCAGCAGTCGGTGCACAAAAAACCGCTGACGCGTCGACAAACCCTGGCTTATCTAGCCTTGCTGTTGATCGCCTGCCCCGTTGGGCGCCCGTGACCTTCGAGCCCCTACGCTCGATTGCGCAGCCACTGCAAAAATCCCTTCTTCTGCACAACCTTAGGCACTTCTTGAGTCAACCTCTGGGCCTTGTTCAAGCGGAAATCCAGCAAAGTCTTCATCGCTTCGCTAATGTCATGCCGCGCGTCCAGACACGGTTGGAGGTATTCCTTCTCGATCCGGTACAAGCTGCAGACCGTCTTGGCGCTGAAGTCCGCCGGCAACGCCGTATCCGACAAAATCCCGCCCTCGCCGATCACCTCTCCCGGCCCCATGCGCCCGGTTTCGAACTTGACCCCGCCTCGGCTCAGCTCCACCGACACGACGCCGGATTCAATGATGAACAAATGGTCGCTGACCTCCCCCGCCGGCAGGATCATTTCACCGGCGCGGAAGGTTTGCAGTGTCATGTTCTGGCTGAAAGTTTCTTTCTCTTCCTGACGCAGGGTCGAGAAAATGTTCGACGCGTCCAGCAGTGCCCGTGGCCGTGACAGGTTGGCAGGTGCATTAGGTTCGACGTTCGACAACAGGCTGACACCACTGGCCTGCAAGTGCCGGAACGCCAGGTCGAACAGCAGATTACGGACCATGCGTTTCTGGTCCATTGAGACCACGAAACCGCTGATTTCGTATTCCACGCCGGTGGCGCTGGAGCCCTTCAACGCTACGCTCGGCGCCGGTTTGTTCAACAGATAGCGGCATCCTTGCATCGCCCGTTCCAGCGCGTCGATCACCGTTTGCGGACGAGCGTGCGGACTCAGTTGCAAGCTCATAGATACGCCGAAAATATCACTGGGCCGGCTGAAGTTGATGATCTTGGCCTTGGCCGCCAGGGAGTTGGGGATCACCGCCATGCTGCCCTGGGCCGTTTGCAGGCGCGTCGCGCGCCAGTCGATATCGGTGACTCGACCTTCGGTGCCGTCGATGGAGATCCAGTCATCCAGTTGATAGGGTTTGGTGGTATTCAAGACGATCCCGGAGAACACGTCGCTGAGGGTACTTTGCAAGGCCAGGCCGACGATGATCGCCAACGCCCCGGAGGTCGCCAGCACGCCCTTGACCGGCAGATCGAGTACATACGCCAGGGCGGCGATGATTGCAATCAGGAAAATCACCGCGCCGAGCAAATCTTGCAGCAAGCGCCCGGTGTGCCCGACCCGTTGCATCATCACCGCGCCGATCAGCACTGTCAGGGTTCGTGCGCCGAACAGCCACCAGCCGATCTGCAAACCGGTGGCCGCCAGGTGCAGCGGGACGTTGTCGGCCCAGGGCGCTGTCTCCATGGGGTTCATGCCTTCGTTGAACAGCAGGACACTGAACAACGAGAAAATCACCAGCCGCACGAACAGTTTCCAATGGCTGCCATTGGCACTGAGTAGGCGCCAAAGCCCAAGATCGATAAGGATCAAAGTCATCGCGCAGAACAGCGGGTGATCGGTGAGCAGTGACAGCATCAAGCAACTCCAGCGAAGGCCAAGGAACGGAAGATCGCACACATTTCCCTTGTGGCGTTATAGCTTTGAAAAACAAAAAAGGGCCTCGAAAGAGGCCCTTTTCTATACATCAATCCAACATTACTTGCTGTTGGTCAGCGTGTTGTAGCTGGTCATCAAGTTGCGGTAGTCCGGGATGTGGTTGGAGAACGTTGAGCAACGCCGACATGGCGCTGATCGCGGGTCTTGATCGCGGCCATCGACTGACCAGCCCCCAAGGCATCGCGCCATACTGGGATTAAGCTTCAGTCTCGCTTGAGGCTCTGATCCAGGCGTGCCATGGCGTGCTGCAATTGATCGACGGCCTCGTCGATCAACGCCGCGCGCCCCTCGGCGCAGGCAGTTTCCAGATGTTCGCAACACTCGATCAAACGTTCTGCACGGACCATGCGCGCACTACCTTTGATACGGTGCGCCAAGTCTTCCAGGCGGTGGCAATTGCCACTGACGTGCGCTGCAAGCAGATCATCGCGATCGTAGCGGTTGGTCTCGGCCAGTTCGCGCAACAAATGATTGATCAGCGTCCGGTCCTCACCGACGTATAGCTCCAGGCCGGTCAAGTCGATCTCGGACGGTGATTGCTCTTCAACCGGCGCTGGCGGCTCACTCACAAATCGGGACGCCAACCAGGTACGCAAATCTGCCAGCCGGATCGGTTTGAACAGGCAGTCATCCATGCCCGCTTCAAGGCAGCGCACCTTCTCCTCGGGTTGTGCATTGGCGGTAAATCCCAGAATCAGCGTCGGCGGTAATCCATGGGCGCGCTCTTCATCGCGAATCGCACCTGCCAGCTCATAACCACTGACCATTGGCATATTGCAGTCGGTGATGACCAGATCGAGTTCATTTTCGCGCCACCGCTCAAGTCCGCATTCGCCATCCTCTGCCTCCAGAACGTTGTGCCCTAGATCACTCAGTTGCCATGACATCAACAGTCGATTGAGCGCGTAATCGTCGACCACCAGAATATTCAGTGTTCGCGTGCTTGTCTGCCATTCACTATCGACCTGTTCGCTTGCGGGCAACGCTTGCAACGCGAGCAGATCAAGGCTGACGTCGATTTGCGTGCCCCGTCCGACCACGCTGTCGAGTTGCAACCGCCCCCCCATCATTTCGCACAGGGTGCGACTGATCACCAGCCCCAACCCAGACCCGCTCCGGCCAGATTGTCGGGAGTTCCGGGCCTGGACGAACGGGCTAAACAGCCGCTGCTGGTCGGCGGTGCTGATGCCAATGCCGCTGTCCTCAATGTGCACGCTGACCGCCAGATGCCCCGGCAAACCAGACGCCACCCGCAGCGTCAGGCTCACCTCACCGGCAGGGGTGAACTTGATGGCGTTGCTCAGCAGATTGGACAGTACTTGCTTGAATCGCGTGGGATCGATCAACACGTCGCGGTCGCTACGCTCGTCCAGTTCGACTCGCCATCCCAGCGTTTTCTGCCGTGCCAGCCCCTCAAAAACCCGACACACCGACGCCACCAGCGTCCGTAGATTGGCCCGTTCAGGTGTCAGCGACAAATGCCCGGATTCAATGCGGGCAATGTCCAGGATGTCGCCGATCAACGCCAGCAATTGCTGCGCGGCATTGGACGCCACGTCAAGGGCGAAACGGTCGGCGACACCCTCTTCTGCGCGCTTCTCGGCGATTTCCAGCATGCCGATCAGGGCATTCATCGGCGTGCGGATTTCATGGCTCATGGTCGCCAAAAACGTGGTTTTGGCGCGATTGGCATCATCGGCAGCGTTCTTGGCGTCTTGCAATTGCCCGAGCAGTTGTTGGCGCTGACGGATCTGCCGACGCTGCCAGGCAATCCAGGCAAGTGCGAGCAACAACAAGACGCCCGCCGCAGCAAATGCCTGAAAAATCCCTCCGCGATGACGCAGCCAATAGCTGTCATCCACCACCACATCATTGCTCCAACGGGCGACCAGCTCGTCCATCTCCTGGGGCGAAATGCTCAGCAACGCCTTGTTTAGAATCGACTGCAACTGCGGCGCATCACGGCCGATGGCCAGGGCGATGCGCGCCGGTTCATCGCCCACGGTGCTGCTGATCCGCAGGCGCTCGCGGTAATACCGGGCAATCAGGTAACGGGTCATGAACAATGAACTGAGCGCGGCATCGGCCTGCCCCTTCATGACCAACTCCAGACCTTGGGCCGGGTTTTCGACATCCACCATCTGCACATCCGGCGCCTTTGCCTGAATGAATGAGCGCATCGGATGGCTGTGGTAAATCGCCAGGCGTTTGCCCGCCAGATCGTCCAGCGTCCTTGGGCTACCGGGGCTGATTGCACTGACCAACGTGTACGGATTCGTCACGTAAGGGCTGGTAAAACGCAGCTCGGCGACGCCTTCAGTCGTGGGGATGAGGGCGGGCAACACGTCGATCTCGCCAGCCTTGAGTTGCTGGATTTGCTGGTCCAGGGAATGCCCCCGCAGCACGTTGAAGTTCAAGCCGCTGCGCTGGCTGATCAGCGTCAGCAATTGCGCCGTCAACCCGCTGAACTGTCCCTCGGCGTCGTAAAACGTCAACGGTGCAAAATTCTCGACCACGCCGACATTTACCGTCGGGTGCTGATCCAGCCAGCGCTTTTCACTCGCGCTCAGACTCACGCGCTGCTGACCCATCATTTTGGCCTTGCCCGCGCTCCAGCGATGCTCGATGGCCGAGCGTTGATCCATGGGGATCGCCGTCAGGGCCTTGTCGACAATGCTTTTCAAACGCACATTGCCCCCAGCCAATGCGAAACCGAAGGGGTTAGCGTCGAGTCCGGACGGCCCCACCAGATGAACGTTATTGAGGTTGTTGTAGTTGACCAGGTAATTGGCGCTGATGAGGTCACCGAGGTACACGTCATCCTGCCCATACGCCACCGCCCCAAGCGCATCGACCACCGAGGCATAACGTTGCAGGCTTGCCTCGGGATAGAAGGCTTCGACGGTCTGCGACGGCAGATAGTCATCGACCATGGCGATGCGCTTACCCGCCAGATCGACGGGCATTTGCTCGTCCACTCGGCTCACCAGAATAGGCTGATCTTCAGCATAAGCACTGGAACGGGTCAGCTCGGGATCGGCCGCCTCGAAGTTGTTGGACGTGCCGAGCAGGTCCAGATCATCGTGTTTGAGCGCATTCATGGCCGCTTCGCGTGTGCGGTAACGAAGCACCTCGATTTTGACGTGCAGCAGTTGCGCCACCAGCGCGGCATAGTCTGCGGTGATGCCTTCCAGCTCATCAACGTTGCGCGTGATCTCGAACGGCGGATAGTCCGGCCCCGACACCCCGAGGCGCAAGACTCGCTTGTCGCGCAGCCACTGCCAGTCCTTTTCATTCAGTTGGACCTGATAGCCCTCCACCGAGGAACGCCCCAGCAAATGCAAAAGCTGTGGCTCGTCAGCTTCCGCAACCGGTGCTCCCAGTACACAGAACAGCAACAAAGCCCACAAACAATTGCGCATGATCAGGCTCACTCAGATCAGATGATTACGCTTGGCAAAATCCCTCAGGTGCACCGACGCTTCCACGTTGAGTTTTTCAATCAAACGGGTCTTGTAGGTACTGACGGTCTTGTGGCTCAGGTGCATGATGTCGGCGATCACCTTGTTGCTCATGCCTCGAGCCAGATGCTGAAAGATCGCCAGTTCGCGGTCGGAGAGTGTGTCGATCATCTGTTTTTCGCTGAGTTGCAACTTGCTCAGCGACACCGACGCGCAGGGAAGCTGGGCGAAATAGGTATAACCGGCCATCACGGCGTGAACCGCTTTGTGCAAATGCTGCAACGTGTTGGTCTTGGTGACATAGGCCGCGGCACCGGCGCGCATGCACCGATCCTGATAAAACATAGGCTCCTGCGACGTGAAGACCAGCACTCGGCACGGCACCTGACTGGCCTGGATCCGCGCCAGCACATCCAGCCCGTCGCCACCGGGCATCACCAGATCCAGCACCACCAGATCGGGTGAATGCTCCCGGACAATCGATAAAACCTCGTTCCCGCTGGACGCTTCGTATATTTGTTTGAAGCCTTCTTCTTTCAATACCATTTTGACCGCGGCACGGACCACCGGATGATCGTCTCCAACCAGTACTGACGGCACTGACTTCATGGCAACTTCCTGTGCAAAAAACACGACGATTGAGCGCTCAATGCCCATGAGCCCGGCCCGGTTAAACGCACCGGCTGCGCAAAGACTTTTGCATGAAAATCCGGACGCAACTACCTGACAGAAATGACAGTGCCGACGAACGGGAGACGAGGATCGATGATCGCCATCAGCCGCTGGATGGACGCCTGATCAGGCAACGTCGCATGGCTCACCTGAACAGTCTGTTGAACGCAGGCAGGAATGGGCGGCAACTGCGCCTGCTGGCCGTCGTAGATCAAGGCGTGATGAACCTGTTGGTTATCGAGGAAGAAATCGAGCAGGTTCAACGCTCCACCCGCCAGCGATGCATTGATGACCACCAGATCAAATGGCTCGCAACCGTATTCGACCAGGGCCAATAGCTCTTCCAGGCTGGGCACCGGTGCTATCCGGTAGTAGTCAAGTTGATTGAACAGTCGCTCAACCTTCATGCGGTGAAAATGCAGTTCGTCGGCGATCAGGATGCGTAAGGCTTTGTTCGACAACAGGGGCCCCCAGGAGGGTGTCGGATTCGTGAGGGCGCAGGCTACGGAAGACCTGTCGAGTTTTCTGTAGGACCTTTCCTAAATGTGCACGCTTTACTGCCAGCCAAACCGGCGAATGTAGAAGCCTTTCACTGCCTGGGTCAGTGCCATGTACGCCAGTAAAATCACTGGCAAAAACACAAAATACAGCGACGGCAGCGCCTGCAATTTGAAGTAGTGCGCCAGTGGTCCCATCGGCAGGAAGATGCCCACGGCCATGATGACTCCAGTCATCACCATCAGTGGCATCGCCGCGCGGCTTTGCAGGAGCGGAATTTTCGGCGTGCGGATCATGTGCACGATCAGGGTCTGGGTCAGCAGGCCGACCACGAACCAGCCGGACTGGAACAGGGTCTGGTGATCCGGGGTATTGGCGTCAAACACGTACCACATCAGGACAAAAGTGGTGATGTCGAAGATCGAGCTGATCGGTCCGAAAAACAGCATGAAACGACCGACGTCCGCCGGTTGCCAGCGCTGGGGTTTGCTGAGCATTTCTTCATCGACGTTATCGAACGGGATGGCGATCTGCGAAATGTCATAAAGCAGGTTCTGCACCAGCAGGTGCATCGGCAGCATCGGCAGGAACGGAATGAACGCGCTGGCCACCAGCACTGAAAACACGTTGCCGAAATTCGAACTGGCGGTCATTTTGATGTACTTGAGCATGTTGGCGAAGGTCCGGCGCCCTTCCAATACGCCCTCCTCCAGCACCATCAGGCTTTTCTCCAGCAGGATGATGTCCGCCGCTTCCTTGGCGATGTCCACGGCGCTGTCCACCGAAATACCGATATCGGCGGTACGCAGGGCTGGCGCGTCGTTGATGCCGTCGCCCATGAAGCCGACGACATGACCGTTGCCCTTGAGCAGACGGACGATGCGTTCCTTGTGCGACGGGGTGAGCTTGGCGAAGACATTGGTGGTCTCCACCGCCACCGCCAGTTCGGCGTCGCTCATGCGTTCGATGTCGTTACCCATCAGCAGACCTTGCTGCTCCAGACCGACTTCGCGGCAAATTTTCGCGGTCACCCGTTCGTTGTCGCCGGTCAGCACTTTCACCGCGACGCCGTGGGCGGCCAGCGCTTTGAGGGCTGGCGCGGTGCTTTCTTTGGGTGGATCGAGGAAGGCCACGTAACCGATCAGCGTCAGCGCCTGTTCATCGGCCAGGCTGTACGTTTCGCGCCCTTCAATCATCGGCCGCGCGGCAACCGCCACCACTCGCAAGCCCTCGGCATTGAACGTGGCCGCGACCTGAAGAATCCGCGCCAACAGTTCATCACTCAGTGCTTCATCGACCTCGCCGTGACGCACCCGCGTGCAGACCGCCAGCACTTCTTCCACCGCGCCCTTGCAGATCAGCAGGTGCGAATGATCTCGCTCGGCGACCACCACTGACATTCGCCGGCGAGTGAAGTCGAACGGGATCTCGTCGACCTTGCGATATGCCGTGCCGACTTTCAGTTCACGGTGGATTTCCACGTGTTCCAGCACCGCTACGTCCAGCAGGTTTTTCAGGCCGGTCTGGTAGTAGCTGTTGAGGTAGGCCATTTCCAGTACGTCATCGGAGTCGTTGCCCCAGACATCGACATTGCACGCCAGGAAGATCTTGTCTTGAGTCAGCGTGCCGGTCTTGTCGGTGCAGAGCACGTCCATGGCGCCGAAGTTCTGGATCGCGTCGAGGCGTTTGACGATGACTTTTTTGCGCGACAGGAACACCGCGCCTTTGGCCAGGGTCGAGGTGACGATCATCGGCAGCATTTCCGGGGTCAGGCCCACGGCAATTGACAGCGCGAACAGCAGCGCTTCGGTCCAGTCGCCCTTGGTGAAGCCATTGATGAACAACACCAGCGGCGCCATCACGAACATAAAGCGGATCAACAGCCAGCTGACTTTGTTGACGCCGGTCTGGAATGAGGTGGGTGCGCGATCCGTAGCGCCGACCCGCTGGGCCAGGGCACCGAAATAGGTGTTGTTGCCGGTGGTGAGAATCACCGCCATGGCCGTGCCGGACACCACGTTGGTGCCCATGAACAGAATGTTGTCGAGGTCCAGCGGGTTGCGGGTGTCGCTGTCCTGTTGACGGGGGAATTTTTCCACCGGCATCGATTCGCCGGTCATCGCGGCCTGGCTGACGAACAAGTCCTTGGCGCCGAGCACCCGGCAATCGGCGGGGATCATATCGCCGGCCGACAATACGATCAGATCGCCCGGTACTAACTGCTTGATTGGCAACTCGGTACGTGCCGCGTCCCGACGCAGCACCGTGGCGGTGTTGCTCACCATTGCCTTGAGGGCGTCGGCGGCCTGGTTGGATTTGGTTTCCTGCCAGAAGCGCAGCAAGGTCGAGAGCACCACCATGGAGAAAATCACGATGGCGGCTTTCATGTCTTCGGTCAGCCAGGAGATCATCGCGAGCAATGTCAGCAACAGGTTGAACGGGTTTTTGTAGCAGTGCCACAGGTGAATCCACCACGGCAGAGGCTGTTCGTGCTCGACTTCATTGAGGCCGTATTGCACGCGCAGTGCATCGGCTTCGAGTTCGCTCAAGCCATCGGTGTGGCTGCCGAGATTGTCCAGCAGTTGGCCGGTGTCGCTGTTGGCGGCGCTCACCAGGGTTTGCGCCAGGGTGGGCGGCACCTCGCGGCTGACCGTGGTGGCGGTGAAGTTTTCCAGCAGCGCCAGTCGACGGAAGTGTCGGGCGATGTGGCGGGTGCGCAGGAATCCGGCGAAGAATTCTTTGAGCAGGGTCAGGTTCATGGCAATTCCCCCAGGGTCGGCCAGGAAACCTTCGAGCAGGCGTGTCGATACGCCGCGATGACGACGAAAAAGTCGAACATCACGCACGGTTCAGCGTCGATGAGAGGACGTCGGGAATCGGGCCAGAACTGGCCGTGTTCGGGATGCCGCTGCTCGCTTTTCGGCAAGACAACGGCACGAGAAATGGCGCGTTATCTTGCCGGGAAGGTGCCGGTTATCGAAACCGGCCGACTACTGTCACTCGAACAAGTACCCACTGTGGGTCTCCACTATTGATTGAAAACGCGCGAAGCTTACGCCCCGATTTCTGGAGAGTAAACGATGCTTGGGCGTGTGCAGGGGGAATCGGAGGATTCTTCAGGAAGGGTTCAGGATGATCGTTCCCACGCTCTGCGTGGGAACGATCAGGGTGAGGGGTCAGCTGGCAGTCGCCAACAACAAATCCATCACCGACCGACCCTGCCCACGTGCCTTGCCATGGTCATACAACGAGCCGGCAATCTCATCGGCGCGGATCGGCAGGATCGACAGCAAGGTGTCGCTCAAGCCGTGGCTGGCCTGACAGAAGCCCTGCATATAAATGCCAGCCTTGCAGCGCTCGTCAGTGATCAGTTTGTAGTTGCGATCGACGTCGAAATCACCCAGGTACTGCTCCAGCGGCGCCAGCAGTTTGCGGTGCATCTGGCGCTCGTAACCGGTGGCCAACACCACGGCGTCGTAATGACGGACCCTGACTTCACCCGTGGCGTTGTTGCGTACTGCCAACTCGATACCGCGCTCGGTGGCGGTGGCTTTTTCGATCGTGGTCAGGGTGCGGAACGCATGGCGCGCGATGCCCGACACTTTCTGACGATAGAAGATGCCGTAGATGCGTTCGATCAGGTCGATGTCCACCACCGAATAGTTGGTGTTGTGGTACTCGTTGACCAGTCGCTCGCGCTCGCTGCTCGCCTGCTGGAACACCAGGTCAGTGAACTCCGGCGAGAATACTTCGTTGACGAAGGGGCTATCGTCCGCCGGCTTCAGGGCCGAGCCACGCAGGATCATGTCCACCTGCACCGACGGGAAGCTGTCGTTCAGATCGATAAAGGCCTCCGCCGCGCTCTGCCCACCGCCGATGATCGCGATGCTCATCGGCTGGTTGTTCACGCACGGTTGCTTGGCCATCTGCGCCAGGTACTGGGAGTGGTGGAATACTCGGCTGTCACCCTTGAGCGCCTTGAATGCTTCGGGAATGCGCGGTGTACCGCCGGCGCTGACCACCACCGAACGGGTGGTGCGAACGTGCTGATGACCTTGGGTATCGCGCGAGATCACCCGCAGTGCTTCGACCTGCTGGTTGTGCAGCACCGGCTCGATGGTCAGCACTTCTTCGCCGTAACGGCTTTGCTCGGTGAATTGCCCGGCGACCCAACGCAGGTAATCGTTGTACTCCATACGGCACGGATAGAAGGTGCCGAGGTTGATGAAGTCCACCAGACGGCCGTGGTGCTTGAGGTAATTGACGAACGAGTAAGGGCTGGTCGGATTGCGCAGGGTCACCAGGTCCTTGAGGAAGGAAATCTGCAACTCGCTCTGGGTCACCAGGGTGTTGCCGTGCCAGCGGTAGTCGGCCTGCTTGTCGAGAAACAGAACATCCAGCTCGCCCTGACTCGGCCCGCGCTCTTGCAACGCGATGGCCAGCGCCAGGTTCGAAGGGCCGAAGCCGACGCCGATCAGGTCGTGAACGATGGGCGATGCAATTGCCTGTGTCATTTCCAGTGTCCTCTGGATGAACCCCCGAGCATCGGGGAGTAAGCCTAAGTGACCTGGCCGGCCTTGAGCAGGACAGCAGGTCGTCTGTTGATAGGGAACGAGGACAATGAAATAAAATTTAATACTGTTTGTTTACGAAGCAGGACGGATCAATGGGCATCCCATTGGCGCATCCGCACACGGCAATGCTTCATCGCATTGACGATGTGTTTCTCCACCAGGGCCCGGGAAATGCCCAGGTGTTCGGCGATCTCCGGGTGCGACAAGCCATCGATCTTGCGCAGCAGAAAACTCTCGCGGCACAACCGTGGCAATTCCGCCAATGCACGCTGGAGCATCTCCAGTCGTTGACCGTGATCGAGGCTGTGATGGGGGGATGGCGTGAAGTAGCGTTCTTCGTTGTCGAGCACTTCCAGGGATTCGACCTGACGCAGGGCATTGCGCCGATGGTCGTCGATCACCAGATTGAGCGCGGTGCGATACAGGAACGCCCGAGGCTGCTCGATCGGCGTGTCGCTGGAACGCTCCAGTACCCGCAGATAAGCGTCATGCACCACATCTTCGGCCACCTGACGGTTGCCCAGCTTGGCGTTCAAAAAACACACCAGCTCGCGATAGTAGTTTTCCAACATGACTCCCGGCCGCAGGGGTGCGGTTTCTGTCCTTGAGCCAGATCGACGACCGCCGAAATAGGCAGTGGCACGATAGTGGCAGTTCGAGGTGCGTAATTTATAGTAATTCTCATATAGATTTAAAGTGTTGCTTCACCTTGCTCGACAAATAGTCTTGAACCTGTGGGAGCGGGCTTGTGTCGTCGCCTAAATTTCCTGCCACTTTCCTCGTTTACAGGACAGCTCCCCGTCCCTATTCAACGGTTTTGAACGACGGGCCGATATTCATTGGCCGGAACCCTGCATGAAACGTCCCCGACAGACCCGACGCGCCCTGCTTGTAGCACTATGTCTGATCCCCGTTATGGCCGTGGCCACCTGGCAGATCATCCCGCCCGGCCGCGACCAGTTCGCCACCGTTCAGGTCACCCGCGCCGACATCGAAAGCAGCGTCACCGCGCTGGGCACTCTGCAACCTCGACGCTATGTCGACGTGGGTGCCCAGGCGTCCGGGCAGATCCACAAGATCCACGTGGAAGTCGGTGACACCGTCGAGGAAGGCCAGTTGCTGGTGGAAATCGATCCCTCCACACAGCAGGCCAAACTCGACGCCGGGCGTTTCTCCATCGAAAATCTCAAGGCACAGCTCCTGGAACAACGGGCGCAGCACGACCTCGCCCGACAGAAATTCCAGCGTCAGCAGAACCTCAAGGCCGGTGGCGCCACCCGTGAAGAAGATGTGCAGACTGCCGAGGCCGAACTGCGCGCCACCCAGGCCCGTATCGACATGTTCCAGGCGCAGATCCGCCAGGCCCAGGCCAGCCTGCGCAGCGATCAGGCGGAACTGGGTTACACCCGAATTTATGCGCCCATGAGCGGAACCGTCGTCGCACTCGACGCCCGGGTCGGCCAGACCCTCAACGCACAGCAGCAGACGCCACTGATTCTGCGCATCGCCAGGTTGTCGCCGATGACCGTCTGGGCAGAGGTGTCGGAAGCGGACATCGGTCACGTCAAACCCGGCATGACCGTCTGGTTCACCACCCTCAGCGGCGGCAACCGTCGCTGGAACAGCACCGTGCGGCAGATTCTGCCGGTGCCGCCCAAGCCGCTGGACCAGACCAGCCAGGGCGGCGGCAGCCCCGCCAGTTCGAGCAAAAGCGGCAGCGCTCGCGTGGTGCTGTACACCGTACTGCTGGACGTCGACAACGCCGACAACGCGCTGATGGCGGAAATGACCACGCAAGTATTCTTCGTCGCCGAGCAGGCGAAAAACGTCCTCACCGCGCCCATCGCGGCCCTGCAAGCCGGCGCTCAAACCGACAATCAGACCGCACAGGTTGTCGCCAAAAATGGCCGCATCGAGCAGCGCGACGTTCGCATCGGCATCAGCGATCGCCTGCGGGTGCAGATCCTCGACGGCTTGCAGGAAGGCGATCACCTGTTGATCGGCCCGGCCGACGGGAGTGGCGGCTGAATGCTGACGCCCCTGATCGACCTGCAAGACATCCGCAAAGCCTATGGCGGCGGCGACTCACCTGAAGTTCACGTGTTGCGCGGTATAGACCTGTCGATTCATGCCGGGGAATTCGTGGCGATCGTCGGCGCTTCCGGCTCCGGCAAGTCGACGCTGATGAACATCCTCGGCTGCCTCGACCGTCCAACCTCGGGCGAATACCGCTTCGCCGGGGAAAACGTGGCGGCACTCGACAGCGACCAGCTGGCCTGGCTGCGTCGCGAAGCCTTTGGCTTTGTCTTTCAGGGTTATCACCTGATCCCGTCCGGTTCGGCCCAGGAAAACGTCGAGATGCCGGCCATCTACGCCGGCACTCCGGCCGCCGAACGCCACGCCCGCGCTGCCGCCCTGCTCGACCGTCTCGGCCTGGCTTCACGCACCGGTAATCGTCCGCACCAGCTCTCCGGCGGCCAGCAACAACGGGTGTCGATCGCCCGCGCCTTGATGAACGGCGGCCACATCATCCTCGCCGACGAACCCACCGGCGCCCTCGACAGCCACAGCGGCGCTGAGGTCATGACCCTGCTCGACGAACTGGCGAGCCAAGGCCACGTGGTGATCCTCATCACCCACGACCGCGAAGTGGCAGCGCGGGCCAAACGCATCATCGAAATTCGCGACGGGCTGATCATCAGCGACAGCGCCCGTGACAACCCCTACGCACAGACGTCGGCCGATCCCGGTGCGTTGCAAGCGGTGGACTTGCGCAAGCGCCTCACCGAAGGCGCCGACGCCACCGGTGCCTGGAAAGGCGAATTGGTCGATGCGGTGCAAGCCGCGTGGCGGGTGATGTGGATCAACCGCTTTCGCACCGCGCTGACGCTGCTCGGCATCATCATCGGCGTCGCGTCGGTGGTGGTGATGCTGGCGGTGGGTGAAGGCAGCAAGCGCCAGGTGATGGCGCAAATGGGCGCGTTCGGTTCCAACATCATTTACCTCAGCGGCTCGTCGCCAAACCCGCGAACACCGCTGGGCATCGTCAGCCTGGATGACGTCGCAGCGGTGGCGAGCCTGCCGCAGGTGATGCGGATCATGCCGGTCAATGGCCAAGAGGCCGGGGTGCGTTTCGGCAACCTCGACCACTTGAGTTACGTCGGCGGCAACGACACCAACTTCCCGACCATCTTCAACTGGCCGGTGGTGGAAGGCAGCTATTTCACTCAAGACGATGAACGTAATGCGGCGGCGGTCGCGGTGATCGGGCATAAGGTGCGGACCAAGTTGCTCAAGGACGTCGCCAACCCGATCGGCCAGTACATCCTGATCGAGAACGTGCCGTTCCAGGTGGTCGGCGTACTGGCCGAAAAAGGCGCCAGCTCCGGCGACTCCGACAGCGACGACCGCATTGCCATTCCGTATTCCGCTGCGAGTGTGCGGCTGTTCGGCACCCACAATCCCGAATACGTGGCCATCGCCGCTACCGATGCACGCAAGGTCAAGGAGACCGAAAAAGCCATCAAACAATTGATGCTGCGACTGCACAACGGCAAAAAGGATTTCGAACTGACCAACAACGCGGCAATGATTCAAGCCGAGGCACGCACGCAAAATACCCTGTCGCTGATGCTCGGTTCGATTGCCGCAATTTCGTTGCTGGTGGGCGGGATTGGCGTGATGAACATCATGCTCATGACCGTGCGCGAACGCACCCGCGAGATCGGCATCCGCATGGCCACCGGCGCCCGCCAACGCGACATCCTGCGCCAGTTCCTCACCGAAGCGGTGATGCTTTCGGTGGTCGGCGGGCTCGCCGGGATCGCCCTGGCGCTGATCGTCGGCGGCGTGCTGATCCTCAGCGAAGTCGCTGTCGCGTTCTCCTTGATAGCGGTGCTCGGCGCCTTCGGCTGCGCCCTGGTCACCGGTGTTGTCTTCGGCTTCATGCCGGCCCGCAAAGCTGCCCGACTCGACCCGGTCACGGCCCTTACCAGTGAATGATCTCTCCATGAAGCCGCAACTGAGTTTGCTGACCCTCTGCCTGTTGCTAAGCGCCTGTGGTAGCCCTGCGCAACGCCCGGACAGCGGAGTCTTGCCGCCCTCCTCCTGGCAATCGCCACACACTGAAAGCGCCACGCGCAACAACCTGCAATGGTGGACGCAGTTTGGCAGCCCCGAGCTTGATCGCCTGATCGAACAGGCCCGGGTCGGCAGTTACGATTTGGCTGCCGCCATCGCCCGGGTGCGCCAGGCTCAGGCCGACATGGTGGTTGCCGGCGGCACGCTACTGCCTGAGGTCACGGCCGCCCTGAACGCCAACCGCCAGAAGTTGCTGCGCGGTAACGGCTACAGCCAACTGGATGCCGACAGCAGCAACAAGGCGGTGGATTACTTCGACGCCAACCTCAGCGCCAGTTACGAAATCGACTTCTGGGGCGGGCAACGCGCTTCCCGCGCCAGTGCGCAATTCGGGCTGCAGGCCAGCGAGTTCGATCAGGCGACGGTGGAGTTGACGCTGCTCAGCGGCGTCGCCAACGGCTACGCGCAAACCCTGTCTTTGCACGAGCAAAGTCGCATTGCCGAGCTGAACCTGGCGAACGCGAAGAACGTTTTGCAACGGGTGCAGACGCGTTTCGACTCGGGCTCGGCGACAGCGTTGGAACTGGCGCAACAGAAAAGTCTGGTCGCTGCGCAACAACGGCAATTTCCGCTGGTGCAGCAACAGGCTCAGGATGCGCAGATCAGTCTTGCCGCCCTGCTCGGCCGGCCGGTACAGGAATTATCTTTGGGTCAGGAACGCTTTGATCAACTGTCATGGCCAACCATCGCGGCCGGTGTGCCCAGTGAACTGATCAGCCGTCGACCGGACATCGCCCGCGCCGAAGCACAACTGGCCGCCGCACAAGCCGACGTCACCGTCGCCCGCGCCGCCATGCTGCCAGCCGTGACCCTGAGCGCAGACATCGGCTCCGGTGCCGACCGCGCCGCCGACATCCTGCGCAGCCCGTTCTACAACCTGACCGCTGGATTGCTCGCGCCGGTCTTCAACAACGGTCGCCTGAGTGCCAAACGCGACAAGGCCACGGCCCGCCAGGAAGAACTGCTGGAGACGTATCGCGGGGCGATCATCAATGGGTTCGCCGATGTGGAAAAAGCCCTCAACAGCATTCGCGGACTGGACGAGCAGCGGCAGTGGCAAAGTGAAGAACTGAACCAGGCGCAGACGGCATTCAACATTGCGCAAAGCCGTTATCAGGCCGGTGCCGAGGATTTGCTGACGGTGCTGGAGACACAGCGCACGCTATATGCAGCGCAGGATTTGAATGTGCAGCTGCGGTTGTCGCGGTTGCAGGCGAGTATTGCGTTGTACAAGGCGCTGGGTGGCGGGTGGCATGTTTTGTAATTGATCGTTCCCACGCTCCGCGTGGGAATGCAGCCCGGGACGCTCTGCGTCCCATCGAGAGCCAAACGCGGAGCGTCCGTTGAGGCATTCCCACGCAGAGCGTGGGAACGATCATGTGACGACCGGTT
This sequence comes from Pseudomonas sp. ZS1P83, assembly GCF_054897825.1. NCBI lineage: Bacteria > Pseudomonadati > Pseudomonadota > Gammaproteobacteria > Pseudomonadales > Pseudomonadaceae > Pseudomonas > Pseudomonas sp. ZS1P83. The sequence continues at coordinate 3,596,906 of NZ_CM142706.1, forward strand.
TGGCCTTCAAATGCCGCGCATACCAAGGCCGTTGCGGCACTTTGCGGAACAAATCCGCCAATGTCTTCTCGTCATCACCAAAGGTAATCCGCAACGCCAGCTTCATGGTTTCCGGATCCATCTCAACCGACTTGCCAGTCTGCAACCCCGGTGTGGTGCTGCAACCATGGGTGCTCGGGCCGAGCCACGGGTCGTCGATCTCGACCCAACGGCCGGGCGCAAACCAGGGCACGCCCTTCACCTCAAGCCGACTGACCTCCCCCGGATGAAAGCGCTCATGCGCGCGGAACCAGTCTTCCAGACGATCGTCGATCCAGCCATGGAAGTGCCAGAACACCGGGTTTACGTGGGACGAAAACGGATCGCCGAGGAAGTCGTTTTCCGGCGCATACCAGCGCGCGGAAAAATCCGCCCGATCCCGGGCAAATGGCACGGGCTGGCCATTGGATGGATCGCGCGGCACCGAGGCCCAACGCATGTGCAGCCAGTCGTGCAGCCCCAATTCCACCTCTGAACCGAACTGACCCAGGGTCAATGTCGACAGATAACGCGGATCGCGGTACTGCGACTCCCAGACCTGGAAATTGCTGTGGTAGGTCTCGGCGGTCTTGATGTCGCTGACCCATTGCGAGTACTCGGCATCGTCGTCGGCCAGCCAGGTAGGCGGCAGCGCGGTGCCGTCGTGGTTGTCGAAATAATCGGCAAACCCGAGCCGATCCCGCGCCAGCTCCGGCTGTGGCAATGGGAAGTGCGACCAGGACGGCAAGTCCTGCAGGGAGCGCGCCCTGCCGAGCATGTGCCGGTGCATGAAGAAGAAATCCACACCCGAGCCGTTGCGATCCTTGCGCGCGCCACGGGCATCACGCTCCTTGTCTCGCGGGCCAGGCTGCCAACCAATGCCGCGCAGGGCTGCGCGCTTGTCTTCGGACAGCGTGTGCCATTTGTCCCGGGAGGCATGCCAGAGCTGATGAAACAGTCGATGCTCGGGCGAAATCAGCCAGGCCAGCAGCGTCGGGTTGAGACCGGTTCGCTCGCGGGCTTCGGGGAACACGCGCTTGATGGCAATGAAGCGATTGTCCTGCGCGGTCAACATCAACGGACGGTCCAGATTCAACACCCGACCGCTGAGGGTGCTGCTGCCGGCGTTGCCGAAACCGGCCCAGACCTCGTCCAGCGCCATGCTGAATTCATAATCCGCTGAGCCGCTGGCGCTGAGCAGTCGCCAGCTCAATTGCGCCGAGTTGGCGCCGGCCAGGTCGCCGAGCACCCGATAACGCGGCGCATCGCTCGAACGCAAACGTGCAGCGGTGTCGAGGAACCCGTTCAAGCCGCGACCTTTGTGACCGATGTCGAGAAACACTTCCAGCCCGTCCCGTGGCAGGCCTTCGATGCCGGCATCACGACCTTCGAAACGAATCTGCCAGACACCGCGAAGGGTGTTCGCCAGGTGCTGGCCGGCGACATCCGCGACATCGAACGAAGCTTCGCCGGGGCTGATCGTCGGATCCGGTTTCGTCCATTCACGATGCCCATAAAAAGCTGCAGGCACGGCGGCGCCGGTCAGCGCCAGGCCTGCCATGAACCATCGTCGAGAAATCGTCATTGCCCTACCTGTGTCAGCCATGAAGCAGGCTTTATCCAAGCTAGAACGTTTGTTGCCTCAAAAAATTTAAGAGCTTCGCGAGCAGGCTCGCTCCCACATTGGACCGAGGCGTACACAGATCAACTGTGGGAGCGAGCCTGCTCGCGAAGAGGCCGGCACAAACACTAAATTCCTTGGCAGGCCACTCGTTCTTCCCAGATAGCAAAGGCCCCTGCGCCTGCACCCAACGGCGAACCTGACTGAGACGGCAATGACAAAACCACGTTCGAAAAAGGCGCTTTACATCGGCCTGCCGCTGGCCCTGGCGATCAGCGCCGGTGCAGGCTTTGCAGCCTGGGATTACGGGTTCAAGGACAATCCCGGTTACCCGGTCAAGGTGATGAAACAGGCCGATGAGTTGCACGAGCGAATCCTCTCCTTCGACAGCCACGTCACCGTCCCGCTGGACTTCGGCACCGCCGGCAATGAAGCGGACAAGGACGGCACCGGGCAGTTCGACCTGGTCAAGACCGGGCGCGGACGCTTGTCTGGCGCAGCCCTGACGATTTTCGGCTGGCCGGAAATCTGGAACGGTGCCAACGCCCCTCACCGGCCCACTGCAGGTTTTGTCGACGAGGCACGGTTCGAGCAGGAAACCCGCTACAAAATCATCAGTACCCTGGTTCGTGACTTCCCCAATCAGGTCGCCATCGCCTACACCCCCGACGATTTCCGCCGCCTGCACGGCGAAGGCAAGTTCGCGATCTTCATGAGCATGCTCAACGCCTATCCGCTGGGCAACGACCTGAACGGCCTGGACAAATGGGCGGCCCGGGGCATGCGCATGTTTGGCTTCAGTTACGTGGGCAACAACGCCTGGGCCGACTCGTCCCGGCCGTTGCCGTTTTTCAATGACTCGCGGGACGCCCTCGGCGGCCTCTCGGAGATTGGCAAACAAGCCGTGCACCGTCTCAACGACCTCGGCGTGATCATCGATGTTTCGCAAATGTCGACCAAGGCGCTGGAGCAAGTCGCCCAGCTGAGCCGTGCACCAATGGTCGCTTCCCACTCGGCGCCACGCGGGCTGGTGGACATCCCGCGCAACCTCAGCGACCAGGAAATGCAGCTGATCAAGAACAGCGGCGGCGTGGTGCAGATTGTCGGTTTCCCGACCTACATCCGCCCACTCAGCCAGGCCACCCAGGACAAACTCAACGCCCTGCGCGCACGCTTCGACCTGCAACCGTTGCAAGGCCTGGAGATGGCGCTGATGCCGGGGGATCCAGTGATCACCGTCTGGCCCGAACAACGTTTCGGTGAGTACGCCAGTCAGCTCTACGCCATCGTCGACGAGGAGCCCAAGGCAAACCTCAAGGACTACGGCGACGCGATCGACTATGCCGTGAAGAAAATCGGCATTGACCACGTCGGCATCAGTTCCGACTTCAATGATGGCGGTGGTCTGGAGGGCTGGAAGGATGTCAGCGAGGCCCGCAACGTGACGGCCGAGCTGATCAGCCGTGGCTACGGCGAAGCCGATATCGCCAAGCTCTGGGGCGGCAATTTCCTGCGGGTCTGGGACCAGGTGCAAAAATCGTCCAAGCCTGTCGCCAATAACTGATCCACCCTTTTGCAAAAGCGAATCGAGCTCATGACCAACCGTCGTTCATTCCTCAAGCAGGCCGGTATTCTCGCGGCCGGCCTGCCCCTGGGTGCTGCCGTGAACCTGCCGGCGCTGGCCGCCAATCCGGCGCCGCTGCCGAAGGATAAATGGGCGCACCTACGCCAGATGTTCAATCAGGACCCGGATTACCTGCACTTCGCCAATTTTCTGGTGACCTCACACCCAAGACCGGTGCGTGAAGCCATCGACATGCACCGTGCCAACCTCGACCGTAATCCCGGTCGGGCCATGGACTGGGACTTGGGGGAAACCGAAAAGCGCGAGCAGGAAGTGCGCGTCTGGGCCGGTCGTTACCTCAAGGCCAAACCTGAGCAAATCGCCCTCACCGGCAGCACCACCGAGGGCCTGTCGCTGATTTACGGCGGCATACATGTGCGCCCCGACCAGGAAATCCTTACCAGCGAACACGAACATTACGCCACCAACTACGCCTTGGCGTACCGCCAGCAAAAGGACGGCGTCAACGTTCGCAAGCTCAAGCTGTTCGAGAACAGTCACGACGTTTCAGTGGATGAAGTACTCGGTTCGATCGCCAAAGGCATTCGCCGCAACACTCGCGTACTCGGCATGACCTGGGTGCAATCGGGCAGCGGTGTGAAACTGCCGATTGGCGAGATCGGCAAACTGGTGGACGAACAGAACCGCAACCGCGAAGACAAGGACCGCATCCTGTATGTGGTCGACGGCGTCCATGGTTTCGGCGTCGAGAACCTCGACTTCCCCGACATGCACTGCGATTTCTTCATTGCCGGGACGCACAAATGGATGTTTGGCCCGCGCGGTACCGGAATCATCTGCGCGCGTTCGGCCGAGCTCAAGGACGTCACACCGACCATCCCGACGTTCTCCGAAGCCACCACCTTCTCGACCATCATGACCCCCGGCGGCTATCACAGCTTTGAGCATCGCTGGGCGCTGGACGAAGCCTTCAAGCTGCACCTGGAGCTGGGCAAGGCCGACGTTCAGTCGCGCATCCACGCGCTCAATACTTACGCAAAAAACCGCTTGCTGGAGCACCCACAAGTCGAACTGGTCACGCCAAAAAGTCCGGACCTGTCGGCCGGCTTTACCTTCTTCCGAATCAAGGATCGGGACTGCGAAAAAGTCGCCGTCCAGCTGATGGAAAACCGCGTGGTCTGCGATTCGGTGGACCGCGACGTCGGCCCGGTGATCCGCATCGCCCCCGGCCTGCTCAACACCGAAAACGATATCGACCGTTTTATGGCCGTGTTGAGCAAGAGCCTGTGATTTCCTTTAATCGAGTTGATTCATGAACCGTGATCTGCTGACTCTGACGCTGACTGCCCTCCTCACAGGACTGCTGCCGACTGCCGCCCAGGCTGCCGCACCCGCGCAACCGGGCAAAGTGTTCAAGGACTGCCGGGACTGCCCGGAGATGGTCGTGCTGCCGGCTGGCACTTTCACCATGGGTACGCCGGACGAGGAAGTCGGGCGCGAGCCTGATGAAAGTCCGATGCACGAGGTGACCTTTGTCAAACCGTTCGCCATGAGCCGCTTCCAGGTCACCGCTGGCGAATGGGACAGCTACGTACGCGAAAGTGGCGTGACCATCGCCAATGGCGACACCCGGCCGGGTCGCGAGTGCGTCGCCAGCAAGCCGCGTTATCCGCAGAGCCCGCGTCAGCCGGCGGTGTGCATGAACTTCGATGACGTGAAGAACTACGTCGCCTGGCTGTCGAAAAAGACCGGGCAGACGTACCACATGGTCAGCGAAGCCCAACGCGAATATGCCGCGCGTGGCGGCAGCAAAGGGCCGTTCCCCTTCCCGTTCGATGAAGGCAAGGAATACAGCATCAGCAAACACGCCAACACCTATGGCCCGGCGGACGGTTACAGCTACAGCTCGCCAGTAGGCAGCTACCCGCCGAACGCCTTCGGCCTGTACGACATGCACGGCAACGTCTACGAATGGGTCGAAGACTGCGAACACCCTGATTACGTCGGTGCCCCCACCGATGGCAGCGCCTGGGTCGAGCCCACTTGCGAAGCCGTGCGGATTCGCGGCAACGACTGGGGTGAAGCGCCGGTGTTCTCGCGCTCCGGCAACCGCAACAGCCAGTACCCGCAAGAACGCGGCGACTGGATGGGTTTCCGCATCGTGCGTGACCTTTAAGCTTTCTGGTGTTGATCGTTCCCACGCTCCGCGTGGGAATGCCGCCAGGGACGCTCCGCGTTCCGCTGGTGAATGTGACGCAGAGCGTCACGGGATGCATTCCCACGCGGAGCGTGGGAACGATCATCAGGCACGCAGTTATTATCGGATCGCCACCAGTCGGCGACCTTGTAAATTAAGCCTTCCACCAGACGTTCTACTGGGTATCTGCCTTTTACGACCCAAGGAACTGTCTTCCATGACCCAGCCTACCTGTGGCGCCATCGGCGAATTGTTCGCCCTGTTGAAACCCTTTCGGCTCATCGTCGCCGCGTCCATTTTCCTGGGCATGGTCGGCGGCCTGAGCGTCACGGTATTGCTGGCGACCATCAACAACGCCCTGCATTCGGACACCGGCCTGACCCAAGGCGTCGTCGCCCTGTTCGCCGGCCTGTGCCTGCTGGCACTGGCCAGTTCGATTTGTTCGGACATCGGCACCAACTATGTGGGCCAGCACATCATCGCCAAGCTGCGTAAACAGTTGGGTGAAAAGGTTCTCTCGGCACCGATCGAACAGATCGAGCGCTATCGCAGCCACCGGTTGATTCCGGTGCTGACCCACGACGTCGACACCATCAGCGACTTCGCTTTCGCCTTCGCGCCGCTGGCCATTTCCGTCACCGTGACCCTGGGCTGCATGGGCTACCTGGCCATTCTGTCGTGGCCAATGTTCCTGATCATGGTCGCCGCGATCCTGATCGGCACGGCCATTCAGGCTTACGCCCAGAGCAAAGGGGTGCAGGGTTTCATGGCCGCCCGTGAGGCCGAAGACGAACTGCAAAAGCACTACAACGCAATTGCCGAAGGTGCCAAGGAACTGCGCATTCATCGTCCCCGCCGCCAGCGCATGTTCGTCTCGGGAATCAAGGCTACGGCCGAGCTCATCTGCAACACTCAGGTGCGCTCGATCAACACTTTCGTCATTGCCAAGACGTTCGGCTCGATGCTGTTCTTTGTGGTGATCGGCCTGGCCCTGGCCCTGCAAACCTTTTGGCCGAGTGCCGACAAAACCGTAATGAGCGGCTTTGTGCTGGTGCTGCTGTACATGAAAGGCCCGCTAGAGCATTTGATCAGCACCTTGCCGATTGTCAGCCGCGCGCAGATTGCCTTCCGCCGCATCGCCGAACTCTCGGAGCAGTTTTCCACCCCGGAACCTCACCTGCTGCTCAGCGATAGAGGCAACGTCAAGCAAGCGGTACACGAACTGAAACTGGCCGATGTGCGTTTCAGCTTCCCGGCTGCCGAAGGTGCTGCGCCGTTCCAGCTCGGGCCGGTGAACCTGACGATCAAGCAAGGCGACATCACCTTTATTGTCGGCGAGAACGGCTGCGGCAAGACCACGCTGATCAAGCTGCTGCTGGGCCTGTACACACCGCAACAGGGCGAAATCCGCGTCAACGGCGAGGCGATCGATGCGCAAAACCGCGATGACTATCGCCAGTTGTTCACCACCATCTTCGCCGACTATTACCTGTTCGATGATGTGGTCCAAGGCGATCAGCACATCCCCGAAGACGCCAACAAATACCTGCAACGGCTGGAGATCGCGCACAAGGTCAGCGTCAAGGACGGCCACTTCACCACCACCGACCTCTCCACCGGCCAGCGCAAACGCCTGGCTCTGGTCAATGCCTGGCTGGAGGAACGTCCGGTGCTGGTGTTCGATGAATGGGCGGCCGATCAGGACCCGACCTTCCGCCGGATTTTCTACACCGAGTTGCTGCCGGACCTCAAACGTCTGGGCAAGACCATCATCGTGATCTCCCACGATGACCGTTACTTCGACGTGGCGGACCAACTGGTGCGCATGGAAAGCGGCCGGGTCGTCACCGAGCTGGCCCCCGCCTGACAACCCGGCCCCCGTAGGAGCCAGCGGTGCGGCGATCCGACTTGCCGGCGAAAGCGATCTTGAGGACGCCTTCGCCGGCAAGCCTGGCTCCTACAACCGCCTTCCGACATTTATTTTTCCAGTTTCTTTCCGGTTTTTCGTTCGCGCTGCGTCTAATAATCATTCCTATTAACAAATACTCTGCACAACACTTTTTCTGGAGCTCAGGTAAGTAATGCGACCTCAACCACGCCGCACACCTCTCGCGCTGGCCGTACAGCGCCCGACTTTGCATCGCACCCTGTTCATTAGCGTACTGCTGACCGCCACCTTGCTGGGGAGCTCGATGGCCAATGCTGCACCTGTGAAAGTGAACATCGCAGGTCAATCGCTTTCCAACGCGCTGACCGAGCTGGGCATGCAGACCAATCTGCAAATCCTCTACAGCCCGGACCAGGTTGCCGGCATCAAGTCCCGCGCGGTGTCCGGTTCGCTGGAACCGTCCGACGCCCTGAAGGCCATGCTGCAAGGCACCGGCATCTCGTTCCAGATCAACGGCAACAGCGTCACCCTGGTGTCCGGCGGTTCCTCGAGCTTGCAACTGGGCGCGACCACCATTACCGGCCAGGCCCTGGGCCTGACCACCGAAGACACCGGTTCCTACACCACCGGCGCGACCACCACCGCGACCAAGCTGCCGCTGACCCTGCGTGAAACACCACAATCGGTAACCGTGGTGACGCGTCAGCAGATGGACGATCGCGGCGCCAAGAGCGTCGGTGACGTATTGCGCAACACCCCCGGCATCACGTCGCAGAAGTACGACAGTGACCGTACCGAGTTTTCCGCCCGTGGCTTTGCCATCACCAACTTTCAGTACGATGGCGTCAACCAGCCTTACGACGGTGTGTACGGTGAAAACCCGAACAACAGCGACGACGCGGCCAGCCTCGATCGCGTCGAAGTCATCAAAGGTGCTACCGGCCTGATGACCGGCTCGGGCGACCCGTCCGCCACCGTCAACCTGGTGCGCAAGAAGCCGACCAAGGAATTCAAGGCGTCGGTCAGCGCCACCGCCGGTTCCTGGGACAACTACCGCACCGAAGGCGACATCTCCGGTTCGCTGAACGATTCCGGCAGCGTGCGCGGCCGCTTTGTGGGCGCCTACCAGGACAAAGATTCGTACATCGATCACTACAGCCAGAAGAAAGACCTGTTCTACGGCATCCTCGAAGCCGACCTCACCGACGATACCCTGTTAACCCTCGGCGTCGACAAGTCCAGTGCAACCCCACGCGGCAGCTCCTGGACCGGTAACGCGCCGTACTTCACCGACGGTGGCCGTACCGACTTCTCTCGCAGTTTCAACCCCGGTGCCGACTGGAGCCGTCGTGATTTCGACAGCGTCACCTATTTCTCGTCGCTGGAACAAGCACTGGCCAATGACTGGAAATTCAAGGCCAGCTTCGACCAGAAAACCACCGATCACGATACCCGGCTGGCCTCGGCCAGCGGTGGTTCCGCGGACCGCACCACTGGCGAAGGCAATTTCCTTTACTGGGGGCGCTGGGAAGGCCATCGCGTGCAGAACATGGCTGACGTGAACGTCTCCGGTCCGTTCTCCCTGGGCGGTCGCGAGCACGAACTGGTGGCCGGCTTCATGGCGTCCCACTCACGCCAGACCGGCTCGACCTACGACACCAGCGCTTTCGAACTGGTGCCGGGCAGCATCTATGACTGGAACGGTAGCCTGCCGAAACAGGAATTCCCGAAAAACGGCAAATACGAACGCACCCAAAGCCAAAACGGTATTTACCTGGCCACGCGCCTACGTCCGACCGACGACCTGTCGTTCATCCTCGGCAGCCGTCTGAGCACCTTCAAGTACAACGAGGATTACTCCTACACTCCGGGCGGCACCCTGAGCGACACTCACGCCGGCTACAAGGAACATGGCGTCGTCACGCCTTACGCCGGCGTGGTCTATGACCTGAACGACACGTACTCGGCCTACGCCAGCTACACCAAGATCTACCAGCCTCAGATCAACAAGGACATCAACGGTGCGACCCTGGCACCGGTCGAAGGCGACAGCTACGAAACCGGCCTGAAAGCGGCCTACTTCGAAGGAAAACTGAACGCCAGCCTGGCATTCTTCCGCATTGAGCAGGATAACGTCGCTCAATCGGTCGGCACCGATTTGAATACCGGCGATGGCATTTTCAAAGCCACCGACGGCGGCACCACCAATGGTGTAGAACTGGAACTGGCCGGCGAACTGGCTCAGGACTGGAACGTGTCTGCCGGCTACACCTACGCCCGCACCCGTGACAAGGACGAACAACGCATCTTCGGTTTCCCGCTGGCCACCAGCAAACCGGAACACGTGATTCGTACGTTCACCACCTACCGTCTGCCCGGCGCGCTGGACCAGTTCACCGTCGGTGGCGGCGTCAGCTGGCAGAGCGCTTTTTACGGCCAGAGCTACAGCCCCAACGTGGGCGGTGGCGAGGGCGGCAGCACCCTGCTCAAGCAAGGTGGCTACACCCTCGTGGACCTGATGACCCGTTTTCAGTACGACGAGCACCTGAGCTTCACCGCCAATGCCAACAACGTCTTCGACAAGAAGTACCTGACGGGCCTGGGCAACTTCGGCACCACGTTCTACGGCGAGCCACGCAACCTGCAGCTCACCGCGAAGTATGATTTCTGAGTCGCTGAGCTGAAATGAAAAATGCCCGCATCGTGAGATGCGGGCATTTTTTATGGCTACTCCATGATCGTTCCCACGCTCCGCGTGGGAATGCATCCCGTGACGCTCTGCGTCACCTTCAGAAGCGGAACGCGGAGCGTCCCTGGCGGCATTCCCACGCAGAGCGTGGGAACGATCTGATTCCACCTCAAACCCGCGAACGAACCCACCCCGCCACTTCCGCGTGAACCCCTTCCACCTCGCTCAACAACCCACCCATGCGCAAAAAGTCATGGGTCATGCCCGGCTGCTCCAACAACGTCACCTCATTCCCCGCAGCACGTAACAAATCGGCGTACGCCAACCCTTCGTCATGCAACGGATCATGCCCGGCCAAATACACCAATGCCGGCGCCACACCGGACAGATCCGCTGCCAGCAACGGCGAACAACGCCAATCCGCCAAATCCTCTGGCGTGCGCCCGTAATGCCCGTAGAACCAGTCCAGCGTCGGCGTCTCCAGCAAATAACCCTCGGCGAAATCCCGATGCGACGCCCGTTTCGTCGTGACATCCGTCACCGGGTACACCAGCAATTGCGCCTTCGGTTTCAACGCCAGTTCCTGAGGTTCACGCACCGCCATGATCGACAACACCGTCGCCAGCGTCGCACCCACGCTGTCACCAGCCACGGCCACCCGCGTCGCGTCCAAGCCATGCGCCACGCCTTCGCGAACCAGCCAGTTACCCGCATCGCAGGCATCCTGCACCGGCGTCGGGAAACGCCATTCCGGCGCCAGGCGATAATCCACCGTCAACAGCGCAAAACCACCCTGTGCCGCCAATCGCCGGCACAGCGCATCATGGGAATCGAGGCTGCCGACCACATACCCGCCGCCATGGAAATACAACACCACCGGTTGCAGCCCATCGACCGCTTGCCCATCGCGATACACCCTTGCCGACAGGCTGTAGCCGTCCCGCGCGGCAATGGTGAAGTCCTCCCAGGAAACACTGTCCAGCGGCACATCGAGAAACCCGGAGGACGCTTCAAAATCGATCCGCGCCTGTTGTGGCGACTGTTCATGCATCGCACGACTTTTGCCGGTCATCCGGCCGAACTCGGCGAGTTCTAAAAATGCTTCAAGTTCTGGCAAAACAGCCATGGGACGAATCCTTCAAACAAAATAATCAATAATCCAGCAAGGTTTTTCACACAATCCTGAAACTATCCGCGAACCCTGTGGGAGCGAGCTTGCTCGCGAAGAGGGAGTGTCAGTCGACATTGATGTGGCTGACACATCGCATTCGCGAGCAAGCTCGCTCCCACAGGAGTTACGCAATGGCTGGATGGCGTTCCAACAGGTCTTCAAGCTCATCGAGCAACTCGTCACCGCGCAGCAACTCGTAATGCCCACCCGCCAACAAACGATCAATGCCGTGGCTACCAACCTGAGCCTCGAACACACGGCGTTCGTCGTCGCGCTCGGCCACCCACCAGCGATGCGCCGTGACCTGAATCGCCGGCAGTTGCCGATACGCCAGGGCCAATTGCTTGAGGCGTGAACCGGTGGCGAAGATCTGCGTGAGTTCCCCCGCGCCCAACGCAGATTGTTCATTGGAACCGTGCATGGCCGCCTCAATCACCGCGATTGCACCCTCGCGCTCATTCAAGCCAGCGGCTTTCAGCGCAATCAACGCCTGAGCCTCATCAGCCGGCAGCCCCAGCACAAACGTCAGGAAGTCGCCCAGGTCCTCGCGCCAGTCCGCCGCTTCTGCGGTGCCGGCCACGTAACTGTCGACCAGCCCGGCAAACACCACCGTCTCACCCTGGGTTTCCAGTTCGTGAGCGACCAGTTGCGTCAACGCGCCGCCCAAGGACCAGCCCAGCAAGTAATACGGCCCCTTGGCCTGCTGACTGCGAATCCGTTGCGCGTAGGCCTGAGCCATGGCCAGCAGCGACTCGTCCTGCCACTGCGGGTCGAGCAGCATGCGGCATTGCAGGCCGTACACCGTGCGCCGTCCTTCCAGTCGACGAGCCAGCGGTTCGTAGTCGAACACCGTGCCGAAACCGGCGTGCAGGCAGAACAGCGCCGGCACGTTCGGGATTCGCGCATTCAGCGCCAGCAACGGGTCCGGCGCCGCTGCAACTGGCTCCGCAGCTTGATAGCCACTGAGTTCGGCAATGCACGGCTTCTGCATCAAATCCCGCAGCTTCAATTCGAAGCCCAGTTGCGGCTGACTGCGCACCCGCGAGATGACTTTGAGCACCTGCAACGAGTCGCCGCCCAGTTCGAAGAAGTTGTCGTCGATGCCCACTTGCGGCACGCCGAGCACGTCTTGCCAGATCGCCGTCAATGCCGTTTCCAGCGCATTGCGCGGCGCACGATAACCGCCGAGCGCCCATTCAGGCGTAGGCAGTGCGCGACGGTCGAGCTTGCCGTTGGCCGACAGCGGGAAGCGTTCCAGCACCATGATCCGCGCCGGCACCATGTAGTCCGGCAGTTGCGCTTGCAGTTCAGCCTTGAGTCGACGATCCAGCCCCGTCGCACCCGCCGCAACAACATAGCCAACCAGTTGTTTGCCGGTCGGTGTGTCATGCACCACCACGGCGGCATCCTGCACCCCGGCGCAGTCGCGCAGACGGGCTTCGGTTTCACCCAGTTCGATGCGAAAACCACGGATCTTCACTTGCTGGTCAAGACGCCCCAAATAGTCGATCAACCCGCACTCGCGCTGGCGCACCAGGTCACCGGTGCGGTACATGCGGCCACCGACCTCGAAAGGATCAGGGATGAAGCGTTCGGCGCTCATGCCGGGACGCTGGTGGTAACCGCGCGCCAGGCATTCGCCGCCCAGGTACAACTCGCCGCTGACACCGACCGGCAACGGATTGAGGTCGGCGTCGAGCACATAGAGCCCACGCCCGGCCACACCCCGACCAATAGGCGCATAGGCCGCGTCGCAGGTTTCATTGACTTCGGCACGCCACAACAGCGGCGTGACCACGGTTTCGGTCGGGCCGTAACCATTGACCAGACGCTGTGGACGCAGAGCCCGTTTGACCTGTTCGAAACTGGCCTCCGGCACCGCATCACCGCCAAAGCAATACACCTCGACCGCCGGTGGATTGCCGAGACGTTCAGCCACTTCGGCCATCTGTTGCAGGTACGCCGGCGGGAAGCAGGCCACGGTGACGCCATGACGATGCAGAACGTCCAGGGTTTGCTCCGGCGTCCACACACTGTCATCGCGGATCACCAGACTGCCACCGGCCAACAGCACACTCAGCCAACGCTCCTGAGCGCCGTCGAAAGCGAACGACATGAAGTGCAGCTCGCGGCTGCGCGGTGCCAATTCGTAGAGTTCGATGATGCCGCGGCAATGCCGGGCAATCGGACCCCTCGCGACCGCCACGCCCTTTGGCTGACCGGTGGAACCGGAGGTGTAAATCAGGTACGCCAGGTTCCCCGGCAATGGTTGGGAAACCGGGCACGCAACGTTGTCGGCAACGCTCAACTGATCAAGCAACAGCCGTGGCGGGCTATCAGCCAGCGTCAACCGTTCACCCAGATCACTGTCGCAAAGCAACAGGCTGGCGGCCGAATCGCTGAGCATGTAGGCCAGTCGCTCGGCCGGGTACGCGAGGTCCAGCGGCAGATAAGCCGCCCCGGCCTTGAGCACCGCGAGGAATGCGACGATGGTGCGCTCGGAACGCGGCAACGCCACAGCCACCAGACTTTCCGGGCCAATACCACGACCGATCAATTGCTGCGCCAACCCATTGGCCTGCGCCTCAAGCTCGGCATAACTGACGTCCCGATCCTCGCAGATCAGGGCGATTTTCTGCGGCTGAATGCGCACATGTTGATTGAAGGCGTGGAGCAAATCGGCGTTGTCGTCGGACACCTGCGGCAAACTCAAACGCGCTTCAGGCAAGCCAATGTTGCCGAGCAGACGAGCAGCATCCTCAGGCAACGCACGCAGCAATCCCTCGAGCTGCGCACGAATCCGCTGCACTTCCAGTTCACTGAAGCGATCACGCAGGAACAGGTATTCGACTTCCAGGCCTTCTTCGTTGGCGCTGACCATCAAGTCCATCGGGAAGTTGGTCACCCCGCCGCTGCCGACTTCGGCAAAGCGCAGCTCACCTTCCTCGCCCCCTTTCAAGACACGATCCACCGGATGGTTTTCGAACACGATGATGCTGTCGAACAAGCCCTGGCCACCCTGCCCGGCCCAGCGCTGAATGTCCGACAACGGCGTGTGTTCGTAGTCGCGAACCATCAGGTTGTAATCCTGCAACGCGCGCAACCACTCGCCCAATGGCTGTTGCGGATCGAGGGTCTGAATCACCGGCAAGGTGTTGATGAACAGGCCGAGCATGTCCTGCGCACCGGCAAGTCCCGTCGGACGCCCCGCCACCGTGGCGCCGAACGCGACGCTGCGTTGGCCGCTATGGCGTTGCAGCAACAAGAGCCAGGCACCTTGCACCAGCGTGTTGAGTGTCACGCGCTGACGCTTGGCGAAGCTGTGCAGTTTGCGCGTCGCCTCGGCGTCGAGGTTGCTGTACATCACGCCATGACCGGAACCTGCGGCACCCGATGCCTTGGCCAGAATGGTCGGGGCTTCGAGCAATGCCAGTCGCTCACGCCAGAAACCTTCTGCCTGCGCGCCGTCCTGACGTTGCAACCACGCAATGTAGTCAGCGTATCGACCGGTCAGGGTCGGCAGGCCGTCGTTGTGGTACAGGCGCAACATGTCGCCCAACAGGCGCGAAGCACTCCAGCCGTCCAGCAACAGGTGATGGTAGATCCAGATCATCTGGTAACGGTCATCGCCCAGACGCACCAGGATAAAGCGCATCAACGGCGGGCAGCTCAGGTCGAAGCCTTTGGCTTGTTCCGCAGCCGCCAATTCACTCAGCGCCTGCTCGGTGTCGGTGCGGTCGCGCCAGTCGAACTCTTCGATCGGCAACTCAACGTCGGCGAACACCGCTTGCAGCGGATCGGCCAAACCATCGCGCCAGCGGAACGCCGCGCGCAGCACTTCGTGACGCTCGACCAGCGTCTGCCACGCCGCGCGAAAACGCGGCACCTGCAAACCGTCCACCGCCACGCTCAACTGGTTGACGTAGGGGTTCAGCTCCGGCGAATCGAGGCAATGGAACAACATGCCTTGCTGCATCGGCGACAGCGGATACAAGTCTTGCAGCCCCTCGCGTGCGGCAACGTCGATGTGCGGCACCAGCGAAAAAGCCTCGACTTTCGGCGCTTCGATCAACGCCGCTTCACGGCTGCTGGCGACTGCGGCCAGAGCACGAATGGTCTGCTGCTCGAACAGTTGCTTCGGACTGAACACCAGCCCGCGCTGCCCGGCACGACTCACCGCTTGCAGGGAGATGATCGAGTCACCACCCAGTTCGAAGAAGTTCTCGGTGACGCCCACCGACTCCAGCCCCAACAGCGCTTGCCAGATCTCCACCAGCAACGCTTCGGCCGGCGACGCGGCGGCCACTTGATCGTGGTTCTGACGCGACGCTTCAGGCGCCGGCAAGCCCTGACGGTCGAGCTTGCCGTTCGGCGTCAGCGGCAACGCGGCCAGGCACATCAAGTGCGCCGGCAGCATGTGCGCCGGCAGACGGCTGCGCAGGTGCAACGTCAGCGCTTCACGCAGATCCTGCTCATCAGCGAGCGGATCGCGCGGCACCACATAACCGACCAACTGGCGGCTCACCGGGCCTTCGCGATCGATCACGAACGCTTCACGCACACCTTCGTGCTCGAGCAGGCAGGCTTCGATTTCGCCGAGTTCGATACGGAACCCGCGAATCTTCACTTGCTGGTCGATACGGCCGAGGTATTCAACAACGCCATCGGCACGGAACCGCGCGAGATCACCACTGCGATACAAACGTGCGCCTGGCACGAACGGATCCGGCACGAAACGTTCGGCGGTCATGTCCGGACGCTGATGGTAGCCACGCGCGACGCCCTCGCCGCCCAGGTACAACTCGCCCGCGACGCCAACCGGCAACGGCTGCAAACCGCCGTCCAGAATGTAGGCGCTGCGGTTACCGACCGGCCGGCCAATCGGCATGAACGCTGAGTCGAATTCGGTATCCGGATACGCCAGCCAGATCAGCGGCGTGATCACCGTTTCGGTCGGCCCGTAGCCGTTGATCAGGCGCTTCGGTTGCAGCACCTGCTGCACCTCGTCGAACGCGTGCTTGGCCATCCCTTCACCGCACGGGGTGTAGGAACGGATCGGCAAATCGCGCCCCGCTTCGCCCATGAAATCGGCCATCTGCAGCAGGTAGCTCGGGGTGAAGCAGGCGATGGTGATGCCGTGACGTTCGATTTCAGCGCAAGTGCGCTCCACGCTCCACAACTCGTCGTCGCGCGGCATCACCGCCGAGCCGAACACCAGCGGCGTCAGCCAGCGTTCGTGGGCACCGTCGAAGCTGATCGAGGCGAATTGCAATTCGCGATCGTCCGGGGTCATGCCATACAACTCGCCGATCGACAGGCAATGCATGGCCAACGGACCATGGGCCACGCTGACGCCTTTCGGCCGCCCGGTGGAGCCCGAGGTGTAAATCAGGTACGCGAGGTTTTCACCGCACGTCAGGTTGACCGGGTTGGTGTCCGCCATGAGCTCCAGCGGTTCGCGGTCGATTTCCAACACCGACAAGCCTTGCGGCAAGGGCAGTTTTTCTCGCAGCCACGATTGGCTGATCAGCAGCGAAATGCCGCTGTCTTCCATCAGATAATGCAGGCGTTCGGCCGGGTACGCCGGGTCCAGCGGCACGTAAGCGCCGCCCGCCTTGAGGATCGCCAACAGACCAATGATCATCGCAGGCGTTCGCTGCATCGCCAGGCCGACCCGCACTTCCGGACCGATGCCCAGTGCGCGCAGTCGGTGGGCCAATTGATTGGCGCTGCGGTTGAGTTGGTCGAAGCTCAATTCCAGATCGTTGAAGATCAGTGCCGTGGCGTCCGGTCGGGCGACGGCCTGAGCCTCGATCAACTGATGCACGCAGAGCGGGTTTTCCGTCGCGGTGAATGCTGGATTCCACTCCAGCAACTGCTGTGCGCGTTCCGGCGCGGTCAGCAGGTCCAGTTCACTCAGTGCAGCGTGTGGCGCGGCGACCATCGCCGCCAGCAGCGCAGCCAAATGCTCGCTCATGCGGGCGATGGCCTCGCTGCTGAAGTGCGCGCACTGGTAGCTCCAGTTCAGGCTTAACTGACTTTCGGCAGTGGCCGCCAATGTCAGCGGGAAGTTGGTGCGTTCGTGGTTCTGCGGGATCGAGAAACTCAAACCGGCCGGCGCGCCCTGTTGCAACGCTTCAGCCACCGGGAAGTTTTCGAACACCAGCAGGCTGTCGAACAGCGGTTCACCGGCACGCCCGGCCCAGCGCTGAATGTCACCGAGGGCAGTGAATTCATGCTCACGCAACTCGAGGTTTTGCGCCTGCAAGCGAGTCAGCCACTGACCGACGCTTTCGACCGCGTCCGGGCTGCTGATCACAGGCAAGGTATTGATGAACAGGCCGAGCTGGCTTTCGGCACCCGGCAAGTCCACCGGACGCCCCGCCACCGTCGCGCCAAACGCGACGCTGCGTTGACC
This sequence comes from Pseudomonas sp. ZS1P83, assembly GCF_054897825.1. NCBI lineage: Bacteria > Pseudomonadati > Pseudomonadota > Gammaproteobacteria > Pseudomonadales > Pseudomonadaceae > Pseudomonas > Pseudomonas sp. ZS1P83. Next base: position 3,614,493 of record NZ_CM142706.1, read on the forward strand.
GCTGTAGCGTTGCAGCAAGAGTGCCCAGGCACCTTGGACCAAGGTGTTGAGCGTGACTTTTTGCTGACGGGCAAACTCGCTGAAGCGCTTGCTAGTGGCGACGTCGAAGGTCTGGCGATGGTCGGCGAACTCAGCCGTCGCCTGCTGTTTGAGATCGACATGCGCCAGGCTCTGCGCCAGCAGGGTCGGGTTGTCGAGGGTCGCCAGTTGCTCGCGCCAGAAGATCTCGTCGGCATGGGCATCCTGACGTTGCAGCCAGCCAATGTAATCGGCAAAACGCCCAATCGGCGCCTGCACGTCTTGCCCGGCATAACGCTGCAGGACTTCGCTCAACAGCAGCGAGTGACTCCAGCCATCGAGCAACAAGTGATGGTGGGTGTAGATCAGTTGCTGACGCTCATCGTCGAGTCGCACCAGGGTCAAACGCATCAACGGCGCCCGGGTCGAGTCGAGCTGCAAGCGTTCACTGTCGATCAACTGCGCCAGCGCGTCGGCCTGATCGCTGCGGTTGCGCCAGTCTAGGCAGGTCAGCGGCAATTGCAGATGACGATGCACCAGTTGCACCGGCGCTTCAAAGCCGTCGGGGAAGTGGAAGCTGCTGCGCAGGATCGGATGGGTGTCGAGCACCGCTTGCCAGGCGCGGCCCAAACGCTCGGCGTCGAGCCCGCGAGCTTCGACGCTGAGCTGGTTCACGTACGCGCCGGAATCGGCTTCGTACACGCTATGGAACAGCAAACCGGCCTGCATCGGCGACAGCGGATACAGGTCCTCGATCTGCGCCGGAGGCACCGGCAGGCCGTCGAGTTGCGCCTGGGTCAGGCGCGCCAGCGGGAAGTCCGCCGGGGTCACGCCGCCCGCGCCATTGCTCAGGCAATGGGCGATCAGCGCCAGCAACTCACCGCGGAAATCTGCCGCCAGCATTTCGATCTCGCGTAAGTCGAAGCATTCGCGGCTGAAGGTCCAGTCGAGTTTCAGTTCACCGCCATACACCTGGCCGTCCACCGACAGCCAGTTCGGCAACGGTGCATCCGCCGATTGCGCGGCACCGCTGGATTCGCGCGCCGGGGTGAACAGTGCGTCTTCGGCGAAGCTCTGGTCGAATTGGCCGAGGTAGTTGAAGGTCACGCGCGCTTGCGGCAACGCGGCCAACGCCGCTTGGGTCGCGGCATCGCCCATGTAACGCAGCAGGCCATAGCCCATGCCTTTGCCGGGGATTTCGCGCAGTTGCTGCTTGATTGCCTTGATCGAACCGGCAAGGTCGGCGGTCGGCGTCAGGCGCACCGGGAACAGGCTGGAGAACCAGCCAACGGTGCGGGTCAGGTCGATGTCGTCGAACAGCTCTTCGCGGCCATGGCCTTCGAGCTGAATCAACGCCGATGCGTGGCCGGTCCAGCGGCTGAGGGTGCGGGCCAGCGCGGTCAGCAGCAGGTCGTTGACCTGAGTGCGGTAGGTCGCTGGCGCCTGTTGCAGCAACTGGCGGGTCTGCTCGCGGTCCAGACCGATGCTGACGCCCTGTCGAAGATGCCCAGCCTGACTGGCCTCGGCATTGGCCGCTGGCAGCGAATCATTCGCGAGGCTCAGTTGCGACTGCCACCAATTCAGTTCGCTGGCGGCCGCTTCGGAGCGTGCATAAGCGTCGAGCTTATCGGCCCATGCTTGGAAGGCGCTGGTCTTCGGCGGCAGGTCCTGCCCTTGATAAGCGGCCTGCAAATCTTCCAGCAATACCCGCCAGGACACACCGTCCACAGCCAAGTGATGGATCACCAACAGCAAACGCTGCGAACCATCAGCCTGGGCGATCAACGCCACGCGCAACAGCGGACCGTCTTGCAGACTGAGGCTGCGCTGGGCTTCGTCGCACACCGCTTCCAGCGAGGCATCGCTGGCCACGCGAGCGGTCCAGAGCATGTCGATGACATCGCAGCTGTCGGCACCGACGTAGCGCGCCGACCATTGACCGTCGACCTGACTGAAGCGTAAACGCAGCGCATCGTGTTGCTTGAGCAGGCGTTGCAGCGCGGCTTGCAGACGCAGCAATTCCAGCGTTTCGCGGGGCACCAGCAGCACCGCCTGGTTCCAGTGCGCGCGCTGCGGAATCGGTTCGTCGAAGAACCAGCGCTGGATCGGCGTAAGTTTTTGCACACCGTCCACTGGCCCCTGTTGCGCCAGCGGTGCCGCCTGTTCTTTGACCACGGCGGCCAGCGCTTGCAAGGTTTGTTGCTGGAACAGGTCACGCGGTTGCAGGCTCAGGCCGGCGCGACGGGCACGGCTGACCACCTGAATCGAAATGATCGAGTCGCCGCCCAGTTCGAAGAAGTTGTCCTGACGCCCAACCTGCTCCACGCCCAACACGTCCTGCCAGATCTGCGCCAGCACCTGTTCATGTTCGTTGCGTGGCGCTTCGAACGCGCGGTGGCTGACCTGTGCGGTCGGCGCGGGCAGGCGTTTACGGTCGAGTTTGCCGTTGGGACTCAGCGGCATCTGCTCAATCAGCACGGTCTGCGCCGGCACCATGTAATCCGGCAGGCTGGCGAGCAAATGGCTTTTCAGGGTTTCGCGCCATGCGCCTTGCTGCTCGGCATCGTCGCTGACCAAGGCTCGATCTTGCGGCACGATGTACGCAACCAATTGCTTGCCGCTCGGGCCGTCGAGGGCCAACACCACGGCTTCCTGAACGTCGGCATGCTCTTGCAGACGCGCTTCAATTTCACCCAGCTCGATGCGCAAACCGCGAATCTTCACTTGATGGTCGATACGACCGCAGTAGTCGATGGCACCGTCAGCGCGATAACGCGCCAGGTCACCGGTGCGGTACAGGCGCTCGCCGCTGCCAAACGGGTCGACCACAAAACGCTCGGCGGTCAGCGCACCACGACGGTGATAACCACGCGCCAGGCCGACGCCGCCGAGGTACAACTCGCCCACCGCGCCGAGTGGCAACGGCTGCAGTTCGCTGTCGAGGATGCAGGTGCGCAGGTTGGCGATCGGGCGGCCGATCGGCACGCTGTCGCGGCCCTCTTCCACGCACGTCCAATGAGTCACGTCGATGGCCGCTTCGGTCGGGCCATACAGGTTGTAGAGATTGGCTTGCGGCAGGCTGCGCAGGGTCTGGCGTTGCAGCTCCATCGGCAGCGCTTCGCCGCTGCAAATGATCCGTTGCAACGAGGTGCAGGCCAACGCCTCGTCGGCACCGATAAACGCCAAGAGCATCGACGGCACAAAGTGCAGCGTGGTGATCGCCTGCTCGACGATCAACGCGGCGAGGCGTTGCGGATCGCGATGCTCGCCCGGCGTGGCGATCACCAGCGTGGCGCCCTTCATCAGCGGCCAGAAAAACTCCCACACCGACACGTCGAAACTGAACGGCGTTTTTTGCAGCACACGGTCGCTCGGCAGCAGGTTGTAAGCTTCCTGCATCCATTCCAGACGGTTATGCAGCGCCACATGGCGGTTGCCCGCGCCTTTGGGTTTGCCGGTGGAACCGGAGGTATAAATCACATAGGCGAGGTTTTCAGCGATTGCCAGGTTGGGTAAATCAGTACCCGGCAAATCGCTCAGCCAATCGCCTTCGGCGTGCAGGCATAAGGTGCGCACGTTGTCCGGCGTCGGCAATTGCGCCAGCAGATGTTCCTGAGTCAGCAACAGCGAAATGCCGCTGTCTTCGATCATGTAGCTCAGGCGATCGAGCGGGTATTCCGGGTCCAGCGGCACATAAGCGCCACCGGCCTTGAGGATCGCCAGCAGGCCGACGACCATCTCAAACGAGCGGTCGCAGGCAATCCCCACCAGCACTTCCGGGCCGACTCCCTGGGCGCGCAAGTGATGGGCCAAGCGGTTGGCGCGCCGGTTCAGCTCGGCGTAACTCAGGCGCTGGCCCTGGAACACCAGCGCCGTCGCTTCACCGTCTTCAGCCACGCGCGCTTCGAAATGCCGTTGCACGCAGACCTCACCCGGATAGTCCTGGGCGGTGTCGTTGAGGTCATCAAGAATGCGCAGGCGCTCGTTGGCATCCAGCAGTGGCAACTCGGCGAGCGGGCATTGCGGATTCGCCAGCACCCCGGCCATCAAATTGCGCCAGTGACGGGCGAGGTGTTCGATGCGCTCGGCGTCGAACAGATCGGTGGCATACGTCAGGCTGGCGACCAGCTTGTCGCCCTCTTCCTGAGTGTCCAGTTGCAGATCGAATTGAGTGGTGTGAGCCGTGGCGGTCAGTGCTTCGACGCGCAGGCCTGCGAGCAAGCCGCTGACGGCTGCCGATTTGGCTTGCTGGTGGTTGAACATCACCTGGAACAGCCGGCTGTGGCTCAGGCTGCGTTCACCTTGTAACGCTTGCACCAGACGTTCGAACGGCAAGTCCTGATAGTCCTGGGCGTCCAGCGATGCCACGCGGGTCTGGTCGAGCAATTGGCTAAACGGCAGACGTCCATCGAGCTCGGCGCGCATCACTTGAGTGTTGACGAAGAAACCGATCAGACCACGGGTTTCCGCACGATTGCGGTTGGCGATCGGCACACCGACCCGCAGGTCGGATTGACCGCTGTAGCGGTAGAGCAACGCCTGGAAGCTCGCCAGCAACAGCATGAACGGCGTGACGCCGCGCTGTTTGGCCAGGGTCATCAAGCCGCTGGCCAAGGTCGCATCGAGGGCGAAATCCAGACGCGCACCGCGCTGACTCGGTTGCCCCGGGCGCGGGCGGTCAGTCGGCAATTCCAGCAGCGGTTGTTCGCTGCCCAGTGTTTCGCGCCACCAGTTGAGCTGACGTTCCAGTTCGCCAGCTTCCATCCAGCGGCGTTGCCACATCGCGTAGTCGGAATACTGGATCGGCAACGCGTCCAGCGCTGCGTTCTGACCTTGACAATGCGCGGCGTAGAGCCGGGAAAATTCCTCCACCAGCACACCCATCGACCAGCCATCGGTGACGATGTGGTGCAGCGTCAGCAACAGCACGTGGTCTTCAGCATCGAGCTGCAACAGGCTGACCCGCAACAACGGACCGTGCTGAAGATCGAACGGACGGGCAATCTCCTGCTCGACGCTTTTCATCGCCAGATCGAGACGCTGTTCCTGAGGTTGTGCGCGCAGGTCGATCTGTTCGACCGGTAGCGAAGTGAATTCAGCCAGTGTCTGCACCACCTGACCGTCGTCCTCGACGAAACGGCTGCGCAGGCTCTGATGCCGCTCCAGCAGCACGTCGAAACTCTGCTGCAACGCCACGACATTCAGCGGCCCGTGCAAACGCAACGCAGCAGGAATGTTGTAGGCCGAGCTCTGCGGATCGAGCTGCCAGAGGAACCATTGGCGCTGCTGCGCGTACGACAGTTCAAAGGTCGTTTGCGGCTCGGCAGCCGACGGAATCGGTAGTTGCCCGAAGCTCACGCCCTGCTCTTGCATGCGTTGCAGAAACTCGCGTCGCTTGTCGGCAGGCAGGCCGGCGAAGCGGGTGGCGATACGCTGGGCAGTGGTGTGTTCCATCAGTTGATCTCCATCTCGTCGAGAAGCGACTCAAGCGCATCAAGACGTGCATCGTTGTCAGCCGGGGCGTGTTGCCCGGCCATGGCGGCATAAGCCTGAAGGTCGGTGGATTCGAACAGCGCGCGCAGCGGCAGCTCGATGCCCAGTTCCAGTTCCACACGGGCACTGGCCTGAGCGGCGAGCAGCGAATGCCCGCCCAATTCAAAGAAGTTGTCGCGCCGACCAATCTGCGCCACGCCCAGCACGCTGGCCCAGATGTCTGCCAGTTGCCGTTCGAGATCGCCTTCGGGGGCTTCGAACGGTCGTTGCCAGTCCTCGGCATCGGGCACCGGCAAGGCCTTGCGGTCGAGTTTGCCGTTGCCGGTCAACGGCAAGGCATCGAGCAGCAACCAGTGGCTCGGCACCATGTAATCCGGCAGATCAATCTTGAGCGCGACGCGCAGGTTGTCGCGCCAGGCGATCGGGTCATGCGGAGTTTGCTCGGCCACCACGTAGGCGCACAGCTGCGGCCCGCTTTCGCCTGCATGCACGCTCAGCACCGCTTGGCGCACGCCCGACTGGGCCAGCAATGCAGCTTCGATTTCCCCGAGTTCGATGCGCAAGCCACGGATCTTCACTTGCTGGTCAATCCGCCCGAGGTAATCGATGCTGCCGTCGGCACGCTGACGCGCCAGGTCGCCGCTGCGATAGAGGCGCTGCGATGCGTCGAACGGGCTCGGTACAAAACGCTCGGCGGTGAGGCCGAAGCGACCGTGATAACCGCGCGCCAGACCGGCGCCGGCGATGTACAACTCACCCGCCACACCCACCGGCACCGGTTGCAACTGGCTGTCGAGCAAGTACCAGCGCAGGTCGCGGATCGGCAGGCCAATCGGGCTCTGGGCCTTGCCGTCGAGGTCGGCCAAACGGATAGCGCGGTAAGTCACGTGCACCGTGGTTTCGGTGATGCCGTACATATTGACCAAGGTTGGCTGACGGTCGCCGAAGCGTTCGAACCAGGGACGCAGGCTCGCGACTTCCAGGGCTTCGCCGCCGAAAATCACCTGACGCAACGCCAGGTTTCGCTCGCTGGCGCAGGCAATCGGCAACAGTTGGCGGAACGCGGTCGGCGTCTGGTTCAACACCGTCACGCCCTCATCACAGAGCAAGCGGTGGAACGCTTGCGGCTCGCGGCTGACGTAATACGGCACGATCACCAGACGCCCGCCGGTGCACAGCGAACCAAACAGCTCCCACACCGAGAAGTCGAAGGCGTAGGAATGGAACAGCGTCCAGACATCGTCCGGGCCGAAGTTGAATTCGTCAGCGGTGGCGGTGAGCAGACGCCCGACGTTGCCGTGGCTGAGCAATGCACCTTTTGGCCGGCCGGTGGAGCCGGAGGTGTAGATCACGTAGGCGAGGTTTTCCGCGGACGCCAGCGCTGGCAAGTTGTCGGTGCTGTAGTCGTCCAGTTGCAACGACTCCAGGCTCAGCACTTGCACACCGTCGCGGGACGGCAAACCGTCGATCAGGTGTTGCTGGGTCAGCAGCAGCGTGATGCCGCTGTCTTCGATCATGTAGCTCAAGCGCTCGGCCGGGTAGTGCGGGTCCAGCGGCACGTAGACGCCACCGGCCTTGAGAATCGCCAGCAAGCCAACCACCAGCGGCATCGCCCGCTCGGTGGCAATGCCGACCCGCGCCTCTGGCCCGACGCCCTGCTCACGCAGTTTGCGCGCCAGTCGATTGGCCTGAGCGTTGAGCGCGGCGTAGGTCAGTTGCTCGCCTTCGTAGACCAGGGCGATTGCGTTCGGCCGCTCGGCAGCCTGGGCTTCGAACAACTGATGCAAGGTGGGCGATTGCGGTTGCGCCTCGAACGCTGGGTTCCAGTGCTGCACCAAAGCATCCCGTTGCAGCCGGTCAATTATTGGCAGTTCGGCGACGCGTTGCTGCGGATCCGCGACCACCGCTCGCAGCAGGTTCAGCCACTGCTCGGCGAGGCGGTTCATCGACGCCTCATCGTACACATCAGTGGCGTAGGTCAGGCTGGCATCCAGCGCTTCGCCCTGCTCTTGAGTGTCGAGCACCAGATCGAATTGCGTGGTGTGTTGCTGCCAGTGCAGACGCTCGACCTGCAAGTCGGCAACCGTGCGCTCGACGCTCGCACCCATCTGCTGTTGATGGTTGTAGAGCACCTGGAACAATGGGCTGTGATTGAGGCTGCGGTCGGGCTGCAAGGCGTCGACCAACTGCTCGAACGGCACGTCCTGGTTCGCCTGCGCGCCAAGTGCTACCTGTTTAACCTGTTGCAGCAAGGTGCTGAACGTCTGCTGCCCGTCGATCTCGACACGCAGCACTTGGGTGTTGATGAAGAAGCCGATCAGGCCTTCGGTTTCGAGGCGCGAACGGCCGGCGCTCGGCACGCCGACGCTGATGCTCGACTGCCCGCTCTGGCGATGCAGCAAGGTCTGGAAACTTGCCAGCAACAACATGAACAACGTCACCTGTTGTTCCTGGGCGCGTTGGCGCAAACCGGCCAGCAACTCGCGGTCAACGTTCAGCGCCAGGCTGGCACCTCGCTCGGTGCGACGGGCCGGACGGGTCAGCTCACTTGGCAACTCAAGCGGTGCCTGGCTGCCCGCCAGTTGCTCACTCCACCACCTCAGTTGGCGTGCGCCCTCCCCGGCCTCCAGCCAGTCACGCTGCCAACGGGCGTAGTCGCTGTAGTTCACCGGCAGACTGGACAGGTTTGCCGCATGCCCTTCGACGGCGGCCTGATACAGCGCGCTGAACTCATCGACCATGACCTGCATCGACCAGCCATCGGCGGCGATGTGGTGCACGGTGAGGACCAGCACGTGTTCGTCGGTGTTCACTTGCAGCAGCAATACGCGCCACAACGGACCGTTGCGCAGGTCGAACGGCCGGGCGATTTCTTCGGCCACAGCACTGTCGATTGAGGGCTGATCGAGTGTGCGTTCATCCAATTGCAGCGCCAGGTTGTCGTGCAGCACCGGACGCGCCTGTTGACCATCTTGTTCGAAGGTCGTGCGCAGGGTGTGGTGACGGGCCTGCAATTGCGCAAAGGCTTCGCGCAAGGCGTCGCGGTTCAGCGAGCCTTTGAGGCGCAGCGCGGCGGGAATGGTGTAGGCCGAACTCTGTGGGTTCAACTGCCAGAGAATCCACTGGCGCTGTTGGGCGTACGACAGCACCTGCGGCTGATCGGCCGTTGCACGTTGCAGGAGCGGTTGACCGCTGGCGTTCGCCAGTGCGGCACGCTCGGCAAATTCCGCCAGATTGGCGGCGGAGAACAGGCTGCTCACGGACAGTTCGAGTTGCAGTTGCTGACGCACCCGGGAGATCACTTGAAGCACCAGCAACGAGTGCCCGCCCAACTCGAAGAAGTTGTCGTCGCGGCCCACTTGCTCGACCTGCAACACCGCTTGCCAGATCAACGCCAGTTGCGTTTCAAGCCCTTCGGTCGGCGCCACGAACGCCCGTTTTGCATCGGCGACTGCCGCACGCGGCAAGGCTTTGCGGTCGAGCTTGCCATTGTTGTTAAGCGGCAATTGGGCCAGCAGGATCAGGTGGCTTGGCACCATGTATTCAGGCAACGACTGGCGCAAAACGGTCTTGAGCGTTTCCAGATAGTCAGCCTGAGTCGCCGCAGCGCTGTGGATAAGTGTGTCGTCGCTGGCCACGATGTACGCCACCAGTTGCGAGCCGTCCTGAGCGATCACGGCCGCTTCGCGCACCTGATCCCGCGCTTGCAGGCACGCTTCGATTTCGCCCATTTCAATGCGGAAACCGCGAATCTTCACTTGATGGTCAATGCGGCCGACGTATTCCAGATTCCCTTCAGCGTTGTAACGCGCCAGGTCGCCGCTTCGGTACAGGCGAGCGCCAGGCTCACGGGCAAACGGGTCTGGCAGGAAACGTTCGGCGGTCAACGCCGGGCGATCAAAGTAGCGTTGCGCCAGGCTGGCCGGGGCGCCGATGCACAATTCGCCGACACCACCGTTTGGCAACAATTGGCCGGCCGCGTCCAGCACGTACAGTGCCCGGCCCGCGATGGCTCGACCAATCGGGATGCCAAACGCATCGCTGGCATCGATCAGTCGGCATTGATGAACGCTGGACACCACCGTCGCCTCGGTCGGGCCGTACGTGTTGAGCAAACGCACATGGCTCAAACCTGCTTGATGCCACAAGCGCAGACCTTCGACCGACATGGCTTCGCCGCCAACGTGAACCTGGCGCAAATCACCCAGGTTACTCACCACACCGCTCGCGCATTCTCGGGCCAGCAAATACCAGTAAGCAGCCGGCAAGTCCGCCACGGTCACGCCCTGCTTGACGATTTCAGCGGCGAGTCGGCCGGCATCCCATACGTCATCGCCACGCATGATCAACGCCGCACCGACGCACAGCGCCGGGAAGCACTGCTCGACGAAGCCATCGAAGCTGAAGGTCGCGAACTGCAACACGCGGTCGGACGCCGACAGCACCGAATAGTCGGCGGCGGTCTGGCAGAACTCGCGCAGCGCGGCATGGGCGATGGCCACGCCTTTGGGTTGACCGGTGGAACCGGAGGTGTAGATGACGTAGGCCAGATTGTCGGCGCCCGCCTGGTTTTGCGGATTGCTGTCGGGGTAGTCGGTGCTGTCTTCAAGGCTGAGACGTCGCACGCCTGACACATCTTCCAGCACACCGGACTCGCACAGCAGCACGTCGAGACGGCTGTCATCAATCATGTAGGCCAGGCGTTCAGCCGGGTATTTCGGGTCCAGCGGCACATACGCGGCACCGCTTTTCAGCACCGCCAACAGGCTGACGATCAGTTGCGGACCGCGTTGCAGCGCCAGACCGACGCGCGAGCCTGGACCGACGCCGTTGGCGATCAGGCGATGGGCCAGACGGTTAGCCTGGGCGTTCAATTGGCCATAGCTCAACGACTGACCGCCCACCTGCAACGCCATCGCGTCTGGGGTAGCGGCGGCCTGAGTCGCGATTTGTTCGTGCGCCAAAAGTGTTGTGGATAACTTAACTGCAGCCGGTTGGCTGAGAGCGAGCACAGCACGTTTTCCGGCCTCATCGAGTAACTCCAGCGCGCCCAATGCCGCGTCCGGCAGCGCCACCAATTGCGCCAGCAGGTGCTGCAGATTGGCCGACAACTCAACGACCTGCGCCGCACTGAACCGCGCCGCGTCGTAGCTGAAGTCCAGGCTCAGGCCTTTGCCCAGTTCGATGCCCAGCGTCAGCGGATAGTGCGTGCGCTCATGGTTGTGCAAGTTGCCGAACGACAGCCCGGCCGGCGCGCCCTGTTTCAGCGCTTCAGCCACCGGGAAGTTTTCGAACACCAGCAGGCTGTCGAACAGCGCCGAACCCTGCTGCCCCGCCCAGCCCTGAATGTCGTAAAGCGGCACATGCTCAAACTCGCGCATGGCCAGGTTCAGCCCTTGCAGCTCGCCCAACCACTGGCTGACGGTTTGATCCGGCTTCATCGTGCACACCAGCGGCAACGTGTTGATGAACAGCCCGAGTTGCTCTTCGATCCCCGGCAGCGGCGCGGATCGGCCGGCTACCGTGGCACCGAAGACCACGCAATCCTGGCCGGTGTAGCGTTGCAGCAACAGGCTCCAGGCCGCTTGCAGCAGGGTGTTGAGGGTGACTTTCTGCTGACGGGCGAACTCGGCCAGACGTTGGGTAGCACGGCTGTCGAGTGATACGCGATATTCCTCGCTACCCTCGGCACCGACCGGCGGCCGCAACGCTTCGGCCAGCAACGTTGGTGCTTGCAACGATGCCAATGCAGCTTTCCAGAACTGCTCGCCAGCGACGGCGGATTGCTGCTGCAACCAGCCCAGGTAATCGCGATATTGCCCGGTCGGTGCTGGCAGCGATTGCCCGGCGGCGTAGTGCTGGATCACTTCGGCGAGCAACTGCGCGTTGCTCCAGCCGTCCATCAAAATGTGATGACTGGTGTAGATCAGGTGCCAGTCATTGACGCCCGTGCGGACCAGTTTCAAACGGAACAGCGGCGCGATGCCCAGATCAAAACCCTGGGCGCGTTCGGCGTCCGCGAGCGTATCGGTGTCGGTCGCTTCAAGCACTTCGAGCGGCAGCGCCACTTGGCGGACAATCGCCTGATGCGCGGTATCGAGGCCCTGCCAGTGGAAGCTGCTGCGCAAAATATCGTGACGCTCCAGCGCGGTTTGCCAGGCCTGAGCAAATCGCACGGGATCGAGGCCCTGGATGTCCAAACGCAACTGACTGATGTAGGCGCCGACTTCCGGTTCGTACAACGTGTGGAACAGCATGCCCTGCTGCATCGGCGACAGTGGATAAAGGTCTTCGAGGGTCGAGAGGGCGACCGGCAATGCATCGAGTTGCACCTGACTGATGCGCGACAACGGGAAGTCCGACGGTGTGGCCTGAGTTGCCTCAAGCGTGCAGCAATGCTCGATCAGCGCGTTGAGTTCCCGTGCGTAATCGTCCGCCAGACGCTGAATAGTCGCGGTGTCGAACATCTCGCGGCTGAAGCCCCAGCTCAGCGACAACTCGCCGCCGTAAACCTGGCCTTCGACCGTTAGCCAGTTGCCCAACGGCGCCGATGGATCCTGCGCCACACCATTGCCTTCGGTGGACGGCACGAACATCGCGCCGTCGTCGAACTGACGATCGAACTGCCCCAGGTAGTTGAAGGTAATGCGCGGTTGCGGCAACGCGGCCAGTTCCGCGCGAATCGCCGGGGTGCCGAGGTAACGTAATACACCATAGCCGAGACCTTTGTCCGGCACGGCGCGCAGTTGTTCCTTGATGGTTTTGATCGACGCGCCGAGATCGCTGGAAGGCATCAGGTTGACCGGGAACAGGCTGGTGAACCAGCCGACAGTGCGGGTCAGGTCAATGTCATCGAACAGGTCTTCGCGGCCATGGCCTTCGAGTTGGATCAGCGTGCTGCCCTGCCCGCTCCAGCGGCACACCGCTCGCGCCAGGGCAGTCAACAACAGGTCGTTGACCTGCGTGCGATAGGCCGCCGGGGCCTGTTGCAGCAGTTTGCGGGTTTGCTCGGCGTCGAATTTGAGTTCGAGTTTCTGTTCGAAGCGGTTTTCCAGCGCGCCGGTTGGGCGGTCGCACGGCAGATCGTTCGGCGCGTCGCGCAGTTCGGCCTGCCAGTGACCGAGGCAGTTTTCAAAGGCTGGAAGATGATCGTGCAGACGGGCGACCCAGCGTTGATAGGTGCTGGTTTTGGCCAGCGAAACAGGGCTGCCGCTGTAGAACTGCTGAAGATCTTCCAGCAGAACGCGCCAGGAAACACCGTCCACCGCCAAGTGATGAATGACCAGCAGCAAACGTTGAGAGCCGTCGGTCATCGCCACCAGCAGCGCACGCAGCAACGGACCATTGTGCAGATTGAGGCTGCGCTGGGCTTCGTCGCACAGGGCGTTGAGTGCTTCGACCGATTGCGCCTGACGCGGCCACAACACCGACTCAGTGGTTGGTGCGGAATAGGTTTGCTGCCAGCCGTTTTCGGTCTGTTCGTAGCGCAGACGCAAACTGTCGTGATGAGTCAGCAGTTGCTCTAAAGCACGATCCAGCGCCTCGACGCTCAACGCCTCACGCGGCACCAGCAGCAGCGACTGGTTCCAGTGCTGACGCTCAGGAATGGCTTGTTCGAAGAACCACTGTTGCACCGGCGCCAGCGCCACTGCGCCAATGGCCGGACCTTGGTCGATCACCGGCTGCTCGCCGCTACGAGCGGCCTGGGCCAGGCTGCGGAGGGTCTGGTGCTGGAACAGATCTTTCGGGCTCAATACGATCCCGGCCAGACGCGCACGGCTGACCACTTGCATGGAAACGATGGAGTCGCCGCCCAGTTCGAAGAAGTTGTCTTCCAGGCCAACGTTTTCGATCGCCAACACGTCCTGCCAGATTGCAGCGAGGGCCTTTTCCAGAACGCTGCGTGGCGCGACGTGTTCACGTTGTTGCTCAGAGCCGTCAATCGCCGGCAAGGCCTTGCGGTCGAGTTTGCCGTTGGGGGTCAGCGGCAGGTGTTCGAGAAACAGCAGAAACGCCGGAACCATGTAGTCCGGCAAATGTTGGCGCAGCGCAGCTTTCAGGGTTTCACGCAGGGTCGCTTGAGCGTCGAGATCGCCCAGCAACACAAGATCGGCCGGCACGATGTAGGCGACCAGTTGCTGACCGTTGACGCCGTCCTGCGCCAACACCGCCAGCTCGCACACGGCGTCCTGCTGCAACAGCCGCGCTTCAATTTCGCCGAGTTCGATTCGGAATCCACGGACCTTGACCTGATGGTCGATGCGACCGACGTATTGCAGCGTGCCGTCGGCCTGATAACGGGTCAGGTCGCCGGTGCGGTACAGGCGCTCGCCATGGCTGGAAAACGGGCTTGGCACATACTTTTCGGCGGTCATGCCCGGTCGCGCCAGGTAGCCGCGGGTGATGCCCGCACCGGTCAGGTACAGCTCGGCTGACACGCCTTGAGGCACCGGTTGCAGGTCAGCGTCCAACAAGTAGCTGGCGGTGTGCTTGAGTGGCCGGCCGATGTTTGCGCGACCACCGGCCTCGCGACGGGTCCAGGTTGAGTAAGTGGTGTCTTCCGACGGACCGTACAAATCGTAGACATGCTCGACGGTCGGCTGCTGATACAGCGCCTCCACCAGACTCTGCTTCAGCGGCTCGCCGGCGAGGTTGATGATGCGCACGCTCGGCGGGATCTGCCCATCGCGCTGCAACGCATTGATCGCCGACGGCACGGTGTTGATCAGGCGCACCTGATCCCGGGCCGGCAGTTGCGGCAATTCCAGGGCATTGCGGGCGATGATCACCGAACCGCCGTTGGCCAACGTGACAAACAGCTCCCACACCGACAGGTCGAAGCACACTGACGTCGAGGCCAACACCCCTTGAATATCCTCACGGCTGTAAACCGATGTCGACCAGTCGATCAGCGCCAGCACGTTGCGATGGGCGATGGCCACGCCTTTGGGTTTGCCGGTGGAACCGGAGGTGTAAATGACGTAGGCGAGGTTATCCGGCGTGACGCGGGTCACCGGCGCGCTGCTTGGGTAATCGGCCCACTCCATACCCTCCATCAGCAGGGCTTGGGTATCGGCGGCGACGGTCAATGTCGCGGCGACAGCCTGTTCCGTCAGCAGCACCAGGGCGCGGCTGTCTTCAAGCATGTAGGCAACGCGTTCGGCGGGGTAATCCGGGTCCAGCGGCACGTAGGCGCCACCGGCCTTGAGCACGGCCAGCAACGCTACCAGCAAGTTTTCCGAACGCTGCATCGCCACGCCAACCCGGACTTCCGGGCCCACGCCCAGTTCGATCAACTTGTGGGCCATACGATTGGCCCGAGTGTCGAGCTCGGCGTAAGTCAGTTGCTTCGTGCCGAAGGTCACCGCCAATGCCTCCGGGCTCGCGGCGGCTTGCCGGGCGATCAACTCATGAATGCACAGGTCCTGGGCGAAGCCCTCGTCAGCGCGATTCCAGTCATGCACGATGCGCTGATATTCCGCCCGCTCAAGCAGCGGTAAATCGCTGAGGCGTTGTTGCGAATCACTGACCATGCCGTGCAGCAAATGCGTCCAGTGCTGCGCCATACGCGCGATGGTCGTAGCGTCGAACAGGTCGTTAGCGTAAGTCAGCGCGGCGTGCAGCTTGCCGCCCTTTTCATAGGTATCGAGGGTCAGGTCGAACTGGGTGGTGCGCCCTTCCCACTCGATCACGCCCAGCGCCAGACCAGACGCGGTGCTGACGGTGGAAATGTCCGCAACCTGCGGCTGGTGGTTGTACATCACCTGGAACAGCGGCGTGTGGCTGAGACTGCGCTCCAGTTTCAGCGCTTCGACCAGGCGCTCGAACGGCAAGTCCTGATGGGCCTGAGCACCGAGCGCGGTTTCCTTAATGGCGCGCAGCAAGTCGTCGACCTGGGTTTGGCCGTCGAGCTGGGTGCGCAGCACCTGGGTGTTGACGAAGAAGCCTATCAGCCCTTCGATTTCGGCGCGGTTGCGGTTGGCAATCGGCACGCCGACGCGGATGTCGGTCTGCCCGGTGTAGCGATGCAGCAGTGCGTTGAACGCGCCGAGCAACAGCATGAACAGGGTGATGTTGTGTTTCTGCGCCGTGGCCCGCAGTTGCTCGGCCAACTGACCGTCGACGGCGAACTCGTAACGGGTGCCGCGATAGCTTGGCATCGCCGGACGCGGATGATCGGTGGGCAGCTCCAGCACCGGATGCTCGGCGCCCAGTTGCGCCTGCCAATAGTCGAGTTGGCGCGCCTGTTCGCCGGCCTCGAGCCAACGGCGTTGCCACAGGGCATAGTCGCTGTACTGGATCGGCAATGACGAGAATTGCGGTTGCGCGCCCGCCTCGAAGGCGTCGTAGCAGCGGATGAATTCGTCGATCAGCACGTTCATCGACCAGCCGTCGGAAACGATGTGGTGCAGGGTCAGCAGCAGGACGTGTTCCTGCTCGGCGAGTTTGAACAAGGTGACGCGCAGCAGCGGGCCGGCCGAGAGATCGAAGGGCAGCATTGATTGTTGCTCGGCCACGCGAGCCACTGCCTGCTCGCGCTCAATCGCCGGTAATGCGCTGAGATCCACCTGATCGATCACCAGTGGCGTACTGGCCGGCACTTGCAGCAGGTTGCCGTCGGCCTGACGCTGGAACACTGTGCGCAGGGTTTCGTGACGTTCAACGAGGCTGGCGAACGCTTGCTCCAGCGCTGACAGGTTCAAACGCCCGGTCAGACGCACCGCGCCCGGCAGGTTGTACGCGCCGCTTTGCGGGTCCAGTTGCCAAAGAAACCACATGCGCTGCTGGGCGTACGACAACGCCTGACGATCTTCGGCTTCGACGCCGGCAGGAATCGGAAACCGGGCGAAATCAACGCCTTCCTTTTGCAAGGCCGCAAGGAACATCTGGCGCTTTTCCAGGGGCAACCCGATAAACCGGCGAGCAAGTTTCAAGGAGTCTTCAGCATTCATTTCTTAGCATCCGGATCAGTGGCGGGAAGCACAAAGGCACGTCGTCCCTATAAAACGAATGCAGACCGGAAAAATTAGCGAATGAGAACAAGTATCAGAAAGGAGGTAAACGAGGGGAGACCGTGTCAGGCGCTGGCGGCCATGGCATGCCGCCGATGATGAACCTCAAGCTGATCCTTGATCACCCGCAACACCTTGGCCTCGTGCTCATGGATGAAGAAATGACCGCCTGCGAGCATGTCCACCGAGAAACTGCCACGGGTTTCCTTGCTCCAGCCGATCAGCTGCTCGGTGGTGGCGCGGTCGGCCTTGCCGCCGAGCACATGGATCGGGCACTTGAGCAACGGGCGCTGCTGCGGGTCGAAACGTCCGCACAATAGAAAGTCCGCGCGCAGCACCGGCAGCGTCAGGCTCATCAGCTCTTCATTGGCTAGCACCTCTTCACTGGTGCCGTTGAGGGTGCGCAATTGCTCAATCAATTCGGAATCGGTTTTAGGCTCGGCGAAACCGCGATCGTAGTCGGCACGCAGGGTCGGTGCGGCGGTGCCCGACGCAAACAGCGCCACCGGTTCCGGACAGCCCAGCGAGCGAAACGCATGGGCCATCTCACAGGCCAGCAACGCGCCAAGGCTATGGCCGAACAGCGCGTACGGCGCCTTGAGCGAGGCTTTTTGTTCCTGTGCGAGTTGCAGCGCCAAGCGCCGCATGTCGGTGTGCAAGGGTTCGCCAAACCGGGCGCCACGCCCCGGAAGTTCCACGGGTTGCAGCTTGAGCCACTCCGGCAGTTTGCGCCGCCAGCGGCTGTAGACCATGGCGCTCGCGCCCGAATAGGGCAGGCAGAGCAATGTCAGCTGGGTCACCGGGCTTACCTCGAAAAGTTGTCTGTTAAGAGAACGGATGAGCGCCGCGGGGAATTAGTCGTCTCTGAAGACGCCTTCGCGGGCAAGTCGGATCGCCGCCCGCTCGCTCCTACGGTCCGGTTTGAGCCTGTAGGAGCGAGCGGGCGGCGATCCGACTTGCCCGCGAAAGAGACGCCGCGAATGTCACTGAACGAATGCCTATTTAAGGTGGCGGAAGCTTTGGACTGCCGAACCGAGCACCACGGCGCCAGCCACAATCGCCACCCAGAACCCGCTACGCGCCCCGAACGCATCCGCCAGCCACCCGGAACTGGCCGCGCCGATCGCCACGCCGATGCTCAACCCGGTCACCAGCCAGGTCAGGCCTTCAGTGAGTTTGGCCGGCGGCACGATGCGCTCCACCAACGCCATCGCAACAATCAGCGTCGGCGCAAAGAACAACCCGGCGACGAACACCGCCAGCGACAGCCCGAGAATGTTCGTCGCCAGCAGCAACGGCAACGTGGTCACCGCCGTCGCCACTCCGCCGTAAAGAAACAGTCGCGGCAGCGGCACTTTCGAGCGCAACGCCCCGAACGCCAATCCCGCCAGGCAGGAACCGATGGCATACACCGACAGCACAATGCTCGCCGCCGCCGGCTGGCCCTGCTGCTGGGCGAACGCCACGCTGACCACGTCCACCACGCCGACGATAGTGCCCATCGCGACCATCAACAGCATCAGCAACTGAATCTCGCCAGAACGAATGATCGAACCTTGATGATGTTCTTCATGAGGATGAATCGCCGGCTCGGTGTTACGTTGCAGCACAAACGCCGTGACCCCGATCGCCAGCATCAGTAACGCCGCCAATGGCCCGGCTTCGGGAAACGCCGCCACGCACAACCCCACCGACAGTGGCGGCCCGACAATAAAGCAGACTTCGTCCAGCACCGACTCCAGGGCATAGGCAGTTTGCAGTTCGGGCTTGCCGCGATACACCTCGGTCCAGCGTGCCCGCACCATAGCCGACATGCTCGGCATGCAACCGGCCAGCGCTGCGAACAAAAACAACGTCCACTGCGGCGCCTGCAAGCGAGTGCAAAGCAACACCAGCAACAACGCCCCGCCACCGATCAGCGCCGATACCGGCAAGATCCGCCGCTGCCCGAAACGGTCCACCAACCGCGAAACCTGCGGCGCGCAAAACGCCGTGGCCAGGGCAAACGTCGCCGCCACCGCACCAGCCAATCCGTAACCACCCTGCAATTGCGAGAGCATGGTGATCAGGCCGATGCCGGTCATGGAAATCGGCATGCGCGCGATCATGCCGGCCAGCACGAACGCTCGGCTGCCGGGGGCGTTGAATAGTTCGCGGTAGGGGTTTGCCATGGTTCGGGTCTCAACAAGGGCCTGCAAGTTGCCACAAACGCTGAGCGAGGGGAAAGCGGCTAATTGTTGGTTGAATGTGAAGGCTGTCCCCCCTAGACCTGATCGTTTTTGATCGTTCCCACGCTCCGCGTGGGAATGCAGCCTGGGACGCTCTGCGTCCCGAATGGACGCGGAGCGTCCGGTGAGGCATTCCCACGCAGAGCGTGGGAACGATCAGGCGGCCAGGCAATCAGCTGACGAAACTTTCATGGTTCGACGTGAACTCTCGCCATCGCACGCCAGTCAGCTAATTAAGCCCTCGACTCAAGGCCTTAACCTTCATGCAGATTTCCCTCGACCAACAAGTCGCCCTGATCACCGGCGCCAGTTCCGGCATCGGCGCAGGCGCTGCCAAGGCCCTGGCCGCCGCCGGTGCCGCCGTGGTGATCAACTACAATTCCCAGGCCGCCCCCGCGGAGGAGCTCGCCCGGACGATCAATGCTGAAGGCGGTCGAGCCATCGCCATTGGCGCCGATGTCTCCAAAGAAGAAGACGTCGAACGGTTATTTGCACAAACCCTCGAAGCCTTCGGTTTTCTGGACATTCTGGTCGCCAACTCAGGCCTGCAGAAAGACGCACCGGCGGTGGGCATGAGCCTCGACGACTGGAACCAGGTGATCGGCGTCAACCTCACCGGCCAGTTCCTCTGCGCCCGCGCCGCCCTGCGAATTTTCAACCAACAAGGCATTCGCGAAGGCGTCTCGCGGGCCGCGGGCAAGATCATTCACATGAGTTCGGTGCACCAGCGCATTCCCTGGGCCGGTCGCGTCAATTACGCCGCGTCCAAGGGCGGCGTGGACATGCTGATGCAAACCCTCGCCCAGGAAGTCAGCCACCAGCGGATCCGCATCAACGGCATCGCGCCGGGCGCCATTCGCACGGCGATCAACCGCGCCGCCACCGAAGGCGAGCACGAGCAGGAACTGCTCAAACTCATTCCTTATGGCCGCGTTGGCGATGTCGAGGATATCGCCAACGGGGTGGTCTTCCTCGCCTCCGATGCCTCCGACTACATTGTCGGTACCACCCTGTTCATCGACGGCGGCATGAGCCTTTATCCGGAGTTTCGCGGCAATGGCTGATCATCATCCCGAAAAACAAAGCGCTATCGATGCCCATGGCATCATCGGCGACATGCGCAGCGCGGCACTGGTCAACGACAAGGGCAGCGTGGATTTTTTCTGCTGGCCCGAATTCGATAGCCCATCGATCTTCTGCTCGCTGCTGGACACGCCTGAGGCCGGGATTTTCCAATTGTCCCCGGATTTACCCGACGCTCGCCGTGAACAGATTTACCTGCCCGACACCAATGTGCTGCAAACCCGATGGCTCAGCGACCGCGCAGTCGTCGAAGTCACCGATCTGCTGCCCATCGGCGACAACGAAGATGACACGCCGGTGCTGATGCGCCGGGTGCGTGTGGTCAGCGGCCAGGCAACGTTTCACATGCGCTGCGCCGTGCGTCATGACTACGCTCGCGCCAAGACCCGCGCGCGCATGGATGAAGAGGACGTGACTTTCGAGGCCGCCGATCAGCCGTCCCTGCGCCTGTCTTCGGACCAGGTTTTACGTATCGACGGCCATGCGGCGGTCGCCGAATTCACCCTTGAACAGGACCAGAGCGCCGAATTCATGCTGGGCGGTATCGACGACCCGCGGTTCAAGGAAG
The DNA here is from genome assembly GCF_054897825.1 of Pseudomonas sp. ZS1P83. Classification (NCBI taxonomy): domain Bacteria; kingdom Pseudomonadati; phylum Pseudomonadota; class Gammaproteobacteria; order Pseudomonadales; family Pseudomonadaceae; genus Pseudomonas; species Pseudomonas sp. ZS1P83. Next base: position 3,634,895 of record NZ_CM142706.1, read on the forward strand.
GCGCCGCCACGATATGCCTGGAGCGGACCCTGAAGTTCTGGCGTGACTGGATCGGCCAATCCAACTACCGCGGCCGCTGGCGGGAGATGGTCAATCGTTCGGCCCTGGCGCTGAAGCTACTGACCTCGCGCAAGCATGGCGCAATCCTCGCCGCCGCGACCTTCGGCCTGCCGGAAACGCCTGGCGGCGAGCGCAACTGGGACTACCGCTACACGTGGATCCGCGACGCCTCGTTCACCGTCTACGCGTTCATGCGCCTGGGCTTCGTCGAGGAAGCCAACGCCTACATGAGTTGGTTGCGCGGGCGAGTCAGCGATTGCCACGGTAAATCGATGAAACTCAACATTCTCTACGCCATCGACGGCCGCCAGGAATTGCCGGAGACCGAACTCTCGCACCTCTCTGGCCATGGCGGGGCAACACCGGTACGGATCGGCAATCAGGCTTACGACCAGATCCAGCTCGACATCTTCGGCGAGTTGATGGACGCGGTGTACCTGGTCAACAAGTACGGCGACGCCATCTCCCATGAAGGCTGGAAACACGCTGTGGAAGTGGTCGATCAGGTCTGCGAAACCTGGGAGCAAAAGGACGTCGGGATCTGGGAAATGCGCGGCGAACAACATCACTTCCTGCACTCGCGACTGATGTGCTGGGTCGCATTGGACCGGGCCATTCGCCTGGCTTCCAAACGCTCACTGCCCGCCCCGTTCGCCCGCTGGGACCAGACCCGACAGGCGATCTACGCCGACATTTGGGAAAACTTCTGGAACGAAGAACGCGGGCACTTCGTCCAGCACATCGGCGGCACCGCCCTCGACGGCTCAATGCTGCTGATGCCGCTGGTGCGCTTCGTCAGCGCCAAGGATCCGCGCTGGCTCGCGACCCTCGACGCTATCGAAAAGAATCTGGTGCGCGATGGAATGGTTTACCGCTATCGCAATGACGACGCTCGAATAGACGGCCTCGACGGCACCGAAGGTGCATTCGCCGCGTGCTCGTTCTGGTACGTCGAATGTTTGGCCCGCGCCGGCCAGGTGGAAAAGGCGCATCTGGAATTTGAACAGCTGCTGAGGTACGCCAACCCGCTGGGGTTATACGCCGAAGAGTTCGACAGCCATGCGCGGCATCTGGGGAATACGCCGCAAGCGCTGACGCATTTGGCGCTGATCAGTGCGGCGAGTTTTCTGGATCGGAAACTGAATGGGGAGAAGAATTTCTGGCAGCCTTGAGACCGAGTCGCCCCCTTGCCACAGGTTGTGTGTAGGCCAAAGCCTTACATTTCATAAACAAAACCCGCCTCCACCCCCCGAAAATCCTTTGTTGCCAGCCGTTACATCCCCCCCTACCATCCACCGTCAACGGGTACAGCGGAGCTGTCCAACAAAACCCGAATTCAAGGAACCAGAATGACCCAGCGCATCCACCGCAGCATTGACACCCCACTCAGGTCCGGCCTGAACCGCGACGAATTGTGGGAAGCCCACGACAAAGGCCTGATCAAATGCTGGGAGATCGGCCGCCAACGTGCCGCCCGCTTCCCCGAACTCGCCCAACGATGCCTTGCCGGCGAACTGCCGGTGCTGGGCTGGAAAGGTGGCGTCAGCCGGAGCCTGAGAAAACTCGAAAAATACGGATCCCTCAAATACCTCGCTCAGTGGCAGGGGTTGCGCGGGGAAGATCTGGATATCGATCTGAGTGAAGAACGGGCGTTGACCTGTTCGCGGACAAAAATGGTGGTGACGTTTACGCCGGATCGGTCAAAGTACTTTAATCAGGTGGCGGAAATCGAAGTCTAGGAAATCCGCAAGAACAACCTCTCTGGAGTGTCGAATGAACAATGAAGCGCGGATCCACTTCACCAAAACTCCAAGCTTGTCTCTCGCCTACGAAGAACACGGCCGCACAACCGGCGACCCCGTCATCCTCCTCCACGGTTTCCCCTACTCCCCGCGCGCCTACGACGAAATCGCCCCAGCCCTCGCCGCAAAGGGCTACCGCGTCATCGTCCCCTACCTGCGCGGTTACGGCCCGACCCGTTTCAACAACTCCGACACCCTGCGCTCCGGACAACAAGCCGCGCTCGCCCAGGATTTGCTGGATTTGATGGACGGCCTCGCCATTCAACAAGCCGCCCTGTGCGGCTACGACTGGGGCGGTCGGGCGGCGTGCATCGTGGCGGCGCTATGGCCCGAGCGGGTTCGTTGCCTGGTGACCGGCGACGGTTACAACCTTCAGAACATTCCCCATTCCACCGAACCGTTGGACCCGCAAACCGAGCACCGCCTCTGGTATCAGTACTACTTCCACACACCACGCGGCGTCGAAGGCCTGACGAAAAATCGCCGAGCCTTGTGCGAATTGCTCTGGACGTTGTGGTCACCCACCTGGAGCAAAGGCCCTGAGTTGTACCCGTTAAGCGCACCGGCCTTCGATAATCCGGATTTCGTCGATGTGGTGATTCACTCCTACCGCCATCGGTTCAAGTACGCACCCGGCGACCCGGCGCTGGAGTGGATTGAAGAAGCGCTGACCCGACAGCCGCCGATCAGCGTACCGACGATTTCCCTGTGCGGCGCTGACGATGGCGTTGGACCGGCACTGGGGATCGACGAAGACATCGCCCATTTCACCGGGCGTTATGAGCGGCGAGTGCTGGCGGGCGTCGGGCATAACATTCCCGAAGAAGCGCCCGAGGCGACGGTCAGAGCGTTACTGGATCTGCTGGAGGGCTGACGCTGAAACGCTCGCGATAGGCCTGCGGGGTCACGCCCATGGCCCGCAGAAAACTGCGCCGAAGCGTCTCTTCGCTACCGAATCCACATTGCACCGCCAGCCGCTTGATCGGCACACCGGTGTCGCTGAGCAAACGTCTGGCGGTCTCGACCCGAATCAGTTCGATGGCCCGGGCTGGCGTCTGGCCGGTGTCGGCGCGGTAGTGACGCACGAAGCTGCGTTCGCTCATGCCCGCCTGCAAGGCCAGGGTCGGGATGCCCAAATCCTTTGTGAGGTTTTCACTGATCCAGGCGTGAAGTTCGTCGAAACGGTTGCCCTCCTTTTGCAAAGAGAGGGTCACGCTGAACTGCGACTGGCCGCCGGGCCGTTTCAGGAACACCACCAGTTGCCGGGCGACTTCCATGGCCATCGTGCGGCCAAGATCTTCTTCAACCATCGCCAGCGCAAGGTCGATGCCAGCGGTGACCCCGGCCGAGGTCCAGACCGGGCCGTCATTGATGAAAATCGGATTAGGTTCAACCTGCAGCCGCGGATGCTCTTGCGCCAACTGCTCGCAACGCGTCCAGTGAGTGACCACCCGCCGGCCATCGAGCCAGCCGCTGGCCGCCAGCAAAAATGCCCCGGTGCACACCGACGACACCCGCCGACACCCCGTCGCATGCTCACGCACCCACGCCACCAACGGTAGGTCTTGCGCCGCGTCGTAAACACCCCAGCCACCGGCAATGATCAACGTGTCACTGCCCTGCTCGGGCAACGGTTCGGCGAGCAGCGCCAGCCCCGCCGACGACATGACCGCCCCGCCGCCGCTGGCAATCACCGTCGGCGCGTAAGGCGGCGGCAAGCCTTTCTGGCGAGCAATATCGTTGGCCGAGGCGAACACCTGCAACGGCCCGGTGACGTCGAGCAATTGCACATGGGCAAAGGCAAGTACGTGAATGGTTTTCGGCATGATTGGCGTAATTCGTGGGGTTATTGGCGTATACGCCAAATCCTACGAGCCTAAAGTGAAGGCGTCTACCCCCACATGAGAAAAATGCCATGACGTTGCAGATCGGTTTTCTGTTGTTTCCACAGGTTCAGCAACTGGACCTCACCGGCCCTTACGACGTACTGGCCTCGCTGCCGGACGTGAAGGTGCATTTGATCTGGAAGGACCTGATGCCGGTCACCGCGAGCACGGGCCTGGTGCTGAAACCGACCACCACGTTCGACGATTGCCCGCCGCTGGATGTGATCTGCATCCCCGGCGGCAGCGGCGTCGGGCCGTTGATGGAGGATGAAGAGACGCTGGCCTTCATCAAAGTTCAGGCCGCCAACGCGCGTTACATCACGTCGGTCTGCACCGGCGCGCTGGTGCTCGGCGCGGCGGGTCTGCTAAAGGGCAAACGCGCCACCACTCATTGGGCCTATCACGAATTGCTGGCGCCTTTGGGTGCGATCCCGGTGAAGGATCGAGTGGTGCGCGACGGCAATCTGCTGACCGGTGGCGGGATCACGGCGGGCATCGATTTTGCCCTGACGCTGGCCGCGGAGTTGTTCGATAAGGACACGGCAGAGCTGGTGCAGTTGCAGTTGGAATATGCTCCGGCGCCGCCGTTTACTTCAGGCAGTCCTGAGACAGCGCCGGTCAGCGTGCTGGAGGAAGCACGGAAACGTGCTGCCGGATCGTTGAAATTGCGCTCGGAAATTACCGAGCGTGTTGCGGCGAAGCTTGATCGGGCGTCAGTACGTTGATCCGTTCCTCGGTGCTGCCAGCGCCCGGCTGCATCGAGGACTTTCCATTGCCCACAAAAAAACCCGCCTAAGCGGGTTTCTCAAGACCATTGCGACATCCTGTCAGCAGCCATCCGGGCCTATGGTCGATCATCCGTGATCCTGAGTGCATCCTGCGACTCAGTTGATAGACCCAGATTAAACACATCGGCGACGCATCAAAAGACGACATACCAGCGCTCTGGTGTAAGCCATTGACCATTCAGCCATGAAGCCCTCCCCTGTTAGCAGCTGCCAGGGGCATTTTCGACAGGCGAAAAAAAACCCGCCGAAGCGGGTTTTTCCAAGACCATTACGACTCCCTGTCGGTAGCGATTCCTTGCTTATGGTCGATCATCCGTGATCCCGAGCACCTCCTGTGCTTCGGTTGATGAAGCTAGATTACGCTTAGGATCCAATCGGCAATAGTCGACATAGCTACCATCGCGTGTAAGACATTCGCTATAACAGCCCTTCCGAAAACCCTTAGACCGGTCAGGCTTTATTCATAGAGGCCGCGAGTTCAGCGGCCTGCAGCTGACCTTCGGCAGCATACGTCGCAATTAGGTTCGAACAGCCATCACTCTTCCTGGCGCTCGCGTTCCTTGGCACTGACTTTGAGAAACTCTTCGATGTTGTTCATCTGTTCATCCCAACCGCGGCTGTCCATGCGAAACGCCTTGAGCCGGCGCGCCTGAGGAATGTGATCGAAACCGGACTCGGTGACCTTGAGCAACGTGCCTTCATCCATGTCTTCGAGCTCGAACTTCACCAGCGTGGTGGGCTCCTGGGAGTAATCGACTTCCGGCTCCACGGCATACGGGTGCCAGCGAAACGAAAACACTCGTTCCGGCTCGACCCGCTCCACCAGCGCATTCCACAGCAAGTGCTCATATCCGGGATACGTAATCTGCCCCTGGGTCCATTCACCGGCGACAAAACGCTTGCCTTCCAGCGCCACGCCAAACCACTGCCCGAAGGCTTCGGCATTGGCCAGCACGCGCCAGACCTGCGAACGCGGCGTTTTGAGCAGGATCTTCCTTTCGATGCGATCTGATGCTGGATTCATAAGTCACCTCCTGTACTGAACAGTAGGCCTGTAAGACCACAAGACCAACCCTATAGTTGTATCAATCGGGTATCGCAATCAACCCTGTACGAAATATCCGGCGGCATTTCTGCCCCTGAGCACCGGTTTGAAGAAAAGAGTCAGCGGATTGAAGCTGCTAACGTTTGCAAACCAGACAAGAAGATTAGCCCCACACTCACTCACGCTCTCAGGGAAACATCATGAATAGCCTTCATGGCAGCTGTTTGTGTAAAGCCATCGAATACGAACTCGATTGTCTCGACATGCCCATCAGTCATTGTCACTGTCAAACCTGCCGAAAAGCACATGCTGGGGCATTCGCCTCGACAGCCGGGGTCATGCGCGAACATTTTCGCTGGACCAAAGGTCAGGACCATCTGAGCAGCTATGAATCTTCGCCGGGCAAGCTTCGGCATTTCTGTTCGGTATGCGGTTCACATTTGATGGCGGAGCGCTTGGCCCAACCCCACGTCATTGTTCGTGTGGCAACCCTGGACGATGATCCTAAAATGACGCCGCAGGCCCATATCTGGACGTCACATGATGTGCCGTGGCTCAACTACGAGTCGATCGAAAATTACCTTGAATGGCAGGCATAGCCAGGCCAATGCGTCGCGCTACACTGCACCTCAACTTTCCACGTCAAAGCGAGAATCCCTATGCACCCACGCTTTCTTCTGGCGCTGACGCCTCTGCTGTTCACCACCGCTGCTTATGCTGTGGACTGCGACAACGCCGCCGATCAGGCCGCGATGAATCAGTGCGTGGCGCAGCAGCACAAGGCGGCGGATAAGGAGTTGAACGCGCTTTACCAGCAGATCAACGCGCGTTTGAAGAGCAACCCCGAAAGCAAAAAACTGCTGATCGGGGCGCAGCGTTCGTGGATTGCGTTTCGCGATGCCGAGTGCAAGTTCTCGAGCGCCGGGGTGGAAGGTGGGAGTGTGTATCCGCTGATCTACAGCACCTGTGTGACTGAGTTGACCAAGGCGCGGGTGGAGACTTTCAAGAATTATTTGAAGTGTCAGGAGGGGGATTTGAGTTGCCCGGTGCCCGGATCTTGATACTCGATTGTTAGTGAGGTTCGTAGGATCGCCACCCGGCAACTTGATGCTGCCAATCTGCTTCATGCTTTCGGGATCAAAAATCGCCACATTGTTAAACGTCCCCGCCACGTAGATCTTGCTGCCGTCCTTGTTGAAGGAAATGCAGTAGTAGGAATGATCCAGCGTCGCCGCCTGGAGCACTTTCTTCCCCTTGATGTCGTACTTCGCCAAGCGGTTGAGCACGCCGAACATCAGGTTCGGATCCTTCGGCGAGCGCATGCCGCTGAAGTAGATTTCCGTCAGAGGGCCGAAGTCGGTGGTTTCGGTCTTGCCGGTTTTCAGGTCGATGCTGAACAGCCCGTAAAGGTACTCGGCGGTCAACGGATCCTGCTTCTTGTCCTTGAATTTCGCGGCGGTGTAGAGCAACGAGAAGTCATGGCGATAGGTCTGCTGGTTCCACACGTAGAGCACGTCCGGCGCGCTGTAGTTTGCCCGTTTCCAGTGACGTCTGGGGATCAGCACATCGAACTTGCCGGTTTTTACATCGACCTTGTAGATGTCCGCCCCCGCCACATACAGCGTGCCGTCGTCACCGCTCTGCATGATCGTCAATTGCCTTGGTGTTCATCTGGGCGCGCCGTCGCTGATTTATCGACCAATAGGCAGGCTCGCTTACGGTGTCTTCGCTGATGCAGGTTATCTGAAGCGGTATCCAGGGGTGACTCCGGCCACTGCGGTCAATATTGCCTTGCTTCCTCCGCTGGACATGTTGCCGCAAATGCGTGCGGCAAGGGCCGCGGGTCTGGAGCGCGCGCAGATCAGCGTGAACTCGTTCGCGGTTCAGCTCGAATCGGTGAGGCGAGGAATGGGTGTGGCAGTACTGCACCGTATTCTGGCGAAGGACCTGATCGAGGTGTGGGGTTGTGGATTTCGATATCCAGCTGTTATGGAGTCGTGTGCAGAAAATGAGTCAGGCAAAAGCCGTGTTTCTCGAAAGCTTCCAGTACATGCTCAGTATTCGTGAGCCGGTGCTGTGAAGCTTTGACCGCTTAGACGTGAGGGTCGCCCGGCACTTTGCTCGGTGTAGCGTATTGCGGCTTCAAGTGACCGTCCTGATCGAGTAACCAGGCATCCATGATCTGCCGCACCACAGGACCGGCGACTCGACCGCCGGCCTCGCCGTTTTCGATCATCACCGAGATGACAATCTTCGGATGTTCGGCCGGGGCAAAACCGACGAACAAAGCGTTGTCGCGGTTACGCTCCAGGGTTTTCGCCCGGTTGTAGCGCTCGCCCTGCTTGATCGCCACCACTTGCGCGGTACCACTCTTGCCGGCGATGCGGTATTGAGCCCCCGCCGCTGCCGCCCGGGCAATCCCGCGAGCATCGTGCATCACCATTTGCATTCCATGGTTGACCTGCTCCCAGTCACGCGGGTCTTTCAACAGGATGTTTGGCATCGGGTGCTCATCCACTGGTGCAACACCGTCCACGGTCTTGGCCAGGTGCGGGCGATTCCAGACACCTTTGTTGGCGATCAGCGCTGTGGCTTGGGCGAGCTGCAGCGGCGTGACCTGCATGTAGCCCTGGCCAATGCCGAGGATTACGGTTTCACCCGGAAACCATGCCTGACGGCGCGTGGCGCGCTTCCAGGCTTGCGATGGCATCAGGCCGGCAGACTCTTCGAACATGTCCAGCGAGACTTTCTCGCCGAGGCCGAACATGGCCATGTAGTCATGCAGTCGGTCGATGCCCAGCTTGTGCGCCAGGTCGTAGAAGTAGGTGTCGTTTGAGCGCATGATCGCCGCATCCATGTCCACCCAGCCATCGCCGCTGTGGTTCCAGTTACGGTATTTATGATCGAAGTCCGGCAGCTGGTAGTAACCAGGGTCGAAGACGCGGGTCTGTGGGGTGACGACGCCGGCGTCCAGGCCAGCTATGGCCACTTCCGGCTTGATGGTCGAACCCGGCGCGTAGAGGCCGCGCAGTACGCGGTTGAACAACGGCCGGTCGATGGAGTCGTGCAGCGCCGCGTACTCCTTGAAGCTGATCCCGGTGACGAACAGGTTCGGGTCGAAGCTTGGCTTGCTGACCATCGCGAGCACTTCACCGGTCGACGGATCGAGAGCCACCACCGAACCGCGACGGTCGCCCAAGGCCTCCTCGGCGGCTTCCTGAAGCTTGACGTCGAGGCTCAGTACAATGTTTTTGCCGGGGATCGGATCGGTGTGCTTGAGTATCCGCAGGACCCGGCCCTGAGCGTTGGTTTCGACTTCTTCGTAACCCACCTGGCCGTGCAACTGCGACTCGTAGAATTTTTCGACGCCGGTCTTGCCGATGGATTGAGTGCCACGGTATTCCACCGTGTCCAGGGCTTTGGATTCTTTCTCGTTGATGCGGCCGACGTAGCCAATCGAATGCGCAAAGTGTGCGCCCATCGGGTAGTGGCGAACGAATTGTGGCTCTACGTCGATCCCCGTCAGACGGAACTCGTTGACCGCCAACACGGCGATTTGTTCTTCGCTGAGCTCGTAGAACAAGGTGACCGGCACGAATGGATGCCGGGCCTGCTTCATTGCCTTGTCAAACAGCGTTCGATCTTCCGTCGGCAAGTGCAGAAGGTTGACCACCTCATCCAGTTCTTCTTTGACATCGGAGGCGCGTTCGCGGGTGATGGTCAGGTTGAAGCTGGGCCGGTTATCCGCCAGAACCACGCCGTTGCGGTCGTAGATCAGCCCGCGGGTTGGGGTGATCGGCAGGACATGGACGCGGTTGTTTTCGGAGATCGTCGAGTGATAGTCAAATTCGACCACTTGAAGGACATACATGCGCACGACCAGCGCGCAGGTAATGGCAACAACGAACAGGGCGCAAGCCATCAGTCTTTTGTTGACCAGGCGCGTCTCTTTTTCGTGGTCCTTGATCGGTATCGGTTGGGGCATTTCTGCAGCAGCTCTTTGACTGTAAAGGAGGGGTGCCGATCCGTAGGCTTGAAAATCAGTCCGTTCAAAAACGAGCTGCACCATACCAAAAACCGTGCGGTCACTTTAGTGCGATTTCCTCTAACGGTTGTCCTTGAAAGCCAAAATGACGGTCGGATTTTTATGACTCGTGCGTTTGCTCAAGAATGCGGCCATGGCACGCTTGGCTGACAAGGCTGGTTCCCGGGCTCTGCGGGAGCGCGAGTCCCGGTTTACGACCCCGGTTTCGGCGACGCCGCACAGGTCTTCGAAACCTTTCCCTACCTTGGCTACCTGGTAGGGATCACCGACAACATCATGCTGGGTACGGCGGCGGTTGTATTGCTGCTACGTCAGCCTTGGTTAACGCTCAAGGCAGTCAACAGTGTTGATGAGTTGAGTGAAGGACGCTTGCTACTTGGCGTGGCCAGTGGCGACCGACCGATGGAGTATCCGTTGTTGGGTGTGGACTACGATCAGTGGGGGGAGATCTTTCGCGGCAAGGTTAAGTTGTTGCGCAGCCAAGGTGAAGGTCGCCTGCCGGAAGGTGCTCGCGTGTTACCGCAGCGAGATCTGCCAGTGCCATTGCTGGTTGCGGGTCTTGGGCAGCAATCCCCGGCGTGGATTGGCCAATATGGGCGGCTGGCTCGCCTACCCCGGCACTCCAGGGGAACATCGTCGTCGAGTGGGGCTATGGCGGGAGGTCGGTGGCGATAAACCCTATATCAGCTTCGTGCACCTGGATCTGGCAGCCTTAATCGATGAGCTTCAGGCGTTGCATGAGGCCAGTGTGCAGCACGTTGGCTTGCATCTGCGTCGTAGCGAACGACCGGTTGCCGAGGTTATTGACGAGATCGCTGAATACGTGCTGCCGAAGTTTCACTAACGATGCTGCTGGAACCAGGGATAGTCCGTCGACTATCCCTTTTTCGTCACGCCACTTTCCTGCGGACAAAACAAAACCCCTACCTGCATACGCAGATAGGGGTTTCGGAATTTAATCTTGACGATGACCTACTCTCACATGGGGAAACCCCACACTACCATCGGCGATGCATCGTTTCACTGCTGAGTTCGGGATGGGATCAGGTGGTTCCAATGCTCTATGGTCGTCAAGAAATTCGGGAGCCAGGTCGTGGGCCTTTTCAGGTTCACGCTCCAGCGAATGGGTATGCGATAGTTTGGTGTTTTGTGAGTATCTCGAACTTTCGGTTCGTTTCGTCTTCACACACCGCAATCTGGTGCCCTCTCGGGTCAGCAAATTGCTTGGGTGTTATATGGTCAAGCCTCACGGGCAATTAGTATTGGTTAGCTCAACGCCTCACAGCGCTTACACACCCAACCTATCAACGTCGTAGTCTTCGACGGCCCTTCAGGGGACTCAAGGTCCCAGTGAGATCTCATCTTGAGGCTAGTTTCCCGCTTAGATGCTTTCAGCGGTTATCTATTCCGAACATAGCTACCCGGCAATGCCACTGGCGTGACAACCGGAACACCAGAGGTTCGTCCACTCCGGTCCTCTCGTACTAGGAGCAGCCCCTCTCAAATCTCAAACGTCCACGGCAGATAGGGACCGAACTGTCTCACGACGTTCTAAACCCAGCTCGCGTACCACTTTAAATGGCGAACAGCCATACCCTTGGGACCGGCTTCAGCCCCAGGATGTGATGAGCCGACATCGAGGTGCCAAACACCGCCGTCGATATGAACTCTTGGGCGGTATCAGCCTGTTATCCCCGGAGTACCTTTTATCCGTTGAGCGATGGCCCTTCCATACAGAACCACCGGATCACTAAGACCTACTTTCGTACCTGCTCGACGTGTCTGTCTCGCAGTCAAGCGCGCTTTTGCCTTTATACTCTACGACCGATTTCCGACCGGTCTGAGCGCACCTTCGTACTCCTCCGTTACTCTTTAGGAGGAGACCGCCCCAGTCAAACTACCCACCATACACTGTCCTCGATCCGGATAACGGACCTGAGTTAGAACCTCAAAGTTGCCAGGGTGGTATTTCAAGGTTGGCTCCACGCGAACTGGCGTCCACGCTTCAAAGCCTCCCACCTATCCTACACAAGCAAATTCAAAGTCCAGTGCAAAGCTATAGTAAAGGTTCACGGGGTCTTTCCGTCTAGCCGCGGATACACTGCATCTTCACAGCGATTTCAATTTCACTGAGTCTCGGGTGGAGACAGCGCCGCCATCGTTACGCCATTCGTGCAGGTCGGAACTTACCCGACAAGGAATTTCGCTACCTTAGGACCGTTATAGTTACGGCCGCCGTTTACCGGGGCTTCGATCAAGAGCTTCGCGTTAGCTAACCCCATCAATTAACCTTCCGGCACCGGGCAGGCGTCACACCCTATACGTCCACTTTCGTGTTTGCAGAGTGCTGTGTTTTTAATAAACAGTCGCAGCGGCCTGGTATCTTCGACCGGCATGGGCTTACGCAGTAAATGCTTCACCCTCACCGGCGCACCTTCTCCCGAAGTTACGGTGCCATTTTGCCTAGTTCCTTCACCCGAGTTCTCTCAAGCGCCTTGGTATTCTCTACCCAACCACCTGTGTCGGTTTGGGGTACGGTTCCTGGTTACCTGAAGCTTAGAAGCTTTTCTTGGAAGCATGGCATCAACCACTTCGTCACCCAAAGGGTAACTCGTCATCAGCTCTCGGCCTTAGAATCCCGGATTTACCTAAGATTCCAGCCTACCACCTTAAACTTGGACAACCAACGCCAAGCTGGCCTAGCCTTCTCCGTCCCTCCATCGCAATAACCAGAAGTACAGGAATATTAACCTGTTTTCCATCGACTACGCTTTTCAGCCTCGCCTTAGGGACCGACTAACCCTGCGTCGATTAACGTTGCGCAGGAAACCTTGGTCTTTCGGCGTGGGTGTTTTTCACACCCATTGTCGTTACTCATGTCAGCATTCGCACTTCTGATACCTCCAGCAAGCTTCTCAACTCACCTTCACAGGCTTACAGAACGCTCCTCTACCGCATCACCTAAGTGATACCCGTAGCT
>NZ_CM142706.1:3652500-5315000 GCF_054897825.1 Pseudomonas sp. ZS1P83
TCAACTGTTCCGGGCTCTCGTCATCCTGGGACAAGTGTTACACCAGCGCTGCCAACTCGTGCGCACCCAAAGGTTATAAGGTCATCGCCAAGTCGGGGGACGCCGTGGAGGAACCAGGCGATTACCCGTTCGGCCTCAACCCTGCCGGCTATACCAGCCGCAGCATGATCGTCATCTGCAAATAGGTTGATACTGCCTTGTCAGGTTCGTGGACCTGCAATCTGGCGGCCAATCTCATCGTAACTGGACTTCAGCACCGCGCGCTGAATGTCTGGAGTGGCCAGCATCCGTGCCACGACCAACGCACCAATACATTGCGACAGAATCGCCCATGCCAGGCTGTCGCTTTCCAGAACTCGCGCCCAACTCTCCTGAAGCCGACAAATCCAGTTCTCCGCCTGCTGACGAATCATCACGTCTGAGCGGGCAATCTCAGCCCCCAATGCCGGCAAAGCACAACCGGATTCCGGGTGCTCGACATGGGCCATGCTCAGGTAGTGTTTCAGGCAGCGCTCGAGCTTGTCACGATTCTGGTCCGCCCCTAAACGCTCCAGGCTTTGGCACAGCTCACGCTCGACGATTGAGGCGAACAGTTCATCCTTTGAAGAAAAGTGACTGTAGAAAGCCCCGCCACTCAAGCCGATCGACTTCATCAAACCGTCGACACCCACCGTTGAAAAACCTGACTTCTTGGCCGACACCGCACTGCTTTCAAGTAATTTCTCTTTGGTTTCCAGTTTGTGATTGGCCGAGTAACGCATTGCCTTGCCCTCAGGATTGATCGACTTGACGCTTGCTGAATCGTAGCATAACGTTCGTTTAGTTAACGATCGTTTAGCAAAGGAATCTACCCATGAATAACAAGAAGGTCGTACTGGTTGTAGGCGCAGGGGATGCCACAGGCGGCGCCATTGCAAAACGCTTTGCGCAGGAAGGATTTGTGGCTTGTGTCACCCGCCGCAGCGCGGACAAACTCCAGCCGCTGGTGGATGCCATCAAGGCCGATGGCGGTGAAGCCCATGGTTTTGCCTGTGATGCGCGCAAGGAAGAGGACGTGATTGCGCTGGTCGAGCAGATTGAAAGCCATATTGGCCCAATCGAAGCGTTCGTTTTCAACATTGGCGCCAATGTGCCTTGCAGCATTCTCGAAGAAACCGCGCGCAAATATTTCAAGATCTGGGAAATGGCCTGCTTCTCAGGTTTTCTCAACGCTCGTGAAGTGGCCAAGCGCATGGCCAAGCGTCAACGCGGCACTATCTTGTTCACCGGTGCCACCGCAGGCATGCGTGGAGCAGCAGGGTTTGCGGCTTTTGCCGGCGCCAAGCACGGGATTCGCGCCCTGGCGCAAAGCATGGCTCGAGAACTGGGGCCAATGAACATTCACGTCGCCCACGTCGTAGTCGACGGTGCCATCGATACCGATTTTATCCGCGAGAGTTTCCCCGAGAAGTACGCGACCAAGGACCAGGACGGCATTCTCAATCCTGAGCACATCGCCGAGAACTATTGGTACCTCCACAGCCAGCCCCGTGACGCCTGGACCTTCGAGCTGGACCTGCGCCCCTGGAACGAATGCTGGTAAACCCACCCCTAAAATAATAAGCAGAGCGCATCGACCATGAGCAAAACCGTGGAGTTCTATTTCGACCTCGGCAGCCCCGCCACCTACCTGGCTTATACCCAACTACCGAAGATCTGCGAGCAGACCAACAGCCAGCTGATCTACAAGCCGATGTTGCTGGGCGGGGTCTTCAAAGCCACCGGAAACGCGTCTCCGGCAACCATCCCGGCCAAGGGCCGGTACATGTTTCAGGACCTGGATCGCTATGCCAAGCGCTACGGCGTGCCGCTGAAGTTCAATCCGCATTTTCCTATCAACACCTTGATGTTGATGCGCGCCATCACCGGCATGCAGTTGCGCCATCCCGAACGCTTTCAGGCGTTCATCGATTGCCTGTTTCACGCGCTTTGGGTTGAAGGCCGCGACCTCGATGATCCGGCGACTGTCGCGACAGTCCTGACACAGAGCGGTTTCGATCCAAATGAGGTGCTGGCCCTGACTGCCGATGAGGAAGTCAAAGCCACTCTCAAGGACAACACAGAGACAGCCGTGCAACGAGGCGTATTTGGTGCCCCGAGCATGTTTGTCGATAATCAGCTGTTCTTCGGTCAGGATCGCCTGGACTTCGTCCTTGAAGCCCTGAGTTAAAACTCGACGACCACATGAGCCAGGCGCGCTATGAAGCGCCTGCACTCCATCGATCAAATAGCCGCAGTTCGGGTGTTCAACCACTCAAGAGCGGCACCATCGAGCAACGGGTTCAAGCGCTCGCGCACCTCGGCGTGGTAGGCGTTGAACCACTGTTTTTCGTCAACCGTCAGCAGCGACGGCTCCAGGCAGCGAGTGTCGATCGGGCACAATGTCAGGGTTTCGAACTTCAGGAATTCACCGAATTCACTTGTGCCCGCCTCGCGGTTCAATACCAGGTTCTCGATCCGCACACCCCAGCGTCCCGGACGGTAAGTGCCCGGCTCGATGGAGGTGATCATGCCCGGCTGCATTGCAGTTTGTGGCGCAGCGGCGGCTTGGTAGGCGATGACCTGTGGGCCCTCGTGCACGTTGAGGAAGTAGCCGACGCCATGACCGGTGCCATGACCGTAATCAACGCTTTCAGCCCAGATCGGCGCGCGGGCAATCGAATCGAGCAGCGGCGAGAGAATGCCACGAGGGAATTGCGCACGGGACAGCGCAATCACGCCTTTGAGTACCCGCGTGCAATCACGCTTCTGCTCGTCGGTGGGCGTACCGACCGGCACCATCCGGGTGATATCGGTGGTGCCGCCCAGGTACTGGCCGCCGGAGTCGATCAACAACAAACCATCGCCTTCGATCACCGCATGTTCTTCTTCGGTGGCGTGGTAGTGCGGCATTGCGCCATTGGCGTTGAACGCTGCAATAGTGTTGAAACTCAGCGATACATATCCCGGACGTCGGGTACGCGCCGCCGTCAGGTGTTCGTCGATGGTCAGTTCGGTGATGCGCTCACGACCCAACGCAGTGTCCAGCCAGGTGAAGAATTCGCATAACGCCGCGCCGTCCTGCTCCATGGCCTGACGAATGTGCTCGGCATCGGCCAGGCTTTTTTGCGACTTGGCCAACATCGTCGGGTTCAAGCCTTCGACCAACTTCACGCCGCTATCCAGGTTATCCAGCAAGCCGGCGGTGACGCGCGCCGGATCGACTTGCAGACTCGCACCGCTCGGTACGGTGCGCAAGGCGGCGGCCACTTCGCTGTAGTCGCGCAGGGTCACGCCGTCCTGTTCGAGGACTGCGCGCAGCTCGGCATCGACCTTGCTCAGCGCCACGAACAGGGTTGCCTGCTGCTGGCTGATCAAGGCAAAGGAAACAAACACCGGGTTGAACGACACATCGCCGCCGCGCAAATTGAACAGCCAGGCGATGTCATCGAGGGTGGCGATGAAATGCCAGTCGGCACCGCGATCTTTCAAAACCTCCCGCAGCTTGGCCAGTTTCTCGCCGCGGCTGACAGTCGCCTGAGGCGGCAGGTGTTGGTAGATCGGTTCATTCGGCAGCGTCGGACGGTCGCTCCAGACTCCGCTCAACAAGTCGATGTCGGTGCGCAGACGTGCGCCGCGTTCTTCGAGCTTGCCGCTCAACGTACGCGCCGAGGCCACCGCCATCACTGCACCATC
This sequence comes from Pseudomonas sp. ZS1P83, assembly GCF_054897825.1. Classification (NCBI taxonomy): domain Bacteria; kingdom Pseudomonadati; phylum Pseudomonadota; class Gammaproteobacteria; order Pseudomonadales; family Pseudomonadaceae; genus Pseudomonas; species Pseudomonas sp. ZS1P83. The sequence goes on from NZ_CM142706.1 coordinate 3,656,215, forward strand.
TACCGCAACGACGCCGCCTTCAGGGGTTTGCTCGGCCAGCCAGTCCAGCGGGCCGGGTTGACCCGGTTGCAGCTTGACCAGTTCGATACCGCTGCCCTTGAGTTCCTTGGTCGCTTGTTCCCAATAACGGCTGTCGGCCCAGACACCGGCAAATTCCGGCGTAACGATCAGCGTGCCGACCGAGCCATGGAACCCCGACAACCATTGCCGTCCTTGCCAGTAACCCGGCAGGTATTCCGAAAGATGCGGGTCAGCCGACGGCACCAGCAGAGCGTGAATGCCCTCCCGGCTCATCAGTTCGCGGGTTTGCGCCAGGCGTTGGGGCACCGATCCATTGATCGAAGGCTGCGTACTCATCATGTCTCCTGCTATCACTTCATCATTATTGTTGAGTGCCGATCAACGCCGGCACTTACAGACTTTATTGCCAGAATGCCGGAGCACTGGCGCAGGCCGCTTTAATCAGGTGTACCGCTTGGTCGATGTCCTGCTCGGTGGTGAACCGGCCGAGACTCAAGCGAATGGTGCGACTCGCCGAGCGGGCGTCATGCCCCAGGGCCAGCAGCACATGGGAGGGAGCATTGCTGGCGGAGTTGCAGGCCGAAGTTGCGGAAAACGCAATCGAATGGCTCAGCGCCGCAGAGTTGAACTCGCCTTCGTTGAAAGTCAGGCTCAAGGTATGGGGAATGCGTTGGGTCGGGCTGCCATTGAGCCGAACCCCGGGAATGCTCAGCAGCGGCTTAAGCAAGCGTTCACGCAGACGCACGATCGTGGCCTTCTCTTCATCGAACGAGGCGGCCGCCAACGCGAAGGCCACACCCATGGCGACAATCTGGTGAGTCGCCAGGGTGCCGGATCGCAAACCGCCCTCGTGACCGCCGCCGTGGATCTGCGCCTGGAGACGCTGTTGCGCGCGAGGCCCGACATACAACGCGCCGATGCCTTTGGGGCCATAGATCTTGTGGGCGGAAAACGACATCAGATCCACCGGCCACTCGGCCAGATCGATGGCCACTTTTCCAGCGCCCTGGGCCGCGTCGACATGGAACAACGCATCGCGATCACGCACCACCTGACCGATGGCCGGGATGTCGTTGAGGGTGCCCAGCTCGTTGTTGACCAGCATCAGCGACACCAGAAAGGTGTCTTCGCGCATCGCTTCGCTGACCGCTTGCGAGGTAATCAAACCCTCGGCGTCAGGCACCAGGTAAGTCACCGCAACACCGGCGTCCTGCAACTGCTTCGCCGTGTCGAGAATCGCTTTGTGTTCGATCTGGCTGGTGATGATGTGGCCGCCAGAAACGCCGCGGGCCTGGGCCACGCCCTTGAGGGCAAGGTTGTTCGATTCGGTGGCGCCGGAGGTCCAGACGATCTGTTGCGCCTGAGCGCCGACCAGTTCGGCGACCTGTCGCCGCGCCTGCTCGACCGATTGTCGGGCCTGTTGACCGAACGCATGGGAGCTGGACGCCGGATTGCCGAAATTGCCGGTAAAACCCAGACACTCGACCATCACCTTGATGACCCGCTCATCCACCGGCGTGGTGGCGGCGTAGTCGAAATACAACGGACGTTTATTCATAAAAGACTCGCAGAGCGTGTTCCGGGATCAGGAAGCTCGTCACTGAAACGTCAAACGCAGCCTCGTGAGCTGCGCCGATCATTCAGAGCGTTAGAGATACCTGATCGGAGGCCGTTAAAGAAGAACAACTTCATTTAAAAGTGCGTAGGAACGCTCCTGAAGTCGAGCTTAACAGGCATCGGGCAACCGGTTGAAGCACTGCGTCAGCTAAAGCTTTCGAGCAACAACGGATACAGCGAAGCCACCAGCAGCAAGGCCATGCCCCAGTTGAACAGCCGCAACCAGCGGCGATCCTTCAGCACGTTACGCAACAACGTGCCGCAACCTGCCCAGACACCGACGCTCGGCAGGTTGATCAAGGCGAACACGGCCGCAATCACGATCACGTTGGTGAAATAGCCTTGAATCGGCGTGTAGGTGCTGATGGCACCGATGGCCATGATCCAGGCCTTGGGATTGACCCACTGAAACGCCGCCGCGCCCAAGTAACTGATTGGCTTGCTCTCGCCCTTTTCGCTCTCGGAGACCGGCCCTGAATGGGCGATTTTCCACGCCAGGTACAGCAAATACATCGCACCGACGTAACGCAACACGGTGTAGAGCAACGGATAGGTTTGAAACACTGTGCCCAAGCCGAAACCTACCGCCACCACGAGCACGAAGAAGCCACAGGTGATGCCAAGCATGTGGGGGATGGTGCGGTTAAATCCGAAGTTCACACCCGATGCCAGCAACATAGTGTTGTTGGGGCCGGGAGTAATCGAGGTGACGAGAGCAAACAGGGCAAAGCCCAGCAGCAAATCGAGCGAGAGCGTCATGGCAACGGTCCATCAGGTCAGTCAGGTATTGACCCTATCGCACGCCTTGAGGGAAACCCATGCACAGTTACGTAAAACTTCGACCCGTACAGTCTCAGCTAGGGCGACCGTGAAGCTGTACAGCATGTTCGGCGTTCATTTCGCCTTGCTTGTCGAAACTGAACGACTCTTGCGGTTGGCCGAGCAATTGGGCTTTCTTCGCGTGGTACTCCTCGAAAGACAGACCACGACGATTCAAATCCTCAAGCGCCAGTTCTTTGGTTTCTTCGGCGGTGTAGGGCCGTAATTCCGGGGAAACATGGCTGGCACATCCGGCGAGAACGGAAATTGCAAGCAGCAAGAAAGTGGCGATTAGAGGTTTCATGGTTGGCGTCCTGGCGACTGGGTTCGGGGCAATGAACACAGGCTACGCCGGGCATCCTATCAGCAGAAATCAACGCTCTCGATAGTGGCTATCGACTTTGACTAAAGCCGCTCAGGCAGACCGTCAAATATACCCAAACGATCTATAAATATTGATTTACGTTCTTTTTAGGAATAACAAAGAACCTATATAACAACTCCATCGCTTCACGCACTGTGGCCCAAGCAACTGTTCGCCAGGCAACTGTTCGCCAGACAACAGTCATTCAACAAACAGCGCTGCTAATCAAACAGCGTCTACCGGCCAACGCGCTGGAAGCCCCGTGAATCGGGGCTCCGAGGGATTGGTACAGCTCTTGCTAACTGTCAGTGACTACTCACTGCTCCCTGAGCAACTGTTTAAAAAGGAACTGATCATGTCGCGGCCATGAAAGTCGTTGCCCTCTCCGGCGGTACCTGGCGTCCGTCTCGCACGTTGGTGCTGACCCAAGCGCTGTTGGCGCAGCGGGCCGAGCAATTACCGATTGAAAGCAAGCTGATTGAACTGGGTGACATCGCCCGACCGTTGGGCGCCGCGCTGTCCCGTCAGGAATTGAGCGCCGAGATCGAAGCCGAACTGCAAGCGATCGAGAAATGGCGGCGCTGCATGACGGACGTCGCGACAACCTGGAAATCTCCCCCAACCTGTGGGCCGGCGTCGGCCTGGTGCGCGGTGGTGCAGGGACGGCGCTGGTGGGCGATCCGCAGCAAGTGGCGGCGCGAATCAAGGAGTACGCGGACCTGGGGATTGAAAGTTTCATCTTCTCCGGCTATCCGCACCTCGAAGAAGCTTATCGCTTTGCCGAACTGGTGTTCCCGCTGTTGCCTGAGCCGTACGCCAGCCTTGCGGGGCGCGGCGTCACTAATCTCACCGGGCCGTTTGGCGAAATGATTGCCAATGACGTACTGCCCACCAAAGCCACGGCCTGAAAACCTCCCTTGCTGATCGTTCCCACGCTCTGCGTGGGAATGCAGCCCGTGACGCTCCGCGTCACTGGACGCAGAGCGTCCCTAGAGGCATTACCACGCAGAGCGTGGGAACGATCAGCGTATGTCGCCAGAAAGAAGGAACCCCGCGTGACTGCCAAGCCGCAAAGCGCCCTGTTGTCCCCCTTGAAGACCGCCCGCCGATTGGCCGCCGAGTTTGTGCCCTGACCGCTGTCGAGCGCGATGAACGTGGCGGTACGCCCAAAGCCGAACGTGACGCCTTGCGCCACAGCGGTCTGCTCGCGTCAAGCATTCCCACCCAGTACGGCGGCCTCGGCGCCAGCTGGAGTGACACCCTGACCATCGTGCGTGAGTTCGCCAAGGTCGACAGCTCGATTGCCCATGTCTTCGGCTTCCATCACCTGATGCTCGCCACCGTGCGCCTGTTCTCCCGACCCGAGCAGTGGCAGCCGTGGTTCGAACAGACGGCCCGCAAGAACTGGTTCTGGGGCAACGCCCTCAACCCGCTGGACACCCGCACCGTGGTAAAAAACCTCGGGGGTTGGCGTGAATTTCCCGGCAAGAAAAGCTTCTGCTCCGGCGCCAGCGATTCGCAATGCTGATCGCCTCGGCGGTGGATGAAAGCGCTGGCGGTAAGCTGTTGATCGCCGCGATTCCCAGCGGTCGCAACGGCATCACACTGCACAACGACTGGAACAATATGGGCCAGCGCCAGACCGACAGCGGCAGCGCGACGTTCGAACGGGTGCGGGTCGAAGAGTCGGAGTTGCTGCTCGATCCGGGTCCGCTGAGTACGCCTTTTGCCTGCCTTCGGCCGTTGATTGCCCAGCTGATCTTCACGCACATGTTCCTCGGCATTGCCGAAGGTGCCTTCGAAGAAGCGCGGCAATACACCCTCACCGAAACCCGTCCGTGGCACAAATCCAGCGCTCAGGATGTGCGTCAGGCCCCTTATGTACTCGGCCACTACGGCGAGTTTTGGGTGGCTCTCGAAAGTGTTCGACTGCTGGTGGCGCGGCATATCCACAACCTCAGCGCCCGGCGCAACCGGCCTTTTGTGGCGGTGAACTGCGGCGCGTTCTCTGAATCCCCGGTGGAGGCCGAGTTGTTCGGCCATGAAAAAGGCGCCTTTACCGGTGCACTGAGCGCCAAGGCCGGCTGGTTCGAAGAGGCCGACGGCGGCACATTATTCCTCGATGAAATCGGCGATTTGCCGATGGCGATTCAGGTCAAGTTGTAGCGGGTGTTGCAGGAGCGCGAAGTGGTGCGACTGGGTTCGCGCAAGAGCATCCCCATCAACGTGCGCGTGCTGGCCGCAACCAACGTGCAACTGGAGAAAGCCATCAATACCGGGCATTTCCGCGAGGACTTGTACTACCGCCTCGACGTGGTCAGCCTGGAGTTGAGCCCGCTGCGCGACCGCCCCGGCGACATCCTGCCGCTGACCCGACACTTCGTTGAAGCCTTCAGCCAGCGCCTCGGTTACGGCACCATCACCATCAGCAAAGAAGCCGAACTGAAACTGCGCAGCTACAGTTGGCCGGGCAACATCCGCGAACTGGAAAACGTCATTCACCACACCCTGCTGATCTGCCGTAACGGTGTGATCGAACGCGACGACTTGCGCTTGTCAAACATGCGCATTGAGTGTCAGGACGATTACCACAGTAACGTCGACGACTCACCGGAAGCCCTGCTCGATCGGGCCTTTCAAAAGCTCTTCGAAGAACAGGCCGGAGCGCTGCACGAGAAAGTCGAAGACGCTTTGCTGCGGGCGGCCTATCGTTTCAGCCATTACAACCAGGTGCACACCGCTGCGCTGCTGGGATTGAGCCGCAACGTAACGCGCACGCGACTGATCAAGATCGGCGAGCTGGCGGTGAACAAGCGCCGGCCCACGGAAAACCTCCAGGGCGAGCGTGTCATGCAGCTGTCGATCTAACCCACCAGATTGCAGTGCGTGGGCCGGGGGGCGCAGCTGCTCTTGCCCTTCTCGACGATCAACGCGCTGTTGGTGTCGATTCTCGCTTGCAGGGCGTAGTTGGCGGGAACAGTGGCTGCTGCTCGTCGGGGGTTCGGTCGAGCGAAAAACGCTGACCTATAGTTACTCGACCGGAAATCGGCGAAGGAACACTTTTCACTCACGACAAGAAAACAGGGAGAACCATCATGAGCGTCAAACCCATTCCAGAGGGTTATCACAGCATCACCCCGTATCTGGGCATTCAAAAAGCGGCCGAAGCCATCGAGTTCTACAAAAAAGCCTTTGGCGCCACCGAAGTCATGCGCCTGTCCATGCCCGATGGCGGCATCGGCCATGCCGAACTGCGCATCGGCGATTGCCCGATCATGCTCGGCACGCCTTGCGATCAGGGCCCTTTGAGCAATCCGGACACGTCGCCGTCCGTGGGCCTGCATCTGTATGTGAACGATGTGGACACGTCTTATAAACAGGCGATTGCCGCCGGTGGCACGGTGGTGTCCGAGGTCAAGGATCAGTTTTATGGCGACCGCTCGGGGACCTTGAAGGATCCCTATGGGCATCTGTGGTTTCTGGCCACGCGCAAGGAAGATCTGACTCAGGAGCAGATTGAGCAGCGGGCGAAGGAGATGTTCAGCCAAGGTTGAACCTAATGATCGTTCCTACGCTCTGCGTGGGAATGCAGCCCGGGACGCTCCGCGTCCCAAAGCGGACGCAGAGCGTCCATTGAGGCATTCCCACGCAGAGCGTGGGAATGATCTTGGTTCTACACACTTCATGAACAATGTGCGCACAGCCGCACCCAAGTGAACAAAAGCCAGCCCCCAGCAATACGAAACATTTTCTTTCACATTCCCGTTCGGGATTTCCAATGCTCATCCGTCTTATTTAGATGCAGTCGGCCCGCGTAGGCAAAAGCCACGGCCTGGCCTTTCATGGACCTCATCGCTGGGAAGCCCTTAGCGACGGTCCTCTCATCGAAACAAGACCTTTAATCATGTCGAAGAAATCCCGTTCAAAACTCTGGTTTCTGGTCCATAGCTGGCTGGCACTGCCGATCTGGTTTTTCGTGCTGATCGTCTGCGTGACCGGCACCCTGGCGGTGGTCAGCCAGGAAATCGTCTGGCTGGCCAACCCGCAAATGCGCGCCAGCCAACCCTCGGACGATGCGCCGCTGCTCAGCTATGACCAGATCATCGCCGCCATCAAGAAGGCTGAGCCCTACACACTGGTCGAGGCCATCAGCCGACCCGACGAATCACACTTTGCCCTCGACGTAGACGTCAGCTACCCCGACGGTCGCTCCGTGACGGTTTACGTCAATCCCTACAGCGGCGTCATTCAGGGCACGGCCCCACCATTCAATTTCAAGGCGTTTACCCGCGCACTGCATGGCTGGTGGCTGGTGCCGTTCACCAACGGCTACAGCTGGGGCTGGTACCTTGTGTCGTTTCTCAGCCTGCCATTGCTGGCTTCGTTGATCACCGGGCTGGTGGTCTACAAGCGTTTCTGGAAAGGTTTCTTCCGACCGACTTTGCGTATTCGTCACGGTGCACGGATTTTCTGGGGCGACTTTCATCGCCTCAGCGGCATCTGGTCGATCTGGTTCATCGCGGTGATTTCCGTCACCAGCACCTGGTTCCTGATTCAGGCGTTCATGTTCGATAACCAGATTTCGATTTCCACCGCGCCGGTGGCTGCCGTGGTTCCGCGTGAAAGTGTCCCGCTGACGGCCGACGGTGCGCCAGCGCCGATAATCAGCCTGGAGACGGCCATTCGCCAAGCCAAGGAACGTATTCCCGGCCTGGACGACAGCTTCGTCAGCCTGCCTGCCAATGCCTACAGCTACCTCTCGGTGGGCGGACGCAGTTGGTATCCGCTGATGTTCCAGACGGCCGACATCAACCCGTATACCGGCGACATCGCCGCCACCCGCCTGTTGTCGGACCGCTCCGGCCTGGAGCTGGTGACCGAATCCATGCGTCCGCTGCACACCGGCGATTTCGGCGGGATCTGGATCAAACTGATCTGGTTCTTCTTCGGCCTGATCCTCAGCATGATGGTCCTCAGCGGTCTGTTGATCTGGACCAAGCGCACCGCCCTGGCCACGGCCAACGCCCTCAAGCGCAGCAGTAAACGTCCACGCAGTCAGACCGCTGCGGCCTTCCGCCGTGAAACCACGGAGATCAGCCAATGAGCCTGTTTGCTGCGGAAAAACCGGGGTCGAAACTGAGTCGTTTCTGGCACAAATGGCGCTTCTACATCAATGTGCTGCTGTTGCTGGTGCCGCTGGGGTTCATGCCCAAATACTTCGCCGACGCCGCGCTGTTTCGGGGTGACACCGGCCTGGGTGAGCGGGAAATCGGCGAGGTTCAGGTGGGCCCCTGGAGCCTGCGTCTGGCCGAGTTGCGTAACGATTCACCGACCCTCGATGGCCCGGCCGGCTACATGAAGAGCTTCAACGCGGCGCTGTGCGATCGCTGTCGCGATCAGGTCAAAGCGACTTATCTGCGCATCGGCAAACCGCGCAGCCTGCGCGCTGCCGGGGTGATTTTCTTCGGCACGCCGTATCGCATGGGCGCGATGTTGCCGATCCCCGAGAAGACCAAAACCGACGCCGAACTGTGGATCACCATGGAAGGCTGGGACGGCGCCATGCATCAGGCCTCCATCCCCCTGAGCCAGGCATCCCCGGCCACCCTCGCCTGGCTGAACCAACAAGGAGGCAAACCATGACTTTTCGTCCTCTGAGCGCCGTGCTGCTGGTGCTCTGCGCCGGTTTCAGCGCCAGCGCCCTGGCCCACAACCCGATGTGCGAATGCAAAGCCCTCGACGCCGAGCAGATCAAATGCACCGGCGGTTTCTCCGACGGCAGCGGCGCGCCGGGCGTGACCCTGGATGTGATCGGCTACGACGAAACCATCTTGATGCCCGGCAAGCTCGGTGCCGATTCAACCTTGACCTTCAAGAAGCCCGGCGCCGAATTCTACGTGCTGTTCGACGCAGGCCCCGGCCACGTCGTCGAAATCGACCAAGCGGACATCGAAGCCCCATGAGTACGCCAACTACGCACGTCGTGCGCCCGGCCGGTGCCGGCCATGAAACCCTTTATGTGCTGCTGTTGTGCCTGATGATCCTGGCGGTTGCCGGCTCGGTGGTCGCCTGGCGCGGTGAGTCTCAGGAAGTGAGCAGCGTAGGCAGCCATCAACTGGATGCCCGCCGTGACTTGAGCGCCTCCGAGCAAGGCATTTACGCCGACTTGCGGGTGACGCTCGACGAAATTCACCTGCTGCGTCAGGAGCAACAGGCGCTCCCCGCCCCCGCAGCCCTCGCTGATGAAGGTTTTGCGCCGTTCGCCCAGGATGCCAGTTCCGTCAGCCGCGGCGCCCATGCCTGGCAATTGCTCGACGCCAAGGCTTACTTCGGCCAGAGCCAGACGCTCACCGTGGCGGGTTCGTTTTTGATGCGTTTGACCGCTGACGACGATGCTCCGGACGTCTGGCTCAACCGCGGCAAAGCCCTCGCGACTCCGACCGATCTCACCGACGCCGCGCTCGAAAGCGCCGGCTGGCAGCAGATCGTCGCGCAATTCGATGCCGGCGTGACCCGCCAGCACCGGCAATGAACCCTCGCCTTCACCCGAGAGAAGACCGCTTTCCCATGCCTAGTTCGTCTCAACGCCGTCCATTCTTGCGCCTGCTGCTGGTTGGCCTGCTTGCCTGTCTGCTGACACCGCTAACCAGCGCCGACGAGGCCAAGCGCCTGCGCATCGGCATCACCCTGCACCCTTATTACAGCTACGTGGCCAACATCGTCGGTGACAAGGCCGAGGTGGTGCCGCTGATTCCGGCCGGTTTCAACCCGCATGCCTACGAGCCGCGCGCTGAAGACATCAAGCGCATCAGCGGGTTGGACGTGATCGTGCTCAACGGCGTCGGCCATGACGACTTCGCCGACCGCATGATCGCCGCCAGCGAAACACCGAACATTCCCGTGATCGAAGCCAACGAAAATGTACCGTTGCTGGCCGCCACCGGCGTCGCCGCTCGCGGCGCCGGCAAGGTTGTAAACCCGCACACGTTCCTGTCGATCAGCGCCTCGATTGCCCAGGTCAACAACATCGCCCGAGAACTGGGCAAACTCGACCCGGTCAACGCCAAGACCTACACCCAGAACGCCCGCGCCTATGGCAAACGCCTACGGCAGATGCGCGCCGACGCCCTGGCGAAACTGACCCAGGCGCCGAACGCGGAACTGCGAGTGGCCACTGTCCACGCGGCGTACGACTATTTGCTGCGCGAATTCGGCCTGGAAGTGACCGCGGTGGTCGAACCGGCCCACGGCATCGAACCGAGCCCGAGCCAGCTGAAAAAAACCATCGATCAACTGCGGGAACTGGACGTGAAGGTGATCTTCTCGGAGATGGATTTTCCGTCCACCTACGTCGAGACCATCCAGCGTGAATCCGGGGTGAAGCTGTATCCGCTGTCGCACATCTCCTATGGCGAATACACCGCCGACAAGTACGAAAAGGAAATGACCGGCAACCTCAACACCGTGGTCCGGGCGATTCAGGAGTCTGGCAAATGACTGTTCAAGAAACACTGACGGTGCAAAGCGCCGGCCCGACCCTCAATTTCGCCGACGTCAGCCTGACACTGGGCCGCACGACGATCCTCGATAACGTCACGTTCCAGGTCCAACCCGGCAGCGTGCATGCGCTGGTCGGCCCTAACGGTGGCGGCAAAAGCTCGCTGATCAAGACCCTGCTCGGGCAGATGCCCCATCAGGGTCGTCTGAGCCTGCAATGGCCCGGCACACCGGGGACCATCGGCTACGTGCCTCAGGCCCTGGAATTCGATCGGGGTTTGCCGATGACCGTCGATGATTTCATGGCGGCTATGTGTCAGCGGCGTCCGGCGTTCCTCGGCTTGAGCAAACACTACGCTGCCGCTATTGGCGAAGCCCTGGAACGGGTCGGCATGCAGGACAAACGCAAGCGACGCATGGGCGCGTTGTCCGGCGGTGAACGTCAGCGGGTATTGCTGGCTCAGGGTCTGATTCCGGCGCCGCAGTTGCTAGTGCTCGACGAACCGATGTCGGCCCTCGAAGAGGCCGGTATTCAGGTGTTCGAACGGCTGCTCGGCGACTGGCGCCAGAGCGGGATCACCGTGCTGTGGATCGAACATGATCTGGAAGCGGTTGGACGGCTGGCGGATCGCGTCACCGGGCTCAATCGCCGGGTGCTGTTCGATGCCACGCCGAAACAGGCACTGACGCCGGAGCGCTTGCTGACGCTATTTTCGACCCATCCACGGAGCGCTGCCTGATGAGTTACGAAGCCTTTCGTTTGATGGTTCAGGGTTGGGCCTCGTCGGGTTATCTGCCCGAGGCGCTGGCTTATGGATTTGTGGTCAACGCGCTGCTCGCCGGCTTGCTGATCGGCCCGGTACTGGGTGGATTGGGCACGTTGGTGGTGGTCAAGCGGCTCGCGTTTTTCTCCGAAGCGGTGGGCCATGCGGCGCTGACCGGCGTGGCCATCGGTATTCTGCTGGGCGAACCTTACACCGGGCCTTACGGCAGCCTGTTCGGCTACTGCTTGTTGTTTGGCATCTTGCTGAACTACCTGCGCAACCGCACGGGGTTGGCGCCGGATACGTTGATCGGTGTGTTCCTCTCGGTGTCGTTGGCATTGGGCGCCAGTCTGCTGCTGATTCTGGCGGGCAAGATCAACGTACACATCCTTGAAAACGTGCTGTTCGGTTCAGTGCTGACGGTGAACGGCAATGACCTGTTGGTGTTGGCCATCGTCGGTTCGCTGGTCATGGCGCTGGCCTTGCCGTTGTACAACCGCATCATGCTGGCCAGTTTCAATCCGCAACTGGCGGCGGTTCGCGGTGTGGCGGTGAAGACCCTGGATTACCTGTTTGTGATTCTGGTGACGCTGATCACCGTGGCGGCGGTGAAAGTCATCGGCGCGATTCTGGTCGGCGCCCTGCTGGTGATTCCAGCGGCAGCGGCGCGTTTGCTCAGCCAGTCGCTCAAAGGTTTCTTCTGGTGCTCGGTGCTGATCGCCACGGTCAGCACGCTGTGCGGGATCCTCGCGCCGATTGTGTTCGACCTGCCTATCCCGTCCGGCGCCGCGATCATTCTGGTGGCCGGCATCGCCTTCGCTCTCGCTGCCATTGCGCGTGGCGTCGTCCCAAGCCTGAAAGGGAATCTCGGATAAATGTCTTTTTCTCTGCGTCAACTGACCCTGGCATTGACCTTCACATTGCCCCTGTGCGGGCTGGTCAACACAACCTATGCAGCGAACAGCGCCAAACCGCTGCGAGTATTGGCGTCCTTGCCGATCACTTACGGTCTGGGCGAAGTCTTACTCAAAGGCACCGACGTCAACCTCGAACGTGCCGCGCCGGCCAACCTGCCCGGCAGCCGTCAGACCGCGTACTTCACAGGTCGTGGCGCTCCAGCGCTGGCCAAACTGGCGACCGATGCCGATGCGGTGATCGGCCTGCGCTCGCTGTGGGAGGATGACCCGCTGTACCCGATCTCGCGGCGTAGCAACATCCGTATCGTTGAGGTCGACGCCGCGCGCCCGGTGGATGGCGCCCTGCCCGGTATCGCCGTGCAACCTGGCAACAAAGTCGATGGGCTGAACAGTCAGCCGTGGTTGTCCAGTAACAACATGGGGCGGATGGCGGACGTGATGGCGGCGGACCTGGTGCGTCTGGCGCCCGAGGCCAAGCCGACAATCGAGGCCAACCTGGCGGCGCTTAAACAGCGCTTGCTCACGTTCAGCGCCGACAGCGAAGCGCGGCTGACCAGTGCCGACAACCTCAGTGTGATGAGCCTGAGTGATCACTTTGGCTATCTGATTGGCGGCCTCAACCTGGAGCTGATCGGCCTCGACGCACGGCCGGATACCGAGTGGACATCTGAAGCGCTCAAGCAATTGGGCGCGACGTTCAAGGACAATGACGTGGCGGTGGTGTTGCATCATCGACAACCGTCGGATGCGCTGAAAGCGGTGATTGCCGAGGCGGGTAGCCGGTTGGTGGTGTTGAGTGTGGACGCGGCGGATCCGGTGGCCGAGCTGGAAGGGAATGTGGATTTGCTGATCAAGGGGTTGAGCGGGGATTAACGTCCGTTGGACTGCGTTATCGTTCTTCGCGAGCAAGCCACACATTGATCGTTCCCACGCTCTGCGTGGGAATGCAGCCCGGGACGCTCTGCGTCCCAAAGCGGACGCAGAGCGTCCATTGAGGCATTTCCACGCAGAGCGTGGGAACGATCACAAATCCAGATAAAAAAACCCGCTGACTGTAACCAGTTCAGCGGGCTTCTTTTTGCACGGTGACTTAGTGAGCCACGGCCGCCTGTTCTTCCATTTTCTGACGCAGGCTCAGAGGACGCATGTCGGTCCAGGTTTCTTCGATGTAGGCCAGGCATTCCTTTTTCAGGCCGCTCTTGCCCACGGTGCGCCAGCCTGCAGGCACGGCTTTGTAGTCGGGCCAGATCGAGTATTGCTCTTCGTGGTTGACCACGACCTGAAAGAGGATGTCCTCGCGGTCGAATACTGAAGTCATGGTGTTTCTCCATCGCTGTAGGGTGGGCTGCACTGCGTGCGCAGCCGGTATGTAGAAGGAACGTGCCAGAGGCTGAAAAATTTAGAGGCTGGCGGTGGCGGCGGCCATGGCCCGGCCGAAAATCTCGGCCACCCGATCGATTTCCGCCGCAGTGATCACCAGCGGCGGCAGGAACCGCACCACGCCGCCATGACGGCCGCCCAGTTCAAGAATCAAGCCGCGCTTGAGGCATTCACGCTGCACCAATGGCGCCAGACGACCGAAAATCGGCGGATGACCCAATGCATCCGGCGCACCCGTCGGATCGACCAGTTCAACGCCAAGCATCAAGCCGCGCCCGCGAATGTCACCCAGTTGCGGGAAGTCCCGTTGCAGGATGCGCAGATGTTCGCTCAAGCGTTCGCCCATGGCGGCGGCGTGCTCGCAGACCTGGTGTTCGGTCAGGTAACGCATCACCGCAGAACCTGCGGCCATGGCCATCTGATTGCCGCGGAAGGTCCCGGCATGGGCGCCCGGCAGCCAGGTGTCGAGCCAGTCACGATAGACCACCACGGCCAGCGGCAAACTGCCGCCGATGGCTTTGGACATGACCACCACGTCGGGAATGATCCCGGCGTGTTCGAAGGCGAACATCTTGCCAGTGCGGGCAAAACCGCTCTGGATTTCATCGACGATCAGCGCCACGCCGGCCTTTTCGGTAATCCGCCGCAGGCCGCGCAACCAGTCGAGATCGGCCGGGATCACCCCGCCCTCGCCCTGCACCGCTTCAACGATCACTGCCGCTGGTAATTGCACACCCGCCTCAGGATCATTCAGCAGGTTTTCCAGGTAATGCAGATTGACCTGCACGCCTTGCGCGCCGCCAAGCCCGAATGGGCAACGGTAATCGTAGGGATACGGCATGAACTGCACGCCACCACTGAGCAAGGCGCCCAAGGGCTTTTTTGGCCCCAGACTGCCCATCAGGCTCAGCGCGCCCTGGCTCATGCCGTGATAACCGCCCTGGAACGACAGCACGGTGCTGCGTCCGGTGGCGGTGCGCACCAGTTTCAGCGCGGCTTCCACCGCGTCGGTGCCGGTCGGGCCGCAGAACTGGATCTTGGCTTCAGCGGCCAGTGCCGGCGGCAGCAAACCGAACAGGTCCTGAACGAACTGATCCTTGACCGGGGTGGTCAGGTCGAGGGTGTGCAGGGGCAGTTCATCGGTCAGCACTTGCTGGATCGCTTCGATCACCACCGAATGGTTGTGCCCTAGGGCCAGGGTCCCGGCGCCGGCCAGGCAGTCGATGAAACGGCGGCCTTCGACGTCTTCGACATAAATGCCCTTGGCCCGTTTGAGAGCCAGGGGAATACGTCGAGGATAACTGCGGGCATTCGATTCCTGCCGGTTTTGACGGGCCAGCAACGGCGATTCGTTGAATTGATAAAGCGTCTCGGTCGGCGCCGGAGTGATCCGGGCAGACTGATCTTCCATAAGGCTGGTAGCGACTGACATCTCTCGACCCTTCAATAAGGTTTCCTGTTCTGGAAACGCGTCAGGGCGCCGAGGATTTAGACCCTCTACCAGCTTTCTATGAAGGGGGTGTCAGCGCTTTGCGCATGGGAATGGCATGGAGCCCAGCCACCGCGAAGGTTTCAGCGCAAGGGTGGTAACCCAGATGACGGTAAAACGCTTCACTGGTACGGGTGCTATTGAGTCGTGCCTCGCGCAAGCCCTGACCGGTCAACCAGCCTTCGAGGTCGTGCACCAGCGCTTGCCCGGCCCCGCGCCGAAACCATTCCGGCTGCACGTAACAGAACGCGACCTTGCCACTGATCGCGGCCATGGCGACCCCGACCGGTTTGTCCTGCAACAGGGCGATGTTCAGGTACAACCGCTGGTCGGTCAGCCAGGGCTGCACGTGTTCGATGGTCTTGTTGTGGGTCCAGGTGGCGACGGTTAGCGGATCGTTGCGATGGTCGAGCGCGCAACCCACGCGAATGGAGCGCTCGACGATCCGACTGATGATGCCGGCGTCGGCGGGGGTTGCCTTGCAAATGTGTATGGGTGCATCCATGGCGCTGTTACCTCAATCCATTGAGTCAAAGCTGCCGGGGACGATAGCGCCATGGTGAGTGGGTGGCTAATGGAGAGAAGTTACATTTGATGTGCAACACATGGGTTTGTATTGTTGGTTAAATCGGTTGCAAAGGCATGGTCAATTCAACCCGCAGCCCATCCGGCCGGCTGTCGAAATGCAGGGTGCAGCCGCAGCGCTGGACAATCGCCTGGACAATCGCCAGACCCAGACCGCAGCCGGTGCTTTGGCCGTTGCGCCAGAAGCGTTGGGTCAGGTGTTGCAGATCGTCTTCGGCAATGCCGGGCCCATGGTCGCGAACCACAAACTGCACGCGGTTGCCGGTGGTTACCAGACTCAGCTCCACCGCGCCGTCACCCGGGGTATGACGCAGCGCGTTGTCCAGCAGGTTGCGCAGCGCGGCAATCGACAGCACGGCGGGCATTTGCACCGGAGCGTGAGAGATCTTCGGCGGTACCTGAAACTTGATCCGCTGACGATCACCGCTGGCGGCGTCCTGAATCGCCAGTTTCGCCACCTGTTCGGCGCTGCATTGCACACCATCATCGAACGACAAGCTGCCCTCGACCCGCGCCAGCAGCAGCAATTGTTCAAGGGTGCGGTGCAGGCGATCGGCGCCCTCTTCGGCCCGGGCCAGGGATTGATCCCGGGCCGCGCCGTCGGTCATGCGCGCCACTTGCAGGTGGGTCTTGATCGCCGTCAGCGGGCTGCGTAACTCATGGGCGGCGTCACCGGTCAGACGGCGTTCCCGTTCGATGGTCTTGCCGATCCGTTGGAACAGCTGATTCTGGGTGTCCAGCAACGGTTGCAGTTCGCTGGGCAGCGGCTGGATCTGCAGCGGTTCCAGGGAGTCGGCGCTGCGGCGCATCAAGGCATCGCGCATGCGGTTGAGTGGCGCCAGCCCCTGGCCGATGCCCAGCCAGAGCAGGCACAGGCAACCGAGCAAGGCCACGCCCACCGGCACCGAAGCCGCCAGCAGGATCGACAGGTTCAGAGCCTCACGTTCGATCTGTCGATCGGCGGTGGTGATGCGCAGATCGCCGCGGGCCAGAGTGAAACTACGCCACGGTGCACCATCGATCATCTGGTCGTGGAAACCCATTTTCTCGGCTTCCAGGGTTTGTTGCGGATCGGTGTGACTGCGGGCGAGGATTTCGCCGCGCAGCGAGCTGACCTGACAGGCCATGCCGCCCGGAATGTTCAGTTGTTCAGCACTGAAATGGGTGCCCTCGCCCTTAGTCGGCAATGCGGGCAACTGTTCCATCAGGCCGGCGACCATGCGTGCCGACGCCACCAGCCGCTGGTCGAGGGAAAACATCATTTGGTTGCGCAGGTCGCTGAGCATCCAGGCCGCAGCCAGGGCCCAGATCAGCGCGAAAGCGGCGCCGAGTGTCAGGCTGAGGCGCAAACGCAGGCTCATCACTTTTTCAATTCCTCTGCGCCATCGGCCGGCCCCAGGCGATAGCCCAGGCCGCGCACCGTCTCGACAATGCCATTGCCGAGTTTGCGCCGCAGGTGATGGATATGCACATTGAGAGCGTTGCTTTCCAGCTCATCATTAAAACCATAAACGCTGTCTTTCAACTGCTCGGTAGACAGCACCCGACCCCGGTTATGCAGCAAGGCCTGCAACAGCGACTGCTCGCGACGGGAAAGGTCCACCGACTGGCCGCCAAGCATGGTTTCGCGACTGCTCGGGTCGTAGGTCAACCGACCGTGCTCGATCAGGTTGACACTGCGTCCCGCCACTCGTCGTAGCAACGTATGCAGACGCGCGGCGAGTTCGCGCAGGTCGAAAGGCTTGAGCAAGTAATCGTCAGCGCCGGCTTGCAAGCCATCGACGCGGTCGGTGACTGAATCCCGGGCGGTGAGGATCAACACCGGGATTTCCAGACCGCTGTGTCGCAACTGCTGCAGCAGCTTCAAACCGTCTTCATCGGGCAGACCGAGGTCGAGCACCATCACATCGAACTCGGCGACCTTGAGCATCGCCCGGGCAGACGATGCGGTGGCGACATGCTCTACCGTCAAGCCCTGAGCGGTGAGGCCGGCGACAATGCCGCTGGCAATCAGCTCATCGTCTTCGCAAACCAGTACGTGCATGGGGAGCCCCGTAGAAAAAAGCTGATTAGGCCGGTGGCCGATTAAGCGGACATTATGCCGCAAGCGCCAATGCCACAAGGCCGCCGCGGTTAATCGTCGGTTAATCGTCGCCTCCCATTGTGCACTTCACTTGCACAGGGATAAGGCTTACCCAATGCGTCGACTGTTTCTATTCTTTGTTCTCCTGATCTCGGGTCTGGCCCAGGCAGGGACTGATCCGTTCGCGACCAAACCCGACTTTCTTCCCGTCGGCAAGGCGTTCATCTTCACCTCCGAACGCCTTGATTCCGGTGAAACCCAGCTCTATTGGCAGATCGCCGACGGTTATTACCTCTACCAGCAACGCCTGAAGTTCGATGGCTTGCCCGCGGAACACAAGCCTGTATTGCCTGACGGCGAAGCGCACAGCGATGAGTTCTTCGGCGAACAGCAGGTCTATCGCAAAGGCCTGGAACTGAAGATCCCGGCAGGCGCCACGGGTCAGATCAAGGTGGGTTTCCAGGGGTGTGCCGATGCCGGTTTGTGTTATCCGCCGCAAACTCAGGTCGTGAATCTGGGCGGTAAATCGACTACCACTGCGACAAACGAAGCGCCGGATCAAGCCTTGGCCAGCGACCTGCAGCAACGGGCGCTGGGTTGGAGCTTGCTGGTGTTCTTTGGTCTGGGGCTGTTGCTGGCGTTCACGCCTTGCTCGTTGCCGATGCTACCGATTCTGGCGGGTTTGATCGTCGGCAGTGGCGCCACACCCAAGCGTGGTTTCGCCTTGGCGACCAGCTACGTCGTGAGCATGGCGCTGGTGTATGCGGCGATGGGCGTGCTGGCCGCGCTGCTCGGGGCGAATCTGCAGGCGTTGTTGCAAAATCCTTGGTTGCTGGGCAGTTTCGCGGCTGTGTTTGTGTTGCTGGCGTTGCCGATGTTCGGCTTCTTCGAGTTGCAACTGCCGGTGGCTGTGCGTGATCGCCTGGAACATGTCTCGCGCAATCAGCGCGGCGGCAGCCTGTTCGGCGCCGGTGTGTTGGGGGCCTTGTCCGGTTTGCTGGTGGGCCCGTGCATGACCGCCCCACTGGCGGGCGCCTTGCTCTACATTGCGCAAAGCGGCAATGCGCTGCATGGCGGGTTGATTCTGTTCGCCATGGGCATCGGCATCGGTGTGCCGCTGCTGTTGCTGGTGACCGTCGGCAATCGCTTTCTGCCCAAACCCGGCGCCTGGATGAACCTGCTCAAAGGTGTGTTTGGCTTCCTGTTCCTCGCCACTGCCCTGTTGATGCTGCGCCCGGTGCTGAATGAATCCCTGTGGGTCGGTTTGTGCGGCGCCTTGCTGGTGACCGCGGCTTACAGCGCCTGGCGCCAATCCGACGGTTTCGGACGGACCGCTCATGTGTTCGGGGCCAGCTCATTGTTACTGGGTTTGTGGGGCAGCCTGCTGCTGGTGGGTGCCGCCGGTGGCAGTGACGATCTGTTCAAGCCGTTGCAGGTCTACAGCACTTCAAATTCGAGCCGTGCGATAAACCCTGTCGGCCACGACGCCTTCACCACCCTCAAGGACCCCGCCGAACTGCAGCGGGAACTCGACGCGGCACGGGCTCAAGGCCAGTGGGTGCTGCTGGACTACTACGCCGACTGGTGCGTGTCGTGCAAGGTTATGGAAAAACAGGTATTCGGCAAACCCCACGTACTGGAAGCCTTGAAAGATGTGCGCTTGCTACGCCTGGACGTCACCGCCGACAATGCCGCCAGCCGCGAACTGCTCGGCCGTTATAAAGTGCCGGGGCCACCGAGCTTGCTGTGGATCGGTGCCGACGGCATCGAGCGTCGCAGCCAGCGCATCACCGGTGAGGTCGATGCCGACACATTCCTGCAACGCTGGTCCACCACCCGAGACGCCCGTTAATGCTGACCTTTACCCTCGGCACTTTTGCCATTGCGCTTAATCACCTGCTGCTGATCAGCGCCCTGGCGCTGGCGACCTTCGTCGGCTGGCGGGTGGCCAAGCGCGGCGGCGAGAACCCGGAGTCGGTGCTGTTTAGCCTGTTCCTGCTGGGCATGCTGGCCGCCCGGATCAGCTTCGTGATCGCCTACTGGGCACAGTACCGCAACGATCCGTGGCAGATCATCGACCTGCGCGACGGCGGTTTTCTCGCCTGGCCCGGTGCGATCGTGCTGCTGCTCGCCGCGTTGTATCGAGGCTGGCGTCGCCCGGGCTTGCGCCGCCCCCTGGGGTTTGGCGTGGCCAGCGGCCTGGCGTTCTGGCTGCTGGCGACTTTCTCCCTGACGATTTACGAACAAGGCACGCGCCTGCCGGAAATTGCCCTGCGCAATGCCGCCGGTGAAACCGTGCAATTGGCCGACTACAAAGGCGGCCCGTTGGTGATCAATCTCTGGGCCACCTGGTGTCCGCCGTGTCGTCGGGAAATGCCGGTGTTGGAAAACGCCCAGCAACACCGCCCGGACCTGACGTTCCTGTTCGTCAATCAGGCTGAAAGCATGCAAAGCGTCAGCACCTTTCTGGAAACCCAGGGCTTGAGCCTGTCCAACGTGCTGTTTGACGGCAGTGGCCGATTGGGCCAGGCCGTCGGCTCCATGGCGTTGCCGACTACGCTGTTCTATAGTCCCGACGGTCGCCTGCTGGGCAGCCATCTGGGTGAGCTGTCGGAAGCCAGCCTGGCCCGAGCCCTGGAAAACTTCGACACTCCGAATCCTGCCGCACCGGCCACCTCTTCAAGGAAACTGCCATGTCCCGCCTCCGCCACCTGCTGACATTGACCCTGGGCGCCGCCCTGCTGCACTTGCCGTCGGTACAGGCTGAAGAGCTGCCCGAAGCGATCAAGAAAATCGAAGCCAAAGGCGCGAAAATCGTCGGCCAATTCGACGCACCCGACGGTCTGCGGGGTTATGCGGCGCAGTACCAGAGCCGCGGCATAGCGCTGTACCTGACTCCGGATGGCAAGCATGTGTTGCTCGGCAATTTGTACGACGCCGACGGCAACGACCTGAGCAGCGCGCCGCTGCAGAAGCTGGTTTACGCACCGATGGCCAAGGAAGTCTGGGGCAAATTGGAAACCAGCAACTGGATCGGTGACGGGAAGAAAGATGCGCCGCGGATCGTCTACCTGTTCAGCGATCCGAATTGCCCTTACTGCAACATGTTCTGGGAGCAGGCGCGGCCATGGGTCAAGGCTGGCAAGGTGCAGCTGCGGCACATCATGGTCGGCATCATTCGCGAAGACAGCCCGGGCAAATCGGCTGCGCTGCTGGCCGCCAAGGATCCGAGCAAAGCACTGGAAGATCACGAGAAATCCGGCAAGGGCAGTTCGCTAAAAGCCCTGAAGAACATACCTCCGGCGATTCAGGCGAAACTGGCGGCGAACATGCAGCTGATGGAGGACCTGGAGTTGCAGGCCACCCCGGCGATTTTCTACATGGACGACAAGGGCGAGTTGCAACAGCAGCAAGGCGCGCCTTCGCCGGACAAGTTGGTACAGATTCTCGGGCCGAAGTGACCAAAGAGCGTTGATCGTTCCCACGCTCTGCGTGGGAACGATCTTTACTGATGCTCTGCCAGGAATTTCAACAGCGCTTCGGTGACGAACTGCGGGTTTTCAAGGTTGGAGATATGTCCCGCCTCCGGCACCAGCAGATACGGGCAACCGATCAACTCGGCCATCTCCCTCGTCTCCGATGGCGGTCGCGGTTTGTCCTGATCGCCACACAGCACCAGCGTGGTTTCAGGATTCAACTCGCCCAGGCGCGTCAACAGATCATCACGCCCAAACGTAATTCGCCCCATCGGCACGATGCTCTCGCGCAGGCGTTCAGACAGCAATGCAGCCAGTTTGGCGCGAAAATCCTGATACAGCGCCGACTGCGGATCGATGCCCGGACGGAAGAAGATCGGCACCACGATATCGAGTAGCTGCGGCGCAATCATGCCGGTGTTTTCGATCTGTTTGAACAGCGAGAAATAGTATTGGCGAGTCGGTTCGGGTTCGACACCGACGTAGGTGTCCAACAGCACCAGAGCGTTGATCCGCTGCGGAACCGACAGCGCTAAACGCACACCCCACATGCCACCGACCGAGAGACCGACCAACGTGACGCGATCGATGTCCAGATGATCGAGCAACGCCAGTGCCTGACGTGCGATGTCATCCAGCGATTTCGTGCCTTGGGGTAGCGGCCCGGATTCACCGTGGCTGATCCGACTTGCCCGCGAAGGGGCCCGCACAGACGTTAGAGAATCAAAGCCCCTCCAACTCCGCCATCAGATCATTCAGACGATCCACCTTCTCCTCGGTGATATCGCTCGCCGCCAGCCCATCGATGTATTCGGCCAACTCCGTCACCGTGCTGCATTCGAACATCGCCCGCAGCGGCACATCACGTTGCAGGGCTTTCTGCACCCGCGAAGCAATTTGCGTCGCCAGCAATGAATGCCCACCCAGCTCGAAGAAGTTGTCACGCACCCCCACCTTCTCGACCTTCAGCACTTCGGCCCAGATATCAGCCAAGGTCAGCTCCAGCTCATTGCGTGGCGCCTGATAGTCCTGGCTCTGCAACTGGCCGATTTCCAGCGCCGGCAGGGCCTTGCGGTCGAGTTTGCCATTAGCATTCAGCGGCATCCGGTCGAGCCATAACCAATGCACCGGCACCATGTATTCCGGCAGCTCGGCACGCAGCCGTTGCTTGATGCGCTCCAGCCGTTCGGTCGGATTCAGCGCCGAGTCAGCCGCTACCAGATACCCAACCAGGTGCTTGCCGTTGACCCCTTCCTGCACACCCACCGCCGCTTCGCGGACTTCCGGTTGCTCATGCAGACGCGCCTCGATTTCGCCCAGTTCGATGCGATAGCCGCGGATCTTCACTTGATGGTCGATACGCCCGACGTATTCCAGCACGCCGTCACTGCGACGACGGGCCAGATCACCGGTGCGATACAAACGATCACCGGGCGCACCAAACGGGTTCGGCACAAACACTTGAGCTGAGCGCAAAGGTTCACTGACGTAGCCACGGCCGACACCGGTACCGGCCACGCACAACTCACCTACTGCACCCAACGGCACCAATTCCAGCGCGCCGTCGAGCAGGTACAAACGGTTGTTGTCGGTCGGCGTGCCGATCGGCAAATAACTGCCGCGAGTCGACGCCATGTCGACACGGAAGAACGCCACGTCATCCGAACACTCCGCCGGACCGTAGGCATTCACCAGTCCGATCTGCGGGTAGCGCAGCAGCCACTGGTGCGCCAGCTCCGGCGGCATTGCCTCACCGGTTGGCAGCATCCAGCGCAGTCCGTCGAGGCCCATGCGTTCCTGGGTGAGCATGCCCTGAATCAGCGAAGGCACGCTTTCCAGCACGGTGATGCCCTGCGCCGACACATGCGCCAGCAACCCTTGCGGATCATGGGCGATGGTGTTCGGCACGATGTCCACCCGAGCGCCGAACAGCGGTGCGGCGAGGAACTGCCAGACCGAAATGTCGAAACTTTGCGAGGCGGTTTGAGCGATCACATCGGCATCGCTCAAATTCAGGTACGGCACCTTGCTCAACTGGTTGTTGAGCATGCCGCGTTGCTCGACCATCACGCCCTTCGGCAGGCCGGTTGAGCCCGAGGTATAGATCACGTAAGCGAGGTTGTCCGGACCACTGTAGACACCCGGATTGACCACCGAAACATCGCTCGCCTGCACCTCTTCCCACACCAGCAACTTCGGCCGATTGGCGCAACTGAACTCATCCAGTAGCGCGACGGCTTGTTCACGACAGGCCTCAGTGCAAACCAGCAACGGCGTGCGGCTCAGGTCAATGATCCGGCTCAGACGCTGACTCGGCAGGCCCGGGTCCAGCGGCAGGTAACCGGCGCCCGCCTTAAAGCTGCCGATGATCATGCCCAACAGATCGAGGTTACGTTCCGCCAGCAACGCCACCGGTTGATCCAGTCTCACGCCAGCGGCGATCAAGGCGTGACCGAGACGGTTACTGCGCGCATTCAGCTCAAGGTAGCTGTGCTGCTGATCCAGGCAACTGGCGGCAATCCGATGCGGATGCTGAGCGACTTGCGCTTCGAACAAAGCGACGTAGCTCTGCTCCAGCGGATAGTTGTGTTCACTCTGATTGCAGCCATGGATCAGGAAATCCTGCTCTTCGGCCCCCAGCAGCGGCAAGTCAGCCATGTCGCCATGGAAACCTTCGACCAGCGCCAACAGCAACCGCTTGAACTCGCCGAGCATGCGTTCGACGGTCGACTCATCGAAATAACGCTGGTCGTAAGACAGGTGCAAGCCCAGGTCATCGCCCGGATAGCAGACCGCCGTCAGCGGGAAGTTGGTGTGGGTTCGGCCCGAATCCGACGTCGCGTTGAGGCTCTGCGCACGGTCCAGTACCGAGACTTCCACCGGGGCGTTTTCGAACACGAACAGGCTGTCAAACAACGGCTGGCCCTTGGGCAGTTCGCTGTTTTCCTGAATGCTCACCAGCGGCAGGTATTCGTACTCGCGCAATTGCATGTTGCTGTCGAGCAAGCCACTGAGCCATTGACGAACGCTGCACCGCTGATCGTCCTCGGGCATCTTCACCCGCAGCGCGATGCTGTTGATGAACAGCCCGACGGTGCGCTGCATCGCTGGCATTTCCACCGGGCGCCCGGCCACCGTAACGCCGAACAACACGTCGCGATCGCCGCTCAAACGTCGTAGCACCAACGCCCACGCCGCTTGAGCGAAGGTGTTGATGGTCAACTGATGCGCCTGAGCCAGTTCGCGCAGTTGCGCACCGTCACGGACATCAAGCCTTGTGTAAAGGTCGCCGACGATCATGCCGCCGCTTTCACCGGCATGCTCACGCAGGAACGGCCGGTCGCTCGGAATCGGTGTGGTCCGCTCGAAGCCTTGCAGGTTGGTTTTCCACCACTGCCGCGCCTCGGCCGGGCTCTGGCGCTGCAGCCAGCCAATGTAGTCGCGATAGCGCGGTGGCACGGCCAGCTGCGCGTCTCGACCTTCGCCCAGTGCGGTGTAGATTTCGAAGAAATCGTTCATCAGCAGCGAGCGGCACCAGGCATCGATCAGGATGTGGTGGTTGCTCATCATGAACCAGTAACGCGCTGCGCCCACCCGGATCAAACGCAGGTGGAACGGTGCCTGATTGAGCAGATCGAACCCGGCCTCGCGCTCGCTTTTGAGCAGTGCCTGCAACTTCGGCTCCTGCTCGGCATCGACGATTGCAGTCCAGTCCAGATACTCGATCGGCGTGCTGCCTGGCTTGTGGATAACTTGCAGCATGTCTTCGCCGACGTTCCAGCAGAACGAGGCGCGCAGGGCTTCGTGACGGGCGATGACGGCTTGCCAGGCCTGGGCGAAACGCTGCGGGTCGAGCTCGCTGTTGATGCGGTAGCGATCCTGCATGTAATAAAGGCCGGTGCCCGGTTCCAGCAAGGTGTGCAACAGCATGCCTTCCTGCATCGGGGTCAGCGGGTAGACGTCTTCGATGGCGGCGGCCGGGATGGGCAGCGCGTCGAGTTGTGTCTGGGTCAGTTTCGCCAACGGGAAGTCCGACGGCGTCAGGCCACCCGCATCGTCGCCCAGACAATGCTCGATCAGGCGCTGCAATTCGCCGAGGTAAGCGTCTGCCAGTTCAGTGATGGTCTGCACATCGTAGCGTTCGGCGCTGAAGGTCCAACGCAACACGAGTTCACCGCCATAGACCTGGCTGTCGACGCTCAGCTCGTTGGGCAGCGGCGCGCGAGGATCATGGGCCGCGCCGACCGCTTGATCGAGAGGCAGGAACAAGGCGTCCGCGCCGAAGCTCTGGTCGAACTGACCGAGGTAATTGAAGGTGATCGGCGCCACCGGCAAGGCAGCCATGGTCTGCCGGCTCGAGTCATCGGCGAGATAACGCAACACGCCATAACCCAGACCTTTGTGCGGCACCGCACGCAGTTGTTCCTTGATCGCCTTGATCGAGGCGCCCTGCCCGGCGGCTTCTTCAATGTTCAGCGGCATCAGCCGCAGCGGATAAGCACTGGTGAACCAGCCGACGGTGCGCGTCAGGTCGATTTCGTCGAACGGCGCTTCACGGCCATGGCCTTCGAGTTGAATCAACGCCGACGCGTGACCGCTCCAGCGGCACAGCACGCTGGCCAATGCAGTCAGCAGCAAGTCGTTGACCTGGGTGCGATAGGCACTCGGCGCTTGCTGCAACAATTGTCGGGTGAACTCGCTGTCGAGGCGCACGCTGACGGTTTGTGCATGACGATTCTGCTGGCCACCTTCGGAGCGATCACACGGCAACTCGACGCTTTCACCGGCCAGTTGCGACTGCCACCAGCTCAGTTCTTCACGCAGGGATTCGCTGCCGGCATACGCCTGCAAGCGTGCGGCCCAGTCCTTGAAGGCACTGGTTTTCGCCGGCAGTTTTGCCGACTGCCCCGCGTCCAGTTGGCGATACACCGTTTGCAGGTCGTCCAACAGCACCCGCCACGAAACGCCGTCCACCACCAGGTGGTGAATGGTAATGAACAGCCGTTGTTGGCCCTCGGGACCGTCGACCAGCAGCGCCCGCATCAACGGTCCCTCTTCGAGGTCGAGACTGCGCTGCGCATCGGCGAACAGTGCCGCACATTTGTCCATGGACGAAACGCGCACTTGCCACAACACCGGCGCGTCGCAAACCGCTTGGTGCTCGGCCTGCCATTGACCTGCGACTTCGGTGAAACGCAAACGCAAGGCGTCATGCTGTTCGATCACCGCCAGCAATGCTTGCTCGAGGCGATGGGGCTCCAGGACCACTGTCGGCTCCAGCAGCAATGCCTGGTTCCAGTGTTGGCGCTGAGGGATGTCGGTGTCGAAGAACCAGTGCTGGATCGGCGTCAACCGTGATTCGCCGGTCAGCAAACCTTGCTCAGCCGTGACCTGCTCAGTACGGGTCGCCACGGCGGCCAGGGTCTGTACCGTCTGGTGCTGGAACAGGTCACGCGGGCTGAAGTGAATGCCCTGCTGCCGCGCACGGCTGACCACCTGAATCGACAGAATCGAATCGCCGCCCAGTTCGAAAAAGTTGTCGTTGAGGCCGACCTTTAAAACGTTCAGCACTTCGCACCAGATCGCGGCCAGCGTCAGTTCAAGCTCATTGCTCGGCGCCACGTAATGCTGACGGTTCAGCTCAGGATCCGGCGCCGGCAATGCGCGGCGGTCGAGTTTGCCGTTGGCGGTCAGCGGCCAACGAGCCAGCAGGATCAGGTGCGTCGGCACCATGTAATCCGGTAATTGCGATTTCAGGTGCGCCTTGAGGGCTTCACGCAGTGAGGCTTTTTGCGCTTCGTCCTGTTCGGCCACGTCTGTCACCAGATAACCGACCAATTGTTTGCCGCTCGGTGCGTCCAACGCCAGAACCACCGTTTCACGGATCGATTCATGCTCCAGCAGGCGGGTTTCGATCTCGCCCAGTTCGATGCGGAAACCACGAATTTTCACTTGATGGTCAATGCGCCCGAGGTACTCCACCAGACCATCGGCGCGCTGACGCACCCGATCGCCGGTGCGGTACAGACGCCCACCATTGGTAGCAAAAGGATCGGCGACAAACCGCTCGGCCGTCATGCCCGGACGCTGGTGATAACCCTGCGCCAGCCCGGCACCGCCGACGTACAACTCGCCGGTCGCGCCTTGCGGCACCAACGCCAGATCGGCATCGAGGATGTAAGCCACCCGAGCGCCAATCACGCTGCCGATCGGCACACTGCCCATTCCCTCTTCAAGCTGCTCGGGCGCCAGACTGGCCAGCGGCATGACCACGGTTTCGGTCGGGCCGTAGGCGTTGAAAAACAGATTCGGCTTGAACGCCGCGCGAATTCGCGCCAAGTGTTCGCCCGTCAGGGCTTCACCGCCGGTGATGCACAGGCGCACCGGCAGAGTTTCACCCTGAGTCGCCAGCCACTGCGCCAACTGGCTGCCGTAGCTTGGGGTGAAGCCGAGAATATTGATGTTGTGACGGCGAATCAGACCGCAGATTTCTTCCGCATCCCACTGGCCCTGAGCGCGCAGAACGACTTGAGCACCACTCAACAACGGCACCAGCAAACGCTCGGTCGCGGCGTCGAAGTTGATTGAATAGAAATGCAGCTCGCAGTCGTCCGGGCGCATGCCGAAGCGCTCAATCACGGCGCGGCAGTGCATGGCGATTTCACCGTGGGACACCACCACGCCTTTTGGTTTGCCGGTAGAGCCAGAGGTGTAAATCAGGTACGCCTGATGTTGTGGCAGGCTGATAAACGGCAGCTCGGTGGCCGGGTAATTGGCCAGTGTGGCGGCGGCCTCTTCCAGGCACCCGCGAGCCACGGTGGGCGGCAGTTCGCCAAGTGCTTCGAACATCGCCGCATCGCTGAGCAGCAAACCGATGCCGCTGTCTTCGATCATGTAGTGCAAACGATCCAGCGGGTATTCCGGGTCCAGCGGCACGTAGGCGCCGCCAGCCTTGAGGATCGCCAGCAGGCCGATGACCATTTCCAGCGACCGCTCAAGTGCCAGACCGACCCGAACCTGCGGCCCTACGCCACGCTCGCGGAGCATCCAGGCCAGGCGATTGGCGCGGCTGTCGAGTTCGGCGTAGCTCAGGGTTTGCCCGGCGAAAGTCAGTGCGGGTGCATCTTTGCGGGCCAGGGCCTGCTCGCTGAACAGGTGATGAATGCACTGGTCGAGTCGATGTTCGCCCGGCTCGATGCCGAGGCTGTCGAGCAGGTTTTGCTGTTCAGTGGCTTCCAGCATTGGCAACTCACTGAGGCGCTGTTGCGGATCGGCCAGCAGCGCTTCCAGCAGGTTGCGCCAATGCCCGGCCATCCGCGCAATGCGTGGTTCATCGAACAGATCGGTGCTGTAGGTCAGGCAGCAACCCAGGCGATGGTCGAGGTCGGTGACTTCCAGGTTGAGGTCGAACTTGGTCGCTCGTGCATCGTTGGCCAAGTACTCGACGGTCATGCCGGCCAATGTGCGGCTCTGCTGAAATTCCCAGCGCTGCACGTTGCACATCACCTGGAACAGCGGGTTGTAAGCGGCGCTGCGCGGTGGCTGCAAGACTTCAACCAAGTGATCGAACGGCAAGTCTTGATGGGACTGACCTTCAATCACGGTGTGGCGAACCTGCTCGAACAACTCACCCACGGACATTTGCCCGTCGAGTTGGCAACGCAGCACCTGGGTGTTGAGGAATGCACCAATCAACCCTTCACTTTCCGGACGAATCCGGTTGGCCACCGGCGCGCCGATGCGCAGGTCGGTCTGGCCGCTGTAGCGGTAAAGCAGCACGGCCAGCGTGGCGGTCATGGTCATGAACAGGGTCAGACCGTTTTGTGCATTGAAGGCGCGGACCCGGGCGGCAAGGTCATCGCTCAAGTCGAAACGGAACAGTTCACCCTGATGACTTTGCACGGGCGGACGTGGGCGGTCGGCGGGCAACTCCAGCAGCGGATGTTCACGCCCCAGTTGCGCGGTCCAGTAATCGAGTTGGCGCTGACGTTCGCCGGACTCCAGCCACTGACGCTGCCAGACGCTGTAATCCAGGTAGTGCACCGGCAGCGGTTGCAGCGGCGATTCGCGGTCATCGACAAAGGCTTCGTAGAGCGCGCTCAGTTCCCGAGCGAAGATGTCCATCGCCCAGCCTTCGGTGACGATGTGGTGCAGGGTCAGCACCAGGTAGTGTTCCTGCTCGGCGGTTTTGACCATGCAGGCGCGCAACAGGGGTCCGGTTTCCAGATCGAAAGGTTTATGCGCCTCGTCGTCGGCCAGTTGCTGGACGCGCTGTTCGCGGTTATCAACGTCGAGCGCGCAGAAGTCCTTCCAGTCCATGCGCATGCCGGTTTCCGGGTGAACCCGTTGCTGGGCCACGCCGTTGATGCTCGGGAACGTGGTGCGCAAGGTTTCGTGACGCATGATCAATGCTTGCAGCGCTGCTTCAAAGCGCCCGACATCAAGCACCCCGCGCAGCCGCGCCATGCCGCCGACGTTGTAGGCCGGGCTGTCCGGTTCCATCTGCCAGAGGAACCACATGCGCTGCTGGGAATAGGACAACGGCACCGGTTGGCTGCGGTCGACTTTCTCGATGGGCGGCTGCTGGTTGGTTCTGCCGCTGGCCTGAATCAAGCGAACCTGTTCGGCAAACGCACCCAGCTCACTGTTTTCGAACAGCGCGCGCAACGGCAACTCGACGTCGCAGGCCTGACGGGTACGGGAGATGATTTGCGTGGCCAGCAGCGAGTGGCCGCCGAGGGCGAAGAAGTCGTCGCGCAGACCGATTTGCGCCAGGCCTAATACTTCACGCCAGATGCCGGTGATTTGCTGCTCGAGTGCGGTGACCGGCCCGACGTGTTCGCGCACTTGCCATTGCGGTTCCGGCAAGGCGCGACGATCGAGTTTGCCGCTCGGGCTCAGGGGCATTTCGTCCAGACGCATCATCTGCGCCGGGACCATGTATTCCGGCAGTTCGGACGCCAGCGCTATTTTCAGGCGGGCGGTTAGAGCGTCTTCGGTTTCGCTGGTTTCAGTGGCGGTGTAGTAACCGATCAACTGTGCGCCGGACGCTGTTTCGCGCACCAGCACCACGGCTTGAGCGACGCCGTTCTGAGCCAGCAGGCGTGCTTCGATTTCTTGCGGTTCAACGCGAAAGCCACGCAGCTTGACTTGCTGATCGAGACGGCCGAGGTATTCGATCACACCGTCGGCAGTCCAGCGCGCACGGTCACCCGTGCGGTACAAACGAGCGCCCTGCTCGCCCAGCGGATCGACGATAAAACGTTCGGCGGTCAGGCCTGGACGACCCAAATAGCCGCGCGCCAACCCGATGCCACTGATGCACAGCTCGCCCGGCACCCCGGCCGGAACCGGATTGAGTGCCTCATCGAGCACGCGGCACAGCACATTGCCCAACGGACGACCAATCGGTGAGCGTTCGCCATCGGCGGTTGTGCAGTGCCAATGGGTGACGTTAATCGCGGTTTCGGTCGGGCCGTAGCGGTTGTGCAATTGCACGGCGGGCAGTTGTTCCAGCACGCGGTTGCGCAGTTCGGCGGGCAAGGCTTCGCCACCGGAGAACACCCGACGCAGGCTGGTGCATTCGGCGGTCAGCGGTTCGTCGATGAACAGCGCCAACAGCGGCGGTACGAAGTGCAACGTGGTCACGCCATACGCTTGAACCAACTGCGCGATGCGATGCGGATCACGGTGCTCGCCGGGGCCGGCGATCAGCAAGCGTGCACCTGTCATCAGCGGCCAGAAGCACTCCCACACCGACACGTCGAAACTGATCGGCGCCTTTTGCATCAATACGTCAGTTTCGTTCAGGCGATAGGTGTTCTGCATCCATTGCAGCCGCTCGGCGAGGGCTGCGTGGGTGTTGCCGACGCCCTTCGGCTGGCCGGTGGAACCGGAGGTGTAAATCACGTACGCCAGGTTGTCGCCGTGCAAGTGCAGACCCGGTGCGTGGCTCGGCCAGCTCTCCAGATGCAAGGCGTCCATGGCGATCACGCTGACGCCGTCGGCGGCCGGCAGGCGGTCAAGCAGCTCGGTCTGGGTCAGCAGCAATTCGACGCCGCTGTCGTTGAGCATGTAGGCCAGGCGCTCGGCCGGGTAATCCGGGTCCAGCGGCACGTAGGCGCCACCGGCCTTGATGATCCCTAGCAGGCCAATCAGCAACTGCGGCGAACGCTCGGCAGCGATGCCCACGCAGACGTCCGGACCGACGCCCTTGTCGCGCAGGTAATGGGCCAGGCGGTTGGATTGGGTGTGCAGTTGCGCGAAGTCCATGGCGCCACCGTCCCACATCAGGGCGGTGCGCTCTGGGGTCCGGCGAGTCTGTTCGTTGAGCAATTCGGGCAGCCAGACGCTGGCCGGCGTACACGGTGCGGCGCTCCACAATGCTTGCTGATCGAGCTCGGGCGGGTTCAGCAGTTGCAGGTCGCCGATGACGGTTTTCGGTTGCTCGCAGATCGCCCGCAGCAGGTTGCTGAAGTGCTCGGCCAGACGCTCGATGGTCGCGGTGTCGAACAGTTCGCTCGCGTAGTCGAAGGACAGACTGAGGCGACCATTACGGTCCTCCTCGCTGTGCAACTGCAGGTCGAATTTGGCTTCGCGGCTGTGCCACGGCAGCTCTTCGGCCAGCAACCCAGGCAAGCGACGCAGTGCGCTCAAGTCCCGCTGCTGGTGGTTGAACATGACCTGGAACAAACCTTGTTCGCGGGCTTGCGGAAAGGCTTCGAGCAATTGTTCGAACGGCAAGTCCTGATGCGCTTGTGCACCCAACGCGGCCTGACGGGTTTGCGCCAGCAACTGCACAAATGGCAGCTGCGAATCCAACTCGGCGCGCAGCACCTGGGTGTTGATGAAGAAGCCGATCAGCCCTTGGGTTTCCAGGCGCGGACGGTTGGCGTTCGGCACGCCGATGCGGATGTCGCGCTGGCCGCTGTAGCGGTGCAACAGGGTCTGGAACGCGGCGAGCAACAGCATGAACGAAGTGGATTGATGGGCCAGGGCGGTCTGGCGAATGGCTTCGCTCAGGGTCGCACCCAGCTTCACGCCATGGCGGGCAGCACTGTGCGTGTGTTGCGCCGAGCGCGGATGGTCGGTGGCCAGGCTCAGGGTTGGATGCTCATCGCCCAATTGCGCTTTCCAGTACGCCAGCTGACGCTCGCCCTCCCCTTGCGCCAGCCATTGGCGCTGCCAGCTGCCGTAGTCGGCGTATTGCGTGGGCAATGCCGCGAGCGTCGCTGTTTGTCCTTGGGACGCTGCGGCATACAGGCGCGAGAACTCATCGATCAGCACGTTCAGCGACCAGCCGTCGGCGATGATGTGGTGCATCGTCACCAACAGTTGATGGTCCTCTTCATCGAGGCGCACCAGGGTCACCCACAGCAGCGGGCCATTTTTCAGATCGAATTGAGTACGGGCTGCGTCCTCACGGATTTGCTGCGCACGGACTTCACGCTCGGCAACCGGCAGGTCGCTGATATCGATGAGTTGCAGGTTGAATTCGCTCGCGGCATCGACCTGTTGCAGCGCCACACCGTCACGCTCAAAGAACCGAGTGCGCAGGGATTCGTGACGCTCGATCAGCTGCTGGAAACTGGCGCGCAAGGCGTCTTCATCCAGCCCGCCGCGCAAGCGCAAGGCGCCGGGAATGTTGTAGGCGCTGCTCTGCGGGTCGAGTTGCCAGGTGATCCACAGACGATTTTGCGCCCGCGATTGCGGCATGGCTTCTGTGCGTGACAGCGTGGTGATCGAGCCTTGGGCGAGGCGACCATCCTGCTGTTGCTGAGCGACCGCGGCGGCAAACGCGCCTAGGGTCGGCGCTTCGAACAGCAGGCGCAGGTTCAGCTCCAGAGCGAGTTCTTCGCGCAGACGCGCGACCACCTGAGTGGCAGCGATGGAGTTGCCGCCCAGCAGGAAGAAGTGATCGTCGGCGTTGACCTGTTTGACCTGCAATTGCTGGCACCAGATCTGCCCGATCAAGGCTTCCAGCTCGGAACCTGATTCGGTTTTGGATTCGCCCTGAACGGCAGCCGACGGGAACTGCGCATAGCTGTCGAGGCTGCCGTCCGCCAGGCGATTGCGGCATGCCGAGCGTTGCAGTTTGCCGCTGGAGGTCTTGGGCAGCGCCCCCGGATTGAGCAGCAGCACCACGTTCGGGGCTTCCTGATACGCCTCGGCCACGGCTTGGCGGATGGCTTTGATCAGGGCGTCGGGCGGGAGGATTTTCTGCACGCTGCGGCTGATTTCCGCCGCAATGCCGATGCCTTCCTGCCCCTCGATGTTGACGGCGAAAGCGGCGACCCGACCTTTGCGCACCACCTCCACTTCGCCTTCGATGGTTTGCTCGATGTCCTGTGGATAAAGGTTGTGACCACGCACGATCAACATGTCTTTCAGGCGCCCGGTGATAAACAGTTCACCGTTGCGCATAAAGCCCAGGTCGCCGGTGCGCAGCCAGGTACGGCCAGCGTGCTGAACGAACGTCTTGGCGGAGGCTTCGGGGTTGCGCCAGTAGCCGTGGGCGATGCTTGGCCCGGCGGCCCAGACTTCGCCGACCGTGTTGTCAGCCAGCTTATTGAGTGCAATCGGATCGACAATCAGCACCGCGTGATCCGGCTGACTGATGCCGCAACTCATGATCGGGCTGCCGTCGCCTGGCTCCGCACGGTTTTGTGCCAGGGCTTTATCGTCCACGCGCAGGTTTCCAATGCCCTGACCGCGAGGGCTGCCGGCCACGAACAGCGTCGCTTCGGCCAACCCGTAGGACGCCATGAAACTGTCTTGGGTGAAACCGCAGGCCGCGAACTTCTCGGCGAAGCGATCCAGCGTATCGAGGCGAATCGGTTCGGAACCGGAGTACGCCACGCGCCAGCCGCTCAGGTCGAGGCGTTCCAGGGCCGATTCGCTGATCCGCTCACTGCACAATCGATAGGCAAAATCCGGTCCACCGCTAATGGTGCCGCCGTACTCGCTGATCGCTTCCAGCCAGCGCAACGGCCGGCCGAGGAAATACGCCGGCGACATCAACACGCACGGCACGCCGCTGAAAATCGGCTGCAACAGACCGCCAATCAGGCCCATGTCGTGGTACAGCGGCAACCAGCTGACGATCACGTCGTCAGGATTCAGATCAATGCCGAAGCCGTGGCGAATCAGCAGTTCATTGGCCACCAGGTTGCCGTGGCTGACTTGCACCCCTTTAGGCAACGCGGTGGAGCCGGAAGTGTATTGCAGGAACGCGATGTGGTCGTCTGCAAGGTTCGGCGCCACCCAACGTTCGGCCAGGGCGCTGTCGAGGGTGTCGACACACAGCAACGGCGGCGCACCCTCTATTTGCTGCAACGCATCGCGCAGACCGGCGCTGGTTAGCAGCAGACGCGGTTCGGCATCGCTGATGATCGACAGCAGACGCTCCTGATGATGACGACGAGCCGACTCCGGCGGATAGGCCGGCACCGCGATCACACCGGCGTACAGGCATCCGAAGAACGCCGCGACGTAATCCGGGCCGCTGGGAAACAACAGCACCGCGCGATCGCCAAACGCAGCCTCGGCCTGCAACGCGCCAGCAATGGTCCGCGCCCGCTGATCCAGATCGCGATAACTGAGCACCACAGCCTGATCCTGGGTTTCGGCGAGAAAACGCAAGGCCACCCGGTCCGGCGTCAGGGCCGCTCGGCGCTGAAGGGCTTGGACCAGTGTGCTGGGGAGTTCGAACGCGTCGGTCATGAGGTTTCCTGCCTGAATTCGGCTTGCAAGTGAAATCGGTTTTCTGACGTCACGCCCTTCGAGGGCGTGCAGGACGCGGTCTTCGCCGACCGCGCGAGGCTTGGGAATGCTGTTTTGGCCGCAGCGGCTACCCGGAACCTTCACCAATGAGAACGGTTGACGTTTTGAAATAATTAGTCGGAAGGCCTGATCGCCAATGGGGCTGCGGTGCCGCAAGCGGGCGCCGCAAGCGGGCGCGTCAGCGTGTCGCAGTTCTCACTCTGCACCTTTGCCGAGCATTAGTTATCTTTCTCATTTGACAATCATTATCATTAAGAATAATTTGTCGCTCGATGTGTAGGACGGCTCGGCCCCGCTTGCCGTCCCACTAACCTATTTGCAGCAAGGTGATTTCCATGACGGAACAAATGTCCACAGGCAGGTGCGATTCACCGCTACTTCAGGCATTCGTCGACAATCGACTGATTCTGGTCAAGATTGCAGCCCGCATTACCGGTTGCCGGTCGCGTGCTGAAGACGTGGTGCAGGATGCGTTCTTCCGGCTGCAATCAGCGCCGCAGATCACGTCTTCGTTCAAGGCTCAGCTCAGTTACCTGTTCCAGATCGTGCGCAACCTGGCGATCGATCACTACCGCAAACAGGCACTGGAGCAGAAGTATTCGGGCCCTGAAGAGGAAGGCCTGAACGTGGTGATTCAAGGCGCTTCGCCGGAAACCTCGCACATCAACTTCTCGACGCTGGAAAACATTGCCGATGCGCTGACCGAACTGCCCAGCCGCACCCGCTACGCCTTCGAGATGTATCGCCTGCACGGCGTGCCGCAAAAGGACATCGCCAAGGAGCTTGGCGTTTCACCGACCCTGGTGAACTTCATGATTCGCGATGCGTTGGTGCACTGCCGCAAGGTGTCGGGTAGTCGTGTGGATACCTTTGCTCGCCGCTAAGATCTGAAATTTGCGTCGCCCCCATCGCGAGCTTGCTCACGATGGGGGACTCAAGATCGCAACGAATCTTGAGCCTTAAGTCTCACGCCAACCTGCACCGATCAAAAAACCGCTCACGCTCCAACACCATCAAAGCCGCGCGCTTATGCGGGAAGTCGAACTCTTTCTGGCAGTGGAAACCCTGGTTCTGCATATGCCCGATCATCTTCGCGTTGTCGGCGCGAGGCTCGGCGACCACCCGCTGAATGCGTGGATCGTCGAGAAACAGGTAATGCGTCAACGCCGATAACCAGCTCGCCACCTTGTGCGGGCCACGGTGACTTTCTTCACCCACCAGCATGTGAATACCGCGGTCGTAATCGCCTGCGTCATAGAACGGCGCGATGCGATCTTCCTTGGCCCAATAGGCTTCAAAGTAGGCGAACGGCTGATCATCGAAACAACCGATCAGCGTCAGGGTGTGGGGATCAGCTTCAAGTTTGCTCAGGTACTCGCGATGCTGGTCGAGGCTGCCCTCCTCCTGCCAGAAACTCGCCACTCGCGGACTGTTCTGCCAACAATTGAAACGCGCCAGGTCCAGGTCGATGTCCACCGTGCGCAGGGAAATCCAGGCAGCGAGGCGCGCATCAAAACGCCGATAGACTTCACCGCGCGGTTTCATTGGGCGCAGCGGATGACGCTTGCCGCCACTGATGATCATTTGCTGTGGATAACTCGATGTCAGCGACACACCCAGCCAAGGCTGAGGCAATTGCCAGAACAGTGTTCGCTCACAGCGATACTGGCCGACGATGTCGGTCGGGATCAGCAACCCGCTGAGCAATGCTTCGGCGGGGGCTACATCGAGTTGCCAGATCAAGCGCTGACAGCCCGGGTCACGGGCAAACAGCCAATAACAGGCCACCCAGACTGCCTGACTGTCGGCGTGGTCGAAACGCTCTTCGACTTGCACATGCAGCTCGGGCTCGCGAGTCAGGCGCAGCTGGATCAGCGGTTGCCCGTCAAGGCTGAGGCACAGGTGGCTCTCGGTTTCATCGGCTACAAGACAGCTTCCTGTCGGCAAGGCCAGGGCAGTCAGGTCATTCAGAGGGGACATGGGTCGGGCTCACGTTAATCGTCGACAGTTCAACGATGTGACGTGAGCCAGTACGGGAAATTTAAGAGAAGTCGGCAAATACGCGACCTGTGGCGCGATCTCAGCTACCCGGGACCGGCACCACCGCGATCTTGTAGGGATCGAAAATCTTCAGCATTTCGCCATTGTCCCGCAACCCTTGCAGCAACTTGCCGAATGCCACGCCACTGATCGGTGCGGCCGGACTGAGGATGGCGTAGTGGTGATAGACCTGATCGATACGCTGGGACACCAGCAATTGTTCAGCGACTTCCTTGTTGCGCAGCAGGTAATCGCTCAGGTACGAGCGTGTCACCAAGGCAACGTCGGCACGCCCGCGCAGCACCATCAGCAGGTTACTGTCATGGGAATACGTCAGCGTGGCGTTGTAGTTCTGCGCGAGGAATTTTGGATCAGCATTGAAGTTGGCGAATTCGTAGTGATAGCCGCTGAACAGCGCCAGACGCTTGCCGGTGAGGTCGGCAAAATAATCCGGCTGACGAACTGGCTGGCCATCGGGCTGGCGTTGCGCAACAAAAATCTCGGCGTCTTCCAGACCCATGTCGACACTGGTGTGCGGGATGTCCTTCCAGCCCCAGTCCGGGTTCTCGAAAATCGCCATATCCACTCGGCCTTGCTTGAAGTCACCAAAACGCCGGGGTATGGAAGTGGGCACCAACACAAACTGATAGTCGCTCTGCGAAGCATTGAGTGCCTCGACCAGCTGCGGCAGCAAACCGGTGTCCGCACCGGTTTCCGGGCGCACGGTATAAGGTGGAAAATGTGCGGCACCGACCCGCACCAGCTGTGCTGCCTGGGACGGAATCACGCATAACGCCGCAAGCGTCGCAAGCGTCGCCAGCAAAAGCCGCGAAGCCGTCCTAATTGGCGAAGACTTCAAACAACCCACTCCCCAAAAAATACACATCAATGCATTCAAGCTAGGCGGTTTCGGCCACTTAGCCAGTTTCCTTCTGACTTGGAAAGCTATTGTTTCTCTTCCAGCACCAGAATCAACGCCTCATCGGCCAATTGATCAAGGCTCATGCTGCCACCGGTGCGAAACCAGGTGGTGGTCCAGGACAATGCCCCCGTCAGAAAGCGGCGGGTGACGAACACATCCCCGCGAATAAAACCGGCGTCCTTGGCCTCGCCTAGCACCTGTAGCCAGAGGTCTTCGTAAATGTCGCGCAGCGCCAGCACCTGCGCCTGCCCGTCTTCGGACAGCGAACGCCATTCATAGACCAACACCGCCATGGCCTCGCCGCTGCCGCCCATAATTGATTGCAATTCGCAGCGGATCAGCGCCAGCACTCGCTCGCGCACACTGCCGGCGTCTGCCAGGGCTGCACGCATTAACGCGGTGTTGTAGCGAATGGTTTCCTCCATCACCGCCCGCAGGATCTCATCCTTGCTTTTGAAGTGATGAAAAATACTGCCTGACTGAATGCCCACGGCGCCGGCCAGATCGCGCACGGTGGTGCGTTCAAAACCTTTGTTGCGGAACAGGTGAGCCGCCACTTGCAGCAATTTGCCGCGGGCGCTGTCAGGGTCGGTCAATTGGCCGTTGTCGACCAATTCGCGCATCACCCTCAGGGCTTTTTGCTCGTCCACCCGTTCTCTCCTACAGTCGATCAATCAGATACGCTAATCACCGCGAAAACAGCGGGGTTGCGCGGGCAATTTAAGCTGGCCGGGGCGCCCAAGCAAGCGCTCGGGAAGAAGATAGTTAAGCCGTTTACAAACCAAGCGCTTGCTTGGTAGTCTCGATGCACTTCTGTCGGAGGTGACTATGGCGTTGACTGGGCCTAAAACAATTCGCATCGGGTGCGCCAGCGCCTTCTGGGGCGACACCTCGACCGCTGCCGCGCAACTGGTGGAAGGTGGGCGCCTGGACTATCTGGTCTTCGATTATCTGGCCGAGATTACGATGTCGATCATGGCCGGCGCGCGGATGAAAGATCCTCAGGCTGGTTACGCCAGCGACTTCATCGAAGTCCTCAGCCCGCTATTGGGTCAACTCGCCGAACAGAAAATCCGCGTCATCAGTAATGCCGGTGGAGTCAATCCACAGGCCTGCGCCGCCGCCCTGACCGCTGCCTGTGACAAGGCCGGGGTGGCGTTGAAAATCGCCGTGCTGCTGGGCGATGACCTGCAGCCGCAGCTCAAACAGCTGAGCAGCAACGGTATCCATGAAATGTTCAGCGGCACGCCCCTGCCGCCGATGTGCGTCTCGACCAACGCCTACCTCGGCGCACCGGGCATTGTCGAAGCCCTGCGCCTGGGCGCCGACATTGTGATCACCGGGCGCGTGGTCGACAGCGCGGTGGTCAGCGCT
The DNA here is from genome assembly GCF_054897825.1 of Pseudomonas sp. ZS1P83. NCBI lineage: Bacteria > Pseudomonadati > Pseudomonadota > Gammaproteobacteria > Pseudomonadales > Pseudomonadaceae > Pseudomonas > Pseudomonas sp. ZS1P83. The sequence continues at coordinate 3,695,345 of NZ_CM142706.1, forward strand.
GCATTGGTGCATGAATTCGATTGGTCGTGGCACGATTACGACAAACTCGCCCAGGCCGCATTGGCCGGCCACATCATCGAATGTGGCGCCCAGTGCACCGGCGGCAACTTCACCGATTGGCGCGAGGTGCCCGACTACGAACACATCGGCTTCCCCATCGTCGAAGTCAGCGCCGACAGCCAGTTCATCGTCAGCAAACCCGAAGGCTCCGGCGGACTGGTCACACCGCTGACGGTCGGCGAGCAGATGCTGTATGAAATAGGCAACCCGCAGGCCTATCTGCTGCCAGACGTGGTCTGCGATTTCACTGAAGTCAAACTCGTCCAACAAGGTAAAAATGCGGTGCAAGTGCACGGTGCAAAAGGCTTGCCGCCGACCGATCAGTACAAGGTCAGCGCGACTTACCCGGACGGTTTCCGCTGCACCGCCAGTTGCCTGATCGCGGGGATCGATGCGGTCGACAAGGCGCGTCGAGTCAGCGAAGCCATCATCAACAAGACGTCGGAAATCTTCAGCCAGCGTGGCTGGCCACCCTACAGCGAAGTGAACATCGAACTGCTCGGCAGCGAAGCCACTTACGGCCCCCACGGTCAGCGCCATGACAGCCGCGAAGTGGTGATCAAACTCGCGGTGCGTCATCCGGGTAAACAGGCATTGATTGTGTTCTCCCGGGAAATCGCCCAGGCCGCCACCGGCATGGCGCCGGGACTGACCGGGATTGTCGGTGGACGGCCGACGGTGTATCCGCTGATCCGGCTGTTCTCGTTCCTTATCGACAAAACCGCCTGCACGCTGGAAATTGATCTCAGGGGCCAGCGCCACCCATGCGCCCTGCCCGCCGTTGATGTACTCGACACCGCCGACCTGCCCGTGGCGTGCGCTCCCCCCAAACCCTCAGACCGGGCCGATGCCAGCGTGCCCCTGGTCAAACTCGCCGTGGCACGCTCCGGTGACAAGGGCAACCACAGCAACATCGGCGTCATGGCCCGCGAGCCGGAGTACCTGCCGTGGATTGCCGAAGCCTTGACGCCAGAAGTGATCGTCGACTGGATGAGTCATGTCCTCGACCCGATCCACGGCCGCGTCGAACGCTGGTATCTGCCGGGCACCCACAGCCTTAATTTTTTGCTGGAAAACGCCCTTGGAGGCGGTGGCGTGGCCAGCCTGCGGATCGATCCGCAAGGTAAAGCCTTCGCCCAGCAACTGCTGGAAATCCAGATACCGGTGCCTAAACGCATCGCGGACCAAGTCAATTAGAGGACTGTCGCCATGGCTTACGATTCGATTTTCAAAGCCGATTTGTTTGCAGGCCAAACCATCATCGTCACCGGGGGCGGCAGCGGCATCGGCCGTTGCACCGCTCACGAACTGGCGGCCCTCGGCGCCCATGTGCTGCTGCTCGGACGCAAGGTCGACAAGCTGAAAAACGTCGCCGCCGAGATTGCCGAAGATGGCGGCAAGGCGGATTGGATGGCCTGCGATATTCGTGAGGAAGAAGCGGTCAAGCATGTGGTCAGCGAGTTGATCCGCAAGCACGGACCGATTCACGGTCTGGTCAACAATGCCGGCGGGCAGTACCCGGCGCCGTTGGCGTCGATCAATCAAAAAGGTTTCGAAACAGTGTTGCGCACCAACCTGATGGGCGGCTTCCTGATGGCCCGGGAAGTGTTCAACCAGTCCATGAGCACGCACGGCGGCGCCATCGTCAATATGCTTGCCGACATGTGGGGCGGTATGCCCGGCATGGGCCACTCGGGTGCAGCGCGTTCGGGCATGGACAACCTCACCAAGACCGCCGCGTTCGAATGGGGTTACGCCGGGGTCCGGGTCAATGCCGTGGCGCCTGGCTGGATCGCGTCCAGCGGCATGGACACCTACGAAGGCGCATTCAAAGCGGTGATCCCGACGTTGAGCGAGCACGTGCCGCTCAAACGCATCGGCACCGAATCGGAGGTCAGCGCGGCGATCGTTTTCCTGCTCAGCCCGGCAGCGGCATTTGTCAGCGGCAGCACCTTGCGCATCGACGGCGCCGCCAGCCTGGGCGGGCGCGCCTGGCCGATACACAAGGCGCAGATCAGTACGTCGTATAACGGTTTCCACCGCGCGTACTTACCAGACGTGCTCAGACCCGACGTGCTCAAGGACAAGGAATAAGTCATGCCGGTGATTCAGTCGCAAGTTGACCCGTTCAGCGAGCAGTTCGCGCTCAATCGAGCGGCAATGCTGGTCGGCATCGAGCACGTCCGCCAGCTCGAACAGAACCTGCTGAACAAGGCTGCCGAAGCCAAACCCAGGTTCGACAAACGCGGCCAATTGTTGCCCCGCGAACGCCTCAATCTGCTGATGGACCCTGGCGCACCCTTCCTCGAACTGGCCAGCCTGGCTGGCTATAAACTGCATGACGACAACGACGGCAGTTCGGCCGGCGGCGGATTGATCGCAGGGATCGGTTACGTGTCCGGCGTTCGGGTTCTGGTGGTGGCGAACAACAGTGCAATCAAGGGCGGGACCATTTCCCCCAGCGGTTTGAAAAAATCCCTGCGTCTGCAACAGATCGCCATGGAGAACAAACTGCCGGTCATTACCCTGGCCGAAAGCGGCGGCGCGAACCTCAATTACGCGGCGGAGATTTTCGTCGAAGGTGCCCGCAGCTTTGCCAATCAGGCGCGGATGTCAGCCATGGGGTTGCCACAAATCACGGTGGTTCATGGTTCGGCCACGGCCGGCGGCGCTTATCAGCCGGGGCTCTCGGATTACGTAGTGGTGGTGCGTGGCAAGGCCAAGCTGTTTCTTGCCGGCCCGCCGCTGCTCAAGGCTGCCACCGGCGAAGTCGCCACCGATGAAGCTCTGGGCGGCGCCGAGATGCACGCGCAAATCGCCGGCACCGCTGAATACCTGGCCGAGAACGATGCCGATGGCGTGCGGCAGGTGCGCGAAATTGTCAGCCTGTTGCCGTGGAATGCCCGGTTACCTTTAGCGCCTGCGCGGCACTGGGAAGAACCGCTCTACCCCATCGACGAAGTGCTCGGACTGATTCCTGACGACACGAAAAAACCTTACGACGTGCGCGAGATCATCGCGCGGATTGCCGACGGCTCGAACTTTCTCGAATTCAAGGGCGAGTTCGATCAGCAAACGGTCTGCGGCCACTTGCAGATTCAAGGCCGCGCCTGCGGGTTCATCGGCAACAACGGGCCGATCACCCCCAAGGGGGCGAGCAAGGCTGCGCAGTTCATTCAGCTCTGCGACCAGAGCCAGACGCCGCTGCTGTTTTTCCACAACACCACCGGGTTCATGGTCGGTACCGAGTCGGAGCAGCAAGGCGTGATCAAACACGGCGCAAAGATGATTCAAGCGGTGGCCAACGCCCGGGTGCCTAAACTGACCATCGTCGTCGGCGGCTCCTACGGCGCCGGCAACTATGCGATGTGTGGCCGCGGCCTCGACCCGCGCTTCATTTTCGCCTGGCCCAACAGCCGCACGGCGGTGATGGGCGGCGCCCAGGCCGGCAAAGTGCTGCGGATCGTCACCGAAGCCAAACAGGCCAAGGACGGCCTGGTGCCCGACCCGAAAATGCTCGACCTGCTGGAACAGGTTACCGCGCAGAAACTCGACAGCCAGTCCACCGCGCTGTATGGCAGCGCCAGTCTGTGGGATGACGGGTTGATCGACCCTCGCGTTACCCGGACCTTGCTCGGGTACTTGCTGGATATCTGTCATGAAGCCGACGTGCGGCCGCTGCAATCCAACAGTTTTGGTGTCGCCCGCTTCTAGGGCGTTTTGATCGTTCCCACGCTCCGCGTGGGAATGCAGCCCGGGACGCTCCGCGTCTCAGAAGCGGACGCAGAGCGTCCCTAGAGGCGTTACCACGCAGAGCGTGGGAACGATCATGGATCTCAGGAGAACAATAAAAATGATCTTCACCCAGGAACACGAAGCACTGCGCCGCACCGTCCGCCAATTCGTCGATCACGAGATCAATCCTCACGTCGAGGAATGGGAAAAGGCTGGACGCTTTCCGATCCACGAGATCTTTCGCAAGGCCGGCGACCTCGGTCTGCTGGGAATTTCCAAACCGGAAAAGTTCGGTGGCATGGGGCTGGACTACAGCTACTCAATCGTCGCTGCCGAAGCGTTCGGCACCATTCATTGCGGCGGGATTCCGATGTCCATCGGCGTGCAGACCGACATGTGCACCCCGGCGCTGGCGCGTTTTGGCTCCGATGAACTGCGCGAAGAGTTTCTCCGCCCGGCCATCACTGGCGAGCAGGTCGGCTGCATCGGTGTTTCCGAAGTGGGCGCCGGTTCCGACGTGGCCGGTTTAAAAACCACCGCCCGCAAGGACGGCGACGACTACGTGATCAACGGCAGCAAGATGTGGATCACCAACTCGCCGAGCGCGGATTTCATCTGCCTGCTGGCCAACACCTCGGACGACAAACCGCACATCAACAAGTCGCTGATCATGGTGCCGATGAACACGCCGGGCATCAGTCTCAGCTCGCACCTGGACAAGCTCGGCATGCGCAGCTCGGAAACCGCTCAGGTATTTTTCGACAACGTGCGGGTGCCGCAACGCAACCGCATCGGCCATGAAGGCGCGGGCTTCATGATGCAGATGCTGCAGTTCCAGGAGGAACGGCTGTTCGGCGCGGCAAACATGATCAAGGGCCTGGAGTACTGCATCGACAGCACCATCGAGTACTGCAAGGAGCGCAAAACCTTCGGCAATGCGCTGATCGATAACCAGGTCATCCACTTCCGACTGGCTGAACTGCAAACCGAAATCGAATGCCTGAGGGCGCTGGTCTATCAGGCCACCGAGCAATACATCAAAGGCCAGGACGTCACCCGCCTGGCGTCCATGGCCAAACTCAAGGCAGGACGGCTGGGCCGCGAAGTCAGCGACAGCTGCCTGCAATATTGGGGCGGCATGGGCTTTATGTGGGACAACCCGGTGGCCCGCGCGTACCGCGATGTGCGGCTGGTGTCGATCGGCGGCGGTGCCGACGAAATCATGCTGGGGATCATCTGCAAACTCATGGGCATCCTGCCGGGGAAAAAGAAATGAGCACCCTGCCGGTTTGTCAGACGTTGCTGCTGGAACCGCATAACGGTGTCCTGCACATCACCCTCAATCGCCCGCAAAGCCGCAACGCCATGAGCTTGGAGATGGTCGCTGAACTGCGTGCGGTGCTGGCAGCAGTGCGTGACGACCGAGCCATTCGCGCGCTGGTGATCGGCGGTGCCGGCGGGCATTTCTGCGCTGGTGGCGACATCAAGGACATGGCCAATGCACGCGCTCAAGGGCCGAGCGCCTATCGCGACTTGAATCGAGCGTTCGGTGCGCTGCTGCAAGCGGTGCAACACGCGCCGCAAGTGGTGATCACGGTACTGCAAGGCGCGGTGCTCGGCGGTGGTTTTGGTCTGGCCTGCGTCAGCGACGTCGCCTTGGCCGATCACCAGGCGCAATTCGGTCTGCCGGAAACCAGTCTCGGTCTGCTGCCAGCGCAGATCGCGCCGTTCGTGGTCCAGCGCATCGGCCTGACTCAGGCTCGCCGACTGGCACTGACTGCGGCACGTTTCGACGGCACACAGGCGCGGCGCATGGGGTTGGTGCATTTTGTCGAGCATGACGCGCAAGCGTTGGCCGAGCGTCTCGATGAAATTTTGGCCCATGTGTTGTGCTGCGCGCCGGAGGCGAATGCGACGACCAAAAAGCTGTTGCTGGCGAGTGCCGGGCAGCCGTCGAATGCATTGCTGGATGAAGCGGCCGAGTGGTTCAGCGAAGCGGTGACCGGGGCTGAAGGCGTCGAGGGGACCATGGCCTTCGTGCAAAAACGCAAACCGGGGTGGGCGTCCTAAAAAGCTTCGCGGGCAAGCCTCGCTCCTACAGAGCTTTGCGCAAACCTGTAGGAACGAGGCTTGCCCGCGAAGAGGCCCTGACATTCACCGCAAAACAAAAGGGAAAACCCCATGCCCGGATTCAGCAAAATCCTGATCGCCAACCGCGGTGAAATCGCCTGCCGCCTCCAGCGCACCGCCCAGGCTCTGGGCTATCGCACGGTCGCGGTGTTCAGCGATGCCGATGCCGATGCCCTGCATGTGCAGATGGCCGACGAAGCGGTGAACATCGGCCCGGCCCCGGCGCAGCAGTCCTATCTGAGCATCCCGGCAACGCTCGACGCTGCCCGGCGCACCGGTGCCGACGCGATCCATCCCGGCTACGGCTTCCTCTCGGAAAACGCCGGATTCGCCCGCGCCTGCCAGGATGCCGGCATCACCTTCATCGGCCCCAGCCCCGAAGCCATCGAACTGATGGGCAGCAAGCGACTGTCGAAGCTCGCCATGATCGACGCCGGTGTGCCGTGCATCAAAGGCTATCAGGGCGCCGATCAGGACGACGCCACCTTCAGCCGCGAAGCCGAAATGATTGGCTATCCGCTGATGATCAAGGCCAGTGCCGGCGGTGGCGGACGTGGCCTGCGCCTGGTGCACGAGGCCAAGGATTTGCTGGAGCAGCTGCGCACCGCCCGCTCCGAAGCCCTGCACGGGTTTGGCAGTGACGAGCTGATCCTTGAGCAGGCGTTGGTTGATCCGCGCCACGTTGAAGTTCAACTGTTCGGCGACCAGCACGGCAACCTGATCTACCTTGGCGAGCGCGATTGTTCGATCCAGCGCCGCCACCAGAAAGTCATCGAGGAAGCCCCCTGCCCGGTGATGACCGCCCCGTTGCGTCAGGCCATGGGTGAAGCGGCGCTGAAGGCCGGTCGCGCGGTGAATTACGTCGGCGCAGGCACCGTCGAGTTTCTGTTGGATGCGCGCGGGCAGTTTTACTTTCTGGAGATGAACACCCGACTCCAGGTGGAACACCCGGTGACTGAATTAGTCACCGGCCTCGATCTGGTGGCCTGGCAGTTACGCATCGCCGAAGGACTGCCGCTGCCGCTGCGTCAGGAACACGTACAACTCAACGGGCATGCCATGGAAGTCCGTTTGTACGCCGAAGATCCGGCGCACGGTTTTCTGCCACAAACCGGTCGCGTCACCGCGTGGGAGCCAGCGCTGCAGGGCGATGTACGAATCGACCATGGTTTGATCGAAGGCCAGAACGTCAGCCCGTTCTATGACCCGATGCTGGGCAAGATCATTGCCCACGGTGCCACCCGCGAAGAAGCCCGGCGCAAGTTGCTGCGGGCGGTACAGGACAGCGTGCTGCTCGGCGTGCAAAGCAATCAGCGCTTGCTCGCCAGCCTGCTCGAACACCCGCAGTTCATCAGTGGCGAGTTCAGCACCGGGTTCATCCCGACGTATTTTGCCGACCATGCCTGTCTGCATCCCCGTGCACCCGGCGCCGTAGAACTGGCAATCGCCGCAGCGTTGTTCTATCAGGCCTCGGCGCAGGTTCATCCCGCGCCACTGGCCGGTTGGCGCAACAACGCCAGCGTGCCGTTGCACTATCGAATCGGCCTTGATGATCAGGATTGGTCAGTGGAATTGAACGCTGAGCCGGGGGAACCGTATCGGATTCAAGTCGCGGAGCAAAACGTTGAATTAACGATCATCCAGTGCGATGGACGCTGGGTCAGGCTGGAAATCAACGGTATCCGGCGACGCCATGCCTACCGTCTTGAAGCCGGACAAATCTGGCTGTGCACCCGGCCCGGCAGTTTTCGGCTGGTGGATCGGACCCAGGCCTTGGTCAGCAACCAGGTCAGCGTCAGCACCGGCACCCTCAAGGCTCCGATGGACGGGGCGATCGTCGACGTGCTGGTCACTGAGGGCAGTCCGGTCATTAAAGGCCAGTTGTTGGTCGTGCTGGAGGCCATGAAAATGGAGCATCCGCTCAAGTCGGGCATCGACGGCGTGCTCAAACGCTTGCAGGTCAGGGTCGGTGATCAGGTAAAAAATCGTCAGATTTTGTTGGAGGTCGAATAAGCCGCTAGGCGGATCCGCCGGGTTTGGCTACGCTCAAGCCCTATCAGGACGCGGATACCAGGAACCCTGCGATGCCTCATTGGCTGGTCATTGATCTCGAAGCCACCACCGACAAGGGTGGTTGGCCAGTAACTGAAATGGAAATCATCGAAATCGGCGCCACCCTGGTGGACCGAAAAGGTCGAGAACTGGATAGCTTTCAGCGCTTCGTGCGCCCGACGCGTCGGCCTTTGCTGACGCCGTTTTGTCGGGAACTGACCCACATCACCCAGGCCAACATCGATGACGCCGAGTCGCTGAGCGAGGTCTGGGCGTTGTTCGAACGCTGGCTCGGCCACCATCACTCGCGCCTGGAAGGCTGGGCCAGTTGGGGCGACTACGACCGCAAACAGCTGCTTCAGGAATGGCAAAAACTGCAACTCGACAGCGCCCTGAGCCGGGTGCCACACATGAACCTCAAGCAGCGCTTTGCCAAGGCTCGCCGGCTGGAACGCCCGCTGGGGCTCAACGGCGCGCTGCAGCTAGCGGGCATGCAGTTCACCGGGCAGCAACACCGGGCGCTGGAAGACGCGCGCAATACAGCGCGTCTGTTACCACTGGTTCTCCCCCTCTAGAGAGGTGACGGCGCCAAGGGCCTTGTGCATACTGGCCAGCCCTTTTTAGCCCTTTTCGAGGAATCGCCCATGTTTAAAGTCAACGAGTACTTCGACGGCACCGTCAAGTCGATCGCCTTTGGCACCGCTGAAGGTCCTGCGACCATCGGCGTCATGGCACCGGGCGAATACGAATTCGGCACCAGCCAGCGTGAAATCATGCACGTGGTGACCGGCGCCCTGACCGTCAAACTGCCGGACAGCACCGACTGGGAAACCTTCGCCGCCGGCAGCCAGTTCAACGTACCTGCCAACAGCAAGTTCCAGCTGAAAGTGGCCGTCGACACCGCTTACCTGTGCGAATACCGCGGCTAAACCCCCGGGTTTTCACAGCGACAAAAAAATGCCCGTGTCTTTTTTGGACACAGGCATTTTTTATTCAGTTTGCCTATTCCAGAATCGTCACCGGCATGCCAACTTCGAGTTGGCCATTACTGTCGTTGACCAGGTTCTGGCCGAACATCGCGCCGTCTTCCTGAGCGCGGTATTTCTGCAGGGTCGCCAAGGGTTCGCGATCTTCGCTGCGCTCACCGGTTTGCGGGTCGATGGTGGTCAGGATGCAGCGCGAACACGACTTGACCACGCGGAACTCGACATCGCCGATGCGGATACGCTTCCAGCCATCCTCGGCATATGCCTCGCTGCCCTCGATCACCAGATTGGGCCGAAAGCGCAGCATTTCCAGCGGACGCCCAACCTTTTGCGACAAGTCTTCCAAGGATGCCTGTCCGATCAGCAACAGCGGAAAGCCATCGGCGAAAGCGACTTGATCGTCGTCTCTACCATAGCCCGCTTGAGTGGTGCGCGCGCGATCCAGAGGAATTTGCACCAGTCGCGTCGGCTTTCCAATGAACTCACTGACCCAGGCACCGGCCTCATCACCGGCATCGGGCACTCGCAGACTGTCTCTAAAGATCGTCACGCCGCGCAGTTCAGCGTCGCTGGCCGGCAAGGTAATATCGATCGCTGAGCGCCCCGGAGCACTGAGGGTCAAACCACCTTGGGCATTCCACAACGCCGACAACTGACTCATCTGCGGCACAACACGCTGGGTCAGGAAGCGGCCGCTGGCCTCGTCCACCAGCATCCAGCGTCGATCACCGTCCAGGCCCAGCTTGTCGAGGCTGACCTGCTGCAGGATCTCACTCTTGCCGGATTTCAATGGATAACGATAAAGCGCGCTCAGACGCAACATGGCCAGCTCCCTGGTGGGCAAAAAACGCCACCCTATACGAGCTTGATCGCCGAATCAAAGGCTGACTTCAGGCCAGCCTCTGCGTGGGGTGTCAGGCAGGCACTTCGTCGAGCATCAGGCGCTCGCGCACCACATCGACGAGTTTGTCCGGCTGGAATTTGGAGAGGAAGTTGTCGCAGCCGACTTTCTTGACCATCGAGTCGTTGAAGCTGCCGGACAACGAGGTATGCAGCACCACGTAAAGACCACGCAGACGCGGGTCGTTGCGGATTTCCGTCGTCAGGCGATAGCCGTCCATTTCCGGCATTTCCGCGTCGGTGAAGATCATCAGCAGTTTGTCGGTCATGTTTACACCGGTATCGGCCCAGGCCTTGAGCATGTTCAGTGCCTTCAAGCCATCGCTGGCAATGTGCATCTTCACACCCAGCTGACCCAGGGTGTCACGCAATTGCGACAGCGCCACGTTAGAGTCGTCCACCAGCAGCACTTCACGGCCACGGGCACGTTCCAGAACCGGATCGTCGAGTTTGTCGCGCGATACCTTGGCGTTGTACGGGACAATTTCCGCCAGGACTTTTTCGACGTCGATGATTTCCACCAACTGGTCGTCGACCTTGCTGATAGCGGTCAAGTAATGTTGACGACCGGCGCTGGCCGGCGGCGGCAGAATGGCTTCCCAGTTCATGTTGACGATACGGTCCACACCACCGACCAGGAACGCCTGCACCGAACGGTTGTACTCGGTGACGATGATTGTACTGGTCGGGCTTGGCACCAGCGGACGCATGCCAATGGCCTGGGACAAGTCGATCACCGGCAGGGTCTGGCCACGCAGATTAACCACACCGCAGACAAACGGATGACGCTGGGGCATCAGGGTCAGCTTCGGCAGCTGCAGTACTTCCTGCACTTTGAAAACGTTGATCGCGAACAATTGCCGGCCAGCCAGCCGGAACATGAGAATTTCCAGGCGATTCTCACCCACCAGTTGCGTGCGTTGGTCTACCGTGTCGAGAATGCCGGCCATCAATGACTCCTGGGCTTGTTCTGATGAATTCACTAAAGGGGGTTATCGGCTGTTTATGCCGGACCTTGACCCCCCTGTAAAATGCCACGATCGAACATTGATGTCACATTAACATCATGCTTTACTGGCCAAGTGATTTCATCTGCCTCATCCCCTCCCGCGAGACCTCGTTTCGTTCGGGTGGTTCCTCTGTGTAAGGGATTCCCCTAGTAGCAATCAGGCCCAACCTGATATTCGCAATATCCAATAGCCATTAATGTGACGCCATTCTCATTGCATGAACGGAGTCAGGCTTTTGTGTGCGATCGCAGGTCAGTGGCCATCCCCTCTATCGAGTTCCCCAGCCTGCAGCCAGACAGGCCGGAGCGCGATCTCACGATGGCACGGCAATGCCGCTACTCCGACCGTCCTCGTCGACGCACACGACATTCCCTCATTTGACATGACGTTGTGGAGATAAGCATGCCGAACGATCGTAAAGAATGGGCTCAGCAGCACGCGGAGTTTCTCGTCGAAGCTGAGACGCTCCTGGCCAAAACCGAGGAATGCCTGAGTCATTTGCAACTGATCAGCAATGACATGGACGCCATCGACTGTATGCTTAGCACCCTGCTCAAACTGGCCAAAAAGGCTGATGCCCTCGCTCTGGCAGCCGTTTCGGAGTTTTCGTTGCACATTCATGGTTTGCTGAGCCACGCCCAGAATCACATGGACTTGCACGAGCAGGCCTTGGGTGCGCTGAAAGACTGCCTGACGTTAATCGCCTGGCAACTCGAGCTTATCGATCAGAACACCGGCCAACTCAGCCTCGATGACAGTGAACAGACCTCTCTGATCGAAGCCTTCGCCTTTCAGGTCGGACACAGTCAGTTTCATCCACCCGCTCATTCCAAACCGTTCGCACTCGTTTCCTTTTCAGGGCGACAAGCCTGAATGTATCGGAGCACTATGCCGCGCTCCGATTTTTTATTGCGGTGACCGCCTCTCTAACTTTAGCGAAGTCATGTCGCAATTGAACATCCCCTACCTGTTAACGACAACTCGAAACCAATAAAAATGCCTGCCACCCAACTTTTTCCATTATGGAACTGCAGTCCATAACCTCTAATTTCCCGACCCTGCAGACCTAATACCAAACGCGACCAACGGTATCTTAAGTGGTACTATGCCGCCCATTAGTTGACGTCAATTAATGGCAGAGTGACTCCAGACAGAGACCGTCATCCGTTATGACCGGTCTTCCCGCAGCGAACATCCATTGGCTCCATCCGCTATGTACGCCAGCCTCAAGTCAATCACCCTATGGCCACCTTCCCGAAAAAACGCGCGCCTGATCACGCTTATGTTGTGTACCTGCTCGGCCATTGGCAGCCTGCTGATTTATAGTCTGTCTACTCGCCTGCCGCTGAGCCTGCTGGTGCTCAATATTGCGGCGCTGACCTGCGTCTGGGTGGAGCATTGCCTCTCGCGCAAATCGATAAAGTTTCAACCTCAAGAGTTGGCCGACCGGCTGTTGGAGGTTCAAGAAAACGAACGTCACCGGCTCAGTCGAGAACTGCATGACGACATCGGCCAGTTGCTGACCGCGGCAAAACTTCAAAGTGACTGGCTCAAACGCCGAATGCCCGAAGAACTTCAGGGCCAGTGTTCGGTGCTTTGCGACACGCTGGAAGAAACCCTGACCAAAGTTCGGGATGTATCAGCCATTCTCAATCCCAGGCAGTTGACCAGTCTTGGGCTGGAAGCCAGTCTGCGTGCGCATTTACTCAAGACACTGGCCAACACGTCGCTGCACTGGAGCCTGGAATGCCATCAGCGCTTAACCGGTATACCGGAAGAAATGGCGGTGGCCGCCTTTCGAATAACCCAGGAAGCGGTCACCAATATACTGCGCCATGCCGACGCGGAGAATCTGGTGGTCCGCCTGCAACGTCTGACTCAGGGACTGGCGCTGTCGATCAGCGACGATGGTCTGGGTTTCGCGCCATCGACGGATCCAGGTCGTGAAGGGCAACGCGGAATGGCGGGGATGTCGGAACGGATCGATCAGCTCGACGGCACACTGAGCGTTACCAGCGAGCCGGGCAAAGGCACTCAAATCGAAGCTCTCTTTCCCTGGGCACCTCGTGCGCTCGAGCGGGCCAGTTCGAATAAGGTTATGCATTGACTTGTAACTTACTTCTGGTGGATGACCACTCGCTTATCAGGGCAGGCGTGCGCGCTCTGGTGCTGGATATTCCAGGCTACGCGGTCATCGGTGAGGCCAATGATGGCTCGCAGTTGCTCGAGATGGTCGAGCAGCTGTCCCCGGACATCGTCCTGCTGGATATTTCCATGAAGAAAACCAGTGGCCTTGAAGCCTTGCAGCGACTCAAGCGAGTACGCCCGCAGAGCAAGGTGCTGATCCTGTCGATGCACACCGATCCTGCCCTCATCATGCAGGCACTGGAATCCGGCGCACATGGCTACCTGCTCAAGGACACCACGGCCACCGAACTCGAACATGCCCTGGAAGCCCTGCGTAACAACGAACGCTACCTGAGCCCGGCCATCGCTCACACCGTCATCAACCAAGCGCTGACCCGATCTCAGAAACACCATCCGGAACCTGCCGACTCGCACAACCTGACAGCGCGTCAGCTGGAAATCCTTCGGTTGATCGTTCGCGGAAAATCCACCCGAGAGATCGCCAACGGCCTGGGTCTCAGTATCAAGACGGTCGAAACACATCGCTCGCAGATCATGAAGCGCTTGCAGATCTACGATGTGGCGGGCCTGGTGCTGTTCGCCGTTCGCGAGCAGATCATCAGCCTGGATGATTGATCAATTGCGATGACCCCAGCAGCGGCGAGTTTTCAGGTAAATGTACGCGCAGCGCCGCTGGACATACCGAGAAACGCAAGTTGTCGCCTTCCAGAGGTTCGCCATCGAGGTTGATGTAGAGGCCTTCCGAGACCTTGATTTCGACCCAGGGCAGTCGGGCTCGCACAAACATATTGTCGATGCCGAAGCCATCGGCCAGCAGGTTTTTCAAGGTACCGACGAGTTCCTGTGGCGCAGGTAGAATACTGATGTCCAGCAGACCATCGTCAGCCAGCGCTTCTGGGCACAACACGTGTCCACCGCCGGCCTGCCGGCCATTGCCGATGCCCAATGCCAACAGCTCGCCACTCCACTGAAAATCAGGGCCCTGCAACTCGCCATAGGCCGCGTGCAACTCACTGAATCGCGATAAACCGGTGAACAGGTAAGCCGCCCCCCCGAGGATTTTTTTCAAGTCCTCCGAGGTGTTCGCAGTGACCTGACTACCAAAACCGCCCGTGGCCATATTCAGGAACACCTGCCCGTCGACCTCCCCCAGATCAATGGCACTCGGCGCAGTGTCAAGAAGATCCAGCGCCTGAGCGGGCTCCAGAGACACGCCGGCCGCGCGAGCAAAATCATTGGCGGTCCCCAAGGGCATCAGTACCAGGCTGGCCTGCGTCGAATGCGCCGCCATGGCCTCGGCAATATCACGCAAGGTGCCATCACCGCCGCCGGCGATGATTTGCATGTAGCCTGCCGCCAGCGCTTCATCCACCAGCCGCTGTGCGTCGCCGGCCTCCCAGGTCACTCGAACGGCTAGCTCCCAACCCTGCTTACGCTTGCCCTCGACGGCAGAACGAACCGCCTCGTTGAGCGCTTGCTTGCCATGCAGAATCAACACCGCCTTGCGTTCGCTCATTGTTGTCACTCCCATGATTGAATTCCGTATGCGAGATGTTGACCTCGTCGCACCCCATAAAAGTCGCAAGAATTTGAATTATTTGAAGGCGAGCAGTATGGCGTCCTACAAGGCGGGACTTTTTCTTACAAAACCTGAGGAATCGGCTCAATTGACCGGCAAGTGCGATTGGTACACCTTGGCGTCTGCGGTTATCAAACATCAGCAGGAAACACACAGGGACGTGCCATGCAAAACCATGAGATCAGGTCACCGGTCATTCCGGTCGTACCGTTCGCAGAAAAACGCGCTAATCATCAAGCTGAATTCAAAAACAGCGCACAACCCACTGGAGAAGTTGATATGGAACCTCGCGTCGTTGAATTGGAGACTCACCTCAAATACATCCGACGAGACATGGATGAGGTCCGTAGTGACGTCAAATCCATCAAACACAGGCTTGCCTATTCGGCTGGCGGAACAACCGTGGTTATCGGGCTGCTGGCCTGGATCGCCAATAGCCGTTTTGACCAGGTCGTGACACTCCTGGCTCATTAAGGGGTAGCCATGAATGCAAAACCCGGTTCGATCAACCGGGTTTGCGGCAAGCCTGCTGCAGGAATCAGCTCAGGACTTCGCTCAGCGGGATAAAGCTTACGCAGTCACCTTCGATCAGCGTGCGATCCTCCAGCACCTCAACCAGACCATCGGCCCAGGCGGCGCTACGCAGTACACCAGAACTCTGATTCTTGTAGATGATTGCCCGGCCGTTCTCCAGACGTCCACGCAAGTACTCGCGCCGATTGCCTGCTTTGGGCCAGGCAAACCCTGCCGGCACCTGGAACTTCAGTGGCTCAACCTCTTTTACGCCCTGTCGACGCAAGAGATAGGGCCTTGCCAACAAAGCAAACGTCACCAGGGTCGACGCCGGATTGCCGGGCAAACCAATCAAAGGTACGCCGCGAAAATGCCCGAATGTCAGTGGTTTGCCTGGTTTGATGGCGAGTTTCCACAACGTCAACTCGCCCTCTTCACGCAAGGCAATGCCCAGAAAGTCAGCCTCTCCCACCGATACACCACCGGTCGAAAGAATCAAATCGACATCCTTCAATTCACCAAGGCGAGCGCGAGTGGTTGCTAAATCATCCGGAAGAATACCGGCATCGATCACCTCACAACCCAAGCGCTGCAACCAACTGCAAAGCAACACTCGATTGCTGTTGTAGATCTGTCCCGGCCCCAGAGCCTGACCCGGCTCAATCAGTTCATCCCCGGTGGACAGAACAGCAACACGAACCTTGCGAATCACGTCCAGCGCTGCACATCCCAGCGATGCGGCCAGCCCCTGTTCGATCGGCCCGAGGCGCGTGCCCACTGGCAGAATCAATTCACCGACAGTGGTCTCCTGGCCTTGGGGACGGATGTTTTGTCCTGAGGCCATGGTTTCGGTGAAACGTACTCGCTCATCCGCCTGAACCTCGGTATTTTCCTGCATCTCGACGCAATCAGCCCCTGCGGGAACTGGCGCACCGGTGAAGATTCGTGCACAGGTGCCGGGCTTCAAGGGCTCCGGAGCCTGTCCGGCAAAAATCTTCTGGCTGACCACCAGTGACTTTCCAGTCCAATCGGCCATGCGCAAGGCATAACCGTCCATGGCACTATTGGGCCAAGGAGGCAGATCAAGCGTCGAGACCAGATCATCGGCCAACACGCGGCCCTGAATCTGCGCCAATGGCAAGCGTTCACGTTCACGAATCGGTGAAGCTTCAGCCATTGCCAGCAAGCGTGCCAGTGCCACCTCGACAGCCAGCAGACTACCCGTCTTGCCTGGCTTACCCGCGGGATTCACAGGGTGCCGCCTGTTTGAGATGGGGCACGAAATTGCACGGGCGGTGCCGCGAATCGAGCTGCTCGGCAAGAATGCCATCCCAACCGGTACGCACGGCATTGGTCGAACCCGGCAAACAGCAGACAAGCGTGCCATTGGCCAGGCCGGCCAGGGCACGGGACTGAACAGTAGAGGTGCCGATATCCGCCACCGATATCTGCCTGAACAGCTCACCAAAACCGTCGACCTGTTTGTCCAGCAGGCAACTCACCGCTTCCGGAGTACTGTCGCGTCCAGTGAAACCAGTACCGCCAGTAATTAGCACGACCTGCACGACGTCGTCGGCAATCCAGTTGGCGACTTGCGCGCGAATTTTGTAGAGGTCATCTTTAAGCAGAATCCGGGCCGCAAGGTTATGACCGGCTGCACTCAACCGGTCTACAAAGACCTGGCCTGAGGTATCGGTTTCCAGGGTACGGGTATCGCTGACCGTCAACACCGCTATGTTGAGCGGCGTGAAAGGTACATCAGCCTTGTCTTTCATAGGCTCATCCAGTTGTAGGAGAAACAGCCCGGTGTTATATCACAGCGCCTCATTTTTTCGCCGCCCCCATGGAGACCTGCCATGACCTCGAACACACTTTTGCCACCCTGTTCCATTCTGCTCCTGGCAGGTGGACGTGGCCAACGCATGGGCGGACAGGACAAAGGATTGCTGGAATGGCACGGCGAGCCACTGATTGCCCACTTGCACCGCAAGACCCGTTCGCTGAGCGATGACCTGATCATCTCCTGCAACAGAAACCTGGAAAAGTACGCGCCCTACGCCGACCAGTTGGTTCATGACGATGAAGGCGACTTTCCGGGCCCCCTGGCCGGTATTCGCGCAGGCTTGAAGGCCGCCCGTCATGCGCATCTGTTGGTGCTGCCTTGTGACGTACCGCGCATCGATGCCACGCTGCTCAATAGCATGCGCAAAACCGCCAGCCAGCACCCGGATCAACCGCTGATGCTGCGCCATGGTGAACACTGGGAACCTTTGTTGTGCATTATCCCCGTGGCACTCTTGGCAGATTTCGACAGTGCCTGGAACGACGGCGAACGCAGCCCGGGTCGCCTTATGCGCAAACTGGGCGCTGCCGCCCTGCAATGCCCCGACAATGACCCGCGCCTGGCCAACCTCAACACACCAGAACTGTTAAGTGCCCTCAACACTGTGTCAGACTGACAGGAGAAGGAACTTGCACGCGCTGTACACGTCTCAAGCACAGTAACCAAAAGAATTCATATTCGGAGACACACTCATGACTCAACGGACCCTCGCCACTTTCATGCTCGCACTGGGCCTCGCTACCCTCGCCGGTTGTGCATCGCCTACAGTGATCACCTTGAATGACGGTCGAGAAATCCAGGCTGTCGACGCGCCAAGGTTCGATAAGGATTCGGGTTTCTACGAATTCGAACAACTGGATGGCAAGCAGACCCGCATCAACAAGGATCAGGTTCGTACCGTTAAAGAGCTGTAACTTTTGCGGTGACAACCGGATATGGAAAAGCCCGCTTTTTGCGGGCTTTTTCGTGGCTGAAGATCAGCAGATTTGCTGAACTCGCGATCACCACTGCAGGGTGATGGTACTTTCGAATACTCTTTCCTGGCCGGTGACCGGATCCACAAACCGTAGCCCCTGAGCGAGCAGTTTCAAAGGATTGGCATAGTCATCCTCAACATCGTTGAGTACCTGCGGATAAAACGGGTCGTTGCAGATACTGGCGCCCAAGGCGGTCATGTGCACCCGCAACTGATGTTTCTTGCCCGTCACCGGGTAAAGCGCATAACGCCAGAGGTCACCGTTCTTCTCCCGGACCTCGACTGCCGTCTCGGTATTGCTGACGCCAGGACCTTCCTGCATGCGGAAGAAAGGCTCGCCATTGATGAGCCGGCTCTTATGGACCAATGGAAAAGAGAGTTCAGGCAACGCTCGGGCAATTGCCTCGTAGCGCTTTTCGATCTGCCGCGTGGGAAACAACGACTGATACGCCGAACGGCTCTGAGGGTTGGCGGAAAACAGCACCAGCCCCGCCGTGTGACGGTCAATGCGATGCAAAGGCACCAGATGCGGGTTATCGAATCGACGGATCAGCCGTCGCAACAGGGTCTGCTCCACGTATTCACCCGCCGGAGTCACTGGCAGAAAATGCGGCTTATCCGCCACTACCAGATGCTCATCCGCGTACAGAATCGACTCAACCACCGGAATCGGCTTTTCGTCGGGCACTTCGCGAAAATAGTGAATCCGCAGACCTTCCTTGTAAGGCAAATCCAGGGCGATTGGCATGCCATGCCCATCAAGCACACGACCGCGGGCGATTCTGTCCAGCCATTGTTCACGGCCGATGGCACTGAAGTGTTCGCACAGACAATCGAGTACGGTCTGCCACGGGCCAGGTGGCAAGTAGAGCGTACTGGCCTGGTTGTGTGCAGCAGAAAAAGATGAAGTGGACATACGAAAGCTCTAACCCTCAATACAGGGCGGCATTATCCAACAGCGGCCGGAACGAACCTAGAAGAGAATCTTCAAGCCGGTATCTGCGTGCGCGCTGCCGCTTCGGTGAATTCCTTGAGCCAGCGCAACACATCGACCGCTTCCCAGCGACCGGGATCATAAAGCGCGTACAACAACCCCTGATAACCCACGACATCCAGCTGCCGGTGATAGCCTGCGCGCTGGAACAAGGCTTCGATTTCGGCGAAACAGGTATTGAAATGCAGTTTGTTGAAGGGGGTTTTTCCTTCTGTCACCAGGCCATCCAGACGCAATTCGAGGACAGCCTCGCGTACCACGTCCGCCGACATCCGGTTCACGCTGTTCTTCAATTGCTCAACATTGACCACGATTCATCCCTCTCACGCCCGGACCGCCTGCGCAAGGCAGGCATTACGAATAACTGTATGCGCATACAGTATCCGAACGCCGCCGGTAAAGCCAAGGGGATCAGTCGCAAAGTTCGACAGATGGGAACACCGCCACCGCAAAAACCGCTTAACGCAGGAACGCCACTACCTGATCGGCACCGAACGGCCAATCCAGCTCAGCGCCAGTATCGACCCGCCGTAATACCGGAATACGCAGACTGTAGGCTTCATACCATGTTTCGTCGCCAGCAATGTCCACCAGTTCCACCAGCAGACCGTTTTCGACAAATTCCATCAGCATGGCTTCAGCCACTTCACAGAGATGACACCCACAGGTGCCGAACAGCTGACATTCAGGAGGCATGAGCGCTCAACCGAAAAAAATTAAGTCACTATTCTAGGCCTGCCCCGAAAAGCCGTCGAGCCATTGGATACCCTACCCTTGGACCATAACGGCAACGGGTAGCGGCAATACGCTGACGCACATCAGTCGCCTTCAATACCCTTTGCACCATGCTCACGGTTTTTTTGCCTCTACGCTTGAGTTGCCAGCGTCCATCACCGGAGTTTTTTGTGTTTGCCAACCTGTTGATCATCCTCGCCTCCTCTCTGGTGGTGATTGCACTGTTCCAGCGCCTGCGATTACCGCCAGTGTTGGGTTACCTGTGCGTAGGGCTGATGATTGGGCCAACAGCATTCAACTGGGTGAATGAAAACGAGGATTTGCCGGACCTCGCCGAGTTGGGCGTGGTGTTCCTGCTGTTCTCCCTCGGTCTGGAATTTTCCCTGTCGAAAATGCTCGCGTTGCGCCAGGTGGTGTTTGGCCTTGGCAGCTTGCAAGTGTTGGGTTCCGGGATACTGCTGGGCGCTCTACTGATGCTGCTCGGCATGCCGATCACGCCTGCGCTGTTACTTGGCGCCGGCCTGTCGCTGTCATCCACTGCCATTGTCAGTAAAGAGCTGAGCAGTCTTGGCGAGATTTTCAGCAGCCACGGCCAGAATGCCATCGCCGTGTTGCTGTTCCAGGACATCGTGGCGGTATTGCTGCTGACCCTGGTGCCAGTGTTCGCTGGCAGCAGCGATCAGGCCTGGTATTGGGCGCTGCCACTGACGCTGGGGAAAACCGTCGTGTTGTTCGTCGGCCTGCTGCTGGCCAGTCGCTGGGTGCTGCCGCGGCTGTTCCATGAAGTGGCGGCGGCCCGTTCCGCGGAACTGTTCGTGCTACTGGCGCTGGTCATTGTGCTGCTGACAGCGTGGCTGACTCACCTGCTCGGCCTCTCCCCTGCCCTGGGTGCGTTTCTCGCCGGCATGCTGCTAGGGGAAAGCCACTACCGGCATCAGATCGAGGCCGACATCCGACCGTTCCGTGACATCCTGCTCGGGGTGTTCTTCGTCAGTATCGGCATGTTGATCGACTTGCAGTTGTTCGCCAGCCACGGCTTGCTGATCCTAGGCCTGACCCTGGGATTGTTGCTGATCAAGGGCAGCGTCGTTGCGCTGCTGGTCAAATGGCGCGGCAGCGATGGCGAAACCGCCTGGCGCAGCGGCTTGGCATTGGCTCAGGGCGGCGAGTTCTGCTTCGCGCTGATGGCACAGATGCAGCTGAACAAACTGATGCCCGCCGACCTCGGCGGTCTGCTGCTGGCGGCGACCTTCTGTTCGATGCTCGTCACGCCGTTGCTGCTGCGCGCCGCGCCTCGTATCGCCACACGCCTGCACCGCAAACCCAACGAAGAAGCGAAACTTGAAGAAATCAGCGCGCTTAATGCCGGGTTACACAGCCATGTCGTGATATGTGGCTACGGTCGCGTCGGCCAGTCCATCGGCCGCTTTTTACGCTACGAGCATCAACCCTACATTGCGCTGGACAGTGATCCGGTGCGCGTCCAGGAAGCAGCCGTCGCTGAAAGCTGTGTCCATTTCGGCGACTCCCGTCGCGGCGAACTGCTGGTTGCCGTAGGGCTGGAGCGCGCAATCCTGTTGGTGGTTGCGGTCGACAACACTGACATCGCCCTGCTGATACTCAAGGAGGCACGCCGCTTCAACCCGACGGTGCCGATCCTGGTGCGCACCCGCGATGACAGTCAGTTGGCCGAGTTGAAAGCGGCCGGTGCCAGCGAAGTCGTGCCCGAGTTGCTGGAGTCCAGCCTGATGCTCGCCTCCCATGCGCTGATCATGCTCGGCTTGCCGGGGCAGCAGGTGCAGGACCGGGTCGACCAGGTACGACATGACCGCTATCGCTTGCTGCACGGCTTCTATCCCGGTGCCGACGATGAAGAGAACTAGTCCTGGCTCACGGCGCCAATCTTGTGCACCGACAAGTCCGCACCGTAATACTCTTCTTCCTGACTCAGGCGCAGACCATGGAACGCCTTGATCACGCCGTACACCGTAAAACCACCGGCCAGCGCCACGACCACGCCCAGAGTCGTGCCGATCAGCTGACTGATCAGGCTGACGCCGCCCAAACCGCCCAAAGCATTTTGCCCGAAGATGCCGCAGGCGATCCCGCCCCAGACGCCACACAAACCATGCAACGGCCAAACCCCCAACACATCATCGATATGCCATTTGCCCTGGGCCGCGGTAAAGCACCAGACGAACAGAGCCCCGGCGATAGCGCCCGTCACCAGTGCCCCTACCGGATGCATCAGATCGGAACCGGCGCAGATCGCCACCAACCCGGCCAGCGGGCCGTTATGCAGAAAACCCGGGTCATTGCGCCCGACGATCAGCGCCGCCACGGTACCGCCGACCATGGCCATCAGCGAGTTCACCGCCACCAGTCCGCTGACACCTTGCAGGGTTTGCGCGCTCATCACGTTGAAACCGAACCAGCCGACGATCAGGATCCAAGACCCCAACGCCAGAAAGGGAATGCTCGAGGGCGCGAACGCCACCAGACGCCCTTCACGATAACGACCAGTGCGCGGCCCCAGCAACAACACCGCTGCCAAGGCCAGCCAACCGCCCATGGCGTGGACCACGACCGAGCCGGCGAAGTCATGGAAGCTGGCGCCAAAGCGTTCCAGCAACCAGGCTTGCAGACCAAAGTTGCCGTTCCAGATCATCCCCTCGAAGAAGGGATAGATGAACGCCACGATCAGTGCCGTTGCGCACAACTGAGGGACGAACCGGGCACGCTCGGCAATCCCCCCGGAAATGATCGCGGGTATCGCCGCAGCAAAGGTCAGCAGAAAGAAAAACTTAACCAGACCATAGCCATGATCAGCATTGATCACAGCCGCCGGTTGCATGAAGGTCACTCCATAGGAAATCCAATAGCCTATAAAGAAGTAGGCCAGGGTCGAAATCGCGAAATCGCTGAGGATCTTCGACAAGGCATTGACCTGGTTCTTCTGTCGAACCGTGCCGACTTCAAGAAAGGCGAAACCGGCGTGCATCGCCAGCACCATGACCGCGCCGATCAGAATGAACAACGTATTGGAGCTATGGACCAGACTGTCCACAGCGCTTTGCAGATTTTCCATGGGGTTGGCAGACCTTAAGGCTGAAAAAAGCACCAAAGCAGTTCGCGCAGACGATTCATGCACCAAGTTGCGACTTGCCGGAATCAAGGAGCCGATCGCGGTGAACCGCTTTGGCGCACAAAATTCATGAAGGCAAATCAAGACCGGGACGTTTGCGCGGGTTTTGATTGTTTGAGTTAAGGTTTTCCTGAAATCATGCCCAGCAACAGCGCAACGGTGCAGGCAGATGCACCGTGACGTAGCAAAAGTTGTACCAGTCATTTGTACTGAACCTTCGCGCAAGGCTCATACTCGAAAGCAACAGAAGCCACTTACGGAGATCCACCAATGGCCAGCATCAAGGCAAAGACTGCTCAAGAGATCCTGATGAACGATTTTCAGACACTGGTCAGCGACACCGAACGGTTGCTGGAACACACCGCCTCCCTGGCCGGCGATCAGGCCGATGAGTTGCGCGAGCAGATCCACGACAGTCTGTTGCGTGCCCGCGAAACCTTGAAATTGACCGAAGATTCCCTGCGCGAACGCGGCCAGGCAGCCGTCACTGCCACTGAAGATTACGTTCAGGCAAACCCATGGCAATCGGTCGGCATCGCGGCTGGCGTAGGGTTCCTGATTGGTTTGCTGGCAACGCGGCGCTGATATGGCGATCGGCGAATCCGGCTCGTCCGCGACGGGCCCAAGCTCCTCACCGCGGCGCCTGGGTGCTGCTTTTCTTGGACTGCTGCACAGCCATGTCGAACTATTCGGCATCGAATTGCAGGAACAAAAAGCGCGCACTGTAAGCCTGTTGCTGTTTGCAGGCCTGGCGCTGGTTTTTGCCTTGCTGTTACTGGTGGGGTTGTCGACGCTGGTGATGATCGTGTTTTGGGACACCTATCGCCTGGCGGCCATCATTGGGCTCTGCGTGTTCTACACACTCGCGGCCATATTCTGTGCCATGCGCTTGAGAGCGGCGATTTTCGATGAATCCTCGCCCTTCCACGGCACCCTGGAAGAATTGGCCAATGATCGGGAGCGCCTGCTGCCATGAGCCTGCCTGAACTGCCTCACAACAGCTCGCGCACAGAAATGCGCAAGGCGCTGATCCGCCTGCGCATGGAAATGCATCGCCAGGAAATTCGCCACGAATCCCGGGAATTGCTGCAACCCTTGCAGCGCATGCGCGGGATGACGCAAAACCTGCACGAAGGTTTCGGCATCAAGCACGCCCCACTCTGGGGCGTGGCAGCCGTCACCTTGCTGGGCTTTTTGACTGGCAAGGGCGCCAAGAGCGGTGGCGTAAGCAGCCTCACTCGACTGGTTCGTCTGGGCACCACGCTGGGGCCGCTGATCAAGCTGGTCATGCAGGGTTCTCCGCGCAACCGCTAACCCCACCCTCTGGCTGCATTCTTGCAACATCACCGGGATGAACCTCTTTATCGAGGGGTTCAATCCTGTGTGCCTGACCGGTGACCAGGTTTTATCCAAGAACAAGACCTAACCAAGGAGGCCTCGTGATCGACGGGCAACCGCTCGCCTGCTTTCAGCCATTCATTGATACCGCCACCGGCCGCATCGCCGGCGTCGAGGCACTGGGTCGATTGCGCCACGCCGACGGTCAACTGGCCTCGGTGGGGCCGCTGTTCGCCGACCCGCGAACGCCCGCTATCGCGTTGCGTCGTCTGGATCGCCAGATCCGCGATAACGCGTTGAGCCGTCTGCATGAAGCGCCCTCGGACTGGTTTCTGAGCCTGAACATATCGCCACGCTGGATCAACCGCTTGCGGCGGGACCAGGCTCTACCGAGCCTCAAGCAATTGAGCAGGCACAACGTTGACCCGCAACGCATTGTCTTCGAGATCACCGAACTGGGAGGCGATATTCAGCGCCTGGCCGATGTCGCGGCACGCTACCGACAGGCCGGCGCGCGGATCGCCATCGATGATTTGGTGCCGGTTACTCCCAGCTTGATCGCGTACTCGCGCTGCAACCGGACAGTGAGCGACTGCTGCTCATCGATATTGACGCCGTCGGGCTGTAGGAGCCGAGCTTGCTCGCGATGACGGCACTTCAATCGATATGAAGTGCCTGACACACCCTCATCGCCGGCAAGCCGTGTTCCTACAGGTGTGCGTGTTTTTCCCTTGCAGGCCATGACGTGAAACGGGAAGCTAGGAGCTCAGTCACCTGACGGAGCGAACCAGCCTTGGATTGGCAAACCCTGCTTACCCGCGAACGCCTCGGAAAGCCTCTGCACAGCCCGGAAGAACTCGGCCGCAGCCCTTTCCACAAAGACCACGACCGCATTATTTTCTCGGGAGCGTTCCGCCGCCTCGGGCGTAAGACCCAGGTCCATCCGGTCACCAGCAACGATCATATCCATACGCGCCTGACCCACTCGCTGGAAGTCAGCTGCGTCGGCCGTTCGCTGGGCATGCGCGTCGGCGAAACCATCCGCAGCGCCCTGCCCGACTGGTGCGAGCCCAGCGACCTGGGGATGGTGGTGCAATCCGCTTGCCTGGCCCATGACATCGGCAATCCGCCCTTCGGCCACTCGGGCGAAGACGCGATTCGCCACTGGTTCCAGCAAGCCGCCGGCCGTGGCTGGCTGGATGCAATGAGCGAAGTCGAACGCAATGATTTCCTCAATTTCGAAGGCAATGCCCAGGGCTTTCGGGTACTCACTCAGCTGGAATATCACCAGTTCGACGGCGGCACCCGGCTGACCTACGCCACGCTGGGTACTTATCTGAAGTATCCATGGACTGCAAAACACGCGGATTCACTGGGCTACAAGAAACACAAGTTCGGTTGCTATCAGAGCGAATTGCCGCTACTGGAACAGATCGCCCTTAAACTTGGTCTGCCGCAACTCGAGGAACAGCGCTGGGCGCGCCATCCGCTCGTGTATCTGATGGAGGCTGCCGATGACATCTGCTACGCGCTGATCGACCTGGAAGATGGTCTGGAGATGGAACTGCTGGAATACGCCGAAGTCGAGTCCCTGTTGCTGGACCTTGTAGGTGACGATTTGCCGGAAACCTACCGCCAACTCGGTCCACAGGATTCGCGTCGGCGCAAACTGGCGATCCTGCGAGGCAAAGCCATTGAACACCTGACCAACGCCGCAGCCCGCGCCTTTGTCGAGCAACAGGACGCGTTGCTGGCCGGCACGCTGCTTGGTGATCTGGTGGAGCACATGCACGGTCCCGCCAAGCGTTGCGTACTGAATGCCAAGGACATGGCGCGCAAAAAAATCTTTCAGGACAAGCGCAAGACGCTGCATGAAATCGGCGCATACACCACGCTGGAAATCCTGCTCAACGCCTTCTGCGGCGCGGCACTGGAACAGCATAACGGTCGAACGCCGTCCTTCAAGAGTCGCCGCATCCTCGACCTGTTGGGCAACAATGCACCCGATCCTCACGGCCCATTGCACGCCTCGTTTCTACGGATGATTGACTTCATCGCCGGTATGACCGACAGCTATGCGAGCGAAATGGCGCTGGAGATGACTGGTCGTTCGAGCCACTGATGAGACCCGGTTGATCAGCCATTACGCCGCCTGCAATGGTTGATTTACCTCCAAAAAACCCAAGTGCACTCAACGTTCGCCGAATCCCCCTACAACATGCGCTGAGCTAACTGATCGATTATTCAGTAACCTCGCGAAATAATCCCGCTTCCCTCAGTTCGACAGAAGAAGCGTGAATAATCCTATGTTCAAAGACGATCTGCGCATCTTGCTGGTGGAAGATCATCCCTTTCAACTCAAGGCGACTCAATACCTGCTTGAGAGTTATGGTTTCACCCAACTGACCACCACCGACAGTGCCGATGGCGCGCTGCAACAAATGCTCAAGGCTGTGCAACCGTTTGATATTCTTTTATGCGATCAATGTCTGCCCGGACTATCCGGGCTCGATCTGGTCGAATTCGCCAGCCACCGGGGGATGATTAGACAGGCAATACTGTTAAGTAGCCTGACATCCGCTGAACTGGACGAACTTGAAAAAAAGGCCAACGCACACGGGCTGCCATTATTGGGTTACTTGATCAAGCCGCTGAAACAATCCGAATTTCGAAACTTGTTGACCTTGGCTTCACTGTAAAAAAATGCACACCAAACGCACAAAAAATTCCGCACAAGACCAAATCGAAACTTACAACTCCATACTTGCAACACCTCGACTAACCCTCAACAAACGTCGCCCTTCTTCATAAAAAATCCAGTTGATACGTAGTCCTATTCCTTTTCCTTTGTAGGAATCATCCTATATTGCCGCTACAGGTCCGTCAGTTCATGCGTCACCTCAACTATCTGAGCTAAGGTGCGCGCTTTATTTGAGCTCGTATGGGATTTGATTATGAACTCCGTTTTTATTGTCGACGATCACCCGGTCATCCGCCTTGCCGTCAGAATGTTGCTTGAACATGAAGGTTACAAAGTCATCGGCGAAACTGATAATGGGGTCGACGCCATGCAGATGGTTCGCGAATGCACGCCCGACTTGGTCATTCTCGACATCAGCATTCCAAAACTGGATGGGCTGGAAGTTCTCGCCCGATTCAACGCAATGAGTACCCGTCTCAAAACATTGGTGTTAACAGCGCAGTGCCCGACACTTTTTGGTATTCGCTGCATGCAATCCGGCGCATCGGGCTATGTGTGCAAACAGGAAGACCTGAGTGAACTGGTCAGTGCTATAAAAGCCGTGTTGTCAGGTTACAACTATTTTCCAAGTCAGGCCTTGAACCCTGTTCGCAGTGATGACGCACGCTTTGCCGACCTCGAACTGTTCAAGTCAGTCAATGACCGAGAACTGATGGTATTGCAACTCTTTGCCCAGGGCCGCACCAACAAGGAAATTGCCAAAGGTATGTTTCTGAGCAACAAGACTGTCAGCACTTACAAAAAACGCCTTATGCAAAAACTCAAAGCCAAATCCTTGGTGGAACTCATCGATATGGCAAAACGTAACGCATTAGTGTGAGAGACAGGATGCCCAGTCGTATAAAGGATTATCTGACACTGATGGCCGCCGGTTTATGCCTGAGCACCTCAGTGCTCGCTGCGCAGACCGTCAGCGAGAGCTACACCCTGCTCAGTCGCTCAATGACCGGACACCAGGAAGTCCAACTGGATAAATCACAACGACAATGGATCAAGAATAAACGGGAACTGATCCTTGGCACGTCAGCCCCGGACTACCCACCTTTCGACCTGACCACCGGTGGTCGCGACTACGAAGGTTATACCGCCGATTACGCGGGCATCCTGGGTACATCAACCGGTTTGCCAATCAAGGTTCTGCGCTTTGCGTCCCGGGAGGCCGCAATCAAAGCACTCGAAAACGGCGAGGTCGACTTGCTGGGTAGCGCCAATGGATTCGAAGCACATAACGCCGACATTGTACTTTCCACACCCTACGCCGTGGACCAGCCGGTTCTGGTGACACGCGAAGGAGAAACCAGATCTTTGACCGACGGCCTGGCCGGTCTACGGCTGAGCATGGTGTATCACTATTTGCCGCTGGAAGAGGTCAAGGCAATGTATCCGAGGGCGATCATCACGTCCTTTCCGTCCTACCAGAATGCGATCAATGCAGTTGCCTTCGACCAGGCTGATGTTTTTCTGGGAGATACAATTTCCACCCATTACATGATCAACAAGGGCTATCTGAACAACATCCGCATGGCCAACTTCGGCAAACACGAAGCCCACGGTTTCAGCTTTGCCGTGCGCAAGGACAACCCACAATTGCTCGGGATCATCGACGCAATGCTCAGGGCGATCCCCACCAACGAACGCGATAACATCGCCAAACGCTGGAGTGCCGGCAGTGACATTCTTCTTACCGATCAAAAACTGCAGCTCACCCACACCGAGGAACGCTGGCTGGCACAACATCCGGTAGTCCGCGTGGTGGTCAATGAGGCCTTTGCGCCGCTGACGTTTTTCGACAGTAATAACAACTTTCGCGGGGTTACCGCGGACTTGCTCGAGCTGATCAGATTGCGCACCGGGTTACGCTTCGACGTCCATCGCAGCCGCAGCGATGACGAGATGATCGAGCAGATCAGGGACAATCAGGCCGATTTGATCGCCGCCCTGCTCCCCAGCGCCCAACGTGAAACGACGTTGAACTTCACCCGCCCCTATCTGCAAAACTCCTTTGTCCTGCTGACTCGCAAAGCCGCCGACAGCCCGACAAGCCTTGCGCAGTTGCAGGACAAACGCCTGGCAATTGCTCAAGGCAATCCCCTGGTGGATTACCTGCGCAGCGAGTTTCCACGGATCAAGCTGATTGAAACACCGGACGCGTTCAGCGCCGTGGAGTGGCTGGCCGAGGGCAGTGCAGAAGGCGCGGTGAACTCACTGGTGATTGCCAACTACTTCATCTCATCGCGGCTCTTCGAGCACACACTTCAAATCAGTACCACCATCGGTACCCGCCAGGCCGCGTTCTCCCTGGCCACAGGCCGAGAGGCCAAAGAACTGAATTCCATCCTCAACAAGGCGCTGCTGAGCATTGAGCCGCAAGAGCTGGGCATCATCAACAGCCGCTGGCGTGGCTATTCGGCGTCTTCGCAAAGTACCTGGCGCCTCTATCACCGACTGTTCTACCAAATCGTTATCGGTGCCGGGGTGCTACTGCTGGTTTCCGTTGCCTGGAACGCTTACATGCGTCGCCAGATAAAGCAGCGTCAGGCGGCCGAGCGCGCGTTGAACGATCAACTCGAATTCATGCGATCGCTGGTCAACGGTACGCCTCATCCCATCTACGTACGCGATCGTCAGGGACTGCTGCAAAGCTGCAACGACAGTTACCTGGAAGCCTTCTGTGCGAAACGTGAAGACGTCATCGGCAAAAGCGTCATGCAGGGCAACATGAGCAATGCGTTCGAAGCCCGGGAATATCAGGCCGATTACCAGCGTGTCGTGGCCGAGGGGATACCGCTGATTCTCGACCGCGCGTTGCACATCGGCGGCCGCAGGCTGACGATTTACCACTGGATTCTTCCCTACCGTGATTCGAGCGGTGTAGTGCAAGGCATCATCGGCGGCTGGATCGACATTAGCGAACGGCGGCAACTGTTCGATGAGCTGCGCTGCGCGAAAGAGCGTGCCGATGAAGCCAACCGGGCCAAAAGCACGTTTCTGGCGACCATGAGTCATGAGATCCGCACCCCGATGAATGCGGTCATCGGCATGCTCGAACTGACGCTCAAGCGTATCGATCATGAGCACCCGGATCGCCCGGCCATCGAAGTGGCGTACAACTCGGCGAAGGACCTGCTGGAACTGATCGGGGACATTCTCGACATCGCACGGATCGAATCAGGGCGTCTTAGCCTGAGCCCTGAACGCGTCAATCCAAGTGAAATCGTGACCTCGGTCGTGCGGGTCTTCGATGGACTGGCGCGCCAGAAAAATCTCCGACTGCTGCTGGAATTCCACCCTGGCAATTCGGAGTTTGATGTCCTGTTGGACCCGATGCGCTTCAAGCAGGTGCTGTCCAACCTGGTCAGCAACGCCATCAAGTTTACGGAGCAGGGTCAGGTCAGGGTCATCGTCGACCTGCAGCCTACCGCCGAACCCGAGGGGGTTCAGATGATGTTGCATGTTCAGGACAGTGGCATAGGCATCAGCGAACAGGATCAGCAGCGGTTATTCGAACCCTTCGCTCAAGCCGATAATTGCGCACAATCAGACAGAGGTGGCACAGGACTGGGTCTGGTGATCAGCCGCAACCTGTGCGAGATGATGGGTGGCCGCCTGCAATTGAGCAGCCAGCCGGGTGTGGGCACTCAAGTCGAGGTTTCGTTGCACCTGGCAACACTGCCACGCGAGCAGGTTCCGGAGACTGTTGAAGCGCACATACACACCACGACGACCCCCTTGAACGTTCTGGTGGTCGACGATCACCCGGCCAATCGCTTGCTCATGTGCCAGCAACTGGAGTTTCTGGGGCATCGATTCAGCGTCCAGGCGGATGGCGAAGCGGGATACGAGGCGTGGAAAGCAGAGCCGTTCGATCTGGTGATTGTCGATTGCAACATGCCGATCATGAATGGATACGAACTGGCCCGCGCCATTCGCCGACAGGAACAACACACGCAACGCCCGCCCTGTACCGTTCTGGGTTTTACCGCCAACGCCCAACCGGAAGAAATACAACGCTGCAAACAAGCCGGGATGGACGACTGCCTGTTCAAGCCCCTCACCCTGACAGCCTTGAGTCAGTGGGTAGAAGGTATCAGGCCGACCGTCCGCGATCCGGCGTTCAGCCTGCAAGGACTGCGTCTTTTGACGGGTGGAAATCCGCTATTGGACCAGCGATTGCTGGCCGAACTGTTGAACAGCAATCGTCTGGACCGACAAGAATTGCTGGCCCTGTCCCGATCCAAAGACCCTCAGTCATTTCTCGACGTCGCCCACAAAATCAAGGGCGCCGCCCGAATTGTCCAGGCCTCCCGGGTGATCGACGGCTGCGAGGCGCTGGAAAAGGCCTGCCAGGATGTGTTCCATCACGACGAGGTGGCCGATTGCAGCAAGGCTATAGAGCGCGCCATGCTCGAACTGGAGCAAGCCTTGCAGCAACAGATTGGCCAAAACGACAACAGCAGAATGACAGAGCCTTAACTATGCTTGGACGCTGAGCAGTGTGTTAACCATCATGGAGAGACCTGTAATGCCCAGCCCACTGCGCCCGGATCAACGGCGGTTTCCCCTGCACGTCCATATCAGCGTGATGTTCACTCTCCTGCTGATGCTGACTGGAGTGGTGCTGGGCATTTTCAACTACCGGCACACCACGCAAATCATTCTTTCCAGCAGTGAAAAGCTCTTCAACCGCATCGAACAGGACGTCCGCCTGGACCTGCACACCACCTATCAGCCGATTCGTCATCTGCTGAGCCTGTTGGCGGATTATCCAGCGACGCAGGCACCTGACCTGGAGCAACGGCTGGCGTTGTTCAAACCCTTCAGCCAGTCACTCAAGGACAACCCCGACCTGGCCTCGCTGTATCTGGGCTACGGCAACGGTGATTTCTTCATGGTTCGGCCCTTGCGAACCCCCGGTCTGAAAACGCTCCTCAATGCCCCGGACACTGCGGCTTATCAGGTGTGGAGCATTGAGCGAGCCGGCAA
This sequence comes from Pseudomonas sp. ZS1P83, assembly GCF_054897825.1. Classification (NCBI taxonomy): domain Bacteria; kingdom Pseudomonadati; phylum Pseudomonadota; class Gammaproteobacteria; order Pseudomonadales; family Pseudomonadaceae; genus Pseudomonas; species Pseudomonas sp. ZS1P83. The sequence goes on from NZ_CM142706.1 coordinate 3,727,233, forward strand.
CAGCGGAAAGGTCCGCTCCCAATCACTGTTTTTCGATCAAGATCTGGCCTTCATCGGCCGCCAGGACAATCCCGACGAAACTTACGATCCGCGAACCCGTGCCTGGTATGCCAACGCCCGCAGCGACAGGGATCAGATCACCACCGAACCCTACATTTTTTTCTCCACCCACAATGTCGGCACCACCCTGGCCCGGCGCAGCGGCGAACAAGCCGTCATGGGCGCCGATCTGACCCTGGCGGAACTCTCCGCGACCCTGGCCAATCATGTGGTGACCCCCAGCACCGAAATCGTGCTGCTCGATGCCGAGGGCAATGCCATTGCTTATCCCGACAGCCGCAAACTGATCATCGACGATCAGACTGCCCGCCTGATCAAAGCCGCCGACCTGAGCCCCAGCCTTGGCGCATTGCTCAACAATCCCCCCGAAGGTAACCGCCTGGATGTCGCCGGTCGCCAATGGATCGTTGCCCGCAGCAGCATGCAGGAGGGCGGCCCCCAGGGACTGCAACTGGCGCTGCTGGTACCGGAAGATGAATTACTCGGCGATGCCTACCGCATGCGCTGGCAAGGCGCGCTGATTACCTTGGCCACGCTGTTGCTGTGCCTGCCGCTGGGCTGGCTGACCTCTCGGATTCTGGTTAAACCCCTGCGCGCGCTGGTGCGAGAGGCCGATGCGGTTCGCAGTTTCGACTTCAACTTTCCGGCCTCCCGTCGCTCTCCCGTGCTCGAAGTCGACCAACTGAGCGTATCGATGACGCGCATGAAAGACACCCTGGCGAGTTTTTTCCAGATCACCGATAGCCTGAGCGCCGAGGTCCATTTTGCCCCCTTGCTGGAACGCGTGTTGTTTGAAACTGTGAAAATCGGCCAGGCCCAGGCCGGTCTGATCTACCTGCGCGAAAGTGATGGCGATCGCATGGAGCCGCAGGGTCTGGTCATTAACGGCACCTCACAGGCATTGCCGTCATTTGATCTTCGAGGACACGGACTCCAGGCTCCGCAAAGCCCTGCATGGCTACGGCAGCTGTCGAATGCCGACAACATCGTCACCGCGCTTGGTTTCGAACAGGCCGGGGATTTGCAGAAGGTGTTGCTTGCGTTGGAGTGCCCCCGCGTTCATCTGATCGGTATTCGACTGCACAATCGTCATAACGAAACCGTGGGCCTGCTGGTCCTGCTGTTGGCCGATACCGGCAACCAGAGCGATCTGGAAAAACTTCGTCCGGACCGCATCGCGTTCCTCCAGGCCGTATCCGGCGCGGCCGCCGTGAGTATTGAAAGTCAGCGACTGCAAGCCAAACAAAAACAACTGCTGGACGCCTTCATTCAACTGCTGGCCGGTGCGATTGACGCCAAAAGCCCCTACACCGGCGGTCACTGCCAGCGAGTGCCGGCGCTGACCCTGATGCTCGCCCAAGCCGCTGCGGCCAGCCAGGACCCGGCCTTCAGTGGCTATCAACCCACCGAAGATGAATGGGAAGCGCTGCACATCGCGGCCTGGCTACACGACTGCGGCAAGGTCACCACTCCGGAATACGTGGTCGATAAAGCCACGAAGCTGGAAACGCTTAACGACCGCATCCACGAAATCCGCACCCGTTTCGAGGTGCTCAAGCGCGATGTCTGGATCAACTATTGGCAAGCCATTGCCCTGGGCGGTGACGAGCAGCACCTGGCCGAACTGCGCAACGCCACTCTGACGGGTCTGGACGATGACTTCGCGTTCATCGCCCGCTGCAACCTGGGTGGCGAGGCGATGGCTGAGTCCGACCTGCAACGCTTGCGCAGCATGGCCCAGCGCACCTGGACCCGAACACTGGATGACCGGCTGGGCGTATCCTGGGAAGAGAACCGGCGCCAGGCGCGAACCCTGGCACCGACACTGCCGGTCAGCGAGCCGTTGCTGGCGGACAAACCCGAGCACCTGTTTGAACGACCCAAAGCCGAACTGATTCCGGAGGATAATTCCTGGGGGTTCAAACTCGATGTGCCGCGCTACAAGTACAACCGGGGCGAGCTCTACAACCTGAGCATTGCCCGAGGCACCCTGACCCGCGAGGAACGCTACATCATCAATCACCACATGGTGCAGACGATTCTGATGCTCAGCCACCTGCCCTTCCCCGGTCACCTCAACAACGTCGCGGAGATCGCTGGCGGCCACCATGAAAAAATGGACGGCACCGGCTATCCCAAACAGTTGAAGCGTGAAGAAATGAGCCTGCCGGCGCGGATGATGGCGATTGCCGATATTTTCGAAGCACTGACCGCCGCCGATCGCCCCTATAAGAAAGCCAAGTCGTTGAGCGAAGCGCTGGGCATCATGGCTACCCTGTGCCGGGACGCCCACATCGATCCTGAGTTGTTCGGGCTGTTCATCAACGCACAAATCTATTTGCAGTACGCCGATCGATTCCTCGACCCCCAACAAATCGATGCGGTGGACCCGTCGAGCCTGCTGGTCAAGGCAGGCTTGAGGGCATGATCAGCAGTCGGTCAGGCGCAGGAAAATCGCCGCCAATTGCTCGATACCGGCCTGATCTTCAGCGGTAAAACGCGCCAGTTTCGGGCTGTCGAGGTCCAGCACGCCAATCAATCGACCGTCCTTGACGAGCGGCACCACCAGTTCGCTGTTCGATGCGCTGTCGCATGCGATGTGTCCGGGGAACGCGTGCACGTCCTCGACCAACTGGGTCTGCAAGGTCGTCGCCGCAGCCCCGCACACGCCCCGAACGAATGGAATCCGCACGCAGGCGATCTGCCCTTGAAAAGGGCCGAGTACCAGTTCTTCGTTGCGATTGAGGTAGAACCCAGCCCAGTTCAGGTCATCGAGCTGGTTGTACAGGAACGCCGAGAACTGCGCGGCGTTAGCGATGAAATCCCGCTCGTCCGCCAGCAATGACTCCAATTGCGCCCACAGCATGCCGTAGCCTTCGAGGTCCTGGCCGCTCTTCTGTAAATCGATCATGCCTTGAGCTCCAACAGCTTCAGCCCGACCCAATAGCGGGCAAATTGATACGCGCAACGTCCGTTGCGATTACCCCGGCCCGTGGCCCAGCGCACCGCGAGGATGTCCAGTTCCTCGTCTCGTTGCCACTTAAGGCCCGCCTTTTCGGACAGTTGGCCGATCCAGTGTTCGACGACGTTGAGGAAGTGTTCTTGGGTAAACGGGTAGAACGACAGCCATAATCCGAAACGGTCCGACAGTGCAATCTTGTCTTCCACCGCCTCGCTGGGATGGAGTTCGCCGTCGACCCTTTTCCAGTTTTCGTTATCGCTTTCCTTTTCCGGCACCAGATGGCGACGGTTGGAAGTGGCGTACAGCAAAACGTTATCCGGCGCCTGTTCGAGAGAGCCGTCGAGCACGCTCTTGAGTACGCGATAGTCACCCTCGCCCGACTCGAACGACAGGTCATCGCAGAACAGCACGAAACGCTGGGGCAGCTTGGCGATTTGTTCGACCACTCGCGGCAAGTCTGCCAAGTGATCGCGTTCGATCTCGATCAGCCGCAAACCCGCCTTGGCGTGTTCGGCCAGCAAGGCGCGAACCAGCGACGATTTACCCGTGCCGCGCGAGCCCCAGAGCAACGCGTGGTTGGCCGGCATGCCGTCGAGGAACTGTTGGGTATTTCGCCCCAGTTGCTCCAGTTGCCGGTCGACGCCGATCAGGTCGGACAAACGCATGTCGAGGCTGACTTGCAGCGGCAGCATAAAACCGCTGCGCCCCTCGCGCTGCCAGCGTGCAGCCAGGCAGTGGTTCCAGTCGATGGCTTGCCGAGGTGCGGGCAGCAGCGGTTCGATACGGGCCAAAACGGCATCGGCACGTTCAAGAAAAGCATTTAATCGGGAATCCACGTCTTCTCCTCGGGCACGTTCACAGTAATGATGGCGACACAGCGACGAAACACAGCGTTCGGTGTCCGGTTCACCCCTTGGCACAAGGGCTCGTGAGAACATCGGTATCCATGCATGATCGACTATGCTTGAGCAGCGAAGGGAAACGGAAGTGGTTCGACACCCCATGGATATCAAGTTCACCAACCGGCTGTCCTACAAGCAAGCCAGGCTGACTGTGCTGGTCGGTTTCATTCTTGGCACGCTGCTCAGTCTGCTGCAAATAGGCATCGATTATGCCAGTGAAGACGCCTCCATCAACCGAGAAATCCTGTCTTTACTGGAAATCAGCCATAACCCCGCGTCCCGCATCGCCTACAACATCGACGCCGAACTCGCTCAGGAATTGACCCTGGGCCTGTTGCGCTCCCCGGCGATCATCGGCGCGCAATTGATCGACAACAACAATACCGTGCTGGCCAACGTCAAACGCCCAGGCGTGCAAAGCGGCTATCGGGTGATCAGCGACTTCCTGTTCGGCGCCAACCGGCAGTTCGAAGACCGTCTCTACCTGGATCACTTGCCGACCGAATCCCTCGGCACTCTGCGTCTGGACGTCGATACCTATTCATTTGGCAATCGGTTCCTGCGCCGGGCCGAGGTGACGCTGCTCAATGGCTTCGCCCGCAGCCTGTTGCTGACCGGCATCCTGCTGGCGCTGTTCTATGTGATGCTGACCAAGCCGTTGGTGCGGGTCATCCGTGAACTCAGTATTCGCGACCCGCGCAGCGCGGAGTCGACGTCGCTGGAGTGTCCGACGGACCATGAAAACGATGAAATCGGGGTACTGGTCAAGGTTGCCAATCAACAGTTCGAAAACATCGCCACCGAAATCCAGCAGAGACGCAACGCCGAAAACCGCCTGACCGACTACCTCGGGCAACTGGAGAACATCGTCTCGGCCCGCACGGCGGAACTCAAGGCGATCAACAATCGGCTCAGCCAATCCAATCAGGAGCTGGAGGTCGCCCGCAGCACCGCCCTGGGCATGGCCGACGCGCGCTCGGTGTTCCTGGCCAACATGAGCCACGAGATCCGCACACCGCTCAACGGCCTGCTGGGGATGATTGCGCTTTCCCTGGACGGTCCGCTCAATGCCGAGCAACAGCAACAGCTTTCCATCGCCCATGACTCGGGCAAAGTACTGGTGGAACTGCTCAACGATATTCTCGATCTGTCGAAGTTCGATGCCGGCCAACTTGAGCTCGAACATATTCCGTTCGACCTCGGCTCGCTGATCGAGGACACCGCCAACCTGCTGTCACAGAACGCCGCGCCGAGCGTCGAGCTGAGCTGCCTGATCGATCCGCATTTTCCGGCGCTGGTGCTCGGGGATCCGACCCGGGTCCGTCAGATCGTCAGCAATCTGTTGTCCAACGCCCTCAAGTTCACCCGTTTCGGTCGGGTCGATGTGCGCCTCTCGACATTCGAGGACGGCGTCAGAATCGAAGTTTGTGACACCGGCATCGGTATCGCCCAGGACGCCCAGGTCAAGATTTTCCAGCCCTTCACCCAGGCGGGTGCCGGCATTACCCGGCAGTTCGGCGGGACCGGGTTGGGCCTGGCACTGACCTACAACCTCTGCGAAGTCATGCAAGGGCGCCTCACCATCAGCTCGCAAGCAGGCTTCGGCAGCCAGTTCTGCGCGGACCTGCCGCTGCCCAGCCACACCCGCGCCCTTCCCCCGGCCTCTTTACAGGGAAAGGTCATCGCAATCACCGCCGCGAGCAGCGGTCTGGCAGAACTGTTGAACAGTGTGTTGCCCGGCTGGGGGCTCGACTATCAGCAGCGTTCCATCGATGACGCGTTGCTGGGTCTGAACCCTGATGTACTGATTACCGATTGCCCCGAATGCCTGTTTGGCCTGCGTCCCTCGTGTACAGCCCCCATTCTGTTGGTCACCGCTTACGGCAGTTTCATGCCCAGCGAAGAAGCCCTCGCCCTCGCCCCCTTGCAGCAACAGGCGCGGCCTCTGGCGCGCAACGCGCTGTACCAGACTCTGCGACGAGTCCTGCAGCCGGAACTCAACACGATCAACGATGCCCGGCTCAACACGCTCTCCCCACAACGACGCGGACGCGTGCTGCTGGTGGAGGACAATCCGGTCAACCAATTAGTGGCCAAGGGGATGCTCGGGAAACTCGGATGCGAAGTGATCGTCGCCGGTCACGGTGGCGAGGCGATGGATCAGCTTGAGCAGAGCGAATTCGATCTGGTGCTGATGGACTGCAACATGCCGGTGATGGACGGCTACGAGGCCAGTCGGCAAATCCGTCGCAGCGGGCGCTGGCCACAGCTGCCCATCGTCGCCCTGACCGCCAATGCCATGTCCGAAGAGCGTGAACGCTGTCGTGCGGCGGGTATGAGCGATTACCTGGCAAAACCCTTCCGTCGGGAAGAGTTGGCTGCCCTGTTGGACTTATGGATCCCTAGTACGACAGTGCTTTGATTTGCCCCAACAAGTGATCAAGGCCATCGCGCAGATCATTCAGGCGATCCAGATCCACACCGCTGTCGCACAGCAGACGGGCCTTGAGCGGCCCGACCTGATCGCGCAAGGCCTTGCCGGTGGGCGACAGGCTCAAGTGCACTTCACGCTCATCCCGCGCCGAGCGTTGACGCTGAACCAGTTGCAGTTGCTCAAGACGCTTGAGCAACGGCGTCAGCGTGCCGGAATCCAGCGCCAGGCGCTCGCCCAACGCCTTGACCGTCGGCTGCTCGGGGGCTGCCTCCTGCCATTCCCACAACACCAGCATCGCCAGGTATTGCGGGTAGGTCAGGCCGAGCTGATCGAGCATCGGCTTGTAGGCGCGGATCACCGCCCGGGAAGCGGCGTACAGTTTGAAGCACAGTTGGCTGTCGAGCTTCAGGGAATCGACTGACAAGGTGTTCATTTGAGCAGGGCTTCGATCTCGCGGCTCAGGTCCTGCGGCTTGGTCGCGGGGGCGAAGCGCTTGACCAGTTGGCCATCCTTGCCGATTAGAAACTTGGTGAAGTTCCACTTGATGCCCTGGGAACCCAGCACACCCGGTGCGCGCTTTTTCAGTTGAACGAACAGCGGATGGGCCCCGGCGCCATTGACTTCAATCTTTTTGAACAGCGGAAAACTGACGCCGAAGTTCAATTCGCAGAACTCGGAAATTGCCCCTTCGTTGCCCGGCTCCTGCTTGCCGAACTGATTGCACGGGAAACCCAGCACCACCAGCCCTTGATCCTTGTAGGTCTGCCACAACTCTTCAAGGCCTTTGTACTGCGGGGTGAAGCCGCATTTGCTCGCCGTGTTGACCACCAGCACGGCTTTGCCAGCGAAATCCGCCAGGGTCTTTTGCTCACCCTTGATGGTGGTGCAAGGGATGCTTAGCAGCTTGTCGCTCATGATTCGGACTCTAAATGAGGGAAGACGAGACAAACATAGCGAGCAATTGAATTGCGTGCAATTTAAATATCCGAAGGGCGATCATCGGATCGCCCTCTGGCTTATTACCCGCGGGGTACCAGGTCCAGGCACACCGAGTTGATGCAGTAACGCAGACCAGTCGGCGGTGGACCGTCGGGGAACACGTGACCCAGGTGCGCTTCGCATTTGGCGCAGACCACTTCGGTACGGATCATGCCGTGGCTGACATCACGGATCTCGACCATGGCGCTGTCGCCGATCGGCGCGTAGAAGCTCGGCCAGCCGCAACCGGAGTCGAATTTGGTCTTGGAGTCAAAAAGAGGCTCGTTGCAGCAGATGCAGTGGTAAACACCGTCAGTTTTGGTGTCGTTATATTTGCCGGAGAACGGTCGCTCGGTGCCCTTCAGGCGGCAAACGTTGTACTGCTCTGGGTCGAGCATTGCTTTCCATTCTTCCAGGGTTTTTTCCAACTTTTCCATCATCACACCTCAGCGGCTGAAAAAGCCCGATCTGTACCTTTTCCACGGATCGGGCGGCACGTATGATTGCGCCTCGTCAAACGTCAGTCTGGCAGCCAGACCACGCGCATTCAAACGGATTTATGGGTGCTGCCTCTCAAGGCGCCAGGCCTGTGTGAATACGCAGGATTCCCAGTACGGATGTTCATACGCCGCCTGGATCGTTCATTTTCGGGAACACATCGCCATGCAGGTCAGCAAATCGAACAAGCTCGCCAACGTCTGCTACGACATTCGCGGCCCAGTGCTCAAGCACGCCAAACGCCTGGAAGAGGAAGGCCATCGCATCCTCAAGCTGAACATCGGCAACCCGGCGCCCTTTGGTTTCGAAGCGCCGGATGAAATCCTCCAGGACGTGATCCGCAACCTGCCGACCGCTCAGGGCTACAGCGACTCCAAAGGTTTGTTCAGCGCCCGCAAGGCCGTCATGCAGTACTACCAGCAAAAGCAGGTGGAAGGCGTCGGCATTGAAGATATCTATTTGGGCAACGGCGTTTCCGAGCTGATCGTGATGTCGATGCAGGCCCTGCTCAATAACGGCGACGAAGTGCTGGTGCCAGCCCCGGATTACCCGCTGTGGACCGCCGCGGTGAGCCTGTCGGGCGGCAACCCGGTGCATTACCTGTGCGACGAGCAGGCCAACTGGTGGCCGGATCTGGCCGACATCAAGGCCAAGATCACCCCGAACACCAAAGCACTGGTGATCATCAACCCGAACAACCCGACCGGCGCGGTGTATTCGAAAGAAGTCCTGCTGGGCATGCTGGAACTGGCCCGTCAGCACAACCTGGTGGTTTTTTCCGACGAGATCTACGACAAGATTCTATACGACGATACCGTGCACATCTGCACGGCCTCCCTGGCGCCAGATCTGCTGTGCCTGACGTTCAACGGTCTGTCCAAATCTTATCGCGTGGCGGGTTTCCGTTCGGGCTGGATCGCCATTTCCGGCCCGAAACACCACGCCCAGAGCTACATCGAAGGCATCGACATGTTGGCGAACATGCGCCTGTGTGCCAACGTGCCGAGCCAGCACGCTATCCAGACAGCCCTCGGCGGTTATCAGAGCATCAATGATCTGGTATTACCCCAAGGTCGCCTGCTGGAACAGCGCAACCGTACCTGGGAACTGCTCAACGACATTCCCGGCGTAAGCTGCGTCAAACCAATGGGCGCGCTGTATGCGTTCCCACGGATCGACCCGAAAGTCTGCCCGATCCATAACGACGAGAAATTCGTGCTCGACCTGCTGCTGTCGGAGAAACTGCTGGTGGTTCAAGGCACCGCCTTCAACTGGCCATGGCCGGACCACTTCCGTGTGGTGACCCTGCCGCGTTTGGACGACCTGGACATGGCCATCGGACGTATTGGCAACTTCCTCAAGTCCTATCGCCAGTAAGCGGCCTGTCACCGTGCGACGCTTACACAAGTCGCACGGTGATTGATTCAGCAACATATCTTTGCGCCCTGCCGAACATCGCTTCTTCAATTGCTGACTGATGACTTGTTGCGCGCTCGCGTCTAGCAACGACGGGGCCTGCGACGTGAAATGACTGACAAACCCTTCCCCTACCGACGTCGGAAATGCCCTTCAAGCAGCTAGACTGTTGCCGTAGGACACAGTTTGAAATAGTCACCCGGTTGAATAGCCCGGGTCAGCACCTTATATACCCCGCAGTACGCTACATCTTTAGCATGAGGAGATTTCTACAACCATGATGCGCATCCTGCTGTTTTTGGCCACTAACCTGGCGGTCGTGCTGATTGCCAGCATCACCTTGAGCCTTTTCGGCTTCAACGGGTTCATGGCGGCCAACGGGGTTGATCTCAACCTCAATCAGCTGCTGATTTTCTGTGCGGTCTTTGGTTTCGCCGGTTCGCTGTTCTCGCTGTTCATCTCCAAGTGGATGGCGAAGATGAGCACCAGCACCCAAATCATCAGCCAGCCGCGCACACGTCACGAGCAATGGCTGCTGCAAACCGTCGAGCAATTGTCCCGGGAAGCCGGGATCAAAATGCCCGAAGTCGGTATTTTCCCGGCCTATGAGGCGAACGCCTTCGCCACTGGCTGGAACAAGAACGACGCATTGGTCGCGGTCAGCCAGGGCCTGCTCGAGCGTTTCTCGCCGGATGAAGTGAAAGCCGTTCTGGCCCACGAAATTGGCCACGTAGCCAATGGCGACATGGTCACCCTGGCGTTGGTCCAGGGTGTGGTGAACACCTTCGTGATGTTCTTTGCACGGATCATCGGTAACTTTGTCGACAAGGTGATCTTCAAGAACGAAGAAGGCCAGGGCATCGCTTACTACGTGGCGACCATCTTCGCCGAACTGGTCCTGGGCATTCTGGCCAGCGCCATCGTCATGTGGTTCTCGCGCAAACGCGAATTCCGTGCCGATGAAGCCGGTGCACGTCTGGCCGGCACCGCCGCAATGATCGGCGCCCTGCAACGCCTGCGTGCGGAACAGGGTCTGCCGGTGCACATGCCGGACACCCTGACTGCTTTCGGCATCAACGGTGGCATCAAACAGGGGTTCGCCCGCATGTTCATGAGCCACCCGCCGCTGGAAGAGCGCATCGACGCGTTGCGTCGTCGGGGCTGATAGTTCTGCGAGACAAAAAAAGGGGCGATCATCTGATCACCCCTTTTTTGTGCCTTGCTGTTCCATCAACTCATCAGGCGATACACCCGCTCTTCAAGCCGCGTAACACCGCTTTCCAGAAACTTCCAGCTCTCGCCCAGAACGTCCTGGTCCTCCAGAATCTTCAACTTCCACGAAGCCCCGAACAACCGTTGGACTTCGTCATCCAGCACTGCAAAGGGCGGTCCGTCCATTTGCGGCTGGTCGTAGTCCAGGGTAATCAGCAGCCCCAAAGAATCCTTCGGCAAAATCCGCTTCAGATGTTCGGCGTACTGCTCGCGCATGGTCGGTGGCAAGGCGATCAACGCAGCGCGGTCGTACAGCGCACTGCAATCGGCGACATCGCCGGCAGTCAACGCGAAGAAATCACCACACCAGATCTCGATCGAGCCCGCACGATAAACAGTGAAGGGGCCTTGGTCGCTGACGTCTGGATCAAATTGATGCTCGTGGAAAAAGTCTTCCACCGCTTTTTCCGACAACTCGACGCCCAACACCTCGTGACCGCATTTCGCCAGCCACAGCAGATCCAGGCTTTTCCCACATAACGGCACCAGTACGCGCGCGCCCTCTTCCAGGCCCAGTTGCGGCCAGTGCCGTTGCAGATATGGATTTACTTCCGGCAGGTGAAAGCCGATCTGATTCGACGTCCACCGCTTGTGCCAAAACTCCGGCTGCATAATTAATCCCGAAAATTCGATCAAAAGACCCTAAAACTTATATTAGATTTAGATCAATGATCTGACTGAAGATGATGCCATCTTACGCCTCAGGAGCTCATTCATGTTCCCCAGCCTGTACATATCCCATGGCTCGCCCATGTTGGCACTGGAACCCGGTGCCAGCGGGCCTGCCCTCGCTCGCCTGGCCGCAGAATTGCCGAAACCCAAGGCCATCATCATTGTTTCCGCGCATTGGGAAAGCACTGAATTGCTCGTCAGCGGCAATTCCCAGCCTGAAACCTGGCATGACTTCGGCGGGTTTCCACAGGCGTTATTCGACGTGCAATACCCGGCGCCCGGCGATCCACAATTGGCCGCAGAGGTTGTCGAACTGCTGAAGAGCGATGGCCTGCCCGCACGCATCGACGCCAAACGGCCGTTCGACCATGGTGTCTGGGTGCCGTTGTCGTTGATGTATCCACAAGCCGATATCCCCGTGGTGCAAGTCTCGCTGCCCACCCGTGGTGGCCCGACCCTGCAAACCCGCGTCGGCCATGCGCTGGCCAGTCTGCGCGAACATGGCGTGCTGTTGATCGGTTCCGGCAGCATCACCCACAACCTGCGCGAACTGGACTGGCACGCTGGCCCGGAAAGCGTCGAACCCTGGGCCCAGGCATTTCGAGACTGGATGATCGAAAAACTCGCTGCCAACGACGAAACCGCGTTGCACGACTACCGTCAGCAAGCACCGAATGCCGTGCGTAACCATCCGAGCGATGAACATTTGCTGCCTTTATATTTTGCCCGCGGTGCCGGAGGAAACTTCAGCGTGGCGCACAAGGGATTCACCATGGGGGCCTTGGGCATGGACATTTACCGCTTCGGATAATGTCGCAGTACAAGCGCTCAGCCTGTGGCGGCCAGGCTCAGACCACATCAACCCCGACATGAATTGCATCATGCCGCCAAAACTCCAGATCACAATCGATCAACCGTTCATGCTGATCGTAATTGACCCGAGCGATGCGCAACCCCGGACTCCCCACCGACACCCGTAAAGCAGCCGCCGCATCCACCGACAACGCCGTCGGCACAATCTCGAAACGCACCCGCCCATAGTGCAAATCGTAATGCCGCGCGTACAACTCGGTAATCGACTGATTCAAATCGAAATCCAGAATCCCCGGAAAAAACTGCGGATTCAAATAGTGCTCCACATACAACACCAGCCGTTCATCAATCCGCCGCGCACGGCAAATCTGAATCACGCTCGACAACGCCGGCAACTGCAACCAGGCACAGACCGCCGCCGACGCCGGTTGCAACCGCGCTGAAATTACCTCGGTGGACGGCAGACGCCCCTGTGCACTGACCATCGCGTGAAAGTGACTGCGCTGCATCAGGTTATACGCCAGGCGCGGTGGCGACACGAACCAGCCACGGCGCTCCTCCCGATAAATCTGCCCCTGGGCTTCCAGCTGCAACAACGCTTCACGCACGGTGATCCGCGTGGTACCGAACAACTCACTGAGCTTGCGCTCGGCCGGCAGTTTGCTCCCGGGCGCCAACAGGCCGTGGTCAAGCTGTTCCTGCAGAACCTGCCCGATCGCTGTCACCGCTTTGGTTGTCTCGATGCGCATCAACGTTACCTATCTGGACTAGACCAGCACTGTTTCGGGGCGGAACCGCGATTCAATCGGCTCCCATCAACTCCCTGCAAGCCTAGGCACTGCTTATGACTGCCAGATGACAAAGCCGCCGAACGGTTGATCCAGACACCTGCAATTTCATGGCCAAGTCCTTTCATATCAACTCTTTAGCCATGGTCTACGCTTACCCCGGAGCCTGAGCATTCCAATACAGAACATAAAGGTAGACCGGTCGTCGACATCAAAATGTCATCCAACCGGCCTAAATTGGCTCAGGTATTGCTGACCTAGACCAACACAACCGCAATCGCAGCGTTGAAAACACCCAAAGGAGCTTCGGATGAAAAAGCTTTTCCTGGCATCACTGTTAGGCTCGACCATTGCCATGTGCACCGCCGCCATGGCCGCTGATGATTTGAAAACCCTGGAAGCCGCTGCGAAAGCGGAAGGCACGGTCAATAGCGTCGGCATGCCCGATGACTGGGCCAACTGGAAAGGCACCTGGGAAGACCTGGCCAAGACTTACGGCCTGAAACACATCGACACCGACATGAGCTCGGCGCAGGAAATCGCCAAGTTCGCCGCCGAGAAAGACAACGCCAGCGCTGACATCGGCGACGTTGGCGCAGCCTTCGGCCCGATCGCGGTCAAACAAGGCGTGGTGCAACCTTACAAGCCAAGCACCTGGGAGCAAGTCCCGGACTGGGCCAAAGACAAGGACGGCAACTGGGCGCTGGCGTACACCGGCACCATCGCGTTTATCGTCAACAAGAAGCTGCTGCACGGTTCCGAAGCCCCGACCAAGTGGGCTGATCTGAAAACCGGTAAATACAAGGTTTCCATCGGTGACGTGAGCACCGCCGCCCAGGCCGCCAACGGTGTACTGGCCGCAGCACTGGCCAACGGTGGCGACGAAAAGAACCTGCAACCAGCGCTGTTGCTGTTCGCAGACATTGCCAAACAGGGCCGCCTATCCATGGCCAACCCGACCATCGCCACGATGGAAAAGGGTGAAATCGAAGTCGGCGTGGTTTGGGACTTCAACGGCCTGAGCTACAAGGCCAAGATGGCGAATCCGGATGATTACGTGGTGCTGATTCCATCCGATGGCTCGGTGATTTCCGGTTACACCACCATCATCAACAAATACGCGAAAAACCCGAACGCCGCCAAGCTGACCCGCGAATACATCTTCAGCGATGCCGGTCAGATCAACCTGGCGCGCGGCAACGCCCGTCCGATCCGCGCCGAGCACGTCAAACTGCCGGATGACGTCATAGCCAAACTGCTGCCTAACGAACAGTACAAAAAGGTCACGCCGATCAAAGACGCGGATGCGTGGGAAAAGACCTCCAAGGCACTGCCTCAGAAGTGGAACGAAGAAGTCATCGTCGAGATGAAGTGATGCCGTGCTTCTTGTAGGAGCGAGGCTTGCCCGCGAAAAGGGACTGACATTCAACATTGATGTTGGCTGAAAGCCCGCTTTCGCGAGCAAGCTTCGCCCCTACAGGTTTCGCTGAAATCTAATGTTTTACGGAGTCATCGCACCTATGAAGCACAACGTCATCCTTGTCGTGCTCGACGGCCTCAATTACGAAGTCGCGCGCCACGCCATGGGGCACCTGCAGGCTTATGTTGGCGCAGGACGCGCGGCGCTCTACAAACTGGAGTGCGAACTGCCGGCCCTGTCCCGACCGCTTTACGAATGCATCCTCACCGGCGTCCCGCCCATCGAGAGCGGCATCGTCCACAACAACGTCTCGCGCCTGTCCAACCAGCGCAGCATTTATCACTACGCCACGGATGCCGGCCTGACGACCGCCGCCGCGGCCTATCACTGGGTCAGCGAGTTGTATAACCGCTCGCCCTTCGTGGCGGCACGGGATCGTCACACCGACAACCCCGACCTGCCGATCCAGCACGGTCACTTCTACTGGAACGATCACTACCCGGATTCGCACCTGTTCGCCGACGCCGAAAACCTGCGCTTGCGCCACGCGCCGGATTTTTTGTTGATCCATCCCATGAACATCGACGATGCCGGGCACAAGCACGGCCTCGACACCCCGCAATACCGCAACAGCGCCCGCTCGGCGGACATTATTCTGGCCGACTACCTGCAAACCTGGCTCGACGCCGGCTATCAGGTGCTGGTGACCGCCGACCACGGCATGAACAACGACCGTTCCCACAACGGCCTGCTGCCGGAAGAACGCGAAGTGCCGCTGTTCGTCCTTGGCGACGCCTTCAGCTTCAACACCAGCGCCGCACCGAAACAGACTGAAATCTGCGGCACCGTCTGCGAACTGCTGGGCGTTCCCCACGACAAACCTGTCTGCCGAGAGCTGCTCAAGTGAACGCCAATACCCGTGGTAAATGGCTGGCAGCGTTGTGCCTGGTGCCATTCGCACTGTTCTTTATCGTGTTCGAGATCGCCCCGCTGGTCTGGGTGATGATCAACAGCCTGCAATCGGAAGAGTTCGGTTGGGGCGTGGCCAACTTCAGCAAAATCTTCAAGTCGAAGTTCTATTTGCAGGCGATCCAGTACAGCCTTGAGATCAGCTTCTGGTCCAGCGTATTCGGGATCATCATCGCAGTCCTCGGTGCTTATTCCCTGCGCCGGGTCGACTCGAAACTGCGCAACTTCGTCAACGCCTTCGCCAACATGACCAGCAACTTCTCCGGCGTACCCCTGGCTTTCGCGTTCATCATCCTGCTGGGCTTCAACGGCAGCTTCACCATCATGCTCAAGCAGGCCGGGATCATTCAGGACTTCAACCTGTACTCGAAAACCGGGCTGATCATTCTTTACACCTACTTCCAGATTCCATTGGGCGTGCTGCTGCTCTACCCGGCTTTCGATGCCTTGCGCGAAGACTGGCGTGAGTCCGCCCAATTGCTCGGCGCCAACGGCTGGCATTTCTGGCGCCACATCGGTTTGCCGGTGCTGACGCCTGCGCTGCTCGGCACCTTCGTGATCTTGCTGGCCAACGCCCTTGGCGCCTACGCCACGGTCTACGCGTTGACCACCGGCAACTTCAACGTGCTGCCGATCCGCATCGCGGCGATGGTGTCCGGCGATATTTCCCTGGACCCGAACCTCGCCAGTGCGTTAGCCGTGGTGCTGGTGGCGTTGATGACCCTGGTGACCATCGTGCATCAGCTGCTGTTGAAGAGGAGCTACCATGTCTCGCGCTGAACTGGGCCCGATCGGTGTCTATCACCGGGTGGTGGTGTACTTGCTGTTTGCCATTCTGTTGTTGCCGCTGCTCGGGACGCTGATCTACTCGATCTCCAGCAGTTGGTCGGCGACCATTCTGCCCAGCGGCTTTACCTTCAAGTGGTACATCCAGCTGTGGAGCGATCCGCGCTTTCTGCATGCCTTCGGGCAGTCGCTGCTGGTCTGCGTCGGCGCGTTGATTCTGTCGGTGGTGCTGATTCTGCCGCTGCTGTTCGTGGTGCATTACCACTTCCCCAAACTTGATGCGTTGATGAACATTCTGATCCTGCTGCCCTTCGCGGTGCCGCCGGTGGTGTCGTCGGTGGGGCTGTTGCAGCTCTATGGTTCCGGGCCGTTTGCGATGGTCGGTACGCCGTGGATTCTGATTGGCTGCTACTTCACCATCGCGCTGCCGTTCATGTACCGGGCGATCACCAACAACCTGCAAGCGATCAACCTGCGCGACCTGATGGACGCCGCACAATTGCTCGGTGCCAGCACCTGGCAAGCCGCGTTCCTGGTGGTGCTGCCGAACCTGCGCAAGGGTTTGATGGTGGCGTTGCTGCTGTCGTTCTCGTTCCTGTTCGGTGAGTTTGTCTTCGCCAACATCCTGGTCGGCACCCGCTACGAAACCCTGCAGGTTTACCTCAACAACATGCGTAACAGCAGCGGCCACTTCACCAGCGCACTGGTGATTTCCTACTTCTTCTTTGTGCTGGTTCTGACTTGGGCTGCCAATATTTTGAACAAGGACAAAAGCGAATGAGCTATGTGAGCGTCCAACACCTGCAAAAAAGCTACTCTCATTCAGGGCCTGCGGGCACCACCGTATTCAGCGATATCAACTGCGAGATCCAGAAGGGCGAATTCGTCACCCTCCTCGGCCCGTCCGGTTGCGGTAAATCCACGCTGCTGCGCTGCATCGCCGGGCTGACCTCGGTGGATGGCGGCAAGATCCTGCTCGATGGCGCCGACCTCGTGCCGTTGAGCCCGCAGAAACGCGGGATCGGCATGGTGTTTCAGAGCTACGCGCTGTTCCCGAACATGACAGTGGAACAGAACGTCGCCTTCGGTTTGCGCATGCAGAAGGTCAACGCCGACGACAGCCAAAAGCGCGTCGCCGAAGTGTTGAAACTGGTGGAGCTCAATGACTTCGCCGCCCGGTATCCGCATCAACTGTCGGGCGGCCAGTGCCAGCGCGTGGCCCTCGCCCGCTCATTGGTGACCCGGCCACGGCTGCTGTTGCTGGATGAACCCCTGTCGGCCCTCGATGCGCGGATTCGCAAGCACCTGCGCGAACAGATCCGTCAGATCCAGCGTGAACTTGGCTTGACCACGATCTTCGTCACTCACGATCAGGAAGAAGCACTGACCATGTCTGACCGGATTTTCCTGATGAATCAGGGAAAAATCGTACAGAGCGGCGATGCCGAAACCCTTTACACCGCGCCAGTGGATGTTTTTGCCGCAGGCTTTATCGGCAACTACAACCTGCTGGACGCCGACAGCGCCACAAAACTGCTGCAGCGACCCATTACCCACCGCATCGCGATTCGCCCGGAAGCCATCGAGCTGAGCCTGAACGGCGAACTCGACGCGCAAATCCGCAGCCACAGCCTGTTGGGCAACGTGATTCGCTACCGGGTTGAAGCTCGGGGCGTGGAATTGGTGGTGGATGTGCTGAATCGCTCGGCGGCCGATCTACATCCCGATGGTCAGCGTCTGGCGCTTTCCATCGATCCGACGGCCCTCTGTGAGGTAGCCTGATGCCTTTACTGATGTTGAAGAGAGAACCGCACTGATGGCCCTGGCAATTTTTGATTTGGACGAAACCCTGATCCACGGTGACTGCGCCACCCTTTGGAGCGAGCAAATGGGCCGCCTGGGTTGGGTCGATCCCGAGTCGTTCATGCGTCAGAACAACGAACTGATGGACGCCTATAGCCACGGCAAGCTGCGAATGGAGGAGTACATGACCTTCAGTCTGGAGCCGATGATCGGGCGCACACCGGAAGAGGTCGACCATTTGGTAGGGCCTTGGGTGGAAGACTTCATCGAGCCGATCATTTTCAGTGACGCCACCAAAGCGATTGCAGCCCATCGCAAGGCCGGCGACCGGATTTTGGTGATTTCGGCGTCGGGCACGCACCTGGTGAGACCGATTGCCGATCGTTTGGGCATTGACGAGATTCTCGGCATCGAGCTGGAAGTCGCACACGGAGTTTATAGCGGCAATACCGTCGGCACGCTGACCTACCGCGAAGGCAAGATCACGCGCTTGCTGGAATGGCTGGATGCGGAGGAGGAAAATCTGGAAGGCGCGAGTTTCTACTCGGACTCACGCAATGACTTGCCACTGTTGCTGAAGGTGGATTTCCCGCACGTGGTGAATCCGGATCCAGTGTTGCTTGAGCACGCCGAAAAAGCGGGCTGGCCGGTCCATCTCTGGAAGTAACCCATACCCCTGTGGGAGCGAGCCTGCTCGCGATATAGGTAGTCCGTTCCTTTCTCTTCCATACTGACTTCGCTGGAAGTTGGCTGTCGGCGAGGAAGGAACATGCACCTGCGGGCTACGAATATGCTCGCGCAGCACTCGATGATTACGCCTTCACCTTCGAGTCCACAGGTGCGCTTGCGCCCTCTAACGAATTCTCAGGGAAAGCCCGACACGGCTCTCTATATCGCCTTCGCTGGACGCAAGCATGCATGTCCCTGCATGTACTTTAGCGCCTGTGGAGGTGTTCCATGCAAACGCTCCTGTCTCAGAATTTCACTGCTTATATCGGAATTGATTGGGCAGACGCCAAGCACGACATCTGTTTGCAGATTGCTGGAGAGGCGCAGCGGAGTTTCGAGGTCATCGACCACAAGCCCGAGTCGATTGATCGCTGGGCCAAGTCGCTGCATCAACGTTACGGTGGCCCGATCGCGATCGCCGTGGAGTTGAACAAAGGGCCACTGATAGCGGCTCTGCAAAAATATGAGTTTTTTTGTATCTTTCCGATCAATCCGAGCATCTTGGCCCGGCACCGTAAAACCTTCGTCCCCAGTGGCGCCAAGGATGATCCAACGGATGCTCAATGGGCGCTTGAGCTGTTGCTGAATCACCCCGAACGGTTTCCTCAACTGGTCCAGCAAAGCTCCGCCATGCGTTCGCTCGCCAGCCTGACCGAACATCGCCGCGGGTTGGTCGATGACCGGGTCAAGATCAGCAATCGTCTGGTCTGCATGCTCAAACAGTATTATCCGTTGGCTCTTGAGCTGTTTCATGACCATGACACGCTGGTTTTCTGTGAGTTTTTGGCGCGCTGGTCGACATTTGAAGTGCTTAAGCACGCTCGGCCAGCCAGCGTTTTGAAGTTCCTTCACGCGCATAATGTTCGCCATGCTGAGCTCAATCAGCAGCGTTTGGCATTGATCGCCAACGCCATGCCGTTGACTGAAGATCCAGGCGTGGTCAGTCCTTCAGCGCTGTATGTGCTGGCCCTGGTCTCGCAACTGAAAGGGGTCATCACGGCGATCAAAGATTTTGATCGGGAGATCGAAAAAACTGCCAACACCCTGGCCGACTATCGACTCTTCAAGGCCTTGCCCGGCGCGGGACAGCAGCTTGCACCACGGTTGATGGTCGCCTTTGGTGAGCAGCGTGATCGCTTCAAGGATGCCAGTGCTGTGCAGCGATATGCCGGGATTGCCCCGGTCACCGAACGCAGTGGCAAGAAAAAAGTCGTCCACTGGCGCTATCAATGCGCAACTTTTTTGCGCCAGACCTTTGTTGAGTGGGCTGCACACAGCATCAATCAATCGGTGTGGGCAGAGGCTTATTATCGCCAGCAAAGGGCCAAAGGCTGCTCATACCAAGCGGCCCTCAGGGCCCTGGCGTTCAAGTGGATCCGGATCGTTTATCAGTGCTGGAAGAGCAGCACCGTGTACGACGAAAAGGTTTATTTACAAGCCTTGCTCCGGCACGGCTCACCGTTGACCAGCGAGCCGGACACAGCAAAACCGTGTTGACGGAAAGGCTCAGGGCGTGAAGGCGGCGTGTCATTCAACTCATGTGTTGAATGTAAGTCCGCTTTCGCGAGCAGGCTCGCTCCCACAGTGATTACACCAGGCTTTCGTCGATCACCAACACCAACTTCCCCGCCACCTTATTGGTCGCCAACTCAGCAAACGCCGCTTCGGCATCCTTGATCGGGAAGGTCTTGGCCAGTTGCGGACTCAAACGCCCTTCGGCAAACAGCGGCCAGACATGCTGGCTCAGATCACTGAACAAATCCGCCTTGAACTGATCGTCGCGACTGCGCAAGGTCGAACCCAGCAATTGCACACGCTTGGCCAGCACCTGCGCCAGATCCAGCTTCGCCTCACGCCCGCCCATCAGGCCAATCAACACCCAACGACCATCGCGAGCCAGCAGTTTCAGATTCAACGTCGCGTAGTTACCGCCGACCGGATCAAGGATCACATCAAACGGCCCCAGATCGCCCAAGCTATCCAGATCCCCGTTGCGCACTACCCCGCCTTGTGCGCCCAGCGCTTCGCAGTAAGCCAAACGCTCGGCGGAACCGACGCTGACCCAGCACGGGTTACCAAACGCCTTGCACAGCTGGATGGCAGCTGAACCGATTCCACTTGCTCCGGCGTGCAGGAGAACGTTCTCACCTGGCTTGAGTGCAGCCAATTGAAACAAATTCAGCCAAACGGTCGCATACACTTCCGGCAGCGCTGCTGCCTCAGCCAGAGACAAACCTTCGGGAACCGGTAACACATGCCGTCCGTCGACAACTACCTCCTCGGCCATCCCACCCCCGGCCAGCAAGGCGCAGACCCGGTCCCCGACCTGCCAGGAGGAACCCGGCCCCACCTCGCTGATCACCCCCGAACACTCAAGACCCAGTACCTGACTGGCTCCCGGCGGTGGCGGATAAAGACCCGCCTTCTGTAACAAATCGGCGCGATTGAGACCCGCAGCCGCCACTCGAATCCGAACTTGTCCTACATCGCATGTAGGACTGGGCTCTTCCACCCACTCCACTTGACCTTCAACGCCTTGCAATGCTTTCACAGTGCCTCCATAGTGAGTCTGGACTGAGCCCGTAGCTGTAGCGCCGGGCTTTCTTGCATTTTTTGACCGGCCCTTTGTGGAACCGGCGACTTCAAAGACGGCCTAATATGCGTGATCAATTGTCCCCGCGTCGAATCAGCATGAAGCATTTTTTCCCCAGCACTGCCCTAGCTCTATTCATTGGTATCGGCCTGTTGCCGATGTCGACCAATTCGTTTGCAGCCAATAGCTGGGACAAGCTTCAGCCTGATCGTGACGAAGTAATCGCCAGCCTGAACGTCGTCGAGTTGCTAAAGCGCCATCACTACAGCAAACCGCCTCTCGATGATGCGCGCTCCGTGATCATCTATGACAGCTACCTCAAGCTGCTGGATCCGTCGCGCAGCTACTTCATGGCCAGCGACATTGCCGAATTCGACAAGTGGAAAACCCAGTTTGACGACTTCCTCAAAAGCGGCGACCTGAACGCCGGGTTCACCATCTACAAGCGCTACCTGGACCGCGTCAAAGCGCGTCTGGACTTCGCCCTTGCCGAGCTGAACAAAGGCGTCGACAAGATCGACTTCACGACCAAGGAAACCTTGCTGATCGATCGCAAGGACGCCCCTTGGCTCAAGTCCACAGCAGAACTCGACGACCTGTGGCGCAAACGCGTCAAGGACGAAGCGCTGCGGATGAAGATTGCCGGCAAAGAGCCCAAGCAGATTCAGGAAACCCTGACCAAGCGTTACAAGAACCAATTGGCGCGCCTGGACCAAACCCGTCCGGAAGACATCTTCCAGGCGTACATCAATACCTTCGCCATGTCCTACGACCCGCACACCAACTATCTGTCGCCGGATAACGCGGAGAACTTCGACATCAACATGAGCCTGTCCCTCGAGGGCATCGGCGCCGTGTTGCAGAGCGACAACGACCAGGTGAAAGTCGTGCGTCTGGTGCCGGCAGGCCCGGCCGACAAGACCAAGCAAGTCGCACCGGCTGACAAGATCATCGGCGTTGCCCAGGGCAACAAAGAGATGGTCGACGTGGTCGGCTGGCGTCTGGACGAAGTGGTCAAGCTGATCCGTGGGCCGAAAGGCACCGTGGTGCGCCTGGAAGTGATCCCGGCCAGCAACGCGCCGAACGACCAGACCACCAAGATCGTCCCGATCACCCGCGAAGCAGTGAAGCTTGAAGACCAGGCTGTGAAGAAGTCGGTCCTCAACCTGAAACAGGACGGCAAGGACTACAAGCTCGGCGTCATCGAGATCCCGGCCTTCTACCTGGACTTCAAGGCCTTCCGTGCTGGCGATCCGGACTACAAGAGCACCACTCGCGACGTCAAGAAGCTGCTGACCGAGTTGCAGAAAGACAAAGTTGACGGCGTAGTCATCGACCTGCGCAACAACGGCGGTGGTTCCCTGCAGGAAGCCACCGAGCTGACCAGTCTGTTCATCGACAAAGGTCCGACCGTTCTCGTGCGTAATGCCGACGGCCGGGTCGATGTGCTGGAAGATGAAAACCCGGGCGCCTTCTACAAAGGGCCAATGGCGTTGCTGGTCAACCGCTTGTCCGCCTCGGCTTCGGAGATTTTTGCCGGCGCCATGCAGGACTACCACCGCGCATTGATCATCGGCGGCCAGACCTTCGGTAAAGGCACCGTACAGACCATTCAGCCGCTGAACCATGGCGAACTGAAACTGACCCTGGCCAAGTTCTACCGGGTTTCCGGCCAGAGCACCCAGCATCAGGGCGTACTGCCGGACATCGATTACCCATCAATCATCGACACCAAGGAAATCGGCGAAAGCGCACTGCCTGAAGCCATGCCGTGGGACACCATCCGTGCGGCCATCAAGCCTGCGATTGACCCGTTCAAGCCGTACATCTCGCAGCTTAAATCCGAGCATGAGTTACGCTCGACCAAAGACGCGGAGTTCGTGTTCATCCGCGACAAACTGGCCCTGGCGCAGAAACTGATGGCGGAAAAAACCGTCAGCCTCAATGAAGCTGATCGTCGTGCCCAACACGCCGATATCGAAGCCAAGCAACTTGTCATGGAAAACATTCGTCGCAAGGCCAAGGGTGAAGAGCCGCTCAAAGAGCTGAAGAAAGAAGACGAAGACGCGATCGCGGCCGAGCCAGACAAGACCAAACCAGAAGACGATGCTTATCTGAGCGAGACCGGGCGGATTCTGTTGGACTACCTGAAACTCAACACCGCGGTAGCCAAGCACTAAGTTGTTACAAGCAAGATGATGGCAATTTAATGTCGACGCTCCCCGGAGCGTCATCAAACAGTCATCATTCTGTCGTGAAATACAGGACTGGGAGCCCTCTTTAAATCAAGAGTGTGCTCCCAGTCCTTTTTTTATCGCCAGAGATCGCCATGACCACTACCGAACAGCTGAGTGCCTTGAGTTCCATACTGACTCAAAGCGGTTTGCACAGCCTGTTCCAGCCGATCATTTGCCTCTCTGAGCGACGCATTCTCGGTTACGAAGCACTCAGTCGCGGCCCCTCCAACAGTCCGTTGCACTCCCCCATCGCACTGTTTGCCGTCGCCCGGCAGGCTGGCCGCCTGAGCGAACTGGAGATCGCTTGCCGTCAAAGCGCTTGCCGCCGCTTCAACGAACAAAAACTGCCCGGCAAACTGTTCCTCAACGTTTCCCCGGAATCCTTGCTCGAAGTCGCTCACCAACCCGGTCGCACCCTGCAACTGCTGCAGGATTTCGGCATACCGCCGAGTCAGGTGGTGATCGAACTGACTGAACAGACCCCGACCGACGATTTCGAGCTGCTGCAAACCGCGCTGCATCATTATCGAGCGATGGGGTTTTCCATTGCTCTGGATGATCTGGGTGCAGGTTATTCGAGCTTGCGGCTCTGGTCCGAACTGCGTCCAGACTACGTGAAGATTGATCGACACTTCATCGACGGCATACACCAGGACGCCCTTAAGCGCGAATTCGTTGGTTCGATCCTGCAAATCGCCAAGGCCTCACGGGCGCAAGTGATCGCCGAAGGCATCGAGCTGCCGGAAGAACTCGCAGTGTTGACCGAGATGGGTGTCGACCTGGTCCAGGGCTATTTGCTCTGTCGGCCTCAAGAGCAACCGCCACGGGATGCCCGAGCGATGATGCCCAAACATGACAGCTCCGCCGTGGCGCTGAACGATGAAGGCAGTGACCTTACTGCCCTGCTCAACGACCAACCGGCCGTGGCCCGCGACACCCCGACCGCCACGGTGCTGGAAGCCTTCCGCCGCCAGGCCAACCTGAACTCCCTGGCGGTGCTCGACGACCAATGCCAGCCCTGCGGCATCGTCCATCGACATTCGCTCTCCGACGCACTGCTCAAACCCTTTGCCACCGACTTGTTCGCCCGCAAACCAATCAGCCGCTTAATGAGCGATGACTTCCTCGCCGTTGAGATGAGCCAGTCGTTGCAGCAAGTGAGTCGCCTGATCACCAGCCGCGCGCGGCAGCGCATCGAAGAGGACTTCATCATCACCCTCAATGGCGGTTACCTGGGACTGGGCCGAGTGATCGATGTGCTCAAATTGATTACCGAACTGAAGATCCAACAAGCCCGTTACGCCAACCCGCTGACCCTGTTGCCAGGCAATGTGCCGATCCAGCAATGCCTGACACGGCTGCTTCAACAGCAACGGGAATCGGTGATCTGCTACGTGGACATCGACAGTTTCAAACCCTTCAACGACATCTACGGCTACGGCCGTGGGGACGAAGTCCTACTGTGCCTGGCGCAATGCCTGAATGATCGCGTCGACCCTTCCCGCGACTTCGTCGGGCATATCGGCGGCGACGACTTTCTGCTGGTACTCGGCCCGGAAGACTGGCGCAAACGTTTAAACCAGTTGCTGGACGACTTCCAGAGCCAGTGCCGACGTTTCTACCGCAGCGAACACCTGGAAGCTGGCTGCTTCATCGCCCCAAACCGTCAGGGTGTGCGCCAGGAATTTGCGTTGCTGTCACTATCAATCGGCGTGGTGCATTTACATCCACAGGCCTGTGGACAACTCGATGCAAGCCAGCTGGCGGAGATGGCCTCGCAGGCCAAACATCACGCGAAGAATGTGCCGGGGTCTAGCGTGCATGTGATTGATAGTTTGGCGGTGCCCGTACAAGAAGATGAATTGCTCCTGGGTCATCACTGATTTCCCTAACGTCTTCGCGGGTAAGCCCACATTAGATCTACGGTGAACACAAATTTGTGAACATCAGAAAATAAGTGTGGGAGTGCCTTGCCCGCGAAGGCGGCTGTTCAAACGACACAATTCTTCAATGCTGAAAACTGGTCAGGAAGGCCGCGCCCGCAAACGCCGGCCAAGCGCATCCAGCACATCACACCCATCCCGCAACGGAATGGCGCAGAGCAAGGCAAAGTCACTGAGAATGAAGGACTGACACTCAATCGAACCCCGCATGGACAGGTTCTCCATCACTTGAGTGACGGCGCGGATTCGGTAGCTGGCAGCGTCATACAAAACATCAAGCGGCGCTTGGGTATCAACGAACAGTGTGGGCATGTCGTCGCAGTTGCTGGTGAGCGCCATGAAGCGGTTTTCGGGGTGGGGGGTTGGTTTTTTGTAGGGTGGATCGGGGTGAAGACTATTCATTTTTGAAACCTCTGGTAGTAAATGGGCGCTACCATCGGCCTTCCTACAGGCTTGGGTGGCAGCTATACGCGGGGTAGGAATATCGAGACCAGAGCAAACTCGACCACGCCGAAGCGTGCCCGCGCACAGCCGCCGCAACTGATCTTACGGACGCACGTTGATGGCCGCAATTCAGGTGTCGACGCCAAGGCGTCCTCTCTAGTCTTGAAGGGTTCCTACACCCTGCCACTGAATTTTCAGTGACCACCAGAGCCTATCGGGGGAACACACTTCAAACCAGTTCATGGAAACCGCCGCAGTTTGAAGGAAACTTCCGACGACCTTGCCCAGAAATTTCGCACCTCAATTAGAACGCCACATCAATTCGCTCCACCTTGAGCTTTACGAATTTTTCATTGAGTTCTGGAAAGTCGTAGTGGATTTCCTGATCCGTGAAGTCAATGAAGGATCGGAAAATACTTCCATCCAGATACCCATATAGGGTGCATGAGAACCCGTCGCCCGTCATTTCAATCGGCGTGCCAGTTGGCTTTTCCGTAGCGACAATAAAATCGCCATCAGGAAGGACGATTTCTAATTCCACTTCGTAGGATTCTCCCACTTCTATTTTTTCAGGACAGTGGCTCGCAAAGCATTTAACTTTTACACCGTTAACGAGCAATAAAATCTCTTCTTCGACGATTTGATCTACTGCCAGTAAAACCGCAGAATATTTATTAGTCATTCACGGGCCTCAATACTTTGTCGTGAGAATCACCATTTATATTTCTCCAAAATTCCTTTCCACTCTTCGTATGTAAAGTCGTTATTTCCTGCTTATTGTTTGTGCCAACAAACGCGAATTTAGTCTCCCCTCTTCGATTATTTCCCATTAACTGCAAATATCCCGCGCGAATCTCGCCTTTATATTGGTACTCCACACGGGCACCTTGATTCACAACATCACGAGCTATTAGCAAATACTCCTCCCTGCTCATAGCCTTAAATTCTGCGCCATGTTTTTCATAATGCCCAACAAGCTTTTCTTCGCTACCAAAATCCTGAGGGCGTGATTTCGGCTGTGGGACCTTTGGCTCACCTTGTGCAACCGTGGCGCCGGCGACATCATCCGGCGCCTTACACCCTGGCCTATTCGGCGGCGGGCAATTCCCGCTCAACCCCAACGGATCAACCCACCCCGTCGGATTCGGCGTGTACTGGTACTGGTTCAGCCCCCCCGCCAACTTGATCGGATCCGGCGTCAGGTACCGGCCCACCTCCGGATCATAGTACCGATGCCGGTTGTAGTGCAGACCGCTCTCGGCATCGAAGTATTGGCCCTGAAACCGTAAGGGTTGCTCGAGCTGCTCACCCCCACCGAACGCCAGGCGCGTGACCTTGCCGTAGGCGTTGTACTTCGCCGACCAGACGATCTCGCCACCAAAATCAGTCAGTTCCTGCGGTGTGCCGAGGTGATCGAGTTGGTAGTAGAACGGACAAGCCTGGCGCGGGCCCTTGCCGTCGAGCATGGCCAGTGGGCGGAAGCTGCCGGGTTCGTAGACGTAGCTGCGGTAGTGCTCGCGGCTGCTTTCGGCGACGAGGTGGTCGCCCTGCCAAAAGAACTCGGTGGTGTGGCCGTCGACGGTTTTGGCGATGCGGCGGCCGAAGGCGTCGTAGCGGTAGCTGGAGCAACGACCGTCCGGGGTGGTGACGCCGATCAAGCGGTGTTGGCAGTCGTAGCGGTAGTCGGTGACGAGTTTTTGCGCGGTGCCGCG
This sequence comes from Pseudomonas sp. ZS1P83, assembly GCF_054897825.1. NCBI lineage: Bacteria > Pseudomonadati > Pseudomonadota > Gammaproteobacteria > Pseudomonadales > Pseudomonadaceae > Pseudomonas > Pseudomonas sp. ZS1P83. The sequence continues at coordinate 3,754,664 of NZ_CM142706.1, forward strand.
GCGTTCGCGGATCAGGTTGCCGAAGGCGTCGTAGTCGTAGTGACGGTCGCCCTGCATGAGCAGGCGATTGCCTTTGACGGACGCGGCGCCGGGGCGGTCCTGCATCAGCAGGTTGCCGGCCGGGTCGTGGGCGAAGGTTTCCGCTGGGTCGTCGCGGGTGTGGCGGACGCGGGTCAGGCGGTTGAGTGGGTCGTACTGATAGCTGCGCTGGCCGTGGCGGGTGTCGGCGATGCGGTCGAGATTGCCGTTGGCGCTGTAGGCATAGTCGCGGCGATACAGCGGTTGTTGCTGTTGGCTGACGGCGTGAGCCTTCAGGCGGCCCTGATCGTCGTAGGCATATTCGCTGAGCAACAGGCCTTGCTGGCGGTTTTGTTCGCGATCGAAGGCGAATTGGTGGGTGGTGAGTCGCGCACCGTTGAGGTCGATGGCGGTCAGCGCGCCACCCTTGGCGTGGTGGTAATCGAGTTTGCTGCCGTCCGGCAGGCGCAGGCGATTGAGTTGGCCGCAGGCGTCGTAGCCATAGCGCAGGGTGCCCCAGCCCTGATGCTCGGTGATCAGGCGATCCTGTGGGTCGTACTCGAATTCCAGCGGATGGTCATGACCGTCGTCGACGCTGTTCAGGCGACCGAGGCTGTCGTAGCGGTAGTCGATCTTGATGCCGTCGGGCAGGGTTTTGACCAGCAATCGCCCTGCCGAGTCCCGCTCATAAGCCGTGACCAACCGCGAGTCGTCATCACCGAACTCGGCTTTCTCCAGCAGATGGCCGTTGAGGTCGTAGCTGTACGCCGTGCGCTGGCCGTCGAACCCTGTTTCCTGTCGGATCAGACCGTTGGGTGTGTAGTCCAGCTGATAGTGTTCGCCGGATTCGTTTTCGATTTCGGTGAGCAACAGCTGGGCGTTGTCGTAGCGATACGTCAGTTGGGTGCCGTCGGGATTGATCCGGCGGCTGACCAGGTGCAGATCGTCAACGTACTCAAAACGCGTGACGCGCCCCAGTTCGTCGCGTTCGGCGGTGATCTTGCCGTAGGCGTTGTAACTGAACGCGCGGCTGGCACCGGTGGGCAGCGTCGTCTGAATCAGTCGGCCGACGGCGTCCCATTGGTAGTGGGTGACGGCGCCGTGTTCATCCTGACGGGTAAGCTGCCGCCCCAAGGCATCGTAGGAATACCGCCGCTGGCCACCGTCCGGCAAGGTCTCTTCGAGCAGTTGCCCTAAGGCGCTCCAGACGAACACATGCCGGCTGTTGTCCGGGTAACGGATCGACAGCAGCTGGCCTTTGTCGTCGTAGTGATAGTGGCTGACATGCCCGTCGGGATCGGTGCCCTCGGTCACGTCACCCTGAGCATTGCGCCGATAGGTCCAGACGGCTTTGCCGCGATAGCGCGCGTGCAGGAAACCGTTGCGATACTCGTAGGCCGTCGGTTCGTCTTCCGGTGGAATCAGCGCGACCAGCCGTCCGACTTCGTCGTAGTGGTATTCAGTGACGGCGCCGAGCGGATCCTGCTCGGCAATCAGCCGACCTTGGTCGTCGTAGGCCTTGAGCTGTTCGCCGCCATCCAGTTCGACCTTGCGCACCAGCCGCGCCCGCTCGTCGTGGACGTAAACCTCTTCGCTGCCGTCGATGTTCTCGACGGTGACGCTGCCCTGGTCATCCCAGACGTACCGCGCGTCCATCTGCGCAAACGACGCCCAGTGGCGGATGCATCGGGCCGCCTTGCCGGACCTTTCCCACGCCCAGAAGAAACTCGCCCCACCGGCCAGTTGTCGCTGCAGGATGACGTGCTGATCGTCGTAGTCGTAGCGCTCGCTTTCACCGGCGGCGTTGGTCGCTTCGATCAGTTGCGAGCGTTCGTCGTAGCGATAACTGACCAGTGTTTGCGCGGTCTGCCAGGCCTCGTCGAGGGTCTGGGCCGGAACAAAATGCTGGTAGTCGACGGCGACCAGATGGCTGCGGTCATAACGCAACAGCAAGGCGCGACCGGCACCGTTGTCGAGGCGTTTGATCCGGTCCTGACGGTCGCGGGTGATGCGCAGGCGGTTGTCATAAGCGTCGCTGATGGTGGTCAGTCGACCGTTATGGAAGTGAAAGAAACGCGCGTCGTCGCCGGCCTGAGCGAGGATCAGTTCTTCGGGTTGATCGCCGAGATAAATCGCCGCCCGCGAGAGGCTGTTGTGAATCGCCGGGCGTTCGCGGTTGGGCAGCGGGAAGGGGGTGCGACGGTTTTCGTGGTCGATCCAGATGACGCTTTCGCCGTCGATTTCCAGTCGATGCGCGAGGCTGTGACTCCAGCCGTAGCCGAGGCCGCCGTCGATTTCGGCGGCGCTGGTGCGATAGAGCCGGGTGAAGTCGAACGGCAGGATGCCGTCCAGCGAACCGTCGGTGAGGGTCAGCAGTTCTTCGCCGGTGACCATCGACACCGGGCATTTGTTGGTGGCGGTTTTATCGACGGAGTCGGCGCTGTCGCCGTTGGGGTTTTTCGCTTGATCCGGGACGTCGTCGTGGTGTTCGTCTTTTTTCAGCGTGGTGTTCTTGCGGCCATTCCAGCGCAATTGCATTCGACCTTTTTTCACACCGGCCGCGACGCCGCGCGCAGCGACTGTTTTGTAGCGATCGACGTACCCCATGAAGTTGTTGATGATCGTGACCATCGACTTCACGAAGCCCATCGCGGCCTCATAAATCTGTGCGCTGTACTTCATCAAGCGCACCGTGAGCCAGGCAATACCAACCCCGACCACGCTCAGCACCAGGCCAATCAACAAATCGATAACCAGACCAACCACGACTTTGGAAATGGCTTCAGCCGAGGACCCGGCCAGCTGCGAAGGTGGCAATGCTTCCAGCCATAGCACTGCGGTGCGCATCAGCAAACACAGCGCGGCCTCGTCGCTGGCCAGCAACATGGCTTTTTCCATCAGGTCGGGGGCGGAAACCGCCAGTTCGGCAAGCCGACCGGCACTTTCACCCAGCTTCTCGGCAAAGGCCTTGGGGTTCTTCAGGATGTCGGCGAGTTCACCGATGCCATCCCAAACAGCCTCGACCGCCGCCCAACTTCCCGCGAGCATGCCATTGCCCACCGCCGCCAACGAAGCGGATGCCGATTGCTGCGACCACTGCGGTTTAAACCCTTCCCACTCTTTGCGCAGCCAGCCTTCCAACTTTTTGGTCAGGCCGTCGTAAGAAGAAAAAAGCTCATCGATTTGTTTCGGGGTGACTTCACTTTGAACATGAACGCGGTAGAACTTGCCGGGAATGCCCTTAAACTTTCCTTTGCCATGTTCATCGAGCGTGACCGACGTCTTTTCACCACCATCTTTAGCAATCACATCGACCTGAATATTCCCCAACGGAATGTCATAGACCGACTCGAACTTGCTCTCGATCTCCAGAACTCCACTGACCGGACACTGCGCAACACTGGAGAAAAAGTCCTCATCACGACTGCTCACCGCCGTGCTGGTCTTGCCCAGTGTGATCCGCCGTTCCATGCCCATCAGCGATGGCATGTCCGTCGCTCGGCTGAGCTTGTCCGCATTCCTGCTCAGGAAGCCGCCGAGTTGTTGGCGATACACACTCAGGGTGTCTTTAAAACTGTCGAGCTCCTGCTCGATGCGGGCGATGTGCGCCATCAACGCACCGATCGGCATGAAGCAGAGTGAAAAATCGGGTCAAACATGAGCAATCCCTCGCGCAGAAAATGGGCGCGCGAGACTGTGCGGGGGATCAATCAAGAAAGAAGTCAGGGAAGTAGGATATGAATGTAGGACTAATCCCCAATTAACGATCACTGAGTGACAAGCAGGCAGAAACGCAAACGTGGCGGGAGGTTTCCCTCACACCACGCTTGTTTATCGGACAATCATTGGATTACTGCGAAGAGCGACCGGTCGCCAACTCTTTCAATTTGAGCTCAGCCAGCGGATGCCCGGCCTTCACGGCCATGCCCCACCAGCGAGCCGCTTCAACCGGATCCGGCGCCTTGCTCGGCGTTCCGGCAAGACTGATCACGCCCACCTGATACGCCGCTTTGCCATCCCCCGCCAACGCCGCCAGGCGCAGTAATCTCACACCTTCCTCGCGTGCCCCAAGGCCGACGCCGCGAAAGGTCAGGATGTGGCCGTAGAAACTCTGGGCGCCGACATCACCTAGGTTCGCCATGCGGGCGAACTGGCCTTCGAGCCAGCTCCAGCCACGCGGCTGACGCACAAACCACGACCAGTGAAACAGCCTACGCGCCAGCCAGTAACTGGCCTTCGCCTTGAGTCGCAGAAACACTCAGGCCTCCGCCGACTCAGGGTATTCGTACTCGAACACCCGCACCACTTCCGAGGCATGCCAGGACGCTGCGGCGATGCCATCGGAAGGACCGGAGAAACGCCCCAGACGCTCGACACATTCAAAGAAACCGGTGCGCGGCAAGCGGCTGGCACCCTGGCTGATCACCAGCGAGCTGCGCAAGGGCTGCTCGGCCTTGGCGTCCAGCGCGGCCAGATGCTCAAGGGCGGCGGTCAGGGTTTGCATGGCCGGCGTGGGCAGTTGCAAACGTTCGAGCAACGCCCGGTATGTCAGAAGATGGCGCTGGCGGCGCGCCTGATCCAGTTCACCCAGCAACCCGTCCCAATGCTGACGACTGATGCGTACGCTCACGATTCATCCCTCCACCCTGGCACCGTCAACTCCCAGGCCAGGCTGCGGCGAATCGCAGCGTCGGGTTGACGCTCGCCACTTTCGATCAAGGCCAGATAAGACGGGCTGATGCCTACCGTGCGGGCGAGCGCCTCGATGGCGATGCCCTTCCCTTCGCGCAAACTGCGTAGTTGATCCAGACCCGGAAGAATCTGGTCTGGTGTTGCCGCGTGACGCTCTGGGGCGACCTGCGGCGGTTGTTCGTTGATGCCTGCTGCTTTCAGTAGAGCCTGATACTGAGCCCACGGCAAAACCGCATATTCGGGCTCGCCTTCGCGTGTAATTATCTGAATATCCATGACTACCCCGTAGGACAACAACACTTAGCGAGTCGGCACTTTTCCCTAGAAGTGTAATCCTAACAGCGGCCAAGGTCGCGGGGGGCATCAATCTGTGGATGAGACTGAATCAACTCAGTTTTTTTTCGGCCCCTGAAGCTGAAGTTGTTCCGGGGTATCGGGTAGGCGCTCGACCACTGCGAGCTTCTCCGGTAGCTGACGATTGCGCCAGGCGCGGAAGGCGTTGAGTTCGTCGTCGAGGACTTTCATCAGCCAAGCCAGCACCGCGATGTCATCGAGCATACCGAACACCGGAATGAAGTCCGGAATCGCATCCACCGGGCTGAGGAAGTACATCAAGCCTGCCACGACTGATATCAGGGCCTTGGGGCTGATGGCTCGATATTCACCGCGCCAATAAGCCAGGCAGAGTGCCTGCAACAGGCGCAGATCATCCTTGAGTTTGCCCAGCCGGTTGCCTTGGCTGGCACCTTTGCTGGCCACCGCGAAGAGCAAGGTCGGCAAACGTCCACGCGCGAGAAGGCGTCCGGCCAGAGGCAGGAAACGAGCGAAATTCCAAGGTATTTTCATCATTCCTCCCACTGAAATGTTATCCACACAAATTGTGGATAACCTTGTGAACAGAGCTGCTTTTCACGGCTGAAAGCCCCGTTTCATAAGGGCTTAACTCAGATCGGGCGTTTTTTACTCACATAAAAAAACCCAAGATTTCATTGACTTGGCGCTCTGGCGCGGCTAGCACAGGCGTCCTCAATGGCTATGACTCCAGCCTACAGCATCCGTTCGCTTTGTTTACCTTCGCCGGACGCCAGATGCAACAACGCCCCGCATAAGCGAGGCGTTGTTTTTAGAGCAGACGCCGGTTACTTGGCAGTGGCGTCTTGTTTTGCTGGATCCTTGATCGCCAGCAGTTCCAAGTCGAATACCAGCACCGAATTGGCTGGAATCGCCGGGCTTGGGCTTTGGGCGCCGTAAGCCAGTTCACTAGGGATGTACAGTTTGTACTTCTCGCCAACGTGCATCAGTTGCAGGCCTTCGACCCAACCCGGAATCACACCGCTGACCGGCAGATCGATTGGGCTACCACGCTCGACGGAGCTGTCGAAAACGGTGCCGTTGGTCAGGGTGCCGGTGTAGTGAACGGTCACTACGTCGGTCGGCTTGGGCTGTACACCCTCGGCCTTCTTGACCACTTCATACTGCAGGCCCGAAGCGGTGGTGGTTACACCGGCTTTCTTGGCGTTGTCTTCGAGGAATTTCTTGCCGGCGGTTGCCGACTCTTCGCTCATTTTGGCCATACGTTCTTCAGCACGCTTTTGCAGTGCTGCGAAGGCTTCGACCAATTCGTCATCCTTCAGCTTCTGTTCTTTCTTGCCGACGGCATCTTCGATGCCTTGGGCTACGGCTTTGGAGTCCAGGTCATCCATGCCTTCCTGAGCCAGGCTCTTGCCCATGTTCAGGCCAATCCCGTAGGAAGCTTTTTGCGCCGGGGTTTTCAGCTCTACGCTGGTCTGCGAGTCACAACCCGCAAGTACCAGGCTAACCAGGGCCACCGCCGCCGCCAACCGATGCTGTTTCATGCTATTTCCTTGTTCATGCGCCTAAAGGGCAATCGAATAAAGCCGCGAGCTTATCAGGCGGCCACGACCAATGGCTACCGGCATGAGAGCAGGAAACTTCTGATAAGTTCAGGTGTTTTAACGCATTTCGGGAATGGGAGGATGAAGCTTCTGTCATCTTTCGCTCATAGAAACTGGTATTGGATACCACACCATCTGGCGTAATGGCCACTTGCCGCACCTCTGGTGTTGAGGCATAAGGGAGTTATAAATTGACAAGGATGTTTATCTTGCAACTCTTCTTCCGTTTGCTGGTTCTGCTCGCAGCGCTGCTCGGGCTGGGCCTCGCAGTGGTTCTGTACTACGTCGCCAACCCGAAACTGCCGGCCTGGTCACCCGTGCAGCAGGTGCATTATCTGGAGCAATGGAGCGCCGCCGACCGCGAGATTTACTACTTCACGCCTCAGGGTACTCAGGTCAAAGGCTTGCGGTATGACTGGTTCAAGGCCCTCGAATTGCCGTTCTCGCAACAGCGATTCGCCGCTCCCGAATACCTCGCGCGCTTCGGTTTTCTGATCGACCCCAGCCAAAGACCCACGCCGAACAACCCCGGCAATCTGCCCGTGGGTTTTGCCCGTCATCAGAATCCTGGAAGCCAGGACGAGTTTCTGGACATCACCTGCGCTGCCTGCCATACCGGCGAACTGCGTTTTAACGGCCAGGCCGTGCGTATCGATGGTGGTTCGGCGCAGCACGTTTTGCCATCCAGCGTTCCTACGTTGCGCGGTGGCAGTTTCGGGCAAGCGCTGGTGGCCAGTCTGACGTCGACTTACTACAACCCGTGGAAATTCGAACGTTTCGCACGCAACGTGTTGGGCCAGGACTACGATGCCCGGCATCAACAGCTGCGCAAAGACTTCAAGATCTCTCTCGACACCTTCTTGAAGGTGGCCTGGAACGACACCCATCGCGGGCTCTACCCGACCGAAGAAGGCCCCGGCCGCACCGACGCTTTCGGTCGCATTGCCAACGCCAGTTTCGGCGATGCGATTTCCCCCGCCAACTACCGCGTGGCCAACGCTCCGGTCGACTATCCACAACTGTGGGACATGTGGACCTTCGACTGGGTGCAGTGGAACGGTTCGGCGCAACAACCGATGGCCCGCAACATCGGTGAGGCCTTGGGCGTAGGCGCCACGCTGAATTTCTTCGACGCTAACGGCCAACCGCTTAAAGGTGACGCCCGTTATCCGTCCAGTGTCCGATTGCGTGATCTGCACCTGATCGAACAAACCCTGCAACGTCTCAAACCACCGGCCTGGCCTGAAGAGCTGCTCGGCGCTGTCGACAAACCCATGGCCACCAAAGGTCGCGCGCTGTTTTCCGAGAACTGCGCTGGCTGCCATGTGCCTCGATCGGTCCAGAGCAACGGACGCTGGGTGCAACATTTGAAAATGCTGCCCGTAGAGTTCATTGGCACAGACCCAGGCGCCGCCAATAACATCGCCGACCATCGCTTCGACCTGACGGCCTTGCAATGGGATCCGGTGGAACTGGCGCAGCTGGATGTGCAATTGCAGCCGACGCCCTCCGAATCGCTGGATTTGAGCAAGCTCTCATCGGCTAAAGGGTTGGCCTATGTCACCGCTTTCGTCGGAAATCGTGCCTACCGCGAAGCAGACATTCCTACGGCCGGACGACCGGACATGGATGGCTTCGGCCTGCCGATTGGCGTGCGCGAAATGCGGGCCTACAAGGCGCGCCCCTTGGCAGGCGTCTGGGCGACCGCGCCATTTCTGCATAACGGTTCGGTACCGAGCCTTTATCAATTGCTCTCGCCTCAGGATGAACGCGCAACCACCTTCTACAAAGGCACCTTCGAGTACGACCCGAGGCACCTCGGCTATCGCACCGAGGCTTTCACCGATGGATTTTTGTTCGACACACGCATCACCGGCAATCACAACAGTGGCCACGAGTTCCGCGCAGGCAAGCGTGGCAACGGCGTTATCGGCCGCTGGCTGCAACCGGAAGAACGCTGGGCATTGCTGGAGTTCCTGAAAGTGTTGGGCGGGCCGTTGGAGGCGCAATTGCCATGAAAAGGCTTTGGATGCGTCTTGGCGTCTTTCTCGGCAAAACCCTGTTGTGCTTGCTGGGCCTTGGATTGCTCGGCTGGGCGCTGGCCACGGCGTGGTTCGCCTGGCAACACACTGGCCCGGTTTCGGCTGAAGAACTGATTCCGGATGGCGAATCAGCGATGACCCAAGACATCATCCAGACTGCCGTGCGCATCGTCGATCAACACCGTGAAAGCACTCGCTACCTGCGCGACGCCCATGCCAAGGCCCACGGCTGCGTGAAGGCCGAGGTTCAGGTGCTGCCGAATCTGGCGGATGAGCTGCGTCAGGGTGTGTTCAGCGAACCCGGGAAAACCTGGCAAGCGACGATGCGGCTGTCCAACGGCAATGCGTACCCGCAGTTCGACAGTATTCGCGATGCACGGGGTATGGCAATCAAGTTTCTCGACGTGCCCGACAAACAACTGCTGAACGATCAACAGAGTCGTGGCGAACAGGACTTCGTAATGTTCAGCCATCCGAACTTCTTCGTCAGCGATGTCGCCGAGTACCGTCAGAATGTAGCCGCACAGGCTGACGGCAAGAAGCTGATGGCGTTCTTCCCGGGTTGGGACCCACGGACCTGGCAGGTTCGCCACCTGTTTATCGCGCTGGCGACACTGTCAGCCGCCCCGGAAAGTCCGACCCAGACGACTTACTTTTCGGTCTCGCCCTACAAATTCGGCGAAGACAATGCCAAGTTCCGCGTCACGCCCGATCTGGCAAGCTGCCCGACCTACACCCTGCCCGCGCAAAACCAAAAGTTACCGAACTTCCTGCGCAATGCGCTGAACCAGCAACTGTCGGCCGACCGGATGCCGGCCTGTTTCGTCTTGCAGATACAACGCCAGGACCCGGCCAAGTACATGCCGATCGAAGACACGAGCATTGAGTGGCAGCAAAGCGATGCACCGTTCGAGACCGTGGCGCGGATCAATGTACCTGCCCAGGACTTCGATACGCCTGCGCTGAACGTGCAATGCGATAACCAGTCGTTCAACCCGTGGTTTGGCCTTGAGGCTCATCGCCCTATCGGCGGCATCAACCGGTTGCGCAAAGCCGTGTATGAAGCCGTGAGCGACTACCGACACAGCCGCAACGCCGAACAATAAGAAGGCAGAACGACAAAAGCGATCCCAAGGTCGCTTTCTCAGTGGAGCCCCGGCAGAAGCCAAACCCCAGACAGCAAAAAGCCCGCATTAAGCGGGCTTTCTGTGGTGACCTGGCGTTCAGCGTTCCAGGTTACCGGATATGGCGCAGCGGACGGGACTCGAACCCGCGACCCCCGGCGTGACAGGCCGGTATTCTAACCGACTGAACTACCGCTGCGCGTAACATTGAAAGTAGTGGTGGGTGATGACGGGATCGAACCGCCGACATTCTGCTTGTAAGGCAGACGCTCTCCCAGCTGAGCTAATCACCCTTTACCTTCGTTGCGGGGCGCATTGTGCCACAGATTTTCATAACATGTTGATTTAATTGATAAATTTATCAAAAAAATCTGAAAACCCGTAAACGATACACCCTGCAGGAACTACGGACAGAAAAAAACCCGCGCTAGCGGGCTTTTCCGTGGTGACCTGGCGTTCAGCGTTCCAGGTTACCGAATATGGCGCAGCGGACGGGACTCGAACCCGCGACCCCCGGCGTGACAGGCCGGTATTCTAACCGACTGAACTACCGCTGCGCGTAACACTAAAAGCGAATGGTGGGTGATGACGGGATCGAACCGCCGACATTCTGCTTGTAAGGCAGACGCTCTCCCAGCTGAGCTAATCACCCTTCACTTTCGGTGTGGCGCGCATTCTACGGAGCGACTTCACCTCTGGCAAGCACTTTTTAAAATAATTTTTCAGGCCTTCCAAAGGCTTAGAGAAGGGTTGGCCTATGGCGCCGCGAAGAGAATAATGCCCCCCTTTGTATAAAGGAGAGACTCGCCCCATGTGGTTCAAAAACCTGCTTATCTATCGCCTGACCCAAGATCTGCCTTTTGATGCCGAGGCGTTGGAAACTGCACTGGCCACCAAACTGGCGCGTCCATGTGCAAGCCAGGAGTTGACCACCTACGGCTTCGTCGCGCCATTTGGCAAGGGTGAAGATGCTCCGCTGGTGCACATCAGCGGCGACTTCCTGCTGATCGCCGCGCGTAAAGAAGAACGCATTCTGCCGGGCAGCGTCGTGCGTGACGCCGTGAAGGAAAAGGTCGAAGAGATCGAAGCGGAACAAATGCGCAAGGTCTACAAAAAGGAACGCGACCAGATCAAGGATGAAATCATCCAGGCCTTCCTGCCGCGCGCCTTTATTCGTCGTTCGTCGACTTTCGCCGCCATCGCGCCGAAACAGGGCCTGATCCTGGTCAACTCGGCCAGCCCGAAACGTGCCGAGGACTTGCTGTCCACCCTGCGTGAAGTGATCGGCTCGCTGCCGGTGCGTCCGCTGACCGTGAAGATGTCCCCTACCGCGACCATGACCGAATGGGTCACCACCCAGAAAGCTGCGGACGACTTCTTCGTACTGGACGAGTGCGAACTGCGCGACACCCACGAAGACGGCGGCATCGTGCGTTGCAAGCGTCAAGACCTGACCAGCGAAGAAATCCAGTTGCACCTGAGCACCGGCAAAGTGGTCACTCAGCTGTCGCTGGCCTGGCAAGACAAGCTGTCTTTCGTACTTGACGACAAAATGGTGGTCAAGCGCCTGAAGTTCGAAGACCTGCTGCAAGACCAGGCGGAACAGGACGGTGGCGAAGAAGCCCTCGGCCAACTGGATGCCAGCTTCACCCTGATGATGCTGACCTTTGGCGACTTCCTGCCGGCGCTGGTTGAAGCGTTGGGCAGCGAAGAGACTCCGCAGGGGATCTAAACCTCGCTGCAGGTATTGGATGATCTTCAAACGCCACCGCTTCGGTGGCGTTTCACATAATAAGGATCAGGCCATGCGTGCACTGGCTGCATTGAGTCGCTTTGTCGGCAACACCTTCGCTTACTGGGTTCTGATTTTCGCCGTCGTAGCGTTCTTGCAACCGACCTGGTTCATCGGCCTGAAAGGTGCCATCGTGCCGCTGCTTGGGCTGGTGATGTTCGGCATGGGCCTGACCCTCAAGCTCGAAGACTTCGCCGAAGTCGCTCGCCATCCATGGCGCGTGGCCCTGTCACCACCCTCCTCGCCCCGTTGCTGACTCCGCATTGATCTGGCTGCCGGCCTCAGCCTGGTTGCCGGTTCTCCTTCATGGAACTGTTCTGGTCGTTCCTGCAATTGGTGCTGTGCTGGGTTACTTGACCGGGCGGCTGTTCAAGTTGCCACTGGCCCAGCGTAAATCTCGGGCACTGGAAGTCGGCATTCAAAACTCCGGGTTGGGCGCGGCCTTGGCCAGTGCGCACTTCTCGCCGCTGGCGGCGGTGCCGAGTGCGTTGTTCAGCGTCTGGCACAACATCTCCGGGGCGCTGCTCTCGACCTATTTCCGCCGGATGAGTGAGAAAGAAGATCGGAAAACAGATGCTCAGCAGGCTGTCGACTGATCCGTAAACTTGATCCCCGGATTAATGAAGGGCACTCTAATGCACAACGCGAGGACGACCTCGCGGCTCGATCGAGTCATTAATCTGGGGACGACCCCGTCAATCGATGGAGGTCTCTCATGTCCTGGATCATTCTGTTTTTCGCCGGTCTGTTCGAAGTTGGCTGGGCCGTCGGCCTTAAATACACCGATGGTTTCAGCCGCCCTCTCCCCACTGCATTGACCGTTGCCGCCATGGCCATCAGCCTTGGTCTGCTGGGCCTTGCCATGAAGGAATTGCCGCTGGGCACGGCCTATGCGATCTGGACGGGTGTGGGTGCAGTCGGGACAGTGATCGCCGGGATCATTCTGTTTGGCGAATCCATGGCGCTGTTCCGGCTAGCCAGTGTGGCGCTGATCATTGCCGGGCTGGTTGGACTGAAGGTCAGCGCCTAGTCATTTTCAGCTGTCACTAAAAAGCCTGCCCCCCCTGTCGATACGGACAGAGGGGAGCAGGCTTTTTCAATACGGGGATAACGGATCAGCTTTCGGCCAGCGCCATACGCTCACGCGCGACCGGGGCCTTTTCCGCATGCTCAAGCTGCATGCAACGCTCCAGGAACAGGAACATGTAGTCGTAGCTCTTGCAGACTGCCTGCCGCAATTCCACTTGCAGGGATTTGCTGGGGTTCATGCCCGCCAGCGTGCAGATGATTTCCAGTGCTTCCCACGGATGGGCATCGTCGTACTGAGCATGCATCTTCAACCACTTCATGGCCCGCTTGCGATCTTCCTCCGGGAACGATGCCGCGTAGACGCCACTGGAACAGACCAGCGCCGACCACTCCCCGGTCGCACCTTCAATGGCGTAGTTGGTGGCGGCAATGGCAACGATCAGCGAATCCGCCGAACTGGTGTGCCAACACCAGTGACTCAAGGCGTGAAGTTCAGGGGCAACCTGTTGCGCTTGCAGATCTTCCAGGCTGACACCGTGAGCGCGACTCCAGTGCACCCAGTAATCGGCATGGTTCAATTCGACACGAATGTTGCGCATCAGCCAGCGACGCGCCATGTCTTCGCCCGGGTGGCGGGCAAAGCGCGTCTTGGTGAGGTTCTGTGCCATATATAAAGCGAACTGTTCGACCACTGGCCAGCCACCAATCAGGTACTGGCGCATGGTCTTTGCGCTGAGTTTATTGTCACGCAGACGCTGATACAATTCGTGTTCGACAACCCGGCGTTTGCTCTCGCTGCAATCCTGGATCAGGCGCTGAGCCCAGGCGGGGTAACTTGCAGCTTCCATGAGGGGGCCGGTTCGGTTGAATGTGTCGATCACTGTCGAGCTCCTTTTGATTGTGATTATAAGGATCAGCAAGAGATTTCAACGGAACGTGCCAGGCGCCTTGAATAACAAAGGCTGAGGCCTGGCAGGACGACTTTGTAAACTGTCGCAGGTAAACGGATGCGGGCGTTCAATAACATACCCTTGAGCGTAATCCACCCCAATCTCCAGCAATGCCTGCTCGATCTGCGGTGTTTCAACAAACTCGGCAATCGTACGCTTACCCATGACATGACCGATGTGATTGATCACTTCGACCATGGCGCGGTTAATCGGGTCGTCCAGCATATCCTTTACGAAACTCCCGTCGATCTTCAGGAAGTCTACAGGTAAATGTTTCAAGTAGGCGAATGAGGACATTCCGGCGCAGAAGTCATCCAACGAGAAATGGCAGCCTAAACCTTTGAGTTCATTAATAAATCTAATTGCACTTCCAAGATTGGAAATTGCGCTGGTTTCAGTGATTTCAAAACAAATCATTTCAGGCGGTATGGAGTAAGTAACAAACTGTTCACGCAGGAAGTCCAGAAACGCGTCATCTCCGATAGTTGTACCTGACAGATTAATCGCACACATGGCTAACGGCCCTTTGTGCTTTTCGGCAATGCATTGGGCAATGATCTTGAATACGTTCTGCACAACCCAGCGGTCAAGGGATGTCATCAGCCCATAACGTTCGGCAGCCGGAATAAAACTATCGGGCAGAATCATGCGTCCGGCTTCGTCATGCAGGCGCAACAGGATTTCGATGTGTCCGCCGACCTTTTCGATATGACCCAGGGGTGCAATTTCCTGGGCGTATAGACAGAAGCGGTTGTCTTCCAGCGCCATGTGCAAGCGCTGCACCCAAGCCATCTCGCCGAAGCGCAGGGACAGTTCCGAATCGTCGGCGTGATAGACCTGAACCCGATTGCGACCCTTTTCCTTGGCCATGTAGCACGCCATGTCGGCAGCGCGCAGCGAGACTTCAAGGGTGGCCGGGTTCTGAGCGACGTGAACCAGCCCGATGCTCACCGTGGTCACGAACGGTCGGCCTTTCCAGACGAAGTGCAGGTTCTGCACGGTCTGACGCAGGCCCTCGGCGATTTTCTCAGCGGCTTCCGGGGCGCAGTTCTCCAGCAGGATGCCAAACTCGTCTCCACCCAGCCGGGCCAAGGTATCGCCTTCGCGCAAACCGGATTGCAACAAAGCGCAGATATGCCGCAGTAATTCGTCACCCGCGGCATGGCCGCAGGTATCGTTGACCAGTTTGAACTGATCCAGATCGAGGAACATCAGCGCATGGCGCCCCGATTGCCGCGTCAGGTTGTGCAACGCCTGTTCCAGGCGATACTCGAACTCGCGGCGATTGGCGAGCCCGGTCAAGGCGTCATGAGTCGCCTGCCAGGATAAATTGGCAATGTACTGCCGCTCCTGGGTCATGTCGTGCAGCACCAGCACCGTGCCGCTGACCTTGCCAGCGTTGCGGATCGGCGCACCGACGAGGGTGACCGACACCGTGCTGCCATCCAGACGCTGAATCAATTTGGAGTGTTCGCTGCCACCGCTGAGCTGTCCGCTCAAAATGTGCTCGATCAGCGTAAAGCCATCGGTCTGAGCGTTCTCGTCCAGCAGATTGAACAGCGCCGCCAGCGGCAAACCTGTCGCCTGTTCGGCCTTCCAGTGCGTCAACGCCTCGGCGGCCGGGTTCATGTAGGCGATCGCGCCTTCGACATCCGTGGTGATCACGCCATCGCCAATCGATTGCAGGGTGATTTGCGCCCGGTCTTTCTCCAACTGCAGCGCGTCGGCGAAGGCATGGCGCTGCTTGAGCAGTTTGTGCGTGCGCATCAGGGCCAGGACAATCAAGCCCAGGGCGGTGGCCAGGTTCGTCACCAGCAGCAGACGCAGAATCACCCGCGAGCCTTCGCCCAAGGCATCGCTGAAGGCCTTCGCCGCCGGCGTCACTTCATCGTTGATGGCGAAAATCTGATCCTTCCAACGCTTGATATCGCTCTCGGAGGCCTGACTGACAGTGATGAGCTGGTGCATTTCCCGTGCAACATCATCAAGACGCACCAGGTACGCGTCGCCCACTGTCCAGAGGTCGATGGCTTTCTCGAGGTAAGTGAAGTGCCGGAAATTGAGGTACAGCCAGATCACGCTGGAGACGTCGTCCGGGTGGTTGCCACCCTTGAGGATCGCCCTTCGTGCCGCCTCGATATTCGGCGGCTGATGGTCCAGCGCCACGCGCAACTCGTGGCCCCCTTGGGGCACGGCAATGGCGTTCTGGTATTTAAGAAAAATGCTCTCGTCGCGACTGTCGGCGTAGAGATTAAGGTAATAGATGGCGTCTTTTTGGCCCTTGGACCAGAGGCTTTCACCGGCCACATAGCCGCGCACCGCCGACAGAACGTACAGGCTGACACCGCCCAGCAGGGCCTGAAACAGCACTACGGCGATGAATGGCCAGACGATGCCCAACAACCGTGGCGTTCCGAGAGTCCGCGTTTGATTCATGAGGTCCCTTGCATTAGCACTGCTTGATCGTCTTCCGGACGAAATCGCTACAGCTAGACTAGGGGGGAGTTCCTCTTCCGGCAAGCGGACAGATCGCGTCCGGCAATTTCAATTGGCATAGCGGCGCATGCAACGCGCACTGGGGGACAGCCCGACGCTTGGAGTGCAAAAACCGCGACCCGTAATAACTATGTACCGCCACAAGCAGCTTCAGGTGCTCAAGACTGGTGTCTTTCATAACTGAAGACGCCAATTGATATGACATCCATTCCCCCTGAAATAACCGCATCACAACAACCTCAAGGTCAAATGGCGCAATACGACGCCTTGCCGGCCGAACGTCGACATAGCAACCCTTTGAGCTTATCGGTAAAAGAGCTGGAAGAATGGCGGGCGGCGGCCGCTTTAAAGCTCGAGAGTGGCAATGACCTTTTACAGTTGAGGCGAGGCCCGACCCCACAAGACCTGGCGCTGTTCGAAAGTGTCAAACGAGTGTCCGCCAATCCCGACCGCGTGGATGTGCATGCACTGCACGACCGGATCATCCGGGAAGAAGTGATCCTTGCCGTCCAGAATTTTTTACCCGAAAAAACCTCTTCACCCTTTAGTTATCTCGCCGGACATGTTCTTTCGTCGCAGACTATCGAGCAGATCAAGGCAACACCCACTGTTTTTTTACAGAGGATTCTACAAACCGCCGAAGCCGAAACGCTGGGCCGTTCACTTTTAAAGGCCATTGATTGGTACGGAGGCAATCAGGGTGAGGAAACATCACCCACCATCCGCAGCCAATTGACCGCCCGGGCCTTACAGCTTTGGCTGAACCGGCCCGACAGTGAATCCCCCGTCTGCGTAGCCGGTTACGACTTGCGGACCGCCTCGATCCAGGGAAAAAGCTATCAGACCATCCAGTCCGAATTTGTGGTCCATCTGATCAAGTCCGCACGGGCAGCCTCGGAAAAAGAAGCCATCATCATGTCTCGGTTGTTTCTGCCCCGATTTCCGAGCGAATTTCGCGTCAGAGACATTCCGCCCACGCTTCGATACTGCGGTTCTGTCGCTTGGGTGAATTTTGTCAACGGCGTGAACCTTATTCAGGCGACAGATGCGCAAGCGATGGACCAGATGACATTCCAGCAGTTGGTCAATCTGCCGATCGATACCTCCAGGGAGGCGTCGCCCGAACAACTGGAACTCCTTACCCTGACAAGGATTGATCCGGCCCTTGCCTGGGCGATAACCCAGGATGAAGTAGCTCATCGCGACGATGGGAATTATTCGGATGACGAGATTGAACACGCGCTGTGCTGCCTCGACCGGCACACGGACGAACTGACGAAAGCCGTCCTGCAACTTGATCAGCACCCCCCAAGCCGGCTCGATATGGCGAAAGCGCAGGTGGAACGCATCTTTGGCAAAGGCAGCTTCAGTTCCGACGGGAAAAAACTTGCCTGGAAAATCTTTCTCGACCCGAATGGTTTTCGCGACACTCCCGTGCTCAGAGGCAAGGAGTATGACTATTACAGCTTCGTTGATGTTTACGCCTCGGGCCAATTCGACAATAAGAAAGTCTGGACCATTACCGAGAATGACGGCCGCACCCTTACTCCCCAGAAAATACAGCTGCTGGAGGACAGAAAAATAAGAGTCTCGCCCCACTGGAAATTGCCCAATTCCATTTTCTTCCTGTCTCCCCACAAACAGCTGCCAGATATCAAAGTGCTCTTTGATAGCGCCTTTAAACAGTATCTGAAATTGATTAAAGCGGCGTATGAAACACTGATTCAGAGCCTGCTCGCTTCACTGCCCAGGGTTGATCGCCGGATACTGGAGTCCGGCGAGGTCAGAGTTTACAGTTTGAGAAAAGAGACAACGAGTGTCGAAGCACAGAATGAAACCGCTGAAATGATCCTGCCGCTCAGAGCCCGCAACGGTTTGATATTACGGGCCACTCACAAGCAGCAAACTGTCACTTACGAGCTATTGCCTCGTGCCGGGGTCATACGCCGTCTCGAAGCGCTCTCACCGGAGCTGATTGGCGGCCGAAACACCACCCAGGAGTGGAAAGTCAGCAGATCCGGAACCGTCAAGGTTTCAGTGCTTCGCCATAAAGACCTGCCATTCGACTGGGGCGCTCACTCATCGGGCACCGTCCCGAAGGACAATGCGTCTTGCCAGGCCATCATTGAACAGCTGGGTAACACGCTACCGGCCACAGCCTCCGGGTCTTCAAGCGCACAGAACGCTCCCACTACATTGTCGTCCGAGCGAACGAAAGCCATCAGCCACCTGATCGCGACTGAGCTTCTATATGTCGACCCCAAGGCGCTGAGAAAGGCCGCTAACGGGCAAACCGCATTTGAACGCAAAGCAGCGCAAGATAAAAAAACCCTCCAGCTCGTGAAAATCTTCGTTCCGTTCTGGAACAGCATCGAAGACCTGGCCTCCGGGGACCGCCACCGAATCATCAACGGTGTATTCGGCCTGTTTGCTGACCTGGTTGCGTTCGTGCAGCCCGTCGGCAAGTTTGCTTCAGGCTCCGTGGCGCTATTGAAAGCCGGAGGCCAGTTGACGGTTTTCGCTCGTCTGAACACGTTTGGAACGCTGACAAAGCGTTTGCTGACATCCAGCCTACGAGCACTTTTGCCCCTTGATGGGCTTCCGCAACTGGTGCATCCACTGGGTAAAGCCATCATCAAATTAGGCAGGTCCGGCATCTTCAGGTCCAAGATGCTGATCGGCAATGCCGCCCGGTATGACGTGCTGCGCAGCCTGCCCGACGTTCAGGACGCTGGACGATGGAGGCCGCTGGCCGCCACGGATGATTTGGTCACGCTCAAAGGGGTCGATGATATGCCTGTGCGCCAGATGCGCACGGGTGCTGAACCCCACTACCGTCTGCTGGACCCGATAGCGTCCAGACCTTACGGGCCGGCATTGAAAAACGATGAATTGATACGAGGTCGATCTCATTACCGGAGCCTGGAAACCAGCAGCGATCACGTACTCGTCGAACTGTCGGAAAACGTCCGGGCGCGAGAACTGCTCGAAGTTGATGGCCGGACAACGATACTGCTTGATGACGTGCCCTATCGACTGCACGAAAACACGTTACGCCGCGCTGACCTTGTGGAGGTCGGATACACGGCGCTGCCATGCCGAGTGCGTTGCATCCCTGGAGCGGTGTGCACCACGAGTTTCGTCACGAGGCCGCCGGCGGCCCCTCCGCTTCCCGCCGAGCGATTCGACGAAGCCAAAGGCTGGGCGCTCTGGTTCGGTGACACGATTTACACCCCGGCCGGCGGCCGCGCCCCCCTGAAAGCGACCTCCTTTGTCAAACGCGATCACCTCACCGCGACCATCGAATTTCGCAAGGGCATTTATGCGCGCGTCAAAGTCAACGTGCCGGAGCAGGGTCTTGACGATACTTTTCAGGTGGGCGCGATTATCTGCCTGTCCAGGGATGGCTCGAAACACTATGTGTTTACACGCCTCAACGCGGGAGACTTTTACGTGGCCGAACGCGGCGTGGGGCAGAGTCTGTACGACGGCCTGCTGTCCCTCAAAAAAGCCGATACCCTTGGCGACGAACTGAAAAACGAACTGATAGTGGTCTACACCGGCTCGCTGAATGCCAACAACGTCGCGCGCATTCACGGGGTCGAGGCCGTTGAACGCGCCATGAAAACCATGGATGACATCGCCATCCCCCTCGGCGTCACGACGACGCCGCCCGACAATATGAACTGGCTGAGAGTGGACACCAGCCCGGGTGAGGCGTTGATGTTCGACAACTCGACACGAATGATCGTCACCCGATTACCGGAAGGAGCGAGTTCCTGGACACGCAGCACCGGAGCGCCGCAAGCCTTCCGGGAAAGAACA
Source organism: Pseudomonas sp. ZS1P83 (assembly GCF_054897825.1). Classification (NCBI taxonomy): domain Bacteria; kingdom Pseudomonadati; phylum Pseudomonadota; class Gammaproteobacteria; order Pseudomonadales; family Pseudomonadaceae; genus Pseudomonas; species Pseudomonas sp. ZS1P83. The sequence goes on from NZ_CM142706.1 coordinate 3,774,548, forward strand.
GCCACTATCTTCGATACGCTATTCCAGTCGCCGACCAGCAATCCCGCCAATGCCGCCGCCGCGTTGCGTATCGACAGAGCGATGCAGAAACTGCAACGGCTGTTGCCCCTGCGCGAACGTGCGCTCAATGCCAGAAACATCGCCTTCGCCGACGTGACGACCGTTTCGGGGAGTCGGGAGGTCTACGTCAGTGTTTCCGGAGCCCAGCGCACCACCACCCGCTTGCCGTTGTTCCAGCATCTGGGCGGCAATCAGGTCCGTATGGGTGATACGACGTACTTCAACATTGATTTCGATCAGGCTTACCCCAGAACCTCCCTTGAGGTCACTTCCGAGGGCAAGATATTGGCCGTTCCCCTGACGATCAAGGACATCAACACCTATAAACCGGCACAGACGATCAGACCGACTTCGCTGGACAGCGAAAGCAAGCTGATCGCTGCGATTCGTAAGAAATATCCCGACTTGTCGCAGATCCGCTCCGTCGACGTGGCGACGACGATGCGCCCTTGTGAGTCGTGTTCAGTGGTGTTGAAAGAGTTCGGTCACGATGGCGCAGACAACGCGCTCAAGGTGCTTTGGGGCTGACCTGCAATTGCTGCAAATGCCCATAAAGCTTGGCGTACAACCCACCATCGGCAATCAACTGCTGATGGTCGCCATCCTCGGCAATTTGCCCGCCGTCGAACACCAGCACCCGGTCGGCCTGTTTTACTGCGGAAAGACGGTGCGCAATGATCAACGTGGTGCGGTTGCTCAAGAACCGCGCCAGCGCCTGGTGCAAGTTGTATTCAGTGGCGGCATCCAGCGCTGAGGTGGCCTCGTCGAGGATTACCACCTTGGGCTCGGCCAGGACCATCCGCGCAATGGCCAGACGTTGACGCTGGCCGCCGGACAAGCGCACACCGGAACGGCCGACGATGCTGTCCAGGCCGTTGGGCAACTCACGAACCGTTTGGTGCAACTGAGCAATCTCCAAAGCCTGCCAGCAGGCTTCGTCACTGCGCTCACGGCCCATGGCCAGGTTGGCGCGGATAGTGTCGTTGAACAGCGCTGGATGTTGCAGGACCACAGCGACGTTCTCGCGCACGGTTTCCAGACCAATTTCCTGCTGGGTCGAACCGCCGAAGCGGATCGTTCCGGCGAGCGGCGTGTACAAGCCCAGCAGCAACTGCACCAGCGTACTTTTACCACCGCCGCTGGCACCGACGATCGCGACTTTCTCACCGGGAGCGATCGACAGGTTCATCTGGTTCAGCACCAGCTCGTCGCCGTAACCGAAACTCAATCCCTGGACTTCGATGCCAACGGTTTCGCGACCGTTGAACGGGTCCACTCCGCCCGGATATTCAGGCTCATCGGCCCGGGCCAGCAACTCGTTGATCCGCGACAGCGCGCCGCTGGCGGCGTAGTAGGCGTATTGCAGATTCAGCAGTTGTTCCACCGGGCCGATCATGAACCAGAGGTAGCTGAACACCGCGAGCATCTGGCCGATGGACAGGTCGGAAAACAGCACAGTGAGCATCGCCGCCGCACGGAAAATATCGATGCCGAACTGGAACAGCAAGCCGCTGGCACGGTTCGAGGCATCGGTTTTCCACTGCGACGTCACCGCATAATCGCGGACCTCACGAGCCCGCTGGCCGAGACGACCGAGGAAAAAGCCCTGACGGTTGCCGGCGCGTACTTCTTGAATCGAGTCGAGGGTTTCGGTGAGTGCCTGGGTGAAGCGCGAGGTGCTGTCGTTCTCGAGTTTCTTCAGGTGCTTGACCCGCTTACCTAGCAACACCGTGGCATAGATCACCAGCGGGTTGAACAGCATGATCAGCAGCGCCAGTTTCCAGTGCATCCACACCAGAATGCTCGCGGTGCCGACCAGTGTGAGCATGGCGACGAGGAAACGGCTGAGGGTTTCGCCGACGAATTTGTCTACGGTGTCCAGGTCGGTGACCAGGTGCGTGGTCACCGTGCCGCTGCCCAGGCTTTCGTATTCACCCAGTGAGATGCGCTTGAGCCGTTCGATCAGTCGTGTGCGAATCCGATACACGATGTCCTTGGCCAAAGCCGCAAACAACTTTGCCTGCACCACGTTGAACAACAAGGCGCCACAGCGCAGCGTCAAGGTCACCAGCAGCATCAGGCCGATGTAACCTGCGGCTTTCTGCCAGTTTTCGGGCAGCGCGTGGTTCATGACTTTCAGCGCAGTGTCGCCGTGGCCCAGCAGCACTTCGTCCACCAGCAACGGCAAGAGCAAGGGGATCGGCACGCTGCACAGCGTTGCCAACACCGCCACGCCGTTGGCAATCCACAGGGATTTTTTGTGATGAAGAGCCAGTCGACGAATTTCCCCCCAGCTCAGGCGATCGATACGCTTTGGAGCTGGCGCATCATCGGGCAGATCATGCACAGGCAGCGCGCTCCAGCCAGCGGCCGAGCAACGGAGACAATACGCTGAGCGGCTGATAGCCATTGGTCAACAGTGCCAATTGACCATCACGCTCAGCCAGCAATGTAGGGAAACCGGCAATGCCCAGGTCCTGGACCCAGGTGAAATCGGCAGCCGTCGCGGCGTGCTGATCGGCACGGTCGAACGCAGCGGCGAACTCGATGCGCGGTAGACCGGCCTGCTCCGCCAACTCCACCAGAACACTGGCGTGGGTGACATCGCGACCTTCGGCGTAAAACGCGTGCTGAATCAGCCCAAGTAGTTTCCACGCGCAATCCGGCGCCAGGCTGCGCGCAGTCACCAGTGCCCGACAGGCGGGTTCGGTATCGTAGACAAACCCGTCGGGCAATGCGCCTTCAAGTTTGAACGGTTGGCCAGTCGCTTCGGTGACCGCCTGCCAGTGCTCAAGAATGTAGCGCCGGGTGGTCGGCTCCAGCGCCGAACCACTGCCGGTGCGCAAACCTCCCACCACCAAGTGCACGTCCACACCTGCCGCCTGCGCCTGCTCGACCAGCGCATTGGCGACGGGCGCAAAGCCCCAGCACCAGGAACACATCGGGTCCATCACATAGAGCAGGCGTTGCGCTGACATGATTCAAGCCTCGGAAGGAGTTTGCTTGTAGTTGTAGCCGATCGGATGAGGCAGGTTGCGCGCTTTGGCCAGTTCGATCTGCTTCTGCCGATCAATGGCGCTGCGGCGGGTTTTCTCGCTGAGCGTATCCCAGCAATGCGGGCAACTGATGCCGGCCACATAGTGCTCGGATGTGCGGTCTTCGACACTGATCGGTGTACGACAGGCATGACATTGATCGTAGTCGCCTTCGCTGAGGTCGTGACGAACGGTCACGCGGTTGTCGAACACGAAGCAGTCGCCCTGCCATTTGGTTTCTTCCTGCGGCACCTCCTCGAGGTACTTCAGAATGCCGCCCTTGAGGTGATAAACCTCGTCGAAGCCTTGGCTGAGCATGTAGCTCGAGGCCTTTTCACAACGAATGCCGCCGGTGCAGAACATCGCGACTTTCTTGTGCACGGCCGGGTCGAAGTTGGCTTTGATGTAGTCAGGGAACTCGCGAAAACTGGTGGTCTTCGGGTCGATGGCGCCTTCAAAGGTGCCGATCGAGACTTCGTAGTCGTTGCGAGTGTCGATCAACAGCACTTCAGGATCGCTGATCAAGGCGTTCCAGTTCTCTGGATCGACGTAGGTGCCGACCTTTTTGTTCGGGTCCACGCCTTCAACGCCGAGGGTGACGATTTCTTTCTTGAGTTTGACTTTGGTGCGATAGAACGGCTGATCGTCGCAGTACGACTCTTTGTGGTCGATGTCGTCCATACGTGAATCGTTCTTGAGCCAGGCCATCAGCCCGTCGATGCCTTCGCGGCTGCCGGACACGGTGCCGTTGATGCCTTCTTCAGCGATCAGCAGCGTGCCTTTGATGCCGTTGTCGACCATTGCTTGCAGCAGCGGCTCGCGCAGGGCGACGTAATCTTCCAGAGTGACGAACTTATACAGTGCCGCCACGACAATCTGTTGTGTCATGGGTGATTCTCCAGGTGGCTACCCTCGTAAAGGGTGAACCGGATGCGAAAAAAAACGCGCCGGGTAAGCGGCGCGTTGCGGATTCTAGCAAAAAAAATGTTTCTCTGTAGGAGCACGGCTTGCCGGCGAAGGCGATCTTGAATACGCCTTCGCGGGCAAGTCGGATCGCCGCACCGCTCGCTCCTACCTGCCGCCAGCACAGGTTGGAGAGGCCGGAGCCGCGTCGATCTGTGCCCATTCCTCTGGTGTGTAGGTATGCAGCGCCAACGCATGGAACTCGCCCATCAGCTCGCCGAGCGTGCCGTAGACTTTTTGGTGACGCTTGACCCGGTTGAGCCCTTCGAACTGCTGGCTGACCACCACGGCCTTGAAGTGGGTCTGCAACCCACGGCTGTGCATGTGGCTTTCATCCAACACTTGCAGATGCTGCGGCTGCAACAGGGCCAGCGTCGATTCGATGCGTTGTTGCATGGTCATACCGAACTCCGCTTAAGGCTTTTTCTTGGCTGGAGCGGCGGCGCCTTTAGGCTCCAGCTCGGCAGTCATGTCAGCCAGCAGTTTGTTGACCACAGGCACTGCGCTTTCCAGTTTGGCTTGAGTCATCTGGGCCGATTGCTGAGTCAGCTGCGGCATTTTTTCCAGGACTTTCTTGCCCAGTGGCGATTGGTAGAACGCGACCAGGTCTTTCAGCTCGGATTCGCTGAAGTTGGTGGTGTAGAGCTTGACCATGTCCGGCTTCAGCTTGTTCCAGCCAATGGCTTGGTCCAGCGCGGCGTTGGCTTTGGCCTGGTAGGTTTCCAGTAAGGCTTTTTTCGATTCAGGTGCTTTGGTCTGTTGAAAGCGCTGAGCGAACATTTGCTGCACTTGCATGTACACCGGGGTGCCCAATTTGTCAGCGTGCGCCAGGGTCAGGAAAGCTTCGGCACTGGCGTTGTGGCTGGCGGTATCGGCAAAAACAGGGCCGCTGGCGCAAACCAGTGCAACCGCGGTACAGATGGCACGAAGACGAGTCATCGAGTTTCCTTTTCTAGCAGGCGAGGTAAAACCCCAAGGGCGTCCATTCTGCGCCTAAAAAAGTGTGTCGCTCAACCCCAAGCCTTATCGGGCCTGATTTAGAGGGGTTGAACGGTCAAATTCCAGACTGATGGAACCACGGCCGGCGATCACGGCCTAAACTGCGCTATCAGACTTACAGGAGTGTGCATGATGAGCCGTATCGAAACCGACAGCCTTGGCCAGGTGGAAGTCCCGGATGAAGCCTACTGGGGCGCTCAGACGCAACGCTCGCTGATTAACTTCGCCATCGGCAACGAACGCATGCCGCTGGCGGTGCTGCATGCCCTGGCGCTGATCAAGAAAGCCGCGGCGCGGGTCAATGACCGCAACGGTGACCTGCCCGCCGACATCGCCCGGTTGATCGAGCAGGCCGCCGACGAAGTGCTCGACGGCAGCCACGACGACCAGTTCCCGCTGGTGGTCTGGCAGACCGGCAGCGGCACCCAGAGCAACATGAACGTCAACGAAGTGATCGCCGGACGCGCCAACGAACTGGCCGGTAATCCTCGCGGCGGCAAAACGCCGGTCCACCCCAACGATCACGTCAATCGCTCGCAGAGCTCCAACGACTGTTTCCCGACCGCCATGCACATTGCCGCCGTTCAGGCGGTGCAACAGCATTTGCTGCCGGCGATCAGCGAACTGTCGGGCGGATTGGCCGAGCTGGCCGCGCGGCATATGAAACTGGTCAAGACCGGCCGGACCCACATGATGGACGCGACGCCGATTACCTTCGGTCAGGAACTCTCGGCGTTCATCGCGCAACTGGATTACGCCGAGCGGGCCATCCGCAGCGCGCTGCCGGCCGTGTGTGAACTGGCCCAGGGTGGCACCGCGGTCGGCACCGGGCTCAATTCGCCCCATGGTTTTGGCGAAGCCATCGCTGCCGAGCTGGCCGCCCTCTCCGGCCTGCCGTTCGTCACCGCACCGAATAAATTCGCCGCCCTGGCTGGCCATGAACCGCTGACAACACTGTCCGGCGCGCTGAAAACCCTTGCCGTGACCCTGATGAAAATCGCCAACGACCTGCGCTTGCTGGGCTCCGGGCCGCGAGCAGGCTTCGCCGAAGTGAAACTGCCAGCCAACGAACCGGGCAGCTCGATCATGCCGGGCAAGGTCAATCCGACTCAGTGCGAAGCGCTATCGATGCTCGCTTGTCAGGTACTGGGCAACGACGTCGCCATTGGTTTTGCAGCGAGTCAGGGCCATTTGCAATTGAACGTGTTCAAACCGGTGATCATCCACAACCTGCTGCAATCGATCCGCCTGCTGGGCGATGGCTGCAGCAACTTCCAGCAGCATTGCATCGCGGGTCTGGAACCGGATGCAGAGAAAATGGCTGAACACCTGGAACGTGGATTGATGCTGGTGACGGCGCTGAATCCGCACATTGGTTATGACAAGTCGGCGGAGATCGCCAAAAAGGCTTACGCAGAAGGGCTGACCTTGCGTGAGGCGGCGTTGCAACTTGGGTATCTGACGGATGAAGAGTTTGATGCGTGGGTAAGGCCGGAGAATATGTTGGAGGCGGGTGCCAAGGGTTAAGCCCCCTACCCCGATCGTTCCCACGCAGAGCGTGGGAACGATCAACTTACGCCATCCGCATCCGCCGTGCTCTCAGACCTGCAATCAACGACGGCCCCAGCGCGACCAGCGTCGACCCCAGCACCACCAGCACAGCCCCGCCATAACCCAGACCGTTGATCTGCTCGGCATGCACATAGTCTGGCCATAACGCCGCCGCCACGGCCACCGCAGCGAAGGTCACCAACGGCGTAATCGCCAGCGTTGCACTGACCCGCGAAGCCTCCCAATGGGCCAGAGCCTCGGCAAACGCGCCATAGGCGATCAGGGTGTTCATGCAGCACGCCAGCAGCAGCCAGCCTTGCAGCGGACTCAGTTGCAGCGCTTCCAGCGGATGCACCCACGGCGTCAGCAGCAGCGCGCAGAACAGGTAAATCACCATCATTACCTGAAACGAATTCCACACCGTGAGCAATTGCTTCTGGCCCAACGCGTAGAAGGTCCAGACCGTGGACGCTAACAGCACCAACAGCACACCGGCGGTGTAATCGGTCAGCGAGGTCAGCAACTCGGCCAAGCGCTGATTGAAAAACAGCGCGAAGCCGATCAGCAGCACCAGCAGGCCAATCCCCTGCCCCACGCTGAACCGTTCCTTGAACACAAACAGGCTGGCGATCAACAACATGATCGGCCCCATCTGCACCACCAGTTGCGCGGTGCCGGGGCTGAGCAGGTTCAGGCCCATCAGGTACAGCACGTAGTTGCCCACCAGGCCGAGCACTGCCATCAACACCAACCAGCCTCCGCGCGGCCCGAGCACTTTACGGCTCGGCAGGCGCCTGGTCGCCGCCAGGTAAATGAACAGGCACCCGCCAGACACGATCAGGCGAAACCAAGTCACCGTCACCGGGTCCATCACCAGCAGCACTTGCTTGAGTTTGATCGGCAGGATTCCCCACAGCAACGCGGTCAGCAAGGCCAGGAACAGACCATAAACCCAGCGACCCGATGAAATGTGCATGGCGAACCCCGAAGCCCAGTGGTGAGAAAGGTCATTCTAGGCTTAGCGCCATTCGGCACACAGGGACAGTTGGGCGTTGGCCGCGAATGAAACTGTGCGGGTCGCACCATTAAATTGGCGCTATGCCGTCGATCGGCTGGCCAGGCGTTGCAAGTAGTTCATGCATAAGCTCATTGAATTCGCCAGCAGGAACATCACTCAGGAGATCGCCATGTACGGCAAACGCGCCCAGGACATTGCCCCCGCCACGCACTTTCGCTGCGACCGGGTGTGTCGTGTGAATGGGGAGTTGTATTTCAGCACCCGTGAAAACACCCTGGAGGGGCCGTTTGAAAACACGGAGAAATTGGCGCGGGAGGTACAGGCTTACATCGAGCGGATGCTGCTTTTGCGTATGAGCCTATAGGCCGCGGCGCTGCCTTCGTCGGATCGCCGCCCGGAGCAAGCCCGCTCCCACATTTTTGACCGAATTTCCACATGGGAATGCGGTTGAATGTGCGAGCGGGCTTGCTCCGTGCGGCGTTCCGACGAAGGCCATCTAATAAACAGCAAACATCTTAAGGGTTAACGCACCGCCTCAAACAACCCGGTCGCCCCCATCCCGCCACCCACACACATGGTGACGATGCCGTAACGCAGATTACGCCGTTGCAATTCACGCACAAGGTGCCCGACCTGACGCGAACCGGTCATGCCGAACGGATGGCCGATGGAAATCGAACCGCCGTTGACGTTGTACTTGTCGTTATCGATCTCCAGCCGATTGCGGCTGTAGAGGCACTGGGACGCGAAGGCTTCGTTGAGTTCCCACAGATCAATGTCGGCAACCTGCAAACCCTTGGCCTTGAGCAACTTCGGCACCGAGAACACCGGGCCGATGCCCATTTCATCCGGCTCGCACCCGGCCACAGTGAAACCCCGGAAGAACGCCTTCGGCTTCAACCCCAGTTCCAGTGCTTTTTCCAGGCTCATGACCAGCGTCATCGACGCGCCATCGGACAACTGAGAAGAATTGCCCGCCGTCACCGAACCACCTTCGGCAAACACCGGTTTCAATCCCGCCAAACTTTCCAGGGTAGTGCCCGGGCGATTGCAGTCGTCGCGATCGACGATGCCGTCAAGGATCTGCACCTGACCGGTGGCCTTGTCTTCAACGCGATACTTAACCGCCATCGGCACGATTTCATCGTCAAACAATCCAGCGGCCTGAGCCTGAGCGGTACGTTGCTGACTTTGCAGCGCGTACAGGTCCTGTTCTTCGCGGCTGACGTTGTAACGACGGGCAACGATTTCGGCCGTCTGCCCCATCGGAAAATAGATGCCTGGCACCTGCTCTTTAAGCAGCGGATTGATCAGATTGTCGGTGTTGATGCTTTTCATGGTCAGGCTGATGGACTCGACGCCACCGGCGATGACGATGTCGCTGCAACCCGAAGCGATCTGGTTGGCGGCGATGGCAATCGCCTGCAAGCCCGACGAGCAAAAACGGTTGAGTGTCATGCCGGCAGTGCCAGTCCCCAGGCGCGACAGCACCGCGACGTTGCGTCCGATGTTGAAACCCTGACCGCCTTCGTTGGAGCCGGCACCGACGATGCAATCCTCGACGCTGGCCGGGTCAATGCCCGTGCGCTCGAGCAGCGCATTAATGCAGTGAGCCGCCATGTCGTCCGGACGGGTCTGGTTGAACTTGCCGCGAAAGGATTTGGCCAGGCCGGTCCGCACGCTGTCGACGATCACTACTTCACGCATGGCATACCTCATTATTGTTGTCGGTTGGGAGTGGACCGAGCATAAGTCCACCGTGTTATCGACCGCGACAATCATTCACCCCGCGTATGCGCAACCATCGCTCACTTCTTGGGCTTTTTCACCTTCCTGTCGTGTTTGTCAGACTTTTCGAAAGCCTCTTCCAGTGCCAGATTAATGGTGCGCAGGACTTTAACCCGCGCCCAGCGTTTGTCATTGGCTTCCACCAGCGTCCAGAGCGATATCTCGGTGCTGGTGCGGTCGACCATGTCACCGACCGCCGCGCGGTAGTCGTCCCATTTATCACGATTGCGCCAGTCATCTTCGGTGATCTTGAAACGCTTGAAGGGAATTTCTTCCCGGGCCTGGAAACGCTCCAGTTGCGTCTGTTTGTCGATGGCCAGCCAGAACTTGACCACGATCACCCCGGCGTCAGTGATCTGCTCTTCGAAATCATTGATTTCACTGTACGCCCGCAACCAGTCCGCCGGCGGGCAGAAGCCTTCGATGCGTTCCACCAGCACCCGCCCGTACCACGAACGATCGAACACTGTGAACTTGCCCTTGGCCGGGAGGTGCCGCCAGAACCGCCACAGATACGGCTGCGCCCGCTCCTCTTCAGTGGGCGCGGCAATCGGCACGATGCTGTACTGACGCGGGTCGAGGGCCGCCGCGACCCGGCGGATCGCCCCGCCCTTGCCGGCCGCATCATTACCTTCGAACACCGCCACCAAGGCGTGCCGACGCATGCGTTTGTCGCGCATCAGGCCTGAGAATCGCGCCTGCTCGGTAATCAGTTGTTCTTCGTAATCGTCCTTGTCCAGACGCTGAGTCAAATCCAGGCTGTCGAGCAGGTTGAGCTGATCGACACTGATGGACAACGGCGCAGCATTGACCTTGTCGGGATGGACCTTGCGTCGCGTCAAAGCATTTTGCAGACCTTCGAGCAGGATCTTGCCCACCGCCAGGCTGCGGTAATGAGCGTCCACGCCTTCAATCACATGCCAAGGCGCGTAGTTGCGGCTGGTACGGCGCAATACGCGTTCGCCGTATTTCACGAATTTGTCGTAGGTTTGCGATTGTTGCCAGTCCAGCGGACTGATGCGCCAGCTGTGCAGCGGGTCATCCGCCAGGGCCTTGAGCCGCGCCTTCATTTGCTTCTTGGAGAGGTGGAACCAGAATTTGAAGATCAGTGCGCCTTCGTCGCAGAGCATTTTTTCAAAGCGCTCGGACTGGTTGATCGCCTGATCCAGCACTGGGTCCTTGAACAAGCCATGAACCCGACCTTGCAGCATCTGGCTGTACCAATTGCCGAAGAACACCCCCATCCGGCCTTTCGCCGGGAGCATCCGCCAGTAGCGCCAGGCCGGTGGCCGCGCCAGCTCTTCGTCGGTCTGTTGATCGAACGTGCGGACCTCGATCAGGCGTGGGTCCATCCATTCGTTAAGCAACTTGACCGTCTCGCCCTTGCCGGCGCCTTCGATGCCATTAATCAAAACGATCACCGGAAAACGGCGTTGCTGGTGAAGTTCGAACTGCGCTTCGAGCAAGGCTTCACGCAGGGCCGGCACTTCGGCGTCGTAGGTTTCTTTGTCGATGGCGTGACCGATTTCGGCGGATTCGAACATGGGACGGCTCCTTCCAGGATTGAGCAAGACTAGCGGATTGGGCAGGTGGACGACGGGGAAATTCCCCATGCTGTTGCACCGTTCTTTGTAGGAGCATGGCTTGCCAGCGAAGGCGCACTCGAGGACGCCTTCGCTGGCAAGCCATGCTCCTACGAAAAGCGGTTCGAGTCCGCACCATCATCATCGCCCGATAATCGGCGATCGGCTAGAATGGCCGCCTTGCCGTTGCCGAGCCTGCCATGAAACCTGTATTGCCCCACGCCCAGCTCGACTGGGACGACCAAGGGCTCCCGCGCTCGCGGGTGTTCGATGATGTGTATTTCTCCGATCTGTCGGGGCTGGACGAAACCCGCTACGTATTCCTCGAACAGAATGCTTTGCGTGAGCGCTTCGCTGCGTTGCCGGCCGGCGGTCGACTGGTGATTGGCGAGACCGGTTTCGGCACCGGGTTGAATTTTCTGTGCGCCTGGCAGTTGTTCGAGCAGCATGCGGTGGCCGGAGCGCGACTGCATTTTGTCAGTGTCGAAAAGTACCCGCTGAGTGCACCGGATCTGCAACGGGCGCTTGCGCTATGGCCGGAGCTCAAGCCGTTTGCCGATCAGTTACTCGCGCAGTACGTGGCTATCCATCAAGGCTTCCAGCGGCTGGTGCTGGATAACGGTCGCGTGACGTTGACCCTGTTGATCGGCGATGCATTGGAGCAGTTGCCGCAACTGGACGCACAGATCGATGCCTGGTTCCTCGACGGTTTCGCCCCGGCGAAAAACCCTGACATGTGGACCGCCGAGCTGTTTGCCGAACTCGCCCGGCTGGCGGCACCCGGCTCGACCATCAGCACCTTCACCAGCACCGGCTGGGTGCGCCGCTTGCTGAATGCGGCGGGCTTCAAGATGAAGCGCACGCCCGGCATTGGCCACAAATGGGAAATCCTGCGCGGCGTGTTCCTCGGCTGGCCTGAAGAAGTCCCGGCGCCCGCCGCGGCCAAACCATGGTTTGCGCGCCCAACGCCGCTGACCGGCGAACGTCGGGCGCTGGTGATCGGTGCTGGCCTGGCCGGTTGTGCTACGGCTGCCAGCCTCGCGGCGCGGGGTTGGCAAGTCAGTCTGCTGGAACGCCACCACGCCCTGGCGCAGGAAGCTTCGGGCAATCCTCAGGGCGTGTTGTACCTCAAGCTTTCGGCCCATGGGACGGCGTTGTCGCAATTGATTGTCAGTGGTTTCGGTCACACCCGGCGCTTGCTTGAGCATTTGCATCGAGGCGTCGACTGGGACGATTGCGGGGTCTTGCAACTGGCCTTCAACGCCAAGGAAGCGGAGCGTCAGGCGCAATTGGCTTCAGCCTTTGCGCCAGACTTGGTGCACTTGCTCGATCAACCGCAAGCCGAGGCCCAGGCCGGCATCGCCCTTGAGCACGGCGGATTATTTTTCCCGGAAGGCGGCTGGGTTCATCCGCCCGCGTTGTGCCACTGGCAGGCGTCTTCAGCGAACATCCAGTGGCTGCCCCATCGCGATGTACTGGAACTGCGCAAGGTTGATGATCAGTGGCAGGCCTGGGACGGGGATGATTTGCTGGCCAGTGCCCCCGTGGTGATTTTGGCCGGCGCCGCCGAGATCAAGCGTTTTGCGCACAGCGCCGAACTGCCCCTCAAACGCATTCGTGGCCAGATCACCCGACTGGCGCAAACACCTGAAAGTCAGAGCCTGGCCACCGTCGTCTGCGCCGAAGGCTATGTGGCGCCGGCTCGACTGGGCGAACACACGCTCGGCGCCAGCTTCGACTTCAAGAGCGATGACCTGACCCCGACCCTCGCGGAACACCTCGACAATCTGGCCTTGCTCGAGGAAATCTCCCCCGACCTGGCCACTCGACTGCATGCTCAAAAACTGGAGCCGCAGCAGCTTGAAGGGCGCGCCGCGTTCCGCTGCACCAGCCCGGATTATCTGCCGATCGTCGGCCCGTTGGCCGAGCAAGGAGCGTTCGTCGACGCCTACGCCGTACTGAGCAAGGACGCCCGGCAAGTACCGGACATTCTCTGCCCTTGGCTTGAGGGTTTTTACGTCAACAGCGGCCACGGTTCTCGCGGCCTGATCACCGCGCCACTGTCGGGTGAATTGCTCGCAGCGTGGATCGAGAACGAACCTCTGCCCCTGCCCAGAGCGGTCGCCGAGGCCTGTCATCCCAACCGTTTTGCCGTGCGCCAATTGATCCGCGGAAAAGTCTGACGGCTCGCCTTATAACTTATCGGTCTAAAACTCCGGGGATTCAGCCGGGTCAGTTTCTGAGTACCCGCCGTTTTTGGCGCGTATCGATTGACCCTCCCCAACGGAAAAACCGGTAAGGACTTTATGTGTGGATTAGCTGGCGAGTTACGCTTTGATCATCAACCTGCGGACCTCGCGGCCGTTGAACGAATCACCCATCACCTGGCGCCTCGCGGCCCTGACGCGTGGGGCTTTCATAGCCAAGGGCCGATTGCCCTAGGCCATCGTCGCCTGAAAATCATGGACCTGTCGGACGGCTCGGCGCAGCCGATGATCGACAATCAATTGGGCTTGTCCCTGGCCTTCAACGGCGCGATCTACAACTTCCCGGAACTGCGCACCGAGCTTGAAAGCCTCGGTTATGCCTTCTATTCCGGTGGTGACACCGAAGTGCTGCTCAAGGGCTATCACGCCTGGGGCGAAGCCTTGCTGCCCAAGCTCAACGGCATGTTCGCCTTCGCCATTTGGGAACGCGACGCCCAACGCCTGTTCATCGCCCGCGACCGTCTCGGCGTGAAGCCGCTGTACCTGTCGCGCACCGGTCAGCGCCTGCGCTTTGCCTCGGCGCTGCCGGCGCTGCTCAAGGGCGGCGACATCAACCCGATCCTCGATCCGGTGGCACTCAATCATTACCTGAATTTCCACGCAGTGGTCCCGGCGCCGCGCACCTTGCTGGCCGGCATCGAAAAACTGCCACCGGCGACCTGGATACGCATCGAAGCGGATGGCACCACCGAGCAGAAAACCTGGTGGACCCTGCCCTACGGCCCACACGCCGACGAGATGAATCTGACACTCGAAGACTGGCGTGACCGTGTACTCGACAGCACCCGTGACGCGGTGGCGATCCGTCAACGTGCGGCGGTCGATGTGGGTGTGCTGCTTTCGGGCGGGGTCGATTCGAGCATGCTGGTCGGTCTGTTGCGTGAAGTCGGTGTGGAAAACCTGTCGACCTTCTCCATCGGTTTCCAGGACGCCGGCGGCGAGCGCGGCGACGAGTTCCAGTATTCAGACCTGATCGCCAAGCACTACGGCACGCAACATCACCAACTGCGCATCGACGAAAAAGAGATCATCGAGCAACTGCCCGCAGCGTTTCGCGCCATGAGCGAACCGATGGTCAGTCATGACTGCATTGCGTTCTATCTGCTGTCCCGTGAAGTGGCCAAGCATTGCAAGGTGGTGCAAAGCGGCCAGGGTGCCGACGAGTTGTTCGCCGGTTATCACTGGTATCCACAAGTCGACGGTGCCGCCGATCCGTACGCGGCCTATCGCGATGCGTTTTTCGACCGCAGCTACGACGATTACGCCGCCACTGTGCAGCCGAAATGGCTGACGGCCAATGACGCGGCCGGTGACTTCGTCAAAGAACATTTCGCACAGCCCGGTGCCGATGCGGCGGTGGACAAGGCCCTGCGTCTGGACAGCACGATCATGCTGGTGGACGACCCGGTCAAACGCGTCGACAACATGACCATGGCCTGGGGCCTGGAAGCGCGCACGCCGTTTCTCGACTACCGCCTGGTGGAATTGTCGGCGCGCGTGCCGGGCAAATTCAAACTGCCGGACGGCGGCAAGCAAGTCTTGAAAGAAGCCGCGCGACTGGTCATTCCGAGTGAAGTGATCGACCGCAAGAAAGGCTACTTCCCGGTCCCTGGTCTGAAGCATTTGCAGGGCGACACGCTGAACTGGGTGCGCGAACTGCTGCTTGATCCGAGCCAGGATCGCGGCCTGTTCCAGCCAGAGATGCTCGACCGCCTGCTGACCGATCCCCAAGGCCAGTTGACCCCATTGCGCGGCTCCAAGCTGTGGCAATTGGCGGCGCTGAACCTGTGGCTCAGTGAACAAGGAATCTGATCGATGAAACCCCACGCCACGGCCTACAGCCAACGCTTGTTGCGCGGTCAGGCGCCCTCGTACGAACGCTTGCAGGCGCGTCTGGCCGAAGACGGCAGCGAATTGGGCGCCGCACCGATAGCCGTGCATTGCGGCTGGGGCCGGTTGCTGATCGGCCATACTTTTCCGGATGCGGCGAGCCTGGCCCAAGAGCTGCTTAACGAACAAAACGGCGAGCGCGACATCGCCCTATACGTGGCTGCGCCCCAGCAAGTGCTGGGGTTGGAGCCGGCCCAGTTGTTTCTCGACCCGTCCGACACCTTGCGCCTGTGGTTCAGCGATTACCGTCAGTCCACTCGGGTGTTTCGCGGCTTTCGCATCCGCAGGGCCCAGAGTGACGCGGACTGGCAAGCGATCAATCAGCTGTATCAATTGCGCGGCATGCTGGCGATCGACGCGAGTTTGCTGACCCCGCGCCATCAGGGTGGCCCCGTCTATTGGCTGGCCGAAGATGAGGACAGCGGCTCGATCATCGGCAGTGTCATGGGCCTCAATCATCACAAGGCGTTCAACGATCCAGAGAACGGCAGCAGCCTGTGGTGCCTGGCGGTCGATCCGCACTGTTCGCGACCGGGTGTCGGTGAAGTGCTGGTGCGACACTTGATCGAGCACTTCATGAGCCGTGGGCTGAGTTACCTGGACCTGTCGGTGCTGCACGACAACCGGCAGGCGAAAAGTCTTTACGCCAAACTCGGGTTTCGCATCCTGTCGACCTTCGCGATCAAGCGCAAAAACGGCATCAATCAGCCGTTGTTTCTTGGCCCGGGCCCCGAAGCCGAGTTCAATCCTTATGCACGGATCATCGTCGAGGAAGCTCACCGTCGCGGCATCGAAGTGCAAGTCGATGACGCCGATGCCGGCCTGTTCACATTGGTCCATGGCAGTCGCCGCGTACGTTGCCGTGAATCTCTCAGCGATCTGACTAGCGCCATCAGCATGACGTTGTGCCAGGACAAAAGCCTGACGCATAAAGTGCTCAAGACCGCCGGTTTGAACCTGCCGTCGCAGCAAATGGCCGGCAACGCCGATGACAACCTGGCGTTTCTCGACGAGCACGAACGCGTGGTGGTCAAACCGCTGGATGGCGAACAAGGCCAGGGCGTCGCCGTAGATCTGCGCACCATCGAAGAGGTCCAGCAAGCCATCGAATTCGCCCGCGAGTTCGACAGCCGCGTAATACTGGAGAGCTACCACGAAGGCCTCGACTTGCGGATTCTGGTGATTGGTTTTGAGGTGGTCGCCGCGGCCATTCGCCGACCGGCAGAAGTGGTGGGTGACGGTCAGCATTCCATCGGTGAGTTGATCGAAGCCCAGAGTCGGCGGCGTCAGGCGGCGACCAGCGGTGAGAGCAAAATCCCCCTGGACCATGAAACCGAGCGCACCTTGCAGGCGGCCGGCCATGACTACAGCAGTATTCTGCCGGCCGGTGAGCATCTGTTCGTACGGCGTACGGCGAATCTTCATACCGGCGGCATTCTTGAGGATGTGACGGCGATCTTGCACCCGACGTTGGTGGAAGCGGCGGTGCGTGCGGCGCGTGCGCTGGATATTCCGATGGTCGGGCTCGACCTGATGGTGCCCGCCGCCGATCAACCGGACTATGTATTTATCGAAGCCAATGAGCGCGCCGGACTGGCCAACCATGAACCGCAGCCGACGGCCGAGCGGTTTGTGGATTTGTTGTTTCCGCATAGTCAGCCGGCTGGCTAACGCTCCCTCTCGATCGTTCCCACGTTCTGCGTGGGAATGCTTCACTGGACGCTCCGCGTCCGTATTTGGGACGCAGAGCGTCCCTGGCTGCATTCCCACGCGGAGCGTGGGAACGATCAGTCGTTAACTCATCAGGAGTTTCCATGACCCACAAAATTCCGGAACCGGATCTGAACTACCTGCAAAAAGTCCTGCTGGAAATGCTCGCCATTCCCAGCCCGACCGGGTTCACCGACACCATCGTGCGTTATGTCGCCGAGCGGCTTGAAGAGCTGGGCATTCCCTTTGAGATGACCCGCCGCGGCACCATCCGCGCCACTCTCAAGGGCAAGAAGAACAGCCCCGACCGTGCGGTCTCCGCTCACCTGGACACTATCGGCGCGGCGGTTCGCGCGATCAAGGACAACGGTCGTCTGACCCTGGCCCCCGTCGGTTGCTGGTCCAGCCGTTTTGCCGAGGGCAGCCGGGTCAGTCTGTTTACCGACAACGGCGTGATCCGTGGCAGCGTGCTGCCGCTGATGGCTTCCGGGCATGCGTTCAATACCGCCGTGGATGAAATGCCGATCAGTTGGGATCACATCGAACTGCGCCTGGATGCGTATTGCGCCACCCGTGCCGATTGCGACTCTCTGGGGATCAGCGTCGGTGACTTTGTCGCCTTCGACCCGTTGCCGGAGTTCACCGAAAGCGGCCACATCAGCGCTCGACATCTCGACGACAAGGCCGGTGTTGCAGCCTTGTTGGCGGCATTGAAAGCGATCGTCGACAGCGGCGAAGAGCTGATGATCGACTGCCATCCACTGTTCACCATTACCGAGGAAACCGGCAGCGGCGCCGCGGCGGCACTACCTTGGGACGTCAGCGAATTCGTCGGCATCGACATTGCCCCGGTCGCACCGGGCCAGCATTCCAGCGAACACGCCGTGAGCGTGGCGATGCAGGATTCCGGCGGACCTTATGACTATCACCTGTCACGGCATCTGCTGCGCCTGGCCAGTGACAACGAGTTGCCGGTGCGTCGCGACCTGTTCCGCTACTACTTCAGCGATGCCCATTCGGCGGTCACTGCCGGGCACGACATTCGCACCGCCCTGCTCGCCTTCGGCTGCGACGCCACTCACGGCTACGAACGCACCCACATCGACAGCCTTGCTGCGCTCAGTCGATTGCTCGGCGCCTACATCCTTAGTCCGCCGGTGTTTGCCAGCGATGCACAACCGGCCAAGGGCTCACTGGACCGGTTCAGTCATCAGATCGAACATGACACGCAGATGGAAAGCGATACGCGGGTGCCGTCGGTGGATAGTTTGGTGGGGCAGCGATCGGATACCTGAGTTCGCGCTTGGCATTTTCGATCGTTCCCATGCTCCGCGTGGGAATGCAGCCCGGGACGCTCCGCGTCCCAAAAGCGGACGCAGAGCGTCCGTTGAGGCATTCCCACGCAGAGCGTGGGAACGATCACTAACACAAACACTAAGGCCAGCAGGCTAGCCGCAACCTCCCATTCGCCGTAGCATCGCGCCATTGTTTAGCCGAGGTGCCCATGCTGATTCCCCACGACCAACTTGAAGTCGACACCCTCACTCGCCTGATCGAGGATTTCGTAACCCGTGACGGTACGGATAACGGTGATGACACGCCGCTGGAAACCCGTATTCTGCGGGTTCGCCAGGCATTGACCAAGGGCCAGGCGCTGATTGTCTTCGATCCGGACAGCGAGCAATGCCAGTTGATGCTCAAGCATGATGTGCCCAAGCACCTGTTCGACTGAGGCCTTCAGCGCCCTTTGTTTTTTGCCCGTTTGGCCTGGATGCGGTCGTAGACCTCCGCCCGGTGAACGTTGACGTTCTGCGGCGCTTCGACGCCGAAGCGCACAGTGTTGCCGTTGACCGCAACAATGCGCACAGAAATGTCGTCACCGATGGAAATCAATTCGCCCACAACGCGACTGAGTACAAGCATGACATTCATCCTTCAGGGTTTTCGGACCCTGAAGATGCCCCGCGTGCAGCGGCTCTTCAATACGCTGACAGACAATCAGTCCCGCCCTACAGCGCAGGACGAACGCTTCCTAAGGATACGTCTGACAAATCCTTTGAATGAAGGACCGATCCTTCAGGCAGCGGAGAATCGCGGGCCGAAAAGGATGACGCTCGCCCCGATTACACATAACGCCACGCCGATCCAGTCCGAGCCCAGCGGACGAATCCGCTCGACCACCGCCAGCCAACCAATCGACGCGATGATGTAGATGCCACCGTAAGCGGCGTAGGCGCGACCGGCATAGGTCGCTTCGATGCGGGTCAGCAGCAGCGCGAACAAGGTCAGGCTGAACAGAGCCGGCACGACCCACCAGGCGCTTTTGCCCTGGCGCAGCCACATCCAGAAGGCAAAGCATCCGGCGATTTCAAACAGCGCGGCAAGGAAAAACCACAGGTAATTGAGCATGCAAACGTCTCGCGAGGATGGCCGATTGTGGCCACCCTAACGACGGTGTTGTGCATGGGCAAGCTCAGCCTGCGGTTTGTTTGGCCTTGGCGCGCATTTTATCAGCCATGACGGTCATTTCGTCGTAGAGCAGTTGCGGGTTCTTCTGCTTGAGCGCCCAGGCCATGCGGCCCTGCTCGTGGGGCAGAATCATGAATTCGCCAGCGGCAACGTGCTGATAGATGTAGTCGGCAATGTCGGCAGCGGTGATCGGCGAGCTTTCCAGCAACTTGCCGACCTGGGCTTTCATGGCCGGCGTCGGGCCACGGAAGGAGTCCAGCAGGTTGGTCTGGAAGAACGACGGGCACACCACATGCACGCCGACTTCCTGCTGCGCCAGTTCGATCAGCAGGCTTTCGGACAATGCCACCACGCCAGCCTTGGCCACGTTGTAGTTGCTCATGGCCGGGCCTTGCATCAGGGCTGCCATTGACGCGATGTTGATGATCTTGCCTTTGCTTTTTTCCAGCAGCGGCAGGAAGGCCTTGCAGCCCTTGACCACACCCATCAGGTTGATCGCGATTTGCCAGTCCCAGTCCTCCAGGGACAACTCACTGAAGAACCCGCCCGAGGCAACACCGGCGTTATTGACGATGACATCGATGCCACCGAGTTTCTCTTCGCAAGCCTGAGCGAAAGCGGTCAGCTGGCTATAATCGCGCACGTCGCAGCGCTGGATAAAACCATCGCCACCGGCTTCGCGAACCCGCTTCAGGGTTTCCTGCAGACCGGGTTCGCTGACATCCGACAAGGCCAACTGCCAGCCTTCACGCGCCCAGCGCAGCGCGATTTCGCGACCTAAGCCCGAGCCCGCGCCAGTGATCATCATGCGATTTTGCATAGCAAACAGCCTTGTTGTTCTGGGGAAGATGAGCCGAGTGTAGCGAAGGATATTGCCGGGCCCACGCTCCATCAGATTGCTGAATGGCCCGAGCAAACCGTGGCAAACACTGAACCAACTAGTACAACAAAAAACGAAATAAGCCTTTCTTCGAAAAACATTAAAAAAACTTGGAATTTTCTTTCATACGCGACAGTCGGATTTTGTAAGCAGCCTGGTTTTATAGCATCCCGGCTGACAGTTAAACGCCAGGTATTCCAGAACACTTCCAACAAGGAAATAGACATGGGCACAATTCTTATCGTAATCCTGATCCTCTTGCTGATTGGTGGTTTACCAGTGTTCCCGCACTCCAGAAGTTGGGGTTATGGCCCGTCGGGTATCATCGGCGTCGTGTTGGTGGTGCTGTTGATCCTGCTGTTGCTCGGCAAGATATAAAGGTTTAACCGGCAAAAAAAAGAGGCCCTTTTCAAGGGCCTCTTTTTTTTATTGCATCAAGACTTAGTCCGGCTTGCCGTCAACCACACCGGCGGTATTGTCGATCAGGCTCTTGGTCGCCGTTTGCAGGAACGCTTCGAGCTTGAGCTTCAGCTCAGCGGTACGCGGCGCATCTGGAACGATCTCGGCGTGAGGTGTCGCGCCCAGTTCGTACTGGTACATCTTCGGCGCCATTTCCTTTTCTTTCGGCAGCACCAGGATCTGATCGGCCGTGATGATGGCGGTGGTCTGCTCGCTACCCGACGGCTTGATCACGCCAAAACCGGTGTCGCCTTCAGGCAGGTTGAGCAGGTCGCGCCCCCAGCACTGATGACGCACTTCACCACCAATGCGGCCCATGATGGTCGGCACGATGTCGATCTGCGTGCCCACTGTATGGTCACGCTGGCCGAACTTTTCCTGGATGCCCGGTGCGATCATCAGCATCGGCACGTTGAATCGGCCCAGGTCCATTTCTGTGATCTGACGCTCGTTGCCAAAACCGTGGTCGCCAACAATCACAAACAGGGTTTCCTTGAAATACGGCTCCTTGCGGGCCTTTTCAAAGAACTGGCCCAGCGCCCAGTCTGCGTAGCGCATGGCAGTCAAATGCTCGTTCAGACTGCCGCGATCGGTCACGCGCTCAACCGGCAATGGCGTCGGCAAGGCGTATGGCGTGTGGTTGGACAGGGTTTGCAGCAACGCATAGAACGGCTTGCCGTTTTCCCGCGCCTTGAGCTCGACCAGACCGCGGTCGAACATGTCTTGGTCGGACACGCCCCAGGTCGGATCGGAGAACACCGGATTCACGAAGTCGTTACGACCAATGAAGTTGGTCATGCCCTGGTTGCTGAAGAAACCCGACTGGTTATCCCAGGCGAAGTCGCCGTTATAGACATAGACGTCACCGTAGTCACGGGCGCTGAGCAATTGCGGCAGGCCGGACAACTTGTGGCTGCCTTCCGGCGTCTGCATCAGGTATTCGAAACCCGGCAGATTCGGGAAGCACGCCATGGTGGCGAACATACCCTGGTGAGTATGGGTCCCGTTGGAGAAGAAGCGGTCGAACATCAGGCCTTCCTTCGACAGTTTGTCGAGGTACGGCGTGATGTTGCCCGGTGCGCCCAAGGCACCCACCGAGTGACCGGCCATGCTTTCCATCAGGATCACGACGACGTTCTTGATCGGCAGGGTCTTGTCGGCCGGCGGCGTGTAATCGCGACGCACTGCTGCGGTTTCGGTATCCACCAGTTTGTCGTCCGCCATCACCAGCATGTCACGCACAATTTTCTGCGCTTCCGGCTGTGGCAGGGTTGCCTTCCAGATGTTGTCGCGATCTGCGGACATCCGGCTCTTGGCCGCTGCGACCAAAGACAATGTGCCGTTGAGGCCCAACTGGTTGGCGAAGTTCGAGTCGGTGGTGTAGACGTCCCCCCAACGCAGTGGTGGGCCCTGACGCAACGTGCCACGAGCGGCCACCACGCAGACCAGCAGGCAGACGACGAACACCGCGATGCGCGCATACCACGGGGCGATCTGGCGCGTGCCGATGCTGCCGCCGCTGAATGGACCACGAGGGCGGGTGGCGCGGTCGGCGCCCTTGAACGCCAGGGTCAGGATCAACGTGCCCACGGCCCAGGCCAGCAGGTAGCGAACCACCGGGAAACCGTACCAGAGCATGCTCATTACGGTTTTCGGGTCTTCCTTCACATACTGGAAGACCAGGCCGTTGAGGCGCTGGTGGAACTCGCGGTAGAAATCCATCTCCATCAGGCCGAGGAACAGCGCGATGCTCGAGGCAATGGTCAACCAGAAACGGAAGAACCCGCGTGCGGCCATCGCACGGGTGCTGAACAGCGCCAGCAGCAAAGGAATGCTGAGATAGACCACCAGACGCAGGTCGAAACGCAGACCGTTGACGAACGCTTCGAGAAAGGTCGAGGCGGGGGTGTCGAGGATCATCTCGCTGTTGTAAACCAGCAGCGCAACGCGCAGCAGGCTGAACATGACCATCATGACCAGGGCACACAGCAGCGTGTAGGCCAGATGCGATTTGACGGTCGGTTGCAGCAGGCGACTAGAAGCTCGCTGCTGACTCAGGGCGTCCGGGTTTGCCATGTCGTTTTAGGACCCATTGGAAGTTGAAGTTTCAAAAAATACATCTGCGCCTTAGCCCTCTGTTGGCCAGTACTCGGCCCCGGGGCTTGTGCGGTGCGCAAATGTTGCACGATCAACCGCGGCATTGCCATTGATTACTGCCCGGCATGTTTGGCGCGGGCGAATTGTCTTGTAGACTTTGTGAAAATTTCGTGCAGCGCATATCCCGAAACAAAATAAAGTCCCCTGCTCCTGATGCCGTTAGTTCGGGATATTTCCGTTGCAGCGGTCAACAGCACTCAGCGCTCACCCACTGATCGTTCCCACTCCGCGTGGGAATGCCGCCGGGGACGCTCTGCGTCCCGCTATCGGCGCGAGGCGTGAGTCCTGCGCAGTGGGCAATCCGGCATTCAAATAGAAAACGCCCCGAACCAGTCAGGGCGCTTTATCAAAAGAGCGAATCGATTACTTCTCGGCGCGTTCTTTCAGGGCTTTCAAGGTATTGAATGGCGCATCAACCACAAACTTGTTGGCGACCATCGACGGTATGCTACCGCCCGGCTCGGTGTGCACCTGATAGGTCACTTCGATCTGGTCCCCCTTGGGCACGAACTTCCAGAAACCGTCGACCTTGGTCACCCGCACAAAGCCTTTTTCCTCAGGAATGTACTTCGGCACGCCTTCGAGTTTACGGGTCAGACTGCCATCGGCACCCTCGACGGTGGTCACATGCAGCACCGAATCACGCGCGGTGACCGGCCAAGGCGTATTGAACTGGGTGTAAGTCCAGCTCTGATCACCTTCGTGTTTGAGCAACTTCTGGGTCTTGCATTCGTGAATCCAGGCGCAGGCCCCTGGCACGTCTTCCTGCAATGCGCGCAGTTTGGCCAGGGTGGTCTTCATCAGCGTGACACCACGGTAGGCCTTGTAATCGGAGCCGGCCACCTCGCTCAAGGAGATCTTGATGCCGTCCTGTTCCTTGGCGACTTTCCAGTCTTCGGCCTGAGCAGCCGTGGAAGAGAGTATTACCGTCAAACCACACAGCACAGCCATACGTTGCAGCGAACCCATAATCTTATTCCTTATTGTTGAAGTTCCGTTGGGTGAACACATCACGCAGCCGTCATTTGCTCCCACCAACCCAGCAATTTGATCGCTTCGTCACTGCTGCTTCCGCAGACTTCGATGTCGGCTTCGAAAGCCGAACACACGGCAGGACGTTCCGGGTTGCCGAAAATATTGCACAGGTTTTCGACAGAAAGTTGTACGCAACGTTCTCCGGCGGCTTTGCCCTTGGGCATTCCGGGAATCGGTGAACTGATGGAAGGGGCAATGCAACAGGCGCCACAGCCTTCACGGCATTTCATGACGACGAGCTCCTCGCGACGGGCGATGTGTTAAAGGACGTGGCACAGAGTAACCGCTAAAACGCTTGTTTAAAATTGCCTGGACCCGGGTTTTTTCGCTCAAAACGAGCGTGACTGACCAGTCTCCGACAAAGCGTCTGGCCAGCGGGTCACAGATGGGAGGGAATTACCGCTTGAACTCGAATTCCAGCGCTGCGCCTTCGACTTCACGGCGCTCTTCGTTGCGCAGTTGCAACTGCATTTCGTTGCTGATCAGCCGTCCGTTGAGCTGAAACGGAGTGCTGCCAGCCTTGTCACCGAACAT
Organism: Pseudomonas sp. ZS1P83; assembly: GCF_054897825.1. Taxonomy (NCBI): domain Bacteria; kingdom Pseudomonadati; phylum Pseudomonadota; class Gammaproteobacteria; order Pseudomonadales; family Pseudomonadaceae; genus Pseudomonas; species Pseudomonas sp. ZS1P83. The sequence goes on from NZ_CM142706.1 coordinate 3,798,946, forward strand.
TTGCGGCAATACTGCATCGTGCCGTGGCAACGCTACCGTACCGATCGGTTTCAGCTCCTCGACCATGTCCTCGGGCAGGCTCAAGTCCAGATTGGCCGAAGGAAGCTTGGTTTTCACGACCTCACTGGCCGGCTTGGACTTGGAGACAATCGGCGGTCGTTTTTTCACCGGGGCCGCTTTCTTTTTGACCGGCGCGGCTTTTTTGCCGGGAGCCGGTTTTTTCGATGTGGCGCTGGCTGCCGGCTTTTCCTGAACGGAAGCCGCCATGACGCCTTCGGCCTGGAGCGTCATCAGAAGGCAGATCGATAGCCAGACGGCGGGGAAAATCGATTTCATGTACCCAACGGCGCAACGGCAGGAGGCCATATGCTCGCCTGTTGCAGGCAACATGACAAGCACGGACAGGAATAACCTGCCAGCCCCGTCACAGGCCGCCGGCCATCTCCTGGCAGAGCTGGGTGGCCAGCATGCCCAGGGTCATCAATGCACGCTCGGCTTCACGGTTCCACGGTGTGCCGCAGTTCAGCCGAATGCAGTGATTGAACTGCTCGGTGTTACTGAAAATCAGCCCCGGCGCGATACTGATGCCCTGCTGCAACGCACGAACGTGCAGCTCCTGAGTGTTGACCCGCCCCGGCAGACTGACCCAAAGAATGAAGCCGCCGGTAGGCCGGGTCATCTGTGTGCCTTCCGGGAAGTATTGCTGCACGGCCAGCTGGAAGGCGCTGAGGTTCTTGCGGTACTCCTGACGGATGTAGCGCAAATGCCGGTCGTAACCACCGTTCTCCAGATAGGCCGCAATACCCATTTGCGTGACGCTGCAGGCCGAATGGGTACTGAAGGTCTGCAAACGCTGGATTTCCTGCTGGTACTTGCCGGCAATCATCCAGCCGATCCGCACGCCCGGCGACAGGGTTTTGGAGAAACTTGAGCAATAGATCACCCGGTCCAGCCGATCGTAGGCTTTAAGCGACTTGGTGCGACCCTGCTCGAACATCAACTCGCCGTAGATATCGTCTTCAACAATCTGGATATCGAAATCCGAGGCCAGACGCAGCAGTTGCTTTTGCCGCTCTTCAGGCATGGTGCCGCCTAATGGATTGCTCAGGCGAGTGGTCAACACCAGCGCCTTGATCGACCACTGGTTGGCCGCGAGTTGCAAGGCTTCGAGGCTCATGCCAGTGGCTGGATCGCTGGGGATTTCGATGACCTTGAGGCCCAGCAGGTCAGCCAGTTGCAACAAACCGTAGTAGGTCGGCGACTCGGCGGCGATCAAATCGCCCGGCCGGGTCAGCACGCGCAGCGACATCTGCAAGGCATCAACGCAGCCGTGGGTAATCACCACTTCCGACGGATCGACCACCACGCCGGCATCGCGCATGCGGATCGCCACTTGACGTCGCAGCGGTTCGAAACCCGGGCTGAACATGTAGCTGAAAGCCCGCGGGCTATGGAACCGGGTGACTTTGGCCAGTTGCTGATGCAGCGCCCGCACCGGCAGATAATCGACGCTCGGCACGGCCGCGCCCAAAGGGAACACACCTTCGCGGCGAGACTCGACCAGGACTTGTTGAATGATGCTGCTGCGAGTGACCAGACCGGGACGTTCGACTCGGGCGATGTCCGGTGTCGGTGCGGTCAAGGCCGGGGTCTGGTGCACGTAGTAACCCGACTGCGGCCGGGCGCGGATCAGCCCCTGATCCTCGAGGTTGGCGTAAGCCTGCAACACCGTCGCATGGCTGACGTTGAGCTGCGAGCTCATCTTGCGCACCGAAGGCACGCGCTCCCCCGGTTGATAGACGCCACGGCGGATGTCTTCGGCCAGTTGCTGAGCAATACGTTGGTAGAGCAAGAGATTGGTCATGACGCAGCACTCGATTTCACGGGCATTTTATTCTTGTGTGAAACAATACCGGAACAGTTTAGAAGTGTACTGGGACAGTTGCCACAATAGTCGACCGTACAGTGCATTGTCAGCAAAAACTGTACTGCTTTTATTCGCCCGGCGAGAGGTAAATGGCAGGCACAAAAAACCCGGCGCTGACTGGCAGGCCGGGTTTTCCAGTGACGCAGCCCTTAGCGGGCAGCGCCGAGCTGGCCTTTTTCGTCGGAGAACACAATTTCCACCCGACGGTTCTGTGCCCGGCCCCGCTCGGAGGCGTTCACGTCCACCGGGTATTCATCGCCATACCCTTCGACCTGGATGCGTTTGTCGTCGATGCCCAGATCCATCAGCACGTTCGCTACCGATTGCGCACGGTCGCGAGACAGCTTGAGGTTTTCCTGCTTGCCGCCGGTACTGTCGGCGTAGCCTTCGATGCGCACCACGCGCTTGGGGTTGAGCTGCAGGAACTGCACGATCTTCAACACCACACGGTTCGCCGAGTTTTTCAACTCGGCTTCGCCCGTGTCGAACAGCACATCGCCCAAGGTCATCACCAGGCCTCGGTCGGTCTGGGTGGTCGCCAGCGCGACAATCTGTTCTTCGAGCCACTTGCCCTGCTGCTGCACGCTGAGCAGTTTGGATTCGCGCAGGGCCAGTTGCAGTCGTTGACGCTCCAGTTCGAGCTTCGCGGCACGTTCTTCGTTGAGCACCTGATTGGTGTGTTCGCGCGCGATTTCGCTGTAGCGCTCACTCAGGTAAGCGTAATGCAGCACGTCCGATCCACTGCCCCAGTAGCTGGACAGACGATCGGCGCGGGCCAGCGACTCACCCGCGCGAATCACGTCCTTGGGCGCAATTCGCAGCACGCTGGAGTCTTCCTTGACCTTCTGGAAGTCAGTACTGGCTTGCTGCAACGCGGCCTCGTTGTGCTGACCGGCACAACCATAGAGACTTACGCAGCCTGCCAGGATCAAACCGCCGAGTGCTTTGGTCTTGAGGTTCATTGGGCATCTCCCAGTTGCTTGCGCAGGCGAGTGATGCGGGTATTGAGCACGTTCAACTGCTCCTCGCTCTTGAGGGTCAGAACCCGGGCTTCGGCCAGACGCGCGTCCAGCTCGGCCTGCTCGGCCCGCATGCGCGCGTTCTTGAAGGATTGGTCGTTCATGCTGCCCTTGGCACGGTTGAACTTGTCTTCGGCCAGTTTCATTTCCGGCACGTCCTCGGCAATGGCGCCCACGGCCTTTGCCTGTACGAGTGCCTGTTCGGTCAGGCGCATTTGTTCATTCGGCGCCGGATCGGCTGCACAACCCGCCAGAGCCAGAACGGCCAGGGCAGCGAAAAGAGGTCGAATACTCACTAAAAATCCCTACTGTTTTGGGGTCCTGACGGGTTGTTGCGGCGATTGCTGCTGTTGCGCCTTCCAGCGCTCGATATTGCGTTGCAGCACGGCTTCCGTCAGTCCGGACGCGGGCAATTCTGTCATCTTTTTGGCCAGCTGTCCGCGCAACCACGGATCGTTGCAGGCTGAGCTGTGGGAAACCGCGAGGAACAGGCCGGGTTTGTCGATCGGTTGTGGACGGGCGATCAGGTCGTTGGCCAGGTTAAGTGTCTGCGCAGCTGCCATGCCCGAGTAGCGTCCCGCAAGGACAAATTCCACCTCGCCCAGCAGCAATTTCTGAAACGCCTGGGTCAGGTTGGGAGTCCGTATGAGGGTCAATTGCTGCTCGGCGAACGTGCCAAATGCCGGGGTCATGCGAGACTTTTCCGACAACGCGCCGGGATGACCGTGAAGGTCCTGCGCTTCGTTGTAGTCCAGCGTCGAGTCTTTGCGGGTCCAGACCAGGTAATCGTTTTCCAGTAACGGAGGATGAATGTAATCCAGGGATTCCAGTTCACTGACCGTCAATGACGCATCCGCCAGCATGTCCATTCGCCCACTGCGCACTTCGTCCAGGGCCTGGGAGCGTTTGCCGGCGTAAAGCAGTTCGACCTTGATCCCCAGCTCCCCCGCCACTTGCTGCAACAGGTCAGCACTGGCGCCGATCAGGTGCTTGGGGTTTTGCGGATCTTGCCACAGGTACGGCGGCGCATCCGGGCTGCCGGTCACCACCAGGCGTTCGCACTTGCCCGCGGCGACGGACAGCACCGGCAACACCGTCAGACCCAGCAGCAATGACCAGCCGTAAACTCGGCGCAGATCCATGGCGACACTCTCCCACTCAAATCCGAAACAAAAAAAAGCCCGACCAAAAGGTCGGGCTCTTTATAAGTCAGGCCGCTGGATTAGACCAGCTTCTCAAACTCAGGGATGGCTTCGAAAAGGTCCGCCACCAGGCCGTAATCGGCCACCTGGAAGATCGGCGCTTCTTCGTCCTTGTTGATCGCAACGATCACTTTGGAGTCTTTCATGCCGGCCAGGTGCTGGATCGCGCCGGAGATACCGACGGCGATGTACAGCTGTGGAGCAACGATCTTGCCGGTCTGACCGACCTGCATGTCGTTGGGTACAAAACCTGCGTCGACCGCGGCGCGGGAAGCACCGACGGCAGCGCCCAGCTTGTCAGCCAGGGCGTACAGGTGTTTGAAGTTGTCGCCGTTCTGCATGCCACGGCCGCCGGAAACGACGATCTTGGCAGCGGTCAGTTCCGGACGATCGGACTTGGCCAGTTCTTCGCCGACGAAGCTCGATGTGCCAGCGTCGTGAGCAGCCGCAACGGCTTCAACAGCCGCCGAACCCCCTTCAGCAGCAACCGGGTCGAAACCGGTGGCGCGAACGGTGATCACTTTGACCGCAGCGTTCGACTGAACGGTGGCGATGGCGTTACCGGCGTAGATCGGGCGCTTGAAGGTGTCAGCGCTTTCGACCGAGATGATCTCGGAGATCTGGTCAACGTCCAGCTGGGCGGCAACGCGCGGGAGGATGTTTTTGCCGTTGGAAGTCGCGGCAGCCAGGATGTGGCTGTAGCCCTTGCCCAACTCTGCTACCAGCGGCGCAACGTTTTCCGGCAGTTGGTGAGCGTAGGCGGCGTTGTCGGCCACCAGCACTTTCGCCACACCAGCGATTTTCGCAGCGGCTTCAGCCACGGCGCCAACGCCCTGACCTGCAACCAGTACATGAACATCGCCACCGATTTTCGCAGCGGCAGCCACGGTGTTCAGCGTGGCCGGGGCCACTGCTTTGTTGTCGTGTTCAGCGATTACCAAGATAGTCATGATTAGATTACCTTCGCTTCGTTTTTCAGTTTTTCAACCAGTTCAGCCACCGACTTGACCTTGATACCCGCGCTGCGTGCAGCTGGCGCTTCGACTTTCACGGTCTTGTTGGTGGAGGCGGTGGAAACGCCCAAAGCGTCCGGAGTCAGCACTTCGAGAGGCTTCTTCTTGGCTTTCATGATGTTTGGCAGGGACGCGTAGCGCGGCTCGTTCAAACGCAGGTCGGTGGTGACGATGGCCGGCAGTTTGAGGGAAACCGTCTGCGCGCCGCCGTCGACTTCGCGAGTCACGGCAACGGTGTCGCCGCTGATTTCGACTTTGGATGCGAACGTGCCCTGACCGTAGCCGCTCAATGCTGCGAGCATCTGGCCAGTCTGGTTGTTGTCGCTGTCGATGGCTTGTTTGCCGAGGATCACCAGCTGAGGCTGTTCCTTGTCGACAACCGCTTTCAACAGTTTGGCAACGGCCAGGGAAGTCAGATCTTCGGCGGATTCGACGAGGATGGCGCGGTCGGCACCCAGAGCCAGCGCGGTGCGCAGTTGCTCTTGAGCGGTGGACGGGCCGATGGAGACGACGACGATTTCAGTCGCAACACCTTTCTCTTTCAGGCGTATGGCTTCTTCCACTGCGATTTCGCAGAACGGGTTCATCGACATCTTGACGTTGGCGAGGTCAACGCCGGAATTGTCCGCCTTGACGCGAACCTTGACGTTGTAATCCACAACGCGTTTGACAGCTACAAGAACCTTCATGGATTCCTCGTTACTCTCCGGTGAAAAGAAAGTCGCCTAGGCGAACCTGGCGGTTTGATGCTCATCGGCGCAAGGGCACCTCTAAAAACGCTGGCAAAGGTGTCAAGGGATAAGCGCTCACGATGCTGATGACCGTTCGTCAGTGATGACTGACAAGTCATTCAATATCGCGACGTGTAAACTGCGCAGCAAACTTGCGCGGCGCACCACCCTGTACTGCCATCGCCCTGTCTTTAGAGGTGCTCTTGAAACCAACAGTCAGCCTACGGCGAGCGCAAAACCGACCGTATATTGACCGGAACGCCTATTCCGGTCAATACGGCAAAATGGCCAGTCATAAGCCGCGTGACTTTGATTTCTCTGGCTTTGAGCCGATTCAAACAAACGTTTGTATTGGACGCTAGGAGTGGTGTAGATATAATGCGCCACCCAGAGAGAAAGGTGGTTCATCGATTGTCCTCTTCCAGCATTGAGCAGGAATTCATGGATGCGACACCAAACCTCCAATTAGAAAAAAAACTGTTGAGCCTTGAGTAGGAGATAACCTGTGGAACGCGAATACATGGAATTCGACGTGGTCATCGTCGGTGCCGGCCCCGCGGGTCTTTCCGCCGCCTGCCGATTGAAGCAGAAGGCCGCCGAAGCCGGTAAGGAAATCAGCGTCTGCGTGGTCGAAAAAGGCTCCGAAGTCGGTGCTCACATTCTCTCCGGCGCGATTTTCGAACCCCGCGCCCTGAACGAATTGTTCCCGGACTGGAAAGAACTCGGCGCCCCGCTGAACACGCCGGTTACTCGCGATGACATCTTCGTTCTCAAGAACGCCGACAGCGCGCAGAAGATTCCTGACTTCTTTGTGCCCAAGACCATGCACAACGAAGGCAACTACATCATCTCCCTGGGCAACCTATGCCGCTGGCTGGCCCAGCAGGCCGAGAACCTGGGTGTAGAAATCTACCCGGGCTTCGCCGCTCAGGAAGCGCTGTTCGACGAGAACGGCGTGGTTCGCGGAATTATCACGGGCGATCTGGGCGTTGACCGCGAAGGCCATCCGAAAGAAGGCCTGTACACCCCGGGCATGGAACTGCGTGGCAAGTACACGCTGTTCGCCGAAGGTTGCCGCGGCCATATCGGCAAGCAGCTGATCAAGCGCTTCAACCTCGACAGCGATGCCGACGCCCAGCACTACGGCATCGGCCTGAAAGAAATCTGGGAAGTCGATCCGGCCAAGCACCAGCCAGGCCTGGTAGTCCACACCGCCGGTTGGCCGCTGGACATCATGGGCACCGAGAACACCGGTGGCTCGTTCCTCTATCACCTGGAAAACAATCAGGTTGTAGTGGGTCTGATCGTCGACCTGTCCTACAGCAACACTTACTTGTCGCCATTCGACGAGTTCCAGCGCCTCAAGCATCACCCGGTGCTCAAGCAGTACCTGGAAGGCGGCAAGCGCATCAGCTACGGTGCTCGCGCCATCTCCAAGGGCGGCCTGAACTCGCTGCCGAAAATGGTCTTCAAGGGCGGCGCGCTGATCGGTTGCGACCTCGGCACCCTGAACTTCGCCAAGATCAAAGGCAGCCACACCGCGATGAAGTCCGGCATGCTCGCCGCTGAATCCGTGGCCGAGGCGCTGTTTGCTGAAAAAGACGGCACCGAAGAGCTGACCACTTACGTCGACGCCTTCAAGAAGAGCTGGCTCCACGACGAACTGTTCACCAGCCGCAACTTCGGCCCGGCGATCCACAAGTTCGGCGCCATCGTCGGCGGCGGTTTCAACTGGCTCGACCAGAACATCTTCGGCGGCAAACTGCCGTTCACCCTGCACGATAACAAGCCGGATTACGCTTGCCTGAAACTGGCGGCCGATTGCAAGAAAATCGACTACCCGAAACCGGACGGCAAGATCAGCTTCGACAAACTCAGCTCGGTGTTCATCTCCGGTACCAACCATGAAGAAGAACAGCCGTGCCACCTGAAGCTGACCGACCCGAGCATCCCGATCGCCAAGAACCTGCCGATGTACGATGAGCCCGCTCAGCGCTACTGCCCGGCCGGCGTGTATGAAGTGGTGACCAAGGAAGACGGCGAGAAGCGCTTCCAGATCAATGCCCAGAACTGCGTTCACTGCAAGACCTGCGACATCAAGGACCCTGCACAGAACATCACCTGGGTGGCGCCGGAAGGCTCCGGCGGCCCGACTTATCCCAACATGTAAGTCGAACGGCTGAACATCAAGGCTCCCGAATGGGGGCCTTTTTGTTGTCCGTCAGGCAGCGCGCTCATCGCCGGGATTACGCTCGAAGTAGCGCTTGTACTCGCGACTGAACTGCGACGTACTTTGATACCCGACCCGATGCGCCACCTGCGCCACACCCAAACCTTCGGCCACCAGCAACGTCTGCGCCTTGAGCAAGCGCAAGCGCTTCAAGTACTGCACCGGCGATAACAAGGTGCTGCGTTTGAAATGCTCATGAAACGTCGACGCACTCATGTTCGCGCAGCTGGCCAAAGTCTCGACATTCAACGGCTCGGTGTAATGCGCATGCAAATGGCTGATCGACGCCGCGACACGGGCGAACTGACCCTGCTGCTCCACCAGCGCACGTAACACATCGGCTTGCGGTCCACGCAACGCGACGAACAGCAACTCACGCAATCGTGACGGCCCCATGATCCGGGATTCCAGCGGATCGTGCAGGCAACGCAACAGCCGCTCCACACAACCGCGCATCCCGTCGTCGAGTATTACCGACGTCATCGACTCCGGCGTCTGCACCGCAATATGCCGTCCCGGCGACAGTCCCATGGCCAGCACCAACTCACCCAGCAGCACCCGGTCAATCGCTACAGAAACCCCAAGCAGCGGCGCATTCGGCAAGGCAAAGGTTTCGCACTCGAACGGCACCGGCAACGCTTGAATCAAATAATGCCCGGCGCCGTATTCCAGCGTTCGCGGCCCTAGATACGCCAGTTTGCTGCCCTGGGCGATGATCATCAGGCTTGGCTCATAGATATGCGGGCCCCGGGCGACATCGCAACTCGCCCGCAAGACCTGCACGCCGGGCAACGCGGTCTGTGTGAAACCGTCGCGGATCGCCAGTGGCTCAATCAGCGAAACCAGGGTGGCATTGGCATCGAGATGACGGGTCAACAACATGGGGAGCTCTTCACAGAAAAAGTCACGGAAAAAGGGATGAAAGCATCATCGCAGGTCTGATCGCCCATTTGACCAGTCAAAGAAACAAGCCGGAGGATTAGGCATGACACCCGGAGGAATCGCCATGGCCGGTGACAGGTGCGACGCCCAGAATGGCCCCTCTCACCTGTCACCGCTTTTGCGAGGTTCATCATGTACACCGCCATCGGATACGCCGCCCAGTCGGCCACCACTCCCCTCGCCCCCGTGAAATTCGAGCGCCGCAGCCCTCGGGCCGACGACGTTGCGATCGATATTCTCTACTGCGGTGTTTGCCATTCCGACATCCACCAGGCACGCAACGAGTGGGGCATTGCCGTTTATCCGTTGATGCCTGGCCACGAGATCGTAGGCAAAGTTACCGCGATTGGTTCGAACGTCACCCAGCACAAAATCGGCGATCTGGTCGGCGTCGGCTGCATGGTTGACTCCTGCCGCAGCTGCGAAGCCTGCCAGTCGAACCTTGAGCAATACTGCCTCGAAGGTCCGACCATGACGTACGCCACTCCGGACCGCGTCGATGGCAGCAACACCATGGGCGGTTACTCCGACAGCATCGTGGTCAGCGAGCACTTCGTCGTGCGCATCCCGGAAAAACTCGATCTGGCCAGCGCCGCGCCGATCCTCTGCGCCGGCATCACCACCTACTCGCCGCTCAAGCACTACGGCGTGAAGGCGGGCGATAAGGTCGGGATTCTCGGCATGGGCGGCCTCGGTCACATGGGCATCAAGTTCGCCAAGGCGATGGGCGCGGAAGTGACGCTGTTCACCCGCTCGGCGAGCAAGGCTGAAGAAGGTCGTCGTCAAGGCGCAGACCACGTGATCGTCTCCACCGATGCCGATCAGATGAAGGCTGCGGCCGGCCATTTCGACTTCCTGCTGGACACCATTCCGGTGCAGCACGACCTCAATCCCTACCTCGATACGCTGCGTTTCGACGGCGTGCACATTCTGGTCGGGCTGATCGAACCGGTAGATCCACCGGTCCACGCTGGCAAACTGGTGATGAGCCGTCGCGTATTGGCCGGCTCGCTGATCGGTGGCATCGCCGAAACCCAGGAAGTGCTGGATTTCTGCGCCGAGCACAACATCACCTGCGACATCGAAATGCTCGACATCCGCCAGATCAACGAGGCTTACGCCCGCATGATTGCAGGTGATGTGAAGTACCGTTTCGTGATCGACATGGCGACATTGAAGGTCTGATCAGACCTTAGCGCCAAGCTCCGCCGACAGCCGGGCTGTGACCCCTTTGATCAGGGGAATCAGCTCGGCCATTTTTTCCAGCGGCATATACGGCACGGTGCTGGCGATGCTGATGCCGGCAACGATGCGTTTGCTGGCATCGCGGATCGGCGCCGCCACGCAGCGGATCGACGGTTCGTTGTCTTCCAGATCGAAGGCATATCCGCCCGCTACATACTCGACCATGCGCTGCTGAAACTGCTCCCAGGACTGCTCCGGGTGTTGCGGCCAGAACTGATTTTTCCCACCCGCCGGCAAGCTGACTTCGTACAACCGCTGCCATTCGTCCTGCGTGTCATCGAGCATCAGCGCCTTGCCGATCCCGGTACGCGCCAACGGCATGCGATGGCCGACCCGCGAACGCATTTCCGGGCCATTGCGCCCCGGATTCTTGTGCAGGTACAGCACCTCGTCGCCTTCACGAATCGCCAAATGAATGGTGTCGCCGGTCAACGCCGACAACTCATCCAGATACGGACCGGCCAAGGTCACCAACGGCAGCTCTTCGCGCGCCTGGAAACCCAGTTCGATCAGCTTCGGCCCTAACAAATAACCGACTTGCGGCACCACGCGCAGGTAACGCTCGTCCACCAGACAACTGGCCAGACGATGGGTGGTGCTGCGGGTGGTGCCGATCAGCCGGGCGATTTCCTTGAGATCGCGAGCACCACTGGCCACGGCCTGAACCACACCCAAACCACGAAGCAGTGTCTGGGTGCCGGTCGGTGCGGCGTCCTTGGCGATTTTTGGGGCGTCTTCCTGCATATCCAGCCTTTACCGTTGAGCGAGTGAACGGGCGGCATTATGGTCGCCCGACGGCTGCGACTACAACTTGATACGCTCGACCTTGCCTACCAGCAAGATGTAGGAAAGCGCACCAATCAACGCCAGAACCGAAATGTAGGTGATCGCCGGGGCAAACGAATCACCGGTGGCGAGGAAACCGATGACGATCGGCGTGGTAATCGCCGACAGGTTGCCGATGAAGTTGAACACCCCGCCGGTCAATCCCAGCAATCGCGCCGGGGCCAGCGTTGAAACCAGCGACCAGGTGATCGAAGCCAGCCCGTTACCGAAGAACGCCAACGCGAGGAAGGCAATCACCAGCGGTGTCGACTCGACGAAGTTGGCGCCGATGATCGAGGTGGAAATCAGCAGGCCGCCAATGATCGGCAACTTGCGGGCGAAACCCACTGTGTAACCGCGGCGGATCAGCCAGTCGGAAAAGAACCCCGAACACAGCACACCGACGAAGGCTGCGAGAAACGGCAGCGACGCCAATAGGCCGGACTTGATGAAGTCCATGCCGCGATATTTCACCAGGTAGGTCGGGAACCACGTCAGAAAAAACCACAACGTCGAGTTGAGGCAAAACTGGCCGAGGTAGATACCCCACAATTTGCGTTTGGTCAGAACGATGCCGAGATCGGTCCAGCTGAATTTGGCTTTGACTTTGGCTTGTTCAGCCTGGATATCCACCAAGCCGCCGCCCTCGCGGATCAGGTCGATTTCGGCGTCATTGGCGCCTTTGAAATCCCGTGGCTCGCGGTACACCGCGTACCAGATCACCGCCCAGAGAATGCCCACCGCACCGGTGCTGACAAACACCATGTGCCAACCATATTGATGCTGCAGCCAAGCCAATACCGGCGTAAGGAACGCCAGACCGACGAATTGCCCGGACGTGTAGAAACCGATCGCCGTAGCACGCTCGCGCTCGGGAAACCAAGTGGTGACCACACGGCTGTTGATCGGGTACGCCGGTGCTTCCAGTGCGCCGACCGCCATACGCAACACGAACAGGGCGATGAAGCTGGCCGCGAAGCCAAGCATGACGGTGGCGATCGACCATAACAGCAGCGCGACGCTATAGAGAATCCGCGGCGGGACGCGATCAACCAGCCAGCCGCCGGGGATTTGCATGGCGGCGTAAGTCCAGCCGAATGCGGAGAAAATCAGACCGACATGAATCGGATCGATGCCCAGTTCGCTGGTCAGCGCAGGAGCGGCGATGGACAGGTTGCTGCGGTCCAGGTAGTTGATCACCACGGTGATAAACAGCAGGACCATGATGAAAAAACGCTTGCGGCTGGGCGTCACCAACGACGCCTGCCCTGTGAGGGTTTGCGGTTGCATGGGGAGTGCCTCTTCTTATGTTTATTGAGGGCTATGGACGAAACGCAAAATCCTGTAGGAGCGAGGCTTGCCCGCGAAGGCCACTCCTCGGTCTGTCTGTCTGACTGTCGGCGGCGCTATCACTGACGCCTTCGCGGGCAAGCCTCGCTCCTACAAGGACGGTGTCATATCACCACTCGGCAAAACTGCCATCGGCATGGCGCCAGATCGGGTTGCGCCAGCGATGGCCAACAGCCGCGCGCTCAATCACATATTCCTCGTTGATCTCGATCCCCAAGCCCGGGCCATTCGGGATTTTCACATAGCCTTTGTCGTAGTCGAACACCCGTGGATCCTTGACATAATCCAGCAGGTCGTTGCTCTCGTTGTAGTGGATGCCCAGGCTCTGCTCCTGGATGAACGCGTTGTAGCAAACCGCGTCCAGTTGCAGGCACGCCGCCAACGCAATCGGGCCCAACGGGCAATGCAGCGCCAGCGCCACGTCATAGGCTTCGGCCATGTTGGCGATCTTGCGAGTTTCGGTGATACCTCCGGCGTGGGAAGCATCCGGCTGAATGATGTCGACGTAACCTTCGCTGAGCACGCGCTTGAAATCCCAACGCGAGAACAACCGCTCTCCCAAGGCAATCGGGGTGCTGGTCAGCGGCGCGAGTTCCTTCAGCGCTTCGTAGTTTTCGCTGAGCACCGGTTCTTCGATGAACATTAATTTGTAGGGGTCGAGTTCTTTCATCAGCACCTTGGCCATGGGCTTGTGCACCCGGCCATGGAAGTCCACGCCGATGCCGACGTTCGGGCCCACCGCGTCACGCACGGCGGCGACGTTGGCCAGGGCCAGGTCGACTTTCTCGAAGGAATCGAGAAATTGCAGCTCTTCGGTGCCGTTCATTTTCACCGCAGTGAAACCACGCTCGACCGCCTCTTTCGCAGCGCGAGCGGTGTCCGCCGGCCGGTCGCCGCCGATCCACGAATACACACGAATCTTGTCCCGCACCTGCCCGCCCAGCAGGTCGCTGACCGATACACCCAAGGCCTTGCCCTTGATGTCCCACAGCGCCTGATCGATACCGGCCAACGCGCTCATGTGGATGGCGCCACCACGATAGAAGCCGCCGCGGTAGAGCACCGTCCAGATGTCTTCAATGTTGCGTGGGTCTTTGCCAATCAGGTAGTCGGATAATTCTTCAACGGCGGCGGCAACCGTGTGCGCGCGGCCTTCGACCACGGGTTCACCCCAGCCGGTCACGCCCTCGTCGGTTTCGACCTTGAGGAAGCACCAGCGCGGCGGAACGATGAAAGTGGTCAGCTTGGTGATTTTCATCTTGTGCTCTCTTTTTATAAATGCAGCTCTAATAGATGCAGCGCGCTCGGCGCCAAAAGTCTTAACGCAGAGCGTTCCATGCAGCGACATACGCCTTGGCGTTTACGGCCACTTCCCCAGGTGTCATACCCGGTTTGAACAACCCGGAACCCAGTCCGAAGCCTTTGACGCCAGCGTCGATAAACACCTGCATGTTGTCCGGCGTGATCCCGCCGACCGGCGCCAGAATCGTTCCGGCAGGCAGCACCGCCAGCCAGGCTTTGACGACTGCCGGGCCCATCTGCTCGGCCGGGAACATCTTCAGCACGTCCGCCCCTTCGGCCAATGCGGCAAAGGCCTCTGTCGGCGTCGCCACACCCGGCGACAGGAACAACCCCGCCGCTTTCGCTGCGCGCAACACCTTGGCATCGCTGTGAGGCATGACGATCAATTGGCCCCCCGCCGCTTTCACTTGCTCGACCTGTTCCGGCGTCAACACCGTGCCCGCGCCGATCAGGCAATCGGCGGGCAAGGTACTGCGCAGGATGCGGATGCTTTCGTACGGTTCTGGGGAATTAAGCGGCACTTCGATGACGCGAAATCCGGCGGCGTAAAGGACTTCGCCGATGGCTGCCGCTTCTTGCGGGCGCAGGCCACGCAAAATAGCGATCAGACCGTTTTGCGCCAATGCTTGCTTGAGCATTTCAGACCTCCAGTCAGGTTTAACGGGATGAGTGTGGTGTGATCAGCCCGGCGGCAACCGCCAACTGCCACAAGCCGCGCTCGGTGGCGTGTTCGGCCAGGGTCACCCGGGCAAAACCGCAGGCGTCGAGGGCCCGGCTGTAGCGGGCACAGAGTTGGGCATTACCGATGAGGATGATCGAAGGCAGATGAACGCTGTTGCGTCGGCGGCGCTGAACACTCGCCAACGCTGACAGTTCATGGCCGATCAACAGACCGGACAAGTAATCCGGTTGAGCGGTGGCGCTGAGTTCGCCCGTCAATCCGAGGCTGCGGGCACTGAACACTGTCGACAACGGCCCGATCTCGCCATCCGCCGACAGAGCCACCTGCACGCCACGATCAAACGCTTGGCCATCGAAGGACGCGCCCTTGTGCTGGGTTCGCCCTAAAATGCTGTGTTCGCTGAGCACGGCGAAGACTTCGCCGGTCATGAAGGTATCGAAATGCACGATGCAGCCGTCGGCCACTTCCACCCACTTCGAATGACTGCCCGGCAGGCCGATCAACAGATCACCGCCCGCCTCGACCGGTAAATTCTGCAGCACGCCGAGCACCTGGGTTTCTTCGCCACGCATCACGTTCGGCAGGCGCGAACGCTGAATCACGCCCGGCACGATGTGCACATCAACACCGCGAAGACTGCGAACCGTTTGTAGGGAAGTTCCGAGATTGGCGACGTTCGCCGGCGTATCGCAGTAAGCCGCTTCTCGCCAGCCTTGTGCGCTGCCGACCATGCCGCAAGCAATCACCGGCAAATCGGGTTGCGCGTCGAGCCAGTCACCGCAGGCCTCATCAAAGGCCAGCTCAAAACCGTCGGCGCATTCCTGACCTTTAATGATTCGCGGCGTCCGGGGTAACTGCATGATCCCAAACGACAGCGAACACTGTTCCATCACTTGGCCACCCGCGGCGAGTTTGTAGGCACGTAATGAGGTTGTCCCCCAATCGAGCGCGATCAATTGCGCCAGCATCGCTTCACCTGTTTTGTTTATTGGCAGTGAGTGAGCTGGACTATAAACCCGGACGCGCCAAAATCTCAATATATAAATATCTATCCCATATATTGGGAGGAGAACAAAAAAAGATCGCAGCTTTCGGCGACGCCTACAAATCGAGGTAGAAGCTGCCGAAGGCTGCGATCTTTAAAGGATGTCGTGTGCGATCAATTGCCCTCGGCAAACTCCCTCAACACCGCCCCATCCATCCTATACCGAACCCACTCTTCCTGCGGCTGAGCACCCAAGGATTTGTAGAACTCGATCGCCGGTTTGTTCCAGTCCAGCACGCTCCACTCAAATCGACCGCAATCATTGGCGCAGGCGATTTTCGCCAGATGGCGCAACAAGGTTTTGCCGGCGCCGCCGCCACGTTGTTCGGGGGTGATGTAGAGGTCTTCGAGGTACAGGCAGTTGCTGCCCAACCACGTGGAATAACTGAAGAAGAACACCGCGAAGCCAATCGGCGAGCCGTCGCGCAGGCAGATCAGGCCGTGGGCGGTGGCGCCTTCGCTGAATAGGCTGCGCTCGATGTCGGCGACGCTGGCGATGACTTCGTGGCGGGCGCGTTCGTAGTCGGCCAGTTCAGTGATGAACCCGAGGATTTGCGGTGCATCGCTCGGGGTCGCCGGGCGGATCTCGATCGTCATGGACGTGCCTTCGTCAACAGTGGAAAACGCCATACTAAGTCGGCGAGCGGCGCTCGTCACACTGGAAATTCAAAGCTGATCCATGGAGCATGTGTAGCGGCTGGCGCAGCCGAACGCAGGCTTCGCCAGCTGCTATGTATGGACTCGCCCTCACTGTCTACCCGCTTTTGAAAAACCGCCGCCCCGTTGCATCTATGTATTAGGCCTATTCGAGGAAGCCGTCTTCGGCTTCTGGCCAAAATTGGAAGAGCTCGTGGTATGCCGATTACAGTCAGGCCTCGAAGGCCAGTAGCAGCTAAGGCATCAATCCACGCCGGTCTTACCTGGGGTCAATTTTTTTTCAGCAAAGGGCCGGACAGTTAGTACCTCGGTGGCAGAACTCTGTCGCTCAGTGGCTCATCGTCGCTTGCTGGCCATCACCAGCCTGGCGACGATAAGTCTGGTCATTCTGTAGAAGCACCCAGACGATTCGCAGGTTGCGGTTGGCTAGCCTGACCGCAGCCTCCTTACGGCCCAGTCGGCTCATCCAGCGCAACAAGCGGCGGTCATCGGGTTGCTGGGAATCAGGTCGTAGTTGTTGCAGTACCGCATGGGCTCCCTGGATCATCAGGCTGCGTAAATAAACATCGCCTCGCTTGGTCATGTCCCCCAGCCGGACCGTCTGCCCGCTGCTGTGCTGGTCAGGCACCATGCCAAAGTACGCGGCAAACTTGCGGGCATTGGGAAATCGCTCAGGCTTGGTTTCCTTGGCCACCAGTGCCGTGGCAGTGACTGGGCCGATGCCGCGCACAGTCATCAGTCGCTTCGCCGTCATGTCGGCGCGGGCGGCCACCTCCAGGCGCCCCGTCAGCACGCTGATGCGTTCGCCCAAATGGCGCCACTCGGCCAACAGTTCGTCGATCAGTTCTCGCAGCAGGCCCGGCACCGGCTGGGTGGCATCTTCCAGTACCCGCGGAATTTTCTGGCTGATCGCAACATCGCCCTGCGCCAAGGCCACGCCGTGCTCGAGCAGCAGACCGCGCATCTGATTACTCACCGCCGTGCGTCGACGCACATAACCTTGGCGGGCGCGATGCAACGCCTGCATTGCCAGCGCCGCAACGCTTTTCACCGGCACTGCGTGGATCTTTTCATCGCGACCAGCCCGCAGAATCGCCAGCGCATCGTTGCGATCATTTTTAGGCCCGCTGCGATGTGTGGCCACCAAACCGGCTGGAAGAATCCGTGCCAGATTGCCTTGGTCTTGCAACTGCCGGGCCCAAGCTTGAGCACCCGGACCGGTCTCCATCAGAACCACGACATGAGGCGGCAACTGGCGGAGAAACTCATAAAACGCCTCGCGCGACTTGATCCGTTGCTCGTAGTGCACCTGGCCGAGGACGTCTTCACCGGCGACCTGAAAGACCTGCTTGGCCAGATCGACCGCCACGGTTGTGCAGGCCGACAAATCGGAAGAAGACAGGGATTGATCAATCGAAGTATGCTTTTTCATGGACTCGCCCTCGCTGTCGTTGGCTAATTAGACTGCCATCGTGGCGCATTGACGCCTCGGCTTGGGCGAGTCCATCCAATTACAGGGCTATGTCGCTGCAAAAGACGATTTCACTTAACGGGATGTTTATGAACACTGATGCTTTCGCGCCACTGCAACTTCTCGCTGCGCAACTGCTACCCCACGCGCTGGAACCCTCAGAGGACGGTGCTCATGATCTGTCGCACTTGCAGCGGGTCTGGCACAACGTGCGAACGCTCCACGCGCAAGAAGGTGGCGATCTTGAGGTGCTGCTCGCAGCGGTGCTTTTGCATGATTGCGTGGCGGTAGAGAAGAACTCGCCGCTGCGTTCTCAGGCGTCGCGGCTGGCCGCCGAGAAGGCATCAAACGTGTTGGCAGACAGGGTCTGGCCAGGCGCAAAAATCAGCGATGTTGCCCATGCCATCGAAGCGCACAGTTTTTCCGCCAACATCGCGCCGACCACGCTCGAAGCCAAAATCATGCAGGACGCCGACCGCCTCGACTCTCTCGGCATGCTCGGTGTGGCGCGGACCTTTTACATCGCCGGACGTATGGGGAGTGCGCTGTACGACCCACAGGATCCCGAGGCGAAGGCACGGAAATACGATGACAAACGTTTTTGCCTCGATCACTTCCAGACCAAACTACTGCACTTGGCGGACGGATTCCAGACGACCACCGGCCAGCGTCTGGCGCAGATTCGCCACGAACGGTTGAAGGGGTTCATGGTGTTGTTCAAGGAAGAAATCGGTGCGTGCTGAAGCTTTACTCCGGCCAGCGCTAACCCTGAAATCGATAACCTCAGACCTAACATCGATGCCTTGCGTGATAGATAGATGAAACTCTCTTCTCGGGTCAAGGAACCGCGTCATGTCTAGCCCAACACCCCCAGTCTCCAGCAGGTTGTTCGGACTGTTTTGCCTCGCCAGCTATTTGCTGTCGCTGTCCTACGGCTCGACCTTTTTGCTGTCGCTGTTGATCGGTTCCCGCGGCGGCAACGAGCACGATGCCGGCAGTGTGATTTCGGCGGCGATGCTCAGCACCTTTGTCGCGGTCATCGCCTCCGGACACTTGTCCGATCTACTCGGTGCCGCTCGATCGATTGCCCTGTTCGGCGTCTTGCTGGTGGCCGCCAGTCTGGGCTTCGCCCTGGCATCAGGCTTCGGCAATCTGCTGTTGTTTTTCGGGCTCTTGCTGGGGCTTGGTTGGGGCGTGTTCTACACCTTGGGGCCGATCATCGTGGCGAGTCTGGTAACGCCTTCCCAACGCGCGAAATACTTTGCGCTGCTGTCGGGCAGCATGATGACCGGGATCGGCAGCGGTCCATTACTGGGTCGCGCCGCGAGCGCCCTCGGGTATCCGATCACCGCGGCGTTTTACCTGGCGGCGCTGGCCAGCCTGATCGGCGTTTTGCTGTTTTGGCGGTTGGATTCTCAGCTGAAGAAGGCGCCCGCCCACTCGGCATCGGTGTCACGAATTTCCTGGCGTGCAGCGGCGCAAGTGCTGTCGTCCAAAGCGGTGTTCCCGATCATCATGGTTGGCCTCGGTGGTTGTGTGTTCGGCGGTCTGTCGAGTTTCCAAACCAGCTACGCGGCGGCGCGGTCACTGGACTATTCACTGTTCTTCCTCGGCTTCATGAGCGCTGCGATCAGCAGCCGAATGCTGATCGCCAGCTTCGTGGTCAAGCGCGACCCATTCTGGGCGTCCTGCCTGCTGTCGGGCTTGATGGTGGGCTCGATCCTGATGTTCGGTTTCGTCGTCGACGACAGGTTCAGCTATGTGTTGGCGGCAGTGATGCTCGGGTTCGGTTACGGGCTGACCTATTCGGTGATCAACGGCCTGGCGGCCAACGAGGCGCCAAACGGCACCACCGCGCAATCCTTGCTGCTGTTCAGCCTGTCCTACTTCATCGGCGTGTTCGGTTTTCCGTTGCTGGCCGGGAAAATCATCGTCGAACAAGGGATGTCGACGCTGCTGCTCACGGTACTGGCAGTGTCCGTGCTGAACTGGCTGATCAGCGTCGGCCGGCTGGTCTGGCGCCGCGCCGTTACCAGCAAAGCGCTGCAGCAGGTCTAGACCGTTCGTCGTTCATCAGGCACCAATCCAAATCGGGGGCGGACCAACATCAAGTAGGGACTCTATTAAATGGAGACACACCATGATGATGTCCAGATTGACCGCGCTCGCTCTCACCTCCCTGTTGTCCTGCGCCACGTTTGCTGCGACTACCGCCTCTGGCACCGGCCCGACCGACCCGGTCGAAGCCCCAAAAGCTCCAGCCATCCAAAGCGCACCCGGCATAAACACCAATGGCACGGGCGTCGACAGCAGCCTGCCTCCGTCTACGGGCACCGACCCACGGACCCAGGGCAACGACGCGGGCCGTCAAGGCGGAATGAACAGGCCAGACACCCAGACACCCGATAACGCCGACACCGGCGTCGGCTCGAAAACCACCACCGGTGGCTCGGGTTCAGAAGGTGGTGCCAGCCAATAGCTCGCCGACGCGAGCGACCTTTCCACATCCATGAAGAGGTAACCATGAACGTCGATAAAAACCTTGAGAAAGAAATCCTGACCCGTCTGCTGCATGCCCATCCAAGCGGCTTGGGCAAAGAGGTCCTGGACAATTACCGGGGGGAAAAAGTCGTGGCCAGCACCCTCGCCACGCTGCAGGATCGCGGGCTGATTCAACATGGGCATGTGACCTGCAACGAAGCGGGTGAGCATTCGTTGAGCTTGCCGATCAAACTCAGTTCCGCAGGGGTTGAGGCGGCGCGCAAGCTGGACGTTTAGCAAGACTAATCAGGTCGCAGTCGTGCGCGGCTGCGACCGTTTGACAGACTCGAATTTTAAGGCCCCATCGCGATCAGGCACCGAAAGTCTGGCTAATTAGCGCATCCACTTCGGCAGTCCCCGGTGAAGTCGCCGGCCCCCAGCGAGTCACCGCCAATGCCGCCGCCGCATTAGCCCGCCGCGCCGCCTCACCCGCCGACAATCCTTGCGCCAACCCGGCCACAAATACCCCGGCATGCGCATCCCCCGCACCATTGCTGTCTACCGCCTTAACCTTGAAACCCGGCACATGCTGGCGATCCCCACACTGACTGATCCAGCACCCTTGAGGGCCGTCACGAATCACCATCAAGACGTCGACCGGCAGATGATCGGCCAACCGGTTCAAGGCCTCGGCAATGTCCGACGCACCGGTAAACTTCAACGCCTCGACACTGTTGCTGGTCCACAGATCGATGCGTGCCAGCAAGGCTTGCATCAACGGCTCATCCGGCGAATCCACCAGCGGACCCGGATCGAAAACCACGTTGATCGCTCTCGGTAAATCCAGAATCCAATCCACCAGTGCCTGGGCTTTGCCGCCATGCAGCAGGCTGTAGCCGCTGACGTAGACATAGTCACCCGCCTTGGTCGGCACGCTCGCCAAGTCCTCGGCGGTCAACTCACCCTCGGCACCGATGTAGGAAATGAAGCTGCGCTCGGCTGACGCTTCGGTCACCGCGACGCACAATCCCGTATCCCGCTCAGCGCGGTGAGTGATGCCGATCCGAATGCCTTCAGCGTTCATCGCTTCGCGGGCCAGGTCGCCGAAACGTCCGGTGCCATGTCGGCCGAGGTAAACCACCGGCAAGCCATTGCGCTGGGCGGCAGCCATCACATTGAAGCCGCCGCCAGCCTCGAAACTGGCGGACTGCGCCAGCACATCGCCGCCCGAATCAGGCAGTTTATCCACGGCCATGACCAGGTCGATCATGACCTGGCCGGTGTGCAGCAATCTAGGCATGAGCGTTCTCGGTCATCGCGCCACGACGATCCTTGGCCCCGCCGAGTACCCAATAAATCCCGCCGGCCACCAGGAACGTCACGATCCAGCCGAGTCCGTTATGACCCAGCCAGGAGTCGGACAAAAATCCCCGGAACCACACGGTTTGTTCGGTCGCGCCAATGGTGGTGAAGCTGAAGCCCAATACGATCGCCACCGCCCACGCACCGAAGGCGCGCCATTCGATACCGCCGCTGTACCAGTAAGCGCTGCTCGGGCTGACGTCCAGCAGGTCTTGGGGGCTGTAGTAATGACGGTGAATCAGGTCGACGACGAAGATCGCGACCCACGCTGTGATCGGCACCGCCAGCAGCGAAATGAAGGTAATGAACGGACCGTAGAAACTGTCGGCGATCAGCATGAAATAAATCGAACCGGCGAAGATCGCGACGATATCGACCACCACGGCGTAGACGCGTTTGACCTTCAGTCCGAGGGTCAACGTGGTCAAACCGGCGGAGTACACCGAGAGGTTGTTCGACAGCAGCAACCCACCGAACGCGGTGATCAGGTACGGCACGGCCATCCAGGTCGGCAGCATGTCGCGGATTGCAATGATCGGGTCAGTGGCCGAGGCCAGGTCATTGTTGCCCACCGACAGCAGGCCGCCGAGGGTGATCAGCAGCACCAGCGGAATCCCCGCACCGAACGCTGCCGAAGCCACCAGGCGCGCGGCTTTGACACTGCGATGCTGATAGCGCGACATGTCGGCACCGGCGTTGGCCCAACCGATCCCGGTGCCAGCGGCCATGGTGCCAACGCCGATGATCATCGCGCTCAACGGCGCGGGCGTTGCGTTGAACACCGCGCTCCAGTCGATGGTGGCGCAGAGGAAGCCGCCCACCAGCAGGTTCAGCGCACCGAACACGTAAGTCGCCCACTTCTGAATCACCACTAACGTGGCGTGACCGAGGCCAGAGACCGACAACGTCAGCAACACGAAAATTGCGATGAACACCAGGGTCAGCAGCGGTGCGCTTTGGGCTTCTACCGGCGAGCCGAACAGAATCGAGCACAGCGACAGCAACACGAACGCTGCAGTGGTGGTGTTGACGGTTTCCCAGCCCAGACGCGACATCAACGAAACCAGGGTCGGCCCGATGTTGCCGCGTACACCGAAGATCGCTCGCGACAACGTCAGGCTCGGTGCGCGCCCACGGCGACCGGCAATAGAGATGATCCCGACCACCGCGAAGGAACCGGCGGCACCAAGGATCGCGACGATGATCGCCTGCCAGATCGCCAGCCCGCGAAAGGCTACGAGGGTCGCACCCAGCGGCAGGCCGAGGATAGAAATGTTGGCCGCGAACCAGACCCAGAACAGTTGCAGCGGATGACCGTTGCACTCCGCTTCCGGCACCGGCTCGATGCCACGGGTTTCCAGTTGCCCGGCGCTTTGCCCGGCGTTCGATGAACTCATGTGAAAATGCTCCTGTTGCCTTTGTTGTGGTTGTGGGCAATGACGGAAGACAAAACGACATCCCGGCTGTCCTGGCCAAGTCAGTGCGATCCATTGCGGGTAATAAATTCAAGTCAGCAGCGCGCCCATCGCGGGCAAGCCTGCGATGGCGTCAGTCCAGTCAGCGCAAAGCTAAAAGTCCTCTTACCAAAGGTTCCAGCTCCAGGTCGTTAACGGTTTTGACCTGGTCGATCATCGCCGCCGGCCAACTCTCAAGGCCCTGGCAGGCCCCGAGCATGGCGCCGAGAATCGCCGCGATGGTGTCAGTGTCTCCGCCAAGGCTCGCGGCCATGCACAGCGCTTCGAACGCGTTCATTTCGCCAATGGCCACTTGCTGGGCCAGGGCAAACGAGACCACCACCGATTCCTGCGAGGCCACTGAGGTGCCAATCACGTCGTACATCAAATCCGCCAGCAATGCCTTGTCGCTGTCGACGCTGAGGGTCCGCGCCCAGCTGATGCGCGAGGCGATGCGTCCGCCAGCCACCCAGTAACCGTGGCTTTCAGCTTGCAGAGCGATTTGCTGGCCGAGGTTCAACGCCTCGCCCAGGTCCATGCCGTTGATACCGGCCGAGACCACCGCCGCCACCGCCGCCGCGCTGGAAATGCCCAACGTGGTGTTGTGGGTGACCTGGCAAGCCTGCACGACAGCGTTGATGAAACGCTCAGGGTTGGCAACGTCCGCCGCGAGCCCCACCGGCGTGATGCGCATCGCCGCGCCATTGGTGGTGCCGTAGCGCCCCGCCTCTTCCGGCGAGTGGCCGGCGAGGATCATCTCGATGGCACGCTTGGTCGAAGGGCCGAGCAAGTCTTGCGAGCCCTTGGCCTGCATCTCGGTTTCCCATTCGATCAGCCGTTGGGCGAGCATCGCCGGTTCGATCCGACCCTCGCCTTCAACCAGCAATTGGCCGACCAGAATCGCCTGTTCGGTGTCATCGGTGATCGAGCCTTTGGGCATGTTAGCTGCGATCGGTTGATCCGGGCCGGCATCCTCCAGGGCAGTTATTTCACCGAAGCGCGCCTTGATTTCGGCACGACTCAGGGATTGGGTCGGCATGCCCAGCGCATCGCCCAGGGCCAGTCCGTAGAACGCACCCAAGGCACGGTCGAGCGCGGTCAATTTGACTCTCCAAACTGCAGGTGCAGGCGAAAATGCACCGGGTCGAGCAAGCTTTCGACCTGCTCCATGAATCGGTTTTGACGGTCGTAGGTGGTGCGCAAGGCCTTGAGGAAAACCGTGCCGACCGGACGGCCCAGCAGTTCGGCGTCTTCGGCGTTCAAGGGTTCGGCGCCGATCCATTGATCGCCGCGTTCGCCGATGTAGCCATAGGCGGCCAGGGTGATGGTCAGGGAGTTATCGATCAGGCCGACCCGCGGCAGGCTTTCCAGGCCTCCGGTGGCGGGCATCAATGAGCGTTCGAGGGAGACCAGCTTGCCTTCGTTGGAACGGCGCCGCCGGTCGAGGGTGATGAATTGGTCAGTGCCGAAACGCGGCAATAGGTCAGGACGGGTGACCGCCTCCAGCCGCAGCACTTCGGTATTGATCAGCGCCCCGCTGTCGGCCAGGGCCTGGGCCCAGCCGCTGCGCTGATCGAGCACCACACCGTCGAAGGTGACGATGGAGCCCACCCCGCTTTGGGTCGCGATGTAGTTGCGCCGTTTCAACTCGGCGAGGGCCTCGCGCAGCGTGCCGCGGCTGACTTTGAATTCTTGAGCCAATTGATGCTCGCCCGGCAGCAGAAAGCCGTCCTCCATGAGGCCGTTTTCGATGCGCCGGATGAGTTCGTCGACCACCCGTTTTTTCTTGTCAAATCGTACCTGTCTAATCATGTACAGAGTGATAACCGAAACAGGGTTGGGCGGGCAAGGAATAATTCAAGGAGGTGACGGGTAAACTTACGCTGATCGTTCCCACGCTCCGCGTCACTAGTGTCCGGTAAAAAACGAGGGGGGAGCTTGCTCCCTCTTGCTGTTGGCGGCTGTGAGGCATAATCGGTTTTTTCAGACTCGATTTTGACTTATGTTTTCCAGCACCCGTTTAAGCCAACTACTCAGTGCGATCCCGCGCCAGTTTTTCCAGCAATCCATCGAAACACACCAAGCTGATCGCTACGTCAAACGCTGCACGACCTGGCAATTGCTGGTGACACTGATCAGCGGCCATTTGACCCGAGCCTCAAGCCTGCGATCCTTGGCGACTATCTCCGAAAATTTCGGCCCGCATAGCTACCATCTTAATGCCGGCCCTATTGCCCGCTCGACAATGTCCGATGCCTTGAACAAGCGTGACTACCGGCCATTACAGGACCTTTGTGGGTACCTGATGAGCGCCGTCAGCCGCCAGCAGCGCAAGGAGGTCGGGGCCATGGTTAGCCTGATTGACTCCACGTCGATCACCTTGCGCGGACCTCACTTCGATGGCTGGACAGCCGCGACGAAAACCCGCATCACCCAAGGCCTCAAAGTGCATGTCGGGCTGGATCTGGCGCAGCTGGCCCCGGTGTACGTGAACATTACGCCTGCCAACGTCAACGACCTGAGCGATGCACTGGAAATGCCGATCCAGACCGGCATGACGTATGTTTTCGACAAGGGCTACTGCGATTACAACTGGTGGCACGAGTTGCAGACCAAAGGTGCTTTTTTCGTCACCCGCCTGAAGAAAAACGCCAATATCAAAGTGCTGCATGAGCACTCGACCGTGACTGAGCAAAGCTCGGTCATGACCGATGAAGTCGTCCAGTTTGGCAAAAAGCATTTGGCCGGCAAACGCCTGAACGACTATTGGGAAAAGTCGGTAAGACGCGTCGTGGTTGAGCGCGAGGGGCATGCGACGCCGTTAGTTCTGGTGACCAACGACTTCACGAGGACAGCTGAAGAAATCGCGTCCTTGTACAAAGATCGTTGGCAGATCGAGCTATTTTTCAAGTGGATCAAACAACATCTGAAGCTCAAACGCTTTTATGCCTACTCCGAAAATGCGGTGCGTTTGCAGATTTACAGTGCCTTGATCAGCTATCTGTTACTGCAAATACTCCATCGTCGCTCAGGATTTACCGGCTCGTTGTTCGAACTGACGGTTCGCATAGTTCATGTCCTGTTTGAACGGCCCGGAACCCCAGTATTGAGGGATCGACGAAGGCAGGAGCGAGAAAAGTTGAAGGCTGCCCAAGGCAGCCTTCAACTATGAAGCATGTTTACCGGACACTAGTGACGCTCCGCGTGGGAATGCAGGCCCGGGACGCTCTGCGTCCCCAAAAGCCGAACGCGGAGCGTCAGATGAGGCATTCCCACGCAGAGCGTGGGAACGATCAGGTTAGCGGGGGGTTTAGCGTTGTTTTAACCGGTCAATGACGACAGCCAGCAATAGGATCGAACCCCGAATCACATACTGGTAAAACGTATCGATGTTCTTCAGGTTCATCGCGTTCTCAATAATCGCCAGAATCAGCACCCCGGCAATCACATGCCGAATCATGCCGATCCCGCCACTCAGAGACACCCCGCCCAACACGCAGGCAGAAATCACCGTCAGCTCAAAACCCTGACCAATCATCGGCTGACCGGACGTCATGCGTGACGCCAGAATCACCCCGGCCAACGCCCCGATCACTCCGTGCACGGCGAAGATGACGATCTTGGTCCGGTCAACATTCACCCCGGCCAGCAGTGCCGCTTCCTGGTTACCGCCAATGGCCATGGTGTTGCGCCCGTAGGTGGTGTAGTTCAGCAACCAGCCGAAAAACAGGAAGCAAACGATGGTGATCAGAATCGGCACCGGAACACCCAACAACTGGCCGTTACCGAAGACGAAAAACTGCTCTTGCGACACGCCCACCGCTTTGCCATTGGCGAAGATGTAAGCCAGGCCGCGAACGATCTGCATGGTCGCCAGCGTGGTAATCAACGCATTGACCCGCAGCTTGGCGATCACGATCCCGTTGATCAACCCGACGATCAGCCCCATGAACAGCGCCGCAACAACACCGAGAAACACGCTGTCGGTGTCGCGCATCACCACCGCGGCGACCACGCCGGCACAGGCAATCACCGAACCCACCGACAGGTCGAAGTGCCCGGACGCCAGGCAATACAACATGGTGCAAGCGGCGATCCCCGTCGTGGAAATCGCCAGGCCCAGACCGCGCATGTTGAGCGGCGAAAGGAAGTTGTCGATCAGCAAGGTGCAGAGCACGAAGATCCCGACGGCCGCCAGCAGCATCACCCAGTCATCGAGAAAGCGTCGCAGGTCCAGAGGTTTTCGCGGGGTCGGCAAAGCGTTGTTTTGGATTGTCATAGTCACCTCTCAGTTCGCCACGCCGTCAGCGCGTTGGCGCGGCAAAGCCAATTGCAGCAGGTTGGATTCATTGGCCTGTTCGCGAGACAGTTCGCCGCGCATTGCGCCTTCGCAGAGCACCAGAATGCGGTCGGAAATACCCATCACTTCCATCAGGTCGCTGGACACCACAATCACCGCGATGCCGCTGGCGGCCAGGTTGTGGATGATCTGGTAAATCTCGGCTTTGGCGCCGATGTCGATGCCGCGAGTCGGTTCGTCGAGCAGCAGGACTTTCATCGGCATCGACAGCCAGCGACCGAGAATGGCCTTCTGCTGATTGCCGCCGGACAGGTACATGATTTTCTGCGCCGCGTTGGGCGTCTTCACTTTCAGTGCTTTGATCTGCTTGTCGGCGTTGCCCTTTTCCCACAGGCCACGCAACAGGCAGCCGAAAGTGGAATGAGCACCGCGGGCGCTGATGTTGATGTTCTCGGCGACGCTGGCGAGCGGCAGGATGCCCTCCTTCTTGCGGTCCTCGGGGCACAGCAGAATCCCGGCGGCAATCGCATCGCGGGGTGAACGCAGCTTCAGTTCATGACCGCGCAATTCCAGGCGTCCGGCGGTGTTGCGCTCAAGGCCGCTGAGCATCCGGAACAGCTCGGTACGACCGGCGCCGACCAAGCCGAACAACCCGAGAATCTCGCCTTTGTGCACCTCGAAACTCACCGGCTCACGCAAACCCGGCCCCTGCAAACCATCAACCTTGAGCGCCACCGCGCCACGTTGACGGTGGCGGTAATCGTAGATGTCCTGGATGTCGCGACCGACCATGCAGGTCACCAGCTGGTCGTGAGTCAGTTCGCTCATGTCCTCGAAAGTGCGCACGTAACGACCGTCCTTGAACACCGTCACCGCGTTGCAGATGCGGAACACTTCTTCCATGCGATGGGAGACGTAAAGCACCACTTTGCCTTCGTCGCGCAGACGACCGATGATCGCCATCAACCGATCGATTTCCCGCGCCGACAGGCTGCTGGTCGGTTCGTCAAACGCGATCACATGTGCACCACGGGACAAGGCCTTGGCGATTTCCACCAGTTGCCGCTGCCCCAGGGACAGGCGCCCTACTTTCTCTTGCGGATCGATTTCATCGGCCAGGCCTTTGAGGCAGGCCAATGCCTGTTGCCGCAATACGCCGCGATTGATCAGGCCGAAACTGGCCGGCAGATGACCGAGAAACAGGTTCTCTGCCACGGTCATTTCCGGGACCAGGTGCAGCTCTTGATGGATCACCGCGACGCCACTGCCGATGCTGTCGGCGGTGGACTTGAAGACCATCGTCCGCTCGCCGATCTGCAGGTCGCCGCTGCTCGGGGTGTAAGCACCGCCGAGGATTTTCAGCAGCGTGGATTTGCCGGCACCGTTCTCGCCCATCAAGGCGTGAACCCGCCCCGGATGGGCGACGAAGCTGATGCCATCCAGCGCCTTCACCCCGGGAAAGGTCTTGCCGATCCCGTTGAAGCGCAAGCTGCCACTGCCACTAAAAGAACAGCCACTGTGTTGTTGTATTTTTGTTTGCGCCATAACCACCTCATCACACAGATCAGGCAAGCCCCGTCACCAAGGCCGCCGATGAAATCAACCGCGCCTCAGTTCCAGAGGCCGATCTTTTCCAGTTCCTGCTTGAAGTTCTCGCGAGTGATCAGTGTCACGTCGTCCATCGCGGTGTATTTCGGTGGCTCTTTGCCGGTGGTGACCCAATCGAACATCATGCTCGCGGTGTTGTAGCCCTCGATATGCGGGCTCGGCAGCATCGAGCCGAAGAAGCCGCTGTTGGCCTTCTTCAATTCGCCGATGGCGTCGGTGCCGTTGATGCCGATGCCGATCACATTGGCCGCGGCAAAACCGGCGCTTTCGGTGGCGCGCACGCCGCCCAGCACGGTGCTGTCGTTCATGCCGCCGATGATCAGGTTTTTCGCGCCGCTTGGCAGTTTCACCAATGCCGAGTTGGTGGCGTCCATGCTGCCGGGTACGTCGAGGGTTTTCTGCGCAGTGAAGAGGATGTGGTCTTTCGGAAAGCCCGCATCTTCCAGCGCCTTGGCCGATCCGTCAGTGCGTTTCTTGCCGGTGTCGAGCTCGTTGAACGTGTTGATCACCGCGTAGGTTTCTTTCCAGTCCCAGCCGCGTTTCTTCGCTTCGGTGGCCATGGCATTGCCCTGTTTCTGGCCGACTTCAAACGCGGCCATGCCGAGGTAAGGCACGTCTTCCATAAACTTGCCGCTGGCATCGACAAAACGGTCATCGACGGCAATCACTTTCAAACCGTTGGCCTTGGCCTTGGCGACGATGGCCGGGCCGAGGCCGACATCGGGTGGGCAGATCACAAAGCCCTTGGCGCCGTTGGCCGCCAGGCTGTCGATGGCCGAGAGGGTTTTCTCACCGTCCGGCACGGCGATCTTGATGACGGTGAAGCCCTTCTCTTTACCGGCCTTTTCAGCGAACGCCCACTCGGTCTGGAACCAGGGTTCTTCCGCCTGCTTGACCAGAAAACCGATCTTCACTTCCTCGGCCGCCAGCAACGAACTGCTCAGGCTGACCGCGGTGACCGCCAAAGCGGCACAGCACAGGGAACGGATCCCACGACGACGATTCATAAGCTGACTCCTTATTATTTTTTTTGAGCGTTATTTGAAAGCCAATCAAACCGTACAGCTAATAGTCATATCGTATGATGATTGGATTTCGGGCGTAGTTCAGCGCCTGAAATCCGATTAATTCAGTCGTGGTACATGACCGAGCGACCACCGTCGATGGTGATGCACGAGGCATTGATAAACGGCGCCTCATCGCTGGCCAGGAAAACGGCCGTCATCGCGACTTCGATCGGCTGCCCGATGCGACGTGGCGGATGCAGATCGAAGGCGCGCTGACGTTCGGCATGCGGGTTGGCAAAGCCGTTCCAGTAATCGACGTTCAGTTGGGTTTCGATGTAGCCCGGCGCGATGGCGTTGACGCGAATGCCCTTCGGTGCATATTCGATGCCCAGGGCGCGGGTCAGGCCGAGCAAGCCATGTTTGGCCACCGGGTACGGGAAGCAGCCGGGAATGATGTGAGTGGAATGGGTCGAAGCGATGTTGATGATGCTGCCGATGCCTTGCTCGATCATCTGCGGCAGCACCGCTTTGCAGCCGTACCAAGCGCCGTCCAGGTCGATAGCGAAGCAGCGGCGCCAGTCTTCCTCGGTCATTTCCAGCGGATCACGGAACACATTGACCCCGGCGCAATTGACCAGCACGTCGATCCGCCCGTGAAGCTCGATCGCCAGTGTGGCCATGGCGTGCAGGTCCTGCTGCCTGGACACATCGGCCGTGATCGCCTGAACATCCAAGCCTTTGTCCCGCCAGTGGGCGGCGACCTTTTCGACTTTCTCACCCTGGATATCGCTGATGATCAGCTTGGCCTGCTGGGAAGCGAACGTCGCGACTATCGCCTCGCCGATACCCTGAGCGGCACCGGTCAGCAGTACGACCTTGTTTTTCAGTCGTTCACCCTTCGGCGGCTCGGGCACCGGTGGCAACGAAAGGGGTTCAGCCATGGATCAAGACTCCTTTTCGAAGGCACGGCAAAAACCGGGCATCTGTCGATGTCCGGTCAAAAGGCTTTTTGGAAAATCGCTGCATCACTTCACCTGTTTTGTTTTTTTAAGTGTGAGTGCGTGTCACTGGTGGGGCCGACTATAAACCCGACCGTCAAATAATCTCAATATATAATTTTACATCCCATATTTTGGGATCTAACCGATAAATCTCTGACAGGCTTTTCCGGGCACATCGACTCGAATCGACAGCAACGCGCCGTCCAACGGATGGTGGAGCGGGCTCGCGGCACTGGTGATGTAGAGGGTTTTCAGGTCCTCACCGCCGAACACGCAACTGGTGGGGCGGCTGATCGGTAGTTCGATCACGCGATCAACCTGCCCGTCCGGGGTCAGCCTGAGTAGACAGCTGCCATCCCAGCGAGCGTTCCAGATATATCCCTCGGCATCCATCGCCGAGCCATCAGGGCCGCCGCGTTCATGGGGCCCGAACCAGACCTGGGCCGGATCGAGGTTACCGTCGGTGCGGATGTAATACTGGCAGAGCGTGCTGTCGAGGCTGTCGGCGAAATACACGGTGGTTGCGTCTGCGCTCCACAGCAACGTGTTAGGAATGCCCAGCCCTCGAAGCAACGGCGTGACACGCGCATCGCGATCGATGCGAAACAAGCCACCGGAACGCCGCACGATGGGCAAATCTTCGCCCTGTTCGCCGATGTTGTTCTGCATGGTGCCGAGCCAGAGCCGGCCCTGAGCATCGCAGCGGGCTTCATTGGCGCGATTGCCGGGTTGCGGATCGGCGACGCAGAGCAAGGTCAGTCGTGGTTCCAGCCCGGGGGAATCCAGATCGAGTCGATACACACCGCTGTTCAATGTCACCAGTGCATCGCCGCTTTCGCAGGGGATGAAGGCAGACACGTGCTCGGGCATCTGCCAGATCTGCACGTTGGCGCCAATCAGCCGCAGCGCCTGTTTACCAGCAATATCAACCCAGAACAGCGCCTGGGTCGGCGCGTCCCAGAACGGGCTTTCGCCGAGTTGCGCGCGGTGTTCGGTAACGGCAGTCCACGTCATGAAATCTCCTGCTTTCTTATTGTTGTCAGCTGGCCTTCTTGTCGGCCATGACTTGCGGGTAGAAGCGCTTGATGGCCAGGTCGGCGTTATCGATCAGGGTCATGCAGGCCCAGACACCCCGCGCGGCATCCCGGGCGGCGATGGCGTCGGCCATGTCTTTGTGAATCGGCAGCGTGCGGCGCAGTTCGTCCGGGTCGGCGGCGGACACCTCGAAAGACACCGCCAGCAACGCGCCGAGGGCCGGAACCATTTGTTCGATGAATTGATTGTGGCTCGCGGCGAGGATGCACTCGTGGAAGAACTGGTCGGCACGGTTGTAATCGACGCCGCTGTCCACTGCCCTCTCCAATGCGTTGTAAGCCTGAAGGATGGCTTGAACCTGCTCGACGGAAGCGCGCTCGCACGCCCAGCGCACGGCCATCGGTTCGATGGTGCGGCGCAGGTCGAGCAAGTCGTCGACGAAGTTTTCCGGTAAACCGCTGCGCGACAGCCAGCCAACGACTTGCGGATCGAAGAGGTTCCAGCGTCGCACCGGCAACACCCGCGTGCCGACCTTTGGCCCGACTTCGAGCATACCTTTGGCGACCAGGGTTTTGATGGCTTCGCGGATAACGGTGCGACTGACACCGAGCTGCTCGCCCAGGTCGGCTTCGACCTTGAGGGTCTCACCCGGCTTAACCTGGCCCGTGGCGATCCAGCAACCCAGCCAATCGACCGTCGACGCATGAAAACTGCTGGACATGGACACCTCTGTGCAGGGACGACACAACGCCGTTCGCGATGGATGCCCACGCTAATCATCATACGATTTGGTGTCAATTTGAATTTTTCTGTTTCACGGCGTCCAGGCGATCAATTTGAACGAACGCCTATTGTGACCTACGGTTAGCCACGACAGATCAAGCAGTCAATAGCATCTGTACCACTAAAGTCTGCTATCGACAGGTATAAGCATGAACATGGATGCGTCTACGCAATACCCGATTGTTTTAGTCCACGGCCTTTTTGGCTTCGATAAAATTGCCGGCTATCCCTACTTCTTCGAGATCAAGGAAGCCTTGGAATATGCTGGGGCAAAAGTGTTTGCCGTTAACATTCCAGCCGTTAACGGAAACGAGGAGCGCGGTAAAAAACTGCTCGAACACGTCAACCGTATTTTGCAGGAAACGGGAGCCGCCAAGGTCAATCTGATCGGCCACAGCCAAGGTCCACTGGCCGCACGCTACGTAGCGGCGCTACACCCGGAAAAGGTCGCATCAGTCACTTCCGTCAGCTGCCCCAATCATGGCTCCGAGATTGCCGACCAATTGCATAAGGCGCTGACGCCTGGAGAGTTGCCCGAAGCGCTCGTTTTAGCCCTGTTCAAAGCAGTCGGCACCTTCATTTCGTTGATCAGCGGCCATCCGGAAAACCCTCAGGACGCTCAAGCGGCTTTCGAATCCCTGACCAGCGCAGGATTGGCCGCTTTCAATCTCAAGTACCCGCAAGGGATACCGAAACATTGGGGTGAGGAAGGCAACGAAATTGAAAACAGCGTGTATTACTACTCTTGGAGCGGGATCGTACAAAACTTTCAAAGCCTGCAACCCCTCGATCCGTCCCACTTGAACTGTATCGTGCTGTCGAAGCTATTTTACAAAGAGAAAAACGCCAACGACGGGCTGGTCGGTCAATACAGTTCGCACCTGGGGAAAGTGATTCGCTCGGATTACCCGATGGACCATTTTGACGCAGTCAATCAGATTGCAGGGGTCGACAGCTGGAATGTGAACCCGGTCAAGCTCTACCTTGACCATGCCGCTCGGCTCAAGAGCAAGGGTTTGTAAGCCCAATGACAGCGGCCCGCTTAATAGCGGTCCGTTTTCCAGAACACAGCAACTCAGCAACTCAGCGAGTTACGGCTCAAGCCCGATGGGAAAGAACTCGCCGCCGCTCCACACACCTAGCCAGCGTTGCCCGTCGATCTCGCGGGTGACGGCCAGTTCCACCAGTTGGTAGAACACGTTGCGGTGAATCAGGGCTTCAAGGTTGGTACGCACATGCACGTAGGGCGCAGGCTCCTGCGTTACCGGGTCGATCACTACGCGCATGGGGTGTTCGGCGCCGGCCTCGGCGGTCTCATCGACATTGGTGGTGAAGCGCAGGAGTTGGGTTTCACCTTCGCCTTCGACATCCACGGCAATCGCCACGAAGGGCGCATCGTCGACCTTGATGCCAACTTTCTCGACCGGGGTAATGAGGAAGTAGTCGTCACCATCGCGGCGAATGATGGTGGAGAACAGCTTGACCATCGGCTTGCGCCCGATCGGCGTGCCCAGGTAATACCAGGTGCCGTCACGGGCGATACGCATGTCGATGTCGCCGCAAAAGTCGGGGTTCCACAGGTGGACCGGCGGCAAGCCTTTGGTTTTGGGGATTTGCCCCAACAGATCGTTGGCTTTTTGCGGGCCACTCATGGCGTTCTCCTTTTGAATTACTGGTCGCTGAGCCCCAGCAGGCTGCGCGCGTATTGTTCCAGCGGCGGGCCCATCAGGTCTTCTGGCTTTTTGTCGTGGAACGTCAGTAAACCGCCACGACTCTTGATCCGTGCAGTATCAATCAAATACTGGGTACTGGTCTCGATCAACATGATCTGAATCACGCCACTGTCGATACCGAGGCGATCCAGGGCTTCCTGATCCAGCCACTCGTCCGAGTTGCCGATACGGTCGTCGGACCTGGCGAACCGGGTATACAGCAGGTAATGGGCACCGGCGGCACGGGCTTCGCCCATGGCTTGATCAAGCCCTTCCGGGGCACGGGCGCGGCGGACCATAGGGAAGTATTCGACAAAGCCATCGAAGGCGACTTCGGCTATCACGTTAGGTCGTGGGTAGACAGCACTGCCTGGCGGCACAAAGGCGCCTTGGGCGATATAGACGAATGAGTCCGGTTGAATGCGCAGGTTATTCACACGACGACTGTCGCTATGGTCGAGCAGCCCCGCGTCGCTCAGGTGGTAGCGAGTCCCTTCAGCCAGATCGCTGACATTCATGCAGCCACCAAGCGCCAAAACGGCCAGCAGCAAAACCAGGCTACGCATCCTACCCTCCAGAGGCCGGTGACGGAAAACCGGCGAATGGCCATGGGATGCAGCTTCCGCGCCAGCTCGGGAACATCAGCGCCTGACAGATTGCTTTCGCGGGCAAGCCTCGCTCCTACAGGATTGTGCAAACTTGTGGGAGCGTGGCTTGCCCGCGATTGCGTTCTATCAGCCGCCAATAATCTTCATGACTGTCGCACCACCCGAGAATGCCACTTCCTGCTTATCACCCAAGGCTTTCACCAAGAGTCTCTGCAAGGCGGGCAACGCTTGATGACGGGGTTTGTCCAGCAGATCGCCGACATAGTGGCGGTTGCTCGACGACAGGCAACCATGCAGCCAGCCCGTGGACGACAGACGCAAGCGCGAGCAGGTACGGCAGAACGGCACGCTTTCGTTGGCGATCACACCGAAGTGGCCTTGCCCTGGGATCTCGTAGCGCACGGCTGTGGCGTCGACTGGCGCATCGGCCTGAAGATACTCGTGGCGCTCACCGATCAGGCTCAGCAACTGTTGAAGGCTCACGAACTGCTGCAGGAAAGCATTGGAGTCGCTTGCCAGGTGGCCCATGCGCATCAGCTCGATGAACCGAAGCTCATAGCCGCGTTCCAGACAGTAATCGAGTAGTGGCATCACTTGATCGAGGTTCTGCCCACGCAGCGGCACCATATTGACCTTGATCTTCAGGCCGGCTGCGCTGGCCTGATCCATACCGTCGAGCACAGTCGCCAGATCGCCGCCACGGGCAATGCTGCGAAAAGCGCTGGCATCCAGGGTATCGAGGGAAACGTTAATGCGACGAATGCCGGCGTCCACCAGCAGTGGCAGCTTCTTCGCCAGCAGTTGACCGTTGGTAGTCAGGCTGATGTCCGCCAGGCCCATCTGCCCGACGGCGGTCATAAAGGCTTCGAGTTTGGGGCTGACCAGCGGTTCGCCGCCGGTGATGCGCAAACGCTCTATGCCAGCGGCCTCGATCAGATAAGCCACGCCACGCGCCATGGCCTCAGCCGACAATTCATCCTGCGCAGCCACCAAACGCTTGCCGTTGGGCACGCAGTAGGTACAAGCGTAATTGCAGGCTGAAGTCAGACTGATTCGCAAATTGCGAAAACGCCTGCCTTGACGGTCAACGATCATGGATCACTCCGGCGGAAGAATATTCGGACCACTGAAACTTGACTCACAAATCAAGTTTTAGCAATACCTAAGCCTGAGTATATTCCTGCGGTACTGCGCCATGGTGTGAATATCATGGCGCGATAAGGCGAACTGTATGGACTCAGCTGCTCGGGGTGTCGGTATCGCGCTTGCGCTTGTTGCCCATGCGCACGCCGATATCCATCAGGAACTGGAAGAAGCCTTCCTGATCTTCCAGCACATTGCTCCAGAACGGCGAGTGATACAGCGCCACAGCGCCATGCACCAGCGCCCAGGACGCGCAGTAATGGAAGTATGGCGGCACGTCTTCGAGCTTGCCTTCGCTGATCCGGCCTTTGATCAGCAGGGTCAAGCGTTCGAAATTCGAGGCGCGGATCTTGTGCAGCTCCTCGACCATCTCCGGCACCTGATTGCCCTTGACCACCTTTTCTTCCAGGCGATCGAACAACCGATAGCGTTGAGGGTCGCGCATGCGGAATTCGAAGTAGGCACGGGACAGGGCTTCCTTGTCCTTGTCGACATCGGCCGAATGCAACAGCTCGTTCAAATCGCGCTCGTAATCGAGCATCAGGCGCAAATAGATCTCGGCCTTGGATTTGAAGTGCTTGTAGATCGTGCCTTTGCCGATACCGACGGCATCAGCAATCATCTCGACGGTGACACTGTCTTCACCTTGATCGAGGAACAGCTTGAGCGCGGTATCGAGAATTTCTTGCTCGCGGCGACGAAACTCACGGACCTTACGAGGTTCTTTATGCATAAGAAAAGGTCTGTAGGGGTCAAAATTCGAAGCCGCGTATTATGCCTAACTTGCGCAAAAATGCACGGATCATCCGACCATATATGTGTTTCTTGATGAATTCCGACAGTCTTGCAGATTGATGAGAACTCAACCGAAGCGCCCGTATTCCAAATTTGTTTAAAAATCTCGACCGGTTAACTGGACTCGGCGCAATACTGATCAATACTTCAAATGTCGGCGGGGCATCTCCCCCAAGTGTCGCGCCGAT
Organism: Pseudomonas sp. ZS1P83; assembly: GCF_054897825.1. NCBI lineage: Bacteria > Pseudomonadati > Pseudomonadota > Gammaproteobacteria > Pseudomonadales > Pseudomonadaceae > Pseudomonas > Pseudomonas sp. ZS1P83. Next base: position 3,836,064 of record NZ_CM142706.1, read on the forward strand.
ATAGGTACCAACGGACCGTGTGCCTTTGTTTTACTCCTAATGGTCTTAACCCGGATTCACCCCCCAGAACCCGGGTTTTTTTTGCCTGCGATTTAACCTTTTACATGCGCCAGCGGAAAAAGTCGCTTGAAGTTCTCGGTGGTTTGCTCGGCAAACCGCTCGTAGGACTCACCTCGCAACATTGCCAGAAATTCCGCTACGTCGCGCACGTACTGCGGCAGGTTCGGCTTGCCGCGGTGAGGAATAGGCGCCAGGTAGGGCGAGTCGGTTTCCACCAGCAATCGGTCAGCCGGCACTTTACTGGCCACGTCACGCAGAGCGTCGGCATTGCGGAAAGTGACAATCCCGGACAAGGAAATGTAATACCCCATGTCCAGCGCCGCTTTAGCCATGTCCCAGTCTTCGGTGAAGCAGTGCAGGACGCCAGCCTGGGGCAGCGCCGCTTCGCGCAACAGGCTCAATGTATCGGCGCGAGCGCCACGGGTGTGGATGATCACCGGTTTGCCCGTCTGCTGCGCCGCTTGCAGATGCAGGCGAAACGACTCTTGCTGCAACTCCGCCGCTTCTGGCTCGTAGTGATAATCCAGGCCCGTTTCCCCGATCGCCACCACGCGCGGGTGGTTGAGCTCGCGCAATAGCCAATCCAGCGCCGGCGCTGCACCCGGCTGCACATCCAGCGGATGTACGCCAACTGAACAGTCGACGTCGTTGTAACGTTCGGCCAGGGCTTTGACGTCCGCGGCGTTCTCGACGCTGACGCCGATACACAGAAAATGCCCTACCCCGCGCTGACGGGCCGCATCCAGTGCAGCATCCAGCGAGCCGTCGTGGGCGGCGAGGTCGAGTCGATCTAGGTGGCAATGGGAATCTACGAGCATAAAAGGGCTGCAACTTACATCGTATGAGTGGGACGGTCGGACTTCAGGGCTCCGGCCAGATGGGTTTCGATTCGACTGCGCGCAGTGTTGTCGCCGTCGTTGAATTGCACGCCGACTCCCGCGGCCCGATTGCCCTGCGCACCTTTGGGAGTGATCCAGGTGACCTTGCCGGCGACCGGAATCTTTTCCGGTTCATCCATCAGGTTCAGCAGCATGAATACCTCATCGCCCAACTTGTAATTTTTGTTGGTCGGGATAAACAGTCCACCGTTTTTGATGAATGGCATGTAGGCCGCGTAAAGCACGGACTTGTCCTTGATCGTCAGGGACAAAATGCCGTTACGCGGCCCCTGATTGACGGCTTCATTCATGCTGACCTCCACTGCTGATGTTCAGAGTCTAGGCTCAGACGCTCACTTCTGGGTAGGCAAACCCGCCCATTGCACCAACAGCGCCTCCAGCAACAGCACCCGATTGAGGTTGGCTTTGCTCATCACTTTCTGGCGCTGGGCGAGGATCCAGTCCTGGATATTCAGGACTTTGTCCTGGCCGGTTTTCTGCGCCAGGTACTGAATCACCTTGCGCATGTCCGTCAGCCCCAGCCCTTCTTCATCCTGAGTCAGTTGATAGCGCAGGATCAGGCTCGACCAATCGCAGAACCAGTCGAACAGCAGCAACAGCGGAATCGCATTCCAGCCTTCGGCCAATTGTGTTGCCGACTGTTGTTGCTTTAGCAACTTCTTCACGCCATCGACCACCAGCGCTCGCTGCTCACGTACGCCCTGGGCCTGCAAGTTGACGGCGGCCAGTGGCGAACCGGCGGCCAGGGTCAGTAACTCGACGCGCTCTTCTTCCGAGCAGTCCGGCAACGCCTTCGCCAGCCACGCAAGACTCATGGCTTCGCTCGGCAGCGGACAGGCCTGCTGCACGCAACGGCTCTTGATAGTCGGCAACAGACGACTGGTCTGGTGGCTGACCAACAGCAAAACAGTATCGCCGGAAGGTTCTTCAAGGCTTTTAAGCAAGGCGTTGGCGGCGTTGATGTTCATCGACTCGGCCGGCTCGATCAGCACCACTTTGCGGCCGCCCATCTGCGCGGTCTGGACCACGAAACTGACCAGATCACGAACCTGATCGACCTTGATCGCCTTATCGGCTTCTTCCGGTTCCAGAATGTAGTTGTCGGGGTGACTGCCGGCCTTCAGCAACAGACAGGATTTGCATTCGCCGCAAGCATCCTGGGCGGATGGACGCTTACACAGCAAACTGGCCATCAAGCGCTCGGCCAGCGCACGCTTGCCGATCCCGGCCGGCCCCTGCAGCAGATAGGCGTGAGCATGTTCCTTGCGACCGGCCAACTGCTGCCAGAGACTGTCCTGCCACGGATAGGCTTCAGCCACGAGTCAACTCCAGCAAACGCGGCAGCAAGGCATCCAGTGACTGCTGAACCTGCGCCAGCGGCTGGGCGGCATCGACCAGGACATAACGCGCAGGATCCGCTTCGGCACGCTTGAGGAAAGCACTGCGCACCGCATCAAAAAAGGTTCGACCTTCGAGTTCGAAACGATCCAGACGACCGCGAGCGCTGGCGCGGGCCAGGCCCACTTCCACCGGCAGATCGAAAATCAACGTCAGGTCCGGGCGCAGATCGCCCTGGACGAAGGTTTCCAGGGTCGCGATGCGCTCAAGCGACAGGCCGCGACCGCCCCCCTGATAGGCGTAGGTCGAATCGGTGAAGCGATCACACAAGACGACTGCGCCGCGGGCCAGCGCAGGGCGAATCACCTCGGCCAGATGCTGGGCTCGCGCGGCGAACACCAACAGCAATTCAGTGTCCGGGTTCATGACTTCGTCAGCCGGCGCCAGCAGCACTTCGCGGATCCGCTCGGCCAACGGCGTGCCGCCGGGTTCGCGGGTCAGCACGACCTCGATCCCCGCAGCGCGCAGGCGCTCGGCCAGGTATTCGCGATTGGTGCTCTTGCCGGCGCCTTCCGGGCCTTCCAGAGTAATAAACAAGCCAGTCACAGGCAGTCCTTAGTCAGAGTCATTGCGGGCTTTGCGGCGCGGTTGCATCCGGTTCGGGCACAGGTGCAGCAGCGGGTTCTTGAGCAGGTTCTTGCGCCGGCTCCTGTGACGGCTCCCGGGCAGGCGCTTGCGGCTCGGGTGGCGCCGCTTCAGCAGGCTCTTGCTGCGGCACTTGCGGCGGATCCTCGGGGGCGGTATCGGGCGGTGCGGCCGGAATCGGTGCCTGCTCATCCGTCGCCTCTGGCGCCGTGGTCGGCGCGGGGCTGGAGCGGTAGTCGGCGCGGCGCTTGAGCTGGAACTCACGCACAGCGTTATTGTGCGCGCCCAGATCATCGGAGAACACGTGACTGCCGTCACCACGAGCCACGAAATAGAGGCTATTGCCAGCCACCGGATTCAGTGCTGCATGAATCGCTTCGCGGCCAACCATGGCGATCGGGGTCGGCGGCAGGCCCGAAATCATGTAGGTGTTGTACGGGGTCGCTTCCTTGAGATGGGCGCGAGTCAATTTGCCGTTGTAACGATCACCGAGGCCGTAGATCACGGTCGGATCGGTCTGCAACAACATGCCCATTTCCATGCGCCGCACAAACACGCCAGCGATTTGTCCGCGCTCCTGCGGCACACCGGTTTCCTTTTCCACCAGCGAGGCCATGATCAGCGCCTGATAGGGTTCGGTGTACGGCACGTCAGCCGAGCGCTGGCCCCACTCCTTGGAGAGGACTTCGTCGAGGCGGTCGTAGGCTTTTTTCAGCAGCTCAACATCGGTCATGCCACGCACGAAGCGATAGGTGTCAGGGAAGAACCGCCCTTCCGGAAAAATCCCGGTGTGGCCGAGTTTATCCATCACCTCGCTATCGCTCAAACCGTTCAGGGTCTGCTCGAGTTTTTCATCCTTGGCCAGCGCCGCACGGACCTGATGGAAATTCCAGCCTTCGACCAGGGTCAGGCTGTACTGAACCATTTCCCCGCGCTTCCACAGGTCAATCAAGCCCTCGACAGTCATGCCGGGCTGCAGGCGGTATTCACCCTTGTGCAACGGTTGTTTAGCGAGATTGAAGCGCCAATACACGCGAAGCCAAAAAGCATCCTTGATGACGCCATCAGCTTCAAGTCGATAGAAGGTACGGGTGGGTGTCGTGCCTTTTGGCACTTCCAGCAATTCTTCCTGGGTGATGTTCAGCGGTTGTTCCAGCGCCGAATGGATTTTCCAGGCGGAAGCGCCCAGACACAGCCCCGCCAGAACCAATCCGGTTTCCAGCAGCAGCAAGAATTTACGTCTCACGTATCAAGCATCCAGTAGCGCGCGGGCAATGGTTTGGAGTTTACGGGTGAGCGGACCAACCGGCCAGCTCAGTGCTGCATAGGCGCACACAGGCCAAACGCCATACACGCTGTTGCAGACAAAGACTTCATCAGCCCATTGCAGCTGATCGAGGGTGATGTCGGTGATTTGGGTGGGGATCCCCAATGACTCGGCTTGAAACAATAATTCGGCACGCATCACGCCGGCCACGCCACAGCGCTTCAAATCAGCCGTGATCAGCACGCCATTGCGGATCAGGAACAGATTGCTGAACACGCCTTCAATGACGCGCCCGGCCTGATCAAGCATCAAGCCTTCGGCATGATCGGTGTCTTGCCATTCGGAACGGGCGATGACCTGTTCAAGACGGTTCAGGTGTTTGAGTCCGGCGAGCAGAGGCTGTTTGGAAAGCCGCGTCGCACAGGGGAACAGGCGAACACCCTGCTCCGCATTGGCGGCAGGATAAACCGCAGGAGGGTTGCCCAGCATAATGCGTCGCGCCTGAGCCGAAGAATCGGGCGCATAACCGCGCGCGCTTTCGCCACGCGTGACAATGAGCTTGAGCACACCTTCGCCCAACGCTTGGGCATAGGTCAGTAACTCAGTGCACACAGCCGCATGGTCGAGATTAATTGCCAACCGCTGGCAACCTGTGACCAAACGCAGCAGATGCCGATCCAGCAACACCGGAGTGCCGTTGCGCACAGCGATGGTCTCAAACAGACCATCACCATAAGCCAGGCCGCGATCCTTCAGCGACAAAGCGTCAGCCGGCTGACCGTCGACCCAGCTGTCCATCAGTCAGCGAACCGGCGGAACACCAGCGAGCCGTTGGTACCGCCAAACCCGAAGGAGTTGGACAGCACCACATCGATATTCATATTGCGCGCGGTATGCGGTACGAAATCGAGGTCGCAACCTTCGTCTGGCTCATCGAGGTTGATGGTCGGCGGCGCTACCTGACTGTTGATCGCCAGCACACTGAAGATCGCTTCGACCGCGCCCGCCGCACCCAACAGGTGGCCGGTCATGGACTTGGTCGAACTGACCGCCAGTTTGTAAGCGTGATCGCCGAACACCGACTTGATCGCACAGGCTTCGGCAAGGTCGCCCGCCGACGTCGAGGTGCCGTGAGCGTTTACGTACTGAACCTGATCCCCATTGATCTTGGCATCGCGCAATGCATTGGTGATGCAACGCGCAGCACCCGCGCCATCGGCCGGAGGCGAAGTCATGTGGTAGGCATCGCCACTGGTGCCAAAGCCGATTAGCTCGGCGTAGATGGTCGCGCCGCGGGCCTTGGCGTGCTCCAGCTCCTCCAGAACCAGCGCACCGGCGCCATCGGAGAGCACGAAGCCATCACGGCCCTTGTCCCATGGTCGGCTGGCGCGGGTCGGCTCGTCGTTGCGGGTCGACAGTGCGCGGGAGGCTCCGAAGCCGCCCATGCCCAGACCGCAAGCCGCCATCTCGGCACCGCCGGCAATCATCACGTCGGCTTCGTCGTACATGATGTTGCGGGCCGCCATGCCAATGCAGTGCGTACCGGTGGTACACGCAGTGGCGATGGCGTAGTTAGGTCCCTGTGCACCCAGGTGGATGGACAGGAAACCGGAAATCATATTGATGATCGAGCCAGGCACGAAAAACGGGGAAATCCGTCGTGGGCCGGAATCATGCAGCGTGCGGCTGGTTTCTTCGATATTGGTCAGTCCGCCAATACCCGACCCCATGGCCACGCCGATGCGCTCACGGTTGGCGTCGGTGACTTCCAGACCGGCGTTACGAACTGCCTGAAAACCTGCGGCCAGACCGTATTGAATAAACAGGTCGAGCTTTCGAGCTTCCTTGACCGACAGGTATTCCTCGACATTGAAGCCCTTTACCGAGCCGCCAAAACGGGTGGAATAGGCAGAAAGGTCGGTGTGTTCGATCAGACCAATGCCACTGCGGCCAGCCAGAATGCCCTGCCAACTGCTCGGCACATCCGTGCCCAGTGGCGACAACATACCCATACCGGTGACTACGACGCGTCTACGCGACACAGCACTCTCCTTTTTCAAATGACGACTTTGCATCAGGCCTAAAGAAAAAACCGCACGCCGTGATGGCAGTGCGGTTTTTCCATGACAGCAAGCAACGATTACAAGCTATTAAGCCTGGTGGTTAGTAACGTAATCGATTGCGGCTTGTACAGTAGTGATCTTCTCAGCTTCTTCGTCAGGGATTTCGGTCTCGAATTCCTCTTCCAGAGCCATCACCAGCTCAACGGTGTCAAGGGAGTCGGCACCCAGGTCTTCAACGAAGGAAGCAGTGTTGACCACTTCTTCTTCTTTAACGCCCAGTTGCTCAGCAACGATTTTCTTGACGCGCTCTTCGATGGTGCTCATACCTTGTTTTCACTCCTAATGGACAAATTCAGGCAGCTGGCCGGTGGGTAAGTGTATAGAAAGACTTTTCAGTTTTTCAACTGAAAGCTTCACTCCTCAAACCCGGCGGCCCTCCGCCTATAAATAGATTGCAGCTTTATAACGGATTTTAGACAGCTCGTATGACATTTTTTTGAAGCAACCCGTCACATTTAACTCATGTACATCCCGCCGTTCACCGGGATTGTAGCCCCAGTAACATAAGCCGCACCGTCGGATGCAAGAAAAGCGACCACAGACGCGATCTCTTGAGCTTGCCCCAGACGGCCCAGCGGAATCTGCGTCTGCAAGGCTTCACGCTGTGCATCGGGCAGTTCGCGGGTCATATCGGTGTCGATGAACCCAGGAGCCACCGAGTTTACCGTAATCGAACGCGAACCGACTTCACGCGCCAGTGAACGGCTGAAACCTTCCAGACCGGCCTTGGCGGCTGCGTAGTTTACTTGGCCTGCGTTGCCCATGGCACCCACAACCGAGCCAATACTGATAATTCGTCCCCAACGGGCTTTGGTCATGCCGCGCAAAACGCCCTTGGACAGGCGGAACAGACTGTTCAGGTTGGTATCGACAACGTCATGCCATTCGTCATCTTTCATGCGCAACATCAGATTATCGCGGGTGATACCGGCATTGTTGACCAGGATCGCCGGCGCTCCGAACTGCTCCTGAATGCTCGCCAGCACCGCCGCGACAGATTCGTTGCTGGTGACATTGAGTTCCAGACCAGTGCCTTGAATACCGTTTTCCTTCAGGGTAGCGGCAATGCGCTCGGCACCCGAGGCAGATGTCGCGGTGCCGATAACGATGGCCCCCTGACGACCCAATTCCAGGGCGATAGCCTGGCCGATACCGCGGCTCGCGCCGGTGACCAATGCAACTTTACCTTGCAGACTCATGCAGGCTTCTCCTGATTCAGGCCAGCGCTGCGCGGGCGGCAGCGAAGGCGTCGGGGGTATTGAGGTTGGATGTCGACACGCCTTCGGCGCAACGCTTGTTCAGACCAGCCAGTACTTTGCCTGGGCCGCACTCGACCAACTGGGTAGCACCTGTGGCAGCCAGCGCCTGAACCGATTCGACCCAGCGTACAGGCTTGTAAAGCTGCTCAAGCAGATCGCGCTTGAGGGTTTCCAGATCCGCCGGCACGCTGGCGCTGACGTTCTGAACCACGGGAATCTGCGGCGCCTGCCAGTCGATCGCCGCGATCGACTCGGCGAAACGCTCGGCCGCCGGACGCATCAGCTCGCAATGGGACGGCACGCTGACCGGCAACGGCATAGCGCGCTTGGCACCACGAGCCTTGCAGCCTTCGATGGCGCGCTCGACCGCGGCCTTGGCACCGGCGATGACCACTTGGCCAGGGGAGTTGAAGTTGACCGCACTGACCACCTCGCCTTGCGCCGCTTCGGCACAGGCTGCCAGCACATCAGCATCGTCCAGACCGAGAATGGCGGCCATGCCACCCTGCCCGGCCGGAACGGCTTCCTGCATCAACTGACCGCGGCGCTCAACCAGCTTTACCGCGTCGCCCAGGCTCAGACTGCCTGCGGCGACCAAAGCGCTGTATTCGCCCAGGCTGTGACCGGCAACATAAGCCGGACGCGCGCCGCCTTCAGCCAGCCACAGACGCCACAAGGCGATTGAGGCGGTCAGAATGGCCGGTTGGGTTTTATCGGTTTGATTGAGTTGCTCTTCCGGCCCTTGCTGGGTCAGTGCCCACAGGTCGTAACCCAGAGCATCGGAAGCTTCTTTGAACGTTTCGAGGACAACCGGATGTTGCGCGCCCAACTCGGCCAGCATGCCGAGGGACTGCGAACCCTGTCCCGGAAAGACAAATGCGAGGGAAGCAGACATGTAACAAGCCCCTAATGATCTTGTCGTCGGAGAATTGACGTCCCGCTTGGAGGAACGCAAGAAACTGACAGTTGGATGGCAAATTGAACTGAGCGGTCACATTTAAGCATTGTCCGACGAAAACGCCTAAAGCAACAAATCCTCCAGACGACCATGAATGCGTTCCGGCAGGTTTTCCTGGATCTCGATCAAGGCGCGCTGAATCGCACTCTGGAAGCCCTGAACCCCCGCTGAACCATGACTTTTGACCACAATCCCCTGCAAACCAAGGAAGCTTGCGCCGTTATGTCGTGCAGGCGCCAGATCGGCTTGCAAGCGCTTCATCAGTGGCAATGCCAGAGCACCGACCACTTTCGACGCGAGGTTTTTCTTGAACAAGGCTTCGATGCGCCCGGCAATCATAGTCGCCAGTCCTTCGCTGGACTTGAGCAGGATATTGCCGACAAAACCGTCACATACCACCACATCCGCCTCGCCACGGTACACGCCATCACCTTCGACAAAACCGATGTAATTGATGCCCCGAGCGCCCTGCAACAACGTCGCCGCCAGCTTGACCTGCTGATTGCCCTTGATGTCTTCAGTTCCGATGTTCAGCAGCGCCACGCGTGGACGAACGATGCCCAGGGTTTCCGCCGCTACCGACCCCATCACCGCAAACTGCAGCAGATGCTCGGCGCTGCAATCGACATTGGCGCCCAGGTCGAGCAACTGGCAGTAACCCTTCTGCGTCGGAATCGCCGCAACCATCGCTGGCCGATCAATGCCCGGCAAGGTCTTGAGCACGAACCGCGACAACGCCATCAGCGCGCCGGTATTGCCGGCACTGACACAGGCCTGGACCTTGCCGTCTCGTAGTAACTCCAGCGCCACGCGCATCGACGAATCGGGTTTGCCGCGCAAGGCCTGAGCAGGCTTTTCGTCCATGGTGATGACTTCGGACGCCGCCACAATCGACAGGCGCGAGCGATCTACAGCCGATTGGCCAGAGAGCAATTCTTCAAGAAGAGAGGGTTGACCGACGAGGATCAGGTGCAGCGAGGGCGTAGCAGACAGGCAAGCAAGGCTGGCCTGAACAATGCTGCGGGGACCGAAGTCCCCGCCCATTGCGTCAATCGCGATGACTTGAGCAGACAAGTGATTACTCGTCAGCGCCCTTGTCGATCACTTTACGGCCACGGTATACGCCTTCTGGCGATACGTGGTGACGCAGGTGAATTTCACCGGTGGTTTTTTCTACAGACAGAGTGCTTGCCGTCAGGGCGTCGTGCGAACGACGCATGTCACGGGCAGAGCGGGATTTTTTGTTCTGCTGAACAGCCATAATTGATTAACTCCTAAACGTTTGGGTCACGCTTTAACTGCGCCAATACACTGAACGGGTTGGACCGCGTTACCTCGTCCTCGCTCGGTTCGGGCTCATCGAGACCCGCCGGCTGCTGGCATTCTTCCGGATGATGAGCAGGCACAATGGGCAAGGCGAGCAGAAGCTCCTCCTCGATCAGTGACTGCAGATCCAATGGATCTTCGCCCAGTTCCAGCACGTCATAACCTTTCGGCAACGACTGGGTATTCGCACCCTCCTTCACCACAGCATAACTGCATTCGCTATGGATCGGCAGGGTGACCAGCTCAAGACAACGCTGGCAAACCATTTTGACTTCGGTGTCGATAAAGCTGTGGATTACCACAGACTTACGTTCATCTCGTTCAAAAACGAATTTAGCCTGCACCGTACCGACAGTGTCGGAAAGCGGGTCGCAGAGTCTCTCCAAATCGGCCAGCAGCAGTTCACCTTGAAGGGTGGTGCCACGATCAGCCAATTTGCGCGGGTCAACGTGAGGTGGAATCGGGTCATTCAACATAGGCGCAGCATTATAGGGATGCACCCAGCCATGTCAAAGGAAATTCAGCCCTGTCCGTCACTTGGAAGCCTCGCTAGAATTCGCACCTGTCTTCTGGAGATGCGCATGCTGCCTTTATTACTCGCTTCAAGCTCGGTTTATCGCCGGGAATTGCTGGCCCGCTTGCAGCTGCCGTTTACCTGCAGCTCGCCGGATATCGACGAAAGCCATCGCACGGACGAGTCCGCCATCGAGCTGGTAAAGCGCCTCGCCGAGGAAAAAGCACGCGCATTGGCCGGCAGCCACCCCGCTCATCTGATCATCGGCTCCGACCAGGTCGCGGTACTCGGCGACCGGATCATCGGCAAACCGCACACCTTCGAAAAGGCCCGCGAGCAGCTGCTGGCTGCAAGTGGCACCCGCGTGACCTTCCTCACCGGTCTCGCACTGATTAACAGCCAGACCGGCGCCTGCCAAGTCGACTGCGTGCCCTTCACCGTACACATGCGCACACTCGACCCATCGCGCATCGAACGCTACCTGCACGCCGAACAGCCCTACGATTGCGCTGGCAGCTTCAAAGCCGAAGGTTTAGGGGTTAGCCTGTTTCAAAGCACCGAAGGCCCTGACGCCACCAGCCTGATAGGCCTGCCATTGATTCGCCTGGTCGACATGTTGCTGACCGAAGGCGTGCAAATCCCCTGAATGTAAAAAACCGACCACGAGGGTCGGTTTTTCATGCAGCCAGAAGAATCAGCGCAACGAAGGCCCCTGGAAGCCCATCCACATCGCCAGATGCTCAGCCACGCTGGCGCCGAGCTTTTTCGAGAAGCGATCGAACGGCGATTCCTGAACGGTGAAATCCACCAACTCTTTCTCGCCGATCACATCACGCGCCACCGAACTGGCATTCCCCAGACCATCGATCAGACCCAGCGGCAGTGCCTGCTCGCCAGACCAGACCAACCCGGAGAACAGCTCCGGATGCTCTTTATCCTTGAGACGGTCGCCACGGCCCTTTTTCACGCTATTGATGAACTGCTGGTGTGTCGTATCGAGCACGCCCTGCCAGAATTGAGTTTCCTCAGGCTTTTGCGGCTGGAACGGGTCGAGGAACGACTTGTGCTCGCCCGACGTGTAAGTCCGACGCTCGACGCCGAGCTTCTCCATGGTGCCAACAAAGCCGTAACCGGCCGCCGTCACACCAATAGAACCGACCAGACTCGCCTTGTCGGCGTAAATCTGATTGGCCGCGCTGGCGATGTAGTAAGCACCGGAAGCCCCAAGGTCCGAGATCACCGCGTACACCTTGATATCCGGGTGCAAGCCGCGCAGACGGACAATTTCGTCATACACGTAACCCGACTGCACCGGACTGCCGCCCGGACTGTTGATTCGCAGGATGACACCTTTGACCTTCTCGTCCTCGAAAGCCGCACGCAGACTGCCGACGATGTTGTCAGCGCTGGCAGGCTCCTTGTCGGCGATCATGCCGGTCACGTCGATCAGCGCGGTGTAATGGGCACTGCGAGTGGCGGCTTTTTCCATATCCATCAGCGGCGTGAACAGGACCAGCGCACCCAACAGGTACACAAAGGTCAGCAATTTGAAGAAAATCCCCCAGCGACGGGACCGGCGCTGCTCCTGCACGCTGGCCAGCAGGGTCTTTTCCAGCAGCTTCCAGCTTTTCTCGTCACCGCTCTCTGCGCTCGCCTTGGCGGGCGCCTTCCATTCGTCGGTCATGACTTCTCCCCAGCAAAAACGTATTAAGCCCGCTGATTCAGCCAGGCATGCAATTCTGAAAAACGATCAATGGCCAGCCGCGGCTCGAACAGCTTCAGCGCTTCGATGGATTGGGCGCCGTAACTGACCGCCACCGAGTCCATGCCGGCGTTGCGTGCCATCTGCAAGTCAAAGGACGAATCGCCGACCATTAGCGCTTGCTCCGGGCGAACCTCGCAATGGGCGAGGATCTGCTCAAGCATCAGCGGATGGGGTTTGCTGGCGGTTTCGTCGGCCGCGCGGGTGATATCGAAATAACCCTCCCAGCCATGCGCCTTCAGCACCCGATCCAGCCCGCGACGAGCTTTACCGGTTGCGACCGCCAAGTGATAACCATCGGCACGAAACGCCTCCATCGACTCGACAACGCCTTCGAACAACGGCGAAGGCACGGCTTCTGACGCAATGTAGTGATCGGCGTAGTGCTCGCGAAAAGCCATCAGCTCCGCATCGCCAATGTCCGGGTACAAGGTACGAATCGCTTCCGGCAGGCCCAGGCCGATAATGCCTTTGACAGCAAAGTCATCGCACAACTGAAAACCGGAGCGTTCGGACGCAACGTGCATGGCCTCGACAATCCGACCAATGGAATCAGCCAATGTGCCGTCCCAGTCGAAAATCAGCAGCTTGTAGTCAGATGGGTGCACTCAGGCGCTCCACGGTTTTGGCCCACATTTCATCCACGGGCGCCTGCAATTTCAGCTCACCGCCATCGGGCAGCGGCACGGTCAGCATATAGGCGTGCAGAAACAGGCGCTTGCCGCCCAGGTCACGAATTTCTTTACTGAAACCTTCATCACCGTACTTGGTATCGCCAGCGATGCAATGCCCGGCGTGCAGGGTGTGGACGCGGATCTGGTGAGTCCGGCCGGTGATCGGTTTCGCTTCGATCAGGGTCGCAAAGTCGCCAAAGCGACGCAGGACCTTGAACACGGTCACAGACTCCTTGCCCTCCTCCTCGTCGACCTCGACCATGCGCTCGCCGGAGCGCAGATTGCTCTTGCCGAGCGACGCACGAACTTGCTTGATCGAGGCCGCCCAGTTACCGCGAACCAACGCCATATAGCGCTTATCAACGCCATCGCCGCGCAATGCCGTGTGCAAGTGACGCAGCATGCTGCGCTTCTTGGCGATCATCAGCAGGCCGGAGGTGTCACGGTCGAGACGGTGAACCAGCTCGAGCTCCTTGCAATCCGGACGCAACTGACGAAAGGCTTCGATCACCCCGTAAGTCAGGCCGCTGCCGCCATGAACCGCGATGCCACAAGGCTTGTTGATCACGATCAGCGCCTTGTCCTCGAAGACAATCGAGGCTTCGAGGCGCTGCAGCAGGCCTTGGGCCAATGGCACAGGCTCGTCTCGCTCAGGCACGCGAACCGGCGGCACGCGCACGATATCGCCCGCCTGCAGCTTGTATTCGGGCTTGATCCGACCTTTGTTCACCCGCACTTCGCCCTTGCGCAAAATGCGGTAAATCAAGGTCTTGGGCACGCCTTTGAGCCGAGCGAGAAGGAAGTTATCAATACGTTGGCCGGCATATTCCGGCGAGACCTCTAGCAGTTGTACGGCTGGGGTCGAAGGGGCAGTAGTCGTCATGGCGCGAATGATAACAATTTTTTATGGAATTGAAGCACTTAATCATTGCTGCTATAGTCGCGAACGCCGCCAAAAGTGGCCTGGACAGCGGACTAACGGTCAAAAACCGGCCCTGACCAACGCAATTCACGAGGACGAGAGGCCGTCCTACGGGGCTTTCGCTACGAAACGGTAGAGTTTGCAGTTGTAACGAGCGCAGGTGACATGAGGCCTGAAGCATGCCGCAAAGCAGAGTTTTCACTCGCCTTGCGAGCAAATATTCACGGCCAGTTCACAAAGTGCAGTCAGCTACGAACAACCCCGAGCGAACGCTTCGGAAACAACGCCTAAATTAGCCATGATGCGTGACCTCCCCTTTCGGAGCTCACGGTAAATGCCAACCCGCTGCGGATTCTGCGCGCGGCAGCACCCGAATTATCAGGGATACGTGTAGGGTGGAGATGCACAACCGCCGGACTGTGTAGCAATAGGCTTTATCAAGACGCTTCATCTCGTCCACAGCCGCTGGTTGATTCCTCCTCCTGACTGAGTGCTTAAGTAGCCACAGCAAGCAGGACGCGTACGTCGCGACGCCGGCCCAATTGGTCGGGTTCGCTAGACACTGGAGTGTCCAACCACTCCTGACGCACCTGACACCGACCATGAGAAGTCGTGTGTGCCGAACGCCGTTTCCGGCAGCCCGGAAACCGACGGTACTACATGAAAAGAATGCTGATTAACGCAACTCAACCCGAAGAGTTGCGTGTTGCACTGGTAGATGGCCAGCGCCTCTACGACCTGGACATCGAATCCGGTGCACGCGAGCAGAAAAAGGCCAACATCTATAAAGGCCGGATTACTCGCATCGAACCAAGCCTTGAGGCTGCCTTTGTCGATTTCGGCTCTGAGCGCCACGGCTTCCTGCCCCTCAAAGAAATCTCCCGCGAATACTTCAAGAAGGCCCCCGAAGGCCGCGTCAACATCAAGGACGTCCTGAGCGAAGGCCAGGAAGTCATCGTTCAGGTCGAAAAAGAAGAACGTGGCAACAAGGGCGCCGCCCTGACCACTTTCATCAGCCTGGCCGGTCGTTACCTGGTTCTGATGCCGAACAACCCGCGTGCCGGCGGTATCTCCCGTCGCATCGAAGGTGAAGAGCGCAACGAACTGCGTGAAGCCCTGAACGGTCTGGTTGCGCCAGCCGACATGGGTCTGATCGTTCGCACTGCAGGCCTGGGCCGCAGCAGCGAAGAAATGCAGTGGGACCTCGATTACCTGCTGCAACTCTGGACCGCCATCAAAGAAGCTTCGCTGGATCGTTCCGCGCCGTTCCTGATCTACCAGGAAAGCAACGTGATCATCCGCGCCATCCGCGATTACCTGCGCCAGGACATCGGCGAAGTGCTGATCGACAGCGTTGAAGCCCAGGACGAAGCCCTGACCTTCATCCGCCAGGTGATGCCGCAGTACGCCAGCAAGATCAAACTGTACGAAGACAGCGTTCCGCTGTTCAACCGTTTCCAGATCGAAAGCCAGATCGAGACCGCTTTCCAGCGCGTCGTTGAACTGCCTTCCGGTGGTTCTATCGTTATCGATCCGACCGAAGCCCTGGTGTCCATCGACATCAACTCGGCGCGCGCCACCAAAGGCAGCGACATCGAAGAAACCGCCCTGCAGACCAACCTTGAAGCCGCCGAAGAAATCGCCCGCCAGTTGCGCTTGCGCGACATCGGCGGCCTGATCGTCATCGACTTCATCGACATGACCCCTGCCAAGAACCAGCGCGCCGTGGAAGAGAAAGTCCGCGAATGCCTGGAAGCCGACCGCGCTCGCGTGCAAGTCGGTCGCATCTCGCGCTTCGGCCTGCTGGAAATGTCCCGTCAGCGCCTGCGTCCATCGCTGGGCGAAAGCAGCGGCATCGTGTGCCCGCGTTGCAACGGTACCGGCATCATCCGTGACGTTGAATCGCTGTCGCTGGCGATCCTGCGCCTGATCGAAGAAGAAGCCCTGAAAGACCGCACCGCCGAAGTTCGTGCTCAAGTGCCGATTCCGGTGGCTGCGTTCCTGCTCAATGAAAAACGCAACTCGATCACCAAGATCGAACTGCGCACCCGTGCCCGCATCGTCATTCTGCCGAACGATCACCTCGAAACGCCGCACTTCGAAGTTCAGCGTCTGCGCGATGACAGCCCGGAAGCCAGCATCAATCAGTCCAGCTACGAAATCGCTGCTGCCGCTGCCGACGTCGAAGAAGTCCAGCCAGCCGCTGCGACCCGCACCCTGGTTCGCCAGGAAGCCGCGGTCAAGACGGCTCCGGCCCGCGCCAACGCCCCGGTTCCGACCGAAGTCGTCGCCGCTCCGGTGGCTGCACCGGCCGCCGCGCCTGAGCCAAGCCTGTTCAAAGGCCTGGTGAAGTCGCTGGTCAGCCTGTTTGCGACCAAGGAAGAACCTGCTGCTCCGGTTGTGGTTGAAAAACCGGCCGCCGAACGTCCGGCCCGCAACGAAGAGCGTCGCAACGGTCGTCAGCAGAGCCGCAACCGTAACGGTCGCCGCGATGAAGAGCGCAAGCCTCGTGAGGAACGTGCACCGCGTGAAGAACGCGCACCACGTGAACCCCGCGAAGAAACTCCAGCAGTTCCAACAGTAGCCCGCGAAGAACGCGCTCCACGTGCTCCTCGTGAGGAACGTGCACCGCGCGCTCCTCGCGAAGATCGCAAGCCACGCGGCGATCGTGAAGAGCGTCCGGTTCGTGAACTGCGTGAACCTCTGGATGGCGCTCCGGCCGCCGCTGCTACCGCTGAAGAGCGTCCAGCTCGTCAGCCACGTGAAGAACGTGCTCCACGCCCACCGCGTGAAGAACGTCAGCCACGTGCCGAACAAGCCGCTGCCGCAGTCGCTGAAGAAGAGCTGACTACCAACGAAGAGCAACTGCAGGAAGACGGTCAGGAAGGCGCCGAAGGCGATCGTCCACGCCGCCGTTCCCGTGGCCAGCGTCGTCGCAGCAACCGTCGTGAGCGTCAGCGTGATGCCAACGGTAATGTGATCGAAGGTTCGGAAGAATCCGAGTCCGCCGAAGGTAACGACGCTACCGACACCAACGAAGCGCCAAGCGCTGCCGATCTGGCCGCCGGCCTGGCTGTTACCGCAGCCGTTGCCAGCACCGTGATCAGCGCTCCAGCCGAAGCACAGGCTAACGAGCAAGCCGAACGCGCTACTGCTGCCACCCTGGAAACTGCTCCAGTGGAAGCGCCAGTGGTTGAAGCAACGACTCCGGTCGAAGCCACCGCCGCTCCGGAAATCGAAGTGGCCCCGGTTCGTGAAGCACAGCCTGTATACGAAGCTGAGCCAGTGGTTGCCGCAGAACCGGTTGTCGAAACATCAACCGAAACAGTGACCGAAGCTGTCCGTGAAGTTCGCGAAGAGCAAACCGCGTTCAACTGGGTTGCCGAGCCAGCAGCCGCCGAAGCGCCAGAAGCCGAGGCCATGGTTTCCGAGCCAGTGGTTGCTGCTGCCGAGCCTGCTCCGGTGGTTGAAGCGCCGGTTGTTGCCGAAGTGGCTGCACCGGAAGTCGAAGCCGCCCCTGTCAGCGCGCTGACGCCAAGTGGCCGTGCGCCGAATGACCCTCGTGAAGTGCGTCGCCGCCAGCGTGAAGCCGAGCGTCTGCAGAAGGAAGCTGAACTGGCTACCGTTGCTGCTCCGGTTGAAGCGGTCGAAGCTTATGAGCCAGCACCGGTTGTTGCTGAAGAGGTTGAGGCAGTTCCTGCTCCAACTGAACCGGCTGCATCGGTGATCGACGAAGCGCCGCGCTCCGTTCAGGAAGCGGTAGAGCAACACGAGCAAGCCCTGGAAAAAGAACACGAGCCTAAACCTCTCGTCTGATTCCATCGGCCATTGAAAAGCCCCGCTTGGTGATCCAGGCGGGGCTTTTTTATGCCGATCGTTCCCACGCACAGCAAAGGAATGCCTCTACGGACGCTCCGCGTTCGGCTGCGAAAGGGACGCGGAGCGTCCCGGGCTGCATTCCCACGCAGAGCATGGGAACGATCATTACCGGTAGATCAGCGCCTCAGGAACATCCACATCCCACAACACCCCTGGATCGTCCACCGCCACCTCGACCACCCTAGCCTGCGCAAACAACGCCTTGGCCCCACGATCACCGGACAATGCCATCAACGCCGGACCAAAGCTGCGCCCAAATCCCACCGGATGCCCATATTCCCCCCCATACACCGGCACACTGACGGCGTCATCGGTAATTCCCGCCACCACCCGCTCGATACTCGACGGCAAGATAAACGGCATATCTCCCAGCACAATCAGCCAGCCACTAAGTTGCGGACAGGCCGCCACCCCGGCCGCGATGCTGTCTCCCATCCCCGTCGACTCGATCAGCACAATCTCGCAGCCATAGGCCTGGGCCATACGACTCACTTGCGGGCGATCGTCGGTGGTCACCAGGACGCACTTCTCAAGGGAGCCCGGCAAATTCACCAGCACTTGCTCGATCACCGAACAAACAGTTCCATCACGCCCCGTACAATCCGCCAGAAGCTTGTCCTTCTCGGCACCTGCTGCTTGCCGAAACCGACTGCCCTGCCCCGCCGCCAGGACGATGACGCCGATGGGTTCACTCATACAACCTCCTGCAACAGCTTCTTCTGCTTAAGCTCGACGCCGTTCTTGATCGCCACGATCTCGGCCAGTAGCGACAAGGCGATTTCCGCCGGAGTGTGGCTGCCAATGTGCAAACCAATCGGGCCATGCAGCCGCTCGATGGCCTGCTGTGACAAGCCTAGCTGAGCCAGATTCTCCCGGCGCTTCAAGCTGTTGATCCGCGAGCCCAGTGCACCAACATAAAACGCCTTGGAGTCCAGGGCCGTGAGCAGTGCCATGTCATCCAGTCGAGGATCGTGGGTCAGTGCGACGATGGCCGTACGCTCGTCTGTCTGGATGTTGAGCACCGCTTCATCGGGCATGCCCGATACAAATCGCCCGTGTTGCTCTTCCCAACCGTAAACGAACTCGGTGCGCGGGTCGCAGATCAGTACCTCAAAATCCAGCAGCCGCGCCATCTCGGCGACATAACGGGACAGTTGCCCGGCGCCGATCAGCAACAAGCGCCAACGCGGGCCGTAGATGGCGCGCAAGGTCTGCCCGTCAAACGTCAGCACATCATTTTTGTTGGCCGGTTGCAAAACCACTTCACCGCTCTCGATATTCAGCGCTCGCGCAACGATTTCATGCGCCTCGCAACGCGCCAGCAACTCGGCGACCCAAGCCGGGTCGCCGACTCGCTCCTCGGTCAGGCGCAAGGTGCCACCGCACGGCAAACCGAAACGTGCCGCCTCCTCACGGGTGACGCCGTAAGTGATCAACTGCACCGGCGGCCCATCGGCTGGAATACGACCGTCGTGCAGCCGGGCAATCAAATCGTCTTCGACACACCCGCCGGACACCGAGCCAATCACCACGCCGTCTTTACGCAAGGCCAGCATGGCGCCAGGCGCCCGAGGCGCGGTGCCCCAGGTCTGGACCACGCTGTACAACACCACCCGCTGACCGGCGCGGCGCCATTCCAGCACGCTGCGCAGGACGTTCAGATCAACGCTGTCCATCAGGCCTGCGCCTTCTGCCAACCTTGCAGCTGATAGCGAACCGGCAGGTCGCGGATCGCCCAGAGCAGCGCTATGTCCGCGGTGACATCGAGTTGATGGTCTTGAGCATTGAGCTTCAGGGTAATCATGGGCCCGCCCGCATAGCTTTTGATGGAGCAAACGTTTGCATCGTTAGTTGGCTAAGTTAACCCGGTATTAACAAAAAAGCCCTGCACAGTTGAAGGTGTGCAGGGCTTTGAAATCAGTCTTGAAAGCATAGCTTCAATACCGATTGGGCTCCATTTCCAGGTCGACATGAAAACGTTCTGAAATGTCTTTCTGGATGCGTTGCGCCAGGTTCAGCAATTGCAGACCGGTCGCGTTGCCGTAGTTGACCAGCACCAACGCCTGCAATTTATGCACGCCGGCATCGGCATCACGGAAACCTTTCCAGCCAGCCCGTTCGATCAGCCAGCCTGCCGCCAGTTTCATTTGTCCGTTGGGTTGTGCGTAGGCCACTAAGTCCGGGTATTGCGCCTTGAGTTGTGCAACGAGTGCAGCGGGCACCAACGGATTTTTGAAGAAGCTGCCGGCATTGCCCAGCACCGCCGGGTCCGGGAGCTTTTCATTGCGGATACTGCAAATCGCCTGGCTGACGTCGGTGGCGGTCGGGTGATCGATGCCTTGCTCGGTCAGGCGCTGACGAACCGGGCCGTACTCCAGATGCAGGTGCGCGGCGCGGTCCAGGATGAATCGTACCCGCAGGATCAACCAGCGCCCCGGTTGCTGTTTGAATAGGCTGTCGCGGTAGGCGAAGTTGCATTCTTCCAGGGTGAAGTCCCGCAGTTCGCCGCTCTTGCGATCCAAAGCCGTCAGGCCGGCGAAAACATCCTTGATCTCCACACCATAGGCGCCGATGTTCTGCATCGGTGCCGCGCCGACGGTGCCGGGGATCAGGCTGAGGTTTTCCAGACCGGACAAACCCTGCGCCAGCGTGTGCTGCACGAACGGATGCCACGGCTCACCCGCCTCGGCTTCTATAACGACCTTGCTGCCGTCATCACTCAGGATGCGAATCCCGCGCGTGGCCATGCGCAGCACCAGCGACTGGATATCGGCCGTCAGCAGCAGGTTGCTGCCCCCGCCAATCACCAGCAGCGGCACGTCATGTTCCGCCGCATAGGCCAGGGCTTCACGCACGTCAGCATCGCTATGGGCTTCGGCAAATAACCGGGCTTGAACGTCGACACCAAAACTGTTGAACGGTTTCAGCGAAACCCGGGCCTGTACCTGCAAACTCATAACCGTCCCTTCAATTCGATCACCAGCAAATCACTGGCGCGCTCGATCAGGTCCAGCACCTGCTCAAAGCCTTGGTCGCCGTCGTAATACGGATCGGGCACTTCATCGATTTCCGACTGATAGCGACGCAGGAACAGATCCAGTTCGGCCTTACCCTTGAAAGGTTGCAGGGCCTTGAGGTTGCGCAGATTGCTGTTGTCCATCGCCAGAATCAGGTCGTAGGTGGCGAAATCCGCACGATTCACTTGCTGGGCGCGCTGAGCGGACAGGTCATAACCGCGCAGTTTCGCCGCAGCCTGGCTGCGCTTGTCCGGGGCCTTGCCAACGTGCCAGTCACCGGTGCCGGCGGAGGCGACTTCGATTTGATCGGCCAGCCCCGCTTCGCACAGTTTGTGTCGCAGCACGCCTTCGGCCGTGGGTGAACGGCAGATGTTGCCCAGGCAAACGAACAAAACCCGCATCAGGCCTCCAGCAGGCGACGAACGCGCTCGAGGTCTTCAACGGTGTCAACGCCGGAGGGCGGTGCGATCAGCGCGTCGGCGACGTGAATCCGCACGCCGTGCCACAGCGCACGCAGCTGTTCCAGGGATTCGGTGTTTTCCAGCCAGCATGGGCCCCAGCTGACGAAGTCATGCAGGAAACCGGCGCGGTAGGCATAAATGCCGATGTGGCGACGATACGGCACGCCTTCCGGCAATTGCTCGCGGCTGTTGGCAAACGCGTCCCGAGCCCACGGCAACGTGGCACGACTGAAGGTCAGCGCCAGGCCATTGAGGTCGCTGACAACCTTGACCACGTTGGGGTTGAACAGGGTTTCCACGTCTTCGATCGGCTCGGCCAACGTGGCCATGCGCGCTTCGGTGTGAGCGGCCAGGTTGGCAGCCACCTGATCGATCACGCTCGGCGGGATCAACGGTTCGTCGCCCTGAACGTTGACCACAATGGCGTCCGGCGCCAGGCCCAGTTTCGTGGCGACTTCGGCCAGGCGATCGGTACCGGAATTGTGATCTTCGCGGGTCAGCACCACTTCGGCGCCAAACCCTTTGCAGGCCTCAACGATGCGCGCATCGTCAGTGGCGACCACCACGCGCTGGGCGCTGCTTTTGCTCGCCTGTTCCCAGACGTGCTGGATCATCGGCTTGCCGGCGATCAGCAGCAACGGCTTGCCCGGCAAGCGGGTGGAGGCGTAACGCGATGGAATGACAACGGTAAAGGCTGTGGTCATTTATCCAGACGCTCGTCGGTGGTCAGGGTACGGGCTTCGGTTTCGAGCATCACCGGGATGCCGTCGCGAATCGGGTAGGCGAGACCTGCGCCCTTGCTGATCAGCTCGGTTTTGTCGGCACTGAGCTTGAGCGGGCCTTTGCAGACCGGGCAAGCGAGGATATCGAGCAATTTGGTGTCCATGAGCATTCCCTGGATAAAAACGGATTTAAGGCAAAAGACGAGCCGGCAACAGGCGCATCAGCTGCGTATCGAACCAGGCCACGAAGGCCGGCGATGGCGCAGCATCGACCGCCAGGTACCACCAATCGGCGGCGGCGAAGGCACGGCACTTCACCGCGTCCTTTTCGGTCATCACCAACGGCAATGACGGTTTGAAATTCAAGGCTTGCACGCTGTAGTCGGCGTGATCGGCAAACGCATGCGGGACTGGCTGCCAGTGTAGCGTTTCGAGGGTCTTGAAGAAACGCTGCGGATTGCCGATCCCGGCCACGGCGTGCAGGGCCTGGCCAGCGGGAAAGTGGTCGAGGGAACGCCGTTCGCCGCTGTGCAGATTGACCAGTTCGGTGGGTTGAAGCTGGAAGGCAAAACCGCTGTCGCGATCGGCAGTTGCGCCGTTGTAGAGCACCGCGTCGACGCTTTGCAGGCGCTCGACCGGTTCGCGCAATGGCCCGGCGGGCAGGCAACGCTGGTTGCCCAGGCCGCGGGCGGCGTCGATCAGCACAAGTTCCAGGTCGCGGGCCAACCGATAATGCTGCATGCCGTCGTCGGAGAGGATCAGGTCCAACGGTTCACTCGCCAGCAGCGCCTTGACTGCACGGCTGCGGTCCGGATCGATCATCAACGGGATGCCGGTGCGCTGGACGATCAGCAGCGGTTCATCGCCTGCGATCTCGGCGCTTTGATCCGCCTCAACCCGCCACGGCAGTTGCGGCGGTTTGGCGCCGTAACCCCGGCTAACCACGCCGACCCGCAAACCGCTGCGCTGGCAATGCTGGATCATCCACAGAATCAGCGGCGTCTTGCCGGTGCCGCCGACGGTGATGTTGCCGACTACGATCAGCGGCACAGGTGGCTGATAGATCTCCCCTTCACCCGCCAGGAAGCGCTTGCGCTTGCTCATGACCACGCGCCGATACAGCCACTCAAGCGGCTGTAACAACTTCAGGGCCGGATGACCTTGGTACCACGCGTTGAGCAAGCGATCGGACATGGCCATCAGGGCGCGGGCGGCGCCGCCTCGACAGTGGTCATGCGCAGGTGGCTGAAACCAAGCTTGCCGGCGGCGTCCATGGCGGTGATGACGGACTGATGCTGAGTCTTGCCATCAGCGCTGATGGACAGCGGCAGGTTGGTGTCGCCACTGGATTCCTTCTGCAGTGCGTCCATCAGAGTGGCCAGATCGTTTTTCGGCAACAATTGGTTGTTCACCGAAAAAACGCCTTCGGCACTGATGGCAACGTCCAGATGTTTGACCTGCTGGTCTTCGGCTGGCGAACCGCTGACCGCTTCCGGCAGATCAACGCGCAACTGGGTTTCACGGGTAAACGTGGTGGTCACGACGAAAAACAGCAGCAGGATAAACACCACGTCGATCAGCGACGCGAGGTTGATGTCCACATTCTCCCGTTGCTTGCGGCGGAATTTCACGCTTTGCCCCCATTCAGGTCAACATCACGGTCGCCCTGCACCACCTCGACCAGCTTGATCGCTTCCTGCTCCATGCCCACCACCAGTTCATCGATCCGGCGCTGCAGGAAACGGTGGAAGAATACCGACGGGATACCGACCATCAGGCCTGCAGCGGTGGTTATCAGCGCCTTGGAGATACCACCGGCCAATACGGCGGCGTTGGTGGTCATGCCCGAGCCCATGAATGCGCTGAAGATATCGATCATGCCCAATACCGTCCCCAACAGACCCAGCAACGGGGCCATGGCGGCGATGGTGCCCAGCGCATTGATGTAGCGTTCGAGCTCGTGGATGACCCGCGCGGCAGCCTCTTCGATGCACTCTTTCATGATCTCGCGACCATGCCTGGAGTTGGCCAGACCGGCAGCCAGGATCTCGCCTAGCGGAGAGTTGGCGCGTAGTTCCTTGAGTTTGTCTTTATTGAGTTGTTTGTCCTTGATCCACACCCAGACCTGCCCGAGCAAATGCTCCGGGGTCACACGGCTGGCTCGTAGGGTCCAGAGACGCTCGGCGACGATCGCCATGGCCGCGATGGAACTCAGAATGATCGGTATCATCATCCATCCGCCGGATTTGACCAATTCCCACACAGTGACAGTCCCCTCGAAAAAGTGCGCCACTCTAACATAGGGGGTGAGCGCACCGAAGACCGTGATGTCGCATCCGGTCGGGCTTTAATAACTCCGGGTTATTGCGCAGAGCGCCAGAAACGCCGTTCTTGACGCATCGTCCACGGCGGCTTGAAGCGTCCCAGTTGCAGACGGATGGCGCCCTGTTCGGCACTGTCATAGATCAACATGCCGCGCTTTTGATAGCGCGCCATGACCGTAGGATGGGGATGACCGAATGAATTGCCCTGGCCGCGGGAGATCAACACCGCTTTGGGTTGCAGCCCGTTGAGCAGCGTCATTGAAGATGAGCTGCGGCTGCCGTGATGCGGCGCCTGCAGCCAGTCCGTAGGTACCGCCAGCGGGCTGTCGAGCAGGGCTCGCTCGGCTGCGGCGTCTATATCACCGGTCAGCAACATGCGCTCACCGTTGGCTTCTATCTGCAGGACGCAGGATTTTTGATTGCTGTCGTTGGCTGATGACCATTGCCAGAGCTCGAACCTTACATCGTCCCAGACCCATTGCTTGCCGCTCTCGCAGCCCTCTGCCTGCAGCTCTGCAGGCAGCGCAAGGGGATCGCCACTGACGACCCGCTTCACCGGCAGACCATTGGCAACGGCCCGGGCGCCGCCAGCATGATCGGCGTCGGCGTGACTGATCAGCATCAGATCGAGCCCATCCACGCCCAGTTTGCGTAACGCAGGCAGCACCACCCGCTCGCCCAGGTCAAAATCGCCGAAACGTGGTCCAGTGTCATACAACAACGTGTGATGACGGGTGCGCACCAGAATCGCCAGACCCTGGCCGACATCCAACTGCCAGACTTCGGCGATGCCTTCAGGCAAAATTTGCCGGGGCGCAAAAACCAGCAACAGCAGCATCGGCCAGCCCATCGAGCGAAACGGCACACCCCGAGGCATTAATAAAAGAAAGGCACCCAGTGTGCCGAGTGCCCATGTCCACAACGGGATCGCCACCGGCACCCACGCGGGCACGTAGCCGGCCATCAACGCAAGGCCCTTGAACAAAAGGTCGATCAAACCGCCTGCCAACCACAGCAGCCCTTCGCCCACATAAGGAAGGGGTAAAAACAACGTCCCCAGCAACGCCGGAGGCAGCACGACCAGACTGATCCACGGCACCGCCAGCAAATTGGCCATTGGCCCGCTGAGACTGATCGGCAACCCAAGCACCAGCAGCAATGGGCACAGACCGATCGCGATCAGCCATTGGGCGCGGGTCCACGTTTGCCACCAACGCCATGAGCCCAACCGACCACCAAAGGTGAAAATCAACACCGCCACCGCCGCGAATGACAACCAGAAACCCGGTTGCAGGCTCGCCAACGGGTCCAGCAGCAAAACGCCATTGAGCGCCAACAACAATGGCCACCAGGCACCGAGGTGACGAAATCGCAGCCGCCACAACAGCACCAGGCCGATCATCACGCAGGCCCGCCGCACCGGGACTTCGAATCCGGCCAGCAGCCCGTAACTGAGAGCGGCCGCGAACGCCAGTCCACAGGCCCAAGGCAGCCAAGGCAAGCGTATGGGCCATAGGCCATAACGGGCCATCCCGGCGATCAGCAGATACACCAACCCGGCCAGCAACCCGATGTGCTGTCCGGAAATCACCAACAGATGGACGGTGCCGGTGTCTTGCAGCACCTGCCAGTCTTCGCGACTCAATCCGGCGCCATCCCCCAGCACCAACGCTGTCAGCGCACCGGTTCGCCCCTGAGCATCCACGGACTGCAAACGCTGTCGAATGCCGTCGCGCCAGGCCCACCGGGTTTCCATTAGCCGTTCGCCATCCTTGACCGTCCCGGTTGCGCCAACGCGTTGCGCCAGCAGCCAGGCGTCGTAATCGAAGGCATGGGGATTGAGCAACCCGGCAGGACGCTTCAACTTGATTGCCAGTCGCCATCGTTCGCCGCTGTGCACCGGGGGTCCGTCGTACCAGGCCAGGCGAATCAGTTGCGGCAACTTACCGTGTCGAGACCGCGCGTCCGCCAGTTCGAAACGCACGACGGCCTCATTATTCTGGGGCAATCCCACCACCCGCCCTTCAACCCAGCGTGTTTCGCCATCGAGGCTGATCGGCAGTCGATCATCCAGTGCCCACTGCGCCTGCGCGCAAGCCCAACTGAAGCCGAACAGCAAAAATGCCAGTGGATAGATGCGAAACGGCAGCACCATCAAACCGATCACCGGCAGCAACATCCAAAACCAGACCGGCGGTAATACCGGTAAAAAACGCAGGATCAGCAGACCCAACGCCAGCGCCATCATCCCTGTGCGCATACGCCCGTCCTTGAGAGTCCCCTCCTAGGCATAGCCGGCTAACCGCACGGGCATCGTTATTAATTGTCACAAAGTCTGAATGGGCGGCTCATAGAATCCAGACATACTTGCCGCCTTAACCGACCGAGAAGCCTTATGCCCCGGCGCTTATTCAAACGTTACATGCCAGACCCGACCAGCATCAGGGAACACAAATCCTTACGCTTTCTCGGCACTCTGCTGCATGACCCGAACCTCTGGCACCTCAACCGCCATTCCGTCGCACGGGCCATGGCTGTTGGTCTGTTCGCGGCATTTCTGCCAATTCCGTTGCAGATGCTGGTGGCCGCCATACTTGCAATCATGGTTCGAGGCAACATGCCGATTGCGGTCAGTCTGGTCTGGCTGACCAACCCGATCACCATGCCAGCAGTGTTCTACTGCACTTACCAGACCGGCGCCTGGCTGATGGACGTCCCTGCACGCCATTTGCCGGATGAACTGACCTGGGAATGGATCAGCGGCGAACTCTCAACCCTTTGGCAGCCGTTTTTGCTCGGTTCAGTGGTGATGGGGCTGGTACTGGGTGCCCTCGCCTATTGCCTGACCATGATGTACTGGCGCTGGTGGGTTGGGCGGCAGTGGAGGCGGCGCAAGAAAAACCGGATGCAGTAAACGCAAAACGGCCTCCACATGGGAGGCCGTTTTTATTGCGGTGTCTGGACTGACGCCTTCGCGGGCAAGTCGGATCGCCGCACCGCTCGCTACAGGGTTCGCGCAAGACCTGTAGGAGCGAGGCTTGCCCGCGAAGGGCGCGCCACGGTATTGATCAGGTACGCATCCCGCGACCGCTGACCAGCAGCCGTGCGCAACCGATATACAACACGACGGTCGCCACCAGCATGAAGGTGATCGCCACGCTGATCCTGATGTCCGAAACGCCAAGAATGCCATAGCGGAACGCGTTGACCATGTGCAGCACCGGATTGGCCAGGGACACGGTCTGCCAGAACGGCGGCAGCAAGGAGATCGAGTAAAACACCCCGCCCAGGTACGTCAGCGGTGTCAGCACAAACGTCGGGATGATCGAGATGTCATCGAAGTTGCGTGCAAACACGGCGTTGATGAAGCCCAGCAGCGAGAAAATCGTCGCCGTCAGCACCACGACCAGAATGGTCACACCCAGGTGATGCACCTGCAAATGGGTGAAGAACAGCGACAGCAGGGTCACGATGATCCCGACCATCAAGCCGCGCAGCACGCCGCCCAGGGTGTAGCCGATCAGAATCGTATGCGGCGATACCGGCGACACCATCAATTCTTCGATGGAACGCTGGAACTTGCTGCCGAAGAAACTCGAGACCACGTTGCCGTAGGAGTTGGTGATCACCGACATCATGATCAGCCCCGGCACGATGTACTCCATGTAGGTGAAACCACCCATGTCACCGATCTGCCGGCCAATCAGATTGCCGAAGATCACGAAGTACAGAACCATGGTGATTGCCGGTGGCAGCAGCGTCTGCGGCCAGATCCGGGTAAAGCGTTTGACCTCTCGGTAAACGATGGTATTGAGGGCAACGAGGTTGGGTTGCAGCTCGGAACTCATACCGCCACCTTCGACAGATTTTTCTCCACCAGGGACACGAACAACTCCTCGAGGCGATTGGTTTTGTTACGCAGGCTCAGCACTTCGATGTTCTGCTGCGCCAATTGGGTGAACAGCGCGGTGATGCCCATGGCCTTGTCGACCTGAACTTCAAGGGTGTGGCTATCGAGCAGCTTGGTCGGGTAACCGAGCAACTGCGGCGCGGTTTGCAGCGTGTTTTGGACGTCTAGCAGGAACGTTTCCACATGCAGTTGGCCGAGCAACTGTTTCATGCTGGTGTTCTCGACGATGGTGCCGTGGTCAATGATGCCGATGTTGCGGCACAACTGCTCAGCCTCTTCCAGGTAGTGGGTGGTGAGGATAATGGTGATGCCTTTCCTGTTCAGCTCGGTGAGGAAGGTCCACATCGAGCGACGCAGTTCAATGTCCACACCCGCCGTCGGTTCGTCGAGGATCAGCAGGCGCGGTTCGTGAACCAGCGCACGGGCGATCATCAGGCGACGCTTCATGCCGCCAGACAGTGAACGCGACGGCGTATCGCGCTTGTCCCACAGGCCGAGCTGGGTCAGGTACTGCTCGGCGCGCTCCTTGGCGATTTTCGGCGGGATGCCGTAGTAACCGGCCTGGGTCACGACGATATCGAAGGTCTTTTCGAACTGGTTGAAGTTGAATTCCTGGGGCACCACGCCGATGGAGCGCTTGAGCTGCGCAGGATTCTTGTCCAGGTCGTGACCGAAGATATTCACCGTCCCGCTGGTCTTGTTCACCAGGGTCGAGAGAATGCCGATGGTTGTGGATTTGCCGGCGCCGTTAGGGCCGAGCAAGGCGAAAAAGTCACCTTCGGCGACGTCCAGATCGATACCACTCAAGGCCTGGAAACCGTTGCCGTAGGTTTTGGTTAGCTGCCGGATGGACAGAGCGGAACTCATATCGGATTTACGCACCAAGAAGGGAAGAAAGGGACAAATAAGGGCGGGCGGCGACGCATACAACCGCGGCGCGTGAGCGCAATGGTGCTTGTCGCCGCCAAACAAGTACAGTCAAGTGTGTCGATAGTGAGTATTAAGTCAACGCGGTCATCACCGCTTTCTGATACGCCGGACGCTGTTTCAGGCGTGCGTACCAGGCTTGGAGATGAGGCTGCGGCGCGCGTTCGATCGGTAACTCGAACCAGGCATAAATGAAACTGCCCAAAGGAATGTCGCCCATGCCGATCTCATCGCCGGACAGGTACGGTTGGGTCGCCAGCGCCTGGTCGACCATCGACAGCAAGCCGTCGCATTCTTTGATTGCAGCCTTGATGGCGGACCAGTCCTTCTGATCTGCCGGCGTGCGCAACACGCCCCAGAACACCGTACGGAACGGGCCGGCAAAACTTGACGTGGTCCAGTCCATCCATTTATCGGCGGTGGCGCGGGCCTGCAGATCCTCTGGATACCAGGCTGTGCCATTGGCGTGACGAGCCATCAGGTAACGCACAATGGCGTTCGATTCCCAAAGCACAAAGCCATCGTCTTCAATCACCGGCACGCGACCATTGGGGTTCATCGCGCGGTACTCCGGCGTATCGACTACACCAAAGGCGCCGCCCGCATCGATGGCTTCATAAGCCAGGCCCAGTTCCTCGGCGGCCCACAACGGTTTTCTGACATTCGATGAGTTTTTCCGACCCCAGATCTTCAGCATGACCGCCTCTTTATGGATGAATGCGCAGGCAGCATACGCCGGATCAGGCGCGACTCAAATCGCTCTGCAGGTCACCCAGCAACACTGGCAGTGTGTCGCTGAACAGATGCGG
The DNA here is from genome assembly GCF_054897825.1 of Pseudomonas sp. ZS1P83. Lineage (NCBI taxonomy): Bacteria > Pseudomonadati > Pseudomonadota > Gammaproteobacteria > Pseudomonadales > Pseudomonadaceae > Pseudomonas > Pseudomonas sp. ZS1P83. Next base: position 3,865,860 of record NZ_CM142706.1, read on the forward strand.
ATAACACTTCTCCAGGTGCTCGAAAAAGAATGCTTCAGGCACGTCGGTGAACTGGCCGTGGTCGACCAGGTACTCCATCAACTGCTCGCCGTCGCGATTGAACGGATGGAATACGCTGTCGTTGATTCCGTCGAATTCCAGCGGTGCGACGTTGAACAGTTCGCACAGGCCTTGGTTGAACGCTGGCGTGGCTTTGACCCAGCGACCGTTCAGGTACAGCTCCGTATAGCCGTGCATGGCGAACACGTCGCTCTTGAGCAGCTCGAGCAACCGTGGCGTCGACAAATGATTGCGCACATCCGCCAGGCCGATCCGCGCGGGAATCCCGCAATGCCGGGCTGCGCCTGCCAGCAGTGTGGCTTTGGGCACGCAATAACTCTCCCCCGCTGCCAACGCATAACTGCCGCGCAAGGTGTCTGGGTCGCGACTGAAGGTATAAGGGTTGTAACGCACGGCTTCGCGCACAGCGTAATAGAGATTAATCGCCTGCTTGAGCGGGTCACGCCTGCTGCCGCGATGTTTTTCGGCGAACTCCACCACTGACGGGTGGTCACTATCGATGAAGCGGCCGGGACGCAGATACTCGTGCATGAGAACAATCTCCTGGGGAAGCCACGAGTCTAGCGACAGGTTCAGCACAGAGATAACGACGTTTCGGCCAAACATGGACGCTTTGCCGCCCGCCCACTGAACGATTTGCGCGGCCCGGTGCCAACCGGTCCTACAAAACTCATCGAAGGTTTCCCACGATTTCAATCACATTGCTCTGACCACCCTGTTTTGCGGATGCCGTCTAAGCTCTGAAGGTTGGTTTTGCCTTGGTTTCACGGAGGATTAAATATGCTGCTGTTGTGGATACTGGTTCTGGTTGTCGGGATTGCGTATTTAGCCCACCGTCGTATCGCCCCTCTGCCCGCCCTGTGCGTCGTTGCCGTTTATGTCGTGGCGATGGGCGCTTTCAGCCGCGCGCCAGGCGGGTTGCTGCTGGTTCTCTGGGCGTTGATCGCGGCTGTCGCTGCGCCCTTGTTGCTCCCCGACCTGCGCCGTAAATATTTCAGTGCGCCGCTGTTCAGCTGGTTCCAGAAAACCCTGCCGCCGATGTCGGAAACCGAGCGCGATGCGATCGATGCCGGCACCGTGTGGTGGGACGGCGAACTGTTCAGCGGTCGCCCGGACTGGAACACACTGCTGTCCTATCCAAAAGCGCAGATGAGCGAAGAGGAACAGGCCTTTATCGACGGCCCGACCGAAGAACTCTGCGCCATGGTCAGTGACTGGCAGATCGGTCAAACCATGGACCTGCCTCCCGAGGCCTGGACCTTCATCAAGGAAAACGGGTTCTTCGCCCTGATTATTCCCAAGGAGTTCGGCGGCAAGGGTTTCTCCGCCTATGCCCACTCGCAAGTGGCGATGAAACTGGCGACCCGCAGCGGCGACCTCGCGTCCACCGTGATGGTCCCCAACTCCCTCGGCCCCGCGGAATTGCTGCTGCATTACGGCACCGACGAACAACGCAACCATTACCTGCCCCGACTGGCGCGCGGTGACGACATCCCGTGCTTCGCATTGACCGGTCCACTGGCCGGCTCTGATGCCGGATCCATGCCCGACACCGGCGTGATCTGCAAAGGTGAATGGGAAGGCAAAGAAACCCTGGGCCTGCGCCTGAACTGGGAAAAGCGTTACATCACGCTGGGTCCGGTCGCCACCCTCCTCGGCCTGGCCTTCAAGGCCTACGACCCGGATCACCTGCTAGGTGAGGAGAAAGACCTGGGTATCAGTCTGGCGTTGATCCCGACCGATACCGCCGGTGTTGAAATCGGCCGCCGCCACTTGCCGTTGGGCGCGTCATTCATGAACGGACCGAACTCCGGCAAAGATGTATTCGTACCACTCGAGTTCCTCATCGGCGGCCAGGAAATGCTCGGCAAAGGCTGGATGATGCTGATGAACTGCCTGTCTGTAGGGCGTTCGATTTCGCTGCCTGCGGTCGGCACCGGCGCCGCCAAGTTCACCAGCCTGGTGACCGGCCAGTACGCTCAAGTCCGTGAACAATTCAATGTCCCACTGTCGGCCTTCGAAGGGATACAGGAAGCGATGGCGCGCATCGGCGGCAACGCCTGGATGATGGACGCTGCGCGGATGCTCACCGCCAACGCGGTGGACCTCGGTGAAAAACCATCGGTGCTGTCGGCGATTCTCAAGTACCACCTCACTGAACGCGGCCGCGAGTGCATCAGTCACGCCATGGATGTTCATGGCGGCAAGGCAATCATCATGGGACCGAACAACTACCTCGGTCGCAACTGGAATGGCGCGCCGATCTTCATCACCGTGGAAGGCGCGAACATCCTCTCGCGCAACCTGATGATCTTCGGTCAGGGCGCGATTCGCTGCCATCCATTCGTGCTTAAGGAAATGGCCCTCGCCGGTCGTGAGGACAAGGATCAGGCCCTCACCGAATTTGATGGTCTGCTGCTCAAGCACATCGGTTTTGCCGTGGGCAACGCCGCCAGCACCCTGGTGCTGAACCTTGGATTCGGCCATTTCGAACACATGCCGGGCAACAGGCTCAGCCAGGGTTACTTCCGCGCCCTCAATCGGCAGGCTGCCGCGTTCGCCATGCTCGCCGACCTGAGCATGATGCTGCTGGGCGGTGAACTGAAACGACGCGAACGTCTATCGGCTCGCTTGGGGGATGTGCTCAGCAACATGTACCTGGCCTCTGCCGCGCTCAAGCGTTACCACGACCTCGATTCACCGGAACACATGGCGCCGCTGTTTACCTGGGCCATGGAAGAAAGCCTTGGTCAGTCGGAGCGTGCGCTGGATGAACTGTTGACCAACTTCCCGAACAAGGTGTTGGGTTGCCTGCTGCGGGTGATCGTGTTCCCGTTCGGTCGTCGTCACAAAGGGCCGTCGGATAAACTCGGCGCCGAAGTGGCCGCCGTCATCGGCCGCGCCAAAGGCGATCCAACCCTGGAAGAGTTGCTCGGCGGTTGCTACCGTCCGCAATCGGCCGAAGATGCTGTCGGCGCTCTGCAACACGCCTGCAATCTGCTGAACGCTGCGCAACCGTTGCAGAAAAAGCTGCGTGTGGCGCTGAAAAGCGGTCAGGTCAAACCGGCTGCAGGAGAACACGCCATCGATGCTGCACTGGAAGCTGGGGTGTTGCAGCCAGTGGAAGCGCAAACCCTGCGTGACGCCGAAGCGGCGCGGCGCAAGGTGATCGATGTCGATGATTTCGACAAAGAGGAGCTGGCGCTGGCAGACGGAAAGGTCCGCTGATCCATGTTCCTGTACTCTCTGCCATGTAAAAACGGGCGCAGGGGCTTTATACTCCTGCGCCCGTTTTGCTCTTGAGGACTTATCTCGTGTCCAATGTCGTTGCCGACCATCTCGTCTTGCTTGACCACTTGCGCAGCATCCTGGTCGCCGTGGGTGAGGCCGAACAGGTTCCCGAAGAAAGCCATGCCTTGTTCCTGGAGCGCTTCGACGAACTGCGTGCATTGCTGCCGGTCGACCCGATCGAAAGCCAATACCTGGGCCAGGACATTCTGTGCCAGGTGATCACCCGCTATCCGCAAATCGCCCACTTGGTTCCGCGCGACCTGCTGTGGTACTTCGCCGGTGACTGCCTGCATTACATGCCCGACGATGAAATCGACTTGTACCAGGCGCTGGAAGAACGTCGCTTCGAAGCCGAACAAAACGACGAACCGTTTGACTGGAACCAGGAAAAACAGCTGTTGGCGATGTCGAACCAGGACAGCAAGCACTGATCCACGGTCAGAAATGCAAAAGGCCCGCATGGTTGAACAGGCGGGCCTTTTTTTGATCTTCGCTTCAGAGCAACCCATCACTCTCCGGCAACTCATACGCCGCCGCGACCTTGCCCGAATCACTCAACTTGCCTGGCTTGCTCAGGGTCGGTTCCTTTTCCAGGCACTCCACCAGATAGTCGATCAGCACCCGTAACTTCGGTGGCAGATAACGGGTTGGCGAATGCAGCAGCCAGGCACCGCCGTGGTATGACGCCAGAAAGGTCCAGTCCGGCAGCACCTGCACGATCAGCCCCTGCTCCAGCGCATAACGCGCGGTGAAGTACGGCAGGCTGCCAATCCCGATGTGCTGCAACACCGCGCCTAACCGCACGCCGGTGTGATTGGCCGCATAACGTCCGCGTACACCAACGGTTACAGCCTTGGTGCCTCTCTTGAATTTCCAGCGCGCATCGCTCGGGGTTTCGCCCAGGTAGATGCAGCTGTGGTTGAGCAAATCGTGAGGATGAGTCGGTGTGCCGTGTTCGGCCAGGTATTGCGGGGTTGCACAGAGTAAATGATCGATGGTCAGCAATTGCCGCCCTACCAGTCCAGCGGGTGGCCGATCAGTAATACGAATCGCCAGATCAACATTGTCGTCGATCAAATCCACCTGGCGGTCTTCAAGTAACAACTCCACATCCACTTTGGGATAACGGCGCAGAAATTCCGGCATATGCGGGTGAATCACGAATCGCCCCACGGCTTTGGGAACGCTGACTCGCACCAGCCCTTCAGCCTCCTGGGTGAACTGACCGCTGATTTCCATCACCGACTTGGCTGCACTGACCATCTCCTGGCAACGCTTGAACACCTCTTCGCCACCGTCGCTCAAGCGCAACTTGCGCGTGGTTCGTTGCAGCAAACGAGTGGCGAGCGCCTTCTCCAGACGCGAAATGCTGCGACTGACCGCCGAGGGTGAAGCACCCAACTGGCGAGCTGCCTCGGAGAAGCTGCCGGTCTCGACAACCTTGACGAAAATCGCCATTTCACCAAGCAGCGGCAGTGGAAGATTTATGCTCACAACGCAACAGTCCTTTGATGTTTGAACGGATTATCACGCAATTCCACGCTTCATATAATAAAAAATAGAATTGTTAATAGGGCATGGAATATGACGCTTCGCCTCTTTTTCCATAGTGATGACCTCAAGGCTAATGTGGAAGTCCTGGATTGCACGCCCCACGAGAACGAATTTGCCGTGGTGCTGCGCGCCACGTTGTTTCACCCCCAGGGCGGTGGACAGCCCTTTGACACCGGCTGGATCGGCGAAAGCCGGGTGCTGCGCGTGGTTCAGGATCCGGACCGGATCATCCATTTCGTCGACCACCCGGTAAAACTCGGCATGACTCAGATTCGGGTCGACGACCAACGCCGCCAGTTGAATACCCGTATGCATTCTGCCGGCCATCTGATCGGCCACTTCGTCCAGGCCATGGGCTGGATGCCGATCAAGGCTCATCACTGGCCGGGCGAAGGACGTGTGCAGTTCAAACCGGCGGATTCAGCACAGGACGTTGATGCCCAGACCATTCAGTACGGCATTGAGCAATGGATCGCCCATGACCTGCCGCGTCTTACGTCACTGCGCGAAGGCGCCCGGGAAATCGGTTTCGGTGAACTGCCCGCCTACGGTTGCGGCGGCACCCATGTCCGTAGTCTGAAGGATTTGGGCACGGTCACGATCGCGTCCCTTTCGCAGAAGAAAGGCACGCTGTCAGTCCACTACAGCGTGGATTGAGCACATGGGCGATGCCGCTCTCGTCATCGCCTGAGCCGGGGGAGCCCGCGTTCGCGGGTTCTGTTGACTATCTGATAGATGGACCTAAGACATGATGCTTGACGTCGAGCGTCTCGATGAGACGTGCATAAAAAAACTGGCCAACGAAGAAGTCCTCGCCATCCGCGTCAAAGGCTTGTTGCCCAAGCCGCTGGCTATTCAGATTGGCGACAAGATCCTCGCCCCGGGCTTCGAAGGCTATATCAATGCGCCGAGCATCGGCCGTATCGGCATGGCGTTTTATGAAGCGGAAAACCAGCCGCTGCTGATCGAAGATTATTTCGAACGCGCCACCCGCAACATTGCGGAATTGCGCAACCGGTGTGCGCCCTTTTCGTCCCCCGTCGACACCCTGCGCTGCATGCTCGATGAGTCCTGGCCGGCGGGGGCGCACCTGGAAAATCTCTACGGCCGCAAGATGTATGTCGGGCTGTCCCGGGTGGTGAAACCCGGGATCTGCTTTCTGGCCCACCACGATATTTTCGCCAAGGACGCTCCGGACAGTTACCAGGCCAGAAGCCTGGAAGCGCAGTTTGCCTGCAATGTTTACCTGAACATGCCCACCGAGGGGGGTGCACTGCAGATGTGGGACCACGACATTTCTGCGGATCAGTTCGACGAAATGCGTGGCGACAGTTACGGCATCGATCCGGCTCTGCTGGGCACTCCGGCCCTGGAGATTCTTCCCGAACCCGGTGATTTCATCATGTTCAATTCGCACTGCATGCACTCAGTGACACCGGGTGTGGCCGATCCGCGCTTGAGCCTTTCGTTCTTTGTCGGCTATCGCGGCAATGCTTCACCCCTTACTTTCTGGAGTTGAGATGCTTTCGAATTACCTGGGCGAGTTTCTGGCGCTGGCAACTATCCACTTTCTGGCCGTGGTCGCACCCGGACCGGACTTCGCAGTGACCATCCGTCAGAGCGTGCGCTTCGGTCGATTGGTCGGGATTTGCACGGCGCTGGGCATCGGCGCAGGCATTTCGGTGCATGTGCTTTACACGCTGCTCGGCGTCGGCGCGTTGATGCACACGACGCCCTGGCTATTGACGGTGGCCAAGGTGGTGGGCGGTGCCTACATTCTGTACCTCGGCGTCAGCCTAGTGCGCAGCAAACCCAAAACCGTACTGGAGGGCGACAAGAGCGCAGACGAGCCGGTTATCGAGCAAACGTTGCTGAAGGCCTTTACCACGGGCTTCCTGACCAACGCCACCAACCCCAAGGCCACACTGTTTTTCCTGGCAATCTTCACCACCATCATCAGCGCTACGACACCTCTGAAGATTCAGGCGCTGTATGGGGTCTGGATGTGCTTCGTGAACGCGCTGTGGTTTGTCATCGTCGCGCTATTCTTTTCCAGCACCCGGGTGCGCTTGCTGTTCATGCGCATGGGGCACTGGTTCGAACGCACCATGGGGGTGATTCTGATCCTGTTCGCTGGACGCTTGATTCTGTCGATGTAAACCCTGCGCCCGTGGAAAAGGCCCGCTCAGTCAGACTGGCGGGCCTTTTACGTTTCTGCGCCGCTTTTGCATTTCTGTGCGACAGATCCCACTTCAGGGACTCCCCTACCGCTCCCTCGTGGTGTTAGTTTGGAAAAGTTTCTGTCTCATCGATCAGAAACTTCTCACAAACTGCCTGCAAAGGAATGCCCCCAGCAATGAATTTCTCACTCAAGCACTTGGCTGCGTCAACCCTGATACTGGCCAGCTTTTCGTCGTTCACCCTGACAGCGCACGCCAACATCACCCCGCAACAGAGCGCGGCCATCCTCAAAACTTTCAGTGACGCATCGGTAACGGATTTCAGGCAGTTCCTGGGAGGCCTGGCCAAAAGCGACCTAGCCAAAACCAACGATCTCGGCCCGGCCATCAGTACCTTCCTCGACAACAAGCCGCTTTCCGCTGAACAGCAGAACGAAATCCATCGCCTGCTGAGCCTCTACACGCGCGTGAAGTACGGCAAGCAGGCCCTCGAAACGCTGCGCGAACTGGTGGAAATCCCGACCTTCCGCAAGGAAGGTGTCGCTCAGCACGACAATCCGGAATTCCTGAAGATCGCCGACAAGATCAAAGACCTGGCGAAATCGTTCAACTTGAACTTCCGCAACATCGACAACCGCGTCTATGAAATATCCCTCGAAGGCAGCGGCGACGAAGTCGTGGGCATTCATGCTCACGCCGATGTGGTGCCGGTGACGCCGGAGAACTGGGTGCTGAAGGATGGCACCAAACTCGATCCATTCAAGATAACGCTGATCGGTGACCGCATGTATGGCCGGGGCACCGAAGATGACAAGAACGGCATCGTCGTGGCGCTGTACGCGATGAAGGTGATCAAGGAAGAGAAGCTGCCGCTGGCGCGCAATTTCAAGCTGCTGGTCGACACCACCGAAGAAACCACCGGTGACGCCATCCCGTATTACTTCGAACACAACCCGACACCCAACTACAACCTGGCGCTGGATGGCGGCTACCCGGTGGTGATCGCCGAGAAAGGCTACGGCACGGTGATGGCCAATTTCCTTAAGCGCAAAGCCGAGGGCAAAGGCGCGGAAATCATTTCGATGACCGGTGGCCTGGCGACCAACCAGATTCCGTCCGCTTCGGTGGTCACCCTGCTGACTGACAAGCCCGCCGAACTGGCCGCCAGCCTGCAGAAGGCCGGTGCTGATTATGCCAAGCGCAACGGCAGCGATTTCGAAGTGAGCGCCAAGGTCGTCGGCAAAGACGTCAAACTGACCTTCACCGGCGTCTCTGCCCACTCCTCCGAGCCAGAATCCGGCGTCAACCCGGTGGCGAGGATGCTGGACTTCATCCACAGTCTGGACAGCAAGGTCGCGCTCAAGCACAACCACATCACTGACGCGGCCCGTTACGCCGCCGACAACTGGGGCCTGGACTACAAGGGTGGCAAGTTGGGCGTTGGTTTCTCCGATGCGTTCATGGGCCCGCTGACCACGTCCCTGACCTACGTCGGCATGGATGACAAAGCCTTCAAACTCGCGGTCAACCTGCGGGTGCCAAAGGGCAAGTCCCCCGAAGTGCTCAAGGCCGAAATCGCCGATAAGCTTGGCGCCTGGAGCAAGAAGACCCACATTTCGCCAGCCTTCGACTACTCGATCGCCGAGCCGATGTACCGCAACCCTGAGGGTGAATGGGTCAAGGCCCTGCTGGCCGTGGCCAGCGAGAACCTTGGCATGGAACACAAATACGGCACCTCTGCCGGCGCCACCTCGGTCCATGAGCTGCCCAATGGCGTGCAATTCGGTCTGGCCAGGCAGGAGGTCAAGTACACCGGCCACACCGACAACGAGTTCAAGACCGTCGACCAGTTCCTGCTGGACCTGCAGATCGTGACCGAGATGATGGGGCGCATCGGGCAGTTGCCGAAACTCTGATTCTCTTTCGGACCCGCTGTTCAGGCGGGTCCGACGCTTTGATCGTCTTGATTCCAATACAAACAAAAAAAGGACCTTAAGGTCCTTTTTTATGGATGACGCACAAACAAAAACGCCGCTCATTGCTGAGCGGCGTTTTCGTTAAATATGGAGCGGGAAACGAGACTCGAACTCGCGACCCCGACCTTGGCAAGGTCGTGCTCTACCAACTGAGCTATTCCCGCAAATGGCGTCCCCTAGGGGACTCGAACCCCTGTTACCGCCGTGAAAGGGCGGTGTCCTAGGCCACTAGACGAAGGGGACACGCTAACTGAAACACATGGTGTGTATTTCAGTGCCCAAATCCGCATCCGAAGATACCGGTTCTGGTTTCACTCAGCCCTGCCCGAAAGCAACGCTGTTTAAAATTGGAGCGGGAAACGAGACTCGAACTCGCGACCCCGACCTTGGCAAGGTCGTGCTCTACCAACTGAGCTATTCCCGCATATGGCGTCCCCTAGGGGACTCGAACCCCTGTTACCGCCGTGAAAGGGCGGTGTCCTAGGCCACTAGACGAAGGGGACACACGTACAACATTCACTCCCAACTGCGTTTCGCTGTGTGCTTTACGCTGTAAGTGGCGCGCATTCTATGGATGGATTGAGGGGTCGTCAACCCCCAGATATAAATTTATTTAAATCAATGACTTCGCCCTGCTTTGAGACACTAATCCGGCTTTTCCGTCGCCCGGCGTTTGACGCCTATATTCTGACATCCACCAAGACGTTATAGTCCGCCCACGAAAGATGATGGCAATGTGCACCTCGCACGCTATTACTTATATAAGCAGGAACGCTGCCGATACAGGCAGTACAGTAGCCGATTCAACTCGCCGAGCGGCGCTATGCGTCCCAATGCCAAGCCACTACACTCGCACGCGAACCCCATAAAGAGGTCTTACCGGTGACACCACTCATGATCACCCTGCTAGTCGTAGCCGGGATCGCACTATTGATCGCCATTGGCTACATGAACCATGTGGTGGAAAACAATAAGCTGGAAAAGGCCCGCGCCAAGGTTGAGCTCAACGATCGTCTGCGTCGTTGCGGCGAAATCACCGAGACCTTTCCCGGCCAGTTGATGACACCGGCGCTCAAGCTGCTGTTGACCCGACTGGAACTGAACGTCTGCCAACGCCTGCTCCATCTGGAAAAAACCAGCTCCAACCTCAAGGCACGGATTGGTGAATTGAGCGCCTTGGTCGGCCAGGGCGAATCAATCCCTGTCAACAACCCGCCGGCACCGATCCAGACCGAAGCCAAAGCCAAGGACGTACGCTTCCTGCTCGAAGCCCTGCACGGCCAAATCACCCGCGCCGCACAGGACGGCTTCCTGCCCACCAACGAAGCCAAACGCTGGATCCGCGAAGTTCGCCACTTCCTGGTCCTGCTGCATATCGAATTCTTCAACAACCTCGGCCAGCACGCCCTGCAACAGAACCAGCCCGGCCAGGCCCGCCTGGCGTTCGAACGCGGCGTGCAATACCTGCGAAAACAACAGGAACCCCAAATCTACGCCGAACAGTTGGAATACCTGGAAAAACTCCTAGCTCGCGCCAACGCACAAGTCATGGACAACATCGCCCCGGTAGAAGGCGAAATGAACCAGCTGACCGAAGGCCTCAAAGACGTCGAGGCCGATGCGGACTGGAAGAAAAAAGTGATCTACGACTGATCAGAGAAAGCAGAAAAGCCACCGAAACAGGTGGCTTTTTTTTGCGTTGAGTTTGGCGTGTACACCCAGGAAAGACAGGTCGGCGATCAGGCAGCCTTCGCCCATGTACATCTAGAGCCTGAAGTGCCCCACCATCCCCTTCAACTCAACCCCCAACTGCGCCAACTCAATACTGGAAGCCGCATTCCCCTGCATCGCCAACGAAGACTGATCCGCACTGGCCCGAATACTCGTGACACTGCGATTAATCTCCTCAGCCACTGAACTCTGCTCCTCGGCAGCCGCTGCAATCTGCTGATTCATCTGCTGAATCAATGACACTGCCGCCGCAATACTCCCCAGCGCACTCTCAGTCTGCAACGCATCACTCACCGCCAGCTTCACCAACTCCCCACTGCTCTGAATCTGCTGAACAGAAGACTGAGCCGCCGAGCGCAAGGCACTCACCAGTCGTTCGATCTCCTCGGTCGATTGCTGAGTGCGCTTGGCCAGTGCCCGCACTTCATCGGCCACCACCGCAAAGCCCCTGCCCTGCTCGCCGGCTCGAGCCGCTTCAATGGCGGCGTTGAGGGCCAACAGATTGGTCTGTTCGGCCACACTCTTGATGACACTCAGCACCGTACCGATGTTCTGGATTTGCGCACTCAAACTTTCGATGCTCGAACTGGCCGAGGTGGCTGAATCCGCCAACTGCTCGATCCGCGCCATGCTCTGGCGCACCACCTGCTGACCACTTTCAACCTTACCGTCAGCCGTTTGCGCCGCCTGGGCAGCCTCCTCCGCGTTACGTGCAACGTCATGCACGGTGGCGGTCATCTGATTCATCGCGGTAGCCACCTGTTCGGTTTCTTCCTTCTGGCTACTGACTTCAAGATTGGTCTGCTCAGTCACCGCCGACAGCGACTGCGCTGAACTGGCCAACTGTTCGATGCCCGCCTGCAAACCGCTGACAATACTGCTCAGCCCAGCGCCCATCTGCTGCATGGCCTGCATCAACTGCCCGATCTCGTCACGGCGGGTCACTTCAACCGTCGCACTCAAATCGCCAGAGGCAATTTGTTGAGCAACACGGATCACACTGCGCAGCGGTGCCACAATCAAACGGGTAATCACCCAGGCCGCAATCAGCCCGACCAGCAGCGCCAGCGCCGACGAACCGATGATCAGCAGCGAGTTCTTTTTCAGCTCCGTCTGCATCGACTGGTCTTCGGCGACATAGGCCTGATCCACCCGTTCCACCACCTGCGCAGCGCGCTGGTGCAGCTGTTGATAGACGATCTTTTCCTGCGCCAGCAGGCCGGTGTACTCGGCGAGTTTTTCGCTGAATCCGCCAATGTGCCCGACCACTTCATTGAGGACAGTTTGGTAACCCTCATCCTTGACCGTGGTTTTCAGCTGCTCGGCCTGGTTCAGTGCCTGGTCGGCCTGCTCAATCTTGCCCTGCCCTGCGCTGTCGTCGCCCTTGCGGCTCAGGTCCAGGCGCACACGTGCTTCGTTCATGGCTTGCAACATCAACCGCGACACCTGGCTGACCTGATTGGCTTGTTCGATGAACTGCCCGCCGTCCTTGCCTTCGGATTCCTTCAAGGTATAAGCGCCGTCATCGGCCAGCCCGGCCTGCAGCACGTCGAGATTATTGGCCACGCTGGACACCGACCAACTGGCCATCTCCAGCGCCAGGTCTTTGGCCTGGCTCAGCGAGACGAACTCGTCAAAGGCCTTGCGATAAGCCCCCAAGGACTGCTCGACGTCATTCATCACCGGCACGTTGGCCGCAGACGCTGCTTTCAGTTGGGTCGCCAGGGCGATCAGGCCGTCAACGCCTTCGTGCAGGGCATCGGCGGTTTTGGGGTTGCCGTGCAAGGCGTATTCCTGCTCGAGCAGTCTCACCTTGAGCAAACCGCTGTTGAGCGACGACATCTGCTTGAGCCCGTCGAAACGCTGGCTGATGGTTTGCAGGGACCATACGCCGATGGCCGCCACCACGGCGGTCAACAGCAGCACCAGTACAAACCCGACACCCAGTTTTTTCGCCATACCGAGGTTGGCAAAACGTCCTTGCACGGCCGAAATCATTGCACTTAGTCCCCTGACATAGTCTGTTGACGCAGATTCGCAACGGGCCTGTATCAACACAAGTCTCTGGCGTCGGAATAATGGCAAAAAGCTACGCTCCCGTCGTTTTCAGAACGTTTGAGGTCGATCCAGAGCGGTGGCCTGAAAAAATGCCCGGGCTCGCGGATCACAGGCATAAGCCACATTGATGCGCTGCCAGTCATTGGCCTCTCCGGTGGGACTGAATGCCGTCGCAGAAGATAACAGCACACCGAAGCGCTGTGCCTGAGTCCGCACCTGAGCGTAGTCGGACCTTCGCGATCGTGCCCAGATGAACAGGCCTCCGACCGGCTTGCCGAAGACCTCCCACTCGGCGTCTTCAAGCACTTGCAACGCCGCCTCCCTGTCATTGCTCAAGCGCTGGCGCTGGCGCTGTACCAATTTGCGGTAGGCACCGTTGGCCAACAGGCTTGCCAGCACCGACTCACAAAACCGTGAAGCGCCCATGCTGCTGATCATCTTGACCTCGGCCAGCCGCGAGATAACCCCGGCGCCAGCCACGACAAAACCGACCCGCAACGAACTGCTGAGGGTTTTGGAATAACTGCCGACGTAGATCACGTTGTCATCAATATCGAGCGCGGCGAGACGCGTACCGGGGCCGCTGTGCAAATCCGCATAGACGTCGTCTTCGATAACCAGAAGGCCATAGGTTTTGGCCAGTTGCAGAACCCGCTGAGCCACCGCCGGCGCAAGGCAGCTGCCCGTCGGGTTGTGATAGAAACTATTGATGAAGATCCCGCGAGGTCGGTCCTTCACCAGCAACGCCTCAAGCGCTTCAATGTCCGGCCCGCGCGGGGTTCGCGGCACCTCGATCATGCTGACACCGTGCAGCCTGAGCAGATCGAACAGCAAGCAATAACCGGGATTCTCCACCACCACGCAATCACCCGGCTTGAACAAGGTCCGCACAATCAGGTCAAGCCCTTGACTGGCACCCGCCGTTGTCAATATCTGGCTTTCCTCCACCACGATATCCAGCTGTTTCAGGCGTTTGTGGATCTGCTGGCGCAAGACTGGCAGGCCCAGCGGCGTGCTGTAGTTGAACAAACCAGCCATGTCGGTGCGGCTGACCTGACAGATCGCGTAGCTCAAGTCGTCCGTTTCGCGCCAGCTCTCGGGCAGTCCGCCACACCCCAATTTGAGTTCGCCCGAGGTGCCGCCCTGTGTCACTTCTGCCCCCTCGAACCAGGGGCAATCCTGTGGTCCCTGAGCGACCAGCGCTGGAGTGGCGACAATGAAACCGGCGCCATGACGCGACGCCAGCACCCCTTGAGCCACCAGACGCTCACAGGCTTCAACGACGCAGGACTGACTGAGCAAATTGATCCGGGCGATTTGCCGCACGGAAGGCAAACGCGTCCCTGGCGGCACCTCGCCACGGCGAAGCCAGCAGGCTAGCGCGTCGACGATTTGCTGTACGACCGGCACCAATGCCCGTCGATCGATTCTCAACTCCATGAGCAAGCAAACTCCTGTCCGTTTTGCGGGAAACAGTTAATCACAGGAGCGGTCGATGAGCTGTGCGATAACGCCGCCAAATCCCTCGGTTCTAACCATTTGAAACACATTGTCCGGCCCCTTTAAGGAACCGAAAAAAAACCCGCACAAATGCGGGTTTTTTCCTACGTTGCAGCGCCTGGTTTCAGAACGCTGTCACGCCACCGTCCACCGCCAGTGAATGCCCCGTGGTGAACGCTGCGCCGTCGCTGCACAGGTACAGCACCGCACTGGCAATTTCCTCGACCTTGCCGATGCGCCCGACCGGGTGCATGGCATTGGCGAACTCGCCTTTCTTCGGGTCGGCTTCATAGGCACGGCGGAACATGTCGGTGTCGATCACGGCGGGACACACCGCGTTCACCCGAATCTTTTTCTTGGCGTATTCGATGGCCGCCGACTTGGTCAGGCCGATCACCGCGTGTTTCGACGCCGCGTAAATGCTCATCTTCGGCGCAGCCCCAAGGCCGGCTACCGAAGCGGTGTTGACGATCGCACCGCCGCCTTGGGCCAGCAGCAATGGCAACTGGTACTTCATGCACAACCAGACGCCTTTGACGTTGACGCCCATAATCGCGTCGAACTCATCGACCGTGCCTTCGGCCAGCTTGCCTTTCTCGATCTCGATGCCGGCATTGTTGAAGGCATAGTCGAGACGGCCGTAGGTATTGACCACCTCGTCCATCAGATTTTTTACATCGCTTTCCAGCGTGACGTTGCAGCGCACGAAGGTGGCTTCACCGCCAGCGGTACGAATCAGCGCCACCGTGCCCTCACCACCTGCCGCGTCCAGGTCGGCCACTACCACTTTCAAGCCTTCAGCGGCGAACGCCTGGGCGGTCGCGCGGCCAATACCATTGGCGGCGCCCGTCACAACGGCGACCTGGCCAGAAAACGTCATGCTCATTGTTATGTCCTTGAAGAGAAGATGCGGGGGATCACGTGTTCTCAGTCTAGCCACAGGGGCCTGCGGCACGGCAGCACTATCAGAAGGCCGGTTGGGCGCCCATGAGTGACAGTGATAAAACCGCCAGTTCGACTATCACTGCACTGGATCGATGTGCATTCGCCGCATTAGCCAAACTTGCGGCATCGTTCATGAAGGTCTATCAACAAGTCTTCATTCATCTTGAGTGCCTGTCATGACTACCCAGACCAATCGCCAGTTCCTGCTTGCCAAACGTCCGGTGGGCGCGGCGACCCGCGAGACCTTCACCTATCAAGAAGTACCGGTCGGCGAACCGGCTGCGGGTCAAATTCTGGTCAAAAACGAATACCTGTCCCTGGACCCGGCCATGCGTGGCTGGATGAACGAGGGCAAGTCCTACATCCCGCCAGTCGGTATCGGCGAAGTGATGCGCGCATTGGGTGTAGGCAAAGTCGTTGCCTCGAATAATCCGGGCTTTGCGGTCGGGGACTACGTCAACGGTGCTCTGGGTGTGCAGGATTACTTTCTCGGCGAGCCACGAGGTTTCTACAAGGTCGATCCGAAACTGGCGCCGCTGCCGCGTTATCTGTCGGCGCTGGGCATGACCGGGATGACAGCTTATTTCGCCCTGCTCGATGTCGGCGCGCCTAAGGCGGGTGACACCGTGGTGTTGTCAGGTGCTGCGGGTGCGGTAGGCAGCATTGCCGGGCAGATCGCCAAGATCAAAGGTTGCCGCGTAGTCGGCATTGCCGGGGGGGCGGACAAATGCCAGTTCCTGATCGACGAACTGGGTTTTGACGGTGCCATCGATTACAAAAACGAAGACGTCCATGCCGGCCTCAAGCGCGAATGCCCGAAAGGGGTCGATGTGTATTTCGATAACGTCGGCGGCGATATCCTCGACGCAGTGTTGAGCCGTCTGAACATGAAGGCGCGGGTGGTGATCTGTGGCGCCATCAGCCAGTACAACAATAAGGAAGCGGTCAAAGGCCCGGCCAACTACCTGGCGCTGCTGGTCAACCGCGCGCGGATGGAAGGCTTTGTGGTGATGGACTACGCCGCGCAGTTCGCCGCCGCCGGGCAAGAAATGGCCGGCTGGATGGCCAAGGGGCAGCTCAAGAGCAAGGAAGATATTGTTGAAGGACTGGAGACGTTCCCGGAGACGCTGATGAAGTTGTTCAGCGGTGAGAACTTCGGGAAGTTGGTGTTGAAGGTTTAAAAGCTTCGCGGGCAAGCCTCGCTCCTACAAGTCATGGGTCGGTCGCATAATCCGTGCACGACCCATGACTTGTAGGAGCGAGGCTTGCCCGCGAATGGTTTTGGAGGCGCTGCTTAAGCCAGTTCGGCGACTACGGCCGCCAACGCCTTGGCCGGATCCGCTGCCTGGCTGATCGGACGGCCGATCACCAGATAATCTGAACCGGCATCCAGCGCCTGACGCGGCGTCAGAATGCGGCGCTGATCGTCCTGGGCGCTGCCCGCCGGACGAATCCCCGGGGTTACCAGTTGCAGCGACGGGTGTGCCAATTTCAGGGCCTGGGCTTCCAGAGCCGAGCACACCAAACCATCCATCCCGGCTTTTTCCGCCAACGCTGCCAGACGCAACACTTGCTCCTGCGGCTCGATATCCAGACCGATACCCGCCAGATCCTCACGCTCCATGCTGGTCAGCACGGTCACGCCGATCAGCAGCGGTTTCGGACCGGTGCGCTGGTCGAGCACTTCGCGGCACGCGGCCATCATGCGCAAACCACCGGAGCAGTGCACATTGACCATCCACACGCCCATTTCCGCAGCCGCCTTGACGGCCATGGCGGTGGTGTTCGGGATGTCATGGAACTTGAGGTCCAGGAACACTTCGAAACCCTTGTCACGCAGGGTGCCAACGATTTCCGAAGCGCAGCTGGTGAACAGTTCTTTACCGACTTTGACCCGGCACAGCTTCGGGTCCAACTGATCGGCCAGCTTCAGTGCGGCGTCACGGGTGGGGAAATCCAGGGCGACGATGATAGGAGTCTGGCAGGCGGACATGAGTGGGCTCTCAGGCAGGTCGAAATCGGCGCGCATTGTAGCGGAACCAGCGCCTCTGCGGGACCCGATGATCGGTAATTCGTCGAGGCGGCTCAAGCAATACTAGCCCTTGCGTCAATTGTGTCGAGTCAGATACACACATGACACGCCTGCAACACCCTTCAACGTTACCTTCGGCAGCCGCAACACGTCCTTACAGCACTTCCCGCCTCCGGGCCGGACGCCTATGCTGAAACCACAACCTCGCAGCCCATCTTTGTGGTTGGCAGCCTACTTGGCAGATGAACGCACGCATGCACAACACACCTGTGAACGACGATCAAAAAGCGCCCGGCGACGACAAACGCTGGAGCATTCGCGCCCTGATCGTCGACGATGACGTCCCGATCCGCGAACTGATGATCGACTACCTGGCCCGGTTCAACATTCACGCCAGCGGCGTCACCGATGGCGCTGCGATGCGTCTGGCGCTGCAAGCGGAGCATTTCGACGTGGTGGTGCTCGACCTGATGCTGCCCGGCGAAGACGGTTTGTCACTGTGCCGCTGGCTACGCGCCGAGTCGGACATCCCGATTCTGATGCTTACCGCCCGCTGCGAACCGACCGACCGGATCATCGGCCTGGAACTGGGTGCCGACGACTACATGGCCAAGCCGTTCGAACCGCGAGAATTGGTGGCGCGCATCCAGACCATCCTGCGGCGAGTGCGTGACGATCGCACTGAACAGCGCGCCAACATCCGTTTCGACAACTGGCGCCTGAACAGCGTGCTGCGTCAGTTGATCGCCGCTGATGGCCTGGTGGTGCCGCTGTCCAACGCCGAGTTCCGTTTGCTTTGGGTGTTCATCGAACGTCCGCGTCGGGTACTCAGCCGCGAACAACTGCTGGACGCCGCTCGCGGTCGCTCGATCGAAGCCTTTGATCGCAGCATCGATTTGCTGGTCTCGCGCCTGCGCCAGAAACTCGGTGATGACCCGAAAGCGCCGCAGCTGATCAAAACCGTTCGCGGTGAGGGTTATCTGTTCGACGCCAGAGATATCGGCTGATGCGTGCACGCTTCGATACGCTATTCGGCCGCCTGTTTGGCATGCTGCTGGTGGCGATCATCCTGGCGCACTTGTTGGCGTTTTTCTGGTTTCGCTATTACGGCCCACCGCCGCCCCCACCGCCGCCGGAATTTTCCGAAAACTTCGACGGGCAGCGCCCGCCGGTGGGCCCGCGCTTCGAAAATCGGCCACCGCGGCCGTGGTTCGGCGGCCCTTTGGTGCCGCTGACCTTTCAACTGGTCTCGCTGATCATCGCCGCGTGGTACGGCGCCAAACTGTTGAGCCGGCCGATCCAGCGACTGAGCGATGCTGCCGAGCGGCTGAGCGAAAACCTCGACAGCCCGCCTCTGGATGAATCCGGCCCACGGGAAGCACGGCAAGCGGCGCACACCTTCAATAAGATGCAGCAACGCATTCGTGAACAAGTGCAGCAACGCTCGCGGATGCTGGGCGCCGTCTCCCACGACCTGCGCACGCCGCTGTCGCGGCTCAAGCTGCGGCTGGAGCAGATCGACGACAACAAACTGCAAGGCCAGATGCGTCAGGACCTGGACGACATGATCAGCATGCTCGACGCCACCCTCACCTACCTGCACGAACAGCGCACCAGCGAAGCGATGCAATGGATGGATGTGCAGGCGCTGGTCGAATCCCTGAGTGAAAACGCTCAGGACCAGGGCGCCGATGTTCTCACCAGCGGCCACTGCACACCGTTACAAGTGCAGCCGATGGCTTTGCGCTCGTGCATCAACAACCTGCTGGACAATGCCCTGCGTTATGCCGGGCAGGCAGTGATTACGCTCCAAGACACTCGCGAAACCCTGGTGATCCGGGTCATCGACCATGGGCCGGGCATCGCGGCGGATAAACGTGAAGCGGTGTTCGAGCCGTTCTTTCGTCTGGAAGGATCGCGTAACCGCAACTCCGGTGGCGTCGGGCTGGGCATGACCATCGCCCGCGAAGCGGCCGAACGCCTGGGTGGACAGTTGAGGCTGGAAGAAACGTCCGGTGGTGGCCTGACAGCAGTGATTCGCCTGCCCCGTGCCTGATCACAACTCTGTGTACCGTTCGGTACAAACCCCATATACCCACGACAACTAGAAACACGGACAGCGCCACCGATCAGTCAAACGTGACCGAAGTCCTGAACAAAATGATCGCCAACCTGAGCAAGCAGTACTCGCTCGACATTGTGGCGACCGGGCAAATACCTGAACGAGGCCACATAAGTCAAAAGCTTCGCGGGCAAGCCTCGCTCCTACGGTCTAAACCCGTAGGAGCGAGGCTTGCCCGCGAAGAGGCCCTAAGTTCCAACAAAAATCTTAGGGCCGGCGATCCTCAACCCGAGCCTGACTCTTGCTCCAGTCGGTCAGCAAGCTGTAGGCCACTGCCAACAATGTCGGGCCGATGAACAAGCCAATAAACCCAAAGGCAATCAACCCGCCAAACACCCCGAGCAGCACAATCACCAACGGCAAATTTCCGCCCCGACTGATCAGGTACGGTTTGAGCACGTTGTCGACGCCACTGATGATGAACGTCCCCCAAATCCCGAGAAACACCGCCATCCCGTACTCACCCTTCCAGGCCAACCACGCCGTGGCCGGAATCCATATCAGTGGCGGTCCCATCGGAATCAGGCTCAGCAAAAATGTAACAACGCCCAGTACCAGCGCCCCGGGAACCCCGGCAATCAAAAACCCGATCAACGCCAGAACCGCTTGGGCCGCCGCCGTCCCGATCACACCGTTCACCACCCGCTGCACCGTGCCCGCCACCAATTCAATGTAATACCCGGCACGGTCACCAATCAGCCGTTCCAGCAACCCATGAACAAACGCCGCCAGACGCGGCCCGTCACGGTAGAAAAAGAACACGAAAACGATACTCAACGTCAGCTCGAGAATCCCGCCTCCAATCTGCGCACTGCGCGCCAGTAACCAATTGCCGACCTGGCCCAGATAAGGTTTGACCGCCAGCATCATCGCCGCGCCCTGCTGATCGATGCTGTTCCAGATCCCCACCAGCCGCTCACCCACCAAGGGCACACTTCCCAGCCAGGTCGGCGCTTGCGGCAGCCCATCGACTTGCACATCCTTGATGAACGCCGTGGCATCGCGTACATGGTCCGCGAGGTTGAACCCCAGCCACACCAACGGCACCGCCACCACCAACATCCAGCCGAGCGTCAGCAATGCCGCCGACAGAGACTCGCGGCCATTAAGCCAATGGGTCAGCAAACGCATCAGCGGCCAACTGGCAAACGCCAGCACCGCGCCCCAGAACAGCGCCGACCAGAATGGCGCCATCACCCAGAAGCTCGCGCCAAACAGCACCAGGAGCAGGATCTGCACCAACAGTCGATCGTTATTGATCATTTAAATCTCGAAAAAAGTCAGTCGGCAGAAGAGTAGGCGAACGCGGCTTGCACGTTCGCCCGATAAAGCTTATCGCAACAGTTCGATGTGCAAGCCTGCGCCCTCGACGCTGCCGGCTTCCATCCTGGCGGTACGCACCCCCTGTCCGATCAGTGCCTGACGCCAGGCTTCGGCCTTCGGCCCGGAAACACTGACCCGCAACGTGGTGTCCAGATTCAATCCACGGGAGATCAGGCGCAGCCAGGTATCGTCAGGCTCGCCGGTCAGTTTGGGGAAATCGAGCTCACCGGTGCTTTTGAGCTCCCGAAGCAAGGTTGCAGAAGTCGGCAGCAAATCGCCCAGCGGCGCAGCGGCGTCGAACTGTTCGACGTGCAGATAAGCTTTGCGATTGCCGCGCGTGATGCCGTAAAGCGCCACCAGCGTGTTGTCCTGCGGGGCCGCCAGGCGCAACAGCAAAAACGCTTGCTGATCATCAGCGCCATAGAGTTTGGCATTGCCGAAGACATCGTTAGCCCACAGGCTGCTTTCGCCGCAATCACGGGCCTGGCACCAAAACAGCAACTCGGCGCCCTGCTTCTGCAAGGCTTCGCGAGCGGCAGTAAATGCTTCTGTGGAGGAGTGCTCCGGTGGCAACTCGTAGGTCACCGAAGTGGTTTGCCCTCGCGCGCCGACCTGGCCGTCGAAGCGCAACTGGCCGCTGATTTTGCGGATCGAACCCAATGGATAGATCCGCTCAAGTTCGGCGACCGGACGATAGTCGACGATCTGCGCATCGGCCATACGCGGCACGATCGACAGGTCCTGGCTGCCCGGGACATCGGCGGCAAACAACAGGGGACTGATACAACACAGCGCCAGCAGACTGAGTGAACGCATGGATAGGCTCATCGGATCAGCATGGCCTGGGCACCTTTGACGACACTGGCATCATCGATGCGCTCGGGAACCAGCAAACCACGCTGCACCGCCGGACGCGCCTCCAGGGTCGCCATCCAGCGTTGCAATGCCGGCAGGCCGTCCACCGCGACACCGGACCACTCGTGGCCACGAACCCACGGAAAAGTAGCGATGTCGGCAATGCTGTACTCACCGGCCAGAAACTCCACGGCTTGCAGACGCGTGTCGAGCACTTCATAGAGGCGACGGGTTTCATGTTGATAGCGGTCGATGGCGCCTTGGAGCTTCTCCGGGAAGTAACGGAAAAACACGTTGGCCTGGCCTTGCATGGGGCCGATCCCTCCCACCTGGAACATCAGCCATTGCAGCACCACTGAACGCCCCCTGGGGTCTTTGGGCAGCAGTTTGCCGCTCAGTTCAGCGAGGTAAATCAGGATAGCGCCGGATTCAAACACGGCAAAATCGCCGTTGGCGCGGTCGACAATCGCCGGAATCCGGCCATTGGGATTGATCTTGAGGAAGTCCTTGGACTTCTGTTCCTTTTTGTCGAAACTCAAGGAGTGCACCGTGTAGGGCAGGCCGAGTTCCTCGAGCACGATAGAGACCTTGTGGCCATTCGGGGTCGCAGCGGTGTAGAGATCTATCATGGTTGTCTCCCATTTCAACCCGCCCAGCCTCGACAGTTGCCCGGCGCAAGTCAAGGAACGGCGAAGAACCGATTGAAACAGTCTGCGACAAGGTCGGCGCCGGGTTCGTCATTCAAGTGCAAATGATGGCCGCCAGGCAGCTGTTCACGGCTAAAGGGTAGACGCTCCAGCAACTCGGGATGTTTGGCGAGCATGCCGTCGGCAGCCATCACCAGCTTTGCAGGACAACTGACACGCAGGACGAAGGCCATCGCCTGTTCGGTGGTCAGACGCAGTGGCGACGGTAACGTGAGGCGGTTATCGGTGCGCCAGGTATAACCACCCGGCACCGGCATCAATCCACGTTGGGCCAGTAGTTCCGCGGCTTCGCGACTGACAGCAACCAAGCCTTTCATACGCGCCTCGATGGCCCGGTCGAGCGTTTTGTAGACCGGTTTGCGCTTCTCGCGCAAATCCAGTTGCGCTTGCAGGGCCATGCCCATCCGCTCGGCAGCGTTTTCACCTTTGTCTGTAGGAGGAATGATGCCGTCGATCAACGCCAGATGGGTCACTCGCTCCGGCAACGAACCGGCCAGCACCAGCGAAACAATGGCGCCCATCGAATGCCCCAGCAGCGCGAAGCGTTTCCAGCCCAGTTGTTCGGCGACTTGCAGCACGTCATGGGCGTAGTCCCACAGCGCGTACCCGGCACCGGCCGGACGATGCCCGGAATGACCGTGACCGGCCATGTCCAGCGCAATGATGCGCAAGCCTTTGAGCTTCGGCGCCAGTCGGGCAAAACTGTTGGCGTTGTCCAGCCAGCCGTGTAAAGCGATCACCGGCATGCCGTCTTCGGGGCCGAACAGGTGCGCTGCCAGCTCGATGTGCGGCAGGCTAAGGCGAACTTCTTCAACGACGTTGCTCATGCGCAATCCTGTTGGCGGCGACCTTCCCAGCGGCTGAACAGATTTTTCAGCAGCGTGGCCGTGTCCTGGGGACGCTCGAGGGGAAACATGTGACCGCCGGGCATGGTCAGAGACTCGCCCAACGGCATGCGTCCGACGGAACTGGCGTGATGACGCATCACCACTCGGCTTTTGTGCCCACGAACCACCGCCAATGGCACTTTCAGCTGACGTGCGCGGCCGGGGCTGGTGTGCGGCACGCCGCGGTAGATGCTGATTTCCGTGGCCGGGTCGAAGCGCAGACGCAGCGTGTCGCCGACCTTGTGCAAACCATGTTGCAGGTAAGCGTCGAAACATTCCGGATCAAAGCCGCGAAACAGGGTTTTGCCAGCGAAATACAGTCGAGCCGCTTCCAGATCGGCGAACTCTTCGCGCCGCCCCAATGTACGGCCGGCCGGAGTCAGGCGATCGATGAAACCAAAGCGTTTGGCCGCCCGGATCACCCATTGATCGGCACGGGTCAGCACCGGCGAATCAAGCATCACCACGCCGCGATAGAGCTCGGGGCACCGCAACGCCGCGTGCAGGTGCAGCACGCCACCGAAGGAATGGCCGACGCCCCAGACCGGTTCCGGTTGCTGCTTGAGGTGATGAATCAGCTCGTCCACCAGGTTGTACCAGTTGTCGTCCGCCGGAAAACGCGGGTCGTGTGCGTGCTGCTCCAGATGCGTCACCTGATACTCGGGCGCCAGCGCCGCGAACAACTTGCCATAGGTGCCCGAGGGGAAACCGTTGGCGTGGGCGAAAAATATCTGCTGCGACATACCGGTCGATCCATGAGCTAGAACAGGGGTTGATTGTCCGTAAGACTGGGGCCTACAGCAATGACCGTAAGTGCCAGGAATGATGACAGTCCGGTCAGGGTGATGCCGATCCTTGTAGCGGAACAGGGTGTTGCTTAGCGGGCGGGCGGATTCTCACCCAACGGCACCACAGCCATCGTCAACCGCGACACACAACTGGCCTTGCCTTCATCGCTGCTCAGCCGAATGTCCCAAACATGCGTCGTGCGGCCAATATGAATCGGCTTGGCCACCGCCGTGACCCGTCCACTGCGCAAGCCACGCAAATGGTTAGCGTTGATTTCCAGGCCCACGCAGTAAAACTTGCTGGCATCGATGCACAGGTAACTGGCCATCGAGCCGACGGTTTCGGCCAACACCACCGAGGCGCCACCGTGCAGCAAACCGTAAGGCTGGTGAGTGCGGTGGTCGATGACCATGCTCGCGGTCAGGGACTCTTCGTCGAAGGCTTCGAAACGAATATCCAGCACTTCGCCAATGGTGTTTTTCTGGATTGCGTTCAGTTGCTCGACGTTGGGAGTGGTACGCCACAGACTCATCGTTGTTTTCCTTTGTTGGCTTTATTCGTGGCTCAATCCTGCCACAGCACCGCTTCACTGCGCTCGCTCCATTCTTCGAAACGGGCACCGTACGCGGCTTCGATCACGTTGCGCTTGATCTTCAGAGTCGGCGTCAGGAAGCCGTTTTCCACCGCCCAACTGTCCTTGACCACCACCAAGCGAAGCAAGCGTTCGTGTTTATCGAGGACGCCGTTGACCTCCTCCAGAAGTTTTTCGAGGCTTGAATGCAGACTTGCGCGCGCCGTTCCGCTGGCGTCCTGCTGACCGACCGCCGAGAGCACGCACAACCCCAGCGGCGCACTCAGGCCATCGCCGACCACGCACACCTGTTCGATGCGCGAATGCACCGCGAGACGATTTTCGATCGGTGCCGGGGCGACGTATTTGCCTTTGCTGGTCTTGAAAATCTCTTTCAGGCGCCCGGTCAGGCGCAGGTTACCTTCGGCGTCTTCCTCGCCCTTGTCGCCGGTGCGCAGGAAGCCGTCCTCGGTGATGGTTTCGGCGGTTTTCTCAGGCTCCTTGAAATACCCGAGCATCGTCGCACCACTGCGCACCATGACCTCGCCCGACTCGGCGATCCACACCTCAACCTCTGGGCATGGCTTGCCGATCCAGCCGGGTTTGTTCTGGCCCGGCAGGCAAACGTGGGAATAGCCGCAGCTTTCGGTCATGCCGTAGACCTCCAGCACATCCAGGCCCAGTTTGCGGTACCACAGCAGCAAGGTCTGCGGCACTGGCGCGGCACCGGACAAGGCGATGCGCAAGGCATCCAGCCCGAGCCCGACGAGGACTTTGTGCCCTATCCGCTTGCCGATGATCGGCAGACCGAGCAGGAAGTCGAGACGCTTTGCCGGGATCTTGCTGTACACGCCCATCTGGAATTTGGTCCAGATCCTCGGCACGCCAAACAGCGCGGTCGGACGTGCACGGCGCAAATCGGCGAGGAAGGTGTCCAGGCTCTCGGCAAAAAATACCGTTTGCCCGGTGTAGATTGACGCCAGCTCGACGAACATCCGCTCAGCGACATGGCACAGCGGCAGGTAGGACAGCAGCCGATCCGACTCATTCAGGCCGAACAACTGCGTGCCGCGCGTGGTGGCAAACCCCAGGTTGCTGAAGCTGTGCATCACGCCTTTGGGCATGCCGGTGGTGCCGGAGGTGTAAATGATGGTCGCCAACTGGTCGGCGGACGGCTTGGGATCGTCCTGGATCGGTGAGCTTTTTTGCAGGTCGGCCCAGCAGAAATCGAACGTGCCGGGCGGATGCAACGGCAGGCTGATCGTCGGCAGATCAGCGCTGACCCCGCGAGACATGCCAGGCCAGTCATCGAGTTTACCGATGAACACCAGCGCCGCTTCCGAATGCTCAAGAACTTGGGCCACGGTCTCGGCGGTGAGGTTCGGGTAGAGCGGCACCGACACATGGCCGGCCATCCAGATCGCCAGGTCGGCGATGATCCAGTGCGCGCAGTTTTTCGAGATCAGGGCGATGTGGCTGCCTTGGGGCAATTCGCGCGCCCGCAACCAATGCGCGGCGCAACGGGCCTGATGCCCGACGTCTTCCCAGGTCAGCGCTTCGACCTCGCCGCCGCCCGTGGGCTGGACCAAAAAACGCTGATGGGGATGACGCGCTTCACGTTCGTAGAAGACGTCCAGCGGCAATCGAAAAGCAGCAGGCATGCGACTCGCTCCTTTATTTTTGCTCTGGAGCAAGCGTAGTCAACCAAGCAGTTGCTCGGCTGACTATTTCATACAGCAATCGGCAGCACCGCAGACCCTGTGGGAGCGGCGGTGCGACGATTCGACTTGCCCGCGATGCAGGCGCTGCGGTGCATCAGGCAGACCGAGTGGATGCCATCGCGGGCAAGCCACGCTCCCACAAAAGCAGGATCAGGGGTGTTTTATGCCGTTGAGTTTCATGCCCCCGGCCAGCGGCAAGTCGCCTTCGAGTTCGGCAAGGCCGGCGGTGGGGACCGCTTCCAGGTCCTGCACATGACCGTGCTGAAGGTAACCCAACAGGTTGCCGACCAGTGGGTTATGACTGACCAGCAGCGCGTAATCGACAGACACCAGCTGCTCTGCCACCGCTTGCGGGCGGTTGTCGGGGGTCAGCCACTCGACCGTGCGAATCTCCGGTTGGAAGCCCAAGGCTTCACGTACCAGCAACGCGGTCTCCTGCGCTCGCAGGAAAGGACTGGCATAGATCGCAGTAAGCGGCTTGCCGATCAACTCGGCGGCAGTGCGCAGCACTTCTTCACGACCGTGGGCCGTCAGTGCCCGCTCGGAATCAGGACGTTTGCCGTGTGGTTCAGCTTCACCATGACGCAATACCCAGAGTTTCATAGCTTGGGTTCCTCATCTCGGGCTGGATGCGGGGCTGGCGCCACGACGTGCGGCGCTTCACCTTCCGGTGTACGCGGCGTCGGCCAGTCGGCGAACGGCCAGGGTTTCTGGTCGCTGTGGAAACTGCCGAAACGACCGATCTGTGCCAGAAACTGGCTCAGGCTGTCGCCGAAATTCATCAGGCTGGCGCTTGGGGCACCATAGATCAAACGATAGATCAACTGCACCAACACCACGGCGCCGAGGATGAATTGCGCCACTTGCCACACCAGCACGTAGACAATCATCCACAACACCCTCAGCAGGATGGATTCGTACTTGGCTTCTTCTTTCGGATCGTTCATGTCTTGCTCCCTGCCCCTGTCATTGAGTACTCAGTTGAAACCACTGGTGGAAATGAAATCGACGTCGGTTTTCGGCTCGGCACGCATCAATAGACCGATCACCTGCTCCAGCGTGCGCCCTTCGAACAGGATGGCGTGGAGCCCGGCGACCAGCGGCATATACACGCCCACCTCCTGAGCCTTGGCCTTGAGCACCTTGAGGGTGTTGACCCCTTCGGCGACTTCGCCCAGGCGCGTGACCGCGTCTTCCAGGCTCAAGCCCTGGCCGAGGGCGAACCCGACCTGGTAGTTACGGCTTTTCGGCGACGAGCACGTGACGATCAAATCGCCGACGCCCGCCAAACCAAGGAAGGTCATTGGGTTGGCGCCCTGATTCACCGCAAAGCGGGTCATTTCCGCCAACGCCCGGGTGATCAGCATGCTTTTGGTGTTTTCGCCCATGCCCAGCGCCACTGCCATGCCGGCAATGATCGCGTAGACGTTTTTCAACGCGCCGCCCAATTCCACGCCGAAGCGGTCGGCGCTGGCGTACACGCGAAAGGTCCGGCCATGCAACGCCTCCTGGACCCGCTGGCAGAGTTCTTCGTCTTCGCTGGCGACCACCGTGGCGGTCAGCGCGTGTTCGGCGATTTCTCGGGCCAGGTTCGGTCCGGACAGTACGCCGATGCGCGCTTGCGGGGCGATCTCTTCGAGGATTTCGCTCATCAGCTTGAAGGTGTGGGCTTCGATGCCTTTGGTCAGGCTCACCAGCAACTTGCCGCTCAAACGTGCGGCGTGAGGAGCCAGCACTGAGCGCAGCGCGCTGGACGGCAGCGCGACGAAGCACAGGTCGCAAGCTTCCAGGGTGGCCAGCAGGTCAGTGACAGGCTCGACGGCCGGGAGAATCTTGATGCCTTTGAGGTAACGCGGGTTCTCGCGATTGACCCGAATGGCTTCGGCCTGTTCAGGGTCACGCATCCACTGCCGCACCTGATGCCCGTTCTCGGCCAGCAGATTAGCCACGGCGGTACCAAAACTTCCGCCTCCCAGGACCGCAATTGGGCGCTGTTCAGTCATATGCAATCCGTTAATCCATACCAGTGGCGATGACGGCATTATACGGAGCGGCCCAGTGGCGGCCAGCCCCCGCATCAATTACTGGCACTTATAGGAAGAAGACCAAGAAAACCGAGGAAAATGCCCACAACGTGACTGGAAAAGTCATTGCGCTCGGTTAACATGCGCGCCAATTGTTCGCTATCAAGGATGTGTTGTGTCGTTTGGCTCCCCTTCATCTCGCTCGCCGCTGGTACTGGCGCTGATTTTCAGCTCGCCATTGCTCGCCGACGACTTGTTCCTCGACAGCGAGCCGCTGCCGCAAGTGTTGACCGCGACGCGACTCAAGCAATCGCCGGCCGCGGTGCCGGGGAGTATGACGGTAATCGACAGCGAACTGATCAACGCCAGTGGCGCCCGGGACATCAGCGAGTTGCTGCGACTGGTGCCGGGGATGATGGTCGGCAACATCAGCGGTAACCAGGCGGCGGTGAACTATCACGGCACCAACGCGACCGAAGCGCGACGCATGCAAGTGTTGATCGATGGCCGCTCGGTGTACCGCGCAGGCCTGGCCACGGTGGACTGGAGTGACATTCCGGTGGCCATGGAAGACATTGAACGCATCGAAGTTTTCCGCGGCCCGAACACCGTCAGTTATGGCGCCAATGCGCTGATGGCGGTGGTCAACATCATCACGCGCAATCCGGCCGACAGCCACGGCACGCGGCTGAAAGTCACTCGCGGGCAGCGCGGCATCGACGACTTTTACGCCAACCAGGGTGTGGGCTGGGACGGCGGCGACCTGCGCCTGTCGCTGTCCGGTCAACAAGACGACGGCTTCGACTCGGACCGTAACGGCGCCGATTACCGCGACAGCCGCCGCCTGAATCGCTTCAACCTCGCGGTCAGCCAGACGCTCACTGAAAACCAGAGCATCGATTGGCAATTGAATGCCAAGGACGGGACCAACCAGCGGCCGTATACCTACCGCCCGGTTTTCTCGGGGATTACCGCTGCCGGGAACAATTCCGACGTCATCGCTAAGGACTACGCTGGCTCGCTGCGCTGGAACCTCGACATCGATCCCGATCACAGCCTTTATATCCAAGGCTCGGCGCAACACTGGGATCGTCAGCAAACCTGGCGTGCCTGCGATGCCGAGGTTTCGTTCAGCCCGCAGTTGACCGAGCTCTGGCAGCTCAACCCCAATTACACCGAACGCCTGGCGCGCAACATGGAGCGTTACACCGGCCCCGGCGCGCCAGCAGGTGACCCGGCCCAGCGTGCACTGGCCAATCAAGTGCTGGACCAGTGGAGAAACGGCGCCCGACAAACCCTCTGCGGTGACATCGACCAAAGCGCCCGGGAGTCGCGCTACGACCTCGAAGTGCAGGACACCCTCAGCCTGTCCGATAATCTGCGGCTGGTCAGCGGCATGAATTATCGTTACGACCGGGCAGATTCCGAGACTTACTTCAATGGCACCCTCGACGACACCACCTGGCGGGCGTTCGGCCAACTCGAGTGGCGCGCCACCGAGCATTGGTTGCTGCAGGGCGGAGCGATGTTCGAAGACACGCAATTGATCGGCAGTTCGCTCACCCCTCGGGTGGCGATCAACTACCTGATCAACCCGCGCCATGGCCTGCGGGCGGTGTACTCGGAAGCCATCCGCTCGCCGGACATGTTCGAGAACAACGTCAACTGGAGTTATCGGGTGACAAACCTGCGGCCCAGTGCCTATGGCCAGTCCAGTGCCCGTTATTTCGTCAAGACCCGCGGCCCCGGCGACCTCGAACAGGAGCACATGCGCTCCCGGGAACTGGGCTACAACGGCTACTTTGCCGAGTGGGGACTGGCGGTCGATGTGAAGCTGTTTTACGACGAAATTACCGGGATGATCAGCGAACCGCTGCGCAACAATCAGTACATCGCCAGCAACGCGAACAGCTCGCGCTTCTCCGGGACCGAAACCCAGCTCGACTGGCGAATCAGCAGCGCCGATCGCCTGCGCCTGACGTATGCCTATGTCGACGTCGAGGCGAGCAACCCACAGGATGCGCAACAGACTGCTCGAAACAGCGGTTCCGCCGGTTGGCTGCGCAACTGGGGCCATGGCTGGAACAGTGCGCTCTTCTACTACGGTGATGATGCCTTGAACGGTTACCGCTTCGAACGGGTCGACACACGCATCGCCAAACGCATCGGCCTGGGCAAGGCGAGCCTGGAATTGGCCGGGGTGCTCCAGCAACGCCTCGACAGCCAGCCCACTACCTTCGTCGACAATAACTACGACGAGCGCCGGGTGCTTTACTTCAGCGCGGAGCTGGCGTTCTAAGATGCTGCATCGCCCGACACCGAAGACGCCAATCCTTGGCCGCCTGCTGGCCGGGTTGTGCCTGGTGTTTGCCGGCCTGCTGAGTCCCTTGGAGGCCACCTCCGCGGATATTTTGCTGACCGGCGCCGAGAACAGCCCGGGCATGCAATCCTTCACCCAGGCCCTGAGTGAATTGCGGCCTGCCGATAACGTGCGCTTCCAGCCACTGGCCAGTCTGCCGGCGCCGGGTAAACTGCCCACCAGCACCCGTTTGATTCTGCTCGACCTGCCGAGCCTCGACTGGCGCCTGCAAGACGCCCAAGGCCCGGCGACGCTGGTGCTGCGCATCAGCCGCCTGCAAGCCCGTCAGCATCTGGGCGCCACCCTGCCCCCGCGCCTCAGCCTGCTCTGGAGCGACCCGCCCCTGGAGCGACAATTGCGCCTGACCCAACTGCTCCTGCCTCAGGCCAAACGGGTCGGCGTGCTCTTCGACAGCCACAGCGAATTCCTCTTGAAAGAACTGCATCAGGCCGCCCACTCCCTGGGCCTTGAGGTGGTCACCGAGCGCTGGGATAACACCAACGACAGCCGGTCGCTGCAGACCTTGCTGAAAAACAGCGACGTGTTGCTGGGCCTTGATGATCCCGACTTGTACAACCCGAAAACCGCGAAGAACCTGTTGCTCAGCAGTTATGCACGGCAACTGGCACTGATCGGTCCTAACGCCGGGTTTGTCAGGGCGGGGAGCCTGGCCAGTACCTACAGCGATCAGAGCGATTGGCTGGCGATACTCGACGAACTGCTCGACCGGCCGCCCGCCACGTGGCCACGTACTCAATACCCGCAACACTTCAAAGTCTTAAGTAACCCACAAGTGGCTCGTTCATTAGGCATTGAACAGATGAATGAAACCTCTGTCGCAACACAGTTGGCCGAAGGAGAAAAGCGCCCATGACCTTCCGTCGCCGTTGGGACATCAACACCCGCACGCAAATCATCAGCCTCGGCCCTGCCCTGTTGCTGACGTTGCTGTTGATCAGCTTCTTCACCTTCGTGCGGATCCAGGACCTGCGCCAGGAGCTCAACCACACCGGGCAGCTGATCGCCAACCAACTGGCACCGGCCACCGAATACGGAGTGATCTCGGGCAATAACGAGGTGCTCGACAGTTTGCTCAAAGCCACCCTGGCCACGCCCAATGTGCGCTTTCTGGAGGTCCAGGACAGCGCCAACCGGATTCTGGTGTACGTCGAGCAACCGTCGGAAACCCACAACCGCTCGCACCAGGTTGAAGTGTTCCAGGCCCCGGTGCGGCTGCAACGAATCGCGCTGCACAATGATTTTTTCCAGGGCAGCAAAGTCGCCAACACGGCCCCCGCCGAGGACTACCTGGGACGGGTGATCGTCGGCCTTTCCAATGACGCCTTCAGCCAGCGTCAACAGGAAATCCTGTTCAAGGCCGGGATCCTGGCGCTGTTTGCCCTGGTGTTTACTTTCCTGATCGCCCGGCGACTCGCCGGCAGCCTCTCGCAACCGATCCGCGACATCGGCAACGCGGTCAAGGCGATTCAGGACGGCGACTACAAGACGACGCTGCCGATTGTCGACGACACCGAACTGGGCGCGCTGTCGCAACACATCAACAACCTCGCCGACGGCCTCGAACAAGCCAGTCGCGAACAGCATCAAGCGATGGCGCAGTTGATCCAGACGCGCGAGGAAGCGGAAAAGGCCAATAACGCCAAATCCGATTTCCTCGCGATGATGAGCCACGAACTGCGCACGCCGATGAATGGCGTGCTGGGCATGCTGCAACTGCTGGAAACTACCGCGATGACCGAGGAACAGGTCGAATACGCGGCGCTCGCCTCGGAGTCCACCGAACACCTGCTCAAAGTCATCAACGACATTCTCGATTTCTCGCGCATCGAGCGCTCGGAACTGGAGTTGGAGCACATTCCGTTCAACCTCGCGGACCTGATCGGCAGTTGCGCCCAGTCGTTCACGCACAGTGCCGTGCAACGCGGGTTAAACCTCACGCTACTGATCCCCGAGGACATGCGCGCGTTGCAGGTTCAGGGCGATCCGACGCGCATTCGGCAGATCCTGGTCAACCTGATTGGCAATTCGCTGAAATTCACCGAACAAGGCCGTGTCAGCATCGAACCGCAATGGCAGTCGCTGGATCATGAACTGCTGTGGTTCACCTGCACCGTGCGCGACAGCGGGATTGGTATCTCGGCCGAGAGCCTGGAATTGATGTTCAACGCCTTCCAGCAGGCCGACAGTTCTATCTCGAGGCGTTACGGTGGCACCGGGCTGGGCCTGCCGATTGCTCGCACGCTGGCGGAACGCATGGGCGGTACTTTGCGCGCCCAGAGCGAGGAAGGTCGCGGCTCGGTGTTCACCCTGGAAATTCCGCTGGCACTCTATAAACAGACGCTGCCGGTATTGGTGCCACGTACTCAGACCGGCACTGGTGATGGCGAAGGGCGCAACGTGTTGCTGGTGGAAGACAATCCAGTCAACCAGACGGTCATCGAAGCAATGTTGCGCAGTCTGGGCTTTACTGTCAGCGTCGCCACCGATGGGGCGCAGGCGGTGCGCAGTGCCGAGAGTCTGATTTTCGACGCCATTCTGATGGACTGCCGACTCCCCATCATCGATGGCTATGAAGCCACCCGACAGATTCGCCAATTGCCCGGCTGCGCTGACTTGCCGATCATTGCCCTGACCGCCAACGCCTTGCAGGGCGACCGTGAAGCCTGTTTATCGGCGGGAATGAACGATTACCTGGCCAAGCCCTTCAAACGCACTGATCTGCAGCAAATTCTGCAGCGCTGGGTACAGTAGTGCAGGCCTTTCGGCTATCTGCGACTGGCGTGAAAGGCGAAAGTGCGGCAGTCTTAGGCACCCGAACAGGCCCGAAAAGGGGCTTGAATAATAATTTCAGTGCACAAGTGTACATTCATGTCCTTGGTGCTGTGACTTTCACCACAACGCAATAGTCTATGAGTAGGCTGCTGGCTCGAGGCATGAACGCTTCGATCGGCCGGGAAGATTTGCCCCACCTGCCGCATGGGATTATTGAGGAGCTCGCATGACCAAACAAAACGCCTTTACTCGGGAAGACCTGCTGCGCTGCAGTCGCGGTGAGCTGTTTGGCCCAGGTAACGCGCAACTGCCCGCCCCCAACATGCTGATGGTGGATCGCATCACCCATATCAGCGAAGAGGGTGGCAAGTACGGCAAAGGTGAATTGGTCGCCGAGCTGGATATCACCCCGGACCTGTGGTTCTTCGCCTGCCACTTCGAAGGTGATCCGGTGATGCCAGGCTGCCTGGGCCTCGACGCCATGTGGCAACTGGTCGGTTTCTTCCTCGGCTGGCAAGGTTTGCCGGGCCGTGGCCGCGCACTGGGTTCGGGCGAAGTAAAATTCTTCGGCCAAGTCCTGCCCACCGCCAAGAAAGTGACCTATAACATTCAGATCAAGCGCGTGCTGAAGGGCAAGCTGAACCTGGCCATCGCCGATGGTTCGGTCAGCGTCGACGGCCGCGAGATCTACACCGCCGAAGGCCTTCGGGTCGGCGTTTTCACCTCCACTGAAAACTTCTAAGGGTTATCCGCATGCGCCGCGTCGTTATCACTGGTCTGGGCATCGTATCGTGCCTGGGCAATGACAAAGAGACCGTCTCCGCTAACCTGCGTGCAAGCCGCCCTGGCATCCGGTTCAACCCGGAATACAAGGAAATGGGACTGCGCAGCCAGGTTTCCGGCTCCATTGACCTTCCCCTCGAAGAGCTGATCGATCGCAAGATCTATCGCTTCGTCGGCCACGCGGCGGCTTACGCCTACCTGGCCATGAAAGACGCCATCGCCGACTCCGGTCTGACCGATGAGCAAGTCTCCAACCCGCGTACCGGCCTGATCGCCGGTTCCGGTGGCGCCTCCACGCTGAACCAGATGGAAGCGCTGGACATCTTGCGCGAGAAAGGCGTGAAGCGCGTTGGCCCGTACCGTGTAACGCGGACCATGGGCAGCACCGTTTCCGCCTGTCTGGCCACGCCGTTCAAGATCAAGGGTGTGAACTACTCGATCTCCTCCGCCTGCGCCACCAGTGCTCACTGCATCGGTACTGCGGTCGAGCAGATCCAGCTGGGCAAGCAGGACATCGTATTTGCCGGCGGCGGTGAAGAAGAACATTGGAGCCAGTCGTTCCTGTTCGACGCCATGGGCGCCCTGTCCACCCAGTACAACGAAACCCCGGAAAAGGCCTCCCGCGCCTACGACGCCAAGCGTGACGGTTTCGTCATCGCCGGCGGTGGCGGCATGGTGGTGGTCGAAGAGCTGGAACACGCTCTGGCCCGCGGCGCAAAAATCTACGCGGAAATCGTTGGTTACGGCGCGACCTCCGACGGCTACGACATGGTCGCTCCAAGCGGCGAAGGCGCCATCCGCTGCATGCAGATGGCCATGTCCACCGTGGATACCCCAATCGACTACCTGAACACCCACGGCACCTCGACTCCGGTTGGCGACGCCAAGGAAATGGAAGGCGTGCGTGCGGTATTCGGCGACAAGGCTCCGGCGATCAGCTCCACCAAGAGCCTCTCCGGTCACTCCCTGGGCGCCGCCGGCGTTCACGAAGCGATCTACTGCCTGCTGATGATGGAAGGCAACTTCATGGCGGGTTCCGCCAACATCGACGAACTGGACCCGGAAATGGCTGACATGCCGATCCTGACCAAGACTCGCGAAGACGCCACCATCAATACCGTGATGAGCAACAGCTTCGGCTTCGGCGGCACCAACGCAACGCTGGTACTGAAGCGCTGGCAGGGTAAGTAATTCCCCGCTGCTTCACTGCACCTAAAAACGCCCCGACTGGTTCGGGGCGTTTTTTTTGTGCCTTTGCTTTTGCTTTTGTAGGAGCCAGGCTTGCCGGCGAAGGCGCACCCAAGGACGCCTTCGCCGGCAAGCCTGGCTCCTACAGGTACCGGTTTCAATCCGCCGTTTTCATCCTCGCGAACATGAAGCTTTTGTCATAAAACTCAATGCCCTGCGACCGAATGTCGCGTATTTGGCGGGCTGCAGGACTTTCTCCGTTTTTGCAGAAGTCCGTTACCAAACTCAGTCGTTTACTTAGCCAGCTAACCAAACATATAACAGAGTCCTGCACATGCCTTGCTGCAGATAACAGAGATTGGAGCTAGCAGATGACTGTAAAAGTAACTGAACGCGACGATTCACATATGTCCCATGAAGGCGTAGCCGCCGGTATCCGGATTTGGGATGTGTACCAACAAGACATGCTGGTGGGGATGTTCCACTCCGAAACCGACGCCCACAGCTACAAGGCCGAACTGGAAAAACTGGAGCAGCAACGAGAGCTCCAATCCGCATAAGCAATGACGGCATTGAAAACGACAAACCCCGCCATGAGCGTAATGCTGTTCACTTAAGGTTGGGGTACATATCCGTTTCTGCGGTAACGGCGGCTAGCGGTTTCGCTTTTACAGCGAGTCACTTTCGAAAAGCGCGAAAGTAACCAAAGCGCTTTGCCCCGCCATTCGGTGCCTCGCCCAGGCTCGGCATGCCCTCACTCCGGCATTGCTCCGGGGGCCCGCCGCCATCGGCCATCCATGGCCGGTGGCGGCTACCGCGGCATCCTTGCCGCGGTGCCCCCTGCGCAACGCCTGCGTTCGGCCTCTGGGAAAGGGGCAGCAGATCTGAAGCCAAAGCAAAGCAACAGCAACGGCAAGATCAAAAGATCAAAAGATCAAAAGATCAAAAGATCAAAAGATCAAAAGATCAAAAGATCGCAGCCTCGCTTCTCGACAGCTCCTACAGGGAAATGCGTTCACTTGAAGCCAGGCCGGCCGGTAGGCCGCCTCGCGCTGGCTTTTGCGGTGCACGCCCCCTCACGCCCTGAGCTTCTCCGTCAACCCGGCATGGATGCCGGGTTAGCCGCCCCCGGCCATGGATGGCCGATGGCGGCGGGCCCACGGAGCAGGACCGGAGCGAGGGCATGCCGAGCCTAGGCGAGGCACCGAACGAAAGGGGCAAGATCCCTTGGTTACTTGGGGTTGGGCGGCACTCCGTATTTCCAAGTGACTCGCTGTAAAAGCGAAACCGCCCTCAGCCATCACCTAAATGACGGATATACACCCAATCAAAGCCCCCGATCAGCACCCGCCACCAATGTGTAGGTCCGCCTGAAGCCCCGATACTAAGTGAACAGCACGTCGTTGTTGCAGCCTTTAACGGCTTACCACATCAAATCGTCAGGGATCTGATAGGCCGCGTACGGATCGTCTTCGGCAGCGACTTCTTCGGTCTTGACGTTCAGCTGCACGATCCGCTGCGGATCGCGCTCCTGGATCTTCAGGGCCGCCTCACGGGGGATCACTTCGTAACCGCCGGCGTGGTGCACGATCGCCAGGAAACCATTACTGAGCTGGTTGCGCATCAGCGTGTTAACGGAGATGCGCTTGACCTTCTTGTCGTCGACGAAGTTGTAGTAATCCTCGGTCGTCAGCTTCGGCAGACGCGAAACTTCGATCAATTGCTTGATCTGGGCGGCGCGGGCCTTGGCTTCTGCCTTCTCCTGCTGTTGGCGGTTCAGCTCCTGGTCGCGCTTGACCTTCTCGGCCATGGCTTCCTGGGCGGCACGCTGCTGGGAGTCATCGAGTTCGATCTGACCTTTGTGGGCCAGACGCTGCTGCTTCTGCTTCTCTTTGCCGACCTGTTTGGCCTGCTTCTGGTTGACCAGCCCTGCTTTGAGCAACTGGTCGCGAAGGGAAATGCTCATGGTGCTTATTACTCACTTAGGCAACTGCTCAACCGCAGTTGGGCAAATTCTTTTCCTGACGTTTGGCTTCGCCCCACAAGGCGTCCAACTCTTCGAGGGTGCAATCTTCTATGGGACGGTGGGTATCGCGCAATGCCTGTTCGATAAAACGGAAGCGTCTTTCGAACTTGCCGTTGGCGCCACGCAGTGCAGTTTCCGGATCGACCTTGAGATGACGCGCCAGATTGACTACGGAAAACAACAGATCACCGACTTCGTCGGCAATCGCTGCCGAGTCATTGTCGGCCATGGCTTCGAGCACTTCATCAAGCTCTTCGCGGACCTTGTCCAGCACCGGCAAGGCGTCCGGCCAGTCGAAACCGACCTGCCCTGCACGCTTCTGCAACTTCGCGGAACGGGACAGCGCCGGCAATGCGGCGGGTACGTCATCGAGCAAAGACAGTTGTTCAGGCGCGGATGATTTCTCGGCGCGTTCTTCGGCCTTGATCTCTTCCCAGCGTTGCTTGACCTGTTCTTCACTCAACCGCGGGACATCCAGCGGCGCGTACAGATCGCCGGTAGGAAACACATGAGGATGACGACGGATCAACTTGCGGGTGATGCTGTCGATGACGCCAGCGAATTCGAAGCGCCCTTCTTCCCGGGCCAACTGGCTGTAATAAACCACCTGGAACAGCAAATCCCCCAACTCACCCTGCAAGTGATCGAAGTCACCGCGCTCGATGGCGTCGGCGACTTCGTAGGCTTCCTCAAGGGTGTGCGGGACGATGGTTTCGTAGGTTTGCTTGATGTCCCACGGGCAGCCGAACTGCGGGTCGCGCAGACGGCTCATCAGGTGCAGCAAGTCTTCAAGGCTGTACATCGGTTTCACGGCGTCCGGTTACGGCGGGTTTCGATAATGTTCGGCAACTGGGAAATCCGCCCCAGCAACCGCCCCAGTGCATCCAGGCCCGGAATCTCGATGGTCAGGGACATCAACGCGGTGTTGTCCTCTTTGTTCGAGCGGGTGTTCACCGCCAGCACGTTGATCCGCTCGTTGAGCAGCACTTGCGAGACGTCACGCAGCAAACCGGACCGGTCGTAAGCACGGATGATGATGTCCACCGGATAGGTGAGCACCGGCACCGGGCCCCAGCTGACCTGAATGATCCGCTCAGGCTCGCGCCCGCCCAGTTGCAGCACCGAGGCGCAGTCCTGACGGTGAATGCTCACGCCCCGGCCCTGGGTGATGTAACCGACGATCGCATCCCCCGGCAGCGGCTGGCAGCAGCCGGCCATCTGGGTCATCAGGTTGCCGACGCCCTGGATCTGGATATCACCGCGCTTGCCCGGTTTGTAGCCGGTGGCCTTGCGCGGAATCAGTTCCAGTTGCTCGTTGCCGCGTTCCGGCTCGACCAGTTGCTGCGCCAGATTGACCAGTTGTGCGAGGCGCAAATCGCCGGCACCGAGGGCGGCGAACATGTCCTCGGCGGTTTTCATGTTGGCCTTTTCGGCCAGCTTGTCGAAATCCACCGCTGGCAGGCCGAGGCGATTGAGTTCGCGCTCGAGCAAGGTTTTACCGGCCGCGACGTTTTGATCGCGCGCCTGCAATTTGAACCAGTGAACGATCTTCGCCCGTGCCCGCGAGGTGGTGATGTAACCCAGGTTCGAGTTCAGCCAGTCGCGGCTCGGGGTGCCGTGCTTGCTGGTAATGATCTCGACCTGTTCACCGGTTTGCAGGCTGTAGTTGAGCGGCACGATGCGCCCGTTGATCTTGGCGCCGCGGCAGTTGTGACCGATTTCGGTGTGCACGCGGTAGGCGAAGTCCAGCGGTGTCGAGCCCTTCGGCAAGTCGATGGCGTGACCGTCCGGCGTAAAGATGTAGACCCGGTCCGGCTCGATATCGACCCGCAACTGTTCCGCCAGGCCGCCGATGTCGCCGAGCTCTTCGTGCCACTCGAGGACCTGACGCAGCCAGGAGATTTTCTCTTCGTAGTGATTGGAACCGGATTTGACGTCGGTGCCCTTGTAGCGCCAGTGCGCGCAAACGCCCAGCTCGGCTTCTTCGTGCATGGCGTGGGTGCGAATTTGCACTTCCAGCACCTTGCCCTCCGGGCCGATCACCGCGGTGTGCAGCGAGCGGTAGCCGTTCTCTTTCGGGTTGGCGATGTAGTCGTCGAATTCTTTCGGGATGTGCCGCCACAGGGTGTGGACGATACCGAGCGCGGTGTAGCAGTCGCGCATTTCCGGCACCAGCACGCGAACGGCACGCACGTCGTAGATCTGGCTGAACTCCAGACCCTTGCGCTGCATTTTGCGCCAGATCGAATAGATGTGTTTGGCGCGGCCGCTGATGTCGGCATCGACGCCGGTGGCGGTCAGCTCATTCTTCAACTGGTTCATCACGTCGGCGATAAAGCGCTCGCGATCCAGACGCCGCTCATGGAGCAACTTGGCGATTTGTTTGTACTGGTCGGGCTCAAGGTAACGGAAGGACAGGTCCTCAAGTTCCCACTTGATGTGACCGATACCGAGACGGTGAGCCAAAGGCGCGTAGATATCGAAGACTTCGCGAGCGACGCGGTTGCGTTTCTCGTCATCGGCAGTTTTCACCGCACGGATCGCGCAGGTGCGTTCGGCCAGTTTGATCAGCGCAACGCGAACGTCGTCGACCATGGCGACCAGCATCTTGCGCAGGTTTTCGACCTGGCCCTGAGTGCCCAGCACCAGGGATTGACGGGGGCTGAGGCTGGCACTGATCGCCGCCATGCGCAACACGCCGTCGATGAGTTTGGCGACCACCGGACCGAACCGCTGGCTGATCGCCGGCAACTCAATCTGGCCTTCGCGCACGCCGCGATACAGGATCGCGGCAACCAACGAATCCTGATCGAGTTTGAGGTCGGCAAGAATCTCGGCGATCTCAAGGCCCGTGCGGAAACTCGAGGTCCCTTCGGACCATAGATTTTTCGCCGCATTGGCCTGTTGTTCAGACGCACGAGCGAACTCGCACGCTTCCTTCAAGGCTTCGCGATCCAGTGCCGGATCGACACTGACCGCGTGATCGAGCCAAGCCTCGAGATTGATACTGCCGTCGGTGTTGATCGGCTGGTGTGCTCTCACCTGTACCATCTTGCTTACCTTCCCTACGACGCAGATTCAATGCGTCAAATCGCTGACCTTTCGTTACCCGTGAACGCTCGCGGGGCAAATGCGAGCGCGGCACGGGCGGGCCAGTCGGACCAGACGAGCCGTCCTAGCTCGCTTCAAATAACGCCATGGCCTCGACATGTGCCGTCTGAGGAAACATATCGAGAATCCCGGCACGTTTTAACCGGTAGCCCTGCTTGATCAATTCGACCGTATCGCGCGCCAGCGTTGCAGGGTTGCACGACACGTACACCAACCGCTTGGCGCCCAGAGACGCCAGCTTGCGCACGGCCTCGAAAGCACCGTCACGCGGTGGGTCCAAGAGTACCGCAGAAAAGCCTTCGCGCGCCCATTCGGCATCGGTCAAAGGCTGGGATAAATCGGCCTGAAAAAACTTTGCGTTATTCAGATTATTGCTAGCAGCGTTTGCAGCGGCCCGCTCGACCATCGCCTGCACACCTTCCACCGCCACCACTTCACGAACGACCTTGGCCAGCGGCAGTGCAAAGTTACCCAAACCACAAAACAGATCCAGAACCCGCTCATCCGACGCAGGCTTGAGCCAGTCCAGCGCCTGGGCAACCATCGCTTCGTTGACCCCGGCATTGACCTGAATGAAATCCCCCGGCCGCCAGGCCAGGTTCAAGTCCCACTGTTCAAGTCGATAACCCAACGACTGGTCAGCCTCGACCGGTTGCGGTTCGCCGTCACCGTGCAGCCACAGTTGGGCTTCATGGAAGGCGCAGAAATCCTTGAGGATCGTCATGTCGGCGTCGGACAGCGGCGCCATGTGCCGCAGCAAAACGGCCAACTTTGATCCGGCAAATAATTCCACATGCCCCAGCGCTTGAGGTTTGCTCAAGCGCCGCAACATCTCCGGCAAGCGGGTCATGATCGGTTGCAAGGGCTGTACCAGCACCGTGCATTCGTTGATCGCAACGATGTCCTGACTGCCAGCCGCGCGGAAACCGACTTCGAGTTTTTTCGCTTTCATGTCCCAGCGCACCGCCACTCGGGCGCGACGACGGTAACCGAATTCGGGACCGCTCAACGGCGCGGCCCATTCTTCGGGTACGACACCTGCAACCTTCGACAATTGCTCGGCGAGCATGCGCTGTTTCAGGGCGAGTTGTTCGTTGTGCGGCAGATGCTGCACGCTGCAGCCACCACAGCGACCGGCATGCGGACACGGTGCAGGGCGGCGCAATTCGCTGGCCTGAAAGACCCGCTCGGTACGCGCCTCGACCACTTTGCCGTGGGCGCCCAACACGCGCGCTTCGACTTCTTCACCGGCCAAAGCGCCGATGACGAACCAGGTGCGACCTTCAAAAAAAGCGATACCGCGACCGTCATTGGCCAGGCGCTCGATGCTCAAGCGCTGCTTTTTACCCGTCGGGATTTGCGGGGCCTTGCTGCCGCCCGTGGGCTGGAAGCGCAGGCCTCTCTCTTGCTTGGCCATCAGTTGGGCGCGTCGAAAATGCCGGTCGACAAGTAACGGTCGCCACGGTCGCAGATGATCGCGACGATCACCGCGTTTTCAACTTCTTGGGACAGACGCAGCATGGCTGCCACGGCACCGCCCGAGGACACGCCGCAGAAGATGCCTTCTTCGCGGGCCAGACGACGGGTCACGTCTTCGGCTTCGCTTTGCGCCATGTCGACGATCCGGTCCACGCGCTCGGCCTGGTAGATCTTCGGCAGGTATTCCTGCGGCCAGCGACGGATGCCCGGAATCGCCGAGCCTTCCATCGGTTGCAGACCGATGATCTGCACGCTTTCGTTCTGCTCTTTCAAGTAGCGCGAGACGCCCATGATGGTGCCGGTGGTGCCCATGGAGCTGACGAAATGGGTGATGGTGCCTTCGGTCTGCCGCCAGATTTCCGGGCCGGTGGTGGTGTAGTGCGCTTCGGGGTTGTCGCCGTTGGCGAACTGATCCAGCACCTTGCCGCGGCCTTCCGCTTCCATTCGCTGGGCGAGGTCGCGGGCGCCTTCCATGCCCTCTTCCTGAGTGACCAGAATCAGCTCGGCGCCATAAGCCGTCATGGCGGCCTTACGTTCGGCGCTGGAGTTGTCCGGCATGATCAGGATCATCTTGTAACCCTTGATCGCGGCGGCCATCGCCAGCGCGATCCCGGTGTTACCCGAGGTCGCTTCGATCAGCGTATCGCCGACGTGGATCTGCCCGCGCAACTCAGCGCGAGTGATCATCGACAACGCCGGCCGGTCCTTGACCGAACCCGCCGGGTTATTCCCTTCGAGCTTGAGCAAAAGAGTATTGCTGGTGGCGCCAGGCAGGCGCTGCAAACGGACCAGCGGGGTATTGCCGACGCAATCGGCGATGGTTGGGTACTGCAAGGTCATGGCGTATTCGCA
This sequence comes from Pseudomonas sp. ZS1P83, assembly GCF_054897825.1. Lineage (NCBI taxonomy): Bacteria > Pseudomonadati > Pseudomonadota > Gammaproteobacteria > Pseudomonadales > Pseudomonadaceae > Pseudomonas > Pseudomonas sp. ZS1P83. Next base: position 3,908,777 of record NZ_CM142706.1, read on the forward strand.
ATCCAGACTGCGGGGGCGCCTATCATACCGGCAAACGTCGGCAGGCCATATCACGCAAAGTGCGGTGCTTATGGTTTATGGGAATAAGGGGCTATATCAGTACTCTTCCCCTTGCCCGACATTCAATGCATAGAACTCATGCAACTTGGCCTGCAACAACTGTTTGTCCGGTAGCTGAACCTGGTATTCAGCGATCAACGCTGGTGACAGGCTGCGGTTAAGGGCGTACTCGACCACCTCGTCATCCTTGCTGGCACAAAGCAACACACCAATGGCCGGGTTTTCGTGGGGTTTGCGCTCCTTGCGATCCAACGCTTCCAAATAGAAGTTCAGCTTGCCCAAATACTCCGGTTTAAAACGACCGACCTTAAGCTCAATGGCCCCAAGACAATTAAGGCCACGGTGGAAGAACAGCAGATCCAGGGCAAAATCACACCCACCCACTTGAAGCGGATACTCGGAACCAACAAAGCAGAAATCGCGGCCGAGCTCGCTCAGGAATTCTTTGAGGCGCGCCATCAACCCTTTATGCAGATCAGTTTCGGCATGGCCACCCGGCAGGTCGAGAAACTCGAGCATGTAGGCGTCGCGGAATATCTCAAGCGCTGCCGGATGGGCTTGTTTCAGCACTGCTGAGATTTTTGCTGGTTGGGTCACGCTTCGTTCGAACAGTGCGGTTTTGAACTGACGCTCTAGTTCGCGCTTCGACCATTTTTCCTGAACTGCCAAACGGACGTAGGCTGAAAATGATCAGGTTGTGCGACCAGGACAATTGTCGCACCAGTGGTGCGACTTTCTCTTCAGCGTGATAAGTCTCATAGAACTGGCGCATGCGAAACAAGTTCGACCGGGTAAACCCGCGCAACCCTGGTTGGGTCTGAGCCAGATGCTCAGCCAGTTGGTTGACCACAGAATCGCCCCACTCAGCCTGCTCCAGCTTGCGACTGATGTAAGCACCGACCTGCCAATACAGCTCGATCAACTGGGTATTCACTGCCTGCATGGCCTGCTGTTTGGCACTTTGAATCAGCGCAAGCACTTCATTGAAACGGTCGTCGGCTGCGTCGCCGGGGACGCTGGATGCATTCATGCCAAACTCCTGGAGGACGAGGAAAAACGCGAGTCTATTCCGTCAAGTCAGGCTTAAGGTGTCGGCGATACTCTTTAGGAAAGGTCATACAAAATAACGGGAACGCTCCGGCATGATCAGAGTCAGAGTGGCTCGGAGGGCCTCTTCGCGGGCAAGCCTCGCTCCTTGTGCACTGCAAATCACGTAGGAGCGAGGCTTGCCCGCGAAGGCCGCGACTCGGTCAACAAGTCGTGCGACAACAATGTCATATTCAACCGCAACCCGGCCTCAGTGTTCTCAGCCCACAAACTCCCGCCCTGACGTTGCACCGCGTTGCGCGCAATGCTCAACCCCAACCCGAACCCACCATCCCCCGGCCGCGAGCCATCGAGCCGAATGAACGGACAGAAGATCCGCTCCAGATCTTCTTCAGCCACCCCGCCGCCCTGATCCTCCAGCCACACATGCCAGAATTCGCCATCGCGCTGCCCTTCCAGACGCACAACGCCGCCCGGCGGTGAATGACGAATGGCATTGCGCAGGATGTTTTCCAGCGCCTGGGCCAACGTATTGAGATTGCCGCGCACCCAGCAGGACGCATCCACCGCACACTGCAACTGGCTCGCTGGCCAGCCACTTTCATAGCAGGCATTTTCCGTAATCATCTCCCACAACGCCTGGATCTGGATGGCTTCGTCGGGCAATGGGGCGCGCTCGGTGTCAAGCCAGGCCAGTTGCAGGGTGTCCTCCACCAGCCGTTGCATGCCATCGACCTCTCGGCCAATGCGTTCGCGCAATTGCGTCAACCCCTGCTCGCTTTCGCTGGCCACCCGCAGGCGACTCAAGGGCGTGCGTAATTCGTGGGACAGGTCGCGCAGCAGTTGTTGTTGCAGGGCCACCGTGCTTTGCAGGCGCTCTGACATGTGATCGAAGGCCCTCCCCAGTTCACCCAACTCATCCGAGCGGTTGGTGGTTTGGCTCGACAGGCGCACGCTCAGCTGGTCGGCACGCCAGGCATTGGCCTGTTCGCGCAGACTGTTCAACGGCACGACCAGCAACCGATACAGACCGACGCACAACAGTAAGGTGAACAGTCCGGGAATCACGCCGTTGGTGATCACCCGCCAGAACACCCGGTAGCGACCGGGCATAAAACGCTGGGGCAGTTCGATCACCAGACTGCCGGCGGACGGATCGCTGGGAAAAGGCACGCGCAGCCACGGCAGGCCTTTGGTATGGCGACTCATCGGCCAGTCCAGGCCGCGCAAAAAGGTCAGGCGCTGGATTTCTTTTTCCGTCAGCGGGTAACTGCTCAATGACTGCAAATCGCCCCCAATCACACCGACCCACGTCGACTCGCGAAGGCCGATACTCTGCAACCAGACATCGACGTCTGCACTCTGGCGCTTATTCCATGCCTGCTCGACCTCAGCGGCGTAGCGGGTCAGCGTGCCCCGGGCCTCGTCGGACAGGAACAGGTTTTTCTGTTCCATGTAGCGGCCCCAGGACCAACTGAGCCAGATCATCAGCAAACAGAACGCCACCAACAAACAGGCCAGCTTCCAGAACAGCGAATGCCTGCCTGGCAAGTCAGACCATTTCATCGACAGCACTTAATACGTACCCCTTGCCCCAGACCGTGCGCACTTCCCGCTCGGTGTAACCGATGGCCTTGAGCTTGCGACGGATCTGGCTGATGTGCATGTCGAGGCTGCGGTCATGGGGCGCATAACCTCGCTGCAAGACATGCTGATAAAGGAAGGCTTTGCTCAGGACTTCATCGCCGCTGCGGTTCAGCGTTTCCAGCAACCGGTACTCGCTGCGGGTCAGACCGGCAGCGTGTTCGCCATAAAAGACATCACAGCGTTCATCGTCGAAACGCAGATTGCCCGTCAAAGGGGCAATCGGTGCCGGCGCTGGCCGGCGGTCGAGCGCAACCCGCCGCAGGATCGCTTCGATGCGCACCCGCAACTCAACCATGCTGAAGGGTTTGGGCAGGTAATCATCGGCGCCTAGTCGAAAGCCACTGATGCGATCTGCCTCGGCACCGAGCGCCGACATCAGCACCACCGGGGTGGAATGGCTCTGGCGCAACTGTGTCAGCACGTTCAGCCCGTCCAGGCCCGGCAGCAGAATATCCATCAACACCAGATCGAAGGCTTGCTGGCGGGCGATGGTCAGACCTTCCTGACCGTTCTGGCACCAGGTCACCTGAAAACCGTAACGTCCCAGGTGCTCATGAACATAAGCACCGAGCACGAGGTCGTCTTCGATGGAAAGAATTCGGGGGTGGGCAACAGAGAGGGGAGTCATGAGTATCTGCAAATAATTCTCAGTTGGCGATTATTCAAGATTGCCTCGCTGTGGGCAACCCAAGCTTTGCCCATGACGTAAAAGTGGCGATCGAGCCGACGAATGCCGACATCAATTTTACGAAGATTGCATGCCTGCAAATCGCTACACTGCGCAAGTGGCGCGTGCCGGACGTACGTGCAGGTCATTAAATAGCTGGATGCAGGAGAGATGCGTGCTCAAGAAACTGGGAATTAAAGGCCGCGTGCTATTGCTGACCCTGTTGCCGACCAGCCTGATGGCATTGGTTCTGGGCGGCTATTTCACCTGGATGCAGCAATCCGACCTGCAAACCCAGCTCATGCAGCGTGGCGAGATGATTGCCGAACAACTGGCGCCCCTGGTGGCCCCGGCCATGGGCCAAAAGAACACCGACTTGCTGGAACGCATTGCCACCCAATCCCTCGAACAAACAGACGTGCGCACCGTTTCGTTCCTCGCGTCCGACCGTACCCTGTTGGCCCACGCCGGCCCGACCATGCTCAATCAGGCACCAGTCGGCAACAGTCCGCAGATGCTGCGCCGCAGCGGCAATGACGCTACACGTTACTTGCTGCCAGTGTTCGGCAAGCACCGCAATCTGGCCGGTGACGTGATTCCCGATGAAGCCGACCGCCTGCTGGGCTGGGTCGAAATCGAACTGTCCCACAACGGCATGCTGCTGCGCGGTTACCGCAGCCTGTTCGCCAGCCTGCTGTTGATCGGCGCAGGCCTGGCCGGTGCGGCATTGCTGGCGTTGCGCATGGGCCGGACCATCAATCGGCCGCTGAGTCAGATCAAGCAAGCGGTGGCGCAACTCAAGGACGGTCATCTGGAAACCCGTCTGCCGCCCCTCGGAAGCCAGGAGCTGGATGAACTGGCGTCCGGCATCAACCGCATGGCCGGGACCCTGCAGAATGCGCAGGAAGAATTGCAGCACAGCATCGATCAGGCCACCGAAGACGTGCGCCAGAACCTGGAAACCATCGAGATCCAGAACATCGAACTCGACCTGGCGCGCAAGGAAGCCCTTGAAGCGAGCCGGATCAAATCCGAGTTCCTGGCCAACATGAGCCATGAAATTCGCACGCCGCTCAACGGCATTCTCGGCTTCACGCACCTGCTGCAAAAAAGCGAGCTGACCCCGCGCCAACTCGACTATCTGGGCACCATCGAAAAATCCGCCGACAGCCTGTTGGGAATCATCAACGAAATTCTCGACTTCTCGAAAATCGAGGCCGGCAAACTGGTGCTCGACAATATTCCGTTTAACTTGCGCGACCTGCTCCAGGACACGCTGACCATCCTCGCCCCGGCCGCCCACGCCAAGCAACTGGAGCTGGTGAGCCTGGTTTATCGCGATACGCCGTTGTCGCTGGTGGGTGATCCGCTGCGGCTCAAGCAGATCCTGACAAACCTGGTCAGCAACGCGATCAAGTTCACCCGCGAAGGCACCATCGTCGCCCGGGCCATGCTCGAAGAAGAGCATGAAGACAGCGTGCAACTGCGCATCAGCATTCAGGACACCGGCATCGGGCTGTCGAACCAGGACGTGCGCGCCTTGTTTCAGGCCTTCAGTCAGGCCGACAATTCGCTGTCCCGGCAACCGGGCGGCACCGGTCTGGGGTTGGTGATTTCCAAACGCCTGATCGAACAGATGGGCGGCGAGATCGGTGTCGACAGTACGCCTGGCGAAGGCTCGGAATTCTGGATCAGCCTGAGCCTGCCCAAAACCCGCGACGATGCCGAAGACCTGCCCGGTCCGCCGTTGCTCGGCCGCCGGGTGGCGGTACTGGAAAATCACGAACTGGCCCGTCAGGCGTTGCAACATCAACTGGAAGACTGCGGCCTCGAAGTCACCCCGTTCAATACCCTGGAAAGCCTGGCCAATGGCGTGACCAGCGCACATCAGACCGATCAGGCGATCGACCTGGCGGTGCTCGGCATCACCAGCAATGACATGCCACCGGAGCGCCTCAACCAGCACATCTGGGACCTCGAACACTTGGGCTGCAAGGTGCTGGTATTGTGCCCGACCACCGAACAGACGCTGTTCCACCTCTCGGTGCCCAACCCGCACAGCCAGCTCCAGGCCAAGCCGGCCTGCACCCGCAAGCTGCGGCGGGCCTTGTCCGACCTGGTCAACCCGCGTCAGCAGCGCAGCGAACCCGGCGGACCGGTGTCCAGCCGTGCGCCAAAGGTGCTTTGCGTCGACGACAACCCGGCCAACCTGTTACTGGTGCAAACTCTGCTCGAAGACATGGGCGCCAAAGTACTCGCGGTGGAAAGTGGTTACGCAGCAGTCAAAGCGGTGCAGATCGAAACCTTCGATCTGGTGCTGATGGACGTTCAGATGCCCGGCATGGACGGGCGTCAAAGCACCGAAGCGATTCGCCAGTGGGAAAATGAACGGCATTGCACGCCGCTGCCGATCGTTGCCCTCACCGCCCACGCCATGGCCAACGAAAAGCGCGCGCTGCTGCAAAGTGGTATGGACGACTACCTGACCAAACCGATCAGCGAACGGCAACTGGCCCAAGTGGTGCTGAAGTGGACCGGCCTGGCGCTGCGCAATCATGGGCCGGAGCGCTCCAGCGACAGCCACGGCGGCGGTCATGAGTTGCAGGTGCTCGATCACGAGGAAGGTTTGCGCCTGGCGGCCGGCAAGGCTGATCTGGCGGCAGACATGCTGGCGATGCTGCTGGCGTCGCTGGAAGCCGACCGCGAAGCGATTCGCTTTGCCCGGGAAAACAACGACCAGAACGCCCTGATCGAGCGAGTCCATCGCCTGCATGGCGCAACGCGCTATTGCGGCGTCCCGCAACTGCGCGCCGCCTGCCAGCGCAGCGAAACGCTGCTCAAGCAACAGGACCCGAAAGCCCCCAGCGCGCTGGAAGACCTCGACCGGGCCATCAATCGCCTGGCCGCTCATGCCCGTATAAATGCCTGATGCAGCGCAACGGCGCCAAATACCTTCAGCGCTAAGCTCACCGGACTCTGTAGCAAAAAGCGTGACCGAGTCAAATGGAGGACCGCATGCGCACGATTCTTTTCAGCAGCCAGACCTACGACCGCGACAGTTTTCTCAGTGCCGAGCTACCGGCCGGCATCGAGCTGCACTTTCAATCGGCGCGGCTGAGTCTCGATACGGTGGCGCTGGCGGAGTATCACGAGGTGGTCTGCGCTTTCATTAATGATGACCTCAGTGCAACGGTGCTCGAACGACTGGCCGCCGGCGGCACACGCCTGATCGCCCTGCGCTCGGCCGGTTACAACCATGTCGACCTGGCGGTGGCGAAGCTTCTGGGATTGTCGATTGTGCGCGTCCCGGCCTACTCGCCCCACGCGGTGGCGGAACACGCAGTGGCGCTGATCCTGGCGCTCAACCGACACCTGCATCGCGCCTACAACCGCACGCGCGAAGGGGATTTCAGCCTGCACGGGTTGACCGGCTTCGACTTGGTGGGCAAGACCGTCGGCGTGGTCGGCACCGGACAAATCGGCGCGACCTTCGCGAAAATCATGAACGGCTTTGGCTGCCAATTGCTGGCCTACGACCCCTTCCCCAATCCGCAAGTCGAAGCCCTCGGTGCTCGTTACCTGAGCCTGCCGCAACTGCTGGCCGAGTCGCAGATCATCAGCCTGCACTGCCCGCTCAACGAGCAGAGCAAACACTTGATCAACCGCGAGTCGCTGGCGCACATGCAGCCCGGCGCGATGCTGATCAACACAGGACGCGGCGGTCTGGTGGACACACCGGCACTGATCGACGCATTGAAGGACGGTCAACTGGGTTATTTGGGGCTGGATGTGTATGAAGAGGAGGCGCAGCTGTTCTTCGAGGACCGTTCCGACCTGCCGCTGCAGGACGATGTGCTGGCGCGGCTGCTGACCTTTCCGAACGTGATCGTCACCGCTCACCAGGCCTTCCTGACCCGCGAAGCGCTGGGCGCGATTGCCGCGACCACCCTGCAGAACATCGCGGCTTGGGCGGTGGGCGCGCCTGTGAATCTGGTGAAGGCTGACTGAACCAGATCGAAGGTCATATGCCCGTGCCATGCTGCGCTGATGTCCGTGCTAGCATGCCGCGCATATTTGGAGGACCCATGGTCGAACACGATTTCCGCTATAGCCTGATGAACCCGCAACACACCCTCACCGAATGCCGCGCCCTTGTGCCGGGGCGTTATCAAGTCACCGGCAACGGCGGCTCGATTCGTAATAACGACGTGTTGGTAGTGACCCTCAAGGGTGCCAAGGACTTGTCCATGCGCCTGACCGTCGAAACGGTTCGCCACCTGATCAACCCGCCCGGCCAATGGGTCGCGGTGGCCAGTGGTCCGGTGTTCGGCGAACTGGCGATCCACACCTGGAAAGTCAACTGCGACAGCTGCGCCAAAGAGCTGAGCTTCGAGTTCGCGGTCGATGCCAAGCTGGGCAACAAGGCTGAAAAGCCGGCTGCCACTGCACGAATCGCCGAGTTGGGCTGGACCACCGTCGCCGAGAAGCACCGGTGCCCGAAATGCCAGGAGCCCGCGTGATGAAACGCCTTGCTCTGACCGCGATGGTTGGCGCCAGCCTGCTGGGCTGCGCCGCCGAGCCGGTTCAATTGCAACAGAACCGCAGCTACATTCTGGAGTGGATCGGCGAACGTCCGTTGATGGACTACAGCCACCTGACCGTCACCCTCGGTGAAGACGGGCGGGCCTATGGCAACGGCGGCTGCAACCACTGGTTCGCGCCGTACACCCTGGAAGGCGACAAGTTGAGCTTCGGCAAAGTCGGCAGCACCCGCAAACTGTGTGCGCCGGCGTTGATGGAGCAGGAAAAGCGTTTCCTCCAGGCGTTGGAAAACGTTCACCGTTGGGACGTCTCGCCGATCGAGCAGATGCGCTTTTGGCCGGCGGAAGGGAAACCGTTGCGTTGGTGGCTTGAAGAGGGTTGATCCCTCTAGCTGATCGTTCCCACGCTCCTGCGTGGGAATGCATCAAGTGACGCTCTGCGTCACAGGGACGCGGAGCGTCCCGGGCGGCATTCCCACGCGGAGCATGGGAACGATCATCAGTTAGTAGCCCGCAACGCCTCCAACTTCGCCATCACCCCCGCCGCCGTCTGCTCACCCATCAGCTGTTCCCTTACCTTGCCTTTGTTATCGATGATGTAAGTCACCGGCAACGCCTCACTGCGCGGCAATTCAAAAAGCTCCGCCGGATCCGCAGCAAGCACGGTGAACTTGATCCCCAGCTTCTCGCTGGCGCTTTTCAGCTCTTCACCCTGCACGTTGTCGAAGTTGACCCCGAACACCCCAATCTTCTTGTCCTTGAGTTGATCGGCCAAGGTGTTCAATTCCGGGATCTCGGTTCGGCAGGGCCCGCACCATTCAGCCCAGTAATTGAGTACCAGCCATTGTTTGTCCAAACGTTCGGCGGCGACTTTCTGGCCGTTCTGGTCGACGCCATAGTCGTTACCGCAGCCCCCCAGCATCAACGTGCCCATGATCGCCAATGCCGCTGCCAGTCGCCTAGTCATGTCGTGATCCTTGTTCAAAATTGAATGCGCCTGCGACCCATCGCCTCCCAAGGTTCTGGATTACGCGCTGCACAGTTAGAATAGCCGTCACCTTACGCAAGATGCGAACCGCACATGACCGATCTGACGCTTTATCACAACCCGCGCTGCTCGAAATCCCGCGGTGCGCTCGAACTGCTCGAAACCCGTGGCCTGACCCCGACGGTGGTCCGCTACCTGGAGACGCCGCTGGACGCCGCGCAAATCCAGAGCCTGCTGACCAAGCTGGGCATCAGCGCCCGGCAACTGCTGCGTACCGGTGAGGACGAGTACAAAACCCTCAACCTGGCCGACAGCAGCCTCAGCGAGGCGCAATTGATTGCCGCCATCGCCGCAAACCCGAAACTCATGGAGCGACCGATTCTCGAAGTCGGCGACAAAGCCATCATCGGCCGGCCGCCGGAGAACGTGCTGGAGCTGTTGCCGTGAGCGCGCCGTACATTCTGGTTCTGTATTACAGCCGCAGCGGCTCGACCAATGAAATGGCCCGGCAGATTGCCCGGGGCGTCGAGCAGTCCGGGATGGAAGCGCGCCTGCGCACGGTGCCGCCGATTTCCACCGAGTGCGAAGCCGTGTCGCCGGACATTCCGGACGAAGGCGCGCTGTACGCCAGCCTGGACGACCTGAAGAACTGCGCGGGCCTGGCCCTCGGCAGCCCGACCCGCTTCGGCAACATGGCCGCGCCGCTCAAGTACTTTCTCGACGGTACCAGCAACCTGTGGCTGACCGGCGCACTGGTAGGCAAACCGGCCGGGGTCTTTACCTCCACCGCGAGTCTGCACGGCGGCCAGGAAACCACGCTGCTGTCGATGATGTTGCCATTGCTGCACCACGGCATGCTGATCACCGGCCTGCCATACAGCGAATCGGCTCTGCTGGAAACCCGTGGCGGCGGCACGCCTTACGGCGCCAGCCATCACGCCGGGGCCGATGGCAAAAGCGGCTTGAATGAACATGAAGTCGCGCTGTGCCGGGCCCTGGGCCTGCGCTTGGCCAAGACTGCACAGAAACTGGAGCGCTAACGTGGCCAAGAAGCCGAAGATTCTGCCCTCCATCGAATGGCTCGAACCCAGGGTTCGAGCGATGCGCGTCGTCAGCCTGCTGTGCTTTGTCGGTCTGGTGGGGCTGCTCTGCGCCTACTACCTGGTGGTTGCCGACCTGCACGGCGCCCGGCCGTGGGTCATTCTGCTGATCGAACTGGTGCCGCTGCTGTTGCTGGCGCCGGGGATGATTGTCGGCAGCGCGCGCGGGCATTCATGGATGTGTTTTGTGGTGAACCTGTATTTCATCAAGGGCGCACTGGCGGCGTATGACCCGAACCGGCAGGTGTTTGGTTTGCTGGAAATGGGGGCGAGCCTGGCGGTATTCTGCTCGGCGCTGCTGTATGTGCGGTGGCGGTTTCAGCTCAATCGCAAGTTGGCTGGCGAGGGCGAGATTAGAGTCGCCTGAACTGACGCCTTCGCGGGCAAGTCGGATCGCCGCACCGCTCGCTCCTACAAGGGCACCACCATCCCTGTAGGAGCGAGGCTTGCCCGCGAATGGCGCGACTCGGTGTTAATGATTCACTGTGTACGCCAGCATCATCGAAATCTGGCTCATCGGCCGCCCACCGCTCTCTTCATGCCACTGATTGAACACGCCCTGCACCGTGGCCAGATCCCGCAGACTGGTCGGTACCTTGTCGACGATCTTCTGCGCATTCAACGCCGCGACCACGTCGTAGCTCGGCACAAACGTATCCTTGCCCACCATCCGCAAGAATCGCGGTGCCGACAACCCGCCCAATTGATGCCCACGTTTTTTCAGGTAGGTCCACAGACCGACGATATCCGTGACCGGCCAATCGGCGATCAACGCGCCGAAACTGCCCTTCTCATGCGCCACATCCAGAATGAACTGCGCATTGCGCGGCACGCTCTTGAGCTTGCCCAGATGGCGAATGATCCGCGCGTCCTGCATCAAGCGCTCAAGGTGTTCGGCGCTCATCAGCACAACTTTTTCCGGGTCGAACTTGAAGAACACTTCTTCGAACGCTGGCCATTTGGCGTCCACCAGGCTGTGCTTGAGCCCGGCGCGGAATACGCGCAGCGCCATGGTCGAGAGGTAGCGGTCGTCGCTGATCTTGCGCAATTGCGCCGGGGTTTTCGGAACGGGCAGGTGGGCTTCCAGTTCAGCCGCTGAACCGAAGCGGTTCAGACAGTATTCGTGCAGCCACTTGTAATCGCGCATGCCCTCTCCTGAGGAATGAAATGAAAACGGCGCCCGCGAGCGCCGTAGGTCTGAGCGGTAGAAAGCGTCAGAGGTTGACTACGTTAACGAACCGCGACATGGCGGTTTCGTCGATACGCAGGCTGGTGAAGTCGAACAGATTGCGGTCCGCCAGTTGCGACGGGATCACGTTCTGCAAGCTGCGGAAGATGCTTTCGGTCCGGCCCGGGGTTTTGCGCTCCCACTCCTCAAGCATGTCCTTGACCACCTGCCGTTGCAGGTTTTCCTGAGAACCACAGAGGTTGCACGGGATGATCGGGAATTGCTTGAAGTCCGAGTAGGCCTGGAGGTCTTTTTCGTTGCAGTAGGCCAGCGGGCGGATCACCACGTTGCGGCCATCGTCGGCCCGCAGCTTGGGCGGCATGGCTTTGAGCGAACCGTTGAAGAACATGTTCAGGAAAAAGGTCTCGACGATGTCGTCGCGGTGATGACCGAGGGCCATTTTGGTCGCGCCGATTTCGTCGGCGAAGGTGTAGAGCGTGCCGCGACGCAGGCGCGAGCACAGCGAGCAGGTGGTCTTGCCTTCCGGGATCAGTTCCTTGACCACCGAATAGGTGTCTTTCTCGACGATGTGGTATTCGATGCCCAGCGCTTTGAGGTAGGCCGGCAGCACGTGCTCAGGGAAACCCGGCTGCTTCTGGTCCATGTTCACGGCCACGATCTCGAACTTGATCGGAGCGACCTTCTGAAAGTGCATCAGCACGTCAAGCAGGGTGTAGCTGTCCTTGCCACCGGACAGGCAGACCATGACCTTGTCGCCGTCTTCAATCATGTTGAAATCGGCAACAGCCTCACCGGCCTGACGGCGAAGGCGCTTTTGCAGTTTGTTCTGGTTGACCGTAAGAGTACCCATGACGCGAAATCCGTGAGGTATGACGAAAGGTCAGCATTTTACGCAAAAACGCTTCGGGGGCGAAGAGCCTCTAAGCGACAGACCCTGCGGCGATTAACAGGTGTGTTTACAGTGCGATTTGCTCTAACACCCTGCAACCTGCGCCGTGAAGACCTTTCTATACTGCGACTTAAGGTCACACACATATCCAGACCTTTCCTTACTCGGCCACTTTGGCCCGTAGGCGCTCCACTGGGGGGCGACGGTAAAACAAGAGGAGTGACTGGCATGATCCATCACGTAGTGGGGCTCTTCACCCACCCTGACCAAGAATGGAAAGAGATCCGTGGCGACCAGGAGGAAAGCATCAGCCACATGTATCTCACTCATACCCTGATTCTGGCGGCAATCCCCGCGGTGTCGGCGTTTATCGGCACCACTCAGGTCGGCTGGGTCATTGGCAGTCGAGCACCGGTGATGCTGACGGTGGAGAGTGCGCTATGGATGACGGTCATGTCGTACCTGGCGATGCTCGGCGGTGTTGCGGTAATGGGCGCGTTCATCCACTGGATGGCTCGCACCTATGACGCCAACCCGAGCCTGGCACGCTGCGTTGCCTTTGCAACCTACACCGCGACACCGCTGTTTATTGGCGGTCTGGCGGCGCTGTACCCACACATGTGGCTGGGGATGGTCGTCGGCACCGCGGCCATCTGCTACACGGTGTACCTGCTGTATGTGGGGCTACCTACTTTCATGAACATTCCATCAGACGAGGGATTTCTGTTTTCAAGTTCGGTGCTTGCCGTAGGCCTGGTAGTGCTGGTGGCTATCATGGCGTTCACGGTGATTGTCTGGGGACTCGGCGTGGGGCCGGTCTATACGAACTAGCAACACATCACCCAAAAACAAGATCTGCCAACACAGGCCGCCGCAAGGCGGCCTTCTAATGAGCGACGACCATTCGGCGCCTGAGCGATTCGCAAGTCCCGAAGGTTGCGGCATACTCGACGTCTCTGGAGATCCATCAAGCATGCCCGAGCAACTCAATACCCGCATCGAAGACTGTTACCAACTCGCTGAATCCTTTTTCAAACGACCTTTCAAACGCCCCGTGGTGAGCCTCAAGCTGCGCGGTCAAAAAGCCGGTGTCGCGCATTTGCACGAGAACCTGCTGCGCTTCAATCCGCAGCTGTACCGGGAAAACACCGAGGACTTCCTCAAGCAAACCGTGGCCCACGAGGTCGCGCACCTGATCGCCCATCAACTGTTCGGCGACCGCATTACGCCCCACGGTGAAGAGTGGCAACTGATCATGCGCGGCGTGTACGAACTGCCGCCCAATCGCTGCCACACGTACGACGTCAAACGCCGCAGCGTGACCCGCTACATCTACAAATGCCCGTGTGCGGGCAGTGATTTCCCGTTTTCGGCCCAGCGTCATGGTTTGGTGCGCCAGGGGCGGCGGTATTTGTGTCGGCGCTGTCGGAGCACGTTGGTGTTCAGTGGGGAGATGCGGGTCGAGTGACCGCATAATCGTTCCCATGCTCTGCGTGGGATGCATCCCGTGACGCTCTGCGCCACAGTGGACGCGAAGCGTCCAGGGCGGCATTCCCACGCGGAGCGTGGGAACGATCTATACGACGACCTTGGCACGCCGCAACGCTTCGATCCGCTCAGTGCTATACCCCAACTCCCCCAACACCTGATCCGTATGCTGCCCCAGCGCTGCACCGATGTGCCGCGGCTCAGGCAACCCGTCTGAAAACCTCAACGGACAGGCCATCTGCGCCTGCGTAGAACCATCCCCCCGCGGCACTTCAGTCACCAGTTGCCGCGCCTTCAACTGCGGATGCCGCAACGCTTCGCCCACACTCAACACCGGCTCCACACACGCATCAACCCCGGCAAACAGCTCGCACAACCCGGCAAAGTCATGTTTCTCGAATTCAACCTTCAACGCATTCTTCAGCGCCTGTTGCTCGGCGGGTTTGGGTGACAGGCCCTGGGCTGCCAGTTCCGGCCGTCCCAGCGCCGTACACAGTTGCTGCATGAACGCCGGCTCCAGACTACCCACCGACAACCAACGCCCATCGCGCGAACGGTAATAGTCGTAGAAGCTGCCGCCATTGAGCATCTGATCCTCCCTCCCCGGCTCCTCACCACAGGCCAGATACCCGGCACCGGCCATGGCGTTCAGGCTGAACGCGCAGTCGGTCATGCTCACATCCAGATGTTGCCCCAACCCTGATTGCTGCCGGGCGATGACCGCCGCCAACAACCCGATCACCCCGTGCAACGAGCCACCGGCGATATCCGCCACTTGCATACTCAACGGCAGCGGTCCGCTGTCGGCGCGGCCGTTGTAGCTCGCCAGCCCCGCCAGCGCCAGGTAGTTGATGTCGTGGCCGGCGCGGTCCTTGTAAGGACCGGTCTGGCCGTAACCGGTGATCGACACGTAGATCAGTTTCGGATTGATCGCCTTCAAGGCTTCATATCCCAAGCCCAATCGTTCCATCACACCGGGGCGGAACTGCTCCAGCACGATGTCGTAGTCCTGCAGCAACTGTTTGATCACCTCCAACGCCTCAGGTTGCTTGAGGTCCAGCGCCAGGCTGCGTTTGTTGCGATTGAGGTAGGCGTGACTGGCGGAAACACCCTGATCATGGGGCGGCAGAACTCGCAGCAGGTCCATGCGAGTCGGTGATTCGATGCGCAGCACCTCGGCGCCCATGTCCGCCAGCAACAGTGAGGCGAACGGCCCCGGCAGCAGTGTCGAGAAATCCAGAACCTTGAGTGATGCCAGTGGACCGAGCATGGGTGTTCTCCGTAAACGATGCCTCCAGACTAGGCAGCCATTGGCATTGCAGCAATCACCTTATGCGCCAGGCGCAGTGACCGTTGTGCTCAATTCGCAGCCATGAAAAAACCCGCCGAAGCGGGTTTTTTCAGTGAAGTCGTCTTATCTGACGTTGGTTGGGGTTGGGCCTTCAGCCACACCCAGGTCGTCTTCTTCACGCTCGTCGGAGATACCGCGACCGCCAGAAGCCAGTTCGGCGTGCATCACGTCGGTGTCCAGTTCCTTGACCCACTTGGCCACAACCAAGGTGGCAACCGCGTTACCGACCAGGTTGGTCAGGGCACGGGCTTCAGACATGAAGCGGTCGATACCGAGGATCAGCGCCAGGCCAGCTACCGGCAAGTGGCCAACGGCGGACAGGGTGGCAGCCAACACGATAAAACCACTACCGGTCACACCGGCAGCGCCTTTGGAGGACAGCAGCAACACCACCAGCAGGGTGATCTGGTGAGTGATGTCCATGTGGGTGTCGGTTGCCTGGGCAATGAACACCGCCGCCATGGTCAGGTAGATCGCAGTACCGTCGAGGTTGAACGAGTAACCGGTCGGGATCACCAGACCTACAACGGATTTCTTCGCACCCAGACGCTCCATTTTGATCAGCATGCGTGGCAGTACCGATTCCGAAGAAGAAGTACCCAGCACGATCAGCAGCTCTTCACGGATGTAGCGAATCACTTTCAGCACGCTGAAGCCGTGAGCGCGAGCGATACCGCCCAGCACCACCAGAACGAACAACAGGCAAGTGATGTAGAAGCACAACATCAGCTGGCCCAGTTGCACCAGCGAACCCACACCGTAGGCACCGATGGTGAACGCCATGGCACCGAAGGCACCGAGTGGCGCGAGTTTCATGATCATGTTGATGATGTTGAACATCACATGGGCGAAGCGATCGATGAAGTCCAGGATCGGCTTGCCGTAGGCACCCAGGCGATGCAGGGCGAAACCGAAGATCACCGAGAACATCAGCACTTGCAGGATATCGCCCGTGGCGAACGCGCCGACGATGGTGGACGGGATCACGTTCAGCAGGAAGCCAACGACGCTTTGATCAGCACCGGCCGCCACATAGGCCGCGACTTTGGAGGCATCCAACGTAGTGACGTCGATGTGCATGCCGGCACCCGGCTGCACAATGTTGACCACCACCAGACCGACCAGCAATGCGATGGTCGAAACGATTTCGAAATACAGCAGCGCGTAACCGCCGGTCTTGCCGACCGATTTCATGTTCTGCATGCCCGCGATACCGCTGACGACGGTGCAAAAGATGATCGGGGCGATGATCATTTTGATCAGTTTGATGAACCCGTCACCCAGCGGCTTGAGGGCCACACCGGTCTGCGGGTAGAAGTGACCGAGCAGGATGCCGATGGCAATAGCAACGATCACCTGGAAATACAGGGATTTGTACAGTGGCTGACGAGTCGTCATTGCAAAGTTCCTCAAGAGCGTCCCGCGACAACATCCATCTGTTGTCAACGACACCTCATTTGCGAACCCTCCTGCACTGGAGGGATTTGTTTTGTCGAGCTGCGCAACGGCAGGCATCTGCTGGTTGTATCGCAAGGCCCGTGCCACCTTCGTCAAAAAGCCTGCAAGCCTTTTGACATCAAGGGTTACAGGTTTTTCCTGGTCACTGCTCGATGACATCGATGTGGCGGATTCCCGCCCATCAGCCAAATCGCGTCCTACAATTTGGCGGATATCCGCCTTGTTCATCGTCGGCCTCACGGCTACCATCCGCCGTTCAATGGACGGATCTGCCTTTTATGCGCGAGCGCACCATCGCCAGTCATTTCGCCCGTGCAGCCCTCGGTGGTGCGCGAAGGCTGGGTTATGACTATTCGAACCTGTTGCAGCAACTCGGGATCAGCCCCGAATTGCTCGATGAACCCCGTGCGCGCATCGCGCCTGAGCAGTTCACCCGGTTGATTCAGGGGTTGTGGCTGGCACTGGACGACGAATACCTGGGCTTCGGGCCGGCACCGAGCAAAACCGGCAGCTTCGCGATGATGTGCCATGCGGTGATTCACTGCCGCAGTCTGGAGAAAGCGCTCAATCGCGGCCTGTTGTTTTATAGCCTGTTCCCCGAAGGTCCACGTCTGACCCTGACCCGCGAAGGCGAGATGATCCGCCTGAGCCTGGATGACTCGAAGTTCTGCGACCCGGACCACTTCCTCACCGAAAGCCAGCTGATGGTCTGGCATCGACTCGGCAGCTGGCTGATCGGCCAGCGCATTCGGCTGGAGCAGGCGACGTTCAGCTACCCGAGGCCCGAACACGGCGCCGAATACGATTTGCTGTTTTCCTGCCCATTGGAGTTTTCCGCCGCGCAGAGCGGCCTGCTGTTTCACAGTCGCTACCTGAACATGCCGCTGTTACAGGACGAACGAACACTCAAATATTTCCTCGAACGCTCCCCCGCCGACCTGTTGTCACGTCCGGATGACGGCGACAGTTTGAGCAGCCAACTACGCCGGTTGCTCAGACGCGACAGTTCACGCTGGCCGGACCTGGAAGCGGTGGCCGCGCACTTGCACATCAGCCCACAGACCTTGCGTCGGCATTTGCGGGAAGAAGGGTCGAGTTTTCAGGAATTGAAAGATCAGCTGCGAAGGGACATTGCGATTTATCACTTGGGGCGGGCGGATTTGTCGTTGCAACAGATTGCCGAGCAGCTCGGGTTTTCCGAGCCCTCGGCGTTTCATCGGGCGTTCAAGAAGTGGACGGGGGTGACGCCTGGGGCTTATCGCGCGAAAGAGAACTGAAGGCGCACCGATCGTTTACTGTGGATCGATGTTATCCAACGCCCGATTTACCGCCAGCTCCCCCAGCATGATGATTTGCGCAATACCCAACAGCGAATTGCGACTCGGCCCCTCCATATGATCCGCCAGATCCATGGTCATGACATTGGCCGAGGCCAGCGACTCGCAAGCGTGGGCCAGCAGGGTCTCGGTATCGAGCTCCGGGTTGACGATGAACATCGTGCTGGGTGTTCGCGGGGTGGCTTTGATGTGGGCAGCCGGGTTGAGGTAGTAATCGAGGGCGCGGTCGGCGGCTTCGTTGAGTATTTTGGAATCGGGGGTTTCGTAGGGGGAAACGTCGTCGGTTTCCGGAGGGTTGGGCGTGGCTTTGAACATGGTGATGCTCCTTGATTAGCGGAGCTGCCACCGTTCGCGGTCAAACGAAAAGGTGGCAGCTGTGCGCGGGTTGACCGACCGGAAATCAAGGTATCCGGCACACCCGAAGGTGTCCCGCGCACAGCCACCGCAAAAAAGCCTGAAGCTTTTCTTGGACACTGGTACGCCTTGATTGAATCGGACGGTCAAATCCGGACGCTGAATTGGCAGCGACCCGCAAACGATAGAGCCCAGACCCAAGGCGCACAAGCCGGCGGATTCTGGCGTAGTCGTAGGCAATGGCGCAAGGATGTGTAGCCTGAGTGAGTGTCTGGAGATGTGTTTTAAACACCGCTTAATGATCGTTCCCACGCTCTGCGACGCTCTGCGTGGGAAGATCAGTGGCAGCGGTCACACCACCGGAAAATGAATCCGAAACGCCGCCCCACCCATCGGCGAATCCCCCAGCGTCAGCTTCGCGCTATAGCTCTCAATGATGTCCTTGACCACCGCCAGCCCAATCCCCTGCCCCGGATGCTGCCGGTCCAGCCGTTCGCCCCTTTGCAGAATCCGCGCACGCTGATCCGGTGGCACGCCCGGCCCATCATCCTCAACGCACAATTCAATCCCGCCATGGATTTCGCGCACACTGATGCGCACTTCGCCCAGGCACAGGCGATAGGCGTTTTCCAGCAGGTTGCCCATCATTTCCAGCAAGGCGCCCTGCTCGATCGGCACATAACACTGTTCCGGCAAATCGAAAGCAACCCGCACGCGCTTGTCGCGGTAGACCTTGTCCAGGGTGTCACAGAGGCTTTGCAGCACCGGGCGCAAGCGCACCTGGTGGCGCACCAGACCGCTTTTGCGCAGGCTGGCGCGTTGCAGTTGATAGCTGATCTGCTGGCTCATGCGCTCGATCTGCGATTGCAGCACCCAGGCCTGATCGCGATTTGCCGGGCGCTGGGCCATGTCTTCGCTGACGCCTTGCAACACGGCCAGCGGGGTTTTCAGGCTGTGGGCCAGGTCGTCGAGGGAATCGCGATATCGGCTGCGTTGTTCACGCTCGCTGTGCAGCAAGCGGTTGAGGGAGCCGGTCAGGCGCAGCAGTTCGCGCGGGTGTTGTTCGCTGAGGCTTTCGCGGGTGCCGCTTTCGATTTCGTCCAGTTCTTGACTGAGCCGGCGCAAGGCCTGCAAGCCCCAGGTCAGACCAATCCACAGCAACGCGAGCAACACCAGCAAGGCTGCGCCGAAGCCCAGATACAGGTTTTCCCGCAGGCCTTCGAGGGTGTCTTCGTATTCGCGCACTGGTTGCAGCGCGACGATGCTGAACGCCGCGCTCTTGCCGCCCAGCAGTTTGACCTCGACGTCATAGGCGAAGAACTCCTGGCCGTTGACTTCGCTGATCCTCGCAAACTCGTTACCGCGTCCGTCGTAACGCGGTTTGTAATTGATGTTTTCTTGCTGGGTGCCCTTCGAACGCCAGACCAGGTGCCCTTCGCGATCATAGATGTAGCCGAGCAAACGGCTGTCAGTGAGGTTGAAACGCTCATCAGGTAACTGCGCCGGCATCTGCAAGCGGTTGTTTTCCACCCGGGCGGCGGAGATCAGCGTGGTGACGTCCGACGCCAGGCGTTGCTCGATCGAATCCTGCAACGCCAGGCTGAATGCGCCCTGCATGGCTGGCAGCAACGCCAGCATGAACAGCACCGCCAGGAGGGTGGCGGCGAGCATCAAGCGGACACGAAGGGAACGAATCAAGTGCAGCGCTCATTGAACAGGTAGCCGAGGCCACGCACGGTATCGATCGGTTTGAAGCCGGCCGGGCCTTCAAGTTTGCGGCGCAGACGACCGACCAGCACTTCGATCACGTTCGGATCGCGCTCGTCGTCGTCCGGGTAGAGTTGTTCCATCAAGCGGTCCTTGGCCACCACTTGCTGGTGATGACGCATCAGGTACTCGAGGATTCGGTACTCATACGCGGTCAGCGCCAGCGGTTGTTCATCGAGGGACGCCTGTTTGCGGTTGAGGTCCAGCAGCAAGGGCCCGGCGACGATGGTCGACTGGGTGAAACCGCTGGAGCGGCGCAGCAAGGCATTCAGGCGCGCGTCGAGTTCTTCGAACTGGAACGGCTTGACCACGTAATCGTCGGCGCCGGCGGCGAGGCCTTCGACCTTGTCCTGCCAGTTGCCGCGCGCGGTGAGGATCAGGATCGGGAAGGTCTTGGCGCGCGAGCGCAGTTGACGGATCAGGTCGAGCCCGCCCATGCCCGGCAAGCCGAGGTCGATCACCGCCAGGTCATGGTTGTACTGCTCGGTCTGGTACAGCGCCTCCTCGGCATTGGCCACGGACTCGACCACGTGGCCGCTATCCGTCAGGCGGGTTTGCAGGTGATGGCGCAACAGCGCTTCATCTTCGACGACCAGCAGTTTCATAACGCTCTCCCGGACAAATCAACATCTCCAGACGTACAACGACGCTTCACGATGGCTAACACGGCGACTGGCTGTGGCAGGACAGATCGTAGCGGCCCATGAGGTCTTCCTGACGGAGTTTAATGCCATTGTGTGTACTCGCGCTCAGGACGGTAAACGCCAGAAGCAGGTTCTTAAAGCCAGTCATTAGGGAATTTCCTCATGCGCTGCATGCTTTTTAGGTACGGGCAAGGTTACGCAATTGGCCCTGAACTCACCCTGAACGCACTCTGAACCTGAGCTGAATCAAATCGACCAAGCTGTTGTACGATCAGTGTGGGGCTACCCAGCACAAAGGCAACCCGGCAAAATGCCCACATGAATCGCGCCCCCGCCCTACCCGCCTGCTGCACCCCACTCGATGCCCATTGGCCGCTGCCATTTGCGCTGCCCGGTACGGTGCTGTTGAGCACTCACTTCGATACCTCGCAACTGGCCAGCGATGATTTCCAGCGCAGCGCCATCGAGCCGCCGGCCACCATCCAGCGTTCGGTTGCCAAGCGTCAGGCTGAGTTCCTCGCCGGGCGGGTGTGCGCTCGGGCGGCGTTGCAACAATTGGAAGGCTTGAGTTTTGTCCCGGCCATTGGTGAAGACCGGGCGCCGGTGTGGCCGACGCACATCACGGGCTCGATCACCCACAGCACCGGCCGGGCCGCGGCGATTGTCGCTAAAAAAGCCCACTGGCGCGGCTTGGGGATGGACCTGGAGAATCTGCTCAACCCTGAACGGGCCGAACGCCTGTCCGGGGAAATCCTCACCCCGCCTGAGTTGCAACGCATGACCGCCGACCGTCGCGATCAGCTGGCGATGTTGGTGACCCTGACGTTTTCGGTGAAGGAAAGCCTGTTCAAGGCGCTTTATCCGATCGTTCAGCAGCGCTTCTATTTCGAGCACGCCGAAGTGCTGGAGTGGACCGAGAGCGGTGAAGTGCGACTGCGGTTGCTGACGGATCTGTCCAGCGAGTGGCGCAGTGGCACTGAGCTGGATGCGCAGTTCGGGGTCATGGATGGGCAGTTGTTGAGTGTGGTCGGTATCAAGGCCTGAGGATCCTCAGTGTTTGGGAGGGCTCTTCGCGGGCAAGCCTCGCTCCTACAGAAACAACGCAATCCAAGGAGCGAGGCTTGCCCGCGAAGGCGATAGACCAGCCAATCGAGATCTCAACGCTTCTCCTGATTCCTCGGCCAGCTCAGACTGAAACACGCCCCGCCCAGGCTTTTGCTCTTGCTGATCAACGCCCGGCCATCATGCCAGTGGATGATTCGCCGCACGATGGACAACCCCAACCCATGCCCGCCCGAGGCGCGGGTGCGGCTGTCATCCAGACGCAGGAACGGCGTGAAAATCTTCTCCCAGGCCATTTCCGGCACGCCCGGCCCGTCATCCTCGACATCGACCCGACAGCGCTGCTGCCCTACCTGATAGCTGATGGTCACCCGTGATTGAGCGTGGCGCATGGCATTGCTCACCAGGTTCTGCAGCGCCCGGTGCAGGTAGCGCGGCTCGGCCTCGACCCACGCATCATCGTTGTCAGCGGCGGACAGGCACAACCCGCGCTGCACCGTGACGTCGGCGCGTAACGGCGCCAGTTCTTCAATCACCTGATTGACCAACACATCCAGATCGATCCGCTGAAAATTCAGCGCCGGTGAACCCTGCTCCAGCCGCGCGTAAGTGAGCATCTCGTCCACCAGCTTATCGAGGTCCTCGATGTCGTGGTCCATGCCTTCACAGTATTTTTCCAACGCCTGCGGCGTGGTGGCCGTGCCGATCATTTCCAGACCAAAACGCAGTCGCGCCACGGGTGTGCGCAGCTCGTGAGACACCGCACGCACCAACTCACGCTGGATCGCCAGCAACTGCTGCAAGTGCTCGGCCATCCCGTTGAACGCCGAGGCCAGCCGTCCCACCGAGTCCGCGCCGCGCGCCGGAACGCGGGTTTCCAGGCTGCCTTTGGCAATGCGCGTAGCGGCCGCTTCCAGACCACGCAAACGGCGCTCAAGTTGCCGCACCAGCAGATAGACGATCAAACCGATCAGGCTCAACCCTAGGGCGGCGATCAACACCAGCCACTCCGGCGGATAAGGGTTCATCTGATACAACGGACCGATTTCCAGCACCCACGGCGTACCGACCATGCCGGCAAACACCCGGATCGAATCGCCGCCCTTGCCCAGCGCCATCACCGTGTCGCCTTCGGACACCCGGCGACTCTGGTCCTCGTCCATGTCCGCCTGCTCGATCGTCACCAGCCGCAAGTCGAAACCAAACCCTTTATCGCGCTTCAACTGCGCCAGGCGTTCGGGCTGCTCGGCCACCGGATAGCGCACCAGTTCATCGGCCAGCAGGTAAATAGTCGCCCGGGCCAGTTGCTCGCTGATCTGCTGGACTTCCCCCGTCAGCACCACCTGTTCCTTGTCGCTGACCAACCGGTAAACCTTCGCTGCATGCGGGCCGGTCTGTTCCACCAGCGCCTGACCACGCAGCACTCGAGTGCGCTGAGTGAGGTCGAGGTCGGTCTGGGCGAAGGTTTTCAGTGCCAACGGAATCCCGAGCAACCGCTCCCACACCAGCAAGGCACGGTGGCGCTCGGTCTCGTTCATCGGGCTCAGGTTGTCGGCCATCAGCGAGAACGTGCCGTGGGCCAGGCGTTCTCGGTATTGCTCGCTGCGCACCTGGTTGAGCAAGTGCAAGGCCAGCACGCCGAGTACCGCCACCAGAATCAGCGCCGCGCACATGCCGCCGTAAATGCGCAGGAAGATCGAGTTCACAGCGTGCAGGCTTGCGGAACGAACAGATAACCTTTACTGCGGATGGTCTTGATCAGCCGCGGATGCTCCGGGTCATCGCCGATCTTGGGGCGGATGCGCGAGATACGCACGTCGATGGAACGGTCCTGGCCGTCATAGCCAATACCGCGTAGCGCGGTGAAAATCTCTTCTCGGGACAGGATGCGCCCGGCGTTGGCCACCAGCAGCCAGAGCAGATCGAACTCGGCGCTGGTCAGTTCGATGCCGTTGTCATTCAGCCAGGCTTCGCGCAGTGCGTTGTCCACCACCAACGGGCCAAACTGCAGACGCCGTTGTTTTTCCGGCGCCACTTCAGGGGCTTCACTGCGTCGCAACAAGGCCTGGATACGCGCCAGCAGCAGACGTGGGCGAACCGGTTTGCACACGTAGTCGTCGGCGCCCAGGTCGAGGCCAAGAATCTGGTCGGTGTCGTCGGTGCGGGCGGTGAGCATCAGGATCGGGCCGTCATACTTGTCGCGGACCTTGCGGCAGATACTCAGGCCATCCTCACCCGGTAACATCAGGTCGAGGATCACCAGGTCCGGTTTCTCCTTGATGATCCGTGCCGCGGCCAAGGCGCCATTGCCCTCGATCAATACGCGCAGGCCATTGGCTTCGAGGTAATCGCGGGTCAGTTCAGCCAGACGCTGGTCGTCCTCGACAATCAATACCTGCCAGGCTTCTTGTTCCACGGTGACCTCTGCTTGCCAACAACACTAATAAGGAAGGATCCGCCCGTCTTTTTGTAATGATTGGGGAGGATAAGAATGCGTACGCACTGGCCGATTGTATAAACGTCGCTCGCTGAGAACACAAGCCGGTAAATGCGTTCGGACAACCCGGTTTTTTGTGATAGGGTTCGCGCCCTTAAAAATCCAACTGGCCGTTTTCAATCATTGAAAATCAGTGAAAAACGGTCCGCTCCAGCTACGTCGCGGCCTACACGCTCGTTCCACCTTTCACACACAATTTACGCACAGGTTTATCCACAGGTAGTACGTTGCAATCCCCCCCCAAAACGCATTATCTTGTAGCCCGGCGCGAAAAAAACCCTACATGTAGGGTTTTGCGTAAAAAACCAAACACAAACCAGACACCAATTTCAAGCGCTTTTATTGCCTCTTTCCTGTTGAACCAAACGAATTTTTGAAAGACCAAACCGCGCGTGCGGATGGCTGCTGTTTTTCAGCCCCAAGGGGAGAAACGGTACGGGTGTTGCAGTCCCCAACTGTCACCCAGGCAAGGAACTCGGTCTCAGGCACATGGCTTGATACCAAAGACTTCGGCATGGAAGCGGCGCTCAATAGCCCCCCTTCCTGACTGTCCCGAAGTTGGTATGCCCGGCACTCGCCGGTTGTAGTGCTTCAGGACGGAACGGTGGGCACCGTGATGGTGCCCAAACAAACATAGAGAATGTGGAGACACCCATGCAAACCGACACAACTCGCGAGAACCCGCAGGGCACCTTGCCGCAGGCCGCTGATTCGACTTCGGATCTGTCCGCCACCGCGCCTGGCCAGCTGCGCGTGATCAAGCGTAACGGCACTGTCGTTCCTTACACCGATGACAAGATTACCGTCGCCATCACCAAAGCGTTTCTTGCAGTTGAGGGCGGCACCGCTGCCGCTTCGTCGCGAATCCACGACACCGTTGCCCGTCTGACCGAACAAGTCACCGCGACCTTCAAGCGTCGCATGCCATCGGGCGGCACGATCCACATCGAAGAAATCCAGGACCAGGTCGAACTGGCCCTGATGCGTGCCGGCGAGCAGAAAGTTGCGCGCGACTACGTGATCTACCGTGACGGTCGTTCGAAAGAACGCGCCGCCCACGCACCGGCCGAGGAAGCGGTCAACGCTCACCCGTCGATCCGCATCACCCGCGCCGACGGCACCTTTGCGCCTCTGGACATGGACCGCCTGAACACCATCGTCACCGAAGCGTGCGAAGGCCTTGCAGAAGTCGACGGCGACCTGATCCAGCGCGAAACCCTGAAAAACCTGTACGACGGCGTGGCCCTGACCGACGTCAACACCGCGTTGGTGATGACCGCCCGTACGCTGGTCGAGCGTGAGCCGAACTACTCGTTCGTGACCGCTCGCCTGCTGATGGACACCCTGCGTGCCGAAGGCCTGAGCTTCCTGGAAGTCGCCGAAAGCGCGACCCACCACGAAATGGTCGACCTGTACGCCAAGGCCCTGCCTTCGTACATCGCCAAGGGTATCCAATTCGAATTGCTGAACCCGGTCCTCGCTACCTTCGACCTGGAAAAGCTCGGCAAGGCGATCAACCACGAGCGCGATCAGCAGTTCACGTACCTGGGCCTGCAAACCCTGTACGACCGTTACTTTATCCACAAGGACGGTATCCGCTTCGAACTGCCGCAAATCTTCTTCATGCGTGTGGCCATGGGCCTGGCGATCGAAGAGAAGAACAAAGAAGACCGTGCGATCGAGTTCTACAACCTGTTGTCGTCCTTCGACTACATGTCCTCGACCCCAACCCTGTTCAACGCCGGCACCCTGCGTCCACAGCTGTCGAGCTGCTACCTGACCACCGTGCCGGATGACCTGTCGGGCATCTACCACGCGATCCACGACAACGCCATGTTGTCCAAATTCGCGGGCGGCCTGGGTAACGACTGGACGCCGGTTCGTGCCTTGGGTTCGTACATCAAGGGCACCAACGGCAAATCCCAGGGCGTTGTTCCATTCCTGAAAGTAGTGAACGACACCGCCGTAGCCGTTAACCAGGGTGGCAAGCGCAAAGGCGCTGTCTGTGCCTACCTGGAAACCTGGCACATGGACATTGAAGAGTTCATCGAACTGCGCAAGAACACCGGTGATGATCGTCGTCGTACCCACGACATGAACACTGCCAACTGGATCCCTGACCTGTTCATGAAGCGCGTCTTCGATGACGGCAAGTGGACCCTGTTCTCGCCGTCCGAAGTTCCGGATCTGCACGACCTGACCGGTAAGGCTTTCGAAGAGCGCTACGAGTACTACGAAGCGCTGTCCGAGTACCCGGGCAAGATCAAGCTGTTCAAGACCATCCAGGCCAAAGACCTGTGGCGCAAAATGCTGTCCATGCTGTTTGAAACCGGCCACCCATGGCTGACCTTCAAAGATCCGTGCAACCTGCGCAGCCCGCAGCAGCACGTCGGCGTGGTTCACAGCTCGAACCTGTGCACCGAGATCACCTTGAACACCAACAAGGACGAGATCGCCGTTTGCAACCTGGGGTCGATCAACCTGCCGAACCACATCACCAACGGCAAGCTCGACACCGCCAAGCTGGAACGTACCGTGAACACCGCCGTTCGCATGCTCGATAACGTTATCGACATCAACTACTACTCGGTGCCACAAGCAAAGAACTCCAACTTCAAGCACCGTCCGGTCGGTCTGGGCATCATGGGCTTCCAGGACGCTTTGTACCTGCAGCACATTCCTTACGGTTCCGACGCTGCCGTCGAGTTCGCCGACAAGTCGATGGAAGCGGTCAGCTACTACGCGATCCAGGCTTCCTGCGACCTGGCCGACGAGCGCGGCGCCTACGAGACGTTCCAGGGTTCGCTGTGGTCCAAAGGCATCCTGCCACTGGATTCGCAACAGATCCTGATCGAGCAACGTGGCCAGAAGTACATCGACGTTGACCTGAACGAATCCCTGGACTGGGCACCGGTTCGCGCCCGTGTTCAGAAAGGCATTCGTAACTCCAACATCATGGCCATCGCACCGACCGCGACCATCGCCAACATCACTGGCGTATCTCAGTCGATCGAGCCGACCTACCAGAACCTCTACGTGAAATCGAACCTGTCGGGCGAATTCACCGTGATCAACCCGTACCTGGTTCGCGACCTGAAGGCTCGCGGTCTGTGGGACTCGGTCATGATCAACGACCTGAAGTACTACGACGGTTCGGTTCAGCAAATCGAGCGCATCCCGCAAGAACTCAAAGAGCTCTACGCGACCGCCTTCGAAGTGGACACCAAGTGGATCGTTGACGCGGCCAGCCGTCGTCAGAAGTGGATCGACCAGGCTCAGTCCCTGAACCTGTACATCGCCGGTGCATCGGGCAAGAAGCTGGACGTGACTTACCGCATGGCTTGGTACCGTGGCCTGAAAACCACTTACTACCTCCGTGCCCTGGCCGCGACCAGCACCGAGAAGTCGACCATCAACACCGGCAAGCTGAACGCTGTCTCCAGCGGCGGCAACCACGGTGAAGATTCGGTCCTGGCAGCGCCTGCCGGTCCTGCTCCAGTGCCGAAGGCTTGCGCCATCGACGAGCCGGATTGCGAAGCTTGCCAATAAGCTGAGCCGGTAGGCGCTGCAAGGCGCTTACTCGAAACCCCCGACAGGCCTCTGGTTTGTCGGGGGTTTTCTTTTGTCTGGGGAAAAATAACCGGGCGAAAAAAACGGCGAAAACCTGGATTTCAGGTTTCGCCGTTTTTTAACTACCGCCTAGCCATCAGACCATCGACAGCTCAGCCGATGCCTGGCCTACCACCGGAATGGTGAAAGACTCACCATTGTTGGTGTAGAACGTTTCGATGGTGTTGGCGCCGTTGTACCAGTCCTTCAGGAACACGCCGGAGTCCAGGTTGCCGCTTTGCAGGTCGGCGGCGTTGAAGATGTAGGCGCCCTGATCGTTTTGCATGATCCGGACATCACTGACACTCTGGATGTTCTTCAGGGTGACAATGTCGATACCCGTGGTACCGTCATCGAAAATGGCAACCATGGTTTTCGAGGAAACGAAGTACTGATCGCCTCCTTC
Source organism: Pseudomonas sp. ZS1P83 (assembly GCF_054897825.1). Taxonomy (NCBI): domain Bacteria; kingdom Pseudomonadati; phylum Pseudomonadota; class Gammaproteobacteria; order Pseudomonadales; family Pseudomonadaceae; genus Pseudomonas; species Pseudomonas sp. ZS1P83. The sequence continues at coordinate 3,936,878 of NZ_CM142706.1, forward strand.
ACCACCATAGCCATCACCCGAGCCGCTCATGTACAACTTGTCGGCACCCGCTCCACCACGCAGTTCATAGCCTTGACCGATCGCAATCAGCTCGTCGTTCCCGTCCCCTCCGTCGGCAATCCCCGAAAGAACCGTGATGCTGTCATCGCCGGCATCACCGTAGTAGATCGAGCCGGCATCACGCACATAGCCAATGATGTAGTCATTACCGTTACCACCATGAATGATATCGGCCTGATTGACGGTCGAGAACGTGCCTGTCAGAGCACCGGTATCGGTGAAGCTATGACCGTACAGGATGTCGTTGCCGTCACCGCCGTCGATGATGTCGTTACCATCTCCGCCCTCGATCATGTTGGCCATGGCATTACCCGTCAGCGTGTCGTTGAACACGGAGCCGACCAGGTTATCAATGTTGCTGAGCGCATCACCCTCGGCATCGCCCCCGGTGCCCGCACCGGTCAGCAGATTGACCTGAACTGCTGCAGAGCTGTTGACGTACCACGCAGCGTCACCGCGCCCCACGCCGATCAGGACATCCGCACCGCCGCCGCCGACAAAGCTTTCTTTCGCGCCGGCACTGCCGGTGAAGGTGTCGGCATAGCTCGAACCCTGGAAGGCTTCGATAGAGGTGTATACATCGCCTGCTGCCACGCCCGTCAACAACGGAGCACTCAGATCAAGGGTGACGCCCGAGCTTTCATAGGCAAAAGTCAGGAAATCGACACCTGAGCCGCCATCGAACCGATCCGCGCCAGCACCGCCAATGAAGATATCGCCAGCGTTGGATCCGGTGATCTGTTCGATACCGCTGTAGGTATCCCCTGCTGCTGATCCCCCACCGGCAACGCCGGTTTTGGTACTGATGATCGCCGAGTTGCTGTCGGCATAACTGACGGTGTCAAAACCTGCTCCGCCAATCAGCTGATCCGCACCCGCGCCACCGAACAGGACGTCATTGCCCGCACCGCCGGTGATGATGTTGTCACCAGCGTTGCCGCGACCGGTGAAGTTGCCCGTGCCGGTATAGGTCAGACGCTCCACTTCCGCGTTCAGGGTGTAGCTGGCCTGAGTGGTACGTACCTCGTCGTCCCCCCCTTCCGCCAGTTCGTTCACCTGGACTGTAGAGGTGCCATTGGCGAAGTAGATGTCGTTGCCCAATCCACCGCTGAAGGTGATCGGCCCGGCCGTGGCTGTGAACTGATCGTCGAAGGCTGTCCCGATAATGTTCTCGAAGTTACTGAACACATCGCCTTGTGCATCGCCCCCCACACCCGTGCCGCCGTTATTGGCGACCGTGATGACGATGGCCTGGGCAGAACTGGAGTAGTCCAGTTTATCGATGCCGCCGACACCATCAAGGACATCGGCCTGAGCACTGGCAATGAAGGTATCGCCGTAAGACGAGCCACGGAACGCCTCGATCCCGGAAAAGGTGTCCCCGGCAGCGATCCCGGTGTGCACACCGGTCTTGAGGTTCAGTGTCACACCGGCGCCGGTGTATTCGTCTTCATAACTGACGGTGTCAGTGCCCGCACCACCGATCAATTGATCCGCACCGGCGCCGCCCATGAGCAGATCATTGCCAGTGCCGCCGGTAATGATGTTGTCGCTCGCGTTACCCACACCCCTGAAGTTGCCAATCCCCACACCGGTATAGGTCAGGCGCTCGACACCGGCATTCAGCACGCCAGTGGCCTGATTGGTGCGTACTTCGTCATCGCCGCCGTCGACGGTTTCGATGACGGTCAGGGTGGCAGTGCCGTTAACGATGTAGACATCATTGCCCGCGCCGCCGCTGAAGGTTATCGCGCCCGCCGTGACGGTGAACTGATCGTCCTGGCTGGTACCGATAATGTTCTCGAAGTTGCTGAACATATCACCCTGCGCGTCACCGCCCACTCCGACGCCGCCACCATTGGTGACGGACATAATGATGGCTTGCGCGGAACCGGAATAATCCAGTTTGTCGATGCCGCCGGCGCCATCGAGGGTATCGACCGCGGTACTGGCGACGAATGTATCGCCATAGGCTGAACCACGGAACGCCTCGATACCGCTGAAAGTGTCGCCCTGTGCCAGGCCGGTATGCTCACCGGTCTTCAGGTTGAGGGTTACCCCAGCCCCGGTGGTGTCATCTTCATAGCTGACGGTGTCGATACCGGCACCACCGATGAGCTGGTCAGCACCCGCTCCACCCATGAGCACATCGTTGCCCGCGCCACCGCTGATGATGTTGTCACCGGCATTGCCCCGCCCGGTGAAGTTGCCGCTGCCGGTATAAGTCAGACGTTCGATTTCCGCACCCAGCGATCCGCTGACCTGACTGGTACGCACCTCGTCATCGCCACCGCCTGCCGTTTCGATGGCATTGAGAACACCCGTGCCGTCGACGATGTAAACATCGTTGCCTGCCCCGCCATTGATGCCCATCGTTCCAGCGTTTACGGTGAACCGGTCAGCGTAAGCCGAGCCGATGACCCACTCCATATTGCTGAACTGGTCGCCTTGAGCATCCCCACCCAACCCTGTGCCGGCGCCACTGGCGACGGAAATGTTGATGGCCTGGTTCGAACCGGAGTAATCCAGTCTGTCGCTACCGGCACCGCCATCCAGGATGTCGGCCGCCTCACTAGCGAAGAAGGTATCGCCATACGCCGACCCCCGAATGGACTCGATGCTGTCGAAGGTATCCCCCAGGGCCAGACCTGTGTGCACGCCGGTCTTCAGATTGAGGGTTACACCGACACCGGTGTTTTCATCCTCATAACTCACGGTGTCCATGCCGGCTCCGCCGATGAACCGATCCGCGCCCGCTCCCCCGATGAACACATCATTGCCGACGCCACCGGTAATGATGTTGTCACCTGTATTGCCACGACCGGTGAAGTTGGCTGTGCCGGTGTAAGTCAGGAATTCAACATTCGCGGCCAGTGTTGCATTGACCTGGCTGGTCCGCACCTCGTCGATACCGCCGCCGGCCGCTTCGACGACGCTCATCGAGCCCGTTCCGCTGACGACATAAACGTCGTTGCCGGCACCACCACTAAATGACATTGATCCGGCAGTCACGGTGAAGGTGTCGTCGTAGTCCGTACCTACAATCGATTCCATGTTGCTGTAGACATCGCCCTGAGCATCGCCGCCCACACCAACGCCTGCACCGTTGACCACGTTCATGTTAATGGCCTGACCGGAGGTGGAATAGCTCAAGGTATCGGCACCCGCAGAACCGTCAAACGTATCCACGCTGCTGCCACTGATGAATGTATCGCCCCAGTTGGTGCCCTTGAACACTTCGATGCCGACAAAGGTGTCGCCCTGGGCCACGTTGGTATGAACACCGGTTTTCAGGTTCAGCGTAACGGACGTGGCGTTCGATACATCTTCATAGCTGACGGTATCGATACCCGCACCGCCGATGAACTGGTCGGCACCGGCGCCGCCAATCAACAGGTCGTCGCCCGCACCGCCCGTGATGATGTTGTCACCGGCGTTGCCGACGCCCTTGAAGTTGCCCGTGCCGGTGAAGGTCAGGCGCTCGACGTTGGCCGCCAGCGTCATGTTGTTTTGAGTGGTGCGAACCTCGTCATCTCCGCCGCCGGCGGCTTCCACGATGCCTGCGTAGGCAGTACCGTTGATGACGTAGACATCATTGCCCGCACCACCATTGAGCGCCAGCCCGCCACCGTTGAGCGTGAACGTATCGTTGAAAGCCGAGCCGACGATGGTTTCCACGTTGGTGAACGAGTCGCCTTGGGCATCGCCTCCTGTGCCGGTGCCTACCCCACCAACGGAGGAAAGAATGTTGATGGCCTGGTCAGACGTCGAGTAGCTCAGGGTATCGTTGCCCTGAAGACCGTCGAAGGTATCGGCTGCGGCGCCGCTGACGAAGGTGTCGCCGTAGTTCGTGCCCTTGTAGAGTTCGATCCCGCTGAAGGTATCGCCCACGGCAACACTGGTGTGTACACCGGTCTTGAGGTTGAGCGTCACGGGAATGGCGCTCACCACATCTTCGTAACTGACCGTGTCAAAACCGGCGCCGCCGATGAACTGGTCGGCACCCGCGCCGCCAATCAAAAGATCGTCGCCCGCGCCGCCCGTGATGATGTTGTCACCGGCGTTGCCGACGCCCTTGAAGTTGCCCGTGCCGGTGAAGGTCAGGCGCTCGACGTTGGCCGCCAGCGTCATGTTGTTTTGAGTGGTGCGAACCTCGTCATCTCCGCCGCCGGCGGCTTCCACGATGCCTGCGTAGGCAGTACCGTTGATGACGTAGACATCATTGCCCGCACCACCATTGAGCGCCAGCCCGCCACCGTTGAGCGTGAACGTATCGTTGAAAGCCGAGCCGACGATGGTTTCCACGTTGGTGAACGAGTCGCCTTGGGCATCGCCTCCTGTGCCGGTGCCTACCCCACCAACGGAGGAAAGAATGTTGATGGCCTGGTCAGACGTCGAGTAGCTCAGGGTATCGTTGCCCTGAAGACCGTCGAAGGTATCGGCTGCGGCGCCGCTGACGAAGGTGTCGCCGTAGTTCGTGCCCTTGTAGAGTTCGATCCCGCTGAAGGTATCGCCCACGGCAACACTGGTGTGTACACCGGTCTTGAGGTTGAGCGTCACGGGAATGGCGCTCACCACATCTTCGTAACTGACCGTGTCAAAACCGGCGCCGCCGATGAACTGGTCGGCACCCGCGCCGCCAATCAAAAGATCGTCGCCCGCGCCGCCCGTGATGATGTTGTCACCGGCGTTGCCGACGCCCTTGAAGTTGCCCGTGCCGGTGAAGGTCAGGCGCTCGACGTTGGCCGCCAGCGTCATGTTGTTTTGAGTGGTGCGAACCTCGTCATCTCCGCCGCCGGCGGCTTCCACGATGCCTGCGTAGGCAGTACCGTTGATGACGTAGACATCATTGCCCGCACCACCATTGAGCGCCAGCCCGCCACCGTTGAGCGTGAACGTATCGTTGAAAGCCGAGCCGACGATGGTTTCCACGTTGGTGAACGAGTCGCCTTGGGCATCACCTCCTGTGCCGGTGCCTACCCCACCAATGGAGGAAAGAATGTTGATGGCCTGGGCGGACGTCGAGTAATCCAGGATGTCGTTGCCCTGATTGCCATCGAAGGTATCGGCCGCGGCACCACTGATAAATGTGTCGGCGTAGTTCGTGCCTTTGAATATTTCGATATCGGTAAACGTATCGCCCTTGGCCGCACCGGTGTGTACACCCGTCTTGAGGTTCAGCGTCACGGAGATGGCGTTGACTACATCCTCATAACTCGCGGTATCGATACCCGCACCGCCGTTGATCTGGTCAGCCCCGTCACCGCCCATCAACAGATCATTGCCGGCGCCGCCATTCAAAACATCATCGCCGGCCAGACCCCGTATCTGATCATCACCTGCAGTGCCCACCAGGGTATCTGCCGCGTTGGTGCCATTTATAACTGCCATTACATCTTCCTTGTGTGTGTGTCAGAAACTACGCAGAAACGCCAGGCACTCTGGGGTTAACCCTCTCTGAACGTGCACTGGGCGTGATTACTTGTTGGATTGAGCAGGCAATACAGCACCCTCGGTGCGGCGGCGACTGGAAGCGCTTAGGCGCAGCGCCAACGCCCTGACCGATAGGCAACAGAAACTTGATAACGCGGGTAGAACGCCGCTCGGATGGCAGCACTCTATTGTTGTCAGTTGCAACGCCAGGACCGGCGCACTGACAGCTTTATGACTCTTCACAGGTATTCCATCCCTTGAGTTTTTTTATGACATCCATGTCAGCGCAGCCTGTTGCTGCACTGTGAGGCAGACCGGACGAAAGTTTGACGGTTACCACCTCTTGCTCGCAGATACAGCAAATTGCGCACCAAACGACCCGATGATTGGTGAACAGCCAAATCCGCACTGTATTACCGCGCACAAAAAAACCGACGCCCTGGGGCGTCGGCTTTTTAATGGAGCCGGGTGAAACTAATCAGGTCATCTGAATGATGGTTTGCATGATGGTGCTTTGGGTTGAGATGGTCTTGGCGTTCGCCTGGTAGTTGCTCTGCGCCTTGATCAGGTCGACCAGTTCATTGGTCAGGTTGACGTTGGACTCTTCCAGAGAGTTGGAGTGGATCTCGCCCAAGGTACCGGTGTTCGGCGCATCGTAGCCCGGGATACCCGACGAATAGGTTTCTTTCCAACTGGTGCCGCCTACCGGTTGCAAACCTTGTTCGTTGGTGAAGCTGGCGAGCGAGATCTGGCCGATGGGCTTGGTCTGGCTGTTGCTGAAGTTGGCCAGCATGACACCGCTGGTGTCGATGGTCAGGTTGGTGATCTGGCCGGTGGCGTAGCCGTTCTGCGAAGGAATCGAACGCGCGGTGTCAGCGTTGTACTGCGTGGTTTTGTCCATGGAGACCGTAACGACGCCGGAGGCAGCGCCGTTGGCTTTCCACACACCATTGGTCACGGTACCCGGAACCCAGCCCGTGACTTTCAGGTCAGGGCTGGTTATCACAGATGGCGGAACGGTCGCTGGAACAACCGGTGTGGTGACCGAAGTCAGCTTGCCGGAGCTGTCGAAGTTCATGGTCGAAGCGACAGGAGGAGTAAGAGGATCGGTAGGATCGCTGCCATCCGGGTTGCGACCCTCGATCAGGGTGTAGGTCTTCCAGGTGTTGTCACCAGTCTTGACCATGTATTGGTCCATGACGTGCTTGTTACCCTGGGTATCGTAAATGGGGGTACTGAACTGCTTGGTGAAGGACGCTTCCTTGGACGGGTCAAACGGATTGATAGTCTGGTTGATGATGGGAGCTGTGGAGTTCAGGTTGATCGTCGACGAAACCGTGGAGGTGTTTTTTGGCGCCAGGTTCGACGTATCGATGCGCAGGTCAGTCAAAACGCCATTGAGGATCTTGCCATTGGCATCCACGCCATAACCCTGCAGACGCGCAGAGCCATCGCTATTGGTGACGTAACCGTCCTTGTCGACCTTGAACGTACCGGCACGGGTGTAGGACATCGAACCGTTCTCGCTCAGCACGAAGAAGCCGGAACCGTTGATACCCATGTCCAGCACGTTGCCGGTGTTGCTGACGTCGCCCTGGGTGAACTGCTGGGAAACGTTGGCCAGGCGCACGCCGTTACCGATGGTTTTGCTGCCGGTACCCAGCTTGGTGGCCGAGTAAACGTCTTCGAATTCTGCACGGGACGATTTGAAACCGGTGGTCGCGACGTTGGCGATGTTGTTGCCGGTCACGTCCAGTTGTTTGTTGGCTGCATAGAGACCGCTAAGGCCGATATTGAAAGACATATTCCACTCCTTTGTGCCGTGTTAGTCGGCTCTACATACCAATGGTTTGTACTTTGGACAGAGCGATGCTGCCCAGGCCTGCCAGGTTGAGCATCAACTCACCGCCGGTCTGGCTGATGGTCACGCTGCTGACGGTCGCCGGCAGGCTAGTGACCAGCGAGGTCGCTTTACTGTCGTAGGTCGCGGTGGCGGCGAAGGTGAATGTACCGGCCTTGGCCACTTCACCGGCATCGTTCTTGCCGTCCCAGATGAAGCTGGCGTTGCCGGCTTTCTGGCTGCCCATGTTGATGGTGCGGACGATCTTGCCGTCGGCATCGGTAATCTTGAGCGTAACCGGGTCCACGGAGGCAGGCACCACGACCGTACCGTTGAAGCTCTTGGCGGTATCGACCACGGCCTTGTCGCCCGGCGCGATGACCGAACGCCCCACCAGCGACGAAGCCTGCAACGCCTGGGACGAGTTGTAGTTGCTCGCGAGGCCGCTCACGGTGGTATTGAGTGTGGTAATGCCTTCCAGGCTGCTGAACTGCGCCAGCTGGGCGACGAACGCGCCATTGTCCTGCGGTTCCAGCGGGTTCTGGTTCTTCAGCTGTGTCACCAGCAACTGCAGAAACGCGTCCTTGCCCAGCGCCTTCTTGCCGGTGGCGCTGTTAGTCGCGGACGCCAGGCCATCGGCGCTGGTGTTGGTCTTGACCGAGGAGTTGGCCAGGATGTCTTTGAGGCTAATGCCACTGGTGGTATCGGTAACACTCATCTGAGTCGCCCCTTTTTACTGACCGAGGGTCAGGACCTTCTGCATCATGGTTTTGGCGGTGTTCATCATTTCGGCGTTGGTCTGGAACGAGCGGCTCGCGGAAATCATGTCGGCCATTTCTTCCACCACGTTGACGTTCGGGTAGTAGACGTAGCCCTTGGCGTCGGCCGCCGGATGGTTCGGCTCGTAGCGCGCCTCAAGGTTGCTCTGGTCTTCGACCACGCCCAGCACTTGCACGCCTTGACCGGCCGCGTCCTGGTTCTGGAACAACGAATCGCTGCCGCCGCTCTGGCCGCCCTGGAACATGGTGGCGAATACCGGGTGACGGGCACGGTAGGTCTGGTCGATGCTCGAGGAGACGGTCTCGGCGTTGGCGATGTTACTGGCGACGGTGTTCAAGCGAGTGGTCTGGGCACTCATGCCGCTACCGGCAATGTTGAAAACACTGGATAGAGACATGGCTTACTCTCCGCGCAGGGCTGAGACCAGCCCTTTGAATTTGCTGTTGAGCAGGGTGAAGCTGGCCTGGAAGCCGACCGCGTTTTCCGCGTAGTTCGACTGTTCAAGCTGGGCGTCCACGGTGTTCTGGTCGATCGACGGTTGCATCGGCGTGCGATACAGCAGCGACTCGCCGCCATTGCCCAGGCCTTCGGCTTCGATATGACGGCTATTGGTCATGTTCAAGGCGAAAGAACCGCTTTTGGTTTTCTCGTTCTGCTCGGCGAGCACTTTCGAGAAGTCCAGATCCCGAGCCTTGTAGTTCGGGGTGTCGGCGTTGGCGATGTTGTTGGCCAGGACTTCGGCACGCTGAGCGCGGTAGCCCAGGGCTTGTTCGTGGATACCGAGCGCTTTATCGAAGCTGATGCTCATGTCGGAAACCTTCGGGTGACCTGATTTTTCGTAATATGGACATAGCAAGCGTCGTGCCAATTAAAAAAAGGCCGTAAACCGGGGCTTTGCGGGCAATGGCAACGTGGCCATGCCAGAAAAGCGGCAACCGATTTCCGCCGCCTGCCGCTTTTCTGCCGCTCGCCTCCCAAAAATCGCAGGCAAAAAAAACGGGAGCCCCTGAGGACTAATGCCGATCAGTTAAGCCCTTTTGCTTGACCTTTGGCCGCAAGAAATCAAAATCCGATGCCTGTATTGGCATCGGATTTTTTTATGCGTCTCGCTCGGGCACTGGAACTGACCCACAACATCGTCTCCACCCCCAACTCAATTGAGGGATTGAATTCCTTGCTCGATCCTTCTTTGGTCGAGCAGGCACTTGAACAGGCAGGCGTTGCGACTTTACGCAAGCGGCGCTTGCCGTTTGAAATGATGCTTTGGTGCGTGATCTCCATGGCGTTCTTTCGGCGCATGTCGGCGTGGGATGTGGTCAGCCGCATGAATATCATGCTGCCGGGCCAGCACCCGTTGGTGGCACCCAGCGCGGTGGTTCAAGCCCGTCAGAGATTGGGCAGCGAGGCTGTACGACAGGTCTTCCATCTGACTCAGAAAAGTTGGCATGAGGCGGCCGCTCATCCGACTTGGGCCGGTTTGCGCTTACTGGGTGTCGACGGTGTCGTCTGGCGAACACCCGATACGCCGGAAAACCGTGCACGTTACGACTCCGCCAGTAACCAGCATGGCGACACTGGTTTTCCGCAGGTGCGCATGGTCTGCCAGATGGAGTTGACCAGCCATTTGCTGATCGGCAGTGCGTTTGACGGCTATCGCAGCAACGAGATGAAGCTGGCGGAGCAACTGATCGAGACCACGCCCGATCACTCGTTGACGCTATTTGATCGTGGTTTTTATTCGTTAGGTTTACTGCATCAATGGCAGCAGGCAGGGATCGAACGTCACTGGCTGATGCCGCTGAAAAAAGGCTCGCAGTACGAAGTGCTTCAGCGTTTGGGGCGCCAGGATGCGGTTGTCTCATTAAACACTTCGCCGCAGGCCCGCAAGCAATGGCCGGGGCTGCCGGAGCGCCTGACCGCGCGACTTCTGAGCAAAACCGTCAAAGGCAAGGTGTGTCAGATCCTGACCTCAATGGCCGACCCGCTGCGCTTTCCATCCGACGAAATCGTCGACCTGTACAGCCAGCGATGGGAAGTCGAATTAGGGTTTCGGGAGATGAAACAGACCTTGCTCAACAGCAGTTATACGTTGCGTAGCAAGACGCCCGAGATGATCGAGCAGGAGCTGTGGGGGGTGTTGTTGGGCTACAACTTGTTGCGCTATCAGATGGTGGAGATGAGTCGTCACTGTCCAGGTATTTACCCATGCGAAATGAGTTTTACCGCCTGCACCTGGGCGATTCTCGGGTTTATCAACAGCGTCTCCGCCGACCGTTCCGGGAACATCCCCAAGTACCTGGCTGAGTTGCATGCCTCAGCCCCGCACTATGTCCTGCCGCATCGGCGAGAGGAGCGTATTTATCCTCGGGCCATCCGGCTTAAATCACCGAAGTATCCGATCAGAAAGAAAAATGCCAGTCAGCTTAACTGACTGGCATTAGCCCCTGAGGACTCCCGTTTTTTTATACCGTCAACGAATCACTTCGCCTGGTAAATGATCCCCGGGCTGCACTGGACCATCTGGTAATGATCCGGCAAACCGTTCAGCGCCTCGGAAGCACCGAGGAACAGATAACCGCCAGGCTTCAACGTGCTGTGGATGCGCAACAGGATGTCCTTCTTCACCTCGGCGGAGAAGTAGATCAGCACGTTGCGACAGAACACGATATCGAACTTGCCGAGGCTCGCGTAGCTGTCCAGCAGGTTGAACGAGCGAAACTCCACCCGGCTCTTGATCGGCGCCTTGATCGCCCAGCGCCCCGGCCCTTTCGGGTCGAAGTAACGCTGAAGACGCTCGGGCGACAGACCACGGCCGATGGCCAGGCTGTCGTACTCGCCGGTCTTGCAGTTGGTCAGCATGGTGCCGGACAGATCGGTGGCAACGATTTGCACGCCCATCTTCAACTGGCCCATGTTCACGCGCTCGAACTCATCGATCGACATCGACAGCGAATACGGTTCCTGACCCGACGAACACGCCGCCGACCAGATCCGCAGACGCTGGCCAGGGGCGGCCTTGATCGCTGCGGGCAGCACCTTGTTCTTCAAGACTTCAAACGGATAGGTGTCACGAAACCACAGGGTTTCGTTGGTGGTCATGGCATCCACTACCATCTCGCGCAAACCGCTGCGTGGCTGGGTCTGGATGCGCTGGACCAGCTCACCCAGGGACTTGATGCCTTGCTGTTCCATCAGTTTGTTGAGACGGCTCGAGACTAGGTACTGCTTGTTTTCACCGAGCAAAATGCCACAGGCTTTTTCCAGGAAGACCCGGAACTGTTCGAAATCCAAATTACCCGTAGACAAAGATGCCGCCTCTTAAATCGTGTTAACCGCCAGGGGCAAAAGGCCCCTAGCTGATGTCTGCTGCTTTGATCCGGTTGACTACCCGGGATGCCAGGTCATCAGGACGGAATTTGGCAAGGAAGTCATCTGCACCGACCTTCTTGACCATCGCCTGATTGAATACACCCGACAACGAAGTATGCAGGATGATGTGAAGCTTTTGCATGCGAGGGTCGCTGCGGATCTCGGCCGTGAGGGTGTACCCGTCCATCTCCGGCATCTCGATGTCGGAAATCATCATCAGGAACTCTTCTTCCGGCTTCTTGCCCTCGTCGACCAGCTTGCGCAGGTAATCCAGCGCTTGCCGACCGTCGTTCAACGCCACCACTTCGACACCGACCGTCTGCAGGCAACGGGTCACCTGCTTGCGCGCCACCGACGAGTCATCGACCGTCAGCACCCGCAAGGACAACGCCTTGTGCTGAGTCTCGACATCCACCACACCAACCGAAATCGCTTCCGGTGTCGGCGCCACTTCTGCCAGCACTTTCTCGACGTCGATGATTTCGACTAACTGATTGTCGACCCGAGTCACAGCCGTCAGGTAATGATCGCGTCCCGTGCCCTTGGGTGGCGGATGAATCTCCTCCCAATTCATGTTGACGATGCGTTCCACCGATCGCACCAGGAAACCCTGGGTCTTGGTGTTGTACTCCGTGATGATCACGAAGGGATTGCTTTGATCTTTCAGCGCACCGGAACCGGTCGCCATCGCCAGATCAAGAATCGGAATGGTCGCCCCCCGAATACTTGCCACACCGCACACGACAGGACTGGATTTTGGCATCAGCGTCAGTTTGGGGCATTGCAGCACCTCCCGAACCTTGAACACGTTGATCCCATACAGCTGCTGACCGTCAAGACGGAACAACAACAGCTCAAGGCGATTCTGCCCTACCAGTTGCGTGCGCTGGTTTACCGCATCCATTACACCAGCCATGCACAGACTCCTACACCAACGCTTAAGTGTGTTGCGACGCGCATTCATCACTAAACGGCACGGCGCTTGCTTTTTAACTCTTATGAACACAGAACCGACATTTTTCCGACGCCTGACATCAAATGCCCGCACATTAATGTGCGCGATGTCGGCCGTTTGCCTGTTCAACGCTGGCAGCCCTGCCCTTGCTGACGCGGTTACCTTGCCTGACATGCTTATCGGCGTCACTCAGGGCTTTCTTGAATTCACCGTAGAAGACTATCTGGCGACCAGTCAAACGCAAGGCCGCTACGAAATCCAGGTCAACCCGCTCGATCCTCGACTGCGGATGCCCCTGTGCGACAAGGAATTGACAGCGACCCTGGAGAGCCCGGCCAAGCCATTAGGCCGCGTTACGGTCAAAGTTCGCTGCGAGGGCGCGTCGCCCTGGACCGTCTTCGTACCCGCTCAAGTGCGCCTGTTTCGCGACATTGTGACCACCACCCGCCCGCTGCGACGCGCCGGTATCGTCGAGCCCGAAGATGTGACCTTGCGCGAGCGTGACATCAGCCTGATCAACCAGGGTTACCTGACTTCTGTCGACCAGGCGATCGGGCAGAAACTTACCCGACCAATGGTCGCCGATCAGGTCATGACCCTGGTGCACATGGAACAGGCAGAAGTCATTAGCAAGGGCGACCAAGTGGTGATTACCGCCCGCAGCGGTACGCTCAGCGTGCGCATGCCGGGTGAAGCGCTCTCCAACGGCGGCTTGCGCGAACAGATTCGAGTGAAAAACCTCAATTCCCAGCGGGTGATCAAGGCGCAAGTTATCGCGCCAGGTCAGGTGGAAGTGTCCATGTAGGAATCTGTTCGCGAGCTCTCTGTGGGTGAAGATGTGGCGCGCTGCCCGACTGTTCCCTAAACTGTGCCCCAGGCAGGGCAAGCGCTGACGCGCGCAAGCTCATTGATAACTGGGCCTAAAGTTTTTCCGGGTATGGCCGAAAACATGGCAAGCGTCCAAATACCCAGAGGTTTTTTTATCATGGTCATCGATTTCAGCCGTTTAAACAGTTCCCCGTCACTTACCGGCAGTACACGTACCAGCGCCGCGAAGGAAACCGCCGAAGCCGGCAAATCCGCGCCGCTGAATACCCCGGCCGAGCAGGTCAGTACCGCTAAAAGCGGGGAATCGGTACATCTCAGCAATGAGGCTCAACAGTTGCAGAAGGTCACTGATAAGCTGCGCGATCAGCCTGCCGTCGACAACGCCCGCGTGGCCGAGTTGAAAGCAGCGATTGCCGATGGCAGCTACAAAGTCGACAGCAACCGTGTAGCCAGCAAACTGCTCAACTTCGAAGCCCAGCGCTAGGCCAAGGCCCGCGCCAGGCTTTTGGACGCTTAAAACCCAAGGCCAGCCATGCACGACTCTAATTTACTGCAACTGATCACTGACGATTTCGCTCCAGCACAGCATTTGCTGGCGTTACTGCAAACCGAGTCCCTCGCCTTGCACGGTCGTGACATGCCACTTCTCGAAGAGATTCTGGCGCAGAAACAGGCATTGATCATTTTGCTCGATCAGCATGGCCGCAAGCGCAGTGAAATCCTCGCCAGCCTCAATCTGCCGACCAACCGCAACGGCTTGGAGCAACTCGCCAGCCATTCGAGCATTGGCGATCAGTTACTGGAGCAGAGCGATGTGCTGACCGATCTTCTGGCGCAGTGCCAGGCGGCCAACATCAAGAATGGCCAGTCGATTCTGGTGCAACAGGCCTCGACGGCCAATCAGCTGAAAATCCTCAACGGCGGCGAGCCGCCAGCGCTCTATGACGCACGTGGGTCAACCTCCATGCTTGCGAAGCCACGACCGCTCAGTCAGGCTTGAGCCTGCTGAAAATCGCGCACTATCAAGACGCGAAACATGCTGGCAAAATGCTGGCTAGCCGTAGTCATATTTTGTCTGGAGATTGATGAACCGTGTTCAATGCCTTAAGCGCGGAAGATGCTCCGCAGCCACCCAAGGTGCTCACCACGCCCCTTGAGATCTCCGGCAACCTGCGCCAGCTGCAAGACAGCCATGATCCGCTGATCATCACGTTCCATGAGCGCAGCCAGCGCTTCCAGAGTTATCTGGTGGACATCGACCGTGACAGCAACACGATGGCCCTGGACGAAATGATTCCCCGCGACGGTGAACGTTTCCTGCTGGCCGGCGAACCGTTCAAGGTCGAAGGCTTTCACGACGGCGTGCGTATTGCCTGGGAAAGCAACGGCCCGTTGACCATCGACGAATCCGGTGGCGGTCGCTGCTACCGTGGCGCCCTGCCCTCCGAGGTGGTTTACCATCAGCGCCGTAATGCATTCCGTGCTGCACTGAAGCTGGCACAACTGGTCAACGTCGATCTGGGTGGTGAAAAACTCAAGTCGCCGATCAGTGGCAAGCTCCTGGACATCTCGGCCACCGGCTGCAAGTTGCGCTTCGAAGGCGACATCACTGGCAGCCTGCAACTGGGTCAGGTCTACGACCGCTTCGTCGCCGCCCTGCCCTTTGGCAACATGACGGCTCCGGTCGAATTGCGTTACCTGCACTTCGAAGAAAGGATCTCCATCACCTTCGCCGGCGTACGCTTTCACAACATGAGCGGGCTGGTGCAGCGCCAGGTCGAGCGGTTCGTCTATCAGCTTCAGCGCGAAGCGCGGCGCTTCGACAAAGACGACATGTAATACGCCGCTTCAATAGAAAACGGGCAGTCCCTTGCGGCGACTGCCCGTTTTTTTATGCGCTGGATCTAAGGCCTGGCCTCGGTAAAACTTTGCTCGCGACCCGCGTCAGGGTCTTCGGGCGGCGGATCGGGTTCAGGTTCAGGTTCAGGTTCTGGTTCAGGTTCTGGGTCCGGCTCAGGGCTGATCGGGCTTTGCATCTGGTCCTGCACCACCTGTTCATCGACACGCGGGTCAAGGCAAGCCACCAACGGTGAACTCGACATGCTGTCCGGCATGGCGACGTGATGCAGTGGTGCATCGTCCACCTGATGCAGGTTGGTGACCGCTTTCGGGCGAATCCGCCACACCAGCACCAACGCGAAAAAGCTGAAGAAGGCATAGAGCATGTGGCTGCCGAACAGCTTCATCAGCACCCCGGCCACCAGCGGTCCAATACTGGCGCCGACACCGTAGGTCACCAACAGCATCGCCGTCAGGGACACCCGACGATCACCCTCGACGTGGTCGTTGGAAAACGCCACCGCCAACGGATACAGGCAGAACTGAACTAACGAACAGAGGAAACCGGCGATGAACAGCACCTCCAGCGGCACTTGCTTAATGATCGCCAGTGGCAAAGCAGCCAGTGCCAGGCTGAATGCAAAACAGCGGATCAGCAGCGCCCGGTCATAACGATCGGACAGCCAACCCAGCGGCCACTGCACCACCAGACCGGCGAAAATGCAGCTACCCATGAACAGACCGACCTGCTCCGTGGACAAGCCTTGCTGCGAGGCGTACAGCGGCGCCAGACCGTAGAACGAACCGACGATCAGCCCCGCCCCCAGCACCGTACTCAACGATTGCGGCACGCGCTTGATAAAAAACCGCGGCTCCATCGGCGCGGGGTGCAACGCCGCCGGGTGAATCCGCTGGGTCAGGGCCACCGGCACCAGACACAGGGCAAAGCAAAGAGCGACCAACATCAACAGTTCAAGGCCCAGCGCCGGGTGCATGACCAGGATCAGTTGACCCAACACCAGCCCCAGGTACGAGGCGATCATGTAGCCGCTGAAAACGATGCCACGTTGCTTGGCTTCCGCCTGCTCATTGAGCCAGCTTTCGATGACCATGTACTGGCACATCATGCCGAGGCCGACAATGACCCGCAAAAACAGCCAAGCGGGCAACCAGTCCACCAGACCATGGCCCAGCACCGCCGCGCCGACAATCCCCGCGCAAGCCGAATAGGCTCGAATATGCCCGACCCGGGCAATCAGCCGATGGCCGATCTTGCCACCCAGCACCAGGCCAAAATAGTTAGCCGCCATCAACGCACCGACCCACAAGCTGTCGACATGGTCGGCGGCCAGGCGCAAGGCCAGGTAAGTACTCAACAGGCCAGAGCCGATCAACATCATCAGCGAGGCAAAATAAAGCGCTCGAAAGGGTTTCCAGATTTGGCGCATCGGCGTTCCGAGCGGCTCCTTGCAGTGAGAATCGGGCTACCCGAAAAGATAGCCCGAAGACGATGGAACGTCAGGCCTGAGCGGCCAGGACACGGCGCTCCCAGGGAGTAATTTCATCAAAGAAGCTGGTCAACTCCATGGTCTTCGAAGCGACGTAGCCTTCGATGAACTCCTTGCCAAACAGTTCCTTCGCTAATTGGCTACGTTTCAGACGCTCAATAGCGGCATGCAAGGTACACGGCAACGCAAGATTATCCGGCACTTCAAACTCGCCCTGGATCGCCTCGCTCGGCTCCAGTTTGTGTTCAATGCCATACAACCCTGCGGCAAGACTGGCGGCGATCGCCAGATAGGGATTTGCATCGGCCCCTGGCAAGCGGTTCTCGACCCGACGAGCGGCGGGCGAACTGGCCGGAATACGCAAACCGGCCGCACGGTTGTCGTGGGACCAGCAGGCATTATTCGGCGATGCGAAGGGATGACACAAGCGCTGATAAGAGTTCACGTTCGGCGCGAACAACGCAGTGAAATCCGCCATGCCGGCCTGCTGACCCGCGATGAAATGACGGAAGGTCGCGGTCGGCTCACCGGCCTCGTCACTGAACACGTTACGTCCGCTGCCGATCTCGACGATGCTCTGGTGAATATGCATCGAACTGCCCGGCGTGTGCGCCAGCGGCTTGGCCATGCAGACCACGATCAGGCCATGCTTGAGCGCGACTTCTTTAAGCAGATGTTTAAACAGGAAGGTCTGGTCGGCCAACAGCAGCGGATCGCCATGCAGCAGGTTGATCTCAAACTGGCTGACGCCCATCTCGTGCATGAAGGTATCGCGCGGCAAGCCCAGGGCCGCCATGCATGCGTAGACTTCACTGAAGAACGGCCGCAAGCCGTTATTGGAACTGACACTGAACGCCAATTGACCGTCCTCGCGACGACCGTCCAGGCCCAGCGGCGGCTGGAACGGTTGAGCGGGGTCGGTGTTGGGCGCAAACACAAAGAATTCGAGCTCGGTCGCCACTACCGGCGCCAGGCCGAGGGCTGAATAACGCGCGATCACGGCTTTGAGTTGGCCGCGGGTCGACAGAGACGAACTTTCGCCGGTCAGCTCGTCCGCATCGCAAATGGCGAAAGCTCGTGGCTGTGCGCTCCAGGGCAAGCGATGGATCTGTGCGGGATCGGGCACCAGCGCCAAGTCGCCATCATCGCTGCCGTAAAAACGCGCTGGCGGATATCCGCCCATGATGCATTGCAGCAGCACACCCCGTGCCATCTGCAAACGCCGCCCTTCCAGAAAGCCTTCGGCGGTCATTACTTTGCCGCGCGGTACGCCATTCAAGTCCGGCGTGACACATTCAATCTCATCAATGCCCGTCAATCGCTCCGCGAGTGAACAATGGCCATCGGTTGTCATGACGCAATCCTTTTTGTTAGGCAAGCCGCGAACGGCGACCCGGACAAAATAGGCTCCGCGTGTTCGGAATATCAAGCAGCGGCCAACAAAAAGAACCGGTCAGGGCAGATAGAGGTTGAACACTCCACCACCCAGCGGGCCGCCATTGCTGATTTCGGTGCGTCCGCCCACGCCATTGCGCTGATGAAGTGCGGCAATCCGCCCGGCAAAGTACAGGCCCAGGCCAGTGCTTCCGCTGCTGTGGTTGATGCCCTGCACGTAATCGGCCTGACGCACTATCATCTCGGGAGGATAACCCTCGCCATCGTCGTTGACGGTCAGCACCAATTGCCCGGCTTCATCGCTGACGCTGATCAACACCGCGTGGCGGGCGTAACGAATGGCATTGTTGATGATGTTGGCCAGCACCGAAGCAATCAGCTCCCGGTCGAAGAAGCCCAGCGGGCTCAACGGGTCCACTTCATAGGTCGCCATAATGCCGCGACTGGCGAACACTTCTTGGTGCGCTGCCAATTGCGCTTCGATGAAGTCATCCAGCTCATGGTAGGCCGGCTGCAATGGCATCTGGTTGACGCCGAGTTTGTACAGACCCAGCAACTGCACCAGCATGCCGTTGAGGTGGGCGAACTCGAAGTCGATGACGCCCTGCTCCGGGGTGTACTGCTGCGGATCCGGCAAGCGCGCCAGCCATTGGCTGTGGGCCTGCATCAACATGGCCAGGGAGTTCTTCATGTCGTGCACGGTGGAGGCAATCACCGTAGAAAAATCGAGTGCCTGTTCGCGGTCGTTCATTCGCCAAACGCCTTGCTTCGCAGCTTCTGATAACGGGAATAACGCGCATCGGTGTCGGGCATCAGGCCGACCATTTTCAGGCAGACCCGACATTCCTCCAGCTCCGCCGAAGGAGCACTGGTGTCGGTGCCGTGCAGCAGCGACTGCGCCATGTTCAGCGCGATACTGATGTTCTTCGGCTGCATCGCCAAGGCTTTGCGGAACACCTGCCGCGCTTCCACCAGGTTGCCGGTCTTGTATACCCGCACGCCCTGACGGTTGAGGTCGGCAGCGGCGTTGCCGGAATTGAGAATGCTCGGATCGTCGGTCAACTTGGCGATGCCCTTCATCACCGCCGGGTCGTCGCCGTAGATTTCCGCGCAGTTTTTCAGCATCGAGGCTCCGGCGCTGGCCTGCCCGAGCATTTGCAGTTGCTTGGCCACCAGCAACGCGGCTTCGGCACTCATGAACTGCTCCATGCCATCGAGGCGCATCATTGCCTGCTCGGTAAGCTTCTCGGCGGTTTCGGCATCGTTAAGCAGCAGGCTGGTGGCTTTCATCAGCCGCGCACGAATCTGCAGACCTGGATCGGTAGGGTTTTCCTTGGCCACCGCACTCAGCGTCGTGTTGATTTCCAGCCGGGTCCGAGTATCCAGGCCTTTTTCGCTGCCTTTGCTGATCAAAGCGTGGGCCAGGCCCAGGTTGCTCTCCGCATCCTTGAAACGTGACTGCGCGCCCTGCGCCACGGCCTGACGATAGGCTTTGGAGGCGGTGTCAAAATCTTCGTTGGCCATCGCCAACTTGCCCAGCAGCGCTTGCCGGCGCACCGCCAGCGGCGACAAGCGGATCGCCTCTTCCAGCACGCTCTGGGCAGCCTTGGTGTCTCCTTCAGCGACCAACACATCGGCCATGCCGTCGTAAAGCGCCGGCATCATCGGGAACACTTTCAGGGCTTTTTCGTAGACGCCCTTGGCCTGAACGACCTGGCCGCGCTTGAACAGCAATTTGCCCAGACCGGCAAACGCCCACGGCAAAGGCCGATCAGCAATGATGCTGTCGTAGAGACGCTCCAGCGCCTCGTTCTGATTCAGGTCGCGCAGGGCATCGGCGCGATAGCGCAGGCACAACGGCGAGTAGCGGATGTCTTGCTTGCACAGGGCGATGCAGGCATTGAGCACTTCAACCGGTTTGCCCCGATCAAGGGCTTGCAGGATCGGCTTGAGCAACGTCTTGCGTTGCTCCAGCCGCTCCAGACGTTGAGCCAGGCCGGAACGGTTGAACGGTTTGGTCAGGTACGCATCGGGTTCGTGTTCCAACGCACTGAGCACCATTGCCTGGCTGGTCTCGGCAGTGACCATGACGAACACGGCTTCATGACTGATCAGCTTCTCGATCATCAAGTCTTCAAGCACCTGCTGACCGTTCTTCTTGCCATCGCCCAGGTGAAAGTCCTGCAGGATGAAATCGTAGGCCTTCTGCGAACACATACGCAGCGCCTGCTCACCGGTGTCGGCGGTGTCGACATCCTTGACGCCCAGCTCGCGCAGCATGGACCTGATGGAACTGCGAAAATCCGAGAAATCATCGACGATCAAAAAACGCTTTTGGTGATACGACAGCATCGAAGATTTCCAGGCAATTAAGAAGAAGACCATGACTGTTCGGGTTATCGGCCAGTAGTGGCGTTCCCTTAAGAAGTCAGGCCGCTCAGTACGCGCTAAATATTTTGAAGGTGTTATTGAAAATCGGGACTATCCTGATTTGTTAAGGCGCACCCACACCCCACTTGAACTCAAGGCGTTTCCCCTCGCCAAGGCGACGTATGACCACCACTCCCAAGCACTCGGCCCCTGCTCCTTAGCAAAGACTATCCATATAGATCGTCGGGTGATTGCGCGTAAAAAAGCCCCGCCGGAAAATCGCCCGGCGGGGCTCTTTTTTGCCTCTTGGTGCTACCTGCTGACGAGCAGTAAATGCCTATCAGACAGGTGACCGAAGAGGCTCGGATTAATGGTGTCCCAGGGCAGGTTCGAACTGCCAGCCTTCCCCTTAGGAGGGGGATGCTCTATCCAATTGAGCTACTGAGACACATGTCGCCCACGAAGAAAACGCGGTGCAATGGACGGCGTGCATGTTAACGGGCAGGCCTGCTTTTGTCATGTCGTCCTTTGGGCTTTTTAAGTGTAGGCACACGCCTTGGCGGGGCGTGGCTTTGTTTACCGTGCAAATTGCATCACCCCAAAAAACCATCATTGCAAAATGCAATGCAGGCACTTCGAACAAATAACGTAGTTCGTTGTTTTTAAAGGATTTAATTGCCGTTAGACTCTTGGCATGCGGGCTGCTTGAGTTGTGCTCACAGAACAACGGAGGCCAGCCTCATGTACAGCGTACTTTTACTCTCGAACGCGATCACCCTGGCGATTCTGTTGGGCTTTCATTTTGTCCCCGAGAGCGGTGCTGAGCCAGTTGCCCAACGCATGCCGCATTACCTTCAACTGCAAAAAGCGCCTCAATTGGCGGTAATGAGCGATGAGCGCAGCTTTGTCAGCCAAGAGGTGAGCCAGGAAGGCATCCTAGTGCCAGCTCAATCTTCCGAACGTTTGGTATTTTGAATCACCCCATCAGGAGCACCGCATGTCCAAATCCGCCGCTGGATTTTTCATCCTCGCCTTACTGAGCGGCATTCTTCATCTGTCAGTAGTACAGGACACCGTCATTACCTTGCCCCTGATCGCCAGCGGCGTATTCGGTGCACTGTTTGTGCTGGCACTGATTGCCGGGCGCAAGATCAAGTTCGATCCGGTACTGCGTTAACCCTCAACAGGTTCAGCAGATTGGCAACTGTGGTGGACAGTTCGCCTGAATTGTCGAGTGGATGGAGCTGAGTGCCACCCATTGAACCCTCGGCCGGGAATAACCCATTGCGATGGAGCCTCGCTTCAATCTCCGCAAGACTCTCGCGACCACGGCGCAGCAGTCGTCCTCGCAGGACTTTATTCTTGACCGTCAACAGAACCGGCAACAGGGTTGGATATCGGTGCAGCGCCTCTGCCAGATGGCCGCGGGAGCCGTTGACGAGGACATGTCGGCCGTCGTTGAGCCATTGATCTATTTCGATCGGAATACCGTAATCCAGGCCATTCGCGTTCCAGCACAGTGCGAAATCGCCCTCGACTCTGTGTCGCTCGAACTCTTCCCGGGAAACTCCGATCGCATCCTCACCCACGGATTCGGCCGACCGCGTGATGAACCGACGCACCACATCACAATTGAGCATCTGCAAAGGCTCTCGAGCGGCTTCGATGAGGCTGTCCTTGCCGGACCCAGAAGGCCCCATCAAGTAGATCAGCCTGCCATCCATCCTGAAATAGCCTCCCACTGCACGTCTGCCCCTAGTAAATCGGCCATTTGCCACTATCCTGTACAAATAAGGAACACTGATCGAATCCGCACAGCATGCACCTTCAGGCGTCTTCGGACATCTCCTGTCGGCCAAGAGGATGCGGTCAGTCAAACGGACCAGAGCAAACTTTTCAAACCAGTCCGCATTTCTGATAATGGGTGCTGGCATAACGCCTTTATTCAGTTCAATATTTGTCACAGAATTGACGCCAATGAACTGGCTGCTTTGAGGCATGATGCGAGCCCCTATCAATTCAGGTTGAACATTTGGCCAGAGCGCTTGTCCTAACAGACATCCTGCGGCCAATCCCGAGAACCGCTCCCCTGAACTAACCGGTTAAATATATGCGCCCATTGAAACAGGCAATTTATTCCAGCCGTACGGCTGACAAGTTCGTCGTACGTCTGCCAGACGGAATGCGTGAACGCATTGCCGAAGTGGCTCGCAATCATCATCGCAGCATGAACTCCGAAATTATCGCTCGCCTTGAGCAGAGCCTTATTCAGGAAGGCGCGCTGGGCGAAGAATTGAGCATGCGCCTGGACAGCCCGGAGCTGTCATTGCACGAACGTGAACTGCTGCAACGCTTCCGCCAACTCTCCCACCGTCAGCAGAACGCTCTTGTTTCGCTGATTGCGCATGATGCCGAAATGGCCGCAGACGCTTCCTGATTCATTCCGAATGCTCAAGCCAGCTTAATCGCTGGCTTTTTTTTGCCTGAAATTCGGGTATAAAAAACCCGCCGATTGGCGGGCTTTTAACGTCAGCAAGTCAGAGCAGGAAGATTGTCGCCAGCCCGAGAAAGATGAAAAATCCGCCACTGTCCGTCATGGCGGTGATCATCACACTGGCGCCCATCGCAGGATCGCGCCCCAGCCGCGCCAGGGTCATGGGAATCAACACTCCCGCCAATGCCGCAAGCAACAAGTTGAGCGTCATGGCGGCCGTCATCACCACACCCAGAGACCAACTGCCATACAGCAGGTAGGCGACCACGCCGATCACACCGCCCCAGACCAGGCCATTGATCAGACCTACCGCCAATTCCTTGCGCATCAGGCGCGAAGTATTGCCGGTGCTGACCTGATCCAGCGCCATGGCCCGAACGATCATGGTGATCGTCTGGTTACCCGAGTTGCCACCGATACCGGCCACGATCGGCATCAATGCCGCCAGCGCCACCAGTTTCTCGATGGAGCCTTCGAAAAGACCGATCACCCGGGATGCGATAAACGCGGTAATCAGGTTCACGGCCAGCCAGGCCCAACGGTTACGCAGGGATTTCCAGACTGACGCAAAAATATCTTCTTCTTCGCGCAGACCCGCCATGTTGAGAACTTCGTTTTCGCTCTCTTCACGAATCAGGTCGACCATTTCATCGATGGTCAAACGGCCGATCAGCTTGCCGTTCTTGTCGACTACAGGCGCCGAGACCAAGTCGTAACGTTCGAACGCCTGAGCCGCGTCATAGGCGTCTTCGTCCGGGTGAAAACTCACCGGGTCGTTGGCCATGACTTCAGAAACCTGTTTTTCCGGGTCGTTTACCAACAATCGCTTGATTGGCAACACGCCCTTGAGGACACCGTCGTAATCGACCACGAACAATTTGTCCGTGTGGCTCGGCAGCTCCTTGAGACGCCGCAAGTAACGCAAAACCACTTCGAGACTGACATCCTCACGGATCGTCACCATCTCGAAGTCCATCAGCGCACCGACCTGATCCTCGTCGTAGGACAACGCAGAGCGTACGCGCTCACGCTGTTGACCATCCAGGGTTTCCATCAGCTCGTGGACGACGTCTCGCGGCAGCTCGGAGGCCAGGTCAGCAAGTTCGTCGGCGTCCATGTCCTTGGCCGCAGCCAGGAGCTCGTGATCGTCCATGTCGGCGATCAGCGTTTCACGAACAGAATCGGATACTTCGAGCAGAATGTCGCCGTCGCGATCGGCCTTGACCAATTGCCAGAGCATCAGACGATCGGACAGCGGCAAGGCTTCAAGGATGTAGGCGACGTCGGCGGAGTGCAAATCATCGAGCTTGCGTTGCAACTCGACGAGGTTTTGCCGGTGAACCAGGTTCTCGACCCGGTCGTGATGCGGACCTTCCTGGCGATGAGTCAGGTCTTCGACCACCCGCTGACGCTGCAGCAGCTCAACAACTTGAGCGAGGCGGTCCTGCAGGCTTTCCTGCGTTTTCTTTACTTCAACTTCAGACATAGGCGAACTCCACTCCCAGCAGCGGGGCACGCCGGAAGGATCAATCAGTCAATTCATGATTGGAAAAACGGGGAACTGAGTAACTACTGGGTAAGTCCATGGAGGTATTCCACAAGCCCCGGCGGGGCTGACGGGCGCAATGATACACCGCCCGACGGTTTTAAACGTTAAAAAATCTCGGCTGAAACAAGCGCTTGCAAGACAAACCTGATCGCTGTCCTGATCCATCAAACTGCGACGACTCATCCTGAAAAGAAAACACACCACAGCGAAAAATGCAGCGACTACCCTTGAGATGGACCGTCATGGAGGACGTTTAATGCCATCCAATGCACATTATTTTTTATTAATCGCCCTGCTCTGCCCGTCGCCCTGGGCGCTAGCCACGACCGTTCACCGCTGCGAAGCAGCCGATGGGCGCATTACGTTCACTACGTTGAGCTGTACGGCCGGAGACAGCCTTTCGCTTCAGGATGTGCGCACCTTCACGCCAGGCAGCACAACCGCTCTCATGCCGGAAGCCGAGATTCGTGAAACATCAGGTATGAAAATCAAAAGGAGAGATCCGACTGTCGTTGGCAAGACCGAGGACAAATGTGGAAACCTGATCAGCGCCAGGGAACGCCGCGAAGCCATCATCAATCAGCGAGTTGTCGCCGGCATGAGTCAGCAGGACGTCGAGAGCGCCCTGGGCAAGCCAGACAAGATCAGTATTCGTAATTCAGCCACGAGTTACCGTTACGACACCAAGCGAGGTCGTAGCGCACACGTCGAGTTCGATGAGAGAGGGTGCACCAAAGGAAAAGCCAAATCCCAGACGGCAAAAAGCCCGCGTTAAACGCGGGCTTTTTGGTGTTTGGTGCACTCGACAGGATTCGAACCTGTGACCGCTCGGTTCGTAGCCGAGTACTCTATCCAGCTGAGCTACGAGTGCATTTGTATTTTTATACCAGATCACAACTGGTTGAAGCCAAGTCATTCACATTACTGCAAACAACTCTTAAATGGTGCACTCGACAGGATTCGAACCTGTGACCGCTCGGTTCGTAGCCGAGTACTCTATCCAGCTGAGCTACGAGTGCATTTGTTGCCGCGCATTATAGGCCGTCGAATCTTTTTGTAAAGCGCTTTTTTCTAGTAATTTCAACAACTTACCGAAGAAGCCAGATTACAACGTACTACGCAAATAATGGCGGAGAACGGGGGATTCGAACCCCCGACACCCTTTTGAGGTGTACTCCCTTAGCAGGGGAGCGCCTTCGGCCACTCGGCCAGCTCTCCGCAACACGGGGCGTATGTTAACCAGCTTCTTCCCCGTTTGCAAACATAAAAAACGATAAAAATTAATGGCTTGGTTCTTCGTCCTTCTCTTTCTTTATACGCAGGTAAATTTCTTCACGGTGGACAGCAACCTCTTTCGGGGCGTTGACACCGATACGCACTTGATTTCCTTTAACGCCGAGCACGGT
This sequence comes from Pseudomonas sp. ZS1P83, assembly GCF_054897825.1. NCBI lineage: Bacteria > Pseudomonadati > Pseudomonadota > Gammaproteobacteria > Pseudomonadales > Pseudomonadaceae > Pseudomonas > Pseudomonas sp. ZS1P83. The sequence continues at coordinate 3,962,704 of NZ_CM142706.1, forward strand.
CACGGTGATTTCGCCATCACCAATAATCAGGCTTTCTGCGCACCGACGAGTCAGAATCAGCATACCTTTCTCCTCACGCATTTCATTTCAGGGACAACAGTCTGCAAAAAAAGGCACTCGACCTACAACCGGAGCGATCGCAGCCCTACATGCCTGAGTATTGACTAGCGCGAGCAAAAGAACAGCCTCGGGTCGCACCATTCAAAAAAACAAAGGGCGCGGTCAGACCGCGCCCTTCGGTAAACGCATCACTCGCCCTGTCGGGCCGGTGCGTCCAGTTCGAAAGCCGTGTGCAGAGCGCGCACAGCCAGTTCCAGATACTTCTCTTCGATCACTACGGAGACTTTGATCTCCGAGGTCGAGATCATCTGGATGTTGATGCTTTCCTTGGCCAGGGATTCGAACATGCGGCTGGCCACGCCTGCGTGGGAACGCATGCCGACACCGACGATCGACACCTTGGCAATCTTGATATCGCCAACGACTTCACGGGCACCGATCTCGCGAGCGGTGTTTTCCAGCACGGTTTGCGCTGCCTGGAAGTCATTGCGGTGCACGGTGAAGGTAAAGTCGGTGGTGTTATCGTGCGCAACGTTCTGCACGATCATGTCGACTTCGATGTTCGCGGCACTGATCGGGCCGAGAATCTTGAATGCAACGCCCGGGGTGTCTGGCACGCCACGGATGGTCAGCTTGGCTTCATCGCGGTTGAAAGCGATGCCGGAAATGATCGGCTGTTCCATGGTTTCCTCTTCATCAATAGTAATGAGGGTGCCCGGACCCTCCTTGAAGCTGTGCAGTACGCGCAGCGGAACGTTGTACTTACCGGCGAACTCCACCGCACGGATCTGCAACACCTTGGAACCGAGGCTGGCCATTTCCAGCATCTCTTCGAAGGTAATCTTGTCCAGGCGCTGAGCCACGGACACCACACGCGGGTCGGTGGTGTAGACGCCGTCGACATCGGTGTAGATCTGGCATTCGTCAGCCTTCAAGGCTGCCGCCAGTGCCACACCCGTGGTGTCGGAACCGCCACGGCCGAGGGTGGTGATGTTGCCGTGTTCGTCGACGCCCTGGAAACCGGCGACAACGACCACACGACCGGCCTTCAGGTCACCCCGAATCTTCTGTTCATCAATCTGCAAGATACGCGCTTTATTGTGAGCGCTGTCCGTCAGAATCCGCACCTGACTGCCTGTGTAAGACACCGCTGGCACGCCGCGCTTGATCAGCGCCATGGCCAACAGCGCAATCGTTACCTGCTCACCGGTGGAGACGATCACATCCAGCTCACGAGGAACCGGTTGGCCGTCGCCACTGATTTGCTTGGCCAGATCGATCAGACGGTTGGTTTCGCCGCTCATTGCAGACAGCACAACCACCAGGTCATCGCCGGCCTCGCGGAATTTTTTAACCTTGTCGGCGACCTGCTCGATTCTCTCGACAGTGCCGACCGAGGTGCCTCCAAATTTCTGTACGATCAAAGCCATTTCAAAGCCGCCTCTGCCCATGAAGGGCGCCCAAATAATCACTCAAACAGCATGCTGGCCCGCCACTAGACTGCGGACCGGACACACTGCCTTATAAACCCTGCTCTACAAATGGAACAGTCAGGGCCAATGCCGAATCCAGTGCGCCAGCGTCTACACCACCGCCCTGCGCCATGTCTGGACGACCACCGCCCTTCCCGCCCACTGCCGCAGCGGCTTGCTTCATCAAATCACCGGCTTTGAGTTGGCCAGTCAGGTCTTTGGTTACGCCTGCAACCAGAACGACCTTTTCCTCATGGACACTGCCGAGCAGGATCACTGCGCGGCCGAGTTTGTTTTTCAGTTGATCGACCAGCGCCAGCAGCGCCTTGCCGTCCTGACCGTCCAGACGCACGGCCAGCACTTTCACGCCTTTGACGTCCAGGGCGGAAGCCGACAGATCGTCGCCCGCCGCGCTGGCAGCCTTGGCCTGCAACTGCTCGAGTTGCTTCTCCAGCAGACGGTTGCGCTCCAGCACTGCCGACAGCTTGTCGATCAGGTTGTCGCGGCTACCCTTGACCAGGTTGGCCGCTTCCTTGAGTTGTTCTTCAGCAGCATTCAAGTATGCCAGCGCCGCGGCGCCGGTGACCGCCTCGATACGACGCACGCCGGAGGCTACACCACCTTCGCTGATGATTTTCAGCAGGCCGATGTCGCCAGTACGGTTGGCGTGGATACCACCGCACAGCTCGACGGAGAAATCACCGCCCATGCTCAGTACGCGCACGCTGTCGCCGTACTTCTCGCCGAACAGCGCCATGGCGCCCTTCTGCTTGGCGGTTTCGATATCGGTTTCTTCGGTTTCAACGGCGGAGTTCTTGCGAATCTCGGCGTTGACGATGTCTTCCAGCGCCTTCAACTGCTCAGGCTTGATAGCTTCGAAGTGGCTGAAGTCGAAGCGCAGGCGCTGACTGTCGACCAACGAGCCTTTCTGCTGAACGTGATCGCCCAGCACCTGACGCAATGCCGCGTGCAGCAAGTGAGTCGCCGAGTGGTTCAGCGTAGTCGCGTGACGCACTTCGGCTTCAACGTGGGTGTCAACCGGCGCACCAATCATCAGGCTGCCCGACGCCAGCACACCGTGATGCAGGAACGCACCGCCAGTCTTGGTGGTATCGCGCACGTCGAAACGGCTGTTGCCGGCCTGCAGATACCCGCAGTCACCGATCTGGCCGCCGGACTCAGCGTAGAACGGAGTCTGATTGAGAACGACCACACCCTCTTCACCTTCACTGAGTACGTCGACCGACTGACCCTCTTTATAGAGGCCAACGATTTTCGCCAAACCGCTGGTGGCTTTGTAACCGGTAAATTCGGTGGCCACATCCACCTTGACCAGGCTGTTGTAGTCCATACCGAAGGAGCTGGCGGAACGGGCACGGACGCGCTGGGCTTCCATTTCGCGCTCGAAGCCTTCTTCGTCGATGGTCAGGCTGCGTTCGCGAGCGATGTCGCCGGTCAGGTCCATCGGGAAACCGTAGGTGTCGTACAACTTGAACACGACATCGCCCGGCACCACGTCACCCTTGAGCTCGGCCAGATCCTGCTCGAGGATTTTCAGGCCCTGCTCCAGGGTCTTGGCGAACTGCTCTTCTTCAGCTTTCAGCACGCGCTCAATGTGCGCTTGCTGGGATTTCAGCTCAGGGAAGGCTTCGCCCATCTCGGCGACCAGTGCCGCAACGATCTGGTAGAAGAAGCTGCCCTTGGCGCCCAGCTTGTTGCCGTGACGGCAGGCGCGACGAATGATCCGGCGCAGCACGTAGCCACGACCTTCGTTGGACGGCAGCACGCCGTCGGCAATCAGGAAACCGCACGAGCGAATGTGGTCGGCGACGACTTTCAGGGAAGCCTGATTGTCGTTGCTGCAACCGATGGCCTTGGCCGATGCGCTCAGCAGGCTCTGGAACAAGTCGATTTCATAGTTCGAGTGAACGTGCTGCAGCACGGCACTGATCCGTTCCAGGCCCATGCCGGTATCAACCGACGGTGCTGGCAACGGGTGCAACACGCCATCGGCGGTGCGGTTGAACTGCATGAACACGTTGTTCCAGATTTCGATGTAACGGTCGCCGTCTTCTTCCGGCGAGCCCGGTGGGCCGCCCCAGATGTCGGCGCCGTGATCGTAGAAAATCTCGGTGCAAGGACCGCACGGGCCGGTATCGCCCATGGTCCAGAAGTTGTCGGAAGCGTATGGCGCGCCTTTGTTATCGCCGATGCGAACCATGCGCTCGGCCGGAACGCCGATTTCCTTGGTCCAGATGTCGTACGCCTCGTCATCGCTGGCGTAGACGGTGACCCAAAGCTTTTCTTTCGGCAGGTTCAGCCACTGGTCGGACGTCAGGAAGTTCCAGGCGTAGGTGATGGCGTCACGCTTGAAATAATCACCGAAGCTGAAGTTACCCAGCATTTCGAAGAACGTGTGGTGACGGGCGGTATACCCGACGTTTTCCAGGTCATTGTGCTTGCCGCCCGCGCGCACGCATTTCTGGCTGCTGACCGCGCGGGTGTACGTGCGCTTTTCCTGGCCCAGGAAGCAGTCCTTGAACTGGTTCATCCCCGCGTTAGTGAACAGCAGGGTTGGGTCGTTGCCCGGAATCAAAGAGCTGGAGGCTACACGGGTGTGACCTTGCTCTTCGAAGAAGCGAAGGAAGGCTTCACGGATTTCTGCGCTTTTCATTAGGTTCTTCCACGGAGGCTGCGGCCAAAGGCCTGTGCGAAACGTCAACAGACGAAGCGACGGCAAAGGGCCGCATTATATCGGCGTTAGTGACTAGGTACAGTGTGTTTGTACGTTACAAACAGTCAATTGGTCCGCTAACTCGGTCAGTTGCGAGAAAAGTCGACGAATGTCGCGACGACCTGCTCGATTTGAGCGCGGCTGACGTCCATGTGCGTGACCATGCGCAGGCGGCCGGCAGCGCTGAGTTTGATCCCGCGTTCGGCAGCAAAGGCCTTGATGGCCTCAGCCTTGTCGCCCATCTGCACATAAACCATGTTGGTCTGCACCGGCTCGACCTCGTAACCCGCGGCTCGCAGGCCTTCGGCCAGCCATTGGGCATTGGCGTGGTCGTCGGTCAGACGCTGCACGTGGTTATCCAGCGCGTACAAACCTGCGGCCGCCAGAATTCCGGCCTGGCGCATACCGCCGCCGACCATCTTGCGCAGGCGCCGCGCCTTGCCGATCAACTCGGCCGAGCCACACAGCACCGAACCGATCGGCGCGCCCAGGCCCTTGGACAGGCAGACCGAGACGGAATCGAAATACTGAGTGATCTCTCGGGCATCGACACCCAGCTTGACCGCCGCGTTGTACAGCCGCGCGCCGTCAAGGTGCAGCGCCAGCCCGTGCTCACGGGTGAAACTGCGGGCCCGGGCCAGATACTCCAGCGGCAGGACTTTGCCTTGCATGGTGTTTTCCAGCGCCAGCAAACGGGTGCGGGCGAAGTGGAAGTCATCCGGTTTGATCGCGGCCGCAACGTGCGCCAAGTCCAGCGAACCATCCGCCTGCACTTCCAGTGGCTGCGGCTGGATCGAACCGAGTACCGCTGCACCACCGCCTTCATACTTATAAGTGTGAGCCTGCTGGCCGACGATGTACTCGTCACCGCGCTCGCAGTGGGCCATCAAGCCCAGCAGATTGCTCATGGTGCCTGTCGGGACAAACAGCGCCGCAGCAAAACCCAGCCTTTCTGCCAGTTCAGCTTCGAGACGATTGACCGTCGGATCTTCACCGTAAACGTCATCCCCGGTGGCTGCTGCGACCATCGCGTCTAGCATCCCTGCGGTCGGTTGGGTGACGGTGTCGCTGCGAAGATCGATAACGCTCATGAATCTGGCCTCGGTTTGCAGGGGAAAATCCCTTTCAGGTAGGAATTACTGCGGTCATGCCGTCGAATAATCAACCCTTGAGTAGGAAAAGGTTTCCTGAACTGACGAAAAAGTCGATAGCAATCATCAGATAGCAGCAATGCACAGGTGAGAAATATGTGTTAAAAACGCTTCGCCGCCAAACAATCTGGCGGCAAAACGTTCTCAGGGCGGGGTGCAACTCCCCACCGGCGGTAATTGCGCGCGATGCGCATAGCCCGCGAGCGCTTGGCGACAGGCACGGCAATGGCTGTGATGGCGGCAAGGTCAGCAGACCCGGTGTGATCCCGGGGCCGACGGTCATAGTCCGGATGAAGAGAGAACGGGATTGGCGCCAAAGGGCCGTCCGCAGGCATTCGTGCGAGCGTGCGTACCCTTAAATCCCATTCGATTCATATGCCCTGTTTTTTACATAAACAGGAGTCAGAACATGCAACCCACCGCAATCGATAGCAAAAGCAAAAACCATCAGGGCGAGCGCGTTGCGTTCATCCAGGCCTGCTGGCACAAAGAAATCGTCGATCAGAGCCGTAAGGGCTTTGTGGCCGAAATGATTGCTCAGGGTTATCAGGAGTCGGAGATCGACTTCTTCGAAGTCGGCGGCGCCTTTGAAATTCCGCTGCACGCCAAGCTGCTGGCCAAGTCCGGTCGTTATGCCGGCATCGTCGCGGCGGGTCTGGTGGTCGACGGCGGGATCTACCGCCATGAATTCGTCGCCCAATCGGTGATCAGCGGCCTGATGCAGGTCCAGCTGGAAACCGAAGTGCCGGTGTTCTCGGTAGTCCTGACCCCGCACCACTTCCATGCCGGCGAAGAACATCAGAAGTTCTTCTTCGAGCATTTCGTGCATAAAGGTCAGGAAGCGGCGAAGACGTGCGCGGATACGCTGCACAAGATGCGTGCATTGCGTCGTAATGAGCCTCGTGCGGTAGCGGTCTAAAACACCATACCTTGATCGTTCCCACGCTCCGCGTGGGAACGCCTCAATGGACGCTCTGCGCCCGCTGTTGGGACGCAGAGCGTCCCGGGCTGCATTCCCACGCGGAGCGTGGGAACGATCAATCAGGCGAGGTTTTCGTCGGTGGTCGGCACAATCAGAATGCCGGCGCGCAGGCCGTTCTTGACCTTGGGGTTCGGGAAGATGATCCGGGCACCCTCCTCCTCAATGATCCACCGGGTTTGGGCGATGTCTTCGGCCAGCAGATAACCCACTTCCAGCTCCGAAAAGTTCTCGATGTCCACTGGCAGGTTCAGGCGGAAGCTATCGCTGTGCTTGATGATTTCTCGCGCCACGCTAAACAGCTGCAAACCGTCCAGCGCCTCTTCGGTCTGGGCCGGCTCGCTGCCTTCGATAATCTGTTTGAGGCGGGTTTCCAGCAGATCAACGTTGACCCCGTCGTTCTGCCCGAATGGCCGCGCCTTTCCCAGCTCGAGGGTAAAGGACTCCGCACCGAGCTTGTCGTAGGTGTAGGAACTGAAAACGATGGACGGCTTGTTTTGCAGCAGCACCGCTTCCATGCCGGCAGCGCGCAGCCGCGCCAGTTCCAGGCGAGAATGCTGACGGCCTTCTTTCCAGGGATACAGTGCGAACTGCTCGATTTTTGAACCGCGAATTGCCGTGTGCAGGTCGTAGTGCAGACGATTACGGCCCGGCAAGCTGAAGAAGCTCGCCGCCAGCCGCTCCAGTTCACAAGCGCGCAGGGCTTCGGAGCCGCTGCTTTGTTCGTGACGGCCGTTGAACAGCCGGTTGACGTCCTGCTCGATGAAACGCTCACCTTTGCGAATCGCTTCCGGGTTGCCGAACAGGAACAGAATACGTGTGCGCGGTTTCAAGTCGCCGCGGGCGATGTCATGCAACAGGCGATCGAGCAATTCGATCGGCGCTGTTTCGTTGCCGTGGATGCCGGCCGATAGCAGCAGGTCCAGGCCTTGGTCGCTCGCTTGCGGTGGCCGGACTTCCAGCGCACCTTCGCTCAACCAGCGCATGCGCACGCCTTCGACAGTCAGTTGAGTCTTCTCCGCCGGTTCGCGGCCGGCGAGGGTCAGTTCAAGCAGTTTGCCGAGGGCGAGCATAGAGCGATTTCCTTAGTGGTCGTGTGCGCAATCCGGGCCGTGCACGTGGTCTTCGTCACCGACTTCAGCCGGTTCCATTTCCAGTTGCAGACTTACCAGATTAGTCGCCAATGGGCGCAGCAGCAGGTTTGCGTATTCAGCGTCACCTTCTTCGACGTCCACGCCGATCAGCAGTTGGCCGCGGCCATCCTGCTGAATCCACAGCTCTTTGCCTTGCCACATGACCGCGACGCGGGTGCAGGAAGTTTCCAGTTGCGTGCCGTCGGTGTCTTCAAGGATCAGCTGCAGGGTATCGCTCATGTTTTACGCTCTCGACTTTCAATTGATCTGGAATGGATAAACCGCGCCCAGTTTAAGGATTTGCGTCAGTTCATCCAGTGCCGTCCGGCACTCAAGCAGCAATTGCGGGTCCGCGAGATCGTTTTCGGTCATGCGGTCGCGGTAGTGCTTGTCGACCCATTCGGTCAGCGTGCCGTACAACGGTGCCGTCATGATAACCCCTGGGTTGACGGCCGCCAGTTCGGTTTCGTTGAGCGCGACGCGCAGTCGCAGGCACGCCGGGCCACCGCCGTTCTGCATGCTCTGCTTCAAATCGAACACTTTCACTTCGCGAATCAGCCCGCCGGAGCTGGTCAAGCCTTGCAGGTACTGCCAGACACGCGCGTTGCCACGGCATTCTTCCGGCACGATCAACAGCATCGAGCCGTCAGGACGCGACAGCAATTGGCTATTGAACAGGTAGGAACGAACGGCGTCTTCCACGGTTACCGCGGAACGCGGTACGCAGATCGACTGAAATTTCCCACCTACTTTGGCGAGTTTGCTTTGCAATTCAGCGAGCATCTGATCGGTGTCGAGGAACGCATCCTCGTGATAGAACAGCACCTCGCCATTACCCACCGCGATCACATCGTTGTGGAACACGCCCTGATCGATCACCGAAGGGTTCTGCTGGGCGTAGACCACGCCGTCATCGCTCAAGCCGTGCAGGCGGACAACCGCCTGGGAGGCTTCGAGGGTCTGGCGGGCCGGGTATTTCTGCGGTGCCGGGTAACGGGTGTCGAACGCGCTGCGACCGAACACGAAGAACTCGACGCCAGCTTCGCCGTACTCACGGCAGAAACGGGTGTGGTTGGCTGCACCTTCGTCCCCGAACTGCGCCACGGCTGGCAATGCGGCGTGGTGTGCGAAGTGCTTCTGGTCAGCAAACATTGCCCCCAGCACGCGACTGGTGGTCGGGTGTTCGATGCTGCGGTGATATTTGCAGTTCAGGTTGGCCGCAGTGAAATGCACACGGCCATCCGCGGTGTCGGCGCTCGGGCTGACGGTGGCGGCGTTGGCCACCCACATGCTCGATGCCGAGCAACTGGCAACCAGCAGCGGCATGGCTTCTTTGGCAGCTTGCTCGATCACCTGAGCGTCGGTGCCGCTGAAACCCAAGCGACGCAGGGCTGCCACGTCCGGGCGCTCCTGTGGTGCCAGCACGCCCTGCTGAAAGCCCATTTCCATCAGCGATTTCATTTTCGCCAGGCCTTGCAGCGCGGCTTCCTTCGGGTTCGAAGACTGCTGGCTGTTGCTCTGGGACGCGACATTGCCGTAGGACAGGCCGCCGTAGTTGTGGGTCGGCCCCACTAGACCGTCAAAATTGACTTCATAGGATTTCATCAGCGAGGCTCCACGAGAATCTGTTGTTATAGGCATCAGTAACTATCTGTTCAGTGCGACCGGGTTGCGGACTTCGCGGGCAAGCCTCGCTCCTGCAGGTTTTGCACAATCCTGTAGGAGCGAGGCTTGCCCGCGAAAGCGGTCTTACGACATCCGCACGCCGGGGGTCAGGGCCGTCGGCAAGGTCAGGCTCGGCGTTTCCAGCGAAGCGACCGGGTACGCGCAGTAATCTGCCGCGTAGTAGGCGCTGGCGCGGTGGTTACCCGAGGCGCCGACACCGCCGAATGGCGCGCTGCTCGCCGCACCGGTCAGCTGCTTGTTCCAGTTGACGATGCCAGCACGGCTTTCCAGCCAGAACTGCTGATAACGTGCTTCGGAATCCGACAGCAGACCGGCCGCCAGGCCATAGTCGGTGTCGTTGGCTTCAGCGATCGCCGCTTCAAAATCAGCGTAGCGGATCACTTGCAGCAGCGGGCCGAACAGCTCTTCATCAGGACGATCAGCCACGGCCGTCACGTCCAGAATGCCTGGGGTCAGCAAGGCGGCTTGAGCTTGGGGTTGAGTCATTTCCAGCAGCGCCACGGCGCCGTTGCCCAGCAGATGCTCTTGCGCATCCATCAGGGCTTTCGCAGCACCAAGGGAAATCACCGAGCCCATGAACGGTGCCGGTTGCTGATCAAACGCGCCAACTTCAATCGTCGAGCTGACCGCCACCAGACGCGCCAGCAGTGTGTCGCCCCAGGCGCCCTGCGGCACCAGCAAGCGGCGGGCACACGTGCAACGCTGACCGGCAGAAATGAACGCCGACTGGATGATGGTGTAAACGGCAGCATCGAGGTCTGCGACCTGATCAACGACCAGCGGGTTGTTACCGCCCATTTCCAGCGCGAGGATCTTGTCCGGACGACCGGCAAACTGCTGGTGCAGGTGATTGCCGGTGCGGCTGGAACCGGTGAAGAACAAACCGTCGATGCCCGGGTTCGCCGCCAGGGCGATACCGGTTTCGCGAGCACCTTGCAGCAGGTTCAATACGCCTGCTGGCAGGCCGGCTTCGATCCAGCACTTGACGGTCAGCTCGGCGACTTTCGGCGTCAGCTCGCTTGGCTTGAACAGCACACTGTTACCGGCCAGCAGCGCCGGCACGATGTGACCGTTCGGCAAATGGCCAGGGAAGTTGTAAGGCCCGAACACCGCGACCACACCGTGTGGCTTGTGGCGCAGCACGGCGGTGGCGTCGCCCAGTGGGCCGCTCTTCTCGCCGGTACGTTCGCGGTAGCTCTGCACCGAAATCGCTATCTTGTTGACCATGCTGGTGACTTCGGTCGCCGCTTCCCACAAGGGTTTGCCGGTCTCTTCACCGATGGTGCGAGCCAGTTCGTCAGCGTTGTTCTTCAGCGCGGCGGCAAAGGCTTCCAGCACTGTGATGCGTTCTTCCAGGGTACGTCGCGCCCAGCCCGGGAATGCCTGGCGCGCGGCTTGCACGGCCGATTCAACCTGAGCGGTGGTAGCGCCCTCGCCCGTCCACAATACTTGCTGAGTGACCGGGTTCAGCGACTGAAAGGCTTCACCCTGGCCGGCCAGCCATTCACCTGCGATGTATAGCGAATTCATTATTTAGACTCCCTGGCAGCGGACAACGGGACGGCGCGCACTTGATCGCCGGCGTTGAGTTGAAGACGTTTGGCGGTCAGCGGATCGACCACCAGCGTGCCGGCGGCGAAACGTGCAGGCGCAGCAGTGATCCGGCAGTCGTCGCGCTTGCGGTTATGAATGAGGAACGGTGTGGCGTCGTCACCCGGCGTGCCGATGGCCAGCACCAGCGCCTGGCTGTCGCGAATTGCGCGGATCTTGTCGGTTTCGCACTCCACCGCAGGACCGGCGTCGAAGATGTCGACGTAGCCCTGATAGCTGAAGCCTTCGCTCTTGAGCATGGCCAGGGCCGGCTCGGTGTCCGGATGAACCTGGCCGATCACGTTGCGCGCATCCGGCGACAGGAAGCAGGTATACAGCGGGAATTTCGGCATCAGTTCGGCGATGAACGCCTTGTTGCCCACACCGGTCAGGTAATCGGCCTGGCTGAATTCCATCTTGAAGAAGTGCCGACCCAGGCTTTCCCAGAACGGCGAACGTCCGGCTTTGTCAGACATGCCGCGCATCTCGGCGATGATCTTGTTGCCGAACAGTTGCGGGAACTCGGCGATGAACAGCATCCGCGCCTTGGCCAACATGCGACCGTTGAGGCCAGTGCGGTAGTCGGCGTGCAGGAACAGCGAGCACAGCTCGGAATTGCCGGTCAGGTCGTTGGCCAGGAACAGCGTCGGTATCTCGCGGTAGATGTTCAGTTCCTGGGAAGCGCTGACGGTCAGGCCAACCCGGAAGTTGTACCAAGGCTCACGCAGACCGACGGCACCGGCGATGGCGGAAATGCCCACCACGCGGCCGTTATCGTCTTCAAGTACGAACAAGTAGTCCGCATCGCCCCGCCCGGCTTCGCCGCGAAAGGTCTTCTCGGCCCAGCCGACCCGATGGGCCAGACGTTCTTCATTGGCCGGCAACGTGGTCAGGCCGGTGCCGGTGCTGCGGGCCAGGTCGATCAGAGCGGGTAAATCGCTGCTGCGTACGGGACGAACGATCATGCTATCTCCTCAAACGGGCCGCTTGCGCCACCCGTGAAACTCGCTGCTTTCCAGGATTCTTTCCAGGCATTCTTTCCAGGCATGGCAGCAGGCGTTAAACCGCCACCAGGCGCACGCTGGCACCTTCACCGACACCCAGGGCTTCGGCCGCTTCAAGATCCAGGGTCACGGGTTTGCCCGGCGCGTAATCGAGCTCAAGCAATACCGCGCGGTAATCCTGCAACTGCGCATTGGCCACCAGGTACTGACGGCCGGCGCCTTTGACCGGCTCGCCGATTTTCACCGGGACTACGCGGCTCTGGGCGATCGAACGGATCCCCGAGACACGGGCGTGCAGGGTCGGACCGCCGTCGAAAATGTCGATGTAGTGATCGGTCTCAAAGCCTTCGCGCATCAGGATGTCGAAGGTGATCTGCGCCCGTGGGTGCACCTGACCCATCGCTTCTTGAGCGGAGTCCGGCAGCAGCGGCACATAGATCGGGTAATGCGGCATCAGCTCGGCCAGGAACGTCCGGCTCTTCAGACCGCACAGACGCTCGGCAGCGGCGTAGTTGAGGTCGAAGAAGTTGCGGCCAATGGCATCCCAGAACGGCGAATCACCCTTTTCATCGCTGTAACCGACTATCTCGGTCACCACCGAATCGGCAAAGCGCTCCGGATGGCTGGCCACGAACAACAAGCGACCACGGGAGTTGAGTTCCGACCAGGCTGAACCCACCAGCTCAGGCTGCACGTAAAAACTGGTCAGCAAGCTGTTGCCGGTCAGGTCGTGGCACTGGGAGAGCACGTGAATCTTGTTATGAATCTTCAGCTCGCGGGAGGCGTGCACAAAGGTTTCATTACGGAAACTGTAGAACGGCTCGGAATAACCGGCCGACGCAACGATGGCCGAACAGCCCACCAGTTTGCCGGTGGCGGTGTCTTCGAGGACGAAGAAATAGCTCTCTTCACCATTGAAGCTGACTTCGGCGGCGAACGAGGCTTCGCTTGCTGCAATCTTGTCGCTCAAGCGTTCAACGTCATCCGGCAAGGAAGTGACACCAATCGGGCTGTCCGCAGCCAGACGCTGTACCTCGCCCAGATCAGCCATTTGCGCGGGGCGCATCACCAGCATGGTGTCACTCCTTTTCAAAACTCTTTTGGGGGAAATAAGCCGAACCCTTGTAGGAGCGAAGCTTGCTCGCGAAGGCGGTGTGTCAGCCGTTGATGACGGTGGCTGACACGACCCCTTCGCGAGCAAGCTCCGCTCCTACAGAGAGCGGGTCCGGCATAAAAATGGGTTCGACGCCTGAAATGTCAGGCGTCGACGGTCTATCAGGCTTGAGTCAGTTTGGCCGCGGCGCGTTCGAAACGGTCCAGACCGGCATCGATATCGGCGTCTTCAACCACCAGGCTTGGCGCGAATCGAACCACGTCGGGGCCGGCTTGCAGAATCATCAGGCCTTCTTTTTCAGCGGCGTTGAAGATGTCCTTGGCCTTGCCTTTCCAGGCATCGTTCAGCACGCAACCAATCAACAGGCCCATGCCACGGACCTGGGTGAACAGGCCGTACTTCTTACCGATCTGTTCCAGGCGAGCCTTGAACTTGTCGTGCTTGGCATTGACGCCGGCCAGCACTTCAGGGGTATTAACCACGTCGATCACGGCTTCAGCGACAGCGCACGCCAGCGGGTTGCCGCCATACGTGGTGCCGTGGGTGCCGACGACCAGATGTTTAGCCAGGTCTTCGGTGGTCAGCATTGCCGCGATCGGGAAACCACCGCCCAGGCTCTTGGCGCTGGTCAGGATGTCCGGGGTCACGCCGTACTGCTGGTAGGCGAACAGCTTGCCGCTGCGGCCCATGCCGGTTTGCACTTCGTCGAAGATCAGCAGCGCGTTGTGCTCGGTGCAGAGTTCGCGGGCACCTTGCAGGTACTCGAGCTCAGCCGGGATGACACCGCTCTCGCCCTGGATCGGTTCCAGGACCACAGCGCAAGTCTTGTCGGAAATAGCCGCTTTCAGAGCAGCCAGATCGTTGTACGGCACGTGGGTGATACCGGTGATCTTCGGACCGAAGCCATCGGAATACTTCGACTGACCACCGACGTTCACGGTGAACAGCGTACGACCGTGGAAGCTGTTGAGCGCGGCGATGATTTCGTACTTCTCGCTGCCGAAACGATCGAAACCGACACGACGGGCCAGCTTGAAGGCGGCCTCGTTGGCTTCGGCGCCGGAGTTGCAGAAGAACGCGCGCTCGGCAAATGTAGCGTCGATCAGCTTATGCGCCAGGCGCAAGGCCGGCTCATTGGTGAAGACGTTGGACACGTGCCACAGCTTGTTCGCCTGCTCGGTCAAGGCACTGACCAGCGCCGGGTGCGCATGGCCCAATACGTTAACGGCAATCCCGCCGGCGAAGTCGATCAGCTCGCGGCCAGACTGGTCCCAGACGCGGGAACCGGCGCCACGCACAGGGATGAAAGCGGCAGGCGCGTAGTTGGGAACCATTACCTGGTCGAAATCGGCGCGTTGTACCGCAGCGTGCTCAACGGACATCGGAGTCTCCTGATGAGGAACACCCGCCTGAAACTGGCGAGCTTGGTGAGGATTGTAAGGACAGTTCTCAGCCCGGCCTTGCCGCCAAGCGACAACTTCTTATAGCGCAAACCCCGGTTTCAGCCGGGTTTACGGCAATGCGACAAATAGCGTCGCAAAGGCGCAGTTTAAACTGCCGGCACAGGTTATAGGCAGGGTTGTCGAGCTGTGCGGTAAATATGTACCGCACGCCCTGCTTCATCGTCTGTTTTGCTTGGGTTCTATCCAAACGCTAAAGGACTAGCGATGAATCTGCACGAATTTGAGCTTGCCGCTCATCCGGACGCGCACTATCACCACGCGTTCAAAAATCTGCCCGACTGGGTATTAAAAGCATCGCCTGTGACGCTCAGCGCGCTAAAGAACGCCTCGCTGGAATTTCCTGACTGGCATGCCACTGCAACCCGTCAGCAACATCAATCGCTGAAATTGGCCAGCGGGGAACACTTGACCCTGCACAATCGCCTGGAGGCGATGCTGAATAAACTGCAAAACGCCCGGGACTTCGCCGAACCGCTTCTGAGCGACGCATTGAAATCCCGCTTCGGCCTCGACCTGGACGTCAAGACCACTTTCCTGCGTCTGTACGTTCCTCAGAACATCCCGTGGTTCCCGATCAAATCCGGCGCCGCGCGCGCCTGGACGGTATCGCTGCTCGATGCAGCCCTGCACAATTTTCAGCCTTCAGAAACCGAGCCGGACGCTTACGAGCCCGCTTCGACGCTTATCACCGAGCCCTCGCCCACCGGTCACTTCAATACGTTGCCGGCGATTAAACGCCAACTTTCTATTCAGAGCTTCACTCGGTTATGTCGGGAACTGGATATCGGTGGTCAGTACGAGGCGTACCTCATCGATAATCTGGGGGTGACCAATCCCGTGGCCGGCGCGGTAGTGAAATCGAAGGTCATCAAGACGCAAAAAGCTGCCCTGCAAACGGCCCTGCAACTGGCCCACATTCGAAAGGACCTGCCGATCGACGCTTACCGTTCGATTCTCGGCATCGCACAAGATCGCGCGGGTATGCGGCTGGATGGCCAGCCAATGGAGTGTCATTACCTGACGATGATGTCTTCATTGTTGACTGGCATCGTCATTTTTTCGCCCAGACTTGAGTGCTCACGGCAGGCAAGGCGGATCATCGTCTATATCCCCGACGACCCGCAGCATCCGCTTAAACAGTACCCTGACGCACAGGCATTCTTGACAGAGCTGACCCGCAAGCTGCGCTCCCCCGCTTACCAGGCGTTCTTCAGCCGATTCGTCGGTCATCAGGAAAGAGCTTACTTTTTCGCCGATCTCGACCACCGTCTCAGCACCGTCACCTGGCATCAGCGCGAGCACGGCGATCCCCTGCCCAGCTGGCTGGGCACACCGGTCGACAAGCCCAAACTGGATTTTTCGGTGAGCCCGATCAAAACCAATCTATGGACTCACCTTTATCACCAGCAACTGAACAAGATCCTCAATGATGCCCGCACCCTCGCCGTCTCCACCGCCCGCGCCGATCGAAACGCTCGATGGGCGTGGTGGGACGCCTTCAGCAAAATCGCCACTGCAACTCTTGAAGTGGCATCGTTCATTGCCCTGCCATTTGTTCCGTTGATGGGTGAGTTGATGCTGGCCTACATGGCCTATCAGGTACTGGACGACACCTTCGAAGGTATTGTCGACTGGACAGAAAGCCTGAAAACCGAAGCTTTCGGGCATTTGATGAGCATCGTTGAGACGGTGACTCAGCTCGGAACATTCGCGGTGGGCGGCGCCATGGCTGCCGGTGCGTTCAACCGCCTGTTATCTCGCGAAGCAGTAGCGCTGATTTCGCCGCTCAAACCCGTCGAAACTGCTGGAGGCCAAACCCGGTACTGGAAGCCGGATCTCGCGCCTTACGAGCAATCAGTCATGTTGCCAACCGAAGTCAAACCCAATCAGCTAGGCCTTTATCAGCATCAGGGCAAAGCGCTGCTGCGCCTCGAAGATAAGCTTTATGCCGTAAAACCGGATAGCGAGACTGGCCGGTTTCAAATCCAGCATCCGCACCGGACCGATGCTTATCAGCCACCCCTGCGTCACAACGATCATGGCGCCTGGCAGACAGCGCTGGACCAACCCTTGACGTGGGACCGGGAAACCGTGATGCGCCGCCTCGGCCACAGCGTCGAGTCGTTCAACAGAGCCGAGCGCGAAGAAGTCCTGCGAATCAGTGGCTTCCACGACAATGTAGTGCGCGAGATTCACGTCGAGAACCATCGCCCGCCTTCGCTACTGACCGACACGATCAAGCGCTTCAAAATCGATCGTGATATTCAGGCATTGATCGATCAGGCCGATAGTGACCATCCCGAACGCTATCAGGCACTGAACCATCGCCTGTCGCTGTTCGAATCTCGCTACCGTGAACTTGAAAAAACCGATGACCGTCAGGTCCAGCTTCTGCTCGGCGAATTTCAGAGACTACCGACAGATATTGCACAAGAACTGGTGAGCAACGCATCCGGCACCGAGCTAAAGCAGTTGCACAACGGTCGAATCCCTCAACGCCTCAAGGACGTTGCAGTCAAAGCCATGGAGGCCGTGCGTATCGCCAGAGCCTATGAAGGGTTTTATCTGGAAGACATGGAAACGACGGACACTCATCGACTGGCTTTGCATAGCCTTGAATCGTTGCCTGGCTGGCCCGCTGGTCTGCGCATCGAAGTCAAGGATTTTTCTTATGACGGCTCACTGCGCGACAGCATTGGCCAGCCCGAAGCGCCGACCGTCAGAACAATAGTTCGGGCAGACGACGGCACTTATCAGGTCCATGAAAACAATGAGCAACCCGGCGATTTTTATCACGCCCTCCTGCAGGCGTTGCCGGAGGCGGAGCGCACTGCGCTGGGTCTCGGCGCCGAAGACAGCCAAGTGTTGAAGCAACGCATTGTCGAGCACGCGGTGAATAGGCCGCAGTTGCGTACGCTGTTCGCAAAAAACCCACGTCGAAAACCCTTCTATGACCCGACGACCATGCGCCTGCCCGGTGGCACGCAGGGTTACGGTCGCAGCCACCGATCTACACCGACGCTCGATGACAGGGTTCGCGAAGTTTATCCCAGCCTGACTCAGGAACAGCTGCGCTCCGTCGTCTCCCAGCTACAACGTCACCCCGACGGCGCTCGCATGGAGCTGTCACGCCTGGCCAGTGAACTTCACGTACTGCATGGAGATCTTGAGCGATGGACAAGTGACGCCCCCACCGTCCACCGTGAAACCGGGCTCCCGCTGAGCGATCTGGAGCAACAGGCTGTGCGACACAATCGGCGGTTACTGGCCCAGGAAATCCAGCGCAGCTGGCGACGGCAGTCCGATCGGGAACTGGATGCACCGGACGGCACCGAGCGGTATGTGCTGCGATTCACTGAAGCGATCCCGGGCGACCTGCCGAACCTGACGGCCGAGTTCAGCCACGTGTCGTCGCTCGCCCTCGACGGCAGTCATGCCGTGCATGGGGTGCCCGGCTTTTTGCAGCACTTCACCGGTCTTCGCCGATTGGAATTACGCCGTTTTACCCTGGGTACGCTTCCCGATGCCATCGGGCAAATGGTGAATCTGGAAACATTGATCCTCAGCGATTGCGGAATCAATTTCGATGCCGTCGCCTGGTCAAAACTGTCCTCAATGAAAAAATTGGTCATGCTGGATCTCTACCGGAATCCGGTGGAAGGCGTACCCAGCATCGAAACAATGCCCGACCTCGTTCATCTGGATCTGAGCGATACCGGCCTGACGGAAATACCCGCCAGTACCTTGCAACATGCCAGGCTCAACACCCTCATGTTGATGAACAACAACATCAGTGAGTTGCCTCCCGGATTGTTCGACAGCCCGGTGTATGAGCAACGCGGCGTGCACCTTTCGCAGAATCCGCTCAGCGACCAGGCACGAGAACTGATCAAGCAGCAGTACTTCGAGACCTCCTACGATCTGAGCGTTTGCGCACCCGATGCAGATATAGCGCGAGCCAGGGCGCTGTTTCCAAGCCTGGAAGACGAAGAGGCGAGCGGCTATGTGTACGAGCTGCCGGGCACATTGGCAGACGGCCGAATAGAGCTGACAAGGCTGGAAGCGGAGCTCGCCCAGCTGAGCATCGATCTGGCTGCGTGGACAGCCGACTTGCCGCCTCTGCACCCACAAACCGGTGAACCGTTCAGTGAACAGCAACGGCTTATCGAGCACACCAACCGTGACGAATTCAAACAGTTATTGGAGCGATGCTGGCGTATTGAGACGGACCAGGATGATTTCGGCGACGCACTTGAGCCAACCTTCGAACTGATCATCAGCCCGCGGATCAACGGGGAGCTTCCCACCCTCAATGCTGACTTCAAGCATGTGTCGGCGCTGGAACTGGAAAGTTCCGACGGCGTGACGCGCATTGGACAATTCCTGAAGTCGTTCCCCAATCTGAAAAGTCTGCGGCTGCGCGAGTGTGACCTGGGCAACATTCCTGACGCCGTGTTCACAATGGGCCGCTTACGTTCGCTGACGCTGCACGATTGCCGCATCAGTTTGTCAGCGGAGTCGGCAAACGCGTTGGCAGGAATGGAACACCTCGACCACCTCGACTTGAGCTCCAACCCACTGGGGCAGACACCTGATCTGAGCCAGATGCCGGACCTCGATACAGTCCTGTTGCACGACACCGGAATCAGCGACATGCCCAACGGCCTGTTGAAGTTCACCGAGCTGGATTGGGCAGACCTGAGCGGCAACGCAATCACCGACGTGCCGAGCGACATCATGGAATTACCGGTGGACGTGGCGGAGAACATTAGCCTTCGAGGTAATCCGTTTACCGAGCAAGCCCTGCTACGACTGATCGACTACTACCAGAATACGGGCGTGGACTTCGGCGTGGAAGAAGTGATCAATCGCGGCGAGATGCAGATATCGTCTTCGCAGGGGTCCGAAGTCGACGAGTAAGGCGCGTTTGTAAGGAATCACCCACGCTCGGACGGCACCGACGACAATTCGAACGGGCTGCTGCTGCGCCGCTGGTTGCGATCTTCCCGCGGCGTAGCACCGAAGAAGTTGCGGTAGGCGCTGGAGAAATGCGGCCCCGAAGAGAAGCCACACGACAGGCCGATCTGGATGATCGACTTGCTGGTTTGCATCAACATCTGCCGGGCCTTGTTCAGGCGCAATTCCAGGTAATACTGGCTCGGCACGCGGTTGAGGTATTGCTTGAAGATCCGCTCCAACTGCCGACGGGACACGCACACGTGCTGGGCGATTTCGTCGGTGGTCAGCGGTTCTTCGATGTTGGCTTCCATGAGCAACACCGCCTGGGTGAGCTTCGGATGACTGGAACCGAGGCGGTTCTGCAGAGGAATGCGTTGGCGTTCGCCGCCTTCGCGGATGCGCTCGACCACCAGCTCTTCGGACACGGCACCCGCCAGTTCGGCGCCGTGATCACGGGCCAGCACCGCCAACAAAAGATCGAGTACCGACAGGCCACCGCACGCAGTCAGGCGATCGCGATCCCAGTCGAACAGATGACTGGTGGCGATGACTTTCGGGAAACGTTCGGTGAAATCGTCCTGCCAGCGCCAATGCACGGCAGCGCGATAACCGTCGAGCAAACCCAGTTGAGCCAACGGGTAAACACCGGCAGACAAAGCACCGATCACACAGCCAGCACGCACCAGTTGTTTCAGCGAACTGCTGAGCGCCGGCGCGAGTGAGGTCGGTGGCTCGTCGGCGAGCAGGAACAGTTTCTGGAAGTTTTCGAGCTTGCCGGCCCACGGCTCACCCGGCAATTGCCAGGCACCTTCGGTCGGCGGTTCGGCCTGCAAAAACGACAGTTCGTAGACAACGTCCGGATGCACACGCTGGGCAACACGCAAGGCCTCCTCAGCCAGCGCAAGCGTCAGTGCTTTAGTGCTGGGCCAGATCAGGAAACCAATTCGATGGGCAGTCATGGCGGGCAATCCGAAACGAAAACAGTGATGAAGGCATGGGCCAATGCTAGCCCGTAAATGAACGTAAATCTCAAAACCAACACAGCTCCCACAGGGGATCGGGGTCAGCCTCTAAATTGGGAAGCATGCACTATCCCTGTGCACAACGGCAGTCCTGATTATTTCAGGCTGCCCGAGAGGAATTGTTGCAAGCGTTCGGACTGTGGATTGACCAGCACCTCACGCGGGTTGCCGCTTTCTTCGACGACACCTTTGTGCAGGAACACCAGCTGGTTCGACACTTCACGGGCGAAGCCCATTTCGTGCGTCACCACCACCATGGTCCGGCCTTCCAGCGCCAGGGCCTGCATGACTTTCAGCACGTCGCCGACCAGTTCCGGGTCGAGCGCCGACGTCGGTTCGTCGAACAGCATCACCTCAGGTTCCATCGCCAGCGCACGGGCAATCGCGACACGCTGTTGTTCGCCGCCGGACATGTGGCCAGGGTAAGCGTCTTTACGATGTGCCACGCCGACCTTGTTCAGGTAGTGCTCGGCCTTCTCGCGGGCTTCGGCCTTGGACATGCCGAGCACGTGGACCGGCGCCTCCATAATGTTTTCCAGCGCGGTCATGTGCGACCACAGATTGAAATGCTGGAACACCATCGACAGGCGCGAACGCATGCGTTGCAGCTGTTTCGGGTCGGCTGCCTTCAGTGCGCCGTCCTTGTTGGCGACCAGTTTCAGCTCTTCGTTGTTGAGCAGAATCTTGCCCGCGTGCGGCTGCTCGAGCAGGTTGATGCAGCGCAGGAAAGTACTTTTGCCGGAGCCACTGGAGCCGATGATGCTAATCACATCGCCAGCCGCCGCTTTCAGGGACACGCCCTTGAGCACTTCGTGACTGCCATAGCGTTTATGCAGGTCTTGGACTTCAAGTTTGTACATGCGGTCGGTTCTCACAAAAACAGTCAGTCAGTCGTTGAGCAAGCGCCCGTGACGCAGCGCTTCGCGCCCCGCCACCTTGGCCAGCCAGAAACCGGGTTGGGCATAACGCAGCCGTTCAATGGCAAACAGCACCCCGGACGTACCAGCACACACCGTGCTGACCCGATCCGATAACGGATCGATCACTTCGAAAATCTCGTCGCCGGCTTCAATCCATTCACCGGGTTTACGCAAATAACTGATCACGCCAGGGTGCGGCGCGAACAACAATTCGGTGCCTTCGAACGGCATGCCCTCGCACGCGTCTTGTGCAGGTTTTGGCCATTCGCCGCTGATCAAGCCTTGTTCGGCGAGGAACGCCAGAATGCCTTCGGCGTAAGCACAGGCTTCAGCGCGACCGGTGTCGGCCTGACCACCTAATTCAATGGTCGTCGCCAGGCAGGCCAGGGGAATCTGCGCATCAGGAAACTGACGCGACAGACGCAACCACGGCAGCGAGCAAGCTTCGTCGAATGAGCTACCGCCGGAATCTTCCGTCAGCAGACCCACCTTCACGTTCAGGTGCGCAGCAAGCGAACGCCACTGCGGCCAGTGTTGCGGCAAGGCGTACATGTGCA
Organism: Pseudomonas sp. ZS1P83; assembly: GCF_054897825.1. Taxonomy (NCBI): domain Bacteria; kingdom Pseudomonadati; phylum Pseudomonadota; class Gammaproteobacteria; order Pseudomonadales; family Pseudomonadaceae; genus Pseudomonas; species Pseudomonas sp. ZS1P83. Next base: position 3,984,548 of record NZ_CM142706.1, read on the forward strand.
GCGCCGCTTCGCAATCGCAGTGCAGATCCAGCACGACATCAGCGGTGCAGGCATGGCTGAGCAAAATGCGCTGCATGCCTTGCAACTGACTGGCGGCGGGCGGCAATGCGGCGAGCACATCGCTCATCGTCTGACGGATCAGCTGAATATTGGCGTGCGGATCATCACCCAGGCGCCCTTCCAGCTCGGCGGCCACTGGCGCGCTCAGCTCGACGAAATCCCGGTTGAAGTTCTTGCCGCTGCCCGCCTCAAAACGCCCTTGATGATTGCCCTGAAGCAGTTGGCCGAGGCCCAGTGGATTGGCCACCGGCACCAGTTCGATCACACCGTTCAGCAAGCCTTGAGCTTCGAGTTCGGTCAGGCGTTTTTTCAGCTCCCAGGCTGTGCGCATGCCCGGCAATTCATCGGCGTGCAGGCTGGCCTGGATATAGGCCTTGCGCCCGCCACTGCGCTCCCTATTACCGAAACAGAACACCGAAATCTGGCGTTCGCTACCCAGGTGGCTCCACGGCAATGAATGATCGATGCGTTCCATATCAGTGCTTCCGCGGGGCCAAATAGCCCAGCCAGCGGCGCTCGGCCAGTTTGAACAGCTTCACCAGAATGAAGGTCAGGCACAGGTAGAACACGCCCGCCGTGATGTACGCCTCGAACGGCAAGTAAAACTGAGCATTGACCGTGCGCGCAGCGCCGGTGATGTCGATCAGGGTCACGATCGACGCCAGACTGGTGGTCTGCAGCATCATGATCACTTCGTTGCTGTACTGCGGCAGCGCCCGGCGCAGGGCCGACGGCAGCAGGATCCGCTTGTACATTTTGTAGCGCGACATGCCCATCGCCTTGGCGGCTTCGATCTCACCGTTCGGTGTAGCCCGCAGGCTGCCGGCGATGATTTCGGCGGTGTAGGCGCTGGTATTGATCGCGAACGCCAGGCACGCACAGAACGTGGCGCTGGACAGCCACGGCCAAAAGACGCTTTCACGCACCGCTTCGAATTGCGCCAGACCGTAGTAGATCAAAAACAACTGCACCAGCATCGGCGTGCCGCGGATCACGTAGGTGTAGAGCCAGGCGCTCATGTTGACGACCGAGTTCTTCGAGACGCGCATCAAGCCCAGCGGCAAGGCGCACAGCAGGCCGAAAAACAGCGACAGCGCGAGCAATTTGAGGGTGGTCACCAGGCCGCCGAAGTACAGCGGCAAGGCCTCCCAAATGACGTTGTAGTCGAAGATCATAGATCAGCCGCCCTTACGCCTACCGAGTAGCGCTTCTCAAGGTGACGCAATGCCAGCAACGAGACACTGGTGATCACCAGGTACATCGCCGCCACTGCGAGGAAGAAGGTGAAAGGCTCGCGGGTAGCATCTGCCGCCTGCTTGGCCTTGAACATCATGTCTTGCAGACCCACCACCGAAATCAGCGCGGTGGCCTTGGTCAATACCAGCCAGTTGTTGGTAAAGCCCGGAATCGCCAGGCGAATCATCTGCGGCACCAACACCCGGAAGAACACCTGAAAACTGCTCATGCCGTACGCCATGCCGGCTTCAGCCTGGCCCTTCGGAATCGCCATGAAGGCGCCGCGGAAGGTTTCCGACAGGTACGCACCGAAGATGAAGCCCAGGGTGCCGATACCGGCGGCCAACGGGTTCAAGTCGATGTAGTCGTCAAAACCGAACATCGGTGCAACGCGGTTGAGCAGGTCTTGACCGCCGTAGAAAATCAGCAGGATCAACACCAGATCGGGAATCCCGCGGATCACCGTGGAATACAGGTCGCCCAGCCAGGCCAGCCAGCGAATTGGGGACAGACGCAGCGCAACGCCGATCAGACCCAGAACAATGGCCAAGACCATGGACGACAAGGCGAGCTGAAGCGTCAGCCATGCGCCATCGAGGATGACAGCCCCGTAGCCTTTCAACATGATTCAGGTCCTCGAAAGTTGGGATGAAAAAATGGCGCAAACCTCAGAGATCCTGTTGCTTGCGCCATTCGGACTTGTCACCGGGACGTATTACTTGCCGTAGATATCGAAGGCGAAGTACTTGTCCTGGATTTGCTTGTACTTGCCGTTCTCGCGAATGGCAGTGATCGCGGTGTTGATCTTGTCTTTCAGCGCGTCACCCTTGCGAACCGCGATACCCACGCCGTCGCCGAAGTATTTGACGTCGGTGAAGGCTGGGCCAACGAAGGCGAAACCTTTGCCGGCGTCGGTTTTCAGGAAACCGTCATCCAGCAGCGTAGCGTCTGCCACGGTGCCGTCGAGGCGGCTGGCAGCGACGTCGAGATAAATTTCGTTCTGCGAACCGTAAGGCTTGATCTCGGCGCCCAGCGGGGCCAGGACTTCACGGGCGAAACGCTCGTGGATCGAACCACGTTGCACGCCGATGTTTTTGCCCTTGAGCTCAGCCAGGCTGTCGCTGACTGGAGTGCCGGCCTTCATGACCAGACGAGCCGGGGTGTTGTAGTACTTATTGGTGAAGTCCACGGACTTCTTACGGTCTTCAGTGATCGACATGGACGACAGGATCGCATCGATCTTGCGCACTTTGAGTGCAGGGATCAGACCGTCGAACTCTTGCTCGACCCAAACGCACTTGACCTTCATCTCTTCACACAGAGCGTTGCCGATGTCGTAGTCGAAACCAACGATGCTGCCGTCCGGCGCTTTGGAAGCGAACGGAGGGTAAGCCGCTTCGATACCAATTTTCAGAGGCTTTTCATCGGCGAAAGTCGGCAGGGACAGCACGGACAGTGCCAGGGCGCCAAGCAGCACGAGTTTCTTCATCTTGGGACTCCATCGGTAAAGGGCTAAAACGGCAGAGTGAGCGACAGCCCAATATGCAGATGAGTGGAACCGAAAAGCGGTGCTGCGTCGTAGGAATCGCGCGTTTGTTTCAACGCGAGCAACAACGAGCGAGTGATCGGCATTCTAACGACAGGCCCGAAGCCGATATTTCTTCAATGCGACAACTAATTACAGAAGCACCGAGAAAGCCGCTTGAGCGCGTTGACAGCCTTGCAATTTCATGCAGGAGAAAAAGACAGTTAACCGATCTATCCTGCAAATTGCGGGCCTATTATTGGCAAACCCTTCTAATCCGGCAAGCGCAGCGTTGTGTCTTATTTTTATGTGGACTGGAGAGGCCAAATGACGGGGCTTCGCGTTTCCCAATGCCCCGTATGGGAGCGCGCGGTTACACATTCAGTTACTTGAAAGGTGATGGGTAACAGTGGGAATAGGCCTACAGATGAAGCCGATAATTATTGGGCGTTGTTGATGTGGCGTCTGACAGATCGCCTTCGCGGGCAAGCCTCGCTCCTACAGGATTTGATCACCACATTTATGTATACCTCAATCCCTGTAGGAGCGAGGCTTGCCCGCGAAGAGGCCCGCACTACCAACACAAAAACATCAAGCAACAAAAAGCCCCACCAGGCTCAACACCTGACAGGGCTTCGATGACTCAGGAACGGCAGGTTAAGCGACGTTCATGGTCTTGTGCGTATCAATCAAATGCTGCACCACACCCGGATCCGCCAGGGTGGAGATATCCCCCAACCCATCGTATTCAGCCGTAGCAATCTTGCGCAGAATCCGGCGCATGATTTTGCCCGAACGCGTTTTCGGCAGACCCGGTGCCCACTGGATGACATCCGGCGAGGCAATCGGACCGATCTCTTTACGTACCCAGTTTTTCAGTTCCAGGCGCAGTTGTTCGCTCGGTTCTTCGCCACCGATCAGAGTGACGTAGACATAAATGCCCTGCCCCTTGATGTCGTGTGGCACACCGACCACGGCCGCTTCGGCAACTTTCGGGTGGGCGACCATCGCGCTTTCGATCTCGGCGGTGCCCATGCGGTGACCGGACACGTTGAGCACGTCATCCACGCGACCGGTAATCCAGTAGTAACCGTCTTCATCACGACGCGCACCGTCACCGGTGAAGTACATACCGCGGAACGTCTTGAAGTAGGTATCGACGAAGCGGTCATGGTCGCCATACAGCGTGCGCGCCTGACCTGGCCACGAATCGAGAATTACCAGGTTGCCCTCGGCAACGCCTTCGATGATGTTACCCAGGTTATCCACCAACGCGGGTACCACGCCGAAGAATGGTCGTGCAGCAGAACCCGGCTTGAGCGCGTGCGCACCTGGCAACGGGCTCATCAGGGTCGCGCCGGTTTCGGTCTGCCACCACGTGTCGACGATCGGGCAACGGGACTGGCCAACGTTCTTGTAATACCAATCCCACGCTTCCGGGTTGATCGGCTCACCGACCGAACCCAACAAACGCAAACTGCTGCCATCGAAGCCTTCAACGGCAGCCTTGCCCGAGGCCATCATCGCGCGGATTGCGGTAGGGGCGGTGTAGAGAATGTTGACCTTATGCTTGTCGACGATTTTCGCCACCCGGGTGATGTCCGGGTAATTCGGCACACCTTCGAACAGCAAGGTGGTCGCGCCATTGGCCAGAGGGCCATAGACAATATAAGTGTGGCCAGTAACCCAACCGACGTCGGCGGTGCACCAGTAGACTTCGCCCGGACGGTAGTCGAATACGCGCTCGTGGGTCATCGCCGCGTACAACAAGTAACCGCCGGTGGTGTGCTGCACGCCCTTCGGCTTACCGGTCGAACCGGATGTATAAAGGATAAACAGCGCTTCTTCAGCACCCATTTCTTTCGGCGCGCACACAGTGCCTGCCACTTTCATCAGGTCTTCGTACCAGATGTCGCGATGCTGGTTCCACTTGATGTCGCCACCGGTGCGCTTGCACACAATGACTTTCTGAATGCTGCTGGTTTCCGGGTTAGTCAGCGCATCGTCGACGTTGGTCTTGAGTGGGATCTTCTTGCCGGCACGAATGCCTTCGTCGGCAGTGATCACCACTTTGGATTTGCAGTCGATGATCCGGCCAGCCAGGGCTTCCGGCGAGAAACCACCGAACACCACCGAGTGAATCGCGCCGATCCTGGTACACGCCAGCATGGCGACCACGGCTTCGGGGATCATCGGCATATAGATAGTCACCACGTCGCCGCGATGCACATCCTGGCCGCGAAGGGCGTTGGCGAACTTGCAGACTTCTTCATGCAGCTCGCGGTAGGTGATGTTGCGGCTTTCAGCAGGGTCATCCCCTTCCCAGATAATCGCGATTTGGTCGCCGCGCTCGGCCAGATGACGGTCGAGGCAATTGTAGGAAACGTTCAGGGTGCCGTCGGCGAACCATTTGATGTCGACATGGTGATCGTCGAAGGAAGTCTGTTTCACCGTGGTGAAAGGCTTGATCCAGTCGAGGCGCTTGGCTTGCTCGCGCCAGAAGCCGTCCGGGTTGACGACGGACTGCTGGTACATGGCCTTGTAGGTCGCCTCATCAGTCAGCGTGTTGGCCGCAACCTCGGGACGAACGGGATACAGAGAAGCCGCACTCATCTTTCTTACCTCGGTGGAATAGTTGTTTTTGTATGACCCTGTTTTAGCCGGGCTGGGCCTATAGAACCATTCGACGATGGTAGTAACAAGCCCCTACAAAATGTGGCTATACCGCGTCGAGGCGCTCAAGGGCGGTGACTTCAGGGGCTTTCATTGATCGTTCCCACGCTCTGCGTGGGAATGCAGCCCGTGACGCTCCGCGTCACTGAACGCGGAGCGTCCCTTGAGGCGTTCCCACGCAGGAGCGTGGGAACGATCATTGGCTTCATCAGCGAGCCAAAGATCGCTTTCCGGGGATTGTTACAGGATATGCCAATAGTGTTTATCAAAAGCCCACCTATATGAATGCAGCCCCCCCGCCTAGAATCAGCCTCGCCAACAAGGCAACGTGATTAACCAAGTTTCAGCCCCCACGAAGGCAGTTAATCCAAAACCTAGTACTTAAGTTCCACACGCAACCCCAAAAAGGTTGCGTGACCCCACTCGACCTCTAAAAGGTAAATTTGAAATGAAAGCTTTATTAGTTCTGGCCCTCAGCAGCCTGTGCGCAACCGCCATGGCAGACGAGGTCCCGACTGATGTCGCGCAGCAACAACCCGCCATCGAGGAATACACTTACTCCACTCATCTGGACATCGCCAAAGTTATCTCCATGAGCGAAATCCCGAACGTCTGCGAAGTTGTTCCGGCGAAAATGGAATACGACGATTCCAAAGGTCAACGCCACATTCTGCGCTACAGCGTTATGGGTAACGGCTGCTCTAACGGCTGATCAACCGCTCTCACTTTCCCAAGGTTCGACCCTCCCGCCCGCTGTTTAAGGCAGACGAAGCGCCGAACCTTACATATCGATTTATACGATTGTTTTAAGCATTTATTTGCGCTTTTTAATCAAATTATCTGGCGTAATATGAATTCCACACCCAAGGCACAAAACGCCAACGAACCTGGAGCCACTACCATGAAAGCCAAATTGATCCTCGCCCTGACCCTCTCTGTCCTGGCCGCTAACACCTTCGCCGCTGACGGCTACGACCGCACTGGCTCGGGTGCTTACACCACGCAAGCGGCTGTCGCTTCTGACGGTTTTGATCGCACCGGCGCAGCCAAAGTCGCTGCCGATGGCGCAGATCACGTGGGTGCCGCTCGCCTCAGCTGATCATCAAGCGAGACTTAACAGCCCGACTTCGGTCGGGTTTAGTTGTGTCTGGAGCCTTAGAAAAGCGACTCAAAACACAACATGTAGTGAATTACGCGGTTTTTTGGCTGTTTTTTGAACAAAAAAATGGCTAGCCAAAATTTATGAAAAAAAATCTTCACTCGCGACATCCAGCCAAAGCCCTGTAAACCCTCACTCCGGCCAAAAAACGCCCCCTACCTCCCCTTCTCAGTGCCACTTCGTCGCACCACGCGGCCGAAAATTTCCCTATAATGCGGCGTAAATCGGGCCTGCAATATTCCCTTACAGGGGAAACAAGCCAGTCTGAAGCCCACGCAGAAGCTGTTCACATTTTCTGCGCCCGTCAGTGGCCTCAGAACACCCGTACAAAATTCTGTTTATTGCCTGCGTTGTACTGCTGCAAAAAACGATTTCCTTTAGATCCAATGCGGCCAGTACGGTCGTGTGAAAAACCAACTTATCAGTTTTCACACGGGCATCTGGCCCTCACGCAGGAGACGACACGTCATGCTGAGCTGGGACGAATTCGACAAAGAAGACAGCGGCGAAACCGTGGTTAAAGGCGCCAACGCCGGCCACGCAACTGAAGCCAACATGGACCGCCTCGACACTGCTGGTGGCGTCGCTGCTCAAGAAGCCCGCGCTGTAACCGCGTCCGACTCCGCCGCCATCGCCCGTGCCAAAGCTGCCCTGGACAACCTCGACATCGCCGAAGGCCTCGCCGAACTTGAAGGCGCCTCCGCCCGTGTGGCTGTCGACGAAAAGCGCATGATCAACTGCCGCGCCGACCTCAACCAGCTCGTCCCCTTCAAGTACGACTGGGCCTGGCAGAAGTACCTGGACGGCTGCGCAAACCACTGGATGCCGCAAGAAGTCAACATGACCGCCGACATCGCCCTCTGGAAAGACCCGGAAGGCCTGACCGACGACGAGCGCCGCATCGTCATGCGCAACCTCGGCTTCTTCTCCACCGCCGACTCCCTGGTTGCCAACAACCTGGTGCTGGCCGTATACCGCCTGATCACCAACCCGGAATGCCGCCAGTACATCCTGCGCCAGGCGTTCGAAGAGGCGATCCACACCCACGCCTACCAGTACTGCATCGAATCGTTGGCCATGGATGAAGGCGAGATCTTCAACATGTACCACGAGATCCCATCGGTCGCGAAAAAAGCCACCTGGGGCCTGAAATACACCCGTTCGATCTCCGATCCAAAGTTCGAAACCGGCACCGTCGACACCGACAAAGAGTTGCTGCGCAACCTGATCGCCTACTACTGCGTTCTGGAAGGCATCTTCTTCTATTGCGGCTTCACCCAGATCCTCTCCATGGGCCGCCGCAACAAAATGACCGGCGTCGCCGAGCAGTTCCAATACATCCTGCGCGACGAGTCCATGCACCTGAACTTCGGCATCGACGTGATCAACCAGATCAAAATCGAAAACCCACACTTGTGGGATGCTGAAATGAAGGAAGAAGCGAGCCAGATGATTCTGCAGGGGACTCAGCTGGAGATTGAATACGCTCGGGATACTATGCCTCGTGGGGTGTTGGGGATGAATGCGGCGATGATGGAGGACTATCTGAAGTTCATCGCTAACCGTCGTTTGAGCCAGATTGGTTTGAAGGAAGAGTATCCAGGGACGACGAATCCGTTCCCTTGGATGAGCGAAATTATGGACTTGAAGAAAGAGAAGAATTTCTTTGAGACGCGGGTTATTGAATACCAAACCGGCGGTGCGTTGAGCTGGGATTGATTCCCTTGAGCTTGCCGCGATTTGACGATTAAATCGACAAATCAAAATACTAAAAGCCCCAATCTGATCGCAATGCTGTTCACTTAAGCGGAGCAGCCTTGCGGTTAACTGGATACCGGGTTTTTGACATCTTCACCGCCCTGGGCCTTGCCGGTCTGGGGCGTTTTGTTATGAAAAGCACACCGATGCTGCCGCGAAGCTCCTCCAGACGTCTTGGTGTGTGTGACGGCGACACTGCTCCAGCCATGACCACCAGATGGCTGGCGATGTGCCGACAGGCAAATTTGAAACTCACATCGCTCGGCGCTCGCTTGTGAGCAACAGCAGCCTGACTGGCTTCCCGACGTACCACGTTGTAAGCCAGTAACAGTCCCCACAACTCTTGATACACCAGATCCACGGTCTTGCTGCGCAGGGTCAAGGCATTGTCTTGCATCGAGCTTTTGATATCCCTGAAACCCAACTCGATTTCCCACCGCTCGTGATAAAGGGTCGCGACCTTTTCGGCGCTGAAGTGTGAAGCCGGCAGTGAGGTGAAGACGGTCTTTTCTTTTCCTTCGACCTCGTAGGTAACGGCCCGTACCTGCCAGTACTCAGGTAAAACCGGATTCTTTTTACGCGCCTGCGGCGAGACCTTCATCTGCACCAGATAATCGCCATCGCCATAATGTTCAACCTCCGTTCGAACCGTCCCCTTGCGTTCCGGGATCATCCAATGCCTGTTTTCCTCAACGTTTTGAATACTCAACAACAAATCTGCACTGAAAAAACCTTTGTCCAGTAATGTCACCGAGTGACTGGGTATGCTCTCTACAAAGTCCCTGGCCAGTGGGATTTCCCCCTTACGGTAGGGGCTGATGGCAGCATTGGCGATGATGTGAGAACGGGCGTTCATCAACGCAACAAGACGCAGCACCGGGTACGGAGTCTGGCGATCAGAGGAGGTGTTTCCTGAGCCAAAGTGTTCCCGCAATTGTGGCGTTTCCGCTGTTCGGAACAAGGCACCATCGACGGCAAAGACTTGAAGACCGTGCCAGTCGTCTTGCGGGTAGCGCTCGTATCCCCAGACATTGGCGCACTGTTGAAATAGCCAAGCCACAGGTTGATTGCCCAGGCGCTGGCGCGCCTGAGAGAGGCCGCTTTTGGCCAAAAGCACCTCATTGGCAAGGCCGTCGGCGCAGATATTGAGTCGGCGAGCGACCTCAACTATTGGCTCGCCTCTGAAAAGCGCCATCCCCACTACCAGCCAAAGGACCATGTCCGAAGGCAAGCGTCGACGTCGGATAGTCGCTTTGTCCGCCAGAGCGGCCGCAGCGGTGATCCAATCATGAGGAATGTGATCGGTGAACACCTCAAGGCGTGAGAGTGGCTGTTCAGCGAAGTCCAGAACAGCGCTTAAATCCTGAGCAACAGACATAAAAAATCCGGAATCCTTATCAGATTCCGGATTTTCCTGCTGCCTGAGGATTAGTCAACAATCCTTAAGTGAACAGCATTGCCAATCTGATCGGGGCTTTTTTATTGAATAGGAAAATACTTACTCAACTCAACCTTCTCCACTAAAACGCCTACAGCAATGTAAGCGTCTCTGCATCCCACTCCAAACTTCGGCTTGACTGGCTGAGGTGAGATAACCGTAGATGGAGATCTTCAACAAGACCGAGGGACGCTAAGAAGGTCGGCGAGTGTCGGTTGGTATAACGCTTTCAAACCCATTTTGACCAGTCAAGTTCATCAACGAAGACTCTGCTACGCGCACCAGGTTGGCATCGCTGACGTAGTCGTCGAGACTTTCAGGAAGCAGGATACCTTTGTCTCGAGGTTATTCTTGAATAAAGCGCTTCATTGGCGATCCCTGCGATGAAACTCTTAGATATCATAGCAAGTGTTCGCAAAGGCGCTTTACGTACTCGGGACCAAATGCGATCAGTACTCTACAGCACTAAAGAGTGATTCATTTTGCGCAGGTCATTTACCCGCAACATCTAGGCACTCGGCAACCCGCCGACAGACAACATCATAAACAGTTTTCGCTATTTTGTTTGCCAACAATGGCGGTACCGCATTACCCACTTGGTGGTATTGCTGGGTTCGATTCCCTTCGAAATAATAGTTGTCTGGGAATGTCTGAAGTCGCGCGGCCTCGCGAACGGTCAAGCTTCGACATTGCGCAGGGTCGTAGTGAATAAAGTAGTGCCCATCCTTCGAGATATGACTAGTGATAGTAGTTGCAGGAAGCCCTGCAAGCTGCACCCTGAAACGGTCACTAAACTTACCGCTTTCCCAATTCTTGTGAGCGGGAGCGAGACCAGGAAGAGAAAATTGCTGATGCCCCTTGGGCGAGTATTTGTTGTGCTCAGCGAAGGTACTCGCAAACGCATATCGCCGCAGGTCCGACAGCATATGGCTGCGGGCATCGTGACTCATCCAATACTTGATATTGGGATCCTGATACCAAGCATCCAAGGATGGTATACCTGTACTACCTTGACCCTGCTCCTTTAGCACTCGTTCGCCACCTGAACTCTTTGGCGCATTGAAAAGTGCTTGACGAGTAGCTCGCAGAGGCGCAATCAGTTCGCCACTTTCAAGTTCTGCGTGATGCAGCAAATCATCTACTTCGTCAGCAACAGCTTGATACCAAGCTTCTTGAGAATCCGAACGCTTTGACAGCTTGCTTCTAAGCTTGGGCAGACCACCAATAGCTTGCCTCACCGATACGGGGTCGGTTGTTTTCAAAAGGTCATGGGGCGGAACATTACCGTGCTCGTCGAGCGCTATCCCCAGAAGGATGACACGATGGCGAGCTTGTGGAATTCCGTATTTTTCTGCTTCGATAATAAAAGACTTCGGATTTACCCTGTCCATGCAATCTGCAGAGCTGAATGACTCTTCGGAAACCAGAGAACAAATCTTGTATTTTTGGCCGCCTTCTGCGTTATCTAATGCTTTTGTAGGGTCCACCAAATCTTCCAAAATTTGAGCAAAGATCCCTTTACCTCCAACTTTTGAAGACAAGATCCCCTTCACATTTTCCATAACGAAAACAGTAGGGCGATAATCCTTGATGATGCGTAAATAGTCTTTATACAGAAAATGCCGATGATCATTCTCGGGAACATAACCCTGCTTGGCTTGGTTTCTGGATCGACCAGCGAGTGAATACGCTTGGCATGGAGGACCGCCAATTAGGACCCACGGACGCCCGTCCTTTTTCAATCTGTCGTTGATGAGACCATTCAACTCCTTGTCGCCTGCATCCGAACCCAATGTTATTTGCCGTGCCTCCTGATCGGCCCGGCTCCAGAACTCTGCTGTTTCAGGGGTGCTAGGCTCTGCTGCCTCGCCATTGCAGTATTGGTAGTAACCCTTGAGTCCTTTAGGGTACTCGCGCTTGAGCAAGCGGTAGAAAGCTCGCAGTCTAAGCGTCCTCCTGGCGACAGGATCCATTTCGGCAGAAACAATGATATCGAAATGACGGCCATCACCGGAGGATGAAAAACCCTCACCCAAACCGCCAGGGCCAGCGAAAAGGTCGACGATCTGGATCGCGTCCTCAACTGCAACAGCTGGCTCAGCGATCGCCCTCGGCGGGAAAAGAAGGTTCTGGTATTGAGTCATGGGCATCATTGGTCAAAAAATCAAGAATGGCAACCGCGTAGGCAGCCGAGTCGCGACACTCTACCAGGATTAGAACAGCAGCGCACTTCAGCCGCGCTCGCGACGATCACATCCTCAATACAGTCGGGCTGGAGCGTCGAATCGCCACTTGGGACGAAACTAAAGTCAATCTCTAATAAGGCTGAGACTTCAGACCGGAAAGATCAACTCTGTACTCAAACTGAACAACGCCTTCTGGGAGCACTCCACCTATAAAACTCGCAGGCGTTATTCGGGGAAAGCTGTCATCAACTGTATAGGACCGTGCCTCGAGCAGGTTGTATTCCTCTTTCCGAGCGGAACATCCTGCCTCCATCCCGAGCCGCTGCAACGCGCCCTCCAGCATGGCTGCGTCGACGCCGAGCGCAATGAGACGATCACAGATGAGATCGATCGACAGACCATCATTGACCGGCTCGAACCTGAAGTGGACCAGTTTTAACGGCTTACCGGATGAGGCGGCCAGCTGGAACTGCCCGGAGATGTTGATCACGGCCCCGTAGCGACTGATCGTTGACTTAACCTCGTAATCCGTCGTTGGAGTCTTAATATCAACTACGCCGCCGAAGGGGCCGCTCCACTCATAGGTAGCTCCCTTGATGACCAGCACTTCCAAGGCCAGCAGTTCAGCAAGCACGTCATAGCCATGCTTGTCGACCAACGCATTGCCCAGCAAATGCCGCCACCGTTGCCACCATGCTAACGGGTCTGCCAGCAGCGCTTGACGTACAGCAATCCCGGATTCAACGCTGATCATATGCTCGCAGATCAGACCGAACTCGTTGCGGAGCCATTCAATGGACGACTCCAGCCGCAGGAACCTCTGATGCTTTCCCGCGACAACCCGTTCCACTGTCCGGAGCTTGGCGCCGGCGAACCCTTCTGAAATCTCCAAGGGTTCGGAGCACTCAACGGCAACGCCGAACCTGTCACCTTCACGAAAGACCCACGCTGGGCACGCTGCGGGCATCGCCTTGATGGGCAGAATACGGCCACTCTGGTCAAGGTTAGCGAAGCCTTCCTGAATCTCTTTCAGTAAATCAGTCATGATCACTATTCAAATCGATGGGTGCGCATCCCACGTCGGCAAACAGTGCGTCGACGTAGCCAGACAAACCGCCTGCGCAGAACACGGGCTCCTTTAGCACAATCTGCGCCGTATTTAGCTTCATGATTGCCCTGAACTGATCCTGAGATGGTTTGCGCAACCTTCGCATCCTGAAAATCAGCCGCGTCAGATCAATCCTGAAACCGCCCTTGCCAGGCCGTTCGACCAGTTGTACGACCGTATCCGTGGTCACACTCTCCAGTATTTTTCGAGTGCTTTCCTCGGAGCCCTGCCACGTCAGGTGAACGGTCCACCACATCGCCCGTAACCAGATGCGGCTTCGCCCCTTCCAGAACCGCACAGGCGGGGTGCCGCCCCAACGACTTTTCACCAAATCCGGCAGAACGCGCAGGGTAAGAAAGCGCCACCAGCCATCATCTGCGGCGGTGCGGATGTCCATGCCAGCCTCTGCCAATACTCGGTACAGGGCAAGGCCAACTTTCATGTCATAGGCGCCAGGACCTGAAGCGTTGCTCCTTGCAGTTGGATCATACAGCGACACAATGGCAAGTAGTTGGCGGCGTACTTTTTCCAGTTCCGGGTTGGACATATCGGGGAGAAACGCATCGCTTTTGACCATCTCGTCAAAGTGGCGCTGCGACAGTTTAAGGTTCAGTGTCGGGAAACTCATGCCGCGTTCTCCAGTTCCCGGACCCGGTGATCAAGCCAGCATTGCGTAGATATGAACAAATCCGGAAGTGAGCCTGTATTCAGATTCCCCAATCGAATGAATGAGCGCACTGCGTCTGCGATACTCGCGATACCTTCATCGGCATCGGGCGCGCCCTGATACGCATCGAACTGTGCGCCCATGTCTTCCTTGACTTGGGCAATGACCAGCGCAAGCCAAGCTGCGAACACCTGACGCATCAACGGCGACTGCTCGATATTTAAAGCCCGGCGGTCGCGCAATTGTTCGAAATGCGGATGTGCGTTGTTAAGTACAAGGGCCACGTAGTCGCTGGAGAATGGCTCGTCCTGCGGATCACTCCAACAAGCTCTCAACTGCCACAGTGGTCCCTCTGCGCCCAAAGACTCTTCTAGCACCGGAAAAAGGGAGCCGTCGCCGTCAATGACGATTTCGATTGGTTGTGCCAACGGACCTAGTCGTGAACCTGGCTGATGCGCAAATCCGGGAGCGAACGCTGCCTTGTATTGGCCTAGAAACGCTTGAACCGACAGAAAACCGCTACCTCTGACAGTCCCGGGCTCCAGTTCGATGTCGAGCAGCACAGCCCCGCCCTCTTCGTCGTGCCGCAGGTCATGAACGGACCCAAGCGTTCGCCAGCAGGAATCTGCAGATGCCCATTCCAGCGCCAGCAACACCTTAGCGTCCGTGCTCGCTACACCGTCGGGACCAAAGATGGCCTCCAGAAGCGGCGCCCGCTCGATCAAACATTCAACCATCAAGGGATGTTCAGCCGGGTTCCAGTCACTATCCTTACCCAAGGCATATTGATCGTTACTCACCGCCGTCGCGCCCGGATCAAGACCGTCATGTGACCGGAAGACATAGTTCACTTCCGACTCGCTTCCACCGCCGAGTGGCGCATTCAGCATTCGATATAGCGGCAGTCGAGTACTCACTCCGCCGCTCCATTTGTATCCGAAATCCGAACTCCGATCACCGGCCGCAACAACTTGCCACCTGAGTCAGTCATCCTGACGTGGAGTTCCCCCTCCAGCACGAGCCCCGGTTGAATAAACGCAGAACCAACCCTCAGCATGACACCGGTTCCATTCGCAGTTTCCGTGCTTTTTACAGAAGGGATCACACTACTAATGCGGGGTGAGTCCAGTTGAAACGGGAACGTGCCGAGTCCGCTATCGAGCCAGTTATTAAAGGTGATTGGCCCGACTTCGGAATCTACAGAAACGGTGATTTCCCTGGGTATGTTTGGCTGCAGCATCCCCCATCTCAAACACCACTTCATGACGATGGCGGATGCTGTATGCCTAACCTCCATTATCTCCAGTTCGGGCGTAGGCACCGCACCTCCTCTGGAAGCTTGTCCGATGGCCGCACGGGGCGCCGCTTTGCCAAACCGCCCATCCGCACCAAACCCACGGCTCGGCAGCACGAGCTCGGCAAGTTTGCGTGACATCCGCATCGAAGGTTTGACGGCCACGCTGGGCTGGGACGGTACGCCGAAATCCTTCAAGGCCCGGCCACACTGGGCACGAATCTTTTCAACGACTCGCCCTCCGTTTACGTCTACCCACTCTGCATGATCCGCACGCTCGCAACTCCTCAGATACCCTTCGAGATTCTGTATGGTCGAACGTAACCCTCGAGCTTCGGATGGCTGGAGCTGCTGTTCCGAATCGGGTAGAAAGAGCCCCACAACGTATCGCCCGTCCGCAAAACCGGCGAATCCACCGGCCCAGCCTCGCGAATCAATACTGTCATCCCAACAGATGTTCATACCGGGCGAGCGCATGAAGGTCATGATGGGTCGATGTGGCGCACCGCTGTCTGTTTTGGAGAAGATGCAGGTTTCTGGGCTGGGCGCGTTGTCTGGCGCATCCATTTGCAACTGGCGCGGGGTTATCGCCAAGGCAAGCAGCCAGCCCGCCTGACTGCCACTTACAAATTCACCGCGCAACTGAACAGGTCTGCAGAGCAGATCATTACTCTTGACGCCTCTAGCCGTCAGATAATCTTCCTCCTCAGGCGCCTCTCCTACTGCGCGGTCATACAGGCACTGACTCACTCGAAATATCGGCAACATGTCCGCACTAGCGATCTCCTTGCCATTCACCGATGCGCTCAGATATCTACCACTGGCGAAGAAGGGGTTATCCAGCCGCGCATTGAACCAGCGCTGGATCGCAACATTCACGTAATCTTCATAACTGCTGCACCACCATGGCGCCGGCCCTCTTTCTTCGTCGAACACGGGCAGAAGGTTTTCCTTGAGCAGTGGAATGATGATTGCCGTTCCAGTTGTTTTACCGGTGAAAGGCTGAGCACCGAATGCCTCCAAGATTTCGTGAATGTGCTCCGGCGCAGTGATTGCTCGCAAGCTATCATTCGCCACCCACCAGGCAATGCCGGTTTGCGTCGTGAGCTGCAGGCGGTCGACACGGTTTTCATCTTCGACCAGCGAAGCCACCAGCCGCTCTTCATACCCTTCGACCGTCTTGATCCGGCTGTAGTAGATAACTAGGCCAGCGCCCATGCGGAAGTAACAGGTCTTGCCCAATCCCCACGAGCCGCCCGCACCGTCGTCCGCGCGAGTCCGACCGATTTCGAACGCAAGCTTCAGGAAGTTGCCATGCTGACCGTTCGCTTCCACGCTATCGAAGGTCATCGGCCCAGTCAGCCCCTCGGTACCCGAATCGCGAATTTCAAGCAGTTTCGGAGTACGCGGATAACGTTTCTCGAGCATCTGCAGGTTCAGTCCTTCACTGAACGTCGAGGCAATGGCGTCCAGCGAATGCTCGCGAATATGGAAATCCACCGAAACCGGAAGTGCTCGATTTCCGTTGCGTCCTGCGTCGAGCGCATTCTGAATGGATTCACGTACCAGCAGATCCAGAAGAGGCGTTTCTTCGTTCTGCAGCGCGCGAAGAAGGAATGCACCAGATTCCTGCATGGGCTGCAGTTGAAGGCTGTGATACTTCATGGGTCAGATCCCGTCTATCGTTTCTTCGAGATTATCTTCCGATACTGTGAAGGTTTCCGGGATATTGACCGTGACGTGAGTGACGTAGTTTTTCTGCTTGCCTTGCGAACCTGGCAGATAAAGGCTGATGCCTACGATGTGCGCCTTGGCATTGAGCGAATCCCTCTCTCGGCGCGGCGCAGCGGCGACTTTTCTAGAACGATCATAGGGACTGTCTTTGTCGATGAGGTAGATCAGCAGTTGAGGTACTGTTCCGACACCACCTTTGCAGCGAAGCTTTGCCACCTCGAAATTAGTGAAACCTGCCTTCGAAAAGTCACGCTCTTCAAGGCCCTGGGCATCAGCCAGCAGATCCTTCGGATCTCGCAGTGCACCAATGGACACGCCATCATCCGAACGTTTGTCAGCGAAGCGGCTACGGTTGACCCGACCAACAGTCTTGCCAGAAACCTCCCAGCTGTTTTCCGGCTTAGGTGTGCTGCCCGCCACCACGACGTTCCAATTCGTGTAGCTGGCGTTCTCAGCGTGCTCATCGAGCCATTTCAGAAAGGCTTTCATGTCGGAGAAGAATTGATTCCCGGGATGGAACGACAGGCCTTCCAGATAATCGGCTACCCGATTGACGTCAACGTTACGCCAAACAAGGCTGTTGCCTCCCTTCAATTCGGACTTTTCTAGGTTTGTACCTGCCGAACTCAGAAATCTCTCCGTTGACGACAAATTGGCATCGAGCACCGCGGCAGCATCATCGCCGTCATGGAAAACGGTTGTTTGCCGGTTTATTCCCGAAAAGTCGAATTCTGCCTTGATAGCGCGCTGCATCTTGTTCGCGCCTGTTGGGCGAATCCAGGCGAGCCGCGAATGTACACGGACGCGAGGCCCGAACTCCTCAGGCTTGGCGCCGCCATGCATGAAGCGCTGCAGATCGTCACGAAGCTCCTCCTCCGCCACTGTCATGAACTCGTACTTCACTCTCGTATCATCGGACATCCAGATACGAGGCAGCAGTTCATAGCCCTTACGGTAACCAAACCAGCGCCCCATCTGCATGAGGGAATCTGCTTGCGCGGAGCCGCGCAGGAAAAAGGTACTGACCAGATTTTCAATTGTCAGCCCTCGGGAAAGCGTCCCGCCGCCGATGACAATGAACGCCGTACAAAAATCAAGGCCTTGCGCCGTGTCAGGGTAGAACAACCGCCGAACTTCGTTCTCATCTGTCACCCCGTTATTGGCGCAGTTATCGACACACACGTGGATACCGCGGTGGTACGTCCGTTTGGAGTCTGCATCCAGCTGGATAGCCGTCACTGTATCGAGAAGTGTCCGGATTTCTGCAAAGAAATTATCAAACGTCGGCAGTTCACAAAGCTCGGAGAGCCGTCCGTAGTCGGGAAAACGCTCGGCAAACTGCGCAACATCCAGACCTGACGAAATCCTATCCCACACAGGTATTAAAGTATCGGCCAATTCATCATCACCATACTCCGACCACGTTTCGAGCGCCGCCTGTACCGCTTCGCTCATGTAATCATGATGAAGCTGCCTCGCGCTGGTATGGATCAACATGCTTACGGGCTTTGCAGCGCCGGACAATCGCATCACGGCGACGCAACATAGGTACCAAATCAGACTTTCTTGTAGCGCCTGCGGCAGTGTCAGGTTTTCTCCCTTGTGAAGCCTACCAATCTGTTTCAGATCTTCGTTGGAGACTTCACGAACGATTCCAAGCGGCTCCTTGTTATGTTCGGCGTAACCGAAAATCTGCACAGGACCGAAATGTTCGTCCGCCTGCGGCAGAGCCGCGATGAAGTCGGTGGGATACAGAGTATCGCCAGGTCCTTCATTCAGAAAGTTGGCGGCAGGTGTGGCTGTGAACGCGACGTAGTTCACGCATTGAAGCGGCAAACTGATCAACCGCAGAATGAGTTCATTAATGACCGTACGTTCATCCTTCGAAACGTCATTCGAATTGATACCCGCCTGATCCGCCTCGTCATCAATCACTACGAGCCGCATCTGCGACATCCCCAAAGAGTGCGCCTCGATCCAGTCAATAAGATGCCTCAGCCGGGCCGGGTTCTTCAAACAAACAACAAGGTGGCGGTCTCGTCGGCCAGCGTCGAACTGCATGTCCTGTGCACGGGCCCCATAAGGGCTGTTCCTCGACGGATGCTCGATCGCCTTCCAACTAACGTTTGCATCATGCTGGAACAAGTCGCCGACTAGACGCTTGCTGGTTTGTACCCGCAGGTTCTCAAGTGTCCCGGTGAGCACGACGAACAGGTTCCATCGATAGTCGGCTGACATGGAAATCAGGCCCGCCATGTTGGCTGTCTTGCCAGACTGTACATGTCCGACCACCAGCCCTTTTACAGGCATGCGATCTTTTGTTGTCTGCCGAAGGTGCTGCAGGACGCGCACGGCAGATCTCTGAATATTATCGACCGAGGTTCCCTTCCAGCCCTGCGCGATCAGATATTTTCTGTAGAGCTGCCATGCACTTCGCCCGTCTTGTGGCACTGCCATGCCGGGCTCGGCCTCTTCCGCCCCTACAATGATCAAGGGGCTCGCCGCGGCGACAGATTGCTGTTCCGCCTGCTCCTTGTGCCTAACGATCTCCTTCCAGCATTCAAAGCGCTCTTCCGGGCTATTGCCTAGCGAAGGCCAGTCGTCCATTTCCTCCTGTAAAAGGAGCCAGTCATTGACTTTATCAAGTGACTCTCCCATTCGGCCGAGTTTGGCAATATCTTCCCAACTCCTGCCTTTCAGGCGCCAACCATCAATGAACGCGCGACATTTGTCGTACGCTGGGTCAATAATGTAATCAGCCATTAGCATCCCTACTGTATTCGGAAGACGACTCGAATCAGGAATATCGCCTGCATCCAAGTCAGGGATCGGGATAGTGGCATAGCGCCGGTAACCTTGCAAAACCCCTTTCCCGAATGGTCACGAATTACAAGCCCTTCGTTGCTTGCATATATTTCGTCGCCGTCAGAAAACGATATCTTTTCAGCCTTTTCAAAGATCCGTTAAATTATCTGCTAATACACTCTTGCCATAGGTCGACAGCCGCGTGCGTGAGAACTCATCATGAGCGTCCGGGCGGGCATACCGCCTTGCGTAACTAGGCCGGTTGTCAGCGACGCGGTAACAGTTCGCCTATTCCACTTGCCCCTGTGTCGGCAGGCGAGTGAGGACGTCCTTCAATCTGGGAGGTCGGAAGGCATGTTTGCTGTTCGCTCAAGAGTCTCGATCAATAAATCGAATCTATAGACTAGCGCGGGTGCCTATATTGGATGAGTGCAGACATCGTCTCCCCAGAACGCCGCTCCAAGATCATGTCGATGATCAAGGGCAAAAACACGAAGCCTGAAATGCTCGTCCGATCGGTGTGTCATGAGATGGGGCTTCGCTATCGTCTGCATAGGAAGGATCTGCCGGGAAAACCTGACTTGGTGTTTCCCAAGCACCGGTTGTGCATATTCGTGCATGGATGCTTTTGGCACCGGCATCCTGGATGCAAATATGCGTACACACCGAAGAGCAGACTCGATTTTTGGCTCCCTAAACTCGCGAGAAATGTTGAACGAGATCTGGCGGCTCAACAAGCGCTGCAAGCCCTCGGGTGGAGAGTGGCGATTGTTTGGGAATGCCACACGAAAGACAGAGAATTATTACGCAACGAAATCCGCATTACCCTCGGTTCGGATGCTTAGGCCTACAAGCTTCTGACTCAAATTCGATGATCGATTTTATTGGGTTGACCGTATTGCTTTGACCCCCTAGGCTTTCGATTCGGCGCCTAAGAAACGCCTCAACCAGAGCGGCCCTCCGCACCCGACAGTCATGCGGCTTTTTTTCGTCTGCGGTTTCTCTACGCCTGCGAGAAAATCCCCGTTATGTCGGGAGTGGGCGAATACAAGACCCGAAAGGGGAATATGTCCGGCCCGTCTCTGGTGGGTTTCTTAGCTCCCGACACCCATAACGAATGCCCTAAGAAAGCAGCCAGAGGTAATGGAAATGCCTGAATTCCCATCCTTCATGATGAAGGTGAATTGCCGTACCCATCGACTAGATCTCGTACCTCCGCTTCAGGAGGTGCGCCATGCCTGAACCACTCCTATCGACCCTGTTCATCCGTCATAACATTTATCTTCCTGTCCTTCTGGTGGAGAACCAGGCGTGGTTTTCTGCTCATGACTTGGGGCGCTTGATGGGCAAGAACCTTGATGAACGCACGACGCGCAAGCTCGATGCTGATCAGCGGCAAATGATGTATGTCTACGCCCATAACGTTGCGGAAGAACGCTTGATGGTAAGCGAGTCGGGTGTGTATGCGTTGCTGGTCTATCACTACTGCCCGGAGAATCGGTTGCTACGCGAGTGGCTGACGCACCAGGTAGTACCAGCGCTGCGTGATGCGCGGTCATCGCGGACGGTGGAGCGGCCAACGTTGAGCGTGCTGGATTGGCCACAAATGTCGCTCTGCATGTTGCATTGGCGGGATGAGCCTTGGATTCGGTTGCGGGATATGCCGTGCGTGTTGGCGGATGATCCATTCAATCGGCGAGAGTCCTGGTGGCGAAAAGCATCACGGGTGATGCGCGGATTCTGATTTTTCACCCACAAAAAAATCCGCTGCTTGGGTTTCAGGCAGCGGATTTTGTTTATGTTGCATCTTGGGAGCAGTCGCCAAGCAGACAATCTGGTATGTCTGATTCACCGCGCATGCTGAGTTTTAGGGCTGCTCCGCAGCCCAACGGGGATAAATCCCCTCACCACAGGTTCGTGCCTGGCTTAGTTGCGGTGTTGATCTTGGGAATCGCGAGCAGGCTCGCTCCCACAGGTTTGGTGTGTTGCCGCAGATTTTGCGGTGTATTGAAAACAGTCAGTGCAACCCGCCCCGCCTCCCGCTCTTCCCCATTCAAGGGCCCGATTGTGCTCCTTCAAAATTCCGCAGTTTAAGGTCCATTTTTGCGCTCAAGGCTGTGACCAAACCCGCGAACCACCTCCAGCAGTGCCTTCACCCGCAGCGGCAAGTTCCCGGCCGGGTACACCGCGTGCATCTGCGGGCTGTCACCGTTGCTGGAGGTGAGCCGGTACTCGGGGCAGACCCGGCGCAGGCGCCCCGCTTGCACTTCGGGCTCCGCCAGCCAGTCCGCCAGGCGGGCGATGCCGATGCCCGCGAGGGCGGCCTGGAACACCGCAACGCCTGAGCTGAAACGAAACCCTGGATGGACCCGAACGCTGATGGCCTGCTGCTCACTGCGGAAATTCCATTCCTTGAGGATGCGCGGTGCCGTGTGCAGGATCAGCGAGTGGGCCTCCAGCGCTTCAATGGCCTCAGGCGTCCCGCGCCGCTGCAGGTAGCCGGGGCTGGCGTACAGATGACGCGCGTAACTCCAGAGTGGATAGCCGATCAGGTCACTGGATTGCGCAAACGCGCCGCGAATCGAGAAGTCCAGCTTGCTCTTGACCGGGTCGAGGATCTCGTCAGTGAAGATCACGTCGACGTTCACGTCTGGATAACCCTCCGCGTACTGCGCGATCAATTGCGGCAAAACGCTGTGAGCGAGGGACTCGGGGGCGGAAAAACGCACCCAGCCGCTCGCCATGCCGCTGAGACCGGCCAGGTCTTCATCCGCCTCACGTTGCAATTCCAGCATTTTGCAGGCGTGGGGCAGCAAGCGTTCGCCCGCCTCCGTCAAGCTTACGGCGCTGGAGGAGCGATTAAACAACTTGACCCCGGCACTTTCCTCCAGGCCCTGAACGGCGCGGGTCAACGCACTGGGGGAGCGCCCCAGCGTGCGTGCCGCCGCGACGAAGCTGCGCTTGCGCGCTACGGTCGCGAAGGCTTCAAGCGCCCATAACTTATCCAGAGCCATTGATCACCTCATTGCATTTATTGCAACGCGGTATTGCAACACAAAAAAGGCCCTTCCGTTAACCTTCGCGCTCAATTTACAGGGATGTAGGCAAACGGGAGCAAATGGACGTGGCAAAGCTGGAAGCAATAATCGGGACATCAACGCCCACTGAGGGTGAACATATTCGTGACTGGCAGCGCAGTCACTCAGCGAGTTCAACCCGACAGGCGATACCGCAGATTCATGTCTCGTTCGAAGAGCAGCACGCGCTTCACGCCGGCCTCACCTCCCTGGCCGTGACCGACAGCGCCTCGGGTATCCGTCGCATGCCGGCCTTGGGGCAGCTGCTTGAGAGCATCCTGTGTGGTGAAAAAATCGATCGCTTGCGCAACTTCCCCAAGGCCCCCGAGAAGGCAATGATCGTCAGGGGACTGCCCTTGGACTCGCACCTGCCCGCCACCCCCTACGACATGGCGCTGGGTATCGAGCAACTGCCGGTAGTGGCCGGCGCTATCCTGGCGGTGCTGCAGACCCTGCAAACCCATCCGGTGGCCTACGAGGGTGAAAACGACGACACGGTGTTCCGCCACGTGTCGCCCAAGCACCAGCGTGAAGCCGAAAAGAGCTCCTATGGGTCGCGCATGGACCTGTGCATGCACGTCGACAACCCGCACCTGCCCTTGACCTGCGAACCTGTCTCAACGTTGTCGGCCTGTCCGGAGTACCTGTGCCTGACCGGTCTGCGCTGCGAGCCGGATGTGCCGACCCGCATCGTTGCCATTAGCGAGGTGCTGGCCATGTTGCCCGCCTGGGTTGAAACAGCTTTGTCACAACCGCAGTTCGCCATTCACCGACCGGTGTCCTTCGGCAAGGCAGGCAATGTGTTGGAAAACGTGCCCCTGCTGTACAAAAGCGCAACCGACGAGCTGTTTTGCCGTTACAACAAGGCCAGTGTCACAGCCACCAGTTCCATTGCGAAGTTGGCCCTGCAGCTGTTTGAAGCCGCCGCCAATCACCCCGATGTCGCACACCCCATCCTGCTGCAACCGGGGGATATGCTGATCTTCAAGAACCAGCAAACCCTGCATGCCAGGGAAGGTTTTACCCCGCGCTACGATGGGCGCGACCGCTGGCTGCTGCGCGTTTTCGGGGTCAACGACCCGGCCCGCGTGCTGGCGCTGAACCCCCAACAACCCTTCATCGCAAGAGCCTGATGTTCATGGTCGATATTGTCATTCTTTGTGTATTCGCCTTCGCCGCCGGCCTGATCGATGCGGCGGTGGGCGGCGGCGGCCTGATCCAGATACCCGCGTTGTTCAACGTGCTACCCGCCGCACCACCGGCAGCGCTGCTGGGGACCAACAAGGTCGCGGCCGCGTTCGGCACCGCTTTCGCGGCCCGGTCCTTCGTGCGCAAGGTGGTGATCGACTGGGGCCTGGTGATTCCAGCCGCCTGCGCCGCCTTTGTCATGGCCTTCTTCGGCGCGGCCACGGTATCGTTCGTGCCCCAGTCAGTCATGCGCCCGGCGGTGCTGGTATTGATCGTGCTGATGGCGATGTACACCTTCTGGAAAAAGGACTTCGGCGCCCTGCACGCCCCCACGGAAATCGGTGTCCGGCAGAAGTGGCTGGCGGTCGTCATCGGCGGCGCCATCGGTTTCTACGACGGGCTGTTCGGCCCTGGCACCGGTTCCTTCCTGATCTTCCTGTTTATCCGCTGCTTCGCCTTCGACTTCCTGCACGCCTCGGCGTCGGCCAAGCTGGTGAACATCGCGACCAACGTGGCGGCGCTGATGTTCTTCATCCCGACAGGTAACGTGCTGTACCTGATCGCCCTCCCCATGGCGGCCTTCAACATCCTGGGCGCGTTGACCGGCACCTGGCTGGCGGTGCGTAAAGGCGTGCCCTTTGTCCGGGCGCTGTTTCTGGTGTTGCTGGTGATCCTGATCAGCAAACTGTCCTACGACCTGTTGCTGAAAACCTGAGGAAAGCCCATGCAGCTCATGTTTGATCGCCTGGTGGCGCTACTCGATGCCCACGCCGCCTCCTATCGGGTGTTGATGCA
This sequence comes from Pseudomonas sp. ZS1P83, assembly GCF_054897825.1. NCBI lineage: Bacteria > Pseudomonadati > Pseudomonadota > Gammaproteobacteria > Pseudomonadales > Pseudomonadaceae > Pseudomonas > Pseudomonas sp. ZS1P83. The sequence goes on from NZ_CM142706.1 coordinate 4,009,251, forward strand.
CGATGCCGAGGGCCAGTCGGCGCGGGTCGCCGAACTCCGTGGCACCGAACCCGGCCAAGGCGCGAAAGCCATGCTCTGCGCGCTAAAGGGTCAGGCCGAACCCTATGCCCTGGTGATACTGCCAGGGGACCAGAGGCTCGACATGAAAAAAGTCGGAGCGGCCCTGGGAGGAAAAAAAGCCGAGCTGGTGAACGCGCAAACTGCCATGCAACTGACCGGGTGCAAGATCGGCGCCATCCCTCCGTTTACCTTCGATGAGCGGATTCAATTGATCGTCGACCCATCCCTGACCACGGGCTACGGCGAAATCGCCTTCAACGCCGGTCGGCTGGATGCATCAATGGTGCTCGATACGCAGGATTACCTGTCGATTGCCAAGCCCCGGTTGGTGGATATCCGCCAGGGTTGAGCACCGGGTGGGCAGGATTGGATTGCGCTGACGGGTGTAGGTGCGAGCTTGCTCCGGGCGGCGTTGCGACGAAAACCTGAGAACGCCGCGAGGTGTCAGGTTTTATGCGTTATCGTTAGCAACCATCGCGAGCAAGCTCGCGCCTGCAAGGACCCCAGCCCACCATGAAATTCGACTTCGCCTACTGCCTCAGCCTCGACGACAAGCTGTCGATCTATGACGTGCGCGATTTGAATTTCGACGAGACGATGGAGTTCGATTCCGCCAAGGAACACTTCCAGTGCCCCAACGATGCCTGCCGGGCGGCGTTTGATGCGGCGAATGTGTTGACGACGTTCAACGCCAAGAATGTGAATTACATCCGCACCCCGCACTTCAAGAACACGCCCAGCACCCGCCATGTTGCGGATTGTCCTTATGTCAGCCTCAAGGCGTCGGCGTCAGGTGTGGATGCAGACGGTGCGGAATCGAATGACAATCGCGAGGAGCATTTCCCATCGGAGTTGCTGCTGATTCGGCGCGAGTATGTGCGTAAGCCGTTGAGCCCAGCGGTGGCGGCGGATGTGATGCGGGACGACTCGAAACAATCTTCAGCGGTCAGTGATGTCGAGCACCCGATTCGCGAGTCGGCGCCGGACAAGACCAGTGTCTTCGCCCACCCGGTGGAGTGTTTTGTGTCGAACTTCGAGGACAAGGATCTGCTCAAGCGCATGCCGCTGAAGATTGGCGAGCACACGGCGCCCTACAGTTCTTTCTTCAAGAAAATCGAGTTCCTGCAGGACAACAAGGGGCTGATTTACTGGGGCAAGATCAAGGAGATCAAGGACTACACGCAAAGCTTTCGCATCGACTTCGAACAAAAGGTCTGGCTCAAGCAAGCGGACGAGGCGAAGAAGAAGCCTTATTCGGTCAACGTTTACCTGAGCAAAAAGCTGATCGACAACTACCGCAAGCGCAAAGCGTTTCTGGAAGAGATCAAGCACGCTATCGAGAGCGAAAAAGAGTTGTTTTGCTTTTTTTATGGCGTGACGCCGGAGTTGAAGCAGGTGCCGAGCAAGAAAAACCCCGAGCAGACGTTCGGGGTGTTCAGTGCGAATATCGAGAACCTGGATCACTTTATTGTTCGGGATGCACCAGGGTTAGAGAGTAAGTAGTCTGTTCCACAGCTTTACTGCAACGGCTCATGCGCTTGCTGAAGCTGCCTTACGACCTCCCGAATCTCTCGTTTCGCTGCCTTGTGCCGCTCACGGGCGGCTTGAATGCCCAGCTCATCAAGGCCGCCGTAACGGCTTAACCAGTGAACGATCATTTCCTCATCCGGGTAGAAGTAATTCTTGTGTTCTTTACCGCCTCTCAGGTAGTTGTTCATGTCGGTATCGAAGCGGCCTGCCGAGAACTCGTCAGGGGGTAAAGAACCTCGTTCGGCAGCACATCCCTCAAACACCCAGGCGATGTCATTGATGTGTTTCTGCGCACCGCGATGTCCGCGTTTGTATAACACGTACTCGCGACAACTCTCTTGGAATCGCTCCGCTATCAGTTGGTCGTTGAACCAACGAAGTATGTCGTGTTGCACCGCATGCTGAATCACTCCGTTTATCCAACGCTCGGAAAAACGTTGAAGGAAACCTTTGATGTCCGCTTTTTTCGCGTCCGCAAAAATCATGCAATAACGAGTTTTTACGTGAATGACGTACAACACATGCTTGCGTTGAACAGTGACAGCGTGAACCAGCCACTGTTCGGCGGACTCATCAGGCACATCATCTTCAATGACGGACGATGGCGGTTTGTGCACCGGGCTGATTTTTTTACCCTTGTGCACGCGGCTGAAGAAGTTACTTGCCGCTTCGGTGCAATTGAAGATCCACATCCATCGTTCTCTTATAAAGGGCTGGTTGATAACCGTTTTCAGTCCTCTCGCACGATCTCTTCAGCCCATTCAAGCTTATAGGGTTGACGAACAACGTCAGCGACCTCTTCTAACATTGCTTCGCTAAGAACCGACAGCTCCGCATCGGTCAGCAAGTCGTGCTTGACCATCCATCGCAAAGCTATGGGTGCACTGGAACGACTGTAGGGGTCGAAAGTCTGGACGATGTCCTTGTCCCGATCACGCATCAGGCGATAAATCATTCCATACCTGGCATGAGCCGAGAGCGCGTCATGCTGGGCAATTGTCTTGGCATCAGCCAGCACACCCAGGCAGAAACGATCGAGCGCAAGTTTGTGCAGTTCCTTGAATTTCTTCCAGTCACTTTCGATGATGGACATGACATCCTCCCGCGAAGAATTGTGCTCAGCGCAAAGACTCATTCTTGCGAAAAAACCTACCAATACCAACCCCTAAATAGAGGGGTGATTTAGTTGGCCCACATGCTCAGCAGCACCAGCACCAGCAAACCGATATACACCCGCGCATGGATTCGATCCGGTATCCGCCCAATCCACGGCATGGCCAACCGAATCCCCACCAACGATCCCACCGTCAAAACCGCAAACCCCAGCACATCCACATACCCGATAAACCACGGCCCCAGGTCAAACTCGGTGAACCCGGCCATCGCCATGTAAGTCAGCGTCCCAGCCAGCGCCACGGGCAAACTTAGCGGATTGGCCATGGACGTCGCCTGGGACATGCTCAACCCACAACGCCGCAACAGCGGCACGGTCATGACGCTGCCGCCCACGCCGAGAAACGTGGCGATGGCGCCAATTCCTACACCGCCGCCAGACACTTCTGCCCTTCCCAATCGCCGTGGGATTGCGGTGTCGGACGCTGTAAGAAAGCCGCGTCGTAACAGACAATCCGCGATGGTCACGCCCAGGTACGCGATGAAGGCATAGCGAATCACTTCGCCACTCACCCACATCGCCGAGACGGCGCCGACGATCGCGCCCAAGCCGATGAACCCGCCCAACGGCCAGAGGTAATGGCGAATGAGGTTTCCCGCGCGGCGGTGTTTGCCGGTGGCGATCGTTACGTTGACGATCATGACGCAGGTCGAAGTCGCCACGGCAATGTGCATTGCCGATTGTCCGACGGGGTTGTCTGTGCCGTGGCTGGCCATGAGCGAGCGGTACAGCAATGGCACGACGACGAAGCCGCCGCCGAAGCCGAACAGCACCGCGGTGATGCCGGTCATGCAGCCGAAGAGTGCCAGCAGGAGATAGAACATTGCGTGTCGTCCATTGGGTGAGAGCGGTCGACGATAGAACGAATGCGCCTTGGCCTGCTTCAGCAAGTCAGCCAATAATGTTTGCGTTTACGCCAACCGTTGGGGCTGTTCGATGCGCAATGTTTCGATTGATCTGCTGGACCACACGCCAAGGCCGGTGGTGGCCATCGGTACGGATTATTCCCACGGGCATTCGTTACTTCGTCATACGCATCGACGGGCGCAATTGTTATACGGCGCCACCGGGGTGATGCAGGTCAGCACGCACGACGGCAGCTGGGTGGTGCCGCCACAACGGGCGGTGTGGATTCCGCCGGGGGTGGCGCATGAGGTGCTGATGCTGGGGGTGAGCACGCGCAGTGTGTATATCGAACCGGCGGTGGTGGATCTGGGGGATCGCTGCCAGGTGATCAGCGTTTCGCCGTTGATGCGGCATTTGCTGATGGAGGCGGTAGAAATCCCGCTGGAGTATGACGAGCGCGGGCGCGACGGTACGTTGATCGGCTTGCTGCTGCATGAACTTGGGCGCAGTACTCACCTGCCGTTGCACATTCCGCTGCCCGTCGATGCGCGGTTGCTCGCGTTGTGCCAGGGCTTTGTGCAGCGGCCCGACGCTCATCAGTCGCCCCAGCAATGGGCCGATCAGTTGCCTATAAGCTTGCGTACTTTCAATCGCCTGTTCCGCCAACAGACTGGCCTGAGTTTCAGCCAATGGCGGCAGCGGGCCTGCGTGGTGCTGGCTCTGGCGCGGCTGGTGGTGGGCGAACCGGTGACGCGGATTGCCCTGGATTTTGGCTATGACAGCCCGGCGGCGTTCTCGACAATGTTCCGCCGCATACTGGGGCAGGCGCCGACCGTCTGGTTGGAGGGGGCGAAATAGGGACCTCGCGACCACTAAAGCCAATCACGCGCCTAGTGCAGAACCTGTGGGAGCGTGGCTTGCCCGCGAAGAATGCACCGCGGTTTTTCAGGTATTACGCGTCATCGTTCTTCGCGGGCAAGCCACGCTCCCACAGGTACTGCGCTTGGCACTTCATTTTCTTTACTGATCGGTCTTAGCCACTGCCTTATTCTTACAGCAACTCAAAACTCTGCTCCTTCACATCCTGAGAATCCAGACCGATCTGCACCTGGAACTCGCCCGGCTCGGCGGCGTATTCCAACTGAGCGTTGAAGAACTTCAAGTCGTTCTCATCAATGCTGAAGTGGACCGCTTTCTCTTCTCCGGCCTTGAGCATGATTTTTTTAAAGTTCTTCAGTTCTTTGACCGGACGGCTGAGGGAGCCAACGACATCGCGGATATACAGCTGAACCACTGTTTCGCCGTCGCGCTGGCCGATATTCTTCACCATGACGCTGGCGACGAGCTTGTCGGTCTTGTTCAGTGTGGTCGAAGACAGGGCCATGTCGGTCAGGCTGAAATCGGTATAACTCAGCCCATAGCCGAAGGGATAAAGCGGACCAGGGGATTGATCGAAATATTGAGACGTGTAGTTGCGAGGCCCACCCGGCAGGTAGGGGCGGCCGGTGTTCAAATGGCTGTAGTAATTGGGGATCTGCCCCACGGAGCGTGGAAAGGTGATGGGTAACTTGCCGGAGGGGTTGTAGTCACCGAACAAGACATCGGCAACGGCGTTGCCTCCCTCAGAGCCGCTGTACCAGGTTTCCAGAATTGCATCGGCCTGCTTCTGCTCTTTGCCGATGGAAAGTGGCCGACCGTTCATCAATACCAGTACCAGCGGCTTGCCGGTGGCTTTCAGGGCGGTGATCAATTCACTCTGGCGTCCTGGCAGATCGAGGCTGGTTCGACTGGCCGCTTCATGAGACATACTGCGGGGCTCACCCACTACTGCAATCACAACATCGGCTTGTTGTGCATCCTTGACCGCTTCGTCAATCATTTCTGCTGCCGGACGCGCGTCGTTCTCGATTTCGGACGCTCCCAGGTATTTGATAACCTCTTGATCCTCCGTGAGATTGACGCCTCGGGCATAGATCAGCGAGCCCTTATCCATAGCGTTTTTCAGCCCGTCGTAGATCGTCACCGATTGCGAGGGCACGCCGCTTGCAGACCAACTGCCCATGATGTCGACGGTACTTTTTGCCAACGGGCCTATGAGCGCGATCACACCCTCTTTTTTTAGCGGCAAGAGCCCGTTTTCATTCTTCAGCAGCACCAATGTCTTGCGTGCCACCTCACGGGCCGGTGCTCTGTGCAGACGGTTTTCGGCATTGTTATCAGCGGGGTCTTCACTGGCAACGCCGATGCGCCGGTAAGGGTCTTCGAACAGCCCCATGTCATACTTGGCGCCCAGGACTTCCCGCACTGCGTTATCGATATTGCTCTGGGAAACATCGCCAGACTCAAGCAGCCCGGGTAGCTCCGGACCATAGGAGAAGTCGTTCATGCTCATATCAACACCGGCCCTGATCGCGAGCCTGGCCGCTTCGCGGTAATTCTTCGCAACACCATGCTGAACCAGATCGTTGATCCCATTGTGGTCGCTGATGACCAGCCCCTTGAAGCCCCATGCTTTGCGAAGCAGGTCTTGCATCAACCATGCATTGGAAGCGGCTGGCACGCCATTTATCGAGTTAAGCGCCACCATCACCGCTCCCGCGCCGCCCTCAATCGCCGAACGATAAGGTGGCAGGTAGTCCTGGTGCATTCTGGCCAGGCCCATATCAACGCTGTTGTAGTCGCGTCCACCCTCGACAGCACCATACAACGCGAAGTGTTTGGCGCTGGCCATGATGCTGTCGGGTGCATTCAGGCTTTTGCCCTGGTAGGCCTGAACCATCACTTTGGCAATGCGCGAAACCAGATAGGTGTCTTCACCGAAGCCTTCGGATGTACGCCCCCAGCGAGGATCACGGGCGATATCTATCATCGGTGCAAAGGTCAAATCGATACCGTCCGCACTGGCTTCCTTCGCCGCCGTTCGACCGCTCAACTCAATGGCGTCCATATCCCAGCTGGAGGCCAGCGCCAGGCCAATGGGAAAAATGGTTCGATGGCCGTGTATCACGTCCCAGCCGAAAAACATCGGTATTTTCAGGCGGCTTTGTTGAGCCGCGTCCTGCATGGGTCTGTTTACGTAACGGCTCACAGAGCCGTACGTACCCCCGATTCGCCCGGCGGTGATCTCTTGGCGCATCCTTTCGGGAGTCATCTTTTCATCAATAGCGATCAGCCGTAGTTGGCCGATCTTTTCCTCCTGGGTCATCTGATTTATCAGGTGGGTGACAAAGGCATCTTTGTTTGACGATTCCATATCGGCCAGAACCGGCAGACTTGTAAAACCGATCAGGGCACACAGCAGACGTAATCTTTTCATGATTGCCTTCCCTGTGACGCATACCACCTGCTTGCCTTTGAACCGCCACCTTTCCTTGTGTTGAAAATCAGAAAGCTGACGTTCAAACATTGCTGCTGACGGGGGCTGAAAACCACTGAGCTTTCAGGATCCCGCATAGAAATAGCGTAGTCGCTCCGACGCTCCTGCTTGAGAGAAAAAATAGAACCGATCAAAAAATGAGTTTGATCCGGACTCAAAACAACTGTACAAAAACACAGTATATTTTAGATCAACACTCTCGAGCCCGGAGAACACCATGGCCTCTCTTGCGATGAAAATCACCCTGGAACGTATCACCCTTTTCCAATTCACCCCCGCGCATTGCGCTCAGGCCCGAGCGATGCTGGGTTGGAGTGTGGAGGAGCTCTCAGAGGAATCCGGTGTCTCCGTGGACGCCATTCAGCGATTTGAGGCAGAACGCGATGTATTGGATGTCACCCGACTGGCGTTGGCGTATCGGTTTGAATCGGAGGGTCTGGTGTTCTTCCCGGGATTTGCGCCGGGGAGAGGGATGAATGTGAAAGGGTCGACGCCTGATCCGGTGGGTCGGGCGGACTACGCGATGGTCGAGTGAGATGTCAGCAGATGAATGGGATCGATGAATGCGACAGGCGCGGTAATCCGCCTTCAGGTGATGCCGATGCGGGGGAGATGAGGACCAAAGTCGAATACCTGATGAAGATCGGTATGCTCCTCGACTCCGGTCAGTTGGGTAAGGCTGAAGCGGCGCAAAGGCTTGGGCTGTCAGCGGGGGAACTGGATGAAATACTCGGTGGAAACGCTCGTGGTCTGACCGTGGCGAAGATCGCGGGCCGCTCGATGGCGAGCGGCCCGACGGCAGAGGATTAAGCGTTCTGAAGGCGTAACTTGATTACGCCTTTAGAAGGGTGAGATGACTTTCCCTGCTCGAGCGCGCTGCCAGACCCGTAACGCCAACATCACCAGCCTGGCCTCAGACCTTACTGCTCTTTAAAAGCCGGATTTTGGCGTTCTAACGAAGCTTGTTCATAGCTGTAAGCCAACGCCAGCAGTTGGGGCTCACTCCAACGCGCACCGAAAAAGAACACGGAGGTCGGCAGCTCATCGCTGTTCATGCCCGACGGGACGGTAATGCCAGGGTAGCCTGCCACCGCCGCACTGAATTGCGAGTAGCCATCGGCATCGGCGAACAATGCATCCAGATTATGCTCAGCCAATTGCTCATCAATGGCAGCCTTGAAGCTGGCATTGAGGGTGCCGAACAGTTCGGTTGCCTGTGCGTGGGTCATGTCCAGTTCGTTGATGTTTTTAAGCATTTGCTGCCCGTAGCCTTCAGCGCCCGGATTAAGTTCGTTGAAGTCGATCAACTGTTGAAGCGTCTGGATCGGCAACCCTGAGCGGCTGGCCAGGTACTCGGGCAGTTCATGTTTCATGCCCGCCATGAGGGTGTTGAAGTAGCCATCGATATCCGGCAGTTGGACTTTCAACGGCACCAGGGTAGCGCCTTGTTCTTCCAGTGTGGCCAATGCCATCAGGAATTCAAACCCTGGTCTAAGCACGCTGCCGTTCGTGCCTACATACTCGGTCGGGTAACCGATTCTCTTGCCTTTCAATGCATCCGTGGCGAGCAGCGTGGTGTAGTCGACTCCCATCGGAGCATCGCTGGTTGCGGCATCCATGGCATCAACGCCCTGCAGAGCATTGAACATCAGTGCGGCGTCACGAACGGTGCGAGTGAGGGTGCCAGGCGTGTCCTGCAGACGCGTGATTGGAACGATGCCCGATCGGCTGAACAGTCCCAACGTTGGCTTGACGCCAACTACACCGTTAGCCGAAGCCGGGCAAGTGATCGAACCGTTGGTTTCAGTGCCGATGGCCAACGGTGCGAAGCCAGCGGCTACACCTGCAGCAGAACCGGAACTGGAACCACAGATTTCACCGCTAAGTACGTGGGGATTTTTACCTTGGCCGCCTCGACCACTCCAGCCGTGGGGCAAGCCCTGTTCTCGGGTATAAGCCCATTCGCTCATGTTGGTTTTGCCGAGAATGATGGCGCCCGCATCACGCAGCTGTTTGACGACAAACGCATCGTTTGCCGCAGGCTGACCGACCATGGCCAATGAGCCCGCGCTCGTTTGCATCGGGTCCGCAGTGTCGATGTTGTCCTTAAGCAGAACTGGAATGCCGTGCAGCGGACCACGAACTTTGCCGTCCTGACGTTCCTGGTCTAAAGCGGTGGCAATGTCGATGGCATGAGGGTTGAGCTCAATAATCGCGTTGATCATCGGCCCTTGCTTATCCAACGTGTCGATGCGCGCCTGCAAATATTCCACCAGTGTTACGGAGGTGAGTTCGTTGCGCTCCATCCGTTCAGCGAGCTCGCTGACGCTCGCATATTCGAGCGTCTGAGTGGTTGATGCCGTTGCCTTGCTGTCAGCAAATGCAGACCCGGTGGCCGATAGCAGAATGATCTGCGCCAGTACCGTCATGCGGCTTTTTAAAACGTCCTTCATTTGCAGCTTCCTTGTTATGGCTAATCACGAGTGAGTCATTTCACTCGCTGCATAGCCTACCGAAGCCGTGGGAAACGGCTGTCATCCACAAGGAACCAGCAATGTAGGAAACTTCATCCAGATTTGTAGCCACTACAAGCTATACGCCCTTCTTCCTTCATCGTATTTTCCATTTCCAACCACCACGCGCTCCCCCGCTGCGGATACATGACGTTGAACGCCTCGCCCATTTGCGGTGTGGTAATCGACACATTGCGCTCCCAGGCCAATGCCAGAATCCGGTCGAAAGGTTCGTACCAGGCGTGCATCGACAAATCGAAGGTGCCGTTGTGAATCGGCAGTAACCAGCGACCTTTGAGGTCAATGTGCGCCTGCAGGGTTTGCTCCGGCTGCATGTGAACATGCGGCCATTCGACGTTGTAGGCACCGGTTTCCATCAGCGTGAGGTCGAATGGGCCGTACTGTTCGCCGATGCGTTTGAAGCCATCAAAGTAGCCGCTGTCGCCGCTGAAGAAGATCCGCGTGTCGCCGTCGATCATCACCCACGAGGCCCACAATGTGCTGTTGCCATCGAACAGACCGCGACCGGAAAAGTGTTGCGATGGCGTGGCGATGAACTGGATGCCGTCAACTTCTGTGCCCTGCCACCAGTCCAGTTGGCGCACTTTGATGGCGTCGACGCCCCACTTGATCAAGGTGTCGCCCACGCCCAGCGGCGTCAGAAAGTACTTGGCCTTGTCCGCCAGTTTGAGCACGGCTTGATAATCGAGGTGGTCGTAGTGATCGTGGGACAGGATCACGGCTTCAATTGGCGGCAACGCTTCGAGGCTGATCGGCGGCTGGTGGAAGCGCTTGGGGCCGGCCCATTGCACGGGTGAGGCGCGTTCGGCGAAGACCGGGTCGGTGATCCAGAATTTATCCCGCAGTTTCAGCAGTACGGTGGAATGACCGAGTCGGTAAACGCTGTGGTTAGGTGCGGCGATCAACGCTGCCTGAGTCAGGGTTTGCACCGGGATGGGTGCGGTCGGGCGGGTGTTACGCGGTTTGTGGAAGATCATGCTCCACATGATGCGCAGGGTTTTGCGAAAGCCCTCGCGCTTTACCTGCGCATGGTTTCGAAAGAGTCCTTCTACCTGACGGGAAGCTTCAGGCGTAGAGGCGTTATCCGATGGGGAGGGTGATGTGGCCATGACTGAATGACTCCAGGAAAACCACATGATTCGCGGTTCTCCGCTTGGGACGATAATGGCCAAGGCACGCACGCATCAGCCGGAGATTCTATTGTTCACTGCGCAGGATTAACAAAACATTACACTGCACAGTGTAGTTTCTAGGTTGCAGCAAAGCCGATCACAAGTAAACTGCCAAGTGTAATTCTCACTTCTTCCTGCAGAAGCGTACTTATGACAGCTCCACAGCGTCTCACCGACCGAAAACGCGAAGCCATCATTCAGGCGGCGATTGCCGAATTCCGTGCCAACGGTTTCGACATCACCAGCATGGACAAAATCGCTGCTACCGCCGGCGTGTCGAAGCGCACGGTGTATAACCATTTCCCCAGCAAGGAAGAGTTGTTCGCCGAAATCCTCAATCAATTGTGGGCGCGGGTGACGGCAGAACAGGAAACGCCCTACCACCCTGACCTGCCGCTGCGCGACCAGATGCGCCTGATGCTAATGGCGAAAATGCAGATGCTGGGCGATGACAATTTTCTCGACCTGGCGCGAGTGGCCATCGCCGCCACCATCCATTCCCCCGAGCGCGCGCAGAACATGGTTGCCCGAATGGGCGAACGTGAAGAAGGCCTGACCGTGTGGATCCGCGCCGCCCAGGCCGATAAGCGTTTGAAACCGGTCGCCCCCGAATTCGCCGCGAAACAGATTCAGGGAATGCTCAAATCCTTTGCGTTCTGGCCGCAGATTTCCATGGGTTTGCCCGGCTTGTCAGCCGAAATGCAGAGCACTGTTGTCGAGTCGGCGCTGGACATGTTCCTGGCCTGTTATCAGCACTGAATCGAGCTGCAATAAATGACAAGGTCTATCGATTTACCGATCCCAGGTCGCTCTGAATAAAACACCGCAATGTGTTTCAGAATGAAACTGGCGCTGAGGCTATAGTGAGCCTCAGTCCCAGCGCCATGCAGAGAAGCATCATGACCACCAAGACTTGCGACACTAAACCCGCCGCCCCCGTCGACCATCTGCGTTTTCATCGCCCCCACGCACACTTGGCGCCTACCTTCGGCAACGACAAGTTTGCCCTGCGCGCCGAGGCCTTTGCGCGATTCTTCGGCACGCCGACCTTTCTTGGCGCGCAGACGCTGATCGTGGTGATATGGGTTTGCCTCAATCTGTTCGGCGTCGCTCACTTCGATCTCTACCCGTTCATCCTGCTCAACCTGGCGTTCAGCCTGCAATCGGCTTATGCCGCGCCATTGATTCTGCTGGCCCAGACCCGTCAGGCGGCGCGGGACAAAGCCCAGTCCGATGCCGACGCCCTGCATCGAGAATCCCTCGCCGTGGCCAACAGTGAACGTCAGGCGCAAGCGGCGCAGAACACCGCGCAACTGCTGGAATTGCTCGAGCAAAACACCCGGCTCACTGAAATGACCAAGGCCCTCACCGAACGCATCGAAAGCCTGACCTCGGAAATGCATAAGCACTTCGTGGGTAAGGATCAGCCGAAGGTCTGAACATCAAGGCAATTTCAACGCCCGCCCCAACTCATCGAACAACGCCACCACCGAGCGCAAGGCGCGGCAGTCCGGGCGGGTCAGCAACCAGAGCGCTGTGTCGTAACCGTGTAGCGGCTCGCTCAACGGTTGCAGCCCGTCACCGATGAGGAAGTCCGGCAATGCCGCGACACCGAGCCCCGCCCGCACCAGCTCAGTCACCGACAACATGCTATTGCAGCGATAACCCGGTGTGACGCCGGGCAATTGCTGACGGCGCCACGCGACCGTGGGGTGATCGGGGAGGAAGTCGTCCGGGGCGATCCAGGTCAGCGAGGCCAGGTCTTCGCAATTGACCGATTTCAGATACGCCGCGCTGACACAGACTCGATACGACACCTGGGCCAATCGCCGACCAACCAAGTGCTCGGGCGGTGTGCGGGTCAGGCGCAAGGCGATATCCGCATCCCGGCGGCTGAGGTTGGCGAAGTCGTTGGAAGTACTCAACTCGATAGTCAGCGCCGGGTAGGACGGCATGAACCGCGCTAACGCCGGCAACAGCAAACCTTGCAGGACCGAATCGGTGCAGGTCAGGCGCACGGTGCCGCTGATGACTTCACCGCCCTGCTCCACGCCAATGCGCGCCGCCTCCAGCGCTTGTTCGGCCCGCTCAGCCTGTTCGGCCAGGGTCTGCGCCAAGGTGGTGGGCAAGTAGCCGGCGCGGCTCTTTTCGAACAGTTGCTGGCCCAGCGCGGCTTCCAGTCGGCGCACGGCGCGAAACACCGTCGAGACGTCGACTTTCAACAGCGTCGACGCCCGCGCCAGAGAGCCGCCGCGTACCAGCGCGAGGATCAGGGACAGGTCGGGGAAATCAAGTCGATAGTGCGTTGGTGCATTGATCAATTGGGGTAACGCCAATATTGAGTGCGTGAACGCCAATCTATAGTGGGTGCCAGGAATCAACAAGCGTGGAGCGCACACATGGAAACCCGCCCAATCCGCATCGCCCTGATCGGCGATTACGACCCGCACGTCACCGCTCACCAAGCCATTCCCATCGCCCTCGGCATGGCCGCCGAACACGCACACCGAGACGTGCAATTCCAGTGGTTGGCCACCGACCACATCAGCGCCGATACGCCGTTGGCTGAATTCGACGGTTTTTGGTGCGTGCCCGCCAGCCCTTACCGCGAAATGGACGGTGCGTTGCGGGCGATTCGTTTTGCCCGTGAACAGCAGCGACCATTCCTTGGCACCTGTGGCGGGTTTCAACACGCCGTACTCGAATACGCACGACATGTTCTGGGCTGGGACGATGCCGAACATGGCGAGACATCGCCCGATGCGGCGCGAGCGCTGCTCACGCCACTGACCTGTTCGCTGGTGGAGGCCGTCGACCGCATTCATCTGGTTGAAGGCTCGTTGATCGCCGAAGCGTACGAAAGCGCCGAGATTGTCGAAGGGTATCGCTGCCGCTACGGCGTTAATCCGACGTTCGAACGTGAGTTATTGACCCAACAGCTGTGCGCCGTTGGACACGATTCTTCGGGCGACTTGCGGGCGGTGGAATTGCGCGGGCATCCATTCTTCGTCGCGACGCTGTTCCAACCTGAACGCGCAGCGCTCAAGGGCAAACTGCCGCCGCTGGTCCGTGCGTTGATCGCAGCCTGCACAAGGCAGAAATCATGATCGCCAAGACGCCGCCAGCGCCTTACTACGCGGTGATTTTTACCTCCCTGCGCACCGACGGTGATCACGGTTACGAGCAGGCCGCCAGGCGTATGGTCGAACTGGCCCGCGAGCAACCCGGTTTCCTCGGTGTGGAGTCGGCTCGGGGTGAAGATGGGCTCGGGATTACGGTGTCCTACTGGGCCAGCGAAGCGGCGATTCTGGCGTGGAAACATCATCCCGAGCACCGTGAGATTCGCGAGCGCGGGCGGTCGACCTGGTATTCGGCGTGTCATACGCGGGTGTGCAAGGTTGAGCGGGATTATCGGTTTCAGCAGTAACCGGTTGCGCATTCTTGAGATCGCCTTCGCGGGCAAGCCTCGCTCCTACGAGGGTTCATTACATCCTGGAGCGAGCGGTGCGGCGATCCGACTTGCCCGCGAAGAGACCACTGCGACCACCGCAAAACTCAGCTCTGCACCAGACTGCGAACCGCCGAAATCTCCGGTACCTCCCGCCGATTCATGTACACCCGCAACGGTTCGGTGATGTTGATCCGGTCATCAATGTTCTGATCCAGCAACAACTGAATCAACTCACGCTTGAGCGTCATGGCCTGCCCGGAACCCGAGGCCCAGACGAATTCACAGGTGGGAATAATGCCGTCGTCAGCCACGTCCATGCCGAAGGAGTCTTCGCTGAAACGAACGATGTATTGGCCGGTCTTGCGATTGAGGCCGACGAAGCCTCTGAGTTGGTCGGCGGCCTGGCAGATGAGTTCGGAAGTGATGCGCATGATAAACCTCACAAAAGGTCGTAAAGGACCGGTGATCGATGGTTTACACGCAGGGCAAGCGAATGGATTTCCCTCTGCAGGGGAAATTTCCGAGGCCAAGAATACTGCAAAGAACCGCACAAAAGCGCGGAAAAAATCAGCTTTAAACACGTTTATGTCGGTCTGGCGATAGCGCAAGCGGCGCTCAGTTGTTAAAAGATACGTCTTTGTAAATCTGCGAAAGGACCTCGACCATGCCTGTTACCTTCACCAAGAGCGCCCTGTTGCTGAGTCTGATGCTGGGCCTCGGCCAGGCACAGGCCGCCAGCGAGCCAAGCCCCACTGCACTGGCAACCCGCACGGGCATCCCGCATCCGGCAGTGATCGCCCACCGTGGCGCGTCTTTCGATGCACCGGAATCCACCGCCGCCGCCTACAAACTGGCCCGCGACCTGGGTGCCGATTACCTGGAAATGGACGTGCAACGCAGCAAGGACGGCGTGCTCTTCGCCCTGCACGACAACAACCTGCAACGCACCACCGACGTCGCCAGCAAATTCCCTGAGCGCAAGGACAGCCCGGCCAACCAGTTCACTATTGCCGAACTGAAAACCCTCGATGCTGGCAGCTGGTTCAACACCGCCTACCCGGATCGCGCGCGTCCTTCGTACGCTGGCCTGAAAATCCTGACCCTCGATGAAATCATCGACATCGCCCAAGGCAACCCGCTGCACAAGCCGGGCCTGTACATCGAAACCAAAGAGCCGAAGCAATTCCCCGGGATCGAGCGCGACCTCAAGGATAAATTGCAGGACCGCGGCTGGCTGAGCCCGGCCGGTTCGAAACTGGCGAAGAGCAATCTGGCGGTTGGCCAGGGCAAAGGTAAAGTCGTGCTGCAAACCTTCGAGAAGAGCAGCCTCGAACTGCTCGAGAAGGAAATGCCGAAAGTGCCAAAAATCCTCCTGCTGTGGGTCGGCGAAGGCAGCATCGAGCCGAAGTCCAAGGTGACGTTTGCTGACTCCGGGGACAAAGACAAAGCCACTTATTACGCCAAACAACAACCGAAAGACAAAGCCGAATTCCAGCAATGGGTCGAGTACGCCAAAGCCCAGGGCGCAATCGGTACCGGCCCTTCTGCCGCGCTGACCAAGGGTGGCGATCAGAGCTACTCGGACTTGGTGGAACCCTGGATGAACCAGTACACCCACGATCAGGGCTTGCTGGTGCATGTCTACACCCTCGACGATGCCGTGGATTACCAGAAAGTCACGGACGCCGGCGTCGACGGCATCTTCACCAACCGCGCCAGCGAACTGCTCAAGTTCTACAAACGCCCGGCGGCTGCCAGTGTTGCGCAGTTGCTGCAGAACAACGGTTATTGAACAATCCGAGAAGCTCTCGAAGGAATTAAGGGTGAATTAAGTTGCGCCGGTTAGCCTGATCCCACTTAAACAGATCACCCAAGGAAAGAACCTCATGAAAACCCTGACTGCCCTGTTCACTGCCGCGGCACTGACTCTCACCGCTGGCCTGGCCCAGGCTGATGTTCGTCCTGACCTGATCCCGGGTCTGCTCAAGGCTGGCACCATCATGGACCTGGAAAAACTCAACCAGGCCGCCCTCGCTGAACACCCAGGCAGCACCGCAGCGAACATCACCGATACCGAACTGGAACAGACCGCCACTGGCGCTTACGTCTACCAGGTGGAAATTCGTGACGCCAAAAACGTTGAGTGGGACGTGAATGTGGACGCCAAGACCGGCAAAGTCCTGAGCAACAAACAAGACAAGTAATCACACCGCGAAAAGCCGCACGATCTTCGGATCGTGCGGCTTTTTTGCATGTCCGATTCAGACAATCAAGTCGCGCCAACGCAGCGCCAGCCCGCTAGAATCTCACCATACTGTTCATGCAGAGGTTGATTGAAATGGGGCAAGCAGCGGCTGCAGACATCGCCACGATCGGTCGGATCGGCGCGGTGCCGGCAATTCTTCAGGTGATCCGTGAGTTGACCGGCCTGCGCTTCGCCGCAGTGGCTCGCGTTACCGAAGACTCCTGGACCGCTTGCGCTGTGCTTGATCAACTGGATTTCGGATTGCAAGTCGGTGGCGAACTGGATGTGGTCACGACGCTGTGCCATGAAATTCGTCAGGCGCATCATTCGGTGGTCATCGACAAGGCCAGTGAAGACCCGCTCTACCGCGACCACCACACACCTCGCCTCTATCAGTTCGAAAGTTACATCTCCGTGCCGATTTTCCGCACCGACGGACGCTTTTTCGGCACCATCTGCGCCCTCGACCCCAACCCTGCGCCACTCAAATCCAGCACGATCCAGAGCACCATGGAATCCTTCGCCCGCATGCTGGCGCTGCAGATCGAGGCCGAAGAAAACCTGCAAGAAACCGAAGCAGCGCTGAGGCAGGAACGCGAAACCGCCGACCTGCGCGAACAGTTCATCGCCGTGCTCGGACATGACCTGCGCAATCCCTTGTTCGCCATCAGCGCCGGCGCTGAAATGCTCTTGCGCAAACTCCCTGACCCGGCGAATGAGCAACGGGTGCGGCATATCCTCACCAGCGCCCAACGAGCAAGCAGACTGGTCGACGACGTACTGGATTTCGCTCGCGGCTCTTTGGGACGTGGCATTCCTGTCAACATTGAGCCGTGCCCGGATCTTGAGGATGCGGTGCGGCATGTGATTTCAGAAGTACAGAGCGTCCATCCCGACCGCACCATCAAGTCGTCCATCGGCGACCTGCACAGCATTCATTGCGATCGCGAGCGGGTCGCGCAGTTATTGTCCAATCTGGTGGCGAACGCGGTTGCCCACGGAGATCCCGACGGTTCTATCGATATCGGCGCTCAGATCAAGGAAGGTCAGTTCGTGCTGAGTGTGAAAAATCAGGGGCAGATTGCCGAGGATGCGCTGCCTCATCTGTTCCGGCCCTACTCGCGACCGGCCAGCGGTACACCGCAGGCGGGCCTCGGGTTGGGGTTGTACATTGCCAGTCAGATTGCGCAGTCCCATGGCGGAAAACTGGACGTGATATCGACCGAGCAACAGGGCACGACATTTACCTTCAGCCTTCCAGCACGGATTTAAGCGGTCGTACTGACCAAAGAACCCGAAGCGCTGGAATCGGACTCCTGCAACGCCTGCAACAACGCCGCCGTTGCCGTCTGCAACGAGCCCGAAGTCGTCGCAATCTGCGACTGAGCCGCCGCGACGTCCGCCGCTTTTGCATCGCTTTACGCGCTTAAACGCGCCGTCACTTCATTCAACTGCCCCGACAACCCATGCAGGTTGTGGCTGGCCGCTTCGGTGCGCTGCACGTTGTCCAGGTTGGTACTGGCGATGCTGGTGATTTCTGTGAGGTTGCGCGAGATATCTTCGGCCACCGAGGTCTGCTCTTCGGCGGCGGTGGCGATCTGGCGGTTCATGTCGCGGATGGCTTCCACCGCATGGGTGATGCGCTCCAGCATGGCGCCAGCCTGGGTCACTTGCTCGACACTTTCTTCACTGCGCGACTGACCGCTTTCAATGGCCTGGGCCGCATCCACCGCTCCGGTTTGCACGGTTTGAATGATCTGGTTGATTTCGATGATCGACGCCGCCGTGCGCTGAGCCAGGCTGCGGACTTCATCGGCCACCACGGCGAAACCGCGCCCTGCTTCGCCGGCACGGGCCGCTTCGATGGCGGCGTTGAGCGCCAGCAGATTGGTCTGCTCGGCGATGCCGCGAATCACTTCCAGTACCTTGCCGATGCGCCCGCTGTCGGTTTCCAGACGACGGATGACCATGGCGGTGTTGGCGATTTCGCCACGCATTTGGGTGATGGTGTGGATGGTGCCTTGCATGACTTTTTCGCCCTGCTGAGCGGACTGGTCGGCATCGTCGGCTGCACGCGCGGCATCGGCTGCGTGACGCGCGACTTCTTGCGCGGTGGCGGACATTTCGTTCATCGCCGTGGCCACCTGATCAGTACGGTTGAACTGCTCGTTGGTGCCGCTCGCCATCAGGGTGGCGATGGAATTCAGTTCACCGCTGGCGCTGTCCAGATCCTTGGCACTGCGCTGCAAACGGCTGAAGGTTTCGGCGAGGAAATCGCGCAGGGTGTTGGCCGCTACCGCCAACTTGCCCAACTCATCCTGTCGGCTGCTGGCCACGCGTTCAGCAAACTTGCCCTGGCTGAGTTGCGCCACGTATTCGATCAGTTTGCGAATCGGTTCCACCAGGTTGCGATTGACCAGCCACAGGCTCAACAGGCCGATCAGCAGACCCGAGGCGAGCATCACAATGATCCCCAGCAACACGGTGCGATCGGCGTCGGCGCTGATCAGCTTCGATTGCTCGACACCCTGCTTGCGCAATTCGCTGACTAACTCGGTCATCTGATCGCTGGCGGCACGGTCCACACCTTTGACCGCCGTATCGCCAGCCGTAGGGTCGGCCCCTGCCGCCACGTAGGCGTCACGGCCCTTTTGATAAGCCGTACCCAACAGGCGATGTTCGTCCCGCAGGCGTTCGATGCGAGTCTTGAGTTGCGGCTCAATGCCTTTCTGCCCGGCCAATTCACCGAGGATGCCCTGCACATCGCGCTGACGCTCCTCGAATTGCTTCCAGTATTTGTCCAGGTCCGCAGGCTGCTTGCCGCGTAGCAGAACGTTTTTCCACTCCTGAACCTGAACCTTGAATTGCAGGTTGGCTTCATCGATCAATTGCGAGGTATGCAGCGGGCCTTCGATCAGATTCGCGTAGTTCTGAACACCGCTGGACAGAAAGTGAAAGCAGGCCAGGGCGATTAGCAACATGGCCAACAGGCTGCCGCTCAACAAGGCAAGGATTTGTGCTCTCAGGGATTTTTGCAAAAACATCGAGTGATCTCACGACAGGGATAAGGCACGCCCGGCAGGCGTGCAAGGTGTCCGGACATCCCTGTCAGCGACGCTGGCCCAAGACCGCACCGCGAAATTCATCATCAACATCATCGGCGTGCCAGCGCCTTTCTTGAGCGCTTCCGACCACCGGTAGAGTGACTTTTTCAGCGCCATGAGGCTGTCACAAAATTATCAAAAATCCTTGCGATGATGCGGCTCAAGTGAACCTGTGAAACCCGCGACAGGCGCCTCCCCTTGCGAGACCTCATGAACCACAGCATCGACCATTGCCATCGCGACCCGGACCTGTTCGGTCTGCTGTACGGTTTCAGCTTTCGCCCCGGTGAGCGCGGCCGGGAGATCGATTCGGCCAAGGCGCTGCAATGTCTGCAACAGCCCGGCGACAACGATGAATTTCTCTGGCTGCACCTGAACCTGGCCCACGCTGCATGCGAACGCTGGATGAAGAGCCATCTGGAATTGCCGGACGAATTTTTCGAAGCGCTGCATGAGGGCTCACGTTCGACGCGCATCGAGCATGTGGATTCGGCATTGCTGGCAGTGGTCAACGATGTGGTGTTCAACCTCAGCAGCATGGTCTCCTCGGATGTCTCGACGCTGTGGGTCTGCGCCCGCAGTCGGCTGATCATCAGCGCACGCCTGCAACCGCTGCACTCGGTAGACAAGTTGCGTTCCTCAGTGAAGGCCGGTGAGTGTTTTCGCTCGCCGCTGGAATTGCTGGTGCATCTGCTGCGCGATCAGGGCGAAGTGCTGACCCAGATCGTGCGCAAGACCAGCCTCAGCGTCGATCAGATCGAAGATGAGTTGCTGTCCTCGCGGCTGTCGACCAATCGCGCCGAACTGGGTGCCAATCGTCGAGTGCTGGTGCGCCTGCAACGCTTGTTGGCGCTGGAACCGGGCTCATTGCTGCGCCTGCTCAATCGCCCGCCGCAGTGGTTGCAAAAGGAAGACGTCAAGGAGCTGCGCAAGTCCACCGAGGAGTTCGCGCTGATCATCAACGACCTCACAGCGCTGGGCGAACGGATCAAACTGTTGCAGGAAGAAATCGCCGCCAACCTCAACGAACAGAGCAACCGCACACTGTTCACCCTGACCGTGGTGACGGTGCTGGCGCTGCCGATCAACATCATCGCCGGGTTCTTTGGCATGAACGTCGGTGGGGTGCCGCTTTCCGGTGATCCGGAGGGGTTCTGGATTCTGGTGGCATTGGTCGCGACGTTTACCGTGATCGCCGGGCGTTGGGCGTTTCGTAAGCGCCAGGATTACTGAGCCGCCTCCGTTGATCGTTCCCACGCTCCGCGTCACTAGTGTCCGGTAAAAAGCGAGGGGGGAGCTTGCTCCCCCTTGCTGTTGGCGGCTGTGAGGCATAATCGGTTTTTTCAGACTCGATTTTGACTTATGTTTTCCAGCACCCGTTTAAGCCAACTACTCAGTGCGATCCCGCGCCAGTTTTTCCAGCAATCCATCGAAACACACCAAGCTGATCGCTACGTCAAACGCTGCACGACCTGGCAATTGCTGGTGACACTGATCAGCGGCCATTTGACCCGAGCCTCAAGCCTGCGATCCTTGGCGACTATCTCCGAAAATTTCGGCCCGCATAGCTACCATCTTAATGCCGGCCCTATTGCCCGCTCGACAATGTCCGATGCCTTGAACAAGCGTGACTACCGGCCATTACAGGACCTTTGTGGGTACCTGATGAGCGCCGTCAGCCGCCAGCAGCGCAAGGAGGTCGGGGCCATGGTTAGCCTGATTGACTCCACGTCGATCACCTTGCGCGGACCTCACTTCGATGGCTGGACAGCCGCGACGAAAACCCGCATCACCCAAGGCCTCAAAGTGCATGTCGGGCTGGATCTGGCGCAGCTGGCCCCGGTGTACGTGAACATTACGCCTGCCAACGTCAACGACCTGAGCGATGCACTGGAAATGCCGATCCAGACCGGCATGACGTATGTTTTCGACAAGGGCTACTGCGATTACAACTGGTGGCACGAGTTGCAGACCAAAGGTGCTTTTTTCGTCACCCGCCTGAAGAAAAACGCCAATATCAAAGTGCTGCATGAGCACTCGACCGTGACTGAGCAAAGCTCGGTCATGACCGATGAAGTCGTCCAGTTTGGCAAAAAGCATTTGGCCGGCAAACGCCTGAACGACTATTGGGAAAAGTCGGTAAGACGCGTCGTGGTTGAGCGCGAGGGGCATGCGACGCCGTTAGTTCTGGTGACCAACGACTTCACGAGGACAGCTGAAGAAATCGCGTCCTTGTACAAAGATCGTTGGCAGATCGAGCTATTTTTCAAGTGGATCAAACAACATCTGAAGCTCAAACGCTTTTATGCCTACTCCGAAAATGCGGTGCGTTTGCAGATTTACAGTGCCTTGATCAGCTATCTGTTACTGCAAATACTCCATCGTCGCTCAGGATTTACCGGCTCGTTGTTCGAACTGACGGTTCGCATAGTTCATGTCCTGTTTGAACGGCCCGGAACCCCAGTATTGAGGGATCGACGAAGGCAGGAGCGAGAAAAGTTGAAGGCTGCCCAAGGCAGCCTTCAACTATGAAGCATGTTTACCGGACACTAGTGACGCAGAGCGTGGGAAGATCGGCAAGACCCACCTGACTTATGCGCAAGGCGCCTCGGCGGAAACAGTCGCCATGCTGACCATCGGCGCCGCCGACATGTTCGGTCTGCCGGTGTCGACCACGCACGTATTGTCTTCGGGGGTGGCCGGGACCATGGTCGCCAATGGCGGCGGATTGCAGATGAAGACCATCCGCAATCTGCTGATGGCCTGGGTATTGACCTTGCCGGCGGCGATTCTGTTGTCGGGCAGTTTGTATTGGTTGTTCACCCAGCTGTTCTAAGGTCAGGTGGTTGACTGGATCACCTGCCCCAACCAATCCATAAATGCTCTCACCCGCAACGGCAAATGCCGTTGCCGGGCATAGAGCAGCGAAACCTCCATGGATGGAGCGTTGAGCTGGGGCAGCACAGCCACCAACTCGCCACTGAGCAGGTGGGGCTGCATGCCCATCAGCGGCGCCTGAATCAAACCAAAGCCGCCCAGACACGCCGACTCGTAACAATCGGTGCTGTTGACCGTGACGCTGCCCGCCATCGGCACTCGTTGCAACGTGCCCTCTTGCTCGTACACAAAACCCTCTGACCGCGAACCCAGTACGCCGACGTAATGCACCAGCCGATGCTGCGCCAGGTCTTCGAGCCGTTCAGGCACGCCATAACGCCGCAGATACGCGGGGCTGGCGCAGTTGACCATCGCGAAATCGCATACGTGACGAGCGACCACCGATTGATCCGGCTGCACGCCGACTCGCACCACGCAATCAAACCCTTCGCTGAGCAAATCGACCCGGCGGTCGGTGCTGCTGATTTCCAGCTCGAGATTGGGGTGCTGAGCCATGAACTCGGGCAGACGCGGCATCACCACCCGACGGGCCAGAATGTTCGGCATGTCGATGCGAATCCGCCCAACGAGCGATGCCTCGTCCTGGCGAAACAATCCTTCGATTTCGTCCATGTGCGACAGCAAATCCTTGCTGCGCTCGTACAACACCAGGCCGTCCTGAGTTGCCTGAACCTTGCGCGTGGTGCGTTGCAGCAAACGCGTGCCTACCAGCAATTCGAGGGCTTGGACGTGCTCGGACACGGTGGACCTCGGCAAACCCAGGCTTTCACCGGCGAGGGTAAAACTCGACATCTCGCTGACACGAACGAAGGTGCGCAGCAGTTCCAGTTTGTTCATGAGCCGACCTTCTATTGTTCGGATTAACCGACCAGTGATTCCGATTCAAGCTTGTTTATCACTTCAGGGCGGACAAATAAACTTCCTCACCATCATCACTCACTGCTCTTGAGGAAGTCCCATGAACCGTAAAATCGCACTGATCACCGGCGCCAGCCGCGGCCTTGGCAAAAACGCAGCCCTGCACTTGGCAGCCCAAGGCATCGACGTCATCGGTACCTACAACAGCAAGGCCGATGAGGCACACGCACTGGTCGCGCAGATCGAAAGCCTCGGCGGTCGCGCCGCCATGCTGCAACTCGACGTTGGCCAGAGTGAAGGCTTCGCAGATTTCGCCACGCAGGTCGCCGATGTATTGCGCAGCCGTTTTGATCGCGAGCACTTCGACTTTTTGATCAACAACGCCGGCATCGGACTGACCGCGAACTTCGTTGACACCACCGTCGCCCAGTTCGATTTGCTGATGAACATCCATCTGAAAGGGCCGTTTTTCCTCACCCAGAACCTGCTGCCATTGATGGCTGACGGTGGCCGCATCCTCAACGTTTCCAGCGGTCTGACCCGCTTCAGCTTGCCGGGCTACGGCGCTTACGCGGCGATGAAAGGCGCGATGGAAGTGCTGACGCGTTATCAGGCCAAGGAACTCGGTGCGCGCGGTATTTCCGTGAACACCCTGGCGCCTGGCGCGATCGAAACCGATTTCGCTGGCGGCACGGTGCGCGATAACAGCGACGTGAACAGCTACGTCGCCGGCAATACCGCGCTGGGTCGCGTTGGTCAGCCGGACGACATCGGTGCCGCAATTGCGTTGCTACTGGCTCCGGGTAGCCAGTGGATCAACGGGCAGCGCGTCGAAGCGTCGGGCGGGATGTTTTTGTAACCTGAAACCTGTGGCGAGGGCTTGTCGGAACGACGTATCGCCCTCGCCACAAAAATGACCGCGTTCAACGAACTGCGCGAGGCATCAGGACCCGCTCCCGCACCACGTCATATGTCCAGTGGTAGACGTAGGTGTACGGCAGGAAAAACAGCAACACACCGATGTCCAACAAGAACGCTTGCCACAGGCTGATCTTCAGCCACCAGGCGATCAGTGGCACACCGACCGCAACCAGACCGCCTTCAAACAGCAGCGCATGGGCGACACGCACCCAGGCGTTGTGCACGATGGCAAAGCGTTTGAGCACTCGGTCGAACAGGCCGTTGAAGACCACGTTCCAGGCCAGGGCAAGGGCGGCGATGACCAGGGTGACGACGCCCATCTCGAGCATCGGTTTGTCCATGATCCACGCCAGCAGCGGCGTACAGATCAGGATGGCCAGCACTTCGAAACAGATGGCCTGGAAAATACGTTCAGTGATGGATTTGTTGACGTTCATGACCAGAGTCTCCTGAGTGACGGTGGTTGCCATGATCCAGCCTCGCACCGATACTTCATAACCAATAACCATCGATCAAGGCGATAGTTCATGGCGTCTCAAGAAGTGTTGCAGGCGTTTGTGCAAGCGGCGACTCAAGGTTCGTTTTCTGCCGCGGCACGCAAACTGGGTCGCAGTCAGTCGACCATCAGCGCTGCGGTGGCGAGCCTTGAAATCGATCTGAACCTGACCCTCTTCGACCGCAGCAGCCGCAAGCCGAGCCTGACCCCGGCCGGGTACGTGATGCTGCAACGGGCCGAGGAAATTCTGGCCGCCACCAGCCGACTGGAAATGACCGCCAGCCAACTGTCTCAAGGGGTTGAGCCAAAATTGACCGTGGCGATTTCCGACACTTATCAATCCGACCGTTTCGAAGCGGCGCTCAGCGCTTTCGAGCAGCGTTATCCGGACCTGGAGCTTGAATGCTTGATCGCTGAATGCGATGACCTGGTGGCGCTGGTGCAACGCGGTCGAGCGCATGTCGCCTTCGCCGAAAAACAAGACCGTTACCCGCCGGACCTGGTCAGTTCGACCGTGGAGGAACGGACGGAGATTGCCCTGTTCGTGTCTCGTGAGCATCCGTTGGCGGCGCTGAGCCACATCGATCAAGACGTGTTGCAACACCATCGGGAACTGCGTCTGGCGACGATCGTCAATCCGTATGAAAGCCGTGCGAAGGGACGCGTCTGGTCGGCACCGAGTTATCTGATGCTGCTGGAAATGGCCCAGGGTGGATTCGGCTGGGCGCCGTTGCCCCGGTGGCTGGTGGAGCGGTTTGGTGCAGGGACGCTGGAGGAACTGGACGTGCGCGGCTGGCCGAAACCGGTGTTCGTCGATGCACTGTGGTCGCGGCTGCATCCGCCGGGGCCGGCGGGGAGTTGGTTGCTCGGCAAGATGTTGGAATAGCGATGGCGGGGCCACCCCTGAGCGGAGAGGGTTGGTGAGGGGTCAATCTTCCAGCAAACTCCACTCTCAAGATTTCACCCCAGCCCTCCTCCAAGGCATACTGGCCACCCTTCGCACTCCAGAACCAAAAAACGCCCCATGCGTATCCACGTCAGCTTCATCGACCGCGTCGGCATTACCCAGGAAGTCCTGGCCTTGCTCGGTGGGCGCAATCTCAATCTGGATGCGGTGGAAATGGTCCCGCCCAACGTCTATATCGACGCCCCGACCTTGAGCCCGGAAGTCCTCGAAGAGCTGCGCGATGCGTTGTTCAGCGTGCGCGGCGTGCAAGCGGTGACGGTGGTCGACATTCTTCCCGGTCAGCGTCGGCACCTGCAGCTTGATGCGTTGCTCGCGGCCATGACCGACCCGGTCCTGGCGCTGGACAGTGCCGGCAAGGTGTTGCTGGCCAACCCGGCACTGATTGCCTTGTACGGGCGCGAGCCTGATGGCGAAAGCATTGCTGACCTGTTCGCCGACCCGGCACTGCTCGAAGCCTTGCTGGAAAACGGCTTCCGCCTGCCGCTGCGGGAAGTCACCGTCAACGGCCAGACGCTGCTGCTGGACGCCACACCGATTACCGACGCCGGCGCCCTGCTGACCCTGTATCAACCGAACCGTATCGGCGAACGCCTTTCGGCACTGCACCACGACCATGCCGAAGGCTTCGATGCGCTGCTCGGTGAGTCTCCATCGATTCGTTCCCTCAAGGCCCGCGCCCAGCGCGTTGCTGCCCTCGATGCGCCGTTGTTGATCCAGGGCGAAACCGGCACCGGCAAAGAGCTGGTGGCCCGCGCTTGCCACGCCATCAGCGCTCGACACAGTTCGCCCTTTTTGGCGCTGAACTGCGCGGCATTGCCGGAGAACCTCGCCGAAAGCGAACTGTTCGGCTACGCCCCCGGCGCCTTCACCGGTGCGCAACGGGGCGGCAAACCGGGGCTGATGGAACTGGCCAACCAGGGCACGGTATTTCTTGATGAGATCGGCGAGATGTCGCCGTACTTGCAGGCAAAATTGCTGCGCTTCTTGAACGACGGCAGCTTCCGCCGGGTCGGCGGGGATCGTGAGGTGAAGGTCAATGTGCGGATCCTCAGCGCCACGCACCGCAATCTGGAAAAAATGGTCAGCGAAGGTTCGTTCCGCGAAGATTTGTTCTATCGCCTCAACGTCCTGAACGTCGAAGTCCCGCCCCTGCGCGAACGCGGCCAGGACATCCTGATGCTCGCCCGCTACTTCATGCAGCAAGCCTGCGCGCAGATCCAGCGCCCGGTCTGTCGCCTGGCGCCGGGCACTTATCCGGCACTGCTGGGCAATCGCTGGCCGGGTAACGTGCGGCAATTGCAGAACGTGATCTTCCGTGCCGCGGCCATTTGCGAAAGCAGCCTGGTCGATATCGGCGACCTCGATATCGCTGGCACCTCGGTGGCGCGCCAGAGCGACAGCGACGTCGACAGCCTCGAACAGGCGATGGAAGAGTTCGAGAAAACCCTGCTGGAAAAACTCTACGTCAGCTACCCCTCGACCCGCCAACTGGCCAGCCGCCTACAAACATCTCACACGGCGATTGCCCATCGGTTGCGCAAGTACGGCATTCCCAATAAGCCGTAAGAGCGCGCATTGAAAGCGACCTCCACCTGTACTGAAAGCGCTACAGTGGAACGATATCGCTACACATCCTTCCGATCACCGCTGTGCAAGGCTTTGATCCACTTAGGCTTTTTTCTTTGCTCCTAGCTGTATCGATTTCGCTACAGATATCCCTGTCACGCTTGCTACAAAAGCACCTAAGACGTTGATTTTTAACGATTAAAAAACATTGGCCGCGATTTTGCTTAGTAACCACTCATAAAGCAGGGCTTTGCCCAGCATTTCATCGCGTCCACCAGACGAGTCTGGCCCCCCTTAGGAGTTTCCATGAGCGAGTTGCGTTTTACTGAAGATCACGAATGGCTGCGTACCGAAGCTGACGGCACCGTCACAGTCGGCATCACCGCTTTCGCACAGAACGCCCTGGGCGACGTGGTTTTCGTACAACTGCCTGAGCTGCAGTCCTACGACAAAGGCGCTGAAGCCGCCACCGTGGAATCGGTAAAAGCCGCCAGCGGCGTGTACATGCCGCTGGACGGTAAAGTGCTGGAAGTGAACCCGGCGCTGGACAGCAGCCCTGAACTGATCAACGAAGATCCGCTGGGCGAAGGCTGGTTCTTCCGCTTTCAGCCAAGCGATGCCTCGGCTGTCGCCCAACTGCTGGATCAAGACGCTTACGACCGTCTGATCAAAGCCAACGCCGAAGCCTGAGGAGCGCTGACATGACTCAAGTAAATCTATCGACCGCCAACGAATTCATCGCGCGCCACATCGGCCCGCGCTCCGGCGACGAGCAAGCCATGCTTAACCGCCTCGGTTTTGACTCCCTGGAAGCCCTGAGCGCCAGCGTCATCCCCGACAGTATCAAAGGCACCAGCGTCCTCGGACTGGACGATGGTCTGAGCGAAGCCGACGCCCTGGCGATGATCAAAAGCATCGCCGGCAAAAACCAGCTGTTCAAGACCTACATCGGCCAGGGCTACTACGGCACTCACACGCCGTCGCCGATCCTGCGCAACCTGCTGGAAAACCCGGCCTGGTACACCGCGTACACCCCGTACCAACCGGAAATTTCCCAGGGCCGTCTCGAAGCGCTGCTGAACTTCCAGACCCTGATCAGCGACCTCACCGGCCTGCCGATCGCTAACGCTTCCTTGCTCGATGAAGCCACCGCCGCCGCCGAAGCGATGACCTTCTGCAAACGCCTGAGCAAGAACAAGGGCAGCCACGCGTTCTTCGCGTCGGTGCATTGCCACCCGCAAACCCTCGACGTGCTGCGCACCCGTGCCGAGCCGTTGGGCATCGACGTAATCGTTGGCGACGAGCGTGAACTGACTGACGTGACGCCATTTTTCGGCGCCCTGCTGCAATACCCGGCCAGCAACGGTGACCTGTTCGATTACCGCGAACTGACCGAACGCTTCCACGCCGCCAACGCGCTGGTCGCGGTGGCCGCCGACCTGCTGGCCCTGACCGTGCTGACCCCGCCGGGCGAGTTCGGTGCTGACGTCGCCATCGGCAGCGCGCAACGCTTCGGTGTGCCACTGGGCTTCGGTGGCCCGCACGCGGCCTATTTCTCCACCAAGGATGCGTTCAAGCGCGACATGCCGGGCCGTCTGGTCGGTGTCTCCGTCGACCGTTTCGGCAAGCCGGCCCTGCGCCTGGCCATGCAGACCCGCGAGCAACATATCCGCCGCGAGAAAGCCACCAGCAACATCTGCACCGCCCAGGTGCTGCTGGCCAATATCGCCAGCATGTACGCCGTGTACCACGGCCCGAAAGGCCTGACCCAGATTGCCAATCGCATTCATCACCTGACCGCCATTTTGGCGAAAGGCTTGAATGCACTGGGCCTGACGGTCGAGCAAGCGAGCTTCTTCGACACGCTGACGATCAAGACCGGCTCCAACACTGCCGCATTGCACGACAAGGCTCGCGCTCAGCAGATCAACCTGCGCGTGGTCGATGGCGAACGTCTGGGCCTGTCCCTCGACGAAACCACCCGCCAGGCCGACGTCGAAACCCTGTGGGCCCTGCTGGCCGACGGCAAAACCCTGCCGGATTTCGCTGCATTGGCTGCGAATGTTGAAAGCACGATCCCGGCCGCGCTGCTGCGCCAATCGCCGATCCTCAGCCACCCGGTGTTCAACCGTTACCACTCGGAAACCGAGCTGATGCGCTACCTGCGCAAGCTCGCCGACAAGGACCTGGCGCTGGATCGCACCATGATCCCGCTGGGTTCCTGCACCATGAAACTCAACGCCGCCAGCGAAATGATCCCGGTGACCTGGGCTGAATTCGGCGCCCTGCACCCGTTCGCCCCGGCCGAGCAAAGCGCCGGCTATCAGCAGCTGACCGATGAACTGGAGGCGATGCTCTGCGCCGCCACCGGCTACGACGCGATCTCGCTGCAACCGAACGCCGGTTCGCAAGGTGAATACGCCGGCCTTTTGGCCATTCGCGCCTATCACCAGAGCCGTGGCGAAGACCGTCGCGACATCTGCCTGATCCCCTCGTCGGCCCACGGCACCAACCCGGCCACCGCCAACATGGCCGGCATGCGCGTAGTCGTGACCGCCTGCGATGCTCGCGGCAACGTCGACATCGAAGACCTGCGCGCCAAGGCCATCGAGCACCGCGAGCATCTCGCCGCGCTGATGATCACCTATCCGTCGACGCACGGCGTGTTCGAAGAAGGCATCCGCGACATCTGCGGCATCATTCATGACAATGGCGGCCAGGTGTACATCGACGGCGCCAACATGAATGCCATGGTCGGCCTCTGTGCGCCGGGTAAATTCGGCGGCGACGTGTCGCACCTGAACCTGCACAAGACCTTCTGCATTCCGCACGGCGGTGGCGGCCCGGGCGTCGGCCCGATTGGCGTGAAATCGCACCTGACGCCGTTCCTGCCGGGTCATGCGCAGATGGCACGCAAGGAAGGCGCGGTCTGCGCGGCACCGTTCGGCAGCGCGAGCATTTTGCCGATCACCTGGATGTACATTCGGATGATGGGTGGCGCGGGTCTGAAGCGCGCGTCGCAACTGGCGATCCTCAATGCCAACTACATTTCCCGCCGCCTCGAAGAGCACTATCCCGTGCTGTACACCGGCAGCAACGGCCTGGTGGCGCACGAATGCATCCTCGACCTGCGTCCGCTGAAAGACAGCAGCGGCATCAGCGTCGATGACGTCGCCAAGCGCCTGATCGACTTCGGCTTCCACGCCCCGACCATGTCGTTCCCGGTGGCCGGCACGCTGATGATCGAGCCGACCGAAAGCGAATCCAAAGAAGAACTGGACCGCTTCTGCGACGCCATGATCCGCATCCGCGAAGAAATCCGCGCGGTGGAAAACGGCACGTTTGACAAGGACGACAACCCGTTGAAAAACGCCCCGCATACCGCGGCGGAGTTGGTTGGCGAGTGGACGCATCCGTACAGCCGTGAGCAAGCGGTGTATCCGGTTGCGTCGCTGATCGAAGGCAAGTACTGGCCGCCGGTCGGTCGGGTCGACAACGTGTTTGGCGATCGCAACCTGGTCTGCGCCTGCCCATCGATCGAAAGCTACGCTTAAACCATAGGGGGCGGGTTCGCTCGCCCCCACCGGACACCATGACCTGTAGGAGCGAGGCTTGCCCGCGAAGAGGCCATCAGGGCCGCTAAAAGCTTCGCGGGCAAGCCTCGCTCCTACAGGTTCGGGGTGCTCCTCATAACAAGAAACCGGAGAACAACCATGTCGTTAAGCGTGTTCGACCTGTTCAAGATTGGCATCGGCCCCTCCAGCTCGCACACCGTCGGCCCGATGCGTGCTGCTGCGCGTTTCGCCGAAGGTTTGCGCCGTGAAGAGCTGCTGGCGGCGACCACCTGCGTCAAAGTCGAGCTCTACGGATCACTCGGCGCCACCGGTAAAGGCCATGGCAGCGACAAGGCTGTGTTGCTGGGCCTGGAAGGCGAACACCCTGACACCGTGAACACCGAAACAGTCGCCGCGCGCCTGCAAGAAATCCGCAGCAGCGGTCGTCTGAACCTGCTCGGTGAGCACGCCATCGAATTCAATGAAAAACTGCACCTGGCGATGATTCGCAAACCGTTGGCCTATCACCCCAACGGCATGATCTTTCGCGCCTTCGACGCTGCCGGCCTGCAAATCCGCAGCCGCGAGTACTACTCGGTCGGCGGCGGTTTTGTGGTCGATGAAGACGCCGCTGGCGCCGACCGCATCGTCGAAGACGCCACGCCACTGACCTTCCCGTTCAAAAGCGCCAAGGACCTGCTCGGTCACTGCGCCACCTACGGCTTGTCCATCAGCCAGGTGATGCTGACCAACGAAAGTGCCTGGCGCCCGGAAGCGGAAACCCGCGCCGGCCTGCTGAAAATCTGGCAAGTGATGCAGGACTGCGTCGACGCCGGTTGCCGTAACGAAGGCATCTTGCCCGGTGGCTTGAAGGTCAAACGCCGTGCGGCAGCGCTGCATCGGCAACTGTGCAAAAACCCGGAATCGTCCCTGCGCGATCCGCTGTCGGTGCTGGACTGGGTCAACCTCTATGCACTGGCGGTCAACGAAGAAAACGCCAACGGCGGGCGCGTGGTGACTGCGCCTACGAACGGTGCGGCAGGGATCGTCCCCGCTGTTTTGCATTACTACATGCGCTTCATCCCCGGCGCCAACGAAGACGGCGTCGTACGCTTTCTGCTGACTGCGGCCGCGATCGGCATTCTCTATAAAGAAAACGCCTCGATCTCCGGTGCTGAAGTCGGCTGTCAGGGTGAAGTTGGCGTGGCGTGTTCCATGGCCGCCGGCGCCCTGTGCGAAGTCCTCGGTGGCACCGTGCAGCAGGTGGAAAACGCCGCTGAAATTGGCATGGAACACAACCTCGGCCTGACCTGCGACCCGATCGGCGGGCTGGTGCAAGTGCCTTGCATCGAGCGCAACGCCATGGGTTCGGTGAAAGCCATCAATGCGGTGCGCATGGCCCTGCGCGGCGACGGCCAGCACTTCGTCTCCCTCGACAAGGTCATCCGCACGATGCGCCAGACCGGCGCCGACATGAAAAGCAAATACAAGGAAACCGCCCGTGGCGGTTTGGCGGTCAACATTATCGAGTGCTGATGCGCGCTCATCTGCATCTGCACACTTTTTCAGGAGCTGAATATGTCCACCGAACAACTGTTGAAAACCCCGTTGCACGCACTGCACATCGAACTCGGCGCCCGCATGGTGCCATTTGCCGGCTATGACATGCCGGTGCAATACCCGTTGGGCGTGATGAAAGAACACCAGCACACCCGTGATCAGGCCGGGCTGTTCGATGTCTCGCACATGGGTCAGATTCGCCTGACCGGCGCTAATGCCGCCAAGGCCTTGGAAACCCTGGTGCCGGTCGACATCATCGACCTGCCGGCGGGCACGCAGCGCTATGCGATGTTCACCAACGAAACCGGTGGCATCCTCGACGACCTGATGGTCGCCAACCTCGGTAATGACGAACTGTTCCTGGTGGTCAACGCCGCGTGCAAGGATCAGGATTTGGCGCATCTGCAAAAGCACATTGGCGACCAGTGCACCATCGAGCCGTTGTTCGAAGAACGTGCGTTGCTGGCGCTACAAGGTCCGGCCGCGGTCACCGTACTCGCGCGCCTGGCGCCTACAGTTGCGAAGATGACCTTCATGCAGTTCGCCCGCGTGAAGTTGCTGGGCGTGGACTGCTTTGTCAGCCGTTCGGGCTACACCGGTGAAGACGGTTTTGAAATCTCCGTACCCGCCGCCAACGCCGAAGCCCTGGCTCGCGCCCTGCTGGCCGAGCCGGAGGTGGCGGCGATCGGCCTTGGTGCTCGCGACTCCCTGCGCCTGGAAGCCGGCCTGTGCCTCTATGGCCACGACATGAACACCGAAACCACGCCGATCGAAGCTAGCCTGCTGTGGGCCATTTCCAAGCCACGTCGCGCTGACGGCGCGCGGGCTGGCGGTTTCCCTGGTGCTGACACCGTGTTCGGACAGCAACAAGCCGGCGTCAGCCGCAAGCGCGTTGGCCTGTTGCCTCAGGAACGCACGCCGGTGCGCGAAGGTGCAGAAATCGTCAATGAAGCAGGCGACATCATTGGTGCAGTGTGCAGTGGCGGCTTCGGCCCGACCCTGAGCGGCCCTCTGGCCATGGGTTACCTCGACAGCGCTTACATCGCTGTCGACACACCCGTTTGGGCGATTGTTCGTGGGAAAAAGGTGCCTTTGCTTGTAAGCAAAATGCCATTTGTTCCACAACGCTACTACCGCGGCTGATTGACTGTTTCTATAAGTAACGCGGTTGCGTTAACAGTGCACTAATGTGTAACGCAACCGCCATAAAACAGTGTATATCTTCGATTGCGAACTTGGTTTATAACGTTCGAAAACAATTGAACACCTCTATCGCATAAGCCAGCACTAGTTGGCGCATGAACGCCACCAACGCGAGCAAATACGGGCCCTCCACAGGGCTTGTTTTTTCTCCCGAAGTTGGCGTAGAGTTTGTTCACTGTGTTTGCATGGGTCGCTTGGGATCGTGACCTGGGCAGTAGCCTACAAGTTAGCTACATCCCGTTCGACGTCTTCTTACTCTCCTGCAACCAGCCCCAGTACTCTTTCACAAGAAGGAGACTGTCATTAATTTTTGCGTCAAAGGAATAAGAAATGTCCACACGTCAGAGCGGCACCGTCAAGTGGTTTAACGACGAGAAAGGTTTTGGTTTTATCACTCCAGAAAGCGGTCCGGATCTGTTTGTGCATTTCCGCGCTATTCAGGGCAACGGCTTCAAGAGCCTGAAAGAAGGCCAAAAAGTGACTTTCGTTGCTGTGCAAGGCCAGAAAGGCATGCAGGCTGACGAAGTACAAGCAGAAGCCTGACCTTCTGTAACGAAAAAGCCCCTGATGCTGACATCAGGGGCTTTTTTGTGCGCGTAAATCCGTAAAATGGCTTCTTTTTCCGCCGAGAGCCCTGCCATGTCGAAACACCTGCTGAAACCCCAGGGCGAATTTCCTGCCGCTGGCTTGGGTCGTCGTCTGGCAGCGATGTTCTATGACTTTCTGCTGTGCATTGCTTTGTTGATCGTCACCAGCGGCCTCTACAAGATGATCCAGATGGCGATCATCGGCGAAAACAAAATGCGCACGTTGACCGAGGCCGGTGCGCTGGATGGAGATCCATTGCTGTCGACGGTGCTGCTGTTCGTGCTGTTCGGTTTCTTCGCCAAGTTCTGGACCTGGTCCGGCCAGACTCTGGGCATGCAGGTCTGGTGCATCCGCGTGCAGAATGCCGACGGCTCATCCATCAGCCTGTGGCAGGCGTTGCTGCGCTTTGTGGTGTCGATCGCGTCCTGGCTGTGTGTCGGGCTGGGTTTCTTCTGGCCCCTGTTCGACAAACAGAAACGCAGCTGGCATGACATGTACTCCAATACCCAGCTGGTACGGATTCCGAAGAAAACCAAATAATCCGCCAGATGCAAAAACGCCCCGATCGAATCGGGGCGTTTTTTTTGGGATCACTGTCGACGATCAGGCGTTGCCGGCCAATTTCATCCGCGCAGCCTGAGTGAAGTCGAGCATGCGCTTGAGCGGGCGAATCGCCTGCGGAATCAACGCCGGATCCACAACGATCTCATTTGCCCCCTCCTTCAAGCTCTTTAGCAGGCGCTCAAGGGTGTTCATCGCCATCCACGGGCAATGTGCGCAGCTGCGGCACGCTGCGCCGTTACCGGCCGTTGGCGCTTCGATGAAGACCTTGTCCGGGCACAGCTGCTGCATTTTGTAGAAGATGCCGCGGTCGGTGGCGACGATCAGGGTCTTGTTTGGCAGACTCTGCGCTGCCGCAATCAACTGACTGGTGGAACCGACGGCATCCGCCAGTTCGATCACCGAGGTTGGCGACTCGGGGTGCACCAGAATCGCTGCATCCGGGTACAGCGCCTTCATGTCTTCGAGCTGTTTGGATTTGAACTCTTCGTGAACGATGCAGGCACCGTCCCACAGCAGCATGTCCGCGCCGGTCTGGCGCTGGATGTAGGTGCCCAGGTGTTTGTCCGGGCCCCAAATAATGGTTTCGCCGTTATCCATCAGGCTTTCAACGATCTCCAGCGCGCAGCTTGAAGTCACCACCCAATCCGCCCGGGCTTTGACTGCCGCCGACGTGTTGGCATACACCACCACGGTACGTTCCGGGTGCTGATCACAGAACGCCGAGAACTCGTCCACCGGGCAACCCAGGTCCAGCGAGCAGGTCGCTTCCAGGGTCGGCATCAGGATGCGTTTTTCAGGGTTGAGGATTTTGGCGGTCTCGCCCATGAACTTCACACCGGCGACTACCACAGTCTTGGCCGGGTGAGCGCTACCGAAGCGGGCCATCTCCAGTGAGTCGGAAACGCAACCACCGGTTTCTTCGGCCAGGGCCTGAATCACCGGATCGCAATAGAAGTGAGCAACCAGCACCGCGTCCTGAGCTTTGAGCTCGGCAGCAATGGCGGCGCGGTAATAAGCTTCCTCCTCGGCAGTCAGCGGCTTGGGCTGCTTGGCGTCGAGGTGGGCTTGAACCAGAAGGCGTTCGGAAATCTGCGTCATGTTCGCAAGACCTGCAGGCGCTTTCGCGCGAAAGTCGAGTATACACCCGGCTCCGGACCCTTCAGGGTACCGCCGGGAAAGTGAGTTTTATCAGGCACGGACAACGTTGAAGCTGCGCAAGGCTACAGAATATCCCGTGGATGCAAAAGGTGATTCTGACTTGCGTCACGGGTTGCAGCCCGGAACTGGGCAAGCTCAAATCGCGGGCAAAAAAAAATCCGGAAATCCTCACTTGCGTGGGCCTTCCAGACTTTTAAAACTGCTACAAAAATGGTGGGTCGTGTGGGATTCGAACCTACGACCAATTGGTTAAAAGCCAACTGCTCTACCAACTGAGCTAACGACCCGCTGTGTGGTGGCGCGTATAATACTGATTTTTAAGGACTATTCAACACCTAATTTGAAATAAATCAAAAATAAGGTGTTGGGTCGCTGATTCCGGCCGCCGCAAAGCCTTCTGCACGCAGTCGGCAGCTGTCGCATTTACCGCAGGCACGGCCGTTATCGTCAGCTTGATAGCAGGAAACGGTCAGGCCGTAATTGACCCCCAGCTTCACACCCACCTCGACGATCTGCGCTTTGCTGAGGTTTTGCAGGGGCGCCTGGATACGGAAACCATTGCCCTCAACGCCGGCCTTGGTCGCCAGGTTCGCCATGCGCTCAAAGGACTCGATGAACTCGGGGCGGCAATCCGGGTAACCGGAATAATCCACAGCATTCACACCGATGAAGATGTCACGCGCCCCAAGGACTTCGGCCCAACCCAACGCCAGCGAGAGGAACACGGTATTGCGTGCGGGCACGTAAGTTACAGGGATACCTTCACCCGCCTCTTCCGGTACATCGATACTGCTGTCGGTCAGCGCAGAACCACCAATACCGTTCAGGTTCAGACCAATTACTTTGTGCTCAACCACGCCCAGGTCGCGAGCGATGCGTTCGGCGGCATACAGCTCGGCATGGGAACGCTGACCGTAGTCGAAGCTCATGGTGTAGCAGCTATAGCCTTCAGCCCGGGCCATGGCCACGACCGTTGCCGAGTCCAGGCCACCAGACAGCAGGATGACTGCGCGTTTTTCAGTAGTGTTCAGTTGCTCAGTCATCTCAGCGCCCCGGCTCGTCATTCCAAAGATATTTATGCAAC
Source organism: Pseudomonas sp. ZS1P83 (assembly GCF_054897825.1). Classification (NCBI taxonomy): domain Bacteria; kingdom Pseudomonadati; phylum Pseudomonadota; class Gammaproteobacteria; order Pseudomonadales; family Pseudomonadaceae; genus Pseudomonas; species Pseudomonas sp. ZS1P83. The sequence goes on from NZ_CM142706.1 coordinate 4,046,160, forward strand.
TGCAATTGCAGGCGCACTGGCAGATTGTCCGCCACCACCCAGTCAGCCAGGTCCCGCGCGTTCAGGTCATGGTGACTTGGCGAGAACAGGACTTCGCCGGCACGCTGATCCAGACCGTACTGAATCAGTTTGGACACAGCCCAGTCATAGTCTTCCCGCGAGCAGATGACAAACTTCACCTGATCGTTGCGCGTGAGCAGTTCGATGTTCTCGTAACGATTGCGATGTGCTTCTTTCGAACCCGGGGTTTTCAGGTCGACGACGCGACTGACCCGTGGATCGACCGCCGAGATATCCAGGGCACCGCTGGTTTCCAGCGAGACCTCGTAACCGGCGTCACACAACTGCTTGAGCAAGGGGATGGCGTTGGGTTGCGCCAGGGGCTCGCCGCCCGTGACACAGACGTAGCGCGGACGAAAACCGGCCACTTGCTCGAGGATGTCATCGAGCGGGCGAAGGGTGCCGCCCGTGAACGCGTAGGCGCTGTCGCAGTATTGGCAACGCAATGGGCAACCGGTCAGGCGCACAAAAACAGTGGGCAGCCCCGCAGTCCGCGTTTCACCCTGCAACGAGTAGAAAACTTCGGTGATTCTCAATGTGTCTTGCATAGTCGCCACGGGCATAACAGCTAAACAGGCTGTCCGCCTCCGTCAGGCACTTCAAGGAACCCCGCCACCGCGCAGATCCCAAAAAGCGTGTTTCATAAAAAGGGCGTGAATTCTAACGAAAAAACCCGCGACAAGCGCGGGTTTCTTCGAAACAGATCAAGCAGCCCTTACATTTTTTGCAGATCACGCTGGGCCAACTGAGCGGCGGAAGTGCCCGGGTATTGCGACACGACCTGTTGCAGAATGCCTTTGACCTTGTCGGTGTGACCGAGGCGGCGCTCTACATCAGCCAGCTTGTACAGCGAATCAGGCACTTTTGGATGCTTGGGGTACAGCTGCGAAACCTTGGCAAATGCCTGACCTGCACCTTGCAGATCGCCTTTGGCCAAATTCACTTCGCCCAACCAGTACTGAGCATTACCCGCGTACTGGCTGTTCGGGTACTTGCGCAGGAATGCGGTAAAAGCCTGGCTGGCCTTGTCGAAATCCTTGGCTTTGATCAGGTCGAAGGCTGCATCGTAATACAGTTTTTCCTTCGCTGGATCAGCCGGCTCGCTACCCGCGGCAGGTGCTTGAGCGACTGTCGCTCCTGCTCCTGCTCCTGCGCCAGCTGCTGCACCGGGGGCATTCAAACTGCCACCGGTGGAAGAATTATCAGGAGTCGCGGCTGGTGCAACGCCGGTTCCTATGCGCCGATCAAGATCCTGATATCGCTCCAGGTTCTCCTGTTTCATGCGCGCTACATCATTTTGCAGAACTTCGATCACACCTTGTTGGCGTGAAATCTGCTCCTGCATGGATTGCAGTTGGTTGAACAGCTCGCCCTGTGCCGAGACAGGGGCCGAAACCCCTCCCCCGGCATAGGCGCCGTTCGTACCGTAACCTGCAGGCGGATTACTAGTCCCGCTATTGTTATAGCCGGAGTCGTTATCGACCACAGGAACCGCAGCCCACACCGCAAGCGGTGCAAGGCTGAGAGCCAAAACAGTTACAGCACGACGGCACGTTCGCATGACGAATTACTTACGCAGTTCGACGCGACGGTTTTGAGCCCAGGACTGCTCGTCGTTGCCGGTAGCAACTGCACGCTCTTCGCCGTAGGAAACCAGTTCCAGCTGAGCTGGGGAAACACCTTGCAGTACCAGGTAACGCTGAACGGCTTTCGCACGACGCTCGCCCAGTGCCATGTTGTACTCACGAGTACCACGTTCGTCGGTGTTGCCTTCCAGAACAACGCGAGCGCCGTTTGCTTTCAGGTCTTTGGCGTGAATGTCCAGGGAGCGCATGGCTTCTGGCTTCAGGTCCGAGCTGTCGTATTCGAAGTAGAAGGTGGTGATTGCGCGCAGTGCAGCTTCTTCGCTCAGGGAGCCGTCAACAGCACCAGTGTTAGCGCCGTAACCAGCGTTTGGATCGACAGCGCCTTCACCGGCATTGTCGCCGCCTTTGGACGAGCAACCTACAGCTACAGCCATGGCCAGAGCCAGCGCAGCAAATTTACCAAACTTCAGCATTTCCATCGTGAAACTCCTAATGAACCCCAGTGTGTTAAGTAAAGCGTGTAGCGCCGCGTCAGTTCAGGTAAGGGGACCAGGAAGGTTCTCTGACTTCGCCTTGTGCGGTAGGAAGCGGGAGCCTTACGCGTCCATTAATGGACACGAGCATCAAGACTCCCCGGCCCTGCTGGCGGGTGGCGTAGATTACCATGGTGCCGTTGGGCGCAACAGTAGGCGACTCGTCCAGAGTGCTATCAGTGAGGATTTTTACGCTTCCGCGCTGCAAATCCTGGGCCGCCACCTTGAAATTAGTGAAACCATCCTGACGGTGGATCATCACCAAGGTCTTTTCGTCAGCCGAAAGCTTAGGGTTGGCGTTGTAGTTACCGATAAAGGTCACACGTTCCGCACCGCCACCACCGACGCTGGTTTTATAGATCTGTGGCTTGCCGCCACGGTCCGAAGTGAAGTAGATGGTCGAACCATCTTTACCCCAGAACGGTTCGGTATTGATGCCAGGACCGTTGGTAACACGTGTGATCTGACGCGAACCCAGGCTCATCACATAGATGTCGGGGTTGCCGTCTTTCGACAACACGAACGCCAGACGCTGACCATCCGGCGACCATGCTGGCGCGCCATTCAGGCCTTCGAAGTTGGTGATCTGCTCACGGCGACCGGTGTCGATGTTCTGCATGAAGATACGCGGACGTTTCTGCTCGAACGAGACATAAGCGATGCGCTTGCCGTCCGGTGCGAAACGCGGCGACAGGATCGGCTCGCGCGATTGCAGCAGGGTCACAGCGCGGGCACCGTCATAGTCCGAACGTTGCAGCGTGTAGCGAGTGTTCTTCTCGGAAAAACGCTCGGCCGTCACGTACAGCAGACGAGTCGAAAACGCACCTTTGATACCGGTAAGTTTTTCGAACGACTGGTCCGCGATGTAGTGCGACATGTCGCGCAGTTGATCGACGCTGCCCGACACGCTGCCGGTCAGCACTTGCTGCTCGGTGGCGACATTGAACAGTGCGTATTGGACCTGCAGGCGACCGCCCGCAGGAGCAATGCTGCCGACCATGACGTACTGGGCACCCAGCGCCTTGAAGTCACGGTAGATGATTTCGCTGGCCTGGCTTGGCTGGCTGATCATGTTCTGTTTTGGAATCGGCGCGTAGTAACCTGAGTTGCGCAGGTCGTTACCGATGATTTCGGCCATGTCGTCCGGCAGCACGCTGCCGCCCTGGTTGCCGAACGGAACGACTGCGATCGGAGTTGCCTGGGAGCTACCACTGCTGACCAGGATATTTTTTTCATCTGCGGTGGCCAGTCCTGCAAAGCAGAACATGACTACAAGCAGTCCTCGAAGAAGGTTTCTCACAAGGCTAGATCCTCAGGTGTGAATGTCATCTTGAATGAGCGATAGGGTGCGAAATCAGCTGACTTCAGACCCTGCATTTCGGTCAATCGACCAATATTTTTTACCGCCGCTACCGCTGAACTGTCGAACGGTACATCACCGCTGGATTTGGCAACCGATACGCCGGAGATTGTTCCGTCAGGCAGCATGTTGATTTGCAGGATCACTTTCATGCCCTTGCGGGCCGACGGTGGCTGCGCCCAACCTTCAGAAGCGCGCGAGCGAATCAGATCGTCGAAGTTACCCGCGACTTCATCACCCTGTTCATCCGCCAAGGCCTGCTGACGCTGCGGCGTGTCGGAAAGCAAATCTGCCAGGGCCTGAGCCTTTTTCTCATCGACGGATTTACGCGCCGCTTCCTGCGATTTTTTCTTCGCAGCATCGGCAGCAGCTTTCTTCTTCGCGTCTTCGGCGACTTTCTTCTTCGCGTCTTCAGCTTCAGATTTCTTCTTGGCGTCTTCCGCGGCTTTCTTCTTCGCGTCTTCGACGATCTTTTTCTTCGCTTCTTCAGCGGCCGCTTTCTTGGCCTCTTCCTCAGCCGCTTTCTTGGCTTCTTCTTCAGACTTCTTCTTGGCTATATCAGCCAATTGTTTCTCTTCGACCTTTTTGGCTTCGGCGGTCTTCTTCGCTTCATCGGCTTTCTTGGCTTCATCAGCCTTTTTTGCCTCATCCGCTTTCTTCGTCTCGTCGGCCTTCTTGGATTCTTCGGCTTTTTGAGCCGCATCTTCCTTCTTTTGTTCCGCGGCTTTGATCGCTTCCTGTTCGATCTTTTTCTGTTCCATCTGTTCGACTTCGGTCTGGCGCGCGGCGGATTTCTGCGCCTCACCCGCAATCTTCTGATTGGTCTGGGTGGTCGCCCGACTTTTCGATTTCAGCTGGTACAAGGTCGCCTGGACAATCGGCTTGGCCGGCGGCAGCTCCGGTGTGAAGGCGAAACTGACGAACAGCATGCCAAATACCAGCACGTGCAAGACAAGCGCCCAGACGCTAGGCCAGAAATAGCTTTCCGAGGCTGTTGGCTCTCGCTGTTGCTGCATCAGGGCGCCTCGGTAATCAAGCCAACGTTACCGACTCCGGCTTTCTGCAACCCGCCCATGGCGCCCATGACGGAACCGTAATCAACGGTCTTGTCGCCGCGGATGAACACTTGGGTACGCTTGCCGCCTTCAGTACCGGCGCGAATGATCTTGGTCACGGCGTCAGTCATCTGCGGCAAGGTCATTGCCTTGTCTTGCTGCTTTTCAGTATCGACTTCGCTGCCAAGGTTCCAGTAATAGGTCTTGTCAGCCTTGATCGAAATGGTCAGGACCTGGGTGTTGTTGTCCTGCGGCAAGGCTTCGCTGGAAACCTTGGGCAGATCAACTTTCACGCCCTGATTGAGCATCGGCGCGGTCACCATGAAGATGACCAGCAGTACCAGCATCACGTCGATGTAAGGCACCACGTTCATCTCGGCGACCGGCTTGCGCTTTTTGCGAGCTCGAGCGATTAAAGCCATTGGAAATTACCTGCTTATTCTTCGCTGGTGTGCACTTTGCGGTGCAGGATCGCCTGGAATTCATCGGCGAAGGTGTAGTAGCGGCTGATCAGCGTTTCGCTGCGAGCGGCAAAACGGTTGTAAGCGATAACGGCCGGGATGGCGGCGAACAGACCGATCGCGGTAGCAATCAGTGCCTCGGCGATGCCTGGAGCCACGGTGGCCAGGGTCGCTTGCTGGGCAGTGGCCAGACCACGGAAGGAGTTCATAATGCCCCAGACCGTACCGAACAGACCGATGTATGGGCTGACGGAACCGACGGTGGCGAGGAACGGCAGGCTCTGTTCGAGCTTTTCTTCTTCGCGGGAAATGGCGACGCGCATGGCGCGGGCTACACCTTCCATGACCGCTTCCGGGTCAACACCTGGCTGCTGGCGCAGACGGGAGAATTCCTTGAAACCGGCACGGAAAATCTGCTCTACGCCCGAATCCGGATCAGGGTTGCTGCCGGCCTGACGGTAGAGTTTTGACAGGTCGATACCCGACCAGAAGCGCTCTTCAAAGCTCTCCAGGGCACGTCGACCCGCGCGCAGCAGGTTACTGCGCTGAAAGATCATGATCCATGAGGTCACCGATGCGGCTACCAGGATCAGCATTACCAGTTGCACCACGATACTGGCATTGCTGACCAGGCTCCACATGGAGGAATGGTCGACGACGTTAGCTTCCACGCTTTATCTCCTGCTTTGAGTGTGTACCCGCGCCGCTCACGTCGGCAAAGGCCGCACGTAGAGCTTCGGGAATGGCCCGGGGTTTCAAACTGTTAGTGCGCACACAGGCCACCAAAAACTGCCCTTCGCAGAGCAGCACATTATCCGTGGCTCGCCTGACCTGCTGTTTGAAGCGCAGGCTGACACGGTTCAATTCGATTACTTCAGCGCTTACCAGCAGCTCGTCATCCAGTCGCGCCGGCGCGTGGTAACGCGCTTCGCTGGAATGCACGACGAACAACAGGTCCTCCCCAGCAAGCTGGGACTGGGCAAAGCCCAGCTCCCGGAGCCGCTCGGTTCGAGCCCGTTCCATAAACTTGAGGTAATTAACGTAATACACGATGCCGCCCGCATCGGTGTCCTCGTAATAAACGCGACAACGAAGTGCGAAAGGCTCAAGCCCGTTTTGCGCGCGCATACTCTAGTGCTTACTCCTCAGGTTGCCAATCCGGCCAGGCAACTGTTTTTCATTGATTCACGGCTTTCTGGCGAAAGTACGGTCCTGGGACCGCACAAACGCCGAATAAATCAGCGCGTAAAGGTTATTAATCGTCCACGGCATCGAGGAACTCGTCTACCACGGGCATCTCGCCCATACGTGTCGGAATGTTTAAACCGAAGTGCAGGTACGCATGCCGGGTCACCACCCGCCCCCGCGGCGTACGCATGATGTAGCCCTGCTGGATCAGGTACGGCTCCAGCACGTCTTCAATCGTGTGGCGCTCTTCACTGATGGCTGCAGCGAGGCTGTCGACCCCGACCGGCCCGCCGTCGAACTTCTCGATCATGGTCAACAACAGGCGTCGATCCTGGTGATCGAAGCCACGTTCGTCGACATCGAGCAGGTTCAAGGCCAGGTCGGCGATCGGTTTGGTGATGTGGCCATTGGCGCGAACTTCGGCGAAATCCCGAACCCGGCGCAGCAAGCGGTTGGCAATTCGCGGCGTGCCACGGGCACGGCGGGCGATTTCGAAGGCGCCTTCCGGGTCCAGCGGCAAGCCGAGGATACTCGCCGAACGACTGACAATCGTTGCCAGGTCAGCGGTGTTGTAGAACTCCAGACGCTGGACGATCCCGAAACGGTCGCGCAACGGATTGGTCAGCATCCCCGCTCGCGTCGTCGCGCCGACCAGGGTGAACGGCGGCAGATCAAGCTTGATCGAACGCGCGGCCGGCCCTTCGCCGATCATGATGTCTAGCTGGAAATCTTCCATGGCCGGGTACAGCACTTCTTCGACGATTGGCGAGAGCCGATGGATTTCGTCGATGAACAGCACGTCGTGTGGCTCAAGATTGGTCAACAGCGCAGCCAGATCACCCGGGCGTTCCAGCACAGGGCCCGAGGTGCTCTTGATCGACACGCCCATTTCCTGGGCGATGATGTTGGCCAGGGTGGTTTTACCCAGGCCCGGCGGGCCGAAAATCAGCGTGTGGTCCAGGGATTCATTGCGCCCACGGGCCGCCTGGATGAACAACTCCATTTGCTCGCGAACGGTCGGCTGGCCAATGTACTCGGCCAGGCTGACAGGACGAATCGCCCGATCCTGGACTTCCTCGCGGTCACGAGGGCCAGGCGTGGCGGCAATCAGACGATCAGCTTCAATCACTTAAATCATTCCCTTCAGGGCACGACGAATCATGTCTTCACTGCTCAAACCTTTCTCCTTGATCGCAGAAATCGCCTTGCTGGCCTCCTGCGGCTTGTAGCCCAGGGAAATCAGCGCGCTGACCGCGTCATTTTCGGCGGCAGCGACCGGAGCTGCCTCTGGCCCACCCGGCTGGTTTGGCACCAAGGCGAACATCGTCGGCACAGTCTCCCAAGCCTTGAAGCGGTCCTTGAGCTCCACCAGCAAACGCTCGGCAGTCTTCTTGCCCACGCCTGGCACCTTGGTCAGTGCCGAAGTGTCCTGGGACTGCACGCAGCGGACCAGCTCATCGACTTCCAGGCTCGACATCAGGGCCAGGGCCAATTTCGGTCCTACACCATTGAGACGGATCAACTCGCGGAAAAAGTCTCGCTCGCGCTTGCCGAAGAAGCCATAGAGTAACTGCGCGTCTTCGCGTACGACCAAATGGGTGTGCAAGGTCAGCGGTTCACCGACCGACGGCAAGCGATAAAGCGTGGTCATGGGCACCTCCAGCTCATACCCCAGACCGTTTACATCCAGAATCAGGTGCGGCGGCTGTTTCTCAGCCAGAGTGCCGCGCAAGCGTCCAATCACGTTTCAGATCCTTGAGCGTTGGCCAGCTCAGCAGCTGGCGACTGACAGAGCAAGGGTTTTGCGCCGACGACACAGGCGCAAAACCCTCACTCCATAAAAAATGATTGCTGATGCTATCAGAGACGCAGGCGCCCGCCACGACTGCGTGCCGTGCCCAGTCCATGGGGCAACAGGCTGGAACGGGTGTGAGCATGGCAAATGGCAATGGCCAGAGCATCCGAGGCATCGATTTGCGGCTTGCTGGTCAATTTCAGCATGTGCATGACCATCATCTGCACCTGTTCTTTATTCGCCGCGCCGGTTCCGGTCACTGCCTGCTTGACCTGGGTGGCGGTGTACTCCGCGATTTCCAGGCTTTCTTCCGCGCCGGCAACGATAGCTGCGCCGCGGGCCTGGCCAAGTTTCAGCGCAGAGTCGGCGTTACGCGCCATGAAGACCTTTTCGATGCCCATGGTCACCGGGCCATAGGTCTGGATAACTTCGCGTACGCCGCGATAGACGATTTGCAGGCGCTCATGCAGCTCGCCGGAACCTGTGCGAATGCAGCCCGACGCCACGTACACGCAGCCACGCCCGGTATCACGCACCACGCCATAACCGGTAATGCGCGAACCGGGGTCGATACCAAGAATTAAAGTCATAACGCCTGCAGCTTCAAAAATGATGCCCGCCGACAAACACTTGCACGGCGTAAAGGCAGAAGCCGGACGTGCGGGGCGGTGAAATCATCACGGCCTGCACTTCCGGCTTCAAGAGTATTGCAGATCAATCAACCGAGCTGCGCAGCTACCGCCTCAGGAATGTCCGCATTGGAGTAAACGTTCTGCACGTCATCCAGGTCTTCAAGCATGTCGATCAGCTTGAGAACCTTCTCGGCGCCTTCCAGATCGAGTTCGGCACTGGTGGTCGGCAGCATCACGATTTCCGCGTCATCGCCCTTGAAACCGGCCGCTTCCAGGGCGTTTCCTACCGAGTAGAAACCAGCGAACGAGGTGAACACGTCGATGGAACCGTCTTCGTGGGTCACCACGTCATCGGCATCGGCTTCCATCGCCGCTTCCAACAGCGCGTCTTCATCGACGCCTGGCGCGAAGGAAATCTGCCCCTTGCGTTCAAACAGATAAGCCACCGAACCGTCCGTCCCGAGGTTGCCGCCACACTTGCTGAACGCATGGCGAACAGCAGCTGCGGTGCGATTGCGGTTGTCGGTCATGCACTCGACCATCACCGCAACACCACCCGGGCCGTAACCTTCGTAGGTCAGTTCGACCATGTCGTCGGTGTCGGCAGCACCAGCGCCGCGGGCGACCGCGCGATCAATGATGTCGCGACTCATGTTCGCGCCAAGGGCCTTGTCCAGCGCCAGACGCAAACGCGGGTTAGAACCCGGATCACTACCGCCCTGACGGGCAGCAACGGTCAGCTCACGAATCCACTTGGTGAAAATCTTGCCTTTCTTGGCATCCTGACGTTCTTTGCGGTGCTTGATGTTCGCCCACTTGGAATGACCCGCCATAACTCGCTCCGAATTTTCTTTGAAACATTGCCCACCAAACGCTGAGCGTCGGCCAGCAACAAAAAATCTCGACCTAAAGAAAAGGCGCATCCCGCAAGGATGCGCCTTTACGGTCAGCCTTACTCCGCCTTAGGCGTTTCGCGCAGACGAATGTGCAGTTCGCGCAATGCCTTGGCATCTACAACACCCGGTGCCTGAGTCATGACGCAAGCGGCGCTCTGGGTTTTCGGGAAGGCGATCACTTCACGGATCGACTGGGCGCCGGTCATCAGCATCACCAGACGGTCCAGACCGAAGGCCAGACCACCGTGCGGCGGCGCGCCGTATTTCAGGGCGTCGAGCAGGAAGCCGAATTTCTCTTCCTGTTCCGCTTCACTGATACCCAGCAGACGGAACACCGACTGTTGCATTTCCTTGCGGTGGATACGGATCGAACCGCCACCCAGCTCGGTGCCGTTCAGCACCATGTCGTAGGCCCGGGACAAAGCGGTCGCCGGGTTGGCTTCCAGTTCTTCCGGAGTGCACTTCGGCGCGGTGAACGGGTGGTGCAAGGCGGTGAAGCTGCCGTCGTCGTTCTCTTCGAACATCGGGAAGTCGACGACCCACATTGGCGCCCACTTACAGGTCAGCAAGTCCAGGTCGTTGCCGACCTTGATCCGCAATGCACCCAGCGCTTCGCTGACGATCTTCGACTTGTCGGCGCCGAAGAACACGATGTCGCCATCGACCGCGCCAACACGATCGAGGATCACGTTGAGGTTGGCTTCAGGGATATTTTTGACAATAGGCGATTGCAGCCCCTCGACGCCCTTCGCGCGCTCGTTGACCTTGATGTACGCCAGGCCCTTGGCACCGTAGATGCCGACGAACTTGGTGTAGTCGTCGATCTGTTTGCGCGGCATGCTCGCCCCGCCAGGAACGCGCAAGGCGGCAATGCGGCATTTCGGGTCGTTGGCCGGGCCGCTGAACACCTTGAAGTCGACTTCTTTCAGTTGGTCGGCAACGTCCACCAGTTCCAGCGGGTTACGCAGGTCCGGCTTGTCGGAACCGTAACGGCGCATGGCTTCTTCGAAGGTCATGTGCGGGAATTCACCGAACTCCAGATCCAGCACTTCCTTGAACAGGTTGCGGATCATGCCTTCGGTGATGCCAATGATGTCTTTTTCATCGAGGAAGCTGGTTTCGATGTCGATCTGAGTGAATTCAGGTTGACGGTCGGCACGCAGGTCTTCGTCGCGGAAGCACTTGGCGATCTGGTAGTAGCGATCGAAGCCGGCAACCATCAGCAGTTGCTTGAACAGCTGCGGCGATTGCGGCAAGGCGAAGAAGGAACCGGCGTGGGTACGGCTCGGCACCAGGTAATCGCGAGCGCCTTCGGGCGTGGCGCGGGTCAGGATCGGCGTCTCGACGTCGAGGAAGCCGTTCTCGTCCAGGTAACGACGGATGCTGGTGGTCATGCGCGAACGCAGACGCAGCTTCTCGAGCATTTCCGGACGACGCAGGTCGATGAAGCGATAACGCAGGCGGGTTTCTTCGCCGACGTCGGAGAACTCATTGAGCGGGAACGGCGGGGTTTCCGCTTCGTTCAATACTTCCAGCTCGTAGCCCAGCACTTCGATCATGCCCGACGCCATGTTGGCGTTGCCGGCACCGGCCGGACGCAGGCGTACCTTGCCGGTCACTTTGACGACGTACTCGCTGCGCACACGGTCGGCGGCGGCGAAGGTTTCAGCGCGGTCCGGGTCGAACACCACCTGGGCCAGACCATCACGATCACGGATATCGAGGAAAATCACCCCACCGTGGTCACGGCGACGGTGGACCCATCCACAAAGGGTAACTTCCTGGCCTTCCAGGCTTTCGTTCAGTTGGCCGCAATAATGGCTGCGCATCATGGTAGTGGTTTCACTTCTCGTAATTCGAAATTCGGTTGGAGACCTTGGGTACATCCTGCCCTTTATAAAGGTGTTGGATGTTGCAAGAGCTCACACGTGTCGTTCAACTCAGGCTCCAGACCCTAGTCAGCTTTGTCGCCGCCGGCCAGATTCTTCTTGGAACCGGTCTTGAAATCGGTTTCGTACCAGCCGCTGCCGCTGAGGCGGAAGCCCGGCATGGACAGCATCTTCTTAAGCTCTGGCGCCTGGCAGGCAGGGCAGTCGACCAGCGGTGCTGCGCTGATCTTTTGAATGGCTTCCAACTGATGACCACAGGAAGCACATTGATAGTCGTACATCGGCATGGGGGTTGTCTCGGCGATCAGATTGCTACCGCACACGCAGGGTTTTGCGGCAAAGAGCGGGATTATATCCATTAAATGCAGCCTGTGCAGCCGTAAGACTGCACAGACCGACACTCTGCCCTTTCCACCGCGGGTGGCTAAGGCATGGCGACGCAGCCGCCTTCCTTCAGGCTGTGCACAACGCACACAACCCGCACCAGCCCGGTGAAGTTCTTGACCCCACCGTGACGCAAATGCACCTCGCGGTCCACATGGGACAACAGCGCACTGACCGTACAGCAGTTGACCTTGGCCATGTCACCCAAAATATCCCAATAGACCTGTTCCAGCCGCAAACAGGTCGCAAAGCCATTCAGCCGCACTGACCGGGATAAAGGCTGGGCCAGGCCCATATCAAATTCGCTGACAAATGGATCGATCCTTACATCCTTGGCTGGACCGCCCATCCCCTCGCTTCGCCTGCCTTCGTAAACCATATCGTTGACACTCCTTTGTCATCCTTGCTTTTTTATAAGAGCAACAAGCTGTTGCTCTATAAAAACGCAGGCGCAAAGTTATATCCAGATGACTTTATGACCATCAACGTAGGATAAGCCAACAACTGAAGGGCGATCATGGAGACCGTCCTACTCCAGACAATTTCCTACACTCCCAGGCGCAATATCATTCAACAGAAAGACATTTAAAGTGACGGGAAGACAGGGCGCGAACAACACCTCATGGACGCCATCCGCGCACCGACATTGTTACTGGTCCAGCAGGGACCGCAGCATCCACGCAGGGCAGGAAATCCGAGAGCGCGAATTCGCTCGGCAATTGAATCGACCCCGGATTATCCGGTTGCCTGCGACAAATCGACCCTCAGGTGCACCGCTGGACTGCCTGATTTGAGTAGCCGCAGGCTTTGCTGTTAAATAGGCAGTGTGTCGCTACCGCCTATTTTCCGGGGGGCGCGCATAGGCTGGTACCGGGTACGTGTCCACCGCCTCTTATTGTTCTGAAGCGAACCGTACTCAATCAGCTCTTCCTTGTGATCCGTCTTAACGTGAGTTACTCAAAATGTTGAAAATTGTCCACCTGCTAATGGGCGCAGCAGCCTTGCTGTTGTCCTTCATCCCTAGCCTGCAATCCGAAGCCGTACCTTACCTGCAACAACCCGATGCGCTGTACCTGGCCTTTTTCGGCCTGCTCAACCTCACCCTCGCTCCTGTTATCCCCTACTGGAACAAAGGCCCGCGTCATCAACTGCAAAACCTGGTCAGCGCCCTGCTGGTTCTGACCGTCGTCCTGCAAACCCTGACGCTGATTGCGCCGATGCCGGTCATTGCCGGTCAACCTGCCGTTCTGTTCAGCCTGGTTGCTGCACTGATTGCGGTTCTTCTGCACCTGGCCATCAGCTTCTACAAATCTTCACCGGCCGCCGCCTCGCCAAGCTATGACATGAGCAACCGCGATACTGGCACCGTCAAGTGGTTCAACACGTCCAAAGGCTTCGGCTTTATTTCCCGTGACTCCGGCGATGATATTTTCGTGCATTTCCGGGCCATTCGTGGCGAAGGTCATCGCGTCCTGGTCGAAGGCCAGCGCGTGGAGTTCTCCGTCATGAATCGTGACAAAGGCCTGCAAGCCGAAGATGTGATCGCCGCACTGCCGCGCCGCTGATTCAAGGCTAAAAAAAAACCGCGAACAGCCTGGCTGTTCGCGGTTTTTTATTACATGCCATTTAGTAATGCGGCGGTGGCGCCTCTTCTTCAAACGTCTCGAACTGGCCGGCCATTTCTTCTTGCCGCTTGAGCAATGCCGCCATTTGCAACTGCAGACGCTCAACGGCACGCTGCTGCGTCGCCAGCACATCACTCAACGCCTGGATAGTGTCATCCTGAAACGCCAACTGGCTCTCCAAATCGGTAACGCGATCTTCCAGGCTCATGATTCAACCCTCCAGAAACGTAAAACCATCGGTTAATACCAGGCGCAACCGCTCGCGAATCGCCGCGATCTGCTCTGCACTATAAGGCTTGGCTGGGTGTTTACCCCAGACCGGAGCTGGCCAGGCGGCGTCCTCACGCTTGCGCACAATCACATGCATGTGTAATTGACTGACGACGTTACCCAGGGCCGCGACATTCAACTTGTCCGCGTAGAACGAGTCCTTGAGCATTTCCGCCAGTGCGGTCGTTTCCTGCCACAGCTGCTGTTGATCTGCGACACCCAACTGAAATATCTCACTGATATCCTCGCGGCGTGGCACCAGAATGAACCAGGGGTAGCTCGAATCATTGGACAGCAGCAACCGGCAGAGCGGGAAATCCCCGATCGGTAACGTGTCTTGTTGAAGTCGTGGATCTAAAGCGAACACTGCGCGCACTCCCGCCTGGTCATCATTTTTCAGCTTAGCGCCCATCCCGAGAGACGGCGCACCAAGCGACAGGACGGCAGCATACCTGCGAACGTCGCAGGCTTCACGACGATCCCTTGTCGAAGCCACCTCAGGACCTACAAACGACCGGGCACGCGCCCCGACATGAGTCGTTTTCGATCAGGACGCACCATTACAGCACCAGCAGCCACACAAAAACGCTGAAATGACTGATAAACAATGAAGCCTTCGTGTTTGGCAAACGGGCGCTCTGTATGAATTTAGTACAGCGATTAAAATTTTTTGCACCAAAACCGCACACTTCGTCTACGCTGAGTCGGTCAGGTATCCGCCATTTACTCACTGGTGGGGTGAACCGGTAACGTTTTTGGTTGTCATGCAGCCGGCCGTAAGGGTGCAACACGATGCAAACCATGGCGTCAAGCCCGAACAAAACGTGCTCGAGCACCCCTGTTTTATGAGATTTTTACAGTGACAAGCAACCATTCAGAAAAAAAACCAGCAGGATTCTGATTTGTGCACGCTTGTTGCATTCACACCCACATCGCCTCTAAAGCGTCCGCTGGAAGTGGAAGCCTTAAGGCAAATAAAAACAGTGGCAGGGTTGCCCGATGGAGATTCAAGCGTTTCACCAGGGACTCTTTTTACCGATGCTCAGGCCCTGGAAAACAACGCTAAAAGTTGTCAGTCCGCTTGCGTCGGGGCTGTAAATTTGCGACATCTACCAAGCCGTTTGCGACAGAGCCGTAAAGAAGCTGAAAGGTTAGATGCGCAAGTATCGCCAACATGGTCGGCGTGATATAAGTTTGCGCCGACACAAAAAGAAAGAGCCGCCCAGATAATAAATCAGGTGGGACGGCAGTACTCTTCTAAAAACCAAAGGAGCAAATCACGATGCGCGTGATGAAGTGGAGCATGATCGCACTGGCAGTTGCAGCAGCAGCCAGTACTCAATTGGCTACGGCCGCACCTTTTGTAAGTGACCAGGCTGAAGCCAAGGGTTTTGTTGAAGACTCCAAGTTGAACTTGAATCTTCGCAACTACTACTTCAACCGTGACCGCAAAAATGGCAGCCACGACCAAAAAGACTGGACCCAGGGCATTTGGGGCAATTTTAACTCCGGTTACACCCAGGGTCTTATTGGCGTTGGCGTTGATGCGTTCGGTTACCTGGCCGTCAAACTGGATGGCGGCGATGGCACTTCCGGTACGGGTAACATGAGCCGTAGCGACACCGTTAAGGCCAACGGTTATGCCCACGACGTCAACGACAGCCAGGGTAAAGCCGGCGCAGCCGCTAAATTCCGCATCTCCAAAACCGAGCTGAAAGTCGGTGACATGCAGCCAAGCACTGCTCCAGTGTTCGCTGTTGGCGGTTCCCGTGTCCTTCCTCAAACTGCCAGCGGTTTCCAACTGCAGAGCAGCGAAATCAAAGACCTTGACCTCGAAGCCGGTCACTTCTACTCGGCGACCAGCCAGGACAAGAACGCTCGTAACGGCGGCCTGTATGCAACCTACGCTGGTGTAGAAGCCAACTCCATCGACTATTTCGGTGGCAAGTACGGCATCACCGACAACCTGAGCGCATCGCTGTACGGCGCCAAGTTGGAAGACATCTGGAACCAGTACTACGCCAACCTGAACTACACCATCCCAATGGGTGGCGATCAGTCGGTTAACCTGGACGGTAACATCTACCGCACCACCGATACCGGTGACGCTAAAGTCGGCGACATCAGCAACACCGCCTACTCCCTGGCAGCGGCTTTCTCGTTCCTGAAAGCACACACCATTACATTGGCGTTCCAGAAAGTTAACGGCGACACGCCGTTCGACTACATCGGTGTAGGTGGTCACAGTGGTGCCACCAACCGCGGCGGCGACTCGATCTTCCTCGCCAACTCCATCCAGTACTCTGACTTCAGCGCCCCTGGCGAGAAGTCTGCTCAGGTTCGTTATGACCTGAAAATGGCTGAGTATGGCGTTCCAGGTTTGAGCTTCATGACCCGTTACGTTAAAGGTTGGAACATCGACGGCACTGGTCTTGCTGCCAACAGTCAGTACCGTGACGGTGACGGTAACCCGCTGTATGGTTCGGATGGCAAACACCACGAAACCAACCTTGAAGCCAAGTACGTTGTTCAGACTGGCCCGGCTAAAGATCTGTCTTTCCGTATCCGCCAGGCTTGGCACACTGCTAACGCCGACGAAGGCGAAGGCGATATCAAAGAGTTCCGTCTGATCGTCGACTACCCGATTTCGGTTCTGTAATTGCCGAAAGTTAGTTCGCGGTAATCAAAAAAAGGCCCATCTTCGGATGGGCCTTTTTTGTTGCTTTACTGCACCGCAGCTTCCTGAACCACACGAATTACCCGCTGTGGAAACGGAATATCAATACCCGCTGTTTTCAACCGATCACGGGACTGTTCGTTGAACATGAACATCACGTCCCAGTAATCCGCCGTCTTGACCCACACTCGCAGGGAAACAGTGATCGAACTATCACCCAGAGTAGAAATCACTGCCTGAGGTGCCGGCTCAGCCAAAACACGCTCGTCTTTGGCCAGGTCCAGCAACACTTCTCGGGCCTTCTGCAAGTCCGCTTCATAATCCACACCCACATCAAACACAACTTTGCGCGTCGGTTGACGGTTAGTGTTGGTGATGATGCCGTTCGACAAGTTGCCGTTAGGCACGATGATGGTTTTGTTATCGCCGGTACGCAGCACAGTGTGGAAGATCTGAATGCTGTCGACCGTGCCGGCAACACCTTGGGCTTCGATCCAGTCACCAATGCGGAACGGGCGGAACAACAGAATCAGCACGCCGCCAGCAAAGTTCGCCAGGCTGCCCTGCAAGGCCAGACCGATGGCCAGACCGGCCGCACCAATGGCTGCGACGAACGAAGTGGTTTCAACACCAATCATCGACGCTACGCTGACAATCAGCAGAACCTTGAGAATAATGTTCGCCAGGCTACTGATAAACCCTTGCAGCGCCAGGTCGGCGTTACGCAGCGCCAGCAACCCGCCAAGCTTTTGCGCTACTTTGCTGATCAGCCACCAGCCGACGGCCAGAGTGATGACCGCCAGCAGCACGCGGCTGCCGTATTCCATGATCATCGGAAGCCAGGCTTGGGACGCCTTGACCAGGTTGTCCACTTCAGCATTCAAATCCATCTTCTTTCTCCTGATTTCCGGCCATACGGCACGCGAAACAAGTAAGGGGCAAAAAATGCCACCGGATTACACACATTCCGGGTGGGAGCGAGCCTGCTCGCGAAAAGCGGTGTGTCATTCAACATTAATGGTGACTGACACACCGCTTTTCGCGAGCAGGCTCGCTCCCACAGGGTTCCCGACTGAAAGGTCAGTCGCGAAAGTTGTTGAACTGCAGCGGCAAATCGAAAGTCTTGGCGCGCAGGGCTGCAATAGCTTCCTGCAAGTCGTCACGCTTCTTGCCGGTAATGCGCACTTGCTCACCCTGAATGGCAGCCTGAACCTTGAGCTTGGCGTCTTTGACATGAGCGACGATTTTCTTCGCCATCTCCTTGTCGATGCCTTCCTTGAGGACCGCTTCCTGCTTCATCAGTTTGCCCGACGCATAGGCATCCTTGACTTCAAGGCACTGAACGTCGATTTTGCGCTTGACCAGGGCCAGCTTGAGGATCTCAATCATCGCTTCGAGCTGGAAATCGGCTTCAGCGGTCAGGTTGACGGTCAGGTCCTTTTCCTTGAACTCGAAGGTGCCTTTGCCTTTCAGGTCATAACGACGATCGAGTTCCTTGACGGCGTTCTCGACCGCGTTGGTGACTTCGTGTTTGTCCAGTTCGGATACCACGTCGAACGACGGCATGTAATCTCTCCAATAAAAGGCGCGCCGATGGAGCACGCCTGGCTTGCGGTTAAAATCCGCGCTGATTATAACGGGTCTTTCCCATCATTCACTGCGAGCCTCCCATGCGCGCGATAAACAGAGCAAAAAGCTGATGTCCACCACCTGGCATGTTTTGGGCGCTGGCAGCCTCGGCACTTTATGGGCCACGCGTCTGGCGCGGGCAAATGTGCCGGTCAGACTAATCGTGCGGGACGGTGCGCGCTTAAAGGCGTATGAGGCGGCGGGTGGGCTGACACTGGTCGAGCACGGCAAAGCGCAGTGCTATCCGGTGCCCGCCGAGACACCCGACAGCCGTGAACCGATCAACCGCCTGCTGGTGGCCTGCAAAGCCTACGATGCCGAGAAAGCCGTAGCCCAACTGGCGCCGCGCCTCGCCCCCGACGCCGAGTTAATTCTGTTGCAGAACGGTCTTGGTAGCCAGGACGCTGTTGCTGCGCAGGTGCCGCAGGCACGCTGCATTAGCGCGTCGAGCACCGAAGGCGCCTTTCGCGATGGCGACTGGCGCGTAGTGTTTGCCGGCCACGGTTACACCTGGCTGGGGGATGTCGGGCATCCTGTGGCGCCGATCTGGCTGGATGACATGAGCGCCGCCGGTATTCCCCACGAGTGGAGCACCGACATTCTGACCAGGTTGTGGCGAAAGCTGGCGCTCAACTGTGCGATTAATCCGCTGACCGTGCTCCATGATTGCCGTAATGGCGGTTTACAGGAACACCACTGCGAAGTCGCCACCCTCTGCGTCGAACTGACCGAGTTACTTGAGCAATGCGGTCAGCCAGCAGCGGCCGAGGACCTTCAACAGGAAGTCGAACGGGTGATTCACGCGACCGCCGCCAATTACTCTTCGATGTACCAGGACGTCGCGGCCCAGCGTCGGACCGAGATCAGCTATCTATTGGGCCATGCCTGCAAAGTCGCCACGAGGCATCAGTTGAACCTGCCGCACCTCAATCAGCTTGAGTCAAGATTGATCGCCCATCTGCACAGCCTTGGATTGCCCAGCGACTGAGCAGCGGCTACGCTGGCCACTTGTTCCTATTCAGCGATGAACCTGATGCTATTGCGCCAGCGCCTTGAAAACCTTCCGGTCGGCCAAAAATTGCTGGCCGCCCTGTTGGTGCTGTTGACCACCGTCCTGCTGGTCGCCAACCTGACTTTTATCAGCGCCGCGTACTACATTTCCCAGGAAAGCATGGCACCTCAAGCCTTGCAGACCATCGGGCGACTGGTGTCCAACCCGAGCCTGGTGTCGGAAGCGTTGCAGTCACCGCAAAGCGCCGAACGCCTGCTCAATGAACTCAACAGCTATTCACCGCTGCGCGCGGCGGCCCTTTATAACGGCAAGGGGGAGCGTCTGGCGCAGTTGCAGCAGGGCGAAAAACTGAACCTGCCAGAGCGTTACCGGCACATCGAATCCTGGCAAGCCACCGAGTTTCGCAGCAATCAAGTGGTCACCCTGCCCCGCCCCGGCACCGCGCCCGGCCACCTGTTACTGGTCGCCAGCAGCGAACTGCCGATGGCGTTCTATACCGGCACCCTCACCGCCAGCCTCGGGATTCTGATCTTCAGCGTGCTGCTATGGCTGGTGATTGCCCGGCAGATCAAACGCCTTATTACCCGGCCGATCCACCAGCTCGAAGAGTTGTCCCGGCAAGTGACCCGCGAAGAGAACTACGCCCTGCGCGCCTCCCGCGGCAACCACGACGAAATCGGCAGCCTTGCTGAGGCGTTCAACACCATGCTCTCGCGGATCGAAGCCCGTGAGCAGCAACTCAAGCGGGCCCGGGACGATTCCCAAGCCGCTTATGACCAGGCCCAGGGCCTCGCCGAAGAAACCCGCCATACCAATCGCAAACTGGAGCTCGAAGTCCAGGTGCGCAGCAAGATTGAGAAGAAACTCACCGGCTTCCAGAACTACCTCAACAGCATCATCGACTCCATGCCGTCGGCGCTGATCGCCCTCGACGAGCAGCTTTACGTGACCCAGTGGAATCAGGAGGCCAGCGCCCTGTCTGGCACACGCCTCGATGAAGCCCTGAACCAGCCGATTTTTCTCGCTTTCGAACCGCTCAAGCCGTTCCTGCCGCAACTCAAGCAAACCGTCGAGCAACACACGGTGGCCAAGATCGAGCGGGTGACGTGGCTCAAGGACGAAGAACCCAAGCACTACGCCCTGACCTTCTACCCGCTGATGGGTGGTGCCGGGCGCGGTGTGGTGATCCGGATCGACGACATCACCCAGCGCCTGTCCCTGGAGGAAATGATGGTGCAGTCGGAAAAAATGCTCTCGGTCGGTGGCCTCGCCGCGGGTATGGCCCACGAGATCAACAACCCGTTGGGCGCGATCCTGCACAACGTGCAGAACATTCGCCGACGCCTGTCACCCGATCTCCCGAAGAACCTCGAACAGGCCGAGCAAGTCGGCATCGCACTTTCGACAGTCAACCAGTACCTGCAAGCGCGGGAAGTGCCGCAGTTGCTCGATGGCATTCAACAGGCGGGGGCCAGGGCAGCGAAGATCGTTACTCACATGCTCAGCTTCAGCCGCCGCAGTACCCGGCAAATGGCTCCGTGCGACCTGCCGGCACTGATCGATCAGGCGGTGGACATCGCCGGCAACGACTTCGACCTGGCGATCGGTTTCGACTTCAAGGGCCAAGCGATCATTCGCCAGTTCGATCCAGCGTTGGGCCCGGTTCCCGGGACCGCCAACGAACTGGAACAAGTGCTGCTCAACCTGCTGAAAAACGCCGCTCAGGCGATTCACCAACGTGAGGACGACCGCGAGCCGGGGCGGATCATTCTGCGTACCAAACTGAACCCGCCCTGGGCGGAAATCCAGGTTGAGGACAACGGCATCGGCATGAGCGAAAGCGTGCGCAAACGCACCTTCGAGCCGTTCTTCACCACCAAGGAAATCGGTCAGGGCACCGGCCTTGGCCTGTCGGTTTCCTATTTCATCATCACCAACAACCACAAGGGTCAGATGGAGGTGCAATCGACCCTGGGCCAAGGCACGTGTTTCACGTTGCGCCTGCCCTTGGCCGGCACGCCGCTCATCTCTCAAGAACTCAATCAGCTATCGAGGTAACCATGGGCTTTCGCTTGTCGAAGATTTACACCCGCACTGGCGACAAAGGCGAAACCGGGCTGGGTGACGGCCGCCGCGTGCCCAAGGACCATCCGCGAATCGAAGCCATTGGCGAGGTCGATACGCTGAACAGCCAGGTGGGTGTGTTACTGGCCGGGTTGGCGGCGGAAAGTAGCGAGTATCCGGGTTTGAACGAAGTGATCGAGGTATTGGCGCCCTGCCAGCATCGGTTGTTTGATCTGGGCGGCGAGTTGGCGATGCCGGTGTATCAGGCGCTGAACGCGGCAGAAATCGAACGTCTGGAAACCGCGATCGATGTGTGGAATGAAGAGTTGGGGCCGCTGGAGAATTTCATCTTGCCGGGTGGTTCGGCGCTGATTGCCCAGGCCCATGTCTGCCGAAGCCTGGCGCGCAGTGCGGAGCGGCGGTGTCAGCATTTGAATGCAGTCGAACCGTTGGCCGGGGTTGGGTTGGCGTACATCAATCGGCTGTCGGATTTGTTGTTTGTAGTGGCGCGGTTGATTGCCAAGCGTCAGGGAATTGCCGAGATTCTTTGGCAGCCGGCGGCGAAACCCTCTAACTGATCGTTCCCACGCTCTGCGTGGGAATGCCTCAACGGACGCTCCGCGTTCGGCTCTTGATGGGACGCGGAGCGTCCCGGGCTGCATTCCCACGCAGAGCGTGGGAATGCTCGGGTGCTAAGCCTCAGGCCAAAACGCCCGAATCCCCGCCACACCCTGTGCACCCGATTCCCAGGCTTGCTGAAGCTCCACCGGCCCCACTCCACCGAGCAAAAACACCGGTTTACTGAATCCTTCGATCAACATTGCAGCCTGTTCCCAGCCCAACGGCTCAGCACCCGGGTGAGTCAGCGTCGGCTTCACCGGTGACAGGGTCACAAAATCCACGCCCATCTGCTCGGCCAGCGCCAGCTCTTCAGCGTTATGGCAGGACGCCGCCAACCAGCGAGCCGCCGGTAACGGGCGACCAGCCGCCGCGTACTTGCGCAGTTGCGCGGAGGTGATGTGCCAACCGGCGGACGGGAAATCGCCCAGCCACTCGAACGGCCCCTTGATCATCAACTGCGCCTTGCCGGCACACAGCCCCGCCGCGTCCACCGCCAGATCGCGGTACTTAGGATCGTAGCCGTTGGGTGCCCGCAACTGGATCAGCTTGATGCCGCCAGCAATGGCTTTTTGAATACCCCGCAGCAAGGCCGGGGTTTCCAGGTCTTCGGGGGTGATCAGGTATTCGGCAGGCAAACGTGCAGCAGCGACGATCGGCTGGTTGGCCGCCGGAAAATCGTAATTCAACAGATCACGGGGCGCGACCCATTCCAAAGGCTGGCCTTCGGCGCCGTGAGGTTCGCCGGTGAAGGCCGAAACCTCCCAAACGTCCAGCAACACCTGTTTGTCCGGGTAGTCGTGCTGAACCTTGATCAGCGGTCGCGCGACATCGACGACAATGCCTAACTCTTCGTGAAGCTCACGGCCAAGAGCCGTTGTCACGGACTCGTCTGCCTCGACCTTGCCGCCGGGAAATTCCCACAGGCCGCCCTGGTGCTGGGTGTCGGCACGACGGGCGATGAGGATCTTGCCACTGCTATCACGGATAACAGCGGCCGCTACGTGGACTCGTTTCACCGCTCTACTTCCTCCAGACCCGCTTTCTGCCAGGCCTTGAAGGCTGGCCATTGGTAGATGGTTTCGACGTAGGCCGCGTCCGCTGCGGGCAGCCTCACCTGATAGGTGCGCAGGCGCACGGCGATCGGTGCGAAGAAGGCATCGGCCAGGGTCGCGCCACCAAACAGGAACGGACCGGTTTCGGTGGCGGCAGCGCGGCACTCGGCCCACAACGCCAACATGCGCTCAATGTCGGCCTGGACGTCAGTCGGCGTCGGTGACAGCGCAGCGTCGTGGCTCAGGTCGAACGGCATGTTGCCGCGCATGGCGAAGAAACCGCTGTGCATCTGCGCGCAGGCCGAACGGGCCTGGGCGCGGGCGGCGATGTCTTTGGGCCAGAGACCGGCGTCGGGAAACTGCTCTGCCAGATACTCGGCAATCGCCAGGGAGTCGGCGATGATGCCGTGTTCGGTTTTCAGCAGCGGGACTTTCGCGGTCGGCGAGTGCTTGAGCAGGCGCTCGCGCGTATCCGGCTGGTTCAACTTGATCAGTTCTTCGGTGTAAGGGGCGCCGGCCAAGTCGAGGGCCAACGCGCCGCGCAGGGACCAGGAGGAAAGCAGTTTGTCGCCGATGATCAGGTGAAGGCTCATGTTCGGGACCTTTTGATGAGGGGGTACAGGCCAGATTTTTTGGTGTCTGGTCGGCCGTCTTCGCGGGCAAGCCTCGCTCCTACACGGTTGATGTTGTTCGCGGATGGTGTGAACGACACAAACTGTAGGAGCAAGGCTTGCCCGCGATGGGAGCGACTCGGTCTTAAGTACGGTATTCGGCGTTGATCTTCACGTATTCGTGGGACAGGTCGGTGGTCCAGATGGTTTCGCTGCAATCGCCGCGACCCAGCTCGATACGGATCGTGATTTCTTCCTGCTGCATCACGGCCGCACCCTGGGCTTCGGTGTAGGTCGATGCGCGAGCACCACGGCTGGCGATGCACACTTCACCGAGGAACACGTCGATCTTGCTCACGTCCAGGTTCGGTACGCCGGCACGGCCCACGGCGGCCAGAATGCGGCCCCAGTTCGGGTCCGAGGCGAACAGTGCGGTTTTGATCAGCGGCGAGTGAGCCACGGTGTAACCGACATCCAAACATTCCTGGTGATTGCCGCCGCCGTTGACTTCAACGGTCACAAACTTGGTCGCACCTTCGCCATCACGAACGATGGCCTGGGCCACGTCCATGCAGACTTCGAACACGGCCTGTTTCAACTTCGCGAACAAATCACCGCTGGCCTCAGTGATTTCCGGCAATGCCGCCTGACCGGTGGCAATCAGCATGCAGCAGTCGTTGGTCGAGGTATCGCCGTCGATGGTGATGCGGTTGAACGACTTGTTTGCACCGTCCAGCAGCAGGTTTTGCAGCACGTCGCGGGCAACTTTGGCGTCGGTAGCGATGTAGCCAAGCATGGTCGCCATGTTCGGGCGGATCATGCCCGCACCTTTGCTGATACCGGTGACGGTGATGGTCACGCCGTCATGCTGGAACTGGCGGCTGGCGCCTTTGGGCAGGGTATCGGTGGTCATGATGCCGGTGGCGGCAGCTTCCCAGTTGTTGACCGACAGATCGTCGATAGCCGCTTGCAACGCGCCTTCGATTTTCTCGACCGGCAGCGGCTCGCCGATGACACCGGTGGAGTACGGCAGCACCAGGCTGGCGTCGACGCCGGTCAGCTCGGCCAGTTTGGCGCACGTGCGCTCGGCAGCGGCAAGGCCCGGTTCGCCAGTGCCGGCGTTGGCATTGCCGGTATTGGTCAGCAGGTAACGCACCGGACCTTGAACACGCTGCTTGGCCAGGATCACGGGAGCGGCGCAAAAGGCGTTCAGGGTAAACACGCCAGCGACCGTGGAACCTTCCGCACAGCGCATGACCACGACATCCTTGCGCCCCGGGCGCTTGATGCCAGCCGAGGCGATACCGAGTTCAAAACCGGCAACCGGGTGCAACGTTGGCAAAGGACCAAGACCAACAGCCATGAGTGCGCTCCTTAATAAATGATGTCAGCACCGCTTTCAGGAAGAACGGTGGTTTAAATGGCAAAACGCCGCGACGGCATTAGCCGGTCGCGGCGCGGGTATTTCAGCGTATGAAACGGGTTTTACTGGATCTGCCCGTGGCAATGCTTGAACTTCTTGCCCGAACCGCAATAGCAAAGCTCGTTACGGCCCAGCTTCTGTTCGTTGCGTACCGGAGCGGTGGCAAGGGCGACATCGACCTCTTCACCCAGCAGTTCCGGTTGCTCAAGACCCGGTGCTTCGTCGTGCTGGAACTGCATGCGCGCTGCCAATGCTTCGGCTTCCTGACGCAGGCGTTGCTCTTCTTCGATCGGATCTTCGCGACGAACCTGGACGTGGGACAGCACACGGATCGAGTCGCGCTTGATCGAATCCAGCAGCTCGGAGAACAGCGTGAAGGACTCGCGCTTGTACTCTTGCTTCGGGTTCTTCTGCGCATAACCACGCAAGTGGATGCCGTGACGCAGGTGATCCATGGTCGACAGGTGATCTTTCCACAGGTCGTCGAGCACACGCAAAACGATTTGCTTCTCGAAGGTGCGCAGCGCTTCGGCGCTCGCCTGCTCTTCTTTTTCGTTATACGCGGCCAGCAACTCGGTCATGAGCTTCTCGCGCAGGGTTTCTTCGTACAGGTGGTCGTCTTCGTCGAGCCATTTCTGGATCGGCAACGCCACACCGAAGTCGCTCTGCAACGCCGCTTCCAGACCGACCACGTTCCACTGCTCAGGCAGCGATTGCGGTGGAATGTGTGCGCTGACAGTCGCGTTGAGCACGTCCTGACGGAAGTCGGCGATGGTTTCGCCGATGTTGTCGGCAGCCAACAAACTGTTACGCATGTGATAGATCACTTTACGTTGTTCATTGTTGACGTCGTCGAACTCGAGCAGTTGCTTACGAATGTCGAAGTTGCGGCCTTCAACCTTGCGCTGAGCTTTCTCGATGGCGTTGGTCACCATGCGGTGCTCGATCGCTTCACCAGGCTGCATGCCCAGGGCCTTCATGAAGTTCTTCACCCGATCAGAGGCGAAGATGCGCATCAGGCTATCTTCCAGCGACAGGTAGAAACGGCTGGAACCGGCGTCACCCTGACGACCGGCACGACCACGCAGCTGGTTGTCGATGCGGCGCGATTCGTGACGCTCGGACGCAATAACCTGCAAACCGCCCGACTCGAGCACTTGCTGGTGACGTTTCTGCCAGTCGGCCTTGATCTGGGCAATCTGCTCAGGGGTCGGGTCTTCCAGGGTTGCCACTTCCACTTCCCAGTTACCGCCCAACAGAATGTCGGTACCACGACCGGCCATGTTGGTGGCGATGGTCAGTGCGCCTGGGCGACCGGCCTGGGCAATGATCTCGGCTTCTTTTTCGTGGAACTTGGCGTTCAGGACCTTGTGTTCGATGCCTTCCTTCTCGAGCAGATTGGACATGTGCTCGGAAGTTTCGATGGTTGCAGTACCCACCAGTACCGGACGGCCCAGGGTCATGCATTCCTTGATGTCGGTGATGATCGCCGCGTATTTCTCTTCGGCGGTCAGGAACACCAGGTCGTTGTAGTCTTTACGCGCCAGCGGTTTGTTCGGCGGGATAACCATCACCGACAGACCGTAGATCTGGTGGAATTCGAACGCTTCGGTGTCAGCGGTACCGGTCATGCCGGACAGCTTGTTGTACAGACGGAAGTAGTTCTGGAACGTGGTCGAGGCCAGGGTCTGGCTTTCGGCCTGAATGTTCAGGTTTTCCTTGGCTTCGATAGCCTGATGCAGGCCTTCGGACAGACGGCGACCCGGCATGGTACGACCGGTGTGTTCGTCGACCAGGACAACCTGACCGTCCTGCACGATGTATTCGATGTTGCGATGGAACAGCTTGTGCGCACGCAGACCGGCATAAACATGGGTCAGCAGGCCCAGGTTATGTGACGAGTACAGGCTCTCGCCTTCAGCCAGCAGGCCGACGCGGGTGAGCATATCTTCGATGAACTGGTGACCGGCTTCGTTGAGCTCGACCTGACGAGTCTTCTCGTCGACGGTGTAGTGGCCAGCCTTGGTGACTTCGCCTTCAACTTCTTCGACGTGCAGTTCCAGCTGCGGGATCAGTTTATTGATCTCGACATACATTTTGGAGCTGTCTTCGGCCTGACCGGAAATGATCAGCGGAGTACGGGCTTCGTCGATGAGGATGGAGTCGACTTCGTCGATCACGGCAAAATTGAGTTCGCGCTGGAATTTTTCTTCCATGCTGAACGCCATGTTGTCGCGCAGGTAGTCGAAACCGTATTCGTTGTTGGTGCCGTAGGTAATGTCGGCAGCATAGGCTGCACGTTTCTCTTCCGGCGGCTGGAACGGCGTCACCACGCCGACCGTCATCCCGAGGAATTCGTAGAGCGGACGCATCCAGTTGGCGTCACGACGTGCCAGGTAGTCGTTCACCGTCACAACGTGCACGCCCTTGCCGGACAGCGCGTTGAGGTAAACGCCCAGTGTTGCCACCAGGGTCTTGCCTTCACCGGTACGCATTTCCGCGATCATGCCTTCATGCAAGGTCATGCCGCCGATCAGCTGGACATCGAAGTGGCGCATACCCATGACGCGCTTACCGGCTTCGCGGGCGACCGCAAAGGCTTCTGGCAGCAGTTTGTCGAGGGTTTCCCCTTTGGCGATGCGGGCCTTGAACTCATCTGTCTTGGCACGCAATTGATCGTCCGAAAGGGCCACCATTTGCTCTTCGAAGGCATTGACGAGTTGCACCGTCTTGAGCATGCGTTTGACTTCACGCTCGTTCTTGCTTCCAAAAAGTTTCTTTAACAAAGGCGCAAACATATCGGCAGGATCTTCCACACTAAAGGGATGGAGGGCGGCCCCGTGAGTCGCCCGTGCAGCCCTCATGGCCGCATGCGAACGAGCATTCTACCCGGAAACGATGGTGAGGAAAGTGGCGTTATTCCACGATGCTGGCACAGCGCTGTGACGGGGCTCACTTAAAATAAGGGCTTTTTGCTGAACTTCAAGCCATTCACGGCACAAGTTACTTGTTGATTTAATGGGTAAAGCGCTC
Source organism: Pseudomonas sp. ZS1P83 (assembly GCF_054897825.1). Lineage (NCBI taxonomy): Bacteria > Pseudomonadati > Pseudomonadota > Gammaproteobacteria > Pseudomonadales > Pseudomonadaceae > Pseudomonas > Pseudomonas sp. ZS1P83. The sequence goes on from NZ_CM142706.1 coordinate 4,074,016, forward strand.
GCAAAGCAATGGGTCGGGTGCCTGTGGTGCTTTCTGCTACCATGGCGGCTCTGTTACTTCAGGTGTCTGATCATGGCATTTCGCCCTCTTACGGCCAGAGCACCCGCCGTTCTGCTTCGCGAAGCCAAACCGCTGAAAGCCATCTTCGGCCACGCTCAGCGCCTGGGTCATTTACAACGTCTGCTGGAAAGCCAATTGCAGCCCGCTGCCCGCGAGCATTGCCATGTGGCGTCGTGGCGCGAAGGCAGTTTGTTGCTGATAGTGACCGACGGTCATTGGGCAACCCGTCTGCGCTATCAACAAAAACGTCTGCAACGGCAATTGCAGATGTTTGATGAGTTTGCCAGTTTGACGCGGATTCTGTTCAAGGTTCAACCGCCCACGGTCCAGCAAGGGGCGGCTGGCCATACCATCAGTTTGTCGACGGACGCAGGCGCGACCATTCAGGCCACGGCCGATGGCATTAGCGATCCGAATCTGCGGGCGGCGCTGGAGCGGTTGGCGGCGCACGCCAAACCCAAAACCTGACACAAATCCTGTAGGAGCGAGCGGGCGGCGATCCGACTTGCCCGCGAAGCTTTTGGCGCCCTTAAGGGCCTCTTCGCGGGCAAGCCTCGCTCCTACAAGTTATTTAGCGGCGTTTGCTGCCGCCTAATAATGAACCCATCAACCCGCGTACCAACTGTCGGCCCAGTTGATTAGCCGCCTGGCGCATCGCCGATTTCAGCGCTTGCCCTGCCGCCGTACCCAGGAAGTCCCCGGCCTTGTCGGTGAAGCTCGGTTCCTCTGGTGCACCCTTGCCCGGAATTGCTTCGGGCTCCGGCGCCAGACCTTTGCGCCCCATCAGCACTTCATAAGCCGACTCACGATCGATCGGTTTGTCATAACGTCCCTGCAAGGGCGAACTGGCGATCAACGCCGCACGCTCGGCTTCGCTCAGTGGCCCGATGCGCGATTGCGGCGGCGCAACCAACACCCGCTGAACCCTCTCTGGCGTGCCCTTGTCCTGCAACGTGCCGACCAGCGCCTCGCCGATCCCAAGCTCGGTCAGCACCGACAAGGCATCGAACGCCGGGTTCGGCCGGAAGCCCTCGGCCACCGCTCGCAGGGATTTCTGCTCCTTGGTGGTGAAGGCGCGCAAGCCATGTTGAATGCGCAGCCCTAGCTGAGCGAGCACGTCATCCGGCAAGTCGCCCGGCGATTGGGTGACGAAATACACACCAACGCCTTTCGAGCGAATCAGTCGCACCACCTGCTCAAGACGATCCTGCAACGCCTTTGGCGTACCGGCGAACAATAAATGCGCTTCATCGAAAAACAGCGCCAGCAGTGGTTTGTCCGAATCGCCGCGCTCTGGCAGTTGCTCGAACAGTTCGGCCAGCAGCCACAACAGGAACGTCGCGTAGACCTTCGGCGCTTCGTGCACCAGACGGCTGGCATCGAGCAAGTGAATGCGCCCGCGACCTTCGGCGGTCGGCTGCAGAATGTCTTCGAGTTGCAGCGCCGGCTCACCGAACAGCGCTTCTGCGCCCTGCTGCTCCAGGGTCGCCAGCCGCCGCAACAGCGCCTGACTGGAACCGGTAGTCATCAGCGCGGCGTCGTCACCGAGCAATTCGGGGTTGTCACGCAGGTGATTGAGCAGTGCCTTCAGATCCTTGAGGTCCAGCAGCAACAGCCCTTCACGATCCGCCACCTTGAAGGCGGCATACAGCGTCGACTGCTGACTGTCGGTCAGTTCCAGCAGGCTGCCCAGCAACAACGGCCCCATTTCGCTCAAAGTTGTACGCAGTGGATGACCGGACTGACCGTGAATGTCCCACAGGATCACCGGATACGCTTGAGGCGTGTGGTTCAGCCAGGGCATCCCGGCAATCCGCTCGGCGATCTTGCCTTGAGGATTGCCGGCGGCGCCCAGACCGCACAGGTCACCTTTGATATCGGCGGCAAACACCGCCACGCCGGCATCGCTGAAGGCTTCGGCCATCCGTTGCAAGGTGACGGTTTTGCCCGTCCCGGTAGCGCCCGCGACCAAACCATGACGGTTCGCCAGACGCATGGCCTGGGCAATCGGCTGCCCGGCGAGATCGGCACCGATAACGAGTTTCAATGAATCAGGCATTTGGTCACCCATGGTTAATCTTTGATCCTTTACGGCCGATAGAAATAAGCGAGAGACCCAACTGAAAGCAAGGTCCGACATTCCCATGGAGAGCAGGAATTATCGACTCGCTCCATTGCGCACCCATTTTGCGCGAATTAACAGCAACACACCCCGAACAATGAGACCTTAGCGGACACCCCGAGCCATGAACAAAAATCTGCGCTTCAGCCATAAAATCCTGCTTGCTGCCGCCCTCATCGTCATTGCCACCTTCGCCTCGTTCACGCTGTACAACGATTATTTGCAGCGCAACGCCATTCGCGCAGACCTGGATAACTACCTCAATGAGATGGGAGACGTCACCGCCAACAACATCCAGACTTGGCTGGCCGGCCGTATTCTGTTGATCGACAACCTCGCACAGAACATCGCCATCAACCCCGAACAGGCCACCGTTTCCAGCTTGCTTGAGCAGAAAGCCCTGACGTCGACCTTCATGGCGTCCTACCTGGGCGACGCCACTGGCCACTTCACCATCCGCCCGGATGCGAAGATGCCCGATGGCTTCGACCCACGGGTGCGCCCTTGGTACAAAGGCGCCGAAAGTAGTAGCACCGCAACCCTGACCGAACCTTACATCGACGCGGCCACCGGCCAGACCATCATCTCTATTGCCACCGCCTCGAAAAAAGCCGGGCAGAGCGTGGGGGTGGTGGGCGGCGACCTGAGCCTGCAAACCCTGATCGACACCCTCAGCGACCGCGACTTCGCCGGCATGGGTTACGCCTTTCTGGTGAGCGCCGACGGCAAGATTCTGGTCCACCCGGACAAAGCCATGGTGATGAAGTCCCTGAGCGAGGCGTACCCGAAAAATACCCCACGCATCAGCAGTGACTTCAGTGAAGTGGACGTCGATGGCAAGACCCGCATCGTTACCTTCACCCCCATCAAAGGCCTGCCATCGGTCAACTGGTACATCGGTCTGTCGGTGGATAAAGACAAAGCCTTCTCGATGCTCAGCGAATTCCGTGCCTCGGCGGTCGTTGCGACGGTCATTGGCGTGGCCATCATCATCGCCCTTTTGGGCATGCTGATCCGCATCCTGATCCAGCCGCTGCACGTGATGACCCGCGCCATGGCAGACATCGCCGATGGCGAAGGCGACCTGACCAAACGCCTGACCATCCAGAGCAACGACGAATTCGGTGTCCTCGGTACCGCGTTCAATCGTTTCGTGGAACGCATTCACGGTTCGATCCGCGAAGTGTCGTCGGCCACCGGGCAAGTCAACGAAGTGGCACTGCGTGTAGTGGCTGCATCGAACTCGTCGATGTTCAACTCCGACCAACAGGCTTCGCGCACCAGCAGCGTGGCCGCGGCGATCAACCAGCTCGGCGCCGCCGCTCAGGAAATCGCCCGTAACGCAGCACAAGCATCGAGTCAGGCCAGCGATGCCCGCAGCCTGGCCGAAGACGGCCAGCAAGTGGTGGACCGCAGCATTGTCGCGATGAATCAGCTGTCAAGCATGCTCAGCGCCTCGAGCACCAATATTGAATCGCTGAACAGCAAAACCGTGAACATCGGGCAGATTCTCGAAGTGATCACCAGCATCTCCCAGCAAACCAACCTGCTGGCGCTCAACGCAGCCATCGAAGCGGCGCGTGCCGGCGAGGCCGGACGTGGTTTTGCCGTGGTTGCAGACGAGGTTCGTAACCTGGCGCACCGCACTCAGGAATCGGCGCAACAGGTGCAGACCATGATCGAGGAGCTGCAAGTCGGCGCCCGTGAATCCGTCAGCACCATGAGCGAGAGCCAGCGCCACAGTCAGGACAGCGTCGAAATCGCCAACCTGGCCGGCGAGCGGCTGAATAGTGTGACGTTGCGTATTGGCGAGATTGACGGGATGAACCAGTCGGTGGCGACGGCAACTGAGGAACAGACTGCCGTGGTGGAATCGATCAACGTCGACATTACCGAGATCAATACACTGAATCAGGAAGGGGTGGAAAACCTGCAGTCGACGTTGCGTGCGTGTTCGGATCTTGAGCAACAGGCGGCGCGACTTAAGCAGTTGGTAGGCAGTTTCCGTATTTAGTGTCTGAACTGGCCTCATCGCGGGCAAGCCTCGCTCCTACAGGGTTTAGCGTGAACCCGTAGGAGCGAGGCTTGCCCGCGAAGGCGTCCTATCAGTCACCACAAACCTCACTGACACCGAACCGAACATCTATCCTTCATAAAGGTCAACCAAAGGGAGAACAACGGACCGGAGGGATGTTCATCGTGCATATCGCTGACATAACCATGTTCTACGCCCCTGCCAGCGGTGGCGTGCGCACTTATCTGGATGCAAAACACCGTCGCCTGGGCATCAAGCCGGGCATTCGCCACAGTCTGCTGATCCCTGGGGCTAACTTAAGTGAACAGGATGGCGTTTACACGGTTCCGGCCCCCGCCCTGCCCTTCGGCAAAGGCTATCGTTTCCCCCTCCGTCTCGCGCCCTGGCGCAATGTTCTGCAGGATTTACAGCCCGACCTGATCGAGGTCGGCGACCCCTACCTCACCGCATGGGCGGCCCTCGACGCCCGGCGGCAACTCGATGTCCCGGTGGTCGGCTTTTATCACTCGGACCTCCCGCTGCTGGTCAGCAATCGCATGGGCAACTGGGTCACAACCAACGTCGAAGCCTATGTCAGCAAGCTTTATGGCAACTTCGATCGGGTTCTGGCGCCAAGCCAGGTCATGGCTGACAAACTGATCGGGTTGGGAGTGAAGAACGTTTTCGTTCAACCGCTGGGCGTCGACTTGCACACCTTCCATCCCAATGCCCGGGACCCGGGTCTGCGGGCCGAATTGGGCATCGATGAAAACACTCATTTGCTGATCTTCGCCGGGCGCGGCGCCAAGGAAAAAAACCTGCCGGTGCTGCTCGACTGCATGAAACGCCTGGGCCGACGCTATCACCTGCTGCTGGTAGGTTCGTCGATGCCGGCCGCAGTGCCCGACAACGTCACCGTGGTCGGTGAGTTCTGTCCGGCGGCACAGGTGGCGCGATTGATGGCCAGCGCCGATGCGCTGCTGCATGCCGGCGATCAGGAAACCTTCGGCCTGGTGATTCTAGAAGCCATGGCCAGTGGCATTCCGGTGGTGGCCGTGGCGGCCGGGGCCTTTCAGGAAATCATCACCGATCAATGCGGCCTGCTCTGCCCGCCGAATAATCCGTTGGCGATGGCCAACACGGTCCGCGAACTGTTCAGCTTGGGCAGCGTCGTTTTGGGCAAGCAGGCCCGTAGCCATGTCGAACAGCATTACTCTTGGGACACGGTGGTCAACAGCCTGCTGCGGCACTATCACGCCGTACTCGGCAGCCACTGGCCGCTGACCGCCAATGTTTGAGCCCATGAACCCGCCCAGCCTGTTACTCGTGCTGCACGACGTCGCACCGCAAACCTGGGCCGATTATCAACCCTTTGTCGATGCCGTCGATGCCTTGGGCGAGGTGCCGATGACCTGGCTGGTGGTGCCGAATTTCCACAAGCACAACGATCTGGAGGAGCATCCGGGATTTCGACGTTTGCTCACCCGTCGTATCGCCCGAGGTGACGAACTGACATTGCACGGTTACTTTCATTGCGATGAAGAGCCCACTCCCACTACCCCACGAGACTGGTTCATGCGCCGGATTTACACCCACGAAGGCGAGTTTTACAGCCTGTCTCAAGAAGCCGCCCTTGCCCGCCTGCGCGCCGGCATCGAGGTGTTCCACCGTTATAACTGGCCGCTGGAGGGTTTCGTCGCCCCGGCCTGGCTGATGAGCGAAGGGACGCGCCAGGCCTTGCGCCAGTTACCCTTGAGTTACACCAGCGATCCGCAGCATCTGTATCGTCTGCCGGACTTCAGCGCCGTTGATGCTCCAGGCCTGGTCTGGAGTGCGCGCAGTGCCTGGCGCCGGGGGGTGTCGAAGCTCGTCAGCGATCAACGCGAACAACGCTGGCGGCACGCACCGGTGATTCGCCTTGGCCTGCACCCGGTCGATATGCGCCATGCGTTTTCGCGCACTTACTGGCTGCAAACCCTCAAGCGCTTGCTCGACGAGGGTCGTGTGCCGATGACCAAGGCACGCTGGCTAGCGCTGCAAAGCGACCGTAGGGTTCACGCCGCATGAGTCGCGCGATTCTGCTGCTCGTCGCGCTGCTCGCTGCAGTGCTGATTCCATCGCTGCTGGGCGGAAACGAAACCTGGGATCGGCTGCAAAGCTTCCCGCTGAAATGGCTGCTGATCATGTTCGGCATGATCCTGCTGTGCTGGGTGCTGAACACGATGCGCTTGCGCCTGTTGCTCGGGGATCAGCGCGACAAGGTGGGCCCGCTCAAAAGTCTCGGGGTGGTGATGGCCGCCGAATTCGCCTATTGCGCCACCCCCGGCGGCAGCGGCGGCCCGCTGACTATCATGACGCTGTTGGCGCACAGCGGCGTGCGTCCGGCCAGAGGCAGCGCGGTGTTTGCCATGGATCAGCTGAGCGATTTACTGTTTTTTCTCTGCGCGCTGAGCGGGATCCTGATTTATGCGTTGTTCCAGCACCTCAGCCAACGCATGGAATGGCTGCTGACCGTCAGCGCCCTTTCGATGTTCGGCGGGTTGTTCAGTTGTGTGGTGGTTGCCCGCTACCATCGAATGCTGATTCGCATGAGCGGTCGGTTGCTCGCTCGCCTCAATGTCAAAACCACCACGCGCCTGCGGTGGGCGCGAAAACTCCTGCACTTCCTGGCGGCCTTTGCTGACACGCTAAAGTTGCCCTTTCAGACGTTGATCACGGTGTTTGCCCTGACCTGCCTGCATTGGCTCCTGCGTTATAGCGTGCTGTATCTAGCGTTGCGCGGGCTAGGGGCGGATTTGCAGTGGGTCTGGAGCTTTCTGATCCAGATGCTTTCACTGAGCGCGGGGCAGTTCAGCCTGTTGCCGGGCGGTGCCGGGGCGGCGGAGTTGACCTCGGCGGCGCTGCTGGCGCCGATGGTGGGAAAATCCATTGCGGCAGCGGCGATTCTGATCTGGCGGGCGGTGACCTATTACTTCTACCTGGTGGTGGGTGGTCCGGTGTTTTTGCTGATGCTCGGGCGGCCGCTGCTGAAGAAGTTGATGAAGTTCAAGCAGGCGTAGGCTTGTCATCAGGTTCTTGCTGCAACTGTTCCCACAACTCGGCAGCACCGGGAAACTCCGTGCCGTCTTCGGGGTTCATGTCATCCGGGTCGTAGCGACTCAGACAGCCCTCCCCCAACGTGGCGGGTGCCCTGGAAGTGGCTTTGTCCAGTGGATCGGCCATGGTCATGTCCTCGCTCTACACAGATCGTTCCCACGCTCTGCGTGGGAACGATCAACCGTACTGTGTGGCTGTCAGAACACGACGGTCTTGTTGCCGTGCACCAGCACCCGATCTTCCAGGTGATAACGCAGACCACGGGCCAGCACCATCTTCTCGACGTCCCGACCGAAACGCACCATGTCGTCAATGCTGTCGCTGTGGCTGACGCGAACGACGTCCTGTTCGATGATCGGACCGGCATCCAACTCTTCGGTCACGTAGTGGCAAGTAGCGCCGATCAACTTTACGCCACGCAGCGATGCCTGGTGATACGGCTTGGCTCCGACGAACGAGGGCAGGAAGCTGTGATGAATGTTGATGACCTTGTGAGCATATTCGCTGCACAACTCGGGTGGCAGGATTTGCATATAACGGGCAAGTACGACCACTTCGGCATCGTGCTGTTTGACCAGGCGTGATACTTCGGCGAAGGCCGGCTCTTTATCCTGCGGATTGACCGGTACGTGGTAATAGGGAATCCCGTGCCACTCGACCATGCTGCGCAAATCGTCATGGTTGGAAATCACGCAGGAAATGTCGCAATCCAGTTCATCACTGTGCCAGCGGTGCAACAAGTCGGCGAGGCAGTGAGACTCGCGACTGGCCATCAGTACTACGCGCTTTTTCTGCTCGGTATCGGTGATGCGCCAGTTCATGGAGAACTCTTCGGCAATCGGTGCAAACGCCTCGCGAAAGGCATCGATACCGAAGGGCAGCGAATCGGCACGAATTTCGTGACGCATGAAGAACCATCCACTGAGATTGTCCGAGTGATGGCTCGCTTCAGTGATCCAGCCGTTATGTGACGCCAGAAAGTTACTGACTTTAGCAACGATGCCGACGCGGTCCGGGCAAGCAATCACCAGCCGAAAAGTGCGCATGAGGGTCAAACTCCAGAACTTCGCAAAGGCGGCCATTCTAGCGATTGCGCAGCAAAACTGCAGTATTGATGACGTCTTGGCTGGCACGAAGGTGCGCGACAGAGATTTTGGCAGCACCCGCTACCCGCGCGATGGTGTTCCTGTTGCCCATCTTCAAGTCTCCAATTGTGAATATCTGTGATGACTGCATCGCACTATTTAACTACACCTGCAATTTATGCCCTACTCACCGTAACTAATTTAAATAAAACTCCGGTTAATGTTTACTTGATGAAACACCCTGACTATTATTGCCGCACTGTCACCTGCCATCCAGCGCCCCAACATAAGGTAATCCTCATGTCCTTGATCAACGAATATCGCGCCACCGAAGAAGCTATCAAAGAGCTGCAAGCCCGTTTGAAGAACCTGTCCCAAGACGACAAACTACAAACCGAGCTGGAATTCGAAGGCAAACTGCGCACCCTGATGGGCGAATACTCCAAGTCTCTGCGTGACATCATCGCGCTATTGGATCCAGAGTCCAAAAGCAAAGCACCACGCGGCGGCGCAGTAAAAACTACTGGCACCAAGCGTGCTCGCAAAGTTAAACAATACAAAAACCCGCACAACGGCGAAGTCATCGAAACCAAAGGTGGCAACCACAAAACGCTGAAAGAGTGGAAAGCCAAGTGGGGCGGTGACGTGGTTGAAGGCTGGGCTACCCTGCTGGGCTAAGCTGCAGTGCTTGTCGCAGACTCATCCGCGACAAAAAAAACGCCAGCAGATGCTGGCGTTTTTTTATGCCTGATGTTCAGCCCCGGACATGTTCGTTTTCAAAGACTCAATCGTTTGCGCAATTCCTGGACATAATTCTGCCATTCATTGAGCACCTCCCGCTGAAACGATGTAGCACTAATGCTCCATTGGGCTGCGGCCTCTACAAAAGTGTCCAGCGTATTTGGCGCCCCCCATTCGGGTGCTGACAAACGTTGCTGACAGAATATTCGCCAGCGCTCTTGCTCTTCGAAACTCAACGTATCGGGGAAGTTGCGGGCGCGATATCGAAATAGTAATTCAGGCAAGCGTTCATCATCGAAAGGCCATTGTTGTTGCGCTAATTGAGCAGGGTCGGCAGACCTGACTTGCTCACATAGACGCCGATCCCGATCACCGATAAAACCATCGTATAACTGTTGCTCAGGGTCTTGGCTCGAGGTGAAGTCTTCGTTGGCATAAATCGCCTGAACTTTATCTCGCCAAACTTTTTGTGCGTCACTTAGCCGCAGCGCACGCGCTTGGTAGAGCGACATATCCAGCCCCAAACGTTGCTGGTCTTCAGAACGAAGTACCGACAACGGCGCCACCACCGGGCATTTGTTGATGTGGATAAGTTTGAGCGGCACCGGCAACTCGCCCTCGGCCAAGTCATCGCGGCGGGTATACAGCCGCTGACGCAAGGTGTCGGCATCAAGATCGAGCAAGCCCTGAGGATCCAGGTGCAGGTCACAGACAATCAAAGCGTTCTTGTTGCGCGGATGCCAGGCCAAGGGCAGCACCACACCGACATAACTGCGCGCCGCCGAGAATCGCCCGGAGATGTGCACCATTGGCTGCAACAGCCGAATCTGATCCATCACCTTTTGTTTACCGCGCAACTGAAACAACCAGTCATACAACTTTGGCTGTTTTTCCCGGATCAGCCGCGCCAGGGCGATGGTGGCGCGAACGTCCGACAGCGCTTCGTGAGCATTTCCGTGATCAATGCCATTGGCGGCGGTCAGGCGTTCGAGTTTGAGCGTTATCCGCCCCTCGTCATCCGTCGGCCAAACGATGCCATCAGGACGCAAGGCATACGCTGCACGCACCACATCAATCAGGTCCCAGCGGCTATTACCGCCCTGCCACTCACGTGCGTAAGGGTCAAAAAAGTTTCGGTACAGGCTGTAACGGGTCATCTCGTCGTCGAAACGCAACGTGTTGTACCCCGCCCCACACGTGCCGGGCGCAGCGAGTTGGGCATGTACCCGGGTCATGAAATCGGCTTCGCTCAGGCCCTGCTCGGCCAGTCGGCCGGGGGTAATACCCGTGATCGCGCAGGCCGCCGGATGGGGCAGGATGTCTGCACTGGGCTGGCAGTAAAGGTTGACCGGCTCGTCTATTTCATTGAGATCGAAGTCAGTGCGAATCCCCGCCATTTGTAGCGGGCGGTCGCAACGGGGGTTGATGCCAGTGGTTTCATAGTCGTACCAGAAGATCGAGGTCACGGGCTATTCCTGAACTGAAGATCGGCGAAGTCTAGGCGTTCACATCCCGCCCCGGCCAGTAATCTTGTCATTCAATCACCTCTGACCACGCACCGTGCAATACATAGATATGTCGTTTCCCCCCCGAGAGGCTGCTAGCATCGGCCGGACATCGAATCGCGAACAGGCCACATTAAGGTTGCCCATGCTCGAGACCACAGCACTGCCAAGGAAAGCGACGCTGTCCGCGCCACTGGATACGCGGTATCAAGTCGAAACGCCGGAAGGCATCGACTTGCCACTGCGCCCGGCCGGGTTGATGGTTCGTGCGCTGGCGTTCGCCATCGACCTTGGGTTACGCGGATTGGTTCTGGGCCTGCTGTTTATTGTGTTGGCGTTTCTCGGAAAACTTGGCGCAGGACTTGGCTCGATTTTGCTGTTCGTGGTGAGCTGGTGGTACATGGTGCTATTCGAAGTGCTCAATCAGGGTCGTTCACCAGGCAAGCAATGGATGGGCCTGCGCGTGGTGCAGGACGACGGCACCCCGATCGGTTGGTCCGCTTCGCTGCTGCGCAACCTGCTGCGATTCGTCGACATGCTTCCCTTCGGCTACTTCCTCGGGGCCATCAGCTGCCTGCAACACCCCACCTTCAAACGCCTCGGCGACCTGGCCGCCGGCACGCTGGTGATCTACCGCGAACAACCGTTGACCCGACCGCAACTGCCCGACGTCCAGCCTCGGCGCCCGGCCTTTGCCCTGACGCTGCCCGAGCAACGCGCCATTCTCGGGTTTGCCGAACGCCAGGGCGAACTTTCCGAAGCGCGGACGAACGAACTTGCGTCCATCCTTGCCCAACCGTTGCAGGTCTGCGCACCACGCGCTGTGGCGGAACTCAACAGCATCGCCCGTGGCTTATTGGGGCCCGCATGAAGCAAAGCCTTTTCGAAAATCGCCACAAGGCCGAATGGGAGCAGTTTTCCCTGTTGCTCGACCAGCTGGAGCGAGGCAAGGAAACCTCACGGATCGCCAGTTTCCCGAAAGACTATCGACGGCTCTGTCACCAGTTGGCACTGGCTCAGGAACGCGGCTACAGCAGTTTCCTGATCGACTCCTTGCAGCAACACGTGCTGCGAGGGCATCAACAGCTTTATCGGCATCGCAGTCGACTGGGCGCCAACATAGTGAGCTTTATCCTTGCCGACTTCCCGCGCCTGGTGCGCGAACAATGGCGCTTTGTGCTCGCCGCCGGCCTGATGTTTTTTGGCAGCCTGATCGGCTTCGCGCTGCTGGTGTATCTGTTCCCGGACCTGGTCTACAACCTGATCCCGGCCGAGCAGGTCAGCGAGATGCAAGGCATGTACGACCCCGACGCCGGTCACCTGGGACGTTCGGCGGAACGCGCGGCCAGCGAAGACTGGGTGATGTTCGGTTACTACATCATGCACAACATTGGCATCGCCTTTCAGACGTTTGCCAGCGGTTTGCTGTTTGGTCTGGGCAGCGCGTTTTTCCTGTTCTTCAACGGCTTGATGATCGGCGCGGTGGCCGGGCACCTGACGCACATCGGCTTCGGGCAAACCTTCTGGTCGTTCGTGATCGGTCACGGCGCGTTCGAACTGAGCGCCATTGCGCTGGCCGGTGCTGCCGGCCTGCAAATGGGCTGGGCATTGATCGCACCGGGACGCCTGCCCCGTGCCGAAGCGTTGCGACTGGCGGCACGCAAAAGCGTGTTGCTGATCTGCGGCGTCATGTTGTTTCTGCTGATTGCCGCCTTTATCGAAGCCTACTGGTCGTCGATGACCGCGCCGGCGCCAATGACCAAATATCTGGTCGGCGCGGCGCTTTGGTTGTTGGTGGCGACTTATCTGCTGTTTGCCGGACGAACCCGCCATGCGCCTGAGTGACGCCACGGTCGTGATCCGCCCGCGCACCACTTGGGAAGCCATGGACCTGGGCGTGCTGCTGAGCCAGCGTCATCGACGATTGCTGATGACCAGTTGGGCCATCATCACCTTGCCGATCTTCGCGCTGCTCACCTTGTTTCTGTGGGACTCACCCTCCCTCGCCGTGTTCATCTTCTGGTGGTTGAAACCGGCGTTCGAGCGACTGCCGTTGTACATCCTTTCCAAAGTAATGTTCGGTGAAACGCCCACATTGAAACAGGCGCTGCGCCAATGGCCACGCCTGCTCAAGCCACAATTGCCGGCCAGCCTGACCTGGCGACGGTTGAGCCTGAGCCGCAGTTTTGTGATGCCGGTGGTGCAACTCGAAGGCCTGAAGGGTCAGGCACGACAACAGCGTTTGCGGGTGCTGCTACAGCGCAACGCCGGCGCGGCGCAGTGGCTGACCATCATCGGCGTGCATCTGGAAAGCGCGTTATGGATCGGCCTGATGGTGCTGTTCTATATGTTCTTGCCGCAACAGGTCGAACTCGACTGGAGCTGGCAGACCTTGATCGCCGCCGCCACACAGGACTGGCGCTGGCTGGAACACCTGACCAATGCCTTTTACGTGCTGGTGCTGATTGTCTGGGAACCGATCTATGTGGCCTGCGGCTTCAGCCTTTATCTGAATCGGCGCACGGTGCTGGAAGCCTGGGACATCGAACTGGTGTTCCGCCGATTGCGCCAACGCCTCAACACCACGGCGGTCACGCTGATGCTGGCCGCGATAATGCTGGTGCCGGTCGCACCAAACGTCTGGGCCGACGAACCGGTGATCACGCCGGACAGCCCTCGTCTGCTGGATCAACCGCTGACCAGTCAGGCGTCCAAAGACAGCATCAAGAAAATTCTCGATCAGCCCCCGTTCAAGAACAAGGAAACGGTGACCCGCTATCGGTTTGGCGAAGACCAACCCGACACCCAAACACCGGATGACGGGAAAACACCTGAATGGCTGAAGGCCCTGGCTAGTCTGCTCGACAGCCAGCGTTTTGGCTTTCTGGCCACTTTAATTGAAGTGCTGCTGTGGGGCGCCGTGTTGGGTGCCATCGGCTTGCTGATCTGGCGTTACCGCGACTGGTTGCAGGCGTTCGTCAGCCGTAGGCCGGCGTTAAACCGTAAAGTCGCACGCCCATTGCCGCAGCAAGCGTTCGGTCTGGACCTGAATCGCGAAACCCTGCCCGCTGACATCGCAGCCAGCGCCGAAAGCCTCTGGCAGACCAATCCCCGAGACGCCCTCGGGTTGCTCTATCGCGCCCTGCTCAGTCACTTGCTGCACGATTTCAACATGGCGCTCAAACCCGCCGACACCGAAGGTGAAGTTCTTCAGCGCGTCGAGCAACTGCAACAACCTGCCTTGTTGGCCTTCAGCAAAAACCTGACCAGGCACTGGCAGAACATGGCCTACGGGCATCGCCTGCCACCGGCGCATTTACAGCAGGAACTCTGTGACGGCTGGCGCGCGTTGTTCGGCCCGGGAGCGATCCGTTGAACCGGCGTTTGTGGCTTTCGGTCGGTGCGTTCATCGCCCTGCTGGTGGGCGCGCTGACTATTTATCTGTACCTGAAAGCCACACCCTATCAAGCAGAAATCGATCACGGCCCGTCGCCCGAAGCCCAGGCCAATCCCTATTTGGCCGCAGAGCATTTCCTGCGCAAACAGGGCCTGACCATCAACCACGCCAACGACCTCGATATCCTGCCCACCCTCGATCCTCGTCAACACACTCTGTTGTTGCTCGCAGATCGCTACAACATGACGCCGCGCCAGATTGATCAAGTGATGAACTGGACCCGGGCCGGCGGGCGCCTGTTGTTTGTCGCCCAGTCGCTTTGGGATGAAAAGACCGGCCAGAGCAATGACCTGCTGCTCGACCGAGTGCAGTTGCACCAGTCGCTGAGCAAAGACCTCAAGGACCCGCCGCCCAATAATAGCGACGACCCTTACCCCAAACTGACCAAGCTGTATCTGGAAGACGAAGGCGCACCGGCCTACGCCAGCTTCGATACCGCGTTCCATCTCGAAGACCCGAAAAATCTCGCGCAAGCCTGGGCCAACAGTGGCAAGGCCACGCACATGATGCAGCTGAACCACGGGCTCGGTTCGATCACCGTGGTCACCGACGCCGACCTGTGGAAAACCCCGGCCATCGACCAATACGACAACGCCTGGCTGCTCTGGTACCTGACCGCGGACACGAGCATAACCCTTCTGTTCAACACCGATCACGACAGTCTGCTGACCTTGCTCCTGCGTAATTTCCCTCAGGCGTTGGTCGCACTCATCGCCCTGATAGGTCTTGCGCTCTGGCATGTCGGGGTGCGCAATGGTCCGTTGCTGGAACCTGCTCCGAAAGGTCGCCGGCAACTTCAGGAGCACCTGCGCGCCAGCGCCGATTTCATGTTGCGCCGCAACGGGCAGCAGCACCTGCTACACGCCTTGCAACAAGACATTCTGCGTCGTGTACGGCGCCGTCACCCCGGTTTCGAACAATTGAACGTTGCCGAGCAATGGCTGGTGCTCGCACGCCTGACCGGCAAACCCACACGCGCTATCAGCCAGGACATGAGCCCGCGACCGAAACAGCGGCTGTCCAGTGCTGAATTCAGCCGCCAGGTCGCCCACCTGCAAACCTTGAGGAACGCCTTATGATCTGGTACTTGGAAAGCGTTAGATACCTGTTTATTAGAAACAGACACTTAGAAGCTCAGGTGTTTTAGGGTCTATTTAATGCACTAACTGGTCAGAGCAGACAGAGTGATTGGGTTTCTGATTAGTGCAGAGGACGGCAGATGGAGCTTGTGTGGGCTACTGAGGAATTGGTGATCGCTGGGCAACCCTATCCGGAGTTTCCCATTCTGCTTTGGGAGTCGATGGAGAGTTGCGTCCCGGCCAATCAGTTCTTTCGTCACTACCTGCTTCGCGGGGCTATCGGTTCTAAGCGATCTTGGCCCAGTACCGGACGCGCTCTTTACGATTTCTTCAGCTTTCTCCAAACCCATGAGATGGACTGGCGCGACGTTGATCGTGGCGAGGCAAAGAGCCTTGTGGCGGCCTATCGGGACTACTGCCTGGTGACGTGCGAATTGGCACCAAATACCACTCGCCAGCGTCTGACTTACATCTGTAAGTTCTACGAGTACGCGCTCAAGGAGGGTTGGGTGAAACGCCTGCCCTTCGCCTTTGAAGAACGCACCGTAAAGCGTGAAGCGAGCTTCCTTGCGCATGTCGATGCCAGTGGCGGCAAGGCCATGGCAAACGATGTGATGCCGCGTAGCCACAAGACCCTGCCCAAGTTCCTGAGCATGGCCGAGATCAAGTCGCTCCTGGCCGCAGATTAACTTTTAATCGTCAAGATATCTTGTTATCGGCTAGACGCCCAAGCACTTATCAAAACGTCACCAAGGCCAACAGAGCGAAAGTCACCTACGCTTGTGAGGGGCGACATCCTTGGTCGCCTGCCCATCAGCTTGCGCGCCGAGGCCAGCATGAAAGGCAGCATTCGACACTCCCCACGACTCGCCATCGGGCAGCGCCTCATGGCAATGGTGGCGGTATTTTGCCTGGCATCTTCCGGTGTTTCTGCCGCTCAACAGGAAAAAAATCCTCCAGGCGACATTCCTGACTCCCAGGTTTTTATCAGCTATCAATCACCGCTTGGGCTTTCGCTCAAGGTTCCCGAGGGTTGGGCGCGAAGCGAGCGTGATGACGGCGCGCGTTTCGCCGACAAGTTCAATGCGGTTGACCTGAGCCTTACTCAGGTGGCGACCGCACCCAGCGTTGAGTCGGCGAAGGCCGTTGAGGTACCGGCGCTGGTCAAGGCCGGCGACAAAGTCGAACCGGGCAAAGTGCAGAGCGTCACGCTCAAGGGCGGGCCGGCTATCCGCATCCGCTACACCTCTGACTCGTCAGCCAACCCCGTGACCCACCGTCAGTTGCGCCTGGAGCACGAACGCTACCTGTTCCATCACGATGGCCGACAGGCCGCGCTCGATCTGTCGGCCCCAGTGGGTGCTGACAATGCCGATCAATGGCAATTGATGGCCAACTCATTACGCTGGAACTGAGATGCTGCCTCTTTCGGCTAACGGGCTCTACCGCTTCTACCATAACGGCGACGTCGAGACGGCGGCACTCAAGGGCGTGTCCCTGCAGATCGCAGCCGGCGAGTTCGTCGCCGTCATGGGTCCCTCCGGTAGCGGCAAGTCCACCTTGCTGGCGTGTCTGGCCGGACTGGACGACCCAGATGGCGGCATCGTCGAAGTGATGGGGGAACGTATTTCCAGGCGCCCCGAGCGTGAACGCGCAGGCTTGCGGACGCGGCATATCGGCATCCTGATGCAGACGGGCAATCTTTTCGAACACCTCACTCTGGAACGCAATCTGCGCTTGCAACTGAAGCTTGCGGGCCTGCACGAACGGGTCGGGATCGATGCCATGCTACAGACCCTGGGGCTTGCTCAGCACTTGCAAGCCCGCCCGTCGCAGCTTTCCGGTGGCGAGCTGGCCCGCGCTGGCTTGGCGCTGGCACTGTGCACTCGGCCAGCGATATTGCTGGCAGACGAACCGAGCGCCGAAGTGGATGGGGTGACCGAGGCGAACATCCTCGACTACCTGAAAGTCCGTTGCCGCGAGGGCTGCTCGATGTTGATCGCGACCCACAGCCGTGCGCTCGCCAGCCAGGCCGACAGGCTGTTGCAACTCAATGATGGATGCTTGCTCAATGACCTCGCCGCTGATTGAGGCCGACGGCCTCGGGCGCAGCTACCAGCAGGCCGGGGAGGCGGTGGTGGCGTTGAGTTCGGCGACTCTGCGCATATGGCCCGGTCAGCGGATAGCGCTGGTGGGTCGTTCCGGTAGTGGCAAATCGACGCTACTGCATCTGCTCGCCGGGCTCGATCAACCCAGCTGCGGAAATCTCACGTGGCCGACGCTGGGACCGGTCGAATCGCTGCTGCCAGAGAAAATTGCCCTGGTGTTCCAGGCCCCGAGCCTGCTGGACTCTCTCAGCGTTGCCGAAAACATTGCCTTGCCCCTGTTGATGGCCGGACATGGCAAGGATAGCGACGCCCGGGTAGCCTTTGCGCTAAACACCTTTGGCCTGCTCGCGCTGGCCGACAAATTGCCGCAGACGCTGTCCGGCGGGCAGATGCAGTGCGTCGCCATGGCCCGAGCGATCGTGGGAGAACCGCAACTGATCCTGGCCGACGAACCCACCGGGCAACTCGACCAGGTCAGCGGACAGGCTCTGCTCGACGCATTGTTCAGGCACCTGGCCGGTAGCGAATGTGCCTTGCTGATTGCCACTCACGACCCGGTCATCGCCGCGAGGATGGACATCCATTGGCACATGGAGCATGGCCGGCTCAGCAGCGGCGAACGACCCGCGAGCTCGGTATGATCTGGCTATGGCTCGGCGGCCTGCTCCGCGCACGCAGAGGACGACTCGCCGGGAGTATGGCCGGCGTCGCCCTCACGGTAGCGCTGTTGACCCTGCTCGGTGCTTTTATCGCCCAGAGTGGTGCCAGTATGACTGCCCGGGCAGTCCGGGATATCCCGGTGGACTGGCAGCTGCAGCTGGTACCGGGGGAGGCACTTGCCGATATCTCCCAGGCGGTCGCCAAGGCTGCGCGTGTCAGCCGTCAACAGACGGTCGGGTATGCCAGCGTGGAGGGTTTGCAGGCGCAGGCGGGCGGCACGGTACAAACCACTGGTGCCGGTAAGGTGCTAGGCCTGGGGGGCGACTATGCCCGGGACTTTCCGGGCCAGCTCCGGCTGCTGGTCGGTACCGGCGAGGGCGTTCTCATCGCCCAGCAAACCGCGGCCAACCTGCATATAGCGCCCGGCGACCTGGTGACCCTCCAAAGGCCTGGGCTGGCAGCCGCCGAGGTGCGGATTAGCGGGGTGGTTGACCTGCCCACCGCCGACTCCCTGTTTCAGGCCATCGGTGTACCGCCCGGGGCCGCCCCCCAGGCACCGCCAGACAATGTGCTGTTGCTCCCGTTGCCACTCTGGCATTCACTGTTCGATCCGCAAGCGCAGGTCAGGCCGGACTCCGTGCGCCTGCAATTGCACATCGCCCTCGAACGCAGCCAGCTGCCGGATTCCCCTGACACGGCTTTTGTCTTCAGCCAGGGGGCGGCGCGCAATCTGGAAGTCCGTATCGCGGGGCGTGGGGGGCTCGCCGACAATCTGACGGCGCGGCTCGACGCGGTACGCGGTGATGCCCTCTATGCCCGGGTCCTGTTTCTGTTCCTTGGCGTACCGGGTTGCCTGCTGGCGGTGTTTCTCACCCTCGCCGTAGCGGCTTCCGGCAGCGAACGGCGTCGGCGCGAACAAGCGCTGCTGCGCATACGCGGTGCCGTGGCTGCCGACATTCTCTGGCTGGCCGCGGCCGAGGCCGCCATGATCGGGGTCGGTGGACTCATTATCGGCGTGGCGATGGCCGCGTTGTGGGCGCCACTCTTGTTGACGGGAGGACTGCTCCAGGCAACCCGTGTTTTTTGGCTTGGCCTGGCCGCCCTGATCGGCCTGCTATTGGCGCTGTCGGCCGTCCTGCTGCCAGCCTGGCACGACCTGCGGCAGGTCACCGTTAAGCAAGCGCGCATGAGCCACGTGCAAGGGCATCCACCGATTTGGCAGCGCATCGGTCTGGACTTGATCTGCCTGACGTTGGCGGGCGTGGTTTTTTGGCGCACCTTGAGCAGCGGTTACCAACTGGTGCTGGCACCGGAAGGCGTGCCGACAGCCCAGATCGACTACCAGGCCTTCCTCGCGCCTCTGCTGTTTTGGATAGGGATGGGACTGCTGGTCCTGCGGCTCTGCACGTTCGCCCTGCAACATGGCCGCCGACCGCTGGCGCGTCTGCTGCGCACGCTGGCCGGACCGTTGGCGGATCTGGTAGCGGCCTCTATCAGCCAGCAGCACCGGCGTGTGACGCAGGGCATTGTCCTGGCTGCGCTGGGCTTTGCCTTTGCCACCTCGACGGCAATCTTCAATACCACTTACAACGCTCAGGCGCGGGTCGACGCTGAATTGACCAATGGGGCCGACGTCACTGTCACAGGTACCGCACAGGCCCCCGCATCCAGCCGCCTGCATGAACTGGAGCGGCTGCCAGGCGTGAAGGCCGCACAGCCGATGCAGCACCGTTATGCCTATGTCGGCAACGATCTGCAGGATCTTTACGGTATTGATCCCCTGTATATCGGTGAGGCAACGCGGCTAGCCGACGCTTACTTTCAAGGCGCAAGTGCCGAGAGCTCACTTGAACTGCTGGCAAAGACGCCGGACGGCATACTGGTCTCGGAAGAAACCGCACAGGATTTCCAGCTGCAGCTTGGCGACGAACTTAACCTGCGACTGCAGAACGAAGCCGACCATCAATACCACAGCGTACGCTTCCACTTTATCGGTCTGGTCCGGGAGTTCCCGACGGCCCCCCATGACTCCTTCCTGGTCGCCAATACGGCTTATGTGAGCCAGCAGTCAGGCGCGCAGGGCGCTGAAATCGTTTTGCTGCGCAGCGATGCGACGGATCTCGCGGGGCTGGCCAAGGCTGCCCGGCAGGTGGTCGCCGACCTGCCAGGCAGCAAGGTCAGTGACCTCGGCGAGGCACGCCGATTGATTGCCTCGGGCCTGACGGCCATCGACCTTCGCGGGCTTGCGCAGTTGGAGTTGAGTTTCGCGGTACTGATGGTGACCGCCGCCTGCGGGCTAATGCTGGCCCTCGGCCTGGCTGAACGGCGTCGTACTTTCGCCATACTCTCGGCGTTGGGCGCCAAGCCACGGCAGCTCGGCGCCTTTATCTGGAGCGAGGCACTGCTGCAGTTTGTTGCCGGTACCAGCTGGGGTGTGCTCACGGGACTCGGCTTGGCCTGGATGCTCGTCAAATTGCTGACCGGCGTGTTCGATCCTCCACCGCTGAGCCTCGAGATACCCTGGAGCTATCTGGGGGCGCTGATTTTCCTAGCGTTGGTGTCGATTGTCATCGCCGTGCTGGGGGCGTTACGCGATACGCGAATACCTGCGGTGCAGCGCATGCGCGAGCTCTAGGAGCCTACCGGACTTTCTGCGAAAAGCCCGATAATGAGCAAAAAACAACCATAAAATTGAGCGCTACGTGAATTCTAGGCATCACAAGCGTCTGTGACCTGCTTAGAAAGCACGTAGCGTTTCCTGATTTTTCTAAGCCCGACAGGCTCCTAGGCATTGCATTCGCATTGGACACCGCTTGCATGCGGCTTGAGCAGCACACGCCAAAGTGAAGACAGGTTGGCTCCGCAACCCAAACTGGTCAGGCGTGAGAGGCATAAAACGGCCAAAAGCAGCCGGTGGACGGAGCGATAGCAAATGAGTAGCTATGCTTAGTCTGTTGCGCAAACTGATTGTGCAGCCGGGAATTGCAGACACGCGCGTCGATCGCCTCATCACTGATATTCTATAGGCAGCCCGCGAAATATGACGTCCTTGATCTCATCGATCATCGAGTTCCTGACGGCGCACCCGCATGTCGCCTATCTGGCGGTGTTTCTCCTGGCACTTTCCGAGTCAATCCCGATCATCGGTGTCGTCGTTCCCGGCACCGCCGTGATCCTCGCGCTCAGCACCCTGGTCCCGAGCGGCATATTATTGCTCTGGCCGTTGCTGATCGCCGCCACGTCCGGCGCTATCGCGGGTGATGGTCTTTCGTTCTGGCTTGGGCACCGATACCACCGCGAGATTCTTGGTCTCTGGCCGCTGAACCGGCACCCCAAACTGATTCAGCGCAGCGAAGCCTTTTTCACCCGTCATGGCGACAAAAGTGTCTTTCTCGCGCGCTTCACACCGGGCGTCCGCGCCTTCGTTCCGCTCCTTGCCGGCGCGCTGGGAATGGCGGTCAGTCGGTTCTATGCCGTCAATGTCGTGTCGGCGCTCGCCTGGGCTCCGTCGCATATCCTGCCCGGTGTGCTCGTCGGCGCGACGTTCAGCATTCTCGGGGCTGCTGCAAAACCGCTCGCGATCCTGCTGGTCGTTCTAGTCGCGGCGGGCTGGGTGGTCCTGCATATCGTGCGCTGGACGCTGCATCGCGGCATCCCCTACCTCATCGTCGCAATACAGCGGTTGCGGAGCTGGGCCGGCACCCACGACACCTGGCTGAGCCGGCGACTCACCAGCTTGCTCGATCCTTCACGGCCCGAAGCGCGGGCTCTCGCACTGCCGACGGTCCTTCTCGTCGGTGCAGCCTGGCTTTTCTTCGGTGTCCTTGAAGACGTCGTGAGCGGTGACCCATTGCTGCTTGCAGATAGCGCGATATACCGCGCGCTCCAGGATCTACGCACAACACCAGGCGATGCGGTGATGATTGCCATCACAGAACTCGGCGACACCAAGGTCGTGGTGGCGGTCACGATTGCTGTCTTGCTGTGGCTCATGTGGAAACGCGCCTGGCGTACCGCAGCCTATTGGCTGGTGGCAATCGCCGGCGCTTCGGCGCTGAACATTGTCATCAAAGTAGCGTTGTATCGAACTCGCCCTGGAGAGCTTCTCTATTCCGGGTGGAGTGCCTTTTCCTTCCCTAGCGGCCATAGCACGATCAATGTCGTGCTATACGGTTTCCTCGCCTTTCTCATCGCGCGTGATATCCGCCCGGCACGGCGGCTCGCGGTCGCTCTTGGCGCAGCCACCCTGATATTTCTGATTGCATTCTCGCGCCTCTACCTCGGTGCGCATTGGCTTTCCGACGTGCTCGGAGGACTGGCATTCGGGTCCGCGTGGCTGGCGCTGCTCAGCCTGTTCTACCTGCGGCGGCAGGCTGAGCGCATTGGGTCAGGGGGGCTGCTCGCCCTCGGATGTGCGGCACTGATCCTCGCCGGCGGCTTCAATATCTATCGCAGCCATGCGACGGACAGCGGTCGTTATGTCGTCAAGGTGGGGACGTTGACCATGGCCACCACCGATTGGTGGGCGTCGGATTGGCAGCAGCTGCCGGTGCGGCGTATCGATCTGACTGGCGAGACGAATGAGCCACTGACGTTCCAGTGGGCCGGTGGCTTGCAGGACCTGCAAGATGTCCTGCATCGCAACGGATGGCGTACCTCGACGGCATGGACACTGTTGAATACCCTGAATTGGCTTACCACCCAGGTTGACCCTGGCGATCTTCCGGTCATTCCTCTGTTCGCCAGTGGTCGCCTTCCCAGGCTGACTCTCGTTCGACCGCATAGCGCTGACGCACGTAACGGTTCGCGGCTGGTGCTTCGAGTGTGGATCGTCGATTTCGAGCTCACAAACGGGCGAACTATGCCGCTGTGGATTGGCTCGGTTGTCGAGGAGCGTTTCTATCATCCACTATCCCTCGTCACCTTGACGTCAACACAGCCCGATGCGAATGCACCGCGAAGCACACTGGCTGCCGCTCTTGACGGTGGGCAGTTCCGCTCTCGACCCGAAGGAACGGCAGATGCGGATTGGGATGGGCAGGTCCTGTTAGCTCGCCACGGTGAAAAACAGAAATGAATGCCCGTCTAGGGTCGGATGCTGCACCTCCTGACAGGCACCTAACGGCCATAAGGAGACACTCACTACAAACGGCTCACGACCGCGTTTTGACTAGGGACTAATGCGTTTATCCGCTTTTTTTAGCTGACTGACCGGATCCCAATCCCTCGGCGACGCTTGAGCCTTGCTCCACCAAAGCATTCCTTTGGATATCCATAATTTCCGCAAATCAGCATGGGTAGATGTTGCGTCATCGTAGCCAAACTGCGTACCGCAAGATGGACAGATGCCAAACGAAGAGCAACCGACCTCGTCGTACGGAGGCTCTTCCAGCCCGGTGTATCCACATACCGGACAAAATTTTGAAGCGTTGCCTGCTATCATCTGCGCCTCATTAGGTACCCTGCTTTCACTCCACTTTGTCGGCACACAGGTCGACCTCTGGAGTTTTGTACCGACAATGCCTGGCCGATGCGATTTAAGGCAAAACACCTCGAACAGAAGCGGTTCATTCAACCAGACCAGCCTCATTTGGCGCCCCGGCGAGTCAACAGTTTCCACTCAAGTTGGATAGAATATGTCCTCACGATTAGCGATGAGATTTCCTGACATTCAGCGTGTGCTAGAGGCGCAGGCCCACTCCGAACGCAAGCAATTTACGACTCGCATCGTTCTCTGGGCAACCCGCGAGGCGGGAATCGATCCAGACGAAATGAGCTTGTTGTTAGCCAGGCATCAGCCTGAACGACTTGATGCCCTGTGCGCTGAAATGGATGAACAATACTTCAAACTCGTTGAGCGCTCAGATGAGCGTCATCAATCATTTTTCGGCAAAGCCCGAGCCTACAGCGCCGGGGCTTTTCTTGCTCGTGGTGCCTTTGACGAAGCGTTGTACGAATCGACTTTTGCGACTGAAAAATCGCTATCAATGCGACTTTTTGTAAGGGTGCGCAGCCTCTGGATTCAACGCCCCATAAACCTCCGGATTTCGTTTGGTTATCAAATTGACTCGCGTACACCCCCACCTGTCGGGGAAACAGTTCTTCATATAGGGGATGAGGAACGCCCAGGATAGTGATATCGATGCAGCCATCTCCAAGCTCTTGCGAATAATCCGAAATATTCACGCCCGCGCATGGGATGGTCACACCGCTGGCTGTTTGTACAGAAAGGCCGAGAGAAGATTGCTCAATACGGCTGGATCGACACTCATTTTTGATGACATCGTACGCTTCGGCTGGCTTGAACTGGCCAGTGGCAACGCCCATTGAAGGATCGCCATCTTCAAGCGCTGACCAGCCCACCAAAGTCAAACCGCTGTAAATTTGAAATAACGTCATATGTATACCCGATACCTACCTTGAGCGCTGGATGCATCCTGGCTCTATTATTTGATGGGCTGAACGTTAGTAAGTTAGACAGACTGGTGACAACCCTTTTTACATTGATGACTGGCAGCTATGGGTCGTTTTCTGCCTCTCGCGACGGGTAGAAAACGGCCAAGAAGCAGACATATGTAACCAACAGAAAGCGGTACCCTGAGACTAAGATCGCATCGCTTAAGTGACTGGGTTTTACAAGGGAGCTTTACCAGATGAAAACCTACCGCCCGACATTCTGGTCTCGGGATTCGGGCGTTGACCACAGCGCTGCGGTCACCTGCCTAAATGACATTTTGCCGACTGTGGGCCAAAACACATTTGCATATTTTGATAACAATGACCGTTTGCGGGCCGGCGAAACTGTACTGCTAATTTGGTGCCCTCCCGTTTCCGACTTGAATGGCTGGAGTGAACAACCTTCGGAAATTGCGCTGAGCCATCTTTTAAAAGCAAATGTAGTTGCCGCAGTTCAAGCTTCAGAGCCCTCAGCAGCAGCGATACATCCCACCCACTATGGTAAACGCAAGTACGAACTCGACATCCTTTCTTGCGAGCGATTTCTGACTGTACTCAAAGCGCTTCAGGAAGACCCGACGTCTCGGCATCTACAAGGTATTGGAAGCGCCCCAGGGAACTTTCTGATGTGGGATGAAGTGAATTGGTATGGAAGCGCGGCTGTCGATGGATTCACCTATCTAACGGCGAATACCGTGAACGAGGCCTATATGGAGTTGATTCTCGAAGAAGTCGATGACGATATAATCGGACTTTTTTCAGTGCACATGGATCCAGGGGGGTCCTACTATGAATTTGGCAGGAAACGGCTCACGGACCAGGAACTCCGGGTCATCAAGCATGCACTCAACATAGCGCACCCTCTTCGTGACTCGCAGGCCGACTACCTTGTGGCCTGTTCGAAGTAACGAAGTCGAGGGCTTCAGCTCTGACTCTACAAGTTCATGAGAGTGAGGGTGTCTGTTTAGGGTCGATAACGACCCTTTACAGATGTCAGAAATCGATCAAAAAGCTGCTATCGATTTAAGGCCGCCCCTTCAGATAGGCGCTTTTTCATGTGGTTCAGTGCCCCGCAACCGCAGGCCTGCCAGCCGCACGCGGGCCCGATTTGAAGCCGTGAACCCGAGCGCTCCAGACAATTGCAAACCCCACACCCACCAACACCACCATTGCCCATGGAAAAGAGGCGACGCCCCACCTATCCAGCAACACCCCACCCACCACCCCACTCCCCGCAATCGCGCTATTCCAGGCCACCACATTCAACGACAACGCCACATCCGCCCCATCTCCGGCCGCATCCGCCAGTGCCGTTTGCAGCAACGTCGCCGCCCCACCGAAGCTCAACCCCCAAACCGCCACGCCGATGTAGATCACCTCAGGCACGCTACCCAAAAAACCTAACATCACGCAAACCGCCGCAAACGCTGCCAAGCTCACCAACACAGTCTTGCGCAACAATGGCTCAACCAATTTGGCAGTCACCCAAATCCCCACCAACGCCGCAATACCAAACACCAACAACACCAAATCCACTTGATCCCCCAACCCCGCCGACGCCACAAACGGTGCGATGTAGGTGTAGAGAATGTTGTGTGCCAGCATCCAGCTGATCACCACCGCTAGCACAGGTTGTACGCCCGGCGTGGTCAACACGACGCGCAGCGATATGCGCTGGTGCGCAGCTTGGGGTGGGTAGTCAGGGACTTTCACTAGTACCCAGACGATCAGCACCAGGGTCAGGGCCGATATGATGCCGAAGGTGGTGCGCCAACCCACGAGGCCGCCGAGCCAGGTGCCGAGGGGAACGCCCAGGGACAGAGCAATCGGTGTACCGACCATGGCCAGCGCCAGCGCCTTGCCCTGTTGATGGGGCGCAACCATGCGGCGTGCGTAGCCGGCCAGCAGGCTCCAGGCCAACCCCGCCGCGACACCGGCGAAGAAGCGCGCTACCAGAGTCACGCCGTAATGGGATGACAGCGCGGTGATGGAATTGAACAGCAAGAAACCGACGATGGTCAGCAGCAGCACGTTACGGCGGCGCCAGCCGCGGGTGGCGATGGTCATGGGGATGACCGCCAGCACCGAGCCCAGAGCGTAAGCGGTGACCATCTGGCCGGCCATGGAGGGGGAAATCGCCAGGCCTTCACTGATCAGCGGTAACAGGCCAGCGGGCAGGGTTTCGGTGACGATGCAGATGCAGCCGGTCATGGCCAGAGCAAGCAACGCGCCGATGGGTAGGCGGTCGGGCGCTGCCGATAAGGTGATTGAGGGTGTCACGGGAGACTCCTTGAGCGAGGATTTCAGATTTAAATACTGATCGATACAAATGTTGAGGGCAGTCAGCGCTTGTTGTCAACGACTTATGTATCGACTAGTATTTATCTCGTCATTCAGAGGAGCCTTGAAATGGCGCAAATGGGCCGCCCCCGCACCTTCGACCGCGACCACGCCGTGGAACAGGCCTTACACCTGTTTTGGCAACAAGGCTACGACGCGACCTCCCTCGCTCAGTTGAAAGCCGGACTCGGTGGCGGGATCTCCGCGCCGAGTTTTTACGCGGCGTTCGGTTCCAAGGAAGCGTTGTTTGATGAGTGTGTGCAGCGTTACCTGGCGACCTTCGCCCAGGTCACCGAATGCCTGTGGGACGATAGCCTGCCGCCACGCCAGGCCATCGAGACAGCGCTGCGCCAGTCGGCGCGCATGCAGTGTGAAGAAGGCCATCCCAAGGGCTGCATGGTGACCCTCGGCATGATGAGCGCGCCCAGCCCAGAGAATGCGCGGGTGGTCGATGCCCTGACCCAATCTCGCGCCCGCACTCGCGCGGGGATTTTGGCGTGTGTTGAGCGGGGTGTCAGTGACGGTCAGTTGCCGGGCAATATTTACGCGCCCGCGATGGCTACGGTGTTCGACAGTTTCTTGCAGGGTATTTCCATCCTTGCTCGGGATAACACGCAGCATGGGGTCATTGATGCGGCCATCACCCAGATAATGCTGACGTGGGACATTGCTGCCTCTACCGTGCCGCCCACCTATTGCAATGGTTAAAAGGGACTGATCGATTTAGCCAGTCTGTTGCGTCGACCGATTGAATCCACAGTCGATTGATGCCGGTGATGACTGGTAGAGAACGGTCAAAAGTGGACGGTGGACACGGTGATGGCAAATGGGTAGCTTCGTTTGCGAGCAGCAGTCCTTGCCGTCACCCATGTTGCGTTTCTCCCTGAGCAATGTCGCATTTGCCGTGACCACGTCTAAGCCAACCTTACCGTCACGGAGCATATAAGACATGTCGAACATCGTCGCATGGACCCTGTTCGCCCTGGGCGTCCTCCATATTCCATTCGGTATCATCAAGTTCAAAACAGCATTCGCCGCCGCTGTAGATTCTGGCTTCGTTGACCAATTCAAAGCGCACGAAGATCGGCGTACTGCCCTCTGGTTTACCATGCTGGGGCCGCTTTTTATGCTCGCTGGGCAGACAGCGATTCACGCCGTAGCCGTTGGCGATCTCGCGCTACTTAAAATGGTTGGCAACTATGTGCTTATGATCTCGATCATTTGCGTCATTGCTGTTCCAAAATCGGGGTTCTGGGCAACGCTGCTGGTTTCTCCGCTGATCATCGCGGCAGGGTATGGCTTGTACGCCTGACAAACGGTTGAAGACCCACACAATCAAGGAGAGTTGCACATCATGGACGAAGCCATTACTTACCGAGCTGCAACGGTAGAAGACGCATTGAGCATGTGTGAGTTGGGACAATTGCTTAACGCAGTGCACCACGCTGCCCGTCCCGATATTTACGCGGCTGCCACCCAAGACTTTTTGCGCGACCTTCCTCATTGGTCAGGTCTTTTCGAGAAACCGGGTCAGGTTGTATTCATCGCGAATGTCGGTCACCAGGCCGCAGCCTTCATTACTGCCAGCCTGTCGGCAAGCTCTGGGCCACTGATGCAACCGCTGAATGTTGTTCGCATCGGATCGGTATGTGTTGCCGAGCAATTTTGGGGGAAAGGTATTGGACGCAGGCTTATTCAGCTCGTTAAAAACTGGGCAATCGAAAATGACGCTCAGGACTTGAGGTTGTCGGTCTGGCCGTTCAATGCACGTGCTGCTCGCATGTACACAGAGTGCGGGTTTGAGACTCGTGCTTTCGAGATGGGAATGCGTCTGTAAAGGCGACGCCCCTAAAGGTGAAATTAGGTTCGAAGGACGTCTGCTGGATCATTCGTAACTGACAACTTTCGGCCAGAAGCGGTCCGGGCCATCCAGTCGCCGAAGACAATGAAGCCCCAGGCAAACTGATCTACAGGCCGCGTTGACGTCGATGTGCGTGGCTAATCCAGGATGAACAGGTCCCCTTCCACATCCGTATCGCCGTGTTTACGACTCTGCGCCGCAGAGTCGTAGACGATCATCAGAACCTCCCCAGGCGGCTCGCCCGATTGGAACAGACACATGCCCTCAGCGTGATCGTTGCCTTGCCCGAAAGGCACCTCCAGCACCTTCTCCAATTGATCGGTGAAGACCATGCTTTCCTCGTCGGACGCGAAACCGCCGCGCCAGCGCAAGACCGTTACCGGACCGTCTTGCTCCATCGTGGGGCCCGCCAGGATTAGCAGATCGTCACCGCGGGTGCACAGGTCACGCAAGCCCAGGCCATTGAGCGCGAAGAAGTGCTTGCGGTAGCGGCGCCCATCCGGACCGATCTTCTTCAGCACCAGCGTGTCAGACGAGGCGTCGTTCAGCTCGGGTTCGATCTCCAACAACACGGCCCAGCCGCGTAGCACCGGTCCACGCAGCCCCAGCAGAAGGCGCGAGCCGATCATCACCAACCCTTCGATATCGAAGCCGTTGTCCTTACCCGGGATACGCAGGAAGTCGCGTAGCTGAGGATCTTCAGCAATGGCCGCGGTCAGGCCATTACCGACTTCGTTGCCCTGCAGCTGCGCCGCTGTACGTCCATCGGCATCCACTTTCCTGGCGAGTACATAGCTGTCGTTCTGCTGCACCACAGGGATGCGGGCCAGCAGAAAACGATTGCCGTGCGCCTCGACCGTCGACAGGCGCTTGATATTCTTCTGCGCAGAAGTGCCGGCCTCGGACTTCTTGCGCTTCAGGCTATGGGAGCCCACCACCCAGAGGTAACCACTGTCAGGGGCATAGGCCAAGCCCTCGATATCGATTTCGGCGTCTTGTTTCGGTATGGGCAGATCCAGATAGTCCAGGAGCGGAAACGATTGGTGCTCGTCGCACCTTACGACGCCGCCGGGCGCAGCATCCTGGATTTTCAGGCGTTCCAGGCTCGTGGTTTCGTCGTTCGCCACCCAGAGTGTGTCGTCAATCTGCTGAGCGGCCGAAAGGCCATCGCGCAACGACGCAAACGCCGGATCAAAGCTCAACAGCGCAAAATTGCTGCGGTGGCTCATGAGCGGTCTCCTGTCTTTATAGCTCGGCGCGCCGGTTATTCAGAACCGGATTCTGCGCGTGTTCTTCATCCAGTGCATGCACTCGTCCTGGCCGACCCGTCCACCGCTGATGGCTTAGGCCCCTAAGCTGCCGCTCAGAAACCTGGATTAGTTCCATCAACCTCCAAAATAGCCGACTAACGGTGACCCCCTTAGGCACAAAGCCTGCAGTAACCACCTCGACGAACATTTGACGTCAATCTACCGCCATAAGGATTTCCTGATCAGCAAACCCAATTGACACAGCTCAATAGCGTCGGTTCGAGCGCAACTGTGGCCGCAACATTCCCCGCATACAGGATTATTGACATGATCGACCTCGCCACCTGGAATTTGAGCATCCCTGAAGGCAGCCCACCGGCCACCATAGAAACGCCTCGACTGGCGCAAGGCTTCAAGGACCAGTATTTCAGTTCTGAAGCCGCTACCCTTTCCTTCTGGGCACCTGTGACCGGTTCCAGGACGGCCAACGCTATTTACCCGCGCAGCGAGTTGCGGGAAACCTATAGCGATGGAACGCTGCGCAACTGGCAGTATTCAGCGGCGGATAACATTCTGCGGGCGAGTCTGACCGTCAATCAGGTGCCCAGCACCGGCAAGATCGTGATTGGTCAGATTCACAACAAGGACAGCAACAACCCCATGGTGAAGCTGGAATACCAATACAAAACGTCGGCTTCGACGGGAAACATTGTCGTCAAGGTGCGCATGCGCCCCGACGATGAAGAGGGCCAGGTCATTACCATTGCGACGGGTGTTCCGCTCGACCGCAACTTTTCCTACCAGATCCACCTCAGCCCGAAGGGCGCGCTGGGCATCAGCGCAGCAGGAAACAACTGGAGAACCACCATCGACCCGAGCTGGAAGACCAAACCACTGTATTTCAAAGCGGGTGCGTATGTGCAGGACAACACCGGCTATCCCACCGAGGGCGGAAAAGTGACGTTCAGGCTGCTGGAGATCCAACACAACCTTTAGTCGCTTCTTCAGATCACTACCGTTGGCACGCCGATCCGAAGGGCGAAGACTTTAGTGGACTTCCTCGTCGATCGGCTACCCAGTGGCTAGCTGTCAGTGAACTCAACCGCGCGGGCGGCAGATGCCCTCGAAGCCTTTCAAAATCATTGCGTGCGCAAACAGTGGGATACGCTGCTATCACTGGCGGCTGTCGAAGGTGGCGGCACAAGGAATGTTATCCACCAAGCCCGTGAAGGTGTTATCACCCCACTTGGAGTCAATTTAGAGTTAGGCCCAAAGAGGAGTTCGCCATGACCGTAGTTGATCGACTCAGGTATTTGCGCGTCGTTCTAGTTTTGGCTGGCCTCGCGTGCCTTGCTCTCTACCCATTTATGTTGTTCTGGCCGTCCGGCTGGGCCTGGCACGTCGGTCACTCGGACTACCCGATGATGATCGTTGGCATCTACGCCACACTTGGCGTGTTCTTGATCCTGGCCGCACGTGATCCATTAACCAATCTGAGCCTAATCTGGTTCACCGTGTGGTCTAGCGCCGTACACGGAGGAATCATGGCCGTCCAGGCGGTCACCCAGCCGGGGCAAATGGGGCACTTGGCAGGTGACGTGCCGGCGCTCTTCATCGTGGC
Organism: Pseudomonas sp. ZS1P83; assembly: GCF_054897825.1. Classification (NCBI taxonomy): domain Bacteria; kingdom Pseudomonadati; phylum Pseudomonadota; class Gammaproteobacteria; order Pseudomonadales; family Pseudomonadaceae; genus Pseudomonas; species Pseudomonas sp. ZS1P83. The sequence continues at coordinate 4,105,471 of NZ_CM142706.1, forward strand.
GGTTGCCTTGGGCATCTTGACGCCCCGCTCGCAATTGGCCGCTCGGCCCCGGACACACAATGGGGCCTAAGAGCAGGTTTGACTGCAAGGATCGGGACGAAAATCGCGTTTCTACACAAATTTTTGGTCTGCTGATCAACCAAGCGCCAACAGACTTTACGTAGCAACGCAGTCTTCAAGACTGTGCCCGCGTTTTTTCACAGCCTGGGGCGTTTTCTGCCTGTCACGACTGACCGGTTTGGGTCGACTGCTGCCCTTCGTGACAGGCAACAATCGGCCAAAAGCAGACACTCTTGGTAGTACTTGGCGATGGTGTTTTTGGCGAATGGCTTTATGAAGCAAAGCAGTATGACGCTCTGATACATTCGCCCTTTTTCAGGAGGGAAAAATTATGCGAAGGATTATCGAAACGGGGGCGCTCTTGCTGGCCTTGGGCGGTTGCGCAACATCACCTATGCGGGTTTCTGAAGCGCGGCCAGTGCCCGCCAATGAGATGTACGTGTTCAAAAGCCAGGGTACGAAAGATCCGGGACGCCTGACCATTCTCCGTGATGACGGGTTTGTCGGTTCGGGATGTGACGTCGTGTTCTACATTGATGGTCAGCGCGCAGCCAAGATAGGTCCCGGTCAGAAGGCATCTTTCGTTTTGCCTGCCGGTGAAGTGAACCTCGGCACCGGGCTCGCCGAGTCTGGATTGTGTGCTGGTGTCGCAATAAAAACTGTCGCGGCCAACATCAAGCCAGGGAAAGAAGTGATTTATCGAATCAACTGGGATACGCAAGGTTTCTACTTGGGCCCCTACGTTGAATATGGACATTGAGCCCAGACAGTTCCGGCCTGTTTCGCACGCCACACCACCTATAGTGAGTGATCGCAAACACCAAAGCGCACCCTGAATACGGAACGGGTGGCTCGCAACAACTCATCCCAAAACCGGGCAATCCATGACTGGGGGTTTCCGCATCCTGGCATCATCGTAATGGCGAGATAATTTTGACTGGCAAGCTGCTATGCAGCGACAGGGGCGGTCAACCTCGACCACTGTCAATGTCTGCAATGGGTTGTGTGGATTTCGGTCAGTCGCGACAGGCAGAAATCGGCCAAAAGCTACCAATCGGTTCCGTTTCAGACAATTGTGCATGCCAGCCTCCTTAGTAGGCTGCGGAAGTCATAAAAAGCGTCCCCAAATCCGGAGTAGTGCCTCCAGCGATTTACCCGGCAAAGGAACTGTAGCAATCGCATCACCGTCCCTCAGTCTCAGCTAAGTTTCGCTACGTATCTTCTCCCCTGCGCAAGTTCAGCGCCGCTCAGGAGAGGCTACCCACACATGAATCCCGAAAAAGCTGGATGGCTCAACAAAGTACCCGAGGTGACGCTGTCATTCTGGGTGATCAAGATTTTGTCCACTACAGTGGGTGAAACTGGCGCGGACTTTCTGGCCGTAGATGCCGGTTTCGGCGCCGGTTGGACCAGCATCGGCATGGCCGTCTTGCTGGCGCTCGCGTTGTGCTTTCAACTGCGCACCAAGGCCTACACGCCCTGGATCTACTGGTTGACCGTGGTGCTGGTGAGCATCGTCGGGACACAAATCACCGACATCATGACCGACATGCTCAACATCAGCCTGTATACCAGCACGGCGGTCTTTTCCGTTCTGCTGGCGATCAACTTCCTGGTCTGGTACCGGGTGGAGCACAACCTGTCGATCCGCGAAATCGTCACCCCGCGACGGGAGCTTTTTTACTGGACGACCGTGCTTTGCACCTTTGCCCTCGGCACTGCAGCGGGCGACCTGGCCACTGAAGCGGTGGGCCTGGGCTTCACCCTCGGCGCCGTAATTTTCGGTGGGTTGATCGCTGCGACCCTGGTGGCTTGGCGCTTGGGCGGCAATGTGGTGCTTACCTTCTGGATCGCCTACATCCTGACCCGTCCGTTTGGCGCCTCCCTCGGCGACTTGCTGACTCAGGCCAAAACCTACGGCGGCCTCGGCATGGGCGCCGCCTGGACCAGCGCTATCTTCCTGTGCGTCATTGTACTTCTGGTTGCGGTCGCGCAAATCAGCGTCGGCAACCGTAAAATCGTCACTCAGTAGCCCTTCAAAAGCCAATCAAGGATTTGTCATGCGTTTACTTCAAAATGCCATTCGCCACGTTGCCATCGTCTCGTCGATCTTTTTGCTCAGCGTCGCCGCCGGCTGCTCGAAACCTGCCGACAAACCCGGTGCTGGCACGCCGACCACTTCGGTGAGCGCATCCGCCCAGTCCGGTTCAAAACTGGGTGAACTATCCGAGTTCCGTACCATCGCCGCCGATGTCGCCGCGCTCGTCGATAAAAACGACCTGCCCGGGGCGAAAACCCGCATCAAGGATCTGGAAACGTCTTGGGACTCCGCCGAAGCCGGCATCAAACCCCGCGCTGCCAGTGACTGGCATGTGCTGGACAAAGCCATTGACCGTGCACTCGCCGCCCTGCGCGCCAGCACGCCGAAGCAGGGCGATTGCAAGGCAGCGATGGATGATCTGTTGAAAGCCTTCGATTCGATGAAGGGCAAGCAGTGACCAACAGCCGCACATTGCGTTGATCCGGCGGCGGACAAACGCCGGCTCAGGTGCTTCAATACAGGCGCGACGGTCATGACCGCCGCGCCTTTTTTTCGGAGCGGGACATGCGGATTTTGCTGGTCGAAGATGACCCGATGATTGGTGATGCCATCCAGGGCGCGCTGAACGATGCGAGCTACGCCACCGACTGGGTGAAAAACGGACTCACCGCCCTTGCGGCACTGGAAACCCAAGCCTATGACCTGGTGCTGCTTGATCTCGGGTTGCCCGGCAAAGACGGGCTCGATGTGCTCGATGGCATTCGCGGCCGCAACAACCCAGTGCCACTACTGATCATCACCGCGAGGGATGGCCTTGATGATCGCCTGCGCGGCCTCGACGGCGGCGCTGACGATTTCTTGCTCAAACCCTTCGCCATGGCGGAGCTGCTGGCCCGCATGCGCGCTGTGTTACGCCGTAAAGGCGGCAGCGCCCAGTCATTGCTGGACAACGGCGTGGTGTCGCTGGATCTGGTATCCAAACAAGCCTCCACCGCCGAAACCCCCGATGTTCAGCTCTCGAGCCGCGAGTTCGCCCTGCTGCAGGCCCTGTTGATCCGGCCTGGAGCCATTCTCTCGCGCAGCGAACTTGAAGACCGCATTTACGGTTGGGGCAATGAAGTGGAAAGCAACGCGGTGGAGTTTCTGATTCACGCACTGCGGCGAAAATTGGGTAACCATGTCATCAAAAACGTCAGGGGAATGGGATGGATGGTTTCAAAAAACGCTTGAGCGACTCGGTACAGTTACGGTTGTCTGTAACGCTGTCGCTGGCCATCCTGATCGTGGCGGTGCTGGCCGGTTTTTTCGCTTTCGTCTCTGCGCTCAACGAGGCACACGAAATGCAGGACGAGACCCTGCGTCAAGTGGCCGTTCTTTTTGAACGGCAGCAGATGACCCTGCGCTATCCCGCGGGAGAACAGATCGTTGGCGACGACGAAGAATCCAGGGTCATCGTGCAATACCTGACTGACAGCAGCAAAGCGACCGGCAATGACGACGCAACAATACCGCTGCCCTTCCCCACAACGCTGGCCGATGGCTTGTCGACCATGAACATCGCAGGCGAAAACTTTCGCGTGCTGGTCAGAACCACGTTCCGTGGCGAACGCATTGTTGTCGCCCAAGAAGCCGACGTGCGCGACAAAGAGGCACGCGAGAGCGCCTGGCGCAGTCTGTTGCCGTTTCTCATTCTGTTTCCGGTACTGTTGCTGGTGGTGGGCGATCTGGTGCGCAAACTGTTCCGCCCCATAGCGACCCTCTCGGACGAAATCGATCAGCGCGATAATCAGGCGCTGCACCCTATCGATGAAAACCACCTGCCGACAGAGATCCGTCCTTTCGTCGTGGCCATCAATCGATTGCTGACGCGCGTCGCGCAGTCCATGGAAGCCCAGCGTCGCTTCATCGCCGACGCAGCCCACGAACTGCGTTCTCCAATGACGGCTTTATCACTACAAGCCGAGCGACTGTCAGCCACAGAAATGTCGGCGCTGGCCTATGAACGTTTTCTGCCGTTGTCCAGCGGGATAGAACGCAGTAGGAAACTAATCGATCAACTGCTGACCCTGGCGGCTGCACAATCGAGTTCGGATCGATCACAGACATCAGTTTCAGTCCATGAAGTCTATCGACGGGTATTGGAGGACTTACTGCCGCTGGCAGAGCGCAAGCACATCGATATCGGTGTTGAAAGCATCGAAGACGTACAGGTCACTATCAACGAAATGGATCTGTTAATCCTGGTCAAGAATCTGGTGGACAACGCTATCCGTTATACCCCCGTTGACGGACGAGTCGACCTGACGGTCGAGTTGGCGCAGGAGACAGTGATCCTTCAAGTCAAGGACTCCGGTCCAGGCATCAGCGCAGAAGAACAAATGCTGGTGTTCGATCCGTTCTACCGCAGTTTGGGAACCGATGAAACAGGCTCCGGACTGGGTTTATCCATCGTCAAGGCGATAGCCGATCGTACGGGGGCGCACATCCGATTGAGTTTTTCGGATGAGATGAAAAAGAGCGGATTATGTGTTTCGGTCTGGTTAAAAAGAGGTAAAACGTGAAGCTTTTGTGCTGGGTTGTGAATCGCCTTCAATGTCCTAGACACCCCAACGGGCAGCTAGGGGTCGTTCTCTGCCGGTCATTGCTACGAAGCGTGCTGGTCAGATCCGATGCAAATGACTGATCAGGCCTAACCTCCACTTCAGACGAGCTCAAAATGAGAGGTTACTATGGAATTGCACTTATGCAGATTGGCAGTCACTCACTCGTTACGCACGTAAAAAACATAGAAAAAGTTAAATTAGGTAAGTGACTTATTTATGGAAGATAAAACACATTTAACAGTTAGCAAGGCTCCGGAAGCTATGAGTCAACAGATCGAGCCCGGCGTGCCATCCCACGCCGCCCAGCAACGCCAGCGCGCCAGTCAGTTGGCCCAGGCGGTGCGAACCGAATTGCAGAAAGCCGTGATCGGCCAGAACAGCGTGATCGACGACGTCCTCACCGCCCTGATCGCTGGCGGCCATGTGCTGCTCGAAGGCGTGCCGGGGTTGGGCAAAACTTTGTTGGTGCGCGCCCTCGCCCGCTGCTTCGGTGGCGAGTTCGCACGCATCCAGTTCACCCCCGACCTGATGCCCAGCGACGTCACCGGGCACGCGGTCTACGACTTGCAAACCGAGCAGTTCAAACTGCGCAAAGGTCCGTTGTTCACTAACCTTTTGCTCGCTGACGAGATCAACCGCGCCCCGGCGAAAACCCAGGCCGCGCTGCTCGAAGCCATGCAGGAACGCCAAGTCACCCTCGAAGGGCGCGCCCTGCCCATCGTGCAACCGTTCATGGTGCTCGCCACACAAAACCCCATCGAACAGGAAGGGACTTATCCACTGCCCGAAGCCGAGCTCGACCGCTTCATGCTCAAGGTGCGCATGGATTACCCCGACGCCGATCAAGAATTGAACATGGTCCGCCAGGTCAGCCGCTCGACCCGCGCCGACATGCTCGACGTGCAACCGCTGCGCACCGTGTTGCAAGCCAAAGACGTGCTGGCCCTGCAACGCATTGCCAGCGATTTGCCGCTGGACGATCAGGTGCTCGATTACGCCGTGCGCCTGGCCCGCACCACCCGAACCTGGCCGGGATTGACCCTCGGCGCCGGGCCACGCGCATCCATCGCACTGGTGCGTTGTGCCCGAGCCCGGGCGCTGCTGCGCGGTGGCGAGTTCGTGATTCCGGATGACATCAAAGGCTGCGCATTGGCCGTGCTGCGCCATCGTGTGCGCATTGCGCCGGAGCTGGACATTGAAGGGCTGGACGTCGATCAGGTGCTCAAGCAACTACTCGATCAAGTGCCGGCGCCGCGTCTGTGAAACCTTCGCGCCTGCTATTGATCTGGCTGGCGATCCTGCTGGCCATCGGCATTGTGCTGGGCACTATGCGGGCATTGGACGTTGAAGTCCCCACCAGTCTGTCGTCGATCAACTGGGGATTGCTGCTGGCGCTGCTGGTTTTGGCGACACTGGATGCCGCGCGCCTCAAACGCCAGCCCTCGCCCCGCGTAAAACGGCAGATGCCCGGCAGCCTGGCGCTCGGTCGTTGGGGCGAAGTACGACTGGAGGTCGAGCATGATTTCCACCAGCCGTTGCACATTCAGATCTTCGATCACGTACCGCAGGGGCTGAGCTTTGAAAACCTGCCGTTGTCAGTCGAACTGCAGCCCGGCCAACACAGCCGGATCGGCTATCGCCTGCGCCCGCTCAAACGTGGGCACTTCACTTTCGAACACTGCGAAATCAGCCTGCCGAGTCCGATGGGATTTTGGTCGGACAAACGCCTGATTAACGTCACCGACAACACCCGCGTCTACCCCGACTTCGCCCGACTCTACGGCGGCCAGCTATTGGCGGTGGATAGCTGGCTGAGCCAGCTCGGCGTACACCAGCGCCAACGACGGGGCCAGGGTCAGGAATTCCATCAACTGCGCGAATTTCGCGAGGGCGACAGCCTGCGCCAAATCGATTGGAAAGCCACGGCCCGCCACCGCACGCCCATCGCCCGTGAATACGAAGACGAACGTGATCAGCAGATCATCTTCATGCTTGATTGCGGCCGACGCATGCGCAGCCAGGACGATGAACTGTCGCATTTCGATCATGCGCTGAATGCTTGCTTGCTGCTCAGCTACGTCGCCCTGCGCCAGGGCGATGCGGTGGGCTTGAGTACGTTTGCCAGTGACCAACCGCGCTACCTCGCGCCGGTTAAAGGCACCGGCCAGCTCAGCGTGCTGCTCAATACCGTCTACGACCTCGACAGCACCCAGCGCCCTGCCGACTATCAGGCCGCTGTCAACCAGCTATTAGCCCGCCAGAAACGCCGAGCGCTGGTGGTGTTGGTGACCAACCTGCGGGATGAGGATGATGAAGAACTGCTAATTGCGGTCAAAAGGCTGAGCACCCGGCATCGGGTGTTGGTGGCCAGTCTGCGCGAAGAGGTGCTCGACACGTTGCGCCAGACACCGGTGCAGACGCTCCCGCAAGCACTGGTCTACTCCGCAACCGTAGATTATTTAAATGCGCGGGCTGAACTTTATAAACGAATGGAAGGGGATGGGGTGCTGAGTCTGGACGCTCGCCCCGATGCATTTGGAGCTGAGCTGGTCATGCAATATCTGAAGTGGAAGAAGTCTGGAATCTAGCGTGAAAAAAACGCCCTTTTATCAAAAAGGGCGTTGGTTCAACGGGGCAGAACGTCTGTCAGACTTCGCTTCCATCGTAAGGATTCATGACTACGAATTTTCCATCGATATATTGGTGATGCTCGGCATAACCCTGAATGTCGGTTATCACAGGATACTCTCGGTCGGCGAAAACATATTGAACCAAAGTATTATCGGCCGGCGCCTGTGTGTATACAGAGGTTAGCTTAACTGTATCGTGCTGGTGACCGTCTGACTCAACCACACCTCTTTCTGCGGTGACCAGGTTATGGCCAAAAGACAAATCGACCAATGGTTTCGGCCCGCGCCCCGTAACTTGATCCGCGTCGCTGCCAATCAGCGATCGGGTTTAGTCGCCCGGAGGTGATATGAATGTGCATAAGCGTCATCCAGTCGGGTAATCCCTATCCCCGCACTTGATGGTGGCTGTGCGCAGGGCGCCCTCGGGCGCGCCGGTTTTTCATATCTCCTCCCGGTCGACTAACCTGCGCACAGCCGCCACCCCTCGTTTAGTCGCGAGTCGGTGGCAGCCCCAACAAGGAGATTTACCATGTTCAAACCAACACCTAATCCCCCCGACATCGACCACCTCCGCTCATCCCAGGACCGTGCCATGAACATGTTCACCGTCTCCCCCGATGCCAACCCCGAAGCCATTGCCATCCAGACCTACGAAACCTTTTCGTCGGTCAGCATTCTGCTGCTGGATCTGGCCGAAAGCCTGGACGACAAACCGCGACATCTGGCGATGGCGATTTATCAGTTGAGTGAGTTGGGGTTGTTGCTGGTGGAGAAGTCGCTGGAGAACGAGCAGGCGATCGGTACGGCGTAGTGTTTCAGCCATTTGGTTGCTGTTGTCTGCACTGACGCTATCGCGAGCAAGCTCGCTCCCACAGGTTTCTGCGGTGAACACACTTTTTTTGTGAACAACGCTAACCACTGTGGGAGCGAGCTTGCTCGCGATGGCGATTGCAACGGCGCCGCAGAATTTCAGGCCGAAGCAGGCAACGGCTGAAAACTGAAGTACTGCTTCAGCGCACTCACCAATTGCCCATACTCCGGCGGCGCCCGTTGCAGGCTGAACCCGGCGTCATAGTGGTGAGGGGTCGTGTCTTCATGGCACCACAGGCAACACGCCTGAAGATCAATGACCTGCATGCAGCCATCGCTGGCGGGGATTTTCAGGCGCAAATCGAAATCGGCGCCGATCATCATCGGCAACTGACTGATCAGCATCAGCCCGTCTTCGGACACGTTGCCCAGAAAACCGATAGGTTTGTCGGTGATGCTGTTGAACACTCTTAGAAAATACGGCAATTGATGCCGCTCGATCCGGCGGTTAGTGAACATGCGCAATTGGCCCAGCAAGGCCCTTAAGCAGGGCCGCACTAATGCTTCGGAACGGGCCTGCTTCTATTTCTGCTTCTATTTCTTATAGAAAGGCATAGACATAGGCGCGCTCTCCCCGCTCCCGGTGCGACAGTCCACAAAAACCGCTGCCGCTCACTCCTGCCGATCACAGGTGTTACGTCGATTTAGAGGCAAGGCTCTAAAACCGAACTATTCGACTATAGCTCACCACCGCAAGTGGGCCAGCTTTTGAATGACCCCTTTAATCAGAACCGGGTCGGGCGCACGACCGCAGCACTGCGCAGCGGATAGTGGCCCAGTGACTGCAAGGTTTCCAGGCGGGCGCGGGCGCGGTAGGCGTACTCGCTTTGCGGGTAAGACGCCATGATGAACTGGTAGGTTTGAGCCGCATCGACAAACAGTTTCTGACGCTCCAGACACAGCCCGCGCATCATTGACACTTCCGGCCACACATAAGGCCGCGCGCGGCTGGCGCGTTCGACTTTTGACAATTCGAGCGTTACTTGCTCGCAGTTGCCGCGGTCATAGGCGCTGTAGGCGTTATTCAAATGATGGTTCATCGACCAACGGGTGCAGCCCGTGACGCTGAGGAAAAGGACGGCAATGAGCACGAATCGCATGGGGGTTCTCCTGTCTTGAGCTCTGTATCGACCCGTTGGCGGAAATCTTCAAGATTGTTCGTTTAAAGATATAAACGAATAAGTAGTGCAAACGAACAATGACTACAACTTCGGACCATAGTAGCCTCACTCAGCGCTTGAACTCAGGAGTCTATGCATGTCCGTCCGTCGCACCAAAATCGTCGCTACCCTTGGCCCGGCCAGTAACTCGCCGGAAGTTCTCGAACAGCTGATTCTGGCTGGCCTGGACGTCGCCCGCCTGAACTTCTCCCACGGCACCCCCGACGAGCACAAGGCTCGCGCGAAGCTGGTGCGTGAACTCGCTGCCAAGCACGGCCGCTTCGTCGCCCTGCTGGGTGACCTGCAAGGCCCGAAAATCCGTATCGCCAAATTTGCCAACAAGAAGATCGAGCTGAAGATTGGTGATCAATTCACCTTCTCCACCAGCCATCCTCTGACCGAAGGCACCCAGACCGTCGTCGGTATCGACTACCCGGACCTGGTCAAGGACTGCGGCGTCGGCGACGAGCTGCTGCTCGACGACGGCCGCGTGGTCATGCGCGTTGATACCGCCAATGCCACCGAGCTGAATTGCACCGTGCTGATCGGCGGCCCGTTGTCCGACCATAAAGGCATCAACCGTCGCGGTGGCGGCCTGACCGCTCCAGCCCTGACCGAGAAAGACAAGGCCGACATCAAGCTCGCTGCCGAGATGGAAGTCGATTACCTCGCCGTGTCCTTCCCGCGTGACGCCGCCGACATGGAATACGCCCGTCAACTGCGTGACGAAGCCGGCGGTACTGCCTGGCTGGTGGCGAAGATCGAACGCGCCGAAGCCGTGGCCGACGACGACACCCTCGACGCGCTGATCAAAGCATCCGACGCCGTCATGGTGGCTCGTGGTGACCTGGGTGTGGAAATCGGCGACGCCGAGCTGGTGGGCATTCAGAAGAAAATCATTCTGCACGCACGCCGCCACAACAAGGCTGTGATCGTCGCGACCCAGATGATGGAGTCGATGATTCAGAACCCGATGCCGACACGTGCCGAAGTGTCCGACGTGGCCAACGCCGTGCTCGACTACACCGACGCCGTGATGCTTTCGGCTGAAAGTGCTGCCGGCCTTTACCCGCTGGAAGCGGTGCAAGCCATGGCGCGCATTTGCATCGGCGCTGAAAAGCACCCGACCAGCAAGACCTCCAGCCACCGCATCGGCAAGGTCTTCGAAAGCTGCGACCAGAGCATCGCGCTGGCGGCCATGTATACCGCCAACCACTTCCCGGGCGTGAAAGCGATCATTGCCTTGACCGAAAGTGGCTACACGCCTTTGATCATGTCGCGCATCCGTTCCTCGGTGCCGATCTACGCGTTCTCCCCACACCGCGAAACCCAGGCCCGCGCGGCCATGTTCCGTGGCGTCTACACCGTACCGTTCGACCCGGCTTCGCTGCCGCCTGAGCAAGTCAGCCAGGCCGCGATCGACGAGTTGCTTAAATTGGGCGTTGTGGAGAAAGGCGACTGGGTCATCCTGACCAAGGGCGACAGCTACCACACCATCGGCGGCACCAACGGCATGAAAATCCTGCACGTTGGCGACCCGATGGTCTGAGTGACGATGCGCTGAAAAACAAAAGCCCCGCCATGTGAATGGCGGGGCTTTTGGTTTTTGATGATCGTTCCCACGCGCAGCAAAGGAATGCCTCAACGGACGCTCCGCGTCCGCTCCAGGGACGCGGAGCGTCCCGGGCTGCATTCCCACGCGGAGCGTCACTAGTGTCCGGTAAACATGCTTCATAGTTGAAGGCTGCCTTGGGCAGCCTTCAACTTTTCTCGCTCCTGCCTTCGTCGATCCCTCAATACTGGGGTTCCGGGCCGTTCAAACAGGACATGAACTATGCGAACCGTCAGTTCGAACAACGAGCCGGTAAATCCTGAGCGACGATGGAGTATTTGCAGTAACAGATAGCTGATCAAGGCACTGTAAATCTGCAAACGCACCGCATTTTCGGAGTAGGCATAAAAGCGTTTGAGCTTCAGATGTTGTTTGATCCACTTGAAAAATAGCTCGATCTGCCAACGATCTTTGTACAAGGACGCGATTTCTTCAGCTGTCCTCGTGAAGTCGTTGGTCACCAGAACTAACGGCGTCGCATGCCCCTCGCGCTCAACCACGACGCGTCTTACCGACTTTTCCCAATAGTCGTTCAGGCGTTTGCCGGCCAAATGCTTTTTGCCAAACTGGACGACTTCATCGGTCATGACCGAGCTTTGCTCAGTCACGGTCGAGTGCTCATGCAGCACTTTGATATTGGCGTTTTTCTTCAGGCGGGTGACGAAAAAAGCACCTTTGGTCTGCAACTCGTGCCACCAGTTGTAATCGCAGTAGCCCTTGTCGAAAACATACGTCATGCCGGTCTGGATCGGCATTTCCAGTGCATCGCTCAGGTCGTTGACGTTGGCAGGCGTAATGTTCACGTACACCGGGGCCAGCTGCGCCAGATCCAGCCCGACATGCACTTTGAGGCCTTGGGTGATGCGGGTTTTCGTCGCGGCTGTCCAGCCATCGAAGTGAGGTCCGCGCAAGGTGATCGACGTGGAGTCAATCAGGCTAACCATGGCCCCGACCTCCTTGCGCTGCTGGCGGCTGACGGCGCTCATCAGGTACCCACAAAGGTCCTGTAATGGCCGGTAGTCACGCTTGTTCAAGGCATCGGACATTGTCGAGCGGGCAATAGGGCCGGCATTAAGATGGTAGCTATGCGGGCCGAAATTTTCGGAGATAGTCGCCAAGGATCGCAGGCTTGAGGCTCGGGTCAAATGGCCGCTGATCAGTGTCACCAGCAATTGCCAGGTCGTGCAGCGTTTGACGTAGCGATCAGCTTGGTGTGTTTCGATGGATTGCTGGAAAAACTGGCGCGGGATCGCACTGAGTAGTTGGCTTAAACGGGTGCTGGAAAACATAAGTCAAAATCGAGTCTGAAAAAACCGATTATGCCTCACAGCCGCCAACAGCAAGGGGGAGCAAGCTCCCCCCTCGTTTTTTACCGGACACTAGTGACGCGGAGCGTGGGAACGATCAACCGCGAGAATCAATGCCGGTTGAAAAACGCTGACAACATCGAAAATCAGCGCTCAACCACGGAGCACAAAGACATCCGCCAGCAGTTGATTGCGCGGCAATCCCGCCAGGTACAAGCGCCGGGCAAAGGCATCGACGCTGTCGGGGGCACCGCAGAGTAAGGCCAGGGTTTGCCGGGAAACAAGCCGCAGTTGCGCTAAAACCTCTGGCAACTCGGCCGCCGTCCACAGCTCGATGCTCAGGTTCGGGCGGCTGGCCGCCATGGCCTGCAGCGGTTTGGCCAGATAATGCTCATCGGCATCATGGGCCAGGTGAATAACACGGATAACGCCTTGGTGATCCTGTCGCAACGCTTCCCGCAAGACACCGAACAACGGGCCTAACCCGGTGCCGGCCGCCAGCAACCAAAGCGGTCGGGTATTCCAGTCCGGGTCGTAATGCAATGCCCCGCCGCGCAACTCACCGAGACGGATCGAGTCGCCGATCTTGAATTGACGGGCAGCATCGCTGAATTCCCCCGACTGGCGACACTCGAGATGAAACTCCAGAAAACGGTCTTCATCCGGCAGGCTGGCCAACGAGTACGGGCGCGCCACGTTGCCCGCCCACAACACCAAATGCTGCCCGGCGCTGTAGCGCAAAGGACTCTGAGGGGTCAGGCGCAAACGCAACACGCTGGCGCTCAACCAATCGACAGCCGCTACCTCGGCCGGGCGGCCGTCCTGTTGCGGATCGAAGGTGTGCACCTGCAAGTCCTCGACCACCTGGCACTGGCACGCCAGGCGCCAGCCTTGCTGACGTTGGTCTGCGCTCAAGGCATCGGGTCGGCTGTCGCTGGGCAGCCCTTGTACACATTGCACCAGACAGGCATGGCAACTGCCGGCGCGACAGCTGTAGGGCACAGACACGCCGTTCTGATTCAAGGTGTCGAGCAAATTGCTGCCCGCCGCCACCGACCATTGGCGTTCGCCGACCCGTAACTCAGGCATCGACGTTTTCCCACGCCGCCGCGCAACGATTGCGACCGTCACGCTTGGCGCGATAGAGCGCCTGATCGGCGCTCTGCAAGGCATCGTCGAGATCGTCGCCCAGTTCCAGCAACGTCATGCCCGCCGACAAACTCAGATGGCTGACGTTGAGGCCGACCAGTTCGACATCGGTGAACGCAATGCGCAACCGCTCGCAACAAGAGGTCAGGCGTTCGGCGTTGCAATCGGGCAACAGCACGACAAATTCTTCGCCGCCATAACGGGCCAGAACATCACCCTCACGCAAGCAAGCGCTGGCCACGGCGGCAAAGGCCTGCAGCACCTGATCACCAGCGGCATGACCGTGTACATCGTTGATCCGTTTGAAATGGTCGAGGTCGATCAGCGCCAGGCCATGCACGACATCGGCGTCCATGGCGTTGAGCTCACGGGAGGCCAGGCGCAGGAAATGTCGGCGATTAAACAGCCCGGTCAGTTCGTCGGTGGCCACCAGGTCTTCGAGCTGGCGCATCATCCCGCGCAGGGTGTCCTGATGCGCCTGCAAGGCAAATCGGCGCTGACGCATGCGTTGACGCGAGTCCTGGACGTAACGGGCATAAAGCTCCAGCCAGACCAACACGATGAGCAGCACGCACACCTGCAACGCGGCCAGCGCCGGGTCGGGTAGCTGGAATTGGTAGCCCTCCCACAACGTGATGGCGCTGAAACTTGCGAACACCAACAGCGCGCACCGGAGAAAGGCCAGGCGCGAAAGATGAAACAACCCGAACAGCAGAATCAGCACGTAGAACACCAGAAACGCGCCGCGAGCCTCATCCAGATGGGCGATCAGCCAGGTTTGCCAGCCCAGCCCCAGCAACACTTGCGCTTCGGTCAGGCTGGGGTCGGAAAAACGCAGGTTGAAGCCGCTGTAAAACACCGCAAACAACGCTGCCTGGCTGATCACCACCAGTGCACTGCCGATGGCCACATTGGCCAGGGGTTGCTCGTAATGACCCGTGAAAAACGCCAGCCACAGCAGCAGCAAAGCCAGGGCGTAGGTGCCGGCTGCGAGGGCAAAGCGTTTGAGTAACAAGCGTTGGATGGCGTTATGGGTCAATCGTTGACTCACCGTGCGAAAGAAGGCTGCTTGAGTGTCCTACTCTACAGACCGAATGCCACTGTAGTAGCGTGCCTGATAAATGACCATTCAATTTTCAGGGCGGAAAACTGGCGTCAAAACCATGACCTGTGGCGAGGGGATTTATCCCCGTAGGGTGGCGAAGCCGCCCCGAAGCGGCACCTCGGTGCGTCAGGTATACCGCGTGTGTCGGGTGGGCGACTGCTTCGCAGTCGAACGGGGATAAATCCCCTCGCCACGAGATTGACTGTCGGCGGGTGTGCCCGCCACCGAGGCGCGTTATACTGCCGCGCCTTTTTAGCGTCGCGCCAGCAGCTCCGGCGTGCCTTGAAAGGTGCTTGCAACCGACCGATACACCCAAGCTGCAAGCACCTTATTGAATGTTCCCGTCTTTTAGAGGAGCGCGACTCATGACCGTGATCAAGCAAGACGATCTGATACAGAGCGTTGCCGACGCCCTGCAGTTCATTTCCTATTACCACCCCGTTGATTTCATCCAGGCGATGCACGAGGCCTACCTGCGTGAAGAATCGCCGGCAGCTCGCGATTCGATGGCGCAAATCCTGATCAACTCGCGGATGTGCGCCACCGGCCACCGCCCGATCTGCCAGGACACCGGCATCGTCACCGTCTTCGTACGCGTGGGCATGGACGTACGTTGGGATGGCGCCACCATGGGCCTGGACGACATGATCAACGAAGGCGTGCGCCGGGCTTACAACCTGCCGGAAAACGTCCTGCGTGCCTCGATCCTCGCCGACCCGGCGGGCGCTCGTAAAAACACCAAGGACAACACCCCGGCCGTGATCCACTACTCCATCGTCCCGGGTAACACCGTGGAAGTGGACGTGGCGGCCAAGGGCGGCGGTTCCGAGAACAAGTCGAAAATGGCCATGCTCAACCCGTCCGACTCGATCGTCGACTGGGTGCTCAAGACCGTTCCGACCATGGGCGCCGGCTGGTGCCCACCGGGCATGCTCGGCATCGGCATCGGCGGCACCGCCGAGAAAGCCGCGGTGATGGCCAAGGAAGTGTTGATGGAATCCATCGACATCCACGAGCTGAAAAAGCGCGGTCCGTCCAACCGTATCGAAGAGATGCGTCTGGAGCTGTTCGAGAAGGTCAACCAACTGGGCATCGGCGCCCAGGGCCTGGGTGGCCTGACCACCGTGCTCGACGTGAAGATCATGGATTACCCGACTCACGCCGCTTCGTTGCCGGTGTGCATGATCCCGAACTGCGCCGCCACCCGTCACGCGCACTTCGTGCTCGACGGTTCCGGCCCGGCATCCCTTGAAGCGCCACCGCTGGACGCCTACCCGGAAATCGTCTGGGAAGCCGGCCCATCGGCTCGTCGTGTCAACCTCGACACCCTGACGCCTGAAGACGTGCAGAGCTGGAAGCCGGGCGAAACCGTCCTGCTCAACGGCAAGATGCTCACCGGTCGCGATGCTGCGCACAAGCGCATGGTCGAGATGCTGAACAAGGGTGAAACCCTGCCGGTGGACCTGAAAGGTCGCTTCATCTACTACGTCGGCCCGGTTGATCCGGTGCGCGAAGAAGTGGTGGGCCCTGCCGGTCCGACCACGGCCACGCGGATGGACAAGTTCACTCGTCAGATCCTGGAGCAAACCGGCCTGCTGGGCATGATCGGCAAATCCGAGCGTGGCCCTACCGCGATCGAAGCGATCAAGGACCACAAAGCCGTTTACCTGATGGCGGTCGGCGGCGCGGCTTATCTGGTGGCGCAAGCCATCAAGAAATCCCGCGTGGTGGCGTTCGCCGAACTGGGCATGGAAGCGATCTACGAGTTCGACGTGAAAGACATGCCTGTAACTGTTGCGGTCGACAGCAAGGGCGAGTCGGTACACATCACCGGTCCTGCCATCTGGCAGAAAAAGATCAGTGAAAGCCTGGCGGTGGAAGTGCAGTAAGCACGCCCTGGCGCAGCGAAAAACCGGCCTGTTGGTAACAACAGGCCGGTTTTTTTATGCCTGACAAAACGTAATCAAAAGTGTTCAGGGGCGTATTAATTTGTTCTAAGAAAAGGCCATCGACCTGTCAGATCTGACAGGTCACAGCAACAACCACGCCTGATAAATTGAACGCACTGGTTGCACTCTCTGTCATGGTGGATACCCCGATGGCCACGGAACAACAAGGCACGCTCGAAATCAATGCACCGTCCCTGCCCAAAGGGGGCGGCGCGATCCAAAGCATCGGCAAAGGCTGGGGCGCGGTGGGCACCAGCGGGGCGGCGTCGCTGGAGCTGCCGCTGCCGATCAGCAACGCGCCCATCCGGGGCATGGCGCCCGCCCTGGGTCTTGGCTACAGCAGCGATGTGGGCAACAGCCCGTTCGGTATCGGCTGGCGAATGACCATCAACGCCATCACCCTGCGCACCACCAAGGGTGTGCCCAGGTATGACGGCAGCGACCTGGTGGTCGGCCCCGGCGGTGATGTGTGGATGCCCGAGAGGGGTGACAATGGCGAGATTCTCTTCAGAGAGGTGTCCGAATACAACGACGTTAAAAATCTGGGTAACCATCGTGTCGTGCGTTATTGGCCGCGGGTCGAAGGCTCCTTTGATTTGATCGAGCACTGGACCAACATCGACAATCCCGACAACCCGGCGGGGTTCTGGTTGATCCACAGTGCCGACGGCAGCCTGCACTGCTATGGCAGAACCGAAGCCTCGCGCCGGGCCGATCCGAACGACAAAACCCATGTCGGCGTCTGGATGATCGATGAAAGCCTCAACCTGCGCGGCGAGCATGTGGTGTATGAGTACCAGGCTGAAGTCGAAGAGCCGCAAGGCCCACAATTTCGCGACTACCGCGCGCAGCGTTACCTGCACCGGGTCTTGTACGGCAACGCCGTGGCATCCGCGGACCTGTATTCATGGGGTGTCGATGGCTGGAAGGAGGTGCAATGGCATTTCCACCTGCTATTCGATTACGGCGAACGCAGTGCAGACCTGACGCAAGTCCCCACCTATCTGCCGGTCAACGACTGGCAAGTACGCAGCGATCCCTTCTGGAACTACGCCTACGGTTTCGAACTGGGCACTCGTCGTCTGTGCCGGCAGGTGCTGATGTTTCATCAGTTTGTCGAAGAGTTGGGCGCCGAGCCGGTGCTGGTCCAGCGCCTGCTGCTCGAACACCGCCAGAGCCCCCTCGGTTACAACCATCTGACCGCCGCCCACATCCAGGCTTATGACAATCAGGGCCAGATGGAAAGTCGCCCGCCCATGGAGTTCGTCTACAACCCCTTCGAGCTCGATCCGGCGCGCGATTGTTATAGCGAGTTTCCAGACATGCCCGGCCTCAATGACGGGCAACATTATCAGCTGGTGGACGTGTATGGCGAAGGGATGCCCGGTGTGCTGTTTCGCAGTGACAAGACCTGGTATTACCGCGAGCCCGTGCGCGCCGAGACTGACGATGACGTTGTGCGTTACGGCAATTGGGGGCAATTGCCTCACATTCCGATGGCCGATAGCAGCAAGCCGATTAGCCAGTCCCTCAGCGACCTGAGCGGCGATGGCAAGCTCGACTGGGTGATCGCCAGTCCCGGCCTGTCCGGTTTCTTCACCCTCAATCCCGACCGCACCTGGTCGAACTTCGTGGCCTATGCGGCATTTCCCACGGAGTTTTTTCATCCCATGGCGCAATTGGCCGATCTGGTGGGCGACGGCCTGACCGACCTGGCCCTGATCGGCCCTCGTAGCGTGCGCCTGTATGCCAGCCGTCGAGAGGTCGGGTTCGCCAACGGCACCGATGTGCCCCACGATGACGATTCACTGCCGTTACTGAGCAATGCCCAGACCGAATTGGTGGCTTTCAGCGATGTGCTGGGCAGCGGTCAGCAGCACTTGATCCGTATCCGTCACAACGAGGTCAAATGCTGGCCGAACTTGGGTCATGGGCGATTTGGTAAAGGCTTCGTACTCGGCGCCCTACCCTTCGACTACGCCGAGTTCGACGCCTCACGAGTGCAATTGGCGGACCTCGATGGTTCGGGCGCCGCTGACCTCATTTACCTGGAATCCGACCATTTCCGGGTGTTCATGAACAACAGCGGCAACGGCTTCGATCTGACATCGGTCGACATACCGTGGCCCACGGGCGTGCGTTACGACCGGCTCTGTCAGGTCAGCATCGCCGACCTGCAAGGGCTCGGTTGTTCCAGCCTGATCCTGACCGTGCCACACATGGCACCCAGGCACTGGCGCTACGATTTCGTCAAGGCCAAGCCTTATTTGGTGAATGCCACCTACAACAATATGGGCACCGCCACCGGCGTGTCCTATCGCAGCTCGGCCCAGGAATGGCTAGATGAAAAGGCCGAGCTGATCGCGGCTGGCAAAGCCCCGGTATCACACCTTCCGTTCGCCATGCACTTGGTCAGCCAGCAGACCCAGCTCGACGAAATCACCGGCAATCTACTGACCCAGTGCTTCACCTATCGCAAAGGCTTTTACGACGGTTTCGAGCGTGAGTTCCGCGGCTTCGGCCTGCTGCTGCAAACCGACACCGAAGCCTCGGACGTCGAACGGGCAAGCGTTGGCTTCACCGCACCGATCCTCAGCAAAACCTGGTTCCACACCGGCAAAGCCGTGGACATGCGGGAGGACGATTACTACGCAGGCGACCCCGAAGCCGTGGATCTGCGCGAAACCCTGCTGCACGAATACCACCTCAATGACGCGGCCGGTCGGTCTATCGTCCCCGACGAATCACTTGCCCGTGAAATGGCCCGTGCCCTGAGTGGTTCAGTGTTGCGAACCGAGGTCTTTGCCGCCGACGATGATCCAGAAATCGCCGTGCCCTACACGGTGGCAGAGAACCGTTTTCTGATCCGTGAATTGAGGCCCAAAGGTGACCACCAGCCGTATGCCGTGCTGCATCCTCTGGCATTGGAAAGCATCGCCTACCAGTACGAACCTGAACTCGCCGACGACCCGATGTGTCAGCACACGATCAATCTTGCGTGGGACAAATTTGGCGCGCTGACCCATGGGTTTACGGTGCATTACGCCAGGCGAAAAACCGTCGATGACACGCCACCCTTTATCGTCTGCGAACCCGGTGATGAGCGTGATGAGCGTGATGAGTGTTACGAAAACACGTGGTGGGTGGATGCCCATGACGACGCCCAACAATGTTGGTACCTGACCCAGGTCAAGGCCGAATACTACAATCTCGAAGCATTTCAAGGCTGGCGTCTGGGTCTACCTTACCGCCAGCGCAGCAATGCGCTGGTCCTGAAAAAGGATGAACTCAAACCTGAGGACATCCACTATCAGTACTTTCTTGAACAGAGTGAAGACGAGGGGCAATGGGCAGCTCAAGCAGTGATGACCGGCCTGTCCTTGCAACGCTACCAGAACCCCGCCACCGGTGACCTGCTGGACCCGGATCCGGTAAATATCATCTTCCAGGCTTGCCCCGACTATCAGGAAACCGCCGAACTGGATGTCACCGCCCTGAATGCCTACGACAAGCTCAAGGACGAAGACGGCCACATGCCGTTCAACCTCAAGGAAAAGCTCCTGTCGCCCGAGGTGGGTTACCACATCATGGAGTGGTTCTTGCCTGATTCCGAAGCGGGCGAACCGGACGATCCGACCGACGCCAAGAACTACTTATGGTCGGTACGCAAAGGATTCCCCACTTACCACAAGCTGGCGGGGTTTTATAACGTTGAAAAATTCCAGCAAACCAAGAGCCACGGCATCACCACCGTCAATTACGACAAGCACTGGTGCCTGAGCACCGCCGTTACATTGCCGGACGGTTGCACCACGAAAATCCTCGACACCGACTACCGCACGTTCCTGCCTGCGGCCATTGAAGATCCCAACCGCAATATCCAGGAAGCCCGTTACAACGCGTTTGGTGAAGTGTTGGTGACCAGTTTTCATGGCACCGAATTGGGCGTCGAGGTGGGTTTCGAACCGCTTGCCGAGTACCAGCCACCGGCTGACCGGAGCCCAGACACTGCCATCGCCGCGCCCTAGGACGCTATCGGCGACTACGCGACGGCGACTTTCTCCGCCCCTTTCAGCTGGATGGGCCAAGTTCCAAAAACTGCTTTGGAACCCTGGCTGGCCTGGGCTCGCACTGAAGGCTTTGTGCTGCCCAGCGGCCACATTTGCACCCGCGCCCGTTTGCACCTCGAAACCCTGGAAGCGCCTTCGCCCTACGAGCAACTGCTTCAGAATTACATTGACGAGGCCCATCGAGAACCGATGCATGTCGCGACCTTGCAGGCCGATCGTTACCCCGGCGACCCCGAACTGCAAATCCGTGTGGCCATCGCCTGTTGGGATGGCTTCGGCCGATCCCTGCAAGCCAAACAGGAGGTCGAACCAGGCATGGCCTGGGTGGCGAGCGACAAGGGCGAGCTGGAACTCGACGAAGCAGGACGCCCCAAGGAAGCACATGCGACGCGGCGCTGGCGGGTCAGCGAACGGGTCGAGTACAACAACAAGGGAGAAACGGTGCGGATTTATCGACCGTATTTCGCGAACGCGTACCGCTACATTAACGACGAGGCGATCCGCGAATCCGGTTACCACGATCAACAGTTCTACGACGCCGCCGGCCGGCCGACACACACCGTACTGGCGAAAAAAATGCCGCAAGGAGAACACTCCGAACTAAAACCATTGCGCCGGGAACAGCGGTATCGCTGCTGGTACACCATCGCCTTCGATGAAAACGACTTGTTTGACCCGCCACCCACGCAGCGGAAAAAACGGACCGTGAGATGAACAGTGTCCATCGCCATACCCCAACCCTGAGCGTCACCGACAGCCGTGGCCTGCCCGTGCGCCAAGTGAGTTATCTGCGTCGAGTGGTCATCGATGCCCCCGTCGCGCACATCACCCGCCAGCAATACGACACAGCAGGAAGGCAGGTGGCGCAACACGACCCACGCTTGAAGGTGCCCAACCTTGTGAGCATTTACTGCCTGTCCGGGGCGGCGTTGTGCACCGACAGCGTGGACGCCGGATGGCGCCTGGGTTTGCCGGGCGAGGCACAGCAAGCCGTGGAAAGTTGGGATGGCCGAGGCAGTCATTGGCGCATTGAGTACGACGAGCAACGGCGACCTGTGGCCGTTCATGAAGAGACCAACGGGCAACCTTCGCAGACCCTGGAACGCCTGAGCTACGCCAACGATGCCGCCGAGTTCGCCGCCCGCAACCAGTGTGGCCAACTGCTACGCCATGACGATGCGGCCGGGGTGTTGCTGCTCGATCAACACGCCCTGACCGGTGAGGTGATCAGCCAGACCCGGCGTTTTCTGCCCGATGTGCAAATGGCCGACTGGCCCCTGGATGAGGCTGCACGAGACACCTTGCTGGAGCCCGACAAACGTTACATCACCCGCCAGCGTTACAGCCCGCTGGGCGAGTTGATTCGCCAGACCGACGCCGGTGACCATCAGCAACGCTGGAGCTTCAGCCGCGCCGGCCAACTCCACGCTATTGAGTTGACCGTGAAAGACAAGGACGCCCAGCAATTGCTCACGGCCACGGACTACAACGCGGCAGGCCAGCTACTCAGCCAGACTGCCGGCAACCGTGTCACCACCCTCGCCACCTTCGAACCCGACAGCGGCCGACTGTCACACCTGAGCGCGGCAGCCCCGGGCAAAGACCCGTTGCAGAACCTGAGCTACAGCTACGACCCCGTGGGCAACATCTCCCTGCTGATGGACCACCTTCAGACCGTGGGGTATTTCGACAATCAGCGGGTAGCGCCCGAAACCACCTACACCTACGACAGCCTTTACCAACTCACCCGTGCCAGTGGCCGTGAAGCCGTTGGCGCGAGCGTTCGCCCGGGCCTGCCCGACCTGATCAGCCCTATCGATCCGAGCCTGCTGCTCAACTACGCCCAGGAATACGAATACGACGAGGGTGGCAATCTCACCGTGCTGCGCCACCAGCGCTCAGGCAACCACTACACCCGGACGATGCGCGTCGCCGACGACAGCAACCGCGCCGTGCCCTGGCAGGAAGGTGACCCGGATCCGGACTTCGAGACCCGCTTCGACCGTAACGGCAACCTGCAAACCCTGATGCCCGGCACGCAGCTCATAACCTGGGACGGGCGCAATCAGTTACAGGAACTGATCAACGTCTACCGCGACAATGCCGCTAACGATGGTGAGTACTACCGCTACGACAGCCAGGGCGCGCGAGTGCGCAAAGTCCACCTCGCGCAGGCCAAAACCGTGGCCCATCGCCGGGAAGCGCGTTACTTGCCCAACGTGGAAATCCGCACCCTGGACGACAGCGAAGAACTCCACGTCATCAGCGTGCCCCTCGGCTACGGTAATGTACGTTGCCTGCATTGGGTCAAGGGCAAACCCGACCTTATCGAGGCCGATCAACTGCGCTACAGCCTCAACGATCATTTGGGTTCCAGTACCCTGGAGCTGGACAAAAACGCCGCCATCATCAGCCACGAAGGTTACTACCCTTATGGCGGGACGGCCTGGTGGGCGGCTCGTTCAACAGTGGAGGCCGACTATAAAACCATTCGTTATTCGGCCAAGGAGCAGGACGCCAGTGGTCTGGTGTATTACGGACTGAGGTATTTGGCGCCGTGGTTGGAGCGGTGGATCAACCCGGATCCGCTGGGGGTTGTGGACGGGTTGAATGTGTACCGGATGGTGGGGAACAACCCGATCAATTTTGTTGATGACACGGGGGGAACCAAAACCCAAGCCCCTCAACCCCCTCAACAAACCACCATTTCGATAAGCTCTGCATCGTCGTCCCGTACCAGCTCGATTGCAGGCAGTACGATGAGTCTCTCTGGCCCTGTGCTTGTAGACAATCCCGGAGAGAATCCCCCCGGCACGCTGCCGCCTGAACCTGAGCCTGTGGGCTCACGGTTGAAGCGAGCTGCTTTGTGGGCCGCTAACTCGAAAGTCGGGTTAGCCTTACTTCCGGTTGCGACCTCGGGGCCTGCTAACGCGGCGGTCGTTGCGACAATTCTCACCGCCGCCACACAGGCCCTGGTAAACGCAACTGTGTTTAACCCGGGTTGGTCACCTCCTGGCACTTGGGATCCACAGGGGGATGGCTCCCTCCCCCCCGCCGACGTGACCCAAGCGGCTAACCGCACCTTTGGCATGATTAACGCCAGCGTAACCCTTGCCGGGGCATTGGCCGGAGCTGTGTTAGGCCCGATAGTCGGCGGCTATGTCGAGGAGCTCAGAGGAACAAAGGAAAAAGGTGAAAAAAAAGCCAAGGCCGCTGAAATGACAACCACAATCAACAGACTGACTGCCGAGCAACGTTTGTTAGAGAACGTGACAAAGAAGGCGCAGGACTCGCTCCATGAGCAGGTACTGGAAGTCGAAAGCCTGATAGGCATTACGTGGAACACCATGGAGATGCTCGAGAAAATTCAAAATCTGAGGCCTGCAATCGACAGTGCGAGCGGCGCGTCCTCGCGTCGAAGCTCGGTTTTCTCTCAAAGTTCCACTAACAACACCTTGCGCAGAGGACAACCAAGCCGCATTCCGCGCCTGAACTCGCAGCGCTCCAGTACTGCTTCCGTGCAGAGCACCCGTCTTTAACAAGTAGGCATTAGGGGCGACATATCTTCTGGCGCCCCTTGTCTCTTCCAGCGGGCACACCATGCTATGGTGCCCGCCCGACTTTCTACCTGTTTACGCCAGCATGCTGCCGACTTCCCGTACCGTGCGTTTGTCGTTGTATACCCTGTTGATCCTCGCCGGCGCGGCCCTTGCGGCCAGTTTGGCAATCCGTCACGCCGAGCGTCAGGCTTTGGTGGAAGACGCTGCCCGTGCCAATCAACAATTGGCGCTATACGCGACGTCCCTGCACACCCTGATCGACCGCTACCGCGCCCTGCCCGCCGTACTGGCGCTCGATCCGCAGTTGCGTTCGGCGCTGGCCGGCCCTGTCGACGCCGAACAGCAAGCGGCGCTCAATCTGAAACTGGAAAAGATCAACGGCGCGGCGCAGTCCTCGACCCTGGAATTGCTCGACAGCACCGGCCTGGCCGTGGCCGCCAGCAACTGGCGTTTGCCCAGCAGTTATGTCGGCCACAATTACGGCTTCCGCCCCTACTTCAGCCAGACCCGCACCCAGGGCACCGGGCGCTTTTACGCGGTGGGCGTGACGAGCGGGATTCCCGGTTACTTCCTGTCCAGCGCGGTCACCGATGACAACGGCCAGTTCCTCGGCGCGATGGTGGTGAAACTCGAGTTTCCGGAACTGGAGCGCGAGTGGCGTCAGGGCAGCGACACATTGCTGGTCAGTGATGCGCGCGGCATTATCTTCATCGCCAACCAGCCGGGCTGGCGCTATCGCTTGTTGAAACCGCTGAGTGACAGCGATCACGCCGAACTCAAGGCTACCCGCCAATACGACAAACAACCGCTGACACCGCTTGAGTATCGTTCGGTTCGGCGCTTCGACGACAACAGTGATCTGACGCGGGTCGTGGGGCCTGACGGGACGGCTAATTACCTGTGGGAATCGCTGCCGCTGAGCACTGAGGGCTGGACGTTGCATCTGCTGCGTCGCCCGCAAGTCGCGTTCGAAGACAGTCGCAACGCCGGGCTCGCCGCTGCCGGGCTGTGGCTGGCGGTGGTGTTTTTGTTGCTGTTTCTCAATCAGCGCTGGCGTTTGGCCAAGCTGCGCCAGCGCAGTCGCGAAGAGCTCGAACAACTGGTGGAAGAACGCACTCGCGACCTGCGCACCGCTCAAGACGGCCTGGTGCAATCGGCCAAACTCGCCGCACTCGGCCAGATGTCTGCCGCGCTGGCCCATGAAATCAACCAGCCGTTGACCGCCCAGCGTATGCAGCTTGCTACTCTGAGGCTGTTGCTCGATCACGGCCGGGTCGACGACGCCTACAAGGCGCTCAGGCCGGTGGATGAGATGCTGACGCGCATGGCCGCCCTCACCGGTCACCTGAAAACCTTCGCCCGCAAAAGCCCCAGCGGTTTACGCGAACGCCTGGACCTGGCGGCGGTGGTGGACCAATCGTTGCAGCTGCTCGACACACGGTTGCGCGATGAACAGGTCAGCACGGTGCTGCACCTGACGCGCCCGGCGTGGGTGCGTGGCGACGCGATTCGTCTGGAACAGGTGCTGATCAATTTGCTGCGCAATGCCCTGGACGCCCTGCAGGACAAACCCTGCAAGCGCCTGGAAATCCGTCTCGAAGCCGACGAACAACTCTGGCGCCTGACGGTCACCGACAACGGTGGCGGCATTGCCGAGGAGCACTTGGCGAACGTGTTTGATCCGTTCTTCACCACCAAACCGGTGGGTGATGGCTTGGGCCTCGGGCTGGCCGTATCCTTTGCCATCGTTCATGAATCGGGCGGACGCCTGAGCGCCGACAATCATGCAAACGGCGCGGTGTTCACCGTGACTTTACCCATCGACCTGGAGGCGCCTGGTTCATGCTGAATGCAGTGATGGTGGTCGACGACGAAAGCAGTATTCGTAGCGCCGTCGAACAATGGCTGAGCCTGTCGGGTTTCGAGGTGCAGTTGTTCAGCCGCGCCGATGAATGCCTGGCGCAGCTGCCCAAGCATTTCCCCGGCGTGATCCTCAGCGACGTGCGCATGCCTGGCATGACCGGTCTGGAACTGCTGGCCGAGGTTCAGCGCCGCGATGCCGACTTGCCGGTGATTCTGTTGACCGGCCACGGCGATGTGCCGATGGCGGTCGAGGCCATGCGCGATGGCGCCTACGACTTCCTCGAAAAACCCTTCAGCCCCGAAACCCTGCTCGGCAGTCTGCGCCGGGCGCTGGACAAGCGGCGACTGGTGCTGGAAAACCGCGCCTTGCACGAGCAGGCAGATAACCGCGCCAAACTCGATGCGACGCTGCTCGGCGTATCCCGTGGTTTGCAGACGCTGCGCCGGCAAGTGCTGGACTTGGCGACGCTGCCGGTCAACGTGTTGATTCGCGGTGAAACCGGCAGCGGCAAGGAGCTGGTTGCGCGTTGCCTGCATGATTTCGGGCCACGCGCCGACAAACCGTTTGTGGCGCTGAACTGCGCGGCGATTCCCGAGCAGTTGTTCGAGGCCGAGTTGTTTGGCCATGAGAGCGGCGCGTTCACCGGCGCGTCGGGCAAACGCATCGGCAAGCTCGAATACGCCGATGGCGGCACGCTGTTTCTCGATGAGATCGAAAGCATGCCGCTGGCCCAGCAGGTGAAATTGCTGCGGGTGTTGCAGGAGCAGAAGCTGGAGCGGTTGGGCTCGAATCAAAGCATCCGCGTGGATTTGCGAATCATCGCCGCGACCAAACCCGATTTGCTGGACGAAGCCCGGGCCGGACGCTTTCGCGAAGATCTGGCCTATCGGTTGAACGTGGCCGAGTTGCGGCTGCCGCCGCTGCGCGAACGGCGTGAAGACATTCCGTTGTTGTTCGAGTCGTTTGCCCAGAACGCAGCCGAGCGTTTGGGGCGCAGCTTTCCACCGCTGAGTGGTCCGCAGTTGAGCCATCTGCTGAGCCACGACTGGCCAGGCAATGTGCGCGAATTGGCGAATGTTGCCGAACGTCAGGTGTTGGGGCTGGGCGAGCCGGAACCGGTGGGAATTGATCCGGGGCAGTCGCTGGCGGCGCAGCAGGAAGCGTTTGAAGCACATTGTTTGCGCGCGGCGTTGACCCGGCATAAGGGCGATGTGAAAGCGGTGTTGGAAGAGCTGCAACTGCCGCGCCGGACCTTTAATGAAAAGATGCAGCGGCATGGACTGACCCGCGAGATGTTCGTGCAAGACAGTTGAACTTGCAGTGCCTGGACTGGCCTCTTCGCGAGCAGGCTCGCTCCCACAAGGGATCGGTGTACACAGTTCAAATGTGGGAGCGAGCCTGCTCGCGAATGGGCCGGTACTGACAAAGCAAATCCACGAGTCGAATAAGCGGTTTTCCGCTCACGCACGAACGTTAATAAGCGGGTTTCCGCTCAACAACACGCCCTACCCCCCTCTAAACCGGCCCTCCTCCCCTTGGCACACCTCCTGCTATAGCCCAAGCAGGCTGCGTTTCAACGCGCTCCACAAAAACAATTAAATGAAGGATCCGTCATGGATAACTCACAAACCCTGCCTCTTGGGTCGGCAGCTTCGCCTGCCAAAGAAAGAACCACTGCCAGTCGCATCAAATCGATCTTCAGCGGCTCTGTCGGCAACATGGTCGAGTGGTACGACTGGTACGTCTACGCCGCGTTCTCCTTGTACTTCGCCAAATCCTTTTTCCCCGCCGGGTCCTCCACCGCGCAGCTGATGAACACCGCTGCGATCTTCGCCGTGGGCTTCCTGATGCGCCCGATCGGTGGCTGGCTGATGGGCCTCTACGCGGACCGCGCCGGTCGTAAACGTGCGTTGATGGCCTCGGTGTATCTGATGTGCTTCGGCTCGCTGCTGATCGCCCTGAGCCCCAATTATGAAACCATCGGTATCGGTGCACCGATCCTGCTGATTTTCGCCCGTTTGCTGCAAGGCCTGTCGGTCGGTGGCGAGTACGGCACCTCGGCGACGTACCTCAGCGAGATGGCGACCAAGGAACGTCGCGGTTTCTACTCCAGCTTCCAGTACGTGACGCTGATCTCCGGTCAGCTCATCGCCCTGGCAGTGCTGATCGTGCTGCAACAGACCCTGACCACCGAGCAGCTGTATGCCTGGGGCTGGCGCATCCCGTTCGCCATCGGCGCGCTGTGTGCAGTCGTGGCGTTGTATCTGCGTCGTGGCATGGAAGAGACCGAGTCGTTCAACAAGGTCAAGAAAGAGAAGAAAGAAAGCGCGATGCGCACCTTGATGCGCCATCCGAAGGAACTGATGACCGTGGTCGGCCTGACCATGGGCGGCACCCTGGCGTTCTACACCTACACCACCTACATGCAGAAATACCTGGTGAA
The DNA here is from genome assembly GCF_054897825.1 of Pseudomonas sp. ZS1P83. NCBI lineage: Bacteria > Pseudomonadati > Pseudomonadota > Gammaproteobacteria > Pseudomonadales > Pseudomonadaceae > Pseudomonas > Pseudomonas sp. ZS1P83. Next base: position 4,133,894 of record NZ_CM142706.1, read on the forward strand.
CACCGTTGGCATGAGCATCACCGATTCCACCAGCATCTCGGCGGCTACGCTGTTTCTGTTCATGTGCCTGCAACCGCTGATTGGCGGGTTGTCGGATAAAGTCGGTCGGCGGCCGATCCTGATTGCCTTCGGCGTGCTCGGCACCCTTTTCACCGTGCCGATCCTGACCACCCTGCACACGGTCCAGACCTGGTGGGGCGCGTTCTTCCTGATCATGGCGGCGCTGATCATCGTCAGCGGCTACACCTCGATCAACGCGGTGGTCAAAGCCGAACTGTTCCCGACAGAGATTCGTGCATTGGGCGTCGGCCTGCCGTATGCGCTGACCGTGTCGATCTTCGGCGGCACCGCTGAATACATCGCGCTGTGGTTCAAAAGCATCGGCATGGAAACCGGTTACTACTGGTACGTCACTGCGTGTATCGCCGTGTCGTTGCTGGTCTACGTGACCATGAAAGACACCCGCAAGCATTCGCGGATCGAGACGGACTAAGTCCGCAAGCGGCACAAAAAAAGGGGCAGACCTTAGCCGGGTCTGCCCCTTTTCTTTGTACCGTGTCCCGTCCTCGTAGGAGCGAGGCTTGCCCGCGAAGGCGTCGTGTCAGCCAACATCAATGCTGAACTTAAAATCGCCTTCGCGGGCAAGTCGGATCGCCGCACCGCTCGCTCCTACAAGGGATAGCGGCGACTGGATATTAGGTGTTCGTCCTTGCACTATTGGCGCATCCAGAATGCAGCCCAGGAATTCACTTCATGCCCGACGATATCCATTTCTACGAACCCGCCAACGGCCACGGTCTGCCGCATGACCCGTTCAACGCCATCGTTGGCCCGCGTCCCATTGGCTGGATTTCCTCTCAGGATGCCAATGGCCGCCTGAACCTGGCGCCTTACAGCTTCTTCAACGCCTTCAACTACATTCCGCCGATCATTGGTTTTTCCAGTGTCGGGCGCAAAGACAGCCTGAACAACATCGAACAGACCGGCGAATTCGCCTGGAACCTGGCGACCCGGCCACTGGCCGAGCGGATGAACCAAAGCAGCGCCATGGTCCCGCCCGACACCAACGAATTCGAATTGGCCGGGCTGACGCCGGTAGCGTCGAAAATCATTCAGGTGCCACGGGTTGCTGAAAGCCCCGTGTCCTTCGAGTGCAAGGTCACGCAGATCATTCAGTTGCAGCGGGCGGACGGTGAAGTGGTGCCGAGCTGGCTGATTCTCGGCGAAGTGGTCGCCGTGCATATCGCCAAGTGGCTATTGAAGGATGGCGTGTACGACACCGCCGCGGCAGAACCGATTCTGCGCGGCGGTGGGCCAGCGGATTATTTCCAGCTGGGGCCAGAGGCGTTGTTCAAGATGTATCGCCCTGAGGCAAAAAGGTAATTACCAGATCAGGTCGCCGTCTTCGCTGACGCCTTTGAGGCGAGTCAGCTCCAGTGCGGCGGCTTCATCGGCATCTCGGGCAGTTTTGAAGGTTTGCTCTTCGAGCAGCTTATGAAAGCGCGGCGCACCCGACCCACCGATGGCTTTGGTGGCGATTGCGGCGTAATAACCGCCTTCACGAGGTACTACGGCAGATACGGCTTCGAAGATGTCAAAGGCTTTGCGTGCCATGTCGCGCATCCTGGCTAATTGAGAGTGGAGCCATTAAACCCTCAACCGGCCAGTTTGTGTACCGGTGCCTGCGGGTGATCGAGCACCTGCCCCACCGAGACATCCTTGAAAGTATGGAAATCCAGGCTGTTGACCACCCGTTCCTGGACCAGCTCGGCAAAGATATCCATGGCCGGGGTGCTGAAGTAAGCGGTCATGGCCTGTTGATTGACCCAGAAACCGGACACCAGCCACAACTCGGCATCGCATTGCGAATGCTGCAGGGCAAAGCTCAAGCAGCCCGGTGCGCTGCGAGACGGCTCGATCAAAGCGCTGAGGCGCGCACCGAGCTCCGCTGAACGCCCGACGCGGGCACGGACAAAGGCCATATGACTGACGGGGATCTGCGTAGACATGTTTAACCCTCCCAGGTACTCGAGTGGCAGCCGTGGGACGGGCTGCGACAGGATCCAAGGTTAAGCGCCCGGACGCCGCGCCGTTAGTCGATTCCTGCCGGCTTGTTGCACAATCCTGCGAGGCTGCATCCCGCACCTTTAACAACGAGTAAATGCTGTTACAGGGCTGAAACACGACTTTCAAGCAAGTTTTCCTGACCATGCGCTGCCATGGCAGCGCAACGCTTCAACCCCGTGCAGAATCAGGCAAGCTTTGGGCAGGATGTGTCTACCGCTGTGCCTTGCACAAACTTAAGCTCAGCTCATTACCAACGCCTCACCGAGGATGCCCAGCATGTCGTCGCTCGATCATTTTCAAGCCCCGCTGGACGCCGACATGGAGAAACAGCGCACGGAGCTGGCCGCCATCATCCGCCGCAACACCCAGGAGGATGGCTGTTATGCGACTGCCGTCGGCTCGCTGTTCATGTCGCGACATAGCCAATCCCATAACTTCGCCCCAGTACTTGCCCAACCGGCCTTGTGCATCATGGCCCAGGGGCGCAAAGAGGTCAGGCTGGCGGACGAATACTTCAATTACGACCCGCTGAATTACCTGGTGGTGTCGGTCTCGATGCCGCTGAGTGGGCGAGTGGTGAACGTCTCGCCCGAGGAACCGATCCTCGCCGTGCGGCTGGACATCGACCCGGCGGAAATCACCGCGCTGATTGCCGACGCCGGTCCCTTGGGGGTACCGACCCGCCCCACCGGTCGCGGCCTGTATGTCGAACAAATCGACACCGCCATGCTCGACGCCGTGCTGCGACTGGCCCGGTTGCTGGAGACCCCGAAAGACATTGCCATGCTCGCGCCGCTGATTCGTCGGGAGATCCTCTATCGGTTGTTGCGCAGCAAACAGGGGCATCGGCTGTATGAAATCGCCATCGCCAACAGCCAAAGCCACCGCATCAGCCAGGCGATCAAATGGCTCAACGGCAACTATGAACAGCCGCTGCGCATCGATGATCTGGCGAAGGAAGTGAACCTGAGCGTGTCGACGTTGCATCACCGGTTCAAGGCGATGACGGCGATGAGTCCGTTGCAGTATCAGAAGCAGCTGCGACTGCAAGAAGCGCGGCGGTTGATGCTGGCGGAAGGGTTGGAGGCTTCGGCGGCGGGGTATCGGGTGGGGTATGAAAGTCCGTCGCAATTTAGCCGGGAGTACAGTCGGTTGTTTGGGGCGCCGCCGCTCCGGGATTTGGCGCGGTTGCGGTTGACCGTGTAGCTGAATTGAAACGCCCCCTGTAGGAGCGAGGCTTGCCCGCGAAGGCGTCGTGTCAGTCAACATCTATCTGAATATGAAATCGCCTTCGCGGGCAAGTCGGATCGCCGCACCGCTCGCTCCTACAGGGTTGGTGGTGTTTTTAGGCGCTGAGTACGCGGCACGCCTCAGCCGGCAATGTCACTGACACCGGATTGCCAATGCTCAACCCAAAACCCTGACACGGCGTACTCAACGCTGTAAACGAAACCCCGGAGCACTCAACGGTGGTTTCAATCGTCGCGCCGATATCGCGCACGAACGTCACCTTACCGAGCAACCGATTCCCCACCGTCGCCTGTGGATGCGACAGTTGCAGGTCTTCAGGGCGAATCAGCATTTTGACTTTCTTCCCCACCACAATGCTGCTGCAGATCGGCACTTCCAGCGCATCGCCACCCGGCAACCCAATCTTCCCGTTACCCAGCGCCGTGGCCGGAAAGATATTCCCCGAGCCAATGAAGTCCGCGACGAATTCATTGGCCGGGTGCCGATAAATCTCAATCGGCGTGCCCACTTGCTGCACCCGATGCTCACCCAGCACCACCACGATATCGGCCATGGTCATGGCTTCACGCTGGTCGTGGGTCACCATGATGGTGGTGATGTTCAAGCGTTGTTGCAGCTGACGGATTTCCACCTGCATCGACTCGCGCAACTTGGCGTCTAGCGCCGACAGCGGTTCGTCCAGCAACAGGATCTTGGGCCGCGAGGCAATCGCACGGGCAATCGCAACGCGCTGGCGTTGACCGCCGGAGAGTTTTGCCACCGGGCGATCAATCATTTCCTGCAGTTGAATCAGCTCAAGCAACTCCACCACCCGCGCCTGCTGATCAGCCTTGCTGACACCCCGCAGTTTCAGCGGATAGGCGATGTTCTCCCCCACCGTCATGTGCGGAAACAGCGCCAGCGATTGAAACACCATGCCGAAATTGCGCTGATGCGCCGGCGTGTGGCCGATGTCTTCACCGTCCAGGCGAATCTCGCCGCCGCTCAGGGTTTCGAGCCCTGCGATCATTCGCAGCAAAGTGGTTTTGCCGCAGCCCGAAGGGCCGAGAAAACACACCAGTTTGCCCTCGGGCAAATGCAGGTTTACATCTTTTACCGCGCAGGCCGAGCCGTAGTATTTCTCGACGTTTTCCAGAATCAGACCAGTCATGCAGCACCTCAAGAATCAGAACGAAACGCCACCTTCACCGACCAGCTTCTCCAACGCCCAGATCAGGACGAAGTCGATCAGCACGATCAGCACGGCAAACGAGAAAACGGTGGGGTCGAGCGAAGACACGGTGCGGCTGTACATCCAGATCGGCACGGTCATCACGTCGATGGTGTAGAGGAAATAGGTCACGGTGAATTCGTTGAACGAGACGATGAACGCCAGCAGCATGCCCGCCAGAATCCCCGATTTCATCAGCGGCACCACCACATCGATAATCGCCCGGGTCGGCGAAGCACCGAGCATCTGCGCGGCCTCTTCGACTTCACTGCCGATGGAGAGCATCGCTGCGGTGCAGTTCTTAACCACAAACGGTAACGCCAGGATCACGTGAGCAATCACCAGCCGCGAGGTGGTCATCTGGAAGGGCAGGCTGTCGAACACCAGCAGCAACGCCAGCCCCAACACCACCATCGGAAACACCAACGGCAACGACATCAGTTGCAGCGCGACGGCTTTGCCGCGGAACTCGCAACGGGTCAGCGCGTAAGCGGCCGGCACCGCGACAATCGTTGCAAATACCATGGTCAGGCACGCCACCATCAGGCTGGTGGTCATGGCTTTGCCGAGGCTCAGCACATCGCTTGAGTCCGGCGACACAAAGGTATTCCAGGCGGCCTTGTACCATTGCAGGCTGTAGCTGCTCGGCGGGAAGTCGAGGTTCGACGCACCGCTGAACGACATGACGATCATCGTCAGGATCGGCAACACCGCCAGCAACAGGATGAAGCCCGACAGGATGCCGGCAAACTTGCCGGTCTCGCCGGGCAGCAGCCCATAACGTTTCTTGATCACAGAGCTCATTGCGAAGCCTCCAGCATGCGCCGACGACGGCCAGTGATGTATTCGGACAAGGTCATGATCGCGAGCGTGGTGACAATCAACACCACACCGGCAGCGGAGGCGGCGGGCCAGTTCATCAACGGGGCGATCTGGTCATGGACCATCACGGCCAGCATCGGCACGCGTCGGCCACCGAGCAGCAAAGGCACCACAAAGCTGCTGGCGTTGTAGGCGAACACCAACGTCGCGCCAGTGATGATCCCCGGCATACTCATCGGCAATACCACTTGGCGGAACACCTGAAAGCGACTCGCGCCCAGGGTTGCAGCGGCTTCTTCATAAGTGCGAGCGACACCGCGCATGGCGCTGGCAATCGGCAGCACGGCCAATGGAAAGGCGGTTTGCACCAGGCCCATCAGTACGCCGTTCTGGTTGTACAGCAGCATGATCGGGCGCTTGATCAGGCCCAGTCCCATCAGTGCCTGATTGAGCATTCCACCCGGGCCGAGAATCACCAGCCAGCCGTAGCTTTGCAGTAGCAGATTGACCAGCAATGGCAGCAGCACCGCGGCGAGGAAGATCCGTCGCACAAACGGCGAGGTCAGCCGCGACATGGTGTAGGCCACCGGAATCGCCAGCACGACCGCGATCACCGCGCTGATCATCGCCAGACGCAGGGTCAGCAACAAGGATTTGAGGTAATACGGTTCCAGCAATTGGGCGTAACTGGCCAGGCTGAACCCGGTCCATTCCGCGCCCTTGGTGCCCACGCTCATGCGCAGGACCAAGAGGCTGGCGGCGATCAATACGCCCAGAAACAGCATCGACGGCGAGAGGAAAAACCAGGCACGCGTCGTCGGCGAAACACCCCGATTGGTGCGCAATGGAGCGGCGGCGACCGGATGAGTCAGAGGTTGGTGTTCCATAGCAAGGGTCTCGTCAATGGAAGATCTTGGCGAGTGCTGCGCACTCGATCGCGGGCAAGCCATGCTCCTACAGGTACGGCGCTGCTCCTGTAGGAGCAAGGCTTGCCCGCGATGAGGTTCGAAGAACCTCCCTGCGATTCAGATCAGGAAGAAAAGATTTCCGTGTAACGACGAATCCATTGGTCATGCACGGTGGCCAGGAAGGCGTTGTCGTGCATGATCGCTTTCTCGGCAATCTGCTCCGGCGTGAGGATGTACGGGCTCTTGCGCGCTTCAGCGGAGATGATCGCCTTGGCGTTGACCGGACCGTTGTAGATGTCTTCAGCCATCTTGCCCTGCACCACGGGGTCCAGAGAGTGGTTGATGAAGGCGTAGACCAGGTCGGTGTCACCCGGACGATTCTTCGGCATGACCGAGAGCATCAAGTCGGTGTAGAAACCTTCCTTCATGCCGAACGTAGCGCCCAGACCGTAAGCCGGGTCGCGGATCTGTTTCGGGAAGAATGCCGGCGCGTACAGGCCACCCATGTCCAGGGAACCGGTGCGGAACAGTTCGGCGATCTGGTTCGGGTTTTCACCCAGGGTCACCACGCGATCCTTGAGCTCGGCGAGTTTCTTGAAGCCAGGTTCAATGTTGTGTTCGTCACCACCGGCCAGTTTGGCGGCGATGATGATCAGGTCCATCGCTTCGGTCCAGTTCGGCGGCGGCAGGAAGATGTTCGGCGACAGGTCGGCATCCCACAGGGCGGCGTAGCTCTGCGGCGCTTCTTTCACGGTGCGGGTGCTGTAGATCAGGCTGTTGCACCAGAGCAGGTAACCGATGCCGTGGCCATTGGCGCCGGTGCGGTATTTTTCCGGTACATCGACCAGGTTGGGGATGCGGTTGAGGTCGGGTTTTTCCAGCAGCCCGGCGGCGGCCAGCCCTTCGGCGCCTACGCCGGCCAGGGTGATGATGTCGTACTGCGGACGATCACCAGCGGCCTTGAGTTTGGCGACCATTTCCGAGGTGCTGCCGGTGCGGTCAGCGATGACCTTGCAGCCGTACTTGTCCTCGAAGGTTGCCGCGATATTGCGCAGTGCAGCAAGGCCCGTGTCATCGGACCAGGTCAGCAAGCGCAGAGTCTTGCCCTGAAAGCGCGTGTCGCTGGCATTGGCCCGGATGAAGGGCATGCTCATAGCCGCCGCAGCTACCGACGCCACGCCTACGGTTTTAATGAATTGACGTCTGTTTAGATCATGCTCGCCCATGAAGGACTCCCTTTTTTTTTGTAAGTATGAGGTTGGTCGCAACCGTTGCATCAGCGCGGTCAGATCGGCTTAAAGCCCCCGGTTTCAAAGGGTTTTAGCTGAACCGACCGGTTCATCCTGAGGTCGTGCAACACACCTGACTATCGAAAAAAACTCATTGTAGCCATGACGTCAGTGCATGCCTCATCAAGAAGCATGTACTGACCGTTTTCGAGCCGTCAGACCGCCCGAATCACATGTTTGATTTCCTGGAAAGCCTGCAAACCCCACGGCCCCAACTCGCGGCCGATGCTGCTCTGTTTGTAGCCACCCCAGGCGGTCTGCGGGAAGATTACTTGCGGCGCATTGATCCACACAAGCCCCGCCTGCAAGGCGTTAGCGACCCGATCTGCCGCTTCGGCGTCGCGAGTGACCACGCTGGCCACCAGACCGAACTGGCTGTCGTTGGCCAGGGCAATCGCCTCGGCTTCAGAGGCAAAACTGCGCACACAGATCACCGGCCCGAAGATCTCTTCGCACCACAACGCACTGTCGAGAGGCACGTTGGTGAAAATGGTCGGCTGCAAAAAATAGCCGCGCGGCAGGTCTGCCGGACGATTGCCGCCGCATATCAGCTTGGCGCCAGCACTCAAGCCGCGATCGATGTGGCCCAGCACGCGCTGATATTGCGCCTGATTGACCAGTGCGCCCATTTCCACGTTCGGATCGAACGGGTCGGCTACACGAATGGCTTCGGCGCGAGCCTCCAAACGACTAAGAAATTCGTCCGCCAGTTCATCAGCGACCAGCACACGGCTGGTGGCGGAACACATCTGCCCGGCGTTGAAGAAACCACCGCCACAGGCCACTTCCACGGCCAGTTCGATGTCGGCGTCTTTGAGCACCAACAGCGAGGATTTACCGCCCAATTCCAGGCTCACGCCTTTGACAGTTTCCGCCGCGCGTTGCATGACCTGCACGCCGACGGCGTTGCTGCCAGTGAAGGAAATCTTGGCCACGCGCGGATCGGTCGACAACGGCGCGCCGACGGCCAGGCCAGTGCCACAGACCAGGTTGAACACGCCCTTGGGCAGACCGGCCTCAGCGATGATCGCCGCCAGTTCCAGTTCTGGCAGCGGTGTCACTTCGGACGGCTTGAGCACCACGCAGCAACCCGCGGCCAGGGCCGGGGCGAGTTTCCAGGCGGTGGTGACCATCGGGAAGTTCCACGGCACGATCAAACCGACAACACCGCACGGTTCACGGCGCACACGAGCGCTGAAATCGTCGGTTGGCAACTCGACATTGCTGTCCTGCCTGGCATCGAGACCTTCGGCTAAACCTGCGTAATATTCGAACGTGGCGATCACGTCATCGACGTCGATGGCCGCTTCGAACAGTGGTTTGCCGTTGTTGCTCGACTGCAAGTGCATCAACTGTTCGCGACCGGCCTGCACGCCCGCAGCGATTCTGCGCAGAATCGCGCCGCGCTCGGCGCCGGTGGTTTTCGACCATTGCTTGAAAGCGTTGGTCGCAGCAGTGACGGCTTGATCGACCGCCCGCTCATCGCCACCATTAACGGTGGTCAACAGGGCTTCGGTCGCCGGGTTGATCACGCGCAAATGTTCATTGCCGGCCGACCATTGGCCATCGATGAACAGACCGTCGAGGGCCGTTGGGAAAGTCATGCGGAAACTCATTTCGACACCGCCTTCATCCACGAAGTCTGATCGATTTCAATCAGGGTCGGGCCCTGGCGATCGGCGGCGGCACGCAGTGCGCTGCGCAGTTGCTCGACACCGTTGATGGCTTCGGCTGCACAGCCCAGCGCCTTGGCGACACCGATGAAGTCCGGGGTGTAGATGTCCACGCCAACCGGCTCGATGGCGCGGTTGACCATGTACTTTTTGATTTCTTCGTAGCCTTGGTTATTCCACAGCAGGACGATCACCGGGGTGCGCGCTTCCACGGCGCTGGCCAGTTCCGGCAGGGTAAATTGCAGGCCGCCGTCGCCAATCAGGCACACCACTGGAGGCCGCCCCCCCCCTTCGACGCTACCGCCGAGCCAGGCGCCGATCGCCGCCGGCAAGGCATAACCGAGGGTGCCGTAACCGGTGGACGAGTTGAACCAGCGACGCGGACGTTCCGGGTTGAACGTCAGGTTGCCGGTGTACACCGGTTGGGTCGAATCGCCGACGAATACCGCGTCTGGCAGTTCGTGCAGGACGGTTTCCAGGAAGCGGGTCTGGGCCAGGGTCGGAGCGTCCCAGGTGGCGGCCAGTTCGTCTCGCAAGCGTGCGGCACGGACCTGGCCCCAATCGTTTCGGCGCTCGGCCAGCGAGTGATGGGACAGTTCGCTCAGCAAGGCTTGAGCCGCGTTGCGCGAGTCGGCCACCAACGCGACCTTCGGCGGGTAATTACGCACGGTCTGGTCGGGGTCGATGTCCACACGCAGTAGCACGCCGGGAATCTCGAAACCGCCGGCGAAGGTGATGTCGTAATCGGTCTCGGCCAGCTCGGTGCCGATCGCCAAGACCACGTCAGCCTCGGCCACCAGAGCGCGAGTGGCGACCAGGCTCTGGGTCGAACCGATCAGCAATGGATGGTTGGACTCGAGCATGCCTTTGGCGTTGATGGTCAGGGCCACCGGGGCGTCCAGCAGTTCGGCCAGTTCAGTCAACTCGGCGGCGGCATCGATGGCGCCGCCACCGGCGAGAATCAGTGGGCGCTTGGCACCGGCCAGCAGCGCGGTCATGCGGCTGATAGCGCTCGGCGAGGCACCGGCGCGGTCGATGTTCACCGGGAGACTGCTGAGCAGGTCGTCGGCTTCTTCTACCAGCACGTCCAACGGAATTTCGATATGCACAGGACGCGGACGACCGGCCTGGAACAGGGCAAAAGCACGGGCCAGCACGCCCGGCAATTCAGCCGCGGACATCAAGGTGTGGGAGAACGCCGCCACGCCGCCGACCAATGCGCTCTGGTTCGGCAGCTCGTGGAGCTTGCCGCGACCGCCGCCCAACTGGCTGCGCGATTGCACGCTGGAGATCACCAGCATCGGGATCGAATCGGCGTAGGCCTGGCCCATGGCGGTGGTGATGTTGGTCATGCCAGGGCCGGTGATGATGAAGCACACACCCGGCTTGCCGCTGGTGCGAGCGTAACCGTCGGCCATGAAACCGGCGCCCTGTTCGTGACGCGGAGTGACGTGGTTGATGCTCGAACGGGCCAGCCCGCGATACAGCTCCACGGTGTGAACCCCGGGAATGCCGAACACCTGCTCGACCCCGTAATCTTCGAGTAACTTGACCAATACTTCGCCGCACGTCGCCATGTCTTTGCCCTTCTTGTTCGTTTGAGACGCCGGGCCTGCGCAGTGTTTATGATGAGTGGGCAGGTCCAGGGATGGCCTCATTGGAACGGGCGACACGTAGCCGCAACAATGGATAAAAAGTCATACTAGCCATGTCCTCACGTCATACCTTGGATCCCAATGAAACGACTGCCCCCCCTGCCGGCGCTGCACACTTTTCTGATCACCGCGCAGTGCTGCAACTTCACCCGGGCTGCCGAACAGCTGTACATCACCCAAGGTGCGGTGAGTCGGCAGATCGCCGGGCTGGAAGAACATCTGGGTTATGAACTGTTCATCCGCCAGGCCCGAGGCCTTGACCTGACCGCCGAAGGACGGGAGTGGCTGCCACGGGTGCAGCAGATTTTCGGCTTGATCGACGAGGCGGTGGAGCAGATCGGCGAGAAGCGCGAAACCCTGCAACTCAAGGCACCGACGTGTGTCATGCGCTGGCTATTGCCGCGGCTGTTGCAGTGGCAAAGGGAGCGCCCGGACGTGCCGGTGGAATTAACCACCACGGTCAAACACGGAGTGGACTTTCATCGCGAGCAATTCGATGCAGCGGTGATGTACGGTGCACCGCCGGACGGTTCATTAGTGTCCCAACACCTGTTTGATGAACAGCTGACGCCGGTCTGTTCCAGGCCGTTGCTCGACGGGACGGTGCCGCTGCTGACGCCGGAGGATCTGGAGCAGCACCTGCTGCTGCACCCGACCCGGGATGAACGGGACTGGAAGGCCTGGCTGGCAACGGCTGACATTCGTCTGAGCAATGTCGGCAAGGGTCAGCATTTCGAAACGCTGGATTTGGCGATGTCGATGGCGTCCCAAGGGACCGGCGTGGCGATCGGGGACTGGTCGTTGATTGGCGATGATTTGAGTGCCGGGAGGCTGGTCATGCCGTTTGACTTGAAGGTGAAGACAGGGTTGGCGTATTACCTGGTTTTTCCCGAGAAACCCGGGCCTTCGCCGAAGTTGAGGGAACTGATGCGGTGGTTGGTGGAGCAGGCACAGGCGCGGTGATGCCGAGTAACTGATCGTTCCCACGCAGAGCGTGGGAACGATCAGTGAACTCAATACCCGACTGTAAACCGCTGCCGAGCGTGCTTCGGCACTTCCACTTCATCCAGCATCGCAATGGCAAAATCAGCGAAGGTAATCCAGCTCCGCCCTGCACTGCTCACCAGCAATTCATCCTTGCCGATCCGAAACGTGCCCGTACGCTCACCCTCAACAAACTCCGCCGACGGCGACAAAAAGGTCCAGTCCAGCTCCTTTTCCTGACGCAGGTTTTCAAGAAACAAAGCACCTGCACCCGCCTCAGCCTTGTACTCCTGCGGAAAACCCTCGCTGTCGATGACGCGGGTTCCGTCCGGCAGCAACAGCGAACCGGCACCGCCCACCACCAGCAGACGTTTCACGCCGGCCTTTTTCATCGGACTGACAACGGCGCTGGCAGGAAGCGTCGTGAAGTGCGCGGCGCTGATCACCACGTCATGGCCAGCGACTGCCGCTTGCAAGGCTTCGGCGTCGAGCGCATCAACATTGTTGCTGACCACTCCGGGACGCTGGCCGATCTTCGAGGTGTCGCGGGCGATGGCCGTAACGCTGTGACCACGACGCAGGGCTTCTTCCAGCAGTTGGCTGCCGGCACGACCGGTGGCACCAATGATTGCGATCTTGCTCATGACGTTCTCCAGTGTGGATCAGTGTGAATGGGTGAATCGGGTTACCACTTCATCTCGCCCTTGGCGACTTTGGCGCTCAGTTCCAGCGAGCTTTCTTCACCCAATGTCGGGTAGCGTTTTTTCATCACGGCGATCAGCGCGGCGGCGTCTTTTGCCTTGGCGGTTTCTTCGTCGAAAGCCTTGATGTAATCGGCGGTGAACTGCACAGCGGCCAGTGAACGGGCGCTCTCACCCAGGTAATGACCCGGCACGATGGTTGTCGGTTTCAAGGTTTCGATGGCGTGCAGCGTAGTCAGCCAATCGGCATGGGATTGCGGCGTCTGGGTGTCGGCCATCCACACGTGAATATTTTCTGCGACGACGACGCCACCGACCACGGCCTTGATCGAAGGGATCCAGACAAAGGTGCGGTCCGGTTGCTTGCCCTCAAGACCCACCACCTGCAGCTTCTGCCCTTCGAGCATCAGGCTGTCGCCCTTCAGTACATCGGGCACGATGGTTTTGGCCGGTACGTCGGTGCCCATTTTCGGGCCCCAGAACGCCAGTTTGCCGTCGACGGTTTTTTTGATGTGATCCACGGTCGGCTGCGAGGCGAGCACTTTGGCTTTGGGGAATGCGGCGGTCAGGGTGTCGAGGCCGAAGTAGTAATCCGGGTCGCCGTGGCTGATGTAGATGGTGGTCAGTTGCTTGCCGCTGGCGCGGATTTTTTCGACCACGTGCTCGGCCTGGGATTTGCCAAATTGTGCATCCACCAAAATCGCGTCTTTCTCGCCGCTGACCAACACCGAGGTCACCGGGAAGATCGCCTTGTCGCCCGGATTGTAGACATCCAGGGTCAGGGTCGATGCCGCCGCTGCGTGGGCTGCGAAACCGAGGGTGGCGGTGGCCAGCAAAATACGTTTAAGCGAGGTGAAGCCGATCATCTGTTGCTCCGTTGTCCGAATGCCATGCTTGGCGATGGGACAGAGCTTAGTTGCATGACTCAGTACAAAAAATGCGATGCTGCAACATAGTTTGTTTCTGAAAGTGAGCAAATGATGGATCGTCTACAAGCAATGCGGGTGTTCGTCACGGTGGTTGACCTCGGCAGCCAGTCGGCCGCTGCCGATCATCTGGACTTGTCGCGGCCAGTGGTTTCGCGCTATCTGGCGGAGCTGGAGGATTGGGTCGGCGCACGCCTGATGCACCGCACTACACGCAAGTTGAGCCTGACCGCCGCCGGCAGTGAAATCCTGCCCCGTTGTCGGCAAATGCTCGACCTGTCCACGGACATGCAAGCCGCCGTCAGCGAACCGGACGATGCGCCACGCGGCCTGCTGCGGATCAGCGTCAGCACGTCGTTCGGTCAGGCACAACTGGCGGATGCCATGACCGCTTACGTCAAACGTTACCCCGGCGTCAGCATCGACATGCAGATGCTCGACCGCACGGTGAACCTGGTGGATGAGCGCATCGATCTGGCGATTCGCACCAGCAACGACCTGGACCCGAACCTGATCGCGCGGCGGCTGACGGTCTGCCGCTCGGTGATCTGCGCCTCCCCCGCTTACCTGCTCGAGCACCCGACGCCACTGCGGGTCGAGGACCTCAGCCAGCACAATTGCCTGACCCACTCCTACTTCGGCAAAAGCCTTTGGCATTTCGAGGAGGACGGTGAGCAGGTGTCGGTGCCGGTGCAGGGCAACATCAGCGCCAACGAAGCCAGCACACTGTTGCGCGCGGCCATGGCCGGCGCCGGGGTGGCGATGCTGCCCAGTTATCAAGCCGGCGTGCATATCCACAGCGGCGAACTGATCCGCCTGCTCCCCCACGCCGAACCTCGGCAAATGAATGTTTACGCGGTGTATGCCTCACGCAAACACATGCCGGCGACACTGCGCAGCATGCTGGATTTTCTAGTGCTCAGATTTCCGGAAGAACCGGCGTGGGATATCGGCCTGTAACCGTATCCCCTTGTGGGAGCGAGCCTGCTCGCGAATGCGGCGGGTCAGTCAACATCATTGTTGATTGATTAACCGCATTCGCGAGCAGGCTCGCTCCCACAAGGGGACATCAGCGTTCTGAATACGGGGTTACATGCAAACGCCGCTTTGGTGGCAACTCACTGGCGCTGACCTATGCTGAAAGTAGTACCGAAGGGTATTCGTTCAGAGGTCAACGCCATGAACATCAAAACAAGAAGATACCTCGCCATTTTCATCACCTGCGCGGCCACGCTCGCGCTGTATGGCACAGCGGCCTGGCGTGTCGAGCAGTTGCGACAACTGCCCCGTGAATACGCAAGCTGCAACTTCGAGCGCTGCATTCCCCACAATGCGACCCTCAACGCCCTCCGGTAACGAAGGGGATCAGGCCTCGTTGTCCTGATCGGCCTTCAAACGGTCGCGAAATGCCTTGGGCGAGATCCCCACTCGACGCCGGAACAGGCGCGTGAAGTTGGTCGGATCAGAGAACCCCAATACATCGGACATCTCATAAATGGTCATGCTGGTGTAAGTCAGCAAGCGCTTGGCCTCCAGCAACTGACGCTCATGCATGATCTGCAACGCCGGTTGTCCCGCCAGCTCACGGCACGTGCCGTTGAGGTGGGACACGGAAATCCCCAGCCGATGGGCCAGGTCCTCGACCTTGACGTGTTGGCGATAGGTCTCTTCTACCAGTTGGATAAAACCGTTGAGGTATTCCCGGGCACGCTGCGGACGCTGGCTGGCGTTGCGGCGGGAAATCACCTGGCGACTAACCCACACCATGATCACGCTGACCAGCGAATGCATGAGCATTTCGCGAGCCGGTTGGTGGCCGGTGTATTCGTCTTGCAGCGCTGAAAACAGGCTGTTGAGGTATTCGCCTTCCTTGCCCGCAGGATAACTCTCGGCCTGAGCCAGGGCGTTCACGGCATTGCCCAGTTGCGCCTGAAGATGGGCGACCAGCGGCGCAGCCAAGGTCACCACAAACCCTTCGACATCCTCGGAAAACCGATAGCCATGCACCGATAACGGCGGCAAAACCAGGATCGCCGGCTCGGTCAGTTGCGTACGTTTGCCTTCGATTTCAAGCTCTGCCTGACCTTTGAATACGAAGAGCAACTGGCACAAATCGGCGTGGCGGTGGGGTTTGATTTCCCATTGATGTTCGCGGCTGCGTTTGGAAATGGTTTCACAGTGCAGCAAGTCCGGGGTCGGCCAATCCAGGCTTTCACCGTAGAGCTTGAACACTGGAATCGAAGGTAGGTCAGGCTTGTTCATCACTTCAATCCAGGCCTCGGAGGGTAGCGGGCGATAATCGCACCGATTGGCAGAATGTACAGGTATCGGCTCAGTTTTCCCCTTCAATTGACAGACTCGCGGGGGAAAAATGCAAGCACTCCATCCATAAAAATAATTCACCGGCCTTGGTCGCGTGGCGCTTGCGAGTCCTTAAAACAATGAAAACGCTGAAAACTCAAATCGCCATCATCGGCGCTGGCCCCTCCGGTTTACTGCTCGGCCAATTGCTGCATAACGCCGGCATCGACACCCTCATTCTCGAACGCCAGACCCCGGACTATGTGCTCGGACGAATCCGTGCCGGCGTCCTCGAACAAGGCATGGTAGAGCTGTTGCGCCAAGCCGGGGTGGGGCAGCGCATGGACGCCGAGGGATGGGTCCACGCAGGTTTCGAACTGGCTCTCGACGGGCGCCGGGTACACATCGATTTGCAAACCCTGACCGGTGGCAAAACGGTGATGATCTACGGCCAGACCGAGGTCACCCGCGACCTCATGGCCGCTCGTCGGGAGGCCGGTGCGCAGACGATTTACGAAGCAGGCAACGTCGTTCCCCATGGGATGAAAACCGAAGAGACGTTCGTGACGTTTGAAAAGGACGGCGAGCTGTATCGACTCGATTGCGACTACATCGCCGGGTGCGACGGTTTCCATGGCGTGACTCGGCAGTCGATTCCCGCCGAGTGCCTGAAAGTCTTTGAGCGGATCTACCCGTTTGGCTGGCTCGGCTTCCTCGCTGACACGCCGCCCGTTCACGAAGAACTGGTCTACGCCCGCCACGAACGCGGTTTTGCCTTATGCAGCATGCGTTCGGCGACCCGCACCCGGTACTACCTTCAGGTGCCTGCCTTTGATCAAGTCGAGGACTGGTCCGATCAACGCTTCTGGGATGAACTCAAGTCCCGTCTGCCTTGCGCGTTGGCAGAGTCGTTGGTCACCGGACCTTCCATCGAAAAAAGCATCGCGCCGTTACGCAGCTTTGTCGTTGAACCGATGCAGTACGGGCGGATGTTTTTGGTCGGTGACGCCGCGCATATCGTCCCGCCCACCGGCGCCAAGGGCCTGAACCTGGCGGCCAGCGACGTCAGTACGCTGTTCACTATTCTGCTGAAGGTTTACCGAGAAGGCCGCGTGGATTTATTGGAGAAATACTCCGAGGTCTGTTTGCGCCGGGTGTGGAAAGCCGAACGATTTTCCTGGTGGATGACCTCGATGCTGCACCGCTTCGATGATCACGACGCCTTCAGTCAGCGCATCGCCGAGTCGGAACTTGCTTACTTCGTCGACTCCGAGGCCGGCAGAAAAACCATTGCAGAAAATTACGTCGGCCTTCCTTATGAGGCTATCGAATAGCCTGCTACCGACCTACACTGGCGAGCATCCCCGCTCGCCTTGCTCTTGCGGGTCAATCACTGCCCGCAGGTTTTAACCCGTGACCAATCTCAACCAGCCTGAAACGCCCAAACCGGCCATTCGCAGCGTGTTGATCGCCCTGATGCTCGCGATCTTTCTGGGCGCGCTGGACCAGACCATCGTCGCCGTGTCGATGCCGGCCATTTCCGCACAATTCAAGGATGTCAGCCTGCTGGCCTGGGTGATTTCCGGCTACATGGTGGCGATGACGGTGGCCGTGCCGATCTACGGCAAACTGGGCGATCTGTACGGTCGCCGCACGTTAATGCTGTTTGGCATGGGGTTGTTCACGATTGCTTCGTTTTTCTGCGGTATGGCCCAGAGCATGGAGCAACTGGTGCTGGCGCGGATTCTTCAGGGCATTGGTGCTGGCGGGATGATTTCGGTCAGCCAGGCGATCATCGGTGACATCGTCCCACCCCGGGAGCGCGGTCGTTATCAAGGTTATTTCAGCAGCATGTACGCCGTGGCCAGCGTGGCCGGCCCGGTGCTCGGTGGCTACATGACCGAGTACTTGTCGTGGCGCTGGGTGTTTTTGATCAATCTTCCGTTGGGCCTCGGTGCCTGGCTGGTGGCCAATCGCACGTTGGTGGGTTTGCCAGTGCCACAACGCAAACCGATCATCGATTACCTTGGCACATTGCTGATGATCATCGGTTTGACCGCCTTGTTGCTGGGCATCACCCAGGTCGGTCAGGGCCATTCTTGGCGCAGTGCACACGTGTTGGGCCTGCTCGGTTGTGCGGTGTTGGTATTGGCGCTGTTCGTCTGGCATGAACGCCGGGCGCGGGAGCCGTTGTTACCAATGCATTTGTTCGCCAACCGCCATGCGATCCTGTGTTGGTGCACGATTTTCTTCACCAGTTTCCAGGCGATCTCGCTGATTGTGCTGATACCGCTGCGCTTCCAGAGCGTTACCGGCGCCGGGGCCGACAGCGCCGCGTTGCACCTGTTGCCGCTGGCGATGGGTTTGCCGATCGGCGCCTATTTCGCCGGCCGCCGGACCTCAGTGACCGGACGCTACAAACCGATGATCCTGACCGGCGCCCTGCTCATGCCGATCGCGATTCTCGGTATGGCGTTCAGTCCTCCCCAGGCCGTTGTGCTCAGTAGTCTGTTTATGTTGCTCAGCGGGATCGCCAGCGGCATGCAATTCCCGACCTCCCTGGTCGGAACGCAGAACTCGGTGGAACAGCGGGATATCGGCGTCGCCACCAGCACCACCAACCTGTTTCGCTCACTGGGCGGCGCGGTGGGTGTGGCGTTGATGTCAGCACTGCTGTTGGCGTTGTTGCAGGACTCAAGTTTCGCTCACCTGGCAGGCTCTTCGATGATTGCAGAGGGCAGTTCGGGGAATGTGCTGCTCGACGGCTTGAACGCCGCGCAGGGGGATGCGCAAAACGCCTTGCGCGCCGAACTGCTGCTGACCTTTCGGCATTTGTTGATGGTCAGCGCGGCGGTATCGCTGCTGGGGCTGGCGGCAGCGATTGCGATGCCGAATAGGGTGTTGCGTGGGCGTGAGGACAAAGTCCTATAACCCCTCCGCCGATCGTTCCCACGCTCTGCGTGGTAATGCAGCCCGGGACGCTCCGCGTCCCTGCCGAAGCGGACGCAGAGCGTCCATTGAGGCATTCCCACGCAGAGCGTGGGAACGATCAAATTGTGGTGGAGGGCTATTGCCCCCGAGCGCGAAGCTGCTGCTGCAGATTCTGGATCTGCGCTTGAAGGGTGTTGATGTTGCGGGTGACCTGGCCACGGAAAGCGTCGAATTCGGCGGTGTTGGTCCCGCCTGGCGTCGCGGCCGGGCGGTTGTCCTGTTGGCTTTTGAGGACAATGACTTCCTGCTCCAGACGCTCGATGGCGGCGCTCGGGTTGCCTTGTTTCTTCAGTGCAACGATGTCGGCGCCAAGGCTTTTAAGTTGCGCGTCGAATCTGGTGTCCTCCGGCGCGCTTTTCAGCGCGGCCAACTCGCTGTTCAGCACTTTGACCTGCGCCTGCAATTGAGTGTTGGTGGTCTGTTGTTCAGTGCTTTGCGCGGTCATCTGCGCCAGGCGCTTATCCAGATCGGTGGTTTGTGCGGTCATCTGCGCCAGACGCTTGTCCAGTTCGGTGGTCTGGCCGACAACGCCTTGCTGCTGTTTGCTTTGATCCTGGAGTTTGCTTTCCAGCTGTTTGATTTGCAGCTTCAAGGCTTCGCTGTCGCTGCTGACATTGGTCTGGCTGGCTACAACCTTGCCGGAAATGTCCTGCAAGCGCCCCGCCGCGTCTTCACTGATACGCGCGAAACTTTCCTGGGTCGCCACCAATTGCTGTTCCATCAGCGAGAGCTGCTGAAAGCTCCACCAGGCAAGGCCTGCAAAAGCAAAGAACAAGGCGCCGACCAGCGCCCACAGCGGGCCGGTGCTCGCGCTTTTGACGTTGACTACTGGCGCGGTCCGGGAATGTACGGAGGTTCGAGCGCTGGTCGGAAAATCATCGTCGTCGAAGCTTTTGGCACGCAGGCTCGGTACATCGTCGAAGTCGTCGTTGGCATCGTTACGCATGGACATTGAGTCAACCTTTGTGGAACGCGGTGATGGCTTGATGCGGCGCAGTATAACCCCCACTGCCGCATCGATTGACCCTCAACCCCGAAACCGGTTCAGTGTTGCGGCTCTAACCTGCCCGTCAGCGAATGTCCTGGGCCTTCCACCAGCCGCAGAATTCATCGAGGGCGGTCCAGAGACTGACTTTGGGATCGTAGTCCAGATAATGCCGGGCGCGGCTGATGTCCAGGGTGAAATTTTTGTTCATAACCTGCATGCCCAGTCGCGTCAGGGTCGGTTCGGGACGACCGGGCCACACCTTGCACACCCCCTCGTTGAGCGCCGCCACGGTGTAGGCCAAACCGTAGGAACGGTAGCGGGTGACCTGTGGGACTTCCATCTTGCGCATCACGTAATTGACCACGTCCCACAACGGTACCGGCGTGCCGTTACTGATGTTGTAGGCCTTGCCCAAGGCCGAACCGCTGGCCAGCAAACTGCTGAGCAACGCTTCGTTGAGGTTCTGCATACTGGTGAAATCAACCTTATTCAGGCCGTTGCCGATGATGGCAAGCCGTCCCTTGCGCTGCATTTTCAGCAACCTCGGGAAGATGCTCATGTCGCCGGCCCCCGTCACGAAACGCGGGCGCAGGGCCAGGGTTTCGAGGCCGAACTCCTGAGCGCCGAAAACTTTTTGCTCGGCCAGGTATTTGGTCGCGGCATAGGGATGCTTGAAGCGCTTGGGCACCTGTTCTTCGGTCAGTCCCACGTGATCGCGGCCATCAAAGTAGATCGACGGCGACGACAAGTGCACCAGTCGCCGGACCCGCTGTTTCAGACAGGCCTCGACCACGTTTTCGGTGACCTGCACGTTGCCTTGATGAAAGTCCTGATAACGCCCCCACAAGCCGACCGCGCCGGCGCAATGCACCACGGCTTCGACGTCTGAACACAGGTCGCGCGCCAATTCCGGGTCGCTCAAGTCTCCCTGGATGAACTCGGCGCCACGGCGCACCAGATGCTCCACACTTTCGGCCCGGCGACCGTTGACCCGCACGTCCAGGCCTTGCTCCAGAGCAAAACGCGCAAAGCGCCCGCCGATGAAGCCGCTTGCGCCGGTGACCAGAATCTTCATGAATTGCTCCGAATATTTCGTTTTGCGTTTTGCATATTGCGTAGGGCGTGAGGACTTGACGCTGCCCATCAGTCCAACGGCACCAGCCATTGCTTTGACGAGCGTACCAACTGGTCGGTCAGTAATCCCAGCAACTGACCGCCATTGCGCCAATGATGCCAGTACAGCGGCACATCGATCGGCTTATCTGGCAAAAGCTCCACCAATACGCCGCGCTCCAGTTGCTCGCGGACTTGCAGTTCAGGCACCAGGCCCCAACCGAGTCCCGCTTCTGAGAGGCGGATGAAGCCTTCGGACGAGGGGCATAGATGGTGTTCGAATCCGCCATCGACGCCGAGGGACGCGAGGTAGCGATGCTGTAGGAAATCGTCCGGGCCAAAGACCAGCGCAGGCGTTTTCGACAACTGATCGGCGCGCACACCTTCAGGAAAATGCCGAGCAATGAACGCCGGACTGGCCAACGCACGGTAGCGCATGGCCCCCAGCAAAACGCTTCGCGCGCCGGCCACCGGTCGCTCACTGGCGCAGACGCACGCCGCGACTTCACCGGCGCGCATGCGTTTGAGGCCGACGGTCTGGTCTTCGACCACCAGATCAAGCAGCAGATGCTGCTGCGCACAAAAATCCCCGACCGCCACGGCCCACCACGTGGCGAGGCTGTCGGCATTCAAAGCGATGCGCAGACGTTCCGGCAGGCCTTCTTCGTCGAGTGCCGGCACCAGGGTTTGCAAGTCTCGTTCCAGCAAACGCACCTGCTGCACATGGTTGAGCAGTCTTCGGCCGATTTCGGTCGGCGCCGGCGGTGTAACCCGCACCAGCACCGGTTGACCGACCCGCGACTCCAGCAATTTGATGCGCTGAGAGATCGCCGACTGGGATAAACCCAACACCTGCGCAGCACGTTCGAACCCGGCCTGCTCGACCACCGCGGCCAAGGCGGAAAGCAATTTATAGTCGAACATCAGTTTTCCTAATGAGCGATCAGCATGATTGATTTTTCTTATACAGCGTTGCACCGGAGAATGGCCAGCAAGAACTCTTGAACAAGGATCATCGACATGGCTGGCGAAACTTCTTTGGCAACCCTGCTGCGCAGCATGAGCCCGCAACTTAACGTCGGCGAATACGTGTTCTGCACCCTGCGCGACGGCAAGTTGCCAGCAGGCCTTGAAATTGTCGGCAGCTTTCGCGAGCAGGAAGGTCTGACCGTGATTCTGGAACGTTCCCACGCCGAGAAGGCGGGCTTCAGTTTCGATTACGTCGCGGCCTGGATCACCTTGAACGTGCACTCGGCCCTCGAGGCGGTCGGCCTGACCGCCGCGTTCGCCACGGCATTAGGCCAGGCCGGCATCAGTTGCAACGTGATTGCCGGCTATTACCACGACCATTTATTCGTCGGCCAGGCCGATGCCGAACGCGCCCTGCACGTTTTGCGGAATCTGGCGGCCAACGCGGAGTAAACATCTTATGTGGCAAAGTTATGTGAACGGCCTGTTGGTGGCCGCGGGGCTGATCATGGCGATCGGTACTCAGAATGCGTTTGTGTTGGCTCAGAGCCTTAGGCGCGAACATCACCTGCCCGTGGCGGCACTCTGCGTGACCTGCGATGCCTTGCTGGTGGCCGCCGGGGTATTCGGCCTGGCGACGGTGCTGGCGCAGAACCCGTCGTTGCTGGCAATCGCCCGTTGGGGTGGTGCGGCGTTTCTGATTTGGTATGGCAGCCTGGCGTTGCGTCGGGCCTGCTCGAAACTGAGCCTGCAACAAGGTGAAAACCAGACCGTGCGTTCGCTGCGCGCGGTGATGCTCAGCGCGCTGGCCGTGACGTTGCTCAACCCGCATGTTTATCTGGATACCGTGCTGTTGATCGGCTCCCTCGGTGCACAACAAACAGAGCCCGGCGCTTATGTCGCAGGGGCGGCCAGTGCGTCGTTGCTGTGGTTTTTCACCCTGGCGCTCGGCGCGGCGTGGTTGGCGCCATGGTTGGCTCGGCCAAGCACTTGGCGAATCCTTGATCTGTTGGTGGCGGTCATGATGTTCACAGTGGCCTTTCAATTAATCGTCACCTCCTGATTATTCCAAAAGGCTCTGGAACCTCTATCCCACACAGTTGTTGCGTGGTTATGCCGCACCCCCGGTGCTATGATCCGATCCGATGCGCCGCAAAGAGTACAAACTCCCCGGCGCTTGTCTGGCCGCCCGTGATCGGCCTTGCGCTCACCGCAACTGACCTGATTAGGAGAATCATCATGGCTTTCGAATTGCCGCCGCTGCCTTACGCACACGATGCCTTGCAGCCGCACATTTCCAAGGAAACTCTGGAATACCACCACGACAAGCACCACAACACCTACGTCGTGAACCTGAACAACCTGGTGCCAGGCACCGAGTTCGAAGGCAAGACTCTGGAAGAAATCGTCAAGTCTTCCTCGGGTGGCATCTTCAACAACGCCGCTCAGGTCTGGAACCACACTTTCTACTGGAACTGCCTGGCGCCAAACGCCGGCGGTCAACCAACCGGCGCACTTGGCGACGCGATCAACGCAGCCTTCGGTTCGTTCGACAAGTTCAAGGAAGAGTTCAGCAAGACTTCCATCGGCACCTTCGGTTCCGGTTGGGGCTGGCTGGTGAAAAAGGCTGACGGTTCCCTGGCCCTGGCCAGCACCATCGGCGCCGGCAACCCGCTGACCAACGGCGACACCCCGCTGCTGACCTGCGATGTCTGGGAACACGCTTACTACATCGACTACCGCAACCTTCGTCCAAAATACGTCGAAGCGTTCTGGAACCTGGTCAACTGGAAATTCGTGGCTGAGCAGTTCGAAGGTAAAACCTTCACCGCTTAAGATCGACGCCAGTCAAAAAAACCCGGCTTTTGCCGGGTTTTTTTTGGGCGCTGGAAATGTGTTGCCTGTCAGGCCTGCTCACGAAGAACGATGACGCAGTAGAACTGACTGAATGCCTATTCCTGCGGATCAATGTTATCCAACGCGCGATTCACCGCCAAGTCCGCCAGCATGATGATCTGCGCAATGGCCAGCGCCGTACTGCGCTGGGAGCCGGTCAGGTAGGTGGCGAAATCACTCGCCATGACGTTGGCTGAAGCCAATGACTCACAGGCGTGGGCCAGGAGGGATTCGGTGTCCATGCCCGGGGAAATCATGAACATGGAGCTCGGACTGTAGGGTGGGTCTGGGATTAATTTATCCATAGAAAAACTCCTCACGCGTTGAGGGCCACCACTTACCGTTCTCACGCGGTGGAGAGGTGGCAGCTATGTGCGGGGTGAGAAAACCGGTTATGGACACCCGGGCCAGACAAAAGTCTGCCCGCACACAGCCGCCATAACGCATTTACGACAGGATAAGCTGGCGGCAATTATGCGTGTACGGGCTCTGTATGACCATAAGTTGCCGGGTTCTCACACCCGATCGCTGAGTGTTCAGCGACAGCCAAAGGTTATTGACCCCGCTTCCGACAGGCAACCTGAAAACTGCGTGGGAAAGGTCTGGCGTTTTTACAGTTCAATAAACATAAAAGCGGACCTGTGGGAGCGAGCTTGCTCGCGATAGCGATTTGTCAGTCACAAAGATGTTGAATGTGCTGCCGTCATCGCGAGCAAGCTCGCTCCCACACGGGATGGATGTTTGGCAGAAAGTGAATAGTCGGCTGTCAGGCCGTCTTCGCGAGCAAGCTCAGCTCCTACAACGGCTCAAGGTACATCCGCAGAAACCAGGGCAATTTCCCACGATGAAACCAGCGTTGAGCCCCTTGCCCCAACGCTACAGCCGTCTAACATCAACCAAACGGAAAATAAGTCCAAATCCCCCTCAAGTTGAAGGACTCAACAACCGACACAGTACAAATAGCGCAAATACTCCAAACGAAAGCATTTCGGCCAAGCCACAGGCAAAACCCTATGTGATTGATTGTCCCTTTGACTGCCATCACGGGATTGCCAATACTCATGGCAACTTGACGCTACCCGCACGGAACAAGGAATGACTCTTTGAAGCTGGAACTCAAGAACAGCTTGTCGGTGAAGTTGCTCCGGGTCGTGCTCCTGTCGGCATTGATCGTCGGCGTGGTCTTGAGCTGCGCGCAGATCGTTTTCGATGCCTATAAAACACGCCAGGCCGTGGCCAGCGATGCCCAACGCATCCTCGACATGTTCCGCGACCCCTCGACCCAGGCCGTCTACAGCCTGGACCGCGAGATGGGCATGCAGGTGATCGAAGGCCTGTTTCAAGACGACGCGGTGCGCAAGGCCTCCATTGGCCATCCCAACGAAGCCATGCTCGCGCAAAAGTCTCGCGAGTTGCAGCATTCCGACAGTCGCTGGCTGACCGACCTGATCCTCGGCAAGGAACGCACCTTCACCACCCAACTGGTGGGTCGCGGCCCTTACAGCGAGTATTACGGCGACCTGAGCATTACGCTCGACACCGCCACCTACGGCCAGGGTTTCATCGTCAGTTCGGTGATCATATTCATCTCCGGCGTATTGCGTGCCATGGCCATGGGGCTGGTGCTGTACCTGGTCTATCACTGTCTGCTGACCAAGCCGCTGTCGCGAATCATCGAGCACCTCACGGAAATCAATCCGGACCGCCCCAGCGAACACAAAATCCCGCTGCTCAAGGGGCATGAAAAGAACGAATTGGGGATCTGGATCAGCACCGCCAACCAGTTGCTCGCGTCCATCGAGCGCAACACCCATTTGCGCCACGAAGCGGAAAACAGCCTGCTTCGCATGGCCCAGTACGACTTCCTCACCGGTCTGCCGAACCGCCAGCAATTGCAGCAGCAACTGGACAAAATCCTGGTAGACGCCGGCAAGTTGCAACGTCGGGTCGCGGTATTGGTAGTCGGCCTGGACGACTTCAAGGGCATCAACGAACAATTCAGCTACCAGACCGGTGACCAACTGCTGCTAGCCCTCGCCGATCGCCTGCGAGCTCACAGCGGACGCCTCGGCTCCCTCGCCCGCCTTGGTGGCGACCAGTTCGCCCTGGTTCAGGCCGATATCGAACAACCCTACGAAGCGGCCGAACTGGCCCAAAGCATTCTCGATGACCTGGAAGCGGCGTTCGCCCTCGACCATCAAGAGATTCGCCTGCGCGCCACCATCGGCATCACCTTGTTCCCCGAGGACGGTGACAGCACCGAGAAACTGCTGCAAAAAGCCGAGCAGACCATGACCCTGGCCAAAACTCGCTCGCGCAACCGTTATCAGTTCTATATCGCCAGCGTCGACACCGAGATGCGCCGACGTCGCGAGCTGGAAAAAGACCTGCGCGACGCCTTGGCCCGTAACCAGTTGTACCTCGTCTACCAGCCGCAGATCAGCTATCGCGATCACCGGGTGGTGGGTGTCGAGGCGCTGATTCGCTGGCAGCATCCAGAGCACGGGCTGGTTCCGCCAGACTTGTTCATCCCCCTGGCCGAGCAGAACGGCACCATCATCGCCATCGGTGAATGGGTGCTGGATCAGGCGTGCAAGCAATTGCGCGACTGGCATGACCAGGGTTTTGTCGACCTGCGCATGGCGGTGAACCTGTCCACGGTGCAGCTGCACCACGCCGAGTTGCCACGGGTGGTCAACAACCTGCTGCAGATGTATCGCCTGCCGCCCCGCAGCCTGGAGCTGGAAGTCACCGAAACCGGCCTGATGGAAGACATCAGCACGGCCGCCCAGCACCTGCTCAGCCTGCGCCGCTCCGGTGCTCTGATCGCGATCGACGACTTCGGCACGGGTTACTCGTCATTGAGCTATCTGAAAAGCCTGCCGCTGGACAAGATCAAGATCGACAAGAGCTTCGTTCAGGATCTGCTCGATGACGACGACGATGCGACCATCGTTCGGGCCATCATCCAGCTGGGCAAGAGCCTGGGCATGCAGGTGATTGCCGAAGGCGTGGAAACCGCCGAGCAAGAGGCCTATATCATCTCCGAAGGCTGTCACGAAGGTCAGGGCTATCTCTACAGCAAGCCGCTGCCGGCGCGGGAATTGAGCGCGTATCTGAAACAGGCTCAGCGCAGTAACGCGGCCATTTTGTAAACATCACAAGATCGCAACCTCGTTTCACTCTGTAGCAGCTGTCGAGTGAAACGAGGCTGCGATCTCTAGATCTACGACACAACTCCCGCGCGAATAAGAAATATTTCCAAGCACAACCCTTTACACATAATGCGAAAGATTTGCATTATGTCGCAGTTTTGCGCGCTTGCTGCGCCACTCCACCCCCTCTCGAAGCAGGATGTTCGCCATGATTCGTATGCCTCTGGCTACCGCCAGTCTGTTGGCCATCGCTATTTCCCTCGCCGGTTGCGAAGGCAATGACAAAGCTGCCGCTGCGCAGGCGCCGACTCCAGCCGCCAGCACCACAGCCCCGGCCGTTGCGCCTGCCGCTGCCGGTAAAGTCGACGAAGCAGCTGCCAAAGCCGTTGTCGCGCATTACGCCGACATCGTCTTCGCCGTTTTCAGCGATGCCGAATCTACCGCGAAGACCCTGCAAACCGCTGTCGACGCCTTCCTCGCCAAGCCGAACGCCGACACCCTGAAAGCCGCCAAGGCTGCCTGGGTTGCTGCCCGCGTGCCTTACCTGCAGAGCGAAGTGTTTCGCTTCGGCAACACCATCATCGACGACTGGGAAGGTCAGGTGAACTCTTGGCCACTGGACGAAGGCCTGATCGACTACGTCGACAAATCCTACGAGCACGCATTGGGTAACCCGGGCGCCACTGCCAATATCATCGCCAACACTCAAGTTCAGGTCGGCGAAGACAAGGTCGACGTGAAAGACATCACCCCGGCAAAACTCGCCAGCCTGAACGAGCTGGGTGGTTCCGAGGCCAACGTTGCCACCGGCTACCACGCCATCGAATTCCTGCTCTGGGGCCAGGACCTGAACGGCACCGGCCCTGGCGCCGGCAGCCGCCCAGCTTCCGACTACCTGGAAGGCAAAGGCGCAACCGGCGGTCATAACGATCGTCGTCGCGCTTATCTGAAGTCCGTGACCCAACTGCTGGTCAGCGACCTGGAAGAAATGGTCGGTAACTGGAAGCCGAACGTGGCCGACAACTACCGCGCCACCCTGGAAGCCGAGCCTGCCGAAAGCGGTCTGCGCAAAATGCTGTTCGGCATGGGCAGCCTGTCCCTGGGCGAACTGGCGGGCGAGCGCATGAAGGTTTCCCTGGAAGCCAACTCCCCGGAAGACGAACAGGATTGTTTCAGCGACAACACCCACAACTCGCACTTCTACGATGCAAAAGGCATTCGTAACGTGTACCTGGGCGAATACACCCGCGTCGACGGCACCAAAATGACCGGCGCCAGCCTGTCGTCCCTGGTCGCCAAAGCCGACCCGGTAGCCGACACCGCGCTGAAAGCCGACTTGGCCGCCACCGAAGCCAAGCTTCAAGTCATGGTCGATCACGCCAACAAGGGTGAGCACTACGACCAGTTGATCGCCGCCGGCAACACGGCTGGCAACCAGATCGTGCGCGACGCTATCGCTTCCCTGGTCAAGCAAACCGGTTCGATCGAAGCAGCCGCTGGCAAACTGGGCATCAGCGACCTGAACCCGGACAACGCTGATCACGAATTCTGATCAACGCTGCCTGAGTGACAAAGAGGCGACCTTCGGGTCGCCTTTTTCATGCCCACCAGAACACAATCCCTGTGGGAGCGAGCTTGCCCGCGATGGCCGCGCATCGGTCTTCTGTGAAAACCTGCCCCACATCAAGCAAACGATAATTCCTCTTATTCAAACTCCCCTGCCCTGTTAGACTTTGCGCCCTTGTTTTGCTCGTCTTGCAGGATGTCTGATGCCCTCGCTGCCTCTTCGCTTGTCCGCACTGCTGCTGGCCCTGGGCCTGAGTGCCTGCGATGACGCCCCGCGTTTTACCAAAGCCGAACCCGGTGAAGCCCGGTCCGGTGGCAGCGCGACCGTGCGCAAGACCGATCAGAACTCATTCTCCCTGCCGTCCGCCAACCTGCCGCCGTCACGGCGCGTGGACTTCAGCGTCGGCAACAGCTTTTTCCGCAGTCCCTGGGTGATCGCCCCGTCGACCACCACCGCCCGGGATGGCCTCGGCCCATTGTTCAACACCAACGCTTGCCAGAACTGCCATATCAAGGACGGCCGCGGTCATCCGCCCACGCCTGATGCGCAGAACGCCGTGTCGATGCTGGTGCGCCTGTCGATTCCCGATGCGCCGGCGTATGCCAACGTCATCGAGCAACTCGGTGTCGTCCCGGAGCCGGTCTACGGCGGACAATTCCAGGACATGGCCGTGCCCGGTGTTGTCCCGGAAGGCAAAGTACGTGTCGATTACACGCCCGTTCCGATTCGTTTCAAGGACGGCACCGAAGTCGAGTTGCGCAAGCCGACGTTGCAGATCACCCAGCTCGGCTACGGCCCGATGCACCCCGATACCCGTTTCTCGGCGCGCGTCGCACCGCCGATGATTGGCCTGGGCCTGCTGGAAGCGATTCCCGACGAGGCGATCCTGGCCAATGCACAAGCTCAGGCAAAAGACAAAAACGGCATCGCCGGACGCCCGAACCGGGTCTGGGATGACGTGCAGCAAAAAACCGTCCTCGGGCGATTTGGCTGGAAGGCCGGGCAACCGAACCTCAATCAACAAAATGTTCATGCGTTTTCCGGTGACATGGGCCTCACCACGAGCCTGAGACCTGTTGATGACTGCACCGACACGCAAACTGCTTGCAAGCAGGCGCCCAACGGCAATGGCCCGGATGGCGAGCCGGAAGTCAGCGATAACATCCTGCGTCTGGTGCTGTTCTACAGCCGTAATCTCGCCGTACCGGCCCGCCGCGATGTCAGCGCTCCCGACGTGCTGGCCGGCAAGAATCTGTTTTTCCAGGCCGGGTGCCAGTCCTGTCATACCCCGAAATACACCACCGCCGTCAACGCTGCCGAACCTGAACTGGCCAATCAAGTGATTCGCCCTTATAGCGATCTGCTGCTGCACGACATGGGCGACGGTCTGGCCGACAACCGTAGCGAATTCCAGGCCAGTGGCCGCGACTGGCGCACCCCGCCGTTGTGGGGCATCGGTTTGACGCAGGCAGTCAGCGGCCACACCCAGTTTTTGCACGATGGCCGCGCCCGCAATCTGCTCGAAGCCGTGCTCTGGCATGGCGGCGAAGCAACAGCGGCGCAGCAACAGGTTTTGTCTTTCAATGCCGAGCAGCGCGCTGCGTTGCTGGCGTTTTTGAATTCCCTTTAATACGTATTCCATAGCGGGAGCCCGACATGTTCCGTCCCAAATTGTTGTTCACCAGCCTTGCCGCGCTAGCCTTGGGCGCCTGTTCGCCTCAGGATCCACAGGCCGTTACTTCGGCGGCCATCGCCAAGCAAGTGATCCTGCCGACCTACAGCCGCTGGGTAGAAGCCGACCGTCAACTGGCGGTCAGCGCCCTGGCCTTCTGCGAAGGCAAGGAAAACCTCGAAACCGCCCGTGCCGACTTCCTGCATGCGCAGAAAGCCTGGGCCGAGCTGCAACCGCTGCTGATTGGCCCGCTCGCCGAGGGCAACCGTTCGTGGCAGGTGCAGTTCTGGCCGGACAAGAAAAACCTCGTGGGCCGTCAGGTCGAGCAACTGGTCACCGCGCAGCCGCAGATCGATGCCGCCGCCCTGACCAAGTCCAGCGTTGTGGTTCAGGGCCTCTCCGCCTATGAATACATCCTGTTCG
Source organism: Pseudomonas sp. ZS1P83 (assembly GCF_054897825.1). Taxonomy (NCBI): domain Bacteria; kingdom Pseudomonadati; phylum Pseudomonadota; class Gammaproteobacteria; order Pseudomonadales; family Pseudomonadaceae; genus Pseudomonas; species Pseudomonas sp. ZS1P83. Next base: position 4,164,455 of record NZ_CM142706.1, read on the forward strand.
ACAGCAAGATCGACATGGCCGACAGCGCCCAGAAAGCCAAGTACTGCCCGCTGCTGAGCGCCATTGGCGAGCGTCAGAAGCAATTGGCCGAAGAGATCCTGTCGCGCTGGAACACCAACGACGGCATGCTCGCTCAGATGAGCAAATTCCCCAACCAGCGCTACGCCGACTCCCACGAAGCGATCGCGGACCTGCTGCGCGTGCAAGTCACCGCGCTGGACTCCCTGAAGAAAAAACTCGGCACGCCGATGGGCCGTCAGAGCAAGGGCATTCCTCAGCCGTTCCAGGCCGATGCCTGGCGCAGCAAATCCTCGCTGCAAGGTCTGGAAGCCAGCCTGGCCGCGGCGCAAACCGTCTGGGTCGGTGTCGACAACAAAGGCCTGCGCGGTCTGTTGTCGAACGAGCAAAAACCCTTGGCCGACAAGATCGACGCCGCTTACGCCGCGTCCCTGAAACTGTTCGCCAGCAACCAGCGCTCGCTGACCGAAATGCTCGGCGATGACGCCGGTCGCCAGCAACTCAACGATCTCTACGACAGCCTAAACGTCGTCCACCGCCTGCACGAAGGCGAACTGGCCAAGGCGCTGGGCATCCAACTGGGCTTCAACGCCAACGACGGTGACTGATGAGGGCAAGTTCCATGCTGCGACGCCAGGCTCTGACGTTAGGTAGTTTGCTGCTGGGTGCGGTGACACTTGGCGGCTGGACGCTGTTCAAGCAGAAGGGCAAAAGCCCGCTGCTGCTCTCGGCGCGGGACGATACCGACGGCAAACATTATGCCGTTGGGTATCGGCTGGACGGCACCCGGGTGTTTGCCACCCAGGTCGGCCAGCGTTGTCACGACATCATCAACCACCCGACGCTGCCGATTGCGCTGTTCGTCGCCCGTCGTCCTGGTACAGAGAGTTATCTGATCCACCTGCGCGACGGCACGCTGCTGCAAACCGTGGTCTCACGGCCGAACCGGCACTTCTACGGTCACGCGGTGATTCACAAGAGCGGCGACTGGCTGTACGCCACCGAGAACGACACCTCAGATCCGGGTCGTGGCTTGCTGGGTGTGTATAAGTTCGAAGGCGAGCGACTTATCCACAGCGGCGAGATCCCCACCCACGGCGTCGGTCCGCATCAGGTGTCGTGGATGCCCGATGGTGAAACTCTGGTGGTCGCCAACGGCGGCATTCGCACCGAGGCCGAAAGCCGCGTCGAAATGAACCTCAACGCCATGGAACCGAGCCTGGTGCTGATGCAACGCGACGGCACCCTGCTGAGCAAGGAAACCCTCGCCCAGCAGATGAACAGCGTGCGTCATTTGGGGATTGCCAGCGACGGCACCATCGTCGCCGGCCAGCAGTTCATGGGGCCGTCTCACGAGTCTTCGGAGCTGCTGGCGATCAAGCGGCCCGGCCAGCCATTCGTGGCCTTTGCGGTGCCTGAGCATCAGTTGCAGGCCATGGGGCATTACACCGCCAGCGTCGCGGTGCACAGCGAACTGCGCCTGGTCGCGTTGACCGCGCCACGGGGCAACCGCTTTTTCATCTGGGACCTGGACAGCGGTGAAGTGCGCCTCGACGCGCCGCTTCCCGATTGCGCCGGGGTCGGTGCGGTAGCCGATGGCTTTGTCGTGACCTCGGGTCAGGGGCGATGCCGCTACTACGATTGCCGCCAGACAGATTTGGTTGCAAAACCACTGGAGCTTCCCGCAGGGCTCTGGGACAACCACCTGCATCTCATCTGATCTCGCCCTGCCCTTGTAGGAGCCGAGCTTGCTGGCGGAAGCGATGTATCAGTCGGTATTTCAGTTGACTGACACACCGCTTTCGCGAGCAAGCTTCGCTCCTACAGGTTTTGCGCCATCCTGTAATAAGTGGCAGTTGGATTCACTGCCACTCTCGGAGTAATGTGCCCGACTGTCTCACCTGATTTTCTTCAAGGAAGTGGAAATATGCTGCGTCGCCGCATGCTGGTCATGTTGGGTGTTGTTCTGCTGATCGTGCTGGTCCTGGCCGGTTACAAAGCCTTCTCCATCTACACGATGATTCAGGGCTTTGCTGCGCCGAAACCGCCGCTCAGTGTCGCTGTGGCCACCGCCACCGAACGGCCGTGGCAAGCCCGCCTGCCGACCGTCGGCACCCTCAAGGCGCTGCAAGGCGTCGACCTGAGCCTGGAGATCGCCGGCACCGTCACCGATGTGCAATTCCAGTCGGGGCAGAAGGTCAAGACCGGTCAGCCGATCGTCCAACTCGATAGCGCCGTGGAAACCGCGCTGCTGGAAACCGCCCTCGCCGACCTCGGACTGGCCCAAGTGGATTACAACCGTGGCAGCCAGCTGGTGGGCAGCCAGGCGATCTCCAAAGGCGAATTCGACCGACTCTCGGCGGTATTCAAAAAGAACAAGGCCACGGTCAATCAGCTCAAGGCTTCGCTCGAGAAAAAACGCATCGTCGCGCCGTTCAGCGGAACCATCGGCATTCGTCAGGTGGACGTCGGTGACTACGTGGCCAGCGGCACCATGATCGCCACCCTGCAAGACCTCAGCAGTCTCTACGTCGACTTCTTCGTGCCCGAGCAGTCGGTGCCGAAGATCGCCATCGGCCAACGGGTGCAGATCATTGTCTCGGCTTACCCGGCGCAGAACTTCCCCGGGACCATCAGTGCAATCAACCCAAAAGTCGAAAACAGCACTCGCAACGTCCAAGTCCGCGCGACCCTGTCCAACCCCGACGGCAAATTGTTGCCGGGGATGTTCGCCAGCCTGCAAGTGTTGTTGCCCGACCCGCAGCCGCGCATCGTCGTGCCGGAAAGCGCGATCACCTACACGCTGTACGGCAATTCGCTCTATGTCGTCGCGCAGAAAAAAGCCGAAGACGGCAGCGTCGAAAAGGACGATAAGGGCGAGCCCATTCTGATCGCCGAACGGCGTTTCATTGAAACCGGCGAGCGCCGCGATGGCCTGGTGATGATTACCAAAGGCGTGCAGAACGGTGAAAAAGTGGTCACGGCCGGCCAGATCAAACTGGACAATGGCGCACATATCGCGATCAGCGACGACAAGACACTAGCCGAGAAGAGCAGTCAGCCTCGCGTTGACTGATCAAGGAATCCCCATGGCGTTTACCGACCCGTTCATCCGCCGCCCGGTGCTCGCCACCGTGGTCAGCCTGTTGATTGTGCTGCTGGGCTTCCAGGCCTGGAGCAAGTTGCCGCTGCGCCAATATCCGCAAATGGAAAACGCCCTGATCACGGTCACCACCGCTTACCCCGGGGCCAACGCCGAGACCATCCAGGGCTACATCACCCAACCGATGCAACAGAGTCTGGCCAGCGCCGAGGGTATCGACTACATGACGTCGGTCAGTCGCCAGAACTTCTCGGTGATCTCGATCTACGCCCGCATTGGCGCCAACAGCGACCGCTTGTTCACCGAATTGCTGGCCAAGGCCAACGAGGTGAAAAACCAGCTGCCCCAGGACGCCGAAGACCCGGTACTGAGCAAGGAAGCCGCCGACGCCTCGGCACTGATGTACATCAGCTTCTTCAGCAAGGAGCTGAGCAACCCGCAGATTACCGACTACCTGTCGCGGGTCATCCAGCCGAAACTGGCGACCCTGCCGGGCATGGCCGAAGCCGAGATTCTCGGCAACCAGGTGTTCGCCATGCGCCTGTGGCTGGACCCGGTCAAGCTGGCCGGTTTCGGCCTGAGTGCCAGCGACGTGACCGATGCGGTGCGCAAGTACAACTTCCTCTCCGCCGCCGGCGAAGTGAAAGGCGAGTACGTCGTCACCAGCATCAACGCCAACACCGAGCTCAAATCCGCTGAAGCCTTCGCCGCGATCCCGCTCAAGGTCGAGGGCGACAGTCGCGTGCTGCTCAGCGATGTTGCGCGCGTTGAAATGGGCGCGGAGAACTACGACTCGATCAGTTCTTTCGGCGGTACGCCTTCGGTGTACATCGGCATCAAGGCCACACCTGGCGCCAACCCGCTGGACGTGATCAAGGAAGTGCGCAAGATCATGCCGGACCTGGAAGCCCAACTGCCGCCGAACCTCAAAGGTGAAATCGCCTACGACGCCACGCTGTTCATCCAGGCATCGATCAACGAGGTGATCAAAACACTGTTCGAAGCGGTGCTGATCGTCATCGTGGTGGTATTCCTGTTCCTCGGTGCGCTGCGTTCGGTGGTGATCCCGGTGGTCACCATCCCGCTGTCGATGATCGGCGTGATGTTCTTCATGCAGATGATGGGCTACTCGATCAACCTGTTGACGTTGCTGGCGATGGTATTGGCCATCGGCCTGGTGGTAGACGACGCCATCGTCGTGGTGGAGAACATTCACCGGCACATTGAAGAAGGCAAGACGCCGCTGGATGCGGCCATCGAAGGCGCCCGAGAAATCGCCATGCCGGTGGTCTCGATGACCATCACCCTGGCGGCGGTCTATGCGCCGATCGGCTTCCTGACGGGCCTGACGGGGGCGCTGTTCAAGGAGTTCGCCCTGACCCTGGCCGGGGCGGTGGTGATCTCTGGCATCGTCGCCCTGACCCTGTCGCCTATGATGTGCGCCTTGTTGCTGCGGCACGACGAAAATCCCAGCGGCCTGGCCCATCGGCTGGACCTGATATTCGAAGGCCTCAAGCGCCGTTACCAACGCATGCTGCACGCAACCCTGAACACCCGGCCGGTGGTGCTGGTGTTCGCGGTGATCGTGCTGTGCCTGATTCCGGTGCTGCTCACGTTCACCAAATCGGAACTGGCGCCCGACGAGGATCAAGGCATCATTTTCATGATCGCCAACGCCCCGCAACCGGCCAACCTCGACTACCTGAGCACCTACACCGACGAGTTCGTCACGATCTTCAAGACGTTTCCCGAGTACTACTCGTCGTTCCAGATCAATGGCTTCAACGGCGTGCAATCGGGAATCGGCGGCTTCCTGCTCAAACCGTGGAACGAACGCAGCCGCACTCAGATGGAAATCCTGCCCGAGGTCCAGCGCAAACTGGAGAGCATTGCCGGGCTGCAGATCTTCGGCTTCAACCTGCCCTCCCTGCCCGGCACCGGCGAGGGGCTGCCGTTTCAGTTCGTCATCAATTCCGCCAACGATTACGAGTCACTGCTGCAAGTGGCCGACCGGGTGAAAAAACGGGCAATGGAATCCGGCAAGTTCGCCTTCGTCGACCTCGACCTGGCGTTCGACAAGCCCGAAGTGGTGGTGGATATCGATCGCGCCAAGGCCGCACAGATGGGTGTTTCCATGCAGGATCTTGGCGGGACACTTGCGACCTTGCTGGGTGAGGCTGAGATCAACCGTTTCACCATTGAAGGTCGCAGCTACAAAGTCATCGCTCAGGTCGAACGGCCTTTCCGGGATAACCCCGACTGGCTGAACAATTATTACGTCAAGAACACCCAAGGTGAATTGCTGGCCCTGTCGACCCTGATCACGGTGAGCGACCGGGCGCGTCCACGGCAGTTGAACCAGTTCCAGCAACTCAATTCGGGCATCCTGTCCGGGGTGCCGCTGGTCAGCATGGGTGAAGCCATCGACACCGTGCACCAGATCGCTCTGGAAGAAGCACCGCAGGGTTATGCCTTCGACTATGCCGGCGCATCACGGCAATACGTCCAGGAAGGCAGTGCGCTGTGGGTCACCTTCGCCCTGGCATTGGCGATCATTTTCCTGGTACTGGCCGCCCAGTTCGAAAGCTTTCGCGATCCGCTGGTGATTCTGGTAACCGTGCCGTTATCGATCTGTGGCGCGTTGATCCCGCTGTTCCTGGGCTGGTCGAGCATGAACATCTACACCCAGGTCGGCCTGGTGACGTTGATCGGGCTGATCAGCAAGCACGGCATCCTGATCGTCGAATTCGCCAACCAGTTACGCAAGGACAAAGGCCTTTCGCCGCGCGAAGCCGTGGAGGAAGCGGCGGCCATTCGTCTGCGTCCGGTGTTGATGACCACTGCTGCGATGGTGTTCGGTATGGTGCCGTTGATCATCGCTACGGGTGCCGGTGCCGTCAGCCGGTTCGACATCGGCACGGTGATCGCCACGGGGATGTCGATCGGGACGTTGTTTACGCTGTTCGTGTTGCCATGTGTTTACACGGTGCTGGCCAAATCCGATAAGACATAAGAGCTTTGTAGCCGGCCATAAAAAAGGCCTCGCGGTTGGCGAGGCCTTTTATTTGGGCTTCAATCTGTTCAACTTTGCGGCCTCAATCCTTGAGAAAGTCCGAACATGAACAGCAATAAATCATGATCGGGTTGGGATGCCACGGATGCCTTGGCAACGCGTGGCAACGGACAGTGCGCGTCGCCATTCACTGAACTGAGGACTTGCGTGCGGGGCTGCTCCCAAGCCGCCACCGCCAGTGAAGCAACTGCCAAAGCTCCTATCAAAAACCCAGCTCGTGCAATTTCGAGTTTCATTGCTATAAACCTTTGATAGCGCTGCCAAACGCCGTCTCATAAAAATAGACGAGTTTCTGCCAGTCCGTCGTGCTGAATGACGAGTGGCGACGCAGTTGCTTCATGTCATGGACCGCTGCGCGACGGGCGGTCAAACGCTGCCGGCATTTCTCCAGATCGATCATCGCCACTTCGACTTTGGCAGCCTCGCCTTCGCCGGTGACGCGCACGAATACGTGCTTGTTGTAGAGGCAGCTATGCTGCCAGCGACCCTTGTGCATCCGGGCCAGATTCTCGGCCAGATCCTTCAACACTCGATCATGCACGGCCTCACCGTGACGCTCGCGACCGCCGCCAGCGTACCAATGCTCGATTTCCTCAAAGCCGTCCAGCGACTTGGTCACCAGCAATGCGCGCCATTTGTGAACAGGATCGCGCTGAGCACCACAGAAAACGATCTCCGGAACACGAACGTCGAGCAGGTGCATGCCAGTGAGCGCATCGCGCTCGCGCAACACCGTCGGCCGACCGAACGGGTGCAGCCAGCTGCGATAGATATGCCCGGTCTGGCGTTTAACGTAAAGCAGCTGTCCATTGCTGCTCACGACGCGCTGCACGCCGCTTTCTCCTCCGCGACGGACGTTGGGTTCTTCTACCCATTCACCGCGCTGATTCCAGAAATAGTCGAAGCGGACCTGAGGAGCGACGTCCGTTTCTGCTGCACATTGCACTGCCATTCTGTTACCTCTTGCGTAATACGTAGACCCGCCACATGGCATAGAGCGGTAAAAAGTCCAGTTGTTCCTCGATACGGAAACCCACCTGCTCGAATTCCTTTTCAACCGTAGCCGCCGGTAACACAAATCGATTTTGGTAACCTTGCTGCCCACGGGTTTTCTCGGCGCGCTTGCGTTTCCACGCTTTGAAATTGCCGTCCACCCACAGAGAAAGGATCACGCTGTCGCGGGTGACGCGCTCGAACTCACGCAAAATAGTCAGTCGATGCTCGGCTTCACCGATGTGATGGAGCAAACGCATGCAGAAAATGCTGTCGACGGCGTTATCAGGTAGGGCAATGTCGAATGCAGACGTGTGCAAGGGTTGTACCCGTTTCACCACATCGGCAGGTTGCGCCTGCATGGCAACCTTCAGCATCGACTCGGAGTTGTCAGCCCCGATGATGGCTCGATTGGTTTTCTCCGCCAGCAATGGCCAGAAACGTCCCGCACCACAGGGTAAATCGAGGATCAGACCCGGCTCATCGACCAGTGACAGCGCTTTGCGTGCCAGTTGCTCCTCACGCCAGTGGGACAGACGGCGGCCAAGGCTCTCCTTATGTTTGAGCAGGTATCGTTGAGCGTGTTGATCATCGTATTTTTCCGAAAAATCAAGTTTGATCGGGCCGTCCATCATCAAGGTCTCCTGAGCCGCTGATGGCCCCCACGATAGGTAGCGCCATGTCAGCGTCAGGTCATACCTTTGTGAAAAAAATGTTTTGTAAAATCTCGAATTCTCTCGAGGTTTTACAGGACGATAATGATTGCCCCACGCTACTGCGGTGCAATAGGTCGATCAGTTCACATCCGACGAATACAACTCCACCTGAAAACGACATCCATTGGGTTCCATGTTGGTCAGGCTGACGTTCCAACCCTGGTTTTCACAGATCCTCTGCACCAGCGACAGCCCTAGCCCCAGACCTTCGCCGCGTTTCTCACTGCCCCGCACGAAGGGCTCGAACATCGCCTCGCGTTTTTCCTCTGGAATGCCCACGCCGCTGTCCTCGACGATGAAACCCGTGGCTGTCAGGGTCAGGCGGATGAACCCGTGCTCGGTGTAATGCAGCGCGTTACGCAGTAAGTTGCCCATGACCGCGTGCAGCAGGGTTGCGTTGTAGCAGGTGTTTGCCGGATTGCCCGGCTCAACGATCAGCGCCAGCCCCTTGGCCTCGATCGGCTCGCGCCACAGATGGAGCAGTCCATCGGCTATCTGGTTCACGGTTTGCTGGGGCGACATGCTGGCGTCTTCACGTTGTGCACGGGCCAACATCAGGAAGGTTTGCACCAGCTCGCGCATTTCTTCACAGGCGCGGGCGATTCGCTCGACCTGAGCACGTCCACGCTGATCGATGCCGGGGTTTTCCAGCAGCAGCTCGCAGGAACTGGCCAGCACCATCAAGGGTGTGCGCAGCTCGTGACTGACGTCACTGGTGAACAACCGTTCGCGGGTCAACGCCTGGCGCAAGCGCCCGAGCGTGGCGTCGAAGGCCACGGCCAACTCGCCCACTTCATCAGCGGCGTAATCCGGTGCCAGCGGTGGCGCCAGACCTAATAATTGATCACGATGACGTACCTGACGTGCCAGTCGCACCACCGGTGCCATCACTTTGCGCGCCAGTACCCAGCCAAGAGACACCGCCAACGCCAGACTCAGGACGAAGCCGACCAGCACCACGGCAAACAGCACCCGTTCACGCTCTTCGAAATCGCTCTGATCCTGCAACAGCACGTAGCGCCGCCCGTCAACGACTTCCACCATCGCGTGATACGACAGCTGCTCGCGAAACACTTCGTGAAAGCCCGGGTCCAGGTGCCGCAGGTCCTTGGGCAAATTGAAGTCGCCAGGCCCGCCGCTGAAATAGAACAGCTGGTCCGGCTCGGGACGGTGGCTCCAGTCCGACACACTGTCCATCAGCAACAGACGTTGTAAATCGCCGCCCAGCCCCGCCGAAATCAGTTTTTCTTCCACCAGGTGCACGGTCGCCACAATGCCCATGGCAAAGGCTCCCGCGACCAGTGCGCTCATCAGTGCAAAGGCGATGATGATCCGTTGAGCAAGGCTCTGTTTAAACTCCATCACGGCCCTCGGCCAAGCGATAACCCACACCGTGCACGGTTTGCAGCAACGGTTTGGCGAACGGCTTGTCGATCACCTGGCGCAATTGATGGACGTGGCTGCGCAGGCTGTCGCTGTCCGGGCAGTCATCACCCCACAGCGCCTCTTCGAGAATTTCGCGGCGCAGTACGTGAGGACTTTTCTGCATCAATACGGCCAGCAACTTCAGGCCCACCGGGTTGAGTTTCAGTAGACGTCCTTCTCGCGTCACTTCCAGGGTATCGAGGTCATAGTTCAGATCACCGACCTGCAAAGTGCGGCGGCCGCCACCTTGGGCGCGACGCATGACAGCCTCGATGCGCGCCGCCAATTCAGACAGGGCAAAGGGTTTGATCAGGTAGTCATCGGCGCCGGACTTGAAGCCTTGCAGCCGGTCGTCCAGTTGATCGCGAGCGGTGAGCATGATCACCGGTGTGTCTCGGCGCGCGTCTTCGCGCAGGCGTTTGCACAGGGTGTAGCCGTCGATGCCAGGCAACATGATGTCGAGCACGATCAAGTCGTAATGCTCGGTGGCCGCCAGGTGCAAGCCTGACAAACCGTCCTGCGCGCAATCCACGGTATAGCCTTTGAGCCCCAGGTAATCGGCCAGATTGGCCAGGATATCGCGGTTGTCTTCAACCAATAGAATTCGCATGGGTATCTACTCCGTACACAGTAACGGCCGTCTTGGCCCGCGCAGCTTAAGGCCAAGTGTGTCTGAGGGCTAGGGCCAGGAAACGCAAGAATTAATTCACTCAACTAAATGAAGGCGTTAACATGTTTTTCACTATCGGTTCACAACGTAATTACAGTGACCGGGCGACACTCTCGCGCAATTGATATAAGGAATGTCATCACAATGGACGTTTTCAAGACTGCTCCCATGCGTTTTCTGCTGCTCATTACAATTGCCTGGCTAGTCATTTTCTCTCTGACCCGAACGGTTCTGCTGCTCACTCATCTGGATGAGGCCGGTAGTGGTTTTCTTTTGGTTTTTGGTATTGGCCTGCTCTACGACCTGGGTTTCATTGCCTACGCGGCACTGCCCATGGGCCTTTACGTGCTGCTCTGCCCGCCGGCCTTGTGGCGTCGCCGAGGCCATCGCTGGTTTCTTCAGGGGCTGCTGACCGTCAGTCTGTTCGCCATGTTATTTACCTCGGTGGCCGAATGGCTGTTCTGGGATGAATTCGGTGTTCGTTTCAACTTCATCGCCGTCGACTACCTGGTGTATTCCGATGAGGTACTGAATAACCTGTTGGAGTCTTACCCGATCGGGACACTGCTGAGTATGCTCGCAGTGCTGGCTGTGGCCTTGAGCTTTGCGTTGCGCAAACCTTTCAATGCGGCGCTGGACGCACCGTTGCCGCCACTGCGCGGGCGCCTGTTGAATGCGTTGGGTCTGTTGCTCGTCACCGGCCTGAGTTTGCAACTGCTCAGCCAGGATGCGCCGCGCGCTCAGGGCGGCAATGCCTACCAGAATGAACTGGCGAGCAATGGCCCGTATCAGTTCTTCGCCGCGTTCCGAAACAATGAACTGGATTACCCGCAGTTCTACAGCAGCCTGCCGCCCGCGGTCGTTGCACAGCAGATTCGCGCCGAGTTGAGCGAACCCAATGCCCGCTTTGTTGGCGAAGACCCGCAAGACATCCGTCGGATGATCGACAATCCCGGCACTGCGCGAACACCCAATATCGTGCTGGTGACCATCGAAAGCTTCAGTGCCAAATACATGGGCAGCAACGGCGACGAGCGCAACCTGACACCGAACCTCGATGCCCTGCGCAAGCAAAGCCTGTACTTCAATAATTTCTACGCCACTGGCACTCGCACCGATCGTGGCCTGGAAGCCATTACCCTGGCGATCCCACCAACGCCGGGACGCTCGATCGTCAAGCGCGTGGGCCGTGAAAGCGGGTTTGCCAGCCTCGGCCAACAACTCAGCGCTGTGGGTTACGACAGCGTGTTCGTCTATGGTGGACGCGGTTACTTCGACAACATGAACGCGTTCTTCAGCGGCAACGGTTACCGTGTGGTCGACCAAAGCAGCGTTGATGAAGCAGAGATTCACTTCAAGAACGCCTGGGGCATGGCCGACGAAGATCTCTATAATCAGACGTTGAAACTGGCCGATGCCGATTACGCAAAGCAACAGCCGTTTCTGCTGCAACTGATGACGACTTCCAACCATCGTCCTTACACCTATCCGGACAACCGGATTGACATCAAGTCCGGTAACGGACGCGACGGAGCGGTGAAGTACACCGACTACGCCATTGGCCAGTTCCTCGATCAGGCGCGGAAAAAGCCCTGGTTCGACAATACAATTTTCGTCTTCGTCGCTGACCACACAGCGGGCAGTGCAGGCAAAGAGGACTTGCCGATCAGCAACTATCAGATTCCGCTGTTCATCTATGCACCGAAACTGATCGATGCCCGGGAGACCGCGCAACTGGCCAGCCAGATCGATTTGGCGCCCACCTTACTGGGCTTGCTGAATCTGGATTATCAGTCGACGTTCTTCGGGCGTAACCTGTTGCAAGATAATCCGTTGCCCCCGCGAGTGGTGGTTGGCAATTATCAGCATCTCGGGTTGTTCGACGGCAAAAATCTGGCGATCCTGAGTCCACGCCAGGGGCTGCGTCGACACGATGAGGCATTGACCGAGAGCCGCGAGTCACGGGCCACCGCCAATGATCCACTGATCACCCGAGCGATCACCTATTACCAAACCGCCAGTTATGGCTTCAAGCAACAGCTGCTTGGCTGGAGGGCGCCCAAGGAGGGCACCGACCAAGTCAGCCAACATTAACCGAGTAGCCCTGGGCTGATGCCCCGGGGCTATTTCTATTGCTCAGGATCCGTCATGTCATCAACCGTTGTCCGTCCCATCTCTCGCCCACTCAACTTTTGGGTGTGCCTGGGTGTTCCCGCCGTTGCAGCGATCATTCTGGTGCTGCTCGAACTGACGTCCCTGGACATGGACCTTGCCACACTGCTTTATGACCCGGTCGCGGGCGACTTCATCGGACGGCACAGTTACTTTCTCGAAAACATCCTGCATGACCGCGCCAAGCAAGTGGTCATCGCCTTTTCGGTGTTGGCCATCTTCGGTTTCATCGCCTCCTTTTTCATGGACAGGCTCAAACCGATCAAACGGGAACTGGGCTGCCTGGTGTTGTCTATGGCTCTGGCGACTTCCTTTGTCACGCCAGTCAAAGCGGTGACGGCCGTTCAATGCCCGTGGAGCCTTGAGCAGTTCGGCGGTCACGAAACCTATAGTGAACTGCTCAGCCCTCGCCCGCACACCGATAAACCTGGCCGTTGCTGGCCCGGCGGTCATGCGGCGACCGGTTTCACACTGTTTGCGCTGTTCTTTGCCCTGCGTGACCGTCGTCCGCGTCTGGCACGCAAGGCGTTTGTGTTCGCTTTCGCGTTGGGCACGGTGTTTTCCATCAGTCGAATGATGCAGGGCGCGCACTTCTTTTCGCACAATGTGTGGACGGCGATTTTCTGCTGGCTGATTTGTCTGGGGTCTTACTACTACATCCTTTATCGCCCGGCTTCCAAGGCTGATCGACTGACCCAGGCAGAAACGGTCAGCGCCTGATCCTTGACTTGAATGACGGGCAATAAAAAACCCCGCCTGCTTATCGCAGGCGGGGTTTTTTATAGGGGTAAGCTCGTACAGGGTAAGGCTGGCTTACATCATGCCGCCCATGCCGCCCATACCGCCCATGTCTGGCATGCCGCCGCCAGCTGGTTTGTCGTCCGGAGCATCAGCGATCATGGCTTCGGTGGTCAGCATCAAGCCACCAATGGACGCCGCAGCCTGCAGAGCAGAACGAGTCACTTTGGTAGGGTCGAGGATGCCCATTTCGATCATGTCGCCGTATTCGCCGGTAGCTGCGTTGTAACCGAAGTTACCCGAGCCTTGCTTGACCTTGTCGACGACTACGCTTGGCTCGTCGCCGGAGTTGGCAACGATCTGACGCAGTGGCGATTCGATAGCGCGACGCAGTACAGCAATACCGACGTTCTGATCAGCGTTGTCGCCTTTCAGTTCGCTGATGGCTTGCAGAGCGCGAATCAACGCTACGCCACCGCCAGGTACCACGCCTTCTTCAACGGCTGCACGAGTAGCGTGCAGGGCGTCTTCAACGCGGGCTTTCTTCTCTTTCATTTCAACTTCGGAACCAGCGCCAACCTTGATCACTGCAACGCCGCCGGACAGCTTGGCCAGACGCTCTTGCAGTTTTTCACGGTCGTAGTCGGACGAAGTGTCAGCCACTTGCTGACGGATCTGCAGAACGCGAGCCTGGATATCAGCTTCAACGCCGGCGCCGTCGATGACGGTGGTGTTTTCTTTGGTTACGGCTACGCGCTTGGCATTACCCAGGTGTTCCAGGGTAGCGCTTTCCAGGCTCAGACCGATCTCTTCGGAGATAACGGTACCGCCGGTCAGGACAGCGATGTCCTGCAGCATGGCCTTGCGACGGTCACCAAAGCCTGGAGCCTTGACGGCAACCACTTTGACGATACCGCGCATGTTGTTCACAACCAGAGTCGCCAGGGCTTCGCCTTCAACGTCTTCGCTCACGATCAACAGTGGACGACCTGCTTTGGCAACAGCTTCCAGTACTGGCAGCAGTTCACGGATGTTCGAGATTTTCTTGTCGACCAGCAGGATCAGCGGACCGTCGAGCTCGGCAGTCATGGTCTCTGGCTTGTTGACGAAGTATGGGGACAGGTAACCACGGTCGAACTGCATGCCTTCAACAACCGACAGTTCGTTTTCCAGGCCCGAGCCTTCTTCAACGGTGATCACGCCTTCTTTACCGACTTTTTCCATGGCTTCGGCAATGATGTCGCCGATGGAGTTGTCGGAGTTGGCCGAGATGGTGCCGACCTGAGCGATTGCCTTGGTGTCAGCGCAAGGCTTGGACAGGGCTTTCAGCTCTTTGACGATGGCGATGGTCGCTTTGTCGATACCGCGCTTCAGGTCCATCGGGTTCATGCCGGCAGCGACGGCTTTCAGGCCTTCGTTGACGATCGATTGAGCCAGAACGGTAGCGGTGGTGGTGCCGTCGCCTGCGTCATCGTTGGCACGGGAGGCAACGTCTTTGACCAGCTGCGCGCCCATGTTTTCGAAGCGATCTTTCAGCTCGATTTCTTTGGCTACGGACACGCCGTCCTTGGTGATGGTCGGAGCGCCGAAGCTCTTCTCGATGATCACGTTACGGCCTTTAGGGCCCAGGGTCGCTTTTACTGCGTCAGCCAGGACGTTGACACCGGCGAGCATTTTCTTGCGGGCGGAATCGCCGAATTTAACTTCTTTAGCAGCCATGATCGATATTCCTTAAATACTTTGTAGTAGCGGGAAAATGAGCGGGGAATCAGCCTTCGATAACAGCGAGGATTTCGTTCTCGCTCATTACCAGCAGGTCTTCGCCGTCGACTTTCACGGTGTTGCTGCCGGAGTAAGGGCCGAACACAACCTTGTCACCCACTTTCACGGCCAGTGCACGCACTTCACCGTTGTCCAGCACGCGGCCGGTACCGACGGCGAGGATCTCGCCGCTGTTGGCTTTTTCAGCAGCCGAACCTGGCAGGACGATACCGCCAGCGGTTTTCTTTTCTTCTTCGCTGCGACGGATGACGACGCGGTCATGCAGAGGACGAAGCTTCATTGTCGATCTCTCCTAATTGTGGTTTTCATCGGCCGGTGTATTCCCGGCGGGTTTAACAAATCCGGCGGTGCCGGGTGCGGCTCGACAAGCGAGACGCGGAAGTCTGTCTGGCGCAATCGCCAGAAACCTTGCGGTGACCGTTACATAAGGGCGCATAAGCTTATTACAAGGGTGGGGATCGAAATTTTTTACGTCCATGCCCCGAAAACGAACACGGCACCCGAAGGTGCCGTGCAGATGAAACGATTTACTTGGAATCGCGATGTTCGAACTCGCCTTCGATCACGTTGGGCTCACGGCCCAGCGGCTCACGCGGCGCAGGACCGCCACGCGGCTGAAGGTCATCGGCGAACGCACGCTGACGGATCGCCTGCTCTTCGGCACGCTGGCGCATTTTATTGGCCAACAGTCGACGAGAGATCGGCAGCAACATGATCAGACCCAGCACGTCGGTGACGAAGCCCGGCAGGATCAACAGACCACCCGCCAGCGCCAGCATCAGACCTTCAAGCATGGTCTGGGCCGGCAGCTCGCCGCGGTTCAGGCTTTCACGAGCACGCAGCGCAGTGGCCAGACCGGCGATACGCAGCACGAACACGCCGAGCATCGAGCCGAGAATGACCAGCAGCAGGGCCGGGAAAAACCCGATCGCCCCGCTGACCTTGACGAATACGAACAGCTCCAACACCGGGAACAGTACAAAGAGCAATAAAAAAGGGCGCATCAAATGGTTCCTCAACGCAAGAATGCCTTGCCAGTGTTCCCTAGATGACGTCGCCGATTCGTGAATTCAAGCGTCGGCCACTTCATTTTTCGGCCAATGCTCGGCGTGAGCCAGCAAAACCAAGGCTTCGCGCACTTGTGTCGGCGTATTACACGAGGCTTGAAACGGCAGCCAGTAGAGTCCCTGACCAATGCGCAGGTGCATGCCTTCAGTGTCGATACCCGCCAATTGTGCCGGCTCGGTTTTCGGCAGGCTTGCCAACTCGACGTAGTGGGCGATGGCTTTGGCGTGATCGGCATTCATGTGCTCGACCATGCTCGCTTCTACCTTTCCGGCGAATGGGTTGGCCAGGGTCAACTGATCGACCCAGTGAATCGCGCCGAAGCCACCGATGTAACGGTGGCGTACCGGTTTGAGCACCCAGAAATCGAAATCGTGGGCCTTGTGGTAGCTCTGCGAATCCGGGAAATAGCGGTAGTAACGATCAGCCGCCGCTTCGATGGCTGCCTCGTCCTCGAGCTTTTCTGCTTCGGCGAGGTAGGTCAGGCGACCAACGGCTTGCACGTCTTCGGCCCCGCGCTCGCCCACAAACAGTGAGCATTTTGGATCTTTCTGCAGGTTATGCGTGTGCTGGGCGATACGGCTGATAAGGATCAGCGGCCGGCCCTGTTCATCCAGACAGTACGGAACCACGGAGCCAAACGGGAAACCGGGCATCGCCTTAGAGTGCGTCGAGAGCACTCCACGGTATTCCTTGAGAAGCAATTCTCGGGCATTCTTGGCCGCTTCAACGCTCAATTTATGACTCCTTATATAGAATCCGTCGATAACACGGACAGGTGCCTGGGGATAGTCCCAGTTCGCCATCGGGGCAGTTCTCATGTGCAGCCAGGCCCATCAGGTGCAGATTGAGAGGCTATCGTAAGGAAACCACTCCTCTGTTCTGCTATTGGGGCATGCGAATGAAACTCACTGACAAAGTAATCATTATCACTGGCGGTTGCCAGGGTTTAGGCCGTTCCATGGCTGAGTATTTCGCAGCTAAGGGCGCGAAACTGGCGCTGGTGGACCTGAACCAGGAAAAACTCGACGACACTGTCGCCGCCTGCAAGGCAAAAGGTGTCGATGCTCGCGCTTATTTGTGCAATGTCGCCAACGAAGAGCAAGTGACCCACATGGTTGCCCAGGTTGCCGAAGACTTCGGCGCGATCCATGGCCTGATCAACAACGCAGGGATTCTGCGCGACGGCCTGCTCATCAAGGTCAAGGACGGCGAGATGACCAAGATGAGCCTGGCCCAGTGGCAGTCGGTCATCGACGTCAATCTGACCGGCGTATTCCTGTGCACCCGTGAAGTCGCGGCCAAAATGGTCGAGCTGAACAACAGTGGCACGATCATTAATATCTCGTCGATCTCCCGCGCTGGCAACGTCGGTCAGACCAACTACTCCGCCGCCAAGGCGGGTGTCGCTGCAGTGACCGTGACCTGGGCCAAGGAACTGGCACGCTACGGTATTCGTGTGGCGGCCATTGCACCGGGCTTTATCGAAACCGAGATGACGCTAAGCATGAAGCCTGAGGCGCTGGAGAAGATAACGTCCGCGATTCCGCTCAAGCGCATGGGCAAGACTGAAGAGATCGCCCATTCGGCGGCCTACATTTTCGAGAACGACTACTACACCGGTCGGATTCTGGAATTGGATGGCGGGTTGCGGATCTAAAGCCACACCACGGCCCTTGTAGGAGCCAGGCTTGCCGGCGAAAGCGGCCTTGAAGACGCCTTCGCCGGCAAGCCTGGCTCCTACAAAAGCGGTTTAATCGTCGCTGACTGTGATATTCGGCATCGCCGGTGTCGCCGCTTCCTGCAACACGATCCGCGCGCCGACATGGCGGGCCAGTTCCTGGTAAACCATCGCAATGGGGCTGTCCGGCTCGGCGATCACCGTTGGCTTGCCGCCATCGGCCTGCTCGCGAATGGCCATCGCCAGCGGCAAGGAAGCCAGCAGCTCGACGCCGTACTGGTTGGCCAGTTTCACACCACCGCCCTCACCGAAAAGATGCTCGGCATGCCCGCAATTGGAGCAGATGTGCACGGCCATGTTTTCCACCACGCCCAGCACCGGGATGTTGACCTTGCGGAACATTTCCACGCCTTTGCGTGCGTCCAGCAGCGCCAAGTCCTGCGGCGTGGTAACGATCACCGCGCCGGCCACCGGGACTTTCTGCGCCAGGGTCAACTGGATGTCGCCGGTGCCTGGTGGCATGTCGATAACCAGGTAATCGAGGTCGCCCCAGGCGGTTTGAGTGACGAGTTGCAATAAGGCACCGGAAACCATCGGCCCGCGCCAAACCATTGGCGTGTTGTCGTCGGTCAGGAACGCCATGGACATGACTTCGACACCGTGGGACTCGATCGGAACAAACCACTTCTGATCCTTGACCTTGGGTCGGGTGCCTTCGGGGATGCCGAACATGATGCCCTGGCTCGGTCCGTAAATGTCCGCGTCGAGGATCCCGACCTTGGCGCCTTCACGGGCCAGGGCCAGGGCCAGGTTGGCGGCGGTGGTTGATTTGCCCACACCGCCCTTGCCGGACGCCACGGCCACCACGTTCTTGACGTTGGCCAGCCCCGGGATCTGCGCTTGAGCCTTGTGCGCGGCAATGACACTGGTGATCTCGACGCGGGCGATGGTCACGCCGTCCAGCCCTTCAATGGCCATTTGCAGCAACTGCGCCCAGCCACTCTTGAACAGACCTGCGGCGTAACCCAGCTCCAGCTGGACGCTGACGCGATCACCCTGAATGTCGATGCCGCGCACGCACCCGGCGCTGACCGGGTCCTGGTTCAGGTAGGGGTCGGTGTATTGGCGAAGGACGGCTTCCACCGCTGCGCGATTGACGACGCTCATGGGCAACTCCGATAGCAAGACTGGAAAATCAGGCGGGTATCCTACGCCGGACACTCATTTGTGGCGAACAGAATACTGTGGCTGAAGCGCTGTCTGTGGCGAGGGGATTTATCCCCGTTGGGTGGCGAAGCCGCCCCGAAAATCGACTACATCGGAGTATCAGGCACATTGTGTGCGATGGTTTACGACTGCTGCGCAGCCGAACGGGGATAAATCCCCTCGCCACAGAATTTCCTCACCACAAGATCCTCTCGCCACGAAAAGCTCTTTTGCAACAATAAGCCTTCAGGTCACGGGGTGAAAAATATGCGCCGGCGCTTTATAGTGGCCGACCTCCGTTTCATCAAGTAGCCGAGCCCCATGTCCGAGCCACGCAAGATCCTCGTCACCAGCGCCCTGCCCTATGCCAATGGTTCGATCCATCTTGGCCACATGCTGGAATATATCCAGACCGATATGTGGGTGCGCTTTCAGAAGCACCGCGGCAATCAATGCATTTATGTCTGCGCCGACGACGCCCACGGTTCGGCCATCATGCTGCGCGCGGAAAAGGAAGGCATCACCCCGGAACAACTGATCGCCAACGTCCAGGCTGAACACAGCGCCGACTTTGCCGAGTTCCTGGTGGACTTCGATAACTTCCACTCCACTCACGCCGAAGAAAACCGTGAGCTGTCGAGCCAGATCTACCTCAAGCTGCGCGATGCCGGGCACATTGCCACGCGTTCGATCACTCAGTACTTCGACCCGGAAAAGAAAATGTTTCTGGCCGACCGCTTCATTAAGGGCACTTGCCCGAAATGCGGCACCGAAGACCAGTACGGCGACAACTGCGAAAAATGCGGCGCGACCTACGCGCCGACTGACCTGAAGGATCCGAAGTCGGCGATCTCTGGCGCCACTCCGGTGCTCAAGGATTCCCAGCACTTCTTCTTCAAGCTGCCGGACTTCCAGGAAATGCTGCAAGCCTGGACCCGCAGCGGCACCCTGCAAGAGGCCGTGGCGAACAAAATCGCCGAATGGCTGGACGCCGGCCTGCAACAGTGGGACATCTCCCGCGATGCGCCGTACTTCGGCTTCGAAATCCCCGACGAGCCGGGTAAATACTTCTACGTCTGGCTGGACGCGCCGATCGGCTACATGGCCAGCTTCAAGAACCTCTGCGACCGCACGCCTGCACTTGATTTCGACGCGTTCTGGGGCAAGGATTCCACCGCCGAGCTGTACCATTTCATCGGCAAGGACATCGTCAACTTCCACGCCCTGTTCTGGCCAGCCATGCTCGAAGGCGCCGGTTTCCGTAAACCGACCGGCATCAACGTGCACGGCTACCTGACCGTCAACGGTCAGAAAATGTCCAAATCCCGCGGCACCTTCATCAAGGCCCGGACCTATCTGGACCACCTGTCGCCGGAGTACCTGCGCTACTACTACGCAGCCAAGCTGAGCCGCGGCGTCGACGACCTCGACCTGAACCTCGAAGACTTCGTGCAGAAGGTCAACTCCGACCTGGTCGGTAAAGTCGTCAACATCGCCAGCCGTTGCGCCGGTTTCATCCATAAAGGCAACGCCGGTGTGCTGGTGGCGGGTAATGCCGCGCCGGAACTGACCGAAGCGTTCCTCGCCGCAGCGCCGAGCATCTGCGACGCCTACGAGGCTCGCGACTTCGCCCGTGCCATGCGCGAGATCATGGGCCTGGCGGATCGTGCCAACGCCTGGATCGCCGACAAGGCGCCGTGGTCGCTGAATAAACAAGAAGGCAAGCAGGACGAAGTCCAGGCCATCTGCGCCTTGGGCGTGAACCTGTTCCGCCAGCTGGTGATCTTCCTCAAGCCGGTGTTGCCGTTGTTGGCCGCCGACGCCGAGGCGTTCCTGAACGTCGCGCCGCTGACCTGGGACGACCACGCCACCTTGCTCAGTAACCATCAGCTGAACGAGTTCAAACCGTTGATGACCCGTATCGACCCGGTGAAAGTCCAAGCCATGAGCGACGCCTCGAAAGAAGACCTGACCGCCAGCCAGACCGACACCGGTGAAACTGCGCCTGTCGGCAATGGCGAACTGGCCAAGGATCCGCTGTCGCCAGAGATCGAGTTCGATGCCTTTGCCGCTGTCGACCTGCGCGTCGCCCTGATCCTCAAGGCCGAACACGTGGAAGGTGCTGACAAACTGCTGCGCCTGACCCTGGACATCGGTGACGAGCAACGCAACGTGTTCTCCGGAATCAAGAGCGCTTATCCAGATCCGTCCAAGCTCAATGGTCGTCTGACCATGATGATCGCCAACCTCAAGCCACGGAAAATGAAGTTCGGCATCTCCGAAGGCATGGTGATGGCGGCCGGCCCTGGCGGTGAAGAAATCTACCTGCTCAGCCCTGACAGCGGCGCCAAGCCAGGTCAGCGCATCAAGTAAGGTTGTGCAGCAAATCGATCCCACAGTCGTGCCTGGCGCGACTGTGGGATTTTTCATGTCTGGCCCACCCTCCGTCCTTGCCGGATAATGCCTAAGCTTTTTAAACCGCTCTGTTAAAAAGCCCCGTTCTTGTCGGCACGATCATGACCGAAATTGTTCTTACGTTTATCAGTGCAGCCCTGATCAACAACCTCGTGTTGCACTGGCCGCTGGGCGTCGATCCGCTGTTGGGCAACGAGCATCGGCAGGTCCACGCGCTGGGCCTTGCGACGGCTTGCTTGATGCTGATCGTCGGCACGCTGGGCTACTTGGCCTACCGTTGGCTGCTGATCCCGCTGGAGCTGACATCGCTGCGCCTTTTCGTATTCCTGCCTTTAAGCGTTTTGCTGATTGGCCCGCTGCTTAAAGTGCTTTCTCGGTCACTTCCAAAGCTTGCGTTCGATGGCCTCTGGCCCTTGCTGCTGGGCAATGCTGGCGTACTCGGCCTGACGCTGCTCAACGCTCAAGACGACAAAGGACTCTTCCACGCCATGACCCTGAGCCTGGGTGCCGGGCTGGGTTTCTGGCTGGTACTGAGCCTGTTCAGCGACTTGCGCCAACGCACACTCGATAATGATATCCCCCTGCCCTTTCGTGGCCTGCCGATCGAGTTGATCGGCGCCGGGCTGATTGCAGTGGCTTTTCTCGGATTCAGTGGACTGATCAAAACATGAGTCTGATTCAACGCATCGACGCCCTCTTGCCGCAGACCCAATGTGGCAAGTGCGGCCATCCTGGATGCAAACCGTACGCCGAAGGCATTGCCAGCGGCGAGCCGATCAACAAATGCCCGCCGGGCGGCAGCGAAACCATCGCGGCCCTGGCCGAGCTGTTGAAAGTGCCGGTGCTGGAACTGGACGTCAGTCGCGGCTCGGCACCGGCGCAGATCGCTTATATCCGCGAAGCCGAATGCATCGGCTGCACCAAGTGCATCCAGGCCTGCCCGGTGGATGCCATTGTCGGTGCGGCGAAATTGATGCACACGGTGATCGTCGATGAATGCACCGGTTGCGACCTGTGCGTGGCGCCCTGCCCGGTGGATTGCATCGAGATGCGGCCGTTGCCGCTGGCCACGGTGCTACCGATTGTCGGCGGCCTGGCGCTTAGCGTTGAGGAACAACGCGCCCGGACGGCCAAGCGCAATCACGCGCGGCGCCGATTCGAACAACGCAACGCTCGCCTGCGTCGTGAAGAAGAACAGAAAATCGCCGAACGTCAGGCCCGAGCCCAGCGCGCCGTCCAGCACAGTGAGGTGGCGACGCTCGACCCGGTTCAGGCCGCTCTTGAGCGAGTCCGCGCACAGAAGGCAGCCAATGCGGATACGGCGTTGAAAAAGGCCAAGATCGATCTGGCAATGAGTCGGGCGCAACTGAACAAGTCTCTCAAGGCGTTCGGGCACCCGCCGACCTTCGAACAGCAGTCGCAACTGATCGTCCTGCAACAACAGTTCGAGGCTGCCGAACAGGCGTTGGCGAAGCTGGAAAGCGCTGCACCGCCAGCCCCGGCGCCCGTCGTTCCGGCGAAAAATGCGCAGTTGAATCGGGCAAAGATCCAGTTGGCCATGCGCCGCACCGAACTAAAGAAAGCCCAAGCCAGCGAAGCGCCGGCTGAGCAGATCGAAGCACTGGACCTCGCGGTCAATGAAGCCGAGCGTCAGGTGGATGCCTATGTCGCCCCTTGAATCGGTCGACGAGCGCCTTCAGCAGGCCATGAAGCTGGTATTGCTGGCCACCGTGCCGGGGATGCTGGCGTTGTTCTGGCTGTATGGCTGGGGAGTGTTGATCAACCTGATTCTGACGGGTGTTACCGCACTGGCCGTTGAAGCGGCCGTATTGCAGCTGCGCAAGCGACCGCTCAAGCCGACCTTGACCGACGGCAGCGCACTGGTCAGCGCAACGCTGTTGGCACTGGCCTTGCCGCCCTATTGCCCGTGGTGGCTGTCGGTCTGTGCCGCGGTGTTCGCGATGGTGTTCGGCAAACACCTGTATGGCGGCGTAGGAAAGAACCCATTCAACCCGGCAATGCTTGGCTTCGCCCTCGTGATGGTGAGCTTTCCCCAACAGATGACCCACTGGCCGTCATCCCATGGACTGGACCTGCTCGGCGGCTTACAGCAGGTGTTTGGGCTCAGCCTCAGCCAGACGCCGGATGCCTGGGTCCAAGCGACGGCGCTGGACAGCCTGCGGATCAACAAAAGCCTGACCATGGACGAACTGTTTGCCGCTAACCCGGCGTTCGGTCACTTCGGCGGCCGAGGCATGGAGTGGGTCAACCTGGCCTTTCTGGCGGGCGGCGCGTTTCTGCTGCAACGACGGGTGTTCAGCTGGCATGCGCCGGTTGGCATGCTCGCCAGCCTGTTCGTCATCAGTCTGCTGTGCTGGAACGGCTCAGGCTCCGACTCCCATGGCTCGCCGCTGTTTCATCTGCTCACGGGCGCGAGCATGCTGGGTGCATTCTTCATCGTCACGGAACCGGTGTCTGGCGCAAAAAGCCCTGGCGCGCGACTGCTTTTCGGCGTGGGCGTCGGGCTGCTGACGTACCTGATTCGTACCTGGGGTGGTTATCCGGACGGCGTAGCCTTTGCCGTGCTGTTGATGAACCTCTGTGTGCCGGCGCTGGAGCGGTTTGTCGCCTCCAGACAGGAACGGGGTGCGCCATGAGCCGAGCATCGAGCGCTGTGGTCCTGGTTTTACTGGCAGGACTAGGGATTGGTGTGACGTACCTGGTCCAGCACATCAGCGCGCCGCGCATTGCGGCCGAACAGCGCCTGATCGACAGCCGTAACCTGCTGGATCTGCTTCCCGTCGAGCACTATGACAATCAGCCGCTGGAACAGCCGCTCGCCCTCGAAAACACTGAATTGGCCAACAGCACGCTGCTGGGTGGCTATCTGGCGACCAAGACTGGCCAACCCAGCGCCGTGTTGCTGCGCAGCCAGACCTTAGGCTATGAGGGCGCCATCGAATTGCTGATCGCCATCGACGCAAACGGCAAGTTGCTTGGCGTCAAAACGCTCAAGCAATCAGAAACCCCGGGGCTGGGTGGCAAGATTGCCGACTGGCCTAATGCCTGGTTTCAGGTGTTTGTCGGTAAATCTCGAACCGAACCCGCCGATGCTGGCTGGGCCTTGAAAAAGGATCAGGGGCAATTCGATCAATTGGCGGGGGCGACCATTACTTCAAGAGCAGTGATCAACGCCATCCATGACGCGTTGCGCTACTTCGATGAACGCCGGCAACAGTTGATCGGGAGTCGCCCACATGAATAAGTCATCGTCTCTGCAGAACTCGCTGATGCTCGCACCGCTGATCGGCGCCACGGACTCACTGGTGTCCGCTTTGGGCTTGTGGCTGATGTTCATCGTAGTGATCAATGCCTTTGGTGTGTGCATGGGCGCCTTGCGATCCCGACTTCTCCCGGTGACACACCTGCTTGCCGGCGTCCTGCTGGCGGCCACGCTGACCAGCTGCGCGGAACTCGCCGCGCAACTCTGGTCGCTGCAATGGCACCAACATGTGGGGCTGTATGCAGGATTGATCGCCTTGCAATGCGTCGTGCTGGAAAACACCGATTTTTTCCAGAGCGCCCGGCGTGATCGCCTGCGCCTGTGTGGCTTGTTCGGCGCGTTGATGGCAGGCCTTGGCTTGCTGCGCGAACTCATCGGCAACGGGACACTCGGCAGCCATCTGCCATGGCTGGCTGGCACTGCGCAAGCGGACTGGCAAGGTTGGGTACTGACCGCCGACGGTGGCTTGCGCCTGGCCACCCTGGCCCCAGGCGGATTCATTCTGCTGGGACTGCTGATCGCCGCACGTCAGGCCTGGACCCGCTCGACACCCTCACACTGACCGCCTTCGAGGAAATGCACTGCCCATGAATGCCGCAAAACGTCTGGAAATTTTCCGTCGATTTCACGAAGACAACCCGGAACCGAAGACTGAACTGGCTTATTCCTCGCCGTTCGAATTGCTGATCTCTGTGATTCTCTCGGCCCAGTCGACCGATGTCGGCGTGAATAAGGCCACTGCCAAACTCTATCCGGTGGCCAATACGCCGGCTGCGATTTATGCCTTGGGTGGCGAGGGACTGTCGGAATACATCAAGACTATCGGCCTGTTCAACAGCAAAGCGAAAAACGTGATCGAGACCTGTCGCTTGCTGGTGGAACGTCATGGAGGCGAAGTGCCGCAAACCCGTGAAGAGCTGGAAGCGCTACCTGGCGTCGGCCGCAAGACCGCCAACGTGGTGCTCAATACCGCATTCCGTCAGCTGACCATGGCGGTTGACACGCATATATTCCGGGTCAGCAATCGTACCGGCATCGCTCCAGGCAAAGATGTGGTCGAGGTTGAGAAAAAACTGATGAAATTCGTGCCGAAGGAATATCTGCTCGACTCCCATCACTGGCTGATCCTCCACGGACGCTACGTTTGCCTGGCCCGCAAGCCTCGCTGTGGCAGTTGCCGGATCGAAGACTTGTGCGAATACAAGCAAAAGACTTCGGACGATTGAGGCGCTATTAGGTTTTTTGATTTATCGATTGAAAAAATCTTTTTTACCCGCCGGGAGATTATCGCTATAAGGAGCGCCAAAGGCAGTCTTAGCCTGGAGTAACACTATGAGCACTGGCAAAGAGCAATTGGACGTAGAAGACGACTTCACCCCCGTTGAGGCTGATGACGCTGAGCCGGTGGTTGAAGTGGCGAAGACCAACCTGAGCAAACGCCGTACCATCGACAATCTGTTGGAGGAGCGCCGACTGCAAAAGCAATTGGCCGATTACGATTTTGATCCATGACACCTAAAAGCCTCCCGAAACGGAGGCTTTTTACTAAGTGCCGAGCCCTGATGCCCCCGCTCATTGCGCCTCGTCAAACGCTGAGGCAGTCACACCAAACCATTGCGTTGAGCCAATTCGATCAGGTCGACCAGAGAGCGAGCATTGAGTTTCAACAACAGGCGGGTCTTGTAAGTACTGACAGTCTTATTGCTGAGGAACATTCCATCGGCAATCTCCTTGTTGGTCTTGCCTCGGGCCAACTGTTGCAAGACCATCATTTCCCGTCCTGACAGACGATCCACCATATCGGCCTCACTGGCGTTCCCTAAACTGGAACGTACGGTATGCAAGGCTTGATTCGGAAAGTAACTGTAGCCTGACAATACTGCCTTTATTGCACTGAGTAATTCGGTGAGATCCTGTTGTTTGCAGACATACCCGGCGGCACCCGATTGCATACAACGCATGGAAAAATGCCCAGGTGCCTGGGAAGTCAATATCAGTACTTTCATGGGCATTGCAGTCGATGTTAAACGCGCGATGACTTCCAACCCATCAAGTTTCGGTATTCCAATATCCAGGATGACAATATCCGGCATATGCTCACGGGCAAGTTGCAACGCGTCCACGCCGTTATCTGTCTCTGCAATGACTTCGTAGCCATGACGCTCCATCAGCATTCGTACCGCAAGACGAATGACGGGGTGATCATCCACGATCAGCACTTTATTCATGGGCAAGTCCAATTTTCGCTGTTCGAATTTTTAGAGCCCGCACAATAGCCTAGTCGTTTCATCCATAGCATGCCGCCCCCCTCGGCCACCTGCACCGAGAGACATTCCCTACAGACATTAGAGATTTGTCTTACAACATATCCAAAAACACCGGAGGTTAAAAACGTTATCGACCTGAAGGTATTTATATTTTCCGCAGTTTTATTGTTTCGATTTACAACCAAAAAACCAAATTACAGGGTCCATTGAAAGCGATCCGACGAACTCCGACTATTGAGCTACGCTTAAGAGTAACTGATATTTACCACTGGAAAACCCATACCACAAACACTGAGTTTCAAGTATTAATAAAAAATCACACCAGGCAACAATTCAAAAATAGACTCAACCCAGCACCACCTAAAACATCAAGAATAGATATATCCGTTCCACACTCAATACCGTTACTATCACACCATTGAAACCCAAACTTTAAAGGAGCACTACACAAACAAAAATACCAATCACTTAGCTATTAAAATCAAAACCAAAAACTTTTAACAAATCAAGAAGAGACAACACTTCCATGAGCAGAAAACATGAACCAACCAAAGAAAAAAATCGTCAACCCCATGACAGTTATTGCCATATTTGCCGCTATTTCTGAAACATCGGCCGCCGTCTCATTGCCCTTTCTCGACAACAAGGAGCGGGAGCTCTATGTCTGGTTCCTGATCAGTTTTCCCTTTTATTTGCTTTTTCTTTTCTTCGCCACACTTAACTTCAACTACCGGTCGCTGTACGCGCCCTCCGATTTTGGGAAAGGAAAGCATTTTATAAAAGTGATGGACAACGCTGATCGCGGTCAGCGGCCCGATAACCTGAAGGACCCTCCCGCCCGGATCGGAATTCAGACAAGCCTCTCGGCTCTACAGCACGTGTGCCTGATCGAGCCACTAAAAAGCCTGCACATCGTCGATGCGCGGTGGCTAAACAAAAAAATGGAATTCGGCGCCTGGATTGAAAAAAATCTGCACCCACAGGGAAGCCCTGCGCAAGTGATCGTGTTTCTCACCTGTACCGATTCGGAGGTATTGCTGAAGGAAAGCGCCATCAAGCATTCAAAACAGACAAAGAGCCGCAACGGCCCAACGCTCTGCATTGCTTACAATTTGAATTCACGTGGCCTGACGATTCTTGATCACGCTTTTTACCTGACACGCAGCAGGTAACGCTTGAAGAGCATTCAGAGAGAGGAAACAGAAGGGAGGTATTACAGAAACAAAAAGAACGCTGGTAAAACGATGTCCGGCAGGAATCCCTATTCAGATGTGTGGCCTTGTCACCGACAAGGCCACAACTCTCATTACCGTCGTTTCACTACCGTCGTTCCACTACGGTCGTTCCGCTACGGCTTCAAAAGTCTCAGAAAAGCTTCCGGCCTTTGTTCGCCGCAATACGCATGCGCAAGGCGTTGAGCTTGATGAAGCCCGCCGCGTCGGCCTGGTTGTAAGCGCCGCCGTCTTCTTCGAAGGTCGCGATGTTGGCGTCGAACAACGATTCGTCGGACTTGCGACCGGTGACGATCACATTGCCCTTGTACAGCTTCAGGCGAACAACGCCGCTCACGTGGGCCTGGGACGCGTCGATCATCTGTTGCAGCATCAGACGCTCAGGGCTCCACCAGTAACCGGTGTAGATCAGGCTGGCGTATTTCGGCATCAGCTCGTCTTTGAGGTGAGCCACTTCGCGGTCCAGGGTGATCGATTCGATCGCACGGTGAGCGCGCAGCATGATGGTGCCGCCAGGGGTTTCGTAGCAGCCACGGGACTTCATGCCCACGTAACGGTTCTCGACGATGTCGAGACGGCCAATACCGTGTTCGCCACCGATACGGTTCAGGGTCGCCAGCACAGTAGCCGGGGTCATTTCGACGCCGTCCAGTGCGACGATGTCGCCGTTACGGTAGGTCAGCTCGAGGTACTGCGCTTTGTCGGGAGCTTTCTCCGGAGAGACGGTCCAACGCCACATGTCTTCTTCGTGCTCGGTCCAGGTGTCTTCCAGCACGCCGCCTTCATAGGAGATGTGCAGCAAGTTGGCATCCATCGAGTACGGGGATTTCTTCTTGCCGTGACGCTCGATCGGGATGTTGTGCTTTTCAGCGTAATCCATCAGCTTTTCACGGGAGAGCAGGTCCCATTCGCGCCACGGAGCAATCACTTTCACCCCTGGCTTCAAGGCGTAGGCGCCCAGTTCGAACCGAACCTGGTCGTTGCCCTTGCCGGTGGCGCCGTGGGAAATGGCGTCTGCGCCGGTTTCGTTGGCGATTTCGATCAGGCGCTTGGCGATCAACGGACGAGCGATGGAAGTACCCAGCAGGTACTCGCCTTCGTAAACGGTGTTGGCGCGGAACATCGGGAAAACGAAATCGCGCACGAATTCTTCGCGCAAGTCGTCGATGTAGATCTCTTTCACGCCCATGGCCTGTGCCTTGGCGCGTGCAGGTTCGACCTCTTCGCCCTGACCCAGGTCAGCGGTGAAGGTCACGACTTCACAGTTATAAGTATCCTGCAGCCACTTGAGGATCACCGAAGTGTCCAGGCCGCCGGAATACGCCAGAACGACCTTGTTTACGTCCGCCATGCCATCACTCCACGGGGTTCTACGGAAAGCCGTCAAGTCTACCGGTCATGCAGGATAATTTACAGAGGCGCGACAGCTTATGACGACGAAGCGACAGATTATGTCGAGTGGGCGACGAATACAGCGGGTTCAGGAGGTCGACGCGGCGCTTGCCGATGCAGTGGACTGAGGGGCTGGCTTTTCGGTGGGCGCAACCCGCGCCAGGTGGACATTGACCCGACGGTTCTTCGCCCGGTTGGCGGTGTTGGTATTGGGCGCCAACGGATAACGCTCGCCGTGGAAGCGCAGGGTGATTTGCGATTCCTGAATACCGTTGGCCTTGAAGAAGTCCATGACAGCCAGAGCCCGGCGGCGCGACAGGTCACGGTTGGTCAGGCGGTTGCCGCTGTTGTCGGAGTGGCCATCGAGTTCGATGTGGTTGACCGTCGGATCTGCCTTCATGAAATCCAGCATCACCTGCAACTGAGCCTTGGCCCGCGCGTCAAGATCGATGCCTTCGCCGGGGAAGCCAATCTCGGACTGTTTGACCTGCTCGAAATTCTTCGGCAGCAGTTTTGCCACGCAGCCCTGATAGTCGTTGAAAGCCTTGCTGAACTTGACCGGCAACAGACGCACTTCCGACATCCGGCCATCGCCAGAGTAATGTCGAACAACCGTACTGCGGCCATCCATCAGGCCACTGATCAAACGCCCGGCCTGAACTTGCGAACTATTGAACAGCACATCGCCACTGCCGATTCGCACAGAACCGAGGTTAATGTCGCCACGCCCCGGCTGCCAGGGTGCAGCCGCCGCCAGCAAGGTGGCCGACCCGCCGCCGATCATCGCGTTGTAGGCCGTCAGACGAAACGTCGCTTGCTCGCCGGCGCGGCGCACGAACTCGCCGGAACCAAAATCGGTGATCGGCTGAGTCAGGCGGCACTCGAACTTGTCTCCTTCGACCGTCCACTCGATGCTCTCCAGGCGGGTCTGGAAAGTGAGCGCCATCGCAGGAAGGCTGGCAAATACGCTGAGCAAGGCTAAATAACGCTGGCGCACGGGAGGCTCCACTGGCTTCTACAACAAAAAGACCGACACACACATGTTTACGGCATACCTGTTGGATATCGGAAGCTTCCTGCAAAACTTGATAGCGAGTGCCTGACAGAGTCTTTTCCGGTAGCATTCCCCTCAGTTTGACCCGCCTGGAATCCCCTCATGTCCGACCGCCTGACCCTGCTGCGTCCCGACGACTGGCATATTCATCTTCGCGATGGTGCTGTGTTGACCAATACAGTCGCGGATGTCGCGCGCACCTTTGGTCGCGCTATCATCATGCCCAACCTGGTACCTCCGGTGCGTAACACCGCTGAAGCCGACGGCTATCGCCAGCGGATTCTCGCTGCACGCCCGGCCGGCAGTCGCTTCGAACCGTTGATGGTGCTGTACCTGACCGACCTTACACAGCCCGAAGAAATCCGCGAGGCCAAGGCCTGCGGATTCATTCACGCCGCCAAGTTGTACCCGGCCGGCGCGACCACCAACTCAGACTCCGGTGTCACCAGCATCGACAAGATTTTCCCTGCACTCGAGGCCATGGCCGAAGTCGGGATGCCCTTGCTGGTTCACGGTGAAGTCACCCGTGGCGATGTCGACGTTTTCGATCGCGAAAAAATCTTCATCGATGAGCACATGCGTCGAGTGGTCGAGCGTTTCCCGACGCTCAAAGTGGTGTTCGAACACATCACCACCGCTGACGCCGTGCAGTTCGTCAACGCAGCTTCGGCCAATGTTGGCGCGACCATCACCGCGCATCATCTGCTGTACAACCGCAACCACATGCTGGTGGGCGGGATTCGGCCGCACTTCTATTGCCTGCCGATCCTCAAGCGCAACACCCATCAGGAAGCCCTGCTCGACGCCGCCACCAGCGGCAGCGGCAAGTTCTTCCTCGGTACCGACTCGGCGCCCCATGCCCAGCACGCCAAGGAAGCCGCTTGCGGCTGTGCCGGTTGCTACACCGCTTATGCAGCGATTGAGATGTATGCCGAAGCCTTCGAACAACGCAACGCGCTGGACAAGCTCGAAGCCTTTGCCAGCGTGAACGGCCCGCGTTTCTACGGCCTGCCGGTGAACACCGATCGCATCACCCTGGTCCGCGATGAGTGGACCGCCCCAACCAGCCTGCCATTTGGCGAGCTGACCGTAATCCCGCTGCGCGCCGGTGAAAAACTGCGCTGGCGCCTGCTGGAGGAACACGCGTGAGTGAAGACCATTTCGACGACGAACAGGAAGGTCAAGGCGGTGGAGGTGGTTCGCGCAACCCGATGGCTGAACGCTTCCGTGGATACCTGCCAGTCGTTGTCGACGTTGAAACCGGTGGTTTCAACTCTGCCACTGACGCGTTGCTGGAAATTGCCGCCACCACCATCGGCATGGACGAAAAAGGGTTTGTGTACCCTGACCACACCTACTTCTTTCGCGTAGAGCCTTTTGAAGGCGCGAACATCGAAGCGGCTGCCCTGGAATTCACCGGGATCAAACTCGATCACCCGCTGCGCATGGCAGTGAGTGAAGAAGCAGCGCTGACCGATATCTTCCGCGGCATCCGCAAGGCGCTTAAAGCCAATGGTTGCAAACGGGCGATTCTGGTCGGACACAACAGCAGCTTCGATCTGGGTTTCCTCAACGCCGCCGTCGCGCGCCTGGACATGAAACGTAACCCGTTCCATCCGTTCTCGAGCTTCGATACTGCAACCCTGGCCGGTCTGGCTTACGGCCAAACCGTACTGGCAAAGGCCTGCCAGGCAGCCGATATCGACTTCGACGGACGTGAGGCCCACTCGGCTCGCTACGACACCGAGAAGACGGCCGAGCTGTTCTGCGGCATCGTCAATCGCTGGAAACAAATGGGCGGCTGGGAAGACTACAACGACTGATCGTCGTCGGGATTATTCCATCCATAAAAAAACCGGCCTCAACGGCCGGTTTTTTTTATGCCTCAAACGTGCCTTACAGCGCAGCAGCGTTCTCGGTCAGGTAAGCCGCGACGCCTTCGGTCGAAGCAGTCATGCCTTTGTCGCCTTTTTTCCAGTTGGCAGGGCAAACTTCGCCGTGCTCTTCGTGGAATTGCAGAGCGTCGACCAGACGGATCAGCTCTTCAATGTTACGACCCAGCGGCAGATCGTTGATGATCTGCGAGCGGACAACGCCTTTGTCGTCGATCAGGAATGCGCCACGGAAAGCCACGCCGCCTTCGGACTCAACGTCGTAGGCCTTGGCGATTTCGTGCTTCAGGTCGGCAGCCATGGTGTAGCGAACTTCACCGATACCACCATTGTTGACCGGGGTGTTGCGCCAAGCGTTGTGGGTGAAGTGCGAGTCGATCGAAACAGCGATCACTTCAACGTTGCGAGCCTTGAAGTCGGACATGCGGTTGTCCAGAGCGATCAGCTCGGACGGGCAAACGAAGGTGAAGTCCAGTGGGTAGAAGAACACCAGGCCGTATTTGCCTTTGATGGCCGACGACAGGGTGAAGCTGTCTACGATTTCGCCATTACCGAGTACGGCCGGTACGGTGAAGTCAGGGGCTTGTTTGCCTACGAGTACGCTCATTGGATATCTCCTGGTGTAATAACGTGAAGAACTGGGCTCGCATCAGCCTGCCACCTTCAGGCGACAGCCCTGTGACACGAACCCGCTTCGCAAGGACCGGCCATCATACACTGCGTTTTTGACCTGTCCTTAACGGTTTTTTTGCCAAGGGAAATGCGGTCGATAGGTTTTCCTGTGTGATCGACGCTGGGGGGAAACCGTTCGTCAGCCCCGACAAAAGCTTTCAGAAACCACTTTGACAATCATTCTCGTTAACATTAAGATCCATCGCAATTGAGTCACAACCAGCGACGGTTTTCACTTATGTATGTCTGCCTCTGCACTGGCGTCACCGACGGTCAAATCCGCGATGCAATCTATGAAGGTTGCTGCAGCTATAAAGAAGTCCGTCAGGCCACCGGCGTAGCCAGCCAATGCGGCAAATGTGCCTGCCTTGCCAAGGATGTGGTCCGCGAAACCCTGACCAAATTGCAATCGGCTCAATCCGCGATTCCCTATCCCGTAGAATTTACTGCCGCGTAAATACCCTAATTCAAAAAACCGGACTTGATGTCCGGTTTTTTTATGCCTGAAAATCAAGCGCTTACGCTCTAGACGCGGAACACAAACATTCTTATTCCGATTAATTTTCATTTAAGTTTCAATAACTTAGGTTTGACACTCTTAATTACGCGGCTCAGACTCTGCCTTATAGACAGCTAATACAGGGCAGGACCCCATCATGAAAGGCGACATTACAGTCATCCAGCATCTCAACAAGATCCTTGCCAATGAGCTGGTCGCGATCAATCAATACTTCCTGCATGCACGCATGTACGAAGATTGGGGTTTGAACAAGCTTGGCAAGCACGAGTACCACGAATCCATCGATGAGATGAAGCACGCGGACAAGCTGATCAAGCGCATCCTGTTCCTTGAAGGCCTGCCGAATGTCCAGGACCTGGGCAAACTGCAGATCGGCGAACACACCCAGGAAATGCTTGAGTGCGACCTGCGTATCGAACGCACCGGTCACGCTGATCTCAAAGTAGCCATCGCTCACTGCGAAACCGTTGGCGACTTCGGCAGCCGTGAACTGCTTGAAGATATTCTTGAATCCGAAGAAGAACATATCGACTGGCTGGAAACTCAACTGGGCCTCATCGATAAAGTCGGTCTTGAGAACTATCTGCAATCGCAGATGGGCGAAGAGTAAGTTAGCGCCCGCTAAACTCGAGACAATAAAAAGCCCCGCACTCTTTTAAAGAGGCGGGGCTTTTTTGTGCCTTCGTTCTTGTTGGAGCGAAGCTTGCTCGTGAAAGCGGTCTTTCAGGTAAGACGCCTTCGCGGGCAAGCCTCGCTCCTACAAAAAGCGGATCAGGCTTCAGTCTTGTTGGCAGCAGCAGCTTCGACAGCAGCCTTGATGGTGGTTTGCAGCGAACCGTCTGCAGCCATCTCGGTCATGATGTCGCTACCGCCGACCAGCTCACCACCGACCCACAGCTGCGGGAAGGTTGGCCAGTTGGCGTACTTTGGCAGGTTGGCGCGGATTTCCGGGTTCTGCAGGATGTCCACGTAAGCAAACTTTTCGCCACACGCCATCACGGCCTGCGCGGCTTTCGCGGAGAAGCCACACTGCGGGGCATTCGGCGAGCCTTTCATGTAAAGCAGAATGGTGTTGTTAGCAATCTGCTCTTTAATCGTTTCGATGATATCCATGGAGCACCTCGGCTGAACTTTCCGACTCAGTGGTCGGCACGGTGGCGCATTGTAACGGAAACACGAGCCCCCTGCTCGGTCTCCCCGACAGACTTGATCAAGCCGCCGCCACGGTCACTGGCACACCGTTCAGCGCTGCATTGCCCGACAACTCATCGAGTTGACACTCGTCGGTCAAGTCATTGGCGCTGGAACCCGGTTGACCACTGGCAATTGTCATCTGCACACCCGGCCGTGCATGGCCCCAACCGTGGGGAAGGCTGACCACGCCTTTCATCATATCCAGACTGCCGAGCACTTCAACTTCGATCACACCGACTCGCGAACTGACCCGCACTCGCTGCCTGTCCTTGAGCCCACGACTGGCCAGGTCATCCGGGTGCATCAGCAATTGATGGCGCGGCTTGCCCTTCACCAGGCGGTGGTAGTTGTGCATCCACGAATTGTTGCTGCGCACATGACGGCGGCCAATCATCAGCAACTCATCGGCGGCCGGTGCTTGCAACGCCGCAAAGCGGGCGAGGTCAGCCAGGATCACGGCAGGCGCGGCCTGGACTCGCAGATTAGCCGTTTTCAGACGTGGAGCCAGATTGGGTTTCAATGCCCCAAGATCGACACCATGAGGGTGATCAAACAACGTCGCCAGCGATAGCTTGTGTTTCGAAGCGTCGCCATACAGCCCCATCCGCAGGCCCTGATCGATCATCTGCGCCGGAGCGACGGTTGGTTTCAATGCTTTGCCAGTCTTCGCAGCAAAGGCCTTGGCCAGCCCCACGAAGATCTCCCAGTCATGCAACGCTCCTTCGGGCTTGGCCAGGATCGCGCGGTTGAACCGACTGACGTTACGCACCGCAAACATATTAAAAGTCGTGTCGTAATGATCGTTTTCCAGGGCCGACGTGGACGGCAGAATCAGGTCGGCATAACGCGTGGTTTCATTGATGTACAGGTCGATGCTGACCATGAACTCCAAACCGTCCAGTGCCTGTTCCAGTTGCCGGCCATTGGGCGTCGAGAGCACCGGGTTACCCGCCACGGTAATCAGCGCGCGGACCTGCCCTTCCCCTTCGGTGAGCATCTCTTCGGCCAGTGCCGACACCGGCAATTCTCCAGCATATTCAGGACGCCCGGAAACCCGGCTCTGCCACAGATTGAAATGCCCGCCTGAAGTGGACGCCACCAGATCCACCGCCGGCTCGGTGCACAGCGCGCCACCCACCCGGTCAAGGTTCCCGGTGACCAGATTGATCAACTGCACGACCCAATGGCACAGCGTACCGAACGCCTGAGTCGAGACACCCATGCGGCCGTAACAGACCGCCGTCGGCGCCGCTGCAAAGTCCCGCGCCAGTTGGCGGATCTGTTCGGCAGGCACTGCGCAAAGTGGGCTCATGGCCTCGGCGGTGAAACTGGCGACCGCCTCCCGCACCTCATCCAGACCCTCCACCGGCAAATGACTGGCGCGGGTCAGGTCTTCAGCAAACAAGGTGTTGAGCAGCCCGAACAACAACGCGGCATCGCCACCCGGGCGCACGAACAGATGCTGGTCGGCAATCGCTGCCGTTTCGCTGCGACGCGGATCAACCACCACCACTTTGCCGCCGCGCGCCTGAATGGCCTTCAAGCGCTTCTCCACATCCGGCACGGTCATGATGCTGCCATTGGAGGCCAGTGGATTGCCGCCGAGGATCAGCATGAAATCGGTGTGATCGATGTCCGGGATCGGCAACAGCAAACCATGGCCGTACATCAAATGGCTGGTCAGGTGATGGGGCAGTTGGTCAACCGAGGTCGCAGAAAACCGGTTGCGGGTTTTCAACAGACCGAGAAAGTAATTGCTGTGGGTCATCAGCCCATAGTTGTGCACGCTGGGGTTGCCTTGATAGACCGCCACCGCGTTCTGCCCGTGACGCTCCTGAATCGCTGCCAGCCGTTCGGCGACAAGGCTGAAGGCCTCTTCCCACTCGATGGGTTGCCATTCGCTGCCGACCCGCAGCATCGGCTGACGCAAACGATCCGGATCGTTCTGAATATCTTGCAGGGCAACAGCCTTGGGACAAATGTGTCCGCGGCTGAAGGTATCTTGAGAATCACCCTTGATCGAAGTGATCTGCACCGCGCCTTCGACCTCGGTGGTTTCGAGGGTCAGGCCGCAGATGGCTTCACACAAGTGGCACGCACGGTGATGGAGAGTCTTGGTCATGGCCAGTCTCTGTATTTGTTCTGGGCGGGCAATATCGGCCGCGGGAACAAAACTATGGCGCCTGACCCACTGCTGCGCCAGCGACGTTCGTCTTGTGAATCGGCGACCATCAGGCCAGCCGATGACCGCTGGGCATCAGTCCGGCGGCAGCCTCGGTGGCCTCTGCAACTGGATCTCCTGAACGGTTTCGATCTGTTCTTGAGCGACATGAACTCCGGTGAGTTCTCCAATCAGGCGCCAGTGCTCGTCGAGCCCGGTGCTGATGGTTGCCATGCGGTCAATCATCCGCCGGCCGGCGGCCTTGGTCACTTCGTCTTCACTGCGCATCAACTCGAAGGACATCGAAGTCATGGACGCGGTGAGGTGGGTCAGTGAGCGAGCCGTAAGGCCAAGTAATTCCATTAACTGTTGTTCTTTCGATTCCATTCCGAAGGCTTCCTGCGTCGTTCGTGGGTTAGTTATAACCCGCCACCTTGTATAAGCAAATGTTTCAGACCAGACACATCGATCGATCCTGAGCACAAATGCGTCGAATGACAGGTCAGAAACCGACCGCTGCTATGCCGTTCCCACCCCGTTTGATTGCAAAGCCCCGCGACCCCAGTGTACAAATGACGGGCTGCTGTCAGGAAACAGGCTTCAAAAGCGCTACTGCGGTCATCCCGTAGCCCCTCTGAAATCCCCTAAAAACCGTAGCCCTATTGGTAAGACGCGACATTTAATTATAAGATCGCGCCTTCCCCTATTTCGTCGCCCCGTGCGGCTTACGCCGCAGGTCTCGCCCGTTTTTCAGTTAAACAAGGCTTTGAGTATCTGCGGTCTGTTGCAAAAAGGTAGTCAATGATGAGCGCAAGGCACTTTCTCTCCCTGATGGATTGCACGCCCGAAGAGCTGGTCAGCGTGATCCGCCGAGGCATTGAGCTCAAAGACCTGCGTAACCGCGGCGTACTGTTCGAGCCTTTGAAAAACCGCGTGCTCGGGATGATTTTCGAGAAGTCGTCGACCCGCACTCGTATTTCGTTCGAAGCCGGCATGATCCAGCTGGGTGGCCAGGCGATCTTTCTGTCGCCGCGTGACACGCAACTGGGCCGTGGCGAGCCGATCGGCGACTGCGCGATCGTGATGTCGAGCATGCTCGACGCCGTGATGATCCGTACCTTTGCCCACAGCACCCTGACCGAATTCGCCGCCAACTCCCGCGTGCCTGTCATCAACGGCCTGTCCGATGACCTGCACCCGTGCCAGTTGCTGGCCGACATGCAGACGTTCCTCGAACACCGCGGCTCGATCCAGGGCAAAACCGTGGCCTGGATCGGCGACGGCAACAACATGTGCAACAGCTATATAGAAGCGGCGATGCAGTTCGACTTCCAGTTGCGCATCGCTTGCCCGGAAGGCTTTGAACCCAACCCTGAGTTCGTGGCCAAGGCGGGTGATCGGGTCACCATCGTCCGCGATCCGAAGGATGCCGTACGCGGCGCCCACCTGGTCAGCACCGACGTCTGGACCTCCATGGGCCAGGAAGAGGAAACCGCCAAACGCCTGAAGCTGTTTGCACCGTTCCAGGTCAACCGCGCCCTGCTCGACCTGGCCGCTGAAGACGTGCTGTTCATGCACTGCCTGCCGGCCCACCGTGGCGAGGAAATCAGCGTCGACTTGCTCGATGACAAACGCTCCGTCGCGTGGGATCAAGCCGAAAACCGTCTTCACGCACAAAAGGCCCTGCTCGAGTTTCTCGTCGAACCGGCGTACCACCACGCATGAGCCATCCATTACTGCTTAACCTGCGCAACCTCGCCTGCGGCTACCAAGACCAGCGGGTCGTGCAGAACCTCAACCTGCATTTGAATGCCGGCGACATCGGCTGCCTGCTGGGCTCTTCGGGTTGCGGCAAAACCACCACCCTGCGGGCCATTGCCGGTTTCGAACCGGTGCACGAAGGTGAAATCCAGTTGGCGGGCGAGACGATCTCCCGCGCCGGCTTCACCCTCGCCCCGGAGAAACGCCGGATCGGCATGGTGTTCCAGGACTACGCACTGTTTCCGCATTTGAGCGTGGCCGAGAACATCGCCTTCGGGATCCGTAAAAATCCGCAGAAAGATCGCATCACCGAAGAGTTGCTGGAGCTGGTCAATCTGAAAAACCTCGGCAAGCGCTTCCCGCATGAGCTATCCGGCGGTCAACAGCAGCGCGTCGCACTGGCCCGCGCCCTGGCACCGGAACCGCAACTGCTGCTGCTCGACGAACCTTTCTCCAACCTTGATGGCGAGTTGCGACGCAAGCTCAGCCATGAGGTGCGCGACATCCTCAAGGCCCGTGGCACCAGCGCGATTCTGGTGACCCATGACCAGGAAGAAGCCTTCGCGGTGAGCGATCATGTGGGGGTTTTCAAGGAAGGTCGTCTGGAGCAGTGGGACACGCCCTACAACCTGTATCACGAACCGGTGACGCCGTTTGTCGCCAGTTTCATCGGCCAGGGTTATTTCATCCGCGGTCAGCTGAGCAGCCCCGAGTCGGTGCAAACCGAATTGGGAGAGTTACGCGGTAATCGTGCCTACACCTGGCCGGTTGGCGGTGCGGTGGATGTGTTGCTGCGTCCGGACGATATCGTTTATGCACCCGACAACGACTTGAAAGCGCGGATCGTCGGCAAGTCTTTCCAGGGTGCGTCGACCTTGTATCGCTTGCAGTTACCGACGGGCGCACAGCTTGAGTCGATATTTCCGAGTCATGCTGATCATCAGGTGGGTTCGGAGGTCGGTATTCGTGTCGCGGCGGAACATCTAGTGTTGTTCCAGGCATCGGGCAGTACGGCGGCGCAGATTCCGGTCGTCGAGTCCGGCGTCCGCCGCTACAGCAGTACTAACTGATACCCGAATCCGTAGGAGCGAGCGGTGCGGCGATCCGACTTGCCCGCGAAGGCGTCAGGCCT
The DNA here is from genome assembly GCF_054897825.1 of Pseudomonas sp. ZS1P83. Taxonomy (NCBI): domain Bacteria; kingdom Pseudomonadati; phylum Pseudomonadota; class Gammaproteobacteria; order Pseudomonadales; family Pseudomonadaceae; genus Pseudomonas; species Pseudomonas sp. ZS1P83. The sequence goes on from NZ_CM142706.1 coordinate 4,204,072, forward strand.
GCCAATGAAGATGTCGACTGACACGACGCCTTCGCGGGCAAGCCTCGCTCCTACAGAGAAATCATCCGAGTAATAATTTTCCACTCGCAACGAGCGTCGCATTCCCGCCGATTTTCACCCGATCCCCTTCCAGTCGACAGAACAACTCCCCGCCCCGCGCCGAACACTGATAAGCCGTCAGGCTCGACTTGCCCAAGCGTTTCGACCAATACGGAACCAGGCTGCAATGGGTGGAACCGGTCACCGGGTCTTCATTGATGCCGATCGCCGGGGCGAAGTAGCGGGACACAAAGTCATGCTTGCTGCCCCTGGCCGTGACAATTGCCCCCGGCCACGGCAGTTTCGCCAGCGCCGCCATGTCCGGCTGACATTCGAGCACCGCCTGCTCGGATTCCAGCACCACGAACAACTCGTTCGACCCCAGCACATCAACCGCTTCCACACCCAACGCGCGCTCGACATCCAGGGTAACGCCCACTTCCGACGGTACGATGGCCGGGAAGTCCAGCCACAAGCGCTCACCCTCTCGGCTGACACTGAGCGGGCCGGACTTGCAGACGAAGTCCAGTCGCTCGACCGGCTCTTTATAGATTTCAAACAGAACGTAAGCGCTGGCCAGGGTCGCATGACCGCACAACGGCACTTCGGTGGTCGGGGTAAACCAGCGAATGCGCCAGCCCTGCCCTTCGCGCACCACGAAGGCGGTTTCGGCGAGGTTGTGCTCGGTGGCGATCTTCTGCATCAACTCATCGGCAAGCCAGGCATCGAGGCGATAGACCATCGCCGGGTTGCCACTGAACGGCCGATCACTGAACGCATCAACCTGGTGAAATTCAAGCTGCATAACCTTCTCCCTATGTCATGTCACCAAGCATGCAGCTGCCGACAACGCGGCACCAGTGACAGAGCCCGTTAATTTGCACCATACAGCGCCGGGCCGATAGCCCTCGTCAGGCGCGGCCGATATCAGCGAACTTCGCCTGGGTATGTTCGGCCAGCACCGCGGGTGCCAATTCGACTTCCAGCCCACGTCGCCCCGCGCTGACAAAAATGCTGGCGAAAGGCTGAGCTGAATTATCAATGAAGGTGCGCAAGCGCTTTTTCTGTCCCAGCGGGCTTATCCCGCCCAAGAGGTAACCGGTGGATCGTTGCGCAGCGGCAGGATCGGCCATTTCGACTTTTTTCACGCCCGCAGCATGAGCCAGGCCCTTCAAGTCCAGACTTCCGACGACTGGCACCACGGCCACCAGCAATTCACCTTTCTCACTGGCTGCCAGCAAGGTCTTGAATACCTGAGCCGGGTCCAATCCCAGTTTCTCCGCGGCCTCCAGCCCATAGGACGCTGCCTTCGGATCATGTTCGTAACTGTGCACGCGATGTTCGGCACGAACTTTTTTCAACAAATCCAATGCGGGGGTCATGGCAGCTCCAAGCTCGGCGACAGAAGAAAAATACTGCACCGAATTCTAGGTCATTGATCAATAAAAGGCTCTATTACGGCGCTATTTCAAAGGCTTGGCCGCGCCTTCCGCCGTTCGTCCACGTTCAGCGTGCCGCGTGAACGATGTGGTCATTCACCTGACTAATAGTTCGATTGTGACTGACAGTTCACTTTCGACCTTTGACAGCAGCGTTTCTTGTCTATATTTTTTCGAATGTGAATACTGTACGAATGCCTTACCGCAGCACCCAGCAGCAGACCGAGAACAGGATGGGGATTCTGCCTCGGTGAAAATCGCGCTTTGCCCCTGATGACAAAGCGCCAGACAACAACAAAAACGAGGTTTTCAATGACAACTGCTTTACAACAACCGTCACTCTCGAGCCAATGCATGGCCGAATTCCTGGGCACTGCACTGCTGATCTTTTTTGGTACCGGTTGTGTTGCCGCGCTCAAAGTCGCGGGCGCCAGTTTCGGCCTGTGGGAAATCAGCATCATCTGGGGCATCGGCGTGAGCATGGCAATCTACCTGACCGCCGGCGTTTCCGGGGCTCACCTCAATCCCGCCGTCAGCATTGCCCTGAGCATTTTCGCTGACTTCGAAAAGCGCAAACTGCCTTTCTATATTCTTGCCCAAGTAGCGGGTGCCTTCTGTGGAGCGTTGTTGGTTTACACGCTTTACAGCAATTTACTCTTCGATTACGAACAAACACACCACATGGTTCGTGGTACTCAGGCCAGCCTTGAATTGGCATCGGTATTCTCCACCTTCCCCAACCCGGTCTTGTCCACGGCACAGGCCTTCCTGGTTGAAGTGATCATCACCGCCATCCTGATGGGCGTGATCATGTCCCTGACCGACGACAACAATGGCTTGCCAAAGGGTCCGCTCGCTCCGCTGCTGATCGGCCTGCTGATTGCCGTGATTGGCAGTTCGATGGGGCCGCTGACCGGTTTTGCGATGAACCCGGCGCGTGACTTCGGTCCTAAACTGATGACTTTCTTCGCTGGCTGGGGTGAAATTTCCTTCACCGGGGGACGCGATATCCCGTATTTCCTGATTCCGATTTTTGCACCGATTGTCGGTGCCTGCCTCGGTGCTGCCGCTTATCGCGGGCTGATTGCCCGTCATCTGCCCAGTGCCATACCTGCTACAAAGGAAGCAGCACCGGCCATTGACGGCAAACCAAGAACTTCTTGATACCGTTGGCGCGCGATCCTGCCCATAAGAGCGCGCGCCGGACCTCACTCCCTTTTTTCGTCCAAGGCAATCGACATGACCGACACTCAGAATAAGAACTACATCATTGCCCTCGATCAGGGTACGACCAGCTCCCGCGCGATCATTTTCGACCGCGACGCGAACGTGGTCTGCACCGCCCAGCGCGAATTCGCACAGCATTACCCGCAAGCTGGCTGGGTTGAACATGACCCGATGGAAATCTTCGCCACCCAAAGCGCCGTGATGGTCGAGGCCCTGGCTCAAGCCGGCCTGCATCACGACCAGGTCGCCGCCATCGGCATCACCAACCAGCGCGAAACTACGGTGGTCTGGGACAAGACCACCGGCCGCCCGATCTACAACGCGATCGTCTGGCAGTGCCGCCGCAGCACCGAGATCTGCCAGCAACTCAAGCGTGATGGCCACGAGCAATACATCAGCGACACCACTGGACTGGTCACCGACCCGTACTTCTCCGGCACCAAGCTGAAGTGGATCCTCGACAACGTCGAAGGCAGCCGCGAGCGTGCGCGCAAGGGTGAACTGCTGTTCGGCACCATCGACAGCTGGCTGATCTGGAAATTTACCGGCGGCAAAGTACACGTCACCGACTACACCAACGCCTCGCGCACCATGCTCTTCAACATCCACACGCTGGAGTGGGATGCGAAGATGCTGGAGGTGCTGGATATTCCGCGCGAGATGCTGCCGCAGGTTAAATCCTCGTCCGAAATTTACGGCCACACCAAAAGCGGCATCGCCATTGGCGGTATCGCCGGTGACCAGCAAGCGGCCCTGTTCGGCCAAATGTGCGTCGAGCCTGGCCAGGCGAAAAACACCTACGGCACCGGCTGCTTCTTGCTGATGAACACCGGCGACAAAGCCGTGAAATCCAAGCACGGCATGTTGACCACCATTGCTTGCGGCCCGCGCGGCGAAGTGGCTTACGCACTGGAAGGTGCAGTGTTCAATGGTGGTTCTACCGTTCAGTGGCTGCGTGACGAACTGAAGATCATCAACGACGCCCACGACACTGAATACTTCGCCAACAAGGTCAAGGACAGCAACGGCGTGTACCTCGTGCCAGCCTTTACCGGTCTGGGCGCTCCGTACTGGGACCCGTATGCCCGTGGTGCATTATTCGGCCTGACCCGCGGCGTACGTGTGGATCACATTATTCGTGCAGCCCTGGAGTCGATTGCCTACCAGACCCGCGACGTTCTCGACGCCATGCAACAGGACTCCGGCGAACGCTTGAAATCCCTGCGCGTGGACGGCGGTGCGGTGGCGAACAACTTCCTGATGCAGTTCCAGGCCGACATCCTCGGCACTCAGGTCGAGCGTCCGCAAATGCGCGAAACCACCGCACTGGGCGCGGCTTACCTGGCCGGTCTGGCCTGTGGCTTCTGGGGCAGCCTGGACGACTTGCGTGGCAAGGCTGTGATCGAGCGTGAATTCGAGCCGACCCTGGACGAAACCGCGAAGGAAAAACTTTATGCCGGCTGGAAAAAAGCCGTCAGCCGCACCCGAGATTGGGAACCGCACGAGGGCGCCGAATAAGCCAACAACAGGATCCAGATAGGGTTCTAACTGGTAGGGAGCAGATTCCTGCGGCATCATGGGCAAATTTTTGCACGGCAGCCCAAAGGAAGCCCCATGAATCTGCCTCCCCGTCAGCAGCAAATCCTCGAACTGGTCCGCGAACGCGGCTATGTCAGCATCGAGGAGATGGCTACGCTGTTCGTCGTTACACCGCAAACCATCCGCCGCGATATCAATCAGCTTGCGGAAGCTAATTTGTTGCGTCGCTACCATGGTGGCGCCGCTTACGATTCCAGCGTCGAAAACACCGCCTACGCCATGCGGGCCGACCAGATGCGCGATGAAAAACAGCGTATCGGCGAAGCCATTGCCGCGCAGATCCCCGATCATGCCTCGCTGTTCATCAATATCGGTACCACCACCGAATCGATTGCCCGGGCGTTGCTCAATCACAATCACCTGAAAATCATCACCAACAACCTCCACGTGGCCTCGATGCTCAGTGCCAAGGACGACTTCGACGTTCTGCTGACCGGTGGCAATGTGCGGCGTGACGGTGGTGTGGTCGGTCAGGCCAGTGTCGACTTCATTAACCAGTTCAAGGTTGATTTCGCCCTGGTCGGCATCAGCGGTATAGATGAAGACGGCAGCCTGCTGGACTTCGACTATCAGGAAGTTCGGGTATCCCAGGCGATCATCGCCAATGCCCGAAAGGTCATCCTCGCAGCTGACTCCAGCAAATTCGGGCGCAACGCCATGATTCGCCTGGGCCCTATCAGCCTGATCGATTGTCTGGTGACCGATCAGCAACCTGTACCGGCCTTGGCGCAGTTGCTGAGTCAGCACAAGATCCGGCTCGAAGTCGTTTAACCCCTCCCCTGTGGCGAGGGGATTCATCGAAACGTCGCACCGCCCCGTTCGGCTGCGAAGCAGTCGTATACCATCGCATGCGGTGTATACCTGATAAACCGTGCCCGCGGGTTTTAGGGGCGCTTCGCGCCCCAACGGGGATAAATCCCCTCGCCACAGTTGCTCTTCGCAACTCCTTAAATGTTCGTAAATTTTCCTTTAACCGCCCTTCGATCAGTATTTTCAATCGAAGTTGACTGGCCGTGCGCGGCTTTATGGGCTACCATTTTCGCAAATGAACATTAATGTTCGAATTCCAATACCGAAAATCATAAAAGCCCGAGGCCAGCCGATGCCCACTTCTACCTTGCCTACGCCCCCTCTCGCTGAGGTCTACGACATCGCCGTCATTGGTGGTGGGATCAATGGCGTGGGGATAGCAGCGGATGCCGCCGGTCGCGGTCTTTCGGTTTTTCTTTGCGAAAAGGATGACCTGGCGAGCCACACCTCGTCGGCCAGCAGCAAGCTGATCCACGGTGGCCTGCGCTACCTCGAACATTACGAATTCCGCCTGGTGCGCGAGGCCCTGGCCGAACGCGAAGTGCTGCTGGCCAAGGCCCCGCACATCGTCAAGCAGATGCGCTTCGTGCTGCCGCACCGCCCACACCTGCGTCCGGCCTGGATGATCCGCGCCGGCCTGTTCCTTTATGACCACCTCGGCAAGCGGGAAAAGCTCGAAGGCTCGAAAAGCCTGAAGTTCGGCCCGGACAGTCCGCTGAAAAGCGAAATCACTAAAGGCTTCGAATACTCCGATTGCTGGGTCGACGATGCTCGTCTTGTGGTACTGAACGCCATGGCCGCCCGCGAAAAAGGCGCCCACGTTCACACCCAGACCCGTTGCGTCAGCGCTCGTCGCACCAAGGGCTTGTGGCACCTGCACCTGGAACGCGCCGATGGCAGTCTGTTTTCGATTCGTGCCAAGGCACTGGTAAACGCCGCTGGCCCATGGGTCGCCAAGTTCATTCGGGATGACCTGAAGATGGAATCGCCGTACGGCATCCGTCTGATCCAGGGCAGCCACCTGATCGTGCCGAAACTGTACGAAGGCGAACATGCGCACATTCTGCAAAACGAAGATCAGCGCATCGTGTTCACCATTCCGTACCTGAACCACTTCACCCTGATTGGCACCACCGACCGCGAATACACCGGAGACCCGGCGAAAGTCGCAATCACCGAAGGCGAAACTGATTACCTGCTGAAAGTGGTCAACTCCCATTTCAAGAAACGCATCAGCCGCGACGATATCCTGCACAGCTACTCCGGTGTTCGTCCGCTGTGCAACGACGAATCCGACAACCCGTCGGCCGTCACCCGCGACTACACCCTGGCGTTGTCGGGCACTGGCGAAGAAGCGCCGCTGCTGTCGGTGTTCGGCGGCAAGCTGACCACCTACCGCAAACTGGCCGAGTCGGCACTGGCGCAACTGACTCCGTACTTCAAAGACATCAAGCCACGCTGGACCGCCAGCGCTACCCTGCCGGGCGGCGAAGACATGACTACCCCGCAGGCGCTGAGCTCGCTGATCCGCGACAAGTTCGACTGGGTCCCGACCGAAATCTCCCGCCGCTGGGCCACTACCTACGGCAGCCGTACCTGGCGCATGCTTGAAGGCGTGCAAAATCTCAGCGACCTGGGCGAACACCTCGGTGGCGGTCTCTACACCCGCGAAGTCGATTACCTGTGCAGCGAAGAGTGGGCGACCACAGCGCACGACATTCTGTGGCGCCGCAGCAAGCTGGGGCTGTTCACCACCCCGGCGGAACAGGAAAAGCTTGCGGATTACCTGAACAAAGTCGAACAGAACCGCAGCAAGATCGAAGCGGCCTGATCGGGAATCCGATTAAAAAGCCCCTGAATCTCACGATTCAGGGGCTTTTTTGTAGGTGCTCATTGCGCCAGATGCAGCAACAGGAAATCAATGAACGCCCTCGATTTGTGAGGCAAATGCGGGTTGTTGGGAAACACCACGTTGACGGACTGCGCGGGCAGCGAATAGTCGGGCAACAGGCGGATCAGCCGCTCGCTGGCTATGTCGTCCTTGACCACCCACGCGGGCAGCACCGAGACCCCAAGGGACGACAACGTCATGGAGCGAATGGCCGTGGAGGAATTGGATTCAAACTGATTGATCCCGTTGATCTCTACAGTCCCCAATTGCGGATGACGCAACGTCCACTGAGTCGGTGCCTGCAGGTTGCTATTGGCAATCCACGGCACCGAATTCAGGTCCTGGGGATTTTGCACCGGGTGACGCGCAAGAAACGCCTCGGTAGCCACCAGGACAATTTCATAATCCGCCAGCTTACGGCTCTTGAATGCCGAGTCCGACAAGTTGCCTAAACGGATAACCAGGTCTAACTTTTCCGCCACCAGATCATTGAGTGACGCGTTAAAGTTATAACAGAGTTTTATCTCCGGATAGCGCTCTATAAATTGCGGAATCAACGGCAGAATATACGCCTCACCGTATTCACTGGTGGAACTGAAGCGCAGTTTACCGGAAACCCGATTATGCCCTTTTAATACATTATCAAAGGCAGTATCAATATCCGCGACAATACCTTTGAACGCTTCATAAAAGTCCTGGCCGATTTCGGTGAGGGATATATTTCGGGTATTTCGAATCAACAACGTCGCTGACAGCACGTCCTCCAGCGCCTTGACATGCAGGCTGGCCATGGCTTTGCTGATGCTCAGATAATTGGCAGCCTTGGTGTAAGAACCAAAATCGACTACGGCCAGAAATGTCTGGACCCTATTAAGATGAGTATGCATAGCCATATGATTCACTGTTAAATCCTGTCAAACATTGTTTCAAGGATAGTCGTATCGACAGTTCACGTCCACCGTCCCTATGCTTTGCGGCAAAGGGGAAACAACATGACCTACCGCTACAAAGTTGCACTGATATTTCTGATCGGCTTTTTTATAGACTGCATTAACATCTTTATGTCGGCGGTCGCATTACCGAGTATATCGGCGGCGTTGCACGTTAGTACTTCAGACGTTGCCTGGGTGGCTAATGCTTATATTCTGGGGCTGACGCTGATCATCCCGGTCAGCACCTGGCTGGCCGGTCGTTTTGGTAGTCGGGAAATCCTCACCGCCTCGATGATCGTGTTCACAGGCTCCGTGTGGATATGTGGGCTGGCCAACAGTTTCAACGAACTGGTGATCTGGCGCTTTATCCAGGGGATTGGCGGTGGCCTGTTGATTCCAGTCGGCCAGGCGCTGACGTTCAACCTGTTCAAGGGTGAGCAGCGGGCGAAAATATCCACATTGGTCATGGCCGTTGCCCTGATAGCGCCCGCCATTTCACCGACCATCGGCGGCATCATCGTCGACAGCAGCTCCTGGCGCTGGGTGTTCTACAGCAACATCCCGTTCTCGCTGATCGCGGCATTGCTGTCCTGGTTCTGGATCAACGAAGCGCGGCCGACGAGTTTGCCCAGGCCCGACATCAAGGGCTTGCTGTTGGTCAGCGCGGCACTCGGCAGCCTGCTGATGGGCATGTCGTTGTATGGCGGCGACGCTACGGCATGGCTGGCCGCCCTCTTCGTCATGGCCGGCGTTGCTTTCGTCGTGCTGTATGGGCTGCACTACCGCACCTGCAAAAACCCGATCATTGAACTGAGCCTGCTCAGAAGCAAAAAACTCAGCACCTCCATCTCTATTTATTACGCGATTCCCGGTGTGTTCACGGGGGTCAATTTGATGAGCATCTTCTTCCTGCAAAACACCCTGCACTTCAGCGCCCGACTGACAGGGATGTTCATGATCCTGTACGCCATCGGCGCGTTCATCGCGATGCTGATCTGTGGCCGGGTCTATAACCGGATGGGCGCGAAGCGGCTGTTTGCCCTCGGCATGTTGTTGCACAGCGTCGGCATTGCCACCCTGTTACTGGTGAACGATCCCTCAGACCTTCTGGTGATTGTCATCGCCTACAGCCTGATGGGAATCGGCGGCGGCATCGGTGCCAACACAGCACAAACCACGTCGTTGATGGACTTTGAGGGCAATGACACCCACAAGGCCAGTGTCATCTGGAACATCAACCGACAGATGTCATTCAGCATCGGCGCTGCCCTCTTCCTGATGGTTTTCAACCTGCTCTTGAAGCATTTCGATACCACCCAGGCCTACCACGTGACCTTCGCCATCGCCGCGCTGGTGGGCCTGTTCCCACTCTTTCAACTGAGCCAGTTGAACACTCAAAAGGACTGTCATGCACAACACAATAGTTGAACAGGCGCACCACAGCATTCATCACGTGCACGAGCTGATCCATACCCTGTTCACCGACGCAAACGGTAAGGGGCAGGCCGCGCTCAAGCCGCTGATGTCGGCATTCGCCGAGCACTTCACCATGGTCACCCCTTCAGCCGCCATCGTCAGCCGGGCGATGGTCGAACAGATGTTCAAGGGGGCGGTCGGCGCCAAGCCAGGCCTGGAGATTGCCATCAGCGACCTACAGACGGTCTGGCAAGAAGGCGACAGCGTGGCGATCCGCTACAAGGAAACCCATCGCCTCAACCAGCGCGAAAGCTCACGGGTTTCGGTGGCGATCATTGCCATCCATCACCACAACGCCCAATGGATCTACCTGCATGAAACGCCGCTAAGCCAGGAAAGCTGATTCTGGTATCACTGGCTCTAATCTAGCCGATAGGGCGTTAGCAGCCCCAGACACCATTCGGTTTTCCGAACGCGACCTGTCAGTCGATTCGGTTAACCGGATTTGCCAACGTCAAAATCTGCACCATTAATAATTAATCCCCTTAAAAATCAATAGCTTGATCTATTTGACCCAGCCTGGCACGAGTCATGCTCTACACTCTTGAACGAATGTCCACGGTGCTAACCCTTCGGGAGCCGGCAGGCATTCGATGCACAAGAAGGGCCGATGAACTGGCTCCATATAAAAACAATGTCGAGGAAAATTTGATGCGCATCGTTCCCCATATCCTGGGCGCAGCCATTGCTGCCGCTCTGATCAGCACGCCAGTTTTCGCCGCCGAACTCACCGGCACCCTGAAGAAGATCAAAGAGTCCGGCGTTATCACCCTCGGGCATCGTGACGCTTCCATTCCGTTTTCCTATATCGCGGACGCTTCCGGCAAACCGGTTGGCTACTCCCACGACATCCAGCTGAAAATCGTTGAAGCCATCAAAAAAGACCTCGACCTGCCGAACCTCCAGGTCAAATACAACCTGGTCACCTCGCAAACCCGTATCCCGCTGGTGCAGAACGGCACCGTGGACGTCGAGTGCGGCTCCACCACCAACAACGTAGAACGTCAGCAGCAAGTTGACTTCTCTGTCGGCATCTTCGAAATCGGCACCAAGCTGCTGGCCAAGAAAGATTCGTCCTACAAAGACTTCGCCGACCTGAAAGGCAAGAACGTCGTGACCACCGCCGGCACCACGTCCGAGCGCATCCTCAAGTCGATGAACGCCGACAAGCAGATGGGCATGAACGTGATCTCCGCCAAAGACCACGGCGAATCTTTCCAGATGCTGGAATCGGGCCGTGCCGTTGCTTTCATGATGGACGACGCCTTGCTGGCCGGTGAAATGGCCAAGGCCAAGAAGCCGGATGACTGGGCCGTAACCGGTACTGCACAGTCCTACGAAATCTACGGCTGCATGGTCCGCAAGGGCGACGCGCCGTTCAAGAAGGCTGTGGATGACGCGATCGTTGCGACCTACAAGTCCGGCGAGATCAACAAGATCTACGAAAAATGGTTCATGCAGCCAATTCCGCCAAAAAACCTGAACCTGATGTTCCCGATGAGCGACGAGCTCAAGGCCCTGATCGCCAATCCGACCGATAAAGCGGCTGACGACAAGAAGTCCTGATTTCTGACTAACCTTATCTCCTGAGAGGGCCACTGCCCTTTCAGGGATAGTCACTCCCTGCTGGCATTTTTGGAAACACTCGAACCGGTGGCTGTCGAGCCGCTCGTGTGTGCCTGACCGTAGTGGCCTGTACGGTCAGTTCGTTAGCTCAAATTCGGTGCCGGAAGTTCATATCCAAGGCGCTGTGACGAGTCATAGCCCGCTATGGCGAGGAACAGCAACGCGGAAAATGGACTTCCGGGGCCGAAGTTGAGCTGACAGAACTGACCACACAGGCCACCTGGTCGGGCGGGAACGGAGCTTCCCCAGGCGGGCATTTGTATATCGAACGATCTGAGGGGAGACCCTAATGAATTACAACTGGGACTGGGGCGTGTTCTTCAAGTCCACCGGCGTGGGTAGCGAGACGTATCTCGACTGGTACATCTCCGGTTTGGGCTGGACCATCGCCATCGCCGTCGTGGCCTGGATCATTGCCCTGCTGCTGGGCTCGGTTCTGGGTGTCATGCGCACCGTGCCGAATCGCATCGTATCGGGCATCGCGACCTGCTACGTCGAACTCTTCCGTAACGTGCCGCTGCTGGTTCAGCTGTTCATCTGGTACTTCCTGGTGCCCGATCTGCTGCCGCAGAACCTGCAGGATTGGTACAAACAGGACCTGAACCCGACCACTTCGGCCTACCTGAGCGTCGTCGTCTGCCTGGGCCTGTTCACCGCTGCGCGCGTTTGCGAACAAGTGCGTACCGGCATCCAGGCGTTGCCACTCGGCCAGGAAGCCGCCGCTCGCGCCATGGGCTTCAAACTGCCGCAAATCTACTGGAACGTGCTGCTGCCCCAGGCTTACCGGATCATCATTCCGCCGCTCACCTCGGAATTCCTGAACGTGTTCAAGAACTCCTCCGTGGCCTCGCTGATCGGTCTGATGGAGTTGCTCGCGCAGACCAAACAAACCGCTGAATTCTCCGCCAACCTGTTCGAAGCCTTCACCCTGGCGACCCTGATCTACTTCACGCTGAACATGGGCCTGATGCTGCTGATGCGTATGGTCGAGAAGAAAGTTGCCGTACCGGGCCTGATCTCCGTAGGGGGTAAATGATGGAATTCGACTTCTCGGGCATCATCCCGTCCCTGCCGGGCCTGTGGAACGGCATGGTCATGACCCTGCAACTGATGGCGCTGGGCGTGTCCGGCGGGATCATCCTCGGCACGATCCTGGCACTGATGCGCCTGTCCCACAGCAAATGGCTATCGAACATTGCCGGCGCCTACGTCAATTACTTCCGCTCGATCCCGCTGCTGCTGGTCATCACCTGGTTCTACCTGGCGGTGCCATTCGTACTCCGCTGGATCACCGGCGAAGACACCCCGATCGGCGCGTTCGCATCCTGCATCGTGGCGTTCATGATGTTCGAAGCGGCGTACTTCTGCGAAATCGTCCGGGCCGGCGTGCAGTCGATTTCCAAGGGCCAGATGGGTGCTGCCCAAGCCTTGGGCATGACGTATGGCCAGATGATGCGTTTGATCATCCTGCCGCAAGCGTTCCGCAAGATGACCCCGCTGCTGCTGCAACAGAGCATTATCTTGTTTCAGGACACCTCGCTGGTCTACGCGGTCGGTCTGGTGGACTTCCTCAATGCCTCGCGTGCCAGTGGCGACATCATCGGCCGCTCCAATGAGTTCCTGATTTTCGCAGGGCTCACGTACTTCACAATCAGCTTTGCCGCCTCGCTGCTGGTCAAGCGTCTGCAAAAAAGGTTTGCCGTATGATCTCTATCAAGAATGTCAACAAGTGGTATGGCGACTTCCAGGTACTGACTGACTGCAGCACCGAGGTCAAAAAAGGCGAAGTGATTGTGGTGTGCGGGCCGTCCGGTTCCGGCAAATCCACCCTGATCAAATGCGTTAATGCCCTGGAACCCTTCCAGAAAGGCGACGTGGTGGTCGATGGCACATCCATCGCCGACCCGAAGACCGACCTGCCAAAACTGCGTTCGCGCGTCGGCATGGTGTTCCAGCATTTCGAACTGTTCCCGCACCTGACCATCACCGAAAACCTGACCATCGCGCAGATCAAGGTGTTGGGTCGCAGCAAGGAAGAAGCCACCAAGAAAGGCCTGCAACTGCTTGAGCGTGTCGGTCTCTCCGCCCACGCCCACAAGCACCCGGGCCAGCTCTCCGGCGGACAGCAACAGCGTGTGGCGATTGCCCGCGCGCTGGCGATGGACCCGATCGTCATGCTGTTCGACGAACCGACCTCGGCGCTCGACCCTGAAATGGTCAACGAAGTACTCGACGTGATGGTGCAACTGGCCCACGAAGGCATGACCATGATGTGCGTGACCCACGAAATGGGCTTCGCCCGCAAAGTGGCGGACCGGGTGATCTTCATGGACCAGGGCAAAATCATAGAAGACTGCAAGAAAGAGGATTTCTTCGGCGACATCAGCCACCGCGCCGAGCGTACACAGCACTTCCTCAACAAGATTCTGCAGCACTAAGAACAGCACCGCCCCAAATGTGGGAGCGGGCTTGTGGGAGTGAACCGCTTTTGTAGGAGCCAGGCTTGCCGGCGAAGGCGTCCTTAAGAGCGCCTTCGCCGGCAAGCCTGGCTCCTACGGATCACCATACAGCAGCTCCAACAAGGGGCCCGTGGGTATATGGAGATTTGTGTTGTGGTTGACCCAAGGCATCTGTGATGAAATGCGACCCCACTCTCTATCGCGCCGCGCCGCCATCACTCGCCGTGAAACCCCGTCTGATTCGCCATCTGTTCCTCCCGCCGCTGGTCATCGCCCTGATGATCGGATTGGGTTACATCGGCTACTGGGTCAGTGAACACTACGGAATTCGCAGCCTCAGCGAGAACGGCCAGCGTCAACTCGAATTGCACGCACGTGCCGTCGAGAGCGAGATCAGCAAATACACCTACCTGCCCAGCCTGCTGGAACTCGAATCCAGTGTTTCGAAGCTGTTGGCCGACCCGTCACCGGAACACCGGCAGACGGTCAATGAATACCTCGAAGGCCTGAACCGGCGCAGCCGCAGTCGGGCTATCTATGTGATGGACACCACCGGTCGCGTCATGGCCACCAGTAACTGGCGCGATGTCGACAGTTACCTGGGCGAAGACTTGTCCTTTCGCGCCTACTTCCAAAACGCCGTGCGCGGTCAGCCGGGGCGCTTTTACGGCATCGGCAGCACCAACGGCGAGCCCGGTTATTACCTGGCTCATGGCCTGGAAGAACACGGCAAGATCATCGGCGTCGCGGTGGTCAAAGTCCGCCTCGAAGCCATGGAAGAACGCTGGCAGCGTGCGCGGCTGGAAGCTTTCGTCAGCGACGAGAACGGCATCATCATTCTTTCGAGCGATCCGGCACGACGGCTGAAATCGGTTGTGCCATTGAGCGACGAGACCAAGGAAAAACTGGCGCGCAGCCTTCAGTACTACTGGTTTCCACTGAACGAACTGCAGCCGCTGGCCCGGGAACAACTAGCCGAAGGTGAGGAAAAACTGACGTTCCCCGCCAACAGCGAACTCGTGTCCGATGAAGAGAACATCAGCTACCTGTCGCAAACCCGCCCTTTGAGCGATACCCCGTGGAATTTCACGTTGCTCACGCCCCTGCAGGATTTGCGGCGTGAAGCGATCAATCAAGGGATTCTGGTGGCGGTGGCGTTTGCTCTGGTGGCATTCCTGCTGATCGCCTGGAACGAGCGGCGCAAGGTGATCGCCACGCGCCTCGCCGCCCGGGAAGCCTTGCAGGAAGCCAACAGTCAACTGGAGCGTCGGATTACCGAACGCACCACCGATCTGCGCGCCAGCAATGAACGGCTCAAGAGTCAGATCCGCGAACGCCGTCAGGCCGAAGAGACCTTGCGCCGTGCCCAGGATGAACTGGTGCAGGCCGGAAAACTCGCGGCCATCGGCCAAATGTCCACCAGCATCGCCCACGAATTGAATCAGCCACTGGCAGCGTTGCGGACGTTGTCCGGCAACACCGTGCGTTTCCTTGAGCGTGGCCAGCTGGACGTTGCCAGCACCAACCTCAAGACCATCAACGAACTGATCGACCGCATGGGTCGGATCACCGCCAGCCTGCGTTCGTTTGCTCGCCGCGGCGACGACAAAGGTCAGGCCAGCCTCGGCAAAGCGGTGGATGCGGCCTTGCAGCTGCTCGGTGGTCGCGTGGAAAGCGCTCATCTGCAACTGCACCGAAACTTCGCCAATCTCCAAGTGCAGATCGACCAGACCCGCCTCGAGCAGATTCTGGTCAACCTGATCGGCAATGCGCTCGACGCCATGCAGGCGCAGCCGCTGCCAGAATTGTGGCTCGAAGGCGAAGAGTTCGATGGCAAATATCGCCTTCGTGTACGCGACAACGGCCACGGCATCGACGCCGAAGCACGCAAACATCTATTCGAACCGTTCTTCACCACCAAACCCGGCGAACAGGGCCTGGGCCTCGGCCTGACCCTGTCAGCGAGCCTGGCCGCTGCCACCGGCGGTCATCTGGGTGTCGAACACCCGGCCAGCGGTGGTACCACCTTCGTCCTCAGTTTACCGTTGGTAAGCCCCACTCACGCCGAGCCAATATGAACAACGACCTTAGTGTGCTGATCGTCGAAGACGACCCCCATGTGCTGCTCGGCTGCCAACAGGCACTGACCCTGGAAGACATTCCCTGCGTGGGCGTCGGCAGCGCCGAAGAAGCGCTGGAGCGGGTCGGCGACAATTTTGCAGGCATCGTCATCAGCGACATCCGCCTGCCGGGCATCGACGGCCTGGAATTGCTGACCCGACTCAAGGCCCGCGACCGCAGCCTGCCGGTGGTACTGATCACCGGCCACGGCGACATCTCCATGGCCGTCGGCGCGATGCAAAAAGGCGCCTATGACTTCATGGAGAAACCCTTCTCCCCCGAACGTCTGGTCGACGTGGCGCGCCGTGCGCTGGAGCAACGCAGCCTCGCGCGGGAAGTCTCTTCGTTGCGTCGGCAACTGGCGGAACGGGATTCCCTCGAAGGCCGGATTATCGGCCGCTCACCCGCCATGCAAAACCTGCGGGAATTGATCGCCAACGTCGCTGATACGTCAGCCAACGTGCTGATCGAAGGCGAGACCGGCACCGGTAAGGAGTTGGTCGCGCGCTGCCTGCATGACTTCAGTCGACGGCACTCCAAACAGTTTGTCGCGCTGAACTGCGGTGGCCTGCCGGAAAACCTGTTCGAAAGCGAAATCTTCGGTCATGAAGCCAACGCCTTCACCGGCGCGGGCAAACGGCGGATCGGCAAGATCGAACACGCCGACGGTGGCACGCTGTTCCTCGACGAAGTGGAAAGCATGCCGCTACCGCTGCAAATCAAACTGCTGCGGGTGTTGCAGGAGCGCACCCTCGAACGTCTTGGCTCGAACCAGAGCGTGGCGGTGGATTGCCGGGTGATCGCGGCGACCAAGTCCGACCTGGATGCGTCGAGCAAGGCTGGCGAGTTTCGCAGCGACCTGTATTACCGCTTGAACGTGGTGACCCTCGAACTGCCACCACTGCGCGAACGACGCGAAGACATCCTGCAATTGTTCGAACACTTTCTGCAGCAGTCATCCTTGCGCTTCGACCGCGCGGTGCCGGACCTGGACAACCAGACCCTGTCGAATCTCATGAGCCACGACTGGCCGGGCAACGTGCGCGAACTGCGCAACGTCGCTGAGCGCTTTGCCCTCGGCCTGCCGGCCTTCAAGAAGTCCGGCGCCAGCGGTAGCAATCAGGGCCTGGCCTTCGCCGAAGCGGTAGAAGCTTTCGAACGCAACCTGCTCAGCGATGCCTTGCAACGCAGCGGCGGCAACCTGACCCAGGCGAGTCTGGAACTGGGCATGGCCAAGACCACGCTGTTCGACAAAGTGAAGAAGTACGGGCTGAGCCACTGATGGACCTGATTCTCAAAGCGGCACTGGGCGCGGCGGTGGTGGTGATTCTGGCTGCGTTGGCCAAGACCAAAAACTATTACATCGCCGGATTGGTGCCGCTGTTTCCGACCTTTGCGCTGATTGCTCATTACATCGTCGGCAAGGGACGTTCGGTGGAGGACTTGAAGACCACCATCGTGTTTGGGATGTGGTCGATTATTCCTTACTTCATCTACTTGGCGACGTTGTACGTGATGGTGGACCGGATGCGGTTGGAGGCTTCGTTGGCGGTGGCGGCGGTGGCTTGGTTGATGGCGGCGACGGTTCTGGTTTCAGTGTGGGTCCGCCTTCACGGCTGACGCCTAGCTGATCGTTCCCACGCTCCGCGTGGGAATGCAGCCCGTGACGCTCCGCGTCACTGGACGCGGTGCGTCCCTAGAGGCATTCCCACGCGGAGCGTGGGAATGATCTCAGCCGTTCACCGTGCCGCCTTTTGATTCGCTCATGATTTGCCGAATCGCCCCGACAAAGGTCTCCACCGGCTGGCCACCACTGACTGCGTATTGCCCGTTGAACACCACGGTCGGCACCGAACTGACGCCTCGCGACAGCCACAACTGCTCTTCCTCACGAACCTCTTTGGCGAACTCGTCCGACGCCAGAATCGCCTCGGCCCGCTGCCGATCCAGCCCAACGCTTTGCGCAATCTGCGCCAACTGACCAGGGTCGGACGGATTACCGCCATCAGTGAAATACGCCTTGAACAGCGCTTCTTTCAAATTGAACTGCAACCCTTCGAGCCCCGCCCAGAACAGCAAGCGATGAGCATCGAACGTGTTGTAGATGCGGCTGTTGCCATCCGTGCGAAAGGCAAACCCGACCTCGGCGCCACGCGCGCGGATCATCTCGCGATTCTTCTGCGATTGCTCAGGGGTCGAACCGTACTTTTCGGTGATGTGTTCAGTGATGTTCTGCCCTTCCGGCCCCAACTTCGGGTTCAGTTCGAACGGCTGGAAACGGATCTCGGCCTGCACCTCGTCGCCCAGCAAATCCAGCGCTCGGGTCAGGCCGTAGAGGCCGACAACGCACCAGGGGCAGGACACGTCGCTGACGAAATCGATCTTCAGGGGGGTACTCATCATTCACCTCGCAGGCTTGAATTGCGCCGGAAAGTTTGAACGATACACCCGACGAGGCCGAGGTGGCAGCTGTTCCACTACCCCTGTGGATTAGAGAAGGTTCGGGGTTGCCACCGGATCAATCTGTGCCCAATGCGAGGTGTCCTCGCGGTGGGTCTGCAAGTACGGCAACACCGCCGCCAGCAGCGGCGCCTTGAACGCCTCCTGGAAACGATGCGCCAGCCCCGGAATCAGCTTCAACTGACTGCCGCGGATATGCGCCGCCAGGTGTACGCCGTGCATCACCGGCAACAGCGGATCGGCGGTGCCATGCACCACCAGCGTCGGTACCCGCAATTGATTAAGCAGCGCGACACGACTGCGCTCGGCGAGGATCGCCATGATCTGGCGCTTTACGCCTTCGGGGTTGAACGCACGGTCATAAGAGAGCGCTGCCTGATGCAGCAGCCCCTGCCGATCATCGCTCACCGTCGGGCTGCCCAGCGCCGCCAGCAAATCGGCTTGTTGCTCCAGCGCTGCTTCGCGATTCGGCGCACCACGGCGCGCGAGCAACTGCACCAACGCCGCACTCGGTGCCGGCAAGCCTTCGGCCCCGGAGCTGGTCATGATCAAGGTCAGGCTCTCGACCCGCTGCGGCGCCATCGCCGCCATATGCTGGGCGATCATCCCGCCCATGCTCGCGCCCAATACGTGAAATTGCTCGACGTGCAACGCATCCATCAATCCAAATGCATCATCAGCCATATCGGTCAGGGTGTACGGCGCCGACACCGGCAAACCGAGTTTGTAGCGCAGCACTTCGAACGTCAGATTGGCGTCGATGGGCGCTTGCCGCCAGGTCGACAGGCCGACATCGCGATTGTCATAGCGAATCACCCGAAACCCCTGCTGACACAGCGCGATCACCACCTCATCCGGCCAGTGAATCAACTGACCGCCCAGGCCCATCACCAGCAGCAATGCTGGGTCGGACGCACGGCCAATGCTCTGGTACGCCAGGCTCACCTGCGCCAGATCGACCCGCTCGGTCGGAACATTGATATCGCAACGAGACGCCGCCAGGGACGGCAGGCCAAACAACAGCGCGGCCAGGAAAACCGCTGTGGATAAAAATCGTGCACGCATGAAAAACACCGAAACGCAGAACCCCAGTAGAGCGCGAGTCTGATGAAGTTTGTTCAAGCGCGCTGCCACAGTTGCGTGACAGTTTGATGAAGAGTGCTGAACGGTCGTATTCGCACAGAAGATCGTTCCCACTCTGCGTGGGAACGATCAGATCAAATCAGGCCAACTGACTACGCAACTGCCTTGCCGCCGCCACCATGTTCACCAACGCCGCCTCAGTCTCAGGCCAGCCTCGAGTCTTCAACCCGCAATCCGGATTGACCCACAACCGCTCGGCGGGAATCCGTTTAACGGCCTTGCTCATCAACTTGACCATCTCGGCCGTGTCCGGCACCCGTGGCGAGTGGATGTCGTAGACCCCCGGGCCGATGTCGTTCGGGTAGTCGAACGCTTCGAAAGCCTCCAGCAACTCCATGTTTGAACGCGAGGTCTCGATGGTGATCACGTCGGCGTCCATGGCCGCGATGGACTGGATCACGTCGTTGAATTCGCTGTAGCACATGTGGGTGTGGATCTGCGTTTCGTCACGCACACCGGATGCGCTCAAGCGGAAGGCTTCTACCGCCCAGTCGAGGTATTCCTGCCATTGCGCACGGCGCAGCGGCAAGCCTTCGCGGAAGGCGGCTTCGTCGATCTGCACGATCTTGATGCCAGCGGTTTCCAGGTCCACCACTTCGTCACGCAGGGCCAGCGCCAACTGCTGCGCCTGGATTTTGCGCGAGACGTCTTCGCGCGGGAACGACCACATCAGCATGGTCACGGGGCCGGTGAGCATGCCCTTCATGACCTTGTCGGTCAGGCTCTGTGCATAAGTGATCCAGTCGACCGTCATGGCGGTCGGGCGGCTCAGGTCGCCGTAGATGATCGCCGGTTTCACGCAGCGCGAACCGTAGCTCTGCACCCAACCGAAACGGGTGAACAGGTAGCCGTCCAGTTGCTCGGCGAAGTACTCGACCATGTCGTTACGCTCGGCTTCACCGTGCACCAACACGTCCAGCCCCAGTCGTTCCTGGACTTGCACGGCGTGACGGATTTCGCTGTGCATGGCGTCGGTGTAGTCGTTGGCCGACAGCTTGCCTTGCTTGAACGCTTGCCGCGCCAGACGAATCGAACCGGTCTGCGGGAACGAGCCGATGGTCGTGGTCGGGAATGCCGGCAGTTTCAACCGCGCGCGCTGCTGCTCGATGCGTTTGGCAAACGGCGAATGGCGTTGGCTGTCCGCTGCGCCGATGGCGTTGATGCGCGCCTGCACCTCAGCGTTGTGGATACGTGGCGATTCGGTGCGACTGGCCTGAATGGCACGGCTTTCGGCCAGGGCGGCTTGCACCTTGGGCGATTGCGGATCGTTGAGGGCATCGCGCAGCACGGCGATTTCACCGCACTTCTGCACCGCAAACGCCAGCCAGCTTTTCAACTCAGGGTCGAGTTTGTCTTCGCGATCCAGATCCACCGGGCTGTGCAGCAGCGAGCAGGAACTGCTGACCCACAAGTTGTCGCCGAAGCGTTCCTGGGCCGGTTGCAATTGAGCGAGGACTTGCTCCAGCTCGCAGCGCCAGACGTTGCGGCCGTTGACCAAACCCACCGAAAGAATCTTGTAAGTCGGCAGACGGTCCAGCACCTGACCGAGTTGATCCGGAGCGCGCACGGCATCGATGTGCAAGCCTTGCACCGGCAGGCTGACAGCCAGGCCGAGGTTGTCTTCCAGACCACTGAAGTAGGTCGCCACGAGTTTTTTCAGCGGCGAGTATTGAAGGATGTGGTAAGCGCGTTCGAAGGCGTTTTTCCAGGCCTGTGGCAGGTCGAGGGTCAGAATCGGTTCATCGATCTGCACCCACTCCACGCC
Organism: Pseudomonas sp. ZS1P83; assembly: GCF_054897825.1. Taxonomy (NCBI): domain Bacteria; kingdom Pseudomonadati; phylum Pseudomonadota; class Gammaproteobacteria; order Pseudomonadales; family Pseudomonadaceae; genus Pseudomonas; species Pseudomonas sp. ZS1P83. The sequence goes on from NZ_CM142706.1 coordinate 4,225,059, forward strand.
TTGGGCGGCGAGGCGACCGAGGATTTCGCCATAGATCGGCAGCAGGCGCTCCAGTAGATCGAGCTTGTCGAAGTCGTTGCCTTTAGCCTTGCCCAGCCACAAGTAAGTCAGTGGGCCGATGATCACCGGTTTGACGTTGTGACCCAGGGCCTTGGCTTCGTCGACTTCGTCGAACAGTTGTTCCCAGCTCAGTTTGAACTGCTGGTCAGCGGTGAACTCCGGGACCAGGTAGTGGTAGTTGGTGTCGAACCACTTGGTCAGTTCCTGGGCGTATTGCGCTTGAGTGTGTTCGCCGCCGCAGCAGGCAGCCGTGGCGCCACGGGCCATGGCGAACAGGGTGTCGAGGGTGGGCAAGCCGCGCGAATCCTTGGCGCTGTCGAAACGCTCGGGGATCACACCGAAGGTCAAGGAATGGGTCAAGACTTGGTCGTACCAGGCGAAGTCGCCCACGGGCAGCAGGTCGATGCCGGCGTCTTTCTGCAATTGCCAGTGGGTGGCGCGCAATTGGCGGCCGACGCTTTTCAGCGCGTCCTGTTCCAGATCGCCCTTCCAGTAGGATTCGAGGGCTTTTTTCAGTTCGCGGTCCGCGCCGATGCGTGGAAAACCAAGTGTGTGGGCCAGAGCCATGATGAGTTTCTCCCAATACAAAGATGTCGTAAAACATGGCCCTATTGTCGACAGCCAACCCAACATGAGACAAACTCAACCTTTTCGTGTTGATCACAAGTTTTCCTCATGGAGCCCCCGGTGCTTGAAATCCGTCACCTGAAGACCCTGCACGCCTTGCGCGAAGCCGATAGCCTGGTGGATGCGGCCGACCGCCTGCACCTGACACAGTCCGCCCTGTCCCATCAGTTCAAGGAGCTTGAGGAACGGCTGGGGATGCCGCTGTTCGTGCGCAAGACCAAACCGGTGCGCTTCACCAGCGCCGGTTTGCGCCTGCTGCAACTGGCCGACGCCACCCTGCCGTTGTTGCGGGGTGCCGAGCGCGATATCGCACGGCTGGCCGGTGGCACCGCTGGGCGATTGCACATGGCGATCGAGTGTCACAGTTGCTTTCAGTGGCTAATGCCGACCATCGACCAGTTCCGCGATGCCTGGCCGGAAGTCGAACTGGACCTGGCCTCAGGGTTCTCCTTCGCCCCGTTGCCTGCGCTGGCCCGTGGCGATCTGGATTTGGTAGTGACCTCCGATCCGCTGGAACTGGCCGGGATCACCTACGTGCCGTTGTTCACCTACGAAGCGATGCTCGCGGTGGCCAACCAGCACCGTTTGGCGAGCAAGGCCTACATCGTTCCGGAAGATTTGCTCACCGAAACGCTGATCACCTACCCAGTGGAACGTGATCGGCTGGACATTTTCACCCGCTTCCTCGAACCGGCCGATATCGAGCCGGCTCAGGTCCGCACGTCGGAACTGACGGTGATGATGATGCAATTGGTGGCCAGCGGTCGCGGCGTGTGCGGCATGCCCCATTGGGCGCTGCATGAATACAGCTCACGGGGTTATGTGAAGGCCAAGCGGCTGGGCGAGAAGGGTTTGTTTGCGACGCTGTACGCCGGGATTCGGGCCGACATGCTGGATGCGCCATACATGCGGGACTTTTTGCTGACGGCCAAGGACACGTCGTTCTCGACACTGGATGGAGTCAGCGCCGTCCGCTGAAACGCCGTTACCTGATCGTGGTGGGTTAGATCTCCCGCCACATATGGATCTTGTCGAAGTAGTCCTCGCCCACCCGCACCGCCAAAGGTTCGAGACCAAACTGGATAAAGCCGCAACGCTGGTACAGGTTGAACGCGGCTTCATTGCCGGCGGTGACGGTCAGCTGGATCAGCCGCAGGCCCTGACGGATCTGCGCTTCAGCCAGGGCAGCTTGCACCAGGTGATAACCGAACCCGCGCTGCCGGACCTTGCCGGACACGTACATGCCAAACAATGTCGCCTTGTGCCGGGCCTTTTCCCGAGGTTCGAAGGCCAGGCCGACGATGCCCGCCAACTCACCGTCTTCGAATGCGCCGAACACCACGTCCAGCTTGCTGGCCAGGCGTGATTCCCACCAACTCAGCGGCATCACTGAGCGTTCGCGCACGCTGGAGGTAAACGCCTGGGGGTGCAGGTCGTAGGCTTCGAGCATCAGCGCCCGATAATCCAGGGCGTGACTGGCATCAAGCCGCTCAATCCACATGTTCAAGCCATCCGTCGTTGTTCAAGCATCAGTCGCAACGCCAGCGCTGACAGCACGAAGCCCATGAAATAGCGCTGCACCGCCAGCCAGGTCGGGTTGTTGACGAACCAGGAGGCGATGCCCGCGGCGAACAGCGCGATCAGCAGATTGACGGTGAAACTGACGCTGATCTGGGTCAGGCCCAAAATGATGCTCTGAGTGAACACTGCACCGTGCTCAGGGGTGATGAACTGCGGAAACACCGATAAATAAAACACGGCGATCTTCGGGTTCAGGGCGCTGGTCAGAAAGCCCATGGTGATCAATTTGCGGGACGAATCCGGCGGCAACTGCTGTGCCTCGAAGGGTGAACACGCACCCGGTTTGACGGCCTGCCAGGCCAACCACACCAGGTACAGTGCGCCGGCCCACTTCAGCACTTCGTAGGCCATCGGCACCGCCAGAAACACGGCGGTCAAACCGGCAGCGGCCGCGAACAGGTGCACGAAAAATCCCGCGACCACACCGAGCAAGGAGGTCACGCCGGCCTTGCGCCCCTGGCAGATCGAACGGGAAATAAGGTAGATCATGTTCGGCCCCGGCGTCAGCACCATCAGCAATGCGGCAGCGGCGAAGATCAGCAAGTCTTGAAGCGGGATCATGGGCAGTCCTTGCTCTTATGAAATCAGCGTTCGGGAAAGGATCAGGCGATCATTAACGAGGTTCGATAAAACGGCAGGATCAGGTCCCGTGTCAATGGCGCCAGCGTGACATCGCCGTCGGTGGCCGGGTCGATCCAGCGCACCTCTTCGATCTCCGCCGCAGGTGCTACCGCTGAATCGATGGTCAGCTGAAAAAGTTCGGCCTGGACGACAAAACCCGGCTCGTTGGCGGCCGGTGCCGAGAATTGTCCGAGGTAGGTGGCGTGTGCCGGATCGATGACCAAGCCCAATTCTTCTTCCAGTTCACGGGCCAGGGCGTGGACAGGTTGCTCATGGGCTTCGATCTTGCCCCCTGGCTGCATGAACGCCTCGGTGCCGCGCTTGCGGACCAACAGTATGCGACCGTCCGGGCCGATCAACAGGGCGGCGGCGATGCGGATGAGACGGGGCGAGGCAGCGGATGAAAGCGTCATGGATCAGGATTGGCCTTGAGGAAAAAGCGCAAGGATCCCATGGCCGCCGCAGCTTCGTCACCCCGCAAAGATCACATCCTGCGCCAACGTCTATGTCGTTGCGCGCTCCAGCAGCGCTGTCTCCTCTTCTTCCGGCATTTTCACAAAAATGCTGTATTTCGCGCCCTCCATGGCTTCGAAGGCGATCAACTTCTCTACCAGCGGCCCGTTCAACACCTTGCCGGCATTGAGCAGCAGCATGCCGTTGTCGGCATTGAGGTTGCGCGCCAGGATCATGCCCGCCGCCACTTCCCGTGTGGTCAGCACCTTGACCGACGGATCGGCCAACGAGACATCGCTCAGGTACGCGGCACAGACCTGGATGAAATCTTCCACCAGTTCGGGATCGTAGAGCCGCCCGGCATAGCTGCGGATGTAGACCAGAGCCTCATCGCTGTTCATCTGCCGCTCGAGGATCAGTCCGCGCTGCAACTCGATGAAATCCACCGCCAGTTTCAGCAGGCGCGAACCGAACGGAATTGCCTCGCCCTTGAGCCGGTCGGGGAAACCGCTGCCATCCCAGCGCTCCTGATGATGAAGAATCAGACGAGCGGCGTCCTTCATCGGGTCGAGGGTCATCAACAGCGATTCGCTCTGCTTGGGATAACCGCGATAACGCTCCTGATCATTGTGGTGCAGCAGGTCCGCGGGCGCGGTGATCATGCTGTCGGTCCAGCTCAGCTTGCCGATGTTGTAGAGCGCCGCGGCCATGGCCAAGTCGCGGCTCGTGCCCTCGTCCAGTTCGTGGAGTTTGCAATACACCCGCACCAGTTCGATGATCTGGCGGTTGGTCTGTTTGGCCGGTGGCAGGCGCAAGTTGGCCAGCAGCGAGAACACCTCGGTGCCGGTGACATAGCTGCGCTTGAGCTCTTCGTAGGCCAGGTCGAGCATGTCGGCAGTCTGCTGGAGTTCGGCGGTACGGGCGGCGACGTGTTTTTCCAGGGTGATGTTGAGCGACTTCAACTGAGCGTTCTGCTGCCGGTTCAACTGCTCCAGGCGCTGGCGTTCGCGCTCGGAATGTTGATGAGCCAAAGACTGGCGCAAGGTCAGGAGCATTTCCTCGTCGTTCCAGGGTTTGCTGATGTAGCGGTGAATCTGCCCTTCGTTGATGGCTTTGATGATCGTCGGCATGTCCGCGTAGCCGGTGAGCAGAATCCGGGTGGTCGTCGGGTACAGCCGGTGGATATGAGCCAGCAGCGTGGCACCGTCCATGTTGGGCATGCGTGCGTCGGTCATCACCAGGTCAATGGCGTGTTGCTCCATGATCTCCAGCGCTTGGGCACCGCTGGTGGCCAGCAGCAATTCGTAGGGCTGGCTGCGTAACAGACGACGCAGGCTGTTGAGGATTGACTCCTCATCATCGACCAGCAGCACCTTGGGTTTATCGTACAAAGTCGTGGGGAGTTGCTCTTCCATGGCGTCACCTCAAGTAAAACGGGCACATCGTTGTGGCAGGTCCCGGGGCAAACATCCCCTATTGCCGGAGCCTGACCTACAGGCTAGATGATTTTCACCCCCTCAACGGAAATGAATCAGCTCATTGAGTTGCGCGAAGTGCTGGACAGCGAACTATGCTCAGCTGACTCGGATCCATATCTGTACGTTCGGCCAGGTGATCAGGGAAAGGATGCCCCCTATGAATAAACCGCACCACACTGCTGCCGGTACCAGCGTATGACGATAAATACGCTGCTGGCACGGACCAATCGACGGATTCTTATCGTCGACGACACCGCTTCGATTCATGCGGACTTCACCAAGATCCTCAGTCCACCCTCGATTGAGGACGACAGCCTGATCAGCGCCGAAAAAGCCCTGTTCGGCACCCCTGCGGCGCTGTCGCTGCAGAGCTTCACACTCGACTCGGCGCTTCAGGGCCTCGAAGCCTTGGACAAGGTCGAGACGGCGCTGGCCAACGACATGCCTTACGCAATGGCCTTCATCGACATGCGCATGCCGCCGGGCTGGGACGGGCTGGAGACCATCGAACGGCTGTGGCAGGTCGATCCCAAGCTGCAAGTGGCGCTCTGCACCGCTTATTCCGACTATTCCTGGGAAGACATCGACGAACGCCTGGAACTGGGCGATCGCCTGCTGATTCTGAAAAAACCCTTTGATGCCATCGAAATCCGCCAGATGGCCAGTGCACTGACCGCCAAGTGGCAAATGACCGAAGACGCGGCGCTGAAAATGTCGCTGCTGGAACAGGCGGTCGAGGAGCGCACACGGGAGCTGTCCGATGCCAACATCATTGTGCAGAACAGCCCGACCATTCTGTATCGGCTGCGGGGCGAGCCGTCGTTTCCGCTGATGTATATCTCGCACAACATCACCAAGTACGGCCACGTCGCAGCGAACCTGGTGGCTTCGGCCAACTGGGCCCGGGAACTGATCCATCCCGATGATCAAACGAAGGTCGACACCGCCATGGCCCGGGTGCTGGACCGTCATGCGGCGGGCGCTTCCATCGAGTTTCGGATGCGCACCGGCAGCGGTGACTGGCGCTGGGTCGAAAACCGCTACATCCCGGTGCGCGGCGATGAAGGCCGTTTGCTGGAAGTCGAAGGCATCATTATCGACATCACTGAACGTAAATTGGCCGAGGAAAAAATCGCCCTGCTGGCCCGCACCGACGGGCTGACCGGGCTGGCCAACCGTGCGACGCTGATCGAACGGTTGCATCAGGCATTCGCCGCTGCTCGTCGGGGGGCGGCACCGTTCGCCATGTTTTACCTGGACCTGGATCACTTCAAGCGCATCAACGATACCCTCGGCCACCCGGTGGGCGACTTGTTGCTGCAAGAGGTTGCCCGCCGGATCAAGGCCTGTGTGCGCGAAAACGATGTGGTCGCCCGTCTCGGCGGTGACGAGTTCGCGATCTTGCAGCAGGACGTCGGCGACCCGACCGAATCCGCGGCCCTGGCCGCCAAGGTCCGCGATACGCTGGTATTGCCCTACTCCCTGGCCGGCAATGATGTACGGGTCTCGGTCAGTATCGGCATCAGCAGTTACAGCCCGGCCAGCACCAGCGCCGACGGCCTTCTGACCCAGGCCGACATGGCGTTGTATCGCTCCAAGGAAAAGGGCCGCAACCAGTACCACTTCCACTCCGAGGAGATCAATCAGGAGGTGGTCGAACGCATGACCATCGCCAACGACTTGAGAGCGGCCATCGAACACGATGAACTCGAACTGCATTACTGGCCGGAAGTGGACTTGAGCAGCGGCAAAATCCTCGGCATGGAAGCTCAGGTCAGCTGGAACCACCCCGAGCGCGGTTTACTGGAAGGCCCGGCGTTCCTGCCCGCCGCGGAGAAGACCGGCACCATCGTCGCGCTCGGTCACTGGGTGCTGGATCACGCCTGCCAGCAAATGCGCCAATGGCGCGATGAAGGCATGGCGCCACCGGTCATTGCGATCAAACTGTCCCTGGCCCAACTCAAAAGTGGTCCCGAGCTGATCTATGACGTGCTGCGCACCACCGCGCGCTGGGAAATCTGCCCCTGGGACCTGCGCTTCGACGTCACCGAAGCGACGTTGGCCCAGACCAAATGGACCCACAACGATGTGCTGCCGCGACTGCGTGAGCTGGGGGTGAAGATCGCCATCGACGACTTCGGCACCGAGTATTCCTCGTTCGACTATCTCAAGACCTACCAGGTCAATCACCTGAAACTCGCTCAGGCCTTCATCGACACCGCCGCCCACGATCCGGCCAGCGCGACCACCCTGCGCGCCATCATCAACTTTGCCCGTGAAGTCGGGATCGGCATCATTGCCGAGGGCGTTGAAACCCAGGAGCAGCGCAGCTCGCTGATGGCCACCGGTTCACCGATGAACGCTCAGGGTTACTTCTTCAGCAAAGCGGTCAGCAGCCAGCAGGCCGCCGAGCTGCTGAAGGCCGGCAGCATCTTGCCCCCCAACCACGACATCGGGCAGATTCTGGACAACCCGCCACGCTCCGCGGAGGACAAAGGATGAAAACGCCTTTCGTACGGACCAATCGGCGCATCCTGATCATCGACGACACGCCCTCGATTCATGAGGATTTTCGCAAGATTCTTGGCCCAGAGACCGAAGGCGAACAGACCCTGGCTGGTGCTGAAGAAGCTCTGTTCGGCACCGTGCAGCTTGATCGGCTGACGTTCCAGCTCGACTCGGCCTACCAGGGCCAGGAAGCCCTCGAACTGGTCACGCGCGCACTGGCCGAAGGTCGCCCCTATGCCATGGCGTTCACCGACATGCGCATGCCACCGGGCTGGGACGGCCTGGAAACCATCGAACAACTGTGGAAGGCCGACCCTCACCTGCAAATCGCATTGTGCACGGCCTATTCCGATTACACCTGGGAAGACATGGCCGAACGGCTGGAGTTCGGCGACCAGTTGCTGGTGCTGAAAAAACCCTTCGACAGCCTGGAAATCCGCCAGATGGCCAGTGCCCTGACCTGGAAATGGCAGATGGCGCAGGACGCAGCGATGAAGGTCCTGAACCTGGAGAAAACCATCGAGGCGCGGGTCCACGAATTGCTCAAGGTTTCGCACCTGTTGCAGTACGACGTACTGACCGAGCTGCCCAACAGCACGTTGCTCGGTGACCGGCTGAACCAGTCTCTGGCCCTGTCCCGGCGTCATGACAAGCAACTGGCCGTGATGTTTTTGGGACTCGATCGCTTCAAGCGCATCAACAACGCCCTGGGCCATCCGGCCGGTGACGAGATGCTCAAACAGGTAGGCCGCAATCTGGTGGCGACTATTCGCGAGTCCGATTCGGTATTTCGCTACGGCTCTGACGAATTCGTGGTGATCCTCGCCGATGTCCGCCACCCTCAGCAGACCAAGGGCATCGCCGAAAAACTCTTGAATGCCATCCGCGCGCCTCAGCACATTGCCGGCCACGACCTGTGCGTGACCGCCAGCCTGGGCATCAGCATCTACCCCGAGGACGGCCTCGATGCCATCTCGCTCATCAAGAAAGCCGAAACCGCGATGCGCAACGTCAAGGAAAGCGGCCCGAACGATTACAGTTTTTTTATCGACGACATGAACCAGCGCGCCCGGGATCAGCAAAGCATCGAGTCTGGCATTCGCCTAGCGCTGGAGCGCAACGAATTTGTCCTGCATTACCAACCCAAACTGGACCTGGGCAGCGGCCAAGTGGTCGGTGCCGAGGCGCTGATCCGCTGGCAAAAACCGGGGCACGGTCTGATCTACCCGTCCAAATTTATCGGTGTAGCCGAAGACAGCGGTTTGATCGTGCCGTTGAGCAAATGGGTGCTCGCCGAGGCTTGCCGACAAACCTGCGCCTGGCAGGCCGCAGGGCTGCCGAAAATCTGTATGTCGGTGAATATCTCGGCCATCGACTTCCGTCAGCGGGACTTTGTCGACGGCATCGAACAGACACTCAAACAAACAGGTCTGGAACCGGCCTTGCTGGAGCTTGAAATCACCGAAGGCATATTGATGCAGAACGTCGAAACCACGGTGACCGCGCTGACCCGGCTCAAGGCCATGGGCGTGCGACTGGCCATCGATGACTTCGGTACCGGTTATTCCAGCCTGAGTTACTTGCAGCGTTTTCCCATCGATGTGCTGAAAATCGATCAGTCATTCATTCGCGGCTTAAGCAGCGACAGCAACGACGCTGCCCTCGTCAGCGCCATCATCAGCCTAGGCCGGAGCCTCAAGCTGACCATCATTGCTGAAGGGGTGGAAACCCTCGAACAACTGGATTTCCTCAAGGCCCATCAATGCGAGGAAGGCCAGGGCTACTACTTCAGCAAAGCCGTGGAGCCGGAAGCGTTCGTCCGGTATCTGGGGTCGGTGAAGCCCTCTTCATCCGCAGCCATGTGAACGATGCGCAACGACACACAGGCCTCCAGCCAAGGAATCATCAGATGTCGCCTTCCTTTCACCGCCTGCTTCTGGTGCCATTGTTCGGACTCTGCTTGAGCGCCGGTGCCGCGCCGCTGGATGAACCACTCAAACCACTGCCGGCGGTGCCACAGCAGAATCCGCTGCGGGTCGAACTCGGCCGCCAGTTATTCAACGAGAAACGCTTGTCGGTCAACGGCAGTCTGTCCTGCGCCAGTTGCCACCGACTGGAAAACGGCGGGGCCGACGACAAGGCGTTCTCCATCGGTTTCGCCGGCCTGCCGGTGACGATCAACACCCCCAGCGTGTTCAACGCCAGCCTGAACTTCCGGCAATTCTGGAACGGTCGCGCCGACACCCTGGAAACCCAGATCCACGGAGTGGTGCAGAGCTCCAGTGAAATGGGCAGTAACTGGGAGCATGTGGTGCAGACGCTGAACGCCGATCCGGTTTATCAGACCTCGTTCGTCAACGCCTACCCGGACGGCGTGACCATGAACAATGTGCAAAACGCCCTTGCCACCTACGAACGCACGCTGATCAGCGCCAACTCGCGTTTCGACCAATACCTGCTGGGTGATACCGACATTCTCTCCAAAGATGAAAAGTACGGCTACCAACGCTTCAAGGATTACGGCTGCATCGCCTGCCATCAGGGCGTAAACATCGGCGGCAACATGTTCCAGAAGTTCGGGGTCATGGGCGACTACTTCAAGAACAGGGGCAACCCCACCGAAGCCGACCTGGGCCGCTATCTGGTCACCAAGGACGAAGAGGACCGCAACGTGTTCAAGGTCCCGAGCCTGCGCAACGTCGCCGTGACCGCGCCGTACTTTCACGATGGTTCGGTCAAGACCCTCGAAGAGGCGGTGGACGTGATGTTCACGTTTCAGCTCGGTCGTATTCCCTCTGCCGACGACAAGACGCTGATCATCAAATTCCTCCAGACCCTGACCAGTGAATGGGGAGGCAAGCCCTTATGAAAACATCTAACCGCCGCAACCTGGCGTTGCTCAGTGTCGTGGCCCTGATACTGGCTTCGGTGCTGCTGTTCCTATACCTCAAATCCAATTCGAACCAGACGACGACTTACACCGAATCCCGGGACTTGATCGGCCAGATCAAACAACTGAACGCGCAATGGGAAACCGAAATCCTCAAGGCCAGGGTCGCCATCAGTCACAACTACGATCCGTTGGTCGCACCGCTGACCGAGGTGACGAACCTGTGGGAGCGGTTCGACACGATGGCGTCGAACCACGGCCGCAACGAATCGCCTACCTGGCGCGCCAGCCATGATGCCTACCTGACCGCCATTCAGGAAAAGACCCGGTTGGTGGAGCAGTTCAAGTCGCACAACGCCGTGCTGCGCAACTCGCTGGCGTTCCTGCCCACCGCCGAGGACGACATTCAGGAACAGCTGGCCCGGTTGGTGGATGAGGACCAACTGCAACTTCATAACATCGCCACCGACACGTATGACTTGCTGCTCAGCAGCCTGGAGTTCGCTCAGGTCACCTCTGATGACAAAGCCGCCGACATCCTGCTCGGGCTGAACAAACTGGGGGTGAACAAACAACGACTGCCGGAGCCGTTCCACAGCCCGATCGATATTCTGAGCAACCACATCGCGCTGATCCTGCGCGAACAACCCGTGGTCAATCGGTTGCTGGAAAACATCGAAGCCGTTCCCGTGGCCGAACGCCTGGACGATATTACCAACCTGCTCAACACCGATCAGCAGCGGACCTATGCGGTCGACCAGCGCTATCACTTCTACATGCTGTTGTTTTCGGTGCTGCTGGTGTTGCTGCTGGTGTACCTGGCGATTCACCTGATGCGCAGTTTCACCGTGATCAATCGCGTCAACAAAGCCCTGCACACCGCCAATGACGACCTGGAACTGCGGGTTGAGGAGCGCACCCGCGAGCTCAGGGATACCCAGAGTGAACTGCTCGACACCGCGCGCCAGGCCGGTATGGCCGAGATCGCCACCAATGTGCTGCACAACGTCGGCAACGTGCTCAACAGCGTGAACATTTCGGCCGACCTGGTGACCCGCAAACTGCGCGGTAGCAAGGCGCAGGGCCTGGGCAAGGCCATGCAGCTGATCAACGAACATCAAGGCGACCTCGGCGATTTTCTGACCGAGGACGCGAAAGGCAAGTTGCTGCCCGGCTACCTGAATCAACTGGTGGAGGCCATTGCCCTTGAACAACAAGGCATGACCGACGAACTGGCCCAGTTGACCAAAAGCGTGGACCACATCAAGGACATCGTCTCCACCCAGCAGTCCTACGCGGGCGCCAACAGCCTGATGGAACCGCTGCACATCAGCGAATTGCTGGAGGACGCCCTGCGCATGAACTCCGGCGCGCTGACCCGACACCACGTCATGGTGGTCAAGGAATACAGCGATGTGCCGCAGGTCATGGGCGACAAACACCGTTTGCTGCTGATCCTGATCAACCTGATCAGCAACGCCAAATACGCCATGTCCGAACTCAGCAACCGCCCGCGACAAATGACCCTGGGGGTCAAAATCGTCGATGACACAACCCTGCAAGTCAGCGTCAAGGATGACGGCGAAGGCATCGCCGAAGAAAACATGACGCGGATCTTTGCTCACGGGTTTACTACCCGCAAGGAAGGTCACGGCTTCGGCCTGCACAGCTGTGCACTGGCCGCCATCGAAATGAACGGCCACCTCACCGCCCATAGCGACGGACCGGGCAAGGGTGCGCTGTTCACGTTGCGGATCCCTCTGAAAGCCGCACCGGTGGAAGCATGAGCGAGCGTTCGAACCGACGCATTCTGCTGATCGACGACACGCCGTCCATTCACGTGGACTTCCGCAAGATTCTCACGCCCACGCCGGAGCAGACCGTCGAACTGGACGAAATGGAGGCCACGCTGTTCGGCAACGAAGTGAAATCCGCCAGCGCCCTGTTCGAACTGGATTCGGCGTACGGCGGGCAGGAGGGGCTGGGCAAACTCAAGTGGGCCTTGCAGGAAAACCGCCCCTACGCCCTGGCCTTTGTCGACATGCGCATGCCTGAAGGCTGGGACGGCGCGCAAACCATCGAATATTTGTGGCAAGCAGATCCGCGCCTGCAGGTGGTGGTTTGCACCGCTTTTTCCGACTATTCCTGGGATGAACTGCTGGACCGTTTGAAGGCGCATGACCGGCTGCTGATCCTGAAAAAGCCGTTCGACAATATTGAAGTCCAGCAGATGGCCAACACCCTGCTGACCAAATGGGACATGACCGAACGGGCCAGCGTGCAAATGGACCATTTAGGGCAAATGGTCGAACGGCGAACCCGGCAGTACACAGAGGCCAGCGTTGAATTGCAGCGGGAAATCGACGAGCGCAAACAGCTTGAAACCCAATTGGTGCAATCGGAAAAACTCGCCTCATTGGGGCAACTCGCGGCCGGCGTCGCCCATGAAATCAACAACCCCATCGGCTTCATTTCCTCCAATCTCGGCACCCTGGATGGCTACTTCAAACAATTACAGGAAATGCTCGACGCCTATCGGGATGCGGAAGAGGCGATCGGCTCAAGCGAACTTATCGAGCGTTTGAACCAACTGCGCGAACGGGTCGAGCTGGAGTTCCTGCGCGAGGACATTCCGCTGCTGATCAAGGAATCCAAGGACGGCATCAACCGGGTCGGGCAGATCGTCAAGGACCTGAAAGACTTCTCCCGGGTCGACTCCAACCAGGAATGGCAGTGGGCCAATCTGCAACAGGGCATCGAATCGACGTTGAACATTGTCGCCAACGAACTCAAGTACAAGGCCGATGTGCTCAAGGAATATCAGGACCTGCCCGACATCGAATGCCTGCCTTCGCAAATCAATCAGGTGATCATGAACCTGATCGTCAACGCCTCCCAGGCCATCGGCCCGGAACGCGGCACCCTCACCCTGCGCACCGGACTTGAAGCTGAAACGGTGTGGATCGAGGTTGCAGACACCGGCTCCGGCATTGCGCCGGACTGCCTGCAGAAAATCTTCGACCCGTTTTTCACCACCAAACCGGTGGGCCAAGGGACAGGGCTTGGGTTGTCCCTGTCCTATGGCATCGTGAAAAAACACCGGGGGGATATTACGGTGCGCAGTGAGGTTGGCGTGGGAACAACCTTTCGGGTCGAATTGCCGATTCATCAATCCAAACCGCTCCCGCCTAAGTAGCCTCCTGGAAATCCATCTCCGGTGGCTGGCGACGGAAGCCGCCGGTCAGCACCGCCAGGTACACCACGCCAATCGCCAACCAGCTCAAACCCAGATAGATCGCCAGGTGATCGAGGCTGACCATCAGCCACAAATCCGCCACCAGACCAATAAACGGGAACAACAGGAACAACACGAATTCACGCAGCCCTTTGTTCTCACCGCCGATCCAGTAATGAAATATCACCGACAGGTTCACCAGGCTGAACGCCAGGAACGCGCCGAAGTTGATGAATGAGGTCGAGGTGGTGACATCCAGTTTCAATGCCAGCAAAGCGACCACGGCGCACAACAGGATGCTGTTGACCGGTGTGCCAAAGCGTTCGTGCAAGGTGCCGAAGAACGATTTTGGCAGCACGCCGTCGCGGCCCATGGCGAACAACAGTCGCGAGCCGCTGGCCTGAGCCGACAGGCCCGACGCGAACTGGCCGACGATCAGGCCGATCAGGAAGATCGACACGAACAGGTCACCACCGATGTTGCGGGCAATTTCATAGGCCGCCGAGTCGACGCTGTCGAACTGGAACGACGGATGCGCGATCTGCACGAAGTACGACACACTGACGAAGATCAATCCACCGATCAGGGTAATCAGCATGATTGCTCGCGGGATGGTGCGGCGCGGGTCGCGGGTTTCTTCGGTCAGGGTACTGACCGCGTCGAACCCCAGGAATGAATAACAGGCGATGGCTGCACCGCTCTTGATCAGCGGCATCTGCATGTCACCGTTGAAGAACGGTTTGACCGACCACAATGGCGTGCTCGCATCGCCACCGACGTAATGGACGCACAACGCAACGAAGGCGATCAGCACCAGGAACTGCACTAGCATCAGTAACGCGTTGATGCCGTTGGCCAGTTTCAGACCGACGATGTTGATCGCACTGGTGATGCCAATGAACGCGAGCACCCAGATCCACTGCGGCACGGCCGGGAAGGCGGAGTTAAGGTAGGCCGCGCCGATCAGCCAGATCGCCATGGGCAGGAACAGGTAATCGAGCAGCACAGCCCAACCGGCGATGAAACCGAGTTTCGGGCTGATCGCTTTGCGTACATAGCTATAGGCCGAACCGGCGACAGGAAACGCCGAGGCCATTCGGCCGTAACTCATGGCGGTGAAAAACATCGCCACCAGCGCCGCCAGATAAGCGGCCGGCACCATGCCGGCGGTGGATTGAGCGAGGATGCCAAAGGTTCCGAGCACAATGATCGGCGTCATGTAGGCGATGCCGAACAGCACCACCGAACCCAATGACAGGGTGCGTTGCAAACGAGCCATGAGCGACTACTCCGAATTTATTAGATTTATGGCAGAGCCGAGTTCGGCAAAAATTACGGGTGTTGCGTGATCGTTCCCACGCGCCGCAAAGGAATGCCTCAATGGACGCTCTGCGTCCGCTCTTGGGACGCGGAGCGTCCCGGGCTGCATTCCCACGCAGAGCGTGGGAACGATCGGGTTAACGGTTAACGTGCAGGAATCAGTAACTCCCTATGTCCATTGGCATGCTCAACAATCTCCCCCGGCAACCGCAGCCGCTGATCATCCAGATACCGATAATCCTGCCGCGCCATCGTCAGCTGATTCAGATCCAGCTCAACCGCAAACTGTCCTTCCTCCCGTCCAGCCTCGAACAACAAAGTCCCCAGCGGATCCACCAGCGCACTGCCGCCAGCAAACACCAACCCGCCATCGCCCTCTTCTACCCGGTTGACCATCAGCGCAAACGCTTGGTTTTCCTGGGCGCGGGCCATGATCGCCGTACGGTGAGTCGGGCCGTACGGGTCCATGTTGCCGTTGGTGACGATCAGCAGTTCAGCACCCAATTGCGCCAGGGCACGGGCGGTTTCCGGGAATTCGATGTCGTAGCAAATCAGCAGGCCGACCCGCACACCGTTCCACTCGCAGGTGGCGTAACGGTCTCCGGCTTCAAAAACACCACGATCCGAGGCCCACAGGTGCGTCTTGCGATATTTCAGCGCGATACCTTGGGGGGTAATCAGCAACGTGGTGTTGTAGAAGCGGCCGTTGTCGGTCTCGGCCATGCCGATCACCACGGCGATGTTGCGTTCACGGGCCGCAGCCAGCACCGCGCTGACGGTCGGGCCGGTCAGCGGTTCGGCGGTTTCGGCCAAAGCCTCGAGGGACGGAAAGCCCATCAAGTGGGTTTCGGGAAACACAATCAGCTGTGTATCGTCAGCACAGGCAGCGATCGCCTTCAGAGCGCGTTCGAGGTTGTATGCCGTGTCGTTGTCACGGCCCGCCAACTGGGCGAGTTCGACTTTCATGGGTATTCCTTGTTCTTGATGCCTGGCAGAAAGATTGCCCGGTCGGTGTCTGTGCGCCAGTATGCGCAGCAAGCCAGCGGCCGGGGAATCACGCCGCTGGGGTAACCCGATAGGGGTAGAGGCATGACACTCTCGTTAGACGACATCGCGTGGCACCGCTCGGTCGGGCAATTGATCGACGCCCTCGACAAGCCCAATTTCTGGACCCAGCTTGTACGGTTGCTGGATCAGTACGTGACCTTCGACAGCTGGGTGGCGCTGCTTTTCAGCGCCGATCAGCACCCGCAAGTGTTCGCCGAATGCCCGGGCGCGGACGGCAGTCCTGATCAATTGTTCCAGGACTATCTGCGCGGTTTGTATCTTCTCGATCCGTTCTACATCGCCTGTCGCGAGCAGTCGCGCACCGGGCTCTATCGCTTGTCGGAAGTGGCGCCGGAGCATTTCGAGCTGACCGAGTACTACCAGCGCTACTTTCGTCTGAATGTGGTGGCCGATGAAATCCAGTTCAATTGCCAGCTCGAAGGCGACCGCACGTTGTGCCTGTCACTGGGCAGCAAGCAGCGTTTCAGCGGACAGCAGATCGCCTTGCTGTCACTGATCCAGCCCTGGGTGCTCGGCCTGTTGCGCCAGCGCCTGCCCTACGAAATAAACGAAACCGTGGCCCTCGCGCCAGCACCGCCGCAAGCCGACTGGCGAGTGCAGCTGGAAGCGTCGGTGCAACAACTCAAAGGCGCGCAATTGACCGCGCGGGAACTGGATGTCGGGCGCTTGATGCTCAGCGGCTGCTCCAGTAAAGAAATCGCCCGCAAACTGGAAATCTCTGTCGAAACCGTGAAAGTCCACAAGAAACACATGTACAGCAAACTGGGGATCAAGTCCCAGTCCGAGCTGTTTTCGATATTTCTCCAGGCGCAAAATGCCTGACACACCGCTTTTCTGTAGGAGCAAAGCTTGCTCGCGAAGAGGCCATTACATTCAACATTGATGTTGGCTGACACACCGCATTCGCGAGATCAATCGGCCAAGCACTTGGTACGGCGCATGTCGGCGACCGAGATCAAACTGTTCTCGCAGTTGTATGTGTTCTTGAAACCGGGGGAGTTGCTGACCGGTGAAGTGAATGGCGAGTTTTACTCGCGGATGTGGCAGATGGCGCGGGCGGATAGTTTTGAGCCCAACGAAGTCGCGGCGGCCTGAACCCCGCGGCCCCGTCATCGCGTTTCACCAGCGAAGCGCCTTGATCGGGGCCGGCTCTTTCATGACGATAAAACCGTAATCACCCAGCATGTAAATCCGGTAGTACGGGTTCTCCACCACCGGTGGATAACCCTGATAACCCACCTTGGTCGCGTTACGTCGCTCTCTCTCCGCCACCACGTTGGTGATGCCCACTTTCGGCAGGTTCTCGGCCAGCATGAAAAAGTCGATGTTCAGTAGATAGTGCAACACCGGCATCTGCTTGAACGAGCCCGCCGCCCCCAGCAGCCAGTGGTCAGAATAGGTCACCGACATGTAAATGCGCTTGGCTTCGCGCAGCTGTCGATTCGACGCGATGTCGTGCTCAAGACTAAAGAGTGCGCTGGACGCGAAGGCTTTCTGCACCGTCAGCACCCGTCCATAGGCATACGACAGCGAAAGCATCGCCAACAATGGAACCACCAGCAACAGCGGCAGCCGTTCGTGGATTCGTGCCAGCGCCAGATGGCTCAAGTAGAACAACAGCACCAATAGGACCGCGAAGCCCATCAGCGTCCTGGCCCCTTCATTGAAGTCCCGGAAAAACAGCGCCATACCCGACACCAGCAAGGTCACTACCGGTAATGCCAGCACGCAGATCAGGCCGATCAGAATTTTGTTCGCTGTGCTGTCCTGACGCGCCACGACGTTGAGCCCCAGGCGAACCGCGCCGGCAATGGCACACAGCAACAATCCGGCGAACACCCAGGCAAATCCGCCGTGAAACAGCAGCACGACTTTTTCCAGCACCCTGGCGATGTTGACGTGCAGTTGCAGCAACGGCTCGGCTGTCCAGTTCAGCAGCAGGGTACGATTCTGTTGAGTGAACGGATAAGCACTGACGGCGTAAATCAGGCAGCCCAGGAAGGCCTGAGCGATTTTCCAGCCGATCAAACCGCACCACTGCGGCCAGGCCAGTTTGTCATTGGCGCCCCTGAGCACCTCCAGGCAAAACAACCCGAGAAACACATTGAAGGTCACCTGATACAGCCCTATCGCCAACGCAACCAGGAAGGACGGCACCAGCCACTGCAAAATGCGCGAGGGGTGACGAAACGTGATGGCGTAGATGACCGCCACCAGGCTCAAAGCCATGGCAGGGCCGTCGTATTGATAGGACAGGTTTTGCAGAAAGAACGGGTTGTACCAGAGCGGCAACGGCACCAGGCAGCAAGCAATCGTCGGTTGCGGGTAGTAATGAAACGTTAGGCTCGTCAACGCCGCGGCCATGGCCAGCGTGGCGATCAATAGCGGCAACGGGAAAATGTTCGGCGCGGCATCGCTGAAGGTGAGCAGGTTGTAGAACAGCTCGGTGAACAGTCGCCCCTGTCCCGCCCAGGCCGTACCGGCCGACAACGATCGCCAGTTGTCATCGATGTACGGATAGTCCGCGAGGATGAGCGGAACGACATACACAAAGGTCGCCAACAGAAAAAACAGCCAGACCTGGCGGCGTCCGAGTTCCTTGCTGAAAAAGTCGCTGAACCTGCCCATGCTAAAACCCGAGCCGGTCTTTGCCGCCGACGACATCTTTGACTATGTAGCGCGGCCGATGCTTGGCTTCGATGTAGATTCGGCCGACGTACTCACCGAGGATGCCGATGCCGATCAGCTGTACGCCGCCGAGAAACAGAATGGCCGTCATCAACGACGGGTAACCGGGGACGCTGTTGCCGAAGAAAACCTTGTCCAGCACCATGTACACCGCGTAGAGCACCGCGAAGATCGAAATACCGCCACCGACGTAAGTCCATAAGCGCAACGGCACCGTACTGAATGAGGTCACGCCTTCCAGTGCCAGGTTCCAGAGCTTCCAGCCATTGAACTTGCTGGTGCCCGCCACTCGCTCAGCTCGCTCGTATTCCACTACCACGGTGGTGAACCCGGCCCATGACAGCACGCCCTTCATGAACAACTGATGCTCGGGAAGCGCACGTATAACGTCGACTACCTTGCGATCCATCAACCGGAAATCCCCGACGTTTTCTTCGATCCGGGTGTAAGCGATACGGTTCAGCACACGGTAGAACAGCGACGCGCTGTGGCGTTTCAGGTAACTGTCGGCGCTGCGATCCCGGCGCTTGGCGAGCACCACATCCGCGCCTTTTTGCCATTGGTCGATCAACCGCGGGATGACGCTGATCGGATCCTGCAAATCCACATCCATGGGAATCACCGCATCGCCGGTGGCATATTCCAGGCCGGCGAACAACGCCGGTTCCTTGCCGAAATTGCGCGAGAAGTTGATCAGCAATACCTGATCATCGGCTTGCGCCAGGGCCTTGACCTCATCAGCCGTGCGGTCGGAACTGCCATCGTTGATGAACACGATCTCGACCTCTGCTGGGTCAAGCCTCAACTCGCGACGCACTGCCTGATAAAACAGGCTGATCGCCTGTTCTTCATTGAATACCGGAACGATTAACGAGACTTTCATGCGTTACGCTCGCGAAAGACCACGTACTTTGAAAACAGAAAGCCAAGCACCAGGCTCAACGCCGAAAACATGGCCACTGTCAGCAGACCGTGAAGTTTCCACACGTCTCCTGCATGGCCGACACCCAGACTCAAACCTCCCATGGCCCCCAGAAACAAAAGATAGCCGCCAACCGACGCTTTGGCATCGAAGGTGTAAAGCGCGTTCATGTAGAAGGAAAACGAGGCGGCAACGCAGAAGGCTGCCAGGTTGCTGACAGCCTGACTCAAGTCAGCCCCCACACTCAGCAGGAAAAAGATTTGCCAGTGGATCAGCGTGTTGGCGACACCAACCACCGTGTAGCTGGAAAATCCTTTCCACAAGAGCCTCATGGTGACTCTCCCGTTTCACGTCATAAAATTTTGAACCTGTCTACTGTCAGAAATCACAGGTCTGATGGCCTTTCAGACCAGCGGTTATTTGTGACCAGCGGTAGGGCCACCGCCATTCCAGGAGACATCCCGTAATACCCCGGTTTTTGCAATTGCCTGCGAATCACGCCACCCTGCGCGCCGCCGATGTGCGGCGCGTAACCTTTTGGCGCCTTCGGCTACTCCTTATTTCAACATCCGTTCACGAGCCCGCCGTCATGACGTTTGAGCGCGATCACCGAATCGACTTTTTTCGCGGCCTGGCACTGATCTTCATCTTTTGGGATCACGTGCCTCACAACCCCCTTGGCCAAATCACCCTGCGCAACGTCGGTTTCAGCGACGCCGCAGAAATATTCGTGTTCCTGGCCGGTTATGCGGCCGTTCTGGCCTATGGCAAAATCCTTGCGCGCGAGGGTTACCTGATCGCCTGCGTGAAGATTCTGCGGCGTGCCTGGGTGCTTTACGTGGTCCATATTTTCCTGCTGGCCATGCTGATGGGCATCGTGTTCTTCGCCAACAGCCATGTGGAAACCCGCGACCTGGTGGAAGAAATGGGCCTGCGTCACTTCATCACCAACCCTCAGCAAGCGTTGACGGATGAGTTACTGCTGCGCTTCAAGCCGAACCTGATGGACCCGCTGCCGCTGTACATCGTGCTGCTGGCGGGATTGCCACTGGTCCTGCCGTTGCTGGTGCGCAAGCCGTGGGCGGTCGTAGCGGTATCATTGGCGGTGTACCTGCTGGCACCGCGGTTTGGCTGGAACCTTGCGGCAATCAAGGACGGTGTGTGGTACTTCAACCCCGTCACCTGGCAACTGTTGTTTGTCCTCGGCGGCTTTGCGGCGATTCACTGGCAGCGCCCACGGTTGCCCGACTCTCGCCCGCTGTTGCGCCAGCCCTTGTTTGTCAGCGCGGCGGTGTACGTGGTGGTTACCGGCGTGATTACTATCTCCTGGCGGTGGCCGGAAATACACGATGCCGTGATGCCAGCCAGCCTGAGCAACCTGCTGTACCCGATCAGCAAGACCGATCTGTCGCCGGTCCGGCTGCTGCACTTCCTGGCGCTGGCCTATGTCACCGCCAGGCTCTTGCCCGGCAACGGCTGGACGCAAAACTGGCTGGCGCAGCAATGCTGCCGCATGGGGCGCTACTCACTGGAAGTTTTCTGCCTCGGCGTGCTGTTGGCGCCCTTGGCGGACATGCTCAATTCGTTGGGCGGCGATGCCTTTGTGATGCAAGTCTCCAGCGCAGTGCTGGGGGTTGGGTTGATGGCGTTGCTGGGCGCGTGGCTGGATTTCAACAAACGCCTGAATCGATCAATGCAAACCGCGACAGCCTGAAATGCAAAAGCCCCGGCCAATGGACCGGGGCTTTTTCATTTCAGGCGTTACGCCTTACGAAGCCGAACGCACCGCACCTTGCGACACATTGGTCGGTTGCAGCTTGAACACGTAGAACAACACCGTCAGCAATACCAGGAACGCCGGGCCTACATACAGTGCTACGCGGGTTTCCGGGAAGTACGCCATAAGGCCGACCACCAGCACCAAAAACGCCAGCGCCAGATACGAGCTGACCGGGTACAGCCACATCTTGTATTTCAGGCCGGCACGTTCGCTGGCACTCAGGCCTTTGCGGAACTTGAGCTGGGCCAGCAGGATCATCACCCAGGTCCAGATCGCGCCGAAGGTGGCAATCGCCGTCACCCAGACGAAGACTTTCTCAGGCACCAGGTAGTTGAGCAATACGCCCAACAACAACACGCCGATAGACAGCAGCAAGGCGCGACGCGGCACGCCGTTGTTCGAGGTCTTGGCAAAGCCGGCCGGGGCCTGGCCATTCTGCGCCAGACTGTAGAGCATGCGACCGGTGCTGAAAATGCCGCCGTTGCAGGACGACAGTGCGGCGGTGATCACCACGAAGTTGATGATGCCGGCGGCGGTCTTGATACCCAGGCGCTCGAAGGTCATCACGAATGGGCTGCCCTGAGTGCCGATTTCGTTCCACGGGTAGATCGACAGAATCACGAACAGCGCACCAACGTAAAACAGCAGAATCCGCCAGAACACCGAGCCGATCGCATTGGGAATAGTCTTCTGCGGATTCTTCGCTTCACCGGCGGTCAGGCCGATCATTTCGACACCGAGGTAGGCGAACATCACCATCTGCAGCGACATCAATACGCCTTGCACGCCGTTGGGCATGAAGCCGCCATGAGCCCAGAGATTGGAAATCCCCAACGCCACGCCGTCATTACCGAAACCGAAAGCGATCACACCGATGCCGCCGACCACCATGGCAATGATGGTGACGATCTTGATCAGGGCGAACCAGAATTCGAACTCACCGAAGGCTTTCACCGCAATCAGGTTGATCGAACCCATGCTGATCAACGCGGCGAGTGCCCAAATCCAGCGCGGCACATCGGGGAACCAGACGCCCATGTACACCGCCACCGCAGTGATTTCCGCAACGCAAGTCACCAGCCACAGGAACCAGTAGTTCCAGCCGGTCAGGAAGCCCGCCAAGGGGCCGAGGTAGTCTTGAGCATAACGGCTGAAGGAGCCTGCCACGGGGTTGTGCACCGCCATCTCGCCGAGGGCGCGCATGATCACCAGAATCGCCAGACCGCCGATGATGTAGGAAAGCATGATTGCCGGACCGGCCATCTCGATGGCCTTGGCCGAACCGAGGAACAGGCCGACGCCGATACAAGCGCCCAGCGCCATCAAGCGAATATGCCGTTCGCCGAGTTCGCGTTTGAGCGGGCCGCCTTGAGCGGTCTCGCCGTGGGGCAGGTGATTGCCGACTGGCATAGGGGTACAACCTCGTCTTGTTATTGGATATGACCACCGAGTAACGAAGCGCTGACCGGTAAGCCATTGCTTCTGAGAAACCGGGCCTGCTTCGTGAGCAAACCCGTCTTGTAGGACAAAACCTGCAAGATCAGCGGGGCGTGCAGTATAAAAAGCTTCCTACAGGGCTTTTCACTCTATAAACCACAACATTCAGCGAGAACTCTCGGGAAGAGCGCGGTTTACGGAGGGGCATTACCTGGGTTATGCAGGATTATTCGTCACTGAAACGGCGCGGAGTATTGCACGGTAATGGTGCGTCGTCATGTTCCTATCCAACCAGTATTTACACGGAGATGGCTCTACTTCAACCCTTTCAGGCCTCCTCAATTTCTGTGACGAGGGAAGCGTTGTGGCGAGGGGATTTATCGGAACGCCGCACCGCCCCGTTGGGTGGCGCAGCCGCCCCAAACCAGCCCCTCTTCCCTTTCAGAAAGACCGCATTTGAAGCATTTACGACTGCTGCGCAGCCGGACGGGGCGGTGCGGCGTTCCGATAAATCCCCTCGCCACAGGTCAAAGTGGATCCACGACATTTGGAGGATCACAATTTTTTCACCATCGCCAACCACCGTCTAAGCTTCAGACAAGTCCGATCAATCTGCGTGAATGGATCAGTCGACTATGGGCGTTTTATGGCAAACCGATTCGAGTAAAAATGTGGTCCCGACTGAACGTGTGGATGAAGCGCCTTTACCTGAAAAACCTCGTAGCAGTCGCACGAAACACGGCTGGGGGGCTTTCTGGTTGTTGTTGCTGATTATTCTGATTGTCCTGGGTCTGGCTGCCGCCAAGGAAATGCGCACCTCGAAATTTCAATCCCGGGAAGTCAGCCAATTTGCCACCTCCCTGACCTATGACATGCAACGCGGCCCCAGTGACGCCATTCGTTATCCCGGCGCCGGGCCTTTTGACCTGCGTCTGGGCTACAGCTCCCTGGATGAATTCCTGCCGCGTCTGATCAAGCGCGATTACGTTGTTGCGTCACAAACCCGGTTTTCCCAAAGGCTGATGGACTACACCGACAAGGGCTTTTTCGTGCCCTACGCGGAGAAAATCCAGGCTGGATTGTCGATCACGGATTGCCGAGCGGCACCGCTTTACCAGTACAAATACCCACAACAACTTTATTCAAGCTTTGCGGCTATCCCACCCGTAGTGGTCAACAGTTTGCTGTTCATCGAAAACCGCTTCCTGCTCGATCCCCGTCAGCCCCGGGCCAACCCCGCGGTGGATTGGCCGCGGTTCGGCATGGCGGCATGGTCCCAGGTCGCCAAGTTGTTGCACCTGCCAGGCCAGTCGGCGGGCGGCAGTACCCTGGCGACTCAACTTGAGAAGTACCGGCATTCGCCCGATGGCTTGACCGTGTCGGGCGCGGAAAAAATCCGCCAGATGATTTCTGCCAGCGTGCGCGCCTATCAGGCCGGACCGGAGACCCTCGAAGCCCGGCAGAACGTGGTTCGCGATTACCTCAACAGCGTGCCGCTGTCGGCCGTACCGGGCCACGGTGAAGTGCATGGTATGGCCGAAGGTTTGCGCGTTTGGTACGGCGCCGATTTCAACAAGGCCAACGAACGGCTGGCCAGCAACGCGACAGATCCGCAAAGCATGTCGGAAAAAGGCCTGGCGCTTCGTGAAATGCTCTCGTTGATGATTGCCCAGCGCCGCCCTTCCCATTACCTGACCAAGGGTCACGAGGAGCTGGCCGACCTCACCGATAGCCACATTCGCCTGCTGGCACAGAACGGCGTGATCGATGCGCCCCTCGCCGCAGCGGCGCTGGCCAGCAAAGTGACCTACCGCGACTGGCAGACCCAGCCGACCATTCAACCGATCGAAACCAACAAAGGCATCAGTGTGGCGCGCAGTCGATTGGGCGGGTTGCTCAATCGGCCGCTGTACGATCTCGATCGTCTCGATCTCTCGGCCACCAGCACGCTGCAGGGCGATCTGCAAACCCAGGTCACCGAATACCTCAAGCATTTGGCCGACCCGGTTTTTGCGACACAAATTGGCCTGATGGGCGAACGCCTGCTGACGCCCACCAGCACCACGCAAGTACGCTACAGCTTCACCCTGTTCGAACTGACCCCGGACGGTTCGCGGGTGCGGGTGCAGACCGACAGCACCGATCAGCCTTTCGATATCAATGAAGGCAGCAAGCTGGAACTGGGCTCCACCGCAAAAATGCGCGTGCTGACGACCTATCTGCAAATCATCGCCGAGCTGCACGATAAGTACGCTGAGATGACCGTACCGGAATTGAAGAAAGTCGACGTCCCAGACCAGGACCGTCTGAGTCGCTGGGCCGTCGATTACCTGATCCAGAATAAAGACCGCAACCTGCCGGCAATGCTGGGTGCCGCGCTGGACCGCAAATACTCCGCCAGCCCCGGCGAAGCCTTTTTTACCGGCGGTGGATTACACACGTTCGTGAACTTCCGCAAAGAAGACAACGGCCGCCTGCCAACGCTGCGCGATGCCCTGCGCGAATCGATCAACCTGCCATTCATTCGGCTGATGCGTGATCTGGTGCGCTACACCACCTACTCCGGCCCCAACAGCAGTGCCGAGTTGCTCAAGGACGATCGCGACCCTCGGCGTCAGGAATACCTGGCCTCTTTCGCCGACAGCGAAGGCACGTCGTTCCTGCTGAAGTTCTGGAAGAAGTACAAAAACAAGGACACCCAGGCGCGGCTCGAAACCTTCCTCGACAGCATGCGCCCGACGCCGATTCGCATGGCCGCCGTGCATCGTTATCTGCTGCCACAGGCCAGTCAGGAAAGCTTCAACACCTTCGTGCGTTCACACCTCGCAGGCGCCAAGCTCACCGAAAAACTGACGGACGAGCGCCTCCAACGGCTCTACGAAAATTACAGCCCTGGCGCCTACGACTTGCCGGATCAGGGCTTCATCGCCAAGGTTCACCCACTGGATCTTTGGCTGATGGGCTACCTGCTGAACAACCCGGATGCCAAGTGGAGCCAGATCGTCAAAGCCAGTCAGTTCGAACGTCAGGAAGTCTACAGTTGGCTGTTCAAAAGCCGTCACAAAGGGGCGCGCGACAGCCGCATTCGCACCATGCTAGAGATCGAAGCGTTCCTCGACATTCACCAGCGCTGGCAGAAAGTCGGTTATCCGTTCGACCACCTGGTGCCGTCGCTGGCCACCGCCATCGGCAGCTCCGGCGACCGCCCGGCGGCATTGGCGGAGCTGATCGGCACCATTCTCAATGACGGCGTGCGGATGCCGACCCTGCGTATCGACAGCCTGCACTTCGCGGCGAACACGCCGTATGAAACCAAACTGATCAATGACCCGGATGTCGGTAAACGGGTGATGCCGTCCGAGGTCGCCACGGCCATGCGCGAAGCCTTGTCGCAAGTGGTGGATGCCGGTACGGCCAAACGTGTTTCTGGCAGTTTCATCACGCCAGATGGCAAACCGCTGGCCATGGGCGGTAAAACCGGGACCGGGGATAACCGCATTGAAGCCATCGGTTCGGGCGGACGGATTCTCAGCTCGAAATCCATCAACCGCACGGCGACCTTCGTGTTCTACATCGGCGATAGCCATTTCGGCACCTTGACCGCGTTCGTACCCGGGCGCACGGCGGAGGCGTTCAAATTCACTTCGGCGCTGCCGGTCCAGGTGCTAAAGGGCATGGCGCCGATTCTGACGCCGTATCTGCAACCGGGTACTCATACGCAATGCCTGCCGGTCGAGGTAGCTCGCCGCGGATAAAAAAGGGGCGGTAATTAATTATTTTCGGCATTGATAATTCCAATGCGTTGTGGGGACGAACGCTTACTAAGCAGCTGTAATTCGAACTTTTACTTTGAGCCTCGGGCGTTAGGCTGATGACTCCCATTAATGCCCAAGGTTTATCAACAGCATGCCTGACTTACAAGGAAGTACGTCTGAACTGTCGCAAGCCGACAATAAAGGTCGTCATTACGCGTTCATCGAGAGCCGGATTCACCCCACATTCAAGAACACTCCGTTGCGAAGCGTCAGACAGCTGGCCCTAACGAAAACAACGCCGGCGCCATGGATCAAGACAGCCGCGGACCGCGATCACGCGCACTTGCAAAATGCCAACCTCGAACTCTGGTCCTCTCGCAACAAGATCGACCGTTTCCTCGACAAGTTGCAAAACATTTACCAGTTCGCCGAGCCGTTACTTACCGACGCGCTGAAGAAACAATTCGGTGTTGAGGTCGATGTAAGAACTACTTACTTGCATCTTTATCTACCCAAAAAAAATCCTTGGTACATCATCGATTCGAACGACGGGTTCGTCACGCGAACCGTATCGCTGCTCGATGCCGCGCTGCACAACTTCGCCCGAAACGAAACGTGTGAACCAGACTCGGAATTCATCAGCCAGCCCGATTCCCGTGGGCACTTCGCCGTGTTGCCGATCAAACGCAAGATGTCTATCCCCGGGTTTCAGAATTTGTGCCGCGAACTGGACATCGGCGCGCACTACAGCCAATACCTGGAAGAACAGCTGCGGCCCAGGGATGGCGTTGCGCAGTATGTGTTGCAGCGCTGGATCACAGATAGCGAGAAAGCGGCCTTCAAGGCAGCGGTTCAACAGGCGGTAATGACCGGAGATATCGACTTCGGCGCCCGCGTCCTGATCCTCAACATGCTCGACGGCCAGCGCAAGCTGCTGCATAACGGCAGGGCAATGCAATTCGCTGAACTGTACATTCTGGACAGCCGGCTGACAGGCATCGTGCTGATCGCCCCGGATCTGGAGCAGCATCGCGGTGTCGTGCCAGTCATCGCTTACGTGCCGCAAGACCCGGAGCACCCGCTCAAGGAATACCCCTCGACCAGCGCTTTCATGAGCGAACTGACCCGGCAACTGCGCGACAATGCCGTCATCTCTTCCACCGGCATGAGCTATCGCCAGTACTTCAGCCGGTTCGTTGATCAGATGCAACGAGGGCATTTTTTCGGCGAACTGCAACAACGCCTGTTCGATGTGAAATGGCATTACAGAGCAACAACGGACCCGCTACCGAACTGGAGGAAAGTTCCGAAAAACGCCGTTCATCTGCAGTTCAGCGCAACGCCGATCAGAGTCGACCTTTGGGAACACCAGTACCAGGCAAAACTGAACAAAATCCTCAATGATGCCCAACACATCGCTGTGTCCACCGCCGATACCGATCGCAATGCACGTTGGGCGTGGTGGGACAACTTCAAGAAAATAGTTTCGGACATCTTCAATGTGGCGTTGCTGGTCGTCACACCGTTCGTCCCCGGCGTGGGGGAATTGATGATGGTGTACACCGCGTATCAGATCACCAGCGACGTTATCGAAGGCATTGTTGACCTGGCCGAAGGGCTGCGGATTGAAGCCGCCGAGCATGTCGTCGGCGTGGTCACGGACATCGTTCAATTGGCCCTGTTTGCCGCAGGCGCGAAGATCGGAGAGATTGCCAGGCTGAAACTGTCGCCGCTGGTCGAAGGCATGAAACCGGTGACCCTTCCCAATGGTGAGCCACGACTGTGGCATCCCGATCTCAAGGCTTACGAGCGGCCGGATCTGACCCTGGCGACCGACTCCAGGCCCGACAAACTGGGCCTGCATGCCCACGAAGGGCAAACAGTTTTACCGTTGGACGACAAGCATTTCGCCGTGCATAAAGATGCAAAAACCGGCGACTACCGCGTCACCCATCCGGAACGCCCGAATGCCTATAGGCCCGAGTTGCAACACAACGGTCTCGGCGCCTGGACCCACGAAGCGGAGAACCCGCGGACCTGGGATAGACCGACACTGATGCGGCGCCTCGGCCACAGTGTCGATGCCTTCAGCGACGCCGAGCTGGAAAACGCGCGCATCATCAGCGGCACTGAAGAGGGCGCGTTGCGCAAGATGTACGTCGACCACACGGCCCCGCCGCCGCTTCTGGAAGACAGCGTTGGACGCCTGGAAATCCAGCGGCTGATCGGCGAAACCATTCAACGGATTCGAACAGGACAGGCGCTCGATCCCTCATCCTACTGGTTCGACCCGATGGCGACTTACCTGGATGGCTGGCCTTCGGAAAAGGCACTGAAGGTTTATCAAAATGCCGATCTGACAGGGCCTTTCCACCAGTACGGCAATGCCACCGCAACCGGCGAGCAAACCCTGTCCACCAGCCTTTCTCACATTTTGAGCGAGCAGTTTGCGCAAAGCCTGGTCGACTTTCTCGATGCCCCGCAGCTCGAGGCTTTGCTCGGTGGGACATTCGACAGAACCGAACAGGTCCAAGCACTGCGCAATCGCTTGGCTGATGAAGCACAACGCCGTAATGCAGATGTCTTCAATTACTTGTATCAAGGCGCACAGGCCACCGCCGATCCTGAGGTCCAGCTGATTCGCGAAGCCTTTCCCGAGTTGCCCACCCGTGCGGCAAAAATCCTGTTGAGCCGCGCCGAAGGTGCTGACCTCGAGCGCATGGCCCAGGAGCGTCAGCTGCCATTAAGCATTAAAGTCCGCGCCCGTGAAGCCGCTTTCGAGGCACGAACGAACCATGCCTACGCCGGGTTCGAGGACGCAGTGCAGTGGGTGCCGGAAACGGAAAACCTGATTCTGAACGCGCTGAAACTGCATTCCGATACCTTCCATGAGCTACGGCTCGAAGTGCGTGATGCCTCAGACATCGGGCCGCTGCGGTGCAGTGTCGGTTCGCAGGACGCGTCGACGGTCCGCGTGCTGATCCGGGATGAAAGGGGCCGGTATGAAATAAGGGATGGCGACAATCGCCCACTCAGTGAAGCGCAGGACTTTTACGAAGCGGTCCTCCAGGCCGTGCCCGCGGATAAACGGGTGCAATTGGGCTACCGGCCAGGCCAGGGCATTTTTCTTAAGCAATGGGTGATGGCCAAAACCGATACACCCGTCGCACGCCGTACCGCGCTGGCCGAGCCGCCGATCCGCAGGATCGCGGTAGTCGAAGACATGCTGTTGTTGCGCGGCCCGACGCTGTCCAGATCGGCGACCACGCTCACTGAACGGGTGGAGGATTTGTATCCGCATTTTAGCGAGCGCGAGACCCGCACCTTTGTCCGCTCCCTCGGCCCGGAAGAACAAGGGCATCAGACACTGACACGACTGGAACGCGAGCTGGATGATCTCAAGGTGCTGCTCAATCAATGGCGATTCCAGCAACCTGAAGGCTGGGGGCCGGGTAGCCAGTCCTTTCGCGACAAGGGCGGACTGCACATTTGCGATCGACTGATCGAGTGTTTCCAGCGACAGGCGACGGTCTTCGGCGAGCGCAGTATCACTGCCGAGGGCGGGTATGCGCTGGACCTGTCGGTGGAGCTGCTTCCCGTCAGCCTTGAGCGGTGGTGGAAAAAGCTGCCGAATCTCAAACCGTACCTTGATCAGATCGACACCCTGAATCTGGACCGCACACGTTTTTCCGCAAAGGCTTCCGGCCTGCTTAAGGACTTCCCGCATCTACGGCAGCTGAGTGCCAGGGCCTGTGAGTTGAAACAACTGCCCGAAGGCATCGGCCAGATGCACTTCCTTCGAACCCTGCGCCTGATCGACAACCAGATCACGTTGACAGCAGCGGATGTCGAGCGCCTGAAAAATCTGACCCGCATGGAAACCATCAGGCTCGATGACAATCCGCCGTTGGGCCTGCTTCCGAACGTTGAACGCATGCCCAGGCTGAAAGTGCTGTGCTTGAGCAACACGGGCGCTACCACATGGCCCCAGGGCGTCCTCGGGCTCGGGCCATTCAACAAGCCTCGGCCCCGGGGGTTTTTTCTGGATCTGCAGCAAAACCCGATCAGTGAAATCCCGACCGTGGTGCCGGGCTCCCACGATGCCTTGATCGTGGCGCGCACCCGCGTGCATCAATGGGATCTCTCTGACACCAATAAGGTTGTGTTCCAGGAATATCGGCGCTCTGTCGGCCTTTCGCCTGAGCAAGCCTATGCCCAGGGAGCATTGGACGCGATCGCCCAATGGCCCATGAAGGACGACTCCGAATGGTGGAGTAACAACGTCTCCGGGCTGGGCACCTTCCGGGAAGAAGCCTGGCACGACCTGATGAGCGAGCCTGGCTCCGAGGGCTTTTTTGAGCTGATCCAGAAACAGACACTCGGCGCCGATTACCGGGCCGGCGGTGAAAGGCGCGACCAGCTCAGCAGTCGGGTCTGGCGGATGATCGAGGCCATTGACCTGGACACCGGGTTGTGCAAGGACCTGTTTGAAATGGCGACGGCGCCCACCACCTGCGCCGATGCCGGTGCGCAGGTGTTCAACCACATGGGCATCAAGGTGCTGGTGTCCGAAGCCTATGCCTTTTCGACGTCGACCGAGGACCTTGAAAACAGCTTGGCCACTCTTGCAAAAGGCGCCGCTCGCCTCGCACGGGTGGAAGACATCGCGCGCGCTGATTTCTCCAGTCGCGAAGGCAATCCTGATGAAGTGGAGGTATTTCTCGCCTATGAAACCGGCCTCGCCCAACGCCTCGGTTTACCTTGGCAGTCGGAGTCGATGTTGTTCCGCCCGATAGCGGGCGTCAGCGGCAAAACCCTCAATACGGCCTTCGACACGGTGATGTCGATGGAAGTCGGCGATGGCTTGATCAATGACATGATTGAGCTGCCGTTCTGGGAAAAATACCTGCGTGATACTTATCCAAACGAATTCACGCGCAACACCCGGCTCTACGAACAGAAGTCAGAACTACTGGATCAACTGCGCGAAAGCCAACAGGCCTGGGTCATCGCCAAGGGAGGGTCGACGGCGCACAGACAGAACCTCAAACGGCATCTTCAAAACCTGGCCAGGCAACTGGATATCGCCGACAGTAGCGTGCTCGTCGAGCAAGCGATGAGCGATGAGGTTTATGGCCAATTGCTGAACGACATTGGTTATCAGGAAAAAGAGCTGAGCAGGCGGCTGACGCGCGAGGCACTGCAAAAATCCTCGTCATAAGGTTCAAACGCAAACACCCCTGATGCCTGTGCATCAGGGGTACCCGTTGATGCAGACATTCATGCGCCCGGTGTTTTGGCATTGAACATCAACAGAACGTTGCCACTGTAATCGCCCGGCCGATAACCCATCCACGGTTTTAGCGGAATGATCTCGAGTAAAACGCGAACACCGGTCGCCGCATCCTCTTGCGACACGACATCCTTCGGAGCAGCGTCGGGTAGCAAAATCACGCCATTGAATATGACCCGTAAATTAAGGTTTTCGCCTGGCCTGCCGTTGGACAGATAGGCCCAGTCTTCCAGGCGCGCCTGGATGGCGCTGGATGCATGCCGCACATCAAAATACTTGCGCACGGTGCTCAGTTCCGAGGTGACTGGGTTCCAGTCCAGGCGCTGCAGCTGATGTATCCAGCCGGGTTCCGTCGGCATGATGTAAAACGAGCGGTTCGGGACTTCCAGAAACAGCTGAAAGGTGTGCTGCTCCCGAGCTGCCCACGCCACGGAGTCCATCAGCCCGGCGATTGCCGTCAGCGCGAAGAAAGCACATTGCTTGATCATATCGATTACCTGCCCTCTGCTTCGCAAAAAGTCGTCATCGGCTCACGATGGTGAGATTTTTCTTCGCACCGCCCTCGATCAGAGCGAAGCGATATTCACGGCCCTTTTCCTTATCGAAGGCGAACGTCTTGCCGGCCAGTACATGATGCTTGGTGGTCGGACCGCAATCGGTTTCCTCCGCCAATGAACAGCTTTTGAACTCATCGACGATCACCACTGTGTTGCCGTTGTTGCGCAGTTCGTAGCGACTGGCGGTTTCGTTGACGGCGGTCTCAAATCGCGCGTCCTTGGGCCGCACGAAAAAAATCGTGCCGAAACCGGTCATCAGGTTAACCCCGGCCGACAAGCTCTTTTTGTAGTCTTCGCGTTCTTCCTGGGTTACCACAAAGTCATCTTCCTTTTCTGGCACCACCGGCACAAAGCGCACCCGGAAGTAACGCTCGCGGTCACGTTCGCCCATGTACAACAACCGAGTGCCCTGCATGCCCTGGGCCGGCACGATCAGCCGCGCCGGGCTGGCCATCACGCCGTTGCGCGAGGCGCCATCGGTGGCGGTTTCGACCGGAATTTCCCGGGTTGTGCCGTCGGCGTCATAGACAATTTCCAGCACATTGACCTTGACGAACGCGGTGCTGTCCCCGCTGTTGAACACTCGTTTCAGGTAAGTACTTTTGTCCGCATCCAGATAGTCATACACAGTGCCGACATTGATCTGCGGCCCGGCCTGCACCATGCTGCAAAACAGGCTGAGCGCCCACAGTAAGAACACACGATTCATCGTCTTCAATCCTGTAAAAAATAGATAACCCGGCATTCGCAACTCAAACTTCCGAATCCCAGATGATGGTGATGTCGGTATAAAGCGAGGCGCTCATGCCTGACTGCAACAGCCTTGCGATTGAATCCTTGGGGATTTCGAAATGCAGCGTCCCGGCCTGGCGATTAACATAGTGACTCGGCTGGAATGGCCCCATCCAGACGTTGTGCTGTAACGGGAAGCGACCCACCGGATAACCGCTGAAGGTAATCCCGGCAGGCAGCGTCAGACGAGTTGTCACGTCAGTGACATTTCCTCCTCCAAACATCCGGCAGCGTTCTCCACCGAGCGAATCGCGGCACTGCATCATGACCTTGAAGCGCGACGAGGCAGAGAGGTAGAACATCTGGTCGCGGAAGATTCTGTCGGGCTTGCGACCACCCTCTATCCACTGCTGCCAGCCGCCCGCAGGTTCCAGCGAGACCTTGTCACCGCCCGGCGGCAGGTCGACCTTCAGGGTGTGTTGAACGTCGAGTACGAAGTCCAGAGTTAGAGCAGCATCATCCGGGTACATCAACGACCCGAACATGAAATCCGCTTGAGGGCCGAGGGTGTAGGTCAACGACCCGGTGTACAGCCCCGACGACATACTGAGGGGATTGGGTGTGCGCATTTCATAGGCGATGTCGATGGTGTTGAAAGAAATGCCCGGAATGCGGAACTGCGTGGTCTTCGTGCAAAGCGCCTCTTGCGGCGTTTTCCAGAAAAACCGGTAGGCGCGAGGAACGAGGGCCCCTACACCGGTGTATTGACAGGGCGGCGGTGGATTAACCCAGCTGCTTTCCTTCCAAAGCGCCCGATGCGCTAAAAGGTTGTCTGATTCACCGGTCAAAGCGGTGGCATCGTCACTGAGGATGTACTCGGAGCCCAAGCCGGTGATGCGCACTTCAACGGTTTCCGTTTCCTGAGTTTCCGCATTGGTCACGGTCAGGCGTCGCCAGTTGGCCGGTGCCCTCAGTTGAAGAGTTTCGCCTGGGTTCATGGCGCGCTGGGAATCGAACCGAACCGGGATCTGGATGCTGAACATGCCGCTGGTGGCACACTCTGTTGGATAAATCGCGCAATACCCACTGTTCGGCGTTTTGTTTACAAACACATTTTTGCTCGGCTGAGAAGGATCCGGCTGAAACAACGCCCGGATTTCCTGATTCACCGCCTGCGCCGAGGGGGCGCCCAGCGCCGCCAACAGCCCCAGGCACCAAAAATACTTCTGCATTATTCGATTCCGTCTATTGATTGCATGACCCTTCATGCTCAACCCGCCTTCTGTTCGGTGGTCGTGACGTCCGCCAGAGTGTCCGGCGTGCAGCGCAAGTCTCCGATCATCAACACGTTGTTTTCACTGCGGTGACGGCTTGCATCGAGGCGGAACTGGCAGAGCAATTGATTGCCCTGGCGCACTTCCAAAGTCGGCGAGCCGGCGTTCATTTCCATCGAGAAGAAGCCGTCCACTTCCGTCACCCCGCGACTGGCGTGGTTGATCACGTGATGGCCCTTGAGCGGCTGCCCTTGCGAGTCGACCAGCCGGCCGAGCACGGTCAGGGTTTTCATCACGCGGACCTTGCGGTACTCCACCCCGCCCTTGTTCAGGTGGTAACGGGTGCGCGCCGGTTCAATCGTAGCGGCCGGCACGTGGTTGCCTTCAAAGTCGAAACTCACCGAGCTGTTCTGGTAGGCGGTGATCGGGATGAAGTTGCGCCCCGGCCGCAATGCCGCGCTGCCGCCGCTGTAATCGTCGGCGCGCAGGGCGATGTCATCGATGTCCGATTCCACGTCGACAATCAGTCCGGCACCGCGCATTTCATGCTGGCTGGTCAACACCATTTTCTCGCCACCCATGACCAGAGTGCTGTCCACGTTCAGGCCGCCGGTGAAGTTGCCGTTGTAGGACGAACGCTGGATAAAGCCGTCGCCGTTGATGGCGTCGGTGCGCAAGTTGGCCAGGCTGGTCATGCCCAAGCCATAGGTATCGGTGAGCGCTGTCACCGAGACGTTCTGCAACACGTGATCCTTCAAATCCTTGCGCCAGCCGATGGAGGCGTTGTTGTCGCGGCCGCCGTCGCGGTCGGTGCGCGAGCCGATGCTGCCGGTAATCTGCTGGCCCGGCGCGCCCAGCGCCAGGTTGATGCTCAAGTCGACGCCGCGATTGCGCGCATCGCCGCTGCTGAAGCTGCCCGGCCGATCGAACAGCGACAAGCGCCAGTTGGCATCGCTGCCGAACAGCACAGTGCGCTGGTTCCAGCCCAGGTCCAGGCCGACGCCTTCGGTGTTGCCCTCGCTGTGGGAAACACGGCCGTTGATCGAGGTTTTGCTGCTGATCCGATGATTGAGCGCCAGGGATGAGTTGCTGGTCTCGCCGACGAAGACATTGCGTTGCCGTACCCGGGTGCCGTCCGGCAGGGTGTCGTAAATATCGGTGGTGTCGAGCCAGCTGCGGTTGTGGCTGACGACCAGGCTGCCGGCGCCATAGTTGTAGAGGCTTTGCAGATCCAGGCCGGTGCCATGATCCTGCGTCTGGTAAACGTTGGCGTACAGGCTTATCTGGTTGGCCAGCGTCCAGTCGATGGAGGTGCCGTACTGCATTTTTTCGCGAATCTGTCGCGCCGACGCGCCGACAATCACTCGCGGGTGCAACAGATAATTGACCGCAGCCCCGGCCGTGGCACTGCCGCTGGCCTGTTGATCCCAGTTGCTGAGCAGTTTGCTTTCTTCACCGGCAAACAGGTTGTAGCGCCAGCGCTCGTCGAGGTTGCGCCAGTTGTTGGGCTTGTACACCAACTCACGGGTGGTCGACGTGATCTGGCCGTCTTCGATCAAGCGCACTTCCACTTCATAGATTCCGCCTGACAGCGGCCGGGTGTCGAGCGTCTGCAAACCGGCGGGTACCGACTGGGTGTTGATCAGCAAGCCATCGCGATAGATCTCCACCGAGCCTTGGCGATTGGCGGTGACATAGATCGGATAGACACTCGGCATCGGACTGTTGATCGCCAGGCTGTCGGAGCTGCCGTACATGACGCCGACTGCCGTGTCGGGGCTGGTGCCAAACGTGCGCGGTTGGCGGGTCAGCCCTTCGGAGTTGGGGGTGAAATAGCCCATGCGCAGGAAACTGCCTTGCAGTTCGCGCTGGGTGTAAAGCTCGTGCACCGCGTGGTAAAGCTTGTCATCCGGGCCACCGAGGCGGGCCATTTGCATGTTAAACGTCTGGCTCCAGTTGCCCAGGCTGCCACTGGCTTCGAGCCCGAAGCGCCCGCCCAGATCCTGTTGCTGGCCGCCATTGAGATTGAGTTGGTTGCGTACCATGAGGCCGCTGCTGCCGCCCAAGGGTTGCTCGAAATAACGCTTGGCCTCCAGGTCGCGCTCAGCGTTTTCGGTGAGGATCGAGACCAGCGAGTTTTCCAGGTTGTAGTGCACGGCCAGCACCTGATCAGGGCAGGAACCGGTGCACGCACCCAACGGCACGCCGGGCTTGAGATAACTGGCCCACTTCTCCCGCTCGGCCGGGCCGTAACGGTTTTCGCTGGTGTCGGTGAATTCGAGCAGGGTGATGCGATCATCACGGGACAACACCACCATGGCTTCCCCGAGAGGCTGTTGATCGAGTTCGACCCGTACAGCCAGAGGCACATCAAAAAAATGCTCCTCGAAATCCGCCGGCAAACCCTTGGCCTGCGCCAACAAACTTCGCGGTGTCGTACCGGCGGAAACAGGAGCCGCCATTGCGCTGGCACAAAACAACAGCGCAAGCGCGACCGCGATGGGTGTCATCGGGAACATGAACTCTTACTCTGATTACGAACACGTTGGAGTCCGGCGGACAAGCCGTTCAGGTTGTCCGCCGGGTAACGCTACTTATAAAAGTTAGCGCTTAATGCCTGATCGTTCGATCAAGGGGTGACAGCGTCGAAGATCATTGCCACGGCACCGGTGTAATCGCCCGGCTCGAAGGTAGTACCCACCGCCTTGATATTGAGTGGTGCGCGGAAGTTGACGTCGGACTCTGCCTGACCCACTACCATTTGCGGAGTCGTGGTCAGGACCTTGTTGTTGAACGAGACTTGCAGATCGATCGCGGTGGAACCGGCGATCAGCTTCGGTAGACTCTCCAGGCTGGCGGAAACCGAACCGTTGTTGTTGCGCACGTCGAAGAAGCCGTTGACTTCGCCCATCTTGCCGGTGCTCGGCAGATAGCTCATGTCCTGGTCCTTGTTGACCAGGTCAGGGTCGGTCGGCACCACGTAGAAGCCGTTGGTGGGTACGTGGGCGATGAGGCTGATGGAGTGACGAGCTTCGCCCGCGCCGAAAGCCATGGAGGAGCCCAGTGCCAGAACAGCCAATGGAGCAGCAATCGCGAATTTCTTGAACATCGTTCAGTACCTGTTTTCTAGAAGAGGATCGGTTCATTGATAGTTCAAACAACACGTCCCGGTGAAGGGTTGTATTGGTTTGGACTTTCAACGCCGGGGCATGATCGACTGTTCGTTCTGGAATGTAAGCAGGCAACTTCCTATAAACACGTAGTTAAAGAACCCCATGACTGGAAAGAAAAAAGAGCAACAAATCAAATTACAAAACAGCAGCTGTAAGTTCCGCCCTACATACAGTTTCAGCTAAAAAACCATACAGCAATTCCAACTAGTGATCAGGGGACTTTGAAGTTTTTTAGAATATAAACTCAATTAAAAATAGAGCAATAACTTTAATTTATCGAGCAGTCTACCTATGAAAAGAATTTGCTTGGCGTATCCGAGAATCTGATGTTCAAAGGTACCCGCCACTCGTCGACTGAAAGACGAGTCCCACAAAAAAGCCTTGTCTACGCCTTAAGATATATCTTAAGTTGTATCTAAACACGACAGAGATCATAAAAATGAGAGACCCCCATGCCCCCCACCGCGAGCACGGCGACGGTCGCGACGGCTTCGAGAAACGCCCCGGCCGGGAGCGCGGCGGTCGCGGCCCTCGTGTCTTCGCCCCTGGCGATCTTAAATTGTTGCTGCTGGCGCTGATCGCCGAGCAGGCGTGTCACGGCTATGACCTGATCCGCCAGATCGAAAGCATGTTCGACGGCGCCTACAGTCCCAGCCCCGGCGTGATCTACCCGACCCTGACGTTTCTGGAAGAGAGCGAAATGATTCTGGGCGACGCCGAGGGCGGCAAAAAGCGCTACAGCATCACCGACGTCGGACGTCTGTCGTTGACCGATCAGGCCATTGCGCTGGACGGCGTGCGAATGCGCATCGAGGTCAGCAAGCGCTCATTGCGCGGCCATGATCGTCCAGCCGAGATCCACGAGGCGGTGCACAACTTGCGTCACGCCTTGCAGATGCATCACGGCCGCTGGAGCCCGGAAGAAATCCTGCGGGTGCGCGACCTGCTCAACAACACCGCCAAAGCCATCGTCGATGGTCCTGTCGTTCAACCCGCACCGGAGAAAGCCGAATGACTGAAGTGATCGTGCAATCCATTCACCGTGTCATGCATGAAATCAAACGCCGTCGTCTGGAAGTGTTGCGGGTGGTCGACCTGACACCGCGCATGCGCCGCATCACGCTGGGCGGCCCAGAGTTGGCCGGCTTCGTCAGCCTCGGTACGGACGACCACGTCAAACTGCTTTTCCCACAAACCGCGGCGGAACAAGCAGCCTTGGAAACCCTGGTGCTCGGTGCCGGTAAAGACAACGGTCCGATGCCGGCGATGCGTGACTACACGCCGCGCCGTTACGACCTGAACACGCTGGAACTGGACATCGACTTCGTACTGCACGGCGACGGCCCTGCCTCGACGTGGGCAGAGCAGGCCGAACCCGGCCAGTTCCTGCACATCGGCGGGCCACGCGGCTCGATGATCGTGCCGGACATGTTCGACAGCTACTTGCTGATCGGCGACGAAACCGCCCTGCCCGCCATCGCCCGTCGTCTCGAAGGCCTGGCGGCCAATCGCCGGGCATTGGTGATCGTGGAAGTGGAGAACGGCGCCGAGCAGCAACGTCTGGAAAGCGCCGCGCAGGTCAATGTGATCTGGGTACTGCGCGAGGGGGGCAAGGACAGCCTGTTGACGACGGTGAAACAGCTGCAAGTGCCGAGCGGCAATCTGTATGCATGGGTGGCGACCGAGAGCAAAGTGTCGCGGCAGATACGCCGGGTGTTACTGGATGAGCACGGGCTTAACGAGCCGTTCGTCAAAGCCGTCGGCTATTGGCGGCTGGATGGCAGCGACGAAGAGTGACCGCAGCTTTTGTGCCTGCCAGGTTTCCTGTGGTGAGGGGGCTCCTGTGGCGAGGGGACTTGTCCCCGTTGGGTTGCGCAGCAGCCCCAAAACCTCGGCTGCTGTCGAAGATTTTGGGAGCGCTTCGCACTCCAACGGGGACAAGTCCCTCGCCACAGGAGCCCCCTCGCCACAATGAGTGTTCACTTTCGAGCGTGCCATCTATCAAGAGCGATCAACAACAATGCAACCACCACAAACCCCACCAATAACCCCCCGGCATTCACGAACACCTGTGGATAACCCAGCTTGGCGACATCAATGAAAGGATAGGGATAAACCGCCAGCAGATGCCCGCGCCATAACGCATGCGCGAAGTACACCAGTGGATAGATCACCCACGCAGCGATATGCCGCAGTCGCAACGTGCCTTTCGGCACACAGAACCACCAATAAGCCAGAAACAGCAGTGGCATGACGTCATGCATCAGTTCATCGGCCAGCCATTGCCAGCCTTGCGGATGCCATAAATGGCGCAACAAAACGTTGTACGCCAGGCCGACCAAGGCGATGCTCACGGCAATCCCGCTGCTCACCCACGACTGCAAGAACCAGCGTCGCGCTGCCGACTCGCGGGACGTCAGTTCACAGGTCAGCACGGTCGCCACCAGCGTATTGGTCAGCACAGTGAAATAGCTGAAGAAGCTGACCAGTCCACCCAGCAGACTGGCCGCCAGGGTCCAGCGTGAGTAGAAAATCAGGTACAGCTGAATGGCCAGACCGGCCCAGCCCAGCACCGCAGCCACTGCAACAACACGACGCCTCACGACGGAACCTGGCGTCGGTGGGTTGACCATATTCAGACCGGGCGCTTGGTGCGCATCAACTTCACATACAAGCGCTCGACCTTCTCCCGTGCCCACGGGGTTTTGCGCAGGAATGTCAGGCTCGACTTGATGCTCGGGTCACTCTTGAAGCAGCGGATATCGATGCGCTCGGCCAGCCCCGACCATTCGTAGTGTTCAACCA
This sequence comes from Pseudomonas sp. ZS1P83, assembly GCF_054897825.1. Classification (NCBI taxonomy): domain Bacteria; kingdom Pseudomonadati; phylum Pseudomonadota; class Gammaproteobacteria; order Pseudomonadales; family Pseudomonadaceae; genus Pseudomonas; species Pseudomonas sp. ZS1P83. Next base: position 4,265,316 of record NZ_CM142706.1, read on the forward strand.
GCGCGTTGAGGATTTGCTCCAGCGTCACGCCGTGCAGTGGGTTGTTGTTCTGTTCGGTCATGCCGGGCCTTCGAGCGTAGAAAGGGTAAAGAAGCCGCGCACCTTAGCCGAGGGCTTCGTTGGTGGAAAGCGATCTGTGTGCTGTCAGTTAAATGTAGGTGAACCCTCAAAGATCGCCTCCCGGCACTGTTACCGAATACGAAAGAATTCATCTCGTTAAAAGCGCTTTCTCTATTTGTAACAGGACATTATCCTTGCGCCCGTCAAGCTGAAACGCTTCCGCTGCCCGCGTCATACCGTCGCTTCAGTTCACTTCCCAGAAAAAGACCCAGAATTACTTCTCCTATGCCTTATTTTGAAACTCCGCGAGACAGCGCTGTCTGCACCGCTATTGCTCGTCGAAAAGCCCTGAACCTGATCGGCGGATTCACCGCGTTGGGCCTCGCCACTTGCACCCAGGCCGCTCCGGCCTTCGATAGCGAGTCGCCGTGGATGCTTGGCGACTGGGACGGCACGCGCACCGAACTTTCGGAAAAAGGTTACGACTTCAAAGTCGATTACACCGGCGAAATGGGCAGCAATCTGCACGGTGGTTACGACCATGACCGCACCGCTCGCTACAGTGACCAGTTCGGCCTCGGCACCCATCTGGACTTGCAGAAAATTCTGGGCTGGGACGACGCCGAGTTTCAGTTGACCATCACCGAGCGCAACGGCAATAACATCAGCAACGACCGGATCAACGACCCACGGGTCGGCGGTTTCACCTCGGCACAGGAAGTCTGGGGCCGTGGCCAGACCTGGCGCCTGACGCAGATGTGGTATCAGCAAAAATTCTTCGATCAGAAGCTCGACATCAAAGTCGGCCGCTTCGGTGAAGGCGAAGACTTCAACAGCTTCCCCTGCGACTTCCAGAACCTGGCGTTCTGCGGCTCGCAGGTCGGCAACTGGGTCGGTGGCATCTGGTACAACTGGCCGGTCAGCCAGTGGGCGATGCGGGTCAAATATCACCTGACGCCAGAGCTGTATGCGCAGATCGGAGCGTATGAGCAGAACCCGTCGAACCTCGATCGCGGCAATGGCTTCAAGCTCAGCGGTAGCGGCACCCAGGGCGCGATTTTGCCGGTGGAGCTGGTGTGGTCGCCGAAGCTCAATGGCCTGCCGGGTGAATACCGTGCCGGTTATTACTACAGCAACGCAAAGGCCACTGATGCCTACAAGGACAGCAACGGCCAGCCGGCAGCGCTGAGTGGCGAGGCGTACCGCAGCGCGTCGAGCAAGCACGGCATGTGGCTGGGTGTGCAGCAGCAAATCACCCGCCGCGCCAGCGACAACTCCCGCGGCTTGAGCGTGTTCGCCAATGGCACGATGCACGACAAAAAGACCAACGCCATCGACAACTACGTCCAGGCAGGCGTCGTCTACAAAGGCCTGTTCGATGCTCGCGCCAAAGACGATATCGGGTTTGCCCTCGCCCGGGTCCACGTCAACCCGGCCTATCGCAAGAACGCCGAGGCGACCAATCAGGCCCGCGCCGTCTTCGACTACAACGATCCGTCCTTCCTGCCACCGCAGGACACCGAATACAGCGCCGAACTCTATTACGGCGTGCACGTCACGAACTGGCTGACCGTGCGCCCGAACCTGCAATACATCCGCCACCCCGGCGGCGTGGACAAGGTCGATGACGCGCTGATTGGCGGTATCAAGATCCAGTCGTCCTTCTGACCAACACCGCAAAACCCCTGTAGGAGCGAGGCTTGCCCGCGAAGGCGATCTATTAACCAACATCTATGTTGAATGTTACGCCGCCTTCGCGGGCAAGCCTCGCTCCTACAGGGACTGCATCAACCGAACCTTTTTTATATGAACCATGCCCGCACAGGATCGTCTTCTACAGTGAACTTGCGCGGGACTAATTAAAACGTCACGGAGAACCACACTATGAGCACTGATGGTGCTTTGAGTCGAAGCCGTCTGCTGCCGAGCCTGCTCGGCATCCTGCTTCTGCTGATGGGCCTGGCCATGCTGGCCGGGGGGATCAAGCTGAGCATGCTCGGCGGCTCGCTGTATTACCTGCTGGCCGGTATCGGCCTGGCGCTGACCGGGGGGCTGCTGATCGCTGCCCGCCGTTCTGCGCTGGGCCTGTACGCAGTGGTGCTGTTCGCCAGTACCGTCTGGGCCCTGTGGGAAGTCGGCCTCGATTGGTGGCAACTGGTACCGCGTCTGGCGATGTTGTTTGCCATCGGTATCGTCATGCTGCTGCCGTGGGTCCGCCGCCCGCTGCATCGCGGTGAGTTCAATCCGGTCGGCACGGGTGCGCTGAGCGCTGCCGTGGCGATTGCCGGTGTCGCCGCGCTGGCCAGCCAGTTCACCAACCCAGGTGAAATCAAAGGCCAACTGGACCGCGACAGCGTGCCGGGCATGACCAACACCGCCCCGGCCATGTCCGACGGTGACTGGAACTCCTACGGCCGCAGCGCCCATGGCGATCGTTACTCGCCACTGGCGCAGATCACCCCGCAGAACGCGAACAAGCTCGTTCCGGCCTGGACCTTCCGCACCGGCGATCTGCCTGGGCCGAACGACCCGGGCGAAACCACCGCCGAAAACACCCCGCTGAAAGTCAACGGCATGCTCTACGTCTGCACGCCACACAGCCAGGTGATCGCGCTGGACCCGGACACCGGCAAGGAACTCTGGCGTTTCGATCCGAAGCTCTCCACGCAAAACGCGGCGAACTTCAAGGGTTGGGCGCACATGACCTGCCGTGGCGTGACGTATCACGATGACGCCGCTTACGCTTCCAAGCAAAGCCCGACGGGCACTGCCAGCCCTGCGCCGGTCAGCAACGTCTGCCCGCGCCGGATCTTCCTGCCGACTGCCGACACCCGTCTGATCGCCCTGAACGCCGACACCGGCAAGATGTGCGAAGACTTCGGTAACGGTGGTCAGGTCGACCTGAGCGCCAACATCGGCGGCTTCAACGCCGGTGGTTACTACTCCACCTCGCCTCCAGCCGTCACTAAAGACCTAGTGGTGATTGGCGGCCACGTCACCGATAACGTTTCCACCGACGAGCCAAGCGGCGTGATCCGCGCGTTCGACGTGCACACCGGCAAACTGGTGTGGAACTGGGACAGCGGCAACCCGGACGACACCACGCCGATTGCCGAAGGCAAGGTCTACACCCGCAACTCGCCGAACATGTGGTCCATGTTCGCCGTCGACGAAAAACTCGGCATGCTCTACCTGCCGATGGGCAACCAGACTCCGGACCAGTTCGGTGGCGCTCGCACACCTGAATCGGAGCTCCACGCCGCCGGCCTGACCGCGCTCGACATCGGCACCGGCAAGGTGCGCTGGCACTTCCAGTTCACCCACCACGACCTGTGGGACATGGACGTCGGCGGCCAGCCAACCCTGATGGACCTGAAAACCGCTGACGGCGTGAAGCCAGCGGTACTCGCGTCCACCAAGCAGGGCAGCATCTACGTACTGGACCGCAGCACCGGCCAAGCGATCGTGCCGATCAACGAAGTGCCAGTGCCACAAGGTGCTGTCGAAGGTGATCACACCTCGCCGACCCAACCGAAATCCGACCTGAACCTGATGCCGCCGCCGTTGAAAGAACGCGACATGTGGGGCGTCACCCCGTTCGACCAACTGATCTGCCGGATCGACTTCAAATCCCTGCGCTACGACGGCCCGTTCACCCCGCCATCGCTGCAAGGTTCGATCGTTTATCCAGGCAACTTCGGTGTGTTCGACTGGGGCGGTATCTCGGTTGACCCGGTGCGTCAGATCGCTTTCATGAACCCGGACTACATGGCGTTCAAATCGAAACTGATCCCGGCCGCCGAAATCGCCGCCCAAGGCCCACGCAAAAGCGAAACCGAAGGCGTGCAGCCAAACAAAGGCGCGCCATACGGCGTCGTCCTCGAAGCGTTGCTGTCGCCAATGGGCCTGCCATGCCAAGCACCGGCCTGGGGTTACGTGACAGCGGTCGACCTGACCACCAGCAAAATTATCTGGAAACACAAAAACGGCACCGTGCGTGACAGCTCGCCGGTACCGATCCCGCTGAGCATGGGCGTGCCTAGCCTGGGCGGCACCTTCACCACCGCCGGTGGCGTCGCCTTCCTGAGCGGCACCCTCGACCAGTACCTGCGCGCCTACGACGTGAAAAACGGCAAGCAATTGTGGGAAGGTCGCCTGCCAGCCGGCGCGCAAACCACGCCGATGACCTACACCGGCAAGGACGGCAAGCAATACGTGCTGGTCGTTGCGGGCGGTCACGGTTCGCTGGGCACCAAGCAAGGTGACTATGTGATTGCGTACAAACTGTCCGAGTAGGTTTTAGCGGCGGTTAAAGGAAAGGCGACCCCTGTGAGGGGGTCGCCTTTTTTTGTGGCCGCCATTTTTGCCACACCACAGAACAAAATGTGGGAGCGGGCTTGCTCGCGAAAGCGGTGTGTCAGGCAACTTCAATGCTGAATGTTAAACAGCCTTCGCGAGCAAGCCAGCTCCCACAAGGTTGGTGCACCTCTGCAAGTAATCGGTCGGTTGTCAGGCCGCCTTCGCGGGCAAGTCGGATCGCCGCACCGCTCGCTCCTACAAAAAAACAAGCAGAGCAGCGTACACCGCCCCGTTTCTCACCACTCAACAGGCCGAGCGTTAGCTCGCCTGCAGCGCTTGATCTTGATTCACCCGCCCCTTCGGGAGGCTGAGTGGAGGTGTTCATCTGGGGGGCAGGCGCGCAGCGCCGTTCGACGAAGTCGAACACATCGAGAGGAGGTCGAAGCGCAGCCGACCGGAGGCGATGCCCCCAGATGAATGCCGGAACGAAGGAACGCCGAGCCTAAGCGAGGGGCCGGACGCTCGGGGCGAGCCTTTTTGGGTACTTTTTTGGCGTTTGAAAAAAGTGCCTCGTCGTAAGGACGAAACCGCCAGCCGCCGTTACCGCAGAAATGGATATGTACACCGAACAAGTGAACCTGGTCGGCCCAAAGGCCGCCAAGTCAAACATGTCCAAACCCTGAACACACACCCAGAAATATCCCGAGCCATTGAAACCACCCCCCACCTGCCCCATCTAAGACCCATACCCCATTGCGCAGGTGCCCCATGAGCGACCAGCAAGAATTCCCCGAAGACCCGAGCGAATACGCCGACCCAGAGAACGCCGAACACCACTCCACCGGCAAAGACCTCGCCCTGCCAGGCCAGAACCTGCCGGACAAGGTCTACATCATCCCGATCCATAACCGCCCGTTCTTCCCGGCCCAAGTGCTGCCGGTCATCGTCAATGAAGAACCGTGGGCTGAAACCCTCGACCTGGTGAGCAAATCCGATCACCACTCCCTGGCCCTGTTCTACATGGACACGCCCCAGGAAGATCCGCGTCATTTCGACACCTCGGTCCTGCCGCTCTACGGCACTCTGGTCAAGGTGCATCACGCCAGTCGCGAAAACGGCAAACTGCAATTCGTCGCTCAAGGCCTGACCCGCGTACGAATCAAAACCTGGCTCAAACACCATCGCCCTCCGTATTTGGTCGAAGTCGAATACCCGCACCAGCCCACCGAGCCGACCGACGAGGTCAAGGCCTACGGCATGGCGCTGATCAACGCGATCAAAGAATTGCTGCCGCTCAATCCCCTGTACAGCGAAGAGTTGAAGAATTACCTAAACCGCTTCAGCCCCAACGACCCGTCACCGCTGACCGACTTTGCTGCGGCCCTGACCTCGGCCACCGGCAACGAGCTGCAAGCAGTGCTCGACTGTGTGCCGATGCTCAAGCGCATGGAAAAAGTTCTGCCGATGCTGCGCAAAGAAGTCGAAGTCGCGCGTCTACAAAAAGAAATTTCAGCCGAAGTTAACCGCAAGATCGGCGAACATCAACGCGAGTTCTTCCTCAAGGAACAACTCAAGGTCATTCAACAAGAGCTGGGGCTGACCAAGGACGATCGCAGCGCCGACATCGAGCAATTCGAGCAGCGCCTGGAAGACAAGGTCCTGCCGGCTCAAGCGCAAAAACGCATCGAAGAGGAAATGAACAAGCTGTCGATCCTCGAAACCGGTTCGCCGGAGTACGCGGTCACCCGCAACTACCTCGACTGGGCGACATCAGTGCCGTGGGGCGTGTTCGGCGAGGACAAACTCGACCTCAAACACGCCCGCAAAGTGTTGGACAAACACCATGCCGGCCTCGACGACATCAAGGCCCGCATCCTCGAGTTCCTCGCGGTCGGTGCCTACAAAGGCGAGATCAGCGGTTCCATTGTGCTGTTGGTCGGTCCACCGGGCGTGGGTAAAACCAGTGTCGGCAAATCCATCGCCGAATCCCTCGGCCGGCCGTTCTACCGCTTCAGCCTCGGTGGCATGCGCGACGAAGCCGAGATCAAGGGCCATCGCCGCACCTACATCGGCGCGCAACCGGGCAAACTCGTGCAGGCGTTGAAAGACGTCGAAGTGATGAACCCGGTGATCATGCTCGACGAGATCGACAAAATGGGCCAGAGCTACCAGGGCGACCCAGCCTCGGCGCTGCTGGAAACCCTCGACCCGGAACAGAACGTCGAATTCCTCGACCACTACCTGGACTTGCGTCTGGACCTGTCGAAAGTGCTATTCATCTGCACCGCCAACACCCTGGATTCGATTCCCGGCCCGTTGCTGGACCGGATGGAAGTGATTCGCCTGTCGGGTTATATCACCGAAGAAAAAATCGCCATCGCCAAGCGTCATCTGTGGCCGAAGCAACTGGAAAAGGCCGGCGTATCGAAAGGTAGCCTGGCCATCAGCGACACCGCGCTGAAAGCCCTGATCGACGGTTACGCCCGTGAAGCTGGCGTGCGGCAGCTGGAAAAACAGCTGGGCAAACTGGTGCGCAAGGCCGTCGTGAAATTGATCGACGAGCCAAAAGCGGTGATCAAAATCGGCCCGAAAGACCTCGAAGCCTCACTCGGCCATCCGGTATTCCGCAACGAGCAGGTACTGTCCGGCACCGGTGTCATCACCGGCCTGGCCTGGACCAGCATGGGTGGCGCGACTCTGCCGATCGAAGCCACGCGGATTCACACACTCAACCGGGGCTTCAAACTCACCGGGCAATTGGGCGACGTGATGAAAGAATCGGCGGAAATTGCGTACAGCTACGTCAGTTCCAATCTGAAGTCGTTTGGCGGTGATCCGAAGTTCTTCGACGAAGCCTTCGTTCACTTGCACGTACCGGAAGGCGCCACCCCGAAAGACGGCCCGAGCGCTGGCGTGACCATGGCCAGCGCGCTACTTTCGCTGGCGCGCAATCAGGCCCCGAAAAAAGGCGTGGCCATGACCGGCGAACTGACGCTGACCGGGCATGTACTGCCGATTGGTGGCGTACGTGAGAAGGTGATTGCTGCGCGGCGGCAGAAGATCTTCGAATTGATCTTGCCGGAGCCAAACCGTGGAAGCTTTGAAGAGTTGCCGGATTATCTGAAGGAAGGGATTACCGTGCACTTCGCCAAACGCTTTGCGGATGTTGCGAAGATATTGTTCTGACTCCCTAACCTGATCGTTCCCACGCTCCACTCTGCGTGGGAACGATCATCCACCCTGTCACACTTTGCCTCATCTTCAGTTATGCTCGCCGTTCGTCGTGAATGCCGGAGCCACTGACCTTATGTCCCCCACCCGCCTGTTTGTCCCCCTCGCCCTTTCCTTGCTGGCCGCTTGCGCCACGCAACCGAAACAGAACGTGACCGTGGAAAAACAAAGCGAATGCCCGGTGAAACTGCACAGCGGGCAAAACCTGATCCTGACCCTGCCAAGCAACCCGACCACGGGTTACCGCTGGGCAATCCAGGATTCGGCCGGTGGCGTATTGCGCGCGCTCAGCCCTGAGGTCTACAGCAACTCGGAAGATGCGGGGATCGTCGGCAGCGCCGGCATCTCGACCTGGCGCTTCCAGTCCTTCGCCGCTGGTACTGGCCGTTTGCGCCTGACCTACTCACAGCCATGGGCACCGGAAGTTCCGGCCGTGGAAACCTTCGACTGCGCCATCTCGGTTAACTGAACGTGGGCTGGCTGATTCTGGCGCTGATGGGCGCGGTGACCTTTCTCTACGGCGTGAGCGTGCACGCAGCGCTGCTGTGCCTGCTGGTCAAACCGCTGCCGATATTTGCCCTGCTCGGTTGGTTGCACGACGCACCGCCCACCGAATATCGACGCTGGATCAGCCTCGGGCTGATTTTCTCCCTGCTCGGCGACGTGCTGCTGGCGTGGCCGGGGGATTTGTTTGTGTTGGGTCTTGGGGCTTTTTTGGTCGCCCACCTGGCGTATCTGAAGGCTTACTTGAGTGATTGCCGGCGGTTGGCGCTGTTGCCCCTGATCATCGCTTTGGGCGTCGGCGCGGTATTGCTGGGGATCTTGGTTTCCAATGGGCTGGGTCCGTTGCTGATCCCGGTCATCGTCTACGGCCTGGCCATCAGCGCCATGCTTTGGCGGGCGCTGGCTCGCTTGGGCACCGATGTACCTAAACGTTCAGCGCTGCTGGCGGCGGCGGGCGCGGTGGCGTTTGTGTTTTCCGACAGCGTGATTGGCATCAATCGATTCGTCGCACCGTTTCATGCCGCGCCTTACGTGATAATCCTCAGCTACTGGCTGGGGCAGTGGGGAATCACGGGGTCGGCGTTCACCCTAAAACCGCGCTGAGTTTGTGGTGAGGGGATTTATCCTCATCTACGGTGAGGCGGGTTATCTGTGGTGAGGGGATTTATCCCCGTTGGACTGCGCAGCAGTCCCTGAACCTTTGACCCCAGGATCAAAGCCTTGCGCCTGCTACGCAGCCGAACGGGGATAAATCCCCTCACCACATCAGACAACCCGAGCATCCCCCCGTCAATTTGGCTAAAATGCCGGCCTTTTCAACCGAAGCCGCTGGAACCGCCGTGAGCAAAGAACCCGATCGCCTTTTCGCCCAGCCTTTGGCCCAGGTGCCCGACTTCGCCTTTAACGAGGACGTGGTGCGGGTGTTCCCGGACATGATCAAGCGCTCGGTGCCGGGTTATCCGACCATCGTTGAAAACCTTGGCGTGCTCGCCGCGCAATTCGCCCAGCCCAACAGCGTGCTCTACGACCTGGGCTCGTCTCTCGGCGCCGTGACTCAAGCCCTGCGCCGTCACGTACGGACCGACGGCTGCCGGGTAATCGCTGTGGATAACTCTGCGGCGATGGTCGAGCGTTGCCGCGAATACCTCAACGGTCAGGACTCGATGTTCCAGGAGCTGCTGCCGGTGGAGGTGATCGAAGGCGACATCCTCGCCCTGCAATTCCAGCCAGCCTCGGTGGTCGCGCTGAACTTCACCCTGCAATTCATCGCCCCGGAGCAGCGCACCGCGTTGCTCTCGCGCATCCGCCAGTCGCTGTTGCCCGGTGGCGCGCTGATCCTGTCGGAGAAACTGCGTTTCAACGACCTCGAAGAACACGCGCTGCTCACCGATCTGCACGTCGCGTTCAAACGCGCCAACGGCTACAGCGAACTGGAAATCGCCCAGAAGCGCAGCGCCATCGAAAACGTCATGAAGCCCGACAGCCTCGAAGAACACCGCGAGCGCCTGTTGGCCGCCGGGTTCTCGAAAGTCGTGCCGTGGTTCCAGTGTCTTAACTTTGCCTCGTTGATTGCCTTGCCATGATTGATCTGTCCCCCCTCGCCCGCCGTCTGTCCGGCACGCCGCTGGCTGACTGGGCCAACACCCTGCAAGCACAACTCGACAAGAAAATGGAAAAGGGTCATGGCGACCTGGAGCGTTGGCAGAGTGCGCTGGACGCCTTGCCGAAGATTCAGCCCAGCGAAGTCGACCTGCTCAATGGTCTGACGCTGGACACCGATTGCGACGACGCAACCCGCGCGCAAATGCGCACCGCGCTGATGGGTCTGTCGCCGTGGCGCAAAGGGCCGTTCGATCTGTTTGGCGTGCATGTCGACACCGAATGGCGTTCGGACTGGAAGTGGTCGCGGGTCGCACCGCATCTGAATCTGAAGGGCAAACGCATCCTCGATGTCGGCTGCGGCAATGGCTACTACATGTGGCGCATGCTCGGCGCCGGTGCCGACAGCGTGATTGGCGTTGACCCGAACTGGCTGTTCTTCTGTCAGTTCCAGGCCGTGCAGCGTTACCTGTCCGAGCCCAATGCCTGGCACCTGCCGTTCCCGTTCGAAGACCTGCCGCCGAACATGGAAGGCTTCGACACGGTGTTTTCCATGGGTGTGTTCTATCACCGCCGCTCGCCGATCGAGCATTTGCTGGCGCTGAAGGATTGCCTGGTCAAAGGCGGTGAGCTGGTACTGGAGACGCTGGTGATTGAAGGCGATCAGCAGCAGGTGCTGGTACCGGAAGACCGTTATGCGCAGATGCGTAACGTGTGGTTCCTGCCGTCGGTACCGGCGCTGGAGCTGTGGCTGCGCCGGGCCGGGTTCACGGATGTTCGCTGTGTGGACGTGAGCGTGACCACGGTCGAGGAACAGCGCGGGACGGAATGGATGAAGTATCAGTCGCTGAGCGATTTCCTTGATCCGGAAGATCACAGCAAGACGGTTGAAGGATTGCCGGCGCCGATGCGCGCCGTCATCGTCGCTCGTAAGTAAAAGCTTCGCGGGCAAGCCTCGCTCCTACGGTTCACCGAAATCTGTAGGAGCGAGGCTTGCCCGCGAAAGCGATCTAACGGGTTGCCCGCCGGGCCTTGAAGAATTCGCTCAACACCGCCCCGCACTCCTTGGCCAACACCCCGCCTTCATAGAGCACCCGGTGATTCAAAAAGCTCTGGGTAAAAAACTGCCCCTGACTCTGCACAATCCCGGCCTTTGGCTCCAGCGCCCCATACACCACCCGCACAATCCGCGAATGCACAATCAGCCCGGCGCACATGCTGCACGGTTCAAGCGTCACGTAGAGCGTACTGCCGGGCAGACGATAGTTGCTGGCCGCCAACGCGGCAGCCCGGATCGCAACCATCTCGGCGTGAGCACTCGGGTCATTGCCGCTGATCGGGCAATTGAAGCCGCGGCCGATGATTTCACCGTCCTGCACCAGCACCGCCCCCACCGGCACTTCGCCAAGCGCAGCGCCTTGGGCGGCCAGCGCCAACGCTTCGCGCATGAAGTCACGATCACGGCTGCGGTCGATGATTGCGGCGGGGCGTATCTGACGCATCACGCCACCTCGATGGCGGCCATCAGGCCGGTTTCCATGTGATCGATCACGTGGCAGTGGAACATCCAGATCCCCGGGTTATCCGCCACCAGCGCCACTTGCGCGCGCTCGTTCTTACCCAGCAAGTAAGTGTCGGTGAAGTACGGAATCACCTTGTGCCGGTTCGAGGCGATGACTTTGAAGCTCATGCCGTGCAGGTGAATCGGGTGCTGATACTGAGTCATGTTCTTCAATTCGAAAATGTAGCTTTTGCCCTTTTCGAGCTTGGCAATCGGGCGGTCGGCACAGGTCTTGTCGGTGATGTCCCAGGCCTTGCCGTTGATCTGCCAAAGGCTCGGTGGCTTGCCGTTGTCGACGTTGACTGACACCGAACCCACCCATTCGAAATTGAAGTTGAGTTTCTCGGCTTTGGCCAGGTCCGGTTCTGCCACCGGGTTGGCGGGCAGCGCCGGCGGCCACTCGGTCGGCGCGTCGGTATTGGCCACTGAGCGGAATGTGCCCAGGCGTACCGGGCCATTGCGCAGGGACAATTCTTCACCGGCCGGCGGTGCCTTGATCGCCAGGCAGATGCGCATGCCGGGACCGAGCCAGTATTCCTTGCCGAGCGGGCGCGGCTCGATAGGGTTGCCGTCCAGCGCATAGATCTGCGCTTCGACGCCGGGAATATTCAGACGGTAAGTCAATGTGTTGTCGAGATTGAGCAGGCGCACGCGGGTGATCTGCCCGGCGGGCAAGTCGATCACCGCTTGCGCGACGCCATTGATCGTCGACAGGCGCCCCGCCGTGCCGCCACGCGCGGCTTCGCGCGGAATGCTGAACGCGACAAACGCGCCTTCCTCATCCACGTGCCAGCTCTTGAGGCTCAGGGTTTTCTCGTACTTGAACCCAGTGGGCTCGCGCTCTTCGACAATCAGCGGACCGACCAGACCGCGACCGAGTTCTTCGCTGCTGTTCACGTGCGGGTGATACCAATAGCTGCCAGCGTCGGGCACGCGAAACCTGTAGTCGAAATATTCGCCCGGCAGCACCGGCAGTTGCGAGACGTAAGGCACGCCGTCCATTTCCAGCGGCAGGCGGATGCCGTGCCAGTGAATGGTGGTGGCGACCGGCAGGTGGTTGATGAAACGTACCCGCAGCCATTCGCCCTGACGCACCCGCAACTCGGTGCCCGGCGCCGACGGGCCGAACGCCCAGGCTTCGGTCTTGTGCCCGGCCACCAGTTCAACGTCCAGCGGTGCGGCGATCAACTCATAGTCATGGCCCGCGTCGGCGTCGGCCATCTTGCCCAGCCAGTACCGCGACGCGCCCCCCGCTCCGACACCAACGACAACAAGACCGGCCAGGCCACCGAGGATTTGGCGACGGGTAAAGGACATGAACTCAACTACCTCACGTATCAGCGACAGGCCAAGGGCCCGCAAAAGGCGAATACGATACACCTGCGGTTGAGAAACAGTAAGGGCAGCGCGGCGGATGGCCGCAGGAGAAGGCCGCAAGAGGCGATCGTTCCCACGCTCCGCGTGGGAATGCATCAACGGACGCTCTGCGTCCCCGGTGGGAGTGACGCGGAGCGTCACGGGCGGCATTCCCACGCAGAGCGTGGGAACGATCAGTGCGGGAGACCGGTGATCAGGTGCACGATCCCATCGTCCAGCATCATGACTCCCGGCACTCCCGCCGCCGTCAACGACTGCCGATCCATCCGCCCCACATCCCGCAATTCCACCCGCACCCGTGTCAGCGCCACGGGCTGCTGCGACTTGAGGTTATCCACACCGCCCAGCGCGGATACAACATCCGGGACCAGACCAGAAACAGGCTGAACACCCACCTTCGGCTCATCCGCTATCAGATCCGGGGTCAACGCTTTCCAGAACGCCCGCTGCATTTTCTCGAACATGCTCAGTTCTCCAGTACCCGTGAAGTATCGACCGTCGCCTCGTGATACAGCCGCAACGCCTCGCGCACTTGCTCGGCGCTTTCCAGGCCCAGCACTTGCTGGGCGATGGCCTGGCAGTCCAGCAGATCCACTTCGCGAACCGCCGCTTTGATCGCCGGAATCAGCGGCACACTCACCGACAGTTCATCTACCCCAAGTCCCAGCAGCAGCGGCACCGCCAGTGTTTCGGACGCCATGGCGCCGCACACACCGACCCATTTGCCATGGGCATGGGCAGCTTTCACGGTGCTGGCGATCAGCCGCAGCACCGACGGATGAAAGCTGTCGGCCTGACTGGCCAGGCGCGGATGATCGCGATCCATGGCCAGCGTGTATTGGGTCAGGTCGTTAGTGCCGATCGAGAAGAAGTCCACTTCGGGCGCAAACAGGTCGGCCATCAGTGCCGCTGCCGGCACTTCGATCATGATCCCCAGTTTCGGTAGCTCAGTGAGGCCCAATCCCAGCGCCTCTTCCTCTAGCAGCTGCCGGGCCAGTCGCAACTCCGACAGCTGCGTGACCATGGGCAGCATGATGTGCAGGCGGGCCAGCCCGGCGCAGCTCAGGATCGCCTTGAACTGATCGCGCAACAGCTGCGGGCGCTCCAGACACAAACGAATCCCGCGCATGCCGAGGAAAGGGTTTGTTTCGCTGGCCATCGACACATAGGCCAGGGGTTTGTCACCGCCGACATCCAGTGTACGCACCACCAGATTACGCGCCGGCCCAAGCGCCCTGGCGATGGCGCTGTAGGTTGATGTTTGCTCGTCATGGCTCGGCGCATGATTTCGATCCAGATAAAGAAACTCCGAACGCAGCAAACCGACGCCCTCGCCTCCCAGTGCCACGGCCTGCTCCGCTTCAGCCAGCGAGGCGATGTTGGCCGTCACTTCAAATTGATGACCATCGCGGGTACACGCCGCCAGCGCAGCGTGCGCCAGCTCATGTTGATGGCGCTTCTGCTGGCGCTGACGCTTGGCTTGCAGCTGCTCGATTGCCGCCACATCCGGGTCCAGATGCAGCTCGCCCTTGTCGGCGTCGAGCAACACCTGGGTGCCGTTGGCCAGCGCCAGCACCTGAACGGGTAGCCCGCAGATCGCCGGCAAACCGAACGCTCGAGCGAGGATCGCGACATGGCTGGTAGCGCCACCACCGACCGTGGCGAAACCCAGTACCTTGCGGGTATCGAGCCCGGCGGTCTGTGACGGCGTCAGTTGTTCGGCGATCAGGATCGCCCCTTCCGGCAGCTCCATCGCCTGATCCTGTATGCCGAGGATCAACTTGAGCACGCGCTGGCCGACATCGGCCAGATCCGCCGCTCGCTCCGCCAGCAAGGCATTGCCCAGGCTTTTGAACAAGGTTGCCGTCGACTCGGTGGCCGCGCGCCAGGCGAACCCGGCACTTTTGCACTCGATGATCAGCGCCTCGGCCTGATCCAGCAGACTCGGGTCTTCAAGCAGTTCCTGGTGCGCCTTGAAAATCTCTGCCTGAGCATCTCCGGTGGCGTTGTCACGCAGCTGCTGCAAGGCCAGCACCGCTTCGGCCAAGGCCCGAGACAGATGCTCTCGCTCAACCTGCGGACCGACGCCGAACTCGCCCACTTCAAGCTTTTGTTCGGCGATCTGCGCAACCTGGCCAAACGCCGAACCCGCCGAGGCACAGACTCCGCGCAAAACGTTCAGCGATGACACTTCAATCGTCTCAACCTCTGCCATGGCGGCTACCGTCTCGCCACATCCGGCGGTCAGCAATTGGGCCAGTGTCTTGATCGCCGCTTCAGCATCCGGGCCGGCCGCGCTGACGTGCACAACGTCACCGTGAGCCGTCTGTAACGCCATGATTGCCACCAAGGATTTCGCGTTCGCACTTGCCTGCTGTTTATGCAGGTAAATGCTCGCCGAAAAACCTTTCGCCGCCTGGGCAAACACCGCAGCAGGACGGGCGTGCAAGCCGTTCGGGTTGGCCAGTGTCACCGGTTTGGAAAACAGTGCTTCGCCCTCTTCCGGCACCGGCTCATCAGTTGTCTGCTCGACGGGATTCAAACTCAGTAGCGGCTGAGCTCTTTCTACCCAACCCGTTTGCGGTGTCAGCCAAGTGAACGGCTCACCGCTGACCACCAGCATCAACGTCAGCAGGCTGCGGGCATTCAATGCAACAAAATCGGCGTCGAACTCGATCAGGGCCTCCCCCGCCTCAACCCGCTGGCCTTCCTCCACCAACCGGGTGAAGCCCTGGCCGGCCAGGTTCACGGTGTCGAGCCCGATGTGCATCAACACCTGAACGCCGTGGTTGTCGGTGATGCTGACGGCGTGCCCACTGGCCTGCACATTGCTGACGACCCCGGCCAGCGGCGCGCACAAGGTGTTTGAAGTGGGATCGATGCATAAACCGTCACCGATCACGCGACTGGAAAACACCGGATCGGGCACCAGATCCAGCGGCATCAGCACGCCGGACAGCGGCGCGAGCAGTTGCAAATGTTGGGGTGTGGCCATGACGTCACCTGCTGTTTTGTTCTTTGAAGTGCCGATGGAGCGCGAGGCTCCGACAGCATCGCTTATTTCCACCAGTACTCGACCTGCAATCCGACGTTCGAACCGTGTCGCGCCGTGCCGAAGGCGCCGGTGTCGGACAATGCCGCCCCCTTCGCCAGTTCATTGGCGGCCCGTTTGGCCGCCTCGTTCCAGCTCGCATAGGTGTAATACAGACGCACCTCGGGGCGTTCCCAGAATTCAGGGCCCTTGGGTGACCAGGTCGGGGCGAAGGTGAACTTGCTCAGCTTGCGTGTGCCGCCCGTAGCCTCCACCTGATCGTGCCCCAATTCGGCCACCAGTTTGAACTGCTCGGTGATCGCATAAGCCGGGCGAACACCCAGCGACATCCAGTTTTGATCGGTGCCGTCCGGGCGAATGTCTTTCTGGTAAACCGCCTCGACTTGCCCGCCAAATCGCGGCGTCACTTGCCAGTCGAAGAACTCCACCACCCGGTAACTTTTGTTGCTGTCGTCCAGCTTCACGTTACCGGTATAGCCCAATCCGGTGCCGGGACCTTCGCCGTATTGGAAGGCCAGTTTGTTCTTGCCGCCGAGAAAGCCGTTCTGCACATGCTGGGTGGTGATCGCCCAACCGCGGTGAGCCTCTCGGCTATCGGGTTTGTCGATGTAGCTCAGCCCGAACTCCAGCGCACCGCCGGGGTTGGTGTTGAAGCCGGCAACGTTGAAATCGTGTCGGTTGATGTAGTCCTTCTGGTACAGGTTGTCCTTGCGCGAGAAGGCGTAGCTGTATTTCAGGTCGCCGATCAGCACGTCCTCGATACCACCACCGGTGGCGCTTTGGTTCCAGTAGTAAAAATCGGAAATATGGATATCGTTCCGTTTGTAGTACCGCCGGCCGGCCCACAGCGAACCGCCGTTCAGGCCGGGCATGTTCGACCATTGCGCATACAGTTGCGGCAGGCGCACCGAGCCGTTGTCTCCGTTGAAGGTCAGATCCTTGTCGTACTGGTTGTACAACGAAACCATGCCGTCGACGCTCAGCACCGAACCGTCGTCCAGGGTGTACAGATCCTGTCGCAGCTCCAGCTCCCCGTATTGCTCGCATTCGTTGCCCAACCGATATTTCGTCTGCGCGCCAGGCAACTGGAAACACTGCTGTTTACCGCTGTTGACCGAGGTGCCGACGCCGCTACGCAAGTACCCCTCGAACTCCAGGGCTTGTGCCGTCAGTGGCAACGCCAGACATACACTCGCGGCTGCAAGGCTGCGATTTATTGTTGTTTTCAAGAGCTACCCCATTATTTTTATTGTGTGCAGCGGCAAAATCGGCGCGCAAAACTCCCCCGCGCAGCGTTCTGCGTGTTTTTTAAGTCAGTGTTTTTTTGCGGTCGATCAGTCGCTCATATGCAGCACGAATGACTCAAAAGGCCGTAAGAGGACTTGCCGATTTCGCGCCGGACAGTCCGGGTAATTGCTGATGACCAGACGTTGGGCCATCGCTTCGCTGATCACTTCATCCGGCAACATGAATTCGCATGGCGTGCCGTAGAAGTTGTTCAGCACCAGCAACCGTTCGCCACTGCCCTCACGCACGTACGCCCAGATTTGTGTGTGCTCCGGCAACAACTGCCGATAGACACCATCGGACATCAGCGCCTCAGTGCGACGCAGGGCGATCAACTGACGGTAGTGATGCAATACGGAGTCCGGGTCGTCGAGTTGGGTGGCGACGTTGATCAGCGCCGCGTTGGCCGGCACCCCGATCCATGGCTCGACCGCACTGAAGCCGGCATTCGGCTCGGCGTTCCAGTGCATGGGCGTGCGACCGTTGTCCCGGGACTTCTGCATGATCGCCGCCATGTTATCGACGTCACTCGCACCGGCCTCGCGCTTGAGCCGAAAGATGTTCAGGGTTTCGACATCGCGGTACTGATCAATCTGATCGAACCCCGGATTGGTCATGCCCAGTTCTTCACCCTGATAGATGAACGGCGTGCCCTGCAGAAAATGCAGCGCCGTACCGAGCATCTTCGCCGACACCACCCGATGCTCGCCGTCATGACCAAACCGCGAGACCACCCGTGGCTGGTCGTGGTTACACCAGAACAACGCGTTCCAGCCACCACCGGCCTGCATGCCGGTTTGCCAATCGGAAAGGATGCGCTTGAGTTCAAGGAAGTCGAAATCGGCACGAATCCACTTCTGCAGGTTCGGGTAATCGACCTTTAGATGATGGAAGTTGAAGGTCATCGAGAGCTCTTTCGATTCCGGCCGCGAGTAACGAATGCAGTGTTCAAGGCTGGTGGAGGACATTTCGCCGACGTTGATCAGGTCATGACCTTCGAAGACTTCGCGGTGCATCTGCTGCAAATATTCGTGGACGTTCGGGCCGTCGGTGTAGAAACGTCGACCGTCGGTGTTGTCCTCGGGAAAGTCCGCCGGTTTGGAGATCAGGTTGATGACGTCCAGACGGAACCCGCCTACGCCCTTGTCGCGCCAGAACCGCATCATATTGAACACTTCGGCGCGCACCTTCGGGTTGTCCCAGTTCAGGTCGGCCTGTGTGTGGTCGAACAAGTGCAGGTAATACTGACCGGTCTGCGCTTCATACTCCCAGGCCGAACCGCCGAACTTGGATTCCCAGTTGTTCGGCTGGTCGCGCCAGATGTAGAAATCCCGGTACGGGTTGTCGAGGCTGCTGCGGGCCAGCTGGAACCAGGCGTGCTCAATGGACGTGTGGTTGACCACGATATCGAGCATCAGCTTGATCCCGCGCTTGCCGGCCTCGGCGATCAGCAATTCGCAATCGGCCATGGTCCCGTAGCTCGGGTCGATGGCGTAGTAATCGCTGATGTCGTAACCGTTGTCGCGCTGGGGCGAACGCAGGAACGGCGTGATCCATAGACAATCGACACCCAACCAATGCAGGTAATCGAGCTTGGCCACCACACCGAGCAAATCACCCGTGGGGTTGCCGGCATGGCTGTGAAAACTCTTCGGGTAGATCTGGTAGATCACCGAACGTTGCCAGTCTTGCATGGCGGACTCCTTCAACAAATTGATGTGGCGCCCCTCAGGCGACCCGATACCCAGGCCGAACAATCTTCATGCTCAACCCGCAGGTCAGAACAAACGGCACGACCATGGCAATGACCATCCCGATCACGAACATCGGAATGAACTGCGGGATGATCGAGATGAAACCGGGCAACCCGCCGACGCCGATTGCCGAGGCCTGGACCTTATTCAGCGACAGGAAGATGCAGCCCAGGGCCGAGCCGATCAGGGCCGCGTAGAACGGGAATTTGTAGCGCAGGTTGACCCCGAACATGGCCGGCTCGGTGATGCCGAAGTACGCAGAAATCGCCGAGGTCGAGGCCATGCTTTTATCCCGCACATTACGGGTCATGTAGAACACCGCCAGTGCCGCGCTGCCTTGGGCGAGGTTGGACATGACGATCATCGGCCAGATGAAGGTGCCGCCCTGGGTGGAGATAAGCTGCAAGTCGACCGCAAGAAACATGTGATGCATGCCGGTGATCACCAACGGCGCGTAGAGCAAACCGAAAAACGCACCGCCGACCATCGGTGCCAGGTCGAACAGCATGACCACGCCTTCGGTGATGAGAATCCCCAGATGCCGGGTCACCGGGCCAATCACCGCCAGCGCCAACACGCCGGTGACGACGATGGTGGTGATCGGTACCACCAGCAATTGCACCGCGTTCGGCACCCGTGCACGCAGCCATTTCTCGATGACGCTCATCACGTAGGCTGCCATCAGGATCGGCAGGATCTGCCCTTGGTAACCCACCTTCTCGATCTGGAACAACCCGAGGATGTCGAAGTACGGCAGGCTCTGCCCGTCCAGCCCGGCGACCGCTTTGCCGTAGTTCCAGGCGTTGAGCAGGTCCGGATGCACCAGCATCAGGCCAAGCACGATGCCAAGAATTTCGCTGCCGCCAAACCGTTTGGCTGCCGACCAGCCCACCAGCGCCGGGAGGAACACAAACGAGGTGTTGGCCATGAGGTTGATCAGGCTCCAGAGCCCGTCAAGCTTAGGGTAGGCGTCCAGCAGGGTCTTGCCCTCGATGAACATGCCTTTGGCGCCGATCAGGTTGTTGATGCCCATCAGCAGGCCGGCAATGATCAGCGCCGGGAGGATGGGCATGAAGACGTCGGAAAACACCCGCACCAGACGCTGCATGGCGTTGATCTTGTCGGCGCTTTTTTGTTTAACGTCGGCGATGGTTGAAGCCGCGAGACCGGTTTGACGGCGCAGTTCTGCGTAGACCTTTTCGACTTCCCCGGGGCCGATAACGACCTGAAAAAGGCCGCCCGTGAAGAACGAGCCTTTGACCAGATCGATCTGGTTCAAGGTGCCGCTGTTGACCAGGCTCGGGTCCTTGAGGGCCAGGCGCAGCCGTGTGACGCAGTGCGCGGCCTGTTCGAGGTTGTCGCTGCCCCCGAGGCTTTGCAGCAGCTCGCTGGCGATGTTCGGATAGTCGTGGCTCATGCTTGATCTTCCGCTGTAGTTTTTTGTTATTGGCAGCACGCCGAAGCGAAAAGTACTCGTCTGTACGAGTTAAAGCAACAACTCGTACAGACGAGTTTGATTTTGTTTATTCTGAGCCCGACCGGCGGCGACATTTCCTACCTTTGAAGTCGATGAAACCCAAAGCCACATGGACAAACCCCTACCCTGCCCTTAAGGTTCGAAACCTTGAGCACATCGCGGCACAGAGCCATCCCATGAGTAAATACAACCAGATCTACAGCGATCTGCTTGCCAGCATCACGACCGAACGTCTGGAACGCGGCGCACGATTGCCCTCCGAAACCGAATTGATGGACAGCTACCAAGCCAGTCGCGGCACCGTGCGCAAAGCCATCGAGCAACTTCAGGAGCGCGGTTTCGCCCAGAAAGTCCACGGTAAAGGCACCTTCGTGCTGTCGACCAACCCGATCGAATTCCAGCTGGGCGGCATCGTCAGCTTCCAGGAGACTTACCCGCGATTGGGCAACGACGTCAGCACCGAGGTGGTCGAATTCACCCAGATCCCCCTCGAAGGCCCGCTGCTCGAACACATCAAGGCTGAAGAAGGCAGCCTGATCACGCGGATCAAGCGCGTGCGGCGGATCGATGGCAAGCGGGTGATCCTCGACATCAACCATTTCGTCAGCGACGTGATTCCCGGCCTGTCCCGCGACATCGCCGAACAATCGATCTACGCCTTCATCGAGCAGACCCTGCAACTGCAAATCGCCTACGCCCAGCGCACCATCGAAGCCGTGCCCCGCAGCAAAGACGACCAGCAACACCTGGACCTCGACGGTCAAAGCCATGTGATCGTGGTCAGCAATCAGACTTTCCTGCAGGACGGCCGCCAGTTTGAATACACCGAATCGCGGCATACCCTGGACAAGTTCTACTTTTCGGACGTGGCCCGGCGGTGACACTACACGGTACTGAATCGCACATGGGCATAACTATGTAGTGCACATTCCTTGAGTGAACGGCTCATCCTCGACGCCTATTTCTCAAGGATAGAGAGCATGAACCCGACCCAAATCCGTCCACTGCCCAATGTTGCCGACAAGGCAGCGCTCAAGGCGATTGCCACCACCGTGATCCAGGCGTGCCCCAGCCTGCAGGACACGGCCCATGAAGTCGCCCGTGACCTGCTGACAAAATACGGCATCGGCGGCCTCGATCCGGACCGGGTGTACTTCCATCGCTTCACGGCGTCCCAAAGCAGCTCGAAAGCCTTCACCGGCTGGGAGCATGTCGATGACACGCCGATCTCCTCAATGACCCTGACACAGTTGGTGATCCACCGCTTCCGCGCCACCGACCAGGACAACGCTGACTTGCTCGACCTGTACGGGGGCTTCTATAGCGTCGGCCCGGCAGCCGGCTCTTTCGATGAAACCAACGAAGTGCGCCTGCATGGCAACGAGGTACTGAAAGACTTCTGGAGCATCGATTTCAGTTCGCTCTATCGCCAGCAACTAAATGCATTCTGGGACAGCGCATTCAGCGATTTCCGCACATTGGCCAAATGCAACTTCCTGATCAACGCCGTGCAGGCACGGGACAAACGCCAGCTGAGCGACGAAGATTTCAACCTCGCGGTAAATGCCGTCATGGGGCCGATCACCTGGCCGATCAGCCTGCAACAGCTGCAATCGGAACACCCTGATACGCAATTGCGCGTCCGCGCCCTGGACATCGATGGCTACGTCGCTACCAATATTCTGCGGATCGTCGCCCCCAAAGGTCGACAGATCGTTTACCTGCCCGGCGAAACCAATGCCTTCCAGGTGCTGGAAACCATTACAGACATGCACTTCTGGATGTTTCAAAGGATGAACATAGAGGGCGCACGTCAGACTTTCATGACCCACTTCTCCCTGGCCGATCGGCAGAAGATCGCCGAAAACCTCACCGATATCATGAATCGGCTCGTCCAGACCTGGGGCAAGTACGACCACCGCATGATCAATCAGAAAAACCAGGTGATTCACGGTGATGCATTCACCTGGTTACGCGACTTGAGCAAAGAAGCAATGTTCGCCGAGGCCGATCTGTCGTTGACCTCCAATGGTGACCTGCGCAAAAAACTCTGGATCGGCTACCTCAGCGCCGGCCTGAAAGTATTCGGCCCCATGGCCGTCGTCGGCTGGCCGGTCGCATTGCCGTTGGTTGGCGCCAGCATTGCCAGCATGGGTTTGAACATCGATCAGGCCGTCAATGGGAAAACAGCCGAGGAGCGCAAGGCCGGCATCCTGGGCGTCGTGCTCAGTGGCATTGATTTGCTGTTCAACCTGCTCGTCCTGAAAGGCCCCGGTACGCTGGCAGAAGTCGGCCCCGAGGTCGACGCTGCCGAAGCGGCGGAAATGGCGGACCTGATCAAGTCGACGCAACCGGCCAAGGGGACTGGCCCGGCGACCGACCTCGAGATTGCGGAACCACGCACTACGCCGTCAAGCGCGAAGGTGCCAAAGGCTTGGGTAATCGATGAGCCACTCAGCGAAGATGCTCTGGAGCATGAATCGGGTAAATTTCAAGGCACCTACCGGCTCGCGTCCAATCCTTCAAGGGCAATCAAACTCAACGACACGGCCTATAACGTGCGCTTTGAAAACGATTCTAACGGGCGTGGTCATTGGGCAATCATCGATCCGGCCAACCCTGATGCCTTCTCAGGGTCGGTTCCCGTACGTTTAAGCGAAGGAAAATGGGAGATAGTTCCCAGGTTGGGTCTGAGGGGGGGCATGGAAGTACTGCCTGTTGCTAGCAGTGGTACGACAACTGAAACTGTTGTCGAGGAATGGGCGCGATTGCCCGGCGTTCATGTCCCCGGGCTGGAAGCCTCTGAAATGAGGGAATTGGCACTCGGCGGGGCAGACTTGCGCGGTGGCGAAACAGACGCGTTGCGCGAGTTCGAATGGGCTCACCGGGAACCTCGCACAATCCTGGTTCGCGACGCCAGGGCCTGGTACGAACTTCATCCACCGGTTCCCCGAATGCCGGTATCGGCCGCCCAGTTGATCGAAACACCGGCCGAGTTGCTTGATTCGGCATTCGCAAATAAGCCGGGGCTGATCATCGGCGAACGCTACGGGAGTATCGGCAGCAAACAGTTCCTGATCGAAAACATGCCCGCCCTCACGCAACGCGAAGTGAAGACGCTGTATTTACAGGAATTACTGGCAAACCTTAATCAGCTTGATCTGGACGCCTTCGCACGAACCGGCGAAATGTCTGAAGAGCTGGAAAATTACCTTAAGAAACTCGACATCAAAGCGGGCAATGATCCCGATGGCAAATTCAATCTGCTGGCGCTGGTAAAAGCCGCCAATGCCCAGCGTATCCGGGTCCAAGCCATCGATATGTCGATGACTTACAACATCGGTAGAGACCCTTTTTCCCGGCCGCCTGATGACCAGATGGCGCGTAGTTTTTTCGCCAGCGAAGTCATCCACGCCAATGAAAATTTCAAGGGGCCGGCGAAATGGGTAGCCTTGGTCAACCAGGAAAACATGGCGACATTCAGAGGCTATCGGGGGATCAGCGAACAGACTGACGCGCTGAGCATTCGTATCAACGACGTGACGCTGGGTCAGGCACAACCCATCAGCGTCGACCCGGGACTCGCGGTGGAGTATGCGGATTATCCGGACTCTCCTGTCGAAGAAGCGGTAGGACTGACTGATCCCGACGGCATCCAGGCGCTGATCAAAGGCGACTGGCGCGTGCAGATGCAAACACCTTGGGTCTACCGATCCCCGCAAGCATTGAAATCGTTATTGTCGGAACCTGGGATGTTTACCTTTCAGCGTTACAGAAGCAGCGTTTTGGTGGTTTATCGTGACGCCAATCTTCGGATGGCCGACAGCGTCATCCGCTCGACACCCGGTGGCAGGCTCAATCTTGATACCCCTTTGGCGCCCGCCTACGAGTCCATGACTGTGGATAACCTCAATGCACTCAAACAGCGATTGATCGCCAGGGGCATGAGGCCAATGGGCTGGTCTGAATTGGCTGACGAACTCGCCCCCACCCTGCCGCAGACTCCACAAGGCCCCACGGTGCCGGACAACTGGCAAGCCAACGAACTGCTCGAAGGACTCACGCCCGTCAGCGAGCCCGGAAACTACCAAGGCATCTACCGACTCGATTCCGACCCATCCACCGCCATCATGATGAACGACGCCGCGTACTACGTGCGCTTCGAGGGCGATATCGGGGGCGACGGACACTGGGTCATTATCAATCCCGAGTTTCCCAACCGGTTCCCCGGAACGATCCCCGTACGCCTGAACGCACAGGGTGAATGGGAAACCATGCCACGCAGCGGCCTCAAGGGCGGCGGAAAGACGCCTGAGCTGACAGTGCCACCATTGGCAAGTCTGCCCGCCTCGCCCTATGAGGTTCCACCGGCACAGCGAGCGGCCCTGAAGACGGGCGCCGACGGACATGAAACCTACGCGCTGCGAGACGAATACGACAGCCTCAAGGAAAATGATCCCTTCCGGGATTTCAAAGCCAGCAGAAAACGTCTTTATCGGGATGCAGTGCGGTTTTACGACAATCCCGAACTGCCCCCGCGACCGCCCATTCCAAAACTCGCCCCCGATGCCTCGGCGCAAGAAATCATCGAGGCCACACTGGAACATGCGCGGGGACTGGTCATTGGCGAAAGCCACAGCGATATCGGCAGCAAGCAATTCCTGATCAACAACATGGAACTGCTGGCCCGAAACAAGGTGAAGACGCTTTACATGGAACATTTGCTGACCGACTTTCACCAAGCGGATCTGGATACCTTTGCCGAAACCCAAGTGTTATCCGCAGAGCTTGAGAAATACCTGAAAAATCTCGACATCGGCCACATGAGCGATCCTCTTCGCCGCTACACGTTTCTCGCACTGGTCAAACAGGCGGGCAAGTACGGCATCCGGGTTCAGGCACTCGACTCCATGGCGAGTTACCGGATCGACGGCTTGGTGGTGCGCGACACGCAAGGTCAGACCATTGCCGACGGGGTGCGCCAGAAAATGATGAACTACTTCGCCAGAACCATCATCCGTTCCGATCAGGCGGTGCGAGGTGCACACAAGTGGGTGGCGCTGGTGGGCAATACCCACTCCAACAGCTACAAGGGGATTGCCGGTATCAGCGAACTGGAGGAAGCCATCGGGCTGCGCACTGAGGATGTTGCTGAAGGCAGCGCAACCGGTATCGATATCGATCCGGGGGCAAGCATGCTTATCGAAAACACTCCGGGCAGTGCAAGTGCCTCGGTAAAGGGCGACTTGCGGCTGCGAGTGGCAGTCCCCTGGATGTCACAAACGATGCCCGAAATCGAGCAATTGCTGTCACGTGCGGGAATGTACACCCTGAAGCGGGATCCGCTCTCGACCTATGTAGTGCACCGCAGTCGCACGAATGAACTGGTATTCACCCGCATCAATGCTGATGCAGACCAGTTCTATATCGAACGTGCGCAGTGGGTTTCAGTGAGTGACAAGCGCTATGGCAGCATCAAAGAACTGTTACGGGCACTCGACACTACGGGCATGAGACTGGCGGGTTGGTCGAAGCCGCTGTAATCGGCAAAAAAAAACCGTATGAAATCGAATTCACACGGTTTTTTTAGCTCAAGCCATCACGGCCTGCGCAGGATCACTCCCACTCAATGGTCGCTGGCGGCTTGCTCGACACGTCGTACGTGACGCGGGAGATGCCTTCGATTTCATTGATGATGCGGCCGCTGACGGTTTCCAGCAGTTCGTAAGGCAGGTGAGCCCAACGCGCGGTCATGAAGTCGATGGTTTCCACGGCACGCAAGGCAACCACCCAGGCGTAACGACGGGCATCACCGACCACGCCAACCGATTTCACCGGCTGGAACACCACGAAGGCTTGGCTGACTTTGTGGTACCAGTCGGCCTTGCGCAGTTCTTCGATGAAAATGTGGTCGGCGCGACGCAGCAGGTCGGCGTATTCCTTTTTCACTTCACCGAGGATCCGCACACCCAGGCCCGGGCCCGGGAACGGGTGACGGTAGACCATGTCGTACGGCAGACCCAGTTCCAGGCCCAAACGACGAACTTCGTCCTTGAACAGCTCGCGCAGGGGCTCGACCAGCTTGAGGTTCATTTCTTCCGGCAGGCCACCCACGTTGTGGTGCGACTTGATCACGTGGGCCTTGCCGCTCTTGGCGCCAGCCGACTCGATCACGTCCGGGTAGATGGTGCCTTGGGCCAGGTACTTGATGTTGTCCAGCTTGCAGGATTCGGCGTCAAACACGTCGATGAACGTACGGCCGATGATCTTGCGCTTCTTCTCGGGGTCCGACTCGCCTGCCAGGTTATCGAGGAACTGGTCGGCAGCATTGGCGCGGATCACCTTGACGCCCATGTTCTCGGCGAACATGGCCATCACTTGCTCGCCTTCGTGCAGTCGCAGCAGGCCGTTGTCGACGAAGACGCAGGTCAGTTGGTCGCCGATGGCTTTGTGCAGGAGGGCGGCAACTACCGACGAATCAACGCCGCCGGACAGGCCGAGCAATACGTTGTCGGTACCGACTTGGGCGCGAATGTTGGCGATGGCGTCTTCAGCGATTTTCGAAGGCGTCCACAGGGCTTCACAGCCGCAAATGTCGAGAATGAAGCGCGACAGGATGCGACCGCCCTGCTTGGTGTGAGTCACTTCCGGGTGGAACTGCACGCCGTAGTAGCCGCGAGCGTCGTCGAACATGCCGGCAATCGGGCAGCTCGGGGTGCTGGCCAGGATGTGGAATTCCTGCGGCATCTTGGTGACTTTGTCACCGTGGCTCATCCACACGTCGAGGCCGAACAGGCCGTCGGCGTCGATGTGGTCTTCGATGCCGTCGAGCAGGCGGCTCTTGCCGACCACGTCGACGCGGGCGTAACCGAACTCACGCAGCTCGGAACCTTCAACCTTGCCACCCAGCTGTTCAGCCATGGTCTGCATGCCGTAGCAGATACCGAAGACTGGAACACCCAGGTCGAACACGGCTTGCGGTGCGCGCGGGCTGTCGGCAATGTGCACGGACTCGGGGCCGCCGGCGAGGATGATCCCTTTCGGCGCGAATTCGCGAATCGCTTCGTCGTCCATGTCGAACGGATGCAGTTCGCAGTACACGCCGATTTCACGCACGCGGCGGGCAATCAGCTGGGTGTACTGGGAACCGAAGTCGAGGATCAGGATGCGGTGAGCGTGAATGTCGAGGGCCATGATTCAGTCTCGTCTAAGTAATTCAGAAACAGTCGTGATTCAGAAACAACTCGGGGCTGAATAAAACAGCCCCGGTTACTTAACTTTTTGCTTGAAGCCTCAACCTACGCGGTAGTTTGGCGCTTCTTTGGTGATTTGTACGTCGTGAACGTGGGATTCGGCCATGCCAGCACCGGTGATCCGCACGAACTCTGGCTTGGTGCGCATTTCTTCGATGTCGGCGCTGCCGGTGTAACCCATCGAGGAACGCAGGCCGCCCATCAGTTGATGGATGATGGCGCTCAGGGTGCCCTTGTAAGGAACACGCCCTTCAATACCTTCCGGAACCAGTTTCTCGGCGCCTGCCGAGGAGTCCTGGAAGTAACGGTCGGAGGAGCCTTGAGCCTGAGACATGGCGCCCAGCGAACCCATGCCGCGGTAAGCCTTGTACGAACGACCCTGGAACAATTCGATCTCGCCTGGCGCTTCTTCAGTACCGGCGAACATCGAGCCCATCATCACGCAGGAAGCACCGGCAACGATGGCCTTGGACAGGTCACCGGAAAAGCGGATGCCGCCGTCGGCGATCAACGGAACGCCAGTGCCTTCAAGGGCAGCGGCGACGTTGGCGATGGCACTGATTTGCGGGACACCGACACCGGCAACGATACGGGTGGTGCAGATCGAGCCAGGGCCGATACCGACCTTGACGGCGTCGGCGCCTGCTTCGGCCAGGGCCTTGGCGGCAGCGCCGGTGGCGATGTTGCCGCCGATGACCTGCACTTCCGGGAAGTTCTGCTTGACCCAGCGAACGCGGTCGATCACACCTTTGGAGTGACCGTGAGCGGTGTCGACCACCACCACGTCAACGCCGGCATTGACCAGGGCGGCTACGCGATCACCGGTGTCTTTACCGGTACCGACTGCAGCGCCAACACGCAGACGACCTTGATCGTCTTTGCTGGCCAGCGGGTAAGCCTTGGCTTTTTCGATGTCGTTGACGGTCATCATGCCTTTGAGGGCAAACTTGTCGTCGACGATCAGCACGCGTTCAATGCGGTTTTTGTGCAACAACTCGCGGACGTCGTTCTTGTCGGCGCCTTCCTTGACCGTGACCAGACGCTCTTTAGGCGTCATCACTTCACGGACGGTGGCGTCCAGACGGTTTTCGAAACGTACGTCGCGGGAGGTGACGATGCCGACCAGGTCGCCATCGTGCAGCACGGGAACGCCGGAGATATTGTGCATGCGGGTCAGTTCGAACAGCTCACGAACCGTGGCGTCAGCCTCGATGGTGATCGGGTCCTTGACCACGCCGGCCTCGTAACGCTTGACCTTGCGCACTTCGGCAGCTTGCTGCTCGATGGTCATGTTCTTGTGGATGATGCCGATGCCACCTTCCTGAGCCATGGCGATTGCCAGACGGGCTTCAGTAACGGTGTCCATGGCGGCAGAAACCAGAGGAATATTCAGCTCGATGCCACGGGTTAGGCGGGTCTTGAGACTGACTTCGTTAGGAAGCACCTCGGAATAACCAGGCACTAGGAGAATGTCGTCGAATGTCAGAGCTTCTTGGCTGATACGCAGCATCGCGGGGGCTCCCGAGCGGGAAAATGGAAGCGCGCCATTATAGTCAGACACCCCCTCGGGTTCAATGTAAAACTCTGTCTATTATCGATGCAGTGATCGACGGGGGTTTGGGGTACACAAATCCCGTAGGAGCGAGGCTTGCCCGCGAAGGCATCGCTGCGGTACATCAGATACACCGAGTCGATCCCTTCGCGGGCAAGAACCGCTCCTACAGTTCGACCTTGACCCAGCTCACAGGCTGATCAAGCCAATCGGTAAACTCATCGATAAAGCTCTGCTTGAATCCGGCCTCGGCCCAGTTGTTGAAGATAAAACCCAGGTTGGAAAAGCCGCATTCCTGCAGGAAAAGAAAGCCGTTGATGTCATCTTCATGTCCGCATTCCGGGCAGGTGAAGTTATCGGTACGCCCCGGCATCCATTCTTCCAGGCTTTCGAACAGCGCTTCGCCGACTTCCTTGCGGCACTCGGCGCAGCCCGCCTCTTCAAGGAAACCCTTGGCCGGCGTATAGATGCAGCGCTTGGTAATGATCTCCAGGCCATTGATCGGCTCGCCGAACGGCAGCGCTTCAGGATGCAGCACTACAGCGCGGGCACCGTCGCCGATGGCATGAGCCATGCGGTTGCCGGTGCGGCCGCAGGTGGTCAGTTCTTCTTTAATGATGTTCTTGCGCACCAGCCAACGCACGACCGCCCGGGCCCGGGGTTCGTGCACCGGCAGTGTGGAGATTTTCGGGACGATGATGCTTTGCGAATTCATGGTGCGGCCTGCTGCGAACGCTTTAAAGAAGCCCGGCAGCTTAAGCACCCGGCTTCAGAGGTCAAGTACTCAAATATCGTCCGATCAAGGCAATCCCACTGGCCAGCACCAACCAGGTCACCAGCCGCACGAATGCCTCGCGGGACAATCTCATGGTCAACCGCCGACCGATCCACAGGCCTAATGCCATGGCCGGCAACAAACACAACGCCAATACCAACAAGGGTAGCTCGGCATACACACCCGCGACAGCAAACAGGCTCAAGCGCACCACGGTGCTGCAACTGATCAGCGCACTCTGGGTCGCCCGCGCCGCCTCTTTGGGTAACCGACTGTTCAAATAGATCGCATATAAAAAGCCGCCACTGCCAAACAGCGCCCCGAACATCCCGCCGACCATGCCCATCGGCACTGCCCAAGCGGCGGACAATTGCGTCGGCCGGGTTTTGACCCACAGGCTGTAAACCGCATAGAGGCTGATGAACAAGCCCATCAACAGCAGCAATAAATCGGATTTGAGGTTCAGCAGAAAGATCACCCCCAGCGTGCAGCCCACCGCCATGCACGGCAGCAGCCGCAGCAACTCGGGCTTCGCCACATCCCGCCGCGACGGCAGCAGATTGCCGAACGCCGCGACGAAATCGAGCAGCACCAACAGCGGTACGATTTTCGACAGTGGCATGAACACGATCAGAATCGGCCCCGCCACCAAAGCGGTGCCGAAACCGGCGATACCGAACACGATGTAGGCCAGGGCGATGCCCAATCCGATCACCAGCCAATCCGTGGCACCGAATGGCCATTGGTTCAAAAGCTCAAACACATTCATTTGCACGTCTTCCTTGTATACCTGAGATGACTTTAGCCAGCGCCGAGTCTTGCGACTAATATCTTCAAAGCCATCCACCCATCTCAAAAAGGCATGTCTGGTGCTTTCAACCCGCCAATTGCGTTACTTCGTGGAAATCGCCGACTGCGGGAGTTTCAGCGCCGCCGCCGAACGACTGTTCATTGCTCAGTCGGCCCTGAGCCGGCAAATAAAGGACATGGAAACCCGGCTGCAAACGCCATTGTTTGAACGCACCGCACGCCAGCCCCGACTGACGGCGGCCGGTGAAGCCTTCTTGCCCCGAGCCAGAAACCTGCTGAACGAACTGACCAAAGCCAGCGAGATGGCCACCCAAGTCGGCAATGGAGAACTCGGGACCTTGCGCCTCAGCCATTCCAGCACCGTGCCTATGAGTGGCCGCCTGCTGCGAGGCATCAGTGACTATCTGAGCCAGCATCGCGGCGTGTCCATGGACATCGTAAAGCTGTCGTCAGAAGCGCAACTTGAAGCGCTGGCCGACAGTCGGGTGGATGTCGGACTGTTGCGCCTGCCAGTGTTGCGCCAACGTGAAGGCATGCAGATTGTTCCTTTGTATAGCGAACGATTGCTGCTAGCCGTTCCCCCCAATCACAGGCTGGCTGTGGATAAGTCAGCTCAGGGCATCGATCTGGCGCAACTCAAGAATGAAGCGTTTATCTCCATTCCTCATCCTCAGCGTGGCGGGTTGAGTTATCTGTCCGCCGAGTTGTGCATGCGTCAGGGATTCTTCCCGAACGCGGCGCGGGTTGTGTCGCGCAAAACCACGCAACTGCAATTGATTCAGGCCGGGTTCGGCATCGCCCTGCTGCCGGAGTCGATGCAGGACATTGCGCCGCCCGACATCCACTTCCTGCCCTTGGCCGATCCGGATTGCCACAGTACCGTCGCCCTCGCCTGCCGGCAGAATCCGACGGCGCTGGTTCAACACTTCATCAAAACCTGCACAGATCATTGTGAGGGCGAGCTTGCTCCCACAATGGATTTGCGCTGACTCATGGAGATTGATCGCCGAATGCCTTTAAACTGCGCCCCATGATTAAAGATCCCTTTGCAAGACTCGGCCTGGACCGTGAAGTCCTGACTGTCAGCCAACTCAACGGCCGCGCGCGGGTGTTGCTCGAAGACGTGTTCAGCAACATCTGGGTTGAAGGCGAAATCTCCAACCTCGCCCGTCCGGCGTCCGGCCATGTGTATTTCACCCTCAAGGACAGCGGCGCCCAGGTGCGTTGCGCACTGTTCCGGCAGAACGCGGCACGGGTTCGTCAGGCGTTGAAGGATGGCCTGGCGGTCAAGGTCCGCGGCAAGGTTTCGCTGTTCGAGGGCCGCGGCGACTATCAGTTGATCCTCGATACCGTGGAGCCGGCCGGTGACGGTGCGCTGCGTTTGGCCTTCGATGCACTGAAGGAAAAACTCAGCGCCGAAGGCCTGTTCAGTGCCGAGAGCAAAGTACCGTTGCCGGCGCATCCGCAACGCATCGGCATCATCAGCTCGCCCACCGGTGCGGTGATCCGCGACATCATCAGCGTATTCCGCCGTCGCGCACCACAGGTACAGCTGACGCTGATCCCCACTGCCGTGCAGGGCCGCGAAGCCACTGCGCAGATTGTCCGCGCACTGAAACTGGCGGACGCCCGCGGTTTCGACGCGCTGATTCTGGCCCGTGGTGGCGGTTCGCTGGAAGACCTCTGGTGCTTCAACGAAGAAGCCGTGGCCCGCGCCGTGGATGCTTGCGTGACGCCGATTGTCAGCGCCGTCGGCCATGAAACCGACGTGTCGATCAGTGACTTCGTGGCCGACGTCCGCGCCCCGACGCCTTCCGCTGCCGCGGAACTGCTCGCACCGGATTCCAGCGATCTGGTCCGTCGGGTCGAAAGCCTGCATCGACGGCTGGTGATGCGCATCCGCGACCGTTTGATGCGTGATCGACTGCGCCTGGAAGGCATGTCTCGTCGCCTTCGTCATCCCGGCGAACGTCTGCGCCAGCAAGCGCAACGCCTTGATGACCTGGACATGCGCATGCGTCGCGCGTTCGAACGCAGCCTCAATACCCGCCGCGAACGCTTGATCCGTCTGGAAACCCGCCTCGCCGGGCAACATCCCGGTCGGCAACTGGCGATGCTCCGTCAGCGCCTCGACAGTCTTGCCGAACGCCTGCCCCGTGCGATGCGCGAAGGGCTCAAATCCCGTCGTCTGCAACTGCAAAGCCAGATGCAGACGCTGCATGTGGTCAGCCCTCTTGCGACCCTTGCTCGTGGCTACAGCATTCTGTTGGATGAACGCGGCAACGCGATTCGCAGCGCCGAGCAAACCCACACAGGTCAGCGCCTGAAAGCCAAACTCGGCAACGGCGAGCTACACGTTCGGGTCGAAGACAATCACCTGACGCCTGTCACCCTTTCTTTACTGGATTGATCCATGCCGCGTTTTTTAGCTCCGTTGCTGTTGCTGTGCCTGACCTTCAACGCCCACGCCGACAGTTACATCACCCGTCTGCTGAACAAACCGGTGCCGGGCGGCGTGGCCGTAGTGGATCTGGGCGCCGCTGCGCAGGCGCCGAAAGCCAGTTATCAAGGCAAACCGGTATTGGTGGTCAAGGACCAGAACAATTGGCTGGCGATTGTTGGCGTGCCGCTGACGGTTAAACCGGGCACGCAGCAGGTCAGTAGCGGGGGTCGTAATCTCAACTTCACGGTCGGCAGCAAGAAATACCCGGAACAGCACATCACCCTGAAGAATACGCAGCAGGTCAATCCGAACCCGGAGAATCTCAAGCGCATCGAAGGCGAACTGGCCGAGCAGATTCAGGCTTACCGCAGTTTCAGCCCGAAAACGCCGAGCAATCTGCTGCTGGACAAACCGGTCAATGGCCCGCTGTCGAGCAAGTTCGGCGTGCGCCGGTTCTTTAATGGTGAGGAGCGCAATCCTCACGCCGGCCTGGACTTCGCCGTGCCGGCCGGTACGCCGATCAAGACCCCGGCTACCGGCAAGGTGATCCTGATCGGTAACTACTTTTTCAACGGCAACACGGTGTTTGTCGATCATGGGCAAGGCTTTATCAGCATGTTCTGCCACCTGTCGAAAATCGACGTGACGGTTGGCCAGCCATTGGCCCGTGGTGGGGTGGTCGGGAAGGTCGGTTCCACTGGACGCGCAACCGGGCCGCATATGCACTGGAACGTCAGCCTGAATGATGCGCGGGTTGATCCGGCCATCTTTATAGGTGCATTTCAGCCCTGAATTTTGAGTGAGGCGACTGGCCTCTTCGCGGGCAAGCCTTGCTCCTACAGGTTTGGTGTCTATCACGAATTTTGCGAACGACACAAAACCTGTAGGAGCAAGGCTTGCCCGCGAAGGCGGTATCACTGGCGCCGTTTATTCCGCATCAAGGTCCTCGATCCCATGGACCTCCCGGTCCGCCAGACAGTGTTTGATCCAGGCCTGGGTGTCCTCTGAGAAGCCGGTCAATTCCTCAGACGTAATCAACTCTCGGGCACACAGCCCTAGCAAGTGAGAGCGGGCCTCATGTCGTGAGAACCTGAAAACACCAAACGCCCAATACAGCTCTTTTTGCCCGGCCTTCAGCAGTTCTTCGCTGGCTTCTATCCGCTCATAAGGCACCAGACTTTTATCCAGCACCGTACGCTCGACCTCCTCCATGATGCGGATACACATGCGCTCATGGGCCAACGGACGCAACGCGCTGTAAAGCTTCCAATCTGACTCGTTCATCACCGACTCCTGCCTGCCAGTAGTCCTGTTGAGTCTTTAAGAATAGCCGCCCTGACCGAGCCGCAGCCGCCAACTTTCAATTGCGCATCGTTCAAACCTCGCGCAAACATAAAAGTAATCACCACCCTTCACCGCAATTAAATCTCGATAAATACGACTTTTAGAGGATTCCTCTCAATTTTTTGAGACCGCTTGCCATCCTTCGCCCTCGCGGTTAGGGTTGAAGGCATGAAAACCTCTCACACCCTCATTCAGCTTCGCCAGCACCGCAGTCTGTGCCTTGTCAGTGCACGACTGCCGGGTTGAATTTGCGGTGCCTCGCCCTACGCTTTTCCCCAAGAACATTTGATCCACCGGCAGGCCGCCTTTTTTCGGCCCACACAATAAGGATTTCCCGATGAGCATGCTCAAAGACCCGTCTTCGAAATACCGCGCGTTCCCGACCATCGACATCCCGGACCGCACCTGGCCGTCGAAGACCATTACCGCCGCGCCGATCTGGTGCAGCTCCGACCTTCGTGACGGTAACCAGTCGCTGATCGAGCCAATGGACGCGGTCAAGAAGCTGCGTTTCTGGAAAACCCTGGTGTCGGTCGGCGTGAAAGAGATCGAAGCGTCGTTCCCGGCGGCTTCGCAAACCGACTTCGACTTCGTGCGTACCCTGATCGAAGGCAACCACATCCCGGACGACACCACCATTCAGGTGCTGACCCAGGGCCGTGAAGATTTGATCGAGCGCACCTTCGAATCCCTGCGCGGGGCGAAGAAAGCCATCGTTCACCTGTACAACGCCACCTCCCCGTCCTTCCGCCGCATTGTCTTCAACCAGGATAAGGAAGGGGTCAAGGCCATCGCCGTGAACGCGGCCAAGCTGTTTGTCAAATACGCCGCCCAGCAGCCAAACACCGAGTGGACCTTCGAATACTCGCCAGAAACCTTCAGCGCTACCGAGATCGAGTTCGCCAAAGAAGTCTGCGACGCGGTGATCGAAGTCTGGAACCCGACGCCTGAGCACAAGGTGATCCTCAACCTGCCGGCCACCGTCGAATGCGCGACCCCGAACATCTATGCCGACCAGATCGAATGGTTCGGCCGTCACATCAACCGTCGTGACAGCGTGATCATCAGCCTGCACACCCACAACGACCGTGGCACCGGCGTGGCCGCCACCGAGCTGGGCCTGATGGCCGGTGCTGACCGTGTCGAAGGCTGCCTGTTCGGCAACGGCGAGCGCACCGGTAACGTCGATCTTGTGACCGTGGCACTGAACCTCTACACCCAGGGCATTCACCCTGAGCTGGACTTCTCCGACATCGACGGCGTGCGTAAAGTCGTCGAAGAATGCAACCAGATCCAGGTGCACCCACGTCACCCGTACGTCGGCGACCTGGTTCACACCGCGTTCTCCGGCTCCCACCAGGACGCCATCCGCAAGGGCTTCGCCCAGCAGAAACCGGACGCTCTCTGGGAAGTGCCGTACTTGCCGATCGACCCGGCCGATATCGGCCGCAGCTACGAGGCGGTGATCCGCGTCAACAGCCAGTCGGGCAAGGGCGGTATCGCCTACCTGCTGGAACAGGAATACGGCATCAGCTTGCCGCGTCGCATGCAGATCGAGTTCAGCCAGGTGGTGCAGCGTGAAACCGATCGCCTTGGCCTCGAGATGACCGCCAAGCAGATCCACGCGTTGCTGCACAGCGAGTACTTGCAGGCCAACACGCCGTACGCGCTGGTCAGCCATCGCCTGCAGGAAGAAAACGGTCATAGCGCCGTGGAAGTGGAAGTCTCCAGCAAAGGTCAGGGTGAAACCAACCTGCACTGGCGTGGCAAGGGCAACGGTGCCCTGGAAGCGCTAGTGGCCGGTCTGCCGATTCCGGTTGAAATCATGGACTACAACGAACACGCCATCGGTTCGGGCACCAATGCCAAGGCTGCGGCCTACATTGAACTGCGAGTGAACGGGGAACGTGCAGTGCACGGCGTCGGTATCGATGAAAACATCACCACCGCCAGCTTCAAGGCCCTGTTCAGCGCACTGAACCGCTCGCTGAGCCAGCCGGAGGCGAAAGCGGCGTAAGCCTTCGCTGAAATGCAAAAGGCCCCGGGGTGAGAACCTCGGGGCCTTTTTGTTGATCGGTTACGTGAACTCGAACGTATCCGCATCCAGATTCGCCGGAAAGCGCGTGCGGTAAGCTGCCAGTTCCGCCGCATCCAGAACGACCTTGAACACCCCATCCGCTTCGCCGGCGCTGAGCAATGTCTCACCCTGAAAGTCCAGCACCTGACTGTCGCCGGTATACGCGAAGCCTTTTCCATCGGTACCAATGCGATTCACCGCCGCCACGTAGCAGAGGTTTTCGATCGCCCGCGCTGGCAGCAAACGGTTCCAGTGCTGACGCCGTGCACCCGGCCAGTTGGCGGTGTACAGCAACAGGTCGGTGTCCTGAGAATCGCGGCTCCAGACCGGAAAGCGCAGGTCGTAGCAAATCAGCGGCCGCACTCGCCAGCCCTTGAGCTCGAACTGCACCTGGCGCTCGCCGGGCGT
The DNA here is from genome assembly GCF_054897825.1 of Pseudomonas sp. ZS1P83. Lineage (NCBI taxonomy): Bacteria > Pseudomonadati > Pseudomonadota > Gammaproteobacteria > Pseudomonadales > Pseudomonadaceae > Pseudomonas > Pseudomonas sp. ZS1P83. The sequence continues at coordinate 4,302,179 of NZ_CM142706.1, forward strand.
GTAGTGGTTGTGCTCACCAGCCATGCGGAACAGATGGCGCTTGTCGTAGTGCCAGACCTCCCCGTCCGGCCGCGCCCACAACAGGCGATTGCGATGGCTGCCGTCAGCCGCCTGGACGATCACGCTGCCGGTGATCACCGCATCCAGTTTCGCAGCCTGAATTCGCAGCCATTTACTGGTCGGACCATTTTCCGGCTCGGCGAGAGTTTCCGACTCCATGGAAAAACCGGTGGTGAACATCTCCGGCAGAATGATCAGGTCAGCGCCGCGAGCCTGTTCCAGCAACGGCTCGAAATGCTCCAGATTGGCCTGACGATCGTGCCAGGCCAGGGTGGTCTGGATCAGCGCGATGTTCAGATTAGGTAGCGCGCTCAGATCACGCATAGTTTTGCCGCTGCTTCACGCAGCGTCTCCTCGCGTTTGGCGAAGCACAGGCGCACCAGGCGCTGGCCTTCGGGCGGAGTCTGGTAGAACACCGAGATCGGGATGCTCGCCACGCCATGTTCGCGGGTCATCCACAACGCCATCTCGACATCGTTGAGCCCCGGACGGATCTGCGAGTAATCGACCAACTGGAAATACGTACCGGCCACTCGGGTGAAGCTGAAGCGCGACGGCGTCAGCAGATCGCAGAACAGATCGCGCTTGGCCTGATAGAACGCCGGCAGTTCCTCGACGTGTTCCGGGTGCTCGGCCATGTAGTCGGCCAAGGCGTATTGCAGCGGCGTTACGCCGCAGAAACTGACGTATTGGTGAACCTTGCGCAGCTCGGCGGTGAGCGCCGGCGGCGCGACCACGTAGCCGGTTTTCCAGCCAGTGACGTGGTATGTCTTGCCGAAAGAACTGACTACGAAGGCGCGTTGATACAGCTCTTCGTGATTCAGCACGCTGACGTGAGGCACGCCGTCGAAGACCAGGTGTTCGTAGACTTCGTCGCTGACGATGTAGATGTCGCGATCGCGAATCAACGCCGCCAACTGATCCAGTTCGGCACGACTGATCAGCGCGCCGCTTGGGTTATGCGGAGAGTTGAGAACGATCATCCGGGTGCGCGGCGTAATCGCTTCGGCAAGCTTCTGAAAGTCGATGGCAAAGTCATTCAAACCGAGTTGCACATGGACGCAACGACCACCCGCCAGTTCCACCGACGGCTCGTAGCTGTCGTAGCACGGATCGAACACGATCACTTCGTCGCCGCTATGGATAACGGCCTGAATCGCACAGAAGATCGCTTGAGTGGCGCCGGGGGTGACTGTCACTTCATGGTCGGCATCCACATTGACGCCGTAGCTGCGGGCGATCTTCGCCGCAATCTGCTGACGCAACGCCGGCAGGCCGGTCATCGGCGAATACTGGTTGTGGCCATTGGCGATATGCCGACCGACCGCATCGCACAGAGCCTGCGGGGCATCAAAATCGGGAAAACCCTGGGACAGATTCAGCGCCCCGGTTTGCGCCGCCAGCTGAGACATCTGAGTGAAGATAGTGATGCCGACATTCGGCAGCTTACTGGTGATCATCGGTGATTTCCTGCTCTACACCCGGCGCTAACGGCGGCGCGGGAGAGCCCGAGGATAGCCCAAACGGCGCCCATAAAAAAAGGGCGCCCATTGGCGCCCCTCTTTAATTTGATCGTTCCCACGCAGAGCGTGGGAACGATAATCGGCAGTCGTGAATCAGCGCTTGTCGCGGCGCTTCTTGTCGGCTTTCTTGTGGTGCGACATCATGCGACGCTTCTTGTTGACCTGACGGTCGGTGAGCGAGTTCTTGTTGCCTTCGTACGGGTTCTCGCCGCCCTTGAACTCGATGCGGATCGGCGTACCGACCAGCTTCAAGACACGACGGTAAGTGTTTTCCAGATAACGCACGTAAGACTTCGGCACCTTTTCGATCTGGTTACCGTGAATCACGATGATCGGCGGGTTCGCGCCACCCAAGTGGGCATAACGCAGCTTGATCCGGCGGTTGTTGACCATCGGCGGCGCGTGCTCACCGACCGCATCTTCCAGAATCGTGGTCAGGCGGTTGGTTGGCCAGCGGGTGACCGCAGACTTGAACGAGTTCTGTACGGAGGCGTAGAGGTTGCCCACGCCCGTGCCGTGCAGGGCCGAGATGAAGTGAATGTCGGCGTAGTCAACGAAGAACAGTCGACGCTGCAGCTCGACCTTCACGAAGTCGCGCTCGCTCGGCGTCATGCCGTCCCACTTGTTGATCGCGATCACCAGCGCACGACCCGACTCAATGGCGAAGCCCAGTAGGTTGAGGTCGTGGTCGACCACGCCTTCGCGGGCGTCCATCACAAAGATCACCACGTTGGCATCTTTGATGGCTTGCAGGGTTTTGACCACGGAGAATTTTTCAACTTCTTCGTGGATCTTGCCGCGCTTGCGCACACCAGCGGTGTCGATCAGCGTGTACTTCTCGTCGTTACGCTCAAACGGGATGTAGATACTGTCGCGGGTGGTGCCGGGCTCGTCATAAACGATTACCCGGTCTTCACCGAGCATACGGTTGACCAGCGTCGACTTGCCGACGTTCGGGCGGCCGATGATGGCGATCTTGATCCCGTCTTTTTCGCTCGGGCCAGGAATGCGCTTGGCTTCCTCGCCTTCAGCAACGATCTCTTCATCGCCGTCTTCTGGCTCTTCTTCGTCTTTCGGGAAGGTGCTCAGGGCGATTTCCAGCATCTGGGTGATGCCACGACCGTGGGCACCGGCGATCGGAATCGCGTGGCCCATGCCCAACGGGGCGAATTCGGCGCGGGCCATTTCAGGGTCGATGTTGTCGACCTTGTTGGCAACCACGTAAGAACGCTTGTTACGTTTGCGCAAATGCTCGGCGATCATCTGGTCGGCGGCGGTGAAACCGGCCTTGGCATCTACCAGGAACAGAACGACATCCGCTTCTTCAATGGCCAGCAGCGACTGCTCGGCCATTTTTTCGTCCATACCGTGCTCGTCACCGGAGATACCGCCGGTGTCGACCAGAATGTAGGAACGCCCTTGCCACTTGGCCTCACCGTATTGGCGATCACGGGTCAGACCGGACAAGTCGCCGACGATGGCGTCGCGAGTCCTGGTCAGGCGGTTGAACAAGGTGGACTTGCCGACGTTCGGTCGGCCCACCAGGGCGATTACGGGAACCATGCGGCTCTCCACTTCGTTATTTCAGAAAATACAAAAGCCGCTGCGAGGCAGCGGCTGGTGCTCGGGGCAGCGCCTGTAAGCGCTGCGAGCCCCGCAAAACGGGGCCGCTTGGGGAACTAACCCCAAGCATAGTCAAACCTTTACTTAATGGTCAGGGCTTCCAGTTTGCCGCTGTTGCCATACAGATAAATCGTGTCACCCACCACCAGCGGACGGGCACGCAGGCCGTCGCTGTCGATGCGCTCGCGGCCGACGAAACGACCGTCGACCTGGCTCAGCAGATGCAAGTAACCTTCCATATCACCGACTGCAACATAGCTGGAGAACACTTCCGGAGCCGACAGTTGACGACGGGCCAGCGAATCGTTGCTCCACAAGGCTGTGGTGGAACGTTCGTCGACGCCTTCAACGGTGCCCGAAGACAGGCTCACGTAAACGCTGCCAAAACCCTGAGCGACACCGGCATAGCTGGAAGCATCACGCTGCCAGAGCTGACGACCGCTTTCCAGATCCAGTGCCGCAACGCGACCCTGATAGCTGGCGACATACAGCGTACCGCCAGACAGCAGCAGGCCACCGTCGATATCGACAACGCGCTCCAGTTCCGAACGGCCTTGTGGAATCGCAACACGCTGTTCCCATACCGGCACGCCGTTGGAAATATCGAGAGCGACCACTTTACCGGTCGACAGGCCAGCCACCGCGAGGCGGTTGGTGACGATCGGCGCACTGGTGCCGCGCAGGGTCAATACCGCTGGAGTGCTGTCATACAACCAGCGCTGGGTACCGGTAGCGGCATCCAGACCGATCAGACGGTCATCCTGAGTCTGAACTACAACGACATCACCGTTGTTGGCCGGCGGTGCGAGGACTTCACTGGACACGCGAGCGCGCCATTTCTCTTCACCGCTGCTGGCGTCCAGGGCAACAATTTCGCCCTTGGTGGTACCGAACACTAGCAGACCGTAACCCACGCCAACGGCGCCGGAAACAGGCAGCTCGAGATCTTTCTTCCATTTGACGTCGCCATTGCTGCGATCCATCGCCATCACCACACCGGTGACGTCGGCGGCATAGATAGTATCGCCATCGATCGCCGGAACCAGCATGTTGTACGTTACGCCCTGACCGTCACCGATCGAACGACTCCACTGCTTTTGCAGAACCACTTCTTCTTTGAAGTCGGTCAACTCGGCCGGTGGCAATTCTTTTTTGCTGTTGCTGCTGCAACCCGCGGCCAATATGGCCAGAGCCAGCAATGCTGCATGTTTCCAACGAATCACGTCACGCATCCCCTTTGGCCAGGTCGTCCAGCTTGATTTGTAGGCCGCCGACCGCCGCTTCATCCGACAGTGCCGCCTTGGCTTTTTGATACGCCGCGTTCGCTTCATCGGTACGACCCAACTGCACCAGCAGGTCGCCTTTGAGTTCTTCGCGAGTGGCCAGGAATGCTTTATCGGCATCACCTTCGAGCAGTTTCAGGGCTTCATCGGCCTTGTTCTGCGCGGCCAGTACCTGCGCCAGACGCTGACGAGCAATTTCGCCCAGCGCCGGGTTGGCCGGTTTGGCCACGATGGCTTTCAGCTCGCTGGCCGCGTCATCCAGCTTGCCGCTGTCGACCGCGACTTTCGCCACGAACAGGCTGCCGTATTGCGCGTAAGCGCTACCGCCGAACTCACTGTTGAGCTTGCCGGCCAGGTCCGTAACACGGGCGGCATCAGGCTTACCGTCGGGCGTCAGCGTGGTTTCCAGCAGTTGCTGATAAAGCATCGAGGCGCCTTGCGACTGATTGCTCTGATACTTGTGAAAGGCCTGCCAGCCGAACACGATGACAAGCGCCAACAGGCCGCCAGTGACCAGGGGCTTGCCGTTGCGTGTCCACCAGTCCTTAAAATCCGCCAGATGTTCGTCTTCGGTACTCGACACCCCAATACTCCTTAATCGCTAAATCGGCTGTTTGACAGCTTCAACCCTGCACGACGCAGGTGGCCAGGTGTGCAGCAAGCGCATCCCAGGCAATGCTTTGTTGTTCGCCCTGGCCACGCAGGGGTTTGAAACCTACCACTTGCTGGGCCATTTCGTCGTCACCGAGGATCAGCGCGTACAGCGCACCGCTCTTGTCGGCTTTCTTGAACTGGCTTTTGAAGCTACCGGCGCCGGCATTCACTTGCAGGCGCAGGTTGGGCAATTGATCACGAACACGCTCACTCAAGGCCAGACCCGCCAACTCGGCGGCTTCACCGAAGGCGCAGAGATAGACGTCGACCTGACGGGAGATTTCTTCCGGGATCTGCTCCAGGGTTTCAAGCAGCAGCACCAGGCGCTCGATACCCATGGCGAAACCAACGCCCGGGGTCGGCTTGCCGCCCATCTGCTCCACCAGACCATCGTAACGACCACCGGCACACACAGTGCCTTGAGCGCCCAACTGGTCGGTGACCCATTCGAAGACGGTCTTGCTGTAGTAATCCAGCCCGCGTACCAGCTTCGGGTTGATCACGTAAGGAATGCCGGCGGTGTCCAGGCGAGCCTTGAGGCCCTCGAAGTGCACACGAGACTCTTCGTCGAGGTAGTCGGCCATTCTTGGCGCGTCGACCAGCACGGCTTGAGTGTCAGCGTTCTTGGTATCCAGAACCCGCAATGGGTTGGTCTTCAGACGGCGCTGGCTGTCTTCGTCCAGCTTGTCCAGGCGGGCCGAGAGGAACTCGACCAGCGCTTCGCGATAGCGACCGCGGGACTCGGCGGTGCCCAGGCTATTGAGTTCGAGCTTGACCGCATCACGGATGCCCAGCTCGCCCCACAGGCGCCAGGTCAGTACGATCAGCTCGGCATCGATGTCCGGACCGTCGAGATTGAAGACTTCGCAACCGATCTGGTGAAACTGGCGATAACGGCCTTTCTGCGGACGTTCGTGGCGGAACATCGGGCCGATGTACCAGAGTTTCTGCACCTGGCCACCACCGGTGATGCCGTGCTCAAGCACCGCACGTACGCAGGCCGCCGTGCCTTCAGGGCGCAGGGTCAGGGAGTCGCCGTTGCGGTCGTCGAAGGTGTACATCTCTTTTTCGACGATGTCGGTCACTTCACCGATCGAGCGTTTGAACAGCTCGGTGAACTCGACGATCGGCATGCGGATCTGCTTGTAACCGTAGTTATCCAGCAAACGCGAGACAGTGCCCTCGAAATGACGCCACAGGGGAGTCTGTTCGGGCAGGATGTCGTTCATGCCACGAATGGCTTGCAGAGACTTGCTCACTATAAATCCTTAAATTCGTTCGATCAGCCGCGAGCGATTACAGCTGCGTCGGCTTCGACCTTTTCGGCCGCTTTCTGACGGATCAAGCGTTCAAGCTCATCCACCAGATTGTCATTCGTCAGTTTCTGCGCAGGCTTGCCGTCGATATAAATCAGGTTTGGCGTGCCGCCGGTCAAGCCGATATGGGCTTCCTTGGCTTCGCCTGGCCCGTTGACCACGCAACCGATGACCGCGACATCCAGCGGCACCAGCAGGTCTTCGAGGCGTCCTTCCAGCTCGTTCATGGTTTTGACCACATCGAAGTTCTGCCGAGAGCAGCTTGGGCAGGCGATGAAGTTAATGCCACGGGAACGCAGGTGCAGGGATTTGAGAATGTCGTAGCCGACTTTCACTTCCTCGACCGGGTCGGCCGCCAACGAGATGCGAATAGTATCGCCAATCCCTTCGGCGAGCAGCATACCGAGGCCCACAGCGGATTTCACCGTGCCTGAACGCAAACCACCGGCTTCGGTGATGCCCAGGTGCAGCGGCTGGACGATTTCCTTGGCCAGCAAACGGTAAGCGGCGACGGCCATGAACACATCGGAGGCTTTGACGCTGACCTTGAAGTCCTGAAAATTCAGGCGCTCAAGGTGCTCGACGTGACGCAAGGCAGACTCGACCAACGCAGCCGGGGTCGGCTCGCCGTATTTCTTTTGCAGGTCTTTTTCCAGCGAACCAGCGTTCACACCAATGCGAATCGGAATCCCGCGATCACGGGCGGCATCGACTACTGCACGCACGCGGTCTTCGCGACCGATATTGCCCGGGTTGATCCGCAGGCAGTCAACGCCCAGTTCGGCTACGCGCAGAGCGATCTTGTAGTCGAAGTGAATGTCGGCAACCAGTGGAACCTTGACCAGTTGCTTGATCTTGCCGAACGCTTCGGCGGCGTCCATGTCCGGCACGGAAATGCGCACGATATCGACGCCAGCGGCTTCCAGACGATTGATCTGGGCGACGGTGGCGGCTACGTCATTGGTGTCGCTGTTGGTCATGCTCTGCACAGCGATAGGCGCATCGCCGCCAACGGGCACGTTACCGACCCAGATCTTGCGCGATTCGCGACGTTTGATTGGAGATTCGCCGTGCATGACTTATTGACCCAACTTCAGGCGAGCAGTCTCGCCACTGGTGAACGGAGCAACATCAACCACCTGCCCGTTGTAGCTGACCTGCGCGCCACGGGCGAAGCCCAGACGCACGGAAATGGGTGGTTTGCCGCTGACAGAAACGTTTTCGCCTTTACGCTTGAGACCGCTCAACAACACTTTGCCGCTGCCGTCGGTGACTTGCGTCCAGCAATCGGCGGTGAATTGCAGTTGAACCTGCCCCTGGCCGGCAACCGGTGCAGCCGCTGCTGGTGCGGGGATGGTTGGCGTTACCGAAGCGGACGCAGGCGGGGCCGATACAACAAGAGCAGTCGGAGCAGGCGCTACCGGCGTCGCGACAACCGGCGCAGCGTTGTGCGTCGGTGCTGCGGGCGCGGGAGTCGCCGGTGCAGCCGGAACTACTGCTTCAGCAACAGCCGGAGCCTCATCGGACGTTTCGGCTTGCGGCAATGCGAGAGCGGTTGTGCCTTCCGCTTGACCTTCCGCGACAGCCTGGTCTTCCGGCTCGTCCAGCGGATGGATCTGGGTGGTGCCGTCAGCACCCTCGACTTCAACGTGCTCCGGGCTCAGGCTCGTCACTTCCTTGGTGCGCAACGAGGTTTGATCCTGCCACCAGACAAATCCACCGCCGATCACAGCCAGCAGCAACAGTAGGCTGACAATTCGCAAAATGGTATGGGAAACCCGAACCGGCTCTTCAATACGTCCCAGGCTATGAACATTGCTGCCCTGGGAGTCAGTGCCGGTGGATTGGTCGAATTGCTGGACCAGTGCGGTCTGATCCATGCCCAGCAATTTCGCGTAGGCGCGAATATACCCGCGAGCAAAAGTATGCCCAGGCAGCTTGTCGAAAGCGCCGGCTTCCAGATTGCTCAGGGAATTGACGGTGAGGTTGAGCTTGAGGGCCACTTCGGCCAGCGACCAGCCATTGCTTTCGCGGGCCTGGCGCAAGGTCTCACCGGGGTTAACGCGATTCGCTGCTACAACTTCGGGATGCGCCGCTTTCATCATTGCTCCGACAGGTATTGCTGATATTCCGGCGTACCGGGATAGAGTCGTTTTAGTTGCAGGCCAAAACTGGCGGCCTTGTCGCGATCTTCAAACACCTTTGCCAGCCGAACGCCGAGCAATAGACTACGTGCATTTTGCTCCGTGAGCAGGCTAAAACGATCGTAATAGTCACGCGCGGGCACATAATGCCTGTCTTCGAAGGACAACTCAGCCATTTCCAGCAATGCACGTGGCTGTTGGCGATTCAAACGCAGGGATTTTTCCAACTGCTGTTTGGCCAAATCACGCTGCCCCAGCTTTGAAGCGGTCATGCCGAGGTTCTCGAACACCCGCGAACGCTCAGGATACAAGGTATCGGCGGCAGCCTGTTCAAAGCGCTCGTACGCCTCTTTGTACCGTTTCTCTTCGAAAAGAAAACTACCGTAGTTGTTCAGGATTCGCGCATCGGTAGGACGCGAAGACAGTGCCTTGCGAAAATGCTGGTCGGCGAACTCCGGCTCCATCTCGGCCTGAAACACCAGACCCAACGCAGCGTTGGCGTCTGGATCCGAGTCATCCAGATCCAACGCTTTCTTCAACGGTACTTTCGCCCGTTCGGTCATGCCTTGTTGCAAGTAGCCCAAGCCCAGCTGTACATAGGCGGCACGCGCTTCATCGCGGCCCTTGCTGGTCTTCATCGGGTTGAAATCGCCCGACAGGACACAACCAGCACACAGGCTGGCCAACAGCAATAGCAGCGCGAAGCGCAGGGACATTGAGATCCTCTCTTAATTATTGTTCGCAGCGTTCTGCGCGATATCGTTTTCGGCGCTTAACTCGCGCACGGCGATATAACGTTCGCTGCGACGGGTGCGATCCTGCACCTGCCCTACCAATTGGCCACACGCGGCATCGATGTCTTCACCGCGGGTGGTGCGTACGGTGACATTGAAGCCGGCATGGTGAAGCTGATCCTGGAAACGGCGAATGGCGTTGTTGCTCGGACGCTCATAACCGGAATGCGGGAACGGGTTGAACGGAATCAGGTTGATCTTGCACGGGATGTTCTTGAGCAACTCGATCATTTCGACCGCGTGTTCAACCTTGTCGTTGATGTCCTTGAGCAAGGTGTACTCGATGGTCAGCACGCGCTTCTCGCCCAGGGACGACATGTAGCGCTGGCACGACTCGAGCAGCATCTTAAGCGGATACTTCTTGTTGATCGGCACCAATTGGTTACGCAATGCGTCGTTCGGTGCGTGCAGGGACAACGCCAGGGAGACGTCGATGTGCTTGGACAGCTCATCGATCATCGGCACCACACCCGAAGTAGACAGGGTTACACGGCGCTTGGAGATCCCATAGCCCAGGTCATCCATCATCAGATGCATGGCGGCCACGACGTTGTCGAAGTTCAGCAGCGGTTCACCCATGCCCATCATCACCACGTTGGTGATGGCACGGTCGGCGGTCGCCGGGATGCTGCCGAACGATTTATTGGCAATCCACACCTGACCGATGACTTCGGCGGCGGTGAGGTTGCTGTTGAAACCTTGCTTGCCGGTGGAGCAGAAACTGCAATCCAGGGCACAGCCTGCCTGGGACGAAACGCACAAAGTGCCGCGTTTGCCCTGGGGAATGTACACGGTCTCGACGCAGCTACCGGACGCCACGCGCACCACCCATTTACGGGTGCCGTCGGTGGAAATGTCCTCGCTGACCACTTCAGGGCCGCGGACTTCAGCAATGGCCTTGAGCTTGTCGCGCAAGGCTTTGCTGACGTTCGTCATGGCGTCGAAATCATCGACGCCAAGGTGGTGAATCCATTTCATTACCTGACCGGCACGGAAACGCTTCTCCCCGATTGAGTCGAAGAATTTTTCCATTTCCAGCTGAGTCAGACCCAGCAGGTTGGTTTTTACAGTCGATGTAGTCATGGATTCACCTTCACTCTTAAGCCAATGCTTAGCGAGTGGTTACTTCAGTAGCTGCGAAGAAGTACGAGATTTCGCGAGCAGCAGCGGCTTCGGAGTCCGAACCGTGCACAGCGTTGGCATCGATGGAATCAGCGAAGTCAGCGCGGATGGTGCCGGCAGCAGCTTCTTTAGGGTTGGTAGCGCCCATCAGCTCACGGTTCAGAGCGATAGCGTTTTCGCCTTCCAGAACCTGAACAACAACCGGGCCGGAGATCATGAAAGCAACCAGGTCGCCGAAGAAACCACGAGCGCTGTGCTCAGCGTAGAAGCCTTCAGCTTCAGCTTTGGACAGTTGCTTCAGTTTCGAAGCTACAACGCGCAGGCCAGCTTTTTCAAAACGAGTGGTGATCTCGCCGATAACGTTTTTTGCAACAGCGTCAGGCTTGATGATGGAGAAAGTACGTTGAACAGCCATGGTGTAACTCCAGAAACGGTAATTTGTGAAAAATTAAACCCGCGAATTATACGCGGGTTCTTTGGTATTGCCTAACTGCGAACGGCGCAGACTCAGTCTGCTTCTTCGATCCAGGCGGCCTGAATGGCTTCAAGCACCTTCTCGCCACCGCGGGTCGGATCATCACTGAACTCCGGCAATGCCAGCACCCATTTGTGCAGATCGACGAAGTTCACGTAACGCGGGTCCGTATCCGGCTTGGATTCGGCCAGCTGAATCGCGATTTCCAGCACATCAACCCATTTCAGACTCATTTCAATTCCTTGAATCAGTGCGCCGCTTCGGCTGCATGGTTGAGCGAGTATTTCGGAATTTCGACGGTCAGGTCTTCAGTCCCGACGATCGCCTGACAGCCTAGACGAGATTGCGGCTCCAGACCCCAGGCACGATCAAGAAAGTCTTCTTCCAGCTCGTCCGCCTCTTCCAGCGAATTGAAGCCTTCGCGAATGATGCAGTGACACGTGGTGCAGGCGCAAACGCCGCCACAGGCGCTTTCCATCTCGATGTGGTTGTCATGGGCCACTTCGAGAATGGATTTACCGGTTTCAGCCTCGACAACCATACCGTCCGGGCAATGCTCGGCGTGAGGCAGAAAAATGATCTGCGGCATCAGTTATTCCTCGATTTCATTCAGGTTGCGCCCCGCCAGCGCGGCTTTCACCGTCGAGTCCAGGCGGCGGGCAGCAAAGGCATCGGTCACTTGCGACAGACGCTTGGTCTGCTGCTCGATGGCATAACCATCAGTACCTTTCATCAGTTCGGTCAGTTCCTGCATCTGCAACTCGATAACCATGCGCTCTTCGGCGTCGAGCAAACGCTCGCCGTCGACATCGAGGGCGCCTTGCACCGCTTCGATCAGGCGCTGGGCATCGACTTGCTGCTCACGCAGAACACGGGCAACTTTGTCGTCACCGGCGTGCTGGAATGAATCCTTGAGCATTTTGGCGATTTCGCCGTCGGTCAGGCCGTAGGACGGTTTGACCTGGATGCTGGCCTCAACGCCCGAACCCAGCTCGCGAGCAGAGACACTGAGCAGACCGTCGGCATCGACCTGGAAGGTCACGCGAATCTTCGCCGCGCCCGCCACCATCGCCGGAATACCGCGCAATTCGAAGCGCGCCAGGGAGCGGCAGTCGCTGATCAGCTCGCGCTCGCCCTGCAACACATGGATCGCCATGGCCGACTGGCCATCTTTGTAAGTGGTGAAGTCCTGAGCGCGGGCGACGGGGATGGTGGTGTTGCGTGGAATCACCTTCTCCATCAGGCCACCCATGGTTTCCAACCCCAGGGACAACGGAATCACGTCAAGCAACAGCAGCTCGCTGCCGTCACGCTTGTTGCCAGCCAGCGTATCGGCCTGGATCGCAGCACCAATGGCCACCACTTGATCCGGATCGATTTCGGTCAGCGGCTCGCGACCGAAGGCCTCTGCGACCGCTTCTCGAACGCGAGGCACGCGAGTCGAACCGCCGACCATGACCACCGCGTGGACTTCGTCCAGCTCGATACCGGAATCACGCACAGCGCGGCGGCAGGCTTTCAGGCTGCGAGCAACCATCGGCTCGATCAGCACATTGAAGGCCTCACGGGTCAGCTCGGCTTTCCAGTCGCCATAAGCGACTTCAACAGCCGCGACATTGGTCAGGGCTTCTTTGGCTGCACAGGCCGTTTGCAGCAGATTGCGTTGCGTACCCGGATCGAGGTCAGCCGACAAACCGGCGCTTTCGATGATCCAGCCAGCGATTGCGTGGTCGAAGTCATCGCCGCCCAGGGCACTGTCGCCGCCGGTAGCCAAAACTTCAAACACACCGCCGGTCAGGCGCAGAATCGAAATATCAAATGTGCCGCCACCCAGGTCATAAATAGCAACCAGGCCTTCGGCATGCTGGTCCAGACCGTAAGCCACAGCGGCAGCAGTCGGCTCATTAAGCAAACGCAGCACGTTCAGACCGGCCAGCCTGGCCGCATCCTTGGTGGCTTGACGCTGAGCGTCATCGAAATAGGCCGGAACGGTGATCACCGCGCCAACCAGTTCGCCGCCCAACGTGGCCTCGGCGCGCTGACGCAGCACTTTGAGGATTTCAGCGGAGACTTCGACCGGGCTTTTCGGGCCCTGAATGGTGTCGATGAACGGCATGTGCGATTCGCCACCGACAAAGCGGTACGGCAGTTGATCGCCCAATTGCTTGACGTCGGACAGACCACGACCCATCAAGCGCTTGACCGACAGCACGGTGTTCAAAGGATCGGAGGCCGCTGCCAGTTTGGCCGACTCGCCGACCTCGACACGATCGGCGTGGTAGCGCACGGCAGACGGCAGGATAACCTGTCCGTCAGCGTCAGCCAGAGGTTCGGAAAGACCACTGCGCAACGCAGCGACCAGCGAATTGGTAGTGCCCAAGTCGATCCCCACAGCCAGACGACGCTGGTGCGGTTGAGGACTTTGGCCGGGTTCGGCGATCTGCAGTAGGGCCATCGTTATCAGGACTTATCTGTATATCAGGCGTGCGACCGGAGCGGCACTGGGTTAATCGTCGAGGCGCTCTTCTAACTGGCGCACTTCGTAGGTGAGCTTGTCGAGGAACTGCATGCGCCGCATCAGGCGTTCGGCCTGTTCACGTTGCGCTGCATTATTCCAACAGGCTGCGAAGCTTTGGTTCAGCTCATCCTGAGCCGTCTTCAGGCGGCGCTTGAACACGGCAATACCCGCCATGTCGGCGCTGTCTTGCAGGTCTTCGAGTTCTTCACGCAACTCCATCTGCTGCAGAAGAAATTCCGGATCATGCACCGTGACCTCAAGCGGCAGCTCGTGACCACCCAGAGCGAGCAGATATCGCGCGCGCTTGGGAGGATTTTTGAGCGTCTGGTAGGCCTCGTTGAGGCTCGCGGATTGCTCTAGCGCCAGCCGTTGCTCTCGCTCGGAAGCGTCTGCAAAGCCGTCCGGATGAACGCTGCGCGCCAACTCACGGTAGCGCGTAGCCAGCTGGTCGAGATCCAGATCGAAGCTCGGTTGCAGCTCAAATAAAGCGAAATGACAAGGAGTACCCACGAGTAGCCTCAGATATTGAAGCTTTCGCCGCAGCCACATTCACCGCGTACGTTGGGGTTGTTGAACTTGAAGCCTTCGTTCAACCCTTCCTTGACGAAATCGAGTTCGGTGCCGTCCAGGTAGGCCAGGCTTTTCGGGTCGATGATCACTTTCTCGCCGTGACTTTCGAACACCTGATCCTCTGCAACTACCTCGTCGACAAACTCCAGCACGTAGGCAAGGCCGGAACAGCCTGTGGTGCGGACACCCAGACGAATCCCTTCACCTTTGCCGCGCCCGTTGAGGGAGCGTCGCACGTGTTGAGCAGCCGCTTCTGTCATGCTGATAGCCATCGGTGACTCCTTACTCGTCGCCAAATCTTGAAAGTCAAATCAAGCCTTTCTTCTGCTTGTAGTCGCGAACGGCCGCTTTGATAGCGTCCTCAGCAAGTACGGAGCAGTGAATTTTTACTGGCGGCAGGGCCAGTTCTTCGGCCAGCTGGGTGTTCTTGATGGTCTCTGCTTCATCCAGAGTCTTGCCTTTCATCCACTCGGTCGCCAGGGAGCTGGAGGCGATAGCCGAACCGCAACCGTAGGTCTTGAACTTGGCGTCTTCGATGATGCCTTGCTCGTTAACCTTGATCTGCAGACGCATCACGTCACCACACGCTGGAGCGCCGACCATGCCGGTGCCGACATCAGGGTCTTCCGCGTCCATCTTGCCGACGTTACGCGGGTTCTCGTAGTGGTCGATGACCTTTTCGCTGTAAGCCATGATTCTTAATCCTCACTCATCAGAGAGTCGCTCTTAAGCCCTGCGATCCGAAATCCTGCAGGGCCGGTTTGCGGCGACTTGAAATCAGTGTGCCGCCCACTCGATTTTCGAAATGTCGACACCATCTTTGTACATGTCCCACAGCGGCGACAAAGTGCGCAGCTTGGTAACGGCCTCGCAGACTTTCTGCGCGGCGTAGTCGATTTCTTCTTCAGTGGTGAAACGGCCGAAGGTGAAGCGAATCGAGCTATGGGCCAGTTCGTCGTTGCGACCCAGGGCACGCAGTACATACGAAGGCTCAAGCGATGCCGAGGT
This sequence comes from Pseudomonas sp. ZS1P83, assembly GCF_054897825.1. Lineage (NCBI taxonomy): Bacteria > Pseudomonadati > Pseudomonadota > Gammaproteobacteria > Pseudomonadales > Pseudomonadaceae > Pseudomonas > Pseudomonas sp. ZS1P83. The sequence continues at coordinate 4,317,269 of NZ_CM142706.1, forward strand.
GCAGGCCGAACCTGACGAAACCGCCAGATCCTTGAGCGCCATGATCAGCGACTCGCCTTCAACGTAGTTGAAGCTCAGGTTCAGGTTGTGCGGAACGCGGGCGGTCATGCTGCCGTTGATGTACAGCTCTTCGAGGCCTTCGACCTGTTTGAAGAAACGGTCGCTCAAGGCTTTGATACGCACGTTCTCGGCAGCCATGTCTTCTTTGGCTACGCGGAAAGCTTCACCCATGCCGACGATCTGGTGGGTCGCCAGGGTGCCGGAGCGCATGCCACGTTCGTGACCGCCACCGTGCATGGTTGCTTCGATGCGAACACGCGGCTTGCGGCTCACGTACAGTGCGCCGATGCCTTTAGGGCCGTAGGTTTTGTGGGCAGAGAACGACATCATGTCGACTTTCAGCTTCGACAGGTCGATATCGACCTTGCCGGTGGACTGAGCAGCGTCGACGTGGAACAGAATACCCTTCGAGCGGGTCAGTTCGCCGATGGCCTCGATGTCATTGATGGTGCCGATTTCGTTGTTCACGTGCATGACCGAGACCAGGATGGTGTCGTCGCGCAGGGCAGCTTCGATCATCTCCGGCGTAACCAGACCATCAGTGCGCGGCTCGAGGTAGGTGACTTCGAAGCCTTCACGCTCCAGTTGGCGCATGGTGTCGAGGACAGCCTTGTGCTCAATCTTGGTGGTGATCAGGTGTTTGCCTTTGGTGGCATAGAAATGCGCCGCACCCTTGATTGCCAGGTTGTCGGATTCGGTGGCACCGGAGGTCCAGACGATCTCACGCGGGTCGGCGTTGACCAGGTCAGCGACCTGACGACGAGCGTTTTCGACGGATTCTTCAGCTTTCCAGCCGAATACGTGGGAACGGGACGCCGGGTTACCGAAGTTTCCGTCAACCAGCAAGCATTCACTCATCTTTTGCGCGACACGTGGATCAACTGGGGTGGTCGCAGAGTAATCAAGGTAAATCGGCAATTTCATGGACTATCTCCTAAATCAGGCTGGCTGGCGTGCCGCTAGCTCTTTGGCTGTCATTCGACGGCGGACGCTTCAATCTTGTCCAGGTGCGGCGTCTTGCTGTTGCAACGGCGCTGATCCTGACGCTGGGCTACTTCTTGTACCTCACGGCGAGTGACAAGGTCAGCCAAGCTGATACCGCTCAGAAATTCGTGAATCTGCTGGCTCAGATCGCACCACAAGTGGTGGGTAAGACAGGTGTCGCCGGAATGGCAATCGCCCTGGCCCTGGCATTTGGTCGCATCGACCGATTCGTTCACCGCATCGATCACTTGGGCGACCTGGATACCCTGCATGTCGCGGGACAACTGGTAGCCACCGCCTGGGCCACGAACACTGGACACCAGATTGCTGCGGCGCAATTTGGCGAAGAGCTGTTCGAGGTAGGACAGGGAGATGCCTTGGCGCTCGGAGATATCGGCCAGGGACACCGGCCCGTGCTGCGCATGCAACGCCAGGTCAAGCATGGCAGTCACGGCGTATCGGCCTTTTGTAGTCAGTCGCATGGACAATTACCACGGAGTTCAGAATGGGGCGAGTATGCAATTCCCGAGTATTTAAGTCAACTATAAGACCTAGTACTTTACTCAGGATTACCCGCAAAAGAGCGGGCGCATCATAGCAAAGGCTGGCCGGGAACAGCCAGCCTTTGCTCGCGAAGGACCCGCCCGGATTTAGCCGGCCTTGCTTTCGTCTTTGTCCTTGACGCAGGCAAAGTCTTCTTCGCGCAACTCAGGCAGATCCTTGGCGCAATAGTTGCTGCCCAGATCCTTCAACGCACCGCACATGCCCTCCAGACGACCATCGACTGCCTGCAGGTGATCGAGCAGCTGGCCAATGGCGCGAGCCACCGGGTCAGGCATGTCTTCGCCGACACCGTAGGCATCAAAGCCGATCTTCTCGGCCATGGCCTTGCGCTTGGCATCTTGCTCATCGTTGGATTTGACGATAATTCGCCCTGGAATTCCCACCACCGTTGCACCGGCTGGAACAGCTTTGGTGACCACGGCGTTGGAACCGACCTTGGCTCCGGCGCCGACCGTGAACGGGCCAAGCACCTTGGCCCCCGCCCCGACCACCACGCCATCTTCAAGCGTCGGATGACGCTTGCCCTTGTTCCAGCTGGTGCCGCCCAGGGTCACGCCCTGATAAAGGGTGACGTCATTGCCGATCTCAGCGGTTTCACCGATGACGATGCCCATGCCATGGTCGATAAAGAATCGACGACCGACCTTGGCGCCCGGATGGATCTCAATCCCGGTCAACCAACGACCGAAGTTCGACACCAGTCGCGCCAGCCACTTCCAGCCCATGCCCCACAGGGCCGACGACAGGCGGTGGATCCAGATGGCGTGCATGCCCGGGTAGCACGTCAAAACTTCAAAGGCGTTGCGCGCTGCCGGATCACGATGGAAAACACTCTGGATATCTTCACGCAAACGCTCGAACATTTTTAATCCTTCCGCTTTAGAAGCTCGCCACGGGCCGCTTTCTGGGTTTCCGTGAGGATGCCACGCAATATATTCATTTCCGCCCGGCTGACTGAGCTACGTCCGTACAACCGGCGCAGGCGCGCCATCAAGTGCCGTGGTTTTTCCGGATCGAGGAACTCGATGGCCACCAGGGTTTGTTCCAAGTGCTCATAGAATCGCTCCAGTTCATCCATGGTCGCCAGCTCACCACTTTTGGTGGACGCCACTTCATCCTTCTCGACCTTACTCGGCTGACCTTGGGCCGCGAGCCAGGACATCCGCACTTCATAGCTCAACACCTGCACCGCTGCCCCAAGGTTCAGCGAACTGAACTCAGGGTCTGACGGGATGTGCACGTGATAATGACATCGCTGCAGCTCTTCATTGGTCAGGCCGGAATCTTCACGACCAAACACCAAGGCAATCTCGGCGCCCTGCCCGGCTTCCTCGACCACTTTCACGCCGCACTCGCGGGGATCGAGCAACGGCCAGGGAATGCGCCGGTCGCGAGCGCTGGTGCCGAGCACCAGATTGCAGCCGACCAAGGCATCTTCCAAGGTGGCGACGACTTGCGCGTTTTCAAGGATGTCCCCGGCGCCGGAGGCACGAGCATCAGCCTCGTGGTGCGGGAACAACCGCGGTTCAACCAGCACCAGCCGCGACAGGCCCATGTTCTTCATGGCACGCGCAGCCCCGCCGATGTTGCCGGGATGGCTGGTATTGACCAGGACGACACGAATGTTATGCAGCAAGGGAGGCGCTCTCGAACACGTTAATGGGGAGCAGAATCTTACAGCTCAACCTACCGTTAAGCTATGAAAGCGAACACTGACCTTCACCTGTAGAAACTTTCTGATAGAATGCCCGGCTTTCTTTAACAACCTTAGGTGACACATCCATGCAGCCCATGCTGAATATCGCGCTGCGCGCCGCCCGCAGCGCCAGTGAATTGATCTTCCGCTCCATCGAGCGCCTGGATACCATCAAGGTCGACGAAAAAGACGCCAAGGATTACGTATCCGAGGTGGATCGCGCCGCCGAACAGAAAATCATCGACGCGCTGCGCAAGGCCTACCCTACCCACGGCATTCTCGGCGAAGAAACCGGCATGCACCCTGGTAGCGGCGAAGGCGAAGAATACCTGTGGATCATCGATCCGCTGGACGGCACCACCAACTTCCTGCGCGGCATTCCTCACTTCGCTGTCAGCATCGCCTGCAAATACCGCGGTCGCCTGGAACACGCTGTTGTTCTGGACCCGGTTCGCCAGGAAGAATTCACCGCCAGCCGTGGTCGTGGTGCTCAACTGAACGGTCGTCGTCTGCGCGTCAGCGGCCGCACCAGCCTGGACGGCGCCCTGCTGGGGACCGGCTTCCCGTTCCGCGATGACCAGATGGACAACCTCGACAACTACCTGGGCATGTTCCGCGCCCTGGTTGGCCAGACTGCCGGCATCCGCCGCGCTGGCTCGGCGAGCCTGGACCTGGCCTACGTGGCTGCCGGCCGTTTCGACGCCTTCTGGGAATCGGGCCTGTCCGAGTGGGACATGGCTGCAGGCGCCCTGCTGATCCAGGAAGCAGGCGGCCTGGTGAGCGACTTCACTGGCGGTCACGATTTCCTTGAGAAAGGCCACGTCGTTGCCGGCAACACCAAGTGCTTCAAAGCAGTACTGACGGCCATCCAGCCGCACCTGCCAGCCTCGCTGAAGCGCTAAGCGCCCGGCTATAAAAAAAGCACCCTTCGGGGTAATGCCGATCAGTTAAGCCCTTTTGCTTGACCTTTGGCCGCAAGAAATCAAAATCCGATGCCTGTATTGGCATCGGATTTTTTTATGCGTCTCGCTCGGGCACTGGAACTGACCCACAACATCGTCTCCACCCCCAACTCAATTGAGGGATTGAATTCCTTGCTCGATCCTTCTTTGGTCGAGCAGGCACTTGAACAGGCAGGCGTTGCGACTTTACGCAAGCGGCGCTTGCCGTTGGAAATGATGCTTTGGTGCGTGATCTCCATGGCGTTCTTTCGGCGCATGTCGGCGTGGGATGTGGTCAGCCGCATGAATATCATGCTGCCGGGCCAGCGCCCGTTGGTGGCACCCAGCGCGGTGGTTCAAGCCCGTCAGAGATTGGGCAGCGAGGCTGTACGACAGGTCTTCCATCTGACTCAGAAAAGTTGGCATGAGGCGGCCGCTCATCCGACTTGGGCCGGTTTGCGCTTACTGGGTGTCGACGGTGTCGTCTGGCGAACACCCGATACGCCGGAAAACCGTGCACGTTACGACTCCGCCAGTAACCAGCATGGCGACACTGGTTTTCCGCAGGTGCGCATGGTCTGCCAGATGGAGTTGACCAGCCATTTGCTGATCGGCAGTGCGTTTGACGGCTATCGCAGCAACGAGATGAAGCTGGCGGAGCAACTGATCGAGACCACGCCCGATCACTCGTTGACGCTATTTGATCGTGGTTTTTATTCGTTAGGTTTACTGCATCAATGGCAGCAGGCAGGGATCGAACGTCACTGGCTGATGCCGCTGAAAAAAGGCTCGCAGTACGAAGTGCTTCAGCGTTTGGGGCGCCAGGATGCGGTTGTCTCATTAAACACTTCGCCGCAGGCCCGCAAGCAATGGCCGGGGCTGCCGGAGCGCCTGACCGCGCGACTTCTGAGCAAAACCGTCAAAGGCAAGGTGTGTCAGATCCTGACCTCAATGGCCGACCCGCTGCGCTTTCCATCCGACGAAATCGTCGACCTGTACAGCCAGCGATGGGAAGTCGAATTAGGGTTTCGGGAGATGAAACAGACCTTGCTCAACAGCAGTTATACGTTGCGTAGCAAGACGCCCGAGATGATCGAGCAGGAGCTGTGGGGGGTGTTGTTGGGCTACAACTTGTTGCGCTATCAGATGGTGGAGATGAGTCGTCACTGTCCAGGTATTTACCCATGCGAAATGAGTTTTACCGCCTGCACCTGGGCGATTCTCGGGTTTATCAACAGCGTCTCCGCCGACCGTTCCGGGAACATCCCCAAGTACCTGGCTGAGTTGCATGCCTCAGCCCCGCACTATGTCCTGCCGCATCGGCGAGAGGAGCGTATTTATCCTCGGGCCATCCGGCTTAAATCACCGAAGTATCCGATCAGAAAGAAAAATGCCAGTCAGCTTAACTGACTGGCATTACCCTTCGGGGTGCTTTTTTATGCCTGAAAACAAATCCCCGACATCACACAAAACCCCTGTGGGAGCGAGCTTGGTCCGGGCGGCGATCCGACGATTGCGGCCTTACATTCACCATTGATATCGACTGACACGCCGTCAACGCGAGCAAGGGATTGGCGAAAATCACAAAATCCGGGCACAAAAAAGCACTCCAATCGAGTGCTTTTTCTTGAATCTGAAACTCAGCTATTTATTGAGCCGGTTCGTTCTGCGACAAGATCAATTTACCTTCCTTGTCGACCGGAATCTGGTTGCCCGGATCGCGATCCATCCGCACCTTGCCTTCCTTGCCGTCGAGCGAATAACGAACGTCGTAACCTACGACTTTGTCGCTGATGTCATTCACCGTATTGCAGCGAGTTTGAGTCGTGGTGTAGGTATCACGATTCTGCATGCCTTCCTGCACCTTGTTGCCGGCATAACCGCCGCCGACCGCACCTGCAACGGTGGCAATCTTCTTGCCGTTGCCGCCGCCAATCATGTTACCCAGTAAACCACCACCAACCGCACCGACGACCGTACCAAGGATCTGGTGTTGATCCTTGACCGGCGCTTGCCGGGTTACTGCTACGTCCTTGCACACTTCACGTGGCGTCTTGATTTGTGTCTTGACCGGCTCAACGGCTAGAACTTGCGCATACTCAGGGCCGCTTTTAACCAGCTTGTAGGTGGCAACAGCACCCCCGGCAGTTACACCGACAGCACCCAATACCGCACCAACCAGCAACGACTTGTTCACATGAACCTCCTGACCATCATATGCGGGACATGCCCGCGCTTCTCCCAGCCTTGGAGCATAAAAAAAGGCGCGAGTTCAATACTCGCGCCTTTTCGGCCGACAGCTGGAAAACGATAGCCGTTACGGGCGCTCGTCGACTTCCTTATCGGTAGCCACTGCAGGTATCAGATCCTCGGTGCTCAGGCTCAGCCAGATCAGCACGACGTTGGCGATGTAGATCGACGAGTAAGTACCTGCCAGAACACCGATGAACAGCGCGATGGAGAATCCGAACAGATTGTCGCCACCGAAGAACAACAGGGCCGCGATCGCCAGCAAGGTGGAGATCGACGTCGCCATGGTCCGCAGCAGGGTTTGCGTGGTCGAAATGTTGATGTTCTCGATCAGGCTGGCCTTGCGCAGGACTCGGAAGTTCTCACGAACCCGGTCGAATACCACAATGGTGTCGTTGAGCGAGTAACCAATGATCGCCAGTACCGCCGCCAGCACCGTCAAGTCGAAGGTGATCTGGAAGAACGACAGGATACCAATGGTCACGATCACGTCGTGGATCAGCGAGACAATGGCACCGATCGCAAACTTCCACTGAAAGCGGAAAGCCAAGTAGATCAGAATACCGCCGAGCGCCATCAGCATGCCGAGGCCGCCCTGGTCGCGCAGCTCTTCACCCACCTGAGGACCAACGAACTCGACGCGCTTGACCACGGCAGGGTTGTCGCCACCGACCTTCTGCAGCGCTTCCGCCACTTGATGGCCCAACTGCGGATCTTCACCCGGCATGCGCACCAGCAGATCGGTAGTCGCACCAAAGCTCTGCACGATCGCTTCGTGATAACCCGAAATGGCCAGCTGCTCACGCACCTTGGTGACATCGGCCGGACGTTCGTAGGTCAGCTCAATGAGCGTACCGCCGGTGAAGTCCAGGCCCCAGTTCATGCCCTTGGTGGCGACGCTGAACAATGCCAGCGCAGTAAGGAACAATGTGACGCCGAACGCAAAGTTGCGAACGCCCATGAAGTTGATTGTACGTAACATGGCAGCCCCTTAAATCCACAACTTCTTGAAGTCACGACCGCCGAAGATCAGGTTGACCATCGCGCGGGTCACCATGATGGCCGTGAACATCGAGGTAAAGATCCCGAGGGACATAGTCACCGCGAAACCTTTGACTGGACCGGTGCCCATCGCAAAGAGAATCCCGCCGACCAACAGCGTTGTCAGGTTGGCGTCGAGAATCGCGGTGAATGCCCGGCCGAAGCCTTCGTTAATTGCCCGTTGTATGGTCATGCCCGCCGCAATCTCTTCACGAATCCGCGAGAAGATCAGAACGTTGGCGTCGACCGCCATACCCATGGTCAACACGATACCGGCGATACCCGGCAGGGTCAGCGTTGCACCCAGCAGCGACATCAAGGCCAGCAGCATCACCATGTTCACCGTCAGCGCGACGGTGGCGATGATGCCGAAGAAACGATAGATGGCCATGATGAACAGCGAGACAAACAGCATGCCCCACAGCGATGCATCGATACCTTTGGTGATGTTGTCGGCACCCAGGCTCGGGCCAATGGTGCGCTCTTCAGCGAAGTACATCGGTGCAGCCAGACCACCGGCACGCAGCAGCAGCGCCAGTTCGGACGACTCGCCCTGGCCGTTCAGGCCAGTGATACGGAACTGAGCACCCAGTGGCGACTGGATGGTCGCCAGGCTGATGATCTTCTTCTCTTCCTTGAACGTCTGAACCGGCACGTCTTTCTCGACGCCGTTAACCATTTGCTTGACGTAAGTGGTAACCGGACGTTGTTCGATGAAGATCACCGCCATGCTGCGACCGACGTTGCTGCGAGTCGCACGACTCATCAGCTCGCCACCGTGACCATCCAGACGGATGTTCACTTCTGGCGTACCGTGCTCGCCGAAGCCAGCCTTGGCGTCAGTCACCTGGTCACCGGTGATGATCAAGCCACGCTCGATCTGTGCCGGAGGACGATTACCTTCACGGAACTCGAAGGCTTCGGAAGTGGCTTTCGATGCGCCAGGCTCAGCCGCCAGACGGAACTCAAGGTTGGCCGTCTTGCCGAGGATACGCTTGGCTTCGGCAGTGTCCTGCACGCCCGGCAGCTCAACCACGATGCGGTTGGCGCCCTGACGCTGAACGATGGGTTCGGCAACACCCAGCTCGTTGACGCGGTTACGTACCGTGGTCAAGTTCTGCTTGATGGAGTATTCGCGGATTTCCGCCAGCTTGGCCGGGGTCATCGCCAGACGCAGCACCGCCTGACCATTGAGGTCGGCCGGAACAATGTCGAAATCGTTGAAGTTCTTGCGGATCAGTGCACGGGCCTGTTCGCGGGAAGCTTCATCACTGAAACCCAGCTGAATGGCACCGTCGAGTTGCGGCAGGCTGCGATAGCGCAGTTTTTCTTTACGCAACAGGCTCTTGACGTCGCCTTCGTAGACTTTCAGGCGCGCGTCGAGGGCTTTGTCCATGTCCACTTCGAGCAGGAAGTGCACACCACCGGACAAGTCCAGACCCAGCTTCATCGGGTGCGCGCCAAAGCTGCGCAGCCATTGCGGGGTGGTTTGCGCCAGGTTCAGTGCAACGACGTAGTCATCACCTAATGCCTTGCGCACGACGTCTTTGGCAGGCAGCTGGTCTTCAGCCTTGGTCAGACGGATCAGGCCGCCCTTGCCGTTCGCCGACAGCGTGGCTGCCTTGACGTTGATCCCGGACTCCTTGAGCGCAGTGCTCACACGGTCCAGATCAGCCTGATTGACCAACAGCGCAGTGCTTGCACCGCTGACCTGAATGGCCGGGTCATCAGGATATAGATTGGGAGCGGAATAAATCAGACCGACCGCTAGCACCGCCAGGATCAGAATGTATTTCCACAGAGGGTATTTGTTCAGCATCACGCCGCCCGCTTATGACGCGGGGCGCCTTGCGCGCCCCGTCGATTGAGTAGAAGTTGAAACTTAGATCGCTTTCAGCGTGCCTTTTGGCAGCGTGGCGGCAATGGCGCCTTTCTGGAACTTCATTTCGATGGTGTCGGAAACTTCCAGAACAACGAAATCGTCTGCCACTTTAGTGATCTTGCCGGCGATACCACCGGTGGTCACAACTTCGTCGCCTTTCTGCAGGCTGCCCAGCAGGTTCTTCTGCTCTTTGGCGCGCTTGGCCTGTGGACGCCAGATCATCAGGTAGAAGATGACCAGGAAGCCGACCAGGAAAATCCACTCAAAACCACCGCCCATTGGGCCGGCAGCAGCAGGTGCAGCGGCGTCAGCCATGGCATTAGAGATAAAAAAGCTCATTTAGCACTCCAGTTGCAAATGTTGAATCTTGGGGTCAGAAAACTCAGTCCAAAGGCGGAACAGGTAACCCGCGTTTGGCGTAGAAGGCATCGACAAAGGCGGCCAATGTACCCTGTTGAATAGCCTCGCGCAAACCAGCCATAAGCACCTGGTAATGGCGCAAATTGTGGATGGTATTCAACATGCTACCCAGCATTTCGCCGCACTTGTCCAGATGGTGCAGATAAGCACGGGAGAAGTTCTGGCAGGTGTAGCAATCGCAGGTCGGATCCAGCGGCGAATCATCATGGCGATGGAACGCGTTACGGATCTTCAGCACGCCTGTATCAATGAACAGATGCCCATTGCGGGCATTACGGGTTGGCATCACGCAATCGAACATGTCCACACCGCGGCGCACACCCTCAACCAGATCTTCCGGTTTGCCAACGCCCATAAGGTAACGAGGTTTGTCAGCCGGCATCTGACCTGGCAGGTAGTCGAGCACCTTGATCATCTCGTGTTTCGGCTCGCCCACCGACAGACCGCCGATGGCCAGGCCATCGAAGCCAATTTGATCAAGTCCTTCCAGGGAACGCATGCGCAGATCCTGGTGCATACCGCCCTGAACAATACCGAACAGCGCTGCCGTGTTGTCGCCATGGGCTTCTTTCGAACGCTTGGCCCAGCGCAGCGACAGCTCCATGGAGATCCGCGCGACGTCTTCGTCGGCCGGGTAAGGCGTGCATTCGTCAAAGATCATCACGATGTCCGAGCCCAGATCACGCTGGACCTGCATCGACTCTTCCGGCCCCATGAACACTTTGGCGCCGTCGACAGGAGAGGCGAACGTCACGCCTTCTTCCTTGATCTTGCGCATCGCGCCCAGGCTGAACACCTGAAATCCGCCGGAGTCGGTCAGAATTGGGCCTTTCCACTGCATGAAATCGTGCAGGTCGCCGTGCTTCTTGATCACTTCGGTGCCAGGACGCAGCCACAAGTGGAAGGTGTTACCCAGAATGATTTCCGCGCCAGTGGCGGTGATATCCCGCGGCAGCATGCCCTTGACGGTGCCGTAAGTGCCCACCGGCATGAACGCCGGGGTCTCGACGGTACCGCGTGGAAAGGTCAAACGACCGCGACGAGCCTTGCCGTCAGTAGCAAGCAACTCAAACGACATACGACTTTGGCGACTCATTCTGTTTCCTCAGGGCCCGATTCTTTAGGGGCAGTCGGCGCGGGATTACGGGTGATAAACATCGCATCACCGTAGCTGAAAAAGCGGTAACCATGCTCCACCGCTGCTTTATAGGCAGCCATGGCTTCGGGATAACCGGCGAACGCCGAAACCAGCATCAACAGCGTGGATTCGGGCAAATGAAAGTTGGTGACCAGGGCATCGACCACATGAAACGGGCGGCCCGGGTAGATAAAGATGTCGGTGTCGCCACTGAACGGTTTGAGCACGCCATCGCGCGCGGCGCTTTCCAGGGAACGCACGCTGGTGGTCCCCACGGCCACCACGCGCCCACCGCGAGCGCGACAGGCTTCGACTGCATCGACCACGTTTTGACCGACTTCCAGCCACTCACTGTGCATGTGGTGGTCTTCGATCTTCTCGACGCGCACCGGCTGGAACGTGCCCGCACCGACGTGCAACGTCACGAACGCCGTCTCGACACCCATGGCGGCAATCGCCTCCATCAGCGGCTGATCGAAATGCAGTCCCGCCGTCGGCGCCGCCACCGCGCCAAGGCGCTCGGCGTACACCGTCTGATAACGCTCGCGGTCCGAGCCTTCATCCGGGCGGTCTATATAAGGAGGCAACGGCATGTGCCCGACGCGGTCGAGCAGCGGCAACACCTCTTCGGCGAACCCCAACTCAAACAACGCGTCATGACGCGCCAGCATTTCGGCTTCGCCACCGCCGTCGATCAGGATCTTCGACCCAGGCTTCGGCGACTTGCTGGACCGCACATGGGCCAGCACGCGATGGCTGTCGAGCACCCGCTCCACCAGGATTTCCAGCTTGCCGCCGGAAGCCTTCTGGCCAAACAGCCGCGCCGGAATCACCCGGGTATTGTTGAACACCATCAAATCGCCCGGGCGCAAATGCTCCAGCAAATCAGTGAATTGACGGTGTGCCAGGGCGCCGCTAACCCCATCCAGGGTCAACAGGCGACTATTGCGACGCTCAGCCAAAGGATGGCGAGCAATCAGCGAATCAGGGAGCTCGAAGGTAAAGTCAGCAACGCGCATGATGGGGTTCGTCTAGCAGGGCCGGGAAGTCTAGCGGAATAATCAAAAATTCTCCATGTACCTGATTGACCAACGGTAATCTCATCTCTATACTTCGCCGCCATTGAGCCCTGATGGCGGAATTGGTAGACGCGGCGGATTCAAAATCCGTTTTCGCAAGAAGTGGGAGTTCGAGTCTCCCTCGGGGCACCAAAATTAAGAAAGGTCTTGCTTAGCAAGGCCTTTTTTTTCGTCTGCGATAAAGTGGCTGATACCCCGCCGACCTGTAGGAGCCGGCTTGCTGGTGATTTCTTTTGATTTTTCGCATCCTCGGTCGGTACGACCCTTCTCAAGGATTCACCCCCATGGAACTGCTGCTGGAAACTGTTGCTCTGTTCTGTCTTAAGCTTGCTTATGAGACGGAGGGTTCAAGTCCGATTCTGCGAGATGATTTGGTGATGGGGGATTATGAGCGAGAGGTTTTTGCGTTGTTGGTGCGAAGAGGGGATGTTGAGGCGATTCAGAGGAAAGTGGGTGAGTGCCTGGGTATGGCGCTGAATGCTGTCGGCGGCGTTGATACCGTCCTGGGGCGCGAGCTGCGCAGGTTGGCGGCAGATTTCAACTCTGCGCGGACACTGGAGCAGCTTGACCGCCCGCTAATCGCGCTCAAGGATTATCTGAAAGACATTCAATGAAGGAAGGTGTGCGCCCTAGAAAGTGGGAACGCCCATTAGTCAGACCGACGTTGGTCGCCACGGCTAATCCACTGATAAACCTATCCCCTTTTCCACGTCCCCTACCCCCAATTTTTTTGCTATCTACCAAATTTAGCCAAGTCCGCTCCCGGCCAAGAGCGGCCGGTGGTCGTTGCATTTCGCTTGTCGCCGGCGTGTGGCTAAGCTTAATAAATCGGGGTGAATTGAAACCTGGGTGATAGCGGCCATCAGCGGATCTGGATAGGCATCAAGACGGTGCTCCCAAAGGAGACGACTATGTATGCGGTTATAAGAACCTACTTGGGTACTGGAGCAAAGCAGCTTTTCGAGCTTTTGGAAGAGCGCAAAACCGACGTCGAAGCTACCCTGCGGACAGTGGCTGGCCTCGTAAGCTACACACTGCTGAATACTGGTGATGGTGGTACGTCGGTGACTGTTTGCACGGACAAGGCCGGCAGCGATGCGAGCTTGAAAGTCGCACGTGAGTGGATTCAGAAAAATGCATCAAATATCCACGCGGACCCGCCGATCGTAACGGAAGGTCCGGTCATTGTGCAGATCAATTAACGCGCCCTTCCGATTGATCTCACGACACTATCGCTGACGCAGGCTTTGTATGTTTGCTTCGCGCAGATGTGATCGTCCGCAAACCATCAGATTGGGTTTGATTGCGGTGGAAGCGAACGACGGCTCTGGGTCGAGTGCCGCCGGTGGCGACGGGGCGCAGTCGACCCAAAGCGGTCACGGTGCCGGGTGCATCATCGCTGAGTCCGCTTACTACCCGTATTCAGCGAAAGATCAGTGACTGGTGTACCGCGCCGCCCGTGCGTGCGCCATCACCCACTGCGATTGCCACATTACCTGCGGCTATTGCCGCATCCCCGCAGGCAAATACGCCGGGGACACTTGTTTGGCGCATCGCATCGACCTTGATGAACTCACCCGTCGGGCCGGCTTCAAACTCGCACCCCAGTTGCGCTGCCAGTGGGCTGCCCATGCGTGTCCGAGGCTGAGTGAACAGCCCTGCAAGTTTGATCACACGACCGCTGACGAGCGTCACATCGGCTTGTTCCCCTCCAACCGACAGGACAGGTTCGCGCTCCACCGCCACCCCGCGCCTGGCCAGCTTTGCCAACTGGTCGGCATCAGGTTCGAGTATCTCGTTGAGGAATAGGGTTGTGGGTCCCCAGTCGGGCAACATTAGCGCTTGGTGGATGGCCATTGGCGAAGCCGCCAATACTCCAATCGGTCCGCCGTCCAATTCATATCCGTGGCAATACGGACAATGAAACACCCGCTGACCCCAGCGCTCTGACAACCCGGGAACCTCAGGCAACTCATCCACCACCCCTGTGGCCAGGATCAAATGCCGCGCCGCGAATTGTTCCCCGTTCACGGCTGTTATCACATATCCACCATCGTCCGACCTTGCCTGGATGGCGGGTTGTGAAAGCCACTCTACTGTGGGGTATGCCTGCAACTGAGCACGTGCCTCGCTGGCAATCGTGCCGGGATTACGACCGTCCTGCCCAAGAAATCCATGTGAGCTGTGAGCAAACCGGTTACGGCGTTGACCTGCGTCGATCACCAACACCTTCCGGCGCGCCCGTGCCAGTTGCAAACCTGCGGAAATGCCGGAATAGCTGCCGCCAACGATGATCACGTCATAAACCATGGATCAGTCTCCCTGGTTCTTCGACCTGCTCGAAGAACTCTAGACACAACGTAAGTTACATGATGTCGGCGTGTCAACAGTCTCGTAACTTATGTTGTATCGAGCGATACTCACTGCCAGTAATTCAGGAATCCGCTATTCATGAGAAATGACACTCGCTTGTCCCGCATGCTGCACGTGCTGATCCACATGGCTCGCCATGAACAGCCCGCCACGTCCGATACCATCGCGCAGATGCTCGGTACCAACCCAGTGGTGGTTCGGCGGACCATGGCGCTACTCAAGGAAGAGGGTTATGTGCGCTCAGAAAAGGGGCACCGTGGAGGGTGGACGCTGGCGAAACCACTAGCAGAGATGACACTGTTGAACATCCATCAGGCCTTGGGCTCGTCCTCGCTTTTCGCCATCGGTTTGTCGACTGACCATCCAGAATGCCTGGTCGAACAAGCGGTGAATGCTGCGCTAACCGAAGCGTTTGATGCGGCGCAGGCATTGCTTATAGATCGCTTGGGGAGCGTCACCCTTGAACAGCTGGCCAGTGATTTCGAACGGCGCTATCAAAGTCTGTAAACCCGTGATCTACAGAGCAGCGTTTAGAAGCACCTGGCCGAAACGGCATGTGCGGATGCCTGCTTTTGGCCGATCTCTGCCTGTCGCCACCGGCAGCTATGGGTCGACTGCTGCCCTTTGTGACAGGCAACAATCGGCCAAAAGCGGTCAATTACCGGATGAAATTTGCCTTGTACCCCCCCCTTCGATGTTGTATGTAATCCCACGCACATTCAGTGCATAAAATGGTTCGCAGGAATGGACACCAGCTCCCTCACATTTCAACAGTTGTTTCGTCCGGGAAGCTCCTCAAATGGCTGCACCGTGGCCGAACGATTCTCCATCGATTTTCTGATAAACGAACGTTCGTTGCTCAATGCTCTCGTTATGGCAGCTGGTGGTCATTCAGATTTTATGGGCTGTTTCGTCAAGGGCTTCCAGGAGCCAAACAGCCTATCTAACTCTCGTCTGCTTTTACGCGAACACGCTGAAATAGAAAGTGGTCGTATCCTCCTTTACATCTGCCCTGAGTGCGGCGACATCGGGTGTGGCGCCTACTCAGTATATGTTCGCCAAAACGATGACTGTTTCACGTGGGATTCCTTTGCTTACGAGAACGGCTATGAAGAGCCTCGAATCATAGATGGAGTTGGCCCCTTCTCATTTGAGAAGCATGCATATGAGGCAGCCATCAACGATGCGACAGCGTTTAAAAGATAATTCAACTAACCTATTGCAGGCATTCGCAACGGGTAACAATCGGCCAATAGCAGACGCCAATGGATGTCCTCTATGTAAACGGTCTGATGGTCACAGTGACTCTGATTGCTTGCGCCTCAAGCTCCGAGATACCCTTTCCCTTCCTGATAGGCCATAGCCAACAAATCATGTCTACTTGCTACTCCATTCAAATCACTCCAAAGGGACCATTACCATCCTTCTATTGCATTGCTGAACATCTATGGGGAACAGGATGCGATGTTGACTCTGACGGTGACTGCACAAGCTCAGATGATCGCCAATGGACGGAACTGACATTGTCGCTTCGCGGCACATCAGGAGAACGCCTCGACATTGACCCGCTCTCGATCATGCCTCTTACGTTGGCAATCCGCTCATCGCGCGCAGTCCTCTGCCAAAGAGCGGCCGACTACATCGTATCTGTTTCCGGAGGCTCCATCGGCGCGGCTGTCAACGTCGAGACGATATGAGTGCGGACGCAAGGCTTATACCCACCACTTCCACTTCCACTTCCACTCGCACCGAGGTCAAGGTGACACTTCGACTTTCCAGGACAGATATACGATGAGATAACTCTCAGCGCTGATCGCAGAAGCAAAAGCAGGACTCTCCCTACAAGAAAGCATCCCAGATGCAAAATGGGTGGCAGTTGCAAAGCAATGCGGTGATGAAGAAATTGCAGATATCCAAGAGCTAATAAAGTCGCTCAAAGCAGAGTTGGCATCAGTCGAAGATTGGGATGGCGACACTCAAGATGAAATCAACGTGGCAATTTCTCTACTCTCTAACCTGCTGAGGTTTGCCTCTGGCTCCGTCTGACAGAATCAACTAAGCAGGAAAAGAGAGTTGCCTCTGTGAGGCTCGGCCTGCCGGAGACATGTCCGCTTCGGGTCGGAAGCAGCCCTTCGTGACAGGCTGCAATCGGCCAAAAGCTGACCTTCTGCAGCCCTCAAAAAATATCGCGGCTAAAGCCCCTGCCACAAGGAACTACGATCCCATGTAGGGCTTTAGCCGCGAGCATCTGATCTTAAGCAATGGAGAAAACAGACCGCTTCTGGCCGGCAGCAATCCTAAACCGCAACGTATCCAGCGCAGTCAGGGCGTTGTTCCTGAAATGGACTCAGTGCGAGGCAGGTCACTCAGACCAGCCGAGCGCCGCCGTCGAGGTTTAGCGTAGCGCCGTTCATAAAGGTGTTGGTCATCAGGAAAACGGTAGCGGCGCCTGCTTCAGCGGCGGTACCGATGCGATACAACGGTAGCACTTGCTCCCATGCGCTCACGTACGCATCGCGCCCATCGCCCAGGGCTTTGCTAAAAAGAGGGGTGTCGATCGGGCCTGGGGACAGGGTGTTCACACGGATGGGCGCCAGCTCCAGGGCCAGGCCACGTGCCAGCGCTTCCATTGCCGCCGATGCAGCAGCGATCACGGCGGTGCCATGGGCGTTTGGCCGGTCGGCCAAACAGCCAGAGATAAAGACGATGGAGCCGTCCTTGGACAACCGATTTCCCAACGCGCGGATGGCGTGCAACGAAGCCCATATACGCTCTTCGAACGCCCGACGCAGGTAGTCGATTTCAGCGTCCAGCACCTTGCCCGCCACAAATGTGCCGGCGAGTAGAGCCAGATGATCCACTTGAGGGATGTCCGCCAAGGCGGCGTAGACGGCATCGCCGTTGGTGACATCAGCGGCGCGCCAGCCGGTGAGCCCATGTTCGGTCGCCGCTTGCTCGGCGCGCTCGGCATTGGAACCGATCACAGTCACCGATGCCCCGGCGGCTTTGGCTTGAATCGCGGCGGCTAAACCGATGCCGGATGTGCCGCCGAAAATCACCACCGTGCGGCCTTCCAGATGAGCGGGTAGCTGTTGGGTAAATGCGGTTTGGAGGGTGGTGGAATGGCTCATGGTCGATCTCCTTAACTGCCTGAATGGCGTCGTTGGGCAAAGACTAAAGATTCGAGCCAACATTGATAATCAGGCCATAAGTCGCTTTACTAATGCCATGAAGGAACAAATAGGGTTAGACCGCCTTACCGGTCTTATTGCCTTTGCCCGCGCTGCCACTTTAGGCAGTTACACCGCTGCAGCCCGCGATTTATCTGTGTCGCCGTCCGCTATCAGCAAAAGCGTGCAACGCCTGGAGCAACATTTCGAGCTGCGTTTATTCAGCCGCACCACCCGTTCGTTGACCCTGACACCTGAAGGCCGGGATCTTTACGAACGGGCGCTACGAATTCTGCGCGAGGTAGAGGACATCGAGCAGGCCGCAGTGGCCTCGCGCGCTGAGCCCTCCGGCACCTTGAAAGTGACCGCGCCGCCGCCTATCGGGCTGAACATATTGGCGCCGGCGATCCCCAGGTTTCGCGAGCGCTACCCCAAGCTCGCCATCGACCTGCGCTTGGGCGATCCGTTTGTGGACATCGTTGCACAAGGCATCGATGTGGCTGTGCGCGTGGGCAACCTGGCCGATTCGCGGCTTATCTCCCGCACACTCGGGCCGCATCGAATCTGCGCTTTCGCCTCTCCAGCCTATTTAGCCAAACGCGGCACGCCCCTGGAACTCAGCGACCTGGTCGACCATGACTGCGTGAATTTTCGCTACCAGAGCTCGGGCCAAGCGCTGCGTTGGCCTTTCAACGTGGGGGACCAAATGGTGGAGATAGCGCCCGACGCATCCATCGTCATCGACGCCAGCGATGCGGTTGCCGCAGTGCTTGCAGCTGGCGGTGGCATTGGCATTTCACCCACCTATGTCGCCGCGCCCTATGTCGCACGGGGAGAACTGAAGCCGCTATTTCCACAGTTCGCAGTCGACCGTTCCTCCATCACGGCCTTGTGGCCAGAGAGCCGCCGAGGCAGCCCGAATGTGAAGGCGTTTGTGGGTTTCCTGAACGAGCTATTTCCCAGCCCTACCGCGTGGGACGAGATCGTAGCGAAGGCGTAGCGCCAGGTAAGGCGCTACAGCGCCCCCATCACGTCTGCCGGCGCTTTTTTTATGCCTGCGGCGTGAGTTATGGCGGCTGTGCGTGGGACGTCTTCGGGCGTGCCGGTTTCCTTGATTCCCGGTTTTCCACCCTGCGCACAGCTGTCACCCATTCGTGTGGAAACGAATGTGGCAGCTCCACATATCAAGGAGTCTGATAATGCGCAGCATCAATCCGTACGAAATTTGGCTTTTCCCTCTACGCGACTCCCAGTTGCGTAACGCTCCACTGTCCACCCTCTCCCACCGCCTCTCCGTCATCGGAGGTGGTAAATGACCGACCATCCCGAACTCACAACCATCGGCCTGACACCTGCCATCTATTGCGCGAATAAGCCGCTGTTCCATGTCACTTGCGGCGTTCCCCTCGGTGATGCGTTAGCCATGGCTTCTGATTTTCTGTTCCTCGCCAAGAAGCTTACCGAAGATGCTGCTTACGCCCGAGACACCGACCGCCACGCCTGGGCCGCGCATTATTTGACGGCGATGAGTAAGGCGGTGGTGGATGATGCGGTGAAGGTGCTGACGCGGGATCGGGATAATGAGTTGGCGTCCAAGCGGGCGGAGGGGATGGCTGAGGGGTAGCGGGGTAAAACCGGACTCTGTCTGGCGTTCGAAGCTACGTATGGCAGTTGTAGGGGCGGGCTTGCTTGTGAGGATTGCGGGTATTCAGCGGGTTGGTGGATGCCTGGCGTTTTTCGCGAGCGGGCTCGCTCCTACAGGGGATTGTGTTTCGGTTTGGTGATTTGCGTTGGTTGGTCTGGCGCTTTCGCGGGCAAGCCCGCTCCCACAGGGTTTTGTGTGTTGATTGGGATTTGGGGTTGGTTTCGGGTATTTGGGCTTTCGATGGTTCGCTCAGGGCAGATGCTGAGAGTTCGACTACGAAACTGGAATTCGGAACAAATTAGCAGACCGACAAGGAAAGTAGAGCCATGAGACATGTGATTAGGGGCGTTTCTGAAGGCGAGGATTTCGCGTCCTATGAAAAAGAAATCCCGGTTTCTGTCGAGGATCTTAAGCCGATTATGGGATGGGAAAAGGACGATGATTGTAGTGGTCAACTAATCCCGGACACGACGTTAAGTTTTTCTTCGGCCCGAGCTGGCGCCAGCCCACCGTTGAATTGATGGGGCCGAATCCAGTTGTACCGATGCATCAAGAAATGACTGATATCGCGTTGGGCTTCTTGAGCCGTCCTGTAGCCCGTGGTCGGTATCCATTCGGTTTTCAAGCTGCGGAACACGCGCTCCATCGGCGCGTTGTCCCAGCAATTCCCCCGACGACTCATGCTCTGACGCATGCGATAACGCCACAGTCGCTGGCGAAATAAACGACTCGCATACTGCGACCCTTGATCCGAGTGAAACAGCAGCCCCTGAGGCCTTCCCCGTTGTTCGTAAGCCATATCCAGCGCCTTGATAACCAGCTCGGCGTCCGGCTTTTCCGATAGCGCCCAGCCCACCACCCGACGCGCGCAAAGGTCCATCACGACAGCCAGATAGTGCCATTTCCCCTGAGCCCAAATGTAGGTGATGTCGCCGCACCACACTTGGTTGGGTGCCGGGACATCGAACTCCCGATTCAAGATATTCGGGATATCCAACCGTTCAACCGTTGCCCGTTTGTAAGCATGAGAACCTGGCTGTTTGCTGACGAGGTCAAGCTCACGCATCAAGCTGCGCACTTTGAACCGACCGAGTTGCTCACCATCGTCACGCATCAACGAGAGGATGCTACGGCTGCCGGCAGCACTGCGACTTTGTGAAAACAACTCGCTCACCCGGCTGCGCAACCGAAGCCGTTCGACATCCGGCGTTCGGTGCTTGAGGCGGTGGGCGTAGTAACTTGATCGATTGATCTCAAACACTTTGCACAGCCAATCAATCGGCTCATGGACGCTCAGCTGATGGATCAGCGCGTACGCTCGTGATCTTCCGACATCAAGAGCGCGGTAGCCTTTTTTAATATCGATTTTTCCCGTTCAAGGCGGGTAATTCGGGCTTCCAACTCCTGAATTTTTTGCTGTTCCGGTGTCAGCGCTTTGCTCTGCGGGGTGACTCCTTGGTGTTCCTGCTGAACCTGGTCGACCCAGCGGCGTAGTGCCGACTCGCCGACACCGAGTGAACGGCTGGCTTCGATGTAGCTGTAGTTTTGCTTGAGCACGAGGTCGGCAGCCTCGCGTTTGAATTCAGCAGAAAAGGAACGGCGTTGTTTGGTCATCTGACACCTCGATCTGGCGAGCATTCTCGCCTAAATGGGTGTCCGGTTTCATTAGACCACTACAGATTGCGTGTACGACTATCGGCTTACCGCGGAGCAAATTAACGCAATAGAACAGCTTTGCTCGCTAGAGCTGCCCAAGGATCTGGAGCTTTTTCTTACGTGTAATGCCTGAAGTTTACCAGGCATCGACAGGCCCTCAGGGCATTAGGCCAGTGAGTAAACACCCCGCGCCCCACTCATCTAGACTTAATGCATAGTCGTAGGCAGAACTGAACACGTCGCTTTGGTGCAGTTGAATCAAAAGCGCCATGGCAAGCTGCTTTTATGCCCTTTAAGAGGTGCGGCGAAGACCGCGCCGGGCACAACAAGATGCCCGCTCAGGGTGCCCTGGCCACCGGCCTGAAATTGCCACGATTCCGTGACGTGGTGTGAGTGCCGCAGCCGACACTTTCGGACGACCGACAACCTTCTGGTTTGTCCGTGACCGTGAGGAATGCTGAATGCCTGATGAGATGTTGCACCTGCCGATGGTCAACAGTCTGCTGGAGCGCCACAAGGGCTCCCCCGGCGCACTGTTGCCCATCCTTCATGAGATTCAGGCGGGCATCGGTTACATCCCCGATGCCGCCATCCCCGAGATTGCCCACGCCCTCAATCAGAGTCAGGCGGAGATTCGCGGGGTGATCAGCTTTTACCATGACTTCCGTACCGCACCTCCGGCCCGGCATATCCTGCGTCTGTGCCGGGCCGAGTCCTGCAAGAGCCGTGGTGCCGAAGAGCTCGCCGCGCAGTTGCGCGAACGTCTGCAACTGGACGACCACGGCAGCAGCGCCGACGGCAGCATCAGTTTGCGCCCGGTGTATTGCCTCGGCGCCTGCGCCTGTTCGCCCGCTCTGGAATTAGATGGCCAGGTGCATGCGCGGCTCAGCGCCGAGCGTCTGGATGCGCTGCTCGACGCTTGCCGGGAGGACGCATGATGCCGCGTCTCTATTTGCCCGCTGATTCGCTGGCCCGTGCCGTGGGTGCCGATGAGGTGGCCTTGGCCCTCTCAAATCAGATTAATTTGGACCTACAACGCACCAGCTCTCGCGGTCTGTATTGGCTGGAACCGCTACTGGAAGTGGACACCCCGCAAGGCCGAATCGGCTTTGGCCCGCTGACTGCTGCCGATGTGCCGTCCCTGCTCGAGGCGCTGCAAGGCGAGCCGTCCAGCCATCCACTGGCCCTGGGCCTGGTGGAAGAATTGCCTTATCTGAAGACTCAACAACGCCTGCTGTTCGCCCGCGCCGGCATTACCCGGCCGCTGTCGCTGGACGATTACCGGGCCCACGGCGGCTTCGAGGGATTGACCCAGGCCGTCGCCCTGGGCGGCGAGCAAACCGCGACCGCAGTGTTCGATTCGGGCCTCCGTGGTCGCGGCGGCGCGGCGTTCCCGGCCGGCATCAAATGGCGCACGGTGCGCGCCACCCAGGCTGCGCAGAAATACATTGTGTGCAACGCCGACGAAGGCGACTCCGGCACCTTCGCCGACCGCATGTTGATGGAAGGCGACCCCTTCCTGCTGATCGAAGGCATGGCCATTGCCGGCATCACCGTCGGGGCCAGTTACGGCTACATTTATGTACGCTCGGAATATCCACAAGCCGTGGCGACACTGCGCGAGGCGCTGGACATCGCCCGGTCCAACGGATACCTCGGCGCTAATGTCGGCGGCAGCGGCCAGGCCTTCGATATGGAAGTGCGAGTCGGTGCTGGCGCGTATATCTGCGGTGAGGAAACCGCGCTGCTGGACTCTCTCGAAGGCAAGCGCGGGATCGTCCGCGCCAAGCCACCGATCCCCGCCTTGAAGGGCTTGTTCGGCCTGCCGACCCTTGTGCACAACGTGCTGACCCTGGCCTCGGTGCCGCTGATTCTGGCCAAGGGCGCGCAGTTTTATCGCGATTACGGCATGGGCCGTTCCCTGGGCACCATGCCCTTCCAGCTGGCGGGCAATATTCGTCACGGCGGTCTGGTGGAACGGGCTTTTGGCCTGACCCTGCGGGAACTGGTGGAAGACTACGGCGGTGGTACCGCCAGTGGCCGGCCGCTGAAGGCCGCCCAGGTTGGCGGCCCGCTCGGAGCGTGGGTGCCGCCGTCGCAATTCGACACGCCGCTGGATTACGAAGCCTTCGCCGCCATCGGCGCCATGCTCGGTCACGGCGGTGTGGTGGTGGCTGACGACAGTCTGGACATGGCTCACATGGCGCGTTTCGCCATGCAGTTCTGCGCCGAGGAATCCTGTGGCAAATGCACCCCCTGCCGCATTGGCTCGACCCGGGGCGTGGAGGTGATCGACCGTTTGCTGGCCGCGCCGGACCAGAGCGGTCGCGATGAGCAGGTGATCATCCTCAAGGACCTGTGCGACACCCTGCAATACGGTTCGCTCTGCGCATTGGGCGGCATGGTCTCCTTTCCGGTAGCCAGCGCCCTCAAGTACTTCCCCGCCGACTTCGGCCTGCAAGCCTCGGAGGCCGACCAATGATCACTCTCTTCGACCCGAACACCGATATCGACTTAGGCACCCCCGCCCGCGACAGCCAGGTGCAAGTCACCCTGAACGTCGACGGCCGCAGCATCAGCGTGCCCGAAGGGACGTCGGTGATGCGCGCCGCCGCGCTGCTGGGCACCACCATTCCCAAACTGTGTGCCACCGACAGCCTGGAAGCCTTCGGATCCTGCCGCATGTGCCTGGTGGAGATCGACGGCATGCGCGGCTACCCGGCGTCCTGCACCACGCCGGTCAGCGAAGGCATGAGCGTGCATACCCAGACGCCGAAGCTCGCCACGCTGCGGCGCAACGTCATGGAGCTGTACATCTCCGATCACCCGCTGGACTGCCTGACCTGCTCGGCCAACGGCAACTGCGAGCTGCAAACCGTCGCCGGCCAGGTCGGCCTGCGGGAGGTGCGTTACGGCTATGAAGGCGACAACCATCTGGCCGACGTGAAGGACACGTCCAACCCCTACTTCGACTTCGACCCGAGCAAGTGCATCGTCTGTAACCGCTGCGTGCGCGCTTGTGAAGAAACCCAGGGCACCTTTGCCCTGACCATTACCGGGCGCGGTTTCGAATCCCGGGTCGCGGCCGCCGGTGGCGAGAATTTCCTCGACTCGGAATGCGTGTCCTGCGGCGCCTGTGTGCAAGCCTGTCCCACCGCGACCCTGATGGAAAAAAGCGTGGTCGAACTGGGTCAGCCCGAACGCAGCGTGATCACCACTTGCGCCTATTGCGGCGTGGGCTGCTCGTTCCGCGCCGAGATGAAAGGCGACCAGTTGGTGCGCATGGTTCCCGACAAGAACGGTCAGGCCAACCACGGCCACTCCTGCGTCAAAGGGCGCTTTGCCTGGGGTTACGCCACCCACCCGGATCGCATCACCAAGCCGATGATCCGCCAGCACATCAACGACCCTTGGCAGGAAGTCAGCTGGGATGAAGCGGTGACCTACGCCGCCAGCGAATTCCGCCGACTGCAGCAAAAGTACGGCCGCGACTCCATTGGTGGCATCACCTCCAGCCGCTGCACCAACGAAGAAACCTACCTGGTGCAAAAACTGGTGCGCGCCGCGTTCGGCAACAACAACGTCGACACCTGTGCGCGGGTCTGCCATTCGCCTACCGGCTATGGCCTGAAACAAACCCTGGGCGAGTCCGCCGGCACCCAGAGTTTCGACTCGGTGATGCAGGCCGACGTGATCCTGGTGATGGGCGCCAACCCCAGCGACGCCCACCCGGTGTTCGCCTCCCAGCTCAAACGCCGCCTGCGTGAAGGCGCGCGGCTGATCGTCATCGATCCACGCCGCATTGATCTGGTGGACTCGGTGCATGCCCGCGCCGAGCTGCACCTGGCCCTGCGTCCGGGCACCAACGTCGCCATGCTCAATGCCCTGGCCCACGTCATCGTTACTGAAGGCCTGCTCGATCAGGGCTTTATCGACGCCCGTTGCGAGGGCAGCGATTTCGCTCGCTGGAGCGACTTCGTCAGCCGCGCGGAAAACGCACCGGAAGTCATTGGCCCCATTTGCGGCGTAGACGCTGCCGACATCCGTGCCGCCGCTCGCCTGTATGCCACTGGCGGCAATGCTGCGATTTATTACGGCCTGGGCGTCACCGAGCACAGCCAGGGCAGCACTTCGGTCATGGGCATCGCCAACCTGGCCATGGCCACTGGCAACATCGGCCGCGAAGGCGTGGGCGTGAACCCACTGCGTGGGCAGAACAACGTTCAGGGCTCCTGCGACATGGGTTCCTTCCCCCATGAGCTGCCCGGCTACCGTCACATCTCCAACGAGGTGGTACGGGCGCAGTTCGAACAGGCCTGGAACGTCACCCTGCAACCCGACCCTGGCCTGCGCATTCCCAACATGTTCGAGGCCGCACTGGGCGGCAGCTTCAAGGGCTTGTATTGCCAGGGCGAAGACATCGCCCAGAGCGATCCCAATACCCAGCACGTCACCGCGGCGCTGTCGGCCATGGAATGCGTGGTGGTGCAGGACATTTTCCTCAACGAAACCGCCAAGTTCGCCCACGTGTTCCTGCCGGGATGCTCATTCCTGGAAAAAGACGGCACCTTCACCAACGCCGAGCGGCGCATCTCGCGCGTGCGCAAGGTCATGGAGCCGCTGGGCGGCAAGGCCGACTGGGAAGGCACCGTGGCCCTGGCCAACGCTCTGGGCTACCCGATGCACTACACGCATCCGTCGGAAATCATGGATGAAATCGCTAGCCTGACGCCGACCTTTACCAACGTCAGCTACGCCGAACTGGAGCGCCACGGCAGCCTGCAATGGCCGTGCAACGCCGCGGCACCGGACGGCACGCCGACCATGCACATCGAGGAATTCGTGCGCGGCAAAGGGCGTTTCATGCTCACCGGCTACGTGCCCACCGAGGAAAAGGTCAACAATCGCTACCCTCTTCTGCTGACCACCGGGCGCATCCTCAGCCAGTACAACGTCGGCGCCCAGACCCGGCGTACCGAAAACGTCGCCTGGCACGACGAAGACCGCCTGGAAATCCACCCGACCGACGCCGAGAGCCGTGGCATCAACGAAGGCGACTGGGTTGGCATCGGCAGCCGCGCCGGACAGACCGTACTGCGTGCGCGAGTCACCGAACGGGTCGCCCCAGGCGTGGTGTACACCACCTTCCACTTCCCTGAATCGGGGGCCAACGTCATCACCACCGACAACTCCGACTGGGCCACCAACTGTCCGGAGTACAAGGTCACCGCCGTGGAAGTCAGCCGCGTCTACCACCCTTCCGAGTGGCAAAAACGCTACCAGGAATTCAGCGACAACCAACAGCGCCTGCTCGACGAACGCCGCCAGGCGCGTGGCGCTAAAGCGGAGGTACGCCGATGAGCACTGACAACCTGATCAAAATGGTCAACCAGATCGCCCAGTACTTCGCCAGTGAACCGGACCAGCAACTGGCGGTGCTCGGCGTACGTAATCATCTGCAGATGTACTGGACGCCCGGCATGCGCAAGGAGTTGCTGGCCTGGCAGACAGAGCATCAAGGGGCAGAATTGCACCCTTTGGCGCAGGCGGCGGTCAGTGGGGCGGGCTGGGAGGCTTAGGTTCACACACGATCCCTTGGGATTAGCCCCGAGTTTTTCGGGGCTTTCACTTGTGCGGTGCTTGGCGGGCGGGCTGCCAGTTGTTGCCTTGACTGTCGGATTCAAGCCAGTTGCCATTCATTGACATCAGCTGCGTTATCATCCTGCGCTTCTCTGTTCCAAGCACCCGGATGTCCATGTCTTTGCCACTGCCAGACGATCATCAATCCCTGCCCCCTGTCCTGGTCGGGCCGTTGTTGCGGCGGCTGGAACCTACGCGGCTGGTGATGTGGCTGGTGGGGTCGCGGGCGCTGTCGCTGACGTTGCGCCTGCAAGATCGCGACGATATCCACCTCGACGCGCATCGGTGCACGATCATTGCGGTGGGCACCCAGGCCTTTGTTCATTTGATCGATGTGCCGCTGGACGCCGCCCTGCCCTGCGACACGTTAATCGAATATGACCTGCTGATTGACGACGCTGGCGCAGGCATCGCCGATTGGGCCCCGCACTTGCTGTACGGCGACGCCCGTTGCCCGAACTTCGTCCTGCGCTCGCGAGTCGACCAGCTGCTGCATGGTTCTTGCCGCAAACCTCACCATCCGGCCCCGGACGGTTTGCTGTGTGTCGATCGTTTGCTGGAGACCGAACCGGACGTGCGCAAACGTCCGGCGCTGCTGATGATGAGCGGCGATCAGGTGTACGCAGACGATGTCGCGGGCCCCATGCTGCGAGCCATCCATGCCTTGATCGCGCGGCTGGGATTGTTCGGCGAACACCTCGAAGGTGCGGTGGTCAGCGACAGCGCCAAACTCTACGAGGATCCCGCCAGTTACTACCACCGTGCGGATTTGTTACCGGCGCTGAAGAGCAACGAAACCCTGCGCGAGCGATTTTTCGGCGGGGTGCGTAAGCCGATTTTCACCAGCAGCAGTGCCGACAATCATCTGGTGACGTTCGCCGAGATCATGGCCATGTACCTGCTGGTGTGGTCACCGACGCCCTGGACATTGATCGCTCCAAAACCACCAAAATTGATTCCCGAAAGACGCGAGCGTTATGCGCTTGAGCAAACGCGCATCGATGATTTCAAAGCGGGTCTGGGGGGTGTCGCCCGAGCGTTCGCGCATCTGCCGTGCCTGATGATTTTCGACGATCACGATATTACCGATGACTGGAATCTTTCCGCGCAATGGGAGGAAACGGCCTACGGTCATCCGTTCTCCAAGCGCATCATCGGCAACGCACTGATTGCTTATATGGTGTGTCAGGGCTGGGGCAACAACCCGGATGCATTCGACGGCGTGCTGGAAAAAACCCGTTTATTGAGTGCCACAGGGCAGGACCATTATCTCGACAGCGACGTTCAGGACGGTTTGATCGATGAGCTGCTGAGGTTTCAGAACTGGCATTACGTGCTGCCTACTAGCCCGGCCATTGTCGTGCTCGACACCCGCACCCGGCGCTGGCGCAGTGAGATGACCCTCAAGCAGCCTTCGGGTTTGCTGGATTGGGAAGCGCTCAGCGAACTGCAACAGGAATTGCTCGATCACCCGTCGGCAATCATCGTTTCGCCGGCACCGATCTTCGGCGTCAAACTGATCGAAACCGTGCAGCGGGTCTTCAGCTGGTGTGGTTATCCCCTGCTGGTGGACGCCGAAAACTGGATGGCCCATCGCGGCGCAGCCCAGGTCATCCTGAACATTTTCCGACACTCGCGCACGCCCGGTAACTACGTGGTGCTGTCGGGCGATGTGCATTATTCCTTCGTCTACGAAGTATTGATCCGACACCGCAAAGCCGGTCCGCGAATCTGGCAGATCACCAGCAGCGGCATCAAGAACGAATTCCCTCCGGCCCTGCTCGAATGGTTCGACCGCCTCAATCGCTGGCTCTACTCGCCGCGCTCGCCGCTGAACTGGCTGACCAAACGCCGGCGCATGCGCATTGTTCCACACGTCCCGGAACATGCTGAAGCGGGTGAACGGCTGTGGAATTCGGCGGGGATCGGGCAGGTGTTCTTTAATGAAAAAGGACAGCCCCAGGAAATTTATCAGCACAACTCAAACGGTTCGCCGAAGACGCGGATGGTTGCGCCTGAGAATGACGACTGAAGGCATTCGCTCACACTGATCGGTGTCGCTCATGAACCTCAATCGAACCCTGATCATCGGTAACTCCGGCGCCGGCAAAAGCTGGCTGGCCGAACGACTGGCCGAGCACCTGCACATACCATGGGTCGATCTCGACTCGATTCACTGGTTGTCCGACGAACTCAGCATCCCCCGCCCCCGTGCCGAGGCGCTGGGCATGGCACGGGTGCTGGCCGGTGAAGAGCGCTGGGTGATCGAAGGCGTTTACGGCTGGATCGTCAGCGAACTCTTGCCCCGGGCAACAGCGCTGATCTGGCTGTGTCTTGATGATGACGAATGTGTCGCCAATATTCGTCAGCGAGAGGCGCAACGGGACGAGCATGACGAGTTGTTGATTGCATTGCTGGACTGGGCCCGCAGCTATCGTACGCGCGAGGAGTCCAGTGGATTTGCCGCGCATCAGCGTCTGTTCGATGGTTTTAGCGGTTCGAAACTGCAACTCATGAACCGAGCGCAAATGACCGATTTCATCCATCCCTCATCCCACACCCGGCGCATTTGAGCACAGGGGATGGCGTGTTAATCGGATCGGGATTACATCGATCACGGAAACGTCTCGAAGAATCTTCGGCGATACTCAGTACAAACGTAGATGCATCGTCTGCGTAACGACCACTCGTAGGTATCACCTTGTCATCCTGTACTCATTTCTGTACGTTCTTTGCATCGAGCGAGGACTACAACATGCAAACCATCAACTACACCACAGCACGTGCACACCTTGCCGAAACCATGGATCGGGTCAATGAAGACCGCGCCCCACTGTTGGTCACTCGCCAGAAAGGCGAACCCGTGGTGATGATGTCTCTGGCGGAGTACAACGCTCTCGAAGAGACTGCCTATCTGCTTCGCTCCCCTGCTAATGCTGAACGCCTGATCAAATCGATCGGCAACCTGCGGGCAGGGAAAACCAAAACCAGGCAACTCATCGAAGAATGAAAATCGAGTTCACTCCTGAAGGTTGGGAAGACTATCTGTGGTTCCAACAAAACGATAAGGCAGGACTTAAGCGAATCAACCTGCTGATCAAATCAATCCAGCGCGAGCCGTTCGATGGACTCGGAAAACCTGAACCGCTCAAATACAACTTGAGCGGCTTCTGGTCGCGCCGGATTACAGCCGAGCATCGCTTGGTCTATGCAGTCGAGGACGGTGAAATACGCATCGTGATGTGTAGATACCACTACTGAGATAAATCTCAGGCGGCTTTCAGCGCCCGGCAAACCCCTCTGACAATCATCTCAACTTCTCGCTCATCAATCGTCAGCGGCGGCAGCAAGCGAATAGTCTTGCCCCGTGTCACGTTGATCAGCAAGCCGTGATCCCGTGCGGCGATCAGGGTCAGGTCGCGAATGGGCTGTTTGAGTTCGATGCCAATCATTAAACCCTGGCCGCGGATCTCCAGGACGTTCGGGTCATACGCCAATTCGATGCGCAATCTGGCGAGCAAGCGCTCGCCCTGAAGTTTGGCGTTTTCCAGCAGCCCTTGTTCTTCGATGATCTCCAGCACGGTGCAACCGACCCGGCAGGCCAGTGGATTACCGCCGAAGGTGCTGCCGTGACTGCCGGGGGTGAAGAGGTTGGCGGCTTTGCCCCGAGCCAGGCAGGCGCCGATGGGAATGCCGTTGCCCAGGCCTTTGGCCAGGGTCATGACGTCCGGAACGATGCCTTCGTGCTGGAACGCAAACCACTGGCCGGTGCGTCCGATACCGGTCTGGATTTCGTCGAGCATCAGCAGCCACGAACGCCGATTGCAAAGTTCGCGAATGGCTTTCAGGTAACCGGGCGGGGCCATCTGGACACCGCTTTCACCCTGGATCGGTTCCATCAGGATCGCCACGATGCGCGGGCCGTGGGCTTGCTGCACTTCGTCCAGCGCCTTGAGGTCGCCAAATGGCACTTTGACGAAGTCCCCCGGCAGCTCGTTGAAACCCAGGCGTACCGCCGGGCCGTCGCTGGCGGACAAGGTGCCCAGGGTCCGGCCATGAAAGGCGTTCTCCATAACCACCACCAGCGGTTGTTCGATGCCTTTTTGCCAGCCATATAGCCGCGCCAGTTTCAGCGCGGTTTCGTTGGCTTCGGCACCGGAGTTGTTGAAGAACGCTCGATCCATGCCCGCCAACCGCGTCAGTTTCTGCGCCAGCCGCTGTTGCCAGTCGATGCTGTAGAGGTTGGAAGTGTGCAGCAACAGACCAGCCTGTTCGCTGATGGCTGAGACAATTTTAGGGTGGGAGTGGCCGACATTGGTCACCGCCACGCCCGCCACCGCGTCCAGGTATTCACGACCGGCCTGATCCCACAGGCGCGTGCCAAGGCCCTTGCTGAAACTCAAGGCCAAGGGTTGGTAAGTGGTCATAAGGCAGGCGGCGGTCATGACATCAAGCTCCATCAATTGTCGGTGTTTTTGCAGTATGGTTAGCCACCTGAGCTAGATAAACGCTGCAACACTTCAATCATTTTAAAGCCGAGCTTGATAATGGACTTATTCCAGGCAATGACCGTGTACGTCAAAGTGGTGGAAACCGGCAGCATGACCGCCGCCGCCTTCCAGTGCGAAATGTCCACGACAATGGTCGGCAATCACCTACGGGCGCTGGAACAACGTCTGGGCGTGCGCTTGCTTAACCGCACGACGCGGCGCCAGCGGTTGACGGAATTCGGCACGGCTTACTATCAACGCTGCCTCGAAGTCCTGGGGTTGGTGGCTGACTCCGAGCGCTTGGCCGAGCAGGCCCTCGACGAGCCGAGCGGCACCTTGCGCATCACCGCACCGCTGACGTTCGGCAGCGAAAAACTGGCACCCGCCCTGAGTGAATTCGCCCTGCTGTGTCCACGCGTCAAGTTGGATGTGGTCCTCACCAATCGACGTCCTGACCTGCTCGAAAACGGTTTCGACGTGGCGTTTCGCCTGGGCAATACCGAGGAGACCAATTTGATCGCCCGTCCACTCCTCGACTACACCCTGACCCTGTGTGCATCACCGGAATACCTGGCGCGCAAAGGCACACCGCAGAAACCTGATGAGCTGCAACACCACGACTGTCTGTCCTTTGCCTATCCGGCCGGGGATGATTGGCAGTCGGTGGAAAAACATTGGCGCTTGACCGGTCCCGAAGGCGAAGTGGCGGTAGCGGTCAACGGGCCGATGTTGATCAACAGTTCGGCAGGACTGCATCAAGCGGCGCGATCCGGAATGGGCATCGTAGTGTTGCCTGATGCGTTGATGGAGCAAGATCTAAAGGACGGAAAACTGGTGGCATTGATGCAGGATTACCTGCCGCCGAGCCGACCGATGAACCTGATGTATGCCCAGGATCGCTACCGTTTGCCAAAAATGCGTAGTTTCGTCGACTTTGCCTTGCAGAGATGGGGCAAGCACTAGCCGACCGAATACGCCATGCACTAATCTCCTCGACTGATGGGTCACTTTGAAATCAGGGCGGCAGGGAGAGCGGAGATGGGTGAGGCGTCGAATATCGAGCCGTTGAAATTCAATCTGTCGGATTTGAACGAAGACATGCTGCACACCATTCTGGAACTGGTCAGCGACGGCATCTGGGACTGGAACGCCAACACAGGGTTCGTCTATCGCAACCCTGGGTGGTACGAGATGCTCGGCTACGCGCCTCATTCCCTGGATAACAACGTGTTGACTTGGGAAAACGTGATCCATCCCGATGATTACTCGCACGTCATGGCACTGTTCGATGACTACCTGAATCAACGAGCCCCCGGCTATCAGGCCGAGTATCGCTGCCGCATGCAGGATGGCAGCTATACCTGGATCGAAGACCGTGGCTACGTATTGGCAAGAAATGCCGACGGCTCGGTGGCGCGGATGGTCGGCGCACACCGCAGCATCGAAGACAAGAAGCGCCTGTTCGAAGCGCTTGAACGGCGCAACCAATCCCTTGAAGCGATCGTTGAAGAGCGCACCCGGGAGCTTTCCAGAGTCAATCTGCAGCTACAAATTCAACTCGAAGAAAACCGCAAACTGGCAGAAACCGACGCACTCACATCGATCGCCAACCGCTATCGCCTGGAAAAATCCCTGCCCCAGGAATGTGATCGCGCCCAGCGCTTTCGTCAGCCACTGTCGCTGATAGCCATGGACATCGACGACTTCAAGTGCATCAACGATCACTATGGCCACGCGCTGGGAGATGCGGCATTGGTGCAAGTGGTCGAAAGCGTGAAGCACTGCGTGCGTGAGGGCGATCTGCTCGCGCGGTGGGGCGGTGACGAGTTCATCATGATCCTTCCCAATACACCACTCGCCGACGCCCGGACCCTCGCCGAGAAAATCCGCCACGGCCTTGCAGGCTTGCTGCCGATCGGGGATTTTCAAGTGACCATGAGTATTGGCGTGGTTCAGCGCTTTGAAGAAGAACAACAGACCGGGCTGCTGGCCAGGGCGGATCAAGCGCTGTACCGATCGAAGATCGCAGGCAAGAATGTGATTTCTGGATGAGCAATGTCTTGCATGTCCGCGATGTACTGCCCTCGGAAGTAGTGTCCGTACAGCTTTTTCTGGGGCAGAACGGATGGGCTCACCGCACAGGTTCCGCTGAACATTTTGCGCAGTTGATCACTAACTCCCAACGCACCGCCCTTGCCGTGAAGAACTCCCGCATTGTCGGTTTTGCCCGAGGCATCACTGACGGCCTATCAAACGGTTATCTGTCGATGGTCGTCGTCTGTGGGCAGCATCGACGTGAAGGTATCGGGCGTGCACTGGTTGAGCATGTCATGGCCGAGAACACCGACATTACCTGGGTTCTACGAGCAGGTCGGGAAGGCGCTTCGGACTTCTTTTCAAGCCTGGGTTTTGAAGCGTCGACCATTGCGATGGAGCGCCCACGTCGTAAATAACATACCCACCATTCACATCCCCGCCTTCACCAACACCGGTTTCTCCTGATACCGATCCGGATACAGCTGCTTCAGCTGCGCGACCTTCGGTAGATCGTTGATCACGATATAGGGATAGGTCGGATGCTCGGTCAGAAAATCCTGATGCTCCTCCTCCGCCGGGTAGAAACCGTTGTAGGTTTCCAGCTTGGTGACAATAGGTTTGTTGAACGAATGAGCGGCGTCGAGCTGGGTAATGTAGGCCTGAGCGACACGTTGCTGTTCGCTGTTTTCCGGGAAAAGCGCCGAGCGATACTGAGTGCCGCTGTCAGGTCCCTGACGGTTGAGTTCGGTAGGATTGTGAGCCACCGAGAAGTAGATTTGCAGCAAGGTGCCATAGCTGACCTGACGGGGGTCGAAGGTGACTTCCACGGATTCCGCATGACCGGTATCGCCCTCGCTGACCCGCTCGTACTGAGCGGTGTTGGTTGCACCGCCGGCGTAACCGGAGACAGCTTTCGTCACCCCTTTGACATGCTGGAACACGCCTTGGACACCCCAGAAGCAACCGCCGGCGAAGACTGCGGTTTCGCTGTGGGCCTGGGTGGTTTCGTCGAGAGTGGGTGGAGGAATGATGACTGCGTCTTCGGCACTGAAAGAGAACGCTGAGCCATGGCCGATGACGCCGGCAGCGGCCAGGCCCAACAGGGCGCGGCGCCAGGTGAATAGGGTTTTCATGAGGCTGACTCCTGAATAAATGGAATGACGATCAACCGAACGTAAACGCGAAAAGGAGTGCCCATGGATCAAGCCGCCTGCGGCTCGAACGTCATCGCCAGGCCGTTCATGCAGTAGCGCAAACCGGTGGGTTTGGGTCCGTCATCGAAGATATGGCCCAGATGACCGCCACAACGCCGACAGTGGACTTCTTCACGCAGCACTCCAAAGGAGCGGTCCTGACGAGTGGCCACAGCCTTGTCCAGCGGTGCCCAGAAGCTCGGCCAACCGGTGCGGCTGTCGAACTTGGTCGCCGAAGAAAACAGTGGCAGGTCGCAACCGGCACAGGCAAAAGTCCCTTCACGGTGCTCGTTGTTCAGCGAGCTGCTGTAGGCCCGTTCGGTGCCCTCTTCGCGCAGGATTTCGTACTGCTCGGCGCTGAGCATGGCGCGCCATTCGCTGTCGCTGTGAGTCACCTCGAACACCTCCGCCGCGCTGGCGTCACCGACCAGCGCAGAACTTGCGGTAAATTTTGGCAATACACCGATGACCAGGGCTGCAGCGCCTAGCCCGCCGCTTGCTACGAGAAACTGTCGCCGTGAAAACATGGTCGTCTCCGAAAAATCCAGGTGCCTGACATGGAACACAGCCTAGGCTTGGGTTGATCGCCAAATCCTCACGAGAAGTTAAACAATTCGTGATAACTCCGCCCCCGGAAAACCCGCACAATGCGCTCATTGCGCCGAAGGATTGAGCTTGATGGAACAGACCAAACGCGTCCTCGTGGTCGAGGACGACCTGCATATCGCCGACCTGATCTGCCTGCATCTACGCGATGAGCAGTTCGAGGTGGTGCACTGCGCCGATGGCGATGAAGGCATGCGACTGCTGCAGCAAGGAAGCTGGGACGCACTGATCCTCGACCTGATGTTGCCCGGCGTCGACGGCCTGGAAATCTGCCGCCGCGCCCGCGCCATGGCCCGCTACACACCGATCATCATTACCAGTGCGCGCTCCAGCGAAGTGCATCGAATTCTCGGGCTCGAACTCGGCGCCGACGATTACCTGGCCAAGCCCTTTTCGATGCTTGAACTGGTGGCCCGGGTCAAAGCGCTGTTGCGACGGGTCGAAGCCATGGCCCGCAACCTGAAAATGGACGCCGGCAGCCTGATCATGGACGGCCTCTCCATCGACCCGATCACTCGCGATGTGTCCCTTGACGGGCGCCGTCTCGACCTCACGCCACGGGAGTTCG
This sequence comes from Pseudomonas sp. ZS1P83, assembly GCF_054897825.1. Taxonomy (NCBI): domain Bacteria; kingdom Pseudomonadati; phylum Pseudomonadota; class Gammaproteobacteria; order Pseudomonadales; family Pseudomonadaceae; genus Pseudomonas; species Pseudomonas sp. ZS1P83. The sequence goes on from NZ_CM142706.1 coordinate 4,352,702, forward strand.
ACCTGTTGTATTTCTTCGCCCGTCAGCCCGGCAAAGTGTTCTCGCGCATGGACCTGCTCAACACGGTCTGGGGCTACAGCCATGAAGGCTACGAGCACACGGTCAACACACACATCAACCGCCTGCGGGCAAAGATTGAAGCGGATCCGGCACAACCGGTGCGCATCCTCACGGTGTGGGGACGAGGCTACAAATTCGTGGCAAAGGAGGAGCAGCCGTGAGACTGACCCTGACTCAGCGCCTGTCTGTGGTTTTCGCCGTGTTGCTGCTGGTGTGCTGCGGCACGTCGGCATGGTTGCAGGTGCGCTCCAACCAGATGCATGAGCTGGAAGTGGTGCAAGGGCTGTCGCGGGATCTGGCCCAGCACATTGCCCATGACACGGTGCTGATGGACACGAAAGGCCTGATGCCTGACGCCGTGCGCGACCTGTTCAGCCAGCTGATGCTGGTCAACCCCAGTGTCGAGGTGTATCTGCTCGACACCGAGGGCAAGATTGTCGGCAGTGCTGCGCCCGAGGGTCGGATACGCCGGGAGCGGGTCGACCTGGCGCCGATCCAGCGCCTGCTCAAGGGCGATACCCTGCCGGTTCTCGGCGACGATCCGCGCAGCGTCGATGGCCGCAAGGTGTTCAGCGCCGCGCCTTTACAGGTCAACGGCAAACCGGCGGGCTATCTCTATGTGGTGCTGCTCAGCGAAGAGCACGACCGCTTCGCCGAACGCGGCGCCACCAGCGCCGCCCTGAATACCGCACTGTTGTCCATCGGGCTGGTGGCGTTGCTGTGCCTGATTGCCGGTCTCACGGCATTTGCCCTCATCACACGCCCTTTGCGCCGTTTGACCGAAACTGTCAGCCAGTTCGATATAGATGGCGCTCCGGTAACGCCACCTTCATCCGTCCCGGTGGAAAAAGCCGCCAGCCACGATGAAATTGCCATACTCGACGCGGCCTTCCGGCAGATGCAAGCGCGCCTCGGTGAACAATGGCGTTCGTTGACTCGCCAGGATCAGGAACGCCGCGAACTGGTGGCAAACATCTCCCACGACCTGCGCACGCCTCTTGCCTCGCTGCATGGTTACCTGGAAACCTTGTCGGTCAAGGACGCCACGTTGTCCCCCACCGACCGCCGCCGTTACCTGGGCATCGCGCTGGATCAAAGCCGCAAGGTGGGTGGTCTGGCGCAATCGCTGCTGGAACTGGTGCGCCTGGAACATGGCTTTGTGCAGCCGGTGCTGGAGCGCTTCTCGCTGACCGATCTGGTGCAGGACATTTTCCAGAAATTCGAACTGACGGCCGAGGCGCGACAAGTCGAACTCAAGGCCACCTTCGCACCCAATGTTTCGGCCGCCTGCGCCGACCTGGGGTTGATCGAGCGGGTGCTGACCAACCTGTTCGACAACGCCCTGCGCCATACCCCCCGAGGTGGAGAAATCGAAGTTGGCCTGCGCCCTCAAGGGCCTTTTATCGAAGTCACCGTCAGCGACACCGGCCCCGGCATCGCCGCCCAATTGCGCGAAGGTCTGTTCCTGCGCCCGTTCAACATAGGCGGCGCACGGCGTGATGGCGGACTGGGGTTGCGGATCGTGCACCGGATCCTGCAATTGCACGGCCGCGAGATCCAGCTGATTGATGTTCCCGGACGCGGCGCGACCTTCCGCTTTTCGTTGGCGGTGGATCAGCAAACGGCCGAGCAATGGGCGGTTCGGTCGCTGAATTTGAATACGCTGGGGAAATAGTCGACTGTCTGGGCCACAACAACGACTAATATCCTGGCACCCATTTCGGCAAGGACGCTGCACGATGCTCAACACCCTGCAAAACACCCCGCTGTGGGTGTACGCGATATTTCTGCTGCTTTGTTACTACGGCGTCAAAGCCCTGTCCCCGACCTGTGAAAGCAAAACTTCATTGCTCCTCACACCGCCGCTTTTGCTGGGTTGGTCGCTTTATTCGCTGAACCTGATGCTGAATCCACAGCTTTCGGTTGGCTGCTGGTTGGCCGCGGTCATCCTGGGCGCTCTCGCGGCGCTGCTGATTTTCCCACGCAAGGGCATTGAACTGGATGATCCGCAAACCGGACTGATCGTGCCAGGCACAACAAAAACCCTGGTGCTCTACCTGCTGTTTTTTGCCGTGAACTATTACTTCGGCTACCAGATTGATGTTTACCCGGAACTGGCCGCCACCCTTGAGATGTTGCTGCTCAAGGCGTCGGCTTCAGGTTTTGTCTGTGGACTGATCAGCGGTCGGGCGTTGAAGTTCTATCGACTGCTGCTGACACTTCAGGCAAAACGCCTCCAGATAGCCGCCGGTTAAAAGTCGCAGTGCCAAAAATGATGACCAGCCGCCTGTTCATCCGTGACAACGCCGCCTCGGTCCAATAGATTAGGCGGCCTGAAAAGGCCCTGTGCTTTCTCGCCTCAACCCAAGTTAAAAGAAGTAGTGAAATTTCAATGTCCGATTCCAATACCGCTGAATCCGTAGTCACCTTGTCGTCCAAAGCGGAATACGAAAACTCCATCAATCTTTCACATCACGTGCCCCAGGCCAAGACCATCAGCGAGATGGTCCTGGACGCTTTCCAGTCCACCCGGGAAAGCGACCAGATCCGCGAGCTGCGCGCCGCGATTCGCCAGGCTCACGACAGCTTCGACGACGATAAAGCCTACGAATTGATGGGCGAACTCAAGCAACTCAAGGACGCTGAGACTGCCGACATTGCAGCCCTGGAAGACTTGAGCAGCAAATTCCCGATCAGCCGGATTCTCTCCAGCTTCAAGGACGATCCGGCGTTTCAGGAATTGGTCTACGGCCTCGCACTGAAGGTGCTGAACCAGACCCACCAGGCCATCAGCAACCCGAGCAGTGGCAAGAGCAAGGCTGCTCGCGCCAAGAAAGATGTCGAAGTGTTCACCATCAGCAAAGACGGCATCAGCGTCACGCTGCCGCTGCGCACCCCACGTTCGCGACTGAACGTTGACCGTAAAGCGCTGGAGTTCCTGGGCTTCACCTTCGTTGGCGAAGGCGAAGAAGCGGAGCTGGAAAGCGAGACCTTCCTGGACAATGCCGGGGCCGAACAAGCGGTTAACCGCAAGAACATCATCACCGCGCTTCAGCAGCAAACCGCGTTCGATGGCTACAGCATCGCCGCGCAGTAACACGATCCATCAGCGGCGCTTCGGGCGCCACTGACTTAAGAGCCCCGCCCTAGAGCGGGGCTTTTTATTGCCCGTGATTTCTCAAAACCGCGATTACTCTTCACGTATCAGCGGCAGAACAAACTCTTTCCCTTAACCCTTCAGCACCACGGGTCAGCCTGCAGGGAGCGTCATCTCACTTTCCAGCCCAAGACCTCAGTGGTGCGATTGCTGAGGTCAGCATGAACACGACGCCCCTTTACCGTCAGTTAGCCAATCACTACCTCGACGCGATCCGCAGCGGCACCTTGAAAACCGGGGAACGGTTTCCCTCCATTCGACTGATGATGGAAAAACACGCCGTCAGCCTGTCGACCGCGGTGCAGGTTTGCCGGGAACTCGAGGACTGTGGCGTGCTGGAAGCCCGTCCGCGCTCCGGCAACTACATTCGTCAGCCCGATACGTTGCCCAAACCCATCCCGATCGCACCTACCACGCCACTGGACATCGGCGTCTACGTCGGCATTCATGAACAGGTCTCATCGGTACTCAAGGCCAGTCAACGCGCGACGATCAAGGTCAATTTCGCCAGCGCCTTCTGCGCGCCGGAACTCTATCCGTTGAAGACCCTGCAAGACCATATGATCAAGGCGCTGCGGCACGATCCGCACTTGCTCGGCGCGGCGGGTTCCACCGGCGGCAACAGCACATTGCGCAATATCCTTGCCCGACGGGCGCTGACCACAAAGGCCAACCTGCCAGCAGAGAAGATTGTGATCACCAACGGCGCGACCGAAGCGATCAACCTGGCATTGCGCGCGGTCACCCAACCCGGCGACACCGTGGCGGTGGAGTCGCCGACCTTTTACGGTTTGCTGCAAATTCTTGAAAGCCTGAACCTGCGGGTACTGGAAGTTCCGGCGACTTCGCACGCGGGAATCAATCTGTTCGCCCTCGAACAACTGCTACAAGGCCCCGAACGGATTCAGGCGCTGATCGTCATTCCCAACCTGCAAAATCCGCTGGGCAGCATCATGCCCGACGCCAACAAGGCGCGGCTGGTGCAACTGTGTGCAGAGCACGCGACGGTGTTGATCGAAGACGACACTTATGGCGATCTGGTGGATACCGAGCAGCCGCTGTCCACGCTCAAGCACTGGGATCGCACCGACAACGTGATCTATTGCGCGTCCCTGAACAAAACCCTGGCACCGGGCATACGCCTGGGCTGGATCAGCGCGGGGAAATGGCACGACCGCGTGGAAATGCTCAAACATACCCAGACCCGGGGATGTGAGGCGTTGTCGCAACTGGCCGTCAGTGCGTTCATGAAGACGCCGTCCTACGAACGTTACCTGCGCCGTTTGAGGAAAATCCTGACTCAACAACGCCAGCAAATGAGCGCGGCGATCATTCGCTACTTTCCCGCTGGCACCTGCGTGACCAATCCTCAGGGCGGAACGTTGCTGTGGGTGGAACTGCCTCACCCCCATTCGTCCATGGCGTTTTTCCATGAGGCGTTGAAGGAGGGCATTCAGATTTCGCCTGGGGATATCTTTTCCAACGCCCAGCGTTTCAATCACTTTGTGCGCATCGGCTGCGGTGCGCCGTATTCACCGCGCATAGATGACGCGCTGGCGACCCTCGGCCAACTCCTCAAAAACCAGGGCTGACACACACCTTGTAGGAGCGAGGCTTGCCCGCGAAGAACGATCACTCGGTCCGTCAGAATGACCGCGTTATCGTTCTTCGCGGGCAAGCCTCGCTCCTACGGATCTGAGAGATCTTCAGATTGGTTTTTGGTGCAGGCAGATGATGTGCGGATCGTCATTCCAATGGGGGAAACGTTCGGCGATCAGAGGGTCATGACCGGGAATGACATGGTCTTCGCCGTCAGCCAGGCTATCGATGAGACCGAACGCCTCAAGCGTCTGCGCCAGATCATCAAGTATCGGAAACGGACTGCGCTGACGGATGTTGGCCCACAAGTGCGCAGCATCCGAGGCCAGAACAATCCACCCTCGAGCGGTATTCACCCGCACAACTTGGCTACCCGGTGTATGCCCGCCCACCGGGTGCAATGTCACTCCGGGAATCACCTCGACCGTACCGGTGTGCAAGCGCATCCGGCCTTCAAACAGCGGTGGAAGCGCCGACATCACATCGTCGACCTCGTAGGTTTTGTTCACCGTGTGATGGGCCATCTTCGGCCCGGTGCAGAAGCGCAGTTCCGCTTCTTGCAAATGCACCGTGGCCTTCGGGAAAAGCCCGAGGTTGCCAGCGTGATCCCAGTGCAAATGGGTAAGGATCAGGTTGTCGACCTGTGCCGGATCAATATCTAGTTGGCGTAGGGATTCTTCCGGCAGGCGATACATTTGACGGTTGCGCCGATCCGCCGTGGCCGGTTGGAAACAGGTATCAACCACGATCACCTGCTGCTCATTACGAATGACCCAGAAGTAGTAATCCAACGGCATCGACGCATTCGGATCACCACAGCAGGCGTCGTAGAGAAAGTTTTCCCGGGCGGTGCGCTGGGCATTGGCACCGACACGGATGGCGAACACTTCGTACACAGGAACGGACACATTCACCTCCTGATTCAGGCCGCTACGGTGGCTTTGAGGGTCGGACGGAAGTCGAAATCGATCTCGTCGCTGATGCCCAGATCCTTGGCCAGACGATGCAGGCCACTGTAGTCACGCATGATCGTGGCGTTCTTGTTGCTCTCCCGGGTGTCGGCGATGATCAGCTCGGCCTCTTCTACGCCTAGCTGCGTCAGAATCGCCTCCCACATCGAGTAGTCCTGAGCGACAAAGGCACTCAGCGCCACCGACAACGTGTGAGCGAAAAACGCCCGTTGCGGCGGTTGCATGTTCGTGTACATGACCTTCGCCACTTCGGCGAGAATCTTGCTGTGGGCATACTCATCGCGGTTATGCAGTTCGGCCACGCGGCGGTTTTGCGGTTGAATGCTCTGGTCGTCGGCCAGCAAATCCAGATAGGCGTTGACGCTGATCTCGGCCACCACTGCAAAGGTAATCGCCGCCAGGTCGCGCTGCCACGGCTCGGCCAGTTCTTCGCGCAGGGCGATCAGCCGCAGATAAGTGACCGACGGCGGCAAATCCAGATCCTGATCGAGCGCCCGCTCCACCTTGGTCCGTTCGATGGCCCGCAGGTGCATGAGCGTGTGGTAGTGCTCGTCGATCAACGTCTGCTGCATGGCCTCGCGAAAATGCCAGTCGTCCTTGCCCAGGTACTGATTGGCGATGACGCTCAACGCCGGGTTCACCACGTGTTCTTCCGCGGTCACCGTGCGCAGGTTGTAGCCGATCCAGCCCCAGGTCACCACGGTGCTTTTGAGTTCATCGCTCAGGGCCTGGAATTTCGGATGATGGAAAAACGGCACCATGCACTCCGGGTAATCCGGGCGCGTCGGATCGAACGCTTCACTGGCTTCGACCTTGTCCGGTGCACACACCGTGGCCCTTTTGGTCCACGCCTGATTAAGCCGCACGACCAGTTGATGATCGACCTTGGCGATCTCGATTGCTGTTTGCATGACGCGATACCTGTAGGACGCGTACCCGATGACGGGTACGCCAATAGAGTTAAGGTGACGGATGAATCAGGCCAGCCAATAGCGGGTCAGGTTTCGCGCCGGGTCAGTGTATCGACTGCGGGCGTGGATCATTCGCCAGTTGTCCCAGATCAGCAGGCATCCGTCGGGAATCAGCACCGGGGTGTGGTGCTGCACGAAATGCGCTTCACCCAGAACGGCAAACCTGGCCAGTGGCGAGGCGCTATTGGCGACTTGCGAGTGCAGCAGATCTTCCTTGGAAGGATTCACATCGCCGTAGTGAAACTGGTTGTAGCTGAAGCGGAAAATGTCCCCTTCTTCTGTAGGCGTCAGGATGTATTCCCTGACCCGGCACTGAGCCGCTTCGCCAGGCTTGGCGGTAGCGACAAACTCCACAGGCGTGTCGTCGATCCATTCCCGCAGCTCGGGATCGGTGCGTTCGAGAAACGCCAGGAATTCATAACCATCCACCAGCCCTGTATGCCCGCCACCGCACGTCGCCTGTTGATGACAATGCAGCGCCAGGTAGCGCGGCGGCGGTCCGTACACTGGCGCTTCGGTGTGTGGGCCGATTCCGTTCATGCTCTGGGAATACGGCAAGTCTTCGTACCCCGGCTTGCGGGTGATGGCGAAGGCGGTCTGCCCATTGAATTGCGGAATGACCGGGCCGAACTCATGCAGCGTACCGACGACATCGTCGGCGAACTCGTCCGGCGTCAGCACCGTCCAGCCTCGCGCCGACAATTCCTCGTGACGGTGGCCCAATGAAACGTAAGGTTTAGACGCAACAATCCCTTGATCTGTCATGGTGATATTCCTGGCTGTTTATCAGGCGTTTACGGTTGAGGTGTAAGCGGCAATGAATTCGCGGCAAGCGTTGCCCGGTCGATAGCGCTGTTCATCAATGCGCTGCACGGGCGTGATTTCGGCAGCGGTGCCGGTGAGAAAGCACTCGTCGAAGTCACCAAGCTCCGTAGGAACAATGGTTCGCTCGACCACCTGGTAGTCCAACGTATTGGCCAGTTCGATGACGGTCTGACGAGTAATGCCATTGAGGAAACAATCCGGCACCGGGGTGTGCAACGTCCGACCTTTGACGAAGAACACGTTGGCGCTGGTGGCTTCGGCAACATTGCCGCGCCAGTCGAGCATCAAGGCGTCGTGGTAACCGCTGTTTTCAGCATCGTGCTTGCTCAGCGTGGCAATCTGATAATGCCCGGATGCCTTGGCTTCAAACGGACTGCAACTGGGTGGCGGACGACGCCACTCGGCGGTTTTCAAACGAATGCCGGCCATGTGCCCGGCCGGATCGAAATAGCTCGGCCATTGCCAGCAGGCAATCGCCACATGGACGCGGTTGAAGCGGGCCGAGGTGGAAATCATTTCACTGCCACGCCAGGCCACCGGCCGCAGATAACCGTCGACCACCTTGTTGCGTTGCAGCAGCTCATGGCTGGCCGCTTCCAGTTCGGCAAGCTCATAGGGAATGACGAAATCCATCAACGTCGCCGAGCGATACAACCGCTCGCTGTGTTCGCGCAGTTTGAAAATTTTGCCGTTGTAGACACGCTCCCCTTCATACACCGTGCTCGCGTAATGCAGGCCGTGGGTCAGCACATGCAGCCGTGCCTGTGACCACTCGACGAACTCGCCGTCGAGCCAGATGAAACCTTCTCGCTGATCAAACGGGATACCGCTCATATCCATATCTCCTAAAGAATCGTCCTACGCCGTTTCGAGCAGAACCGGTATTAATTCGGGTACCGCCACAGGCTCGGTCTGAAAGAAGAACGACCGCTCACCAAACGCTGGCCGCAACTCATCGAACCAGGTCGCCCGGGGATCGAAGCGCGCGTAGAAGGTGCGTAACACCCATTGCGGATCACGAGCCTGAAGGAACTGCAACACGAAGACTTTTTCTCCGGCCACGGTTTCGATGCCGTTGATCAACACCTTGCCGTAGAAGGTGCTCATGGACGGACCGCGAACCGTGCGCGCCAATCCAGACACCGTGCGGTACGCCGCCTGAAAGATCTCGAACGCCCGGGCCAGTGGCATCGCGAAGTAATGGCTGGGGCCGGTATCACGCTCGACGAACATGTAATAAGGCACCGCGCCGAGCCGCACGCCTTCGGTCCAGAGCGCGGCCCAGTCGGCGGGATTCTCGTTGATGTGCCGAATCACGGGTGCCTGCATGCGCAATGTCGCGCCGCTGGAACGAATACGTTCGACGGCCTGACGGGCGATGTCCTGGCGGATCTCCACCGGGTGGTTGTAGTGACCCATGATCGAGAGATTTTTCCCCGCCGCGACGATCCGCTTAAACAGCTCCAGCAGCTCGGGCGCGTCCTTGTCGCTGACAAACCGTTGCGGCCAATACGCCACGGATTTGGTGCCGATGCGGATGCTTTTCAGGTGAGGCAATGCCAGCAACGGCTCGATGTACCCCGCCAGCGAGCGGGTATTCATGATCATCGGATCACCACCGGTGATCAGCACGTCGGTGACTTCGGTGTGCACGCGCAGGTAACTCACCAGCTCCTGGGATTCACGCGCATTGAACTTGAGTTCTTCTTCGCCGATGAACTGGGCCCAGCGGAAACAGAACGTGCAGTAGGCGTGACAGGTCTGACCGGCACCGGGGAAAAACAGTACGGTTTCACGGTACTTGTGCTGAATGCCCGGCAGGACTTTTCCGTCGAGGGTCACGCCGTTATGGGTCAGCTGCCCGGCCGGATGCGGATTCATGCGCAGCCAGATCTCCTCGATCCGACGCTTGATGGCGACGGCATCATCCCGTTCGATCAGTTGCTTGAGCGCCGCGTACTCGTCCGGCAGCAGCATGTCTTTGTGGGGAAAGGTCATGCGGAAAATCGGATCATCCGGGATGTTGTTCCAGTCGATCAACGTGCCCAGTACGTATTCATTGGTGCGAAACGGCATGACACGTGCCACGACGGTCATGGCTTCCTGCAGCGCTGGCGTCAGTTTCTGCCAGTACGGTGTGTCTCGAATGGTGCGTGAGTTATAGGGCTTGTATCTTTCCTGCTCCAACATTCCCTGCATGGCAGCGCTCCTGGTGAATGGCTGACGGTGCTTACTGGATGGCCGGCGCTTTGCGCTCTATGTCCATCCATGCCCGAACACTGTCGCGATCCCATTGGCGGCGGACATATGCGGCAAGTCGGGCGGGAACCTGATCACCATTAGCGACCAGTCGGTTGAGCATGATTGCCAGGTCGGTGTCGGCAATGCTCCAGTCACCGAACAGATGCTCGGCGCCCCCCTCCAGCAATCGATCGGCGACAAAGAACAACCGGTCGACGGCGGCCAGGGCATCGTCGGACAGCGGAGTATCTTTTTTGCCGAAATAAATAAGATCCGCCGGACGTTCTTTGCGAATGACCAACAAATCGCTGCGCAACCAGGCCTGGAGTTGACGGGCGCGTGCTCGCTGTTTGATGTCCTGTGGCAATAGCTTTTTATGCCCCGGCGCTATTTCTTCCAGGTATTCGGCAATGGCCGAAGATTCCGACAATGCGAATTCCTGGTGAATGAGCGTGGGAATCTTGCAGGTGAGCGACAGATCACGATAACTCGCCTGATCGTTCTCTCGCGCTTTCAAATCCAGCGTAACCAGCTCAAATGAAAGTTGCTTTTCCTTTAACGCAACAAAAGCCGACATCGCAAAGGCACTGACATAATCTGCGCCGACATATAACTTTAGCTTGTTACTTTCCATAGAACGCTCCCTTGCATTAACCACGTTAATCCGTTGCCTTGGAAGTGATCGTAGTTAGTTGATCAAGCGCTGAACAGATACAGAAATTATCTGTTTCTATCGATACAGAAAGTTCCAAAGCGCAGATCGCCAGGAGGATTTGCAGGGGCTGCAGAAAAGAAAAAGGGAGTCAGCGAACGCTGACTCCCTGGTGTGCAACGAAGGGAAAATGACGGCTGGCAGTGATCAGGTCTGGCTGGCCAAATGGGAGAGCAGCGCCATTTGCGGCATGTTGCTCATGTTCAGCATCGCCAGCGGCTCGTCGTCGCTGGTGTTGACGAAGCCGTGTCTGGTCCACGCCGGCACCAGCAGCACATCGCCAATGCTGACACTCACTTCATCCGCATCGCCCAAGGTCAACGCGCCGCGGCCGGACTGAATGATGAACAGGTGCCACCACGAATGAGCATGCCCGTTCAACACCGCACCGGGTTTCAACCATTGCATGGACACCGCCATCCCTGGCGTCAACTTACAACCTTCGATGCTGTTGTCCTGGGCCAGCGCGACAATATCGATTTCGCTGGCCTGGAGGCTCTGACGCATGTCTGTCAATTCACCACTCTTCCACACCCGTGCACTGAGCGACGGCTGGTGCAAACTCTGGCGAAAGTCCTTATATGAAAAAAACGCACCTTGAACGTTATTCATCCGCGAGTTCCAACTTATTGTGTTTACCTGAATGACCGAACCTTAGGCCAACCATTCAGCACTGTAAAGCCGAACAACTAACACTTATAACGCTGACGGTTTCAGCGCTGCGATCATGTCAACTTCGATCGCGGCATTTTTCGGCAATTGATAAACACCCACGGTCGTTCGAGTATGTTTACCGGCATCCCCCAACACATGGCTGAATACATCCGATGCGCCGTTGGCCACTTCGCTGAGATCGACAAAATCCGCCGTGGATTTCACATAAACCGTCACCCGTATCAGTGACTTGATTTTATCCAGCGAACCAATGGCATCCACGATCAGCGCGAGCCCGCGCATCGCGCTGATACTGGCTGCCGCTTGAGCATCCGCCATGTTCAATTCCAGGCCGACTCTTCCGGGGTACTGAATTTCGCCATTCATGCGGGGCACCAGACCACTGACGTACAGTTCGTCGTGATGCCGAATCAGCGGGGCATAATGCCCGCCGGCGGTGTTCTCGTCGTAGATGTCGTAGCCGAGTTCTTTTGCCAGTTCGATGAAACGCTCATCGCAGCTCTTTTGCTTAATCATTTACCAAACCCTCTGAATCAATAACGCAAAAAAACACAGGCCCCACCGGCTCAGCCACACGCCCTCGTCGCCGGTGCCAGGCAGGTGACCTCGACGCAAGACTCGATCGCTTCTGCCAGTCGCAGAAGGTTGTCGCTGAGCTGCCCGTAGTCTTCGCTGAACAACACGATGTGGCCGATGAATGACGTGTTGTCTTGTACCAATGCCGTGACCGAATCACCGACGCGCTTGGCATACAGCGCTTCCACCAGTTCGAAGTTCATTTTCCGGGCCAGCGACTCAATGTCCGGCGTGGAGCGCAAAAGACCACCGGCCGGTGCTCTGAGCAGGCGGATGCCGCAATAGCCTCGGGCGACAGGATCGTGGGGTTCGGTCTGGCCTTCCACCGCCCATCTGACCCAGCGTTCCCACGGATCGAAATCCACAAACGCCAGCCGGGCCAGGTCCCAGATGTGCATGCCGCCGGGACGCATGTTGGTTTCCACCGCCGAGGTCAGGCCGTCGCTGCGCAGAAACACTTCGTTGTGATAAGCGCCGTTATCCCGCGAGACCAGCCCGGACATGTGCCGACCGGCAGCCGCCAATCGCGCCTGCACATCGGCCGCCAACGGCGCGGGCACCACTTGCTGGATTTCCGCGCGATAGGCGCCTTCAGTGGTGGTTTTCTCGGTGACCCAAGTGCTGCCGGCGACGTAGTCCCAGCTGTATTCCCGGGCGTTCTGGATCAGCTCTTCGAGCACGATCCCGTCTTCGCGATATGGCTTGAGTGCCTGCCAGGCCTCGTCGCATTCGGACGGATGATGGATGACCCGACAACCTCTGCTCGCCCCTTCGCAGGCCGGCTTGATGAATGCTTTGCCGCCCAGTTCGACGACCCTCTGACGCAATTCGGGCAGACTCTCGATGCGTGCGGAAAACACCGGACGGTAATGCTCCGGTGACGTGTCGGCAGCCGCTTCCAGCTTGCGAAAAATCTGTTTATCCAGCCCCGCCCGCGCCTCGCCCGGGGTGATGCCGGGCAGGCCGAAATGGCTGGCCAGCGCGGCGCCGAGCAGCACGCCACGGTCGGAAAAAGGCAAAACCCCGATCAACTTCCAGCGATCGGCGTTCAGACAACCCACCACCAGTTCGAGGGAGGCTGCCACGTCTTCGGGCGCCAGTGAAGTGCTGCAGACGTGATCCGCCACCTGATTGTCATCGGGCTGAATCTGCTCGACCAGCAGGATGAGCCGGGCGTTATAAAGCGTCTTGCAGAGCTCGCGCAGTTTCTGGATATCGTGAACCCGATTGCCGTTGTACCCGACCACTACTACGCATGACGTCGTATTCATGAAGCCCCCGACCTGTGAAGTGAAAAACGCAAACGCGATGACTCAGTCGTGCAGCGACGCATTGGATTTACGGTTGAGGTAGTACCAGGCCAGGATCCCGCCCGCGCCAATGGCAGCCAGCACCAGCGCGTTGTACGGCGCCGGTACGACCCGCATGATCAGCACCGTCAGCCCGGCGCCAACGCCGAGGGAGACTTCCTTGACGAACATGTTGTTTTGTTTGACGGAGAAGTAATCGAGGTAGCTGAACGCACATTCGGCGAGGGACAGCAGCGCCACCCAGATCAGTGCGCCGACGAGGGTTTCGACGTGGAAAGCGGCGGGAGACGAAAGCACCGCAAAGCCGCCGACAATGATCCCGATCACGGCCACCACCTTGAAGCGCCCGGTGCGTTCGATCAGTTTCATCATCGGCACCTGAGCGAACACCACCACCGCGCTGTTGAGGATCAGCATCAGGCCATACCAGGCCGGTAATTCACCGGTTTCGAGCAGGATGGCTTGTGGCAGGATCGAGAACACGCCAAACAGTTTGATCCCCATGATGATGCCGGCGATCACCCACGGCAGTTTGTTGCGCCAGCCGCTGCCATCCTGGGTCGCAGGGCTGGCAACCACCGGTTGCGTGGTGAACGTTGCGCCCATGGCGATGGGTAAACAGAGCAGTACGAAAGCGGCAGCACCGAGGAAAAACATAGTGGGGGTCAAGAGTGGCGACAACAGGATCAGCCCCGCCAGCAGGCTGCCCATGTTCATCGCCACCCGGTTGTAGGCCGCGCCCTCTTTGGTCTGGGCCGCTTCGCTCTTGATCAGGTAACCGGCAATTGCGATGCCGTAGGCAAACAACGCGGCGGCGAACATCACCATGCCTTCGTTGCTGGTGACCGCGAGCAACACCAATCCGAGGGCGGCGCACAGCAACGTGACGCTCAGCGAACGCCGGCCCAACACCAACAAGGTCAACGGCAACAGCAACAGCAAGGCCCGATAACCAAGGGCGAGGATGCTGTTGGTGGCGGTGTCGAGCCAGACGTTGGCCTTGCCCAGCACGGCAAACAGCGACACGGCGGTGATGATTCGGATCATGAACAGGCGAACATTAATCACCGGTTTGGTCACCACGGCGACCGTTGTTTCAACACTCATGCAACACCTCTGGAACCAGCGGTTGTTCACGCGATAGCCGCGAACAATCAGGAAAGTCTGTAAGGTGATGGTAGCGAGAGACCCTTGTTTTCATCAGAGCAAGTTCGTATAGAATCGAACGAACTTTACTGCCGGAGAGACCAGTAAAATGCAGGTTCAGCGTGCAGTGATCGCCGCTATCGAGTTCCAGCCGGGTGTGCCGCTGGTTCAGCAGATCGTCGATCAGTTATCGGAGGCAATCAGCCACGGAGGCCTGCCTCACGGCTCCCGGCTACCGCCGATTCGCGAACTCTCCGAGTTGATGAACGTGGGTAAATCCACGGTGGTGGATGCTCTGGACCGCTTGCGGGCCAAGGGGTTGGTGGTTTCACGCCAGGGGTCTGGGCATTACGTGCACCGTTCCAGCATCACGATCAAGACCGATGCCGGCCCGGACCTGCAACCTCAAGACACGCTCAGCGTGGTCCGCCGCGCGGTGCTGCTGGACAATGGCGCGCTGCGCCCTGGCGCCGGTTTCCTGCCGTCCTCGTGGCTGCCGGCTGAAGAGTTGCTTAAAGCCGTGCGCGGCACGTTGCGCGCAACCTCCCTGCGCATGGGCGAATACGGCGTCGCTGGCGGTTACCTGCCGCTGCGCGAGGCGTTGCGGGTCAAGCTGTCGGCCTTGGGCATCGAAGTGCCGGTGGACCAGATCATCACCACGGCCAACACCGTGCAGGCCATCGACATGCTGATGCGCCTGCTGGTCAAACCCGGCGACACGGTGCTGCTCGACGACCCGTGTTACTTCACCATGCACACCAATCTGGCCTTGCATGGTGTCAGGGTCATCACCATCCCCCGCGGGAGTGATGGCATGGACCTGGAGGCCTTCGAGCAACTGCTGATTGCCCATCGTCCCGTGCTCTACATGACCAACAATACCTTGCACAACCCGACCGGGCATTCGTTCTCCCCGGCGCAGGTTTATCGCTTGCTGGAGTTGAGTCACCGCTATGGTTTCCACATCGTCGAAGACGATTTGTATTGCGACCTCCAGCAACGAATGACGCCGCGCCTGGCAGCGGGCGGGCTGGACAACGTCAGTTACGTCTCCGGTTTCTCCAAGACCCTGACGGCTAACAGCCGTGTCAGCTACGCGGTTCTGTCACCGCAACTGGCGGCGCAGATGGTGACGCTCAAAATGGCCTGCGGTGGCATGACGTCGGAATTGGCGGAGCAGATTATCTGCACGATGCTCAGTGATGGCAGCTATGCCAAACATACCCGGCGCACGGTGGATCGGCTTTACGAGTCGAGCAGTCGGGTGACGAGTTGGCTGGTGGAGGCAGGTTGCTCGGTGTCTTCTCTGCCGGGGGAAGGGTTGTTTATCTGGACGCGTTTGCCCGAAGGACTGCATGCCGAAACGCTGGCGAGGAAAGGTCTGGAAAACGACCTGGTGCTGGCTCCCGGCACCCTGCTCAGCAAAGCGCCGGACGCTAGCCACTTCCTGCGCTTCAACGTGGCGCACAGCGATAACACCCAGGTGCGGGAGCGGTTTTTCCGGTTGCTCGACAGCTGAGCAAATCCAATCCCTGTGGCTAGCCAGCTACTACTTTTGGATCCGGGGCTTTCAGGCCTGATCAATAAAAAGCCCCGCTCTTCTCTCGAAGGCGGGGCTTTTCTTTGCAGCCTCTAAACTTTAAGGCGCGTAAGTCAGCAACAGCTCACTTGGCACTTTAAAGTCCAACGACATCATCACGCTCAACGCGGTAATGGTGAAGATCGAGAACACGAACAGCTTGCGTGCCCAGACCGTGTCATCCACTGCCTTGTAACCGGTCCAGGCCATGTACAACCAGTACATGCCCATGGCCGCGGCGACGGCGAGGTAGCTCATGCCGGCGTAGCCGCTGAAGGTCAGCATCAAGGTCGCTACGAGGAACGCCAGGATGTAGAGCAGGATGTGCTTCTTGGCCACTTCAATCCCGCGCTTCACGGGCAACACCGGAATCGATGCGGCCAGGTAATCGTTGAAGCGGAAGATCGCGATGGCGTAGGAATGCGGCATCTGCCACAGGCTGAACATCACCAGCAACGTCAGTGCGGCCATGTCGAAGCTGTTCGTCACAGCCACGTACCCAATCACCGGCGGCATGGCGCCCGACAGACTGCCCACCAGCGTGCCGTGAACCGACTTGCGCTTGAGGTACAGGCTGTAGAAGCCGACATAGATGACAAAGCCGATCACCGCGAACAAAGCGGCCAACGGGTTGGCCACTTTGTACAACAGTGCAACGCCAAAAACACCCAGGACGGTCGCAAAAGCCAGGGCCAGTTTCAGGGAGATCAAGCCCTGGACCAGCGCCCGGTTCTTGGTGCGTTCCATCTTCAGGTCGATGTCGCGGTCGATGCAGTTGTTGAACACGCAACCGGAAGCCACCACCAGCGACGTGCCGATCATGGCGGCCAGGAAAATGGCCAGATCGACATGCCCTTTCGAGGCCAGGAAAAATCCGCCCGCCACAGAAAGCACGTTACCGAAAATGATCCCCGGTTTGGTGATTTGGATAAAGTGCTTAAAGGACATCCGGAGTTTCCTCAGTGCGCCATCATGTTGGTGTGGATGCTGAACATGATCCACAGCGACAGGCCTACCAACAGAACGATGACCAATGCTGCGAAAATAAACGCGATCACGTTGTTGCGCTGGGCGGCCGAGCGGTCCAGGTGGAGGAAGTACACCAGGTGCACCAGCACCTGGATCACTGCGAAGATCAGTACGATCCACAGGGTCATGGCTTTCGGCAGCGACGGGTACATCACCAGGCCGAAAGGAATGACGGTCAGGATCACCGACAGGATGAAGCCGATGGCGTAGGACTTGACGCTGCCGTGGCCGGCGTCGTGGCCATCGTGTGAGTGAGCTGCGTTAGCCATTTACAGAGTCCCCATCAGATAAACAACGGTGAATACGCAGATCCACACTACGTCCAGGAAGTGCCAGAACAGGCTCAGGCAGCTCAGACGGGTCTTGTTGGTCGCCGTCAGGCCTTTTTTCTGCACCTGATACATCATGATCGCCATCCAGATCAGACCGCTGGTCACGTGCAGACCGTGGGTGCCGACCAGGGTGAAGAACCCGGACAGGAAGCCGCTACGGTTAGGACCGAAGCCTTCGGAGATCAGCATGTGGAACTCGTTGATCTCCATGCCGATGAAGCCGGCGCCGAACAGGAAGGTCATGCCCAGCCAGCCCAGCACCTGGTTCTTCTTGCCCTTGAACAACGCCAGCATGGCGAAGCCGTAGGTGATCGAACTGAACAGCAGCAGAGCGGTTTCGCCCAGCACGTACGGCAGCTCGAAGATGTCGTGGCCCGACGGGCCACCCGCTACGTTGTTAACCAGTACCGCGTATGCCGCGAAGATCGACGCAAACAGAATGCAGTCGGTCATCAGGTAGAGCCAGAAACCGAATACGGTCATCTCGCCCGAGTCGTGGTGATGGTCGTCGTGCCCATGGTCCGTGCCATGGGCGTGTCCAGCAGTGGTCACTAAGTTCGACATGGTTTAAGCCTGTTCCAACGAGGTTTCAACACGGGTGGCGGTGGCTGGAGCTTTCCCGGCCGCTACCAGACGCTTGTGCTGCTCGGCTTCGATGCGTTCGATTGTCTCGACCGGCACCATGTAGCCTTGGTCATCACGTGCAGCGTGAATCACGAAATAGATCACGGTGCCGGCCAGACCGACGATGGCCAACCACCAGATGTGCCATATCATCGCGAAACCGAATACGGTCAACAGAGCGCCCATGACCACACCGGTCGCGGTGTTGTTTGGCATGTGGATCGGCTCGTAACGGGCTGGAGCCTGGTACGCGGTACCGTTTTCCTTGGCCTCAGTGAACGGGTCGATGGTTTCAGCTTTCGGCAGCACGGCAAAGTTGTAGAACGGTGGTGGCGACGAAGTCGACCATTCCAGCGTGTGGGCATTCCACGGGTCGCCGTGTTCGCACATGTTTTCTGGCTTGTTGCGATCACGCACGCTCACGTAGAGCTGGATCAGCTGGCAAGCAATACCGACAGCGATCAGTACCGCACCGAACAGTGCCACGTACAGGTAAGGCACCCACTCAGGGTTGGTGGAGCTGTTCAGACGACGGGTCATGCCCATGAAGCCCAGTACATAGAGCGGCATGAACGCGACGAAGAAGCCGGTGATCCAGAACCAGAACGCGGCCTTGCCCCAACCTTCGTGCAGCTTGAAGCCGAACGCTTTCGGGAAGTAGAAGCCGAAGCCTGCGATGTAACCGAACACGGCGCCGCCGATGATCACGTTATGGAAGTGCGCGATCACGAACAGGCTGTTGTGCAGTACGAAGTCAGCACCCGGAATGGCCAGCAGTACGCCGGTCATGCCGCCGATGGCGAAGGTCACCATGAAGCCCAGGGTCCAGAGAACCTGGCTGGTGAAACGCAGACGGCCTTGGTAAATGGTGAACAGCCAGTTGAATAGCTTCACCCCCGTCGGGATCGAAATCAGCATCGTCGCCAGACCGAAGAAGGCGTTGACGCTGGCCCCCGAACCCATGGTGAAGAAGTGGTGCAGCCATACCATGAAGCCCAGGATCGAGATCGCGCCACTGGCGTAGATCATCGAGTGGTGGCCGAACAGTTTCTTGCCGGAGAAGGTCGAGATGACTTCGGAGAAGATCCCGAACGCCGGCAGAATCAGGATGTACACCTCGGGGTGACCCCAGGCCCAGAACAGGTTGACGTACATCATCGGATTGCCACCAAGTTCATTGGTGAAAATGTGGAAATCCATGTAACGGTCAAGCGTCAACAAAGCCAGGGTGGCGGTCAGGATCGGGAAGGAAGCGACGATCAGCACGTTGGCCCAGGTGCAGGTCCAGGTGAAGATCGGCATGTCCATCAGCTTCATGCCAGGGGTACGCATTTTCAGCACGGTGGCCAGGAAGTTGACCCCGGTCAGCGTCGTACCTAGCCCGGATAGCTGGAGTGCCCAGATGTAGTAATCCATCCCCACGCCCGGACTGTATTGCAGACCCGACAGCGGCGGATAGGCAACCCAACCGGTCTTGGCGAATTCGCCAACGCCCAGGGACAGGTTGATCAGCACCACGCCGGAAACCAGCAGCCAGAAGCTCAGGGAGTTCAGGAACGGGTAGGCAACGTCACGGGCACCGATCTGCAACGGCACCGCAAGGTTCATCAGACCGGTGAAGAATGGCATCGCCATGAAGATGATCATGATCACACCGTGCGCGGTGAAGATCTGGTCATAGTGTTCAGGCGGCAGGTAGCCAGGCGAACCCTCGGTGGCCATGGCCAACTGGGTACGCATCATGATGGCGTCGGCAAAACCGCGCAGCAGCATGACCATGGCGACGATGATGTACATCACGCCGATTTTCTTGTGGTCGACCGACGTCAGCCACTCGGTCCACAAATAGGTCCACTTCTTGAAATAAGTGATACCCGCGAACAGTGTCAGACCGCCAAGCGCGATCATGGCGATGGTTATCATCACGATCGGTTCGTGGAACGGGACCGCTTCCCAACTTAATTTACCAAACATCGTTTACTCCTCTGCCCCGGCGGCTGAATGCGAACTCATGTCCATCCCTTCCATATGGGCCACTTCTTTCTCTTTCTTCTCGTGGTGCATCGGCTTGCCCGGATTCATGCCTTCGTACTTGTCGACGATGATCTGGAACAGGTTCGGCGTGAACGAGGAGTAGAGCTCTACTGGGTTGTTCTGGCTTGGTTTGGAAAGGGCTTCGTATTCAGCTTTTTCCAGCTGTTTAGGTGCCTTTTTGACATCACTGACCCAGGCATCGAAATCCGCCTGGGAAGTGGCGATAGCTTTGAACTTCATGCCGGTGAAACCCGCGCCGCTGTAGTTGGCGGAGATACCGTCGAATTCAGCGTTCTGGTTGGCAATCAGGTGCAGCTTGGTCTGCATGCCCGCCATCGCGTAGATCTGGCCACCCAGGCCCGGGATGAAGAACGAGTTCATCACGGTGTCGGAGGTCACTTTGAAATTGATAGGCGTGTTAGCCGGGAACACCAGTTTGTTAACCGTGGCGATGCCCTGTTCCGGGTAGATGAACAGCCACTTCCAGTCCATCGCGACCACTTCAACAGTGATCGGCTTGACGTCGGATTCCAGCGGACGGTACGGGTCCAGTGCGTGGGTCGACTTGTAGGTGACATAACCCAGGGCAATGATGATGAGTACCGGTACAGCCCACACCGCGATTTCGATCTTGGTGGAGTGCGACCACTTCGGCGTGTAAACGGCGTTGGTGTTGGACGCGCGGTATTTCCAGGCGAACAGGAAGGTCATGACGATGACCGGAACCACGACCAACAGCATCAGCAGCGTCGCGGTGATGATCAGGTTTCGCTCATCCAGGCCAACCTGGCCCTTGGGATCGAGCAAGGTCATGTTGCAGCCTGTCAGCAGCAATGTGCCGAGCAGCGGCAATAAGCCTAGTAGTCTGGGGTACCTGTTTTTACTCATCTCACGACCTCTAAAGCAGCTTGCGCAATGCAGTTGGGTTTTGATCGCCAACACTTCACCCTGCCAAGGGTTGGCATTTTTCTTGGATTGAATAAGTGGCTGCCCGTCGCGCGTCAGACGCTGTTCGACAAATCCTGGGCTAGCGTTGAGTTCTTATTCGAATTCGTGGTCAAAGGCCTTGTTACAGACCAATTCCATTTGGTGCGGATAATTGGAAGGCACCGACACCTGGGAGTCGTATGAAGCCAATTGGCCTCTCGACGCCCTATTCCTGCTCAGGGGTGAGCAGTGCCGGGAATTCAGTGCGGGCGATTGTAGATATGTAACGTTTTATAAACCATGTCTCATCCCGAAATAATTTTTATCCATTCCAGCAACAATCAATAACGGTATTTGCAAAAGTGCGCCATGGTATCGAAATAGATTCTCAACAAAAACACCAAAAATAGTAGGTCTACCTCAGGCAGTTCAGACAGTATCGAAGGCTCTGCCCCCTTCGCCGACCTCGCCCAAGCCCCTATGTGACAAGGGCTCTGGCAATTCGCCAAGGCCTGTTAAAACTGCCTGTTCCAGATTTTTCGGGTTGAAGTCGCCCGACGGTGACAAAGACCAATTTTGTTGCGTGACACGCTACCAATTGGGCGCGTTGAAATGCCTTGCGACACTCCTGCTGTGACAACATGTCGCACATGTGTCGCACCCAGACTTGTCGCGCATCAAGGTCATTTTACCTGAGCCCTAAAATGCAAAACGCCCCGGCCCTCTCAATGAGGACCGGAGCGTTTTTTTGTGTGACGCAGCGATGCGGCGGATGGCTTCAGCGAAGCGCTTTACGGTTTCGCGAGGTGAGCAGCGGCACCAGCACCACGACCAGCACAAAGGCCAGCAGAGCCCATTGAGCGAGAGAAAGACCGAGGATTGGCGGGTACGGCGTGGAGCAGAAGCCGTCGACCTGGAAGCCCAGCGGGAAGATCTTCGCCAGTGGTAAACCGTCGACAATCGGTTGCAGCACATCGATGCCGCAGCTGACCGCCGGGTAGAACTGGGTATAGACGTGATGCCCGGCCACCCCGACGCCTGCCAGGGCGCAGATCACCACCAGGGTTTCAAATACCGTGATGCTGCGGCGGGTGCGCATGGCCGCGCCGACGAACGCGAAGAGCGCGATCAGCAGCAACGCATAACGTTGCAGGATGCACAGCGGGCACGGCGCCTCGCCTAGAACTATTTGCATGTACAGCGCGCCGCCGATCAGCGCCAGGCAGATGATGCCCAGCAACACCAGATAGCGCCGTTCACGGCCCAACCGCATTGTTTCCTCGCTCATTGCGTTTCCCTTCTGAATATCGATTGCCCGAAGTCTACACGCTGGCCCTGACCTTTGAGAGTCCGGCGCGCACAGCTGGGTATCGGGGAATAGACGACGAGCCGGTTAAGAAGGGATTAACGTTGAAGCTTTTTTCAAAAATCGGAACCGCGCGGGGACTTTCGTGAAAAAGCCCCCCCGCAAGCGATTGATCAGTCGCCGTAGATATCAGACTTGAAGTACTTCTCTGAAATCTTCTGGTATTCGCCATTGGCACGAATGCCGTCGATGGCAGTGTTCAGTTCGGACACCAATTCAGTGTTGCCCTTGCGCACCGCAATCCCGGCGCCCTCGCCCACGTATTTCGGATCCTTGAGCTCCGGTCCGACAAACGCATAGCCTTTGCCACGGGGCATCGTCAGGAAGTCATTCAGTGGAATGGTGTCGGCAAAAATGGCATCGAGGCGACCGGCTGCCAGATCCATGTAAATCTCTTCGTTGTTGCTGTAACGCTTGACGTTGATACCCTTCGGTTCAAAAACCTCGGTGGCGTAACGGTCTGTGGTGGTTGCGCGCTGCACGCCGATGGTTTTGCCCTTGAGGCTCGCGTACTGATCATCCACGACCGCGCCGTCCTTCATCAGCAGACGCGATGAGGTGAAGTAGTACTTGTGGGTAAAATCCACCGACTTCTTACGGTCTTCGTTGATGGTCATGGACGACAGCGCCATGTCGAGTTTCTTCACTTTAAGGGAAGGAATCAGACCGTCGAATTCACCTTCGACCCATACGCATTTGGCCTTCATCTGCGCGCACAGGGCATTGCCGATGTCGTAGTCGAAACCGACAATCTCGCCTTTATCGGTTTTGGACGCGAACGGTGGATAAGCTGCTTCGATGCCGATGCGCAGGGTTTTATCGGCGGCGAACAAGGAGCTGCACGCCAACAGGCTCATAGCCAGACCGGTAATGAGGGGGAGTTTCTTCATGTTCGTTCTCTCGCGGGTTGTTGTTGGTTTGGCAAGACAGAAGAAAAAACTAAAACGGGGAAGGCTTATTTGTACATATAATTCCATACTGGACTTTTATGTACGGACCGTCAATTAGGGCAAATGAAGATGTGCCGGCCGGTGGTCGGGAGGAGATCGGGTGTTGCGAAGGCGTATTTGCAGGCGCCAAAAGAACTTACTGCTTCCAGCGATCCGCCGCCGCATGATCGCTGTCACGCCCTTCAACCCAACGTGCCCCATCACGGGTGTTTTCTTTCTTCCAGAACGGTGCGCGGGTTTTCAGGTAGTCCATGACAAAGGCGCAGGCATCGAACGCGGCCTGGCGGTGGGCGCTGGCAGCGCCGACGAAGACGATCGGCTCACCCGGTTCCAGGGCGCCGATGCGATGCAACACTTCAAGTTTGAGCAGCGGCCAGCGCTGCTCAGCCTCTGCGGCGATCTTGCCAAGGGCCTTTTCGGTCATGCCCGGGTAGTGCTCCAAAAACATCCCGGCGACGTCGAGCCCATCATTGAAGTCGCGAACATAGCCGACAAAACTCACCACCGCACCGACGCCCACATTGGCGGCGTGCATGGCGTTGACTTCAGCACCCGGATCGAACGCCGTGGACTGCACGCGAATCGCCATGGTTCAGCCTCCGGTCACGGTCGGAAAAAATGCCACTTCATCGCCATCGCTCACCGGCTCATCGAGCTGGCACAAGTCTTCATTGCGGGCGCACATCAGGTTCTGTTCACTCAACACATCGGCACCGTCACGCTGGGCCAACAGCGCGCGCACATCGTCGACGGTGGCGAAATTGCCTTCCACGTTCACAGACTCCACGCCGAGCGCTTCACGGTAACGGGCAAAAAACTTCACGGTGACGTTCATGGCTGATCCGCCTGGAAATGGCCGCTCTTGCCACCGAGTTTCTCCAGCAACCGCACGCTTTCGATGGTCATGCCGCGATCCACGGCCTTGCACATGTCATAGATAGTCAGCGCCGCGACGCTGGCGGCGGTCAGGGCTTCCATCTCTACGCCGGTCTGTCCCGACAACTTGCAGCGCGCGACGATGCGCACGGTGTCGTCGCCTTCGGCACTGAGCTCGACCTTGACGCCGGTGAGCAGCAGCGGATGGCACAGAGGGATCAAATCGCTGGTTTTCTTCGCGGCCTGAATACCGGCGATACGCGCCACGGCGAACACATCACCCTTGGGGTGACCGCCGCTGACGATCATCTGCAGGGTTTCGGGCAGCATGCGCACCAGCGCTTGGGCCGTTGCTTCACGGAACGTTACGGCTTTTTCAGTGACGTCGACCATATTGGCGCGACCTTGGGAATCGAGATGAGTCAGCACAGGGATACTCCTGATCAGGAGCCCCGATTGTAAACCTGTGGGTCAAATTTCGGCCATAAAAAACCGGGCGGCCTGCGCAGGCCGCCCGGCTCTGTTGAGGAGGTTACAAATGCGTTTCGGCGTATTCGGCCAGTATCGAACGTGGCACCCCTTGCAGGGTGATGTGCACCCCGTTGGGGAAATCCTTGAAGCGCTCTGTCAGGTACGTCAGCCCGGAACTGGTCGCGGACAGGTAAGGCGTGTCGATTTGTGCCAGGTTACCCAGGCACACTACTTTGGAACCGGCGCCAGCACGGGTGATGATGGTTTTCATCTGGTGCGGCGTGAGGTTCTGGCATTCATCGATCAGGATCAGACTCTGCTGGAAGCTGCGGCCTCGAATGTAGTTGAGGGATTTGAACTGCAACGGCACTTTGCTGAGGATGTAATCGACGCTGCCATGGGTGTTTTCGTCATCCATGTGCAAGGCTTCGAGGTTGTCGGTGATGGCGCCCAGCCAAGGCTCCATTTTTTCCGCTTCGGTGCCGGGCAGGAAGCCGATCTCCTGGTCCAGGCCCTGCACGCTACGGGTAGCGATGATGCGCCGGTAGCGTTTGCTGACCATGGTCTGCTCGATCGCCGCCGCCAATGCGAGGATGGTTTTACCCGAACCGGCCGCACCGGTCAGATTGACCAGGTGAATATCCGGATCAAGCAAGGCGTACAGCGCCAGGCTCTGATAAATGTCACGCGGTTTAAGGCCCCAGGCTTCCTGGTGCAACAGGGGTTCCTGATGCAGGTCGAGAATCAGCAATTTGTCGCTCTGGATTTCCTTGATCCAGCCGACAAATCCCTGTTCATCGATGATGAACTCGTTGATGTGCACCGCCGGCAGGTTGTCAATCAGCTGCACCTGGTGCCAGGTGCGGCCGTGATCCTGGCGGGTGTCGACATTCCTCACGCGGTCCCAGAAGGAGCCGGTCATGTTGTGATAACCGTTGGGAAGCAATGACACGTCGTCGACCAGCTGGTCGGTGCTGTAGTCCTCGGCCGCGATCCCGCAAGCCCGGGCCTTGAGGCGCATGTTGATGTCTTTGGTGACCAGCACCACGGGCAGATTGGGTTCGCGCGCGTGCAAGTCGATCAACTGGTTGATGATGATGTTGTCGTTCAGGTGCTCGGGCAGAATGATGTTCGGTTCGGCACGCTTGCTCATCAGAATTGACAGCAAGCCCTTGGGCCCACTTTTGCCACGCTGGATCGCAACCCCGAGCTCGACATCTTGAGGGCTGGCGTCGCCCAGGGTCTTGTCGATCAGGCGTATGGCCTGACGGCATTCTGCAGCCACGCTGTGATGCCCGCTCTTGAGCTTGTCGAGCTCTTCAAGCACGGTCATCGGGATGGCGACGTGGTGTTCTTCGAAGTTAAGCAGGGCGTTTGGATCGTGAATCAATACGTTGGTATCGAGTACATAAAGGATTGGCTGGTTGGAGGAAGAACTACGTCCGTGATCATCCATACTCGGTCACCTTTGTGGGAGCCAGTCGACGCAATACCGTGACAGTGCTGCGCCTCGAAGTGGCCACCGAATTCACCCCGCACTACCTACAAAAAGCGAAATGCAAGTGAACTGCACACAGGGGTCTTGGAAGACGCCACCTGTGTTGCAGGTTTCGGCGGTCTGTCTTCGTAATACTCCAAAACCTGTGACAGAAAAAAGTACTTTGACGTTTTTTTGAAGTTTATTTTTCTGAGTGACCAATAGCACTAGGCGGATTGCCATCACCCCGTTAAAGTCGGAAGTCCGCCTGCATCGAATCCTCACCAAAAATCGCCCTTCGCCCAATGTTTACGACCTTTCGCCGTTTTCAGCGAAACGCGTCCTGACAGTCTTCCCAGCCGATTCCGCTTTGCGCCGTTTGCGTGATGAGCCAAGGCATCGCCGTTTTCAGCGCATCCTGTTTCACATTGAAGTTGATCACCCCGTGTCGCCATAACAGCATCAGACTCAACACTCGTTGCGCGCTCTGATTGGCTTTCAGCTTGCCGGCACCGTCCTGGGCGTCGATATCCCAGAGCGCCACCTGCAAGCCCTGGGACTCGAAAAAGCCTTCAGCGTCAGAACGACGCTGACCATCGGGCGGCCGAAACAATGGTACGTAGTTCTCGGGCAGTTTGCTCTTGACCAGTTCGACACTGCGTCGCACCGAATCCTGCCAGTCCTGCCAATGGCTGTGGGAGCGAAACTCCCAGCCTTGCACGCCGATGCACTGCTTTGAGTAAGTCGCTTGCAGGCTGGCCACCGAGCGATCGGCCAGACGGGCCTGGATGTCCTTGCCAAGGACGAAGAACGTGCCACTCATGTTCGACTTGCGCAGGTATTCCGTGGCCCAGGCCGTGTTATCCGGCGTGGCATTGGCGGCGCTGTCGAAAGTCAGCAAAAACAGCCGGTCATGCATCGCCTCGCCATTGCGCTCATAGTCGCCAAAACGATCAACTTCACTGCTGCTTTGCGGAAACAGCGCCGCCTTGCGCAATTGCTCGTCCAGGTACTGGGCATGGAACAGTCGGCTCGGCTCGGCCCACTTTATGTAGTAGCTCTCATCGCTGACCTGAAACTTGGCGGCCTGCTGGCGCAGAGTGTCCAAGTCTTCGACCAGGAAACAGAAGGAGGCATCCTGATCGCAGCTCTGCTGGGCAAAGTTGTAGTTGGCCAGCAGGCGCAGCCACAGGCGCTGGCGCAGGTTGTTGATCGACTCCAGATTGATCGTTCGCAACCCAATGCGCTGGGCCAGGCTCCCTTCATCCAGAGACTCGCTGGCCAGCAGAACACGGGCGAACATCAGGATCTCGGCCCGTGACGCAACGTCAAACAGGGTCGGGCTGCTGAGCTGTTCGGGCCACGTGCTGCGATCAAGCGTCGCCACATCACTCGGAGTGGCCAGGGCACCGAAGCTCAAGAGCCAGGCCGTGATTAGAAAAACGATACGCAATGGGATGTCTCCATAACAAAACCCGCGCGGCACTATAGCTGATCGCCGCCTCGATGATCGTTCCCACGCTCTGCGTGGGAATGCAGCCAGTGACGCTCCGCGTCACCGCCAAAGCGGACGCGGAGCGTCCGGGGAGGCATTCCCACGCGGAGCGTGGGAACGATCGCCGTCTGGCGCCTATCGCGTCCATAGCTGGAGTCAGCATGAACAACCCCCTAGAATCGCCCCCACGATTAAAGGAGACGACTTCATGCTGATGGTGATTTCCCCCGCCAAGACCCTCGATTACGAAACACCGCCGGCGACCCAGCGCTTCACCCAGCCGCAATACCTCGACCATTCCCAGGAGCTGATCCTGCAATTGCGCGAACTGACCCCAGCGCAGATCAGCGAGTTGATGCACGTCTCCGACAAGATCGGCGGGCTCAACGCCGCGCGTTTCGGCAGCTGGACGCCGGCGTTCACCCCCGCCAACGCCAAACAGGCATTGCTCGCATTCAAGGGCGACGTCTACACCGGGTTGAATGCTCAAACCTTCAGCGAAGCCGATTTCGATTACGCCCAGCAGCACTTGCGCATGTTGTCCGGCCTGTACGGCCTGCTGCGCCCGCTAGACCTGATGCAGCCGTATCGACTGGAGATGGGCACCAAACTGGCGAATGCCCGGGGCAAGGATTTGTATGCTTTCTGGGGCACATGGATCAGCGAATGGCTGAACGAAGCCCTGGCCGATCAAGGCGATGACGTGCTGCTGAACCTGGCCTCCAACGAGTACTTCTCGTCGGTCAAACGCCCCGCCCTGAACGCGCGCATCATCAATACCGAATTCAAGGACCTGAAGAACGGCCAGTACAAAATCATCAGCTTCTACGCGAAAAAGGCCCGCGGCATGATGAGTCGCTTCGTTATTAAAGAACGCATCAACGACCCGGCAATCCTCAAGCAGTTCGATATGCAAGGCTATCGCTACAGCGCCGAGCAGTCTAAACCGGACAATTTTGTGTTCCTGCGCGATCACGCGCCAGAGTAAGCACCCGATCGGTGCACGCCTCATTAATGGGTCGTGCGCCGACGTTTGATCGTCCAACAATCCCCGCTCGATTTGCCACTTCATTGGCGCCAAAAAACAATCACTCTTTTTACTAACTTTAGTTTCACTCGACTTTGATGATTTTTTTCAGTAGTGGCACTGAATTTTTTTATCGGTAGTGGCACATAACTATCTAATCCGACAATAACCTTATGTATCAAGGGTAAGACAGGCGTTGCTATCAATATGAAAGCAGTGCCATCTTTTCCGATATTTCAAGAAATTTCAGAATTCGCGATGGGCGGACAGGAACTATGTCCAAATGCGTCGCTCATACCACCGGTAACCATTCTCTCGGCGCTTGTACGAGATAACTTACGCAGAGAAGAGATTCACCTAGCAAAGTTGTCACATTAACTTCTGCGAACGGGTCCCTGATTTGGGCAACACATGAAGGATAGGAGATAAGCCTCATAAATATCCCCTACAAGGCCAAGGCTGCGCCCCTATAAACGTGCTCACCTGAGCACCCAACCGCTTGATTTACGGGCTTCTGGCCTGGCATTGAGCGCGCAAGACCTTTGCACGAATGTCTTCTGATTAGAAGATCTGCTGCATAACAGGGCAAGCCATAACAATAAAGCCTAGTTGCGCACATTTTGAGTGAACTTATTTAGACACTCGGAACTTATATGCCTGCACGCGGCATCGTGGCGCCTTCAAGGCGCACTTCCGAGTGCACTATAACCGCTGAACACCATTAACTCCGGCCATGTTATGGCTTGATAAATACAGAGGTAAATGCGATGCGCATCAGCATATTTGGTTTGGGTTACGTCGGTGCAGTATGTGCCGGTTGCCTGTCTGCACGGGGCCATGACGTCGTTGGCGTCGATGTCGCCAAAGACAAGATCGATATGATCAACGCCGGCAAATCGCCGATTGTTGAACCGGGTCTGGGCGAACTTCTGCAGAAAGGTATCGAGACGGGCCGCCTGCGCGGTACGACCGACTTCGCCGAGGCGATTCGCGCCACCGATCTGTCGATGATCTGCGTTGGCACGCCGAGCAAGAAGAACGGCGACCTGGAACTGAACTACATCGAAGCCGTGTGCCGCGAGATCGGTTTTGTCCTGCGTGACAAGACTACCCGCCACACCATCGTGGTTCGCAGCACCGTTCTGCCGGGCACTGTCGCAAACGTTGTCATCCCGATCCTCGAAGACTGCTCCGGCAAAAAAGCCGGCGTCGATTTCGGCGTAGCAGTGAACCCAGAGTTCCTGCGTGAAAGCACCGCGATCGCCGATTACGACCTGCCGCCAATGACCGTCATCGGCGAGTTCGACAAGGCTTCGGGCGACGTTCTGCAATCGCTGTACGAAGAGCTCGATGCTCCGATCATCCGCAAGGACATCGCAGTGGCCGAGATGATCAAGTACACCTGCAACGTGTGGCACGCCACCAAGGTGACCTTCGCCAACGAGATCGGCAACATCGCCAAGGCTGTCGGCGTCGATGGTCGTGAAGTGATGGAAGTGGTCTGCCAGGACAAGACGTTGAACCTGTCCCAGTACTACATGCGCCCTGGCTTCGCGTTCGGCGGCTCCTGCCTGCCGAAAGACGTTCGCGCCCTGACCTACCGCGCCGGTTCGCTGGACGTGGAAGCACCGCTGCTGAACTCGCTGATGCGCAGTAACGAGTCCCAGGTGCAGAACGCCTTCGACATCGTCACCAGCCACGGAAAACGCAAAGTCGCCCTGCTGGGTCTGAGTTTCAAGGCCGGTACTGACGACCTGCGCGAAAGCCCGCTGGTTGATCTGGCGGAAATGCTGATCGGCAAGGGCTACGACCTGAGCATCTACGACACCAACGTCGAATACGCCCGCGTTCACGGGGCGAACAAGGATTACATCGAGTCGAAGATCCCTCACGTCTCGTCCTTGCTCAACTCCGACTTTGACGACGTGATCAACAACTCCGACGTGATCATCCTCGGCAACCGTGACGAGAAGTTCCGCGCGCTGGCGCAAGAAGCTCCACACGGCAAGCAAGTAATCGACCTGGTCGGTTTCATGTCCCAAGCCACTAGCGCAAGTGGTCGGACTGAAGGCATCTGCTGGTAACAAGCGGCATCGGGAGGGTTTGCGGCGCTCATATCGCCAGCAAACCCTCCCGGCTTTTTCGCCTGCCTTAACCCCATCGGGCCACCCCACAGGCTCGCCCGAGATAGAGACGGATGCAGATTATGCACAGGCTAAAGCACGGCCTACTTCAGGCCGCCGGTTGGCTGTTTTACCTAAGTTTGTTGATGGGCATCGCCATGGCGCTGCCTGCGTCCACGTTCGACTCAGAGTCGAAGGACTTCATCTTCCTGATCGGTATCGTCGGTATCTGGCGCTACTCGATGGGTGCCACGCACTTTCTGCGCGGCATGCTGTTTCTGTACGTGGTCTACCCGCACCTGCGGCGCAAAGTGCGCAAGCTGGGTCAAGCGGCAAACCCGTCACATGTGTACCTGATGGTCACCAGTTTTCGTATCGACGCGCTGACCACCGCCCAGGTCTACGCCTCGGTGATTCGCGAAGCGATCGACTGCGGCCTGCCAACCACCATGGTCTGCTCCATCGTGGAAATGTCCGATGAGAAGCTGGTGAAAAGCCTTTGGGCCCGGATGAACCCACCGGCTCGCGTCAAGCTCGACTTCGTGCGCATTCCCGGCACCGGCAAGCGCGATGGCCTGGCTTACGGTTTCCGCGCCATCTCCCGCCACCTGCCGGACGACCGCGCAGTGGTTGCAGTGATCGATGGCGACACCGTGCTCGCCGAAGGCGTCGTGCTCAAGACCGTGCCGTGGTTCCAGCTGTTCGGCAATGTCGGCGGCTTGACCACCAACGAGTTCTGCGAAGTGCGCGGCGGCTACATCATGAGCGAATGGCACAAACTGCGATTCGCCCAACGACACATCAACATGTGCTCGATGGCCCTGTCCAAACGCGTGCTGACCATGACCGGGCGGATGTCAGTATTCCGTGCCACCGTGGTGACAGACCCGGACTTCATCGCCGACGTGGAAAGCGACTCGCTGCAACACTGGCGCCTGGGCCGCTTCAAGTTCCTCACCGGTGATGACAAGTCGAGCTGGTTCAGCTTGATGCGCCTGGGCTACGACACGTTCTACGTGCCGGACGCCGCCATTCACACCGTGGAACACCCGCCGGAAAAAAGCTTCATCAAGGCCAGTCGCAAACTGATGTTCCGCTGGTACGGCAACAACTTGCGCCAGAACTCCCGCGCACTGGGCCTGGGGATGAAACGCCTCGGCCTGTTCACTTCGGTGGTGCTGTTCGACCAGCGTGTATCGATGTGGACATCGCTGTTGGGCCTGACGGTCGCGATCATCGCCACCTTCAAGTACGGCGCCGCGTTCATCCTGGTTTACCTGCTGTGGATCGGCATTACCCGCCTGATCCTGACCCTGCTGCTGTCCTGCTCCGGTCACAAGATCGGCCCGGCCTACCCGGCGATTCTCTATTACAACCAAATCGTCGGCGCGCTGGTGAAGATCTACGTGTTCTTCCGCCTCGACCAACAATCCTGGACTCGCCAGGACACCAAATTGACCCGTGATCTCGCCAGCTTTCAACGTTGGTTCAACACCTGGTCGTCTCGGACCATGACCTTCTCCGCCGGCAGCATCTTTGTTGCTGTGCTGCTGATGATGGTCTGACCGAACTTGCCTGAATTAACTAGGAAATCGCCCATATGAATACCGCCGTCAACGCCAACGTAGTCCATGAATCAGAAGCCCAGCGCCAGCACGCCCGAGTGAAAATCCCGGCCAAGCTGCGCTTCTACGGTCCTGACCGGACCCCGGTAGAAGCTCGGGTCCTCGACCTCTCCGCTGGCGGTCTGGCCTTCAACGCCGGTCAGTTGCCACTGAAAATCGGCGACGTGTACAAGGCGCGCCTGCAGTTCGTCATCGATAACCTTGGCCTGGCCATGGACGTCGAGTTACTGGTCCGCTCCCACGAGCGCGAAACCGGCCGTACCGGTTGCCAGTTCCAGAACCTCGAGTCTCAGGACATTTCCACTCTGCGCCACCTGATCACCTCGCACCTGGCCGGCGACATTGTCAGCATGGGTGAAGTGCTGGCAACCCTGCAGCGCGATAACTTCACCAAGGCGCGCAAGGTCAAGGATGGCGGCCACGGCATGACCGCGTTCGGTCGTCTGCGTGCAGTGACCTTCAGCTTCGCGATCTTCCTCGTCGGTCTGACGGCATTCGGCTTCATTTTCAAGTCGGTGTACGGCATGTACTTCGTCAGCCACGCCCAGGCCGGTCTGGTCAGCGTGGCGGGTATGAACATCACCATGCCGCGCGACGGCACTGTGCAGAGCCTGGTGAAAACCGACGGTGTTGCGGCCAAAGGCGCCCCCCTGGCGACGTTCAGCACCAGCATGCTCGACGTACTCAAGGGCCATCTGGACGATAACCAACTGCAACCGGCCAAGGTTGAAGAACTGTTCGGCAAGCAAATGACCGGCACCCTGACGTCGCCGTGCGATTGCACCGTGGCGCAGCAAATGGTCGCCAACGGTCAATACGCCAGCAAGGGCGACGTGATCTTCCAACTGGTGCCGCGTAACAGCGAAGCCAACGTTGAAGCGCGCTTCTCCTATCGCCAGTTCGGCGATGTGCTTCCAGGCAGCGCCGTCAGCTTCCAGATCGCCGGCGAAGACAAAACCCGCAGCGGCACGATCGTCAGCAGCACCAGCCTGAAAAGCGCCGACCTGTCGTCCGACATCCGCGTGCTGATCAAGCCTGACGAGCCGCTGGACAGCGCTTTCGCCGGTCGCCCGGTTGAAGTGAATGCCACTCGTGGTCCGAACCTGAACTGGCTGATCGATAAAGCCATGGCCGCCGGTCGTTAATAACAGAGGACATGCCCGTGACTAGCCCACTCAGAATCCTGCCAGTCCCGCTGACTCTGGCCATGGCAATCGCCCTGGCCGGATGCGCCGGCCTGCCCGACCAGCGTCTGGCCAACGAAGCCCTCAAGCGCGGTGATACCTCGCTGGCGGCGCAGAATTACCAGCAACTGGCAGACCTGGGCTACAGCGAAGCACAGGTTGGCCTGGCCGATATTCAAGTCGACAGCCGTGACCCGGCGCAGATCAAGCGTGCCGAAGCGACTTACCGCGCCGCGGCCGGCGTCTCGCCACGGGCTCAGGCTCGCCTGGGTCGTCTGTTGGTGGCCAAACCCGGCTCCACCGAAGCCGAACAGCACGAAGCCGAAGGCCTGTTGAAAAAAGCCTCGGCCAATGGCGAAGGCAACACCCTGATCCCACTGGCGATGCTGTACCTGCAATACCCGCACAGTTTCCCGAACGTCAACGCGCAACAGCAGATCAGCCAATGGCGCGCCGAAGGCAAACCGGAAGCGGGCCTCGCCCAAGTGCTGCTCTATCGCACCCAGGGCACTTACGACCAGCACCTGGACGAAGTGGAAACCATCTGCAAAGCCGCGTTGAACACCACCGACATCTGCTACGTCGAACTGGCCACGGTCTATCAGAAAAAAGCCCAGCCAGAACAACAGGCCGAGTTGATCAAGCAGATGCAGGCCGCTCAAAGCCGCGGCACGGTTTCTGCTCAACGAATTGACAGCGTGGCCCGTGTATTGGGCGATGCGAGTCTGGGCAAGACCGACGAGAAAACGGCTCAGTCGCTGCTCGAAGGCATCGCTCCCGCCTACCCTGCTTCCTGGGTCAGCCTGGCGCAATTGCTCTACGACTTTCCTGAACTCGGCGACGTCGACACGATGATGAAGTATCTGGACAACGGCCGCGCCGCTGACCAGCCGCGAGCCGAACTGTTGCTGGGCAAGCTCTACTACGAAGGCAAATGGGTGCCGGCCGACGCCAAAGTCGCCGAAGAACATTTCCAGAAAGCTGTCGACAAGGAAGTGGCCGCCGATTACTACCTCGGCCAGATCTACCGCCGTGGTTACCTGGGCAAGGTCTATTCGCAGAAAGCGCTGGATCACCTGTTGAAGGCTGCGCGTAACGGCCAGAACAGCGCCGACTTCGCCATTGCCCAACTGTTCTCCCAAGGCAAGGGCACCAGGCCCGACCCGCTCAACGCTTATGTCTTCAGCCAATTGGCCAAGGCTCAGAACACCCCGCAAGCCACTGAACTTGCGCAAACTCTCGAAGCCCAACTGCCGCCTGCCCAGCTCGCCGAGGCCCAACGCCTGTTGAAACAAGAACAGGCCGTTCGTGGTGCCTTGCGCCAGAACACGCTGGAACTGCATGCCCTGGAAGAAAAAGACGGCGAGGAATCCCTATGAAGTTGAATCCATTCGTTAAGGCTGGTATTGGCCTGTCATTCGCCCTCTTGTGGTCGTGCCCGACCCTGGCGGCCCTGACTGAGAGCAAGAACTACGGCCTTGACGTGAAAGTCACCGCCCAGTCCGAAGACGACGCCGACCTCGGCACTGCCAAGGGCGGTGATGTCAATGGCGTCGGCCTCGACTTGCGTCCGTGGGTCTATGGCGAGAGCGGCGCGTGGAGCGCCTATGCCATGGGTCAGGCCGTGACGTCCACCGACATCATCGAGACCGACACCCTGCAGCAGTCCGACAGCGCCGGCACCCAGGCCACCGACAACGGTGATCGCAAGACCAAGAAAAACTACCTGGCGATGCGCGAGTTCTGGGTCGGTTACAGCGGCCTTACGCCCTACCCCGGCGAGATACTCAAACTCGGTCGCCAGCGCCTGCGCAATGACGACGGCCAATGGCGCGACACCAACATCGAAGCCCTGAACTGGACCTTCGACACCACCTTGTTGCGCGCCAACGCCGGTGTTGCTGAGCGCTTCAGCGAATACCGCACCGATCTCACCGAACTCGCGCCCAAGGACAAGGATCGCCTGCACGCTTACGCCGACGCGGCGTACCAGTGGAACCCGGGCAACTGGGTTGGCATTCGTGGTCACCACACCCACGATGACGGCAAGCTCGATATCGCGCAGCCGGGTGTTCCCGCCGATTCTCTGGACAAGAAAGAGAATGGCGATATCAGCTGGCTCGGCCTCACCGCCGACAGCGATGCCTACAACTGGCGCAACACCAACACCGTCAATTACTGGGGCAGCGTTACCGGCATGAGCGGCGACCGCGACAAGGCCAACCCGTTGAACGCCGATGGCTCCGCGCCGGCACAAGCCAAAACCAGCGGCAACATTGATGGCTGGGCCACCGACCTCGGCGTGCGTCTGCGCCTCGATCCGCAATGGCAAGTCGGTGCAGCTTATGCCCGTGCCAGCGCTGATTACCAACAGAACGGCCTGCAAAGCAACCGTTCGAACTACACCGGTACCCGCTCGCGGGTTCACCGTTTCGGCGAAGCGTTCCGTGGTGAAACGAACAACATGCAGTCCGCGACCTTGTTCGGCTCGTGGATGCTCAACGACGAATACGACGCCAGTGTGATCTACCACAAATTCTGGCGCGTCGACGGCAACAAGCCGGTCGGCAGCAACGGCATCAATGCCGTCCAGAATGACACCGACGACGTGACCGGCGCGGTGCTCTCCAGCACGTCCCTGCCGCTGGAAGATGGCAGCAAAGACCTCGGTCAGGAAATGGACGTGGTCGTCACCAAGTACTTCAAGCAAGGCCTGCTGCCCGCAGCCTTGAGCCAATCGATCGATGAGCCTTCGGCCCTGGTGCGTTTGCGTGGCGGTGTGTTCAAGCCCGGCGATGCGTATGGCAAAGGCGTCGACTCGTACATGCACCGCGCGTTTGTCGACGTGATCTGGCGCTTCTGATGCGAACGGCTAAGGGAGTTCCTGTCATGATCAGTCCGAAGAGAGGCTCGATAACCTTGCTGGCCGGTGCGATGTTGCTGGCCAGCACGGCAGCCTTCGCCACGGTGGAGCCGGCCGTGCCCGCTCAAAAAGGGCAACCGGCGACCATTGCCAAAGGGTTGCAACAGGCCAGGACCTACACCGTCAGCAGCGCACCGACTGCGCCGCTGGAGCTGGCCAAACCGAAACTGCCGGACATGTCCGGCTACACCGCCGAAGCCATCGCCGCGAAAATCGTGCGCACCAAGGCCGGCAAAATCAGCGTGCGCCGGATGATGCAGGAAGACGCGCTGAAGGACTTCATCGGCGGCGACAACAAGATGTCTGAATGGGTGGTGCGTCAGCACGGCATCCCGCAGGCCATCTTCGTCGACGACGGCTACATGAACCTCAAGGATCTGGCCAAGAAGGTGCCCAAGCAGTACTTCAGCGAAACCTCGCCGGGTGTGTTCCTGGCGAAGTTGCCGATCGTGGTCGGTAGACACGGCATTCTGGAAATCGACAAGCAGACCCAGGAATTGCGCCTGTCCCAAGAGGCCGGTTCGTTCCTGGTCAACGACGGTCAGCTGTTTGTGCGTGATACCAAAATCACTGGCTGGCGCGAGAAGACCAACGGCCCGGCAACGTTTACCTCGCCGAAGGATTTCCGTCCGTTCCTGCTGTCCTGGGGCGGTACCGAGACCTACATCGCCAACAGCAAAATCGCCAGTTTCGGCTACGCCAACAGTAAGTCTTACGGCGTGAGTATTTCCCAGTACACGCCGAACATGGCCAAGGTGCTCAAGCGCCCTGAACCGACCGGCTGGATCGTCGGCTCCGAGTTCTCGGACATGTGGTACGGCTTCTACTGTTACGAAGCCCGCGACTTTGTGGTCAAGGGCAACACCTACAAAGACAACATCGTCTACGGCATTGACCCGCATGACCGTTCCCACGGTCTGATCATCGCCGACAACACGGTGTTCGGGACCAAGAAGAAGCACGGGATTATTATTTCCCGTGAGGTCAACGACAGCTTCATCTTCAACAACCGCAGCTACGACAACAAGTTGTCGGGCCTGGTGATCGACCGTAACAGCGTGAACAACCTGATCGCCTACAACGAGATCTACAAGAACCACACCGACGGCATCACCCTCTACGAGAGTGGCGACAACCTGCTGTGGGGCAACAAAGTGATCAGCAACCGTCGTCACGGCATCCGGATTCGTAACAGCGTGAACATCCGCCTCTACGAAAACCTGTCCATGGCAAACGGCCTTACCGGTGTCTACGGGCACATCAAGGACCTGAGCGACACCGACCGTGACATCAAGCTCGACCCGTTCGACGCCCAGGTGTCCCTGATCGTGGTCGGCGGCGAACTGGCCGGCAACGGCAGCGGACCACTGTCCATCGACTCGCCGCTGAGCGTCGAGTTGTATCGCGTGTCCATGCTTGCACCGACCAAATCCAGCGGCATCAGCTTCAACGGGATTCTTGGCGAGCGCCAGGATGAAATTCTCGACCTGCTGGTACGCCAGCAGAAAGCCGTGCTGATCGACCCTGTCGAACGCCAGACCGAAATGCGGGACTGAGGATAATTTTATGCACTCACACTTGATCAAATTACTCAGCCTGTCGGCCCTGACCGCCGGCATTCTCGCGGCCAGCGCTGGCGCTCGTGCTGATGAAGCCAAAGCACCCAGCTTCGACGCCGAACCGTGCTGCAACCTGTGCCCGGAAGCGCACGACGCGAAGAACTACACCACGCGTTACCAGCAGAACTTCACCACGCTGGTGCAGGCCCAGGGCGATTGGCTATTCCGTACGCAAGAAGACTTGCGCACCGAGTTCGACACCACGCCCGCTGGCTACAAACGCATGAAAGAACTGCACGACGCGTTCAAGAGCAAAGGCGTGGAACTGGTCGTTGTTTACCAGCCGACCCGTGGTCTTGTGAACCGTAACAAGCTCAACCCGGAAGACAAGGCCAAGTTCGATTTCGACAAGGCCTTGAAGAACTACAAGACCATGCTCGGGCGTTTCGCCGCCATGGGCTACACCGTGCCGGACCTGTCGCCGCTGACCAACGAATCGCTGCCTGAGACCCTGCAGGCCCACGACTTCTACTTCCGCGGCGACCAACACTGGACGCCTTATGGTGCCCAGCGCACGGCGAAAATCGTCGGTGAACAAATCAAGAAAATGCCGGCCTTTGCCGACGTGCCGAAACGCGAATTCGAGAGCCATAAGTCGGGTCGCATGGGCAAGACCGGAACGTTACACAATATGGCCGGTCAACTCTGTGGCACCAGCTACGCGACCCAGTACATGGATCAGTTCACCACCGAGCCGAAAGGCGAGGCAGCTGATGGCGATCTGTTCAGTGATTCCGGCAATCCGGAAGTCACCCTGGTCGGCACCAGCCACAGTGGCAAGAACTACAACTTTGCCGGTTTCCTCGAAGAGGCCATCGGCGCCGATATCCTCAACGTGGCGTTCCCCGGTGGTGGCCTGGAAGGTTCAATGCTGCAGTACCTGGGCAGCGAAGAGTTCCAGACCAAGCCGCCGAAGATTCTGATCTGGGAATTCTCGCCGCTTTATCGCCTCGACCAGGAAACCATCTACCGCCAGATGATGGCGCTGCTGGACAACGGTTGCGAAGGAAAGGATGCACAGATGACTGGCAGCACCACGTTGAAACCGGGCAAGAACGAATTGATGGTCAACACCAAGAACCTGAATCTGCAAAACAGCAGCCACCAGGTTGACATTCGCTTCGCCGATCCGTCGGTGAAAACTCTGCAAGCCACCCTCTGGTACATGAACGGTCGCCACGAGGACATCAAGATCGAGAAACCGGAAACCTCCGATACCGACGGGCGTTTCGCCTTTGAGTTGCGCACGGACGAAGACTGGGCCTCGCAGAATCTGCTGGCCGTCGAAGTCCAGGGCCCTGAAGCAGGTGCCGCGCCACAGAAAGTCGAAGCGAAAATCTGCAAACGCAACGTGTTCTCCGGCGCTGGGCAGCGTACCGCTCAGGCCGGGCAATGAGGTTCATATGCAAACCCGAACTTTGAAAAAGTTACTCGCGCCCTCCCTGCTGACGCTGGCGATGTTCGCCGGGGCCACCCAGGCCGCCGCGCCACTGCGTCCGCCACAGGGATACTTCGCGCCGATTGAAAAAGTCAAAACCGGCGACAAGAGCGAAGGCTGTGACGCCATGCCGACGCCGTACACCGGTGCCCTGCAATTTCGCAGCAAATACGAAGGTTCCGACAAGGCCCGTTCGACCCTGAACGAGGCATCGGAAAAAGCCTTCCGTGACACGACTGCCGACATCACCAAGATTGAGCGCGGCACCAGCAAGCGCGTGATGCAGTACATGCGTGACGGTCGCCCGGAACAGCTGGAATGCACCCTGAATTGGTTGACCGCCTGGGCCAAGGCCGATGCGTTGATGTCCAAGGACTTCAACCACACCGGCAAGTCCATGCGCAAATGGGCGTTGGGCAGCATGGCCTCGTCCTATATCCGCCTGAAGTTTTCCGACTCGCATCCGTTGGCGAACCATCAACAAGAGTCGCAACTGATTGAGGCCTGGTTCAACAAAATGGCCGATCAAGTGGTCAGCGACTGGGACAACCTGCCGCTGGAACAAACCAACAACCACTCGTACTGGGCCGCCTGGTCAGTGATGGCGACTTCCATCGCCACCAACCGCCGCGACCTGTTCGACTGGTCGGTGAAGGAATTCAAGGTCGGCGCCAATCAAATCGACGCCCAGGGTTTCCTGCCCAACGAACTCAAGCGCCAGCAACGCGCCCTCGCCTATCACAACTACGCCCTGCCGCCGCTGGCGATGATCGCCAGTTTCGCCCAGGTCAACGGCGTGGACTTGCGTCAGGAAAACAACGGTGCATTGAAGCGCCTGGGTGATCGAGTGCTCGCGGGTGTCGAAGACCCGGAAGAATTCGAGAGCAAGAACGGTAAAGAACAGGACATGACCGACCTCAAGGTCGACTCGAAATTCGCCTGGCTCGAACCGTTTTGCACGCTCTACACCTGCTCGCCGGATGTGCTTGAGAAAAAGCATGAGATGCAGCCGTTCAAGACCTTCCGCCTCGGGGGTGACCTGACCAAGGTCTACGACCCGGCGAACGAGAAGGGCAAAAAAGGCTCCTAGAACCAAACGCAAAACCCTTTGTAGGAGCGAGGCTTGCCCGCGAAGGCGGTCTGACATCCACCAATGATGTCGACTGACACTCCGCCTTCGCGGGCAAGCCTCGCTCCTACAAGGGATCGCGGCGATTTTGAATGCAATACATCCCCCGGTTTTTCGGTGGGGGGTTTGGGGGGGCCGTTGGCCCTTGACTGTTGGTTAAACATGGAGAGACCGGGATGGTATTTTCATCCAACGTGTTCCTGTTTTTGTTCTTGCCGATCTTTCTCGGCATGTACTACTTAAGCGGAATACGCTATCGCAACCTGCTGCTGCTGATCGCCAGCTACGTGTTCTATGCCTGGTGGCGTGTGGACTTCCTTGCGCTGTTCGCAGCCGTCACGTTGTGGAACTACTGGATCGGCCTCAAAGTCGGTGCCGCAGGCGTTCGGACCAAACCGGCACAGCGCTGGTTGCTCCTGGGCGTGGGCGTCGACCTGTGCATTCTCGGCTACTTCAAGTACGCCAACTTCGGCGTCGACAGCATCAACGCGATGATGACCTCGGTCGGTTTGTCGCCGTTCATCCTGACCCACGTGCTGTTGCCGATCGGGATCTCGTTCTACATCTTCGAGTCCATCAGCTACATCATCGACGTCTACCGTGGCGACACGCCGGCGACCCGTAACCTGATCGACTTTGCCGCCTTCGTGGCGATCTTCCCGCACCTGATCGCGGGTCCCGTGTTGCGTTTTCGCGACCTCGCCGACCAGTTCAACAACCGCACTCACACCCTCGACAAGTTCTCCGAGGGTGCCACGCGGTTCATGCAGGGTTTCATCAAGAAGGTTTTCATCGCCGACACTCTCGCGGTGGTGGCCGACCATTGCTTCGCCTTGCAGAACCCGACCACGGGCGACGCCTGGCTCGGCGCCCTGGCCTACACCGCGCAGCTGTATTTCGACTTCTCCGGTTACAGCGACATGGCGATCGGTCTGGGCTTGATGATGGGTTTCCGCTTCATGGAAAACTTCAAACAGCCGTACATCAGCCAGTCGATCACCGAGTTCTGGCGTCGCTGGCACATCAGCCTGTCCACCTGGCTGCGTGACTACCTGTACATCACGCTGGGCGGTAACCGCAAAGGTACGCTGATGACCTATCGCAACCTGTTCCTGACCATGTTGCTGGGTGGTCTGTGGCACGGCGCGAACATCACGTACATCGTCTGGGGCGCCTGGCACGGCATGTGGCTGGCAATCGAAAAAGCCCT
Organism: Pseudomonas sp. ZS1P83; assembly: GCF_054897825.1. Taxonomy (NCBI): domain Bacteria; kingdom Pseudomonadati; phylum Pseudomonadota; class Gammaproteobacteria; order Pseudomonadales; family Pseudomonadaceae; genus Pseudomonas; species Pseudomonas sp. ZS1P83. The sequence continues at coordinate 4,394,383 of NZ_CM142706.1, forward strand.
CGGCCTGAACACGTCGCCGCGCAGCATCAACCCGATCCGTTGGGCGCTGACCTTCCTGCTCGTGGTCATGGGCTGGGTGATCTTCCGCTCGGAAAACCTGCATGTCGCCGGTCGTATGTACGGTGCGATGTTCAGCTTCGGTGAATGGTCACTGTCGGAACTCAACCAGGCCAGCCTCACCGGCCTGCAAGTGGCGACGCTGGTGGTGGCTTACGTCACCCTGGCGTTCTTCGGTATTCGTGATTTCTACACCAACCTGCCGCCTGAAAAGACCAAGCCTGTGGTGAACGTCGAGGCCGATGGCCCGGCCACCGCGACGCCTGGAATGATCAAAGCCGTACCGGGCGACAACCCGGGCAGCATCCACGAACCTGGCTACACCGTTGGCGTTGAAGCGACCGTGCAACCGGCCTACTGGACCGCTGACTGGTCCCGTTACGTGATGCGCACGCTGGTACTGGTGTTGTTCATCGCCTCGATTTTCAAACTCTCGGCGCAAAGCTTCTCGCCGTTCCTTTACTTCCAGTTCTGAGGGATCTGACTATGACCCGCTCATTACGCATCCTCTACATCGCCTTGTTCCTGCTGACCCTGCTGGTGCTGGGCGTGTGGTCCACGCGCAGTTTCTTCGGCTTTAACACCAGCGCCGAAACGACGGTGCTCAACGGCCGCTGGAGCAAAGCTGTGGAGACGCATTACGACGACGAGTTCCCGATCAAGCGTCTGGGCACCAACCTTTGGGCTGCGCTGGATTTCAAACTGTTCAACGAAGGTCGTCCGGGCGTTGTGCTCGGTCGCGATCAGTGGTTGTACAGCGATGAGGAATTCAACCCGATCGTAAACGAAGAGCTGAACCTGCAAGGCAACTACGCGCTGGTCGAAGGCGTGCGCCAGGAACTGAAAGCGAAAGGCGTGAAACTGGTCATGGCGATTGTGCCGGCCAAGACTCGCCTGTACCCGGAACACCTGGGTGAAGTGAAGCCTTCGAGCATCCACGCCAACCTTTATGAGGACTTCCACGCTCATGTGGCGGCCAACAACGTACTCGCTCCCGACCTGTTCGGTCCGCTGCTAAAGGGCAAACTGGACGGTCAGCAAGTGTTCCTGCGCACCGACACCCACTGGACCCCGGAAGGCGCGCAAATCGCCGCCGAGACCCTGGCGAAATCCATTACCGATAAATACCCGCTGAGCGGCGAGCCGCAACACTTCGTCACTGAACCTGCGGAGAAGGTGACTCACAAGGGCGACCTGCGCTTGTTCCTGCCGCTGGACCCGCTGTTCGAAAACCTGATGCCGAAGCCAGAGCCGTTGCAGAAGCGCAATACCGTTGCGGCGCAAGACCAGCCTGCCGGTGATGACGCCCTGTTCGCCAACACTGAAGTGCCGGTGGCCCTGATCGGCACCAGCTACAGCGCCAACCCCAACTGGAACTTCGTCGGTGCGCTGAAACAAGCGCTGAACAGCGACGTGGTCAATTACGCCGAAGACGGCCACGGCCCGATTCTGCCGATGCTCACCTACCTGAAAAGTGATGCTTTCAAGAACAGCCCGCCACAGGTGCTGATCTGGGAGTTTCCTGAACGTTATCTGCCTGTGAACAACGATATCGGTGACGCCGACCCGCAGTGGGTCGCAGAGCTCAAAGAAGCCGGCGTTCGCCAACAAAACGTAGCCGCAAACACTAAATCCGAGACGCCCGACCGGGCGCAAAACTGAAAGAGAGAGGTACTTCCATGACTTTCACTACTACTCCTCGCCGTCTCGCCGCTCGCTCCTTAAAAGCAGTCGCACTCGTCGCTGGCATGAGCGTTCTGTCGATGTCCGCCTTCGCTGGCGACGCCGCACTCTACGGCCCGACCGCACCGAAAGGCTCAAGCTTCGTGCGTATCTACAACGCCGGTAACGCTGAAGTCAGCGCCACCGTCGGTACTACCAACCTGAGCGAAGTCGCACCGCTGTCCAGCAGTGACTTCAGCTTCATGCCGGGCGGCGATTACAGCGCCAAGGTCGGCAGCCAGACGCTGCCGGTGAAACTGGCCGGTGATCACTATTACACCTTGGTCAACAACGCCAGCGGCGCGCCGCAACTGATCGAAGAACCGCCGTTCAAGAACAAGCAGAAATCCCTGGTTCGCGTGCAGAACCTCAGCGACAAGGCCCTGACCCTGAAAACCGCTGACGGCAAGACCGAAGTGGTCCCGACCGTGGCCGCCAAGGGCCGTGGCGAGCGTGAAATCAACCCGGTGAAAGTCAGCCTGGCTCTATACGATGGCGACAAGAAAGTCGGCGACGTGAAACCGGTTGCCCTGGAACGTGGTGAAGCCGCCGTGTTGTACGTCACCGGTACCGGCAGCAGCCTGGCACCAGTCTGGGTAAAACGCCCGGTTTCGACGCGCTAATCATTTTGCCTGTAGGAGCGAGGCTCGCCCGCGAAGAACGATAACGCGGTGCAACAGATGAGCCGCGTGATCCCTTTCGCGGGCAAGCCTCGCTCCTACAGGACACGGAATAAGAACAAGAGTGAAACGACAGAACGCAGTAGCTCTGACCCATACGATTTTCAAGGAGTAACAACATGATTCCGGTGATCTTGTCAGGTGGTAGCGGCTCACGTCTTTGGCCGCTTTCGCGTAAGCAATTCCCCAAGCAATTTCTCGCCCTGACCGGCGAACACACGCTGTTCCAGCAAACCCTGGAACGCCTGGTGTTCGATGGCATGGACACCCCGATCGTGGTCTGCAACAAGGACCACCGCTTCATCGTCAACGAACAGCTGAGCGCCCGTAACCTGGACACCCAGCGCATCCTGATGGAACCCTTCGGCCGTAACACCGCTCCGGCAGTGGCGCTGACCGCGATGATGCTGGTCAACGAAGGTCGCGACGAGTTGATGCTGGTACTGCCGGCCGACCACGTGCTGGACGACCAGAAAGCCCTGCAACGCGCGCTGGCCCTGGCCACCGTCGCTGCAGAAAACGGCGAAATGGTGCTGTTCGGCGTACCGGCCACCAAACCGGAAACCGGCTATGGCTACATCAAGTCGACCAATGATTCGCTGCTGCCGGAAGGCGTCAGCCGCGTCTCGCATTTCGTCGAAAAACCGGACGTGAAGCGCGCCACCGAATTCGTCGAGTCCGGCGGTTACTTCTGGAACAGCGGTATGTTTCTGTTCCGCGCCAGCCGTTTCCTCGAAGAGTTGAAAAAGCATGATCCGGACATCTACGACACCTGCCTCCTGACCCTTGAGCGCAGCAAACAGGATGCCGACACCGTCGACTTCGACGCCGCCACCTTCGCTTGCTGCCCGGACAATTCCATCGACTACTCGGTGATGGAAAAAACCCAGCGCGCCTGCGTCGTACCGCTGACTGCGGGCTGGAGCGATGTTGGCTGCTGGTCGTCGTTGTGGGAAGTGAATGAAAAAGACGCCAACGGCAACGTCACCAAAGGCGACGTGGTCATCCAGGACAGCAAAAACTGCATGATCCATGGCAACGGCAAACTGGTGGCGGTGATCGGCCTGGAAAACATTGTGGTCGTCGAAACCAAGGACGCCATGATGATCGCCCACAAGGACAAGGTCCAAGGCGTGAAACAGATGGTCAACACCCTCAACGGACAAGGCCGCAGCGAAACCCAGACCCACTGCGAAGTCTATCGCCCGTGGGGCTCCTACGACTCGGTGGACATGGGCGGCCGCTTCCAGGTCAAGCGCATCTCGGTCAAACCGGGCGCGTGCCTGTCGCTACAGATGCACCACCACCGCGCCGAACACTGGATCGTGGTCAGCGGCACGGCTGAAGTGACCTGCGACGAAAACGTGTTCCTGCTGACGGAAAACCAGTCGACCTACATCCCGATCGCCTCGGTCCACCGTCTGCGCAACCCGGGCAAGATTCCACTCGAAATCATCGAAGTGCAATCGGGCAGCTACCTGGGCGAAGACGATATCGAGCGGTTTGAAGATATCTACGGTCGCTCTAACCCGATCGAGCGCGGCATATCGGTGAAAACCATCGCGCGGTAATTGACCTGTAACACAAGAAGCCCCCGTCCAACTCGCTGCGTTTTCCCTATCCGCAGCGGGTTGGGTGGGGGCTTTTTTGCACGATCATGCTGCCATTTTCCCAACGGACGACGTTGTTGTTTTTTTATTCCACGTTTTAACTTTTATCGTACCCGGTATCTTGATCTCGAGACTTCCCCCAAACGCACCATCAATACTATTGAGCAACGAACGCGAATCCATTCTTCCTAGTTGTACGGGAGAAATTCCTGAATTACCCAACAGCAGAGACTTCAAATCTTTCAATCGCCCTTTCACCATTGGAACAGTAGCCAGATTCGAGGAATGCTTGGGGTCCAGTACATCAGGGGAAGCAAAAAACTCCACATCTTTGAAACCTGTCCCCAAACCAGCCTCCATCGCCTTGTCATCCTCAATATCGTATTCGGCGAAATGAGTCATTGAGTTAAGGAACCTGCGTTCGTTAACCTCACCGTCTACTGCCAGAAGAAAGAAGGTAAAAGCGCTATTTCCTGCCTTCGTCCAGTCCTTCTCGTTTGTATTCCCACCTTTCCCACCCAACGTCTTTACGTTTTTATGGACCAACGAAAAGTTTGACGCTATCTCCATAAAGGGTGGTGCATCGCCTTTACTTCCGGCAACGGAGTAGTGCCTCAATGTAAAGCGCTTGGTTTGAGTCTTTTCAAGCATCCCGGGTGACGCTTTTGCTGTTTTGAAATTCAGTTTGTTATCGGTGATATCGGCCATCATTTTGAAGGGAAGATTCCTATCCGTATCGCTGTAGCCCTCCTTGTACGTATCAAAAATACCGGTCGCGCTGGTCAATGACGACTTGGACTGCGGCTCCTTTCCCAACTCGTCAAAAAACGTCAACGGGCTGTTACGGACCATTCGATAAAGATTGAGACCATCCACAACCCCCGCCGGATCAGGATTCAGCCACCGCTGCAACCAAGGGATGTAGTACCGAAATCCATAGTAGTAAAGCCCCGTCGCATCTCGCTCCTTACCCGAATACCGAACGGTTTTGTAATCCCCATCAGTGGCGTTCGGGCCGGCAGACCAAGCTGTTGTACCAAAGGGATGATAAGTTTCCCAACTGATGATTCGCGCATCGTCGGCGAGCTCCAGCGTGCAGGAGTTCAGATGATCAACCAGGCTGTAGCGGTACTGATCGTTGGTCACGCCGGACGGCGGATCGGTTTCCCAATGCAGCACCCGCACACTATTGAGCCCGGCCTGCGCGGTGATGACCTGTAGCACTTTCCCGGTGCCACTGTCGGTGCGAATTTCCAGTCCCGGCAAGTAACGCACTTCAGCCGCCACGGTTCGGGCATTGGTATTCAGTGAGCGGATTTTGCGCACGCGCTGCCCCCCGCCATCGTAGACATAGGACTCCCAGTCATTGTCCCCGGAGGTGCGCTCCACCGGGCTGACCGACTGCAACTGGTTACGCAGATCCCACATCAGAAAGCGGCCCGGATCCAGCTCCAGCAAATTACCTTTGGCGTCGAACGCAGCCGCGATTTCGTCTTCGCCGGGCGGCACACCGTTGCGCCAGGGCAGGCAACGGTTGCTGAAGCGGGCGGCTTGCAGGTCGCGCCCGTGGTTTTGGGCGCCTACATGGATTAGCTTCAGCAAATTGCCGCTCTGGTCATAGCTGAAGACCTGGTGGTAGTTGCTGACTGCTGCCGGATCGACCCGTCCCACTGAGGCCGGTCCCTGATTCGCAGTCCCCGCCTCCCAGCCAAAGGCCTCGATCAATTGGTAAAGGCTGTCGTAGCTAAAGCGACTGATCGGTTCGATACGTTGGTTGGCGAAGTGACGCACCGGCAATGCCTTGTCCTCGATGCTCAGGACATTGCCCGTCCGGTCATAGTCGTAGATCAGATGCTGCAACATCCGAGCACTCGCGTCGTGTGCCCGGCGCTCCATCAACAAGCCGTCTTCAGCGCGATAAAGGAGGGTTGTTTCTACATCATTACCGGCAGTTTCGTGCGTCACTTGCCCCTCGGCGTTGTACTGGATATCGCTGACCAGCGTTTGCCATGTGGTCTGTCCCTGAAGTTGCAGGCGACTCTCACGCAAGCGACCGTCAAGGGTCAGGTGGAAGTCCTGGCGGTTTTGCTTGGCATCGATCTTTTCCAACACATCATTCAACGGACCGAAATTCCACATCGAAGCGGCCCCCTCCCCCGGCTCAAGCAGGCGCTGGCGATCGGCTTCCAACGCCGGCCAGTCAGGTATAACAGGCTCCAGAGTGAAGTGACGGACTTGCTTCACGCATTGGCGGGTTATTGAAAATGCCTCGAACAGCACCGTCCCGGCGGGGTCGTCAAGGCGGATCAACTGCCCGCATTGGTTCTGCTCGCTATGATCGGGATCGCCATAGGCCATGCGTTCAACACAACGGCTTGGCTCCGTCCCTCCTTGCTCGAACACCGAAACGGGACGAAGCAGATCGTCATACTCGACTTCACGGTGAGTACCTCGACTGTCCCATCCCAGCAAAACCTCATTCCCCAGACCTGACAGGTTGAGCTGCCAACCGGCATCGACACTGTCAGTGAACAGCGCGTTACCCGACAGCGAAAACACCGTCATGAGGTTGGCGGGCGCCAGCGGCTCTTCTTGTTTCAGCGCCCAAAGCCGCGGATCCCACTGTTCAACCGCGCGTCCTGCGCAATCGTAAAAGGTACGGTTGATACGCGCCTGAGTGGGAACATTTTCGACCTCGCGCCAATAATCAACCGAGCGGATCGGCAGACCACGCGGGTCGATAGCCGACAGTCTGGGTGTTTTGTGGTGCATTCCCATCGTCAAGGCCTGCATGCCGGTGGCGTTCCTGTTTGCCAGCGGTCATCTAACCGTTCGGGAGCATGCAAAGGCTACTGTCAGAAATTACAGTGCCGACCAACGGCAAAGGACCTTGATCGACGAATGTCCATTCCTTCGACCCTTCGGTAGGATGGTGGTCATGAGTTCAAGGAGCGTTCAAACATGTTCATCGGCGTCCTGCTGGTCATCACCTGGCTGATTTTGTTACTGCGCTACCCGGCCAAGGCATTGCCCGTCTCTGTGGCGGCGGCCCTTGGGTTGGGCCTTGTGGCGACATGGGTGATCTGGGTGGACAACCGCGAGGTCAAGCAACTGGCACGCCTCGAGCTGCGCATCACTTATGCGCCCGAACAGTGCCCGACCGATCGTCCACTGCAACTGAAAATGAACAACGGCAACGACGTGCCGCTGACCGAACTACGCTGGCGCATCGCAGCCTATGCGCCGGGCGACACGGTCAATCTGGCCGACAATCAATACGCCGCACCGCGCTATCGCGGCCCCGGTGAACTGCAGGCCGGCGCAAATTGGGAAGACTGTTTGCCTCTGCCGCCGTTGCGCCCTGGCTATCGCCCGCAAACACTGGAGTTTCGCGCCGAGCGTTTGCAGGGTAGTTTCTCCGACTAACCCCCTTCCTCTTTTTGCACAAGGACCGCGCCATGCCCGTTGCGTTGATTACCGGTTGTTCCAGCGGCATTGGCCGCGCCCTCGCCGAGGTGTTCAAAAATGCCGGTTACGAAGTCTGGGCCAGCGCCCGCAAGGCTGAAGATGTGGTGGTTCTGGCCGCTGCCGGGTTCACCGCCGTGCAACTGGACGTCAACGACGGTGCGGCACTCGAGCACTTGAGCGAGCGGATCAACCAGCAACATGGCGGCCTCGACGTGCTGATCAACAACGCCGGTTACGGCGCCATGGGGCCGTTGCTGGACGGCGGTGTGCCGGCCATGCAGCGGCAATTCGAAACCAATGTGTTCGCCATCGTTGGCGTCACCCGTGCCCTGTTCCCGGTGCTGCGCCGCGCCAAGGGTCTGGTGGTGAACATCGGCAGCGTGTCCGGGGTTTTGGTCACGCCATTCGCCGGCGCCTACTGCGCCTCGAAAGCGGCAGTGCATGCCTTGACCGATGCGCTGCGTATGGAACTGGCGCCGTTTGGCGTGCGGGTCATGGAAGTCCAGCCGGGCGCTATCGCCTCCAGTTTTGCCAAGAATGCCGGTCACGAGGCTGAGCAGTTGATCACCGAACAATCGCCGTGGTTTCCGTTGCGTGAAGGTATTCGCGCGCGGGCCAAGGCCTCTCAGGACAAGCCGACGCCAGCCAAGGAGTTTGCAGAGGATTTGCTCAAAGCTGTGCAGCAGAGCAAACCACCGCGCCTGATTCGTCTCGGCAATGGCAGTCGGGCGTTGCCGTTGTTGGCGGGGTTGTTGCCTAAAGCCTGGCTGGAAGCGGGATTAATGAAGCGGTTTGGATTAAAGGGGCAGCTCCCATGACCGACTACACCGAATACTTTGACGAAGTGATCCAGGCCCACATTGTCATCGAGCAGTGGCTGGCCGAGGAACGGGACGCGTCAGAGCTTGAACAACTGCTGACACGTTTTTCGCCGCAGTTTTCCATGATCTCGCCATTGGGGCGGGTGCTGGATTTTGAGGCGCTGAATGAGTTGTTTCTGATGGCGGGCGGGAAGAAGCTCGGGTTCAGAATTGAGCTCAGCGAATTGCGTGGCATCGCTCTGTCCGACGGTGGCGCGACGGTGAGTTATCGCGAGCAGCAGACCGATGCGACGGGGTTGCACTCTGATCGGCGATCGACGGTGGTGTTTGAGAAGCAGGCGAATGGCAAGGTGATCTGGCGGCATTTGCATGAGACGTTTTGCAAGGAGTGAGACCGTGGTGCCTGCATCGCGAGCAAGCTCGCGATGCAGGCGACTCGGTCTTACGGTCAGTTAACAACCACGGTACAAGTAATCCCCGCCGCCAACAGCACACCCTCCGGCACTTCATCAATGTGAATCCGCACCGGCACCCGCTGCGCCAACCGCACCCAGTTAAAGGTCGGGTTGACGTCTGCAATCAACTCGCGACTTTCCGGGTTATCACGGTCGTAGATACCGCGAGAAATACTCTCCACATGCCCCTTCAGCACTTCCCCGCTCATCAACTGCATGTCGGCTTTATCGCCGACCCGCACGTGGGGCAATTTGGTTTCTTCGAAGAAGCCGTAGACCCAGAACGAGTTCATATCGACCACGGCCATTTTCGCTTCGCCGATGCGCGCGTAATCGCCGCGATGCACATTGAGGTTGGTCACATAGCCGTCCACCGCCGCCCGCACTTCGGTGCGTTTGAGGTTCAGTTCGGCGGCCTCCAGTTGCGCCTGAGCGTGCTGGTAATCGGCCTGTGCCGAGTCAGCGATGTTGCTGGCGTCGTCGCGGTTTTCCCTGGAGATCACCAAGTTGTCCATGTCGGCGCGGCGGTGGGCATTAACCTTGCGCATCTCCCACGTCGACTTGCGTGAGGCCACCAGCGTCTGTGCCTGTTTGACCGCGATGCGGTAGTGCTCAGGGTCGATCTGCATCAGCAAATCGCCCTTCTTCACCCATTGATTATCACGCACCGGCACGTCCACCACTTCTCCGGTGACGTCCGCCGCCACGTTGATGATGTCAGCGCGCACCCGGCCGTCGCGAGTCCACGGCGTGTCCATGTAATGCACCCAGAGGGTCCGGCCGATCCATATCGCAAGGGCCAGCACCAACAGAGTGGCGAGCAGGCTGAACAGCTTTTTCATCAGGGCCTTCTTCAGTGATAGAGAGTCAGTGGTAGAGAGTCAACGGTAAACAGTCAGCGCCAGAGCGCCGAACAGACAGATAAACAAACTCAGGCGCAACAGCGCCGGGTGCCAGAAGAAGCGGTACAAATCGAACCCGGACAAGAACCGGTCCAGTGCCCAGGCCAGTACCGCTGCGATAAAAAACATCAGGGTCATGGTCGGCATGTACACACCGTGGAAGGCGATTTCACGAGGCATGTTCAAGTCCTTGCTGCTTGGTGGTGGCGTTGGCATGTATGTAGCCGGCGAGCGGTGATTGCGGGTCCAGCAACGAGGTGCGGATGAAGTGCAGGTAGCTCTTCACCCGACGCAGGGCCGAGGTGTCGAAGTGCGGCGCGAAAGGCTCGTCGGTGGCTTGCACACGGCTGATCGCGTAATCGACGGCAATCAATCCACGCTCCAGATTGCTCTGGCTCGGTTGCAGAAACAGCCGCACCAGCGAGCGGCCCATCACCCTGATTGATTGACGCCAGGGTTGAGATTCGGCATAGGCCGGATGCACCGGCAGAATCGCCTGTTCCTTGCGCAACTCGATGATCGCGTGGCCGACTTCCAGCACCACAAACATCCAGCGCAGCAAGTCCCGTTGTACCTGCGGCTGCCCTGCCGCGAGACCATAGGCCTGATGCAGCAGGTCGCGGGTGCTGCTTTCGAAACTCGACGCCAAACCCTTGAGTTTGCCGCTGATGGCGTACACCACTTGCCCGCGCAAATCCTGCTCCAGCCGACACCACAACCAGCGACTGTTGGGCGGCAGAATGATCGCCCCGGCGGCTGCGCAGACCAGCATGCCGAGCACCATGGCGATGTAGTCGTTGATAAAGGCGTAAAGGTTGTAAACGGTGAGGTTGTCCGGCACCGAACCGGTGCTGAAGAAGATCAGCAAGCCGAGCCCTACGCCCGCATATTGCGGCCGCGAAGTCAGGAACGAACCCAGCACGATCACCGGCGCGAGCATCACGCAGAGCAACGGAAAACCGTCGATCCAGGGGAAGATGAAAAACATCTCGACGAAGCCAATCAGTGCCCCGAGGAACGTCCCGCACGCCATCTGAAACGCCATACGTTTTGGATTCGGTGTCGCCGCTGAAAGGCCCACGGTTGCGGCGGCGATCAGCGTCATGGTCGCACCGCTGGGCCACGCGGTGGCGACCCAATAGCTGCCCAGAACGACAAGAATGAACGCCGCGCGAATACCCGAAGCGGCCGACGCCATCCAGTTGGTTTGCGGGGTGAACGGCTCATCCCAAAGCTCGCGCGCATGGCTGTGATCAGCCAGGGACGCGTGGGTCTGTGCATAGCTGTGCAAGTCATCGACGAAGCGATAGAGCAATTCGTAGGCAGTGTGAAAATCCAGCTGCTCGGCGTCGCTCGGATTGCTCCCCTGAAAGGTTGCTCGCAAGCTGCGAACGCGCGCCGGCAGACCTTCTTTATAGGCGGTCAGTGCGATGACCAGACGCCCCGCATCGGCGTTGGTCAGGGCACGGCCGCTGAAGCCATCAAGCAGTTCGGCGAGGTCCTGCAAACCCGGTTTGATCGCCGCGACCACGTGATCGGTGCCGCTGCTGCGCAAGCGTTCAAGCAATTGGTGCAGGGCGTTGAAGCGCGTAGTGATGCCCATGAACTCGCTGTTCAAACGACTGAGCCGACCGTTGCGCCGACGCATGTGCGGGTCTTCGAACACGGTGACGCTGCGCAACCCTTCCAGCCCCACGGCCTCGGCGATGAAGCGCACGTTGCTCGCCTCGAAAGCCTCCCGTTTGCTGCGACCGCGCAAACCATCGGTGACAAACAATGCGAACACGCCGAAGCGCTGATACAAGGCGTTGCGCATCGCGGCGCTGGCGGTTTGCGGCAGGATCGCGGCGCTGACCAGCGTGGCGCAAATAATCCCCAGAGAGATTTCCAGCACCCGCCACACAGCGGCCATGAACGCGCCGTCCGGGTGGGCCAATGCGGGCAAACCGACCATCGCCGCGGTGTATCCGGCGAGCACGAAACCGTAGGCGCGGAAGTTGCGATACCGCGCCGCGCCGGCCGAGCAGATGCCCACCCAAATCGCCAGCGAACCAAGGAACAGCTCGGTGTTTTGGGCGAACAAGGCAATCAGCGCGACCATCACCGCCGAGCCCGCCAAGGTGCCGAGGAAGCGATAGAAACTCTTGGCGAATACTTGGCCGCTTTGTGGTTGCATGACAATGAACACGGTGATCATCGCCGTGCGCGGTTGCGGCAACTCCAGACGCATGGCCAGCCACAGGGTCAGGAACGCCGCGAACAGCACCTTGAAAATATAGACCCAGGTCACGCCATCGCTGCGCGCCCAGTCGAAGAAACCCCGGCGCCATTCAAGGGAATACAACCAGCGCAAAGGTGCGGGCAAGGGAGTCATGAAGTCCTGCTCAGAAAATGTCCGTGGAGACTTGGAACCTGTGGGAGCGAGCTTGCTCGCGATAGCGGAGTGTCAGGCGACACAAGCATTGACTGACACGCCCTCATCGCGAGCAAGCTCGCTCCCACAGGGTCCGTGGTCAATTTGCGATGCTCTTAAGAAGGCTCGGGGTTTTAGGCGGCTGGGTCTGGCTGTCTTTCGGCACATCGTTGCCTGCTCCGAGTCCACCGCCCAAAGCCGTCACCAGTCCAGCGTGAGCGCTGAGGCGTACGGCCTGAACCTGCTGCTGAACCTGCTGCTGTTTGAACAACAAAGTCTGGGCGTTAAGCACGTTGAGGTAATCGGTGAGGCCGCGCTGATAGGCGATCATCGCGATGTCGTAAGTCTTCTGCGCGGTGGCCACCGACTCGGCGGCGAAGGTTTGCTGCTTGTCCATGGATTCGCGGCGTATCAGTTGGTCGCAGATGTTCTTCAGCGCGTTGACCAGCGTCTGGTTGTACTTGGCCACGGCGATGTCGTAACCGGCCGAGGCTTCACCCAGCTCCGAACGCAAACGGCCGCCATCGAAGATCGGCAACGAAATGGCCGGGCCGACGCTGTAGTTGAGCTTCTTGCCGGTCAGGAACTCCAACGCTCCACCGCCCGTGGCCATGTAGCCGAGGCTGCCGACCAGATCGACGTTGGGATAGAACCCGGCGTGAGCCACATCAATGCCCCGCGCCTGGGCCGCCACTTGCCAACGACTGGCGACCACGTCAGGGCGTTGACCGAGCAACTGCGCTGGCAAGGACGACGGCAACTTCAGCGGCGCGCCCAACGACAGTGTCGGCCGCTGCAACTGCGCGCCCGCCCCCGGGCCCTTGCCAGCCAACGCGGCAAGTTGATTGCGGCTCAGGGCGATTTCTTCGTCCAGCGCATCGATCTGACGATGGGTTTCCGGCAACGGCGTTTCGGCCTGGCTGACTTCAAAATGGGTGCCGATGCCGCCGTTGAGACGCTTTTGTGCCAGGTCGAGAATTTGCTGTTGCTGTTTCAGCGTCGCGGCGACGATATCCCGTTGCGCGTAATGCAACGAAAGCTCGATGTAGGCGCGCACGATGTTGTTCTGCAATTCGAGCTGCGCCAGCCGTGCTTCGGCTGCCGTCATGTGGGCCATGTCCACGGCGCGCTCGGTAGCGTTGCTTTCGCGGCCCCAGAGGTCGAGGGCATAGCTGAAACCCAGCGCGGCGTTGTTGTCCCAGGTGGTGGTGTTGGCCAGCTCACCCGGCCCATAGAACTGATCGGTGGGCCAGTTGTGGCGTTTGAGCGTGGATTCACCGTTTATCTGCAACGACTCGGCGGACTCGGCGATGCCGGCCATGGACTTGGCCTGGCGCACCCTCGCGGCGGCCATGGCCATGCTCGGGCTGTCTTGCAGGGCGAGGTCGATCCAGCGGTTCAGTTGCGGGTCGCCATACGCCTGCCACCATTGGGCGGTAGGCCAGTGAGCGTCCTGTGCGGCGCTCTGAATAGCTTCGTCGGTGGCCAATGAATTGGCCTCGAGTGCCTTGCCTTGCGGGGCAATACCTGCGGTACCGATGCAGCCGCTGATTGCCAGGGTTAAAGCCAAAACACTGAGCGTCTGAAGCGCTCTGCTGATGCGACGCGGCACTGCTGAAAATTCCTGATGTGGGGAAGATACAAAGATCCTGTAGGAGCGAGCGGTGCGGCGATCCGACTTGCCCGCGAAGAACGATAATGCGGTGTGCCTGACAAACCGCGGCGTACCCTTCGCGGGCAAGTCGGATCGCCGCACCGCTCGCTCCTACAAGGGCGCAATTCTAGGGGTCGGCTTTGTTGGCGATAAGCTGGGTATCCTGTGAATCTTTGTTACCGTTAGCGCGATAATCCCTTGGTCCATCTTTAGTCGCCTGTCGAAAATCAGCAACTTCGTGTCACAATTTGCCATCGCCTCCGAGAGCACCTCATGGACACTTTGCAAAACATGCGCGCCTTCAGTTATGTGGCCGAGGCTGGCAGCTTCACCGCCGCCGCCGTGCAACTCGACACCACCACGGCCAACGTCTCTCGCGCGGTCTCCAACCTGGAAGCCCACCTGCAAACCCGCCTGCTCAACCGCACCACTCGACGCATCGCCCTGACCGAGGCCGGCAAGCGTTATCTATTGCGCTGCGAGCAGATCCTGGCTTACGTCGAAGAAGCCGAAGCCGAAGCCAGCGACGCCCACGCGCGCCCAGCCGGGCAGCTCAAGGTGCACACCATGACCGGTATCGGTCAGCACTTCGTGATCGACGCCATCGCCCGTTACCGCAAAACCCACCCCGACGTCACCTTCGACCTGACCATGGCCAACCGCGTGCCGGACCTGCTGGACGAGGGCTACGACGTGTCCATCGTGCTCGCCAGCGAACTGCCGGACTCGGGGTTCGTCTCCCAGCGTTTGGGCATCACCTACAGCATCGTTTGCGCCTCGCCGGCCTATGTAAAAGCCAACGGCTGCGCGCAAAAGCCCAGCGATTTGCTGAACCACGCCTGTTTGCGGCTGGTGAGCCCGGTGATTCCGCTGGAGAAATGGACTTTCGACGGCCCGGAAGGCCAGGAAATGGTCACCATTAATAGCTCGCCGTTTCTGGTGAACTCTGCTGATGCGATGAAGACCGCGATCACCAGCGGCATGGGGGTTGGCGTGTTGCCGGTGTATGCGGCGATTGAAGGGTTGCGCAACGGGACGCTAGTGCGGGTGATGCCGAATTACCGGTCGCAGGAACTGAATCTGTATGCGATCTATCCGTCGCGGCAGTATTTGGACGCGAAGATTAAAACGTGGGTGGAGTATTTGCGTGGGTCGTTGCCGGAGATATTGGCGGCGCATCAGGCGGAATTGGCGGCTTATGAGTTGAGTGGGAGTATGGGTGGGGTTCGGGTGGCGAACTGATTTCACGGTCCTACAGACGCGGTGATTTTGGGAGCGATGGCGATTCAGCAGATCGTTATGCTGGCTGAGCTGGCGGTGAATCGGGAGTGTCATAAATTTTGTGTTCGGGCATAACATGTTGCAGAGGTGCATGTATGCCGATCAAGAAAAAACCGGCCCGTGAGGCCACGCGAGACCTTCCAGCCATTCCAAAAGAGCTGATTGATCAGTTCGTCAGCGGCCCAATGAGCGCGGAAGCCATTCAGGACGCTTCGATGGCGTTCAAAAAAGCGCTGATCGAGCGAGCCCTTGGTGCCGAGCTCGGCCACCACCTTGGCTATCCTCAGGGCGCGGAGCGCCCTGAGGATTCGAGCAACCAGCGCAACGGTAAAAGCGGCAAGACCGTGCTCACCGATGACGGTCCGCTGCGCCTGGACATCCCCAGAGACCGGGATGGCAGCTTCGCTCCTATCCTGATCCCCAAGCACGAGCGCCGTTTTACAGGCTTCGATGACAAGATCATTGCCATGTATGCCCGTGGCATGAGCGTTCGCGAGATTCGTGCATTTCTCTCGGAGCAATACGGGACAGACGTCTCCCATGACTTCATCAGCTCCGTCACCGATGCTGTCCTGGAAGAAGTCAGTGCCTGGCAGCAGCGGCCACTAGAGCCGATGTACCCGGTCATTTTCTTCGATGCTCTGCGGGTCAAAATCCGTGACGAAGGGGTGGTTCGCAACAAGGCAATCTATTTGGCCCTGGGCGTATTACCGGACGGCACCCGAGATATTTTGGGCATCTGGATTGAGAGCACTGAGGGCGCCAAGTTCTGGATGAAGGTCTTCAATGACCTCAAGACCCGAGGCGTCGAAGACGTTTTGATTGCTGTAACTGACGGACTTAAAGGCATGCCAGAAGCCTTGAATGCGGTATTTCCTCAGACGACGTTGCAGACCTGTATCGTCCACTTGATCCGTAACAGTCTTGATTACGCGGCGTGGGACAAGCGTCGCGAACTGGCCAAAGCCCTGAAGCCGATCTATCAAGCGCTCAACGCTGAAGTTGCCGAGCAAGCTCTAGATGCGTTCGAAGCTGGACCTTGGGGCAAGCAATATCCGACGGTGGTTGCCGCCTGGAGACGTGCCTGGGACCGAGTCATCCCGTTTTTCGTCTTCCCGCCAGCCATACGAAAAGTGATCTACACCACTAACGCCATCGAGAGCATCAATGCTCAGTTGCGCAAGATCATCAAGACAAGAGGTCACTTTCCAACCGACGATGCAGCGACGAAATTGATCTGGCTGGCACTGCAAAATATCACTGCTAATTGGGGCAGTGCGGCCCATGATTGGAAGAGCGCCATGAATCAATTTGCGATCTTGTACGGAGATCGATTCATCAGGCCGAGCTGTTGAAAAGAAGGCCTGCCTGACGGCAGGCCCTTACCGGCCCGCACACAAAAAATCTGACACTCTCGGTGAATCGGATGCTAGATAACATCGACCTACCAAAACCTGCGCCACACAGCTGATCCCTTGTGGGAGCGAGCCTGCTCGCGATAGCGGTGTTTCAGTCGATATCAATGTTGAATGACCCATCGCAATCGCGAGCAGGCTCGCTCCCACCTTTGAACGATGTACATCTGCGAGATATTGGTCGGCTATCAGGCCGTCTTCGCGGGCAAGCCTCGCTCCTACAACATCAAAAGCAGACCGCGTACACCCGCCCCTCACCACTCAACAGGCCGAGCGTTAGCTCGCCTGCAGCCCTTGATCTTGATCCACCCGGCCCTTCGGGAGGCTGAGTGGAGGTGTTCATCTGGGGGGCAGGCGCGTAGCGCCGTTCGACGAAGTCGAACACATCGAGAGGAGGTCGAAGCGAAGAAAATGGATATGTACCCGATCAGCAGAAGAATGTTAGCGTGCTTGGCATTCACCTGCGCCCGAGAGCCCTCCTCCCATGAAAAAGACCGTCCTTGCCTTCAGCCGCGTCACCCCCGAAATGGTCGAACGCCTCAAGCAAGACTTCGACGTCATCGCGCCCAACCCGAAAAACGGCGACATCCACGCCCAATTCAATGAAGCCCTCCCCCACGCCCACGGCCTCATCGGCGTCGGTCGCAAACTCGGTCGTGCACAGCTGGAAAACGCCGCCAAACTTGAAGTCGTCTCCAGCGTCTCGGTCGGCTACGACAACTACGACGTCGACTACTTCAACGAACGCGGCATCATGCTCACCAACACGCCCGACGTCCTCACCGAAAGCACCGCCGACCTGGCCTTCGCCTTGCTGATGAGCAGCGCCCGACGCGTCGCCGAACTGGACGCCTGGACCAAGGCCGGCCAATGGCAAGCCACCGTCGGCGCACCGTTGTTCGGTTGCGATGTGCACGGCAAAACCCTGGGCATCGTCGGCATGGGCAACATCGGCGCAGCCATCGCCCGTCGCGGGCGACTGGGCTTCAACATGCCGATCATCTACAGCGGCAACAGCCGCAAGACCGAACTGGAGCAAGAACTCGGCGCGCAGTTCCGCAGCCTTGATCAACTGCTGGCCGAAGCCGATTTCGTCTGCCTGGTGGTACCGCTCAGCGAGAAAACCAAACACCTGATCAGCCACCGCGAACTGGCGTTGATGAAACCGAGCGCCATTCTGGTCAACATCGCCCGCGGCCCGGTAGTGGACGAACCGTCGCTGATCGAAGCGCTGCAAACCAACCGGATTCGCGGTGCTGGGCTGGACGTCTACGAGAACGAACCGCTGGCCGTGTCCCCCCTGTTCCAACTGAAAAACGCGGTGACATTGCCGCACATCGGCTCGGCGACTCATGAAACCCGCGAGGCCATGGCCAACCGCGCGTTGGCTAACTTGCGCAGCGCCTTGTTGGGTGAGCGACCGCAAGATCTGGTGAATCCACAAGTGTGGAATGACTGAAAAAGCCAGGCAGACGTTTCAACGCCTGCCCGCACCCAGTTCAACGAATAAAACACTTGGCGAGCAAACTCAAAAGCCAATCCCAACCTCTTACACAACTTGCAATTCAGTAAACAACTTAAATAACGACTTACGCGATAAACTTTCTTCAGTCACTTGCCATCACAGGCACACATTCTGGAGAACCAAAACCGTGAACAACCTGACAACAAACCAAACCATCAGAATCAGCAAAATCGCACTGATGTCTTTTATTAGTTTTTTCGGCTTGCTGATGATGTACAGCAACTTAGCCGACTACCCGACCAATTATGAGTATGTCGCTCATATATTGAGTATGGACACCACCAGCGACCAGTCGAAATATAGCCTTCGGGCCATTACATCGCCCATGCTTCAACATCGGATTTACTGGATCATCATTACACTTGAAGTTATCTACACCCTGCTTTGCCTGATGGGCACCTATCAGCTCTATAGAAACCTCAATGCCAGCGCCGACGATTTCCACGAGGCTAAAAAATATGCATTGATGGGTTTATTAGTAGCCATATTCGTCTACTACATCTGCATACAGGTTGTGGGTGTCGAATGGTTCAACATGGACCAATCGGATGTCTGGAACTATGATGAATGGGCCCAAAAAATTCTAAGCTTTACATCACCCACACTCATTTATATAAGCATCAGAACCGAGGAATGATTAAATCCCGTACTTATCAGCCCCGTTCACGCTTCTGCGTAATCGAAGTACCCCAGGTTTGCGGAACACCAACACATTACCCAACATCACCAGCACCAAACCCACCAATGCCGGCGCCGTCCATTGATAACCTTCGGCAAACGCCGACACGTTCAGCGCCACCACGGGGAACAGTACGGTGCAATAGGCTGCGCGCTCCGGCCCCATGCGCCCGACCAGCGTCAGGTACGCGGTGAAGCCAATCACCGAGCCGGGAATGACCAGATACAACAACGAGCCGATGTAGCGTGCATTCCATTCCATGTCGAACGGGATGCCTTTGACCAGGCACCACACCGTCAACATCGCCGCGCCATAAGCCATGCCCCAGGCGTTGGTGGTCAGGGGTTTGAGACCGGCCTTCTGTTGCAGGCTCGAGAGCATGTTGCCCGCCGAGAAGCACAAGGTTCCGAGCAATGCCAGACCTAACCCGAGCAAGGTTTCCGGGCTGGCGGTATGGCCCGCCAATTCAGGCCAGAACAACAGGCCAAGTCCGAACAAACCCAACGCACCGCCCATCAGCACGTTGCGGGCAATTTTCTGACCGAAGAATACCCGCGCATTGAGGGCGTTCCACAGGGTGGCGGTGGAAAACACCACGGCGACCAGACCACTGGGGATCCACTGGCTGGCGGTCAGGAAGCACATGAAGTTGATGCAGAACAGGCACAGCCCCTGCAGCAGGCAGATCAGATGCCCCCGACGGTTCATCACTTGCAGACGACGACTCAGCAGCAGCATGACGAACAGCACCAACGCCGCGAGGCCGAAGCGATAGACGATCGACACCGGAATCGCCACCACGCCCAGTTGCCATTTCAAGGCAATCCAGGTGGTGCCCCAGATCAGCACGGTCAGCAAATACAACGACAGGTTCATGGCAAAGGCTCCTCAATAGAGGCTCAGTGTCCCGCCCCAAGCCTCGCCGCACTTGCATAAACTTGCGCTTTTGTCAGGCCGGGGCTGGCACGTGAACGTCCACGGAGTAGGATGCAAGGCGTTGGAGAGAACCGATCATGCCCGCACTGGAATCACTGCAAGTCTTTCAAGCCCTCAACCGCTCGCCCAATGCTCGTCTGGAGCACAGCGCCGAGCTCGGTGACGGCATGGCTGCAGCCTTGTGGAGCAATCATCACGATGCTCAGGACTACGAAGCGCCGAGCCATCACACCCTGTCCTGCTACATCGCCGGCGGTACCGGGACCTTTCGCCGCGACCAGCCCGGCACCAAGGGCGGCCCCGACAAGCTGTGCATCCTGCCCGCTGAGCATCAGTCAGCCTGGGTGATCAACGGCGACATTCGTTTGGCACATGTTTATTTCGGCCCCGAACAGTTCGCCCTCGGCTGCGTCACGCTGCTGGACCGCGAACCTCGCCAACTGCAATTACGCGAAGCCACCTTTCTAGACGATCCGCTGCAAACCAAGCGCTTTCGACAGTTGATCACGCTGAACTGGGACGAGCCCGGCGAACGCCTGCTCACCAGCAGCCTGGCCCACGAAATGCTCAGCCACGTCTTGCTCGGCCAGGTCGGTATGCGCGAGGGGCTGCGGCTCAAGGGTGGATTGGCTGCGCATCAACGACGGCAGTTGGTGGAGTTCATCGACAATCAGTTGGCCGAGGCCATCAGCCTGGGGCAGTTGGCTGGGCTTTGTGCGTTATCGGAGTACCACTTTGCGCGCATGTTCAGAGAGAGCTTTGGATTGCCGCCGCATCAGTATGTGCTGTCGCGACGACTGAGCCGGGCACGGGCGTTACTGCGCTCGACGTCGCAGCCGTTGGGGGAGATCGCTTTGGCATGCGGGTTTGCCAGTGCGAGTCATTTCACTAATCGGTTTCGTCAGGCGTTGGGTGGAACGCCTGGGGAGTATCGGCAGGCGTTTTTGCGCTAGTCCTGGGATATTCGGCGTCTGTGCAGACACCATCGCGAGCAGGCTCGCTCCCACATTTTGAGCGCGTTACCCCTGTGGGAGCGAGCCTGCTCGCGAAGAACGATGACGCGGTCGACCGTTAGAACTCCAACGTGCTCGACAACGAAATTTGCCGAGAATCCCCCATCGACACAAAGAACCGGCTCGCCGCCGAGGTGTAGTAGGTGCGATCAAACAGGTTCTTCACGTTGAGCTGGAACTTGACCTTCTGCCCTTCGACCTTGGTGTCATAGGTGGCGAATGCATCGGCCACGGTGTAGCTCGGCAGATCGAAATCGTTCACGGCGTTACCGGCGCGCTCACCGACATACCGCGCCCCCGCGCCGACCCGCAGCTGATCGCCACCAACGAGGGTGCCGAAGTCATAGACCGCCGACAGCGAGCCGCTGTTCTTCGCTACGTTTTGCAGTTTTTTGCCTTTGTAGGTCGGGTCTTCAGTGACTTCGGCGTCGGTGTAGGCATAGCTGCCGATCATGCTCCAGCGATCACTCAGCTGACCGGTCAAGTCCACTTCCAGCCCACGGGAACGCACTTCGCCAGCGGCGCTGTAAATCGTCACCGGGCCTTCGGAGTTGGCCACCAGCACGTTGCGTTTCTTGATGTCGAACAGCGCGACGTTACCCGTGACGCGGCCCGGCATGTCGAGCTTGGCGCCGATTTCCCAGGACTTGGCTTCTTCCGGCGCGATGCTGCCGTCAAGCACGGTGCTGCTGCCGCTCAACGGCGCAATGGTCGAGTTGGGTTTGAACGACTCGGTGTAGCTGCCGTAGAACGACAGCTCATCGGTGTAGCGATACACCAGACCGGCGCGAGGCACCCATTTCTGGCCGTTGCTGTCGGTGTTGGCCTGGAACGGCACGCCTTTGCCGGCGTACTGGTCGTATTCCTGGAAACGCCCGCCAGCGACGAAAATCCATTGATCGGTCAGGTGGATCGAGTCCTGGAGGAATACCGAATCGCTGCGCAGTTCATCAGTCTGCGCACTGTCCGCAGGGCTGACGGTGGTGCCGGCGACTTCGCGGCCGTAGACTGGGTCGAGGTAACTGAAGGTGCTCAGGCTTTTCTGGCGGATCAGGTCTTCGCGGTAGATCTTGCGGTACTCGTCATCGATGCCGAACACCAGGTCATGTTGCAGGCCCAGAACGTTGACTTTGCCTTCGAGGCCGGCGGTGGTGAAACGGTCGGTGCTGATCGCGTTCTGCGTCCCATCCATGCTGCGGGTCAGCGTGCCTTTCTTGGTGTCGATGGCCGTGATGCGCACTTGGCTGGCGTCGTAGGTTTCGCGGTTCCAGCTGTAGCCGAAGTGGGCGTTCCAGTTGTCGTTGAGTTCGTGATCGGCCTCGAAGTGATACAGATCCGAGCGCCCTTCCATGTTATTGAAGGGTTCGTCGAGACGGCGTTCACGGGAGATGTCCAGCGGGTGATTGTCACGCGGGTCGATCACTGTGCCACGGTCGAACGGGGTCAGGAACTCCCGGTGTTCATAGGCAAACAGCAACTTGGTGCTTTCGCCGAACCAGGCCAGTGACGGCGCCACCAGCGTCTCGCGGTGAGTGCCGAAGTTGCGCCAGTAATCTTCGTCTTCGTGGTCCAGGACCATGCGGTAAGCGAGGCCGGAAGTACCGAGTGCGCCGGTGCTGTCCAGGCCGCCACCGCTGCCGTTTTTGCCGTCGCCGTAGGTCGAGCCGCGCAAGGTCAAGGCGTTGTACTGCTCAAGCTCAGGCTTTTTGCTGACCATGTTCACCACGCCACCCGGGTCCTGGATGCCGTAAAGCAAGGATGCCGGGCCCTTGAGGACTTCGACCCGATCCACGGTTGCATTGAGGCCACGGCCCTGCACGATCGGCATGCCATCGCGCATGATCGAGCCATTACGGTTGTCGCCGAAACCACGCGTCATCACCGAATCCTGGGTGCCCGCCAGCGTGTTGCCCTGGGTAATGCCGCTGACGTTGGCCAGCGCATCGTCCAGATTGCGCGGCGCCTGATCGCGAATGACCTGAGCCGGGATGACGTTGACGGTCTGGGGGATTTCCTGGAGCAAGGCCGAGGAGCGCATCACCGAACTGATGGGCGGCGGCTGATAGCTCATGGATTGATCGGCCACGGAAGTGATGGTGGTCGCGCCGAGGTTCAAGGTGCCTTCGGTGGGTAACGGCTCGAGGACCAACGTGTGGCCGTCGGTACGACGGAAGGTGAATCCCGAACCGCTGAGCAAACGCTGCATCGCCTGATCGGCGTTGAACTGACCATTGATCGCCGGAGCGGTTAGACCGTACGGCGCCTCATCGGTGTAGACCACGCTGATGCCAGTGATCCGGCTGAAGTCACTCAAGGCCTGGGGCAGCGGTTTGGCGGCCATCGCGAAGCTGAACTGCGCACTCTGTCGAGCACTGCCGGCCTCTGCTGCCACCGCCACACTCAACGGCAGCAACGCCAACGCCGAAAAGCTCAATGCACACGTACCCAACCATTGTTTGACCGAACCCGATTTTGCCCTGGACTTCATTGCTCATGACCTGTGTAGAACCTACGGGATGCGAATGACTCGCAGTTTCAGTCACTACACGGATGGCGTCGGGGTTTACCTCACCAGAAATTTTGAAAATATTTGAAAAAAGCTTCAACGCAAAATAATCAGCTGCCCCAGAACCTGGCGCTGTTCAAACCCCAACACTCCTTGCAACGAACTCAACACCGCCTGCGGATCCTTGCTCGGGAAACTGCCACTGACTCGCCGCGCCGCCAGTTCATCGTTGAGCAGTACAATCCGCCCCGGGTAATAACGTCCCAGGTCTTGCACCACCTCGGCGAGTGTCGCCTTGTAGTAATTGAGCCAACCCTGACGCCACGCCAATTGCGCTTCACTGTCGACGCTGTGGAGTTTTTCCGCCAAACCATTGCCATAAGCCACTTGCTGGCCAGCCGTCAGAATTTGCTGCGCGGCGTTCTTGTCCGCTGTCACACCGACGCGCCCGGACAACACCGTGACCTGCGCACCGTGAGGTTGCAGGCGTACTTCGAACTGAGTCCCCAGCACCTTCACCTGACCCTTTTCAGCGTCCACCACAAACGGCTCGCCGTTGTGGGTCACGCTGAAAAATCCGGCACCGCGACGCAGCTCAACGTGCCGTTCGCCACGACTGAAATCCACCGCAATCGCGCTGTCGGCATCCAGGGTGACTTGCGACTGATCGACCAGCGTGACCGTGCGAATTTCCCCCGGCGCCGACACATAGTCAGCCCCCAGATCATTGACCCAGCGCGACGGTTGCCAGCCAGCACCGACACCGATCATCAGCACCAGACACGCGGCCATCGCCAGCGCACCGGACCAACGCCGGACGCTGGTACGGCGCGAGCGATTCATGGCGTTGAGGTAACCCTGCAAGGCAAACACTTCTTCATCGGCCAGCGTTCGGGCCGGTGCTTCGGTCAACTCCCACACCACTTGCGCCTGGGCGTAAGCCTCGGCATGGGCGGGGTCGGCCTGCAACCAGCGACTGAACGAGATTTGATCGCCGCTGCTGGGCTGGTCATGCAACAGGCTCAGCCAGGCGAAGGCCGCCTGCTCCTGCGCGGGCGTCGGGGTGACGCGTTCGGTGTTGTTCACAGTGCTTTCCCTGGCGTGCGCGGTTCGGGTTCCCGCAGGCTGGCCTTGCAAGCCTCGAGGGCGCGCATCATATGTTTTTCCACGGCGCTTTGGGACAAACCCATGGCCTTCGCGATCTCGGCGTATTTGCGGCCATGGATACGGTTGAGCAAAAAAATCTGTCGCGTGCGCTCAGGCAACGCGCGCAACGCCGCTTCGACATGACGCAAATCGTTGCCCGCCTCCAACGCCGCTTGCGGTTCGCTACCGTGGCTGTCCGGTTGATCCGGCATCCAGCCCTCGTTGACCCGCACCCGCGTGCCTTCACTGCGTAAATGGTCGATGGCAATGTTGCCGGCGCAGCGCAACAGGTAAGTGCTGAGCTCTTCGACCTGCACCAGCGGCCGACGCCAGAAGCGCAGGAACAAGTCCTGCACCAGGTCTGCGGCCGTCGCCCGACACCCGACACGACGACTCACCAGCGCTTCCATTTGCGAACGCTGGGAAAGGAACACCTGCAGGAAATGCGCACGTGCACCGCGATGTTCGTCGTCATGGGATTCCGGGGGGCTGGTGATCATCAGCTCAGCCCTTTGCAAACGCGGCAACGGGGCTGGCGAGCAGGCTCAAACCCGCCAACACCAGGGCCAGGCGCGGGCGATACGGCATCAACAGCACCAGCACCAGAGCGCTGAGCATCAACACCGCAAACCATTCCACCAACCCAAGTCCCCACCCCGTCGACGACACCGCAGCCCACAACGACAACGCCAGCAACAGCCAGCCACTGAGTTTCATCCCTTGGCGGCGACGGGCCGAGGGTTTGCGCCCCAGCAGTTCGGCGTGATGCCGATCCATGGATAAACAGAGCGCGGTGAAACCGCCGTAGCACAGCAACAAGGCCAGGAACATTCAGTGCGCCTCTCGCTCATGCGATATCGATTTCGCCCGCGGTCGGATGACGATTCCAGCCTGCCCCGAGCGCTGCATTTTCCACGCCGCCCAAGCGAAAAACAGACCACTGCCCAAGCATGCCAGATCGAAACCGGCCATGGCCCAATCGCCCTGCGCCAGCGTGACACCCAAGTGATAAGGCGTGGTCAGCGCGTTCAGCAACGGCACCGCACAGAACAGCAACGCCGCCAGCGCCAACTGTTCGACCCACGCGGCGCGACCACGGCGGACCATGGCATGCAACACACTCAAACCCCAGACGATGAAGAAGCAGTTCACTTCCCAATCTGCCCGCCCGGCCATCCCGACCGGCAACAATCGATTGGCCCAGAAGAACGCCGCCACCGCGACCATCAACCCCGACATGCCGGCGATGTTCAGCACTTCCACCAGCCGCAACTCGAACGGCATCACACCGCTTTTCGCATGTTTGAGCTGACGCTTGCCGAGCCAGACCACCAGCCCGGTACCGATCATCGCCGTGCCCGCCAAACCACAAATGAAGTACAGCCAGCGCAACACAGGACCGGCGAAATGGCCCATGTGCAAGCCGTAGAAACTGCCGGCAATGGCCATCGGCAAGGATTGTCCCGCCGTGGCGCCAAGCAATTGCCCGGTCACCCCGTTGAACGTCACCGCGCTGCCAAAGTCGTGGACTACGTGGTCGGCGCCGTCACGCGCAAGGACGACCGAGGCATTCGCATCGCCCGGATTGTTGACCGTCAGCCGCCCGGCTCGCCCGCCCGACCACTGCTCTCGGGCCCGTTCCAGCAGCGGTGCCAACGGCGCCAACTGGCCCGGTTCACCGGCAAGTTCGGGGGTTTTGGAAACAGGAAACACTTCATCGTAAAAGGTATCGCTGTCACCGCCATACGAGGCAACGATGCTCGCGGGCATCACCATCGACATGAAAATCACCAGGCTGCTGTAAGTGATCATCAGGTGAAACGGCAACACCAGCACACCCACCGCGTTGTGCCCGTCGAGCCAGGAGCGTTGGCCCTTGCGCGGGCGGAAGGTGAAGAAGTCCTTGAAGATTTTCTTGTGGGTGATGATCCCGCTGATCAGCGCGACGAACATCACCATCGCTGCGATGGTCGACAGCCAGCGACCCCACGGATAGGGCATCTGCAACTGAAAGTTGAAGCGGTAAAAGAACTCGCCACCGCGTGTGTCCCGGCCCTGCACTTGCGCGCCGGTTTGCGGGTCGAGG
The DNA here is from genome assembly GCF_054897825.1 of Pseudomonas sp. ZS1P83. Taxonomy (NCBI): domain Bacteria; kingdom Pseudomonadati; phylum Pseudomonadota; class Gammaproteobacteria; order Pseudomonadales; family Pseudomonadaceae; genus Pseudomonas; species Pseudomonas sp. ZS1P83. Next base: position 4,420,752 of record NZ_CM142706.1, read on the forward strand.
AGTTTTTCGGTGAATTGACCCCGCGTGCCGGGCTTGGCCGGTGCTTGCTGCCACCGCACCGACAGCGCGGGTTCGCGAGCGTCAGGCAAATCGATGAGCCATCGCGAGGCACCGGCGGCGTGCTGCTGAAGATAGTGCTGGGCCAGGGTCAGACTCGTTTCGGAGGACACTGCACGTGCGGGAATTTCCGGCTGCATCCAGTGGCTGATCTCATCCTTGAAATAGGCGAGTGTGCCGGTCAGGAAAATCGCGAACAGCAGCCAGCCGAAGATCAGCCCGGCCCAGGTGTGCAGCCAGGCCATGGCCTGACGAAATCCCTCTTTCATGAGAGGTCCATCCAGTACGCCAACCCCGACACCGCCGCCAACACCACGCTTGGCACGATCAATCCGAACCAGGCTTGCCACGCACTGCGACAGGCAAAGTACCAGAGTACGGCGACCAGATAGACCAGAAATGAGCTCATCATCCCAGTGACCACCGCTTCGTCGCGGGCCATGGGCAGCCACATCGTCAGGCTGACACTCGCCAATGCCGCGACGAGGTACCCCCCCAGCACGGCGGCCAGCACTCGGGAAGTGACGGCAAGCCGGTAGGAAACGGGGAGCGTGGTGATTTTGCCTTTCATGTTTCGACCTTGAAACGGGTGAGGCCTCGTGAACGTCACGGGACCAACAAGGCCGCAATACTAATGATAAATATTCTCATATGCAAAATAGTTGAGATGGGGGGATGCCGACCACTCCGCGTGGGAACGATCAGTAACGATCAGCCCAAACGAGAACGGGCCTGCATAAGCAGACCCGTTTGTCAGTGGAAAGGTAAAAAATTAATCAGGCTTCAACCGTTTTGCGCAGCCTGTTCGTTCTCGAGAAACTCGTCTTCCAGCAACGCATCGGCAGCGACTCTCTCGAATGGCACCACCGCGGCACGTGGTTTGCCCCGCAGTTTGCCAAACAGGTGCTCAAGCGCATGTTCGAGTTTTTCGGCCGCCCCGTCGATCGCCAATTCCAGGGAGTCGGCTTTATGGGTTACAGAAATCGGCTGGTGGCCTTTTGGCCGCGCTTCCAGCTGACAGCGCAAGTCATGGGGACCGGGCTTGTCGCCGTTCTCGTCCCGCAGATGAACCTCGACGCGTGTCAGGTCCTCTTCATAACGTTCTAGCGTGCTCTCAATGGTAGTACGTACCCACTCCTCCAGTCGGATGCTGCTTTGAATATGGTTATCGCTGTTGACTTGGATTTGCATAGTTCATCCCTTATTTCAGCTAGCTAGCGAGAGGCACTTCGGCTGGCCCTTGGGCGTCATCACCGTGACCTCTTACTTACACAATCGGTCTGCTCGCAGAACAATTCAACCCCTAAAAAAAGATAATTTTTGATTCGTAAAAAAAGCCGGACAAGGAGCAAAAGCGCTGTTAAGGTCGGGAGTTGGGTCGCCTCGCTTCTTTGTCATAATTGCTCACATCTGCCGCTCCCCCAGCGGGTGCAGGCTACGAAAAATCCCCGCCTCCTCCACCAGCCAGTCATGCACCGCGCGCACGCCCGGATGGCTCAGCGCACCCGGCGCATAGAGCAGCACGTAGCGCTTGTGATTGGGCACCGCGAGGCCAAACGGCACGATTAACGTCCCCCGCTCCAGCTCATCGTTCAGCAACGTTCGCCGCGCAATCGCTACGCCCATCCCGGCAATCGCCGCTTCGATGGTCAGGTGATTGCGGTTGAAGGTATGCCCGCGCCGCACGTCCGCACCTTCGAAGCCAATGGCATTGAGGTAGAACTCCCATTCCGCGTACTCGTAACTGCCGCGCCAGGCTGTGATGTCGTGCAACAACGGAAAGTGCATCAGATCCATCGGGCCATGCAGCGGCGGGCGGCCGCGCAGCAGGGTTGGGGCACAGACGGGGAAGATTTGTTCGTCAAGCAAGGTTGTGGATAAAAGTCCGGGATAACTGCCGTCATTCAGGTCGATGGCCAAATCGAAGTCGCCTTCGTGCAATGGCACGCTGCTGTCCTCGGCCACCAGGCGCAATTGAATGTCCGGAAAGCGCTGCTGCAAACGCGGTAGACGCGGCGTCAGCCACTTGCTCAGGAACGACGGAATCGAGCGCAGCCGTAAAATCCCGCTGATCATCCCCGCATCCAGTCGTCGCAATTCCGCGTCAATGCTGCCATACGCCTCGTTGACCGTGATGGCCAGCCGCTGGCCCTCGGCACTCAACTCCACACCCCGAGCGCGACGGTGGAACAGTCGAAACCCCAGACGTTCTTCCAGTTGTCGGATTTGCTGACTGACCGCACCCGGCGTGATGTGCAGCTCTTCGGCGCATCGAGTGAACGACAAGTGCCGCGCGGCACAGGAAAACACGTGCAGCCAGACATAAGTCTGGGCATGCAATTGACGACTCATCGTTTAGTCCTGCTAAAGGCTTTCTTAGGAAGTTTCGTTGGTCACGTAGGACCGAGGTAGGCAGTATCGCCGACATTGCGCTTGTCCTACAAAAATGGCAGCGATTTCTCTTCCATTGCTTGTATAGGCTTTAGCATGGCTATCAGTGTTTTCGATCTCTTCAAAGTCGGCATCGGTCCGTCCAGTTCCCATACCGTCGGCCCGATGCGCGCCGCGGCGACCTTTGCCCAGGCACTGATTGACCAGCAATTGCTGGATGCCGTACGTCGGGTGGAAATCCGCCTTTACGGTTCCCTTTCCGCCACCGGCGTCGGCCACGCCACCGACCGCGCCTGTGTCATGGGCCTGATGGGCGAATGGCCGGACAGCATCGATCCCACTTCCATCGACAGCCGAATCCAGACCCTGCGTGAAACCGGTGAACTGTCTCTGGCAGGCAAAACCATCATTGCCTTCAACTGGCAGAGCGATCTTCTGCTACTCGACGAGAGCCTCCCCTACCACCCCAACGCCATGTCCCTGACAGCCTTTGGCGAAACCGGTGAGTTGTCGGAGCAAACGTACTACTCGATCGGCGGTGGTTTCATCATCGAAGCGGCCGAAGCCGAGTCCGGTATCGCGCCAACCAGCGATGTGGTGCTGCCGTACGACTTCTCCAGCGCCGCCGAATTACTCAAGCTCTGCAACCAGCACGGCCTGCGCGTTTCCGAGTTGATGATGGCGAATGAATTGGCCTGGCGCAGCGAAGCCGAAATCCGCCAGGGCCTGCTGCACATCTGGTCAGTGATGCGCGAGTGCGTCGAGCAAGGGTTGCGTCACGAAGGCATCCTGCCGGGCGGTCTGAATGTTCCACGCCGCGCCGCGAAATTGCACCGCAGCCTGTTGGAAATCGGCAAACCAAATGTCATCACCTCCACGCTGTCAGCCATGGAGTGGGTGAACCTGTTCGCCCTCGCCGTGAACGAAGAAAATGCGGCGGGCGGGCGCATGGTCACCGCGCCTACAAACGGCGCGGCGGGGATCATTCCGGCGGTGCTGCATTACTACATGAAATTTAACCCGGACGCGTCGGACGATGACGTCGTGGCGTTCTTTTTGGGCGCTGCGGCCGTGGGCATTCTCTGCAAGAAAAATGCTTCAATCTCCGGTGCCGAAGTCGGTTGCCAAGGTGAGGTCGGTTCCGCCTGCGCGATGGCCGCCGCCGGGCTGGCCGACGTCCTCGGCGCCACGCCGGAGCAACTGGAAAACGCCGCCGAAATCGGCCTGGAACACAACCTCGGCCTGACCTGCGACCCGGTCGGCGGGCTGGTGCAAGTGCCGTGTATCGAACGCAACGCGATCGCCGCCGTGAAGGCGATCAATGCCACGCAAATGGCCCTGCGCGGCGACGGCAAACACTTCATTTCCCTGGACCGGGTGATCCGCACCATGCGCGATACCGGCGCCGACATGCATGACAAATACAAAGAGACTTCACGGGGCGGCCTGGCGGTGAGCTGGGTGGAGTGCTGAGGAGCATTCCTTGACCGTCCGCAATGCTGGCGTTTGCGATGACGTTCTTCGCCCACCGCGGCCTGACCCGTTTCGTGTTGTCCGGGCGCTCCGGGGACATCACCGAAGTGGTGGAAGAACACTTCGGCATCGGCGCCGGCAAGCTGATCACGCTGCTGTATTTCTTCGCGATCTTCCCGATTCTGCTGGTGTACAGCGTGGCGCTGACTAACACCTTGAGCAGCTTCATGGAGCATCAGTTGCACATCGCACCACCACCGCGAGCGATGCTGTCGCTGGGTTTGATCCTCGGCCTGATGGCGATCGTGCGTTGCGGCCAAAGGCGTCATCGTCAAATGCATGAGCGTGCTGGTTTATCCGTTCGTCGCGGCGTTGCTGCTGCTCGGTTTCAGCCTGATCCCGAACTGGAACGGCGCGTTCTTCGCCACGGCCAGTGAAGGGATGCCGATGCCGCTGTTCTTCAACACCTTGTGGTTGGCGATCCCGGCTTCCTCGGCCATTACATCGGTGCCAGCGAAGGCTTTCAGGGCCTGATTGTAAAAAGCCTGCGCGGCCGTGGCCGGGTAATGTCTGCCCGTTCGCTGAACCGCGTGACCGCGCTGTTCATGATCCTCAGCTGCTGGGCCGTGGCGACCTTCAACCCGAGCATCCTCGGCATGATCGAAACCCTTGGCGGGCCGATCATTGCGTGCCTGTTGTTCCTGATGCCGATGTACGCCATCCGCCGGGTGCAAGCCTTGCGCCAGTATTCGGGTCAGGCCTCGAACGTGTTCGTGGTGCTGATCGGTTTAATTGCACTGTCTGCGATCATCTATTCATTCCTGCCCTGAATCGGGCAGGCAAAAAGAAGGCGGGCCTCAGTGCCCGCCTCTTTTTTGCCGAGTCTATTGTTCGACAATTTTTTCGGCATGCCCCTTGCTACGTCACTGCTGAGGCAAAAAGGATTTTTTAAATCTCAGCGAACGGCCTGCCGATGGTCTGGTATTGCGAACCAACCCGATCACGGCCGGTCAACAACTGCACGTTCAATCAGGCGGTGACGCATCATGGACAACCCATTTCAGCTCATTACCGATGCCTTTGCACCGGATTATCAGATCAACCTGAGCATTCAGGGTCTGGATGGCAGCATCATGCTGACCCTCTCCAACAGTGGCCGCGTGGTCGCCAAACGGATGATCAGCGCCGAACAACGCAACGACCCCCTGCGCCTCAAACGCATGGTGCAAAGCATTCAATTCGGCATCGCCATCGAACAGGGCCACAGCGCCGTGGCCATCCTTGAAGCCATGACCGACGGCGACAACCACACCCCGCCACCGCCACACGTCAAGGGCCACAGCCGGCCAGCCATGAGGCTTTAAATCTCGCCCTTCTCGACGTCGGGATGCTCACCGGAACCCGCGCCGATCTTGCGCTGCGGGTGCTCGATCTTCACCGAAGGAAATTGCGACGACGCGTAACGCACCACCAGAATCGAAAACGCCAACAGCAGAATCCCGCCGCACAGGTAGATGATGCCGATGTCCGGCGGATTGTGGTGCGAGACGTTGGAGATCAGCAGGCGCGTCAGCGCGGTGATCGCCACGTAGATCAGGAAACGCACCGGCATGTGGTTGGTCTTGAAGTAAATCCCGACCATCGCCCCCAGTTCCAGGTAGATGAACAGCAGCAAGATGTCATCGATCTTGATGTGCCCCGCCTCGATCATCTGCAAAAACTCCATCACCGCCGCCCACGCGGTGACTGCACCGATGGCGAACAGCGCCATATAGTGGAAGGTCTCGACGAACAGGTTACCCAGGGACTCAGCCAGTTGATGCACGTTCTGCCGCAGGTTCTCGGCCCAGTTGATTTTCACGATGTTTCTTCCTTAGCTCGGTTCGAGCGGATGATACGGGTTTGACGTGACGGTTGTTCTGCATGCAGAAAAAAGGCCAGGGACTGGGAATTGAGATGATGGCCGCGTGACATGAGACACTTCGGCGGTGTTTGAACAGACGCCTTCGCGGGCAAGTCGGACCGCGAATGGAGCGACACGGTTTAACTGACAAACGCTGAATTCGGTCTACTTTAAAAAGCCACTACCCAAAGTGCAGGGATTCGCTTATCCTTTTCGCTGTATATAAATACAGTAGTCGAATAAGACAACTTAATGTGAAGGCATGTGAGGTGGTGAATGGCCGTCGAAGTGGTATACCGCAGCAGCCGAGATCTGGAGCGCTTGTTCATGGATAAAGCCGAAGCTGACCGTCATGACAAAATGCTCGAACTGGCCGAATTGCTGGCTGAAGTGTTGCAAAAAGCCGTTCCGTCCCTGACCGAACAGCAAGTGGAAGAAGCCGGGATCTACATGGCGAAGAATCGCGATGTGTTCGCCAAGGCGTTCAAGAGTCAGCCGGATGCTTTGTCCGAATTGCTCAATGCGCCTGCTGAAGTCGCTGAACCTGTTGAAGTGGCGGACGCTGAGCCGACCAAGCCAGCTAAAGCCCCCAAGGCTGCCAAGTAAGCAACACCCGAATTGAATAGGCCCTGAGTCAAATGACTCAGGGCCTTTTTCATGTCTGCAAAAAACCTATGCGTCGGGTTGTTCCAACGCCTCGACCAGCGCCTTGAAGAAACGCGCCGCCTCGCCGCCCGTCACCACGCGATGATCGAAAGTCAGGGACAGCGGCAGGACCGGATGCACCACCACAACGCCGTCGACCGCCACTGGTTCATCACGAATGGCGCCAGCGGCGAGGATTGCCACTTGCGGCGGCACCACCACCGGGTTGGCGTAGCGACCGAACAAGGTGCCGAAATTCGACAACGTCAGGGTTGCCCCCATCATTTCCCTGGGCGGAATGGATCGCGCTTGCACATCGGCTCTTAATCGCGTGACGCCTTCCTTCAAGTCAGCCGAGGTGCGATGACCGACATCGCGTAGCACTGGCACAAACAGGCCGTCCGGGGTGTCAACGGCGATGCCCAGGTCGAGCCGTTCGTGCTGTTTGAGCAACAGGCTTTTGCCGTCGAAGGCGCTGTTGAGCACCGGTTCCACGGCGCACGCTGCCGCCATCGCCTTGGCGAGACGAATCAGCGGTTCGCGTGCCTGACCCCAGCGGTGCAGGTCGGCGTCACCGAAAATCGTCACCGGCACGACTTCGGCATGGGACAGGGACATGTTCAGCGCCATGCTGCGCCGCACACCGCGCAACCGTTCGCCGCCGAAGCGCTCGCGTTCAGTTTGAGCCGCGTTTTCCACATCAGTGCGGGTGATCAGCCCCTCGTGGCCGGAGCCCGTTAACCCGCTCAACTCCACGCCGAGTTGCCGAGCCAGTTGCCGCACGGCCGGGGTGGCACGGGTCGCCAGATGCTCGCGGGTCGAAGGTGCGGCACCGATGAAAAACGAGTCCTCCTGACTGCTGCCGCCACCTTCGAGTCGCCCCACTACGGTGCCGGCGTCTGCTTCGCCTTCGTAACCGAGCAGCGGTTCACCGACATGAATGATGTCGCCCTCGCCGCCGTAGAGTTTTGACACCACGCCGTCATAGGGTGCGGGGATATCCACCAGCGCCTTGGCCGTTTCCACCGACACCAGCAGTTGATCGGCCTTGACGGCATCGCCAACGCTGACGTGCCAGCGGACGATTTCCGCCTCCTGCAAACCTTCGCCCAGATCCGACAGTTTGAAATATTTCATCGCGGCCTCCTTGGGTTCAGGCGTCTTTTTAGAGGTAGTGCAGCAGTACGTTGTCGCAGGCCTGAAGAATGTCCTCGACGTTTGGCATGTAGAGCGATTCCAGTCGATACAGCGGCGGCGGAATGTCCGGCGCGGTGACTCGCTGAATGGGTGCCTGCAGGTCCAGCAACACCCGTTCGTAGAGACTCGCGGCGATTTCCGCACCGACGCCACAGGAGCGCGGTGCCTCGTGGACGATCACGCAGCGACCGGTCTTGCGCACCGAAGCTTCCAGGGTGTCGAGGTCCAGGGGCTTGATAGTCGCGACATCGATCACTTCCGCCGACACGCCCCGTTCGGCCAATGCGGTGGCGGCTTGCAGGGTTTCCATCACACAGGCGCCCCAGCTGATCAGCGTGATGTCGCTGCCTTCGCGCAGGGTGAAACAGCTGTCCAGCGGCAGGCGCTTGCCATCGTCCAACAGCGGTTGCGGGTTCATGCGATAGAGCCGGGTCGGTTCGAGAAACACCACCGGGTCAGGGTCATCGATGGCCGCCAGCAACAAGCCATAGGCCCGGGCCGGCGATGACGGAATCACCACCCGCAGACCTGGAATGTGCGCGAACAATGCTTCAGTGCTTTCGCTGTGATGTTCTGGCGCCCGAATCCCCGCGCCCATCGGTGTGCGCATGACCATCGGGCAAGTGATCCGCCCGCGAGTGCGATTACGCATGCGGCTGGCGTGGGACACCAGATGTTCCATGGCCGCGTAGATGAAGCCCATGAACTGGATTTCCACCACCGGTTTCAGACCTTGGGCGGCCATGCCCACCACCAGTCCGCCGAGCATGGTTTCAGCCAGCGGCGAGTCAATCACTCGCTTGAAGCCGAAGCTGTCGCGCAGCCCTTGAGTCGCGCGAAACACGCCGCCGTTCACCCCGACGTCTTCACCGAGAACGATGACGTTTTCGTCTTCGCTCATCGCCCGATGCAGCGCCAGGTTCACCGCTTCCAGCAACGTGACTTTGCCGTTACTCATGGCTCGAATCTCCCGCGCGGCGCGCCGCCCTTTCGAGCAACTCTTCACGCTGCCCGGCGAGGGGCTCCGGCCATTGGGCGTAGACGTGATCCATGACCGATTCGGGTGCCTGAGTTCCCGCTGCTTCGAAGTTATCCACAGCACGCTGCACCAGGCCCTGGCATTCGCTGATCAGGGCCTGCTCGCGGCCTTCGTCCCAGACGCTCTGCCCGACCATGAAACGTTGCAGGCGTTTGACCGGTTCTTCCAGCCAGGCCTGCTTGACCTCGTCCGCCGGCCGGTAGCGCGTGGCATCGTCGGCGGTGGTGTGGTCGCCGAGGCGATAGCTCAGGCATTCCAGCAACACCGGGCCTTTACCGTGGCGTGCCCGTTCGAGGGCCGCTTGTACCCGGTCGTAAACCGCGAGCATGTCATTGCCGTCGACCTGTTCGCCGTGGAACCCTGCGCCAATGGCTTTCTGCGCCAGGGTCGGAGCGCCGCACTGAATCCGTCGTGGTACCGAGATCGCCCATTGGTTGTTGTTGACCACGAACACCACCGGCAACTGCCAGGCGCCCGCGACGTTGAGGGCTTCGAGGAAATCGCCTTTGCTGGTGGCGCCGTCGCCACAGGTGGTGACGGCGACCCGATGCTCACCGCGGATTTTAAAGGCGCTGGCGACGCCGCAGGCATGCAAGGCCTGGGTGGCAATCGGCACACAGATCGGGAAATCCTGGGCCGCCGCCGGTTCGGCAAAGTCGCTGCCGCGCTCGTCGCCGCCCCAGTACAGGAGGATTTCTTCCATGCGCACCCCACGCATCAACTGCACGGCAGTGTCACGGTAATACGGCACCAGCACGTCTTCGGCGTGCATCACGCTGCCGACGGCGACGCCAATGGCTTCCTGGCCCAACGTTGGCGCATAAGTGCCGATGCGCCCGGTGCGTTGCAGGGCGACGGCTTTCTGATCAAAAAGACGGGTCAGGACCATCTGCCGATAAAGGCGCGTCAGCAAATTGAAATCGTCGGCCCAGGCAGGAAGTTCGCCGAGCAATTGGCCGTCAGGGGATAAAAATCGGGTGTAAGGCAGCTCAACCTTGTGAAGCATCCCTGGGGCTCCTGGCACGCCGTGTCAGCGTGCGTCAGTCAAGCCTGACGCGTGTGGCGCCAGGCCTTGGGAGCAAGTCTGCCGGATAGGCCCTCACTCCTTCATCGATACAGCACTTTCTCCGCCAATTCGTCTGCCACTCGGGCCGGCGAGCGTTTTTCCGCCTGAGCATGGGCGAAGACTTCGGTCAGCCGCGAGCTGATTTTCGACAGGTGTGCGGTGATGGTCGTTAACTCTTCGCCGCGGTGTTTGAGCGAAACGTAAATCAGCCCGCCGGAATTGATCACGTAATCCGGCGCATACAGAATGCCTCGCCGCTCCAATTGATCGGCGACTTCCAGATGGGTCAATTGGTTGTTCGCCGAACCGGCCACCGCTGCACAGCGCAGTTGCGTCACGCTGTGGCTGTTGAGCACACCGCCCAAACCGCAGGGCGCGAGGATGTCGCAGGGCGTACTGAGCAGTGCGTCATTGGCAATCGGGTGAGCGCCGAGTTGCTCCATCGCCAGTTGCACTTTGCCGTGATCGATGTCACTGACCAGCAGTTCGGCTCCGGCAGCGTGCAGCTGTTCGGCGAGGGCAAAGCCGACGTTGCCGAGCCCTTGAATTGCCACGCGCAGGCCTTCGAGGTTATCGCTGCCCAGGCGGGCCATGGCGGTGGCGCGAATGCCGGTAAACACCCCCATCGCCGCGTGCGGCGCAGGGTCGCCCGCCGAGGTGGTGCTGGTGACGTATTGGGTCTGTTGGGCGATGCAATCCATGTCCGCCACGGAGGTGCCACTGTCGATGGCGGTGATGTAGCGACCGTCAAGCTGATTGATGCAGCGTCCGAACGCTTCGAACAGTGCACCACGGTTTTCCACATGGATCGGGCGGACAATCACCGCAACGCCGCCGCCCTGAGCCAGACCGGCCAGCGCCGCCTTGTAACTCATGCCTTGGGCAAGGCGTACCGCGTCCTCGACGGCGGACTCGTCGCTGGGATAGGCAAGGTAACGACACCCACCGAGGGCAGGCCCCAGACGGCTGTTATGAATGGCAATCACCGCCTTCAACCCGGTGACCGGGTCGACGCACAGATGCAGCGATTCAAGGCGAGTGCTTTGCATGAGAGCGAACATCGCAGGGCTCCCGAATGACGACTTGTAGTCGCCAGTATAGGCTTGCGCCCAAAAATTGCAGAAGCGCACGGGAATAAGCGTCGTCGCCATGCAGACTTTCGGTCATAACCTGAATGCACCTGTGTGCGGCACTGGACGAATGCCCAAGACGGGGCTAAAACGAGGCATTCCCCGGAGATTTTGATGACCCCGCGCCAACGCTTCTTCGACTGCTTGCAACGAACACCGTCCGCGCTATTCGAGGCGGCGCTGTGGGTTGCCGCCGAACACGACAGTGAGGTAGATCCCGAGGCGGTGCTGAAAGACTTCAAGGACCTGCAACAGCGCGTCAGCTATAGCTTGCCGATGCTGCCGGTGAGCGAGTTGGCCCAGCCGTTGTTACGTCGTATGAATGACCTGGGATTTGCCCAGGACGACTTTACGCCATTGCGTCCACAAGTCGCGCTGATCAATCACGTGCTGGAACGCCGGCGTGGGCAGCCGCTGAGTCTGGGGTTGATTGCCCTGGAACTGGCCAAAGGTCTGGAGATCCCCTTGGTCGGGGTCAACTTCCCCGGGCATTTCCTGCTGCGAGTTCCGGGGGCCGATCACTTGCTTGATCCCTGCGGTGGACGCCGGTTGTACCCTAACGATTGCCGGGAATTGCTGCAACGCCAGTACGGCCCGAACATGAAGCTCAGCGCCGAGCATTTGCTCACTGCCGAGCCGGTGCAAATGCTGCAGCGGCTGTCGCGCAATCTGCGTCAGTTACACCTTTCTCACGATGACTACATCGGCGCCCTGATCGACGCCGAACGGGTGCTGGAGCTGGGCAACGCCAACGCCGCCGACTACCTGGCCCGGGCCAGTCTCTATCAACGGCTGGACTGCCCGAACGCCGAGCGCTTTGACCTGGAGCACGCATTGCTGCTCAGTGACGACCCGATCCAGCGAATTCGCCTGACTGAGCGGTTGGGGCATTTGCCGCCTAACTCCATCGTCCACTGATCCTTGATTCATTGTGGGAGCGAGCTTGCTCGCGAAGAGGGAGTGTCAGTCAACATCTATGCAGCTGAAATACCGCTTTCGCGAGCTCGCTCCCACATTGGCTCGGTGTGAGGTGTTAAGGAGTGTCTGGCTGGTTGGCCGGATGCGCCTTGATGAACGCCGGATGTGTGGCTGCCAACGCCGCCACTCGACGAATCCGCGGATACGCCTCAAGTGAAACGCTGAAGCGCTCTGCCGCATACAACTGCGGGATCAGGTAGGTGTCTGCCAGCCCAGGCATCGGACCAAAGCAATACCCGTCATCGCCGATCAACTGCTCCACCGTCGCCAAACCTTGGCTGATCCAGTGCCCGATCCACTCCACCACATGCAGTTCATCGTGCCCCAATTGCCGCAGCTTATTGAGCACGCTGACGTTGTGCAGCGGATGCACGTCGCAGCCAATCACCGCCGCCACGCCACGCTCATGGGCGCGAGTGGCGAGGTCTTTGGACAGCAGCGGCACCTGTGGATAACGTTCCTCCAAGTACTCGATGATCGCCGGCGACTGAATAAGCAGTTCACCGTCGTCAGTGCGCAAGGCCGGCACCCGGCCTTGCGGGTTAACGGCGAGATACGGCGGCTGTCGATGCTCGCCACCTGGCGGCGCGATCAGGTTGATCGGCAGCGCCTGATAATCCAGCCCCTTGAGCGCCAGCGCGATACGCACCCGATAGGACGACGTCGAACGGTAGTAGGTATAGAGTTCCATGACCCGATCCTCTTAGCGCGCCGGCAGTATTTTGCCGCGGCATTCACCAAAACCGATGGAGGCAAAACCGTCGCGGATGCAACGGGCGCGCAGGATGATTTCGTCGCCGTCCTCAAGGAATTTACGCACTTCGCCGGACGCCAGTTCAATCGGCTTTTTACCACCCTCGCTGATTTCCAGCAGGCTGCCGAACTGACCGTTTTGCGGGCCCGACAAAGTGCCCGAACCGAACAGGTCGCCGGCCTGCAACTGGCAGCCGTTGACGCTGTGGTGCGCGACCATTTGCGCCACGGTCCAGTACATGTGTTGGGTGTTGCTCAGGGTCAGGCGATGGGCTGGCAGGTTTCGCTCGCGCATGGTTTCGGTGAGCAACAGCACTTCCAGTTCGATGTCGAAGGCACCAGCGGCCTGATCGCGTTTGTCGAACAAGTACGGCAGCGGCTGCGGATCGCCTTCCGGACGCGCCGGTTGAGCACGACGGAACGGCTCCAGCGCTTCGGCAGTCACTACCCACGGCGAGATGCTGGTGATAAAGCTTTTCGACAGGAACGGCCCCAGCGGCTGGTATTCCCAGGCCTGGATGTCCCGCGCGGACCAGTCGTTGAGCAGGCAGAAACCGGCGATGTGATCGGCAGCGTCACCGATGGCGATCGAGTCGCCCATGTCGTTGCCCTGGCCGATCCAGATGCCCAGTTCCAGCTCATAGTCCAGGCGTGCGCACGGACCAAACGTCGGCTCGATCTGACCGGCCGGCAAGGTCTGACCTTTCGGACGACGAACGCCAGTGCCGGACGGGCGAATGGTCGAGGCACGACCGTGATAACCGATTGGCACGTATTTGTAGTTCGGCAGCAACGGGTTGTCTGGACGGAACAGTTTGCCGACGTTCTGCGCGTGCTCGATGCCAACGTAGAAGTCGGTGTAGTCGTTGATTTTCGCCGGCAAGTGCATCTCGCAATTCGCCGCCAGTGGCAGCAGTTTTGCGCCTTGGGCTTCGATCTTGCCGTGCAGTGTGCTGCCGTCTTTGAACAGTTCGAGCAAGCGTTCGCGCAAGGCAACGCGAGCCTCGCGGCCCAGTTCGAAAAACGCATTCAGCTGACCGCCACGGGTGGCCTCGACTGCCGCTTTCGCCGCACCGTCGAACAAACCGGCGTCCAGTGCTGCTTCCAGATCAAAGATATGCTCGCCGATGGCCACGCCGCTACGGGGTGCGGAGCCCTTCACGCTGAACACGCCCAGCGGCAGGTTTTGCAGCGGGAAATCGGTATGGCCGTTGGCAGAGGCAACCCAGCTACGAGTGATGGAAGTCTGAGTCATGGGTTATCTCCGGGTCGGGTCGAAAGTGGCGGGCAGCGTGGCCCAGCAGGCATCGTAGTTGTTTTGCAGTTGCGGGCAATCGAGCGCGAAACGGCTTGGGCGCAGCACCTGACTGGTCTCGAACATGAAGGCCATGGTGTTGTCGATTTTCGCAGGCGAAAGCTCGGCGTTGATCGCCTTGGTGCAGGTTTCGCCGTCCGGGCCGTGGGCGCTCATGCAGCTGTGCAACGACGCGCCGCCGGGCAAGAAGCCTTCAGCCTTGGCGTCGTACTCGCCCTTGATCAGGCCCATGAATTCGTTCATCAGGTTGCGGTGGAACCACGGTGGACGGAAGGTTTTCTCGGCCACCATCCAGCGTGGCGGGAAGATCACGAAGTCCAGATTGGCCAGACCGTGGACGCTGGTTGGCGAGGTCAGGACGGTGAAGATCGACGGATCCGGGTGATCGAAGCTGACCGTGCCAATGGTGTTGAAACGACGCAGATCATATTTGTACGGCACGTTATTGCCGTGCCAGGCGACCACGTTCAGCGGCGAATGATCGAGCTCGCAACCCCACAACTGACCGAGGAATTTCTGCACCAGCGGGGTCGGTTGTTTGAGGTTTTCGTAATGGGCGACCGGCGTCAGGAAGTCCCGCGCGTTGGCCAGGCCGTTGCTGCCGATCGGCCCCAGGTCCGGCAGGCGCAATGGCGCACCGTGGTTTTCGGCGATGTAGCCGCGGGCTTGCGGGTCGAGCAGTTCAACGCGAAATTTCAGACCGCGTGGCAGCACGGCGATTTCCAGCGGCTCCAATTCAAGCACGCCCAATTCGGTGGCGATGCGCAGACGCCCCAGTTCCGGCACCAGCAACAATTCGCCGTCAGCGTTGAAAAACACACGTTCCATGGAGCGGTTGGCGCGGTAGCTATAGATGCTGATCCCGGCCGGTTTCTCCGCACCCGAGTTGGCGGCCATGCTTACCAGCCCGTCGATGAAATCGGTGGGCTCGCTCGGAATATCCAGCGGGTTCCAGCGCAGGCGATTGGGGGTCACTTCACCCAACGGGCCGCCAGCCAGTTGCCGATCCAGTTTGACGAATGCAGGGTGATTGGCCGATGGCTGAATGCGGTACATCCAGGTGCGCCGCGCTTCGCTGCGAGGCACGGTGAACGCCGTGCCGGAGAACAGTTCGGTGTAGAGACCGTACGGGGCCTTTTGCGGGGAGTTCTGGCCGACTGGCAGTGCGCCGGGCAACGCTTCGCTGCTGAATTCGTTGCCGAAGCCGGACTGATAAGCCAGCGCGGGCGCCGTTGAATCGAGGTTCATGGAGCCTCCTGAACAGGGAGTAGGCAATGGCCTGTCGCTCCGCTTGAGAGGTCTCGGCACGCCCGGGTTGTTTTTATCGTAATTCGATTACGCATAACGTAATTTGATTGGTATTGACCGTCAAGCTATAAAGACGCCCATTCGTCCCGGGATCAGACCGCCTCCATGGAAACGCCGCGCAGCAACGATAAACAGAAAGTCCGCTCGGCCGAGGTCGGCACCGATATCCTCAAGGCCTTGGCCGAGTTGTCGCCATCGACTTCACTGTCGCGCCTGGCCGAACACGTACAGATGCCGGCCAGTAAGGTTCATCGCTATTTACAGGCGTTGATTGCCAGCGGTTTCGCTGAACAGAATGCTGCCACCAACCATTACGGTCTGGGCCGCGAGGCCTTGCGCGTCGGTCTCGCCGCACTCAACAGTATGGACGTGCTGAAAGTCGGCGCCCTGCCCCTGGCCGAGCTGCGCGATGAACTGAACGAAACCTGCTTTTTGGCGGTGTGGGGCAATCAGGGCGCAACCGTGGTGCATATCGAACCGGCGGTCCGCGCGGTGACGGTGGTGACGCAACTGGGCTCGGTGTTGCCGTTGCTCAGTTCATCAACAGGTCTGGTGTTCGGCGCGTACCTGCCCAAACGCGAAACCGTGGACTTGCGCGAGCAGGAATTGCAACGCAGTTCGCCCCATGCGCTGGCGGACGATCAAGCCTATGCAGCGTTGTGCGAACAGATCCGCGAACGCGGTCTTCATCACGTGCATGGTTTGCTGATGCCGGGGGTCGATGCGTTGTCTGCTCCCGTATTCAATGCGGTCGGGAATGTAGCGGCGGTCATGACCATTGTTGGTCCGGCCTCATTGTTTCACGCAGACGAAAACGGCCCGGCGGCGCAGCGGTTGCTGGCGGCGACGCGGGCCGTGAGTTGGCGGATGGGCCATGAGCCTACGCCGTAATCGTCGAAACGATCGCCTCCACCTTAAACAACTAATCCCAACACTTTCGCCTTGGCCACCGCTTGTGTTCGACGTTCCACGCCCAACTTCCCGTTAATTCGCCGCGCGTGGGTTTTTACGGTATGTAACGATATGAACAACTGATCAGCTATTTGTTGATTGGAATTGCCCAAAGCCACTAACTCAAGGACTTCTATTTCACGCTGGCTCAACCTGTTCTGCAGTGATGCCATCGGCTGGGGAGAGTGACCAGACTCGGCACGCCCGATAGCGTCCGGCAGTCGAGGCTGGCGCAACTGAAGATCGCGCAAGGTTTGTTGAAGGTTGCAGCGCTCGATCAGGGCCAATCCTTGCTGCAACGCCTGGCGAGCCATGGGCGTATCCCCCCTCAGCCAGGCAACTTCGGCCAACGCCAGGTGCAATTGCGCTTCCAGCCCCGACATCCCTCGCTGCCTGGCCCACTGCAGTCGGGACTCAAGCTGTTGCACTGGTGTTTGCGCCTGTTTCAGGTACACCTCGGTCAGTACCAGCAGGTATTCAAGGCCGGGTATCAATTCCAGCGTGGCCGGCGGCGCCTGACGTGCATGAGGGCCGTGATAGTGGCGCAGCACCCGGGTCAGGGCTTCATGAGCCAATTGCGGGCGGCCCTGCTGCAGCCAGAAATGGCTGCTGACGTGCAGCAGGAGTCCGCGGTAGACCGTGTCTGGAATCCGTCGCTGTTGCATCAACCGCTCGGCGTCACGCAGCAAGACGAATGCCTGAGCGTAGTCGAGACGATTGGCGGCCAACTGCGCCAGACCGAGGAATCCATAAAGTACCCGTTTGTCCTGGCTGCGCAGGCAGATTTGCAGGCCACTCTCGAAATATTCAGCCGCCTGGGCATCCCGCCCCTGACACAGGCACAACCGCCCCCGATGCAAAGCAATCCGTCCCAACAAGGGTTGGGCCAGCGGTTGCTGCTGGACGAGCAAGCCGTGCATGTTGGCCAGCACGAGTTCAGCCCTGCCGGGCGCCCCCCGTTGCTCGAGCAATTGCGCATGATCAAGCTCCAATAGCCCTTCAAACACCAGCGAGCCTTGCGCGCGCGCCAGGCACAACGCCTCACGGTTGATGGCCTGCGCAACGTCAAGCTCACCTCGCAGCAGAGATTGCTGAGTCAGGCCGGACAGACACATCAATCGGGCGGTCCAGAGTCCCGGACCTAGTTCGTCGAGCGCCTCCAGAAAATGCGCTCGCGACGGTTCCATGCGCCCCTGCAAATGCAGCAGCCAGCCCTGCAGTGCCTGCCAACGCGCGATCAGTTGCCGTTGATGCAACGTCGACGGCTGGGGGATGAAACGCGATAAATGCTCAATGCATTCGCCTGCTTGCTCGAACCGCCCGGCAAACAACAACGCCGCGGTGATCAGCCCCACCAGTTGCGGCGAGCCCAACATCAGCGCCTCGCCCTGCTGTTCATGCAGACGCAACAAGAGCACCACCGTCTGCTCCTCGAACAGGTGCTCGAAACTGAAATGCTGAAGCAGGCTGACCGCGACCTCAAACTCTTCTGCCAGCAAGGCTTGTTCAAACGCGGCTTTCCAGTCCTGTTCGGCGGCGAACCACTGACAGGCGCGACGATGCCAGGATCGCCCTGCCGGCCATTGTTCCTCGCGCATCAACTGCGTGAGGGGTGCAAAAATCTGCACCCAGTCGGTCGAGTCCTGCCAGGGCTCGATGAAGCAGCCCAACGCCTGCAACGTGCTCAGGTACTGGGCGCCCTCACCGGCACCGAACAGGTGATCGCACAGCCGGGCATTGAACCGCGGCAGATGTGCCAGCACCCGCCAGGCTTCCGTCAGCTCCGGGGCCAGAATGCCAAACAGTTCGTGTTCGAGGTAAGCGTGCAACGTGTCAGGACGGCCGTAAAGTTGCTCGTTGCGCGACCAGTCGCATTTTTGCAGCAGCGCAATCCTCACGCCCGCGCACCAGCCACCGGTAAGTTCGATGATCCTGCGGGCACGTTTCGCCGCCTGCCCCGACTCCAGGTGATGCAACAGCTGTGCGATTTCAACCTCAGTGAAGGCCAGCGTGGCGCGCTCGCAGTCGTAAAGTTCATCGGCGAGTAACAGGCGCGGCCAATTGCATTGCGGACGGCGCCGACCGCTCAGCCACCACGTGACCATCGGACTACTGACGGCCAGCAACCGGTCGAGCAAAAGGTCGAGCTCCGGGTTGGGCGTCCGGCAATAATCATCGAGGCACAACCAGGTCGGCGTTTGCAATTGAGCCAGAGAGGCCAGCAATGCGGATTCGTCCGCCGAGGCCAATCCCAACGCGTGTGCCAGCCGCTGCCGGAATTCGGCAGCATTCATCGACGCTCCTGCCAACGGCAGCCAACAGACCTGACACTGATCGGGCGCCTGCAACAGACATTCGATGAGCAGCCCACTCTTGCCACTGCCGGCCGGTGCACAAAGCAATTTCACCCGCGCGGTCGAGGTCAGTAGCGGCTCGATCAACCGTTTGCGAGACAGGTGGTGGCAAGACAAACGGGGCAAGAGTCCAGGACGGTCCAGACGCGGGGTCATGGCGGTCATAGTGGTGCGCCTTTTTATTGTTGTGGCGCCACCCTAGTCCTCTCCACACAGCTTGTTGAAGAAGTATTCAGCGCACTGATTTGCGCCTATAAAAAAGGTGACCGGAGGGTCACCTTTGTGTGTAGGAGCCTGTAGGACGATTACCTCACTCCCGTACTCCGCAGGGCTGCCGGCGTGTAGTCCCCCGCTTTCGCGTCAATGTTGAATTCGAAGCTGCGTTTCTCCTCGTTCTTCATCCCCAGTGCGATGTAGCGACCGGCGATCACGTCATACAGCGCCTCGACCGTATAGGCCGGCACCTGGTGGTCGTAGTAGAACTGAGCGTGACCTTCGGCCACACGCCATAGCAGACCGCGACCGTCGTAATGATCGGCCAGTGCCACCTGCCAACTGTCTTCGTCGATGTACATGTGACGCTTGGCGTACACGTGCCGCTCGTTGGGCTTGACCGTGGCGACGACCTCCCATACCCG
This sequence comes from Pseudomonas sp. ZS1P83, assembly GCF_054897825.1. NCBI lineage: Bacteria > Pseudomonadati > Pseudomonadota > Gammaproteobacteria > Pseudomonadales > Pseudomonadaceae > Pseudomonas > Pseudomonas sp. ZS1P83. The sequence continues at coordinate 4,439,950 of NZ_CM142706.1, forward strand.
GTGCAACTCGTAGCGCGTCAGGTCTTGATTGATATGCCCGGCCTTGATCACATCGGTGTATTTGAGGTTGGGCGAGTCGAGTTTGTAGCTGTTGTAAGGGATGTACATTTCCTTCTTTCCGATCAGCTTCCAGTCGTAGCGATCCGGCGCGCCGGAGAACATGTCGAAGTTGTCGGTGGTGCGCAATCCGTCCGACGACGTGCCGACGCCGTCATAGGCCACTTGCGGCGCACGCCGCACGCGGCGCTGGCCGGCGTTGTAAATCCAGGCCTTGCGTGGTTCCTTGACCTGGTCGAGGGTCTCGTGAACCAGCAGCACGTTGCCCGCCAGACGCGCCGGCGCCGTCACTTCCTGCTTGAAATAGCTGAGGACGTTTTCGTCGCTGCCCGGTTTCAAATCCCCCAGCAGCGAAGGCACCGCGACCTCATCCTTGAAGCGGATCACGGTAAAATCGCCATTGGACTGCGGGGTCGCCTGGGTGATGGTGCGGCGCAAATTGCCGCCGTGATAACGGGTGACGTGGTTCCAGATCACCTCGACGCCGGTCTTCGGAATCGGGAATGCGTAGTAGCGGTTGCCGGTGAAATTGGCCAGGCCGTTACCCTCGTTGATACTGTTCACGTTCAGCGCGGAACGCTTGGCCGATTCGTAAATCTCCGGCGGCACGGCCACGGTGCGATGGGTCGGGTAGACAGGAATCTTGTAGGTTTGCGGGTAGCGCTTGAACATCGCCACCTGACCTTCCGACAACTTGTCTTTGTACTTGTCGACGTTGGCGGGGGTGATGACGAACAGCGGTTTTTCGCTGGCGAACGGGTCAGCCAGGAAGCCCTTGCTGTCCACCGCACCGGCGTTTTTCGGAATGCCACCGGTCCAGGCCGGGATCGAGCCGTCGGCGTTGCCGGCCTTCTCGGCGCCCAGCGGAGTGAGGCTGGTGCCCAGTTTGTTCGCTTCGTCAGGCGACACCGCCGCCATCACGTTGGTCGCCAACAGGCTCAGGGCCAGGGCGCCGCATTGCAGAATAATCTTGCGCATCACATTCATCCTTCTCAGCCAGATCAGAAGTTCACGCCGAAGCTCAGTGCCAGGAAGTCGCGGTCTTCCAAGGTGTTGTAGTCACCGCCGAAGAAATCGGTGTAACTGAGGCTCGCGGTATAGGTGTTGCGGTAGTCTGCATCGACACCGACGCTGACCGCTTTGGCGCCTTCGTTGAACAGCCCGTTGGGGCCGTAGCCGGCGACGTCGTGGGACCAGGACAGGTTGGGTTTGAGGTTGATCCCGCCGATCACGTTGGTGTAATCGAGGATCGCCCGGGCGCGGTAGCCCCAGGAGGTCGAGGTGACGAAACCGTCGGTATCGCCGCCAAAACCGTACTGGCCATAGACCGAGTCACGGCCGTAACGCAACTTGGTTCGCGACTCCAGACCACCGACGCGCACCACCGCCGCTTCGCCGACCAGGGTCAGCCGTTGGGCACCCAGTACTTGGTCGAAGAAGTGCGTCAGGGTGCTCTGGATCTGGGTCACTTCCTTGCGCCGGTAGCCTTTGTTGTCGCCACCTGGCGTGGTAGCGATAGGCGATGCCGCGCCGCCTGCGATCGGGTTGAGCAACGCCAGGGTCAGGTCGTTGGTGTTGACTTGCACCGGAGCGTTGGGGCGATAGCTGATCTCGCCGGTCCACGCCGTGCCGGTAGGCAAGGTGGTGGAAAAGCTCGCGCCGTAGAGACGAATGTCTTCCGGGTATTCAAGGTAATACTGGCCGCGACCGAGCATCACGCTCTGGGCCAGGGCCGAACCGGTGCCCGGCGCGATCCTGTTGGCGGTACCGACGATGGCCGGAATCCGTGCCAGTGTTGTCAGGCCGGCAGTGGTAGTGCCGACCGTCGGGGTACGGCTGTGATAGTTCATGAAGTACAGACCGTACTCGGTGTCGTCGCCGAGCCAGCGCAGTGCCGTCCCCCACTGTCCGGAGTCGCGGGCATCGCGGTCACCACCACGCGGGACGATCACGCCTTCCCTGCTGACCTCGAAGCCTTGGCCAAACGCTGCAGCGATCGGTTGCAACGGTGCGATCGCCGGGCTGCCAACGGTGTAGTTCTTGTTGCAGCCGTCGGCCGCCACATCGACGCCGAAGAAGGTGCCGCAGTTATCGAGAACGGTCTGATCCCACTCCAGTTGATAGAAACCTTCCACCGAGAGTTGGTCCGTCAGGCTTTGGGAGGCGAACAGCATGTTCACCGGAATCAGGCCTTCCTTGATTTCGGCACCAGGACGGCGAAACGCTGAAACGTCGATCGGGTTGATGCTGTTGATCGAATTGCCGATGAAGGTACTTTCACCCCAGCTGACCACCTGCTTGCCAGCGCGCACAGTGCCTGGCAGATCGGCGATGGAATAGTTGTGATAGACGAAGGCGTCGAGAAGCTGCGCACCGGAGGATTTGGCGCCTTCTTTACGGCCGCTGTCACTGATCGGCTTGAATTCGCGGTCCTCGTCCTTGAGTTCGAAGTCGTACCAGTACTTGCCTCGCACAAACACCCCGGTGTCGCCGTACTTCAATTCGAGGTCATGAATACCCTTGAAGATCTTGGAGAAGGTTTCGCCCTTCTTGAAGTTCAGCCGCCCGTCATCCCCGGTCGAAGACTGGCCGGTCCCGCCATTGACGGTGCCCACCAGGGATTTGTCGGCATCACGCATGCCCCAGCTCGCGCCAATGGACAGCGAAGAGTCAAACGTCCCCTCGATTTCGCCAATGTTGAATGAAACAGCCTGCGCCTGGGCACAGCAACCCAAGGCCACCGCAGCGGCCAGCGCTTGCGGTGTGAAGATGGCGCGCATTGTTGTTTTTGTCATGCGTCTTCCCCGGTGAGTGACAGAAGGCCCCACCCTACTGCCGCACGTCGGGAGCGATAAGCGCACCAAGGAGGTATTCGCGATGTACCTCCAAAGGGTGAATGCCCGCATGGGACAGGGATTTGCGCGGAGTATGGATCGGCTGGATGGAGGGTTATCAGTCAGATGCATAGGGCACTGTGAACGCACACCTGTAATTGGATGGACTCGCCCAAGCCGAGGCGTCAATGCGCCACGATGGCAGTCTAATTAGCCAACGACAGCGAGGGCGAGTCCATGAAAAAGCATACTTCGATTGATCAATCCCTGTCTTCTTCCGATTTGTCGGCCTGCACAACCGTGGCGGTCGATCTGGCCAAGCAGGTCTTTCAGGTCGCCGGTGAAGACGTCCTCGGCCAGGTGCACTACGAGCAACGGATCAAGTCGCGCGAGGCGTTTTATGAGTTTCTCCGCCAGTTGCCGCCTCATGTCGTGGTTCTGATGGAGACCGGTCCGGGTGCTCAAGCTTGGGCCCGGCAGTTGCAAGACCAAGGCAATCTGGCACGGATTCTTCCAGCCGGTTTGGTGGCCACACATCGCAGCGGGCCTAAAAATGATCGCAACGATGCGCTGGCGATTCTGCGGGCTGGTCGCGATGAAAAGATCCACGCAGTGCCGGTGAAAAGCGTTGCGGCGCTGGCAATGCAGGCGTTGCATCGCGCCCGCCAAGGTTATGTGCGTCGACGCACGGCGGTGAGTAATCAGATGCGCGGTCTGCTGCTCGAGCACGGCGTGGCCTTGGCGCAGGGCGATGTTGCGATCAGCCAGAAAATTCCGCGGGTACTGGAAGATGCCACCCAGCCGGTGCCGGGCCTGCTGCGAGAACTGATCGACGAACTGTTGGCCGAGTGGCGCCATTTGGGCGAACGCATCAGCGTGCTGACGGGGCGCCTGGAGGTGGCCGCCCGCGCCGACATGACGGCGAAGCGACTGATGACTGTGCGCGGCATCGGCCCAGTCACTGCCACGGCACTGGTGGCCAAGGAAACCAAGCCTGAGCGATTTCCCAATGCCCGCAAGTTTGCCGCGTACTTTGGCATGGTGCCTGACCAGCACAGCAGCGGGCAGACGGTCCGGCTGGGGGACATGACCAAGCGAGGCGATGTTTATTTACGCAGCCTGATGATCCAGGGAGCCCATGCGGTACTGCAACAACTACGACCTGATTCCCAGCAACCCGATGACCGCCGCTTGTTGCGCTGGATGAGCCGACTGGGCCGTAAGGAGGCTGCGGTCAGGCTAGCCAACCGCAACCTGCGAATCGTCTGGGTGCTTCTACAGAATGACCAGACTTATCGTCGCCAGGCTGGTGATGGCCAGCAAGCGACGATGAGCCACTGAGCGACAGAGTTCTGCCACCGAGGTACTAACTGTCCGGCCCTTTGCTGAAAAAAAATTGACCCCAGGTAAGACCGGCGTGGATTGATGCCTTAGCTGCTACTGGCCTTCGAGGCCTGACTGTAATCGGCATACCACGAGCTCTTCCAATTTTGGCCAGAAGCCGAAGACGGCTTCCTCGAATAGGCCTAATACATAGATGCAACGGGGCGGCGGTTTTTCAAAAGCGGGTAGACAGTGGGGGCGAGTCCATACATAGCAGCTGCCGAAGGCTGCGTTCGGCTGCGAAGCAATCGTTAAATCAGCCACCTCGGCATTTCAGGATGATCGTGCATGCAGGTTTTACGACTGCTCCGCAGCCGAACGCAGCCTTCGGCAGCTGCTACAAGAGGTGATCACACACGGAGGAACAGAACTGTTGCCGAGACTGCAACAGTGCATATCTGGAATCGCTATTTTTCCCTTGCCCTCAAGCCCTTATTCTTGCCGGGCTTTCACGGCAAACGGCCGGAAAGCCCGAAGCAATGGCAAGTGCCCCGTCCCTGCCATTGGCGACAGATTTCAGATGAATTGAAGATTTTCGACTCATCGCACCGTGTTCACTGACGTTGATTTATTGCTCCTTGATCAATCGTCTTACTTTGGCCGCTGCTGTTGCAGCGGCCTTTTTTATGGGCGATGTTTTGTGACGGTGGCGAAGAATTGCATGAAGGCCCATTACTAAATTCAATGCTGACTTTCCTCCACCTACACACTTCTCGGAAACCGACTACATAGTTCTGTAATCACGTGAAGCGCCCCAGCGATTAAGGTTAATTAGAAGTCAGGCCACTCACTTTAAATGCATGCCGACTTCAACCTAATTCATTGCGAGCATTCTTTTTATGAAACCTATTGATTACAACAAATACCGCGCCACTAAAAGTTTTAACAGCCGAGTACGCTTTCTGATTTTCCACTACACAGCAGGTAACTTCTCCAGTTCGGTCAATGCACTGACCGGCCCGAATGTCAGCGCCCATTATCTGGTTCCCGACATCACCGATCCGAGCTACTTGAAAGCCGGTTATACCGGGCAGGAAGTGTTCAATCTCGTCGACGAAACCAAGCGCGCGTGGCATGCAGGCGTCAGTCACTGGGGCAACAGAAGCAATCTCAACGACACATCTATCGGCGTTGAAATCGTCAACCTTGCAACGTTTAGCCAAGGGGTTTTCAGTTTCCCGCCGTATCAGCCAGAACAAATTGCCGCCATTGAAGAGTTGGCATTGAACATCCTTGAACGCTACCCGGATATCAGCCCAACCCATGTTCTGGGCCACTCTGATATTGCGGTCGGACGAAAGAGTGACCCAGGGCCGAAATTCCCCTGGCATGCCCTTTACTCGAAAGGCGTCGGTGCCTGGTTCGACGATGCCACCCGAGACACCTATCTGCAGCACTACAACGAGACCGGCATTCCAACCCGAATCGAATTGCTCAAACTGTTCAAGACTTATGGGTATGACGTTTCCGGCGCGTCAACCGAACAAGGCTTCACACACCTTGTTCGAGCCTTTCAGTTGCACTTTCGCCCGGAAACGTACGACGGGATCATGGATGCGCAAACGGCAGCGAGTCTGGCGGCACTGGTCCACAAGTATTTTCCTTGATCGCCGCTGCCAACCAGACTGCAGGTCCGAAGATTAAGTACCAGCAAGGTCAAGAACGGTGACCTTGCTGATTCCCATTAAACCGAATACTTCTGCAAATTCCCCATCATTTCCTTCAGCGCCTCAATGTTGTCCTTCGGATGCACCGCGCCTTCGAAATCGCAGATCTGCTGCCAATGCGCCGCCACCTCTTCCGGGGAGAAACCAACCCGAGGATCGAACCCGGCACCCAGGCTTCGTTCCCAGCGGACCTTGCCCATCCAGCCGCCGCCGACTTCAAACAATCCAGAGGTTTCCTCGCAGTTCTCGCTGGCGAGGTACACCACCAGCGGGCTGACCAATTCCGGTTTGAGTTGTTCGAAGACTTGCGGCGGGATCAGGCCTTCGGTCATGCGAGTGCCGCCGGTGGGGGCGATGGCGTTGACCAGGATGTTGTTCTTGCGACCTTCGATGGCCAGTGTGCGGGTCAGGCCGTAGAGGCCGAGTTTGGCCATGCCGTAGTTGGACTGGCCGAAGTTGCCGTAAATGCCCGACGTCGAAGCGGTGAAGATGACGCGGCCGTAGTTTTGCTCGCGCAGGTGCGGCCAGGCGGCGCGGGTGACTTTGTAGGCGCCTTCGACGTGGACGCGGTAAACCAGGTCCCAGTCGCCGTCTTCCATTTTGTGGAAGGTTTTGTCCCGCAGGATCCCCGCGTTGTTGACCACCACGTCAACACGGCCAAAAGCGTCGAGGGCGTGCTGAACGATTTTGTCGCCGTCGGTGACGGAGTCATGGTTGGCCTCGGCGATGCCACCTGCCTCGCGAATTTCGGCCACCACTCGGTCTGCCGACGATGCGTTTGCGCCTTCGCCCTGAGCCGAGCCGCCGAGATCGTTGACCAGCACTTTGGCGCCCTGTTTGGCGAACAGCAGCGCGTGGGCCCGGCCCAAGCCGCCGCCTGCACCCGTGATGATCACCACTTTATCTTCGAAGCGCACAGACTCATTCATTGGGGGACTCCAGCAGGCCAGGGGACAATGAGTCCGAGTGTCAGGCACGGCGATGCGGGTCACAATGAACTGGGGTGAAGCTGAATGGTGCGCGATAAGGCAGGGGGATAATCAGGAGCAGGCGGCCCTGCGCGGCGGTGAAACCAGCTGATCCCGAAACTCCAGATAGTGCTTGAGCACTTGCCCCGGCGCCTCGGTCTGAGGGTAATGGCCAATGCCGGGCAACAAGACCGTGTCCGGATTCGGGATCAGTTCCCGATAGCGCTTGACCATGTGCGCGCCGGAGATCGGATCGACTTCACCATCGATCACCCGCAACTGCACTTCACCACGCTGCATGGCTTTGACCCAACGCTCGCGCTGGGCACGCCGCTCAGGGATGTAGGTGATCAATTTGTGCATGATCCGTGGCCCGTGATTGCTCTCGATCAGGCTCCAGAAATCATCCATTTCGCTCTCGGTGGGACGGCTCTGCGGACCGAAGACCTGCCGGAAACTCTTCACCAGACCGTCACGGGAAAAGGCCCGGCCGATCATCCAGCCCAAGGGGCTGAGCAGGAGTTTTTGCATCAGTATCGGGCGATGGGTTTCGGGAAAGAGACCACCATTGAGGAACACACAACTGGCGACATGAATGCGCGCCTCGTAATGCCGAGCCAACAATTCCTGGGCCACGCTGTCGCCATAATCGTGGGCCAACAGGTGCACCGGCTGCTCGACTTTCACGTGGGCCAGCAAGGCCTGTTGCAGATCGGCCTGCTCCAGCAGGCTGTATTCGTGGTCCACCGGTTTGGCGGAATCACCGAAGCCGAGCATGTCGCAGGCAATCACCCGGTAGCGCTGGGTGAGCGGCTGCCACAGGAAATGCCAGTCCCAACTGGCGGTGGGGAAGCCATGAATGAGCAACAGTGGCTCACCCTGCCCCGCCGTCCAGTAACGGATGATCTGGCCATGGAATACGAAGGTCTGGCCGCGTTTGCGCCAGACACTCAGAGGGATCTCGGCGAGAGGCATTAGAGTTTATAACCCGGGTCTTGTTTATCGAGTTTGCGCAGCAGCGCTGGCCAGGCCAGTGCGCCGCCCATCCCTTGAGCGCTTTTGGTGACGCCAGCGATCATCGCCTTGGCGCCCGCCAGAATCTGCGGTTCGATCGCGATCAGTTCGGCGCCACCATTCTGCGCCAGCACCTGGATATCGCAGGCACGCTGGAAGGTAAACATCATCAGGAACGTGTCAGCGATGGTCGCGCCACAGGTCAACAGACCATGGTTGTGCAGCATCAGGAAATTGTTTTCGCCGAGGTCGACTTGCAGTCGCGCCTTCTCTTCATGGTTTAGCGCAACACCTTCGTAGGCGTGATAAGCCAGGCTGGACAGGACAAACAACGACTGTTGACTGATCGGCAAAATGCCTTGTTTCTGCGCCGATACCGCGACACCCGCCGCGGTATGGGTGTGCAGCACGCAGACGACATCGTGACGAACCTCGTGCACCGCGCTGTGAATGGTGTAACCCGCCGGGTTGATCTCGTAAGGGCTGTCCATCAGCTTGTTGCCGGCCTGATCGACCTTGATCAGGCTCGACGCGGTGATCTCGTGGAACATCAACCCGAACGGGTTGATCAGAAAGTCTTCGGTACCGGGCACCTTGGCCGAGATGTGAGTAAAAATCAGATCATCCCAGCCATGCAGGGCGACCAGACGATAGCAGGCAGCGAGGTCGACGCGGGTATGCCATTCGGCGGCGCTGACCTGGTCTTTGACACTGTGTGGTGATTGGACGGGGGCTACGTTCACGGCAAGGAACCTCTAATTTTTATTCTTGGGGTTTCTATTGTTTACCGGCGTTTCAACAGTCTAGTCACGCCCCGGGAATCGTGTAGTTGCATTGGCAGCCAGCTTGATGGCCTAGCGAGTCAGTACGCCAACGAACCTGGATCCATGTCAAAGTACTGCCGCCAACAACGGTGCGGCGAACAGGTTCAGCAGCCCCGTCAGAACCATGACTAACCCCGGCGCCGAGCCCTCCTCTAAAGCCGCGCAAGCCTGGCTCGTCTTGCTGCGTGAGCGTCCGGTCAGCCCTGCAGAGCGCTGACCAGCTCCGCCAGCCAAGGCTCGGCGTCGGTTTCCGGCGTCACGCTTTCACTGGCGTCCAGGCGCAGCATGGGCAGGACTTCACGTAGGCCCAGTTCGCCGAACAATTCGCGCATCTGCTCACCTCCGCCGCAAAACGTGTCGCCGTAACTCGCATCGCCCAGACCAATCACTGCACCCGGCAAGCCACGCCAGGCTGCCGGTAACTGGTTGCGAATTGCGAAATACAACGGCTGCAGGTTGTCCGGCAACTCGCCCATACCAGTGGTCGAGGTCACCGCCAGGAAGGCTTCGGGGCCAAAGGCCAGAACATCGGCGAGGCTCGCACGCGGGTTGTGCCAGGCTTCGAAACCCGCGGCGTTCAAAACGCTCGCGGCGTGGCGGGCGACTTCTTCAGCCGTGCCGTACACCGAGCCGGAAAGGATGGCGACTTTCATCAATCTGATCCTGAAGCTGAGTAAAAAGACCGGGATATTAACAGCCACGGCGAAAAAGCTGCGATTGACTCTCAATTAACGCTGATGGTCAGTAGACAGTGCTTCTTTTAGAATGCACCCCACAATCAGATTGGAAAGGACTCTCCGATGATTAACGCCCAACTGCTGCAAATGGTGATCAACGCTTCCAACGACGGCATCGTGATCGCCGAAAAGGAAGGCGAGCAGGACAACATCCTGATTTACGTCAACCCGGCATTCGAACGCCTGACGGGTTACACCAGCGAAGAAATCCTCTACCAGGATTGCCGTTTTCTTCAGTCCGGAGACCGCGACCAGGAAGCTCTCCCATTGATTCGCGAGGCGTTGAGCAGCGGCGGTTCCTTCCGGGAAATCCTCAGGAATTACCGCAAGGACGGCACGCTGTTCTGGAACGAGCTGTCCCTTTCGACGGTGAAGAACCCGAGCGACGGGCAGACTTATTTTGTCGGTGTGCAGAAAGACGTCACCGTTCAGGTCAAGGCGCAGCAGCGAGTCGCGCAGTTGGAGGCGCAATTGGCTGAGGTCCAGGCCGAGCTTGCCGCACTAAAAGCGACGAACGGCGAAAACAAAACGAAGAATTGATTGTCATTAACTACAATCACCAGTGACTTTGTAACTATTTCTGTCGAGCAGATCATGCAACGCGACGCACTCCTGACTCAGGATGAGCTGGATTTTATCCAGACCATGCAACACAACCCGCAACTCAATGTGCGGGATGCGACGTCGAGCCTGCTCGTCAACGGTGGTTCACAAATCCGTGATTTGCTCACGCGTCTTGCCGCTCATGAGCAAGTCACCATCCAGGCCAACTTCGAAAATCAGCAAATGACCTTCCCGCTGCACCTGGTGGAAGACGAGTTTCACGCGATGCATTTACGCCTCGGCGTCCCCAGCATCTATGAAGACGGACCGATGGTCCGGCCATGGCGCCTGGTACTCGAAGAACCGGTTGCTCTGGAGAATGCCAGTGGCCAACCCGGGACGTTGTGGGTGCACGAAGTGTCGTTCAAAGGAGTTTTGGTGGAAGTTCGCAACAAGACCAAACCGCCCAAACATTTCGCCTTGTGGTTCAGCCCGTCAGGCTATGAGCGAATTGCGTTGCGCGGCTCCTTCGAGAAAGAAACCGAGAGCGGCTTCTATGCCTATCAGTTGAATCAGGATGATAAGGACGAAACCGAGCGTCTGCGCCAATACATCCTTCAGCAGCATCGGCTGACGCATCCGGCCATGCATCTCTGATTCAAGTATCCAGGCTGCCTGTCAGGAACTGTTTCAGTCGCTGACGCATGACCACTCCCTCGTTACCCAGACATCCAATCGACGATCCAGCCAGGTTCTCCTGCACCAGATCGGACGCATCCCCCGCCAGCATCAAATGACAATCCAGGCTCAAGGCCAGGCGATTCAAACGCCGTGGCAACTCGAGCGCAGGCGCGTGATTGGAAACCAGCACCATCGCCTGGGGCTTTACCCTCTCGCAGACCAGAGTCAATTCAGCCAGTGGCTGACCGATAGCCAGCACTTGAATGGCCGAATCGACACTGCTCAGAAACAGCGCCGTTACCAGCAGTTCGAGTTCACGACACTGATCGTTCAGGGCACAGACAATCACCTGTCGCGGCTGCATGACACGCACCAGCAGTAGGCGCTGCAACACTCGAGAGCGCAGAAAACCATCCAGGAAAAGCCACTCGCTGGTCTGACCGAACGCGTCATGGCGCTGCAGCAATTGCTTCCAGAGTGGAAGCAGGATGTCCTGAAACACGACAGTCAGAGGGTAACTGGAAAAGATCTGTCCATAGACCTGCTCCAATTGAACCTCATCAAAAGCACTCACCACCGCCTGAACTTGCTGCTGCCATTGCGTGTAGTCAGCTTGCACGAGTTCATTGGGGACGATGTGCGACAGCGTTTGAAGCGGTGCAGTCCTGGCCAGTATCTTGCCAACTTTACTGACGGCAACGCCGCGTTCGATCCAGCCCAGGATGCTGCGGACCCGATCGATATCGGCCATCGAATACAGACGGTGCCCACTTTCGGTGCGCGTAGGCTGTATCAGCCCATAGCGGCGTTCCCATGCGCGTAGCGTGACCGGGTTGACCCGGGTCAGGCGCGCCATTTCGCGAATCGGAAACAGCTCTTCCTGTTCGAGAGGAAGACCGGGGTGCAATACAGGGACAGTGTCAGTCAAGACAGGCATTTTGAAGGTCTACGTCCATGTATAAATTGGATCCCATTCTACCTCTCCTGCCCCCATACCATTCAAGACGCTGATGGCGACGAATGTCACTGACTCATCAGGCAGAATCAGGAATAATCCTTGCTTGTCCCGAGACGCAGCCCACCACCCCGGCGCTGCGCCTGGCGAAACTCCTACCCGGAGCGACGCGTTTGTAATACGGAGATACACAATGTCTACCTCACCCGTCACGCTCATGGTTGCGCGCCGCGTCGCCGATGGGCGCTATCAGGACCTGATCGCCTGGTTGCGCGAAGGCGAACAACTGGCTACCGATTTTCCCGGCTATCTCGGCTCTGGTGTGCTTGCTCCGCCGCCCGACGATGACGAATTCCAGATTATCTTCCGCTTCGCCGATGAGCAGACCCTGCACGCTTGGGAGCATTCTGTGTCGCGCACCGCTTGGCTCGGACGCGGCAGCGACTTGTTCGCCCATCCAACGGAACATCGGGTCAGCGGCATCGAAGGCTGGTTCGGTGCGGCCGGCCAGCGCCCACCACGCTGGAAACAGGCCGTGGCGATCTGGTTGGCGTTCTTTCCGGTTTCCCTGCTGTTCAACTTTGTCCTGGGGCCGTTGCTGGCGGAAACGAGCCTGTTGAGTCGTGTGTTCATCAGCACCCTGTGCCTGACGCCGCTGATGGTTTATTTCTTCATTCCGCTGTCGACTCATGTGTTAGCCGGCTGGCTGAACACCACGCCGCGTCGGCGTTTGCCCGTCGAGCCCACCACCCAAAATCACTGACCTCTGTAGGAGCGAGGCTTGCCCGCGAATGGGGCGACGCGGTCCATCTGTCAAACTGCATCATCGTTCTTCGCGGGCAAGCCTCGCTCCTACAAAGGCACATAGGTGTACGCCTCCCGTCGCTGGTATAGTTTTGCTCTTACCGCGACGCGAGCCGTTCATGACCTCTTCCGCAGCCCCAATCCTTATCACCGGTGCCGGCCAACGTGTTGGCCTGCACTGCGCGCAGCGTTTGCTCGAGGATGGCCATCCAGTAATCTTCAGCTACCGCAGTGAACGCCCCGGCGTGCAAACCCTGCGCGACCTGGGGGCGATCGCGGTGTTTGCAGACTTCTCCACTGAAGCCGGGATCTTCGCGTTTATCAGCGAACTGAAAAACCACACCGACAGCCTGCGGGCGATCGTCCACAACGCTTCCGAATGGCTGGCCGAAACCCCAGGCACCGACGCCGCGGCCTTCACCCGCATGTTCAGCGTGCACATGCTGGCGCCTTACCTGATCAACCTGCACTGTGCCGACTTGCTGCAACGCTCAAGCCCCGCCGACATCGTGCACATCGGCGACGACGTGACCCGCAAGGGTAGCAGCAAGCACATTGGCTACTGTGCCAGCAAAGCCGGGCTCGACAGCCTGACCCTGTCCTTCGCCGCGAAATATGCGCCAACGATCAAGGTCAACGGCATCGCGCCAGCCCTGCTACTGTTCAATCCTGACGACGATGCGGCGTACCGCGCCAAGGCACTGGCCAAGTCCGCGCTGGGTATCGAACCCGGCAGCGAAGTGATCTACCAGAGCTTGCGCTATTTGCTCGACAACCCTTATGTCACCGGCACGACTCTGACCGTCAACGGCGGACGGCACATCAAATAAGCGGCCCCGCGAGGATGTTCCATGACGTTATACCTGCCCCAGAACTCCTTATCCGAAAGCTACCGCGAGATCCTCATCGGCCTCGGTGAAAATCCCGACCGCGAGGGCCTGCTCGACACCCCGGCTCGCGCGGCAAAAGCCATGCAGTACCTCTGCCATGGTTACGAGCAAAGCGTCGAAGAGATCGTCAACGGCGCGCTGTTTGCTTCCGACAACGATGAAATGATCATCGTCGACAACATCGAGCTGTACTCGCTCTGCGAACATCACATGCTGCCCTTCATCGGCAAGGCGCATGTGGCTTATATTCCAACGGGCAAGGTGCTGGGCCTGTCGAAGATTGCGCGACTGGTGGACATGTTCGCCCGTCGCCTGCAAATCCAGGAAAACCTCACCCGGCAAATCGCCGACGCGGTGCAGCAAGTGACCGGCGCGGCGGGCGTCGCGGTGGTCATCGAAGCCAAGCACATGTGCATGATGATGCGCGGCGTCGAGAAACAGAATTCGACCATGAACACCTCGGTGATGCTCGGCGCCTTCCGCGATTCGAGCAACACCCGCCAGGAGTTCCTGCAATTGATTGGACGGAGCAAGTAGCAATGCCACAACTTCAACCAGGAACAGCACGCATCCGGGTCAAGGACCTGTGCCTGCGAACCTTTATCGGCATCAACGAGGATGAAATCCTCAATAAGCAGGATGTGCTGATTAACCTGACCATCCTGTATGCCGCTCAGGAAGCGGTGCGTGACAACGATATCGATCACGCGCTGAATTACCGCACCATCACCAAGGCGATCATCGCCCACGTGGAAGGCAATCGGTTCGCCCTGCTCGAGCGCCTGACTCAGGAAATTCTCGATCTGGTCATGGCCAACGAATCGGTGTTGTATGCCGAGGTCGAAGTCGACAAGCCACACGCCCTGCGTTTTGCCGAATCGGTGTCGATTACCCTCGCGGCAAGCCGCTAAGCGCGTCTGGCGCATTGTTCGCCAGGCTTTTATCATCCCGCCACGATTTGATTGCACAGAGCCCGCCATGACCGATCAACAACGCCTGGAACTCGAAGCCGCCGCCTTTCGCCGACTGGTCGCCCACCTGGACAGCCGCAAGGATGTGCAGAACATCGACCTGATGAACCTTTCCGGTTTCTGCCGCAACTGCTTGTCCAAGTGGTACAAGGCCGCCGCTGACGAACGCCAGATCGAGGTCAGCCTCGATGACGCCCGCGAAGTGGTTTACGGCATGCCGTACGCCGAGTGGAAAGCTCAATACCAGCAAGAAGCCGACGCCGAACAACAAGCGGCGTTCGCCAAAGGAAAACCCAATGAGTGATTTGAACACCCTGCGCACCCGCCTCAAGAGCGGCGAACACGTTTTTGCCGACACCCTGGCCTTCATCGCCGCCGGCTACGACTACCAGCCACAGGCCTTCAACAACGGCGGTGTGGAAAACACGGCCGGGCAGAACGAAGGCTCGTGCAAGACCCTGGGTCTGGCGCTGCTGGAAGGCTTGAGCGATGAAGAAGCGCTGTTGGCGTTCGGCGAGCATTACCGCTCGGTGGTGGCCACGCCTGAAGGCAGCGACCACGGCAATATCCGCGCGTTGATTGCTCATGGTTTGGCCGGTGTGAAATTCAGCCAACAGCCACTGACTCGCCGCTAAAAGCTTTTTTGTAGGAGCAAGGCTTGCCTGCGAAGGCGTCCTTGAATCTTGCATCGCTTTTGAAGACGCCATCGCTGGCAAGCCATGCTCCTACAGATTCTGCGTTGTTGCTGCTGATTTTTGCATAACGCTCAAACCACATCCCGACTTTTAAGATTGACCCGGCAACTTTATTTCGTTTGCCGGGCACCGCTGCTCACGGCTTAGATAAAAAGAAGCATCCCTTCTTCTGAGTCAGGTATCCATGCGCAGCGAAACCATCAGCCGGTCGATCAACATCGTTCATCCCGTCACGCTCAGCCACGGCAAAAATGCCGAGGTCTGGGACACGGATGGCAAACGCTACATCGACTTCGTCGGTGGCATCGGGGTGCTGAACCTCGGCCATTGCCATCCGCGCATCGTCGAGGCCATTCGCGAACAAGCCACGCGCCTGACCCACTACGCGTTCAACGCTGCCCCGCATGCGCCCTACTTCGAACTGATGGATCGTCTCGCCGCGTTTATTCCGGTGAATTACCCGGTCAGCGGCATGCTCACCAACAGCGGCGCGGAAGCGGCGGAAAACGCCCTGAAGATCGTTCGCGGCGCGACCGGTCGCACGGTCGTCATCGCCTTCGACGGGGCCTTCCACGGCCGCACGCTCGCCACCCTCAACCTCAACGGTAAAGTCGCGCCTTACAAACAGAAAGTCGGCGTGCTGCCGGGTCCGGTGTTTCACCTGCCCTTCCCGAGCAACGACAACGGCGTGACCTGCGCCGAGGCCCTGAAAGCCTTGGAGCGACTGTTCAGCGTCGAGATCGACGTCGACGACGTCGCCTGTTTTATCGTCGAACCAGTGCAGGGTGAGGCCGGCTTCCTGGCGATGGACGTGGAGTTCGCTCAAGCGCTACGGCGGTTCTGTGATGAAAAAAACATTCTGCTGATCGCCGATGAAATCCAGTCCGGCTTCGGCCGCACCGGCCAACGCTTTGCGTTCTCGCGACTGGGCATAGAGCCGGACCTGATCCTGCTGGGCAAAAGCATTGCCGGCGGCGTGCCGTTGGGTGCGGTAGTCGGCCGTAAGTCGCTGCTCGACACCTTGCCAAAGGGCGGGCTGGGCGGCACCTATTCGGGCAATCCCATCGCCTGCGCTGCGGCGTTGGCGACCCTGGATGAAATGACTGACGCGAATCTGCAAGCTTGGGGGGCACAGCAGGAAGAAGCGATTGTCAGCCGCTATGAATCCTGGCGCACCCGCACGCTGTCGCCGTACCTGGGCCGTTTGACCGGCGTCGGTGCGATGCGCGGCATCGAACTGACCCGTCCCGACGGCACACCGGCCTCGGCACAGTTGACGCAACTGTTGGCGTTGGCACGCGACGCAGGTTTGCTGCTGATGCCCAGCGGCAAGTCGCGCCACATCATCCGGCTCCTGGCACCGTTGACCACCGAAGCGGCTGTGCTGGAGGAAGGGCTGGACATTCTTGAGGCCTGCCTCGCCAAGCTTTCCTGAAAAGCAAACTACGATCAGGGACTGACGTAGCGAATTATGTTCGCTTGTCGTCCCTGATTTTGCGTCGCAATACTCACCAAATACCCCTTTTACCGAGCGAGATCACGACCACTTACAAGCCTGAGGCATTCATGTATCACGACAATATAATTTATAAAAAAAAGTCCAATGATCCTCAATTCCTGCTTGGCGTCGCCGTGGTGCTGTTTCTCGGCTCCTACCTGATGAACCTGGGTAACAGCGCCCTCAGTCATTTCCTGCATCCGCTGTTGGGCAATGCCCCGGACAGCCTGACCGCTCGCAATATCGCCATCGGTCTGGCGATTGCCGCACTGGGCACGCTGAACTTTCACGTCCTCGGACGCTTGAAACTCAAGGTGCAGACCACCGTGGTCTGGATCGAGCTGCTGATCCTGTTCCTGGCGTTCTTCGACACCTTCGACCTCTCCTACAGTTTCATCCTCGACAAGGTCGGCTTCCTGATCATCCAGGGCGCTGCAACCACGCTGTACATCTCCGCCGTGGCGATTGTGATTGCCTTCGTGCTGGCGTTGATCGGGGCGGTGGCCAAGCTATCGAACAACGGCCTGGCCAATGCCATCGCCTCGTTCTACACCTCGTTCTTTCGCGGTGTTCCGCTGCTGATACAGATCTACCTGATTTACCTCGGGCTGCCGCAATTGGGCTATGTGGTCGACGCGGTTCCCGCCGGCATCCTTGCGTTATCCCTGTGCTACGGCGCCTACATGACCGAGATTTTCCGTGCGGGTATCCAGAGCATTCCGGTGGGCCAATGGGAAGCTTCACGAGCTTTGGGCATCAGCCCGTTCAAGACCTTGAGCCGGGTGATCATGCCGCAAGCCTTGCGGGTGATCATTCCGCCCACCGGTAACCAGTTCATCGCCATGCTCAAAGACAGTTCGCTGGTGTCGGTGATCGGCGTCTGGGAACTGATGTACCTGGCCAAGACCCAGGGCCGCGCGGACTTCCGCCACCTGGAAATGCTGATCACCGCCGCAATGATTTACTGGGCCCTGTCGTTCATCCTCGAACGGGTGCAGGCGCGGATCGAAAAACGGGTCAACCGATCCATCGCAAGGGGTTGATGCGTGATGACTCGAACCAATACCGCGGAGCTACTCGACCTGGCACCCGTTGCGCAGGCCAGCCCTTCGATGATTTCCATCATCGGTTTGAACAAGTGGTACGGCGACTTTCACGCTTTGCGCGATGTCGACCTGAACGTCGCCGCCGGCGAAATCCTGGTGGTGTGCGGACCGTCGGGCTCGGGCAAATCGACGATGATTCGCTGCATCAACCACCTGGAAAACTTCCAGAAGGGCCACATCCAGGTCAACGGAATCACCCTCACCAGCGAGGCAGAAAGTGTCAGCGCGGTGCGCCGGGAAATCGGCATGGTGTTCCAGAGCTTCAACTTGTTCCCGCACTTGAGCGTGATGGACAACCTGACCCTGGCGCCGCAACTGGTGCAAGGCGTGTCGGGCGTCGAGGCGAAAAAACGCGCTCAGGTTTACCTGGAACGGGTGCGAATTGCCGAGCATGCGCACAAGTACCCATCGCAATTGTCCGGTGGCCAGCAACAGCGCGTGGCGATTGCCCGGGCGCTGTGCATGAACCCCAAAGTGATGCTGTTCGATGAGCCGACCTCGGCGCTGGATCCGGAAATGGTCCACGAAGTGCTGGACGTAATGGGCGAGTTGGCCACCGACGGCATGACCATGATTTGCGTGACCCACGAAATGGGTTTTGCCAGCAAGGTCGCCGACCGCGTGCTGTTCATGGACCAGGGCCAGGTGATCGAACAAGCCACCCCTGCCGAGTTTTTCAACAACCCGCAAACCGAACGTGCGCAGAAATTCCTGTCGCAGATCATCGGTCACTGAGCACCGCTTTGCCCCTTCATCACAATAACGATAAGTGGAGATGGACATGGTCAGCAAAAAACACGTAATTGCAGCCGCAATGTCGCTGGTATTCGTCGGCGCCGCCAATGCCGGTGCCGTGCTGGACAAGATCCAGAGCAGCAAGACATTGACCGTCGCCACGTCGGCGACCTGGCCACCCCAGGGTTTTATCAACGACAAGAATGAAATCGATGGGTTTGATATCGACGTTTCCAAGGAAATCGCCAAGCGTCTCGGCGTAGAGGCCAAGTTCATTACGCCCGACTGGGACGTGATCACCGCCGGCAAGTGGAACGGCCGCTGGGACGTGTCCGTCGGCTCGATGACGGCGACCAAAAGTCGCGCACGAATCCTCGATTTCCCAGGGACCTATTACTACGTTCCCTACGTGTTCGCGGTGCACGCAAAATCCACGGTCACTGACCACAAAGCGTTGAATGGCAGAATCATCGGCGTCGAAGGTGGCACCACGTCCGAGGACTATTTCAGCCAGTCCCTGGCGATTGAAACCACTGACGTGCCGCCAGTCGTGTACGACGTCAAAACCGAAAAAATGAAAACCTACTCCGGTTCCGTCGGGCCGCTCGACGACCTGCGCCTGGGCGACGGTGCCCGCCTGGACGCCATCCTCACGCAACGCAGCACGCTGGATGCAGCGGTGAAAAAGGGCTATCCATTGCGGGCCGTCGACAACAACGTGGTGTTCTACGAACCGCTGGCCGTCGCCACCGACAAGGGTGACCTGGAGCTGAAAGCCAAGCTCGGTGAAATAATCGCCGCGATGCACAAGGACGGCACGCTGACCAAGCTGTCGGACAAGTGGTACGGCGTCGACTATTCGACCATCAAGTAAACGCTGCCCTCCCTGTGGGAGCGAGCCTGCTCGCGAAAGCGGTGTGCCAGTCAATATTGATGTCGACTGATCCTCCGCATTCGCGAGCAGGCTCGCTCCCACAAAAGCTAACTCTTCAAGGATTGACCATGTCCTTCCCCACCACCTGGTACTCCCAAACCTCTCTACCCCGCGCAGCCAGGCCCGAACTGCGCACTGACGAAACCTGCGACGTCTGCATCATCGGCGCCGGGATCGCGGGCCTTACCGCTGCCCTGGAACTGACCCGACGGGGCAAACGCGTGATGATCCTCGAAGCCCGACAAGTCGCCTGGGGCGCGTCCGGTCGAAATGGCGGCGTGGTCTCGCCGGGCTGGGCTCAAGGGTCGGGAGCGATCTGCAAGAAACTTGGACTGGAACAGGCCAAGGCGCTCTTTAAAATGTCGGTCGAGGGTGTGGAGATTGTCCGCCGCAACATCGCCGAACTGGCCTTGGCTGGCTGCGATCCGTCCGCCGGTACGATTCAGGTCAAGCGTTACGACGACAGTGCGGGTGTGAAAAACCACATCGACACGATGCGCCGTGACTTCGGCTATGAACTCAACTACCTCGACACCCCTCAGGTCCGCGAGCGGGCCCACACCCTGCGCTATTTCCAAGGCATCGAAGATCCGAAGGCGCTGCACTTTCACCCGCTGAATTATTGCCTGGGGCTGGCCCTCGCCATCGAAGCCGCGGGAAGCCGGATTTTCGAACAATCAAAAATGCTGGCCTGGCATGGCGAGGGCGCTGACAAAATTGTCCAGACCGCTCACGGCACCGTGCGCTGCCAGGACCTGGTGTTTTGCGCCGGTGGTTACGGCGGCCCGGAGTTACAAAAACTCAGCCGCGCCTACCTGCCCATCGCTACTTACGTGGTGCTGACCGAACACCTGGGCGACTCGATCAAAAACGTCCTCGACTCCGGCGCCGCGTTCTCCGACGACCGCCGAGCTTCGGACTATTACCGCGTGGTCGAAGGCGACCGCCTGCTCTGGGGCGGACGCATCACCACCCGCAACGAACAGAACGAAAAGGCTCTCGCCACCATGCTCAAGGCCGACATGATGTCGGTCTATCCACAACTGGCCCCGGTCAAAATTGAATTGGCCTGGTCCGGCCTAATGGGCTATTCCACCAACAAAATGCCCAACCTGGGATTGCTGGAATCGGGCGTTTGGGCCTGCACCTCGTTCGGTGGTCATGGCTTGAATACCGGTTCGATTGGCGGCAGGGTCATCGCCGAAGCGGTGTGCGGGGAAAGTGCGCGTTATCAGCTGTTCAAACCGTACTTGCTGGACTGGAACGGCGGGCCGTTCGGGCGCGTTGCCGCCAATGCCATCTATCAATCGCTGAAGCTCATGGATTTTGTCCAGGAGCGCTTCCGGGCTAAATGAATTGGCCAATACAATTCCTGTAGGAGCGAGCGGTGCGGCGATCCGACTTGCCCGCGAAGGCGATTTAATATTCAGCATTGATGTCGGCTGACACGGCGCATTCGCGGGCAAGTCGGATCGCCGCACCGCTCGCTCCTACAGGGGATGTGGTGAACGCATTTGCTGTGTGCACAAAAAAACCGGCCGAGGCCGGTTTTTTCATTGCTACGCAATCAGAACGAAGCGTTCTGCAGGTCGTCGAGGTAACGCTCGGCGTCCAGTGCCGCCATGCAGCCAGCGCCGGCCGAGGTGATGGCCTGACGGTAAACGTGGTCAGCCACGTCACCGGCAGCAAAGATGCCTTCGAGGCTGGTGGCCGTGGCGTTGCCGTCACGGCCGCCCTGCACCACCAGGTAACCGTCTTTCAACGTCAACTGACCTTCGAACAACGAGGTGTTCGGGGTGTGGCCGATGGCGATGAACACGCCGTCGACGGTCAGCTCGTCGAAGCTGCCGTCGTTGTTCTTCAGGCGGGCACCGGTCACGCCCATGTTGTCGCCCAGGACTTCGTCCAGAGTCGAGTTCAGCTTCAAGACGATCTTGCCTTCGGCAACCCGGGCATTGAGCTTGTCGATCAGGATTTTCTCGGCGCGGAAGGTTTCGCGACGGTGGATCAGGGTGACCTTGCTGGCGATGTTGGCCAGGTACAGCGCTTCTTCCACAGCAGTGTTACCGCCACCCACCACGGCCACTGGCTTGTTGCGGTAGAAGAATCCGTCGCAGGTCGCGCAGGCCGAAACGCCTTTGCCCATGAACGCTTCTTCCGACGGCAGGCCCAGGTAACGAGCGCTGGCGCCGGTGGCGATGATCAGGGCGTCGCAGGTGTAAGTCGCGCTGTCGCCGGTCAGGGTGTAAGGCTTGGCAGCGAAGTCGACGGCATTGATGTGATCGAAGACGATCTCGGTTTCAAAACGCTCGGCGTGCTCTTTCATGCGCTCCATCAGCGCCGGGCCGGTCAGGCCGTGGACGTCGCCCGGCCAGTTGTCGACTTCGGTGGTGGTGGTCAGTTGACCACCGGCCTGCATGCCGGTGATCAGCAGCGGCTTGAGATTGGCACGGGCGGCATACACCGCAGCGCTGTAACCGGCAGGGCCGGAACCGAGAATAATCACTCGCGAATGACGGACTTCAGACATGACCTGCTCCTGTTGACCGGCCGGAAACACCTGGCGCGGAACGCCGGGTTGCCGGCGGGAATAAAAAAGGACCGTTGAAAGCACTTGGGGAAGGCTTGAACTCGACAGTCCTGTAAAAAGATTGGGTGCAGCGTATCGAGGGGGCGAAGATTAAGGAAATACGGTTTAACAATCCAGCTCATAGGCGGTCTCTATCCCATCACAATGGAGAGATAGGCGCCTTTGTTACAGTTAATGTCGATGCTGCTGCCGCGCTTTCGCCCGTCAGGCAAAGCCGGTAAGGTCGGCGCGTTTCCCCTTTGCTCGGAGCACGTTATGCCCGCCCCCGTTCTGTCCGGCCCGCAATACCTGCGCGAAGGCCTCAAGCTGGTCCTGAGCCCAAGCCTGCGCTTGTTCGTGTTGTTGCCCCTGGTGATCAACCTGGTGCTGTTCGTCGGATTGATCTACCTGGCCAGCCATCAATTCAGCCTGTGGGTCGATACATTGATGCCGTCCCTGCCCGACTGGCTGAGTTTTCTCAGTTATGTCCTCTGGCCGTTGTTCGTGGTGCTGGTGGTGTTGATGGTGTTCTTCACCTTCACCATGCTGGCCAACGTCATCGCGGCACCGTTCAACGGCTTTCTGGCGGAAAAAGTCGAAGTCGTGGTGCGTGGCACGGACGACTTCCCGACCTTCAGCTGGGGCGAACTGATCGCCATGATCCCTCGCACCCTGGCCCGGGAGATGCGCAAACTCGGTTACTTCCTGCCCCGCGCCATCGGGTTGTTCATCCTCTCGTTCATTCCGGTGGTGAACATCATCGCTGCGCCACTGTGGCTGCTGTTCGGAGTGTGGATGATGGCGATCCAATACATCGACTACCCGGCGGATAACCACAAACTGGGCTGGAACGAGATGCTTGCCTGGTTGCGCGAGAAGCGCTGGCAGAGCATGAGTTTCGGCGGGAGTGTTTATCTGGTGCTGCTGATTCCGGTGGTCAACATCCTGATGATGCCGGCCGCTGTGGCGGGAGCGACCTTGTTCTGGGTGCGCGAGCGCGGCGCTGAAAACCTGGTGACCCAACGCTGATTCGGTCACAAATCCGTCATCGAACCGTCACACTGACGACATGGCCTCAGCCGACACTGAGGTCATGACGACAGCTCTGCATATCACTCTGATCACCGAAACCTTCCCACCGGAAATCAACGGCGTAGCCAATACCCTTGGCCGCTTGTGCGACGGCTTGCGCGCGCGCGGGCATCAGGTGGAATTGGTGCGACCTCGTCAGGGTTGCGACCAGCAGCTGGGCAGCGACGATGCCTTGTTGCTGTGTCGGGGCTGGCCGCTGCCGGGCTATCCCGGTTTGCAATGGGGCCAGTCGTCGATGCACAAACTGCTGCGGCGCTGGAAGCGTCATCGGCCGGACGTGCTGTACATCGCCACGGAAGGACCGCTGGGATTGTCCGCGTTGCGCGCGGCACGGCGCTTGGGGATTTCGGTCGTCAGTGGCTTCCACACCAATTTCCAGCAGTACTCCAGCCAGTATGGGCTCGGGTTGCTGACACGTTTGCTGACGCACTACCTGCGCTGGTTTCACAATCGCTCGACCCTGACCCTGGTGCCCAGCGTCAGCCAGCGGCTGGAACTGGAGCGCCGGCATTTCGAGCGTCTGGCGTTGCTGTCCCGAGGGGTCGACAGCCAGTTGTTTCACCCGACCAAACGGATTAACGCCCTGCGTGAGAGTTGGGGGGTGGGGAACGACGACATTGCTGTCATCCACGTAGGACGCCTGGCACCAGAGAAAAATCTGGGCCTGCTCAAGCGCAGTTTCGACGCGCTGAAAGCGACTTATCCACAGCGAACAATAAAGTTGATCGTGGTCGGAGACGGTCCGCAACGAGCGGCACTTGAGAAGGAACTGCCTGAAGCGCTTTTCTGTGGCTCACAACGCGGCGAAGCGCTGGCCAGTCACTATGCATCGGGGGATGTGTTTCTGTTTCCAAGCCTGACCGAGACTTTCGGCAACGTGGTGCTTGAGGCACTGGCTTCGGGTTTGGGTGTGGTGGCTTACGATCAGGCTGCCGCGGCTCAGCACATTCGCCATGGCTACAACGGCGTACTGGCGATGCCGGGAGACGAAGAGGCGTTCTGCGATGCGGCGTGTTGGCTGCTGGAGAAGCGCGAAACCTTGCGCTGCGTGCGGCTTAATGCGCGTCAGCATGCGAGTCGTCAGGGCTGGGCGGCGATTATCGAGCAGTTTGAAGGGCAGTTGCGCGGGGCTTGTGTGCAGGGGCAAGCGTTGCCTGGTGCGGCGTCGGTACCTTAAAAGCTTCGCGGGCAAGCCTCGCTCCTACAGGATCTATGTCGATCACAACACTTCGACACGACTCGGACCTGTAGGAGCGAGGCTTGCCCGCGAAGAGGCCCTTCCGGTCGCTGCTTAAACCAGGGTCATCAACGCCTCACGGCTGAACGGCAGGATGTCTTCTTCCCGGCCATCACGCACTTTCTGCGCCCAGTCCGGGTCCACCAGCAGCGCACGACCTACCGCCACCAGATCGAACTCATCATTGTTCAAACGCTCCAGCAGTTTTTCCAGACTGGCCGGCTGCGCGATCTTGTCGGTGTTGACCATGAACTGCAGGAACTCGCCGTCCAGGCCGACACTGCCCACTGTGATAGTCGGCTTGCCAGTGAGTTTGCGGGTCCAGCCTGCCAGGTTCAGCTCGGAACCGTCGAATTCCGGCTCCCAGAAACGACGTGTCGAGCAGTGGAAAATATCCACGCCGGCGTCGGACAACGGTTTGAGGAATTCGCCCAACGCTTCGGGTGTTTGCACCAGACGCGCGGTGTAATCCTGCTGCTTCCATTGGGAGAAACGAAAAATAATCGAGAAGCCTTCACCGACCGCCGCACGCACCGCCTGAATCAGTTCAATGGCGAAGCGCGAACGGTTGGCCAGGCTGCCGCCGTATTCGTCGGTGCGCTGGTTGCTGCCTTCCCAGAAGAACTGGTCCACGAGGTAGCCGTGGGCACCGTGAATTTCCACGCCGTCCATGCCGATGCTCTGGGCATCTTTGGCGGCCTGGGCGAACGCGGCGATCACGTCCTGGATATCTTGCTGGGTCATGCCGTGAACCACGACCTGACCGTCCTTCAATTTCTCCGACGGACCGTAACCCGGCACGCTGGCATCCGGCTCGGTGCCGATGCGGCGCACGCTGCCGACATGCCACAGCTGCGGAACGATCTTGCCGCCTTCAGCATGAACCGCGTCGACCACTTTCTTCCAGCCGGCCAGCGCTGCTTCACCGTAGAAATGCGGCACGTTCGGATAACCGTTGGAAGCCTTGTGGGCGACGGTGGTGCCTTCGGTGATGATCAGGCCGACACCCGCTGCGGCGCGACGACGGTAGTACTCGATCACTTTGGAATTGGGAACGCCACCCGGCGAAAACGAGCGGGTCATCGGCGCCATGACGACGCGGGTCGGCAGTTCAAGGTTGCCGAGATGGAACGGTTTGAACAGGGCTTTGACGGGCATGGGGCGCTCCACGGGGAAATGACTTTATGACGGCGATAATATGGAGAGTTGCCAGCCTTGAACAGCACTATTGATTTGGGTGATTAAGGATCAAAAGACAGTAGGAGCGAAGCTTGCTCGCGATATAGGTAGTCCGTTCCTTTCTCTTCCATACTGACTTCGCTGGAAGTTGGCTGTCGGCGAGGAAGGAACATGCACCTGCGGGCTACGAATATGCTCGCGCAGCACTCGATGATTACGCCTTCACCTTCGAGTCCACAGGTGCGCTTGCGCCCTCTAACGAATTCTCAGGGAAAGCCCGACACGGCTCTCTATATCGCCTTCGCTGGACGCAAGCATGCATGTCCCTGCATGTACTTTAGCGCCTGTGGAGGTGTTCCATGCAAACGCTCCTGTCTCAGAATTTCACTGCTTATATCGGAATTGATTGGGCAGACGCCAAGCACGACATCTGTTTGCAGATTGCTGGAGAGGCGCAGCGGAGTTTCGAGGTCATCGACCACAAGCCCGAGTCGATTGATCGCTGGGCCAAGTCGCTGCATCAACGTTACGGTGGCCCGATCGCGATCGCCGTGGAGTTGAACAAAGGGCCACTGATAGCGGCTCTGCAAAAATATGAGTTTTTTTGTATCTTTCCGATCAATCCGAGCATCTTGGCCCGGCACCGTAAAACCTTCGTCCCCAGTGGCGCCAAGGATGATCCAACGGATGCTCAATGGGCGCTTGAGCTGTTGCTGAATCACCCCGAACGGTTTCCTCAACTGGTCCAGCAAAGCTCCGCCATGCGTTCGCTCGCCAGCCTGACCGAACATCGCCGCGGGTTGGTCGATGACCGGGTCAAGATCAGCAATCGTCTGGTCTGCATGCTCAAACAGTATTATCCGTTGGCTCTTGAGCTGTTTCATGACCATGACACGCTGGTTTTCTGTGAGTTTTTGGCGCGCTGGTCGACATTTGAAGTGCTTAAGCACGCTCGGCCGGCCAGCGTTTTGAAGTTCCTTCACGCGCATAATGTTCGCCATGCTGGGCTCAATCAGCAGCGTTTGGCATTGATCGCCAAAGCCATGCCGTTGACTGAAGATCCAGGCGTGGTCAGTCCTTCAGCGCTGTATGTGCTGGCCCTGGTCTCGCAACTGAAAGGGGTCATCACGGCGATCAAAGATTTTGATCGGGAGATCGAAAAAACTGCCAACACCCTGGCCGACTATCGACTCTTCAAGGCCTTGCCCGGCGCGGGACAGCAGCTTGCACCACGGTTGATGGTCGCCTTTGGTGAGCAGCGTGATCGCTTCAAGGATGCCAGTGCTGTGCAGCGATATGCCGGGATTGCCCCGGTCACCGAACGCAGTGGCAAGAAAAAAGTCGTCCACTGGCGCTATCAATGCGCAACTTTTTTGCGCCAGACCTTTGTTGAGTGGGCTGCACACAGCATCAATCAATCGGTGTGGGCAGAGGCTTATTATCGCCAGCAAAGGGCCAAAGGCTGCTCATACCAAGCGGCCCTCAGGGCCCTGGCGTTCAAGTGGATCCGGATCGTTTATCAGTGCTGGAAGAGCAGCACCGTGTACGACGAAAAGGTTTATTTACAAGCCTTGCTCCGGCACGGCTCACCGTTGACCAGCGAGCCGGACACAGCAAAACCGTGTTGACGGAAAGGCTCAGGGCGTGAAGGCGTCAGGTCAGTCGATATCAATTTTGAATGACATGACGCCTTCGCGAGCAAGCTTCGCTCCTACAGAGGGGGGGTTCAGCTCAGCGCTTTTTCGATCGCATGAACGACAGACGGATCATCCGGCGCTGTGCGCGGCGAGAACCGCGCCAGCACGCGACCATCCTTGCCGAGCAGGAATTTTTCGAAGTTCCAGGTAATGTCACCGGGAAATTCAGCACCCTCGCCCGCCAGCAGACGGTACAACTGATGACGATCGTGACCGTTGACTTCCAGCTTGCTGGACAACGGAAAGGTCACGCCATAGTTGAGGCTGCAAAAATCCTGGATCTCTTGCTCGGTACCCGGTTCCTGCCCGGCAAACTGGTTGCACGGCAGGCCCAGCACGCTGAATCCTTTGTCCTTGTATTGCTGGTAGAGGTTTTCCAGCGCCGCGTACTGTGGGGTCAAGCCACATTTGGAGGCGACGTTGACCACCAGCACGACGTGCCCCTTGAGGGGTGCCAGCGGTAGCTCCTGACCATCCAGGGCTGTCAATTTAAGGTCGTGAAAAGCACTCATGACGAACTCCAAATTCCCTTGTTCTTCTCGAAACAGCCACTTGGCGGTGTCACCAGGGACAGCCGCGGACTAAAAAGGCGCCCTCGGGCGCCTCTCCAGTTCTGTGAGCTTAGCGCAGAAAATCAGTGGTGATGGCCACCTTCGCCATGGACGTGACCATGGGCGATTTCTTCCTGGCTGGCTTCACGGATGTCGATGATCTTGACCTGGAAATTCAGGCGCTGACCGGCCAACGGGTGGTTGCCGTCGACGGTGACATCGTCGCCGTCCAGGTCGCGAATGGTGACGATCTGCATCTGGCCGTCCGGCGCGGATGCGTGGAACTGCATGCCCACTTCCAGCTCGTCGACGCCTTCGAACATGCTGCGGCTCAACGTGCTGACCAGTTCGGCAGCGTATTCGCCGTAGGCATCTTCAGGTTCAACAGCTACGGTCAGCTCGTCGCCGACTGTTTTGCCGTCCAGTGCCTTTTCCAGGCCCGGAATGATGTTACCTGCGCCTTGCAGGTAGACCAGCGGCGCGCCGCCGTCGGAGCTGTCGATGACCTCACCGGCGTCGTTGGTCAGGGTATAGTCGATGGAGACAGCCTTATTGGCGGCGATCAGCATGGGGCGAGACCTTTTGCATAAGAATGAAGAATGGCCAAGTTTAGCGAAGCAATCGCCCGAAAGCGAACACAACCCGGACAGACGGGCCGCGGCGCAAGACTCGACGGTCACGGGTTTCCATCAGGATGAGGACGGGCACTGGGTGGCCGAGCTTTCCTGCGGTCACACCCAGCACCTGCGCCACCAGCCGCCCTGGCAATCGCGCGCCTGGGTCCTGAGCCCCGCGCAACGTATTGAAAAAATAGGCCAGCCCTTTGATTGCGGTTGGTGCGCACAAGGCTCGGTTAGCGATAACCTTGGCGACTGAATTTCGGTAGATCGTCAGACATAGATGATCGCCTGGCGGCCCGTACGGCCTTTGCGTCAGATCAAATTCGGATGCCTGAAGTCCATAGCCAAGGCGCTGTGACGAGTCATAGCTCGCTATGGGGAGGAACAGCAACGCAGGATATGGATTTTAGGCGCCGAATTTGACTGACGGCAAAGGCCACACGGGCTGCCCACATGCACCTCCAGAGAATTCGCATGCAAACTTTTTTTATCGCGCCCACCGATTTTGGTGTGGGCCTGACCTCCATCAGCCTTGGGCTGGTACGTACCCTTGAGCGAGCCGGCCTCAAAGTCGGTTTTCTCAAGCCGATTGCCCAGCCGCATCCGGGTGACACCGGGCCTGAACGGTCGACCGAACTGGTGGCCCGCACCCACGGTTTGAAACCGCCCCAGCCGCTCGGTCTGGCACACGTCGAACGCATGCTCGGCGACGGTCAGCTGGATGAACTGCTCGAAGAAATCATCACCCTCTATCAGCAGGCGGCAGTCGGCAAAGATGTGCTGATCGTCGAAGGCATGGTTCCGACCCGCAGCGCCAGCTACGCCGCGCGGGTCAATCTGCATTTGGCCAAGAGCCTCGACGCCGAAGTGATCCTGGTCTCGGCACCGGAAAACGAAGTGCTGACCGAACTGTCTGGCCGAGTGGAATTGCAGGCGCAATTGTTCGGCGGCCCGAAAGACCCGAAAGTCCTCGGTGTGATCCTCAACAAAGTCAAAACCGACGAGAGCATGGAGGCCTTCGCCTCGCGCTTGAAAGAGCATTCGCCGTTACTGCGCAGTGGCGATTTCCGTCTGCTGGGTTGC
Organism: Pseudomonas sp. ZS1P83; assembly: GCF_054897825.1. NCBI lineage: Bacteria > Pseudomonadati > Pseudomonadota > Gammaproteobacteria > Pseudomonadales > Pseudomonadaceae > Pseudomonas > Pseudomonas sp. ZS1P83. The sequence goes on from NZ_CM142706.1 coordinate 4,469,274, forward strand.
ATCCCTTTCCAGCCGGAATTGAACGCCCCGCGCACTCGCGACGTCGCCGATCTGATGGGCGCGCAAATTCTCAATGCCGGTGATTACGAAACCCGGCGCATGACCAAAATCATCATCTGCGCCCGCACCATGCGTAACACCGTGGAGCTGCTCAAGCCCGGCGTGTTGGTGGTGACGCCTGGCGATCGCGACGACATCATCCTCGCCGTCAGCCTCGCCGCCATGAACGGCGTGCCCCTGGCCGGCCTGTTGCTGACCAGCGACACCCTGCCCGACCCGCGCATCATGGACCTGTGCCGTGGCGCGTTGCAGGCTGGCCTGCCGGTGTTGTCGGTGAGCACTGGCTCCTACGACACCGCCAACCAGTTGAACGGCCTGAACAAGGAAATCCCGATCGACGACCGCGAGCGCGCGGAGATCATCACCGACTTCGTCGCCAGCCACCTCGATGCCAACTGGCTGCACCAGCGTTGCGGCACGCCGCGGGAAATGCGCCTGTCGCCAGCGGTGTTCCGCTATCAATTGATTCAGCGTGCCCAGGCCGCCAACAAGCGCATCGTTCTGCCTGAAGGCAGCGAGCCGCTGACCGTGCAAGCGGCAGCGATCTGCCAGGCGCGCGGAATTGCCCGTTGCGTATTGCTGGCGAAACCTGCGGACGTCGAAGCCGTGGCCCGCGCCCAAGGCATCGAGTTGCCGCCGGGCCTGGAGATTCTTGACCCGGACCTGATTCGCGAGCGCTACGTCGAACCGATGGTCGCCCTGCGCAAAAGCAAAAGCCTCAACGCGCCAATGGCCGAGCAGCAACTGGAAGACACCGTGGTGATCGGCACCATGATGCTGGCGCTGGATGAAGTCGACGGCCTCGTGTCCGGGGTCATTCACTCCACCGCCAACACCATCCGCCCAGCCCTGCAACTGATCAAGACCGCGCCGGGCTGCACGTTGGTGTCGTCGGTGTTCTTCATGCTTTTCCCCGAGGAAGTCCTGGTCTACGGCGACTGCGTGATGAACCCGCACCCGAGCGCCAGCGAACTGGCCGAAATCGCCCTGCAAAGCGCCGACTCGGCCGCTGCATTCGGCATCACCCCACGCGTGGCGATGATCAGCTACTCCAGCGGTGAATCGGCCAGCGGCGAAGAAGTCGAAAAGGTTCGCGAAGCGACATTGCTCGCCCACGAACAGCAAAACTCGCTGCTGATCGACGGCCCATTGCAATACGACGCCGCCGCCAACGAAACCGTCGCCCGGCAACTGGCGCCGAACAGCCAGGTCGCCGGTCGCGCCACAGTGTTCGTATTCCCCGACCTGAACACCGGCAACACCACCCACAAAGCCGTGCAGCGCAGCGCCGACTGCGTCAGCCTCGGGCCGATGCTGCAAGGCCTGCGCAAACCGGTGAACGACCTGCCGCGCGGCGCGCAAGTCGACGACATCGTCTACACCATCGCGTTGACCGCGATTCAAGCTGCCAACCGACCTTTGGATCTTTAAATGCTGGATTTCTTACCTGCCGCCGTGCGCGGCGTGATCGCGTCGTTGTTGCTGGCGCTGAATACTATTTTGCTGTGCTCGTTTCTGTTCTGCGTGGCGATTCTCAAGGTGTTGCCGTTCGCCCTCACCCAGCGTTTCACGCACTGGCTGATGAGCCATACCCATGAAGCCTGGATCAGCAACAACAAGGCCTGGATGAACCTGGTCTGCCGCACCCGCTGGCACCTCAGCGGCCTCGGAGGCCTGGACTATCAGCACTCGTATTTGATCACCAGCAACCACCAGAGCTGGGTCGACATCATGGTGTTGCAGTACGTGCTCAACCGCCGCATCCGCCCGCTGAAGTTCTTCCTCAAACAGGAACTGATCTGGGTGCCGGTGATTGGCCTGGCGTGGTGGGCGCTTGGCTTTCCGTTCATGAAGCGCTACTCCAAGGCCTATCTGGAAAAGCACCCGGAGAAGAAAGGCAAAGACCTGGAAACCACCCGCAAGACGTGCGACAAGTTCCGCAATAACCCGGTGGGGATTTTCAACTTCGTCGAAGGCACACGCTTCACCGAAGGCAAGCATGCGCAACAGAAATCGCCGTTCCGCCACTTGCTCAAACCGAAGGCCGGCGGCATTGCGTTTGTGCTGGATGCCATGGGTGAGCAACTTGAGTCGATCGTCAACGTGACCATTCACTATCCGGCCGGGCGTCTTGGTTACTGGGATCTGCTCTGCGGGAATGTGAAGGAGGTGGTGGTGCACTTTCAGGAACTGAAGATTCCGCCGCAGTTCATTGGCAAGAACTACGACCAGGATGGGGAATATCGACTGCAGTTTCAGGGCTGGATTAATCAGTTGTGGGAAGACAAGGATGCGTTGCTTGCGCAGATGCATCGGGAGTATCCAGCGAAGTAATCAGGTGACTGTACCGGCCTGCTCGCGAAAGCGGTTTCAGGGACACAAAAAAACCCGCCGATGATCACTCATCGGCGGTTTTTTTTAAGACGGGTACTCAGCCAACACTCGCCACTAATACGGGATGCACTGATTTTGGCTCCATCGGCATGAACGACAATGCTGCCGAATTTGTCGGAGCGAATGTCGCCATCGCCTGTACCAAATGATCAGCGCCTTGCTGCATAAAAGCACTGCGACTCTGCTCCCTTCCAACCGGCATGGTGGGCATTTTAAGGGCGTCCAGCAATCTGTCAGCCGAAAGAATTCGATCTTCTATCGATGAGAGCGTTGGTCGATTCCGTTCAAAAGAGCTCAGCTCTGGGATTTTCCAATCGCGCGGTTCAAACACGATGGGCTTAAAAGAAATCTCATCCAGCTTTGAAAAGTAGTCGCTCAACCGGAAAGGCACTCTATCGATAACTGGACTCAGGCGAAGTGGAATTTCTCTGCTGCTTTCAATCGTAGAGGGTCGAAGATCCATTTCCGGCAACGGTACTAACCGAGCAATAGGCTCGGGCCTCAAGCTCTGCTCATGCGCGCTCGTGGGTGATAGGCCGGTTGTCAAATTTTCAGTAATTGGCACCAATACCGAATCCGGATTCACTTCAACTTGGCGGCCAGGTGAGGCAAATATAAAGTCCGCCGCATTCAATTGAGAAACTTCAAGCGCATCCAGGTAGAGCAATTTGACCTTGGAGCCAGCGCCTGATATTCCCGCGCTAACCTCCACACCGTGAACCAGTGAGATGCCATTGATCGTTGCCCTATTTTGCTTGCTGATCGTCAACGAGCTGAAATCGATGATGCCAGTCTGGCTCAAGTCTATCTTATCGACACCTTGGCGAAATCCCCGCATCGCATTGCTGTAATTCGACACACCTTCCTGCTTCGCGACGACAAATACATTGGATGCTTCGTTATCGTGGCTATACACCTTGCCTGTCAGAGAGGCGATCAGTTGTCCGTTGGCATCAGTTGAATAACTTACGCCTCCTGCGCCTCCTTTCAGGGTCACTATGCCCGGTGCATCGCGTGACATCTCAGGAGTGATGGTAGTTTTTTCACCTGCAGAGATTTCACTCAGAAAGACCGGAGCAACGAACGTGTTCTGGAACTTGAACTGGCTCGCCTTTACATCAGCGGCTAACTGATTTTTCAGCAAAAGGGTCTGCCCTTCACCCAATTCAAAATTGACATCTGCCCCTTGCTGGTGAAACCGAAGTTCACTGAACTGCTTACCCTTGAAGCCGACCAAGTTGATCACTTCACCGCGAACGGGATCAAAATTGACTACTGTGTCGTTTCCACCACTACGCCGATGAACTACGAAAAGATCCTTGCCTGCGCCTCCAACCAAGGTGTTTTTCCCGCGACCACCGTTAAGCAAGCTGTCCGACGGACCGGCAACCAGCCAGTCATTTCCGTCACCACTGAGCAGACTCTGAATCGCGCCGGGATTCTTCACTGTCAAGGCGACTCCCCCGATAGATGCGGTGCCTGTACTCAGATCAATCGAGACATCGGCACTAACAGCTGCGGCATTTATCGTGTTGCGCCCACCCGACGTGCCGTTAAGCCCATCGTCGAGAACTGTGCGAGCATTCTGGCGTTTAGCCGCATCGACAAACTCATCGGTATAGAAGTAGCTATCGTCGCTCGTAGCCTCGGCACCATAGAGTCGAAGCGACCAACTGTTGAGCGTGACCGGCAGGCCGTTGGCAGTATTAGTCACCTGTAACGTCCAGTCCCCAGCCGAGCGTTCACCCCAGTCATGGGTCGACATAAAGGTGTATTTAAATTCACCCGATTGAGTGCTGCCGACGTCCGCTTCGTTGGCGCCGGTCACGGCCACCGGGATCTTGCCCACCCGGTCAAGCAACACGCTTTGAGTGCCATTGGGTGAAATCAGTTTGACGACCAGATCGCCTAACCGTCCGACCTGAGCGTCAAAATCGACTTCCACGTGTTCGACGTTTAATCCTCCCAGTATCGCCAGTTTAGGCGCGATGAGCTTTCCAGCAGCAACGGCCTGCCCAAGCGCACCACTCGATGCGCTGAGTGACTTTTCAGTAGCGCCTGTGCTTTGCGTCATCCAACTCTCAGCCAAGCGCACGGCTGCCCGCGCATCCACTTTGCCAAAACCATAATCGTGGCTGGCGTGCATCCCCCCACCATTCCAGTTACGGGCACCGTTGTCGCTCCACTGCGTGGACGAGCCCTCCACCTTGCGTGCAGACACGGCGAGTATTTGCTGCACATCGCGGTAGCCGAGATTGGGGTTGGCTTGCAGCATCAGGGCAATCACACCTGAGACAATCGGTGCTGCGAAACTGGTGCCTTGCATAGCACTGTAATCGTTGCCGAACGTCGAGCCACGCTCGGTTTCCAGCTTGTAACTGGTGGACCAGACGTTACTGCCCGGAGCCGAAACCAGCAGACTCGCGCCAGGATTGGAGAAAGGTGCAGAGCCCACCTCCAGCGTTGACAGATCCGCCTGAGCATTAAGTGCGCCGACCTGGATCGAAAAGCGGTTGTTGTTGGTCAGCGAGCCTTGAGAGCTACCGCCAGTCTCACGCTTGTTCCCGCCCGAGGTGACGATCAACGTTCCAAGGCCGCTTCGGCCATTGCTCGCGGCATAGCGCGCATTACTGATCAACGCACTTGCCGTGTTGATTTGCCCTCCTTGCAGATTACTTAAGCCAAAGTCCTTGGTGAATCCCCAACTGTGATTGGCAATGTCATAGCCGAGCATCTTGCCCATGCCGGTCAGGTCTTCACCGCTGTTGGCCAAGTAATGGCCGCCTAATGTTGCCTCGTGGGCAATTCCAACACCGCCCAGTGCATTTTTCGCCGCCACCATGACGCCCGCGACCATCGTCGCGTGATTCGATACCAACGCTGGCAGGGTCTGATCGGTGCGTTGCGCCTGCAGCCAGGCCTGATCGACATTAGGTGCCAAATCGGGGTGCTGGATATCAAAAATTTCCGGTCCGGTGGAAAACTCCCCACCCGGCTCGAACTGGCCAATGCGCACGCCCTTGCCGGTGTAGTCCTTCCAGATCGGCAGCACGTCGATGTCGCTCAAGTACCACTCCTGCGCCGCCAACGGGTCAGTCGGAACCTCCGACGTAAGCAGTGTGACGGTCGCACGCATGGGTGCCAGTTCGCCGGTCTTCAAGTCCACAACCGACGTCGCCGCGTTACCGGCTTCATCCACCAAGCCATACTTAAAACTGAGAATCCCGGTGAAACGCGGATTGGGAATAAATAGCACATCTCCCTGTTCAGTGAGACTCACGCTACCGCCAATCGCGTCGCCAACAGAAGCAATACGCAAGTTGCCCTTGCTGTTGAGCCGCTGATCGTTTGCAACCAGAATCGCTGCCGAAATCAGGTGAGGCTGAGTACGATCAAATTCATTTCCGGCTTGATTGACCCGTAATGCATCCGCCACTGGCATCGCATTGGGTTGCTGGAGGTCCACCGCCGAAATATCTGCGAAGTTCACCTTCTGGATATTGCTCAGGGTCAGGGTGCCGTCTCGCCCCGTGACCTTATCGGCCACGGTGTAACCGTTGCCGGTGGGACTGATCGTGTAGTCGCCGTACTTACCATGCAGCGTCACCAGATTGATTCCCCCGCCACCGTCAATGATCGCGTTGCCGTTGCCGGCCTCGATCACATCATGACCCGCACCACCATAAATCCGATCCATACCTGCCCCGGCGTGAATGATGCTGCCACCGGCCGACGCCATGATCGCATCGCCCTTGGGACCCGCGTAAATAAGTGCCTTACCACTTCCTCCGATGATGGTGTTGCGGCCTGCACCACCCACCAATACATCGTTGCCGCCACCGCCCACCAATGTCGCGCCTCCAGAACCTCCTTATATAAAGACCCCGGACTGGCCACCGCTGATTAGATAATCATGACCCCGGCCACCTTGAGCAATGGTCAACCCGGCCTTAGCCATGTTCAGCGCAACGCCCTCATCACCGACGATAATCGCCGTGTCGCGTCCTCCGTTGCCATGGATGTTTTGAGAGCTGTCGGAAGAGCTGATGACAAACACATCGTCACCCATTCCGCCGTTATAAATGTTGCTACCAGCGCCACCCACCAACCAACTGCCCGTCGACGCGGCGGTCAAGGTGTCATTGCCGCTACCGGCGTACAGGTTGGTGACGCCCAGTTGGCCCGCATCGAGGGTTTCATCGGCGGAGCTGCTACTCGCATAAGCCGTCGTGGTGGTAGTGCCGGTAGTCGACACTACTTTGCTGCCATTACCTTCAACCGTCAGCGTGCTGCTGACCGGATCCCCCAGGAAGTTGACCGCCAGGGCTTCACGAGTCTCGCCGTTGATAACAAAGGAACCGCGCGCAACCACGCTGTTACCCTGGCGAATATCACCACTAACCGGTGTAGCCGTGACGTTGATCTGAGAGATGCCGAGCTCGGCCAAAGTCTTGAGTTCAGCTGCATCGCTTTTACCGTCGTGAGACGCATCGACCCAAACCCGCAACTGGCTCCATATGTCATCACGCTGATCAATCACCAGATCAGCGTTGCTGTCGACACTAGCCAGCGCCGCAAACCCCTCTTTATACAATGCCTGGCCCGCCTGACCGTTGCCCCCCGAAGTGCCCCGGAAGTATTCGGAAAACATCTGGCTGACATCCTTGATTTGCCCGCTGCCATCGTCGATCACCAACATCCCGGTTGCTCGGTCTGCCCAACCGCTACGCTTGAGCGTCCCGCTATGGTCTGTATCGAACAACACACCGTCGCTGATCGGCGTCATTTGCACGCCATCGCCAGTCAGGTCCAGTAGTAGCGGATCGACGTACGTATTGACGGTGGTCAGCGCTGCCAATCCGTTCAATGTCACTGCATTGCGCAAACTGAAATCCGGCGCCTTATCTGAGGGGCGATGGTGGTAGAACTGCGACAAGTAGTCGCTTGGGCGAACGTTAGGATCGAGCTGAATTTCGCCGGGACGAATACCGCCAGTTGCCAGACTGCCAAGCTGGACGGATGTGAAATCGGTTTTGTTCAGGGTTTGGTCGTTGAAGAACACGCGATGGGTGGGGGAGTTTTGAGTGAAGCCGTTGGCTACGTCTTCGCGGGCCTGGTTTTCGTTGGGGATTTTTTGTTGGGGTTTTGGGTTGGGAGTGATTTGGATGTTGATGTGGTTGATAGGTGGCGCACCGGCCGCCGCTTCTATAGGCGGACCAAAGAGCTCAATTGCAGCACTTCCAAGTTGGCTCGCAACACTGGATAGAAAAGTCAATGTACCCGAAGGAGAGTCGACCCGATTAATCCAGTTTTTTGCCAGTTTTCTGTTTTGTTCTGTACCGGCAGAACTTGCCGTTGACATCAATACATCCGTTCGGGCTGCCAGACTCAACTCTGCTGGTAGACTCCCTGCTGCGTCTAGTGCAGCTTGCCAATACCCTTCGCGGCTTCTTTCACTCATGATTGATAACACGGAGTTCAAAGTCCAGGCGTCAGCTGTAAGGCCATTTCTTTCGAAAACTTTAGTGTGAAACTCCCACGCCTCTTTATGATTAATATCAGAAGTCAGCACCAAATTACTTTTTTTAAGCTTACCCAAGAGTGTATTAATATATTCGGCAGCCATCTGAGAACGAATTTCATCTACACCATCCGGGGAAATCGGCGCTCCCATTTTAGTAGCGGTAAGCTTCATGAAATTAATAGCAACCTCTCCTGCGACAGAGTTACCCTTTGCTACGCCATTCGCTAATGTTGCGTACTTGTAACCTTTAGCCGATAAAAAATCATACATTGGGCCGGGACCTTGCGACGCTAAAAGATTCCGAGCATGTTCCAGATCAGCGACAGTCAACACCTTTGCCATATGCATATTCCTTATTTTTTGACTTTATCCAACACAAATTTTCTTATAGCGCCGACGACGGCCTTCCACTCTTTCATCTTCTCTGGTGTAAATCTGAAACGTACCAAAGTATCAACCTCCTGCAACACATAGGCCCCCTCACAGGTATAAAGTCTGTTTTCCTTAGGCAACCATAGGCATTCGAATACGATAGAGACCTCACCACCACTGTCCTGCCAGTAATACCGATTCAAACCCTCAGCGAAAACTCTGTCTTTTCCTTCCACATAAAACAGACCAAGACTTCCATCAAAACCCACATATTCCTTCCGTTGCCCGGGTGTTTCCCAAAGAAAAAAATCAAGCAAATAACTCATGTCGCTATTGGGTCTACGAAGAGGTTCTAGCGTAATATCCACCCCTTCAAACCTCAGTGCTTGTACAAAGTAAGTCGTATGATCAGCCGGCAACATCTCCGGCCATGTCATGACCATCGGCAAAGACTCTAAATTTGCATCACACCCTTTCTTGTTATGGATAAACCCCTGTCCCCAAGAGCTTTCACCTTCATATTCCGGCCAAAACGCACTGTATTTACGTGACACCTCGATCACATGCCCATTTAACTTTCCACAGACCATATCTTCAGCTAAAGAAACACCTACGGAGCAATAAAAAAAAAACATCATTCCGACTAAAAACAACAAACGCTTTCCCAGCATCATGAAAATTCTCCTATATGCTTCAAACACGATTTTTAGCCAGCCGAACAAGTCCATCGCCCTATAACGGACCATGAATTCAAAAACCCACGTCAAGATTCAACCGCTAAATAATTAATTTCAATACTTGCTAGCCTAGCCGCTTTCCCCTATAAGTCACTAACCTGGCTTCCGACAATCCTGTAGGGTCCTTCCGATAATCTCTTGCCGATTGTAGGATCACACCACTGTAGAAATTATTGTGAGGCGCCTACTTTATAGCCAAATTTCCGCCCATTATTTTCTTAAAAAAATCCAAGGCAAAATCGTCCATACCTCTTATATCCGCATGCTCCACCGAGTATTGATAAGTGCCTTGTATGTTGATGGCGAATTTTCGCGCCACACTATTAACAGTTTCACGTTCATTAACATAAACCTCTCGGCCGTCGCGCCCCAAAAATGTGCTGACCCGGCTTCTTCCGACCCTGAAACTTGTAATAGGCCCTGTATTGAGAAGTGGAACATCAACGACAGCACGATCTACTCCATCCTCCGGTATTGGGAAATACCAAAACTGAATAATCATCCGTCCTTTGTCGGAGCCTGCTTTAGCCTCTACAATTTTCATTTCAGGGTATTCAACGACCACTTCTATCTTGCCGTCTTTTTTGTAAGCAACAAAATGGCACTCTTTTTCAGCCATCTCAGCCTGAAAAGGATAAGCAACCAATGTCTCAGGCTGATCTTTACATGTTGCAAAAGCACCCACAGAAATCGAAAAAATCAACACACTCCAAATCATCCAACTCATAGCTGCATATTTTTTAAGCATCAAAATACCCTCCACAGAACTTGTGAATTAAACAATTCATACAAACCAAACAAAGTCGCAGTAAACCATTGGCTAACAAAAGCCCTTTCTGCACGATAAAAACTCAGCGTTCTCTCAAGCTTTCATTCGCGTTTCGCTGCAACGGACTCAAGAAATACTCAATCACTCGGCGTTGATCTGTCTTCACTTCAGCCGTCACCGACATACCGGGGGATAAGGACACTTTTTTGCCATTCACTACTAAGTGATCGTTTTTCAGTCGTATCCGACTGCTGTAGACAAGTCCTTTCTTTTCATCCTCGATTGCATCACTGGAAATACTGAAAACTTCGCCAGCCACCGTCCCATATTTGGTAAAGGTAAATGTCTCCACCTTCACCGTGACGGGCTGCCCAGCCCGCACAAAACCGACGTCCTTGTTTTCCAGGAAAGCCTCAACCTCAACCGGTTGATTATCTGGAACGATCACCATCAGTGGCTGGGCAGCGGTCACCACTCCACCAACGGTGTGAATCGCCAGTTGCTGGACAGTGCCAGCCACCGGAGCGTGAAGAAGTGTTAGCGATTCCTGATAGCGGGCCTTGGCAAGTTCCTGAACCAGTCGCGCGACCTTTTGATCCGCCTGTTGCTGCAAATCAAGCATGACTCTGCGTGTCTGGGCGATGACGCCTTCACGGCGACGTCGAGCTTCTGCTTGAGCCGCAGAGAATTGCAGCACGCCGGCCTGCTGCACCCTCAAGTGACGCTGTAGATCCAGTCGAGCCTGCTCTTTCTCAAGGTATTCGTGACGAGCCACGTATTGCTGGCTCAGCAAGCGCTGATAATCCTCCGCCAACTGCGTGGCTATCGGCAGCGTTTTCAGCAGATTCGACACCTGAGCCCGAGCGGCCTGGATTTCGGCGCTACGCTGAAGGATTTCCGCATCAACCAACTCCAGGCTGCTGCGGTACTCCTGATACTGCCCCTGGAGCCAGCGCTGCGCCGAAAGCACTTGCTCCGGATTGGCATTCTGGATGACACCGCCCAAGGACTCAGGGTCTTTTTGGTGATTGATTGCATCCAGCATTGCCTTGCCACGAGCACTGTCAATTCGCGCGGCAAGAAGCTCACTTTGGATGAGCTTGATGTCTGCATCCGCAGAAGTCGGATCTAGCTCGACAAGCAACTCCCCCATCCTGACCGTCTGGCCATCACCGACATGGATGGCTTTGACCACAGCCGTTTCACTGGACTGAATCAGTTTGGTTTTACCGCTGGGCACAATCTTGCCTGAGGCGATGGCTACCACTTCTATTTTGCCGATTGAAGCCCACAGCACTGTGAGTACGGCGAACGCCATGATGCCCCAGATAAAAACGCGAGGCGCCGGGTGTGCAGGCTTATCCTGGAGCTCCAAAGCAGCCGGTAAAAACTGGACTTCATGTGGCAGGCGCTCAGGCGCGTCCATCTGCTTGCGCTGACGCCAGCACTGGCGCCAGGAGTCGCGATATCGGTGCAATAGTTCAAGACTTGCGCTCATGAGAAGGTCGCTCCTTGAGTCAAAGTGTTTTCATCCCTGCCTCACATGGAGAGGTCAGTAGTGAACATTGTTGTCTCGCGTTTTTGATGGCTCAGCCTTGCTGCATACGGTGTAAGCGACAGTAATGTTCGGCTTGCTGGGCTAGCAGTTCGGTATGCGAGCCCTGTTCAACGATTTGCCCTCGATCCACAACCAGAATGCGATTGGCTTCACGTACAGCCGATAGTCGGTGAGCAATGATGATCACGCTGCGCCCTCGGCAAATGGTCTGCATGTTCTGCTGGATGATTCGCTCTGATTCGTAATCCAGAGCGCTGGTGGCTTCATCAAAGATGAGAATGCGCGGATTGCCCATCAATGCTCGAGCGATAGCCACACGCTGGCGCTGCCCGCCGGATAGCGAAGCTCCGTGTTCACCAACGACGGTGTCGTAGCCTTCTGGCAACTCCAGGATGAACTCATGAGCTCCCGCCATTTTGGCGGCATCGATCACAGACTCAAGGGGAGCTGCGGGGTCAGTCAGTGCAATGTTTTCGCGAATGCTGCGGTTAAACAGCATGCTGTCCTGCAACACCACCCCAATCTGTCGGCGTAGCGATGAAACATCAGCCAGCGCCAAATCCATTCCATCGACCAGTACCCGGCCACGTTCAGGGACGTACAGCCGTTGCAGAAGGCGGGTCAATGTACTTTTTCCAGAGCCAGACCGACCGACGACACCAATGACTTCACCGGCTTCGATACGCAGGCTCACCCCACGCAAAACTTCCGAGCCAGCGGTGCGATAACGGAAATGCACTTGGTCGAACTCTATTTGGCCCTTAAGCGCCGGCAGCGTGCTGCGTGTGCCCTTGGCCAACTCAGTGGGAGTATTGAGAATGTCGCCCAGACGCTGAACCGAAACACCCGTCTGCTGAAAGCTCGTCCATAACTGCGCCATGCGCATAATGGGTTGCGATACCCGACCGGCAAGCATGTTAAAGGCGATCAACTCACCCACCGAAAGCTGCCCGCCAATGACTAACTGTGCGCCCAGCCAGAGCGTCGCCACAGTGACCAATTTGCCAATCAGGGAGACACTTTCATTTGCGACAGTGGACAGGTTTTGGGTTTTGAAGCCCGCCGCAACATAGGCCGCCAACTGGTTGTCCCACTTGCGCATTACCTGCGGTTCGACGGCCATCGACTTGACGGTATCAATACCATTCACGACCTCCACCAGAAAAGCCTGGTTCTCGGCACCTCGAGCAAAACTGTCTTGCAGTCTCGATCTCAATACTGGCGTGATAAATAGCGAGACCAAAATATAAAGCGGTAATGACAAAAGCACGATTAGCGTCAACCAGCCGCTGTAATAGAACATCACGACGATGAACACCACTGAAAACAGGACGTCCAGCAGCAACGTAATGGCATTGCCAGTGAGGAAGCTGCGGATATTTTCCAGCTCTCGTACACGCGCGATTGAGTCACCTACCCGCCGCGCCTGAAAGTAGGCCAACGGTAGATTGATTAAATGTTGAAACAAGCGCGAGCCAAGCTCCACATCAATACGGCTGGCGGTATGGGCAAATATATAGCTACGCAAACTACTGAGCGCCGACTCAAAGATCATCACCGCCAGCAAGCCTGAGGCGATAACATCTAACGTAGTTAAACCATGGTGCACCAGTACTTTGTCCATCACTACCTGAAAGAAAAGGGGTGTCACCAATGCAAAAAGTTGCAGAACAAAAGAGACGAGTACGGTTTCGCCCAGTAGCCTTCGGTATTTGACGATGGCCGGAATAAACCAGGTGAAATCAAAGCGTGAAGTCTCACCAGGAACTCCCGATTCGGAGCGCACCAACACCAGGGCACCCGTCCAACGAGCTTCCAGATGCTCTAAACTGATTACCTCGGGCCCGTTGCAGCAAGGATCCTGGATGAGTGCTTTACCGTTATCAATCTTCGCAATAATAAAAAAAGAACCATCACGATCCGTAGCAATAGCAGGCAGCGGAGTACGATCAAGACGGGAGATCGTTGTTTGCACAAGCTTGGACTTAAGTCCTAATTTGCGAGCAGCCAAGAGCAACTCAGATTGACTGAGTAGCTGAACTGAAGAAGAAAGCTGGTAACGCAACTGCTCTACCGATGCCGCAATATTATGAAAACGGGCCAACACGACTAAACAAACAGCACCAGTATCCAAATCAATACTCAAGCCTGCTGAATCAGCATTTGTTACTTCTTCGCTCATAGTGATCCCAACGATGCCTGGAAAATAATTTAACTGCTTGCAATACGAGAATGACCACTCATGAATAAAAACATGATGTCGAACAGAAGACTAACTGCCAGCTTTTTGATCTTGCTCAAAGCGGCGCACGAATATCTGGCGGAAGGAAGTCGCGCACCGAATCATAGTCCTTGGCCAAATAGATACTCAAATCGGACAAATCATCAGGACTCAACACTCCTGCCGCCTGCTTCAACTTTAGAGTGTTAATAATATAATCGTAGCGAGCATTGTTGTATTCCCTAACAACACTATAGAGTTGACGCTGGGCGTTAAGCACATCAGCGACGTTACGAACTCCCATCTCCCAACCCATCTTATTTGCATGTACGGACGCCTGACTCGAACGAATACTTTGACGTCTCGCAACAACCTGTTCAATATCGGAGTTAACGGTTCGACGAAGGCTTCTAGTGCTCTGTACTATTCCACGGAGCCTGTCTTCTCTTTCATATTGGCTTTGAGACAACTGCTCAGTTGCTTCACGCACTTGCGAACGAGTCATACCACCCGAGTACAACGGAATATTGAGTTCAAGTCCAATGCTGCGCTGGGTGACATCACCTTGATAATTACTTCCACCCATACTGGAGCCATCACCTTTGCGATAGGAAATAACAGCATCAAGAGTTGGGGCAAACCCGGACTTTCGCTGAAGGATAATGTGCTCTGCCGCAATAACTGAAAAATTACTTGCTTTAAGAAGTAAATTTTCCTGCACCGCTTGGTTAACCCAGGTGCTCACGTCATTAGGTACTGGCGCTTCGAGAGGTAATTGGTGCTGAATGCCCTCAATGCTGGTGTAGTCTCGGTTGGTAAGGCGACATAGATACCCGAAAGCATCATCCACTTTACGCTCCGCCAACTTGCGGTTGGCCATGGCATTGTCGTAGGCGGCCTGGGCATCTAATGTATCGGTAATACTAGAGGCGCCGCTCTCAAGGCGTGCTTGTGCCTGTTTTTGTTGACGCTGCATTGCTGCTTCTTCCGCCTTCGATGCAGCAAGCATATCCAGCGCACGTAGGGTCTGAAAGTAAGCTTCTGCCGCAGTTAAGATCAGCGATTGCTCCTTTGCTGAAAGTTCGAGTTCGGCCTGGGCTGTACTGGCATGAGCAGCCTCAAGCTGAAACCAGCGATCAGCTCGAAACAGAGGCTGGTTTAAACTGGCCTGAAAAATGGAGTCACTGCGGGTGTGATTGAAAGAAGAAGCATTCTGATCCACTTTTATGGATTGTACCGACGTGCCGGCAGTTAAAGAGGGCAATAGCTCAGCGCGGGCTTGGGAGGTTATTTCCTTGTGGGCTTTATATTGATGCCTAGCTGCGGCAAGCTGCGCATCATTGGCAGTTGCCTCTTGATAAACACTCAGCAAATCAGCACGACCAAATCGATCATTAGCAGATGCAAATGATGAATAGCCAATTAGACTAATGACTAACACGACACCAATCGCGAACGTAATCAACGCTTCATTTGTTAATACCGACAAGTAAGAGTTTTTACACTCTGATTTCATGCCTTTATTTCCTTAAATCGATAAAAGAATTCTCGGCCAACCTTTAAGAGCAAAGGCGCCGAGAAGACTAATCTCATTTAGGAATAAATATCACCCTCCCACTTCCGACGTAACCGTAGTCCAATTCCGATTATCGATTGCGCTTTCGTCCCTGGTTAAGTCAGATCCTACATACACATGTCAGACTTCACGGATTAGTAATACATTCCAGAGAAAAACCGGAAGAATCGTTCTGAAGATTCCGCCGCAGTTCATCGGCAAGAACTACGACCAGGATGGGGAGTATCGACTGCAGTTTCAGGGGTGGATTAATCAGTTGTGGGAAGACAAGGATGCACTGCTGGGGCAGATGCATCGCGAATACCCGTCTAACTGATCATTCCCACGTCGAGGCGTCGAACCGTCCGCGTGGGAATGCATCCAGTGACGCTCTGCGTCACGCCAGCGAAGGGACGCGGAGCGTCCCAGGCGGCATTCCCACGCGGAGCGTCACTAGTGTCCGGTAAAAAACGAGGGGGGAGCTTGCTCCCCCTTGCTGTTGGCGGCTGTGAGGCATAATCGGTTTTTTCAGACTCGATTTTGACTTATGTTTTCCAGCACCCGTTTAAGCCAACTACTCAGTGCGATCCCGCGCCAGTTTTTCCAGCAATCCATCGAAACACACCAAGCTGATCGCTATGTCAAACGCTGCACGACCTGGCAATTGCTGGTGACACTGATCAGCGGCCATTTGACCCGAGCCTCAAGCCTGCGATCCTTGGCGACTATCTCCGAAAATTTCGGCCCGCATAGCTACCATCTTAATGCCGGCCCTATTGCCCGCTCGACAATGTCCGATGCCTTGAACAAGCGTGACTACCGGCCATTACAGGACCTTTGTGGGTACCTGATGAGCGCCGTCAGCCGCCAGCAGCGCAAGGAGGTCGGGGCCATGGTTAGCCTGATTGACTCCACGTCGATCACCTTGCGCGGACCTCACTTCGATGGCTGGACAGCCGCGACGAAAACCCGCATCACCCAAGGCCTCAAAGTGCATGTCGGACTGGATCTGGCGCAGCTGGCCCCGGTGTACGTGAACATTACGCCTGCCAACGTCAACGACCTGAGCGATGCACTGGAAATGCCGATCCAGACCGGCATGACGTATGTTTTCGACAAGGGCTACTGCGATTACAACTGGTGGCACGAGTTGCAGACCAAAGGTGCTTTTTTCGTCACCCGCCTGAAGAAAAACGCCAATATCAAAGTGCTGCATGAGCACTCGACCGTGACTGAGCAAAGCTCGGTCATGACCGATGAAGTCGTCCAGTTTGGCAAAAAGCATTTGGCCGGCAAACGCCTGAACGACTATTGGGAAAAGTCGGTAAGACGCGTCGTGGTTGAGCGCGAGGGGCATGCGACGCCGTTAGTTCTGGTGACCAACGACTTCACGAGGACAGCTGAAGAAATCGCGTCCTTGTACAAAGATCGTTGGCAGATCGAGCTATTTTTCAAGTGGATCAAACAACATCTGAAGCTCAAACGCTTTTATGCCTACTCCGAAAATGCGGTGCGTTTGCAGATTTACAGTGCCTTGATCAGCTATCTGTTACTGCAAATACTCCATCGTCGCTCAGGATTTACCGGCTCGTTGTTCGAACTGACGGTTCGCATAGTTCATGTCCTGTTTGAACGGCCCGGAACCCCAGTATTGAGGGATCGACGAAGGCAGGAGCGAGAAAAGTTGAAGGCTGCCCAAGGCAGCCTTCAACTATGAAGCATGTTTACCGGACACTAGTGACGCGGAGCGTGGGAACGATCATCATCTCAAGAGCACAAAAAAACCCGCCGATGATCACTCATCGGCGGGTTTTTTATTTGCAGCTAACGCTTAGATCGCGCCACGCTGACGCAGCAGATCCAGCACTTGCTTGACGCTTTCTTCCAGCGACAGCGACTGGGTGTCGACCACGAGGTCGGCGTCCAGCGGCACGTCGTACGGGAAGGAATCGCCCGGGATGTTATCCCCGGCCGCCGCGTACAGGCCTTGTGGGTCACGCTCGGCACAGACCGTCGGCGAGGCCTGGACGTAGACCGTCAGCAGACGCTCCTTGCCGATCAGGTCCCTGGCCTGCTCACGACCTTCGGCATTCGGCGCAACGAAGGCTGCCAAGGTCAACAAACCGGCCTCGTTGAACTGACGCGCGACGTGAGCCGCACGACGCCAGTTCTCGGTACGCCCGGCACGGTCCTGTGGCAGACCTTTGTTCAGGTCGTGACGCAGGTTCTGACCATCGAGTACAAACACCGCACGGCCCATGTCGAACAGCTTGCGTTCAACCGCGTAAGCCAAGGTGCTTTTACCCGCGCCCGACAAACCGCTGAACAACACGGTGGCCGGTTGCTGGCCGAAGCGCTGGGCGCGTTCTTCGGTGGCAACGTGAGCCAGTTTGCCGTGATGCGTGCTGGTGCCATGGCTCAACGGCTGAGCGATGATCATGCCGGCCGCAACGGTACCATTGGTCAAACGATCGATGACGATGAACGAACCGGTGGTGCGGTTGCTCGCGTAACCGTCCAGCGCGATGGCCGCGTCGAGGCTGATCTTGACCCGACCGATCTCGTTCAGATGCAACGAACTGGCCGGACCTTCTTCCAGGGTGTTCACGTCAACGCGGTTGACGATGCTGGTGATCGAACCCGGCACGTAAGTGGTGGCGCGCTTGATGTCGTATTTCTTGCCCGGCAGCATCGGCTCTTCAGCCATCCACACCAGCATGGCGTCGAAGGCATCAGTCACTTGCGGCTGGTTATCGGCGTGCACCAGCAAGTCACCGCGGGAGATGTCGATCTCGTCTTCCATGGTCAGCGTGACAGCCTGACCTGGACCGGCGTGCTCCAACTCACCTTCGAAGGTGACGATGGATTTCACGCGGCTGCTCTTGCCCGACGGCAGCACAACGACTTCGTCGCCCTTGTGCACGACGCCGCTGGCCAGGGTACCGGCGAAACCACGGAAGTTCAGGTTCGGACGGTTGACGTACTGCACCGGGAAACGCAGGTCGGTGTAGTTGCGGTCGTTGGCGATCTCGACGGTTTCAAGAATTTCCATCAGCGACTGGCCGGTGTACCACGGCGAGCGCTCGGACTTGTTCACCACGTTGTCGCCCTTCAGCGCCGACATCGGCACGAAGGCCATGGTGCTCGGTTTGAACGCGATGCCTTCGGCGAACTTCAGGTAATCGGCCTTGATCGACTCGAAGACTGTTTCGTCGAAGCCGTTGAGGTCCATCTTGTTGATGGCGACAACGATGTGCTTGATGCCGAGCAACGAGGCAATGAAGCTGTGGCGACGGGTCTGGGTCTGCACGCCGTAACGGGCATCGACCAGGATGATCGCCAGGTCACAGGTGGACGCACCGGTGGCCATGTTGCGGGTGTACTGCTCATGGCCAGGGGTGTCGGCGATGATGAATTTGCGTTTGGCGGTGGAGAAATAACGGTAAGCGACATCGATGGTGATGCCCTGCTCCCGCTCGGCCTGCAGACCGTCGACCAGCAATGCCAGGTCGATGTCATCGCCGGTGGTGCCGACTTTTTTCGAATCGCGGGTAATGGCTTCCAGGTGATCTTCGTAGATCATTTTGGAGTCGTGCAGCAGGCGCCCGATCAGGGTGCTCTTGCCGTCGTCGACGTTGCCACAGGTAAGAAAGCGCAGCATTTCCTTGCGTTCGTGCTGGCCCAGATAGGCGAGGATGTCCTCGCTGATCAACTCAGATTGATGCGACATGACAACCCCTTAGAAATAACCCTGACGTTTCTTTTCTTCCATCGAGCCGGCGCCATCGTGATCGATGACTCGGCCCTGGCGTTCGGAAGTTCGCGTCAGGAGCATTTCCTGAATGATGTCGGTCAGGCTGATGGCCTCGGACTCGACCGCACCGGTCAACGGGTAGTCGCCGAGTGTACGGAAACGGACCTTCTTCTTGACGATACGCGCCTTGTCTTCATCGCTCAGGTGATTGAGCAGACGTTCGTCGTCAATCATGATCCAGGTGCCATTCATCTCGATGACGTCGCGCTCGGCGGCGAAATACAACGGCACAATCGGGATGCCTTCGAGGTAGATGTACTGCCAGATGTCCAGTTCGGTCCAGTTCGACAAAGGGAACACGCGGATCGATTCGCCCTTGTTGACCTTGCCGTTGTAGACGTTCCACAACTCGGGACGCTGGTTTTTCGGGTCCCAGCGGTGCTTGGTGTCGCGGAAGGAGTACACGCGCTCTTTGGCACGGGACTTCTCTTCGTCACGACGGGCACCACCAAATGCGGCATCGAAACCGTACTTGTCGAGGGCCTGCTTGAGGCCTTCGGTTTTCATGATGTCGGTGTGTTTGGCGCTGCCGTGGGTCAGCGGGTTGATGCCCTGCGCGACGCCATCGGGGTTCACGTGCACGATCAGGTCCAGGCCGAGTTCTTCGACCATGCGGTCGCGGAACGCGTACATTTCCTTGAACTTCCACCGGGTGTCGACGTGCATCACCGGGAACGGCAGTTTGCCCGGGAAGAATGCTTTGCGCGCAAGGTGCAGCATCACGGCAGAGTCTTTACCGACGGAGTACAGCATCACCGGGTTATCGAACTCGGCGGCGACCTCGCGGATGATGTGGATGCTTTCGGCCTCCAGCTGTTTTAGATGCGTCAGTTTGTCGACCATGGCTACTCACGAAAACGATCTTATGGACGGCCAGCGGGCCGTGTTCGAGCGGGGAATCCTAGCACAGCGACCTCTTCTAATCAGGACACCGACTAGATCGAAAGGGTATATGAATATACCCCCGCGTTTGGGCACCATGCCCCCTGTAGGAGCGAGCGGTGCGGCGGCCTCGCTCCTACGGGGGACAACGATGTCAGATGGGGTTCGGGCAATCGATGAAGATGTGCTCAAGGGCAAAACGCCGCGCCAGATAATCCCCCAGCGCCTGAACGCCATAGCGCTCGGTGGCGTGGTGGCCGGCGGCGATGAAGCTGATGTTGTTTTCCCGGGCACTGTGGAAGGTCTGCTCGGACGCCTCACCGCTGAGGTACAAGTCGACGCCCGCCAGCACGGCCTGATCGATATATCCCTGACCGCCACCGGTGCACCAGCCAACGCGGCGGATCATCTCGCTGCCTTCAATCAGTAACGGCTCGCGCCCCATGACTTCTTGTACGCGACGGGCAAAATCACGGGGCGTCACCGGCTCGCTCAATGAACCGACCAGGCCGATCACTTTGAGGTTGTCCGGGTCCAGCGGGCCTTCAACGGTGATGTCCAGCTGACGTGCCAACTGCACGTTATTGCCGACTTCCGGGTGCAGATCCAGCGGCAGATGGTAGGACAACAGGCTGATATCGTGCTTGAGCAGGGTTTTCAACCGACGCTGCTTCATGCCGGTGATGCACGGATTCTCGCCCTTCCAGAAGTAGCCGTGATGCACCAGCACCAGATCGGCATTGGCTTCCACAGCGGCGTCGAGCAAAGCCTGGCTGGCGGTGACGCCACTGACGATGCGCATCACCTGCGGCCTGCCTTCGACCTGCAACCCGTTGGGGCAGTAATCGGCAATCTTTGCACTGCTAAGGTAACGGTCGGCTTCTTCGACCAGGGTGCTCAGGGCGACGGCCATAAAAGACTCCTAAATATCCCGTTCAGAGGCACGCTTCGCCTCGTATAATGCGCGACATTATGGGCGGTCTCATACCGCCTGCAACCTCTCAGGACGTGCTTAATGCTCAAGGCGCTGCGTTTTTCCGGCTGGCCGCTGTTGGCCGGCGTGCTTATCGCTCTATTGATAATCCAGCGTTACCCGCAGTGGGTCGGGCTCCCAAGCCTCGACGTCAACATGCAGCAAGCCCCGCAAACCACCACGATGCAACAAGGCCCCGTGTCCTATGCCGACGCGGTGACCACGGCGGCGCCATCGGTGGTCAACCTGTACACCACCAAAGTCATCAACAAACCGAACCATCCGCTGTTCGAGGACCCGCAGTTCCGCCGCTTCTTCGGCGACAACTCGCCGAAACAGAAGCGCATGGAATCGAGCCTCGGCTCCGGCGTGATCATGAGCCCGGAAGGTTACCTGCTGACCAACAACCATGTGACCAGCGGTGCCGACCAGATTGTGGTGGCGCTCAAGGACGGTCGTGAAACCCTGGCCCGAGTGATCGGCAGCGACCCGGAAACCGACCTTGCGGTACTGAAAATCGATCTGAAAAACCTGCCATCGATCACGGTCGGGCGCTCCGACAACATCCGCATCGGCGACGTAGCCCTGGCCATCGGTAACCCGTTCGGTGTCGGCCAGACCGTGACCATGGGCATCATCAGCGCCACCGGGCGTAATCAGCTGGGCCTGAACAACTACGAAGACTTCATCCAGACCGACGCCGCGATCAACCCAGGCAACTCCGGCGGTGCGCTGGTGGATGCCAACGGCAACCTGACCGGCATCAACACGGCGATTTTCTCCAAGTCCGGCGGCTCCCAGGGCATCGGTTTCGCGATCCCGGTGAAACTGGCCATGGAAGTGATGAAGTCGATCATCGAACACGGCCAGGTCATTCGCGGCTGGCTCGGTATCGAAGTGCAGCCGTTGACTCAGGAACTGGCGGAATCGTTTGGTCTGTCGGGACGTCCGGGCATTGTGGTCGCGGGAATTTTCCGCGACGGTCCGGCGCAGAAGGCCGGCCTGCAATTGGGTGACGTGATTCTCAGCATCGACGGCGAGCCGGCTGGCGATGGTCGCCGCTCGATGAACCAGGTCGCGCGGATCAAGCCGACCGACAAGGTCACGGTCCAGGTGATGCGCAACGGCAAAGAGCTCAAGCTGACCGCAGAGATCGGTTTGCGTCCGCCACCGGCGCCGGTCAAAGAGAAAGCAGAAGAGTAAGTGACTGATCGTTCCACTCCGCGTGGGAATGCCGCCATGGACGCTCTGCGCCCACTGTGACGCGGAGCGTCACGGGATGCATTCCCACGCGGAGCATGGGAACGATCAGCGAGTAACGTTACAGGTCGCCGAGGCCGTCAATCAGTGCCTGATTCTGCTCCGGCGTGCCAATGCTGATCCGCAGGAACTGCGCAATCCGCTCCTGCTTGAAATGCCGAACAATCACGCCTTGCTCGCGCAATTTCGCTGCCAGCCCCGCCGCATCATGCTTCGGATGACGGGCGAAAATGAAATTCGCCGCCGACGGCAGCACTTCAAAGCCCTTCGCTTCCAATTGCACAACGACCTGTTTACGATTCTCGATGACCAACCGGCAGGTCTTGTCGAAGTACTCACGATCTTCAAACGCTGCGGCTGCACCGACATTCGCGAGACGATCCAGCGGATAAGAGTTGAAGCTGTTCTTGATCCGCTCCAGCGCCTCGATCAGGTCCGGATGCCCCACCGCCAGACCCACTCGCAGGCCCGCCAGTGAACGGGATTTGGACAGGGTCTGGGTCACCAGCAGGTTCGGGTAACGGTCCACCAGGCTGATCGCCGTCTCACCTCCGAAGTCGATGTAAGCCTCATCAACCACGACCACCGTATCCGGGCTGGCCTTGAGGATTTGCTCCACGGCATCCAGCGCCAACAGGCAGCCCGTCGGTGCATTCGGATTCGGGAAGATGATCCCGCCGTTCGGCTTGGCGTAGTCCGCCGGGTTGATCTGGAACTGCTCGTCCAGCGGCACCGCGTCGAAGGTGATGCCATACAAGCCGCAGTAAACCGGATAGAAGCTGTAGCTGATGTCCGGGAACAGCAGCGGCTGATCGTGTTGCAGCAAACCGTGAAAGATGTGCGCCAGGACTTCATCGGAACCGTTGCCGAGGAACACCTGATTGCTCTGTACGCCGTAGTACTTGGCGACCGCTTGCTTGAGCAGGTCGCTGTTCGGGTCCGGGTACAGACGCAGGTCGTCATTGAGTTCGGTCTGCATCGCCGCCAAGGCTTTTGGCGATGGGCCGTACGGGTTTTCGTTGGTGTTGAGCTTCACCAGTTTCGCCAGTTTGGGCTGCTCGCCCGGCACGTAAGGCACCAGATTCTTGACGAACGGGCTCCAGAATTTACTCATGCTCAGTTCCCCTGCCCTTGTGAAAAGTCTTCGTCGAGGATGCGGTATTCGGCGCTGCGGGCGTGAGCGGTCAGCGACTCGCCACGGGCCAGCACGGAAGCGGTTTTGCCCAGTTCCGACGCACCCTGCTCGGAGCAGAAGATGATCGACGAACGTTTCTGGAAGTCGTACACGCCCAACGGCGACGAGAATCGCGCGGTGCCGGAAGTCGGCAACACGTGGTTCGGACCGGCGCAGTAGTCGCCCAAGGCTTCGGAGGTGTGGCGGCCCATGAAGATCGCGCCGGCGTGGCGGATCTTCGGCAGCCAGGCCTGCGGATCAGCAACGGACAACTCAAGGTGTTCCGGCGCAATGCGGTTGGCCACTTCGATGGCTTGGTCCATGTCACGAACCTTGATCAGCGCGCCACGACCGTTGATCGAGGTTTCAATGATCTCGGCACGCTCCATGGTCGGCAGCAGTTTGGCGATGCTGGCGGCGACCTTGTCGAGGAACTCGGCGTCTGGGCTGACCAGAATCGCTTGGGCGTCTTCGTCGTGCTCGGCTTGGGAGAACAGGTCCATGGCAATCCAGTCCGGATCGGTCTTGCCGTCGCACACCACGAGGATTTCGGAGGGGCCGGCGATCATGTCGATGCCGACCTGGCCAAACACATGGCGCTTGGCCGTGGCGACATAGATGTTGCCAGGACCGACCACCTTGTCGACCTTCGGCACGCTTTCGGTGCCGTAAGCCAGTGCGGCGACCGCTTGCGCGCCGCCGATGGTGAACACGCGGTCGACGCCAGCGATGCAGGCTGCAGCCAGCACCAGTTCGTTGATTTCACCGCGAGGAGTCGGCACCACCATGACCACTTCGGTCACGCCGGCCACCTTGGCCGGAATTGCGTTCATTAGAACCGAGGAAGGATAAGACGCCTTGCCACCCGGTACATACAGGCCGGCGCGATCCAGCGGCGTGACCTTCTGGCCTAGCACGGTACCGTCGGCTTCGGTGTAGCTCCAGGAATCCTGTTTCTGTTTCTCGTGATAGATGCGTACTCGAGTCGCGGCTTTTTCCAGCGCTTCACGCTGAGGCACGGTGATTCGGGTCAGGGCCAGTTCCAGACGTTCGCGAGGCAGGATCAGGTCCGCCATGGACGCGACTTGCAGGCCGTCGAACTTCTGGGTGAACTCCACCAGCGCGGCATCGCCACGCTCGCGCACAGCCTTGATGATGTCCAGCACCCGCTGATTGACCGAGTCGTCAGACACACTTTCCCAGCTCAGCAGATGATCCAGATGATGTGCGAAATCCGGGTCAGCAGCGTTGAGTCGGCGAATTGCAGTCGGTGCGGTCATAGCGAGAGCCTCATAGGAATGGCAAAAAACTCAGGTGCCGTAAGCTAGCAGCCGATCCGCTTGGGCACCTGAGAATTCTGGCTATGAGGCGGATAGACGGGCGCGACTTAACGTCGCGCAGGTGAATCAGCCGCGGTGTCGAGACTCCACTGCCTTGCGCAGGGTGTCGATCAACGCCTGGATACGGGCGTGCTGCATTTTCATCGAAGCTTTGTTGACGATCAGCCGGGAGCTGATGTCGGCAATGAAATCCTGGGGTTCCAGGCCATTGGCGCGCAGGGTGTTGCCGGTGTCGACCACGTCGATGATCTTGTCCGCCAGACCGATCAGTGGCGCCAGTTCCATCGAGCCGTAAAGCTTGATGATGTCGACCTGGCGGCCCTGTTCGGCGTAGTAGCGCTTGGCAACGTTGACAAACTTGGTCGCCACCCGCAAACGGCCCTTGGGATCGACATCGCCGACACGGCCAGCGGTCATCAGCTTGCAGAGGGCAATTCGCAGGTCTAAAGGCTCGTACAAACCTTGGCCGCCATATTCCATCAGCACATCTTTACCGGCGACGCCCAGGTCAGCGGCACCATGCTCGACGTACGTCGGCACATCGGTGGCGCGCACGATCAGCAGCCGCACATCGGCCTGAGTCGTGGGGATGATCAGCTTGCGGCTCTTGTCCGGATTCTCGGTCGGCACGATGCCCGCTTCAGCCAGAAGCGGCAGGGTGTCGTCAAGGATGCGGCCCTTGGACAGTGCGATGGTCAACATGGGAAACGTCAGTCCTTATCAAGGTACTCATGCCCGGTCGCAAATGGCGCCGAACACACACCGAGGGTGAAGCACCCTCGACTTGAAGCGAAATCAACGGGCACGTCCTTGCGCCCATAAAGCAGAAACTAGCCCGGTACGCGGCGGATCTTGGCGCCGAGCATCTGCAGTTTCTCTTCGATGCACTCGTAACCACGGTCGATGTGGTAGATGCGGTCGATCAGGGTGTCACCTTCAGCGATCAGCGCCGAGATCACCAGGCTGGCCGAAGCACGCAGGTCGGTGGCCATGACTGGCGCGCCTTTCAGCTTCTCGGTACCGGTGACGATGGCAGTGTTGCCTTCGACCTGGATCTTGGCGCCCATGCGGTGCAGTTCGTAAACGTGCATGAAGCGGTTCTCGAAGATCGTCTCGATCACGGCACCGGTGCCTTCGGCAATGGCGTTGAGGGAGATGAACTGCGCTTGCATGTCAGTCGGGAACGCCGGGTACGGAGCGGTCCGCACGTTGACGGCTTTTGGCCGCTTGCCGTGCATGTTCAGCTCGATCCAGTCTTCGCCGCAGGTGATTTCCGCGCCCGATTCCTTGAGTTTCTCAAGAACGGCTTCGAGGATGGTCGGATCAGTGTCCTTGACCTTCACACGACCGCCGGTCACGGCAGCGGCGACCAGGTAGGTGCCGGTTTCGATACGGTCAGGCATCACTTTGTAAGTGGTCGGGTGCAGACGCTCGACGCCATCGATGGTGATGGTGTCGGTGCCGGCACCAGTGATCTTGGCGCCCATGGCGATCAGGAAGTTCGCCAGGTCGATGACTTCAGGTTCGCGAGCGGCGTTTGCCAGAACGCTGCGGCCCTTGGCCAGAGCGGCCGCCATCATGATGTTTTCGGTACCGGTCACGCTGACGGTGTCGAAGAAGAAGTGCGCACCGCGCAGGCCGCCTTCAGGCGCCTTGGCCTTGATGTAGCCGCCTTCGACGTCAATGACCGCGCCCATGGCTTCGAGGCCACGGATGTGCAGGTCAACCGGACGCGAACCAATGGCGCAACCGCCAGGCAGTGCGACTTCGGCCTCACCGAAACGTGCAACCATCGGGCCCAGCACCAGAATCGACGCACGCATGGTTTTAACCAGTTCGTACGGTGCGATCAGGGTCTTGATGGTACGCGGATCGATTTCGACGCTCAGCTTCTCGTCGATCACCGGCTCAATGCCCATGCGACCGAACAGTTCGATCATGGTGGTGATGTCGTGCAGGTGCGGCAGGTTGGCAACGGTAACCGGGCCATCGCACAGCAGGGTTGCAGCCAGGATCGGCAGGGCAGAGTTCTTTGCCCCGGAGATGCGGATTTCGCCATCAAGACGAACGCCACCGGTAATAATCAATTTATCCATAAGAATCTCGACGCCCTTGGGCTCAGGTGCGCTCGGCCCAGGCCGCGCTGCTGAAAAATTTCATAGTGACCGCATGGATGCTGCCATCGGTGATCCATGGGTTCAAATGGGCATAGATCTGCTGCTGACGCTTCACCGGGCTCAACGCCGCCAGTTCATCGCTAATCACGTTCAGCTGAAAGTTGCAGCCTTCGCCCTCAACTTCTACCAACGTTCCGGGCAGCTTTCCTTCAAGGAAGCTCTTCACTTCTACGGCCTGCATGCTCAACCTCAATCGGCGCCCTGTGCGCGCGGGTCGGACATCATACAAAAAAGCCCCGCGCCTGCGAACCCCGCGAAGCAGGACTCTGACGGGGGGCTTCTTTATTGATGCTGGTTAGGGATGCGCCAACAGCTCGGTCAATTCGCTGACCTGAGCGATTTCGCGCATATCTTCTGGCATCCCACGGATGCTCAACGCCTTGCCGGCCTCCTCTGCATCACGCATGAAGCACAGCAGCAGCGACAAGCCGACACTGCTGGACTTCAACACCGCCGAGCAATCGACCAACAGTGCAGCGGCCTTGCTGGACTTGATCAGCGCCTGCCCCTGCTTGCGCAAGCCCGGGCCGGTGCGGTAATCCAGCATGCCGCTAAGCGTCAGCTCGCCGGATTCGCTCATGCGAATGGCCGACACACTCATTGAGCTTGCGTCTCAGTGGTTTGCTTCTGGCTGGCTTCCTTGGCTTTGGCGACTTCCCCGGCCCAACCATTGATGGTCTTGTCCAAGTCGTTACCATTGCGCTGCATCGCATCAGCGAACTGATCACGGAACAGCTTGCCAATGTTGATGCCGTTGATGATCACGTTGCGCAGTTTCCACTCACCATTGATCTTTTCGAGTGTGTAAGACACAGGATAGATCGCGCCGTTGGTGCCTTTGACCCTCATGGCGACGCTTGTACGGTCTCCCGACTCATCCTTGGCAGGGTCGACGACGATCCCCTGATTGTTGTACTCGAGCAACGCGTTGCCATAGAACTGGAACAGACCCCTTTTGAAGTTTTCTTCAAAGGTCTTCATCTGCGCAGGTGTGGCTTTGCGTGAAAACTTGACCGTCATGATGCTTTTGGAAATGCCCTCGGCATCCACCACAGGCCCGACGATTGTGTTCAGCGCCGTATAAAAGTCTTGCGGGTCTTGCTTGTACTTCTCTTTATTGGCCGACAGATCGGCCAGTAACCGGCTGGTGGTGTCCTGCACGATATCGTGCGCCGAGGGCGCTGCCACTGCGTTAGCCATCAACGGCAGGGCCGCGAGTAATACCAACAGGCCACGTCGCAAGGTAGAGATCATTCAAAAGCTCCTTATTTGGCGTCTTTACTAACGGTATTGAGCAGAAATTTACCGATCAGATCCTCAAGTACCAACGACGACTGCGTGTCGTGGATGGTTGAACCATCCTTGAGCAAGGTTTCTTCCCCGCCTACGCTGATACCGATGTACTTCTCGCCCAACAGGCCAGCGGTCAGGATAGATGCAGTGGAGTCAGTCGGCAGGTTATCTACGCGTTTTTCCAGCTGCATGGTCACTCGACCGGTGAAACTGTCGCGGTCCAGATCGATCGCCGTGACCTTGCCGATGGTCACACCGGCCATGGTCACTTTAGCTCTGACAGTCAAACCGGCGATATTGTCGAAATACGCATAAGTTTTATAAGTATCGGTGGTTGCGCTCGGGGACAGGCCACTCACCCGCAACGCCAGCAACAGCAAAGCCAGGATGCCAGCCAGCAAGAAAAGGCCGACACCGATTTCCAGGGTGCGGTTTTGCATCAGAAATCTCCAAACATCAAGGCGGTCAGAATAAAGTCCAGGCCGAGTACAGCCAAAGAGGCGTACACCACGGTCTTGGTAGTGGCACGACTGATCCCCTCGGAAGTGGGCTCGCAGTCATAGCCTTGAAATACAGCGATCCAAGTCACGACAAAGGCGAAAACGATGCTTTTGATGATGCCGTTGAGCACATCATCAGCAAAGGTCACGCTGTTCTGCATGTTGGACCAGTAGGAACCTTCATAGACACCCAGCCAGTCGACGGCCACCCACGAACCACCCCAGATTCCCACCACGCTGAAGATAATCGCCAGCACCGGCAGGGAAATGAAGCCGGCCCACAGGCGCGGGGCAATGATGTACTTGAGCGGGTCGACACCAATCATTTCCAGACTGGACAACTGCTCGGTGGACTTCATGTTGCCGATTTCGGCAGTCAACGCCGAACCGGCGCGCCCGGCGAACAACAATGCCGTGACCACGGGGCCCAGTTCGCGCAACAGCGTCAGCGCAACCATCTGCCCGACCGCCTGCTCCGAACCGTAGCTGGATAGAATATTGAAGCCTTGCAGCGCCAGCACCATGCCGATGAATACCCCGGAGACCACGATGATCACCAGAGACATCACGCCCACTGAATGCAGTTGCTTGATCAGCAGGCCAAAACCGCCACCAATGCCACCACGGCCGAGCAAGGCATGAAACAGGAATATCGCCGAACGACCGAACACCCCCAGCACGTCAATGCCAGAGTGGCCGAACCGGCGAACCCGTTCTATTAGTGAAATCTTGCGCATCAACGCTTCCCCAGAAGATCTGCGCGGTAATCCGTCGCTGGAAAGTGATAGGCGACCGGACCGTCCGGCTCGCCTGTCATGAATTGACGGATGCGTGGTTCCTGCGAGTTCATCAGTTCCTCGGGAGTGCCCTGCCCCAACACCTGGCCTTCGCCGACGACATAGATGTAATCGGCGATGCTCGCAGTCTCGGCCAGATCGTGGGAGACCACGATACTGGTGATGCCCAGCGCATCGTTGAGCAGGCGGATCAGGCGCACCAGCACGCCCATGGCGATGGGGTCCTGGCCGACAAAGGGCTCGTCGTACATGAGGATTTGCGGATCAAGGGCAATCGCCCGGGCCAGAGCGACACGACGCTTCATGCCGCCGGACAACTCGTCAGGCATCAGGTCGATGGCGCCACGCAAGCCCACGGCCTGCAATTTGAGCAGGACAATGTCACGGATCATTTCTTCCGGCAGTTCGGTATGAACGCGTAGCGGAAAGGCGACGTTCTCGAACACGTCGAGATCGGTGAACAGTGCACCACTCTGAAAAAGCACGCCCATGTGCTTGCGCGCATCGAATAGATCACTGCGCGACAGCTTCGGCAGGTTCTGCCCGTTGACCCAGACTTCGCCTTTGGTGGGCCGCAACTGTGCACCCATCAGCCGCAACAGCGTAGTCTTGCCACACCCGGAAGGCCCCATGATGCCGGTGACCTTGCCGCGCGGGATACGTATATCGACGTTATTGAAAATGCTGCGCGCACCGCGCTTGAAGGTCAGTCCCTTCAGCTCGACCGCGTAGGCTTTATCGGCACTCATCTAAACTCCTTGCGATGCAGCCTCTCACTCGGACGCCTGACTTTCTGACGAAAGCACATCCCTCCCGGGCAGGCCGAACTGGCGGCGAACTATATCACTGCAAAGGCCAAGCGCCCAAGGCCCAAGCCGGGCCATCTTCAGCAACATGACAGGGCAAAAGCTTCTATTGAGGGGTATTCGGTAACAGGGAACGACAAAGCGCGACGAACTTGCGTGAGGGTTTCGATCATTACCGTTATAATCGCCGCCTTTTCATCAGGCTATACGATTTCTGACATGAGCCAATCCAGCGACCTGATTCAATCTGCTCAACGCACCATCCGCCTCGAACTGGAAGCCGTACAAGGCTTGCTGCCCCATATCGACGCAGATTTCGTACGCGCTTGCGAGATGATTCTGGCCAGCAAAGGCCGCGTGGTCGTGGTCGGCATGGGCAAATCCGGGCACATCGGCAACAAGATCGCCGCCACCCTGGCCAGCACCGGCACCACGGCCTTTTTCGTGCACCCGGCCGAAGCCAGCCACGGCGACATGGGCATGATCACCCGCGACGACATCATCCTGGCGCTGTCGAACTCCGGCTCCACCAATGAAATCGTCACCCTGCTGCCACTGATCAAGCGTCTGGGCATTCAATTGATCAGCATGACCGGCAACCCGGAATCACCACTGGCAAAGGCTGCCGAGGTCAACCTCAACGTGCACGTCGAGCACGAAGCCTGCCCGCTTAACCTGGCACCGACCTCGTCGACCACTGCCGCGCTGGTCATGGGCGACGCTCTTGCCGTTGCGCTGCTGGAAGCCCGCGGTTTTACCGCTGAAGATTTCGCCTTTTCCCACCCCGGTGGCGCGCTTGGCCGACGCCTGCTGCTGAAAGTGGAAAACGTCATGCACGCCGGGCAAGAGCTGCCGCACGTTCAACGCGGCACTCTGCTCAAGGACGCATTGATGGAAATGACCCGCAAGGGCCTGGGCATGACCGTGATTCTTGAAGCCGATGGCAAACTCGCCGGGATCTTCACCGACGGCGACCTGCGCCGCACCCTGGACCGTGCCATCGATATCCATCACGCGACCATCGACGAGGTCATGACCGTTCACGGCAAGACCGCCCGTCCCGAGATGCTCGCGGCCGAGGCTCTGAAAATCATGGAAGACCATCGAATCAACGCGCTGGTGGTGGTGGACAAGGAGGACCGTCCGATCGGCGCCTTCAACCTCTCTGATCTGCTGCGCGCAGGAGTAATGTGATGAGCACCGACCTGTTGCAACGCGGCAAGAACATCAAGCTGGCGATTTTCGACGTCGATGGCGTACTGACCGACGGACGCCTGTACTTCCTTGAAGACGGCAGCGAATTCAAGTCTTTCAACACTCTCGACGGCCAAGGCATCAAGATGTTGATGGCAGCGGGCGTGCAGACCGCTATCATCAGCGGCCGCAAGACCCCGGTGGTCGAGCGACGAGCGAAGAACCTCGGCATTCCACACCTGTACCAGGGGCACGAAGACAAACTGGTGGTGCTCGACGAGCTTCTTGCCCAACTCAACCTAAGCTATGAGCAAGTCGCCTATCTCGGCGACGACCTGCCGGACCTGCCGGTGATTCGCCGCGTCGGCCTGGGCATGGCGGTGGCCAACGCTGCCAGTTTCGTCCGTGAACACGCCCACGGCATCACCCAGGCTCGTGGTGGCGAGGGTGCCGCTCGCGAATTCTGCGAATTGATCCTGCGCGCCCAGGGCCGCCTCGATGCGGCCAACGCTGCGTACCTGTGAGCCAACTATGCTGAGCAAAAAGATTCGCAAATTCCTGGTGTTTGGTTGCATCGCAGCGATATTCGCGGCGGTCGGCTACTGGAACATCAGTCCGGAACGCTTCCTCGACCAGCCAGTGGCAAAGGTCGATGAAACCGCGATCGACTATTACGCGGTCAACGCCCACAGCGTGCAGTACCTGCCGGACGGCAAACTGCAATACGAAATGACGTCCGACAAGGTCGAACACCTTAAGGCGACCGAAGTAACGTTGTTGACCAATCCCGACCTGAACATGTTCCGCGGCACCGAGTTTCCCTGGCACGTCCAAAGCGAGCACGGCGAAGTGAACCCCGACGGCACTCAGGTCGAACTGATTGACTCGGTGCGCATCACACGCTTCGACGAGAAAAACCGCAAGACTCTGATTACCACCACCCGCATGACAGTGTTCCCGCAGCAGCAATATGCGCAGACCGAGCAACCCGTTAGAATCGACGGCGCTGGTGGTGTGTCGACTGGCAAGGGAATGAAAGCGTATTTGAAAGAAAGCAGGATACACCTGCTATCTAACGTAAGAGGACAGTATGAGGCTCGTTAAAACCCTCCCTATTTTGCTCAGTCTGGGCGCAGCACTGGGAAGCGTGAGCGCCTGGGCTCTGCCGAACGATCAAGAGCAGCCTATCCGCATCCAGGCCGACGACGCCCAGCTGGACGACAAGAACGGCATCGCCACCTATAAAGGTGACGTGATCATTACTCAGGGCTCGTTGAAGGTTACCGGCAACACCGTAACCATCACCCGCACCCCGACTGGCGACATCGACGTGATGACTTCGGTGGGCAACCTCGCCTACTTCGAGCAACTGCAAACTGCGGGCGATACCAAGCCGGTTCAGGGTTACGGGGTAACGATCCAGTACCACGCTGCGCAAAACCGCGTCGTGCTGATCGATCGCGCCAAAGTCATCGATAAGGACAACAACGTCACCCAAGGCGAGAAAATCGTCTACGACACGGTCAAAAAGCTCGCGAGCGCCGGTCGCGCCACCGGCAACAAGGTCACCGAGGCGCGTCCGCGCATCGACATGGTGATCCAGCCGAAGAAGAAAACCGACGAGCAAAAGGCCCAGTAATGGCAACTCTGAAAGCTCAGCATTTGGCGAAGAGCTACAAGAGCCGTCAGGTCGTGCGTGACGTCAGCCTGTCGATCGACAGCGGTCAGATCGTCGGCCTGCTAGGCCCCAACGGCGCCGGCAAGACCACCTGTTTCTACATGATTGTCGGTCTGGTACAAGCCGACCAGGGCCGCGTACTGATTGACGATCTGGATGTCAGCCACCAGCCTATGCACGGTCGTGCTAAGGCCGGTATTGGCTATCTTCCGCAAGAAGCATCGATCTTCCGCAAACTCTCGGTAGCCGACAACATCATGGCAATCCTCGAGACCCGCAAGGAGCTCGACAAGAACAGTCGTCGCAAGGAGTTGGAAAGCCTATTGCAGGAATTCCACATCAGCCACATCCGCGACAACCTCGGCATGAGTCTGTCCGGCGGTGAACGCCGCCGCGTGGAAATCGCCAGGGCACTGGCCACCAACCCGAAATTCATTCTCCTCGACGAACCATTCGCCGGTGTGGACCCGATTTCGGTGGGCGACATCAAGCAGATCATCTATCACCTCAAGGCCAAGGGCATTGGTGTGCTGATCACTGACCACAACGTCCGTGAAACCCTGGATATCTGCGAAACCGCCTACATCGTCAACGATGGCCAGCTGATAGCCGAAGGTGACTCTGCCACCATCCTGGCCAACGACCTGGTCAAGGAAGTGTATCTGGGTCATGAGTTCCGCTTGTAAGCACTGAGGTGCCTGGCTAGTCGATCGAGTGCTCGTCTCGATAAAAATGAATACTTTTTTATTGTTACAGCGCTCTAGGCAAACGTTGCGGTTTCAGGCATATAATTTGCTTATGTTTGGCGCTCCGGCGTCCTGTAGTGGATGGCGCATGTGCGCCGGCGAATAAGGTGTTAAGCCCCTGCCATGAAACCATCGCTAGTCTTGAGAATGGGCCAGCAGCTGACGATGACACCGCAGCTGCAACAGGCCATCCGCCTGCTCCAATTGTCGACCCTGGACCTGCAACAGGAAATCCAGGAGGCCCTGGAGTCCAATCCGATGCTCGAACGCCAGGAAGAAGGCGACGACTTCGATAACGCTGACCCCTTGGCCGACAAAGCGGAACAGCCACCCAACGCCGACGTTTCTGAACCCTCCTACCAGGAAACCGCCCCGACGGTGGACAACCTCGAGGAAGGCGACTGGAACGAGCGCATTCCCAACGAACTGCCCGTCGATACCGCGTGGGAAGACGTCTACCAGACCAGCGCCAGCAGCCTGCCGAGCAACGATGACGACGAGTGGGATTTCACCACCCGTACATCGGCCGGCGAAAGCCTGCAAAGCCACTTGCTGTGGCAACTGAACCTGGCACCGATGTCCGACACTGATCGCCTGATTGCCGTGACCCTGATCGACTGCATCAACAATCAGGGCTACCTGGACGAAACCCTCGAGGAGATTCTCGAAGCCTTCGATCCGGAACTGGACATCGAACTGGACGAAATCGAAGCTGTCCTGCACCGCATCCAGCAATTCGAACCCGCTGGCATCGGCGCCCGTAACCTGGGCGAATGCCTGCTGCTGCAACTGCGTCAGTTGTCCGCCAAGACTCCTTGGCTGGTCGAAGCCAAACGCCTGGTCACCGATTACATCGACCTGCTCGGCAGCCGCGATTACAGCCAGCTGATGCGTCGCATGAAGCTCAAGGAAGATGAGCTGCGCCAAGTGATTGAACTGGTCCAGAGCCTCAACCCGCGCCCAGGCTCGCAAATCGAGTCCGGCGAAGCCGAATACGTCGTTCCCGACGTGATCGTACGCAAGGACAACGAGCGCTGGCTGGTGGAACTGAACCAGGAATCCGTGCCGCGACTGCGGGTCAATGCTCAATACGCCGGTTTCGTACGCCGCGCCGACACCAGCGCCGACAACACCTTCATGCGCAATCAGTTGCAAGAGGCCCGCTGGTTCATCAAAAGCCTGCAAAGCCGCAACGAAACCCTGATGAAAGTAGCCACTCAGATCGTCGAGCATCAGCGCGGCTTTCTTGAATACGGCGACGAAGCCATGAAACCGCTGGTCCTGCATGACATCGCCGAAGCGGTGGGCATGCACGAGTCGACGATTTCTCGGGTGACCACGCAGAAATTCATGCATACCCCACGGGGCATATATGAACTGAAATACTTTTTCTCAAGTCACGTCAGCACCTCTGAGGGCGGTGAATGCTCGTCTACAGCGATCCGCGCGATCATCAAAAAACTGGTTGCCGCGGAAAATCAGAAAAAGCCGTTGAGTGACAGCAAGATCGCTGGTTTACTGGAGGCACAAGGCATTCAGGTGGCTCGCCGCACCGTCGCCAAGTACCGCGAATCCCTCGGGATCGCGCCTTCGAGCGAACGCAAGCGGTTGATGTAGAGCCACGCCACAGCGTTCCAGTGGCAGGCATTTCTGCCTGCCGCTTTATGCACTGGCAACGAAGGAGAGCTGTATGCAAGTCAACATCAGTGGACACCAACTGGAAGTGACCGAACCTCTTCGCACCTACATCGGCGAAAAACTCGAACGATTAGAGAGGCATTTCGACAAGATCACCAACGTGCAAGTCACGATGACGGTCGAAAAGCTCAAGCAGAAAATCGAAGCCACGCTGCATATTCCCGGCAATGAAGTGGTCGCAAACGCGGAGCATACCGATATGTACGCGGCTATCGACGCACTGACTGACAAGCTGGATAAACAACTCAAAAAGCATAAGGAAAAGACCCAAAGCCTCCTCCAGGGCGCGACCGGTCGTTAACACTCCCAACCCATGATCCGACTTGAAAGCATCCTGACCCCCGGCCGTTCCCTCGTGAACGTGCCGGGCGGCAGTAAAAAGAAAGCCCTCGAGCAAATTGCCAACCTTATCCATAAAGAAGTGCCGGATCTGGAGATGCAAGATGTCTTCGAGGCTCTGATTGCCCGTGAAAAACTCGGTTCCACCGGTTTTGGCAACGGCATCGCCATTCCCCACTGTCGCCTGAAGGGCTGCAACTCGCCCATCAGTGCCTTGATGCACCTTGATGCCCCCATCGATTTCGACGCCATCGACGGCGCCCCGGTTGACCTGCTGTTCGTTCTGCTGGTCCCGCAAGCCGCCACCGATGCGCACCTGGAGCTACTGCGCCAGATCGCCAGCATGCTCGATCGCAAGGAAGTGCGCGAAAAACTGCGCAGCGCCCCGAGCAATGAAGCCTTGTATCAGGTCGTCCTGGACGAGCAAAACGGTCAGTAATCATGCGTTTGATCATCGTCAGTGGCCGCTCCGGCTCAGGTAAAAGTACCGCGCTCGATGTTCTCGAGGACAACGGCTACTACTGCATCGACAACCTTCCCGCCGGCCTGCTGCCGGAACTGGCCGAACGCGCGTTGATTCACACCGAGCTGGCACAACCGCTGGTTGCCGTATCCATCGATGCGCGTAACTTGCCAAGTCACTTGTCGCGGTTTCCCGAACTGCTGGAAGAAGTGCGCAGCCGGCATATCCAGTGCGATGTGCTTTATCTGGACGCCGATGAAGAAACCTTGCTCAAACGCTTCTCGGAAACCCGCCGGCGCCACCCTCTGAGCAATGCCAATCGCTCGCTGGCCGAAGCCATCAACGATGAAACCAGCCTGCTCGGGCCGATTGCCGACCTCGCCGATCTCAAAGTAAACACCACCAACCTGAACCTGTATCAGCTGCGCGATACCATCAAGCTGCGCCTGCTGAACCAGCCGGAGCCCGGTACTGCGTTTCTGGTGGAGTCTTTTGGTTTCAAGCGTGGCATGCCGGTGGACGCCGATCTGGTGTTCGACGTGCGTTGCCTGCCCAATCCCTATTGGAAGCCGGAGTTGCGCGATCATTCCGGGCTCGATCAACCGGTCGCCGAGTACCTGGCGGCGCAGCCGGATGTCGAAGAGATGTTCCAGGACATTTCCACGTACTTGCTCAAATGGCTGCCACGCTTCGCCGCCAGCAACCGTGCTTATGTCACCATTGCCATTGGCTGCACCGGTGGACATCACCGCTCCGTCTACCTGACCGAACGTCTGGGTCAGGCCCTGCAAAAAACCCTGAAGAACGTCCAGGTTCGCCACCGCGACCTCAGCTAAAGGATTCACACCGCGATGCCTGCTCTGGAAATTGAAATCATCAACAAACTGGGTTTGCATGCCCGTGCTTCTGCGAAATTCGTTGGCGTCGCCGGTGAGTTCAAAGATTGCACGATTCGGGTCGGACGTACTCCCGAGTCCATGGTAGACGGAAAAAGCATCATGGCGATGATGATGCTCGCTGCCGGCAAGGGAACAATAATTCACCTGAGTACCGAAGGTGAGCAGGCTGACGAAGCCTTGCAGGCTTTGGTGGATTTGATCAAGGACTACTTCGGCGAAGGTGGTTAAGCACTCGCCTAGGCGAGCGCCGTATCCATCACCATCATCAAACAAAACCCGATCAGCAGCCCAAGACTTGCAAGCTTGTCGTGACCATTGCGGCGCGACTCGGGAATGACTTCATGGGTGACGACCAGCAACATTGCCCCGGCTGCCAGTGTCAACCCCAAGGGCAACAACAATTCCGCCAGGCTCACCAGCCAGGCACACAACAGCGCGAAGACCGGCTCGACCAACCCTGAAGCAGCACCGATCAGGAACGTCTTGACCCGCGACAGCCTCCACCCGCCGACACACCAACCGCCCTGCTTTCGGGGATGTTGTGCGCGATGATGGCAAACAAAAACACTAGAAACGCGGTGGAATCACGGGCCGTTCCAGGGTGCCGACCCACATTTGCGGACTCGCTCCGGAGACCTTTCGATCCACCAGAAACAGCCCGAACGCACCCACCATGATGCCGAAACTGATCAGTCCGCTGGCCGCCCAAGGCGTCAGCCCCAGGTTTTCAGCGGCGGAGATCCCGGGAACGATTGCGCAACGGATCTGGCGACTCATCCAGCGCCAGATTTCAAGGTAAGGCTGCTCGTGCAAGGCAGAACTCATGATCTGGGCTCATTCGGTAATGAGAACCAAAACAATCCCGAGAAAATCAACGCACAAAAAAGGCGCGCCGCCCAACGATGGGTGGCGCGCCTTTTTGCGTAACGGTTAAGCGTTAGCTACCCGCTACCGTCATCCGTTCGATCAGCACCGAACCTGTGCGAATGTTGCTGCGCAATTCCAGGTCATTACCCACCGCAACGATCTGTTTGAACATGTCACGCATGTTGCCAGCGATGGTCACTTCCTGGACCGCAAACTGGATTTCCCCATTTTCGACCCAGTAACCCGCCGCGCCACGGGAGTAATCGCCAGTGACCATGTTCAGGCCCTGGCCCATCAATTCTGTGACCAGCAGGCCGCGACCCATGCGTCGCAGCAAGGCTGCCTGGTCTTCGTCGCCATGGGTGACGAACAGGTTGTGCACCCCGCCGGCATTGGCGGTGCTCGGC
The DNA here is from genome assembly GCF_054897825.1 of Pseudomonas sp. ZS1P83. NCBI lineage: Bacteria > Pseudomonadati > Pseudomonadota > Gammaproteobacteria > Pseudomonadales > Pseudomonadaceae > Pseudomonas > Pseudomonas sp. ZS1P83. The sequence goes on from NZ_CM142706.1 coordinate 4,507,771, forward strand.
ATCCCGAGCTTACGGCCGGAGTACGTGCCGAGAATGTATGACACCAACTCGCCTTTTTCGACGAACGGTTTAGCGTAGGTCGCCAAACCGTCGCCATCGAACGCAGAACTGCCCATCGCACGCATCAAGTGCGGACGCTCATCGAGGGTCAGCCATTCCGGGAACAACTTCTGCCCCAGCGTGCCTTCAAGGAACGACGATTTGCGATACAGACTGCCGCCAGAAATCGCCGAGAGGAAACTGCCAAACAAACCACCGGCCAGTTCCGCGGAAAACAGCACCGGCACTTCGCAGGTCGGCACCGGACGCGCACCCAGACGGCTCGCCGCCCGTTGCGCGGCACGCTGGCCGATGCTCACCGGGTCGGCCAGCAAGGTGCCCTGACGGTTCACGTCGTACCAGTAATCGCGCTGCATCTGGCCGTCGGCCTCGGCGATCATCACGCAGCTCAAGCTGTGACGAGTCGACGCGTAACCGCCGATGAAACCGTGACTGTTGCCGTAAACACGGCAGCCTTGGTGGGTGCTGAGGGTGGTGCCGTCGGCGTTCTTGATCCGGCTGTCGGTGGCAAACGCCGCCGCTTCGCAGCTCAGAGCCATTTCGATGGCTTGCTCGGGGGTGATGTCCCATTGGTGGAACAGGTCGAAATCCTGTAGATCCTTGGCCATCAACGCGGCATCCGCCAGGCCCGAAGCTTCGTCTTCCGAAGTGTGCTTGGCGATGGCCAATGCGGCGGCGACAGTTTCGCGAATCGCCTCCGGACCGCTGGCCGACGTGCTGGCCGAGCCTTTGCGCTGGCCAGCGTACAAGGTGATGCCAAAACCCTGATCGCGGTGGAATTCGACGGTTTCGACTTCACGCTGACGCACCGTGGTCGACAGGCCCTGCTCCAGGGACACCGCCACTTCACAGGCACTGGCACCCTGGCGCTTGGCTTCAGCGATGATCTGCTCGACTTGTTCTTGCAGTGCCGGCAACGCTTGTGGGCCGACGCTTTCAACTGCACTCATGCTGTTCTCCACTCAAATTCTGCTTTCGGCTGGGGCCTTCGAGCGACCGGGCCGGACAAGCGGCCCCCGACTGGTTATCATGGCGGCGTTTCTTTGCGGACTGCCACCATGGTTGATTCTTACGACGACTCCCTCGATACGGGAGAAAAAAGCAAAACCCAGGTTAAACGCGAGCTTCATGCTCTGGTTGACCTTGGCGAGCGCCTGACAACACTCAAGCCTGACTTGCTGGCAAAACTGCCGTTGACCGACGCTTTGCGCCGGGCCCTGGCCGATGCTTCCAAGCACACCGCGAATATCGCGCGTAAACGGCACCTTATGTTCATCGGCAAACTGATGCGCGATCAGGACATTGACGCCATTCTGACTTTGCTCGATCAACTCGATGCCTCCACTCGGCAGTACAACGAACGTTTCCATGGCCTGGAACGCTGGCGCGATCGCTTGATCGCTGGCGACGACGGCGTTCTGGAGAAGTTCGTCATCGACTACCCGGAGGCTGATCGTCAGCAATTGCGCTCCCTGATCCGTCAGGCCCAGCACGAACTGGCGACCAACAAGCCACCGGCATCGAGCCGTAAAATCTTCAAGTACATCCGTGAGCTGGACGAGACTCAACGCGGTCTGCGTTAAATCTCGAATCGGGTGAGCTGCATTGCAGTTCACCCGAAGCTCCATTCCTCAAGATCCTGTGCCACCTACAGTGATCGCATCGATTTTCAGCGTTGGCTGGCCGACTCCCACCGGCACCGACTGCCCATCTTTGCCACACGTCCCCACGCCGCTGTCCAGCGCCAAATCGTTACCGACCATCGACACCTTGCTCATGGCTTCCGGGCCGTTGCCGATCAACGTCGCGCCTTTGACCGGGGCAGTAATCTTGCCGTCTTCGATCAAGTACGCCTCGCTGGTGGAGAACACGAACTTGCCGCTGGTGATGTCAACCTGACCGCCGCCAAGGTTGGCGCAGTAGATGCCGCGTTTCACCGAGGCGATGATTTCTGCCGGATCGCTTTCGCCAGCCAGCATGTAGGTATTGGTCATGCGCGGCATCGGCAGGTGCGCGTAGGATTCGCGACGGCCGTTACCGGTACGGGCCACGCCCATCAGACGGGCGTTGAGCTTGTCCTGCATGTAGCCTTTGAGTACGCCGTTTTCGATCAGCGTGGTGCACTCGGTCGGCGTGCCTTCATCGTCGACGCTCAACGAGCCACGACGCCCGGCCAGTGTGCCGTCATCGACGATGGTGCAAAGTTTGGACGCAACCATCTCGCCCATGCGCCCGCTGTAGGCCGAACTGCCCTTGCGGTTGAAGTCGCCTTCCAGGCCGTGGCCGACGGCTTCGTGCAGCAACACGCCGGACCAGCCGGAACCGAGCACCACCGGTAACGTACCGGCCGGCGCAGGGATAGCTTCGAGGTTGACCAGAGCCTGACGCAACGCTTCACGGGCATAGCCCATGGCACGGTCATCGCCGAGGAAATAGCGGTAATCGGTACGACCGCCACCGCCATGACCGCCGCGCTCACGGCGGCCGTTCTGCTCGACGATCACGCTGACGTTAAAGCGCACCAACGGCCGTACATCAGCGGCCAGGCCGCCATCGGTGGAAGCCACGAGGATTCGCTCCCAGACACCGGCCATGCTCACGGTGACTTGCTGGATACGCGGATCGAGGGCGCGAGTCGCGACGTCGATGCGTTTGAGCAGGTCGACCTTCTCGGCACGGGTCATCACTTCCAGCGGGTTGTCCGGCCCGTACAACTGGGCGACATCCTGAGTGGTGAACGCTTGCACCGTGCCGTTCTGCCCTGCGCGGGAGATCGAACGCGCGGCACGGGCAGCAGCGCCAAGGGCTTCGAGGGTAATGGCATTGCTGTAGGCAAAACCGGTTTTCTCACCCGATTGCGCTCGCACACCGACGCCTTGGTCGAGGTTGAAGCTGCCTTCCTTGACGATCCCGTCTTCCAACGCCCAGGACTCGGAGATCTGCCCCTGGAAATACAGGTCGGCGGCATCGATGCCCGGGCCGGCCAAATCGCCGAGCACACCTTGCAGGCTCTCGATCGTTACGCCGCCGGGCGCCAGGAGGTGTTCACTGACTGAGGACAACAACTCGCTCATATGCTTTACGCCTTAAATTCGTCGTTCTGAGGCAGGTCGCGGGGCGCCCTGCGAGAAAAAGCGCCGGTGACTGGACACCGGCATCCGCGCCCTGATGGACGCCTGTTCGCTGCTATCGCGTTCGGCCAGCAGCACGGCCTCGCCTTGGTCCTGTTGCGCCAACACACGCCCCCACGGGTCGATGATTGCCGCATGACCCCAGGTTTCTCGCGGCCCCAGATGGGTTCCACCCTGAGCGGCCGCGAGCACATAACATTGAGTTTCGATGGCCCGCGCGCGAATCAATACATCCCAATGCGCCGCGCCGGTCACCGCGGTAAAGGCCGACGGTGCGGTAATCAACTCCGCACCGGCAACGCGTAATTCGCTGTACAGCTCCGGGAAACGCAGGTCGTAACACACGGTCAGCCCGACTCGACCGACGGGCGTGTTCGCCACCACCACCCCGCTGCCATAAGCATAGTCATCGGATTCGCGATAACGCCCGCGATTGTCCGCCACATCGACGTCGAAGAGGTGCAACTTGTCATACCGTGCAACGGTTTCGCCGTAGTCATTCACCAGTAGCGAGCAGGCATGCACCTTCGCCATCGGCTGGTCTGCCGGCGGCAACGGCAACGTGCCGGCCACTATCCATAACTTGAGGTCGCGGGCGGTCTGTTTCAACCATGGCAGGATCGGGCCTTCGCCCAACGCTTCGGCGCGGCCAATGTCGGCAACGTCGCGACGGCCCATGGCGGCGAAGTTTTCCGGCAGAACGGCGAGTTGCGCACCACCGGCCGCCGCCTGCTCGAGCAGTCGACGGGCCTGGGCCAGATTGGCCAGCACATCGCTCTGGCTGACCATTTGAATCACCGCAAAAGACATGGCCTTTCCTTACTTGAAATCTGTACACCGACGCAGGCTTCGCCAGCGGCTACAGGGAATCTGCGCCGCTATGTAGGGTCATGCTACTCCATCGGCCCCGGGCGTGTGTTTTCAAAAAGAAAATCAAAAAGGCTTGTCGAAGGTGATTTTCGGCTCTTTCCACGGCCCCTTGACGGTGTATTTGACGCTCGCGAAACGTGCCACGCGGTCACCGATTAGCTTGTCGATCAGGAACAGCGCGCCGCCGATAGCCGGTGCGCCGACAATCAGTGCAGCAATCGGCAGGTTATTGGTCACAGGCAAGGTCACCAGCAACTTGGCATCAACCTTATCGCCCACCAGGTCCAGGGTGCCATTGAGCTCAATATTGCTCGACGGACCGGTCATCAGGATCGGCTCACGCGTCACGTATACGCCGTTGGTCGCGACCAGCAGGCCTTTGACCCGGTCGTAACTCAAGCCTTTGCCGAACAGGTCGGAGAAGTCCAGGCGCAGCCGGCGGCCGATGGAGTTGAAGTTCAGCAAGCCAAACACTCGCAACGCCTGGGCACTGCCCTCAACTTCAACAAACTGGCCTTTATTCAGCGAAGCATCGAGGGTTCCGGAGAAGCGCTTAGTGGCCAGCCAGGCCGGCGAACCGGGCCAGCGACCATCGACATCCATATGAAAATCTTCACTGGTGACACTCGGCGCAAAGCCCCAGCCCTTCAACACATCGGCGAGATTCTTGCCGCTGATCCGGCCTTTGTACCAACTGCTGCTGGAACCGGGCATGCCCTCCCAACCGCCGCTGCCCTGCAGGAGAATGCCCTTGAGGCCCAGATCCAGTGTGTTAAGCGCAATGCCCTTGGCGGTCGGACGGACTTTCAGATACCAGGCCCCGACGAGGTCCTTCCCCTGGAACAGCTGATTGATGGTGATATCCAGCGCCGGAATCTTCGTCGGATCCACCGAGGCCAGCGGATCTGGCGAGTTTTCGTCGGCCAGGACCGTCGGGGCTGGCGCCGGCAAACGCACGTATTGCAGATTGATCGCAATCGGCGCGGCTTTCGCATTGGGGAGGCTGGCGCTGCCCTTGACCTGCTGACTGTCTAGTTGCAAGGCCCACGCGACAGGTTTGCGGTTCAACTGTACGGAAACCTGATCGAGCGTGGTACCGATACCGCTGAGTTTGCCGACCTTGAAGTCCGCGCTGCTGAGCAACTGTTTGGCGCTGCCGCCCGGGTCCTGGCAAGCATACTTGTCCACCAGATCCTTCCACGGGCCGACATCCAGTTCCGACAGTACGCCTCGAACTCGCAAGCCCTTGGCGCCGGGCAACACGGCATTGCCGCCCCCCAGGACCAACTCGCCACGACCGTCGGCAAAATTGCCGGCCGGTGCCGCAAACGTGAAGTTCGCCAGCTCACCGTAGTTGACCCAGTAGCGTCGCTCCGGCCCCTGCAGGGTCATGCGGAACGTGGTGTCGCGGCCCACATCGGCAGCCATGCCGAACGGCGCCGGCAAATCGATTGCTACGCCCTTGAGGTTGGAGCTGACCATCAATTGACTGTCAGCACCATCAAGGTTCAGTTGCAGCTGATAAGGGATCACACCGGCCACTGGCAACGGCTGCGTAACGCTCAGCCAATCAGTAAGTTTTTTGACCTCCACCTGCCCCGAAGCGGTGACGCGAGTCTTGAGGTTGCCGGGGCTGCCGTCGGCGTAAATCTGTGCGGTGACAGGTTTATCGAAGGCGCGTGCGGTAATGTTTTGTCCGCTCAAACCCTTGGTGCTGTCGAAACGGAAATCGCCCTTGAGCTGAGTCAGCTCCAGGGTTGGCCCGGCCAGTTTCAGACGGGCCTTGGCGGTCTTGAAGTCGACGAGGATCTTCGGCTGCTCGCCTTTGGCCAGCGCAATATCCAGTTTCAGTTTGCCCTGCAGATCGCCCTCACCTTCCCAACCGGCAAAGGTGGCTGCGGTGCCGATCGGCGCTTCCTGGAGAATCTTCAGACCATCGCCCAGCCCGCCGGCGAATCCACCGTCGAGGAACAGGTGGACGTTTTGCCCCGCAGGCACATGGGGAATATTGACGTAAATGTCGCTGACCTGGGTATTGAGCAACTGACCCTTGCTGGCCAGGACCCGCACGCCGCTGTCTTCAACAAACACGTCACCTGTGACGTTGCTGACAGGTGGCCAGCCTGGCTGGAAGGCCAGTTCGGCATCGTGAACCTTGAAGAACAGACTGATGCTGCGGGCAGTCTCGGCGGCACCGTGGTTTAACGACCCTTGGTACTGGAAGAAGCCTTCGTCCACCGCACCTTTGAGAATGGCCGTACGCAGCCATTCGTCCAGCGCCGGGCTGAGCATTTGCGGCAGGTACTTGGCGGTGTATCGACCGTCGCCGTCCACCAGACCGACCCGCAGGTCCATGTAGTCTTCCTGGGTGTGATCGAAATGCAGGCGAATCAGAAAGTCGCCGGCAATCTTGCCTTCTTCACCCAGCACCTTCAGGTACGGCGAGATCAAGGTGAAGGCGTCTTTGTCGAGTTTCCAGGTCAGTCGGGCATTGGCTTGAATGTACTGCCATGGCTTGGCGAAGATCGGGTCCAGGTGCAAGGAAAAATCCTTGCTGTCCATGCGCAGCTCGCCACCGCCCAGATCACCGCTGATGCTGCCACTGACATTGCGCGCGGCCGGGGCACCGTGATAGGCATCGAAGCCGACCCGATCCAGATTGGCGGCAAAGCTGAACTTGCTGTCGTCGGTGGCATTGGGCCGGATGTCGATCAGCACGTTGCGCAGGCCACCTGTCACTTTGAGTCGCTCGACGGCCGTGGCCACGCCTTCGGGCAGCGGCCCCAAGGCATTCAGTACCGGGGTGATCGGGGTGAGGTCGAGGCGATCGGCTTGCAGATGCCAAAGCTCTCCGACCTTGTCGGTCGCTGCGCTTTGTTTGAGTTGCAGATGCGTTTCCCAGCGGGTATCGCCGAGGTTCATGGCCAGGGAATCCAGGGTCACCAGGACGCCTTCGGCACCGCGCTGGAAATAGCCGTTCAGCGCCAGATTATTGATCTCGATCGGCTTGCGCTCGGCGTAAGCACCTTTGAGTTGCGGCGCGTTCAAGCGTATCGCACCACTTTGCAGGGCGCCCTTACCCCAGTTCACCCAGAGCTCGCCACCGGCCTTGATCTCGGAGAAATTCCATTGCCGGGTCAGGCGCTCAGGCAACCATTTCGACCAGTCGCTTTGCGGCAGGCTCAGATAGGCATCCACTTCGCCGTCCTTCCACTCGCTGGCGCGTAGACGGGTGCGCAGACTCATGGCCACCGGTTGGCCGTCGGGCAGGGTCAGGCGAACGTCGAGTCGCTGACGCGATGCGCCGGTTTTCAGATTCAGGCCGACGTAAGTCAGCGTCAAAGGCTGCTCTTGCAGTGGCTGCAAAGTGACCTGGCTATCGAGCACCGACATCTGCTGAACCATTTGCATGCGATTGAGCAATTTTTCAGGATCCAGCGGCTGATCCTGCTGCACCGGCAAACCTTCCAGCGCCCAATGGCCGTCCTCGCCTTCTTTGAGGCTGATCTTCAGGCCGCTGAGTTCCAGGTGAGCGATGCGTACTTCGCGAGCCAGCAGGCTGGCCCACAGATCCGGCACCGCGCGAACCTGATCCAGACGCAGGGCATTGGCGCCCTCGCCGACCATCACGTCGTGAGCCAGCATAATCGGCGCAAAGCCGCTCCAGTTGCCTTCCAGTTCGCCGATATTCAGCGGCATGCCCAAGGCAGCGCTGGCTTTGGCTTCGACTTCGGCACGGTACTCGGCCACCAGCGGCGTCAGCTCTCGGCCGAGGCTGACGTATAACGCCATCAACACCAATACCAACGCGCACAGGCCCAGACCCCAGCGGGTCAATGCGGCCAAAATGCGTGTCAGACGCTCCATGTCAGTTGGCTCCCATGGCAAAAATACTGCTAAAAGCTGAAGCCAGCCGTTCTAGCAGGGTCGAAATACAGCGATTCAGAGCAGCACCACGTCGTATTGTTCCTGGGAATACATCGTTTCCACCTGGAACCGAATGGTGCGCCCGATAAAACCTTCGAGCTCGGCGACATTGCCCGATTCTTCATCGAGCAGACGGTCGACCACTTTCTGGTTTGCCAATACACGATAGCCTTCCGCCTGATAGGCGCGAGCCTCTCGGAGGATTTCGCGGAAAATCTCGTAGCAAACGGTTTCCGGTGTCTTGAGCTTGCCGCGACCCTGACAGCTGCTGCACGGCTCGCACAGCACTTGTTCAAGACTTTCGCGGGTGCGCTTGCGAGTCATCTGCACCAGGCCCAACTCGGTGATGCCGATGATGTTGGTCTTGGCGTGATCGCGCTCCAGTTGCTTCTCAAGTGTGCGCAGCACCTGACGCTGGTGCTCTTCATCTGCCATGTCGATGAAATCGATGATAATGATCCCGCCCAGATTGCGCAGGCGCAGCTGACGAGCGATGGCGGTTGCTGCTTCTAGGTTGGTCTTGAAGATGGTTTCTTCGAGGTTGCGATGACCGACGAATGCACCGGTGTTGACGTCGATAGTGCTCATGGCTTCTGCCGGATCGACCACCAGATAACCGCCAGACTTCAGCGGGACTTTGCGTTCGAGGGCTTTCTGGATTTCGTCTTCGACGCCGTACAGGTCGAAGATCGGCCGTTCGCCAGGGTAATGCTCAAGACGATCAGCGATTTCCGGCATGAGTTCGGCGACAAACTGTGTGGTTTTCTGGAAGGTTTCCCGGGAATCGATCCGGATCTTCTCGATCTTCGGGCTCACCAGGTCACGCAAGGTGCGCAACGCCAGGCCGAGATCTTCGTAGATCACACTGGGTGCGCTGATGGTTTTGATCTGTTCGTTGATCTGATCCCAGAGGCGGCGCAAGTAGCGGATGTCCATGAGGATTTCATCGGCGCCGGCACCTTCGGCGGCGGTACGCAGGATGAAGCCTCCGGCCTCTTTGATGCCTTCTTTGGCCACGCAATCGGTGACCACTTGCTTGAGTCGATCGCGCTCGGCTTCGTCTTCAATCTTCAACGAAATGCCGACGTGCGCAGTGCGCGGCATGTACACCAGATAACGCGACGGAATCGACAGCTGAGTCGTCAGGCGTGCGCCTTTGGAGCCGATCGGATCCTTGGTGACTTGCACCACCAGGCTCTGGCCTTCGTGAACCAGAGCGCTGATGCTCTCCACCGCAGGGCCTTCGCGCAGGGAAATTTCCGAGGCATGAATGAACGCGGCGCGGTCCAGACCAATGTCGACGAATGCCGCCTGCATGCCCGGCAATACCCGCACGACCTTGCCTTTATAGATGTTGCCGACGATCCCGCGTTTTTGCGTGCGCTCGACGTGGACCTCTTGCAGAACACCGTTTTCAACCACCGCCACGCGCGATTCCATCGGCGTGATGTTGATCAGGATCTCTTCACTCATGGCAGGGTCTCGTTCAGGCATGTTCACGATAATGGCCGCATCTTGTCAGTACGACGCTCAACGCGCGTTAAGGGTTTGCCAACAGGGTATGCCGAAATGGCCGAGCAGCTCAGCGGTTTCGCACAGCGGCAACCCGACCACCGCCGAGTAACTGCCATTCAGGCCGGCGACAAACACTGCGCCGAGCCCTTGAATGCCGTAGCCGCCGGCCTTGTCCTGCGGCTCGCCGCTGGCCCAGTAGGCCACCGCTTCATCACGACTGATGTTGCGAAAACGCACCAGACTGCGCACGACCCGAGACTCGCAACGCTCACCCTCTCGCACCGCAATCGCCGTCAGGACTTCATGTTCACACCCGGACAACATCATAAGCATGGAGCACGCTTGCGCTTCATCAACCGGTTTGCCGAGAATTTTCCCGTCCAGCACCACGGCGGTATCGGCGCCGAGCACGCAAAAATCTGCATCGGACACGACAGTCCCGTGTCCGGCCTCGGCTTTGCCGCGCGCCAGGCGCTCGACGTAAGCCGACGGGGATTCATCACTTAAAGGGGTTTCATCGATGTCCGCGCTGATGGCGCAGAACGGCACGCCGATCTGCGTGAGCAGTTCACGCCGACGCGGCGAGCCTGAGGCGAGGTAGAGCTTTTTCACCAAGACATCTCCCTGTTTAGTGCCCTGCCTCACAAATACTGTTCCTTCTTGGCGGCGTCTGTTGTTGCCATACTGCGTTGCCGCTCCTCGCCATAGCGAGCTATGACTCGTCGCGGCGCCTTGTCTGGCAACAACAGCCACTCGCCAAAAAAGGAACGTATTTGCGAGGCAGGGCACCGGTGCGGGCAAATGCCTGACCGAATTAATTGATTTTGTAGCGTCGACGCAAACCGCGCAAACCGTAGCTGATCCACGGCCACAGCAATGCACTGACCAGAGCGGGCAAGACCAGCGCCAGCGTCGGCTGACGATTGCCGGTCAGGGCGCTGAGCCATAATTGAACAAGCTGCGCGAGGCCGAAGATCACCAGGATCACCAGGCTCTGTTGCCACATCGGGAACATGCGCAGGCGCTGTTGCAGGGCCAGCACCAGATACGTGATCAGCGTCAGGATCAACGCGTTCTGGCCCAGCAGCGTGCCATAAAGCACGTCTTCGGCCAGACCCAGGCACCACGCGGTGACCATCCCGACTTTCTGCGGCATGGCCAACGCCCAGAACGCCAGCAACAGGGCCAGCCACAGCGGACGGAGGATTTCCATGAATTGCGGCAGCGGCGAAACGCTGAGCAGCATGCCGATGGCGAAGGTCAGCCAGACGATCCAGCCGTTTCGGGATGCAGTAGCACCGACCATTATTCTCGTCCCCCAGTGGTAGCCGGCGCAGAGACAGGCGGTTTGGCAGCCGGCTTCACGGCAGCGGGTGGCTTCGTAGCCGCAGGTTTTGCGGCAGCAGGTTTGGCCGGGGTTGCGACAACAGGTTTGGCTGGAGTGGCAGCAGCAGGGGGAGCGGTCGGAGCCGCTGGTGCAGCTGGTGCGGCAACAGCAACCGGAACGATGGCAGGTTTGGGCACGGTCGCTGGAATAATTGGCCCGCCTCCGTGCTGGTCCAGAGCCTCTTGCGCCTGGGCGGCTTCGTTGGCGCGCTCTTCGGCTGTGCGGCCGTCGGTGAACACCAGCAGCAGGTAACGGCTGCGGTTCAAGGCGGCGGTCGGAACGGCACGCACAATGGCGAACGGCTGACCGGAATCGTGAATCACTTCCTTGACCGTCGCCACCGGGTAACCCGCCGGGAACCGCTGACCCAGACCGGAGCTGACCAGCAGATCGCCTTCTTTAATGTCGGCGGTATCGGCCACGTGACGCAACTCCAGGCGTTCCGGGTTGCCGGTGCCGCTGGCAATCGCCCGCAGACCGTTGCGGTTCACCTGCACCGGAATGCTGTGAGTGGTGTCGGTCAGCAACAGCACACGAGAGGTGTACGGCATCAACTCGACCACCTGGCCCATCAGACCGCGGGCATCAAGTACCGGCTGACCAAGGACCACACCGTCACGCTCACCTTTATTGATGATGATGCGATGAGTGAAGGGATTGGGGTCCATGCCGATCAACTCGGCCACTTCGACCTTCTCGTTGACCAGTGCGGAGGAGTTGAGCAACTCGCGCAGCCGAACGTTCTGCTCGGTGAGGGCGGCAAGCTTTTGCATGCGGCCCTGCAACAGCAGGTTTTCGGTTTTGAGTTTTTCGTTTTCGGCGACGAGCTCGGTTCGGCTGCCAAATTGGCTGGACACACCCTGCCATAGCCGCTGCGGCAGGTCGGTGATCCAGTAGGACTGCATCAGCACCAGCGACATTTGGCTACGCACTGGCTTGAGCAGTGTGAAGCGGGCATCGACCACCATCAGCGCGACCGATAGCACGACCAGCACCAACAAGCGCACGCCCAATGAAGGCCCTTTGGTGAAAAGCGGTTTAATAAGCCGCTCCTCCCAGGCAAATGTTCTCTTTATTCATACGGCATCAAACCGGCCTGGATGCAGACTGACAGAAGATAAACGCCAACAGGCAGCACTGCAAAGTGCTGCCTGCGCGCTCACAGCATAGATGCATCGGGCGAGAATCAGATGGCGTGAAAGCGTAGCGAGCGAAGGCAAGACAAGGCAAAAACAGGCGAGGAAGCGGAGTTTACGGGTTGTAAATGAGCATTCCGAGCCTGTTTTTAACGCAGTATTGCCGAGCGCAGCAGCTTTCACGCCGTCTGATCACTCGCTCGACAGCAGGTCCATCGTGTGCTTGTCCATCATCTCCAATGCACGGCCACCGCCGCGAGCAACGCAGGTCAGCGGGTCTTCGGCAACGATCACCGGCAGACCGGTTTCCTGCGCCAGCAACTTGTCGAGGTCACGCAGTAGGGCGCCACCACCGGTCAGCACCAGACCACGCTCGGCGATATCGGAAGCCAGTTCTGGAGGCGATTGCTCCAGCGCACTTTTCACCGCCTGAACGATGGTGGCCAGGGACTCTTGCAGAGCTTCCAGCACTTCATTGGAGTTCAGGGTGAATGCGCGAGGAACGCCTTCGGCCAGGTTACGGCCACGAACGTCGACTTCGCGAACTTCGCCACCTGGGTAGGCCGTACCGATTTCCTGCTTAATGCGCTCGGCAGTGGATTCGCCGATCAGACTGCCGTAGTTGCGACGCACGTAAGTGATGATCGCTTCGTCGAAGCGGTCGCCGCCAACCCGTACGGATTCGGCGTAAACCACACCGTTCAGGGAGATCAGTGCGATTTCAGTGGTACCACCACCGATATCGACAACCATCGAGCCGCGAGCTTCTTCAACCGGCAGGCCGGCACCGATCGCAGCTGCCATTGGCTCTTCGATCAGGAACACTTCACGGGCACCGGCACCGAGGGCCGATTCACGGATGGCACGACGCTCAACCTGGGTGGATTTGCACGGAACGCAGATCAACACACGAGGGCTAGGCTGCAGGAAGCTGTTTTCATGAACCTTGTTGATAAAGTACTGCAGCATCTTTTCGCAAACGCTGAAGTCGGCGATCACGCCGTCCTTCATCGGACGAATGGCAGCAATGTTGCCCGGCGTACGGCCGAGCATGCGCTTGGCCTCGGTGCCGACAGCAACGACACTTTTCTGGTTACCGTGTGTCCGAATAGCCACAACCGAGGGCTCATTCAGGACGATACCGCGCTCGCGCACGTAAATAAGGGTGTTGGCAGTGCCCAGGTCAATGGAAAGATCGCTGGAAAACATGCCACGCAGTTTCTTGAACATGGGAAAGGGACCCTAGGCAACGCGTGGGTAAAAAAGTGCGGCAAACTCTAACAACGACAGGGATTTTGGGCAAGGCGCCAATATGTTAAATTGGCCGCTTTTCTGTGCACCAACCCCCACAATCGCGGCCTTATGACCGTAGAAATGCGGTAGTGTTCCGACAATCTAACACACGGACGCCGTCCGTTCTGTTTTCCACTGGAGATTCCCATGGCGCTTGAACGCTCCGACGTGGAAAAAATCGCTCATCTGGCCTGTCTGGGCCTTAATGATGCCGATCTTCCACATATTACTTCGGCCCTGAACAGTATTCTGGGGCTGGTCGACGAAATGCAGGCGGTCAATACCGACGGTATCGAGCCGCTCGCCCACCCACTGGAAGCCAGCCAGCGCCTGCGTGCAGACGTCGTGACCGAGACCAATCATCGCGAGGCCTATCAGTCCATCGCACCAGCGGTCGAAAACGGCCTGTACCTGGTTCCGAAAGTCATCGACTAAAGGGAAAGAGCCTGCAATGCATCAATTGACTCTGGCCGAGATCGCCCGCGGTCTCGCCGATAAAAAGTTTTCTTCCGAAGAGCTGACCAAAACCCTGCTGGCGCGTATCGCCCAGCTCGATCCGCAGCTCAACAGTTTCATCAGCCTCACCGAAGACCTGGCGCTCCAGCAGGCGAAAGCCGCTGACGCACGCCGCGCCAAGGGTGAGAGCGGCGCCCTGCTCGGCGCGCCGATCGCGCACAAAGACCTGTTCTGCACCCAGGGTATCCGCACCAGCTGCGGTTCGAAGATGCTCGACAACTTTAAAGCACCGTACGACGCCACTGTCGTTGCCAAGCTGGCCGCTGCCGGGGCCGTGACCCTGGGCAAGACCAACATGGACGAATTCGCCATGGGTTCAGCCAACGAGTCGAGCTACTACGGCCCAGTGAAAAACCCGTGGAACCTGGAACACGTACCGGGCGGTTCGTCCGGCGGTTCGGCGGCTGCGGTTGCCGCGCGCCTGCTGCCTGCGGCCACCGGCACCGACACGGGCGGCTCGATCCGTCAGCCCGCCGCACTGACCAACCTTACCGGCCTGAAACCGACATACGGTCGCGTTTCACGCTGGGGAATGATCGCCTACGCCTCCAGCCTCGATCAGGGCGGCCCTCTGGCCCGCACCGCCGAAGACTGCGCGATACTGCTGCAAGGCATGGCCGGTTTCGACCCGCAAGACTCCACCAGCATCGACGAGCCCGTGCCTGATTACAGCGCCGGCCTCAACGGTTCGCTGCAAGGCCTGCGCATCGGCGTGCCGAAGGAATACTTCAGCGCCGGTCTCGACCCGCGTATTGCCGAGCTGATCCACAACAGCGTCAAGGAGCTGGAAAAGCTCGGCGCCGTGGTCAAGGAAATCAGCCTGCCGAACATGCAGCATGCGATTCCTGCGTACTACGTGATCGCGCCGGCAGAAGCCTCTTCCAACCTGTCGCGTTTCGACGGCGTGCGTTTCGGCTACCGCTGCGAAGACCCGAAAAACCTGGAAGACCTGTACAAGCGTTCCCGTGGCGAAGGTTTCGGCCCGGAAGTGCAGCGCCGGATCATGGTCGGTGCCTACGCGTTGTCGGCCGGTTACTACGATGCCTATTACTTGAAGGCCCAGAAGATTCGTCGCTTGATCAAGAACGACTTCATGGCAGCCTTTAATGAGGTCGACATCATCCTCGGCCCAACCACGCCGAACCCGGCCTGGAAGCTCGGCGCCAAGAACAGCGACCCGGTTGCTGCTTACCTGGAAGACGTCTACACCATCACCGCCAACCTCGCCGGTCTGCCGGGCTTGTCCATGCCTGCTGGTTTTGTCGATGGCTTGCCGGTCGGCGTGCAACTGCTCGCCCCGTATTTCCAGGAAGGCCGCTTGCTCAACGTTGCGCACCAGTATCAGCTCAACACTGACTGGCACACCCGCACCCCAACCGGCTTCTGAGGAGAAACACATGCAATGGGAAGTCGTGATCGGGCTGGAGATTCACACCCAGCTCACCACCCGGTCGAAAATCTTTTCCGGTAGTTCCACCACGTTTGGTTCCGAGCCGAACACCCAGGCCAGCCTGGTTGACCTCGGTATGCCTGGCGTATTGCCGGTGCTGAACCAGGAAGCGGTGCGCATGGCGGTGATGTTCGGTCTGGCGATTGATGCCGAGATCGGCCAGCACAACGTGTTCGCCCGTAAAAACTATTTCTACCCGGACCTGCCGAAGGGCTACCAGATCAGCCAGATGGAATTGCCGATCGTTGGCAAGGGTCACCTGGACATCGCCATGGACGACGGCACGATCAAACGTGTCGGCGTCACCCGTGCGCACCTGGAAGAAGACGCCGGTAAAAGCCTGCACGAAGAGTTCACCGGTGCCACCGGCATTGACCTGAACCGCGCTGGCACGCCGCTGCTGGAAATCGTTTCCGAGCCTGACATGCGCAGCGCCAAGGAAGCCGTGGCTTACGTCAAGACGGTCCACGCGCTGGTGCGTTACCTCGGCATCTGCGACGGCAACATGGCCGAAGGCTCGCTGCGTTGCGACTGCAACGTGTCGATCCGTCCGAAGGGCCAGGTTGAATATGGCACTCGCTGCGAGATCAAAAACGTCAACTCGTTCCGCTTCATCGAGAAGGCGATCAACAGTGAAGTGCAGCGTCAGATCGAATTGATCGAAGACGGCGGCAAGGTGATCCAGCAAACCCGTCTGTACGATCCGAACAAGGACGAAACCCGTCCGATGCGCAGCAAAGAGGAAGCTAACGACTACCGCTACTTCCCCGATCCGGACTTGCTGCCGGTGGTCATCGAAGACTCGTTCCTCGACGACGTACGCGCCACCCTGCCGGAATTGCCACCGCAGAAACGCGAGCGCTTCCAGGCGCAGTTTGGTCTGTCGGTCTACGACGCCAGCGTCCTGGCCACCAGCCGCGAGCAAGCCGATTACTTCGAGAAAGTCGTGAGCATCGGCGGCGACGCCAAGCTGGCGGCCAACTGGGTCATGGTTGAATTGGGCAGCCTGTTGAACAAACAGGGCCTGGACATCGATCAGTCGCCGGTCTCGGCCGAGCAATTGGGCGGCATGCTGCTGCGCATATCCGACAACACCATCTCCGGCAAAATCGCCAAGGTGGTCTTTGAAGCCATGGCCAACGGCGAAGGCAGTGCGGACGAGATCATCGACAAGCGCGGCCTGAAGCAAGTAACTGACACGGGCGCGATCTCTGCGGTGCTCGACGAGATGCTCGCGGCCAACGCCGAACAAGTTGAACAATACCGCGCGGCAGACGAAGCCAAGCGCGGCAAAATGTTCGGCTTCTTCGTCGGCCAGGCCATGAAAGCCTCCAAAGGCAAGGCCAACCCGCAACAGGTCAACGAACTGCTGAAAAGCAAGCTCGAAGGCTAACCACAGTGATCGTTCCCGCGCTCCCGCGTGGGAACGCCTCACTGGACGCTCTGCGTCCGCTTTTGTGACGCCGAGCGTCACGGGCTGCATTCCCACGCGGAGCGTGGGAACGATCATAGGGTCACCTAATGAAGCGTCTACTGGGTGCCTGCGCCCTGCTCTCCCTGTTGGCCGGTTGCGCCAGCACCGATATCATCGATCCACATGGCTACGACAAGACCGGCACGGCGTCCTATTACGGCGCCAAACACCAAGGCAAACGCACCGCCAGCGGCGAGCGTTTCAACAAGAATTCCCTGACCGCCGCCCACCGCCAGCTACCCTTTGGCACACGGGTGAAGGTCACCAATCTGAATAACGACAAATCCTGTGTAGTGCGCATCAACGATCGCGGGCCACATACCCGTGGACGTCTGATCGATGTTTCACATGAGGCCGCCGAACAACTGGGTATGCTCAGAAGCGGCACCGCACGGGTTCGCGTGCAAGCCCTCGACGACTGACAGCTGGAGCGCCGACCATTTTCGGACTTGCCGATTTACCCCTGATCAGCGTGATTGAATTGCTCAGCGGCTTGCTGTTGCTGATCGCCGGCGCCGAGCTGATGGTGCGTGGCGCCGTGCGCTTCGCCGCGCGCCTGCATGTACGACCGCTGATTATCGGCCTCACCATCGTCGCCCTCGGCAGCAGCGCCCCGCAGATGGCGGTCAGCGTGCAAGCCACCTTGGCGCAGAACGCCGACATCGCCGTCGGCAGCGTGATCGGCAGTAGCATCTTTAACATTCTCGTCACCCTCGGACTTTCGGCGATGATCATTCCGCTGCGGGTTTCACGGCAACTGGTGCGCCTGGATATTCCGCTGATGATCGGCGCCAGCCTGCTGGTGTTCGTATTGGCCTGGAACAAAGAACTGACTCGCGCCGACGGCGTGATGCTGCTGGCGGCACTGGCGCTGTATCTGGGCCTGCTGCTGCGCCAGTCGCGGCACTCGGCCCGTCCACAATCGACGACCCACGAAGTCCCGCAAGCGCCGTGGCTCAGCAGTTTGCTGATGATTCTCAGCGGATTGGCGATGCTGGTCTACGCCGGGCACTTGCTGTTGGGCGCGGCGGTTTCGGTCGCGACCGATCTCGGGCTGTCGGAGCGGATCATCGGCCTGACCATCGTCGCTGTCAGTACCTCCTTGCCGGAACTGGCCACCTCGTTGATTGCCGCCTTGCGCGGTCAGCGCGACATCGCCGTGGGCAACGTGATCGGCAGCAACCTGTTCAACCTCTTGGGCGTGCTGGGCGTCACCGCGTTGATCGCGCCGTCGCCGCTGTCGGTATCGCCCAACGCTCTGGATTTCGACTTGCCGGTGATGCTCGGCGTCGCGGTGTTGTGCCTGCCGGTGTTCTATTCCGGTTACCGGGTGACCCGCGCCGAAGGTCTGATGTTTTTGGGTTTATATCTGGCTTACGGTCTGCACGTGGTGTCGTTCACCACCGGCATGCCGCTGGCCGGCAAGCTTGAACACCTGATGCTGTTTTTTGCCCTGCCGGCGCTGGTGGCGTTCTTGCTGTTCACGTCGCTACGCGCCTGGCGACGCCAACACCACAAGAGTGAATTGCCATGACCGATGATAGAAAGCCTGGCGTTGAAGTACGCCGCCAAGTGATGGGCGACGCCTTCGTCGACCGCGCGCTGGGCAATGCCACCGAATTCACTCAGCCGCTGCAGGATTTCGTCAACGAGCACGCCTGGGGCAGCGTCTGGAACCGCGAAGGTTTGCCATTGAAAACCCGCAGCCTGATCACCCTCGCCGCGCTGACTGCATTGAAGTGCCCGCAGGAGTTGAAAGGTCACGTGCGTGGGGCGCTGAACAATGGCTGTACCGTGGAAGAGATTCGTGAAGCGTTGCTGCATTGCGCGGTGTATGCCGGTGTACCGGCGGCAATCGATGCGTTTCGGGCGGCGCAGGAAGTGATCGACAGCTACCAAAAAGCCGACTAAATCCACCCGCCCCATTGCAACAAGAAGATCCCGATGTTGGTGGTGACCGCGGCCATCAACGTGGTGATCACGATGATCGCTGCCGCCAATTCATGGTTGCCGTTAGCCTGACGGGCCATGACAAAGCTGGCCGCGGCGGTCGGGCTGCCGAAGTACAGAAACAGAATCCCCAACTCCACACCACGAAAGCCCCAGAGCCACGCACCCAGTGTCGCCAGCACCGGCAGGCCGATCATCTTCACCAGGCTTGAGCTCAGCGCCAGGTTGCCGCTTTTGCGCAGTGCAGCCAGCGACAGCGTGCCACCGATACAGATCAACGCCAATGGCAGGGTGGTTTGCGCCAGATATTGGCCGGACGTCTCCAGCCATCCCGGCAAGCTGATCTTGAAGTAGGCAAACGGCGCCGCCACAAATACGCTGATGATCAGCGGATTGACCATCACGCTTTTGCAGATGCTCCAAGGGTCGGACTTGATCACCGGGCTATAAACCGCCAGCACAATGGTCGAGAGCGTGTTGTAAAACAGGATCACCAACGCCGCGAGAATCGCCCCGAGGGAAATCCCGTAGTCGCCGTACATGCTCGCTGCCAGTGCGAGGCCGATCACCCCGTTGTTGCCGCGAAATGCGCCTTGGGTGTAAATCCCCCGGTCTACCCGCGGGCATTTCCAGATCGCCCAGCCCCAGGCGATGGCGAAACTCACCAGGGTGGCGAGCGAGAAATAAATCAGCAGTGCCGGTTGCAACGCAGCGTGCAGGTCGGCATGCAGGATGCCCAGAAACAGCAACGCCGGCATGGTGACGTTGAACACCAGGGCCGACGCTGTGTGGATGAAGTTGTCGTTGATCCAGTCGATGCGCTTGAGTAACGCACCCAGAAACAGCATGGCAAACACCGGCGCGGTGATGTTCAGGGTTTCGAGGAAGATAGCCAGCATGCCGGGGCAACCTTGGGTAGCGTCGTTAGGGGGCTAATGATAAGCCACTGGGGACACCGGCGTCTGGTAGACCGCTTTCGCGGGCAAGCCTCGCTCCTACACAGGATCACCGAACTTGTAGGAGCGAGGCTTGCCCGCGAAGAACGATAACGCGGTCTTACGTGATGGGCGCCGGATTAAACAACGTAATGTCGTTATGCAGCTTGTGCTTCTCCGCCCACGTCTGCTGCTTCCCACTAGCCACATCCAGGTAGTAGTGAAACAACTCCCAGCCGAGGTCTTCAATCGAGGCCCGCCCGGTCGCAATCCGCCCGGCATCGATGTCGATCAGGTCCGGCCAACGCTGCGCCAGCTCGGTCCGGGTCGACACCTTCACCACCGGCGCCATCGCCAACCCATAGGGCGTACCACGCCCGGTAGTGAATACATGCAGGTTCATCCCCGCCGCCAATTGCAACGTCCCGCAGACAAAATCACTGGCTGGGGTCGCACAGAAGATCAGCCCTTTGCGCTTGAAACGCTGGCCAGGGCCAAGCACCCCGTTGATCGCGCTGCTGCCGGATTTGACGATCGAGCCCAACGACTTCTCGACAATGTTCGACAACCCGCCCTTCTTGTTCCCCGGCGTGGTGTTGGCGCTACGATCCGCTTCGCCCTTGGCCAGGTAACGGTCGTACCAGTCCATTTCACGCACCAGTTCCTGAGCGATTTCCTCGGTTTCCGCACGGGACGTCAGCAGGTAAATGGCGTCGCGCACTTCGGTGACTTCGGAAAACAACACCGTCGCGCCCGCCCGCAGCAACAGGTCTGAGGCATAGCCCAGCGCCGGGTTGGCGGTGATGCCGGAAAACGCATCGCTGCCGCCGCACTGCATGCCAAGAATCAGCTCGGACGCCGGCACCGTTTCCCGGCGACGCTGATCGAGCTTCTTCAAACGGGGCTCGGCCAACGCCATGATCTGCTCGATCATCTCAGTGAAACCGTGACTCGAATCCTGCAAGCGGTACAGCCACGGATCGCTCAAATCCACCGAGCTGTCGTTCTCGTGCATCACCTGCCCGGCCTGCAATTTCTCGCAGCCCAGGCTGATCACCAACGCTTCGCCACCCAAATTCGGGTTACGCGCCAGGTTGCGCACGGTACGGATCGGGATGTACGCGTCAGTCGCGGTAATCGCCACGCCGCAGCCGTAGCTGTGGGTCAGCGCGACCACGTCATCGACGTTCGGGTACTTGGGCAGCAACTCCTCCTTGATGCGCTTGACCGCATGATCGAGTACGCCAGTGACGCACTGAACCGTCGTGGTAATCCCCAGAATGTTGCGCGTGCCGACGGTGCCGTCGGCGTTGCGATAACCCTCGAACGTAAAGCCTTCCAGCGGTGCCTGCGCCGCCGGCACTTCGGTGGACAGCGGCAAGCTGTCCAGCGGTGGCGCGGTGGGCATGCGCAGTTGATCTTCCTTGACCCAACTGCCGCGCGGAATCGGCTGCAACGCGTAGCCAATGGTCTGGCCATAACGAATCACCTGGCCGCCCTCGGGAATGTCTTCCAGGGTGACCTTGTGGCTCTGTGGCACGAAATCCACGGTGACCAGGCCGTCCGGAAATTCGGTACCGGCCGGCACGCCTTGGTCATTGACCACAATCACGACGTTGTCCCGCTCGTGCAGGCGGATGTAGCGCGGCGAGTCGCAATGTTCAATCAACTGCATGACGCCGCTCCTCAGGAATGCGCTTCAGATAATTTATTGTTCGTTTCAGGGCCACTGACTGGCGGCTCTTTGAGCACCACACGTTTGATCGGACCGACGATCACCAGGTAGCTGAACACCGCCACCAGTGCGTTGCAACCGACAAACACCAGCGCCCATTTGAATGAACCGGTGGAGCTGATGATGTAACCGATCACGATTGGCGTGGTGATCGAAGCGATGTTGCCGAAGGTGTTGAACAAGCCACCGCTGAGACCGGCGATCTGCTTCGGCGACGTGTCAGACACCACGGCCCAACCCAGCGCGCCCACGCCTTTACCGAAGAACGCCAGGGCCATGAAACCGACGACCATCCATTCAACATCGACATAGTTGCAGGCCACGATGCTGCTGGAGACCAGCAAGCCAGCAATGATCGGCGCCTTGCGGGCGAAGGTCAGGGAATGCCCCTTGCGCAGCAGGTAGTCGGAAATCACGCCGCCAAGCACACCACCGATAAAGCCGCAGATCGCCGGCAACGAGGCAATGAAACCCGCCTTGAGGATGGTCATGCCGCGCTCTTGCACCAGGTACACCGGGAACCAGGTCAGGAAGAAGTAAGTGATGCCGTTGATGCAGTATTGGCCAAGGTACACGCCGAGCATCATGCGGTTGGTCAGCAGCTGGCGGATGTAGTCCCACTTCGGACCGTCGGCCTTGGTGCCTTTGCCTTTGTCCTGGTCCAGGTCGACCATGCCGCCGTTGTCGGCGATGTGTTTGAACTCGGCATCATTGATCATCGGGTGCTGACGCGGGCTGTGGATAACCTTCAGCCAGATCCCGGAGAAGATGATGCCGATCACGCCCATGACAATGAACACGTGCTGCCAGCCAAAGCTGTAGACGATCCAACCCATCAGCGGCGCAAACAGCACCGTGGCGAAGTATTGCGCCGAGTTGAAAATCGCAGACGCCGTACCGCGTTCAGCGGTCGGGAACCAGGCCGCAACGATACGCGCGTTACCGGGGAAGGATGGCGCTTCGGCCAGGCCCACCAGGAAGCGCAGCATGAACAGCGCAACCACCGCCGAGGACATGCCGAACTCACCGACATAGCCCTGCAACACGGTGAACAGCGACCAGGTGAAAATGCTCAACGCGTAGATTTTTTTCGAGCCGAAACGGTCCAGCAACCAGCCACCGGGAATTTGCCCGGCCACGTAGGCCCAACCGAATGCAGAGAAGATATAACCGAGGGTAACCGCGTCGATGCCGAGGTCTTTTTGCAGGCTGGAGCCCGCGATAGCGATAGTGGCCCGGTCGGCGTAGTTGATCGTGGTCACCAGGAAAAGCATGAGCAAAATCAAATAGCGGACGTGGGTCGGCTTGGTCGCTTGCATGTAGATGTACTCCCACTGATTATTTTTATGCGCGGGTGAATCTTTTGTGTCCTGTAGGGGTTGCGGTATCGATGCCGATACCGCGGTGTTTCCTGTCAGGAGCCGATGTAGCTGGTCTTCACGACGGTGTAGAACTCTTGCGCGTAGCGACCTTGCTCGCGGGAGCCATAGGATGAACCTTTACGCCCACCGAATGGAACGTGGTAATCCACGCCCGCCGTCGGCAGGTTTACCATCACCATCCCGGCCTGGGAGTGGCGTTTGAAGTGGTTGGCGTACTTCAACGATGTAGTGGCGATGCCCGCGGACAGACCGAATTCGGTGTCGTTGGCCATCGCCAGCGCTGCCTCGTAATCCGCTACGCGAACCACGTTGGCGACCGGGCCGAAAATCTCTTCACGGCTGATGCGCATCGCGGCTTCACTGTCGGCAAACAGGGTTGGCGCGAGGTAATAGCCTTCGGTATCGCAGGTCACCAGACCGCCACCGCTGACCAGACGCGCACCTTCGGACAGGCCGATGTCGATGTACTTCATGTCCTGTTCAAGCTGAGCCTGGGAAACCACCGGACCGATGTCGGTGCCGGTTTTCAGCGCGTGACCGACCTTGATCGACTTCATCCGCTCGGCCACGGCTCCGACGAACTTGTCGTGAATCCCGGCGGTGACGATGAAGCGGCTCGAGGCGGTGCAACGCTGGCCGGTGGAGTAGAACGCGCTCTGTACCGACAGCTCGACCGCTTGCTTGAGGTCGGCGTCG
Organism: Pseudomonas sp. ZS1P83; assembly: GCF_054897825.1. NCBI lineage: Bacteria > Pseudomonadati > Pseudomonadota > Gammaproteobacteria > Pseudomonadales > Pseudomonadaceae > Pseudomonas > Pseudomonas sp. ZS1P83. Next base: position 4,531,228 of record NZ_CM142706.1, read on the forward strand.
TCGAGAATGATCTGCGGGTTCTTGCCACCCATTTCCAGCTGAACCTTGGCCTGGCGCGACACGCAGCTGACGGCGATCTGACGACCAACGCCCACGGAGCCGGTGAAGCTGATGCCGTCGATTTTCGGGCTCTGCACCAGGGCATCGCCAACCACTCGACCGCTGCCCATCACCAGGTTGAATACGCCAGCCGGGAAGCCTGCGCGGGAGATGATTTCGGCCAGCGCCCAGGCGCAACCCGGCACCAGATCGGCCGGTTTGAGCACGACGCAGTTGCCGTAGGCCAGGGCCGGGGCGATTTTCCACGCAGGGATCGCGATCGGGAAGTTCCATGGCGTGATCAGACCGACCACACCCAGCGCTTCGCGCGTCACTTCGACGTTCACACCGGGACGTACCGACGGCAAGTAGTCGCCGGACAGGCGCAGGCATTCACCGGCGAAGAACTTGAAGATGTTGCCGGCACGAGTGACTTCGCCGATGGCCTCAGGCAGGGTCTTGCCCTCTTCACGGGCCAGCAAGGTGCCGAGTTCTTCGCGACGGGCGAGGATTTCAGTGCCGACTTTATCCAGCGAATCGTGACGTGCCTGAATGCCCGAAGTCGACCACGCCGGGAACGCGGCGCGAGCGGCGTCGATGGCGGCATGGACTTGAGCCAGATCAGCCTTGGCGTATTCACCAATGGTGTCGGTCAACTCCGACGGGTTGATGTTGGTGGAGTAGTCGGTGCCGGCAACCCATTGGCCACCGATGTAGTTATCGAAACGCTTTGAATCAGCCACGGGCTTTCCCCTTAAAAAGAAGTCCTCACACAAAAGGCCGCTGATCACTCAGCGGCCTTATTTAATCGGGATTGTTACTGCGCACCTTGCTTGTCGATCAGCGCGGCGAGCATTTCGTACTCTTCGCCCGTCAGATCGGTCAGCGGCGCACGTACAGGACCTGCGTCATAGCCGGCAATTTTTGCCCCGGCCTTGACGATGCTCACGGCGTAACCGGCTTTGCGGTTACGGATGTCCAGGTACGGCAGGAAGAAGTCGTCGATGATCTTGCCGACGGTGGCGTGATCTTCCCGTTCAATGGCGTGGTAGAAATCCATCGCGGTTTTCGGGAGGAAGTTGAACACCGCCGAGGAGTAAACCGGTACGCCCAGGGCTTTGTAAGCCGCGGCGTAGACTTCGGCGGTCGGCAAACCACCCAGGTAGCTGAAGCGATCACCGAGGCGACGACGAATAGACACCATCAATTCGATATCGCCCAGGCCATCTTTGTAGCCGATCAGGTTCGGGCAACGCTCGGCCAGTCGTTCCAGCAGCGGCGCGGTCAGGCGGCAGACGTTGCGGTTGTAAACCACCACGCCGATTTTCACCGATTTGCACACGGCTTCAACGTGGGCGGCAACACCGTCCTGGCTGGCTTCGGTCAGGTAGTGCGGCAGCAGCAACAGGCCCTTGGCGCCCAGACGCTCGGCTTCCTGTGCGTATTCGATGGCTTGACGAGTCGAACCGCCAACGCCGGCCAGAATCGGCACGCTGGTTTCGCAGGTGTCGACGGCCGTCTTGATGATTTCCGAATATTCGCTGGCCGCCAGAGAGAAGAACTCACCGGTGCCGCCCGCGGCGAACAATGCCGAGGCGCCGTATGGGGCCAGCCATTCGAGACGTTTGATGTAGCCCGCGCGATGGAAGTCGCCCTGAGCATTGAAATCGGTAACCGGGAAAGACAGCAGACCGGAAGAGAGGATGGACTTCAGTTCTTGTGGATTCATTATTCGAACACCCTGGGGTAGCGACATATGTGTGTGAGAAAACCATCAGCCTGCGCCGAAGTTGTAGGTCATCGTACAACTTAATAAATAACCGTCAACTGCATTTCATCGCCAACCCCAAATTTCGGTCGGAAAAGTAATTTCTTGGCATTGGAAATCTTCCCTTGTCGATGACAAGGGCAGCCGTTAGCTAGGCGATCAGGACAGGGAAACAACGCCACAAGGCTAACGGCGAATTAGGGATACGTTGTCGGAGGTGTTGATAGGACCACGAAGGCGGCGTTTCAACCGGCTCCGTCTTCATGGAAGCAATGCGTGAAACTGGCGTGAACAATGCTGATCACTTCAAAGGATCGGGTCGACTGGCTTATGCCGCCGGCCCCCACAGTTCGCAATAAACAATGATTGGGCCAATCGATCAGCGGTGTGTCGATTGAATGGACTGAGTTGCCACTCATCTGAACTGTCATTTCTGACAGTAGATGACGAAGTCTCTTCAACTTAGAGTCTGGCTTGAGCCGGTATCGACCGTCTCGAGCAATTCCAGGCGATCCCAATTCATGAAGAAGGACATTCCAGCATGACTACGCAACCCGAATACTATCCAGCTCCGAAATATCAAGATATCCATCATCGAGATCTCGGAGGCGAGATTTCCGTGTCTGGTAACCCGGGAGACATTTATGTTCGCGTCGATACCAACGGTATGCCGGAAGACACTATCGTGTCGGTATTCATGACGTGGCAGTTTGGTAGCGAAGACCATACTGTAAAGCCTGGTAACACAGGCTACGTTGACAGCAGAATCCGGCACAGCAACTTCGCAGACAAGGTAGGCGAAAAAGCTACCGCTTGGTACACCGTGAAGCTCCCGAACGAGCTAAACAAAGTCACATCTGACAAAGCAACTGCATCTGTAGTGGAGTAGTCAAGCCCAGGCGATAACGGTTGTTAAAAATGCTTCTGTCGCCGAGCAGTTAAAAGCCTACCCCCGCTGAGCCTCTGCCTCTTCATGGGCATGGCGCAGCCGCTCCCGGCTATTCGTCAGGTGCAAACGCATAGCCGCCCGGGCCGCATCGGAATCCTGACGGGCAATCGCGTCGTAAATTTCTTCGTGTTCACGGCTCAGGCGATTCATGTAGTGCTGCTGATCGTCATGGGCCAGGCGCGCGGAGTTGAGGCGTGTACGCGGAATGATGCTGGTGCCCAGGTGGGTCATGATGTCGGTGAAATAGCGGTTGCCCGTTGCCAGGGCGATTTGCAGGTGAAACTGGAAGTCGGACGCCACGGCATCGCTGGCATGGGAGACACTTTCATTCAACGCGTCCAGCGCCGCTCGCATCAACGCCAACTGCTCGGGGCTGCGGCGTTGCGCGGCAAGGCCGGCGGACTCCACTTCGAGGCTGATGCGCAATTCCAGAATCGCCAGCACATCGCGCAACGTCACCACAGTCGCCGGGTCGATACGGAAACCGCTCGGGCTTGGGGTGTCGAGCACAAACGTGCCGATGCCATGGCGGGTTTCCACCTGCCCGGCCGCCTGCAAACGCGAAATCGCTTCGCGCACCACGGTGCGGCTGACGCCGTGGGCATCCATGATCGCCGACTCGGTGGGCAACTTGTCGCCACGCTTGAGGTGGCCGTCGCGGATCTGCTCGGACAGCACCGTCACCAGTTCCTGAGCGAGGCTGCGGCGCTTGCGAGGGAGGCGTGGTGCGTCGATCGGCTTTTCCATGGTGAACGTCTTTCTCGAAAGTTGCGGCTGAAACCGCATCATAGCTCAACGCGGTTGTACGATCACCACCGCTCGCTCCTACAAGGGCGGGGGTGTTTATGCTGTTACGGTTTGATCCACCAGATGCCCATTTTCAATGCGCACATGCCGTGGATGGAACCGCTTCAGGCTGCTGCGATGCCCGACGCTGACAATGCTCAATCCCGGAATCTCATCGATCAAGGCCTGATACAGCGACGCTTCGTCCTCCTCGTCCATCGCCGAGGTCGCTTCGTCCATGTACAGCCATTGCGGTGCATACAGCAGCGCACGGGCAAAGGCCAGACGCTGCTGCTCACCCGGCGACAGCATGCGCTGCCAGTGATTCGCTTCATCAAGACGCGACACCAGATGCGGTAAACGGCAGGTTTCCAGCACATGAACGTAGCGCTCGTGCGGATACGTATCGCCAGACTGTGGATAACTTAGCGCTTCACGCAACGTGCCAATCGGCAAATAAGGCTTTTGCGGCAGGAACAGATACCGCGCCGACGGCAGGCGAATGCTGCCATGACCCGCTGGCCACAAATGCCCCATTGCCCGCAGCAAGGTCGACTTGCCGCTGCCGGAACGCCCGCTGAGCATGACGCGCTCGCCCTCCTCCACGGTCATGTCGGCGTTGGTCAGCAGGTGACGACCATCCGCCAGGTCGAGGCCAAGGTTATGCACCTTCAACGCCGAGCCATGGTTTTGCACATCAATCGCCGGCGCACGCTCCTCGTTGTCGGTCATGGCCTGGCGGAAACTCAGCAGACGATCACAGGTGGCGCGCCATTCGGCAAGGTCCTGGTACGCCGTGATGAACCAACTGAAGTTATCCTGGACGTTAGCGAACGCCGAGTTGATTTGCATCAGCTCACCCAGCTCGATCTTGCCAGTGAAGTAACGCGGCGCGGCGACCATGAACGGGAAAATGACTGCGATCTGCTCATAACCGGAAGTAAAGAAGGTCAGGCGCTTGGACACTTTCATGATGTCCCAGTAGTTGTGCCAGACCATCCCGAAACGGCTGCTCAAGCGGCGGTTCTCATTAGGCTCGCCGTTGTACAGCGCAATGCTTTCGGCATTCTCGCGAACCCGCACCATGGAGAAACGCAGGTCGGCTTCGAAGCGTTGCTGGTTGTTGTTGAGGCCGATCAGGCGACGGCCAATCAAATGCGTCAGCCAACTGGCGACGGCGGCGTATACCAGCGCGCACCAGAACATGTAACCGGGAATCGTGAAACCAAACACTTCGATACTGCCCGACACGCCCCACAGAATGATCGAGAACGATACGAGGCTGACGATGTTGCGAATCAACCCGAGCCCCAGGCCCAACGTGTTGCTGGTGAATTTATTGAGGTCTTCGGAAATCCGCTGGTCCGGGTTATCTGTGTATCCGCCCTGCTCCAGCTGGTAGTAATTCTTGTTGCCGAGCCAGCGGGCAAAATGCTTCTCGGTGAGCCAGGCCCGCCAGCGAATCGTCAGCATCTGTGTCAGGTAGAGCCGATACACCGCGCCAAGGATCGCCACCGCCGCGATGCCGCAGAAATACAAAATCAACTGCCAGAAGGCCGCTTCGTCCTTTTTCTGCAGGGCGTTGTAGAAGTCCTTGTACCAACTGTTGATCCACACCGAAATCGCCACGCTGAACAGCGACAGCGCGATCACGGCGATCAGCAACGTCCAGGCCTTGCCCTTCTCTTCACTGCGCCAGTAAGGCGTGATCATCGCCCAAACTTTGCGAAAAAACTGCCCGCGCACAGCATCATTGACCGCGCAATATTCAGCGTTCTGATTCATGGATAAGGCTCGATAAAGAAAAGAACACACACGAACCGATCATAGATGATCGGTTCGGGTTATCGCGAGGGCTGGCGATAATCGTTCAGCGCCCGTTCAGCGACGGACCGGACGCTTCTGCAGTTTGCGCTGCAGCGTGCGGCGGTGCATGCCCAAGGCGCGGGCAGTGGCGGAGATGTTGCCTTCGTGTTCGGTCAGCACGCGCTGGATGTGCTCCCACTGCAGGCGATCCACCGACATCGGGTTTTCCGGCACCAGCGTGTCGAGGTCGGCGTGCTCGGAAAGCAGCGCGGCCAACACGTCATCGGCGTCTGCCGGTTTGCACAGGTAATTGCAGGCGCCGCGCTTGATCGCCTCGACGGCGGTGGCAATGCTCGAGTAACCGGTGAGGATCACTACGCGCATTTCCGGGTCCAGCTCAAGTAGCTTGGGCAACAGCACCAGGCCGGAATCGCCGTCCATTTTCAGGTCCAGCGCGGCGTAGTCCGGCAGGTCGGCCTGAGCGATGGTCAGGCCTTCTTCGGCAGAACCGGCGGTGCTGACGCGAAAGCCGCGGCGGGACATGGCACGGGCCATCACCCGGGTAAAAGTTGCGTCGTCGTCTACCAGCAGCAAATGCGGCAGTTCTTCGCCTTCGCCTTCGACTTGGATCTCGTCACTCATGTTCGTCTCCTCGGGCGACACGGGGCAGGCGCAGCTCGGTGAGCGTGCCGCCTTCCTCATGACTGTAGAGTTTCACTGAGCCGCCGGCGCGTGTCACGCTGGCCTTGCTCAAAAACAGGCCCAGGCCGAAACCTTTGCCCTTGGTGGTAAAAAACGGCTTGCCAATCTGCTCGGCGATGGCCAGCGGCACACCGGCGCCGTGGTCGCGGATGCTGATGGTCAGGTCGTCGGCATTCCAGTCCAGCGTCACTTGCAGCCCTTCGGGGCAAGCGTCGGCGGCGTTGTTAAGCAAATTCAGCAGTGCCTGGGTCAGGTCCGGCGGCGGCGCCATGCGCGGAACGGTGCCTTGACCCAAGCGCTGGAAGCGATAACTGGCTTCCGGACGCATCAGGTGCCATCGGTTCAGCGCTTCGTCGAGCCAATCGGTGACGTCCTGCATCTCCACCGCCAGACGCCGGTTGGCCTCGGCGGCGCGCACCAGTTGCTGCAAGGTCTGCTTGCACGCCTTGACCTGATCTTGCAGCACCTTCAGATCGTCCTGCAGCATTGGATCGTGATGATCCTGCTGCATCTCTTTGAGCAGCACGCTCATGGTCGCCAGCGGCGTACCCAATTCATGGGCGGCACCGGCGGCCTGAGTGGCGACGGCCAGCAATTGCTGATCACGCAAACCTTCTTCACGGCGGATCGCCCGCAACTCTTCCTGACGGCGCAGCTCTTCGGCCATTCGCGCGGCGAAGAACGTGATGACTGCCGCGGCCAGGGCGAAACTCAGCCACATCCCGTAAACCTGAAGGTTTTCCCGAGCGATAGGGAAGGTTTGCAACGGATAGAAGCGCGCCAGCAGCAGGGTGTACATCGTCAACGCGATACCGGACAGAATCACCGAATAACGCCACGGCAAGGTTACGGCGGCGATGGTCAGCGGCACCAGGTAGTAAGAGACGAAGGGGTTGGTCGAGCCGCCGGAGAAATACAGCAACGCACTGTGGATAAACAGGTCGCAAGCCAGTTGCACGGCGTATTCGAGCTCGGTAACCGGCCATGTGGTGCGCAGGCGAATGGCCGTGAACGCGCACAGCAACATCGAGCAACCGAGGGTCGCGGCCAGTTGAAACCAGGGCAGCGGCAGCAAGTCCAGCCAGTAGGCCAGGCCCACGGAACCGGCCTGAGCGGCCAACACCAACGTGCGTATGAACGTCAGCCGCCAAAGATTCTGGCGCGTCGCGGAAGTGATTTGAACGGGGGCGAGCATGAGCTCTCCTGATGAGCGCTCCAGGCGGATCGCACGGAGTATAACCAAGCACGGGGGCTGGCAGGCAAAAGTGCGGCAAACGGCCACACTTGTGAGTGTCCTGAAGGTCTTTGTGGCGAGGGGATTTATCCCCGTTGGGCGGCGAAGCCGCCCCAAATTGGTTTACGACTGCTTCGCAGCCGGACGGGGCGGTGCGGCGTTCCGCTAAATCCCCTCGCCGCAGGGCCACCAGCTGTTGATCTGTATAGAAGTTGTAACTGTGCGAACCGGATCATTAAAGCTAGAGTCTGATAGTTTCACGCAGGCTCGGACATTACCCCTGCGCATCGCCCAAGGAGCTTTCATGCACACATTCCGCCGCAGCGCCGCCCTTCTCGCCCTGACCGTCAGCAGCATTGCAAGCCTTCCGGCCCTGGCCGCCGATGAGCTGCACTACAACCAGATAGCCCTGCGCGCCGAAGTCAGCCAGGAAGTCGCCCGCGACCTGATGATCGTGACCCTCTACACCGAAGAACAAAACACCGACCCGGCCAAACTCGCCGCCGACGTCAGCACCACCATGAACAAAGCGCTGGCCCAGGCCAAAGAAGTCAAAGACATCACCCTGCGCCAAGGCAGCCGCAACAGCTACCCGATCTACGACACCAAGGGCCAGAAAATCACCGGCTGGCGTGAACGCGCCGAACTGCGCCTGGAAAGCTCCGACTTCGCCGCGCTGTCGAAACTGACCGGCGAACTGCTCACCGAACTGAAAATGGGCGGCATGGACTTCGCCATCGCCACACCAACCCGCAAGGCCAGCGAAGACGCTCTGCTCAAAGAAGCCGTGTCTGCCTTCAAGGCCCGCGCTCAACTGGCGACCGACGCCTTAGGTGGCAAGGGTTACAAAATCGTTAACCTGAACCTGAACAGCAACGGTTATCCACAGCCGTACATGCGTGGGCCAATGATGATGAAAGCCGCCGCCATGGACTCCGCACCAGTGACCCCGGAAGTTGAAGCCGGCACCAGCCAGGTCAGCATGACGGCGGATGGAGCGATTGAAGTGTTGATGCAGTGATTCGATAACACGGACACAGAAACGGCGATCACCGAAGTGATCGCCGTTTTTTATTGCCTGGCGGAAGCTGGGGTAGGTCTGATGACTTTGTGGTGATTGATCCGCCGTCATCGCGAGCAGGCTCGCTCCCACATTTGATCTGTGTCGTGCACACAATCCATGTACACACTCGATCCCTGTGGGAGCGATCCTGCTTCGGGCGGCGTTGCGACGATGAACGATAACGCGGACTATGCCGGATCGATGTTGTCCAGCACACGGTTCACCGACAACCCCGTGATTGTTAGTGAATGGCCACGCTGATTGAGCATCAGCCCTGGTTAGATTTACGGGAAGCTCTGATGGCATCAATCGCGTCTTGAGTGAGCGTCATAACTGTCTTTGTACTGACTTCAATTCGGCTGATGATGTCTGCTCTCGGACCTTGCTTCCAGTCAGTACTTGAGTAAAAAAGATCTTGAGAGGCTTGGCGATGGCTCTCGCTCTCATAGGAGCGAATCAAGTGATAGCTATGATCGTCATGCAAAGAGCCGCCATAAGAAACGACATCCACACCCGCCTTTAAGTGAAGCGGAACGCTTACTTCCTGCATTATTCGATGGAAATCCAATCCTGATCCCGGTTTCAAGGTGTACATCAGGATTTCAACAATTCGAGTCATTCCAAATCTTCCATGTGGGATTTCAAGTTCCTGCCTTACGAGCATGCATCCCTCGCCTATATCTAACCAGGGATTTGTGCTGACTTATCTGCCGCCTTCGCGGGCAAGTCGGATCGCCGCACCGCTCGCGCCTACAGGCCGCCAAGATCCCGAATGACCCGAGGGGTATGCCCGAACAAAGGGGTCTCCCTCCAAAAACGATATTTCCGCCCTCCCCGCCAACAACGCTACCCTCAGGAAAACACCGCCGCCAAACCCTCGGGGACTCCATGGAAAGAACCACCGTCAAACCACTCCTGCTCGCTCTCGCCCTCGCAACAACCGCACCACTGGCTCAAGCCGCCACAACCCTGGTCTACTGCTCCGAAGCCAGCCCCGCCGGCTTCGACCCCAGCCAATACACCAGCGGCACCGACTTCGACGCCTCCGCCGAAACCGTCTTCAACCGCCTCACCCAATTCAAACGCGGCGGCACTGAAGTCGAACCCGGTCTGGCAACAAAATGGGAAGTGTCCACGGACGGTCTCACCTACACGTTCCACCTGCGCGACGGCGTGAAATTCCACACCACCGATTACTTCACCCCTACCCGCGACTTCAACGCCGACGACGTGCTGTTCACCTTTCAGCGCCTGCTCGATCCGGAAAACGCGTTCCGCAAAGCCTACCCCGCCGAATCGCCCTACTTCACCGACATGGACCTGAACAAAACGATCAAGAGCGTCGACAAAATCGACGACCACACCGTGCGCTTCAGCCTGAACAACATCGACGCCGCCTTCATCCAAAACCTGGCCATGAGCTTCGCCTCGGTGCAATCCGCAGAATACGGCGCGCAGCTGTTAAAAGAAGGCAAAGCGGCAAACATTAACCAGAAACCCGTCGGCACCGGCCCGTTCGTGTTCAAGCGCTATCAAAAGGACTCGCAGATCCGCTATGCCGCCAACAAGGCCTACTGGAAACCCGAAGACGTAAAACTCGACAACCTGATTTTCTCCATCACCCCGGACGCCGCCGTTCGCTTGCAGAAACTCAAGGCCGGGGAATGCCAGGTCAGCGGCTACCCGCGCCCGGCAGACATCGAAGTCATGGAGAAAGACCCGAATCTCACCGTGCTCAAGCAAGCCGGCTTCAACCTCGGTTTCCTGGCCTATAACGTGACCCACCCGCCGCTGGACCAGCTCAAGGTCCGCCAGGCCCTGGACATGGCCATCGACAAACCCGCGATCATCAAAGCCGTTTACCAAAGTGCCGGCCAACTGGCGCAGAACGCCCTGCCTCCCGCTCAATGGTCGTATGACCCGAGCATCAAGGACGCACCCCACGACCCGACGAAAGCGAAGGCGCTACTGAAAGAAGCAGGGGTTGCACCCGGTACCACTATTAATTTGTGGGCCATGACCGTGCAGCGCGCATCGAACCCCAACGCACGAATGTCGGCACAGATGATCCAGCAGGATTGGGAGAAAGTCGGGATCAAGGCCAACATCGTCAGCTATGAATGGGGCGAGTACATCAAGCGTGCCAAGAACGGCGAACACGATGCGATGATTTACGGCTGGACCGGCGACAACGGTGACCCGGACAACTGGCTCGGCGTGCTTTACAGCTGCGCCGCGGTGAAAGGTAGCAACTACGCCAAGTGGTGCGACCCGGCGTACGACAAATTGATTCAGCAGGCCAAAGTGTCCACTGACAAACAGCAACGGATCAATTTGTACCAACAGGCACAACAAATCCTTAAGCAACAAGTACCTATCACACCGATTGCGAACTCAACGGTGTTCCAGCCGCTGCGCAAGGAAGTCACCGACTTCAAGATCAGCCCGTTCGGCCTCACACCCTTCTATGGTGTGGGTATAAATAAGTAACACCTCGCTCCAACCGGGTGCGCCAAGCGCCCCGGTCGCCCTCTGTCGGTGCGCGATTTGCACCGAAAAAAACCTGCGCAAACGGTCAAAAGCACCTGAATTTATACATATGCGACATTAAGGTACGTTCGTACCACTGTTTGAGACTTGTGGCCGCTCTGGATCTTGCAATGGGTATGGCCCCTGCATAAGTATCCGCAGGCACGACTCACGAGGTCGTCCTCTAATTCCAAAAATGACAACAAATCATGAGGCCACCATGCTTAAACACGCGGTCATTCCGTTTTTAGTCGGCGCAAGTTTGTTAGCTAGCGCACCTTTCGCCCAAGCGGCGACTAACCTGGTGTTTTGCTCCGAAGGGAGCCCGGCCGGTTTTGATCCTGGTCAGTACACCACCGGAACCGACTTCGACGCCTCTGCAGAAACCATGTTCAACCGTTTGACTCAGTTCGAACGTGGCGGCACCGCTGTCACTCCTGGCCTGGCGACCAAGTGGGACATCTCCGATGACGGCCTGACTTACACCTTCCACTTGCGTGAAGGCGTCAAGTTCCACACCACCCCGTACTTCAAGCCGACTCGTGAGTTCAACGCCGACGACGTGCTGTTCACCTTTAATCGAATGATTAACAAGGATGATCCGTTCCGCAAAGCGTACCCGACCGAATTCCCGTACTTCACCGACATGGGGATGGACACCAACATCACCAAGATCGATAAAGTCGACGACAAAACCGTCAAGTTCACCCTCAAAGAAGTTGATGCCGCGTTCATCCAGAACATGGCCATGAGTTTCGCCTCCGTCCAGTCCGCCGAGTACGCTGCCCAGCTGCTCAAGGAAGGCAAAGCCGCCGACATCAACCAGAAGCCGATCGGCACTGGCCCGTTTGTGTTCAAGAGCTACCAGAAAGACTCCAACATCCGCTACACCGGGAACAAGGACTACTGGAAGCCTGACGACGTCAAGATCGACAACCTGATCTTCGCCATCACCACCGACCCGTCGGTGCGTATTCAGAAGCTGAAGAAGAACGAGTGTCAGATCACTCTGTTCCCACGTCCGGCCGACCTAAAGGCGCTGAAGGAAGACAAAACCCTGAAAATGCCTGACCAGGCCGGTTTCAACCTGGGCTACATTGCCTACAACGTGATGGACAAGGTCAAGGGCAGCAATGAGCCAAACCCGTTGGCCAACCTGAAAGTTCGCCAGGCGCTGGACATGGCGGTGAATAAACCGCAGATCATTGACTCGGTTTATCAGGGCGCCGGCCAACTGGCTGTTAACGCCATGCCGCCGACCCAGTGGTCCTACGACACCACCATCAAAGACGCCAAATACGATCCTGAGAAAGCTAAAGAGCTGCTCAAGGAAGCCGGCGTTAAACCAGGTACCGAAATCGTTCTGTGGGCGATGCCGGTGCAGCGTCCATACAACCCGAACGCCAAGCTGATGGCAGAAATGCTGCAGTCCGATTGGTCCAAGATCGGTCTCAATGTCAAGATCCAGAGCTACGAATGGGGCGAGTACATCAAGCGCTCCAAAGGCGGCGAGAACCAGGCGATGATCATCGGCTGGAGCGGCGACAATGGTGATCCGGACAACTGGCTCAACGTGTTGTTTGGTTGCGACTCGCTGAGCGGCAACAACTTCTCCAAGTGGTGCGACAAGAAGTTTGACGGCATCGTGAAAGAAGCCAAGCGCACAACCGACCAGGCAAAGCGCACCGAACTGTACAAACAGGCGCAACACGTCCTCAAGGACGCCGTTCCAATGACACCTATCGCTCACTCGACGGTGTACCAACCCATGCGCGACAACGTGCAGGACTTCAAGATCAGCCCGTTTGGCTTGAACTCCTTCTACGGCGTCAGCGTCAGCAAATAAGGTTTTGCATCGGCGACGTTTTTGACGTCGCCGTTGCTTTATCTGCCGAGAAAGTAGGAAACAACCTACATCCATTTCCGCTGAGTATTACGGCAGCGGTGTCGGACGCGTTGACCTTTCCTACAAGTCTTTAGGACTTTACGCATTTACTGCCAGACCCATCGCTCATACCGTCGGGATCTGACCAGTGCAGGCGTGGGCTCTCGGTTTTTGCTGCACGTCATGGTTTTGGATCAGTGAGGCCTCCACGTCTCAGGACGGGACGGCTCATTGTTAAAACACTAAGAATAAAGAGCGAGCGTCATGCGCCATACCTTGGTTTTATCCGCATTGCTGGGCACCGGCCTGTTGGCCGCCACTTCCATGAGCCAGGCCGCCAATAACAGTCTGGTGTTCTGCTCCGAAGGCAGCCCCGCTGGCTTCGACACCGCGCAGTACACGACTTCGACCGATAACGATGCCGCCGAGCCGTTGTACAACCGGCTGGCAGAGTTCGAAAAAGGCGCCACCAACGTCGTACCAGGCCTGGCCACTCGCTGGGATATTTCCGAGGACGGCCTCAAGTACACTTTTCACCTACGCGAAGGGGTGAAATTTCACACGACCAAATACTTCACACCGAGCCGTGATTTCAACGCCGATGACGTGCTGTTCACGTTCAATCGCATGCTTGATCCACAGCAACCTTTCCGTAAGGCTTATCCGACCGAGTTCCCGTATTTCAACGGGATGAGCCTGAACAAGAACATCGCCAAGGTCGAGAAGACCGGGCCGCTGACCGTGGTCATGACGCTCAATAGCGTGGACGCCGCGTTCATCCAGAACATCGCCATGAGCTTCGCCGCCATCTTGTCCGCCGAATACGCCGACCAATTGCTGGCCGAAGGCAAGCCGAGCGAGATCAACCAGAAGCCGATCGGCACCGGGCCGTTCGTGTTCAAGAGCTACCAGAAAGATTCCAACATCCGTTACACCGGCAACAAGCAGTACTGGGACCCGAGCCGGGTCAAGCTCGATAACCTGATCTTCGCCATCAACACCGATGCCTCGGTGCGCGTGCAGAAGCTCAAGGCCAACGAGTGCCAGATTACCCTGCACCCACGCCCTGCCGACGTGACAGCGCTGAAGAACGACCCGACACTCAAGCTCATCGAGAAGCCCGGTTTCAACCTCGGCTACATCGCCTACAACGTGCGTCACAAGCCTTTTGACCAGCTCGAAGTGCGCCAGGCGCTGGACATGGCGGTGAACAAACAAAGCATTCTCAACGCCGTTTACCAAGGTGCAGGTCAACTGGCGGTCAACGCCATGCCACCGACCCAATGGTCCTACGACGAGACCATCAAAGACGCCGCCTACAACCCAGAAAAAGCCAAGGAATTGCTCAAGGCTGCCGGCGTGAAGGAAGGCACTGAAATTACCCTCTGGGCCATGCCGGTCCAGCGTCCGTACAACCCCAACGCCAAGTTGATGGCCGAGATGCTCCAGGCTGACTGGGCGAAAATCGGCCTCAAAGTGAAGATCGTCAGCTACGAATGGGGCGAATACATCAAGCGCACCAAGAATGGCGAACACGACATCAGCCTGATTGGCTGGACCGGTGACAACGGGGACCCGGACAACTGGCTCGGCACGCTTTATAGCTGCGATGCCATTGGCGGCAACAACTACTCCATGTGGTGTGATCCGGCTTACGACAAGTTGATCAAGCAGGCCAAGGTCGTCACCGACCGCGACCAGCGCACCGTGCTTTACAAACAGGCGCAGCAGTACCTCAAGCAGCAGGTGCCCATGACGCCAGTCGCCCACTCGACGGTTAACCAGCCGTTGAGCGCCAAAATCGAAGGGTTCAAGGTGAGTCCTTTCGGTCGTAATGTGTTCTCGGGCGTCAGCATAGAAAATTAATCGATTAGCCAGAAACGCTGAGGGCGGATTCCGCCCTCACGCAAGCGTATTGCCGTGATTCGTCAATCCGGCCTACAGCAAACGTTTGCCATGTCTTGAATGAGTTCAAAACCAAATAGCCGGTTCACCAAAAAAAACCGGCATTAAAAAAAAAGAAAGAAAGGAGCTTCACCCATGAAACTGAGCAGCACCGCGTTATTGGCCTTGGCCATCAGCAGCGTAACCGCCTCGGCGTACGCAGAAACCCAAAGCCAGGCGTTCACCCCGGTTACCGTGAAAGAGAAAAGTGCCCAGAGTGAAGCCACTGGCTTTGTCGAAGGCCAATCGATCACCGGTTCCACGCGCAACTGGTATGCGAATGAGCAACTGAAACGAGGCAGCAAGTTCAGCTACAACAAAAATGGTGTATTGACCGACACAGACCGTCGTATCAACTGGGTCCAGGGCACCATCGTCAAGTACAACTCTGGCTTTACCCAAGGCACTGTCGGCTTCAGCACTGAAGTGGCGGCCTACAATGCCATCGCCCTGGATCGTGATCGCGAAGACCTGGCCTCTCGCTTCGGTGGCGCACCGGGTGATCGTGCAAAGCCTGGCTACAACCGTACGCTGACCAAAGAAGGCGGCGACGCTCAAGGCCAGTGGAGCAAACTGGGGCTGGCCAACGTCAAGGCCCGTTTCTCCAACACCACCCTGACCGCCGGTCGTCAAAACTTCAGCAGCCCGCAGGTAGACGTCATCGGTAACCGTCCTCTGCCTTCGAGCTTCCAGGGTGTGTCCCTGCACAGCGAAGAGCTGGAAAACCTGACTTTTGACTTGGCCACCTTTGATCGCAACTCTCCACGGACTGAAGAAAGCCAGCGTAAATTTCGCTCCGAATACGCTGACGAAATCATTGAAATCGATCACGTGAACACCGCTGGTATCACTTACCAGCCATTCGCCAGCCTGACTACCAGCGTGTGGGGCACTCAGGCCGAAGACATGTGGAACCAGTACTACTTCGGCGCCAGCCACGTGCTGGGCGACAGCTCGGTACTTAGCCTGACCACCGGCCTGAACTACTACAAAACCGTCGACGAAGGCAAAGCGGTAATGGGCGATATCGACAACGACACCTACTCGCTGTCGCTCGGTCTGACTCACCAGGCCCACAGCCTGACGTTCTCGTACCAGGAAGTGAACGGTAACGAGTACTTCGACTACCTGCACGAAACCAACGGCATCTACCTGGCCAACTCCCTGCTGTCGGACTTCAACGGCCCGAACGAGAAATCCTTCCAGATCGCCTACGGTCTGAACATGGCGGAATACGGCGTACCAGGCCTGAAATTCAACATCTACCAGGCTCGCGGTTGGGGTATCGACGGTACTCACTACAAAGGTGGCGCCTACGACAGCGTGACCTCGCAGGATGGTGAACACCACTATGAATACGGCATCGGTACTTCGTATGCCGTACAGAGCGGTCCACTCAAGGCCACCGCTATTCGCGCGACCTACACCACTCACCGTGCCAGCGAAAACCAGGCAGACGGCAACATCAACGAGTTCCGTCTCGTGACCACCATCCCGTTCAACATTCTGTAATGCACCTGCCGACCGGCTGATTCAGTGATGAATCGGCTGTTCGGCTTTTGTCCTTTTAACCGATTGCAGAGGGTTCTTTGATGAAAATGCTTCCCCTACGTGCGGCCATCGCTGCCGCGTTGCTGAGTGTCGCTGTTGGCGTCTCGGCCAAACCCCTGGTGGTTTGCACCGAAGCCAGCCCGGAAGGCTTCGACATGGTCCAGTACACGACTGCAGTCACCGCCGATGCAGTGGCCGAAACCATCTTCAACCGTCTGGCGGACTTCAAGCCTGGTACCACTGAAGTGATTCCGGCACTGGCCGAATCCTGGGACATCAGCGAGGACGGTCTGACCTACACGTTCCACCTGCGCAAAGGCGTCAAGTTTCACACCACCGAATACTTCAAGCCGACACGCGACATGAACGCCGACGACGTGGTCTGGAGCTTCCAGCGTCAGCTGGACCCGAAACACCCGTGGCACAACAAGTCGAGCGTGGGCTTCCCGTACTTTGAAAGCATGGGCTTCAAAGAACTGCTCAAAAGTGTCGAGAAGATCGACGACAACACGGTCACGTTCACGCTGACCCGCCGCGAAGCGCCGTTCCTGGCTGACATCGCCATGGCCTTCTCCTCGATCTACTCCGCCGAGTATGCCGACCAGCTGCTCAAGGCCGACAAGACCGGCGACCTGAACAACAAACCGGTCGGTACCGGCCCGTTCATCTTCCAGCGTTACGCCAAGGACGCTCAGGTCCGCTTCAAGGCCAACCCGGAGTACTTCCGAGGCAAGCCACCGGCTGATTCGCTGATCCTGGCCATCGCCACCGATAACAACGTGCGCCTGCAAAAGCTCAAAGCCAACGAGTGCCAGATCGCGCTGTATCCGAAACCGGATGACATCCCGAGCATCAAGAAAGACGCCAAACTGAGTGTCGATGAACTGAACGCGATGACCGTCTCGTACATCGCCATGAACACCACTCACAAGTACATGAGTGACGTGCGCGTACGTAAAGCCATCGACATCGCCTTCGACAAGGCCGCGTACGTCAACGCGCTGTTCGGCAAAGGTAATGCGACCGTAGCGGTCAATCCGTACCCGGACACCCTGCTGGGCTACAACCACGACCTGAAAAATCCGCCACGTGATCTGGACAAGGCTCGCGCCCTGCTCAAGGAAGCCGGCGTACCGGATGGCACCACGTTCACCCTGTTCACCCGTAACGGTGGCGGTCCAACCAACCCAAACCCGATGCTCGGCGCGCAGATGATGCAGGCTGATCTGGCCAAGGTCGGAATCAAGGTCGATATTCGCGTCATGGAATGGGGCGAAATGCTCAAACGCGCGAAAAACGGCGAGCACGACATGGTGTCTGCCGGATGGGCGGGCGATAACGGCGACCCCGATAACTTCCTGACGCCTATGCTCAGTTGCGAGGCGGCCAAAAACGGCGAAAACTACGCACGCTGGTGCAATGAGAAGTTCCAGACGCTGATCGATGAAGCACGGGCTAAAGTGAACCCGTCGGAACGCGCAGCGCTCTATGAGCAAGCCCAGGAGGTTTTCAATCAGGACCAGCCATGGATCAGCATGGCGCACACCCGCATGTTCACCGCAATGCGCAACAACGTAGAGGGCTATCATATTAGCCCGCTCACCACTAATAACTTCGCCACCACCCAGGTGAAGTAGATAAGAAACTACCGGCATTCCTGACCCAGGAATGCCGGGCACGCCTAACCGGCTGATGAGGTACACCACAAGATGTTTAGTTTTATTGCCCGCCGATTGGGGTTATTGATCCCCACATTCTTCGGCATCACCTTGCTGACTTTCGCACTGATTCGCATGATTCCTGGCGACCCCGTGGAAGTGATGATGGGCGAACGTCGCGTCGACCCCGAAATGCACGCTCAGGCAATGGAACGCCTAGGTCTGAACAAACCCCTGTATGCCCAATACCTGGATTACATTGGCAAACTGGCCCACGGCGATCTCGGCGAATCCCTGCGTACCCGTGAAAGCGTCTGGACCGAATTCACCTCTCTATTCCCCGCGACTCTGGAACTGTCCATGGCCGCCCTGTTGTTCGCCGGCATCCTGGGCCTTCTGGCCGGGGTGATCGCGGCACTCAAGCGAGGATCCCTGTTCGACCACGGGGTGATGGGCGTCTCCCTGGCGGGATATTCGATGCCGATCTTCTGGTGGGGCCTGATCCTGATCATGTTCTTCTCGGTGTCACTGGGCTGGACCCCGGTGTCCGGGCGGATCGACCTGCTCTATGACATCGAGCCGCGGACCGGCTTCATGCTCATCGACACGCTGCTGGCCGATGACGTCGGTGCGTTCTTCGACGCGCTGCACCACCTGATCCTGCCGGCCATTGTGCTCGGCACCATCCCGCTGGCGGTGATCGCGCGGATGACCCGTTCTTCGATGCTCGAAGTGCTGCGTGAAGACTACATCCGTACCGCCCGCGCCAAAGGCCTGTCGCCGTCGCGCGTGGTGTTCGTTCACGGTCTGCGTAACGCGCTGATTCCGGTACTGACCGTGGTCGGCCTGCAAGTCGGCACATTGCTGGCCGGTGCGGTCCTGACCGAAACCATCTTCTCCTGGCCGGGCATAGGCAAATGGCTGATCGAAGCCATTGGCGCACGGGATTATCCCGTGGTGCAGAACGGCATCCTGTTAATCGCCTGCCTGGTAATTGTGGTCAATTTCGTGGTGGACATCCTCTACGGCTTTGCCAACCCACGCATCCGTCATCAGCGCTGAGATCATCATGACCATGACCACTTCAATTCCATCGGTAGCAGTCGATCAAAGCCTGCTGTACCCGTCCCCATACAAAGAATTCTGGCACGCGTTCTCCAGGAACAAAGGCGCCGTCGCCGGACTGATGTTCATGCTGCTGGTGATTTTCTGCGCACTGTTCGCCCCTTGGGTGGCACCGCATAACCCGAGCGAGCAGTACCGCGACTTCCTGCTGACCCCACCGTCCTGGCTGGAAGGTGGGCAAATCCAGTTCCTGCTCGGCACCGATGAACTGGGTCGCGACCTGCTGTCGCGTCTGATCCACGGCTCGCGCCTGTCGCTGCTGATCGGCTTGTCGTCGGTGGTGATGTCGCTGATTCCGGGCATCCTGTTGGGTCTGTTCGCCGGGTTCTACCCGCGCCTGCTCGGCCCGACCATCATGCGTCTGATGGACATCATGCTGGCCCTGCCGTCCCTGCTGCTGGCGGTGGCGATTGTCGCCATCCTCGGCCCTGGCCTGATCAACACCATTATTGCCATCGCCGTGGTTTCGTTGCCGTCCTATGTTCGTCTGACCCGCGCTGCGGTGATGGGCGAGCTGAACCGCGACTACGTAACCGCCGCGCGCCTGGCCGGTGCCGGTCTGCCACGCCTGATGTTCGTCACGGTGCTGCCTAACTGCATGGCGCCGCTGATTGTTCAGGCCACCTTGAGTTTCTCCTCGGCGATTCTCGATGCCGCGGCACTGGGCTTCCTCGGCCTTGGCGTTCAACCGCCAACCCCTGAGTGGGGCACCATGCTGGCTTCGGCTCGCGACTACATCGAACGCGCCTGGTGGGTGGTAAGTCTGCCTGGTTTGACCATTTTGCTCAGCGTGCTGGCAATCAACTTGATGGGCGACGGTCTGCGCGATGCGCTGGACCCGAAACTCAAGAACGCCGCCTGAGGAGATTCAAATGTCACTGTTAGAAATCAAGAATCTCAACGTTCGCTTCGGCGACAAGAACGCCGTTCCGGTGGTCGACGGTCTCGACATTACCGTGGACAAGGGCGAAGTTCTGGCCATCGTTGGCGAATCGGGTTCCGGCAAGTCCGTGACCATGATGGCGCTGATGGGCCTGATCGAACATCCGGGGATCGTCACCGCCGACGCGCTGAATTTCGACGGCAACGACATGCTCAAACTGAGCAACCGTCAACGTCGGAAGATCGTCGGCAAAGACCTGGCCATGGTCTTCCAGGACCCGATGACCGCGCTGAACCCGAGCTACACCGTCGGTTTCCAGATCGAAGAAGTGCTGCGCCTGCACCTGAAAATGTCTGGCAGGCAAGCCCGCGCACGCGCCATCGAACTGCTGGAAAAAGTTGAAATCCCGGGCGCCGCCAGCCGTATGGACGCCTACCCGCATCAACTGTCTGGTGGCATGAGCCAGCGTGTTGCGATCGCCATGGCGATTGCCGGCGAACCGAAAATGCTGATCGCCGACGAACCGACCACCGCACTGGACGTAACGATTCAGGCGCAAATCATGGACCTGCTGTTGGCGCTGCAGAAAGAGCAGAACATGGGCCTGGTGCTGATCACTCACGACCTCGCAGTCGTGGCCGAAACCGCTCAGCGTGTGTGCGTGATGTACGCCGGCCAAGCGGTCGAAGTGGGTCAGGTTCCTCAGCTGTTCGACATTCCGGCGCACCCGTACAGCGAAGCGCTGCTCAAGGCGATTCCGGAACACAGCCTGGGCGCCACGCGCCTGGCGACGCTGCCAGGCATCGTTCCCGGTCGTTATGACCGTCCGCAGGGTTGCCTGCTGTCGCCGCGTTGCCCGTATGTGCAGGATTCCTGCCGTCGGCAACGCCCAACCCTTGACCCGAAAAGCAACAGCCTTGCCCGCTGCTTCTACCCGCTGAATCAGGAGGTGGCGTAATGGCCGTCGTACTTACCGCCCGCGACCTGACCCGTCACTACGAAGTGTCCCGTGGCCTGTTCAAAGGCCATGCGACCGTACGCGCCTTGAACGGTGTGTCGTTCGAACTGGAAGCCGGCAAAACCCTCGCTGTCGTTGGCGAATCGGGCTGCGGCAAATCCACTCTGGCCCGTGCCCTGACACTGATTGAAGAGCCGTCCTCCGGCTCCTTGAAAATCGCCGGGCAGGAAGTCACCGGCGCGAACAAGGCTGAACGCAAGCAACTGCGCAAAGACGTGCAGATGGTGTTCCAGAGTCCTTACGCGTCGTTGAACCCACGGCAAAAAGTCGGTGATCAGCTCGGCGAACCGCTGCTGATCAACACCAACCTGTCGGCTTCCGAACGTCGCGAGAAAGTTCAGGCGATGATGAAGCAGGTGGGCTTGCGTCCTGAGCACTACCAGCGTTATCCGCACATGTTCTCCGGCGGTCAGCGCCAGCGGATCGCCTTGGCCCGCGCGATGATGTTGCAGCCTAAAGTGCTGGTCGCGGATGAACCGACTTCGGCGCTGGACGTGTCGATTCAGGCACAGGTGCTGAACCTGTTCATGGACTTGCAGCAAGAGTTCAATACCGCTTACGTGTTCATCTCCCACAACCTGGCGGTGGTGCAACACGTCGCCGATGACGTGATGGTGATGTACCTCGGTCGCCCTGTGGAAATGGGTCCGAAGAACGACATCTACGAGCGTCCGCTGCACCCGTACACCCAGGCGTTGCTGTCGGCCACCCCGACCATTCACCCGGACCCGAACAAGCCGAAAATCAAGATCGTCGGCGAGTTGCCAAATCCGCTGAACCCGCCATCCGGCTGCGCGTTCCACAAGCGCTGCCCGTACGCGACCGAGCGCTGCAGCACCGAAGAGCCTGCTCTGCGCCTGCTCGACAGCCGCCAGGTGGCGTGCCACTACGCCGAGCAATTTCTCGACGGCGCGGCATAAAAAAACGCGCCTCGATCACCGGGGCGCGCTTTTGATGAGTTGAAAAACCCCCTTCTTTTGGCTTGCGCATCAGCCCGGCAGAAGGGGTTTTCTTTTGTCTGTCATTTAAGCTCCTTCATCCTCTTCGGTGTCCGGTTCGTCGGTGGTCGAGTCGTCATCGTCCGCGCTACCACCCTGACCCTGATCGCCTGGTTCCGATTCGGATTTGGCGATCATCAAGGCAGTGTGCGTCACCTGCCCACTCGAGGCCTGCTCACCGTGGTCCGTGCATTCCGCCCACGCTGCCGACATACCAACGGACAGCATCACCAAAACCTTCAACAACAGCACAATGCGTTGAACAATGCTCATAGCCGATTCCATCCTTCATAAGTGAGGCGTGAGTGCCTGTTTGGCGCTGAATGAAATTTAGTTCCGATCAGCGCGGTTCTCCAGATAGGACGCTAACGAATGGACGGAATGCCGTTGGCAGGGAGATTGCTTTTGAATAATGCCTATAACCAGATCAGCTAAGTGAAGCGGGCTCGCCGCGTGCTGGGGGAAGAACCCTTTGATGCTCCGACAAGCGAGTCGCTTGATAAAACAGCGGTATGGAAAACATCGCCAGCGCCGCGCTTGCCAGCCAGACGCTATGCCCACCGAAATGACCATACAGCTGGCCTCCAAGCGCAGGTGAAAGCAGCGCACTCGCACTCCAGCACATGAAAAACAGGCCGAAGTATTGCCCACTTTTTCCTGCTTGTGCGTGCTGCATCACCAGCACGTTCAGGGGCGGCATGAACAGCGCTTCGCCAAGCGTCCAAATCACCGTCGATAGGCAGACATACAACAGCCCGGAACCGAAAGGCAGCATTCCGAGCCCACAAGCCAACAAAACGCTGCCTGCCATTAGCTGCCGGCGTGCCCCCCACCGCTCGCTCCAATGAGACAGAGGAATTTGCAGCAACACCACCAGCACTGCATTGAGTGCAAATTGCCACCCGATAACTTCAATGTCCAACTGGTAGTAATCGAGCAAATAGTTGCCCAGCATGCTGTAGACCGTGTCAAAGGCAAGGCCGAGCAAGACAGAAGCCGCCAACAACCAAAGGAATGGTTTATCTCGATACGGGACGCATGAGCCTGAAGCAATTTCAGACACCTCATCCGATATCAGAACCGGTCGATACCATGTCGTGCGGACAAACCAGAGCAACGCCAACAGCGTCATGATCGCACTGGCAAAAAACACCCAGCGAAAATCAGTCTGCGCCAGAACCCCACCGACCACCCCTGCGACAGCCATACCCAGGTTTCTGGCAACACGACTCAGTGACTGTGCGCGAGCGCGCTGCGCAACCTGGCAATATTCCATGATCAACCGCTGATGAAGCGTTCGAATCGCACCATCGAGTGCACCGCTGAACAGCAGCAATCCCGCCAGCAAAGGCACGTCAGTGACCAGCCCCAACAAGAGCAGTACCCACGCCGAGACAAAAAACAACGCCGCAGTGAACCGCGCCGTGGAGAAGTAATCACTCAGCAGTCCACCCACCATTGACCCTATCAGCAAGCCGGCGCCGTAACCGGATAACAACCAGCCAACGGTTTCAATCGCCAGCCCCAGTTCCTGGCGCAGGTACAGCGCCATGAACAGTTTGACCATGGTGCTCAACCGATTGATGAAGAGCAACGCAGCAAGCACCCAGGCCATTGGACTGAAGTAGCCATCTAACCGAATCAGGTGAGTCAGCCGACTGATCATGCCTTTGATCCCTTGTGCTCCTGCGCGTGTGAAATCGCTGCTTGCGAAATGTCCTCTGAACACTAGACATCAACGGTTTCATTGTCTCGGATAAAAACTCCAGCAACGGAAAATCAGAGCCCAGCTACGGAGTCAGGAAAAAAGACCTACAGAAACGCCTCGCACACAGATCGGCTCGGAGCTGATCAAAGATCAAAAAAAACCCACTGAATTCACAGTGGGTGCGCCACACAACCCGTAGGAGCAAAGCTTGCTCGCGATGGCGATTTCAAAACCGCCATCGCCGGCAAGCCGTGCTCCTACAAATTAATGATGCTCTCGCGTCGCACGGAATTTCACGTCCGGCCAGCGCTCTTCCATCAGTGCCAGGTTGACCCGGGTCGGGGCCAGGTAGGTCAGGTGACCGCCGCCGTCAATCGCGAGGTTTTCCACGGCCTTGATCTGGAATTCTTCGAGCTTCTTCTTATCGCTGCAATCGATCCAGCGCGCGGAATAGACAGTAATCGGCTCATAGGAGCACTCGACCTTGTATTCCTCTTTCAAGCGGCTGGCGACCACATCGAACTGCAGCACACCGACGGCGCCGAGGATGATGTCGTTGCTGCGCGTCGGGAAGAACACCTGGGTCGCGCCTTCTTCCGCCAGTTGCTGCAGACCCTGACGCAGTTGCTTGGACTTGAGCGGGTCACGCAGACGCACGCGACGGAACAGTTCCGGGGCGAAGTGCGGGATACCGGTGAAGCCCAGGACTTCGCCTTCGGTGAAGGTGTCGCCGATCTGGATAGTGCCGTGGTTGTGCAGGCCGATGATGTCGCCGGCAAACGCTTCTTCCAATTGCTCACGCTCGGAGGAGAAGAACGTCAGCGCATCGCCGATCCGCACGTCTTTGCCGGTGCGCACGTGGCGCATCTTCATGCCTTTTTCGTATTTGCCGGAGCAGATACGCATGAAGGCGATACGGTCGCGGTGTTTGGGGTCCATGTTCGCCTGAATCTTGAACACGAAGCCTGCAAACTTCTCTTCACCCGGTTCCACGGTGCGTTCGTTGGCGACACGGGCCAGCGGCTTCGGCGCCCAGTTGACCACGGCGTCGAGCACGTGATCGACACCGAAGTTGCCCAGTGCAGTACCGAAGAACACCGGGGTCAGTTGGCCGTCGAGGAATTCCTGCTGATTGAATTCGTGACAGGCGCCCTGCACCAGTTCCAGCTGATCGACGAAGCGATCGTACTCGTCGCCCAAGTGCGCGCGGGCTTCATCGGAGTCGAGCTTCTCGATGATTTTCACATCGGTACGCTCGTGCCCGTGGCCGGCGGTGTAAACGATGATGTAGTCGTCGGCGAGGTGATAAACGCCCTTGAAGTCGCGGTAGCAACCGATCGGCCAGGTGATCGGCGCCGCCTTGATCTTCAGGACCGCTTCGATTTCGTCGAGCAGTTCGATCGGGTCGCGGATGTCACGGTCAAGCTTGTTGATGAAGCTGACAATCGGCGTGTCACGCAGACGGCAGACGTCCATCAGCGCGATGGTCCGTGGCTCTACACCCTTACCGCCGTCGAGGACCATCAATGCCGAGTCAACCGCCGTCAGGGTGCGGTAAGTGTCTTCGGAGAAGTCTTCGTGGCCCGGGGTGTCGAGCAGGTTGATCATGTGATCGCGATACGGGAACTGCATGACCGACGTGGTAATGGAAATACCCCGTTGTTTCTCCATTTCCATCCAGTCGGAGGTGGCATGGCGGTCGGATTTACGGGATTTCACCGTGCCAGCAATCGCAATCGCCTTGCCCATCAGCAAGAGCTTCTCGGTGATGGTGGTTTTACCGGCATCGGGGTGCGAAATAATGGCGAAAGTGCGGCGTTTCGCGACTTCGGCGGCCTGTTTGGTCATGGGAAATCGCCTGGCAGGTGATTCAAAAAAGGGCGGCGAGTATAGCGCAAACCAAGCCTTACGGACCACCGCTCGCCCTGTCGCCAACGGCGATAGACGGGCGTGAAGGGACATCAAGGGTGGCTAAATGCTGCTAAATATGGAACCTTTTAAAAGGTGGAGGCGTCCACTCCCCTGTTACAGCACTCGTAGCAGGGTTTGAAAAATCTGCAAGTTAGCCTGACGAGGCTGCGCTTATGGCTCGATCTCATGCAGTTTTATCAGCATGAAGAGCTGCTTCTCGCGAACGTTGATAATCCCGGCAGCCAGGAATGGCATGCCCCACGGGACTGCGTTCGCCGACAAAGAAAAAAGGAGTCCGCCTGTGGCTATTCGCTATGGCAAGGGGCTGATAGGAGGTGCGGTTGTCGTCGCCCTTCTGGCCCTGCTGGTCCATTGGATTGGCATCAACACGATCGAACATTACCGCGACGATTTGTTGTTTTACCTGCAAGCCCACTTGATTCTCGTCCTTGTCTCCATGCTGGCCGCCCTCGTTGTGGGCATCCCCGCCGGTATCTTTCTCAGCCGCCCGACCATGGTTGGACGCGCCGAACGCTTCATGCAGATCTTCAACATCGGCAACACCGTGCCGCCTCTTGCCGTACTGGCCATCGCCCTGGGGATCCTCGGCATCGGCAGCGGCCCCGCGATTTTCGCTCTGTTCCTCGCCTCGCTGTTGCCGATTGTGCGCAACACCTATGAAGGCCTGAAAAACGTCCAGGGGTCGCTCAAGGAAGCGGCCGTCGGCATCGGCATGACGCCGACTCAAGTGCTGTGGCGGGTCGAACTGCCGAACGCTGTGCCGATCATCATCGGCGGCGTGCGCGTGGCCCTGGCGATCAACGTCGGGACTGCACCGCTGGCGTTCCTGATCGGCGCCAATAGTCTGGGCAGTCTGATTTTCCCTGGCATCGCCCTGAACAATCAGCCGCAACTGCTGCTCGGCGCGGCCTGCACCGCCCTGCTGGCCTTGCTGCTCGACGGTCTGGTGACACTCGCCAGCCGCCTCTGGCTCGAACGCGGCTTGCGCCCGTCTTAAGCCTCGGCAAAGGAATATTTATGAAAAGACTGACCTTATTATTGGGCTGCGTCCTGCTGTTCGCAGGATTTGCCCAAGCCGCTGAAAACCCCGTGATCCGCATCGGCGCCCGGGTGTTCACCGAACAAACCCTACTGGCGGAAATCACCTCCCAATACTTGCGCACCAAGGGTTACGACACTCAGGTGACCGGCGGTCTGGGCAGCAACCTGGCTCGCAGCGCCCACGAAAGTGGTCAGCTGGATTTGATGTGGGAATACACCGGCGTGTCGCTGGTGGCCTACAACCATGTCACTGAAAAGCTCGACAGCGCTCAGTCCTACGCCAAGGTGAAAGAACTCGACGCAAAAAAAGGCCTGATCTGGCTCACCCCGTCGAAGTTCAGCAACACCTACGCCCTGGCCCTGCCGGAAAACACCGCGAAGGCTTACCCGCAGATCAACACCATCAGCGAGCTGAACACGGTGATGCAGGCTGAGGCGAAGACCCATCACCTGGTGGCGCTGGACACCGAGTTCGCCAACCGTTCCGACGGTCTGGACGGCATGGTCGACCTCTACGGCATGAACCTGACCCGCAAAAACATCCGCCAGATGGATGCCGGGCTGGTCTACACCGCCCTGCGCAATGGTCAAGTGTTTGCCGGTCTGGTCTACACCACGGACGGTCGTTTGAACGCCTTCAAGCTGAAACTGCTCGAAGACGACAAGCATTACTTCCCGGACTACACCGCCGCGCCGGTGGTGCGTCAGGTCTACCTCGACGCTCACCCGAAACTCGCCGAAGAACTCAAGCCGCTGGCTGAACTGTTCGACGACGCCACCATGCGCCAGCTCAATGCGCGGGTCGACGTCGATCACGAAAGCCCTTCATCCGTTGCTGCAGATTTCCTGCGCCAGCACCCTATCAACTGAGGAGGAAAAGCCATGGAATTTCTGAACGCCTTTTCCCATCTCGACTGGCCATTGGTCCTGCAACTGACCGGGCAGCACATCACCCTCGTCGGTATTGCCGTGACCCTGGCGATTCTGGTCGGCGTGCCGCTGGGCATCCTGATGACGCGCTTCCCGACCCTCGCCGGTCCGTTGCAAGCCAGCGCCACGGTGCTGCTGACCGTGCCATCGATTGCGCTGTTCGGCCTGTTGCTGCCGTTCTACTCCAAGTTCGGCCAGGGCTTGGGTCCGATGCCGGCGATTACCGCGGTGTTTCTGTACTCGCTGCTGCCCATCATGCGTAACACCTACCTCGCCCTGACCGGCGTCGAACCCGGCATTCGCGAAGCCGCGCGCGGCATCGGCATGACCTTCGGCCAGCGCCTGCGCATGGTCGAGTTGCCGATCGCCGTGCCCGTGATCCTCGCCGGCGTGCGCACCGCCGTGGTCATGAACATTGGTGTCATGACCATCGCCGCGACCATCGGCGCCGGTGGCCTCGGTGTACTCATTCTCGCTTCCATCAGCCGCAGCGACATGTCGATGCTGATCGTCGGCGCCGTGCTGGTCAGTCTCCTGGCCATCTTCGCCGACCTGCTTCTGCAATGGCTGCAACGCACGCTGACTCCAAAAGGATTGCTCAAATGATCGAACTTCAAAACCTCAGCAAGACCTTCCAAAGCAACGGCAAAGATGTGAAAGCCGTGGACTCGGTAAGCCTGACCGTCAATGAAGGCGAGATCTGTGTGTTCCTCGGGCCATCGGGCTGCGGCAAAAGCACCACGCTGAAAATGATCAACCGCCTGATAAAGCCGACCTCGGGCAAGATTTTGATCAACGGCGAAGACACCACCGACCTCGACGCGGTGACCCTGCGCCGCAACATCGGTTATGTGATCCAGCAGATCGGTCTGTTTCCGAACATGACCATCGAGGAAAACATCACCATCGTTCCGCGCCTGCTGGGCTGGGACAAACAGAAGTGCCACGACCGCGCCCGCGAGTTGATGAGCATGATCAAGCTGGAACCCAAGCAATACCTGAATCGCTACCCGCGTGAATTGTCCGGTGGCCAACAGCAGCGGATCGGCGTAATTCGTGCTCTGGCGGCGGATGCACCGTTGTTGCTGATGGACGAACCGTTCGGCGCGGTCGACCCGATCAACCGCGAAATGATCCAGAACGAATTCTTCGAGATGCAGCGGGCGCTGAACAAGACCGTGATCATGGTCAGCCACGACATCGACGAAGCCATCAAGCTGGGCGACAAGATCGCAATCTTCCGCGCTGGCAAACTGTTGCAGATCGATCACCCGGACACGCTACTGGCGCACCCGGCGGATGACTTTGTCAGCAACTTCGTCGGCCAGGACAGCACCCTCAAACGTCTGTTGCTGGTGAAAGCCGAAGATGCAGCGGACAACGCACCGTCGGTGAGCCCGGAAACGCCCGTGGCTGAAGCCCTGGAGTTGATGGACGAACTGGACCGTCGTTATGTGGTGGTCACGGATGGCGAGAACAAGGCGTTGGGTTATGTACGACGTCGCGACCTGCACCGTCAAACCGGCACCTGCGCGCAATACCTGCGCGAATTCAACGCCACCGCAGCCTACGACGAGCATTTGCGCATCCTGCTGTCGCGCATGTACGAGTTCAACCGCTCGTGGCTGCCGGTGATGGATGCCGAGCGGGTGTTCCTTGGGGAGGTAACTCAGGAATCGATTGCCGAGTATTTGAGCTCCGGTAAGTCCCGTGGCGGCAAGACCAGCATTGTTTCGCCTGCGGAAGTTGCGTTGGCCTGATCTGACGTCTTCGCGGGCAAGCCTCGCTCCTACAGGATTTGTGGCGTGCGTCCATTTTTTGCACGACACCGAACCTGTAGAAGCGAGGCTTGCCCGCGAATGGGCCACCACAAATCCCGCTGAACCACCGCAAATATCCCTGCCAGGGGAACATCACACTGTCATGCAGGTCGGTTACATCAGTAACTGTCCGGGACCGCACGACGGATGCGTGCAAAAACGCGACATTTTCTGTTGATCTCAAGCCCCTCACGCCCTAAAGTTCGCGCCGAACGTCCATGCTGGAAACGATCCATCCGGCTCAAGTACTGACGACGAGACAGCAAGGCCAAGGGAAGCACCGCCTCCCGTGGCCTTTTTGCTTTCGGCGACATGCCTTGGGAAGTAGGCGAACCAAAGTGGGGATACGGAGGACGTTCATTTGCACCCATTGTTAATTTCAGTTTGCCAGTAGGAGTTCCCAGCATGTCGATCAACGTCGATGACTATTTCGCGCGCGATACCTTCCAGAAAATGAAGGCGTTCGCCGATCAGCAAGAAACCCCGTTCGTGGTGATCGACACCGCGATGATCAGCCAGGCCTATGACGACCTGCGCGCCGGTTTCGAATTCGCCAAGGTCTACTACGCGGTCAAGGCCAACCCGGCCGTCGAAGTCATCGACCTGCTCAAAGAGAAAGGCTCGAACTTCGACATCGCCTCGATCTACGAGCTCGACAAGGTGATGAATCAGGGCGTTGGCCCGGATCGCATCAGCTACGGCAACACCATCAAGAAATCCAAGGACATTCGCTACTTCTACGAGAAGGGCGTGCGTCTGTATGCCACCGACTCCGAAGCCGACCTGCGCAACATCGCCAAGGCTGCACCGGGTTCGAAAGTCTACGTGCGCATTCTCACTGAAGGCTCGACCACCGCTGACTGGCCTTTGTCGCGCAAATTCGGCTGCCAGACCGACATGGCCATGGACCTGCTGATCCTCGCCCGCGACCTGGGCCTGGTGCCGTACGGCATCTCGTTCCACGTCGGCTCGCAACAGCGCGACATCAGCGTCTGGGACGCGGCGATCGCCAAGGTCAAAGTGATCTTCGAGCGTCTGAAAGAAGAAGACGGCATTCACCTGAAGCTGATCAACATGGGCGGCGGCTTCCCGGCCAACTACATCACCCGCACCAACAGCCTGGAAACCTACGCTGA
The DNA here is from genome assembly GCF_054897825.1 of Pseudomonas sp. ZS1P83. Taxonomy (NCBI): domain Bacteria; kingdom Pseudomonadati; phylum Pseudomonadota; class Gammaproteobacteria; order Pseudomonadales; family Pseudomonadaceae; genus Pseudomonas; species Pseudomonas sp. ZS1P83. Next base: position 4,561,733 of record NZ_CM142706.1, read on the forward strand.
AGAAATCATCCGTTTCCTCAAGGAAGATTTCGGTGACGACCTGCCGGAAATCATTCTGGAGCCAGGCCGTTCGCTGATCGCAAACGCCGGCATCCTGGTCAGCGAAGTGGTGTTGGTTGCACGGAAATCCCGTACCGCCGTTGAACGATGGGTGTACACGGATGTGGGCAAGTTCTCCGGCCTGATCGAAACCATGGACGAAGCCATCAAGTTCCCGATCTGGACCGAGAAGAAAGGCGAAGTGGAAGAAGTGGTCATCGCCGGCCCGACCTGCGACAGCGCCGACATCATGTACGAAAACTACAAATACGGTTTGCCGCTGAACCTGGCGATTGGTGATCGTCTGTACTGGTTGTCGACGGGCGCGTATACCACCAGTTACAGCGCGGTTGAATTCAACGGCTTCCCGCCGCTGAAGTCGTTTTACGTGTAAGTGCTGCACCCGCAAAGCAAAAAGCCCATGACAAGTCATGGGCTTTTTTTTATTTCTTTTTCGACATTTTAATCAGCTGTTCAGACATCGACCTAACCTCCAGGATCGAATGGTCGACCAGACTCAACGAGCACTTGGCACGTGACACAGTTTGCGCAGGATGACTGGTTACAAGCTCCCTCTCGGCTTCATCCAGGATATACGTCAGTCGATAACAGAAGTCGCTAAGATTGTTCACTGCCCCCCCCGTGCGGCGGTAAAGACCGATCAATCGCTCCAAGTGATCCCTTGCCATCTCCAGCCGCTGCTGCTCGGAATAGTGCTCATCCGGATCGTACTGCATGTTTGGAAGGCCGATCCGACCCAGTGCGTAATAGACTTCTATCTTGGTGTTCACGCCGTGGCATGCGCATATCGGCAGACTAAGTGACTCAATGAATCGAACAAAAATGCTATGAATCGTTCCACCGACGCTGCGTACCGTCGATTTGAACTGAGCCGCGATCTGCCGACAGCGCTCAAGGCGTAACGCAAGCTCCCGAATGACATCGATCAGATTGGCGCGGGGCGCTCCTCCCCATCCAGGGGACTTGACCACGCTGAACTGTCCAGGATCAATGGCCGAGAGTGGTAAATTGCGCTTTGCACGGTCCTCGGCCATCTGACGGAACTCCTGACTGAAACTGTCGATATCCATGACAACCCGAGCCGCGAGTGCGCCCAACTGAGGCATAGTGCAAATGATTAGCTGCCAGTTGGCCGCGTTAGCTCTTGCCGCCTGTATCAACGCCTGGGCATTGGGTGGCTGTAACATGGAGTGCCCCGACCGCTTGAAGGCGTCGGAAAAATTTTCTATTTTCGCCAAAACATCCGGTAGAGCATTTAACAGATCAACGTACTGTTTCAGCGAAACGAAGTTCTTCTCTGCCAGTAAATAATCAAGCATGTGTGTTTCCTCAAGCATGGCAAACCATCAATAGCACCGATCAGGTATCGTTAGGCTAACCGTGTTAACCGGGGAGTGGCATGGCACCTCGATTAACACGGATCGATGGAATGCTCAGCCCAACCTAGCGGTTAGGGACTGAAACAGGATTAAGGAATGCAATGAACAATTTCGCTTGCGCTTTGAACGTGGCGCTGCGAACGTCATCATCGCTAAAGGAATCCTTGTCGGTAGCGGCCAGGTACCGTTCAAAAGCGCTAATCGCCGGACGGTAACTCGCTACGTAGACTTTGCGTTGTTCTTCAATCGAGTGAATGGCCTGCAGGTATTTGATCTTGCCGGCCGATGCACTGACGGCACCGTCTTGAAGATCAATTTCCTTGTCGAGCGCCGCAATTTTTACTTGCAGCTTGTCACTTTCTCGAACCATATCCAGAAAACGGATACCTTCCCCGATATCCCCGATGGTCTTCTTGAGCTGATCGATAGCGAGCATCACCACCGCGACTTGCGGTGGTGTCAGGCCCAGCGCAATCACCTTATCGATAGTTAGCGCGATATTCTTGCCAAGCTCCTCGATGCCTTTCTTTTCCAGAATCTCGATAGCGTCGATAACAGACTTGCGCTCGTCCTTGAGGGCAACGATTTTTTCCTTAAGTACAACGAGTTCCGCTTTGGCTTGCTCTTCGTCGCGGTCAAAGTCAGTGATGTAGCCCAGCGTCAAACGCATGTCGAACGCATCACTGATTTCCTTCAGTGATTTGCTAAGCCGAGAGCCTTGCGGGCCAATTGCGTCTGCAACATGGTTCAACAACTGTTGACGCTCTCCCTTGATCTCTTCGATCACTTGCTCATCACTCTCACCCGCCAGTTCCTTCTCGAGCCTGTCCAGACGTCGCAGATAGACTTCTAGCTCATTACTGCTTTCAAGCGCCGTAGTTTGCAGCTCCATGGCACCTTGACCGACGCCTTGGACGAGTCGATTGAAGCGATCAAACAGATCGGGCAGGTAATTCAGCTTTACCCGCCATACTTGCGCTTGTGTGCGGTGCTCGCTCATTTGTGAATGGCTGACCCTCAACGTAACCAGGTCGAGTGCCGGGTAAGTTTCTTGAAGCGATGCGGTGAATGCCACCGCACGCGATGTTTTGCCGTAATTGCGCTCGTATTCTTCATCCGCCTCTTTGAAAACCTCAATCAGCTTGTCCGAATCCGATTTGATCTGTTCCCATGGACCCACCACTTCTTCAAATTCAGTCATGAAAATCCGCAGGCTCAATGCGTCATTGATACGGCCTACCGCGCCCGTAGAGTTCTTGATGCACAGATGCAGAACGCTCCAGACATGCATCAGGTTCTGCGTGGCTACATCGGCGTCGATCGCTACAATCATCAGGCTTTGCAGATCAAGCTTGACCCGCGCCAGCGATCCCAGGGTCTGGTTCTTGCTGGCAAGCGCCTGAATGTCCTTTTCTTGTTGGGCGTATAGTTCGTTGCGCCGGGCGCGGATATTTTCCGCTTCCACCCCCATATAAATAGCCATCGCCAGCCCGACAATATTCATTCCGGCAGCGGCTTTCAGGGCTTCTTGAACAGCGGCCTTGTACTCGGTGTTTTTGATATCGATTTCATTTGCACGCTCATCGATCACCGCTTTCAGCTGTTTAATGTCTTCGGGCAAAGAACTACTTTCAATCAGACCGACTCTCAGCTTTATACCTGGCAAGACGTGTTCGCGCAGATCATAGCCAAACACATCAAGATCTTTCTTGATACCTCCCACCGTTTGTAGATTGAAATCGATTTTTTCAAAGATACGCTTCAGGTAGTAATCAAGCGTACTGATGGTGTCATCTTCCAGTTCAATACCAGGAAATTTGTCACCCAGCTCAAGCTCAAGTTGCTTCAACTGTTCCAGCGTCTTGATGTTGTGCTTCTCCAAAAGGCCAGAGGCTTTTACTTCGCTGTAGACCTCTTTCATCGAAGCGCCATAGATCAACATGCTGTCGGCAAAGTCCTTGAGACCACGCCCAGTCAACATAATCCGCTCACGCAGTGGCGACCAGCGTCTGGCATGATTTCGGGTATTCAGGAAAGTGGTCAAAAAGTCCGCAGGATTCAGTCCAGGGCCACCGTCCTGACCGGCACCAAAGCGCAGATAGTTCCTGACATCCTCCAAGGTATAAGGCAACGCCAGACCGGCTGCCTCATATTTGCGCAGATCAATTATTTGTTTTTTAGTCAGCAATAACCCCGAGTCACGGGTGGATCCGTCAAGCGTTCCGACGGAACCGTCAGCAAACAACTTTGGTGCTTCAATGGCAAACTTTACTACTTCTTCTGGCGTTGCGTTTTCTAACGCTTTGCCCCACAAAAAATCATTAGACATAACTACTCCATTAATTAGTCAAAAAATAAAAATTCAAAAAGAATGAAGACCAGGAACACCCTTAGGTCTCGAACAAAGACTATTCGAAAAAACAAAAACCTCAAAACACCAACTTGCATCCAAATGTATTCACTTAATAAAAATAGCGAACCCACACTGCAAGTTGTAAAGAATCGACTTAATAGTATTCCCACTCACTGAGACGGTGCAGGAACATTTAAAGAGTTGCTTAACAACTGCGACCTTTGTTGATACTCCCCGGCCAACGCCTGAACACGAGGGTCTGTCGCACTCATCAATGTCTGGGTCGCAACCTTCAGAAACGCAAGATTTCCGCCAAGCATCGCGCGGCGATACCATGCCAGACACTCCTCGATCCTTGTCTGGTCAATCAGGATACTGGCGTAACTGAACTGGCCACGAAAATCCCCGGCTTCAGCGGAACGGCGATACCAGTCGTGCGCGGCTACGGAATCGACCGAACAGCCCGTACCTTCTTCCAGATACCGCCCCAACAGGTTCATCGATTTGGCGTGACCGAGCTTGGCGGCGCGGCGATACAGAGTCTGGGCTTGCCCGTGATCCTCGATCACTCCACGACCAGTGGCCAGCAGATTGGCGTAGTTGTACATCGCCCAATCCAGTCCCGCTTCAGCAGCCTGACGATAATGCCTTGCGGCTACCGAGGCATCGGTGACGCAACCCCAGCCATGTTCATGACAACGACCGAGCATGTTGCGCGCCATCAAATGTCCGCCCTGGGCGGCGATCTCGAACCAGCGCACGGCCAGCGGCTGATCCCGTTCGATGCCCTGCCCGTCCAGCAGAATCTGCCCCAACAGTGCCTGAGCATCGAGCACGCCTTCACGGGCGGCGAGCAGAATCGCCTGGGCAGCACGTGCCGGGCTTTCCTCGAGCATCGCTTTGAGCCGATCTCCGTCGAGGACTTCCTCACGGCGTAAACGAAAGTCCGACACTTACACCTCAACCCAGCGACGCAACAGGTTGTGGTAAGTGCCGGTGAGGCGAATCAGCGAAGGGTGATCGGGCATGTCCTGGGTCAGCTGCTGGATCGCTCCGTCCATCTCGAACAGCAAGGCGCGCTGGCTGTCTTCGCGAACCAGGCTTTGGGTCCAGAAAAATGAGGCGTATCGGGTGCCGCGGGTGACGGCATTGACCTTGTGCAGGCTGGTGCCGGGGTACAAGACCATGTCACCGGCGGGCAACTTCACCCGTTGAGTGCCGAAAGTGTCCTGGATTTCCAGTTCACCGCCGTCGTAGTCGTCCGGCTCGCTGAAGAACAGGGTGGCCGACAGATCGGTGCGCACCCGCTCGATGCTGCCCTTGGGCTGGCGCACGGCGTTGTCGATATGAAAATCGAAACTGCCGCCGGCCGTGTAGCAGTTCAGTAACGGAGGGAAGACCTTGTGCGGTAACGCCGCGGACATAAACAGCGGATTTTTCCACAGCCGCTCAAGCATCGCCGCGCCGACTTCCTTGGCCAGCGGATAACCTTCCGGCAGCTGCAGATTGTGCTTGGCTTTGGCCGACTGGTAGCCGGCGGTGATCTTGCCGTCAGCCCAATCCGCCTGCTCCAGAGCTTCGCGGATGCGCTGCACTTCTTCTTTCGCGAACACGCCGGGAATATGCAGCAGCATGGGGAAGACACCTGAAGACAAAGAGACGGCAATGGTATTGATTCTTATTGACTCTGTAAAACCCCCGTGACGTACGAGACACCAAAAACCGTAAGGGTAAATTGTAAAGAATGTAAATTCGTCGCAAATAGTAACGTTTCGCAATTGATACAAATACGTGTTTACCCTATATTCCGCCGCCTCAAATCCTTGGGGAGGGGAATTCTCATGTCACGCCAACAATCACAATTACCGGTCAATTCACCGCGTTTGCTCGCGTCTGCAATTGGCATGGCGATCACTGCCAGCTCTGCGGGCCACATGGCTTTCGCGGCGGAAAAGACCGACGACAAAGCACCGAGCAACGTGATTTCCCTGGGCGCTACCGCTATCACCGGCGAAGCTCAGGACGAGACCTCCTACAAGACCGATACCTCGGCCTCCAAGAAATACACGGCACCGCTGCGCGAAACGCCGAAAAGCGTCACGGTGATTCCGCAGCAAGTGATTCGCGACACTGGCGCCACCAGTCTGGTCGACGCGCTGCGTACCACGCCGGGTATCACTTTCGGTGCCGGTGAAGGCGGCAACCCGGCCGGCGATCGTCCGATCATTCGCGGCTTCAACGCAGAAAGCGACGTGTTCATCGACGGCATGCGCGACCCGGCATCCCAGAGCCGCGAGATCTTCAACGTAGAATCGATCGAAGTCAGCAAGGGTCCGGGATCGGCCTTTACCGGCGCGGGTTCCACCGGTGGCAGCCTGAACCTGGTGAGCAAGACCGCCAAGCTGGGTAATGCCTACAACGGCGGCTTCACCTGGGGCTCGGACCAGACCAAACGCACCACCCTCGATCTAAACCAGCAGATGACCGACACCTCGGCCTTCCGTCTGAACCTGATGAAGCACGAAGCCAATGTCGCTGGCCGTGATGCCGTGGACGTCAGCCGTTGGGGCGTGGCACCTTCCTTCGCGTTCGGCCTGGGTACCGACACCCGCCTGACCGTCGGCTACTACCACGTCGAAACTGACGACATGCCCGACTACGGCCTCCCGTTGACCTTGAGCCCCAACCGCAGCAAGTACAACGTCGATAAACCTGTGCATGTTGATCGCGACAACTTCTACGGCCTCACCGGTCGCGACTATCGCCAGACCAGCAATGACAGCGGCACCCTCAAGATCGAACACGATCTGAATGATGCCCTGACCGTCTCGAACAGCTTCCGCATGTCCCGTTCGACCCTCGACTACATCGTCACCAACCCGGACGACAGCAAGGGCAACGCGGTCAATGGCAGCGTGTATCGCGGGGCGAAAAGCCGTAACTCGACGTCCAGCGGCTGGATCAACCAGACTGACCTGAGTGCCAAGTTCAACACCGGCGCCATCGAGCACAGCCTGGTCACCGGCCTTGAGTTTTCCTATCAAGACACCCACAACCGCCCGTACATCCTGACCTCGACCGCCAGCGGCACCCGCTGCAACCGTGCCCTGTTCAACGCCGGCGACTGCACCAGTCTGCAAAACCCGACGCCTGGAGATAGCTGGAACGGCTCGATCACCGACAGCGCCGCGTTCACCGACACCGACACCAAAACCGCTGCGGCCTACGTGTTCGACACGCTGAAGTTCAACGAGCAATGGTCCTTGAACCTGGGCCTGCGTTACGACAACTACCAGGTCAAATCCAGCGGCCACGCCAACGCTAGCAGCACCGCTCCAGCGAACGATTTCTCCCGTGAGAACACCAGCGACCTGGTCAACTACCAGATCGGCGTGGTCTACAACGTGTTGCCTAACGGCAGCATCTACGCGGCCTACTCCACCTCCAGCAACCCGTCCGGTGAAACCAGCGGCAACGGTGGCCTGGACCTGGCGGCGAACAACACCGATCTGGACCCGGAAAAGAACCGCAACTACGAAATCGGCACCAAGTGGGACTTCTTCGGTGACGACCTGTCGCTGACCGCCGCACTGTTTCGCACCGAGAAAACCAACGCGCGTATGAACGATCCGGACGGCGGCACCACTCAAGTGCTGGACGGCGAACAGCAGGTCAATGGCCTGGAACTGAGCTACAGCGGCAAGCTGACCCGTAACTGGAGGGTCTTCGGCGGCTACACCTACATGGAAAGCGAAGTGGTCAAAACCACCCTCGCCGTCGATGAAGGCAACCACATGCCAAGCACCCCACGGAACAACTTCACGTTCTGGTCAACCTATGACCTGGTACCAGACAAGTTGACCGTCGGCGCCGGTGCCACCTTCGTCGACTCGCAGTTCGGCAACGTCGCCAACTCGGTGGAGATCCCCTCCTACTGGCGCTACGACGCAATGGCCAGCTATCGCCTGACCAAGAACGTCGACCTACAACTCAATGTGCAGAACCTGACCGACAAACGTTACTTCGACCAGGTGTTCCAGACGCACTACGCCCACGTGGCAGCGGGTCGTACCGCCCTGTTGAGCGCCAACTTCCACTTCTGATAGACGCGTGAAGACCAAGCCCCGTTCATCCAGGTGAACGGGGCTTTTGTGCGTAAAAAAGAATGTTTCTCGACAACCCACGGCATAATGCGCGCCGTGATTATTTCCGAACGAACAAGGCGAGCGACGTGTTGAAGAAAACCCTGTTCCAGTTGCACTGGTTTTTCGGCATCAGCGCTGGACTGGTCCTGGCCCTTATGGGCATCACCGGGGCGACTGTGTCGTTTCAGGATGAAATCCTGCGCGCGCTGAACCCTTCTGTGTTGCAGGTCGAGAAGCAGGTCGCTGGCGTCCTTCCGCCCGTTGAGTTGGTGGAGAAAATCGAGGGTGCATCCGGCAAGAAAGTCGCGATGCTCTGGGTCGAGACCGACAGCGGCAACGCCGCGCGGGTGTCCTTTACCCAGCCACCGGGTGAGCGCCGTGGAGAGATGCGCTACTTCGACCCGTACACCGCCGAGTTCATGGGCGACGCCACTGGCCAGGACTTCTTCGGCCTGATGCTGCAACTGCACCGTTTCCTCGCCATGGGCGATACCGGTCGGCAGATCACCGGTGCGTGCACGCTGATTCTGGTGTTCTTCTGCCTGTCCGGTCTGTACCTGCGCTGGCCACGTCAGTGGAAAAGCTGGCGCGCCTGGCTGACCCTCGACTGGAAGAAAAAGGGCCGCAGCTTCAACTGGGATTTGCACTCGGTGGCCGGCACCTGGTGCCTGGTGTTTTACCTTCTGGCGGCGCTGACCGGGTTGTCCTGGTCCTATGAGTGGTACAACAAGGGCCTGACCCAATTACTTTCCGACTCGCCGCAGAACGAGCGTGTTCGGGGCGGTCGTGGCCCTGCACCGAGCGGCCCGGCGCCCACCGCCGATTACGCAGCAATGTGGAGCAGCCTCTACAGCGCTGCCGGTCCGGCACTGAGTGCCTACAACATCCGCATGCCGCCCGTGGCCGGGCAGCCGGCCACCGTGTTCTACCTTTTGAGCAGCTCGCCCCACGACCGCGCGCAGAACCAGATCAGCCTCGATCCGGTGAGCGGCATCGTCAAACGGCATGACCGCTACAGCGACAAGAGCCTCAAGGCGCAACTGCTGACCAGCATTTACGCGCTGCACGTCGGCAGCTACTTCGGCATTGTCGGGCGGATTATCCTGACAATTACCGCGCTGACGATGCCGCTGTTTTTCGTCACCGGTTGGTTGTTGTACCTCGATCGTCGACGCAAGAAAAAGCAGATCAAGGATGCCCGCAAAGGTCTCGCGCAACCGGGTAGCGACGATCCCGCATGGCTGATCGGCTTCGCCAGCCAGAGCGGGTTCGCCGAGCAATTGGCGTGGCAGACCGCCGGGCAATTGCAGGCTGCGGGCCTGCCGGTGAAGGTTCAGCCGCTGGCGGATGTCAGCGAGCAGGATCTGCGTGATTCCGGCAATGCGCTGTTCGTGGTCAGTACCTTCGGCGACGGCGAAGCACCGGACAGTGCCCGGCGCTTCGAACGCAAGGTGCTAGGCCAGGCGTTGAGCCTGGAAAGCCTGAACTACGCCGTGCTTGGGCTTGGCGATCGGCAGTATCAGCACTTCTGCGGTTTCGCCCGACGCTTGCACACCTGGCTGGGCGAGCACGGCGGCAAGACCCTCTTCGCGCCAGTAGAAGTCGACAGCGGCGACCCTTACGCCTTGCGTCACTGGCAGCAGCAACTCGGTCTGCTGACCGGACAGGCGCCCGTGGACACCTGGCAAGCGCCGAGCTACGACAACTGGACCCTGGCCCGCCGCGAACTGCTCAACCCTGACAGCACGGGTTCGGGTGTGTACTTGCTGGGCCTCACGGCCCCTACCACCAGCAGCTGGCTGGCCGGCGATCTGGTGGAAGTGTTGCCGCGCAACTGTCCGTGGGCGATCGAACATTTCCTCGATGGCCTGGGCATTTACGGTCGGGCCACGGTGACCCTCGATGACCTGTCGCAACCGCTGGAGCAAGCCCTCGCCAGTCGACAACTGCCCGAAAACAGAACTCACCTGGTCGGCCTGCACGCTCAGGCACTGGTGAATGCCTTGGTGCCCCTGCCCATGCGCGAATACTCCATCGCCTCGATCGCCGCCGACGGCATCCTCGAACTGATCGTGCGTCAGGAGCTGCATCCCGATGGCAGCCTGGGCGTCGGCTCCGGCTGGCTGACCAAACACGTGCCTGTGGGCGGCACCCTAAGCCTGCGCGTACGGCGCAACAGCGGTTTCCACCTGCCGGCCGAGCCGGTACCGATGATCCTGCTGGGCAACGGCACCGGCCTGGCCGGGCTGCGCAGTTTGCTCAAGGCGCGGATCGCCGATGGGCAGCAACGTCATTGGCTGTTGTTCGGCGAACGTCATCGGGAGCATGACTACCTGTGCCGCGCCGAGCTTGAGGAATGGCTGATTTCGGGGGATCTGGAGAGGTTGGACCTGGCGTTCTCGCGGGATCAGGCCGAGAAGATTTATGTGCAGGATCGGCTGCGTGGGTCGGCTGGGGAGTTGAAGAAGTGGTTGGCGGACGGTGCCGTTATTTACATCTGCGGCAGTTTGCAGGGGATGGCGTCGGGGGTGGATCACGTGCTTAACGAGGTGCTCGGGATTGCAGAGGTTGATCGGCTGATTGAGCAAGGTCGCTACCGCCGCGACGTCTACTGACCCTCCATGCATGATCGTTCCCACTCTGCGTGGGAACGATCATGTGCTGATATCTCAGACCGGTTGTAACCGCTGTTCAAACACACTGACCCCATCCAAATCCCGCAACACCACGCTCATCTCCCCCGTCTGCCCTTCAATATTCACCTCACCAAAAAACTGAAACCCGGCAAACGGCGAGGTGTTCTGCGCCGGTGGTGCTTTCTCGAACACCACCTGCGGACCAAAGGTTTTATCCAGAGGATTAGGCCCGAAGCTCCCCGCATTCAAAGGCCCGGCGACAAATTCCCAGAACGGTTCGAAATCCTGAAACGCCGCACGCTCCGGATGGTAGTGGTGCGCTGCGCAGTAATGCACATCCGCCGTCAGCCACACAAAATTGCGCACCTGCTGCGCCCGCAGGAAGCCCAACAATTCGGCGATTTCCAGTTCACGCCCTTGGGCCGGACCCGGATCGCCGTTGGCCACGGCTTCCCAGCGCGCCACACCGGGGCTGACTTCACCATCCGGTACGCCGAGACCAATCGGCATGTCGGCAGCGATGACTTTCCACTGGGCAGTGGAGGCCTTTAATTCATGCTTGAGCCAGTCCAGTTGTTCACGGCCGAGGAACGGTTTAGCGGCACCCAGGTTGTCGTCGTTGGCTTCGCGATAGCTGCGCATATCGAGCACGAACACATCGAGCAATGGACCGTAGCTGAGCTTGCGATAAATCCGCCCGCCCCCATCAGCGCTCTGCAAACGCATGGGCGCATATTCGAGCCAGGCCTGCCGTGCGCGACCCACCAGGCTGTGGATATCTTTACTCTTGTAGCGCTCATCGAGTTGCTTGCCCGGCGACCAATTGTTCACCACTTCATGATCGTCCCACTGCCAAATCTGCGGGACCTCAGCGTTGAAGCGGCGGATGTTTTCGTCCATCAGGTTGTAGCGGTAGTTGCCGCGATATTCATCGAGGGTTTCCGCGACTTTGCTCTTGGCTTCAGTGGTGATGTTTCGCCACACACGGCCGCTCTCTGTGGTGAGCTGCGCAGGTACGGGTCCGTCGGCGTAGATGGTGTCGCCGCTGTGGATAAAGAAGTCTGGCAGACGCAAACGCATGGCTTCGTAGATGCGCATGCCGCCGATGTCCGGGTTGATGCCGAAGCCCTGGCCGACGGTGTCACCGCTCCAGACGAAACGGATGTCGCGACGGGTTTGCGGCACGCTGCGCAGATGGCCGAACCAGGGTTCGCTGGCGACGCCGCTCTGGGCGTCTTCGAAGTGCACACGGTAAAAAATCGCCTGGTCGGCGGGCAAGCCAGTGAGCTCGACCCGGGCGGTGAAATCAGTATTGGAGGCGGCCAATGGCGAGACAAAACGCCGAGGGTTACTGAACAGGCTGCGGGTGTCCCATTCCACCACCATCCGCGCCGGGCGATCGCAACGGCTCCAGATCATCGCCCGGTCACCCAGCACGTCGCCGGACTGCACGCCATCGGTGAGTTGCGGCCGCTCCTTGACCGAAGCGATCACCGCCGGCGCCAGGCCTGGCAACAACAGCCCGGCACCAACGGCTTGCAAGACACGACGACGGCCGAGGTCGAATTCGCTCATTGTGATCTCCCTGAAAAGGAAAACTTAAACATGTACGCATGACTCAGGCATGACAAAAATCTGCCAATGCCGCAGATCCCTTGTGGGAGCGGCGGTGCGGCGATCCGACTTGCTCGCGAATACGTATTTACATTCAGCAACCTTGTTGGCTGAAAGACCTATATCGCGAGCAAGCCCGCTCCCACAGTATCCGGCGGCTAGCCGGGCGGATCCAGATTATCCAGTACCCGGTTCACCGCCAGTTCTCCCAGCATGATCGACTGCTGAATCCCCAACATCGTGTTGCACTGCGTGCCTTGCAGATACCTCGCGAAGTCACTCGCCATGACATTCGCTGAGGCCAGCGATTCACAGGCATATTCCAACAACGTTTGGTTGTCGATTTCCGGGGCTATAAAAAAGATTGTGCTGGGCTTGCGTGGGGTCTGGTTGAGTTTTTCTGGATCGATTGATTCGGACGCAGCAGCCGAATCAATATCTGGCGGATTAGGCGTGACCTTATGCATATGCTGACTCTCTTCGCTGGGAGCCGCAGCCTGTTCGCGACTAAACGAAGGGTGGCGGCTGTGTGCAGGTTAGTCGACCGGTGAGAATCAGCATTGCCGGCGCGCCGAAGCGCCCTGCGCACAGCCACCATTAAGAACAGATAAAGAAGTACCTGACTGAACGGAAGCTTGTGCATCTTTGCTGAAAACTTCGGGCGACTAAACCCGATCACTGGAAATCAGTGACGAGAATCAAGTTACCGACAGGCCACAAGACACACAAGCCGGCGGATTCTGGCGCAGTTGTAGGCAATGCCGCAAGGTTGTGTAGCCTCCAAGAAGAGGCTTACCCCCACTGACGGGTGACGTTGGGAAAACGGAGCATGGAATTTAAGAATAGCCCTACAGCCAGGACTTGAAACCCTCTTTAAGGTGGACGCCTTTCATCAAAAGTATGGAAGCTTCTATCATGTGCGGCTGTCCTCGCTGTAGCCCCCGAAAACCGACCCTCAATGAAGTACGCCGCCAACAAGTAGATGTTCAGCGATATGAACAAGGATTGGCTCGAGATGAAGCCCGAAGGAACGAACTCCCGTCTCAGCGAGATTCGAAGCCCATTACCAAAGGTTGCGTGTTTGCAAAAAGCTGTCGCCTCCCTAACGGCGTAATCAATCACAACAACCCGTCCGGATTCGTCCCCGTCGAAAAACTTGCCGATTACGGGTTATGGGCTGTGCTTGGCACCGGTACCGCAATCACAGCCAAAGGAGTCCCCCTGAAACTGGTGGGTGGCTCGGCAGCGGGCAACGCGATTGCTCAACGCCTCGGCGGCTCTCTTGCGCTAACCCTACTATCAGAGTCAGCGATTGTGGCGACGAGTGCAGGGGTAGGGACAATTGCACTGCTGATTCCAAACACCAATCTTTCCTCTGATAGTGCCTTCTACAAAAACGATCAATATGCGGCGCTGGATACGGGAAGAACCCGTGTTCGCATCAATGTGAAAACATTGCCGGACGGCTCTGTCAGCGCTTACGGCTTCTACACGGGCGGGAAAAAAGACTGGGAATTTGTCCCAGTCATCAAGGCCGCCCAGAAAGGCGAGAAGTTTGTTGCTGACATCGGCAACGGGATTGGCCTTACCTGGACGCCTGCGGTAAATCCCGATGACGTACTTGGCATTCCCGCCCTGGCTGGCGCCCCGCAACTACCGTCTGTGTGGGTATACCCGCCCACCGAGCAAGCCAACAAGGCATTAGTGAACCCGGAGCATCCGCCCGAGTATCAGGGTGCGATCATCTGGTTCCCTGCCGACACAGGTGTAGAGCCGGTCTACATTATGCTGAGCGTATTGCCGGGGGATCACAGCTATCACCCCAGACCGAACAGCTTCCCTGCGTTCCCAGGGCTCAAACGCGCAACACCTAAAACTCCAAAAAAAGGCGGTGGGTTACGCGATAGATGGAAAGATGAAGACGGTACGATCTACGAATGGGACTCTCAACATGGGGCGCTGGAAAAGTACAACAAGCGTGGAAAGCACCTCGGTGAGTTCAATCCGGACACGGGGACCCAGACAAAGCCAGCAAATAAAACCAGAGTGGTTGAGCCATGAAATACGAACTGAAGTTTCAGATTTACGGAATACCTGAAAACGGTGACTTGGCTGTATTCGAGGTGGATTTGTCTCGGACCGTTACCACGGATGCCCTGATGCCGATAATGGCTTGGCATGAAGAAGAGGATGCCATGGCAAGCCATCTACTATCCGCCGGGCAGGTTGCAGCCATTGAGAATCTCGCAATGATTGAACTTCCCAAGGAGCTAATGCTGTATCTCAGCAGCTACGAGTGAGCCTTGAATGGCGCGCAACTCAGGGTCTGGATTTAAAGAAAAATGAAACATGTCATAGAGGTCTTCGACAGACACAGTGAGGAGCTTCTCCTGAGTGTGGAAATACCCAATAGCCGTCACAAGGAACTAGCAAAACTAATGGATTGGCATACACCAGAGGATGAGTTTGACGGCTACGATCTTTCGCTAGAACAAATGCGAACACTTGAAGACTGGACCGGCAGAACCCTGAGAGACGAGAACCACATCGTGCAGTTGGTGTGTATCGAGTAACCCACTCCAACGTCATCAGTGAATTGCCAACACAGCAGATCCCTTGTGGGAGCGGGCTTGCTCCCACAGGGTTGGGTGTCAGGCGCTGACAGGCTCTATTGCCAGCTCAACGACTTCCGGTCGCTTGAGCAGCGCATACGCCACCGCAGTCAACAAACTCCCGGCCAAAATCGCCAGCAGATACAACAGTGCATGGTTGATCGCATTCGGGATCGCCAGCACGAACAACCCGCCGTGCGGCGCCATCAGTTTGCAGCCGAAGTACATCGACAGCGCACCGGTCAATGCACCACCGGCAATGCTCGCAGGGATCACTCGCAACGGGTCCTTGGCGGCAAACGGAATCGCGCCTTCGGAGATAAAACACAGCCCCAGTACCAACGCGGCTTTCCCGGCCTCGCGCTCAGCCTGGGCGAACTTGCGTCGGGCAATAAACGTGGCGATACCCAAGCCAATCGGCGGCACCATGCCAGCCGCCATGGTCGCGGCCATCGGTGCATAACTCTGCGACGCCAGCAGCCCCACGGAGAACGCATACGCAGCCTTGTTGATTGGCCCGCCAAGGTCGACGCACATCATCCCGCCCAGCAACACACCGAGCAGAATCGCGTTGGTGGTGCCCATGCTGTCGAGGAAATGCGTCAGGCCTGCGAGCATCCCGGC
This sequence comes from Pseudomonas sp. ZS1P83, assembly GCF_054897825.1. Lineage (NCBI taxonomy): Bacteria > Pseudomonadati > Pseudomonadota > Gammaproteobacteria > Pseudomonadales > Pseudomonadaceae > Pseudomonas > Pseudomonas sp. ZS1P83. The sequence goes on from NZ_CM142706.1 coordinate 4,577,156, forward strand.
CACCGGTTTGCCCACCACGTAGATCATCACCAGACCGGTGAACAGACTCGCCAGCAACGGGATGATCAGAATCGGTTTCAGTGCCTCAAGACTTTGCGGCAAACGTGCATAACGATTGATCGCCTGCGCCGCGTAACCGGCGATGAAACCGGCAATGATCCCGCCGATAAAACCGGCACCCAGGGTGCTTGCCAGCAGACCGCCAATCATCCCCGGCGCCAGGCCCGGACGGTCGGCGATCGAGTAGGCGATGTAACCCGCCAACAGCGGCACCATCAGCTTGAACGCGGTCTCGCCGCCGATCTGCATCAGGGCTGCCGCGAGCGTGCCAGGCTCCTTGAAGGCCGTGATGCCGAACACGAACGACAAGGCGATCATCAGACCGCCCGCCACCACCATCGGCAGCATGAACGACACGCCCGTCAGCAGGTGTTTGTAAACGCCGGCTTTCTCTTGCCTGGCCGGGCCTTTGGCACCGGTCGATGCGGTTTCCTGCGTGCCCTCGGCCAACGCTTTGTTCAGCGTCGCCTCGGCTTGTTTGAGGGCGATGCCGGTGCCACAACGGTAAATCTTCTTGCCGGCGAAACGCTCGGTGGCGACTTCGATGTCCGCCGCCAGCAGCACCACATCAGCATCGGCAATGGCGTCGGCGCTCAACGGATTGCGTGCGCCGACCGAACCCTGGGTTTCCACTTGCAGGTCGTAGCCCAGACGCTTGGCTGCTTGCTGCAAGGCTTCAGCGGCCATGAAAGTGTGCGCAACGCCGGTCGGGCATGCGGTGACTGCAACCATTCGTGGGGCGTTTTTAACGACGGCGGCCGTTTCAGCGACAGCTTCGGGGGCGACGTAAACCAGAGCTTCTTCAGCACCGCGCCGTAGCACCGCTTCAACATCTTGCAAGGCTTGCGCCGGGGTGGTTTGGAAGACCCGTTTGCCGACGAATCGCGACATATCCACCGGCGCGCTGGTCACCAGCAACACCCACTCGGCCGCCTCGATCGTGGCCGCCGACAATTGACGTTCAGGGTGCGCGGCATCGTTGACTTCGACACTGGTGCTCCAGCCCTGACGCTGAGCCGCTGCATCGAGCAAACGGGCGCACAACACACTGGTGACCATGCCATTCGGGCAGGCAGTAACAATCGCTAACTTCATTACAAACCCTCTTATTGTTCTGTCAGGGAGCGCATGCGCACGCCCTGTTCGAGCCGCGCCAACTGCGTGGCGTCGCCAATACCGAAACCGATCTGAGTGACCGCCATCGCGGCAATCGCCGTGGCGGTGCGCAAGGTCTGTTCAGGTGTGTCGGCGCTGAGCAAACCGTGGAGCATGCCGGCCAGCAACGAATCGCCTGCGCCCACCGTGCTGACGACACTGACCTTGGGCGGCGTGGCATGCATCGCCGAGCCGACACTGAACCAATTCACGCCATCGGCGCCGTCGGAGATCACCACGTGCTCGATGCCTTGAGCATGCAAGCGGCTCGCGGCTTGCGCTTGCGCAGCCACCGAAACCACTTCGCAACCCAGCGCGTCGGCCAGTTCTTCGGTGTTTGGCTTGATCAGCCATGGCCCGGCGTTGAGCGCTGCCCGCAAGGCTTCACCGCTGGTGTCCAGCGCCACGTTCAAACCGAGATTTTTCAACCGCACAATCAACGCCTGCAACCATTGAGGGCTGATGCCTTGAGGCAGGCTGCCGGCAACGACGACCGCGTCATGCCCCGGCGCAATCTGGTCGAGGCGATCGAGCAATGCCTGCTGCGCAGCTTCACTCACCAAGGGTCCGGGACCGTTGATGTCGGTGATGCGCCCATCGCTTTCCGCCAGTTTGATGTTGCTGCGAGTCTCACCCGGAACACGGATGAACGCGTCGACAAACCCGCGTTTGGCGAACAGGGTTTCGAACGCTTGAAGGTTGTCCTCCCCAAGGAAGCCGCTGACGGTGAGCTGATGCCCGAGGTCCGCCAGCACCTGCGCCACGTTCACGCCTTTACCGGCGGCGTGGGTGTGCATCTCGTCGCTACGGTTGACCTGACCGGGTGCAAGTACCGGCAACTGGACGGTGAGGTCCAGCGCCGGGTTGAGGGTCAGGGTTAGGATCTTGGCCATTACAGGGCCTCCACTAATGCGCGCACTTCGTTTGCGCTGCCCACGGCCAGGGCCTGCTGGGCAAGGATTTGGGTCTGGGCCAGGTTGAGTTCGCGAATCCGCGCCTTGACCTCGGCAATGCTGCGACCCGACACACTCAACTCATCCACACCCAGACCGACCAGCACCGGCACCGCCAGCGGATCGGCCGCCAACTCGCCGCACACGCCGACCCACTTGCCGTTGGCATGCGCCGCACGCACGGTGATGTCGATCAGTTGCAGCACCGCCGGGTGCAAGCCGTCAGCCTGGGCCGACAACGTTGGATGACCACGGTCGATGGCCAGGGTGTATTGGGTCAGGTCATTGGTGCCGATGCTGAAGAAGTCGACCTCTTTGGCCAGTACCGGAGCGAGCAATGCAGCCGACGGCACCTCAATCATGATCCCCAATTGCAGGTCGGCAACCGGAATTTCCAGACGCAGACGTTCGGTCATGTCCCGCGCCTGGCGCCATTCATCGACACTGCCGACCATGGGAAACATGATCCGCAATGGACGGTTGTCCGCGGCGCGAAGCAAGGCACGCAATTGCGCTTCCATGACCTGCGGACGTTGCAGGGTCAGGCGAATGCCGCGCACGCCGAGGAACGGGTTTTCTTCTTTCGCAATCGGCCAATACGGCAGCGGTTTGTCGCCGCCGACGTCGAGGGTGCGAACGACCAAGGGACGACCGGCCAGGCCATCAAGGACGCGACGGTATTCAACTTCTTGGGTCGCCTCGTCCGGCGCTTGCGAGTGAGCCATGAAAATCAGTTCGGTGCGCAGCAGGCCAATGCCTTCGGCGCCCTGCTCCACCGCACTGGTGACCCCCGCGCTTTCACCAATATTGGCGAACACTTCGACCGCATGACCGTCGGTGGTCAGCGCCGGTTGATGGCGTTGTTCGGCGGCCGCTTTCAGGCGTTGCTCGCGGGTGTCGCGCTCTTCGGTCGCGCGCTGCAAGGTCGCCGCGTCGGCGTCCACGTGCAGGCGGCCGCGCTGACCATCAATCAGCAATGGCGTGCCCGGCGCCAGCAGCAACACGGCCGGGCCGGCGCCGACCAGCGCTGGAATCCCGAGGGCGCGCGCGACAATTGCGCTGTGAGCAGTGGCGCCGCCACGGGCGGTGACGATGCCGGCGACGCGGGTCGGATCAAGGCGGGCGACATCGGACGGGCCGACTTCATCCATCACCAGAATGTACGGTTGCTCAGGCTCGCTCGGGGTTTGGACGCCACTCAACTGCGCCAATACCCGACGACCGATATCACGCAAGTCGGCGGCACGCTCGGCGAGCAACGCGTCCTGCAGCGATTCCTGTTGTTTGGCCGCCGCTTCAATCACTGCCATCCACGCCGCTTCGGCGCTTTCGCCTTGCTTGAGACGGGTGTCGACTTCATCGGTCAATTCCGGGTCGTCGAGCATTTCCTGGTGAGTGATGAAAATCTCGCGAATGGCCTTGGACTTGCTGCGTTCAATCAGGCCTTCGATGTCGCGACGCACGTCCACCAACGCCTGTTTGAGGCGTTCGCGCTCGATGGCGGCAGACTCACCGCGCAGCGGGTAATCGATGGTTTGCAGCACTTGAATGTGCGCCGGGCCGATGGCGATGCCCGGTGCGGCGACGATGGCCTGAACCAGACTGCCGGACGCTGGCGCGAGAATCACCTCGGCCACATCGGCGATCACTTCTCGCTGTTGGCTCACGGCTGGCAGCGGTTCGACTTCTTCACCGAGGCCTTCTTCAATGGCGGCCAACAAGGCTGGCAAGGCGTCGGCGGCAATGTTCGGTTCGGCGACAAATTCCAGCACCTGACCGCGACGGGCGCCGAGGCTGAGCAGTTTGCTCAAGCTCTTCACTGACACTGCGCTGTCCTGGCCGTCGACAATGCGCACGCGAACTTCGCCTTCAAAACTTTTCGCCAGTTGCGCGAGGATCTTCGCCGGACGCGCATGCAATCCGTGGGCGTTGGCCAGCGCGATGCGAGCGCTGGGCCAATCGGCCGGCAGTTCACCGCCAAGGACTTCGAGGACTTTACGGCTGCTGGTGGCGCGACCCAATTCGTGGCCGCGACCTTCGATCAGCAACGCACAAAGGCGTTCGAGCAACGCCTGATGGGCTTCACCGAGACTGGCCAGGCAGAACAGGCCACTGAGCGGTTGGCCGAGGTAGCGTATGGGTTTGTCCGGCGTGACGAAGGCCAGACCCGGACGCTTGACCGTTTGCTCGCTGTGCAACCACCACAGGCCATCGCCCAGCGGCAGCGCTTCGACTTGTTGCAACACCGCAGAGAAACCGTTGCTGACACAGTCGGCCTGACGCAGCAAACGTGCGCCACGCCAAACCAATTCCTCAAAATCATCGGCGGACACACCAAGGCCGATCATCTGCGCATCCAGCGCCAGTTCTTGCGGCGCGCCTTGCAACAGTTTCAACAAGGCTTCGGCGGAACTGGCGCGGCGCAGCGCCTGGCCCAGGTCGGTTTCGCCGAGGGCACGGGTCAGCAGTTGCAACAGGCGCAGGTGTTCGTCAGATTTGGCCGCAATACCAATCGCCAGGTAGACGATCTGACCGTCCCCCCAATCCACACCCTCGGGGAACTGCATCAGCCGCACGCCGGTGGAAAACACCTGATCGCGGGTTTCCGGCGTACCGTGGGGGATGGCAATACCTTGACCGAGAAAGGTCGAGCCCTGGACTTCGCGCGCCTGCAACCCGGCGAGATAACCCTCGTCCACCAGGCCATCGGCGACCAGATGCTGGGCCAGCAGGTGCAACGCTGCGGACTTGTCCACAGCCGACTGGCCCATGGATATCTGCTCTATGGTGAGCTCGAGCATGCTTTCTCCTTTTTGGCGCCTTGTGACGCCAGGTATTGTTTTGAATGATTCAGCTTAGGCGCTTAAGCAAACCTTTTCAGGAGGCAGTTTTGGCGGTTTCACGGCAGAACCGACAATGGAGCCCATAACGTAGAAAATACGCCTGCTGAAACGTTTAATCTAGAATGATTGGCACGTTACTCGATAATGTCTCATCCTTGAAGTCCAATTGTCGGATGGGCTGCGACAATGGTCGTCTGCCTGAATCGGGTAGGATTGGCGAAAATGTCGGGCAAGCTCGAAAAAAAACAAGGAAATCCCGGGTTGAAACTCAGTGATATCGCCCAGTTGGCCGGTGTGTCCGTTACCACCGCCAGCTATGTCATTAATGGCAAGGCAGAACAACAACGTATCAGCAGTGCCACCGTCGAGCGCGTGCGCGCGGTCGTCGAACAACATGGCTTTACGCCCAACCCCCAAGCTGCCGGGCTGCGCAGTCGGCACACCCGCACCTTGGGTTTCATTCTGCCGGATCTGGAAAACCCCAGTTACGCACGAATCGCCAAACTGCTGGAACAAGGCGCCCGGGCTCGCGGCTATCAGTTGCTGATCGCCAGTTCCGACGATGCGCCGGACAGCGAACGGCAGTTGCTGCAACTGTTCCGGGCTCGACGCTGCGATGCGTTGATCGTTGCCAGTTGCCTGCCGGCTGGCGATGACAGCTATCGCCAATTGCAGGCCAAAGGCATACCGATCATCGCGATCGACCGGGTCATGGAGCCTGAGCATTTCTGTTCGGTGATCAGCGATGACCGCGAGGCCAGCCTGCAACTGACCCGCAGTCTACTGGACCCGCTGCCCAAGCAGATCGCACTGATCGGCGCACGCCCCGAACTGAGCATCAGCCAGGAGCGGGCGGCAGGTTTCAAAGAGGCTTTGGACGGGTTCAAAGGCGAGGTGCTGATCGAGCACGGCGAGTCGTTCAGCCGTGAGTGCGGCAAGCAGTTGATGGACGAATTGCTACAGCGTCTGGGCCATTTTCCGGATGCGCTGGTGACCACGTCCTACGTGCTGCTTCAGGGCGTATTCGATGCCTTGCACGATTTCCCGCTCAAAACCCGTCCGCTGCGCCTCGGCACGTTCGGTGACACGCAGTTGCTGGATTTCCTGCCGCTGCCGGTCAACGCCATGGCCCAGCAGCATCAGCTCATCGCCGATAAAGCCCTGGAACTGGCCCTGGCCGCCATCGAGCAATCGGATTACCAACCCGGCGTGCAGGCCATCGCGCGGACCTTCAAGCAGCGTATTCGCCAGGACTGAATCGTGGAGCTGATCGACAGCCACACTCATCTGGATTTTCCGGACTTCGACGAGGATCGTCAGGCGCTGCTGGCCGAGAGCCGCGCCCTCTGCGTGCGGCGAATGGTGGTGCTGGGGGTTTATCAGGGCAATTGGCAGCGGGTCTGGGATCTGGTGCAAAGCGATCCCGACCTGCATGCGGCGTTCGGTTTGCACCCGGTGTATCTGGATGACCATCGCCCCGAAGACCTGACGGCACTCGGCGACTGGCTGACCCGTCTGGCTGGCCATCGGCAGTTGTGCGCCGTGGGCGAAATCGGTCTGGATTACTTCATCGAAACCCTCGATCGCAAGCGCCAGCAAGCGTTGTTCGATGCGCAGCTGCAACTGGCAGCGGATTTCAATCTGCCGGCGCTGATTCATGTGCGACGCAGCCATGCGGCGGTGATTGCCACGCTTAAACGGTTCAAGTTGAAACGCGCGGGGATCATCCACGCCTTCGCCGGCAGCAAAGAAGAAGCCCGCGAATACATCAAGCTTGGGTTCAAACTGGGCCTGGGCGGTGCCGCGACCTGGCCTCAGGCCCTGCGCATGCATCGTGTGCTTGCCGACTTGCCGCTTGAATCGGTGGTACTGGAAACCGATTCTCCGGACATGGCGCCCGTCATGTTCCCCGGCCAACGCAACAGCCCGGCCCATCTGCCGGCGATCTGCTCGGCACTGGCGCAAATCATGGCGATCAGCCCCGAGCAATTGGCCGCCGTCAGCACGGCCAATGCTTGCGCGTTGTTCAACTGGTAGTCAGTCGGCGTGGGCCTTGGCGGCCTCCAGAATCAGCGTGATGTGTTGCCGGTGCTCGGCGAAATGAATGACGATGAAATAGACCAGGATCGCAATCAGCGAAAAATTCAGCTGCTCGACCACGCTGAGCATCCGGATCCATTCCATCACCAACGCCACCAATAACGCGGTGCAGACCATGATCAACGTACTCGCACGCAGTAACGCGTGGGAATCGAGGGATTTGAAGCGTTTGATCTGTTTCGGATCGTTCAGCCGCAAGGCTTTGTGACAGTGGGAACAGGCGAACGATTCGTTGATGGCGATGGCGTTGAGTTGCCAGGGCTCGAGCACAAGTGTGCTTGCGCAATGCGCGCAGTGCCCCTGGATTCCAATCGTTGCAGCAGACATTACCAAGCCTCCTCGGAGCAGGTTCAAGTGATTAATCTTGCTTCATTAAAGACCAAAAACCAGAGGCGGTAGGAAATCAGGAAACTGCCGACCGGAAAATGGAACAAGTACTACAGATTGTTCGCACTGTAGGAGCTGAGCCAGCTCGGCTCCTACAGCTGCTTCGGAGCGTTTTCAGACCCGGAACGCGCTGATCAACTGCTTGAGCTCCACCACCTGAGCCGACAACGCACGACTGGCATCCTCGGTCTGGTGCGCCCCTTCGGCGGTACGCTCACCCGCGCGGTTGATCTCGACAATATTCTGGTCAATGTCGTGAGCCACAGCAGTCTGTTGCTCCACCGCCGCGGCGATTTGCTGGTTCTGATCGACGATCATGCCGACGGCGCCGAGGATGTTTTCCAGCGCTTGCTGAACCTTTTCCGACTGCCCCACCGTGCCGTTTGCCATCTGATGACTGGTCCCCATCGCCTTCACCGCAGCGCCGACACCACCATGGAGTTTGGCGATCATCTGCTCGATTTCTTCGGTCGATTGCTGGGTGCGCTTGGCCAGGGTCCGGACCTCGTCCGCCACCACTGCAAAACCACGGCCCTGCTCACCGGCCCGAGCAGCTTCGATGGCCGCGTTGAGCGCCAGTAGGTTGGTCTGTTCGGCGATGCTCTTGATCACCTCCAGCACGCGACTGATGGACTGGCTGTCGCTGGCCAGTTGATTGATCACCAGCACCGACTGGTCGATCTCAGTGGCAAGGGCTGCGATGCTGCCCTGCTGAGACTGCACCAGACCGCGACCGCTGATGGTCTCGTCATTGACGCTATGGGCACTGCTGACCGCTGCCGCGGCACTGCGTGCAACCTCAAGCGAGGTGGCCGACATCTGGTTCATGGCTGTAGCGACCTGCTCGATCTGAGTGCGCTGCCCCGCCACCGCCTGGTTGCTTCGGGCTGATACGCTCTCCACCTGCCCGGCCTGGCGCTCGACCTCAATGACAGTCTGGCCGACCCGCTCGATCAGGTCATGGATCTTCTTAACGGTGCCGTTGAACACCTCACCCAACTCGCCCAGTTCATCGCGGCTGTTGGCGCTGAAGGTCACCGTCATGTCGCCGGCCGCGACTTTGTCCATCACCGCGCCAAGACGCTTGAGGGTGGTGCGGGTCGAGGCGTAGAAGCCACCGTAGAGGTAAAAAATCAACACAAACACCACCGACAGCGCCACGGTCTGCAAGACCATGTGGGTGCGGTTCTGCTCCAGTCGCTGCTGTAACTGGGTGCCGAGAAACTTCAGGGTGGCTTCATTGAGTTGGTACGTCTGGTCCATCAGGCCCGTGACCTGATCGTAAAAGCCCTGCCAGGGCGCATCGAGCGTGTCGGCCATCACGACCTGTTCTTCGAACAGTTCACTGGCCTTTTTCAACGACGCCTTGCTGCTATCGGCCTGAGCAGCCAGGGTTTCCCGTGCTGCTTTGCTGGAACCGAGCGCGTCCTGCAACTTCAGGGCATATTCGGCCTGCAGTTTTTCGATCTGCACCAGCAACTCATCAAAACGGGTACTCGATGCCGAGTTGAGAAAGCCCTGCCCCAGCGAAAAAGAGCCCATCGCCCGGCCTTCGCCAAGAAGCTGTGTAACGGGCGGGGTGACATTGGTAATGAGTTCGCTGAGCTGGCGCATGTCGCTCTGAGTGTCGCGGCTGAGGCCGGCCTGACTGGCGATGATCTGGCTGAAAATCTGCGCATTGCCGAGCAACTTGCCGATCATTCCACTTTTACTTTGCAGGGAATTTTCCGCTTGCTGGGCCTTGAACGCGGCGATCATTTCATCGCGCTTGGCATCGAAAACCGCAATGTGTTCCGGATCGATGGTCATCGCCGTCAACCCTTGCAAACGGCTCAGCACGCTTTGTCCCAGGGTGCTGATCTGCGACTCGACATTACCGGCCTTGCCGGACTGACCGAGGGTGACGTCGATCTGTACCAGATTGTTCAGGGTTTCCAGATCGCGCCGTAACGTCAGGCTGCTACCCAGCAGGTCGAGGCTTTGCAGTTCGACGCGGGTGCCCTGGAATTCTCGATAAGAATCGCGCACCAGATAGAAGTTGGTCACCAGCATCGGCACAAGGAACAGCACGCTGATCAGGCTGAACTTCATGCCAAAGCTCAGGCGGTTCATCAGCGCGACAGCGGGATAGAGCAAGCTCTTCACTGGAGGTCTCCCTTTGTTTTCTTATTTTTATTGCCAGGCGCGGGTCGACAGCAGATAGCCACTATTCGGCGCTAGCTCTGTATAGCTTAAATCGGCGGGAGGTTTTGTAACTTAAGGTTAACGGGGGGGCTTTGCCCCCAACGGGGGCAAGCCCCCTCGCCACAAATGGAGTTCACTGCGCAATTACGGGAGAACGGTCCACAACGCAAAACCGGCGTACCAGAGCACCGCCGCGCGCAGCAGCAGTTCCCAGATCCGGTCGAGGCTGTTGATGCCGTCAGGCCCGACCACTGGCGCTGGAATTTCACCGGCCACAAGCCCGACCTTCTCGATCAATTGGGCGGCGCTGATGTTCCAGTTCAGCAGCTCATGCAACATCACCCGGCTGACCGCGACAAAGTTGCCGACCAACGCAAAACTCGCCGCCAGTAGACGCACCGGCACCCAGTCGAACGCGTGACGCAGTTGTGCGGCGCGCTCGACCACGGCCGGGTTCTGCCCGTGTTCTTCGGCCAGGGCCAACAGTCGATAGCTCAGGGCCGCGACCGGACCCAGCAAGAAGTACCAGAAAATTACCGCGAAAAAGCTCTGATAAGCCTCCCACAGCAGATGCCCTTCGACCCGTTCCAGCAGTTGTTCGCCGTTATCGGCGCAGATACCCAGGTCGCGGTCCGCCACATGAGCGGCAGCTTGCAGGTCTTCCCGGCGCCAGGCATCGCGAAACGGCCCGAGACCGGCCAGCAGATCGCCGCGCCCCAAACTGTAAATCACCACCAGCAGGTGCACCGGCAACGCCAGCAGACCGTAAGCCACCGGGTCCAGCACCAGCAGCAGCAAACCCAGCAGTGCCACTGGCAACAACACCAGTATCAGCAAAATCAGCCACGGACGATTGACCAGACGCGAATGGGTTTCAAGCTTGGCCAGCTCCCGCAGCCAACCGCCATCGCGCTGAACCCGATGGCGCAGGGCCGAGAACTTCTCGATCCAGACCGCCAACAGCAACACCAGAAAACTCATTGTTGTTCCTCTTTTGCCAGGGCGGCGCGATAGCGTGCCCAGTCGAACGCGGGTCCCGGATCGGTTTTACGCCCAGGTGCGATATCGCTGTGCCCACAGATGCGCTGTGCGGTGATGGCCGTGAAGACGCTTTGCAGCTGCCGGGTTAGAGTCGTCAACGCTCGATACTGAGCATCGGTGAACGGCAGATCATCCGTGCCTTCAAGTTCGATGCCCACGGAAAAATCGTTACAGGTTTCCCGCCCTTCGAAACTCGAGACGCCGGCATGCCAGGCACGCTCAAGACAAGAGACAAACTGAGTGACTGTGCCGTCACGTTCGATCAGAAAGTGCGCAGACACACGCAGGTCGGCGATCCCTTCAAAGTAGGGATGCTCCGTGACATCCAGGCGATTCTGGAAAAATTCCTGCACCTTGCCGGTGGCGAATTGCGCTGGCGGCAAACTGATGTTGTGGATCACCAGCAGGGAAATTTCGCCCGTGGGGCGCGCATTGAAGTTGGGCGAGGGGCATAAATGCACACCCTGACACCAACCGCTCGCGGGGTCCAACTGCATACAGGCTCCTTCAACGACGACTGTGATGGCGCCCAGTATGCAGCGATAGACCCTCGGGGCGCGATCACTTGCCGCGATTGAGGCGCCGCAGGTTACCGATCACCGACTCCAGCGCCCGGTCGAACAGCAAAGTGTCGTCCAGCGCTCGCACTGCGCCACGATGGAATTCCAGAGCCAGACCGGTGCGGCTGCGCTCCAGCACTTTCATTCCGGTGCGGTTGACGAAAATGTACTTGCCGGTGGCTTCAATGATCGCCGCCAGCTTGCAGCGAAGGGTGTTTTCCTCGTCTTCCTGAAACTCGACCCAGCACCCCAACCGCAACTGATCGACCTGAAGCAGACCGGCGTCGTCCTCCGGCAAACGCACTGACGCCGTATCGACCGGCCCTTCGTCGGCGGTTCGCAGGGCGACTTCCTGCAGCACTTCGACCATTACCGGCGTATCGACAGACTGTTCAAGCTTTTGCCCTGGACGTTCGAACAGCTGAACGTGCAAGGCTTTCAACTCACTGAAAAACTCGCTGGTGGCGAACGGATCGAATGCCGAGCTGCTCAGCCCATCGCGCAACGATTTAAGCAACCCCGGCACCAGTGCCAGCAAACGCAGGCTCGCATCGGGCTCTTCATGGCGTTGTACGCTCCAGATCAATTGCTCCATGGTCTGCACATCAGCGTTCCACTCGGCTGACTGATCGCCGTGCTTGAGGCACGTCAGCAGCAACAATTTGCTCCAGGCTTCCTGGACAAACACCACCACCCCTTGCGGCAATACTTTGCCCGACAAGGCCTGATTCAACACCTGTACGACGCGCTGGCGGGCCAGTTCAGTCCTGGCACGGCCTTCTTCGGCGTCACGGGTACGTTGCTCCAGCAGCTCACTACGACGGCGCTCGTCGCTGGTGAAGGCGAGAAAATCTGCCAGCAATTCGGAAAAAACCGCTGGATCATCGACAAAATCGTTCAGCAACCGTTGCACCACTTGCTCGATGCGCAGGTACAGGCTGTCGCGCTCATGGTCATCGCACTCGCCCCACCCCATGGCTGCGGTGGCGATTTCATTAAGCAGGCGCCGAGCCGGGTGACTGCTGCGGCTGAAGAAGCTTTTGTCGAGCACCGCCACTTTCAGCATCGGGATCTGCAAACGGCCGATCAGCGCCTTGAGCGAATCCGGCAGGTTGCGGTCATCGAGGATGCATTCGAAGAGCATCGCGATCAGGTTGATCACGTCTTCGTCAGCCACCCCGACAACCCGTGACTTGCCACTTTTGACGCTGACCCGCGTCAGCAGTAGTTCGAGCTGGTTTCGCAGATCGAAGTCGTCCTGCGCTGCCGGCGCCGGCACGTATTGCTGCAAGTGCGAGAGCAGGCGCAGCAGGTCGCGGGTGGAAATCGGCTGTGTCTGGGCACTGGCCTCAAGCGTCGGCGCGACACTGCCCCGCACGTGAAACAGCAATTGCTGCAACGCGGCGAAGACTTCCTGCACGCTGTCGTCGATCGGCGGGCCACCGGCGCGGGTGCTGGCTGGCGCGGATTCAACACCGACGCTGGCAGCCGCACGATCCCTGGCCCGACGCGCAGGGGCAGGTTTGAGGTCGGGCAGAACACCGGTAGCAATCAGCAACTGATTGGCTTCGGCGTAGAGCTGATTGGCCTCTTTGAGCACGTAGCGTTCGAACAACTTGAGGATGATCAGCTTGACCTTGATCTCCACTCCCAGGTTGCGCCCGGCCTGCAAAAAGTACTCGCAGAGCATCGCCGGCCCCATCGGATTGCGCTGATCGAGCAGCTCCCTGCCCAGCAGTGCGCTGAGTCGGGCAGTCAGTTGGTCCAGGGCGAAGCCGTCGCGGCTCAGCACTTTGCTGACCATCGCCTCCACTGCCACGCTGCGCTCCCTGTCGTCATTGGACAGCGCCGCCGCGGCGTCGAAGGCCAGCGCCTGGGGCAAGGCAGACTGAGGGGTGTCGTACTGTGTGAGGCTGACAAAAGCCTCGAAGAATTGTTCGAGAACGCCGCGTTCGATGTTTTTGCGCTTGAGGCGCAAGTCGCGCATGGCTTCGAAGAAGAGGTTCTGATCGACGTCATTGCGGGCCCGGTCGGCCATTTCGAACAGTGTGTCGTCGGCGTTATCGAACAACTCCTGCAACCCATGCCTGAGATGTTGAGCAGCCTTGTCGCGAACCTGAAGCAGAATCACAGGCAGGCGGGCGAGCGGCGAGTGAGTCGCCTGGTCGGTAGCAACCTTGTGCAAGGGCACTACATTCCCGTCGTTGTGCATTCAGGCCTCCAGAAACAGTGAGTCTTCGAATAGTCGTCAATCCAATCTACGTCAAAGTCATGACGTCAAAAGCAAGGCGGATTATCTTGCAAAAGATGTCCCCTGTACCAGCAGACTCTGCGTTTCCCATTGAAATAGACGCTTATGGAAGACGTCGACTTAGTACCGATTGATCAGGCGAATCGACCAAATGCAGGTTTCAGAGCGATGGGAACGCGTCGATGCCTTGGGTTGCCCGGCGCCATGGCCCTATAATCGGGCCACTTTGTTTGTGGAGTCCGTTATGCCGAATCTACGTCTCGCCGATTTGACCGCCGAAATCGAAGCCAACGTGCGCCGTGCGTTGCTCGAAGACATCGGCAGCGGCGACATCACCGCGCAGCTGATCCCGGCCGAACGCCTGGCCAAAGCGACCATCATTACCCGCGACGCTGCCGTCATCAGCGGCACAGCTTGGGTTGATGCAGTGTTTCGGCAGCTGGATCCACGTGTGGCGGTGCACTGGCAGGTGCGCGATGGCGAGCGGGTGAAACCCAATCAGGCGCTGTTCCACCTCGAAGGCCCGGCGCGCTCGCTACTGACAGGCGAACGCTGTGCACTGAACTTCCTGCAGTTGCTTTCTGGCGTGGCCACGCGCGCGCAGTACCTGGCCGATTTCGTTGCCGAGACTCAGGTAAAGTTGCTCGACACCCGTAAAACCTTGCCGGGGCTGCGTCTGGCGCAGAAGTACGCAGTGACCTGCGGCGGTTGCCACAACCACCGCATCGGTCTGTACGACGCATTCCTGATCAAGGAAAACCATATTGCTGCCTGCGGTGGCATCCCGGAGGCCATCAAAGCCGCGCACAAGATTGCCCCGGGCAAACCGGTGGAGATCGAAGTGGAAAGCCTGGACGAGCTGAAGGAAGCCCTGGCGGCCGGTGCCGACATCATCATGCTCGACGAGTTGAGCCTGGATGACATGCGCGAAGCCGTGCGTTTGAACGCAGGCAAGGCAAAACTGGAGGCCAGCGGCGGTATCAACGAAAGCACGCTGCTCCCGATCGCCGAAACCGGGGTGGATTACATCTCGATTGGCGCAATGACCAAGGATGTGAAGGCTGTCGATCTGTCGATGCGTCTGAGCCTTTGATAACGCCTGTGTGAATGAAAAACGCCAGCCTCGTGAGGCTGGCGTTTTTATCAGAACACCAGATTATTCATCTCGCAGTACTCTTCCCACTCGACGCCCAACACCTCGGCAGCCTCCTTGTGCAGAACAAGGCGCGCCGCCTCGAACTCTTCAGGGGTTGAGGTGTACTTGAGCGTCAGCTCCCACGGCTGCAAGCCCTGGGCTTCTGCCTCATCCTCGAACGCCCACTGGATCTGGTCTTTCTGATCGTCGGCGGGCAAGTCCTTGATCTCTTCGGCTAGCTGGGGCGAATCCAGCAAATACTTTTTCAGCGCTTCTTCGTGTCTGGCTTCTTGGGTCAATTCTTTAACGGTCATGGCGTTCTCTTTGATCTGAGGAATGGAAGATGGATCTGGATCATCAAGGATCTCTCTGACGCAAAAAACCGTTGGAAAACCCGGCTTATCTGGCCTTCAGAACCATTCGGGATCATCTGAAAACAACGTGTCGCTCGTGCCCGAGACAGGAATCGAACCTGCGACCTTCGCGTTACGAGTGCGCTGCTCTACCAACTGAGCTACACGGGCAGTGGGCTAAACCTAGCACTGACTTTGGGGTCAGGCAACTTCATGACTCGTCTCATTTTTTTGCAGGCAGAAAAATACCCCGCAGCTTTCACTGCAGGGCATTTTTTATTACGTTGAAGCGGTCAGGCGTGGGGGGTGATTAAACGCCCGAAGCCTTGGCTGCTGCTACGTCTTTGATGGACAGCTTGATACGGCCGCGGTTGTCCACGTCCAGTACCAGCACTTCCACTTCCTGGCCTTCTTTCAGGATGTCGGTCACTTTCTCAACGCGAGCGTCGCTCAGCATCGAGATGTGAACCAGACCGTCCTTGCCAGGCAGGATGTTGACGAATGCGCCGAAGTCGACGATGCGCTCAACCTTGCCGACGTAGATCTTGCCGATTTCAGCTTCTGCGGTAATGCCCAGAACGCGCTGACGTGCAGCTTCAGCCGCTTCCTTGGTTTCGCCGAAGATCTTGATCGAGCCGTCGTCTTCGATGTCGATCGAAGCCTTGGTCTCTTCACAGATCGCACGAATGGTCGCGCCGCCTTTACCGATGACATCACGGATTTTGTCGGTGTCGATTTTCATCGCGATCATGGTCGGAGCGTTTTCCGACAGCTCGGTACGGGACTGAGCAATGATCTGGTTCATCTGACCGAGGATGTTCTGGCGCGCTTCCAGGGCTTGGCCCAGAGCGATTTCCATGATTTCTTCGGTGATGCCTTTGATCTTGATGTCCATCTGCAGCGCGGTAACGCCTTTGGCAGTACCCGCTACTTTGAAGTCCATGTCGCCGAGGTGGTCTTCGTCACCCAGGATGTCGGTCAGGACGGCGAATTTCTCGCCTTCTTTAACCAGACCCATGGCGATACCAGCGACCGGTGCCTTCATCGGAACGCCGGCATCCATCAGCGCCAGGGAAGCGCCACAGACCGAAGCCATGGAGCTCGAACCGTTGGACTCGGTGATTTCCGACACGACACGGATGGTGTACGGGAACACGTCGGCAGCAGGCAGCATGGCCTGAATCGAACGACGGGCCAGACGGCCGTGACCGATTTCGCGACGACCAGCACCACCCATGCGACCACACTCACCTACCGAGAACGGAGGGAAGTTGTAGTGCAGCATGAACGGGTCTTTTTTCTCGCCTTCCAGGGTGTCCAGCAGTTGTGCGTCACGGGCGGTGCCCAGAGTTGCAACAACGAGAGCCTGGGTTTCGCCACGGGTGAACAGTGCCGAACCGTGGGTCTTAGGCAGAACACCGACTTCGATGCTCAAAGGACGTACGGTCTTGGTGTCGCGGCCGTCGATACGTGGCTTACCGTTTACGATGTTTTCGCGAACGGTGCGGTATTCGATTTCGCCGAAAGCTGCTTTGACTTCGCTGGAAGAAGGCTGGCCTTCGTCACCGGACAGTTTGGCAACAACCTGGTCCTTCAGCTCACCCAGGCGAGCGTAACGGTCGGCCTTGATGGTGATGGTGTAAGCCTGGGAGATCGCGTCGCCGAACTCGGCACGGATAGCGCCGAGCAGAGCGGTAGCTTCTGGTTGTGGAGCCCAGGCCCAGGTTGGCTTGGCAGCTTCGGCAGCCAGTTCTTTAACAGCGTTGATCACAACCTGGAATTCGTCTTGAGCAAACAGTACCGCGCCCAGCATCTGGTCTTCGGTCAGCTCTTTGGCTTCCGATTCAACCATCAGAACGGCATCCGAAGTACCGGCAACGACCATGTCCAGGCTCGAAGCTTTCAGTTGCTCGTAAGTCGGGTTCAGCAGGTAACCGGTGCTTTCGTGGAACGCAACGCGGGCAGCGCCGATCGGGCCATCGAAAGGAATGCCGGAGATGGCCAGCGCAGCCGAGGTACCGATCATCGCAGCGATGTCCGGATCGGTCTTCTTGCTGGTGGAAACGACAGTGCAGACAACCTGCACTTCGTTCATGAAGCCTTCTGGGAACAGCGGACGGATCGGACGGTCGATCAGTCGGGAAGTCAGGGTTTCTTTCTCGGAAGGACGGCCTTCACGCTTGAAGAAACCGCCAGGGATCTTACCGGCAGCGTAAGTCTTTTCCTGGTAGTGAACGGACAGAGGGAAGAAGCCCTTGCCTGGATCGGCTTGTTTGGCACCGACTACGGTCACCAATACGCTGACGTCGTCGTCAACGGTGACCAATACTGCGCCGGAGGCCTGACGGGCGATACGGCCAGTCTCGAGGGTAACGGTCGACTGACCGAACTGGAATTTTTTGATTACCGGGTTCACGGTGTCCTACCTTCTTTTGTGGCTCTTGGGGAACTTGTCTTCTTGCGAAATTCTTGGGCAATGTCGGGAGTCGACCCAACGCCTGTCCAGGGTAAAACGTGTATCCAGATAAAACTTGAGGCTGGGAGCCTGCCATGCGCCAGCGGGAAACCCACTGACGTACGACAGACAACCAACCTCTAGCGCAATCGCTTATTAGCGACGCAGACCCAGGCGACCGATCAGAGCGCTGTAACGGCTCACGTCTTTGCCTTTCAGGTAGTCCAGCAGCTTACGACGCTGGTTTACCATGCGGATCAGACCACGACGGGAGTGGTGATCTTTACCGTTGATCTTGAAGTGACCCTGCAGTTTGTTGATGTTGTGGGTCAGCAGTGCAACTTGCACTTCTGGCGAACCAGTGTCACCAACAGCTTGCTGGTAGTCAGCTACGATTTGAGCTTTTTCTTGAACGTCGAGAGCCATGAGGCAATCCTTTTATCAGGAAACTGTTTCAAAGAAACAGCTTCAACAGGCCAGGGACAAATCCCTGTATCTAAAAATGAGGAAGTGACCGTGCCTGTTAACAGCCACCCTCGTCCGGTCATTCTGACCGAATCAGTCGACGTGGCGCGATGCGCCCGTCTTCGCTCACTTCACCGATACCGATGAAGCGACCGTTGTGATCCTGTACCCGTACCATGCCGAACTTCGGTGCATCCGGGGCCCGTACCGGTTGGCCGTTAAGCCAGTAGAACGAGCTGTGCTCCGAGAACTGCAACAGCGGCCAATCCAGCAGGCCGCTGTCCGATGGCATCAGGAAGCGGTCGACCGCTTCGTTGCCGCCTTCGGCATGTACCGCTTCCAACTCTTCAAGCGTGACCGTCTGAGCCAGCGTGAAAGGCCCGGCCTGGGTACGTCGCAATTGCGCAACGTAAGCGCCACAACCGAGTTGCTCACCGATATCTTCCACCAAGGTGCGGATATAGGTGCCTTTGCTGCAATCCACCGCAAGCCGCGCAGTATCACCCTCAAAGGCCAGCAATTCCAAGCGCGCAATAGTAACAGAACGCGGTTCGCGCTCCACTACTTCGCCTGCACGGGCCAGCTTGTACAGCGGCTGGCCATCACGCTTGAGCGCCGAGTACATCGGCGGTATCTGACTGATTTGCCCACGAAAACCCGGCAACACAGCTTCAACATCGGCGCGACCAACGGTCACCGGGCGTTCCTGCAAAACCTCACCTTCGGCATCGGCCGTGGTGGTGGTCTTGCCCAGTTGCGCCAGGGTTTCATAAGCCTTGTCGGAATCGAGCAAGTATTGCGAGAACTTGGTGGCCTCACCGAAGCACAACGGCAGCACCCCGGTGGCCAGCGGATCAAGACTGCCGGTATGCCCGGCCTTCTCGGCGTTCAGCAACCAGCGAACCTTCTGCAATGCCGCGTTGGAGGTAAACCCCAGCGGCTTGTCGAGCAGGATGATGCCGCTGACGTTACGACGGATACGTTTGACCTGAGCCACCGATTACTCCTTGGTGTCTTCGGCTTCAGCCGCTACCGGGTGCTGATTGTCTTCAGCCACCGCACGCTCGATCAGGGCCGACAGGTGCGCGCCACGCACGACGCTTTCGTCGTAGTGGAAGTGCAGCTGTGGAACGCTGCGCAACTTCATTTCGCGAGCCAACTGCATGCGCAGGAAGCCGGCGGCGGAGTTGAGCACCTTGATGCTTTGCGCGATGTCTTCGGCGTTGTCCTGACCCATTACGGTGATGAAGATCTTGGCGTGACCGACGTCACGGCTGACTTCAACAGCGGTAATGGTGACCAGGCCAACGCGCGGGTCTTTTACTTCACGACGGATCAGCTGTGCCAGCTCACGCTGCATCTGATCGCCGATACGTTGGGTACGGCTGTATTCTTTTGCCATGTCTTGTTACCTGTTACTGCCACACGGTGAAACCCGTGGGGTCTGAAAGCGGCAAACGCCCGGCCTGACAAAAGCCAGACCGGGCGTTGCGTTTAGAGTCCTGACGCTGTGCCGCGCATGTACATGCGGCGGCTCATCGTGGCCCTTGAAGTGCGCGAGTTAGAGGCTGCGAGCAACCTGAACCTTCTCGTAGACTTCGATCTTGTCGCCAGCCTTGACGTCGTTGTAGCTCTTGACGCCAATACCGCATTCCATGCCGGCACGTACTTCGGAAGCGTCATCCTTGAAGCGGCGCAGGGATTCCAGCTCGCCTTCGAAGATAACGATGTCTTCACGCAGTACACGGATTGGACGGTTACGGTGAACAACACCTTCGATAACCATGCAACCGGCGATCGCGCCAAACTTCGGCGAACGGAACACGTCACGCACTTCAGCGGTACCCAGGATGTTCTCGCGAACATCGCTGCCCAGCATACCGGTGAGGGCTTTTTTGACGTCTTCGATGATGTCGTAGATCACGTTGTAGTAACGCATATCCAGACCTTCCTGCTCGACGATCTTGCGAGCGCCAGCATCGGCACGCACGTTGAAGCCGAACAGTACAGCGTTGGAGGCCAGTGCCAGGTTGGCGTCGGACTCGGTGATACCACCGACACCGCCACCGACAACACGCACTTGCACTTCGTCGTTACCCAGGCCGTTCAAGGCACCGTTCAACGCTTCCAGCGAACCACGGACGTCGGATTTGAGGACGATGTTGAGCGTCTTCTTCTCTGCCTGACCCATGTTTTCGAAGATGTTTTCCAGCTTGCCGGCGTGAGCGCGAGCCAGTTTGACTTCGCGGAACTTGCCTTGACGGAACAGAGCCACTTCACGGGCTTTCTTCTCGTCCGACAGCACGCTCATCTCGTCGCCAGCGTCCGGGGTACCGTCCAGGCCGAGGATCTCGACAGGGATGGAAGGACCGGCTTCCTTGATTGGCTTGCCGTTCTCGTCGAGCATGGCACGTACACGGCCATAGTTCGAACCGACCAGCACCATGTCGCCTTGGCGCAGGGTACCGTCTTGAACCAGAACGGTTGCAACCGGGCCACGACCTTTGTCGAGACGCGATTCAACCACAACGCCACGGCCAGGAGCCGAAGGAGTCGCTTTCAGTTCCAGAACTTCAGCTTGCAGCAGAACAGCTTCGAGCAACTCGTCCACGCCAGTACCGACTTTCGCCGAAACCGATACGAACGGGGTGTCGCCGCCCCACTCTTCCGAAGTCACGCCGTGAACCGACAGTTCGCTACGGATGCGATCGAGATCGGCGCCCGGCTTGTCGATTTTGTTCACTGCAACAACCAGTGGAACACCGGCAGCCTTGGCGTGCTGGACCGCTTCAATGGTCTGCGGCATTACGCCGTCGTCCGCTGCAACGACCAGGATCACGATGTCAGTCGCCTTGGCACCACGAGCACGCATTGCGGTAAACGCGGCGTGACCCGGGGTATCGAGGAAAGTGACCATGCCGCGATCAGTTTCAACGTGGTACGCACCGATGTGCTGGGTGATACCGCCGGCTTCGCCAGCAGCTACCTTGGCACGACGGATATAGTCGAGCAGCGACGTCTTACCGTGGTCAACGTGGCCCATTACGGTCACGACTGGCGCACGGGAGAACGTCTCACCTTCAAACTTCAGGGACTCGGCCAGGGAATCTTCCAGGGCTGTGTCGCTGACCAGGGTCACTTTGTGGCCCAGTTCTTCGGCTACCAGTTGAGCAGTTTCCTGATCAAGCACCTGGTTGATGGTCGCTGGAGTACCCAGTTTGAACATGAACTTGATGATTTCAGCAGCCTTGACCGACATCTGATTGGCGAGATCGCCAACAGTGATGGTCTCGCCGATCTGCACATCACGCACGACAGGGCCGGTTGGGCTCTGGAAACCGTGGGCGTTGCGTTTTTTCAGCTTGGCCTTGCCGCGACCACCACGACGGAAGCCATCGCTTTCTTCGTCGGTAGTACGTGGGGCAACGCGTGGAGCAGGCGCTTTCTCTTTGACCGAGGCACGATGCGGAGCGTTTTTACGCTCGCCGTCGCCACCACCGCTGCGACGATTGTTATCGTCGGCACGTGGTTTATCCGGACGGCGCTGTTCGTTCTGCTTGTTGCGAACGTCAGCAGACGGTGCTGGAGCAGCGGCTACAACCGGTGCGCTTTCGCGTACTGGCTCGGCAACTGCAGCAGGTGCTGCAACGGCGCCGTTAGTAGCGGTTTGCGCAGCAGCAGGCTGGCGACGCGCTTCTTCTTCGGCGCGACGCTTGGCTTCTTCTTCAGCCTTCTGACGTGCAGCATTGTCTACTGCGCGACGTTCTTCCAGTTCGCGTTTGCGCTCGGCTTCGATTTCTTCCGGGCTGCGCTGTACGAAGACTTTCTTCTTGCGTACTTCAACGCTGATGCTTTTGCTGCCAGCAACACGCAGGGTGCTGGTGGTTTTGCGCTGCAATGTAATCTTGCGCGGTTCTTCCACTTTCGCCTTGTGGCTGCTCTTCAAGTGAGTCAGCAAAGACTGCTTCTCACTATCGCTCACACCTTCATCGGCGGCGGTGTGCGGCAGACCTGCCTCACGCATCTGCTGCAACAGGCGCTCTACCGGTGTTTTGACCTCATCGGCCAGTTGTTTCACCGTGACTTGCGTCATGCACTTCTCTCCTCAGGCCGCGCCTAATTACTCGAACCAGTGGGCTCGGGCGGCCATGATCAACTTGCCGGCACGATCATCGTCAATGCCGTCGATGTCGAGCAGATCGTCAATAGACTGCTCGGCCAGGTCTTCGCGGGTAATTACGCCGCGCACCGCCAGTTCCATCGCCAAATCCTTGTCCATACCCTCAAGCGAGAGCAGGTCTTCGGCCGGATGGGCGTCTGCCAGCTTTTCCTCAGTAGCGATGGCTTTGGTCAACAAACGATCCTTGGCGCGAGCGCGAAGCTCGTTGACGGTTTCTTCGTCAAAGCCGTCGATGTTGAGCATTTCTTCCAACGGTACGTAGGCAATCTCTTCCAGGCTGGTGAAGCCTTCATCTACCAGCACCTGTGCCAGGTCTTCGTCGACTTCCAGCTCGTCGATGAAGTTGCGCAGGATGTCGCCGGTTTCTGCTTGCTGCTTAGCCTGGATGTCCGATTCGGTCATCACGTTCAGGGTCCAACCAGTCAACTGGCTAGCCAGACGCACGTTCTGACCACCGCGACCGATGGCCTGAGCCAGATTGTCTGCGCCAACGGCGATGTCCATTGCATGGGCATCTTCGTCAACGATAATTGCCGCCACTTCAGCCGGCGACATTGCATTGATCACGAACTGAGCCGGGTTGTCGTCCCACAGGACGATATCAACACGCTCACCGCCCAACTCACCCGACACTGCCTGGACGCGCGAACCGCGCATACCGATGCAAGCACCTTGCGGGTCGATGCGTTTGTCCTTGGAACGGACCGCGATCTTGGCGCGCGAACCCGGGTCACGGGACGCAGCCATTACTTCGATCAGGCCTTCAGCGATTTCCGGCACTTCGATGCGGAACAACTCGATCAGCATTTCCGGCGCAGTACGCGACAGAATCAGCTGAGGGCCACGGTTCTCGGTGCGGATTTCCTTGAGCAGCGCACGCAGACGCACGCCAACGCGGAAGGTTTCGCGAGAGATGATGTCTTCACGAGCCAGCAACGCTTCAGCGTTGTTGCCCAGGTCAACGATCACATTGTCGCGGGTCACTTTCTTCACGGTGCCGGAGATGATTTCCCCCAGGCGCTCGCGATAGGCATCAACGACTTGAGCACGCTCTGCTTCGCGAACTTTCTGCACGATGACTTGCTTGGCAGTCTGTGCAGCGATGCGGCCGAACTCAATGGATTCGATCTTTTCTTCGACTACATCACCGACCTGAGCACCCGGATGCGTTTCAGCAACCTTGCTCGGCCAGGTTTCGATGGCCGGATCGTCCAGGTCTGCTTCTTCGACGACCGTCCAGCGACGGAATGTCTCGTAAGCACCCGTGTGGCGATTGATTTCCACACGCAGATCGACTTCGTCCTCGAACCGCTTTTTGGTAGCAGTGGCCAGAGCCAGCTCCAGCGCTTCAAAAATTACGTTTGCCGGTACGCCCTTTTCATTGGATACCGACTCAACAACCAGCAGTACTTCTTTGCTCATCGTACGCCTCGCCTTTCGCAAGCCATTGGATCCGCGGGATCCGCGTCTCAGTCAAAACTGGGAATAATGTTGGCCTTGTCGATCATATCGATCGGCAACAGGAACTCATGGTCTTCTACCAGCACCACGACGTCCTGCTCTTCTACACCGCGCAGAAGGCCCTGAAAGTTGCGTCGGCCTTCGAAAGGCGAGCGCAGCTTGATCTTCACTTGTTCACCGGCAAATTTTGCAAACTGCTCAATAGTGAACAGTGGGCGTTCCATGCCAGGCGAGGAAACTTCGAGGGTGTATTCAACGGCGATTGGATCTTCAACATCCAGGACACCGCTGATCTGACGGCTGACGATGGCACAATCGTCCACCAGCACGCCGCCCTCTTTATCAATATAAACGCGCAACATTGAGTGGCGACCTTGAGCCGAAAACTCAATACCCCAGCATTCATAGCCTAGGGCCACGACCACCGGGGCCAGCAAGGCCTGCAACTCTTCTAGCTTGCTCGACACCTGAACCCCCTCGTGCATGTATGTGCATGCTGTGCAAAATAAAAAAATGGGCGAAACGCCCATCCTTGAAACGCCGTCGAACAGCGGCGTTGAAAGTGTCCAGCTAACAAAAAGCCCCTTAAAAGGGGCTCCTTAAACTGGTTGCGGGGGCCGGATTTGAACCGACGACCTTCGGGTTATGAGCCCGACGAGCTACCAGACTGCTCCACCCCGCGACAAAGCTGGGGCGGAAGTATACGACCGATCCCTAACAGGGTCAATGTAACCTTCCACCTACAAGAAAGCCCGCAACTGCGGGCTCTCCTGATAATTGGTACCGAGAAGGGGACTCGAACCCCTACACCCTATGGGCACAACCACCTCAAGGTTGCGTGTCTACCAATTCCACCACCTCGGCAATACTACGTTTGAAACCCTTCTTACTTTTGCTCTTGAGCTGGAGGTACGTCAGTCGCTGGAGTAGCCGACTTTTGCTCTTGAAGCACCGGTACATCATCAGAAGCCGGTTGTTGCTTTGGAACTTCCAACACTGCTGGATTTGGCAAACCTACTTGAGTCAGCTGGTGAGCCTTCTCTTTAGCAAAGTAACCTAACCCTAAGCTGGTTATGAAGAAACCGGCGGCAAGTATAGCAGTAAACTTACTAAGAAAGGTAGAGGAACCTTGGCTTCCGAACACAGTATTTGAAGCACCTGCTCCGAAAGACGCGCCAGCATCCGCACCTTTACCCTGCTGCAGCAAAACCAGGGCAACTACGCCCAATGCGCCCAGCAGATGAAAAACGACTACGACTGTTTCCAGCATTTTTTCAGTTTCCCGCGGCGCGACAAATCGCACCGAACTCATCTGCATTCAGGGAAGCTCCACCAATGAGCCCCCCATCGATATCCGGCATGCCGAACAGTTCGACCGCATTGGCCGCCTTCACGCTGCCGCCGTATAGAAGCCGCACACCTTGTGCGATTTCAGAATTCTCTGCCGCCAACTGAGCACGGATGGCTGCGTGCACATCCTGCGCCTGTTGCGGCGAAGCAGTCAGCCCGGTGCCAATGGCCCAGACCGGCTCGTAAGCGATTACTGCCCTTGCAAAGGCACCAACACCCAGCTCCTCTATAATACTGCCCAGCTGACGCCCGACAACCTCTAGAGTTTTACCGGCTTCACGCTGCTCAAGAGTTTCCCCTATGCACAACACCGGAATCAAGCCACATGCCTGTGCCGCTGCGAATTTGCGAGTCAGCATCTCGTCTCGCTCGCCCATTACCTGGCGGCGTTCGGAGTGCCCGACAAGCACAAAGGAACAGCCTGCATCCACCAACTGACTCGGCGCAACTTCACCGGTCAGTGCACCTTGCATGGATTCCACCGCAGAGTTCTGCGCGCCGACCGAAATCGACTTTTCCTTCAAGCCATCAATCACTTGATTGATATGCAAGCAGGGCGGGAATACCGCGACATCAACACCGCTAGGCAAGGCCAGATGACGAAGGCCATTGATCAGCTCAGCGACGCTGGCGCGGGTACCGTGCATCTTCCAGTTACCAGCTACCATAGGGCGACGCATGCTGTACCTCGTCGGTCAAAGTGGGCGCAGATGTTACCCAACACAATCATGGCTGGCAAGCCGAAATCAGGCAGAAACTTCAGTAACCAGTTTTGCCAACTCTTCGGCGTAGCCGCGAACCTGTGTTTCGTCCTCGCCTTCGACCATGACCCGCACCAGCGGCTCCGTCCCGGACTTGCGCAACAGCACGCGACCACGACCAGCCATAGCCTTGGTAACACGTTCGCTGGCCTCTTTGACCGAGGGATGATCAAGGGGGCTTGCACCACCGCCGAAACGCACGTTGATCAGCACTTGAGGGCATTTGCGCAATGCCTGACGGGCTTGAGCAAGACCCTCGGAGCGACGCTTCAGCGCCATCAGCACCTGCAGCGCAGCAATAATCGCGTCACCCGTCGTGGTGTGATTGAAGCAGACGATATGCCCTGAGTTTTCACCACCTACGAGCCAGTTGCGTTCCAACAGGTCGGCGATCACATATCGGTCACCGACATTGGCGCGCACAAAAGGAATCGCCAGATCCGCCAGGGCCAGTTCCAGCCCCAGGTTACTCATCAACGTCCCGACTACACCACCCTGCAACTTGCCGCGCTCATGCAGATCGCGAGCAATGATGAACAGCAACTCATCGCCGTCGACTACTGCGCCAGTGTGATCGACCATCTGGACTCGATCACCATCACCATCAAAGGCAATACCCAAATCAGCATGTTCAGCCAATACAGCAGCTTGCAAAGGCTCCATATGGGTCGAACCGCAATTCTCATTGATGTTCAGGCCATTAGGATGAGCAGAAAGCACAACGACATCGGCCCCCAGCTCACGGAACACACTAGGCGCCACTTTATAGGTCGCACCGTGGGCGCAGTCGATCACGATCTTCAGCCCGGCAAAACTGGTGCCGGTAGGAACGCTGCTCTTGCAGAATTCGATATAACGGCCCGAGGCATCGTTGATTCGCGATACCTTGCCGATCTTGCTCGACTCAACCACAGTCATCGGGGTGTCGAGCAACTCTTCGATCATCAGCTCGACTTCATCCGGAAGCTTGGTGCCCTTTCCAGAGAAAAATTTGATGCCGTTGTCATCGTGAGGGTTGTGCGAGGCACTGATCACGATACCCGCTTCGGCATGGAAGGTACGTGTCAGGTAGGCGATAGCCGGTGTCGGCATCGGACCCAGGAGCATGACATCCGCACCTGCCGACGTAAGCCCGGCCTCGAGCGCCGATTCGAACATATAGCCGGAGATCCGGGTGTCTTTGCCCACCAATACCTTGCAGGCGCCCATTTTGCGGAATGCCATGCCTGCAGCCCAGCCGAGCTTGAGCATGAAGTCAGGAGTAATCGGGTACTCGCCGACTCGACCACGAATGCCGTCGGTGCCAAAGTATTTTTTAGTCATAAGTACTCCATCGTTTATTCGGCTGATTCCACTGCGGCGATCATCCTCACCACATCGACGGTTTCGGCCACATCATGGACGCGCAATATACGCGCACCCTTGACCGAAGCCAGCGCCGCAAGCGCCAGACCACCATACAGACGCTCTCCAACCGGACGATTCAAGGCCTGACCTATCATGCTCTTTCGCGAAACCCCAACCAACAGGGGCCGCCCCAAGGCATGCAGCGCCTCCATATGCTTGAACAAGCTTAGATTGTGCTGCAAGTTTTTTGCGAAACCAAAGCCCGGATCAAGAATGATCCGCTCAGCTGTAATTCCTACCGATGCACACTGAGCCATGCGCGCGGCGAGAAACTCGCCCACCTCTTTCGTGACGTCCTGATACTGCGGATTGTCCTGCATGTCGCCTGGCTCACCGAGCATATGCATCAGACAGACCGGCAGCCCCGTGGCCGCGGCCGCATCCAGAGCGCCATCGCGCCGCAACGAGCGCACGTCATTGATCAATCCAGCCCCAAGTCGTGCGGTTTCGCGCATGACGGCTGGCGTGGACGTATCGACCGAGATAATCACGTCCAGTTCGCGATGAATTCGCTCGACGATGGGTGCTACGCGCTCCAGCTCTTCCAGCGGTGAAACCACCCTGGCACCAGGCCGGGTCGATTCGCCACCGACGTCGATCAGGGTCGCGCCGGCCGCCACCATAGCCTCAGCATGGCGCAAGGCCGCATCGAGCTGGCTGTATTGGCCACCGTCAGAGAAGGAATCGGGAGTGACATTGAGAATACCCATGACATGCGTCCGGGCCAAATCAAGAACCCGGTTGCCGCAAGGCAACCGGGTCGAGGACAGAACAGAAGTCATTTCAAACCTTAAACGTCAGCAGCCGGACCACCGATAGGTGTCTCCGGACGCTCACCCTGCACCGTCGGAGGTGTTCCGGAAGTACCGGTGCTGTCTCCTGACCAGTCGCGAGGCTCGCGAGGTGTACGACCTGCCATGATGTCGTCGATCTGATCGGCATCGATCGTTTCATACTTCATCAGGGCATCGGCCATGGCGTCGAGCTTGTCACGGTTATCCGTGAGGATCTGCTTGGCCGTGCCGTAGCACTGATCAATGATGCTGCGCACTTCGGAATCGATCAGTTTGGCTGTCTCACCGGAGAAGCTTGCACCCTGACCACCACCGCCGCGACCGAGGAACACTTCGCCCTCGTCTTCGGCGTACATCAACGGGCCGAGTTTTTCCGACAAGCCCCACTTGGTCACCATGTTCCGTGCAATCTGACTGGCACGCATGATGTCGTTTGACGCACCGGTGGTGACGCCGTCGAAGCCCAAGGTCATTTCTTCAGCAATACGGCCGCCGTACAACGAGCAGATCTGGCTGATCAACGCACGCTTGGACAGGCTGTAGCGATCTTCTTCCGGCAGGAACATCGTCACACCCAGCGCACGACCGCGCGGGATGATTGACACCTTGTAGACCGGATCATGCTCAGGCACCACGCGACCAACAATAGCGTGGCCTGCTTCGTGGTAAGCAGTGTTCCGCTTCTCTTTCTCGGACATGACCATGGATTTGCGCTCAGCGCCCATCATGATCTTGTCTTTGGCCAACTCGAACTCTTTCATTTCGACGATGCGCTTGCCAGTACGGGCTGCAAACAACGACGCCTCGTTCACCAGGTTGGCCAGGTCGGCACCGGAGAAACCAGGAGTACCGCGAGCGATCACGGCCGGAGCGACGTCGTCACCCATTGGCACTTTGCGCATGTGAACTTTGAGAATCTGCTCGCGACCACGGATATCCGGCAGACCGACGACAACCTGACGGTCGAAACGGCCCGGACGCAGTAATGCCGGGTCCAGTACGTCTGGACGGTTGGTTGCAGCGATGACGATGATGCCGTCATTCATTTCGAAGCCGTCCATCTCTACCAGCAACTGGTTGAGAGTCTGTTCGCGCTCGTCATGACCGCCACCCATGCCGGCACCACGATGACGACCGACGGCGTCGATTTCATCGATGAAGATGATGCATGGAGCGTGTTTCTTGGCCTGTTCAAACATGTCACGAACACGGCTGGCACCGACACCGACAAACATCTCGACGAAATCGGAACCGGAAATGGTGAAGAACGGCACTTTCGCTTCGCCGGCAATCGCCTTGGCCAGCAAGGTTTTACCGGTACCCGGAGGCCCCACCATCAGCACGCCACGTGGAATGCGGCCGCCCAGACGCTGGAATTTGCCCGGATCACGCAGGAACTCGACCAGTTCACCGACTTCTTCCTTGGCTTCGTCGCAACCGGCAACGTCACCCAAGGTGGTTTTCACCTGATCTTCGGAGAGCAGGCGTGCTTTGCTCTTGCCGAAGCTCATCGGCCCGCCCTTGCCACCGGCACCGCCCTGCATCTGCCGCATGAAAAACATGAACACGGCGATGATCACCAGGATCGGGAAGCTTGCGACCAGCAGTTGAGTCCAGATGCTTTGCTGCTCAGGCTGCTTGCCTTCGACCACAACATGGTTATCCACGAGGTCGCCGATCAGACCGTTGTCCTGGATTGCAGGACGAATGGTCTTGAAGCTGTCGCCATCGTTGCGTTTGCCGGTAATCACATAGCCGTCAACTGCTACGCGCTCGACCTTGCCATCCTTGACCTGCTGGATGAAGTCGGAATAGTTGAGGGTCTGCGGCTCGTTAGGACTGGAGAAGTTGTTCATCACCGTCACCAGGACAGCCGCGATGATCAACCACAGGATCAGATTCTTTGCCATATCGTTCAATTAACTACCCTCTGAAGCAAGCTCCGCTAATGGCGCGCGCTTCGCATGATATTCACCGGCCTAACTTACTACATTACCTACGGCTCTGGCAGGCGCCGTCTGTAACCCTTTGTGAAACACTTTCTACACACTATTCGCTAATGCTCACGGGGCGAAATACTAAAAACCTATCACCCCGGTCGAAAAACCTCTTACTCCTCGCTGCGACCGCGGAAACCACGAGCCAGCAGGTACTGCTCACGAGAGCGATCGCGCGACGATTTAGGCTTGCGCGTCGTGACCTTCTCGAATTGCTGGCGAACGCTTTTGTGATATTCGTCGAAACCTTCACCCTGGAAGACCTTGATCAAGAAATCACCACCGGGCTTCAACACCCGAGTCGCCAGATCCAGCGCCAACTCGCACAGGAACATCGATCGCGGCATATCAACAGACGCCAATCCACTCATATTGGGGGCCATATCGGAAATCACAAGGTCTACCTCGTTTTTTCCGACAGCTTCGAGA
This sequence comes from Pseudomonas sp. ZS1P83, assembly GCF_054897825.1. Classification (NCBI taxonomy): domain Bacteria; kingdom Pseudomonadati; phylum Pseudomonadota; class Gammaproteobacteria; order Pseudomonadales; family Pseudomonadaceae; genus Pseudomonas; species Pseudomonas sp. ZS1P83. The sequence continues at coordinate 4,607,477 of NZ_CM142706.1, forward strand.
ATCTGCGCCAGCACGGCGTCCTCGGTAAAGTCGCCCTGAATGAAGGTCACATCAGGGATGCTGTCCATTTCAAGGATGTCAGAAGCAATCAGCGTACCTTGCCCACCGATCAGACGACTGGTCACCTGGGACCAGCCACCCGGGGCGGCGCCCAGGTCGATCACGCTCATGCCTGGACGGATCAAACGGTCTCTGTCCTGGATCTCCAGCAGCTTGTAGCTGGCACGAGAACGATACCCATCTTTTTGCGCCATTTTGACGAATGGGTCGTTGAAATGCTCTTGCAGCCATTTAAGACTTGTCTTGGAACGGGCCACGGGCCACCTCGAAAATAAAACGGGTCGTGATTAACTGGGCGGTCCCGGACTCGCTCGGGTAAACTGGCCGCCGCTTTTTACAAGATCAGACGCAGGGGTCAGATTATGCCGCTCACTCAAGAGCAGAAGAAACAGTACAAATCCATTGGCCACCATCTGAAACCAGTTTTGACTGTGGCTGACAACGGTTTGACTGAAGGTGTGTTAGCCGAACTTGAACGCGCTTTAGCGGATCACGAGCTGATCAAAATCAAGCTCAACATCCTTGATCGCGAATCGCGCTTGGCGACCATTGCAGAACTCTGCAAGGTCGGCAAAGGGGATCTGGTTCAAGTCATCGGCAAGATGGCACTGATTTACCGCAAGAACTTCAGCGTCAACAAGCAGCTGTCGAACGTCCATCGTTTCAAGTGATGGCAAGGGTCAAGGGTGTGCTTCGCGCACCCTGCCACTCCCTCCAGGCAGCGGTTGCAACACCAGCACCAGCCCGGAAAAGCCCAGAACAAGATAGCTGAACACCTGCCAGCGCACTGCATCCGGCCAACCGACGCGCACCGCGAAAAACATCGCACACGCATACAGCGCCATCATCAGCAGTTGCCCACGAATATCGCGCCATAGACTGACAAGGCCCTCGGCCTGAATCAGCACCAAAGCCTGAAAAATCACACACGCTGTGGCGAAACCCACCATCAGCGCATTCAGCATGCCTGCAATTTCGTCGATCAGCAGCGGCGCCAGACCTATCTGGCCCAGCACCGGCAGCAGACCGATGTGTAACAGCCACAGGCCGCCAACCCACAACATCTGAGTCAGCTGCCAAAGCATGGCGCCCGCACGGAGCGGGCGCCTTCTTTCAGAGGTGGCGGACTTCGACAATCTCGTACTCGATAACGCCACCCGGCGTTTTCACGGCAACCACGTCACCCTCTTCCTTGGCAATCAAGGCGCGGGACAGTGGTGAACCGACCGAAATCTTGCCGAGTTTGAAGTCAGCTTCATCCTCACCCACGATGTGGTAAGTGACGCGCTCATCCGTCTCGACGTTGGCGATTTCAACGGTGGTGCCGAAGATCACTTTGCCAGTATGAGGAATGGTCGTGACATCAATAATCACCGCGTTCTGCATGCGGCCTTCGATGTCACGGATCCGAGCCTCGACCATACCCTGCTGCTCGCGAGCAGCGTGGTATTCGGCGTTTTCCTTCAAGTCACCCAACTCGCGGGCCGTGCCGATGTCCTGGCTAAGCTTCGGACGGACGACTTTGGTCAGGTGAGCGTGTTCTTCTTCCAGGGCTTTTGCGCCCTGGACGGTCATCGGGTATTTGATCATGCCTTCAATCCTGCGTGTAGATCCTGCAAGCGGCGCACGGTCTTCTCGGGACCGAACTTCAGCGCTTCGCAGATGGCTTCGCCAGCAGCAATGGTGGTGGTGCAGTAGATCTTGTGCTGCAAGGCATTACGACGAATGGAGTACGAATCAGCGATCGACTGACGACCTTCGGTGGTGTTGATGATCAGGGTGACTTCGTCATTCTTGATCATGTCAACCACGTGCGGACGACCTTCGGTCACCTTGTTCACACGACGCACTTTCAGGCCTGCGGCTTCGATCAGCTTGGCAGTACCGGCAGTGGCGACCACTTCGAAGCCCAAGTTGATCAGATCACGGGCCACGCCTGCAACCAGTGGCTTGTCGTCATCACGCACGCTGATGAACGCGGTACCGCCAGTCGGCAGCACTTCGCTGGCGCCCATTTGGGCTTTGGCAAACGCTTCACCGAAGGTGTCACCCACGCCCATCACTTCACCGGTGGACTTCATCTCTGGGCCCAGGATCGGGTCCACACCAGGGAATTTGGCGAATGGGAATACCGCCTCTTTCACGCTGTAGAAGTTCGGAATGATTTCTTTGGTGAAGCCAATTTCCTTCAGTGTTTTACCAGCCATCACGCGTGCCGCGATCATCGCCAGGGAAACACCGATGCACTTGGACACGAACGGTACGGTACGGGAAGCGCGCGGGTTGACTTCGATGACGTAGATGTCTTCGCCTTGCAGCGCCAACTGAACGTTCATCAGGCCGACAACGCCCAGTTCCAGGGCCATTTTCTTGACCTGTTCGCGCATCTCGTCCTGAATGTGTGCAGGCAGCGAGTACGGCGGCAGGGAGCATGCGGAGTCACCGGAGTGAACGCCGGCCTGCTCGATGTGCTGCATGATCGCGCCGATCACCACATCGGTGCCGTCGCAAACTGCATCTACGTCCATTTCGATGGCGCAGTTGAGGAAGTGGTCGAGCAGCACCGGGCTGTCGTTGGACACTTTCACCGCGTCGCGCAGGTAGCGTTTCAGCTCTTCTTCTTCGTAGACGATTTCCATTGCGCGACCGCCCAATACGTAGGACGGACGAACCACCAGCGGGTAACCGATCTTCGCGGCGGCACGAATCGCTTCGTCTTCGCTGCGCACGGTGGCGTTTGGCGGCTGGCGCAGGTTCAGGCGCTCAACCATTTGCTGGAAGCGCTCACGGTCTTCGGCACGGTCAATAGCGTCAGGGCTGGTGCCGATGATCGGCACGCCAGCTTCTTCCAGGGCACGCGCCAGTTTCAACGGGGTCTGGCCGCCATACTGGACGATCACGCCTTTCGGCTTCTCGACGCGGACGATTTCCAGCACGTCTTCCAGGGTGACTGGTTCGAAGTACAGGCGATCGGAGGTGTCGTAGTCGGTGGAGACGGTTTCCGGGTTGCAGTTGACCATGATGGTCTCGTAACCGTCGGCGCGCAGGGCCAGCGCCGCGTGTACGCAGCAGTAGTCGAACTCGATGCCTTGGCCGATACGGTTAGGACCGCCGCCGAGGATCATGATTTTGTCGCGGCCCGACGGTGCGGCTTCGCACTCTTCCTCGTAAGTCGAGTAGAGGTAGGCGGTGTCGGTGGCGAACTCGGCCGCGCAGGTGTCAACGCGCTTGTAGACCGGGAAGATTTCCAGCTTGTGACGGTGGCGACGCAGGTTTTTCTCGGTCACGCCCAGCAGCTTGGCCAGACGCATGTCGGAGAAGCCTTTGCGCTTGAGGCGGAACATCATGTCGCGGTCGATGCTGGCCAGCCCCAGGGTCTTCACCTTCTCTTCTTCCTTGACCAGATCTTCGATCTGCACCAGGAACCACGGGTCGATCATGTTCATGCCGAAGATGTCTTCGACCGACAGGCCAGCACGGAAGGCGTCAGCCACGTACCAGATACGCTCGGCGCCCGGCACGGTCAGCTCACGCTTGAGCACGCTCATGCTTTCCGGGTTGCTCAGGTCGAGCTTCTCGTCCAGACCGCAAACGCCAACTTCCAGGCCGCGCAGGGCTTTCTGCAGGGATTCCTGGAAAGTCCGGCCGATGGCCATGACTTCACCGACCGACTTCATTTGAGTGGTGAGGCGTGCGTCGGCTTTCGGGAATTTCTCGAAGGCGAAGCGTGGCAGCTTGGTAACGACGTAGTCGATGGACGGCTCGAAGGACGCCGGGGTCTTGCCGCCGGTGATTTCGTTCTGCAGTTCGTCGAGGGTGTAGCCGATTGCCAGTTTGGCCGCGACCCGGGCGATCGGGAAGCCGGTGGCCTTGGAGGCCAGTGCCGAGGAACGAGATACCCGCGGGTTCATCTCGATCACAACCATGCGACCGGTGTCCGGGCAGATGCCGAACTGGACGTTGGAGCCACCGGTTTCCACGCCAATCTCACGCAGTACCGCCAGGGAGGCGTTACGCATGATCTGATATTCCTTGTCCGTCAGGGTCTGTGCTGGCGCAACAGTGATCGAGTCACCGGTGTGCACACCCATCGGGTCAAAGTTTTCGATGGAGCAGACGATGATGCAGTTGTCCTTCTTATCACGGACAACCTCCATCTCGTATTCTTTCCAGCCGATCAGGGATTCGTCGATCAGCAGTTCTTTGGTCGGCGACAGGTCCAGACCACGGGCGCAGATTTCTTCGAACTCTTCACGGTTGTAAGCGATACCGCCACCGGTGCCGCCCATGGTGAAGGACGGACGGATGATGCACGGGAAGCCAAGCTTCTCGAGGACCACGTTGGCCTCTTCCATGCTGTGGGCGATACCCGAACGCGGGCAGTCCAGACCGATGGATTTCATCGCCTTGTCGAAGCGCGAACGGTCTTCAGCCTTGTCGATGGTGTCAGCGTTGGCGCCGATCATCTCTACGCCGAACTTCTCCAGAATGCCTTCGCGCTCCAGGTCCAGTGCGCAGTTCAGAGCGGTCTGGCCACCCATGGTTGGCAGCAGCGCGTCCGGACGCTCTTTCTCGATGATCTTGGCAACGGTCTGCCACTTGATCGGCTCGATGTAGGTGGCGTCAGCCATGTCCGGGTCGGTCATGATGGTCGCTGGGTTGGAGTTCACCAGGATGACGCGGTAACCCTCCTCGCGCAGGGCTTTACAGGCCTGGGCGCCGGAGTAGTCGAATTCACAGGCCTGGCCGATCACAATCGGGCCAGCGCCGAGAATCAGGATGCTTTTTATGTCTGTACGTTTTGGCATGGGTTTGTCACTCAAATCCGCAGGTCAGTCGGCAAGCCGTCTTGTTCAATCTGTGAAGCCTTGAGGGGGCCGCCGATGTCGGGACCACCCTCAAGCTTTGCTGCATCAAGGCGAGCGATCAGCGTCGCTTGGCCATTTCGTTGATGAAGCGATCGAACAGTGGTGCTACGTCGTTCGGGCCAGGGCTGGCTTCAGGGTGACCCTGGAAGCTGAAGGCGCTCTTGTCGGTACGCTCGATCCCTTGCAGGGTGCCGTCGAACAGCGATTTGTGAATCGCGCGAACGTTGGCTGGCAGGGTGGCTTCGTCTACCGCAAAACCGTGGTTCTGGCTGGTGATCATCACAACGCCGGTGTCCAGATCCTGGACCGGGTGGTTGGCACCGTGGTGGCCGTGACCCATTTTCAGGGTCTTGGCGCCGGAGGCCAGGGCCAGCAGCTGGTGACCAAGGCAGATACCGAAGACCGGAATCTCGGTCTCCAGCACGTCTTTGATCGCCTGGATCGCATAGTCGCAAGGCTCCGGATCACCAGGGCCGTTGGACAGGAACACGCCGTCCGGTTTCAGAGCCAGGGCTTCAGCAGCTGGCGTCTGTGCCGGCACCACGGTGACGCGGCAACCGCGCTCGACCAGCATGCGCAGGATGTTCAGTTTGACGCCGTAGTCGTAGGCAACCACGTGGTAGGGCAGCTCAGAGGCTGAGAGGGTCGCGTGGCTGTCGGTTTTCAGATCCCAGACAGTCGAGCGCCACTCGTATTTCTCTTTGGTGCTGACAACCTTCGCCAAGTCCATGCCTTTGAGGCCAGGGAAACCCTGAGCGGCGGCAATGGCGGCTTCTTCGGAAATGTTGTCACCGGCCATGATGCAGCCGTTCTGCGCGCCTTTCTCACGCAGGATGCGTGTCAGGCGGCGAGTGTCGATACCAGCGATCGCCACAACATTGTTGGCTTTCAGGTAATCGGACAGGGACATCGTGTTACGCCAGTTACTCGCAACCAGTGGCAGGTCACGGATGACCAGGCCAGCGGACCAGACGCGGTCGGACTCGGCGTCTTCCGGTGTAGTACCGGTGTTGCCGATGTGCGGGTAAGTCAGGGTAACGATCTGTTGGGCGTAGGAAGGATCGGTAAGGATTTCCTGATAGCCGGTCATGGCGGTGTTGAACACCACCTCACCAACGGTTTGACCGTCGGCTCCAATGGCTTCGCCGCGAAAAATGCTGCCATCAGCAAGGGCGAGTATGGCTGGCTTAGTCAAGAAGACCTCCCGTAAATAAAGCCTGAAAGGGCGATCGCAGGTTGTAAAAAAGCGGAGTGACGTATGGACACGTCACCCCGCTTCTTCACTGAATTATTCTGCGCGCTTTTAGTGGACACACTAAAGCTGTAGCTTACAGAAAAAGGCATTTTTGGTCTACCGCCAATGAGCCTTAAAGGCCGAGGAATGCGACAGGACGTCGCTTGGCGTTGTAAAACCGGGCTCAAACGCTGGGTTTGAACCCGATTTCGGGCGCATCTTAACGCAGGTCGAGCACGTCTTGCATGTCGTAAAGACCCGGCTCACGACCATCCAGCCACAACGCAGCACGTACCGCGCCTTTGGCGAAGGTCATGCGACTGGACGCTTTATGCGTAATCTCCAGTCGCTCACCCTCACAGGCGAACAGCGCCGTATGATCGCCAACCACATCACCGCCGCGAACAGTGGCAAAGCCGATTGTTTCACGCTCGCGAGCGCCGGTATGGCCTTCTCGACCATAGACCGCAACCTTCTGCAGATCACGACCCAGGGCGCTTGCGATGACTTCGCCCATGCGCAGGGCCGTACCTGAAGGCGCATCGATCTTGTGCCGATGATGCGCCTCGATGATTTCGATATCCGCCTCATCACCCAGCACACGAGCCGCCATGTCGAGCAGCTTCAACGAGAGGTTCACACCCACGCTGAAATTGGCAGCGAACACGATCGGAATATCTTTGCCCGCCTCGGCCAGCAACTGCTTTTGCGCCGCATCCAGCCCGGTTGTGCCGATCACCATGGCTTTGCCTGCCTTACGACAGAACGCCAGGTTTTTCAGCATGACTTCCGGAAGCGTGAAGTCGATCAACACATCAAACTCTTCAGCCACGGCTTCCACATGACCTGACAGCGGCACGCCGATACGCCCGAGCGAGGCCAGCTCACCGGCATCCACGCCAATCAGCGTACTGCCAGGGCGCACGATGGCCGCCGTCAGACCGGTCAGCGGCGCGCGTTGCTGCACCGCCTCGACCAGAATCTTGCCCATGCGCCCGGCAGCGCCCATCACCGCAATACGTCGCATGCTCACTCCTTACAAATCGCCGAAGAAGCGCTTCACGCCTTCGAACCAACCGGTGGTTTTAGGCGAATGGCTGTTGTCATCCGCCAGGGAGCTGCGGAACTCTTCGAGCAATTCGCGCTGACGACGACCCAGGTTGACCGGAGTTTCGACCGCCACACGGCACATCAGGTCGCCAGCACCACCACCACGCACCGGCGCAACGCCTTTGCCGCGAACACGGAACTGCTTGCCGGTCTGAGTCCCTTCCGGGATTTTCAGTTTGACCCGACCGTCAAGGGTCGGAATCTCCAACTCGCCGCCCAACGCCGCATCGACAAAGCTGATCGGCACTTCACAGAACAGATGCTTGCCGTCGCGCTGGAAGATCGCGTGCTCGCGCACGTTGATCACCACGTACAGGTCGCCCGTCGGACCACCCTGAGCACCCGCCTCACCTTCGCCGGACAGACGAATGCGATCCCCGGTATCGACACCGGCCGGCACTTTCACCGAGAGGGTTTTGTACTCTTCGACACGGCCCTGGCCGTGGCAGGAATCGCACGGATCGGAAATGATCTTGCCCTGACCATGGCAACGCGGGCAGGTTTGCTGCACCGAGAAGAAGCCTTGCTGCATGCGCACCTGGCCGATACCGCCGCAAGTCGGGCAGGTGATAGGCGCGGAGCCTTTCTTGGCACCCGAACCGTCGCACGGCTTGCAGTTGACCAGTGTCGGAACGCGGATATTCACGGTCGTACCGCGCACCGCCTCTTCCAGGTTCAGTTCCAGGGTGTAACGCAGGTCGCTGCCGCGCTGAGCACCGCCGCGAGAACCGCCGCGACCGCCGCCGAAGAAGTCACTGAAGACATCACCAAAGATATCGGAGAAGTTCTGACCGCCAAACCCGGCACCGCCGCCGCCCATGCTCGGGTCGACACCGGCATGACCATACTGGTCGTAGGCCGCGCGCTTGCTGGAATCGGACAGTACTTCGTAGGCCTCGTTGGCCTCTTTGAACATATCTTCCGACGCTTTGTCATCGGGATTACGGTCCGGGTGGTGCTTCATCGCCAGGCGACGGTAGGCCTTTTTCAGGTCCGCTTCGCTTGAGCCGCGCTCAACACCCAACACTTCGTAATAGTCACGCTTTGCCATAAGTCTTTGCACTCTTAAGGACGTTCGGCAAACCTCTCCTGAGCCTCGCCAAACTCGTTGAGCCCCAATACAGGCCCGGACCCAACTCACGTCAATTCAACGATCCTGGTCTTTGATTCAATGCGGTACTTTCGGCTCGAAAAGCAGGAGCATTCCCGGCCATACCGCCAACACACGAGCCTTGTCGCATGCTGTAAAAATTCACTAACTCCAGACACGCCAACGCGGGAGCAAGCTCCCGCGCGGCGACATCCTACCAGTCACCGCCTAAAGGCAGTCAACCGGGCGACCAACAACTTACTTGTGGTCTTTGACTTCTTCAAACTCAGCGTCGACAACGTCGTCAGCCTTTTCAGCTTTTTCGTCGTGTGGTGCAGCGCCTTCAGCTGGCTGAGCCTGCTCGGCGTACATTTTCTGAGCCACTGGCGCGGAGACTTTCGACAATTCTTCAACCTTGGCGTCGATAGCAGCCTTGTCGTCGCCTTTGACGGCGGCTTCCAGGGCAACTACTGCGGCTTCGATTGCAGTCTTCTCTTCAGCGGTCACTTTGTCGCCAGCGTCAGCGACCATTTTGCGCGTCGAGTGAACCAGCGCATCGCCCTGGTTACGAGCAGCGGCCAACTCTTCGAACTGGCGATCTGCGTCGACGTTGGCTTCAGCATCGCGAATCATCTGCTGAATCTCTTCCTCGGACAGACCGGAGTTAGCCTTGATCACGATCGACTGAGTCTTGCCGGTAGCCTTGTCTTTGGCGCCCACGTGCAGAATGCCGTTGGCGTCGATGTCGAAGGTCACTTCAATTTGTGGCACGCCACGTGGTGCTGGTGGAATCTCGGCCAGGTCGAACTTGCCCAGAGACTTGTTCTGAGCAGCTTGCTTACGCTCACCTTGCAGCACGTGAATGGTCACAGCGCCCTGGTTGTCGTCGGCAGTCGAGAACACTTGCGATTTCTTGGTAGGAATCGTGGTGTTTTTTTCGATCAGCGCAGTCATCACGCCACCCATGGTTTCGATACCCAGGGTCAGCGGGCTGACGTCGAGCAGCAGAACGTCTTTCACGTCACCGGCCAATACTGCGCCCTGGATAGCAGCACCCATGGCAACGGCTTCGTCCGGGTTCACGTCTTTACGTGCTTCTTTACCGAAGAATTCGGTCACCAGCTTCTGAACCAGTGGCATACGGGTTTGACCGCCCACCAGGATCACGTCGTTGATGGCGCCAATGTCGATGCCGGAATCTTTCAGAGCGATGCGGCAAGGTTCGATGGTCCGTTGAACCAGGTCTTCTACCAGCGCTTCGAGCTTGGCGCGGGAGATTTTCACGTTCAAGTGCTTAGGACCGGTGGCGTCTGCAGTGATGTACGGCAGGTTCACGTCGGTCGACATGCTCGAGGACAGTTCGATCTTGGATTTTTCAGCGGCTTCTTTCAGGCGCTGCATGGCCAGCGGGTCACCCTTAAGGTTCATGCCGCTTTCTTTCTTGAATTCGTCAACGAGGTAGTCGATCAGACGAATGTCAAAGTCTTCACCGCCCAGGAAGGTGTCACCGTTGGTGGCCAACACTTCGAACTGGTGCTCGCCATCGACTTCAGCGATTTCGATCACGGAAACGTCGAAAGTACCGCCGCCCAAGTCGTAAACGATCACGGTGTGATCGCCCTTCGCCTTGTCCATACCGTAAGCCAGAGCGGCTGCGGTTGGTTCGTTGATGATACGTTTTACGTCCAGGCCCGCGATGCGGCCGGCGTCTTTGGTCGCTTGACGCTGGCTGTCGTTGAAGTAGGCCGGAACGGTGATCACCGCTTCGGTCACTGGCTCGCCGAGGTAGTCTTCGGCAGTCTTCTTCATTTTCTTCAGAATTTCAGCCGAGATTTGTGGCGGCGACATTTTCTGGCCGTTCACTTCAACCCACGCGTCGCCGTTGTCAGCCTTGGCGATTTTGTACGGGACCATCTTGATGTCTTTCTGTACGACTTCTTCGTCGAACTTGCGACCGATCAAACGCTTCACCGCGTACAGGGTGTTGTGCGGATTGGTCACTGCCTGACGCTTGGCCGACTGGCCTACGAGAATTTCGCCATCGTTGGCATAAGCGATGATCGACGGCGTGGTGCGCGCGCCTTCAGCGTTTTCAATAACTTTGGCTTTGCCGTTTTCCAGCACGGAGACGCAGGAGTTGGTAGTCCCCAGGTCGATACCGATAATTTTGCCCATGTTCACTCTCCCGAAACTTTGGATTTGGATGCCGCAGCAGTGGTGGCTAACTGCGGTAGCACTTAAACGCTTGACTTCTAAATGGGGGCCTTGCGGCTAATTTCAAGCCTGCTCGTCAATCGAAGGCGAAACTGGCGCAGGAGCCTTGCTGACCACGACCATGGCCGGGCGCAGCAGGCGACCGTTGAGCTGATAGCCCTTCTGGAACACCTTGAGCACGCTGTTCGGCTCGACGTCGGCGCTTTCCTGCATGGCCATTGCCTGATGCTGAACGGCATTGAACGGTTCGCCATGCGGATCGATCGCTTCCAGCTGATAACGCTTCAGGGTGTCCTGGAACATTTTCAGGGTCAGCTCAATGCCTTCGCGCATTGGACGGATGCTTTCGTCATCCGGATTGGACAACTCCAGACCGCGCTCCAGGCTGTCGATGATCGGCAACAAGTCACCGGCGAATTTTTCCAGCGCGAACTTGTGAGCCTTTTCGACATCCTGTTCGGCGCGACGGCGGACGTTCTGCAGGTCAGCCGCTACACGCAAAGCCTGATCATGAGCGCCAGCCAATTGCTCTTCGAGCACTTGAACACGAGCCGCCAGTTCATTACCCGAATCCTGGGCAGCCTGATCGGCGTCTAGATTTTGCGTATCCACTGTCTGTTCGTCAGCCATAGATTTCCCCTTTCAATATCGTCCGCGAGCTCAACTCGCGCTTCTGCCCAGCTATATGGGGCCGCAAAATCCAGCTTCAAGGGCCGCTTATTGATTAACCCTACAAAAAACAGCTGCATTGTCATTCCCGGGCGCACTAAGGATTTCGTCGGACCAAGCAAATCGAGCTAAGGGAGGGCATTGTCAGGCAGAAACAAAACACTGTATAAATAACCAGACCTAAAGCCTGGGAGCGGCCTTTATGCTGGTGCATCTGTCCGTACATAACTACGCCATCGTTGAACATCTCGATCTCGAACTCGATCGCGGGATGAGCGTGATCACAGGGGAGACCGGCGCCGGCAAGTCGATCATGCTCGACGCCCTAGGCCTGACCCTGGGCGATCGCGCCGACAGCGGCGTGGTCCGTCCTGGCGCAGAAAAAGCCGATATCCTGGCAACCTTCGACCTGGTCGATATTCCGGAAGCCAGCGCGTGGCTGGCCGAGCGCGACCTGGAGAGTGACGGCCCGTGCATCCTGCGCCGGGTGATCACCGCCGAAGGACGCTCGCGCGGCTACATCAATGGCACACCTTGCCCCCTCGGCGATCTCAAGGCCCTGGGCGAGCTGCTGATCGACATACACAGTCAGCATGAACACCAATCACTGCTCAAGACCGACACGCACCGCCGCCTGCTCGACGAGTACGCCGGCGCAACGGACCTTGCCCGTCAGGTACACCTTGCCGCCCAACGTTGGCGCCAGACCCGCCAGGAACTGGAACGTCTCTCCAATTCCGGCGACGAACAGCGCGCTCGCCATCAATTGCTCAGCTATCAACTCGAAGAACTGGAAAACCTCGGCCTCGGCGAAAACGAGCTGGAGCAGTTGGAACAGGAACACAAGAACCTGACCAACGCCGAAACCCTGCTGGGCATTTGCCGGCAAGTAGTCGAGCAATGCAGCGAAAGTGATTCCGGCAATGTGCTGAACGCCCTCACCGCCAGCCTCAACCGCCTTTCGAGCGTCAACAATTCGATTGGGGCCCTGGGCGAGGCCAGTAGCCTGCTGACCAGTGCGCAGATCCAGGTTGAAGAAGCCGTGGGGGAACTGAACCGCTTCCTTGATAACTTCGATGCCGATCCCGCGCGTCTTCAGTACCTGGAAGAACGCCTTGATGCGATCTACACCATGGCGCGCAAACACCGCATCCAGCCGACCGAAGTGGCCGAGATGCAGCAGCGCTTGCTGGATGAAATTGAAACCCTGAATGCCAACGACGAATCCATCGAGCGACTGAGCGATGAACTGGCCTCCTATGCCCGTCATTATCAGGAGAAGGCTCGTGAGCTGAGCGATTTACGCCATCAGGCGTCGAGCAGCCTGGCTGGCGCCGTGGAGCAGGAAATCCAGCGACTGGGCATGCCCGGCGGCCGTTTCTCCATCGAACTGCGCCCCAACAGCAGCGATGAACTCCTGCCCAATGGACTTGAGCAGGTAGAACTGCTCGTGAGCGCCAACCCGGGGCAACCGCTGAAAGCCTTGGCAAAAGTCGCATCCGGCGGCGAGCTGTCACGGATCAGTCTGGCGATTCAAGTGATCACCGCGCAGACCTCGCGTGTACCGACCTTGGTGTTCGACGAAGTGGACGTGGGCATCGGCGGCCCTACTGCCGAGATCGTCGGCCAATTGCTGCGTCGACTTGGGGAGCGCGGGCAGGTCCTGACGGTCACTCACTTGCCGCAAGTTGCGGCGCAGGGTCATCAGCATCTATTCGTACACAAAGTGCGCGGCGAGGATGCTACTCACACAGCCGTCTCCAAACTGAGCAAGAATGATCGCGTCGAAGAAGTGGCGCGAATGCTGGGAGGTATCGACCTCACCAAGGAATCCCTGGCTCATGCCAGGAAAATGGTCGTCACTGCGAAGATTTAAGACCGACAGAAAGCACGAAGGCGACCCCAGGGGTCGCCTTCGCTCGTTTCGCGAACCTTACGTTCGCGCGACATGCTTACTTTTTCTTGCGCACGTACAGTACAAGGTTGTGATCAACCATCTCGAAGCCATACTTGTCGACGATTGCCTTCTGCAGACGCTCGATTTCTTCGTCGAAGAATTCGATCACTTCACTGGTCTCGACGTTGACCATATGGTCGTGATGCTTGCCGTCGTCCAGCTCGAAGACCGCATGGCCCCCGTCGAAGTTGTGCCGCACCACAAGGCCAGCTGCCTCGAACTGAGTCAGAACACGGTAAACCGTGGCCAGACCGACGTCCTCACCAGCCTCCATCAGCGCCTTGTAGACATCCTCGGCACTCATGTGGCGTTGCTCGGCGGAATCGAGCATTTGCAGAATTTTGACCCGTGGAAGGGTCACTTTGAGGCCGGCTTTGCGTAGTTCGCTATTTTCAACCATGGTCAGCTTTCTCGCGATGCTGCTTCGCAGCTTCTCTTAATGCGGGTATGATCGGCGTTTACGTTGTCCCAGCCAAGATAGTGGAAGTCGCCCACCGATGCAAAACACCAAGCTCTTGCTAACCAGTTTCACCTTTGTGGGACTGCTCGCACTCGCCGGTTGTTCATTCCCCGGGGTTTACAAAATCGACATCCAGCAGGGCAATGTCGTCACGCAGGACATGATAGACCAGTTACGCCCGGGAATGACCCGTCGGCAAGTACGGTTTATCATGGGCAACCCTCTGCTGACTGACACGTTCCATGCCGATCGCTGGGATTACTTGTATAGCCTGCAACCAGGTGGTGGTGAACGCCAACAGGAACGCATTAGCGTTATCTTCAACCCTAATGACCAACTTGTCAGCCTCTCTGGTGATTTCATGCCGGGCGTGAGCCGGGACGAAGCCATTCTCGGCAAGGACAGCGGCACTGCAGTTGCTGCGCCAGCAGAAAACGCCGAGAAGCCGAAACCGGAAAAACCGGTTAAGCCAGGTTCATTGCTGGATCAGATCCAGAAGGACGTCGACGGTGTAGAAACCGTTCCAGTCCCGACTCCAGAACCTCTGGAAACTTCGCCGCAATAATTTGCGACGCAATAAAAAACCCGGCATGTCCGGGTTTTTTATTGCCCTGCATTTGAGCGAATCACTGATTCCGGGTTTTGGCCTCAGCAGCTTTGGCAGCACGCAACCGGCGAACCTCTTTCGGATCAGCCAGCAATGGCCGGTATATTTCGATGCGATCACCCGCCTGGACAGGACGACTGTCCGGATCTGCGACCACTTTGCCGAAGATCCCTACCGGGCAATCGGCCAGATCCAGCTCCGCAAACGCCTCGCCGACACCTGACATCAGCAAAGCCGCCCGCACGGTCGTTCCTGCCGGCACCGTCAGCGACTGGAGCACCTGACGATCAATGGCGGCATAGACCACCTCGACGTCGATCACGGCCTCAACCATGCATCTGTTTTGCGCGCTGGCAGAAGGCATCCACCAGCGTATTGGCCGCCTGGTTGAACAACGGCCCCAAGGTAGCGCGAACAATCGGCCCGGCGTAATCAAACGACAGGTCCAAGCTGATCTTGCAGGCCTTCTCCCCCAATGATTTGAACACCCAGACGCCATGCAACTGGTTGAACGGACCCTTCTCGAGGTTCATCTCAATCGAATGTCCGGGCACCAAGGTATTTCGAGTCACGAAATGCTGACTGAGGCCACCCTTGGCCACACCCACGCTCGCGCGCATATGCTCACAAGAGCTTTCCAGCACTTCGGCTGACGAGCACCACGGCAGGAATTCCGGATAACGCGCCACGTCGTTGACCAAGTCATACAGCGCTTGCGCCGGGTACGGCAGCAAGGCCGAACGTTGAATGTGTGTCGTCATGTCAGCGTCACTTCCACAGCTGGGCGGCAAACACTACGAGAATGCCGATGGGCGCCACATAGCGCATCAAGAACAGGGACAGGGCGAACAATACCGGGCTGCGGATCGACAACTCGTCGCGTACCGCTTCACGGCCCATCACCCAGCCTGCAAACACCACGAAACACAAACCACCGAGTGGCAACATGATCCGCGAGGTGAAGAAATCGATCACACCAAAGAAATCCATTCCGCCCGCCGCACCCCATTGATAGAGGTGGAACAAACTGCCTTCGTTCACGAAAAATTTGGCGTCCTTCCAGATATTGAAGGAGAACACCGTGCCCAGACCGACGAACCAGCAGGTGAAGGCCAGCCCGAAGGTGACCCACGCGCGGCTGACTTTCGTGCGTTCAACCAGGTAAGCCACCATGGGTTCGAGCAGGGAAATCGCCGAACTCCAGGCGGCAATCGCTACCAGCACGAAGAACACTACGCCCATCAACTGGCCGAACGCTACGTTACCAAACGCAAAGGGCAGGCTGACGAACATCAGGCCAGGACCTTCGCTCGGGTTCAGGCCTGCGGCAAACACAATCGGAAACAATGCCAGACCCGCCACCAGGGAAACGAAGGTATCGAGCAGTGCCACGCCGACGATGGTGCCGGAAATCGACGAGTTCTTCGGCATGTAGGCGCCGTAGATCATGATCGAGCCGACACCCACGCTCAGGGAGAAAAAAGCGTGGCCCATGGCGGGCAGCAAGCCGTCGAGTACTTTTTCCGGGTGGAAGTCGAACATAAAATGCACACCTTCCATGAAATGGCCGGTGGTCATGCTGTAGCCCAGCAGCACAAGAATCATCACAAAGAGAAGCGGCATCATGATCCGCAGGCTACGTTCCAGGCCGGCGACCACGCCCTTGGCGATGACCACTGCCGACAGCAGCATGAAAATCGTGTGCCAAAGTGTCAGGCGCCATGGGTCAGAGATAACGTTGCCAAAGTAGGCGCCGACCTGATCAGGCGTTACACCCTGAAAGTCACCACGGCCCATGTCGATGATGTAATCCAGCGACCAGCCGCCGACCACACTATAGAAGGACAGGATCAGCAACGCCGTGACCATCCCGGCAAATGCGCCCCAGGACCACTTCGCCGAATGCCCGGCTTCCAGCGCCAATACCTTCAAAGCGTTGGCCGGGCTCTGCCGGGCACGACGGCCGATCAGGGTTTCGGCCAACATCACCGGCACACCGATCAGCGCGATACAGGCCAGAAACATCAGCACAAAGGCCCCGCCGCCATAGACACCGACCATGTACGGGAATTTCCAGATACTACCCAGGCCCACGGCCGAACCGGTCGCGGCGAGTATGAAGACCCAGCGGCTAGCCCAACTGCCGTGGACAGAAACCTTGTCTGTCGACATCGTTATCACGCCCAAGCGTTCAAAAAAAGAGGCCGCATTGTCCGGGATTCAATCAACCTGCTCAAGCACGTAGCGACACCGTAGCCGACTTGCTTGCAACTCCCTATAATGCCGCCCCTATGGCTAAACAGAAGAAACACCCAACAGGGACCATCGCGCAAAATAAAAAGGCGCGACACGATTACTTCATCGAGCATAAGTTCGAGGCTGGTCTGGTCCTGGCCGGCTGGGAAGTAAAAAGTCTGCGGGCAAGCAAGCTACAACTGGTTGACAGTTATGTGCTGCTCAAGGATGGCGAAGCTTGGCTGCTCGGCAGCCACATTACGCCCCTGATGACCGCCAGCACCCACGTCATCGCTGATCCGACCCGCACCCGAAAATTGCTGCTCAACCGGCGCGAGCTGGAAAAGCTGGCCACTGCCGTGCAGCAAAAAGGTTACGCCTGTGTGTGCCTGTCCTGGTACTGGAGCAAGCACATGGTCAAGTGCGAGATCGCTCTGGGCAAGGGCAAGAAGGAATACGACAAGCGTGATACCGAACGCGAACGCGACGCCAGTCGCGAGTTGCAGCGTGCGGTGCGAAACAAGGGCAAGGAAGATTAACTCTTTGCCTTGAGTTCGCCTTCTGATCGTTCCCACGCTCTGCGTGGGCATGCATCCCGTGACGCTCCGCGTCACAAAGCGGACGCAGAGCGTCCATTGCTGCATTCCCACGCAGAGCGTGGGAACGATCAAACCTACTGACTACATCCCCTTGCGCCGCTCCGCCCGAGCCATGCGCTGCACTTCCTGACGCACCTCTTCCAGCACTTCCTGTACATACAAAATGTGTCGACTAGAAACTTCTCGTGCCTGTTCTGCCCTTCCTTCGATAATCGCCAGGTACAACTCACGATGCTGGGTGATCAGCATGTCGCGGGTTTCGGTGCGCTGCTTGTACATCCCACCGATATTGGTCACCACGTTGCGCTTGAGCAGGTCGAACAACCCACGAATGGTGTGCAGCAACACCGCGTTGTGGCTAGCTTCAGCAATCGCCAGATGGAATTTCGCATCCGCCGCGCCCTCTTCCGCACGGCTCACTTCGTCATGACGCGTATAGCAGTCCTGCAATTCGTTGAAGGCCGCGGTCAGCCGTTCGCGATCAACATCCGTCGCACGCAACGCTGCGTAATAGGCGCAGGAGGCTTCCAACGTGTGGCGAAACTCCAGCAGATCGCGCTGCGCTTCAGGGTTGCTTTCCAGCAGATGCAGCAGCGGATCACTGAAGGTTGACCCCAGCGACTCCACCACGTAATTGCCGCCACCCTGGCGACTGACCAGCAAGCCCTTGGCCGCCAGTTTCTGAATAGCTTCGCGCAACGAAGGGCGTGACACACCGAACTGCTCGGCCAACGCACGTTCGGCCGGCAAGCGCTCACCCGCCTTCAGCGTGCCCTCGAGAATCATCCCCTCGAGTTGCTCGACAATATCGTCAGACAAACGGCGCTGACGAATCTGATCAAACCCCATAACTCAATTCTCCACGATCCCGACGACTCGCCGGGCTCTCTATTCTGGCCTATCAGGGCTACACCAGCACCTGCCAGACGGCATTTTGTCGAGCGGACCAGATGACCTCTGCACCGCGTATTCGACAAAAGTTTTAGGACGGCAAATTGACACGCCGCCTACAAGGCTTTTACCCTAGCCAACAGCGATTGTAAATTGGTATTACCAATTATCCAAGAACGCTGACCAGTGCCTGACCAACAACAATTAGGGGCCACCCCATATGCAAACCTGGCAACAGCTCTATTCCCCGCTCGGCAGTCTCGGCGTGTCCGCACTCGCGGCCGTTATCCCCATCGTGTTTTTCTTCCTGGCATTGGCTGTGTTCCGGCTCAAAGGACATGTGGCCGGCAGCATCACGCTGGCCTTGTCCATTGCGGTCGCTATCTTCGCCTTCCAGATGCCGGTCGACATGGCCTTCGCCGCCGCCGGCTATGGCTTCGCCTACGGTCTGTGGCCGATTGCGTGGATCATCGTGGCGGCCGTGTTCCTCTACAAACTGACCGTCAAGAGTGGTCAGTTCGAAGTGATCCGCAGCTCGGTGCTGTCGATCACCGACGACCAGCGCCTGCAAGTGCTACTGATCGGCTTCTGCTTCGGTGCGTTCCTGGAAGGTGCAGCCGGTTTCGGTGCGCCGGTCGCGATTACTGCTGCACTGCTTGTAGGACTGGGCTTTAACCCGCTTTACGCCGCGGGCCTGTGCCTGATCGCCAACACCGCGCCGGTTGCCTTCGGCGCCTTGGGGATTCCGATCATCGTCGCCGGGCAAGTGACCGGAATCGACGCCTTCAAGATCGGCGCCATGACCGGCCGTCAACTGCCGCTGCTGTCGTTGTTCGTGCCGTTCTGGCTGGTGTTCATGATGGATGGCCTGCGCGGCGTGCGGGAAACCTGGCCGGCAGCACTGGTGGCCGGTTTGAGCTTTGCCGTCACCCAATACTTCACGTCGAACTTCATAGGACCGGAACTGCCGGACATCACCTCGGCCCTGGCCAGCCTGATTTCCCTGACGTTGTTCCTGAAAGTCTGGCAGCCAAAGCGCGCCGCAGGTCAACACATCGCCGGCGCCGTCTCGGCTTCCGTGGTCGGCGCCAGCGCCGGCGGTTTCGGTCAGCCGCGCAGCACCGCGGCTTCACCCTACAGCCTCGGTGAAATTCTCAAAGCCTGGTCACCGTTCCTGATCCTCACCGTGCTGGTCACTATCTGGACCCTGAAACCCTTCAAGGCAATGTTTGCCGCTGGCGGGTCGATGTACAGCTGGGTGTTCAACTTCGCGATCCCGCACCTGGACCAAATGGTGATCAAGGTCGCACCGATCGTGGCTGCCCCGACCGCCATTCCGGCGGTATTTAAACTCGACCCGATTTCCGCGACCGGCACGGCGATTTTCTTCTCCGCGCTGATCTCGATGCTGATCTTGAAGATCAATGTCAAAATTGGTCTGACCACTTTTAGAGAGACCTTCTACGAGCTGCGCTGGCCGATTCTGTCCATCGGTATGGTGCTCGCTTTTGCCTTCGTCACTAACTACTCGGGCATGTCATCGACCATGGCGCTGGTTCTGGCAGGCACCGGTGCAGCATTCCCGTTCTTCTCGCCGTTCCTTGGTTGGTTGGGCGTGTTCCTGACCGGTTCCGATACCTCGTCCAACGCGCTGTTCAGCTCACTGCAAGCGACCACTGCACATCAGATCGGCGTGAGCGATGTGTTGCTGGTAGCGGCGAACACCAGCGGCGGCGTGACCGGCAAGATGATTTCGCCGCAATCGATCGCCGTGGCCTGCGCCGCGACCGGTCTGGTGGGCAAGGAATCGGACCTGTTCCGCTTCACCCTCAAGCACAGCCTATTCTTTGCAACGATCGTCGGCCTGATCACCCTGGCTCAGGCCTATTGGTTCACCGGCATGCTGGTGCACTAAGAACTACAAGCAGCACGGAAAAAACCGACGCCGGATCACGATTCTGGCGTCAGCTATTCACAACCCGGTCTGTAAGGCTGCTGAAAGCTTGCGTCTCTATATTCAGCAGCCTCAATGGACGGATAACCGGGACCACCCGGAGACCGCCTGATGAGCGAGCAATTTTATAACGCTGTGCCGAATGCGACCCGCGTCGCCCCGCCACTGCCCGAGCCTCGGCAATACCCCAGCAAAAAACCGTCACGGGTCTACCTGTTCGGAACCTGCGTGGTGGATTTGTTCTACCCGGAAGCCGGGATGGATGCGATTCATCTGCTGGAACGCGAAGGCATTCGTGTCGAGTACCCGCAAGGGCAAAGCTGCTGCGGGCAACCGGCTTACACCTCGGGTTACACCGAGCAGGCAAGGACTGTGGCGCGCTCGCAACTGGCGCTGTTTGCCGGGGACTATCCAGTGGTGGTGCCGTCAGGATCGTGTGCCGGCATGTTGCGCGAACACTATGCCGACTTGTTCAAGGATGAGCCGCAAACGCTGAAACAGGTTCAGGCGCTGGCCGCCCGGACCTACGAGTTGGCCGAGTTCCTGTTGTTTGTCTGCAAGGTGCAGCTCAAGGACAGCGGCACACCTGTGAAAGTGGCGCTGCACACCTCGTGTTCGGCACGTCGTGAGATGAACACCCACCTGCACGGCCGTGAGTTATTGGCGCAGTTGAGCAACGTGGAGCGAGTCGACCACAGCCATGAAAGTGAATGCTGTGGCTTCGGTGGGACTTTCAGCGTCCGTATGCCAGACATTTCCGGCGCGATGGTGGCTGACAAGACCCGGTCGTTGAAGGAATCCGGCGCGCACAAGGTACTGAGTGCCGACTGTGGCTGCCTGATGAACATCAACGGCTCGCTGGAGAAACAGAAGGAAGCGTTGCGCGGCCAACATCTGGCCAGTTTCCTTTGGCAGCGAACCGGAGGTGTTCAATGAACGCTTCCGCGATTATTCCTACGATTGCCGTAGAAGAAGATTTTCGCACCCGGGCTCACAAGGCGTTGGGTGACAAGCAACTGCGAAATAACTTTCGCACTGCGATGGATTCACTGATGACAAAACGGGCAGCGTCCTTCAGCGATGCCTTTGAGCGAGAACATTTGCGCGCGCTGGGCAATGCTGTCCGCGCCCGTGCGTTATCCAAGTTGCCTGACCTGCTCGAGCAGCTTGAACAGAACCTGACCCGCAACGGTGTGACAGTGCACTGGGCGGAAACGGTGGACGAGGCCAATGGCATCGTCCTCTCGATCATCCGCGCTCACGAGGGGCGGCAAGTGATCAAGGGCAAATCGATGGTCAGCGAAGAGATGGAAATGAACCATGTCCTCGAGGCTCAAGGCATTGAATGCCTGGAGTCGGACATGGGCGAATACATCGTCCAGCTCGACCACGAAAAGCCTTCACACATTATTATGCCGGCGATCCACAAGAATGCCGGTCAGGTCGCGTCCTTGTTCCACGACAAACTTGGCGTGGAGTACACCAAGGACGTTGACCAACTCATTCAAATCGGTCGCAGAGTCTTGCGGCAGAAATTCTTCGAAGCGGACATCGGCGTCTCCGGCGTCAACTTCGCCGTAGCCGAAACCGGCACCCTGCTGCTGGTGGAAAACGAAGGCAATGGCCGCATGACCACCACGGTGCCGCCAGTGCACATCGCCGTCACCGGCATTGAAAAAGTAGTGGAAAACCTGCGCGACGTGGTGCCGCTCTTGTCGCTGCTGACTCGTTCGGCCCTGGGGATTCCGATCACCACCTACGTCAACATGATCTCCGGACCGCGCAAAGAGCATGAGCTCGACGGTCCTCAGGAAGTGCATCTGATATTGCTCGACAACGGTCGCAGCCAGGCCTTCGCCGACAGCGAATTGCGCCAGACCCTGAACTGTATCCGCTGCGGCGCTTGTATGAATCATTGCCCGGTCTACACCCGAATCGGCGGCCACGCCTATGGGGAGGTTTACCCTGGGCCTATCGGAAAAATCGTCACCCCGCACATGGTCGGCCTGGCGAAAGTCCCGGACCACCCGAGCGCCTCGTCGCTGTGTGGCGCGTGCGGTGAAGTATGCCCGGTAAAAATTCCTATTCCCGCGTTGCTGCGACGCCTACGGGAAGAGAACGTCAAAGCCCCGGACAGCCCTCATCAAGTGATGCGCGGCCAGGGCAGCAAGTACTCGCGCAAAGAGCGGTTTATCTGGAACGCCTGGGCGAAACTCAACAGCTCGTCGAAGCTGTATCGCCTGTTTGGCTTTTTCGCCACTCGCTTGCGCTCACTCACGCCGAGCAACGTCGGCCCGTGGACGCAAAACCACAGCGCACCCAAACCCGCTGCCCGCTCACTGCATGACATGGCCCGCGAGCATCTGGCCAAACAGGGAGATAGCTGATGAGCGCCAAGCAAAATATCCTCGCCAAGTTGCGGAACAGTCTGACCGGCACCACACCGGTGCCTGACGAGTTCGACGTCGAACTGGTGACAGCGCCGTACACCTACACCGCTGAGCAACGCATCCCGCAACTGCGCAAACTGATGGAAGCGGTGCACACCGAAATACATCTGACGTCCGGCGAAGGTTGGCTCGAGTTGCTGGCCCAGTTACTGCGGGATCGTCAGATACCGAGCCTGTTGATCGCACCGACTACACCTCACGGTCAACGTGTCACTCAGCATTGGGCGAAAAATCCTGACCTGCCCACGCTCAAAGCCTACGACCGTCCAGTTGAAGAATGGAAAGCCGAGCTGTTCAACGACACCCCGGCGAGCCTGACTACCACCCTCGGTGCAATCGCCGCCACGGGTAGTCTTATTCTCTGGCCGACGCGGGAAGAACCGCGGTTGATGAGCCTGGTGCCCCCGGTGCATTTCGCCCTGCTCAAGGCCAGTGAAATTCGCGACAACTTCTATCAGGTGCAGCAGGAATTCGAGTGGGCCCAAGGCCTGCCGACCAACGCCCTGCTGGTGTCCGGCCCGTCGAAAACCGCTGACATCGAGCAAGTCCTGGCTTACGGCGCGCACGGTCCGAAAGACCTGGTGGTTCTGATCCTGGAGGACCAATGAGTCTACCGGCAACTTTTCTGAGAGACGCGCAGCTACTGATTCCCCCAGAGCGACGTTTCGACGATCCCCTTTCGACCCTGGCCTTCGGCACCGACGCCAGTTTCTACCGGCTGATTCCGAAACTGGTGATCCGTGTCGAGTCGGAAGATGAAGTGGTTGCGCTGCTCAACCTGGCGCAACGGGATCAGGTCCCGGTAACGTTCCGCGCAGCCGGCACCAGCCTGTCCGGCCAGGCCATCAGCGATTCGGTATTGATCGTCCTTGGGGATAACTGGAACGGTCGCGAGATCCGTGGCCAAGGCACGCAAATTCGTCTGCAACCGGGCGTTATCGGCGCGCAAGCCAACGCATGGCTGGCACCGTTCGGACGCAAGATCGGTCCGGACCCGGCCTCGATCAATGCCTGCAAGATCGGCGGCATCGTCGCCAACAATGCCAGCGGCATGTGCTGCGGCACGGCGCAAAACACTTATCACACATTGGCTGGCATTCGTCTGGTGCTGGCCGACGGTAGCCGTCTCGATACCGAAGATGCGGCGAGTGTTGCAGCGTTTCGTGAGAGCCACGCTTCGCTGCTTGAACGCCTGGCGACCTTAGGCCGCGAGACCCGAGCCAATGCCGAACTGGCTGCAAAAATTCGCCATAAATACCGTCTGAAAAATACCACCGGCCTGTCACTCAACGCCCTGGTAGATTTCGACGAGCCTGTGGATATCTTGAGCCACCTGCTGGTGGGCTCCGAAGGCACCCTCGGGTTCATTAGCGCGGTGACTTACGACACAGTTATCGACCACCCGAACAAGGCCTCGGCGCTGATCGTGTTTGCGGACGTGGAAACCTGCTGCAACGCCGTCAGCGTGCTGAAAAGCCAACCGGTGTCGGCCGTGGAATTGCTGGACCGCCGCAGTCTGCGCTCGGTGCAGGACAAACCCGGCATGCCGGCTTTCGTACAGCATCTGTCGAACAATGCCTGCGCCCTGCTGATCGAATCCCGCGCCGCATCATCCCCGTTGTTGCAGGAACACCTGGCGCACATCATGGCGTCGTTGACCTCGTTTCCGGTGGAAAAACAAGTCGACTTCACCGAAGACCCGGTGGAAAACGCCCGGCTCTGGGCGATCCGCAAGGACACCTTCCCCGCCGTCGGCGCCGTGCGCAAAACCGGCACCACGGTGATCATCGAAGACGTGACCTTTCCGGTGGAACAACTGGCCATCGGCGTGAATCGGCTGATCGAGTTGTTCGACAAACATCACTACGACGAAGCGATTCTTTTCGGACACGCCCTGGAAGGTAATCTGCACTTTGTCTTCACCCAAGGCTTCAACAACCCTGAAGAAGTCGCACGCTATCAGGCGTTCATGGACGACGTCGCGCAGTTGGTGGCGGTGGAGTTTGGTGGTTCGCTAAAGGCTGAACACGGCACCGGTCGCAATATGGCGCCCTTTGTCGAACTGGAATGGGGCAGCGATGCCTACCGGTTAATGTGGCAGCTCAAACGTTTGCTCGACCCTCATGGCATTCTCAACCCGGACGTGGTGCTCAGCGAGGATCCGCAGATCCATCTCAAGCACCTGAAGCCGTTGCCGGCCGCCGACGAGATTGTGGATAAATGCATCGAGTGCGGTTTCTGCGAACCGGTCTGCCCGTCGAAAGGACTTACACTGAGCCCGCGCCAGCGTATCGTGATCTGGCGTGATATTCAGGCGAAGAAACGCGCAGGCGTGGACACCACTGAACTCGAAGCCGCTTACGAATACCAAGGCATCGAAACCTGTGCCGCCACCGGCCTCTGCGCGCAACGTTGCCCTGTAGGCATCAACACCGGCGAGCTGGTGAAAAAGCTCCGCAGTCGTCAGGCGACTCATACGAAAACCGCCCATTGGCTGGAAGGTAATTTCGCCACTGCGCTGCAAGGTGCACGTTTCACCCTGCACGTGGCCAACGGCGCGCGGATGCTGTTGGGGGCGCCACGATTGGCAAAGCTTTCGGCAGCGTTAACGCGTTTATCCAAAGGTCAGGTCCCGCAATGGACCAACGCCATGCCGCAACCGGAAAAAGCCATTCGCTTCAGCCCGACCGTGTCGGACGAACGCCCTCGAGTGGTGTACCTGGCTGCCTGCGTGTCGCGGGTAATGGGCCCGGCGGCGAGTGATAAAGAGCAAATGTCGCTGTACGACAAAACCCGGGGGCTGCTGGAAAAGGCCGGTTACCAAGTGGTCTTCCCGGACAATCTGAACAACCTCTGCTGTGGTCAGCCGTTCGCCTCCAAGGGCTACGCCGAACAGGCCGAACACAAACGCCAGGAACTGATCGGCGCACTGTTACACGCCAGTCGCGGTGGGCTTGATCCGATTTATTGCGACACCAGCCCCTGCACCTTGCGCCTGGCCCAGGACCTTGGCGATGTTCGCCTGGACCTGTACGACCCGGTGCGTTTCATTCGTACGCATTTGATGGATCGTCTGGATTTCACGCCGCAGGAAGCGCCAATCGCGGTGCACGTTACCTGCAGCACCCAGCACCTTGGCGAGAGCCAGGCACTGATCGATCTGGCGCGAAAATGCAGCAACAACGTGGTCATTCCCGAGGGCATCCACTGTTGTGGTTTTGCCGGGGATAAGGGTTTCACCACGCCGGAACTGAATGCACATTCGTTACGCACGCTCAAGGATGCGGTGCAGCAGTGCAGCGAAGGGATTTCTACCAGTCGCACCTGTGAGATAGGTCTTACGCAACACGGCGGCATCGACTACCACGGGCTGGTCTATCTCGTGGATCGGGTGACTCAGGCGAGGGCGCGCTGAAGAAAAATAGAACCCTGACGTGCCGCCGTAGTCCACAGATTAAGCCCGGTACACGCCGGGCCTTACCCAAACTCGGCAGCCCGTCCTGACGGCCAGCGATGCCTGGACCCTCAGTTCAAGGAGATACACATGAAACGTTCTGTACTGTTAGGTCTGTTCGTTACTGCCTCGCTGATGGCGTCCACCTCGTTTGCCGCCGAAGACCTCTGCGCGGTCAATCTGAAAACCATCGATAATGCCAAGGCACAGATTCCTCCTGAGATGACTGAACAGGTCATGGACAGCGTCAAGCAAGCCAAAGCCGATCATGCAAAAGGAACCAAGCAAGGGACTGATGATTGCATCGCCGAGACCACCCAAACTATTCAGGCCATTCAGAAGTCAAGTAACGGCGGCAAACAATAGTCCCAGCACAATGCCAACCTTCGGCTTGGCCTTCTGCCCCCTCTGGTACCACCCAATACGAGCAAACCAAAACCCGCCAAGTGCGGGTTTTGTTGCATCCGGGGTTCGTACCAACTCCGCAGAAGGAGCGAGGCCCACCAGCGAAAAGAGGCAATCGCTCCCTTTTTACTGCGATTGTTTCTATCAAACAGTTTTTTCATAGCCTTTTTTGCAAAAACCGAATTCCTGCGCAGCGCCGTAGTCTTTTAAGTAGGCCCCATCAATCGTGGCTTATGTTCCGACCTCGGCCGAGCCGCCCGCTCATACGGCAGCACCGAGACCATCATTACAAGGAGATATCCATGAAACGTACCGCACTCGCAGGTCTGTTCATTTCTGCTGCCATGTTGGCCTCTCCCGTATTTTCGGCGGACAACAACCTTTGTACGAGCAAGCTGCAAGAGCTCAAAAGCAAAGTGAATTCACTGCCGG
Source organism: Pseudomonas sp. ZS1P83 (assembly GCF_054897825.1). Taxonomy (NCBI): domain Bacteria; kingdom Pseudomonadati; phylum Pseudomonadota; class Gammaproteobacteria; order Pseudomonadales; family Pseudomonadaceae; genus Pseudomonas; species Pseudomonas sp. ZS1P83. Next base: position 4,634,166 of record NZ_CM142706.1, read on the forward strand.
CGACCTCCGGCAACACCACAATGGAGATCAAAAGACTAATGTCCAGCGCCGAAGCTTCCCAAGCCTCCGGGGACGACAAAAAATGCGTGACCGAGGCCACCCAGGCAATGTCACTCGCTGACCAACAGCGCAACCAACCTACCCCGTAATTTGTGGTGGCCAACCTTCGGGTTGGCCTTCTGAGCCGCGTTGGCGTACACTGCGCAGGCTTGTTGCTCACTTTGATTCACCGAGCAATGGGCTCGGGGCCGTTTAGGATTCGACGCCGGTTGCGAAACTTTAGGTGCATGCCGAGTTGGTAACAGAACTCGTAAATCCACTGTTGCAACTTTCTATAGTTGCCAATGACGAAACCTACGGGGAATACGCTCTCGCTGCGTAAGCAGCCTTAGCCCTTCCCTCCTGGTACCTTCGGGTCCAGCAATCATCAGGGGATGTCTGTAAACCCGAAGTGATTGTCATATAGAACAGAATCGCCGTGCAGTACGTTGTGGACGAAGCGGCTAAAACTTACACAACTCGCCCAAAGCACCCTGCCCGTCGGGTCGCTGAGGGTTAACTTAATAGACACGGCTACGCATGTAGTACCGACAGCGGAGTACTGGCGGACGGGGGTTCAAATCCCCCCGGCTCCACCATTTGAAACACCAACGAAGCCCGCCCAGTGCGGGTTTCGCTGCATCTGGGGTTTGACAATCCATGTCCCTCCGCCCCCCCCCTGTGAAAGCAGGCTTGTCCGCGAAGAGACCAGCCCTACCAATGCAAAAATACCCAACGGCCACAGAGCCACTGTCGCCGCATGGTTGGGCGGCGCAGATGCAAGTTTCGGCGGTCTAACGAAACGAGCATCGGAAGTCGATGCTGCACCCTCCAATAAAAAAGGCAGCTGACGAGACTATCGCAGCCGCCTTTTTTCGCCCTCACGCTCAAAGCCCAAACACTTCGAATGAAGACACCAAGCCCTTCTACACTCAACTCTGAAACATCCGAAAAACACCCACCAAACGAGCCTCCATGACCACCCTCAAAGACCGCTTGAAGCAAGGCAAGGACGCTCGCAAGAACTGCTCCCGCAATTCGCAGGCGTCCATGGGGAAGATAAATCGTGACCCGCTGCCGCTGATCAAATCGTCCAGTGAAGGCCGGATCAAGTCGCTGGTCGAGTTACGCTACGGGCGCATGTTGGTGTCGCCGTTCACCTTCTATCGCGGCAATGCGCTACTGCAAGCTCACGACTTGGCCGGAACACCCAGCATGGGCCTGGTTTCACCCATCTGCGGCGACAGTCACCTGATGAACTTCGGTGGTTTCGCAACGCCGGAACGCAATCTGCTGTTCAGCGTCGCCGATTTCGACGAAGCCCATCCCGGGCCTTGGGAGTGGGACTTGAAACGGCTGGTGGCGAGTTTCGTGGTGGCAGCGCGCGATCTGCGCCATGGCGACACGGTCGAAGAAACGGTCTGCCGCCAGGTGGTCGGCGCCTACCAACAGACCATGCGCGAGTGCGCCGAACAAAGCACCTTGGAAACCTGGTACGAATCCATCAGTTACAACGACCTGCGCCAGCAAGCGAGCAAAGCGACCCTGGAGCATGTAGAGCGCGCCATCGAAAAAGCCGAACGCCGCACCCATGCCGAACTGCTGCCGAAAATAAGTGAACGTGACGCACATGGCCGACTGATCATTCGCGATGATCTGCCGGAAATTTTCCATTTGCACAAAAACACCACGCTGCTGGATGCCGACGACGACTGGCTGCGCCTGTCGGACTGGCGGCCGCTTTACGACGCGTTCATGCGCGACTATCCCGGCACGCTGCAAGCCGACCGCCGCGAGCTGTTGTCGCGTTTTCATGCCCACGATATGGCGTTCAAGGTGGTCGGTGTGGGCAGTGTCGGCACTCGTTGCCTGGTCGCGCTGTTGACCGATGACCAGGAAAACCCGCTGTTCCTGCAATTCAAGGAGGCACGTCGCTCGGTGCTTGCCGATTACGTGAAGACCAAGTCGCGTGTGCGGCATAACGGTCAGCGCGTGGTCGATGGACAGCGGCTAATGCAAGCGGCCAGTGACCTGTTTCTCGGCTGGACCACCGGTCCCAGCGGTCGACACTTCTATGTGCGTCAGTTGCGCGACATGAAAGTCTCGGCTGAACTCGAGACGTTCGACGCGGATACCTTCGCCGCCTACGGGCGCGTTTGTGGCCGCGCTCTGGCCCGCGCCCATGCCAAATCGTCCGGCCACGCCGCGCAGATCAGTGGCTACATCGGCAAGGGCGATGCGCTGGCCGACGCGCTATTCAAGTACGCGCAAAGCTACACCGCGCAGAATGAGCGCGACTTCGAACAATTCCAGCAGGCCTGCCGCAAGGGCCGTTTGCGGGCGCGCTCGGAAGCGGACTTTGCGGCTGATCATTTGCCTTAGGCGTGTTTCAGAGCGTGAAGCGGCGAACTCATCGACATGAATTTTTCTTCACCCCACAACCTCTCACCAACGGGTACATTGCGCTCGCTCATTCAAGAAACTATGGTTTGCCCGCCCTCCCGCGGGCTTTTTTTTGCCTGCTGCTTTGTTTCATCGGGGTTCAGGCCCTCCCGCAATCCTCTGACGCAAATCACTCGCAACGCCCCATAGGGTGTACCATCAAGCCCTGTCCATCAGATATCAGTTAGCCATGTCCACGCTAAGCGAAGAGAGCCGCCAGATCGTAGCTTCTCTGGCGCACCGTGTTGGCCCCAACGCTGACATTGCAAGGATCGCCCAAGCGATCATTTCAACCTTGCGGGATATGGATATAGCCCTCACGCCCATAATCGGCCACCAAGGGGTTGCAGCGCTTTATCGCCGCAGCCTCCACCTGTGCGCCTCCACTCATCCGCGTCTGGCCCGCACCTATGACAGAGTGCCGTCCGGCATGGATCTGACTGCCCTAAAGTCCGTAATCGTTGAGCAAAGCGACGCCGATGCGTTGTTTTTCGGTGATGTGTTGCTGACGACCTTTTACGAGCTGCTGACCACGCTCATCGGGCCCTCGCTCACCGAACGTTTGCTTCGTGACATGTGGGAACCTTCTTTGAGCGACACCCCTTCGCAGGAAATTTCGCCATGAGCACCAAAGTGACTATCAACCGTCTGGCCACCGGCGTGCCAGGACTGGACGAGGTGCTGGGCGGTGGATTGCCGGAGTTTTCGTTCAACCTGATCGCCGGCCCGCCTGGCTGTGGCAAAACCACCCTGGCGCATCAGATGATGTTCGCCCTGGCGACACCTGAGCGCCCGGCGCTGTTCTTTACCGTACTGGGCGAGCCGCCGCTGAAGATGCTGCGTTATCAGCAGCAATTCGATTTTTTCGACAGCGAAGCGATCAACCAGTCGATCCGCTACATCAACCTGGCTGACGACACCCTCGCCGGGAATCTGGACGAAGTGCTGCGGCGCATCGTCAGCGAGGTGGAGGCTCACTCTCCGTCACTGGTGTTCGTCGACTCGTTCCGTTCGGTGGTGCTGGCCAGCCAGACCCAGGACAACCCCAACAACAACCTGCCGCAGTTCGTTCAGCAATTGGGCATGTTGATGACCTCCTGGCAGGCGACGACCTTCCTGATTGGCGAATATTTCACCGAAACCGACACCAACCCGATTTTCACCGTGGCCGACGGCCTGATCTGGCTGCGCCAGAGCGTTCAGAGCAACTCCATGGTGCGCAAGATGGAAATCATGAAGATGCGCGGCCAGCCGACGCTGCCAGGGCTGCACACCTTCCGCATCTCGACGTCGGGGATCAAGGTCTTTGCGCCTGCGGCACTCAACACGGTTGAAGCTCCGCCGGAGTTCCCCATCAAGCGCCTGAAAATGGGCGTGCCGCAGCTCGACGAGATGCTTGGCGGCGGCCTGCCCCGTGGTTATTCCTTGCTGGTGGCCGGGCCGTCGGGCTCGGGTAAAAGCATTCTGGCGGGGACCTTCCTCGCCGAGGGCGCGCGCAATGGTGAAACCGGTGTGATCGCGGTGTTTGAACAACGGCCTAATCACTCCCAGAACGCCACCCTTTCGGGCCTGATCGAGAGCGGACAGGTCGGTCTGGTGGACAGCCGCGCCCCGGACCTGTCCATCGACGAAATCGTGCATTTGCTGTTGAGCGAAATCACCCGATTGAAAGCGACCCGCGTGGTCATCGATTCGCTGTCAGGTTTCGAACTGGCGCTCGCACCGACCTTCCGCGAAGACTTTCGCGAGTCGCTGTCGCGCATGGTCACTGCTTTGACGAGCGCCGGGGTCAGCGTGTTGATGACCTCAGAGCTGGAAGACCGCTACACCGACCTGCGCTTCAGCCCTTACGGCACGGCATTTCTCACCGACGCAATCATTGTTCAGCGCTACATTGAAGTGCAGAGCCGTTTGCTGCGCATCATGGCCGTGGTCAAGGTGCGGGCCAGCGCCCATTCCGATGAGTTGCGCCTGTACCACATCGACAATAACGGTTTGCATATCGGCGAGATGTTACCGGAGCAGGAAGGTTTGCTCGGGGGTCGGCCAACCCAACGGTCCCTTGGAAACGACAATGCGTGAGTCAAGGTCATGAGCACGGCCGATAGCAAGAACGAAGAAGCGAAGGCCACTGCCGCTCGCGAACTTTTCCTGCTGGGCCAGAAAACTGTTGAGGCACGGGCGGTGCTGGCGGCGCTGCAAAAAGAATTGAGCGAAGCCAACACCCGGCTGGTCGATAGCCAGCAGGTCGAGCAACTGATCGAGGCAAATCAGCAATTGGTGCTGGCGATTTTGCTGGCGCAGTCCGATGCAGAAAAACCAAAACGCACGCAAGAAGAACAACGACTGTTCCTGGAAATGCGCGAAGCCAACGCGCAATTGGTGATCGCGGCCCTCAGCGCGCAAGACCTGCAAGCCTCAGCCGAACATACCCTCGAACAACAACGCAACATCCTCACCCTGGTGGCTCACGAACTGCGCAATCCGCTGACGCCCATCAGCATGATCGCCGGACGACTGGTGCGCGTTCCCAGCGAGGAACTGCCGCGCATGCAGGCACTGATCGAAAACCAGGTGCAACACATGTCGCGACTGGTGGACGATTTGCTCGACGTCTCCCGCGCCAGCACCGGCAAGTTGCGCCTCGATTGCCGCATCGTGGACATGGTGCAGATCATCCATCAGGCCATCGACGTGTGCAGCCCGGTGATGACTGCTCACCATTTGCACTTCACCGCTGAACTGCCCGAGTGCGCGTTGGCGGTGGAGGGTGACCCGGTGCGCCTCACACAGATTCTCGGGAACCTGCTGGGCAACGCGGCCAAATACACGCCATCGGGCGGCAATGTCACGCTGTCGGTCACCGCTGAAACCGACGTGCTGCAGATGAGCATCTGCGATGACGGCATCGGTATTTCCGCCAAGGCTCTGCCGTTTATCTTCGAGCCGTTTGTGCAGGACGTTCACGCGATCGGCTTCAACGGTGCGGGCCTTGGTATTGGCCTGACAGTGGTTCGCGAGCTGGTCGAAGCCCATGGCGGCACGGTCATCGGCAAGAGCGACGGTGACGCCAAGGGCAGCACCTTTATCGTGACGTTACCGCTGGCGGTTTGAGTTTTTCCGCAGGCCACGTAATGCTTGCGCGACGATCCCCGCGAACCGGAGCGCCCTATGCCGCTGTTGTCCCTGCCCTGTAAACGCTTGACGCTGGCGGTGCTCGCCCCTGAACAGGCAGCGCTGGAAAGCGACTTCTACCGGCGCAACCAGAGGCATCTCGCCCGATGGTCGCCGATTCGCCCCGCCGATTACCACAGCCCTGAACACATCCGCCCGCGCCTTGAGGTGCAAGCCAGCGCTTTCCAGGCCGGCCTGGCGGTGCATTTCGCGCTGCTGGATCCCGGTAACGGCCACATGATCGGCGCCTGCAACTTCAGCGGCATCACTCGCGGGGCGTTTCAGGCCTGCTATCTCGGTTACCACATCGACGAATCTCATCAGGGCCAGGGCTTGATGCAGGAAGCACTGGAAGCGGGCATCGGCTACATGTTCGATGAGCAGACACTGCATCGGATCATGGCCAATTACATCCCTGGCAATGAACGCAGTGCGCGGCTGCTGGAGCGTCTGGGATTTGAACGTGAGGGATACGCCAAGGCCTACCTGAGTATCGCCGGACGCTGGCAGGATCATGTGTTGACGGCGTTGATCAATGATCGCTTTGAAGCACCGGATCAACGTTGGTCCAGACGTCTCTCGTAATACTTCGAAGGCCGTTCACAACGTGTTCAGTATTCACCCCGTATTGCTCAAGTGCCCCTCGTTCGGTAGCCAGAAGTCGATATCACGTGCCGCCTCTTCACTGCTTCTGGCTTGCCGCTCTGCTGTTTCTCTTCGCCCTGGGCAACCACCAACTGCAAGGTTCCACCGAAGCCAGGGTCGCCGGGATCGCCATCGCGACCTTGAGCAAAGGCGTTTTTGACCTGGCAACGTGGCGGTGATGGCCGCAGAAGCGGAACCCGGTCCGCCCTTGAAGGTGCTGAAGGTTATGCGGGGCGGCCGTCTGGCTTATTTGGTAAATCAATGAGCGTTTCAGCGATGGGTTGCGCAGCCTGTTGGAGCACCGGTTGCTCCAGCCGCGCTCGCCCATAGAACGCCAGCGCCGTCAGCAGACATGCCAGCCACACGAAGATTCCGGACCAGAGGGTGTGAGACATGTAATGCCAGCCCTGCAGAACCCGCGTCGTGCCGTAGACGAAACCGAGCAGCAGCGAGCCGTACATCACCGCTTTGGAATAGCGCCAGCGGTAACGACGCGCCACGAAGTACAGCGCCAGCATGGTGAAACCGCCCGAGGCATGGCCGCCCGGCCAGCAGCGACCGGGCCCAGCGACTTTCAGCAGATCAAAATTCTGGTACCACTCCTTGTGCTCGATTTTCCCCGCGTACTGGGTCGTTTCGACCGGGCAGTACACGCTGGTGTGGCCCTTGAGGTAGTGGATGACGCCGGTGCTGATGGAGAACGCAAACACCACGTAGAGGAAGTCCCGACGGTGCTTGCTGGCAAATCGAAGCACCGGTGCGGCCTTGATTTTTTCCAGGAACGCGATGATTTTCGAATGCTTTTCGGCCTTCAGGCGCGGCCAGAGAAACGACAGCAAGGCGCCGGCGATCGCAACCTCTCCGGTCCAGTTAGGGATGATCCGCGCCCATTTATGGGTGATCTTTTCGAACAGATGGACATGATCCAGCGGAAACGTCTGCGTGACCGAGTCATAAAAAAGATCACTAAAAGCGATGTCGATTTTGGTCAGGTCGAACAGCAGGAAAACCACGACCGCACAGGCCAGCGGAATGCCAAAGTTCACCCAGTAAAAGCGGTAGCGGGAAGAAGTCAGCATCGTGCGTCCTGATCCAGAGGGATGATGGAAAAACTCATTGGGTGGTCATCGAGCCCCAGTCCGAGGCTTCGATGAAACCGAGCATGCGGGGTGCCTGAGGCGTTTCGGTCGAAATGAACAAGGAAGCGCCATAACCCAGCGTAGCGGCCGGCAAATCAAGGTCTTTCTCAAGTTGCGACATGCATTCGCTGTGGGTCACCAGAATCAGGTTTCGTCCGGCAACCTTGTGCGCCAGAGCGTCGCGCAGCATGGTGCCCTTACAATTAATCAACCATTGTTCACCGACCCCGACCTTGTTGAACATGTAGCCGGCGGTCTGCGCGGTACGGGTCATGGGGCTGTTATAGATGTCGGCCTTGTTCAGCCCCAGTTTTTCGAACTGTGCACCAACATCCACCGCGACGCTGCGCGAGCGTTCGGTAATGCCATCGTTACCGCTCAGGCAGGCTGCGCTGGAATGATCGCAGCGTTCGACGTGACGCACCAGCACAATCACGTTGCCCTTGTCCCAGCCGGCCGCCAACGCCCGGGCGCCGGCCACATTGCCGTGGGCCAGGTTCGGTACAGCGGCTGGATGCAAAACCCAAACTGTCAGCCCAATCACCAACAGCGCCGAGGCGAACACGACAGCTGCATTGCGATAGCGGGCAAAGCTGTTCAGATCAATCGAGCGTTTTACCCCGAATAGATTCAGTTTCAGTTCCACATCAAGCCGCCTCGCCGGCATGCATCACTTTCATTCGATCGCGCGAGGGTAAAGAGGTTGGCGTCGGTAGCCGGTGAAACTCATGTGAAAAAAAGCTTAAGACCTACACAAAGGCCTTGTTACACATCGGTCCTGCAAAATCCATTCAGCTCTCGCAATGGCTGCCGATACAGTCCTGCTACACACCTTGCTGGCGACCAAAAACAACAATCTTCCAGCCAACCGACGATCAAGACGCACAACGTTCCTGGAGGACTTTTGATGAATAGCTGGTTCGGCAATATCAGCGTGAACATGAAGCTGGGCCTGGGGTTCGGCCTGGTCCTGGCACTGACCTGCGTCCTCGCCCTGACCGGCTGGACGAGCTTGGGCGGGTTGATTGACCGCAGCAACTGGATGAGCGACATCACCCAGCTCAATGCGGGACTGACCAAGCTGCGCGTAGTGCGCCTGCAATACATGCTGACCAACGGCGACGAAACTGCCGCGCAGAACGTCCAGACCACGCTCGACGCGTTTTCCGCTCAGCAACAAGCACTGCTGGTGAAATTCAAGAGCCCGGACAACATCAAGCTGCTCAAAGAGCAAGGCGCCGTCATCGATGCCTACAAGACGTCCCTGAACAAAATGCGCAGCGCGTACCGCACCGGTAACAGTGCTCGCGACGCCATGGGTGCCAACGCCGACACCGCCAACACGCTGATCAACGCCATCAACACCCGCGTACAGCAAATGCCTCTGAGCGACCAACGCTTCGAACAATTTCAGGCCATCACCGCCGCCAAGGAAGCGTTCTTGCTGGCCCGCTATGAAGTGCGCGGCTACACCGCGAGCACCAACGCCGAGACCGAGCAAAAAGCCGTCGGCCAACTGGACGTGGCCATCGCCAGCCTCAAACCCCTCAACGTGCATTTTGCCGACACTCAGCAAGACGCCCTGGGTCAGCTGGACACCGCGCTGACCCATTACCGCAACGCCTTGCAGGCTTATAAAGCGGCGAACACCGATGCGGTGCAGGCGCGCAAGGAAATGACAGACCAGGGCGCCGCCATCGTGACCCTGAGCGACCAGCTGTATCAGATTCAGCTCGACCGCCGTGACGTCGAAAGCGCCCAGGCCCGCACCCTGCAACTGATCAGTACCCTGCTGGCATTGCTGGTGGGCATCATTGCTGCCGTGATCATCACCCGTCAGATTACCGGCCCACTGCGTGACACCTTGGCTGTGGTTGAACGCATCGCCAGCGGAGACCTGTCCCAGGACGTCAAAGTGACTCGTCGCGATGAACTCGGCGTACTGCAACAAGGCATCGCGCGCATGGGCGTGACCCTGCGCGACTTGATCAGCGGCATCCGCGACGGCGTCACCCAGATCGCCAGCGCTGCCGAAGAACTGTCGGCCGTGACCGAGCAAACCAGCGCCGGTGTTAACAGCCAGAAGATCGAAACCGATCAGGTGGCCACCGCCATGCACGAGATGACCGCCACCGTGCAGGAAGTCGCGCGCAACGCCGAAGAAGCCTCCCAAGCAGCGGCCGCTGCTGACGGCGAAGCCCGCGAAGGCGACAAGGTGGTCAACGAAGCCATCGCCCAGATCGAACGTCTGGCCACCGAAGTGGCGCGCTCCACCGAAGCCATGAGCGTGCTGCAACAGGAAAGCGACAAGATCGGCAGCGTCATGGACGTGATCAAGGCCGTGGCCGAACAGACCAACCTGCTGGCGCTCAACGCTGCCATCGAGGCGGCCCGTGCCGGTGAAGCCGGTCGTGGTTTTGCGGTGGTTGCCGACGAAGTCCGTGGCCTGGCTCAGCGCACTCAGAAGTCCACCGAAGAAATCGAAGGCCTGGTGGCCGGTTTGCAGAACGGCACTCAACAAGTGTCTGCGGTGATGAACAACAGCCGCGCCCTGACCGACAGCAGCGTCGCGCTGACCCGCAAGGCCGGTGTGTCACTGGAAAACATCACTCGCACGGTGTCCAACATCCAGTCGATGAACCAGCAGATCGCTGCCGCCGCCGAGCAGCAAAGCGCCGTGGCCGAAGAGATCAGCCGCAGCATCATCAACGTGCGCGACGTGTCCGAACAGACCGCCGCCGCCAGCGACGAAACCGCTGCGTCCAGTGTTGAACTGGCGCGGTTGGGTAATCAGTTGCAGATGATGGTCAGTCACTTTCGGGTGTAACACACCTGATCGTTCCCACGCTCCCGCGTGGGAATGCCTCAATGGACGCTCTGCGTCCGCTTCGGCATGGGACGCGGAGCGTCCCGGGCTGCATTCCCACGCAGAGCGTGGGAACGATCAAAGCTGCCGAACGGCCTTACACACTAATCGCATTGGTAAACACCAACCGATTCCCGAACGGGTCGGTCACGGTCATGTCCTGGCTGCCCCACGGCATGGCCTGGATGTGTGGGCGGGCGAACGGATATTCCTTGGCCAGCAGTTGCTGCTGGAATACCTCAAGTTCATCGGTCTCGATCCGCAACGCCGAGCCGGGCGTGCTGTCACCGTGATGCTCGGACAAGTGCAGCACGCATTCGCCACGGGAAACCTGCAGGTACAACGGAAAGTTGGGTTCGAAACGATGCTGCCAGTCGATGTTGAAACCCAGGAAGTCGACGTAGAACTCCACGGCCTTGATTTCATCGAAAATCCGCAGGATCGGAGTGGTTTTGCCGAAGCTCATCGCGTTGCTCCCAGACTGATAAGGCCCAGAGTGTAGCCGGGCGAGATGTCAGCGCTTCGGCTTGGCGATGGCTTTCTTTAGTCTCAATATGCCATCACTGTGACGCAGCACTCGAAATGTTTACTGAAACCCGTCACGCAAATCCCCTTCCCGCGCCAGAAACCGTCCTTCCCTTCTTCCATTTGCCCGACCTTCGCTGTAACTCAAGACACCGTTGACCCAAACCCCATCAATCCCTTCGGCCGCTCGTTGCGGATCATTGAAATCTGCCACGTCGCGTATCGTCACAGGATCGAACAACACCAGATCGGCCCAATGCCCTTCACGGATTTCGCCACGTCCCTTCAAGCCAAATCGCGCCGCCGACAATCCGGTCATTTTGTGCACGGCGGTGTGCAGCGGAAACAGCCCCACGTCTCGACTGAAATGTCCGAGCACACGCGGGAATGCGCCCCACAAGCGTGGATGCGGAAACGGGTCTTCCGGTAGTCCGTCAGAGCCGATCATGGACAGCGGATGCGCGAGGATTCTTCGTACGTCGGCCTCGTCCATTCCGTAATACACCGCGCCGGCCGGTTGCAGTCGGCGGGCGGCTTCGAGCAACGGCACGCCCCACTCGGCAGCGATGTCCATCAGGTCGCGGCCGCACACATTCGGATGAGGTGTGGACCAGGTGATGGTGATGCGATGAGCATCGGTGACTTGCTTGAGGTCCAGGGTCGAGGAGCTCGCCGCATAGGGATAACAATCGCAACCCACCGGGTGGGTTTTCGCCGCGTGCTCGAGGGAGGCCAACAGTTGCGGACTACGCCCCCAGTTACCGGCGCCGGCGCATTTGAGGTGGGAAATGATCACCGGTGTTTTCGCATGACGACCGATCTGGAATGCCTCATCCATGGCCTCCAGCACCGGCTCGAATTCGCTGCGCAAATGGGTGGTGTAGACCGCTCCAAATGCGCTCAATTCTTCGGCCAGCTGCATCACTTCATCGGTGGACGCCGAGAAGGCACTGGCGTAGGCCAGACCGGTGGATAAGCCCAACGCACCGGCCTCAAGACTTTCACGTAGTTGCTCGCGCATCGCGCAAATTTCATCTGCAGTGGCAGTGCGGAACAAGTCGTCGAGGTGGTTGCTGCGCAACGCGGTGTGACCGACCAGTGCGGCGACGTTCAGCGTGGTGTTCGCCGCTTCGACGGCTGCGCGGTAGTCGCTGAACCTCGGATAAACGAACGCAGCTGCGGTGCCGAGCAAGTTCATCGGGTCGGGAGGATCGCTACGCAAACTCACCGGCGAAGCGCTGATCCCGCAGTTGCCGACAATCACCGTGGTCACGCCCTGGCTGAGCTTGGGCAGCATCTGCGGCTGGCGGATCACCACGGTGTCATCGTGGGTGTGCACGTCGATGAAACCTGGCGCCAACACGCGACCGGCGGCGTCGATTTCTGCGGTGGCACTGGCATCGTGCAAGTCGCCGATGCGCGCGATGCGGCCGTTCAGAATCGCCACGTCGGCGGGATAACCGGGGGCGTTACTGCCATCAATGATCAGGGCGTTGCGGATCAGCGTGTCGTACTTCATGTCAGTCTCCCAGCGGCAAGTGATCGTCGCCGCCGCGGTAGTCGTCCAAGGCGAGTTTGATCCGCCGCAGACGCTCTTGATTGTCTTCAGGATTGGCCAGCGCCAGCTCGGTGGCGAGCACGTCGATGGCCAGCAACATGCCGTAGCGCGCCGCCGTGGGTTTGTAGATGAACGAGGTTTCGACGCCTTGCAGCGGCAGCAGTACATCAGCCAACTGCGCCAGCGGCGAGTCGGCCCGGGTGATGGCGAGAATTCGTGCGCCGTAGCTGCGCGCCAGTTCGACGGCCTCGAGCAGTTCGGGCGTGATGCCGGTCAGCGAACAGGCAATGACGGCGCGTTCGGCATCGAGGCTGGCGGCGGTGACACGCATCATCACCGGGTCGTGGCACACCGCAATCGGGTAGCCGAACCGCACCAGCCGCACTTGCAATTCATCACTGCACAACGTCGAGCAACCGCCCATGCCGAAGGCGTGAATCATCCGCGCCTTGCCCAGCAACTTCACCGCGTCGGCGAAACGTGACTCGTCGAACGCCAACAGATGCTGACGCAGAGTCGACTCGATATCGCCAACGATCTGCCCGTAAAACGCCGACTGCTCGGGCGTACCCGCAGGGTCCAAAAAACGACTGCCTACACCGCTGGCCTGAGCCAGTTGCAGGCGAAGATCGCGCAAGTCGCGGCAGCCCACCGTACGAGCAAAACGCGACAGCGTAGCGGTGCTGACTTCTGCTCTCTGCGCCAGTTGATCGAGACTGGCGGCGGAGGCAAATCCTACGTCGTCGAGCATCAGCCGCGCGATACGTCCTTCGCCTGCGCTGAAGGAATCCTGACGGGCGCGGATCTGGTAGAGGATGTCCATGGCGAGCGGCTCCGGCTAAATCAGGTAAGAAAGACCCACGGTCAGACCGAAGGCGACCACCGAGATAATGGTCTCGAGCACCGTCCAGGTCTTGAAGGTCTGAGCAACGGTCATGTTGAAGTATTCCTTGATCAACCAGAAGCCGCCGTCATTGACGTGGGAAAAGATAACCGACCCCGCGCCCGTCGCCAGCACCAACAGCTCTGGATGGGGATACCCCAGACCAATGGCCACCGGCGCGACGATCCCCGACGCGGTGGTCATGGCCACGGTGGCAGAACCGGTGGCGATGCGCATCAGCGCGGCGAACAGCCAGCCCATCAACAGCGGCGACAGGTGGAATACCTGGGCCAGGCTGACGATTTGGTCGGTGACACCGGCGTCCACCAGAATCCGGTTCAAGCCGCCGCCCGCCCCCACCAGCAAAGTGATGCTGGCAGTCGGTGCCAGGCATTCGTTAGTGAATTTGAGGATCGATTCTCGGTTGAAGCCCTGGGCCAGACCAAGCGTCCAGAAGCTCAGCAAGGTCGCCAGCAGCAAGGCGATCACCGAATTGCCGATGAACAACAGAAACTGATTGAAGCCGCTGCCCGGCGTGGAGATCAGATTGGCCCAGCCACCGACCAGCATCAGCACCACTGGCAACAGAATGGTCGCCATGGTGATGCCAAAACCCGGCAGGCTGTCGCGCGGCTCGCGGTCGAGGAACTGACGCTCCAGCGGGTTTTCCGCCGGCAGTTGAATGCGCGGCACGATGAACTTGGCGTACAGAGGACCGGCGATGATCGCGGTCGGAATCCCGATCAGAATCGCGTAGAGCAAGGTCTGCCCCACCGACGCCTGATAGGCCTGCACCGCCAGCATCGCCGCCGGGTGCGGCGGCACCAGGGCGTGGACCACCGAGAGTCCGGCAACCATCGGCAAACCGACCATCAGAATCGACACGCCCACGCGCCGCGCCACGGTGAAAGCAATCGGCACCAACAGTACAAAACCGACCTCGAAGAACAGCGGCAGTCCGACCAGGAAAGCAATGCAGACCATCGCCCAGTGCGCATTTCTCTCACCGAAGCGATCGATCAGCGTACGCGCCATCTGCTCGGCACCGCCGGACTCGGCCATCATCTTGCCGAGCATCGTGCCCAGCGCGACCACCAGCGCGATATGGCCCAGCGTCTTGCCGACACCCGCCTCGTACGCCCCCACCACGCCTGACGGCGGCATCCCCGCCAGCAGCGCCAGGCCGATGGACACCAAGGTGATGACAATGAACGGATTGAGTCGGTAACGGGCGATCAGAACGATCAGCGCGATGATGGCGATGGCGGCGTAAACCAGCAGCCAATAGCCGAAGGACGGTGTCATGCGGTACTCCTCGAAAGGGTCACGTCGAATGGGTTGTGAAACTCATAAAACATTTCGAGGCGTTATTTTCAAACAAGGTGAAACTAATTTTCGTGGAGGGATAAGGGTTGTCGCACAGAGGCATGCGGGGTCGGTGGATATGAAAGTTGGATAGTGGAACTTTCATCGCCCTCTCGCTGATCGTTCCCCCGCTCTGCGTGGGAATGCAGCCAGGGACGCTCTGCGTCCAAAGAGCGAACGCGGAGCGTCTGTTGAGGCATTCCTTTGCTGCGCGTGGGAACGATCAATCAGTCGTGATTCACGCGAGCGCGTTTGAGCAGTTTCTTGCAGCGTTCGGACAAGTGCAGCACGCGCAGGTGCTTGCCGGCCTTGGCGTAGCGTTCACGCAGCGTTTTCAACGCGGCGATCGCCGAGTAGTCGACGAAGCTCAGGTGGCGACAATCGATCGTCACTACGGGTGGGTCGTTGGCGGGGTCGAACTGGTTGAGAAAAGGCGTAGTCGAGGCGAAGAACAGCGTGCCATGCAGGTGGTAGAGCTTGCTGCCATCGGCTTCGATTTGAGCGTCGGTATAGAGCTCGCGGGCCTGTTGCCAGGCAAAGTTGAGCGCCGCAATGATGATCCCGCACAACACGGCAGTGGCCAGATCGGTGAACACCGTAATCACCGTTACCGCGATGATCACCAACACGTCGTTCAGCGGCACCTTGTTTACCACCCGAAGCGAGGCCCAGGCAAAGGTCTGCTGCGACACCACGAACATCACCCCGACCAATGCGGCCAGCGGAATGCGCTCGATCAGCGGTGAGAGGAAGAGGATGAACAGCAAGATCATCACCCCGGCCACCACACCGGACAGCCGACCGCGACCGCCGGAACTGAGGTTAATCACGGTTTGACCGATCATCGCGCAGCCACCCATGCCACCCAATACACCGGAGACCATATTGGCCGCCCCCAGCGCCACGCACTCTCGATCCGGGAAGCCACGGCTCTCGGTGATCTCGTCGGTGAGGTTCAGGGTCAGCAGGGTTTCCAGCAAGCCGACCAACGCCATCAATATCGCGTAGGGGGCGATGATGCGCAGGGTTTCCAGGGTCCAAGGGATTTCTGGCAGCGCAAAGGTTGGCAAGCCGCCGGCGATGTGCGCCATGTCGCCCAAGGTGCGGGTCGGCAGACCGAGCAGATACACCGCCAGACCAACGCCCAGAATCGCCACCAGCGCCGGCGGCACGGCACGCGTCAAACGCGGCAGCAAGTAGACGATGGCCATCGTCACGGCAACCAACCCTGCCATGAGGTACAGCGATGGGCCGCTGAGCCAGACGTCACCGCTCTTGAAGTGCTCCAATTGCGCCAAGGCAATGATGATCGCCAGGCCGTTGACGAAGCCGAGCATCACTGGATGCGGCACCATGCGCACCAGCTTGCCCAGCTTCAGCAGCCCGAACGCCAGCATGATCAACCCACCCAGCAACACGGTGGCCAGCAAGTACTGCACGCCGTGCTGCACCACCAGCGCGACGATCACCACGGCCATCGATCCGGCGGCGCCGGACACCATGCCCGGCCGCCCGCCGAAGAGCGCGGTCAAGGTGCAAATGACGAACGCGCCATAAAGCCCCATCAACGGATTGAGGTGGGCAACCAGCGCGAAGGCGATGCATTCGGGTAGCAGGGCGAAAGACGTGGTGAGCCCGGCCAGCGTATCGGCGCGCAGACGTTTGGGTTTCATGGCTTACCTAAAATACAGGCGGGAAAAGAGGGAGCGGATGTTACGGAATTGAGGGCGGCCCGGCTATTGGAGCCCAGGCCATAGTTGGCCATTTCATAACCCCACTCGGCTTCGGCCTCTTTCAGCGGCCAGTCTTGTGGCTCACCCAGGTTCAGCACTTGGGCAATCGCAGTGGTCATGTCGATGAACGACGCTTCACCGCTTTCAACAAAGTAGACCGCGCCCGGTACGTTTTTGCTCAGCGCCAGCAGGTACAGGGAAATCAGCCTTTGAAGTCCGCATTCGCATAAGCCGCCAATTTGCCCTGGATGAAGTCCAGGAAGCATTGAATCCGCAGCGCAAGTTGCGAGTTACGGTAGTACACCGCATTGATCGGCTGGCGATAGCCGCTGTTGAAATCCGCCAGCAGCACCTGCAAACGGCCGGCGCGAATGTCTTCGATGGTCATGAAATGCGACAGACAAGCAATGCCTTGTCCTTCCAGAGCCAAGTGCCTGATCGTCTCGCCGCTGGACGCGCTGATTGAAGCCTGAATCGGCCAACGATCACCGTGGACGTAGCGCAGCGGCCATTGGTTGAGGCCTTCGTTCTGGGTAAAGCCCAGCAGCGTGTGCCCGGACAAATCCGCCACTTCAGCCGGTACGCCGTGTTGTTCAAGATAAGCCGGGCTGGCGACGATGTGCAGCGGACTGCATCCCAACGAGCGGGCATGCAGCGTCGAGTCGGCCAGGGTGCCGATACGGATGGCGATGTCGGTGCTTTGCTCCAGCAAATCGATGATCAGATCGTTGCTGTTGAGTTCCAATTGGATGTCCGGATAGAGCCGGCGGAACTCATCGATGTAGGGCACGATAGCGTGCAACATGAACGGCGAGGCAGCGTTGATGCGCAGACGCCCGGATGGGGTTTGTTGGCGTGAGCTCAGACGTTCTTCGAGCTCGTCCATCTGATCGAGAATCAGCTTGGCGTGCTCGAAGAAGTACTTGCCCTCCTCGGTCAGGTCCATGCGCCGCGTGGTGCGGTTGATCAGCGTGGTATCGAGTTTCGCCTCCAGCCGCGACAACGTGCGGCTGACCGCCGAAGGCGTTTGCCCGACCTGCTCGGCCGCAGCCGAAATCGACCCGCATTCAATCACGCAGACGAAAATCTGCAACTCGTCGGATCTGGCTTTCACGGATGCCCCTCATTCAAAACTGGCTTGATAGTAGCTGGATGCGGGGCAAAAGGAACCTTACGCCGGCAGGCCGAACACCTCGGTCAAATGCTGCTCATAGCGCGCCACATCGGCTTCGACATTTGGACGCTTCATCACATCAACGCACAGGAATGTTGGCAAGCCGGTCATGCCGAGGAAGGTGTTGGCCTTGTGGAACGGGAAGTACACCGCGTCCACACCTTTGGCTTCGAAGAAGTCGGTCGGGTCGTCGAAGGCTTGCTGTGGGGCGTTCCAGGTCAGCGAAAGCATGTACTGCTTACCTTGCAACAGGCCGCCGCTGCCATACTTTTGCGAGGTATCGGAACGGGTGCGGCCGTCGCTGGCGTAGAGGCTGCCATGGCCCTCGGTGAAGACTTCGTCGATGTACTTTTTCACGGTCCAGGGCGCGCCCATCCACCAGCCGGGCATCTGATAAATGATCACGTCGGCCCAAAGGAATTTGGCGACTTCTTCGGCGACGTCGTAACCCTCGTCGATGAAGGTGGCTTTCACGTCGACACCGCTACGATCCAGCACGCTCAGAGCGGCTTCATGCAGGGTCGCGTTGTAGCGGCCATCGGAGTGGGCAAATTTTTTACCGCCATTGAGCAACAGAACTTTTTTCATGAGAAGTCTCAGAAGGTTGGCATTCGATGGCGGCAGCTTAGCGATCTGCCTCGCGCGGAATAAGCGCTGGATTCACAAAATTCATTTGAGCCATACGCACGAATCGCCAAGCGATTGTTGCCATACACTTGTGCCGATTTTGACTTGAGGAGAGTTCTGATGAGTGAAATGCAAGGCTTCATCCTGCACGCGAAGACCCGGCTACCCGCTGATCAGCAAGTGGCCGCCAAGCACGCCGAGGCCGATGAAGAACACGCGTTTGAACAGCACGGCGCTGATCCGCTGGCGCAGCCATTGCCCCAGCAACAGGCCGAGCACCGCAGGGATCAGCGCCAGCAACGACGCACTTAACTCGCCACCGCCCAGCGCGCCGCGCCATAACAGGCCGGCGGCCAAGGCCAGGGTCGAAACCGTGAACGACAGACCCAGCGCCTGCACCAGTTCATCTTTACTCAAGCCCAGCGCTTGCAGATAAGGCACTGCCGGAATCACGAAGACGCCGGTGGCCGAGGTGATGACGCCCGTCAACACGCCGCAAAGTGGACCGAGCCAACGTTCGGTGTGACTGCCGACACGCAAGGTCGGCAGGAACAAACCGCTCAACGCATAGAGCAACAGGGCAGCGCCCAACCCCCGTACGACCCAATGACCACCGGCCATGCCGATCCACAATGTGCCGGCCCCGGTGCCGATGAAAATCGCCAACAACATCGGCCACAACCGTTTGATCAAGTCACGCAAATGCCCGCCGAATGCCAGTTGCCAGACATTTGTGAGCGTCGCGGGGATGATCAGCAGCGCGGCAGCCTGCGACGGAGCCATAGCCAGACCGAGCAAACCCATGGCAATGGTTGGCAATCCGAGACCTATAACACCTTTGATCATGCCGGCCAGCAGGAAAGTGGCGATGACCATCACTGACAGGGCTAGACCGAGGTTTTGATAGAACACGGCGAGTGTATTCATGGCGCTATCCTGAGCCCGGATTGGCGGTATGGAAATCTGCCATATACTGAGGCAGCCTCTTGCCAGACAAGAGGCACTGATCGTTCCCACGCTCTGCGTGGGAATGCAACCCGTGACGCTCCGCGTCACATGCCGAAGCGGACGCGGAGCGTCCAGTGAGGCATTCCCACGCGGGAGCGTGGGAATGATCTTGGGACACAACATGCACTTCGACCTGACTGACCTGCGCCTCTATCTGAACATCCTCGACAGCGGCAACATCACTGCCGGCGCGGCTCGCAGCCATTTGTCCCTGGCGGCGGCGAGTGCGCGCATCCGCGCTATGGAAGTTTCATTGGGGACCGAGTTTCTGGAACGCGGTCGTCGCGGTGTTACGCCGACCCCGGCCGGAAAAGCGTTGGCGCAACACGCCCGGCTCCTGCTGCAACAGGCTGAACGCATGCAGCAGGATCTGGCCGAATACGCTAAAGGCGTCAAAGGTCAGGTGCGACTTTTGTGCAACACCACAGCGATTACCGAATACCTGCCGGAGTTGCTCGCGGACTTTCTGCACGACCACCCCAATCTCGACATCGACCTGCAAGAACTGCCCAGTGCACGCATCACCCACGCCCTGCGCCAAGGTGCGGCAGACCTGGGTATCGTGTCCGACGCCGTGGACACCGATGGCCTACAGACCCGCGCTTTTTGTGACGATCCGCTGGTACTGATCCTACCCCGCGACCATCCTTTGGCCGACATCGAATCTTTAAGCTTTAACGACACCTTGCACCACGACTACGTCGGTCTGAACGCCAACAGCGCGTTGGCGGTGTACCTCGAAGAACAGGCACTGCACGCAGGTGTACGCCTGAAAATTCGCATCCGCGCCGACGGTTTTGATGGCGTGATGCGCATGGTTGCTCGGGGCGCGGGACTGGCGATCCTGCCCCTCGCGGCGGTTGAGCGTTGGCGCGGTGAACAATCCTTCAAGCGCCTCGTCCTGCAAGAAACCTGGGCCCAACGCAAACTCCTGCTCTGTGCCCAAGACTTTGCGGCGCTGCCCCGTTATGCCAAGGCCTTGCTGTACGCCTTGACTCTCCCCTGAGGGGCAGACTTTACCCTTGAGGTTTCATCTTCAAGGACAGGGACCATGGGCAAACGAATTCTGGTGATTCTCGGTCATCCGTCCAGCGACAGTTTCTGCGGCGCACTCGCCGAGCGTTACGCACAGTCGGCGTTGCGCGCCGGGCATGAGGTGCGCCAGTTGTATCTGGGCAGAATGGACTTTGACCCGGTGCTGCGTGAAGGTTATCAACAGGTCCAGCCGCTGGAGGCCGACTTGCGCCGCGCCCAGGCTGACATTATGTGGGCCGAGCACCTGACGCTGGTTTATCCGATCTGGTGGGGCGGAGTTCCGGCGTTGCTCAAGGGTTTTTTCGATCGGGTGTTCCTGCCGGGTTTCGCTTTCAAATACCGCGCAGGCAAAGCCTTTCCCGACAAACTCCTGCACGGTCGCAGCGCCCATTTGCTGGTGACCATGGACACGCCCCCCTGGTACTACCGCTGGGTTTATCGCATGCCCGGACTGCATCAGATCCGCAAAACCACCCTGGCCTTCTGCGGCATTGAACCCAAGCGCACGCTCACGTTTGGCCCGATTCTCGGCGCCAGTGCCGGCCAGCGAGAAGCCTGGTTACTGCAAGCCCAGGCTATCGCCAGCCGCTGAGTCTGCCGACAATGCACCGGGCTTTACCACGGCAAAAAAGGGACTTTCCATGTACATCGGCCAAGCCGCGCAACGCTCCGGCACGACGATCAAGAGCATCCGCCATTACGAATCGATCGGCCTGTTGCCTGCCGCTCAACGTTTGGGAAAGTACCGTGTTTATGACCAGCAAAGTGTCGATCTGCTGATCTTCATCAAGTGCGCTCAACAGCTGGGTTTCAGGCTCAAGGAATTGCAGTCGATCTTCGCCGGACATCAAGGACCGCAAATGCCGTGGGAACTGGCACATCAGGTTATCGCCGCCAAGAAGCAGGACATCAGCGAGCGGATCGCCGTACTGTCGCAGCAACACTCTCAACTGATCGAGTTCGAAGCCAGCCTCGAACAGAGCCGATTCGACTGCCCGCTGAAAAGTCTTTGAGGGCAATGCGCGTTTCTGGACAGCTCAATGTCGAGCACAGACAACTGACCGGTGGGCGGGCGCTATAGGGTGCGACTTCAGTTCTCTCGTCCACTGCCCCGGAGTCCACATGACCGCACCTATTACCGTTCTTCGCGATACTCACCCGCTGCCGGTACTCGACGCCTGCAAATGGGAAAAACTCGAAGGAGACCCGCACACCGTCAACCTCAACGCCTACACCAGCGAAGACGGCAGCAAGATCATGGGCACTTGGATCTGCACACCGGGCAAGTGGTATGTGGAATATGTGAAGTGGGAATACTGCGATTTCCGCGAGGGGTACTGCATCATCACCCCTGAGGGAAAGGAGCCGATCCATTTGCGTGCCGGTGATATTTTCGTCATTGAGCCGGGGATGAAAGGCACGTGGGAAGTGGTTGAAACCGTGCGCAAGTATTTCGTGTTTGCCTGATGCAAAAAACCGGGAACCCGCCCGACGCGGGTTCCCGGAAAAACCCTTTATTGGGGTTTGCGATAGCTGTTGATGATCGCCGAGAAGTCCTTGCCACCTTCCCCACGCTGGCTCATCGCTTGATACAACTGCTGGGCCACCGCGCCGAGTACCACCGGTTGGTGCGCCTGACGTGCCGCTTCAGTGGCCAGCCCCAAATCCTTGAGCATCAGTTCGGCACCGAAACCACCGGTATAGCCACGCGAGGCCGGCGCCGTTTCGACGATACCCGGCCACGGGTTGTACATCTCCGAACTCCAGCAACGGCCGGTCGAACTGTTGATGATCCCGGCCAACACCGTTGTGTCAATGCCGAGCGCATCACCCAACGCCATCGCTTCGCTAACGCCGACCATGGAGATCGCCAGCAGCAGGTTGTTGCAGATCTTGGCGATTTGCCCGGTGCCGACTTCGCCGCAATGGACGATGTTGCGGCCCATCTGCGCCAGTACCGGTTGCAGGGTGGCGAACAATTCAGGGGTGGCACCGACCATAAAGGTCAGGGTCCCGGCAGCTGCACCGCCGGTACCGCCAGAGACCGGTGCATCCGCCATGGTTACGCCTTGCTTGGCTGCCGCCGCAGCAACATCCCGCGCCGTCTGCGGATCGATGGTACTGCAATCCACTGCCGGCACGCCCTTGGCGATACCTGCGAGCACGCCGTCTTCACCCAGCCACACGCTGCGCACATGCACAGCGGCTGGCAGCATGGTGATCACCAGCTCTGCACCTTGCGCGGCTTCACGTGCCGAAGCGCTGATGCTGCCACCCAGTTGCTCCAGCTCTGCCAGAACGGTTTTGTTCAGGTCGACCAGCCTCAGTGCATGACCTGCCTTGATCAGGTTGCGCGCCATCGGCGCGCCCATGTTGCCGAGACCTACAAAAGCGATTTTCATGTCCGGCTCCTTAACGCAAGTTGATGGTGGTGTTCACACCGTCGTTGACGCTGTCGTCATCGAACCAGCGACTGGTGACAGTCTTGGTCTGAGTGTAGAACTGCACCACTTGCTTGCCATACGGACCGAGGTCGCCGAGTTTGGACCCGCGCGAACCGGTGAAGCTGAAGAACGGAACCGGCACCGGAATCGGGATGTTGATGCCGACCTGGCCGACGTCGATTTCCGTCTGGAATTTACGCGCCGCCGCCCCGCTTTGAGTGAACAGACCCGTGCCGTTGCCGAACGGGTTGGCGTTGACCAGTGCGATGGCTTCATCGAGGGTATCGACTTCCAGCACCACCAGCACCGGACCGAAGATTTCCTGGGTGTAGATCTGCATCTCGGGTTTCACGCCGGAGAACAGGGTCGGGCCGACAAAGTTGCCTTTTTCGAAGCCTGGAACGGTAACGTCGCGACCATCCAGCTCAAGCTTGGCGCCTTCCTTGATGCCGCTTTCGATCAAATCAAGAATCCGTGCCTTCGCACGTTTGGAAATCACCGGACCCACATCAGTGCCCGGCTCGCTGCCGGCATTCACTGTGAGTTTCTGTGCCAGTGCTTTCAGGTCTGGCAGCCATTGCTTGGCCGCGCCCACCAGCACCACCACGGACGTGGCCATGCAGCGTTGCCCGGCGGCACCGAAACCAGCACCCACCAGCGCATTGAGCGCTTGTACGCGATTGGCATCCGGCAGCACCACGGCATGGTTCTTCGCACCCATCATCGATTGCACGCGTTTGCCGTGTTTGCCGGCCAGGTCGTAGACGTGAGTGCCGACGGCGGTCGAACCGACAAAGGAAACAGCCTTGATGTCTGTATGTGTGCAAAGCGCGTCTACCACATCCTTGCCGCCATGAACGACGTTAAGCACGCCCGCTGGAACGCCGGCCTCGATCGCCAGTTCCACCAGCAACATGGTCGACATCGGGTCCTGTTCGGACGGCTTGAGCACGAAGGTGTTGCCGCAGGCGATGGCCATCGGGAACATCCACAGCGGAATCATCGCCGGGAAGTTGAACGGGGTGATGCCGGCGCAGACGCCGATTGGCTGACGCAGGGTGTAGGTATCGACGCCGCCAGCGACGTTCTCGGCGAACTCGCCCATTTGCAGGCTGCCGATGGAACAGGCGTGTTCGACCACTTCCAGGCCGCGGAAGATATCGCCTTCAGCGTCGGCGATGGTTTTGCCTTGCTCGTTGCTGAGCACCACGGCGATGCGCTTGGAGTGTTCGCGGATCAACGCCTGGAGCTTGAGCATGATGCGCATCCGCGCACCGATCGGCGTCAGCTTCCAGGTCTGGAAGGCGCGATGGGCGGCGCTGATCGCGGCATCGACTTCCTGCGCGGTTGCGAACGGTACTTTCGCCAGCACTTGCTGGGTCGCCGGGTTGACGATGTCGTGCCACTCGGTGGTCTGAGACTCGACCCACTCGCCGTCGATCAACAGCTTTACCGTTTGGACAGTGGTTTCGTTTGGCGTGAGCGATGCGTTCATGTTGGGTCTCCGGGACGTTGTTCTTATTTAGAGAGCTATCTTGGGAGCCAAGGCGGGAAAGTCGCCTTGAGATGAGGCGTGTGTCGCGAATTGGTTGTCGGACTGTTTTTGGAGTATAGATGTGCAAACTTCTAATAAGAACGCACATAAAAGCCGGTCCATCATGCAAAAAAACATCACGTCGTTAGGCTCGTTGAACTGGGATGACCTCAAGTTTTTCCTTGAAGTCGCCCGCACCCGCAAGGCCAGCACCGCGGCCAAGCGCCTGGCAGTCGATTACACCACCGTGTCGCGGCGAATCAGCTCGCTGGAAGCGGCGCTGGGGACTTTGCTGTTCGAAAAATCCCGGACCAGCGGTTTTGTCCTGACCGCCGAAGGCCAGCGGTTGCTCGGTTACGCCGAGTCGATTGAAAGCACGCTGCACATGGCTTGCGAACAGGTTTCGGGCTCTGGCGTGGCGTTATCCGGGCATGTGCGAATGGGCTGCACCGAAGGCTTCGGCAGTTTTTTCATCACCCCGCAACTGAGCCATTTCGTCGATGCTTACCCGGCGATCTCCGTGGACATCCTGCCGTTACCGCACTTCATCAGCCTGTCCAAGCGCGAGGCCGACATCGTCATTGCCCTGGAGCGCCCGGAGCATGGCCCGTACGTCTGCTGCAAACTCTGCGACTACCGATTGCAGCTCTACGCGACTCAGGATTATCTCGACAAGCATCCACCCATCCGCCGCCCGGCAGATTTGGGTAAACATTCATTCATTAGTTACGTCGACGATCTGGCGTTCAGCTCGGAGCTGTTGTATCTGGCGAATGTGTTGCCGGGCGCCAGTGCCAATCTGCGCAGCACCAGTGTGATCGCGCAATTCGTGGCCGCGCAGCAAGGCCGGTCGCTGGCGATTCTGCCGTGCTTCCTGGCGGCCCAGGATCCACGGTTACTGCCGGTGTTGCCGCAAGAGATCAA
The DNA here is from genome assembly GCF_054897825.1 of Pseudomonas sp. ZS1P83. NCBI lineage: Bacteria > Pseudomonadati > Pseudomonadota > Gammaproteobacteria > Pseudomonadales > Pseudomonadaceae > Pseudomonas > Pseudomonas sp. ZS1P83. The sequence continues at coordinate 4,659,281 of NZ_CM142706.1, forward strand.
CATCACCCGCCAGTTCTGGATGTACTGCCGAGAGGACCTGCGCAAGCTCAAGCGGATCACCCTGTTGTGGGATTACATCCGCGCGGTCACCGAGCAGAATCAGGGTCTGTTGATGGGTGAAAGTCGGGAGACGCTGTTCGCCGATTAGTCGGCGCTCACCACGAGCGTTTTTTGCGCGGCGCAGAGAAAGCAGTCAATGACGTGTTTCAACACCCTCTTCCAGTTCCAGCATCAACCCGCTCAATCGCTTGACCTTGCGCCGCACTGCCTCTTCGAATACGCCGGGACGAGGCTCGATCAGGGTGAACCAGTTTTTGGCCCGGGTAATCCCGGTATAGATCAGCTCCTTGGTGAGTACAGGGTTCAGGGCATCCGGCAGAATCAATGCCGTGTGGGCAAATTCCGAGCCCTGGGATTTGTGCACCGTCATCGCGTACACGGTTTCGACATCATTGAGCCGGCTCGGTAGAACAAACCGTACGCCGCCCTGACCATCATTGCGCGGGAACGCCACACGCAACACCTGCGTCCCGGCCTCCGGCCCATCACGCTCCGGTAGCTTGAGCGCAATGCCGATGTCGCCGTTCATCAACCCCAGACCATAATCGTTGCGGGTCATCAGCACCGGCCGACCTTCGTACCACTGCTGGTCGCTGTCGATCAGCCGCGCCTTGAGCAGCGCGGCAGTCACGCGTTGATTCAAACCTTCCACGCCCCACGGCCCTTTGCGTACGGCGCATAACAATTGGAAGGCGTCGAAAGCCTGCAACACCTGGCGCGCCCAATCGGTCCAGCAAGGATCATTCAACGTGCTGCCGAGCGGTGGTCGCAGGCCGCGCAAGAGACTCAGGTAATGTCGATAACCCTGCGGTCCATCGCCATGGCCCTCAAGCAGCAAGCGCTCCAACGCCCGGTCCTGCTCCCCCTTGAGGGACAGGGAAAACACGTCGTCATGACTTCGAGCGGCCAACAATTTTCGAGCTTCCTCGGGTTGCTGCTGGTTGACCCAACGAGCCAGTTGACCGATGCCGCTGCCCTCGCCGAACCGGCGTGAATGACGCAGCATCACCACTTGCTGGGCCAGGGGATGTGTCCCTTGGGTGTCTTCCTGCAAACCGCTCGCATCCAGGCTTTCACCACTGACAGCTTGCAGCCACAGGCGAGTCTGTGGGCTGTACCAACCGGCCTCGGCGTCGCGGCACAGGTCGCCCAGAACGGCGCCGGCCTCCACCGACGCCAGTTGATCCTTGTCACCGAGCAGCACCAGGCGGGCGTGGGCCGGCATCGCATCGAGCAGATTGGCCATCATTTCCAGATCGATCATCGAGGCTTCGTCCACCACCAACACATCCAGCGGCAAGCGATTACCGGCGTGGTGACGGAAGTGTCGAGTACCGGGGCGACTGCCGAGCAGACGGTGAACGGTGGTGACATCTGACGGGATCTTCACCCGTACGGCTTCATCGACTTCCAGAGTCCGGACTTGCTGACTGATGGACTCCGTCAGTCGGGCTGCAGCCTTGCCGGTGGGTGCTGCGAGACGGATGCGCAACGGCTTGCCCGCCTCGACCGCCGGCGCCTGGAGCAACGCCAGCAAACGCACGACCGTCGTCGTCTTGCCGGTCCCCGGGCCGCCGGTGATGATGCTGAAGGCGCTGCGGGTAGCGAGGGCACAGGCGAGCTTCTGCCAGTCAATCACTTCGCCGGGCCTGGCTTGGCCGAACAAACGGCTGAGGCGTTGGGACAAATCATCCGGCGTGGTTTCGTGTTCCACCAGGCGTTGGCGCAGCGAGTTGTCGATACGCCGTTCGTAAGCCCAGTAGCGGCGCAGGTACAGGCGTTTGCCCGATAACACCAATGGCCGATGCTGCGCCGCCTCACGGCCATCGGCCGCCAAAGCGACCAGACTACTGGAGGCCAGGACCTTGCACCAATGGGCGCCGTCCAGCGACTCAAGCAATTGCGACGGCAGCAACATCGCACCACTTTGCAGATCGCCTTCCGGTGGCAGCGACAGGGCGAAGTCCGGCTCTTTGAGCGTCTCGAACACATCCAGGCACACATGACCGTGGCCCAGTTGATGACTGGCCAACGCGGCGGCCAGCAGCACCAGAGGATCGTCGCTGGGAGCAAGTTCATGAAGAAAAGCGACGAAGGCTTTGTCCAGCGCTCGCAGCCAGCCGCGCTCAACCCAGCGTGTCAGCAATAGCAGCAAATCATCGGCGCGACTCAACGGCGCCAGATCGGCCAGGCTTTCGGCTGTCAACGAAGAGGGCAGCAAATCAGCGAAGGTGCGACTCATAGCAAAACTCCCTGTTCCCAGGCGGGTTCGGCCTTGGGTTCTGGCTTACCCTGGAACAGCCGGTCCAGACGCTCGATCAGCTCTCTTGGAGGACGTGCGAAATACACACCTTGGCTGGGTGCGCGCGTACCGCGCAGGAACAGGTACAGCGCACCACCGACATGCCGGTCGTAATCGTAATCGGCAAGTCGCGCCTTGAGCTGGCGATGCAGGGCCAACAGGTACAGCACGTATTGCAGGTCGTAACGGTTGTCGAGAATCGACTGCTCCATGGCCTGCTCGGTGTAGGCCGCGTCATCGACGCCCAGCCAGTTGGATTTGTAGTCAGCGACGTAGTAGCGGCCGTCGTGCTCGAACGTCAGGTCGATGAAGCCTTTGAACATGCCATTGAGCAACACCGGCTCGGCAGCCACCCGGGCGACGCCGTTGTGGGTGTATTGGCGCACCAGTTCATCGAGCTTGAGCACATCGACCTTGTGGCTGGCGAACCAGAACTCCATCTCGACCCGGTACTGGGTCAGTTGCTCAAATACCACGGGGGCCTGCCCGCCGCCGATATGCAGCGGGGATGCGAGCAGGTGCTGCAGCCAGTCGTTCAGGGCGGTTATCCAGCCCTCCCAACCACGGCGGTTGCAGCGACGGGCAATAGCGTCTTCCACCGCTTGCGGGGTGGCGGCAAAACCTTCGTCGCCGGCCCATTCGAGCAAACCATGGAGAAAGGTGCCGGGGTTCGGGCCACGAGGGAATCGATGGATATCAGCGCCGCCGGCCACCACGTCTCGTGGTGCTTGCGGATCGAGGCGTTCGTCGTCGAAGAGCTTTTGCGCTTGCGGGCTCTCCGGCGCTTCATCAGTGCCCACGCTCATGCTGTCGCCAATGCGCAAGGCGCTGTAGGAGGCGATCCACCAGTTTTCGCTGGCCTTGCGTTTGGGTATCAGCGGAGCAAGCAACGTCGCATCGTTGTGCGGCGGATGGTAGTGCTCGACAATCGCTTCAGGCATTTCACCGTAGCTCAGCGCAGGACAGTCCTGCTGCAGGTCTTCCAGCCAACGCTTCAAACCTGCCGAGTCGGCCAATGGTGCACCGCCCCCCAGTAGATAGCCCAATGCAGAAAGATGCAGCACCGAGCTGTTGTTATTGCCGCGCTTGAGATCAGTCACTCCAAGCCAGCAGGCGTGTTGCGCCCGGGTCAGGGCCACGTAAAGCAAGCGTAAATCCTCGGCAAGACGCTCATCATCAGCCTGAACAATCAACTCGGCAGTAGGCCTCAAGGTCACTTGGGCCTTGCCCGTGGCGTCGTGGTAATGCAGCGGCAGGCGGCTGCCATCCACCGGTTTCGCCGAGCAAATGAACGGCAGGAACACCAAGGGATACTCAAGCCCCTTGGACTTGTGAATGGTCACGACTTTGACCAGTTGTTCGTCGCTCTCCAGACGCAGGATCTGCTCTTCGCCGGCCTGACCGGACAACGCCAGATGCTCGGACAAATGACGGATCAGCGCTTGCTCACCATCGAGTTCGGCGGCCGCTTGTTGCAGCAACTCGGACAGGTGCAGCAAATTGGTCAGCACCCGCTCGCCGTCGTTGCGCATGATCAATGTCTGAGGCAGCTGGAAGTCATGCAGCAACCGCCGCAGCATGGGCAACACGCCCTGCTTGCGCCAGAGCTCGCGATAGCTGCGGAACTGCATGACCCGCGCTTCCCAGGCCAGTTCGTCCTGATTGAGCCGTTCCAGTTCAGCCAGCGACAGGTTCAGCGTGATGCAGGCCAACGCGGCTCGCAGTGGACGCTCGACATCCGGCTCGGCGCAGGCCTTGAGCCAGGTCAGTAGATCGTGGGCCTCCTGGGCGGCAAACACCGAGTCCTTGTCCGACAGATAGACGCTGCGCACGCCACGAGCGGAAAGTTCGCCACGCACCGCTTGAGCTTCTTTTCCGTCGCGGACCAGGATCGCGATGTCCGCTGGCAGCAGCCCTCTGAAGTCCTTGCCGTCCTGTATGAAACCCGCGCGACCTTGTTGGCCGCCGTTGAGCAAAGCGGTGATTTCACTGGCGCAAGTGGCGGCCAGTTGTTGTCGGTAAACCGCGCCGGACAATGGCTGCTCGGCAGATAGATGCCAAATGTTGAGGGCGGGCACAACCTGACCGTCGATGTGCAAAACTTCTTTGCGTCCCTGGGATTCGACGGGCAGGAACGGTACCGGGTTCTCGCCATTCTTTTCACGAAACAGGAACGCGCCGCGTCCGGTCTCGCGAGACTCGGCACGCACAAACACATGGTTTGCCGCACTGACCATGCCATGACTTGAACGGAAATTGGTGCCCAGGGTATGCAGACGGCCAGCGGTGGCCTGGCGAGCGCGCAGGTAGGTATAAATGTCGGCACCACGGAAAGCGTAGATCGCTTGCTTCGGATCGCCGATCAGGAACAGACCGCATTCGGGATTGTTGTCTTCGATGCGATAGATGCTCTCGAAAATCCGGTACTGCACCGGGTCGGTGTCCTGGAACTCGTCGATCAACGCCACCGGGAACTGCTCGCGGATCAAGGTTGCCAGGCGCTCGCCGCCATCGGACTGGAGGGCTGCATCGAGCCGCAGCAACATGTCATCAAAGCCCATTTCCGCCCGGCGACGCTTTTCTTCCTCGAACCGTGTACCGACCCACTGGGCGGCGTGCTGCAACACGACGGCATCAGGAGTAGGCAATCCATCGAGACTGATCTTGAGGCCGGGCATGGCATCCAGTCCCGGATGACGGGGTACTTCGCCCTTCCAGGCTTCAGCCATACCATCAGGAGTCAGGCGCGTGAATCCGGTGCCGATATCCAATTGTTCAAGGGATTCGTCTTCAGCCCAGGCCCTGATCTTTTCGAACCAGGGCTCGAAATAGCGTGCCTGCATTTTTCGACCGTCGACACTCTTGCTCGCAACACCTTGGTGACAGATGGCAAGCATTTCGTCCGCCCACTGGCGCCAGGGCATCTTGAGTTCGAGCAAGGCTGTCCGTCGCTCTTGCAGACACTCCCTGATCAGGTCGGCAGGCTCTTTACCTTCAACACTGTCTCGCTCACTGGCGAACAAACCACGTAATCGCGGCAGCAATGCCGCCGGACCGCCCCAATTGCCGCGCACCCAGTTCAGCGCATCACCTTGCATCGGGTAACAGAACCGCCGCCAGTAGTCGCGCAGGACCTCACCCAGCAAATCGCTGTGATCGGTTTCCAGGGTCTGTGTAAAAAGGCTGCCACTGTCGAACGCGTGCTCGCGCAACATCCGCTGGCACCAACTATGGATAGTCGAAACTGCCGCCTCGTCCATCCACTGCGCGGCGATATCCAGGCGGTTGGCGCACCCGGGCCACTGCTCGGGAAGGTACTCCGCACGAAGCTCCGCGATAAGGCTATCGGGCGCCGGTGTTTCATCGCGAAAAAAACGCGCAGCTTCAGCCAGACGTGTGCGGATACGTTCGCGCAATTCTTTAGTCGCGGCATCGGTGAACGTCACAACGAGGATTTGCGGCGGCAACAGTTCACGTCCGAAGCCACTCGACTCTGCGCCGTGACCAAGGACCAACCGGAGATAAAGCGCTGAAATGGTGAAGGTCTTGCCGGTCCCGGCGCTCGCCTCGATCAGTTGGCTGCCGCGCAGGGGAAATGCCAAGGCCAGTGGTTTAGTGGTCATCAGCGCGCCTCCTCGCTGTTCAATGAACGCCAAGGCGCTTCAAGCAGCGGCCGATACAATGCGTTGCACCAATCCGGGAACGTTTCGTCTGCGGTAAGCGTGTCGTAGTCGGCGAACTGCCGTGCGAGTGCCGGGCTTTCGCGACGCTCGCCGTCGGTGGTCAGTCCATCGCCCTCATAAGCCTTGCGGGCTGCGGCTTGGGCTTTGGCCGGATCAGTTTGACCAAGCCATGCGAAGCCGGTCTTCACCGCAATCGGCAGCGGTTGGCGCATGCCCGTTTGCCAAGCCATTAACAGGTCGCCCAGAATCCGCAAGGCTGAATCCTCCTCCATCGGACCGAGCAGCAGACTGTCATCACTGGCCACCAACGCGGTGGTCATCGCCATCCCACTGGCGCAGGCAACCAGATGATTGACCCATGGCCGCGTCAGGCGATGCCATTTGCGAGACTTGATTGAGCCGATGCTGTTGGGGATTGTAGTGACTGATAGCAAACCACCGTCCGCACGTTGATGCAGGCCGCTGAGCCAACCTTCCAGACGCAGACCCTGCAACTGCAGATTCACTGGCAGAGCGTTGGTGAGCGGCGTCGGCCATAACGCCAAAAGCTGCTGGTAACGCTGCAGCAGATCCGGCAACGGTTCGATCAACTCTCGCTGAAGGCATTCGCCGAATCCGGCCATGGGCAGGAGGCCACAGTTTTGCAGACGTTTTGCCTGTGCTTCCAGTACCTGATCGGTGCTATCCAGATGTCCCAGCGCCGCTTCGAGCAAGTTGTCGCTAAGGCTGTAACGTTGCAACGCGTCGAGTACAAATGGCTCTTCATCAGCCAAGGGAACTTCAGCCGCTTCGAAGTACACCTTCAGTCGCTGACTGAAGAAATGTCGCACAGGATTACGCAGGAAATCCTGCAATTGACCGAGGCTCAGCGGCTCCTCCTGAACGTAGGGATCAAGGACCTCGATATCAGTCGCTTGCGCAAGGGCGTGATGAAGTACCTGCCACTCATTCGCATAGCTGAACAGGTCATCGCCTTCATGGAAGTAGCGGGCGCTGAAGGGTTGCAGTGGATGTTCCTGAGTGATGGCCTCAAGCAGATCTTCGTCGACATCATGCAATCGCCAACCGCTGGCCAGATGGTCCCGTAATTGGCCAATCAGTACTGACGCGGGGCGCTCACTGTTATCGCGAATGCTGCGGCCGACCCAACTGATATAGAGTTGATCACGTGCCGACAACAGGGCTTCCAACAGCAGGTAGCGGTCATCTTCGCGTCGGGAGCGATCGCCAGGACGGTAATCACTGCCCATGAGGTCGAAGTCCAGTGGCGGTTGTGCACGCGGGTAGTCCCCGTCATTCATGCCCAGCAGGCAGACCAGTTTGAACGGGATCGCTCGCATGGGCATCAAGGTGCAGAAGTTAACCGCACCCGCCAGAAAACGCTGGGACAAACGGCCCTGGTCGAGACCGGCGAGCCAGGCTTCACGGACCACGGTCAACGGTAGTTCATCATACAAGCCAACTGACTCGCAGGTTTCAAGCCAGGTTTCACGCAGCTCTTCGAGTTGGGCCAACACGTAGTCGTCATGCTCATTACTGGCCAGGAAGAACAGCTGAACCAGTGCATGCAACCGAAAGCCCCATCGTTTGGGGGCAGCGGGTTGAGAGAGTTCCTGGTGGGCAATCTCCAATGCATCCAGCAGCGCGACCAAAGGCCCAATGAGCGCGGCATCCAGACCACCGATCTCGTCGTAGGGTTCGATACCCTCGCAGGCACTGGCACTGCCCACGGCATAACCGAGCAGCATCCGGCGCAGGCCGAAACGCCAACTGTTTTGCTCCAGCTCCGGCGGCAGACCGAGACCCGCACGTTGCTTGGCATTCATGCCCCAGCGGATACCAGCGCCTTCGATCCAACGGTGCAGGGTCGGCAGATCGCGTTCCTCTACACCGAAGCGAGCGCGTAGTGCAGGAACATCCAGCAGATCGAGGATCTCGCTCACGGGGAAACGGCTGTCGGGCAGTTTGAGCAGATGCTCGATAGCAATCAGTAGCGGATCACGGCCGCGTTGACCTTGATCTGCGAGCGTGAAGGGAATGAAACGCGAGTCGTGGCGTTCAAGCTGAGCAAACACCGCACGAATATGGGGTGCGTAGCTGTCGATGTCAGGGACCATCACGATCACATCGCGAGGCCTTAAGTCCGGATCAGCACTGAAGCGTGCGAGCAACTGGTCGTGGAGAATCTCCACCTCGCGCTGGGCACTGTGGGCGATGTGAAAACGGATCGATTCGTCCTTCGCCGGATCGACAGCCGGCCAGCGCTCGCGTGTCTCATTCAAGGGACGCAATTCAAGAATGTCGTCCTGCAATTGATTGAGCATGTTCTGCGGCTGGCTGTCGCTGAACAGGTCGATACGACCATCGCGGAATGCCGAGCGATAGCTGTTGGGATCGTCGTAGCTGTCGAGCAGATTGATGTAGTCTCGCCCCTGCTTGCCCCACGCCGCCAGTAGCGGATGGGCATGCTGATGGAGGGTTTGTGGATCGAGCACAACCGGCATTCCGCTCTTGCGAGCCTGACGCTTGTACTGATGCCGCAACAGGTCCTTATCGGCGACGATGTCCGCCCAATGGTGACGACACGGGTTGTGTACGCAAAGCAGAACCTGGCTGAACCGGGCCAGCCCCGCGAGTGCTTCCAGGGCTTGAGCGGGCAGTGAAGAAATCCCGAAAACGATCACCCGAGAAGGTAAACCGCTGGGGGCTACGTCGAGGCTGTTGATGCGCTCGATAAACCGTTGATGGACGCCGGCTCGGCTTTGCGCCATGCCTTGTTCACCCACATCCAGCAACAGCGCGCGCCACAACTCTGCTTGCCAGCAGTTAGCCGGGGTCAGCGGTTTGGTTTCGCCTCTGCCATTTCGTAATTGATGACGACCTTCTGCCCAGTCTTCAAGCCAGTCGGCCCGATACACCTGGTATTGGTCAAACAAATCCGCCAACCGCTCGGCCAACTGATAGCGCTTGCGTAAATCGGTGTCATGGGTCAGGAAGCGCTGCAGCGGTTCGAAGTGCGGTTGATCGATCAACTGCGGAAGCAGGCGCATCAGACGCCAAGTCAAGGGAGCTTTATCGAGCAGGGATTTGACCGGGATTTCGTCACGCCCAAGCACCATGCGATAGAGCTGCCACATGAAGCTTCCCGGCAACTGCACGTCGATGGCTGCGGCGATTCCGCACCCGCCCATGTCGTCATCTTCGGGGTCTTCCGCCAGTGCCAGCTTCAGCCATTGGGCGATGCCGTTGCTCTGTACCAGGGCAATTTCGTTTTCCAAGGGAGCCAGCGGGTAACGCCGCATCCAGCTGACCACCAGGCTGCGCAACTCGTCCAGGCGGTTGCCGTGAACCACCATAAAACCAGCACTGAGGGACGTCGCGTCCGGCATAAAAGCTTCCTTGGAAAAATACAAAAGCTAGGGCCGAACCTTAGCATTGTCGGGAGACTGTGACAGCCGGGAGCCGTCCGGTATTGCTGTACGAACTTTCCTGCGGACAAAACAAAACCCCTACCTGCATACGCAGATAGGGGTTTCGGAATTTAATCTTGACGATGACCTACTCTCACATGGGGAAACCCCACACTACCATCGGCGATGCATCGTTTCACTGCTGAGTTCGGGATGGGATCAGGTGGTTCCAATGCTCTATGGTCGTCAAGAAATTCGGTAGCCAGGTCGTGGGCCTTTGCAGGTTCACGCTCCAGCGAATGGGTATGCGATAGTTTGGCGTTTTGTGAGTATCTCGAACTTTCGGTTCGTTTCGTCTTCACACACCGCAATCTGGTGCCCTCTCGGGTCAGCAAATTGCTTGGGTGTTATATGGTCAAGCCTCACGGGCAATTAGTATTGGTTAGCTCAACGCCTCACAGCGCTTACACACCCAACCTATCAACGTCGTAGTCTTCGACGGCCCTTCAGGGGACTCAAGGTCCCAGTGAGATCTCATCTTGAGGCTAGTTTCCCGCTTAGATGCTTTCAGCGGTTATCTATTCCGAACATAGCTACCCGGCAATGCCACTGGCGTGACAACCGGAACACCAGAGGTTCGTCCACTCCGGTCCTCTCGTACTAGGAGCAGCCCCTCTCAAATCTCAAACGTCCACGGCAGATAGGGACCGAACTGTCTCACGACGTTCTAAACCCAGCTCGCGTACCACTTTAAATGGCGAACAGCCATACCCTTGGGACCGGCTTCAGCCCCAGGATGTGATGAGCCGACATCGAGGTGCCAAACACCGCCGTCGATATGAACTCTTGGGCGGTATCAGCCTGTTATCCCCGGAGTACCTTTTATCCGTTGAGCGATGGCCCTTCCATACAGAACCACCGGATCACTAAGACCTACTTTCGTACCTGCTCGACGTGTCTGTCTCGCAGTCAAGCGCGCTTTTGCCTTTATACTCTACGACCGATTTCCGACCGGTCTGAGCGCACCTTCGTACTCCTCCGTTACTCTTTAGGAGGAGACCGCCCCAGTCAAACTACCCACCATACACTGTCCTCGATCCGGATAACGGACCTGAGTTAGAACCTCAAAGTTGCCAGGGTGGTATTTCAAGGTTGGCTCCACGCGAACTGGCGTCCACGCTTCAAAGCCTCCCACCTATCCTACACAAGCAAATTCAAAGTCCAGTGCAAAGCTATAGTAAAGGTTCACGGGGTCTTTCCGTCTAGCCGCGGATACACTGCATCTTCACAGCGATTTCAATTTCACTGAGTCTCGGGTGGAGACAGCGCCGCCATCGTTACGCCATTCGTGCAGGTCGGAACTTACCCGACAAGGAATTTCGCTACCTTAGGACCGTTATAGTTACGGCCGCCGTTTACCGGGGCTTCGATCAAGAGCTTCGCGTTAGCTAACCCCATCAATTAACCTTCCGGCACCGGGCAGGCGTCACACCCTATACGTCCACTTTCGTGTTTGCAGAGTGCTGTGTTTTTAATAAACAGTCGCAGCGGCCTGGTATCTTCGACCGGCATGGGCTTACGCAGTAAATGCTTCACCCTCACCGGCGCACCTTCTCCCGAAGTTACGGTGCCATTTTGCCTAGTTCCTTCACCCGAGTTCTCTCAAGCGCCTTGGTATTCTCTACCCAACCACCTGTGTCGGTTTGGGGTACGGTTCCTGGTTACCTGAAGCTTAGAAGCTTTTCTTGGAAGCATGGCATCAACCACTTCGTCACCCAAAGGGTAACTCGTCATCAGCTCTCGGCCTTAGACTCCCGGATTTACCTAAGAGTCCAGCCTACCACCTTAAACTTGGACAACCAACGCCAAGCTGGCCTAGCCTTCTCCGTCCCTCCATCGCAATAACCAGAAGTACAGGAATATTAACCTGTTTTCCATCGACTACGCTTTTCAGCCTCGCCTTAGGGACCGACTAACCCTGCGTCGATTAACGTTGCGCAGGAAACCTTGGTCTTTCGGCGTGGGTGTTTTTCACACCCATTGTCGTTACTCATGTCAGCATTCGCACTTCTGATACCTCCAGCAAGCTTCTCAACTCACCTTCACAGGCTTACAGAACGCTCCTCTACCGCATCACCTAAGTGATACCCGTAGCTTCGGTGTATGGTTTGAGCCCCGTTACATCTTCCGCGCAGGCCGACTCGACTAGTGAGCTATTACGCTTTCTTTAAAGGGTGGCTGCTTCTAAGCCAACCTCCTAGCTGTCTAAGCCTTCCCACATCGTTTCCCACTTAACCATAACTTTGGGACCTTAGCTGACGGTCTGGGTTGTTTCCCTTTTCACGACGGACGTTAGCACCCGCCGTGTGTCTCCCATGCTCGGCACTTGTAGGTATTCGGAGTTTGCATCGGTTTGGTAAGTCGGGATGACCCCCTAGCCGAAACAGTGCTCTACCCCCTACAGTGATACATGAGGCGCTACCTAAATAGCTTTCGAGGAGAACCAGCTATCTCCGAGCTTGATTAGCCTTTCACTCCGATCCACAGGTCATCCGCTAACTTTTCAACGGTAGTCGGTTCGGTCCTCCAGTTAGTGTTACCCAACCTTCAACCTGCCCATGGATAGATCGCCCGGTTTCGGGTCTATTCCCAGCGACTAGACGCCCTATTAAGACTCGCTTTCGCTACGCCTCCCCTATTCGGTTAAGCTCGCCACTGAAAATAAGTCGCTGACCCATTATACAAAAGGTACGCAGTCACCCAACAAAGTGGGCTCCCACTGCTTGTACGCATACGGTTTCAGGATCTATTTCACTCCCCTCTCCGGGGTTCTTTTCGCCTTTCCCTCACGGTACTAGTTCACTATCGGTCAGTCAGTAGTATTTAGCCTTGGAGGATGGTCCCCCCATATTCAGACAAAGTTTCTCGTGCTCCGTCCTACTCGATTTCATGACTAAGAGATTTTCGCGTACAGGGCTATCACCCACTATGGCCGTACTTTCCAGAACGTTCCGCTAATCTCAAAGCCACTTAAGGGCTAGTCCCCGTTCGCTCGCCACTACTAAGGGAATCTCGGTTGATTTCTTTTCCTCAGGGTACTTAGATGTTTCAGTTCCCCTGGTTCGCCTCTTAAGCCTATGTATTCAGCTTAAGATAACCATCTTATGATGGCTGGGTTCCCCCATTCAGACATCTCCGGATCAAAGTCTGTTTGCCGACTCCCCGAAGCTTTTCGCAGGCTACCACGTCTTTCATCGCCTCTGACTGCCAAGGCATCCACCGTATGCGCTTCTTCACTTGACCATATAACCCCAAGCAATCTGGTTATACTGTGAAGACGACATTCGCCGAAAATTCGCAATTTAACTCACAAATTTTACCTTAGCCTGATCCGTTACCAGTGAAAGTAACGTCCAGTCTATCTTTCTATCACATACCCAAATTTTTAAAGAACGATCTAATCAAAGACTAGAAATCAACATTCATCACCGTCTTGGTGGAATGCTCATTTCTAAGCTTTCAACAACAGAAGCAGTTAGTGGTGGAGCCAAACGGGATCGAACCGTTGACCTCCTGCGTGCAAGGCAGGCGCTCTCCCAGCTGAGCTATGGCCCCGTATTTCTACAGGCGTTTCCCACACAAAATTGGTGGGTCTGGGCAGATTCGAACTGCCGACCTCACCCTTATCAGGGGTGCGCTCTAACCAACTGAGCTACAGACCCAATTTCGGGCTGCTTCTTATCGTCTTCTTCAATGAATCAAGCAATTCGTGTGGGAACTTATGGAGCAGCTGATGTCGTCGATTAAGGAGGTGATCCAGCCGCAGGTTCCCCTACGGCTACCTTGTTACGACTTCACCCCAGTCATGAATCACACCGTGGTAACCGTCCTCCCGAAGGTTAGACTAGCTACTTCTGGTGCAACCCACTCCCATGGTGTGACGGGCGGTGTGTACAAGGCCCGGGAACGTATTCACCGCGACATTCTGATTCGCGATTACTAGCGATTCCGACTTCACGCAGTCGAGTTGCAGACTGCGATCCGGACTACGATCGGTTTTCTGGGATTAGCTCCACCTCGCGGCTTGGCAACCCTCTGTACCGACCATTGTAGCACGTGTGTAGCCCAGGCCGTAAGGGCCATGATGACTTGACGTCATCCCCACCTTCCTCCGGTTTGTCACCGGCAGTCTCCTTAGAGTGCCCACCTTAACGTGCTGGTAACTAAGGACAAGGGTTGCGCTCGTTACGGGACTTAACCCAACATCTCACGACACGAGCTGACGACAGCCATGCAGCACCTGTCTCAATGTTCCCGAAGGCACTCCGCTATCTCTAGCAGATTCATTGGATGTCAAGGCCTGGTAAGGTTCTTCGCGTTGCTTCGAATTAAACCACATGCTCCACCGCTTGTGCGGGCCCCCGTCAATTCATTTGAGTTTTAACCTTGCGGCCGTACTCCCCAGGCGGTCAACTTAATGCGTTAGCTGCGCCACTAAGAGCTCAAGGCTCCCAACGGCTAGTTGACATCGTTTACGGCGTGGACTACCAGGGTATCTAATCCTGTTTGCTCCCCACGCTTTCGCACCTCAGTGTCAGTATCAGTCCAGGTGGTCGCCTTCGCCACTGGTGTTCCTTCCTATATCTACGCATTTCACCGCTACACAGGAAATTCCACCACCCTCTACCATACTCTAGCTCGACAGTTTTGAATGCAGTTCCCAGGTTGAGCCCGGGGATTTCACATCCAACTTAACGAACCACCTACGCGCGCTTTACGCCCAGTAATTCCGATTAACGCTTGCACCCTCTGTATTACCGCGGCTGCTGGCACAGAGTTAGCCGGTGCTTATTCTGTCGGTAACGTCAAAACACTTACGTATTAGGTAAATGCCCTTCCTCCCAACTTAAAGTGCTTTACAATCCGAAGACCTTCTTCACACACGCGGCATGGCTGGATCAGGCTTTCGCCCATTGTCCAATATTCCCCACTGCTGCCTCCCGTAGGAGTCTGGACCGTGTCTCAGTTCCAGTGTGACTGATCATCCTCTCAGACCAGTTACGGATCGTCGCCTTGGTGAGCCATTACCTCACCAACTAGCTAATCCGACCTAGGCTCATCTGATAGCGCAAGGCCCGAAGGTCCCCTGCTTTCTCCCGTAGGACGTATGCGGTATTAGCGTCCGTTTCCGAGCGTTATCCCCCACTACCAGGCAGATTCCTAGGCATTACTCACCCGTCCGCCGCTCGCCACCAGGTACAAGTACCCGTGCTGCCGCTCGACTTGCATGTGTTAGGCCTGCCGCCAGCGTTCAATCTGAGCCATGATCAAACTCTTCAGTTCAAACATCTTTGGGTTTTTAAGAAACCCTAAACTTGGCTCAGCAATCGTTGGTTACATCTTTGATTTCTCGCGGAGTAACTTGTGATGCTGATAATCTTGTTGACTATCAGTCTGACTCCACAAGCACCCACACGAATTGCTTGATTCAGTTGTTAAAGAGCGGTTGGTTAAGATCTTTCGTCTCAACCGAGGCGCGCATTCTACAGCAGCCTCTGTTGCTGTCAAGCGGTTATTTTAAGAAGTTTTCAAAGTTTCCTCTGCAACTTCAACCACTTGCGCTTTCGATCTCTCGTTAGCGGGAGGCGAATTCTACAGCGTTACTCGCTGCTGTCAACACCTCTTTTACACCGCTTTCGACCGAGAAGATCGAACCGTTAAAAGAGCCAAACAACCCCGCTCTTTCAACTCCTTCTGGGCTTCGATGACCTGAAGCAACTCGCTGTCGAAAACTGCGTAACTCATTGTTTACCAAGGAGTTTTCCGTTTCGACTGCGCCGGAAGTGGGGCGAATTATAGACTTCCAGAATCTGCCGTCAACACCTATTTTCACAATTCTGTCATATAGGTCAAAAAAGCCCCTGAAACGCAAAGGCCGGCCCCAAGGGGCCGGCCTTCTTCCCGTCTACTTACAAACTAGGGAATGCGAATTGCGATGCTTCATGGCTCGCCCGTTGTGGCCAGCGCTGGGTAATGGCCTTGCGACGGGTATAGAAACGCACACCATCCGGACCATACGCATGCAGGTCGCCGAACAGCGAGCGCTTCCAGCCACCAAAGCTGTGATAAGCCACCGGGACCGGCAGCGGTACGTTTACGCCGACCATGCCGACTTCGATCTCGTCGCAGAACAACCGCGCCGCTTCCCCATCACGAGTAAAGATGCAGGTGCCGTTGCCATATTCGTGATCGTTGATCAGCTGCATTGCTTCTTCCAGGCTGTTGACCCGAACGACGCACAACACCGGACCGAAGATCTCTTCTTTATAGATGCGCATCTCTGGTGTGACGTTGTCGAACAGGCAACCGCCCAGGAAGAAGCCATCCTCATGACCGGCCACGCTCAGACCACGACCATCGACCACTAAAGAAGCACCCGCCGAAACGCCGTCTTCTATATAGCCACTGACTTTGTCGCGAGCCTGGCCGGAAACCAGCGGCCCCATGTCTAGACCACACGTCGTGCCGGCACCGATTTTCAGCGCTTTGATCTGCGGTACCAGTTTGGCCACCAGCGCATCCGCCACCTGGTCACCGACGCAAACGGCCACCGAAATCGCCATGCAACGTTCACCGCAAGAACCGTAGGCCGCGCCCATCAGTGCGCTGACCGCGTTATCCAGATCCGCATCCGGCATCAGCACCGCATGGTTCTTCGCGCCACCCAGTGCCTGAACGCGCTTGCCGCGCTTGGTGCCTTCGGCGTAGATGTATTCGGCAATCGGCGTCGAACCAACGAAGCTCAACGCTTTGACTTCCGGCGCTTCGATCAGCGCATCCACCGCAGCCTTGTCGCCGTGCACTACGCTCAGCACGCCTTTTGGCAGACCGGCTTCCAACAACAATTGAGCAATCAACAGTGTCGAACTTGGGTCACGCTCGGACGGCTTGAGGATGAAGCAGTTGCCGCAGACGATTGCCAGCGGATACATCCACAGCGGCACCATGGCCGGGAAGTTGAACGGGGTAATACCGGCCACCACGCCCAACGGCTGGAAGTCCGACCAGGCATCAATGTTTGGGCCCACGTTACGGCTGTATTCGCCCTTGAGGATTTCCGGCGCTGCGCAAGCGAACTCGACGTTCTCGATGCCGCGCTTCAATTCGCCGGCAGCATCTTCCAGCGTCTTGCCGTGTTCTTCGCTGATCAATTGAGCGATACGCGCTTCATTCTGTTCCAGCAGTTGCTTGAAGCGGAACATCACCTGAGCACGCTTGGCCGGCGGCGTGTTACGCCAGGCCGGGAACGCAGCCTTGGCCGAGTCGATAGCTTTCTGAATGGTTTCGCGGCTGGCCAATGGCAGCTTGTGGATCGCCTGGCCGGTAGACGGGTTGAACACGTCAGCCGTGCGACCGTCTTCGGTCACCAGTTCGCCATTGATCAAATGCGGGATAAGGCTCATGCGGGGCTCCTGAAAAGTTGTCCACAGACGCCCGGCGAGGGCGTCTGCTGTTTTGTACTTATATAGAGGGAGAAATCAGTCGATCTTGTTCAGCACTTCGCCGACCGCGTCGAACAGACGATCAAGGTCTTGGGGCTTGCTGTTGAAGGTTGGGCCGAACTGCAGGGTGTCGCCGCCGAAGCGCACGTAGAACCCGGCTTTCCACAGCGCCATGCCGGCTTCGAACGGACGCACGATAGCGTCGCCGTCACGAGGCGCGATCTGGATCGCACCGGCCAAGCCGTAGTTGCGGATGTCGATGATGTTTTTCGAGCCCTTCAGACCGTGCAGCGCATTTTCGAAATGCGGTGCGACTTCGGCCACGCTCTGTACCAGGTTTTCCTTTTGCAGCAGGTCGAGTGCTGCCAGGCCAGCGGCACACGCCACCGGGTGCGCGGAATAGGTGTAGCCGTGCGGGAATTCCACCGCGTACTCAGGCGTCGCCTGGTTCATGAAGGTCTGGTAGATCTCGGAGCTGGCAATCACTGCGCCCATCGGAATCGCGCCGTTAGTGACTTGCTTGGCGATGCACATCAGGTCCGGGGTCACGCCGAAGCTGTCGGCGCCGAACATCGAACCGGTACGGCCGAAACCGGTGATCACTTCGTCGAACACCAGCAGGATGTTGTGCTGATCGCAGATCTCGCGCAGACGCTTGAGGTAACCCTGTGGCGGAACCAGGACGCCAGCCGAACCGGCCATTGGCTCGACAAACACTGCCGCTATGTTCGAAGCGTCATGCAGCTCAATCAATTTGAGCAGTTCATCTGCCAGGGCGATACCGCCCTCTTTCGGCATGCCACGGGAATAGGCATTACTCGCCAGCAAGGTGTGCGGCAGGTGATCGACGTCCATCATCGCCTGACCGAACATTTTGCGGTTGCCGTTCACGCCACCGAGGCTGGTGCCGGCGATGTTCACGCCGTGATAACCACGGGCACGGCCGATCATTTTGGTCTTGGTGGCCTGGCCCTTCAGACGCCAGTAAGCACGAACCATCTTCACCGCCGTGTCAGCGCACTCGGAACCCGAGTCAGTGAAGAACACGTGATTCAGATTGCCCGGAGTCAGGTCGGTGATTTTCTCAGCCAGCTGGAACGACAGCGGATGGCCGTACTGGAAGCCTGGCGAGTAATCGAGGGTGCCCAACTGCTTGGCGACCGCTTCCTGAATTTCCTTGCGGGTATGCCCTGCACCGCAGGTCCACAGACCGGACAGCGAGTCATACACTTTGCGGCCCTTGTCATCTATCAGCCAACTGCCTTCAGCCGCCACGATCAGTCGCGGATCGCGCTGGAAATTACGGTTGGCGGTGTAGGGCATCCAGTGAGCATCGAGCTTGAGCTGGCTGGCCAGAGAAGTCGGGGCGTTATCAGGCAAGTTCATGGGCAAAACCTCGCAGGGCAATAAGCGGCGTGGAGATGAAAAGCGTTCTTGCAGCTAAATTGCCACGGGGATAAAGTCGGTGAAATCCAACTCTTCTAACGTTCAGTCAGGTCACCACTAAACTATGAGCAGCCGTCGCCCCGATCCACTGGCGCAAGTCAGTGACTTTGATATCCGTCTGCTTAGGATTTTTCGCAGTGTGGTGGAGTGTGGCGGCTTCTCAGCAGCGGAATCGGTGCTGGGGATCGGCCGCTCGGCGATCAGCCAGCAAATGAGCGATCTGGAACAGCGCCTCGGTTTGCGCTTGTGCCAACGCGGTCGCGCCGGTTTTTCCCTGACCGAAGAAGGTCGCGAGGTTTACCAATCGGCGCTGCAGTTATTGAGCGCGCTGGAAAGTTTCCGCACCGAGGTCAACGGCCTGCACCAACATTTGCGCGGCGAATTGACTATCGGCCTGACCGACAACCTGGTCACCCTCCCCCACATGCGCATCACCCACGCTTTGGCGCAATTGAAGGAGCGCGGTCCGGACGTGCAGATTCAGATTCGCATGATCGCGCCCAATGAAGTCGAACAAGGCGTGCTCGACGGTCGATTGCATGTCGGCGTGGTCCCGCAAGCCAGCGCGTTGTCGGGGCTGGAATATCAGCCGCTCTATAGCGAACGCTCGCTCCTGTATTGCGCGGTCGGTCATCCGTTGTTTTATGTCGACGATAAACAACTGGACGACGAGCGTCTCAACAGCCAGGACGCCATTGCGCCGACCTTTCGTTTGCCAGCGGAAATCCAGGCCCATTACCAGGCGCTCAATTGCACCGCCAGTGCCTCGGACCGTGAAGGCATGGCGTTCCTGATCCTGACCGGGCGCTACATCGGTTACCTGCCGGACCACTACGCCAGTCTCTGGGTGCAGCAAGGCCGATTGCGTGCGTTGAAACCAGAAGCACGGTTCTATGACCTAAGCCTCGCATCGGTCACCCGCAAGGGCCGTCGCCCGCATTTGGTGCTGGAAAGCTTTTTGGAGAGCCTGGCGGAGACGCGCTAGTAACCAACGAAGCCTGTAGGAGCGAAGCTTGCTCGCGAAGGCGTCGGCTCAGTCAACTTCAGTGTTGAATGTTAAGACGCCTTCGCGAGCAAGCTTCGCTCCTACAGGGGAGGTTTTATTGCGTCAGGACTTGTCTGATGCCTGTGGGTACGCTATCAACGCACTGTTGCACCCACCCACTTGTTCGGAAGTGCCTATGACCTTTGAAGTCCCCGCTCACGGCGGCAAACCTGCCAGCCGCATTCGTCAGAAGAACGAAGAGACCATCATCAAAGCCGCCGAAGACGAGTTCGCCCGTCACGGGTTCAAAGGCACCAGCATGAACACCATCGCCCTGAATGCCGGTTTGCCCAAGGCGAATCTGCATTACTACTTCACCAACAAACTCGGTTTGTACGTGGCGGTATTAAGCAACATCCTCCAGTTGTGGGACAGCACCTTCAACACCCTGACCGCTGAAGATGATCCAGGCGAAGCGCTGACGCGATATATCCGCGCCAAGATGGAATTCTCCCGTCGTCAGCCGCAAGCCTCGCGGGTCTTCGCCATGGAAGTCATCAGTGGTGGTGAGTGCTTGACCGAGTATTTCAATCAGGATTATCGCGCCTGGTTCCAGGGCCGGGCCGCCGTGTTCCAGGCGTGGATCGATGCCGGCAAGATGGACCCGGTCGACCCGGTGAACCTGATCTTCCTGTTGTGGGGCAGCACTCAGCATTACGCCGATTTCGCCACGCAGATCTGCCGCGTCACCGGGCGCACCAAGCTGACCAAGCAAGACATGGAAGACGCCGGCAACAACCTGATCCGCATCATTCTCAAGGGCTGCGGCCTGACGCCAACGATCTAAGACACTTATGCCTTTTACCCTCAGCGATTTTTGCGAGCACCGCGAAGAGATTCGCAAAAGCCGCTTCATCACCTTTGCCGCGCCGATCAGCAGCCCTGCGCAAGCCCAGGCGTTCATCGAACAGCACAGCGATTTGAATGCCTCGCACAATTGCTGGGCCTGGAAGCTTGGCGACCACTACCGCAGCACTGACGATGGCGAGCCCGGCGGCACCGCTGGCCGGCCGATTCTGGCGGCGATTGAAGCGCAGGATTGCGATCAGGTCGCCGTGCTGGTAATTCGTTGGTATGGCGGCATTCAACTCGGCACCGGTGGCCTCGCCCGGGCGTATGGCGGCGGCGCCAACAAGTGCCTGCAAGTCGCGGCGAAGGTTGAGTTGATCAGTCGAGTGCCGGTGAGTTGTGCCTGTGCATTTGGTGAGTTGCCGCTGGTGAAGCTTCGGGTGGCGGAGCTGGGTGGATTGGTTGTGGAAGAAACGTTCACGGCCAACGGCGTAGAACTGCAATTGGCGATCGGCGAAAGCCAGATTGATACCCTGCAAACGCAGCTGGCGGATTTGAGCCGTGGGCGCATTCTGTTGCAGCATTAATCGCACCACGAACGTCCACAGCCCTTTCGTCGAACCGATGCATTTGCCCACATCTACTGTGCACCCGGCTGTGGATAACCTGAGCACATCCGGCTGTAACCCTTCTGTCATGCGGCTTTGCGGGCTTTGCTCACTTTTCGTTCAATTCGCCATCAAAAAAACTAAATCCACTTAAAAACAATCAGTTACCTCGGTTTATCACCTTTAGAAGAAAGCCACGCAGTGCTTATGCCCGAGCTTCGGGCTTGCGCACAAATACTGTGGAGCAATCTGTGGATAACCCGTTCATGACTGTCGCCGCCCCATGTCCGGTATGGCTTGTCGTCAGCTGCTCGTTTTTTGATCAAACACTCTGAGCAAAACCGGAGCCTGATCAACGGCTTTGCCCTCAAGTGGTGCCTGCCTCGGGATCGACATAGGGCGAGGCGCCATCTTCAAAGCCTTCACCTGTAACGCTTTTGAATTTTCCTGACTCAATGGCCAGGAAATTGCTTTGTCCACAGGCATCACTTCAATCGACCCGAGCCTGTCATGCCCAACCCCGCGATCCCCGATCAAACACTTCGTCTGCAACTGCGCAGAATCAGCAAGCGCTACCCTGGTTGCCTGGCCAACGATGCCATCGACCTGAGCATTGCGCCGGGCGAGATCCACGCCCTGCTCGGCGAAAACGGCGCGGGTAAAAGCACGCTGATGAAGATCATCTACGGCGTCACCCATGCAGATTCCGGCGAGACACCCTGCGCCGACTGGCCGCCGAGGGCTGCAGCATTCTGTTTATCAGCCACAAACTCGGTGAGGTCGCGCGTTGTGTCTCAGCGCCACGGTGTTGCGCGGCGGTCGAGTGGCCGGGCATTGCGTGCCAGTAGAGGTTGGGGCTGGCGATTCCGTCGAGTCTGTTGGCGATGCTGCCGTATGTCGCGACCATTGTGGTGTTGGTGCTGTTGTCCCGGGATGCGCTGCGCACACGGTTGTATGCGCCGATGTCATTGGGGCAACCGTGGCAGGCCGGGCATTAGCGGTCGCCTGCACTGGCCTCTTCGCGGGCAAGTCGGACCGCCGCACCGCTCGCTCCTACGGGTTTTGCGCCGCTCTTGTAGGAGCGAGGCTTGCCCGCGAAGGCGTCCGAACAGGCAACACCTGAACAACGCCCCACGCCAATTCAAAAAACAAGAAAATTACCAACAACGAACTGGCACCGTGGGTCAGGGCATAGAGCTGCCAAGCGGCGAACAGAAATCTACCGACTGCGTCATACCGACCATAAACCTGCTGCGGATCCCGAATCCGCAGCACCGCCCACACGCAGACAATCGATCCCAACAGATTGGCCATCAGCATGTGCATCGGCTCAAACGGCGGTAACTCGCCAGTCAAATTGAAAGCCTGACTCACACTCACCAACACCCCATGCAACGCCGCAAAACTCCACGGCGTTGCAAACGCCGCCGTCACGATCAAGTCATACCAGGCGCTACCGCGCACCAACCGGCGATATTGCGTTGAAGTCCACATCCGTCTTGCTCCGTAAAATCAGGGAGCAACAAGGCTAAAGCCTGGAGTATGCTCCAGGGTCAAGCCCTCTCGAGACGTCATGATGCGCATCGGTGAATTAGCCCAGGCCAGCGCCGTCAGCCGTGACACGCTGCGTTTCTACGAGCAGCGCGGGTTGATCGCGGCGCAACGCAGCGCCAACGGTTATCGCTACTATCCGGCGGACATGGTGCAACTGGTGCTGTACATCAAGACCGCCCAGCGATTGGGATTTACGCTCGGCGAGATCGGCAACAGCGTCGCCGCGCTATGGCAGTCGCCCGATCCGGACAGCGCCGTCACGCAATTGCTGCAAGACAAACTCAAACTGATCGAAACCCGCATGGACGAACTCGGCGCGCTGCGTCACGAGTTGCAACAACGGCTCGGGCAACGTTGTCCATTGAATCCCTGACCTCATTTATCAAGGAAGCCACTTATGTCTACGGCAAAAACCGCACTCATCATCGGCGCCTCCCGCGGCTTGGGCCTCGGTCTGGTGAAAACCCTGTTGGCCGACGGCTGGCAAGTCACCGCCACCGTGCGCAACCCGCAGAACGCCGAAGCCTTGCAGGCCTTGGGCAAAGTGCGGATCGAAAAACTCGACATGGATGATCAGCAAGCAGTCATCGCCCTGAGCCAACAGCTCAAGGGCGAAGTGTTTGACCTGCTGTTCGTGAATGCCGGGGTCAAGGGGCCTGACGTTCAAACACCGGGCGGCGCGACCCTGGCCGAAGTCGGCCAACTGTTCTTCACCAATGCCGTGGCACCGATCAACCTGGCCCAGCGCTTCGTCGGGCAGATCCGCCCGGACAGCGGTGTGCTGGCGTTCATGAGTTCGGTGCTGGGCAGCGTGACCATGCCGGATGCGCCGGAATTGGCGTTGTATAAGGCGAGTAAAGCGGCGCTGAATTCCATGACCAACAGCTTCGTCACTCAACTGGGCGAGCAGAAACTCACCGTGTTGTCGTTGCATCCGGGTTGGGTGAAGACCGACATGGGCGGTGAAGGCGCGGACATTGATGTGGACACCAGTACGCATGGGTTGGTCGATCAGGTGAATGCGTACACCGGCAAGGGCGGGCATCATTTTGTGAATTACAGGGGTGAAACCATTCCCTGGTAATCACCTAACACCTTGTAGGAGCGAGGCTTGCCCGCGAAGGCGGTGTGTCATGCAACATTGATGTCGACTGACACTCCGCCTTCGCGGGCAAGCCTCGCTCCTACAGGTCAGGCGTCGGGTCCGAAAGAGTCGGGCTTGCCCGCGCAGCGGTTTTGTTCGAAACTCCGCACCTCGTCCCCGCGACGACCCTGGATCAGCAGACAGGGCAACACTGAGCTGGCAACCCTGAACCCAACTTTCAGAGGAGCCGGCCAACATGCCTGCGACCCGTACCTGGTTAAAAAATCCCCTCGCGATCTTCACTGCCAATGGCCTCGATGCCCGTGGCGGCTTAGTGCTGCAAGACGGTTTGATCGTCGAAGTGCTCGGCGCTGGTCAGCAACCTTCTGCGCCCTGTGGACACATATTCGATGCCCATGAGCATGTGATCCTGCCGGGACTGATCAACACCCATCACCACTTCTATCAAACCCTGACCCGAGCCTGGGCGCCGGTGGTCAATCAGCCGTTGTTCCCTTGGCTGAAAACCCTCTACCCGGTCTGGGCACGCCTAACGCCTGAAAAACTCGCCCTCGCCAGCAAAGTCGCGTTGGCCGAGTTGCTACTGTCCGGCTGCACCACCGCGGCCGATCACCACTACCTGTTTCCGCAAGGCCTGGAAAATGCGATCGACGTACAAGTCGAGAGCGTCCGCGAACTGGGCATGCGCGCCATGCTGACTCGCGGCTCCATGAGCCTTGGCGAAGCGGACGGTGGCCTACCGCCGCAACAGACCGTGCAGCAAGGCGAAGTGATCCTCGACGACAGTCAGCGCTTGATCGCCGAGTACCACGAACGTGGCGACGGCGCGCAAATCCAGATCGCCCTGGCGCCCTGCTCACCGTTCTCGGTGACCCCGCAAATCATGTCCGCCAGCGCCGAACTGGCGAACAAACTCGACGTGCGCCTGCACACCCATCTGGCCGAAACTCTCGACGAAGAAGACTTCTGCCTGCAACGTTTCGGGCTGCGCACCGTGGATTACCTGGACAGCGTCGGCTGGCTCGGCCCGCGCACCTGGCTGGCTCACGGCATCCATTTCAACCCGGATGAAATCGCCCGCCTCGGCGCTGCCGGCACCGGGATTTGCCATTGCCCGAGTTCGAACATGCGCCTGGCTTCCGGTATTTGCCCGACATTGGACCTGACCGCTGCGGGCGCGTTACTGGGCTTGGGCGTGGACGGTTCGGCGTCCAACGATGCATCGAACATGATGCTGGAAACCCGTCAGGCGCTATACATTCAGCGACTGCGTTATGGCGCCGAGAGGATCACTCCGGAGTTGGTGCTGGGTTGGGCGACCAAGGGTTCGGCGCAGTTGCTGGGCCGTACCGATATCGGCGAACTGGCGGTGGGCAAGCAGGCGGATCTGGCACTGTTCAAACTCGACGAGCTGCGCTTCTCCGGCAGCCATGATCCGGTTTCCGCGTTGCTGCTGTGCGGCGCGGATCGGGCGGATCGGGTGATGGTCGGTGGCAAGTGGCGGGTGATTGATGGGCAGGTTGAAGGGCTGGATCTGAAAGGCTTGATTGCCGATCACAGCCAGGCGGCTCGGCAGTTGATCGCCGGTACCTGATCTGACGCCTTCGCGGGCAAGCCACGCTCCACAGGGTTTGGGTAGTTCGTGAGACAACCCTGGACCAAGGAGCGAGCGGTGCCGCGATCCGACTTGCCCGCGAAGATTTTAAAGGCCTAGCAGCGACAACATGATGAATGTCGCAAACAGCACAAAATGGGTCATGCCTTCGATGGCATTGGTTTCGCCATCGTTGAGGTTGATTGCGCTGACGAGCAGGGTGAGGAAGATCATCACGGTCTGCACCGGGGTCATCGCCATCTGAAACGGCTGGCCGGTGTAGAGCGCCATCGCTTCCATCACCGGCACGGTCAGGATCACCGTCGACAGTGACGCGCCCATGGCGATGTTGACTACCGACTGCATGCGGTTGGTCATTGCCGCCCGCAACGCCGTCAGAATTTCCGGCGCCGCCGAGATTGCCGCCACCAGAATCGCGGTGATCACTGGCGGTGCGCCCGTGCCTTCCAGGCCCAGATCGAGGGTCGTGGACATCACCTCCGCCAGTGCGCCGATCACCACCACGCCGAACACCAATGTCCCAATACTCAGCCCCAGATTGATGGGCTCAGGTTCTTCCTCCGGGACTTTCTTGCGACGTTTTTCCGGGTAGCTATAGCTGAAGAAATAACTGTGCGGCCCGACCTGCATACGCAGGAACAGGGCGTAGAGCACGATCATCGCGCCGATGGTGAACGCCGAATACATCTTCCAATTGGCCTCGGGAATAAACTCCGGCACCACCATGGAAACGCCCATGGCGGTGAGGATCATCACGCTGTAACTACGCGCCGAGTCGTCGTTGTAGGACTGTTCGCCGTACTTGATGCCGCCCATCAATGCGGCCAGGCCGAGGATGCCGTTGATGTCGAGCATCACCGCCGAATAAATCGTGTCGCGCACCAGGGTCGGTGAGGCCTCGTTGCTCATCATGATCGCCAGAATCACCACTTCCACCAACACCGCGGCCAGCGTCAGGATCATCGTGCCGTAGGGATCGCCGACTTTTTCCGCGAGCAGCTCGGCGTGATGGGCGACGCGCATGGAGGCCGCGACGATGAACGCGATCAGCACCAAGCCGGCGGTCAGCGCGATGGGTTGGCCGTTGTGCAGCATCCAGTGTTCCATCGGGTAAGCGATGAATGCTGCGATCAGGGCAAGCAACAAAAACTTTTCTTGCTTGAGGACTGTGATCATTGCGGGCCTTTTTGCCGTGTGGAGCGAAATCAGTGTGATGAGCTAGTGACTGCGAGGCGGCGCTAACGTTTCGTTACACCTTAGCGCACCAGTGGATGGCGGCCGTGTCAGGCGATGCACTTTTATTGGCCTTGTGGGCCTCTTCGCGGGCAAGCCTCGCTCCTACAGGATTTGTGGTGTCCCCAATCCCGCGACCGGCACAAATCCTGTAGGAGCGAGGCTTGCCCGCGAAAGCCGTTACGCGGTTTCGGCATTTGTTGTCCTGTTGGTCAGCAATTTGCATTGGCCTTGCCAACCTCACAACAACATGGCGTTCGATTTCATGCAAAAACGTCCGTTGATTCGAACACGCCACGGGCTACAAGCAGGACAAGAACCTCGGCACCTACCTGGCGCGCACGTATGAAGGTCGTTGCGTCGGCGGTTTCCTTGCGGCGAAGATGACCAAGGCCAAGAAGATCCCGCACTACATGCAGGCGACCCAAAGCGTGCTCGACCACACGTGGAAGTCGCAGGATTACTGGGGTGGTTTGAAGGAAGGCACGGTTGAGTTGCCGATCAGCGATCTGGTGCCGGCGGTGGTGAAGACCGAAGCCGAGCAGATCATTGCTGACATCAAGAGCGGCGCATTCCACCCGTTCACCGGACCGATCAAGAATCAGGCAGGCACAGAGAAAATTGCGGTGGGCACGACGGCCAGCAACGGCATCGATGAACTACTACGTCGAAGGCATGAAGGCCGAGATACCGAAATAAATTCCGCATCAAACACAAAACCCTGTGGGAGCGGGCTTGCTCGCGAAGAGGTCAGTACATTCAACATCTCTGTTGACTGACACGCCGCTTTAGTCGGAACGCCGCCCGGAGCAAGCCCGCTCCCACATCTTGGACTTACAGCGTTCTTAAGGACTGCGCATGAACCAACTCCCGATCATCGACATCACCCCGCTCTACAGCGCTGACCAAACCGCCTGGCAATCCATCGCCACGCAAATCGACCGCGCCGAATTCCTGCTCTCGCGCTTCGCCGACACCTACGCCTATCGACGGGAACAGGAAGCGGTGGGATGAACCGGCTGGTCAGGTTTTACTAATTGTTTCCACTAGCATCTGTAGAATGCACGCCATCTGTACCTGATGAGAAAAGACTATGTACGACTGGCTGAACGCCCTGCCCAAGGCAGAACTGCACCTGCACCTTGAGGGTTCGCTGGAGCCTGAGCTGCTGTTCGCCCTGGCGGAACGCAACAAGATTGCCCTGCCGTGGAGCGACGTCGAAACCCTGCGCAAGGCCTACGCCTTCAACAACCTGCAAGAGTTTCTCGACCTGTATTACCGGGGTGCCGACGTGTTGCGCACCTCTCAGGATTTCTACGACCTGACCTGGGCTTATCTGTTGCGTTGCAAGGCGCAGAACGTGATTCACACCGAACCGTTCTTCGATCCGCAGACCCACACCGACCGTGGCATCCCGTTCGAAGTGGTGCTCAACGGCATCGCCGCCGCACTGAAAGATGGCGAGCAGCAACTGGGCATCACCAGCGGTTTGATCCTGAGCTTCCTGCGCCACTTGAGCGAAGATGAAGCCGAGACGACCCTCAACCAGGCGCTACCGTTCCGTGATGCGTTTGTCGCTGTCGGTCTGGACAGTTCGGAAATGGGTCACCCGCCGAGCAAGTTCCAGCGCGTGTTCGATCGCGCTCGTCACGAAGGCTTCCTGACCGTCGCCCATGCCGGTGAAGAAGGCCCGCCCGAGTACATCTGGGAAGCGCTCGACCTGCTGAAAATCCAGCGCATCGACCATGGCGTGCGTGCCATCGAAGACGAGCGTTTGATGCAGCGGATTATCGACGAGCAAATTCCGTTGACCGTGTGCCCGTTGTCGAACACCAAACTCTGCGTGTTCGATCACATGTCGCAGCACAACATTCTCGACATGCTGGAACGTGGTGTGAAAGTGACCGTGAACTCAGATGACCCGGCGTACTTCGGCGGTTATGTCACCGAGAACTTCCACGCGTTGTACACCGATTTGGGTATGACTCAGGACCAGGCCAAGCGGTTGGCGCAGAACAGCCTGGATGCCAGGTTGGTCAAACCGTAGGCTTCCCGCGTGATCGTTCCCACGCGCAGCGATCCGAAAGTCCCAGGACGAGTGTGCGCGATAGCCGCTGGCGGTTACTGCTGGAAGCGGCCTGTTCGCAGCTCAGAACGACGCCCGAAGATTCTGACGTCGATCTCGATGCGTCTATTACGCCATTTCCAGCTCGGTTTCCTTGGCGAACCGATGGATTTCACGCTGCCCCGCGGCGGTGATCTGCAAGGCTCGTGAATCGTTGGGCAGGCTCAACCAACCGGACTGCATGAACAATTGCAGCAACGCCGCACCCAGGGATCCGCCCATGTGTGGGCGTCTTTCGCTCCAGTCCGGACAAGCGCAAGCGACTCTGCTGTTGCGATGGGCCAGCGCCTGGATGAACACACCACGCGTCGCCAATTGCGTGGCGCCCTTGTGAGTGATCATGACCCGCTGATCGAACTGTTCGATCCAGCCCGAATCCAGCAGACGCTGATAAAGATCGGCGGCAAGGGTGCCGCCCAGATGGTCGTCGCAAAGCCTGGCGCGCAATAATGACGACGGCGCCACCTGAGGTTTGGCAAGGGGGGCCGTGCGCTTGAAAACGTCCGGGATTTCCCGAGGCGTGCTGGCCAGGGTGGCGCTGGCCAGTGCCTCTATCGCGGCACCCACTTCGGGTGCGGCAAGACGGAAGAACCGCTTGCGGCCGCGGATTTCAACTTTCAACAGACCTCCGGCGGACAAACGCCCCAGATGAGCACTGGCCGAAGACGGTGACAGGCTGGCCAACAAGGCCAACTCTTCGGTTTGCCGCGCCGAGCCGTCCATCAAGGCCCACATCATTGCGCTGCGCTTTGGGTCAGCCAGCAACGTGGCGATCTGGCTGATGCAAGGTGCATGTTTCATGTATTCACTCCCTGTTGAATCGTTTCGTCTACTGCTCAGAGACATCTTGACCAGTAATGTGTCGTCGGCCAAGGCGTGGAAACCGCCATAAACCGGGCAAAGCCAGCCAATCGCACAGGCCATTGCTTCGCAGGTTTCGCAAAGCCGCGGCGATTGACCATGGGACCTGGCTGACTCGGATGTGGACTCGCTATTGCGAGATCGACGGTGCGTACATGAGGCGAGCGCTAGTATAGGCGGGTTAACCGCCGGTTCCTGCCCTTTGGAAACCATTGGTGGTGATAGTTCCTGAGTGAAATTTCGCTATTTGCCTGCGACTAATGATCGGGGCCCTATAACGTCGGAAATTGGCTACTCAACCGGGCGCATCGGCTGGCGAGCATTTCCCGCAGAAGGTTCACCGGCTTACTCAATTGTGCGCGATGGGCGCACAGCAAATTCAGCGGTGCGCGCTCACAGAGCAGTTCCGGCATGAGCACTTTCAATCGACCCGCCAGCACATCGGCAGCGACATCGAGCCAGGATTTGTAGGCGATCCCGGCACCCGCCACGGCCCACAGCCGCACGACATCGGCATCATCGCTGAAACGATCGCCGCTGACGGTCAGGCTGACCTCGCGCTTGCCGTCATGGAAACTCCAATGGTCGTGGACCCGGCTGCCGAGCATGAACAGCAGGCAATTGTGCTGAGCCAGTTGCTCCAGTTGCCGCGGCTCGCCATGGCGGGCCAGGTAACTCGGGGCGGCACAGAGGACGCGGCGGTTCTGCGGGGCGATGGGCAGCGCCACCAGGCTTGAGTCTTCCGGCTCGCCGTAACGCAGGGCAATGTCCACCGGTTGGCGGAACAGGTCGGCGATGCGGTCACCCAGCAGCAGGCGCACGGTGAGTTTCGGATGCTCACGCTGAAACTCGTCCAGCCATGGAAGCAGCAGATTGCGGCCAAAGTCCGAAGGCGCCGACAGCTGCAAAATCCCGCTGACCTGATCCTGACCGCTGGCCAATAAACGGCGTCCCTCATCGAGATTGCTCAAGGCGGCCCGAGCGTATTCGAGAAATCCCTCACCTTCAGCGGTCAGCCGCAGGCTGCGGGTAGAACGGGCGAGCAAGCGGGCGCCGAGCTGCTGTTCGATGCGCTTCAACGCCGCACTGGCCACCGCGGCCGACATGTCCATCCCACGCGCCGCTGCTGACAGACTGCCCAGATCCGCCGCCCGGACAAACAACTGCAAGTCATCGAAACGCAACATTGTTCAGCCTCGATTATCAAAAAAATATTGAAAGAGACTGCTCTTTTAGCGGGTTTTATCTTGCAGAGAAATAGCCAATCATCCGTCCCATCCAATTCATCCCGCTCCCGGAGTCGAACATGTCCCAGCCTTTTACCGCTATCGCCACCCTCATCGCCAAAGCCGGCCAGCAAGACGCCCTCGAACAGCACCTGCGTGCGCTGCTGGAACCGACCCGCGCCGAGGCCGGTTGCGGTCAATACGACTTGCACCAGGACCTCGCCAATCCTCACGCCTTCTACATGATCGAACACTGGAGCAGCGACGAAGCCCTGCAAGCTCACGACGCCAGCGCGCATATCCAGAACTTCCGCGCCAAGGCCGGCGACGTTCTCGAATACTTCGACCTCAAGCGCCTGCGCTCCATCGCCTGATTACTGCCTTTCCTATTACTGTTCAGGAGCCCCAATGAAAGCCATTGCCTACTACGCCTCCTTGCCCATCAGCGATTCAAACTCGCTGCAAGACATCGAACTGCCAGAGCCGGTCGCCGGCCCACGCGACCTGTTGGTGGAAGTCAAAGCCATCTCGGTCAACCCGGTGGACACCAAAGTCCGCCAGAACGTCCAGCCTGAATCTGGCGCGGCGAAAGTGCTGGGCTGGGACGTGGCCGGTGTGGTCAAGGCCGTCGGCAGTGAAGTAACGCTGTTCAAGGCCGGTGACAAAGTCTTCTACGCCGGCTCCATCGCCCGCGCTGGCGGCAACAGCGAGCTGCACGTAGTAGACGAGCGGATCGTCGGCCATATGCCGAAAACCCTCGGTTTCGCCGAAGCCGCCGCGCTGCCGCTGACCGCTATCACCGCGTGGGAATTACTCTTCGAGCGTCTGCAAGTGCGTGAAGGTAAAACCGATGAAGGCCAGAGCCTTCTGATCGTCGGTGCCGCGGGCGGTGTGGGGTCGATCCTCACGCAATTGGCCAGCCAGCTCACCGGGCTGAAAGTCATCGGCACAGCTTCTCGCCCGCAAACCCAGAGCTGGGTTCGTGAGCTGGGCGCCGACCTGGTGATTGATCACAGCCAGCCATTGAGCGAAGAACTCAAACGCGCCGGCCTCGATCAGGTGACCCACGTCGCCAGCCTGACCCAGACCGATCACCATCTGGAACAATTGGTCGAGGCGCTGGCGCCGCAAGGCAAACTGGCACTGATCGATGATCCGAAGGCGCTGGACGTGACCAAGCTCAAGCGCAAGAGCCTGTCGTTGCACTGGGAGTTCATGTACACCCGCTCGCTGTTCGAAACCGCGGACATGATCGAGCAACACCATTTGCTTAACCGTGTCGCTGTTCTTATCGACGCCGGGACGCTGAAAACCACGGTCGGCGAGCACTTCGGGACCATCAACGCGGCGAACCTGCGCCGTGCCCATGAACTGCTGGAAAGCGGCACGTCCAAAGGCAAGATTGTCCTCGAAGGGTTCTAAAACGAGATGGCATCGGTGTCATCCAGGAGGTGGACGACACCGTCAGTCAGAAGGTTGACCGTTGTCACAATTGCGATCGTATTCGGGTCTACAATCGTGAACTCTGCGGTGCAATCTTTTATGTGACATCTTTTACGAGAGGAGAGATCAGCAATGAAGATCCTGATAAAAGAATTGGCAAAATCCCAGTGGCAGGTCCGCCTGGACCAACACGCCGTGACATTCCGCAGCGAAGCCGAAGCTCGCGCCTTCACCCGCACCCTTGAAGCGCGACTACAAGCACCTCATCAAATTAATGAACACCAGCAGCGCGCTGCTGGCTAAGTTCGTCCTCAGACCTGGGCGTGAGCCAGTGCCCGGGCATTTTGCAAACGTCGGGTGAGCATCGCCACGCTCACCACCAGAATTCCACACAGGCTGATGACCATGGCCATCGGCATGGCGCTGCCATCGTGTAAAACGCCTACAAGTGTTGCTGCCCCGGCGGCGACGCTGAATTGCAGGCAACCGAGCATCGCCGACGCACTGCCGGCGCGAGCGCCCTGCCCGTTCATGGCGCAGGCCGAGGCGTTGGGGAGGATGCAACCGAGGCTGGCGATACAGATAAACAGCGGAATCAGCAACGGCCATAACTGCACGGTGTGCAACGAACTGACGGCCAGCAAAGCCAGACCCGCGCCGACGTAGATCCACACAGTGCGCACCAGCAGAAACGCCGGGCCACGCTTGGCCAGCAGTCGCGCATTCACCTGCGCCACCAGAATGAAACCCGCCGCATTGGTACCGAACAGCCA
The DNA here is from genome assembly GCF_054897825.1 of Pseudomonas sp. ZS1P83. Taxonomy (NCBI): domain Bacteria; kingdom Pseudomonadati; phylum Pseudomonadota; class Gammaproteobacteria; order Pseudomonadales; family Pseudomonadaceae; genus Pseudomonas; species Pseudomonas sp. ZS1P83. The sequence goes on from NZ_CM142706.1 coordinate 4,692,061, forward strand.
GCCGAAATGCTCGGCCGGTACACCATAAAGCTTGATGAAAACGAACGGTGAACCGGCGATGTAGGCAAACATCCCGGCGATGGCGATGCCTCCGGTCAAGGCGTGGCCGAGGAACAGCGGATCCGACAACAGTCGACCGTACTGACGCAACGCGCCGGACAACGGTTGACGCGGTACATAGGACGGCAGACTTTCCGGCAACCCGAGCGCTACGGCCAACCCTGCCAGCGCACTGAAACCGGTCAACACGAGAAAGATCGACTGCCAGCCCGTGGTGTTGACCAACAGCCCACCGAGCATTGGCGCAAGAATCGGCGCCAGCCCCATGACCAGCATCAGCTGCGAAAAGACCTTCGCCGAACCCACCGCATCGCACTTATCGCTGACCACCGCGCGGGCGATCACCATCCCCGCGCACCCTCCCAGCGCCTGAATGAAACGTGCGCCCATCAGCCATTCGAGATTCGGCGCGTAGGCGCACGCCAGGGAGGCTACAGTGAACAGACCGACACCGGTCAGCAAGGGAATGCGTCGCCCGAAGCGATCCGCCACCGGGCCGTAAGCCAGCTGACCAATGGACAAGCCCAGGAAATACGCCGCCAGGGTCAACTGAACGTGTTTTTCATCGGTGCCGAAGGCGAGCGCCATCGCCGGGAAGGCCGGCAGATAGAAATCGATCGCCAGCGGACCGAAGGCGCTCAAGGCGCCAAGAATCAAAATGGTACGAAAGTTCATCAGGCATCCAGTTGTACAGGGATCGGCAGCCCCATAGTCTAGCCGCGCATGGACGCCTTGAACATTCCGTTAGGTCGCTAACTAATAAAAACCCCTGGATGAATACAAAACCTGTGGGAGCGGGCCCGCTCCCACAGGGGATTGCGCTTTGTCTCAGGCAAGTTTTGCGGCGTAGCCTTCTTCGGTAATCACTGCTATCACTTGGTCGACCGTCAACGCACTGGCGACGCCGACTTCTTTCGCAGCCAGATCAATACGCACGCTGGCCGCAGGATCCCTGGCTTGCAGCGCCTGAGTGATGGCTTTGACGCAGTGACCGCAGGACATGCCTTGAACGTTGAACACTTGCATGGGATGACTCCTTGAGTAAGGTTGCGTGCAGTCTCGAGCTTGCCACCATGGCAAGGTCAAGTTCTGAAGTGAGCTGCCGGGCTGGCAATCGGCGCCGCGCTCGGCCAAGCTGCGTCCATCAATGACTCGACATCAGGAGATTCAGCCATGCGCTGGTCAGCTCTCAGCCTGTTTGGCTTTCTCAGCCTTTTCGCCGTCGCACCCTCGGTCAATGCGGCCGGGGAGGATTACGGCGTGCTGATCATTTCCCGCGAACGCCTGGAAGTGTCGACCAACTGTGAAATCGGCGTGTATATCCAGGATCAGTTGTCGGCGCGGTTATTCCAGGAACAAAGCACCTCGTTCAACCTGCCGCCGGGCGATGTGTCTCTGCGCCTTAAACTGCTGCCGGGTCAGGCGCCGGGTTGCAACCCGGGCATGCTCGCTCCGGGTTCGCAGATCATCACGCTCAAGGCCGGTGACGTGCTGAAGTTCCGGATTGCGATGACGCAGGAAGGGATGTACCTGAAACCCACAGCCCTCGAATATTAATCACCAGACCGATCGTTCCCACACCACTCTGCGTGGGAACGATAGCGCTTGACCTTGCCCGCATGGCAAGGTTGATCCTGTGGGCATCTTCTACAGGGAGCGCGACCGATGTCCGAATCCACCACTTTTGATTTGCCGATTGCCGGCATGACCTGCGCCAGTTGCGCCGGGCGTGTCGAGCGTGCCTTGAGCAAAGTCATCGGCGCCTCAGCCGTCAGCGTCAACCTGGCCACCGAACAGGCCCGGGTTCAAGCGCCCAGCGACAGCTTGCCGGCCTTGATGGATGCGGTTCAGCAGGCCGGTTACAGCGTGCCACAGCAGAGCCTGGAACTGAGCATCGACGGCATGACCTGCGCTTCCTGCGTCGGCCGGGTCGAACGAGCGCTGGCCAAAGTGCCGGGGGTCAAGAGTGTCAGCGTCAACCTCGCCAACGAACGCGCGCACCTCGAACTGCTCGGTCAGATCGATGCGCAAACCTTGATCGCTGCCGTGACCAAGGCTGGCTACGGCGCCAGTGTCTGGGAAGTTGAACACCCACAAACCGACCATCAGCAACAGCGCCTGCACCGCGAGCGCTGGGCCTTGATCATGGCGATCGCCCTCGCCTCGCCGCTGGTGCTACCGATGCTGCTGCAACCGTTCGGTGTGCATTGGATGCTTCCTGCCTGGGTGCAATTCGCCTTGGCGACGCCGGTGCAATTCATCTTCGGTGCGCGGTTTTATGTGGCCGCCTGGAAAGCTGTGCGCGCCGGTGCCGGCAACATGGATTTGCTGGTCGCGTTGGGCACCAGCGCCGGTTATGGCTTGAGTCTCTATGAATGGGCCACCGCCGCCGGGCGCATGCCGCACCTGTATTTCGAAGCCTCGGCGGTGGTGATTGCCTTGGTGCTGCTGGGCAAGTACCTGGAAAGCCGCGCCAAACGCCAGACCACCAGTGCCATCCGCGCCCTCGAAGCCTTGCGCCCGGAACGGGCGATTCAGGTGATCGACGGCCGCGAGCAGGACGTTGCCATCAGCGCCTTGCGCCTCAATGATCTGGTGATGGTCAAACCCGGTGAACGCTTCCCGGTGGACGGCGAAGTGGTCGAAGGCCAGAGCCACGCCGACGAAGCGCTGATCAGCGGCGAAAGCCTGCCGGTGCCCAAACAACCCGGCGACAAAGTCACTGGCGGTGCGATCAATGGCGAAGGCCGGTTACTCGTTCGCACCCTGGCCTTGGGCGCGGAAACCGTGCTGGCGCAGATCATCCGCCTGGTGGAAGACGCTCAGGCTGCGAAAGCGCCGATCCAGAAACTGGTGGATAAAGTCAGTCAGGTGTTTGTCCCTACGGTTCTGCTGATCGCGTTGGCAACCTTGATCGGTTGGTGGTTGTACGGCGCACCGATGGAAACGGCGCTGATCAATGCCGTGGCGGTATTGGTAATCGCTTGCCCATGCGCCCTGGGGTTGGCCACGCCAACGGCAATCATGGCCGGCACCGGGGTGGCGGCGCGCTATGGGATTCTGATCAAGGATGCCGAAGCGCTGGAGCGCGCGCACGAAGTCAGTGCAGTGGTCTTCGACAAGACTGGCACGCTGACTTCGGGTACTCCGCGCATCGCTCATTTGAGCGCAATCAACAGTGACGAAGCTGCCCTGCTGCAAATGGCTGGCGCCCTGCAACGCGGCAGTGAACATCCGCTGGCCAAGGCGGTTCTGGACGCTTGCGCCGAACGCAGTTTGACCGTCGCCGATGTCAGCGACAGCCAATCCCTGACCGGCCGTGGCATCGCGGGCACTCTGGCCGGTCGTCGATTGGCGCTGGGCAATCGTCGTCTGTTGGAAGAGAGCGGCTTGAGCGCAGGTGAATGGGCTGACTCCGCCACCGCGTGGGAAACCGAAGGCCGGACCCTGTCCTGGCTGATCGAGCAACGTCCCGAACCACGGGTATTGGGCCTGTTTGCCTTCGGTGACACGCTCAAACCCGGCGCGCTGCAAGCCGTGCAACAACTCAGCGCACGGAACATCAGCAGTCACCTGCTGACCGGCGACAATCGCGGCAGTGCCAAAGTGGTTGCCGAGGCGCTGGGCATCAAGGATGTCCACGCCGAAGTGCTGCCAGCCGACAAAGCGGCCACCGTTGCCACACTTAAGAAAACCGGCGTGGTAGCGATGGTCGGCGACGGCATCAACGACGCACCGGCCTTGGCCGCCGCAGACATCGGCATCGCCATGGGTGGCGGCACCGACGTTGCAATGCACGCCGCCGGGATCACCCTGATGCGCGGCGACCCACGGTTGGTGCCGGCGGCGCTGGAGATCAGTCGCAAGACCTACGCGAAGATTCGTCAGAACCTGTTCTGGGCCTTCGTCTACAACCTGATCGGTATTCCGCTGGCAGCGTTCGGCTTTCTCAACCCGGTGCTGGCCGGCGCGGCCATGGCGTTGTCGAGCGTCAGCGTGGTGAGCAATGCGTTACTGTTGAAAACCTGGAAACCCAAGGATCTGGAGGACACTCAATGAACATCGGCCAAGCGGCCCGCCAGAGCGGCCTGAGCGCGAAGATGATTCGTTATTACGAATCCATCGGCTTGCTCAAGGTCGCCCATCGTACCGACAGCGGTTACCGGGTATACGGCGACGATGATCTGCATACCCTGGCATTCATCAAGCGTTCCCGGGACCTGGGGTTTTCACTGGAAGAAGTCGGCAAACTGCTGACCCTCTGGCAGGACCGCCAAAGAGCCAGCGCCGACGTGAAGGCGCTGGCCCGTCAGCACATCGAAGAGTTGAACCAGAAAATCCGCGAACTCGGCCAACTGCGCGACACCCTGCAGGACCTGGTCGAACACTGCCACGGTGATCACCGTCCCGACTGCCCGATTCTCAAGAGCCTGGAGTCGGGCTGTTGCGACCAACCCGCTCGCCCCTGATTGCCAGCCCCTTCACCACCAACAAAGTGGTGAGGGGAATCCCGTGGAACAACAGCACCACGGCGCCCGGTGTCCACCACGAATAGAACGGTGCGGCGATCAGCATACCGACGCCGAACCCGGTCATTTGCAGCAGGGTCAGGAAGCTGAAGATCGGCAAGCGCAGGCTGTCCGGTTCACGCTGCAGACGCGACATCAGGCCGACTTCCGAGAAACCGTCACCGAGCCCCGCCGGCAGCGAGAACAGCAGCAGCCCGTAAAGGGTCTGCTGCTGAAACATCAGGATGAAGCTGCAGGACATCAGCAACACACCCAAAAAAAATCGTCGCTCAAGGTTCACGTTGTCCGAGCCTTTCAGCCGGCTGGCGATGCGTGCACCGATGAGTTTTCCGCTGGCCCAGACCGCCAGCATCAGGCCCAGCGTGGTGCTGGCCGACTCGGGTGTCAGCAGTTTGGAAATAATCGGAAAACCCACGTTGTGCGCAGCACTGCCAAGGGTGTCGGCCATGGCCACCGCGAGCATCGCCGCCACCACCGGTGTACTGCGCAGGCCCTGGAGCAGGGTCGACCATTCGCCCCGTTCGTGGGTGGGTTCGGCGTTGGGCGCAGGTTGTGAAAAGCGCAGCGGCAAGATGAACAACGCGGCCAGCAGATAAGTGACCACGTTCAATGCAAACACCGTTTCAAAGCCGAATGCCGCCACTAAAAGCCCCGACACCAGACTTCCACCGACCATTGCTGCCGACGATGCTGAAGTAATCCAGGCGTTGGTCTTGAGCAGGTGTTCGTTTTCGATCAAGTGTGGCAACTGGCTGTTGAGGCCGATGGCGAACATCGAGTTACCGAATCCCAGACCGAAAGCGATCACCGGTAACAGCAGCGCCTGCTGGGTGACCGGCAGCACAAGCAGCAGGCCTAACAGCCCGGCGCGCAACAGGTCGAAGGCAATCAGCGGCGGGCGCCCGACACAACGGCGATAGAACGTCGTGCCGATGAGGCTGGCGAAGATCCCACCGGCCACGCGACTAGCGAGAAAGATGCCGACGCTCATGGCGCTGTTGCTGAGCAGGTAGACATAGGTGGCCAGGGCGACCATGTTGAGGAAGGCGCCGAAGTCCGAGATCAGACGAGCGGTGATGATGAGTTGGGCGTTGCGGGTGGAGGTGTTCACATTCAGTCCTTGAGTGTGGGGAGCAGTTGGGAGAACACAAAATACAGGCACACCGACGATCTACTGTGGGAGCGAGCCTGCTCGCGAAAGCGGTGTATCAGTCGACATCAACGCAACTGACACACCGCTTTCGCGAGCAGGCTCGCTCCCACATTATTTGATCTCCGGCGTTTGGAGATCAGGTGGCAGGCATCTACAAAAAAACCCGGCCGAAGCCGGGTTTCTCATCAACCAATCACTGCATCCAAGGCGGAGGCGGCTCTTCGGTTTTGCCCGGTGGTGCATCATCTGCCGCACGCACCGCTTGCTTGCGCTCTTCATCCAGGCGTGCCGCCTCGATCTCGCGCATGATCCCGCCAACGTCGGCCAATTCTTCCGGCTCGTCGAACTCACCGGTCAAGACGCTGGCCGGGTGCAAGGTACCGGCTTCAAACAAAGCCCACATTTCCTTGGCGTACTTGGTCTTTTTCAACTCCGGCGCAAACCGCCCGAAGTAGGACGCCATGTTGCCAACATCCCGCTCCAGCATGCTGAACGCGTGGTTGTTGCCCGCCGCGTCCACCGCTTGCGGCAGGTCAATGATCACCGGGCCAGTCGGGGTCAGCAATACGTTGAACTCCGACAGGTCGCCGTGCACTAGACCGGTGCACAACATCAGCACGATCTGCGAAATCAGGAACGCGTGATATTCGCGCGCCTGATCCGGTTCCAGCACCACGTCGTTCAAACGCGGTGCGGCATCACCGTACTCGTCGGCCACCAGTTCCATCAGCAGCACGCCTTCAAGGAAGTCGTAAGGCTGAGGGACCCGAACGCCAGCACCGGCCAGACGGAACAACGCCGCCACTTCGGCATTCTGCCAGGCGTCTTCGGTTTCTTTCTTACCAAACTTGGAGCCCTTGGCCATCGCCCGAGCCTGACGGCTGTTGCGCACCTTGCGGCCTTCCTGATACTCGGCCGCCTGACGGAAACTGCGTTTATTCGCCTCCTTGTAGACCTTCGCGCAGCGTAGCTCGTTACCGCAGCGCACCACATAAACAGCTGCTTCTTTACCACTCATGAGTGGGCGCAGCACCTCGTCGACCAGACCGTCCTCGATCAGGGGTTCAATGCGTTTTGGAGTCTTCATCAGCTTTTATTGGGGGTCCTTTATTACCAAACACGCGAAAGTCATTCGTTATACGGCAATCCACTCAATCGGGGGAGGGGTTGCCGACCTATGAACGTTCCCATCGACATCAAGAAGCACACACTGTGCCGGATTAATCAGGCAAACCCGACCCTCGTCATCGGCCGCCCCAGATCATAGCTGAACCAGCGTCACGTGTTGCAGTAGGGCTGGGAGGGTATTTGCGACAGAAGTTGACACCTCGATTCATATCCTTCGTAGGATTTTTCTTAATAGGCCTCAATTTCCGCCTCCATCAGCCGAAGTCATCAATGACAAAGTGATTTGTCCGACAATCGTTCTGCCAATAATCCGCGAGTCATCTGCACTGCGTGGGTCTACAAGAAAAATCTGGAGCGCGGATGAACATCAAACAGAAGTTGACCTGGGCGTTTGCAATCATCGCCTGCTTGCCAGTGGTGCTGGTCGCTACCCTCGTTGTGATGAACTTGCGCAGTGATGCCAAGGACAATTTCGTCGACGGCAGTGGTCGCGAAATTCGTCAGGTCAGCAACGCCATGCAACTGTTCTTTGACGGCATCAGCCAGAACGTGGATTACCTGGCGACCCAACCGCTGATCAAGAATTCCGACGACAGCCTCAAGACCTACATGAGCGCCAACGCCGAGAGCATTCCCCAAGGCGAGATGGACAAAAAGGTCTTCGGCCTCCTTCAGGACCTGGGTAACAGTCACCCGTCGTACGCCTATGCCATCCTCGGCACCGCGGCGGGCGGATATGTGTCCTGGCCGGACGATGCGAAGCTGAGCAACTACGACCCGCGTCAGCGCCCGTGGTACAAGGCTGCCCAGGCCAAGCCGGGCAAGGCGTTCCGTACTGAGGCCTATTACTGGGCTCAGGATGACGCGACCTACGTCAGTACCGTGCGCACCATCGACAACAAATTGGGCACCCATGGCGGCGTGGTCAGCATCGACGTGACGCTCAAGCAGCTGACCGAAATCGTCAAACAGATCAAGCTCGGTGAAACCGGCTACCTGATGCTGCTGGAAAACACCGGCACCGTGCTGGTCGATCCGAAGCAACCGGAACACAACTTTAAAGCGTTGAGCAGCCTCGGCGACGGCTACGCGCAACTGGCCAAGGCCGGCAAAGGGCTGGTGGAAGTCGAGCTGAACGGCGAACGCTACATGGCCAACGTCTGGCCGTCGGAGCAGCTGGGCTGGACCTTTATCGGCCTGATCAAGCAAACCGACGTAATGAGTTCGGCCACTCAACTGACCTGGCTGATCGCGATCATCGCCGCCGTGCTGGCCGTGTTCTTCGCCATCGTCGGCGCCAGTTTCGCCAGCCTCATCGTGCGGCCGATCCGCAGCGTGGCCAGTGGCCTGGAAGGCATCGCCCAAGGTGAAGGCGACCTGACGAAGAACCTGCAAATCCGTGGCAGCGACGAAACCGCGCAACTGGCCAACTGGTTCAACCAGTTTTTGGCGGCCATTCGCAACCTGATTCAGAGCATTGGCGGCGCCGCGAACAAGATCCTCGCCACCTCCAAGAGTTCGACCCAGGTCTCCAGCGACATGGCCGAAGCGGCCGGGCGTCAGCGTGAAGCGGTAGACATGGTCTCCACGGCGTTCCACGAAATGGTCGCCACCGCCAACGAAGTCGCGCGCTCTTGCAGCCAGGCTGCGGAATCGGCCGACAGCGGCCAGCGCCAGGCGCGCGAAGGTCAGCAGCAGATTGATGCGGCAGTGACCAGCGTCGATCGCTTGAGCCAGGAAATCGAACAGTCGGCCCAGTCGATGCAACAACTTGAGCGCGACAGCAACGACATTCAGTCAATCCTCGGGACCATTCGCTCGATTGCCGAACAGACCAACCTGCTGGCGCTGAACGCGGCCATCGAAGCGGCACGGGCCGGTGAACAGGGTCGTGGTTTTGCGGTGGTCGCCGATGAAGTTCGGGCACTGGCCAAGCGGACTGCTGATTCCACGGCGGAAATCGACGGTTTGCTGGGCAACCTTGCCAAGCGCACCAGTCAGGTGACTCAGCAAATGCATGCCAGCCTGGAAGTGTCCCAGCAATCGGTGACGCGGATCGGTGAAGCACGCAGCAGCTTCGGGCTGATTCGCGAATCGGTCGACGTGATCCGCGACATGAACACCCAGATCGCTACCGCGGCGGAAGAACAGCACCAGGTGGCTGAAGACATCAATCGGCACATCAGCCAGATTCATGGTGATGCGCAGTTGGTGGCGGAGCTGGCGAACTCGGCGCGGCTGGATTCGCAGAGTTTGGCGGGGTTGTCGAATGAGTTGGATGGGTTGGTTCGGCGCTTCAAAACCTGAGCCAAGATCCCGGTGGCCGCTTCGCGGCCATTCGCGGGCAAGCCTCGCTCCTACAGGGTTTTGCGCTGTCCTTGTAGGAGCGAGGCTTGCCCGCGAAGGCGGTATACTGCCGAAACAATTCTCCAGGCGTAAACCCAAACAACCCCTTAAACGCCGCAATAAACGCCGAAGTCGAGTCATACCCGCAAGACAGCGCGGCATTGGTCACGCTGTCCCCCTCCTCCAGCAAACTCAACGACGACAGCAATCGCATCCGCTGGCGCCACCCTCGAAAGCTCAACCCGGTTTCACGCTGAAAGAGCCGCATCAAGGTTTTCTCCGAGGTGCCCAACCGCTTGGCCCACTCTTGCAACGTCACGTTCCGCTCAGGGCTTTCGATCAACTCGTTGCACAACCCCAGCAACCGTTCATGGCGCGGCAACGGAAGCGAGAAGCCGACTTCCGGCAGATGTGCCAACTGATCCAGCAACACGCCGACCAGCCGCGACTCCTGGCTGTCGCCCTGTGGATATTCAACCGGCAGCAAACAAAAACGCTTGATCAGCTCCCGGGCCAAAGGCGTCACTACCAGCACCCGGCACCGCCCGTCTGCCCACTCACAATCCTCGCGGCGTACATAGAGGCTGCGCATTTCGGCGCGCATCGAGGTCACCACTTGGTGTTCGAGATCCGCCGGAATCCAGATCCCCCACTGCGGCGGCGCAAAGAAACTGCCCTCGGCGGTGTGCACGCCGAGAACGCCGCTGATCGCGTAGGAAAACTGCACCCAATTGTGTCGATGAGGCGGCGTCCATGAACCGGCGTTGAGACTTTCCGCACGGGCATAGAGCGGACGCGGCAGCGCCGTCAGCGTCGGAATCGTCCGTTCGAGGGAAAGTTGTCCGTTAGTCGGCATTGATTGGCCTTATGTCGCAAGACGGCTGATGAGGCCGACGTTAGGCTAAGTCACCAATTCTTACAAATGTATTCGGTGCCGGTTATGCATGCCTTTAAACACCTCAAACGCGTGGTCACCGACTGGTTCTTGTGCGGTATGTTGATCGCCACGCTGCTGTCGTATTTCTTCCCGACCTTCGGCGCTACCGGTGGCGGGATGCACGCTGAATACGTGATCAATATCGGTGTGTTCCTGGTGTTCTTCCTGCACGGGGTCAACCTGTCCAGCGAGCAGATCACTCACGGTCTGAAAAACTGGAAGCTGCACATGATGGTTCAGGGTTTCACCTTCGCCGTGTTTCCGCTGATCTGGCTGCTCAGTGACACACTGATGGGCTCGCACATTCCATCGCTGCTCATGCTCGGTTTCTTGTACCTCTGCGCCCTGCCCTCGACCATCTCCTCGTCCGTGGCCCTGACCGGCAGCGCGGGCGGTAACGTACCGGCGGCCATTCTCAATGCGAGCCTGTCCAGTGTGCTGGGGATTTTTCTGACGCCGTTGCTGGTGAGTTTCGTGGTTGGCAGCGGCGCTGGTGGCATCGATCTGGGCGCAACCCTGCTCGACCTCTGCGCCCTGTTGCTGTTGCCACTGGTGCTTGGCCAATTGCTGCGGCCGTTCTTCGGCAAGTTCTTCGCCCGCCACAAGCGCTACACCAACATTGCCGACAAGCTGGTGATCCTGTTGTTGGTCTACGCGGCGTTCTGCAATTCGATGGTCTCGGGGATGTGGCAGCAACAGGGCAACAGCGTGATTCTAAGCGCGCTGATCGGCAGCGCGATCCTGCTGGCGATCATCCTGTGGATGACCACCCGCACCGCTCGCGCGTTGAAATTCAGCCCGGCCGATGAAATCGCGGCAGTGTTTTGCGCCAGCAAAAAATCCCTGGCCGCCGGTGCGCCAATGGCGGCGCTGATCTTCGGCGCCAACCCGGGCCTTGGGCTGATCCTGCTGCCGATCATGATCTACCACCCGCTGCAGCTGATCGTCTGCTCGGTGATGGCCGAGCGTTACGCCAACCGCAACCGGCAGCTGGCGGCGCAACAAAGCGCCGTGATCCTCAGCGTTCAATAATCGCCGTCACGCCTTGGCCACCGGCGGCGCACATCGAGATCAACCCTCGGCCCTTCCCCGCCGCATCCAGCAACTTCGCCAGGCTAGCGACGATGCGCCCGCCGGTAGCGGCAAACGGATGCCCGGCCGCCAATGAACTGCCTTTGACGTTGAGGCGGCTGCGGTCGATGTAACCCAGCGGCGCATCGAGGCCGAGACGGGTTTTGCAATAGTCCGGATCCTCCCAGGCCTTCAGCGTGCAGAGCACCTGCGCGGCGAAGGCCTCGTGGATTTCGTAGTAATCGAAGTCCTGCAACGTCAGGCCATTGCGCGCCAGCAAACGCGGCACCGCATACACCGGCGCCATCAACAGCCCTTCGGCACCGCTGACGAAATCCACCGCCGCCGCCTCGCCATCGCGCAAATACGCGAGGATTGGCAGGCCACGCTCCTTGGCCCATTCTTCACTGCCCAGCAGCACCAGCGAGGCGCCATCGGTGAGCGGCGTCGAGTTACCCGCCGTCAATGTGCCTTTGGCGCTTTTTTCGAACGCCGGTTTGAGTGAAGCGAGTTTTTCCAGGGTCAGGTCCGGGCGCAGGTTGTTGTCGCGGGTCAGGCCGAGGAACGGCGTCATCAAATCGTTGTGCCAGCCTTCGGTGTAGGACGCGGCCATTTTCTGGTGGCTCTCCAACGCCAGTTGGTCCTGTTCGGCGCGCGGAATATTCCAGGTCTGGGCCATCAACTCGCAGTGCTCACCCATGGACAGGCCGGTGCGCTGTTCGCTGATACTTGGCAGTTCCGGGATCAGGTGACGGGGGCGCAGTTGCAGGAAAGTTTTCAGTTTGTCGGCGGTGGTCTTGGCGCTATTGGCTTGCAGAAGGATTTTGCGCAGGCCTTCATTGACGCCAATTGGCGCGTCGGAGGTAGTGTCGACGCCGCCGGCAATACCGCACTCGATCTGGCCCAGGGCAATCTTGTTCGCGACCAGCAAAGCCGCTTCAAGACCCGTGCCGCAGGCCTGCTGGATGTCATAGGCCGGAGTACTGGGAGACAACCGCGAACCGAGCACGCACTCGCGTGCCAGGCTCATGTCCCGCGACAGCTTGAGGACGGCACCGGCGACCACTTCGCCCATGCGCAAACCGTGCAGGTTGTAGCGTTCGATCAAGCCTTCGAGCGCGGCGGTGAGCATCGCCTGATTACTGGCGGTGGCGTACGGCCCGTTGGAACGGGCGAAGGGAATACGGTTACCACCAATAATTGCAACGCGGCGCAGCTGAGTCATGAAAAGCTCCTGTCAAAAAATTAAATGTAAACACCCTCCCCTGTAGGAGCGTAGGCCTTATCTCGTGGATCGAACGACTAAACGCCATTCGTGGTCCACACTTTGAATCCCAGCTGCTGGAGCGCGTTCCATGTCTGACCGCTATATCGACTTCGCCAATTCGTCCATCGGCCAACGTTTGGTCGGGGCCATGGGTCTGCCGTCACCGGTACGGCTGGAGCGCTGGCAAGCTGGCCGGCTGCGCCCTGTTGAAGGGGCGCTGTTGATAGGCGGTGGCCCGCTGGCGGAAAAGGTCAGTGCCTTCGCCAACCGCCTGACCGATGCGATTTACAGCTACGGCACCGAGCCATCACTGGCCACCGAGTGGATTCCCGGCCACGGCCCCAAACTCAAAGCCGTGGTGTTCGACGCCAGTGACCTGGTGCAGACCGATCAACTCAAACAGCTGCGCGAGTTCTTCCAGCCGTTGATTAAAAACCTCGATCACAGCGCGCACCTGGTGATTCTGGGGCGCGCGCCGCAGACCTTGAGCGATCCGTTCGCCGCCAGCGCCCAACGTGCGGTGGAAGGCTTCAGCCGGTCGCTGGCCAAGGAATTGCGCAACGGCGGCACCTTGCAGCTGATTTATGTCGGCGAAGGTGCGGAGGATCAACTGGAAGGCCCGCTAAGGTTTTTCCTCTCGCCCAAAAGTGCCTTCGTTTCCGGGCAAGTGATTCGTTTGAACACCTGCGACACGCCGGTGACGGACTGGACTCGCCCACTGTCCGGCCGCAAGGCGCTGGTCACCGGCGCGGCACGCGGCATTGGCGCCTCCATCGCCGAAACGCTGGCCCGCGACGGCGCCGAAGTGATCCTGCTCGACGTACCACCGGCCAAAACCGACCTCGAGGCCCTCGCCGCACGCCTCGGCGGGCGCAGCATTACCCTGGACATTTGCGCCGCCGACGCCGCCGCGCAGTTGATCGAGCAACTGCCCGACGGCATCGACATCGTCGTGCACAATGCCGGCATCACGCGGGATAAAACCCTGGCCAACATGACCCCGGAATTCTGGGACGCGGTGCTGGCGGTCAACCTCAATGCGCCGCAAGTGCTGACCAAGGCACTGCTCGACAATGGCACCCTGCATGACGACGGCCGGGTGATCCTGCTGGCGTCCATCAGCGGCATCGCCGGCAATCGCGGGCAAACCAATTACGCAGCGAGCAAGGCCGGGTTGATCGGGTTGGCCGAGGCCTGGGCGCCGTTGCTGAATGAACGCGGCATCAGCATCAACGCAGTAGCGCCGGGGTTCATCGAAACCCAAATGACGGCGCACGTGCCGTTTGCCTTGCGTGAAGCCGGACGACGCATGAGTTCGTTGGGTCAGGGCGGCTTGCCGCAAGACGTTGCCGAAGCGGTGGCGTGGCTGGCTCAACCGGGCACCGGCGCGTTTACCGGGCAAGCGCTGCGCGTGTGCGGACAAAGTGTTTTGGGGGCTTAGGCATGATCATCGATTGGCACACACTCAACCGCGAACCGAGCCTGCCGGCGTTGTACGTGCGGGCAGCGACGCGACGCAACATCACCGGCACCACCCTGCCCGATTCGGGTTTACGCTGTTGGGTCAATGTCGATGCGAAGCGTCTGGCGGCCTATCGCAACGTCTGCGGTTTTGCCGACAACGGCCTGCTGCCGCCCACGTATCCACACATCCTGGCGTTCGCGTTGCAAATGCAACTGCTGACGGCCAAGGAATTTCCGTTCCCGCTGCTGGGGTTGATTCACCTGAGCAACCGCATTCGCATCTTACGTCCAATGGGCGGCGTGAATCGCGTGCGGGTCAGCGTGCAAGTGCAAAACCTTCAGCCACATGAAAAGGGCGCGACGTTCGATCTGGTGACGACGCTTGACGATCAGCTGGGGCCGCTGTGGGAAGCGGAAAGCCAGATGTTGTGCCGCGGTGTCAAACTCGAAGGCCAGCCCATCGAAGAAGTGTTGGCATCGACGCTGGAGATGTCGCAAGTGGCCCGCTGGAAAGCGCCGTCAGACATTGGACGGCAGTACGCCAAAGTGTCCGGCGACTACAACCCGATTCACCTGAGTGCCGTCAGCGCAAAACTCTTCGGTTTTCCTACAGCCATCGCCCATGGATTGTGGAACAAGGCCCGAACCCTTGCGGCGCTCGCCGATCACCTGCCGGCGGCGAATGTCGAGATTGCGGTGCAGTTCAGGAAACCGGTGCGGTTACCCAGTGAGGTGACATTGCTGGCCAGCGCAGCAGGGGCCAGTGGGGATCTGCGGTTGGTGGGCGCAGGCGATTTAGAACATATGGTCGGGCATTGGCGGCCTGTTGCCTGATCGCTCGGCAGTGGATGTGCACCCTCAAAAAGTCACGTCCCAACGAGTCCCGCTTGAGGCTGCGGAAACAGATTATTAAGCGTCTCCAACAACCGCACGTGATAAATCGGCTTGCGAAACAGGTCCAGCACCTGCAACCGCAGCATGTCACTGACATCCTCCATATCCGCATGCCCCGACGTCACAATCACCGGCAAATGCTGCCTGGACGTATGTTCACGCAACCGCTTGATCAACGACATGCCACTCTCCTCCGGCATCCGCAGATCCGTAATCACCAATGCAATATCGGGATTGCGCGTCAGATGATGCAGCGCGAGTTTGACCGAGGTCGCGGGAAAACAAGTGAACCCCTCGCCCTCCAGCAACTCCGCCAGCTCCAGCAACGCGTCCTCCTCATCATCGACCAGAAGAAGCTGTTGGCGTGGGAGTACGGAAGCGTTCATGGGCAACACCTGCAATGGACTAAGCGCTGACGGTAGAACCCCTTTGGAGCATTAGCAAGTTACCTCTGCTCTCGTTATAAGAGCGCAGTCTTGATACTTGTAAAAAGAGTAGTAACCGCAGTTTCAATGCCCGAGCTCAGTCCAGCAATCACCAGTGCAACCATCGCGGCAACGACCGCGTACTCGATACCCGAAGCACCCTCGGTATCTTTGGCCAGATTTTTGTAAAACGCGGCTCCGGATTTGATCTTCTGCGCAAGCTTGGAAAAGGACATGGCGTTTCTCCTGGACGACGACGGGTGTTGCACGGCCGCAACATGATTCGCCTTTGCCAGCATCAGCATTGTCGGCATTCCCCGTACCCACAACTGTAAGAACGAATTATCACTAAAGTACTAGTTGGTTCATTGACGCCAAAAAAAGCACATTTTCGCCCTGACTACGTACTTTCGTTAGTTATTTTCAGACCAGTAATGGCGTTTCGCTCTAGCTGAGCTACCTTCAAATAGCGAAATAGTTCCATGTTCATAGCTGCCTGATTGCGAAGTTGTCTCGTTGGATGTGACGGGGGTCTTAAGCAGCAGGAAAGGGAGAGCCGTCATGAACAGCCGTATCACTCTGGGCCTGGCCGGTTTGTTTTTGGCGGGCGCCATCATTGCCGGTTACTGGGGCCTCACACTCAGCCGTCAACCGGCCCCCGAGCCTGTCGTGCAATCCAGCGTTGTCGCGCCCGCGCCCGCGGCCCCGACACCTGCGTCGGTGGAAGACAGCACCCGCCAACTGGTGGTGGTACTCCTTCATGACGTGCCGCCGCTCGTGCCGATTACTGCCGCCGACGTTGCCCTGGAAAAACTCCGCACCGCCCCCGCCGGCAGCCTGACCCGCCTCGATCAAGCGATTGGCCGTACGCCTTGGCGCGCCCTCACTGCCGGTAGCTGGCTCAATGATGAAAGCTTCGACGCCGGCGGCAGACTGGCACGGATGATTCGTCCCGATGAACGCGCCCTCGCCGTCGCGGTGGATGAAGTGATCAATGCCGGTGGGCAACTGACACCGGGGGACTATGTCGATGTGCTGCTGTTTCTGCGAATGGACAACAACAACCTTCAGCCGTCGGCTCAACTGGTGGTGCCGGCCTTGCGGGTACTCGGGGTGGGCGAACAGATGGGGTTGACCAACGACGGTCAACCCGCAAGCCCGGCCCGCAGCAGCGAAGAAAAACTCAGGCAGGAACAATCGCGCGCCAGCGCCCACAGCGTCTTGCTTGCCGTCCCCGAACAACTATTGAGTCGCCTGATGTTGGCGACCCAGACCGGCGTGTTGCGCCTGGCCGTACGCAGCGCCGATGAGAAACGTCTGGCTCGTTACTGGGCCGGCGAAAGCGATTCATCGGCCAACCTCGCCAGTGCCAACCGCGAGTTGATCCAGTTCAGCCAACTGGCCATGACGCCCCCACCCAAACCTGTCGCCACGAGCCGCGGCGCAGCACCGCGCAAATCGAGCGTGGAAGTCATCCGCGGCAATGAAATCACCCAACACATTCCCTGAGTCGAGCAAGGACGCATCTTTATGCGCAGTCGTTCCATGCCCATATTCCAAGGCCTGCTCTGGGTCTCTTTGCTGGGCGGTCTGCCGCTCGGCGTGACGTTCGCAGCCGTCGGCAACTGCGCCGCGCTGGGTTCTTTGCCTGCGGTGCTGGAAGTCGGTGAAGGGCTGCAACAGGAGGTGCAATCGCCGGTGGCGATCACTCGAGTGGCGGTGGGTGACCCGAAAATCGCCGACGTGCGAGTCAACGGTAATCAGGCGTTTTTACTCACCGGAGTGGCCCCAGGCGCCACCAGCCTGATGGTCTGGACCGCCTGCGCCAGTGCTCCGCGCCAGAGCATGGTGTTCGTTCAGGGCAAGGCCACCGCGGCGATGACCACCGCTACACGGTTACCCTCTGATGACCCCCTGCTACCGTCGCAGGTACAAACCGACATCCGTTTCGTCGAAGTCAGCCGGACCAAACTGAAAGAGGCCGGCACGTCGATTTTCGGCAAGGGCTCCAACAATTTCCTCTTCGGTGCGCCCGGCACGGTGCCCAATACCGCCGTGACGCCGGGCGTGGTGCCGCTGTTCAACATTGATCCGCGGATCGCGGTGCCCAGCATTCCGTTACTCAACGACAGTTTCAACATTGTCTGGGGCGGTGGCAGCAGCAAAGTCCTCGGTATCGTCAACGCCCTGGAAGGCAGCGGCTTCGCCTACACCCTGGCACGGCCAAGCCTGGTGGCCCTCAGCGGGCAGAGCGCGAGCTTCCTGGCCGGGGGTGAAATTCCAATCCCCGTGCCCAGCGCCAACAGCAACAGTTACTCCATCGAATACAAGGAATTCGGCATCCGCTTGACGCTGACGCCGACCGTGGTCAGTCACGACCGCATTGTCCTCAAAGTGGCGCCGGAGGTCAGCGAACTGGATTACAACAACGGCGTGACCATCGGCGGCACCACCGTTCCGGCGTTCACCATACGCCGCACCGACACCAGTATTTCCCTTGCCGATGGCGAAAGTTTCGTCATCAGCGGTTTGATCAGCACCCACAATGCCTCGCAGGTCAGCAAGTTCCCGGGGCTGGGCGATATCCCGATTATCGGCGCGTTCTTTCGCAACTCGCAGCTCAAGCGCGAAGAGCGTGAACTGCTGATGATCGTCACGCCGCACCTGGTCCAGCCATTGGCCGCCAACGCGAAATTGCCGTCGCTGCCCGGTGAAAAACTGCGCAACTACGACCCCAACTGGTATCGCCTGTACTTCCTCGAAAACGGCAACTTCGATAAACGCAGCGGATTATCGCAATGAGCCAGAGCCAGAACCTGAGCCAGACCTTCC
Organism: Pseudomonas sp. ZS1P83; assembly: GCF_054897825.1. Lineage (NCBI taxonomy): Bacteria > Pseudomonadati > Pseudomonadota > Gammaproteobacteria > Pseudomonadales > Pseudomonadaceae > Pseudomonas > Pseudomonas sp. ZS1P83. The sequence goes on from NZ_CM142706.1 coordinate 4,710,167, forward strand.
TCGCGATCACGCGCAACAGCACCGACCTTGAGTGGCTGCAAGGCGCCCTCGCCCCGTTGGGCCAAGTGGTCAGCGCCGGAGGTGGCAGCCTCGACGAATTGCTGGCGCTGGTGGACGTGACCTTCGCCAGCCTGGTGTTCATCGGCCTGGACCGCGAACACGTGGTGGCCCAAAGCGCACTGATCGAAAGCGCCCTGGAAGCCAAACCGATGCTGGCGATCATCGTGCTGGGCGACGGCATGGACAACCAACTCGTGCTCAATGCCATGCGCGCCGGTGCACGGGATTTCGTGGCCTATGGTTCGCGTTCCAGCGAAGTTGCGGGGTTGGTGCGACGGCTGAGCAAACGGCTGCCGCCGGTGGCCCCGAACACCCAACTCGGTGGCCTGACAGTGCTCTACGGTGTGCAGAGCAACGCCGACGGCGCGCTGCTCGCCTCCCACTTGGCGCAAGTGGTGCAGAAGAGCGGTCAGCAAACATTGTTGCTGGACCTGGGCCTGCCACGCGGCGACAGCCTGGCCTTGCTCGGTCTGGAGAGTTCGTTTCACTTCGGCGATGCACTCAGGCATTTGCGGCGCCTCGATGCGACGCTGATCGACAGCGCCTTCACACGTTGCGACGCGGGGCTGCGGATCCTCGCCTACGCCAGTCACGATGAACCGCTGGAACACACCAGTGCCGCCGAGTTGTACATGCTGCTCAGCGCCCTGCGCCAACACTTCCAGCACATCGTGGTGAACCTCACCGGCCAGCCGGACAGCGAAGCGTTGCGCACCTTCGTCAGCCATTGCGACAAGTTGCTGTGGTACACCGATCAGAACGTACTCGACTGCCGCCGCAACCTGGCGGTACTCAACCTGTGGCGTGAAAAAGGCATTAAGCTCGATCACGCCAGACTGCTGGTGGACCGCTACCTGCGCAACGTCTCACCGGACTCCGAGACCCTGAGCAAAAGCTTCGGCATGGAGATCATCGCGACACTCGTCTACAGCCCGGAAGTGCGGCTTAACGCCAAGAACCAAGGCGTGACTCTGTTTGAGCTGGCCCCCCGCGAAGGCCTGACTCAAAGCCTGCGCACCCTTGGGGAACTGTTGGCCAAGCGCTCCGAGAGCCTGGTCAAGCCCAAGTCTGGCTGGTTCAACCGCTTGAGGGGTGCGCAATGAGCGGTGAAAAACTCTTCGGCGCCCCGGTATGCACAACCAGTGGCAACACCGACCACGAAGGCCTGAAACTGGTGCTGCACCGCTACATCATCGACGCCATCGAGGAGTCCGGGAAAAACCTGCTGGAGGGTTCGCGGCAGGTGCTCTCGCAGTTCGTCGTTGACAAGACTGCCGAGTACATCGCCCGGCTGCACCTGGCGATTTCCCGGTATGAAATGGAGCGTCTGGCCGAAGAAATCGTCGATGAACTCACCGGTTTCGGCCCCCTGGAAGTGCTGCTGCGGGACCCCGCGGTGACGGAAATTCTGGTCAACGGCCCGCACCGGGTGTTCATTGAACGCGATGGCGTACTGCATCAAAGCGACCTGCGTTTCATCGATGCGCATCACGTCGAACGGGTTATGCAACGGATCCTCGCGCCCCTCGGCCGACGGCTTGATGAGTCGTCGCCGATGGTCGATGCACGACTGCCCGACGGTAGCCGGGTCAACGCGATCATTCCACCGATTGCCCTCGACGGCCCTTGCCTGTCGATTCGAAAGTTTCGCAAGGACATGCTCAAAAGCTCTGACCTGATGGCGATGCAAACCATCGATCAGGCAATCTTCGACTTCATTCAGGAGGCCGTGGGCAAGCGCTGCAATATCCTGATCAGCGGCGGCACCGGCACCGGCAAGACCACGCTGCTGAACATTCTCAGCCAGTTGATCAACCCTCACGAGCGACTCGTCACCATCGAAGATGTCGCCGAATTGCAATTGGGCCACCCTCACGTGGTGCGCCTGGAAACCCGACCGCCGAATGCCGAAGGCCACGGCGAAGTGAAGGCCAGTGACCTGATTCGCAACGCCCTGCGGATGCGCCCGGACCGGATCATCCTCGGCGAGATTCGTGGCGTCGAAGTGCTCGACGTACTCACCGCAATGAACACCGGCCACGACGGCTCCATGAGCACCGTGCACGCCAACAACGCCCAGGATGCGCTGTTGCGCCTGGAGACGCTGGTGGGCCTGACGGGCCGCACCATCGCCGAACGCACCCTGCGGCAAATGATCTGCGCCGCGCTAGATGTAGTCATCCAGTTGACGCGCATGCCCGACGGCCGCCGCTGCGTCAGCGAGGTGGTGGAGGTAATCGGCATCCGCGATGACGTCTACGTCACCAATACCTTGTTCCGGCTCGACCGGCGCAGCGGTTTCGGTTTTATGCGTGAGGCGGTCAACCCCGCGGGCGAAAAACTGCGCCGTGAGTCGGCACTTTCTCCCTCTACGTACTGAGGCCACAGCATGCTCAAACCGCTGCTGCTCATTCTCGTTTGCCTGATCTTGCTCGGACTGTCGATCCGCCTGTTTTATCGCGGTTTGCGCCAGACCGGCACCGAGCGGGTGCTGGGACGCCTGACCCAGGGGCAACCGCAGCCGGTGCTGACGAAAACCTCCAGGGTCGGTCTGGATCGGGCCTTTCTGCGGGCCGGCCTCGGGCGCCCCACTGAACGACTGGGGATGTGGCTGCTGCTCTGGGCCTTTGGCATCTTGCTCGGATTTGCTACCGGTGGCTGGGTCGGCTTGCTGGCTCTGTTACTGCTGCCGCCGTTGATTCTGCGTCTGTATGTCAATTGGCGTTATCAGCGCCGACTCCAGCGCATGATCGAACAACTGCCACAAATGCTCGATCACACCGTGCGCAGTCTGAAGTCCGGGCGGACCCTGGTCGATGCGGTGCTGGGCGCTATCGACGCCGCCGAAGATCCGCTGAAAAATGCCATGGGCCGGGTTCAGCGCAACGTGCAGCTGGGGGTCAACCTGCCGGACGCCGCTTCGGACCTCGCCGAACTGTATGAGAAAGATGAACTGCGCCTGTTCGCGCTCGGGTTGCGGGTCAATCACCGCTATGGCGGCAATGCCAGTGAGCTGTTGGAGAACCTGATCAAGATGATCCGCGAGCGCGAGCAGGCTGCGCGCCAACTCAGGGCCATGACCGGTGAAACCCGGGTGACCGCGTGGGTCCTGGGCTGTTTGCCGATTGGCCTGGCCGGCTATTTCCTGGCGACCAACCCCCTCTACTTGCTCGCCATGTGGCACGACCACTCGGGGCAAATCATGCTCGCGTCAGCGTTCGGCCTGCAGGTGGTGGGCAGCCTGGCGCTCTGGCGCATGTTGCGCAGCGTATGAAAATACCTCTGCTGATCAGCGCGCTGCTGTTTCTGGGCGCAACGTTATTACTGCTCGGCAGTATGCTGGAACAGCAGCGACGGGCTCGTCAGGTGGCCCGACGGCTGGACGGAAAACGGCTGAATGACGACCGTGTGGGTCACTGGCTGCAGGTGCTGGGTAGCAGCCGGATCGGCCAACGCTCGGTCAGTCTGGATATTGAAACCCAGACCTTGCTCAATCGCCTCGGCTGGCGCAGCGCTCGGCGACGCTCGCTGTTCGCGGCCTTCCAGGTGGGCGCCCCGGTGTTGGCACTGGCCCTGAGCTTGCTGATCCTGGAGGTATTTTTCCCGCACGTGGAAAACCAATGGCTCGGCCCGGCCTTTGCCACCGGCATCGGCTACCTGCTCCCCAAACGCCTTTTGGCCGCAGCCGCCCAGAGCCGGCAAAAACAGTTGGCGACCGAGATTTCCACCTTCATTCCGCTGCTGCGCATCCTGTTCGAATCGGGCATGGCGGTGGAGCAGTCGCTGCGAGTGTTGAGCATTGAAGGCAAACAATTATTGCCAGCCCTGACCCATGAGTTGCGTCTGGTATTGGCTCGGGTCGATTCCGGCCTGGAACTGGGCGAAGAACTGAACAATGTCACTCACTTGCTGGCCGTCGATGAGTTCACCGACACCAGTGTGATCCTTCAGCAGTTGATCCATCAGGGGGGCGGCGCGATGAAATCCCTGCTGGCCCTCAAGCAACTGCTCGATGACCGGCGCCTGACACGCCTGCAGGAATACATCTCCAAGATGTCCGCCAAAATGTCCGTCGTGATGATGCTGTTTCTCTTCCCGGCGTTATTGATCGTACTGGCCGGCCCGGGCTTCACCGCCCTGTCCCGGGCCTTTGCTTCCTAGAGGGAACGTTATGAAAGCCATCATTGCCGGGTTGAGTCTGTTGTTATTAGGCGGTTGCGCGAGTAACGGCGCGACACCTTGGAGCGCCCTGACCAACACCGCCAGTTGCGCCAAGCTGACCTCCGATGAACAGCTGTCGCTGAACCTCGCCGATGACATGGCCAATGACGGCAAACTGCACGCCAGCCTCGCTAACCTGCAAAGCCTGCCCGACAATCTGGCGGATGTGCGCCTGCGCAAGGCCAAGGTTTATCGACTGCTGGGCCGCAGCGAAGCCGAACCGTTATACCGCAGCCTGCTCGGCAGTTGCCTGGCCGCCGAAGCCGAACACGGTCTGGGCCAACTCGCCGCCGCCAGGGGCGACAACGGCCTGGCCCAGGCCCATTTGCAACGGGCCGCACGGCTAGCGCCCACCGACGAGAAAATCCGCAACGACCTGGGCGTGGTGTACCTCAATCAATTACGCGTCGAGGATGCGCGCTTCGAATTTTTGACGGCCATGGAGCTCAAGCAAAGTGATCAGCTGGCGGCGTTGAATCTGGTGACGCTGCTGATCTACCAGGACGACTGGAGCCGCGCCGCCGAACTGGTCAGCCGCCTCGGCCTGAGCCCCGCTCAGGTCACCGAAGCCCAGGCCCGCGCACAAAGACTCAAGACCCCAAGCAAACCCGGCCCGACGGCCACGAACCAGGTTGCCGCCGTCGCCACATCACCCCTTCAATAGGGAGAAACCTTGATGAAACCGACCGCCCTCTACTGCCTCGGCCTGCTGGCCCTGCCCCTTACCACCCACGCCATCGACGCCGGCCCCGCCTCGCCCCAACAGCAGGAAACCGAAGGCTGGCTGCAACTGCAAAGCAGCAACAAGGCGGCTTCCCAGAAACCGCAAACCTCAACCGCGACCGAACGCGAGCTGAGCATGCAGCGCTGGCTAAAAAGCTATCAGCATGAGATCCCGGAGTACTTTGATCAGTATGAGAGCGGGAAGGTGGACAGTGGGACGGGGGGGTAGTCTTGATCCGGGATTTGTTGTGCCTGGACTGCCGCTTTCGCGAACAAGCCAGCTCCCACAATAAATCGGGTACACCTTTCGCCTCTCACCACTCAACAGGCCGAGCGTTAGCTCGCCTGCAGCCCTTGATCTTGATCTGTCCGCCCCTTCGGGAGGCTGAGTGGAGGTGTTCATCTGGGGGGTAGGCGCGAAGCGCCGTTCGACGCAGTCGAACACATCGAGAGGAGGTTGAAGCGAAGCCAACCGGAGGCGATGCCCCCAGATGAATGCCGGAGCGAAGGAACGCCGAGCCAAAGCGAGGGGCCGGACGCCGGGGCGAAGCCTTTTGGTTCCTTTTTGGCGTTTGAAAAAGGGACTCGCTGTAAGAGCCATCCCTTTCAAGGTCTTTGATAAAATCCCCCAAAACTCCAGTCAGGACAACGAGACGATGTGGGCAGAGGTTGTAGCGCGGTTCGAGAAAAAAGCACCGGCCAGTGTCATGGCCAAATTGGTTTTGGAGCAGGCCGTTGCGCCCGAGTGGGTCGATCAGGTGTTCGAAGAACATCGTCAACGGCAGTATCCGCGTGAGCTTTTGTTTTTGACCATCGTTGAGCTGATGTCCCTCGTTTCACTGGGTTTGCGACCCTCGCTACATGCCGCGGCGCGGCAGATGGAAGATCTTCCCGTCAGCTTGGCTGCGCTTTATGACAAGGTCAGCCGCACGGAGCCCGCGCTGCTGCGTGCGTTGGTAGTCGGCAGTGCGCAACGCCTGGCTCCGACAATTGAAGAATTGGGCTGCTCGGCCATTTTGCCTGGCTGGCAACTGCGGGTTGTTGACGGCAACCACCTGCCTTCCAGCGAAAAACGTCTGGGCGCTTTGCGCCGTGAACGCGGTGCCGCCCGGCCTGGTTTTTCCGTTGTGGTTTATGACCCTGATCTGGACCAGGTCGTCGACCTTCAGCCCTGCGAAGATGCTTACGCGAGTGAGCGCGTCAGCGTGCTGCCCTTGCTGGAAAAGGCCCGCGCGGGCCAGCTGTGGATGGCTGATCGACTTTACTGCACGCTCCCGGTCATGGAGGCCTGCGAAGAGACCGGGGCCTCATTCATTATCCGCGAACAAAGCAAGCATCCACGCCTGCTTAAGGAAAGCGACTGGCAGCAGCCTGTTGCGGTCGCGACAGGCAGCGTGCGCGAGCAAACCATCGAAGTAAAAGGTGGGCGCCAGTGGCGGCGTGTCGAATTGAGCCTGCACACCCCCACCGAATCAGGCGACACCGCATTGCTGTTTTGGAGCAACTTGCCCGAGACCATCAGCGCTGAGCAAATCGCCGATTTGTACCGTCGTCGCTGGAGTATTGAAGGAATGTTTCAGCGCCTGGAGTCGGTGCTGGAAAGCGAAATCAAAACCTTGGGCAACCCCAAGGCCGCCCTGTTGGGGTTTGCGTCGGCCGTGCTGGCTTACAACGTCTTGTCGGTGCTTAAGCGCAGCGTTGAACAGGCTCATCGCCAGACCCAGCCCGAAGACTGGGAAGCTTCGATCTTCCACCTGACGGTACAAGTACGCAGCGGTTACGAGGGCCTGCAGATTGCCTTGCCGCCAGAGCACTTAGCCATCCCAATCCGCGCAGGAGGGCTGGCTCAGCACTTGCTGGCGCTGGCTAAAAACATCCCGCCCAAATCCGTCGCCAAAAGCAAACGAGGTCCGAAAGTGCCGAAACCCAAGGAATGGCTGGAAGGCAAGGCAGTGAATGCTCACGTGTCGACAGATAGGGTGCTCAAGGCCGCCAAGGTCAAAAGACCTTGAAAGGGATGGCTGTAAGAGCGAAACCGCCAGCGGCCGTTACCGCAGCAACGGATATGTACACCCAAATGAAATAGGTCGGCTGTCAGGCCGCCATCGCAGCGATGCGGCGACCCGACAAGCCAGCCCCCACATTGTTAGCGAGCAGTGACCCGCTGCCGCAACCCGGGATGACTGGGCGTCAAAGCAAGCGCTAACTGCGTCCGATTGTGCATATGCGTCAACCGCAACACCTGCGACACATAAAGCTTCACCGTGTTCTCGGTAATCCCCAACTCACAGGCAATCTGATAATTCGTCTGTCCCTTCCCCACCAACCGCGCCACCTCCAACTGCCTTGGCGACAGATGACTGAAAATCGCCGGAATCTCAACCCGATCCACAGCACTGACATCGTCATCAGGGGAAACCGACAACCGCGGCCCACGCCGAACCTTATCCAGATCCTGATACAGATCATCGATCGACTCGGAAAGATACTGCAGCTTCTGATTCAAATGCCCCAGCTGCACACTCTTGTTCCACTCCTGCAACGCCACTTGCTGACGCGCAATCCCGTCGAGCAACTCATCCAGATCAATCGGCTTCTGATAATAATCGGCAAACCCGGCCCGCAACGCCTTGATCACATCCTGTTTGTCTGCGCGCTCGGTGAGCATGATCGCCTCGAACGCCCGGTGCTTGCCGGATAGCCGCTGCAACGCCTGAACCAACTGAATCCCGTCCAGGCCGGGCATGTGCAAATCACAGAGCACCAGGCCGATCGCCTCGTCCTCACTGAAACGCTCAACCGCTTGCCGGCTGGACTCGCAAGGCACACAGCGATAACCGCTGCGCTCAAGAAATTCACAAAGCTGCTCAACGATCAACCGCTGATCGTCGACCACGAGGATTTTCATTGCCGAGGTAGGCTTGTTCACGTGCAACTCCCTGCTGACCGCTCCTGTACCGATAGCCACAGGCGGTACAACGACTGGTTTGAAAGTAGACGTACTTTGCGACTCTGTACATAGAACGGGCGACTAGTGAAACCAGGCGAGTGTGAGCAAAAGGCCCACCAGCACGAAGGGCGCAAAGGGCTGTTTCTTTGACATTCCAGGCCCCAGATATCGAAGACGATGCCTAAGCCCCTGAGACATATGAAGCCAGACACTTGGCGCCAGCAGCAGCCAGAGCACACGGGTCAATCCGGCGCCGATGAACACGCCGAGCAGGTGCATACCGTCCGTCGCCAGCCCCAGGGCGGTCATGAGTTTCACATCGCCTGCGCCCAGGCGTCTGAACGCATAACCGGGCAAGGTAAAGGCCAGCGCAAGCAAACACGCCCAACCGCCCTGCCCCGCTTCGGCCCCCAGCCAGGTGGTGCCTGTCCACAGCAGATAGGCCAGCGCCAACACTCCTGCGCCAAGGGTCAGGCCATTGGCGATGTGCCGTTCTCGAGCATCCTGTGCTGCGCATAGCGTCAGCCAGATCAGTAGGACAAAGCTCTGCATCCGTAAAAAACGTCCGTTTTGGCTGAATGATTCTATGCTGATATCACGTAGTGAATGTCAGGGTAGACGCAGTCATGAAAACAGGCCTCCCCCGCAAGCAAAAAGGCGCTGTAGCGATTGAATTCGCTTTGGTGTTCCTCATCTTTTTCGCCGTGTTTTATGGGATTGTCACGTACAGTCTGCCGCTGTTACTGATGCAATCGTTCAACCACTCGACCGCCGAAGCCGTGCGCCGAAGCGTGGCACTGGACCCGAGCACCCCCGGGTACGACACCGCGGTAAAAACCGTCGCCACCACGGAATTGAGCCGGCAACTGGCCTGGATTCCCGCCGCACTGAATTTCAATATCGCCACCGACGCCAGCGCCACCTACGTGGGCGGGGTGTTGAAGGTCAGCATCAACTACCCCACCAGCAAACTGCAGCAGGTCATCCCGTTTCTGAACCTGCCGGGGATTGGCCAAGTGCCCAATCTGCCGGCAACCCTCACCGCCAGTTCGAGCCTGCAATTTTGAGTTCCGCAGACAAACTCTTTGGCCGCCTGCTGAACCGCCATCCGCCTCAGCCGCTGGACACGCCAGACACCCTGAGCGTGCAAGGTGTCGGTTTGCAGGTGCATCTGGATGCCGAATGTCGAGTGATTCACCTGACCGGCCCGCTGCGGTATGTGCTGGCCCAGCAGACGCCCGCTGCACAAGCACCGCACCTAATCGATTTCCTCATGCCCCACAGCTGCCTAGCCGTTGAAGGCTCGCCTGCGGATTGGCTGGGACAGACGCTGGATCTGGATTTTTACAGCCTCGGCGGACAACCCCTGCACCTGCGCGGTTGGGTCCAGCCGTTAGCCGATGCCTGGCTGTTGCAGTTGCTGGACATCGGCGACTTGCTGCTCGAACGCCGACAATCGCGCAGCCGCGAGCAATGCCAGTTGCTCGCGGCGCAAATCGGCGAGCAGTTACGCCTGTGCAGCCTGACGCGCCTGCCCGAGGTGCTTGTGGAACAATTGCAAGGCCTGACCCAGCGCTTTCGCATTCCATGCGTCGCGGTGGCCTTGCTCGATGAACAGGAGGAAGGCTGGCAGATCCATCAGCATTACGCAGCGTTTGATGCGCCCCGATTGTGGCAAGACGCTCAGCGCCTGGGCACCGGCCTCGACAGCCTGAACGGCTCTGCGCCGCAACGCCTGCTCCCCGGTGAACATCCCCGTTTGCAAAGCACCTTCGGTAATGCCGAAGGGTTCGCGGTGCCCTATCACGATGCTCAGGGGGTGGTCGCCTGGTTGCTGTGTGGCTTTTATCCGGTGCAGCAACATGCACCTGATATGAATGATCGCGACTGGTTGCAGCTCGCCGCCGCGCTCGCGGGCCCGTTGCTGGAGCGCTTGCGCGAGCACCGACACCAACTGCAACTGGAGCGACTGGAGTCGTTGCAAGCCTTGCTCGGCACCGGCTGGTGGGAGGTGTTCAGCGACAGTCGCGAGGTGCAATTGGCGCCGTCGTTGGCCAGTAACCTGAGCCTTGCGAGCGCCCGATTGCCGCTGCACAACTGGCTTGATCAGGTGCATCCCGCCGACCGTGAAGAGCTGAGCAGTCGCCTGCAAGCCTTACAGGACGAAGGCACCCCGTTACTGCTGTGCGTGCGTCTGGCACAAACCCCGAACTGGTATCGCCTGCAGGGACAGGTCCTGGGCGTCGGCAAAAACCGGCGATTGGTGGGTTTCATGCTCGACATCAGCGACATCAAAAACCAGGAGCAAAACGCTGCAGCGGCCCATGCACGACTGGACAATCTGATCGCCAGTTCACCGGCGGTGATCTATGTGCAGCGCTATGTCGAAGGTGCGCTGCAGCCGACGTTTTTCAGTGACAGCCTGCTGCCGCTGCTCGGCTGGACACTGGCTGATTGCGCGGCAGGGACGTTGGTTGAAAGGGTTCACCCCGAAGACCGCGATCAGTATTTCGAGCGCACCCGACGCCTATTGCGAGAAGGTTCGGTACGTACCCGCTACCGGTTGCGCGACAGTCGCGGCGATTACCACTGGATGCTCGATGAAGCCAGACTGCTGCGCGATGACCTTGGCCTGCCGGTGGAAGCCGTCGGCCTGTGGCTCGACGTCACCGAAGCGACCCTGGCTGCCGAGCAGGTGAAACAAAGTGAAGAACGTTACCGGATCCTGGTGGAAGACTCGCCGGCGATGATCTGCCGCTACCGCCCCGACCTGACCCTGACCTTCGGCAACCGTCCGCTGGCGACGTATCTGGAGTGCCAGCCCGAGCAATTGCCAGGGGTGAATCTGGGCACCTGGATGTCGCAGGAACAGCGCGAAACGTTTCTCCAGCGGCTCGGCCAGCTAAGCCCGGAGTTCCCGGTCAGCACCGCGGAAATCAACCTGCAACTGCCGGGAAGGGAACATGCCTGGTGGGTCTGGTCGGATCGCGGGGTGTTTGATGAGGACGGTCGCTTGCTGGAGATTCAGGCCGTGGGCCGCGACAACACCGAGGTGCGCCGCGCCCAGCAGCAGCTCACCCAAAGTGCAAAAATGGCCACCCTTGGCGAAATGGCCACGGGGCTGGCCCATGAGATCAATCAGCCGTTGAATGTGATGCGCATGGCCATCGTCAATGTGCTCAAGCGCCTGAACAACGGCGATGCACAAATCGATTACCTGACCGACAAGCTCAACCGCATCGATGCCCAGGTCCAGCGCGCCGCACGGGTAGTGGATCACATGCGGGTGTTTGGCCGCCGCTCGGAGATCGAGCAGCATCCGTTTAATCCGGCGCAAGCCATCGAGGGCACGCTGTCGCTGCTGGCCGAAGGGATGCGTGGCAAAGGGGTCGATCTGCGGGTCAGCGACACCGGATTCGACGTGCAGGTGCGCGGTTATGTTGATCAACTCGAACAGGTGTTGATCAATCTGATGGTCAACGCGCGGGATGCGTTGCTCGGTAAACGCGAGGCCGACCGCGAGTTCAAACCGTGGATCTCGGTGTACGCCGAACATGATGCGCAGTCGGTACGGCTGTGGGTCGAGGACAACGGCGGCGGTATCGATCCGCGGTTGCTGGAGCGGATTTTCGAGCCGTTCTTCACCACCAAACCCGTGGGTGTCGGTACCGGGCTCGGGTTGTCGGTGAGTTACGGTATCGTCGAGAACATGGGCGGAAAACTGAGCGTCAGAAACTCGGTCGAGGGCGCACGGTTTTGTATCGAACTGCCGATTGCCGCCGACGATCAGATCACCAGCGTCGCTCGTCCCGAGTGACAACTGAGGTTGGCACCGACATCGACCTTGTTCAGATCAATCCCTAGGCTGACGAGCAAGGTGTTGATCAAGGTATCGAGCAAAGGGCTGAGCACGGTGTCAATCGCGTTGATCAACAGGGTTTTCACTGTACTCAGAACAGATGCCAGAACGCCGACCAGACTGCCCGACGGGCCATACATGTTGAGTTGGATATTTGTCAGGGTGTTGGTCAGGCTGCTGACGATGTTGCTGGTAGCGAAAGAATAATAGAACGGTGGCTGGTTGATTTCCGGCAGGTTACTGGCCGCCGGTGCGGAATAAACGTGGAGTATGTTGGCGTTCTGCGCCACGGTGGTGTCGGCCATGATGTCGAGGCCGCCACCGACTCCGGGGATACGCGGATTGCAGGAGATGGGCAGGAACAGAATCCTCAGACAGGTTTTCACCCCGATATCGATCACCTTCAACGGCTGCACCACTACCGCCGGTGGCGTGGTGTTGCTGCCGAAAGCGGTGGCTGGATCGATCTTGCCGATCTTCAGGTTTACCAGCGAAGTGCTGGTGTTGGTGGTCAGGGTTTTGTTGGTGGTACTGACGCAACTGTAGGCAGTGACATAGCTGTTGGCGCTGGCAACGTCCAGCGCCACGTCGATACGTATCGGTGGCGGCAGCACGATGATGTCGGGAGTCTGACAGGGCACGAGCAAGGCACAGGTCAGTGAATCGAGCACTCCCACCAGGTTGAGATTGAGCAAGGCGTTGAGTGTGTTGGTTAGCGGGCCTGCCAGATCAGCCACCGCATTGATCAGCGCCACGATGGAATTGAGCACCGGCAAGTCGATCGACAGCAATGTCCTGATCTGGGCAGTTCGCACATAGATGCGGTTGGGCCCCAATGGAGCCAGCGCGGCCTTTTTCGGATTGCCGATGGCTGACAGCTGCGGAGGCTCCAGCACCTGCACCCGGGCGGTGATTTGCGCCAGGCCCGCCAGATTGATCGGCAACGTCGCCACCAGGCCGTTTTTCTTGTTGGCCAGTTGCACGACAGCTTCGATCAGGTCGAACACCTTCAGATTGGTCGCCAGCGCCGAAATGTTGCTGCCAGTCTCGACGTGCAGCAGGTTACCGAGTACCACCGTCGTCGTGCCAGCCGCGACCTTGAGCGCCTGCAAACTCCCAATTGTCGCCGTCGCGCCGAGTGTGCCGCCAGGGTCCAGCACATTGACGGCGGTCTGGATCAGTTGGCTGACGGCAATCGTATTGCCCAATACCTGGTCATACCCGGCAGCGCTGAGGTTAAGGTCGACCTTCAATCGGTCAAGGTAACCGAGCAGGCTGATGTTGGTGTTCACCAGTCCGTTCCAGCCCGCCGCGTTGATATTCAGGTTGCCGCCCAGCAAACCACCGAACAGCGCGTTGAGCGTGGCGGACTTGCTGGTATCGACGCTCAGCGCCGTACTGCGGATGGTCAGCGAAGCCAGGGGTGGCGGTAATGCGGCCACAGCGGTGGCCGTCAGGTTAATGGTCGCTCCACGTGGGGCGCCACCGAACAGGGCGCCGACACCGCCGGCGAAACTCTGTTGGACCGGATGGCTGGCGATCACCCGAATGGCTTCGCTCTTGCTTGGGTCGGCGCCAAATACCCGAAGGTTATTGGCATCCAGGGTCAAGGCGCCGCAAGCGACCAGCAGATTGCGATTGGGGTCAGGAAGGGTGAAGCCATTACGGTTTGCGCTGGCGGTGGCATAGACGGTGGCGGTGTTGCCAGCAGCGCAATCACCCCCTCGGGTGGACGCCTCAAGGGCGGCCATGTCCGCAACGCGCTGCAGGTTGCGTTTTTCCAGGTACAAACGCCCGCTGTCGACCACGAGCAGCAAGAACATCAGGGCCATGCCCAATGTCAGCGCCGCCATCAAACCGATCGCCCCCCGTTGCCGGGAAGGGCTGCGAAACTGCAAACGGGAAGACATTGCGCTCTCCTTTGCCGGGCACAGCCGAGGGCTACTTCCATGGGTGAACAGCAGTGTAGACAAGACTTGACGGGGCTGCTGGCAACATGCCAGTGCAGACAACAAAAAACCTGTAGGAGCAAAGCTTGCTCGCGAAAACGGTCTATCAGTCACATCTTTTCTGGATGTGACGCCGCCTTCGCGAGCAAGCTCAGCTCCACAGGGTTGGGTGGTGTTATTTCGGTGGATAGTTGGCGAGGATTCGCCCGACTGTTTCACGTATCGCATTGGCGCGATCAGACGGATTCGGTGTGCTGCTGAGCATCTGCTCGTCACTGCCGCGCCACACCAGTTTGCCGTCCTTGCCATCGAGCAGGTCGATCTGGATGATCGCTACCTTGTAGCTGATGTTGCGGGTTTCGTTGTACATCGGCCCACCCCAGTAGCCATTCCATGGGCCACCCCAACCGCCGCCATAGTTAGTCGTCACTTGTTGTTGGCGCTGTTCGACGATCAGATAGGTTTGCACGCTCAAATCGCCCTTTTTTCCAGCAGCGACCGGACGCAGGCCACGCTGATCCAGCTGATCGGCCACGGATTGGCGGATGCGTTGTTCGGTCAGGTCGCTCTTGATCCGTGAGTCATCGGGCCGATATTGCAGGGCGGGTTCTTTCCAGCTCCAGCTGCGATAGGCGGCGAAGTCGCGGCTGGCATCGAAGTCATGATTGACCTGGTTGCTGGCGCAGGCACTGAGCAGCACGGCCACAGCCAGTAAAACGAGAGGGCGGAACATGATTTTTCTCCGGTTGAAGACATGAACCTGCGCAATGCTTCTTAACGACAGAAGCTAACTAGGAGGATACGCCGACATCGCCTTTTCCACAGCCTCCCGTATCGCATCGGCTCGCTCGCTCTGGCTGCCTCGATTGCTGGTTTCGGCGCTGGCACTCCACACCGGTTGACCGCTCTGAGCGTCAAACAAATCAACTCGCACCACCACGACCTGCTCCTGATAAGTCCGCACGATCGGCACGGTGTTGTACATGCCGTAACCGCTGCCATAGCGGTTATAACCACCATAACCACCGCCGCCGTAATCACCATAGTCGTCCCGAACCTGACGCAGGCGGGTTTCCAGGTGCAGGTCGGCGCTGACAAACAGGTCCGCCGGGCGATTGTCGTGCAGCGGGCGCAAGCCACGTTGATCGAGGGCATTGCTGACGGCTTCGGCGACCTGCGCCGAATCCGCCCAGGCGGTGCCTGGCGGCAGGCGTCCGTTGAGCCAGGCCCAGCTGCGGTAACGTCCGTAGTCGCGCGGCGGTGCCGGGTAGGCGCTGCGGTCAAAGGTGTTGGCCGCCTGAGGCGGCGCGGGTGGCAAGGGGTTGGATGACGCCACATAAGGATTGCTGCCCTGACAGGCCGCCAACCCGAGACAGATCACCAATAACCCCGATCGACTGTTCATTTCGTGCTCCGATCAGACCGGCCGACAGATCCAGTGCAAGTAGCGCCCAAGCCCGGCAAAACTTGGGTGACGACGGTGGGCCAGTTCCATTTCCAGCAAATCCACCAGTTCGGCGCGGGCCTGGAATTCCACCGGCATGTAATCGTGAAAAACCCGTACCCCGCTCTGGGTTTCGACCTGCCAAAGGCCCTCAAGTTGCGCCGCCAGTTCACGTGGATCAAGGGGCTGCTGCGGCGTCAGGCTTTGCTTTTCACCGGCCATGTCGTTCTTGCGCATCTTGCGAAAATGGCCTTTGAGCAGGTTGCGATAGATCAGCGCATCGCGGTTGTAGAAGGCCAGGGACAACCAGCCATCTGGCTTGGTCAATTGATGCAGCACGGGCAGGATCGCATGCGGTTCGGCCAGCCATTCCAGCACGGCGTGGCACAGCACCAGGTCGTAGGGTTCGGTGAGTTGGCCGAGCAGTTCCTGCCACGGCGCCTGTATGAATGTCGCTGTTTGCCCTGCATCGGCAAAGCGCTGGCGGGCGCCATCGAGCATCGGCTCGGCAGGCTCGGCCAGCGTGACCTCATGACCGCGCTGGGCCAGCCACAACGACATGTGGCCCAGGCCAGCGCCGATGTCCAGTACGCGCAAGGGTCGGTCTGGCAGGGTTTCGGCCAGGTCGGCCTGAAGCACCGCCAGACGGATCGCACCTTTGGCACCGCCATAGATTTTTTCGGCGAAGCGGGTCGCCAGCTGATCGAAATGACGGTCGCTCATCAGCTGAACCTCTTTTCGCTGTCCGCGAGCTTGCTGCGCACCACTTCATTCATGTCCAACCCCAACTCGCTGCACAGCAGCAGTAGATAGAGCACGATATCGCCGATTTCCTGCCCGGCATGGGCCAGTTTGTCTGCCGGTAACTGGCGCGACTGGTCTTCGGTCAGCCACTGGAAAATCTCCACCAGCTCGGACATCTCCACGCTCGCGGCCATGGCCAGGTTTTTCGGGCTGTGAAATTGCCGCCAGTCATTGCGATTACGGATGGCGTGCAGGCGTTCGGTCAGTTCAACAAGGTTCATCGGGCTCTCCTGAAGGCGTATAGCTTCGGGGGGATGACAGGGGAAGGCAAGGGGCGTTAACCCTGTAGGAGCCGAGCTTGCTCGCGATGGCGGTGGCACATCCAATATAAATGTCGCCTGTCACACCGCCATCGCGAGCAAGCTCGGCTCCTACAGGGTTCATCAACAGAGCTGGATCTTTGCGCCATACTGGCATCAGGGAACTCGCCCCAGTGATCGATGGCCCAAGCCTCAACCACTTTCATCAAGGACGCTCACGACATGCAGGTAGAAAGCTTTTTCGAATGGCTCGGCCAGGCACTCGGTTCGGTTATCCGTTTCATCGTTGACGGCCTCAGTGGCTTGTTCAATCTGTTGAGCCACGCCGGCAGCAACTTTGTCGAAGGGCTGTCCCGTGCGCTGGGCATGGACACGTCGATCATCAGCATCATCGCGTTGATTCTTGGGTTGATGCTGTTGTGGTCGGCGATTCGGGCGTTCATGAATGCGTCGATCATCATGGGGATCATTTGGTTGCTGTTGGGGCTTTGGTTGTTGAGCTGGATTATTCACTAGTGATCCGACAGGGACGCGGAGCGTCCCGGGCTGCATTCCCACGCAGAGCGTGGGAACGATCATGTCGCTACAATGCCCGCTCCCCGAAGGAGCCTGCATGTCCAACCTGATCGCCGACTGGCGCGACCGCCCTACCCATCGTCGAGTCTGGGCGCTCGCTGCCCCCATGATTCTCTCGAACATTTCCGTACCGCTGGTGGCGTTGGTCGACAGTACTGTCATCGGCCACTTGCCCCACGCTCATCAGTTGGGCGCCGTCGCGGTCGGGGCCAGCCTGTATACCTTTCTCGCCTGGGCCATGGGTTTTCTGCGCATGGGCTCCACCGGGTTCGCCGCACAGGCCGCCGGGCGTGGGGACGGCGCGGCGTTGCGGCAGATTTTGCTGCAGGGTCTGTTGTTGGCCATGGGCCTGGCCATTGTCCTTGGAGCACTGGGCGTCCCGTTGAGCGGCGTCGCACTGCACTTCATGCAGCCGTCGGCGGAGCTGGATCAGCTGACCCGCGAGTTTTTCCACACACGCCTGTTCGGTCTGCCGGCAGCGCTGGCCAGTTATGCGCTAGTCGGCTGGTTCCTCGGCACTCAGAACGCCCGGGCACCGCTGGCCATTCTGCTCAGCACCAACCTGGTGAATATCGCGCTGAACCTGTGGTTCGTCCTTGGGCTGGATTGGGGCGTGGTCGGTGCGGCCCGAGCGTCGGTGATCGCCGAATGGACCGGCGCGCTGATCGGCCTTCTGATGACCCGCAACGCCCTGCGCGCCTATCCCGGCCACATCGCCTGGGCCGCGCTGGCGCTGTGGCAGAGCTGGCGGCCGCTATTGGCGGTCAACCGCGACATTTTCATCCGCAGCCTGGCGCTGCAATCGGTGTTTTTCCTGATCACGGTGCAAGGCGCGCGGCTGGGCGATGCCACCGTCGCCGCCAACGCGTTGCTGCTCAATGGTTTGCTGCTAACCGCACACGCGTTGGACGGTTTGGCCCACGCCGTGGAAGCCCTTTGTGGACATGCCATCGGTGCTCGCGATCGAGGGGCCTTGCGCCGCTCATTGGTGGTGGCCTGCGGATGGTCGTTGCTGGCGAGCCTGGGATTTGCCGTGCTGTTCTTGTTCGCCGGGCATCTGTTCATCGAGATGCAGACCAACATTCAGAGCGTGCGCGACACAGCGTTCATCTACCTGCCCTACCTCGCCGCACTGCCGCTGATCGCGGTCGGGAGTTACCTGCTCGACGGGCTGTTTATCGGCGCCACCCGTGCCCGGGAAATGCGCAACGGCATGCTGCTGACGGTGATTCTGTTACTGCCGTTCGCCTGGGCGCTGCAAGGTTTGGGCAACCATGGGCTGTGGATAACGTTTCTGTTGTTCATGTTGCTGCGCAGCCTGACCCTCGGCGCGTTTGCCTGGTATCTGCACAAGAGCGACGGCTGGTTCGCAGGCAACGCTCACTGAGTCGGTGTGGCTTTGATGAAGGCCGTGACCTCATCCAGCACCGGAGCCAAACCGCGCATGGGCCGGGACAGCGTCGCCACCAGCGTGGCGTGGCTGGTGCGCGAGTAATACAGATCCTGCACCGGCACGCCCGCCTCGCGCAGTTTGAGCGCCAGACCGCCGGTGTTGCGGGCCGGGTTGACCAGCTCATCGTCGCTCGCGGCGATCAACAAAGCCGGCGGCGCGCCGCGACTGACGTGATTGATCGGCTGCGACTGCGGCGGTGAGTCCGGCCAGAAAAACACCGGACGCACCTCCGGATTTTTGATTGGCAGAAAATCATAAGGCCCGGCGAGGCCGATCCAGCCGCTGAGGTTGTGTGGCGATAAGCCCACCGCCCCCAGTAATCCGGGGTCCAGTGCCAGCATCGCGACGTTGTAGGCCCCGGAACTATGGCCCATCAGGTACAACCGCTGCGGATTACCAGAAAACTGCCGAATGTGTTCATGAGTCCAGGCTACAGCCTGGGCGCCATCTTCAAGGAACAGCGGATAACGCACCTGCGGATACAACCGATAGTCCGCCAGCACCGCGACTATCCCCCGAGACGCCAGCGCCTCGCCGACAAACCCGTAATCGCTGCGCGAACCGCTGTTCCAGCTGCCGCCGTAGAAAAACACCACGACCGGGGCGTTTTCCATGGGATGGCGCGGCACATACACATCGAGTTTTTGCCGCGGATCACTGCCATAGGCAATGCCCTCGGTCTTGTCGAAGGTTCCGTTGAGGGTTAGCACATTGAGCAACTTCAGTGGCGAACATGCCGTCATCGCGGCAAGTAAAACGCCGCCGATTGCCAAGCTGAACAGCCGCCGGAGTGTGCTCGCCATATGTCAAACCTCGTGTTCAGGGCTGATCGTTCTGCCACAGATTGCGCAGGTTATCGAGACGCTCCTGTTGGGTGAAGCCCGGCAACGGTAGCGCAGGGAACGCGCCGGGGTACTGCAAGCGTAGCCATAGCCAGCCATCGAGCACCCGACGTTCGCTGAAACCCAGCGCCAGCCCTTCCTGCACGTAGGACCACAGCGTGTGGTATTCGGTCCCGGTAGATTTGCTCCAGTGCCAAGTGTGCTGTTCCAACACGCAGGTTTGCAGTTTTTCCCGATGACGAGGGCTGAGGTTTTCTTCAACCGCCAAAGGGCTGACGGCAAGCCTCGGGTTGACCAACTGTTGCCAGCCCTGACTGCCGGCTGCGCGGTCGGCCCAGGTCCCGCCAAACCAGCGCAACTGGCTGATCGGACCCAGCCAGCGGCTCAGTTCCAGCGCATCGCAAGCATCAAAAAAGTAACTGGCGGTATGTGGGTTGTAGTAACTCAACAAGGCCCGGTGATGCGAGTCGAAAGTGACCGTGAGCATCCGGCGCAAATGCGCCAGCAACTGCGACGACGACGTCTCACTGGCGACCAGCAAGCCTCGCCAGAATGGCGCTTCGCTGTGGCACAACCCGGCCAGCACAGGGCATGTCCGAAGGTCGATCAGGGCCGGTCCATGTTCACGCAATGCATGCCACTCAGTGCCTTCGAACAACCAGAACCACCCGGCATGCGCAAACTTCTGTTGCAGTGTGGCCCGAGCCTGTGGCGCACCCGGTACATCCAGCAATAGCCATTGCGGGGTCGCGGCGATCATGCCGCACCGCTCTGGCCAAACCGCAGCGCCGCCCGGCAGGTGCAAAGCGTTTGTGTGCAATGGCTGAAACTGCCGCCACCGGGCAGCAGGCACAGCAACATCAAGGGCTCGCCCGATTGCAGCCACCCCTGCAGGCCTTCAATGGGCGGGCAATCATCAGTCGTGACGGGTGTTCTAGCCTCTTCAACAAGCTTTGGCATGTGAATAAACCCGGCGATCAACGGCTTATCCGGATCACCCTCGATAAAGCTCACCACGACCTCAGCCCCCTCACTCAACTGCGTGACTGCCGCGCCCCCCAGTTCAGCGGCCAACGGCAGCCAACAGTGACTGGGCGCCGCACCCTCGCCCTGATAGAGCCAGTCAAATTGCACGGCAACCGGTCTGGAGGCATCGGGCGGCGATTCATCGATGTCGACCACCCAAGCCCGTTGCAGGCTGTGCATCGTTGGTTTCGCTGCAGAGTGAGGCGATACAAAAGGCACCTCCCAGTGAACCGCGCGGATCTGGTTGCTGTAGTGGGCCATTGGATCCTGGCTCCCCTGATGCTCGACATGGGTCAGCAGCCAGAGATGATTCCAGTCGGCAATCGGATGGCCGGACAGCGGCATCAGCTGACCGCTGCGCAGTGACGTCAGGTCCGTACGACCTTCGGCATTTTGCGAAGTTCGTCGCCCGCCCTGGAGCGCGAACTGGCGCACTGCCGGTTGCTCGCTCTCGACCTGGAAGCGTGCATGTTCACCGAGGCGAAAATGCCCCTGACCCTCACCGAAAACCACGCAGCTCGCGTCCGCACGGTGTTCGAAGTGGTAATGAAGCTGTTCCTGGGCACACAAGCGCTGGAGAAACTGCAGATCCGATTCCCGGTACTGCGTACAGAAGTCACGGGGCGGGTAATCGCCACTCAACTCGAAACGCCGATCCTTGCCGGCAATGCCGTGTTCCTTGAGCACCTGATCAAGGATTTGCGGTACCGAGCGGGCGCTGAAGATTCGCTGACTGAAGCGCAGGGAAAGGCAAGCCAGCTTCGGCCTCAGACGTATGCGGCAAAGCCTGACAGCCGGGTGATGGTCGTGCTGGACAAGTTCATGCAATTGTCCGTGGAAGCCGTTTTCCGCAGGCCCGACGTGCAAAAAAGCCGGACGGTACAGCAGGCTTGCAAGGTCGAGTGTCAGGTCATCGATGAGCAGGTCCACATCGAACACAAAAGGCTCGCTGATGGCTTCTCGACCGGTAAACGCCAAGACCTCAAAGGGGTCGGGCAGACCCTCTACATCCAGACGAAATGACGGCTCGTTGACTGGATCGAACATCGGCGATTCTCTACAGGAGGGGCGGCAGGCGATTCTCTCCGAGAGAGTTGGCCGAGTAGAGTGCCGAAGTACAACTTAGGAAATGGCCTACGCGAAAAGAAGACCACATCGCTTGGATGGCCAAGAATGTGAGTCATCTCGCGTGAAATCAGGGAGGCGTCCCACCAGGTCATCTGAAATTTCCGCAGCGAGCGGTACATTTTCAGACAACCTGATGAGAGCGGTGCCTTACCTCAAGAAGACAGGTAAGACGAACGGGTCAGGCCCAGCCGCAGAGCATCGAGGAACTGGGTGCGCTCGGCGGCGGTGATGCGCGCACTGGCGCATTTGTCGCGGTAGTGGGTCATCAGCTCTTCCGGCGACAAGTGCACGTAACGCAACATGTCCTCGATGGTGTCGTGGGTTTCGATACCCGCGTGGTACACGCTGCCGTCGGCGTTCTGGTAGATGTTCACCGAATCGGTGTCACCGAACAGGTTGTGCATGTCGCCGAGGATTTCCTGGTAGGCGCCGACCAGGAAGATACCCAGCAGGTAGTCTTCGCCTTCGTTCAAACCGTGAACCGGCAGGCTGGTTTCGATGCTCTGCTCGTCGACGTATTGCTTGATCTTGCCGTCGGAGTCGCAGGTCAAATCTTGCAGCACGGCGCGGCGCAGCGGCTCTTCGTCGAGACGGTGCAGCGGCAGGATCGGCAGCACCTGACCGATGGCCCAGGTGTCCGGCAGGCTCTGGAATACCGAGAAGTTGCAGATGTACTTGTCGGCCAGCTTGTCGTTGAGTTCGTCGAGCACCTGACGGTGGGAACGCTGACGGGCCTTCAACGAGTTGTGCAGGCGACGGCACACGGCGAAGTAGCATTGCTCGGCCAGGGCTTTTTCTGCCAGGGTCAGTTTGCCATCGGCGTACTGGGTCGCGATGTCGCTCATGTAGTGCGTGGCGCGCCAGTAGGTTTCGGTGACCATCTCGATGTCGGTCGGGCCCAGCAGGTCAACCAGCCACTGCACGGTTTCCGGCAGCGCTTCCTTGTTCTCGATCTGCGGCACGTCGTCGTTGTGCTTCTCGACGTCGGTCACCTGCACCACCAGTATGGCGTGGTGAGCGGTCAGGGAACGACCGCTCTCGGAGAAGATGTTCGGGTGCGGCAGGCTCTGCGCGTCGCAGAACTCCTTGAGCATCCCGACCACGACACCGGCGTAATCGTCCATGTCGTAGTTGATCGAGCTGGCGTTGCGCGAGTGGGTACCGTCGTAGTCCACGCCCAAACCGCCGCCGACGTCGATGTGGTCAACCGGCAGGCCGAGGTTGCGCAGTTCGCCGTAGTAGCGAATCGCTTCCTTGAAGCCGTGCTGGTAGTCCGCCAGGTTGGCGATCTGCGAGCCCATGTGGAAGTGCAGCAGGCGAATGCCCTGATCCAGGCCGGCCGCGCGGAAACGCTCGACCACCGACAGCAGTTGCGCCGCCGACAGACCGAACTTGGATTTCTCGCCGCCGGTATCTGCCCATTTGGACGACGCCAGGGACGACAGACGCACGCGCAGGCCAACCTGAGGCTTGACCTTGAGCGAGGCGGCTTCTTCGATCACCAGCGCGACTTCGGATTCTTTCTCGATCACGATGAACACGTTGTGGCCAAGCTTCTGGCCCATCAGCGCCAGACGAATGAACTCGCGGTCCTTGTAACCGTTGCAGACGATGGTGCCACCCTTCGGTGCCAGGGCCAGCACGGCCAGCAGCTCAGGCTTGGAGCCGGCTTCCAGGCCGATGGACACGTCCTGGGTCGCGATGATGTTCTCGATCACCGCTTCTTGCTGGTTCACCTTGATCGGGTACAGCGCGGTGTACTTGCTCTGGTATTCCAGACGCTCGATGTTGGCGTCGAACGCGCCGGTCAGCTGGCGCACGCGGTCTTGCAGAATGTCAGGGAAACGCACCAGCAACGGCAAGGACAGGCCGCTTTGGCGCAGCTGGTCAACTTGCTCGAACAGGTCGATAGGCGAACTGGTCGGACCGTTCGGACGAACTTCGACGCGACCGGCGTCATTGATCGCGAAATACCCGGCCCCCCAATGGCGAATCCCGTAAACACTGCGGCTGTCCGCAACTGTCCATTGGCTGCCATCGTCTTTGCGTGTGCGTCGTACGGACATTGAAGTCCCCTATAAAGAAGTCATAGAGCGTCGCCTGGGTTCAGGCCGGCGCAGTCTAAAGAATGAAAATGACGGTTCGTCAACGAGGGGATAGACCTCGCTGACCGCAGTGAGTTTAGAAACCGGTCAGAACAGGCTCTGTGAAAACCATGTAGACGACGCCAGACCTGCTGTCAGGACTGGATCAAGCCGAGGGTGGTTTTCACAGAGGCTGCTAGCCGCCGGACTTCTTCGCTTTGAAACCGTGTTTGATCAGCTCGGCCAAGAGTAGCTCGACATGATCGCCCTGGATTTCAATGATTCCGTCTTTCAGCGCCCCGCCGGTCCCGCAACGTTTTTTCAACGTGGTGGCCAGGTCCTTGAGCGCCTCTTCGGGCAACGGCACGCCCGTGATGGTGGTCACCGTCTTGCCGCCACGCCCCTTGCTTTCGCGACGCACACGAGCGATGCCGTCGCCGGCCGGGATAACGGTCTGTTGGCAGATGCAGGCATCCACCGGTTTACTGCAATCCGGGCAATGACGACCTGCGTCAGTGGAAAATACCAGGCCACCAAGGGCGGCGAAGGATGCGGCTTTTTTGGCCACCGGCAATCCTCTTGGGAGGACAAAGACTGGTCGCGGCAACTTGGTCAAGTGCCATCGACCGCGAAGCCCCACTCAGGCAGGGGCAGCGCTACTGACCGGACGCCCCTACAAAAGGAGTGCCGGTTCAGTTTGAAAAGGTCGCGCAGTGTAACGGCAAAAAGCCGACTTGCTAAGAGCCAATCGGCGCCAATTTAAGCCTCTTATAAGACGTCCGCCCCACGGGCCCGAAGATACCGCTTCAACGCGGCCAGAGAATCCGGGCAATAAGGCTTTTGCTGGATTTCCAGCAGGACCTGATCGACGGGGATAAAGCGCGCTTCCAGGACTTCTTCGGGTTGCAGGATCAACGGGCCGTCCCACACCGCCGAAAACGCCGAACACCACAGTCGATTGCCGGTGTCTTCGAAGTAAAAGTGATCATGGGCGGTCAGTTCCACACCGCTCACGCCCAGCTCTTCTTCCAGCTCGCGGGCGGCCGATTCGGCGTAGGTTTCGGTCGCAAGCACCATGCCCCCCGCCGCCACGTCCCAGAAACCTGGATAAATGGCTTTGCTCAGCGTGCGTCGATGCACGCAGAGTTCACCGGCGCAATTGAACAGCATGATGTAAGTGCCGCGCCCGATCAGCCCGCGTTCGCGCAGGTCGGAGCGGACCAAGGCGCCGAGCAGGTTGTCCTGCTCGTCAACCCAGGCGATCTGTTCGGCATCCGAGGCCGCGCGATGGGCGGCCTCCCGCATGCTATCGACGGAGCTATCAACCATGACTCAGCCCTGATTAAGCAATTGACGCAAATCGATCACTGCGGCATTGGCCCGGGAGATGTAATTGGCCATGACCAGCGAGTGGTTGGCCAGCACGCCGAATCCACTGCCGTTAAGGATCATCGGGCTCCAGACCGGTTCTTGCGAGGCTTCCAGCTCACGAATGATCTGGCGCACGCTGACCGTGGCGTTCTTCTTGGCCAGCACGTCGGCGAAGTCGACTTCGATGGCGCGCAGCAGGTGGGACAAGGCCCAGGCCTGACCGCGAGCTTCGTAGAACACATTGTCGATCTGCATCCACGGGGTTTCGACGATCTCCTCGTCAACCTGCGGCACCTGACCTGGAGCGACGACTTCAGTTTTCAGCGCGGTGTTGAGCTTGACCCGGCCAACACTGGCCGACAGCCGTTGCGACAGCGAACCCAGACGGGTGCCGACATCGCCCAGCCAGTTGTTCAGGTTGTCGGCGCGGGCATAGAACAGCGCGTTTTTCTGCGACGGATCGGACAGGCGCGCCTGATAACGGCTAAGGGAATTGATGCCTTCCTGGTACTCGGACTCGCTGGATGGCAGCACCCAGCTCCTGTTGTCGAAGTTGAAACGCGGCTCGGCCTTGGCCAGATCGGAGTCCTCGGCAGATTGCGATTGCGAGCGGGCGAAGTCTTTACGCAAGGCACGCGTCAAGTCACGGACCTGGACCAGCACGCCATATTCCCAGCTCGGCGTGTTGTCCATCCACAGGCCCGGTGGAAAACGGTCGTTGGAAATATAGCCGCCCGGTTTCGTCAGCAAAGTACCGGCGACGGTCTTGAGGGTTTCGACCGTGGTGTAGCCGATGACCATTTGCTTGCCTTCTTTCTCGGCGGCCATCTGGGCATTCTGCTGAACCGGGAACAGCGCAGGTTCCTGGCTCCAGTACCAGCCCAGCGCAATAGCCACCAGCAAGTAAATGGCAATCAGGGTGGCCAGCGCTCGGCTGAACAACAGGCCACCCAAGTAACTGCGGGTGGCCGATTTCGGTTCAGCGGCACGTTCAGGCGCGCTGCCCGCGCGGTTCTTCCAGTCCAGCATGGCGATATCCTTTCAATCACTTGAGTTCATCGGTTCGACCACAACCCTATCGCATCGTGCCTCATTTGCCGCGCATTAATCCTGCATAAAACGGCTACCGCACAATGACCGGGATCGAGGGCCACTATAAATGAAGCACAGCGCCGAGCCTATTCGACCAGTCGGTCATAAACTGAATAGCGTCGCTTTGCAGTTTATTGACGTGCGACACTCGTGTAATTGAAAAGTGGTGCTAGCATAGAGCCACCAGTCGATCTCAGCATGCACCCTAACTAGTAGTCAGGATATGACCGAGCCAGAAGACCCCAGCCGTGAGCGCCTCAAGCACCACTTTGCCCAGCGGGTAATTCATCAGGCACGTCAAATTCTTGAGATATGGCAGCGCCTGCAATGCAGCGAGTGGTCCACCACCGACTTATCGGAACTGAGCGAAGCCAATCTGCGCCTGCTGCGTTTCGCTGAGCGCTTCGAACAACCTGAACACGCTCAACTGGCGCGCCACATCGGTCAGTCGCTGGAGGCTGTCAACGCCAATCGCGGACGCTTGAGCAGCGGACTGATCACTGATCTCAATCGCTTGATGCAGCGCCTGTCACGCACCGGCCTGCGCCATGGGGATCAGCTCGACCAAACCTTTCTGCCGCCCCTGCGCAAGCCAATCTATGTGATGCTGCAGGATTACGACCGCGCCGAGCGCCTGGTCAAGCAGCTAGAATTTTTTGGGCTCAGCGCTCAAGCCCTCGACAGCGTTTCGGCGTTCCGCTCCTCAATGGTCGAGCGCTTACCTGCGGCAATCGTCATGGACGTGGACTTCAGCGGCCCCGGCATCGGCCTGAAACTGGCCGCCGAAGCACAGGAAGGCCTCGACCACACGCTGCCCTTGTTGTTCTTCAGTCTGCACGAAACGGATACCCCGACCCGCCTCGCCGCCGTGCGCGCCGGTGGCCAGGAATTCCTGACCGGCACCCTCGAAGCGTCGAGCCTGCTGGAGAAGATTGAAGTCCTGACCTGCGTCGCCCAGTACGAACCTTATAAAGTGTTGATCATCGACGACTCCCGCGCCCAGGCCTTGCACACCGAGCGCCTGCTCAACGGCGCCGGGATCGTCACGCGGACCTTGATCGAACCGATCCAGGCCATGGCCGAGCTCGCGGACTTCCAGCCGGACCTGATCATCCTCGACATGTACATGCCGGCCTGCACGGGTACTGAATTGGCTAAGGTGATCCGTCATAACGACCGTTACGTCAGCGTGCCGATCATTTACCTGTCCGCCGAAGATGATCTGGACAAGCAGCTCGACGCCATGAGCGAGGGCGGCGACGACTTCCTGACCAAACCGATCAAGCCGCGACACCTGATCACGACCGTGCGCAACCGCGCAGCACGGGCACGCAATTTGAAATCGCGGATGGTTCGCGACAGCCTCACCGGGCTGTACAACCACACGCACATCCTGCAATTGCTCGAAGACTGCAGCTTCCGCGCCCGCCGCGAGAGCAAGCCGTTGAGCTTCGCGATGCTCGACATTGACCACTTCAAACGGGTCAACGACAGCCACGGCCACCCTATGGGCGATCGGGTGATCAAGAGCCTGGCGCTGTTTCTCAAGCAGCGCTTGCGCAAGACCGACTTCATCGGCCGTTATGGCGGTGAAGAATTCGCCATCGTCATGCCGGACACCGATCTCGAATCGGCCCACAAAGTGCTCGACGAGATCCGTAGGCGCTTTGCCGAGATTCACTACCCGGCCCAACCGCAGGACCTCTGGTGCACGTTCAGCGCCGGGGTGGTGGAACTGTGCGAAGACTCCGACAGCCTGATGATGGCCAGCCAGGCAGACGAAGCGCTGTACCGCGCGAAGGACGCCGGACGCAACCGCGTTCAGGCCGCGCGGACATCAAAGCAAAGTGCCACCTTTTCATCGGAATCGACCCATTCAGTCATAACCCTGTAACAGAAACGCAATAACTTCAGGCGCTTACCATTCTGCCGTTGGTAGACACGCAATGCGCCTGAAGCTGCTGACCAATCTCAATACCCTCCTTTTAGTCGCCGTGTGCGTGGCCCTTGGCGCCACACTGTGGTGGTCGCAAAAGGCTCTGGAGCGCCCCTATTTATTGATGGAGCGTTACCTGGGCTTGTCCCAGCAATTTCAAAATGAAGTCGCGCGTAACATCGAGGACTATCTTGCCAGCGGCGATGCCCTGCGCCTGAGCAGCGCCAGCCAGGCCATCGACGGCCTGCAAAAAGAACTCGGCGACTTGCCGCCGGCATTGGCCGACACCTTGCGCCCGAGCCTGTCGAACCTGGAAGAATTCAGCAAAACCGACCTGCTGGCGGCCGGTAAACTGGCCGGTGATCCGCAAGCGCTGTTGCTGCAAGCCGAACGCGAACTCGGTGCCAGCCTCGATCAACTCAGCCAATACGCCAGCGCTAACGCGGCGTATCTGACGCCGCTGCTCGCGGCCTCCCAGCACTTGGGCAAACTGTCTCTGGCCCGGGACAAACTGGTCAGCAGCGGCCGCAGTGAACTGGCCGTCGATGTCGAGCGAGAAGTCAGCAACATCCGCAGCCAGGCTGAGCTTCTGGACGCCTTGCCGCTGCTGGGCGTGACGAGCAAAAGTGAATCGAACACGGATGATTTCGCGGCGATGATGGGCCTGGAGAACACCGAAAAAGCCGTCGCCGAAGAGGCTGGCGTCGGCCTCAAACGTGAACTGAACAGCCTCCTCAGTCGTTACCCGGCCGAACTGGCACGCACACGCGACCAGATCCAGAAACGCACCGACCTCAGCGCCGCCACTCACCTGAAAATCGCCGCCGTACAGCAGGCCATCGCCGGGCTGGAACCGGTGGTTCGCGCCCAGCACGGACAGATCCAGGGCGAAGTGCGGCTGATGCAAGGGGTGATGATCGGCCTGATCCTGTTGATCGCATTGCTCATCGACACCCTGCAACGACGCTTGGCCCAAACCCTGACCAACCTCGCGCCAGCCCTCTCGACCTGGGCCGAGGGCGACTTCAGCAGGGACATTGAATTGGGCGCAACCAATCGCGAATTGCATGACATTCAAGCGTCGCTCAATCGCTTGCGCGCCTATCTGGTCGACTTGGTGGGGACCATTCGTCTCAACGCCGAACAGGTCGCCGGTAGCAGCCGAACGCTGGCCGAGTTGAGCAATGACCTGCACAGCGGCGCCGAACATCAGGCGGGCGACACGGCGCTGATCCGCGATTCTCTCGGCGAACTGGAAGCGACCATTCAACAAGTCGCCGGCGATGCCAGCCAGGCTGCCGACGCCAGCCGCCATGCCGGACTGGCGGTGGAGCATGGGCAGAAAGTCATCGGTTTGAGCCTCACCGGCCTGCATGCGCTGGTGGGTGAAGTGCAAGGCAATGCACAGATGATCGAGCACTTGGCCGAGGAGTCGGCGACCATTGGCGGCGTGCTGACGGTGATCCGTTCGATCGCCGACCAGACCAACCTGCTGGCCCTGAACGCCGCCATCGAAGCGGCCCGAGCCGGGGAAATGGGTCGAGGATTTGCGGTGGTGGCCGAAGAAGTTCGCTCACTGGCACAACGCACCGCGGGCGCCAC
Source organism: Pseudomonas sp. ZS1P83 (assembly GCF_054897825.1). Lineage (NCBI taxonomy): Bacteria > Pseudomonadati > Pseudomonadota > Gammaproteobacteria > Pseudomonadales > Pseudomonadaceae > Pseudomonas > Pseudomonas sp. ZS1P83. The sequence goes on from NZ_CM142706.1 coordinate 4,739,547, forward strand.
CGCAGAGATCCAGACGTTGATCGCAGGACTGCAAACCGCCGCACGACAATCAGTAGAAGGCATGCGCGCCCAGGTCGAACACGCCGAAGCCACCGCCAATCAGGCCCAGGCCGCCGACGGCGCACTGGATAAAATCGTCGGGGCGATCCAGACCATTTCCGACACCGCCGTGCGCATCGCCGATGTCACCGCCCAGCAGAGCGGTGCCGTCAGCGAAATCCGCGATCACAGCGAACGGATTCACCAATTGGGCGGGGATAACTTGCTGAGGATTGGTGAGGGACGCGTGCAAGGGGAGAATTTGTTGGTGCTGGGTGGACGACTGCATACCGCCGTCCAAGCCTTCCGCGTCTGATAGTTTCTCTTACGTAATGATCGTTCCCCCGCTCTGGGTGGGAATGCAGCCCGGGACGCTCCGCGTCCCAAAAGCGATTGCGGCGCGTCCATTGAGGCACTCCCACGCAGACGGTTCGACGAGGGAACGATCAGTCTCACGGACCTGCATGCCCCTTCACTGTCCGCTATGATGCCCTCACTTTCGATACGCGAGATTGTCATGCGCCGTTTGCTCTGCCTGCTGTTTTTAGTGCTCGCCCTCCCGGCCTCTGCCGCCGGGTTGCTGGACAGTCGACCCAGTTCGACGTTGGGCTCGATCAACAACAGCGCCGACTTCCTGCCGGTGCGTGAAGCCTTTCAACTGAGACTGGTCGAAAGCACGCCGCAATCAATCAAGCTGCGTTTCATCGCTACAGAGGGTTACTACCTCTATCGGCATCGTTTTCAGTTTCGCGCAGTCCCGGCCGATATTGGCCTGGGCGCCGCGCAACTGCCCAAGGGCGAACAGAAACACGATGAGTACTTTGGCGATGTCGAGGTCTACCACGGGGTTCTCGATGTAGAGCTGCCGCGCACCGATCAACGCGCTTTCACCCTGGCCGTGACCTATCAGGGTTGCGCCGACAAAGGGTTGTGCTACCCACCCGAAACGGAACGCCTGAGTATTGATGGCAGCGTAGGCACGACAGCCGCCTGGAGCTGGCGCGAACTGGCGCTGTTTTTCCTCGCAGGTTTAGGCCTGACGTTCACACCGTGTGTGCTGCCGATGCTGCCGATCCTGTCTGGCGTGGTGTTGCGCGGTCAAGTGGGTGGTTTGCGCGGCTTCAATCTGTCCCTGGCCTACGTGCTGCCAATGGCCGCCTGCTTCGCGCTGCTCGGCGCGTTGATGGGGATGTTCGGCGCCCAGCTCAATCTTCAGGCGCGACTGCAATCGGCGTGGGTGCTGGTGCCGTTCGCGATGTTTTTTGCGCTGTTTGCCCTGGCAATGTTTGGCGTCTTCGAACTCAAGCTGCCTCACGCCATCAGCAGTCGCCTGGACCGTATCGCCGGTCGCACCGAAGGCGGTTCATTGTGGGGCGCCGCCGTGCTGGGCGTGGTTTCCAGCCTGCTGGTTTCGCCCTGCGTCTCGGCGCCACTGGCCGGTGCGCTGCTGTACATCAGCGCCAGCGGCGATGCACTGGGCGGCAGCCTGAAATTATTCATGCTTGGTCTCGGCATGGGCGCACCGCTGTTACTGGTCGCCACCGGTGGCGCCGCCTGGCTGCCGAAAAGCGGACCCTGGATGATTTATGTGAAAAACGCGATTGGCGTTTTGTTACTGGGGCTGGCGATCGGTCTGCTCAGTCGAGTACTGCCGGGCCAGATCACGTTGCTGCTGATCGGCTTGCTGGCCGGTGGTGTCGGGTTGTTCATGGGTGCGCTGGAGCTCGTCTACAAATCGCCGAGAAAACGCCTGGGCCAATTACTGGGAGTGTTCCTGCTGTTTTATGCACTAGCGTGTTGGTACGGCGCCTTCAGCGGCCAGACCGATCCGCTCAATCCGATTGGCCAACCGCGCATCACCACGGGCACCGAGCAATCGAAAAACACCAGCGCCTGGCAAACCATCAGCACCCCGGCGGAACTGGACCGCGTCCTCGCCGAAGCCAAATCTTCGGGCACCCCGCTGCTGCTCGATTGGTACGCCGACTGGTGCATCAGCTGCAAAGTCATCGAACATGAAGTGCTCAACGACACCAAAGTCGTCGAACGCCTCAAAGGCTATCGACTGATCCGCTTCGACATCACCGCGAGCAACGCCGAGCAACGCGCCCTGCTCGACCGCTACAAACTGTTCGGCCCGCCAGCGCTGATGTTTTTCGGCAAGGACGGGGTCGAACACACCGATGTGCGGGTAATCGGCGAGATTAACGCCAGGGACTTCGCCGAACGTGTCGCGAAAGCAAATGACCGGATTTATTAACCCGGTCACATATTTCGCGCAAACATCGGCCATCGTGCTGGCTATTGCATAGAACTGGACAGTCACAAAGGCTTTGCGGCATAGTCGCCGAGTTCTAACAATTGCACACAGATAACAAGGAACAGCAGATGGCGACGCTACTGGTTCTGCACGGACCCAACCTGAACATGCTCGGCACCCGTGAACCGGGCACCTATGGCGCTACGACACTGGCGCAGATCAACCAGGACCTGGAACGCCGCGCCCGTGAAGCCGGCCACCATTTGCTGCACCTGCAAAGCAACGCCGAGTACGAATTGATCGACCGCATCCACGCTGCCCGCAGCGAAGGTGTGGACTTCATTCTGATCAACCCAGCAGCTTTTACGCACACAAGTGTCGCATTACGTGACGCGCTGCTGGCGGTGAGCATCCCATTCATCGAAGTGCATTTGTCTAACGTGCACAAACGCGAACCTTTCCGCCATCACTCTTACTTCTCCGATGTAGCGGTGGGAGTGATCTGCGGCCTTGGCGCCAGCGGTTATCGACTGGCCCTGGAGGCCGCCCTAGAGCAGCTTGAAAGACAGGCAACAGCTTGAACAACAAGCGTAACGCCCCTGACCGACCCTTGGGAGTTGATGATTCATGGATATCCGTAAAGTTAAGAAACTGATCGAATTGCTGGAAGAGTCCGGCATCGACGAGCTCGAGATCAAGGAAGGCGAAGAGTCCGTACGTATCAGCCGTCACAGCAAGACCCCGGCTCAGCAGTACTACGCTCCAGCGCCAATGCACGCTCCGGCGCCGGCGCCTGTTGCTGCTGCCCCGGTTGCCGCTGCCGCTCCCGCTGCTCCGGCCGCGCCTGTTTTGAACGGCGCTGTTGCCCGTTCGCCGATGGTCGGCACGTTCTATCGCAAATCTTCGCCAGGCTCGCCATCCTTCGTTGAAGTCGGCCAGACCGTGAAGAAAGGCGACACCCTGTGCATCGTCGAAGCCATGAAGATGATGAACCACATCGAAGCTGAAACCAGCGGTGTGATCGAATCCATCCTCGTCGAAGACGGCCAGCCGGTTGAGTACGACCAACCGCTGTTCACCATCGTTTGAACCGCGGAGAGACTTTGATGACTGCGAAGTTGGAAAAAGTTCTGATCGCCAACCGCGGTGAGATCGCCCTGCGGATTCTGCGTGCCTGCAAAGAGATGGGCATCAAGACTGTCGCCGTTTACTCCAAGGCCGACAAAGAGCTGATGCACCTGGGTCTGGCAGACGAATCCGTCTGCATCGGCCCGGCCTCGGCCGCGCACTCGTATCTGCACATCCCGGCAATCATCGCCGCGGCTGAAGTGACCGGCGCTACCGCCATTCACCCTGGCTACGGTTTCCTTGCGGAAAACGCTGATTTCGCTGAACAGGTCGAGAATTCCGGCTTCGCGTTCATTGGCCCGAAAGCCGACACCATTCGCCTGATGGGCGACAAGGTTTCGGCCAAGCACGCCATGATCGCTGCAGGTGTTCCAACCGTTCCGGGTTCTGACGGCCCGTTGCCTGAAGACGAAGAAACCGCTCTGCGCATCGGTCGCGAAGTCGGTTACCCGGTGATCATCAAAGCCGCTGGCGGCGGCGGTGGTCGCGGCATGCGCGTCGTGCATAAAGAAGAAGACCTGATCTCCTTCGCAAAACTGACCCGCACCGAAGCGGGCGCAGCGTTCGGCAACCCGATGGTCTATCTGGAGAAATTCCTGACTAACCCACGTCACGTGGAAGTTCAGGTACTTTCCGATGGCCAGGGCCACGCCATCCATCTGGGCGACCGCGATTGCTCGCTGCAACGTCGTCACCAGAAGGTTCTCGAAGAAGCGCCGGCACCGGGCATCGACGAGAAAGCACGCGCTGAAGTCCTCGCTCGCTGCGTCAAGGCGTGCATCGACATCAACTACCGTGGCGCGGGTACTTTCGAGTTCCTGTACGAGAACGGTGCGTTCTATTTCATCGAAATGAACACCCGCGTTCAGGTTGAGCACCCGGTATCTGAAATGGTTACCGGCATCGACATCGTCAAGGAGATGCTCAGCATCGCCGCTGGCAACAAGCTGTCGTACACCCAGGAAGACGTGGTTATCCGCGGTCATGCACTGGAATGCCGAATCAACGCCGAAGACCCGAAAACCTTCATGCCGAGCCCAGGCACGGTCAAGCATTTCCACGCCCCAGGCGGCAACGGCGTTCGCGTCGATTCGCACCTGTACAGTGGCTATGCCGTTCCGCCGAACTACGATTCGTTGATCGGCAAGCTGATCACCTACGGCGCAACCCGTGAAGAAGCCATGGTGCGTATGCGCAATGCGCTGGACGAAATCGTTGTCGACGGGATCAAGACCAACATCCCGCTGCACCGCGATCTGGTCCGCGATGAAGGCTTCTGCAAAGGTGGAGTCAACATCCACTACCTGGAACACAAGCTGGCTGGCCAGCATTAAGATGTGATCCGGACCAACAAGGCCGCTTCCGAGCGGCTTTGTTGTTTCTGGAGATTTCTTCCGACCTGTCGCTATGCCCCCCTGTGGGAGCTCGCTCCCACAGGTACAGCGGACTCCCACAAAAGCTCCGCGCTCGCGTAAACTTGCGCGCTTCGCGCAGCCCGCTAGGCTGCAATCAACATTTTTCAAAGGTGCCCGCCATGCCTTGGCTGCAAGTCCGTCTCGCCATCAGCCCAGAACAAGCCGAAACCTACGAAGACGCTTTCCTTGAAGTGGGCGCCGTATCGGTGACCTTCATGGACGCCGAAGATCAACCGATCTTCGAGCCAGAACTCAACACCACGCCGCTGTGGTCCCACACGCACCTGCTGGCCCTGTTCGAAGGCGGCACCGAAGCCGCCAGCGTACTGGCCCACCTTGAGTTGCTGACCGGCAGCCCGCTGCCCGAGCATCACAGCGAAATCATCGAAGACCAGGACTGGGAACGCAGCTGGATGGATGGTTTCCAGCCGATGCGTTTCGGTCAGCGCCTGTGGATCGTCCCAAGCTGGCACGCCGCACCCGAGCCTGACGCCGTAAACCTGCTGCTGGATCCGGGCCTGGCGTTCGGCACCGGCACTCACCCGACTACCGCACTGTGCCTGGAATGGCTCGACGGTCAGGACCTGAAAGACTGCGACGTGCTGGATTTCGGCTGCGGCTCGGGGATTCTGGCGATTGCGGCCCTGCTGCTGGGCGCCAAGGAAGCTGTCGGTACCGACATCGACGTCCAGGCGCTGGAAGCTTCTCGCGACAATGCCGGGCGCAACAACATTGCCGAAGCGCTCTTTCCACTGTATCTGCCGGAAGATCTGCCGCAGGTTCAGGCCGACGTGCTGGTGGCCAACATTCTTGCCGGCCCACTGGTTTCCCTGGCGCCGCAATTGTCCAGCCTGGTCAAGCCGGGCGGCCGTCTGGCGCTGTCCGGCATCCTCGCCGAGCAAGGTGAAGACGTCGCCAAAGCCTACGCGCAGGACTTCGATCTGGACCCGATCGCCAATCGCGATGGCTGGGTGCGCATCACTGGCCGTCGGCGCTAGAATGAGCGCCTGCATAAACCGGATCGCCGCATGACCGACAGCTTCGTCACCCAGTGCCCGCATTGCCAAACCAGCTTCCGCGTCAGCCATACTCAGTTGAGCGTGGCCCGCGGAGTGGTTCGTTGCGGCTCGTGCTTGCAGGTGTTCAACGCCGCCAAGCAGCTGCTTGAGCAACGGTCCGGCAAGGACGCGATCACGCCGATTGCCCCGGCCATCGTCGAACCACCGGAGCCGCGGGCCATCAGCCAAAAGCAATGGACCGCCGCCGAGCTGGATCTGGACAGCCTGGACCTGGACGAAGAGCTCGCCCGCCTCGAACAACGGGAGATCCAGCCAACCACGGAATTCGGCCGGCCCCGCGAAGACAACCTGAGCGCTAGCCGCGATACCGTCGAGCACGAAGAAGCGCCGTGGCCCGACAGCCTGTTCAGCGAATCGGCTGCCGATCGTGCGCAGACCGCTGAAGCCGACTTGCCGGAACTGGAACTCGAGCCAAGCAAACACTCGCGCACCGAACCTTCGCTGTCCCTGGAACCGGTGGAACTGGACGACGAACATCAGCCGCCCCAGCTGCGCCTGCACGATCCGCTCGACGCGCCGATGCATCACGAACGCCTGTCGGCGACCGATGAGATCGACGACGACCTGCCCTCGATCGAGCCCCTGCGCAAAAAGCGTGAGCCGGCTGTCCGCGCAGAAGCGCTGCACGATCTGACCGATGACCCACTGCAACTGGACTGGCAAAAACGCCGCTCACCCTGGGGTCGCCGACTTTTCTGGCTGCTGCTGACCCTGCTCGGCGCGGCGGCGCTCGCCGGCCAGTACATCGCCTACCATTTCGATGAACTGGCGCGCCAGGATCAGTACCGTCCGTGGTTCCAGCAACTGTGCCCCCAGATCGGCTGCACGGTGCCGTCCAAAGTCGACATCGCCAAAATCAAAAGCAGCAACCTGGTGGTCCGCAGCCATCCGGACTTCAGCGGTGCACTGGTGGTCGACGCGATCATCTACAACCGCGCGCCCTTCTCCCAACCTTTCCCGCTGCTGGAGTTGCGTTTTGCCGACCTCAACGGTCACCTGATCGCCAGCCGTCGCTTCAAACCTGGCGAGTACCTCAACGGCGATCTCGAAGGGATGGTGGAGATGCCTCCGCAAACACCCATCCACATCGCACTGGATATCCTCGATCCAGGCTCAAAAGCGGTGAATTACAGCCTGAGTTTTCATTCGCCCGAGTGAAACGGTTCAGTGTTACGGCTTTGACGGCATATTTCTGACTTTGACCGCTCGTACCAAACCGCTGGCGATAACAAAATTACTGTTCAGATTTTGTTCAATTCAGCCTTTATCCAGTCATCGAGAGCGGGTATCATGCCAACCCTTTTTCGAACTCTCATGATCCGGCCCCACAACAGGGAAGTCCTATGTCGGCGGTACGCATCGGTCCATACACATTGCACAACGGCTTGATTCTCGCCCCAATGGCGGGGGTCACCGACCAGCCCTTTCGTCAGCTGTGCAAGCGACTGGGCGCAGGGCTTGTAGTCTCGGAAATGGTCACCAGCGACATGAGCTTGTGGAACACCCGCAAATCGCGGATGCGCATGATCCACGAAGGTGATCCCGAGCCCCGCTCGATACAAATCGCCGGTGGTGATGCACAGATGCTGGCGGATGCGGCCCGGGCCAACGTCGAACTGGGCGCACAGATTATTGATATCAACATGGGTTGTCCGGCGAAGAAGGTCTGCAACAAGGCCGCGGGGTCCGCACTGTTGAAGGATGAAGCATTGGTGACCGAGATCCTGCAGGCCGTCGTGGCTGCGGTTGATGTGCCGGTCACCCTGAAGATCCGCACCGGCTGGGACCGGGACAACAAGAATGGCCTGACCGTGGCGAAGATCGCCGAGCAGGCAGGCATTACGGCGTTGGCGGTTCATGGCCGCACCCGTGCCGATCTGTACACCGGCGAAGCCGAGTACGACACCATTGCCGCGATCAAGCAGGCCGTGTCGATTCCGGTCTTTGCCAATGGCGATATCGATTCGCCAGAGAAGGCCCGGTACGTGCTCGATGCGACCGGTGCCGATGGCCTGCTGGTAGGCCGGGCCGCCCAGGGGCGGCCATGGATTTTTCGTGAGATCGATCATTTTCTGCGCACCGGCGAGAAACTCCCGGCACTGGAACTGATCGAGGTGGAACGCATTCTGCTAGAGCATCTGGCTGCGCTGCACGTCTTCTATGGAGACGTCATGGGCGTACGCATTGCTCGAAAGCATGTGGGCTGGTATCTCGCGACCTTGTCGGGCGCCAGGGAGTTTCGCGCCCACTTCAATCGTTTGGAAGATACGGAAGCACAATGCGCCAACGTTCAGGGCTTCTTCGCCGAACGTAACAAGAGCCTGACAGGGGACGGAGACGAGGTGGCCGCATGACGATGATGACCGAGACTTTAGTGAGTGGAACAACACCCGTGAGCGACAACGTGAATTTGAAACAGCACCTCAATACGCCGAGCGAAGAAGGTCAGACCCTTCGCGGGAGTGTCGAGAAAGCGCTGCACAATTATTTCGCCCACCTTGAAGGCGCTGCCGTTACGGATGTGTACAACCTGGTGCTCTCCGAAGTCGAGGCTCCCCTGCTCGAGTGCGTGATGAACTACGTCAAGGGTAACCAGACCAAGGCCAGTGAGCTGCTCGGACTGAACCGAGGCACGCTGCGCAAGAAACTCAAGCAGTACGATTTGCTGTAAGCATTCAATCAAACCAGAAAGGCGCCCGCGTAAAAACGGTCGCCTTTTTTGCTGACTCCTTTGCTTTTGATGGAAATTGAAATGACCGACCAGACTACCCGCCTGCCGATCCGCCGCGCCTTGATCAGCGTTTCCGACAAGACCGGGATCCTCGAATTCGCCAAAGAGCTTGAAGCCCTGGGCGTCGAGATCCTCTCCACTGGCGGAACGTTCAAGCTGCTGCGCGACAACGGCGTTGCCGCAGTGGAAGTCGCGGATTACACCGGTTTTGCGGAAATGATGGACGGCCGGGTGAAAACCCTGCACCCGAAAATCCACGGCGGGATCCTCGGTCGTCGCGGTATCGACGACGCCATCATGAACGAGCACGGCATCAAGCCGATCGATCTGGTAGCGGTCAACCTGTACCCGTTCGAAGCCACTATCAACAAGCCAGGCTGCGACCTGCCGACCGCCATCGAAAACATCGACATCGGCGGCCCGACCATGGTCCGTTCGGCTGCAAAAAACCACAAAGACGTGGCCATCGTGGTGAATGCCAGCGACTACGCCAGCGTCCTCGAAAGCCTCAAGGCCGGCGGCCTGACGTACGCTCAGCGTTTCGACCTGATGCTCAAGGCCTTCGAACACACCGCCGCCTATGACGGCATGATCGCCAACTACATGGGCACCGTGAACCAGGCGGCTGACACCCTCACCACCGAAGGTCGCAGCGAATTCCCGCGCACCTTCAACAGCCAGTTCGTCAAGGCTCAGGAAATGCGCTACGGCGAGAACCCGCATCAGAGCGCGGCGTTCTACGTTGAAACCAAGCCTGCGGAAGTCGGTATCGCCACCGCGACCCAACTGCAAGGCAAAGAGCTGTCGTACAACAACGTGGCCGACACCGACGCCGCGCTGGAATGCGTGAAGAGCTTCGTCAAACCGGCCTGTGTGATCGTCAAGCACGCCAACCCATGCGGCGTTGCCGTCAGCCCGGACGCCGAAGGCGGTATCCGTCAGGCTTACGAACTGGCCTACGCCACCGACACCGAGTCCGCCTTTGGCGGCATCATCGCCTTCAACCGCGAGCTGGATGCTGAAACGGCCAAGGCCATCGTCGAGCGTCAGTTCGTCGAAGTGATCATTGCCCCAAGCGTCAGCGAAGAAGCCCGCGCCATCGTGGCTGCAAAAGCCAACGTACGCCTGTTGGCCTGCGGCGAGTGGTCGGCTGATCGCGCCGCTGCCTGGGACTACAAACGCGTCAACGGTGGCCTGCTGGTGCAGAGCCGCGACATCGGCATGATCGGCGCCGACGACCTGAAAGTCGTGACCAAACGCGCCCCGACCGAGCAAGAGATCCACGACCTGATCTTCGCCTGGAAAGTCGCCAAGTACGTTAAGTCCAACGCCATTGTCTATGCCAAGAATCGCCAGACCATCGGTGTCGGCGCTGGCCAGATGAGCCGCGTGAACTCCGCGCGTATTGCGGCGATCAAGGCTGAGCACGCTGGCTTGCAGGTGCAAGGTGCAGTCATGGCATCGGATGCATTCTTCCCGTTCCGCGACGGCATCGACAACGCGGCCAAGGTCGGTATCACTGCGGTGATCCAGCCAGGCGGCTCGATGCGTGATAACGAAGTGATTGCAGCTGCTGATGAAGCCGGCATCGCCATGGTCTTTACTGGCATGCGCCACTTCCGTCACTGATTTTTGCTTGATCGTACCCACGCTCTGCGTGGGCACGCAGCCCGGGACGCTCCGCGTCCCTCGGACGCAGAGCGTCCGTAGAGGCAATCCCACGCAGAGCGTGGGAACGATCAGTCCCCACAGAATTAGCGTCATCCGAGGTTTTTGAAATGAATGTTTTGATCATTGGCAGCGGTGGCCGTGAACACGCCCTGGCCTGGAAAGTGGCTCAGGATCCGCGCGTGCAGAAAGTTTTCGTCGCTCCGGGCAACGCCGGCACCGCCATTGAAGCCAAGTGCGAGAACGTGGCGATCGACGTGCTGGCCCTTGAACAACTGGCCGACTTTGCCGAGAAAAACGTTTCCCTGACCATCGTCGGCCCGGAAGTGCCGCTGGTCGCCGGCGTCGTCGATCTGTTCCGCTCCCGTGGCCTGGACTGCTTCGGTCCGACCGCTGGCGCTGCCCAGCTGGAAGGTTCGAAAGCTTTCACCAAGGACTTCCTGGCGCGTCACAAGATCCCGACTGCCGACTACCAGAATTTCACCGAGATCGAGCCAGCCTTGGCTTATCTGCGTGAGAAAGGTGCGCCGATCGTGATCAAGGCCGATGGCCTGGCTGCCGGTAAAGGCGTGATCGTTGCCATGACGTTGACCGAAGCCGAAGACGCCGTGCGCGACATGCTGGCTGGCAACGCATTCGGCGACGCGGGTTCGCGTGTGGTGATCGAAGAGTTCCTGGACGGCGAAGAAGCCAGCTTCATTGTCATGGTCGACGGCAAGAACGTATTGCCGATGGCCACCAGCCAGGACCACAAACGCGTCGGCGACGGCGATACCGGACCGAACACTGGCGGCATGGGTGCTTACTCCCCTGCCCCGGTCGTGACCGCTGAAGTTCACAAGCGTGTCATGGACCTGGTGATCTGGCCGACCGTGCGTGGCATGGCCGAAGAAGGCAACGTTTACACTGGCTTCCTGTACGCCGGTCTGATGATCGACAAAGCTGGTAACCCAAAAGTCATCGAATTCAACTGCCGTTTCGGCGACCCTGAGACCCAACCGGTGATGCTGCGTTTGCAGTCGAGCCTGGTGTTGCTGGTCGAAGCAGCCCTGGCACAAGCCCTGGACAAGGTCGAAGCACAATGGGATCCGCGTCCGAGCGTCGGCATCGTGCTGGCCGCTGGCGGCTATCCTGGTGACTACGCTAAAGGCGTTGCCATCAACGGCCTCGATGCAGCCGCAGCACTGGAAGGCAAAGTCTTCCACGCCGGTACTGCGCTCAAGGACGGTCAAGTGGTGACGGCCGGTGGTCGGGTACTCTGCGCCACTGCAATGGGTGCCAGCGTCGATGCCGCTCAGCAGCAAGCTTACAAGCTGGCGGCAAGGATTGACTGGGAAGGCTGCTTCTATCGCAACGACATTGGCTACCGTGCCATTGCCCGCGAGCGTGGCGAAAATCAGGAATAAGAGCACCATTCGGCCAGGCAAGGGCTTCGGGCGCTTGCCGGGCTATTCCGGCGCCGCGCATAGTTATATTCTGGCATCAACCTACGAAGGGATTTCGCCGTGCGCTGGCTCAGGATTGCCATAGGTCTCACCGTCACTCTGCTGACCTTGCTCTGCATGCTCCCGGCCCAGGCCGCGCAAGGCAGTGGCTGGGCGGTATTGCTCGACGAACAGGGGGACCTGCAGCTAAGCGACATCCGTTCCACTCGCTACACCAATCAATTCAGCCCTATTGAACTCGACCGCCTCACCGCCGCCGAGCCCGATGGCGCTTTATGGCTGCGTTTCAGACTCGCGCCTGGCAAGCACGAACAGTTGCTGCGGGTGTTCGCTCCCGACCTGTCGCACCTCAATCTCTATGTGCTGGACGGCGACACGCTGATCGAGCAATTGAACACTGGTACCGGACAGCCCCAGGCTGAAAGGCCATTGCCCAGCAGTGACTTCATGTTGCCGCTGCCGCAAAGCGAAAAAAACCTCGACGTTTACCTGCGACTGGTCTCCGACCATCAGTTGAGGCCTTACATCACCCTGCAGTCGGCGGTCATGACCGCAGCCAATCAGAATCAGACGCTGATCTACGGTCTGTTGCTCGGCTGTATCGCGATGCTGATCCTGCACAACGTCATTCGTTATGCCTACACCCGCTCGCGCAGCAGTATCTGGCTAGCTGGCTGCGAAGGGCTGTTGATGCTCAGCCTGGTCCTGCTGCTGAATGTAGCCGGACCCTGGTTGCCGGACTGGCATGCGGTCCAGACGCCGGGGGCTTACCTCGCGCTGCTGCTGACAGCGCCCTGCGGTCTGATGTTCGCCTATCGCTTCTTCGCCCCGCTCGGCCCGCACCCGCTGAACAAGTTGCTGCTGGGCGACATCCTGTTCATCAGTGTCTGCGGCTTGCTGCTGTTGTTCGTCAATACGCTGCCGCTAAACATCATCACGTACGCGCTGGTCGCCCTCGCGGGCCTGACCATGTTGTTCGTCAGCGCCTACCATTGGCAAAAAGGCTATCGCCCGGCACGTCTTTTCGTGGCGGCAATGGTGGTGTTCAACGCCGGTACGCTGATTATCCTGCCCGCCCTGCTGGGGCTGACCCTGGTGGAGCCTCAAGGTCTGATCATCACTTTGCTGGTGTTCATCTGCATCAGTGGCCTGTTGATGAGCATTGCCTTGAGTGAACGTCAGCGCAGCATCACCGAAGACCGTTTCAGCGTCAGCCGCGACCTGGCCGCCAGCAACGCCGAGATCAACGCCAAGGCCGAATTCCTGGCAAAAATCAGCCACGAAATCCGCACCCCGATGAATGGCGTGCTGGGCATGACCGAGCTGCTGCTGGGCACGCCGCTCTCGGTCAAGCAGCGCGACTATGTGCAGACTATCCACAGTGCCGGCAACGAACTGCTGACGCTGATCAACGAGATCCTCGACATTTCCAAGCTCGAATCCGGGCAGATCGAACTGGACGATGTGCAGTTCGATCTCAACGCGTTGATTGAAGACTGCCTGAGTATCTTCCGCGCCAAGGCCGAACAGCAGAACGTCGAGTTGATCAGCTTTATCCAGCCGCAAGTGCCGCGCGTCATCAGCGGTGACCCGACGCGTCTGCGCCAGACCCTGCTGAGCCTGCTGGAAAACGCCCTGAAGAAAACCGATGAGGGCGAGATCCTGATCGTCGTCGCGCTCGATGAGCGCAGTGCCAAACCGCGCTTGCGCATTGCCGTGCAGGACAGCGGCGAGCCGATGGACGCCGAAGAGCGCGACGCATTGATGCACGCCGAACTGCACAGCAAGCACTTCCTCTCGGCCACACGTTTGGGAGGTAATCTGGGGCTGGTGATCGCCCGCCAGCTGATTCGCTTGATGCAAGGGGAGTTCGGCGTCAAGAGCGGCGCCAACCAGGGCAGCACCTTGTGGCTGACCCTGCCGCTGGACCCTGACCGCCTCGAACACCCGACGTCCGACCTTGATGGCCCACTGCAGGGTGCACGGGTGTTGGTGGTGGACGACAACGACACTTGCCGCAAGGTGCTGGTGCAGCAGTGCAGCGCCTGGGGCCTGAATGTCAGCGCCGTACCGTCCGGCAAGGAAGCGTTGGCGCTGCTGCGCACCAAGGCCCACTTGCGTGATTACTTCGACGTGGTTCTGTTGGATCAGAACATGCCCGGCATGACCGGCATGCAATTGGCCGCCAAGATCAAGGAAGACCCGAGCCTGAACCACGACATCCTGCTGATCATGCTCACCGGCATCAGCAACGCACCCAGCAAGATCATCGCGCGCAACTCCGGGATCAAACGCATCCTCGCCAAACCCGTGGCCGGCTACACCCTCAAGACGACGCTGGCCGATGAGCTGAATCAGCGAAACAAGGGCCTTTGCATCTCACAGCACCTGCCCGTCGGCCCGACTTTACCGGTGAAGGTGCCGAGCGATTTCCGCATCCTGGTGGCCGAAGACAACAGCATTTCGACCAAGGTGATTCGCGGCATGCTGGGTAAGCTCAACCTGCAACCGGACACTGCCAGCAATGGCGAAGAAGCCCTGCAGGCGATGAAAGCCCAGCGCTATGACCTGGTCCTGATGGACTGCGAAATGCCGATCCTCGACGGCTTTTCCGCGACTCAGCAATTGCGGGCCTGGGAAGTCGGTAATCAGCGGATTCGCACGCCGGTGGTGGCGCTGACCGCACACATTCTCGCCGAGCACAAAGAACGTGCGCGCCAGGCCGGCATGGACGGGCACATGGCCAAACCGGTCGAGCTGTCGCAACTGCGCGACCTGATCGAGCATTGGGTGGCCCAGCGTGATCAACAGAATCGCGCCACGACTCAACCATCATGAACCGACAGATACCGGGCTGAACACCCAAACCACCGGCGAGATCACCACTCCAAAATAACTGACTACTCATTGGGCTTTGTCGAATGCACGGCCTTTATCAGATCCTCACGAGCAGATGCAACGGCCATAGCAACTCTCTTGCGCCACGGCTCAAAGGCCGTCGAATCCAGCACCGTAATACACCCATTGAACTCGATATCCCCGACGATATCGTTCGTTAGAAAGATGTGTTCAATGATCGAGTTCGGGAGCGTTTCACGGGTTGCGAAACTGAAAGTCAAATAGATTAAGCGCGTACCTGCCAAGACAACACCAACCTGCAATCGAACTCTGGTCAGGTTCGAGGCCCGATCCCCAGCGACCGAATACTGGCGCAGTTGAGCGCGTACCGCACTGTCTGGCGGGAGTCTGGACAATTCGATCAGCGCACAGTCAATGGCTTCGACATAGGTGCTGGAAAGATAAAGACTGGCCTGGGTTGCCACTATTTCACTTATTGTCTGGCCTGGCTGCCCGGGATCAGGTTCGAACGAACCACCAAAGTTCTGAAGACGCGCCCAGCCAAACTGATTAAGTTGTGAGTGGTATAGCTTCCACCACTGTTCATACTCGGCCAATGAAGGGTGCTTGGCCGCTGCAGCAAGTTGCATATATAAAGTCGAATCCAGTACATCATCCCGTGCACTCTGACTCAGCTCATGCGACAGCAACAAAATGCTCCCGCCATCAATAAATATGTCGTAGTTTAAATTCAACATAAGCGTTACTTCTTGGACTCAAAAAAAAAGCCGGAGGCAAACGCCTCCGGCTCAATTGTTACTTACCGGGCAAAATGGCCTGGAACGCTCGTTCATCCAGTTCATCCAGGTAGGTGTTTACTGCCTCCTCCCTTTTGGCAGGGTAATCCTCCTCATGGATGACCATGTACGCAGTGTCCTGGTAAACACTGACTGCAGAACTTTTCCATTCAAAGAACAGCACACCACCGTCGTTGCCAGGCTCCGCGGAATAATTGACAGCCGCGACAGCCATGTTTACGTAACCTTCCTTGTCCTGTACGCAGGAGGCCATTCCAAAGCGGCGGCCCTTGTTTTTTTCTACAGAACGATTGAAAAGGTTGAGCGCTTTTTCGTCCTGCTTGAGAGAGCCAAGGGTATCGGAAACCAGAGAGGGGATGCCAATGCCTCCGGCGACACCTTTGACGATACCGCCAACAATATCGATCACTACATTCTCCATGGTCAGACTTTGCGTTGTCTTTTCATATTCCTTGGAAACCTGAACGATTTTGGTCCATTTCAACGTCGCAAGAACTTTTATCAGAAATTGAAACCGCTCCTCCATTTGGTTTTTTTCAGGGTATTCGTTGGTGGCCATGAGCTCGGCAAACCGATAAGTATTGAGCGCAACTTTCTTGTTGCGTCGGCTCATGCCATCCATCAACCCGACGACGTTAGGGCCATCGACCACCGCTTGAATATCGTCCAGGTCGATCAGGCTCGACCCCGACTTCGCCGAAAAACCCGCAATACGCAACTTCGCCCGAGAGGCGGGATAACGCTGGATCAGGCCAGTAATAAGGGCTGCTTGTTCCGCATCATCTACACTATCAACTTGATTCATTTTTAAACATTCCATTGTTATTAATACGAGCCAACTTGGCTCAGCAACAACACTACCAAAACCAACTTAAAAACATCAAACAATTAACACATACAAAAAATTACAACGCACAATCAAACAACTTAAACCTTATTAAAACACACCACCTCAAACATCCTTAGATCAGTTGCGCGATATCAGATCGATAAAGTCCCGATCCTCCAACTCATCCAGTGCGTCCTGCAATGCCTGACGGTTATTGGCGATGTCTCGTTGCCGAATAGTGAATTCACGCACCCTGATATCCAGTTGTGCCATCGAGTGGCCCACACCCCAAAAGCCTGTCGACCAGTCAAGTTTCAGCAGACGCACATGACTCAAGAATATTCCCAACGTGCCATCCGGATTAAGCTCGGCGGGCAAAATCTCAAGCTCGCCAGACTCTCTCACTCTTGCGGCGAAGGCATCTTGCAACAGATCGTCGCTTCCTAGCATGGTTAAAGCGTTTGCAAGAGTCGCAGCCTTATTACGCCCGACCTTCCTGGACATGACATCCAGGTAGGCCCCCGTGACACTTCCGGAAAATCCCCTGTCGATAACTTCCACGAGTGGCTGATCAAGTCCCCAGCCGATAGACCAGAGTACGCCTGAGTAATATTCGAACCAGTCAGCAGTCTGTTTGACGCTATTGTATTTTTTGTTCGCTCGGGCTTTGGCATATCGAACACTGTTTTTGACGAACTGTCTGTCCTGACTAGAAAGTTTGGCACTGAAGCCCAACAAACTATTGTCTAAAACCGAGGCATCGTCTTGCAGCGCAATCGTTTTGGCGTTTTCTTTCAACTCAAATTCCATTTTAAATTCCTGCCTGTCTGGCATTTATTGATTTCTTGATATCCGCGGTCTTGTCCGCAGAAGACTTATTGATCCACCACCGTAACAAGGAAAAACTTGCCCACTCAACCTATGATGAACAACATCTGATGTCCGCCCGCGTTGGAGCCAGAGTGGGCGCCATAGACGGGCAAACGACCAACCGCTGAAACTGTCGCCATTGAGCGAGCCGACAGATCTTGTAGCGCCTGATAGACTCCCCCACGACTTCCCTCGCCAGTGAGCTTGCACCATGCTCCACGTGTTGTTCAGCGTTTACCTGAAGATGCTGGTGCTCTACAGCCCGTTCTTCGTGTTGTCCTGCTTCATCAGTCTGACCCGCGGTTATTCGCGCAAGGAACAGCGTCGCCTGGCCTGGAAAGTGGCAACCGCCACCCTGGTTTCCAGCGTCTTGCTGTACCTGTTTGGGCGGGTGATTTTCAGTGTTTTCGGCATCACCGTGGACGCGTTCCGCATCGGTGCTGGCAGTGTGTTGTTCATCTCGGCGCTGGGCATGGCCCAGGGCAAGTCGGCGGTGCAGACAGACAATGTGCAGCAGGACGTAACCATTGTCCCACTGACGATTCCCTTGACGGTCGGCCCCGGCACCATCGGTGCCCTGCTGGTCATGGGCGTGAGTCAGCCTCATTGGGACGACAAACTCACGGCCATTCTCAGTATTGCGCTGGCCAGTTTCACGGTGGGCGTGGTGCTTTACCTGTCCAACCGTATCGAGCGCATTCTCGGTGACCAGGGTTTGCAGATTGTCAGCCGGTTGATGGGGCTGTTCGTCTGCGCCCTGGCGGCGCAGATCATTTTTACCGGGGTGAAGGGGTATCTGGTGCCCTGAGTGGCGGCCGCTTACCCTGCAACTGCCGATTCCGTCAGCAGCTCTTGCAGGGTTGCACTGCCAACCTTGCTTTTTCTGTCCC
The DNA here is from genome assembly GCF_054897825.1 of Pseudomonas sp. ZS1P83. NCBI lineage: Bacteria > Pseudomonadati > Pseudomonadota > Gammaproteobacteria > Pseudomonadales > Pseudomonadaceae > Pseudomonas > Pseudomonas sp. ZS1P83. Next base: position 4,757,557 of record NZ_CM142706.1, read on the forward strand.
GTAACCGCGCCACGAACATCGATATCGGATGTGACTGCAATGCTTCAAACGCGAGGAACACTTCACCGCGTAATGCCGGGTCGGCGGAACACACATCACGGAAGATCAGGCAGTGCTCGCTGTCCGGGTCAACAATGACCAGATGCTCCTGGACAATCTCGAACAACAGTTTTTCAGGCGCATCGAACGCCCAGATCAACTTGCCCGCAATGGCCGGAGTTTCACCCAGAGCATGCCGGCAGTCGACGACGACTGAGTCCAGTTTCCGCCAGACTGCCTTCGTCAGGTGACACGTCACGGCACCCTGCCCCAATCGCAGAATCAACGTATTGACGTCATCGGGAATCAGCGGCAAGAGAACGCGCTGGGCCGTCTGTCCTTCGACGACCAGCACTTCGCCGTTGCGCTGAACATAATCGAACGGCCCGATGCTTCGCATGTCCGGATAGATATGCACCCATCCATCCTGGCGCTCATGCAGCATCACGTTGACCTGGTCTTGAGTGCCCAGCAGCGCAAAATCCGTGGGCAGATTTTTACCCGCAATCCGGATCAGCCGGGCACTTTGTACGTCATACCATTGCAAGCTGCCAGGTTCGGACTCCACAGACACAAACTCAGGATGTTCCGCCGCTTCCAATAACCATTGGAGATCTTCGATCCAGTGTTCGCCATGCGCGCTCACCCAATCGTGGCTGACCCCGGTGATGATCTCCGACTCTTGATGGCGAAGCTCCAGTGATACGCCGTCAACGGTTATCCCGCGCAATCCGGCGGCCTCAATCGTCACGTCGGCGAACCGCCAGTCTCCCCACTCCCGTTGATAAGCCCGCAGCCTGTCGCTCAGCAACAATTGCAAGCCTGCGCCGAATACTTGATCGAGCAGCTGTGGATCGATGAAATTCTGGGTCCAGATCTCACCGCTCGATAGATCAAACAGCCAGACTGCTTGATTGTCCGGGGTTACGCCGAGCAAGCGAACTTCCTTGTCGAGTCCTGGATCGCACAGCAACAAACGGTTATTCACGTACCAGGCGCACAAGTTGCCGCTCCCTGTGAAATTGCGCAAACCGACAATCGCAAAATCCTTGCCCGGATATTGCTCGGCAATCGGCTCCAGCGCCCGCCACCATTGAGCACGATCCTTGAGCCACTGCTCGCTCAAACCGCCCAGTTGCACCTCGCCTTGCGAGGTCAGGTTGAAAAACAGCCCGTTTTCATCGAGTGCCACATAGCCGCCCTCAATGGCCACGACCTGTTTGAGCCCGGCGGGCTGCACCCATCGGTGTGTCCATTGCCCTTTGCCGTTTTTCACGCTCCGTTGCAGTCGGCTTAATGACTGGTTGCGGTAGAGCCGCTCATAAATGAGGAACACATCGCTGTCATCGGCCATCGTCAACAGCATTAGACCGTTCAGGTTCTTGATCGAATCGTCCCAGCCACGAGCGTGCAGCCGACCGGGCTGCGGAACGATGAGAAGTCGATCGCGGCTGCGCACCCACACCATGTCCCGGACCTGCGGTTCAATCTTCCAACAGATCGAAACGTAAGGTGCCGGCTGCCAGTCGACCGTTGTGGCACCGGTGTTCAAGGGACGGGCTTCCAGCCGCAGAAACTTGCCCAGTACCGTTGACCAGTCGGCCAGCGCATCGTTAGCCAACACCAGCGCCTGCAGTTCCGGCGCCATGTCGTGAGTGACGGAACTCAACAGCAGTTGCCCGTCATGAATCAAGTAACGGTATTGCCTGACCGCTTGATTGCCCACGACGTATTCCTGCACGACATGAATCACACCTTGGGCATCCGCTTCGATACTGCGAATGGTGCTTTTTCCATCCTGAAGCAGTAACCAATACCGATGTTTGATTAAGCCTGTGGTGGCATCGGCTTGCCAGATCGCGAAATCCTCAGGATCGTGAAAATAGGCAGATCCATCGACGACTACTGACAGCTGCGGCTCGCTGATATCAAGCACTTCCTCGTTGCGGACATAGAGGAAGCGATCTTCACGGGAGTCATACCAAGCCGTTGTGTAACGCGGTTCCTGCGGATCGTCGAACGGGATCAGATAGTGATGGACCGGCGTATATGGCAGCACCAATCGATGCTCCCGCGCGAGGCTCTTGTAGTGTTCCAGTATCGCCTGTTCATCGAGTCCGTTTGGCGCCGTCTGCTCGAGAATATCCAACTGGCGCCTGCCGCGATTGACCTTGAACAGCTGGTCAGCTGTCCTGATCACCACCTCGTGGAGACCTTTGCCGAAAAACGTCACGTGGACGGTGCCTACGTACAGTTCGCCCGAAGACTCGATCCGGATATCACGTTCACTGGCCCAGCTTGCGTGCAACACCCAGCGGCAACGCTTCAGGCTCGGTGAGACGAGGCTGATGTTTGCCCCGGGATTGAGCGTCACTGAACAGGAGGCGTCTGCGCCTGTCAGCTGATAGGACAATTTGCCGTGCCAGACTTTCGGCAAAACGGGGATCACCAGTGCACGTTCCACCGCATCCAGTTGCACCTCGATGACCGTTTCGCGATACACCGGATTCAGGCGATAAAGAATGTAATCGGAAGGAAAGGAATAGAACGAAAACCGAAACAGCCACTGGCCGTCCGATTGCTTTTTCTCCAGGCGTCGCGCCGTGTCGAAACCGCGATCATGACGTAAGTTGGCAAAGGGCAGAGCCTTGTACTCATAGCCGTAACAGGTTTGCGGCGTACACGGCAGCACGATAGTTTGTCCGCCGGGCGGTGCAAATCCGATCTGTGGGGGCAGTCTCAGTTGTCGGCGGATATCGATCGCCCGCGCGTAGTCGGGGTCGAAGTCCGGCACGCCGAAATGGTCGCGAAGGGGATATAACTTCGGACTGTCGAGCATCACTTTTCCGGTATTCAGGTCGATGCTTTTTACGATCAGTGAGGGCTGCGCAACCCACGCGACCAGAGCGTCATCGAAATGGTAGCCGTCCCCGCGATAGGCCCGCTCCATGTCGTCGAAAAACTTCCCGACCTCCTGCGCCTCGCGCGCGATATTGGCAAATCCTTGGGCCAATGCCGCCACACCAATGGCTAATCCACCGAGAATCACACCAGCGCCACCGAGCACCGCCGCGGCGGTCGATGCGCCGACCAACCCGGCACCGATGCCGCCCGCCGTTAACACCAGGCTGGCGGAATCGAATGTCAGCTGAGTGCCGAACTGAGCTTTCTCGACTTCGGTTTGCGCCGTCGTCACCTGATAGATATCAAAGCCAACATTGGCCAGCCCCAGCACCGCGCCGACACCTTCGTTGGCCGCATGCCCCAGCGCCTCACCGACTACCGGAGCGCACGTGCGGGCGATGATCTTTTCTTCGCCCAGCGCGGTGCGAACCAATTGCACCAGGCCCACCACATCCACGACATTGCCATGCACCAACTGGGCATAGTTGACGTACGCGTGCAGGCGCACGGCGGTGGTCAATGTCCGGCCATCCCCTTCCCGCCCTCGCAAGGCGTTCATCAACGCCTGGATGGTGAAGCCAGCGTTAAGGGTGTGGACACTGCCGGCTTCAGTCGGATCCAGGACGCCGCCCGTCTCGACCGGTTTACGCGCCAGGGTCGAAAACTGTTCCGACAGCCAGTTCTTGATCCGCAACAGCCGGTGATCGTCGCTGAGCACCTGAACTACGTGTAGCGGGTCTGACGGATTGATCAGACTCACCCGGTAGTTGCCCTCGGGCGTGATCTCCAGCGTCTCGAACAACGGCACCAACGGCGTTGCCGACGGATGCAAATCCTGCAAGGAGGCTGCAGCGAGCGCGATCTGCTGTCCCCACCAGTGGCTGTCCAGCGCCAGCAAACTGCTGCCCAGGTGCGAATTGTCGACCAGCGATTTCCCATGGGCACTGTTCAGACGCTGGCGAATCGCATGCGCCGGTTTTCCCAGCAAAGGTTCGGGCTTGAGCAGATGCGCCACCTTGAATCCGGCCGACAGTTTCAAGGCGGCCACCTTTTCACCTTGCAGTTCGATCAGATCAAACACCGCCCGGGCTTCAGAACCATAGGCTGCGTAATAGCGGGCCATGCCCTGTTTTTGGAAGAAGTGCTCCAGTGCCCGCTTGAACATGGCCGGATGCTCGAATTCGCACAGACCAAAGTTGGGGTCATAAAAATGATAAGTAACGAGTCCTGCGTTGACGGTTTTGGCCACCAGCATCGAATGATTATCAGAGTTAAGCATCAGCGTACGGGTGCCAGTGTGTTTCTCAAGTGCGGCAGTGACCTGATCCAGATCCGCGCGCTCAAGCGGCGTCCCGACCTCGCTCAGTTGCACGTCCCGCAGCTCTTCCAGTGCTTGCAAAAAAGCTGCCGAATCATCTTGCCCAGGTTCGATCACCGCCAGATAGAAACGCTCGCGCAAGCGCCTGGAGGCCATATCATCCTGCGCAAGGGCCGCGCTCATCACCAGCGCCAGCGGAAAACAACGCCCGCCAATCGCCTCGCCACCGCTATGCAGCAGCAGATCCTGGGGAACCAGTTGAACGCTGCTGGCCTCGAAATCATCGAGTACCTGCGCCAACCGTTCGCCGAGCTGAATGCGATGTTCAAGGGTGGCCACTTGCTGGATCCGCGCCACACGACGGCCCCACTGAAACTGCGTCTGCGCCTGTTTCAAGGCTGCTTTTTTCAGTTCCAGCGCGCTGTCGGACAACATCGGTGCCTGATCCAGATCGCTGGCCAGGCCGGCTATGAACCCCGCTGCCTTGCGCTTGTACAGTTGCCGCTCAATAACGGCGTAACGGCCGGAAGCGCCCTGTTCGGCAACGCTATTGGCCAAATTGTCCAGTTCGCTGGCGGACGCCACAAAGCGCTGGTTATGCAATGAATCCAGCCCTAACAACACGCCCAGCGACAGCCTCTGCAAAGGGCTTGCATCAATGAAGTGACGGGAGCCACTGGCGATATCGCTCAGCACTTCATCCACCCCTTGGTTCCGAACTTTTTCATCGCACAGGAAGGCTGGAGGGTGCGCTTCGGAAGCTTGGCTCCTGATTGCCTGGCGATCATCAAAACTCAGCGGCAGCGGTTCCTCGAAGCGGATTGCGCCATTGTGTCCCTGCCTCATCGCCTCGATGAACGGCTCACCAAGTCCGTCGACCAATCGCTGCAACACGTCGGTCAGCAGCACCGCTCGTCCTTCGATCAAAGGCCAGCCTTGTTCGAACTCAATCGTCGAAGACTGAAGAAGTTGCGCGAGATCGCCCTTGTAACGGGTCGTGTATCGGCCTTCGCGCCAACGTTGCTGCTCGTCGCTGACCCACTTCACTCCGTCGGTTTCATTGTCCTTCCAGGAATGGTCCAACTCCTCTTCGGTATCGCGGTTGACCGTCGAGTGCGTCGCAATGGCTGCCTCTTTGCGCACAGCCTCGGCAACCGAGGGTGTCAAGTGCGCTTTGGCGTAATCGGTCATGCCGTCACGTAGGGCACCCGGACCGGTCAGATAGATTGTCCCTTCGCTCTGAAGGCGAATGCCGTCGCGGAAGTAGGACGCTACAGCACTCGCCAGAAAGGCTGCGGTTATTTCTTCTTCCATTTGCAGTCCAATCAGCGGCCCATAGGTTTTTTCCAGCACGTCCTGCGCCAGCGGCGCCATGAGGTCAAAATCGCTCAATGCAATACCTCGCTGCGCGGCCAGCCGAGTCGACGCATCAATCACTCCATAGTTGAAACGGAACCGCTCGATCACGGTTTTCAATACCGCCGAGCCGGGATGAGCCATCAGAAATGCATTGGTTAACGTAGTGTCTTTGGGGAGTGCGCGCAGCATGAAAGGTCGAGCCAGCTGATCCGCCGGGGCCTGGAACACCTCGCTCAGGCTTGGTCTTTTTTGCGCAAAAGCCTCCAGTGTCGGCACATGTTCAAGAGGAATGCTCTCGTAATATCTTGAGGATGCCTGACGCCCAGGCATCCATTCAGGATTGTTGTTCAGCAACAACTGCAGAATTCCCAGACGGGCATCGGGGGCCAGACCGCTGAGGTCGACTGCGCCCAGGGTTTTCGACAACGGTGGAAGGTGGTCGACATCGGCATAACTGCCACCTTCGGCATACAGGACTTCGGCGCGCACCACATCGGACGCCGCCGCCAGATTGCCACGCAAACGCATCTCCCGATCGTAGATGTCCCGCAGTTGCAGCGGTACTGCGCCCGCATCGAGATTGCGCAACTGGAAGCCACCCTCGGCCATCTCCAACATGCTGCGACGATTGCCTTCCTTCAATGCTTCCAGCTCCGCCATATTCTGGCCATAGGCCCGGCTCAGCAAATCCATCCGGGCGTCATCGGCGGATCCCCCTTTCGCCACCGCCGTATTGATGTGCGCATACATCTGTTGTTTCAGAACAATGGCGCGCTCCTCGAACAGGGTAGCCAGCTCGTCTTCGGAGATGCTCTTATCCGCGACCTGCAACAGGGCATCTGCCTTGGCGGCTTCAACAATCAGTTTGTTGGTTTGCCACGCCAGCAGCGCATCGCTGTCAAACCAGAGATTGAGGGTGTAGCCATGCTCGGCCAACACCTGTTTCCACACATTGAGGTAATCGCGCTGAATGACGCCAAGACCTCCGCCGAGCCAGACAAAGTGCAACGTCTTTGGAACTTCCGTTGCCACCGCTTTCATCTGCTCGACACTGAACTGAAGGCGCGACTCATAACGCTCGACTTTGTCATATATCTGCGACAAATCCACGGCAGCGTCAGCAACGCGAGACGTCTGCGCTTCGAGGCTGCGCTTCACTCGATGGTTTTCCAGTAACTGTACCAACGTCTGTTTTAAGAGCCCCAATGGCTCGAGCAATCTGGGCGACTCCAGCAAACCGATACAGGCAAAGTAGTAACGGATTACCGCATCGTATTGCTCGCTATTCTTGTGCGGCAACAGCGCCCGCTCAAGGTCAGTCAGTTTGAAAAGATTGACGAACTTGACATAGCCGTCATTGTTTTTAACTTTCGCTTCCTGCATGGAAAACACACTCCTGTATTGGGTCTATTAATTAATATGCCAACAAGCAGACACATAAAAACACCGCCGCCGGACGTGGAGCCCAGCGACCCTTTCACTCATGCCAAAGACACCACTAAAAACATGATTAATAAAACGCAAACTTAAAAGTTTGTTTTACTTGATAGTGCATCAATACGATAAAAAGACCCGCAGTCCGAAAGTGCCGGCTATTGAGGGGTTGCGGCTTTCTTGATCATTTCGCCCAACACGACATACCCCGCATCGCCCTGGGCGTCCTTCAACATCTCCAGCAATCGTTCAAGGCCAAACCTGTGGTCATGCCCCTGGAGCTTGATGCTGACCTCCAATGGCATCCTTGATTCTCCATCCTGCGGATCCGCATCACGCACTATCAGGCTATGAGCGTTGTCCGGATCGGTAACCACCAGATGCCCCTCAGCCACACAAAGCAACAAACGCTGGTTGTCGGCCATGTCCAAGGCCAGCGTACACACGGTCGCCGGTTGATCCTCCTGATGAGGCCGGTTATCGATGACAATGCAGTCCAGCCGCTGCCAGGTCTGCTCGGACACGCAATAGGTCTGCACCTGCGAACCGAAGGCCAGAATCAATTTGTCGACGCCATCCGGAATAAGGGGCAGCAGGTCAGTGACCTCAGCGGTCGTCTCAAGCACCAGTACCTCGCCCTCCCTGCTGGCATGACTGCCCGCCAACCAGATGCCATTTGTCGTACCGCGGTCGAAAATCAATCCGTCCACCGGGTCGAACAGCATCGGCACCGATTCGTTTCGGGTTCCAAGGAACACCGCCCACTGTCCATCGGCTCGCCCGGAGACATCGAACACACGGTTGAGCTCGGGTACAAAGTACTTGTAGCGATTCAGAGAACTTTCGACTTGCAGAACCGAGGCATGGGCATTACTCGACACCAGTGCTTTCAAACGCGCCTGCAACTGATCTGTCGTCTCGCCGCGAACGTAAGACCATTGATTTTCCACGCTCACGATCCGTGCAGGCCGGTTGTCCAGTAACTCCAGATTCACGCCTTCACGGGTTCGCCCCTGTAGCCCTTGCCCGTCGGTCAGCACCTCGGCAAACGACCAGCCTGACCAGACTTTTTGCGCGACTGGCAAGTGTTCGGGATGCAGCACGCGGGCGCCATTGGCAAAGGCCGGCCGAACGGCTTCGAACCGGATCAGCCTCTGGCGATAGATCTGCCCTGGTGCAACATCGAGCAGCCAGGCCGCTTGCCTGTCGGGAGTCAGTCCGAGCAACGCCAGCTCTTTGCCATGACCTATATCCGCCAGCAAAAGGTGCCCGCCGATGCACCACGCCGCGAGGAAGGCGCTGTCGGAACCGTTGCCCAAGCCAATGATCGGAATCGGCCCGTCCGAATGTTCTTTCACCCGCTCAGGTAACGCCGCGAGCCAGTCTGGACGCTGCTCGAGCCAGCTCCGGCCGACGCCGACAAACTTCAGTGCGCCGTCCATCTCGATCTCGAACATCCGGCCATCGGCCTTGGTGGCGATGTAGCGGCCGGCAGTGGATGAGACCTCTACAACATCGCTCTCGATAATTTCGTCACGGAAAGTAGAAGGCTCGTCCGGATCCCTGAACCCTCGGGAGAGAACGTTGCGTTCTTTGTCGTAGAAAAGCATGGCGCCATTATCGGCTTGATCCCACATCAGCATGATTCTCTGAGTGAGTCCTATTCCATCGCGAAAATACTGGTTGTCATGCAGACGAATCCAGACCGAATACTGAAACTCCTCCCACAGATACATACGCCCGCAAATGAATGGAGCGGATGTCCAGTTGGCAACCGATGCAGCCATACCGGTTGTCTCATCCGCAAAGGAATGAGGCTGACCGAAGGCGTCGATCGGATCCCTCCAGTCCTGCGCGTCGGTGCCAAAAAAGTGGTCGTGACGGAACGTTCCCCAACTGTTGATACCAACAAACGTCAGGGACTGATCGCAGATCAGGTACTCCAACGTATGGTCGTAGATACGTCTCCTCTTCATTTTCTGCACCACGCGCAGTTTCCCGTCAGCGGTCTGCTCGCAACCGATGATTGTCGAACCGCTTGGCGGGTTCATCAGGCGATAGCGATGGTTGACCGTTCCGGTGGTCGCATCGACACGCCAGAGAGTCGGATGGTCAGGATGATAGAACCAGGCGTGTTGACCACTGGCGCCACCCAGAAGGATCCCGTCGTTGACGGCAGCCGGAAGATTGCGTGCGTAGAGCACCCGATCCTGCGCCACATCGTAGTATCCGGTGGTGTACACCGGTGTGGAGCGGTCGTTGAACGGGATTTCGTAGTTGTGCAACGGCATATACGCAGAGGCCAGCCGCTTCTCGTGCGCCCGCGCGCGAATCCGGGCCAGGGTCGCCGTCAGTGCAGCCTCATTCGTCACAACGTCCCTTGCATCTTTATCAGTGCTCCGAGCGCTCGTTCCGGTGTCCAGTGTGACGGACACCAACACCCAGTGTTTAAGGTCTTGATCGAGCCGCAATAGCTCCCCGTGCGCAAGTTCGAGGAAAACTTCGGAGCCCGCGAAACCCTCGATCCCGATGCCGTCGACGGTCAGGACAGAATGCTCCAACGTCACCTGTTCCTCACTGACCCAGGGTGCACGAATCATCCAGCTGACCGACTCGCCGAAAGTGCTGTTCCTCAAGGCAACCGCCACGATCCCGGGAGTCAGGCAGAGCTGATAGAGGCCAGAGTGAGCGCTGATTACGTAGGAAATGCATTTTTTCCATTCCCTCGGCAACTCGGGCACCAGCAATTGCCGGACATGGGTGTCCAGCGTCACGACAATCTTCGTCGGTTTGTAGACCGGGTTGAGCTTATAGAGGATGTGCGGGATCGGGGTATTGGCAAAGAAGTAAAAACGGCGCTCGCCCTCCTCGTCGTATTCCAGTTTGCTCACCGTGCTATTGCGCAGGCTTGGGTACCAGGTGACAGGAAAAGGGGCTGACGCCTCGACGTCGGACTCGCCTTCCTTTGGTACATAAACGAACCCTGCCGACCCCAGTTGGTACTCATAACCGTAGTAACAAATCGGCGTACACGGCAATACCACTGTCCGGATCGGTGGAACCCCGGGATCCAGCACGACGAAATCTGGCAGCTCCAACGCTTGGCGGATGTCGATGGCCCGGTGCAACTGCCTGGGATTCGTGTCGGGCTGCGGCAGTTCCAGACCTCCGCGTACCATTGGGTAAAATTTCTGGCTGTCGAACCCGATGCGTTTTTTCGGCATGTCCAGATGAGTGATGACCGCCTCCGGTTCGAAGCGCAACACTCCGTCCTTGCGCGTGTAAGCGGCGACCCCGTAAGCATCCTGGATCTTGCGTAAATGCTCGCCCACGGCCTTGGCCTTGTCGCTGATCTGCCCCAGGTTACTGGCGATGGCCGTCACACCGATGCCCACGCCCAGCAAAGGCACCGACAGGATGGCCGCTGCCGCGCCGACGGTTCCGCCCACGGCCAGTGCAACGACATCCAGCCCCAGCGCCGCCACATCGAACACCAATTGCGTGGCCAGCCGCGAACGTTGCTCCTGGTTGTTCGCCACCGCCAGGCCATAGAGGTCGAAGCCAATGTTGACCACGGAAAATCCGATTCCTGCCCCCGTGGACGCACGACCCAACAGTCGCCCTGACAGAGACGACTGGCGTATCGCCAGGGCCTGCTCACTGGCCGCGACCTGACGAACAAGGCTGATTATCTGCACTGAATCGCTCACCACGCCATAGCCCAGCTGGGCATAACTCACATACACCTGAACCTGGAGGGCGACGGACAATGCCGGTATTTGCCCTTCCCCGGCCTGATACTCACGGTTGCGCATTTCGGTGATCAAGGTCTGGATGGCGAAGGCAAAACTCAAGCGGCTGCCACCATCGGCTTCCACCGGGCCGGTGTTGTTGCCTGCCAGTGTCTTCACCAGACGTTGAATGTGTTTTTTGACTTTGATAAACCTCGAGTCGGCTGTCGTGACGTTGATGGTTTCGTGTGGATTGCGGGCATTTGCCAACGTCAGCGTATAACCTGCCTCCGGACTGCCCTGAACCGTCTCCAGCAATGGCAAAAATTCACGCCCCAGTTCATGTTCGCTGCGCAAACGGCTGCTCGCCTCGTCGAATTCACGTGCCCAGTAACGTCCGTCCAATTGCGCCAGGCTGGCACCCATCCGGGCGTTTTCCGACAACGAGCGCGTGCGCTGAACAGCCTGTCGTTCCCATGCTGTGGCGGTGTGACCGGACGCAACCGGTCCGTCATTCAGCAAGCTGCCTACTTGCACTTTTGATGGCAGAATCCTGTCGGCAATGGCCGCAGGGTTCAGTTCGATGACGTTGAATGACGGGGTGGCAGACAGGCCGTACAACCTGGCCAACTCGGCGTTGCCATGACTCAGGTAGCGCTGAATGCCCTCCTTCAGCGACTGCACCTGGTCAAACCCATATACGGCGAAATTGGGATCAAAGAAACGATAGGTACTGCTGTCGCCGACGACGACTTTCGCCAGGAGCAGCGCATGATTGCCGGTATCGAGCAGCAGCACGCTCGTGGTGGTTTTTGCTTCCAGCGTCTGCAGGATCTTTTCCAGGCTGTTGGTTCCCAGCGGCGTTCCGGCGTCGGTCATGGCAACTCCGGGCAACTCATCCAGAGCCTGCATCAACACCCGGGAATCGGCGTCATCCGGCATCAGACTGGCACTGGCCACCCGGCCGACCAGCGTTCGCTCGGCGCTCGCGCCCCCGCTCAGCGCCACAGCCATGAGCAACACCAGTGGGTAGCACCGGCGGCTCGGGTCGCCCAGTGTGCGCGCCAGCAAATCCTGAGGTAACTGCCGCGCAGAGATGGCGCCGGCCTGGAGAAACTGTCCACGAACCTGCGCAGCTCGCTTGAGAATGTGTGTGTGATATTCCCGTTGCGCGGTGCCGTTGACTTGCGCGACACGCCGCCCCCACTGGTTCAAGCTCAGGGGTTCGATCAACGCGAGCACCTTCAGCTCCCGCGCCGTTTGCAGGCCGGGGACGCCACCCTGCGCAAGGCCTGCTTCGAATGCCGCAGCCTTGTGTTGGTGCAGGGTTTTTTCGATCATCGCGTAACGGGCAAACACACCGCCATCGGCAGTTTCCCGGGCCAGCCTGAGTGCGTCTTGCCAAGCGTTGGCAAAACCCGTGGCATCGAGGCTTCGGGCGCCGAACAGACCACCCAGCACAACGCGCTGCAGCGGGCTCAATTGTTCGATAGGAAGCGAACCGTGTTCGAGACGGGCGAACAACTCGTTGAGGTTTGCGGCTTGCTCTGCACCGAGGGACGGCGGGAGTTCGCTGACGGGTTGGGCGAGGATCTGCTGGCGCTGGTCGAAGCTGAGGCTCAACGGTTTGTTGAGCACCATCTCGCCGCTAATCTTGTTTCGCATCGCCTGGATCAACGGCTCGCCCAGTTCATCCATCAACTGTTGCAGTACAGCCGTCATCAACACCGGCCGGCCTTCTATGACGGGCCAGCCTTTTTCGAGAGTAAGGGTTTGACCTTTAAGCAACTCATTCACATTGCCCTTGAAATGTGGATGGTAGGCGCCTTCCTTGATCCTTTTTATTTCAAGTTCGAACCATGCGGGTTCCGTCTTGGCATTGTCTTTCCAGCTGTGGTGGGTTTCCTCTTCGGTTGCCAGGTTAAAACCGTCAAACAGATTGACCTTGTCACTGACTAGTTGGCGCGCACCCGCAACGCCATGGTCAATGACGAAATCACTCAATCCGCTCGACACCGCACTTGGCCCGCTCATGGCAATGGCCGACTGGGCGCCGAACTTGATGCCATCGGCATCGTAGCCAGCGACCGCTCGTAAAAAGCTGTTGAGTGTATGCAGCTCTCCCTCCCAGCCTGATATCGGACCGTGCTGCTTCTCCCACTCACCAATAATCAGATCGGTAAATGCCTGGTGATCCTGAAGCGATAGGTAAGCTGTCTGTGCTTGCTCCAGCACACGGTCTCTGAACGCGTAGTTCTTGCGGATCTTTTCCATGACCCCGGCAATCGCTGCAGAGCCTGCGTGGCCGCTCAACATTGCATTGGAAAGACCGTTGAAGGGGACGATTGAATTTGCCGCCAGATCAGGACTGTTTTTGTTACCAACACGCAGCCCACCTTCAGAGACCATGACGTCACCGAACGGTGCAAAAACATCTCGCACTGAAGATACGTTTTTAGCGAAGTCTACTAGCACCCCTCTGTGCTGCTCAGGTATCTGGTGACGTAGATCTGCATAGGGCGAGCCGCGGTTCGGAAGGATGTGCGGATTATGATCAAGCAAGACCTGCATAACGCCGATGCGCTCCTCGGCATCGAAACCGGTGAGATCCACGCCACCGATTTTTTTATGCAAGGACGGCAGCAGATCCGCATCAAGGTAGGTACCGCTTTCGAGATTCACAACCTGCAAACGCGTGATATCCGATGCCGCTGCCAAATTGGCGCGAAAGGAGATTTCGCGCTCATAAATATCGAACAACGGTTGATCGGATAACCGCGTGCGGATGTCGCGAAGCAAAATTCCGTGGCGCTCTACAGCTTCCAGGGACTGCACATTGCGTGACTTGAGTGCCTTGAGCACCTCTTCATCCTGGCCATAGGCGCTCACCAAAAGATCGATTCGCGCCTGGTCGGCACTTCCTCCCGCGCCAGTGACCTGTTGGATATGTTCGAACATCTGCTGACGCAGTACGCGCGCCCGTTCGATATAACGATCAGCCAGCGCAGCGGGGGTATTTGCCTTGCCTTCAGGGACAGACATGGCCCCGAGGGCCTTGGCCGATTCGACGATGACTCGATTGGTTTCATGGGCCAGCAGCGCGTCACTGTCGTACCAGAGATTAAGGCTGTACCCATCAGGTCCCGCCATCTGCTTCCAGACATTGATGTAATCACCCTGGATTGCACCTATACCTCCTCCCACCCAGACAAAGTGCAGTTTTTTGGGTACGGCTTTGGCAGTACTCAACAACTCCACGGTGGTGGTCAAGCGAGTATGGTAATCCGCCAGAGTTGCTCGAAGTTGTTGCAATTGGACCTTCGAGGCATTCGGTGGAATTGTTTCGATAACTTCCTTGAGCAAACTGACCGCCGTCAGCTGTTCGGACAGACTGGATGCCGTGACAGCACCTTCGTAGTAACGCAGCGCCTTGCCTTGATATTCCGCATTTAACTGGCGCGTTAGGACGAACTCTAACTTGGTTCTATCAACAGATTTAGAAAAATCCTGACCGACCAGCCCCCCTGCCTGTGCACTTTTCAATTGAATATCCTTTTCATTGAGCAAACTTGTTATTCAAAAAATAACGTCAACTTGCACAACCCATCAACTCGCAAGGAATTCAATTAATGTCAGAACCCGGGAGACACCTATATCAACCCATTACACTACAACCCCATAAACAAGACTTAACCCAACGGCATCAGGGTGCGAGCGCTTTATGTTTCGCGCATTACAGCGCATGCCTTTGTATGTCCAATTATAAGAATTGAAACTTACGGAAAGAACAAACCCACAACAACAGTAGGAAACTGCTGCCAAACGGGTGAATCAGAGAGATTCAAGAATCGACGGAAAACGATCCAGTGCGGCGGCCCTAAAAGGGCCGCTCGATTTCAGGAGGCGGGTTTAACGCCATACCAGCGCGGGGTGTACACCCAGCTTCCACCCTCGGCGCGAGGGAACACGCAGGTGGTGGAAGAGCCGATCAGCACCATGGTGCGCATGTCCACCTGTTCCGGTGTGAGCGCCCCGAGTGTGGTGACCCGCAGCGTCTGGCCCGGCCGACCGATGTCACGTCCCAGAACCACTGGAGTTTCAGGCGTTCGGTGCTGTGCGACGATCTCCAGAGCACGGCCCAGTTGCCACGGTCGCGAGCGGGAAATCGGGTTGTAGAAGGCCAGCGCCAGGTCGGCTTCGGCGGCCAGATCCAGGCGCTTCTCGATGATCGACCAGGGTTTGAGGTTGTCCGACAGCGACATCACGCAGAAATCGTGGCCCAGCGGCGCACCGGCCTGGGCGGCGGTGGCGAGCGAGGCGGATACGCCCGGCAGGATTTCCAGATCGACGTTGTGCCAGGCCGGCTCGCTGGACTCGTGCAACGCTTCGAGCACCGCCGCCGCCATCGCGAATACGCCCGGGTCGCCGGACGAGACCACGATCACCGAACGGCCCTGCGCCGCCAGTTCGAAGGCGTGACGGGCGCGCTGCATTTCTTCGCGGTTGTCGGTGCAATGCAGCACTTGATCTTCGCGGAACGGGCCGGCCATGCGCACGTAGGTTTCGTAGCCGAGCACGTCGGTGGCCCGTGCCAGTTCGGCTTTCACCGCTGGCACCATCAGTTCGGCAGCGCCCGGTCCGAGGCCGATCACCGCCAGACGTCCGCGCGGACGGCCAATTTGCGATACGTCCAAGGGGCGTTCGGTCACGGCGATGGCAATGTTGTGGGCCGTTGCGATGATCGCGGCATGCGGCAATGCGCAGCGCGCCAAGTCACCGATATCACTCGCCGCCGCGACAAAACGCAACGGCACGCCGAGTTCAATGGCCGCTTCATGCAAGCTCGCAGAGGCCATCTCAGTGTCAGCCGCCACCAGACAGGCCAACGCTGGCAGTGCGACATTCGCCTGCCGTAATGCCGCACGAACGGTGCTCGGCAGATCCGCCACTTCGGCACTCACCACCAACGCCACGCTACGCGGGTAGATCAGCAACTCATGGGTGCTCGCCTCGCGCGCGTCGCTGCCGACATGGATCGAGCGCTGCGCCTGCGGATCTTCCGGCAACTGCGCCTGATCCAACCACGGCGCGGCGCCTTCGATGCGCACGCTGTGTCCGGCGAGCAGATCGGAAACGAAACGCTTGCCCGACTCCAGATCGCCCAGCGCGTAACCGCTGGGCGGATTGAGCAGGCAGGTGCCGAAACGCAATTCGCCGCTGGTGGTGATCGCGGCGGCTACCTCAAGACCGGCAGCAATCTCTCGCGCCATGACGTTCACCCCGCCTAAGCCACCGAGCAGCGGCACCACCGCGCTGCCGTCCTCAGCCACGGCCAGCACTGGCGGCTCGGCGCCTTTTTCCAGCAGTAACGGCGCCAGGGTACGGATCACGATCCCGGCCGCGCACAGCGCGATAATCGGCGTGTCCTGTTGATAAAGCTCACGCAGGGTCGCGCCGAACTCGTGATAAACACGGTCCGCGCCTTCGACCCGTTCGGCCAACCCATGGATCAGCGCGCCGGGGTAAAGCTGCGCAATCTTGCGCGCGGTCGCGAGGCTGCCATTGCCCAGAATGACAATCGCCGGAACTGGACGGGACATCAGCCTTGCCACCTTTCGCCGGGCACAATGATCAGCGAGAAATAGGGCGAGGACATCGGCTCGACCTGCTCCAGCGGGACAATTTTCTGGTTGGCCATGGTCGCGCGTTCAACGTACAGCGCACGCTCCGCCAGCCCGAGTTCTTCGAGCACCTGACGGACCTTGGGAAAGTTGCGCCCCAGTTTCATGATCACGGCGGCATCGGCATCGGCCAGACGACGCTTGAGATCGTCGGCGGGCAATACACCCGACAGGACCGACAAACTCTGATTGCGATACACCAGCGGCGCGCCCAGCACCGAAGCACCGCCGAGCATCGAGCAGACACCCGGCACGACTTCGGCTTCATAGCGCTCAGACAGACGATCGTGCAGGTACATGTAGGAGCCGTAGAAGAACGGATCGCCTTCGCAGATCACCGCCACGTCACGGCCAGCGTCCAGGTGCGCGGCCAGTTGTTCGCCGGCCGCATCGTAGAAATCGCTGATCACTTGTTCATACGACAGTGGCGCCGGCAACGCCTCGGTGGTCACCGGATACACCAGCGGCAGCAGCGTTTGCGCATCCTGCAAATGCGCCTCGATGATGCCGAAGGCGTTGCCTTTTTTGCCCTTGGCGACGAAGTACGCTACCACCGGCGATTCGCGCAGCAGGCGCAGGGCTTTGACGGTAATCAGTTCCGGATCACCGGGGCCGACGCCAAGGCCGATCAAACGTCCAGGTTGCTGCATCATTCGATCTCCGTAGCGAGGGCATTGACGGCAGCGGCGGCCATGGCGCTGCCGCCCAGCCGGCCTTGCATGATGACGAAAGGCACGCCGCGACTGTCCGCCGCGAGCATTGCCTTAGATTCAGCGGCGCCGACGAAGCCCACCGGGAAGCCGAGAATCAGCGCCGGTTTCGGTGCGCCGGCGTCGAGCATTTCCAACAGATAAAACAGTGCGGTCGGCGCGTTGCCGATCACCACCACGCTGCCTTCCAGGTACGGGCGCCATAGCTCCAGCGCAGCAGCGGAACGGGTGTTGCCCAACTCACGAGCCAGGTCAGGAACGCTTTCATCGCGCAGGGTGCAAATCACTGGGTTGTTGGCTGGCAAACGCGCACGGGTCACACCTTCGCTGACCATCCGCGCGTCGCACAGAATCGGTGCGCCGGCGGCCAGCGCATCACGCCCGGCCTTGCCCGCACCTTCGGAAAATTGCAGCCCGTCGATGGCGTCGACCATGCCGCAAGCATGGATCACACGGACCGCGAGTTTTTCCAGGTCGGCCGGAATACGGTCGAGGTTGGCCTCGGCACGAATGATCGCGAAGGAGTTGCGATAGATCTCTTGACCGTCGCGGATGTAATCAAGCATCAAGGGGGCTCCGTGAGCGGGCGTCGAGCAAGGCTGCGACCGCTTCAATAGTAAGGTTGCGTGCATGCAGCGCGCCGAAACCTGGCTGCGCGGCGTCGCGAAAATAGAGGTCGTAGTGACCGGGAGAAACCGCCAGCAAAGTGACCGGAGCACTGTGCGCGGCGGCGCAGGAACGCTGGCAGCCGGACAGGTGCACGTTCAGTGTCTGTCCGTGACGTTGCAGCAGCGCCGCCAGTTGTCGGGCATCGCCCTTGGTGTCGGCCAGGCCTTTGCCGCAACCCGTCGAGCCGGTGCAGGCGATCAGGTGCGCCAAGGCATCGTCGGCCGAGCAACGCAGGCCGAGCTGTTCAAGACTGTGGATAACTTCGCGAGCATCGTCGACATGAACACCGGGTAACAACAGGTTTTGCCAGGGTGTGAAACGCAGGCTGCCGTCACCCTGGTCACGTGCCAGGTGTGCGACGCCTCTGAGCATCGCGGGATTGAGGCGACCCAGCGGCGGCACCGCGCCGATATACACATGCTCGGCCTCACGCTGTGGATGAGCACCGATGTGCAAGACACTCGGACATACTTTGCGCTGCCAACCCTTGATGGGCATCAACGGCACACGTTCGGACAGACGAGCGAGAAACCCGTCGAGCGAGGAATCAGCGAACAAATGCCGCATGCGCGTCTGGTCGGGACGCGCCAGCTCAAGAAACAACTCAAGCACCGCGACCACCAGCGCGTGGCCCTGCTCCAGTGACACCGCACCCACAGGCGAGTCCACGGGACACCCCGCCAGACCGAATGCAAAAACCAGCTCGCCCTCGCGTTCAGTGGCGCACAGCCACACATCATGAGGATGTTCGAGCATCGCCAAACCTTCGCCACCATCGAGTTGCACGGCGAACTTGGCGCTGAGGTCGTGGAAGCGTTCATGGCTTTGCAGCGTAACGAGGATCTGTTCAGCCAGCGGACGCGTGTCGAACAGCATCTGCGGATCAATTCCCGCACTCGGGCTGAGCATCAGATTGCGCACATCGTCGCCAGCGGCGGTGCTTGGGCCCAACCCGGCAGCCATCAGGCCATCGATCAAAGCACCCTGTTCACTGCCAATCCCGCGAATTTGCAGGTTGGCGCGGTTGGTCGCCTCGATCACGCCGCCGGCAAAGCGTTCAGCTGCATGGGCCACCGCCTCGGCCTGAACCGCACTGATCGAACCGCCATTTAACTTGATCCGGCAGATACCGCCGTCCAGCGCCTGGACGATACGCAGCAACCCCGGACAGGCCGAGGGGCGAAAGGCAGTAGACATCGGGCGTTTGTTCAAGGGGGCGACCGGCAGTGTGGGAAAGGCACTTCGCGGGTGAAGGCGCGGTATTATGCCTGCTTTGTTCGACGGCATGAAAAGCCTGCCCGTCGGAACAGTCCGTTTGAGGACTTTTTTTGAGGACTGCAGATGTCTCCCTGGCTGACAGTAGTGGGAATTGGTGAAGACGGCTTCAAGGGCCTGGGCAAAACCGCCCGGCACGCTCTGCTGCGCGCTTCGCGGATCATTGGCGGTCAGCGGCAACTGGATTTGCTGCCGGCGTGCATCCGTGGCGAGCGGCAGTTGTGGCCCAGCCCTTTCTCCCTTGAACCGGTATTGGCGCTGCGCGGCGAACCGGTCTGCGTGCTGGCCAGCGGCGATCCGATGTTCTTTGGTGTGGGCGCCAGTCTCGCCCGGCAGGTATCCGGCGATGAAATGCAGGTACTGCCGGCGCCCTCCTCTTGTTCTCTGGCGGCGGCGCGAATGGGCTGGGCATTGCAGGATGTGGTCACGCTTTCGGTGGTTGCGCGGCCCATCGCCGCCCTCAATGCGCAGTTGTTCAGCGGAGTTCGCCTGCTGGTGTTGAGCAACGACGGCAAGAGCCCGGCCGCTATCGCGACGCTGCTGCGTGAACGCGGTTTCGGGGCGAGTCGACTTACTGTGCTCGAACATCTGGGCGGTGCAGCCGAACGACGCATCGAGGGTGTCGCCACTGACTGGAGCGATCCTCTGATCGCCGACCTGAACCTGATCGCCATCGAGTGCATCGCTGAACCCAACACGCAGCGCCTCTCCCGACTGGCCGGTCTGCCGGACTCAGCCTTCAAGCACGACGGCCAGCTGACCAAACGCGACGTGCGCGCCATCACGCTCGCGCGTCTCGCCCCCATCCCCGGCGAAGTGCTGTGGGACGTCGGCGCCGGCAGCGGCTCGATCGGCATTGAATGGATGCGCGCCCATCCAAATTGCCGGGCGCTGGCCATCGAAGCCGATGAAGGGCGGCAGTTGTTGATCGAACACAACCGCGATGCCCTCGGCGTCCCCGGCCTGCAATTGATTCGCGGCAGTGCGCCGCAGGCCTTGGCTGGGCTCGAGCGTCCAGACGCGATTTTCATCGGTGGCGGCGTCACCCGCGAGGGCGTGCTCGACACGTGCTGGGCCGAACTAAAACCCGGCGGCCGACTGATCGCCAACGCCGTCACGTTGCAAAGTGAAATGACCTTGATGGCCTGGCGTGAGCAGCACGGCGGCGAGCTGACGCGCATTCATATCGCTCAGGCGCAACCGTTGGGGGACTTTGATACGTGGCGCCAGGCGTTGCCGATTACCTTGCTGGAAGTGACGAAGCCTTTAGATGCGTGACGAAACCGCCGAACAACCCGCACCGCTACGCAGTGGCCTGACCACCGGCAGCTGCGCCACCGCCACCAGCCTTGCGGCGGCTCGTCTGTTGCTCAGTGGCGTGGAAGCGGACGCCGTCGAGATCATTCTGCCCAAAGGCAAACGGGTGCAAATGCGCCTGGAATTCTGTCGATTGAAGGACGACGGTGCCGAAGCCGGAACGATCAAGGACGCGGGCGACGACCCGGACGTGACTCACGGTGCCCTGCTCTACTCCCACGTGCACCTGAATGCCCGACCGGGTATTCGCTTCAATGCCGGTCACGGCGTCGGCACGGTGACCCGACCGGGGCTGGTGCTGGGTGTCGGCGAGCCCGCGATCAACCCGGTACCACGCAAGATGATCACCGATCACTTGACCCTGCTCGCGGAAGAACTCGGCTACAGCGGTGGCTTTGAGGTTACCGTCAACGTCGAGGACGGCGAAGCCCTGGCGCTGAAAACCATGAACCCGCGACTGGGAATTCTTGGCGGGCTGTCGATCCTCGGCACCAGCGGCATCGTCCGGCCGTTTTCCTGCGCGGCCTATATCGCCTCGATCCACCAAGGCATCGACGTCGCCAAAACCAACGGTTACCTGCACATCGCCGCGTGCACCGGCAATGCCAGCGAAGACACCATGCGCCGGGTCTACGACTTGCCGGAAATCGCCCTGATTGAAATGGGCGACTTCGTCGGCGCCGTGCTCAAACATCTGCGCAAAGTACCGGTGGATAAACTCAGCCTGTGCGGCGGCTTCGGCAAGATCAGCAAACTGGCGGCCGGGCACATGGATTTGCACAGTCGGCATTCGAGCATCGACCTGCCGCAACTGGCCGAGTGGGCGGCGGCGGTCGGGGCGGATGAAGCGTTGCAATCAGGGATTCGCGAGGCCAACACCAGCCAGCAAGCGTTGGCGATGGCCAGCGCTGCGGGTATCGCCCTGGGCGATGCGGTGTGTCAGCACGCCCTGGACTTTGCTCGCAGCGTGGTGCCGGCGCAAGTTCAGGTCGAAGTGTTTGCCATCGATCGCCAAGGCGGGATTGTCGGCCATGCGGGAGCTTTTCAATGAAGCGCATATTGCTGCTTGGCGGCGTGACAGAAGCCTTGGCCATCGCTCGTACCCTGGGGCCGGAACACATTTATAGCCTGGCCGGTGTCGGTCGCGTACCGACGGATTTGACCTGTCAGGTTCGCGTTGGCGGCTACGGCGGTGCCCAAGGTCTGGCGCAGTTCATCCGCGATGAAGGGATCGACCTGCTGCTGGACGCAACCCACCCCTACGCCGCACACATCAGCCAGAACGCCGCCACCGCCGCGCAATTGAGCGGCATTACGTGCTGGGCGTTACGGCGTCCTGCCTGGCAGCCACAGGCCGGCGATGACTGGCGGGATGTCAGCGATTGGGCCGAACTGATCGAAGCACTGAAACCCTTTCGCCGACCGCTGTTCACCCTCGGCCGCGAACCGTTGCAGCACTTGCGTGAAATCCCGCCAGAGCAATTCTGGACCTTGCGTGCACTGGACGTTTACCCGGGCAATGAGCGTTGCGAAGTCATCGGCGCGCGTGGGCCGTTTGTGATTGAGGATGAGCGAGCGCTGTTTGAACGTCGGCAGATTGATGTACTGATCAGCAAGAACAGCGGTAGCACCGCGACCGAGCCGAAATTGGAAGTGGCACGGGAACGTGGGGTGCCGGTGATTGTTTTGCAGCGGCCGGTGTTGCCGGGGGTTGATCGGGAGTTTGGGTCGGTGACAGACGTGTTGGCCGCCCTAACAACAGAATCCACCACATAACCTGTAACAGCTGGCGAAGCCTGCGTCCGGCTGCGCAGCAGTCGTAAATCCTGTATCCACGATTAACCTGAAAGACCGAGGCGTTTGATTTACGACCGCTTCGTCCGAACGCGGCCCGAGCCGAACGCAGCCTTCGGCAGCTGCTACAAAAAAAGAGCAACGCCCTACGTATCTATCGGACCTCACCCACAACATCATCCAAAACGGCTGACTAGTCCGGTCATAACACCGCCCCTATATTTCCGAGTCCCACGAATGCAGCGCTCGGAGCACCGAATGACTGAAAAATTCTCTCGTTTCGATATTGCGGAGTTTCTCTGCACACCTGCCGATATGTGGAACTACCTCAAGGCCAGTGAAGAGGAAGATTCGGGAGATGGAGATTTCATTCGTTTGGCTTTCAGAGACGTCAAACACATCCTCCGCGCACGGATCCAAAGTGACCCACAATTTGCTCAGGCATTCCGAATCGAAGTCACTACACTCTTCCATGAAGGCGAGACGGAGCTAGCACACAGTCTTATCGCCCTGTTGCACAAGGCGCTGCGACACCACACCGCACGCCGCTTTTTTACTTATCGGCCCCGATCAGGCTAAATGGCCACGCCTGATCGCCCACCCAACCGGATTTTGTCCCATGTCCCGACAACGGCTCGCATTTGCCTGGATCGCCTGCTTCGCAGTGCTGTTCAACATGCTCGCCATGCCGATGTCCGGAGCGATGGCGCAGACGGCGAAATCACCCGCCGAACAGTTATTGTGGGGCAGTTTCTGTTCGTCCAGCGGCACGAAGATGGTGG
This sequence comes from Pseudomonas sp. ZS1P83, assembly GCF_054897825.1. Lineage (NCBI taxonomy): Bacteria > Pseudomonadati > Pseudomonadota > Gammaproteobacteria > Pseudomonadales > Pseudomonadaceae > Pseudomonas > Pseudomonas sp. ZS1P83. Next base: position 4,780,570 of record NZ_CM142706.1, read on the forward strand.
CAATCTCCCTGGGCGATATCGAGCAGAAAGCCCCGCAGAACGACGATCATTCCAACATGCAGCATTGCGGGTGCTGTTCAGGTTCCGCGCCGTTGGTGGCGTTGCCCGGGCATATGCCGCAGCTATATTTCGCGCATTTCGATGCCAATCGAAGCCTGCCTCACGCCTCTCTTGATACACCGACACCGCGCCAGCAATGGCCAAGTCTCAATCCCCGTGCTTCCCCTCTGGTGTGATTCCTTCTCGCAATTGACCTGCGTTTTGAATCGTTCTGGAGAACTGCCATGTTGAACAAACTCATCGTTCTGGCCGCGTTGCTGTTGCCTGCCTGCTTTGCCAATGCCCACGAGTACAAGGTCGGGGAGCTGGAAATCGCTCACCCGTGGTCACAAGAGTTGCCGCCCAACGCGCCAACCGTAGCGGCCTATTTTGTCATTCAGAACACAGGCAAAACCTCTGACCGCCTGCTCAGCGTCGACTCGCCGATTGCAGGCATTGCTCAACTGCATGAGCACGTCATGCAAAACGACCTGATGAAAATGCAACAGGTGCTGAGCGTCGAAATCCCTGCCGGTGGCAACGTCACTTTTGCGCCTATGGCCTACCACGTGATGCTGCTGGAGCTGAAAGATCGCAGCCTGCTGAGCGACGGCAAGCGTTTCCCGCTGACGATGCATTTCGAAAAATCCGGTGACGTGACGATCGAAGTTGCTGTGCAAAGGAAGCCGCCGGAAGACATGCAGATGCACGCCCACGCCCAGTAATCGACTGAGCAAAAACGCCCATGCGCCCGCTTAGCGCCAGGTCATCCGCACACCGCCGTCAGCCATTGAGCCTGACCCGCGGCAGCTGGATCAGCCTGTTCGCCATGTTGATGATCTTTATCGGCCCGCTGATTTCTCAGTCGATGCCGATGGATCAACGCGCCTCGTCGATGTCGATGAGCATGTCGATGGACATGAGCATGGACATGTCGGCGATGGAGCACGCCGGCCACGGCGCACAACCCGCCGCCGAGCACTGTCCGCCCAAAGCCTCGCACCACGCGCTCTGGGAAAAATGCGGCTATTGCAGCCTGCTGTTCAATTGCCCGGCGCTGACCGGTGGCCAGTCCTTCATCGCATACGACACGCCAAAAGCCACCACTTTCACCACCCCGTCCCCCCGACTGGGCCACGCCCGACAAACCTTCTTCCCCGGCGCCCGCACTCGCGCCCCACCCATCGACGCGTAAACACCCACATCCGCTCTCACACGGTTTAGAAGACAGCCCCAGGCTGTCGGCCGTGTCGTTTACGACTGTTCGATGGAAATTGTCATGTCCAGGTTTTCTGCTGACACACGCTTGAGCCCTGCCCAAGCTTCTTTTGCCCCGAACGAATCCAGTATTCGTTTCAGGCACGCTACCGCCTTCCTTTGCGCAGCACTGCTGACACCGACGGTGCTGGCCGATGAACACGTCGGTCACAGTGAAGAACTGAGCCCAACGGTGATCACCGCCATCGCGCCGAGTTCGCCGCTGACCATCGTCACCAACCCCAAGGACCCGCGCCAACCGGTGCCGGCCAGCGACGGTGGCGACTACCTGAAATCCATCCCCGGCTTCGCCCTGGTGCGCAATGGCGGCACCAACGGCGACCCGGTGCTGCGCGGTATGTTCGGATCGCGGCTGAACATCCTCACCAACGGCGGCCAGTTGCTTGGCGCCTGCCCCGGCCGAATGGACGCTCCCACCTCGTACATCTCGCCGGAAACCTACGACAAACTGACCGTGATCAAAGGCCCGCAAACCGTGCTCTGGGGACCGGGTGCGTCAGCCGGGACCATCCTCTTCGACCGTGAGCGGGAAAGCTTCGGCGAACTCGGCACCCGGGTGAACGCCAGCGTGCTGGCCGGTTCCAACGGGCGTTTCGACAAAGTGGTGGACGCCGCTGCCGGCGGGTCACTGGGTTACGTGCGAGTGATCGGCAACACCGCGCATTCCGACGACTACAAGGACGGTAACTACGACTCCGTACCGTCGCGCTATGACAAATGGAACGGCGATGTCGCGGTTGGCTGGACGCCGGACGCTGACACTCTGCTGGAACTGACCGCCGGCAAGGGCGATGGCGAAGCCCGTTACGCCGGGCGCGGCATGGACGGCTCGCAGTTCAAGCGCGAAAGCCTCGGCTTGCGTTTCGAGAAGTCGAACATCGGCGACGTGCTGGATAAGGTCGAAGCGCAGATTTACTACAACTACGCCGACCACGTAATGGACAACTACACCCTGCGCAGGCCGTCCGGCACCGGGATGATGGCCGGCCCCATGGCTTCCAACGTCGACCGTCGAACCCTCGGCGCACGGATCAAAGCCACCTGGCGCTGGGCCGATGTGCAGTTGATCAGCGGCATCGATGCGCAAACCAACGAACATCGCCAACGCAGCGCCATGGGCATCGACGTCTACAAGGATCTGCCGCGCAACAAGGATGCCGACTTCCACAACTACGGCGTGTTCAGCGAATTGACCTGGTACGCCGCCGACCGTGATCGGTTGATTACCGGTGCACGCCTGGACCGCGCCTCAGCCAAGGATTATCGGCAGACCACTGGCTCGGGGATGATGACTCGCGCCAACCCGACCGCCGACGATACCCGCGCCGACACCCTGCCAAGCGGCTTCGTCCGTTACGAGCATGATCTGGAGGACAGCCCGACCACGCTGTATGCCGGCCTCGGTCACACCCAGCGTTTCCCGGATTACTGGGAGCTGTTTTCGCCCAAATCGGGGCCCGCCGGATCGGTGAATGCCTTCGATTCGATCAAGCCTGAGAAAACCACCCAGCTCGACTTCGGCCTGCAATACAAGACCGAAGACCTGGAAGCCTGGGCCTCGGGATACGTCGGGCAGGTGCGCGACTACATCCTGTTCAACTACACGCCAGCAAGGATGGGCATGACCTCGCAAGCACAAAACATCGACGCACGAATCATGGGCGGCGAATTGGGTGCGGCCTACAAGCTGACCGACAACTGGAAAGCCGACGCGACCCTGGCCTACGCCTGGGGCAAGAACAGCAGCGACGGCAACGCACTGCCGCAAATGCCGCCGCTGGACGCACGTTTTGGCCTGACCTACAGCGAAGACAACTGGAGCGCCGGTGCCTTGTGGCGGGTGGTTGCGGCGCAAAACCGCATCGACCAGAACAAGGGCAACGTCGTCGGCAAGGACTTCGACGAGACCTCGGGCTTTGGCGTGTTCTCGCTCAATGGCGCCTACCGAATTAACAAAAACTGGAAGGTCAGCACCGGCGTCGACAACCTGTTCGGCAAGGCGTATGCCGAGCATTTGAACCTGGCCGGCAACGCCGGTTTCGGCTACCCGGCCAATGACCCGCAAGCCATTAAAGAACCGGGGCGCACGCTCTGGACCAAAGTGGACATGAGTTTTTAAAAAGCATCGCGAGCAAGCTCGCTCCCACAAGGGCAGCGCAATACCTGTGGGAGCGAGCCTGCTCGCGAATGACTGCGCAGCAGTCACCGGACAACAACAAAAGAACCAAGCCAAGCGGAGCACAACCGATGAAACAGCCCACAGTGAATTTCTACAACCTGGCCTGGCGCTGGCATTTTTATGCCGGTCTGTTCGTCGCGCCTTTCATGGTAATGCTGGCCCTGACCGGCATCATTTACCTGTTCAAACCGCAACTCGACCCGTTGATGTACGGCAGCCTGCTGAACGTCCCGGCCGGGCATCACAGCGTCCCGGCCGACGACCTGCTCAAGCGGGTAAAAGCGGCGTATCCACAGGGTCAGATCAAGCAGTACCTGCCGCCGGTCAACGCTGACCGCAGCGCGCAATTCGTCGTGCTCAATGCCGGCAATGAGCTGAACGTGTTCGTCGATCCCTACCAGGGCGACATCCTCGGCGAGCAAGACGCGAAGAAGAATCTGCAAGCGGTTGCGCGAGCGATTCACGGCGAGTTGATGATCGGCACCGTCGGTGATCGACTGATCGAATTGGCCGCCGGTTGGGGCGTGGTGCTGGTGGTCTCCGGTGTCTTTCTGTGGTGGCCGCGTGGCCAGGCGGCCGGCGTTTTGTGGCCACGGTTGAGCAGTCGCGGTCGAGTGCTCTGGCGTGACTTGCACGCGGTAACCGGTTTCTGGGGCGCGTCGTTGCTGTTGGTGATGCTGCTCAGCGGCATGACCTGGACCGGGTTCTGGGGCAAGCAATACGCCGAAGTCTGGAATGCCTTTCCGGCAGCAATGTGGGATGACGTGCCCAAGTCCGATGTCGAGGCCCGCAGTCTCAACACCGCCACCCGCCAGACCGTGCCGTGGGCGATGGAAAACACGCCAATGCCGATGTCCGGCGACCACGCCGAACACATGGCCCACGGCGGCGCGCAAACCGGCCCCGCTGCACCGACCATCAGCTTGCAGGACGTGCAGAACATCGCTGTGCAACGCAAGGTCGAACCGGGTTACAGCATCACCTTGCCGACGACCGCCACCGGTGTGTTCACCATCGCGGTGTTCGCCGACGACCCGCGCAACGACGCCACCTTGCATGTCGATCAGTACACCGGCGACGTCCTCGCCGACGTGCGCTACGCACAATACGGCGCCGTCGCCCGCGCGACGGAAATCGGCGTGATGCTGCACGAAGGCAAAATGTTCGGCCCGCTCAATCAGATCATCATCCTGCTGATCTGCCTGATGATTCTGCTCAGCGCCCTCAGCGGTGTGGTGATCTGGTGGAAGCGCCGTCCACAGGGCAAGTTCGGCGTTCCACCGCTGCGCCACGACCTGCCGAAATGGAAAACCGCGATGGTCATCATGTTCGCACTGGCAGTGGCGTTTCCGTTGGTAGGCGCTTCGCTGGTGGTGGTCTGGCTGCTCGACCGGGTGCTGTTTTCGCGCCTCAACCGGCAAACTGAATCGGCTTCATCGTCATCGTAAACAAGATCAAAAGATCGCAGCCTGCGGCAGCTCCTACATTTGGAATGCATTCCCGGTAGGAGCTGCCGCAGGCTGCGATCTTTTGGTGACCTCAAAATTTCAAGGCACCAATCTAGCGCACCTCTTCGCACCAACGCGCCAGGCGCGATCCTTCATGGTGCGCCGTCCAAACCGCGCAACTGCTCTAATGCGACATTTCCCTGCCTTTTGCCGACCAGGCACAGCCCTTGCTAAAGACCCTTCAGTAGTCCGCATCTGCCACCCAGAAAATTCATAAGTTCATGGAGATCGCACAATGAAGCGTCGCAGCTTGATCAAGGCTTTCACACTATCGGCAAGCATTGCCGCGATGGGCATGACCTGGACTGTCCAGGCCGCCGAGACCATCAAGGTCGGTATTCTGCATTCGTTGTCCGGCACCATGGCGATCTCCGAAACGTCGCTCAAAGACATGGCATTGATGACTATCGACGAGATCAACGCCAAGGGTGGCGTGAACGGCAAGCTGCTCGAACCCGTGGTCGTGGACCCTGCGTCGAACTGGCCGCTGTTCGCCGAAAAGGGTCGTCAGTTGCTGACCCAGGACAAGGTTGCGGTGGTGTTCGGGTGCTGGACGTCGGTGTCGCGCAAGTCGGTATTGCCGGTGTTCGAGGAACTCAACGGCCTGCTGTTCTACCCGGTGCAATACGAAGGCGAAGAGATGTCGCCGAACGTGTTCTACACCGGCGCCGCGCCGAACCAGCAGGCGATTCCGGCGGTGGAATACCTGATGAGCGAAGAAGGCGGCAGCGCCAAGCGCTATTTCCTGTTGGGCACCGACTACGTCTACCCGCGCACCACCAACAAGATCCTGCGTTCGTTCCTGCACGCCAAAGGGGTGGCGGACAAAGACATCGAAGAGGTCTACACCCCGTTCGGCCACAGCGACTATCAAACCATCGTGGCCAACATCAAAAAATTCTCGGCGGGTGGCAAGACTGCGGTCATCTCCACCGTCAACGGCGACTCCAACGTGCCGTTCTATAAAGAACTGGCCAACCAGGGCCTGAAAGCCACCGACGTTCCAGTCGTGGCGTTCTCGGTCGGTGAAGAAGAACTGCGCGGCATCGACACCAAACCGTTGGTGGGCAACCTCGCGGCGTGGAACTACTTTGAGTCGGTCGAGAATCCGGCGAACAAGAAGTTCGTGGCTGACTGGAAAGCCTACGCCAAGAAACACAACCTGCCGGGCGCCGACAAAGCGGTGACCAACGACCCGATGGAAGCCACCTACGTGGGCATCCACATGTGGGCGCAAGCGGCTGAGAAAGCCAAGTCCACCGACGTCGACAAAGTCCGCGAGGCCCTCGCCGGCCAGACCTTTGCCGCACCGTCCGGTTACACCCTGACCATGGACAAGACCAACCACCACCTGCACAAACCGGTGATGATCGGCGAGATTCAGGCGGACGGTCAGTTCAACGTGGTGTGGCAGACCGAAGGGCCGATCCGTGCAGAGCCTTGGAGCCCGTTTATCTCGGGTAACGACAAGAAGCCGGATTATGCGGTGAAGAGCAACTGATTCACCCCGCCCAGCCTGATCGTTCCCACGCTCTGCGTGGGAATGCATCCCGTGACGCTCTGCTTCACTTCCAAAGCGGACGCGGAGCGTCCGTGGCGGCATTCCCACGCGGAGCGTGGGAACGATCAATACGTAAGGCCAATGACATGCTCACTGCCATTTACCGCGTCATCCTCGCCCTCGCGCTGCTACTGCCGATGGCCACTCACGCCGGCGACGCCGAAGACTTCGTCGCGGCCAATCCCGTGCAGCAAGCCAAGCTTCTGGAAACCTGGGCGGCACAGCCCGATCCGGCTCGTATCGAACTGATCAATGCCCTGCAACAAGGCGCGCTGACCATCGAAGGCCAACCGAAAACCCTGCGCCTGAATAATCGCCTGCGCGGTCTGATCGACACCGCGCTGGCCAGCCACCAATTGCTCGCCCCCGACGCCAACCTCCGTCTGGCCGCGGCGCAGCAATTGCAGAAAAGCGCTAAACCTGCGCAGCTTGCATTCCTCGACCAGCAACTGGCTGGCGAAAAAGACCAAAGTGTCCACGCGGCTTTGAGCCTGGCGCTGGCCAATCTGCAACTGGTGGACACCAACCCGGCCGTGCGCCTTGCCGCTGTCCGTCTGCTCGGTGAAACCGGTGATCCACTGGCTCGCACTCGCCTCGAAACCCTGCTGCAACCCGGTGTCGAAACCGACACTAATGTGCGTACCGCTGCCGAAACCAGCCTCGCTCAAGTCAAACGCAAACTGCTGATTGGCGAGATCCTCGGTCAGGCCTTCAGCGGCATGTCCCTGGGGTCGATCCTGCTGCTGGCCGCACTCGGTCTGGCGATCACCTTCGGTCTGCTCGGCGTCATCAACATGGCTCACGGCGAAATGTTGATGCTCGGCGCGTACTCAACGTACGTGGTGCAGCTGATGTTCCAACGCTTCGCCCCGCAAGCCATCGAGTACTACCCGCTGATCGCCTTGCCGGTGGCGTTTTTCGTGACCGCCGCTATCGGCATGGCGCTGGAACGCACGGTGATTCGCCACCTCTACGGCCGTCCGCTGGAAACCCTGCTCGCCACGTGGGGCATCAGCCTCATGCTGATTCAGCTGGTCCGATTGATGTTCGGCGCGCAGAACGTCGAAGTGGCCAACCCGGCCTGGCTGTCGGGCGGGATTCAGGTACTGCCCAACTTGGTGCTGCCGTACAACCGCATCGTGATCATCGCGTTCGCGCTGTTTGTGGTGGCGCTGACCTGGTTGCTGCTGAACAAGACTCGCCTCGGTTTGAACGTTCGCGCCGTTACCCAAAACCGCAACATGGCCGCCTGCTGCGGCGTACCTACCGGTCGCGTGGACATGCTCGCTTTCGGCCTCGGCTCGGGCATTGCCGGGCTCGGTGGCGTAGCCCTCAGTCAGATCGGCAACGTCGGCCCGGACCTTGGACAGAGCTACATCATCGATTCGTTCCTGGTGGTGGTGCTCGGCGGTGTCGGTCAGTTGGCCGGTAGCGTGCTGGCTGCGTTCGGCCTGGGCATCGCCAACAAAATTCTCGAACCGCAGATCGGTGCCGTGCTCGGCAAGATCCTGATCCTCGCGCTGATCATTCTGTTCATTCAGAAACGTCCGCAAGGCCTCTTCGCACTGAAAGGACGGGTGATCGACTGATGAACCAGCCTCTGATGCTCACGGCCACGCAAAAAGCCGGCCCCAAGGTAACGATCGCCGTCGGCGCGGTAATCCTCGGTCTGTTGCTGGCGTTGCCGCTGCTGTCGTTGTTGTCGCCGGACAGCGCGTTTCACGTCTCGGCTTACACGCTGACGCTGGTGGGCAAGATTCTTTGCTACGCGATTGTCGCGCTGGCCCTCGATCTGGTCTGGGGTTACGCCGGTCTGCTGTCCCTTGGTCACGGTTTGTTCTTCGCCCTCGGCGGCTATGCGATGGGCATGTACCTGATGCGCCAGGCCTCGGGCGATGGCTTGCCCGCGTTCATGACCTTCCTGTCGTGGACTGAATTGCCGTGGTACTGGACCGGCACCAGCAGCTTCCTCTGGTCGATGTGTCTGGTGGTATTGGCGCCGGGGTTGCTGGCGCTGGTGTTTGGCTTCTTCGCCTTCCGCTCGCGGATCAAGGGCGTGTATTTCTCGATCATGACCCAGGCCCTGACCTTCGCCGGGATGCTGCTGTTCTTCCGCAACGAAACCGGGTTTGGCGGCAACAACGGCTTCACCAACTTCCGCACCATTCTCGGGTTTGGCATCACCGAACCGGGCACCCGCGCGGTGCTGTTTTTCGCCACCGTGGTGTTGCTGGTGGCGAGCCTGTTCATCGGTTGGCGCCTGGCGCAAAGCAAGTTCGGCCGGGTGCTGACCGCGCTGCGGGATGCGGAAAACCGCTTGATGTTCTGCGGCTACGATCCGCGTGGTTTCAAGCTGTTTGTCTGGGTGCTGAGCGCAGTGCTCTGCGGCCTGGCCGGCGCGCTGTACGTGCCGCAAGTCGGGATCATCAACCCCAGTGAGATGTCGCCGACCAATTCCATTGAAGCCGCGGTTTGGGTGGCGCTGGGTGGTCGCGGCACGCTGATCGGTCCGCTGCTCGGCGCCGGTGTGGTCAATGGAATGAAGAGCTGGTTCACCGTGGCCTTCCCGGAATACTGGCTGTTCTTCCTCGGCGCGCTGTTCATCGTCGTGACCTTGTACCTGCCCAAAGGCGTGATCGGTTTGCTGAAAAAAAGGGGTGAGCAATGAGAGTGACTGCAACGGCTGAATTCATGCTCGAACCGGCCTTTTTTCCGCCCCTGGAACCGAACAGGGATCAGGGCAGCAGCCGCGACGCCATCGGCCTCGGCCAGCGTGTCGGCCCCGGCCTGGACACTCGCCACGGCACGATCCTGACCCTGGAAGACATCAGCGTCAGCTTCGATGGTTTCAAGGCGCTGAACGATCTGAACCTGTACATCGGCGTCGGCGAACTGCGCTGCATCATCGGCCCCAACGGCGCGGGCAAGACCACGCTGATGGACGTGATTACCGGCAAGACCCGCCCCAGTCACGGCAAAGCCTGGTTCGGCGAAACCCTCGACCTGACGCAGATGAGCGAAGTGCAAATCGCCCAGGCCGGCATCGGTCGCAAGTTCCAGAAGCCGACGGTGTTTGAAGCCTTGAGCGTTTTTGAAAACCTGGAGCTGGCGCAAAAAACCGACAAATCGGTGTGGGCCAGCCTGCGGGCTCGCCTGAGCAGCGAACAGAAAGATCGCATCAGCGAGGTGTTGGACACCATTCGCCTGACCAGCTCGGTCAATCGCCCGGCGGGCTTGTTGTCCCACGGTCAAAAGCAGTTTCTGGAAATCGGCATGTTGCTGATGCAAGACCCACAACTGTTGCTGCTCGACGAGCCGGTGGCGGGCATGACCGACGCCGAAACCGAGTTCACCGCCGAACTGTTCAAGAGCCTGGCGGGCAAGCATTCGCTGATGGTGGTGGAACACGACATGGGCTTCGTCGGCTCCATCGCTGACCACGTCACCGTGTTGCACCAGGGCAGCGTGCTGGCCGAAGGGTCGCTGGAACAGGTGCAGGATAACGAGCGCGTGATCGAGGTATACCTCGGTCGATAGAATTGCGAATACAGACCCTGTGGGAGCGAGCCTGCTCGCGAATGCGGTGCATCAGGCGACTCATATGTTGAATGTGCCTACGCCTTCGCGAGCAGGCTCGCTCCCACAGGGGATTTGAGGAGAGTTGAGAATGCTGCAAGTCGACAAGCTGCACCAGTATTACGGCGGTAGCCACATCCTGCGGGGCCTGACGTTTGAGGTGAAGGTCGGTGAAGTCACCTGCCTGCTCGGGCGTAATGGTGTGGGCAAGACCACGCTGCTCAAGTGTTTGATGGGGTTGCTGCCAGCCAAAGAGGGCGCGGTGAGCTGGGAAGGCAAACCGATCACCACGTTCAAGCCACACCAGCGGGTGCATGCCGGAATCGCTTATGTGCCTCAGGGGCGGGAAATTTTCGGCCGGCTGACCGTGGAAGAAAACCTGCTGATGGGCCTGTCGCGATTTCCCGGCGCTGAAGCCAAGGAAGTCCCGGCGTTCATCTATGAGCTGTTCCCGGTGCTGCTGCAAATGAAGCAACGGCGCGGGGGTGATTTGTCCGGTGGCCAACAGCAGCAATTGGCGATCGGCCGAGCGTTGGCCAGTCGTCCACGCCTGCTGATTCTCGACGAGCCCACCGAAGGCATCCAGCCGTCGGTGATCAAGGAAATCGGCGCGGTGATCAAGCAGCTCGCGGCGCGCGGCGACATGGCGATTTTGCTGGTGGAGCAGTTCTACGATTTCGCCGCCGAACTGGCTGATCAATACCTGGTGATGTCGCGTGGCGAGATCGTGCAGCAAGGTCGCGGAGAAAATATGCAAGCCGAGGGTGTGCGCGGCTTGGTTACGATATAAGGCTACGATCTAATCTGTAGCGTCCCAACGATAATTAGAAACCATGAATTTACCTCTTCCCACTGTCCTGTTTACCCCCAGCTGGCACGCCGAGCTGGAACTCGGCTACGCCCGATTCGGCGACAGCACGCGCCCGGTTCAGCGCCGCCACAAAGGCCCGCTGCGGGTGCAGAAGCATCTGTATGCCGAAGGGCCGGAGGTTTGCCAGCACATCATCGTGCACCCGCCGGGCGGGATTGCCGGGGGTGATCGGCTGGACATCTCGGCCAGTGTTGGCACGGACGCCTGGGCGCAAATCACCAGTCCTGGCGCGGCCAAGTGGTATCGCGCTGCCGGCCCCGCCTATCAGCAGCTGGATTTGAATGTGGCGAGCGGTGCGACACTGGAATGGTTGCCACAAGAGACGATCATTTTCAGCGCCGCGCAGGCTGAACTCAGCACGTCCATCGACCTTGAAGGCGATGCCCGATTGTTTTACTGGGACGTGGTGGCGCTGGGGCGTCCGGCCAGCGGCGAGCGTTTCGACCTCGGACATTTTCAGGCGCGGCTGGACATCCGCCGCGACGGCCAGTTGCTCTGGCATGAACGCCAGCGCATTGTCGGGAATGACGGTTTGCTTGATTCGCCGATCGGGATGGATGGGCAACCGGTGTTTGCGACGTTGTGGGTGACTGGTGAGGTTGATCGTGAATTGCTGGAGAGATGCCGTTCGTTGACCCATGACGTGCGGGGGGATTTGACGCAGTTGCCGGGGCTTTTGGTTGCTCGGTGCCTGGCTGGTGAAGCGCTGTTGGCCCGCGGCTGGCTGATCGATTTGTGGCGATTGCTCAGGCCTGCGTTATTGGGACGAGAAGCCCTGCCCCCAAGAATATGGAACACCTGAACACCGATCCCCTGTAGGAGCGAGGCTTGCCCGCGAAAGCGAACTTACATTCACATTTGCGTTGTCTGACACACCGCTTTCGCGGGCAAGCCTCGCTCCTACAGATTATGTATTCACAGTTCCGAGTATCTTTTTTTACTGCCCAGATGGATTCCAAACGATGGACCTGACCCCACGCGAAAAAGACAAGCTGCTGATCTTCACCGCTGGCCTCGTGGCCGAGCGGCGTTTGGCTCGCGGCGTGAAACTCAACTACCCGGAAGCCATGGCCTACATATCCGCAGCGCTGCTGGAAGGCGCCCGTGACGGCCGTACCGTGGCCGAACTGATGCACTTCGGCACCACACTGCTCAGTCGCGAACAAGTGATGGAAGGCATCCCGGAAATGATTCCGGAGATCCAGGTCGAAGCGACCTTTCCCGACGGCACCAAACTGGTCACCGTTCACCAACCGATCGCCTGAGGCCGCACCATGACTTACCCCATTCGCGATGCAGCGCATGCCGACTTGCCGGCGATCCGCGATATCTACAACGACGCCGTGCTTAACACCACGGCAATCTGGAACGAACAGGCCGTGGACCTGGGTAACCGCCAGGCCTGGTTCAGCGCCCGGCAATCCCAGGGTTACCCGATTCTGGTGATCGTCGACAGCGACAACACTGTCCTGGGCTACGCTTCATTTGGTGACTGGCGCCCGTTCGACGGGTTCCGCCACACCGTTGAGCACTCGGTTTACGTGCGCAGCGACCAGCGTGGCAATGGTCTCGGCCCGCAACTGATGACCGCATTGATCGAGCGTGCCAAAGGTTGCGACAAGCACGTCATGGTCGCCGCCATCGAAAGCGGCAATGCCGCCTCTATTCGCCTGCATGAACGAGCCGGTTTCGTGACGACCGGCCAGATGCCTCAGGTGGGCACCAAATTCGGTCGCTGGCTGGACCTGACCTTCATGCAACTGACCCTCAATCCTGGCGCGGAACCGCCGACCGCCAACAAGGAGTAATTGCCCATGAACGCCGCCCAACTGCGCCGCGTCAATGTTGAAAGCTTTGCGCACTATCGTCAGGGTTTGATTGATCTGCTGCTCGACGCCGTCGGCTATGGCGCCAGCGTCGGGTTCATGGCCAATCTGGACGCGACCCAGGCCCGAGCCTATTTCGATGATGTCCAGGAGAACCTGAACAAGGGCAACGTGCTGCTGTGGGTGGTGGTCAAGGACGAGCAAGTGCAGGCCAGTGTGCAACTGACCCTGTGCCAGAAGGCCAATGGCCTGAACCGCGCCGAAGTGCAAAAATTGCTGGTGCGTGAACATGCGCGTCGCCGAGGTCTGGGCCAACAATTGATGAGCGCGCTGGAAACGGCCGCCCTCCAGCACAAGCGCGGCATGCTCTACCTCGACACCGAAGCTGGCTCTCCCGCCGAAGACTTCTACAAGGCTCTGGGTTACACCCGCGCGGGTGAAATCCCCGACTATGCCTGCGACCCGAGCGGCCGCTACAAACCGACCGCGCTCTACTACAAGATTCTCCAGGGAGCCCATTGATGATTCCCGGTGAATACCAGATCCAGCCCGGCGACATCGAACTCAACGTGGGCCGCCGCACCCTCAGCCTGAAGGTGGCCAACAGTGGCGATCGTCCAATCCAGGTCGGCTCGCATTACCACTTTTTCGAAACCAACGATGCGCTGACCTTCGACCGCACCGCCAGTCGAGGCATGCGCCTGAACATCCCCGCCGGCACCGCCGTGCGCTTCGAACCTGGGCAAAGCCGCGAAGTCGAGTTGGTAGACCTGGCGGGGCATCGTCGGGTGTTCGGGTTTGCCGGGCGGATCATGGGGGATCTCGACTAGCTGATCGTTCCCACGTCGAGGCGTCGAACCGTCTGCGTGGGAATGCATCCCGTGACGCTCCGCGTCACATAACGGCGGACGCAGAGCGTCCATGGCGGCATTCCCACGCAGAGCGTGGGAACGATCAATGAAGGAACTGCAATGAAGATTTCCCGTCAGGCCTACGCCGACATGTTCGGTCCCACCGTCGGTGACAAAGTCCGTCTGGCCGACACTGAACTGTGGATCGAAGTGGAAAAAGACTTCACCACCTACGGCGAAGAAGTGAAATTCGGCGGCGGCAAAGTCATCCGCGACGGCCAGGGCCAAAGCCAATTACTCGCCGCAGAGGTCGTCGACACCCTGATCACCAACGCACTGATCATCGACCACTGGGGCATCGTCAAGGCCGACGTCGGCCTCAAGGACGGCCGCATCGCCGCCATCGGCAAGGCCGGTAACCCGGACATCCAGCCGAACGTGACCATTGCGGTCGGTGCCAGCACCGAAGTCATCGCCGGCGAAGGCATGATCCTCACTGCGGGCGGCATCGACACGCACATCCACTTCATCTGCCCGCAGCAGATCGAAGAGGCGCTGATGAGCGGCGTGACCACCATGATCGGCGGCGGCACCGGCCCGGCCACTGGCACCAATGCAACCACCTGCACGTCCGGACCGTGGCACCTGGCGCGCATGCTCCAGGCCGCCGATGCGTTCCCAATGAACATCGGCTTCACCGGCAAGGGCAACGCCAGCCTGCCGGAGCCGTTGATCGAGCAGGTCAAGGCCGGCGCCATCGGCCTGAAGTTGCACGAGGATTGGGGCACCACGCCGGCGAGCATCGATAACTGCCTGAACGTCGCCGACCAATACGACGTGCAGGTGGCGATCCATACCGACACCCTCAACGAATCGGGCTTCGTCGAAACCACCCTCGCCGCCTTCAAGGGCCGCACCATCCACACCTATCACACCGAAGGCGCCGGCGGCGGGCATGCCCCGGACATCATCAAAGCCTGCGGCTTTGCCAACGTGCTGCCGAGTTCGACCAACCCGACCCGGCCGTTCACCCGCAACACCATCGACGAACACCTCGACATGCTGATGGTCTGCCACCACCTGGACCCAAGCATTGCCGAAGACGTGGCCTTCGCCGAAAGCCGCATCCGTCGTGAAACCATCGCCGCCGAAGACATCCTCCACGACCTCGGCGCGTTCTCGATGATCAGCTCCGACAGCCAGGCCATGGGCCGTGTCGGTGAAGTCATCACGCGCACTTGGCAGACCGCCGACAAGATGAAAAAACAGCGCGGCCCGTTGCCCGGTGATGGCGAAGGCAACGACAACTTCCGCGCCAAACGCTACATCGCCAAGTACACCATCAACCCGGCAATCACCCATGGCATCAGCCATGAAGTCGGCTCGGTCGAAGTGGGTAAATGGGCGGACCTGGTGCTGTGGCGCCCGGCATTTTTCGGGGTCAAACCGACGCTGATCCTCAAGGGCGGCGCCATCGCGGCCAGCCTGATGGGCGATGCCAACGCCTCGATCCCGACGCCACAACCGGTGCATTACCGCCCAATGTTTGCCAGTTACGGTGGTTCGCTGCACGCCACCAGCCTGACCTTTATCAGTCAGGCGGCGCAGGAGGCAGGCTTGCCGGAGGCATTGTGTTTGAAGAAGAAGATCGCGGTGGTCAAAGGTTGTCGCGACGTGCAGAAAACCGACCTGATTCACAACGATTATTTGCCGAATATCGACGTCGACCCGCAGACCTATCAAGTGAAAGCCGACGGGGTTTTGTTGTGGTGTGAGCCGGCCGAAACCTTACCCATGGCACAGCGTTATTTTCTGTTCTGACGGTCTTCTCAATAAAAAGCCCCGAATGCGGCAGCGCATTCGGGGCTCATCACAACATCAGTCAACCGGCTGACTGCACCGAGAACGGTAATTCCGTCCTTTGCAGCCTTGCACGCTCCACAGCCTGCTTCGTCAAGGTTTTTTCCAGCGCCTTGATCGCGTTGAAGTGGGTCATTTCATCTCCGTCCTGCAGCTCAAGCGCCAGGCTGTCGAACGCCTGGCGATAGATGTTTTCGAGGTAAATCTTCCAGAAAGGCTGCTCCAGAATTCTCTCCACCAGCAGGTCCCCTTCCTCCAGCGCCAGCACCCTCACACCAGCGGCTTCGATCATCGCTTGGGTAACCCTGGCCATATTTCTGAAGAGCATGCCACGCGATTGCCAGGGCAGATTCAGACGCTCCGCCAGATCCGTCATATAGGCCAGGTGAACCTCCACTTCATCGATCGTCCCGGTGACGCGGCCACTGGCATCGACACGCCTGAAGGTTTCTCCGTTCGCCAAGCGATCGGCCACACGGCTGCGTGCGATAGCGCCCAATTCATCCAGGCGAGACTTGCCTCGGGCCAGTTCCAGCAATTCGGCCTCGACCAGTGCCGGGTTCTGCAAAGCGTAAGCCTCATGAATCAAAACCCTGAGCCCTAGCGCGTTGAACAGCTGGGTACCGCCATCGGAACAGGCCGTCGTTGCCGAGGCTTCGGTGAAAATCTCTTCGCGCAGCGCCGTATTCTCGTTCATGGCCTCAAGCATTCGCCACACCTTGGCGGTCAATTCGGTGCGGTAGGATGTCTCCGCGGCGGTGAAGTCTGCCGACTGGGTCAGCTTTCCAATCTCGTTGAAGAACGGTTCGGAGCCGAACTCATCTTCAACCTCGTCCCACAAAACCAGCCTCCTCCTGAACAACGATTCAGGCAGGCCCTGCCCCCAGTTGATGCTGTCCAGCAAGCCCAACGGCGGATAAGGGCGCTCCGGGTCCAGACCTACCGATTCCGTATAGCGTTTCAGCTGTTCCAAAACACTTGCCGGCATCCACTCAGGTTCGCGACTCACGATGGTCCGTGCCAGTAACTCGGCACGGAACGAACCGGGGGCAACGTCTGGAATGTCGATCAAACGGTTGAATTGAAGATTCAAGTAGAGGTGGCGCGGACGCGGCATGGCGAACAGGCCGACGGGCCATCGGTCCAGGTCTGTTCGCTCAAGATTGAGTATTTCCAGATTGGGCATCTGGCTGATGTCAGGCGCAAGCCTTAACGGATTTCCTCGTAACCCCAGTGCCCTGAGTCGGGTCAATCCTCTCAAGTGCGCCACCGCCTGCTGAGTCAGCACGATTTGATTGTTACCCAGCGACAGATTATCGAGGTAGCGCATGTCGCCTATGACCGGCGGCAAGCGGTTCAACAGGTTATCGCCCAAGTCCAGAAAGCGAAGCCCGCGCAAAGGCTCGAGAAACGGCTCCTGGCTGCTGAGCAAACCGGTTTCACGCATGTTCAGGCTCGTGACGTGATCAAAATTGGCAATCAGCCTGGGAAAACTCTCAAGGTACCGGCCCATTGGCAAACCCGTCAGATCAAGGTGCTGCGGGCGGACGATACCTGGGGCGTCGACACCCGATGGCCCGGTCCTTTGCCAGCATTGCCTGATCGCCTTGTAGAGTTTGTTCCGCAGATCCCACTCTGCAATCCCCGCAGGACTGAAGCGGAAAGAGGTCGTCAAAGAGTTCAGCCAGCGTCGCATCGTGGTGTTCAACTGGTCGAATTCGTCTTCCAGGGCACTGACACGCAAAGGGGCCGCGTCGGCGAATTCTCCGAGCAAGGAGAGGATGTGTTCGTCGGAAAATCCCGGATAGAGCGCGTGAACCCGTCGTTTCAACAAGGAATCGTTGGCGATCTGGCGATAGCCTTGCATGCCGCCACGCAGACGCATCGTTTCAGGGTCATAAACCGGTTTACGCACAGGGTACTCATTCAAAGCCGACTCGAATCGCTCGCGATCAAGCGGCGAGCGCTGCAGGTCAAGCCTGAGCCGCTCGCCCTCGAAGATGTCGTACCCCAGCGCTTTACGTTCGGTGTCCGGCAACGCATGCAATAGCGAAGCAAAAAAATCATCGATACCGTGCAAATGTCGATTCTTTTCATCGCGTGCCTGATAACCGCCTTCATCCTCAAGAATCAACACTTTGCGGAGGGGGGCGTCCTCGGGACCGACACTGGCGTTAAGCTTGCCGTTGAAGGAGAACTCACGAATTTCGATGCGTACATCGTTGGACCAACCCGGCAGGGTAGCCAACGACGCCAGTTGTAACCGTCGCGTGTCGTTGTTCTCCAGATCTTCCAGATACATCCCTTCATAGGCGCGACTCACGCGCACACTTTGTCGAGCCTGGCGTGCCCGTTCGCGCAAGCGCAACGGAAGAGCCTGCTTTTGTGACACATGTTTCAGGTCGGCCGGGGTAGCCTCCAGCATCAGTTTTGCAGCGGCAGCGTTTGGTAGCTCTGGATAGGCGTCGGTCAACACATGCACCAGCGCCCCGTCGGCGACGTCGTGCTGCTTGTACAAGGATTCGAACAGCCGCTTGCGTTTTTTCGTAGCCTCGCTCGCCAGCCTTTCCTTCAATGCCTGGACGCGCACCTCGTTAGAACTGGGTATTGATTGGCCAAGCAGATCATGGATTTCCTGTTCACCCAGGGTTTCGAGGGTGCGCTGGGGCAACTGACCGGAGCGGAACTCGGCACGGGTCAGCTTGATGCGGTCCGCGCTCGTTGCCTCGATACTGCCAACGACGGTCGATGCTCCTTTCAACTCAGGACCATCGAAGATCTCCACGGCCCTCTGCTCTGGCCAGCGAGGCAAATCGGTCATCAGGCTCGTTATTTCTCTCATCAACGCCTCGGGTACCTGATTGGCCAGTATTTGCTGACCCACCTCACTTGCTTCGGCATACAGCCTGTAACGCTTGAGCGTATCGGCCAGCATGACCGGCGGCGCGTCGAGCTCGACATGCAACCGTCGCAAGGCGTCCTCCGAAACGCCAGCCACGGTCAGGATTTGCTCCAGCGTCTCATCCGGCCAGTCCCGTGCTGAAGCGCCCAGTCGGCGCAACAAGCGTGTTTTGTCCCAAGCCAGCGGTTGGTCGAGTTCGGTTTTCCAGGCCCCCGCGCCATTCTGCTCAACTACTGGCTGATACGCCCCAGGCCGGGTTGGATGTCGCAAGCGATATTGCCCGGTGTCAGCGTCTTGGGTCATTGCATAATTTTTGCCATCCAGCGGCAGCAAATCCTGACCTTCATGACGATAAATACCCAAATCGTTCGCCTGAGCTGTTCCCGGTAATATCGCGGGATGTTCGTAAGCCGTCAGGTCCGGATTCCAGAGCCGTTCCTTACCGTTGATTTGCACGGGCTTAAGCTGATCGACGAAAGACGATGTTTTGATCGGTATGACTTTCGCCGGTAACACATGCCCAGTACCCATCAACGCCAGCTGGGCGAAGTTGATCAATACGCCATTGATGTAGGCCGCTGCTTGCTCCTTGTCGCCATTGCTCCAGTCCTCGATGCCCTCGGCCAGCTCCGCAAGCATTTGCCCGACCATGATGCCCAGCATCGCTTCGCCGAAACCGGGCACCAGCATCGCGGCAAAGTTGAAGATGTTCCAAGCGATATCCAGAACGCTGGTCAAGCGCTTCCAGCGCGCTGCTGCGTCTTCATCGCCGGTCGGCACTGCAATCAGCCGGGCGTCGGCTATTGCCTTGTCCCGCCGCTGCCGGAACAACGTGCCCCACAGATCGTCGGCAATGAGGTTGGTGATGGGCTCTGCGTTGGGGTTTTCGATTGCGGTTTCCCGCCACCATGGTCCCATGTCCAAAGGTTCACGTTGCTGCCAGGTGAAGGTCTTGAGACGCTCGTTGACCCGAGCGAAAAATCGCTCCTTGTCCTTCTGCTCCACGAACCGGCTGAAAAAGGCCTGGTAGTCCGAAGTGCGCAGCTGGCTGATCAGCATCATCATAAAGTCCGCCAACGAGGCGTACTCTTTCAGCGGATGGTTTGGATCGTCGGGTAGGTAAGCAATCAACGGACCGCTCAAACGGCTCTGTTGATAAATATCTTCGTTACGCAAAGTTTCATCAATGACGCCTTGAGGTCCGTTGGCAAAAAAGTTCTGAAGTAATTTGTATTGCTCATACACGTGTCCCGGCAAAACAGGTAGTCGACGAGACCAGTCAGTCCAGAACTTCAAACTCTGCGGCGTCAGCGCCTCTATCGCTTTCTTTATTTCAGAGGGTTCGCTCACGGCACTGAACAATACAATCCCCGTCAACTTGAAACCCATCAGGGACACACGATGATTCAGCAGGGGACGACCGTATAATTTGACAGTTCGATTACCCTCCACCATTTCGCGAAGGCAACCATAGGCGCTAGCATTTAGATCACCTTTTAAATGGGAAACGAGGGCCGATAAGTTGAACGCCGCTTTTTCACTGGCGATTGAGCGTTCCTGGAGTACGCGCTTGGCATTGGGGTCCTGCGGTTGCAACCGCGCTTTGATATGGGTTTGATAGTGTGCGCCGATGTCCAGGGTGCGACACAGCGAAGCAAACTTTTGCGGCGTCATGGTGTTGTCCTGTAAAAGTACGCCGCGCGAATCTTTGCGGTAAACACCCGAATCGCTTCGAAAAGCCCCTTCCTTGGTTTCTGCCTCCTCGAAATTATGCAGCGCTGCGGCGAGCAACGACGAACGCCTGATAACACTGGCACCGGTATCGATATCAAAGATAATTTTGCTCGGTACATTTAGATGCAGCGAAAGGCTATTCGGGTCTTCGTCAATGTCGAAGCTGGCTTTCAATGCTGACCTGAGCAGAGGTTGGGCAAAGGCATTGATATCATGCTGTAGATCATTCAGGACCTGATCCAGCTCACCCTGCAATCGCCAACGATCTTTTAGCAGTTCCTTTAGATAATCACGGTCAATATCCCGTGCACTCATGTACCACTCGGGTATATCAGCCTTGAGATTCATGAGGGAGTTGAGTCGTGTCGGCGATGCGTTACGTATCGCTTGGGGAATGACCTGCATCACTCGATGATAATGAACACCTTTATCCTCCGTACTTGAAACAGATGGAGATTCAGGCCTCTGGCTTCCTTGCAAATCAGACATGGTTCAACAACCTTAAAATGAATTTGAGAACCACTAGACTATGCACACGCTCAAAAAAAAAAAGACCGAATAACGGTTGGTTAAACACCTGAACAGGCGCCATTCTTTCGAAAATCAAAGTACTAAAAACACATATATACAGCCCCTGAAAACCTTGGGTATGCCTCTGCGTCAGCGGTAGTTTTTTTCCGCCCAAAAGACGCTACTATGCGATACGTCTAGCCTCCAAAATGCCCAGGAACCCGGTCATGCGCCTACCCGAATTCATCCGGCAACATGTAGACCGTATCGTCGATGAATGGGAGCAGTTCGCCAGAACGATCACCCCGGCGGCCGAGAATATGGATCAAGCCGCCTTGCGCGATCACGCCAAGGTAATTCTGCTGGCCGCCGCGCGGGACATGAGCACCGCGCAAACCGCCAGCGAACAACTCGCCAAGGCCAAGGGTGAAGGCCCGGAAAAAACCCCGAGTCTGGATGAGGCTGGCGCCAGCCATGGCGAACTGCGGCATACCGTGGGCTTCGACCTGGTGCAGATGACCAGCGAATTCCGCCACCTGCGGGCTTGTGTGATTCGTCTGTGGGTCAACAGCCTGGACTCGCCGGACCTGGCGTACCTCCAGGACATGATCCGTTTCAACGAAGCGATCGACGAAGCCCTCGCCGAATCGACGGCGGCCTATGCCGAGCAGGTCAATCGCTCACGGGATATCTTCCTGGCAATCCTCGGCCACGATCTGCGCGCGCCGCTGCAAGCGATCAGCATGTCCACAGAGTTGCTGCTGCGCAAAGCGCCGCTCGAAGGCGATGCGCTGACTTGCGCGATCAATATCAAGCGCGGCGCGCGGCACATGGCGGTGATGGTCAGCGATTTACTGGAGCTTGTGCGCAGTCGCCTGGGCAAGAACCTGCCAATCGAACCGGCGCCCATGGACCTGGCCGATGCGGTGCATGCCGCGATAGCTGAAGCCTGCGCGGGCAACCCCGAGTGCGATCCGACAGTGAACGTGCTGGGAGATACCCGAGGCGTCTGGGATGCCGGGCGGCTTGATCAACTGTTGCAGAATCTGATCGGCAATGCGTTACAGCATGGTTTGAACAAGCGCGATGTGACGGTCACCCTCAGCGGCGAACCCGACACGGTTCGCCTGACGGTGCATAACTACGGAACGCCGATTTCCGAGGACGCTATCGGTACGATCTTCGATCCACTGGTGCGTAGCGCCGACGAAGAAATCGGCCAGCCATCCACCAGCCTCGGTTTGGGTCTGTTTATCGTCAAGGAAGTGGTCAACGCCCATTCCGGGACGATCGAGGTCAGTTCCAGTGAGGCGGATGGCACGCTGTTTACCGTGGTGTTACCCAGGAAGGTCTGACAGCGGGAGACCGCGTCATCGTTCATCGCGAGCAGGCTCGCTCCCACAGTTGATCGCATTCCCCTGTGGGAGCGAGCCTGCTCGCGAAAGCGACCTGGCAGGCGCCACAAAAACATCAGAACGATTACTCCACCACCAACCGCCCCAGCCGCTGCTTGAGCATGCGGTTCTCGGCCCGCAGTTGCTGGACTTCTTCAAGCAGGTCCAGCGCCAGGGCGACGCCTTCCCACTCCAGTTCCAGTTCGCGACGCAGCTTGGCGGCGCGCTTGGCCAGTGCCAGCTCATAATCGTTGAAACGCCAATCCTTGGGGTGGTTGCCCTGAGGTTCGAGGATGCCGTGTTCGACGATTTCGATCACGTAGACGTCCGACAGGTCGGTCGCCTCACAGAATTCTGCCATGTCCAGTTGAACGATCAGGGGGTTGCTCATGATGGGCTACTCCGTCTCTGGGATCAGAAGTGTTCTCTCGGGTTGAAAGCCGATTTTTTGGCCAGCTCCTGCCACAACGCCTTGACCTCGTCGTCCGAGGTTTTAGGCATGACGGCCTTGAGTTGTACAAACAAAAAACCGCGATGACCGGCCTTGTTCAGCAATCCATGGCCCTTGGCACGCATGCGCTGGCCGTTCTGACTGCCGGCCGGAATCTTGAGATTGATCTTGCCCGTCAGGGTCGGCACTGCAACTTCGGCGCCCAAGGCCAATTCCCACGGAGCCAATGGCAAGGTAATGATCAGGTTTTCGGCTTCGACGTCAAACTTGGGGTGCGGCGCAAAGCGAATGATCAGGAACAGGTCGCCATTGGCCCCGCCACCAACGCCCGGTGCACCCTGGCCCTTGAGGCGGATGCGCTCGCCATCGCTCACACCGGCCGGGATTTTCACGTTCAGGCTTTTGCTGGTGTTGCTCACATGTTGGCCGGCAGCGTTGTACTGCGGCACCTGGAAGGTGACCTTCTTCGATTCGTTCGAGAGGGTTTCTTCCAGAAAGATCCCAAGTTCCATTTCCACGTCTTGCCCTCGACGCCCGGCGCTACGGCCCGACTGTCCACCACCAAAACCAGGGCCACGGTTGCCGAAGATCGAACTGAAGAAGTCCGAAAAATCGCCCGTATCCTGACCACCACCGAAACCGCCTGCACCACGCCCCTGCCAACCCGGCGGGCCCTGGAACGGTTGGCCGTGCTGGCCGTATTTGCGCAAGTCGTCGTATTCGGCGCGCTTGTCGGCGTTTTTCAATGCTTCATAGGCTTCCGAGGCGTCCTTGAACTTGGCCTCGGCGTCCTTTTCCTTGCTGACGTCGGGGTGGTATTTGCGCGCCAGCTTGCGATAGGCGGCCTTGATCGCCTTATCGTCCGCGGTCGGCTCCACACCGAGAATCTTGTAATAATCTTTGAAGTCCATCGCGGGAATCACCATCCGTTATCAAAATCACGCCACCACTGGCAGCATGCGCTCATTGCCCGCCGCCAGGTTGACCGATCTCAAGCTTGAGACCGGGCAGCGCATCAGAAGTTTATCGGCAGCGGTGGGCGGTTCTTGCGACCGTCCTGTGGCTGCCAGGCCCACTGCAGACAAGTTTGGGGCGAAGGATAGTCTTTCAAGGCGCTAATAGCTGAGATTTAGCGGATAGTCGGCCTTCGAATCTGCGCCGCACTGACATACACTGCGCGGCCGTTTTTTAACCGGAACTCGAAAGACATGAAAAACGCATCTCCAGCCCGTGCCTGTGGTATCGACTTCGGCACGTCCAACTCCACCGTCGGCTGGCTGCGCCCCGGCATGGAAACGCTGATCGCGCTGGAGGACGACAAGATCACCCTGCCTTCGGTGGTCTTCTTCAATATGGAAGAACGCCGCCCGGTGTACGGCCGCCTGGCGCTGCACGAGTACCTGGAAGGCTATGAAGGCCGGTTGATGCGCTCGCTCAAAAGCCTGCTGGGCTCCAAGCTGATCAAGCACGACACCAGCGTCCTCGGCACCGCGATGCCGTTCAAGGATTTGCTCGGGCTGTTTATCGGCCAGCTGAAGAAACGCGCCGAAACCGCCGCCGGTCGGGAGTTCGAGGAAGTGGTGCTGGGTCGTCCAGTGTTCTTCGTCGATGACGATGAAATGGCCGACCAGGAAGCCGAAAACACCCTGGTGGACGTGGCCCGGGCCATCGGTTTCAAGGACGTTTCGTTCCAGTACGAACCGATTGCGGCGGCATTCGACTATGAGTCGACCATCGAAAAAGAAGAGCTGGTACTGATCGTCGACATCGGCGGTGGTACGTCCGACTTCTCGCTGGTGCGCCTGTCCCCTGAACGCCGTACCCACGACAACCGCCACGATGACATCCTCGCCACCGGTGGCGTGCACATTGGCGGGACCGATTTCGACAAGCAGCTGAGCCTGCAAGGCCTGATGCCGCTGTTCGGCTACGGCAGCCGGATGAAGAGCGGCGCTTACATGCCGACCAGCCACCACATGAACCTGGCGACCTGGCACACCATCAACTCGGTGTACTCGCAAAAGTCGACCCTGTCGCTGGGCAGCATGCGCTACGACATCGAAGACACCGGCGGCATCGATCGCCTGTTCAAGCTGATCGACCAACGCGCCGGTCACTGGCTGGCCATGGAAGTGGAAGAAACCAAGATCCAGCTGACCCACGCCGATAGCCGCCATGTACCGCTGGACCGCATCGAACCGGGTTTGAGCGTGGAGTTGAGCCGTGCACTGTTCGAGTCGGCCATCGACAACCTGCTGGTGCGCGTACGCAACAGCGTCACGCAAATGCTGAACGACGCTAACGTACGCGTTGATCAGGTGGACACGGTGTTCTTCACCGGTGGTTCGAGCGCAATTCCTGCACTGCGTAACAGCGTCTCGGCGATGTTGCCGAACGCGCAGCATGTGGAAGGGAACATCTTCGGCAGTATCGGCAGTGGCTTGGCGATTGAGGCGATGAAGCGTTACGGCAACATGGACTGATCCCGCAGTGATCGTTCCCACGCTCTGCGTGGGAACGATCGATACCTACCTGATCAAACCATCCCCACCTGCTTCAACTCACTCTTCAGATACGCGTAATAAATCGGCCCTGCCACCACCCCCGGCAGGCCGAACGCGGCCTCGAACACCAGCATCGCCAGCAGCAACTCCCACGACTTGGCACTGATCTGCCCGCCGACAATGCGCGCGTTGAGGAAGTATTCGAGCTTGTGGATAAAAATCAGGTAACCCAGCGCCGCCAGGGCGACCCAGATTGACAGCGACAAGCCGACGATGGTGATCAGCGTGTTCGACATCAGGTTGCCGATCACCGGCAGCAAGCCAAGCAGGAAGGTCAGTACGATCAGGGTTTTGGTGAGCGGCAGCTTGATCCCGAACATCGGCAGAACCACCACCAGGAAAATTCCGGTGAAGAAGGTGTTGAGCAGGGAAATCTTGATCTGGGCGAACACGATGTTGCGAAACGCCTGGACCACCAGGTGCAAGCGGTCGAACAGCGCGGCGGCCAATGGCTTGCGTTTGGTCACGTCCGGCACGCGCTGCAAGGCAATGATCGCCCCGAGTACCATGCCGATCAGCAGCGTCACAAACATGTGCGCCGCATCCTTGCCCACCAACTGCAAGTCGCTGAGGTGCTTGCTCATCCACTCGCCAATTGCCACGCGGAATTCGGCGGCGCTGGCGGGCAGATAGGCGTCGATGAACGGCGGCAGTTGCCCGCGCGCGCGATCAACTACGCCCATGAATTTGTCGAGAGAAGCGCCGGGGTTTTCCGCTTCGTGCAGCAGAAAACTGATGGCACCGGCAAAGATCAGCGTCAACACACTGACCACTAACGTCCCCAACAACGCCACCGCCAGCCAGCGCGCACGCCGACCTTCGATCAGCCGCTGCAATTGCGGGGTGAGCATGTTGACCAGCTCGAACACCAGCAACCCGGCCAGCAGACTGGGCAGCAACCGCAGCGGTATCACCAGCAACAAACCGCCGAAAATGATGACCCAACTGATTAACAGCAAGACTTGGCGTTGAGAAAACGTTGGCATACAGCCTCAAAACAAACGGCGTAAAAGGATTGGCAGTCTGCCAGCGTTCTGATGCCAGCACTAGGGATTGTGTAGGCCGACTTTAGTGGGGGCGCTGGCGACTTTTTTCAGCGTCCTTGCCGGCCTCTTCGCGAGCAAGCCCGCTCCCACAGTGGAACTGCGTACGCCGGTCAAATGTGGGAGCGGGCTTGCTCTCGAAGCGGCCCTCACAGCCCCCACATATCCCCTTCCCGGTGCTTATTTTTTCTTCAGGCAATCACTCATGAAGGTCTTGCGCTCGTCACCCTTGAGCGCTTTGGTCGCCGCATCGGCGTTACAGGTTTTCATCTTCTCCTGCTGCGGGGTCAACGCTTTTGCGTCGTTGGCCGCCGGCGTCGCTTTCAGGCACGTGCTCATGAAGGCTTTACGTTCATCGCCCTTGAGGGTTTTTGCGGTAGCGTCGGCATTGCAGGTGGTCATCTTGTTCTGTTGAGCAGTGGCGGCAAATCCTTGGGAGCAGAGCAGCAAACCCATCATCAACAAAGGGACACGCAACATCTTCATGGAGTTTTCTCCTTGTTGCCGCACCGAGGAGCACGGCCTCGCTCTGGAGTGTAGACAACGCCTGTTACACCTTCCTGCTCTCAAGGTGGCTGCGTCGATACTGTTCCGGCGTGCACCCTGCCTGGCGTTGAAACATCGCGATAAACGCTGAACCGGTGCTGTAACCCGTGTCGAAAGCGATGTCCTGAATGCTGCGGTGGCTGTCCAGTGCTTCGATGGCTGCCAGATACCGCAACCGCTGCCGCCACTCGCCAAAACTCATGCCCAGTTCACGCACGAACCGCCGCGCCAGCGTGCGTTCGCTGACATGAATCTGCGCGGCCCACTCCGCCAAGGGGCGGTTATGTCCGTCATCAGGGGCAGGTTGTCTGGATCGAAGTATAAGCTTGCATCCAGACAGGCGATAATCACCCCTCATTAACGCTCTGGTTTTTCCCATGCAATACGCTTATCCCCTGCTGGCCATTTTCATCTGGGCCGGCAACACCGTGATCACCAAAATGTCAGCCGGGGCAATCTTCCCCGCCGAGATCGGTTTTTACCGCTGGCTACTGGCCGGATTGCTGTTCACGCCGTTCATGCTCAAACCGGTAATCGACCATTGGCCGGCGATCCGCCCGAACCTGGGCAAGATTTTCATCCTCGGCGTGCTCGGCATGGCGGTTTATCAAAGCCTCGCGTATTTCGCCGCAACCCTGACCTCGGCCACCAACATGGGGATCATCCTGTCGCTGATGCCGTTGATGTCACTGACCATGGCCATTGTCAGCCTCGGCCAGCGCCTGACCGCTGGAGCACTGGCCGGTGCAGTGCTGTCGTTCGCGGGGGTTTTGGTGGTCGTCTCGTCCGGCAGCCTCGGCGCGCTGCTTGAGCACGGGGTGAACCTGGGTGACGCCATGATGCTGATCGCCACGTTGGCCTACGCGATCTACAGCACGCTGCTGAAAAAATGGCAGCTGCGGTTGCCGCCGCTGGTGTTGCTGTATTTGCAGGTATGGGTGGCCGTGGTGGTGCTGTTTCCGCTATTCCTCGCCTCACCGAAGATCGGCCCGACGCTGCAGAACATTCCGCTGGTGCTTTACGCCTGCCTGCTGGCCTCGATGCTCGCGCCATTGGCGTGGATGCAGGCCGTGATCCGCCTGGGGCCGAGCCGGACCACGTTGTTTTTCAATCTGCTGCCGTTGATTACCGCGCTGATTGCGGCGGTGGTGCTGCATGAGCAGTTAGCGATGTATCACTTGGTAGGCGGGATGTTGACGCTGGGTGGGGTGATTCTTTCCGAGCGCTGGACCGCCGTGCTCGGTCGTAAGGTTAGTGTTGCCTGAGACGACGTCTTCGCGGGCAAGCCTCGCGCCTACAAGGGATCGATGTCATGTAGGAGCGAGGCTTGCCCGCGAAGAACGATAACGCGGTCTAAACCCCGGCCGCTTTCAGCCGCGCCGCATGCTCGACAAACAACCGAATCGGCTCCGCGCCCTTCCCCACCAAACCCAATGACTGATTGACGATATCGAAGTGATCCATCGGATACTCATCACCAATCACCGTTCCCAGATGCGAGCTGTAACGCCCGACCATCCCGTCGCAATGCCCGACTTCTCTAACGAAGGTCTTGGCAAACAACCGGCAACTGCGATTAGTCCCATCGAACAGGTTACGTCCCCGATCAGTTTTCCCCGGCTGCAAGGTCCCGGACCAGGAGTAATACCGCACCCCGTTGACTTCTTCCGGCCCGTGCCCGCCCCAGGTTTCAGGCAAGCCCTGTGGATAACGCTGATTGAACAGCGCCACGCCTTCAGTCGTCAGTGAATGATGGGAGGCATGGATATCAACCGGCAATTTCGGACCGCGATAACCGGTTTCCAACACGCTCATCAGCGCACTGATCCACCGCAGCAAAACGGTGAGCAAACGTCCCTTGGCACTGTCTCCCGGAGAGTGTGTGTGCAGGTAATCCGCCAGTTCTGAACCGTGATTGGGCCCGGCCACCGACGTCACCGAAGCCACCCGATCCGGGCGCTTGGCGGCGGCGTAACGGGCGGTGAGCGAGCCCTGGCTATGGCCGATCAGGTTGACCTTCTCGGCCCCGGTTTCGCGCAGAATCTCCTCGATCCGCGCCAGCAATTGCTCGCCACGTACCTCGTTTGAATTGAGCGGCGAGACCTGCACCGCAATGACCGTCGCCCCACCGCGGCGCAACGCCGAAATGATCCCGTACCAGTACGGATAGAGCAGCAGACGGATAAACCCGAGCATTCCCGGAACCAGCACTAACGGGTAACGCGTGGCGGAACCTTGCGACATGGGCGAACTTCCTTGTGATCGATGAGGTGACGCAAGGCTGAAAGCAAGAGATCAGCCAAGCATCGGCATCGAAGATGACAACTCGACGACCAGTCTATGACATCCCGCCCTACTTAAGCCCCACCACCCCCGCCACAATCAACCCGACCGACACCAACTTGACTGCCGTCAGGCTTTCGCCGAGCAGCGCAAACCCGAGAAACACCGTGCCCAGTGAGCCGATGGCGGTCCAGATCGGGTAAGCGATGCTCACCGGCAACTCGCGTATGGCCAGGGTCAGGAAATAAATCCCGGCCACCGCGGCTACCACGGTGATCATCGACGGCCAGAGCCGGGTGAAGCCTTCGGCGTACTTCATGCCCATGGCAAAGGTAATTTCGAAGCCAGCGGCGATCAGCAAAAACAACCAGGCCATCTAGAACTCCCTGGCCAGCGCCAGCAAACGCTGCTCGGCCTCGGCTGCGGAGATCTGGAAGGTGCGCGCCTCGGATTCTTCGCCTTCGGCGGCCACGACCGTAATGTCGGTGATGCCGATGAACCCCAGCGCCGTTCGCAACAATGGATCGGCATGGTTCATCGCCTCAAGCTCCCCACCGGGCCCGAAACCGAACCCGCCGCGACTGGTGACGATCAACGCCTTTTTGCCCTGCACCAACGGCTCGTATTGGGCCACGCCGTTGTCCAGGGTGTGATTGAAGGTCAACCCCAACCGCACAATCTGATCGATCCAGGCCTTGAGGCCGCTGGGCACGCTGAAGTTGTGCATGGGCGTTGAGATCACCAATAAATCGTGACCGAGCAATTCGCCCACCAGTTCATCGCTGAACGCCAGGTCGGCCTGCATCGACAGCGGCCGCGCATCGGGCTCGGGGTAAAACGCGGCGGCCACAAAAGCCTCGTTGACCGGCGGAATCAACGCCCGACCGACTTCGCGACGGGTCAGGTGCGACTGCGGATTGGCCGCCTGCCAGGCTGACAGAAATACCTCGGCCAAGCGCCGGGAGTGAGAGCGGTCGCCCCGGGGGCTGGCGTGCACGGCAAGAATTGTACTCATCTGTATCTCCTCAAGGACTAAACTCAAACTGCTTGTGGCTTGCAGCTTGAATCGCGTGGCCGACCCTCTTCAAATGAGCAAAAATCAGTCTGGATGAATTCATTTCATCCATGGAGTTTTCAATGTTTGCTTCACTGCCGCTGACTGCCCTGCGCGCCTTTGAATCCGCCTCGCGCCTGCTGAGCTTCAAGGCAGCCGCCGAAGAGCTCTCGGTGACGCCGACGGCGGTTTCCCATCAGATTCGTTCGCTGGAGACCTGGCTCGGCGTGCCATTATTCGAGCGGTTACCACGGCAAGTTCGCCTGACTGACTGTGGCGAACGGCTGTTCCACAGCTTGCACGGTGCTTTGCTTGAAGTGGCGCAAAGTGTCGACACCTTGCGCCCGCAACGCAGCGGCGCGAGCCTGACGATTTCCACGACCGCCGCGTTCGCCGCGTTATGGCTGGTGCCGCGGCTGGGTCGGTTCTACGCCCGGCACCCGAACATCAGCCTGCGGCTCGATACCCATTGCGAAGTCATCGATTTGCATCAGGACGCCAGCGTCGATCTGGTGCTGCGCTACAGCCTCGATGATTACCCGAACCTTTATGGCCTGTGTCTATTCGACGAATCCTTCGGCGTCTATGGCTCACCCGAGCAAGTTACCCTCGCCGC
The DNA here is from genome assembly GCF_054897825.1 of Pseudomonas sp. ZS1P83. Classification (NCBI taxonomy): domain Bacteria; kingdom Pseudomonadati; phylum Pseudomonadota; class Gammaproteobacteria; order Pseudomonadales; family Pseudomonadaceae; genus Pseudomonas; species Pseudomonas sp. ZS1P83. The sequence goes on from NZ_CM142706.1 coordinate 4,811,216, forward strand.
CAGTCGAGCGCCGACGCTGATCAGCGTGCGCTGGCATAACTCAAAGCTGTACGCCCATGGCTGGGAGGCCTGGTGCGCGCAGTCCGGCGAGTCCTGGCTTGCGGGGCAGCCAGCGGTCCGTGAATACGACGAGGAACATTACGCCCTGCAAGCGGCGATTGCCGGGCAAGGCCTGGTACTGGCGAGCAATATTCTGGTGTCCGAGAGCGTGGCCAGCGGTTTGCTGGTGGCGTATCGGGGCGAAATCCAGGTTGATGGCGCCGGATACAGCGCCCTCTGCGTGCCGGGACGTGAACGACATCCGCCGGTCCGGGCGTTTTTTGCCTGGCTGCGCGAGGAGGCGTTGCTGTCCAGGCATGCCCTGGCGTGATTGCTTCGCGCCAGGCTGGCGATTGCCAAATTACATAAAACTTTTCGCTGTGCTCATCACTCACACCCTAGGTAGCGATCACTGCTATAGAGGGTGACGCAAACCGGATTAGCCTCCAGGAGATCGAGATGAGCGACATGCATTTGTCCGATGTAACTACCCTTCGCGAACGTGCCCGCAAGAACGTCGAGAACGGCGCGGTGACCGAAAGCTATAGCGCCAACCGTGAAGAAGTGCTGCGCCTGCTCAATGAATCGCTGGCCACCGAACTGGTCTGCGTGTTGCGCTACAAGCGCCACTACTTTATGGCCAGCGGCCTGAAAGCCCAGGTCGCCGCCGACGAATTCCTCGAACACGCGACCCAGGAAGCCCAACACGCCGACCGACTGGCCGAGCGTATCGTGCAACTGGGTGGCGAGCCGGAGTTCAACCCTGACCTGCTGTCGAAAAACTCCCACGCTCAATACGTGGCCGGCAATTCACTTAAAGAGATGGTCTACGAAGACCTGGTCGCCGAGCGAATTGCCATCGACAGCTATCGCGAGATCATTCAGTACGTCGGCGAGAAAGACCCGACCACACGGCGCATCTTCGAAGACATCCTGGCGCAGGAAGAAGAGCATGCCGATGACATGGCCGACCTTCTGAAAGGCCTTTAGTCCCTGTGACTGATCGTTCCCACGCTCTGCGTGGGAATGCAGCCCGGGACGCTCTGCGTCCCAAGAGCGGACGCGGAGCGTCCATTGAGGCATTCCCACGCAGAGCGTGGGAACGATCTCCACCAACGAATTACTTGGTTGGTTTGACGGTAACGGGCGCCTTGCCGGCCTTCATCTGCTCAAGCAACGGCGCACACTGATTCGGTTCGCCACCGCTCGGTGCCACCAGCGCCAGCAATCCTGCCGCCGGTGCGGCAATCACACCCAACGCCACCATTCCCGCTCCACGCAAAATCAGCGGCACCGCCTTCACACCCGCATCAGGCTTGATGAATTTGCCCCGCACATAAAGCGGCGAACGCAGCGAAATCAATCGCCAGCCCTTGGATTCCGGGGTGATGGTCAGGTCCAGTTGCTCAGTCGCCATGTTTGCCGTGCCATCGATGTAGATGATCGAGTTTTCGGTATCGAAGACGAACAGACGTGTGGTCGCCAGTCCAGTCTTGATGTCGAAGTCGGCGGCGGCGCAGTTAATCTTCACTTCCTTGTCGCCAAAGATCTTGCCCACCACATAGTTGCCGACGTTGAGCCCGGCCAGCTCCATCAACTCGCGGCTGATGGCGCCATCGTTGATCAGCATTTTCAAATTGCCATTGGCACTGCCCAGCAGTTTGGCCACCGAGTTGCCACGACCGGCGATGTCAGCATCACCATTGAGCTCGCCGAAGCTGGTTTTCATCGGTTCAAAGGTCGGGAACAGCTGCTTGAGTTTGAATTTGCGTGCGGTGAGCTTGGCCTTGCCTTCCAACGGTTCGGTTCGGCCATTGAGGCGAATCTGAGCATCCAGGTTGCCGCCGGCCACGCCGAAACGCAGGGGTTCAAGACTAAGGACGCCGTCGGTGAGCACCAAGTGAGTGTAAAGATCGTTGAACGGCAGTTTTTCGCTGTGGACGATGCGCTTGCCGGTGAGTTCGACGTCGGCGTCCATGTCGCGCCAGCGCTCGGTTTTGAACTCCTCGACCGGCAACACCTTGTCAACCGGCTGCTTGCTCTCGCCGCCGCGGGCCTTTTGTTTGGCGTTGGAATCGGCGCCTATCAGCGGGGCCAGGTCGGCAAACAGCAGTTGATTGGATAGCAATGAGCCGCTGAGTTTCGGTCGCGGCTGGCTGGCGACATAGGCCAGGCTGCCATGAATGTCGCTCTGACCGATCTTGCCGTTGAATTCTTCGTAACGGAACACCGCGCCGCCCGCTTCATGAAGCTTGGCGATCAAGTGCCCGTCGGTCGCGTACGGCGGTGTGTCCGGCAGGGTCACGCCGGTCAGCGGGTAAAGATTGCCCAAGCTGGTGCCGGCCAGTTTCAAGCGCAAATCCAAGGCACCGAGGTTCAGTGGATCGGTGAGGGTGCCGGCCAGTTCGACGCTGGTGTCGGCGATCTTCACTTGAGCCTGAAGCGGAAACGGTCTGGCCGCGTCCTGCAAGGCCAGCAGGCCGCCGATCTTGCCTTCGCCCGCGAGTTTCTGGTCGTGGTACTGGCCTTTGACCTTTAGGGCGAACGCGTAATCCTGAGGCGTAGCGCCCTTCTCCTGCGCGGTTTTCGCCGCTTTGTTGCCGACGATTTCGCTGAACGGAATCGGTTTGCCCAGCGGGTCGATCAGCACATCGAGCTGAGTTTTCAGGCTCTGGTCGTCGAGGGTGACGTGCCCCTTGTCGAAGCCGATCGCACCAATATCCAGTACCCAGTTTGAAGGCTCGGCGTTCGGGTCTTTCGGATCGAACTTGAACGTCCAGTTTGCACGGCCGTCGGCCAGGCGCTGGAGGTCGGCATTCGGTTCGGTCAGGTCAATACGCGGGATCACCACGCGCTGCGCCAGCAAGGCCAGGGGCGAGATGCGCAGCTCGACGCGTTTGAGGGTGACCATCTGCGGTGTCTTCGACCAGTCCGGATTACCCAGGCTCAAGTCTTGCGCCACGACATGCGGCCACGGCACCCAGGCGCGCCAGTCGCCCTCGTCGGGCTCACGCTGCCACACCACCGCGAGGTTGCCGTTGATGGCGAACGGGCGGTGCAGCTCTTCGGAAACTTTGGCGTTAAGCGGTGGTTTGATCCGGTTCCAATCGAAGAACACGATGATCAGAACCAGTACGGCCAGCAGGACAACGAGGCTGGCGATGGTCCAGATAAATATTTTACGAGTGCGCGTCATTGCACAGGGCTCCTGATACGACTGAGCGCCCTGACTGCGACGCACGTTTGAAACGTTAGGCCAGAACCGGCCTGCCATGGAATCTAGGACTGGGAAATGGCGCGCAGGTTTAACCGAAATGCCGCTTAACGCTCAAATAATCGGTCGGGGACACACTGCTCCCTCATCCGGCGTTACCGACCCGCACTTTTGCGAGCCGAAGGTGGGGTCGAAAATACCCATCTCAGTGCAAAAACGTTCGACGGAAACGCCCGTTCTAGAGCGCTACAGCGGAACAATCAATTCCGTTGATTATTACCATTGCGTTTATGAACTTTTATATCAACTTATCGAGAGTAGCATTGCCCTCGTACCCATTTTATCGCCCTCCTACGGAGCACCCAATCATGAAACGCCAATTACTGCTTAGCCTTACCCTCTCGATGCTGGCCAGCACAGCTTTTGCCCTGCCAGCTGTTGACCAGGCTACTCCGCAAGTGAAGTCCAGCCACTCGGTGTTTAGCCAAACCGTTGCCGAAGGTGGCAATGATCGCCTGAAAGAAAAAGGTCTGATCACCCAAGATGGTTCGGACCGTACTCCACAAGGCCAAACCTTGGCTGCTGACGGTTCCGATCGCACTCCACAAGGCCAAACCCTGGCTGCTGACGGTTCCGACCGTACCCCACAAGGCCAAACCCTGGCTGCTGACGGTTCCGATCGTACTCCACAAGGCCAAACCCTGGCTGCTGACGGTTCCGACCGTACCCCACAAGGTCAAACTCTAGCCGAAGGTGGTGGTGACCGTGTCATCGAACGTAACAGCGCTTTGAGCTAAGCCCATGGCGGCCCTGAAAAAAAGCCCAATCCCCGGATTGGGCTTTTAACGTTATAGATGCCTCACTTCCCCGCTTGATCCCCCGATAGTCGTTCGACGCCGGCAAAGCCGATTTGCTAGAGTGCGCCGCTGTCCTATTCAGAAAACACCCTTGCGATGCTGCCCCGCGCCGAACAGAAACAACAGACCCGCAACGCCCTGATGGAGGCTGCCCGCCACTTGATGGAATGCGGCCGAGGATTCGGCAGCCTGAGCCTGCGCGAAGTCGCCAGAACCGCCGGGATCGTACCCACCGGTTTCTACCGGCATTTCGCCGACATGGATGAACTCGGCCTGGTACTGGTGAGTGAAGTCGGTCAGACCTTCCGCGAAACCATTCGCCTGGTGCGCCACAACGAATTCGTCATGGGCGGCATCATCGACGCCTCGGTGCGGATCTTTCTCGACGTGGTCACGGCCAATCGATCGCAGTTCCTGTTCCTCGCCCGCGAGCAGTACGGTGGTTCGCTGCCGGTGCGGCTGGCCATCGGCCGTTTACGCGAAGACATCAGCTCGGACCTGGCGGCCGACTTGTCCTTGATGCCGAAACTGCAACACCTGGACATCGCGGGCCTGAGCGTCATGGCCGACCTGATCGTCAAAAGCGTGTTCGCGACCTTGCCCGACATCATTGATCCACCGGCGCAGGCATTGCCTGAGCACTTGACGCCGCAGGCGAAAATCACTCAGCAGTTGCGCTTCATCTTTATCGGCCTCAAGCATTGGCAAGGGCTCGGTAGTACTGAGTAACCACCTTTGTCACTGATGATCGTTCCCACGCTCCGCGTGGTAACGCCTCAATGGACGCTCTGCGTCCGCTCCGGTATGTGACGCGGAGCGTCACTGGCTCGCATCCTACGCAGAGCGTGGGAACGATCTTGAAACCCTAGCCTCAACTTGGTGCAGCCGAAAAAGGTACGCACCAAATTCATCCAAATCGCCGCAGCGTCCTGAAGCACTTGCTGAGCTCCGACAGGCATTTCCTACGTATCACCCGGTTGGCAAGCCCCTTGCTCTAGCCTAAGCATTGTCCATTGCTGGAAGCTTTCCGATGCTGGTGATTCATCGCAGAATCGACCCTCAACCCGTCTGGGCCGCCGAGTTGCACCTGACCTTCGAAGCCAGGAGCAAAAGCCGTTTGCGCTGCTTCAGTGCCGAGGGTGAAGACGTCGGGTTGTTTTTGGAGCGCGGTCAGCCACCGCTGTACGACGGTGAGTACCTGCAAGCCGAAGACGGGCGCATCGTCCGCGTCTGCGCCCGAGCCGAACAACTGCTGCACGTCACCTGCGCCGATGCTTTCGAACTGACTCGCGCGGCCTATCACCTCGGCAACCGCCACGTCGCCCTGCAAGTCGGTGATGGCTGGTTGCGCCTGCTCGACGACTACGTGCTCAAGGCCATGCTCGAACAGCTTGATGCCAAGGTCGAAAACATCGAAGCGCCGTTTCAGCCGGAACACGGCGCCTATGGCGGCGGCCATCACCATTCGCGCCACGGCGATGAAGACTTCAACTACCCGCCGAAACTGCACCAGTTCGGCGTACGTTTATGAACCCAGCCTGGGCGCTGTTGCGTCTGGCCAGCCCACAGCTGCCGATTGGCGGCTACAGCTATTCCCAGGGCCTGGAAATGGCGGTGGATAACGGCCGCGTCAGCGATTCCGACAGTGCGCGGCGCTGGATCAGCGATCAGTTGCTGTTGAACCTGGCACGCTTCGAGGCGCCACTGCTGCTCGCTCATTGCGTGGCCGCAGCCGAGGAAAACTGGGGCGAACTGCTGCAACGCTGCGAAGAACATCGCGCCAGCCGAGAAACCCGGGAGCTGCATCAGGAGAGTCGGCAGATGGGCTATTCCTTGCAACAACTGCTCAACGGTTTGCCGGAGCTTGATGCGCCGGCCCGCGCCTTTCTTGCACAACGCCCAGAGCCGCACCTCGCCCTCGGCTGGGCACTGGCCGCTCGCGCGTGGACTATCAGCCCGCAGGATGCGCTGGCGGCGTGGCTCTGGAGTTGGCTGGAAAACCAACTGGCGGTGCTGATGAAAACCCTGCCGCTGGGCCAGCAAGCCGCTCAACGCCTGACCAGCGAACTGCTGCCGCTGCTGCAAGAGGCTCAGCAGAACGCCACCCGAATCAACCCCGAACACTATGGCAGCGCTGCTTTCGGCCTGTCCCTGGCGTGCATGGCCCATGAGCGCCAGTACAGCCGTCTGTTCCGTTCCTAGGGCCTTTTATTTTGGAGAATCACATGAACACACAACCTCTGCGCGTCGGCATCGGCGGCCCGGTCGGTTCCGGCAAAACCGCACTGACGTTGGCCCTGTGCCTGGCGCTGCGCGACCGCTACAACCTGGCGGTGGTCACCAACGACATCTACACCCGCGAAGACGCCGACTTTCTGGTGCGCAACGAAGCCCTGGCGCCGGAGCGAATCATCGGTGTGGAAACCGGTGGCTGCCCGCACACGGCGATTCGCGAAGACGCCTCGATCAACCTCGAAGCCGTGGATCAACTGAACCGCCGCTTTCCGGGACTGGACCTGATCCTTGTGGAGTCCGGTGGAGACAACCTGTCGGCGACCTTCAGCCCGGAACTGTCCGACCTGACCATTTACGTGATCGACGTCTCGGCCGGCGACAAGCTGCCGCGCAAGGGTGGGCCGGGCATCTGCAAATCGGATCTGCTGGTGATCAACAAAGTCGACCTCGCGCCACTGGTGGGTGCGTCGCTGGCGTTGATGGACAGCGACACCCAACGCATGCGCAACGGCAAGCCATTCGTCTTCAGCAACCAGAAAACCGGTCTGGGCCTGGAAGAGATCATCGCCTTCATCGAACGCCAGGGCCTGCTGACAGCGGCGTGAACACGATCAACTTTTATCAACAAGGACGCTTATCCATGACACTTAAACGCATTCTGGGCGCCATGGCCCTGCTGCTGACCCCAGCCATCGCTTTCGCCCACCCGGGGCACGGCGACAACGGTTTGATCGCCGGCATCAGCCACCCGATCGGTGGCCTTGATCACTTGCTGGCGATGGTTGCGGTCGGTTTGTGGGCCGCGCAGCAGAAAGGCGCTGCACGCTGGGCGCTGCCATCTACGTTCGTCGGCATCATGCTGATCGGCGGGTTGCTGGGGTTTGAAGGGTTGAACCTGCCGGCGCTGGAAAGCGCGATTGCGGCGTCGGTGCTGGCGCTGGGTCTGGCGGTGGCGTTGGCAGTGCGTCCACCGTTGAGCCTGGGGGTGCTGGCGACGGCGTTATTTGCGCTGTTCCACGGCGTGGCCCATGGTTTGGAATTGCCGGACATGTCGAGCCCCTGGGCGTATGCCGCAGGTTTTGTGGCAGCGACGGCTGCGTTGCATGGATTGGGTTACGCCGTAGTGCGGGTGTTGCCTCGAGCAGCGGCGCCGTTGGTTCGACTGGCGGGTGCAGCTTCGGCAGCGACTGGCGTGTGGTTGCTGGCGGGCTAAGCCGACCGTGATCGTTCCCACGCTCCGCGTGGGAATGCCTCATTGGACGCTCCGCGTCCGCTTCGAAAGGGACGCGGAGCGTCCCGGGCTGCATTCCCACGCAGAGCGTCACTAGTGTCCGGTAAACATGCTTCATAGTTGAAGGCTGCCTTGGGCAGCCTTCAACTTTTCTCGCTCCTGCCTTCGTCGATCCCTCAATACTGGGGTTCCGGGCCGTTCAAACAGGACATGAACTATGCGAACCGTCAGTTCGAACAACGAGCCGGTAAATCCTGAGCGACGATGGAGTATTTGCAGTAACAGATAGCTGATCAAGGCACTGTAAATCTGCAAACGCACCGCATTTTCGGAGTAGGCATAAAAGCGTTTGAGCTTCAGATGTTGTTTGATCCACTTGAAAAATAGCTCGATCTGCCAACGATCTTTGTACAAGGACGCGATTTCTTCAGCTGTCCTCGTGAAGTCGTTGGTCACCAGAACTAACGGCGTCGCATGCCCCTCGCGCTCAACCACGACGCGTCTTACCGACTTTTCCCAATAGTCGTTCAGGCGTTTGCCGGCCAAATGCTTTTTGCCAAACTGGACGACTTCATCGGTCATGACCGAGCTTTGCTCAGTCACGGTCGAGTGCTCATGCAGCACTTTGATATTGGCGTTTTTCTTCAGGCGGGTGACGAAAAAAGCACCTTTGGTCTGCAACTCGTGCCACCAGTTGTAATCGCAGTAGCCCTTGTCGAAAACATACGTCATGCCGGTCTGGATCGGCATTTCCAGTGCATCGCTCAGGTCGTTGACGTTGGCAGGCGTAATGTTCACGTACACCGGGGCCAGCTGCGCCAGATCCAGCCCGACATGCACTTTGAGGCCTTGGGTGATGCGGGTTTTCGTCGCGGCTGTCCAGCCATCGAAGTGAGGTCCGCGCAAGGTGATCGACGTGGAGTCAATCAGGCTAACCATGGCCCCGACCTCCTTGCGCTGCTGGCGGCTGACGGCGCTCATCAGGTACCCACAAAGGTCCTGTAATGGCCGGTAGTCACGCTTGTTCAAGGCATCGGACATTGTCGAGCGGGCAATAGGGCCGGCATTAAGATGGTAGCTATGCGGGCCGAAATTTTCGGAGATAGTCGCCAAGGATCGCAGGCTTGAGGCTCGGGTCAAATGGCCGCTGATCAGTGTCACCAGCAATTGCCAGGTCGTGCAGCGTTTGACGTAGCGATCAGCTTGGTGTGTTTCGATGGATTGCTGGAAAAACTGGCGCGGGATCGCACTGAGTAGTTGGCTTAAACGGGTGCTGGAAAACATAAGTCAAAATCGAGTCTGAAAAAACCGATTATGCCTCACAGCCGCCAACAGCAAGAGGGAGCAAGCTCCCCCCTCGTTTTTTACCGGACACTAGTGACGCAGAGCGTGGGAACGATCGACGCGTTCACTCTGCTAACATGTCGCGCAATTAACCCTGCCGTGACGACGCCAGCCAATGCCGCCTGTTTCCCGCTCCGCCTCCCAGCCTGAATTGACCGCTCTGTTTGCCGCGGTGCAACAGCACTTTTTGGACGTGATCGTGCCGCTCTGGCAAGGCCCCGGCTGGAATGCCGACATGGCGCTGCCCTATGAGGCGCTAGACGCCGAGCATCAACCGTTGCCTCCCCAACGCTACCGGGCCATGGCCTGCGCGCGGCAGCTCTACCTGTTTTCCAGCCTGATCGGCCAGGTACCCGCCGCCGAAGAGCGCGCCGCAGCGCTGTTCCGTTCCTTGCAGCAGCATTTCCACGATGCCGAGCATGGCGGCTGGTTCTACAGCATCGACCCGCAGGGCGCGCCGCTGGATCAGCGCAAAGACCTCTATACGCACGCCTTCATCCTGTTCGCCTGCGCCCATTACTGGGATAAAGTCCGCGAGCCGCGGGTGGAGTCGGCGCTTAACGCCGCACTGGAAGTGGTCGCACAGCGCTTTGCCACAGGCGACGGCCTGTACGAAGCCAGCCTCGACCGTGACGGGTCCTCGCTCAAGACCGGGCCGCTGCAAAATCCCCTGATGCACTTGGCCGAAGCCTTCCTCGCCACGCTGTCGGTGCGAGAAGACGTTGTCGTGCAAGACGCGCTCGTCGAGTTATGCACAGCCATGCAGAAGCGTTTTATCGATCCGCAACACGGTGTGTTGATGGAGAAACCGCTGGGTGCTGTGGATAACTGGTTTGAACCGGGGCATCAGTTCGAGTGGTATTTCCTGCTGGAGTCGTCTTCGTTGCTGCGCGGTTCGACACTGCATGTTTCGCTGGAGCGTGCATTTGCGTACACCGAGCAACTGGGCGTCGATCAACGGACCGGCGCCGTGCGGGCAATGCTCGATCTGGATGGCCACTCCAAAGATGGCACCCAACGCATCTGGGCCCAGGCTGAATACCTGCGCGCCCTGACCTTACGGCCAGACAGCGAGACCGCGGTTCTGCGCCAGTTGCAGGCGTTGCAGCAACATTCTCTGCATGCCGGTGGCTGGCATGAATGTCGTGATGAGAACGGCGACGTGACCCGTCGGGACATGCCATCGACCACGCCTTATCACTTGGCAACCTGCTATCGCGGGCTGGTCGACTATCTTCGCTGACCGAGAAATCTCCTTCGCGGGCAAGCCTCGCTCCTACAGAATCACCGTGGACATGGAGGAGCGAGGCTTGCCCGCGATGGCCGTTACGCGGTCTTAAGCCTTGGCATTACGCTCAATCGCAAACCCGCTCCACGTCTGGCTCACCGGCATCAGTTCCAGGCTGTTGATGTTGATGTGCGCCGGGGCATTGAGCACCCAGAAAATGGTGTCGGCGATGTCTTGCGGCTGAATCGGCTCCGCACCGGCGTAGGTGGCGTTATAACGCTCCTGATCACCGGCGAAACGCACCAGCGAGAACTCGCTTTCGCACAGGCCCGGCTCGATGTTGCTGACCCGCACGCCCGTACCTTGCAGGTCGCAGCGCAGGTTCAGGGAGAACTGTTTGACGAATGCTTTGCTCGCGCCATACACGTGGCTGCCCGGGTACGGGTAGTTGCCGGCGATGGAGCCAAGGTTGACGATGCCGGCGCCGCGACCGTGAGCGATCAGGCGTGGCAACAACAGACGAGTGCTGTACATCAGGCCTTTGATGTTGGTATCGACCATGGTGTCCCAATCGTCAAGGTCGCACTTGGGCGCCGGGTCAACGCCCAGGGCCAGGCCGGCGTTGTTGATCAGCCCGCGCAGTTTGGCAAAGGACGGCGGCAGGTTGGCAATCGCCTCCTCCATGGCCTTGCGATCACGCACGTCGAGCACCAGGCCATGGACCTCGGTCTGCTTCGACAACTCGGCGCACAGCGCATTGAGGCGCTCTTCACGACGGCCGGTCAGCACCAGTTTCCAGCCAGCCTCGGCAAAACGACGGGCGCAGGCTTCACCAAAACCGGAGGTCGCGCCGGTAATAAACAGGGTGTTGGACATCGTGTTCTCCTTGCTTCGGCTGATCGGCAGCCACTGGAATAGAAAATCAGCAGGCAGCATGCCCGGCCTTGCCCGCAGCGGCAACTACCGTAGACGCTGTACAAAAAACGACCAAGCTTTGCCACACCTTACACACCGTGGCTTTCAGCCATGTGCGCGCACCTTATCCACAGGCCGGTCCACAGTTTCCGGGGGCAACTGGAAAAGCTGTAAGCCGCTGTGCACAAGGCTTTGCGGGCAAATTGGAAATTTTTTTGCTTGACCCTGGAGCGCCGGCTGTGTAGCCCATGGCATTTTGCACGATTGACCGGCCGTACCGACGATGGCGCGAAGCCAGTAACTACGGCCTTCAGCCGAGTCCTTCCAGAGTTTAACCACAGACTTATCCACAGGCAGCGTCAGCGCATTTCGGCCTACTTTCGTCATCAACAAAAAGGTTGACAAAGCCCGCTCACGGTCTCGCAAAAACGCCTGATCAAAAAACAACCACAACTCTGCAAGCCACGGTTTCAAAGGCTTTCAGCCAGCTACTCCCACCTTATTCACAGCCAGCTCCACAGCAAACGGGGACAAGTCAAAACCGTGATAAAACAACTATTTGCAGCGGCTTTATGTCGCGCTTTGAGAGCTTGTGAATATTGTTTTCCACAATTTCAAAAACCCTTTACGACCGGCATAAAAAAACGCCCTGACGTGGATTCGTCAGGGCGTTTTTTATGCGCTCAGCCGTTTAGTGACCGCCGAGATAGGCGTTACGCACTTCCTCGTTAACCAGCAGTTCCTTGCCGGTGCCCGTGAGGCGGATCTCGCCGTTGACCATCACATACGCCCGGTCCGACAGTTTGAGGGCGTGGTTGGCGTTCTGCTCCACCAAGAAGATGGTCATGCCGGTTTTCGCCAGTTCCCGCAGGGTCGCGAAGATCTGTTTCACCACGATCGGCGCCAATCCCAGGCTCGGCTCATCGAGCAACAGCAATTTGGGCCGGCTCATCAGCGCACGGGCGATGGCGAGCATTTGCTGCTCGCCGCCGGACATGGTCATGGCCCGCTGGGTTCGCCGTTCTTCGAGCCGCGGAAACAGCTCGAACATGCGCTGCATATCTTCCTTGGCGTACTTGTCACCGATAGGAATGGTCCCCATCAGCAGGTTTTCCTCGACCGTCATGTCAGGGAACACCCGCCGGCCTTCCGGCGATTGAGCGATGCCGTTGGATGCGATGTAGTGGGATGACTTGTGAGTGATATCCACACCCTGATAAATGATCTGCCCGTCAGCCGCCCGCGGCTGACCGAAAATCGACATCAGCAGGGTAGATTTGCCGGCACCGTTGGAGCCGATCAGGCTGACGGTTTCACCTTCATTGATGTGCAGCGAGACTTTCTTCAGGGCCTGGATCGGCCCGTAAAACACGTCCAGCTCCTTGAGTTCGAGGATGGGTTTACTCATACCAATTCCTCTTCGTCGGCGCCCAGGTAGGCTGCAATCACTTTCGGATCATGGCGTATATCGTCGGGGCCGCCCTCGGCGATGACGATGCCGTGGTCCAGCACCACAATGTGGTCGGAGATGCTCATTACCATGCCCATGTCGTGTTCGATCAGCACTACGGTCAGATCGTGCTCGTCGCGCAGCAGCCGGATCATCGCGCTCAGCGCTTCGGTTTCCTGAGGGTTGAGGCCGGCGGCCGGTTCATCGAGGCAGATGATCTGCGGCCGGGTGCACATGGCCCGGGCGATTTCCAGACGGCGTTGCTGACCGTAGGACAGCTCACCGGCCAGACGGTTGGCACAATCCACCAGGTCCACCACTTCCAGCCAGTAGAACGCATGGTCCAGCGCATCGCTTTCGGCTTTGCGATAACCCTTGGTGTTGAGGATCCCGGCCAGCATGTTGCGGTTGACCCACATGTGTTGGGCCACCAGCAGGTTTTCCAGTACCGACATTTCCTTGAACAGACGAATGTTCTGGAACGTCCGCGCCAGGCCAGCACGGTTCACCAAGTGGGTGCCGCCGAACATCTTGTAGAACAGCCGAGTGGCAAAGGATTTCGGCGAGACGAAATCGATCGGTTTGAATGACTCGCCCAGCAATTGGATGACGTTGGTCTGCTCGCCACGCACGTTGAGTTCGATCTTGCCGCCCGAGGCTTTGTAGAACCCGGTCAGGCAGTTGAACACGGTGGTTTTGCCGGCGCCGTTGGGGCCGATCAGGGCGAAGATCGAGTTGCGTTTGACCTTCAGGCTGACATCGTTCAACGCCTTGATGCCGCCGAAGTGCATCATCAGCTTCTCGACCGAGAGTACGACTTCGCTCATGGCGCTACTCCTTTACGCGGTGTCACACCGGTACGGCTGATCCGAATCAGGCCGCGCGGTCGCCAGATCATCATCAACACCATCAGGACGCCGAACAACAGTACGCGGTATTCCGCGAAACCACGCAGCAGTTCCGGGGCGACGGTCAGCACAAATGCCGCAATCACCACGCCGATGGTCGAGCCCATGCCGCCGAGTACGACGATGGCGAGGATCAATGCCGATTCGAAGAAGGTGAACGAGGTCGGGTTGACGAAGCCTTGGTAGGTGGCGAAGAACACGCCCGCCAGACCGGCCGTCGATGCACCGATGGTGAACGCCGAGAGTTTGACCAGTACGTGGTTCAGGCCCATGGAGCGGCAAGCGATTTCGTCTTCACGCAAGGCTTCCCAGGCGCGACCGACCGGCATGCGGGTCAAGCGGTGCTTGATGTACAGCACGGCCAGCACCACCAGGAACAACACCGCATAAATGAAGTAGTACTTCACGTCCGGGTTATAGGCAATGCCGAAAAACTCATGGAACGGCACCCCGCCCTCTTTCGCCCTTTTGCCGAACTCGATGCCGAAGAAGGTTGGCAACGGAGCGGCCATGCCATTCGGGCCGCCGGTCAGGGACAGCCAGTTATTGAGGATCAACCGGATGATTTCACCGAAGCCCAGCGTCACGATCGCCAGGTAGTCACCGTGCAGGCGCAGCACCGGGAAACCGAGGATGCATCCGGCAAGGCCAGCAGTGATCGCCGCTAGCGGCAGCACCGTCCAGAAGCCCAGACCGAGGTATTGGTAACCGAGCGCCAGACCGTAGGCACCGATGGCGTAGAACGCCACGTAACCCAGGTCGAGCAGGCCAGCCAGGCCGACCACGATGTTCAGACCCAAGCCCAGCAAAACGTAGATCAGCCCGAGGATGACCACACCCAGCAGGTAGGAGTTGGAGAAAAACGGGAACACCACGGCAATGACGATCAACAGCGGGATGATCCAGCGCAACCGGGATTTGTAATCAGGCGGCAGTACATGAACCCCGGAGCCGGTGCTTTCAAAGCCTTCGAGAATTCTCAGACCCTTCGGGGTTTGCAGAAACAGACTCAAGGCAAAGCGGCCAGCCATGACGATGGCGACAATCCATGCCACGCGTGTCGGCTGCAGGTTGAAGCCATAGCCGTCGAGGACGATGCCGACAATCGGGCCGAACACAATCAGGGCCACAAGGCCGGCGAGAATCGCGTCAACCAGGCTTCTTTTGATATCAATGGTTTTTTTAGTGGTTGAAGACATCGCTTACACCTTCGACACAAGAGGACGGCCGAGCAGGCCTTGAGGCCGAAAGACCAGAACAAGAACGAGCAGCGAGAAGCTGAAAACGTCTTTGTAGTCCGAGTTCACCAGACCTGAGAACAGTGATTCGGAGATCCCCAGAATAATCCCACCGAGCATGGCGCCAGGCAGCGAACCGATCCCGCCGAGTACCGCGGCAGTGAACGCTTTGATCCCGATGACGAAGCCTGCGTAGAAGTCGAACGTGCCGTAGTTCATGGTGATCAGCACGCCGGCCAGGGCCGCCATCGCTGCACCGATGATGAACACATAGGAAATCACCCGGTCGGTGTTGATCCCCAGAATTGAGGCCATCTTGCGATCTTGCTGGGTGGCGCGGCACATACGGCCGAGCTTGGTGTACTTGATGACGTAGGTCAGCAGGGCCATCCCGGCAAACGCTGCGATCAGAATGAAGATCTTGGTGTAGGTGAGCTGGACGAAGCCTGTGCCTACATCAACGCGCCATGCACCGGTCAGCAGGGTGGGTACGCCTTGTTGACGGGCGCCCTGGGCGATCTGTGCATAGTTTTGCAGGATCAGCGAAATACCGATGGCGCTGATCAGCGGTGCCAGTCGTGTGGAGTTGCGCAACGGTTTGTAGGCGACGCGCTCGATGACCCAGCCATACACCGCCGTGACGATGATGGTGAAGACCAGTGTGCCGAGCATCAGCAGAGGGAAGGATTCAATACCGAAGTAAGCCAGCAGAGCCAGACTGATCGCCGCGAGGTACGCAGAGATCATGTAAACCTCGCCATGGGCGAAGTTGATCATGCCGATGATGCCATAGACCATTGTGTAGCCGATGGCGATCAGGCCATAGACCGACCCGAGGGTCAGGCCGTTGACCAGTTGCTGCAGGAAAATACCATCCATAACGCAATCTCACGCATTTGAGAGACTGCACAGAAGCCGGGTACGACGGACCGGGGTTCAGCCGCCGACGCAACACGGTTTGTGCAACTCTACGAGAAAAGACAGGTACTGCACGGACATGTTGATTGATTGCCCGGCGCACAAGGCGCCGGGTAATCAGCAATTCATATCACTTCTGTTTTTCCAGTTGGTGGTATTTGCCGTCCTTGTCCCACTGGTAAACCACGTAGTCGGAGACTTTCAGGTCGCCCTTGGCGTCCCAGGTCTTCTCGCCCATCACGGTTTGAACTTTGTTGGCTTTCAGCCATTTGGCAGCCTCTTCGCCCTTGTTGGACTTGGCGCCATTGAAGGCAGCCGCCAGGGTCTGGACCGAAGCGTAGGCGTACAGGGTGTAGCCTTCAGGCTCGGTGCCTTTTTTGCGGAACTCGTCCACTACGGTTTTGCTGTCTGGCAGCAGGCGTGGGTCGGCGCCGAAGGTCATGTACACGCCGTCAACGTTCTGCGGGCCACCGGCGGTGGTCACCAACTCGTCGGTCACGATGCCGTCATCGGACATGAACTTGACGTCTTTGAGGCCCTGTTCACGCAGTTGGCGAACCAGTGGACCGGCTTCCGGGTGCAGGCCGCCAAAGTAGACCACATCGGCACCGGCCGCACGGACCTTGGTCACCACGGCGCTGAAGTCTTTCTCGCCGCGGGTCAGGCCTTCGTACAACACCGGCGTTACGCCGCGCTTGACCAATTGAGCCTTGGTGGCGTCCGCCAGGCCTTGGCCGTAGGTGTCTTTGTCGTGCAGAACCACGACTTTCTTGCCTTTGAGCACGTCGACGATGTAGTCGCCGGCCACGATACCTTGCTGGTCGTCACGCCCGCACATACGGAACATGGCGCCCAGGCCGCGTTCGGTAACGGCTGGGTTGGTGGAGCCTGGAGTGATCGCGATGATGCCCGCTTCGTCGTAGATCTCCGAAGCCGGGATCGTCGAGGAGGAGCAGAAGTGACCGACTACGCCAGCGACTTTCTGGTTGGTCAGGTCCTTGGCGACCGTCACAGCCTGTTTCGGTTCGCAGGCGTCATCGCCCTTGACCAGTACGATTTTTTCCCCGTTTACGCCGCCCGCTGCGTTGACCGCATCGGCCGCAGCCTGTGCACCCTTCATGTACTGCTCGCCAAATGCCGCGTTGGCGCCTGTCATCGGCCCCGCCACACCGATTTTCACATCAGCCTGTGCAAACGCAGACACGCCCAACGCAGTTGCCACTGCGAGGGCCAAAAAGCCTTTCTTGTAAAACGTCTGGGACATGAGGTGGTGCTCCAAGGTTTTTTTTAGTTGGCACTGCGACTTCACTGAATGCTCAGAGCAAGGGTCGTGCCATCGGTTTTTTATTCTGAAAAAAGTCGCTGCTTTATTGTTATTTCGACTGTTTTGATCCCATTTTCATTGGGCGTGCAACCGTCTAAACCGCGGAAGGTGAAACCATTTATTTTTAAAGGCGCAACCCGAGCGCGCCATCATTGCAACCGCGGCGCCAAACGACGTGCAACCAGCCTGTAACAACGTGCGTCACCGAAGTGCACACTGCTGGTGCGGGACTGCTACAACCCGCACCTTTTACAGGCTAGTCGCTGCGCGAAAAAGCGCCGCTTTCTGCAACAAATTTCAACAATCAAATAACGATCCGCAAGCACTGGCCTGCGTGATACAGCGAGAATCCGGCCTCGTACAAACAGCTGCGCAATCCCGCGCCCGCCAATGGCTGCATGGGTGCAAAGGGAATCGGTAGCGCTTGAGGATTACCGTCACACAAATAATCGGCGAAGGCTTTGCCGACCACAGTGCCAGTCGTGACGCCCCGGCCGTTGTAGCCGGTGACTGCCACTAAACCGGGCGCCGGCTCGAACAAACGCATCAAATGATCGGGGGTGAAGGCAATGCAACCCGTCCAGGTGCACTCCCATTCCACCGGTTTGAGGTAAGGGAAATAGTGCTGCTGAACCCGGTCGGCCCAGGCCTTGAGGAACCAGGTTGGCTTTTGATTGCCATTACCGAGGCTGCCGAGCAGCAGACGACCGTCTTTATCTCGACGAATACTGCTGAGTACCTGACGGGTGTCCCAGGAGCCTTGGCCACCAGGGAGAATTTGCTGCGCAGCCTCTTCGGTCAGCGGGACCGAGGCCACTTGATAGTAATAACCGGGAAAGAAGTTGCGCCGCAATTGCGTCCAGTCACCTTCGGTGTAAGCATTCGAGGCAATCACCACTTGCTCGGCAAGCACCGAACCCTGAGCGGTTTGTACCGACCAGCGTTGGCCCTGACGTTCGAGCCGGGTCACCGGGGAATGATCGAACAACTGACCGCCGAGTCCGATGGCCGCTTTGGCCAGCCCCGTCGTGTAAGCCATTGGATTGATCGTGCCAGCACGTCGATCGAGCAGTGCAGCGGCAATCTTTTGGGTGCCCGTTGCTTGTTCGCAGGCTTGACCGGTCAGCAGTTCGACCGGCGCGCCACGACGTTTCCATTGTGCTTCGCGACTGCGCAAGTCCGCTTCGCCACGGGCGTTGTGCGCCATGTGCAGCGTGCCTTCGCGACGTAATTGGCAATCGATGTTGTATTTGTCGACCAGGCTGAACACCAGGGACGGTGCCGCACCCAGCATGCGGTTGAGCTGACTGCCCACCGCCTCGCCGAACCCGGCTTCGATCTCGTCCGGTGGAATCCACATTCCGGCATTGACCAGCCCGACGTTGCGCCCCGAACCGCCATGACCGGCGCGATGGGCTTCCAGTACGCAGACGCTTTTGCCTTTTTCCAGCAGATGCACCGCCGCCGACAGACCGGTGAAGCCGGCGCCGATGACGCAGACATCCACCGTCACCTCGCCCTTGAGCAACCCGTTGTCAGGCCTTTGCGGCGTCAGTTTTTCCCACAGACACTCTTCGCGTAACGGCATTGCCAGACTCCAACAGAAACCTAACAAAAAACAGAGCAAAAGCTTCGCGGGCAAGCCTCACTCCTACGGGTTTTTGTGTTGTGTTGCAAATTGTGGCCACAAACACGGTCCTGTAGGAGCGAGGCTTGCCCGCGAAGAGGCCCTTTAGTCGAACGTAATACCCTGAGCCAACGGCAACTCCAGCGAATAGTTCACGGTGTTGGTCTGACGACGCATGTAGCCGCGCCATGCATCGGAGCCGGATTCACGACCGCCGCCCGTTTCTTTCTCACCGCCAAACGCCCCGCCGATTTCCGCGCCGCTCGGGCCGATGTTGACGTTGGCGATGCCGCAGTCGCTGCCCACGGCCGACATGAACTGCTCGGCTTCACGCACATCAGTGGTGAAAATGCACGACGACAAGCCTTGTGGCACGGCATTGTTCAGGCGCAGGGCCTCGTCGAAATCCTTGTAACCGACCACGTACAGAATTGGCGCGAAGGTTTCGCTGCAGACCACATCGCTCTGCTCCGGCATTTCAACAATGGCCGGCGAGACGTAATAAGCGTTAGGGAATTTGTCTTCCAGTTGGCGCTTGCCGCCGAACACCCGGCCGCCTTCGCTCAAGGCCTGCTCCAGCGCGTCCTGCATGTTTTCGAAGCTGTGCTTGTCGATCAGCGGGCCAATCAGGTTGCCTTCCAGTGGGTTGCCGATGCGCACTTTGGAGTAAGCGGCTTTCAGGCGGGTGACGATTTCTTCTTTCACCGATTCATGGGCAATCAGGCGACGCAGCGTGGTGCAACGCTGACCGGCGGTGCCGACGGCACTGAACAGAATTGCCCGTACGGCCATGTCCAGGTCGGCGCTTGGGCCGAGGATCATTGCGTTGTTACCGCCCAGTTCCAGAATGCTGCGAGCGAAACGTGCGGCGATTTTCGGCGCTACTTCGCGGCCCATGCGGGTGCTGCCGGTGGCGCTGATCAACGCGACACGCGGGTCATCGACCAGGGCTTCGCCGGCATCGCGACCGCCGATAATGACTTGGCTCAGGTGCGGTGGCGCGTCGCTGAAGTTCTTCAGTACGCGGTCGAACAGGGCCTGGCAGGCCAGTGCGGTCAGCGGGGTTTTTTCTGACGGTTTCCAGATCACCGGGTTGCCGCAGACCAGCGCCAGTGTGGTGTTCCAGGCCCAGACCGCGACCGGGAAGTTGAAGGCGCTAATGACGCCAACGATGCCCAGCGGATGCCAGGTTTCGCGCATGTGGTGGCCAGGGCGCTCGGAAGCGATGGTCAAACCGTACAGCTGGCGGGACAGGCCGACGGCGAAATCGCAGATGTCGATCATTTCCTGAACTTCACCCAGACCTTCCTGAGTGATCTTGCCGGCTTCCCAGGACACCAGCTCGCCGAGGTCGGCCTTGTATTCACGCAGGATATCGCCCAGTTGACGCACCAGTTCACCACGACGCGGAGCCGGGACCTTGCGCCACAGTTCGAACGCATGATCTGCACGACTGATGTGCTGCTCGACTTCAGCGGCACCTTCCCAGTTCACGGCGGCAATCTGGCTGCCATCGATCGGCGAATGCACCGGCACTTTGCCGTTCTGGTACAGGGCCGGGTTCACACCAAGACGATCAAGCAATGCGGCAACCATGGGTCACTCCTCAAGCGAAAAACAGAATGTGTGCAGCCGGAAAATCACGACTGATCAGACCTGTAGTTTTAGCGCTCCGGAGGTTACCCAACAAACGACCTTTAAGAGAGATATCATTCCGTTTATTCATGCTGCGAATTGCTGATAAGAAAGAAACAAGAAAAAGGACAACCCATGCTGAATAAACGCTACCTGCCGTCGATCACCGCACTGCAGTGTTTCGAGGCAGTGACCCGGCATTTGAGCTTCACTCGGGCCGCTGAAGAGCTGAACCTGACCCAGAGCGCTGTCAGCAAACAGGTCGCGCAACTCGAAGAATTATTGCAGCACCTGCTGTTCCGCCGGGTGCGTCGACGCCTGCAAATGACCCCGGCCGGTGATTTGTACTTGGTGGAGGTACGAAAAATCCTCACACAGGTCGAGATGTCGACTCACTACCTGCGCTCCTACGGCGGTGAAACCGAAGTCCTGCGCGTCTCGACGCCTCCGACCTTCGGCGCTCGCTGGCTCGTGCCCCGCTTGAAGGGTTGGCGTTTACGCCATCCCTCGATCCATTTGGACTTGTGCAGCGAGCAGGAAGCCGACGATTTGCTGCAAGGTCGCAGCGACTTGGCATTCTACTTCGGCCAAGGCTCTCGACCCGGCACTGAGTGCCTGAAGCTGTTCGGCGAAGAGTTGGTGCCGGTCTGCGCACCGGGCAGCCTGCCGGACACGCCTTTCACCGATCCTACGCAACTCACCGACCTGGTCCTGCTGCAAAACGCCTCCCGGCCCCAGGCCTGGCACGACTGGTTCGACAGTCAGGGCTACCACACCGAACACAGCTACCACGGCCCGCGTTTCGAAACCTTTTATATGTGCATCCGCGCAGCCCAGGTCGGCTGCGGAGTGGCGCTGTTGCCGCGATTTCTGGTGGAAGAGGAATTGGCCGACGGCAAACTGGTCATCCCCTGGAAGCACGCGATGCCCAGCACCGATGCCTATTACCTGGCGTATCCAGAGCATTCGGCGGAAGTGCCGAAAGTGCGGGATTTTGTGAAGTGGATGCTGGAGCAAATCGATAATCCGGACATACCGCAAATTTGAAGCTACACAAAATCCCGGTGGGATCTGCTGCAGCCAAAAAAATCGCTGGCAATCCCCACCTCTGATATGCGCCACTAGCCCATTCATTGAAACAGCTGCAACGTCGCTGCCACGGGCCGCGGCCAGCCTGGAGAACCCCGTAATGAGCGAGAGCGTGTTTGGCGATCGCATCGTGCAGAACCTGCTCGACACCGACTTCTACAAACTGACGATGATGCAGGCGGTGCTGCACAACTACCCGAACGTGGAAGTCGAATGGGAATTTCGTTGCCGTAACAGCGAAGATTTGCGCCCGTACCTGGCGGAGATTCGTTTCCAGATCGAACGCCTCGCCGAGTTGAGCCTAAGCGCCGACCAGTTGAGTTTCATGGAGCGCATCAGCTTCATGAAGCCGGATTTCCTGCGCTTTCTCGGATTGTTCCGCTTCAATCTGCGCTACGTCCACACCGGCATCGAAAACGGCGAGCTGTTCATCCGCCTGCGCGGACCATGGCTGCACGTGATCCTGTTCGAAGTGCCGCTGCTGTCCATCGTCAGCGAGGTGCGCAACCGCTATCGCTACCGTGAGGTCGTGCTGGAACAGGCGCGCGAGCAGCTCTATCGAAAGTTCGACTGGCTGACTGCCAACGCCAGCGCAGACGAATTGTCTGAACTGCAGGTAGCCGATTTCGGCACTCGTCGTCGCTTCTCGTATCGCGTGCAGGAAGAAGTGGTGAACGTGCTCAAGCACGACTTCCCCGGACGCTTCGTCGGCACCAGCAACGTGCACCTTTCACGGGAGCTGGACATGAAGCCGTTGGGCACCATGGCCCACGAATGGATCATGGCCCACCAGCAACTCGGCCCACGGCTGATCGACAGTCAGATTGCCGCCCTCGATTGCTGGGTTCGCGAGTACCGCGGCTTGCTGGGGATCGCCCTCACCGACTGCATTACCACGGATGCCTTTCTCAGCGATTTCGACCTGTACTTCGCCAAACTCTTTGACGGTTTGCGCCATGATTCCGGTGATCCGGTGCTGTGGGCGGAAAAGGCCATCGCTCACTATCACAAGCTGGGCATCGACCCAATGAGCAAGACGCTGGTGTTCTCCGACAGCCTGACGCTGCCCAAGTCCCTGGAGATTTTTCGGGCATTGCGCGGTCGGATCAATGTCAGCTTTGGCATCGGCACCCACCTGACGTGCGATATTCCAGGTGTCGAACCGATGAGCATCGTGCTTAAAATGGCCGCCTGCAACGGCCAGCCCGTGGCAAAAATTTCCGATGAGCCTGGCAAGACTCACTGCAAAGACCCGAATTTCGTCGCCTATTTGCGACACGTTTTCAAAGTACCTGCCGCCCTTTCCAGTACATCCAGCATTTCTAGCAAGGAGTGAATTCATGCAAGCCGAACAGCGTGAGATTGCTGAACAGCTCAAGGTCCAGCCGCCGTTCGCCGACCAGGCCGCCCTCGAGGCTGAAGTCGCCCGGCGGATTACCTTCATCCAGGATTGCTTGGTCAATTCCGGGCTCAAGACCCTGGTGCTGGGCATCAGCGGCGGCGTCGATTCCCTGACCGCCGGCCTGCTGGCCCAGCGTGCCCTGCGCGAACTGCGCACGCGCACCGGCGACAACAACTACACGTTCATCGCCGTGCGCCTGCCGTACGAAACCCAGTTCGACGAACATGACGCCCAGGCCTCGGTGGACTTCATCGCCCCGGATGAGCGCCACACCGTGAACATAGGCCCGGCAGTAAAAGCCCTGGCGAACAAAGTCGCGGCGTTTGAAGGCAAGCATGCGGTCTCGGTGGATTTCGTGCTTGGCAACACCAAGGCGCGGATGCGCATGGTCGCCCAATACACCATTGCCGGCGCGGCCCAGGGTCTGGTGATCGGCACCGACCACGCGGCGGAAGCAGTGATGGGTTTCTTCACCAAGTTCGGTGATGGCGCTTGCGACCTGGCACCACTGAGCGGTCTGGTGAAAAACCAGGTCCGGGACATCGCCCGCAGCTTCGGTGCACCGGAGTCGCTGGTGGAAAAAATCCCGACTGCCGACCTTGAAGACCTGTCGCCGGGCAAGCCGGACGAAGCGTCTCACGGGGTGACGTATGCCGAAATTGACGCGTTCCTGCACGGCGAGCCGGTGCGCGAGGAAGCATTCAAAATCATCTGCGACACGTACAAAAAGACGCATCACAAGCGTGTGATGCCGTTTGCACCTTGAATTGGGCGCGGTCTGTACGGACGCCTTCGCGGGCAAGCCTCGCTCCTACAAGGACAATTCCGTACTTGTAGGAGCGAGGCTTGCCCGCGAAGAACGATGACTCGGTCAAACGTCAGGCACAAAAAAAGCGCCCCAAGTGGACGCTTTTTTTATGAGTTCAGTTTGATTACTTCAGGACAACAGTGCCTTTCATCATCGAGATGTGGCCAGGGAACGAGCAGAAGAAGCCGTACTTCTCGCCAGCATCGAGCTTCGACACGTCGAAGGTCACAGAATCCTTTTCGCCAGCGCCGATGACTTTGGTGTGAGCGATGATGCGGGCATCACCTTCTTTCAGGTAGTTCTTGTCGATACCTGCCCCCAGACCATCGGTAGCGATCGGCTGCATATCAGCTTCTTTGCTCAGCACCCAGTTATGACCCATGACGTTTTTCGGCAGATTGCCGGAGTGTTTCAGCTCCACGGTGAATGTCTTGCAGCTCTTGTCGATGCTGATTTCCTTGGTGTCAAAGGACATCTGATCAGTCGAGTCGACAGTGACCTTGCACTCGGCAGCCATCAATTGGCTGCTGGCCAATGTCAGGAGGGATACCGCAACAAGTTTGGCAAACATGGTGAATCTCCAAGGCGGGGTTAACAACAGTGCTAATGGACAGAAGACTGCCTGAAATCTTCACAAGTTCCTATGACCTGAATCAAAAATTGTATACAACTTTCGGGCTATGACACCTATCGAAACAATCTACCAGCCAGACGCCTGGGGCGGCCCTATCATCAGGTCGTCATCACTTATCTGGAACTGTCATGTCCCTTAATAGCCTGTTGTGCAGTTTGCTCGCCGCCTACGCCTGTGGCGCCAGCGGTACCTATGAAACACCTGAACGCGAAGTTTAGACCTTGGAACGCCGCGTGCCTGCCTTTACTCTGTGGCCATACTGACCATGGAGTAAGGCATGCCTTTAGCGTCCGTTTGTGTATTTTGCGGTGCCAGCACTGGCACCAACCCGGCCTATCGTGAAGCGGCTGTCGCCTTGGGGCGAGCATTGGCCGAGCGCAAGCTGACCCTGGTCTATGGCGGCGGTGCCGTCGGGCTGATGGGAATTGTCGCTGATGCTGCGCTGGCGGCCGGTGGTGAAGTGATCGGAATCATCCCGCAAAGCCTCAAAGACAAAGAAATCGGCCACAGCGGCCTGACTCGCCTGGAAGTGGTCGACGGCATGCATGCGCGCAAGGCGCGGATGGCCGAGCTCAGTGATGCCTTTATCGCCCTGCCCGGCGGCCTGGGCACGCTGGAAGAACTGTTCGAAGTCTGGACCTGGGGCCAGCTCGGTTACCACGGCAAACCGCTGGGGCTGCTGGAAGTGAACGGTTTCTATAGCAAATTGACGGATTTTCTCGATCATATCGTCGGCGAAGGCTTCGTTCGCGAACCGCACCGTGACATGCTGCAAATGAGCGAATCGCCGCAAACCCTGCTTGATGCACTGGACGCCTGGCAACCCTCGGTACCGCCAAAATGGGCCGAGCAAAAACCCAGCTAACGGCTCGGCATCGATACAGGGCAGAATATGCGCCGCTCAACCTCACCTTCGACCCCAGAGGATCGCCCATGGCTAAACCTAATTATTCCTTCGCCAAACGTCAGAGAGACTTGGCAAAGGAGCAGAAGAAAGAGGAAAAGCTTCAGCGCAAGAAAGCTACAGCTGAAGAAGAAGCCGCCGCACTGAACCCAGATGCAGAAAGTGAAGTGGCTGCAGAAAGTGATGTTGAAGCACCGAAAGATCAGGCACCCGACGCCTGAGACCCTCAGGGCCCGATGATCTGATCAGGCCCACCGGATCTGTGTCCAGGGTCAGCAGTCACGCTGCTGACCCTCACAGGCCAATCTGAAATACCCCATCCAGAAATCACCGCGCATTCCCCTGTGGGATCTCGATTAATCCAGTGGCATTACGGTGACACGGACTTCGGGGTCATGGTTGCCGCCACCCAGAATCACCCCACGCAACGGTGAGACATCGGAGAAATCCCGGCCCCAGGCCAAAGTGATGTGTTCCAGCGCTGGTCGCGCGTTGTTGGTCGGGTCGAAATCCACCCAGCCGAGCACCGGACAAAACACTGAAACCCAGGCATGTGAAGCATCGGCACCGATCAGTCGCGGCTGGCCCGGTGGCGGCTGGGTCAGCAGGTAGCCGCTGATGTAGCGTGCCGCCAACCCACGGGAGCGTACGCAGGCGAGCATCAGGTGAGCGAAGTCCTGACAAACGCCGCGCCGGCGCTCCAACACTTCCACCAGCGGCGTTGCCACCTGAGTCGCTTCGGCATCGAAGGTGAATTCGCTGAAAATCTTTTCCATCAGCGCCTGTACACCCAGCATCAGTGGCCGCCCCGGTGGAAAGCAGCTTTGCGAGAACTCGACGAAGTTGTGCTTCAAATGCACGTAGGGCGATTCGAACCGGTAACGACACGCTTCCAGCAATTGCGGGGAAAGCGGTTGACTGCTGTAGGTCAGCGCGTTGCGGGTTTCTTCCCACGCGGGGGATTGATTGAAATCCAGCGCCGGCCGGGCCAGCACTTCGACGGTGAGCCGGGCATTGACCAGCAATTCATCGTGCGGCCGCTCGAACGCCAACCGGGTCAGCGGATTGCCGAACACATCCAACTCATCGCGGCGCGAAGTCGGGTCGGGACTGATCTGCAGTTGCTGCTCGGTGCAACGCTGCCAGGCACACGCTCGCGGCCACAGGTGCGCGAGCTGCTGAGCCAGCGAGACCGGGCTGTCGTAGTGATAATGGGTGTCGTGGAGAATCTGGTAGTGGGCGCCCATCAGACGGACACCGTGCGCTGGCTGACGTCATCGACATGGGCGAAATGGCGCAAGGCCAGACGATCCGACACTTGCCCGCTGGCGTCGGCGATTTCTTGCAACAGGTCGGCCAGCCCCTCAATGGCCGCCCGAACGCTGGCTGCGCCGAACAGCGGGTTCTCCAGGCATCCCAGATCGAACTGTGCCAAGCGTTCCACCAACAGCGGCAACCCCGCTTCACGAGGCACGCCGAAGTCGTCATTCAAGCGTTTCAAGGTACGAGTCACCAGTTTCAACTGGAACAACACGGCGTGGGGGTTCTGCTCGTCGAGCAGCAACAGGTCGAGCACCGGAATCAGTTGCGCCACCGCCAGATACCGCGAACGGTAAGTGATGCTGCTGTTGCCCAGTTCCAGCAGCCATTCCAGTCCGGCCTGATCGAAAGCACCGGTACCGCGCAGAAATGCCGCCAGGCTGGCGCTGAGAAATTGCAGACGTTCGATCCGGCGGCCGATCATCAGAAAGCGCCAGCCTTCGTCCCGGGTCATGTCGTCGAGGGCGAAACCGGACAACGCCGCCAGGGACATCACCAGACGGTTGAGGAAATCCAGCAATTCGCCGAAATCCGGCTCTTCGGTTTCCAGCTCCATGGCCTCGCGCTGCAACTCCACCAGCGCCTGCCAGTTTTCCCGCGAGAGCTTGCCGCGCACTTGCGAGGCCGCCCACTGCAAACGTTGCAGGTTGGAGCGCAGGCTGAACGGCCAGTCATCGCCGAGCAATGCCGCCAATAAACGCTCCGGCAACTCGCCTTCATCGGGCAACAACATCAACCGTTCGCCCAGATCCACCGCCGCCTCCAGGGCTTGCGGGTCATCGCCATCGACATAACGCGCCAGCATGATCCGCAATAACCGCGCACTGTCATCACAGCGCTCGCAGTAGCGCCCGAACCAGAACAGATTTTCCACCACCCGCGACGGCAGATACGGATCGCGTCTCACCAGGTCGTACACACCGATCGTACGCTGGGTTTTCCATTGCTCACCGCTCGGCGGGCGATCGCCCAACACCCAGGTGTCTTTGCTCGCGCCACCGCGCTGCATCGACACCACTTCAGCGTCAGCCTCGGCGGCAACGCGGGTGAGGCCGCCGGG
Source organism: Pseudomonas sp. ZS1P83 (assembly GCF_054897825.1). NCBI lineage: Bacteria > Pseudomonadati > Pseudomonadota > Gammaproteobacteria > Pseudomonadales > Pseudomonadaceae > Pseudomonas > Pseudomonas sp. ZS1P83. The sequence goes on from NZ_CM142706.1 coordinate 4,838,596, forward strand.
CAGCACCCGATAGCCATCACGGCTGGCCACCGCGTACACGCGCATGCCGATGGCCCGGGGTTGCAGATGACGCTCCTCAGCCTGCCAAATCGGGGCTTGAGAGAGCTGAGCCAATTCTTGCGCGACATAAGCATAAGGCCGGGCCTGCATGCGCTCGGCCAGTGCCTGAAGCTGTTTTTCACTCAAATCGCGACCAAACACCGGAGCGAAGCTCTGTGACGGAAAAGCTGGTTTGATCAACAACTCCGGCAATTTTTCCAGGGCCTGAGCCAGCACCGGCGCTTCACCGCACCACCAGGTTGCGATGGAAGGCAGGATCAATTTTTCGCCGAACAGGAATTGATTGATCCTCGGCAGGAAGCCCAACAATCCCGGCGACTCAAGTACACCGCTGCCGAGGGCATTGGCCACCAGCACTCGCCCTTGGCGTACCGCCTCCAACAACCCCGGCACACCAAGGGCCGAGTCGGTGCGCAGCTCAAGCGGGTCGCAGAAGTCATCGTCGAGCCGCCGCATGATCGCGTGGACCCGGCGTAATCCACTCAGGGTTTTCAGGTAGACCGTAGCGTCGCGCACCGTCAGGTCGCCGCCCTCCACCAGTGGATAACCAAGCTGGCGCGCTAGATAGAGGTGTTCGAAATAACTTTCGTTGAAACGTCCCGGTGTCAGCAGCACGATCAGCGGCGCTTCGTCATCACTTGGTGCCTGTCGCACCAGGGTTTCCTGAAGCGTGCGGAAGAACCCGGCCAGGTGCTGCACTTTCAGGTCGCGGTACAGCTCGGGAAAGGCCCGGGACACGATGGTGCGGTTTTCCAGGGCGTAACCGGCACCGGACGGCGCTTGGGTCCGGTCCGCCGTGACCCACCAGCGACCGTCAGGCGTACGCGCCAGATCCACCGCGTACAGATGCAGAAAAGCCCCGTCGGGTGGCGTGATGCCCTGACAGGGCCAGAGGAAGTTGTTGTGACCGAAAACCAGCTCGGCAGGCAGCAAACCTTCGGCGATCAACCGTTGCGGCCCGTATAAATCTGCCAGCACCGCATTGAGCAAGCGTGCCCGCTGAGCGATCCCGGCCGATAACTGCTGCCATTCATCAGCAGCGATCACGTGCGGTAGCAGATCGAGCTCCCACGGCCGATCGGCCCCCTTGGGATCGGCGTACACGTTATAGGTCACGCCGTTTTCCTGGATCTGCCGGGTCAGCAGGGCCTGACGCTGCACCAATTGTGTTGGCGTGCTGCGCTGCAATTGGTCGAACAACCGACGCCAATGCGGACGCACGGCGCCGCTGTCGTCGAGCAGTTCGTGATAGGTGCCCGCCGTCAGCGGGTAGCGGTCAAGCAGGTCAGGCATGGAAAGCTCGGCAGACAGCAAAGAACGGTCAGACTAACGCAGGCTCATGACGCCCGGATATACGAAAAATCCGAGCGTCGCGTACGGTTTAGAAACGTCGTAAATCGAGAGTCATCGGTAGCTCGTCGTTAATTTCCATATTGGGTATAGGAAGTTTCCCCGGCGTATGTCCGATGCGGAAGAAACGCGCCATTCGGCGGCTCTCCGCCTCATTGGCGTTCACCGGCAAGCTGTCGTAGTTGCGTCCGCCCGGATGGGCAACGTGGTACTGACACCCACCCAGCGAGCGCTGCATCCAGGTGTCGAGCAGGTCGAACACCAGCGGCGCATGGACCGGGATGGTCGGTTGCAGGCAGTTGGCCGGTTGCCAGGCACGAAATCGTACGCCAGCCACAAATTCGCCAACCCGCCCGGTGGGTTGCAATGGCACCGCAATGCCGTTGCAGGTCAGCACGTAACGCTGCGGTGGCAGGCCAGTGAGTTTGACCTGCAAGCGTTCAAGCGACGAATCCACGTAACGCACCGTGCCGCCGACCGCGCCCTCCTCTCCCAGCACATGCCAAGGTTCCAGCGCCTGACGCAATTGCAGCGCTATGCCGCTGACCGCGTAATCGCCGACCTTGGGAAAACGAAACTCCAGATGCGCCGCAAACCACTCGGCCCGCACCGGATAACCGGCGGCATTAAGGTCGACGATAACGTCGGCGAAATCCTGTTCGATGAAGTGCGGCAACAGAAAACGATCGTGCAGCTCGGTGCCCCAGCGTGCCAGTTTCGGCGGCGCATAAGGCTCGCGCCAGAACCGAGCCACCAGCGCCCGCAGCAACAATTGCTGAGCCAGGCTCATGCGCGCATGGGGCGGCATTTCAAACGCGCGCAATTCGAGCAATCCAAGGCGACCGGTAGCACCGTCCGGTGAATACAGTTTGTCGATGCAAAACTCGGCACGATGGGTGTTGCCGGTCACGTCGATCAGCAGGTTGCGCAGCAACCGATCCACCCGCCACGGCGCGCACTCCTCACCCGGCTCAGGCATCTGGGCGAAGGCGATTTCCAGTTCATACAACGCATCGTTGCGTGCCTCGTCGACCCGTGGCGCCTGAGACGTCGGGCCGATGAACAATCCCGAAAACAGGTAGGACAAGGACGGGTGGTTATGCCAGTAGCTGATCAGGCTGCGCAGCAAATCCGGACGGCGCAGAAACGGTGAGTCAGCCGGTGTCGCGCCTCCCAGTACGAAATGGTTACCACCGCCGGTGCCGGTATGCCGGCCATCGATCATGAATTTCTCGGTGGTGAGTCGGGTCTGGCGCGCTTCTTCGTAAAGAAATTCGGTGCGCTCGACCAGTTCATCCCACGTGGCAGACGGCTGCACGTTGACCTCGATCACACCCGGGTCGGGCGTGATGCGGAAGTTGCTCAGCCGCGGATCGCTCGGCGGCTCATAGCCTTCCAGCAACACCGGGCAATGCAATTCCTCGGCGGTGGCTTCGATGGCGCTGACCAGTTCCAGGTAGTCCTCGACCCGCTCCAACGGCGGCATGAACAGGTACAACCGCCCTTCTCGTGCTTGCGCGCAGAACGCCGTGCGGGTTAGCCAGTCGGCGGATTCGTCGATCTTTGGCGTGCGTTCATCAGCAACCGCAGACTCGCCTTGGCGCTGAAGTTGCGCAGTGTCGGGCAGTGCGGGTAAATCCTGATTCGGGTCCACAGGATGAATGAACGGGTACTCCGCCGCTTTCACCCAAGGCTGCGAGCCAAGCGGCAAGCGATAGCCCAGCGGCGAGTCCCCTGGCACCAGTCGGCAATGCTCGTCGCGCAGATACCAACGGCCGCTTTGCCACTGATCACCCTTGGCGGTGCGCGCCAGCGGCAGGACCTGACCGATGACCTTGTCCAGGCCTTGGCTGAAGACTTTGCGCAGGCGCGCACGCTCCAACGGTTCTTCGAGACGTGAGTCTTCGGCGCTGACGTTCTGCGGCAACGTGCCTTCGCGCCAGAGGTAATAGAAATTGTCTTCGTAGGCCGGAAATACAAACCGTGTGGGAATTTTCAGGCGCTCGGCGACACTCGCCAGAAAACGCCCGGCCAACTCGTCATTAGCATCGTAGTCTTGCTGCTCATCGGCAATCAGCGCGCTGTTGTGCCAGATCGGCACATCGTCGCGGCGCCAATAACAGTTCAGCGACCAGCGCGGCAATTGCTCGCCGGGGTACCACTTGCCCTGACCGAAATGCACCAAACCTTTGGGCGCGTAGTGCTTGCGCATGCGCTGGAACAATTCGGCGGACAGACGCCGCTTGTCCGGCCCGAGCGCAGCGGTGTTCCACTCGGCGCCGTCCGGATCGTCGATGGACACAAACGTCGGTTCGCCGCCCATGGTCAGGCGTACGTCACCCTCGAGCAGGTCGGCATCGATCTGCCGACCCAAGGCCTGGATCGCCAGCCACTGGTCTTCGGTGTAGGGCTTTGTCACCCGCGGTGCTTCCCATATCCGCTCCACCGACATTTCGTGGGTGAATTCGCACTCGCACGGTTCAACCAAGCCACTGATCGGTGCCGCAGAGCCCGGATCAGGGCTACAGGCCAACGGAATGTGTCCTTCACCGGCAAACAGCCCTGACGTCGCGTCCAGGCCAATCCAGCCAGCACCGGGCAAATAGACCTCGCACCAGGCGTGCAGGTCGGTGAAGTCCACGTCAGTGCCCGACGGGCCGTCGAGGCTTTTGACATCGGCGGTGAGCTGGATCAGGTAACCGGAGACGAAACGCGCCGCCAGACCGAGGTTGCGCAGCAGTTGCACCAAGAGCCATGCCGAGTCGCGGCAGGAACCGGAAGCCTGTTCGAGGGTGTGTTCGGGCGTTTGCACGCCCGGCTCCATGCGGATCAGGTAGCCGATGTCTTCGCTCAGGCGCTGATTGAGCGCGACGAGGAAATCGACGCTGGGCAGCGGTGTGCGGTCGATACCGTCCAGGTAAGCCTTGAACTTTGGCGTCAGGGGCAAGGTTTCCAGGTACGGCGCCAGCTCTTTGCGCTCATCCGCGGCGTAAGCGAAAGGGATCTTTTCGGCGTAGGGCTCAAGGAAGAAGTCGAACGGATTGAAGACCGCCATCTCCGCCAGCAGATCGACTTCGATCCGCAGCTCATCGGTTTTCTCCGGGAATACCAACCGCGCCAGGTAATTGCCCTGGGGGTCCTGCTGCCAGTTGATGAAGTGCTGGTCGGGAGAGACTTTCAGCGCGTAGGAAAGTATCCGCGTGCGACTGTGGGCCGCCGGGCGCAGACGAACGATCTGCGGACCGAGCTCGACGGCGCGGTCGTAGCGGTAATGCGTGACGTGGTGCAATGCGACATGGATCGACACGGCGTGCCTCCTGCGAGCCTGGACGTTATCGAAAGCGGCGCAAGACTTATGCCATGCAGGCAGGTCGGACCCTTTCTTCCGTTACTCAAGGCAGTAGAGCACTAAAAGCGCGCATTGCTCGCTTTCGTGCGCGCAGGAGCGCACATAAATGTGGCGGATCGGTGGGCGAATCGACTCAACGTTGCGTGCGCGATGCCTTGGAAGCGTGCTTGATCAACTCGCGCTGGCGGCGGATTTCAACCAGTTGGGTGCGCATTTCTCGGTGGCGTTTGCTGTTGAGTAGCAGTAGGCCTAGCAACGGAAACAACACGGCCAATACATAGATGACTTTATGCGGACGATCCACGATGGTCGGCAATACGCCCAGCAGACATAGAACCAGCACCCCGACCAATCCCCACACCCACTGCGGCCTGCCGCGCACCACCATGAAATTGCAATGCACCACGACCATTGTGACCGCTGCGCCTCCCACCACCGACCAGGTCGCTTGTTCACCGATTGAGGCCCTGGCGAAATAGGACGCCGCCATCAAGGGAATAGCACAGGCCAATGAGAACAGCGCCGCGAAAATGCCGCCAATGAAGGTTGGGAAATAACGCGCCAGAAAACGCGACAGACTCAAGTCGTCCATTACTCCTCCAGTTCTTCGTACAAGCCGACGGCAATAGTTTTGACATTGCCCGACAAGCTGCTGCCGGTCAGGCCAATCGCCGCGCCCAGGGAATCCTTGATCTGGGTAACCGTAGCGTGTTTCAGCTGGGTCGGAGTGAAGCGCTTGGGCAGCTCGCCGGCAAGTTGCTTGAGCTTGAGCATCTTCGGCGTCAGCCGCGGATCGTTGATGCTCAGCAACTCTTTGGTCAACTTCGACCTTTCCTGGCGAGTCAACCCACGCAAGACTTCACGCAGACTTTTACCGGTGGTGGCCTTAGCCACTTTTACCAGTTTTATAGTGGTCAAGGTGGAAGCCCCCACGCCCAGCAGAGAGGCCGCGTCCAGACCGATCGAGGCGTATTGGTACCACGCCTCACTGTCCAGCTTGTCGTTGAACTGCGGGTTGGCCACTTCTGCCACCGTGCGGATCGCACCGACAAAACACTGCACCGAACTGGCGGTCGCAGCGGTATAACCCAGAGCCACCACCACCGAGCTGGCCCCGGCGCTGAAGGGAACCGCAACCGACCCACTGAGTACGACAATCCAACCCAGCACCGCTCCGGCGCAGGACAAAGTGGTATTGATTGCCTCTGCGACCAGTCGTGATTCTCTGGGATTGTCCTGAACCTGTTGGACAAACTGCGCAGGCGCAATGTACTTCTGCGCCTCCCGCAAAATGATCCGCTTGGGCTTGATGCTGCAAATCGGCTTGAATTCGCGCAGGGTCACTACGTTGAACTCGGCATCGATGTACACCACGCCCGCGCCGACGATTCCGGGATCGGCGTCGATGGCGGCGAACAGGCGTGGCAGGTTGATCTGGCTTTCGATGCGTTGGCGGGCCATGAACTGGGAGGGGCTGTAGTCCATGCCGATGCCCGGTAAGGGGTTACTCATGTGAATCGTCCTTGATAATCGGGGGGTGAGATCTTTATTGCCTGTGCCGCCATCATCGCGGGCGAGCCCGGCTCCCACGGGGTTTGGCGTGTGCCGGGAGACCCGTTTTCCTGGCTGCCACTGAAGTGCACGTCACCTTAGCAAACAGGCCGCCCCCTCGCTAGAAAGCAAAACGCCAGCTCTGAGGCTGGCGTCTTGCAATGCGGTACGGCGATTAACGCGGCACAACCGGCTTACGCGCAGGCTTTGGCCCCTTGCCTTTGGCCGCATCCTTACGGTCCTTGGCCGCCTGCTGGTTGCGGGCAAATGCCGCAGCCTTGGCCTGTTCACGCTTGTCCCACGGGTTGCCGCCATCGCTGGCGCGCGGTGGCAAGCCAGTGTGCTGGGTCAGAATCTTGGTGGTCTTTTCCGCTGCCACTTTATGGCTGCCGGCGGGTGTCGAGTTCTTGCGACGGGCGCTCTGGTAGCTGTCGGTCGCCGGCTGGTGCAGCGGGATCAACTGGTTCTTGCCCGGCCCGATCAGGTCGGCGCGGCCCATGCGGGTCAGCGCTTCACGCAGCATCGGCCAGCCTTTAGGGTCGTGATAACGCAAGAACGCTTTGTGCAGACGACGCTGCTCTTCGCTCTTGACGATGGTCACGGCGTCGCTCTTGTAAGTGACCTTACGCAGCGGGTTCTTGCCCGAGTGGTACATCGCGGTGGCGGTGGCCATCGGCGACGGGTAGAACGCCTGCACCTGGTCGGCACGGAAGCCGTTGCCCTTGAGCCACAGGGCCAGGTTCATCATGTCTTCGTCGGTGGTGCCCGGGTGAGCGGCGATGAAGTACGGAATCAGGTACTGCTCTTTCCCGGCTTCCTTGGAGTACTTCTCGAACATGCGCTTGAACTTGTCATAGCTGCCAATGCCCGGCTTCATCATCTGATTGAGCGGACCTTCCTCGGTATGTTCCGGGGCGATCTTCAAGTAACCACCAACGTGGTGGGTCACCAGCTCTTTGACGTATTCCGGCGACTCGACTGCGAGGTCGTAACGCAGGCCAGACGCGATCAAAATCTTCTTCACACCCGGCAAGGCACGAGCGCTGCGATACAGCTGGATCAGCGACGAGTGGTCAGTGTTCAGGTTCGGGCAAATGCCGGGGAATACGCACGAAGGCTTGCGGCACGCGGATTCGATTTCCGGGGTCTTGCACGCGATGCGGTACATGTTCGCGGTCGGGCCGCCGAGGTCGGAAATGACGCCGGTAAAGCCTGGCACCTTGTCGCGGATCTCTTCGATTTCGCGAATGATCGACTCTTCGGAACGGTTCTGGATGATCCGGCCTTCGTGCTCGGTGATCGAGCAGAAGGTGCAGCCGCCGAAGCAGCCACGCATGATGTTCACCGAGAAACGGATCATGTCGTAGGCAGGGATCTTTTCCTTGCCGTACGCCGGGTGCGGAATGCGCGCATAGGGCATGCCGAACACGTAGTCCATTTCTTCGGTGGTCATCGGAATCGGAGGCGGGTTGAACCAGACATCGACTTCGCCGTGCTTCTGAACCAGTGCACGGGCGTTGCCCGGGTTGGTTTCAAGGTGAAGCACGCGGTTGGCGTGAGCATAAAGAACCGCGTCGCCACGAACTTTCTCAACCGACGGCAGACGGATCACCGTCTTGTCGCGGGTCATTTTCGGGCTGGCCAGAATCTGAACGACCTTGGCTTCGCTTGGATCTTCAACCGGACCCTTTTCCTGCTCGATGGTGCAGGCAGCGGTGTCCTGGGTGTTCACGTACGGGTTGATGATCTTGTCGATCTTGCCCGGACGGTCGATGCGCGTGGAATCGATTTCGTACCAGTCTTTCGGCGTATCGCGACGGATGAACGCGGTACCGCGCACGTCGGTGATGTCTTCGATCTTGTGACCGTAGGACAGGCGCTGGGCGACTTCGACGATCGCGCGCTCGGCGTTGCCGTAGAGCAGGATATCGGCGCAGGCGTCGATCAGGATCGAGTTGCGCACCCGGTCCTGCCAGTAATCGTAGTGGGCGATGCGGCGCAGGGAAGCTTCGATGCCGCCAAGAACGATCGGCACGTTCTTGTAGGCTTCCTTGCAGCGCTGGCTGTAAACCAGGCTCGCGCGGTCCGGACGTTTGCCCGCCAAGCCACCGGGGGTGTAGGCGTCATCGGAACGGATTTTTTTGTCGGCGGTGTAGCGGTTGATCATCGAGTCCATGTTGCCGGCCGCGACGCCGAAGAACAGGTTCGGCTCACCGAGCTTCATGAAGTCGTCTTTGGACTGCCAGTTTGGCTGAGCGATGATCCCGACGCGAAAGCCTTGCGACTCCAGCAGCCGGCCAATGATCGCCATGCCAAACGACGGATGGTCAACGTACGCATCACCGGTAACGATGATGATGTCGCAGGAATCCCAGCCAAGCTGATCCATCTCCTCCCTGCTCATCGGCAGGAATGGCGCTGGACCGAAACATTCGGCCCAGTACTTGGGATAGTCAAATAACGGCTTGGCTGTTTGCATGACGATGACCGGTGTTGAGATGAAAAATCGCGGGCGCGGAATATAGCACAAAAAATAACCAATTCCGACGGCTATGGTCGGAAATTGCGACTCTCGGCAACTTACTCGTCGTCGAAGTTATAGCTGCCCGGCGCCAGGTTTTCGAAGCGGGTGTACTTACCGATGAACGCCAGTCGTGACGTACCGATCGGGCCGTTCCGCTGCTTGCCGATGATGATCTCGGCGATGCCTTTGTGCTCGGTTTCCGGGTGGTAAACCTCGTCCCGGTACACGAACATGATTACGTCAGCATCCTGCTCGATCGCTCCGGATTCCCGCAAGTCGGAGTTGATCGGGCGTTTGTTCGGTCGTTGCTCCAGAGAGCGGTTGAGCTGGGACAGCGCCACCACCGGGCAGTTGAATTCCTTGGCCAAAGCTTTCAACGAGCGGGAGATTTCAGAAATCTCGTTGGTCCGGTTATCGCCGCTCGACCCTGGGATCTGCATCAATTGCAGGTAGTCGATCATGATCAGGCCCACATCGCCGTGCTCACGCACCAGGCGTCGGGTCCGCGCACGCATCTCCGACGGGCTGATACCGGCCGTATCGTCGATGAACAGCTTGCGTTCGTTAAGTATGCTGATAGCCGACGTCAGGCGCGGCCAATCGTCCTCGTCCAGGCGACCGGACCGGACCTTGGTCTGATCGATTCGACCGAGGGACGACAACATACGCATGATCAGCGATTCGCCTGGCATCTCCAGCGAGTAGACCAGCACGCACTTATCGCTGCGCAGCACGGCGTTTTCCACCAGGTTCATCGCAAAGGTGGTTTTACCCATCGACGGACGACCGGCGACGATGATCAGGTCAGACTGTTGCAGGCCGCTGGTCATGCCGTCAAGGTCGGTATAACCGGTGGAGAGGCCAGTAATCGCATTATCGCTATTGAACATCTCATCGATACGGTCGACGGCTTTGGTCAACAGTTCGTTCACTCTCACCGGGCCGCCGGTTTTTGGCCGGGCCTCAGCGATCTGGAAAATCTGGCGTTCGGCTTCGTCGAGAATCTCTTCAGCCGTGCGGCCTTCCGGGTTGAACGCGCTGTCGGCGATTTCGGTGGCGATGCCGATCAACTGCCGCAACGTTGCCCGTGCACGGACGATTTGCGCATAGGCCTTGATGTTGGCGACGGACGGCGTGTTTTTCGCCAGCTCACCCAGGTAACCAAGGCCGCCGACCTGCGAGGTCTGACCTTCCTTGTCCAATTGCTCGGCAAGGGTCACGACGTCGATCGGCGAGTTCTGATCGGCCAGTTTGGCGATCGCGCGGAAGATTAAACGGTGGTCATGCCGATAGAAATCGCCGTCCGAGACCTGATCAAGCACGCGTTCCCAGGCGTTGTTGTCCAGCATCAAACCACCGAGCACGGCCTGTTCGGCCTCGATGGAATGCGGCGGCACCTTCAGGGCAGCGGTGTGCAGATCGTATTGCTCAGGAGCGGAGATATCGTTCATGGCCACTTGGATTATTTAAGAAAAGCAGGGGTTTCAGAAAGACAAAGGGCACGACCTGTAAACAGGATCGTGCCCGATGTTACCGGCAAGCACCCGAGGGTGCCAGCCGACAAGTGCTGCTTAAGCTGCTACCACGACAACGCGTACGGTGGCTTCAACTTCGGCGTGCAGGTGCACGGCTACGTCGAATTCGCCTACGTTGCGGATGGTGCCGTTCGGCAGACGAACTTCGCTTTTTGCAACTTCAACGCCAGAGGCGGTCAGTGCATCAGCGATGTCGTGAGTACCGATCGAACCGAACAGCTTGCCTTCGTCACCAGCGGTGGCAGTGATAGTCACTTCCAGCTCAGCCAGTTGGGCGGCACGGCTTTCAGCCGAAGTTTTACGGTCTGCTGCGGCTTTTTCCAGCTCAGCGCGACGCTCTTCGAACGCAGCCAGGTTGGCAGCGGTCGCAGCGGTAGCTTTGCCGTAAGGCAGCAGGTAGTTACGACCGTAACCAGCCTTAACGTTCACTTTGTCACCCAGGTTGCCCAGGTTGGTGACTTTTTCCAGAAGGATCAGTTGCATGTGAAAATCCTCTTAACTTTTAACCTTCACCGTTCGCGCTATCGACGTCTTTCGGCGTCGAACGACCGCGAAAATCAATCAGGCTGTCGACGATGGCCAAGACCACCAGCAACGGATAGATCAGCTGCATGAACAGCAACAGCGTCACGTACAACCCCACCAGCCAGAATCTGGCCAGTCGCTTTTGCGCCACCAGCCCGTGTATCAGGGCTAGCCCGGCGAACACCAGCGGTACACTGCACAACGGCGTCAACATGGCCATCTGAGGACCGATATTCGGCCCCAGAAGCATGCACGCCAGCAGCAACATCGCCGGCAAAAGCGGGAATCGGATGGCGCGAAACTCGCGACCAAAACCACCCGGGTTGTACAACAACGCCTGCCAGTAGCGCCCGACAAGCAGGCTCAGCACACTGACGATTTGCAACAAAGCCGCAATCAGGCCGGTCAGGACCGGTGCAATCAGGGACGCAAAATGCGCTTGCTCGTCTACCGACAACTTCTGGTAGACATCACCGAGTAGCGACGGCATGACCTTTATCAAGGCCTGCGCCAGCATTTCGATTTGGGGAGCAAAAACTGTCCCCAGCACCACTGCAAACACCACTCCCATCGCTATGCTGACCAGCAGCACGCGGTTCCAGGACTCGCTTGCGCGCAAAACCAACGCAAGGCTCGAAGACCCCAGCAGCACCAGAAGTGCCCGTGGGTCGTCGGAGTAAAGCCACCAGATCAACGCCGGTAGCAGTCCCAGAGCAAGAACACCAATGGCGTCCTTCAATCCGCGCCGCAGGAGCACAAGGCAACCAGCGGCAGCACCCAACCAATACAACAACGGCAATGTTGCGCACCCGGCCACTACGAGAGTGGCCTGCATACGGCCGCGCATGATGAACTCAGCTAAGGCGCGCATGCATTCAATCCTTTGCTACGTGTCGACTGCCCGGTCTCAGCGGCCGTGGCTGTCGGTGTAGGCCAGCAGGGCCAGGAAGCGGGCGCGCTTGATAGCGGTGGCCAGCTGACGCTGATAACGTGCTTTGGTACCGGTGATACGGCTTGGAACGATTTTGCCGGTCTCGGATACATAAGCTTTCAGAGTGTTGAGATCTTTGTAATCGATCTCTTTCACGTCTTCAGCGGTGAAGCGGCAGAATTTACGACGACGGAAGAAACGTGCCATGTAATAGGCTCCTCAAAAGGTCCGTGGATTACTCGTCAGCGTTATCGCTGTTGTCGCTGTCATCACTGTCAGCGCTTTCAGCGCCTTCGTGCTCAGGACGGTCGCGACGCTCACGGCGCTCACTGCGGTTTTCTTCAGCCTTGAGCATCTCGGATTGGCCAGTTACGGCTTCTTCGCGACGGATGACCAGGTTACGGATCACTGCATCGTTGTAGCGGAAGTTGTCTTCCAGCTCGGCCAGGGCCTTGCCAGTGCACTCAACGTTCAGCATCACGTAGTGAGCCTTGTGAACATTGTTGATTGCGTAGGCCAGTTGACGACGGCCCCAATCTTCCAGACGGTGGATTTTGCCGCCGTCTTCTTCGATCAGCTTGGTGTAACGTTCTACCATGCCGCCGACTTGCTCGCTTTGATCCGGGTGGACCAAAAAGATGATTTCGTAATGACGCATGAATGCTCCTTACGGGTTGTAGCCTGCCGCTCAAAAGCGGTCAGACAAGGAGTGAATGACACTTATGGACTTGCTTGCGATAGACACATGCGTGCCTGCCGTCACAGCAAGGGGCGCAATTGTAGAGAAGGGACAGAAGAGGTGCAAGGCAATTGGTGATTATTTGAACAATCAGCAATTGGATGACGCGGAGCGTCGATGGATGCATTCCCACGCGGAGCATGGGAATGATCTATTGAGCAGGATCAGGACTTCTTGGCGGTTCCGGCAGCTTTTACACCGCGCTGACGCAAGGCCTCGAACAGACAAACGCCAGTCGCCACGGAAACGTTGAGACTGCTGACGCTGCCCGCCATCGGCAGGCGCACCAGGTAGTCGCAAAGATCGCGTGTCAGGCGGCGCATCCCGCTGCCTTCAGCACCCATGATCAGGATGGTCGGGCCGGTCATGTCTTGCTGATACAGACTCTGCTCAGCCTCGCCCGCCGTACCGACGACCCACAAGCCGCGCTGCTTGAGTTTTTCCAGGGTGCGCGCCAGGTTGGTCACGGCGACCAACGGAATCACTTCCGCCGCACCACAGGCGACTTTCCGTACCGTCGGGGTCAGCGTGGCTGACTTGTCCTTCGGAACAATCACCGCCAACGCACCCGCCGCATCGGCAGAACGCAGGCAGGCACCGAGGTTGTGCGGATCGGTCACGCCATCGAGCACCAGCAGCAGCGGCGCGCCTTCGGTGCGATCGAGCAGCTCGTCGAGCATTGCTTCGCCCCAGACCTGGCTCGGACTCACCTCCGCGACCACGCCCTGGTGCACGCCGTCGACCCAGGCATCCAGCTCGCGACGCTCGGCGTTGCCGACGGCTACGCGATTTTCGTTCGCCAGCTCGATCAGCGTCTGGACCCGCGGATCGCTGCGGCCTTCAGCCAGCCAGATCTGCTTGACGCGTTTCGGGTGGTGACGCAGCAACGCTTCTACAGCGTGCACGCCGTAGATCTTTTCCAACTGACTCATGACTTGGCCTTAGGTTTACGCGCCCCGCCACTTTTGGCAGCAGGAGCGGAACCCGCTTTTGGCGGGCCTTTACGGTGTTTGCTCGGTTTGGCTGGTTTGCCGCCGGGGACCTTGTCAGGCACCGACCGTCCGGTCTTTCCCCCAGACGCCGCTTTACCGCCACTTTTCGCTTCAGACAGCAACGTCTGCTTCATTTCGCGGCTTTTGCGCAGCTCGGCATTTTTCGCCGCGGCATCGCTTGGGCGATAGGCTTCGGCAGCCTTTTCCTTGGCAGGACGACGACCGGTTTTAGCCGGGGCCGGTTCTGCAGCTGTTTTTGTAGAGGGGACAGCGGGTGCAGTCGCTTCAGTACCGCGCTTCTTGCGACCGATCGGCGCACTGATGGTTTTTTCAGCCATCTCGAAGTCGATCTTGCGCTCGTCGAGGTCAACGCGCATAACGCGCACTTCAACGGTATCGCCAAGACGGAAGCTGCGACCGGTCCGCTCACCGGCCAGGCGGTGGTGTACAGGGTCGAAGTGGTAGTAATCGCCCGGCAGCGCGGTGACGTGCACCAGGCCTTCGACGTAGATGTCGGTCAGCTCGACGAACAGGCCGAAACCGGTCACGGCGGTAATCACACCCGGGAACGACTCGCCTACACGATCCTTCATGAACTCGCACTTGAGCCAGTTGACTACGTCGCGGGTCGCTTCGTCGGCACGGCGCTCGCTCATCGAGCATTGCTCGCCGAGCTGCTCCAGGATCGCTTCGTCGTACGGATAGATGCGCGCTTTCGGAATGGTCATCGCGCCAGCACGGCGAACGTGCGGCGTGTCCATTTTCGAATGGATGACGCTGCGAATCGCCCGGTGCGTGAGCAAGTCCGGGTAGCGGCGGATCGGCGAGGTGAAGTGGGTATAGGCTTCGTAATTCAGACCAAAGTGGCCCTGGTTATCGGCGCTATACACGGCTTGGCTCAACGAACGCAGCATGACGGTCTGGATCAGATGGAAATCCGGACGATCCTTGATGCTTGCCAACAGCGCCTGATAATCCTTCGGCGATGGGCCGTCCTTGCCTTTGTGCAGGGACAGGCCGAGTTCGCCAAGGAAAGCGCGCAGTTTTTCCAGACGCTCCGGTGGCGGACCATCGTGGACACGATACAGCGCAGGGATTTCGTGCTTTTTCAGGAACTCGGCGGTGGCCACGTTGGCCGCCAGCATGCATTCCTCAATCAGCTTGTGCGCATCGTTACGAACGGTCGGACGGATCTCGGCAATCTTGCGCTCGGTCCCGAAGATGATCCGGGTTTCCTGCGTTTCGAAATCGATTGCGCCACGCACGTGACGGGCCGCCAGCAACACCTTGTACAGCGAGTACAGCTGCTTGAGGTGCGGCAAAACGTCGTTGTACTCGCCACGAAGCTGACGAGCCTCGGTGACTTTCGGCGTTTCCAGCATGGCGCTGACCTTGTTGTAGGTCAGGCGAGCGTGGGAGTGAATCACCGCTTCGTAGAAGCAGTAGTCGGTCATCTCGCCGGATTTGGAGATGGTCATCTCGCAAACCATGGCCAGGCGATCAACGTGAGGGTTTAGCGAGCACAGGCCGTTGGACAGTTGCTCAGGCAGCATCGGCACCACGCGCTCGGGGAAGTACACCGAGTTGCCGCGAACCTGAGATTCATTGTCCAGCGCCGAACCGATTTTCACGTAGCTGGAGACGTCGGCAATGGCCACGTACAACTTCCAGCCGCCGGAGAACAGGCGCAGCTTGCCCGGTTTGGCTTCGCAGTAGACCGCGTCATCGAAGTCGCGAGCATCTTCACCGTCGATGGTCACGAACGGCAGATGACGCAGGTCGATGCGCTTCTCTTTGTCTTTCTCTTCGACTTCAGGCTTGAGCTTGGCGGCTTCTTTCAGCACAGCCTCAGGCCAGACGTGAGGAATATCGTAGGTGCGCAGCGCGACATCGATTTCCATGCCCGGCGCCATGTAGTTGCCCACGACTTCGACCACATCGCCTTGCGGCTGGAAGCGCGGCGTCGGCCAGTGAGTGATCTTCACTTCGACGAATTGACCGATTTGGGCGCTGGCGTTACGGCCCGGCGTGACCAGCACTTCTTGCTGGATCTTCGGATTGTCCGCGACGACGAAACCAATACCGCCCTCTTCGAAGTAGCGGCCAACGATGGTCTCGTGGGCACGGGATACTACTTCGACGATCATGCCTTCGCGGCGACCGCGACGGTCGAGGCCGGAAACACGGGCCAGCGCACGGTCGCCATCAAACACCAGACGCATTTGCGCCGGGCTCATGAACAGGTCGTCACTGCCGTCGTCCGGAACCAGGAAGCCGAAGCCGTCACGGTGACCGCTGATGCGGCCCAGGATCAGGTCGAGCTTGTCCACCGGCGCATAGGTGCCGCGACGGGTATAGATGAGTTGAGCGTCGCGCTCCATGGCGCGCAGGCGGCGACGCAGGGCTTCGAGCTGGTCTTCTGTGGTCAGACCAAACTCTTCGACCAGCTGCTCGCGGTTAGCAGGCGAACCCCGATCAGCAAGGTGCTGAAGGATCAGTTCGCGGCTAGGAATAGGGTTTTCATATTTTTCCGCTTCACGAGCGGCCTCGGGATCGAGGGACTGCCAATCGGCCATTAGAGAGTTTTCACCTTGTCTATATGCGGGTTAGTTTGGCATAGGCGTAATGAAACGGGAAATTTCAGGCTATGACAGCCCATCTAAAGCCCTTTATCGACACTGCAAAGCTGATTTGAATGCCACTGGTAAAATTTTCCAGGTTTTTTTGATGTCAGGGGTTTACAGTTAAAAAGACGCTCCGTATAGTGCGCGCCATCGACGACGGAGACGTTGCCGATACTGCCCAGATGGTGAAATTGGTAGACACGCCAGCTTCAGGTGCTGGTGACCGCAAGGTCGTGGAAGTTCGAGTCTTCTTCTGGGCACCAATTTCGAGCTTGAGATTAGATCAATTTCAAGGCTCACACAAAAACCCGCGAAAGCGGGTTTTTTGCATTCTAAGCTTCTGATTTATTAATACTAAATCAGGGGTTTACAGATCAAAAAGCTCTCCGTATAGTGCGCCACATCAACAGCGGCAACGCTTGCGATTATGCCCAGATGGTGAAATTGGTAGACACGCCAGCTTCAGGTGCTGGTGACCGCAAGGTCGTGGAAGTTCGAGTCTTCTTCTGGGCACCAATTCAAATTCAAGATTCCGATCTTGAATTACACAGAAACCCGCGAAAGCGGGTTTTTGCGTTTCTGGCTTTCAAAAAGCCTATGAAAATTCAAGCAAGTCTTCTGTAGGAGCAGAGCTTGCCGGCGATGGCGTCCTTAAGATCGCCATCACGAGCAAGCTCTGCTCCTACAGAAAGCGTTCTGGGCGCACTTGAGAAACAATATCGTTTATCATTGTTTCAAGTTTTTGCAATGCGACAGTGAGGAACCCTGCGAATGATGTTTCGAAATACCCTGCGCCGCGGCCTGACCTTCACCCTGCTTGGCCTGGCACTCGCTACTCCCCTCACCCAGGCCGCCGATACCGCTTCCCTGACACTCTATAACGGTCAACACAAGGAAGTGGGCGACGCAATCGCCAAAGCCTTCGAAGCCAAGACCGGCATTCACGTCAATGTGCGAAAAGGCAGCAGCAACCAGCTCGCCAGCCAGGTCGTCGAAGAAGGTGATCGCTCTCCCGCCGACGTGATCTATACCGAAGAGTCGCCCCCTCTGAACAAACTCGGCGAACAAGGCCTGCTGGCCCAGACCGATGCCGCCACCCTCGCCGTTCTGCCGAAAGACTATGTCGCTGGCAATGGCACCTGGATCGGCATCACCGCGCGAGTCCGCGTCGTCGCCTACAACCCCAAACTGATTGACGAGAAGGATCTGCCCAAGTCGGTGATGGAGTTCTCCGACCCGAAATGGCAAGGCAAGGTCGGCTTTGTGCCTACCAGCGGCGCCTTCCAGGAACAGGCCGTCGCAATCATCAAAGTGCACGGCATGGACGCTGCGGAAGAATGGCTGAGCGGCCTGCGCGCATTCGGCAAGACTTACAGCAACAACATGGTTGCGCTGAAGGCGGTGGAAAACGGCGAAGTCGCCACCGTGCTGGTGAACAACTACTACTGGTTCGCTTTGCAGCGCGAGAAAGGCCAGCTCGATTCGAAACTGCATTACTTCACCGGCGGCGACGTCGGCGGGCTGATCACCGTTTCCAGTGCGGCGGTGCTGAAATCCAGCAAGCATCCAAAAGAAGCCCAGCAATTCCTCGCCTACATGGCCAGCGAAGACGGTCAGCGCGTGATCACCCAGACCACCGCCGAGTACCCTCTGCACAAAGGCATGGAATCGGATCGCGGACTCAAGCCGTTCAGCGAACTTGAGGCACCGAAGGTCACGCCAGCCGATCTTGGCAATGCCGAACAAGCCCTGGACCTGGAACGTGACGTTGGCTTGAACTGATGAGCGTATCGTTATCCGCCCCCGTCTCGCGCGGGGGTTACGTGCCACGGCGCAAGCGGCCATCGATCTGGTTGTTGCTCCCGGTTTTACTGCTGGTAGTGCTCAGCCTCTTGCCGCTGGTGTATGTCGGGCTCAAGACTTGGCAGGCCGGTTGGGCCGAGGCACTGCACCTGCTTTGGCGGCCTTATGTGCTCGGGCTGCTGCGCAATACCTTGGCATTGATGGTCGGTGTGACGCTGGCCTGCGGCGTGATCGGCCTGTCGCTGGCGTGGCTGCTGGAACGTAGCAATTTGCGGGGGCGACGCTTGTGGGGCGTAATTCTGTGCCTGCCGTTCGCGGTGCCGGCATTTGTCAGCAGCTTTACCTGGGTGTCGCTGAGTGCGCACTTCGAAGGGCTCGGCGGGGCAATCCTGGTGATGACCCTGTCCAAGTACCCGCTGATATTTCTGCCGGTCGCGGCGGCTCTGCGCAATCTTGATCCCTCTCTCGAGGAGTCCGCACGAACCCTTGGGCAGAATCGCTGGGGCGTGTTCTTCAGGATCACCCTGCCGCTGCTCTGGCCTTCGTTGCTGGCCGGTTCGCTGCTGATCGCCCTGCACATGCTGGTTGAGTTCGGCGCGCTGTCGATCATCGGCCTGCAGACCTTCACAACCGCGATCTATCAACAGTTCGAGCTCGAATTCAGTAACGCCAACGCAGCAATGCTTTCGGCAGTATTGCTGGCGCTGTGTCTGGTGCTGCTTTGGCTTGAGCTGCGGGTGCGCGGCAAGGGCCGGCATGTGCGCACCGGTCAAGGCGCGGCACGGCGTGCGGAGCAGGTTCGCCTGGGACCGTGGTCGGCGGTTGGGCAGGCTTATTGTCTGGCGCTGGCGATCATCGGCAGCGGCATTCCGCTGGGCATGTTGGTGTACTGGCTAGCCGTAGGTTCCTCAGCCGCATTCCCCGTGGCGGCGATCAGCGAAGCACTGTTGTCGTCACTGGCACTCTCCCTCGGTGGTGCAGCATTATGTCTGGTGCTGGCTGTACCGGTTGGGCTGCTGGTGGTGCGCTATAAGGGTCAACTGGCAATCTGGGCCGAGCGCCTGCCGTATTTGCTGCATGCACTGCCAGGACTGGTGATCGCACTGACGCTTGTGTATTTCGCCCTGCACTATGTGCCGGCGCTGTATCAGACCTCGGCGCTGTTGCTGATCGCTTATGCGCTGCTGTTTCTGCCGCTGGCTCAAGCGCCGATTCGCACGGCATTGAACAAGGCTGCGCCACAATTGGAAGAGGCGGCACGCACGCTGGGGGCATCGTCCTTCAGTGCGTTTTGCCGGGTGACGCTGCCGATCATCTTTCCAGCACTCGGCGCGGCGTTTGCGCTGGTATTTCTGGATGCGATGAAGGAGCTGACAGCGACGTTGTTGCTGAGTCCTACCGGGCTCAATACGTTGGCGACGGAAGTCTGGGCGCATACCGCGAATGTGGAGTTTGCGGCGGCGGCGCCTTATGCGGCGTTGTTGATTTTGGTGTCGGGGTTGCCGGTCTATCTGCTGACTACCCGGATGTATCTGAGCCGCTGACATTGCCTTCGCGGGCAAGTCGGATCGCCGCACCGCTCGCTCCTACATTGGATCGTGTGAACCCTGTAGGAGCGAGCGGTGCGGCGATCCGACTTGCCCGCGAAGGCGTCAGACCCGCCAATACAAATCCTAAGCCCTGAACTGCCCAAGGCTGGCCTTCAACTGCGCCGCCAACCCATCAAGCACCTTGCCGCTGGCCGTGGTTGCCACCACCGCTTGAGCCGCTTGCTCAGCCTGCGCATGAATGGTCTCAACGCGACCACGCACCGCCTGCGCGCCTTGTGCCTGATGCGCCGCGGCCTGCGTTGCCAAACCAATTGCCGCATGCACTTGCTCGACCGACGCCTGCACTGATTGCTGCAACCGCGCACTGTCACGCAGTACCAGCAAACCTTCGCTGGCCTGACGCCCGGCCTGACCGATCGCGGCCACTGCCTCACGCGCACCTTGCTGCAAGGCAACGATGTGCGCCTGAATGTCGCCGGTGGAGCTCTGTGTCTTGCTCGCCAGCGCTCGCACCTCGTCCGCTACCACGGCAAACCCGCGGCCGGTCTCGCCAGCGCGTGCCGCTTCAATGGCCGCGTTCAGCGCCAGCAGGTTGGTTTGCTCGGCGATCCCGTGAATCACCGTCAGCACCACTTCAATCTGCTCACTCTGCTGCGCCAGCCGCTCGATGACTTTCGCACCGGTATCGACCTGCCCGGCCAACGCCTCGATCAGGCTGCCGACTTTCGCCGACGTCCGGGTGTTTTCATCCGTGGCCGAACGAATATCCACCACTTGCTGCAAGGCTGCCTGCATGGCATGACTTTCAGACTGGGCATCATCGGCCATTTGCGACAACGCACGCAGGCTCTCGGCCACTTCATCGCGCTGCATGCCCGCCGCCGCATCGGCACCCGCATTGCGCAAGGTCATGGCGCCGATTTCCACGCCGGTTCGCTGAGCCACATCGCCCGCTTCGCGCACGATCGGCTGCAACTTATCCACAAAGCGATTGACCGCCGAGGCCATGTCGCCGATTTCGTCCTTACTGTTGATCTGCACGCGCTTGGTCAGATCGCCCTCGCCCGCCGCCAGGTCGTCCATGGCCGCGATGAGCATTTTCAAGCGGTTGACCACTCGACGACCCAGCACCACCGCGAGCAACAGCAGCACACCACACCCTACCAGCGCCAGACCCATGCCGATGCGCCAGCGCAAGGTCGCCGCGGCTTCCTGAACAGTGCTGGTAGTGTTGTCTTTCATTTCAGAGGCGGTGGACTGAGCAGACGTAAGACGCGCACGCATTGCCGTGGCGCTGTCAGCGGCCGCGCCCTTGAGGCTATCGCCGACCAGTTGATCACTGCTTGTGATCAGCGCCAAGAAGCGCTTGTCCAGGGCCGCCAGATCGGTTTCCACCGAGGCGGTGGAGACGCCCATCAAGACCTTGCCGATTTCCACGCCGTTAGGATTGATCGAGGCTTCGAGGTAATAGACCGATGGATCGTTCTTCGCCGCATCCAGCACCTTGTCCAGGGCACGCTCACCTTGGCCCTTCTCCAACAGCGCCTTGTTGATCGGATTCTCGCGATTCAAGTAGCGCGTCAGGTGCTGCCCCGTGGCGTCGTCGTAGACCACGAACAACACATTGGGATTGCGCTGGGCCCGGCGGGCGAATTCGGACAGGGTTGGAACGTCGCTGTCCCACATGGCACGGGGTGCGACCGAGGCCAGAAGCTGCGCCATATCATTGGCGGAGTCCTTTAGATCCTTTTCCAGCGTCGCACGCAGTTGTGCCTGCTCATCCTTCAATCGCGAGGACAAACCGGCCGTAAGGCGTTGACGAGTACTGGTGGAGAGGCTGTCGAGGCTCGACGTGACTTCACGCCCCGCCTGCTCCAGCTCACCAGAGAGCTTTTGACTGTCGGCACCCAGGCGCCCACCCAGATCGGCTTCGAGTGCGGTCACTGTGCTCCGAGTCAGAGCAACAGCTACCAGCACCTGCACCAAAAGGGCGATACCTAGGGTAACGAACACGGGCCGCAATAGACGGCTTTGTAACAGTGAGAGAACGGCCGACACAGGAAATCCCTCTGCTTTGACGCCATTAAATTGATGGCACGCCAGAAGAGGTAATCACAGCAAAGGTCATGCCGTGTAGACGACATAAACGACAAAGGGCCCAATTAAGGACCCTTTGTGATTTACATCAACGACTTATTAAGCGAATGGGTGACGCAGAACGATGGTTTCGTTGCGGTCCGGACCCGTCGAAATAATGTCAATCGGCGCACCGACCAACTCTTCGACGCGTTTGATGTAGTTGCGAGCAGCTTGCGGCAACTCTTCCAGGGTTTTGGCACCGACGGTGGATTCGGTCCAGCCTGGCATCTCTTCGTACACCGGCTCCAGGCCGATGTAGCTGTCGGCATCAGTCGGTGCGTCGATCACTGCACCATCCTGGTTCTTGTAGCCAACGCAGATGTTGATGGTTTCCAGACCATCCAGCACGTCCAGCTTGGTCAGGCACAGGCCCGAGATGCTGTTGACGTCGATAGCGCGACGCAAGATGACGGCATCGAACCAGCCGCAACGACGGGCACGGCCGGTGGTAGCACCGAACTCGTGGCCACGCTTGGCCAGGAAAGCACCCACGTCATCGAACAGCTCAGTCGGGAAAGGACCCGAACCCACGCGAGTGGTGTAGGCCTTGGTGATGCCGAGGATGTAATCCAGGTACATCGGACCAAAACCCGAACCGGTGGCGATGCCGCCCGCCGTGGTGTTGGAGCTGGTGACGTACGGGTAGGTACCGTGGTCGATGTCCAGCAGGGAGCCTTGGGCGCCTTCGAACATGATGTCTTTGCCAGCACGACGCAGTTCGTGCAGCTCAGCGGTGACGTCGAGCATCATCGGCTTGAGCAGCTCGGCGTATTCCATGCACTCGTCGAGCGTCTTCTGGAAGTCGATTGCGGGTTCTTTGTAGTAATTGACCAGTACAAAGTTGTGGTAATCCAGCAACTCGCCCAGCTTGGCAGCGAAACGCTCACGGTGGAACAGGTCACCGATGCGCAGACCGCGACGCGCAACCTTATCTTCGTACGCCGGACCGATGCCGCGACCGGTCGTACCGATCTTCAGCTCGCCACGGGCCTTTTCACGAGCCTGGTCCAGCGCTACGTGGTAGGACAGGATCAGCGGGCAGGAAGGGCTGATACGCAGGCGCTCACGCACCGGTACGCCTTTCTCTTCCAGCTTGATGATTTCCCGCAGCAGAGCGTCGGGTGCAACCACCACGCCGTTGCCGATCAGGCACTGCACGCCTGCGCGCAGCACGCCCGACGGGATCAGGTGCAAGACGGTTTTTTCGCCGTCGATCACCAGGGTGTGACCAGCGTTGTGACCACCTTGGTAGCGCACTACGGCGGCAGCATGTTCGGTCAGCAGATCAACGATCTTGCCTTTGCCCTCATCACCCCATTGGGTGCCCAGGACTACGACATTCTTACCCATAACACTTGTCCTCATTCGCGCAAACTTGGTGCCGGCCGCGGCCGGCAGGAAAACTCAAGAAGCCAGTGGCGATACTTGCCAAAGCCCGTTCTGCTGAATCAATTGCCGGTCGCAGTCCGCTTCACGGGCGGCGGCCAAAGGTTGCCCAGGCAATGCCTGAACGACACGCTGACCCTCACTGCGCAACTGGCAAACCTGCTGCCAGAGTGCCGCATCCGTACTGTCAGGCATCCAGATACCGCCAGACGGTAACTCGATCTCAGCACGCCCCAGGGTCACCAGGGTTTTCAAATCGGTAGAGAAGCCGGTTGCCGGACGAGCGCGACCGAAGTCGGCGCCGATGTCGTCGTAACGACCGCCCTGAGCAATGGACTGGCCAACACCCGGCACGAACACCGCGAACACCACACCGGTGTGGTAGTGGTAGCCGCGCAACTCGCCCAGGTCGAAATACAGCGGCAACTCCGGGAAACGCGTGGACAGGCGCTCGGCAATCGCCAGCAGGTCGTCCAGAGCTGCCAGAACTGGCGCAGGCGCATTCGCCAGACGCTCGCGGGCAGCGCTCAATACTTCACGGCCGCCACACAGGTCGACCAACGCCCGCAACATGCCCGACAGATCGGCAGGCAAGCCTTCGGTCAAGGTAATGACCTCATCGATGGCTTTACGTTGCAACGCATCGAACAACTGTTGTTCAACTTCACCGGACAAACCGGCGGCGCGAGCCAGGCCGCGGTAGATACCCACATGACCGAGGTCCATGTGCACATCCGGCACGTCGGCCAGTTGCAGCATAGCCAACATCAGGCTTATGACTTCCACGTCGCTGCTCGGACTGGCATCGCCGTACAACTCGGCGCCCAGTTGAATCGGGCTGCGCGAGGACGACAAGGCGCGTGGCTGAGCGTGCAGCACGCTACCGGCATAGCACAGGCGACTCGGGCCTTCGCGACGCAAGGTGTGCGCATCGATGCGCGCCACTTGCGGCGTGATGTCGGCACGGAAACCCATCTGCCGGCCCGATTGCGGGTCGATGACCTTGAATGTACGCAGATCGAGGTCCTGGCCCGCGCCGGTCAGCAGGGATTCCAGGTACTCGATATGGGGAGTCACGACAAACTCGTAACCCCAGCTCTGGAACAGATCCAACACCTGACGGCGCGCTACTTCGATACGCGCCGCCTCTGGTGGCAGTACTTCTTCGATGCCATCTGGCAGCAGCCAGCGGTCTACCGTTGCCATTACGCCATTCCCCTATGATCCGGGCGGCAAGCCTTTGGGCGAGCCTTGAGTGAAGCAGAAAATGATCGGCTCAGGCGCACAAACCACGCGCATGAACAACGGGGCGAAAAGCCTGAAATCGGCTTCGCCAACCACTTTCCTCGAAAAACCTGTCGAGTCAATCAACTCGGGCGCCTGCATAAAAACAGCAATCAAACGTGCAGACGCAAAAAAGCCGGGGATTTCCCGGCTGCCGCATCATACACACGTTTTCCCAAAGGATCACCCCGCCCGAGGCTTTAGCCGCCAGGCGGGGGATGATTCAGGTCAACGTCGTATCAAGGCTTGGCTTTTTCCAGGTAACGGAAGAAGTCGCTGCTTGGGTCGAGGACCATGACGTCGGATTTGTTCGCGAAGCTTTCACGGTAGGCACGCAGGCTACGGTAAAAACCGTAGAACTCCTGATCCTGGCCGTAGGCCTTGGAGTAGATCGCAGCAGCCTGGGCATCACCGTCACCGCGAACCTCTTCGGATTCACGATAGGCTTCAGCCAGCAACACACGGCGTTGACGATCGGCGTCGGCACGAATGCCTTCTGACAGCTCGTTACCCTTGGCGCGATGCTCGCGAGCTTCACGCTCACGCTCGGAACTCATGCGCTCGAACACGCTGCGGTTCACTTCTTTCGGCAGATCGATGGCCTTGACCCGAACATCGACAACTTCAATGCCCAGCTCTTTTTCCGCCATCTTGTTCAGCGAAGTGGTGATATCGGTCATCAGCGCATCGCGCTCACCGGAAACCACTTCGTGCAGCGTGCGCTTACCGAACTGGTCACGCAGGCCCGATTCCAGACGACGGGAAAGACGCTCGTCAGCAATCTGCTTGAGGCCGGACGTCGCGGTGTAGAAGCGCTCGGCATCTTTCACGCGCCACTTGGCGTAGGCATCGACCATCACGGCTTTCTTTTCCAGCGTCAGGAAGCGTTGCGTCGGTGCATCCAGCGTCATCAGGCGGGCGTCGAATTTGCGCACCTGGTTAACGTAAGGCACTTTCACATGCAGGCCTGGCTGAACATCAGCCTGGACCACGCGACCGAACTGCAGCAGCACCGCACGCTCGGTCTGAGCCACGATGTAGAAGCAGTTCCAGGCTGCGATCGCCACGACGACGACGACAATAAGGGTGATCAGCGATTTATTGCTCATCAGCGACTCTCCCTGGTACGTGCTGGCTGTTGCTGCAGATCAGCTGCCGCACGCGCGCTCGCTTCATTGCTGGTGGCTGCCGCGCCGGTCACAGTGCCGGTGCTACGACCACTCTCGACCATTTTGTCCAGCGGCAAGTACAGCAGATTGCTCTGGCCATTCTTGTTGCCGGTCACGAGAACCTTGCTGGTATTGCTGAAGACTTCCTGCATGGTGTCCAGGTACAGACGCTCGCGGGTGACTTCGGGTGCCTTGCGGTACTCGGCGACCAGCTTGGTGAAGCGATCGGCCTCACCCTTGGCGCGCGAGACTGTTTCGTCACGGTAACCATTGGCATCTTCGATGATGCGCTGGGCCTGACCACGGGCTTCCGGCACGACGCCGTTGGCATAGGTTTCAGCCTGGTTGCGCGAACGCTGCTCGTCTTCACGGGCGCGAATCACGTCATCGAAGGCTTCCTGCACTTCACGCGGTGCCGCTGCGCTCTGTACGTTGACCTGAGTGACGGTGATACCGGTGCGATAGGTATCCATGAAGCGTTGCAGACGCTCCTTGATTTCGCTGGCCATCAATTCACGACCTTCGGTCAGCACCTGATCCATCGCGGTGGAACCCACCACATGGCGCAAGGCACTTTCGGTCGCGTGCTGCAGGCTGATTTCCGGCTGGTCGACGCTCAGTACGAAGTCCTGCAGATTGCTGATCTTGTACTGCACGGTCAGCGGCACTTCGACGATGTTCTCGTCTTCAGTCAGCATTTGACCCTGCTTGGTATAGGCACGCTCACGCGTGACGTTTTCCAGGTACTTGCGATCAAGCGGCGGGAAATAGATGTTCAGGCCCGGGCCGACGGTTTCGTAGTACTTGCCGAAGCGCAGCACCACGGCTTGCTCCTGCTCGTCGACTACATAGACCGCGCTGTACAGCCATACGGCCGCGAGCACGACAAGGCCGATGCCAAGAATGCCGCCGAAGCCGCCACTCCTGCCCGAACCACCGCCGTCATCACCGCGTTTTTTACCACCACCGAACAACCCGTTCAGGCTTTCCTGCAGCTTTCGGAAGGCCTCGTCGAGATCCGGTGGTCCCTTGCGGTCGCCGTTATTGCGGCGCTTGCCACCCCAAGGATCCTGATTATTCGAGTTGCCACCCGGCTCATTCCAAGCCATAGCGCTCTCCATCTGATAAAGCAAAGACGCACCCACGGCGCGCCGACCAATGCTACAGAATGCCTGTCACCGCGGCACAACCGCTTTCTCAGGCTTTTATTGCAAAGTGTGTTGCTCGATGAAATCCATCGGCTGCAATCCCTCGCGGCTCACCAGTCGATTCAACTCGATCCGTGGCAAACGAACGGCCAGCAGGCAGATGCCTTCTTCGTCGTGTTCTTCTTTCTGTACCGCACCGAGTTTGAAAAACTGCGCACGCAGTCGAGCAAAACGTTGCGGCAAGCGCAAGGTGCCAACAAACAAATCATCCCCGAGCAGCTCGGCCACCGCCTGCTTGAGCAGATCCAGGCCAGTACCGTCCTTGGCCGACAACCAGACCCGCTGCGGCTTGCCATCGGCATCGCGCTGGATCTGCGGCTCTACACCCTCGAGCAAATCGAGTTTGTTGTATACCTCAAGGATCGGCAAGTCTTGAGCCCCGATCTCCCCGAGCACCACCATGACCTGTTCAATCTGAGCCATACGCTCGGGTTCATGGGCGTCGATCACGTGCAGCAGCAGGTCGGAGTTGCTGGACTCTTCGAGCGTAGCCCGAAATGCCTCGACCAGTTTGTGCGGCAGGTGGCGAATGAAACCCACGGTGTCGGCCAGCACGATCGGCCCGAGGTCATCGAGTTCGAGTCGGCGCAGGGTCGGGTCGAGGGTGGCGAAGAGTTGGTCAGCCGCGAAGACGTCGGAGTCGGTCACCGAGTTGAACAGCGTCGATTTGCCGGCGTTGGTATAACCCACCAGTGAAACCGTCGGAATGTCAGCCCGTTTGCGCCCGCGACGAGACTGCTCGCGCTGGCTGCGAACCTTTTCCAGGCGCCCCTTGATCTGCCGCAGGCGAACCCGCAACAGGCGCCGGTCGGTTTCGAGCTGGGTTTCACCCGGACCGCGCAGACCGATACCGCCCTTCTGCCGCTCAAGGTGAGTCCAGCCCCGAACCAGCCGCGTACTCATGTGCTCAAGCTGGGCCAGTTCGACCTGGAGCTTGCCTTCATGGGTACGGGCGCGTTGGGCGAAGATATCGAGAATCAGACCCGTGCGGTCGATCACGCGACACTCGAAAACACGTTCGAGGTTACGTTCCTGACTGGGCGTAAGGATGTGATTGAAAATCACCAGATCTACCTGCTCGGCTTTGACCAGGTCACGTAACTCTTCGACCTTGCCGCTGCCAATCAGGTATTTGGCGGTTGGCCGATGACGCGGTACGTTGAGAAACGCGACGGTCTCGGCGCCAGCCGAAATTGCCAACTCCTGAAACTCCTGCGGATCTTCGCGCGCCTCAGGGTCCTGACCATCCAAGTGAACGAGAATTGCCCGCTCACCACCACCGTGGCGCTCAAAGAACAAAGGAGACTCCTATCAGGCGTTACCTGGCTCAGCGTCACCTGCTTCGGATTCGGTTGCGCTAGGCAGACGAATTGGACGAACCGGCACCACTGTAGAGATAGCGTGTTTGTAAACCATCTGGCTGACGGTGTTTTTCAGCAGGATAACGAACTGGTCGAAAGACTCGATCGTGCCTTGCAGTTTGATCCCGTTGACCAGGTAGATGGAAACCCCCACTTTCTCTTTACGTAAAGTATTCAAGTAAGGGTCTTGTAGCGAATGCCCTTTTGACATGTGCCGCACTCCTTTAAGGATTCAATATAAAAAATAGGTAAACAGATGGCTTGTGGCCGTCAGACCCCCAAGGATAGACGGCAATTGCAAGGACTCAGCTCAATATGGAGATGGTCCCCAGGTATTTCAAGGCGCGCGGCAGATTGTCGCAATCCAGGCTGTCCAACCAGTGTAAATCAGCCCAACTGCGCAGCCAGGTGAACTGGCGCTTCGCCAATTGGCGCGTGGCAATGATTCCACGCTCCTGCATCTCGGCTTGCGTCAGCTTGCCATCCAGGTAGTCCCAGACTTGTCGATAGCCTACTGCACGTATAGAAGGCAACCCGGCATGCAGGTCACTTCGCTTACGCAGGGCTACGACCTCATCAATGAATCCCTGTTCCAACATATTCGTGAATCTTTGTTTAATTCGCTCGTGCAATACCTGACGATTTGCCGGAGCAATGGCCAAGTTCGCGACAGTATAGGGCAATTGTTGCAGTCCCGAAGCGGCTGCTTCAGTACTTTGCGCAGATTGTCGCAACCTTAGTGCAGTCATGCTCTGACCGCTGACGCGATAAACTTCCAGCGCTCGACTGAGTCGCTGCGGATCGTTCGGATGAATACGCGCGGCGGACTCCGGATCGATGACCGCCAATTGATCGTGCAGAGCTTGCCAACCAAGGCGTGCAGCTTCTTCTTCAATCTGCGCACGAACGTCCGGATCGGCCGCGGGCATGTCTGCCAGACCTTCAACCAAAGCCTTGTAATAGAGCATTGTGCCGCCCACCAGCAGCGGAATTTTCCCCCGCGCGGTGATCTCGGCCATGGCTTCAAGGGCGTCACGACGGAAATCTGCGGCCGAATAGCTCTCTGCCGGGTCGAGAATATCGATCAACCGGTGTGGGAACTCAGCCAAAAGCGCTTTGGAAGGCTTGGCGGTGCCGATGTCCATACCGCGGTAGACCAACGCCGAATCGACACTGATCAGCTCGCAAGGCAAGACCTTGGTGAGTTCAATGGCCAGGTCGGTCTTGCCGGCGGCGGTCGGCCCCATCAGGAAAATTGCAGGAGGGAGCTGGCTCATCAGCGACCGCGCAAGAACAGTTTGTCCAGATCGTCCAGGCCCAGCTGGGTCCAGGTCGGTCGGCCATGGTTGCATTGACCGCTGCGTTCGGTGTTTTCCATGTCGCGCAGCAGGCCGTTCATTTCCGGCAGGGCCAGACGCCGATTCGCACGAATCGCGCCGTGGCAGGCCATGGTGCCGAGCAGTTCGTTCAGGTGGGCCTGAATCCGGTCGCTGGTGCCGTATTCCATCAAATCTGCCAGTACATCGCTTACCAGACGATTAGCTTCAGCCTGTTTAAGCAATGCCGGGATCTGCCGGATGGCCAGGGATTCCGGACCGAGACGCTGCAATTCAAAGCCCAGGCGCTGGAACCAAGCAACGTGTTCTTCGGCGCAATCGGCTTCACGCTGACTGACCGCCAGGGATTCCGGCACCAGCAGCGGCTGGCCGCTCAGGCCTTCGCTGGCCATGGCAATTTTCAGGCGCTCGTACATGATCCGCTCGTGGGCGGCGTGCATGTCCACCAGCACCAGGCCCTGGGCGTTTTCCGAAAGAATGTAGATGCCTTTGAGCTGCGCCAGTGCATAACCCAGCGGCGGAATATCGTCCTGCCCGGCCGGAAGTGCGACAGCATTCGCTTCTGGCAACGGCGCAAAGAACTCACGGTAGGCAGCCTGCGCTTCAGCCGCAGGTACACCCGATTGAGGCCGCGGCGAGTACTGATATTGATAACCGGCGCCCGCGCCCGAGCCTGCCGACGTATTGAACGATGGCTGGGCCTGAGGCTGTTCCAGTAACGCATTGGCCGCCAGACGCATTTCGCCCTGCGGACCGAACTCGCCAGCATCAATGCCGGTCGGTCGAACGATGGCCGTCGCCACCGGCGCGGCCAAATGATCTTCCGGCCGCACATCGCCCAAGGCGCGGTGCAGGGTGCCATAGAGGAAATCATGAACCATGCGCCCGTCACGGAAGCGCACTTCGTGCTTGGTCGGGTGCACGTTGACGTCGACGCCCGCCGGATCGACCTCGAAAAACAGCACGAACGTCGGGTGCCGACCGTTGAACAGTACGTCGCGATAGGCCTGGCGCACCGCGTGGGCCACCAGTTTGTCGCGTACCGCACGGCCGTTCACAAAGAAATACTGCAAGTCCGCCTGGCTGCGGTTGAACGTCGGCAAGCCAACCCAACCCCACAAATGCAAGCCATTGCGCTCGATCTCGATCGGCAGCGCCTGCTCGAGAAAACCCGAACCGCAAATCGCCGCCACACGCCGGGCACGGGCCGCGTCGTCATGGGCTTCGTGCAGGCTGAGGATGGTTTTGCCGTTGTGACGCAAATGGAACGCCACGTCGAAACGTGCCAGGGCCAGACGTTTGATCACTTCTTGCAGGTGATCGAATTCGGTTTTTTCGGTCTTGAGAAATTTGCGCCGCGCCGGGGTATTGAAGAACAGGTCGCGCACTTCCACCGAAGTGCCCACCGGATGGGCCGCCGGCTGCACGCGAGGCGCCATGTCCCGGCCTTCGGTTTCTACCTGCCAGGCCTGATCGGCCTCTTTCGTGCGAGAGGTGAGGGTCAGGCGGGCCACGGAGCTGATCGAGGCGAGTGCCTCACCGCGAAAGCCCAGGCTCATGACCTGCTCGAGGTCTTCCAGGTTGCGGATCTTGCTGGTGGCGTGACGGGCCAGAGCCAGCGGCAGGTCATCGGCGGAAATGCCGCTGCCGTCGTCGCGAACCCGCAGCAACTTGACGCCGCCCTGCTCCACATCGACATCGATGCGCTTGGCGCCGGAGTCGAGGCTGTTTTCCAGCAGCTCCTTGATTACCGAGGCCGGGCGCTCAACCACCTCACCGGCGGCAATCTGGTTCGCCAGTCGCGGGCTGAGCAGCTCGATGCGAGCCGTGTTGGTCAACACCTGGTTCATTCTTTGGCCGCCAGTTCAGTGCCGGGAATGGTCAGGTTCTGACCGATCTTCAGCTCGTCACTCTTCAGGTTGTTGGCACTGCGCAGCGTGGCTGGCGACACCTGGTAACGCACGGCAATCATCGCCAGTGTTTCACCCGGGTTTACCCGATGGTCACGTGGGCCTTGAGCGATTCCGCCGGAATCACGCAGCCAGGCGATGTAGGTGCCCGGTGGCGGATTCTGCTGGAAGAATTGGCGAACACCGGCGCTGATCGAACGCGCGAGCGCCTGCTGGTGGTTCGCTGCGGCAAGCTTGGAAGCTTCGTTGGCGTTTGAGATGAACCCGGTTTCCACCAGGATCGATGGAATATCCGGGGACTTCAGCACCATAAACCCGGCCTGCTCCACCCGTTGTTTGTGCAATGGGGTGACGCGACTGATGTTGCTCAAGACTTTTTGGCCAACGTTCAGGCTGGACGTCAGGGAAGCGGTCATCGACAGGTCGAGCAGCACGCCGGCCAGCATCCGGTCCT
This sequence comes from Pseudomonas sp. ZS1P83, assembly GCF_054897825.1. Taxonomy (NCBI): domain Bacteria; kingdom Pseudomonadati; phylum Pseudomonadota; class Gammaproteobacteria; order Pseudomonadales; family Pseudomonadaceae; genus Pseudomonas; species Pseudomonas sp. ZS1P83. Next base: position 4,870,377 of record NZ_CM142706.1, read on the forward strand.
TGTCGTCGAGGCTGACGCTGCCGGCACCACCGATCAAGTCGGAACGGTTTTCGCTGTCGGCCAGCCAACGGGCGGTCTCCGAGGTCGCACCGCGATCAGACAAGGCGAACACCGACGCACCGAAGGCGGCCGCAGAAGGCGCGGCGTCGGCGTGGATCGAGACGAACAGGTCGGCGCCTTTCTTGCGGGCGATTTCGGTACGGCCACGCAGCGGAATGAAGTAGTCGCCGGTGCGGGTGAGTTCAGCGCGGAAGCCTTTCATGCCGTTGACCTGACGCTGCAGTTCGCGGGCAATGGCCAGCACCACGTCTTTTTCACGCTGACCGCGAGAGCCCGAGGCACCCGGGTCTTCGCCGCCGTGACCGGCATCGATGACCACAATAATGTCGCGCTTGCCGGCTGGTGCGGGCGGCAGCTTCACCACGGGTTCCACCGGCGTGACCGGTACCGGGGCTACTGTCGCGACATTGGTCGGCACTGGAATTGGCGCGGCGTCGGCGGCGTTATCAAACAAGTCGACCACCAGGCGATTGCCGTACTGGGCGTTTGGCGCCAGGGTAAAACTTTTCGGCGTTACGGCTTTTTTCAGGTCGATGACCACTCGCAGGTCGGTCGGCGTACGTTGAGCCGAGCGCATGGCGGTGATCGGAGTGTTCGAGGAGTTGACGTTCAACGGCGCCCCAAGAGTCGCGCCATTGATGTCGATGACCAGCCGATCCGGGGCGGTCAGGGTGAAGACGCTGTGCTGGACAGGCCCTGTCAGGTCGAACACCAATCGTGTGTTGTCCGGAGCCCGCCACAGGCGAACGCTGTTGACCTTCGTCTCGGCCACAGCGTCGACGGTCACCGCCAAAAACAACAATCCTACGGCAGCTACCATCGCGCGAAAGCGCATACCTAACCCCATCATTTAATTGGATTCCAATGCCAAAGCGGCACACCACGACTCGCCACGCGAGCCCTGGAACAAAATTTTCAGCGAACGCCCGCTGTCTTGCGGGCTAATGGTAATGGTCAGGTCGGGCTTTGGCAAAAAGCCTGCACCCTGTCGGGGCCATTCGATCAGGCACAAGGCGTCACCTTCGAAGTAGTCGCGGATACCGAGGTATTCCAGCTCTTCAGGGTCGACCAAGCGATAGAGGTCGAAATGGAAGGCCCGGATGTCGCCAATCTCGTAGGGTTCGACCAGCGTGAACGTCGGACTTTTCACCGCACCGACATGCCCCAGACCCCGGATGATGCCCCGCGACAGCGTGGTTTTCCCGGCCCCCAGATCCCCTTCCAGAAAAATCAGACCGTGCCCTTGAGTGGTTTTTGCGATGCGCTCGCCAAATGCGGTCATCGCCTCTTCATCAGCCAGGTACAGGGTTACTTCAGACACGGTGCTTGCTCCTCCAACAACTGACGAATGGCTGGAATCAGATCACTGGCCGCCAGCCCACGGCCCGTTTTACCTTCTTGCTCGCCGGCATTGGCGTGCAGCCAGACGGCCAGGCAGGCGGCGTCGTACGCCTCCATGCCTTGAGCCAGCAAAGCACCAACCAGACCGGCCAGCACATCACCCAAACCAGCGGTGGCCATGGCCGGATGCCCCTGATGACACAACGCAAGGCGCCCATCGGGGCTGGCGACCAGGCTGCCAGCGCCTTTCAAAATGACTACAGCCGTGTATTTTTTGCTCAATGCGTGAACGGCTGCAGGACGATCAGCCTGCACCTCGGCAGTCGATATCCCCAGCAGCCTCGCCGCCTCGCCCGGATGCGGAGTGATCACACAATCCTTGGGCAAGCTCACTCGTTCTTCAGCCAGCATATTTAACGCATCGGCGTCCCAGACTTGCGACAACGGCGCGTTGGCAGCCGCCGACAAAAGGCTGCGCCCCCAGGAAGCCTGACCTAAGCCTGGGCCGACAACCAGCACGGAAACTTTTTGAAGCAGTCCCATCAGTTGATTGGCCGACGAAATACCCAACACCATGGTTTCGGGAATTCTCGCCAGTGCGGCCTGAACATGTTCACTGCGCGTGGCCACGGACACCATTCCGGCACCATTACGCAGCGCACTTTGCGCACTCAGCAGGATGGCGCCGCCAAATCCGCGATCACCGCCGATTAGCAGGACGTGGCCGAATTTACCTTTGTGGGAGCTGGGGGGGCGAGCCGCCAGACGCGGCACGTTACCGGTCGTCAGGCGACGGGCGGTGGCGGCGACCCCGTTGAAAAACTCGGGGGAAGCTTGCAGATCATTGAAGACCCGTTCGCCAACCAGATCCGCAGCGTCTCCCGTGAAAAGACCCAACTTCAAACCAATGAAGGTTACGGTCAGATCAGCTCGAACGGCAGCACCGAGTATTCGGCCGGTATCAGCACACAACCCCGAAGGGATATCCACGGCCGCAACCGGCAGCCCACTGGCATTGATCGCCGCGATCACACTGGCGTAAGGCTCTCGCACCTCTCCCGTCAGACCGGTGCCGAGCAAGGCATCCAGCACGATACCGCGCAACTCCGAATGTGCGTTCCAGGCTTGAACCGCGACACCCTCGGACACGGCCTCGGCATGGGCCAATGCCGCGTCGCCTTGTAAACGCTGGGGATCACCCGCCGCCAACACCCGCACATGCCAGCCAGCACGTCGCGCCAGTACTGCCACCAGATAACCGTCGCCGGCGTTATTGCCGTGGCCGGCCACCACACTCAACTCGTTCGCCGTCGGCCAATGACGGACCAGCGCGCGCCAGGTCGCCCGCGCCGCGCGCTGCATCAATTCGAAGCCCGATGTACCAGCCGCGATCAGGCTCGCATCGAGGGCTCGGACTTGCGCGGCGCTATACAGCGCGTCGGGTAAATCATCTTTAGTCTGCGGCATGCGTCTTCGGGCTCCGATGTCTGGCAGAATTATACGCACCTCAGCTCCGGTTTCTCTCGCCTCATGCCCGCTATTACCACAGACCTGCCCGCCCTCGCCCAATCCATCAAGGACTGGGGCCGCGAGCTGGGCTTTCAGCAAGTCGGCATCAGCGGTCTCGACCTGGCCGAGCATGAGCAGCACCTGGAACGTTGGCTCGCGGCCGGCTACCACGGCGAAATGGAGTACATGGGCGCCCACGGCAGCAAACGCTCACACCCGGAAGAGCTAGTGCCGGGCACGTTACGGGTGGTTTCCCTACGCATGGACTACCTGCCGGGCGACACCGAAATGGCCAAACGCCTGGCACAACCTGCCAAAGCCTACGTCTCGCGTTATGCCTTGGGCCGTGATTACCACAAATTGATCCGTAAACGCGTGCAACAACTGGCGGAAAAAATTCAGGCAGTCATCGGCCCGTTTGGCTATCGCGCCTTTGTCGACAGCGCGCCGGTGCTGGAAAAAGCCATCGCTGAAAAGGCCGGACTTGGCTGGATCGGCAAAAACACTCTGGTTCTAAATCGCAAGGCTGGCAGTTACTTCTTCCTCAGCGAACTGTTCGTCGACCTGCCGCTGCCCATCGACCCGCCCCACGCCTCCGAACATTGCGGCCGCTGCACCGCGTGCCTCGACATCTGCCCGACCAATGCCTTCGTCGGCCCGTACGTGCTGGATGCCCGACGCTGTATCTCCTACCTGACCATCGAACTGAAAAGCGCGATCCCGGAAGATTTGCGGCCACTGATCGGCAATCGGGTGTTCGGTTGCGATGACTGCCAGATCGTCTGCCCCTGGAACCGCTTCGCCCGTCCGTCCGGCGAAAGCGACTTCAAGCCACGGCACAATTTGGACAACGCTGAACTGGCCGAGCTGTTCATGTGGGACGAGGACAAGTTCCTCAACAGCACCGAAGGTTCGCCGTTACGCCGAGCAGGTTACGAGCGTTGGCTGCGAAACCTGGCGGTAGGCCTGGGGAACGCGCCGTCGAGCATTCCGGTGCTGGAAGCGTTGAAGGCGCGGCGGGACTATCCGTCGGAGTTGGTGCGGGGGCATGTCGAGTGGGCGTTGAAGCAACATGAGCAGCGCGCTGACGACCATGGAACTCGCCCTTAGCGATGCAAGTTTATCCACTTGGCACTGCGCCCCTTCCCAGTCGACTCAATTAGCCCTTCAGCTTTCAATGAACGCAAAACCATACGCACAGTGTCTCGACTCACGCCAGGGCAAGCCTCTTCAAGCTCAGTAATCGAAAACGGTAGGGTGCGCTTCAACGCTTCAATTCGAACTCGATCGCTTTTTCCTCCATGGCGCTTATCGATCTTACCAACACGCTCCTCAAACTCTTTGTAAGCGCGAAGTAGCGCGCCCCAGAAATAGTTGAGCCATGGCTGAACATCGTGCCGACCCTCATGCCAACCTTGAGAGCTGACCTCAAGTGTTTCGTAGTAGCTTTCCTTTGAGTCTTCGAAAATCCGCTCAAGGCTAATAAAACGGCCTACGCGATAATCAAACTGATAAAGCAACAACAAGGTAAGCAGTCGTGCTACGCGCCCGTTGCCATCTGAGAAAGGGTGTATGCAGAGAAAGTCGAGAATACTCAGCGGGACCAACACCAGCGGGTCTGCCAGATTCTGATCCAATGCTTTGCGGTACTGCATGACCATATCGACCATTGCAATGGGTGTCAGATGTGCAGCGACCGGTTGAAAGCGGATACGCGAACTGCCGTCCGGATGACGCTCGATGATGTCATTGTTCGTTGCTTTCCACTCCCCGCCATCCTGCGGTAGATAGCGATAAAGCATGCCATGCAATTGCCGAATGACGCCCTCGGAGAATGGCATCCCCTCTGCCGCCTCATGAATAAGAGAAAGCGCATCGCGGTAACCCGCAACTTCTTGCTCGGAGCGACTTTTCGGGTCAGCATTTTTGATAATCAGCGACTTCAACCGACTTGGTGAAACAACCACCCCCTCCAATCGGTTCGATGACTCTGTGGACTCGATGACTGCAAGCTGCTTCAGGTCCTGGAGAATTTCTGGGGACTGGGAAACGAACAATTGTTGCTTGCCACGGTACTCACCGAGAGCCCGCAACGTCGCGACCTGCAATCCGTTGTAGCGAAGCGTTGAGAGAAATTCAGGAGTAAGTGACCGCATAAATGTTGTACCTGCCAAATAGGGTAATTCAAAACTAAACAGGGTAATTCAATAACGAATTGCCCTATTTATGGACTTTTTACCCTATTTTCACTGAGCAACCTAAGCGACTTCCTCGACAGGATATTTCGAAGCACACATTTATCAGACCATGCACACCGCTGAAATCAGGTTTCGTCGTTATAAACGAACTTCGGCATTTCCCAATGGAAACGGATTGCCAGCAAACGCAGCAGGAAGCCGCCAAACAGGGTGATGAGGATCGCCTGTTCACCGGGTAATTGCAGGTAAATGCAGAGCATGTAGCACCACGCCGCGGCGAACGAGACGCTGGCGTAGAGTTCGCGACGGAAAATCAGCGGGATGTCGTTGCAGAAAATGTCGCGCAGGATGCCGCCGAAAACCCCGGTGATCACGCCGCTGACCGACGCCACCAGCATGCCGTGGCCCATTTCGAGGGCGGTCATGCAGCCGATCAGGGTGAATGCCACCAGACCTACGGCGTCGAGCACCAAAAACAGCGAGCGCAGGTGCCGCATCCAGCGCGCAGCGAAAACCGTGAACATCGCCGCCACCGAGGTCAGCACCAGGTATTCCGGGTGTTTGACCCACGTCAGCGGGTAGTGACCGAGCAGCACGTCACGCACCGAACCACCGCCCAACGCTGTGATGCATGCGATCAGCACCACGCCAAACCAATCCATCCCGCGACGTCCGGCAGACAAGGCACCGGTCATGGCTTCGGCGGTGATGGCGATCAGGTAAAGCATCAGCAACATGGTGGCGGTCCTTGCAGGAAGGCGCGCAGTCTACTCACTTCACCGAAGCCCCAAAAGAGCGCCATGCCGTTTATGGCATGAGTGCTGACCTGTGGCGAGGGGATTTATCCCCGCTGGATCGCGAAGCGGTCCCAATTGGCAACCGCTGTGTATCAGGCACACCGCAGATAATTGCTTTACGACTGCTGCGCAGCCGAACGGGGATAAATCCCCTCGCCACAAAGGCCCATCTGCATCAGAACTTGATGAAATGCTTGCGGTAGTGCTGCAGCTCGGCGATCGATTCGCGGATGTCGTCCAAGGCCAGGTGCGTGCTGCCCTTTTTGAAGCTGTCGCGCACATCCGGCGCCCAGCGTGCGGCCAACTCTTTCAGCGTCGAGACGTCGAGGTTGCGGTAGTGGAAGAAGCTTTCCAGGGATTTCATGTGGGTATAAAGGAAGCGACGGTCCTGGCAGATGCTGTTGCCACAGATCGGCGACTTGCCCTTCGGCACCCATTTTTCCAGGAAGGCGATGGTTTCGGCTTCGGCTTCAGCCATGCTGATACGGCTGTCGCGCACCCGTTGGGTCAGCCCGGAGCCGCCGTGTTGACGGGTGTTCCATTCGTCCATGCCGGCGAGGATTTCGTCGCTGTGGTGGATAGCGATCACCGGACCTTCGGCCAAGGTGTTCAGGTCACTGTCGGTGACGATGGTGGCCATCTCGATGATGACGTCGGTATCAGGGTTCAGACCGGTCATTTCCAGGTCGATCCAAATCAGATTCTGCGGGTTTTGCATATGTCGGCTCCTAGGCAATGCTGCGCAGTTTAGCCTAGGCCGGTGGCCGGGCGTGCTAAACTCGCGGCCGTTTTACCTAATCGCTGCATTCTTGATACGGAACACCCATGGCCAAACGCCAACTCAATCGTCGTCAAAACTGGCGCATCGAAAAGATTCAGGGCGAGCGCGCTGCCCGCGCCGCCAAACGCGAGTCCTCGGCTGTCGAGGCACTTGAGGGTGGCGATCTGGGTCCGGAACAGACCGGCCTGGTGATCGCGCACTTCGGTGTGCAGGTCGAAGTCGAAGCCCTCGATGGCGATTTGGCCGGCCAGGTGTTCCGCTGCCACTTGCGCGCCAACCTGCCTGCGCTGGTGACCGGTGATCAGGTGGTCTGGCGTGCCGGCAACCAGGGCATCGGCGTGATCGTGGCGCAACTGCCGCGCAAAACCGAACTCTGCCGTCCGGACAGCCGTGGCCAGCTCAAGCCTGTAGCCGCCAACGTCGACATGATCGTGATTGTCTTCGCGCCACTGCCCGAGCCTCACGCCAACTTGATCGACCGTTACCTGGTCGCCGCTGAACACGCGGGCATCCGGCCGCTGCTGTTGCTCAACAAGTTCGACCTGATCGACGAGCAGAACGCCCCGGCGTTGAATGCCTTGCTGGCGGTTTACCGCACGCTGGGTTACCCGGTGCTGGAAGTGTCGGCGCACCACGGCAACGGCATGGAGCAACTGCAAGAACAGCTGGACGGGCGCATCAGCGTGTTCGTCGGCCAGTCCGGCGTCGGCAAGTCTTCGTTGGTCAACAGCCTGTTGCCTGAAGTCGAAGCCCGTGTCGGCCCGCTGTCCGAGCTGTCCGGCCAGGGCACTCACACCACCACCACCGCGCGGTTGTTCCACTTCCCCGGTGGCGGTGAGTTGATCGACTCCCCGGGTATTCGTGAGTTCGGTCTGGGCCACGTCAGCCGCGCCGATGTCGAAGCCGGCTTCATCGAGTTCAACGACCTGATCGGCACCTGCCGCTTCCGCGACTGCAAGCACGACCGCGAGCCGGGTTGCGCCCTGCTCAAGGCCTTGGAAGAAGGCCGCGTGCAGCAGCAACGGATGAACAGTTATCGCTCGATCATCGCCAGTTTGCCCGAAACCAGCTATTAAACAGACACTCCAGCCGCTCCGATGCAAACGGGGCGGCGGGCTGTTCGTTGCGACCTGTAAATCCCCCGCCTTTTAAACGTCAGATATCTCTGTAGGGCATTTGCGCGCCTGTTTGAAGGACCCGTCTCTTTAACCGCGCAGGCCTTGTTGCGCCCATCCAAGTGCATACATTCAAGCCCTCTTCGCACTCCGGCGATACCGAGGGACATCCATGCAAACCTATCATTTGTTCATCAGCCACTCGTGGAGTTACCCCCACGCTCACGACAACCTCGTGCGGCTGCTCAACGCCAAACCCGGCTTCACATTCAAAAATTTTTCAGTGCCGACGGACAACCCGATCATCGGCGCGCAGACCGACAAACAACTTGAAGCCGCCATCGAAAACAAGATCCGGCCCTGCTCGGCAGTGCTGATCATGGCGGGGATGTATTCGACCTACAGCAAGTGGATCAACAAGGAAATCGAGATCGCCAAACGCATGAACAAGGTGATTATTGCGGTCAAGCCGTTTGGTGCGGAGCGGATTTCCACGGTGGTACGCCAGGCGGCGCACGCGGAGTGTGCGTGGAACACCAACAGCATCATCAGTGCCATTCGCACTCACGCGGCGGGTTGAACCATGCGCAAGGGATTGTTCATCGGGATCAACCATTACGCCCACGTCTCTCCATTGAGCGGATGCAATAACGACGCGATGGCCATGGCCTCGGTGCTGGAGCGTCACGCCAACGGGCGGCCGAACTTCAGCAGCAAGGTGCTGACCTCAGCCGAAGATGACCTTTCGCTGACGGCCATGAAGCAGCACATCCAAAGCCTGTTTTCCGGCGATTGTGATGTGGCGCTGCTGTATTTCGCCGGCCATGGCCAATTCGATACCAGCATCGACGAGGGGCTGCTGATTCCTCAGGACTTTGCACGGGGTGGCGATGGTATTCGCATCAGCGACATATTGAGTTGGGCGGACAACGCCCCCCACATCAAGAACAAAATCATCATCCTCGACTGCTGCCAGGCTGGCGCAGCCGCCGCAATGCGCGGGTTACGCGGTGGTAGCAGCGTCATCGGCGAAGGCATGACCATTCTCACCGCCTGCAAAAAAGATCAGGTTGCACTCGAAGGACGCGGCCACGGCGTGTTTACCGACCTGTTGCTGCAAGCGCTGCACGGTGGGGCCGCCAACGTACTGGGCAAGGTCACTCCCGGCAGCGTGTATTCATTCGTCGACAATGCGTTGGGCGCGTGGGAACAACGGCCAGTGTTCAAGACCAACGTCTCGCAATTTGTGCCGTTGCGCGAAGTCGCGCCACTGATCGCCGAAGAAACCCTGCGCAAACTCAAGGACTGGTTCCCGGAGCCCAGTTATGTGTATCCGCTCGATCCCAGTCACGAACCTACCGCAGCCGCGTTCGATCCCGACAACGGCGAGATTTTCAGCCAGCTGCAAAAGTGCAATCGCCACAGCCTGATCGAACCGGTCGACGCCGAGCACATGTACTTCGCCGCCATGCATTCCACCGGCTGCCGCCTGACCGCGCTCGGCGCCTATTACCGCGAACTCGCGATCAAGGGACACTTCTGATGCCAGTGTTTATCAGCTACCGCCACACCGATCGCGCACAGGCGATGACCATCAACGATCGCCTGGTGCGGGCCAACATCAAGACCTACCTCGACGTACTGGATACCGAATCCCAGCAAACCGATGACATCACCGCCGTCATCACCCGCAACATCAGCGACTGCACGCATTTGCTGGCGGTGGTCTCGCAGGAGACGGCACAGTCCTGGTGGGTTCCGTTTGAAATCGGTGAAGCAACGATCAGCAATCGGCGGATTTGTTCTTTTCAGACTGGTCAGAACGCCCTGCCGCTGTATCTCGATAAATGGCCGAAATTGAGCGGCGATGCTGACATCAATTTCTTTATTGATGCTTATCGGGAAGAGACGCTGTCCAGTCGAACGATGGGACTGGAGTCTTTTAGTGAGGCGATTCGCAGTGTGTATAAGCGGGATGCGGATGTGTTTCATGACAAGCTCAAAACGCGTATTCGTCGCGGTTTTTGACGCGCACGAAACTGCCGCATTTGCTTGGGTGAATATCCGTTTGAAGGCTAGCTAACGCTCAGCCTGATGACTGGTGAAAAGCCAGTTGTACGCCGATCAACTGTGGGAGCGAGCCTGCTCGAGATGGACGACTATGAGAACCCGCGCTGCCTGAATGAACGCGTTGTCCTGAAGTTTTTCGCGAGCAGGCTCGCTCCCACAGGTGCGTGCTCGCTCTCGGCCTCTCCGGAGGCCGAACGGGCAAACGGTAGCAAGGATAACAAGAGAATATGAAATCTTCGATCGGGCGCTGACCACCTTAGCCGACCTCGATCATTTTCGTGATGCCACGAACATGATCGGCACACCACGCCAATGCCTTCATATGAAATTAAAAATCAGAAATCCGTCTCGGCTGCTTGTGAAACATCGAGAGAAAAAAAGCCGCAAACATCGCGGCTTTCTCATTTTCAGCTTGCAGCTTTTTCCAGCCTCCAGCCCAGCACATCCAAGGCATCACAGCCGTCCTGGATCAACATGTGCGCAGCATTGGCGAAATGCTCAAGGTCGTGACCTTCGGCTTCTTTGACGCACAGGCAGGTGACGCTGTTGAGCAGATTACGCGCGGCTTTGAGTCGGTGGACGGCGGTTTCGAGGAGATCGGAAGCGCGGGCTTCGGTGTCGATGTACAGCGTCGGGCCGACGCTGAAGTTGCCTTGTAGCGGGTGGAATTTGGGCATGGCTTGAATCTCATCTGATAGGTGAAGCTCCCACCCTTTCGCGGCTAAACGAATTAGGTGGTAGCTGTGCGCGGGTTTAGCCGACCGGACAGATGACCCGGTACACCCGAAGGTGTCCCACGCACAGCCACCATAGACATGTAGTTGCCAGGCAGCGAAAAGCGCCGCGATTATACGGGCGCTTGTGCATCATCTGATACGACCGGCTAAAGTCGATCACCGATTCGTCGGCGACGGACAAACTATAGGCGAGCCTTAAGCGAAGAAAAACCCGGTTTATACGTCTCGGAGACTTCCTACACCTTTCTCGGACATGCCCTCATTCCTTGATTTTTACCGCGATCAGGCAGATGTAAATTTTTTCTTGCAGGCAAAAAAGGCTCATCGTGAAGTCCGGGAAAACACAGATAACGCAATACCTGTAGGAGCCGGCTTGCTGTCGATAGACTCAAGTGCCCCGCGTTTAACCAGTTCACGCGCGTTATCGTTAACGACCATCGCCAGCATGCCGGCTCCTACAAGGGAACGCGTACACCACCAAACAACGAGGTCGAGCGTTAGCTCGCTTCGCGGTGCTGTTGCGGTGCACGCCCCCTCGAGAGGCCGAGTGGAGGTTCTGCGCAGTGGGCAACCCGGCATGGATGCCGGGTTAGCCGCCCCCGGCCATGGATGGCCGATGGCGGCGGGCCCACGGAGCAGGACCGGAACGCGGGCATGCCGAGCCTTAGCGAGGCACCGAACGAAAGGGGCAAGAGCGCTTGGTTACTTGGCGCTTTTCCAAGTGACTCGCTGTAAAAGCGAAACCATAGGGGGCCGTTACCGCAGGAATGGATATGTACACACCAAAACTCACGCCGGCCATAAGGCCGCTATCGCAGCGATGCAGCGACCCGACAAGCCAGCTCCCACAGGGACCGTGCCCACGCTGAAAATAAAGTGGCTTCCAAACCAGTGAAGGCCGCAAAAAAAAGCCGACATCGCTGTCGGCTTTTTTGTGGGTCACTGCTTCGGTGGCTCACCCGGCTTCGGTGCCGGGCTATCGAACAGATTCAAGCGCTCGCGAAGCTCATGCGCCGGCAACGGTTCTTTATCCGCCGGCAACGCGTTCGGGTCGGCTGGTGTGGCGGGCACTTCGCCCGGGCCACCCTGCCCTTGCGACGGCTCTGGAGCCGGTTCCGCACCTTGCGAACCTTCGATGGCGCGCTGGGCTTTCTTGGTCAGCACCACGATGTCGATTCGGCGATTGACCGGATTGAACGGTTTCTCGCGGTCGAACAACGCCGACGAGGCATAACCCACGACGCGCGCCACCTGCGAATCCGGATAACTGCCGGCGATCAGCGCACGACGTGCAGCGTTGGCACGGTTGGCCGAGAGCTCCCAGTTACCAAAGTCACCGGTGCCCGTGTACGGCTTGGCATCGGTGTGGCCGCTGATGCTGATCTTGTTCGGCACCGCTTTGATGGTGTCGGCCATGGCCAGCAGGATGTCTTCGAAGTACGGCTTCAGACGGGCACTGCCGGAGTCGAACATCGGCCGGTTTTCGGCGTCCACGATCTGGATGCGCAAACCGTCCGGCGTAATCTCGAACAGGATCTGGTCTTTGAATTTTTTGAGTTGCGGGTTCTCTTCGACCTTGTTCTGCAGTTCTTGCAGCAGCAGCTCGAGACGTTCCTTCTCGACCTGTTCGGCCATGCCTTCAACCTGCTCGGCGTCGATGGTCACCTTGTCTGGCTGCGGCTGGGATTTCACCTCGGGGTTGAGGGTGTTTTCCGGCGCCAGGGTCGGCGTGCCGCCCAGGTCGATGATGTACGGCGTGCCGCTTTCGGAAAAGCCGACCGGGTCCTTGAAGTAACCGGCGATGGCGATCTTCTGTTCGGGTGTGGCGGTGGACAGCAGCCACAACACCAGGAAGAACGCCATCATCGCCGTCGCGAAGTCCGCGAAGGCGATTTTCCAGGCGCCCCCGTGATGCCCGCCGGCGATGCGCTTGACGCGCTTGATGATTATCGGCTGGTTATTTTCCATGGCTTAGCGACCGCGAACCGCTTGTTCCAGCTCAGCAAAGCTAGGACGGTGCGCCGGGTACAGAACCTTGCGGCCGAACTCTACCGCCAGCGACGGCGGCATGCCGGAAGCGGAAGCGACCAGCGAGGCCTTGATGGCTTCGTAGACGTTCAGTTCTTCCTTGGCATCGTGGGCCAGGGAATGGGCCAGCGGGCCGAAGAAACCGTACGCCGCGAGAATACCGAAGAAGGTACCGACGAGTGCAGCACCCACGTGCAGGCCGATGGATTTCTGGTCGCCTTCGCCCAGAGAGGCCATGGTCACCACGATACCGAGTACCGCCGCGACGATACCGAAACCGGGCATGGCGTCGGCAATGCCGTTCACTGCGTGGGATGGATGCTCGAGGTCTTCCTTGAGGCTGTAGAGCTCCATGTCGAACAGGCCTTCAAGCTCATGGGGAGCCATGTTGCCGGAGGACATGATGCGCAGGTAATCGCAGATGAACGCGGTCATGCGATCGTCTTTGAGCACGGTCGGGTACTTGGCAAAGATCGGGCTCGCGGAGGCATCTTCGATGTCGCCTTCGATGGCCATCATGCCTTCGCGGCGGCTCTTGTTGAGGATCTCGTAGATCAGACCCAGCACTTCCAGATAGAACGTGTGGCTGAAACGCGAACTGAACATGCCCAAGGATTTCTTGAGCACGTGCATGGTCATGTAACCGGGGTTGGCCTGCAGGAACGCGCCAAGGGCCGCACCACCAATAATCATCACCTCGAAGGGCTGAATCAGGGCCGCAATTTTGCCGTGGGAAAGCACGTATCCGCCGAGCACGCTCGCGAATACGACGATGATGCCGATTAATTTAGCCATAGGTAGGAGAGCACTTACTGAGTCGGGTTCAAGGTCATATTCGGAAGTTAAAAAATCTCTTCTTCTACTTATCGGCAAAACTGCGCCAGACTATAGCCAGTTCAGGCGAAAAGCCAATTTGGCCCGCTCCGGGCATAGGTAATGCAGACGATGATCGCGTCCAACCATGGCTAACGAAACGAACGTTCCAACTCCAAAACCGACCACTCTCGAAGGCTGGGTCAAGCTTCTCGATGGCGTGCGCCTGCCGGTTCCGCAAGCCAGTCATGACCGTGTCTGCAAGGCCATCGCCAACAGTCGCAGCTCCCTGCGCGATATCGCCGAACTGATACAGGACAGCCCCGCGCTGGCCTTGAGCGTGATTCGCGAAGCCAACCGCCACACCCATGGCAGCATGACGGAACCTGCGGAAAACCTTGAGGTGGCGATCAATCGCCTCGGTTTGAAGCGCACCGAAGAGCTGCTCGCCCGCCTGCCCGCCGAACCTCAGTCCAACATCCCGGTTGCCCTGCGTCAGTTACAACTGATCAGCCAGCACGCGACTCAACAGGCCAACGGTTTTTTCGCCAGTCGCCTGGCCCGGCTGTGGCAGGACATTCACTGGGGCAGCCTGCTGTTTCTCTCGCCGCTGTGGCCGATGGCGTTGACCCATCCGCAGCTGCTCGAAGAGTGGGAGCTGCGGGTCATCCATAAAGGTGAATCGGCGGGCAAAGTCGAGAAGCAATTGTTCGGCGCACGCCTGCTGGAAATCTGTCTGGCGCTCGTGGACATCTGGCGCCTGCCGATCTGGGTGCAGCAGGGTTATCGGCTGTTGCTCAACGAGCAGCGTGAGCTGGTGAAAGTGCTGCGCATCGCGCGTGACAGTGATCATCCACTGCGCCAGCAGAACCGCCTCGATGACGATCCGACCCTGCGCCGCTGGCTCAATCAACCAGCCAATACGGTGCTGCTGGCCAACGGACTGGCGCTGTCGGCACAACACGCCTGGGACAGCCCTCACAGTGATCGCTGGCAGTATCTGACCAGCCTTTACCTGCAAATGCCGATGGATGAAGTGCAGCAGCAGTTGCACCAACAGGCCGCCAACAGCGCCCGCCATCACGCTATGCCAGACCTTTGGCACCCGGCTGTGTCGCTGATCTGGCCATGGGGCGTAAACCGCATTCACGCCGGTTTGCTGCCGGCTCCGGCGCCGACCGCCGAAGACCTGGCGAAGTGGCGCAGGCAGTGCGCCGAGTTGCTGGTGGAGCCGAGTCGATTCACCAATGCCATGCACTTGACCACGTCTGCCCGGGACGCTTTGGTTGCGTGCGGCATGCGTCGAGTGATGATCCTGATGGCCGACCGCACTCACGTCAATCTGCGAGTGCATCAAACCGCCGGGCTGCCGAAAGAAGCGGCCGGCCTGAACCTGATTGTCAGCCAGAGCACCGTGCTGCAGCGCCTGCTCTCGCAACAGGCCCAAGTCCGACTGACACCGGACAACAATGCGCAATTTTCGGCGCTGTTGCCGGCCAGCCTGCGCTCACAGTTCGGTGGCGAACACCTGCTGCTACGCTCACTGGTCAATAACGGCCGGGTCATCATGATTGTGGCGGCGGATCAGGGTGGCGGGCCGTTCTCGGAAATCACCGTGCAAGCCTTCGGTAAAACCGCGCAGTGCATCGAAAAGGCACTACACAGCTTTAGCTCCCGTGGCCAATAAGGCTGCGCTACAATCCTCCCCTTTGTGCTCTGGAGACCTCACATGTCTGACTTCTCTGGCTTGGCGCTGGTCATCGAGCCGAGCGACTTGCTCCCGCGTCTCGACGCCCGCGAACTGATTCTGGTGGACCTGACCAGCAGCGCCCGCTATGCCGAAGGGCATATCCCCGGTGCGCGTTTCGTCGATCCGAAACGCACGCAACTCGGTCAGGCGCCTGCGCCGGGACTGGTGCCGCCGCAAGCGGCACTCGAAGCGTTGTTCGGCGAACTGGGCCACAACAAGGACGCAGTCTACGTGGTCTATGACGACGAAGGCGGCGGTTGGGCCGGGCGCTTTATCTGGCTTCTGGATGTCATCGGCCACAGCCACTACCACTATGTCGACGGTGGGCTGCCGGCCTGGCTGGCAGAAGGTTTGCCAATGTCGATCCAGATCCCGCCAGCGGTTGGCGGCCCGGTTGCGTTGACCCTGCACGACGAACCCACTGCCACCCGCGAATACCTGCAAAGCCGTCTCGGTGCCGCCGACCTGGCAATCTGGGACGCACGCGGGCCACTGGAGTACTCCGGCGAGAAAGTCCTGGCGGCCAAGGCCGGGCACATTCCCGGCGCGGTCAATTTCGAATGGACCGCGGGCATGGATCAGTCGCGCCACCTGCGCATCCGCACCGACATGCCGCAGATCCTGGAAAAACTCGGGATCAGTAAAGACAAAGAAGTGATTACCCACTGCCAGACTCACCATCGTTCTGGCTTCACCTATCTGGTGGCCAAGGCTCTCGGTTATCCGCGGGTCAAAGGCTACGCCGGTTCCTGGGGCGAATGGGGCAACCACCCCGATACGCCCGTAGAGATTTAAGGTTTTTAAGGACAGTTAATGAATAAGCGTTTGTTTATCCTCAGCCAATACCTGCTGCCCCATCACCTGCTGTCGCGACTGGCCGGGTGCATTGCCGAATGCCGCGTGCGCTGGTTCAAGAATGCCTTCACCGCCTGGTTCGCCAAGCGTTATCAGGTGGACATGTCGCAGGCGCTGGTCGAAGACCTGACCGCCTACGAGCACTTCAATGCGTTCTTCACTCGTGCCTTGAAGGACGGCGCCCGCCCGCTGGACGAGACGCCAGCCGCGATCCTCAGCCCGGCCGACGGCGCGGTCAGCCAACTCGGCCCGATCGAACACGGTCGCGTGTTCCAGGCCAAGGGCCACAGCTTCAGCGTGCTGGAATTGCTGGGCGGCGACGCTGCCAACGCAGCGCCGTTCATGGGCGGTGATTTCGCCACCATCTACCTGTCGCCGAAGGACTACCACCGCGTGCACATGCCGCTGGCCGGCACCCTGCGCGAGATGGTCTACATCCCGGGCCGGATCTTCTCGGTCAACCAGACCACCGCGGAAAACGTTCCGGAACTGTTCGCCCGCAACGAGCGTGTGGCATGCATTTTCGACACTGAACGCGGGCCGATGGCCGTGGTGCTGGTGGGCGCAATGATCGTGGCGTCGATCGAAACCGTTTGGGCCGGGCTGGTCACGCCGCCAAAACGCGAGCTGAAAACCTTCCGCTACGACGAAGCTGCCCGTGCGCCAATCCATTTGGAGAAAGGTGCAGAACTGGGCCGGTTCAAACTGGGTTCGACCGCAGTCGTGCTGTTCGGGCCTGATCAAGTGAAGTGGGCTGAAGAGCTGGCGGCCGGTTCGCCGGTGCAGATGGGCCAAGGCATGGGCCTGCCAAACGCTTGATTCCCTGTAGGAGCACGGCTTGCCGGCGAAGGCGTCCTTGAGATCGCCTTCGCCGGCAAGCCGTGCTCCTACAGGTGGCCAGCATGTCAAAAATACCGTTCGCTGCCTTAGGTGCTACAGTCGGATCATTCACTGCCCATTTACTGGTTGGAGTTTCCACGGCATGAATGAGACCAGCCCCCACCTGCTGCTACGCGCCCCCATCCCGATGCACGCGCGCCTGTCGTTCTGTGAAGCCACCCCGCGCGATCTCAAGCGCTGGATCGCCAATCTGCCCAAAGCCAACATCGGCGAAACCGCCCGCCAGCTGTATCAAGGCTTGAGCGAACTCAACCAGCTGCTCACGCCCAGCGACAATCGCCTGCAATTGCTCGAACTGCTGCGGCCCGAGGTGTATTACGTCTGCAAACACCTTGAGCAGCATTTCCTGCATCAGTCGATTGTCCTCGACGAGCGTTCCCGCAAGATCGCCAACCTCTGCCAGGCGCTGCAAAGTCACTTGGCCATTGGTTACAAACAGATTGTCGTGCGCATCACACCGAAGTTCAGCAAGGACCGTGCGCCGCTGCTGACCCAAGCGCTGCAACGAGCGATCCATTGCTTGAACGGGCCGCTGATTCGCTCGACTAAACTCTATTGCCCGGTGCCGGAAGGCCTGTGGCTGGAGCTGCATCAGCTCTACCGGGTCGCCTGCGCGCACCGGCTCCAGCATCTGAGCCTGCGCGATGAGCTGGCCAGCCAGACGCAAAATCTGAGTATCGAACAAACATACGTGGTTGCCTTGCTGCTGGGCGCCTCGCGCTGCAATCAACTGCGCCAGAACCAGATTGCCCGGGTGGCCGAGGTGCTGGAGCCTTGGAGCCAATGGATCAAGCTGCAACCCGGCAACCCGTCCACCGGTCTGTTTGCCGTCGCGCCCGACCTCGACACCGGGCCGCGTTACCGCACCAAGTTCCGGGCCGAGCAACAGGAGAGTTTGCTGGGGATCGATCCGCAGCCGCTGGTCGCGGCCATCGAAGGCTATTTGCAAAAAACCGACAGCTCATCGCCGCTACCCGTACCGTCGGAGCTGAGCCTCGACACGTTGCAACACCTCAGCGCTGCGTGGGGCCAGGCTGCCGAGCGCAGCTTCCAGCGTACCGTCGGCCAAGGTAATTTGACCTTGTGCGTGGGCATGAGCGCGCTGCACTTTTATCTGGGCGGGCAACGTTCATTCAGCGACATCTTGAAAAACCCTGGTGCCCGGATTGCACAATTTTCGGCGACGCCTGTCACAGGTAGGGAAAAGGACCAATGGCACCAAGCCTTCGACGCCGCCCCCCAAGGCACTGCGAACGCTCTACTGCCCTACGAAGAGATCGAATACCCGCAGTTGCTGAACGACGACAGCCACGAGGCATCCGACCGCAATCAGCACTTCCCGACCCACGTCCTGTCAGTGATCAATCACAGCCCCGGCGGCTATTGCCTGGCTTGGCCCGGCGCGGTGCCTGCCGAGTTACAGGCGGGTGAGATGGTCGGCATCGAGGACGCTGCCGGTCAGGGTTGGAGCATCGCGGTGGTGCGCTGGATCCGCCAGGTGCGTGGCGGTGGCACGCAGATGGGCATCGAGCAGGTTGCGCCCTTCGCCGAGCCCTGCGGCCTGCAACTGGTGCGCACCCGTGATGACCACAGCCAATACCTTCGCGGCCTGTTGCTGCCGCAAATCAGCGCCATCGACGCGCCCGCCACTTTGCTCGCGCCGCGCCTGCCCTTTCAGGAGGGCAACAAGATCATGATCAATACCAACGGCGAAGAACGCCGGGTCGGGCTGGATCGGCGGGTGTCGAGCACCAACAGCTTCAATCAGTTTGCCTACCGTCCCCTGGAGACAGCCAAAACCGACAACGCCGCGGTGAGCGGCGCTGAGGAGAGTTTTGATTCGTTGTGGAAAACACTTTGAGGGTGAATCTGTGAGACCGCGGTGCGCCCTTCGCGGGCAAGCCTCGCCCCTACAAGGACAATTCCGTACAAGGAGCGAGGCTTGCCCGCGAAGAGGCCCTTTCAGTCAATACAAGACTCAGAGCTGCCCGTCGCGATCCCGGAATCCCAGCAGATACAGCACGCCATCCAGCCCCAGGGTGGAAATTGCCTGCTTCGCCGACTGCTTCACCAGCGGCTTGGCGCGGAACGCCACGCCCAACCCGGCAATCGCCAGCATCGGCAAATCGTTGGCACCGTCGCCAACGGCGATGGTCTGCTCCAGACGCAAACCTTCCTTGTGCGCCAGTTCCTTCAGCAGATCGGCCTTGCGCTGCGCATCAACAATCGGCTCGACCGCCACGCCGGTGACCTTGCCGTCGACCACTTCCAGTTCGTTGGCGAACACATAGTCGATACCCAGCTTGGCCTGCAGTTGCTTGGCGAAGTAGGTGAAGCCGCCCGACAGAATCGCCGTCTTGTAGCCCAGGCGCTTGAGTTCGGCGAACAGGGTTTCGGCGCCTTCGGTCAGGCGTAGGGAGGCACCGATTGAATCCAGCACGCTGACGTCCAGCCCTTTGAGCAAGGCCAGACGCTCCTTGAAGCTGGCGCGGAAGTCCAATTCGCCGGCCATCGCCCGTTCAGTGATCGCAGACACCTGATCGCCCACGCCGGCAGCCTTGGCCAGTTCGTCGATGACTTCGGCTTCGATCAGCGTCGAGTCCATGTCGAACACCGCCAGACGACGGTTGCGGCGGAACAGCGAATCTTCCTGAAAAGCGATGTCGACGTTCAATTCCTGAGCGACGCTGAGGAATTCGGCCCGCAGCGCCTGCGGATCAGCCGCTTCACCACGAACGGAAAACTCGATGCAGCCCTTGCCCTGATCGGCCGGGGTGTCCAGCGGCATGCGCCCGGACAGTCGATCGATGTGGTCGATGTTCAGGCCATATTTGGCGGTGATCGAACTCACGGCCTGCAATTGGCCGGCAGTCACTTTGCGGGTCAACAGGGTCACGATGTGGCGTTTTTTGCCCTGATTGCCGACCCATTGCTGGTAATCCTCTTCGGACACCGGCGTGAAACGCACCTGCTGATCGAGCTTGTAAGCCGTGAACAGGATGTCCTTGAGCACCGACTTGCCTTGCTCGGTGTCAGGAATTTCAACCAGGATGCCGAACGACAAGGTGTCGTGGATCACCGCCTGACCAATGTCGAGAATGTTCACACCACCCTGGGCCAGAACGCCGGTAATAGCCGCAGTCAAACCCGGACGGTCGACTCCCGTGATGTTTATCAGGACGATTTCGCGCAAGGCGCACCCCCGCAAGTGGAAAAAAACCGCATTCTACCCACTTTCAGTGACCATCGGGCACCGTGAGCGCTTTGACGGTCTAGGGCCTGTCGCTATACTGCGCGTCAACTTCACGGACAAAAGAGCCGAGCTCAAGTGAACCGGCCCACGCCAGTAAAAACCGATAACTTCTTTCTGCTGATCTTCCGTGCACTGCGCCACCGCCGTGTACCGATTGCATTACGCATCGCCAGCCATAACGTGATCCTGGTCGCTCTGGCCCTGGTGATCTATGCCTGCGTGATGGGTTTGCAGTTCAAGCAGGCCATGCACGAGCAGGCAGATGCCCTGGGCGAGAGCCTGACCACGCAGACCGCCACGTCCGCCACGGAGCTGTTGGTGTCCAACGACATCCTCAGCCTTAACGTGCTGCTCAACAACTTGACCAAAAACAAGCTGGTGGCCCACGCCGCCATCTACAGCGTGGATAACCGCATCCTCGCCGAAGCCGGCCAGCGCCCCAAGCACAGCCTGCTGGGCGAAGCCGAAGGCATGTACCAGAGCAAGATCACGTTCCAGGACGTGACCGCCGGGCAACTGCGCATCAGCCTGGATATGGATCAGTTCCAGCAGCCGATGACCATCAGCCTGCAAAGCATGGGCATTTTGAGCGCGATTCTTCTGGCGCTGTCCCTGGCACTGAGCCTGCGTCTGGGCCGGCACATCTCCACACCGCTGCTGCAATTGCGGGTGTGGCTGCGCAATATCGACGAATACACCCCGGCCACCGATCGTCAGGATGAGATCGGTGACCTGGCTCGCCAGCTGCACGCCAACTTCGCACCTGAGCCGGTCGAGCCGGAACCGGAGCCGGAACCCGAGTTCGATGACAGCGATTACGACAACGACGATGCCGATCCGGCCTTCGAAGTGCGTAACCTGCGCGATCCAAGCTTTGACGAAACCCGACCGGTGGCAGGCCTCAAGCCCGCCCCCCGGCAAATTGTCAGTACTGTCGAAGACGATGAGGACGACGAAGATCCGTTTGCCGACCTGCGTGACGACTCGGCAAACAGCGCGCCGAAGCCGGCAGCGAAACCACAGATCTCGAACGTTGCGCAGCACAGCGCGGTGCTGGCCGTGCAACTGGGTGCTCAGGATCAGCTGCGTCGCCTGCCTCGCACACGCCTGGAAGAATTGCTCAAACGCTATCGTGACTGCCTCGATCAGGCCGCCTCGCTCTACCAGAGCGAACTGCACACCCTGAACGATGGCAGCACGCTGATGCTGTTCCACACCGAAGACAGCGGCGACGACTACCTGACCAACGCCATCTGCTGTGGTGAATTATTGCGAGCGCTGGGCCATCAGCTGCAGATCGAGGTCGCCGACAGTGGCATCACCCTGCAATTGCAGCTGGGCCTGACCCTGGGTGACGAGTTGTTCGGCCTGAGCCAGATTGATCTGCTGTTGACCGAAACCGCTCAGGATGCGCTGGCTCTGTCGCAACACAGCCGCAACCTGCTGCTGGTGGAGCGCAAGATCGGTGACGACGCGCTGATCCGCCAGCGCGCACGGATCCGCCCGATCGCAAGCCCGGAAGGCGCATGCTGTGTAGAGCGGCTGATGGAGCCTTATCCGTCGATGCTCGAGCGGCAACTGGCGAGGATGCATGAGCGCCGCGCGTAAGTCTTAGCCCTGATGTGAAGAAGCCCGCAGATGAGTGATCGTCTGCGGGCTTTTTGTTGCCCGTTCCGACCCCTTCGCTGGCAAGCCATGCTCCTACAGGTGCTGTGTCGTTCACGCGATGTGCGTACGACACGGAACTTGTAGGAGCATGGGTTGCCAGCGAAGAGGCCATCGGGAGCACTGAAGATCTCAACCTGCAGAAACAACAAAGCCCGCACTAGGCGGGCTTTGCTTTGGATCAATCCAGGCTTAGAACCTGAACACTTCCATATCGGTCCGGATCGGCGAAGCCATCGGGATCTTCGGTTGCTTTTCCTGCTCTGCCGCTGGTGCCGCAGGCTTTGCAGGCGGTTTACGTGGTGATTGGGCGATCGGAGGCTGATTGGCCAGTGGCTTGAGCGCCGTCGACAGTTGCTCGGCCAGACGCTGCAGCAATACACCCTGAGCCTGAACCTGAGCCGCCGTTCCACCGGCATGCTGTTCCTGCAGATGAATGATGCGGTTATCGCGAACCTGGCCCCGACGGTCGATCAGACGCCATTGCGCATCAAGGATCGCCGGTTGTGCCTCACCCGAGTCCAGACGAGTAATCGTCAGAAGAACCTGTACATCCGGCGTGAAGCCAAGTGTCGCAGGCGCCAGCACCACGCGCTGGCTGTCCAGATGCCCCGCTACCTGACGCAGCAACAGCTGATCGATATCGGACGACAGGCTACCCGCCCAGCGACCATCAGTCGAAGCATGCAGGCTGCCATCCGGCTGTCGCTGCAACAACGTTTCGCGTTGCAGGTAATCAGCCACCGTTACCGGACCCAGCAATACAGCCATGCCCGCGCTTTGCGCAGGCTGAGCTGGACTTCCACTGTCCAGTTGATACAGCGACACCGGTTGGTGAACGCTGCAACCCGCCAGGCCAAGAACGCCAGCGAGCATCAAAATAAAAGGAAGGCGCAGAGCAGTCATCGTCCCCATCCAGGTGGTTGCCACAAGGCTAACCACAGTGAAAATACTCAATAAATATGAAGAACGCTCGGCCACGCCGGCGCTTGAAAGGCCATATCATCCGTGAATATGCGTTCCGACTCCAGCGCCAAAGTGTCGATCTACGCGTTAAATCGTAGATCGAGCGCTCTAGGTCGCTTAATTGAGGTTTTCGACGAGCAGCGCATCTACCCTCTGAAAGCCACGTGGCAGTTTGTTACCACGACGCCCACGCTCACCTTTGTAGTGCTCGAGGTCGTCTGCTTTCAGTGACAAGGTACGTTTTCCGGCCTGCAGCACCAACGTGGCGCCATCCGGCAGTACCGCGATGTCCGTGACATATTCTTCGCGACTGGCTACACGCTCACCGGAGATCCCGATGATCTTGTTGCCTTTGCCCTTACCTAATTGTGGCAGATCGCTGATCTTGAAGATCAGCAGGCGACCTTCGGTGGTCACAGAGGCCAGCCAGTTCTGCTCACGATCGGCCACCGGACGCGGCAGAATCACCTTGGCGTTGTTCGGCAGGCTCAACAACGCCTTGCCCGCCTTGTTCTTGGCTTGCAGGTCTTCACCCTTGACCACGAACCCGTAACCGGCGTCGGACGCGATCACATACAGCGAATCGTCTTCCGGCATCAGTACGCATTCGAAGCTCGCCCCTGGTGGCGGCGTCAGACGACCGGTCAGCGGTTCGCCCTGGCCACGGGCCGATGGCAGCGTGTGTGCGGCCACGGAATAGCTGCGACCAGTGGAGTCTATAAACACGGCGAACTGGTTGGAGCGACCGGGCGCCAAGGCCTTGAAACCGTCCCCGGCTTTGTAGGAAAGGCCAGTGGCGTCGATTTCGTGCCCTTTGGCAGAACGAACCCAGCCTTTTTCCGACAGGACGACGGTCACTTTCTCGTTCGGCAGCAGGTCGTGCTCGGTCAGGGCCTTGGATTCGGTGCGCTCGACGATTGGCGAGCGACGGTCATCGCCGTAGGTTTCAGCGTCCTTGATCAGTTCGGTGCGTACCAGTTTTTTCAGCTTGGCTTCGCTACCCAGCAGGGCTTGCAGCTTGGCCTGTTCCTTAAGCAGTTCATCCTGCTCGGCACGCAGCTTCATTTCTTCGAGGCGCGCCAACTGACGCAAACGGGTGTCGAGGATGTAATCGGCCTGGATTTCGCTCAGGGCGAAACGCGCGATCAGCGCCGCTTTCGGATGCTCCTCGGTGCGGATGATGTGAATCACTTCATCCAGGTTGAGGTAGGCGATCAACAAGCCGTCCAACAGGTGCAGGCGACGCTCGACCTTGTCGAGGCGGAATTGCAGGCGTCGACGCACGGTGTTGACGCGGAACTCCAGCCACTCCACCAGCAACGCACGCAGGTTTTTCAGCTGCGGCTTGCCGTCCAGACCGATGATGTTGATGTTGACCCGGTAGCTCGACTCCAGCTCGGTGCTGGCGAACAGGTGCTGCATCAGCGCATCGTGGTCAAAGTTTTTGCGCGCGCCCGGAATAATCACGATCCGGCACGGGTTTTCGTGGTCGGATTCGTCTCGCAGGTCAGCGATCTGTGGGGCCTTGGACGGCTTGGCCTGCATCATGGCCGCGATCTGTTCCAGCACCTTGGCACCCGAGACCTGATGCGGCAGCGCGGTAACGATGATGTCGCCGTCTTCAATGTGGTACACGGCGCGCATGCGCACCGAACCCTTGCCGGTTTCGTACATTTTCAGCAGATCGGCGCGCGGCGTGATGATTTCCGCTTCGGTCGGGTAATCCGGGCCCTGAATGTGTTCGCAGAGCTGTTCGACCGTGGCTTTGGGCTCATCGAGCAAACGCACGCACGCTGTCGCGACTTCGCGCAGGTTGTGCGGCGGTACGTCGGTGGCCATGCCCACGGCGATGCCAGTGGTGCCGTTGAGCAGGATGTTCGGCAATCGCGCTGGCAACACCAGCGGCTCGTCGAGGGTGCCGTCGAAGTTCGGGCCCCAGTCCGCGGTGCCCTGGCCCAGTTCGCTGAGCAGCACTTCGGAATAACGCGACAGCCGCGCCTCGGTGTAACGCATGGCGGCGAAGGACTTGGGATCATCCGGCGCACCCCAGTTACCCTGGCCATCGACCAGTGTGTAGCGGTAACTGAACGGCTGGGCCATCAGGACCATGGCTTCGTAGCAGGCCGAATCGCCGTGCGGGTGGAACTTACCGAGCACGTCACCGACGGTACGCGCCGACTTCTTGTGCTTGGAATCGGCGTCCAGCCCCAACTCGCTCATCGCATAGATAATGCGCCGCTGTACCGGTTTCAGGCCGTCGCCGATATGCGGCAAGGCACGGTCCATGATTACGTACATGGAGTAGTTGAGGTAGGCATTTTCGGTGAAGTCAGCCAGTGACCGGCGTTCTACACCGTCCAGGCTGAGATCAAGGGAGTCGCTCATGCGGGCCTCATCGGTTCGTTGTCTGGCGCAGCAGCATGGTGCCACCGCGCTGGGTAAATTCAAGTTTGTTCAGCGCGCTCATACCGAGCAGCACTTGTTTGCCATCCAGGCCTGGCACGACGAGGGCGCGCACATCACGCAGCACAATGTCGCCCAGTTGCAGCCGGTCGACGCGGGTTCGATAACCCTCGGCACGACCATTGGCCGTGCTCAGGGTCACCCCAAAGCCTTTTTCCAGTTTCAGCCGTTCGGCCATTTCTGCCGGGATCGACACGTCGGTCGCCCCGGTATCGAGCATGAAATCCACCGGTTGGCCGTTGATCTGGCCGCTGGCGACGAAGTGCCCCTGATTGTTGCTTGCCAGTTTCACTTCGATAAAACCTTCACCCTGCTCCGTGCTGACCACGACATTAGGGTTCTGCTGACGCACTTCCCACTGGCCGAAAAACCGTGTGGCCAGAAACAGCGCCGCGCACCAGGCCAGTACCATCAACACTCGACCGGCGCGTTTGCCCGGTGGCTGCGGACTCATGGCTTGGCACTCCAGCCACCTTCAGGTGCGGCAAAACGCCAGACGATCGGGCGTTTCTCGCCATCGGCGCGGGCATCGTTGTTGTTGTCGGTGCCGATCCACGCTCCCTCTGCGTCGATAACCAACGCTTCGGTCAGGCCGTAGGGATCTGAATAACGGCGATGCGCCTGCAAGGCTTCATCGGCAAACGACCAGCAGCGCTCGACCTTGGCCGTCACCGAATCACGGCGACAGATCTGGTAAGCGTTGCGTTCAAGGGTGAACAGCTTGCCGTCGAACAGCGATAGATCGGCAAAGTCCCGAGATACCGCTTTGGCTCGGGGAAACTGCGCCGGCTGCATTTCTTTCCCCGTTTCGCTCACCAACACGCACCCCCCATCGCAATCCCAGACCGTCTGTTTGCGCTTGATCAGCAGCAATCCACGACTTTGACGCTCGGCGGCGAGCCACAACTGATCACCCGCCGGATTGATCGCCAGTCCCTCGAACAGCGCATTGAAGTGCAACAGCATGCCACTGGCCCGTGCCTCGCGGACCAGCATCGGCGAGATCTTCAGCCAGGACGTCGGCCCAACGGGCGGCACTTGTAGAACCGCCGCATGGGATTCGCTGACGATGTAGCGATTACCCGCGCTGTCGCAGGCGATGCCTTCAAAATCCAGATCCCCGCCCCGGACAAACGACGCCACCCAGGTCCGAGAACGCAGCCCCAAGGGCAAGCCGCTGTCTGGCACCGCAGGTACGCCGATGCCCACGGTTTCAGCCTGCCAGACGGTATCGCGGGTATCGAGGCGGTAAATCTGATCATCATCGCGATCGGACACCGTCCACATTTCCTTGCCACACTGGGCCAGCCCCGACAGGTTGCCGCCGCGCATACCGTCAACGGGATGCTCGGACAACAAGCGCAGTTCCGGCACCGGTTCGGCAAACGCCGTCACCGAGGTCAGCAGTAACGCAAACGCCAGGGCAAAGCCAACCCGCATCAGCCAAGAACCTCGGCCAGGTTGCCTTTGGATTCCAGCCAGGATTTGCGATCACCTGCACGTTTCTTCGCCAGCAGCATGTCCATCATTTCTGCTGTAGCGTCGTAATCTTCAAGCGTCAGCTGCACCAGACGCCGAGTGTTCGGGTCCATGGTGGTTTCGCGCAGCTGCGGCGGGTTCATTTCACCCAGACCTTTGAATCGTGTGACCTGAGGCTTGCCACGTTTCTTCTCGGCCACCAGACGATCGAGGATGCCATCGCGTTCGGCTTCGTCCAGGGCGTAGTAAATCTCTTTACCCAAGTCGATGCGGTACAGCGGTGGCATGGCGACGTAGACGTGACCGGCATCCACCAACGGGCGGAAATGCTGGACGAACAACGCGCACAGCAAGGTGGCGATGTGCAGACCGTCGGAGTCGGCGTCGGCGAGGATGCAGATTTTGCCGTACCGTAGCTGAGCGATGTCCGCCGAGCCCGGATCGACACCGATGGCCACGGCGATGTTGTGCACTTCTTGGCTGGCCAACACTTCACTGCCGTCGACTTCCCAAGTGTTCAGAATCTTGCCACGCAAAGGCAAGATCGCCTGGAACTCTTTATCCCGCGCCTGCTTGGCCGAACCGCCGGCGGAATCACCTTCGACCAGGAACAGTTCAGAGCGCATGGGGTCTTGCCCGGCGCAGTCCGCGAGTTTGCCCGGCAGTGCCGGCCCTGCAGTAATGCGTTTGCGCTCGACCTTTTTGCTGGCCTTGAGGCGACGGCCAGCGTTGTTGATCGCCAGTTCCGCGAGCTGCATGCCCAGCTCAGGGTGAGCGTTGAGCCACAGGCTGAATGCATCCTTGACTACCCCGGAAACGAACGCGGCTGCTTCACGGGACGACAGACGCTCTTTGGTCTGGCCGGAGAATTGCGGCTCTTGCATTTTCATCGACAGAACGAACGCGATGCGTTCCCAGACGTCTTCCGGCGCCAGCTTCACGCCGCGTGGCAGCAGGCTGCGGAATTCGCAGAACTCGCGCATCGCGTCGAGCAAGCCCTGTCGCAGGCCGTTGACGTGGGTACCGCCCTGAGCCGTCGGGATCAGGTTGACGTAGCTTTCCTGAACGCTATCGCCACCTTCCGGCAACCACAACAGCGCCCAATCGACCGCTTCTTTATTACCGGCCAGGCTGCCGCAGAACGGCTCGTCCGGCAGACGTTCGAAGCCATTGACCGCGTCTACCAGGTAGGAACGCAGGCCGTCTTCGTAATGCCATTCGACTTTTTCGCCGGTGGCTTTGTCTTCAAAACTGACCAGCAGCCCCGGGCACAGAACGGCCTTGGCCTTGAGCACGTGCTTGAGGCGGCTGATGGAGAATTTCGGCGAATCGAAGTACTTCGGGTCCGGTGCGAAGAACACGCTGGTACCGGTGTTGCGCTTGCCGACGGTGCCAATGATTTCCAGCTCGGTTTTCTTGTAGCCATTGGCGAAGGTCATCTGGTATTCGTTGCCGTCACGCTTGACGCGCACCCGGACTTCGTTCGACAAGGCGTTGACCACGGAAATACCCACCCCGTGCAGACCGCCGGAGAACTGGTAATTCTTGTTGGAAAACTTGCCGCCCGCGTGGAGCTTGGTGAGGATCAGCTCGACGCCCGAAACGCCTTCTTCGGCGTGGATATCCACCGGCATGCCGCGGCCGTCATCACTGACTTCCAGGGAGTGATCGGCGTGCAGGATGACCTGCACCGAGGTCGCATGCCCGGCCAAGGCTTCATCGACGCTGTTGTCGATGACTTCCTGGGCGAGGTGGTTCGGCCGACTGGTGTCGGTGTACATGCCGGGGCGTTTACGCACCGGGTCGAGGCCCGAGAGGACTTCGATGGCGTCTGCGTTATAAGAGCTAGCGCTGGGAGTGGCCATGGGGTCTCGTCGTCCGTCTTCTATAAAAAGTGTTCTGTGAAAAAGAGGCGATGAATCACAGTGCAGTGAAATCAATCGCCTGATACAAATCTGCGCCGATGCCGGCGAAACTCAGCATTGCCGGAAGTAGCTCGGCAAAACCCTGGAAACTATGGTCACCGCCGGCCTGGATGCGCAAGGCACAGGCCCGGTAATACTGCTGGGCGAGGCGGTAATCCAGCGTTTCGTCGCCGGTCTGCAGCCACACCTGATACCGCTGCGGGTCCTGGGGAGCCGGCACTTCCAGCTCGGCCAGGGCCGTCACGTGGTCGTGGGTCAGTTCCCAGGCCTCATCGGTATACAGGTTTTTCTGCGTCCCCAGATACCCGTCGAACATCCGGTGCGGACTGACGGCAGGGTTGATCAACAGGGCCTTGAGGCCATGGCGCTCGGCCAAGTGAGTCGCATAGTAGCCGCCGAGTGAGCTGCCGACCAGCAGTGGCCGCCCCAGCTCCTCAATCGCCTTGTTTAGCTGACCGATGGCCTCGCGCGGATGGTGATGCAAGGCCGGAACGCGCAACTGATCGCTCAAGCCCAGCCGTTCCATCACATTCATCAACTGACAGGCCTTTTTGGAGGCAGGCGCGCTGTTGAAACCGTGGATATATAGGATCGAACCGGACATTTGAGCTCCCTGTGCGTTGGGTAAAGAGGCGCAGTTTACAGGGTGTCGGGGGAATCGGGGATATCCGTGGAACTCGCATCGCCAGTGCGGACGCCTTCGCGAGCAGGCTCCACATTCGACCTGTGCCGTTCACAAATCCCCTGTGGGAGCGAGCTTGCTCGCGAAGGCCGCACCACAAAATTCAGTAACCGTTGGAACCGTAATCAACCTCAAAGTCAAACCCGGTCACACGCTCCACACCGGTTTCAATCTGGCCATCCGCCAACAACCGCAACCACCGATACCCCGGCGCCTGCTCACTGACTTTGAAATCATCACTGCCCGGCTCGAACTGAATACACGTCGAAGGCGAAGCAATCAAACGCACGCCATTGCGAACCTGGTCGATCTCTTGATGCACATGCCCCCACAAAACAGCGCGAACCTGCGGAAAACGATCGAGCACCGCAAACAACGCTTCAGGATTACGCAACCCGATCGGCTCCATCCACGCACACCCGATCGACACCGGATGATGATGGAAGCACACCAGATGATGCCGCTCCGGCGCCTCGCTCAACGAACGGGCCAGCAACTGCAGCTGCTCATCCTGCAAATACCCCGGCACCGAACCTGGAACGGCCGAATCGAGCAACGTGACGCGCCAGTTACCGACATCCACCACCGGCTCCAGCAACGCACTCTGCACGGCCGCTTCGGCCATGATCTGCGGCTCATCATGATTGCCGGGAATCCAGCGCGCCGGCGCATCGAGTTGCCGGGTCAGGTCGCGAAACAGCTGATAGGACTCCAGCGTCCCGTCCTGAGACAAATCACCGCTGGCGATGATCAGATCAATCTGCGGCTGCTGAACCCGCACCAGCTCGATGACTTTTTGCAGGCTGTCACGCGTATTCATGCCCAGCAATGTTCCGTCCGCTTCGGCAAACAGATGACTGTCGGACAGTTGCACCAGCAACGCCGAATCGGCGGTGGTTAATGTGGATACGCTCGGCAAGGCGATCTCCCAGGGCTGAATCACGGGATTGGATGAGTGCCGCAATTATGCTGGGGGACGATCAAAAGGGGAAACCTGTGAACCTGACGCAGTTCACATCTACCGCTACCGCACAACCGCGTACTCGTGTCCGCAGGCCAGACAATGGCTCAGCCATTCGCCCAAGAACATATTCAGCTGGGCCTTTTCGTCCGGCTGATGCATTGAGGCATTCGGGTAAGGATAGATGCCGCGAAAGCGTCGCGCATGTTCGGCGCTGACCACTTCGGCCATGCACGCGTCGTGATAGACCTGCACTTCCAGTTGCGGCACCGGCAACCACGGCAGGCTGTGTTCCTGGCGCACTTGCAAGGTCGTGGTGTACGGACAGACCTGCAGCACTTCGAGGGCCAGCACGCCGAGCATCTGGTCCCCGTGGGTCACGGCAATGCGCCGCGCTTGCGGCTCGTTGCGCATGTCCGGTAGCAGTCGCATCAGACGCGCGTAGTTGGCCTCGCAAGAGGCTTGCAACCCCACAAGGTCGACCCGATAGCGATCGCGCAGTTTGTTTACGACCATAACCCCCTCACTTCAGCGCGGTTCAAAGCAAGCCATTGCAAAGCAATGATGCTGGCCGCGTTGGCAATTCGTCCGTCGCGTACGGCCTGCAGGGCATCTTCGAACGCCCAGACCGTGACGCGGATATCTTCTGCTTCTTCCTCCAGCCCATGCAGGCCGCCGACCCCGGTACTGTCGCAGCGCCCCAGGTACAAATGCACGAATTCATTGCTGCCGCCCGGCGATGGAAAATATTGGGTCATCGGCCAGAGCGCCCCGAACACAAGCCCAGCTTCCTCCTGCGCTTCGCGGTGAGCAACTGCTTCCGGTTCTTCATCCTTGTCGATCAGACCAGCGACCAGTTCGATCAGCCATGGATTGTCGATTTTGCCCATGGCGCCGACGCGAAACTGCTCAATCAACACCACTTCGTCACGCTGCGGATCGTAAGGCAGTACGCACACCGCATCGTGGCGAACAAACACTTCACGATTGATCTCGCGACTCATGCCACCGGCGAACAATTCGTGGCGCAAGTGCACGCGATCGAGCTTGTAGAAGCCCTCGTAGCACTTTTCGCGCCGAACGATCTCAACGGCGGTGGGAATGGCGTTGGCAAAATCAGTCATGACTATCCTCTTTACTGCAAATCCGTTACGAGGCTCCTTTTTGTTACTTGCAACCTCGACTTCGCGCCATCCTAACGCGCCCGCGGCGTTTGATGCAGCCCCTTTCCAGTCAGCGGGATAGACGGTGAGGGCGAAACCAACTCTAATTAGCTTAGTGGCGAACTGACTGCTTCGTTGACAGTCGAAGCGGATAACTTTTCGCCTTTCCCTGTTTTATGAAGGACGCCCATGTCGCTTTTTAAAATCGCCTCCGTGGCTGCAATCGCCCTGACTCTGGGTGCGTGCCAGAGTTTGTTCCAACCCAACTACCGGGCGCCGCTGGAAACCACCCGCGATGCATCGGAACAGTTGAAGCCTGGCTGCACCACGCCTGATTGCCCGTTGGTAAACATTGATACGCTACGCTTCCCAGACGAACCGCAACTGGACGGCATCCTCGAAAAACGCCTGCTGCAAATGACCCGCACCTCGCCCGACGCCCCGGTGGCGCCGACGCTGGCAGCGTATCGCGGGCAATTTTTGAGCAGTGCCGGCCCGCGCTACAGCAGTTACCTGCAAGCCAAGGTACGTGAGCAGCATGACGGCTTGGTGATCGTTGAATTCTCCAGCTACCTGGACACCGGTGGTGCCCATGGCACGCCGGGCCGCAGCTTCATCAACTACTCACGCCAGCAACACAAGGTGCTGACACTGTCGGACATGTTGGTGCCTGGGCAGGAAGAGGCGTTCTGGAAAGCCGCGCAGGTGGCGCACAACAGCTGGCTGATCAGCACCAAACTCGATCAGGAGCCGGAGTTTGTGAAGAGCTGGTCCTTCGTGAAAACCCAGAACGTAGCGCTGACCTATGGCGGGGTGATCCTCAAGTACGAAGTGAGCACCATCGCGCCTTACGCGCTGGGTCACGTCGAACTGAAGATCCCTTACCCACGCCTGAACGGCATTCTCAAGCCCGAGCTGTTTCCTGGCCGTAACTGAAGGCTCGACCCAGCACCAGCTGCAGCAGCCCTGCCAGAATCAGTGACGGCAGGGTTGCACCGATGTCCGGATACAGATTAGCCAGCAAATGATAGGTGCTCACGCCGCCCAACCAGGCGAGCAGCGCCGGCCAGCGCAACGCGGCTGACGCGACACGAGCACCGCGCTTGCGCAGGATGAAGTGATCCACCAGCACCACGCCAAACAGCGGCGCAAACACCGAACCGATCAACAGTAGGAAGTTCTGGTACTGGGCCAACGGCGCCAAGCACGCGATCAGTGTGCAGATCACGCCAATCGCCAGTGCCAGATGCTCAACCTTCAAGCGCAGCAAAATACCGCTGGAAACCGCCGCCGAGTGAATATCGGCAAAGGCATTTTCCGACTCATCCAGCAGGATCAGCAGCAGCGGAATCCCCAAACCGGCACCGGCCAATGCCAACAGCAAGGCATTCACTTCGCCGCTCGGCGCAAACGCCAGGGTGTAAGCCACACCGAGACTCATCAGCCAGAAGTTACCGATAAAGAAGCCCAGCGCCGTGCCGCCGAACACGTTTTTCGCACGCTTGCCGAAACGCGAGTAGTCGGCAATCAGCGGCAACCACGACAGCGGCATAGCGATAGCAATGTCGAAGCCCACGGCGAACGACATCGAACCGTCACCGGCCTGCGCCCACAACGCGGCCAGATCGGCTTTGGCGAACAGGTTCCAGGTCAGCCAAATGCACGCGGCCAGCAGCAGCCAGATGCCCCACTTGCGCAGGATCTGCCGCACGAACGTCAGCGGACCACTGATGGCCAGCAAGGTTGCCAAACCGCCAAAGAACACGGTCCAGAGCAGCGGATTCGACAGCAGACTGCCTTCACTGAACGCCCGCGCGCCGAGCAGACTGGCGGCGTCGCGCATGACGATGATTTCGAACG
This sequence comes from Pseudomonas sp. ZS1P83, assembly GCF_054897825.1. Lineage (NCBI taxonomy): Bacteria > Pseudomonadati > Pseudomonadota > Gammaproteobacteria > Pseudomonadales > Pseudomonadaceae > Pseudomonas > Pseudomonas sp. ZS1P83. Next base: position 4,903,748 of record NZ_CM142706.1, read on the forward strand.
AGCCCCAACCGATCAGTTGCAGCAGGTTCAGCACGGCCGGCAGGCTCGCGCCTTTTGCACCGAGGCTGAGTTTGAGCGCGGCCATCGATGACAGACCGGTGTCGCTGCCGATCACGCCAACGGCAGCCAGCAACAGAACGCCAACCAGGGTGCCGAGGAAGATGGCCAGCAACGAGCCGGACAGACCCAGACCTGGCGCGAGCAATGCACCGGTCTGCAGGACCATCAGGCCGATACCGAGGGAGAACCACAGGGAAAACAGATCGCGACCACCGAAGACACGTTTGTCGGTGGGCACCGCGATATCAGGGGAATAAGTGCTGGGTTGAATGCTCAAGGGTGTTATCTCAGAGGGACATTTGTTGTTTTTTGACGATGTGATCGTTCCCACGCTCTGCGTGGGAACGATCAGTACGGGATCAAACCTTCTTGTACAGCTGGCTGCCTTCCTGCTTGAACCGCTCGGCCTGGTCCGCCAATCCCTGGGCGACTTCGGCATCGACGGTTTCGATCCGTTGGTTGGCCGCGTATTCGCGGACTTCCTGAGTGATTTTCATCGAGCAGAATTTTGGCCCGCACATGGAGCAGAAATGCGCGACCTTGGCCGAATCCTTCGGCAGGGTCTCATCGTGATACGAACGAGCGGTGTCCGGATCAAGGCCCAGGTTGAACTGATCTTCCCAACGGAATTCGAAACGCGCCTTGCTCAAGGCATTGTCGCGGATCTGCGCTCCCGGATGCCCCTTCGCCAGATCGGCGGCATGCGCGGCGATCTTGTAGGTGATGATCCCGGTCTTCACGTCATCTTTGTTCGGCAGGCCCAAGTGTTCCTTCGGCGTCACGTAGCACAGCATGGCGCAACCGAACCAGCCGATCATCGCCGCACCGATGCCGGAGGTGATGTGGTCGTAGCCTGGCGCGATGTCGGTGGTCAGCGGGCCGAGGGTGTAGAACGGCGCCTCGTCGCAGCACTCCAGCTGCTTGTCCATGTTCTCTTTGATCAACTGCATCGGCACGTGGCCCGGGCCTTCGATCATGCACTGCACGTCGTGTTTCCACGCAATTTTGGTCAGCTCGCCGAGGGTTTCCAGCTCACCGAATTGTGCAGCGTCGTTGGCGTCGGCAATCGAGCCAGGACGCAGGCCATCGCCCAGCGAGAAGCTGACGTCGTAGGCCTTCATGATTTCGCAGATGTCTTCGAAATGGGTGTAGAGGAAGTTCTCTTTGTGGTGCGCCAGGCACCACTTGGCCATGATCGAACCGCCACGGGAAACAATGCCGGTCACGCGTTTGGCGGTCAGCGGCACGTAGCGCAGCAACACGCCGGCGTGGATGGTGAAGTAATCGACGCCCTGCTCGGCCTGCTCGATCAGCGTGTCGCGAAACAGCTCCCAGGTCAGGTCTTCGGCAGCGCCGCCGACTTTTTCCAGGGCCTGGTAGATCGGCACCGTACCGATCGGCACTGGCGAGTTGCGGATGATCCACTCGCGGGTTTCGTGAATGTGTTTGCCGGTGGACAGGTCCATGACCGTGTCCGAACCCCAGCGAATGCCCCAGGTCAGTTTCGCCACTTCTTCTTCGATGGACGAACCCAATGCGCTGTTGCCGATGTTGCCGTTGATCTTCACCAGGAAGTTACGGCCGATGATCATCGGTTCCAGTTCGGTGTGGTTGATGTTGGCCGGAATGATCGCGCGACCGCGGGCGATCTCTTCACGGACGAATTCAGGGGTGATGATTTTCGGCACGCTGGCGCCGAAGCTGTGACCGGCGTGTTGCTGGTCCAGCAGGCCAGCGGCGCGAGCCACTTCAAGCTTCATGTTTTCGCGGATGGCGACGTATTCCATCTCGGCGGTGATGATGCCTTTGCGGGCGTAGTGCATCTGGCTGACGTTGGCACCGGCCTTGGCCCGGCGCGGGTTGTTCACGTGAGCGAAACGCAGCTTGGTCAGCTCCGCATCGGCGAGACGTTCCTGGCCGAAGTTGGAACTCAGACCCGGCAGACGCTCAGTGTCGCCACGGGATTCGATCCACGGTGAACGCACATCGGCCAAGCCTTTGCGCACGTCGATAATGACGTTGGGGTCGGTGTAAGGGCCCGAGGTGTCGTACACAACCACCGGCGCATTAATCTCGCCGCCGAAGTCGGTCGGGGTCACATCAAGGCTGATTTCGCGCATCGGCACGAGGATGTCCGGGCGAGTGCCCTGAACATAGATTTTTTGCGAGCGAGTAAAAGGCTGAACCGATTGCTGATCGACCTTGGCCGAGTCACTCAGGTTGGTTGCGATTTTTGGTTTTGTAGTCATCACGGGCTCTCCAGACACATCCAGGCAGTGGATTTTTTGTCGGAGCGAACCTGTAAACGAATGGACGCACGCGTCGCTAGAAAACTAGCGGGTGCTGTGCTCAATGCTCGAGGGGTGTTCGATTGTCGAACAACATCCCGGACGAAGCACAAGAGGACTCGCCGGGTGACGAGAAATCTTGTTCCCTACGCAGGCGCTAACCTGATCAGGTTCAACGGGATCCGAAATTATTCGATCTCAGCCTCATAGCAAGGCACCCCGACAAGAACCCGGCCAGTCTAGACACAACGGACAAAGAACGCCAACACCGCGGTAAACACCATGATGAATGGCGCAATTAACGGATTGTTGCCGTTCGCGCGCACCACTACACTCGCTACGCTGTGCCGCGCCTTGACGCTGTATGGCGCTGCGCCGTACCTTTGGCGCTCAAATTATCAGCGTAATTTTTTAGGGATCGCCTCATGCTGCGCAAACTCTCACTGGCCCTTGCCGTGTCTTGTGCGTCCAACGGAATGGCCTGGGCAGCAGAAGCGCCCTTATCGACCAAAACCGATCTGGTCAGCGTCTACCAGGAAGCGGTGGACAACAACGCCGACCTGGCTGCCGCTCGCGCTCAGTACGGCGCGCAGAAAGAAGTCGTGCCCCAGGCCCGCGCCGGGCTGCTGCCGAACCTCTCCGGCGGTGCCGAAGTGGCCAACGTGCGCACCTCGATCGACCAGCCCTCGGCCGTTGCCAGTCGCAGCGCCCATTCCTATCAGGCAACCCTGGCCCAGCCACTTTTCCGTGCCGATCGCTGGTTCCAGTATCAGGCCGCCAAGGACGTCAACGAACAGGCTGCACTGCAACTCTCGGCGACCGAGCAGAACCTGATCCTGCAAACGGCCGAAAGCTACTTCAACGTGCTACGCAGCCAGGACAACCTCGCCTCGACCAAGGCCGAAGAGGCAGCGTTCAAGCGACAGCTCGACCAGTCCAACGAGCGCTTCGACGTCGGCCTCTCGGACAAGACCGACGTGCTGCAATCCCAAGCCAGTTACGACACCGCGCGAGCCAACCGGATCGTCGCGCAGCGTCAGGTGGATGATGCGTTCGAAGCCCTGATCACCCTGACCAACCGTCAGTACAACTCGCTCCAGGGCATCGTCCACACGTTGCCGATTCTGCCGCCGGCACCGAACGACGCCAAATCCTGGGTCGACACCGCCGCCAAACAGAACCTGAATTTGCTGGCCAGCAACTACGCCGTCAGCGCCGCCGAAGAAACCCTCAAGCAGCGCAAGGCCGGTCACGCTCCGACCCTGGATGCCGTGGCGAAATACGAGAAGGGCGACAACGACGCCCTGGGTTTCAGCAACCCGAACGCCTTCGGTACGCCTTACGGCGGTAACGTCGAGCAACGCACGCTAGCCTTGCAATTGAGTATCCCGATCTACAGCGGCGGCCTGACCACTTCACAGGTTCGCGAGTCTTACTCACGCCTGGATCAAACCGAACAACAGCGCGAATCCCTGCGTCGGCAAGTGGTAGAAAACACCCGCAACCTGCACCGCGCGGTGAACACCGATGTGGAGCAGGTGCAAGCGCGCAAGCAGTCGATCATCTCCAACCAGAGTGCGGTGGAAGCGACTGAAATCGGTTATCAGGTGGGCACGCGAAACATCGTCGACGTGCTGGATGCGCAGCGTCAGCTGTACACCTCGGTGCGCAACTACAACAACACTCGCTACGACTACATCCTCGACAACCTGCGCTTGAAGCAGGCCGCCGGTACCTTGAACCCGGGGGATTTGCAGGACCTGGCGCGTTATCTCAAGGCTGATTACAACCCGGATAAAGACTTCCTGCCGCCGGATCTGGCCAAGGCAGCAGCGGATCAGCTCAAAGCGCGCCCCTAAGGGGATTTTGTGGCAGGGCTAACCTGTGGCGAGGGAGCCTGCTCCCTCGCCACAGGTCAGGTGTCAGGTCAGTCGATCAACCGCCCCAACCCATCCAACAACCGCTGTAACGCGCCCTGATTGGTGCGCATCACTTTCAGCCCCGCCTCCGCCATCCGCTGCGCATCCCGTGGCAACTCGAACAGCCGCTGCACTGCCAGCGCCAGACCTTCCGCATCCTCCACTTCCTGCAACGCCCCGGCACTGCGCAACTGCGCGGCGATTTCGAGGAAGTTAAACAGGTGCGGCCCGCTCAACACCGGTTTGGCCAGAGCAGCCGGTTCCAGCAGGTTATGCCCGCCGTTCGGCACCAGACTGCCGCCCACAAAAGCGCTGTCAGCCAAGGCATACAGAAACAGCAACTCACCCATGGTGTCGCCCACCAGCACCGAAGTCTGCGCGGTGACCGGGTCGCCAGTGGACCGACGCACCGTGGCGAAACCCTGTTGCTGACACAACTCCAACACCGAATTGAATCGCTCTGGATGACGCGGCACCAGAATCAGCAACGCATCGGGATGATTGGCCAGCAATTGGCGATGAGCCGCCAGCACCACTTCGTCTTCGCCTTCGTGGGTGCTGGCAGCGATCCACACCGGACGCTCCTGGGCCTGCCATTGCGTACGCAACTCGGCGGCACGCTGCAGCAGTGCCGGGTCGATGGTCAGGTCGAATTTTATCGAACCGGTCACTTCCACGGTTTTCGACCGCGCCCCCAAATCGCGGAAGCGCTGGGCCTCGGCCTCGGTCTGCACCGCGAACAGGCTCATCTCGGTGAGCATCGGCTGAGTCAGTTTGCCGAAGCGGCCATAGCCCTTGGCCGAACGCTCGGACAGTCGCGCATTGGCCAGTGCCACGGGAACCCCGCGCCTGGCGCATTGATGGATATGGTTCGGCCAGAGCTCGGTCTCCATGATCACCGCCAGTTTCGGCTGGACCCGATCAAGGAATCGCTTCGCTGCGCAAGGCAAGTCGTAAGGTAAATAGCAGTGCTGGATGCGCGGCTCATTGGCGAACAGCGCCTGGATGCGCTCCGAACCGGTCGGGGTCATGCAGGTCACGGTAATGGGCAACTGTGGATAACGTTGCAGCAAGGCGCGAATCATCGGCGCTGCGGCAATGCTTTCTCCCACCGACACCGCGTGCACCCAGATACCGCCGGGCTTCATCATCGGCAGTCCAAGGGAGAAACGTTCGCCAATGCGCTTGGCGTACGCCGGCGCCTTGCGCGCCCGCAGCCAAAGCCGAATCGCTACCAATGGCAGCCCCAGGTAAAACAGCGCGGTGTAGAGAGTTCTATTCATGGCGGCGGAGTTTATCGGTTTTTTCGCCGATCGCCTGCAAGTGCACAGCAAAACGTTCCGCCAACCAACGAGCCGCCGGGCCCAGAGGTTCATCGCGGCGCCAGACCAGCTCCACCACCAGCGCTGGCGGGGTCCATTCGCTGACCAGTTCGACCATCAAATCCTGATACGCCGGATACTGCACCACGTGGCGCGGCAGCCAGGCCCAGCCGAGGCCGCGCACCAGCCATTCAGCCATCACGTAAAAACTGTCGGCCCGCCAGACCTGCGGGCTGGCGGGCTCGCTTCCGGGATAGACACTGGACTGTGTGGACATCAGCAACTGACGATGCTGCGCCAGCTGCTGGCAATCGACCTGAGCCTGTTTCGCCAGTGGATGGCCGACGCCGCACACTGTGACCATTTCGACGCTGCCCAACACCCGCCGCTCGAGCGCTTCGGGAATCTGATCGTGATAAAACAGCAGCCCCAGATCGGCCCGACGCGCCACCAGTTTGCGCGCAACATCGCCCTGGGCGGCGCTGGTCAGTTGCACTTCAAGGCTGGGAAATTGCTGAGCCAGGGCTTCGAAGCTTTCGATAATCGGTTGATAGGGCATCGCCTCATCCTGAGCCACACGCAAACGCGCCTCCTGGCCGCGCATCATTGCCAGCGCCCGACCGTTAAGGCGCTCGCATTGGCGCAGCACTTCCCGCGCCTCGTCCAGCAATGCGTTACCGGCCTCGGTGAGTTTCGGCTGGCGGCCGCTGCTACGATCGAACAGGCTGACGCCCAGGTCCTCTTCGAGCAGAGCAATCGAACTGCTGACCGCCGACTGCGCCTTGCGCTGATCCCGCGCCACCGCAGAAAACGAACGCTGCTCCGCTACGCTGACAAATAGCCGCAGCTGCTCCAGATTCCATTGCATATTCATGGCTCAACCCATCTTCAGAACAGATAGGTAATGACTTTACCGCATCTGCAGAATCTCTAGAATGCCGACCTCAGAAAGCAACACTTCACACGAGGATGCATCTATGACCGCTTACTACTACCTGGCCATCGCCATCTGCGCCGAAGTGATCGCCACTGTTTCGATGAAAGCGGTCAAAGGCTTCAGCACCCCATTGCCGCTGTTGTTGGTCATCGTCGGCTACGGCATCGCCTTCTGGATGCTCACGCTGGTGGTGCGCAGCGTTCCGGTGGGCATCGCTTACGCGGTGTGGGCCGGCATGGGAATCGTGATGGTCAGTGTGGCGGCGCTGTTTATCTACGGGCAGAAACTGGATGTACCGGCAATGCTGGGGATGGCGCTGATTGTGCTGGGCGTGGTCGTGATTCAACTGTTCTCCAAAACCGCCGGCCACTAAGAGTTGAAACACGATTCATTGTGGGATCGCCGCACCGCCGCTCCCACAGGGGTTGTGGCCGGTCATCTGTTGATCGTCAGTAAAACCTCCAATCTTCGAGTCTGTATACTGCGCCCTCGTCTTGAACACTGAGGTCGCTGCATGCCATCCGTTATTTCCACCGACGTTCTGATTGTCGGCGCTGGTGTCGCCGGCCTCTGGCTGAATGCGCGCCTGCGTCGCCAGGGTTTTTCGACCGTGTTGGTGGAAAGCGCCAGCCTCGGCGGCGGGCAAAGTGTGAAGTCCCAAGGCATCATCCATGGCGGCGCCAAGTACGCGTTGCATGGCGCCCTGACCGGTGCATCGGAAGCCATCGCCGACATGCCTCGCCGCTGGCGTGAAGCCCTGGCCGGTGACGGCGAGCTGGATCTGACCGGCGTGCGCCTGTTGTCCGAAGCCCATTACCTCTGGTCCCCCGGTACGATCGCCGGCAACCTCACCAGTTTCTTCGCCAGCAAAGCGGTGCGCGGTCGCGTCGATCAGGTCAAGGGCGAGCAACTGCCACCCGCTCTGCAAGACAAGCGCTTCAAGGGCAAGGTCTATCGTCTGGCGGAACTGGTGATCGACGTGCCGAGCCTGATTCAGCGCCTCGCCGATCTGGCGGGTGATGGTTTGCTCGCCGGCCAGAAAATCGAACCGCTTCTGGAAGGTGGCGTTCTGGTCGGCCTCAACGTCGACGAGCGCGAGATTCGCGCCCAGCGCATCGTCTTGAGTGCCGGTGCCGGTACGGCGGCGTTGCTCGAAACCCTGGGGCTGAGCCAGCCGGCCATGCAACGCCGGCCGCTGCACATGATCATCGCCAAAGGCCCGGGCCTCAAACCGCTGTATGCCCACTGCCTGGGCGGCGGCACCAAACCGCGCATTACCGTCACCACCCATCCGGCCGCCGATGGCCAGTGGGTCTGGTACCTGGGCGGCGATATCGCCGAAGCAGAAGGTGTCGCTCGTGAACCCGCGGCACAAATCGCCACGGCGCAAAAAGAACTCGGCCAGTTACTGCCATGGATCGACCTGAGCACGGCGCAATGGGCGACCTTGCGAGTGGATCGCGCCGAGCCGCTACAATCGGGCCTGACTCGCCCTGACAACGCGTTTCTTGCCGAACAGGGTCGGCTGCTGGTCGGTTGGCCGACCAAACTGGCCCTCGCGCCAGACTTCGCCGACCGGGTCATCGCCTCCTTGCAGCGCGACGGCATCCAGCCAAGCCACTCGGCGCCGCTGCCCGACCTGCCAAAACCGCCGATGGGCGTCCCTGCCTGGGAGCAACTGCTGCCATGAACCAACCGACCCTGCACGATCTGCATCGCCCGCTGGGCAGCACCGGCCTGCTGGTTTCGCCACTGGGCCTGGGCACGGTAAAACTCGGCCGTGACCAAGGCGTGAAATACCCCAACGGTTTCCAGATTCCCGAAGACGACGAAGCGCGAATGCTGCTCAAACTTGCGCGCGACATGGGCATCAACCTGATCGACACCGCCCCGGCTTATGGCCGCAGCGAAGAGCGCCTCGGCCCGTTGCTGCGTGGGCAGCGTCAGGATTGGGTGATCGTCAGCAAGGTTGGCGAAGAGTTTGCTGACGGCCAGTCGAGCCACGATTTCAGCGCCGCCCACACACGATTGTCGGTGGAACGCAGCCTGCAACGCCTGGAAACGGATTTTATCGACCTGGTGCTGGTGCACTCCGACGGCAACGACCTGGCGATCCTCAACGACAGCGAAGTCTATGCGACTCTCGCGGCGCTGAAGAGCGAGGGCAAGATTCGCGGCTTCGGTTTTTCCGGAAAAACCGTCGAAGGCGGTTTGAAGGCTCTGGAACAAGGTGATTGCGCCATGGTCACCTACAATCTGAATGAACAGAACGAGAAGCCGGTCATTGACTATGCTGCTGCTCACGGCAAGGCCATTCTGGTCAAAAAAGCCCTCGCCAGCGGCCACGTCTGCCTGAGTCCGGGCGTGGACCCGGTGCGTGCAAGCTTCGAGTTGTTGTTTGAACATCCGGGTGTTGCCAGTGCTATTGTCGGGACCATTAATCCGCTGCACCTCGCCCATAACGTCGCGACCGTTGCCCAGGTCCTACGTAGAAACTGATGCCGCCCACGCGGCCTTAAGCAGGAGCCGACATGCCGCGTACGCTCATAAGAAAGAACCCGAGCAACTTCAAGACCCTGCCGTTATTCGTCGAAGCGACTCCCGAAGGCCTGAGTTATCAAAGCGTCGGGATGCCGCTCAATTTCTCCCAGACCCTGCAACGTCGCCGCCCGGTAACGGTAGCCGACACTCAGCGGTTTTCGCTTGAGCTGGCCAACCTCGGGGTCTCGGTGCGCCTGACCCTACATTGGCAAAATCGCGACTACTGGGTGCTGGTCCGTCAGCGTCGGCAGGATCGCGGCGATGTAGTGCTCAAGCTGATCTCCGGTTACGTGCCGGCCCATGAGCTGAACCTGCCGCTGCACACGGCGATCCAGGAGATTGCCGAAGAGTGCTTGCTGGAAACGCCGGAAGGCTGGCTCGGCGGGCGCTTCAACGACACTTGGCTACCGGCGCCCTACTCGTCCGCGCTGCATTATCGCGAGGCTTTGCCGTTTCGCCTGACGCCGCTGTCTGGTTCGGCGCGGCCAGTGCGTTGCGCCAAGATGCAGTTGATCGAACGCCCGTGGGCTTACGTGCATTTGCCGACGGCCTCGCTGCAATTGATCTATGACTTGCGCCTGGACGTGCCCAAGGAAGCCAAATCCTTGAGTTTGTTTCATGTCGACGAACGACTGGAGGGCGATCAACTGGTAGCCCGCCTCGATCGCAAGCGTCCTGATCTATACCTGATGCCGCATGAAGATGGTGTGCCTCTTCCCGAGCTCTACACCCTCAAGCGCGACCAGTTGTTGCCGGCCAGCACCCGAGGACTGTACCTCGCGGAAAGCTTTGCCGCCCAGGAAGGTTGGGTGGTCCGTGAAGAACGTATTCGCTGGAAAGACTGGGTCGCACAACAGGGGCTAGGGGTGCCAAAAGCTCAGCGACAAGGACTGATTAAACTCGGCGCCAAGGCACTGCAACTGGTGCGATTGGTACGAAGACGCTAGCGCACGATGGGCTGACGTCCTTTCCCCTTCGGCCTAATCCGATTGCCGCTTGTCCATGAGGGTACGTAATCGCGCAAACAGGTGGAAGTAGCGATTCTCTCGCTTGCCCATGCCTCGCTTGGGAGAGAACGACTCATCAGCGAATGCACCAGTGATACGAACACGCGAAGCCGTGGCGTCCATGGTGCAGACTTTGGTTCCGGCCTGTTGCAGTACGTATTTAAGCAGTCGCTCGGAATGCAGCTTTCTTCCCGTCGCCTTACAAAAATCGAAGATGTGTTCGATCCTTTTGCCATAGGCCTGGTAAGCATCACGCCCACAGATGGCAAACCGATCGTTCAGCCCTCCCCACCACTGCCAATCGGGAATGTAGACATTCAGCCGCCTGGCTTTAGGGTGCTTGAACACATAAGAGGGAAGGGGTGAGTGATAGAAATTATCGGGACGCACGAAGACAACGAAATCAGGGTTGAAGGACTCCATCATGGCCGTGACAGTGTGCAGCGAATTGAGCTGATAGATCAGGTTCCTGAGAGACACGTGCTCATCAGCCCAAGTATCGCCGAGTGCTTTCACACGCTCGAAGTCCCAGCGTTCCAGAACGCCCTCCGTCGAGGCAAGCACGCCGGTCATGGACTGGAAGACCTCGTAGTTGCCCGCGCTCAACTCACCTGTTTCACCTGAACGCGAGTTCTGGATTTCGTCGATTTTATAGAGATGGTAGAAGCACTTTACGTTGCTGTCCGCAGGGAGCTGCGCAAGCACGTTTTCTTGAATGGACGGAAAGCAGATTTCCGAATTTCTTGGAATACCAAAAAACGCCACCGCAACATTTAACACTTAACTGCTCCCTGAAAAATAATCGACCTCTTCACGGCGCCTTATTGGCAACCGCGCCGCACCTGATCATTCATTTGCGACGAAACACTACTTGCCACCAGCGCCGACGCTGCAAAGGTACGAGGATGACATCTGACTTGAGCAGCCAGTCTCGCTCATAGTCCCAGGCATGACCGCCCCAGAACTTTCCTGCTTCGTTGGAAAACCCCAGCGTCATTAGCTGGTAGGTGTAACCAGCATGGCTGCGCAGCCAGTCAAACAACACCAGCGCATTGAAACCCGTGGAAGGTCCGACGTAACGTTTGCCCTCCGGCCGGTCGACCGGGTAATTCCACAGCGGCGGCAGCGGAATGCGCTCCCAATAAAGCGCCACGCGCGGTAAAGCACACATCGCTGCAGTGCTGCCCACCAGCATCGTGAAACAACGGGCGTCAGGGTATTCGAACAATTGCTGCACTTGCGGCCCATAGGGAAGGCCGAAAAAATAAGCGTCAGGCGCATTAAAACCATGCACGAACACATTGACGCTCTGCGGGCGCAGCAGTGCAGATTTCGCACAGGTATTGAAGCTGACGACCACGTCATCGGTGCCGATATTCAGCGCCTGGAAATCGGCCGCCGTAATTGCCGGATTATTGGCCACCAGCACCACGCGCGCCGCGTTGCGCAAGCACGCTTTCAGCTCCGGCGGCAGTCCATTGATGACAGATTGATGGCCGCCGGGCATCGCATCCAGCGCCATCTTCTCGCTGACTTGCAACTGTTGAGAATCGGCCATTTACCCTGAAACCTTCATCCCGTGGCGTAACTTGACCCACAGGCGAATGAACGCTGAAGGCGGTTGCCAAGCACGCATTCCACGCTGTATTTCAGCGGCGAGGGTACGTCCCACACGAGCGAAGGAATACTGGTTCTCCGCGAACGCCTGCCCATTACTGGCGATGCGAGACGCCAACTCGGGATCACTTTCCAACAGCTTGAGTTTTTCCACGGCTTCATCTTCGGAGCGGTAGAACACGGTGTTGTGCATATCCTGGAAACCCAGCAACCCGTCTTCTTCACCCTGACTCCAGGCCAGCAGGACACAGCCACACGCCATGGCTTCGAAGTTCTTGATCATGAATTCGCCCATGCCGATATCGGCACTGACAAAAATCTTGATGCGATTAAGTGTTTCCAGATATTCGGCGCCGGACTTGGTCCGGGTCACCAGCATGCCGGTCCGCCGAGCCAGGGATTCAAGGACCGCCTTGCGCTGCGCATATTCGGTACTTTTCAGACTGCCCAGAAAGCCGATCGGAATGTCGCGAGTACCGCCGACATTGCGCAGCATTTGTTCGTCATATCCCTTGGACACAAACACCGCGTCAATATTTTCAGCTTGCATCCGACGCGCGACGACAGCGCCCGACACCAGCACACGAGCGCTGGGAAGACGGCTGTACAGGCGCGAATAGATACGCCGGTACTTACTGCCGGGCATGTAGTTCTGATAGGCGTCATGCTCCAGAAAGACCAGCCCGGGGATACACTTCAGCACACTGAGTTGAGTGACGAGGCGCTTGACCCTCGAGAAAATCACGACTCGATCAAAGTCCTGATAACTGACTGAGGCGAGAAACGGACCGAGATTCATCTGTTGCTGTTTGCTTAGGCGATAGACAACGCAATCAGTGCAATTCTGCTGCACGATTTCATACAGGCGATCCAATATGACGCGCTGCTCGTCCATCACCAGGAGCATGACTTTCATAAATTAGTGTACCAAGAGACAAAAACAGGTAAGCGCATCGGGTATGTACCGGTCAATAGGTACGGGCGCTGGCGTATAGCCAAGCCCCGTTCCCACGCCAGACATGAAGGGAGTCGTTCATCCCGTCAACGGCTGCGGATCTTCTCGACAATCGCCGTAGTCGAGCTGTTTTCCACCAACCCCAGTACTTTCACCGTCCCGCCGTAAGCGGTCACGATGTCAGCGCCGACTACCTGGTTGATCCCGTAGTCCCCCCCCTTGACCAGCACGTCCGGCTTAACCTCACGCAACAGATTTTCCGGCGTTCCTTCAGGGAAACTGATCACCCAATCCACCGCCCCCAGACCCGCCAGCACCGCCATGCGACGGTCGACACTGTTGATCGGACGACCCGGCCCTTTCAGACGGCTCACCGACGCATCATCGTTGACTGCAACGATCAAACGATCGCCATGGGCACGTGCCTGCTCGAGGTAGGTCACGTGGCCGGCATGCAGAATGTCGAAGCAACCGTTGGTGAAGACGATCTTCTCGTTATGCGCACGCGCGTCGTCGACCGCCAGCAACAACTGCTCAAGGCCCAGCACGCCGCGCTCGGACCCTTCTTCACGCTGGATGGCGCGACGCAGCTCGGGGGCACTGATGGCCGCCGTGCCGAGCTTGCCGACCACGATGCCAGCCGCCAGATTGGCCAGTGCTACCGCGTGCGGCAGCTCTTCGCCGGCGGCGATCGCTGCCGCCAGCGTCGAAATCACCGTGTCGCCGGCACCGGTTACGTCAAACACTTCACGGGCCCGAGCGGGCAGGTGCAGCGCCGGATGATCAGGGCGCAGCAACGTCATGCCGTGCTCGCCACGGGTCACCAGCAACGCGCCAAGGTCCAGATCGTGCATCAGCTGTGCGCCCTTGCTCACCAACTCGTGCTCATCGGCGCAACCGCCGACGATGGTCTCGAATTCACTGAGGTTCGGGGTAATCAGGCTCGCACCACGGTAGATGGAGAAATCCTTGCCCTTGGGATCGGCCAGCACTGGAATGCCACGAGCACGGGCGGCCTGAATCAGCACCTGATGGTTTTTCAACGCGCCTTTACCGTAATCGGAAAGGACCAGCACCTTGATGCCTTCAAGCAGTTCTTCGACCTGCCCCGTCAACGCCAGGGCGTCGGTGGCGAACGGCTCTTCGAAGTCGATACGCAGCAATTGCTGGTGACGGCTCATGACCCGCAGCTTGACGATGGTTGGCTGGTGCGCGATGCGCTGGAACAACGCCCGCACGCCAGCACCCTTGAGGCTATTGACCAGACTGTTGGCGGCTTCATCGTCGCCGGTCACACCGACCAGCGAGGCAGGCGCGCCGAGGGCGGCAATGTTCAACGCAACGTTCGCGGCACCGCCCGGGCGGTCCTCGATTTGCTCGACCTTGACTACCGGAACAGGCGCCTCAGGAGAAATCCGAGAGGTACCACCATGCCAATAACGGTCGAGCATGACATCGCCGACTACCAAGACAGGGGCTTGATCGAATCGCGGCATGGACAACTTCATGGAGCAACCCGCATACAAAATTAACAGGGGCGCGATTCTAACACATGGAAAAGCGCCGTCCGCCTCAATCTCAAAGGTCGCGCACCCAGAACAATTCGTGACGCCGCACCGCCTTGCGGAAAAACTCGTTACTACCTGTGGCGGGCCAGCGCCGACCGGCCAATGCCTGCTGAATCAGACGTCGCAACTGACGTTTGAAAACCGGAGCCTCCTGCAGGTCATGCTCCATTGCCAGCGCCATGGCCTTATCCAGTTGTTCGTCAGAGGACAGCTGCGGGCTCCACAGCTTGTCGACAGGCAACGGTTCGATGGCCGGCGGCAAGGCGATACCGGCACCGGCCGCCCCCATGGGCCAGCGGTCGTTGTCATGCAGATGATTGGCGTACATCAGCAGGGTCCCTGGCTTCCAGGCGCTGGCGGCGATGGCTTCAAGAACCGCGCCGGTTGACGCGACGTGATCGCTGTGAGGGTCCAGTTCGGGATGGGGAGTCACCACCACCTCGGGACGGAAATGTTCCAGTAGCGCTACCAGGTCGGCGATCAAGTTTTGCCAGGTCGGCGCCCCGTCGATATCAGCGGGCAAAATCATCGGGTTTTGCTGGCGCACAGGGCGAACATCGCTGTCCCCGGACTCGCGCGAGCCAAACGACTTGGCAGGCTCCTCGGCCATCAACGGCAATTGAAGGCAGTAATAGCCCAATTGCACGCAGCGGTTGACGGGCACACCACCCCACAGCGGAATGGCCAGGCTGTCCCAGCTGCGCAGACGCCCTTTCAGACGCGCCGCCTGAGACTCGCTCAGCCCCAGGCGCTGAAAATTATCGGCCTCGATTTCGCCCTGAGTCAAGGTGACGATGCTGACCTCTTCACTGCGACTGTAAAGGCCGAACGCGGCCAGCTCGGCATCATCGGCGTGGGGCGCAATAATCATCACGCGTTGCTGCGCATAATCGGGATTGGCCATGACCCACAGCGTACCCGTGGCAGCCAGGGTGCAATAGCGTCCACGCACCACCAGCGAGCCCTGCGCAAGCATCGCGCCCTGCCCTGAGAGATTAAGAAAACGCCGTCCTTTTACGCCGCGCTCGAACTCTTGGCGATCATCACCGACCTCGACAAACGGATCCAGCCAGCGACCCAGCCAGGTGGTTTTCACTTCAAGTTCGAGTATGAGGGTCTCGCCTTCAGCCAGCGGCTCGCTCAGACGTACCAAGCCAGCCTCAAGGTTCACCGTTTGATGCGGGGTGCCATCGGGAAAACCGTACTGGTAGTCATCAGAGGCCCGATAAAACAGGTGATCGGCAAACCACGCCTCGTGAGCCACCCAAGCCAGCACCAGCAGAAGCGGCACCATCCACCACCCCAGCCAGAAACCGAGTACCGCCAGTGTCAGCAGGAAAGCAACGAGAAACACTCGCTTATTGCGCCGATGAGCCTTGAGAAGCCGTTGTTTGCGAGCACTCATGAATTAGACCTGATAGACCGGCACCTTATGGCACCAGCGATCCTTATATTCGCGATCGGCACGACCGAATGAATAACGCAGAACCTTGCCCAGCGCCCGCGCCTCTTCCCAGGCCTGCTGAGTGTTGACGAAACTGAGCACGCTACCCGGGCTGAACTCGCGGTTCTGAGGGTCGACACCGCCGTTGATGTATTCCAGGGAAACCCATTGGGGCGCTTCGACGCGATACAGAATCTGGGTGGCGATAGGCACCGAGTCCAACATCACCACCGAGCCGGTCATGAACTCGCGCAGCAAGGTGAACACTTCCGCCAACCCTGCCTTGCCAGGGACTTCAAACCCCCAGCGGCGTTGAAACAGCTCGCCATACGCAGCCGCTTGCTCCTGCGGTGACAGCTGGGACATCGGGATCAACTCCCCGCCAGCCTCTTCCAGCAGTCGCTGGTCACGTCGCTGGTTGTAGCGGAATTTTTTCGAATAGTCTTCTGGTGCTCGCGCCAGTGCCAGTCCTTGGGGGAGCTCGCGCAAGGTGCTGATTTGCCGGACATTGAGTTCCGAGACATACGCCATGCGCTGACGGACTGGTACCTCGACGTCCGGGGCGATGGGCAGAATAATCTCCGCGTTCCCCATGTCCAGCAACCCGCGTTTGCCCTCGCGCTTGAGCACTTCCTTGGACAAGGCGATGTGGCGCCCCCAGCAAGGAACGGCTGCCACGACAGCACCGTCCACGATCCAGCCAAGATAACGCAGCTCGATGCCGACAAATGTCGACAAGCGCTCTACCACCTGAGGGTGAGTGGCGAAGCTGCCGCCAAAACACTGCCAGGCCCGCTCGTAGGCACTACGGTCAATCTCGGTCCAGCCACGTTCGCGCCAGCTTCGAAGCAGCCTCAGCATGCGCCAATCACGTGTGTCGACTGCAGCTCGTCACCCTCTTGAAACTCTTTGGCGTGCAGACGGGAGTAATAGCCGTTGAGCGCCAGAAGCTCCACATGAGTACCGCGCTCGGCGATCCGGCCTTCATCCATGACCAAAATCAAGTCGGCCTTCTCGATGGTGGTCAAGCGGTGGGCAATCACCAGAGTCGTACGGTTTTTCACTACTTGATCCAGAGCTGCCTGGATATGACGCTCCGACTCGGTATCGAGGGCAGAAGTCGCCTCATCGAGGATCAGCAGCGGTGCATCCTTGAGCAAGGCCCGGGCAATGGCGATACGCTGGCGCTGGCCGCCAGACAGCAGCACACCATTTTCACCCACTATGGTTTCATAGCCCTGGGGCATCTTGACGATGAACTCGTCGGCATAAGCCTCCAAAGCCGCCCGGCGCACTTCTTCAACGGGCGCACCAGCGAGGTCGCCGTAGGCGATGTTGTTGGACACGGTGTCGTTGAACAAGGTGACCTGTTGGGTCACCAGGGCAATCTGCCGACGAAGGCTGCGCAAGGTGAAATCCTGGACCTTCACACCGTCGAGCAGAATCTGCCCTTGTTCGTGCTGATAGAAGCGTGGAATCAGGCTGGCCAGTGTGGACTTGCCACTGCCCGAGCGTCCGACCAGTGCAACCATCTGCCCGGGCTCCACGATAAAGCTGATGTCGTTGAGCACTTGCTTGTCGCTTTCCGGGTACTGGAAGCTGAGGTTGCGCACTTCCAGACGCCCCTCAAGGCGATCATATTCAACCGTACCCTGATCGACTTCCGCCGGCTCATCCAACTGCTCGAAAATACTCTCGGCACCCGCCACACCCTTCTGAATGGTGGAACTTACCTCAGAGAGCTGACGAATCGGCTTGGGTAGCAGGCCCGCCATGGTGATGTAAGCGACCAGGTCGCCGGGCGAGGCATCGCCACGCAAGTACAACACCAGGAACATGACAACGGCCATGGCGCTGTAGGTCACCAGTTGCAGCATCGGTGTGTAGACGGCGCCAGTTTTGGTCATGGCCAGTTGCTTGTCGGTATTGCTCTGACTGGAGTCCTTGAAGCGTACCTTTTCATAGGTTTCGCCGCCGAAGCTGCGCACTACGCGATAGCCATGAATGGTCTCGGAGGCGACGTGCGTGACATTGCCCATCGAAACCTGAATCTTTTTGCTTTGCTTGCGAAATTTACGGCTGGTGCTGTTCACCATCATGCCAATCAGCGGCAGGATGGCCAGCATCACCAGCGTAAGTTTCCAGTTCATCCACAGCAGCGTGCAGAACAGGAAAACCACGGTCATGCCTTCACGAATCACCACCTTAATGGCATCGGTAGCGGCACCGGTGACCATGTTGACGTTGAAGGTGATACGAGAAATCAGGTGACCGGAATTGTTCTTGTCGAAGAAGCGGTTCGGTAACTCCAGCAACTTATTGAACAGAACCACTCGCAAATCATGGACCAGGCCCAGGGAAACCCGCGCCAGAAAGAAGTTACCCAAATAGGACCCCACACCCTGCCAGACCGCGATCACGACGATCATCAACGGTACGGTTTCCAGCAACTGCAATTTGCCCAGGTAAGGGTTCCCGGGAAACAGGCTGGCTTCCGGGTTGGCCAGGCCGTCGACGAAATACTTGAGGATATAAGCGAGCATCGGCTGGGTCGATGCGAAGATCAAAAACCCTACGATGCTCAGTATGAACAGGCCCACGTAAGGCTTTACGTAAGCCAGAAGGCGGAAATAGATGGCCAGCGTAGACTGGGCTTTCGGTTCAGGACTGCTCATAAGAATCCGCGCAAATCAGTGAGGAGCGGATGATATCACACGCCCCTTTTTCCCCAATGAACATGACGGCAGGCCAGCCTCTGGCCAAGTCGGTTAAGATAACCGGCTTATATGGGGAGTCAGGCATGCAAGCGATTGATCACAGCACCTATGAGGCACTGCGCGAAGGCGCGCACGTACTGGAAGCCGATGGCTCCGGCGACAAGGTGCTCAGGTTGGCCGACGGACGCATGCTCAAGCTGTTTCGCCGCAAACGCCTGCTCAGTTCCGCGCTGTTTTATCCCTACGCTCAACGCTTCGCCAACAACACCCGCGCCTTGGAGCTGCGAGGCATTCCCTGCCCGAAAATTATCGCGGTGTATCGCATCCCCAGCATTCAACGCGATGGCGTGTACTACAGCCCCCTTGAAGGAACGACAGTGCGCCAGCTGCAAATCACTGCCGAAGAGGCCAACGCCTTGAGATCCCAACTAGGGGGTTTCATTGCCCGTTTGCACGAGAAGGGGGTGTACTTTCGGTCGCTGCATTTTGGCAACGTGGTGCTGACGCCCGACAACACCCTGGGACTCATCGACATTGCGGACTTGCGCTGCCAAAAGTGCACCCTGAGCGACAGCAAACGGCTGCGCAATTTTGCCCATCTGCTGCGCTACAAAGAGGATCGGCAGTGGTTGCTGGGCCAGGATGCTGGCGACACCTTCCTTGAAGGTTATCGCCAGGGTCTACCTATCAATCGGCAGTCACCAATGATCGAGCGTCTGCGCCAACTGCTGGACTAAACGTTACTGGCCGATGACCAATACGGTGGCGCCTTTGCGGTTGGCGAAACGCGCAAGAATGCGCTGCTTGTGCTCCTCCAACCATCCACTTAGCCATGGCTCGTCGCCACGGGCATCGATCAGGAAATAGCGAAAATCGCCCGCGTGCTCCGGGGACATCGCCTCCTCCCGGGTCAGACTATTGAGCACATAACCACGACCGGCGTAATAGCTGATGCGGCCGTCCTCGAAGTATGCCGGTGCGCCCGGCTCAATATGGGCGGCCACCCAGTGGCCTGCCTCGACAAAATGAGTCTTCCCCGGACTGGTGGAAACCACGTTGGACAGCATCACCAACAAACCCAGCACCACCAGCGCCTTGCCCCAGCGCGGAAACTGACGGACAAAGACCGCCAACGCCGACGCCAGCACAGGAACGAACAGCAGGTTCAGGAAACTCAAGTAGCGAGTGTTCATGAACTGCTGCTTCAAATAGAACAGAACCAGCACTACTCCATACAGCAAAGCTGTCCAGGCAAACGGGCGATAGTCGCGCCAGTAAGCCCGCAGAACACTCCAGTTGCTTCGTAGAACAAACGGAAGAGCGAAAGGCCCCATCAGTTTCACGATGCTAATCAACATGGATGCCAGGATGCCGAAGAAAATGATCCGCCCGGCCTCGTCCTGCGAGTACTTATTGATCAACGATTTGGAAAACTGCCCGGACAGCTGACCGAACGACGCAAACACACTATGCGGATTGAGCATTTCCAGGTAGAGCGAAACACGCGCGGCCGAAAAAGCGCCCGACACCGAGATCACAACCAACCCCACCACTGGCAACAGAATAAACTGCAGGAACTGCTTGCGTTGCGTGGATGACCAAAGATTCGACAACTGCCAGAGCCCCAACGCGGGTATCAGCAGCAAGGCCTCAAGGCGAAACAACGCGGCCGCCACGATTGCCAAGTGGATGAACGCCGCACGAAGCCAGCCGCCACGCGCCTGCCATCGCAAAGCAAGCCAGAGCGTCAGGGTGCAGAAAAACCAGAAACCAAATTCGCGAATGATGTCATTTCGAAAAGAATTGACCGCAGGCATTGCCAATACCACCAGGCAGGCCCAGCGAGCGCTGTCCGGGGAACGTTGCCGTACACAATCAACCACCAACGCACAGGTGCCCGCAAGAAAGCCCCCACACCACAGATAGGCGCTCAGCTCCAACGGCAAATGCAGGACGATATGAGTACCGGCCAGGAGATAAGAAAACCAGGGCCAATCGAAGGTCTGCCAGGCCACTTTTGGCCCGTGTTCCGTGACCTGCTGAGCAATATCAATGTAAAGCGCAGCATCACGTCCGACAGTCGCCGTTCCAAGCACGGCAATCAGGGAAAGCAGCAAACTACTCCAGAACGCCAACCTGACCGGATATTCACCAATAATCCGCGAGATCAGAGCCCCCGCTTTGCTGCCAGTTTTTAACATCCGCCCCCCTCAACAACGCGCACAACGTTTGGCGCAAAACAGTTCAACGAATGGATTGCAACAGCCTCAGGCAGCGTCTGCCGGATCAAGTTCAAGCCTTATCATCAGCCATTAACACTGAACGACATGCTCGAAGACACGGTCTCGACTGCTTACCTGAACAGCAGACGCGCCGCCTTGCGTGTGTAGGACCAGCGTGTGAGCGTGCGCCAGTCGGCACGCAAAGCCTGAAGATAGAACTTCTTGGCCAGTGCATACTCGCCCCCGACGTAACAATCGCGAAACAACGACAGGCACCGCTGTACCAAAAACGCCTGGCGCAAATCATGCAACTCTTCGGGCATGCGTTCGTAAGAAAAAACCTCGCCGACCATTTCCGTGCCCGCCGCAAGGCTTTGGGTCAAATCATGTCGCATGCTGTCGGCGTGCTTATAGATAAACGCCAGAGGCTGATCGAGAACGCTGCAGGGAAACCGCGCCAGCACCTGAGCGAATACCGGAATGTCTTCAACGTTGCGCAAGTGTTCGGGATAGTTGCCTGGCGCGAAGACATCACGACGCATCGCGCAAGCACCATTGGAGATCGACACGGTTTTGTCCAGCAAGTAGCCTCGAACTCGCTCCCGCGCCGTGGCAGGCAAGGGCTTTACGGTATGCAAACTGCGTTTGCCGTCAGCGAACACCGACCAGTGGCCGCCAATGACCAAACGGCTCTCAGGGTTGCTCGCGATATGCTGAATCAACCCATCCAGCGCCCCCGGGGCCATCTCGTCATCCGCATCGAGAAAGACCAGGTAGCGCCCGCTCGTCTCTTCGATCCCGAGATTGCGAACTGAAGAAAGCCCTCCATTGGTTTTGCGCAAAGCACGAAAGCGTCCGACGTGTACCGTCATAAGCTTTTCGACCACTTCAGGCGTTGCGTCGGTGGACCCGTCATCAATGACCAATAGCTCCGTCCGCCCCTCAACCAACTGCGCCAGTACTGACTCCACTGCCCGCGGCAGGGTCTGGGAATAGTTGTAGGCCGGAATAACGACGCTGATCAGTGTTTCAGTCAAAACCGTACCCTTCCGCGCCCTCTTTCACCACAAGAATGTCTTCCATGATCAAGTATTGCAGATCAGAACCAAAGAACATGTTCAGGGCGTCCGTCGGCGAGCAGATCATCGGTTCGCCACGACGGTTGAGCGAGGTGTTCAGCGATACGCCGTTACCGGTCAGCACTTCCAGCGCCTTCATCATGTCGTAGTAGCGCGGGTTGTATTCGCGCTTGAGCACCTGGGCCCGCGACGTACCGTCTTCATGGACGACTTCCGGCACGCGGGTTTTCCACTCTTCCGCCACTTCAAAGGTGAACGTCATGAACGGCGCCGGGTGATCGACCTTGATCATCTGCGGTGCAACGGTGTCGAGCATCGACGGGCAGAAAGGCCTCCAGCGCTCGCGGAACTTGATCTGGTGGTTGATCCGGTCAGCCACGCCGGTGGCGCTCGGGCAACCGATGATCGACCGACCACCCAAGGCGCGCGGACCGAACTCCATGCGACCCTGGAACCAGGCCACCGGGTTGCCGTCGACCATGATTTTGGCGATGTTTTCCGGCATGTTCTCGAGCTTGCGCCATACAGGCTTGCTCGGGTGACGGGCACACGCCGCGAGCACGTCTTCATTGGTGTAGGACGGGCCGAGGTAGACGTGTTCCATCTTCTCGACGGGTACACCACGGGCGTGGGACACGTAAGCCGCAGCACCGACCGCAGTACCGGCATCGCCGGACGCCGGCTGCACGAACAACTCTTTGACGTCGTCGCGGGCGATGATTTTCTGGTTCAGTTTGACGTTCAACGCACAGCCACCGGCGAAGGCCAGTTTGCCGGTTTCCTTGAGTACGTCGCCCAGATAGTGGTCGATCATCTGCAGCGAGATCTTTTCGAACAGCGCTTGCATGCTCGCGGCGTAGTGGATGTACGGTTCGTCGGCGATGTCGCCTTCGCGCTTCGGCCCCAACCACTCGATCAGCTTCGGCGAGAAATAGAAGCCTTTGCCTTTCTCTTTATAACGACGCAAGCCGATGACGTTGGCGTAGTCGGTGTTGATCACCAGCTCGCCGTTCTCGAACGAAGCCAGACGCGAGAAATCGTATTTGCTGGCATCGCCATACGGCGCCATGCCCATGACCTTGAACTCACCGTCGAGCATCTCGAAACCGAGGAACTCGGTGATCGCGCCGTACAGGCCGCCAAGGGAGTCCGGATCGAAGAATTCTTTGATCTTGTGGATCTTGCCGTTTTCGCCGTAACCGAAAAAGGTCGTGGCGTACTCACCCTTGCCGTCGATCCCGAGGATCGCGGTTTTCTCTTTGAAACCGGAGCAGTGATAAGCGCTGGAGGCGTGAGCCAAATGATGCTCGACCGGTTCGATCTTGATTTTTTTCGGATCGAAACCCAATTGCTCGAGGCACCAGACAATCTTGTTGCGATAGCGTTTGTAACGACGATTACCCATCAGGATCGCGTCGAGCGCGCGGTCCGGGGCGTACCAGTAACGCTTGGCGTAATGCCAGCGAGCCTTGCCGAACAGGCTGATCGGCGCGAATGGAATCGCTACCACATCAACGTCGGACGGCTTGATGCCAGCCTGTTCGAGGCAGAACTTCGCCGACTCGTAAGGCATGCGGTTCTTTGCATGTTTATCGCGCACAAAGCGCTCTTCCTCAGCCGCCGCGACCAGCTTGCCGTCGATGTACAAGGCTGCGGAAGGATCATGGCTAAGGGCGCCGGACAGGCCAAGAATCGTCAATGCCACAGGGGTCTAGCCTCTTTAGTCTGCGTGCAGGCGCAAGGCGCCTCAAAGATTAATGTGCCCTCGCAAAGGGCGAGTGGCAGCTAAAGGGCGGGATTATAGCGTAAACATGGCGGGAATGACCCAGCGCATATTGCCCCCGTGAAGATGCTCCGGGCGAAAGCAGGCGGCACCCTTAATCTTGGGTGACGGGTTGCTCCGGGCGGCGTTCCGACGAAGGGATTCAAGCTACGCTAGAGATATCCTTGGGCAGACGCTGATCAATGACCTGATAAAGCGCACTACTCTCAGGCCAGTTACGCATGAACCGCGCCCGATCCCGCGCATAGGCCGGGGCGAAGCTGTTCACCGAGGCATGCTGACACATTGAATCCAGATCAATCAGCGCCCAGCGATCTTGCTGCCAGAACAGGTTATGCCCCTTGAAATCCCCGTGACTGATCCGCTCAAGAATCAACTCGGCAAACAAATGATCCAGCGCCAGCAACTCGGCTTCCGGCGCCTCACCGCTTTCGACATAGGGCGCAAAGCGCTCGATGATATCCGGCCCCGGCAAATACTCGGTCACCAGATAAGCCCGACTGCGCAACCAGAGAAAACGCTTCTCCAGCAACGCCAACGGCTTGGGCGTGGCAATGCCGAGAAATGCCAGGCGATTGCCTTCGATCCAGGAATGCCAGGCACGACTCGGGCGCCAGAAGCGTTTGAGCCAATGGGCAAAACCTTTGATGTTGTAGCGTTTGATCACCAGCGTACGACCGGCCACCTCGACCTTGCCGACGCTCGCCGCGCCGCCGGTCTTGTACAGATGGCCCTGATCGAGCAACGCATCGGCCTGCTCCAGCACCGGCAGCATCGCCGCCTCTTCCTCGCGGCGAATCGCTCGTAAGCCGAACGCTCCGCGCTGGACACTGAACAGCGTGCATTCGCGGCCGACCTTGATCAGAAAGTCTTTGAGGCGCCAGCTGCGGACCTTGCTGATCTGCTTCTGCAACGCTTCCATGGGCAAGGCATGCTCGCCGTTGCTCAGCAGGTAATACACCAGCAATTCTTCGGTATAAGGTTCCAGGGACTTGGGCAACTGGGCGAAAAACACCCCGAGATTCTCCAGGACTTTCTGTCGCGACAGCGGCTGGCCAGGCGTTTCGGCACAGATCCCGGCACCGTCGATCAAATACAGCCGGCCGCCCTGGCGCAGCAGGTTGTCCAGGTGCAAGTCTTCCTGCCACAGGCCCTTGCGGTGCAATTGACCAATCGCACCCAGCGCATCGGCCAATACTGCCGATTGTTCATCCGCCAACATCGGCAAATGCTCGACCTGTTTCCAGGCATCCCCCAAGCTTTCGGCGCCTTCAAGGAAATCGAACAGCAGCCAACCGCCCTCGCCGTCCTTCAGGCCATCAGCCAGCAGCAACGGCGTGGTCAACCCCTGAGCCGCAAGCAACCGCACGCCGTTGTGCTCACGCTGGAAATGCCGCGCCGCTTTGCTGCCGACCAACAATTTGGCCAGCACCGGCCGCCCACGCCAGACGCCGGCGCCGACATAACGCTGCCCCGGCAACACCCGCAACAGACTCAGCAACTGCAACTCGGCAGGGCCGGCAGCATCGGCCAGTGAAATGTTCAGCGGCAGGCTGGGGCTGCGGCCAGCGTTTTTCAGCTCGGACAAACGCATCAGCGCGTCTCCTTGTGAGTGCGCCGTGCGGTCAGTCGCGCCAGCCAGCTGTCGATCAACGAGCTGTCCTGGGATTGATCCAGATAGGCGGCCAGCAGCTCGCGCAACTGCGTTTCGCTCCACTGAGGCGCCCGACGCAGCAATGGCTCCAGGTCTTTCGCCCGGTCACGCTGACCAAACAGCAACGGCCGGGTCTTTTCCAGATCGATCAGTTGGGCCAGGTAACCGTCGCCGGTGGTCTGGAGAAAAATGTGTTTGGGGTAGAAGCAACCGTGAACCTGACGCGCGCCGTGCATGCGCCGAGCCAGTTGACCACAGGCTTTCATAATCGCTGAATGCTGCGCCGAACTCAGGTCCGACCAGCGCTGCAACAGCGAATCCAGGTCATCCCAACCATCCAGAGCACGGGTCAGCAGAATTGCCCGAACCTCGCCGTCGACTTTGCGCTCACCGAAGAATGCCGCTTTCAATGCTGGAATACCGAGCTTTTCATAGCGACTGATATTGCGAAATTCACGGGCAAAGCTCGGCTCGCCAAAGGGCGCATGCAACGTGTGCGTCTGGTAGTTGCTCTGGCGTTTGAGGTAGTAGCCATGACCTTCCAGATCCAGACGAAACACGCTGCTCCAGCCACCGCGAGCGGTGTTGGGTTCGTCCACAGCGTCGAGCTCCTTGGTCCAGAGTGCGTCGAAGGTGCCGAGGCCGTGTCGCTCAAGCAGCGCACGGTCTTCAGCGGCCAGATAATCAGTCATTCGCGCCCCTCGAAAAATCTCACCACGTGCCGGATCCGTTTTTTGTCGGCGGCATTCAGCCGATCATGCTGGCGGTATTGCAGGTAAAAGCGCAGGCGCTGAGTGGCCGACAAATGATACTTGGCGACCTTGTCCAGACACGCCAGGTCCTTGGTGATCCGGTACTTGAGCCAGAAGCCGCGCCAGAAATCACCATTGGGGCAGTCGATTAAAAACAGCCGGGGCTCATCGTCGATCAGCAGGTTGCGCCACTTCAAATCGTTATGGGTGAAACGATGGTCGTGCATGGTCCGGGTATAACCCGCCAGCTGCCGGCTGACGTTGTCGACCCAGGCGCGGTCCGCCAGCTTTGGATCATGCCGCTCGGCCAGGGCCGACAAGTCTTCGGTATGCGGCAGCTCACGGGTGATCATCGCCCCACGATCGTATGCCGCACCACGACGCTCCAGGCCCCAGGCCACCACTTCGGCAGTGGGAATGCCCCACTTGGCGAAGCGCTTGAGATTCTGCCACTCGGCTTTCACCCGGGGTTTGCCCAGGTAACGGCGCAGACCTTTGCCGGCACCCACGTAGCGTTTGACGTAATAGTTGACGCCATTGCGCTGGACGCGAATGACCTCGGATAACAGATCGCGGGTCAGGCGCTCGCCCTGCAGAGCAAACACAGCCTCAAGACTGCCGAAATCTTCAGCCAGATCGCTGTACGCAGGCTCCAGTTTCCAACCCGCCATCAGAGCGCATCCCCGTATCGCTGTTTACGGTCGTAGAGCTTGTTCGCCTTGCCTTCCAGCCAGGCAAGTAACCCGGCTTCTTCGCCCAGGATCTGGCGCAGCGGCTGCTGGAAGTAGCCCTTGAGAAAGCGCAGTTTGTCACGCCGGGTCAAGCCAATGTCCAGGGCCGAAAAGTACAGCGCCGCCAGGTCCTTGTTGCGCCAGCGCTGAGTGATCCTCGGACGAGTGTGGGCGCGGTGCAGGTCGATCACCGAGAGCTTGAAATCGTCGGCCGTCACCGGTTTGTCGGTGTGCAGCAGAAAGTGGCAGATGTAGCAGTCGCGATGGTTGACCCCGGCGCGGTGCATCATGCCGGTCATGCGCGCAACCTCGGCAATCAGCGCACGCTTGAGTATTGGCTCGGGCGGCTGCTTGACCCAGTCGATGCTGAAGTCTTCGAGGCTGACCGTGGGCGCCAGCTCTTCGGTGACGATGAACGAATGCTGGTCTGCCGGGTTGCTGCCCTTCTCGCCGTAAGCCACGGCGGTCATGGTCGGCACACCGACTTCTTGCAGGCGCGCAATGGCCTTCCATTCCTGGCCCGCACCGAGCACCGGCAGCTTGGCCGTGAGCAGGTTCTTGAAGATCTCGCCCCAGCCAATGCCACGGTGGATCTTCACGAAAAAGCCATTGCCATTGACTTCGGTTCGCAGGGTACGGCGCGCTTCAAGTTCGCGGTATACCTCGCCCTGGAGACCCTCGACTTCGGCGAACGGGTCGCGTCCAGCCCAAAGGCTCTTGAACGGTTCAGCCAGCATCAACTTCATTAAGCGTGCTCCGCCAGAATCACATCGGCCGCGTGCTGCGGCATGCTATAGAGGTCGGCCGTCTCGGCGAAGGCCAGACCGTTGCGGCTCCAGGCCGCCCGTGCTTGAGCGTCGTTCAACATGCCGGTCAGGTACTGAGTCAGTTGCGCCTGATCGAAAGGTTCGTCCAGCACCAGACCGGCGTCGGCGTCGGCGTCGGCGATGTAATGGGCGTAACCACAGACCGCGCTCACCAGTACCGGCAGGCCGGCCACCAGGGCTTCGAGCAACACGGTCCCGGTGTTTTCGTTGTACGCCGGGTGGATCAACAGATCGGCGCCGAGCAGAAAACGCGGGATGTCGCTGCGACCCTTGAGGAACGTCACGTTATCGCCGAGCCCCAATGTGGCGCTCTGCATCTGGAATAATTTGGGGTCGTCCTGGCCAATTACAAACAGCCGGGTGCGTTTCTTCAGATCGGCGGGCAATGCGGCCAGCGCCTTGAGGCTGCGATCCACACCCTTGGTCTTGAACCCTGAGCCAATTTGCACCAGCAGCAGTTCATCGTCTTTCAGGTTGAATTCGCGGCGAAACTCGGCACGGATCTCGGCGGCATTGGCCGGCGCGCGACGGTCTTGAGAGATGCCCGGCGGCAGCAAATGGAAGCGCGCAAGCGGCGTGTCGTAATGCTTGATGAACAGCGGCTGCTGGACTTCGGAAATCATCAGCACTTCAGTCTTGGCATCCTTGGCGAACACGGCGCGCTCGTACTCCGCGAAGTGCCGGTAGCGACCCCAGCGACGGTACAGCGAGTTACGCAGGTTTTGCGCCTTGTCTTCGAAGCAACCGTCGGCGGCGTAGTAGACATCCAGGCCCGGCATCTTGTTGAAGCCGATCAAACGGTCCACCGGACGCTTGGCCAGATCAGCCTCCATCCACTCGCTGAGTTTCTCGTTGCGCCGATGATTGAAAAACGCTTTGACCGGCGCCACCAGAACTTCGAAGCCGGGTGGAATGTCGCCTTCCCAGATCAGCGTGTAGACCCGAATCTGGTGGCCGCGCTGCTGGCACTCAAGGGCAATGCGCATGAAGTCGCGCTGCAAGCCGCCAAAGGGAAAGTATTTGTACAGGACAAATGCCAATTGCATCAGCGCAGCTCCTCAGCCAGTAACAACGTGCTCAGTCGGCTGGCGACACGCTCGGGATTCAGACGCGTGAAGCACAGGGGCCACTCGCGTTTAAGGTCAAACTGACGGGCATCTTGGGCCGTCGGTTGATAGGTGCATTTCTTTTGCAGGCACGGCGCGCAAGGGAAGTCGCTGGCCATGTGAATCTGCGACTTGCCGTAGGCGCCGGTCAGGCCCGGGTTGGTCGGGCCGAACAGTGACAGGGTCGGCACGTCCAGTGCGGCGGCGAGATGACCGAGACCGGTGTCCACCGCTACGCAGGCTTGCGCGCCGGCCAGCACCTTGCCGACACCGGCCAGGTTCAGCTTGGGCAGCACTTCGACGTGTTTCATGTCTTTGGCGATGCGTTCGGCCCGGGCTTTTTCGATCGGGTTGCCCCACGCAAGCTTCACCCCGACACCGAGATAGCCGACTCGCTCGGCCAGCTCGCGCCAGTAGGCTTCAGGCCAGTGTTTGGTGTCCCACGTGGTGCCGTGCAGGAACACCACGTAAGCATTCTTGCGCGGCAATTCCACCAGTCGTTCGACGTTCAGGCCGTAATCGCCCAAGCCTTTTGGCAGGTCGTACCCCAAAGCCACGGCGAACAGCTGACGCACCCGCTCCACCGCGTGTTGCCCACGGGCCACGGCCAGACGCCGGGAATAAAAGCGTGCGGCAATCGGCTCACGGGCCGAGTTTTTATCCAGCCCGGCCACCGGGGCTTTGGCATATCGGGTCAGCAACGCACTTTTCAGCAAGCCCTGGGCATCGATCACCAGATCGTATTGGTTGGCGCGAACGCTTTGCTTGAAGCGCTTCCACTCACCACTCTTGATGGTCTGCCAGATGTTTTTGCGCCAGCGACGGATCGCCACGGGAATCACCTTGCCCACGGCCGGGTGCCAGGTCGGGATTTCGGCGAAGCCTTCTTCCACCACCCAGTCGAACGTGATGCCGGGGATCGCCCGCGCCGCGTCGGTCAACGCTGGTAACGCGTGAATCACGTCGCCCAGCGAAGAAGTCTTGATCAACAGAACGCGCAAACTATTTGACCTCGACCACAGTGCCCTGCAAACGCTGCAAGGCTTCGTTCACCGCTTGCGGCATCAGCTGGCGCAGGCAGTTGTAATGACCGAAGCGGCACGTGCGGTCGAAGCACGGACTGCATTCGATGCCCAGGCGTACGATCTCGACGTGTTCGGCCAGTGGCGGTGTGAAACCTGGTGACGTCGAGCCGTAGACCGCCACCAACGGGCGATTCAGCGCAGCGGCCACGTGCATCAGGCCGGAGTCGTTGGACACCACCGCGTCGGCGCAGGACATCAGGTCGATGGCTTCGGCCAGGGAGGTGCCGCCGCTGAGATTCACCGACTCTTCACGCAAACCGGGAATCAGCCACGAACGGATGTCTTCGCCGACGGCGTGATCGTTTTTCGAACCAAACAGCCAGACTTGCCAGCCTTCGCGGATCTTCGCTTCGGCAACCTTGGCATAGTGCTCGGACGGCCAGCGCTTGGACTCGCCAAACTCGGCACCGGGGCACAGCGCCAACACCGGGCGGTCGAGGGCCAGGCCGAACTTGGCCATTGCTGCTTCGCGAGTGACCGGGTCAATCTGCAGGCTCGGCCGTGGATAAGGTGTCGGCAGCTCAGCACCCGGCTCGTAAGCCAGGGCCATGAAGCGTTCGATCATCAGCGGGTAACGTTCTTTATCCAGCGTGCGCACGTCATTGAGCAGGCCGTAGCGGAACTCGCCACGCCAGCCGGTGCGTTTCGGGATGCCGGCGAAGAACGGCACCAATGCCGACTTCAGGGAATTGGGCAGCAGGATCGCCTGGTCGTACTGGCCGGCCAGGGATTTGCCGATACGCCGACGCGTCGCCAGCTCCAAAGCACCGTGACCAAGCGGAAAGCTCAAGGCCTGGCGGACTTCGGGCATGCGCTCAAGAATCGGCCGGCTCCACTCGGGGGCCAGCACGTCGATTTCGCATTGCGGGTGGCGCTGCTTGAGACACTGAAAAAGTGTCTGCGCCATCACCATGTCACCGACCCAACTGGGCCCAACGATCAGAATTTTCATGTGGTTTCCAAAAACGAACCGGGGAGGCATACGCCTCCCCGCCTCCAGAATTCTACAAAACACTGCAGATCTACTGTGGGAGCGAGCTTGCTCGCGATGAGGCCCTCACATTCAACATCAATGTTGACTGATCGTCCGCCATCGCGAGCAAGCTCGCTCCCACATTGGGTATTGGGTGTTTCAAATATCCGGTTTCAGCTTAGCCCCAGCTCACGCCAAATCCGCACTACTTGCCGCCGTTCGTCCACGAACTGGTCGCCCGGTATCACTCCGGCGTCCTTCTGCAAGGCCTGCCGGTGAGCGGCGGAGCGGTAGGCTTTATAGGCCTCGCGCAACAGGCTGGCGTCTTCGGCGGGCATCAGCCCTTCCTCCTCCAACCCCTCCAGAATGCGGATATTGTCAGTCCAGCGCAGCAATGGCGGATGCGTTTCGGACCACGCCAGGGTCGCGTATTGCACCATAAATTCAATATCGACGATACCTCCGGCGTCCTGCTTGAGATCGAACGGCGCCGTGGCCTCGAAGGCATTTGCCGCGGTGCCGGCCGCGGTGCTCTTGCTGCCAAGGTTATCGCGCATTTTGGCGCGCATCTCGCTGACCTCCTGGCGCAAGGTCGCAAGGTCCCGCGGCTTGCCCAATACCGCCGCACGGACTTTCTCGAATGCCTGGCCGACGTCCGGACTGCCCACCAGCACCCGCGCCCGCACCAGCGCCTGATGCTCCCAGGTCCAGGCTTCGTTTTCCTGATACCGGGCAAACGCACCGAGCGAACTCACCAGCAACCCCGACGCACCGGACGGCCGCAGGCGCATGTCCACTTCATACAGCTGACCGGAGTTGGTCTGGGCCGTCAGCAAGTGAATGATCCGCTGCCCCAGCCGGGTGAAGAATTGCGCGCCGTCGATCGGCTTCAGCCCGTCGGTTTCTGCCTGCGGATCGCCATCGTGGATGAACACCAGGTCCAGGTCCGAACCATGCCCCAGTTCCAGACCGCCGACTTTCCCGTAACCGACAATGATGAAGCCGGGGTCGCACAACGTGCCGTCGGTTCGCAGCGGCGTGCCGTATTTGGCCACGGTCTGGCGCCAGGCCAGGGCCAGCACTTGTTCGAGAATCGCTTCGGCGAGCCAGGTCAGGTAATCGCTGACTTTCATCAACGGCAGGCTGCCGGCGATTTCCGAAGCCGCAACCCGCAAGCGGTGCGCCAGTTTGAAATGGCGCAGGGCTTCCATTTGTTGTTCGAGATCGTCCTCGGGAATTCGCGTCAGACGCTCGCGCAACTCGGCGGCCAGTTCCGGCGCCAGGGGAGGCTTGAACAACCGGCCTTCGTTGAGCAATTCGTCGAGCAGCAGCGGGAAGCGGGTGATCTGCTCTGCGATCCACGGGCTCGCGGCGCACAAGGTCAGCAAACGTCGCAGCGCGCCGGGGTTCTCGGTCAGCAGCACCAGATACGCGGAGCGACGGGCCACCGCTTCAACCAGCGGCAGCACACGTTCCAGCACCAGATCTGGATTGGCGTGTTCGACAGCCTGAGCCAGCAACCGCGGAATAAACGCATCGAGGCGTTCGCGCCCCAAGCGTTGCATAGCGCGCAACTGCGGGCTGCTGCGCAAACCGGCCAACGCCTTCAAAGCCTTGGTGGCATCGGCAAAACCGCCCTCTTCCAGCTGGCGGCAAGCGGCCTCTTCATCCTGAGCCTCCTCCCACAGCGGCAGCCATTCACCGCCGACCACCACTTCGCTTTCGGTGCCTTCCTCTTCATCGGGATCGGCGATCACCTGACCGAAGTGCCAAGCCACGCGGCCGCGCCAATACATCAGCTGCTCATGGAAAGCCTCCCAGTCAGCGAAGCCCAACATAAAGGCAATGCGCGCCTGATCCTGCGCACCACCCGGCAGCATCTGGGTCTGGCGGTCGGCAATCGCCTGGATCGCATGTTCGGTGTAACGCAGGAATTCGTAGCCTTCGCGCAATTCGCTGATCACCGCCGGCGGCAGATAACCCTGACCTTCCAGTGTGTTCAGTACTTTTAATAGAGGACGTTGCTGCAGGCTCAGGTCGCGACCGCCGTGAATCAGCTGGAACGCCTGGGCAATAAACTCGACTTCACGAATGCCACCGGAGCCGAGCTTGATGTTGTCGGCCATGCCCTTGCGCCGGACTTCCTGCTGAATCAGCTGCTTCATGGTGCGCAGCGCTTCGATCGCCGAGAAGTCGAGGTAGCGCCGGTAAACGAACGGCCGCAGCATGTCTTGCAATTGCGCGCCGGCCACTTGATCGCCGGCCACCACCCGCGACTTGATCATCGCGTAGCGTTCCCAGTCGCGGCCCTGATCCTGGTAATACTGCTCCAGCGCATTGAAGCTCAACACCAACGCGCCGGCCGAACCGTAAGGCCGCAGGCGCATGTCGACGCGAAATACAAAACCGTCGACGGTCATCGGGTCCAACGCCTTGATCAGGCGCTGACCGAGACGAATAAAAAATTCCTGATTATCCAGCGAGCGCTTCACGCCAACGGTTTCGCCGCCCTCGGGATAGGCGAAGATCAGGTCGATGTCCGACGACAGGTTGAGCTCCACCGCGCCGAGCTTCCCCATGCCGAGGATGACCATTTGCTGCGGCTCGCCGCTGCGCCGACCGGTAGGCACGCCGAACTGCTGGCAATGCCGCGAGTACAACCATTGATAGGCCTGATCGATGCTGGCATCGGCCATGTCCGAGAGGTCGCGACAGGTCTGGATCAGATCGCACTGACGAGTCAGGTCGCGCCAAATGATCCGCACTTGATGGCGGGTACGTTGACGACGCAGGGCGCGACCCAGTCCATCTTCGGTTTCCGCCGCATTCACCGCTGCCGCAATCTGTGCGCACAGCTCGCCGGGAACAAAACTTCGATCCAGCTCACCGGACCGCACCAGTTCCAGCAACATCAACGGATCACGCACGCCCTGCTCAATCACGAAATCGCTGGCAGCGGTGACACGCGCCAATTGCGCCCAGCGATCAGGCGTCCAGCCAGACAGACCATGATCGTCGTCCAGCCCGGCGACGGCCGTACGGAACGACTGCTCGGCGCGGGTGACAAATGGCAGGAGAATGCCGGGCAGTTCGGCAAGCGAAGGGAGGCTCATGGTCTATCCTTGATCGGCGTGTAGAGGGCTGCATGTAGTGATTCGCCAGAATGCACTACGTGATCGACTGTCGAACAAAGGTTAGAAATAGCTGAAATTTCTTTATTTTTGGCAGACAGCATCAAGCTTTCACCTTTTCTGGTTGGCTAAAGACCAACCTTAACGATTATTCTCACAACGCAGCTGGAGGCCACAAGCCGCTCATCTGTAGTTCTACTACTCGTATATACATTCGAAAGGCTGAAATGCCCGATGATTTGTAGTAAAACTACACGCCGCCGGAACAACCTCTCGGCAATCCAAGAATTTATATCGTCTGCCCACAAGGCCAGTCGCAAACTCAGGCAACCGATTCTGGAAGCCTTTCCGCCCTGGAGCAAGCCATGCAAGACCTCGATCCCGTCGAAACCCAGGAATGGCTGGACGCCCTGGAATCGGTTCTCGACAAAGAAGGCGAAGACCGCGCTCACTATTTGATGACCCGTATGGGCGAACTCGCAACCCGCAGCGGTTCGCAATTGCCTTACGCCATCACCACGCCGTACCGCAACACGATTCCCGTTACCCACGAAGCACGCATGCCTGGCGACCTGTTCATGGAACGCCGCATTCGCTCGTTGGTACGCTGGAACGCGATGGCCATGGTGATGCGTACGAACCTGAAAGATTCTGACCTGGGCGGTCACATCTCCAGTTTCGCCTCCAGCGCAACCCTGTATGACATCGGCTTCAACTATTTCTTCCAGGCTCCGACCGACGAACACGGCGGCGACCTGATCTACTTCCAGGGTCACACCTCGCCAGGCGTTTACGCCCGTGCGTTCATGGAAGGCCGCATCACCGAAGACCAAATGAACAACTTCCGCCAGGAAGTCGACGGTCAGGGCTTGTCGTCCTATCCGCACCCTTGGCTGATGCCTGATTTCTGGCAGTTCCCGACCGTATCCATGGGTCTGGGCCCGATCCAGGCGATCTACCAGGCACGCTTCATGAAGTACCTGGAAGCCCGTGGTTTTATCCCAGAAGGCAAGCAAAAAGTCTGGTGTTTCCTGGGCGACGGCGAGTGCGACGAGCCGGAATCCCTGGGCGCCATCTCGCTGGCTGGCCGCGAGAAACTCGACAACCTGATCTTCGTTATTAACTGCAACCTGCAGCGCCTTGATGGCCCGGTTCGCGGCAACGGCAAGATCATCCAGGAACTCGAAGGCGTGTTCCGCGGTGCTCAGTGGAACGTGACCAAAGTTATCTGGGGCCGTTTCTGGGACCCACTGTTGGCCAAAGACGTCGACGGTATCCTGCAACGCCGCATGGACGAAGTCATCGACGGCGAGTACCAGAACTACAAAGCCAAAGACGGCGCGTTCGTACGTGAACACTTCTTCAACTCGCCAGAACTCAAGGCGATGGTTGCTGACCTGTCCGACGACGAGATCTGGAAACTCAACCGTGGCGGCCACGACCCGTACAAGGTCTACGCGGCGTACCACGAAGCGGTCAACCACAAAGAACAACCCACCGTCATCCTGGCCAAGACCATCAAAGGTTATGGCACCGGTGCCGGCGAAGCGAAGAACACGGCGCACAACACCAAGAAAGTTGATGTTGAAAGCCTGAAGCTGTTCCGCGATCGTTTCGACATTCCGGTCCGAGACGAAGAGCTGGAAAACCTGCCGTTTTTCAAACCGGAGCCAAACAGCGCCGAAGCCCGCTACCTGAGCGAGCGTCGCACTGCACTGGGCGGCTTCGTGCCACAGCGTCGTGCGAAGAGCAGCAGCGTACCGACGCCGTCCCTCGATACCCTCAAGGCCATTCTTGATGGTTCGGGCGACCGTGAAATTTCCACCACCATGGCCTTCGTGCGGATCCTCGCGCAACTGGTCAAGGACAAGGAAATCGGTCCGCGCATCGTCCCGATCATCCCGGACGAAGCCCGTACCTTCGGTATGGAAGGCATGTTCCGTCAGTTGGGCATCTACTCGTCCGTCGGCCAGCTCTACGAGCCAGTCGATAAAGACCAAGTGATGTTCTACCGCGAAGACAAGAAGGGCCAGATCCTCGAAGAAGGCATCAACGAAGCGGGCGCCATGAGTTCCTTCATCGCTGCCGGTACTTCGTACTCCAGCCACAACCAGCCAATGCTGCCGTTCTACATCTTCTACTCGATGTTCGGCTTCCAGCGTATCGGCGACCTCGCCTGGGCCGCTGGCGACAGCCGTACCCGTGGCTTCCTGATCGGCGGCACCGCCGGCCGGACCACGCTGAACGGCGAAGGCCTGCAACACGAAGACGGTCACAGTCACATCCTGGCTGGCACCATCCCGAACTGCCGCACCTTTGATCCAACCTACGGCTACGAGCTGGCGGTGATCATTCAGGACGGCATGAAGAAGATGACCGAAGAGCAGCAGGACGTTTTCTACTACATCACCGTGATGAACGAGTCCTACCAGCAGCCAGCCATGCCGGCCGGTGTCGAGGAAGGCATCATCAAGGGCATGTACCTGCTCGAGGAAGACACCCGCGAAGCGGCGCATCACGTTCAGCTGATGGGCTCCGGCACCATCCTGCGTGAAGTGCGCGAAGCGGCGAAGATCCTGCGTGAACAGTTCAACGTCGGCGCTGATGTCTGGAGCGTAACCAGCTTCAACGAACTGCGTCGCGACGGCCTGGCCGTAGAGCGCAGCAACCGTCTGCACCCGGGCCAGAAGCCTAAATTGAGTTATGTCGAAGAGTGCCTGAACGGCCGTCAAGGTCCGGTCATCGCCTCTACCGACTATATGAAGCTGTTCGCTGAGCAAATTCGTCAGTGGGTACCGTCCAAGGAATTCAAAGTCCTGGGCACCGACGGTTTCGGCCGCAGTGACAGCCGTAAGAAGCTGCGTCACTTCTTCGAAGTCGACCGTCATTTCGTGGTGTTGGCAGCCCTGGAAGCCTTGGCTGACCGTGGTGATATCGAACCTAAGGTGGTGGCTGAAGCCATCGCCAAGTTCGGGATCAACCCGGAAAAACGCAACCCACTGGACTGCTGAGGAGACACTCTGTGAGCGAACTCATTCGCGTACCTGACATCGGCAGCGGTGAAGGTGAAGTAATCGAACTATTTGTGAAGGTCGGCGACCGTATCGAAGCCGACCAGAGCATTCTGACGCTTGAGTCGGACAAGGCGAGCATGGAAATTCCTGCTCCCAAGGCCGGCATCGTCAAAAGCATTAAAGTGAAGCTGGGTGATCGCCTGAAAGAAGGCGACGAATTGCTCGAGCTGGAAGTCGAAGGTGCCGCTGCCCCGGCCTCTGCACCGCCCCCTGCGGCTGCCGCTGCGCAGGCGCCAAAGGCTGAAGCAAAACCGGCTGCTGCCCCGGCGCCGGCTGCTCCTGCTGCCGCGCCTGTTGCTGCAACCACTCAACAAGTGCACGTGCCGGACATCGGTTCGTCGGGCAAGGCCCAGATCATCGAGATCCAGGTCAAAGTCGGCGACACCGTCGAGGCTGATCAGTCACTGATCACTCTGGAATCCGACAAAGCCAGCATGGAAATCCCTTCGCCCGCCGCTGGCGTGGTCGAAAGCATCAGCGTCAAGCTCAACGACGAAGTCGGTACCGGCGACCTGATTCTGGCGCTGAAAGTGGCAGGTGCTGCGGCACCGGCTGCAGCCGCGCCAGCTCAGGCGGCGGCACCTGCTGCCGCTGCTCCAGCGCCAGCCGCTGCGGCACAGGCGTCACCGGTCGCTGACATTGTTCAGGACATTCACGTCCCGGACATCGGCTCGGCAGGCAAGGCCAAGATCATCGAAGTGCTGGTCAAGGCCGGCGACACCGTTGAAGCCGACCAGTCGCTAATTACCCTGGAATCCGACAAGGCAAGCATGGAAATTCCATCGCCTGCCGCTGGCGTGGTGGAAAGCGTTTCCATCAAGCTGGATGACGAAGTCGGTACTGGCGACCTGATCCTGAAGTTGAAAGTCAAAGGCGTTGCGCCTGCTGCAGCCCCGGCTCCAGCCGCCGCTCCTGCGCCAGCTGCCAAGGCTGAAGCTGCTCCGGCAGCCGCTGCCACGGCACCGGCCGCACCGGCTGCTGCACCCGCCAAACCGGGCGCCAAGGTTCACGCAGGTCCTGCGGTGCGCCAACTGGCTCGTGAGTTCGGCGTCGAGCTGAACGCGGTCAGCCCAAGCGGCCCGCACGGCCGTGTGCTGAAAGAAGACGTGCAGGTTTACGTCAAAGCCATGATGCAGAAGGCCAAGGAAGCACCGGCCGCTGCGGGTGGTGCAACCGGCGGCGCGGGCATCCCGCCAATTCCGGTCGTGGACTTCAGCCGCTTCGGTGAAACCGAAGAAGTGCCGATGACCCGCCTGATGCAAATCGGCGCGTCGAGCCTGCATCGCAGCTGGCTGAACATTCCACACGTGACTCAGTTCGATTCGGCTGATATCACCGATCTGGAAGCATTCCGTATCGCTCAGAAAGCCGTTGCAGAGAAGGCTGGCGTCAAGCTGACCATCCTGCCACTGCTGCTCAAATCCTGCGCGCACCTGCTCAAGGAACTGCCGGACTTCAACAGTTCGCTGGCACCCAGCGGTAAAGCGATCATCCGCAAGAAGTACGTGAACATCGGCTTCGCAGTCGACACCCCTGAAGGCCTGCTGGTACCGGTCATCAAGAACGTCGACCAGAAGAGCCTGTTGCAACTGGCAGCCGAAGCCGCCGTACTGGCCGCCAAAGCCCGCGACAAAAAGCTCACCGCTGACGACATGCAAGGCGCCTGCTTCACCATTTCCAGCCTCGGCCACATTGGCGGCACCGGCTTCACGCCGATCGTCAACGCGCCGGAAGTGGCGATCCTCGGTGTTTCCAAGGCAACCATCCAGCCAGTCTGGGACGGCAAAGCCTTCCAGCCGAAACTGATGCTGCCACTGTCGCTGTCCTACGATCACCGTGTGATCAACGGCGCCGCTGCTGCACGCTTCACCAAGCGTCTGAGCGACCTGCTGGCGGACATCCGCACCATCCTGCTGTAACACCGACTGGCCCTCCTTCATTGGAGGGCCGCTCGAGTTCCACGTTTTCCGAGCGCCACGCTCGTACCTCAACCCCGCCAGTTTGGCGGGGCTTTTTTTTTTGGCTGGAAAAAAGCCACCCCACACACTTTTCCTACATTCGTGGTTTACGTCGCCCACAACTTCAGTCCACTTCTGCTCGATATTTTTTTTGAACCAATAACTAAGCTTAGTTCAACTTATTACTGTTACAACTTTCACCAACCTATTTTGCTTAGTTAGCATTACCTCGAACGGATTCGAACATGCTCAAACCGACTGTCGGCCCTATTATTGGCCACACCACAACTAATCACACACGCATCTTCTTGCGCGGTGAACTTCAAAATAACGCGCCGGTATTTGCAGGTATTCGTTATCGCCGGCCCGGCGAAGAACGCTGGTCCCAAGGTGTATTTGCAAAATTGACGATCGTGCGCGACATGTCCGATGTTATTGCACTCAACGATCTGGCCGCCGATACCGAGTACGAATACCAAGCGGGATGGTTCAGCCCCATGAGCCCGGTGCATACCGTGGAAACGGTTCAGGAACTGCCGCTGCAATGGCCGCGGGATATCTACCGGTTTCGCACGCAGTCCAGCAAAGGCACGATTCCACGGGCCTATATCGTCGGGTCATGCCGTTACTTGCGCATGACCGCTGGCATCCCGTCTGCACCGCATCTGGGGGATCGAATCTTCGCCTCGATCACGAATCTGGCGCATCAGGCCGAACCGCCCATCAGTGCGATGCTGATGACCGGCGATCAAATCTATGTCGATGACCTGAACGTCATTGCTCCCGACCGGGAATATAAGGAAATACTCAATAAGTACCGCGCAGCCTTTTCCCAACCCAATATTGCAACGTTAATGTCCAGCGTGCCAACTTACATGATCCTCGACGACCATGAAATTGAAGACAACTGGCCCGCAAACGAAAGTAAGGCTGATGCCTACTTATACAAAAACGCCATCGCGGCGTATGAGGTGTATCAAGCCAGCCATAGCCCGGCTCATGAACTTCTTTCCGACGGGCAAATAAATAGAAAACTGGAACAGTATTGGTATCAGTTCGCCGAAGGCGATATTGAATGGTTTGTCACCGACAGCCGAACCCGTCGCAACCTGTCGGCCGATGATCGACGCATTCTCGACGAAGAGCAGGAACAGGCTTTGTGCAAATGGCTGTTCCACAGCCCAGCCAGGGTCAAAATCGTGGTCACCAGCGTGATGTTCTATCCCGACCGCAAAGCCCATGGCGATGACGCCTGGAAAGCCTTCCCGGAACAACGACTACGGCTGCTGGAGACGATTCGTACACACAGGATCAAGAACGTCTTCTTCATTTCGGGCGATGTCCATGGCTCCCTGACCAGTCGCCTGACCCACAGCAAGGACCCGGACTTCGAAGTGCACACCATCGTGTCGTCACCGCTGTGCAACAGCAAACTGCTGCCATATGCCAAGGCATCCACTTTCATTCTCGATCAGCCACTGGCGCAAACGGTCGCGGGCGACTATCGGCATGAACTGACTAGCAAGGTGGTCAGCGAGGACAACTTTGCCCATCTGGTCGTTGATCAGAAGAAGGTTCAGGTCAACTATCACGACAGGGACGGCAAGCTTTTAGAATCGGCCAGTATCACGTTGCGCTAAGCCCATTAAGGCCAAATGCATTAGTTTTCGGCCTCTTGCTGAAGAAATCATCGTCCCGGCCGACATATTCTTATAGCACTTGGCCTTCATGTCTCTTGTCAGTCAGTGTTGCAATGATGCAACCTTGCCGCAGACAACAGTAAAGAGGGCGAGAGCCCGGCGCGATCAGCCTATTCGAAGCGAGTTTCCCTCAATGAAAAGCCAACCCGATGCCGCCAGCCGTATGGTGGCCGAGGTAGTGACGCAGTTGCCAGTGCCCTCGCGGCTCGGCATGCTGCGTTTCGAACGGCTGAATGAACCAAGCTGGGCACTGCTGTTTCTCGATCCCAATTGCGAACGACAGTTCGGCCTGCCGGCGGTGGACCTCTGTGCTCTGGTCGACTCACCTTACGCCAGCCTGATGGAACCTGAAGCGCGCTATCAGCTGCATGACGCGGTCCAGCAGCAGCTCACCGAAAGTCCGAACTACCAGATCCGCTACACCTTGCACACTGCCGCAGGCTCATTGAACCTGCTGGAATTGGGCGAAGCCTACAAACAACACAACCGACACCTGCTGCGCGGCTACCTGCTGGTGGTCGACGGCCTGCACGAGGGCGAGCAACTGCTGCCGGCGCTGGACCTGGAAACCCAAAACTCTCGCCTGCAAATCGCCCTGGCGCTCAATCAACTCGCTCAGCAGGAACAGCTCCTGCACCTGGACCGGGTGCGCGCCCAGCAAGACTTGATCCTGCTGCTGACCCGCCAGCGCTACCGCAGCAACAACTCCCTGCAAGAAGCCGCCGAGCTGATCACTCGCAGTGCCTGTGACATTTACGAAATCGACTGCGCCAGCCTGTGGAACCTCGAAGGTTCACTGCTCGTGCCGATTTCGGCCTATCACCGCGCCAACCAGGAATACCAACTGCCGGAGCCGATCGACGTCAGTCACTTCCCTGACTACCTGGAAGCCTTGCACACCGGCCGCGCCATCGACGCTCATAACGCCATGCGCGACCCGCGCACCCGGGAAATGGCCGAACACCTGCGCCCGCGCGACGTAAACGCCATGCTCGACGCCAGCATCCGCGTCGACGGCCAAGTGGTCGGCGTACTCTGCCTGGAGCAGATCGGTACGACCCGCGCCTGGCAATCGGACGAAATCGCTTTCGCCGGCGAACTGGCGGATCAATTCGCTCAGGTCATCAACAACCATAACCGCCGCACCGCCACCAGCGCCCTGCACCTGTTCCAGCGTGCGGTAGAGCAAAGCGCCAACGCCTTTTTGCTGGTCAATTGCGATGGCGTGGTGGAATACGTCAACCCGAGCTTCACGGCGATCACCCAGTACAGCACCGAAGAAGTCCACGGCCAGCGGCTGTCGGAACTGCCGGCACTGGAAAACCTCAGCGAACTGTTGTTCGACGCGCCCTCGGCGCTGGCCAAGAGCAACAGCTGGCAAGGCGAGTTCAAAAGTCGCCGCAAAAACCTCGAACCCTACTGGGGCCAGTTGTCGATTTCCAAAGTCTACGGCGACAACCGTGAACTGACCCATTACATCGGCATCTACGAAGACATCACCCAGACCAAGCTCGCTCAGCAGCGCATCGAACGTCTGGCTTACACCGATAACCTGACCAACCTCGGCAATCGTCCGTCGTTTATCCGCAACCTCGATGAACGCTTCGCCCGAGACAGCGATACCCCGATCAGCCTGCTGTTGGTCGACATCGACAACTTCAAGCGGATCAACGACAGCCTCGGCCACCAGACCGGCGACAAACTGTTGATCAGCCTGGCCAGACGCCTGCGCAATAGCCTGAGCCCGAGTGGCAGCCTGGCGCGGTTTGCCAGTAACGAATTCGCCGTGCTGCTGGACAACACCGACCTGCATGCGGGCCAACAGATCGCCAGCGAATTGCTGATGACCCTCGACAAACCGATGTTCGTCGACAATCAGCTGATCAGCGTCACCGGCTCAGTAGGCCTGGCCTGCGCGCCGTTGCATGGCCGCGACCCGCAAACCCTCATGCGCAACGCCGGCCTGGCGCTGCACAAGGCCAAGGCCAACGGCAAACACCAGGTTCAAGTGTTCACTGAAGCGCTGAATGCCGAGGCCAGTTACAAGCTGTTCGTCGAGAACAACCTGCGCCGCGCCCTGACCCAGAACGAGCTGGACGTTTTCTATCAGCCCAAACTTTGCCTGCGCAGCGGTCGCCTGCTCGGGATGGAAGCCTTGCTGCGCTGGAACCATCCGGAAAAAGGCATGATCCGCCCAGACCAGTTCATCAGCGTCGCCGAAGAAACCGGGCTGATCATTCCCATCGGGAAATGGATCGCCCGCCAGGCCTGCCGCATGAGCAAAGACCTGACCGCCGCTGGCCTGGGTAATCTTCAGGTGGCAATCAACCTCTCGCCCAAGCAGTTCTCCGATCCGGACCTGGTGTCATCCATCGCCAATATCCTCAAAGAAGAAGCGCTGCCGGCAAATCTGCTGGAACTCGAACTCACCGAAGGCCTGCTGCTGGAAGCCACCGAAGACACCCACTTGCAGCTCGATCAACTCAAGCGTCTGGGCCTGACCCTGGCCATGGATGACTTCGGCACCGGTTACTCGTCGCTCAGTTACTTGAAAAAATTCCCGATCGACATCATTAAGATTGATCGAAGCTTCATCCACGAGATCCCGGACAACCAGGACGACATGGAAATCACCTCTGCGGTGATCGCCATGGCCCACAACCTGAAACTCAAGGTCGTGGCTGAAGGCATCGAGACTGCCGAGCAGTTAGCCTTCCTGCGCCGTCACCGCTGCGACGTTGGCCAGGGTTACCTGTTCGACCGACCGATCCCCGGCGTAGAGCTGATCGAAAAGCTCAAGCGCTATCCGCGTGGCCCGATCGCCTGACCATGTGGGAGCGAGCTTGCTCGCGATATAGGTAGTCCGTTCCTTTCTCTTCCATACTGACTTCGCTGGAAGTTGGCTGTCGGCGAGGAAGGAACATGCACCTGCGGGCTACGAATATGCTCGCGCAGCACTCGATGATTACGCCTTCACCTTCGAGTCCACAGGTGCGCTTGCGCCCTCTAACGAATTCTCAGGGAAAGCCCGACACGGCTCTCTATATCGCCTTCGCTGGACGCAAGCATGCATGTCCCTGCATGTACTTTAGCGCCTGTGGAGGTGTTCCATGCAAACGCTCCTGTCTCAGAATTTCACTGCTTATATCGGAATTGATTGGGCAGACGCCAAGCACGACATCTGTTTGCAGATTGCTGGAGAGGCGCAGCGGAGTTTCGAGGTCATCGACCACAAGCCCGAGTCGATTGATCGCTGGGCCAAGTCGCTGCATCAACGTTACGGTGGCCCGATCGCGATCGCCGTGGAGTTGAAC
The DNA here is from genome assembly GCF_054897825.1 of Pseudomonas sp. ZS1P83. Lineage (NCBI taxonomy): Bacteria > Pseudomonadati > Pseudomonadota > Gammaproteobacteria > Pseudomonadales > Pseudomonadaceae > Pseudomonas > Pseudomonas sp. ZS1P83. The sequence goes on from NZ_CM142706.1 coordinate 4,947,512, forward strand.
AAAGGGCCACTGATAGCGGCTCTGCAAAAATATGAGTTTTTTTGTATCTTTCCGATCAATCCGAGCATCTTGGCCCGGCACCGTAAAACCTTCGTCCCCAGTGGCGCCAAGGATGATCCAACGGATGCTCAATGGGCGCTTGAGCTGTTGCTGAATCACCCCGAACGGTTTCCTCAACTGGTCCAGCAAAGCTCCGCCATGCGTTCGCTCGCCAGCCTGACCGAACATCGCCGCGGGTTGGTCGATGACCGGGTCAAGATCAGCAATCGTCTGGTCTGCATGCTCAAACAGTATTATCCGTTGGCTCTTGAGCTGTTTCATGACCATGACACGCTGGTTTTCTGTGAGTTTTTGGCGCGCTGGTCGACATTTGAAGTGCTTAAGCACGCTCGGCCAGCCAGCGTTTTGAAGTTCCTTCACGCGCATAATGTTCGCCATGCTGAGCTCAATCAGCAGCGTTTGGCATTGATCGCCAAAGCCATGCCGTTGACTGAAGATCCAGGCGTGGTCAGTCCTTCAGCGCTGTATGTGCTGGCCCTGGTCTCGCAACTGAAAGGGGTCATCACGGCGATCAAAGATTTTGATCGGGAGATCGAAAAAACTGCCAACACCCTGGCCGACTATCGACTCTTCAAGGCCTTGCCCGGCGCGGGACAGCAGCTTGCACCACGGTTGATGGTCGCCTTTGGTGAGCAGCGTGATCGCTTCAAGGATGCCAGTGCTGTGCAGCGATATGCCGGGATTGCCCCGGTCACCGAACGCAGTGGCAAGAAAAAAGTCGTCCACTGGCGCTATCAATGCGCAACTTTTTTGCGCCAGACCTTTGTTGAGTGGGCTGCACACAGCATCAATCAATCGGTGTGGGCAGAGGCTTATTATCGCCAGCAAAGGGCCAAAGGCTGCTCATACCAAGCGGCCCTCAGGGCCCTGGCGTTCAAGTGGATCCGGATCGTTTATCAGTGCTGGAAGAGCAGCACCGTGTACGACGAAAAGGTTTATTTACAAGCCTTGCTCCGGCACGGCTCACCGTTGACCAGCGAGCCGGACACAGCAAAACCGTGTTGACGGAAAGGCTCAGGGCGTGAAGGCGGCGTAACAGTCAACATCGATGGCGTCTGACTCACCGCATTCGTCGGAACGCCGCCCAAGCTCGCTCCCACATGGATAGTGCTTAACCAACTGGTATTAGGCACACTGGCGGCCTGTTTATTTACATTTCAACCTGACTGAGAGGACTGACCATGGTTCTGCGCTCGGAAATTCTGGTGAACAAAAACGTGCTCCCGACTAAAGAACAAGCTCTGCCTGGCCGCGAAACCCCCATGAACCTGCCGGAAAAACACTTCGTCCACGACGCCCCGCTGCTGGGCCCGTTCGTCACCGATGTGGATTTCGCGATCTTCGGCCTCGGATGCTTCTGGGGCGCGGAACGCAAGTTCTGGCAGCGCGAAGGCGTGGTCAGTACGGTGGTGGGTTATGCCGGCGGCTTTACGCCGAACCCGACGTATGAAGAAGTCTGCTCGGGCCTGACCGGCCACAGCGAAGTGGTACTGGTGGTCTACGAGCCGGCGAAAGTCAGCTACGAAGAGCTGCTGAAGATGTTCTGGGAATTGCACAACCCAACTCAGGGCATGCGTCAGGGCAATGACATCGGCACGCAGTACCGCTCAGTGATCTATGCGACCAACCCGACGCAACTGGCCGCCGCCAAGCATAGCGAGCAGGTGTTCCAGGCCGAACTGACCAAGGCTGGCAAAGGCACCATCACCACCGAAATCGAAGAAGCGCCGACGGTCTACTTCGCCGAGGCGTATCACCAGCAATACCTGGCCAAGAACCCTGAAGGGTATTGCGGGATTGGCGGTACGGGCGTGACTTGCCCGATCTAATCTTTTGATCTGATCGTTCCCACGCTCCGCGTGGGAATGCCTCAATGGACGCTCCGCGTCCGCTCTTGAAGGGCGTGACGCAGAGCGTCACAGGCTGCATTCCCACGCAGAGCGTGGGACCGATCACCGGTCAACTCTCAGCAATCAACCAATCCATCTGCCACCCACCCTGGGTCTGTCCCAACTTCTTGGACAACCACGGCAGCAACTCACGCAACTCCTCTTCCAGCCCCCACGGCGGATTCGCAATCGCCAACCCGGACCCGTTCAAACTGTTCGGCGTATCCAGCGGATGCACCAGCAACTCCACCCGCAACAACTTCGGCGCGCCACTCCCTGCCAAATCCTGATAAAAACGACGCAACATGCGCGGGTCCTTCACCGGGTACCAGATCGCCACCACGGTTTGCCGCATCCGGCCAATCGCCTCTTTCAACGACGCCGCACAGCGCTGCATTTCATCCAGTTGCTCGAATGGCGGATCAATCAACATCACCGCCCGCTTCTCCTGCACCGGCAACATCGCACGCGGCACATGCCAGCCTTCGCCCAGATGCACCTTCACCCGACGGTCGCCCGCCATATTGTCTTTGAGCAACACACCGTCTTCCGGGTGCTTCTCGTTGAGCATCACCCGATCCTGCGGCCGCGTCAGACGCCGCGCCAACTCCGGCGAACCCGGGTAATAGCGCAACTGGCCATCCGGGTTCATGTCGTGCAGCACCTTCATGTAATCCGCGGTCAACGCCGGCAGATCCGGCTGATCCCACAAACGCGCAATGCCTTCCAGGTACTCACCGGTTCGGCTCGCCTGATCACCCTGCAGGTCATACAGACCAATGCCGGCGTGAGTGTCGAGATAGGCAAACGGCTGCTCCTTGCGCGACATCAAAGCGATGAGGCGGGTCAAAGTCAGGTGTTTGAACACATCGGCGTGATTGCCGGCATGGAAGGCGTGACGATAATTCATAATTGCTCCTGCGAAGGGCGGGAAGTTTACCTTGTACAGCGGCGAACGTCAGGACCTCGCAGCCGAGCGGGCACTCTACACGGTGATCGTTCCCACGCTCTGCGTGGGAATGCCTCAAGGGACGCTCCGCGTTCCAGCCGCACCACCGATTTCGCGCCTGACACCGAAGTGACGCAGAGCGTCACGGGCTGCATTCCCACGCAGAGCGTGGGAACGATCTTTCAAGCCCCCTCGCCACAAAAGCCGCCCGGCGTTAATCCGAAGACCGCGCCCGCAAACGCCGGCCAAGCACATCCAGCACATCACACCCATCCCGCAACGGAATGGCGCAGAGCAAGGCGAAGTCACTGAGAATGAAGGACTGACACTCAATCGAACCGCGCATGGACAGGTTCTCCATCACTTGAGTGACAGCGCGGATTCAGTAGCTGGCAGCGTCATACAAAACATCAAGCGGCGCTTGGGTATCAACGAACAGTGTGGGCATGTCGTCGCAGTTGCTGGTGAGTGCCATGAAGCGGTTTTCGGGGTGGGGGGTTGGTTTTTTGTAGGGTGGGTCGGGGTGAAGAATTTTCATTTTCGATAGACCTTGGTGGTTGAGTTAAAGCTACCAACGGCCTTTCCTACGGGCTTGGGTGGCAGCCGTACGCGGGAGTAGGAAACTGAGGAATCCACCAAAAACTCAGCCACGCCGAAGCGTGTCCCGCGCACAGCCGCCGCGAACGATCTTACGGACACGAATTAAGTGCCGCAATCAAACGACAGCGCTGATGCGCGGTGAATTTCCCAGGGTTCCTACACCCTGCCACTGCATTTGCAGTGACAGCCAAAAGACTATCCATGGAACTCACTTCGCACCAGTTCATGGAAACCGCTACAGGTTGAAGGAAATTTCCGATGACATTGCCCAGAAATTTCGCTGCGAACCCTCAGACATTATTTAACACCTTCCTCAGACTGATAACGGTGCAGACAATTAAGTAGAACCTCCATAAATTTTCTCTGATCCTTAACGTCATCATCAAAATAAGTATCAATTTTTGAAAAAACCCCATCAAAACTGTCACCACAATCTAAAAAATGCACCAACGTATCAATAAATAATTGACGTTCCTTTTTGCTATAGATAAAAAACTCCGGACGCGTCAAGACATCAAATAGTTCAGTGAGCTCTTGCTCATCATTTACATCCTTCGAAACTATTATTTCTTCCCTTTTCAGGTCACGTGTATTTTCTATGTCAAAAACGAAAAGCAAACTACGTATATCCCAAATGTTGTAAGAATTTTTCATTAGTCAAAATCCGTAAAAGCTGTTTTAGGCCGACCCATTTCATCCAATATAACTACAGCTCTGGTTTGCTCACCGTACTGCAAGCCATCTCTCTTAAATCCCTCGCCTACTTTTTTACCCATTTCGATAGGACGCCGGGAAGCATTCAAACCACTCTGTTTAAAAATCAATTGCGCACGCTGTATCGCATTCAGCTGATCACGATGGCTGAGAAAGTGTGTCGCCGCAGAGGGTATTACGGGTTCGCCCCGTCGCCTTCCTCTCTCGTACCTTTCTATTTCGCCGGTCGTAGGGTTCCTGCCTTCTTGCACTCGCTGAAGCTGGGACTGCAGAGTGGTTTGAGCACCATGTTTCTGTAGAAAGTGGGCCTCATCAATTGAATCTTCCATTTCTTTCAATCGCCTATGAACAACCGCCTCCGCCAGCTCATCAATCCGCGCCCTACGCTGATCACCCGTCAGCTTCGGTAGCGCCGGCTCACCCTCATCAACCTTAACGCCAGCCGTATCATCCGGCGCCTGACACCCTGGCTTATTCGACGGCGGACAATTACCGCTCAACCCCAACGGATCAACCCACCCCGTCGGATTCGGCGTGTACTGATACTGGTTCAGCCCGCCCGCCAACTTGATCGGGTCCGGCGTCAGGTACCGGCCAATCTCCGGATCATAGTACCGATGCCGGTTGTAGTGCAGGCCGCTCTCGGCATCAAAGTACTGTCCTTGAAACCGCAACGGCTGCTCGAGCTGCTCGCCCCCACCGAACGCCAGGCGAGTGACCTTGCCGTAGGCGTTGTATTTCGCCGACCAGACGATCTCGCCACTGAAATCGGTCAATTCCTGCGGTGTGCCGAGGTGGTCGAGTTGGTAGTAGAACGGGCAAGCCTTTTGCGGGCCTTTGCCGTCGAGCATGGCCAGTGGGCGGAAGCTGCCCGGTTCGTAGACGTAGCTGCGGTAGTGCTCGCGGCTGCTTTCGGCGACGAGGTGGTCGCCCTGCCAAAAGAACTCGGTGGTGTGGCCGTCGACGGTTTTGGCGATGCGGCGGCCGAAGGCGTCGTAGCGGTAACTTGAGCAACGACCGTCCGGGGTCGTGACGCCGACCAAGCGGTGTTGGCAGTCGTAGCGGTAGTCGGTGACGAGTTTTTGCCCGGTGCCGCGGCGTTCGCGGATCAGGTTGCCGAAGGCGTCGTAGTCGTAGTGGCGGTCGCCCTGCATGAGCAGACGATTGCCTTTGACGGTCGCGGCGCCGGGGCGGTCCTGCATCAGCAGGTTGCCGGCCGGGTCGTGGGCGAAGCTTTCCGGTGGGTCGTCGCGGGTGTGGCGCACGCGGGTCAGGCGGTTGAGTGGGTCGTATTGGTAGCTGCGCTGGCCGTGGCGGGTGTCGGCGATGCTGTCGAGATTGCCGTTGGCGTTGTAGGCATAGTCGCGGCGATACAGTGGTTGTTGCCGTTGGCTGACGGCGTGGGCCTTCAGGCGTCCCTGATCGTCGTAGGCATATTCGCTGAGCAACAGGCCTTGCTGGCGTTGCTGTTCGCGACCGAAGGCGAATTGGTGAGTGGTGAGTCGCGCACCGTTGAGGTCGATGGCGGTCAGCGTGCCGCCCTTGGCGTGGTGGTAATCGAGTTTGCTGCCGTCCGGCAGGCGCAGGCGATTGAGCTGGCCGCAGGCGTCGTAGCCATAGCGCAGCGTGCCCCAGCCCTGATGTTCGGTGATCAGGCGATCCTGTGGGTCGTACTCGAATTCCAGCGGATGGTCATGGCCGTCGTCGACGCTGATCAGGCGACCGAGGCTGTCATAGCGGTAGTCGATCTTGATGCCGTCGGGCAGGGTTTTGACCAGCAATCGCCCTGCCGAGTCCCGCTCATAAGCCGTGACCAACCGCGAGCCGTCATCGCCGAACTCGGCTTTCTCCAGCAACTGGCCGTTGAGGTCGTAGCTGTACGCCGTGCGCTGGCCGTCGAATCCGCTTTCCTGTCGGATCAGGCCGTTGGCCGTGTAGTCCAGCTGATATTTTTCGCCGGATTCGTTTTCGATTTCGGTGAGCAACAGCTGGGCGTTGTCGTAGCGATACTTCAGCTGGGTGCCGTCGGGATTGATCCGGCGGCTGACCAGGTGCAGATCGTCGACGTATTCGTAACGCGTGACGCGACCCAGTTCGTCGCGTTCGGCGGTGATTTTGCCGTAGGCGTTGTAGCTGAACGCGCGGCTGGCACCGGTGGGCAGCGTCGTCTGAATCAGTCGGCCGACGGCGTCCCATTGGTACTGGGTGACGGCGCCGTGCTCATCCCGACGGGTAATCTGCCGCCCCAAAGCGTCGTAGGAAAACCGCCGCTGGCCACCGTCCGGCAAGGTCTCTTCGAGCAGTTGCCCTAAGGCGCTCCAGACGAACACATGCCGGCTGTTGTCCGGGTAACGGATCGACAGCAGCTGGCCTTTTTCGTCGTAGTGATAGTGGCTGACATGCCCGTCGGGATCGGTCGCTTCGGTGACATCGCCCTGAGCATCGCGCTGATAGGTCCAGACGGCTTTGCCGCGATAGCGCGCGTGCAGGAAACCGTTGCGATACTCGTAGGCCGTCGGTTCGTCTTCCGGTGGAATCAGCGCGACCAGCCGTCCGACTTCGTCGTAGTGGTATTCAGTGACGGCGCCGAGCGGATCCTGCTCGGCAATCAGCCGACCTTGGTCGTCGTAGGCCTTGAGCTGTTCGCCGCCATCCAGTTCGACCTTGCGCACCAGCCGCGCCCGCTCGTCGTGGACGTAAACCTCTTCGCTGCCGTCGATGTTCTGAACGGTGACGCTGCCCTGGTCATCCCAGAGATACTGCGCGTCCATCTGCGCAAACGACGCCCAGTGGCGGATGCATCGGGCCGCCTTGCCGGACCTTTCCCACGCCCAGAAGAAACTCGCCCCACCGGCCAGTTGTCGCTGCAGGATGACGTGCTGATCGTCGTAGTCGTAGCGCTCGCTTTCACCGGCGGCGTTGGTCGCTTCGATCAGTTGCGAGCGTTCGTCGTAGCGATAACTGACCAGTGTTTGCGCGGTCTGCCAGGCCTCGTCGAGGGTCTGGGCCGGAACAAAATGCTGGTAGTCGACGGCGACCAGATGGCTGCGGTCATAACGCAACAGCAAGGCGCGACCGGCACCGTTGTCGAGGCGTTTGATCCGGTCCTGACGGTCGCGGGTGATGCGCAGGCGGTTGTCGTAAGCGTCGCTGATGGTGGTCAGTCGACCGTTTTGAAAGTGATAGAAACGCGTGTCGTCGCCGGCCTGGGCGAGGATCAGTTCTTCGGGTTGATCACCGAGATAAATCGCCGCGCGCGAGAGGCTGTTGTGGATCGCTGGGCGTTCGCGGTTGGGCAGCGGGAAGGAAGTACGACGGTTTTCGTGGTCGACCCAGATGACGTGGTCGCCGTCGATTTCCAGTCGATGCGCGAGGCTGTGACTCCAGCCGTAGCCGAGGCCGCCGTCGATTTCGGCAGCGCTGGTGCGATAGAGCCGGGTGAAGTCGAACGGCAGGATGCCGTCCAGCGAACCGTCGGTCAGGGTCAGCAGTTCTTCGCCGGTGACCATCGACACCGGGCATTTGTTGGTGGCGGTTTTATCGACGGAGTCGGCGCTGTCGCCGTTGGGGTTTTTCGCTTGATCCGGGACGTCGTCGTGGTGTTCGGTTTGCTTGAGCGTGGTGTTGCGCTTGGCATCCCAACGCAGTTGCATGCGACCTTTTTTCAGACCCGCTGCAACACCGCGCGCTGCAACTTTTTTGTAGCGATCAACGTAGGTAATGAAGCTGTTGATGATGTTGAAGATCGCTTTGACGAAACCCACTACAGCGTCGACGATCCGGGCGCCGTAGTTGGCAAGGCGCATACCCAAATAGGCGATGCCTGCGCCTGCGCCCGCAAAAGTCAGAACAACCCCGATCAGAATATCGATGAGTAGCTGCACCACCACGGTTGAAACTGCTTCGGCAGTTTTGCCGGTGATTTCGCTGGGGGGCAGCATCTCCAACCAGAGGCTGGCCGTGCGTAGCAATAGGCAGAGGGCCGCTTCATCACTGGCCAGCAGCTGGACCTTTTCCATCGTTGCCGGAAATTTCTCCGCCAGTTCGGCCAGTTTGTCGGCACCGCTCCCCAGGCGGCCAACGAACTTTCGGGGATCCTGGAGAATGTCCGAAAGCAGGCTGATGCTGTCCCACACGCCCACGATCGCCGCCCAACTCCCTGCGAGCATTCCGTTACCCGTCGCAGCAAAAGTCGACTGCGACCACTGCGGTTTAAACCCTTCCCACTCTTTGCGCAGCCAGCCGTCCAGCTCTTTGGTCAGGCCGTCGTAAGAGGAGAAAAGATCATCGATTTGAGTCGGGGTGACTTCATTCTGGACATGAACGCGATAGAACTTGCCGGGAGTGCCTTCGAACTGCCCCTTACCGTTTTCGTCGAGCGGGACCGGTGTGCGCTTGCCGCCATCCATGGCAATCACATCGACCGAAATATTCCCCAACGGAATGTCGTAAACCGATTCAAACTTGCTCTCGATCTCCAGAATTCCGCCTTCCGGGCATTGCGCAACACTGGAGAAAAAATCCTCATCACTTTGAATTACGGGCTTACTGGTATTCCCCAGTTTGATCTTGCGCTCCATGCCCATCAGCGACGGCATGTCCGCAGCCCGACTGACCCTGTCCGCATTCCGACTCAGAAAGCCGCCAAGTTGCTGCCGATACACACTCAGGGTGTCTTTGAAACCGTCGAGCTCCTGCTCGATACGCTCGATCTGATCCATCAGTTCAGCTCCGCCATCAGGTATTCCACCAAGGCTGTTTTGGGTGCTTGAGGCAGGTCGGGCGTCTCAAGAAAGATCGCGACCTTGTGCCGCAATACGCTTATCGAAAACGCTTCATAAAGGTCAGGGCGCTCCTCGCTCAACCACTTCACCAAGTTGTTGATACGGGTTGTAGCGGACTCAGCACTGAGGTGTTTAAGCAGCGATTCAGAAACTTCCCTCCACGGAAAAACCCTTGAGGCTTTCAACGCGCTGCCACCCATCTCGAGCGGCTGGCCATTGATCAAACAGCGGTCGATCACAGGCATTAACTGCGTGGCGTTAACTTCGGCAGACTGAAGGATCGACAGCAAATAACGCCCATCCCAGAAGCGGAAAAACACCGCGTTGCCGTTGGGCAAAAGGACTTGGGTAAGGCTGCGCAAATGCTCGACCAGCACTTCTTGAGAGGCAGAAGAAACCGCTAGCCAACCCCAATCGCGGGACTCGGTGTTGGCGACCCACTCCAGAAACTCACTGCCTGCAGCGACGATTCCGACATAGGGCATCACCGGTTCCCACTCGGCGTAAGCGGTGTCGGCCCAGATTGGACTGGGTGCTTGAGCGGTGCTCCAACGCTGCCAAGCTTTGAGAGGTTCAGCGGCACTCGTATTGCTGAAGATGGCGAACAATTGTTCCGATGGTTTCAGCGGTTGGCGATTGAGCCAGTCGTGGGGTGACAAGCGATCAGGCTGCACAGACACCCTCCTTACAACGCTCACATTCCTCACAGAACGGCGCATCACTTTTCAGGCTCAGAATCTGTGCAGCACTCAGCAGCGCCGCCGGAGCGGCAACTAGATTCAACAGCGTATCCGGCGAGGCTGGCGCAGCAGTCATGGCCGGCATCAACGCACCACCGACCTGAATCGGCACGCTGCTGAAAATCCCACCGGGACCAATGTTGATCCACTGCCCACCCGCCTGAATCGTCGCACTGGCGCCGCCGTCGATCACCACTTGCTGACCGGCGCTGACATGGAATTGCTGACTGGCATTCAGCGCCTGACTGGTCACGCGAATGTGCCGGTCGCCGATCACCACCAAGTGATCGTCCAGCTTCACTTCGGCCTGGCGCTGGCCGTGGGTGATGCGTTGCTCGTCGGCCTTCAGTTCATGGCGAGCGGTGCCGGTGACGACGATGCTGCGCTGGTTATCGACCTGCACCTGTTGATCGTTCAACACGTGCTGAGTCCAGTTTCGCTGGGCCCGCAGGTAGATTTCCTCGGCGCCTTTGCGATCCTCGATGCGTAATTCGTTGTAACCGCCGCCACCGGGACTACTTTGGCTGCGGAAAATGCTGCGGGTCTTGTCGGCGGGCAAGTCGAGCGGTACCGGTGTCGCCGCGTTTGGCAGGCAACCCATCACCAGCGGTTTATCCGCATCGGCATCGATGAACCCGACCAGCACTTCCATGCCGACTCGCGGGATCAGCACGCTGCCGTAACGGTCGTGCGCCCAGCCGGTGGCCACGCGCAGCCAGCAACTGGAGTGTTCATTGAGCTGACCGTCACGGTCCCAGGCAAGCTGAACCTTGACCCGACCGAACTCGTCGCAATGGATTTCGCTGTCGGTCGGGCCGGTGACCACGGCAGGTTGATAGCCGAGCATGCGTGGCTTTTCCGGCCCGAGCGGCGGACGAAACGAAACGTCCCACGGTATTGCCAGAAAGGTATTGCGATAGCCTTGGAAATCATCCGGGCTGTCGCTGGTGACTGACTCTTCCAGCACTTGCGGCTGGCGACCACGGTGTTCAATTTCGGTGACCAGCCACAGGTCATTCCACGCCTGACGTGGGTGTTCGGCGAGGTGCAGGAAGTGCCCGCAGACCAACGCAGATTCGTCGCCACGACCTTCGGCTTGACGGAAGTCGGCGTTGTGGCGCTCGAGTGCTCGTTGAGCCAGATGTTTGCCGTGTTCGCGATCAGTGAATTGGCCAGGAAAGTGATAATCCTCCAGCACCGGTCGCTGTTCGCTGTCGAGGCGGCTTTCGAGTTGCAGGCGCGGTTTGCGGAAGTCGTAATCGCGACGGGTTACCGCTGTCGTCCGGGTTTCCAGCCGCACGTTGAAACGCTTGATGGCCGGCGCATCCGCCGCCATTCCGCTGCCCGGCAGGTATAGCGTCGGCTCGGGCAGACGAGGGAAAACCGTCTGGTCATCACCAAACACCAGCAGGTGCCCGTCAAGGCTGTGCTGAAAGTGGTAGTGAATGCCGATCTCGGCACACAGGCGCTGGATGAACGCCAGATCGCTTTCGGCGTATTGCACACAGTACTCGCGCGCTGGGTAGTCGCTGCCGAGCCGAAACTCGAAGGCGTCGCGCTGGATGCCGTGGTCCTTGAGGATTTGCGCGACGATCGTCGGCACACTTTTGTGCTGGAAGATCCGCTGATTGATGCGCTGGCCCAGGTACGCCAGTCGCGGCACGAGACTGATTTGGTAACCCGTCAGGCGTTGGCCGGAATCGCTTTGACCGACGCGAAAAATCTGACCATGAATGCCGGAACCCTGTGCATCAAAACTCAGAAATGCCTGACGATGCAGCAGGCTTTCGAGTTCGATGTCCGGCCGTTCGCTGACCAGTTCCAGGTCAAAACGGTAGGGCTGGCTGATGGCTTCCTTGCCCGTGAACTCAAGTACCTTGAGCTCATTCTGGACGCCGTCGATCGTCAACGTGAAACGCGGTTGATTGGCAGGAGCGAACATCCGATGTGTCTCTGCAGAATGAAGGCGGGCGATTCTGCATGACCGGATAGGGGTGTTGAGGGAGAGACAGGAAAATCAGATTTGCCCTACTTTTTTAGGGAATCCTCCCTCAAGAATCGGGGCAGTGACCTACAGACATTCCTGTCAGAAGTGACGTGCTGGTGCAGAGGACGCCTTCGCGGGCAAGCCTCGCTCCTACGGATTTGTGTGTTCTGTAGGAGCGAGGCTTGCCCGCGAAGGCGCCATCGGTAACACCAAACCTCTCCCCGCGAACAAAAAAAAACGGCCCGCCTCCATAAGGAAGCGGGCCGTTTTCATGTTCGGCGAAAGGTCAGAGCATCAGCTCATCCCCATCACTTGTTCAGACGGAAATCTGCCTCGGCAGCGGCGAAGCGCTGATACATGCCTTCAGTAGGCTCTCCCAGTTTGCTGACGATGTAGATCGCCAGGCTGGCGAAGATGAAACCAGGGATGATTTCGTACAGACCCAGCAACTCAAAGTGCTTCCAGACGATCACGGTGATCGCGCCGACCAGGATGCCAGCCAGTGCGCCGTTACGGGTCATGTCTTTCCAGATCACGGAGATCAGGACAACCGGACCGAACGCAGCACCGAATCCAGCCCAGGCGTAGCTGACCAGGCCCAGTACGCGGTTTTCCGGGTTAGCGGCCATCACGATGGCGATCAGGGCAACCAGCAGCACCATGGCGCGACCGACCCAGACCAGCTCAACCTGGGAGGCGGTTTTACGCAGGAAGGTTTTGTAGAAGTCTTCGGTCAGGGCACTCGAACACACCAGCAATTGGCAGCTCAGGGTGCTCATGACGGCAGCCAGAATGGCCGACAGCAGTACACCAGCGACCCATGGATTGAACAGGATTTTCGCCAGTTCGATGAACACGCGTTCGTGGTTTTCGGTCACAGGAGCGGCCAGCTCCGGGTGCGCCGAGAAGTAAGCGATACCGAAGAAACCTACAGCGACGGTGCCGCCCAGGCACAGGATCATCCAGGTCATCGAGATGCGACGTGCCTTGGCGATCGACTTGACCGAATCCGCGGCCATGAAACGCGCCAGGATGTGCGGCTGGCCGAAGTAGCCCAGGCCCCAGCCCATCAGCGAAATCACGCCGATGAAAGTGGTGTTTTTCAGCATGTCAAAGTTGCTGGCGTCTTGTGCTTCGATGGCCAGGAACGTGGTGTCGACGCCGCCAGTGGCCAGCAGCACGATGATCGGCGTCAGCAACAGGGCGAAGATCATCAGCGTGGCTTGTACGGTGTCAGTCCAGCTCACTGCCAGGAAACCACCGACGAAGGTGTAGGCAATCGTCGCTGCAGCACCGGCCCACAGCGCCGTCTCGTAGGACATGCCGAAGGTGCTTTCGAACAGACGAGCGCCGGCTACGATGCCGGAAGCGCAATAGATGGTGAAGAACACCAGGATCACAACCGCCGAGATGATCCGCAGCAGACCGCTTTTGTCTTCGAAACGGCTGGAGAAGTAGTCCGGCAGGGTCAGCGCATCGCCGTTGTGCTCGGTCTGCACGCGCAGGCGGCCGGCAACGAACAGCCAGTTCAGGTAAGCACCGATGATCAGGCCGATGGCAATCCAGCTTTCGGAGAGACCGGACATGTAGATAGCGCCCGGCAGGCCCATCAACAACCAGCCGCTCATGTCGGAGGCGCCGGCGGACAATGCAGTCACGACGCTGCCCAGGCTACGACCGCCCAGAATGTAGTCAGAAAGGTTATTGGTGGAGCGATAGGCCATGAAGCCGATCAGCACCATTGCTGCGATGTAGATCACGAACGTGATCAGGGTTGGATTACTAACGCTCATTCGAGTGATGCCCTGGCTTTGTTTTTATGTAGCGGCGAAGTGTGAAACGCCGACAAACGACAACGTTTGTTGAAACGATTTCCAGCCCCGCGCATTTATGACTGATGTTTCCCCAGGAAAGCCATCAGCCGGCGCACCTGACTTTTTAGTCGGTTGCACCTTGGGCGCGAATCCTATTCAACAACGTAAATAAGGTGCAACCAGTTTCTTTGGAATAAGTTGCACCTAGTCGGATTTTCGTGAAAAACGTCCGTTTTTGCTCCCTTTTAGGGCAGTTCGCGCTGTTTACTAGAAGCAAAAGCACCAAGCAGGAGCGGTACGTTCGTACCGGAATTTAATTCCTGACGAACTGCTGATTATTCCGACAAAAAAAGGGTTGCACCCGGTTGCACCTCGAGAGTTGCGCAGCTAATCTTGCCGCCAGCTGATGCCACGCGGTCGTGGCAAACATGAGGATAAAAATATGGCTACCACCACCCTTGGGGTCAAACTTGACGACCCGACCCGCGAGCGCCTCAAGGCCGCCGCGACCTCGATTGATCGCACGCCGCACTGGCTGATCAAGCAGGCAATTTTCAATTACCTGGAAAAACTCGAGGGTGGTGCAACCCTGACCGAGCTGAGCGGTTTGATCAGCAAAGACGCTGACGACGCCGGCGAGGTCCACGGTGACCACGCGCACCAGTGCTTCCTGGAGTTCGCAGAAAGCATCCTGCCGCAATCGGTGCTGCGCGCTTCGATCACCGCCGCTTACCGCCGCCCGGAACCTGAAGTCGTGCCAATGTTGATCGAGCAGGCTCGCCTGCCCGCTGCGATGGCTGAAGCCACCAACAAACTCGCCTCTTCGATTGCCGAAAAACTGCGCAATCAGAAGAGCGCCGGCGGCCGTGCCGGGATTGTTCAGGGCCTGTTGCAGGAATTTTCCCTGTCATCCCAGGAAGGCGTGGCGTTGATGTGTCTCGCCGAAGCGCTGCTGCGCATCCCGGACAAAGGCACCCGTGACGCGCTGATCCGCGACAAGATCAGCACCGGCAACTGGCATCCGCATTTGGGCAACAGCCCATCGCTGTTCGTCAACGCCGCTACGTGGGGCTTGCTGCTGACCGGCAAACTGGTCGCCACCCACAACGAAGCCGGCCTGACTTCATCGCTGAGCCGCATCATCGGCAAGAGCGGCGAGCCGATGATCCGCAAGGGCGTCGACATGGCCATGCGCTTGATGGGCGAGCAGTTCGTCACCGGCGAAACCATCGCCGAAGCCCTGGCCAACGCCAGCAAGTTCGAAGCCAAAGGCTTCCGCTATTCCTACGACATGCTGGGTGAAGCCGCCCTCACCGAACACGACGCCCAGAAGTACCTGGCCTCGTACGAACAAGCCATTCACTCGATCGGCAAAGCGTCCCACGGTCGCGGAATTTATGAAGGCCCGGGCATTTCCATCAAGCTTTCGGCACTGCACCCGCGTTACAGCCGCGCCCAGTACGAGCGCGTGATGGACGAGTTGTACCCGCGCCTGCTGTCGCTGACCCTATTGGCCAAGCAATACGACATTGGTTTGAACATCGACGCCGAAGAAGCCGACCGCCTCGAGCTGTCGCTGGATCTGCTGGAGCGCCTGTGCTTCGAGCCGCAACTGACCGGCTGGAACGGCATCGGTTTCGTGATTCAGGCTTACCAGAAGCGTTGCCCGTACGTGATCGATTACGTGATTGACCTGGCGCGTCGCAGCCGTCATCGCCTGATGATCCGTCTGGTAAAAGGCGCGTACTGGGACAGCGAGATCAAGCGCGCCCAGGTCGAAGGCCTGGAAGGCTATCCGGTCTACACCCGCAAGGTGTACACCGACGTTTCCTACATCGCCTGCGCGCGCAAACTGTTGTCGGTACCGGAAGTCATCTACCCGCAATTCGCTACGCATAACGCCCACACCCTGTCGGCCATTTACCACATCGCCGGTCAGAACTATTACCCCGGCCAGTACGAGTTCCAGTGCCTGCACGGCATGGGCGAACCGCTGTACGAACAGGTTGTAGGCAAAGTTTCCGAAGGCAAGCTGAACCGTCCGTGCCGCGTGTACGCACCGGTCGGCACTCACGAAACTCTCTTGGCGTACCTGGTGCGTCGTCTGCTGGAAAACGGCGCGAACACCTCGTTCGTCAATCAGATCGCCGATCAGTCCATCTCGATTCAGGCGCTGGTGGCCGATCCAGTGGCCAGCATCGAGCGGATGGCGACGCTGGAAGGCGGCTTCGGCCTGCCGCACCCGCGTATCCCGCTGCCGCGTGATCTTTATGGCGCCGAGCGCGCCAACTCCAGCGGCATCGACATGGCCAACGAACATCGTCTGGCTTCGCTGTCCTGTGCTTTGCTGGCCACCGCTCACAACAATTGGAAAGCTGCGCCGATGCTCGGTTGCGCGTCCAGCACTGAAACGCCGGCGCCGGTGCTGAACCCGTCCGATCTGCGTGATGTGGTCGGCCATGTGCAGGAAGCCACCGTCGAAGACGTCGACAATGCGATCCAGTGCGCCCTGAACGCTGCACCGATCTGGCAGGCCACTCCGCCCGCCGAACGCGCCGCGATTCTGGAACGTGCCGCTGACTTGATGGAAGGCGAGATCCAGCCGCTGATGGGCCTGTTGGCTCGCGAAGCCGGCAAGACCTTCGCCAACGCCATCGCCGAAGTGCGTGAAGCCGTGGACTTCCTGCGTTATTACGCGGTGCAGGCTCGCAACGATTTCACCAACGACGCCCACCGCCCACTGGGTCCGGTGGTGTGCATCAGTCCGTGGAACTTCCCGCTGGCGATTTTCAGTGGCCAGGTTGCTGCGGCACTGGCCGCCGGTAACCCGGTATTGGCCAAGCCTGCGGAACAAACCCCGCTGGTTGCCGCTCAAGCCGTGCGCTTGCTGCTCGAAGCCGGGATTCCGGAAGGCGTGCTGCAATTGCTGCCGGGCCGTGGCGAAACCGTTGGCGCTCGTCTGGTTGGTGACGATCGGGTCAAAGGTGTGATGTTCACGGGTTCCACTGAAGTCGCTCGCTTGCTGCAACGCAACATCGCGGGTCGTCTGGATGCTCAAGGTCGCCCGATTCCGCTGATCGCCGAAACCGGTGGCCAGAACGCGATGATCGTCGACTCCTCGGCACTGACCGAACAAGTGGTGATCGACGTGGTGTCGTCGGCCTTCGACAGCGCCGGTCAACGCTGCTCGGCTCTGCGTGTACTTTGCTTGCAGGAAGATTCCGCCGAGCGTGTCATCGAAATGCTCAAAGGTGCCATGGCTGAATGTCGTCTCGGCAACCCAGAGCGCCTGTCCGTGGACATCGGCCCGGTGATTGACGCCGAAGCCAAGGCGGGCATCGAGAAGCACATCCAGGCCATGCGCGATAAAGGTCGCAGCGTGTATCAGGTGGCAATCGCCAACACCGAAGAAGTCAAACGCGGCACCTTCGTGATGCCGACATTGATCGAGCTGGAAAGCTTCGACGAACTGCAACGGGAGATCTTCGGCCCGGTGCTGCACGTGGTTCGCTACAAGCGCAAAGACATCGATCAGCTGATCGGTCAGATCAACGCTTCCGGTTACGGCCTGACGCTGGGCGTGCACACGCGCATCGACGAGACCATCGCCAAGGTGATCGACAACGTCAACGCTGGTAACGTTTATGTGAACCGCAACATTGTCGGTGCCGTGGTCGGCGTGCAGCCGTTCGGCGGCGAAGGGTTGTCGGGTACGGGTCCGAAGGCGGGTGGTCCGCTGTACCTGTACCGTCTGCTGTCGACGCGTCCTACCGATGCGATCGAACAATCCTTCGCTCGCGGTGATGCCATCGCAGCACCGGATGTTCGTCTGCGTGATGCCATGAGCAAACCGCTGACTGCCCTGAAGGCGTGGGCCGACAGCAACAAGTTCGCTGACCTGAGCGCCCTGTGCGTGCAGTTCGCGGCGCAATCGCAAAGCGGCATCACCCGCGTTCTGGCCGGTCCGACCGGCGAGCGCAACAGCTACGCCATCCTGCCGCGCGAACACGTGCTGTGCCTGGCGGACGTCGAAGGCGATCTGCTGACTCAACTGGCGGCGGTATTGGCTGTTGGAGGTTCGGCGGTATGGCCGGAAGCAGAATTGACCAAGGCGTTGTTCGCACGTCTGCCAAAAGAAGTTCAGGCACGGATCAAGTTGGTTTCCGACTGGAGCAAGGACGAAGTGCTGTTTGATGCGGCTCTGCATCACGGCCATTCCGATCAGCTGCGTGCGGTCTGCCAGCAGGTGGCCAAGCGTGCCGGGGCGATTGTTGGGGTACATGGACTGTCGCAAGGCGAAACCAACATTGCGCTGGAACGTCTGGTGATCGAGCGGGCGCTGAGCGTCAACACCGCTGCAGCGGGTGGTAATGCGAGCCTGATGACAATCGGTTAAATGGCAACAAGGCCGGGCACCCGCAATAGGTGCCTGGTTTGCAAAAATCCCTGTGGGAGCGAGCCTGCTCGCGAAAGCGGTGTGTCATTCAACATAGATGTTGGATGCGCCGACCTCTTCGCGAGCAGGCTCGCTCCCACATTTGATTAGTGCTGCCCGCACCTCTCCATCACGCTCATCAATCATCCTGTTCACCCCGCCCTTCCCACGCCTAGACTCGGTCCATTCCAAAAAAAGGTAGGCCGCCATGTCCGAGACGCTGCTCAGTTCCCGCAATCTGGCTTTCGAGCTGTATGAAGTCCTCGATGCCGAGGGCCTGACTCAGCGCGAGCGTTTCGCCGAGCACAACCGCGAGACGTTCGACGCCGCCATCGGCACCGCCCGCAACATCGCCGAGAAGTTCTTCGCCCCGCACAACCGCAAGGGCGACGAGAACGAACCGCGCTATGAAGACGGTCAGGCGATTCTGATTCCGGAGGTGAAACCGGCGGTGGATGCCTTCCTTGAAGCAGGTTTCCTCAACGCGGCGCGCAGTTTCGATGCGGGCGGCATGCAACTTCCTACGCTGTTGTCCCAAGCCTGCTTCGCTCACTTTCAATCAGCCAACGCGGCGTCGACTTCTTATCCGTTCTTGACCATGGGCGCGGCGAACCTGATCGAAAGCTTTGGTACAGAGGAGCAGAAGCAGCGCTTCCTGCAGCCGATGATCGATGGCCGTTTCTTCGGCACCATGGCCCTGACCGAGCCGCATGCTGGCTCGTCGCTGTCGGATATTCGTACCCGCGCCGAGCCTGCGTCTGACGGCACCTATCGCCTGAAGGGCAACAAGATTTTCATCTCCGGCGGCGATCACCCGTTGTCGGAAAACATCGTGCACATGGTGCTGGCGAAATTGCCGGACGCACCGCCCGGGGTGAAGGGTATTTCGTTGTTCATCGTGCCCAAGTTTCTAGTCAACAACGACGGCAGTCTCGGCAAGCGCAACGACGTGCTGCTGGCCGGCTTGTTTCACAAAATGGGCTGGCGCGGCACCACCTCCACCGCGCTGAATTTCGGTGATAACGGCGAGTGTGTCGGCTACCTTGTGGGCAAGCCGCACCATGGCTTGAGCTACATGTTCCAGATGATGAACGAAGCGCGGATCGGCGTCGGCATGGGCGCGGTGATGCTCGGTTACGCCGGCTATCTGTATTCCCTGGAATACGCCCGCGAGCGTCCGCAGGGTCGCGTGCCGGACAGCAAGGACCCGAACACCGCACCGGTGGCGATCATTCAGCACGCCGACGTCAAACGCATGCTGCTGACTCAGAAGGCGTACGTCGAAGGCTCGTTCGACCTCGGGCTGTACGCGGCGCGGCTGTTCGATGACACCACGACCCTTGAGACTGAAGCCGAGCGCAAAAAGGCCCATGAGTTGCTGGATTTGCTGACACCGATCGTCAAATCCTGGCCGTCGGAGTTTTGCCTGAAGGCCAATGAACTGGCGATCCAGATTCTTGGCGGCCACGGTTACACCCGCGAATATCCGGTTGAGCAGTACTACCGCGACAACCGTTTAAACCCGATTCATGAAGGCACTCATGGCATTCAGTCGCTGGACTTGTTGGGGCGCAAACTGGCGCAGAACGGTGGCGCGGGGCTCAAGCAACTGATTCGACTGATCGCCGACACTGCTGAGCGAGCGCAGGCGCATGAGTCGTTGACCGCGCTGCGTGAACCGCTGGAGAAACTGGTGGCACGC
The DNA here is from genome assembly GCF_054897825.1 of Pseudomonas sp. ZS1P83. Taxonomy (NCBI): domain Bacteria; kingdom Pseudomonadati; phylum Pseudomonadota; class Gammaproteobacteria; order Pseudomonadales; family Pseudomonadaceae; genus Pseudomonas; species Pseudomonas sp. ZS1P83. Next base: position 4,967,186 of record NZ_CM142706.1, read on the forward strand.
CTGCAAACAGTGACCATTGGCCTGCTGACGGATCTCGGACAAGGCAAGGTCAACAGCAGCCTGGCGAACTCCGCACTGTATTTGAAAGTGTTCGGGCACACGGTGATTGGCTGGCGCTGGCTGGAACAGGCGATTCGCGCCGAAGAAGGGTTGGCCAAGGGGAATGCGGCGGATGTGAGCTTCTATAAGGGCAAGCTGCAGGCGGCGCGGTATTTCCTGACGTGGGAAGTGCCGAGTTGCCACCATGAGCTGGCGATTCTTGAGGCGCGGGATGATGTTTGCCTGGGGATGCGGGATGAGTGGTTCTAACTGAAGACGTGTTGTGCTGCTGAAATCCATTCGCGAGCAGGCTCGCTCCCACAGTGGTCCGCGTTTAAGCACACAACGCGTTCAAATGTGGGAGCGAGCCTGCTCGCGAAGGCGTCAGTGCAGGCGATCCATTTAATCAGCGCAGCTTGAACCCACCCATCTGCCGCGCCAAATCATCCGCCAACCGCTGCAGCGTCTGACAATCCTCACGACAAGCCCTGACCTCCCCGGCCGTTGCCCGGGCCAAATCGGAAATCCCCTGCACGTTGCGGTTGATCTCTTCGGTCACCGCCGACTGCTCTTCCGTCGCCGTCGCCACCTGATGGTTCATGTCGCTGATCCGCTCGACCTGCCCGGTGATCGCTGTCAACGACGCCCCGGTGCGCTGGCTCGACTCAACCCCAGTGCCCGTCGCCGCCTGCCCGGAATGCATCGACGAGACCGCATTCTCCGCGCCTTGCTTGAGGCTGCCGATCATCTGCTGAATCTCATCAGTCGACGACTGAGTCCGCCGCGCCAACGTGCGTACCTCATCCGCCACCACGGCAAACCCACGGCCCATGTCCCCGGCTCGCGCCGCTTCAATGGCCGCGTTGAGTGCCAGCAAATTTGTCTGCTCGGAAATCCCGCGAATCACCGCCAACACCTGATCAATGGACGCCACTTGATGGGCCAGCTCACCCACCGCACTCGCGGCGAGGCCGATTTCGGCGGACATGCTTTCAATATGCCGGATCGATCCACCCACCACTTCTCGCGCCTGCATCGCCTCATCACGGGCGTTTTGCGAAGCCATCGCGGCGTTACCTGCGTTCTGGGCGATTTCCTGCACCGTCAGGCCCATTTCGTGGACGGCGGTGGCGACCATGTCGGTCATTTCCTGCTGACGGCCGGAGCGTTCGGCGGTGTTGTCCACCACCCGCGCCACTTGGCCGACTGCCGTGCGTAAACGCTCGCTGGTGGTCAGCACTTCGCCAATCATGTCGCGCTGACTTTCCAGGAACCGATTGAAGCCACGCGCCAGGTCACCCAGCTCATCGGCGCGACTGGAATCTAACCTGTGGGTCAAATCTCCCCCACCGCTACCGATGGCTACCAGCGCTGCTGTTACCTGACGGATCGGGCGCACCAATCCGCGGGCCAGCAACACCACCAACATCAGGCACACCAGCGCCACCGCCAGGCCGATGGCGCTGCTGGTCCACATGGCGCGGCGGGCTTCGGCGTAGATTTGCGACTGCGGCACTTCGGCCACCAAGGTCCAGCCCAGATCCCGCAATGGCAGGCTCAATGCCAGAAAATCTTCGCCATCACGGGTGAAACCACTGTTGGTGGCAACTTTTTGACCCATGACCGCTTGTGCCGCCGGGGCACCGATTTGTTCAGTCAGAGTGCGTTTGCCGCTGAATTGCGCCTCGGGATGAACCTGGATCAAACCGTCGGAACGCACGAGATAGACCTTGCCGCGCTCGCCGAAGTTGAAATTGTGGATCAGCTCCGACAGCTCTTTCATGCTCAACCCGAGCCCGGCAACGCCAACCACTTTGCCGGCCTGCTCGACCTTGAGGTCGATGAACAGCGCCAATTCTCCGGTCGCGGTGTCATTGTCGATATTGAGGGTGCGCGGCTGGTTGCTGTCGAGAAAGGCGTAGAACCAGGCGTCTTTAGGGTTGGAACGGCTGAGGGTCCGGTCCAGGCCTTTTTCCGTGAGGTAGTGGTTTGAGGCCGTGCCGACGATCAGCGCGGTAAAGGCTTTGTGCTCGGCGCGGATGCCTTCCAGGTACTGCACGAACGTGGCGGTCTGGGCACTGCCTTCACCCCCTGCGAGCCAGTCGCGCACCATGCTGTTGCTGGCGATGTCCTTGGCGGCGGTGAGGGGTTGAACGAGGATTCGCTCGATGTCGTTGCGCATCGCTTCGATGCTCGACGGCAGCGCTTGTTCGACCAGATAGCGCTGGGCGAGACGGTTGACCACGAGGGTATAAACGCCAACCACGATCAGAATGCTGACCAGCAGGGCGGTGCCCATACTCAGGATCAACTGCCATTGAATACTGCGTCGCCAGAACTGCATGGAGCACCCCCAAAGAATAAGAGGCTGAACCACTGCAACAGCCGTGCCGATTGTATACAACGCAACCGACAATTTATTCTTTGGTTGTGCGCAAAGCCGATCAGGCCTGATTGATCGTCTTGGAGATCACTTCAACCGTGGCGCTGACTTGCTCTTGGTAACGGTCGAGTTCCTGCTTGTGCTGTTTCTGCATGTCGATCTGCTGGGAGCACAGATTCATCGCGGCCAGCACCAGCAAGCGGTCACCGATCAGCGTCGGGTACTTCTTTTTGGTGTCGGCCAGGGCAGCCTTCAGCATTAATGCGGCGTCCAGCAGGGTTTGCTCTTCCCCGGCCGGCGCCTTGATCGAATAGTCCTCCCCCAGGATCGAGACGACTTTTACCCCTGCGGCGCCGTGACTCATGCGCTGACTGGGCCGGCGCTGACGCGCTCAACCAAGGCCTGGATGCGTGCGGCGGTGTCACCTTGTTTCTCTTCCTGTTCCATCAGGCTCAGCTGCAGGCTTTCGTTTTCATCCTTGGCCTGGGCCAATTCTGCGCTCAGGGTTTGGTGAGTGCCGAGCAGGGTCTGGTTCTGTTGCACCAGGTCGCTGACCAGCTGTTCCAATTGGCTTAGGGATGCTTCCAACATTTTGATTTTCCGAGCATTTTCAAAGGGCGCGTACGATAAAGAAAAGTCACCACGGATGCCAGGGTTATCCAGGCGCAAGGCCTTGATTTTGCTGGCGGGCGACCTTCCTCGCGAACTTTAAAGACTGTGATTGGCGGATCTGGTTCCTGCACTTCGTCGCCCGGGCCGTTGTGCGACAAATACGCGCAGGGGTTCAAGACTTTAGTCGTATGACCGATAAGTCACCCATACGTCAGTCTCAGCGCCGCACGGATGCGCTCTTTTCGGTAAATACCATGTCCCTTCGTAATATGAATATCGCACCGCGGGCGTTCCTCGGCTTCACCCTGATTGGCGGTTTGATGCTGGTTTTGGGGGTATTTGCCTTGAACCAGATGAGCAAGATTCGCGGCGCCGGTGAAGACATCGCTTCCATGAGTGTGCCGAGCATTAAGAGCCTCGACGAATTCACTCAGCTCACACTGCGCCTGCGGGTGCTGTCTTACCGTTTGCTGGTGAACCGCGAACCTGATGTTCAACAGAAGACTATTGACCTGTTCGACCTGCGCAACCAGCAGATCCGCGAGGCGCAGAAAGTCTATGAGCCGCTGATCGATGGTCCGCAAGAACGCGGCGCTTACGATAAGTACGTGCAGTTGCTGGCGCAGTATCGTCAGCTTGAAGAGCGGATGAAGACGTTCTCGCGCAACAATCAGGTCGACGACCTGCGCAAGATGCTGAACACCGAGTTGCTCGCCAACTCCGAAGAGGTCAACGCGGCCCTCGCGAAGCTGCTGGAGATCAACACCCAGCAAATCGAGGAAACTGACCAGCGCGCCGGCGATCAGTATTCGACGTCGTTCAATCTGGTGATCACTTTGCTGGTCATCGCCAGCGGCCTGACCCTGCTTTTCGCCTGGTTGCTGACCAACAGCATCACCAAGCCGATCGCTAATGCCCTGAGCGCCGCCGAAGAAATTGCCGAAGGCAACCTGACTCGCCCGATCACAGTCGACGGTGAGGACGAAGCCGGCCGTTTGCTGCTGGCCATGTCGAAGATGCAGGACAAGCTGCGCGACACCCTGCAACGGATTTCCGGCTCTGCCACGCAACTGGCGTCTGCCGCTGAAGAACTCAACAGTGTCACTGACGAAAGCGCCCGTGGCCTGACCCAGCAGAACAACGAAATCGAGCAAGCCGCCACCGCCGTCAATGAAATGACCAGCGCCGTAGAAGAAGTCGCGCGCAATGCCGTCAGCACTTCCGAAGCGTCGAAAAATGCCACCACCTCTGCCGGTGATGGTCGTGACCTGGTGCAGGAAACCGTCAGCGCCATCGAACGCATGAGCGCCGATGTGCAGAGCACCGCGACCCTGATTGGCGACCTGGCCAACGAGTCCCGTGACATCGGCAAAGTGCTGGACGTGATTCGCGGCCTGGCTGACCAGACCAATCTGCTGGCCTTGAACGCGGCCATCGAAGCAGCCCGTGCCGGTGAAGCCGGTCGTGGTTTTGCCGTGGTCGCGGACGAGGTCCGTGCACTGGCCCACCGCACCCAGCAATCGACCAGCGAAATCGAACGCATGATCGGCAGCATCCAGAGCGGCACCGAGCACGCGGTGGATTCGATGCGCAACAGCACCGAGCGCGCCGAGTCGACGCTGAACATTGCCCGTGGTGCAGGCATGTCGCTGGACACTATTAACAGTGCGATTGTCGAAATCAACGAACGCAACCTGGTGATCGCCAGCGCCGCCGAAGAGCAGGCGCAGGTGGCTCGCGAAGTGGATCGCAATCTGGTGAACATTCGTGATTTGTCGGTGCAGTCGGCAACCGGGGCGAATCAGACGAGTGCTGCCAGCAATGAGTTGTCGCGGTTGGCGCTGGACCTGAACAATATGGTTGGGCGGTTTAGCCTCTAACCCGTAACTGATCATTCCCACGCTCCCGCGTGGGAACGATCACGGTCAAAGCTTTTTGACAGCATCACATTTCAACAGGTTAGAATCGCTGGCACGCAGACTGCATGGTCAGTTTGTGCCCGCCTTTCAGCTTTCTGGAGTATTGCCTTTGAATGCGACGACCATCAACAGCCTGTTCTTGATCGGCGCGTTGCTGGTAGGTGCGAGCATTCTGGTGAGCTCACTTTCGTCCCGCCTCGGCATCCCGATTCTGGTGATCATCCTCGCGGTAGGCATGTCGGCCGGCGTCGACGGTGCCGGCATTATTTTTGATAACTACCCAACGGCTTATCTGGTCGGCAACCTCGCCCTGGCAGTCATCCTGCTCGACGGCGGGTTGCGCACCCGGGTTTCCAGCTTCCGCGTGGCGTTATGGCCGGCGCTGTCGCTCGCGACGGTCGGGGTGTTGATTACCACCGGGCTGACCGGTATGGCAGCCGCCTGGTTGTTCAACCTGAACCTGATCCAGGGACTGCTGATCGGCGCTATCGTCGGCTCCACCGACGCCGCGGCGGTGTTCTCGCTGCTGGGTGGCAAAGGCTTGAACGAACGGGTCACCGCCAGCCTCGAGATCGAGTCCGGCAGTAACGACCCGATGGCGGTGTTTCTCACCGTCACCCTGATCGACATGCTCGCCAGCGGCCAGACCGGCCTGCACTGGAGCCTGCTCGGGCACTTCATGCGTGAGTTCGGTATCGGTGCCGTCATCGGCCTGGGCGGTGGCTGGGTCATGTTGCAACTGGTCAACCGTATCCACCTGGCCACCGGTCTTTATCCGATTCTGGTCATTGCGGGCGGATTGGTCGTGTTTGCCCTGACCAACGCCTTGCACGGCAGCGGCTTTTTGGCGGTGTACCTGTGCGGCCTGGTCGTCGGGAACCGCCCGGTGCGCAGCCGCCACGGCATTTTGCACATGCTCGATGGCATGGCCTGGCTGGCGCAAATTGGCATGTTCCTGGTGCTGGGGCTGCTGGTGACGCCCCATGACTTGTTGCCGATTGCCCTGCCCGCTCTGGGTCTGGCGCTGTGGATGATTCTGTTTGCCCGGCCGTTGTCGGTGATGGTCGGTCTGCTGCCGTTCAAGGCGTTCCATGGGCGCGAGAAGGCGTTTATTTCCTGGGTCGGTTTACGCGGCGCGGTCCCGATCATTCTGGCGGTGTTCCCGCTGATGGCCGGCCTGCCCAACGCCCAGCTCTACTTCAACCTCGCCTTCTTTATCGTATTGGTGTCGCTGCTGGTTCAGGGTACGAGCCTGCCATGGGTGGCGAAGCTTTTGAAAGTGACCGTTCCGCCGGAGCCTGCGCCGATCTCCCGCGCAGCGCTGGAAGTGCACGTCACCAGTGAGTGGGAGCTGTTCGTTTATCGCCTCGGCGCCGAGAAATGGTGCATCGGCTCGCCCCTTCGGGACCTGAAAATGCCCGAGGGCACTCGCATTGCTGCCCTGTTTCGTGGCCAGCAACTGCTCCATCCGTCGGGTAGTACGGTGCTCGAAGTCGATGATTTGCTGTGTGTAATCGGCCATGAACACAACCTTCCGGCCCTCGGAAAACTCTTCAGTCAGGCACCGCAACGAGGCCTCGATTTGCGTTTCTTCGGCGACTTCGTACTCGAAGGAGACGCCCAGCTGGCCGCGGTTGCTGCGTTGTACGGATTGAAAGTGGAAGGCATCGATCCGGACATGTCCCTGGGCCATTTCATTGCCCAGAAAGTGGGCGGTGCACCCGTGGTTGGTGACCAGGTGGAGTGGAACGCCACCATTTGGACCGTCGCGGTCATGGAAGGGAACAAGATCGGCAAAGTGGGCGTCAGATTCCCCGAAGGAAGTCGCCCGGGCCCGGGCTTGTTCCTCTAAACTCCATTCTTCGTCTCGTTTTCGATCGGTCTCTATGTCAACCCTGCGCACCTTTTTCATCATGGCCCTGCTGGGCTTGAGTCTTTCTGTCGGTACATTGCAAGCGGCCGAACCGCCGTCCAGCGAAGCCGTGCAGGCGAACCTGAACAAGATCGCCGACCGCAAACTGCCGGAAGCCGATCAGAAAGCCCTGCAGAGCATCCTGCAAAGCACGCTGACCCAACTCAACAACCAGCGTGATTACGAGCAGAGGCTGGCCGATCTCAAACGGCAACTGGCCAGCGCCCCGAAGCAGAACATCGAGAACCAGCGAGAACTGACCAAGCTCAAAGCCACCAAAGTGCTGCCGGTGCCGCAGCGCTATGCCAAAGAGCCTGTTCAGCAACTGGAGCAGATGCTCACTGAGCGCTCCACCCAGCAAAGCGATCTGCAGAAGTCCTTGGCCGACGCCAACAGTCTGGTCACTACCGCCCAGACCCGCCCGGAGCGCGCCCAAGCCGAAATTTCTACCAGCCAGACGCGCATCCAGCAGATCAACAACATCCTCAAGGCGGGCAAGGACAACGGCAAAACCGTGACCCCCGAGCAACGCGACCTGCTCAACGCCGAGCTCGCGGCGCTGAATGCCCTGATCCCGTTGCGCCGCCAGGAACTGGCCGGCAACAGTCAACTGCAGGACCTGGGCAACAGCCAGCATGATTTGTTATCGGAAAAATCCGATCGTCTGGATCAGGAAAGCCAGGAGCTGCAAACCCTGATCAACCAGAAGCGCCTGGCTCAGTCTCAGGAAACGGTGACCCAGCAGTCCATCGAAGCGCAGAAGGCCGGTGGCAGCAGCCTTTTGGCCACCGAAAGCGCGGCCAACCTGAAGCTTTCTGACTACCTGCTAAAAAGTACCGACCGCCTCAACGAAGTCACCCAGCAGAACCTGCAGACCAAGCAGCAGCTGGACAACGTGACCCAGAGCGATTCGGCGCTGGAAGAGCAAATCAACGTGCTCAAGGGCAGCCTGTTGCTCTCCAAGATTCTCTACAAACAGAAACAGGCCCTGCCACTCCTCAAGCTCGACCGCGACCTGGCCGACCAGATCGCCGACATTCGCCTCTATCAATTCGAAGTCAGCCAGCAACGGGAACTGCTCAGCAACCCGGCCACTTACGTCGACAATCTGCTGTCTACCCAACCGCCGGAGCAAGTCACCCCGCCGCTGCGCAAGAGCCTGATGGAGCTGGCCACGACCCGCGTCGACCTGCTGGAGCGGTTGAACCGCGAACTAAGCGCGGTGCTCAACGAGTCCATCACCCTGCAACTCAATCAGAAACAATTGCTCAGCACCGCGCAAAGCCTGCGGGCCACCCTCGATGAGCAAATGTTCTGGATTCCCAGCAACAAGCCGCTGGACCTGGAATGGATGCGCGCCGTACCGGAGCGCCTGCAACGTCAGGTCACCACGCTGCCGTGGGCTTCCAGTCTGAGCGAATTGAGTGATGGCCTGACCCAGCGGCCGCTGCTGTTCCTGCCGTTGGCGCTGTTGATCGGTGCCCTGCTGTGGCGGCGTAAAAGCCTGTATGCCCGACTGAGCAAAGTTCACCAGGACATCGGTCACTTCAAGCGCGACAGCCAGTGGCACACGCCGCAGGCGATCCTGATCAACATTTTGCTGGCGATGCCGGTGTCTCTGGGCCTGGCCTTGTGTGGCCTGGCCTTGCAAATCGACGCCCGCGGACAGAACGCGAACATGGGCGCGGCGCTGCTGCAAATGGCTCAGGCCTGGCTGGTGTTCTACACCGCTTACCGGATCCTCGCGCCAGGCGGCGTGGCCGAACTGCACTTCCGCTGGGAAAAACCCCAGGTCGAGTTCCTTCAGGGCTGGGTCCGCCGACTCGGACTGGTGGTGATGGCATTGGTCGCCGTGGTGGCGGTTGCCGAACTGCAACCCGCGACTCTGGCCGATGACGTGCTCGGCATGCCGGTGGTGTTGACCTGCTACGCCTTGATGGCCTGGCTGCTCAGTCGCCTGCTGATCAGCAGCCCGACGCACCAGAACGCTTCGCTGTTTCGCAAAACCGTCGGGATCATGTTCACCGTCCTGCCGGTCGCGTTATTTGTAGCGGTGTGCTTCGGCTATTACTACACCGCGCTGAAGCTCAGTGACCGGTTGATCAACACCCTGTACCTGCTGATGTTCTGGCTGGTGATCGAAGCCACTTTCGTCCGAGGCCTTAGCGTTGCCGCACGGCGGCTGGCCTACCAGCGCGCCCTGGCCAAACGCCAGGCCGCGAAAGAGGCCGGCGACGGCGAAGCGGTGATCGAAGAACCGACCCTGGACATCGAGAAGGTCAACGAGCAGTCCCTGCGCCTGATCCGTCTGGCACTGCTTGGCGGTTTCATCGCGGCCTTGTACTGGGTCTGGTCCGATCTGATCTCGGTGTTTTCGTACCTGGATAACGTCACCCTCTACGAATACACCAGCGGCACCGGCGCCAACATGAGCATGGTGCCGATCAACATGGGCGACATGCTCGGCGCGCTGATCATCATCGGCATCACCTTCGCCCTCGCCCGCAACTTGCCGGGCCTGCTGGAAGTGTTGGTGTTGTCGAAGCTGAACCTGGCTCAGGGCAGCGCCTACGCCACCACTACGTTGCTGTCCTACGTGATCGCCGGTGTCGGTTTCGTCTCGACCCTGTCGACGCTCGGCGTGAGCTGGGACAAGTTGCAATGGCTGGTGGCGGCGCTATCGGTAGGTCTCGGTTTCGGAATGCAGGAAATCTTCGCGAACTTCATCTCCGGGATAATGATCCTGTTCGAACGCCCGGTGCGGATCGGCGACACCATTACCATCGGTAACCTGTCGGGCACGGTGAGCAAGATCCGCATCCGCGCCACGACCATCACCGACTTCGACCGCAAGGACATCATTGTCCCGAACAAGACCTTCATCACCGGGCAACTGATCAACTGGTCCCTGACCGACACCATCACCCGAGTGACCCTCAAACTCGGCGTCGATTACGGCTCTGACCTGGACCTGGTCAAGGAATTGCTGCTCAAGGCTGCCCGTGAAAACCCACGTGTGCTGAAGGATCCCGAGCCTCACGTGTACTTCCTGAACTTCGGCGAAAGCACCCTCGATCATGAACTGCGCATGCATGTGCGCGACCTCGGCGACCGTAACCCGGTGCTCGATGAGGTCAACCGGTTCATCAACCGCGAGTTCAAGAATCAGCACATCAACATCTCGTTCCGGCAGATGGAGGTTTATCTCAAGAACCTTCAAGGCCAGGAATACAGGATGGTGCCCGTCGATCCGGAAACCAAAACCATCGTGCCGCTGGTTGATGGCAAATCGCCGCTAGAGCCACCACCGGCCAAGCTCGACTAAGCGGCTTATCCCTAGCAGAATGCTCGGACATTCTGCTGGAGATGGCCCTTGAAAGCCCTCGACGAACTGACCTTCGATAATCGTTTCGCCCGCCTGGGCGATACGTTTTCCGCCCACGTGCTGCCCGAACCCATCGACAACCCGCGTCTGGTGGTGGCCAGCCCCGCCGCCATGGCACTGCTCGACCTCGACCCTGTCGTGGCCGAAACCCCGGAGTTCGCCGAACTGTTCAGCGGCCATAAGCTCTGGGCCGACGCGGTCCCGAGGGCGATGGTCTATTCAGGTCATCAGTTCGGTTCCTACAACCCACAGCTGGGCGATGGTCGCGGTCTGTTGCTGGGTGAGGTCTACAACGAGGCCGGCGAGCATTGGGACCTGCACCTCAAGGGTGCCGGCCAGACACCCTTTTCGCGCATGGGTGATGGGCGAGCGGTCCTGCGATCCTCGATCCGCGAGTTTCTCGCCTCCGAAGCGCTGAATGCCCTGAACATCCCGACCACCCGCGCGCTGTGCGTGATCGGCTCCGACACGCCGGTTTGGCGCGAGAAACAGGAGCGCGCGGCCATGGTCCTGCGCCTGGCGCCGAGCCATGTGCGTTTCGGGCATTTCGAATATTTCTACTACACCAAACGTCCCGAGAAGCAGAAAGAGCTCGGCGAGCACGTGCTGGCCATGCATTTCCCGGAATGTCTTGAACAGCCGGAACCGTACCTGGCGATGTTCCGTGAAATCGTTGAGCGCAACGCTGAACTGATCGCCAAATGGCAGGCCTATGGTTTCTGCCACGGCGTGATGAACACCGACAACATGTCGATCCTGGGCATTACCTTCGACTACGGCCCGTTCGCGTTCCTCGACGACTTCGACGCCCACTTCATCTGCAACCACTCCGATGACCAGGGTCGTTACTCCTTCAGCAACCAGGTGCCGATCGGCCAGTGGAACCTCAGCGCCCTGGCCCAGGCCCTGACGCCTTTTATCAGCGTCGAAGCCCTGCGTGAAACCCTCGGCCTGTACTTGCCGCTGTACCAGGCCCATTACCTGGACCTGATGCGCCGCCGCCTCGGCTTCACCACGGCCGAAGACGATGACCAAAAACTGCTGGAACACTTGCTGCAACTGATGCAGAACAGCGGCGTCGACTACAGCCTGTTCTTCCGGCGTTTGGGTGATGAGTCACCTGAACTGGCCGTCACCCGTTTGCGCGATGACTTCGTCGACATCAAGGGCTTCGATGCCTGGGGTGAGCTCTACATCGCCCGGGTTGCCCGTGAAGGCGAGGTTGATCAGGCACAACGCCGCAAACGGATGCACGCCGTCAATCCGCTCTACATCCTGCGTAACTACCTGGCGCAGAAAGCTATCGATGCGGCGCAGAGCGGCGACTATTCAGAGGTACGTCGGCTGCACGCAGTGCTGAGCAATCCGTTCGAGGAGCAGCCGGGGATGGAGAGCTATGCCGAGCGGCCGCCGGAGTGGGGAAAGCATCTGGAGATCAGTTGTTCGTCGTGAGGCTGATCAGATAAAGGTCTCCACTGACACACCGAAGCGCTCGGCCAACCAGCGGATCTGCCGCAGGTTGAGCTGACGCTTGCCGCTCAGAATCTCGGAGACAACAGACTGGGCGCCGACACCGGGCAAGTCGCTTTGGCTCAGACCGTGCTCGCGCATCAAGTAGCCGAGGACGTCGACACCGCTGGGCTTCGGCATTGGGTGATGCTTGTGATCCCATTCCTCAATCCAGTCACCGATGATATCCACAAGACTCATCAGAGGATGGGACTCGTCATCACCGGTCATCTCGAGCAACTCGTCCAGCGCCCGCGCCAACATGTCATAGTCGTCTTCATTTTTTGGTTTGCGCAGTACAGGCGAGACAAACTCCCAATGCTCGGCAGCTCTTTTGATCAGAACACTCATGCTCTTTCCTCCTTCCATTTTCCGCGATCATATTCGCGGTGATCCAGCACATGCTTGATATAAAGCTTTTGCGATCGATACCTGACAAAAGCGATCAGCCGCAATTTATTGCCACCGATATCGAAAACGTGATGCTCACCCACCTTGTCGACAGCAGGAAAGATGGCTCTCATCGCCGCAAAATCCGATGGCTTACTTCCTTTGGCCAATTGATACCAATAATCCAATGCGGTGGCTGTATTTGGCCATTTGGTCTTGGCTTCACGTATTCGTTTTTCGGAGATGACAGCATGCAACATCCTTATCGCATTCTGCTATGGGTAGTTAATCACAGACCAAAAATATCGCAAGTTGCGATATTAGTGCGCAGACCAACGGTCTCGCGCAGTACGACTCAGCCTAGTTTTATCGCCTGACGCTGCACGATTGAAAATATGAGCAAACGTCTCCAAATAGGAGTGATCGGCTTCTTTAACAGGACCATCCTCATGCCCGACCCACTCCTAATCCCCTGCCCCCACTGCAACGGCCTCAACCGCATCCCCGCCTCGCGCCTCAACGACCATCCAAAATGCGGCCGCTGCAAAGCCGAGGTCTTGCTGAACAAACCGTTCGATTTGAAACAAAGCGATTACGCCAGCCAGATCAAGGGCGATCTGCCGCTGCTGGTGGATGTATGGGCGGACTGGTGTGGGCCGTGCAAGTCGTTTGTGCCGGTGTTTGAGCAGGCGGCGGTGCAATTGGCGGGCAAGTGTCGGCTGGCCAAGCTGGACAGCGAGGCGAACCAGCAGCTCTCGGCGCAGCTAGGGATCCGTTCGATCCCGAGTCTGATTCTGTTCAAGGACGGCCGGGAAGTCGCACGCCAGAGCGGGGCCTTCCCATTGCCGCAGTTGATGAGCTGGTTGCGCAGCCAAGGGATCTGACGAGCAGTCAGGTGTTTTCCAGCAGGTTGTGCAGCTCGACGAATTGCTGCGTCAGCTTATGACGCGGATCGAGATGGATCAGCGGCGTGTTGGCCTGGTGGGATTCACGCATGCGCACCGAACTACCCAGGTACACCGGCAACACCGGCAGGCCCTCGGCGATCAGTTCGTCGAGGATTTGCTGGGGCAGACTGGCGCGAGCCTGGAACTGGTTAACGACAATTCCTTCGACTTCCAGCCCTTCGTTGTGGTCGTCCTTCAATTCTTCGATTTCTGCCAGCACGCCGTACAACGCCTGACGCGAGAAGCTGTCGCAATCGAAGGGGATCAGCACACGATCAGCCGCAATCAAGGCCGAAACCGCATAGAAATTCAGCGCCGGCGGGGTGTCGAGGTACATCCGGTCGTAATCGCCCTCCAGCTCCTCAAGCAATTTGCGCAGCTTGTTGATCTTGTGTTTGGCCTCAAGCTTGGGCTGCAGGTCAGCCAACTCGGCGGTCGCGGTGATGACGTGGAGGTTGTCGAACGGGGTTTCGTAGATATCGACCTGGTTTTTCTTCGAGAACGGTCCGGAAGACAGGGTCTGTTTGAAAAAATCGGCGATGCCCATCGGAATGTCATCACCGGTGAGCCCAGTCAGGTACTGAGTGGAGTTGGCTTGGGCATCGAGATCCACCAATAGGGTGCGATAACCCTCGCTAGCGCTGACCGCCGCCAGATTGCAGGCAATGCTGGATTTGCCTACGCCACCTTTCTGATTGAACACCACGCGCCGCATGTCAAAACCTCCGTGTATCAAAGAATGACCGAGTGTAGTAGTCCATGGCGCTGCTTAGCTACCTCGCCGGCATCGGGACTACACAGTCAGGTGTGATCTCACGCGGAAAAAACCATGAACTCGTGCATTCCTTGCTGACAGAGCCGACAGACAGGCAGGTCCCAGTGTAGATAATGGCCAAATGACAGCCGCGCACGAACCAGCCAGTACATTTCATTGAGCAAAATGTAACCATCATTTGCTACACGCCCGCCGCAACGGGATAATGCGCGCCACTCGGCGCCAAGCGCCACGTAAGGTAGTTCGCGCTTTTTGCGACTCACCACGTCAAGGAAGCCCGCAGGGGCGGGATGAATGTCTGTGATCAACTTCAACATCGCCCAATGGCGCGCGTGGGCCCCTGGGCTCGAAAGCGTGGACGATTGGCAGGCCTGGAGCCGACAACCGGTCGTGCTTGCGAGCAGCGATGCCGCCCCCGACGTCTCGTTTCTGCCGGCCATGCAGCGCCGTCGACTCAGTCGTCTGGCGCGGATGGCGTTCAGTGTCGGCTGGCCTTTGGCCGACGGTCGCCAGGACCTACCGTTGGTCTTTATTTCTCGCCACGGCGAAACCCCGCGCACTTTCGATATTCTCAGCGATCTGGCTGCCGATCAGCCGCTGTCGCCGACTCAATTCAGCCTGTCCGTGCACAACGCGATCATCGGCCTGTGGTCGATCATGCGGGGTGAAACCAGCGAAATGACCGCCCTCGCGGCAGCCGGCGATGGCCTTGAACACGGCATGCTAGAGGCCGCGGCTTTGCTTGGCGAAGGCGCACCCGCGGTACTGCTGATCGTCACCGAAGAGCAACCGCCCGAAGCCTACTCGACCTGGATCGACGACGTGCCGTTCCCTTACGCGGTCGGTCTGCTGATCACCCCCGGCAACGATTGGCAGCTGTCCCTGAACAGCACCTCGGATGAGTTGTCCAAAGCCCACTGGCCCCATGCCCTGAACCTATTGAGTACCCTGCTCGGCCAGCAGACAACCTGCCAACATGCCTGGAAAAATCGTGTATGGACCTGGCAACGCAACCTGTAATCGATAAAAACCGCGACGCCTATTACTGGCGCCTGCTGGCTACCGCCGCAAGCTTCACCCTGTTCGGGTTGGGCGGGCTGTGCCTGCGCCTGGTGGTTTTTCCGCTGCTGAACTGCCTGCCCGGCGATGCCCCGACACACCGGCTTCGAGCGCGGCAGACCGTCGCTCGCCTGTTCTGGTTTTTTGTGCGATTCATGGCTCGCACCGGCGTGCTGACTTACGACATCCAGGGCGCCGAAAAACTCGGTCGACCCGGGCAAATGATCATCGCCAATCACCCGTCGCTGATCGATGTGGTGTTCCTGATCGGCCTGGTGCGTCACGCCAACTGCGTGGTCAAGAAAAGCCTCTGGGAGAACCCTTTTACCCGCGGCCCGCTAGGCAGCACCGAATACATCAGCAACGACGGCAGCATGGACATGCTCGATGCCGCTGCCGATGCGCTTAAAAGCGGCCAGACCCTGATCATCTTTCCCGAAGGCACCCGCACCCAACCGGGTCAGCCGCCGGCCTTCCATCGGGGTGCTGCGGCGATCGCGCTGCGCGGTGCGAGAATTCTCACCCCGGTGATCATCAAGGTTAGCCCGACCACATTGACCAAGGCCGAACCCTGGTATCGAATCCCCAAACGTCGCGTGCACTTCAGTTTCCGTGTCGGGGCCGATATAGACCCACAAGCCTTCGCCGCGCTGGGCCCTGCTCCACAGGCCTCGCGCAAGCTCAATGACTATTTGCATCATTACTTTATTAAGGAGCTCGCCGAAGATGAGCGATCTACACCGTGAAATCAAAGAGCTGATCATCGACGCCCTGGGCCTGGAAGACATCAGCGTCGAAGACATCGGCGACGACCAGACGCTGTTCGGCGAAGGCTTGGGCCTGGATTCCGTAGACGCCCTGGAACTCGGCCTGGCGATCCAGAAAAAATACGGCATCAAAATCGACGCCGACGCTAAAGACACTCGCAATCATTTCAGCAACGTGACGAGCCTTGCGGCGTTCGTCACTGCAAAACAGGCAGCTTGAGACCGGACCATGCAAACTCGTGACGACATCTTCAACACCCTGCGCGATGCTCTGGTCGAGCTCTTCGAGCTGGACCCTGAGCGCGTGAGCCTCGAATCCAACCTGTATCAGGACCTGGAAATTGACAGCATTGACGCGGTCGACCTGATCGATCACATCAAACGTCAGACCGGCAAGAAAATCGCTGCCGAAGAATTCAAAACGGTGCGCACGGTCAGCGACGTGGTCGAGGCGGTCTACCGTCTGGTTCAGCCGGCCGCATGAGTCGATTGATCGGCCTTGGCCTGCTGCTGGCGGGTCTGCTGTACCCCTTCGCGGTGTATTTCGGCATGGAGCATTTCGCCCCATGGCAGTTCGGTCTGCTGCTGGGCAGTCTGTGGCTGGCCCGGGCGCTGCTCGGCGCGCGCCGTCCTGGCAGCGTGTGGATGGCGATCACCGCGATCGTTTTTTGCCTGTTGCTGGCGCTGTTCGACAGCCCGCTGTTGCTGCGCTGGTACCCGGTGCTGATCAGCGCTTTCATGCTTGGGTTGTTTGGCCTGAGCCTGAAATACGGCCCACCGATGATCGAACGTCTGGCGCGTATGCGTGAACCGCAATTGCCGGCCAAGGCGATTGTTTATACGCGCCAGGTGACGATCGTCTGGAGCGTGTTTTTCCTCTGCAATGGTTTGCTCGCCGCCGCTCTGACCCTCTGGGCACCGCTGAGTTGGTGGATGTTGTACACCGGCCTGATTTCCTACGGATTGATGGGCCTGCTGTTTGCCATTGAATGGCTTATACGACAACGGGTACGAGGCCACCCATGAATTGGATAAAACTTGAGCAACTGTTGCTCAAGGCGCAATCGGAACGTGCCGTGACGGCCGAACCGACGCTGAATCACGCGCAACTGTGCGTACAGGCGTTGAGCCTCGCCGCGGGCCTGCAAGCCCAGAGTGTACGGCGCATTGCCGTGCACCTTGAGGATGCCGCCGACCTGGCGATTGCCCTGCTGGGTGCCTGGCGTGCCGGGGTCAGCGTGCTGCTGCCCGCAGACCTGCAAGCCCAGACTCGACAGCGCTGGTCGACCGAAGTCGATCTGTGGCTGACCGATCAGGCCGATGACGCGCACCTGAGCGATTACCGACATCCGCCGTTGATGGCCGCTGCACTGGATCTGGATCGCTGTTCGCTGAGCCTGTGTACCTCCGGTTCCAGTGGCGAGCCCAAGCGCATCGACAAAACCCTGCGTCAACTGGCCAATGAAGTCGAAGCGCTGGAGCTGCTCTGGGGAACCGATCTGGGCCAGGCTTGCATCATTGGCAGCGTCGCCACTCAACATATCTACGGATTATTGTTTCGAGTGCTGTGGCCGCTGTGCGCCGGGCGCTCGTTTGTGCGCAAGCAGCTGGCATTCCCTGAAGACCTGCAGCGCGCCAGCCGCGAACACCCGGCGTTTGTCTGGGTTGCCAGCCCGGCACTGCTCAAGCGCATGGGCGACAACCTTGACTGGCCCGCTTTAAGCGCGGTTCGCCGAGTATTTTCCTCCGGCGGTGCATTACCGGCCGAGGCCGCGCAAAGCCTCCAGCAACGCCTGCAGCAATGGCCGACGGAAATCCTCGGCAGCTCGGAAACCGGCGGCATCGCCTGGCGTCAGGGTCACGATCTCTGGCAGCCCTTTGCTGACATTGAATTGAGCCAGGACAGCGACGGCGCTCTGCTCATTGCTTCGCCGTACTTACCGCACGGCCATATCGAACACACTGCGGACGCCGCGCGAATCGCTGCCGACGGCCGATTCGAACTGCTCGGACGTCTGGACCGGATCGTCAAACTGGAAGAAAAACGTATCTCGCTACCGATGCTGGAACAGGCTCTAATGGCCCACGACTGGGTCGCCGAAGCGCGTCTTGGCGTGGTTCAGGAAAACCGCGCTTCGTTGGGTGCGCTGCTGGTGCTGACCGAGTCAGGCCTGCATGCCCTGCGTAATCAGGGTCGACGCACCCTCACGCAAGAACTGCGTCAACATCTGAGCCAGCATTGCGAAGCCTTGGCCTTGCCACGCCGTTGGCGCCTGTTGCGGCATCTGCCGCTGAACGCTCAGGGCAAACTGCCCCAGGCCACCGTTGAAGCCCTGCTGCTGGCGCCGCGCACCAAGGCCCCGGAGGTCCTGGAGCAGATCGAAGTCGATGGCGAGTGGAGCCTGCAACTGGCGGTACCACCCGACCTCGCTTACTTCAGCGGCCACTTCCCCCAGGCGCCGGTATTGCCCGGTGTGGTGCAAGTGGAATGGGCGTTAACGCTGGGCCAGCAATTGATGGACCTGCCGGCAAAATTCGCCGGCATGGAAGTGCTGAAATTCCAGCAACTGGTGCGCCCCGGCGATGAAGTCCAGCTGCACTTGCGCTTCGACCCGACGCGCAACAAGTTGTATTTCGCCTATCGCAACGAGACCGCGACCTGCTCCAGTGGGCGGATCTTGCTGGAGGCAGCAACCGATGCATAACCTTGGTGAGTGCTGCGCACTCATTCGCGAGCAGGCTCGCTCCTACACTGGATCTGCGCCCAACACGAATCCCCTGTGGGAGCGAGCCTGCTCGCGAAGCAGACAACTCGGTCTTTCAGGCGTGCGCCATCATGCATAACCCCTGCGCCGTGGTCCCGGTCTACAACCACGAAACCGCCATCACCACCGTGGTTGATGCGCTGCTCGCAAGCCGCCTGCCGTGCATTCTTGTGGACGACGCCAGCAGCCCGGCCTGTGCAAAGGTGCTCGATCAACTGGCCCAGCGCGACAAGGTGTACCTGATCCGACTCGGCGCCAACCAGGGCAAGGGTGGTGCGGTCATGACCGGTTTCCGCGAAGCCTCGCGCCTGGGCTTCAGCCATGCCTTGCAGGTGGACGCCGACGGTCAGCATGATCTGCAAGACGTCCAGACCTTCATCGAACAGTCACGCGCCCATCCCGAAGCGGTGATCTGCGGCTATCCGCAATACGACGCCAGCGTGCCGAAAGGTCGTTTGTACGCCCGTTACCTGACTCACGTGATGGTCTGGATCAACACCCTGTCGTTGCAGATTCGCGATTCCATGTGCGGCTTCCGCGTCTATCCGTTGCCACCGACCCTGGCGCTGATCGATACCGCGAAGATCGGCAAGCGCATGGACTTCGACTCGGACATTCTCGTGCGACTGGCGTGGCGCAATCTCCCCATGCAATGGCTGCAAACCAAAGTCCATTACCCGCTGGATGGCGTCTCGCATTTCCGCCTGTTCCACGACAATGTGCTGATTACGAGCATGCACACCCGGCTGTTCTTCGGCATGTTGCTGCGAGCGCCGGTGATTCTCTGGCGCCGGTGGCGAGCATGAGCAGCAACGTGGACAAAAAGCACTGGGCTGACCGCCAGGAGCGCGGCAGCTTCTGGCTAATGAAGCTCACGGCGTTCGGTGCAAAGGTGTTGGGCCGTCGGCTGCTGAGCCCGCTGCTGTACGGCATCGTACTGTACTTTTTCCTGTTCGGTCGCAGCGCTCGCCGCAGCGCCTGGCAATACCAGCAACGGCTCGCCGACTGGAGTGGTCGCAACACATTGCGCCCGACTCATTGGCGGGTGTTCGGCCAGTTCATGGCCTTCGCCGACTCCATGCTCGACAAACTCGACGTGTGGAACGGCAAGCTGAGCATCGAGCAGATTGAAATCATCGACCCGGCATTGCTGCGCAATCAACTGCGCGGCACCCGCGGGCAGATGCTGGTGGGCGCGCACCTGGGCAATCTCGAGGTCTGTCGTGCGTTGGCGGAGATCGGCGAAAAAGTCACGATGAACGTGTTGGTGCACACCAAGCACGCCGAGCAATTCAACCGTTTGCTGGGCGAGGCCGGCGCGACCAATCTGCGCCTGATCCAGGTCAGCGAACTGGACCCGCTGATCATGCTGCAACTTCATGAACGCCTGGAACGCGGCGAGTGGCTGGCGATTGCCGGCGACCGCGTGCCGCTGCATGGCGGGCGTAGCGTGACCGTGGATTTCCTCGGCCATCAAGCCGCGTTCCCTCAGGGGCCATGGTTGCTGGCCGGGCTGCTGAAATGCCCGATCAACCTGATGCTGTGCCTGAAGAAACCGACGGGCGACTATCGACTGACCCTCGAACCGTTCGCCGAGGCCGTGGTGTGGAAACGCAGCGACCGCGAGCAGGTCATTCATCAGTGGGCCTCCCGCTATGCCGAACGCTTGGGTCACTATTGCCTTGAAGCGCCTCAACAATGGTTTAACTTTTACCCTTTCTGGAAGACCGATGACGACGCCAACGCTTGAGCCGGTAACCTTCGGCGAACTCCCTTTGCGCATCGAAGACGTGCTGGCCCTGGCCAATCGTCAGGTGCCGACGCAGTTGCAAGGCGACCCTGCGTACCGCGAGCGTATCGCCAAAGGGGCGCGATTCCTCGACTCCCTGCTGGACAAGGAAGGCGTGATCTACGGTGTGACCACCGGTTACGGCGATTCCTGCGTGGTCGCGGTGCCGCTGCATCACGTCGAGGCGTTGCCCCGTCATCTGTACACGTTCCACGGCTGCGGCCTGGGCAAACTGCTCGATGCACAAGCCACTCGTGCGGTATTGGCGGCACGTTTGCAGTCGCTGTGCCACGGCGTGTCCGGGGTGCGCGTGGAGCTGCTGGAACGCCTGCAAGCCTTCCTCGAACACGACATTCTGCCGCTGATTCCGGAAGAAGGTTCGGTGGGCGCCAGCGGTGATCTGACGCCGTTGTCCTACGTCGCCGCGACCCTGTCCGGTGAGCGTGAAGTGATGTTCCGGGGTGAACGCTGGCAAGCCGCCGACGTGCACCGCGAACTGGGTTGGGAACCGCTGGTACTGCGTCCCAAAGAAGCACTGGCGCTGATGAACGGCACCGCCGTGATGACCGGTATCGCTTGCCTCGCTTTCGCCCGCGCCGATTACCTGCTGCAATTGGCCACCCGCATCACCGCGTTGAACGTGGTCGCGCTGCAAGGTAACCCCGAGCACTTCGACGAGCGCCTGTTCGCCGCCAAACCGCATCCGGGACAAATGAAAGTCGCCGCGTGGCTGCGCAAGGATCTGGCGATCGACGCGCCGACCGCGCCGCTGCATCGCCTGCAAGACCGCTATTCCCTGCGTTGCGCGCCCCACGTCCTCGGCGTGCTGGCCGACAGCCTGAACTGGCTGCGCTCATTCATCGAGATCGAGCTCAACAGTGCCAACGACAACCCGATCATCGACGCCGAAGCCGAACGCGTGCTGCACGGTGGGCACTTCTATGGCGGCCACATTGCGTTCGCCATGGACAGCCTGAAGAACCTGGTGGCCAATGTCGCCGATCTGCTCGACCGTCAACTCGCGTTGCTGGTGGACGAGCGATACAACCACGGTTTGCCGAGCAACCTGTCCGGTGCAACCGCGGATCGCGCGATGCTCAACCACGGCTTCAAAGCCGTGCAGATCGGCACCAGTGCCTGGACCGCCGAAGCGCTGAAAAACACCATGCCGGCCAGTGTCTTCTCGCGCTCCACTGAGTGTCACAACCAGGACAAGGTGAGCATGGGCACCATCGCCGCTCGCGATGCGATCCGCGTGCTGGAACTGACCGAACAGGTCGCCGCCGCCACCCTGCTGGCCGCCAATCAAGGCGTCTGGCTGCGCAGCAAGGCCGAGGATGGCCGTCCATTGCCGCCAGCCCTGGCCGCCATGCACGAAGAGCTGGCGAAAGACTTCCCGCCGGTCATCGAAGACCGGGCGCTGGAAGGCGAATTGCGCCTGTGCCTGCAGCGTATCGCCGAGCAACACTGGAGGCTGCATGCGTAGCAAGGGCGTGCTTCACACCGATACGGAAATCCTCGTGCCGTTCTTTGACGTCGACACCATGAACGTCGTCTGGCACGGCCATTACGTCAAATACCTGGAAGTCGCCCGCTGCGCGCTGCTGGACAAGATCGGCCACAACTACGACGCCATGGTCGAGTCCGGTTTCGCATGGCCGGTGATCGATCTGCAATTGCGTTATGTGCGCGGCGCAGTGTTCGGCCAGAAGTTGAATGTGCGCGCAAACCTGGTCGAGTGGGAGAACCGTCTGAAGATCAGCTACCTGATCAGCGATCTGGAAACCGGCGAACGCTTGACCCGCGCCAGTTCCGTGCAGGTCGCCGTCGACATGAGCAGCCGCGAAATGCTGTTGGCCTCACCCAAGGTCTTCACTGACGCTGTTGAAAGGATGCTCGCATGACCCCGTTCTTCAAATGCCTCGGCGCGGTGGCGCTGCTTGGTTTGTCATCAATCGCTCATGCCTTCGATCTGCAACAACTCAGCGATCAATTGGCCAAACCTGATGTGATCCACGGCAACTTCATCCAGGAAAAACACCTGCGCTCCCTGCCCCAGCCGTTGACCAGCAAAGGCACCTTCGTCCTCGCTAAAAACCACGGCTTGCTCTGGCTGCTGAAAACCCCGCTGCAACAGGATTACCGCATCAGCGACAAAGGCATTGCCCGGCGTGACGCCAACGGTTGGCAAATGCTCCCGAGCAAGCATGCCGGCGCCCAGCAGAACCGCTTGTTCCTCGCCGTACTGCAAGGTGACAGCAGCGGGCTGCAACGGGATTTCGAGCTTTCGCTGAGCGGCGATGCGCAGAACTGGAAGCTGACGCTGACCCCGCGTTCAATGCTCCTCAAGCAGGTGTTCACTCAGATCAACATTGCCGGCGGCGAACTGGTGCACAGCATCGAGCTGCTCGAAACCCAGGGCGACAGCACGCTTTTACGCATGCAAGACAGCACCAGCGCCCAACCGTTGAGCAACGCGGAGCAACATGACTTTGCCGAGTGAACGGAGTCTTCCGCGGCTGTTTCTGATCCTGCTGCTGGCGGTGCTCGCGCTCGCCGGTTGGCAATGGCGTGACGGCGCCCCGCTGTCGGCCAACCTGATGGAACTGGTGCCAGGCACGGCGCCGGACGCGCTGGAACTGCGCGCCGAACAACGCATGCAAGAACCGCTGAACCGCGAAATGCTGGTGTTGGTGGGTCATACGGATCGCCAGCAAGCCGTCGCCATGGCGCAGAAACTGGGTGAGCAGTGGCAGGCGAGCGGCTTATTCGAAAAGGTCCAATGGAACCTGCAAGCCGACCTCCCGGCGCTGCGCACGCAATTGCTGCAAGGCCGACTGGCAATGCTCTCGGCGGTCGACCGGCAGCAACTGATCGAGCATCCCGACGCGTTTATCCAGCAAAGGGTGCAAGCGCTGTTCGACCCCTTCACCGGTTTCAGTCTGGTGCCGAGCCAGGATGACTGGCTGGGCCTGACCGGGCGCATCCAGAACAGCCAGCCGCAACACGGCGCCGTGCAACTGGACATCGGCAGCGGTGCGCTGGTCGCCGATGCCGACGGCAAGAGCTGGGTGTTGCTGCGCTCGCGAACCACGGGCAACGCCTTCGACATGAACCTGCCGCTGCAAGTGGCCGATCTGCTCAAGCACAGCCGCGAAGAGGCCGCCCAAGCCGACGTGCAGCTGATTGCCGCCAGCGGCCTGCTCTACGCAGCAGCCGGTCAACAGCAAGCGACGCGAGAAATGACCTGGGTCGGTGGCGGTGCCACAGCGGGGATTCTGTTGTTGCTGTTGCTGGCCTTCCGGCGCTGGCGCGTGTTGCTGGCCTTCGTCCCGGTGCTGGTGGGCATGCTCTTCGGCGCGGTGGCCTGCGTGGCGCTGTTCGGCCATATGCACGTGATGACGCTGGTGCTCGGTTCGAGCCTGATCGGCGTGGCGGTCGATTACCCGCTGCATTACCTGTCCAAGAGCTGGAGCCTGAAACCCTGGCACAGTTGGCCGGCCCTGCGCCTGACGTTGCCGGGCCTGACGCTGAGCCTGATCACCAGTTGCATCGGTTACCTGGCCCTGGCCTGGACCCCCTTCCCGGCGCTGACCCAGATTGCCGTGTTCTCTGCCGCTGGTCTGCTCGGTGCTTATTTGTCTGCGGTGTGCCTGCTCCCGGCACTGCTCAAAGGCGTAGACCTACGACCGGCGCAATGGCCACTGCGGGTTTCCGAGTATTTGCTGGGGCGCCGTGAAGCGTTGCTCAAACTCGCGAGCACGCCGGTGTTGTTGGCGCTGCTGATTGCCTTTTGTGTGGGTGGTCTGTTGCAGCTCGACACCAAAAACGACATTCGCCAATGGGTCGGTGCACCGCAGCAACTGACTGACCAAGCACAAACCATTGCGCGCATCACGGGCTATCAACCCACCAGCCAGTTCTTCCTGGTGCGGGCGGCCAATCAGCAGGAACTGCTCGAACGCCAAACCGCGTTGAGCGAGCGGCTGGATCAGTTGATCAACCTGGAAAAACTCCAGGGTTATCTGTCGCTCAATCAACTGGTTAGCCAGCCGACCGAACAGCGGCAAGTGCGCGAAGCGTTGAACACATTGCCGCAGTTCTGGCAACCGCTGCTCGATGTCGGCGTGCCGGCCGAGGCGCTGCAAGCAGAGCTCACGAAGTTACAGGCACTGCCCACCGAAGACATCGACGCGGCGCTGGTCGGTCCGTTGGCCGAACCCTATCGCGCACTGTGGCTGGGGCCGACCGAGGACGGCGTAGCGGCGATGGTCAGTCTGCAAGGCCTGAACAACCCCTCTCTGCTGCGCGTCCAGGCGCTGGATTTGCCGGGCGTGGAACTGGTGGATCGCCTCGGTGAGTTGAACAAGGTGTTCGCCGCGACTCAGGTCAGTGCCGCAGAGCTGAAACTCGCTTCCTGTGTGCTGATCGTGCTGGTGCTGATCCTGCCGTTCGGCTTCGGCGGCGCGCTGCGAATCGTCGCCCTGCCACTGCTGGCCGCGCTGTGCAGCCTGGCCAGTCTCGGTTGGCTGGGGCAACCGCTGACGCTGTTCAGCCTGTTCGGCCTGCTGCTGGTGACGGCCATCAGCGTCGATTACGCGATCCTCATGCGTGAACAGGTCGGTGGCGCTGCGGTGAGCCTGCTGGGCACCTTGCTGGCGGCACTGACCACCTGGCTGTCGTTCGGTCTGCTGGCAGTGTCCAGCACTCCGGCGGTGAGCAACTTCGGCCTGTCCGTTAGCCTGGGCCTGGCCTTCAGCTTCATGCTTGCGCCTTGGGCCGGACGCCAGATTCACACCACCCCGGTCGCGGAGTCTGCTGCATGATGATTGCCTTGTTTTGGGCAATGGCCCTGGCACTGTTCGCCGTGGCCACCCGGGTCGGTCGTCACTTCGGCGTGATCCCGATCGTCAGCCAGTTGCTGCTGGCCACCTTCGGCCTGCCGCTACTGATGTACTTCTGGGTCGAACCCCAGTGGCAATTAAGCGGCGCCGCGCTGGTCGCGCCGGTCTGGCTGAAAAACCTCTACAGCCTGAGTTTTGCCTTGTTGCTGGGGCACATTCTCAGTGACGTGATCGACCTGCGACTCGACCGTCAGAGCCTGAAAATCGCCCTGCCGAGTTTCTCCATTCCGTTTGCCTGCGGCCTCGCGACAGCGGTGTGGCTGTTACCGCCGCAGCCGTGGATCAGTTCTCTGGCGGTCGGCTTGCTGTTCGCCATCACCGCGATTCCGGTGTTGTATTTGTACCTGCGGCACATCAACTACCCGCCCACCGCGACCCGGCGACTGGTGCAGACCGCCATCCTCATCGACCTCACCTGCTGGACCCTGTTCGCCATCGCCCAGGGCAGCCTGCACTTGAGCAGCCTCCTGCTGCCGCTGGCGGGCGCCTGCCTGCCGTTGCTGCTGCGTCTGCTCCGATTGCGCCAACCGTTGCTGCACAGCGGTTGCTTCTTCGCACTGCTGGTCGTGGCGGAACACTTCAAGCTCAACGCGCTGATTTTCGGCATCGGCTACCTGATGTGGATGGCCCTGCTCAAAGTGCCGCTGGTGCTGCCGTTGCCGGTGATCTGGATGAGTCACTTGCAGACGTACATCGCGATCCCGCTGATCCTCACGTTCGGCATCGTGCAGATCAACGTCCACAGCGCCATGGCCAGCCTCGGCTGGGTGCAACTGGCGGCACTGCTGCTGTTCCCGATTGCCAGTAAACTGCTGGGCAACTGGCTGGGCCTCGGGTGGGCCGGCGCCTCGTTTGAAGGCGCCAGTCGCTGGCGCGAAAGTATCTTGCTGAATATTCGTGGCTTGAGTGAAATCGTCTTTCTCAACTTGCTGCTGCAACAACACCTCATCAGCCCGGCGCTGTACTTCGCGCTGATGGTGATGGGCCTGATCGCGACACTGCTGCCGGCACTTGCCGGCATGCACCGAACCCCTCTGAACATCGCCGTCCCGGCAAGGAGCCCCCGTGCCAACAGTTGAAATGGAACATCGCCAGGTCGTGGTGATCGGTGCCGGTCCATCGGGCGCCATCGCCGCCGCGCTGCTCAAGCGCAAAGGCCACGATGTGTTGATGATCGAACGCCAGCATTTCCCAAGGTTTTCCATCGGTGAAAGCCTGCTGTCTCACTGCCTGGATTTCGTCGAAGAAGCCGGCATGCTCGAGGCCGTAAACGCCGCTGGATTCCAGTTGAAAAACGGTGCGGCATTCGCCTGGGGCGAGCAGTACAGCGCTTTTGATTTCGGTGACACCTTCAGCAACGGCAAGCCAACCACCTTCCAGGTCCAGCGTGCCGATTTCGACAAACTGCTGGCCGATCAGGCCGCGCTGCAAGGCGTGGACGTTCGCTACGGCGAAGCCATCGTCAGCGTCGATTTCACACTGCCCAAACCGCAGCTCGACGTGCTTCGCGAAGACGGCAGCCAGTACCGCGTCGAAGCCGATTTCGTACTTGATGCCAGCGGCTACGGCCGCGTGTTACCGCGCTTGCTCGACCTTGAAGCACCGTCGGATTTCCCGGTGCGTCAGGCTGTGTTCACCCATGTCGAAGACCACATTGACAACCCGACCTTCGAGCGGGAAAAAATCCTCATCACCACCCATCCGATCCACCGCGATATCTGGTTCTGGACCATCCCGTTCAGCAAAGGCCGTTGCTCGGTGGGCGTGGTTGCGGCAGCCGAACACTTCGAAGGCCGCATGGAGAATCTGGACGAGTGCCTGCGTGGGTTTATCGCTGAAACCCCAAGCCTGGCCGGTGTGCTGAACAACGCTGTGTGGGATACGCCTGCTCGAACCATCGGCGGCTACTCGGCCAACGTCAAAACGCTCCACGGTCCTGGCTTTGCACTGCTCGGCAACGCGGCGGAGTTTCTCGACCCGGTGTTCTCCTCCGGCGTGACCATCGCCATGCGCTCGGCGAGCATGGCCGCCGGGGTTCTGCATCGCCAACTGCAAGGCGAACGTGTCGATTGGCAGACTGAGTTCGCCATCCCGCTCAAGCGCGGCGTCGACACCTTCCGTTGCTACGTCGAAGGCTGGTACGCCGGGACGTTCCAGGACGTGATCTATCACGTGGGCGGCTCTGCGGATATTCGCCGCATGATCAGCTCGATCCTGGCCGGCTATGCGTGGGACGAACGTAATCCGTTTGTCAGCGAAGCCAAACGCCGGTTGCGTATGCTCTCGGAAATTTGCGCGAGTGATGCCTCTTGAGCTACTTGAGCGACACCTACGTCGAAGAAACCCGTTTCGGTTTCTGGTTCCTGCGCAGCCACACCTGGCAGCACCATGTACTGCGAGTGGCAATCAACGATTTGCGCAGCCTGTTCAGCGAAACACCGCCGAGCAACCCGGTGCTGCTGGATGCCGGTTGCGGTCAGGGAAAGTCATTCCAGTACTTGCACCAGACCTTTGCGCCCCAGCGCCTGATCGGTCTGGACGCCGACCCTCACAGCCTGAACCTGGCCGGCGAAGAAGCCGTCCGTCAGGGCATGGAGGTTGAGTTGATCGGCAGCGACTGCGCGCGCATCAACGTTGCGGACGCCAGCGTCGATCTGCTGTTCTGTCACCAGACCTTCCATCATCTGGTGCAGCAAGATCAGGCACTGGCCGAGTTCTACCGCGTGCTCAAGCCCGGTGGCTATCTGCTGTTCGCCGAATCCACCGAGGCTTACATTGATACCTGGGTGATCCGCTGGTTGTTCCGCCATCCAATGCATGTGCAGAAGAGCGCCGCCGGGTATCTGGAAATGATTCGCCAACAGGGTTTCGAATTCGGCCCGAAAAACGTGTCTTATCCGTACCTGTGGTGGAGCCGCTCCAAGGATTTCGGCTTGCTTGAACGCTTTGGTCTACGCCAGCCAAAACCCATTGGCCAACGGGAAGAAACCCTGGTCAATGTGGTCGCGCGCAAACCCCTTGAAAGGTGTGCCTGATGATCCGTTTTCTGCTCCTGGGTTGCGTCCTGTTGCTGAGCGCCTGTGCCAGCCGGGCGCCGCTGCCCGAGCACCCTCTGAACCTGTCGTTGCCGCTGCAATTGCACATCCAGCGCCTGGTGGCCGACCAACGGCAGGACTGGGTGCTGGTGATCCAGCGTGAAGGCCCGGGCATTCGCTGGTCGATGATGGACTTGCTGGGCATTCCACAGGCACGCCAGAAACTGGTCGATGGTGAGTGGCAGGCTGACGGCCTGCTGCCACCCAATCCAGAAGCGCGAGAGCTGTTCGCTGCGTTGCTGTTTGCACTGACCCCCAAAGATGAACTGTCAGGCAACTATCCCGCCGCTTGGCAGCATGGCGCGCAGCGGTCCTTGCCAGCGCACTGGGACGTCCGTTACTCACAACCCATGAGTTTTGAATTGAACCTGCCCAAAGGCCCGAAATATCGCGTCACGCCGCTCAGTGGGGACGCGCCATGACGGCCTACCTGAATGCCCTCGGGGTGATCTGCACCCTGGGCCGTGACAAGCACGAAGTCGCCCGCAACTTGTTTGCCGGTGACTGCTCGGGCATGCGCAATGAAGCCGGCTGGGTGGCGGAACGGTCGCTACCCGTGGCCGCGGTCCAAGGTGAACTGGCACCGATCCCGGCTGAGCTTGCGCAGCAAAGCAGCCGTAATAATCAATTGCTGTTGGAAGCCGCGTTGCAAATTCGCGAAGACATCGACCAGGCGATCCAGACTTACGGTCGCAGCCGCATCGGTATCGTTCTGGGCACCAGCACTTCGGGCATCGACGAAGCCAGTCGCGGCCTGGCCCATTACATCCGCGAGCATCAGTTCCCGGCCGATTACGACTATCAGCAACAGGAACTCGGCGCCCCGGCGAACTTCCTCGCCGACTGGCTGCAACTGAGCGGCCCGGCCTATGTGATTTCCACAGCCTGCACCTCCAGCGCCCGAGCGCTGATGAGTGCTCAGCGGTTGCTGAACCTGGGCGTGTGCGACGCGGTGCTGTGCGGCGGTGTCGACAGCCTGTGCAAGCTGACCCTCAATGGGTTCTCAGCGCTGGAAGCGGTGTCCGGGCAACGCTGCAACCCGTTTTCGGTGAACCGTAACGGCATCAACATTGGCGAAGCGGCGGTGCTGTTTTTGATGAGCAAAAGTGTCGGCGACAGCCAGCCGATTGCCCTGCTCGGCAGTGGCGCCAGCTCCGATGCGCATCACATTTCCGCACCGGAACCCAGCGGCCGTGGCGCCCTGCAAGCAATGCGCAAAGCCTTGAGCCTAGCAGAACTGCAGCCGCAGCAGATCGATTACCTGAACCTGCACGGTACCGCCACCCAACACAACGACGCCATGGAAAGCCTGGCAGTGGCGACGTTGTTCCCGGCGGGTGTGCCGTGTTCGTCGACTAAACCCATGACCGGCCACACCCTCGGCGCGGCCGGCGCTCTGGAAGCGGCGTTCTGCTGGTTGAGCCTGAGTGCAGGCAACCGCGAGCACGCCTTGCCACCCCACGTCTGGGACGGCCAACCGGACCCCGAACTGCCAGCCCTGAATTGGGTGACCCCGGCCAATCGCCTGGCGTCCATTGCACCTCGCTATCTGATGAGCAACTCCTTTGCCTTCGGTGGCAACAACGTCAGCCTGATTATCGGAGACGCCCCATGATTGACTGGCCGATCGCCGAACTGCTGCCGCACGCTGGCGACATGATCTTCATCGATCAGATCCTGGCGTTCGATGACGAGCAGATTCACACCCGTCTCACGGTCAAGCCCGATGGCCTGTTCAACCGCCCGGACGGCAGCCTGCCGGCCTGGGTCGGCATCGAATTGATGGCCCAGAGCGTCGCTGCCTACGCCGGTTGCCATGCCCGCCAGCGTGGCGATGCGGTGGAACTGGGGTTTCTGCTCGGCACCCGTAAATTCGAATGCAACGTCGAGCACTTCCCCGTCGGCACCGAGCTGACCATCCACGGAATACGCTCGCTGGAAGACGACAACGGCATGGGCGTATTCGAATGCCACATCACCGCCCCCGGCATTCACGCCACCGCTCGTCTGAACGTGTTCCGTCCGCCTCAGGCCGCTCAATACCTTCATGAATCTCAAGGAGCCCAGTCATGACTGAATCCGTACTGGTCACCGGTTCCAGCCGTGGCATCGGCCGCGCCATCGCTTTGCGTCTGGCCCAGGCCGGGCATGACATCGTGCTGCATTGCCGCAGTGGCCTTGCGGACGCTGAAGCCGTGAAGGCCGACATCGAAGCGTTGGGGCGTAAAGCGCGCATCCTGCAATTCGACGTATCCGACCGCGCCAGCTGCAAAGCCACTCTCGACGCCGACGTGGAAACCCACGGCGCCTATTACGGCGTGGTGCTTAACGCCGGTCTGACGCGCGACGGTGCTTTTCCAGCCCTGAGCGAGGATGATTGGGATGTGGTGATGCGCACTAATCTCGACGGTTTCTACAACGTGCTGCACCCGGTCATGATGCCGATGATTCGTCGCCGCGCGGCCGGACGGATTGTTTGCATCACCTCGGTTTCCGGATTGATCGGCAACCGTGGCCAGGTCAACTACAGCGCCTCCAAGGCCGGGTTGATCGGTGCCGCGAAGGCGTTGGCGATCGAATTGGGCAAGCGCAAAATTACCGTTAACTGTGTCGCACCCGGCTTGATCGACACCGCGATGCTCGATGAAAACGTGCCGGTGGAAGAACTGATGAAAATGATTCCCGCACAACGCATGGGCACACCTGAAGAGGTGGCCAGCGCTGTGAATTTCCTGATGTCGGCGGAAGCGTCGTACATCACCCGGCAGGTTCTGGCCGTCAACGGAGGCCTGTGCTGATGAAGCGCGTCGTCGTCACCGGCATGGCCGGCATCACCTCACTGGGCAGCGATTGGGACACCATCGCCAGCAACTTCGCCGCCAATCGCAGCGGCATACGCCGCATGGATGAGTGGGATCGCTTCACCGAACTCAACACGCGCCTGGCGGGGCCGATCGATGACTTCAAAGTGCCGAGCCACTGGACCCGCAAACAATTGCGCAGCATGGGCCGGGTCTCGCGCCTGGCGGTCGGTGCGGCGGAACAGGCATTGGCCGATGCCGGGCTGTTGGGTGACGAATCGATCAAGGACGGGCGCATGGGCGTTTCCTGCGGCTCATCCACCGGCAGCACCGACGAGATCAAGGCGTTCGGCAACATGCTGCTCAACTCTGTGGCCGAGGGCCTGAACGCCAACTCCTACGTGCGCATGATGCCGCACACCACAGCGGCGAATATCAGCATCTTCTTCGGCCTCACCGGTCGGCTGATCCCGACCTCCAGCGCTTGCACCAGCGGCAGTCAGGGCATCGGTTACGCCTACGAATCGATCAAGTTCGGCCGCTTGCCATTGATGCTCGCCGGCGGCGCCGAAGAACTGTGCCCGACCGAAGCCATGGTCTTCGACGCGCTCTACGCCACCAGCCTGAAAAACGACGCACCGCAGACTTCCCCACGCCCCTACGACATCGGCCGCGATGGCCTGGTGATCGGTGAAGGCGGCGGCATGCTGGTGCTCGAAGAACTCGAACACGCCTTGGCTCGCGGTGCGCACATCCACGCCGAACTCGTCGGTTTCGGCAGCAACGCCGACGGCCAGCACGCCACCCGGCCGGAGCAAACCACCATGCGCCGAGCCATGGAGCTGGCCCTGGAAGACGCCGGGCTGAAGCCTTCGGACATCGGCTACGTGAATGGTCACGGCACCGCGACTGAACAAGGCGACATTGCCGAAACACTGGCAACGAGCGCGTTGTTCGGCGAGCACATGCCGATCAGCTCGCAGAAGAGCTTCCTCGGCCACACCCTGGGAGCCTGCGGTGCACTGGAATCCTGGTTCAGCATCGAAATGCTGAACCGCGACCTGTACGTCCACACCCTCAACCTCGACGAGGTCGACCCGCACTGCGGCAAGCTCGATTACCTGCGCGGCGAGTTCCGAAAGATGAGCAACCAGTACGTGATGAACAATAATTTTGCGTTTGGCGGGGTTAATACGTCGCTGATCTTCCGGCGCTGGTCGTAACTTAAAACTTCAAGGTCAAGGATATCGTCAGCGTCTACAAGAGCAATGAACGCAAGGACCCCAAGACCTATGAATGCCACGGCGGGACGATTATGGCCGGGTTGCGTTGAAGGGGATCTGGTGAAGGTGCCGTAATCAGTATGGTTCTACCTGAGGCGCACAAGCGCCTCCTTCCGACGCCGCCGGGCCCTCGAACTCAGTCTGCAGTAGCGCCAAAAACGCCTCCCGAGCCGGGTGTCGACCTGCATTTTCATGCCAATAAAAAAGGTTGTCGATACTCGTCAGTTCCGGGAATTCATATCCTTGCCAACCCGCACTGTGGCGGTATTGCTCATAGATACCGCGAGGTACCAGCGCAACGCCGGCACCGGCACTGACACAACCAACTATGGTGCCATAGCTTGCAATGCTGACGATCGGCAACACCTGATCATGGCGCAACAGCCACTGCTCCAGCGCCAACCGGTACGGACAGCCCGGGGGCCACATGAAAATTTCCTTACCTTGCAGATCCGCTGCTTTGCGTAATGGCCCATGCGACTCGGACGCGATGAGAATTAAATCTTCCCGGTACACCACTGCACGCTTAAGTCCGGGGCGTTCAATGTTCACCGCCACGATCACCCCATCAAGTCGGTGATGTTGAGTATCGTCCAGCAATTGAGCCCAAGTGCCGGTGCTCAACTCCAGAGACACCTGCGGGTACAGCGCATGGTACTTGGCCAATAAACGGGGCAGCCGTCCCGTAGCACTAGATTCAATGGCGCCAATGCGCAGTGGACCGCCTGGCGTGTTGGTGGGCGCTACCGCGCGCCGAGCTTCATCAGCCAAACCCAGGATCTTCGTCGCGTAATCAAGAAACACCTCCCCAGCAGGAGTGATCCGCAACCCTCGTCCGTCGCGGAAAAACAACGGTGTGCCGAGCTCACGCTCCAGGGACTTGAGACGTGCGGTGATGTTGGACGGCACGCAGTGCAGCAACTCGGCAGCGCGCGCGATGCTGCCGAAGTCGTAAACCGTCTTGAACATGCGCAGTTGGGACAATTCCATAGCTCACCCAGAGTGAATGCATAGATCAGTTTAAGTCACTTGTAGTGAGGCTGGGTGTTTTTGATACTTCAACCGGCGCACGTTGCAGTGACGCCGTCGCCCTTTCATATCCCTCGATAAGCAGGAGTTTTTATGGAGTTAGTTGAGCGAAAAATCCAGTCCCTCGCCGAAAGCGTTTTCACCCATAAAGCCTTGGATAACGAATTCTATCGACGCTGGATGGGTGGCTCACTCCCCCTCGCCGACGTTGAGGTGTTTGCTCGAAACTACCTGGCCCGTACCACACAGACTTCTCGTATGGTTGCCCTATCATTTGTGAGCACTGACGACCTGTACGCTCAAGTCGAAATCGTCAAAAACCTGTACTCCGAAATGGGCTACGGCAACCCGGAAAAGGCCCACCTTGCCCTGCTGGAAAGCTACCTCATCGACCTTCTCAGCCGTCTCGCTGATCGGCCGTACAGTATGGACGAACTCACGGCTTTGCCGGTGTTGGAAAGTAGCCACACGTTTAGTCGCGAACAATTGAGTCTCTATACCGACGGTGGCAACAACAATCCGCGCCATGTACTCGGCACATTGTTGGCTCAGGAATGGCTGGCCTATTCGATGCTCACCCGTTTGTACGAAGGGGCACGCAACTATAAGCACCTGTACGCCAATAACGACGACTTTCATGAGCACTGCGAGTACTTCTACATCCACATCGGGGATGCAGAAAAAGAACACAAGATCCAGGCGGTGAAAGCGGCCACTCAAGAATGCACCACCGACCAGCACATAGAGGAAGTCAGCGCTTCGTTCAACCGCTTCCTGATCATCACCGAGCAGTACTGGGACGGTATAGCCCGTGCCATGCCCAGCATGCAAAATCGGTCTGCGTCGAGGATTACGGCTTAATGAATACAAGGCCCGGCATAAAAACCGCTTTGGCGGCGATTTTTGTAATCCTTTGCTGGGCCTATTCCCCCATTGGAATCCACATCGGGCTAAAGGCCTATGAGCCCGGTCATCTCGCGCTAATGCGATTTCTCATCGCATCAACGTTCATGGCTGGCGTCGCATTGGTGATGCGTATTTCCCTGCCTCGCCTGAAAGACCTGCCTCTGCTGGCGGTGCTGGGGTTCTTTGCCGTCAGCCTGCACCACATAGCCCTCAACTACGGCCAACGAGGTGTTAGCGCTGGGGCCGCCAGCGTACTGGCACAATCCACCCCGCTGTTCAGCACGTTATTGGCGCATTTCGCGTTCAAAGATCGGGTCAACGGCTGGCAATGGATCTGTGTGCTATGCGGGCTACTCGGCGCCGCGGTGGTAGTCACCGGGGACCGTGGTTTTGGTGAGCTGGACGCGCATGGGCTGTTGATTCTGCTGGCGGCGTTGTCTTGGAGCCTATATTTCGCCTTGCAAAAACGCCATTCCCATCGTTATGACGGGCTGACGATGGTGTGTTACACCATTTGGTCGGGCACGGTCCTGCTGCTTGTATATATCCCGGGGCTGTGGGGCGAAGTACAAAATGCCTCAACTTCGGTCAACCTGGCGGTGCTCATTCTGGGCATCTTCCCCAGCGCCCTTGCGTACCTCGCCTGGGCATACGTACTGGCACAGAGCAACGTGAGCCGCGCGTCCATTTCGCTTTACCTGATACCACCCACAGCGATGTTGATGGCCTCGTTGGTTCTGAGTGAACGCCCTTCTGCCATGGTCATCGTAGGAACGGCCATTGTGCTGACGAGCGTACTCGCCCTCAATCTGGAACCATCGAAAGCCGCAGTGCCTGTCGACAAAGTTTGAACAGAGGTCGAGACCACCTATGAATGACTCAGAAAATCCGACCCTGGCTTACGAACACCATGTGCTGATTTGCACCAACCTGCGCCCCGATGGTCGCCGTAGTTGCTCAGGCTCAGGCGCTCATGAACTGCTCAGCGCAGCAAAACGCAAGCTCGCCAAAATGGGTAAACCGGGAACATCGCGTGCCAACGCATCGGGCTGCCTGGGCCGCTGCGACCACGGCCCGGTCATGGTGATTTACCCCGCTAACCTGTGGTTCTCGTGCAAGACGCCGCAACAGGTTGAACGCATTCTCGATCAACACCTCTTCCGCCCCGATCAGCAATTGTGAACTAAGGGCCTTCAGCAGGAATCCACGCCATGACTTGGACAGATGAAGACATGCGCATCGCCCAATGGATGCTGGCCGAATACCGTAAACAGAACTATCTACCGCAAGCCCTCGCTGCGCGGGAAATCCGTCTGGTGTTCGGCGAAGCTCATGTGTACCTAAATTGCCACGGAAACTGGGCCGTAAACAAGCCGATACTCGAAGCTTTTAAAGCACTGACTGCTGAGTACGTGGTATGGAGCCGAAGCTTTCAACTATGGAGGCCAAGAACCGCACAAGATCCAGCTGGCATGCGCGTGAGCCGCTGACAAGATATCCCGACGCGTGGGAACGATCAGTCAATCCCATCTACACTCGCTGAATCAGACCCGCATGCACCCAGCCTGCTCGAACCGAAAACGCTGATCCGTCACACGACTCGCGGTTCTCTTTCACGTCAAGGAGATGACCATGCAAGTGAAAGCCCTGATCGCCGCGTTACTGTTCGGCCTGCTGCCCAGTGCCAGCCAAGCAACCAATCTGATGTACATGCCTTTTGAGACAGTCCTGTCCAATGCGATCCGCGCCGGGCGGCTCGATGGCAGCGTGAGGTTCTACCTGGCCGGCAATGGACCGACGGAGCACCTTCAAGTGTTGCGCACGAATGTCGTCAGCGACTGGCCCACCAATGCCTTCAACAAGAGCGATTTCGATGCCTGTGAGTGGGCAGTGCAATCGACGTTGATCGAGTTGCAAGCAGAGGCAAAGCGGGTCGGGGCGAATGCGGTGATCAACATCGTGAGTTATTACGATCAGCATGTGCGCCAAGACCTGAACACCTATGAGTGCCGGGCCGGAGTGTTTGTGGCGCGAGTAGCGTTGCGCGGGGATTTGGTACGGGTGCAGTGAACGGGACCACCCCCGCGATTTACGCAGGGGTCGCCCAGACGCTTACTGAGCTTGAATCAATTTGCTTTCCGCGACGCCAGCGCGGCCTGTCTTGTCGTCGACAACTTGCAGGTTGTTACGCGCCTTGATGAAGCCCACTTTCACTTCCTGCCAGACAAAGTAGTTCTTGCCGGCTTCTGCGGTGAGTTTCAGTTCAGAATCGTTTTCCGCCGAAGACACCAGGGTCTGTTGACCGGCTGGGACAGATAACATCAGGTAAGACTTGGCGACGGTTTGCCCTACCGGCTTACCATTGAGTGCCACCGGCATTTTCACGCCTGCACCCATGCTCTCGTTGCGATAAACGTAGATATTGGCTTTGTCCGGGGTGACCTGAAAGGTCTTGGCCTGAGCGTCCTGGCTTTCATCCGCCATTTTTACCGAAGCACAACCACCGGTCAGAGCGGTCAATGCCAGCAAAACGGTGAAGGTTAACTGCTTGAACATCCTGTATCTCCATGCTTTTTGATGAGTCCAACGACTGTTATCGGCCGTACCCAACAAAACCTTGAAGCTCAATGGGGTCGTAACCGCCCCGCTGATCTTCCTGCGCTGGTCATAAATCGAGTCAGTCAACGATTTCAGTAACGCCCGAACGACAAAGGGCGCTTTCGGGAACGCGGGTAGTATTGGTGCCCGCGAAGTACGGTGATGCTGCGTTTGATCGTTCCCACGCTCTGCGTGGGAATGCAGCCCGGGACGCTCTGCGTCCCCTCCAGAGCCGAACGCAGAGCGTCCGGAGAGGCATTCCCACGCGGGAGCGTGGGAACGATCAGTTAGGTCCGCTCAGCGTGGATCGAGGTTATCCAGCACCCGGTTCACCGCCAGCTCCCCCAGCATGATCGACTGTTGAATCCCGAGCAGTGTGTTGCTTTGCGATCCTTGCAGAGACCTCGCGAAATCGCTCGCCATGACATTCGCTGATGCCAGGGATTCACAGGCGTATTCCAGTAGGGTGTGGTTGTCGATATCGGGGGCGATGAGGAAGATTTTGCTTGGTTGGCGTGGAGCGTCCAGATCCGTGCCCGGTGGGTTTGCTGTTGTATTGGTCATAATTCGGTCCAAAAAAGTGGAGCCGTCACCGAGTCGCTACTACACAAAAGGGTGGCAGCTGTGCGCAGGTTAGTAGACCGGGGACACGAGAAACCGGCGCGCCCGAAGGCGCCCTGCGCACTGCTGCCATCAAGTGCAGGTATGAAATACCTGACTGTCAGGAGCGCAAATGCGCCTCGTTAATCCACGGGCTACTAAACCCGATCACTGGGAATCAGTGATGCGAACGAAGTTACCGATGGCCCCCAAAGCGCACAAGCCGGCGGATTCTGGATTAGTTGTAGGCAATGCCGCAAGGCGCTGTGGCCTGTCCGAGACGGTTCGGAAATGTCCTACGCTCCTCAGCGAAGTGTCCGCTTTGGCATAGGCAACTGCACCATTTCTAGTGAACTCGCGAATGACTGCGAAGCAGTCACGCCTTCAGCGGCTCAACCTTACGCGTCAACAACTCCACAAACGCCTTGGCCATCGGCGACTTCTGATCCTTGCGCTGCACCAGCCACACCGCCGACACCGCCTCAGGATCGAGCAGAGGCCGATAGACCACCCCGTCGATGCGCATCCGTTGATAGGACGCTGGTAGCACCGAAACACCCAGCCCCGCGGCCACCAGACCAATGATCGTCATCGCCTCGCCCGCCTCTTGCGCGAAGTGCGGGCTGAAACCGGCATCTCGGGCCAGGCTAAGTAATTGTGCGTACAGACCACTGCCATAGCTGCGTGGGAAAAATACGAAGGGTTCGAGGGCCAGGGCTGACAGAAACAAGCCCTCTTCGCTGTCATTCACCAACGGATGCTTGGAGCTGAGCACCGCCACCAGTGGTTCGCGCATCAGCTCCACCACGCTGAGCGAGTCCGGCAACCCAAGCGGCCGCATGATCCCGACTTCGATCGACTCATCCACCAACGCATCCGCCACCTGGGTGCTGCTCATCTCCCGCAGGTTCAAATGCACCGCCGGGAAGCGCTGACGAAATGAAAAAATCGCCTGAGGGATCGTTGAGTTGAACGGCGCTGACGAGGTGAAGCCAATCTTCAGTTCGCCCAACTCACCCAGCTGCGCCCGCCGTGCCACGTCTGCCGCTTTATCGACCTGCGCCAGCACCAGACGCGCCTCTTCCAGAAATAGCCGACCGGCTTCACTGAGCTCGACCCGACGATTGGTCCGCTCGAACAACCGCGCACCCACCTCTTGCTCCAGCGCCTGAATCTGCTGGCTCAGCGGCGGTTGCGAGATGCCCAGCACCTGGGCGGCGCGGCCGAAGTGCAGTTCTTCGGCGACGGCGATGAAGTAGCGCAGGTGACGCAATTCCATGAAAACTCCATTAGGTCGTTAAACCTATCAAACAGGTCGAACAATATATTGGATTGAATCATTAGGCAGCTATATGCTTTTTTCATTACCTGACCGGCTGCGCCCTCCGAGGTCCGAAGTGAAAACTGCTGTCGCTCCACTTGCCCATGAAGTTCCGCCCGCAGCGGTGGAGGATGTTGTCGCCGAATTGAAGGAGATCTACATCGAAAAAGGCACGCCGATGTTTATGCGCACGGTGCTGGCGCTGTTCTCTGGCGGTTTCGCGACCTTCGCTCTGCTGTATTGCGTGCAACCGATGATGCCGCTGTTGTCCCACGAATATTCCATCAACGCGGCGCAGAGCAGCCTGATCCTCTCGGTGGCCACTGGCATGCTCGCCATCGGCCTGCTGATCACTGGCCCGATTTCCGATCGCGTCGGACGTAAGCCAGTGATGGTGACCGCGTTGTTCGCGGCGGCCTTGTGCACGATGGCCAGCGCGATGATGCCGAGTTGGGAAGGTGTATTGATCATGCGTGCGTTGATCGGATTGTCGTTAAGCGGCCTGGCAGCGGTGGCCATGACCTATCTGAGCGAAGAGATTCATCCACAGCACATCGGCCTGGCCATGGGTTTGTACATCGGCGGCAACGCGATTGGCGGGATGTGCGGACGCTTGATTACCGGCGTGTTGATCGATTTCGTCAGCTGGCACACGGCGATGCTGGTGATCGGCGGTCTGGCCATGATCGCGGCGGCGGTGTTCTGGAAAATCCTTCCCGAGTCGCGCAACTTCCGCGCCCGTTCATTGCACCCGCGCAGCTTGATTGATGGCTTCACCCTGCACTTTCGCGACGCCGGTTTGCCGCTGCTGTTTGTCGAAGCGTTCGTGCTGATGGGCGCGTTCGTCACGCTGTTCAACTACATCGGCTATCGCTTGCTGGCCGAGCCGTACCACATGGACCAGGCCTTCGTCGGGCTGCTCTCGGTGGTGTACCTGTCGGGTATCTACAGCTCAGCGAAAATCGGCGCCTTGGCCGACCAACTTGGCCGTCGCAAAGTGCTGTGGGTGACCATCGTGCTGATGATCGCCGGCCTCGCCCTGACCATGCTCACGCCGCTGCCGGTGGTGATCATTGGCATGTTGATCTTTACCTTCGGCTTCTTCGGCGCGCACTCCGTAGCCAGCAGCTGGATCGGCCGTCGTGCGATCAAGGCCAAGGGGCAGGCGTCGTCGCTTTATCTGTTCAGCTACTACGCCGGGTCGAGTATTGCCGGTACTGCCGGCGGGGTGTTCTGGCACCTCGGCGGTTGGAACGGGATTGGACTGTTCATTGGCGGGTTGCTGGTGATTGCGTTGCTGGTGGCGTTGAAGCTGGCGAAGTTGCCGCCGTTGACCGGCGTGAAAGCCTGAAAACAAAAACGCCCGGCAAAAGCCGGGCGTTTTCGTTATCGGGCCACGATCACTCGTGATACTGCGCCGACAGTTCATGCACCGCGCGCAGGAACGCACCGGCGTGTTCCGGATCAACTTCCGGGGTGATGCCATGGCCGAGGTTGAACACGTGACCGCTGCCTTTGCCGTAGCTGGCGAGGATTCGGCCGACTTCGGCGCGAATGGCTTCTGGCTTGGCGTACAGCACGGTCGGGTCCATGTTGCCTTGCAGCGCGACTTTGTTGCCGACACGCTGGCGGGCTTCGCCGATATCGCAAGTCCAGTCCAGGCCCAGCGCATCAGCGCCAGCATCGGCAATGCTTTCCAGCCACAGGCCGCCGTTCTTGGTGAACAGGATGACCGGCACCTTGCGGCCTTCGTGTTCACGGATCAGGCCGCTGACAATTTTGCGCATGTAGGCCAGGGAGAATTCCTGATACGCCGCCGCTGACAGGTTGCCGCCCCAGGTGTCGAAGATCTGCACCGCTTGCGCGCCAGCCATGATCTGGCCGTTGAGGTAGCTGGTGACCGACTGCGCGAGCTTGTCCAGCAGCAAGTGCATGGCTTGCGGGTTGTCGTAGAGCATGGCCTTGGTCTTGCGGAAGTCTTTCGACGAACCGCCTTCGACCATGTAAGTGGCCAGGGTCCATGGGCTGCCGGAGAAGCCGATCAGCGGCACGCGACCGTTCAGTTCGCGGCGGATGGTGCTGACCGCGTCCATGACGTAGCCGAGGTCTTTGTGCGGATCAGGGATTGGCAGGGCTTCGACGTCGGCCAGGGTGCTGACGACTTTCTTGAAGCGCGGACCTTCACCGGTTTCGAAGTACAGGCCTTGGCCCATAGCGTCCGGGATGGTCAGAATGTCGGAAAAAAGGATCGCCGCGTCCAGTTGTGGATAGCGGTCGAGCGGTTGCATCGTGACTTCGCAAGCGAACTCCGGGTTCATGCACAGGCTCATGAAGTCGCCGGCCTTGGCACGGCTGGCGCGGTATTCAGGCAGGTAGCGGCCGGCCTGACGCATCATCCACACAGGGGTGACGTCTACGGGTTGCTTGAGCAG
Organism: Pseudomonas sp. ZS1P83; assembly: GCF_054897825.1. NCBI lineage: Bacteria > Pseudomonadati > Pseudomonadota > Gammaproteobacteria > Pseudomonadales > Pseudomonadaceae > Pseudomonas > Pseudomonas sp. ZS1P83. The sequence continues at coordinate 5,008,406 of NZ_CM142706.1, forward strand.
GGCGCGAAGGAAACGGTCGTTCTTCAGGGCAGTCATGTCGGCATCCGGTAAAAAAGTGCGGGCATTTTCTCAGAGCGCGACGTAAAAGGCACGGCAAGAGCCGTGCCTTTTGTCTATCGGGTCAATTTGTCGCGGGTTCGCCCCCGAAAGATCGTTCCCACGCTCCGCGTGGTAACGCCTCCAGTGACGCTCCGCGTCACGCCTTTGGGACGCGGAGCGTCCCGGGCTGCATTCCCACGCTCCGCGTCACTAGTGTCCGGTAAAAAACGAGGGGGGAGCTTGCTCCCCCTTGCTGTTGGCGGCTGTGAGGCATAATCGGTTTTTTCAGACTCGATTTTGACTTATGTTTTCCAGCACCCGTTTAAGCCAACTACTCAGTGCGATCCCGCGCCAGTTTTTCCAGCAATCCATCGAAACACACCAAGCTGATCGCTACGTCAAACGCTGCACGACCTGGCAATTGCTGGTGACACTGATCAGCGGCCATTTGACCCGAGCCTCAAGCCTGCGATCCTTGGCGACTATCTCCGAAAATTTCGGCCCGCATAGCTACCATCTTAATGCCGGCCCTATTGCCCGCTCGACAATGTCCGATGCCTTGAACAAGCGTGACTACCGGCCATTACAGGACCTTTGTGGGTACCTGATGAGCGCCGTCAGCCGCCAGCAGCGCAAGGAGGTCGGGGCCATGGTTAGCCTGATTGACTCCACGTCGATCACCTTGCGCGGACCTCACTTCGATGGCTGGACAGCCGCGACGAAAACCCGCATCACCCAAGGCCTCAAAGTGCATGTCGGGCTGGATCTGGCGCAGCTGGCCCCGGTGTACGTGAACATTACGCCTGCCAACGTCAACGACCTGAGCGATGCACTGGAAATGCCGATCCAGACCGGCATGACGTATGTTTTCGACAAGGGCTACTGCGATTACAACTGGTGGCACGAGTTGCAGACCAAAGGTGCTTTTTTCGTCACCCGCCTGAAGAAAAACGCCAATATCAAAGTGCTGCATGAGCACTCGACCGTGACTGAGCAAAGCTCGGTCATGACCGATGAAGTCGTCCAGTTTGGCAAAAAGCATTTGGCCGGCAAACGCCTGAACGACTATTGGGAAAAGTCGGTAAGACGCGTCGTGGTTGAGCGCGAGGGGCATGCGACGCCGTTAGTTCTGGTGACCAACGACTTCACGAGGACAGCTGAAGAAATCGCGTCCTTGTACAAAGATCGTTGGCAGATCGAGCTATTTTTCAAGTGGATCAAACAACATCTGAAGCTCAAACGCTTTTATGCCTACTCCGAAAATGCGGTGCGTTTGCAGATTTACAGTGCCTTGATCAGCTATCTGTTACTGCAAATACTCCATCGTCGCTCAGGATTTACCGGCTCGTTGTTCGAACTGACGGTTCGCATAGTTCATGTCCTGTTTGAACGGCCCGGAACCCCAGTATTGAGGGATCGACGAAGGCAGGAGCGAGAAAAGTTGAAGGCTGCCCAAGGCAGCCTTCAACTATGAAGCATGTTTACCGGACACTAGTGACGCAGAGCGTGGGAACGATCAGCGGGGCCGGCGTCAATCAGACGCCCAGGTAATCCAGGATCCCTTCGGCGGCGTTGCGCCCTTCGAAGATCGCCGTTACCACCAGGTCGGAACCGCGAACCATATCGCCACCGGCGAAGATTTTCGGGTTGCTGGTCTGGTGCTTGTACTGGCCTTGTTCCGGAGCCACAACGCGGCCCTGGCTGTCGGTCTGGATGCTGTGCTGTTCGAACCACGGCGCCGGGCTTGGACGGAAACCGAACGCGATGACCACGGCGTCGGCCGGGATGATCTCTTCGGAACCCGGGATCGGCTCGGGGCTGCGACGGCCACGGGCGTCCGGTTCGCCGAGACGGGTCTCGACCACTTTCACGCCTTCGACGCGGTCTTCACCGACGATGGCGATCGGCTGGCGGTTGTAGAGGAATTTCACGCCCTCTTCCTTGGCGTTCTTCACCTCTTTGCGCGAGCCCGGCATGTTCGCTTCGTCACGACGATAAGCGCAGGTCACCGACTTGGCACCCTGGCGAATCGACGTACGGTTGCAGTCCATCGCCGTGTCGCCGCCACCCAGGACCACAACCTTCTTGCCTTTCATGTCGACGAAATCTTCCGGCGACTTTTCAAAGCCCAGGTTGCGGTTGACGTTGGCGATCAGGAAGTCGAGCGCGTCATGCACGCCTGGCAAATCCTCACCGGCAAAACCGCCCTTCATGTAGGTGTAGGTGCCCATGCCCATGAACACGGCATCGTATTCTTCGAGCAGTTGCTCGACGGTCACGTCCTTGCCCACTTCGGTGTTCAGGCGAAATTCGATGCCCATGCCGGTGAAGACTTCGCGACGATTGCTCAGCACGGTCTTTTCCAGCTTGAACTCGGGGATACCGAAGGTCAGCAGACCACCGATTTCCGGGTTCTTGTCGAACACCACCGGGGTCACGCCGCCGCGTACCAGCACGTCGGCACAACCGAGGCCAGCAGGGCCCGCGCCGATGATGGCAACACGCTTGCCGGTCAGCTTGACCTTGGACATGTCCGGGCGCCAGCCCATGGCAAACGCGGTGTCGGTAATGTACTTCTCGACCGAACCGATGGTCACTGCGCCAAAGCCGTCGTTGAGGGTGCAGGCACCCTCGCAAAGACGATCCTGCGGGCACACCCGGCCGCACACTTCCGGCAAGGTGTTGGTCTGGTGCGACAGCTCGGCGGCCTGAAGGATGTTGCCCTCGGCCACCAGTTTCAGCCAGTTCGGAATGAAGTTGTGCACCGGGCACTTCCATTCGCAATACGGGTTACCGCAACCCAGGCAGCGGTGAGCCTGATCGGCCGAATGCTGGGGTTTGAACGGTTCGTAGATCTCCACGAACTCTTTCTTGCGTTGACGCAACAGTTTCTTCTTCGGATCTTTGCGCCCGACATCGATGAACTGGAAGTCGTTATTCAGACGTTCAGCCATTGTTAAAACCTCATCAAACTCTTCAGGCGCATATCACTGCGGGTTGGCACGGGTGCTGGAAAGCAACGATTTCAGGTTGGCAGCCTTGGGCTTGACCAGCCAGAAACGACGCAGATAGTCATCGAGGTTTTCAGCGAGGTTACGACCCCATTCGCTATCGGTTTCCGCGACGTATTCGTTCAGCACGCGTTGCAGGTGGCTGCGATAGGCTTCCATCGCCTCACCGCTGATCCGCTGGATTTCCACCAGTTCGTGGTTGACCCGGTCAACGAAGGAGTTGTCCTGGTCGAGCACGTAGGCGAAACCGCCAGTCATGCCTGAGCCGAAGTTGTAACCGGTCTTGCCCAACACGCAGACGAAACCACCGGTCATGTACTCGCAGCAGTGATCGCCAGTGCCTTCCACCACGGTGTGAGCACCGGAGTTACGCACCGCGAAACGCTCGCCCGCGGTACCGGCGGCGAACAGCTTGCCGCCGGTGGCGCCGTACAGGCAGGTGTTGCCGATGATGGCACTGTCCTGCGTCTTGTAGACGCTGCCCTTCGGCGGAACGATAACCAGCTTGCCGCCGGTCATGCCTTTGCCGACGTAGTCGTTGGCGTCGCCTTCCAGGTGCATGTGCAGGCCACCAGCGTTCCACACACCGAAGCTCTGACCGGCCGTCCCTTTGAAGCGGAAGGTGATCGGCGCATTCGCCATGCCTTGGTTGCCATGCTTGCGAGCGATTTCACCGGAGATCCGCGCGCCGATCGAACGGTCGCAGTTGCAGATATCCAGAGCGAAATCAGCGCCGCTCATGTCATTGATGGCCGAGGTGGCCATATCGACCATTTTCTCGGCCAGCAGGCCTTTGTCGAACGGTGGGTTGCGGTCGACCTGGCAGAATTGAGGCTTGTCTGCCGGGATGTGGTCGCTGCCCAGCAACGGCGTCAGGTCCAGGTGTTGCTGCTTGGCGGTCTGGCCTTCGAGGATTTCCAGCAGATCGGTGCGACCGATCAGCTCTTCGAGGGAGCGCACACCCAGTTTGGCCAGCCACTCACGAGTTTCTTCAGCGACGTAGGTGAAGAAATTCACCACCATGTCGACGGTCCCGATGTAGTGATCCTTGCGCAGCTTTTCGTTCTGAGTTGCGACCCCGGTGGCGCAGTTGTTCAGGTGGCAGATGCGCAGGTATTTGCAGCCCAGCGCGATCATTGGCGCGGTGCCGAAGCCGAAGCTTTCAGCGCCGAGGATCGCTGCCTTGATCACGTCGAGGCCGGTTTTCAGGCCGCCGTCGGTCTGCACCCGGACTTTGCCGCGCAGGTCGTTACCGCGCAGGGTCTGGTGGGTTTCGGCCAGGCCGAGCTCCCACGGAGCGCCCGCGTATTTGATCGACGTCAGCGGCGATGCACCGGTGCCGCCGTCGTAGCCAGAGATGGTGATCAAGTCCGCATAGGCCTTGGCCACACCAGCGGCGATGGTGCCAACGCCCGCTTCTGCTACCAGCTTCACCGAGACCAGGGCCTTCGGGTTGACTTGTTTCAGGTCAAAAATCAGCTGCGACAAGTCTTCGATCGAGTAGATGTCGTGGTGCGGCGGAGGCGAAATCAGGGTCACGCCCGGCACTGCGTAACGCAGTTTGGCGATCAGACCGTTGACCTTGCCGCCTGGCAGCTGACCACCTTCGCCGGGCTTGGCGCCCTGAGCGACCTTGATCTGCAGCACTTCAGCGTTGACCAGGTATTCCGGAGTCACACCGAAACGGCCGGTCGCGACTTGCTTGATTTTCGAGCTCTTGATGGTGCCGTAACGCGCCGGGTCTTCACCGCCTTCGCCAGAGTTGGAACGCGCACCGAGGCGGTTCATGGCTTCGGCCAGGGCTTCGTGAGCCTCCGGCGACAGCGCGCCAAGGGAGATGCCCGCGGAGTCGAAGCGTTTGAGCACCGACTCCAGCGGTTCGATCTCGCTGATGTCCAGCGGCGTGTCCAGGGTTTTGACCTTGAACAGGTCGCGGATCATCGACACCGGACGGTTGTCGACCAGCGCCGTGTATTCCTTGAACTTGCTGTAGTCGCCCTGCTGCACAGCCGCTTGCAGGGTGTTGACCACGTCCGGGTTGTACGCGTGATATTCGCCACCGTGGACGAACTTCAGCAAACCACCCTGCTGGATCGGTTTGCGTGGGCTCCAGGCTTCGGCAGCCAGGGCTTTCTGCTCGGCTTCGATGTCGACGAAACGCGCACCTTTGATGCGGCTCGGTACGCCACGGAAGCTCAGCTCGCAGACTTCTTCAGACAGGCCGATGGCTTCAAACAACTGCGCACCGCGGTACGACGTAATGGTCGAGATGCCCATCTTCGACAGGATCTTCAGCAAGCCTTTGGTGATGCCTTTGCGGTAGTTCTTGAACACCTCGTAGAGGTCACCCAAGACTTCGCCGGTACGGATCAGGTCGCCCAGCACTTCGTAGGCCAGGAACGGATAGACCGCCGAGGCGCCGAAACCGATCAACACCGCGAAGTGGTGCGGATCGCGAGCCGTCGCGGTTTCCACGAGGATGTTGGAGTCGCAACGCAGGCCTTTTTCGGTCAGGCGGTGGTGCACCGCGCCGGTGGCCAGGGAAGCGTGGATCGGCAACTTGCCCGGGGCAATGTGACGGTCACTCAACACGACTTGGGTACGACCGGAGCGCACAGCCTCTTCAGCCTGATCAGCAACGTTGCGGATCGCCGCTTCGAGACCGACGCTTTCGTCGTAGTTGAGGTCGATGATCTGGCGTTCGAAGCCCGGACGATCGAGGTTCATCAGCGAGCGCCACTTGGCCGGGGAAATGACCGGCGAGCTGAGGATCACGCGCGAGGCGTGCTCCGGCGACTCTTGGAAGATGTTGCGCTCGGCACCGAGGCAGATCTCCAGCGACATGACGATGGCTTCACGCAGCGGGTCGATCGGCGGGTTGGTGACCTGCGCGAACTGCTGGCGGAAATAGTCGTACGGCGTGCGCACGCGCTGGGACAGCACGGCCATCGGCGTATCGTCGCCCATCGAGCCAACGGCTTCGTAGCCTTGCTCGCCGAGCGGACGCAGCACTTGGTCACGTTCTTCGAAAGTGACCTGGTACATTTTCATGTACTGCTTGAGCTGGTCGACGTCGTAGAAAGCCGAACCGTGGTCGTTGTCTTCCATGGTCGCCTGGATGCGCAGGGCATTCTTGCGCAGCCATTGCTTGTACGGATGACGCGACTTCAAGCGGTTGTCGATGGCGTCAGTGTCGAGGATCTGACCGGTTTCGGTGTCCACGGCAAAAATCTGACCCGGCCCGACGCGGCCCTTGGCGATCACGTCTTCAGGCTGGTAGTTCCAGACACCGATTTCAGAGGCCAGGGTGATGAAACCGTTCTTGGTGGTGACCCAGCGCGCCGGACGCAGACCGTTACGGTCAAGCAGGCACACCGCGTAACGACCGTCGGTCATTACCACGCCGGCCGGGCCGTCCCACGGTTCCATGTGCATCGAGTTGTATTCGTAGAACGCACGCAGATCCGGGTCCATGGTTTCGACGTTCTGCCACGCAGGCGGAATGATCATCCGCACGCCCCGGAACAGGTCGATACCACCGGTAACCATCAGCTCAAGCATGTTGTCCATGCTGGAGGAGTCGGAACCGACGCGGTTGACCAGCGGGCCGAGCTCTTCCAGGTCCATCAAGTCGTTGGTGAACTTGGTGCGACGGGCCACGGCCCAGTTGCGGTTACCGGTAATGGTATTGATCTCGCCGTTGTGGGCGAGGAAGCGGAACGGCTGAGCCAGCGGCCATTTCGGCAGGGTGTTGGTGGAGAAGCGCTGGTGGAACACGCAGATCGAAGTTTGCAGGCGCTTGTCGCTGAGGTCTGGATAGAAGGCGGTGAGATCCGCCGGCATCATCAGGCCTTTATAAATGATGGTCTTGTGCGAAAAGCTGCAAATGTAGTGATCGGCGTCGGCGGCGTTGGCCACGGACGAGCGACGACGGGAGGTGAACAGCTTGATCGCCATGTCCTGATCGCTCAGGCCTTCACCGCCGATGTACACCTGCTCGATCTTCGGCAGGCGCTCAAGGGCCAAGCGGCCGAGGACGCTGGTGTCGATCGGCACTTTGCGCCAGCCGACCAGTTGCAGACCGGCGGCCAGGATCTCGCGGTTCATGTTCTCGCGAGCGGCCTCGGCTTTAACCGGGTCCTGGTTGAAGAAGACCATGCCCACAGCGTATTGCTTAGGCAGTTCGACGCCGAAGGTTTCCTGGGCAATTGCACGCAGGAACACATCCGGTTTTTGAATCAGCAGACCGCAACCGTCACCGGTCTTGCCGTCGGCGTTGATCCCACCGCGGTGGGTCATGCAGGTCAGGGCCTCGATGGCCGTTTGCAAAAGGGTATGACTGGGCTCGCCCTGCATATGCGCTATCAGGCCGAAACCGCAGTTATCCTTGAATTCATCTGGTTGGTACAGACCTGCTTTCATAGACACTTTCTCACCAGGCTGCCTCTTAGCGAGGCAAATTTCTTTTCAATTCAACCACTTGCCATCCGCGCCGAACGTACGCCAGCTTTGCGGGGGCAAAAGGGAGGTCATTGTACACACCGACACAGAGGCTCACAAATTTGACGACGAAATGTCGCAAATCTATGTCGCATTTATGAAAGGTTTAAAGCGATATGCTGTGCTAGTCAAAACTTTTTTAATTTTGACTGCAACGACTCAAAGACTACTGTGACGCAGACACCACAAGGCACGCGGCCCAGGGTCTGTTGGTGCTTGCTGACGAACCGCGTTGTGATGCCCACGTGTGCGGGGCAAGGCGCGGGATGCTGCCAATGGCTCTTCCCTTGGCAAATCCCGCAACGCAGCCTCGCGCATGTTGGCGCGCAACGCGGTCGTCAGCAAGCGCCAACAGACCCTAAAGGCGGCATGCGCTTGCAGAAATTTTGAGGTGCCGGGAGAGGCGGCCTGGGTAAGGCCGCCGAATCTTCAGCGAGTTGTTGCCAGTTCCTGTTGGACGCTGGCGACAGTGCGAGGCCAAGGTTTACCAGCCTGAACCTTCGCTGGCAAGGCCTTGATGGCGGTAAGGGCTGCATCGCGGTTGGCGAAGCTACCGTAAGTGATGACGTAAAGCGGCTTGCCGTTGAGGACTTTCTTGAAATAACGGTACTCGCCGCCCTGCTCCTTGACGAAGGATTGCGCGGCCGCTTCAGAGCTGGTGCCGAGAATCTGCACCACGTAGTTACCCGGTGCTTGCCCTGCGTACCAGGTGCCACCGGCGGCCTTGGCCACGGTGGTTGGTTTCTCGACAGGTTTGGTCACCGGCGCCGGTTTAACCACTGGCGCAGGCTTCACGGCAGGCGCCGGGGCTGGCTTGGCCGTAGCGACCTGAGTCGGCGCAGGCACAGGCTTGGAGGCTGGCGTCGGTGCAGGACCGGCCGACAGACCTGCTGGAGGCGCGGTGGTGGTCACGGTTGGCGGCGTAGCGCTGGAACCTTCGACCGGCACGCCGTCGTCGCCTTCGGAGATGCCGCCGGCAGCTTCGGCCAGTGGACCGCGCATGACCGGTTGCGAGTTGCCGACCAGCGGCAATGGCATCGGTTGCGAGTTACCGGCGAATTCGACGGCAGGCGCGCCGCCACTGTTAGGTTGTGGCGTGCCCTGGCCGAGCGGCAGTTGCGCCTGTTCGTTGGCAGGTGCACCCGTGGTCGGTGCTTTGCTGCGACCCGGCATCAACCAGGCGGCGGCTACCGCGACCACGACGACGGCGGAAATCGCCAATACGTGTTTCTTCGGCATGTTGAACCCCATACTTGGACGCTTGACCGCTGAGCGGCTGGCAATCATGGCTTCGATCATTGCATCGCGGGCGACCTGGTTGATGGTGCCAGGCCAACCGTCGGAGCTTTCGTGAATATCAGAGATCTGATCTGCGGTAAAAAGTTCGATACCCCGACCGGCGCCTTCGAGCCGCTGGTCCAGATATTCGCGGGTTTCTTCTTCGGTGTAAGGCTGCAACTCGATGACGTGGAAACGCTCTTCCTCGAGGCTCAGCGCCTCAAGTTGAGCAATCAGCGACGACTCACCGAACAGGAACACATGCGGGCGACCTTCCGGTGCACCGGCGGCCAGGGCCATCAAGGCTTCCAGCGCGGACTCGTCGAGTTGCTCGGCGTCATCCACTAGCAAATAGACTTCCTGCCCCGTGAGCGCAAGTTGCACCACTTGAGCCAGAATCGCGCCGATCTCGGCCTGGGCCACGTTCAGCGCCTGAGCAACCTGACGCAGCACACCCGCCGCATCGCCGGCACCACGGGCGGAAACCACCACGCTCTGCACCGACTGTTTGTTGGTGCTGGCCACCAGGGCCTGGCGCAACAGCGTCTTGCCACTGCCTTGCGGGCCAGTGACGACCAACAGCAACTGGCTGTAGCGTGCCAGGTGATGCAATTGTCCCAGCACCGGTTTGCGCTGGGCCGGGAAGAATTTGAAGCCAGGCACCCGTGGAGCAAAAGGGTCATGACTCAACTGGTAATGGCCGAGGAAAGCCTCGTCGGCGTGCAAACTAGTCATCGGGATCTTATTAACCTTTAAGCTGAGCCAGAGCGCGGTAATCCGCTCCCAGCGTGGCCTGTAAAACCTCTTTCGGATAATCGTCGGTCACCACCGCTTCGCCCATGTGGCGCAGCAGCACCAGGCGCAAACGACCGTCGATCACTTTCTTGTCAATTGCCATGTGTTCGAGAAAATCGACTTCAGTCATCTCTTCAGGCGGGATGACCGGCAGGCCGGCACGCTGGAACAGACGAATGCCGCGATCGCGCTCTTGCTCGCTGATCCAGCCCAGGCGCGCGGACATTTCCAAGGCCATTACGGTGCCAGCAGCGACCGCTTCACCATGCAGCCACACACCATAGCCCATATGGGTTTCGATGGCGTGGCCGAAGGTGTGACCCAGATTGAGCGTGGCGCGAACACCGGTCTCCCGTTCGTCGGCACCGACCACCGCAGCCTTGGCCGCGCAAGAGCGCTCGATGGCGTATGTCAGGGCGACCTGGTCCAGGGCGCGCAGGCGATCAACGTTTTCTTCAAGCCAGGTCAGAAACGGCTCGTCGCAGATCAGCCCGTATTTGATGACCTCGGCAAGCCCGGCGGACAGTTCGCGGGCCGGCAGGGTATTTAGGGTAGCGGTATCAATCAGCACCACGTTCGGCTGATAGAAAGCACCGACCATATTCTTGCCCAGGGGATGGTTGATCCCGGTCTTGCCGCCCACTGAAGAGTCGACTTGCGACAGCAGCGTGGTCGGGACCTGGATGAAATCGACACCACGCTGGTAGCAGGCGGCAGCAAAACCGGCCATGTCACCAATCACGCCACCACCGAGGGCGATCACCGTGGTACGGCGGTCGTGCCGTGCGGTCAGCAGACCGTCGAAAATCAGTTGCAGGGTTTCCCAGGTCTTGAAGGCTTCGCCGTCGGGCAGCACCACGGAAACCACCGAGAACTGTGCAAGACTGCGGGTCAGACGCTCGAGATAGAGCGGCGCAACGGTCTCGTTGGATATGACTGCCACTTGCCGTCCGCGGATATGCGGAGCCAGTAGCTCAGGCTGATCCAACAAACCTTCGCCAATATGAATCGGGTAGCTGCGCTCGCCTAGATCGACCTTGAGTGTCTGCATGTGTCCCCACAGTAAAGATGGAATCAGGCGTCCTGCCTTGAGTTAATGTCCACGGCGTCTGCTGGTGTGACACCGTTCGGTAGCCATCCACCACAACCTTGAGCGGCTGTGACAGGACGCCGAGGATAGCGCATTTCGCGCTGCGCATTAACGGGGAGGTAGCTGCTGCAAGCGTTCGAGAATATCGAGCACTACCATTCGCGGCGGCCGCTCATCGGTTTCCACCACCAGATCGGCGATTTCCCGATAAAGCGGATCGCGAATCGCCAGCAGATCCCGAAGGGTCTTGGCCGGATCGGCAGTACGCAACAGCGGGCGATTGCGATCGCGAGAAGTGCGGCCCACCTGCTGCTCGACTGACGCATGCAGATAGACCACCCGACCACCGGCGTGCAGCGCCAAACGATTGGCCTCGCGCATCACCGCGCCGCCGCCGGTCGCCAGCACCACGCCGTCGCACCCGCACAGCTCGGCAATCATCGCCTGCTCGCGGTCCCGAAAGCCCGGTTCGCCTTCTTTATCGAAAATCCACGGGATATTGGCGCCCGTGCGCAATTCAATTTCCTTATCGGAATCTTTGAACGGCAGGCGCAGCTCTTTGGCCAGCAACCGGCCGATGGTGCTTTTTCCAGCCCCCATCGGTCCAACAAGAATCAAATTTCGCACAGAATCAATGACTCACAGCAATCGCCTGGTTATTCATGATACGCGGAGTGAGAAATACCAGCAGCTCGGATTTTTTCTCCGAAACCACGTCACGCCGGAAAAGGCGGCCAAGATACGGCACATCACCGAGAAATGGCACCTTATCTACAACCTTGCTCTGAGTATTTGAGAAAACCCCGCCAATCACGATGGTCTCGCCGTCATTGACCAGGACCTTGGCATTGACCTCGTTTTTCTTGATAGGCGGTACATCCTGCACCTTGTTCAGGTAGTCCGGTTCATCTTTGGTGACCTTGACCTCCATGATGATCCGGTTGTCCGGGGTGATCTGCGGCGTCACCTCCAGAGACAGCGAGGCTTCCTTGAACGACACCGAGGTCGCGCCGCTGGAGCTGGCTTCCTGGTAGGGAATCTCGGTGCCCTTGAGGATTTTCGCAGTTTCCTTGTCCGACGTGACCACCTTGGGTTGCGAGACGATTTCGCCGTTACCGGTCTTTTCCATGGCCGTCAGCTCGAGATCCAGCAAAACATTGTCGGTGATGAACGCGATGCCGAGCCCCGAGGTGTTGGCGGCAGTGCCCAGGTCGACGAACGGCGAGTTGGTGCTGGTGCTGCCAGGCGTTCCAATGGTCGAAGAAGCGTTAGCCCCATTGCTGACGCCTGAGGTGTTCCAGTTGCCCTTGTTCTGCAACGAACCACCCCAGCGCACGCCGAGGCTTTTGTCATAGTCGACGTTGGCTTCGACGATACGCGCCTCGATCATCACCTGACGCACCGGGATATCCAGTTGCGCGACGATACGGCGGAGTTCGTCGAGGCGATCCTGAGTCTGGTAGGCAATGATGTTGTTGGTCCGCTCATCAACCGTGATCGAGCCTCGCTCATCGGCCTTTGCCTCGGCATTGGTCACAGACTGGAACAGCTTGGCGATATCGGCAGCTTTGGCGTAGTTGACCTGCAACAGCTCGCGACGCAGGGGCGCCAGGTCGGCAATTTGCTTCTGCGACTCCAGTTCCTGACGCTCGCGGGCGGCGATTTCATCGGCCGGCGCCACCAGCAACACGTTACCGATCTTGCGTTTATCCAGGCCTTTGGTTTTCAACACCAGATCCAGCGCCTGATCCCACGGTACGTTCTGCAAACGCAGAGTGATGCCGCCCTGCACTGTGTCGCTGGCGACCAGATTGAGATTGGTGAAATCGGCGATCAGTTGCAGCACCGAACGCACATCGATGTCCTGGAAATTCAACGAAAGTTTTTCACCCGTGTAGGCAAAACGTTCAGTGTTGCGCTTCTGCAAGTCATCGACGGTCATCGGCCGGATGCTGACGGTCAGCTTGTTGTCGGTCTGGTAAGTCGAATAATCGAATGCACCGCTGGGCTCAATGCTGATCGTGGCCCGATCACCGGTGGCGCTGGCGTTGACGAACTGCACCGGCGTGGCGAAATCCTTGACGTCCAGACGTACACGCAACGGTTCAGGCAATTGGGTCCTGGCAAAACCGAGAATGATCTTGCCGTCGCGCTCCTGAATGTCCGGGGCGATAGAAGGGTCCGACAGATCGATGACCACATTGCCTTCGCCCTGAGTGCCGCGCTGGAAATCCACACCCCGAATGGCCTTGCCTACCGGCGCATAGGCTTTCGCCGGGGCTGGCGTTGCAGTCGCGGCGCGCTGCGTTTTGGGCGCTGGGTTGGAGGCCGTTTTGTTGGCTCCTTGCCCGACCACCACAAACAGATTGTTGCCTTCGACCCGTGCGTTATACGGGGTCAACTGGGTCAGATTGATGATCAGTCGTGTGCGGTCCTTGGCTTCCACCACTGTGGCGCTGCGGGCATTTCCACCGCCCAGGTCACGATTTTTGTTTTTTAGCTGACTGACGACGCCGGGCAGATCCAGCGCAATCCGAGCCGGTTGTTCCGTGGTGTAACCGTGGGGCGGCGGTGGCGGCCCATCGAACGACAACTTCAACTCGATGCGGCCCCCCGGCAGCGCCGCAACATCCAGCGCTTTAAGGTTAGCCGCTTGTACCATCGGCGAAAGCAACGCTATCCATAGCGAAATACCGAAGGTTGAGAAAATCCTGTTCATTATTCGAGTTCCACTATGAGTGCTCTTTCAAAGGTATGGTCCGCGGCCGCTCCAGCCAGGCGCCTTGGCCGTCGGGAACGATTTCGACCACATCGACCTGCGAGCCGCTGATGGCGACGATCCGCCCATCGTTACGCCCCAGGTAATCGCCGACTTTCAACCGATGCACCCCACCCGCCCCGCGCACCAGCGCAAAGGAGCCGGCCGCATTGGCAATCGTTCCGACCATTTCAAACTGCTCGATGTTGAAACCTTCGAGGTACTGCTTGACCCGATCAGGGTCAGGTTTGACGTTGCGTGAGCCGTGCTTCTGGCCGGCCAGGTCGACTCTGATCTGTCGGGAAAACGGGCTTCGCAGGTTGGCGGCGTTGTACGTGAATGTTGGGTAAGACCGAAATGTCGGTGTTGGTTCAATCTTGCCGGGCGCACGCAAACGCATTTCGTTCATGTAGGCGTCCAGGTCGCTGAAGTCATTGTCGCTGCCACAACCGGCCAGGCCGGCGACCAACACAACCATCGAAAAGTAACGAATCGGGCTCATTTTTGCAGCCCCTTGTCGTTGTAGCGGTAGGTCTTGGCAAGGATGCTCATGCGCAACTTCGGACCACCTTCCGGGTTAGCCGGCGCAAGGTCGAAGTCATGCAAGGTGACAATCCGTGGCAGCCCGGCCACGCCGCTGACGAAGGTGGCCAGGTCGTGATAGGCACCGGTGACGGTGATCTGGATAGGCAGCTCGATGTAGAACGGCTGCGTGACCTCTGGCAGCAGTTTGATCTCTTCGAACTCCAGCCCACTGCCCAGGCCGGTGCGAGTGATGTCCTCCAGCAGACCAGGCACTTCGGTGTCACTGGGCAATTGCCGCAGCAGCACGCCAAAGGAGTTCTCCATTTGCTTCATCTGCTGGGTATACAGCTCCAGATTCGCCGCCATGTGGGCTTTGTTGGCGAATTGCTCCTTGAGGGTCGACTCTTCCTCGCGCTTGAGATCGAGATGGCTCTGAAGGTCGCTGACGGAAAAACTGTAGCCCAGTGAAAGCACCAGGACCATCAGCAGAATACCCGCCAGTGCCTTGATGGCTGGCGGCCAGGAACCCATGTTATTGGTGTCCAGGTCGTTGATGTCGACCCTGCGCAGCCCCTCAAACCATTCAGACGGAGTCATTGGCCGCCCTCCGCAGCGGCTGGCTGAGTCTGACGAACGGTTAATTGAAAGACGTTGGCCTGGTCCAGCTGACCAGCAGTGGTCGCTTTGACTTCCGTCAGGGTCGGCGCATTGAACCAGTCCGACGCATCCAGATTACGCATCAGGTCCGAAACACGATTGTTGGAGTCTGCCGCGCCGGTAATGGACAGGGTTTTGCCAGCCATTTTCACTTCGGTGAAATACACTCCGTCCGGCAAGGTACGCGCTAACTGATCGAAGATCCGCCCGCTGATCGGGCGGTTGCCTTGCAGGTCCTGGATGATGCGCATGCGCTCGACCAGTTGCTGGCGACGGGCCTTCAAATCGCTGATCTGCTTAATCCGCTCGTCGACCACAGCAATCTGTTTTCCGATGTAGTCATTACGAGCAACTTGCCGATCGATGGCGCCATTGATGGCCTGGTTTGCGATCAACACCGCGCCCACTGCCCCCACTATCACACCGACCAGCGACAACAAAAAGCGTTTGCGGCGCGCTTCACGCTGCTCTTCACGCCAAGGTAAAAGATTGATCCGTGCCATCAGTCGAAACTCCTGAGGGCCAGCCCGCAAGCGATCATCAGTGCCGGCGCATCGCTGGCCAGGGCACCGGCGTTGACCTTACTGCTCAGGGCCATGTTGGAGAATGGGTTAGCTACTTGCGTCGGCGTGCCCAATCGCTGCTCGATCAACCGATCCAACCCCGAGACCGATGCGGTACCTCCGGCCAGCAGGATGTGATCAACCGAGTTGTACTGACCGGAGGCGAAGAAAAACTGCAACGAACGCGACACCTGCTGCACCAGCGCGTCGCGAAACGGCTGCAACACCTCGCTGACGTAATCGTCCGGCAATCCCCCCTGCTTCTTCGCCAGCCCGGCCTGCTCGAGCGTCAGCCCATAACGTCGCTGGATTTCCTCCGTCAGTTGACGACCGCCGAACAATTGTTCGCGGGTGTAAATGATTCGTCCCTTGTGCAGCACGCTCAGGGTGGTCATGGTCGCGCCGATGTCGACCACCGCTACTGTCAGACGCTCCTGAGAAGCAGCCAGTTGCCCCGCCAACAATCCGTAAGAACGCTCCAGCGCATAGGCCTCGACGTCGACCACGCGCGCCGTCAGCCCGGCCAGGGCCAGGGCCGCTTCCCGGACCTCGACGTTTTCCTTGCGACAGGCGGCCAGCAGCACATTGACTCGGTCGGGATTGCGCGCGGAAACACCCTGGACCTCAAAGTCGATGGCCACTTCGTCCAATGGATAAGGGATGTACTGATCGGCCTCGATCTTCAGCTGGTTTTCCATCTCGTCGTCGGAAAGACCGGCATCCATCTCGATGGTCTTGGTGATCACCGCCGAACCGGCCACGGCCACGGCGACGTTCTTGAGGCTGGTTCTGGCCTTGAGTAGCACGCGCGCGAGTGCCTGCCCCACGCCATCGAGCTCGGCGATATTTTTCTCGACCACCGCATTGGTGGGCAAAGGCTCCACCGCATAGGCCTCGACCCGATAACGGTCGCCCTGGCGGCTTAGCTCCAGAAGCTTTACCGACGTGGAGCTGATGTCGATCCCCAGAAGCGTATTGGCCTTTTTATTGAAGAGTCCTAGCACTACCAATTCCCTATGACTATCCGTGTCTTACGGACTCTGTAATATCAGTTGCGTTCAAACCACCCGTCTTGACAGCAGCGCAAATGACGCCCTCGACGGAAAAATGCTTATAATGCCCAGCGTTTTTTTCCGGTTTTTACTTCAAGCGCGGGTCGTTCCCTGTTATCTGAACCCTGATGCCTCATTCATTCTTTGCCCTGGATGTCCAAAAGCCTTGATTCGTCTGCTGAAATTTTTCGGTTGGTCCATCGTCGCCGTTTTTTGCGGACTGCTCCTCGGTCTTAGCGGCGCATTTCTCTACCTTAGTCCGGGATTACCGTCCGTGGAGGCGCTGAGAAGCATTCAGTTGCAGATCCCTTTGCGGGTGTACAGCAGCGACAACAAGTTGATCGCAGAATTTGGCGAAATGCGCCGTACCCCGATCCGTTTCGCCGACATTCCCCCCAATTTCATTAATGCGTTACTAAGTGCTGAAGACGACAACTTCGCCAACCACTACGGCGTCGACCCTAGCAGCCTGATGCGCGCGGCCACCCAGTTGGTAAAAAGCGGACACATTCAGTCCGGCGGCAGCACCATCACCATGCAGGTGGCGAAGAACTTCTTCCTGACCAGCGAACGCAGCTTCTCGCGCAAGACCACCGAAATTCTCCTCGCCCTGCAGATCGAACGGCAGCTGACCAAGGACGAGATCCTTGAGTTATACGTCAATAAAATATATCTGGGTAACCGCGCTTATGGCATCGAGGCGGCGGCGCAGGTCTATTACGGCAAATCGATTCGTGACGTCAGCCTCGCACAGATGGCGATGATCGCCGGTCTGCCAAAGGCCCCTTCGCGTTTTAACCCGCTGGCCAACCCGGCCCGCAGCAAGGAACGTCGGGACTGGATCCTTGGGCGCATGTACAAGCTCGGCAAGATCACCGAAGCCGACTACACCACGGCGATCAACGAGCCGCTGAACGCCAGCTATCACGTGCCGACCCCGGAAGTGAATGCACCGTACATCGCTGAAATGGCCCGCGCCGAAATGGTCGGTCGTTATGGCAGCGACGCATATACTGAGGGTTTCCGCGTCACCACCACGGTGCCGAGCAACCTGCAGGAAATGGCCAACACCGCGGTCCACGAAGGTTTGATGAGCTACGACCAGCGTCATGGTTACCGCGGCCCGGAGTCGCGCCTGCCGGGCAAGACTCGCGAGGCCTGGACAACCGAGTTGACCAAGCAGCGCACCATCAGCAGCCTTGAGCCTGCCATCGTCACCCAGGTCGACAAGACCGGCTTACAGGTGATGACCCGTACCGGTGACGAACACGTCGGTTGGGACAGCATGAAATGGGCGCGTCCGTTCCTGAACACCAGCAGCATGGGTGCCAATCCGAAGCAGCCGTCGGACGTCGCCCAGGTCGGCGACCTGATTCGGGTACAGCGTCAGCCAGACAATTCGCTGAAATTCAGCCAGATCCCGCAGGCTCAGGGCGCACTGGTTTCCCTCGACCCGCAGAACGGCGCCATTCGTTCCCTGGTCGGCGGTTTCGCCTTTGAACAGAGCAACTACAACCGCGCCATGCAGGCCAAGCGCCAGCCGGGCTCGAGCTTCAAGCCGTTCGTCTACAGTGCCGCGCTGGATAACGGCTACACCGCCGCCAGCCTGGTGAACGATGCACCGATCGTGTTCGTCGACGAGTACCTGGACAAGGTATGGCGTCCGAAGAACGACACCAACACCTTCCTCGGCCCGATCCGTATGCGTGAAGCGCTCTACAAGTCGCGCAACCTGGTGTCGATCCGCTTGCTGCAGGCGCTGGGCGTCGACCGCACCATTGATTACATCAGCAAGTTCGGCTTCAACAAGCAGGACCTGCCACGCAACCTGTCCCTGGCCCTGGGTACCGCGACGCTGACGCCAATGGAAATCGCCACTGGCTGGAGCACCTTCGCCAATGGCGGCTACAAGATCAGCCCCTACATCATCGACAAGATCGAAAGCCGCAATGGCGACACGCTGTTCGTCGCCAACCCGCCGAGCGTCCCGAAAGGCAACGTCGCCACCGACGGCATTGCCGCCCCTGTCGCGGCCAACGCCTTCACCGTCAACGCAACCCCGGGCGAAGCCCTGACTGCCCAGCCAGCACCACAAACGCCGGCCGTGGCCGAGCGTATCGTTGATGGCCGCACCACGTACATCCTCAACAGCATGCTCGAGGACGTGATCAAACTCGGCACCGGCCGCCGCGCCTTGGCCTTGGGCCGCAGCGACATTGCGGGCAAGACCGGTACCACCAACGAATCCAAGGACGCCTGGTTCTCTGGTTACAACGCCGATTATGTAACAACCGTCTGGACCGGTTTCGACCAGCCTGAAAGCCTGGGTCGCAAGGAGTTCGGCGGTACCGTCGCCCTGCCGATCTGGATGAGCTACATGGGCGCCGCACTCAAAGGCATGCCGCCCCATACGCAACAAGAGCCGGAAGGCATCCTCAGCCTGCGAGTCGACCCGATCAGCGGCCGTGCAGCCACCCCAGGCACGCCAGGCGCCTACTTCGAGCTGTTCAAGGCCGAAGACACGCCACCGTCGGTGAATGAGCTGGGTAACGGCAACGCACCGGGCAGCCCACTGCCAGCGGATGAAGCGGCGCCGATCGATTTGTTCTGATCGGGTGACGCAACAAAAACCCCCGCCTTCGAGAGAAGAGCGGGGCTTTTTTGCATCTGTGTTTCCTGTGCCGGCCTCTTCGCGGGCAAGCCTCGCTCCTACAGATATGTGTCGCTAGCGATATTGCGTATGACGCAAATCTTGTAGGAGCGAGGCTTGCCCGCGAAGAGGCCATCACTACCGCTGCAAAACTCCCGGGCAAAAAAAAGCCCCGACTCACAAGAGCCGGGGCTTTCTGTTGAAGCGCTACAACGACTTAGCCGTTGAACACGTCATCCACGCTTTTCAGCGGGTAGTTCTTCGGATACGGCAGGGTCGCTACGCCGGTCTCGATCGCGGCCTTGGCCACAGCATCGGAGATCAGGGTGATCAGACGCGCATCCATTGGCTTCGGAATGATGTACTCACGACCGAATTCCAGTTTGATGCCGCCGTAGGCGTCGCACACTTCCTGAGGAACCGGCAGCTTGGCCAGTTCACGCAAGGCGTTGGCGGCAGCCACTTTCATTTCTTCGTTGATGCGCTTGGCGCGAACGTCCAGGGCACCACGGAAGATGAACGGGAAGCCCAGCACGTTGTTGACCTGGTTCGGGTAGTCCGAACGGCCGGTGGCCATGATCACGTCATCACGGGTGGCGTGAGCCAGTTCCGGGGAAATTTCCGGATCAGGGTTGGAGCACGCGAACACGATCGGGTTGGCTGCCATGGATTTCAGGCCTTCAGCGCTCAGCAGGTTCGGGCCGGACAGGCCAACGAACACGTCTGCACCGGTCAGGGCGTCAGCCAGGGTGCGCTTGTCGGTCGCGTGAGCGAAGACAGCCTTGTACTGGTTCAGGTCGTCCCGGCCGGAGTGGATCACGCCGGTACGGTCAACCATGTAGATGTTTTCGATGTTGGCGCCCATGCTCACCAGCAATTTCATGCAGGAGATGGCCGCCGCACCGGCGCCCAGGCAGACGATCTTGGCGTCAGCGAGGGTTTTGCCAGCGATTTCCAGGGCGTTGATCATGCCGGCCGCTGTAACGATCGCGGTGCCGTGCTGGTCATCGTGGAATACCGGAATGTCGCACTGCTCGATCAGAGCGCGTTCGATCTCAAAGCACTCAGGTGCCTTGATGTCTTCCAGGTTAATGCCACCGAAGGTGATGGAGATGCGCTTGACAGTGTCGATGAAGGCTTGCGGGCTTTCGGAATCGACTTCGATGTCGAATACGTCAATGCCGGCGAAGCGCTTGAACAGCACACCTTTACCTTCCATTACTGGCTTGGAAGCCAAAGGGCCGAGGTTACCCAGGCCGAGAATTGCGGTGCCATCGGAAATGACTGCAACCAGGTTGCCCTTGCCGGTGTATTTGTAGGCCAGTTCAGGATCGCGGGCGATTTCGCGTACTGGTTCGGCTACGCCGGGGCTGTAGGCCAGCGACAGGTCGCGGGCGGTAGCGGTGGCCTTGGTGAGCTCGACACTCAGCTTCCCTGGACGAGGATGGGCGTGATATTCGAGAGCGGCAGTTTTCAAATCAGACATGTGGGCATTCCGCTTTTTACTGTTGGACAGACGGACCGCCGAGGATACGCGTGTCGTAAAGTCCCCACAAGACTGACCAGTCACCCCTGCCAAGCACCCGGCCCTACGACTTTGGACCAAGAGCCGCGGAACACAAGGGATAGCCTGTTCACAATCGAGAGTAAGAATGTCTACAATTTTTTCTCATGGCGCCGCTTGCAGCATCGCCGGAGCGGTCAATGGCAGAAGCCAGCGCGCCTGCCCTTCTTTAAGTCCACCGCGGCGCGAACGGTCCAGCACCCAGCCACGCGCCTCAATCTGCCTGCCCTTCAGCTGCTCAAGAGTCGCAATATCGAACTGCTCCAACAGATGGGGTGCAATGCGCAATACAACCGAATCCTGCAACTCGATCCAAACCCCACCGCGATTGCGCTGAACCTTGCTCACACGACCGCTGAGCACAGCGAAACCAGACGTGCTGATCTGCTCCGCTTTCAGCACAGGGGATTGGCGCCACAACCCGAGTCCGGCCTGACGGGCACTGCGTTCCGCCACTTGCTGGCAGTCGACCAGATCGACATTCGGCGCGACCGCCACCTGGAAACCGAGCCCTTCAGCGAGCATCTGCGCCTCAAGGTTGGCGCCATCGGCGCTGTAGACATGGGCCAGCGTGCGACCGTAATGATCTTTGCTCTCTTTGCCGGGCAGTAAACCGACCCGACCGTCGCTGGCGGCCACCAGCGCTTCCAGGCGTTGGCGCGCCGTCACCGCGAACGGCTCGTCGGAGCGGCCTTTCTTGCCCAGCTCCGGCGTGTTCAAACCGATCATGCGCACGCTGCGGCCATCGCTCAGGCGCAGCGTGTCACCATCCACCACCCGCTGCACCGCGACGGGTGTCAGCCCGCTCGGCGCCGGGCAGAAGGCCTGGGCACCGGACAGCCAAATCGCAGACATAAAAAAGGCGCCCGCAAGGGACGCCTTTTTCATCAGCAAGGTAAAGCCCATGGGGCTTTGCAACCTTACTCTGCAGCAGCAGGAGCTTTGGCTTTGCCAAAAGCACCGAAACGGTCTGCGAAGCGCTGTACACGGCCGCCAGTATCCAGAGTCTTCTGCTTACCGGTGTAGAACGGGTGGCACTCGTTGCATACGTCAGTACCCAGTGGCTTGCACAGGTTCGAACGAGTTTCGAACTTGTTGCCGCAGCTGCAAGTTACTGCAATGGTTTCGTACGCTGGATGGATATCGGCTTTCATGATGTATTCCTCAGGCTAGCGTGCCGCCACTCAACACTATTGTTGAATACCGCACGTAATTAGGCCGCGGATTCTACCAGACCTTTGCAATCACGCAAGCTGTCGCTTGAACCAGTCGTCTGCTAGGCTCCCGGCCTTCTTCACCGTCCCATCATCGAGTAAATCATCGCGTGCCCGACGCCATTTTGCGCCTCGCCCTGCCTTCGCCCCTGCGCCGCCTGTTCGATTACCGTGCCCCGGCCGGGGTCCTGCGCGCCCAGTTGCAACCGGGCATGCGCCTGCGGGTGCCGTTCGGTCGGCGGGAGATGATCGGGATTCTGGTGGAGGTCACCGACACCAGCGAAGTCCCGGCAGAGAAGCTCAAACCGGCTCTGGCACTGCTCGATGCCACAGCGCCGCTGCCGCCGGCGCTGTTCAAACTGTGCCTGTGGACATCCCAGTATTACCAGCACAGTCTCGGTGATACCTTGAGCTGGGCGCTGCCGGTGTTGCTGCGTCAGGGCGAACTGGCCGAAGCACGGCAGGAACGCTTCTGGTCGGCCGCACCGGGCGCCCGCCTTGATGACCCGCGCATCGCTCGCGCCCCGCGTCAACGTGAGGCCCTGGCGACCTTGGCCCAGCATCCCCATGGCGTCGCCCATCAGTTGTTGAGCAAACTGATGCTGAGCAAGGACAGCCTGGACCTGCTGCTGGCCAAGGATCTGGTGCAAGTCGACATCCGCAAGCACGCCCCCGGCGCCCGCCACGAACACTGGCTGGCGCAGCCGGAACTGCCACTCAACCCGGAGCAGCGTGCGGCCTATGAAGCCATTCGCGCCGGGTTCGACAGTTATCACGCGTTCCTGCTGGCCGGTGTCACCGGCAGCGGTAAGACCGAAGTCTATTTGCAGTTGATCCGCGAAACCCTTGAGGCCGGCAAACAAGCACTGGTATTGATCCCGGAGATCAACCTCGGCCCCCAGACCCTGGCGCGCTTCGAGCAGCGTTTTAATGCGCGCATCGCGCTGATCCACTCGGCGGTCAACGATCGCGAGCGGCTCGAAGCCTGGCTCGCCGCCCGGGACGGTGACGCCGACATTATTATCGGCACCCGCTCGGCGCTGTTCACGCCGATGAAGAACCCCGGCCTGATCATCATCGATGAAGAGCACGACGGCTCCTATAAACAGCAGGAAGGCTTGCGCTACCACGCCCGCGACCTGGCATTGGTCCGCGCCCGGCAGGAAAACATCCCGATTGTCCTCGGCTCTGCCACGCCTTCGCTGGAAAGCCTGCACAACGCCTACACCGGTCGTTATGGCCTCCTGCGATTAAACGAGCGTGCCGGTGGCGCCAAACAACCGCGCTTTCTGCGCCTGGACGTGAAAAGCCGACCGCTGGACAGCGGCATTTCCGGGCCGATGCAGCAAGCCATCGGTCAGACGCTCGCCGCAGGCCAACAAGTATTGGTGTTCCTTAACCGTCGCGGTTTTGCGCCGACCTTGCTGTGTCACGACTGCGGCTGGATGTCCGAGTGCCAGCGCTGCGATGCGCGCATGACCGTGCACCAACGCTCCGGCGAATTGCGCTGCCACCATTGCGGCTACGTCGAACGCGTGCCCCGGCATTGCCCGAAGTGCGGCAAGGTCGATTTGCGGCCAGTGGGTGCCGGCACCGAGCGCGCCGAAGAGCGATTGGGGATTTTGTTTCCGGATGTCCCCGTGCTGCGGGTCGACCGCGACAGCACTTCGCGCAAGGACGCGATGAATCAACTGTTCGCGACCATCCAGAAGGGCCAACCGTGCATTTTGGTCGGCACGCAGATGCTTGCCAAAGGGCATCACTTCCCACGGGTGACCCTGGTGTCGATTCTCGATGCCGACGGCGGGCTGTTTTCCGGCGACTTCCGCGCCAGCGAGCGCATGGCGCAACTGATCGTCCAGGTTGCCGGGCGCGCGGGCCGGGCTGAAGAGCCGGGCAAAGTGATTATCCAGACGCACCTGGCCGACCATCCGCTGCTGGTGCAATTGACCGAGCAGGGTTACTTCGCCTTTGCCGAACAGGCCTTGAGCGAACGTCGCTCGGCGGGCCTGCCGCCATTTGCGCATTTGGCACTGCTGCGGGCTGAAGCGCACAAACCGGGGCAGGCCGAAGGCTTTCTCGATGAGGCGTGCAGCGAGGCCGAGCGCTTGCTGGCCGAGCAGAATCTGACCGGGATTGAACTGCTCGGGCCGGTGCCGGCACCGATGGAACGCCGGGCCGGGCGTTATCGTGCGCAGCTGTTGCTGCAAGCGACGGCTCGGGCGCCGCTGCATCGGCTGTTGAGCAGCTGGTTGCTGGCGCTGGAGCAGATGCCGAGCGGGCGGGCGGTGCGTTGGTCGCTGGATGTCGATCCTGTGGATTTGTACTGATAGACAGATCGCCTTCGCGGGCAAGCCTCGCTCCTACAGTGGTCAAACGCATAGCTGTAGGAGCGAGGCTTGCCCGCGAAGGCGGTCTATTTGTCACCACATATCCATAACCTGCCCGCTATAGTTGGCAAGCCCGTCTTCGCAACGGATAATGCCCAGTTTTTCCACCAGCGCATCGAAGCGCCGCCGCGCTTGCGGTCGAAAGAGAACACCATGAAAGACACCATTCGCCAGCTGATCCAACAAGCCATCACCCAACTCGTCAACGAAGGTGTGTTGCCTGAAGGCCTGTCGCCGGCGATCCAGGTGGAAAACTCCCGTGACAAGACCCACGGCGACTTCGCCAGCAACATCGCGATGATGCTGGCCAAGCCGGCCGGCATGAAGCCGCGTGACCTGGCGGAGAAAATCATCGCCGCGCTGCCGGCTGACGAAAACGTCACCAAGACCGAAATCGCCGGTCCCGGCTTCCTGAACTTTTTCCAGAACACCCAAGCCCTGGCCTCTCGCCTGGACGCCGCCCTGGCCGACGCCCACATCGGCGTGCGCAAGACCGACCCGGTGCAGCGTACCGTCGTCGACCTGTCGGCACCGAACCTGGCCAAAGAGATGCACGTCGGCCACTTGCGCTCGACCATCATCGGCGACGGCGTGGCGCGAGTGCTGGAGTTCCTCGGCGACGAAGTGATCCGTCAGAACCACGTCGGCGACTGGGGCACCCAGTTCGGCATGCTGATGGCGTATCTGCAGGAAAACCCGATCACCAGCGATGAGCTGTCGGACCTGGAAAACTTTTACCGCGCCGCCAAGCAACGCTTCGACGAATCCGAAGAGTTCGCTGACCGCGCCCGTGGCCTGGTGGTCAAGCTGCAAGCCGGCGACCCGGACTGCCTGGCGCTGTGGACCAAGTTCAAAGACATCTCCCTGTCCCACTGCCAGAAAATCTACGAACTGCTGAACGTCAAACTGACCATGGCCGACGTGATGGGCGAAAGCGCCTACAACGACGACCTGATCAACGTGGTCAACGACCTCAAGGCCGCCGGCCTGCTGGTCGAAAGCAACGGCGCCCAGTGCGTGTTCCTCGACGAATTCAAGAACGCCGACGGCGACCCGCTGCCAGTGATTATCGTCAAGGCTGACGGCGGCTACCTCTACGCCACCACCGACCTGGCGGCCGTGCGTTACCGCAGTAGCAAGTTGAAGGCTGATCGCGCGCTGTACTTCGTCGACCAGCGTCAGGCCCTGCACTTCCAGCAAGTGTTCCAGGTCGCGCGCTTGGCCGGCTTCGTGACGCACCCGATGGAAATGGAACACATGGGCTTCGGCACCATGAACGGTAAAGATGGCCGTCCGTTCAAGACCCGTGATGGCGGCACCGTGAAGCTGATCGACCTGCTGACCGAAGCTCAGGAACGCGCCTACACCCTGGTGAAGGACAAGAACCCAGAGCTGGCCGATGACGAGTTGCGCAACATCGCCAAGGTCGTGGGCATTGGCGCGGTGAAATACGCCGACCTGTCCAAGCATCGCACCAGCGACTACAGCTTCAACTTCGACCTGATGCTGAACTTCGAAGGCAACACCGCGCCTTACTTGCTGTACGCCTACACTCGCGTGGCCGGTGTGTTCCGCAAACTCGGCAAAGACTTCAGCGAAGTCGAAGGCCAGATCGTCCTCGAAGCGGCGCACGAACACGAATTGGCGGCGAAGCTCGCGCAATTCGGCGAAGTGCTGAACAACGTTTCCGACAAAGGCACACCGCACATCCTCTGCACCTACCTGTACGATGTCGCCGGTCTGTTCTCCAGTTTCTACGAGAACTGCCCGATCCTCAGTGCCGGCACTGCGGCGCAAATGCAGAGCCGTCTGCGCCTCGCCGCGCTGACCGGTCGCACACTCAAGCAAGGCCTTGAACTCTTGGGTCTGGAAACTCTGGAGCGTATGTAAGTTGGCTGCCAAGAAAAAACCTGCACCCAAGCGTGGCGCCAGTCGTTACACCGCTCCTGCAAAGCAACCGATCCCGGGCTGGCTGTGGATGGCCATCGGCCTGACGGTCGGTGCGTTTATCGTGTTCCTGATGAAGCTGGAGCCGGGTAAGGGCAGCGAGAGCGTCAAGCGCGAGAAGATCGAGCAGCAGAAAGCCACCAAGATCGCCGAGGCCAACAAGACCCCGCCGAGCCCGACGCAACCGGTGAAGCCGAAGTACGACTTCTACACGTTGCTGCCGGAATCGGAAGTCATCGTGCCGCCGGATGCCGTTCCGGAGAAAACCCTGCCGACGCCGCAAGTTCCGGCCATTCCGACGACGCCGGTCACGCCAGAGCAAGCGGCGAAGATCGATACCGCGCGGGCTCAGGCAGCACTGGCCGGGATCACTCCACCGCCAGCGCCACCGGTTTCCAAAGCGGCGCCGGTGACCAAGTTCTTCCTGCAGGCTGGTTCTTTCCGCAAGGAGGCTGACGCGGACAAGGTGCGTGCGCAGATCATTTTGCTCGGCCAGGCAGTGGCGGTTGAGTCCGGCACCGTGAAGGACGAGACCTGGTATCGGGTACTCGTCGGGCCGTTCAGCAACCGCGAACAGCTGACTACTGCCCAGAAACAACTGTCCGGTGCTGGCTTCAGCAACCTGCTGTTACAACAACGCCAGAACCGCTGACCTTCCGCTGATCATTGATCGTTCCCACGCTCCTGCGTGGGAATGCAGCCCGTGACGCTCCGCGTCACTGGACGCGGAGCGTCCCCAGAGGCATTCCCACGCAGAGCGTGGGAACGATCAACCGCTCGTCCCCTCTCCCGCTCCGCAGTTGAAAACCGCTCCACCACCCCCATATGAGTTGGCATAAGGCATTTTCGCCTCGCTGCGTGGAGACTCTCCCTTGACCACCATCGTTTCAGTTCGCCGCCACGGCAAAGTCGTCATGGGCGGCGACGGCCAGGTTTCTCTCGGCAATACCGTGATGAAAGGTAACGCGAAGAAAGTTCGCCGCCTGTACCACGGCCAGGTAATCGCCGGTTTTGCCGGAGCCACCGCTGACGCCTTCACCCTCTTCGAGCGTTTTGAGGGCCAGCTTGAGAAACATCAAGGCCACCTGGTTCGCGCCGCTGTCGAACTCGCCAAAGAATGGCGCACTGACCGCTCCCTCAGCCGCCTCGAAGCCATGCTCGCGGTCGCGAACAAAGATGCCTCTCTGATCATCACCGGCAACGGCGACGTGGTCGAACCTGAAGAAGGTCTGATCGCCATGGGCTCCGGTGGCGGTTACGCCCAGGCCGCCGCCAGCGCGCTGCTGAAGAAAACAGATCTGTCGGCCCGCGAAATCGTCGAAACTGCCCTCGGCATCGCCGGCGACATCTGTGTATTCACCAACCACACCTTCACCATTGAGGAGCAGGACCTCGCTGAGTAAGCCTGTTTTGGCCACCACGCCACGGCTCACTTTTACTTGAGGACCGCCAATTACTATGTCCATGACTCCCCGTGAAATCGTCCACGAACTCAATCGTCATATCATCGGCCAGGACGATGCCAAGCGCGCCGTCGCCATCGCGCTGCGTAACCGCTGGCGCCGGATGCAGCTGCCTGAAGAGCTGCGCGTTGAAGTGACCCCCAAGAACATCCTGATGATCGGCCCGACCGGTGTCGGTAAAACCGAGATTGCTCGTCGTCTGGCCAAACTGGCCAACGCGCCGTTCATCAAAGTTGAAGCGACCAAGTTCACCGAAGTCGGTTATGTCGGCCGCGACGTTGAATCGATCATTCGTGACCTGGCTGACGCGGCGATCAAACTGTTGCGCGAACAGGAAATGACCAAGGTTCGCCACCGCGCCGAAGACGCCGCCGAAGAACGCATCCTCGACGCCCTGCTGCCACCGGCACGCATGGGCTTCAGCAACGACGACGCCGCACCGTCGGCCGATTCCAACACCCGGCAGCTGTTCCGCAAGCGTCTGCGCGAAGGTCAGCTGGATGACAAGGAAATCGAAATCGAAGTCGCCGAAGTGACCGGCGTCGATATCTCCGCGCCACCGGGCATGGAGGAGATGACCAACCAGCTGCAGAGCCTGTTCGCCAATATGGGCAAGGGCAAAAAGAAAAGCCGCAAGATCAAGGTCAAGGAAGCGCTGAAACTGGTGCGTGACGAAGAAGCCGGTCGCCTGGTCAACGAAGAAGAGTTGAAAGCCAGGGCGCTGGAAGCCGTCGAGCAGCACGGCATCGTGTTCATCGACGAAATCGACAAGGTCGCCAAGCGCGGCAACTCCGGTGGCATCGACGTGTCCCGTGAAGGCGTACAGCGCGACCTGCTGCCGCTGATCGAGGGCTGCACCGTCAACACCAAACTGGGCATGGTCAAGACCGACCATATCCTGTTCATCGCGTCCGGTGCGTTCCACCTCAGCAAGCCGAGCGATCTGGTACCCGAGCTGCAAGGTCGCCTGCCCATTCGTGTCGAGCTCAAGGCGCTGACGCCTGAAGATTTCGAGCGCATTCTCAGCGAACCGCATGCGTCACTCACCGAGCAGTATTGCGCACTGCTGAAAACCGAAGGCCTGGTTATCGAGTTCCAGCCGGACGGTATCAAGCGTATTGCCGAGATCGCCTGGCAGGTCAACGAGAAGACCGAGAACATCGGTGCCCGTCGCCTGCACACGCTGCTTGAACGTCTGCTTGAAGAGGTGTCGTTCAGCGCCGGTGATCTGGCCAGTGCCCACGACGACAAAGCGATCGTGATCGACGCCGATTACGTCAACAGCCACTTGGGCGAATTGGCGCAGAACGAAGACCTGTCCCGTTATATCCTGTAAGCCAAGCGACCCTCTGTAGGAGCACAGCTTGCTGGCGATGGCGCACTTGAAATCGCCATCGCCGGCAAGCCGTGCTCCTACAGGAGTCAGACCACGCGCCTACAGACGGACTCCAGGTCATGACCCAACTCCCCACCGATATCAAACTGCACAAAGCCTCGAAAACCCTGTCGCTGAAGTACGCGTCCGGCGAGGAATATCACCTGCCTGCCGAATTCCTGCGCGTGCACTCTCCTTCCGCCGAAGTCCAGGGCCACGGCAAACCTATCCTGCAATTTGGCAAGATCGGCGTAGGCCTGACCAAGGTCGAACCGGCCGGTCAGTACGCACTGAAATTGACCTTCGACGACGGCCACGACAGCGGCCTGTTCACTTGGGAATATCTGTACCAGCTGGGAGTGCGCCAAGAGGATCTCTGGAACGATTATCTTGCCGAGCTCAAAGCCGCCGGAAAAACCCGCGATCCGAATCAATCCATCGTCAAGCTGATGCTCTAACTCGGGCCTCTCGCTCTTTAGAAGGCATTTTCTAATTCCATCTGTTTGAATGCTCCGCTTTCGGGTCGACGATTGGCCTGCTTGCGAAAAAAATTAAACTCGGGTAACCAATGGAACTGGCAAGTTCCCTGCAGTGCTCTCTGCGATAAAAAAGCAGCGATGCAGTATTAACGGTCAACCGAGCAGTAGTACCTGGCATTTGCCGTGTGAATGCACAGCTGGGACCAGGTACTCGCCTCAGGACAATGGAGCGTCGTAGATGAGTAACAAGAATAACGATGACTTGAAGTATCAAGCCTCGGAACACACCTTGGGGCTGAATCCTGTCGTTGGGCTGCGTGGAAAGGATCTACTGGCTTCTGCTCGAATGGTGCTAAGGCATGCCATCCGACAACCGGTTCACAGCGCCAGGCATGTCGCCCATTTCGGCCTTGAACTGAAAAATGTGTTGTTCGGAAAATCCGAGCTTCTACCGACAAGCGATGACCGTCGCTTCGCCGATCCGGCCTGGAGCCAGAACCCGCTCTACAAACGTTATTTGCAAACTTACCTGGCGTGGCGCAAGGAACTCCACGACTGGATCGGCGACAGCAACCTCTCGCCCAAGGACGTCGCACGCGGGCATTTCGTGATCAACCTCATGACCGAAGCCATGGCCCCGACCAACAGTGCGGCCAACCCGGCGGCGGTCAAACGTTTCTTCGAAACCGGCGGCAAAAGCCTGCTCGACGGCCTGGCCCATCTGGCCAAGGACCTGGTGCACAACGGCGGTATGCCGAGCCAGGTCAACATGGGCGCGTTCGAGGTCGGCAAGAGCCTGGGCGTTACCGAAGGCGCGGTGGTGTTTCGCAATGACGTGCTGGAGTTGATCCACTATCGGCCGACCACCGAGCAGGTGTACGAGCGCCCACTGTTGGTGGTGCCACCACAGATCAACAAGTTCTATGTTTTCGACCTGAGCCCGGACAAGAGCCTGGCGCGTTTCTGCCTGCGCAACAATGTGCAGACGTTCATTGTCAGCTGGCGCAACCCGACCAAGGAGCAGCGCGAATGGGGTCTGTCGACCTACATCGAAGCGCTCAAGGAAGCGGTCGACGTGGTCACTGCGATCACCGGCAGCAAAGACGTGAACATGCTCGGCGCCTGCTCCGGCGGCATCACCTGCACCGCCCTGCTGGGCCACTACGCCGCGATCGGTGAGAACAAGGTCAACGCCCTGACGCTGCTCGTCAGCGTGCTGGACACCACCCTGGACAGCGACGTGGCACTGTTCGTCGACGAGCAGACCCTGGAATCCGCCAAGCGTCACTCCTATCAGGCCGGCGTCCTGGAAGGCCGCGACATGGCGAAAGTCTTCGCCTGGATGCGTCCCAACGACCTGATCTGGAACTACTGGGTCAACAACTACCTGCTGGGCAACGAACCGCCGGTTTTCGACATCCTGTTCTGGAACAACGACACCACAAGGTTGCCCGCCGCGTTCCATGGCGACCTGATCGAGTTGTTCAAAACCAACCCGTTGATCCGTCCTGATGCACTGGAAGTGTGCGGCACACCGATCAATCTGAAGCAGGTCACTGCCGACATCTTCTCCCTGGCCGGCACCAACGACCACATCACCCCGTGGAAGTCCTGCTACAAGTCGGCGCAACTGTTCGGTGGCAAGGTCGAATTCGTGCTGTCCAGCAGCGGGCATATCCAGAGCATTCTGAACCCGCCGGGCAATCCGAAATCGCGCTACATGACCAGCACCGAGATGCCGGTCAAGGCCGAGGAGTGGCAAGAAAATTCCACCAAACACACCGATTCCTGGTGGCTGCACTGGCAGGCATGGCAAGCCGAGCGTTCGGGCAAGCTGAAGAAGTCTCCGGGCAGTTTGGGCAGCAAGGCTTATCCGGCGGGCGAAGCTGCGCCGGGCACTTATGTGCATGAGCGGTAACTGACACACCTCGCGCCCCTGTAGGAGCGAAGCTTGCTCGCGAAAGCGGTCATTCACTCAACATAGATGTCGACTGATCTGACGCGTTCGCGAGCAAGCTTCGCTCCTACAGGGATCGAGGATGAATTTGAGAAAGTGACCCACAGGGCTTGAAGCATGCCGCAACAATTCATATTTCGTACCGTCGACCTGGATGGCCAGACCCTCCGCACGGCGGTACGCCCCGGCAAGCCTCACTTGACGCCTTTGCTGATTTTCAACGGCATCGGTGCCAACCTGGAGCTGGTGTTTCCGTTTGTCGCGGCGCTGGATCCGGACCTGGAAGTCATTGCCTTCGACGTCCCTGGCGTCGGCGGTTCATCGACGCCGAATCGACCGTATCGCTTTCCGGGCCTGGCGAAACTCACGGCGCGGATGCTCGACTATCTCGACTACGGCCGAGTCAATGTGATCGGCGTTTCCTGGGGGGGCGCCCTCGCCCAGCAGTTCGCTTACGACTATCCCGAGCGCTGCAAGAAACTCGTTCTGGCGGCCACGGCGGCCGGCACGGTGATGGTACCGGGCAAGCCGAAAGTCCTATGGATGATGGCCAGCCCACGACGCTATATCCAACCGTCTCACGTGATTCGCATTGCGCCGATGATCTACGGCGGCGCGTTCCGTCGCGATCCGACGCTCGCCGCGAGCCACGCTGCGAAGGTCCGCTCGGCCGGCAAACTCGGTTACTACTGGCAGCTGTTCGCCGGCCTCGGATGGACCAGCATTCACTGGCTGCACAAGATCCACCAGCCGACTCTGGTGCTGGCCGGCGACGACGATCCGCTGATCCCGCTGATTAACATGCGTGTGCTGGCCTGGCGAATTCCCAACGCCCAGTTGCACATCATCGATGACGGGCATCTGTTTTTGATTACCCGGGCCGAAGCGGTGGCACCGATCATCATGATGTTTCTCGAGGAAGAACGTCAGCGTGCCGTGATGCACCCGCACCCGGCGCCATTCGGCGATTAACCGGCCCCGGTTTTGTTAACGAAAAAAGGCTCGGCAGGACGCCGCGCCGCGCAACAACCCGTAACAGCGTCTATGGTGTTCTGGTTCGGTGTATCTGTATTTGGCCTGAAGACGAAGGAGTGTTGTTTCATGCGCGAAAAACCAGCGAGGGACTTTTTGCCCGCTCCCGCCGCGTTCATCAACGCACAGAGTGCGATTACCGGCCTGCGCGGTCGGGATCTGTTGTCGACCCTGCGCAGCGTTGCCGCCCATGGCTTGCGCAACCCGGTGCACAGCGCCCGACACGCCTTGAAGCTGGGCGGCCAACTGGGCCGCGTGCTGCTCGGCGAAACCTTGCACCCGACCAATCCGCAGGACAGTCGCTTTGCTGACCCGGCGTGGAGCCTCAACCCTTTTTATCGCCGTAGTTTGCAGGCCTACCTGAGCTGGCAAAAACAGGTCAAAAGCTGGATCGATGAGAGCAACATGAGCCCGGATGATCGCACCCGCGCCCACTTCGCTTTCGCCTTGCTGAACGATGCCGTTTCACCGTCTAACAGCCTGCTCAACCCGCTGGCGATCAAGGAGATCTTCAACTCCGGCGGCAACAGCCTGGTGCGAGGTATCAGCCACCTGGTCGACGACTTCCTGCACAACGATGGCTTGCCCAGACAAGTCACCAAGCAAGCTTTCGAGGTCGGCAAAACGGTCGCCACCACTACTGGCTCCGTGGTGTTTCGCAATGAGTTGCTGGAGCTTATCCAGTACAAACCTATGAGCGAAAAGCAGTATTCAAAACCGCTGCTGGTGGTGCCACCACAGATCAACAAGTACTACATTTTCGACTTGAGCCCCGGCAACAGCTTCGTCCAGTTCGCCCTGAAAAACGGTTTGCAGACCTTCATGATCAGTTGGCGCAATCCGGATGTACGGCATCGCGAATGGGGACTGTCGACGTACGTGGAAGCCGTGGAAGAAGCGATGAACGTCTGCCGGGCGATCACCGGTGCTCGTGAAGTCAATCTGATGGGCGCCTGCGCGGGCGGGCTGACCATTGCCGCGCTGCAAGGGCATTTGCAGGCCAAGCGGCAATTGCGGCGAGTGTCCAGCGCAACGTATCTGGTAAGCCTGCTCGACAGTCAGATGGACTCGCCTGCGACCCTCTTCGCTGACGAACAGACCCTTGAGGCGGCCAAACGCCGCTCCTATCAGAAAGGCGTGCTGGACGGCCGCGACTTGGCCAAGGTCTTCGCCTGGATGCGCCCCAACGATCTGATCTGGAGCTATTTCGTTAACAACTACCTGTTGGGCAAGGAGCCGCCAGCGTTCGACATCCTCTACTGGAACAACGACAACACACGTTTGCCGGCAGCCCTCCATGGCGACTTGCTGGACTTCTTCAAACACAACCCGCTGAGTCATCCGGGTGGTCTGGAGGTGTGCGGCACGCCGATCGACTTGCAGAAAGTCACCGTCGACAGCTTCAGCGTCGCGGGCATCAACGACCACATCACCCCGTGGGATGCGGTGTATCGCTCGACCCTGCTGCTGGGTGGCGAGCGACGTTTCGTGCTCTCCAACAGCGGTCATGTGCAGAGCATTCTCAACCCGCCCTCCAACCCGAAAGCCAATTTCGTCGAAAGCACGAAACTGAGCAGCGACCCACGGGCCTGGTATTACGACGCCAAGCAAGTCGACGGCAGTTGGTGGACCCAATGGCTGAGCTGGATTCAAGAACGTTCAGGCGCGCAAAAAGAAACCGACATGGCCCTCGGCAACCCGAACTATCCACCGATGGAGGCAGCACCCGGTACTTACGTGCGTGTGCGCTGACGTTCAACGAACCATTAAGAAGACTGGATGAAAACCCGCGACCGGATTCTCGAATGTGCTTTGCAGTTGTTCAATCAGAAGGGCGAACCGAACGTCTCTACCATGGAAGTTGCCAATGAAATGGGCATCAGCCCGGGCAACCTCTACTACCACTTCCACGGCAAGGAACCGCTGATTCTCGGGTTGTTCGAGCGCTTCCAGGTCGAACTGGCGCCCCTGCTCGATCCACCGGCCGATGTCGAGCTTGCACCGGAAGATTACTGGCTGTTCCTGCACCTGATCGTCGAGCGCCTGGCCCACTACCGGTTTCTGTTCCAGGACCTGTCGAACCTCGCCGGGCGCTTGCCGAAACTGGCCAAGGGCATACGCAACCTGCTCAATGCGTTGAAGCGCACGCTGGCTTCATTACTCGCTCGATTGAAGGCTCAGGGGCAATTGGTCAGCGAGACCCAGGCACTGGGACAACTGGTGGAGCAGATCACCATGACGCTGCTGTTCTCGCTGGACTATCAGCGGATTCTTGATCGTGAAGGTGAGGTGCGATTGGTGGTGTACCAGATCATGATGCTGGTGGCGCCGCATTTGTTGCCGCCGATCAAGGTGGCGACGGAGCAGTTGGCTTTGCAATATCTCGAGGAGCATGAGTGAGTCAGTCAGAACCACCAATTTCCTCATTGCAAACCACCCAAACAAAAACGCCCGACCTTCACAGGCCGGGCGTGATCGTTCCCATGCTCCGCGTGGGAATGCAGCCGGTGACGCTCCGCGTCACTGCTGCAATGGACGCGGAGCGTCCGGTGAGGCATTCCCACGCGGAGCGTGGGAACGATCATCAGGACTGACTGGTTGGCGTTGATGGAGCTGGCGCGACAGTCGAGGTTGCAGCAGGGGTTGGCGCAGCAGCGGAGTTCGATGCGCTGACCGGGGTTGCCGGTTTGGCGGCAGCTACTGCTGGTTTTGGTGCAGCGGCTTTCGGCGCTGCCGGTTTTTTCACTGCCGGCTTCTTCGCTACGGCAGGTTTTGCCGCTGGCTTGGTTGCTGGCTTGGCTGCTGCAGGTTTCGCTGCGGCAGTTTTGGCCGCTGGTTTGGCAGCCGGTTTAGCGGCAGCTTTGGCCAGTGGTTTGGCAGCGGACTTCGCCGCAGGTTTGGCCGCCGCGGTTTTCGCCGCAACAGGCGCAACCTTCGCACCGGTCAGACGCTCGATCTGCTTGGTCAAGGTATCGACCTTGCTGTGCAGCGCTTTGACTTCATTGCGGCTCGGTACACCCAGGCGCGAAATGGCGCTGTTCAAACGCTTGTCGAAAGCCCCTTCCAGCTCATCCCACTTGCCCAGTGCGCGATCTTTCACGCCGCTGATGCGCGACTTGGCCGACGTAGCGGAATCCTTGGCCGCATCGACTTTTTTGTCGACAGCGCTCTTGGTGAGTTTTTCGGCTTTCTCGCCGTCTTTGACCAATGCTTCGAAGAGCTTGCTGCCGTCAGTGTCGATCTTCGAGTACACGCCTAAACCAGCCAGCCAGATTTTGCGGGAGTAGTCTTCGACTTTCCCGATCCACGAGCTGCCTTCTTTTTCAGTATTCTTTTTACCAGCCATCCCGTTCTCCTTAAGATTTTTGCGCGACGCGTTCGAGCAATGCCGTCAGCTCATCGAGCTTGGCAGAGAGTGTCTCAACGTCATGTTTAGACGGAATGCCGATGCGATTCAAGGTACTTGCGACACGCGAGTCAAAAGCCTTCTCGACTTTGTCGAGTTGAACTTCGACCTTGCCTTTGAAAGTGCTGACTTCAGTCGTGGCTTCATCGATCTCGGCATTAGCCGCTTCAAGTTTCTCGGCAACTGCTTCTTTACCTTTCTTTTCAACAGCTTGACCCGCGACGATCAACTCTTGAAAGTACTCGCCACCCTCCTGGCCGACCCTGGCGTAGGCCCCCAGGCCTGCCAGCCAGATCTTGCGGGCATAAGATTTAACGTCGCTCAGAGCAGTCGTCGAAGCGTCGATTTTTTTCTTCAAAATAACTTTGGCCATGGTGCACCTCACGCGCAGAAGGTTTGAGGAACTGCCCGCGAAAGCGTCGGGCTCAGGCACAAAGTAGTGAGAATTATTAGAAACAGCACCCTAACTACTGACACAAACCCTTGGGCCGGGTCTGTGATCAATTGTGGGGTTCGACGTTATGCCAACGCTTTATCGAGGGCCTTCTCGATTTCCGATTTGAGGGTGCCGCTCATGGCCGACATCAACAGGCCAAGTTCGACATCGACCTTGATCGAATTCTCGCCCACATACACCGCGCCTTTCACACCGGAACGCTTGAGGTTCAGGGTGTCGCCGGACCATTGCGGCTCCAGGCCATATTGATCGGACAGTTTTTGCGCCAACTTGTCAGCCTTCTCGCGGGCCGCTTCCTTACCCAGGCCGTGGGCACGCTCAACACTAATACGGGCCATCAAATGACTCCTGCTTTATGGATACTTTCCTGAAGCATCTTGACCGCTACTGCGGCAAAACGTCCCGGTGGTTACCTATCTTACCTTCAGCCTTGCCAAGACAAAGCAGGCCACCGGGATTAGAATGTCCCGCATTCTCTTCTGGTGACAGCGATATGACTGATCAGCGCAAAGGCAGCGATACCGAACCCACCACTCACTTCGGTTTCAAAAACGTTCCGGAAAGCCAAAAAGCGGAAAAAGTCGCTG
The DNA here is from genome assembly GCF_054897825.1 of Pseudomonas sp. ZS1P83. Classification (NCBI taxonomy): domain Bacteria; kingdom Pseudomonadati; phylum Pseudomonadota; class Gammaproteobacteria; order Pseudomonadales; family Pseudomonadaceae; genus Pseudomonas; species Pseudomonas sp. ZS1P83. Next base: position 5,045,195 of record NZ_CM142706.1, read on the forward strand.
AGGTTTTCCACTCGGTAGCCGCCAAGTACGACTTGATGAACGACCTCCTGTCGGGCGGCATGCACCGTCTGTGGAAGCGTTTCGCGATCGAGTTGTCGGGCGTTCGCACCGGTAACCGCGTGCTGGACATCGCCGGCGGCACGGGCGATCTGACCAAGAAGTTCTCGCACCTCGTTGGCCCGACCGGCCAGGTCGTGTTGGCCGATATCAACGAATCCATGCTCAAGGTCGGTCGTGACCGCCTGCTGGACCTGGGTGTGGCTGGCAACGTCGAATTCGTCCAGGCCGATGCTGAAAAGCTGCCATTCCCGGACAACCATTTCGACTGCGTGACCATCGCTTTCGGCCTGCGCAACGTTACCCATAAAGAAGACGCCTTGCGCTCGATGCTGCGCGTGCTGAAACCGGGCGGCCGTCTGCTGGTGCTGGAATTCTCCAAACCGACCAACGCGCTGATGTCCAAAGCCTACGACGCCTACTCGTTCGCCTTCATGCCGCTGATGGGCAAGCTGATCACCAACGACTCGGAAAGCTATCGCTACCTGGCCGAATCGATCCGCATGCACCCGAATCAGGAAACCTTGAAGTCGATGATGGTCGAGGCCGGTTTCGACCGCGTGACCTACCACAACATGACCGCAGGCATCGTCGCCCTGCACCGTGGCATCAAACCCTGATGTTGCTGACCGGCCTGCTCGCCAGCGTTGAACTCGGTCTGAACCGGGTGCTGCGTCTCGACAGCACGGCGCTGCCGCGGCTGGCGCATTTGAGCGGCAAGGTGATTGCCGTCGACTGCCGCAGCCCGGCGCTGCAAGTGTTTATCCTGCCCAGCGACGAAGGCTTGATGTTGGCTTCCCACTGGGAAACCGGCGCCGACTGCACCCTGCGTGCACCGGCCTCCAGCCTGCTGAAACTGGCAATGAGCAAGGACAAGACTTCGGTCCTGCATGCTCCTGAAGTCGAACTCGACGGCGACAGCGGCGTGCTGCTGGAACTGGCGGCGATCCTTCAGGACCTTGAGCTGGACTGGGAGTACGAGCTCGCACGCGTGCTGGGACCTGTCGCCACGCAACTGCTCGGCGGCCACCTGCGCAGCCGCGCACGCTTTTATCAGCAAGGGTTCGCTAGCCTGAACCAGAATCTTGGCGAGTACCTGGCCGAAGAATCGCGCACCCTCGTCGGCCAGCGCGAAGCCGAAGCCCGTTTCAGTGAACTGGACCAGATCAAACTCGATCTGGAACGTCTCGAGGCGCGCTTCGAGCGCCTTTCCCGATCCCTCGACCCAAGCGATAACGCATGAAGCTGCTTGCCGTCCGCCGTTTGTTGCGCATCCAGCGCGTTGTGATTCGCTACCGCCTCGATGACCTGTTGTTCGCCCTGCCATTGCCGTGGTTTTTGCTGGCGCTGCGCTACGCCTTGCCGTGGCGCTGGTTCCCGCGCAAGACGCTGGACCTGAGCCGTGGCGCACGATTGCGTCTGGCGTTGCAGGACCTGGGGCCGATTTTCATCAAATTCGGGCAAATCCTGTCCACCCGCCGCGACTTGCTGCCGGAAGACATCGCTGATGAGCTGATGAAGCTGCAGGACCGCGTGCCGCCGTTCGACTCGCAAGTGTCGATCAAGCTGATTGAAGAGCAGCTCGGCAAAAAGATCAGTGAAGTCTTCAGCCGCTTCGACGTCGAGCCGCTGGCCTCGGCCTCGGTGGCGCAGGTGCATGCCGCGCAGCTGAAAACCGGTGAAGAAGTGGTGGTCAAGGTCATCCGCCCAGGCCTGAAACCGATCATCGCGCAGGACCTGGCGTGGCTGTTCATCCTCGCCCGCGCCGCCGAAAAGCTCTCTTCCGACGCGCGCCTGCTGCACCCGGTGGACGTAGTACTGGACTACGAAAAAACCATCTACGACGAACTCGACCTGCTGCGTGAAGCGGCCAACGCCAGCCAGTTGAAGCGCAACTTCGACGGCTCGGAGCTGCTCTACGTGCCGCAAGTCTATTGGGACTGGTGCCGGCCGAAAGTGCTGGTGATGGAGCGCATCTACGGCATTCAGGTCACTGACCTCGCGACCTTGGCTGATCAGCGTACCGACATGAAAATGCTCGCCGAACGCGGTGTGGAGATCTTCTTCACCCAGGTGTTCCGCGACAGCTTCTTCCACGCCGACATGCACCCCGGCAACATCTTCGTCAGCACCGTGACCCCGTGGAGCCCGCAGTACATCGCAATCGACTGCGGCATCGTCGGCAGCCTGACCCCGGAAGACCAGGATTACCTGGCGCGCAACCTGTTCGCGTTCTTCAAGCGTGATTACCGTCGTGTGGCGCAGTTGCACATCGATTCGGGCTGGGTGCCGGCGGAAACCAAACTCAACGAATTCGAGGCGGCGATCCGCACCGTGTGCGAGCCAATCTTCGAAAAACCGTTAAAAGATATTTCCTTCGGTCAGGTGCTGATGCGCCTGTTCCAGACCGCTCGGCGCTTCAACATGGAAGTGCAGCCGCAGCTCGTGCTGCTGCAAAAAACCCTGTTGAACATCGAAGGCCTGGGCCGGCAGTTGTACCCGGACCTCGATTTGTGGAACACCGCCCAGCCGTTCCTCGAACGCTGGATGCGTGAGCGGGTCAGCCCCAAAACCTTGCTCGGCAACGTGCAGAGCCAGTTCGAACAACTGCCGCACCTGGCCAATATGGCCCGTGACCTGCTCGAGCGCATGTCCCAGCCCCACGCCTACGACCCGCCGCCACCGTGGCACCGGCGCAAGGATGATTGGTTCTTGCGACTGCTTGGCGGCGCGCACCTGGCCGGCGGCACAATACTCGCTGCCGGTGGGCCGTTGAACGAACTGGGTCATTGGCCGGCCGGCATCATGGTGGCCGTCGGTTTGTATCTGGTCGTTCGCCGATAGCCAGAGCCCCCACACGCTGGCACACTGTTTCAACGCTGAATTTCACGTAGGCTTCTATTCATGAAGTGTGGGCCTGCATCGGAGTCGAAGATGAAAAACTGGCTGGACGAGATCAAGTGGGACGCCGATGGCCTGGTGCCGGCGATTGCCCAGGATCACAAGACCGGGCGCGTCCTGATGATGGCCTGGATGAACCGTGAAGCGCTGGAACTGACCGCTGCCGAGAACCGCGCCATTTACTGGTCACGTTCCCGTGGCAAGCTGTGGCGCAAGGGCGAAGAGTCTGGCCACGTGCAAACCCTGCATGAGATGCGCCTGGACTGTGACGCCGACGTCATCATCCTGATGGTCGAGCAGATCGGCGATATCGCCTGCCATACCGGCCGACAGAGCTGCTTCTACCGCGTCTTCGAGAATGGCGACTGGAAAACCGTCGACCCGGTTCTGAAAGACCCGCACGCCATCTATTCCGCAGGACACACCCATGAGTGACACTCTGACCCGTCTGGCCGAGGTACTGGAAGAGCGCAAAGGCGCCGCTGCCGACAGCTCGTATGTCGCCAGCCTGTACCACAAGGGCTTGAACAAGATTCTGGAAAAAGTCGGCGAAGAGTCGGTCGAAACCATCATTGCCGCCAAGGATGCCGCCATCAGCGGTGACTGCAGCGATGTGATCTACGAAACCGCCGATTTGTGGTTCCACAGCATGGTCATGCTCGCCCAACTGGGGCAGCATCCACAGGCTGTACTCGATGAACTGGACCGTCGTTTCGGTCTGTCCGGACACGCCGAGAAAGCCTCGCGTCCGTCCGCCTGAACAACTATTGGAGAGGAGCAGCGACATGGGCATTTTTGACTGGAAACACTGGATCGTCATCCTGGTTGTTGTCGTATTGGTGTTCGGCACCAAGAAACTGAAAAACCTTGGCACTGACGTGGGTGAGTCGATCAAGGGCTTTCGCAAAGCCATGAACGATGAAGACAAGACAGCTGACCCGACGGTAACACCGGCCCAACCGGTTCCACCCGCTCAGCCACAGACCACACAGTCCGTGAACCCGCCGCACACCATCGACGTGCAGGCGCAAAAAGTCGAAGAGCCGATCCGCAAAGACGTGTGAGCACTGACTAATGTTTGGTATCAGCTTCTCTGAACTGCTGCTCGTCGGCCTGGTGGCCCTGCTGGTGCTGGGCCCCGAGCGTCTGCCGGGTGCTGCGCGCACCGCCGGCCTGTGGGTCGGACGTCTGAAGCGCAGCTTCAACGCGATCAAACAGGAAGTTGAACGTGAAATCGGTGCCGACGAGATTCGTCGGCAACTGCACAACGAGCACATTCTGTCGCTGGAGCAGGAGGCGCGGAAGATTTTCACTCCGACTCAGCAGCAAGCCTCACCGGTTCAGCCGGTTGAACCGGTGGTGGAGCAGACGATTCACGCGTCGGGAACAGAATCGGTGGCCACCGTGGGTGGCGTCGAGCCCGCGCCTGTTGTTGCCGCGCCGACACCCGTAGAACCTGTTGCTCCCGCGGCGGCGCCAGTTGCTCCCGCTCCTCATGACCCAACATTGCCGCCGCGAGCCCCATGAGCGATCTCCCTGAAAACGACCAGCACATGCCGCTGGTTTCGCACCTCACCGAGCTGCGTACCCGTCTGCTGCGTTGCGTAGCGGCGATCTTCATCATCTTCGCCGGGCTGTTTGCCTTCACCCAGCAGATCTACACCTTCGTCTCCACGCCGCTGCGTCAGTACCTGCCAGTGGGCGCGACGATGATCGCCACCGACGTGTCGTCGCCGTTCCTGACGCCGTTGAAGCTGACCATGATGGTCTCGCTGTTCCTGGCGATCCCGGTGATCCTGCATCAGATCTGGGGCTTTATCGCGCCAGGCCTGTACAAGCATGAAAAACGCATTGCGGTGCCGCTGCTGATGTCCAGCATCCTGCTGTTCTACACCGGCATGGCGTTTGCCTATTACCTGGTGTTTCCGCTGATATTCAAATTTTTCGCCGCCGCCACCCCGGCCGGCGTGGAAATGATGACCGACATCACCAGCTACCTCGATTTCGTCATGACGCTGTTCTTCGCCTTCGGCGTGGCGTTTGAGATCCCGGTGGCCGTGGTGCTGCTGGTGTGGATCGGCGTGGTCGACGTCAAATACCTGAAGAAGATCCGCCCGTACGTGGTTATCGGCTGCTTCGTAGTCGGCATGATCCTGACGCCGCCGGACATCTTCTCGCAGACGCTGTTGGCCGTACCGATGTGGCTACTGTTCGAAATCGGCATCCTGTTCGGCAGCCTGATCAGCAAGCGCGGCGAGCACCCGGACGACCAACCGGCCGACGATAACAACGACCAGCCACCAGCGACCCAACCGTGAACCTGCTGCTTCTCGAAGAAGCCGATTTCATTGCGGCCGACCGGGTGATCCTGCGCGATCGCCGGTTGACTCACATGCAGGAAGTCCATCGCTCCGTTGTCGGCGACAGCCTGCGGGTCGGGCGCATCGGCGGACTGATGGGCTCGGCCGAACTGCTACGCCTGGACGCCGATGAAGCCGAACTGCGCGTCGCTCTCGACCAGCCACCACCGGCCAAGCTGCCGCTGACCCTGGTGTTGGCCCTGCCACGGCCGAAAATGCTCCGTAGGGTGTTTCAGACCGTGGCGGCCATGGGTGTGCCACGAGTCGTGCTGGTGAACAGCTATCGCGTCGAGAAGAGCTTCTGGCAAACCCCGTTCCTTGAGCCCGAGGCGATTCGCGAGCAGTTGATTCTCGGCCTCGAACAGGCCCGGGACAGCGTGTTGCCGGAAGTCGTTATCGAGAAGCGCTTCAAGCCGTTCGTCGAAGATCGTCTGCCGGCCATCACCGAAGGCACCCTCGGCCTGGTCGGCCACCCCGGCAGTTACCCACCCTGCCCTCGTGGCCTGGACGAACCGGTGACCCTGGCGATCGGCCCCGAAGGCGGCTGGATCCCCTACGAAATCGAACTGCTGGGCAAATCCGGTCTGCAACCGGTACAGCTCGGCGACCGCATCCTGCGGGTCGAAACCGCCGTCACTGCACTGCTCGCACGCCTGTTCTAATCCCTACAGATACCCGGCTGCCTGCCGATACAGTCTCCATAAAACCAACGAATGGTTCGAGGGAGTAGCAGCATGTACCGATGGATAGCCGAGAAACTGGGGAACGTCAGCGTCAATCGCAAACTGGGTATCGGCTTCGGTCTGGTGCTGCTGCTGACCTTATTGATCACTTTCACCGGTTGGACCGGCCTGAGTGGCGTGATGAGTCGCGGCGATAAGCTGGGTTTTATTGCCAGCCTCAATGACCTGGCCAAAGACCTGCGCCTGGCCCGTCTGGATTACGAAATACGTCGCGGCGAACAAGGGCCCGGTGCGGTCAACGACCTGCTCAGCCAACTCGATACCGGCCTGAAGACCGCGCGCACGTTGATCGAACAACCGGCCGACGCGGCCATGATCGACCAGCAACTGGCCGCCGTCAGTGAGTACAAACAAGCCTTCAGCGCCATGACCCAGGCCGGCGCCAACCGCGAAGACGCCCGCGGCAAACTTGGCGCCACCGCCGACAACGCCGTGGCCCGTGTCGCCGAAGTCGAAAAATCCATGCTGCAGGGTGACAGCGTCGCCGAGTTCAATAGCGTGATCGACCTGAGCAAACTGATCCAGCAAGCGCGCTTCCAGGTTCGCGGTTATACCTACAGCGGCAAAACCGAGGCCGAGCAACCGGCTCTGGACGCCATCGACAACGCGTTGAAAAACCTCGAAAGCCTGCCCTCCAAACTGCCAGAGCAGCACATCGCCAACCTGCAACAAGCTACGGATTCGTTGAAGGCCTATCGCGCCGCCGTCAGCCAGTTCCGCGACTCTCAGGTCGCCAGCGCCGCGGCACTCCAACACATGGCCGATCAAGGCCAGATCCTGCGCGACACCAGCAAAAAACTCACCGAGTCGCAAACCATCGTCCGTGACACCGACGCCGCTCACGCCAAAAACCTGCTGCTGATGGCCACCGTTCTGGCGCTCGCCTTCGGCCTGCTTGCCGCTTGGGCCATCACTCGCCAGATCGTGATTCCCCTGAGCCAGACCCTCAAAGTGGCGGAGCGCGTTGCTGCCGGCGACCTGACCCAGAACCTTATCTCTGAGCGTCAGGACGAACTCGGCCAGCTACAGCGTGCCATGCAGAGCATGACCCTGGGCCTGCGCGAGTTGATTGGTGGCATCAGTGACGGCGTGACGCAAATCGCCAGTGCCGCCGAAGAGCTGTCGGCAGTCACCGAGCAGACCAGCGCCGGGGTCAACAGCCAGAAGGTCGAGACCGACCAGGTGGCTACCGCCATGAACGAAATGACCGCCACCGTGCAGGAAGTCGCGCGTAACGCCGAAGAAGCGTCCGAAGCCGCCGTCGCCGCCGACCAACAGGCCCGCGAAGGTGACAAAGTGGTCGGCGAAGCCATCGCCCAGATCGAGCGCCTGGCCAAAGAAGTTGGCAACTCCACCGAGGCCATGGCTCATCTCAAACGCGAAAGCGACAAGATCGGCAGCGTGCTCGACGTGATCAAATCCGTGGCCCAGCAAACCAACCTGCTGGCCCTCAACGCTGCCATCGAGGCCGCCCGTGCCGGTGAGGCCGGACGTGGTTTTGCGGTGGTCGCCGACGAAGTCCGCAGCCTGGCCCAGCGCACCCAGAAGTCCACCGAAGAAATCGAAGAGCTGATCGTCGGCCTGCAAACCGGCACCCAGCAAGTCGCAACCATCATGGACAACAGCCGCAGCCTGACCGACAGCAGCGTCGAACTGACCCGCCGAGCCGGTGGTTCACTGGAAAGCATCACCCGCACCGTCTCGGCGATTCAGTCGATGAACCAGCAGATTGCTGCAGCAGCCGAACAGCAGAGCGCGGTGGCCGAAGAGATCAACCGTAGCGTGCTGAACGTGCGCGACGTATCCGAGCAGACCTCGGCAGCCAGTGAAGAGACCGCGGCCTCCAGCATTGAGCTGGCGCGGCTGGGGACGCATCTGCAGATGCTGGTGGGAAGGTTCAAGGTTTAATCGGCCGGGCTGATTGTTCCCACGCTCTGCGTGAGAACAATCATCAGGCAAAAAAGAGCCCCGCTTAAGTAGCGGGGCTTTTCATTATGCCAACTGAGGCTGCGCACTCAGCGGCTTGAGCGGCAACAGCGGCGCATGGGGATCGGCCTTCACCGATTTACGCCACGCCTCCAGCCACTCGGGGTGACCTTCGTTCCAGATCTGCTCATGCAGACGACCCAATGCCACCGGGTCACTGAGCAGTTGCACGCGCTCATTGTTGTTCAGACCCTCAGGCCCGGCTTTCAGCGCATGACGAACCCGTTCGATCCGCAGCCACTCGATCGGCTCGGCCTGACGGTGACGGGACGTCGCCAGCGAGCACGCCAACGCGTTCTGCTGTGGATCGATCACTGCCCGGATGAAGCCGTCGTTCAGCGCATGCCAACGGTTTTCATGGGTGTACTGGTCGGTTGCCAGCAATGCCTGTGGCGGATTGTATTCCTCAGGGATCAGGAACAGGCTTTCGTCACGGGACTTGAGGCCCAGACCGACTCGACTGGAGATCACCGACACCGGAATCGACAGCATCAATGAACCGACGATCGGTACCAGCCACCAGAGGAAGCTCGGGTTCAGCCAGATCACCAGCAGGGCCCAGAAGAAGCCCAGCAAGGTTTGCGGACCGTGGCGTTTTACCGCTTCGCTCCATGGCGTGGAATCGTCGTCACGTTGCGGCGAGTTCCAGGTCGCGGCCCAGCCGAGGAACGCGGCGAGTACGAAACGGGTGTGGAAAATCATCCGCACCGGCGCCAGCAGCATGGAGAACAGCATCTCCAGCAGCATCGACAGGGTCACCTTGAACTTGCCACCGAATTCTTTCGCGCCCTTGGCCCAGATCAGGATGATGCTCAACAACTTCGGCAGGAACAGCAGCACGACGGTGGTCGAGAACAGCGCGATCGCCTTGTCCGGGTGCCATTGTGGCCATAGCGGATAGAGCTGGCGTGGCTCAAGGAAGTACTGCGGCTCCATCAGCGTGTTGACTGCCAACAGCGCCGTCGACAGCACGAGGAAGAAGAACCACAACGGCGCCGACAAGTAAGACATCACGCCCGTCAGGAACACCGCACGGTGCACCGGGTGCATACCCTTGACCAGGAACAGCCGGAAGTTCATCAGGTTGCCGTGACACCAGCGACGGTCCCGCTTGAGTTCGTCCAGCAGGTTCGGCGGTAATTCTTCGTAGCTGCCCGGCAAGTCATAGGCAATCCACACGCCCCAGCCGGCACGGCGCATCAGCGCAGCTTCGACGAAGTCGTGGGACAGAATTGCACCGGCAAATGCGCCTTTACCCGGCAACGGCGCCAGGGCGCAGTGCTCGATGAACGGCTTCATGCGGATGATCGCGTTGTGGCCCCAGTAATGGGATTCACCCAACTGCCAGAAGTGCAGACCGGCGGTAAACAGCGGACCATACACCCGGGTCGCAAACTGCTGCATGCGTGCATACAGCGTGTCCATGCCCGAAGCGCGCGGCGCGGTCTGGATGATCCCGGCATCCGGGGTGGCCTCCATCAAGCGCACCAGACTGGTCAGGCATTCGCCGCTCATCACGGAGTCCGCATCGAGCACGACCATGTACTTGTAATCACCGCCCCAACGACGGCAGAAGTCGTCAAGGTTGCCGCTTTTACGTTTAACGCGACGTCGACGGCGGCGATAGAAAATCTTGCCGAAGCCCTTGGCTTCACGGCAGACGTCCAGCCAGGCTTGTTGCTCGGCGACGCAGATATCGGCGTCGTTACTGTCGCTGAGGACAAAGAAGTCGAAGCGATCCAGGTTACCCGTGGCCGCAACCGACTCGAAGGTCGCCCGCAAACCGGCAAACACCCGTGGCACGTCTTCGTTGCAGATCGGCATCACCAGTGCGGTGCGAGCGTCCGTGGGGATCGGCTCGTTGCCGGCGCTTTTACCGGAAATGCGGTATTTGTCGTGACCGGTGAGCAACTCGAGGAAGCCCATCAGCGCGGTCCAGAATCCGGCCGATACCCAGCAGAACAGAATCCCGAACAGAATCAGGATGCTGGTCTGCAGCGCATACGGCAGCACTTGCGTGACGGTTTGCACGAGCGGCTGATGCAGGATTTCGTTCAGATCGACGAACGACCAGCCCTGATACGGCATGATGCCTTTCATGTACCAGCCGGCAACAATGGTCTGACCGAGCATCAGTATCAGCAGAATGTAACGGCGGATCGAACCGACAGTGCGCCAGCGCGCCGCCGGCAGCACGTTCTCGTCTTTCGGCAGGGCCGGCGGATTGGTGCGACCGGTCAGACGCCGCCAGCCCCGCACCAGAATGTTGGTGCGCCACGGCTCGGGCACGACTTTGGTCCGGCGGATCGGCGGTGTTGCCCTGAGGCAAACCCGACCGCTGGCGTCGAGCACCAGCATTTCCGCTTCTTCCAGTTCTTCAGCGGTGTTCAGGGTCAAACGGCGGCCCACCGAGGCTTGCGCAGCCTCGGTCGGTGCATCGAACGTCGAGGACGACAGACGCTGGTGCAGCTCGCTGAAGGACTGACAGCCCGCGAGTTCCGCGCGCTGCTCGTCGGTCATTGGCAGATGCGCCAGATACTCGGCAAGAGTCTCTGGCTGTACTTGAGAATTACTCATCGGCAGGCAACTGGTAGCTCCAGGTCTCGGTCAGGACTTCTTCAGTCGGTGCCGATTCCGGTGTGGCTGGGACCGCGTCGGCAGCGACTGGCTGCTTGGCGTCTTTGTTGTCCTTGTCCTTGGAATTTGCGGCTGGCTTGGCTTCGACCTGCTTGGCCTCGGCTTGTTTGGCTTCAGCTTGCTTGGCTTCCTTGGCTTCCTTGTCCAGCTTCTCCTGCTGCCGTGCGGCAATCTTGTCGGCCTTGGCGACGGACGAATTGGACGCGGGTACCGATGTTTTGGCCAGGTCGGCAGTCACGACGTTTTTGACCAGTGCAGCACGCATCTCGGTAGGTTTGCCCGGATCCTTGATTTTCATCCGCAGGGTCAGGCGCCAGCCCTTGGTTTCAGGGTTGTAACGTACGCTGTTCTCGACCAGCTCGGCATTCTCGCCAACGCTGACCTGGCTGCGCACGTCCGTATCTTCCGGCAATGCCGCAAGGGACGGACCTTCAAAGTCCACCAGATAGGCAACGCTGCCGTCCGGCTGACGGATCAGATTGGACTGTTTCACGTCACCCGTGGAGCGCAGGGTTTGTTGGACCCAGGCGCTGTCCGGTGCGTGAAGTGCGGCTTCGTCGATGGTCCAGTGCATGCGATAAGCGACGTCCAGCGGCTGGCCAGGCTCAGGCAGCTTTTCCGGACTCCAGAACGCAACGATATTGTCGTTGGTTTCGTCGGCAGTCGGAATCTCGACCAGATCGACGGACCCCTTGCCCCAATCGCCTTCTGGTTCGATCCAGGCACTTGGCCGCTTGTCGTAGCGGTCGTCGAGGTCTTCGTAGTGGCTGAAGTCACGGCCACGTTGCAGCAAGCCGAAGCCACGTGGGTTCTCGATGGCGAAGTTGCTCACCGCCAGGTGTTTCGGGTTGTTCAGTGGGCGCCAGATCCACTCGCCATTGCCGGCATGGATCGACAGACCGCTGGAGTCGTGCAGTTCGCGACGGTAGTTCAGCACTTTCGACGGCTGATTGGCGCCGAACAGAAACATGCTGGTCAGCGGCGCAACGCCAAGTTTGGTGACCTTGTCACGCAGGAACATTTTGGCCTTGACGTCGACAACGGTGTCGCTGCCCGGTCGCAGGGTCAGGCGATACGCACCGGTAGCCCGTGGCGAATCCAGCAGTGCAAAGATCACCAGCTGCTTGTCACCCGGTTTTGGCTGTTGAATCCAGAACTCGGTGAAACGCGGGAATTCTTCGCCGGACGGCAAAGCGGTATCAATGGCCATGCCGCGAGCGGACAAGCCATAGGTGTGACCCTTGCCGACAACGCGGAAATAACTCGCGCCGAGCATGGTCATGATTTCGTCTTGCTTGTCGGCCTTGTTGATCGGGTACAGCACACGGAAACCGGCATAACCCAGTTGTTCGGTGGCTTTAGGATCGACCTTCACGTCGCCGAAATCGAACCGACTTGGGTCGTATTTGATCTCTTCGACGGTGTTAGCCGTGATTTCGTTGATTTTCACCGGCGTATCGAAATGCATACCCTGGTGATAGAACGACAGCTTGAACGGAGTTTTCTGATCGGCCCACTCAGCTTTTTCGGTCAGGAAGCGGATTTTTTGATAGTCCGCGAATTTCATCTCGCGGAACTCGTTCGGCAGGTTACTGCGCGGAGCTTCGTATTTCTGCCCGGCCAGCTCTTTTGCCTTGACCGATACATCATCCAGATTGAATGCCCAAAGCTGACCGGCGCTGAGCAGGCAGAGCAGTGCAGAGCCCGCTACCAGTGCGCTTCGAAACCGTTTGGCAGACAATTTTGGTGCATTACAGGGACTAACAATCACGAGCAACCCTCGCCGAAAACAGATCAAAAAACCAACGGCCAGTTAAAGTGCCTGTGAGGTGTGCGGAATGAAAAAACCGACCCTACAGACCACTCTTGCCAAGTTGGCGAGCATTGTTCCGACTCCGATGGGACTAAATGATTCCCCAAACGGTCCAGGACAAGTCTCTACCTAAGTCAAAATGGACCAACGAACGCTGATCCCCGTAGCGCGCGATTATCTAGTAGGCCGCGTTACAACGCATCAGGGGTAACAAAGTATTTATCGCGAAAAACGCCTGTTTTCAGTCGAAAAGCCCTTAAAAAGATGTTTCAAGCGCTTTCAGGTCTGTAACAGGAAGGTTACCGGGCCATCGTTGACCATGTGCACCTGCATATCCGCGCCGAATCTACCTGATGCCACAGTGCCATGCACCTGTTTCGCCTTGCCTAATAGATAGTCGAAAAGTTCCTCGCCCAGGGCCGGAGGGGCAGCGGTCGAAAAACTCGGACGCAACCCATTCCTGGTATCGGCGGCCAGGGTGAACTGTGAGACCAGCAGCAACCCACCGCCTACATCCGCCAGGGACAGATTCATCTTGCCCTCGGCGTCACTGAACACACGATAGTTAAGCAGCTTATGCAGAAGTTTGTCGGCGCTGGCCCGAGTATCTTCGGGCTCGATCGCTACCAGCACCAACAAACCCTGATCGACTGCGCCAACCACCTCCCCCGCTACCTCGACTCGCGCGCCACGCACGCGTTGCAGCAGGCCCTTCATGCTTCTTCAGGGGCCAGGTCGAGCAGACGCCGGGCCATCAGATCGGCGGCGCGAACCAGTGCATCAGTAATGCCCGGCTCGGAGGCGGCATGGCCGGCGTCACGGATCACCTGCAATTCACTGTTCGGCCAGTTTTGATGCAGCTCCCAGGCGTTATCCAACGGGCAGATCACGTCGTAGCGACCATGGACGATCACGCCGGGCAAATGAGCGATCTTGCCCATGTCGCGAATCAGCTGGTTCGGCTCAAGAAACGCATTGTTGGTGAAGTAGTGACATTCGATACGGGCAATCGACAGCGCGCGCTGAGGCTCGGAGAAGCGATCGACCACCAGCGGGTTCGGGCGCAGGGTGGCGGTCCGGCCTTCCCAAGTGGACCAGGCTTTGGCCGCATGCATCTGGGCGATCTGATCGTTGCCGGTCAGGCGTTTGTGGAAAGCCGAGAGCAAGTCGTCGCGCTCATCCAGCGGGATGGGCGCGATGTAGTCCTGCCAGTAATCGGGAAACAGACGGCTGGCGCCCGCCTGGTAGAACCACTCGATTTCCTGCGGGCGGCAGAGAAAAATCCCGCGCAGAATCAGACCGTGCACACGCTCCGGGTGGGTTTGCGCGTAGGCAAGCGCCAGGGTCGAACCCCACGAACCGCCGAACAACACCCATTTGTCGATCCCCAAGTGCTTACGAGTCCGCTCAAGGTCGGCAACCAGATCCCAGGTGGTGTTGTTTTCCAGGTTCGCGTGGGGCGTGGAACGACCGCAACCGCGCTGGTCGAAGGTCACAATGCGATACAGGTTCGGATCGAAATACCGACGGCTCTGGGCATCGCACCCGGCGCCGGGGCCGCCGTGGATGAACACTACCGGCAATCCTTCCGGTGAACCGCTTTCGTCGACATACAGCGTGTGGGTTTCATCGACGGCCAGATCGTGCCGGGCGTGGGGTTTGATCTGCGGGTACAAAGTCTGCATTGCGCGCTCCGTAAGGGGTCGAGGTCATCCCTGGGGGGACTTCTATTATTCTGCCGTCCGGCATCATAAACCCGAATTACGCCAATGAGCATGCCTTGCAGAGTCAGAGTTTTTCAGCCGGTTTTTTCAGACAAATAGCCGAGCAGCGTTTCATAGAGTGCATCGACCTCGGCGACCTGCCCCCGAGCCCGCAAACAGCCGTGAACCAACCCCTCCCCGTAATAAAGCGTCGCTGCCACACCTGCTGCTTTCAATCGCTCGGTGTAGAGCATGCCGTCATCGCGCAACGGATCGAATTGCGCCACGGCGATCAAGGTCGGCGGCAAACCACTGAAATCCTCGGCGAGCAACGGCATAGCATAAGCACCTGGCTGTCGGGTGCCGCGCAAGTACAGGGCGTGATAACACTCCAGATCGCTGCTGCTGAGCAAGGGTGCATCGATGCATTCGCTGCGCGATGGCAATCGCGAATCACCACCCAGCCCCGGATAAATCAGGACCTGCGCAGCCGGCAATGGCTCGCCCGCATCGCGCAACGCCAGACACAACGCAGCAGCAAGGTTGCCACCGGCGCTGTCCCCGGCCACCAGCGTTCGCTCGGGATCGAGCCGCAATGGTCCGCCCCGTAGCGCACGCCAGACACCCAGACAATCCTCGAACGCCGCCGGAAACGGATGTTCCGGCGCCAACCGATAATCCACGGCGATCACCAGCACGCCGAGCGTCGACGCCAGTTCGGCGCAGATGAAGTCGTGGGAATCCAGGTCGCCCACCACCCAACCGCCGCCGTGCAGATACACGATGCACGGGCAACCGCTGGTCGGTGACGAAACCGGCGGTTGATACGACCGCACCGGCACGCCTGCCAATTCAAAGTCGACCACATAAAGCCCGGCGGGACGCGGCGGAGTAAACGCCCGGCACATCCCGCTGTAGGCCTGACGCAAACCGGTGAGGTTGCTGTCAGTGCTGTTGAAGCTGACGGTTTTCTCGACGAACGCCGTCATCTGTTCAGATAAAGGATACGCAGCCATCAAGGTTTCAAACTGGCCTGAACGGTTGCCACGCCTTCCTTGCCATCGAAACTGCTGACACCCGCCAGCCAGCGTTGCAAATCTTCCGGATGGTCGCGCAGCCATTGTTTGGCAACGTCCTGAGGCGTATTGCGCTCCATGATTGGCACCATCAATTGGCTTTCCTGGGCGGCGGTGAAGGTCAGGTTTTCCAGCAGGCGGTTTACGTTCGCACAGCGCTGGGCGTAGTCCGGGGCGGTCACCGTGGAAACGGTTGCGGCGCCCTCGTTCGGGCCGTAAACATCTTCGCTGCCGGTCAGGTAGGCGAGCTTCATGTTGATGTTCATCGGGTGCGGCGTCCACCCGACGAACACCACGAATTCCTTGCGATTCACCGACCGCTGTACGGCGGCAAGCATGCCGGCCTCACCCGACTCGATCAGCTTGAAGTCTTTGAGGCCAAAGCGATTGGTCTCGATCATGGTTTTGAGGGTGGTGTTGGCGCCACTGCCCGGCTCGATGCCGTAAATCTTGCCGCCGAGCTGATCCTTGAATTTGGCGATGTCGGCGAAGGTTTTCAGGCCCGCTTCGGCGACGTACTCAGGTACGGCGAGCGTTGCCTGAGCGTCGGCCAGGCTCGGCTTGTCCATGACCTTCACTTGATTGGCGGCCACGAACGGCGCGATGTTTTTGTCCATCGCCGGTTTCCAGTAACCGAGGAAGAGGTCCAGACGCTTGTCGCGGATGCCGGCGAAGATGATTTGCTGCACGGCGCTGGTTTGCTTGCTTTCGTAGCCAAGGCCGTTGAGCAGCACATCGGCCATGCCACTGGTGGCGATCACGTCGGTCCAGTTGACCACGCCCATGCGCACGGCCTTGCAGGAAGCGTCGTCACGGGCCAAGACGCTGGTGCTCAGAAGAGCGGTGCCGCAGAGGATTGAGAGACAGCGGGTGAACAGTCTTTTCATTGGGAGGGTCTCGTGCGGCAGATTATTGTGAGGGCCGGCGTCTTTGTGCACCGTGCCCGAACATTACGCAGCGTCGAGATCATAAAAGCGACCTGTGGCGACCGTGTTTTGCACGGTGGCGACCGTCCCTATCGATCGTTCCCACGCTCTGCGTGGGAATGCAGCCCGTGACGCTCCGCGTCACTGGACGCGGAGCGTCCCTTGAGGCATTCCCACGCGGGAGCGTGGGAACGATCAGTCAACGGTAGTTCTTTGCGCCCCAGGCCAGCAGCCCTTGCAGCAGTTCCTTGAGCACCACCTGGGTCGGTGCCGCCAGATCCGGGCGATAACGGAACGGCTCGAACTCGTCCATGTACGTGCACTGGCCCAACTCCAGTTGCACGGCATGGATGTTCTCGGCCGGATTGCCGTAATGGCGAGTGATGTGGCCGCCCTTGAAGCGACCGTTCAGCACATGGCTGTACTCGCCGTGGCGCGCGCAGATGGCTTCCAACTGAATGGCCAACTGTTGATCGCAACTGGCGCCGTTGAAGGTGCCAAGGTTGAAGTCCGGCAGCTTGCCGTCGAACAGGTGCGGGATCACCGAGCGGATCGAGTGCGCATCGAACAGCAGCGCGTAGCCAAACTCGGCTTTCAGTCGCGCCAGTTCGTTTTGCAAGGTGCTGTGATACGGCGTCCAGATTTGCTCCAGGTAAGTCGCTCGCTCCGTCGCTGACGGCTCCATGCCCTCACGGAACAACGGAATGCCGTCGAACAGCGTCGCCGGGTACAGACCGGTAGTGGCGCCGACATACAAAGGCTTGTCGTCAGACGGTCGATTCAGGTCGATGACAAAACGCGAGTACTCGGCGGCCAAGGTGCTGGCGCCCAGCTCGGCAGCAAAATCGTATAGCTGCGGGATGTGCCAGTCAGTGTCCGGCAGGCTTTTCGCGTCGGGGATCAACCCCGCTTCCACCGCCGGGGTCAGACGCAGGCCGGCGTGGGGCATGCTGATCAGCAGCGGCACGCGGCCTTGTTTGAAGTTCAGAACCTTATCCACAACTGCTCTCCTAAACGCTTGTTTCGACGCCGTGACGCACGACGCGTTTTTCCAGATCACCGCCCAACCAGTACGACAGGTCGGCCGGACGATCGATTTGCCAGGCGACGAAATCCGCGACCTTGCCGACTTCCAGCGAGCCGTGAGTCTCAGCCATGCCCAACGCGGTGGCGGCATGAATCGTCGCGCCCGCCAGGGCTTCTTCCGGGGTCATGCGCAAACAAGTGCAGGCCATGTTCAGCATCAAGCGCAACGATAGCGCCGGTGAAGTGCCTGGATTGAGGTCGCTGGCGATGGCGATTTTCACGCCGTGTTTGCGCAAAGCCTCCATCGGCGGTAACTGAGTCTCCCGCAGGAAGTAGAAGGCGCCGGGCAGCAACACCGCGACAGTGCCGGACTTGGCCATGGCGATGGCGTCGTCTTCGGTCATGAATTCCAGGTGATCGGCCGACAGTGCGTGGTAACGCGCCGCCAGACTTGAACCGTGCAAGGACGACAACTGCTCGGCGTGCAGCTTCACCGGCAAACCGAGATTCTGCGCAGTGATGAACACCCGCTCGACCTGCGCGGGCGAGAACGCCAGGTATTCACAGAACGCGTCCACCGCATCCACCAGCCCTTCGGCGGCCAGGGCCGGGAGCATGACGGCACAGATGTGATCGATGTAGTCGTCGGCACGGTCCGCGTATTCCGGCGGCAAGGCGTGGGCGGCAAGGCAGGTGCTGCGCACGCTGACCGGCAGTTCGGCGCCGAGACGGCGAATCACCCGCAGGATCTTGCGTTCACTGGCCAGGTCCAGGCCGTAGCCGGATTTCATCTCGACCGTGGTCACGCCGTCACGCATCAGGCTCTTCAGGCGCTTGGCGGCGCTGGCGAACAGTTCGTCTTCAGTGGCAGCACGAGTGGCGCGCACGGTGCTGGCGATGCCACCACCGGCCGCGGCGATTTGCGCGTAGCTGACGCCTTGCAGGCGCTGTTCGAATTCACCGCTGCGGTTACCACCGAACACCGTGTGGGTGTGGCAGTCGATCAGGCCCGGAGTCACCCAGGCGCCTTTTAAGTCATTGACGGCCGGGTATTCGCCCGCCGGCAGTTCAGCGCGTGGGCCAATCCACTCAATGTGCGCACCGGACGTCACGACGGCCGCATCCTCGATGATCGAGTAGACGCCTTGCGCCATGGTTGCGACGTGGCAGTGTTGCCAGAGCGTTTTCATCCTTGGCCTCCGTTAGGTTATCGATGTGAAAAAGAAGGTTCCTGCTCCACCGGTACTGCCTTCCCCGCCGCGGGCTTAACCCACGTCAGGTAGGCCAGCACCAGCAATACAATCCAGACCACACCGACGATCAGCGCCGCCTGGGTGTCCGGGAAATAGCCCAGCACGCCGAAGATGAACAGCATGAAGGCAATCGCCGCCATCGGCGCATAGGGCCAGAACGGTACCGGGAATTTCAACTGTGCGACCTGTTCGCTGCTCATGGAACGACGCATGGCCACTTGGGTGAGCAGAATCATCAACCAGACCCACACCGTCGCAAAGGTCGCGATGGAGGCAATCAACAGAAATACGTTCTCCGGAATCAGGTAGTTCAACAGCACGCCCAGCAGCAGCGCGCCACTCATCACCACCACCGTCATCCATGGCACACCATTGCGCGACAACCGGGCGAAGCCCTTGGGCGCGTGCCCTTGCTGGGCCAGGCCGTACATCATGCGGCCAGCGCCGAAGATGTCGCTGTTGATCGCCGATATCGCCGCCGAAATCACCACGATATTAAGAATAGTCGCCGCCGAACTGATCCCCAGATTGTCGAAAATCTGCACAAACGGGCTGCCCTGACTGCCGATCTGCTGCCATGGAAAGATCGACATCAGCACTAACATGGTCAGTACGTAGAACAGCAAAATACGCAGCGGTACGGCATTGATCGCCCGGGGCAGCACGTGCTGCGGGTCTTTGGCTTCACCGGCCGTCACGCCGATGATTTCAATGCCGCCGAACGCAAACATCACCACCGCGAACGAAGCGATAAGGCCGCCCACGCCATTGGGCATGAAGCCGCCATGGCTCCAGAGATTGCTGATGTCGGTCGCCTGAGCGCCGGGGGCCGTGCTGATGCCGAACAGCATGATGCCGAAGCCGCCCAGGATCATCGCGACGATGGCCGCCACCTTGAGCAACGACAGCCAGAACTCCATTTCACCGAAGACTTTGACGTTGCACAGGTTCAAGCCGCCGACCACCGAAACGATGCCTAGCACCCAGATCCAGCGGGCGACTTCCGGAAACCAGAAGCCCATGTAAATCCCGAACGCGGTGACGTCGGCCATACCGACGATGACCATTTCAAACGCGTAGGTCCAACCGAGGATGAAGCCCGCCATCGGCCCAAGGTAAGTGCTGGCGTACTGGCCGAAAGAGCCGGCCACCGGGTTGTGCACCGCCATCTCGCCGAGGGCGCGCATGACCATGAACACCGCCGCGCCGCCGATCAGGTAAGCGAGCAGTACTGCAGGCCCGGCCATTTGAATGGCCGAGGCAGAACCGTAAAACAGCCCGGTGCCGATCGCCGACCCCAGTGCCATGAAGCGAATATGTCGGGCAGAGAGCCCGCGTTTCAAACCTTTTGCTGGCTGTTGCATTTCTCGTCCTTAATTATTTTTATTGGCGGAAAGGATCGATGATCGTTCCCACGCTCCCGCGTGGGAGTGCCTCTAGGGACGCTCCGCGTCCGGTGACGCAGAGCGTCACAGGCTGCATTCCCACGCGGAGCGTGGGAACGATCAAAAAACCCTGTGGGAGCGGGCTTGCTCGCGAAGAGGCCGTTACAGGCTAGGCAGCAACTTCGCCGAAACCAGCTCGTTCAGGCAACGAGTCGCCAGAAGCTCGCTAGCAGCATTGATGTCCGGCGCAAAAAACCGGTCCTTCTCATAGAACGGCACTTCAGCACGCAGGATGGCGCGAGCCTTTTCCAGCTTGGTCGAAGTCTTCAAACCATCACGCAGATCCAGACCTTGGCACGCCGCCAGCCACTCAACCGCCAAAACGCCGCGAGTGTTTTCGGCCATTTCCCACAGACGCTTGCCGGCAGCCGGGGCCATCGACACGTGATCTTCCTGGTTCGCGGAAGTCGGCAGGCTGTCCACCGAATGCGGATGGGACAACGCCTTGTTCTCACTGGCCAGTGCCGCCGCTGTTACCTGGGCAATCATGAAGCCGGAGTTTACACCGCCATTGGCCACCAGGAACGGCGGCAGTTGCGACATGTGCTTGTCCATCATCAGCGAGATACGACGCTCGCTCAGGGAGCCGATTTCAGCGATGGCCAAGGCCATGTTGTCGGCGGCCATGGCGACCGGTTCGGCGTGGAAGTTACCGCCGGAGATCACGTCGCCTTCAGTGGCGAATACCAGTGGGTTGTCCGAAACGGCGTTGGCTTCGATAGCGAGCACTTCGGCAGCCTGACGGAACTGAGTCAGGCAGGCGCCCATGACTTGCGGCTGGCAACGCAGGGAGTACGGGTCCTGAACCTTTTCGCAGTTCTGGTGCGAGTCGGAGACTTCGCTGCGCTCGCCCAGCAGATCGCGGTAAGCGGCAGCGGCGTCGATCTGGCCTTTCTGACCGCGAGCGGCATGAATCCGGGCGTCGAACGGCGAGCGCGAGCCCAGCACGGCTTCGACGGTCAGGGCGCCCAGCGCCACAGCGCCAGCGAACAGGTCTTCACCTTCGAACAAACCACGCAGCGCGTAAGCGGTGGAAACCTGGGTACCGTTGAGCAGCGCCAGACCTTCTTTCGCCGCCAGGGTCAGCGGGGTCAGACCGGCCACTTTCAGCGCTTCGGTCGCTTCCATCCATTCGCCTTTGTAGCGAGCCTTGCCTTCACCCAGCAACACCAGCGACATATGGGCCAAAGGCGCCAAATCGCCGGATGCACCGACCGAACCTTTCAATGGAATGTGCGGGTAAACCTCGGCATTGATCAGGGCGATCAGTGCGTCGATGACCTTACGACGAATGCCCGAGAAACCACGGCTCAGGCTGTTGACCTTGAGCACCATGACCAGTCGAACCAGCGC
This sequence comes from Pseudomonas sp. ZS1P83, assembly GCF_054897825.1. Taxonomy (NCBI): domain Bacteria; kingdom Pseudomonadati; phylum Pseudomonadota; class Gammaproteobacteria; order Pseudomonadales; family Pseudomonadaceae; genus Pseudomonas; species Pseudomonas sp. ZS1P83. The sequence goes on from NZ_CM142706.1 coordinate 5,066,474, forward strand.
GTCGCTGATCGGCTCACCGACACCGGCGGCGTGGGACAGCACCAGCGAGCGCTGCAGGTTTTCCAGGTCTTCACTGGCGATACGGGTCGAAGCCAGCAGGCCGAAACCGGTGTTGATGCCATAAGCGGTGCGGTTCTCGGCGAGGATCTGTTCCACGCAGGCAACGCTGGCTTCAATCTGTTGCGAAGCGCTGTTGTCGAGGGTGATTTTGACCGGCTGCTGATAGATATCACGCAGTTGGGCAAGGCTCAGTTGGCCGGGAATCAGGTTTAGCGCAGTCATTTTCGTGCTCCTTTTGAGAGTTTGTCTTCTTCTTAGGTGAAGAGTACTCACCAGACGCTCCGGAGATTTCCGTTGTCCGTCGCTTCCCACCTTTTGGGGGGCTGCGCCTTGGCACGCTGGTGTTTTGTGGAAATCAGTTCAGGTTAGGTAAAGCGTTGTGCAGCAAAATCGGGTCTTTCAACACACCGGCAGCGGCGGCGATGTCCGGTGCCAGCCAGCGGTCCTGGTCGTAGGCCGGGACCCGCTCGCGCAACAGACGCCAGGCGGTATCGGTGCCGGCGCCGAAGCGTTGTTCTTTGAGGAATTCAAACGCCTGTGCCGCCAGCAGGTACTCAATCGCGAGGATCTGCGTGCAGTTTTCCAGGGCGCGATGCAGCTTCAGCGCGGCGTTGGTGCCCATGCTCAAGTGGTCTTCCTGCAGGCCCGAGGTGACGTAGTTGTCCAGCACCGCCGGTTGCGCCAACTGACGGTTTTCCGCGCACAGCGAAGCGGCGACGTATTGGACGATCATCATTCCGGAGTTAACCCCCGGGTTGGCCACCAGGAATGCCGGCAAACCGCTGACATGCGGGTTGATCAAGCGGTCCAGGCGACGCTCGGCGATGGAGCCGATTTCCGCCATGGCAATCGCCAGCAAATCCGCCGCCAATGCCACTGACTGGCCGTGCGGGTTGGCCTGGGACATGATGCGGAAATTGTCCGGCGTGCCCAGCAGCAACGGATTATCGGTGCAGCCGTTGAGTTCGGTTTCGATCTGTTGAGTCGCGTGCGCCAGTTGATCTCGTGCAGCACCGTGGACTTGCGGAATAGAACGGATGCTCAGCGCATCCTGCGTGCGAATGCCTATGCTCGAAGCAATCACTTCACTGCCATCCAGCAACGCCCGTAGATTGGTGCCAACCTGCTGCATGCCCGGATGCGGCTTGAGCGCGATGATCTCGGCATCGAACGCAGCAATCTGGCCGCGCTGGGCCTCGAAGCTCATGGCGCCGATCACGTCAGCCCATTGCAGCAGGCGCGTGGCATCAGCAATCGCCAGACAGCTGAGGCCGGTCATGCACGGCGTACCGTTGACCAGGCACAGGCCGTCTTTGGCGCCGAGCTGAACCGGTTGCAAACCTTCTTCGGCCAGAGCTTGTTGCGCAGAAACGATCTGCCCGCGATAGCTGACATTGCCGACGCCCAACAGCGCGATGCCGATGTGCGCCATGTGGGTCAGGTAACCCACTGAACCCTGGGACGGCACTTGCGCAGTGATACCGCGATTGAGCAACGCCAGCAACGCTTCGACCACCCGGCGGTGAATACCGGACTTGCCTTGGCTGTAATTGAGGATTGCCGCACACATGATCGCGCGGGTCTGCTCGTCGGCCAATGGTGCGCCAACGCCACAGGCGTGGCTGAGCAAGGTGTTGCGCGAGAGTTGGCTGAGTTGCTCGTCTTTCAACGAGACGTTGCACAAGGCACCGAGGCCGGTGTTGACGCCATAGGCGCGCTCGCCGCTGGCGACGATGCGCTGGACGATCGCTTGGGCATTCTCGATCCGCGCCCAGGCCTGTGGCGACAGCTCAAGCTGTGCGCCATGGCGGGCTACGGCGACCACATCCTGCCAACGCAACGGGGCGTCGGCGATTACGATATTTTCAGCCTGGGACATCTGAAGCCTCATACAAAATTTGATCGTTCCCACGCTCTGCGTGGGAATGCCGCCTGGGACGCTCCGCGTCCCGTTGTCATCGCAAGGCTCAAGCCCTGCGCATGTGTGACGCGGAGCGTCACGGGATGCATTCCCACGCAGAGCGTGGGAACGATCGACCTTTAAACCACCGCAGCCCGCCGCTGAACGAACCGATCCACATACTCATCCGCCGGCGAATGCAGGATCTCTCGCGGCGTACCCACCTGAATCAGGCGCCCGTCCTTGAGAATCGCAATCCGGTTACCAATCCGCACCGCCTCATCAAGGTCGTGGGTGATGAAAACGATGGTCTTGTGCAGGGTCTTTTGCAGTTCCAGCAACTGGTCCTGCATCTCCGCGCGGATCAGCGGGTCGAGGGCACTGAACGCTTCGTCCATCAGGATGATGTCAGTGTCCGCCGCCAACGCGCGGGCTAGACCTACACGCTGACGCATACCGCCGGAAAGCTGATGCGGGTATTTGTTTTCGTAGCCCTTGAGGCCCACGGTGTTGATCCAGTGCAGCGCGCGTTCGGAGCACATTTGCTTGGTCTCGCCACGCACTTTCAGGCCGTAGGCGACATTATCCACCACGGGCTTGTGCGGCAGCAGGCCAAAGCTCTGGAACACCATGCTGATCTTGTGCCGACGAAATTCGCGCAGGGCTTCCATGTCGTATTGCAGGATGTCCACGCCGTCCACCAGGATCGCGCCGCTGGTCGGGTCGATCAGGCGGTTGAAGTGGCGCACCAGGGTGGACTTGCCGGAGCCCGACAGGCCCATGATCACGAAGATCTCGCCGGTAGCGATGCTCAGGGACAAGTCGTTCACGCCGACCACGCAGCCGGTTTCGGACAGCACCTGATCTTTGGTTTTGCCCTGACCAATCATTGCCAGCGCATCCTTGGAACGGTTGCCGAAAATCTTGAAGACATTTTTGACTTCGATTTTGCTGATGGCTTCGTTGTTCATTTGCTCACCTCATGCCGTGGCCGACCGTACGCTTGAGTAATGCGGTCGATAACCACTGCCAGAATCACGATCGCCAGACCGGCTTCAAGACCACGTCCGACGTTGAGGGTCTGAATCCCCACCAACACGTCTTCACCCAGGCCACGGGCACCGATCATCGAGGCAATGACCACCATCGACAGGGCCATCATGGTGGTCTGGTTAATCCCGGCCATGATGCTCGGCAGGGCCAGCGGCAGTTGCACGCCGAACAGTTGCTGCCAACGGTTGGCACCGAAGGCGTTGATCGCTTCCATCACTTCACCGTCGACCTGGCGAATGCCCAGATCGGTCAAGCGGATCAGCGGTGGCGCGGCGTAGATCACGGTGGCGAAAATCGCCGGAACCTTGCCCAGACCGAACAGCATCAGCACCGGGATCAGGTACACGAAACTCGGCATGGTCTGCATGATGTCCAGCAACGGCATCAGCACCGAACGCAGACGATTGCTGCGCGCCGAGAGAATGCCCAGAGGGATGCCGATCAGCACCGAAATGACCGTCGCGACCATCATCAGCGCCAGCGTCTGCATCAGCTTGTCCCAGAGGCCGACCGCGCCAACCAGGAACAACAATCCGACGATCACGGCGGTGGTCACGACTTTGCGGGTCGCGTGCCAGGCAACGCCCGCCACGATCGCCAGCATCAGCCACCAGGGCGCCGCACGCAGCAACCCTTCAAGATTGACGATGGCCCACAACAGGGTGTCGGAGATCTGCCGGAACACGTCGCCGTAGTTGGTGACCAGCGAATCGACCCAACCGTTGACCCAGTCGGCGATGGAAAAGGTAAAGCTTTCGGGAAACATAAGAGACTCTCAATCAAGGGGTTGCGATCAAGCGTCCGACTGCCGCTCAGGGCAGTCGGAGAGGCTCAACCTACAAGGCCGCGTCGATCTTTTTGGCTGCGTCTTCGCTCACCCATGCGTGCCAGACTTCAGGATGTTCCTTGAGGAAGGTTTTCGCCAGTTTTGGTGAGTCGATCCGCTCTTTGGCCATGCGCCCGAGGTTCTGATTCAGCAGGTCGATTGGCAGGTTGACCTTTTCCAGCACAGCCACCAGTTCCGGGGCTTGCTCGTGGAAGGTCTTGGACAGGCCGACCTTGATGGTTACGCGCTTGTCCACGCCTGGCTTCTCTTCGAGTTTAACCAGGTCCACCTGGCCCATCAGCGGGGTTGGAGACCAGTAGTAGAACAGGATCGGCTCGCCACGTTTGTAGCTCGACAGCACCGCGGCATCCAGCGCCGGGCCGGTGCCCGGACGGAAGTTGGTGTAGGTGCTTTCCAGACCGTAGCTTTTCAGCATTTCGCTGTTGTCCAGCTCACAGGTCCAGCCGGCCGGGCAGTTGTAGAAACGGCCCTTCGATGGCTCTTCCTGATCCTTGAACACGGCGGCGTACTTGGCCAGGTCGGCGATGTTTTTCAGGTCCGGCGCCTTGGGTTCCAGCTTGCGCTTGGCGTCGCCTTCGATCACGTAGCGCGGCACGTACCAACCTTCGATGGCACCCACCACCGGAGCACCGACACCGACGACTTTGCCGGCCTTCTCGGCCTTGTTCCAAACCTCGCTACGGCCGACCCATTCTTCGGCGAACACTTGAATGTCGTTGCTGCTCAGGGCGTTTTCCATGGTGATGGAGTTGCCTGGCAGGCTGTCGACCTTGCAGTCGTAACCTTTCTCCAGCACGACCTGCATCACGTCGGTCAACAGCATGCCGCTTTCCCAGTTCAGGCCGGCGAACTTCACCGGTTTTCCCGACTCGCACCAACCAGCCGCCTGAGTGGCGCCGGCACTGGCCAGCAGGCCCATGGAAAGCAATGTGGTCAGCAGGGTCTTGTTCGATTTCATTGTGTGACGCTCCTAATCATGAATTGGCTTACGGCAGTCAAGAGGCATCCAGCCCTGTCCACATCCAATCAGGTCTGCGCCGCAGCGCGACCGGCCCCGCTTGTTTTAGGTTGTACAACGCTGTCCTGCTCGACCGGCAGAATCAGTTGATCGGGTACGGTGCCATGCCATTTTTTTGCGCACACGTAATACAGGGCTGCGGGAAGCACCAGACCGATGATCCAGGAAATATCCACACCACCCAGGGCGTCTACCAGCGGACCGGTATAGAACTTGGTGGAGATGAACGGCAGTTGCACCAGTACACCGAAGACATAGACGCTGATACCGAGAGGGTTCCAACGGCCGTAGCGACCGTTCGGATCGGCCAACGCCGGCACGTCATAGCGCTCGCGGGTGATGCAGTAGTAGTCCACCAGGTTGATCGCGCTCCATGGCGTAAAGAACGCCAGCAAGAACAGGATGAACGACTTGAACGCACCGAGGAACGAGTGCTGACCGAGCAGCGCGATCAGGGTCGCAGTACCAACGATGACCAGCACGAAAACCAGACGCTGCAAGCGCGTGACCTGCAGGTGACCACGGAAACCGCTGATGATGGTCGCGATGCACATGAAGCTGCCGTAGGAATTCAGCGTGGAGATGGTGACCTTGCCGAACGCGATGCTGAAGTACAGCAGCGCAGCGGTGGCACCGGTACCGCCCAAACCAACGATGTAGGCTACTTCGTGGCCGGCGAATTGCCCATTGGCCGTGGCGGCGGCAAACACGCCGAGGATCATCGCCACCTGTGCGCCAATGACCGAACCCGCGCCAGCGGCGAAAAAGGTTTTCACCGAGGAAATCTTGCTTGGCAGGTAGCGCGAATAGTCAGCCACGTAAGGGCCGAAGGCGATCTGCCAGGACGCCGCGAGCGACACCGAGAGCAGGAAACTGCTCCAGCTGAAGTGACGGATTTGCAGCAGTGCGCCAATGTCAGTCTGGCTCATCAGACGACTGAACAGGTAAACAAAGGCAATTACACCAATGACGCTGGCGACACGGCCAATGAAATGGATCACCCGATAACCGAGCACCGTGACCAGCACGATGACACTGGCGAAGATGAGGATACCGACGCTGTCGCTGACGCCAAACAACTGGCCCAGCGCCTGACCGGAAAGCACGGTTCCCGTTGCGGTGAAGCCGAGGTACATCAAACAGACCAGCACGATCGGGATGGCCGCGCCATAAACCCCGAACTGTACCCGGCTGGAGATCATCTGCGGCAGGCCAAGCTTGGGCCCTTGCGCCGCATGCAACGCCATCACCCCGCCGCCCAGCAGTTGACCGATCAACAGACCGATCAACGACCAGAACACATCACCACCGAGCACCACCGCCAGCGCACCCGTTACAATCGCAGTGATTTGCAGGTTGGCACCCAACCACAGGGTGAATTGGCTTAACAAACGACCGTGTCTCTCCGCTTCCGGGATGTAGTCGATCGAACGTTTCTCGATCAACGGTTTACTGCCTGCACGATCGCTGTTAACAGCCATGATTCAACCTCTGTGGATTGTTTTGTGGGGTTGGCTTTGCGTTGTTATTTACCGGTAATCATCGGCAGGTTCAGTCCCTGTTCCTTGGCGCAGTCGATAGCGATCTGGTAGCCCGCATCGGCGTGACGCATGACACCGGTGGCCGGGTCGTTGTGCAGTACGCGAGCGATACGCTCGGCCGCTTCGTCAGTACCGTCGCAGACAATCACCATGCCCGAGTGCTGGGAGAAGCCCATGCCGACGCCGCCGCCGTGGTGCAGGGAAACCCAGGTCGCGCCGCTCGCGGTGTTGAGCAGCGCGTTGAGCAGTGGCCAGTCGGACACGGCATCGGAACCGTCCTGCATGGATTCGGTTTCGCGGTTCGGGCTGGCGACAGAACCGGAGTCCAGGTGGTCGCGACCAATCACGATTGGCGCGGACAATTCACCGCTGCGAACCATTTCGTTGAACGCCAGACCGAGCTTGGCGCGCAGGCCCAGGCCAACCCAGCAGATACGTGCCGGCAGACCCTGGAAGCTGATGCGCTCGCGCGCCATGTCCAGCCAGTTGTGCAGGTGGGCGTCGTCCGGGATCAGTTCTTTTACTTTGGCGTCGGTTTTGTAGATGTCCTGCGGATCGCCCGACAGTGCAGCCCAACGGAACGGGCCGATGCCACGGCAGAACAGCGGACGGATGTAAGCCGGTACGAAACCCGGGAAGTCGAATGCGTTTTCAACGCCTTCTTCTTGCGCCATTTGACGGATGTTGTTGCCGTAGTCGAAGGTCGGGATGCCCATCTTCTGGAATTCGAGCATGGCTTTAACGTGCACGGCCATCGATTGCTTGGCGGCTTTCACCACGGCAGCTGGCTCGGTCTTGGCGCGAGCGCGGTATTCGTCCCAGGTCCAGCCGGCTGGCAGGTAACCGTTGAGCGGGTCGTGGGCGCTGGTCTGGTCGGTGACCATGTCCGGGCGCACGCCGCGCTTGACCAGTTCCGGCAGGATTTCAGCCGCGTTGCCGAGCAGCGCGATGGAAATCGCTTTGCCTTCCTTGGTGTATTTAGCGATGCGCGCCAGAGCGTCGTCGAGGTCGGTGGCTTGCTCATCGACATAGCGGCTGTTCAGGCGGAAATCGATGCTGACCTGCTGGCATTCGATGTTCAGCGAGCAAGCGCCGGCCAGGGTCGCGGCCAGTGGTTGAGCGCCGCCCATGCCACCGAGGCCTGCGGTCAGGACCCAACGACCTGTCAGGTCATCGTTGTAGTGTTGGCGACCGGCTTCGACGAAGGTTTCGTAGGTACCCTGGACGATGCCCTGGCTGCCGATGTAGATCCAACTGCCGGCGGTCATCTGGCCGTACATGGCCAGGCCTTTGGCGTCGAGTTCGTTGAAGTGTTCCCAGCTCGCCCAGTGTGGCACCAGGTTGGAGTTGGCGATCAGTACGCGCGGGGCGTTACTGTGGGTCTTGAACACGCCGACCGGCTTGCCGGATTGCACCAGCAGGGTCTCGTCGTCGTTCAGGTTGGTCAGGCTTTCGACGATCTTGTCGTAGCATTCCCAGTTACGCGCCGCACGACCGATACCACCGTAAACCACCAGTTCTTTAGGGTTCTCGGCGACTTCCGGGTCGAGGTTGTTCATCAGCATGCGCAGCGGCGCTTCGGTCAACCAGCTTTTTGCGGTCAGCTTGTTACCGCGAGCGGCACGAATTTCAACGTCACGGTGCTTTGTAAAAGAGGCGGTAGTAGGTTTCTGGGTATTGTCAGTCACGAAAAAGACTCCTCAGCGATCAATCCAAACCAACCCTGGCGGTGGGCAGCCTGCTTGTGCGCATCGTTGCGCCATAAGCGAATCAGTTGACGCTGCGAGGAATCTGGATCGACTCATACGCATACGTCTTTACTTGTACATACAAGCATATGCAATCAAGCGGCCAACTTGTTGGATGGCTGTTCAAGAAAAGTTTTGTAAGGGCTGGAAAGCGTCTGGATCAAGGGTTATGGCAGAGATGAAATTTTTCGGAGGGATTTTTCAAGGGGAGTGACAGCTGTTACTTGATCGGGGTTTTGCGCCACGCTGGGGCGTTCGGTAACAAAGTGGTGCGCAGTTTCGAATCAGATGATCGTTCCCACGCTCTGCGTGGTAACGCCTCTTTGGACGCTCCGCGTCCGCTGTTGCGACGGTGACGCGGAGCGTCAGGGGATGCATTCCCACGCGGGAGCGTGGGAACGATCAGTGGTGGTTTTTGGATCAGTGTGCAGTCAGCTCAATCACGCAGCATGGCCCGTTGCTGGAGACTTCCAGCAGGCCGGCGTTACCGTCGAGTTGCAGGCAATCATGCCGACCGAGTTGTGAGGCGCTGTTACCGACCTGCACGTCAAGCTCGTCGGTGACACTGAACACGAGCACAGTGCCCGCCGAGCTGAAAAACCGCTGCTCGCCGTCCAACCACTGCAACCGCGCGCGGTAACGCTGCGGCGCATAGATCAGGTTGAAATCGCGGATCGGCCCGCCTAGCAATGTGCAGGAAACCTGGCTCTCACCACTGAAGGCAAACGGGTCCAGCGGTAACAATGGCCGAGTGTCCTGACCATCGACGCGCAAGGTCATGCCGTCGCCTTGCAATACGGTGATCACCCGCTCGTAACCGGCAAAGGTGGAAAACCCGCCCGACTCGCCAATATCGGCAATCGACAGGCGCCAGCCAAATCCATCAAGGCCGGTGCCCGCATCACGGGTGATTTCTTCGGTGCTGCCGCCGCCGTTTTTCCACGGCATGCGCGGGTAATCCTTTGCGCGTAGAACCTTCAACTCATTCATTTATGGCTCTCTATTTATGAAACCGACCTTCCAGACGATGACGGGAACCGGGGTGGATCAAACGGGCGGCGGTCACCGGCTGACGGCCGGACCAGGTACGGCGACGAATCAGCAGGCACGGCTCGCCCTTTTCAATCTGCAGCAATTTGCACTCGGTGGCCTCGGCCAGAATCGCCTCGACCACATGCTCGCCTTCGGTCAGCGGCGCGACCTGGTTCAGATAGGCGTAGGGCGTTTGCAGGGTGAAGTCCTGCTTGAGGTAGTCCGGCGCCACCAGTGCGTTGACGAAACGGTCTTCGATTTGCACCGGGATATCGTTTTCGAAATGCACAATCAGCGAGTGAAAGACTTTCTGGCCCTCGCGCATGTCCAGCGCCAAGGCGCGCTCGGAGCCGGCAGCCTCTTCTTCGAGGATGATGACCTTGCAGGTATGGCGATGGCCACGGGAGGCGATTTCGTCGGCGATGTTGTGCACTTCAAACAGCGCGGACTGACTTTTCGGCTCGGCGACAAAAGTGCCGACACCTTGCATGCGCACCAACAGACCGTCGGCGGTCATCTCGCGCAGGGCGCGGTTGATGGTCATGCGGCTGAAGCCCAGCTGGTTGACCAGCTCGCTTTCCGACGGAACGCGGTAGTGCGGCGGCCAGTTTCCACTGTCAATTTGCTGGGTGATCATCTGTTTGACGCGGGCGTACAAGGGCGCCGGACTGTCGCCCATGTGTGCGGCCAACGGAGAGACTGCAGGCGGAGTCGGCACGGTTAATCCTTGTTGATCTGTTAGAGGTGATATGGCTCGTATGGTTAGTTCTGTCATTCAATTTCGGCGCCAGAAATCCAGATCCTGCGTTGCTGCTCCTCGCCATAGCCAGCTATGACTCGTCGCAGCGCCTTGGCTCTGAATTTCTGGCATCCGGACTTGAACTGACGAACTAACCACACGAGCCACATAGCTTGCCGGAGTTTACCGAGCAGGCAAACGTCTGTATATGTATATACAAATAACACACGATGGGGTGCTGAACCATGTCCGCCTTCTTTGCCGAACGCGCGCTGCTGCCTAGTGGATGGGCCAACAATGTACGTCTTGAGGTCAGCGCCAATGGCGTGTTGACCCATATCCAGGCCGATTCCCACGCAGATGGCGCCGAACGGCTTAGCGGTCCGCTGCTGCCTGGTATGCCGAATTTGCACTCCCACGCGTTCCAGCGGGCCATGGCCGGGTTGGCGGAAGTGGCGGGTAATCCGAACGACAGTTTCTGGACCTGGCGTGATTTGATGTATCGCCTCGTCGGAAAAATCAGCCCGGAGCAGCTCGGCGTCATCGCCCGTCAGCTGTACATCGAAATGCTCAAGGCCGGTTACACCTCGGTCGCGGAATTTCATTACGTACACCACGATAATAACGGCCAACCGTACACGGACCCGGCCGAACTGGCGCTGCGCATCAGCCAGGCCGCCAGTTCCGCCGGGATCGGCCTGACCCTGCTGCCGGTGCTCTACAGCCATTCCGGGTTCGGCGGTCAAGCCCCGAACGAAGGTCAGCGTCGCTTTATCAACACCACCGAAAACTACCTCAAGCTTCAGTCGCGCTTGCAGCCAATCCTGGCGCAACAACCGGCGCAGTCGCTGGGTTTGTGTTTCCACTCGTTGCGTGCGGTAACACCGCAGCAAATCAGCGAAGTGCTGGCCGCCAGCGACAAGCGGTGCCCTGTGCACATTCACATCGCCGAGCAGCAGAAAGAAGTTGATGACTGCCTGGGCTGGAGCGGTCGCCGTCCGCTGCAATGGCTGTACGAAAACACCGAGGTCGATCAACGCTGGTGCCTGGTTCACGCGACCCACGCCAACCCGGAAGAAGTTACGCTGATGGCCAAGAGTCGCGCCATCGCCGGTTTGTGCCTGACGACCGAAGCCAACCTCGGCGACGGTATCTTCCCGGCGGTGGATTTCCTCGCTCAGGGCGGGCGCATGGGGATCGGCTCCGACAGTCATGTGTCATTGAGCGTGGTGGAAGAATTGCGCTGGTTGGAATATGGCCAGCGCCTGCGCGACCAACGTCGTAATCGTTTGTATGGCGCGGATCAGCCGATGGTTGGCCGCACGCTGTACGACGCAGCGCTGGATGGCGGGGCTCAGGCGTTGGGTCAGCCGATTGGCGCGCTGGAAGTTGGCAAACGCGCGGATTGGCTGGTGCTGGATGGCAACGATCCGTACCTGGCGACAGCCAGTGGCGACGGGATTCTCAATCGTTGGTTGTTTGCCGGCGGCGACCGCCAGGTGCGGGATGTACTGGTCAATGGCCAGTGGGTAGTGCGCGACGGGCATCATGCCGGGGAAGAAGAAAGCAATCGCGCCTTCACCCAAGTCCTGCGCGACCTCCTGGACTGATCCCTCACTGATCATTCCCACGCTCTGCGTGGGAATGCCTCAATGGACGCTCTGCGTCCGCTCTTGGGACGCGGAGCGTCCCGGGCTGCATTCCCACGCGGAGCGTGGGAACTATCATTAGCGGATTAATCAGTTCGAAGTCTTGGCCATTTGCGTATCTGTCGCGCGCCAGATCAGTCGCGTGGTGTCGTAGCCCTGCTGACGTGCCTTGCTCAGCAATTCCTCACGCACAACGCCATTGACCGTCGGGGTCCGGGACAGCAGCCACAGATACTTGCGGCTCGGATCGCCAACAATGGCGGTCTTGTAGTCATCGCTGACGTACAACACCCAGTATTCGCCCTTCGCCACACCCGGTATCAGCCGCGAAAACCAGTTGTCGAACTCGACCCACAATTTGTCGGGTTTGCCCGGCACCTGTGGCCAAGCCGTGCCTTTGGCCTCTTCCCATTGCCAGTCCGCCGTCAGGCAGCGGTTCAGTACCAACACGTCGCCGTCAGGCTTGAGCGTGTAATGGGCTTCGGATTGCGCGCAGTTGCGCTGGAAATACATCGGCAGACGGGCCAACTCGTACCAGGTCCCTTGGTACTTCTTAAGATTGACGCTGTTGACGGTTTTCGGTGCCAACGGATCTACGCCGGAAGTGGCGCAGCCGGCCAATACCAGGCCGGCAAAAAGGACTATCAGTAACCGCTTCATTATTTTTCTCCCGTGGGCGCTTAGCCCCGGATTACTTCAGGCCTTGGCCGGAAAACATCAGCACTTTGTCACCGGCGTACTGCACGCTGATAAAGCTGTTTTTGTCACCCCAGGTGCAACTGGACATGCCGAGCGCGCCCGAGCAGTCAGTGGGTTTACCCAACAAGGTTTCTACCTCGGCCTTGGGCATGCCTGACGACAGCTTCGAGTAGTTTTCCTGATTGACCTTGCTGCACGCGGCCAGCAACACGCAGAACGAAAGCAGGGCGATTGAACGCAGCGACATTGTGTAGCTCCTGGGGCGAAGGGGAATGGCAGGACTGCCAAGCAGAAGCTTAGAAGAGAAAACCCCCATCTGGTTCCGTGGCCGGTCGGCTATTTTTGGGCCGGCCGTCCGCCTTTCGTGAAATAGAAGGAACTTTTGTTTGCTGTTGAACATTTCGTCGGTTTTCGCAAAAGCCGCCTAATCTTTGGCGCCGCTCAGTCGACATAAAAGCAGCGCAAAGCCCACGACTGTGGCAAATTTACGCCCCCTTTGTTGACCAGCCTCTTCGCGGTAGTTCATTTAATGACCAAAAACATGAAGTTCAGCCACAAGATCTTGTTGGCTGCTGCCCTCGTGGTGGCCGTTGCATTCGCTTGCTTCATCCTCTTCAACGACTACCGCCAGCGGCAAACCCTGCGCAGCAGTACCGAATCCTCGATGCAGGAACTCGGCAGCCTGACCACCAGCAACATCCAGACCTGGCTGGAAAGCCGCATTCAGTTGCTGCAATCGCTGTCGCAGCAGATCGCGGTGGACGGCAGCGCTCAGGCCAACCTCAAGCGCGCCATTGACCTGCCGGCCTACACCAGTAATTTTCAGCTGAGCTACTTCGGTGGCACCGACGGCGTGATGTTTTCGGTCCCGGCCGGCAATCGTGCGGCGGATTACGATCCCCGCGCCCGCGGCTGGTACAAGGCGGCCTACAGCGCGCAACAGACCATCGTCACCGAACCGTATATCGCCGCGTCGTCGGGCAAGCTGGTGATCACCGTCGCCACACCGGTGAAACATCAGAATCAAATGATCGGCGTCGCCGGCGCAGACATTGACCTGTCCAGCGTCAGCGCGATCATCAACTCGCTGAACTTCGGCGGCCACGGCCATGCCTTTATCGTCAGTGCCGACGGCAAAATCCTGATCCACCCGGACAGTAAACTGGTACTCAAGAGCCTGACCGACGCCTACCCGAACGGCGCCCCGAAAGTCAGCCCGGGCATGAAAGAAGTCGAGATCGACGGCAAGACTCAATTCATCTCCTTTACACACGTCAACGGTGTGCCCTCGGCAGACTGGTACGTGGCGCTGGTGCTGGAACAGGACACCGCGTTCTCGATGCTCAGCGAATTCCGCACGTCGGCGATTATCGCCATGGTCATTGCCGTGGTGATCATCATCGCGCTGTTGAGCATGCTGATCAGCTTCTTGATGCAGCCGCTGCTGACCATGGGTCGCGCGATGCATGACATCGCCGAAGGTGAAGGCGACCTGACCAAACGACTGACCATCCACGGCCACGATGAATTCGGCGCGCTGGGTACCTCGTTCAACCGTTTTGTGGAACGTATTCACACCTCGATCCGCGAGGTGTCCTCGGCCACTGGCCAGGTCAATGAAGTCGCGCTGCGTGTGGTTGCCGCGTCGAACTCGTCGATGTTCAACTCTGACCAGCAAGCTTCGCGCACCAGCAGCGTGGCCGCAGCCATCAACGAGCTGGGCGCCGCCGCCCAGGAAATCGCCCAGAACGCCGCCCTCGCCTCTCAGCATTCGAGCGATGCTCGCGCATTGGCCGAAGACGGTCAGCAAGTCGTCGATAAAACCATCGCGGCGATGCAGCAGCTCTCGGCGAAGATCAGCGATTCGTGCGGCAACATCGAAACGCTTAACAGCAACACCGTGAACATCGGGCAGATTCTGGAGGTGATCACCAGCATCTCCCAGCAGACCAACTTGCTGGCGCTCAACGCAGCCATCGAAGCGGCCCGCGCCGGTGAAGCCGGTCGTGGTTTTGCCGTGGTAGCGGACGAGGTGCGTAACCTCGCGCACCGTACCCAGGATTCGGCGCAGCAAGTGCAGAAGATGATCGAGGAACTGCAAGTCGGCGCCCGGGAAGCCGTGAGCACCATGACCGAGAGCCAGCGCCAGAGCGAAAGCAGCGTCGGCATTGCCAACCAGGCGGGCGAACGTCTGAGCAGCGTGACTCAGCGGATCGGTGAGATCGACGGGATGAACCAGTCGGTGGCGACAGCGACAGAAGAGCAGACGGCGGTGGTGGAATCGATCAACGTCGACATTACCGAGATCAACACGTTGAACCAGGAAGGCGTGGAGAACTTGCAGTCGACCTTGCGCGCGTGTGCCGATCTTGAGCGGCAGGCGGCGCGGTTGAAGCAGTTGGTGGGTAGTTTCAGGATCTAAGCCGTTCTTGCGGGCCCCTTCGCGGGCAAGCCTCGCTCCTACAGAGGACATTGATCCTTGTAGGAGCGAGGCTTGCCCGCGAAGGCGGCATCAGCCGCGATGAAGATTTAAAACCTTGAACCAGGCCCCGAAAGAAACTCCAACTCCTCAGCCGTAGATTCCCGCCCCAACACCGCATTCCTATGCGGAAACCGCCCAAACCGCGCAATCACTTTCTGATGCCGCTCGGCATAATCCAGGTTATCGGCAAACACCGCCCGATCAGCCTCCGGTTGTCGCACCACCAACTCGATAAACCGCGAAACTGCTTCATTCTGCACCACCAGGTTTTCGCAATGCTCAAACACCAGGTAGATGAACACCCGCTGGATCGGCCGCAACTGCCGATCGAAATCCGCAGCGATGCCTTGCGCCACCAGTGCCTGAGCCCTGAGATCGCCTGAAAAGGATTTGGGCGTGTCGCGAAAGATCATTCGCGGGAGTTGATCGAGCAACAGCACCAGGGCCAGCCAACCTTCGGGGCGTTGCGCCCAGTCAGTCAATCCGCCGGCCAGTGCCTGCTCGACCCAGTCCCCGAAACGCGTGCGCGCTTCGAGGTCCTGGCTGTCGCGTTTGCCGAACCACAACTTGCCCTTGTCAGCCGCTACTTCGTTGGGTGATTCGGAGTTTCCAAACCACCATTCGAGCAACGGCTTCCAGGGCGCGGTCATGGATTTATTCCTTGTGGTAAGCCGTGACGCGTGCGACTTCTTCTTTCGAGCCGAGGAACACCGCTACGCGCTGGTGCAGGCCTTCAGGCTGAATGTCGAGGATGCGCTGGTGACCATCGGTGGACGCGCCGCCCGCTTGCTCAACCAGGAACGACATCGGGTTGGCTTCGTACATCAAACGCAGTTTGCCCGGCTTCGACGGCTCGCGGCTGTCGCGCGGGTACATGAACAGGCCACCACGGGTCAGGATGCGGTGCACATCGGCGACCATCGCGGCCACCCAGCGCATGTTGTAGTTCTTCTTCAGCGGGCCTTCGTCGCCAGCCAGCAATTCGCCGACGTAGCGTTGTACCGGTGCTTCCCAGTGACGCTGGTTGGACGCGTTGATCGCGAATTCCTGAGTGGACTCCGGGATCGTGATGTCTTCGTGGGTCAGCACGAAGCTGCCCATTTCACGGTCCAGGGTAAAGCCCTTCACGCCATCACCCAGGGTCAGCACCAGCATGGTCTGCGGGCCGTAGATGGCATAACCGGCGGCTACCTGCTCGGTGCCTGGCTGCAGGAAGGCCTTTTCGTTCAAGGCTTCGTTCTGGCTCAGGTATTCGTTCGGGCAACGCAGCACCGAGAAGATAGTACCGACCGGTGCGTTGATATCAATGTTCGACGAGCCGTCCAGTGGGTCGAATACCAGCAAGTACGCGCCTTTCGGGTATTTGCCCGGGATCTGGTAGGCATTGTCCATTTCTTCGGACGCCATGCCGGCCAGGTGACCGCCCCATTCGTTGGCTTCGAGCAAGATCTCGTTGGAGATCACGTCGAGTTTCTTCTGCACTTCGCCTTGGACGTTTTCGGTGCCCATGCTGCCCAGAACACCACCGAGGGCGCCTTTGGACACGGCGTGGCTGATTTCCTTGCAGGCGCGCGCCACCACTTCGATCAGGAAACGCAGATCGGCAGGCGTGTTGTTGCTACGGGTCTGCTCAATCAAATAGCGACTCAGGGTAACGCGGGACATGGAAGGCTCCGGTGGAATGGGGGGCTAAAAACCCGCGCAGTTTAACGCGAGTCGGGGCGTATTTCCTCCTATCAGACGTGTTACACCCAATAGAGTTCATGCGCCCGGTTGAGCGTAGTTCGAAACCGCCCGGATGTGCACCGGGGATTGCTGCCAGTTTCAAGGGTTGACCGGCGGCTTGCGCAGCAGACTGAATGCCATCGCGGCCAGACACAAAACGCTGAGCAGCAACACCGCCCACAACCCGAACTTCTTCCAATTGATGTCAGTCGCAGCATCCGTTGTCACTGTCGACGCCGGCGTGACCACCGCCCCGCCCTCCACCGTAGCCCTGCCCAACGTCGCCAACTTTGCAGCGCTGTAATCCGGAATCAACGTCGACAGCGGCAGGCTCGCCGCCTTCACCGTGGCACTTCCCAACGCGAGCGTATAGGGCCCCGCTCCGCGCGCCAGGAACACCAATTGAGTGGAGCGCACGGCGAACCGCACAGTCGGAGCCTCGCCCCCCAGTCCGCCGCCGCGCTCGTCCACTGTCAGTTTCAACTGCTGCACGGTTTGCCCTGACAGCTGCAATTCGTTCTGCACCACGTCCTGGCCATTCTGGGTCAGGCGATAGAGCAAACCGCTGCTCAGCGGCTGCCACGGCAGGCTGCTTTCCCGACGACCGGACAAGGTTACCGGCGCCAAACTGTTGGGCTGACTCAACTCGATTTGCAAGCGCTCGACATTCAGCCCCATGGGTAATTGCCAGGTGTATTCACCGGCCTTCACGCTGCTGCCGGCCAGCGGTTGTGACCAGACCAGCGGTAGCGGCAGACTGCGGGTCTTGGCGCTTTGCAGTTGCGCCGAGGTCAACGTCGGGGCCGATTGCGGCGTGCTCCACAGCAAACGCAGATAACGGGCTGATTGACCCGGCAGAGCGACTTCATGCTGCTCGACCCGCTCGTCGGCAAACGTCAGGCGTGCCACCTGCCCTTCGCCCCAGGACTGCCAATGTTGCAAGTCGTCGCTGGCTTCGAGGGTGAAACGCTGGAAGCCGTCGCGTTCGCTGGTCCAGTCGAGAATCAACTGCTGCAAGGGTGCTTTGATGCTGCTGGCGTCGAGCAACCAGCCGCGCAGCATTTCTTCGCCCGCTTCCAGCTGACTGGACGGCTGCACTTCGACCAGCGTGCCGTTGGTACTCGATTGCACCCGCACGCTCGGTGCGTGCTCGGTGGAATCCGCCGAGTTGTACAGCGGGAACCATTTCACGTCAGTCAGGGTGCGGTTTTCGCTGGTTTGCGCCGGCGCGCGGGCCAAGGAATACGCCTGAGCCTCACCGGCAGCATTGAATACGCGCACATCGCTGAGATCGGTTTTCCGCGCATTCAATTGCACATTCAAGGGCAATTCGAGGTGATACCACGGGCCTTCGCCGTTTACCGACAACGGCACCTGTGTGGCGAAGTCCGTCGGTTTTTCCTGAGCACTGGCCGACAGCGCCACACCCAGCGCAACAGCGCCCAACCAGCCGAGGCTCAGCTTCTGACTCAAGACGACACTCCTTCGGTTTGCGGGGCCGGTTGTTCAGCCTCCGGTACAGCCTCGGCGCGCTTAGGTGGCAACGGGGCGAAATAGCCCACGACCAACAGCAACACGCCAACGCCGATAAACGACACGATCCGCGCCAGCCCACCGCGGTTACTCAACTCGACAAACAACAGTTTGGCCACCACCACACCGATCAGCGCCGCACCGATCAGCCAGACTTCGCGGCGATGACGCAGATGGCCGCCGATCATCAGACTCAGGGCTATCAAGGTCCAGACGATAGACAGACCGGCCTGCACCAGCATGGATTCGAGCAACGCCTCCAGCTCGAACGGCACACCGCCCCAATGGTGGGCCGTGCGCATCACCAGCGCAGTAAAGAAAACAAACAGCGAGGCGCCAGCGATCAGTTGCGTGGCGTGTTTGGCGTAGTCCTTGCGGATCAACAGTTGCGTCACGGCGCTGCGGGACCAGACATAAACGCCGAATAGCGCAAACAGCAGGCCCAACTCCAACGGGTTGATCAGCGGCACGTAAGGCAACGGCTCGGCGGTGCCGTCACTGACGACGTTTGCCAGCCAGAACCAGCCGAGCATCAGCAACGCCAACGGTGCCGCCGCATACACACGGTATTCGCGCGGATAAGCCGACACCGGCCATGGCCAACCACGGGTTGCTGCCGCGAGTACCAAATACAGGCTCGGCAGAATCGCCCAACCCAACCAGCGCCAGGCGTTGTATTGCTCGGACAACAGCAACAGACCGTAACGCAGCTCCAGGGCCAGCACGCCGATCAATAGCCAGCAGCCGAGCACGTGGGCGGTACTGAGGGCGCGCGCCGGCAGCATCGGCGCCAGACGTCGCAGAGAGATGAAATGCACAACGAACACGGCCGCCCATACCAGCCAACCCAAGTTGGCCGCCGGGTGATAACGCGAGTGCCAAGCAGCAAGCAACACTAAACCGGCAGCAGGAATCAGCAAGGTGCAGAGCAAGCCCAGCGCCGACCATTTCAGGCGTAGCGCCAACACTGTCCACAGCGCCACGCTCACTGCCGCGACCGCCAGCAACAACGTCGCTTGCAGATTCAACGGTGCGAAGCGCAGCACTTCACTGACCCACGCCAGCGCCCACCAACCCGCGCCCCACACCAGCAGCACTTCGGACAAACGCTGCAAGCTCAGCACATCGAACGCCGTGGCATGGTTGCCGAGCTGCAAGCGCCAGGCGCCAACCATTGCGGCCAGGCCCAACACCAGCGGCGTCCAGAAACCGCTGTGAGCCAACGGGCGCAAACCTTCGCTGGCCAGCGACCCGAGCAGGTCCGGGCCCGCGAACAAGAACGCCACGCCGCCAATCACCTGCAACAGCAAACCGAAGACAAAACTCACGCGCTGCTTCAGGTACAGGCTCAGCCAGATGATGAACAGACCGCTGGCCGCCCATACCGCACTCGCCGTTTGCCATGGCAGGACGAACAGCACCGCCAGATTGATCAACACCAGACCGGCCAGCAGCACCACCGACAAGCCGCGCAGTAGTCGCACATCACCGCGCACCATCTCATCGCGCGCGGCCAGCAACATGCCGGCGATCAACGCCAGACCGATCAGTGACGCGCTGAGCAGCCCGCTCCAACCGGCGTTGAAAACCGCCGCCGAATCCTCTCCAGCCCCTTGCAGACGCAACAGGAACAGCCCGCCGCCGAGCAGTTGCACAGCAAACGCGGTAAACAGGAAGGTGCGCGATTGCAGACGCAGGCCGACGAACAACGTCAACAACCCCGCCAGCGCCCAACTGATCGCCGTACCGTGAGTGAAGAACAACAACGGCGCCAGCAGATAGAGGAAAGTCAGACCGAGGCAGGCCAATACGGGCAGCCCTTTGCGCTCCCACTGCGAAGTCTGTTCAGGCAAGGCTTTGCGCAATTGATAGCAGCTGAACAACAACGCCACGCCGAGCATCAACGCACCGAGCGGCGCACCGTCGAGCAGGCTGCTTTCGCCGATCCGCAGTTCACTGAGGAAGGCCAGCGCCGAGCCCAATTGCAGCAGCAAGGCAAAGGCTCGGGCCAGCGGTCGTTGCTGACGCAGGCCGAGCCAGAAGATGCCGGCGCCTTCGACGGCCCATGCAGCAGCGGTCCAGCGCGCATCGAGCCCCAACGGAATGGCCAGGCTGGCGAAGATCACCCCCAGTGCCAGGCAGGTTTCCGCCAGCAGCAACGCTCGGCCGCCCATCAGCAACCGTGCCAGCCCCATGTAAATCATGCCCAACGCCAACGCGCTGAAGGCAGCGGCAAACTCGAGGTGCTGAACCAGAGCGAACTGCAAACCGAAGCCCACCAACGGAGGACCGAACAGCATCGTGCCGTCGACGTAATCACCCTTTTGCGTCGACCAACGCAGCAGCGCCTCGCGGCTGTCATCCTCGGGCGCGTCGCTCATTTCCAGCAACGTGCGTCGGGCGAACAGTAGACCGATGGCCAGGTACATCAGGAAAAACACAATCAGGAACGGTTCGGTGCTCCACAACAGTTCTGGCGTATAGGAACGCAGGCCCCAGGCGAAACCGATGCCGAAGGTGCCGACAAAGCCGATCAAGTTGAGCAGCCGCCAGGCCTTGAACCAGGCGATGGCGAGGATGCCGGCGTTGAGCAAGGCAAAGTAGCTGAACAGCGCGACATGGTTGCCGGCGCCGGTGGAGGTCAGGATTGGTGCCGCGAAACCGCCGAGTGCCGCAGCAGCGGCGAGACCCAGAGCGTCCTGGGTGATGGCGAGAATCGCCGAGAACACCGTCACCGCGACCAGCAGGCCTAACGCCGCGCTCGGATCGAGCAGTGGATGCAGGCGCATTGCGGCAAACACGGTCAGGTACAACACCGCGATCCCGGTGCCTTGCAGCATCAACGCGTACTGGCTGTTGCGCAGTCGCAGCCACCAACCCAGACCGAGCAGGCCCAACGCAGCCGCCGCGACACCGGCGTAACGCAACTCGATCGGCACCACCATGCCTTCGGTGGCGTAACGCAGCAGGAACGCCAGACCGAGAAACAACAGCACCACACCGACCCGCAGCACGGTGTTGCCGCCGAACAACCAGTTGCGGGCGCCATTGATGGCGCGCTCGATGACATTCGGCCCGCGCGGGATGGCGGGCTGTTGCGGCTCGCGGGCGACCGGCTCGGGTTTCCAGGGATCGACCGGCAGTGGGCGGCTGGTTTCAGCAGCGGCCGCGGTGATCGGTTCGAGTTCGGGAGGGAGTTCCCAGATCAGCCCCGGGGCCTCAACTGGGATTTCGTCGAGAATGAATTCAGGAGGTGCGCCGGCCTCGCTGGCAACGGGTTCACTGGTTTGCGGCGCTTTGACGCCTGACACCTCCAGCAATGCCAAACGCTGCTCGACCGCACTCAGGGCCACTTGCGCCTTTTCAAGCAGCCGGCGCTGCTCGACAGTTTGTAAATCCAAGCGGCCAATGCGAATGGCCTGGCCAATACCCAACCCGAGCAACGCGCCCAACAGCGCATCGCTGAACGACTCGTCGAGTATCCAACCCAGCACCAGCCCAATCAGCATGAACATCCATTGCATTGTCGATATCCCTAAGCGGCCCATTGCCTTGTGGCGTCTGTGCTGACGCTTTCGCGGGCAAGCCTCGCTCCTACAGGCTATATGCAATTCCTGTAGGAGCGAGGCTTGCCCGCGAAGACGTTCGCACAGCACTCACTGAAACATCCGGCAAAACTGGTGCTGAGTATATCGATCAGGCCCAACAACCGTCGGGCCTTGCTCGCAATTATTGCTAAAAGTTACTCCAGCGCTTTCCAGATTTCCGTGGCGTACTCGCGAATCGTCCGGTCGGAGGAGAACCAGCCCATCCGGGAAGTGCTCAGCACCGCTGAGCGCCACCATTCCTGCGAATCGTGCCAATGGGCTTCAACCCGCATCTGCGCGTC
The DNA here is from genome assembly GCF_054897825.1 of Pseudomonas sp. ZS1P83. Lineage (NCBI taxonomy): Bacteria > Pseudomonadati > Pseudomonadota > Gammaproteobacteria > Pseudomonadales > Pseudomonadaceae > Pseudomonas > Pseudomonas sp. ZS1P83. Next base: position 5,088,389 of record NZ_CM142706.1, read on the forward strand.
CCAGTACGAGTCGAAATCGGCGCAGACCAGGAAGCGATCGTAGTCGATCAGCGAATCGATCAATCCTGCGTAACGGGACGGATCATCCGGCGAGAACACCCCGCCGCGTATCGCTTGCAGCACGTCATTCAAACGGTGGGAGGCCGCAATATCCGGCGTCGCATTGAACTCATGGTTCTGCTTGCGCGCTTCAACCTGCTGAGCGCTGAGGCCGAAGATGAACATGTGTTCGACGCCAATGCGTTCGCTCATTTCCACGTTGGCCCCGTCCAGGGTACCGATGGTCAGCGCACCGTTGAGGCCGAACTTCATGTTGCTGGTACCCGACGCCTCGAAGCCTGCGGTGGAAATCTGCTCCGACAAATCCGCTGCCGGGATAATGCTTTCCGCCAGACTGACGTTGTAGTTGGGCAAGAACACCACTTTCAGCAAACCGCGCACGGTCGGGTCGTTGTTCACCACCCGGGCAATGTCGTTGGTCAATTTGATGATCAGCTTGGCCTGGTGATAACTGGCCGCCGCCTTGCCGGCGAAGATCTTCACCCGCGGCACCCAATCGATTTCCGGCTCGGCGCGAATAGCCTGATACAGCGCGACGGTGTGCAACAGGTTGAGCAACTGACGTTTGTATTCGTGGATCCGTTTGACCTGAACGTCGAACATCGCTGCCGGGTTGACCGCGACCCCCAGTCGTTCGTGAATGATGTACGCCAGGGCTTTTTTGCTGTGCAGGCGCTGCTCGGCGAAGGCTTTGCGGAACGCAGGCTTCTCGGCGAACGGTTCCAGGTCGAGCAAACGCTCTTCGGGGTTGTCCAGCAGATCCGGGCCGAGCGCGTCGACCATCATCGAGGTCAGCTCCGGGTTGGCCTGGTAGAGCCAGCGGCGGAAGGTGATGCCGTTGGTCTTGTTGTTGATCCGGTCCGGGTAGAGGTTGTGCAGTTCGGAAAACACCGTTTTGCGCATCAGTTGCGTATGCAGGCCGGACACGCCGTTGACGCTGTGGGAACCGAGGAACGCGAGATTGCCCATGCGCACACGGCGGCCGTTGTCTTCCTCGATCAGCGACACCGCGCGCAGCACTTCAAAGTCGTGAATACCTTTGGCGCGCAGCGAATCGATGTGCTGGGCATTGATCAAATAAATGATCTGCATGTGTCGCGGCAACATCCGCTCCATCAAACCGACCGGCCAGGTTTCCAGCGCTTCCGGCAGCAGCGTGTGGTTGGTGTAGGACAGCGTGTCGACGGTGACTTGCCACGCCGCATCCCACGCGACGTCGTAAACGTCGACCAGCTGACGCATCAGCTCGGCCACAGCAATCGAGGGATGGGTGTCGTTGAGCTGGATCGCTGCATGATCGCCCAGGGTCAGAACCGAGGTGTGCATGTTGCGATGACGGCGCAGCAAGTCCTGCAAGGACGCGGCGACAAAGAAATACTCCTGACGCAGGCGCAATTCCTGGCCCGCTTCGGTGCTGTCCGCCGGGTAGAGCACCCGAGAAATACTTTCGGCCCGGGCAACTTCTGCCACGGCGCCCAAATGGTCACCGGCGTTGAAGCGTTCCAGGTGCAAATCTTCCATGGCCCGTGCGCGCCACAAGCGCAGCGTGTTGACGCTCGCCCCGCGCCAGCCGACGACCGGCGTGTCATAAGCAATCGCGCGAACGGTTTCCGCTGGCGTCCAGACTTGCCTGGACTTGCCGGTTTCGTTGGTGACCGTTTCAACACTGCCGCCGAAGCCGATCGGGTAAACGACCTCTGGCCGTTCGAACTCCCAAGGGTTGCCGAAATCCAGCCAGTGTTCGGTTTGCTCCTGCTGCCAGCCATCGACGATGGCCTGGCGGAACAAGCCGTGTTCGTAACGAATGCCGTAACCGTGGCCGGCAATGCCGAGTGTCGACATGCTTTCCATGAAGCATGCGGCCAGACGACCGAGGCCGCCGTTGCCCAGCGCTGCGTCGGGCTCCAGCAGACGGATGCGTTCAAGGTCGACGCCGAGCTCAGTCAGGGCCTCGCGGGCCACATCAAGCAGGCCGAGGTTGCTCAGGCTGTCGTAGAGCAGACGGCCGATAAGAAATTCGAGGGAGAGGTAGTAAACCCGCTTTTGACCTTTGCGGTAGATCTGCCGGGTGTGGTCCATCCAGTGCTCGACCATGTGATCGCGCGCCGCCAGGGCAATGGCTTCGAACCAGTCGTGGTCGAAGGCGTGATCCGGATCTTTACCCACCGCGTAGGTGAGTTTGGTCAAGACGGCGTCGCGAAATGCGGCCACCTCTGCTTCGCGAACAAGTGGTTCTTGAGTCATCGATAGGACCTCGGGCGAGCGTGAAGTTGTTGAGCCTAGACGGTCTGACAGGCCGTTGGAACTCTGGTTCGGCAGTTTTTCCCGTTAGTGTGAGATAGATCGACATTACCTTGTCGCGCACCGGAAAGAATGCAGGGGCCGTGCCGGGTTGCAGGTGTTATTGGGCGGCATACGAAAAAATCTGGCGAAAGGTTGTTCAAAAATCCACCAGTCCCGGTATGATCGCGCGCCCTGATGCACGCTGGTAACAACCGATGATGAAGTCCAACCTGATCGCCGCCGCGGAGATCGACCGCCTCGACACCTGGGCCAAGTACTCCGCCCCGATGTGCGGTTCGTGCGTTTCCAGCTGCTGCACCCTGCCGGTCGAGGTCAAGATCAAAGATCTGATCCGTATCGGCATCGTCGATGAATTCGAGCGCGGCGAGCCGCCGAAGAACATCGCCAAGCGTTTGCAGAAGGAAGGGATCGTCGAGCGTTACAACCAGAAGTCCGAGATCTTCACCCTTCAGCGCATGAGCAACAACGATTGCCTGTACCTGGATCGTAAGAGCCGTCTGTGCACTATTTATGAAAAGCGCCCGGATACTTGCCGCAATCATCCGAAAATCGGGCCTCGGCCAGGGTATTGCGCGTATAAGCCGAAAGAAGTGGCGCGTGAGACTAGCTCCCGCCGCATCCTCGAAAAGTTCTGATCCAGAATCTCGCTGCCGGATAGATCGCTTTCGCGGGCAAGCCTCGCTCCTACAAGGGAAACGCTAAACCCGTAGGAGCGAGGCTTGCCCGCGAAGGGTCCCTTACTAACACCACATATACCCCAGACAAACAAAAACGCCCCCGACCTTACGATCGGGGGCGTTTTTTTAGCTGCTAACTAAGTCGAAACTCAGTTACCGGCTTTCTTGGCAGCGCGGGTACGCTCGCTTTCGCCCAGGATCTTCTTGCGAAGACGGATGGACTTAGGAGTGACTTCGCACAATTCGTCTTCTTGAACGAATTCCAGAGCCTGCTCCAGGGTGAAGCGGATAGGCGGAACCAGAGCGATGGTTTCGTCTTTACCCGAAGCACGCATGTTGTCGAGCTTCTTGCCTTTGGTTGGGTTGACGCCCAGGTCGTTGTCGCGGCTGTTGATGCCGACGATTTGACCTTCGTACACGTCTTCACCGTGACCCAGGAACAATTTGCCGCGAGCTTGCAGGGTTTCCAGCGAGTAAGTCAGAGCCTTACCGGTAGCCACCGAAACCAGCACGCCGTTCTGACGGCCGGACATGTCGCCGGACTTCATCACGTCGTAACGGTCGAAGATCGAGGTCAGGATGCCTGCACCGGAGGTCAGGGTCAGGAACTCGTTACGGAAACCGATCAAGCCACGTGCCGGGATGTTGTACTCAAGGCGCACACGGCCCTTGCCATCCGGAACCATGTTGGTCAGGTCGCCTTTACGGATACCGATCTGTTCCATGATCGCGCCCTGGGATACTTCCGGCAGGTCGATGGTCACGTTTTCGTACGGTTCGTGCTTGACGCCGTCAACCATGCGGATGATCACTTCCGGACGACCAACACCCATTTCGAAGCCTTCGCGACGCATGGTTTCGATCAGTACCGAGAGGTGCAGCTCACCACGGCCGGAGACTTTGAACTTGTCGGCGGTGTCGCCCTCTTCAACGCGCAGAGCAACGTTGAACAGCAGTTCCTTGTCCAGACGTTCCTTGATGTTACGGCTGGTGACGAACTTGCCTTCTTTACCGCAGAAAGGTGAGTCGTTTACCTGGAAGGTCATGGAAACGGTTGGTTCGTCAACGGTCAGCGGCTTCATCGCTTCAACATTCAGTGGGTCGCACAGAGTGTCGGAGATGAACAGCTGGTCGAAGCCGCTGATGCAGACGATGTCGCCGGCAGCTGCTTCTTCAACGTCGATACGGTGCAGACCGTGGTGACCCATCAACTTCAGGATACGACCGTTACGCTTCTTGCCGTCAATGTCGATAGCCACAACTTGAGTGTTCGGCTTGACGCGACCACGAGCGATACGGCCAACGCCGATAACACCCAGGAAGCTGTTGTAGTCCAGAGCCGAGATTTGCATCTGGAACGGACCGTCACGGTCAACCTGTGGAGCAGGGACGTGGTCAACGATGGCCTGATACAGCGGGGTCATGTCTTCCGCCATGGCGGTGTGTTCCAGACCGGCAATGCCGTTCAAGGCCGAAGCGTAGACGACTTTGAAGTCCAGTTGTTCTTCGGTAGCACCCAAATTGTCGAACAGGTCGAAGATCTGATCCAGAACCCAGTCCGGACGCGCGCCTGGACGGTCAACCTTGTTGATCACCACGATTGGACGCAGGCCGGCTTCGAAAGCCTTCTTGGTCACGAAACGGGTTTGCGGCATAGGGCCGTCTTGAGCGTCAACCAGCAGCAGAACGGAGTCAACCATCGACATTACGCGTTCAACTTCGCCGCCGAAGTCGGCGTGGCCCGGGGTATCCACGATGTTGATGTGGTAGCCGTTCCAGTTGATGGCGGTGTTTTTCGCCAGAATGGTAATACCGCGCTCTTTCTCCTGGTCGTTGGAGTCCATCACGCGCTCGTCGTTGAGCTCGTTGCGCTCCAGGGTGCCGGATTGACGCAAGAGTTTGTCTACCAGGGTGGTCTTACCATGGTCAACGTGAGCAATGATGGCGATGTTGCGTAGATTTTCGATCACTTGTGTATCTCGATCAGAGGATTCGGTGTGCTGACAGGTCGTGGCAGCGATTAACAGTAGAGTCAGGCCTTGCCGTTACAGCTTGACGGCGGCGTCGGGGGGCCGGTGACGCAGGCCACAGGCATACAGCCCCGGGCTCTTAGCTCGGTCGATAAACGCGCACATTGGCATGCCCCTCACTGAGCAAATGGTGGGCATGCAGGCGACTCATCACGCCTTTGTCGCAATACAGCAGGTACTGGCGAGTAGGGTCCAGTTCCTTGAAACGAGCGTTCAATGCATAAAACGGCATCGCTTGTACCTCGATGCCAGCCAAGCCCAGCGGGTCATCTTCAGCGGCATCCGGGTGACGGATGTCGATAACGATCTGACCGGCCAGCGCTTCGCTGACTTCTTCAATCTGCAAGTCCTGGCCCAATTCGTCGATCACGCGATCGATCGGCACCAGCTTGGCGTTCTCGAGCGCACGCTCAAGCACTGCCATGTCGAACTGTTGTTCTTCGTACTCCACGCGCGGACGCTTGGCGTGGGTCTTGGGGTTCACCGAGATGACCCCGCAGTATTCCGGCATGTGCTTGGCGAAGTCGGCAGTACCGATTTCGTTGGCCAGGTCGATGATGTCCTGCTTGTGACTGGCGATCAGCGGACGCAAGACCAGCTTGTCGGTCACGCAGTCGATCACGGACAGGTTCGGCAGCGTCTGGCTCGACACCTGGGAAATCGCTTCGCCGGTAACCAGCGCATCGATGTCCAACCGATCGGCAATACGGGAAGCAGCGCGCAACATCATACGCTTCAAAACTACGCCCATATGACTGTTATCGACTTTACTGAGAATTTCTCCCAGTACTTCCTCGAACGGCACACTCACAAATAACACGCGTTGGGAGCTGCCGTACTTCTTCCAGATGAAGTGCGCGACTTCCATAACGCCCAGTTCATGGGCCCGTCCGCCCAGATTGAAAAAGCAAAAATGGCTCATCAGTCCGCGGCGCATGATCTGGTAAGCGGCGACGGTGGAATCGAAACCGCCAGACATCAGCACAAGTGTCTGTTCCAGGGCACCCAGCGGATAACCGCCGATGCTGTTGTGCTGGCTGTGGATCACAAACAACCGTTTGTCGCGAATTTCGATACGAACTTCGATTTCCGGGTCTTTCAGCGAGATTCCGGCGGCGCCGCACTGACGACGCAGTTGGCTGCCGACGTATTTCTCGACGTCCATTGAGCTGAATTCGTGCTTGCCGGCACGCTTGCAGCGCACCGAAAAAATCTTCCCGGCCAACGCCTCACCGAAGTGCTGCTTGCACTTGGCAACGATGTCGTCGAAGTCGCCCAGCGGGTATTCGTCGACCTGCAGGAAATGCGCGATGCCCGGCATGCAGCTCAGGCGCTCGGTCATCTCCTTCAGGGCTTTGGGCTCGCTGACGCGCGTTTCCAGCTCGAGATTGTCCCACACACCGTTTACCACCACAGCCGGGTCCAGATCGCGGAGCACGGTACGGATGTTTTTGGCCAACTGGCGGATGAAACGCATCCGTACCGGGCGGCTTTTGATGGTGATCTCGGGGAAGACTTTTACGATTAGTTTCATGAAAACAGCGCGCGCTGGGCCAGCCGAAAAAGGGGGGCGCGGATTATAGCGGAAATTGCTCAAGGTTTAACCAGTTAATGTGCAGAAGGTTTTGCGTGCACCAAAACAGGTCATTTGTTGAATTTAACGCTACATTACGGGGCGCCATTTCCAGGTCTGCGCTGCTTTGTTCCTTTAGTAAGCGTGATATTGGGGCATAAAACCCATGGTGGGGCACTGGCATGCAATTTGCTCCCTTGTGAGGCAGGTTGCCTTGGCAGAGTATTCGCGCCGGCATCACCCACATTCTAAGGGCATCCACTACTAAGCCCGAAGCCACCCGGAGGACACTATGTCGAAGTCGGTTCAACTCATCAAAGATCATGACGTCAAGTGGATTGATCTGCGCTTCACGGACACCAAAGGCACTCAGCACCACGTGACCATGCCGGCTCGCGACGCGCTGGATGAAGCTTTCTTCGAAGAAGGCAAAATGTTCGACGGCTCCTCCATTGCTGGCTGGAAAGGCATCGAAGCTTCCGACATGATCCTGATGCCGGACGACAGCACTGCCGTTCTCGACCCGTTCACCGAAGAGCCAACCCTGATCCTGGTTTGCGACGTGATCGAGCCGTCGACCATGCAAGGCTACGACCGTGACCCACGTGCGATCGCCAAGCGTGCCGAGGAATACCTGAAGTCGACCGGTATCGGTGACACCGTATTTGTGGGTCCAGAGCCTGAATTCTTCATCTTCGACGAAGTGAAGTTCAAGTCCGACATCTCCGGCTCCATGTTCAAGATCTACTCCGAACAAGGTTCGTGGATGTCCGACCAGGACGTGGAAGGCGGCAACAAAGGCCACCGTCCAGGCGTCAAAGGCGGCTACTTCCCGGTTCCGCCATTCGACCATGACCACGAAATCCGTACCTCCATGTGCAACGCCATGGAAGAAATGGGCCTGATCATCGAAGTTCACCACCACGAAGTGGCGACTGCCGGCCAGAACGAAATCGGTGTGAAGTTCAACACCCTGGTTGCCAAGGCTGATGAAGTTCAGACCCTGAAGTACTGCGTACACAACGTTGCTGATGCATACGGCCGCACCGCGACCTTCATGCCTAAGCCTCTGTACGGCGACAACGGTTCGGGTATGCACGTTCACCTGTCCATCGCCAAAGATGGCAAGAACACCTTCGCTGGCGAAGGCTATGCCGGCCTGTCCGACACCGCCCTGTACTTCATCGGCGGCATCATCAAGCACGGTAAGGCCCTGAACGGCTTCACCAACCCGTCGACCAACTCCTACAAGCGTCTGGTCCCAGGTTTCGAAGCGCCAGTCATGCTCGCCTACTCGGCTCGTAACCGTTCCGCTTCGATCCGTATTCCTTACGTGTCCAGCCCTCGCGCTCGCCGTATCGAAGCTCGCTTCCCGGATCCGGCTGCCAACCCGTACCTGGCCTTCTCTGCCCTGGTAATGGCCGGCCTGGACGGTATCCAGAACAAGATTCACCCTGGCGATGCTGCTGACAAAAACCTGTATGACCTGCCGCCTGAAGAGGCGAAAGAGATCCCACAAGTTTGCGGCAGTCTGAAAGAAGCCCTGGAAGAGCTGGACAAAGGTCGTGCGTTCCTGACCAAAGGCGGCGTTTTCAGCGACGACTTCATCGACGCTTACATCGCCCTGAAAAGCGAAGAAGAAATCAAAGTACGTACCTTCGTACACCCACTGGAATACGAGCTGTACTACAGCTGCTAATCCGGTAGCGCTGCGGCACGCGGCGTGACAAAAAGAGGCCTCCTTCGGGAGGCCTTTTTTGTGGGCGGTCGTTCCCCTGATCGCTCCCACGCTGTGCGTGGGAACGATCACTGTGCGAAAGTAATGGCGAAATGTTTACGGCTAGGACCAACCGCCGCCCCTGACCTATGCTGCAATCCAACGCTTTCGTTTCTGGTCGATTTTATGGGTCGTGGTTTTCTATTCATCTTGCTGCTGATCGCCCTGCCCGCCGCAGCGCAGATCTATAAGTACACCGATGCCGACGGCAACACCGCCTACAGCAATCAACCGCCCGACGGTGTTAACGCTCAACCGGTCGAATTGCCTCCGCTCAACAGTGTGGAAAGCCAGCCGCCGGGCGCACCTGCACCGCCTGCCGAAGCCAACGGCCGTGAGCAACCTCGCAGCGCCTACGAGGTACTGGAACTGACCGGCCTGCCCACCGAGGAGGCGTTACGCGCCAACAACGGCACTTTCACCGTCAGCGTACTGATCAAGCCACGCCTGCAAGGCCCGCATCTGTTGAGGTTGTTGCTGGATGACCAGCCCTACGGCCAACCGAGCAACGTTCCGATCCTGCAACTGGTGAACGTCGATCGCGGCGAACACAGCCTCGCTGTGCAGGTGATCGATGGGAAAAACCTGGTGCAGCAAAGTCCCGCCGTGACGTTCACCGTGCAACGGGTGCATAAGCCATGAGGGTGTGGCTGCTGATCACCTGCTTGATCGCCCTGCCGGTGACGGCCGAGGTTTTCACCTACGTCGACGCTCAGGGCAATCGGGTCTACACCGACCAGCCAGGGTCCGGCAACGCCAAGCGCGTGCCGCTGGCGACGAGCAATCGCATGTCCGCCAACCCAACCGGTGCTGCGCCGATGACAGCCCCGAAGAAAGCCGAAGCCAAACCGCTTTTCCACTACGACATGCTCCGCGTACTGGTGCCGGAACCAGATGCCACAGTGCGCAGCAGCGCTGGCGAGATTATTGTCAGCGTCACCAGCGAACCCGGCCTGCAACGGGGCCATCGCTACCGATTGCTACTGGACGGCCAACCCACTGCAGACCCCGGCCCAAGCCCGGTATTCGCCCTGAGCAACATCGATCGCGGCAGCCATAACCTCTCTGTGGAAATCCTCGACGAGCAGGGCCGCATCGTTGAGCGCACAGCCAACCAGCCGTTCCACCTGCTGCGCATCTCCCTCGCGCAGAAGCGCCAGGTCAAACCCTGCGCCCTCGCCGATTACGGCCAACGGCCAGAATGCCCGCTCAAAGACAAACCCATCGAGCCAAAAAATACCTTCCTGCGTTTCTTCTAACGCCGCTCCGCTTTACGCACTATATTGGTGCAATAGGCTGCACCGTACCCACATCCCAACCCATATTGGTTCAAAAGTACCCGCCAAAACCGGCAGAACGCCACGCAAGCGAGCGTCAAACGCCCGTTTCAGGCCTTAAACGCTTCTTTTCGGAGCCTTGGTTTGGTTTTTGCATTTTCCTTGTATCAGCGCTTGATTCTTGCGCACGCTCCGCTCCAAAAGAGGTCCTGATGACCATTAGCGACGCACTACACCGCTTGCTACTCGACAACCTGACCACCGCAACCATTCTGCTCGACGCCGAACTGCGCCTCGAGTACATGAACCCGGCAGCGGAGATGCTCCTGGCCATCAGCGGTCAGCGCAGCCATGGGCAGTTCATCAGCGAGCTGTTCACCGAATCCACCGAGGCGCTGAACTCCCTGCGCCAGGCGGTCGAGCAGGCCCACCCGTTCACCAAGCGCGAAGCGATGCTCACCGCCCTTACCGGCCAGACCCTGACCGTCGATTATGCGGTCACGCCGATTCTCGCCAACGGCGCCACCATGCTGCTGCTGGAAGTCCACCCACGCGACCGCTTGCTGCGCATCACCAAGGAAGAAGCGCAGCTGTCGAAGCAGGAAACCAGCAAGATGCTGGTGCGCGGCCTCGCTCACGAAATCAAGAATCCTCTTGGCGGAATACGCGGCGCGGCGCAATTGCTCGCTCGCGAACTGCCAGAAGAAAGCCTGCGCGACTACACCAACGTGATCATTGAAGAGGCCGACCGCCTGCGCAATCTGGTCGATCGCATGCTCGGCTCCAACAAATTGCCGTCGCTGGCGATGTGCAACGTCCACGAAGTGCTCGAACGCGTCTGTCATCTGGTGGAAGCCGAAAGTCAGGGCTGCATCACGTTAGTGCGCGACTACGACCCCAGCATTCCAGACGTGTTGATCGACCGCGAACAAATGATTCAGGCCGTGCTGAACATTGTGCGCAATGCGATGCAAGCCATCAGCAGCCAGAACGAGCTGCGCCTTGGCCGCATCAGCCTGCGTACCCGCGCCATGCGCCAGTTCACCATCGGCCACGTGCGCCATCGCCTGGTGACCAAGATCGAAATCATCGACAACGGCCCGGGCATTCCCGCGGGGTTGCAGGAAACCATCTTCTTTCCCATGGTCAGCGGCCGTCCGGACGGTACCGGTCTGGGCCTGGCCATAACCCAGAACATCATCAGCCAGCACCAGGGCCTGATCGAATGTGACAGCCATCCAGGCCACACCACCTTCTCGATCTTTCTGCCACTGGAACAAGGAGCCACATCGACATGAGCCGTAGTGAAACCGTGTGGATCGTCGATGACGACCGTTCTATCCGTTGGGTCCTGGAAAAAGCCTTGCAGCAAGAAGGCATGACCACACAAAGCTTCGACAGCGCCGATGGCGTGATGAGCCGCCTGGCGCGCCAGCAGCCGGACGTGATCATCTCCGACATCCGCATGCCGGGTGCCAGCGGTCTGGACCTTCTGGCGCGGATTCGCGAACAACACCCACGGCTGCCGGTCATCATCATGACCGCTCACTCCGATCTGGACAGCGCTGTCGCATCCTATCAGGGCGGCGCGTTTGAATACCTGCCCAAGCCGTTCGACGTTGATGAAGCAGTTTCTTTGGTCAAGCGCGCCAACCAGCACGCTCAGGAACAGCAAGGCCTGGAAGTCCCGGTTGCCCTGACCCGCACCCCGGAAATCATCGGTGAAGCGCCGGCAATGCAGGAAGTGTTTCGCGCCATCGGGCGCTTGAGCCACTCCAACATCACCGTGCTGATCAACGGCGAATCCGGTACCGGTAAAGAGCTCGTGGCCCATGCTCTGCACCGTCATAGCCCGCGCGCGGCTTCGCCGTTCATTGCGCTGAACATGGCGGCGATCCCGAAAGACCTGATGGAATCCGAGCTGTTCGGCCATGAGAAAGGCGCATTCACTGGCGCGGCCAACCTGCGTCGCGGGCGCTTTGAACAGGCCGACGGCGGTACGCTGTTCCTCGATGAAATCGGCGACATGCCGGCAGATACCCAAACTCGTTTGCTGCGGGTATTGGCCGATGGCGAGTTCTACCGCGTCGGCGGTCATGTGCCGGTGAAGGTCGATGTGCGAATCATCGCCGCGACTCACCAGAATCTGGAAACCCTGGTGCACGCCGGGAAGTTCCGTGAGGACTTGTTCCACCGCCTCAACGTGATCCGCATCCATATTCCACGGCTGTCGGACCGCCGCGAAGATATCCCGACCCTGGCCAAGCACTTCCTCAGCCGCGCCGCGCAAGAACTGGCGGTGGAACCCAAGCTGCTGAAAAGTGAAACCGAGGAATACCTGAAGAACCTGCCGTGGGGCGGGAACGTGCGTCAGCTGGAGAACACCTGCCGCTGGATCACGGTGATGGCTTCGGGTCGCGAAGTGCACATCAGCGACCTGCCGCCGGAGCTGCTGAACCTGCCGCAGGATTCAGCGCCGGTGACCAACTGGGAGCAAGCGCTGCGCCAGTGGGCTGATCAGGCGCTGGCCCGTGGTCAGTCGAACCTGCTCGACAGCGCCGTGCCGGCCTTCGAGCGGATCATGATCGAGACCGCTCTCAAACACACCGCCGGCCGCCGCCGCGATGCCGCCGTTTTGCTGGGCTGGGGGCGTAATACCCTGACTCGCAAGATCAAGGAATTGGGGATGAAGGTTGATGGTGGGGATGATGATGAGGGGGAAGAGGGTTAATCCTTAAGCCGATCGTTCCCACGCTCTGCGTCACTAGTGTCCGGTAAACATGCTTCATAGTTGAAGGCTGCCTTGGGCAGCCTTCAACTTTTCTCGCTCCTGCCTTCGTCGATCCCTCAATACTGGGGTTCCGGGCCGTTCAAACAGGACATGAACTATGCGAACCGTCAGTTCGAACAACGAGCCGGTAAATCCTGAGCGACGATGGAGTATTTGCAGTAACAGATAGCTGATCAAGGCACTGTAAATCTGCAAACGCACCGCATTTTCGGAGTAGGCATAAAAGCGTTTGAGCTTCAGATGTTGTTTGATCCACTTGAAAAATAGCTCGATCTGCCAACGATCTTTGTACAAGGACGCGATTTCTTCAGCTGTCCTCGTGAAGTCGTTGGTCACCAGAACTAACGGCGTCGCATGCCCCTCGCGCTCAACCACGACGCGTCTTACCGACTTTTCCCAATAGTCGTTCAGGCGTTTGCCGGCCAAATGCTTTTTGCCAAACTGGACGACTTCATCGGTCATGACCGAGCTTTGCTCAGTCACGGTCGAGTGCTCATGCAGCACTTTGATATTGGCGTTTTTCTTCAGGCGGGTGACGAAAAAAGCACCTTTGGTCTGCAACTCGTGCCACCAGTTGTAATCGCAGTAGCCCTTGTCGAAAACATACGTCATGCCGGTCTGGATCGGCATTTCCAGTGCATCGCTCAGGTCGTTGACGTTGGCAGGCGTAATGTTCACGTACACCGGGGCCAGCTGCGCCAGATCCAGCCCGACATGCACTTTGAGGCCTTGGGTGATGCGGGTTTTCGTCGCGGCTGTCCAGCCATCGAAGTGAGGTCCGCGCAAGGTGATCGACGTGGAGTCAATCAGGCTAACCATGGCCCCGACCTCCTTGCGCTGCTGGCGGCTGACGGCGCTCATCAGGTACCCACAAAGGTCCTGTAATGGCCGGTAGTCACGCTTGTTCAAGGCATCGGACATTGTCGAGCGGGCAATAGGGCCGGCATTAAGATGGTAGCTATGCGGGCCGAAATTTTCGGAGATAGTCGCCAAGGATCGCAGGCTTGAGGCTCGGGTCAAATGGCCGCTGATCAGTGTCACCAGCAATTGCCAGGTCGTGCAGCGTTTGACGTAGCGATCAGCTTGGTGTGTTTCGATGGATTGCTGGAAAAACTGGCGCGGGATCGCACTGAGTAGTTGGCTTAAACGGGTGCTGGAAAACATAAGTCAAAATCGAGTCTGAAAAAACCGATTATGCCTCACAGCCGCCAACAGCAAGAGGGAGCAAGCTCCCCCCTCGTTTTTTACCGGACACTAGTGACGCTCTGCGTGGGAATGCAGCCCGGGACGCTCGCGTCCCTGCCGAAGCGGACGCAGAGCGTCCATTGAGGCGTTCCCACGCGGGAGCGTGGGAACGATCATCGCCCCTCCGTGCACCGCCGCAATGCACCGTGAACCGCAATCGCGCACGGTATCTACTCTAAAATCCTCGATTCATCCGCAACAAAATTCGAACAGAAAAAACACGAAAGCCCTGAATCACGGGGCTTTCAGCGCTTCAAAACGACTTTCTGTTTCCTTTTGTTAAAACCTGGCACGCCCCCTGCAGCAGTCCATTCAGTGATTCAGTTCACTATCCAGTTTTGGGGCCCTTGATACAGGCAGGTCAGGGGTTCCTTCTTTACACCGGGCTCACGACGCAATGCGCGGAGCCCTGCCGTTTTGGGGACCTTGGTACAGGCAGGCCGGGGATTCCCTCTTTTATTGCTCTCGGAGATGGATCTCCAGCCGCCAGCGGTCATCGACCTCGCTACCGGCCCACTCACCCTGCAATGGCCGGGCCGCCACCACCGTCAGCAATAACCCTCCATCACTCAAACGCACACGCCAGTTCACGCTCTTGTCGTTGATTTTGAGCTGACCTTTCTGCGCCTTGCCTTCAGCCTCAAACAGCAGCGCGAGGCTACCGTCGACGAACTCGCCGTGAGTCTTGGGTTCGTTGTTGAACCACACCACCAGCCCATCGTTCGTCACCTCCACTTGCTGCAATTCGCTGGGGTCGGGGGTGGTCAGGCGACCGATCATCAGCCCCACCATCACCCCGACAATCGCCAGCGAAGCCATCACTCGCGGGAATAGCTTCGAACGCCGGTCCGCTTCAGGCGTAGAATGCCGCTCATCTTTACCTTCGGAGCCGTGCATGTTTCACGTCATCCTTTTTCAACCAGAAATTCCGCCGAATACCGGCAACGTTATCAGGCTGTGCGCCAACAGTGGCTGCCACCTGCATTTGATCGAACCGCTGGGCTTCGAGATGGACGACAAGCGCCTGCGCCGGGCCGGCCTCGATTACCACGAGTATGCCACCCTGCAACGCCACGCAGACCTCGCCAGCTGTCTGGAAAGCCTCGGTCATCCTCGGCTGTTCGCCTTCACCACCAAGGGCTCGCGGCCGTTCCACGATGCCAGCTTCGCCGAGGGCGATGCCTTCCTGTTCGGCCCGGAAAGCCGTGGTTTGCCGGCGGAAGTACTCGATGCATTGCCCGGTGAACAGCGCCTGCGCCTGCCGATGCGTGAAGGCTGCCGCAGCCTGAACCTGTCAAACACCGTGGCGGTTGCCGTCTACGAAGGCTGGCGCCAGCTCGGCTTCAAGTAACCTCGTGACCTGATCGTTCCCACGCTCTGCGTGGGAACGATCACCGCAGCGCAGCCCACCGCTTCCTGTTGCCCATGAAAAAAGCGCCTGTTACGGCGCTTTTTTCGTTACTGCATAGAACGCTTATTGCACTGTCGAGGTTTCGCCCGCAGCCTGCATGCGTTGCAGTTCCTGTGCGTACAGCGCGTCGAAGTTCACCGGAGCCAGCATCAGGGCCGGGAACGAACCGCGGGTCACCAGGCTGTCCAGGGTCTCGCGAGCGTACGGGAACAGGATGTTCGGGCAGAACGCGCCGAGGGTGTGGCTCATCGAAGCGTCATCGAGGTTTTTGATCAGAAAGATCCCGGCCTGTTGCACTTCAGCAATGAACGCCACTTCGTCGCCGTTCTTCACGGTGACGGACAGGGTCAGCACGACTTCGTGGAAGTCACCTTCGAGGGCCTTTTGACGAGTGTTCAGATCCAGACCGACGCTCGGTTCCCACTGCTGGCGGAAGATCGCCGGGCTTTTCGGGGCTTCGAAGGACAAGTCACGTACGTAGATGCGCTGCAAGGAGAATTGCGGTGCGGTTTCTTCTTCGCTAGCTGCAGTGTTCTGTTGGTCAGTCATCTCAGATCCTTTCTGATCTTGGGGTCTTATAGGGAAGGCATTCAGGCCTTGAGCATGGCGTCGAGCTTGCCGGCGCGCTCCAGGGCAAACAAATCATCACAGCCACCAATGTGGCGCTCGCCGATCCAGATCTGCGGCACGGACGTACGTCCGGCCTTCTGAGCCATGGCGGCACGCACCTGCGGCTTGCCATCGACTTTGATCTCTTCGAAGGCCACACCTTTGTTCTCGAGCAGGTACTTGGCTCGCGAGCAGTAAGGGCAGTAATCGCTGGAATAGACGACGACGTTGCTCATATCACTTCACCAGCGGCAGGTTGTCACCCTTCCAGCTGGAAATACCGCCGGAGAGCTTGGCGGCGGTGAAGCCGGATTTCATCAGTTCGCGGGCATGAGTGCCGGCAGTCTGGCCCATGGCATCGACCAGGATGATGGTCTTGGCCTTGTGCTTTTCCAGTTCGCCGACGCGAGCGGTCAGTTTGTCGTGAGGAATGTTCAACGCGCCAACGATGTGACCGGCGGCGAAATCCTTGGTCGGACGAATGTCGATCACCACGCCTGCGTCTTTGTTGACCAGTCCGGTCAGTTCACCGGTGCTCAGGCTACGACCGCCACCTTTCATCTCATGGGCAATCAACAGAGCCAGCAGAACAACGAAAATACCGGCCAGCAAATAGTGGGTAGTGGCAAATGCAATCAGGTGATCAAGCATTTAAGGTGGTTCCAGGGCGTTAAAAGTGGGCCAGTATACACAGCCCATATGGTGCGCCAAACCCCGTCCGGCGGTGACGTGGATTGAACTTGCCTTTAAACTGCCACTCCCTTTTCCATCGCCCTCTTTTAACTCAGCCACGAGTGGAATCCATGACTACCACGCCTAAACCTTTGGTCCTGATTATTCTCGACGGCTTCGGTCACAGTGAGAGCCCTGAATCCAATGCCATCTATGCGGCCAAGAAGCCCGTACTGGACCGCCTGACCGCTACCGCGCCAAACGGCCTGATCTCGGGCAGCGGCATGGACGTCGGTCTGCCGGATGGCCAGATGGGCAACTCCGAAGTCGGCCACATGAACCTCGGCGCCGGCCGCGTGGTGTATCAGGACTTCACGCGTGTGACCAAATCGATCCGCGATGGCGAGTTTTTCGAAAACCCGACTATCTGCGCCGCTGTGGATAAAGCCGTCGCTGCCGGCAAAGCCGTGCACTTCATGGGGCTGCTGTCCGATGGCGGCGTTCACAGCCACCAGGATCACCTGGTTGCCATGGCCGAACTGGCTTTCAAGCGCGGCGCCGAAAAAATCTATCTGCACGCCTTCCTTGATGGCCGCGACACACCGCCGAAAAGCGCTCAGTCGTCCATCGAACTGCTGGATGCTGCGTTCCAGGCACTCGGCAAAGGTCGGATCGCCAGCATTGTCGGCCGTTACTTTGCCATGGACCGCGACAACCGTTGGGACCGCGTGTCCCAGGGCTACAACCTGATTGTCGAAGGCCGCGGCGAATTCAACGCCGCCACCGCTCAGGAAGGCCTGCAAGCCGCGTACGAACGTGGCGAGAGCGACGAGTTCGTCAAAGCCACCTCGATCGGTGAGCCGGTGAAAGTCGAAGACGGCGACGCGGTGGTGTTCATGAACTTCCGCGCCGACCGCGCCCGTGAACTGACCCGCGTGTTCGTTGAAGACGATTTCAAGGAATTCGAACGTGCCCGCCAGCCAAAACTGGCCGGTTTCGTCATGCTGACCCAATACGCCGCCAGCATTCCCGCGCCATCGGCCTTCGCTGCGGGCAGCCTGGACAACGTACTGGGCGACTACCTGGCGAAAAACGGCAAGACCCAGTTGCGCATCGCCGAAACCGAGAAGTATGCCCACGTGACCTTCTTCTTCTCCGGTGGCCGCGAAGAACCGTTCCCGGGCGAAGAGCGCATCCTGATCCCGTCGCCGAAAGTCGCCACCTATGACTTGCAGCCGGAAATGAGTGCGCCGGAAGTCACCGACCGCATCGTCGAGGCTATCGAAAACCAGCGTTACGACGTGATCGTGGTCAACTACGCCAACGGCGACATGGTCGGCCACAGCGGCGTGTTCGACGCAGCCGTCAAAGCCGTTGAATGCCTGGACCTGTGCGTCGGCCGTATCGTCGAGGCCCTGGAAAAAGTCGGCGGCGAAGCGCTGATCACTGCCGACCACGGCAACGTCGAGCAAATGGCCGACGAGTCCACCGGCCAGGCGCATACCGCCCACACTACCGAGCCGGTGCCGTTCATTTATGTCGGCAAGCGTGACTTCAAGGTTCGCGACGGCGGTGTGCTGGCGGATGTGGCCCCGACCATGCTGATGTTGATGGGGCTTGAGAAACCTGCCGAAATGACTGGCACTTCGATATTGGTCTGATGGCAAAAGCGCCCGATAAATAGCCCGAAACGGCTTTTTATGACGAACGCCTCAAAGCAGTTGCCTTTGAGGCGTTTTTTTTGCAGCGCTTGGCGGGCATACTAGGCCGTCCCTTTCCCTGGTGTCGCCCGCCTCTATGCTTCGCGTCCTGATAGCCCTTGCTCTGACATGCCTGCTCCAACCGGCCTTTGCTGACGAGCGCGCGCAAACCCAACAACAGTTGGACGCCACGCGTCAGGACATTGCCGAGCTGAAAAAACTGCTGGGCAAGCTTCAGGAGGAAAAATCCGGTGTGCAAAAAGACCTCAAAGGCACCGAAACCGAGATGGGCAAGCTTGAGAAGCAGGTCGAAGCCCTGCAAAAAGAGCTGAAGAAAAGCGAATCCGAGCTGCAGCGACTCGATGCCGAGAAAAAAAAACTTCAGAGCGCGCGCATTGAACAGCAACGACTGATCGCCATTCAAGCCCGCGCGGCCTATCAAAACGGCCGCCAGGAGTACTTGAAGCTGCTGCTCAACCAGCAGAATCCGGAAAAGTTCGCCCGCACCCTCACCTATTACAACTACCTGAGCCAGGCCCGCCTGGAGCAGCTGAAGAATTTCAACGAAACCCTGCGCCAACTGGCCAATGTCGAAAAAGACATCGCCCTGCAACAGGCGCAATTGCTGGTGCAGAAAAGCAGCCTCGACAGCCAGCGCGACGAACTCGACAAAGTCCGCAAGGAGCGCCAGCAAGTCCTGGCCAAGCTCAGCGACGACGTGAAGGCCCGCGATCAGAAGCTGGCAGCCCGCGAGCAGGATCAGGCAGACCTGTCTAAAGTCCTTAAAACCATTGAAGAAACCTTGGCCCGTCAGGCCCGTGAGGCAGAGGAAGCGCGGCAAAAAGCGCTGATCGCCCAGCAGGAAGCCGAAAAAAAGCGTTTACGTGAGGCGCAGGCTGAAGCAGACGCAGACGCCACTGACGCCCCACGCAAACCCGTTAAATCGACGCCCGGCGCTCTGGTATCAAGTTCAGGCGAGACCTTTGGTGGCCCTTTCGCTTCAAGCCGGGGAAAACTTCCTTGGCCGGTTGATGGTCGACTGCTGGCACGCTTTGGCGAAACCCGTGGCGATGATGCCCGCACCAAGTGGGACGGCGTGATGATCAGCGCCTCCGCCGGCAGCCAGGTGCACGCCGTGCATGGCGGTCGCGTGGTGTTCGCCGACTGGTTGCGTGGCGCCGGGCTGCTGGTAATTCTCGACCATGGCAACGGTTTTTTGAGTCTTTATGGTCACAACCAGACGCTGCTCAAGTCTGCGGGTGACGTGGTAAAAGCCGGTGAGTCCATCTCCACTGTGGGTAGCAGTGGCGGGCAGGACACACCCGCGCTGTATTTCGCTATTCGTCAGCAGGGTCACCCGAGTGATCCGGCGCAATGGTGTCGTGCGCAAGGATAAGTACGCCATCTACTTCAGGAGTTCGTTCGACATGCTGCATTTGTCCCGCCTTACCTCGCTGGCCCTGACGATCGCCCTGGTGATTGGCGCGCCTCTGGCGTTCGCCGCTCAACCTGCTCCGGCAGTCGCGCCTGCGGGCACTGCTGCGACCACCAAGGCGCCATTGCCGCTGGAAGAGTTGCGCACTTTCGCCGAGGTCATGGACCGGATCAAGGCTGCCTATGTCGAGCCGGTGGACGACAAGACCCTGCTGGAAAACGCCATCAAAGGCATGCTCAGCAACCTCGACCCACACTCCGCGTACCTGGGCCCGGAAGACTTCGCTGAGTTGCAGGAAAGCACCAGCGGCGAATTCGGCGGCCTGGGCATCGAAGTTGGCGCCGAAGACGGTTTCATCAAGGTCGTGTCACCGATCGATGACACCCCGGCCTCCAAGGCTGGCATTCAGGCCGGCGACTTTATCGTCAAGATCAACGGCCAGCCTACCCGCGGCCAGAGCATGACCGAAGCCGTGGACAAGATGCGCGGCAAGATCGGCCAGAAAATCACCCTGACCCTGGTACGCGACGGCGGTACGCCGTTCGACGTGACACTGACCCGCGCCATCATTCAAGTGAAGAGCGTGAAGAGCCAGCTGCTGGAGTCCGGCTACGGCTACATCCGCATCACCCAGTTCCAGGTCAAGACCGGTGACGAAGTCTCCAAAGCCCTAGCCAAGTTGCGCAAGGACAACGGCAAGAAGCTCAAAGGCATCATCCTCGACCTGCGTAACAACCCGGGCGGCGTGCTGCAAGCAGCGGTGGAAGTGGTCGACCACTTCATCACCAAGGGCCTGATCGTTTACACCAAGGGCCGTATCGCCAACTCCGAATTGCGCTTCTCCGCCACCGGCAAAGACGAAAGCGAAGCCGTGCCAATGGTCGCACTGATCAACGGCGGCAGCGCCTCGGCATCGGAAATTGTTGCCGGCGCCTTGCAGGATCAGAAACGCGCGGTAGTCATGGGCACCACCAGTTTCGGCAAAGGCTCGGTACAAACCGTCCTGCCGCTGAACAACGAACGCGCACTGAAGATCACCACGGCGCTGTATTACACGCCGAACGGTCGCTCGATCCAGGCTCAGGGCATCGTCCCGGACATCGAAGTGCGCAAAGCCAAGATCACCAACGAGCAAGACGGCGAGTACTTCAAGGAAGCCGATCTGCAAGGTCACCTGAACAATGGCAACGGCGGCGCCGACAAACCGACTTCCAGCAGCAAAGCCAAGGCAATGCCGCAGGATGATGATTACCAACTGGCCCAGGCCTTGAGCCTGCTCAAAGGGTTGAGCATCACCTCCGGCCGCTGAGATGCAGCTGCGGTTCATCCTAGGTTTGCTGTGCGGTCTGATGGGTGTTGCTCATGCAGCGCCCGTCGCGACGGCGCCTCAAAAGGCCTATCTAAGTCTGATCATCGATGACCTGGGGCAAAACCTGCCCCGGGATCGTCGCGTGCTGGCCCTGCCCGGCCCCGTAACCACGGCGATCATGCCCGACACACCCCACGCCACCGAATTCGCCCGCGAGGCCCATCGCGCCGGCAAGATCGTCATCCTGCACATGCCCATGGACCCGGCCACCGGCCCGTTCGCCTGGCACCCCGACTTGCCCATCGATGAGCTTGAGAAACGCCTGAACGCAGCATTCAAGGTCGTGCCCTATACCGCTGGCATCAACAACCACATGGGCAGTCGCATGACGGCTCAGCAACCGGCCATGTTCTGGCTGATGGCGGACTTGCAGCGGCGCCACAAATTCTTTGTCGACAGCCGCACCAGCGCGCAGACCGTCGCGGCGGCCGAGGCGCAGAAAATCGGGTTGGCAAGCGTTTCGCGGGATGTGTTTCTGGATGATGAGCGCACTGAAGCGGCGATCTTTACGCAGCTACAGACGGCTATCAGCCTGGCGCGCAAGCAGGGTTCGGCGGTGATGATCGGGCATCCGTATCCGCAGACTCTCGCAGTGCTTGAACGCGAACTGCCGAAGCTGAAGGCCCAGGGCATCGAGTTGATCGACATCAAGCAGATGATCAGCGTACGCAGCAATCGCGCCACGGCTGCGCATGGCAAAGACGGCCTCTATCGGTAATACCCTGTCACCAGGCCATACATAGTTACCGCCAGACGCCCGCTCCCCTTCCGGATATTGAGACCTGCAGCAGGTCGCGGCTCCCGCTGAGCCGCTTTTCAATGATCAGGAATAAAAATACCCATAACGATGTCCCGGCCTCTTCGAACTGCGCTTCTCCGCCACCGGCAAAGACGAAAGCACAACGAACGCGCACTGAAGATCACCACGGCGCTGTATTACACTCCGAACGGCCGCTCGATCCTGGCTCAGGGCATCATCCCGGACATCGAAGTGCGCAAGGCCAAGATCACCAGCCCATGGCAATGACGGGACCTATCGACAAACAGTAGAGCCGTGCTCTGCGCTTCAAGCAGTACCACAATGATTAGTTAATGAAAACATTCACAATAGCTAACAACTGTAATCCCTCTTTAGAACAACATTAAACTAATCTACGCCAGTCTTGAATTTTTACTGACGCCAAGGACTGGCCATGACTAAATTAAAACGTGCACTGACAATTGCTGCACTTACAACAACCTGCACTGCATTCGCCAACCCCATTGACTACGGGGACGGTGCAGAAAACTTTTCATATCCTGATTATTTGAAAAACAAAGATGGAAAATTCAACTACTGGAAGGGTATCGGAAAGCTTTCAGGCCCTCTCGGTAATTGCACGACCTTTGTAATCGACACTCATAGCAAGCTGGACTCAGATCCGGTCTATGCACTGACCAGCGCTCATTGCTTGAACAAGAAAAATGGCGTGATCGATATAGATAAACCGATAGAAGGCACCATTACCTTCAACTATTTCGATGACACCACAGACGCCTACAAAAACTTTCCTGTGAAAAAAGTCGTCTGGAGCAGCATTCAAGGTATCGATCTGGGCATTCTCGAGCTGGATACCACTCAAGGAGAACTAAAGGCAGCCGGGGTAGCCCCGCTTAAACTGGCAAGCGAAGCACCTGCGGAAGACACCGATATTCTTATAGTCAACGCGGCAAGCGGCTATCCACTAAAGGCTGCAGCTTGTACACATCACTCGTCCTCGGCTTTGTTCGAAAAACCCTGGGTGTGGCGCCACAGCGTTCGGAACCAGTGCAAAGGCATCGTCGGAGGCAGTTCCGGCAGCCCTGTTCTGATCAGGGCAACCAATGAGGTATATGCCGTGCTGGGCACTCGGGCGAAGGATGTAACACGCCTGCCGGGCTATGACTATGTAGAAAGTAGTAACTACGGTAGTCCAACAGCGATACTCAACGACTGTTTTTCCGATGGCAGAATCAATACTGACCCTAACACTTGCCAACTTTATCCAACCGCGTCCCTGCAATTACCTTCAGACATTATCCAGTATGCAAAAATCGCTATCGGAACAGATGGAAAGCCACTTATGCCGACGTGGAACTTTCCGATCAATGTCAGCACTCGCTACTATCGATACAAGCAAACGTACATTCCACTCGATTGCGAAAAACCAGACGGTTACAGCCCATCCATTGACGGCATCAACGCCTTTGTTAACTTACCGATGGGACCGCAACCCGGACTTAACAATCTGTGCATTATCGGGACGGACAGCCTCGACAATACACTGTCTGCGGGAACTTACAGAAATGCAGTGACCGTTCCAACCTATCTTCATGCCGCTGTCCCGACACCCGCTCCCGAACTCGGTTTTTTCTTTGACAAGAAAGTGAATAGGGTCTCGATCGAATGGCCAGTGAGAAAAAACGAAGGTATCGATCTTTACCAACGAAAATATGGAAAACCGGAGCAAACTAACTGCGACGATCCGCAGGGCTACACGGATGTAACCTTTAACATGTCGCGCGGGGAAAGGGATATGCCTCTGAAGGTTTGCACCTACGCTCACGATACAAACAAACAACGTTCGGCAGTGCGCGAATACATCCTGGAGTGGGAGGCGCTTACAGATACCGCGCCATGATCTCGTCGACCACGCCATCTTCGCGCAGTTGATCCAGCGCAGCCTGCAGCTTGGCAACGGTTTCGTCCGGCACGTCCTTGTTCAGCGCCAAGTAAAGCTCGGCGCTGTTGAAGCGCAGCACGGTCTTGAGACCGGTCACCCCGTCCTGGCGCGCCAGATAGCGCCCGGCCGGGTCGCCGGTGGCCCACAGGTCAATCTGGCCGTTGACCAGTTTCTTCGCGTTGTCCTGATCCCGCAGCACGACTATCGGGTTCAATCCCTGCTTGGCCAACGTTTCGGCAATCGCATCGCCCTTATAGGCACCAATCTTGTATTGGCGCGCCTGCTCCAGTGACTCCAGGTTGATCTTGCTATCAGCCTTGGCCAGCATGATCCAGTCATCCGGGCCGATCGGGCCGACCCACTTGAACAGGTTCTCGCGGTCCGGCAACCGTGCCATCACAAATACGCCGTAACCGGGTTTCTCGAGGGCGATCTTGTAGATTCGCTCCCAGGGGAAACGCAGCGTCAGGCTATAAGTGATGTTGGCGCGTTTGAACATCTCGCGGACGATGTCCACGGCGATGCCGTTGATGTTCTCGTCCTGAGCGAAGTTCTTGCCGTTCTTCGCCATGTTGTACGGTGGGAAGTTTTCAGTCAGCAACACCAGATCGGTGTCGGGATTTTCTGCGGCATGCGCCCCATTGACGAGCAATAGGGAAGCGCTGGCGAGGGCAAGAAGAAGGCGTCTAAGCATGTCTGGCTACCGAGATCCATGGCGTACCCAAGAGTGCCTTGAGCCCGCCATGATGTCCACTGGCCTGTATCGGTTTGTTTAGCGCATCACGATGCCGCGATGAGCCATGTAGGCCTTGGCTTCCTGCACGGTGTATTCGCCAAAGTGGAAAATACTCGCCGCCAATACCGCGCTGGCGTGGCCTTCGAGTATGCCGTCGGCCAAATGTTGCAAATTGCCGACGCCGCCCGAAGCAATCACCGGAATACCCAACGCATCGCTGATGGCGCGGGTAACGCCCAGGTCGAAGCCGTTTTTCATGCCGTCCTGGTCCATGCTGGTCAGCAGGATTTCACCGGCACCCAGGTTTTCCATTTTCTTCGCCCATTCAACAGCGTCGAGACCGGTAGGTTTGCGGCCGCCGTGGGTGAAGATTTCCCAGCGCGGGGTTTCGCCCGGGCCGGAGACCTTCTTGGCGTCGATGGCGACGACGATGCACTGCGAACCGAAATGCTGCGCCGCTTCGCCCACGAATTCCGGGTTGAACACCGCTGCGGTATTAATCGAGACCTTGTCCGCACCAGCGTTGAGCAGGTTGCGAATGTCCTGCACGGTACGTACGCCACCGCCCACGGTCAGCGGGATGAAGACCTGGCTGGCCATGCGCTCGACGGTGTGCAGCGTGGTGTCGCGGCCATCGACGCTGGCGGTGATGTCGAGAAAGGTAATCTCGTCGGCACCCTGTTCGTCATAGCGACGGGCGATTTCTACCGGATCGCCGGCGTCGCGGATGTTCTCGAACTTCACACCTTT
The DNA here is from genome assembly GCF_054897825.1 of Pseudomonas sp. ZS1P83. Taxonomy (NCBI): domain Bacteria; kingdom Pseudomonadati; phylum Pseudomonadota; class Gammaproteobacteria; order Pseudomonadales; family Pseudomonadaceae; genus Pseudomonas; species Pseudomonas sp. ZS1P83. The sequence continues at coordinate 5,113,507 of NZ_CM142706.1, forward strand.
AACAACCCGGCCGTTATCCACGTCCAGGCAAGGGATGATGCGTTTGGCCAGCGCCATGGTCAGTCCCTCAGCCTTTGTACGAATCGCAAAAAGCTTGCGCTTCAGCGACATCGAGAGTGCCTTCGTAGATCGCCCGGCCAGTGATGGCACCGATGATGCCTGGCGCCTTGGCGTCGAGCAGCGACTTGATGTCACCGAGGTTGTGGATGCCGCCGGAAGCGATCACCGGGATCTTGGTTGCAGCGGCCAGCGCAGCGGTGAAGGGTACGTTGCAGCCCTGCATCATGCCGTCTTTGGCGATGTCGGTATAAACGATCGCGGACACGCCATCAGCTTCGAATTGCTTGGCCAGGTCGATCACCTGAATGGTGCTGATCTCAGCCCAGCCGTCGGTGGCGACAAAACCGTCTTTGGCGTCCAGACCGACAATAACCTTGCCCGGAAACGCGCGGCAAGCTTCTGCAACGAAGGCCGGATCTTTCACGGCTTTGGTGCCGATGATCACGTAGCTCACGCCGGCCTTCACGTAGTGTTCGATGGTTTCGAGGGAACGGATACCGCCGCCGATCTGGATCGGCAGGTTCGGGTAGCGCTTGGCGATGGCGGTGACCACTTCGCCGTTGACCGGCTGGCCTTCGAAAGCGCCGTTCAGGTCGACCAGATGCAGACGGCGGCAACCGCCTTCCACCCACTTGGCAGCCATGCTCACCGGGTCATCGGAGAACACCGTGGAATCTTCCATGCGGCCCTGGCGCAGACGAACACAGGCACCGTCTTTAAGATCGATAGCGGGAATAATCAGCATCTGGCAAACCTTCAAATTCGATTGTTCAGCTTCGCTCGAAAATCAGTTTTTCTCGAGCGCCCACAAGTCGCTTTCGATGCTTTCGAACCTCTCTTTGAGGTGCGTCTGCACATCGAAAATCGCCCTGTTGTAATAGTACGGAGCAATTTCACGGGTAAACAGCTCAAGGATTTCAGCCGCCTCGAACGAACCCAGGTCCAGTTCGAAGCGATCTTCCATGAAGCGTTTGATCTTGTGATTGGCCTCGCTCTCCTGTTCAGGAGTGAGGGTCAGGATCGGCGGCTTGCCCTTCTTGACGGCCATTTACCAGCGACCGTCCCACGCGGCGAAATTCTGCAGCAATTGCAGGCCATGGGTATGGCTCTTTTCCGGGTGGAACTGCACGGCGAAACGCGAGCCATCGGCCAGCGCGGCAGCGAAGTCGACACCGTAGTGACCGCCACCCACCACCTGCCGCGCATTGCCGGCGGCGATGTAGTAGCTGTGCACGAAATAGAAACGCGCCAGGTCCGGAATGTTGTGCCACAGCGGGTGACTCACCGTCTGCTTCACTTCGTTCCAGCCCATGTGCGGGACTTTCAGGTGCTCGCCATCTTCGTGCAGGCCTTTTCCGAAGAACTTCACTGCGCCTGGAAACAGACCGATGCAGTCAACGCCGTCGTTCTCTTCACTGCTGTCGAGCAAGGCTTGCATGCCCACGCAGATGCCAAGAAACGGACGGTCCTGGCTGACTTCACGCACCAGCGAGTCGAAGCCCAGGCGACGGATCTCCGCCATGCAATCGCGAATCGCGCCGACGCCGGGGAATACCACCCGATCGGCTTCGCGAATCACGTCGGCATCGCTGGTGATCAGGACCTTGCCGGCACCGACGTGCTCGAGGGCCTTGGCCACCGAGTGCAGGTTGCCCATGCCGTAATCGATAACCGCGACCGTCTGCATTACAGAACGCCTTTGGTCGACGGCATCTGACCGGCCATGCGGTCATCCAGCTCTACCGCCATACGCAGGGCGCGGCCGAAAGCCTTGAACACGGTCTCGATCTGGTGGTGGGTGTTGGTGCCACGCAGGTTGTCGATGTGCAGGCTGACGAGCGCATGGTTGACGAAGCCCTGGAAGAACTCCTGGAACAGGTCAACGTCGAAGCCGCCAACGGTGGCGCGAGTATAGGGAACATGCATCTGCAGGCCCGGACGGCCGGAGAAGTCGATCACCACGCGCGACAGCGCTTCATCGAGCGGCACGTAGGCGTGGCCGTAGCGACGGATGCCTTTCTTGTCGCCGATGGCTTTGGCGAAGGCCTGACCCAGGGTGATACCGACGTCTTCCACCGTGTGGTGATCGTCGATATGCAGGTCGCCCTTGCTGACAATATCCAGGTCGATCAGCCCGTGACGGGCGATTTGGTCCAGCATGTGCTCAAGAAAAGGAACACCGATATCAAATCGGGTCTTTCCGGTGCCATCCAGGTTGATCGAGGCTTTGATCTGGGTTTCCAGAGTGTCGCGCTCGACTGACGCCTTACGTTCGGCCATCACCAGCTCCGCAAAATCATTGGGCGAAAAAGGCAGCCATTATAGGGGCGCGGGCCGGAAACAGAAACACGAGAGGTGATATCACTGACGGAGTGAATCCAGTGCTGTCGGGGATAGACATGTCCGTACAACCATACCAAGACCGCTGATCGCTCCCACGCTCTGCGTGGGAGTGCAGCCCTGGACGCTCCGCGTCCGCTCTGAATGTGACGCGGAGCGTCACGGGAGGCATTCCCACGCAGAGCGTGGGAACGATCAGTTACGGGATACTTAGTGGAACAGGACAGCCGTCTTTTGCAGAGTCACCCAAACACCCCACGCCAACGGAATACCCACCACCAGCCATGCAGCAATCGCCAAAGGCTTGGTGCCCGCATCCGCTTTCCACTCCAATACGGTGCTGCTATCAGCACCCTTGTCATGGCCCAGCGCCTGTTCGGCAGCCAGTTCAGCGTCGGTCATGAAGTACTTGTCAGCCACCGGACGCACCAGCAGGTTGCACAGGAAACCCAGCACCAGCAGGCCCGCGAGGATGTACAGCGTGATGTCATAAGCCGCGGCGCGTTCAACGCCGATGCTCAGCTGATATTCACGCAGGTAGTTCACCAACACCGGACCCAACACACCCGCCGCCGCCCAGGCAGTCAGCAGGCGACCATGGATCGCGCCGACCATTTGCGTGCCGAACAGGTCCGCGAGATACGCAGGGACCGTCGCAAAACCACCGCCGTACATCGACAGGATGATGCAGAAGGCCGCCACGAACAGCGCAACGTTGCCCAAGTGACCGAGGTTTGGAATCAACGCGTACAGAGCAAAGCCCAGGGCAAAGAACACGAAGTAGGTGTTTTTGCGACCCAGGTAGTCGGAGAACGACGCCCAGAAGAACCGGCCACCAATGTTGAACAGGCTCAGCAAACCGGTGAAACCGGCAGCGATCGCAGCGATCGAGGCCAGTTGCGAAGCGTCCAACTGACCGAACGTCAGGTCAGTGCCCAGCAACTTACCGGCGAACACTTCCTGCAACAGCGGCGACGCCATGCCGAGGATGCCGATACCGGCGGATACGTTCAGGCACAGCACCAGCCACACCAGACGGAATTGCGGGGTTTTCCACGCCACATTCACGTGGACGTGACGGTGGGTGATCATCGCGTTGGAAGCTTTCTTCGCCGGAGCGGTCCAGCCTTCAGGCTTCCAGCCGGTTGGCGGAACGCGGTAGGACAGTGCGCCACCGATCATGAACACGAAGTAGATCGCGGCCATCACCAGAAAGCTCTGCCATACGCCGACGCTGGTTGGCGAAGCGAAGTGGCCCATCAGGGCTGCGGCCAGCGGAGCACCGACCATCGCGCCACCGCCAAAACCCATGATCGCCATGCCGGTCGCCATGCCGCGTTTGTCCGGGAACCATTTGATCAGGGTCGAAACCGGCGAGATGTAGCCCAAGCCCAGGCCGATACCGCCAATGACCCCGGAGCCGATCCACATCAGCCATATCTGGTGGGTATAGACCCCCAGCGCTGAAATCAGCAGACCGCCACACCAGCACAGTGCCGATACAACGCCGGCCTTGCGTGGCCCGGCGTGTTCCAGCCAGCCACCCCAGATCGCTGCCGAGCAGCCAAGGAAGATGAAGAACAGGGTGTAGATCCAGCCGAGCATCGAGATCGGCCAGTCGCATTGGGACGAAAAGACTTGCGAGATGAAGCTCATGTCCGGCGCGCAGGCCGCTGCCTTGGTCACGCCCAGGGCTTTGGACAGTGGCAACCAGAACACCGAGAAGCCGTAGGCCATGCCGATGCAGAGGTGGATGGCCAGGGCGGCCGGTGGGACCAGCCATCGGTTGAAACCGGGCTTGGCGATGATGCGTTCCTTGGACAGGAACGAGGGCTGGTCAGCCGTGAGGCCGTCCGCCGTGATGCTCGTGGTCATTGTGTATCCCCCAATTATTAGTAGGGTTCGTCAGCCACTCCTCACCCCCGGCCTTTATGCGCACGCATGACTGTTTTTTTCAGGGTGAAGCTCCGCTTTGGCGCGACATCAAGTCGCAGAAGGACGGACGAACCCGGCAAAGGTTACCATCTGTACGTGACAGAAAAACCAAAGTGACATCACCTTTCGTACGTCATCAGTTCTCGTAACACTGAAGGAACCCTCATGCCGATCATCGTCGAGCTGCTGAACGAAGCCACTTATCAGGATCAGCAGGATCTGCAAAAGATCTACCGCGATGCTCCGGACTGGCTGTTTACCCCGCTTGCCGGAGATGTGCAGCTGATTGAAGGCTGCTTGCTGGAGGGTTCGTTGATCGCCGGTCGCTTCAACGATCGACTACTAGACGCGGCACGTCTGCAACGTCACAAGGATGTCTGGCACCTGTCCCAACTATGCGTACGAAAAATTACCAAGCGCTGGCGGCCAAACTGAAAGTACCGCTGGATGTGTTGCCGACGTGATCGCTGACCGGTCGTGCGCTGCGGAGCGCTATACTCCCCGGCTAAATTTCGAATTCGACTAACTACAAGGACTCGCCCATGAAAGCGTTCGGCAAAATCCTGGGTCTGGTACTTCTCGGGCTGTTGCTGATCATTGTGGCGCTGGGCTTTGCCCTGACCCACCTCTTTGATCCCAACGACTATAAAGACGAGATTCGCCAGATTGCCCGCGACAAGGCCCACATCGAGCTGACGCTCAATGGCGATATCGGCTGGAGCCTGTTCCCGTGGCTGGGCCTGGAATTGCACGAAGCCAGTGTCGCGACCCTGGCCAAGCCCACCGAACCGTTCGCCGACTTGCAAATGCTCGGTCTGTCGGTTCGCGTGCTGCCGCTGCTGCGCCGTGAAGTACAGATGAGCGATGTGCGCGTCGAAGGCCTGAACCTGCGCCTGAACCGTGACAAGGACGGCCACGGTAACTGGGAAGACATCGGCAAAGCCCCGGCCCCGGCCGCACCAGGCACACCGCCCACGACCACCGGCGAACCAGCGCCCGAGACCACTGCCCAAGCGGAAAAACCGGCCCAGCCGATCCGCCTGGACATCGACAGCCTGACCGTCAACAACGCCCGTGTTGAATACAGCGACGAGAAAACCGGCAAGCAGTTCAGCGCCGAAAGCATCCAGCTGAGTACCGGCCCGGTGCATGACTCCACCAACATCCCGATCAAACTCACCGCGTTCCTGGGCACTAACCAGCCGGTCCTGCGCGTGCGAACAGAACTCAACGGCGAACTGCGTTTCGAGCGCGCACTGCAGCGCTACAAACTCGAAGACATGAAACTCTCCGGTGAAGTCGCCGGCGATCCGCTGCAAGGCAAAACCATGACCTTCGCCGCCCAGGGCCAATTGCTGCTTGATAAAGCGGCGAACGTCGCCGAATGGACCGGCATCAAAATCTCCGCCAACCAATTGCGCGCGCTGGGTGAACTGAAGGTCAACGATCTCGACAAGACCCCGCAAATCAACGGTGGCCTGTCGATCGCCCAGTTTGATCTGGCGAAATTCGTCGACAGTATCGGCCAGAAACTTCCGGCCATGGCCGAGGGCAGCCTGAGCAAAGTCGAATTAGTCAGCCGTTTGGCCGGCACACCAACCAGCGTGGTGCTCGACAACATCAACCTTAAAGTCGACGACAGCACCTTCAGCGGTCGCATTGCCGTCGAGGACTTCGCCAAGCAATCGCTGCGGGCGAGCCTCAAGGCCGACACCTTCAACGTCGACCGTTACCTGCCGCCAAAATCTGCCGAAGCCAATAGCGCAACACAAGTGCGTCAGGCCGAAGTCGCCAGCACCGAAGCCGATGCCATGGCCGGCGCGGGCAGCACACCGCTGCCGCAAGCACCGACCAAAGAGGCGTGGAGCAACGAACGTCTGATGCCAGTGGAACGGCTGAGCAAGCTCGACGTGGACGCTGACCTCACCTTCGGCCAGTTGACCCTCGATAAACTGCCGATCCAGAACGCTGCGCTCAAGGCCACCGGCCAGGGCGGCCTGCTGACACTGGAGAATCTTCGCGGCGATTTGTACGACGGCAACTTCGACGCCAAAGGTACGCTCGACGTGCGCCAACAAGTGCCAGCGCTGAACATGCAGACACAGATCAGCAAAGTGCCTGTGGAAAAAATCCTCGAAAGCCAGGGTAAAAATCCGCCGGTCAAAGGTCTGGTGACGCTCAACAGCAACCTGACCGGCAGCGGCAACAGCCAGAAAGCACTGATCGAAAGCCTCAACGGCAACGCCAGTTTCGTCATCAACAACGGCGTCCTGCTCAATGCCAACCTCGAACAACAGCTGTGCAAAGGCATCGCCACCCTGAACCGTAAATCCCTCAACGGCGAGCCACGGGGCAAGGACACACCGTTCCAGGAGCTCAAGGGCAACCTGACCTTCCGTAACGGCGTGGCCAGCAACCCTGACCTGAAAGTGCGCATCCCGGGCATGACCGTCAACGGCGACGGCAATGTCGATTTGCGGGTGCTGGGCATGGATTACCGCGTGGGCATTATCGTCGAAGGCGACAAGAGCGACATGCCGGACCCGGCCTGTCAGGTCGGCGAGAAGTTCGTCGGCATCGAGTGGCCGCTGCGCTGCCGTGGCCCGCTGGAGCTAGGCGCCAAGGCTTGCCGCCTCGATAACGAACGCATGGGCCAGGTCGCGAGCAAAATGGCCGGCGAGCGGATCAGCGAAAAAATCGACGAAAAAATCGGCGACAAGGTCAGCCCGGAACTGAAAAATGCGTTGAAGGGGCTGTTCAAGCGATGAGAGCCGAGCAGTTTTCAACGGCGGTGCTGGACTGGTACGACCGCCACGGCCGCCACGACTTGCCCTGGCAACAAGGCATCACACCCTATCGGGTGTGGGTGTCAGAAATCATGTTGCAGCAAACCCAGGTCAGTACCGTGCTGAACTACTTCGACCGTTTCATGGCCTCGCTGCCGACCGTCGAAGCCCTGGCCGCCGCGCCGGAAGACGAAGTCCTGCACCTGTGGACCGGCCTCGGTTACTACACTCGCGCACGCAATCTGCAGAAGACCGCGAAAATCGTCGTCGCCGAGTACGGCGGCGAGTTTCCGCGTGATGTGGAAAAGCTCACTGATCTACCGGGAATCGGCTTGTCCACGGCGGGCGCCATCGCCAGCCTGAGCATGGGCCTGCGGGCGCCGATCCTCGACGGCAACGTCAAACGAGTCCTGGCGCGCTTCACCGCGCAAGAGGGTTATCCGGGCGAGCCCAAGGTCGCCAAACAGCTGTGGGCGAATGCTGAACGCTTTACGCCGCATGATCGGGTCAACGCCTACACCCAGGCGATGATGGATCTGGGCGCTACGCTCTGTACACGCAGCAAACCAAGTTGCCTGCTCTGCCCGCTCGAAAAGGGCTGCGAAGCGCACATGCTCGGCCTCGAAACCCGTTACCCGATCCCAAAGCCGCGCAAAGCCGTGCCACAGAAGCGTACGTTGATGCCGTTGCTCGCCAACGGCGAAGGCGCGATTCTGCTTTACCGTCGCCCTTCCACGGGCCTGTGGGGCGGTCTCTGGAGCCTACCGGAACTCGACGACCTCGACGACCTGCAACATCTGGCTTCGCAGCATTCGCTGGAACTGGGCAGCCAACAGGCGCTGCCGAGCCTGGTGCACACATTTAGTCATTTTCAGTTGTCCATCGAACCCTGGCTGGTTCAGGTTCAGGAGGCTGGCCATCACGTGGCCGAGGCCGACTGGCTCTGGTATAACCTCGCCACCCCGCCGCGCCTGGGCCTTGCCGCCCCGGTCAAAACCTTGCTCGAACGCGCGGCCGCCGTATTGAACGCAGGAGAGTCGTCATGACCCGTACCATCATGTGCCGCAAGTACAAAGAAGAATTGCCCGCCCTGGAACGCGCTCCATTCCCGGGTGCAAAAGGTCAGGACATTTTTGATCACGTCTCGGCCAAGGCCTGGACCGACTGGCAGAAACACCAGACCCTGCTGATCAACGAAAAACGCCTGAACATGATGAACGCCGAAGACCGCAAATATCTTCAGGGCGAGATGGACAAGTACTTCTCCGGCGAGGAATACGCCAAAGCCGACGGCTACGTTCCGCCGGCTGAATAATCCCGATTTATCGGGGGGTGGAACGTAAGCGACGGTAATAATTAAAATTTTTTTGAAAACTTTCTTGACGACCCCCTGAAAAACCAGTTTAATGCGCCCCGTTGCCCAGATAGCTCAGTCGGTAGAGCAGGGGATTGAAAATCCCCGTGTCGGCGGTTCGATTCCGTCTCTGGGCACCAAATACCGAAAACCCTGAATCGCAAGATTCAGGGTTTTTTTATGCCTGGGATTTAGTGACGCCCAACTACTCATCAACATTCCAGTGAAAAACCAGATTGCGGGCGGTGCCGCTTCCGACATCCGTTGTGTCATGTTTCGCTTCACCATTACGGGTCGCGACAACGGAGTACTTGCCGGGAGGTAGCTGAACGTAAACCAACGGGCCAGCCTGGCTCAGCGTCAGTACCGTCTGCCCCGGTGCTTTCTGAATGACCACATCTACGTCGGGAACGTATTTATTTTCCGGCCCGATAGAGAAGGTCATGTGCAGGTTGTATCCAGTGGTTTGCTGGATAGCCTTCGACTCATCCTCGCCAATACCGCCGGACAGGTAAGTAATCCCGTTTTGCTCTTGCCTCTGGACTTGCACACCTGAGCTATCGATGGGCTCAAGGCTGGCGGCCGGCGACAGCGCTGGGAACATCAACAAGCCGATTGCGGCGATGGGCAACATGAGTGAATGGACGTACTTCATGATGGCGACTCCCGGGCTCCGAAGAACCCAATCGTTACTCCTTTTTAGATTTCTCGCTGAATGTTCTAGTTTTAGATTGATTAGTACTTGGGCTCACTGCGAATCGGACTACACGCTGTATTCCTCAAGCGCGTATTGCCATCGGCTTGATCCCGCAAAACCAATCGGACTTTCCTTCCGATTTACCAGCCGCGCCCGACATCGTCGACCACCCCGCCCCTGCAATCCTTTTCTGCCTGTTCATCCAAGCCGCGGAAGACTCATGAGCGCACTCAAACCCGATAACACTCAAGACCCACAACTCGCCTCACTGCTTGGCAATCTTGGCGAATTGATCCGCCAGGCACGGCAGAAGGTGCTACGAGCGGTCGATACCGTCCAAGTGCAAACCTGCTGGCAAATCGGACGGCATATTGTGGAGTTCGAGCAGGAAGGGGCTCGGCGGGCGGGTTATGGCAAGCAGCTGTTGTTTACGCTGGCGAAAATGCTTACGGCAGAATTTGGGAAGGGCTTTGACGAACGCAATCTGCGGTACATGCGTGATTTTTATCAGACCTTTCCAATTTGGAACGCAGTGCGTTCCGAATTGAGCTGGACTCACTACCGCAGGCTCCTGCGCGTCGACAACGACCACGCTCGCCACTGGTACATGAACGAATCAGCCCTCCAGAACTGGTCAAGTCGCGCGTTGGAACGCCAGATCAACACACTCTACTACGAACGCCTGCTGGCGAGCCGAGACCGCTGCGCCGTCAAACAGGAAGCTGCCACCAACATTCAGCAAATGAAGGCCAACCCTCGGGATTTCATCAGGGATCCGGTGATCCTGGAGTTTCTCGGGTTGCCCAATGCGGGCTTAACCCAAGAAACTGACCTCGAACAAGCACTGATCAATCAACTTCAGGCCTTTCTGCTAGAACCGGGCAAAGGCTTCGCCTTTATCGCCCGCCAACAACGCATCAGCACCGAAAGCAAAGATTTCTACATCGATCTGGTGTTCTACAACTACTTGCTCAAGTGCTTCGTCATCTTCGATCTCAAGCGCGGTGAGCTGACCCATCAGGACGTAGGCCAGATGGACATGTACGTGCGTATGTACGACGACCTCAAACGCGGAGCGGAAGATGGCCCCACCGTCGGTATCATTCTCTGCGCACAAAAAGATGAGTCGGTGGTGCGCTATTCGGTGCTGGAAGGCAACGAACAACTGTTCGCCAGCAAGTACAAGTTGGTGCTGCCGAGTGAGGAGGAACTGCGCGCAGAACTGGATCGGGAACGGGCAGTGCTTGAGGAGCGATTGTTCAACCAGATCCCCAGATAAACATGGATGGATTGTTCATGGGCAGCGTGAAGACTATTGTTGGCAGCTACCCGCAAAGGTCAAAAACCGATGAATTTGCTGGACATGTCCTCGTTGGCCTCCGCTCAAATGGAGTTGCCGCTGCCAGCCTACGCTCTCGGCGAACCGTTCAAGGAGACCGCCGCAGACGGCTTCATGCTTGGCGGATTCACCTGGCGGCAGGCTCTATCGGACTCAACGCGCCCAGTCGTTATCATCAACGCTGCCACCTCTGTCCGCTGCCGCCACTATTCGCGTTTCGCCGATTACCTGTTCGCCAACGGCTTTGACGTGATCACTTTTGATTACCGCGGCATCGGCGAGTCGCGTCCGGCATCGCTGAAAGGGCTTCAGGCCTCATGGTCCGATTGGGGCGCGCTGGACTTTGAGGCGATGCTCAAGCGCGCTCAGCGGGAATTCCCCGGCCAGCCCATCGACGTCGTCGGTCACAGCTTCGGAGGCTGTGCAGCGGGGCTGGGAGCCTCCGGGCAGGTTATTCGGCGCCTGGTCACCGTAGGTGCTCAGTTCGCTTACTGGCGCGATTACGCCCCTGCCCATCGCTGGCGAATGTTCGGCAAGTGGCACCTGGTGATGCCGTTGTTGACGATGATTTACGGCTACTTCCCCGGTAAACGCCTCGGCTGGCTGGAAGACACGCCCACGGGCGTGGTCCGCGACTGGAGCACGCCCACGGCCCGGTACGAGAAGCGCCCCAGCGGCCGCATCATTCACGCAAGACACGGCCAACTCCCGTTCGCCAAAGTCACCGCGAAAACCCTGGCCATCAGCATCAGCGACGATCCTTACGGCACGATTCCAGCCATCGAGCGCCTGCTCGGTTACTTCACCGACGCAACGACCAGCCATCTGCGAATCGCCCCCGAAGACATCGGCGAACAAGAAGTCGGACATTTCGCCTTTTTTCGTAGCCCATACCAAGCCACACTATGGCCCATTGCATTGTCCTGGTTGCAGACCGGCGAACTGGCCCCCGACACACCCGGGCGGCTAGTGCCACGCAGCTGATTGACTTGCCCACTCAACGAAATACGGAACGACGCCCATGGCCTCCGCCAACAAGCAGAACAAACGCGCCACACGCGCCAAAGCCAAGGCCAAGCAGAACCGCACCCAACGGGCTGCCGCGCCGGTCGAACTCGATCCGAACGATGATCGCATCGACTTCGAATCGGTTGACCTGACCGACATGTTCAAAGAAATGATCGACGCGCAAAAAATTAGCCAACAAGCTATGTGCGCGGCCTTTCTTGAGCACCCGCTTATCGCGCTGGTGCTGGAGCAGGAAGGCGAAGAAACGGCGACAGACTTCATCATCGGCGCACTGCTCGAGTATCGCCAATGGTCCACCGACGTGGACGAAGCCGCCGCCATGGCCTGGATAGAATCCCCGGCCTTCCAGGTTGATTACGTGGCAGCTTCCGAAGCCATCGCGGCCCAAAACCAACAGAAACCGAACTGAGTTCCCATGGCCTCCCTGAACAAGCAACAGAAACGCGCCAAACGCGCCAAAATCAAAGCCAAGCAAATCAACATCCACGGCAGAAAACCCGCCGCACTGGACGATGATCTGGGTGAAATCGGCGAACCGATCCCGGAATACACCCTGGCGATGTTCAGCAAAATGCGCGACGCGGAATCCATCAGCCGCAACGACATGCTGCTGACCTTGCTGTCGAACCTCGCCGAGATCATCAGCGACCATCCAGAACTGCTGGACATGGAAAACGCCGATAACGAAGCCATGGCTGCCACTCACCTGGCCGCCGACATGCTGATCGACTATCGCATGTGGGCCGACGGCATGGACCGCGACGCCGCCCAGGCCTGGCTGACGGACCCGCAGTTCATCACCGACTTCGGCGATGCACTCGACAGCTATCGCCAGTCGCTGGATGCCCAGGAAGAAAAGGCTGAGTAAACACTCGTCTCAGAAACAAAAATGGCCGCTTGTCATCACTGACAGCGGCCGTTTTGTTTGAGAAGCCAACAGCCTGAAACGATCTGACATGACCCCTCGTCAGCGGCCATGTATATCCCATTGACATATCCCTGAAGAAATCTATTCTTTGGCACACAGCACTCACAAAACGCAGGAGGCCAAAATGGAACAGACAACCCTTTTCATGAGCAATCGAAGCCAGGCTGTCCGCCTCCCCAAAGCCGTAGCGATGCCAAGCGATGTGAAACGAGTCAACGTAATTGCCATCGGCAGGACCCGTATCATCACCCCCGCAGATGAAACATGGGACAGCTGGTTTGACGGGGATGGCGTGAGTGCAGATTTCATGACCGATCGTGAACAACCCGCCGACCAGGAGCGTGAGTCGTTCTGATGATCAAATACATGCTCGATACCAACATTTGCATCTTCACCATCAAGAACAAACCGCAAATCGTACGAGAAGCTTTCAACCGTCATAACGGGCAATTATGCATTAGTGCCGTCACGCTGATGGAGTTGATCTACGGTGCCGAAAAATCAGCGACACCCGAGAAGAACCTCGGGGTGATCGAGGGTTTTGCGGCACGCCTTGAGGTTTTGCCTTTCGACAACGAAGCGGCCACGCATACCGGAATGATTCGATCCGAGCTGGCAAAGGCTGGAACGCCTATCGGACCCTACGACCACATGATTGCCGGCCACGCACGTTCACGCGGATTCATTGTGGTAACCAACAACCTAAGGGAATTTGAACGCGTTCCAGGGTTACGCGTAGAAGACTGGGTCCACCCCGATTGAGCTCACTACTGACTCAGACAAAAACGGCCGTTTGTCATCACTGACAGCGGCCGTTCTGCGTTATGCGGTGTGAATCAGTTCAGCACCACCGCGCCACGCTTTTCCAGTTTGCGACGGCGAGCCACGAACAAACCGGCAGCCACCACCAACACGCTCAGCAGACCGGTCGCGAGGATCTCCACGCGATGGGCTTCCTGGAACAGCATGATCGTCAGTATGCCAACGATGAACACGATCACCGCATAGGTCAGACCAGGAAACAGCCACATCTGGAAGGCAATCTTCTCGCCGGCAGCCATGCGCTTCTGGCGCAAGCGCAACTGGGAAACCGCGATCACCAGATACACCAGCAACGCGATGGCGCCGGAACTGGCCAACAGGAATTCGAACACGGCGGCCGGGGCCACGTAGTTGGCGAATACGGCGAGGAAGGCCGCGGCGGTCGACAGCATCACAGCCCAGTAAGGTGTGCCACTACCGTTCGTGCGCTTGGACACGGCCGGTGCATCGCCGCGCTTGCCGAGGGAAAACAGCATGCGCGAAGCGGTGTAGAGCGCCGAGTTCAGGCAGCTGGTTACAGCAACCAGAACCACGATGTCGACGATTAGCTTGGCATTCGGGATGCCCATGCGTTCAAGCACGGTCTGGTAGGAACCGACAGCTGCCAGTACCGGGTCATTCCATGGCACCAGCGCCACGACGATGAAGATCGACACGAGGTAGAACAAGCCGATCCGCCATATCACCGAGTTGGTGGCCTTGGAGATTTGCTTGCCCGGGTTCTTCGATTCCGCGGCCGCAATGGTCACGATCTCGGTGCCCATGAAAGAGAACATGGTGGTCAACATTGCAGCGAGTACCGCGCCCATGCCGTTTGGCAGGAAGCCTTGCGTGTCGAACAGGTGCGAAACGCCGCTCACCTGACTGGTCGGCAGGAAGCCGAAAATCGCCATAACACCCAGGACAATGAAACCGATGATCGCCACGACTTTGATCAGGGCGAACCAGAATTCGAACTCACCGTAGTTCTTCACGCTGAACAGGTTGGTCACCGTCAGCAACAAGGTAATGATCAAGGTGAAGGCCCAGATCGCCAAATTCGGGAACCAGGCATGCAGAATGGTCGCGGCTGCGTTGGCCTCCAGCGGGATGACCAGAACCCAGAACCACCAATACAACCAGCCGATGGTGAAACCGGCCCAGTGACCGATCGCGCGATCGGCGTACGTCGAGAAGGAGCCGGTGTCCGGCGAAGAGACGGCCATTTCGCCGAGCATGCGCATCACCAGGACCACCAGGGTACCGGCGGCAGCGTAGGCCAACAGCACGGCTGGGCCTGCAGCGGCGATGGCGTGGCCTGAGCCGACGAACAGGCCGGCACCGATAACCCCGGCGATCGACAGCATGGTCACATGGCGCGGTTTGAGCCCCTGTTCGAGGCCATTGGAGCTTGGGGTACTGCTCATTGAAACTACCTTTGTAAGGAAAAGCGAATGCGTCCATCCCGCTTGGCGTTCCTTCTCGTAAAAAGAAACCAACGGGGCGTTCCTTATTCTGCACGCAATAATTGCGCCAAAATGTTACAAACTCCTCAAGCTAGGGGCTCTCAGGACTGACCGGACAGTCATTGCAAGTCATTGAGATTAATGGCAATTAGCCAGAGCGTTACCCAGCGACCCACTTTCAGAACGAAACAGCGCACCAGAAGCGCACCCAAAAATGTGCCGGCGCACAATAAAAGTGCGGATCACGATCGTTTGTCTGGTTAGCGCTTCTAACACCCCGCCAAAGCTGGCAACATCGCGCCTTTTTTACGCGACACCCGCGGAGCAGCTGGTTCAAACGGCTGTTCGGTTGATAGCAGCGCGACACTCTGCTGCACCGATGCGACAAACTGCCACATGCCACCTGTTTACCGCCCATAGCGCTGTTGGCTGCCATTCGAACGCTATGCTAGCTTGGCCGCCTCGCCAGGAAGGCCGCCAACAGCAGGAGCGAAATACTATGAGGAATGCACATGGCTGAGGCCACGCCCGCGCTTGAAATCCGCAACTTGCACAAACGCTACGGACAGCTTGAGGTGCTCAAAGGCATCTCGCTGACCGCCCGCGACGGCGACGTGATCTCGATCCTGGGTTCTTCCGGTTCCGGCAAGTCCACATTCCTTCGTTGCATTAACCTGTTGGAAAACCCGCATCAGGGCCAAATCCTGGTGGCCGGCGAAGAACTCAAGCTCAAAGCCGCGAAAAACGGCGAACTGGTCGCTGCCGACGGCAAGCAGATCAATCGTCTGCGCAGCGAGATCGGTTTTGTGTTTCAAAACTTTAATCTCTGGCCGCACATGAGCGTGCTCGACAACATCACCGAAGCCCCGCGCCGGGTGCTCGGCCAGAGTAAGGCCGAAGCCATCGAAGTCGCCGAAGCCTTGCTGGCAAAGGTCGGCATCGCCGACAAGCGCCACGCCTACCCGGCGCAACTCTCCGGCGGTCAGCAACAGCGCGCGGCCATCGCCCGGACACTGGCGATGCAACCCAAGGTGATCCTGTTCGACGAACCCACGTCCGCCCTTGACCCGGAAATGGTCCAGGAAGTACTTAATGTCATCCGCGCATTGGCCGAAGAAGGCCGCACCATGCTGCTGGTCACCCATGAAATGGGCTTCGCTCGTCAGGTTTCCAGCGAAGTGGTGTTCCTCCACCAAGGCCTGGTAGAAGAGCAAGGATCGCCACAGCAGGTGTTCGAAAACCCGCTTTCGGCGCGCTGCAAACAATTCATGTCCAGCAACCGCTAACGGAGCTACCCGCATGCAGAACTACAAAAAAATCTTCCTGGCTGCCGCCGTCACCCTGGCCTTCAGCGCCGGTGCCATGGCCGAAACCTTGAAGATGGGCATCGAAGCGGCCTACCCGCCGTTCAACAACAAAGATGCCAGTGGCAATGTCGTCGGCTTCGACAAAGACATCGGTGACGCCCTGTGCGCCAAGATGAAAGTCGAATGCACCGTGGTCACGTCCGACTGGGATGGCATCATCCCAGCGTTGAACGCCAAGAAGTTCGACTTTTTGATCTCCTCGATGTCGATCACCGACGAGCGCAAACAAGCGGTGGACTTCACCGAACCGTACTACTCCAACAAGCTGCAATTCATCGCCAAGAAAGACGTCGACTTCAAAACCGACAAGGACTCCCTGCAGGGAAAAGTGATCGGCGCACAACGTGCGACCCTCGCTGGTACCTGGCTGGAAGACCACATGGAAGGCGTTGAAACAAAACTCTACGACACCCAGGAAAACGCCTACCTCGACCTGACCTCCGGTCGTCTGGACGGCATCCTGGCGGACAAGTACGTCAACTACGAGTGGCTGAAAAGCGACGCCGGTCGGTCCTACGAGTTCAAGGGCGATCCGGTGGAAGAAAGCGACAAGATCGGTATCGCTGTACGTAAAGGCGACACGATCCGCGCGAAGCTGAACCTTGCCCTGAAAGAAATCGTCGAGGACGGCACTTACAAAAAGATCAATGACAAGTACTTCCCGTTCAGCATCTATTGATTCTGACCTGCCTGACCGGCGCCGTTCGCTGACGGCGCCAGTCCCTGGCATTGCCTGCCGCAATTGAAAAGAAATCCATGACTATCGATCTCTACGGATTCGGCCCGGCGCTCGCCGCTGGCGCGCTGATGACTGTGAAACTGGCACTCTCCGCTTTGTGCGTGGGGCTGGTGCTCGGTCTGCTCGGCGCCTTGGCCAAGACTTCCCCGTACAAGCCGCTGCAATGGCTTGGCGGCACTTACTCGACGCTGGTTCGCGGCATCCCGGAATTGCTCTGGGTGCTGTTGATCTACTTCGGCACGGTCAACCTGATGCGTGCCTTGGGCGAGTTCTTCGGCAACCCCGACCTCGAACTCAATGCCTTTGCCGCTGGCGTGATTGCGCTGGGACTGTGCTTCGGCGCCTATGCCACGGAGGTTTTTCGTGGTGCAATTTTGGCCATCCCCAAAGGTCACCGTGAAGCGGGGGTGGCGCTGGGCCTGTCGAAATTTCGCATCTTCACCAAGCTGATCATGCCGCAGATGTGGCGCATCGCCCTGCCCGGCCTGGGCAACCTGTTCATGATCCTGATGAAAGACACCGCGCTGGTGTCAGTAATCGGCCTGGAAGAAATCATGCGTCACGCGCAAATCGGCGTGACCGTGTCCAAACAGCCGTTCACCTTCTATATGGTGGCCGCGTTCATGTACCTGGGTCTGACGATTCTCGCCATGACGGGCATGTTCTTTATGGAAAAACGTGCCGCTCGCGGCTTCGCGAGGAGCACCCAATGAACTGGGAAATCATCATCAAGTGGCTGCCGAAACTGGCTCATGGCGCGACGCTGACCCTGGAACTGGTGGCCATCGCCGTGATCGCAGGTTTGCTACTGGCGATTCCACTAGGCATTGCCCGCTCATCGCGACTCTGGTACGTGCGGGCATTCCCCTACGGCTACATCTTCTTTTTCCGTGGCACACCGTTGCTGGTTCAGCTGTTCCTGGTCTACTACGGCCTGGCGCAGTTCGACGCGATCCGTAACAGCTCAATGTGGCCGTACCTTCGCGATCCGTTCTGGTGTGCCACGGCGACCATGACGCTGCACACCGCGGCCTACATCGCCGAGATCCTGCGCGGCGCGATCCAGGCAATTCCACCGGGCGAGATCGAAGCTGCGCGGGCGCTGGGCATGTCCCGGCCCAAGGCGCTGTTCTACATCATCCTGCCCCGTGCCGCCCGCATCGGCCTGCCGGCCTACAGCAACGAAGTGATCCTGATGCTCAAGGCCAGTGCCCTGGCCAGCACCGTGACCCTGATGGAACTGACAGGCATGGCCCGCACCATCATTGCCCGGACCTACCTGCCGGTGGAGATATTCTTCGCGGCGGGCATGTTCTATCTGCTGATGGCTTATGTGCTAGTACGCGGTTTCAAGCTGCTGGAGCGCTGGTTGCGCGTCGATGCCTGCCAAGGACGTTGATGCCTGCGTGCTGACGGGCGAGGCGTTACTCGCCCGTTTCACGGCGCTGGATGCTTTTCTGATCGAGCATCAGGCGCTGTGGAAGCCTCGTCCGTTTACTCATCTGCAGCTTCCCTGGGAAGCGTCCTACCCCGAGTTGGCGACCTGGCTACGCAGGCGATCGCTGGAGGACGCGGAACACGCTCACAACAACCCAGCTCTTTTGGACGCGCCGGAGCCGTTTGCCTCATTGGCGGCGATGTCCCTTGAGTTGAGCGCGGTGGATGAGTTGCCGGCGCATGCGCTTGAAACGGCGGGTCATCGACTGAATGTTGATGTGCCGGGGCGCAAGTGGCAGCAGATCGAAGCCTTCGCCAGTCGCTTGCAGTTTGCTAAGACGCCGAACCATTGGCTGGACTGGTGTTCGGGCAAAGGACATTTGGGGCGACGACTATTGCACACCGGTCAGCAGCTCACTTGCCTGGAATACGACCCGGCGCTGGTCGTCAGCGGCCAGGCCCTCAGTCAGCGTCATCAATTGCATGCGCTGCATGTCCAACAAGATGTGCTCGCAGCACATGCAGCTTCTATGTTGAATGCCGATCACACCCCGGTAGCGCTGCACGCTTGCGGTGATCTGCATGTGCGGCTGATCCAACTCGCCAGTGCCACTGGCTGCAAACAACTGGCCATCGCGCCTTGCTGCTACAACCGGATCAGTGTGAGCGAGTATCAGACGCTTTCCTCTGCGGGTATGCGATCCGACCTACAACTATCGCTCGAAGATCTCTCGCTGCCAATGAACGAAACCGTCACCGCAGGCGCTCGCGTCCGACGTCAGCGCGACACCTCCATGGCCCGGCGCTTGGGTTTCGACCTGCTGCAACGGCAACTGCGCGGTGCTGACGAATACCTGCCCACCCCTTCGCTGCCAAGTGCCTGGCTGGATAAATCCTTCGCCGATTACTGCCATCATTTGGCCTCGCTCAAGGAGTTATCCACAATCGGACCGCAGGATTGGCCAGCACTCGAAGCTTCCGGGGGGCAGCGACTGGCCGAAGTGCGCAATCTGGAGCTGCTGCGCGGACTTTTCCGACGCCCATTGGAGCTGTGGCTAGTACTCGATCGAGCACTTTTCCTCTCCGAGCAGGGGTATGCGGTTCGCCTCGGAACCTTCTGCGAAACCCCGCTTACACCGCGTAATTTCCTGATCCTGGCTGAGCGCCTTTAAAGCGCCTCAGCCTGTGGATAACTCTGTTGATGAAATTATCGTGGATCCAATATATACGGCTGTTTCGAGGCTGAAACACTACTGTTCAATTTTCGTACACCTGTAAAAAAAGCGGAAAAACAGGCATTTGCGATCAAATGAGAACGGCTCCACAAATTTGCCTCTAAGCAGGTGCGGTACAGACCCCGTTGTGCATAAGCGTTCAGCCAAAACAACATAAACGACCTGCGAAACCTCAACTATCTTTTCCAAACGCCAGAATTGCCTGGCGTTCAAACAGCAAGGAGCTGGGAAAAACATGAGCACATTGAACAGTGCACAAGAAGCCGTCGATACCGTCGCCAACCAAGCCATTGATGCTGCGCTGCAGCAAACCTTCGCGGTGGGTGGCGCCATCATCAACAACGCAACGGGCGAGGTCATCGCCGCGCTGCACAACAACGTGCTGATGCCTTTCCCCGGCAGTGGCACCACGTACTTTCTACCTCATGATCCGACCGCCCACGGCGAGCGGCAATTGGTGGACTGGTACTACGAAAACGTCGCGCCATTGAACTTGCCACCGCCCAATCAGTTGACCGTCGTCACCACCCTGGACCCATGCGCCATGTGCGCCGGTTCGCTGCTGACTGCAGGATTTAACGTCGCCGTCAGTGCGATCGATGACTATGCAGGCATCAACTACAACAGTCAGTTCACCTTTCCGTCGCTGCCACCGCAGATCCGCCAACAGGCGCAGGACACCTGGGGTTATTACGCGATTGCGGCGCCTGTCAGCCGGGCCTATCAGGGTTCGACCAGCCCGGTGTTCGGCGGCCAGACCATCGACTCGGCGGTTTACTTCCTCACCAGCTCGATCTTCTCCGCCAGCGTCAACACCGTGCGCGAGGCCAGCAACAACAGCGGTCTGCCGCCGGATCAACTGCAAAACCCGGAAAACCTCCCGGCCAACAGCAAAGTCCGCCAGGCACTGACTGCACTCAGCCCGTTTGCGCTGACCGTGCAATCGGCCAATCCGCGCGACCCCGGCGCAGAACTCGCCCCGCCGCTACTGAAAACCGCGCAGCAAAGCACGGTGTTCAACTCGGTGGCCCTCATCGACCCGTTCGGCAACCTGCTGGTGTGCCTGGGAGGCGTCGAGAACCAGTCGCCGATTCGTACAGCGTTCATGGAAACCACACGCAACTACGCGGTCATGCGCTGGACCCTGATGAACGACCCCGACCCAGCGGTTCGCGCCCAGGCCGAGCAATACCTGACGCATCCAAAGTACGGCACCTTCGTCTTCCTGTATGCCCCCGACCCCACCACCCCACAGGCCGTAATGACCTTCGGCGCGTACGGTTCGACCATGGAAGGCCCCGTGCCGCAGAGCTATCCGTCCAACCTCCAATACGTGCTGCTGCCGGGCAATACCACCGCGCAAGCGTTGTCGACACTGGCCCAGAACCTGCCGCCGTTCTACACGCAAAGCGTGCAAGTGGCGCCCGCGCAGGTGTTGAGTCAGGACCTGATCAACGCGGTAAAAAACGGCGTGTAATGCTTTAAAGCAATCGCACAGGCCGGCCCCGCAGAAGCGTCCGCGGGGCCGGCCTGACGCCTGCGCAAAAATAGTCTGAATTCAGGGGTTTACAGAACCAACCCAATCGCTATAATCGTCGCCCTAACACGCCGGTATAGCTCAGTTGGTAGAGCAACTGACTTGTAATCAGTAGGTCCCGGGTTCGACTCCTGGTGCCGGCACCATACAAAACAAAGCCCTCGTAGAAATACGAGGGCTTTGTTGTTTCTGGAGTTTGGAAAAGCAGGTCTTAG
The DNA here is from genome assembly GCF_054897825.1 of Pseudomonas sp. ZS1P83. Taxonomy (NCBI): domain Bacteria; kingdom Pseudomonadati; phylum Pseudomonadota; class Gammaproteobacteria; order Pseudomonadales; family Pseudomonadaceae; genus Pseudomonas; species Pseudomonas sp. ZS1P83. The sequence continues at coordinate 5,134,772 of NZ_CM142706.1, forward strand.
TGACCCGCGCTCTGACCACCATCAACGTGCAGGATCTCGCCAGTGACAAAATTGGCGCTGTCCAGATACACGACCGCCTGAGCAATGTCGCTGATCTCGCCCATGTGCCCGACCGGGTGCAGATTCCCCAGCGCTTCATGGCTTTCTTCGCCGTGCATTGGGGTCTTGATGATGCCCGGGGAAACCGCGTTCACCCGAATACCGCGCTTGGCGTATTCGATGGCCAGGGATTTGGTCGCCGCATTCAGGCCACCTTTGGTCAACGACGCCAGTACCGACGGCACACCGTCGATGGCGTGGTCCACCAGGCTGGTGGTGATGTTGACGACGTGGCCGCTGCCTTGTTTTTCCATCTCGGTGATCGCGAGTTGGGTGATGTAGAAGAAACCATTCAGGTTTACCGACAACACGGCGGCGTAGTCTTCGGGGGTGTAAGCGGTGAACGGTTTGGCGACGAAGATCCCGGCTTTGTCGACCAAGGTGTCGATACGACCAAAACGTGCGATCGCTTCACGGATGACTTGCTGAGCGACCGCAGGGTCGCCGATGTCGCCCGCCACGGTGAGAATGTCCGGGTCGGCGGACGGTTTGATCGAACGCGAAGTGGCGACAACCTTGTAATCCAGATCACGGAAAGCCTTGACCATGCCTGCGCCGAGATCTTGGGAGGCGCCAGTAATAACGATGACTTTTTTCGAATTGCTGTACCTCTCCTAATAAATGATGGTTTGAAAAAGTAAATAATCAGGCTTCGGCGGGGGTCTTCGCCATTTGTCTCAACAACTGTTCGTAGTACTCGACCGACTGCGAACCGGACACCAGGTGACGACCGTTGAGGATCATGGCCGGTACCGAATTGATGCCACGCTGGCGGTAAAACTCTTCAAGCTCACGCACTTCCCTGGCAAACGCTCCGGACGCCAACACCTCTTGAGCACCCGCCGCATCCAGCCCCGCTTCTGCCGCCAAACGAACCAGCGTCTCCCGGTCACTCGGGTTCTGACCTTCGCTGAAGTAAGCGCGCAACAGGATCTTCTTCAGCTCGATCTGCCGTCCTTCCTGCAGCGCCCATAACAGCAAGCGGTGAGCATCAAAGGTGTTGTAGAAGTGGCTGCGTTTCTCCAGATCGAACTTGAAGCCAATGGCCTGACCACGAGCAATCTGCATCGCTTTACCGGCGGCGACGTCCTCGGCGGTTCGTCCATATTTGCGCATCAAATGCTCGACCGCTTTCTCGCCGACCGCCGGCATGTCCGGGTTCAACTCGAAGGGCTTGTAAGTCAGCTCCACCGAGACTTCACCGGCCACGTTCTTGATCGCTTGCTCCAGCGCCGTCGCGCCCAAAGCGCACCACGGGCACACCAAGTCAGAAATGAAATCGATGGAAACCGACGCGGTCATGACTGCCCCTCCGCCTCAGCCAGTTGCTTGCGGTACTGGGTGGTGGTGATGCCGGCGTAACCCCAGTTATCGGTGTCGACTTCTTCGATCACGATGTGGGTCAGGTGCGGGTCCTTGTTGAGGACGCGTTCCAGGGTTTCAGTGATTTCGGCGATCACCTGAGCTTTCTGCTCAGAGGTAACGCCATCGCGGGTGATGCGTACGCTTACGAAAGGCATGAGGAATCTCCAGTGACCTTCCCTTCGGAATGAATGGGTAGGCGTTGGAGCTCAATGTATGGAGTTAGCTGGAGGGGATAAAGGTGGGGGCGGGAACATCATTAGTTACTTGGTGTAATGGGTGATAACGGAGTTATAGCCCTGATGACCTCTTTCGGGGCGATGAATAATCTGTAGGACTCAATCCCTACTCCCGTAGTCCACTTTTTTACGTGTCGCTGTTTTCCCGTTTCTGCGACACGTTCTTGTGATGTGTCGCTGAAGACGACACGTCAGTGTCGACGCAATCCTGTATTTGCAGCGGCCGGACCTCAGAGGTTCGAACGGCGCTGCTCGCATTCATTTCGCGTACCGACTCAAGTAAATCCTTCTGAAACTGGCGCAGTTCAACATCCATTCCTGATCTCTCCTTCAGCGAGCAACGAAGTTACCAGCAGGCGTTATCCAAATTATAAAAATTATGGCTGGCCAATAATTATTGCCCAGCCCTAAAAATCACTAAACCTGTTAACCCACGCCACCACCTAGCCACGATTGCGTGTCCACCTACCTCAAGCTACCTTCATACCGTCGCTGCCAATTCAGCGACCGGGCCTGAGAACTCGAATTCGATGTGGGAACCAATCGGAGTTCGCCCTATGCATGCCCGCAATCCATCCAAAATTTTCGCCATTGCTGCACTAAGTCACGCCCACCACCGCCCAAAAACCGGAGGTGCCCAATGACCAACCCCCAAGACTTGAAAACCATCGGCCTCACCCCTTTCTCCTACCACGCGAACCAACCGCTGTTCCGCATCAACGCTGGCGTCCCGGTCATCCAGGCCCTCTCCCACGCCTCCGATCTGCTCCACGTCGCCAAACTTCTCGCATCAGACGCCGCCATGATTCGAGACTCCGATCGGCATGCTTGGGCGTCGCATTTTTTGCAGGATATGAGCAAGGCAATCATCGATGACGTGGCGAAGGTGCTCGATGCGCCGGGTAACAACCGAGCCAGAAGCGTCATCCCGTGATCTAAATCACAGGCGTAAAAAAGCCCCGAATCAATCGCAATGCTGTTCACTTAAGCGGAGCAACTTTGCGGTTAACCGGATACCGGGTTTTTGACATCTTCACCGCCCTGGGCCTCGCCGGTCTGGGGCGTTTTGTTATGAAAAGCACACCGATGCTGCCGCGAAGCTCTTCCAGACGTCTTGGTATGTGTGACGGCGACACTGCTCCAGCCATGACGACGAGATGGCTGGCGATGTGCCGACAGGCAAACTTGAAACTCACTTCGCTCGGCGCTCGCTTATGAGCAACCGCCGCCTGGCTGGCTTCCCGACGTACCACGTGTAAGCCAGTAACAGTCCCCACAACTCTTGATACACCAGATCCACGGTCTTGCTGCGCAGGGTCAAGGCATTGTCTTGCATCGAGCTTTTAATATCCCTGAAGCCCAGCTCTATTTCCCATCGCTCGTGATAAAGGCTGGCGATCTGTTTGGCGCTGAAGTGTGAGGCCGGCAGCGAGGTAAAGACGGTTCTTTCTTTCCCTTCGACTTCATAGGTGACGGCCCGTACTTGCCAGTACTCAGGCAAAAGTGGGTTCTTCTTACGGGCCTGCGGCGAGACTTTCATCTGTACCAGGTAATCACCATCGCCGTAGTGTTCAATCTCTGTGCGAACCGTACCTTTGCGCTCCGGGATCATCCAATGCCGGTTTCTCTCAGTACTTTGGATGCTCAACAACAAGTCTGCACTGAAAAAACCTTTGTCCAGCAGTGTCACCGAATGATTGGGTATGGTCTCGACGAAGTCCTTGGCCAGCGGGATTTCGCCCTTGCGGTAAGGGCTGATAGCCGCATTGGCGATAATGTGAGAGCGGGCGTTCATCAACGCAACAAGGCGCAGCACCGGATAGGGCGTTTGACGCTCGGAGGAGGTATTGCCGGAGTCAAAATGCCGCAATGATGACGTTTCCGGGGTTCGAAACAAGGCACCGTCGACGGCAAAAACCTGAAGGCCGTGCCAGTCGTCTTGCGGGTAGCGCTCCGTATCCCCAGGTATTGGCGCACTGCTGAAACAGCCAGGCCACGGGCTGGTTACCCAGGCGCTGGCGCGCCTGAGACAGGCCGCTTTTGGCCAAAAGCACCTCATTGGCAAGGCCGTCGGCACAGATATTGAGTCGGCGAGCGACCTCAACTATTGGCTCTCCTCTGAAAAGCGCCATCCCCACTACCAGCCAAAGGACCATGTCCGAAGGCAGGCGTCGACGTCGGATAGTCGCTTTGTCCGCCAGAGCGGCCGCAGCGGTGATCCAATCCTGAGGAATGTGATCGGTGAACACCGCAAGACGTGAGAGTGGCTGTTCAGCGAAGTCCAGAACAGCGCTTAAATCCTGAGCAACAGACATAAAAAATCCGGAATCCTTATCAGATTCCGGATTTTCCTGCTGCCTGAGGATTAGTCAACAATCCTTAAGTGAACAGCATTGCCGAACCAGTCGGGGCTTCTTCTTTCTCAGCCTTGCATCAGGCCTCGATTGCGCAACCGATCATCAGAAAATGTTGATCGGATAATCCACAAACACACGCACTTCGTTACCGCTGACGTTGTACTCACTTGATTTCTGCGAAACACGCAGGATCGAGCTGCGCAGTTTCACGCTCAGGTCTTTGGCCGGGCCGCTTTGCACGACGTACTTGAACTGGTTGAAGATTTCGCGCTCGGCGACCTTGATCTTTCTGGTAGCCGCCGTAGGCGTAGCCCAGGTTGCTGTCGCCGGTGCTGCGCTGGTGAGCGAGGGTGAATGAGTGTGGACCGCTGGCGAACGTTGCTGCCAGGCTCCAGATTTTGTTGTCGTCGCCGGTGCAGACCGAAAGCGTCCACACCCACACCCACACCCACGGTGCCTTCGGTGAAACCGGACGAGAACGTACCAATGGCCGCCTGGCCCCACTCGGCTTTATCCGGTCGGCCGTCTTTGTAATCACGGTTAATGTAGGCATTGAGCAGCAGCACTTTGAGGCTGCTGTCTTCAACAAAACCCTTGGATTCGGCCTGGTCGTTAGCCATGGCCTGTGTAGCGCTCAACATCCCCAGAGCGATCAGGCTGATTCGCTTGTTCAACATTTTGTTCTTTTCCTTAATACCGGTTGATACGCGCTGTGTCGAACGGCTGAAACGGCGCTATCGCACTCTTTTTTCACCCCAAACAAAAAGGCCCGCTCACGAAAAAATCGTGGCGGGCTTTTTTATTATTTAATGAGTCATGGCGGTGGCCACAGGCGTTGGGGCGAATCCTAGTCGCGTCCTTAACCTTGCAATTACATGAATCGTCTGTAAATAGGCGAAAAACGTCTAAGAAATCACTTGTCGACGATAGCCAGTTGCACGGTATGGCTGTCCACAAACTGTTCGAAGTGGGTGACCTTGCCATTGGCCAGGGTCCACAAATGGGCGACGCGGGCATTCATCGAACGACCGGTAGCTTTGTAGACGCCGCTGTAATTGCCGTAGGCAAACACCTTGTCGCCCTGTGCGACGTAGTCCTCAATTTTCAGCTGAAAACCGTCCCACTCGGTGGCCAGTCGCTTGAATACGTTTTCGACGACTGCATCGAAACCGACGTAGGTTCCGGCGTACGGGAAACCCGCGGCTTCGGTCCAGCGGGCGTCATCGGCCAGCGCGGCAGCGGTGTTGCGCGCGTTTTCCTGAGAGTTGGTGCCTTCGTAGGTGCTTTTGATCAGGCTCAGATTATCCATGAGTGACTCCGATTAATTCAGTGGGCACAGTCATCAAGGCCACAGGCTTGAAACGCCGATGAAGACGCTTGTGCGGGAAGCGACTGACTCAGCCATGCCGCAAAGGCTTGCGGCTTGCCAAGCCACGAGCCGATATCGATCAGGGTGAATTGGCCGTTGTGTTCCAGGGCGAAGGTCGGGAAGCCCTGACCGCCGATCCTGGCCAAGAGTGCTCGACTGTCTTTGATGTGGCGATCGGTTTCAGATTCTTTGAAAACAGCCTGAAACGCTTGGGGCTCCAAACCGATGTCTTGCGCGAGTTCAAACAGGACCGCTTCATCGGCAATGCGTCGACCGTTCTCATAGTGAGCACTCTGCAAACACCCCAGCAACTCGAGTCCGCGGCCGGCGATCTGCTCGGCTGCCAGCACAGCGGCAATCGGCGGTGCGGAATCGAAAACCGCCGTCTCGTCGCGCAGTAAACCTTCGAAATACGCCTCGCCGAACGGCTGGCCGGTGTATTCGGCAATACGCTGATCGTGGGGTATCACATAGTTGCGCAGTTGTGGCGAGACGGTCTGGCGGTTGGCGCCGGCCATCATGCCGCCGCCGTGGGCAATCACTGGCAACACAACTCGGGCGGCTTGCACGAGCGGTTTCGCGCCGTAGCACCAGCCGCACAATGGGTCGTAAATGTAGTGAAGGATCATGGGAAGACTCCGGCAAAAGCGTAGGAAAACTAGATGCCGGCAGATTAGAGCTCCACACGTTTCTAAAAAACGCTGGAATGGCTTTCAGTCTGTTTCATGAATCGGTCGAATGACCTCAAAATCAGGCATAAAAAAAGCGCCACCATCCCGGCAGCGCTTTTACCAATCCGTTGTTTTTCTTCTTATCCTTCCATCACATCCCACAACGCTTCCAGCTCCGCTTCGCTGAATAAACCAGCGGGGTAGCGCTCGATCATCATCCGGCGCGGATCAGGTTCTCTGATCTGACGCGTTCCATTGGACTTCAACCAGTGCGCCAGGACCTGGAGCGATTCGCTGTTTACTGCCAGGGGATGCAACGCCCGCTCGCCCACCACATTCATTTCGGCGTTCATTTCCACGCTCTCTCCTGGTTTGTGAGCGGCTAACTTATCCAAGGTTTATGACAGAACATCGCAGTTCTCCCTCTCCCTGTTTTACACCCTGAGAGATACAAGAGCTGTGCCAAGGTTTCGGAACTGTCGACAAGCGGATACAAAAAAGCCCGCGGTCCTGAAGGGCTGCGGGCTTTCCATATGGCTGAAAGGGAAAACGGTTGCCGGGCCGATTCTGCAATCAACTCAAGCTGTTACAACCCCACTCACTCCTTGTGCGGCGCTGGCTGTTGTTGGGTAAGGCAGTGGATGTTACCGCCTCCCAGTAACAGTTCACGGCCCGGCACCATTACCACTTCATGCTGCGGGAACAGACTCTGCAAAATCTCTTTTGCCGGGCCATCCAACGGGTCGTCGAAGCTCGGCGCGATGATGCCGCCGTTAACGATCAGGAAGTTCACGTAGGAACCCGCCAAACGAACGGACGGATTACGTTCCTGAGTACCGTCCACCGGATCCACGCCGGCGCACTCTTCCTCGGTCGCATACAGCGGCCCCGGTATCGGCATTTTGTGCACTGTGAATGGGCGGCCCTTGGCGTCGGTGCTGCTTTCCAGCACCTTCATTGCAGCCTGGCAACGCGGGTAGTTCGGGTCTTGCGGGTCGTCGGTCCAGGCCAGCAATACTTCACCCGGACGCACGTAACAGCAGAAGTTATCCACATGACCGTCGGTTTCGTCGTTGAACAAACCGTCCGGCAGCCAGATGATTTTATCCACAGCCAGATTCGCGCTGAGCACCGCTTCGATTTCTGCACGGTTCATGTGCGGATTACGATTGCGGTTGAGCAGGCATTCTTCGGTGGTGATCAGCGTGCCCTCGCCATCGACGTGAATCGAACCGCCTTCGAGCACGAAGCCCTCGGTGCGGTAGCGTTGGCTGCGCTCGATCTCGAGGATCTTGCCGCCGACCTGCGAATCGCGATTCCACGGCGAATACAGACCGCCGTCAAAACCGCCCCAGGCGTTGAAATCCCAGTTCACACCACGGACTTCGCCGCTGTTATTGATGACGAATGTCGGGCCGGTGTCGCGAACCCAGGCGTCGTCGCTGGACATCTCCACCACACGAATATTCGGATCGCCCAGACGGGCACGGGCGTTTTCGTATTGGCCGGCGGAAACCGCCACGGTCACCGGTTCGAAACGGGCGATGGCCTTTGCTACCGCGACATGCGCGGCTTGCGCCGGTTTGCCACCCAGGCGCCAGTTGTCCGGGCGCTCGGGCCAGATCATCCAGGTCTGGGTTTGCGGCGCCCACTCGGCTGGCATGTAGAAGCCGTCGACGCGAGGCGTGCTATTTAAGGTGGTCATGGCGATCAGGACTCCAGGGAACCGTCGAGGGTTTTGATGGCGCCGTACAGGTTCGGCCGACGGTCACGGAACGACCCCCACGCGCTGCGGATGTGCTCCAACTCGTCGAGGTCAAAGCTCTGAACCAGTACGCCTTCTTCAGTTTCGTTGAGTTCCTGAACCTTCTCGCCGAACTGGTTGGCGATGAACGACGAACCGTAGAACGTAATGTCGTAACCGTCCTGCTCTTCGTTGCCGATGCGGTTGCTGGCGATCAGTGGCATCAGGTTGGCGCCGGCATGGCCCTGTTGCACACGCTGCCAGTGATCACGGGACGAAATGGTCTTGTCATGTGGCTCGCTGCCGATCGCGGTCGGGTAGAACAGGATTTCCGCGCCTTGCAACGCCATGCTGCGCGCGCATTCCGGGAACCACTGGTCCCAGCAGATGCCCACGCCGATTTTCGCGTAGCGGGTGTTCCAGACTTTGAAGCCGGTGTCGCCCGGGTTGAAGTAGTACTTTTCATGGTAGCCAGGGCCATCAGGGATGTGGCTTTTACGATAAATCCCGAGGTTGCTGCCGTCGGCATCGATGATCGCGATGCTGTTGAAACGCGCGCGGCCCGCCAGTTCGTAGAAGCTGATTGGCAGAACCACTTGCAGCTCTTTGGCGACTTTCTGGAAGTGCTTGATGGCGACGTTGTCTTCAACGGTCGTGGCCAGCTGCAAGTAATCCGCGTTCGGCTTCTGGCAGAAGTACGGCGCCTCGAACAGTTCCTGGATCAGGATGATCTGCGCGCCTTTCGCCGCGGCCTCACGGACCAGCTTCTCAGCGGTCTCGATGTTGGCTTCGAGGTCCCAGGAACAGGCCATCTGGGTGGCGGCGACGGTAACGATACGGCTCATGAATCATCTCCGGGGGAATTGCTTGAGGGTCGAGTGTGGCATCGACCGATGACAGAAATGGGAAGCACAGGACGTGGTGGGTCACACCGTGGGCTGCGGTGACTTTATAGCCGATATAAATCGGCTTTTAAAGCGATAATTAATCATTATGTCGGAAATATCTCAATTAAACCCGATAACAATCGGCATTCACTTTCTTCCTATTGATCGGCCCCACGCTCCGCGTGGTAATGCAGCCGGGGACGCTCCGCGTTCCAAGAGCGGACGCAGAGCGTCCATTGAGGCATTCCCACCAAAGCGTGGGAACGATCAACCTCTAGAGGCCTTCGTCCAGTACTTTGGAGAGCATGTCGACAAAGAAATCCACGCTCTGACGCGAGGTAACCATCGGTGGTTTGATCTTGAGGATGTTCAGGTAGTCGCCGGTCGGCTGCATGAAGATCCCCAACTCGCGCAACCGATCACACAGTGCCGTGGTTTCTTCGGTCGCCGGCTCCAGGGTTTCGCGATTGCGGATCAACTCGACGCCCAGATAGAAGCCGGAACCATGCACCGCGCCCACCAGCGGATGAATATCGATCAGCGCTTCAAGCCGCTCCTTGAAATACCCGCCCACGACCTGAGCATTTTCCCAAAGCTTTTCTTCTTCCATCACATCCAGCACCGCCATGCCGATCTGGCAACTGACCGGGCTGCCGCCGGCCGACGAGAAGAAATAGCCCTCGGCCTCCAGCGCTTCGGCGATTTCCCGACGGGTGATCACCGCGCCCAGCGGCTGACCGTTGCCCATGCCTTTGGCCATGGTGATGACGTCCGGCACCACGCCTTGCTCTTCAAAACCCCAGAAAAATTTGCCCATGCGGCCGTAGCCGACCTGCACTTCGTCGGCGATACACACGCCGCCCTGGGCACGAACCAACGCGTAAACCTGCTTCAAATACCCCGGCGGCAACGAGATACCGCCGGCATTGCCGTACACCGGTTCACAGATGAAACCGGCCAGCTGACGTTTCTGCCCGGCAATTTTCGCCAGGTTGTGTTCGACGCTGCGCACGTAGTCCGGCGCGCTGCCCGCTCCACGGAATTCGCCGCGATAGGTGTTCGGCGCAGTGACCGGATGCACCCAGTCCGGACGGCTGCTCAAGGCCTTCGGGTTGTCGGCAATCGAGGTCGAGACCGCGTCCGCTCCCACTGTCCAGCCGTGATAGGCCTCCAGCACACTGAGCATGTCGCGACCGCCGCTGTAGGCCCATGCCAGACGGATTGCCAGGTCATTGGCCTCGCTGCCACTGTTGACCAGAAACACCCGGTCCATGGAGTCAGGCGACAGTTTCAGTAACCGTTCGGAAAACTCGGCACTCGCCGCGTAGTTGAACCGCGAGTTGGTGTTGAGTAGCGACCACTGACGACTGGCCACCGCTGCCATGCGTGGATGACCATGGCCCAGTACCGCTACGTTGTTGAGCATGTCGAGGTAGGAGCGGCCCTGCATGTCGATCAGGTGATTGCGCCAGCCACGCTCGATGCGCGGCGGATCGACGTAATAGTGTTTCTGGGTCCGGGCGAAACTGGCGTCGCGGCGGGCCAGCAGCGTCTCGGAATCGAGCTCTGGTTCAGCATCACAAGCCAATCCCAGCAACGCCGCCGGCGACGGGCACAGCGCTTGCCAGGCAGCGGCGTGAGACGGTGTGCAAAACAAGGGAGCATTGAACGAAGTGCCTCGGCACAACTGCACCACCAACGGACCATTGACCGAGCCCAGCACCTGACCTTTGACCAGCGCTGCGCCCGTGTGCAGCGACGGCGTCACGCCCCAAAGACGCACGCTCAGTTGCGGGCCGTCCAATTGCAGCACACCCGTCGCGGGCTGATGGACCACCCCGGCAAACGGCGACTCGACCGCCGTTCCGTGGGGCACTCGCAACTCGACGTGCAACGGGCAAGTGTCTGGCTCAGTGGCGCTGTCCGGCCGGGTGCGGGACAAGCGATATTGCCCATAACGACTGGCCGCCAGACCATGAGTCGCGGCAGCCTCGGTCAGCAGGCGCTGATCGATCCCTTCCTGCGCCCAGTTACCGGCCTCGAAATGCGGACTGAGCACGCCCAAATCGATCAACGCAAACTCACGCCCGCCCAGACTCGGCAACAGCGGCGCAAAGCCTTCGCTGCCGATGCTCGGCAGACTCTGGCCGACCGAGGTAAGGATCGCCGCTTCCATCAACGCTAACGGCACCGATGTAGCGACGCGGAAAATCTCCCATTCGTGGGTGAGGTTGTCGCGGCTGTACGCGTTGCCAGGATCGATGCTGACCTGCTGTTCGCCGCTGAGCACCAATACCGCCGCACGGGCGACGATCAGCGGCCAGAGCGCCAGTAGCTCTTCATGCGTGAGCGGATTGACCGCGTGATAGGCCTGCACCGCCGGAAAAATGTAGAAGGGATCGCCATCGGCATGGTGCAGCAGCGCCGCGCACGTCACCGACAGATCAGTGATGCGCCAGGTTCGAATCAGATCGCCGAAATCGATCACACCCTGCAATTGCCACTGGCGTTGCGAATCTCGCTGCCACACCACGTTGTCGTCGGTGATGTCCATGTGAATCGCCTGCACCGGCAGCTTATCCACAAGCGGCTGTAAATGGCGCTCGGCCCGTTCAGCCGCATCGGCGATCAGCCGGCGTTGCTGATCATCCTTGATGACCGGCAGCAAATGCGCGATCAACGCGCTGGCGTGGCGGGCGTCCCATTGAAGGGTGCGCTCGAGACCCGGATGGTCGAAACCGGCCAGGGCGAGATCCATTTCACCGCAGAGCCGACCAAATCCCGCCACCACGGAACCGGGCAGATGATCAAGGTGTGTAAGCGACTGGCCTTCGATGTAATCGAGCAGGCGCACGTGCACCGATTGGCCGCCGACTTCCAGAGAGAGCAGGTCTGCACCGTTTTTGGCCGCAATCACCCGCGGCACATGCACATGGGGGTGTTCACCCAAATGCTTGAGCCCGGCGTGCTGGGCGTGCAGCTCCAGCGCCGAGTAGTCGCCGCGGCAGATTTTCAGGACAAAACGCCCCTGGTCGCTGTCGACCCGATAGTTAAGATCCTGCTGGCTGCCGAGGGCCTGCAACCTTCCGCTCAGCCCGTAATGCCCCTTCAATAGCTCAAGCGCTTGCTCCGCAGACACTTGCGGGCTGGGCAAACTGGCGCGATGAATCAACGTGGCGAGCGGCATACAACGACCCCTGAAATTTTATTAGGCGCTTATATCGCCACTGCTTGGGGCGATACGCAACCCCCTTCGCCTGCCTGAAACTCACCCGAGGCCGACAGAATCAGTGAACGGATCAGGAAAAAACACACTCCACTCGCACCGGCCGGCACTTTGCGCAAGAATGTCGCCCATCAACGCCCATTGCTGGAGAAAGACCATGAATGTAGTCACCACCGACCTGCCCGGTGTTCTGATCATCGAACCCAAGGTATTTGGTGACGAGCGCGGTTTCTTCTATGAAAGCTTCAATGCCAAGTCTTTCAAAGAAGCGACGGGCCTGGAGACGAACTTCGTTCAAGACAACCATTCCCGCTCGCAAAAAGGTGTACTGCGCGGCCTGCATTACCAACTGGAAAACACTCAGGGCAAACTGGTGCGCGTCACCGTCGGTGAAGTACTCGACGTGGCCGTGGACATTCGCCGCAGCTCGCCACATTTCGGCAAATGGGTGGCCGTGCGTCTGTCCGCCGAGAACAATCGCCAACTCTGGGTCCCGGAGGGTTTCGCCCACGGTTTTGTGGTGCTGAGCGAGTTCGCCGAATTCCTCTACAAAACCACCGACTACTACACCCCTTCCGCCGAGCGCAGCATTCGCTGGGACGACCCGGACCTCGCCATCGATTGGCAACTGGACGAAGCGCCGCAACTGTCTGGCAAAGATCAGGCTGCCGCGTTCTTCAAGGACGCTGACGTCTTTTCCTGAAACACCCACGGTGCGCAGACTGCGCCCGCAAGCCTAGGCATAATGCGCCTGTACCCACAGGCGCTCGATGCTCATGACTCCGACCCTCCCCCGCAGACCTCGCTGGCGCAGCCTGGCCCTGCTCGCACTGTGCCTGGCGCCGTTGCTGTGGCCGCTGGAGCATCTGGCCGAGCGTTATTACCGCAGCGAACTGGCCGGGCAGAACCGTCAGACGCTCGACCTTTACGTCGCCAACCTGCTGGGCACCCTGCACCGTTATGAAGTGTTGCCGCAGATCCTTGGCGATCTGCCGGCGCTGCGAGCTGTCCTCGGCGCACCCGACGATGGCGTCACTCAGGGCAACGCCAACCGTTTGTTGAAAAACATCAGCGCCCAGACAGGCGCCGAAGTCATGTACCTGATGGACACCACGGGCAAGACCCTGGCCGCGTCCAATTGGGATAAACACGACAGTTTCGTCGGGCGTAATTTTTCCTTCCGGCCATATTTCAGCGAAGCCATGGCCGGACGGCTTGGGCGTTTTTTCGGCTTGGGCACGACATCGGCCAAGCGCGGCTATTTCTTCGCCGCCGCCGTGCGTAACGGCGAAAAGATCATCGGTGTGCTGGTGGTCAAGGTCGACCTGGACCATACCGAAAGCCTCTGGGGCAAAACCCCGGAACAACTGCTGCTGACTGACCATAACGGCGTGGTGATTCTCACGTCGCGGCCCGAGTGGCGATTCCGCTCGACCCGTCCGTTGGGCGAGGAAGAACGCAAGGCGATCACCGCGATTCAACCCTATCCGACCCGCGATCCCAAACCATTGAGGCTCAACCCCAATGCCTGGCTGACACAGACCCAGCCAATCGCGGAAACCGGTTGGAACGCCAGCATCCTTGCCCCCCGCACCTTGATCGATCGCCCGGTGCGCACCGTCGTCGCCATCGGCGGCGCGACGCTGCTGGTGTTGATGTTGCTGCTGGGGCTGATGATGCAGCGCCGCCGGCATTACCTCGAACGGATCGCCTTCGAAGCCAAGGCCCGTCATGAACTGGAAGGCCGGGTAGCCGAGCGGACCAGCGATCTCGAAGGCCTCAACCGTCGATTGAAACAGGAAGTGCTGGAACGCGAACAGGCCCAGCAAGAGCTGGTTCGCGCTCAGGATGATCTGGTGCAGGCCGGTAAACTGTCGGCCCTTGGCACCATGTCGGCGAGCATCAGCCACGAGTTGAATCAACCGCTGGCGGCGATCCGCAGCTACGCAGAAAACGCCGAAGTGCTGCTCGATCATCAACGCACCGACGATGCCCGCGGCAACCTCAAGCTGATCAGCGAATTGACCGGGCGAATGGCGTCGATCATCGCCCACTTGCGCGCCTTCGCCCGGCGCGACCGCCACGCCCCGGAAAGCGTCGCCCTGCAACCGGCGCTGGACGACGCGCTGGCGCTGCTGGCCAAGCGTCGGCGCAGCATGGAAGTCGAGCTGATCCGCGACTTGCCGGCCGCCACTCTGTGGGTCGAGGCCGGGGAAACCCGTCTGCGTCAGGTGCTCGGCAATCTGCTGGCCAACGCCCTGGACGCCCTGACGGAAAAAGGCCCGCCGCGTAAGCTCTGGTTGAGTGCCCAATCCACTGCCGACGGCGTCAATCTGTACATTCGCGACAATGGCCCCGGGTTCTGCCTGGAGGCACTTGGCCGCGCCAGCGAGCCCTTCTACACCACCAAGACCCGCACTCAGGGGCTTGGGTTAGGGCTGGCGATTTGCGAAACCCTGATGCGCGCCTTCGGAGGTGAACTGTCGTTCGCCAACCACAAGGAAGGTGGCGCCCTGATTACCCTGAAGCTGCGTGCAGGCGCAACGGGTGTAAGCCTGCAACCGTCCGAGGACCGAAGTGCATGACCATCGACAACCGCATCCAGGTCGTGCTGATCGACGACGATCCGCACCTGCGTCAGGCCCTGAGCCAAACCCTGGACCTCGCCGGCCTGAAAATTCTGCCACTGGCCGAAGCCAAGGGCCTTGCCGTACAACTGGGGCGCGACTGGCCCGGTGTGGTGGTCAGTGACATCCGCATGCCGGGCATGGACGGTCTCGAACTGCTGACCGAACTGCATGCCCAGGACCCGGAGTTGCCAGTGCTGTTGATTACCGGTCACGGCGATGTGCCGCTGGCCGTGCAAGCGATGCGCGCCGGGGCTTATGACTTTCTGGAAAAGCCCTTCGCCAGCGATGCCCTGCTCGACAGCGTGCGCCGTGCCCTGGCCTTGCGCCGGCTGGTGCTGGACAACCGCAGCCTGCGTCTGGCCCTGAGCGATCGCAATGAACTGAGTACCCGACTGGTCGGGCAATCGGCACCGATGCTGCGCCTGCGCGAGCAGATCGGAGCATTGGCGGCGACCAAGGCCGATGTGCTGATCCTGGGTGAAACCGGTGCGGGTAAAGAAGTGGTCGCACGTGCACTACACGATCTATCGAGCCGTCGTAACGGTCCGTTCGTGGCGATCAATGCCGGCGCCCTGGCCGAGTCGGTGGTAGAAAGCGAGCTGTTCGGGCACGAGCCAGGCGCGTTCACCGGCGCGCAAAAGCGTCGCATCGGCAAGTTCGAATTCGCCAATGGCGGCACGTTGTTCCTCGATGAAATCGAAAGCATGAGCCTGGATGTACAGGTGAAATTGCTGCGCTTGCTGCAGGAGCGAGTCGTCGAGCGTTTGGGCGGTAATCAGCTGATCCCGTTGGACATCCGCATCATCGCCGCGACCAAGGAAGACCTGCGTCAATCCGCCGATCAGGGCCGCTTCCGTGCCGACTTGTATTACCGCCTGAACGTCGCACCGCTGCGTATTCCACCGCTGCGCGAGCGCGGCGAAGATGCGCTGATGCTGTTCCAGCATTTCGCCGACGAAGCCAGCACTCGACACGGTCTGCCACCCCACAAATTGCAACCGGGACAACGCGCCCTGCTGCTGCGCCACACCTGGCCGGGTAACGTGCGCGAACTGCAAAACGCCGCCGAACGCTTTGCCCTGGGCCTGGAACTGGCGCTGGATAACAGCGCGCCGCAGGGCGCTGCCGGCAAAACGGTCGAAGGGGTCAGCGGCGGTCTAAGCGAACAAGTGGAAAACTTCGAGAAGAGCCTGATCGCCGCCGAACTGGCGCGCTCTCACGGCTCCGTGCGCAGCCTCGCCGAAGCCCTTGGCATCCCACGCAAGACCTTGCACGACAAACTGCGCAAGCACGGGTTGAACTTCGCCGACGGTGGCGCCAGCAGCCACACCGACGAACTCGATTGAGCTACCGTCATATCATCATCTTCAAACAAGAGATCCGTGCATGAGCCGCGACAGTCGTCATCTGGAATCAGTCCTCCATCGCGACATCCCCCTTACGCGGGACATGGGCCTCAAAGTGCTCGATTGGCACGACCAGCAACTACGCCTGCACTTGCCGCTGGAGGCCAACGTCAACCACAAGAGCACCATGTTCGGCGGCAGTCTGTATTGCGGCGCGGTGCTGGCGGGTTGGGGTTGGCTGCATTTGCGCTTACGCGAAGAAGGGGTTGAAGGCGGGCACATCGTAATTCAGGAAGGACAAATCAGCTATCCGTTGCCGGTCACCATGGACGCCACGGCGATTTGCCAGGCGCCGAGTGCGGCGGTGTGGAAGAAGTTTTTGGCGATGTATGAGCGGTATGGAAGGGCGCGGTTGAAGCTGCATTCAAGGATTGTGAATGTGGGGAGCGAGGAGGATGCGGTGACGTTTACCGGGCAGTACGTCCTGCACCGATGATCGTTCCCACGCTCTGCGTGGTAACGCCTCTAGGGACGCTCTGCGTCCAGTGACGCGGAGCGTCACGGGCTGCATTCCCACGCAGAGCGTGGGAACGATCTTAGCGACGGGCCAGTTCCAGCAATTTCTGACGCCACGCAGCTTTCGCCGGCAGCGCCAAAAAAAACGCATTCAACAACGATTCCCGCGCCGGATAACAAAACGGCGCACCGCTCAAATCCAGCACCTCGCCGCCAGCCCCTTCCAGCACGCCTTGCGCAGCGGCCGTGTCCCACTGCGAAGTCGGCGCCAACCGCGGATAACAATCCGCCGCCCCTTCCGCCAGCAAACAAAACTTCAACGAACTGCCGATATTGGCCAATTGCAGCTCACCCAGACTGTCGCTCAACCCGGCCAGTAAGCGCTCCTGCTCAGGACTTGAATGCCGACGACTGGCAACCACGGTAAATGCCTCGCCTGCTGCTGGCACGTCGCGCACCTGAATCGGCAGCGGCGTTGCGCCTTTATCGCCACGCCACGCGCCCAAACCAGCACCACCGACGTAGAAGCGCCCGTTGGTCGGCATCGACACCACGCCAAACACCACTCGCCCCTGCTCGATCAGCGCAATGTTGACGGTAAATTCTTCGCTACCGGAAATGAACTCCTTGGTCCCGTCCAGCGGGTCGACCAGCCACCAACGTTGCCACCCGGCGCGCACGCTCAGGGGAATGTTGGCGTCTTCTTCGGACAGCACCGGGATGCTCGGGTCCAGCGCGGTCAGCCCGGCCAGGATCAGGTGGTGAGCGGCTAGGTCTGCTGCGGTGACCGGAGAATCGTCAGCTTTGGCGGTCACCGCCGTGCCAGTGCGCCAGAACGGCAGAATTGCATCCCCGGCCTTCAATGCCAGCTCAATGACCGGCGCCAACAATGGATGAGGGTAATTCATGGCAGGAACACTCCACGCTGAGTCAGCAGATCACGGGCCAGATAAAGCGCTGCCAACGCACGACCCTCAGTGAATCGTGGGTTCTGGGCCAGGGCCGACAACTCACGCAGGTTAATTTTATCCACGCCCATTGGCTCGGGCTCATCGCCTTCAAGGCTTTCTTCGTACAGATCGGTGGCCAACACCACCTGGATCTTCTGGCTCATGTAACCGGGCGACAACGACAACTCAGTCAGATGCTCCAGTTGCCGCGCGCCATACCCGGCCTCTTCCTTGAGTTCTCGTTCGGCCGCCGCCAGCACGTCTTCACCCGGCTCGATCAAGCCTTTGGGCAAGGACAGTTCGTATTCATCGGTGCCGCCGCAGTACTCTTCAACCAACACCGCGTGGTCTGCATCCAGCATCGCCACGATCATCACCGCGCCATAACCGGCGCCCTTGCCCACCAGTCGTTCATACGTGCGCTCCACGCCGTTGGAAAAGCGCAACTTCAGCTCTTCGACGCAGAACAAACGGCTGGTGGCGACGATCTCGCGGGCGAGGATGGTGGGTTTCTGGCGCATGAAAAGCTCCTTGGCGTGAACGCGTTACTATACCCGGCCTATCCTGATTGTTTACCTCGGATATCTTTTTTACCGCTGGAGAAGTTTTTTATGTCCCTGCTACCCTGGCGCGACATCGACACCGTTCTGTTGGATATGGACGGTACGCTGCTGGACCTGCACTACGACAACCATTTCTGGATGGAGCACCTGCCCCAGCGTTACGCCGAGTTGCACGGGGTGAGCCGGGCGATGGCCGAGATGGAATTGCAGCCGCTGTTCGAGCGCAACGCCGGCCAGTTGCAATGGTATTGCCTGGATTTCTGGAGCGCCGAGCTCAAACTGCCAGTGCGCGAACTGAAACTGGAAACCGCGCATTTGATTGCCCTGCGTCCGGATGCGGACACTTTCCTGGCGGCGATCAAACAGGCCGGCAAGCGCGTGGTGCTGATCACCAATGCACACCGCGATTCGCTGTCATTGAAGCTGGAAAGAATCGAACTGGCGCCGTACTTCGAGCGATTGATCAGCTCGCATGATTACGGTTTCGCCAAGGAAAACCCGCAGTTTTGGGATGCCCTGCAGGCGGATATCGGCTTTGATCCGGCGCGCAGTCTGTTTATCGACGACACCTTGCCGATCCTGCGTAGCGCGCGAAGTTTTGGTGTGGCGCATTTGTTGGCCGTGAGTGAACCAGACAGCCGCGAAGGGCCGAAGGACACGGCCGAGTTTGCGGCGGTGGGGGATTATCGGGAGCTCATTGCAGGGCTCTAGACCGAGTTGCGCCCTTCGCGGGCAAGCCTCGCTCCTACAGGGGCCGTGTCGTTCACAAAAAGTGCGTACGACATGGACCTGTAGGAGCGAGGCTTGCCCGCGAAGGCCATCTCGCGGTCTTGAGTGTTACTCAGGAATCCGCAACGACTGCCCCGGATAGATCTTGTTCGGATCCTTCAGCATCGGTTTGTTCGCCTCGAAGATCTTTTGATACTTGTTGGCATCACCATACACACGCTTGGAAATGGCGCTGAGGGTGTCGCCCTTCTCGACCATGACAAATTTCGCGGGTGTGGCCACCGGCCCGGTCACTGTGATCTGGTCATCAACACCGCTAATACCGGCCACGTTACCGAGCGCGAGAAGAATTTTTTCCTTCTCTTCCTGACTGGCGGCTTCACCAGTGGCAATGACTTTTTCGCCTTCGACTTTCACCTGAATTTTGGAAGTGTCGATTCCCGTCAGCGCATCCTTCACATGCTTGGTCATCGCTTCACTATTGGCTTCGGCCTTGTCCGGCGTCAGCGCATCGAGGATTTTTTCACCGGCATCTTTTAAAAAACTGAAAAGGCTCATCGTGTGCTCTCCATGGGATTAGGTGTCAGACGCAAAAGCCTAGACCAAGCCTGAGAACCCCGGTTTCAACCCGACCAATGACGTTGATCCGGTGCAAGCGCTAGAATCCCCGCCTACACCGCGCCCTGGAGCGAAGATGGACATCAAGCAACTGAAATTCCTCATCGCCCTCGACGAAACCCGGCATTTCGGCCAGGCCGCCGCGCGTTGTCACATCACCCAACCGACCCTGTCCATGCGTCTGCGCAGCCTCGAAGAGGAACTCGAGTTGCCGCTGGTCAATCGCGGTCAGCGCTTCGAGGGTTTCACCGCACCGGGTGAACGGGTGCTGGCCTGGGCGCGCACCGTGCTGGCAGCCTACGACGGCTTGCAGGCCGAAGCGGCTGCCTGTCGCGGCAATCTGGTCGGTACGTTGCGTCTGGGTGTGGTGCCACTGTCGAGTTTCGATCCGCTGCCGCTGATGCAACGCCTGCACGCCGAGCACCCGAACCTGCGCTTCGAACTCTCAGCGCTCAGTTCCGAACAGATCCTCGAACAACTGGCGAACAATCGCCTGGATCTGGGCGTGTCGTACCTGGAGCGACTGGACGGCGAACGCTTCGATTCCCTGGCGTTCAGCGAAACCCGCATGGGGCTGCTCTACGATCAGCGCTTCTTCAGTTTCGGCGAGGCGCCGCTGAGCTGGGAATCGCTGATCGAACTGCCGCTGGGCATGCTCACCAGCGGCATGCATTTTCGGCAGTCCATCGACCACAACTTCCACAGCCGCGGGCTCACCCCACAACCCTTGTTGCAGACCGATGCCGTCCACCAATTGTTACAAGCGGTCTACGGGGGACTCTGCTGCGCCGTGATGCCGCTGGACGGTGGCCTGGAAAAACTGACCGATCATTTGCGCCTGCAACCCATCGAAAATGCCCAGACCCTCGCGCGGCTGGGCCTGATCATGCGTCGCAGCGCCCCGCGTTCGGCGCTCGCGGAAGCCTGTTTCGCAATTCTTCAGCAATCGCTGCCGAGCTCTTGATCGACGCCATCTATCGGCAGATCAGTATTAGCGATTAGACGCGACAACTTGACGCGCCTAGGCTTAAAGCTAATCAAACCGTCGGTGATGCCATGAACGCCAAGCGCCCTACCTGCGCGGCGCCTGCCCTCGAAACGCCAGCGTCCGCTGCCAGCCAGACGTACAGTTACTGCGATCTTCGCCACACCGAAACGCAAAGCGCCGAATCGGCCAGCACGGCGCTGGCCGAGGAAGTCGCGTTGGCGATTGCCTATAACGGCATCAGCCAGGCGGTGATGCTGGTGACGCCGACGGATCTGGAAGACTTCATCGTCGGTTTCAGCCTCGGTAGCGGCATCATTGAAGACGCTGGCGACATTTATGACCTGCAACTCAGCGGCTCGGGGTCGGCGCAGTACGCGCAAGTGACCATCGCCAACCGCGCCTTCTGGAACCTCAAGCAACAACGTCGGCAAATGGCTGGCACCAGCGGTTGCGGGCTTTGCGGTGTGGAAGCGGTGGAACAGGCGTTGCCAGACCTCAAGGTCCTGCCCGGCGCACCCTTGCCGCCCGCCGAATGGCTCGATGGTTTGCGTCAGCGCATCAGTGCGTTCCAGCCGCTTGGCCAGTATTCCGGCGCGGTGCACGCCGCGGTGTTTATGAACAGTCAGGGCCAATTGCTGCTGGGTCGCGAAGACATCGGCCGACACAACGCCCTCGACAAGCTGATCGGTGGGCTGATCCGGCAGAAGATCCCGACGACCGGCGGGCTGGCGATTGTCACCAGCCGTTGCAGCCTCGAATTGATCCAGAAAGTATTGCGCGCAGGCATCCAGACCCTGGTCAGCCTGTCGTCGCCCACGGGCCTTGCCGTGCAATGGGCCCGTCGTCACAACCTCAATCTCATCCACCTGCCGCAGAAAAGTGCACCGCGGGTCTACAGCCCTGCGTTGGAGAATCAAGCGTGAGTCAACATCGTCAAGCCGACCAGAAACCCGTCCCCCGCTACAAGCCCTACAAAGGCCCAGCCGGTGGCTGGGGCGCGCTGATCAGCGTCGCCCAGGCCTGGTTGACCAGCGATAACGCGCTGAAAAACATCCGCATAATGCTCAAGACCAACCAGAACGGCGGCTTCGACTGCCCCGGTTGCGCCTGGGGCGATTCTCCGGAAAAGGGCATGGTGATGTTCTGCGAGAACGGCGCCAAAGCGGTGAACTGGGAAGCGACCAAACGGCGTGTCGACGGTGCGTTTTTCGCCAAGCACAGCGTCAGTTCATTGTTGGAGCAGAGCGACTATTGGCTGGAATATCAGGGTCGCCTGACCGAGCCGATGAGCTACGACGCCGAAACCGATCGCTACCAACCCATCAGCTGGGATGATGCCTTCGCCCTGATCGCCAAGCATCTGCGCGGCCTGTCGAGTCCGGATCAGGCCGAGTTCTACACCTCGGGCCGCGCCAGCAATGAAGCGGCGTATCTGTATCAATTGTTCGTGCGCGCCTATGGCACCAATAACTTCCCCGACTGCTCGAACATGTGCCACGAGGCCAGCGGTGTGGCCATGGCGCAAAGTGTCGGCGTCGGCAAAGGCACCGTAACCTTTGACGACTTCGAACACGCCGATGCGATTTTCGTTTGGGGCCAGAACCCTGGCACCAACCACCCACGGATGCTCGAACCGTTGCGCGAAGCGGTGAAGCGCGGCGCTCAGGTCGTGTGCGTCAACCCGCTAAAGGAGCGCGGTCTGGAACGCTTCCAGCACCCGCAGCACCCGTTCGAAATGCTCACCAACGGCGACAAGCCGACCAACACCGCGTTCTTCCGTCCGGCCCTCGGGGGCGACATGGCGATCTTGCGCGGCATGGCGAAATTCCTGCTGCAATGGGAGCGCGAGGCGCAGAAGACTGGCGCACCCGCGGTGTTCGATCACGGCTTCCTCAATGAACACAGCGTCAACGTGCTGGACTATCTTGCCGCCATCGACGATACCCCGTGGGAACAGATCGTCGAGCAGTCCGGCCTGCCGCTGCTGGAGATCGAGCAAGCGGCGCGCATGTACGCCAAGAGCAAGAACGTCATCATGTGCTGGGCCATGGGCATCACCCAGCATCGCCATTCGGTGCCGACCATCCAGGAAATCGCCAACCTGATGCTGCTGCGCGGCAACATCGGCCGGCCGGGTGCCGGTTTGTGCCCGGTGCGCGGCCACAGTAACGTGCAGGGCGACCGGACAATGGGCATCAACGAACGTCCGCCAGAGGCGTTTCTCGATTCCCTGGAGCGACGCTTCCAGTTCAAGGTGCCGCGCGAAAACGGCCACAACGTGGTCGAGGCGATTCATGCCATGGCCGACGGTCGGGCGAAAGTCTTTATCGGGCTGGGCGGAAACTTCGCCCAAGCCACCCCGGACAGCCCTCGGACCTTCCAGGCCCTGAGCAACTGCGACCTGACCGTGCAAATCAGCACTAAGCTCAACCGCAGCCATTTGGCTCACGGTAAAGACGCGCTGATCCTGCCGTGCCTGGGCCGCACCGACATCGATATCCAGACCGAAGGCCCGCAAGCGGTGACCGTCGAAGACTCGTTCAGCATGGTTCACGCCTCCAATGGCCAGTTGCAGCCGCTGTCGAACCAGATGCGCTCGGAGCCGTCGATCATTGCCGGCATCGCCGCCGCGACCCTGGGCAGCAAACCGGTGGACTGGAACTGGCTGGTGGCCGATTACAACCGTATCCGCGACCTGATCGCCGAGACCATTCCGGGCTTTCGCGACTTCAATGAGAAGCTCAAGAACCCGGGCGGTTTCCACCTGGGCAACAGCGCCGGCGCGCGACGCTGGAACACGCCGTCGGGGCGCGCGAATTTCCGTCCGAACATCCTGCCTAAAGACCTGGTGCACGAACGCACTCGCGCCACCGGCGTATTGCCGGACCTGATCATGCAGTCAATGCGTTCCCACGATCAGTACAACACCACGATTTATGGGCTTGATGACCGCTATCGCGGAGTCAAAGGTCAGCGTGATGTGCTGTTCGTCAATGAAGCCGACATCATTCGCCTGGGGTTCAAGCCGGGGCAAAAGGCTGACATCGTTTCGATCTGGGATGATGGCCGTGAGCGTCGGGTGAAAGGCTTTACGCTGCTGGCGTTTGATATTCCTGCCGGGCAAGCGGCGGCTTACTATCCGGAAGTGAATCCGCTGGTGCCGCTGGAAAGCATCGGGGATGGCAGCCATACGCCGACGTCGAAATTTGTGGCGATCCGGTTGGAAGCGGCGAGTGAGACTGGGTTGATTATGGCGAAGTCGGCGTAACGCGGCAGCAGGTTTGGCCCCTTCGCGAGCAGGCTCGCTCCCACATTTGATCTGCGTTGAACAAAAATCCACTGTGGGAGCGAGCCTGCTCGCGAAAGCGGTGGCTCATTCAACAAGTCTTCCGGATCAATCGCTTTCCTAACGCCCACAAAAAAGGCCGTTTTGTATGAAAACGGCCTATCCGAAGTAGCTAAAGACCGGCGAAAAACACTTAAGTTCCGGCTAAAAAACAGTAACTTATAGAAATGTGCTCAAGTCGTGTTACTCGTCGGATTTCGATTGTCACAACCATGGCACAGCCTCAGGATCGCGCCGTCATCCCCTTGAGGTTCCTCTATGAAGTTCTCCTCGATTCTCTTGTTGTCCCTTGGCCTGGTCAGTGGCATCGCTTCTGCCGGCGGCACCACCGAAGCAGGTGTGGGCGGCGCATTGGGCGGGGTTCTAGGCTCGGTCGTCGGTCAGTCATTAGGCGGCAATACAGGTTCCACCATTGGCGCGGCCCTGGGCGGCGCGGGTGGTAGCGCTGTTGGCGCAGACAAACGCAGCCGTGGCGAAGCGGCCATTGGCGGTGCGTTGGGCGCGGCAGGCGGTAACGTGGTCGGCCGCAGCATGGGCGGCACCAGCGGCAGCCTGATCGGCTCCGCAGCAGGCGGCGGCGCCGGTGGCGCGCTGGGTAACTACATGGGCAACAAGAGCGATAACGACGATGATCGTCGTTCCTATCGTCGTGGTGATGATGATGATCGTCGCTACTACCGTGACGACCACCCGGGTCGTGGCCATGCCTACGGTCATCGCAAGCATAAACATCACTATCGCGACTGAGGCTTGAATCGCCTCGTTTACCGGTAGATCAAAAAATCGCAGCCCTGGGGCTGCGATTTTTTTTGCCTGTCAAACGACCAAGCGCTCCATTGCATCGCGCAACCCGACAGGAATCGCCACCGGCTGATTCGACGCCCGATCCACAAACACATGCACGAAGCGCCCCGCCGCGCAGGCTTCGTCTTCCCCGGCCTTGAACACGGCCAGCTCGTATTGCACCGAACTGTTGCCCAACTTGCCCACCCGCAAACCGATCTCGATCCGATCGGGGAAGGCAATGGAGGCAAAGTAATCGCAAGCCGAACTCACCACAAAACCCACCACCTCGCCGTCATGAATATCCAGGCCGCCGACTTCGATCAGGTAGGTGTTCACCGCAGTGTCGAAGAAGCTGTAGTAAGTGACGTTGTTGACGTGACCATAAGCGTCGTTGTCGTGCCAGCGGGTGGTGATGGGCTGGAAGTGGAGATAGTCGGTACGTTGATTCATGGGTGCTTCCCGTTTCGAAAGATCGTTCCCACGTCGAGGCGTCGAACCGTCTGCGTGGGAATGCCTCAATGGACGCTCTGCGTCCGCAGTTGGGACGCGGAGCGTCCCGGGCTGCATTCCCACGCAGAGCGTGGGAACGATCACCTGCCGTAGAGTCTACCGATCCGCAAACCCTTTACCCACCGCCGCCAACTCCCCGATCAATTGAGCCGGTTTCCACTGATCACCCTGTTTCGTCTCAAGCGCCAGCAACCGCTGGTGAATATCCGCCAGCCCTTGCTGATCCGCCCAGGCCATCGGCCCACCCTTGTCCGCCGGGAAGCCGTAGCCATTGAGGTACACAAGATCGATGTCGTGCGCCGACTCGGCGATGTCTTCCTGAAGGATCTTCGCCCCTTCATTGACCAGCGCCAGCAAGCAGCGCTCAAGAATCTCCTCGGGGCTTATCTCGCGACGCTGAAACCCCAGCTCTTCGCTGACCTTCAGCACCAGCGCATCGACTTCAACATCGTGTTCAGCCTGGCGACTGCCCGGTTCGTAGTGGTAATAGCCGTCGCCACTCTTCTGACCAAAACGCCCCAGTTCGCACAGACGGTTATCCACCTGAACCTCAGGCGCATCCTGCCCTTTACCGGCCAATTGCCGAGCGCGCCACCCCAGATCGATGCCGACCACGTCGTACATGCGGAACGGCCCCATGGCGAAACCAAAACCTTGCAGCACCGCATCGACCTGATGTGGATAAGCGCCTTCGAGCAGCATCTTGTGCGCTTCAAGTACATACGGATGCAGCATGCGGTTGCCGATGAAACCATGACAGTTGCCCGACACCACGCTAACCTTGCCCATGCGTTTACCCAGTGCCAGGGCTGCTTCAAGCACCGCCGGTGAAGTCTGGGCACCGCGAACGATTTCCAGCAGTTTCATGATGTGCGCCGGGCTGAAGAAGTGCAGGCCCAGGACCTGTTCCGGACGGCGAGTGGCCGCGGCGATGGCGTCAATATCCAGCGCCGAGGTATTGCTGGCCAAAATCGCTTCAGGTTTGAGCAGACCGTCCAGTTCACGGAAGATTTTCTGCTTGAGTTCGAGGTTTTCGTACACGGCTTCGATCACCAGATCGACATCGCGGATTGCCGCGTAGTCAGCAGCAGCCGTAATCCGCGCAATGCGAGCGTCTGCCTCGGTCTGATCGATCCGGCCCTGACGCACGTTGTGGGTGTAGGTGTCCACCACGGTGGCCAGCGCCTGTTCAAGCATCTGTGGATTGTTATCGACCCACTGCACCGGGACGCCGGCGTTGGCCAGGCACATGACAATGCCACGGCCCATGGTGCCCGCGCCAATGACGCCGGCGCGCTGAATAGTGAACAGTGTCTGGCTCATAGTTGTTGTTCTCTTGTTGGCGATCCAAAGACAGCCTTCACCATAGTCAGGCGCCGCGCATTTTTGAAATTTATTCCTGTGATGAGCAGCATTCAGCGGATGGATCTACGCAGGTAAATGCGCCTCGGCCCACGCCCGCACCTCGCCATAGGGATAATCCTCCAGCGCCGCAAACCCGGGAATCGACCGTGCCTTGAGCTTGGTAAACAGCGGCACGCTAATACCGCATAAGAACCGCGTCACGCGCTCCGCCGACGGAACGTTGCCGGCGTGCTGCTCGTGCCTGTGGATAAAATCACCGCACAACGCTTCGAAGTTTTTATCCACAAGCGCTGGCAATTCCGGTGGCGCGGGCAATCGCGCCACATCCCCGTGACACACCGAACAATGTCCGCACTGCCGAGGTGCGTTTTCATCGCCGAAGTACTCGGCCAGGCGATAACCCAGGCAATGTTCTGTGGCGAACAGCTCCAGCATGGCGTGAATCCGCGCGATCTCGGTGCGCTCGTGCCGAGTGAAATAGGCGTGTAACTCGGCGCTCAAGGCCTGGCTGTCAAAGTCCGTTTGCAGCAGGCTGTAGACCTCGGTCATTTGCTTGCTTTCGAGCTCGACCCAGCCCTTTTCCTGGAAATAATCCAGCGCCTTGACCACCCGATTGCGCTCGGCTTGATGCTGTTCGTAAAGCGCGTCGAAATTCACCGTGGCCCAGGTCCGCGCGCGGCTTGAGGTCTGAATGATCGCTGCAACGAAGTCTTTGCGCTCACCCTCGAAGCGGGCCAGCAAGGCCTCGGGCTCCTGCAAGTACTTGAAGCGGTATTCAGCGTAATAGGCGTAACGCGGAGCGATGATCCCGCGCAGTTCCAACTGCACCAGTAAGGTCTTGAGCGGCAATTGGCGGATGTTGCTTTGGTCCGCCAGCGGCCCCAACAGAAACTCCCACTGCCCCTCGGGGGCGGCGGCTTGCAACTCGTCGAGCACGTAGCGGATGCCATCCAGCTCAGGCGTATCGCCGTAGACGAAGTTTTCCAGCACGTTGAGGCTGTCGCGGTTGGCCAACACCAGGCAGTCGGATGGCTGCCCGTCACGCCCGGCGCGGCCGATTTCCTGGCTGTAGTTTTCGATCGATTTGGGCAGGTCGAAATGCACCACGTTGCGGATGTCGCTCTTGTCGATGCCCATGCCGAACGCGATGGTGGCAACGATGCAATTGGATTGCCCGCCCATGAACCGGCGCTGGATTGCTTCGCGTTGTTCGTGGGGCAGACCGGCGTGATAGGCCTCGGCCTGAATGCCGTTGCGAGTCAAATGTTCGGCAATGTGCTCGGCAGTTTTCTGCAAGGTGACGTAGACGATGCTAGGCTGGTCGGGACGCTGACTCATCCATTCGACAAGGCGTCGTCGCTTGTCCTGACCGCGCACCGGCTCGACCAACAGATTGAGGTTCGGCCGATAGAAACCGGTGGTCACCACATCGTCGGGGGCGATGGCGAACTTGGCCTCCATGTCAGCGATCACTTTGGGTGTCGCGGTGGCGGTCAGCAGCAACGCCTGTGGGATGTTGAACTGGCGCTGATAATCCGGAAGCTTGAGATAGTCGGGGCGGAAGTTGTGGCCCCATTCCGAGATGCAGTGCGCCTCGTCCACCACCAGCAACGAGATCGGCACCTGCTGCAAGAAATTGCGGAAACGCTCGTTCTTCAGGCGCTCCACGGAGATCATCAAAATCTTCAGCTCGCCAGACTTGGCCCGAGCCATCACGTCGCTGGCGTCATCGCGGCTCTGGGCCGAATCGATACTGCCCGCCGCAATGCCGTGCCGCTGCAGGAACGCCAACTGATCCTGCATCAACGCCAGCAGCGGCGAGACCACCAGCGTCAGGTGCGGTAGCAACAACGCCGGCAATTGATAACAAAGGGACTTGCCTGAACCGGTAGGGAAAATCGCCGCCGCCGAGCGCCCGGCCAACACCGCGCTGATCGCCGCTTCCTGGCCGGGCCGAAACTGTGGATAACCGAAAACCTGTTCCAGGGTGTTGTGCATAAGCTGTCACTCCGTTGACCGCTGCGAAGCCCAAAGCCTAGCCGGCAAACGCAACGAGTCGAGAAAAGGTCGGGGACCAAAACGATACGGGATGATACAGCGTGTTGTCGGCGATCGTTTCCACGCTCTACGTGGGAACGATCAGTCAATTCCCTCTAAGCGTTGGACGGACGTTTCGAAACGTCCTACTGATTCTGACGCGCACCATGCAGAGGCTTAGCGCGCCGCGCCTGACAAACCCGTAGGAAATTGCCGTCTCAGGGTTTAGGCGTAAAAAACCTCGGAAAACGTGTAGGTCCGGTCCGAAACGGCATGTAAAACCCCTACAAAACCTGTCCATCGAAGCCGTATTGCCGCGCGGCGTCGTGCCCTTCTATAGTCTGCGGCGCGGCTGAAAACAGTGTCTCGGCCTGCCGGGAGCCACCTCCCGATTTCGCACAGGACGAACCTCGATGAACTCATTCCACACGTTTACAGAACGCTATCGCCCGCTCAAATCCCGCTACAGCGACACCCCCGTGCTGGTCATCGATACAGAAGCCGACCCTCACGAAATCCTCGACGCCGCCCGCCAACGCATCCGCGCCGCCAGCGACCTGCTCGATACGTTGTATTGCCTGTGTTTCAAACAAGCGGATGCGAGCGACATTCCCAACATCGTCAATGCGCTGTACCTGCTGACCCAAGACGGTAATGAATTGCTTGAAGTCGCCCGGCAACGCCTCCCAAAAACCACCGCAGCCTGATGCCAAAAACCAATCCCAACCCAAACCACATTCCCCTGTGGGAGCGAGCTTGCTCGCGATGAACGATGACACGGTGTGCCCGATGAAAAACGAATCGCCCGACACTCAAACCGACACTGAAAAACGGCTTAACAGAGCGAACTACGACGCATGGTTCAGAGCACAAGTACAAGCCAGCCTCGACGACCCTCGCCCCAGCATTCCGGATGAAGAAGCCAAACGCCTGATGGCAATCAAACGCGAGAAATTGCGGCAGGGATAAGTCCGTAGGCAACGACCTATCAAAGCTTCCTCCCATTCCTACAACCGAAGACACCTTGTCGCCTATCGCCGACCGGCGACTCGCACCTATAGTCGGACTGTCGCTGCCAATTCAGCGACTCGGGCTTGGTCACTCGATGGAATACATAAATGCGTCCGTTGTATGCTGCCGGCACCTCAAGTGTCTGCACGCTATATGGTGGCTGTGTTTGGGACGCCTTATGGCGTGCCGGTCTTATGTATTCCTCCGGTTGACCAACCCGAACACAGTCCGCCTCCATCGCTTGGTCACGATGGTGGTGGTTTCATCTGTAGTGGTCTAATGAAACCGGACACCCATTTAGGCGAGAATGCTCGCCAGATCGAGGTGTCAGATGACCAAACAACGCCGTTCCTTTTCTGCTGAATTCAAACGCGAGGCTGCCGACCTCGTGCTCAAGCAAAACTACAGCTACATCGAAGCCAGCCGTTCACTCGGTGTCGGCGAGTCGGCACTACGCCGCTGGGTCGACCAGGTTCAGCAGGAACACCAAGGAGTCACCCCGCAGAGCAAAGCGCTGACACCGGAACAGCAAAAAATTCAGGAGTTGGAAGCCCGAATTACCCGCCTTGAACGGGAAAAATCGATATTAAAAAAGGCTACCGCGCTCTTGATGTCGGAAGATCACGAGCGTACGCGCTGATCCATCAGCTGAGCGTCCATGAGCCGATTGATTGGCTGTGCAAAGTGTTTGAGATCAATCGATCAAGTTACTACGCCCACCGCCTCAAGCACCGAACGCCGGATGTCGAACGGCTTCGGTTGCGCAGCCGGGTGAGCGAGTTGTTTTCACAAAGTCGCAGTGCTGCCGGCAGCCGTAGCATCCTCTCGTTGATGCGTGACGATGGTGAGCAACTCGGTCGGTTCAAAGTGCGCAGCTTGATGCGTGAGCTTGACCTCGTCAGCAAACAGCCAGGTTCTCATGCTTACAAACGGGCAACGGTTGAACGGTTGGATATCCCGAATATCTTGAATCGGGAGTTCGATGTCCCGGCACCCAACCAAGTGTGGTGCGGCGACATCACCTACATTTGGGCTCAGGGGAAATGGCACTATCTGGCTGTCGTGATGGACCTTTGCGCGCGTCGGGTGGTGGGCTGGGCGCTATCGGAAAAGCCGGACGCCGAGCTGGTTATCAAGGCGCTGGATATGGCTTACGAACAACGGGGAAGGCCTCAGGGGCTGCTGTTTCACTCGGATCAAGGGTCGCAGTATGCGAGTCGTTTATTTCGCCAGCGACTGTGGCGTTATCGCATGCGTCAGAGCATGAGTCGTCGGGGGAATTGCTGGGACAACGCGCCGATGGAGCGCGTGTTCCGCAGCTTGAAAACCGAATGGATACCGACCACGGGCTACAGGACGGCTCAAGAAGCCCAACGCGATATCAGTCATTTCTTGATGCATCGGTACAACTGGATTCGGCCCCATCAATTCAACGGTGGGCTGGCGCCAGCTCGGGCCGAAGAAAAACTTAACGTCGTGTCCGGGATTAGTTGACCACTACAATTTGATGCATTTGAGAATACATAAAATGAATAAATTGAACCCGTTCACCGATCGCTACCGCCCACTCCAAACCAACCTCACCGATTCCCCGCCCCTGATCATCGACACAGAGGCCGATCCCCAGGACATCCTCGAAGCCGCTCTCCAGCGCATCCGAGCGTCCAGTGATCTACTCAAAACCCTCCATTGCCAATGCTTCAAGAACGGTGACGTCGAAGACATTCCGCACATCACCCACGCCCTCTATCTGTTGACTCAGGACGGCTGCGACCTACTGAAAGTCGCCCAACAACGCATGATGGGCTGGAAAGCACCAACCTGACGCCGAGCCAAGATCATTCCCACCTCTGCGTGGGAATGCGTCCACCGTGACGCAGAGCGTCAAACTAATGTTCTATTCAAATACCAATTCATCCTTATCCGGATGAAAACCCCTCACCGAAAAATTCATGGTTTAGCCTTCTGCATCGAGACGCCGAGTCTACGAGTGACTCCCGATGAAAAGACTTAGCCTTTCTATCGCAGGCTCCCCAAGAACTTCAGCCATACGCTTCACCTGCTCGGACGTTAGTTCTGACTGCCCACCCAAACCATCTTCAAGTGAAGACCAGCCCATTACCTCAAATACTGATGGCTCTAAATCTTTCTGTATGACTCGTTTGTACTGCAAAGAATCATCATCGTCGGGCTCTGGAAAAAAGCCTGTTATGCGTAAGTACATAAGTGACCTCTCAGTTCATTTTGGTGTGGTTCTTCCGGGTTTTGCTGGCTTGTTTTGCTCGCCCGTATCAGCGTTGAACTCACCTAAGTGCTTACCTTGCCTGTCATAGATCTCTACTGCTCCGTGCTGAAAGTCCCATTCATAAATCCTACCTTTCCGGTCTTTCCAACGATCCCGTTTTTTCCCACCGCCTTGAACTGTCGACTTAGGGCGAACACTCACGGCATCTGAAAAAGCGGGTAGCAAATCAGGAGCGGCGTGATAGCCAAATTCCCCCGGAACATTGAGCACAATGTACAGCGGCTGAACCCCCGAATCAGCCGGAAACACCAGAATGAAGTCCTGATACTCCGGTGGATAAACCGGGCTGACGATGATGGTGTCAGCCGCTTCAGTCGGCGGAAAAATCCAGACTTGCGGCGCTTGGGGAGCCGCTTCTAACGCAGGGATACCCAATGTATCCGCTGGGTTTTCTTCGGGCGTCCAGATCAGTTCAACACCGTTACCAAAATTGGCCACATGCTGAGCACCACGCGCCTCAAACGTCACGACGGGGATCATCTCCCAATCACGCCGACTCTGAGTGTTGTACCCGTAGCCTTTGAGCGTACCGTCAGCCTGCTCTTCCACGCGCAGCCGGACTCGCGTTCGCGCTTGTTTGAGTGACCTGAGTTGATCATCGGTATACAACGCACCGTCGCCCAGACTCGATGGGGCAAGCAACGCAACCAAGCCCACCAATGCACCCGCAGCAACGCCAGCGGTGACTACTCCAGCGCCAGTACTTACGACGGAGGCCGCTGCCGGAGCAATCGCTACACCACCCAGCGCCAAAGAGCCGATGCCTGCCGGCAAAACACCACTGATTTTCTTGAGCGGCAAACAGCCGGAGTAATCTGCCTGACGTCCTCCCAGCAAGGTGAAGTCGCCATATTCATTGACGCTGTCCGTGGGCACAAATCCAGATGGACTGACGTAGTCGATGATTGAGTCCGGCAACTTGCAGGACTTGGCAACTACGCAGCCTGCGAGTGACTGGTGCTTTTTCTGAAACTCCACCTCTCGACTCTTTTCAAATACATCCTGCCTGTCGAGCATGGATTCGTAGGCTTTTTGCCTGGACTCCCTCTCCGCCAATTCGCTAGCGGTCATGTCCCGTAGCCGACGGTCACCCCCTCCATCGGTGTCGTAGTGTTGCCACACTTGTGGTGTGTCCTTGCTTCTGGTCATCCGTCTCCCTCTCGGTCACCACTAAAAACTCCCAGCTGAAAGCTGAGGTCGGTGACGTTACCGAGTGCTTGAGGATGCGGTTGTAGGGTGAATCTGAAACTGCCGTGCGATTGTTCTTCATCACCAATTACTGATGATTACGCTCTAAACTTGCCGCAAAATCAGGCCGAAGCCGCCTCATCGGCATGCCCTTACGGATGATGCAGCATGAACCTCGCCACCAACTTCCCCGACGACCACGCCATGCACCTGCTCATGCAGCTGCTGCACGAAGAACTCGGCCTGCCCGAACGCAAAACCATCAGCCTTACCACCTCGATCAACTTCGACCTGGGTTGCGACGGCGCTGATGCACGACACCTGATGGAAGCACTGGAAGAACAATTCGCCATCGACTTCATCGACTACGACACCTATCGCTACTTTCAACCTGAGGGATTTGATGTGTTCCTCAAGCGCAGGGCCAAGGGTCGTGGCGACAAAGTCCCGCTGACTATCGGCATGCTCTACAAAGCGATCAAGGTGCAACGGTGGGATACGCAGGCATTGGAAAGCATCTAGCCGAACGCATAAGTGCCATTATTCTGCCTGTTTAGCGTGATTTCAGTTGGAATAATGACAGTTTTCGCAATCTATCAAATCCCATTCAAACCGCGTAAACCGGAGTAGTTGGACAGAGCAGGCCGTATTTCGCAATTCATCGAGTCAGTCCTGCATATCAATACATAAGTGCTATTATTCTGGCAGTTTAGGCTTAAAAATGAAGGAATAATGGCACATGGCTAAGAAAACAGCGCCGCTCCTGCCCGCAGCAGCCAAGCTGCTCTCTGAGTTTGGTGAGCGGCTGAAACTCGCTCGGCTGCGCCGCAAGCTGACAGCTAAGCAGGTCGCTGAGAGAGCTGGCATGTCACTGACAACGCTGCGCTCTCTAGAGTCAGGCGGGTCAGGCGTGACAATGGGGGCTTATTTGTCAGTGATGCAGGTGCTGGGCTTGGAGAAAGACTTGAGCAAGCTCGCGGCGGTGGATGAGCTGGGGCGCCAACTGCAAGACGCTCAATTAACCTCAGGAGCAAACCTCGCTACCAGTAAACGCCAACGGGCACGCAGGGCGCTCCCAGCGAAGTTATCGCCACCTATTCGTGAACGGGAGACGGAGGCGTTAGAAAGTCCCATTTCCAAATCGAATCTTGCCGATGATTTCCCTTTGAACACCCACTCTTTATCCAGTTTGTTAACCAAGAAAAAACCTAAACCTACGACGGATTAAAAATGACACTGATCGCGGTGTATGCCGATTGGGAGTCCTTGAACGGGCCAAGGCGCTTAGGGTTCCTACATGCCAGAAAGGCTCGCGCCACCAACGTGTTCGAGTTTGAGTACGACGCGGCGGCTTTGGCCGATCCCGAGTTGAGCTTCACATCGCTGGATCCTCGAATTGGCCTCTTTGAAGGGCGACAGTTCCCAGGCCAACATCAGTCCCGGTTCGGTGTTTTTGCCGATTCAAGCCCGGATCGATGGGGCCAAATGCTGATGAAGCGGCGGCTGGAACGAGACATCCGTGACGGGTTGGCCCCTAAAGGCACCAAGTTGTACGAGTCAGATTTCCTTCTAGGCGTTCATGACCTCTATCGGGTCGGAGCGATCCGCTACAAGCTCAATGACGAAGGCAATTTCCTGGATGATCGCGATGGGTTGGCAGCCCCACCCTTTATTGAATTAAGTGCGTTGGAGCAGGCAAGTCGAGCGTTGGAAAACGATCCAGACAACACATCACTCGACGGGCGCGAGTGGCTGAGAATGTTGATCGCACCCGGTGGCTCACTGGGCGGTGCCAGGCCCAAGGCCAGCGTTGCTGATAAACGTGGTCATCTGTGGATCGCCAAGTTTCCGAGCACTCGCGACGACTATGACGTCGGCGGGTGGGAGTTGGTGGTGAATGCCCTGGCGAATCAATGCGGTCTACGAGTGGCGACCGGTATTGCACGACGCTACGCGAGCGACCATCACTGCTTCATGGTCAAGCGCTTCGACCGCACCGAAACGGGTGGCCGACTACATTTCGCCTCAGCCATGACCATGACCGATCGCGTGGACGGTGACGATGCATCGGTAGGCGCCAGCTACTTGGAGCTGGCAGAAGTACTCATGGAGCACGGCTCAGAACCCGACGAAGATCTTCGCGAGTTGTGGTCTCGCATCGTGTTCAACATCCTGGTCTCCAATACTGACGACCACATGCGCAACCACGGTTTTCTCCTTGATCCCGGTCGGGGGTGGCGCCTGTCTGACGCCTACGACATGAACCCAGTTGCGAACGCCGATGGGTTGAAGCTCAACATCACAGACGCCGACAACGCGCTGGATCTCGAACTCGCCCGCGAAGTGGCCGAATACTTTCGGGTCAGCCGTGCAGATGCGGAAGAAATTATTGAGAGCTTCCAAGAAGTCGTCAGCCAATGGCCAACGCTGGCGGGCGCAATCGGGCTGTCAAAGCGTGAGCAAGACAATATGGCTCCGGCGTTTCGCCTCTCTGGCAATTGACCTCCTTACTATTCTTCTCTCGCCCACAAAAAAGCCGCCCCAAAGGACGGCTTTTTCACTACATCAAACCAACGCTTACAACTTCGGCCCAGCAGCCTTGATCGCGTCGCTCACTTCAAACTTCTTGAAGTTCTCAACAAACAACCCGGCCAGTGCTTTAGCGGCTTCATCGTAAGCAGCCTTGTCAGCCCAGGTATTACGTGGGTTCAACAGGCCAGTCTCAACGCCCGGCACAGTCAATGGCACGTCGAGGTTGATGGTGTCCAGGTGCTCGGTTTCAACACCAATCAACGCGCCGCTCTGGATTGCTGCGATCACGCCACGAGTGGTCGGGATGTTGAAACGCTTGCCAACGCCGTAGCCGCCGCCAGTCCAACCGGTGTTAACCAGGTAAACCTTCGAGCCGAAGCCGCGGATACGTTTGATCAGCAGTTCTGCGTATTCGCCAGCCGGACGCGGGAAGAACGGTGCGCCGAAGCAGGTGGAGAAGGTCGATTTGATGCCACTGCCGGAACCCATTTCGGTCGAGCCCACCAGTGCGGTGTAGCCGGACAGGAAGTGGTAGGCCGCTTGTTCTTCGCTGAGGATCGACACGGGCGGCAGCACGCCGGTCAAGTCGCAGGTCAGGAAGATCACAGCGTTTGGCTCGCCGCCGAGGTTTTTCTCGGAACGTTTGGCAACGTGCTCCAGCGGGTAGGCGGCACGGCTGTTCTGGGTCAGGCTGACATCGGCGTAATCGGCGTGCTTGGCGTCATCGATAACGACGTTTTCCAGGACTGCGCCGTGCTTGATGGCTTTCCAGATGACCGGCTCGTTCTTCTCGGACAGGTCGATGCACTTGGCGTAGCAGCCGCCTTCGATGTTGAAGACAACGCCTTCACCCCAGCCGTGCTCGTCGTCACCGATCAGGTAACGGCTTTCATCGGCGGACAAGGTGGTCTTGCCGGTGCCGGACAGACCGAAGAACAGGGTCACGTCGCCCTCTTCGCCGATGTTGGCGGCGCAGTGCATTGGCAGCACGTCGGCAGCCGGCAGCAGGAAGTTCTGCACCGAGAACATGGCTTTCTTCATTTCACCGGCGTAACGCATGCCGGCGATCAGCACTTTCTTCTGAGCGAAGTTGAGGATCACGCAACCGTCGGAGTGGGTGCCGTCACGCTCTGGCACGCACTCGAAGTTGGCAACGTTGAGCACTTGCCACTCATCACGGCCAGCTGGGTTGTACTTTTCCGGGTTGATGAACAGGCAACGGCCGAACAGGTTCTGCCAGGCAGTCTGGGTAGTCATCTTCACGGCCAGGTAGTGGTCTTCAGCCGCACCTACATGCACGTGGGAAACGAAATGCTCTTGCGCGTTGTTGAACGCCTCGACGCGAGCCCACAGGGCGTCGAACTTGTCGGCCGGGAACTTGCGGTTGATCGGGCCCCAGGCAATGGCGGCCTGGGTGGAAGGCTCTTCTACGATGAAACGATCGACTGGCGAACGACCGGTGCGGTGACCAGTGCGAACAACCAGCGCGCCGGTATCGGCAAGCTCGCCCTCACCGCGACTCAGGGCTTCTTTTACCAGATCATCAACACTCAGATCGGTGTACACGGCGTTATTGGCTTGCGTCATGAGATTCCCCGTCGGCCAGTGGCCGAGTGTGCTCCAAACGTTTTGTAGTAGAAAGTCGAGCACTACTACCGCGACAAAAAGTGGGCCGGATTATGCCAGAAACGCCCAAAAATAGTAGGGCCCTCCCGTCGTAACGGCGTTATTGCGGCGTTAAGCAGTGAATTTACCTGCGCTGAACCGGTTTAGTGCCGGGTATCTGACGGCGTATCGACACCCGCGCCAGCGAACAATTGAGTGATATCTGCGGCATCAAACAGGTAGCGCTGGTTGCAGAACTGGCAATCGATCTCGATGTGGCCGCCGTGTTCGATCACCAGCGACTGGGCATCTTCCAGACCCAAGCTGACCAGCGCATTGGCAGAACGTTCGCGAGAGCAGCTGCAACGGAAGCGCAGTTTCTGCACATCGAACAGACGAACCTGCTCTTCGTGATACAGACGATGGAGCACGGTTTCGTTGTCCAGGCTCAGCAATTCATCGGCAGTCAGGGTGCTGCCCAGCGCGGTGATGTGCTGCCAGCTGGCGGCGCGTTCTTCTTCGTCTTTCAGACGGTCGGCGGGCAATTGCTGCAGCAGCAGGCCACGGGCGCGACGACCATCGGCGTACAGCCAGAAACGCGTACCAACTTGTTGGGACATGACGAAGTAGTTAGTGAAGCACTCCGACAGGGTTTCGCCATCGAGGTCGACGATGCCCTGGTAACGCTGGCCTTGGGTCGGGTCGACGGTCAGCGCCAATACGCCATTGGGCATCAGGTCGGCGAGGGTCGCGTCGGGAGCGATCTGGTCGGCTTCGTATCGGGCCAGACCACGGATTTCTCGCTCGCTGGAGCACTCGATCATCAGCAACGGGATCGGGCCTTCGGAACGGGCCTGGAGAATCAGCAAGCCATCGAACTTCAAGGTGCCGACCAACAACGACGCCGCCGCCATCAGCTCGCCGAGCAGTTGTGCAACCGGCTCCGGATAGGCGTGTTTGGCGAGGACTTCGGCGTAGCTACGCTCCAACGCAACCAGCTCGCCGCGGGTGTCGCTGTCATCGAAGATGAAGCGTTGGGTGTAGTCGGTATCCGGTAAATCGGTCATAGGTCTGGGTATCTGAAGTAATAACAAGATGATTTTTAAAAGTGAAAATTGCGCCTCTGCAAAACCCTTTGGGTGCGCGATGTTCAGCCATGGAAGGCATTTTATGAACAATCCGGGTTTGTTCCAAGCCTTGCTCGCGAAGGCTGTTTCACAGGCAACACAGAAGCAACTGACTTACTCATCGTTGCTGCTTCCACGAAACTTGAACAAATCCCGTCGCTGCTTCTTGCTCGGTTTGCCATCGGTGCTCACGCCCAGCGAACCGGCCTTTCGCATGGCCGCGGCCGCCTCGCGCTTGGCGATGCTGGCGTCGGTTTCGGCGTAGAGCGCCTGAGCCTCTGGCGCGCCTCGGCGTACGATCGATAACGCCTGAACCACCACCGTGCGTTCCTCGAACCCTGCGCGAATCTGAAACTCGTCGCCGATCCTCGGCTCTTTGCCCGGTTTGCAGCGCTCCCCCCGGCAATGCACCTTGCCACTTTCTATCGCCGCTTTGGCCAAGGCACGTGTTTTATAAAAACGCGCAGCCCACAACCATTTATCGAGACGGACCTTGTCGTCCTCTTCCTGTTTTTGTGCCACTTGAATTCCTCTTTTAGCCCATAGTCGGAACTGTACTACCGTTTCTGTCGGGCGCAAGAACTCGGCCCTCCAGATAGAATGTCGACTTGGCCGGCTCACCGGCATGGAGTGATCGAGTGACTATATTTCCGTCTTCATTGACCTCGCCCAACGGCGGTTGCCAGGGTTGCCAGCAAAGTGAGCCCCTGGGCT
Source organism: Pseudomonas sp. ZS1P83 (assembly GCF_054897825.1). NCBI lineage: Bacteria > Pseudomonadati > Pseudomonadota > Gammaproteobacteria > Pseudomonadales > Pseudomonadaceae > Pseudomonas > Pseudomonas sp. ZS1P83. The sequence continues at coordinate 5,173,592 of NZ_CM142706.1, forward strand.
TCGATTTTACCTTTGCCTACCAACCCATCGTCGATTTGCGAGATCAGTCGATTTTCGCCCATGAGGCACTCGTGCGCGGTGTAAAGGGTGAGGGTGCACTGTCGGTTCTCGATCAGATCACTGAGGACAACCGCTACCGCTTCGACCAGCTCTGCCGGACCCGAGCCATTGAAGGCGCGGCGAATCTAGGGATGCAGACGCATCTGTCGATCAACTTCATGCCCAACGCCGTGTACCGCCCGGAACTGTGTATTCGAAGCACACTGGAAGCCGCGAAAAAACACAACTTCCCCATCGACCGGCTAATTTTCGAAACCCTGGAAAGCCAGCACGTAGATAACTATCGCCATTTGACCAATATTCTGCGTGAATACCGCGAATTCGGCTTCAAGACCGCCATCGACGATTTCGGCGCGGGCTACTCGGGGCTCAATCTGCTTGCTGATTTCCAACCGGACCTGATCAAACTCGACATGGCACTGATCCGCGATGTCGACCGCGATCGTGTTCGTCAGGCTATCGTTCGAGGGGTTGTCACAATCTGTGCGGAGCTGAACGTTACAGTCATTGCCGAAGGGATCGAAAGCGCCGGAGAACGGGATTTCCTGGCGGACTGTGGAATTTTTCTGATGCAGGGTTACTGGTTCGCCAAGCCCGCATTCAAAGCGTTGGCCCAAGTAACGCCTGGGACCTGGACGCGTTAATCGCCGGTTTTTCCTATTGAAGACATTTGACCATTTGACCGTTGTCGGTCTGCGCGAGTGGGTGGCGCTCCCGGATTTGGGAGTCGCGGGCCTGCGCGCAAAAATCGACACCGGCGCCAGCACCTCCAGCCTGCATGCCACCGATATCGAGCCATTCGAGCGCGACGGGGAACAGTGGGTGCGCTTTACTGCTCACTTGGGCACCGTAGTGCAACTGCGTCACCGGCGCTGCGAAGCACCCTTGGTGACAATGAAAACTATCAAAAGCTCCAACGGCCACGCGCAGATGCGTTACGTGGTCAGCACCACCCTGGCCCTTGGTGATCGGGTCTGGCGGGTCGAGTTCACCCTCGCCTGTCGCAAGTCCATGCGTTATCGCCTGTTACTCGGTTCCAAAGCCTTGATCGACGGCCAGTTGGTGGTCAATCCGGGCATTAAATACGTACAAGACAAGCCGGTGTTCCCGGTATCTACCTCCTCCACAGGTGTTGCATGAAGATCGCTGTGCTGTCGCGGAACCCGCGTTTGTATTCCACTCGTCGTCTGGTCGAAGCCGGTACCGAGCGTGGCCATGAAATGGTGGTGATCGACACCCTGCGCGCCTACATGAACATTGCCAGCCACAAGCCGCAGATCCACTATCGTGGCAAGCCGCTGGAAGGTTTCGATGCGGTGATACCGCGGATTGGCGCGTCGGTGACGTTTTATGGTTGCGCGGTGTTGCGCCAGTTCGAAATGATGGGTGTTTTTCCACTCAACGAATCGGTGGCCATCGCTCGCTCGCGAGACAAACTGCGGTCCCTGCAATTGCTTTCGCGCCGGGGCATTGGTTTGCCGGTCACTGGTTTTGCGCACTCCCCGGACGACATTCCCGACTTGATCGAGATGGTCAACGGCGCGCCGCTGGTGATCAAGGTGCTGGAAGGCACTCAGGGCATCGGCGTGGTGATGTGTGAAACGGCGACGGCGGCGGAGTCGGTAATCGAAGCGTTCATGGGCCTGAAGCAAAACATCATGGTTCAGGAATACATCAAGGAAGCCGGCGGGGCGGACATTCGCTGCTTCGTGGTGGGCGACAAGGTGATCGCGGCGATGAAGCGCCAGGCCAAGCCTGGGGAGTTTCGCTCCAACCTTCATCGTGGTGGCACCGCCAGCCTGATCAAGATCACGCCGGAAGAACGCATGACCGCATTGCGTGCGGCGAAGGTGATGGGTTTGGCAGTGGCGGGCGTGGACATCCTGCGTTCCAATCATGGCCCGCTGGTGATGGAAGTGAATTCGTCGCCGGGGTTGGAAGGGATTGAAACCACCACTAGCAAGAACGTGGCGGGAATCATCATTGAGCATCTTGAGAAGAATGGTGGGCCGAATATGACTCGGACCAAAGGAAAAGGTTAAACCCTGAAATTCATGGCGGTCGGAAGGCCGCCTTCACGCCCTGAGCCTTTCCGTCAACACGGTTTTGCTGTGTCCGGCTCGCTGGTCAACGGTGAGCCGTGCCGGAGCAAGGCTTGTAAATAAACCTTTTCGTCGTACACGGTGCTGCTCTTCCAGCACTGATAAACGATCCGGATCCACTTGAACGCCAGGGCCCTGAGGGCCGCTTGGTATGAGCAGCCTTTGGCCCTTTGCTGGCGATAATAAGCCTCTGCCCACACCGATTGATTGATGCTGTGTGCAGCCCACTCAACAAAGGTCTGGCGCAAAAAAGTTGCGCATTGATAGCGCCAGTGGACGACTTTTTTCTTGCCACTGCGTTCGGTGACCGGGGCAATCCCGGCATATCGCTGCACAGCACTGGCATCCTTGAAGCGATCACGCTGCTCACCAAAGGCGACCATCAACCGTGGTGCAAGCTGCTGTCCCGCGCCGGGCAAGGCCTTGAAGAGTCGATAGTCGGCCAGGGTGTTGGCAGTTTTTTCGATCTCCCGATCAAAATCTTTGATCGCCGTGATGACCCCTTTCAGTTGCGAGACCAGGGCCAGCACATACAGCGCTGAAGGACTGACCACGCCTGGATCTTCAGTCAACGGCATGGCTTTGGCGATCAATGCCAAACGCTGCTGATTGAGCTCAGCATGGCGAACATTATGCGCGTGAAGGAACTTCAAAACGCTGGCTGGCCGAGCGTGCTTAAGCACTTCAAATGTCGACCAGCGCGCCAAAAACTCACAGAAAACCAGCGTGTCATGGTCATGAAACAGCTCAAGAGCCAACGGATAATACTGTTTGAGCATGCAGACCAGACGATTGCTGATCTTGACCCGGTCATCGACCAACCCGCGGCGATGTTCGGTCAGGCTGGCGAGCGAACGCATGGCGGAGCTTTGCTGGACCAGTTGAGGAAACCGTTCGGGGTGATTCAGCAACAGCTCAAGCGCCCATTGAGCATCCGTTGGATCATCCTTGGCGCCACTGGGGACGAAGGTTTTACGGTGCCGGGCCAAGATGCTCGGATTGATCGGAAAGATACAAAAAAACTCATATTTTTGCAGAGCCGCTATCAGTGGCCCTTTGTTCAACTCCACGGCGATCGCGATCGGGCCACCGTAACGTTGATGCAGCGACTTGGCCCAGCGATCAATCGACTCGGGCTTGTGGTCGATGACCTCGAAACTCCGCTGCGCCTCTCCAGCAATCTGCAAACAGATGTCGTGCTTGGCGTCTGCCCAATCAATTCCGATATAAGCAGTGAAATTCTGAGACAGGAGCGTTTGCATGGAACACCTCCACAGGCGCTAAAGTACATGCAGGGACATGCATGCTTGCGTCCAGCGAAGGCGATATAGAGAGCCGTGTCGGGCTTTCCCTGAGAATTCGTTAGAGGGCGCAAGCGCACCTGTGGACTCGAAGGTGAAGGCGTAATCATCGAGTGCTGCGCGAGCATATTCGTAGCCCGCAGGTGCATGTTCCTTCCTCGCCGACAGCCAACTTCCAGCGAAGTCAGTATGGAAGAGAAAGGAACGGACTACCTATATCGCGGGCAAGCCTCGCTCCTACATGGATTTGTCATCAACTGTAGGAGCGAGGCTTGCCCGCGAAGGGGCCATGAGCACCACCACAAACCCCAGTTCTTACACCGCATCCCGCGGCAGCATCAACCCAAGCGGCAACCGCACCCGCGCTTCCAACCCACCACCAGAACGGTTACGCAGCTCAACATTCCCACCATGCATCGAGGCAATCCGCTTCACGATCGCCAAGCCCAACCCTGTCCCCTTGCCCCCCCGGGCACGATCACCACGAGTAAACGGGTTGAAGATCGCCTCCAGCTCCGACGGATCGATCCCCGCCCCACGGTCCATGACACTCAGCACCACATACGGCGCGCTGGTATCCCCGGACACATAAGCCGCCACCTCAACCCCGCTGCCTGCGTGATGCAAGGCGTTGCCGATCAGGTTGTTCAGCAATCGCTTCATCGACACTCGACGCAACGGAAACGGCTGAATCGGCTCCAGGCGCAGGCGCACTTTCTCTTCGTTCTGGTTGTACGGCGCCGCGACTTCGCGCACCAGATCGCTCAGGTCCACCTCTTCCACCGACTCGTCGCGCCCATCGCGGATAAACGCCAGGAACTGGTCGAGAATCGCGTCCATGTCTTCGATGTCGCGGACCATGTCGTCTGTCAGGTCGCTATGGTCGCCCATCAGCTCCAGAGACAGCCGCAAACGGGTCAAGGGTGTGCGCAAGTCATGGGAGACCCCAGCCAGCATCAACTCACGCTCGCGGCCGGCTTGCTCGACGTCTTCGGCCATCTGGTTGAAGGCGCGATAGACCTCGGTCATTTCACTCGGCGTGTCGCTGATCGGCAGGCGCACACTGCGGCCCTGGCCGAGTTGGCGCGCGGCATACACCAGACGTTTCAACGGTTGATTGAGCTGGCTGACGAAGATCCATGCCGACGCAGTGGACAGCAAGCCGATGGCGAGGAACCAGCCGAGTACGTTCCAGATTTTCTGGCCACGCAACGGATGCGGGTAAAGCGGCACTTTCAGCCAGCCATCACCCAGGCTTGGCGCCCGCACCCACAGGGCCGGTGGCGAATGCATGCGTAATCGGACTTCGGTGTCGGCTCCCAGCTCTGCCTGCATCTGCCGCTGGTAGATCTCGCTGTAAGGCCAGTGTTGTTCGCCTTCCGGCACGCCAGCGCCCACTACCCGGATCAGGGTTGCGGCATCGGCAATCTTTGTGCGGTTTTCTTCATCGGCGGCCCAATAGGCGCGTAACGTCAGGGCGACGCCGTGGCTGTATTGGCGGTCCACCAGCACGTCTTCGTTCATTAACAGATAAACCAGGGTCAACGCCTTGGAAAACAGGACGACGATCAGCACCAGCCAAAGGGTGCGGGAGAAGAAACTCTGGGGGAACCAAACAGGGGTTTTCATGGATAACCGCTACACACTTGCAGGAGCGAGCGATGCTCGCATATTGCGGATCGCGAGTCTGCGGACAACATCATCCGCAAGACCCGCTCCTACAAATCGCCGATCACTTGGTGGCGGCGCCATCCGGAACGAACACGTAACCCACGCCCCAAACGGTCTGGATGTAGCGCGGCTTGGATGGATCGGGCTCGATCATCCGGCGCAGACGGGAAATCTGTACGTCGATGGAACGCTCCAGGGCATCCCACTCGCGGCCACGGGCCAGGTTCATCAGCTTGTCGCGAGTCAGAGGCTGGCGTGCGTTCATCACCAACGCCTTGAGCACCGCAAACTCACCCGTGGTGAGCATGTGCACTTCGTCGCCGCGCTTGAGTTCGCGGGTGGCCAGGGACAGTTCGTAGTCACCGAAGGTCACGCTTTCGTCTTCGCTGCCTGGAGCGCCCGGTACCGGGGCTGACTGACGACGCAGGACCGCTTTGACACGCGCCATCAGTTCGTCCGGGTTGAACGGCTTGGCCAGGTAATCGTCGGCGCCCAGTTCGAGGCCCTTGATGCGGCTCAGCTCATCGCCCTTGGCGGTCAGCATGATGATTGGAATCTGGTTGTTCGCGGTGCGCAGGCGGCGGCAGGCGGTCAAGCCGTCTTCGCCGGGCAGCATCAGGTCGAGGACGACCAGGTTGAACACTTCACGCGCCAGGAGGCGATCCATTTGTTCAGTGTTCGGCACGGCGCGGGCGCGGTAGCCCTTGCTGACGAAAAAGCGTTCCAACAGGCTGCTGAGCCCTGGATCGTCGTCAACAATAAGAATTTTTTCGCCTTCAGCAATGTTTGCAGTGCTGCTCATTAGATGCTCCTTTGGTCTCGGCGCGCATTATGGCGTAGCTGCCGTTATACGCACCGTGTGCATTGTTAGCAGATTTTTCCTTCACCGCCAGAAATCCGGCCTTTCTGCCTACAGCCTGCGATGCCCCCGAATGACAGAACGCTGGGTATAATGCGCGGCCTTTTGTGTCAGGCAACGTCTGATCATTGCTGCGAGTGGCCGATATTTATTTTCACGGCCATGGCAGTAATTGTTCGATTTCACGGGTCAACGGGATGCCTGTTGATCCAGGTAGCGGCGCAGGCCAGGCCGCTCAACCAGACTCGCCGAGCCCTTATCTCTGCGCCTGCGAGCCTGCTTTCACAATTTGTCAGGTGGTTTTATGGACAGCATCAACAGCCGCATCGCCGAGGAACTCGGCGTACGCCCACAACAGGTCGAAGCGGCCGTCGCGCTACTCGATGAAGGCTCCACGGTGCCCTTCATCGCCCGTTACCGGAAAGAAGTGACCGGCAGCCTCGATGACATCCAGTTGCGTCATCTGGAAGAGCGTCTGCGCTACCTGCGAGAACTCGACGAACGGCGCATCAGCATCCTTGCCAGTATCCAGGAGCAAGGCAAGCTGACCCCGCAACTCGAACGCGACATCAAACTTGCCGACACCAAAACCCGCCTCGAAGACTTGTACCTGCCGTACAAGCAGAAGCGCCGCACCAAGGGCCAGATCGCCCTGGAAGCCGGCCTCGGCGAGCTGGCAGACGGCCTGTTCAACGACCCGACCCTGACGCCAGAGGCTGAAGCCGCGCGCTTCGTCGACGCTGAAAAAGGCGTGGCCGACGTGAAGGCTGCTCTCGAAGGCGCCAAGTACATCCTCATGGAGCGTTTCGCCGAAGACGCCCGCTTGCTGGACAAACTGCGCAGCTACCTCAAGCAGGAAGCCACTCTGAGTGCCCGCGTCATCGCTGGCAAAGAAGAGGAAGGCGCCAAGTTCCGCGACTATTTCGAACACGATGAACCACTGAAAAGCATGCCGTCGCACCGCGCGCTCGCCATTTTCCGTGGTCGCAACGAAGGCATTCTGAGTTCTGCGCTGAAAGTCGGCGACGAACTGCCGGGCACCATGCACCCGTGTGAAGGCATGATCGGCCAGCAATTCGGTATCCAGAACCAGAACCGCGCCGCCGACAAATGGCTGGGCGAAGTGGTGCGCTGGACCTGGAAGGTCAAGCTCTACACCCACCTGGAAACCGACCTGCTGGGCGAACTGCGCGATGGCGCGGAAACCGAAGCAATCAACGTGTTCGCCCACAACCTGCACGACTTGCTGCTGTCGGCACCGGCTGGGCCGCGCGCCACGCTGGGCCTCGACCCGGGCCTGCGCACCGGTTGCAAGGTCGCCGTGGTCGACTCCACCGGCAAGCTGCTGGATCACGCCACGGTTTACCCCCACGTGCCGCACAACAAGTGGGACCAGACCCTCGCCGTGCTCGCCGCCCTGTGCGCCAAGCATGCGGTGGACCTGATTGCCATCGGCAACGGCACCGCCAGCCGTGAATCCGACAAGCTGGCTGCTGAGCTGATCAAAAAATACCCAGCGATGAAGATGACCAAGGTCATGGTCTCCGAGGCCGGCGCATCGGTTTACTCGGCTTCGGAACTGGCTTCCAAGGAATTCCCGGACCTCGACGTGTCGATCCGTGGCGCGGTGTCCATCGCTCGTCGCTTGCAGGATCCACTGGCCGAACTGGTGAAGATCGATCCGAAATCCATCGGCGTCGGCCAGTACCAGCACGACGTGTCGCAGCTGAAACTGGCCAGAGGCCTGGATGCTGTGGTCGAAGACTGCGTGAACGCCGTGGGCGTGGACGTGAACACCGCTTCCGTGGCGCTGCTGGCCCGTATCTCCGGCCTCAACGCGACGCTGGCGCAGAACATCGTCAGCCACCGCGACGAGCACGGCGCCTTCAAAACCCGCGCCGCGTTGAAGAAAGTCGCTCGTTTGGGCGAGAAGACCTTCGAACAGGCCGCCGGTTTCCTGCGCGTTATGAACGGCGACAATCCGCTGGATTCGTCCGCGGTTCACCCGGAAGCCTATCCGCTGGTGCAGCGCATCGCCGCGGAGACCGACCGTGACATCCGTTCGCTGATCGGCGATGCCAGCTTTCTCAAGCGCCTCGATCCGAAGAAATACACCGACGAGACTTTCGGTCTGCCAACGGTCACCGACATCCTGCAAGAGCTGGAAAAACCTGGCCGCGATCCACGTCCTGAGTTCAAGACCGCCGAGTTCCAGGAAGGCGTCGAAGACCTCAAGGACCTGCAACTGGGCATGATCCTCGAAGGCGTGGTAACCAACGTGACCAACTTTGGCGCGTTCGTCGACATCGGCGTGCATCAAGACGGTTTGGTGCACATCTCTGCACTTTCGGAGAAATTCATCAAGGATCCGCGTGAAGCAGTGAAGGCCGGTGACGTGGTGAAAGTGAAAGTCATGGAAATCGACATTCCGCGCAAACGCGTGGGTCTGTCGATGCGCATGAGCGACACCCCGGGCGAGAAAATCGACGGTGCCCGTGGCGCACGTCCCGGCTCGTCTTCGCGCCAATCCCAGAACACTGCACCGCGCAAGGAAACCACGGCGGCGGCCCCGGTCAACCACGCCATGGCTTCGCTGTTCGCCAACGCCAAGCAGCTGAAGAAACGCTGATGGACATCCCTGCCGGGCTGACCGAAAGCGCTTTTTTCAAGTTGCTGGGGTGTCGTTTGCACAGTCTGGAGACCGGGGTGGCGCACGTCGCCCTCGGGCTTGCGCCGGAGCTGCGCAATCGCGGCGGCAAGCTGCACGGCGGGGCCTTGTTCAGTCTGGTGGACATTGCCATGGGGTTGGCTTGTTCCAGCACTCACGGCTTTGACCAGCAGAGTGCGACCATCGAGTGCAAGATCAACTACATTCGCGCCGTTGAAGGCGGCGAAGTGATGTGCACGGCGCGGGTCATTCACCCGGGCCGCCGCACGTTGGTGGTCGAGGCTGACGTGATGCAGGGCGACAAACTGGTCGCAAAAGCACAAGGCACGTTCGCTGTCCTGTAGCTAGTGGTCATCAATTTGAGTTAATTTCGGCGCTGTGACAGCAGCGCCGGAGTTCCCTGTGGGAGCGGGCTTGCTCGCGAAAGCAGTGTGTCAGGCAACATTCAAGTCGACTGATCCACCGCTTTCGCGAGCAAGCCCGCTCCCACAGGGGATTGCGGCGTTCAAACCTTGGCCGGCTGACAACAGTCCCGAGGTGCTCTTAAACCAGGCGAAAACGCCAGTTTCAACTTCACCCTTGTAGACCGTCTTGCCCACCCCCATATTGGGGCGACTGACGCGTGAAGGAATCCAACTTGAGCGAACTTCTCAACCGCCGCCTGGCTCTGCTCGGCGAGCGCGCTAACCTCTCTCTGCTCGAACAGTGCCTTCACGGCATCGAACGTGAATGCCTGCGCGTGACCGGCGAAGGTCGCCTGGCGCAAACGCCGCACCCGGAAGAATTGGGTTCCGCGCTGACCAACGAACAAATCACCACCGACTATTCCGAGTCGCTGCTGGAGTTCATCACGCCCGCCCTGCCCGATCCGGCAGACACCCTGGCGAGCCTGGACAGCATTCACCGTTTTGCCTACAGCAAGCTCGGCAACGAGTACCTGTGGAGTCCATCGATGCCGTGCCCGTTGCCGGCCGAGGAAGACATCCCGATCGCCTATTACGGCACCTCCAACATTGGTCAGCTCAAGTACGTCTACCGCAAGGGCCTGGCCCTGCGGTACGGCAAGACCATGCAGTGCATCGCCGGGATTCACTACAATTTTTCCCTGCCGGAAAAGCTCTGGCCGCTGCTCAAAGCCGCTGAAGACTTTGTCGGCACCGACCGTGACTATCAGTCGTCGGCCTACATCGCGCTGATCCGCAACTTCCGCCGCTACAGCTGGCTGCTGATGTACCTGTTCGGCGCATCACCTGCGCTGGACGCCGGTTTCCTGCGCGGTCGTTCGCACCAGTTGGAACAACTGGACCCGGACACCTTGTACTTGCCGTACGCCACCAGCCTGCGCATGAGTGACCTGGGTTACCAGAGCAACGCCCAGGCCGGTTTGACCCCGTGCTACAACGATCTGGCCAGTTACACCGACAGCCTGCGCAAAGCGGTCGCCACGCCTTATGCGCCGTACGTCGAAATCGGCACGCATCAGGACGGTGAGTGGGTTCAGCTCAACACCAACATCCTGCAAATCGAAAACGAGTACTACTCCAACATCCGCCCCAAACGCGTGACCTACACCGGCGAACGCCCGATCCAGGCGCTGGTAGCCCGTGGCATTCAGTACGTCGAAGTGCGTTGCCTGGACATCAACCCGTTCCTGCCGATGGGCATCGACCTGCCAGAGTCGCGCTTCCTTGACGCGTTCCTGCTGTATTGCGCGATGAACGACAGCCCGCTACTGACCAATACCTCTTGCGGCAACGCGACCTCGAACTTCCTCAGCGTGGTCAAGGAAGGTCGCCGCCCGGGCCTGGAACTGCAACGCGACGGTCATCCGGTGGACCTGAAAGAGTGGGCCAGCGAGTTGCTGGAGAAGATTGCTCCACTGGCGGCAATGCTGGATCAGAGCCATGGCGGCGATGCGCATAACAAGGCGTTGGATGCGCAGCTGGCCAAGGTCAAGGATCCTTCCCTGACGCCATCCGCCCAGGTGCTGGCGGCGATGGCTGAGCACAAGGAGAGCTTCAGTCAGTTCTCCCTGCGTCAGAGCCGCGCGCATGCGGAGTTTTTCCGTAGTGAGCCGTTGAATGGCGATGATCAGGCGAAATTTGAAGCGCGGGCGCGTTCGTCGCTGGCTGAGCAGGTTGAGCTGGAGCAGAACGAGGTGGGCGATTTCGATGTGTTTGTCGGGTCGTATCAGGCGAGCATTCTGGCGATTAGCAACTAACCTCCTCGGCACCGTTCATTCCCACGCTCTGCGTGGGAATGCAGCCGGTGACGCTCTGCGTCACCTGGACGCGGAGCGTCCCTTGAGGCGTTACCACGCGGAGCGTGGGAACGATCAGCTACCCGCCCACCCGTCCCTTAGAATTTTCCGCTCATAAGCTCATTCGAAAAAGTTATTTACTTTCGGATTCTTAGATCATTTAGTCTCCTTTCACGCCGACTCTCGGTCGTCTGACAAGGAGCTTCTCAATGAAACTGACTTTCCCCCTTCGCCTGCTGGCGGCTGCGTCTCTGGCCGCGACAAGTTTCTTTGCCCAGGCGGCTGACGTCACCGTCGCCTACCAGACCACCGTTGACCCGGCGAAAGTCGCCCAGGCCGACGGCGCATACGAAAAAGCCACCAACGCCAAAATCGACTGGCGCAAATTCGACAACGGAGCCGACATCATCGCCGCCATCGCTTCCGGCGACGTGCAGATCGGCTACCTCGGTTCCAGCCCTCTGACGGCTGCAATCACCCGCAAAGTCCCGGTAGAAACCTTCCTCATCGCCACCCAGATCGGCGCCGCTGAAGCCCTGGTCGCTCGCGACGGTTCCGGGATCAAAACCCCACAAGACCTGATCGGAAAGAAAATCGCCGTGCCGTTCGTTTCCACTGGCCACTACAGCCTGCTGGCCGCGCTGAAGCACTGGAACATCGACCCGTCGAAAGTCACCGTCCTCAACCTCGCTCCGCCCGCGATCGTCGCCGCCTGGAAACGCGGTGACATCGACGCCACTTACGTCTGGGACCCAGCGCTCGGCGTGGCCAAGGAAAACGGCAAAGTACTGATCACCTCCGGCGAACTGGCCAGGTTCGGCGCGCCGACCTTCGATGCCTGGATCGTGCGTAAAGACTTCGCCGAGAAGCACCCGGAAATCGTTACCGCGTTCGCTAAAGTGACCCTGGATGCCTACGCCGACTACCGAAAAGACCCGAAGGCCTGGCTCGCCAACCAAAGCAACGTCGACAAGCTGGTGAAACTCTCCGGCGCCAAGGCCAGCGACATTCCATTGTTGCTACAAGGCAACGTCTACCCGCTGGCGGCTGATCAGGTGATCACCCTCGGCGCGCCGACCACCAAGGCCATCACCGACACCGCCGCGTTCCTCAAGGAACAAGGCAAGGTCGAGGCCGTCCTGCCGGATTACGCTCCCTACGTCAGCGCCAAGTACATCACCAACTGATCGGGAGTTAACTGCGATGGCTTTGCTACAGCTGGAGCGCATCAGCGCACAGTACCCCGGTGCCGCCGAACCGGTACTGGCGGATATTTCTCTGAGTCTTGGGCCCCAGCAATTGTTGGTCGCCCTCGGCCCGTCCGGCAGTGGCAAGACCTCGCTGTTGAACCTGATTGCCGGTTTCGTCGAGCCTAGCGCTGGGCGCATTACCCTCGATGGCGTGCCGGTCAAAGGCCCGAGCGCCGAACGCGGCGTGGTGTTCCAGGATGACGCGCTGCTGCCCTGGCAGGACGTGTTGGCCAACGTCGGTTTCGGTCTGGAACTGGCCGGCATTTCCCGGGACAAACGCGAAATTCGTGCTCGGGAAATGCTCGCCCTGGTGGACCTTTCCGGTTTCGAAAGTCGCCGAATCTGGCAGCTCTCGGGCGGCCAGAAGCAGCGTGTCGGTCTGGCTCGCGCCCTCGCCGCCGACCCTCGGGTTTTGCTGATGGACGAACCCTTCGGCGCCCTCGATGCCTTCACCCGTGAACAAATGCAGGAGTTGCTGCTGCAAGTCTGGCAGCGCACCGCCAAGCCGGTATTTCTGATTACCCACGACATTGAAGAAGCGGTGTTCCTCGCCACGGACCTGATTCTGCTGGCACCAAACCCTGGGCAAATCGTCGAGCGCCTGAGCCTGGATTTCGGTCAGCGTTACGCCGCTGGTGAGTCGGCTCGATCGATCAAGTCCGACCCGCGCTTTATCGAAACCCGCGAACACGTGCTCGCCAAAGTGTTCTCCCAACGCAGCACCGCCCAGCGGCAGGAGCGCGCATGAGCAGCTATGAAATCCCGGCCGCGACGGTAAAAACCAACGGCCAATCGGTGGTCATTCCAGTTCGTCGCAGCCTCAGCACTCGGTGGATCAGCGTGCTGACGCTGGTCGCGCTTGTTGTCATTTGGTGGGCCGTCACCGCCACTGGCATGATCGAACCGCTGTTCCTGCCACCACCCTCTGCCGTGCTGCAAAAAGGCTGGCTGCTGGTGACCTCCGGCTACATGGATTCGACCTTGTGGCAGCACTTGGGCGCGAGTCTCAGCCGAATCGGTCTGGGCCTGGGCTTCGCAGTGCTGACCGCCGTGCCGGTCGGCATCGCCATCGGCCACAACCGCATCGCTCGCGGCATTCTCGATCCGCTGATCGAGTTTTACCGCCCTATCCCGCCATTGGCTTATCTGCCGCTGATCGTGATTTGGTGCGGCATCGGTGAGCTGTCGAAAGTCTTGCTGATCTACCTCGCGATCTTCGCCCCGATCGCCATCGCTACCGCGACCGGTGTGCGCACCGTCGACCCGGCCAAGTTGCGCGCGGCGCAGTCGTTAGGTGCGACCCGGGCGCAGTTGATTCGCCATGTGATTCTGCCGAGCGCGTTGCCGGACATTTTGACCGGTGTGCGCATTGGCCTGGGTGTGGGTTGGTCGACGCTGGTCGCCGCCGAATTGATCGCCGCCACCAGCGGGCTGGGCTTCATGGTGCAGTCGGCCGCGCAGTTCCTGGTCACCGATGTGGTGGTGCTGGGGATTCTGGTGATCGCGCTGATCGCCTTCGCCATGGAAATGGGCTTGCGCGCCCTGCAACGCAAACTGGTGCCGTGGCATGGCCAGGCTCACTAAAGACTTGTCATTGACCATGCCGACAGCTCGGCACCCCGGATTGAAGAGAAAGACCATGAGCATCCTGACAATCGTCCCCCTTAGCTCGGCCCTCGGCGCGCAAATCAGCGGTATCGACATCAGTCAGCCGCTGAACCTGGAACAACGCGACGCCATCGAGCAGGCGCTGCTCAAGCATCAGGTGCTGTTCTTCCGCGACCAGCCGATTACACCTCAGCAGCAAGCGCGATTCGCCGCTAATTTCGGCGACCTGCACATTCACCCGATCTACCCGAATGTGCCGGAGCAGCCCGAAGTGCTGATCCTCGACACCGCCGTCACCGACGTGCGCGACAACGCGATCTGGCACACCGACGTGACTTTCCTGCCGACCCCGGCCATGGGCGCAGTACTCAGTGCCAAGCTGCTGCCGGAGTTCGGTGGCGACACACTGTGGGCCAGCGGTATCGCGGCGTATGAAGCGTTGTCCGCGCCGATGAAAACCTTGCTCGAAGGGCTGACGGCTACCCACGACTTTACTCGCTCGTTTCCGCTGGAGCGTTATGGCAACACGCCGCAAGCGTTGGCCCAGTGGGAGGAAGCGCGCCGCAAGAATCCCCCGCTGTCACACCCGGTGATCCGTACGCACCCCGTGAGCGGGCGCCGGTCGTTGTTCGTCAATGAAGGCTTCACGTCGAAGATCAATGAGCTGTCGGAGACTGAGAGCGAGGTGATTCTGAAGCTGTTGTTTGCTCACGCGACACGACCGGAATTTACGATTCGCTGGCGTTGGCAGAAGGACGACGTGGCGTTTTGGGATAACCGCGTGACACAGCATTACGCCGTGGATGATTACCGGCCGGCGCGGCGAGTGATGCAGCGGGCTACGGTGCTGGGGGATGTGCCGTTTTGAGCACCACAGAGGGATTTGCTTAGCTTCAACTGGATAAAAAAACAGCTGGTCGCTTCCATAACGAATAAAAATGGCGTAAAAATCCGCTTACCGAATAGTGAGTGGTGACAGCATGATCACAAAAGAAGAAATCCAAGGCTTCATTCGCGCGCAAGTCGATAGAGAGTTTTTTGATGAACTAGGGATTCTTATTCCTCAAACCTTTCAAAAGGCATTGAAGGAGTCAGAAGAACTCCTGATTCATACCCCTCCTGGAGATCTGCGTGGCCATTTACGGCATTCGCTCGTTCAAGACGCCTTAGCGGGAATGAAACGCTGGAATCCAATCATCAAAACAACCGACCCAAAAGGACACAATTACGTCCTATTGGAGCTGGGAAGTTTGCGCATCACATCTGTCGTCCTGCCCTGGCAGAAAGAAATTCGCACGGCGAAACACCGAAGCGAACTGAAAACGCTGAACGAATCTTTAGCATCCACACAGATGGACTGGATTGATGGGTTGACGCAGACAGTCACCGATCAATTGATTCATGCGCTAGTCGTAGTCCATGCACCACCATCACGTTCAGAGGATCAATCAGAGCCGCGGGCGATCATGATGGCCGTGCCTTATTTCAACGGCAAAGGCTTCCATATGAATTGCACGTTCGAAGACCTTCTTCAGAGCTACTCTGATAATGAAGCTGTTGATCAGAAACCGATTGAATTGGTGAAATTGCGGGATAAGATGCGCCGCGCTGAAGAAATCGAAGACAACACTGATGACGAGCAAAATTCCAAGAGGTGAACCATGAGAACTGGAGTCGCGGGCTTTCAGTCTGAGCGCCTCAAGCAGTTACGGCTCACGTTTGGTATCACCCAAACAGCTTTGGCCGAAATGGTGGGGCGTGCCTCGGGAAACATCTCTAAATGGGAGAACGGGCTTCAGGTACCTGAGGCCGATGCCTTCCAACGGTTATGCGAGGTTTTTGGCGTCAGTGAAAACTGGCTGTTAGAGGAGCAAATCGTAACGAGTGAAACCACTCCATTCTTTTTCCGCTCTCAGGTGAGTGCTACCACCAACGCGAGAGAAATAGCGGAAGTCCGTCTGGAGTGGCTTCAAGACATCTCCTACAAACTTCAGGAAAGTCTTGAGTTCGTCACTGTTAACGTTCCCCACCTGGAAGAAAGAAATTGCCAGCTGATTTCTGATCAAGAGATCGAGAGAATGGCGAGTGAATGCCGTCAAGCGTGGGGACTAGGGGTTGCTCCGATACCCAATGTGGTTCAGGTGTTGGAAAACGCTGGCATCGTCTGTGCTCGAACCACGCTTGGGCACCTCAAAATGGATGGCGTATCAAACTGGTACGAGTTGGATCAGCGCCCTTATGTACTTCTCGTTGCAGATAAGGCTAACGGAATAAGAAACCGATTCGACGCGGCCCATGAACTGGGACATGTAGTTCTCCATCGACATATTTCCAACGAACAATACGAATCGAATTACACGCTGCTTGAATCACAGGCTCACCGATTTGCCAGCGCATTTTTGATGCCAGCGGAAAGCTTTCTAAGGGAGATTCGCTGGCCGACTTTGGATACCTTGTTGGCACTTAAGCCGCGCTGGAAGGTTTCTGTTGCGGCGATGGTTCGTCGATGTCTAGATCTTGAAATCATTAATGACACCACGACGACAAGGCTGTGGAAAGCTAGGTCCGCAAGAGGCTGGGTCAAGGGCGAGCCTATGGACGCCGACTTCGATTTTGAAAGGCCGCTGTTGATCGCGCGAGGTGTGAAGATGCTCGTGGAAAACAAGGTACTTTCCCGATCCCAAGTCAGACAGTTGCTGGGGCTGCCGCTTCCCATTCTAGAAACCCTATGTAGTTTGGATAAGGGTTATTTCACTCTCCCAGACCAGTCACAAGTGATCGATATGCAGCTAAGAAAGAGATCTGCAAGGGATACGTTTTTCAGCGAAACCGCAGAAATACTCGGTTTCCCAAGCAAAAAATAACGACATCGTAAGCGCCACTTAAAAATAATCACGGACAAGCCACTTCCTTATGTGAGGAGGGCTTATCCGTGATTCGGTCCTCGTCCTTCGAATAGATTTACTCCGCCGCCGAAGGCTTCTCCCAAAGGTTAATTCCGCCTTCCTGGGCAAATCGATCAATCTCCGCCAGCTCTTCAGCGCTAAAGCTCAAATTCTTCAACGCCCCGACGTTCTCGACAATCTGCTCCGGACGGCTCGCACCGATCAATGCCGAAGTCACCCGCGGATCGCGCAACGTCCAGGCCAATGCCAGCTGCGCCAGGCTCTGACCGCGTCGCTTGGCGATCTCATTCAGCGCACGCACATGAGCGATGTTGGCTTCGGACAGGTGCGATGTCTGCAACGAACCACCGCCCGGACGATTGACCCGCGCATCCGCCGGCACACCGTTAAGGTACTTGTCAGTCAACAAACCCTGAGCCAGCGGCGTGAACGCAATCACGCCCGTACCAAGTTCGTCCGTCGTATCCAACAGGTCCTTTTCTATCCATCGGTTGAGCAGGTTGTAAGCCGGTTGGTGAATCAGCAACGGGACTTTCCACTCTTTCAGCAACGCGGCCATTTCACGGGTTTTAACGCCCGAGTAGGACGAGATGCCGATGTACAGCGCCTTGCCCTGTTGCACGGCGGTAGCCAGTGCGCTGGCGGTTTCTTCCAGCGGCGTGTCCGGGTCGAAGCGGTGGGAGTAGAAGATGTCCACGTAGTCCAGACCCAGGCGTTGCAGGCTCTGATCAAGGCTGGCCAGTACGTATTTGCGTGAACCGCCGCCCTGACCATAAGGGCCGGCCCACATGTCCCAACCGGCCTTGCTCGAGATAATCAGCTCGTCGCGATACTGCTTGAAGTCTTCGCGCAGCAAACGACCGAAATTGGTCTCGGCGCTGCCATACGGCGGGCCGTAGTTGTTGGCCAGGTCGAAATGGTTGATGCCGAGATCAAACGCGGTACGCAGCAATGAACGCTGGGTGTCGATCGGCGTGCTGTCGCCAAAGTTGTGCCACAGGCCCAGAGACAGTGCCGGCAGCACCAGCCCGCTGCGCCCCACACGGCGGTAAGGGATGGAGTCATAGCGGTTTTCGGCAGCGGTGTAGGTCATCGAATCCTCTCTTGTCTGTCTTGAATTGGGTATCGACTGCTTTGCAAGTTGCCCAGCATACGCCCAGACAAACGCCGATAAACCTCTGACTCGAGAAAATGCTGAAACGTTTCACAAATGATCGAGACTTTTCGGTTCGCTGTATTTGCGCAGGCGCCAAGATGCCCCCGCTGGAACGTCTGGCTCAGCCAGAAGACATCTCCCGCGTCGTGTCCTTTCTGGTCGGCCCGGATTCGGCCTGGGTCAACGGGCAGATTTTGCGGGTCAATGGCGGGCTGGTTTAACTAAGCTCACACTGATACCGAAGTCTTGATCGTTCCCAGGAGAACACACCATGCACACCACGATCATCATCACCTTCGGCCTGATCCTGCTGGCGCTGATGCTGTTCATCGGCGAGAAAATCGGTTTTAGCCGCCAGACCCTGGTCTACAGCTTTGTCGTGCTGTGGTTCGCGCTGACGTTGATCAACGGTGCAGTTGGCATGGTTAACGCGGGCCAGCCCTTGAGCACGGAACTGGTGGTCGGCAGCGCCGTATTTGGCGTACCGGTGGCGGCGATGGTGCTGTTCATGGTATTGAGCGCCGAAACCTGAAAAGGGCCCGGCGCCACCATTTCTCGATCAACGCACCAAATGCAAAAACTGCATGTGCCGTTCGTACTGATCGAGGATGTCGTTGATGATCTGCTCCTTGGTGTAACCCACCAGATCGTAGTCCTGACTGCCCTCGCTCAAATGCACTTCGGCCCGGTAATAACGACGGTTGTTGAGTTCCTTGGAACCCATGCCGCCACGGGCAAACGATGGCGTGAAGTAGCCACGCATCTGCGCCTGATAGATAAACGGATGCTCCTCGCCGTGTCCGATTTCCAGGCTGACGTTGTCGTTGGCCGGGTCCGGCTGAGTGACCACGTTCAAACCCTTCTCTACGAACACCGCCGAGACGTCTTCAATCGCCGGGCGCACCGTCGTATCGAGGAAGCGGTAAACCTCATCGCGAGACGGGAAATGCACGGCCTGAGTCAAGCGTTGACGCCAGCCACCACGCCGCGAGCCGGACACCGGAGCCAGGGAATGCAGCTGCGCAATCTGCTTCTGCGACTCCAGATAGAACGCTTTGTGCAGCCCCCACATCATCAACAGCAAGATCATGGAGAACGGCAACGAAGTCAGCACCACCGCTGACTTCAGCGCATCAATGCTGCCGGAGAACAGCAGTGCACTGGTCACCAGCGCCGTCATTGCACCCCAGAACACTCGCAGCCATTTCGGCCCGTCTTCATCCGGGTTGCCACCCTTGGCGGACAGCGTCGACAACACCACCGTGCCGGAGTCGGCGGACGTCACAAAGAATACGAAGCTGATAAACACTGTGACCGCGATGACCGTTTTGCTCCACGGATAGGTTTCCAGCAGCAGGTAGAGGGTCATCGACGGGTTGTCGATGGCCGACATGCCGAGGGCGCTCATGCCGTGGTTGAGGACTTGATCAATGGCGCTATTACCGAAGATCGACATCCACGCCAGTGTGAAACCGAGCGGAATCAACAGCACGCCGAAGACGAATTCGCGGATAGTCCGGCCACGGGAAATCCGTGCGATGAACAGGCCCACGAACGGCGACCATGCAATCCACCAGGCCCAATAGAACACCGTCCAACCGCCCAGCCAGTCACTGGGCTTGTCGTAGGCGTACAGGTCGAAACTCTTCATCGGCAACGCGCCGAGGTAGTCGCCGATGTTCTGGATCAGGGTGTTGAGCAGGTGCTGGGTGGGGCCGGCGAACAACACGAACAGCAGCAGCGCGCAGGCCAGCAGCATATTGATGTCGGACATCACCCGCACGCCTTTATCGACGCCGGAGACCGCGACGATGATCGCCGCGCCCATCATCAGTGTGATCAGGCCGACCTGAATCCACTGCGTGTGAGCGATGCCGAACAGATAGTCCAGACCCGAGTTGAGGTGCAACACGCCAAAGCCCATGTCGGCGCCGAGGCCGAACACCGTGGCGATAATGCCGAAGCCATCCACCGCGTAACCAATGGGGCCGTTGATGCGTTTGCCGATCAGCGGATAAAGCGCCGAACGCAGGGCCAGCGGCAGGTTATGCCGATAAGCGAAGTAGGCCAGCGCCATGCCGACGAAGGCGAACACACCCCAGCCGTGCAGGCCCCAGTGCAGAAACAGAATCTGCATCGCCTGCCGCGCCGCATCCGCCGTGCCTGCCTCGCCTTGGGGCGGTTGCGACAAATGGGTCAGCGGTTCGGACACGCAAAAGAAAAACAGCGTGATGCTGATCCCGGCGGCGAATAGCATTCCGGCCCAGGACAGGTAACTGAATTCGGGTTCGTCGTGGTCGGCACCGAGCTTGATTTTGCCGTAGCCAGACAAGGCGGTGACCACCACGAAGACCAGATACAGGGTCATCGCGAGCATGTAATACCAGCCGACCGTATTGGCCGCCCAGTTTTGCGCTTCCAGCAGCCAGGCACCGGCCTGTTCAGGCAAGGCAATAACCACAATGCCGAACAACAGAATGAAACCCGCGGCAAAGTAGAACACCGGCGGATTCATGCGGACCTGGCCGCTTGGAGGGGTGGAAGGTGCACTCATGAAAGGCGCACCTCAAGGGGGTGGAACAGGGCAATCAGTAACGGACTCGGCAAAGGCAAGCCTCCTGTTGTGAGCGGGCAGCGAACCGGCGATTTAACTTGAATAAGCGTTCAAGTTAAACATGGATAGGGCGCTAAGGACTAATCACAAGGCTCGGCGGTGTGTTTCGTACGCTAGCTCAAGGAAGGGTATGACGCTGCGGAGAACGCATGATCGTTCCCATGCTCTGCGCGGGAATGCAGCCCGTGACGCTCTGCGTCACATCGATGTCAGGCACTACATCGGCGGTGGCCCTGGAACGCGGAGCGTCCCTTGAGGCATTCCCACGCAGGAGCGTGGGAACGATCAGGTGGGGGACCCTACTTCTGCGTCCCATCATCATGCTGCAGATTCGCCTGCGTCAGGTTGCACCCGGCCGGTACGCTGCGGGTCAGCCAGACATTGCCGCCAATGGTAGAGCCCTTGCCGATGGTGATCCGCCCCAAAATCGTCGCCCCGGCATAGATCACCACATCATCCTCAACAATCGGATGCCGTGGATGGCCCTTCTGCAGCTGGCCGTCCTCATCCGCCGGGAAGCGTTTGGCGCCCAACGTCACGGCCTGATAAATCCGCACGCGCTCACCGATAATTGCCGTCTCGCCGATCACTACGCCCGTTCCGTGATCGATGAAGAAGCTGCGACCAATCTGCGCGCCAGGGTGAATGTCGATGCCGGTGGCCGAGTGGGCGATTTCCGCGCTGATCCGTGCCAGCAACGGCAACCCCGCGCGGTACAAATGATGGGCCAGGCGATGGTGAATCACCGCCAGAATCCCCGGATAGCACAGCAATACTTCGTCGACGCTGCGAGCCGCTGGATCGCCGTGATAAGCCGCCAGCACGTCGGTGTCGAGCAGACTGCGCAGCCCCGGCAATGCGAGGGCGAAGTCCTGAATGATCTGAATGGTCTTGGCCTCGACCTCAGTATCGGCCTGGTCACTGTGGCGAGCGGCGTAGCGCAATTCGAGTCGCGCCTGAGCCAGCAACGCGTTCAATGCAACGTCCAGCGTGTGGCCGACGTAGAAGTCTTCACTCTCCTCACGCAAATCCACCGGTCCCAGGCGCATCGGGAACAACGCGCCACAGAGGGCTTCGAGAATCTCTGCCATGGCCGCTCGGGATGGCAACTCGCGACCGCCCTGTTCGGTGCTGGCGCGACCATTTTGTCCGCGCCACTGGTCACGCGCCGTGCGCAGTTGGCTGACGATGGTCTGCAGTTGCCAATGACTGGAACGCTCGCTCACGGTAAAAACTCCTCACGGGCGGCCGGACTGTCTGGCCGCGTTATTGGCGATTACTCTACGGCATGGTCTGGAAGGCGAATTAAGAACCGATTGTGCTGTGCTCAGCACTTTTGGACATAAGGCGATTGGCAGTTGCCCCGCTAAATAGGCGTGCCTATAGTCCTGTCATCTCCCTCCGCCAGTACGGACCCCATGATCAAACAACAGCTTGCCCGCTTTAACCGTCTCGACCTGCTCGGTCATCCTACCGCCCTGGAAAAACTCGAACGCTTGTCGACCTGGCTGGGCCGCGATGTGTACGTCAAACGCGATGACCTGACGCCGTTGGCGATGGGCGGCAACAAGCTGCGCAAACTCGAATACCTGGCGGCCGATGCGCTGGCACAAGGTGCCGACACTTTGATTACCGCGGGTGCGCTTCAGTCCAACCACGTGCGCCAGACTGCCGCCATTGCGGCCAAGCTTGGCCTGGGCTGCGTAGCGCTGCTAGAAAACCCCTTGGGCACCGACGACGCTAACTATGTCGGTAACGGCAATCGACTGTTGCTGGACCTGTTCGATGCCAAGGTCGAGTTGGTGGAAAACCTCGACAACGCCGACGAGCAATTGCAGGCTCTGGCCGACCGTCTACGCAACAACGGCAAGAAGCCGTACCTAGTGCCGATTGGTGGTTCCAATGCATTGGGCGCTTTAGGTTATGTGCGTGCCGGGCTGGAGCTGGCTGAGCAGATCAAGAACACCGGGCTGACATTTGCCGCCGTGGTTCTGGCCTCGGGCAGTGCCGGGACCCACAGCGGTCTGGCGTTGGCATTGAGTGAAGTACTGCCGGATTTGCCAGTGATTGGTGTCACGGTTTCCCGTAGCGATGAAGATCAGCGCCCGAAAGTCCAGGGCCTCGCCGAACGCACTGCAGAGCTGCTGGGCGTGAGCCTGCCAGCGAGTTTCAAGATCGAGTTGTGGGACGAATACTTCGGTCCACGCTACGGCGAGCCGAATGCCGGGACACTGTCGGCGGTGAAGCTGGTGGCGAGCCAGGAAGGGCTGTTGCTCGATCCGGTCTATACCGGCAAGGCCATGGCGGGTTTGCTCGATGGCATCGGCCGCCAGCGCTTCAACGACGGCCCGATCATCTTCTTGCACACCGGTGGGGCACCGGCGTTGTTTGCCTACAAGGACTTTTTGTAGCTGATCGTTCCCACGCTCCGCGTGGGAACGATCTCGATCTCCGGCCTTATATTCAATAAAAGAATAACAAACGTAATATTTGTTATTTTCCTATCTAAAAGCCTCGTCATATAGTCGCGCCGCAGGCGAATTTGCAGCGAGACGCATACGCTGCTTTAGGGCAGGATATCGCAGTCGTTCAATTCCCGAATTTGCCAACATTCCTAAAGCGTCTTCCATAAGAAAACACAGGGGCTTGTCATGAATTTTTCTGCACTACGTCGAAACCTGCTGGTTGGTTCGTTGGGCCTGGCGCTGAGCGCCGGTCTGTTGGGGCAAGCAGTTGCCGGTGAGCAGCTGCAAAAAATCAAAGACGCTGGCGTGATCAACGTCGGCCTGGAAGGCACTTACCCACCGTTCAGTTTCGTCGACGCCGACGGCAAGCTGGCTGGCTTCGAAGTCGAGTTCTCCGAAGCCCTGGCCAAAGAGCTGGGCGTGAAGGTCAAACTGCAACCGACCAAATGGGACGGCATCCTCGCAGCGCTGGAATCCAAACGTCTGGACGCCGTGATCAACCAAGTAACCATCTCCGACGAGCGCAAGAAGAAGTATGACTTCTCCGAGCCGTACACCGTTTCCGGGATTCAGGCGCTGGTGCTAACCAAGAAGGCTGCGGAGCTGAACATCAAGACTGCCGCCGACTTGGGTGGCAAGAAAGTCGGTGTAGGCCTGGGCACCAACTACGAGCAATGGGTGAAAGCCAACGTGCCGACCGCTGACGTGCGCACCTACGAAGATGATCCGAGCAAGTTCGCAGACCTGCGTAACGGTCGCACCGACGCCATTCTGATCGACCGCCTCGCCGCGCTGGAATACGCCAAGAAGGCCAAGGACACTTCCGCCGCCGGCGAAGCGTTCTCCCGCCAGGAAGCCGGTATTGCTCTGCGCAAAGGTGAGCCTGAACTGCTGGCTGCGGTGAACAAGGCCATCGACAAGCTGCGTGCCGACGGTACGCTGAAAAAGCTTTCGGAAAAATACTTCAGCGCTGACGTCACTAAATAATGGGAGAAGCTTTCCAACTCGCGCTGGACTCCGCGCCCTTCCTGCTGAAGGGCGCGTACTACACGGTGATCTTGAGCCTAGGCGGGATGTTCTTCGGCCTGGTGATGGGCTTCGGCCTGGCGTTGATGCGCCTGTCGCGCTTCAAACTGGTGAGCTGGCTTGCCCGCATCTACGTGTCGTTCTTTCGCGGCACGCCGTTGCTGGTGCAACTGTTCGTGATCTATTACGGCTTGCCGCAATTGGGCATCGAACTTGATCCGCTGCCGGCAGCCCTGATCGGCTTCTCGCTGAACATGGCTGCCTACGCCTGTGAAATCCTGCGTGCCGCGATCAGCTCCATCGAGCGTGGCCAGTGGGAAGCCGCCGCGAGTATCGGCATGACCCGTGCGCAGACCCTGCGCCGGGCCATTTTGCCGCAAGCGATGCGCACGGCTCTGCCACCGCTGGGCAACAGCTTCATTTCGCTTGTTAAGGACACCGCGTTGGCAGCCACCATTCAGGTGCCGGAACTGTTCCGTCAGGCGCAGTTGATTACCGCCCGTACCTTTGAAATTTTCACCATGTACCTTGCCGCCGCGCTGATCTACTGGATTCTGGCCACGGTGCTTTCGCACTTTCAGAACCAGTTGGAAGCACGGGTCAATCGGCACGACCTGGAGTCCTGACCCAATGATTGTCGTGGAAAAACTGACAAAGCAGTTCAAGGGTCAAGTGGTGCTCAACGGCATCGATCTGGAAGTGAAGGAAGGCGAGGTGGTTGCGATCATCGGGCCTAGCGGCTCGGGCAAGACCACGTTCCTGCGTTGCCTGAATTTTCTGGAAGAGCCCACCAGCGGCCGGATCAAGGTCGGGGACATCGAGATCGATGGCAGCCGCCCCCTGAACCAGCAGCAAGGTCTGGTGCGACGGTTACGCCAGCATGTAGGTTTCGTGTTCCAGAACTTCAACCTGTTTCCTCATCGAACCGCCCTGGAAAACGTCATCGAAGGCCCGATCGTGGTGAAAAAAATCCCACATGCCGAAGCCGTTGCCTTGGGTAAAAAGCTCTTGGCCAGGGTTGGGCTGGCAGGCAAGGAAGACGCTTACCCGCGACGCCTTTCCGGTGGTCAGCAACAGCGTGTGGCGATTGCCCGCGCACTGGCGATGGAACCGGAAGTCATCCTGTTTGATGAACCGACCTCAGCGCTCGACCCAGAACTGGTAGGCGAAGTGCTGGCGACCATCCGCAGCCTGGCCGAGGAGAAGCGCACCATGGTCATCGTCACGCACGAAATGGGCTTTGCCCGGGACGTGGCGAACCGTGTGGTGTTTTTCGACAAGGGTGTGATCGTCGAGCAAGGCGAAGCCAAGGCGTTGTTTGCCAATCCGAAAGAAGAGCGGACCAAACAGTTCCTCAGCAAGTTCTTGAATAACGCTCACCCCTGAAACATCACCTCACCGCTTATTAACTTCCATGGATGGAAGTGACAACTACCCGCTAATAAAATCTCTTGGCCCGCCCGAACAATAGATATTTACTCAACGCTGCGTGCGGTACATCTATATGTCCTGCAACAGATTAACCTCGCCTAAAATCCGTCAAAACCAGCCTCCCCACCAACTGAACTCGTCGCCCACAACGCGCTCAAGGCCCATAAAATCGCGGTCAAGTTCGACAGAGCGGTGCAGCTTATTAACTTCAATGCGTAGGATCTTTCTGAATAACCCTAGATACCGTACTTAACTAGCCAGCTCTATTGACACCTATTCAAGCGCACTCTTATCTAGTCTCCAGCAGGCGTCGAATCTCGAACTCATTCATTATTTAATTCGCAAACGGTGAACAGTTTTGTTGCTCGGCAATTCACGCCTTTCGAACTTTCAGAAACGGACTTCGCTGCAGGCTTCAAGGAGAAACCCATGACAAGTACTTCGAACAAACCCGAACTTGCGGCCCCGTCCCTGGCGCAATCACACAAGACCTGCATCAACATCAGCTCGGCGGCTCACCTGCTGATTGACGTGGCGCCCTACCCCGGCATGGACGAAGGCGACCTGATCGAACTGTTCTGGGATAACTGCTACGTAGCCTCCAGGGTGCTTACGGCCAACGATGTCGGCCAACCGGTCCAACTGCGTGTGCCCGAGAGCTTCATCGCCAATGGCACCTCGCGCGTTCACTACCGGATCATGCAGATCGGGCAAGGGCCAACCCTGTCAGCCGTCAGACGGGTGCAGATCAAACTCGACTGCCCCGGTGGCCAACCGTCTGCACTGTGCGGCGATGAAAACCAGAGTCTGGAGCCCGTGAACATCCCCGAGACCATTCGCCGTCAGGGGGTCAATCCGAACCAGATCAAGCGCGGAGTTCCGCTGACCATCGAGCCTTACCTGAACATGGCCGCCGACGACGAAATCACCCTGCGCTGGGGTGATGTGCGTATGGATCTGCCACGACTCAAGACAGGCGATGTCGGCCAGCCGATCCAGGTCTGGGTGCCTGCGGCGATCATTCTCGAAGCCGGCGAAGACCTGCGGCTGGAAGTGACTTACTGCATCCTTGACCGGGTGGGTAACAACTCCCGCTGGGCACCACCGCGCAGGCTGAAGATTGGTTGCGCCAATCCCTATCTGCAGGTCCGGCCAAAAGAGATGCTCATGGCCGCCGAGCCCCGCAAACGCTGAGGTCCCTGCGTTCGACTGTAGGAGCGAAGCTTGCTCGCGAAGAACGATAGCGCGGTGCGTCAGAACTGACGCCTTCGCGGGCAAGTCGGATCGCCGCACCGCTCGCTCCTACGGAGCCGGACGCAGGCTTCGCCAGCTACTACATGGATCTGTGACACCCCTTCTATCGTTATTCCTAAAAGTTAGTTTATTTAATTTTTATACACGCTTAGGGTATATGCACCGGACCACCGGACATTCTTGTTTTCGTTCGTCGCAACCCTCGCGGCGTTTCCATGAGATGTGAGGTAGGTATGGTCCGGAACACAATCACCCCAGTGCAGATCGCCAGGGCATTGCGTGCAGCCAAGGAGCGGCACTGATGTCCAGTCTGGCAGATGCAATCGTCCAGAGTGATCTGGACATCGCCCCGCTGTTGTTGCCCGCGCAGGTCTTGCGCAACGACGCACAAGCCATCAAGGCTGCCCATGAACTGGCGCAAGTCGCCCGCCTGCAAGCAGCCAAACGCGACCAGCAGCGCAAGCTGCCGTGGTCGGAAATCGAACAGTTCACCCGCAGCGGCCTGGGCAGCATTGCGATCCCGCGTGAGTACGGTGGCCCACAGGTTTCGTTCGTCACCGTTGCCGAAGTCTTCGCGATCATTTCCGCGGCCGACCCGGCAGTGGGACAGATCCCGCAGAACCAGTTCGGCATTCTCAATCTGGTGCTCGGCAGCGCCACCGAATCGCAAAAAAAACAGCTGTTCAAAAGCGTGCTCGACGGCTGGCGCATCGGCAATGCCGGGCCAGAGCGCGGCACCAAAAACACCCTCGAACTCAAAGCACGGATCACCGCGGACGGCGATGGCTTCGTCCTTAACGGCCAGAAGTTTTACTCCACTGGTGCGCTGTTCGCCCACTGGGTCGCCGTCAAAGCGCTGAACGACGACGGCAAACAGGTTCTGGCCTTCGTGCGCCGCGGTACACCGGGCCTGCGCATCGTTGATGACTGGTCGGGCTTCGGCCAACGCACCACCGCCAGCGGCACCCTTTTGTTCAACAACGTGCAGGTCGACGCCGAGCTGGTGGTGGAAAACTGGAAGATCAATGACAGCCCGAACATTCAGGGTGCCGTGTCGCAGTTGATACAAGCAGCCATTGACGCCGGCATCGCCCGGGGGGCCATCGACGACGCCATCGAGTTCGTGAAAACCCGTGCACGAGCGTGGATCGACGCCAAGGTCGAACGGGCCAGCGATGACCTCTATGTGATCGCCGACATCGGCAAACTGAAGATCGAACTGCACGCCGCCGAAGCGCTGCTACGCAAGGCCGGGCAAGTACTCGATCAGGTCAACGCCGCGCCGCTCACCGCCGAGTCCGCCGCCCGCGCCTCGATTGCCGTGGCCGAAGCCAAAGTGCTGACCACCGAGATCTCGCTGCTGGCCAGCGAAAAGCTTTTCGAACTGGCCGGCAGCCGCGCCACCCTCGCCGAATTCAACCTCGACCGCCACTGGCGCAACGCCCGCGTGCACACGCTGCACGACCCGGTGCGCTGGAAGTATCACGCGGTCGGCACTTATCACTTGAACGGCACGCTTCCCGCTCGCCACTCCTGGATTTAACGACCAGATCTCTGGAGAAACACATGACTCTTTCTCACCACTTCGCGGTCATAACCAGCGATGAGCAAGCCCTGATTGTCGCCAGTGACTTGGCCGAAGACTTCAAACGCGACAGTGCCTTGCGCGACCGCGAACGCCGTTTGCCGCACCCGGAACTGGAAGTGTTTTCCCGCTCGGGGCTTTGGGGTATCAGCGTGCCTAAAGAATACGGCGGCGCCGGGGTTTCCAACGTCACTCTGGCCAGGGTGATCGCGCTGATTGCCCAGGCTGACGGCTCTCTTGGACAAATCCCACAAAACCATTTCTACGCCCTTGAAGTGCTGCGAGTGAATGGCAGCGCCGAACAGAAAAAACGCCTCTACGCAGAAGTCCTGGCCGGTCAACGCTTCGGCAATGCCCTCGCCGAACTCGGCACCAAAACCGCACATGACCGGGTCACCAGCCTGACCCGTGACAGCAGCGGCTATCGCATCAACGGCCGCAAGTTCTACGCCACCGGTGCGATCTACGCCCAGCGCATCCCGACCTCGGTGGTGGATGAACACGGCGTGCAGCAATTGGCGTTCGTGCCGCGCAACAGCAAAGGCTTGACGGTGATCGACGACTGGAGCGGCTTCGGCCAGCGCACCACCGGCAGCGGTTCGGTGGTGTTTGAAGATGTCTATGTCGCCGCCGAAGACGTGATCCCGTTTCAAAGTGCGTTCGAGCGCCCGACCACCGTCGGCCCGTTGGCGCAGATTCTTCACGCCGCCATCGACACCGGCATCGCCCGCGCTGCCTATGAAGATGCGCTGCATTTTGTGCGGACCAAGACTCGGCCGTGGATTGATTCCGGCAACGACAAAGCCACCGAGGACCCGCTAACCATCAAGAGCTTCGGCCACTTGAGCATTCGTCTGCACGCCGCCGAAGCCTTGCTGGAACGCTCCGGCGAATTTCTCGACAAGGCTCAGGCCGACACCAACGCCGAGACCGTCGCCGCTGCCTCAATTGCCGTCGCCGAAGCCCGTGCCATCAGCACCGAGATTTCCCTCGCCGCTGGCAGCACGCTGTTCGAATTGGCCGGCAGCCAGGCAACACTGGTCGAACACGGCCTGGATCGCCACTGGCGCAACGCTCGGGTGCACACGCTGCACGACCCGGTGCGCTGGAAGTATCACGCTGTCGGCAATTACTACCTCAACGATGAAAACCCGCCGCTGCGGGGGACGATCTGATGCCCTCGTCTTTAACAAAGAGAAAAAAGATTCTGCTCAACGCGTTCAACATGAACTGCATCGGGCACATCAACCACGGTCTGTGGACGCATCCACGGGACAACTCAACCCAATACAAGACGATCGAATACTGGACCGAACTGGCACAACTTCTTGAGCGCGGACTGTTCGACGGGTTGTTCATCGCCGACATCGTCGGGGTTTACGACGTCTACCAAAACTCAGTGGATGTGCCGCTCAAAGAGTCAATTCAACTGCCGGTCAATGATCCGCTGCTGCTGGTTTCGGCGATGGCTGCGGTCACCAAAAACCTCGGCTTCGGACTCACTGCCAACCTTTCCTACGAACCGCCGTATCTGTTCGCCCGACGCATGTCCACGCTCGATCACCTGAGTCGCGGCCGGGTCGGCTGGAACATCGTCACCGGCTACCTCGACAGCGCCGCCAAGGCCATGGGCTTGAGCGAACAGGTGGAACACGACCGTCGTTACGATCAGGCCGATGAATACCTGCAAGTGCTCTACAAACTCTGGGAAGGCAGTTGGGAAAACGGCGCAGTGCTTAACGATCCGCAGCAGCGAATCTACGCGCAGCCCGAGAAAGTGCACAAGGTCGAGCACAAGGGCGAGTTCTATCAGGTCGAGGGTTATCACCTCTGCGAACCCTCGCCGCAGCGCACGCCGGTGCTGTTCCAGGCCGGCAGTTCGGATCGCGGTTTGCTGTTCGCCGGGCGCCATGCCGAGTGCGTGTTCATCAGTGGCCAGAACAAACCGTCGACCAAAGTTCAAGTGGACAAGGTTCGCGCCAGTGCCGTCGAGGCCGGCCGCAACCCCGAGGACATCAAGGTGTTCATGGGGCTGAACGTGATTGTCGGCGAAACAGAAGACGCGGCCTGGGCCAAGCATGCCGAATACTTGAGCTACGCCAGTGCCGAGGCCGGCGTGGCGCATTTCTCGGCGTCCACCGGGATTGATTTCTCCGAATACGCCATCGACGAACCGATCCAGTACGTGAAGAGCAACGCGATCCAGTCCGCTACCAAGAACCTGCAAAACAACGACTGGACCCGCCGCAAGTTACTTGAGCAACACGCCCTCGGAGGACGCTACATCACCGTGGTCGGTTCGCCTGAGCAAGTGGCCGATGAGCTGGAATCGTGGATCGCAGAAACCGGTCTGGATGGTTTCAACCTGACGCGGATTGTCACGCCGGAAAGTTACGTGGACTTCATTGAACGGGTGATTCCCGAGTTGCAGCGCCGAGGGTCGTACAAGACCGCTTACGACACCGGCAGCTTGCGGGAAAAGCTGTTTCACGGGGAGGCGCATTTGCCGGAGCAACACACGGGTTCCCACTACCGACACTAACCCCCCGACCCTGATCGTTCCCACGCTCCGCGTGGGAATGCAGCCCGGGACGCTCCGCGTCCCAACAGCGGACGCGGAGCGTCCATTGAGGCGTTCCCACGCGGAGCGTGGGAACGATCGTCTTAACTTGACTGGAAAACTCATCATGACCAAGAAACTCTTAACCCACCCAGTCAAAGCACTGGCCCTGGCCCTCGGCCTTTTCAGCTCCGCCACCTTCGCCGCCGACGGAGCGTTGAAAGTCGGAACCACCGCCGCCTTCGCCATTCCCCTGGAGGCCGCCGTCGAAGAAGCCAAAAAACAGGGCCTACAAGTCGACTTGGTGGAGTTCAGCGACTGGATTGCGCCCAACGTCAGCCTCGCCGCCGGTGACATCGACGTAAATTACTTCCAGCACATCCCGTTCCTGGAAAACGCCAAGGCCGCCGCCGGTTTCGACCTGGTGCCGTTCGCACCGGGGATCATCAACAACGTCGGCCTCTACTCGAAGAAATACAAAAGCTTCGACGAACTGCCAGAAGGCGCCAGCGTGGCGATCGCCAACGACCCGATCAACAGTGGTCGTGGTTTGCAACTGCTGGCCAAGGCTGGACTGATCACGCTCAAACCGGGTGTCGGCTACAAAGCCACCGAAGAAGACATCACCGCCAATCCGAAGAAGATCAAAATCCTTCAGGTCGAAGCCGTGCAACTGGTACGCGCCTATGACGACGCCGATCTGGTCCAGGGCTACCCGGCCTACATTCGCTTGTCGAAGACCTTCGATGCTGGCTCTGCCCTGCTGTTCGACGGCCTCGACCACAAGGAATACGTGATCCAGTTCGTGATCCAGCCGAAAAGCAAAACCGACCCGCGCCTGATCAAGTTCGTCGACATCTACCAGCATTCGCCGGCCGTTCGTGCAGCGCTGGATAAAGCCCACGGCAAGCTCTATCAAGCCGGTTGGGAAAGCTGAACATGACGGCCGCGATCCAACGGCGACCGGAAATTCCGGAGCCTCAGAAAGCTGAACACAACAAACTGCACCCGGACCTGAATCGCGCCCACGTGCGCTTCATCGGCCTGGGTAAAACCTACAACGGTCAACAAGGCCCGGTCGCGGCGCTGCACGGCATCGACCTGGCGATTCAGCGCGGCGAGGTGTTCGGCATCATCGGCCGCAGCGGCGCCGGCAAATCGTCGCTGATCCGCACCATCAACCGCTTGGAACAACCGAGTACGGGTCGCGTGCTGATCGATCAGGTCGACATCGGTGAATTCGACGAAGACCGCTTGGTGGCGCTGCGTCGGCGCATCGGCATGATCTTCCAGCACTTCAACCTGATGTCAGCCAAGACGGTTTGGCAGAACGTCGAGTTGCCGCTGAAGGTGGCCGGTGTGCCGAAGGAAAAACGCGAGCAAAAAGTCCGCGAATTGTTGGAGCTGGTGGGCCTGCAAGAGAAGCACAAGGCCTACCCGGCGCAGCTTTCCGGTGGGCAGAAACAGCGCGTCGGCATCGCCCGCGCCTTGGTGCATGACCCGGCGATTCTACTGTGCGACGAAGCCACTTCGGCGCTGGACCCGGAAACCACGCAATCAATCCTCGGCCTGCTGCGCGAGATCAATCAGCGTCTGGGCCTGACCATCGTGCTGATCACTCACGAGATGGCGGTGATTCGCGATATCTGTGATCGGGTCGTCGTGCTGGAACACGGGCGCATCGTCGAGCAAGGGCCGGTCTGGAAAGTCTTTGGCAACCCGCAGCACGAAGTCAGCAAAACCTTACTGGCGCCGTTGCAACACGGTTTGCCGGAAGAACTGAAAAGCCGTTTGCGTGTGCAGCCGCAGTCTTCGGATGACGCGGTGGTGCTGCGACTGCAATTCACTGGAGCGGCTCACGAGGAGCCTGATCTGGCGGCGCTGTTCAGCGCGCTCGGCGGTCGCGTGCGCTTGCTGCAAGGCGGCGTGGAACGAATTCAGGGCCATGCGCTCGGGCAACTGCTGCTGGCGGTGACCGGCTCGTCCCTCGGTGCAGAGGAACTGCGCCAACGCGCCGGCAACTGGGCGCAACAGGTGGAGGTGCTGGGTTATGTGGTTTGATCGTTTGCTGCAAGGCTTCATCGACACCTTCCTGATGGTCGGCGTTTCATCATTGATCGCGCTGCTGGCGGGCATTCCGCTGGCGGTGATCCTGGTCACCAGCTCCAAGGGTGGGATCTATCAAGCACCGGCGCTGAACCGCGCATTGGGCGCGTTCGTGAACCTGTTCCGCTCGATTCCGTTTCTGATTCTGATGGTGGCGTTGATTCCGTTCACCCGGCTGATCGTCGGCACCACGTACGGTGTCTGGGCCGCCGTGGTGCCGCTGACCATCGCTGCCACGCCGTTCTTTGCGCGCATCGCCGAAGTCAGTTTGCGGGAGGTCGATCACGGGTTGATCGAAGCCGCGCAAGCGATGGGTTGCCGACGCGGGCACATCGTCTGGCATGTGTTGCTGCCTGAGGCGCTGCCGGGGATTGTCGGCGGTTTCACGATTACGTTGGTAACGATGATCAACTCGTCGGCCATGGCGGGGGCGATTGGTGCCGGCGGGTTGGGCGACATCGCTTATCGCTACGGCTATCAGCGCTTTGATAGCCAGATCATGTTGACGGTGATTGTGTTGCTGGTGGTGTTGGTGGCGGTGATTCAATTGGGTGGGGATCGGTTGGCTCGGGGGCTGAATAAGCGCTGAGTCGGGCTCAAGTCATTGGTCGTCAGTGATATCGCTTTCGCGAGCAGGCTCGCTCCCACTGTTGATCGCGTCCGCTTGGACAACTCGGTCGAATGTGGGAGCGAGCCTGCTCGCGAATGGCTGCGAAGCAGCCACCGGCACCTTGGCGTATATTCGGCGAACTCACATTGCCTGCGCAGCCGACCATGAAACAGACTCCCACCGACCTCGAGCAGATCACTGCCACCACACTGGGCCATTACAACTCGGTGGCCGAAGATTTTCGCGAAGGGACTCGCGATCACGATGTCAGTCAGAACATTGATGCGCTGCTGCGGCATATTCAGGGCAAGGCGCCGTTCGAGGTTCTGGATTTTGGCTGCGGGCCGGGGCGTGATTTGCAAACCTTCACGCGCATGGGCCACACCGCTGTCGGGCTTGATGGCTCGGAAAAGTTTGCGCAGATGGCGCGCGAAGACAGTGGTTGTGAGGTGTGGCAGCAGGATTTCCTGAAACTTGATCTGCCAGCTGAGCGCTTCGACGGGATATTTGCCAATGCGGTCTTGTTTCATATTCCGCGTCAGGAGTTGCCTCGGGTGTTGAAGGAATTGCGCGGGGCTTTGAAGCCGGGTGGGGTGTTGTTCAGTTCCAATCCGCGTGGCGAGAATCAGGAGGGGTGGAATGGGCCGCGGTATGGGGCGTATCACGATCTTGAGGCGTGGCAGCACTTGCTGACGGCGGCGGGGTTTGTGGAGTTGGAGCATTACTACCGGCCGGCGGGGTTGCCGCGGGAGCAGCAACCTTGGTTGGCGAGTGTTTGGCGTAAAGCTTGAACATGATCGTTCCCACGCTCCTGCGTGGGAATGCAGCCAGTGACGCTCTGCGTCACAGCCGCAGGGACGCGGAGCGTCCCGGGAGGCATTCCCACGCAGAGCGTGGGAACGATCATTACGCAGCGTCTTTCTTCGGCTCCCGAATTTTGTACCAGGCGACGTAAAGCGCCGGCAAAAACAGCAACGTCAGCAACGTCGCAATAATAATCCCGCCAATCATCGCGTAGGCCATCGGCCCCCAGAACACTTCCCGGGCGATCGGAATCATCCCCAGGCTCGCCGCCGCTGCCGTCAGCAGAATCGGTCGGCGACGATGTTCCGTGGCTTGCACCACGGCATCCCACGATGAATGACCGTCTTTCTCCAAGGTGTCGATCTGCGTCACCAGAATCACCGAGTTGCGGATGATGATACCGATCAGCGCCAGAATCCCGAGAATCGCCACAAAGCCCATTGGCGTACCCGTCGGGATCAGCGCCAGCGCCACGCCGATCAAGCCGAGCGGCGCGACGCTGGCCACCAGGAACAGCTTCTGCACGCTGTGTAGCTGGATCATCAGGAAGGTCGCCATCAAAAACAGCATCAACGGCACGACCTTGGCAATCGGCCCTTGGGCCTTGCCGCTTTCCTCAACCGTGCCGCCGGTGGCGACCTTGTAGCCCACCGGCAAACTGGCGGCGAATTTGTCGATGTCCGGTTTGAGCTGCTTCACCAGGTCGGTCGGCTGAATCTCGTCGCGCACCGCAGCCTTGATGGTGATCGTCGGCTTGCGGTCGCGGCGCCAGACCAACGGTTGCTCAAGTTCATAGCGCACGGTGGCGAAAGCCAGCAGCGGAATCGACGTGCCGCCCGGCGTGACGATCTGCAAATTCTGCAGGGTTTCCGGGGTGCCGCGTTCCGCGTCTTCGGCACGACCCACCACGTTGATCAGGTAGATATCGTCGTCGACCTGCGTCACCGGCGCACCCACCACGATGCTGTTCATCAGGTTGGCGACGTCTTCCGACGACAGTCCCAACTGCCGTGCCTTGTCCTGCGCGATGTCGATGCGCAGGACTTTGCCCGGTTCGTTCCAGTCGTAAATGATCTCGCCAATGTGCGAGTTTTTATCCAGTTCGGTGGCCAGGGCGATGGCGTGCTTTCGTACCTGATCGACGTCTTTGCCGCTGACCCGGTACTGAATGGGCCGACCCACCGGCGGGCCCATTTCCAGTGCCTGAACATAACTGCCGATGCCGACGAAGTCCTTGCGCAGTCGCTCACGCAGGCGCTGGCTCAGGGCCGTGCGCGACTCCAGGCCTTTGCTGACGATGATCAATTGCGCGTAGTACGGGTTCTGCAATTGCTGGTCGAGGGGCAGGTAGAAACGGATCGCACCTTCGCCGATGTACGTGCTCCAGCGCACGATGTCCGGGTCGCCCTTGAGGGTTTCTTCGAGCTTGTCCACAGCCTTGCGGGTCTCGGCGATCGAGGCGTTTTGCGGCAGGTTCAGGTCGACGAGGATTTCCGGGCGGTCCGAGGACGGGAAGAACTGGCTCTGCACAAACTGCATGGAAAACACCGACGCCACGAACAGTGCAATGGTGATGCCGATCGCCCACCAGCGATTGCGCATGGCCCAGAGCATGCCGTAATTGAACGCCCGACCGATGCGCCCCGGTTCTGCATCGTGAGGTTTTACGTTGGCGCTGAGGATGTGCACGCCGATCACCGGGGCGAACAGCACCGCGACAATCCACGACACGATCATGGCCACCGCGATCACCGCGAACAGCGTGAAGGTGTACTCGCCGGCCGAGCTGGCGTTCAGGCCGATGGGCACGAAACCGGCCACCGTCACCAACGTACCGGTGAGCATCGGGAACGCTGTCGAGGTGTAAGCGAACGTGGCCGCTTGCTCCTTGGTCTCGCCCATTTCCAGGCGCGTGACCATCATCTCGACGGTGATCATCGCGTCGTCCACCAACAGGCCGAGGGCGATGATCAGGGCGCCGAGGGAGATCCGTTGCATGGTGATGCCGCTGTATTCCATGAAGACGAAGACCATCGCCAGCACCAGCGGAATCGAGCAGGCGACCACCAATCCGGCGCGCACACCGAGGCTGATGAAGCTGACGATCAGCACGATCACCACCGCTTCGAACAACGCGCTGGTGAAGCCGCCGACGGCTTTTTCCACCACTTCGGCCTGGTCGGAAACCGTGTGCACACCGACGCCCACCGGCAAGTCCGCGGTCAGGTCGGTCATGCGCTGGTGCAGCGCTTTGCCGAACACCTGGATGTTGCCGCCCTTCTTCATGGCGATGGCCAGGCCGATGGCGGGATGGCCGTTAAAGCGGAATTCCGGTGTCGTCGGGTCGACATAGCCACGGCTGATCTCGGCGACATCGGCCAAGCGGTAGAAGCGGTCGTTGAGTCGCAGGTTGACGTTGGCCAGGTCTTTCTCGGAGGCGAACTGCCCCGACGTCCGCACGGAAATCCGCTCGGGACCGGCTTCGATCACCCCGGCCGGGGTCACCGCGTTTTGCGATTGCAGGCTCTGCACCACCTGACGCTGATCGATGCCCAGCGCCGCCAGTCTGCGGGTGGAGAAGTTCAGGTAGAGGACTTCGTCTTGCTCGCCGACCATCTCGACCTTGCCCAGCCCCGGTACTTCGCGGATCTCGGCGCGGACCTGCTCGACGTAATCGCGCAACTGACGCATCGACAAACCATCAGCGGTAAAGGCGTACACCGAGCCGAACACGTCACCAAATTCGTCGTTGAACCCCGGCCCTTGAAGTCCTTTGGGGAAGTCGCCACGAATGTCGTTGATTTTCTTGCGCACCTGGTACCAGATTTCCGGAATGTCTTTGGCACTGGTGGTGTCACGCAAGTTAACGAAGACCGTTGACTCGCCGGGGCGGGTGTAGCTTTTCACGTAGTCGAGCGAATCAAGTTCTTCGAGTTTTTTCTCGATGCGGTCAGTGACCTGCTTGAGGGTTTCTTCCTGAGTCGCGCCCGGCCAGCGGGTCTGAATCACCATGGTTTTGATGGTGAACGACGGGTCTTCCTCACGGCCGAGGTTCAAGTACGAAAACACGCCCATCAGCAGCGCAACGAACATCAAATACCAGACAAACGACTGATGCTTGAGGGCCCATTCGGATAAGTTGAAACTCCCTTTCATTGCGGGCTGTCCTCATCGATTTTCACTTTTTGCCCAGGTTTCAGGCTGTTCACACCCGCACTGACGACCCGCTCACCCGATTTCACACCGTCGGCCAGCACCACTGTGCTGTCAGTGCGGCTGATCAGGCTGACGTCTCGCGGGGCAACGGTTTGCGTCTGCGGATCGACGACCCAGATTCGCGATTTGCCATCCACCTCTTGCAGTACGCTTACCGGCAATTCGATGCGCGATTTGATCGCAGAGCTGAGGGTCACGCTGATCGCCGTACCGAGGCGAAAACCCGGTGGCGTGTCAGTCAGGCTCAGACGGGCGCGACGGGTGCGGGTCGCGCTTTGGGCCTGGGGTTCGATTTCGCGAACGATGGCGGTGGTGGTAATGCTCGAGTCCAGTTGCACGGCGACTTGAAACACCACATCCGCCGGCAACTGGTCGACCAGCGAGTCGGGAAGGTCGATCACCGCTTCCTTGATGTCCGGCTGCGCCAGGGTCACCACTTGCTGGCCGGCGGTCACCACTTGCCCGGCTTCGGCGTTCCACGCGGTGACGATGGCTTTGTGGTCGGTGCGCAGTTCGACGTAATCGAGTTGGTCCTTGGCCTGGTTGACCGCTGCCTTGGCCTGATCAAGGGACGCCTGAGTGGTTTTGAGATCGGTTTGGGCGATGTCCAGTTGTGCCTGCGCGCCGACCCCGCGATCGAACAGTTCCTGCTGGCGTCGGGCGTTGGCCTGGGCATTGATCAACTGCGCCTGCACTCGGGCCAGATCGCCCTGGGCCGAGCGCAACTGGTTTTGCTGGTCAGTGGGGTCGAGTGTTGCGAGCAAGGCACCCTTCTCGACTTCGGCACCGACATCGACGTTACGGCTGGCGATTCGGCCCGGCACCCGGAAGCCGACATTGCTTTCATAACGGGCCTGGATGCTGCCGGCGAAGCGGCCAAGATTTTCCTCGTTCAGGGCCTGGACCTTGAAGGACAACACCGGGCGTACAGGCTCCGGAGGCGGTTCTTTTTTCGAGCAGGCCGCTAGGATCACACCGGCGAAAACCAGCAATAGACGCTTCATGGCTGGGCTCCCGCGGCTAAATCCTTATAGGTGTTTTCGGCAATTTCCACCTTCACACCGGGGTGCAGTAACTGGCCGCCGGCGACGACAACTTTTTCGCCGCCCTTCAAGCCGGCACTGATGATCACTTTGCCAGTCAGGTAGCGACCGACAGTGACGGTGTGCAGCTGTGCCTTGCCCTCATCGTCCACCAGCCACACGGCCGGGTCGCTGAGGTTTTTGGTCAGCGCAGACCAGGGCAGTTCGACCGCCGATTTGCCCGGCGTCTTGGCCGTGGCACTCACCACCGAGCCGAGCTGCATCCCTTCCGGCAGACTGTTGAGAGTGACTTTGACCTGCACTGTGCCGGTCTGCGCGGAGACGGCCGGGGTGATTTCCCGAACGGTGCCGGTGGTTTTGATAGCCGGGTTGTCGAGCAGGCTGACCACGATCGTTTTATCTTCCGGCGCCTCAGCCAGCAGCGATTCGTAGACGTTGAACACGGCGTCGCGCTCACCGTCCCGGGCCAGGCTGAAAATCGGCACCGTGGCCTGCACCACTTGGCCGACTTCGGCCTGTCGCGCGGTAATCACCCCCGGCGCGTCGGCGACCAACGCGGTGTAGCTCAATTGTTCACGGGCATTGGCCAGTTGCGCCTGGGCAGCCGTCAGGGCGCTTTGGCTGCTGCGCAAGGCGGCTTGGGCGGAATCGTATTCGCTCTGGCTGGTGTAGCCCTTGGGCAGGAGTTTTTGCTGGCGAACGAAAGCGGCAGCGGTCTGTTTGACTCGGGCCTGCTCGGCGACGACCTGTGCCTGAGCTGAGTCGACGTTGGTTTGCAAGTCCTTGGGATCGAGCTTGGCCAGCACTTGTTTGGCCAATACCCGGTCACCGACATCGACCATGCGCTGGATGATCTTGCCGCCAACGCGGAACGACAATTCAGTCTGGACTCGCGCCTGAACATCGCCGGTGAGTGTCACAGACGCTGCGTAATCAGCCGATTTGACCTCTTGCACAAACACCCGCGGCCGGTCCTTCTCGACCGGTTCTTTATCGCCACAAGCGCTCAGCAGGATAAGGAGGCTCAGGCCAACCATTGTTTTCAACCCGGGACCCACCATGCAGACTCCTTTGCGTTGTACGGACGTGCCAATGGCGATACGACTACGAGCTTAGAACAGGGTTCCACCTTCGCCCGCGCTGATAGGTATTTCCTTCTACAGGAGTTGCAGATAGTTCCTACAAGTTAAATTCGCCAACGCGGTTATCCTGATGCGTTTCGGGGCCACAGAGAAAGTCCTTTATGCTCAAAACCCTCGCGGTGGCCAATTACCGCTCGATCAATAAATTGGTGATTCCGCTGGGCCGGTTGAACCTGATCACGGGTCCCAACGGCAGCGGAAAATCCAACCTCTACCGCGCGTTGCGCCTGCTGGCGGAAACCGCTCAGGGCGGCGTGGTCAATGCATTGGCCCGCGAGGGTGGGCTGGATTCGACCTTCTGGGCCGGCCCGGAAAACATCAGCCGGCGCATGCGTAATGGCGAAGTCCCTATCGAAGCGACCGTACGACACGGCGCCAAACGCCTGCGCCTGGGGTTTGCCGGGGAAGATTTCAGCTACTCGATCGCGCTGGGCCTGCCGGAGCCCACACAGTCGTACTTTTCCCTCGACCCGGAAATCAAAAAAGAATGCATCTGGTCCGGGCCGTTCTATCGTCCAGCCAGCCTGTTGGTAGACCGTAACGGCCCGATGATCCGCGCCCGGGTCGGTCGTGGCTGGGAAGTGCTGGCCCAGCACACGCCTAATTTCGACAGTTTGTTCGATCAGGTCGGCAGTTTTCGCACCTCGCCGGAAGTCTTGCAGCTTCGCGAGTTCATCCGGCGCTGGCGGTTCTACGATCACTTTCGCAGCGACGCCGACGCGCCCGTGCGCCAGCCACAACTGGGCACCCGCACGCCGGTGTTGCACCACGATGGTCGGGACCTGGCGGCGGCGTTGCAGACGATTCGCGAGATTGGCGATCCGCAGGCCTTGCAGACGGCGATCAGTGACGCCTTCCCCGGCGCGACGCTGAACATAGCGCCGTTGCAGGGTGGACGGTTTGCGATCGAGTTTTACCAGGAAGGATTGTTGAGACCATTGTCGGCGGCCGAGCTGTCGGACGGAACGTTGCGTTATTTGCTGCTGGTCGCGGCACTGCTGACGCCTCGGCCGCCGACGCTGATGGTACTGAACGAGCCGGAAACCAGTTTGCATCCGGATCTGCTGCCGGCTTTGGCGAGGTTGATTATTCGCGCGTCGGAGCAGTGTCAGGTGTGGGTGGTGTCCCATGCTCGACGGTTGATCTCGGCGTTGCAGGAGGATCTGGAGTGCAATTGCATTGTGCTGGAGAAGAATCTCGGCCAGACCGGGATTGTCGGGCAGCGAATGCTGGATGAGCCGGCTTGGTATTGGCCCGACTAACCCCCTCCGATCATTCCCACGCTCTTGTGGCGAGGGAGCTTGCTCCCGCTGGGGTGCGCAGCGACCCTAAAACCTGAGTATGCGATTTGTCTAAAGTAACGCATCGATAGGTTTACGGCTGCTGCGCAACCGAGCGGGAGCAAGCTCCCTCGCCACAGGTGGGAACGATCATCTCAGGCTCATCACCCCTGCCACTTCCCACCCTCAACAATCACGCTCTCAGGCTTGGTGTCTTCGCTCAGTTCCTTACGCACGTACTGGTCGTAAAGCTTCAGCAGATACTTCTCTTCACCCAGCTTCGCCAACTCGGCATTCACCCAATCACGCAATTCGATATTGCCCTTCTTCACCGCCGGCGCAATCGGCGCTTCGGCGCCCAACGTCTGGGTCAGTACGCGATAGCCAGGGTTTTGCTTGGCCCAGCTGAACAGCACCAGGTTGTCTTGCGCATAGGCATCACCACGACCGTTGGCCAACGCTTGCAGAGACTCGGAATTTTTCTCGAATTTCAGCAGTTTCCAGTCCGGATGGTTCTTCGTCAGCCAGATATCAGCCGTGGTGCCGGTGGTCACGATGGTGGTGCGAGTGGCGAGGTCATCCAGGTTTTTCACCGAGCTGGCCTGAGGTACCAGCGCCTGTACCGCGACTTTCAGATTCGGATTGGTGAATTCCACCGCCTCCTTGCGCTCCGGGGTGACGGTCATGTTGGCCAGGATCAGATCGACCTTGTCGCTTTGCAGAAACGGAATCCGGCTCGCCGGTTCTACCGCGACGAACTCGACTTTGTTCTCGTCGCCCAGCAAGTCCTTGGCAAACTGACGGCCGATGTCGGTATCGAAACCGACGTAACGCCCGGCCTCATCGACGAAACCAAACGGCGGCTTATCGGTAAAGACGCCCACGAGCAGCTTGTCCCGCGCTTTGATTTTTTCCAGGTAACCGGCTGGAGCGGTGCTTTCGCTGGCGACTTTCGGCTTTGGCGGTTCTTCGGTTTTATTGCAGCCGGACAGCAGCGCAAGGCCGAACAGTGGGAGTAGCAGCAGAGAAGACGTGGCAGTTTTCATGGCAGTTCCAGTTCCTTTGTTTGAGTCGTTTTGGGTAGTGCGGCGACGTAGGAGAACTTCTCCAGGAACTGCTGCGCTCGTGCGGTTTGCGGGTTCGTAAAGAAAATCTCGGGAGGGTTTTGCTCAAGGATTCGCCCGGCATCCATGAACACAATGCGGTCAGCCACGGCGCGGGCAAACGCCATTTCGTGAGTGACGATCAACAGGGTCATGCCCTCACGGGCCAGGCCCTGGATGACTTCCAGCACTTCCTTGACCATTTCCGGGTCGAGGGCGGCGGTGACTTCGTCGAAGAGCATGACCTTTGGGTTCATGCACAGCGAACGGACGATGGCGATGCGTTGCTGCTGGCCGCCGGAGAGCTGACGCGGGAAGGCGTCGCGCTTGCCCGAAAGGCCCACGCGTTCCAGCAAGGCTTCGGCCTGGGCGCGGGCTTCGCGGCGGTTGCGTTTCTGCACTTTGACCGGGCCGAGCAGCAGGTTGTCGAGCACGCTCATGTGCGGAAACAGGTGGTAACTCTGGAACACCATGCCGATCTGCTGCCGCACTTCACGCCAGTCGGTGCCTTTGTCCAGCAACTCACGCCCGGCAAAATTCAAGCTGCCACTGTGGGCGACTTCAAGACCGTTGAGGCAACGCAGCAAGGTGCTTTTTCCGCAGCCGCTGGGCCCGAGGATGACGATCACTTCGCCCGGTTTAACGTGCAGGTCGATGCCGTTGAGCACCTGTTGCTCACCGAAAAACTTGTTGAAACCCTTGAACTCGATCAATGCGCTCATGCTTGCGTCCAGCGCCGCTCCAGCACGCGCGAGGCGGCCGACAGCGGGTAGCAGATGAAAAAGAAAAACAGGAAAAGAGCGCCGTAGATCAGCACTGATTCGTAGGTGCGTTCGATGATTTGCTGGCCGACCTTGATTACGTCCACCACACCGATCAGCACCGCCAGGGAGCTGGTTTTTATGATCCGCGTGTAGACGTTGATGGTCGGCGGCGTCATGCGCTTCAGCGCTTGGGGCAGCAGCACGTAGCCGTAGAGTTGCGGCCCGTTCAAGCCGATCGACAGCCCCGCCTCACGCTGACCGCGAGGCAACGAGTGCAACGCACCGCGCACCACTTCGCCGACTTCGCTGGCGCCCCACAGCGACAACACCAGCACCGCGCACCAGAAGCTCGGAACGCTCAGGCCAAAGAAAATCGGCAGACCAAAGAACAGCAAATACAGCCAGACCAGCACCGGGATCGCCCGGAACAATTCCAGATAGACCCGCAGGATCGCGTTCAACACTTTCGAATTCAGTGTGCGCAACACGCCGTAGAGCACGCCGCCCACGGTGCTGATGGCGATGCTCAGGAAAGAAATCGACAGGGTTTGCGCAGCGCCCTTGCCCAATTGCGGCAACGACACCCAGAGCAACTCAAGACCCGAACTGGCCATGCTGGAGCCTCCTTTCCAGACGGCTGAGCAACAGCGACAGCGGCAAAAACAGCAGCACGCAAATCAGCGTCAGCACGGCGAGCATTTCGTAGGTTTTGTAGTAGAGCGCGATGTAGCTTTTGGTGGTGTAGAGAATCTCCGGCACCGCCACCGCCGAGACCACGGTGGTTTCCTTGAGCAGGAAAATGAAATTGGCGAACAGCGACGGCAGGCTGAGGATGCCGGCTTGCGGCAGAATCACGTAGCGCAGCAATTGCCCGTGGGACAGGCCGATGGAGCGGCCGGACTCGAGCTGCGCCTGAGGCACCGCGTCGACGCCGGCACGCAGCACTTCAGTGAGGTAAGCGC
Organism: Pseudomonas sp. ZS1P83; assembly: GCF_054897825.1. Lineage (NCBI taxonomy): Bacteria > Pseudomonadati > Pseudomonadota > Gammaproteobacteria > Pseudomonadales > Pseudomonadaceae > Pseudomonas > Pseudomonas sp. ZS1P83. The sequence goes on from NZ_CM142706.1 coordinate 5,217,398, forward strand.
CGCCGAGGAAGGTCATGGTGATGATCGCCGCAGCAAAGCCCGAAACCTTGATGCCCAAAGCCGGCAAGGCGAAGTAGACGAAGAACAGTTGAATCAACAGCGGGGTGTTGCGCGCCAGTTCCACATAGAGCCCAACCAGCCGCTGCAGGTAAGGCGTGCGAAACACCAGAATAGTCGCGTTGGTCAGCGCCACCAGCAACGACATACCAATGGCGATAATGCCGACCTGCAGCGTCACGCCCACGGCTTTGAGAAACGCCGGCAAGGTGCTGAGGATGAATGCGTAATCGAAGTTCATTGACCATCCTGGACGCCGCTCGGTAAGCGACGGTGGTGCAGTCCATGGGCAGTGGATAACTGCCCGGCAGGCACCGACTTTAAAGGTATAAAAAGAAGAATTTAAATACCGTTAAAGCATATTGATATCACGCAAAAAACTATCCTGTGGATTTGCTGGGGCAGCGGAAGACGACTATTTTTCTTTGTGCTGTAGGAGGGTTCTTTTTTTCCGATTACCCCTCCAAGGACGGACAACTTTTGGCCAGACTCCCCGGCCGAACCCTCACAAGGAAGAGAAAATGGCTGACGTAAAAGTGCCACAGCGGTTGGATCCGCAGGACATCGTGAAGTTGTTGGTGGCGTTGCACAGAGCGTTGAAGGCCAGGGTGGCCTGAGAGATGTAGATCGTTCCCACGCTCTGCGTGGGAATGCAGCCCGTGACGCTCCGCGTCACTGGACGCGGAGCGACCCTTGAGGCATTCCCACGCAGAGCGTGGGAACGATCACAAAAAAACGCCGACGCTCTACAAGCCGTCGGCGTTTGAAACCTTGAAGGGGTTTACCTCGCGAATCAGAACGCCGGCAATACCGCGCCGCTGTACTTCTTCTCGATGAATGCTTTCACTTCAGGACTGGTCAACGCCTTGGCCAGTTTCTGGATGGCAACGCTGTCCTTGTTATCCGGACGAGCCACCAGGAAGTTCACGTAAGGCGAATCTGCACCTTCGATCACCAGCGCATCTTTAGCCGGGTTCAGACCTGCTTCCAGCGCGTAGTTGGTGTTGATCATGTCCAGGTCGACCTGGTCCAGAACACGCGGCAGCATGGCCGATTCCAGTTCCTTGAACTTGAAGTTGTGCGGGTTCTTGGCGATGTCTTTCGGGGTGGCCAGGGCGTTTTTCGGGTCTTTCAACTCGATCAGGCCAGCCTTCTGCAGCAGGATCAGGGCACGGCCGCTGTTGCTGCCTTCGTTCGGGATCGCGATGGTTGCGCCGTCTTTCAGCTCAGCCAGGGTTTTGACTTTCTTCGAGTAGCCACCGAACGGTTCGACGTGCACGCCGATCACGGTCACCAAGTGAGTGCCTTTGCCTTCGTTAAAGCTTTTCAGGTACGGGAGGGTCTGGAAGTAGTTGGCGTCCAGACGCTTCTGGTCGACCTGGACGTTCGGCTGAACGTAGTCGGTGAAGACTTTGATTTCCAGGTCCACGCCTTCTTTGGCGAGGGTGGGTTTGATCAGTTCGAGAATCTCGGCGTGTGGGACCGGGGTCGCCGCAACCACCAGTTTCTCACCAGCCTGGGCCAGGCCCGCGGTCAGGGCAGCCGCCAATGCGGTGAACAACAGAACCTTTTTCATGCAGTGTCCTTATCGAAAATCACGGTCGTCATCGACGACGGCTTGTTTAGTACGAGTGCCAGTGAAGTGCTATCGCTGGCGTGAGGCGGACAATACCGGGATTTTTTATTCCCGAACAATATCTTTTATTCACTTTCATATTCCATTTTGTTCATACAGATCGCTATAGCGTCTGTGTCAGCCTTTCGAGCAAATGCTTGAGTGCGGATCGCTCCGCAACGCTGCCGTTTTTAATCGTCTGAGCCACTTGCCGCTCGACCTGCGCCAGCGAGGTGGGCGATTCAGGCAGATTCAAATGCTCCGGCAAAATCTCATCGCCGGTGCTGACCAACAACGCAAAGTGAATGACGTTCTCCAGCTCCCGGGTGTTGCCCGGCCAACTGTGTTGCTCTAACAAATGCTGCGCGGCTTCGCTGATCAACGGCACCGGCAGGTCCAGGCGCTGGCTATAGATGCCGAGGAAATATTCCGACAGCGACAAAATATCGCCCACCCGTTCACGCAAGGCCGGCAGTTCAAGATGGCCTTCACTGAGGTAGTGATAGAGACGCTCATGGAATTTTCCGGCGGCCACCGCCTGGGCCAGGTCGATGCTGGTAGCTGCCACCAGGCGCACGTCCACCGGGCTTGGTTGGTGAGCGCCGACACGGGTGACTTCGTGGTTTTCCAGCGCCGCGAGCAATTTGATCTGAATCGGTAGCGGCAAGTCGCCGATCTCATCCAGATAGAGCGTCCCGCCGTTGGCAGAACCGAACCAGCCAGCACGACTGCTGGCCGAACCGCTGTAACTGCCAGCGGCATAACCGAACAACTCAGCATCGGCGTAAGTTGGACTGATCGCGCCGCAGTTGACCGACACGAACAACCCGCCGCGATCACTCGCACGATGGATGTGCCGCGCGAGCAACTCCTTGCCGCTGCCGGTTTCGCCACGGATCAAAACCGAGATCGAGCGCGGTGCCAATAGCTCCAGCTCCTGGCGTAATTGACGCGAACGCAGATCGACAAACACCAGCGCCTTGGCGCGAATGCTCAAAGGACTTTTTTCTGCGTCGGGAAAGGTCAGCAGCGGCTGACCGAATACTTCAATACTCATGGCAGACTCCCGCCCAAAACCGCCGGGAGACGGGGGCGATTTTAAAAAGAAAGAAAAGGTTTAAGCACGTCGCAGGGCGTGGTGTTCCATGCGGTTTTGCAGGCGATAGAGATAAGCAAAACCCTGCTCCCAGCGTTGGTGACCGGACTTCACATTGATGTGCCCGGCACCCGACAAAATCCCCGCCTCGGCGCCCCAGTTACGTGCCAGTTCCAACGCCCGCGGTGTGCTCACGGCGCTGTCGTTGTCGGAGCTGACAACCTGACTCGGGAACGGCAGCAGGTGGGTTGGAATCGGTGCGAAGTTGCGCAGGGCCGGTGCGCAGGCCGCACGCTCGACGTCCGCAGGGGCGACCAGCAAGGCACCGCGAACCTGACGCAAAAACTGCATGGGCGCAGTGTCAGCCCAATGCGCGACAGTGATGCAACCCAGGCTATGAGCGATCAGGATCACCGGCGTGCTGTCGGCGGCAATCGCCTCGGCCAACGCCGCCACCCAGTCTTCACGGCGCGGCGTCAGCCAGTCGGCCTGCTCCACCCGCGCGCTGTTCGGCAGGCTGTTCTGCCAATGGCTTTGCCAATGATCTTCTGGCGATCCTTGCCAGCCCGGCACAATCAGGTAGCGAATTGATTCGTTGCGCATGGGGGAGCTCTCCTGCTGCGTGTCTGTTCCTGAGCAAGTATAGGGAGGAGAGTTATATTCGTTAAGGAATAAGAAGCTATTTATTAAGATCTATAAAGCATATAAAGCATATAAAGCAATTGGGTACAGACAAAAAAAGGGACCGCACCCTGCCAAGGAGACGGCCCCGGAAACTCAAAATCTGCTAGCGCTGATCAACACACTGGGTGCGATGATTGGCTGAAACGGTGTAGTGGTCAACTAATCCCGGACACGACGTTAAGTTTTTCTTCGGCCCGAGCTGGCGCCAGCCCACCGTTGAATTGATGGGGCCGAATCCAGTTGTACCGATGCATCAAGAAATGACTGATATCGCGTTGGGCTTCTTGAGCCGTCCTGTAGCCCGTGGTCGGTATCCATTCGGTTTTCAAGCTGCGGAACACGCGCTCCATCGGCGCGTTGTCCCAGCAATTCCCCCGACGACTCATGCTCTGACGCATGCGATAACGCCACAGTCGCTGGCGAAATAAACGACTCGCATACTGCGACCCTTGATCCGAGTGAAACAGCAGCCCCTGAGGCCTTCCCCGTTGTTCGTAAGCCATATCCAGCGCCTTGATAACCAGCTCGGCGTCCGGCTTTTCCGATAGCGCCCAGCCCACCACCCGACGCGCGCAAAGGTCCATCACGACAGCCAGATAGTGCCATTTCCCCTGAGCCCAAATGTAGGTGATGTCGCCGCACCACACTTGGTTGGGTGCCGGGACATCGAACTCCCGATTCAAGATATTCGGGATATCCAACCGTTCAACCGTTGCCCGTTTGTAAGCATGAGAACCTGGCTGTTTGCTGACGAGGTCAAGCTCACGCATCAAGCTGCGCACTTTGAACCGACCGAGTTGCTCACCATCGTCACGCATCAACGAGAGGATGCTACGGCTGCCGGCAGCACTGCGACTTTGTGAAAACAACTCGCTCACCCGGCTGCGCAACCGAAGCCGTTCGACATCCGGCGTTCGGTGCTTGAGGCGGTGGGCGTAGTAACTTGATCGATTGATCTCAAACACTTTGCACAGCCAATCAATCGGCTCATGGACGCTCAGCTGATGGATCAGCGCGTACGCTCGTGATCTTCCGACATCAAGAGCGCGGTAGCCTTTTTTAATATCGATTTTTCCCGTTCAAGGCGGGTAATTCGGGCTTCCAACTCCTGAATTTTTTGCTGTTCCGGTGTCAGCGCTTTGCTCTGCGGGGTGACTCCTTGGTGTTCCTGCTGAACCTGGTCGACCCAGCGGCGTAGTGCCGACTCGCCGACACCGAGTGAACGGCTGGCTTCGATGTAGCTGTAGTTTTGCTTGAGCACGAGGTCGGCAGCCTCGCGTTTGAATTCAGCAGAAAAGGAACGGCGTTGTTTGGTCATCTGACACCTCGATCTGGCGAGCATTCTCGCCTAAATGGGTGTCCGGTTTCATTAGACCACTACAACGGTTATCTAATAAAGGAATATTTAATTACTTTATTAGATCCAAAACGCATATATCAATCAGCGATACATCAACTACCAAGCAACCCTGCTTGAGTCATAACGTATCGCTCCTTTGGGTCAGATTGATGACGGGCGCCTTTGCCGTTTTGAGTTTCCGAGTGCATCGATCAAGCCTGAGCAACACTAACCTCCTGCGCCTCTGTCGTTTCGTTGCGCACAAATCGGTTCGCCCGCCCAAACGTCCCGAAATCATTGAACCGCACACCCATCCCTCGCATGACCTTATGCGCCACCGGCACGGTCATCTGACGGATGTAAAACGGCTCCTTCACCACAAAATGATGGATGCCGTGACTGCTGCCAAAGTTGAAGCAGAAAGCCTGCAACGGCCACATCCACCATGGGTTCAGGACCTGGGTTTGCTGCATTACGTTGCCCGGCTCCACGTCACCGTAGTAGTGCATGTTCGAGCTGACGAAATGCAGGCAAAAGGTACGCAACACGTTCGGCCCGATGATCACGACCGCCGCGATATCGATGACTTGCATCACCGACAACGTGGTCGCCGACCATTCGATGGGCGCGCCCAGCACATGAGCGATGCCGTTAGCCGCGTGAAAGCCGATGAACATGTACCACGCGCCCCAATGCACCAGCGCCAGTGGCGCGTAGACCTTCAGGGCGCGCTTGATGATGCTGATCTTGTGAGCCCAGGTGTTGGCCCGCAGCATACGGATGAACGCCGACATCGCGTTGTCGCCGACCATCAACAGCCGCGCGAAACCCCACGGCTCGCCGTTGGTGATGGCGCGCTCTTCCATGTCGGATTCTGTGCCGGAGACTTTGTGGTGATTGAGGTGCAGATGCCGGCGAATCCACGGATTGATCGTGCTCGGCCGCGCCAGCCACACCAGGCTCATCATCAGGTTGTGCGGCACGCGCTGTTTGCGAAAGTACAGGCTATGAATCAGGTCGTGTTCCAGCTCATGGGTCAACGAGGCGAAAAACGCATTGAGCAACAGACACGCCCACCACGCCATGTGCCCAGTCATGTAGAGCGTCGCCGAGCCAATCATTCCGACCAGAGCGAAGGCCAGAATGCCCGCGCCCAAGGCGTCCTGATGGTTGAGAATCGGGTAGCGCTGACGCAGTTCAACGCCCTTGGCCAGCACCACTTCACGAATATGCGCTGATCGTTGTGCTGCATTCAGTCGCTGGGGACTTGCAGAAGTACCGTGCATGCTTCCATCCTCTGGTTATTGATGTTCGCATCCTGCCTTGTGATCCCTCGCAAAGCGGTAGCCGTGAACGCCAATCTGTTGACCGGAAGCGCCAATCAGCATGACTGAACCGACCTCCCTCGCCAGCTGGACCCGCGCCCTGCGCAAGCAACTCGATGCGCTGGGCCTGGACAGCACCGCCCTGTGCCAACAGGCGGGGCTCGACCCGCAACTGATGGACGACCCGAACGCCCGTTACCCGTTGTCCGGCACCACGCGCCTGTGGGAAATCGCAGTGCAAGTCAGCGGCGATCCGGCGATTGGTTTGCGGGTATCGCGTTTCGTCAGCCCAACCACGTTTCACGCGCTCGGCTATGCGCTGGTGGCCAGCGGCAGTCTGCGAGAAGTGTTCGAGCGCATCGTGCGTTATCACCAAGTGGTCAGCGACGCCCTGGAACTGGAACTGACCCGCACCGAGGACCGCTACCGCTTTCGCCTGAAAATCCCGCCAGGCAATCCGCCCCCGGCCTTCGAAGCCATCGATGCCTTCACGGCGATTTACGTACGCACCTGCCGCAATCGCCTGGGCCGCGATTACGCCCCGCTGGCGGTGTACCTGCGCCGCCCGGAACCGGCGGACCCGCATCAATGGCACAAAGTCTTCCGCTCACCGGTGTACTTCGCCGCCGATGAAGACCGGCTGGAATTCGCCGTCGTGGACTTCGACAGTCACCTGGACGACGCTAACCCGGAACTGGCCGAGCACAACGAAGCCGTGCTCAAACGCGTCCTTGCACAACTCAAACCCCTGACCTGGGAACGTAAGGTTCGCGACGCCATTGAGGAGCAATTGCCGGAAGGCGAACCCAGCGCCGAACACATCGCCCAGGCCCTGCACCTGAGTTTGCACAGCCTGCAACGGCATCTGGCGGACGAGGGTTGCCGGTTCGATACATTGCTCAATGAAAGCCGCGAGAATCTGGCGCTGCTGCATTTGCGCGATCCGCAATGCTCATTGAGCGAGATCAGCTATCTGCTGGGGTTTGCTGATACGAGCAGCTTCAGCCGCGCGTTCAAGCGCTGGACGGGAATAACGCCGGGACAGTTTCGGGATGGGTTGCGGTGACAGATCCAAAATGTGTGTTGCCTGGTCTGGCCTCTTCGCGAGCAAGCCCGCTCCCACATCAGATCTGCGGTGAACACGTTATTTGTGAACACCCGAGATCAAATGTGGGAGCGGGCTTGCTCGCGATATAGGTAGTCCGTTCCTTTCTCTTCCATACTGACTTCGCTGGAAGTTGGCTGTCGGCGAGGAAGGAACATGCACCTGCGGGCTACGAATATGCTCGCGCAGCACTCGATGATTACGCCTTCACCTTCGAGTCCACAGGTGCGCTTGCGCCCTCTAACGAATTCTCAGGGAAAGCCCGACACGGCTCTCTATATCGCCTTCGCTGGACGCAAGCATGCATGTCCCTGCATGTACTTTAGCGCCTGTGGAGGTGTTCCATGCAAACGCTCCTGTCTCAGAATTTCACTGCTTATATCGGAATTGATTGGGCAGACGCCAAGCACGACATCTGTTTGCAGATTGCTGGAGAGGCGCAGCGGAGTTTCGAGGTCATCGACCACAAGCCCGAGTCGATTGATCGCTGGGCCAAGTCGCTGCATCAACGTTACGGTGGCCCGATCGCGATCGCCGTGGAGTTGAACAAAGGGCCACTGATAGCGGCTCTGCAAAAATATGAGTTTTTTTGTATCTTTCCGATCAATCCGAGCATCTTGGCCCGGCACCGTAAAACCTTCGTCCCCAGTGGCGCCAAGGATGATCCAACGGATGCTCAATGGGCGCTTGAGCTGTTGCTGAATCACCCCGAACGGTTTCCTCAACTGGTCCAGCAAAGCTCCGCCATGCGTTCGCTCGCCAGCCTGACCGAACATCGCCGCGGGTTGGTCGATGACCGGGTCAAGATCAGCAATCGTCTGGTCTGCATGCTCAAACAGTATTATCCGTTGGCTCTTGAGCTGTTTCATGACCATGACACGCTGGTTTTCTGTGAGTTTTTGGCGCGCTGGTCGACATTTGAAGTGCTTAAGCACGCTCGGCCAGCCAGCGTTTTGAAGTTCCTTCACGCGCATAATGTTCGCCATGCTGAGCTCAATCAGCAGCGTTTGGCATTGATCGCCAAAGCCATGCCGTTGACTGAAGATCCAGGCGTGGTCAGTCCTTCAGCGCTGTATGTGCTGGCCCTGGTCTCGCAACTGAAAGGGGTCATCACGGCGATCAAAGATTTTGATCGGGAGATCGAAAAAACTGCCAACACCCTGGCCGACTATCGACTCTTCAAGGCCTTGCCCGGCGCGGGACAGCAGCTTGCACCACGGTTGATGGTCGCCTTTGGTGAGCAGCGTGATCGCTTCAAGGATGCCAGTGCTGTGCAGCGATATGCCGGGATTGCCCCGGTCACCGAACGCAGTGGCAAGAAAAAAGTCGTCCACTGGCGCTATCAATGCGCAACTTTTTTGCGCCAGACCTTTGTTGAGTGGGCTGCACACAGCATCAATCAATCGGTGTGGGCAGAGGCTTATTATCGCCAGCAAAGGGCCAAAGGCTGCTCATACCAAGCGGCCCTCAGGGCCCTGGCGTTCAAGTGGATCCGGATCGTTTATCAGTGCTGGAAGAGCAGCACCGTGTACGACGAAAAGGTTTATTTACAAGCCTTGCTCCGGCACGGCTCACCGTTGACCAGCGAGCCGGACACAGCAAAACCGTGTTGACGGAAAGGCTCAGGGCGTGAAGGCGATTGTTCAGACACCGCAGAAACCTCAGCGCCCCTGATCACGCCGCAACAATTTGCGCACCCGCTTCACCAGTTCACTCACGGCAAACGGTTTGAGCAGGTAATCATCCTCATGCAACTCCAACCCGCGCAGGCGATCTTCGATTCCATCCTTGGTCGTTAGAAGCAACACCGGCGTTTCACCGAGCTTGCGGATTTGCTGCAGCAACTGCCAGCCGTTGAGCCCTGGCAGCATCACGTCGAGGATGATCAGCTCATAATCGCCGGACTCGATAAAGCGCCGGCCGTCCATTCCGTTGACCGCCACATCCACCGAATAACTTGCCTCGCTCAGGCCCTTGGCCAGGAGTTTGGCGGTCTCGGGTTCGTCTTCCACTAACAACACACGCATGGCACACCTCAATTGTCGTCATCACAGGCTAGGCGCCTTCGCGGACAAAGCCCATCAATAACGCTGTGTTTTAAAAAATCGCCAGTGCCCGCAAGCCTTCGGCATTCAGTATTTCGATCTCGCCGTACTTGAGATTCACAATCCCCTGCCCCTGCAAGTCCTTGAGAATCTGGTTGGTGGTCTGGCGCGACAGCGACAACATCGACGCCAATTGCTCCTGAGGCAGTTGCAGCACCCGTCGTGGCGGATCGATCTCGCCATAACCTTCGGCGATCATCAGCAAGCGGTGAGCCAGTCGAGCGGCGGCTGGCATGAGGCTCAGCTGTTCGAGATTGATGAACGTCAGGCGCAGTTTCTGGCTCATCAGCAATGCCAGTTGCCGCCAGTACACAGGCTGCTCATCAAGTAACGCCAGCAGCACGGTTTGCGGGATGTGCAACAGGATGCAATGACCCAGCCCGAATGCATCATGAGTGCGCGGCTGAACATCGAACAGGCAGATTTCGCCGAACCAGTGGGGCGACTCCACCAGGCTCAGCAACGCCTCCTTGCCCTGCTCGCTCACCGCGCCGATGCGCACCGAACCTTCGAGCACCGCGTACAGGCCGCACGCAGGATCGCCGCGCTTGAACAAGCGCTGGCCCGGCGACAACCGCCGCACCCTGGCGGCAGCCAGCAGACTATCCTGTAAGGGAACAGGTAAATGGCTGAACCACTGGCCGCTCATCAGGCGTGGACGCCAGACCTGCTTATCCATGAAAACTCCTAGAGATTGTCGCCTGGCTGACAGAGCGAGATGTGGACCCGAGGCATGATCCATCACCCATCAGGAGGAACAACAATGAAAAGCCTCGTCGACCATCTCAGTCAATACGCCGCTTACCACCGTGACCCGCGCAATATTGCCACCCACTTTATCGGTATTCCGCTGATTGTTGTGGCGGTGGCCGTGTTGCTGTCCCGCCCGCAATGGGCTGGAGGGTGGCTTTCACCGGCGGTGCTTATAGCGCTGGCGTCTGCGTGGTTTTACCTGCGCCTGGAGTTGCGCCTCGGGGTGCTGATGACCATTTTGCTCGGTCTGTGCATTTGGGCAGGGCAAACGCTGGCGCAGCAAAGTACGCTGGTCTGGCTTGCCAGTGGCATCGGGATGTTTGTGGTGGGTTGGGCGATTCAGTTTGTCGGTCATCACTACGAAGGACGCAAACCGGCGTTTGTCGATGATGTGACGGGGCTGATTGTCGGGCCGTTATTTGTGGTGGTTGAGTTGGCGTTTTTGCTGGGGTTGCGGCGTGAGCTGAAAGAGCAGATCGAGGCGCGGGTGGGTGGTGTGCGGGTCAATCCAAATCGCGCCGCCATCTAAATCGCATTCGCGGGCAAGCCTCGCTCCTACAGGTCACGGATATCCCTGTAGGAGCGAGCGGTGCGGCGATCCGACTTGCTCGCGAAGCTTTTGATCTTAGATGTTAGCGACTTTCTGCCAGACCTTCGGTTTGAAGAACAGCGTCTCGCCTTTCGCCAGCCCGATCAGGCTGTCGTGATCCTTCACCACTTCAGCTTCGATCAATTCGCTTTGGCCTTCGACCTTCAACGTCACCCGTGTCGTCGCGCCCAATGGACGAATATCCCGCACCTCGGCCGCGTGGTGATCCTCCAGCTCATGACGCGACAGCGATACTTCGTGCGGACGGAACAGCACGTGATTGTCTTCGCCCAGATGCAGCCGGTTCGAATCGCCCAGGAAGTGATAAACAAAATCGCTGGCCGGGTTTTCGTAGACGTCGCCCGGTGAGCCAATCTGCTCGATCACACCCTTGTTCATCACCACGATGCGGTCGGCGACTTCCATCGCTTCTTCCTGGTCGTGAGTCACAAACACCGAGGTCAGGTTGATGTCTTCGTGCAGGCGCGCGAGCCAGCGACGCAGTTCTTTACGGACCTTGGCGTCGAGGGCACCGAAGGGCTCATCGAGCAGCAGGACTTTCGGTTCCACCGCCAGCGCGCGGGCCAACGCGATACGTTGACGCTGACCGCCGGAGAGTTGTTCCGGGTAGCGATCCGACAGCCAATCCAGTTGCACCATGTTCAGCAGTTCGTGGACTTTCACCGCAATCTGGCTTTCGCTCGGACGCTGGTTTTTCGGCTTCATGCGCAGGCCGAACGCGACGTTGTCGAACACCGTCATGTGGCGGAACAGCGCGTAGTGCTGGAACACGAAACCGACGTTGCGATCACGCACGTCGTGGCCGGAGACGTCTTCTCCGTGGAACACGATGCTGCCCTGATCCGGCGTTTCGAGACCGGCGATGATCCGCAACAGCGTGGTCTTGCCGCAACCGGACGGGCCAAGCAGCGCCACAAGTTCGCCGCTGTGAATGTCCAGGCTGATGTTGTCCAGCGCCTTGAACGCGTGAAAATTCTTGCTGACGTTACGCACTTCGATCGACATGACTTATTCCTCCGCGGCGCTGGCGCGCAGGCGGTTAATACGGTTTTCGCTCCACTGCTTGAGCAGCAGGATGAAGAGCGCCAGGATCAGCAACAGGCTCGCCACGGCGAACGCGGCCACGTGGTTGTATTCGTTGTAGAGGATCTCGACGTGCAGCGGCAGGGTGTTGGTCACCCCGCGAATGTGCCCGGAAACCACCGACACCGCACCGAATTCACCCATGGCCCGCGCAGTACACAGCACCACGCCGTAGATCAGGCCCCATTTGATGTTGGGAACAGTGACGTGCCAGAACATCTGCCAGCCATTGGCCCCGAGCAGGCGCGCGGCCTCTTCTTCCTGCGTGCCTTGCTCCTGCATCAACGGGATCAGCTCGCGCGCCACGAACGGCACGGTGACGAAAATCGTCGCCAGCACGATGCCCGGCAAGGCGAAGACGATCTGGATGTCATGGTCCTGCAGCCACGGGCCAAAAATGCCCTGGGCGCCGAACATCAGCACGTAGACCAGACCGGCGATCACCGGCGACACCGAAAACGGCAGGTCGATCAGCGTCACCAGCATGCTCTTGCCGCGGAATGAGTACTTGCTCACGCACCACGCGGCGCTGACACCGAACACCAGGTTCAGCGGTACTGAAATCAGCACGGCGATCACCGTGAGTTTCAGGGCCGACAACGCGTCGGGTTCGAAGATCGCGGTGAAGAACGCACCGAGGCCGTTCTTCAGGCCCTGGGACACCACGATGAATAGCGGCAAAAACAGAAACAACGCAAAAATCAGCCAGCCAAGGCTGATCAGGATTCGCCGCGAAGTGGCACTGCCACGGCGGGCAGCGTTGGCCGAGGAAGCGGCGCTAATAGACGATTGGGACATTTTCGCGCCTCCTTATGGGGTTTCGATACGCCGCTGCAGCAAGTTGATCAGCAGCAACAGGACGAAAGAAACCACCAGCATCAGTACACCAATGGACGTTGCGCCGGTGTAATCGTACTGGTCGAGTTTGACCATGATCAGCAGCGGCAGAATCTCGGTTTTCATCGGCATGTTGCCGGCGATGAAAATCACCGAGCCGTACTCGCCAACCCCGCGGGCAAAGGCCAAGGCGAAACCGGTCAGCCACGCTGGCAGCAGCGCTGGAACCAGAATATGGCGGAAAACCTGCAAGGGTTTGGCACCCAGGCACGCGGCCGCTTCTTCCACCTCACGCGGGATATCGGCCAATACTGGCTGTACGGTACGTACTACGAATGGAAGCGTCACAAAAGTGAGGGCAAGAGTGATGCCGAGTGGGGTATACGCAATCTTGAAACCCAGGTCCGCTGCAAACTGACCAACCAAACCGGTTGGGGTGTACAACGCGGTGAGCGCGATACCCGCCACGGCAGTGGGCAGCGCGAACGGCAGGTCGATCATCGCATCGATGATCTTGCGACCTGGGAAGGTATAGCGCACCAACACCCACGCCAGCAGCGTGCCAATGATGCCGTTGATGATCGCGGCGTACAGCGCGGTGCCGAAGCTGAGCTTCAATGCCGCCAGCACCCGAGGCGCTGAGATAATCGCCCAGAACTGATCCCAGGTGAGTTGGGCGGCATGGACGAACATCGCCGCCAGTGGAATGAGCACAATCAGGCTGAGGTACACCAAGGTGTAGCCCAGCGTCAGCCCGAAGCCGGGTATGACGGGGGAGATACGACGCGACATAAAAGTCCTTGGTTGAGAACGCGCAAAGCCCCGAACGTCAATCCGGGGCTCGTTTATGGCTTATTTCAGGTTATTGCGCCTGATAAATCTGGTCGAACACGCCACCGTCGTTGAAAAATTTGGGTTGGGCTGTTTTCCAGCCGCCAAAGTCCTTGTCGATGGTCACCAGGTCCAGTGTCGGGAACTGCTTGGCGTATTTGGCAGCAATATCCTTGTCACGTGGACGATAGAAGTTTTTCGCCGCGATTTCCTGACCGGCCGGGCTGTAAAGGTGCTTGAGGTACGCTTCGGCGATCTCGGTGTTGCCCTTTTTCTCAGCGTTCTTGTCGACCACGGCGACTGGAGGTTCGGCGAGGATCGACAGCGAAGGCACGACGATGTCGAACTTGTCAGCGCCGCCGTCTTCTTTCAGGGCCAGGAAGGCTTCGTTTTCCCAGGCCAGCAACACGTCGCCCTGACCGTTGTTGACGAAGGTGATGGTCGAACCGCGAGCACCGGTGTCCAGCACAGGAACGTGCTTGAACAGGGTTTGCACGTATTCCTTGGCCTTGGCTTCGTTACCGCCGTTGGCTTTCAGGCCATAGGCCCAGGCGGCGAGGAAGTTCCAGCGCGCACCGCCGGAGGTCTTCGGGTTCGGGGTGATGACTTCCACGCCGTTCTTGGTCAGGTCGCCCCAGTCTTTGATGCCTTTAGGGTTGCCCTTGCGCACCAGGAACACGATAGTCGAGGTGTACGGCGTGCTCGCTTCCGGCAGACGCTTCTGCCAATCCGCCGGCAGGGTCTTGCCGAGTTTGGCGATTTCGTCGATGTCACCGGCCAGCGCCAGGGTCACCACGTCAGCGCGCAAACCGTCGATCACCGCCCGGCCCTGCTTGCCCGAACCACCGTGGGACTGCTGGACTTTCACGTTGTCGCCAGCGTGGTCTTTCTTCCAGAAGTTGATGAATTCAGCGTTGTAGTCCTGATACAGCTCGCGAGTCGGGTCGTACGACACGTTGAGCAGTTCGTAATCCTTGGCAACCGCGGAACCCGCAAAAAGGGCACTGGCCAGGGCGGCCAAAGCAAAATGACGAATCGACGACATGGTGAAAGCTCCTGGAATTCTGATTGTGTTGGCTTTTTCTTATGGTGTGCTGGAATCGGGTTGCCGGTTTTTAACTCGGTTTGTTGCTTGGATTCTGCAAACGGAATTTCTCTTTGCGTTCGATCTGGACCACCTGGGCGTTATGCACGGTGATTTCCACCGCGCCAAAACGCAGATCGCGCAAGGCGCTCTGGATCTCACGCAAAATGGTTGCTTCGTCCTGGCCGTCAACGCTACGTAGGGATGCGCTCATGGTGCTGCTCCTTCGACTAGAGATTGCCTGGCAGTGGCGGGACTGCTTGCGGCGTGAGAGCAATAGTAGATAAGCGCAGATATTCTTAAAAAGACTATTTAAGAATGTTTATATAACCAGAAGACTGATCATTCCTACGCGGGCTGATCGTTCCCGCGCTCTACGTGGGAACGATCAGTGCTGGAGAATCTGTGGAACACGATCCCAATCCAGCTGCCCGGCCGGCACCGGCCGTCCAAACCAGTACCCCTGCCCCAGATCGCAGCTGTGTTCGAGCAGGAAACACGCCTGCTCAACCTGCTCGATCCCCTCGGCATGAACCTGCATTCCCATGCTCTGGGCCAGCGCAATGATCACCCGCACAATCGCCGCGTCATCCTCATCCCACGGCAAACCGACAACGAAGCCCTGATCGATCTTGAGTTTCTGTACCGGCAATCGCTTGAGGCGCAGCAGCGACGAATACCCTGTGCCGAAGTCATCGATAGCCAGCCGTACACCTAATTCACGCAACCTGTGCATTTGCTCCAGCGCGACTTCCGGGTCATCCATCACAGCGCTCTCGGTGACTTCCAGCTCCAGACAGGCAGGATCCAGCCCGGTTTCGTGCAGCACCTTCGCCACCTGCTGAAACAGCTCACGGCGGGCAAACAATCGAGAAGAAACATTCACCGCGACAAACGACAACACCACCCCGGCCTGCTGCCACTGGCACATCTGCTCACAAGCCTGGCGCATAACCCAGGCATCGATTTCGGCGATCAGACCGGTGCGCTCGGCAATGGGAATGAATTCTGCCGGCGACACCAACCCTCGCTGTGGATGCTCCCAGCGCACCAATGCCTCGACGCCGATCAGGCGACCGGTCTTGAGGTCGTGAACCGGCTGGTAATAAACCCGCAACTCCTGCTGCTCCAGCGCACGGCGCAATTCGAATGCGGTCTCGACCCGTTGTTGGGCATGGGCGGTCAATTCTTCGGTATAGAGGGCGTAACCGTTACGGCCGGCACTCTTGGCCTTGAACAGCGCCGAGTCGGAATTGCGCAACAGCTGCTCGGCGCTCAAGGCGTCACCAGGGAATAGGCTGATGCCAACGCTGATATTGACGAACAACTGATGCCCGTCGATCTGGAACGGCTCTTTGAGGCCATCGATGATCCGCTGAGCCAACGCCGCAGCGTGCACCATTTGCAGACAGCTTTCAGCGAGCACGGCGAACTCGTCACCGCCAAGGCGCGCCAGCGTGATCCCCGGACCGACCATCGCTTTTAAACGCTCGGCCACGCCCTTGAGCAACTGGTCTCCAATGCTGTGCCCGAGGCTGTCGTTGATCATTTTGAAGTGATCCAGATCGATCATCAGCAACGCGCAGCCGCGCTTGTGCATCTGCGCCGCAGCCAGGGCCTGCTCGGCGCGATCGGTAAACAACAGGCGGTTAGGCAGATCGGTGAGCGGATCGTAATGAGCCAAATGCGTCAGTTCATGCTCGGAGTTCTTGATCGCGCTGATGTCGGAAAACACCGCGACGTAATGGCTAACCCGCTGCCGGTCGTCGTGAATGATGCGGATAGTTTGCCATTGCGGGTAAATCTCGCCGCTTTTGCGGCGGTTCCAGATTTCCCCGCTCCACTCGCCCGTGCTGTTGAGTGTCGCGAACATCGCTTGGTAGAAAGCCGGCGGGTGATGACCGGACTTGAACAAACTGGGTCGCTGACCCAGCACTTCCTCACGCTGATAGCCGGTTATTTCCATAAAGGCCCGATTCACATGAACGATCAAGCCTTTGCAATCAGTGACCAGCACTCCTTCACGGGTGCAATCGAACACCGCGGCCGCCTGACACAAACGCTCGCGGTCTTCGGCGCGTTCACGCAACTTTGCGCCGATCCCCAGGCAACGGAACAATCGCGCCCGAGCGAGGAAAATCAATCCGGCGCTGAACACCACCCAGGCATAACCGTTGATCAGTTGCCAGCGCATTAGCGCTGCAGAGCTATCGAAGAAACTGTTCAATAAATGGCCACTAAACTGAAGCCAAGCTACGGAAACCAGAAGGTAAAGCAGTGCTGCACGCAGAGCATCGCGATAGGTAGCAGACATTCGGCTGTCCATGTCCCTTCAAAAAGGATGGAATGATAGTTTAAAGACACATCCAGCCACTCTTATCTGAAAGGGCGACTGGTTTTATCTGTGGGCTTAGTGATAATGCAACGGCTGTTTTTTTCTTTATCGAGGGCCCAATAGCTTATGTGGTACGAAGGTTTTCTCGGCTTGTCACCCTGGTCACTGGTGGCAGTCACCCTGCTGATGACCCACGTGACGATTATTGGCGTCACGGTCTATCTGCATCGTTATTCAGCCCATCGCTCCCTGGAGCTCAATGCTGGCCTGAAACATTTCTTCCGCTTCTGGCTGTGGCTGACCACGGCGCAGAACACCCGCGAGTGGACCGCTATCCACCGCAAGCACCACGCCAAATGCGAAACCGTCGATGACCCGCACAGCCCGGTCATCAAGGGGCTCTCCACCGTTCTGCGCAAAGGCGCCGAGCTGTATCGTGCAGAAGCGGAAAACCCCGAGACCCTGCGCATCTACGGCAAGAACTGCCCCGAAGACTGGATCGAACGCAACCTGTACAGCCGCTTTCCGCTGCTGGGCGTGGCGATCATGGGCGTCATCGACCTGCTGCTGTTCGGCACCATTGGCATCACCATCTGGGCCATCCAGATGATGTGGATCCCGGTGTGGGCCGCCGGCGTGGTCAATGGGCTTGGCCATGCTATCGGCTACCGCAACTTCGAATGCCGCGATGCGGCGACCAATCTGGTGCCCTGGGGCATCCTGATCGGCGGCGAAGAACTGCATAACAACCATCACACCTACCCTAATTCGGCAAAACTGTCGGTGAAGAAGTGGGAATTCGATCTCGGCTGGGCCTGGATCCAGGTCTTCAGCTTCCTGCGTCTGGCCAAGGTTCAGCGGGTTGCGCCAATCGCTCACCGGGTCGAAGGCAAAGGCAACCTGGACATGGACACCGCCATGGCGATTCTCAACAACCGTTTCCAGATCATGGCCCAGTACCGCAAATTGGTGATCGCACCGCTGGTCAAACAAGAGCTGGAAAAGGTCGATCACTCGGTCCGCCACCAGTTTCACCGGGCCAAGCGCTTGCTCTCGCGGGAAACCAGCCTGCTGGATGACAAACACCACATTCGCATCCAGACCATGCTCGAGCACAGCCAGGCGCTGAAGGTAATTTACGAGAAACGACTGGCCTTGCAGCAGATCTGGGTCAAGACCAGCTCAAATGGTCACGATATGCTGGCTGCCATCAAGGAATGGGTACACGAAGCCGAAGCCAGCGGGATTCAATCCCTGCGCGACTTCGCCGATCAGTTGAAAACCTACTCCCTGCGCCCCGCCGCTGTCTGACGCCGTTGATCGGTGCGCCCCGGTTCGTGGGCGCACACTTCGGAACTTAGCTCCAAATCCCCTATCTCAAAGACACTTCGCCATCCAGGCGTGCTTTGTAGTGGCCGCTTTCGAACCTCGAGCGGCACACGCCCTTTGAGAGTTTGTGTCGATGGTCAATAAAAACCTACAAGACTCATCCCTCCCGCAGTGGCCCGAGGCCGCGCAAACTTTGCTGGCGCTGATGCATGCACAAGGCGAAGTGGCGCGCCTGAGCGAACGCGAGCAGCTGTTCAGCGCTCTGCTGGTGAGCGTCAACGCGGTGCTCTGGGCCTTCGATTGGGAATCCCGCCAGGTGCTCTATGTCAGCCCCGCGTATGAACGGATTTTCGGCCGCTCCGCAGGCCTTTTGCTCTCCGACTACAACCAATGGCGCGACAGCATTTACCCTGACGACCTGGACTATGCCGAACGCAGCCTGGCCGAAGTACTGGTCAAAGGCGCCGTTGAAGACCGCGAATACCGAATCATTGCCGCCGACGGCCAGGTCCGCTGGCTCAGTGACAAGTGCTTCATCAACCGCCAAGCCGAGCCGGGGCAACCCGTGATCATCGTCGGTATTGCCGAAGACATTACGGACAAGAAGCAGATGGAAACCGAGCTACAACGCTTGGCCACCACCGACGTGCTGACCCAGAGCAGCAACCGCCGACACTTCTTCGAATGTGCCCACCGTGAATTCGAACAGGCACGGCTCCAAGGCACGCCGCTGGCGTTCCTGCTGCTGGACATCGATGATTTCAAAGTGATCAATGATACCTACGGCCACCTGGAGGGCGACAACGTGCTACAGCGGATCGCCGAGAGCGGTCGCGCAGCGTTGCGTCGCGGTGATGTGTTCGGGCGAATTGGCGGTGAGGAATTCGCAGCGGTGTTTCCCGGCTGCGCGCCAGACATGGCCATGCAGGTGGCCGAGCGCCTGCAACGAGAGATTCAGCGATTAAGCTTCACCCATGACGAGCAGACGTTCGGCATCACCGTCAGCCAGGGCCTGACCAGCCTCACCGCTGAGGACGAAAACATCGACAGCCTGTTTGCCCGCGCGGATGCGGCGATGTACGAAGCCAAACGCCAGGGCAAGAACCGCATCATTTCCAGCTAGGTTTTTGGATCGTTCCCACGCTCTGCGTGGGAATGCATCTTGTGACGCTCTGCGTCACGACTTGCGAAGGGACGCGGAGCGTCCGGGGCGGCATTACCACGCAGAGCGTGGGAACGATCTATTTTTTGCGCAAACGCATCAATTCCGGCAATCCGATCTTGAGCAACCGCGCCGTCCGGCTTTTCGCCAGCGCCTCAATGCCCTCATGCTCGGTCAGACGCGCCAATTGGGCGGCCATGTTCATCACCAGCGCTTCGCGGGAGTAAACCCCGCCACCGAACTGGTAGACCGCCGCAATCAGCTCTCGCAGCTCCAGTGGCAGGCGCCAGCGAGTACGCAGCGCCGAACCATAAGCCGCGCCGAATTCGGCCAGCGCCTCGCCGACCTCCTCCCATTCATCCAGCTCACCACCAGCCTGCTTCCATTCCTGCAAACACCGCAACAGCGCAAGGTCGCCGAGGCGATGCAGCATACCGGCGCAATAACAGCGCTCCTGATCCAGATCCAGCAAGCGCGCCAAGGTCCGGCCGTATTCGGCGGTGCGCAGCGATAACCCCCAATAGCGCTCGGCATAGTCGGCCAGAAACGGATCGCTGAGGCGGGCACTGCGCTTGAGGGCCAGCCCCAGAATCAGGTTCATGCTTTGCCCAGTGCCGAGGCGGTGCAATGCCTGGGACAGGGTATGTACGGCAGTGCCATGGTGCTGGGCCGCGCTGTTGGCGGCGGCGATCAGCACGGCGGTGATCTGCGGATCATTTCGAATCTCGTCATGCAGCAATGTCAGATCGAGGCCGTTGGGATTGAGGCTGCGTTTGACCGCCAACTGTACGTCGGTCATCAGTGGTGCGCCGTCGGCCAGCTCACGTCGACGTTCCAGGTAAACCGACAAGGTCATGCCTGGCGCCAGCGAAGGCGCTTCGCAGGACACCTCTTCACCGGCGTTCAGCAGCAAATCCTGCAGACGGTGAGTCAGATTTTCCATGTTCAGGGGTTTGGTCAGGTACGCCGCAGGCGTAAGGGGCAAGACTTCGCGCACGCTGGCGCTGTCGTTGCGACTGCTCATCAGAATGAACGGCAGAGGTGGGTTGCGTTTACGCTGACGAACACTGCGCAAGACATTCAAACCATCGACGCCGGGCAACTCCCAGTCGACGATCACCAGGTCGTAAGGGTTCTCCGCCAACAGGTGCAGCGCTTCCTGACCATCGGCACACAGGTCCAGCCGTGCGTCGCAGCGCACATTCAACAAAACCTGCTTGAGCAGGTCGCGGGACCAGGGGTCGGCCTCGGCAATCAGCACACGCGGTGCAGCGGGTAACACCACAGCAATCATTTACACACTCCAAAGGTAGCGCCTGCACCTTAGTCAATGCTGGCCATTCGATACAGCGCATTTGCCATCGATGTGTACCGCGGACACGAAAAACCCGCCGAAGCGGGTTTTTTTGTCGATCAGGTCACAAAATCGATCAGTGCAACTTAAATCAAAGTTCCGAGAAGCACTCTTCGATGATCGCCAAGCCCTTGTCCAGCTGCTCGTCCGGCGAAGTCAGCGGTACCAGGACGCGCAGAACGTTGCCGTAAGTGCCACACGACAGCAGGATCAGACCCTTGTCGCGAGCCTTGGCCACAACCGATGCCACTGCAGGAGCATTCGGCTTGTGGCTGTCGCCGTCGACGAACAGCTCGACCGCGATCATCGCGCCCAGCGCACGGACTTCGCCGATCACCGGGTACTTGGCCTGGATGGCTTTCAGACCGGTGACCAGACGCTCGCCAACAGCCTTGCAGCGGTCCAGCAGGTGCTCTTCTTCGAACACTTCCATTACGGCCAGCGCCGCGGCGCAAGCAATCGGGCTACCGGCGTAGGTGCCGCCCAGGCCGCCTGGAGCAATGGCGTCCATGTATTCGGCCTTGCCGCACACACCGGCCAACGGGAAACCACCAGCGATGGATTTGGCGAAGGTGGTCAGGTCGGCAGAAACGCCCATCTGTTCCATGGCAAAGAAGGTGCCGGTACGACCAGCGCCAGTTTGTACTTCGTCAGCGATCAACAGGATACCGTGCTGGTCGCACAGCGCGCGCAGACGCTTCATGAACTCTTTAGGCGCGACGTAAAAACCACCTTCGCCCTGAACCGGCTCGATGATGATTGCAGCGATGTCACGCGGCTCGGCGTCGTTCTTGAAGATGCGTTCGATGCTGGCGATCGAATCGTCGATGCTCACACCGTGCAGTTCGTTCGGGTACAGCGCGCGGAAGATGCCGCCTGGCATCAGGCCCATGCCGGCCGAGTAAGGCACGACTTTACCGGTCAAGCCCAGGGTCATCATGGTGCGACCGTGGTAAGCGCCGGTGAAGGCGATCACGCCAGCACGGCCAGTGGCGGCACGGGCGATTTTCACGGCGTTTTCCACGGCTTCGGAACCGGTGGTCACCAGCAGGGTTTTCTTGGCGAAATCACCTGGCACCTTGGCGTTGATTTTTTCGCACAGCTCTACATACGGTTCGTAAGCCAGCACCTGGAAGCAGGTGTGAGTCAGTTTGTTCAGCTGCGCAGTCACGGCGGCGATGATTTTCGGGTGCAGGTGACCGGTGTTCAGCACGGCGATACCGCCGGCGAAGTCGATGAACTCGCGACCTTCAACGTCGATCACGGTGGCGTTCTTCGCGGACTCGGCGAAGATCGGGTGAATCTGGCCAACACCGCGTGGTACAGCGGCTTCGCGGCGTTTCATCAGGGATGCGTTAGTCTTGCTCATAAAGTCCTCATTCACCGCTCATCGGGCGGCGTGGTTCAAGGAAAATGCGGCGGGGAGGCAACTACGACAGCATGCGATGATCGACTGCCACAGCGTTCCCGGCCACAGAGAAAATTCCGTTTGAAGCGCGCAAAGGGACAGCGCTCTCGTGCCCTTTGCGCTTGAAGCAATGCTTAGATGCCCAGGCAGAGGTATTTGATTTCCAGGTAATCTTCGATGCCGTACTTGGAGCCTTCACGGCCCAGGCCCGACGCCTTGATGCCGCCGAACGGCGCGACTTCGTTGGAGATCAGCCCGGTGTTGACGCCGACCATGCCGTATTCCAGGGCTTCAGCCACACGGAACACACGACCCAGGTCGCGAGCATAGAAGTACGAAGCCAGACCGAACTCGGTGTCGTTGGACATCGCGATCACTTCGGCTTCGTCTTTGAAGCGGAACAGTGGAGCCAGTGGGCCGAAGGTTTCTTCCTTGGCCACGGCAGCGTTCTTCGGCACGTTGGTCAGAATGGTCGGCTCGAAGAAGTTGCCTTCCATGACCTTGCCACCTGCCAGAACGGTTGCGCCTTTGCTGACAGCGTCAGCAATGTGCTCTTGAACCTTGGCCACTGCTTTCTCGTCGATCAGCGGGCCAGTGGTAGTACCTTCTTCCAGACCGTTGCCGATCTTGAGTTTGGCCACGGCCACTTTCAGCTTCTCGGCAAACGCGTCGTAGACCGAATCCTGAATGTACAGACGGTTGGCGCAGACGCAGGTCTGGCCGTTGTTACGGTATTTGGAAATGATCGCGCCTTCGACGGCCTTATCCAGGTCCGCGTCGTCGAACACGATGAACGGCGCGTTGCCGCCCAATTCCAGAGAGACTTTCTTGATGTCCTTCGCACATTCGGCCATCAGCTGACGACCGATCTCGGTCGAGCCAGTGAAGGACAGCTTGCGCACGATCGGGTTGCTGGTCAGCTCGCTGCCAATGTCGCCGGCACTGCCGGACACAACACTGAACACGCCGTTCGGAATGCCGGCACGCTGGGCCAGTTCAGCCAGAGCGAACGCCGAGAATGGAGTTTGCGAAGCAGGCTTGAGCACCATGGTGCAACCGGCGGCCAGTGCCGGGCCGGCTTTACGGGTGATCATCGCGGCCGGGAAGTTCCACGGGGTGATTGCAGCGGTCACGCCGATTGGCTGCTTGATCACGATCAGGCGCTTGTCTGGCTGGTGGCCCGGAATCACATCACCGTAAACGCGCTTGGCTTCTTCGGCGAACCACTCGATAAAGGAAGCGGCGTAAACAATTTCGCCCTTGGCTTCGGCCAATGGCTTGCCCTGTTCCAGGGTCATCAGACGAGCCAGGTCATCCTGGTTCTCGATGATCAGCTCGAACCAGCGACGCAGCTTGTTCGCGCGGTCCTTGGCGGTCAGTGCACGCCAGGCCGGCAGCGCTTTGTCAGCGGCTTCGATCGCACGGCGGGTTTCGGCAGCGCCCATTTTTGGCACAGTGCCCAGAATTTCGCCCGTTGCCGGGTTGTTGACCTTGATCGTCTGACCATTGTCCGCATCAACCCAAGCGCCATCGATAAAGGCTTGCTGGCGGAACAACTGGGTGTCTTTAAGCTGCATGTCGGCTTTCCTTAACAGCACCGCGGCAAGCGCGGAGCGAATTATGATTGTTGAAAGGCGCCTTATAGGCTGCCGTCAGGGAAATCATTCACCGGGCTGAAGCACATAAATAGCGCACTGATTGAAACTCGTGCGGTTCAGCACCCAGACAAGAGCGTTTGAAATCTCAAACGAATCCTAGGATCAAAGGGGGTAAAGGACAATAGCCTGTTCGAAAAAAAGAACGAAAACGCCGCATTTGCATAATTTTTCTGATCAACGTAGCAAACGCAGGTTACGCTTTGGAAAACCGCAGGCGATTCAGCAGCATGGACGCCCGCAGCGCATATGAGTATCATGGCGCCCGCATTGCACCAGTAGCTCAGCTGGATAGAGTACTGCCCTCCGAAGGCAGTGGTCGTGGGTTCGAATCCCGCCTGGTGCACCATACGTAGAAACGAGAAAGCCTCAGGCCGTAGGGTCTGGGGCTTTTTTGTGGGTGCTATCTTAGGGGCGCTGATTCCAGGAAGGGCCTCACCATCGACAACACGCGACTGATAAAGCAAAAAAACCACCGGTAGGCGCTGGCGACCTAATCAAAACTCGCAATTTGAGTCAGTAAGCGCAGCATCATTACGGGAAGGGAAAGCGTTTGGCAGAGGCAACTGTCAAGGAAGACTTGACGGTTCAATTGCTGGCTCGTTTATGTCGGTCGAAAGGTGTACCCCGGATGGTTTTACCTAATGATCAACACTGCTGGATTCAAACAGCCGGCCAATGTCTCTCGCGCTATGCAATACCCGCTCGATGTGAACATCGTTGTCGATCACGCTATAAAAGATCATATATCGACTATAAGAAATCATTCGCACGCCCTTGGAGCAGTCATCTCGAGAAATACCAAGAAGCGGCTGCGCAACCAGCCGTGAGCATTGCACGCGCAACTCTCCAACGAACGTCTTGGCGCGGGCAGGATTGTCACGGGCGATGTATCTCGCGATTTGCTGCAAATCATCTCGTGCATGTGCGGAGAAAAGCAGTTGCCTCATGAGCGCCCCTGCTCAGTTGCGACCTCATCAATGAGCGCGTCGAGCTCAGCAAATACCGTATCGGCGGCAATGGCTGGACGTGGATCATTGCGACTGGCAGCAATGGCCTCACGGACTTCTGCTGCCTGCAATCTATCCAGCAATTCCTGATAAGCAGCTTGCGGCAGGAGATAGGCGGCGGGACGGTTGTGGTTGAGAACAGCAATGGGCTCTGAGCCTGCCTGCTCGATCACAGTGCTGGGACTGCGTTTGAGTTCGGTGATGCTGACCGACCGGCTAGCGAGTAATTGCTCCATGACGGCTCCAAAGGTACGAAAAAAAGTACCTTATACTGCTCGATTTTCAGAACCACGGTCAACGAGCATCTGACCGAGGCCATCCACGCGTACAAAAAAACCGCCGAAGCGGTTTTTTCACACAGTCGTCCAGTCGAACTCGTCATATTCATCGTCTTCTTCATCCTCGATCAACTCATCATCAAGAACGTCTTCCTCAAGCGCTTCTTCTGCCTGCTTCGCCAGCAGAAACTCCTTACGACTCTCAGTAACCGCTCGCCGTAATTCCTCGCCCTTCACCGGGCAGTTGAGCATTTGGGCGATGCGGTCGATTTTTTTCGCCATGGCTTCCTCCAACGCATCGGCTATGGGCCGATAGTGCGCGCTTTCCGGTGTCGATGCCAAATTCGCGACCGCTGTGTCATTCAGTTTTTCTGCAACGCCTTGAGTCGGGCCATGAGATTTTCCTTGGGAAAGCGTTTGTGCAATGTCGCCATCAGGTCAGCAGCCGCTTGAGCCTGACCAGCCTTTTGCAGGCGGATCACTTCCCTTAATTGATCGTCGATAAACTTTGCCGGAGCTATTGCCGGGCGTTTGCTGACCTTCGCTTCGTCAGCCATTTCAGCGCTGATCGATTCGCTCTGCGCTGGGGCAGCAAGATCGGCCATCGGGGCCGCAGGCTCTGGCGCGGACATAGCGCCGGCCGGGGCAGCCATAGAACGCGCAACCGATGACGGTGCTTCTTTCTTGGCCACCGGGGCCGATGCTTTTGGCGCGGGTGCGAAGTCGTAACTCGGCAATTTCTCCGGCGCACGCTGCACCAGCGCCAGCATCAGGGCCACACCGATGAGGCTGGCAAATGCGACCTGCCAACGAGGTTTATGACAGGCCTGAACCCAGCGTTTCCACAGACCTGGTTTCTGTGCAGGGACTTCGCGTTGCGCTGTGGCGAGGATGAAAGCGTCGAGGTGGGACGGTGGTTCGCCGGCCGCATGCTCGCGAAAATGCTGTAGCACTTGGTCTTCTGGTGTAGGTCGGGCGTCAGTCATGTCAGTACCTCCTCGGCCAGCAGCCGACGCAGTTTTTGCTGGGCATAGCGCAAGCGGCTTTTGACGGTTTCCAGCGGTGTTTCGGTAAGGGTGGCGATCTGCGGCAAATCGAGATCGCCGTGGGCGCGGAGCAGGAACACTTCGCGCTGGTCAGCGGGCAGGTTTTGCAGGGCCGCTTCGAGGCGCTGGCTGTCGCGGCTCAGGCTCAGCAGTTGTTCGGGGTCGGCAGTGTCATCGCTCAACGCGTGGATCTGTTCGTCGTAGCTGTCGTGCAAGGGGTTGTGGATTCCGTGTTTGCGCCAGTGATCGATCAGTCGATTGCGGGCAATCTGGTAAAGCCAGGTTCGAAAATTCGCCCGGCCTTGTGGCTGACTGGTGCTGCGGATCAGGCTCAACCAGGTTTCCTGGTAAACCTCTTCGGCCAGCTCGGATTTACCGCTCAAGCCGAGCAGGAATCGGTAGAGCCCTTGGCGGTGACGAGCGTACAAAATCTCGAACGCCGGCCCGTCGCCTGCGCGATAACGGGCCAGCAGCGATTCATCGCTCGGATCAGGCGCAGACATATCAGTTGTAGCCTCCCTTAAGTGGCTCACTATTTGATGCGGTCGTGGTTCGCAGGCTCTGCGCCAACGCCACCAATTGCACGAATTCTGCCCGTAGACCGAATCGATCATCACCCCGTGCGCCACGGGCCAAGGCTTCCGTGTCTTTCAAGCTGAAATCACCGGTGTAACGCCCGTCCTTGAGCTGCTGGGAAAACGCCGCCACGGCCGCCGCAAATCTTAGGTCGTCACTGGCTTTGCCTTCAAAACCACCCGCAATCGGCCGCTCGATCAAGCGACTACTCCCACCCTCAGGTAGCTGATACCGCACTCGCAACATCGCCAATTCCCCGGTCTTTTCGGAAACAGCGGCCCCAGGACTGCCGTACCGCAGCGGCTCCAGCCAACCCTTTTCACCTTTGGCCACAATTTCGTACAACGCAGTCACCGTATGCCCTGCACCCACTTCACCGGCATCAACCTTGTCGTTAGTGAAATCCTCACGCTTCAACGCCCGGTTTTCATACCCCAACAGCCGATATTCACTGACCTGTGCCGGGTTGAACTCCACTTGCAGCTTCACGTTCTTCGCCACGACGGCGAGGGTCGCGCCGAGCTGATCCACCAGCACCTTGCGCGCCTCGCGCAGGTTGTCGATGTAGGCATAGTTGCCGTCGCCAGCATCGGCCAACTGTTCCATCAGGTGTTCATTGTAGTTATCCACACCAAACCCCAACGTGGTCAGGGAAACGCCGGTCTTGCGTTTATCCACAGCCATTTGTTTGAGGCTGTCGAAGTCGCTGATGCCGACGTTGAAGTCACCGTCGGTGGCCAGGAGGATGCGGTTGATGCCCTTGGGAATGAATGCTTGCTGCGCCATCTGATAGGCCAGTTCGATGCCTGACGCCCCAGCGGTGGAGCCGCCGGCGGTCAATTGATCGATGGCTGTACGAATCTTCGCTTTGTCGCATCCGGAGGTTGGCTCCAGCACCACACGCGAATCGCCGGCATAGGCGACCAACGAAACCCTGTCCTGCTCGCGCAATTGATCAACCAGCAATTTGAGGGTGCTTTTGACCAGCGGCAAACCCTCGCGTCGGTCCATCGAGCCGGAGACGTCCACCAGAAACACCAGGTTCGCCGGGGCCAACTCCGCTACCGTGCGGTCCGAGGCCTTGATGCCGATGCGCAGCAATCGGGTATGCGGGTTCCACGGTGACGGCGCCAGCTCGGTGGTCACGCCGAACGGCGAGCCATCGG
This sequence comes from Pseudomonas sp. ZS1P83, assembly GCF_054897825.1. Taxonomy (NCBI): domain Bacteria; kingdom Pseudomonadati; phylum Pseudomonadota; class Gammaproteobacteria; order Pseudomonadales; family Pseudomonadaceae; genus Pseudomonas; species Pseudomonas sp. ZS1P83. Next base: position 5,245,241 of record NZ_CM142706.1, read on the forward strand.
TGGGCAATGCGTAATCGTAGGGAAAGTAATTGACCATCTCCTCCAGTCGGACCGCGCCTTCCGGTGGCAGGCGCCCCTGATTGAGCAAACGGCGCACGTTGGCGTAAGCGCCGGTATCGACGTCGGCACTGAAGGTCGAGACGGGCGCTTCGGCCACGCTGTGAATCGGGTTATCCGCCAGCGCTTGATACTGCTCCCGCTGCTCATCCCGATAGCCCTGCGCAGATGCCTCGCCCGCCGGCATCGGCGCATAGCTCGCCGTCGGTGCCGGGCGCACGCTGCGCTTGGCCATCGAGGCGTCCGCCATGACAGCCTCGCTGCGCACCAAGATTTCAGCCGGCAGCACAGCTTGAGCCGGTGGCGACACAGAAGCGGAATCAGGCTTGGATGAAACGCCGCAACCGGCAATGGCGAGCAGCAACCCGGCGGCGAAACCCTGGGCGGCCGGGCGGAGGAAATGCAGAGGGAGGGACATGGGGGCTGACCTCAGGAGGAAATTGATCCATTCATCCTCTGAGACGGACAGCCCGACAGGTTCGGGTTAAACCGCAGTGAAAAAAATCTTCAGCGGTGATAACGCCGCACCACGCTGCTGTTTCTCAGCACGTGGTCTTTGATCTTTTCCAGGAGCTGTGCGCGGGTAAGGCCAGCAGGCAAGGCGTCCGGTGCCAGGTCCAGGGCATAAATCTGGATGATGTAGTGGTGCGCACTATCGCCGACTGGAGGGCAAGGGCCGATGTAGGTCGTGGTGCCTTTGACGTTCGTGCCACCGACGCCTTCGAGGGCGGATTTGGCGCCGACACCGGCCGGAATCTGGTGGGTGGTCGATTTGATGCCGTAATGCACCCAGTGATCGACGCCTTGGCCTTTAGCGCCATCGGGGTCATGCATGACGATGGCGTAACTGAGGGTGCCCGCCGGGCCGGCGTTCCAGTTCAAGGCCGGTGACTGATTGTGCCCACCGCAATTGGGCGCATCGCTGGCGGCAGCCGAGGTGAACAGTCGATCGTCGGTGACTCCTGGGATGTTCAGGGTGAAACGCTCCTGGGCCTGCGCCGGAAACTGCACGCAAAGGGCGACTGCAACGGCCGCCAGCCAAGGGTTCAGAGAGGTCAATCGGGTCATACCGGAGCACCTTGTGCGGGTGGGGCCGTCGTCGGCGTGCAAACTATAGCCGGACCGTTCGTTCGGTGGCAGTGGGAATTGGCTGAACCTCGAGATAAGCGCCAAACTCTTAAGTGAAACGCTTGCCTGGAGAATGATCATGGCACTGCACCGCGTCGCCTGTTACGCCGACGTTCTCGAAGACCGTGGCCTGGAAGTGCGGATCGCGGACACCAAAATCCTCCTGCTGCGGGTCGGCGATCAATTGCGCGCCTATCAGGGCAAATGCCCTCACGCAGGCGCGCCGCTGGCCGAGGGTGCGCTGTGTCATGGCCGCCTGATCTGCCCGTGGCACAAGGCAACGTTTCGCATCGAGGACGGTGCGCTTTGTGAACCACCGGCCTTGGACAGCCTCAAACGCTATCCGCTGGAAGTGCGCGATGACGAGGTCTGGGTCGACGATCAGCCGATGCCCGACGCTCACACCCCACCGGCGGACGATGAGCGGACGTTTGTGATCATAGGCGCCGGCGCCGCAGGCACAGCGGGTGCGGCGGCGCTGCGCGAGAGAGGCTTCGGTGGCCGGGTGCTGTTGATCGACCGTGAAACCGACGCCGGTTACGACCGCACGGTATTGAGCAAATTCGTGATTGCCGGGGAGATGCCACCGGAAGAAGTCCCGCCGCTACGTGATGAACACTTTTACCGCGAACAGCGCATTGAGCGAATAAACGCTGAAGTGACGAGCCTGGACGCCGTGAACAAGACGTTGCAGTTGGCTAATGGTCTATCGCTGAGCTACGACGCCGCGCTGCTCGCCACCGGAGGCACACCCAATCCTCTTACGCTGCCTGGCGCCGACCTGCCGCAGGTGTTTGTGCTGCGTTCCAAGGATCAGGCGCTGCGAATTCTGGGCTTGGCAAAACCAGGCCAGCGAGCGGTGATCATCGGCGACAGTTTTATCGCCATGGAATCCGCGTCCTCCCTGCGTCAATACGGCCTGGACGTCACCGTTCTGGCTCGCCACGCCGTGCCTTTCGTCAAACAGTTTGGCGACGCGGTCGGCAAAGCGATTCGTGCCCTGCACGAGGCCAACGGCGTGGTGTTTCATACGGATGGCGAAGCAACGCACATCGAAGGAACCGTCAGGGTCGAAGCGGTGCGCCTGGACAACGGCCAATGCATACCGGCGGATTTGGTGCTGGTCGGCATTGGTGTCAGCCCGGCAACCGGCGCATTTACCGGCCTGCCCATGGAAAAGGACCAGTCGCTGAAGGTCGACGGCGGGATGCGCGTGACCGAAGGGCTGTGGGCCGCCGGCGATATCGCGACCTTCCCGCTCAACGGCCAGCCCCAACGGATCGAACATTGGCGCCTGGCACAGCAACAGGCGCGGATCGCTGCAATGAACATGCTCGGCGGCGACGAGCACTACCTCGGCGTGCCCTATTTCTGGACCTGGCATTTCGGTAAAAACTACGACTACCTTGGACACGCCGAGACTTGGGATGACGTCGAGTTCAAAGGCGACCCCGACCATCCACCCTTTATCGGGCTGTTCGGCAAGGACGGAGTAGTGGTCGCCGCGGTGGCTTGCGATAAAGAACGTGCGATAGCGCTGCTCGCCGAACGGATGAAGCAGCCGCTGCCGGTGGATGAGGCATGGCGGCTGATTCGGGATGTTGGCTAGACGCTGGACTAACCTCAAGCGATCGGCGTCGGGGCGCAGGTTTGCCGGGAGGCATACGTCGTAATCGGGTAGATCACCGTGTCCGGGGGTTAGCGGTGAGGGAAGTTGGGGCACGATTGTCTCTACGCCCCTTCCCTAAACAACACTTGTTCCACTTGCTCAGCCAGTTCAGCGTCGCGTTTGGTGATGGCGACTTTCAGCTCCGGGGAGCGTTTTGCCTACTGTTTTTGGGGTAATGGTTTTGACCATTCGATGATGTCGAGATAGGGCAGGTCGGGGGCGGGACGCCGGCCTCTTAAACAAAATCGGAATAAAAACTTCGACTGCAGTACAACATCATCAAAACTACCAACTCATACCTGAAACTTCCTTAGGCTTCTTACAGGGAAATTTATTTCACTCAGCGACAATGTAAAATCATTTAAAAAACGAGTTAACTCAGCCTTACTCAAAGACAAAACAAAACGAAATTGCTTTCCATCATTTGTTTCAATTACAACACCACGATCCCGAACCCAGAGCCACCCATCTTGAACATAGCCTGAAACGGATTTAATGCCGGCGAGAGATAGCACGTGTATAAAACGCTCTGAACCCACCGATATTTCGACAGAAACGCCTGCCGAGCTGAAACAAACATTCAAAACTCTCTCAATGAGATCACTATCGATAGGCTTACTCTTACTCTCAGACCACTCCACAACCACAATGACTACGGTCATAACGAGAAGTAACGCACCTAAACCAAGCATCGAATATGCAAAAACCTCAGAATACCGGGGCACCAAAAAAAAACGCACAATGGCGACTACGAACACCACAAAACCAAACACTACATAGGTAGTTGCAACCATTAACCTCCACCACAGAGAGCATGTTATTTCAGATACCATTTCAGATACCATTTCAGATAGCACTTCAGATGACAATTTAGGATAACGATAGGTCTTCTCGATGTAACTCAATGGAATTATCACACTCACTTCAATTTCTCCGCTTTCAAAATCAGTTAACAACATTGTTAAAGTATAAAATTACCGCAACACAAACCACCCTCCAACTACTGCACTTCATCCCACTGTCTGTCCAACCTCAAAATTTTATAATCGCCGCTCCAATGCCAATGAAAGTTTGGCACCCTGTCCGGATGGATACAGTTATGACAATTCGTCGATTTTCCTTGGAAGGCATTCGCTGACAGGTGCTACAGCGCAACCATTTAGGCGTCATATCGCGCCAAGGACGGAGTGGCATGTCGCGGCTGAGTGGGCTGTTTTGATCAGATTCCCGCAGCCTCGAATACTCGCCTTCAAGCTAACTCTCGCTCGGCGTGAGCGACTAGTTCAGCTTCGCGTTTGGTTATGGCTTCCTCCAGTTCCGGGGAGCGTTTGGCCCACTGCTCGGGGGGTAATGGTTTTGACCATTCGATGATGTCGGGATAGGGCAGGTCTGGCGGCGGATTCAGTTTCCACCGTTCAAGGACGTCGATCAGCAGCGTGTTGAAAATGAAGATCCCGCAGAAACCTTCCCACAAGATGGTTAAAGGCCAGCCTCTCAATTTTGCGGCTTTTACAAGATCATCCAGATAGGTCGCCCATATCCCTTTAGACCTGTCGAAACGTGCTGTTTGATCCTCAACAGCCTCCGGACCAATCTCCATGTAACTGCGCATGCACTCCCACAACGCCATCGCCGTGGTGCCGCCTCCACAGTTGAAACCCAGCGAAAAGTGTTTGTTGTCTTCCTTGGCCTGCGGGTCTGGGTTTTCGAAACCGATGATCAATAAGCCCATCGTGGCTTTACCAGCCTGACTGACCGACGAGTGTTGTGTGGCGGCGGCTGTGACGGTTTCCCAGGGCACGATCCAGTACTCGCCGTCGTCGCGTGGTACGCAGACTTCTCGGCGTTGCCGATTGAAGCGCACGGGTAAGGGCACTTCGCGGAATAGGCCATAGACCAAAAGCAAAATAGGGATGCCCACGATGATTAGCCCTCCGCCCCATATCAGAGGATCGGGAGTGATGTAGTTCAAAAGCGCAAATAGCAATACCATCGGCCACAGAACCATCACCGCCGAACCGATGCTGTAGCTACCAATATCGAGAAACACGTCGTTTTTGCGCCAGATGATATTGAGCACATCAGAGGGTTTTCTACCCGTGGGGATGGGTAACGGCGCCAGGTAGTCATTGCGCGAAAATATTCTTTTTTTCGTGGTGCCTGCCGGTGGCGTGCTCATGCTTTGTCCTTGGGTTGCAGGTAAATAGCGCCGGGGAGGTCCTCGCCGAGCGGGTAACTCGGCACACGATCCAGTTGAGGCGTCGGGTCGGCCTGCAGCTCTATCACGCCTGATGTGTCATTCAAGGTAAAGGCAAGCCCTCGTTCCCCGCCGATAAAGGTGCGGGCGCCGAGCATCGCGGTCAATGGGGTGCGATAACGCAAACGTAGCGAAACAGTACTGGGTGGCGTGCCCAATACGTTCGGCAGCGTATTAAAGGGGCCACTCAGGCGTAAGCCCTGACCTTCCTTGAACGGTATCCACTGACAGACGCTACTGGACAACCATTGAGGCGTCGTATCTCGCCAGGGACGCGGTGCTTTGTAGTGGTTGAACGGGCTGTTTTTGATCAGATCGCGGTAGCCCAGGGTATCCACGGGATCACCGACTATGCTCAGTTCCAGGTAGACACTGCTGGGCTCAGCCCCTGGCAAGTCGATGGTCAAAGCATTAATGGAACTGACGGAAGCCAGCCCGGATGGGCCATTGCTACTGCCCAGCACCGAGCTGCTTTGCATGCTGACCCGAGGCGTATAAAGAATGCGGTACAAACGGTCGAGTTCGTCTTGTTGGGCTTTGGGCGCTATAGGCTCCAGATTGATCGCCCGCGCTTTTGACCAACAGCAGAAGTTCAGTAAGTTTTGCAGCGGCGTCCGCTCAAAGAACCAGGCAACCAGGTACAGCACGCCTAACGCGGCAATAATCCAGTTCAACGGTCCCATGTACAGTGTGTAACGTAAAATCGCCGTTTCGACTTCAACCAATCCAGCCAGGGCTCTGCCGGTTTGGGCCATCCCCAACAGTGCCTGAGCACCAAAAGCACCGACCTGACCCGCGACCACGGTCTGACGCATCTCCAGCCACGGATCGACATGAGTATGTGCTCTCTCTAGCTGAGTCTGCAGAGACCTGTATTCGTTCACTGCGGCGGCAAATGACAATCCACCAATCACCCCACCAAACAGCGTAAGCGTCGGAGCCGCAGATGAACGAATCAGGAAACGATCCTTCCCGACCCCCTTCCGCACCTGGTTATCAACTACCGCCACCAACGCCGCTGCCGCATACAACGTCGCCGAAACCGTGTCATTCACCCGCCGACTGTCCATCCCCTCCAACACCCCGGCCTCACTCAAATAGTTATGCGCATTCAGCACGTTCAACAACAACGCCGCCAACGGCACCACCCCGCCGCTATTGGCCACAACAGGCGAGTTAACTATCCGCCCAACCCGCCCCGCACCAATAGCCCTCCCAGTCGCCTTCGCCCATTCGCCCAGCGCTTCACCCTGTTGCCCCAACAACTTCCACACCTGCCGGCCCGCCTCGGTCACGAACTGCAAACGCGTGTCGCTGCCCAAGCGTGCGGCGACAAAGACGCCCATCCATGAGCCGCTAAAGTTGTTGCCCCCTTTGAGCAACAACAGCGAAGCCGCCAGCCGGTTGACCAGCACACTCCATGCACTGCTCGCGTCTCGGGCCATCGCCGCGATGTCGTCCAGAACCGCTGAGCTCAAAGGAGCCAATGCCTGATGGGTGGCGCTGATGTTGTCGGAGGCCAGTGCTGCCATCAACTCGCCCAGGCGAGAGGTGTTGTTAATGGCGGCATCGATCGAGGGCGTCCAGGCGTTGAACAGTTGTTTTAGCGCGCCCCCATCAGCGGCGCGCACGTAGTCCGCATATTGCTCGGCGCCCTGGGCGCGCAGACATTGGGCGGTCAGGCAGCCGGTGGCCAGTTCGGTCAGCCAGTGGCGCGTCGTCAGGTCGTCGTAATCGACAAACCAGGTGCCGCTGAGCGAGCGGTTGAGGTACATGCCCCGGTCGGCAAACAACGCGGTGTGACGCTGTTCGATTTGTTGGTAGTGCGCCGCTGCCGTCTGCGCGAACCAGGTATTCATCGCATCGAGGTCGATGTACTTGCCGACCTTGGCACTGAAGTGATGATTGTTGAGGTTGGCGTGCTTTTCGGCGCGGTATTCGCGGACGATGAATTCTACTTCGGTGTACAAGTCCGCCGGAATAAAGGCTCGCACTGGTGCGACGATGGCTGCGATACGCGCATCCCGGCCGCTGGCTTCGGCCTGAGTGGGCTGGCCACCGTATTGACGAACCCGGGTTTCAGCCTTGAGTTCTTCATCCAGCCGATGCTGGGTGTCGAGCATGACTTGGCCCTGTTCGGGCGTGAGGGTGATTTCGCGAGCCTTGTAGCGGTAGCTGATGGACCCGGCCAGTTCGGCCCCGTCTTCGCTGATCAGGCTGCGCACAAACCCGCCGATGCTCAGCCGAACATTATTCTCGCCCAACCATTTTTCGTGACCAGCCTCAACCCATTCCTGCTCGTGATTGATGTCACGCAGCACGCCCAGGTCGTCATTCAGGCAGGCGAAGATAGCGAACAGGCCTTTGGTTTGTGCCTTGGCACTGTCCAGCCAATCCTGAGTGCCCTGGCCATCCCATGGTTCGGCGCTCCACTCGCCTGGCAGCTGGTTGCGGGCGCCGGGATATTGGGCGATGGCTTTGTCGCGCTCACGCACGCGGTGCATGGCGTCGGTGTAGGCCTTGATGTTGGCCGGCGTCGGGTCTTTCATCACGGTTTCGCCAAGCGCGCCGGTATCCTCAGCGCCCCATTGTGGGTCAGCCTTCATGAACTGGGCGAAGGTGCCGGGGATGAGTTCAGCCATGACCTCAACGGCTTTTTCCAACGGTGGGCAATGCTCGGCTTGCAGTTCATTGGCCACGGTGCGCAACGCCACATGACACATGTGCGCACGACGCTTGGCGCTGCTGTCGCTCAGCGATTTGCAGTGCTCGGGATTCAGTGGGAACTCGCTGTAGAGCATCCACGTGTCGTGGATTTTTTCCAGGGCCAGCCCCGTCAGGGTGGCGTCATGTACCAGTGTCGCGTCGGCTTCCAGCGCTTGCTCTTTGAGCAGACCATTAGGCGAGACGGCATAGCGTTTAAGGGGGCCTTTGTCCTGCCACAGATAAACAAATCCGGCCCGCAAGCGACGCGCCGCCATGGGACGGCTTTGAGTGGTCACGCCTGGGACGCAGCAAGGATTGGCGGCCTTTTCTTCAGCCAAGGCATAACGCACGGGCACGACGAAAATCTCGGCCTGGCTGGCCGGGCACGGCGTAAGCGTACTGTTGATATCGACGTGAGGTTGAGCCTTGGCGGCGCGTTCGGCCTGAGCGGCTCGGTCGACCATTGCCAGTTTTTCTGCGCTCATACGCCGGACTCCTTGTCGGTGAGCTGCTGACGCGTCAGCTCAGCATTCAGGTTATCCAGCCGTTCTTCGGGCGATACATCGGGCTCGGCCAACATCCTTCGGTAAGCGGCGTGATCAGGTGCATCGGGAAAGTCAGTGCCCAGCACAGCGTGGAAGCGAGCCCAGAGCAGGACTTCATCGATGGCGCTGTAGCCGTGACGACCGGCACGGTGCTGGCAATGAGAAGCCCACTGTTGCAATGCAAAGTCGTCCAGCCCTTGCAGGTATTCGGAAAAGTACTGCTGGCAGTGTTCGATCAACCGTTGGGCGAAGCGCTGCCGTTGGGCGGTGCCCAAGTGCTCCAGTTGCTCCGCAGACAGGAACAACCAAGGCTCATGCGCATACCGTGCAACGGGTTGATCCGGGTTTTCTTGGTGGAGATCCAACTCCGGAAGCCGGATCCGACTCACAGGCCCCATCAAGCGATCACGCTCGCAGGCGGACAACTGCGCTAGCCACAATGCCGCGATACGAGGGTCGTGGTAACGGAACAAGACCGTGACATCCCCTTCGACACGAACGTGAATCAGGCTACGTAAATGCTCAAGCACTACAGCTTCTTGCGCCTCTGACTCCAGCCAGATACCGCACGTCGCACTCCAGTCCCGAAAAAAGGTCTGGGCCAGCGGGCTATTGTTAGCAACAGGCACCAAGACCGGCCCGACTTCCTCCAATGGGCCATAAGCAGTGTTTTGGTAAAGCGATTGGAATGTCGTGCTCCCCAGCTCAAATAGACGCTCGGGCAGATGTTCAATCTGGGCGCGATCCAGCAGCAGATAAGCCTGACTCATGCCGATATCTCCGCCAGTTTTTGACACACGGCACAGATCGGTGCGGCCTGTTGTGCTGCCTGAGTCAATGCCAGTTTTTGCGCGGCCAGTGATGGCGCAATCAGCGCCTGCGCAGCCACCGGAACCAATGAAAGCGCGGGCTGAACAGGCACACCGGCCACCGGCGCCCCACCCTCGACAACGGCCACGCTGCTGAAAATCCCGCCGGCGTTGATGACGATGTGGTGACCGCCAGCCTTGAGCGTCAGGCTCATCCCCGCATCAATCACCACGTTGGCAGCGGTGACGTGGGCCTGTGAACCGGCCTGAATCACCAACGTGCCGCCTGCCGTGGTGCTGCTGTTGCCGGTGATAGAAATCAGCTCGTTGCCGCCGATCACGGTGTTGCGCGCGCCTTGGGTGGTGTGTAGTTCGTCGCCCTTGATCAGACTGGCGCTGTGGTTGTCCACCTGTTCGAAACGGTCGTTGCTGATCAGGCTGTGGCTGTCCCGAGTGACCTGTTCTCGGCGATCGTTACCGATCTTGGTATCGCTGTCGTTGAGGATCAGCTGTTCGATATCGCGCTGCGCCCGCAGGTAAATTTTTTCCTGCCTGGCGCGGTCTTCAAGCGACAGTTCGTTGTAACCACCGGTGTGCGGGGAGCTGTGGCTGCGCCATACGGTTTTGGTTTTGTGCTCGGGCAACGAATACGGTACTGAGGTGACGGTGTTGGCCACACACCCGGTGATCAATGGTTGGTCGGGGTTCCCTTCCAGGTAAGTGACGACGACTTCCATGCCAATGCGCGGGATGGTCACTGCACCGAAACCTTCCCCAGCCCAACTGGATGACACCCTTAGCCAGCAACTGCTTTTTTCACTGTTGAGTTCGGCCCGATCCCAGGGCAGCTCGACACGGACACGGCCATATTCATCGCAATAAATCTCTTCGCCGACCGGCCCGGTGACTCGAGCGGTCTGGCTGACCAGCACGGTTTGGCGTGGACGCAAAGGTGGACGGTAAAACACGTCCCAGGGAATGGCGCTGAAGCGGTTGCGATAGCCTTGGGTAAAGCCGTCTTCGGGTTTGACGTCGCTGCTAATGGCCTCTTCCAGTGACTGAGGCTGCTTGCCAGCGTGCGTCACGCTGAGCAACAGCCACAAATCGTTGCAGGTTTTGCGCGGGTGTTCGGTCAGGTCGAACAAGTGACCGCAGCGCAGCGTGAGCTGATCACTTTTGCCCTCAGCTAACTGGTAATCGGTGCGGTGCCGCTCCAAGGCCTGACGAGCGAGCTGTTTGCCGCGTTTTTCGTTCTCGATGAACACCGGGTAACGATAGTCTTCCAGCTCTGGGCTGAACGCGGCAGTAAAGTGACTTTCCAGCAGCAGACTCGGTCGTTTCAGGTCATAGTCCCGGCGCGTGACCGTGCTGGTGCGGGCGCTGAAACGCATGGAAAACTGGCTGACCACCGGGTGCTCCGCCACCATGCCGGAGTCTTGCTGATAAGGCGTTTCGCCCAGTTTGGGGAAGTAGGTCTGGTCATCGGTGAACACCAGCAAATGACCGTCTGGCGAATGCTGGTGATGCCAGGCGATGCCGTCCTCGGCGCATAAACGTTGGACGAACTCGAAGTTATTTTCCCCATATTGCGTGCAGTACTCGCGCTCGGGGCTGTTGCTGACATGAAAGACAAACGCATCGGCCTGAATGCCGTGACCCTTGAACACCTGAGCGATGATTTGCGGCACCGTCAGGTTCTGGAAAATCCGCTGATTGTGGCTGAACTGCAAGTAGTGCAGCGTCGGTACCAGGGTCAGGTGATAACGGGTCAGGCGTTTGCCGGCTTCACCGACAAACACCTCTTCGATGCGACCGTGAAGGCCTTCGCCGTTAAGACCGAACTGGAGAAATGCAGGTTGGCTGAGCAGACTCTCCAGATCAAAATCAGGGTGCTCGCTGACCAGTTCAACCTGGATCGCGTACAAAGCACTGATGGCCTCCACACCGTCAAAGGCGAGCACTTTGAAATCGTTACGAACAGCGGGGATGTGCAGCGCAAAATGCGCCGTATTGGCCGATCCGAACACACGCTTATCCTTAAGCAAAGAGGAAATGAAGCGCGATATCCAAACCCTCCATGGTCTGTGCACGCGAAATTGGCGGGCACGTTATCAACGGGGGAAGCGGATTTATGTAGGAAGGGTCTTCTAATACAGCGAGACTTTTCCGTTTTTCAGAAAATTGGGCGTCGCTCCTTATCCCGTTTCAAACGCCGGACAGCAAAACGCCCGGCGTCTGCATTACGCAGAGGCCGGGCGTCGGTGGGTAAATCCTGGTTTTACTGGACGGTGACATTACCGCCGAGTTTGCCCATGACGAACCCGACAAACTCTTCGACGGTCATTTTCTGGCCGTTGAATTCCACCTGATTATTGGCGTAGTGCAGTTTGGAGACGATGTTATTGCCGTCCAGTTTGGCCAACTGCGTGCCGACCGCCATGCTGCTGAACATGTCGGCGGTGGCGGTGGCCTGATCAGCGATGAGCTTGGCGTCGGTCTGGCCGTCAATTTGCGACTGCACGCTCAGCAGGTCAACGAGCATTGGCTTGGACACTTGCACGTTGACGTCCAGCAGCGCGATCAGTTGTTGGGTAAGCTGGTCTGGCGGCAGGTCCATGGATTGTGGTTTGGTCAGGTCGAGCACCAGGTTGGCGCGGCTTTCGCCATTGGGGGTGTTGAACGACAGATTCTCCAGGGCGACCTGCGGGCCGGCGGCCAGCAGTTTCTCCAGGCCGGTTTTGACTTGCGCCTCTTCGGCCGGGGTCAAAACCAACTCTGGGGCCGGTTCACCCGCAGCAGCGGCCTCAGCGGCGGCCTTCTCGTACGGTTGCAGTTTGGTCTGGTAAATCTGCATCAGCGACATTGTTGCCGGGATATCGAGGTTCTTCAGGCTCATGGCCATTTGCGCAGACCCGACAGCCTTGCCGTTCAAGGTCACCTCACCCACCTTGTAATCGGCACGCCCCGAAGCGCTGGTGCCCGATTCCTCGGTTTGGTTCTTCATTTCAAATTTCTTGAAGCCCAGTACCGACTGCTTGGCGCCGAAGGTGGTCTTGCTGTCGGTCAGCTCGACGGTGTTCTCGCCGGTGTAGTATCCGTAAGTACTTTTTGTCAGGTTGCTGGCCAGGGTCAGGCCGTTCAGTTCGACCTTCACCGGCGTCTGATCTTCGGCGACCGTGCTCAGCGTCAGGCTGTCCATGTAGCCGTTGGCCTTGACCTTCTGCGCTTGAGCGCTGGCGGCGACATCAAGGTTCAGCCCGGAAAATTTCAGGCTGGACTTATCGTCAAGCGCCACGTCCAGCGGCAGCAATTCGAGGGTGCCCTTGGTGGAGTTGTCGTAGCCGATGTTGACCACGCCCGTCAGAGGGGATTTGTCCTTGGCTGCGGCGAACCACTTTTCGGTGGTCGGGGTTCTTTCCAGTTCGTAGTGACTGGTGGCCAGGACCGGCAGCCACTTCAGCGACATCAGGCGCGAGAACGGCAACGGACCGTGTTCAATGTGATCGACAAACAGCAGCTCCACCGGTGCTTCACCGAACATCTCGCCTTGGCCCTTGAGGCGGTAGTGCGCGGTGCTGCTGAATACATTGCGCTCCAGCGACACCAGTTCCAGCGACGCTGTGCCTTTGGAACCGACCAGCGCGGTTTGCAGCTCTTTATTGGCGTCGGCGATCGAGGTGTTCAGCACACCTTCGAGTTTGGTCCCGGTGTACCAGGCACCGCCGGCGCTGATTGCACCGATGGCGACCACAATTCCTAGAAGCACGCCTGCTGATTTATTCATGAATTACCCGATCAATGTCCGTTGTTGAAGGTGTGGTCGTCTTCCCTGAACCCATGACGGGTTGCGGTCACGACTGCGCAAAAAGTGGGATGCAGATTAGCATCAGGCGCGCAGGGCAACCCAATGATTAAAGGTTAAAGAGTGTCTATGGACCGTGCGTGGGGGTGAGAGTTTCGGTGGGCATTAAATCGCCTTCGCGGGCAAGCCTCGCTCCTACAGATATCGCGTGATCCTTGTAGGAGCGAGCGATGCGGCGACCCGACTTGCCCGCGAAGGCGTCAGTACAGGCAACATCAATTCAGGAATACTGAACCTCGATCTCATCCAGCTGATGATCAAAGCTCTTGAGCCGTGCAGTCCATGTATAGACCAGCACCTCGAAGTCCCGATTGATCACCGCCGTGCCGCTTGGGGATTCCGAGCGCGGGTCGCAGAAGTCCAGTTGATAACGTTCGCGGGCCATGGCGTTGGCGACATCGGAGAGTTCACGGGCGTTGTTGAGCCAGTGCCAGCCGTCCTCGGACATTTGCTTGTCCAGCGCCTGGCATTGTTTTTTCAGGGTTTCGAGGCTTTTTTCCAGCGGCGTGCCGGTGAGTTCGCCCATGACTTCCTGGAACGTACGCCCCGGTTGCCAGTAACTGCCCCAGAAATACCGATCGAACACCGTTTCGACACGGCGCAGCGCGACCTTGGTGTCCCAGATCAACACCAGAGTCTTGCCTTGTTCGAGTTGTCTTTTTTTGATGCGCTGGCCCTGGAACGAAGACCAGGCCACCACCACGATTGCCATCACGGCAATCAGTGCTGAAGCGCTGTCGAGGAACACCAGAGCCTTGTCAATCTGGTGGGCCAGCATGATGCCGTAGAAATAGGTGGCCGATAGCAACACCAATGCCGCAATAGCGCACCAGAAGCCGGGAGCATAAGGGTTTTTCATTATTGGAATCCCCATGACCAACGCGAGCCTTGAATGATGAGCTCGTCGCGCGACCTCATCAAATCAAAGCATAGCAACGGCCTCAGGGTTTGCCGGGCTGTGACGCTTGCGTTCGTCCGCTTTCCCAACCGCCGCCCAACGCGAGGAACAAATCGATCTGGCTCATGGCAACTTGCGTGTTGGCAGAGGCCAGTTGCGCCCGCACATCGGTGTAGGTGCGGGTCGCTTGCAGGTCCGCCAGGAACGATGCGCGACCGGCCTGGAAGAAGCGGTGGGTCTGGTCTGCCGCCAGTTGCGCCGACTGCTCGGCGTCAGCCAGCGCATCGCGACGTTGCAACAACGCGGAGTACTGGGCCAGACCCGTCTGGGTTTCGCGGATGGCGTTGAGCACCACACCATCGAAATGTGCCAGCGCACCTTGGGTGGCGGCTTCGGCCTCGCGAATTCGTGCGCGAGAGCCGTTGGACGGCACGGTCCAGGTCAGCAACGGCCCGAAGCCCCAGCGATTGGTCGCCGGTTTGCCGAGGTTTTCCAGGATGCCGACGGTACCAACGGTCGCGCCGATGCTGATGTCCGGGTACAACTCGCCGGTGGCGATGCCGATGCCGGCGGTCGCGGCAGCCAGTCGTCGCTCGGCCTGCCGCACATCGGGGCGACGCTTGAGCAACGTCACGCCGTCACCCACCGGCAACAATTGCGTAATTTTCGGCAGTTCGGCGCAGCTGTCGGTGCCGGCCGGCAGTTGATCCAGCGGTTTAGCCAGCAGCATCGACAACCGGAACAAACCGGCCTGACGCGCCGCCTCATAGCGCGGCATGTCGGCACGCAAGGATTTGAATTGGGTTTGTGAGCGGGTGACCTGGGTTTCATCGCCACGCCCGGCGTTCCGCAAGCGCTGGATCAGCGTGTTGCCCTGGGCTTGCAAGTCGAGGGAATGCTGGGCGATTTCCTGCTCTTCGTTGGCCGCGCAGACTTGGGTATACGCCCGAACCACATCAGCCACCAAGGTGATCCGCGCCGTATCCGCCGCAGCTTGAGTCGCATCGGCATTGGCCTTGGCCGCCTCGATGCCGCGTTGCAACGTGCCAAACAGATCGAACTGATACGAGGTGGTAATGCCAATGTCGCCGACGTTGGCCACTGGCACTTTCTCCGGTAGCAAGAACGCTTCGCCGGACTCCTGCAAACGCTGGGCGCCTATCTTCACGCCGCCGCTCCAGCCACCGGCAGCTTGAGCCTCATCGACCTGCGCACGTGCCCGGGAAAGGTTCGCCGCCGCCACGCGCAAATCGGTGTTGGAGGCCATGGCCTGCTGGACCAATTGATCGAGGCGCGGGTCCTGATACAAGCGCCACCAATCGCTGGGCACCGGTGCCGAGACGACATTTTTGCCGTTCACCGCCAAGTCGTCCTGCAAGTCTTCACGGTGTACGGCGGCCTCGTCCGGCACGTGATAATCCGGCCCGACCACCTGGCAGGCTGACAACAACAGGCCTAATCCGGAGATAGCCAAACCCGAGGCCCTGCTCATTTCGCCGGCTCCCGGGTTTGATCGTCAATGATCGACACCGTGGCGGTACGCCCGGCGATCATGCGGAAATCCGTCGGCACGTCATCGAAAGCGATCCGCACCGGAATCCGCTGGGCCAGCCGCACCCAACTGAACGCCGGGTTGACGTTGGGCAGCAGGTTGCTGCCGCTGCTGCGGTCGCGGTCTTCGATGCCGGCGACGATGCTTTCCACATGCCCGCGCAGGCGAGCGCGGTCGCCGATGACCCGAATATCGACGCTCTGGCCGACATGAATGCCGTCCAGTTTGGTTTCCTCGAAATAACCGTCGATGTGGAACGAATGGCTGTCCACCACCGACAACACCGGGCGCCCGGCCGTGACAAATTCCTGAGTTCGCGGTGCACGGTCGTTGACGTAGCCGTCCACCGGGCTGCGGATGGTCGAGCGGTCGAGGTTGAGTTGAGCGCTGTCCACGGCCACCTGAGCTTCTATCAACGCCACTTCGGCGCGGGCCACCCGGGACTGGCTTTCTTCCAGTTGCTCGCCCGGCACCAGATTGCCGAGGCCACGGTTACGCTTGGCTTCGCGTTGCGCCTGAGCCAGGGTTTCCTGACGGTCGGCGACCGCTGCCTTGGCCTGACGCAAGGCCAGTTTGAAACGGTCCTGATCGATGCTGAACAGCACTTGGCCACGTTTCACTAATTGGTTGTCACGCACGTCGACGCGCTGGATCAACCCGGACACGTCCGGCGCGATCTGCACGATGTCGGCACGGATGTGGCCGTCCCGGGTCCAGGGCGCGAACATGTAATACATCACCATGCGCCAGACCACGACGACGGCGAAGGTCACGATCAGCAGGGTCAAGACCACGCGACCGAGGGTCAAAAAAGGTTTTTTCATGTCATCAGGTATCGACTGAGTGAGTCCACGACGCCGAGCAGCACGGCGTAGAGAGCCACGTTAAACAATGCCCGGTGCCAGACCAGACGGTAAAAGTGCAGGCGCGTCAGCAACCCGTGCACCAGCAGGTACAACACATACGTAATGCCCATCAGCACTAGCAGCGTGGGCAGAAACACCCCGCTGATATCCAGATCACCGATCATAAAGGCGCTCCATCGATGCCATGGGGAAGCTGTTCTTCGAGCTCGCCGCTGCCGACGAATTCCACCCCTGGCAGCAGCGACAGGCGCAGACCGCTCAGGGCGTGCAGCAAATGCAGACGGGCGCCCTCATCGCACTCCGTGTTGAGGGCACGACGGGTGCGGTCCAGGGTCATCAGCAACGGACTCGGTGCCGGCAAACGTTCGCCAGCCTTGAGGCAGGCTTTAAAATACTCGCCGACCTCGGCCACCACTTGGTGCAGCAGCGCTTGCGGTACGCCGAGGACTCGCGGCGTATAGGCGAGCAAGTCCAGCAGGTTCAGCGCCACGCGCACTTCCCGCAGGGCGATGCCAGTGTCCTGGCCGGTCATGGCCAGGCGCGGTAGGTGCTGCATCAGGCGATCGAGCATCTGCACGCCCAAGTGCCGGTGCTCAGACAACGACGCCGGCTCGGTCAGGCTGACAATGTCGCGCCAGCTGAAACGGGTCAGACGCTTGGCCGCCAGTTCGGCGCCGAACGGCCGGGCGATCAGGGTCCAGACGAAGGCGAACAACAAGCCCACGGGACCGGCGAGGTTGGCGTTGGCGAAGCTGAGGAAATCCGCGTCGTAGGCGCCTTGAATGCTGATGAAGGACGAGGTGTTGACGAGGGTCAGCAGCATGCCCAGATAAAACTGCGGCTTGACCGTCAGGGTGCCGATGCAAATAAACGGCACGGCAAACGCCAGCACCAGCATCGGGAAGTCATGCAGATTGGGCAGGACCAGAAACAGATAAAGACTGGCGAACAACACCGACATCGCCGTCCAGAAAAAGAATCGATAAATCTGCGGTGCCGGGTCGTCCATCGAAGCGAAAAAGCTGCACGCCACCGCCGCCAGAATGACCGCAGCGCCACCGTCGGTCCAGCCGAGCAAAATCCACAGCACCGAAGCGACGATGATGGCCGTGACCGTGGACGCCGCCGAATAGAGCATCAACCCTCGGTCGAGAAACGGCGACAGCCGACCGAGCCGCCAGTGCCGATAGACCGCGCGCCAGCTGTCCTGGCTTTCGCACTGGATGGCGTACTGCAGGCTGCGACAGTCCTGCCACACATCGATCCACTCGCCGAGGCGATACAGGGCGTTGGAAAACAGCAATTGCTTGCGATCATTCAGCGCCTCGGCACTGGGTTGCAGGGCATCGAGCTGGGTTTTCAGCGTTTGCCAGCGGTCCAGGTCGGCGTCTTTGTGGCCGAGCCATTCGGTGGTCGCGGCCAACAACGGCGCGAATTTATCCACAAGCTCGGGCGTGCGCCGCTCAAGGGCATAAAGCGCGTCTTCCAGGGCGTCGATCACTGGCAGCAGGTGAATCATGCGGCCGCGCAGTTCCTTGGTGTTGCGCACCGTTTGCGGCCGCGCGCCTTCGTGGGGCAACTGACCGATCATCAATTCCAGCGTGTTGAAGGTCGCAACCATCGAGGAGCGTAGCGCGCTGACTTCGTCCGGCTGCACATTGCGGCTGAGGAAACGCAGGCTGTAAGTCGAGGCATCGGTAAACCATGTGTTCACCGAATCGTTGAACACCGGCGCCAGCCGCCGGGGCCAGAACATCGCGCCAACCACCGCCGCCACAGCGATGCCGAGGAAGATTTCTTCAGTCCGCGCTTCGGCCACGTCCCACACCGCCAATGGGTTATCCACGACGGGCAGGGCGATCAGCGGCAAGGTGTAGCCGGCGAGCATCAAGGCGTAACTGTTGGCGGTGCGCAGGTGCAGCGACAGGAACAACAGAATCCCGGTCCACAGCGCAATGACCACCACCAGCACATAAGGGCTCTGGACAAACATCGGCACGAAAAAAACCGCCGCAGCGGCGCCGAGGAAGGTGCCGACCGCGCGGTACAACGCCTTGGAACTGGTAGGGCCGACAAACGGACTGGAAACGATATAGACCGTGGCCATCGCCCAATAAGGACGCGGCATTTGCATGAGCATGGCGATGTACAGCGCGATCATCGATGCCGCGAACGTCCGTACACCGTAGAACCAGTCCCGCGCCGGGGGAATGCCGGTGAAAAACCCGCTCAAGGGTTCACCACCGGCAGATGATTGGCCGATTCAAACGCTCTCAGCACCCGCAACGCCGCTTCCAGATCGCTCTGGTCGATCCCTTCAAGCACTTCATGGCGCAAGCGCACCAGCTCGATCTCGACGGCTTGCACCAACTCACGGCCCGTCTCGGTCAGGCTCAGGCATTTGGCGCGCCGGTCATGGGCATCTTCGGTGCGGCAGACGTAACCGGCATGACACAGTTGATCCAGCAGGCGCACCAGGGACGGGCTCTCCATCCCGGCCGCCTGCGCCACCGTCACCTGCCGCACACCCTCGCCCAAACGCCCGATCATCAACAACGGGACGGCGCAGGCTTCGGAGATTCCATAGTTGACCAGCGTGGTCTGGCAGATCTTCCGCCAATGCCTGGCGGCCACCACCATGGAACTGCTGATGTTCATCTGGAGAGCGTCGAGGTTCTTCGGCACGAGGGAATGTACACACTGTTAGTTTGCTAACTATCAATATGGCATTTGGGGGGAAAGTTGGTCAAGTTTTGAAACAATTTGGCGGTCATGATCCATGACTATCTTCGGCAGGAATCGCCGTAGCATTCGAAACTGCGTAACGCTTTGCGACCGGACCGAGACTTAACCAGTGACTAAACCTCCTGAATCAGAATCTGAAAACACCCTGGTTTCTGCAGACTCAAAGCAGTACCGCGGTTTCCTGCAAAGGAAAGTGGACGCGGCACGGCTATCACAGCGTCAAGGCCAATACTTCAGCAATGAAGAGATCGAAACTGAATTTGCCGCCAAGCGGGCGCAGGCGGCGGAATAATAAAGGTCGGAAGGCTATTAACGTTTCTTGGCTCGGTCGTAAACAGCGCTGCGTTCACGCTTACCCACTGCCACCACGGAAACGACCACACGCTCATCAATAACTTCGTACACCAACCTGTACCCCGATGAGCGCAACTTGATTTTGTAGCAGTCAGGCATTCCATGTAGTGAGTCTGACGGTACTCGCGGGAGCTGAAGTCGCTCTGCCAATTTCTTTTTGAATTGCTCGCGCAACGTATGACCCAGTTTGTCCCACTCCTTGCGTGCGGACGGCAGGAATTCGAGCTTATAGGTCATCCAGATTTACCGGGATCGGTGTCTCATGCCTGCGTGAGCGAACAATCTCCGCCAGTTCAAGATCATCGAGTCGCTCCATCATGCACTCGAAAACATCGGCCGGAACCATGTAGCCCATGACCCGATTGTGATTTAGCACTGCCACAGGCCCGCCATGGGCGCCGTTCAGTACTGCTGTTGGATTTTTCTTCAACTCAGACACGCTTACAGCGATGTCGGCCAGAACATTTTGCATAATTAAGACCTCAATTTAGGTCTCGATTCTGGTCCATTCACGTTTTATGAGCAACGTAGAAAAAACTCTAAAATTGGATTTGCACTCAGATTTTTTTACCGCTCACCAGTTTTTTGCACATTTCAGTCGTTTTTCTCAGATTTTTACACCCCACGCCCCTTCCTCAACAGCACATTCAACTGATCCACCACCTCCGCCCAATCCGCGTCATCCAGAATATCGTCACGCAAAAACTGCGCTTGGCTCTTGCTCCAGAAAAATGCATCAGCCAAATGTAATTCGGGTTTGAGCGGTGAGTGGGTGGCTATGAATTGGTCGATGCTTTGGGCGTCGTCGGGCAGGCCGAGTTGTTTGAACAGGGAGGGGAGGCTGTGGGTTGGGGATTCCATGTCGGGCTCCTTTTTTATGGCAAATGATTGGGTGACTGCTTTGCAGTCAATCGCGGGCAAGCCTCGCTCCTACAGGGGATCTGCGGTCCATTGTAGGAGCGAGCGATGCGGCGATCCGACTTGCTCGCGAAGGCGTCATAACTGACGCTGCAAAACTACTGACTCAACTCACACACCTCAGCATGCGGCACCATTTTCAGGAATTCCGGCATGCTCATGTGCACCAGATTGTTGTGGTTGCCGGCTTCGAGGTAGATGTCTTTCTGCCGGGTCAGCAGTGGGTCGATGACCATGTCCAGGCCATAGGATTCACCGAACGCGGGCACGGCACCACGTTCGCAGTCTTCGAACAGATGCGCCAGGGTGCTTTCCCGGGTGATTTGCCATTCGCCGCTGCCGCGTACCTTGCTCAGGTCCAGATGACGGCTCGCGGGCAGCACGGCCATCAGATAATGGCCATGGTGGTCATCGAGGATCACCGATTTGGCCACCCGTTCGGCAGGAATGCCCGCGACCCGCGCCGTTTCAAGGCTGCTGGCCGAGTGCGGGTGGGTGACGACGTCATATTCGCAGTGGGCCTTCTCCAGGCTGCTCTGCAGGGTTTTTGCCATACGCATGATGCACCTCGGTGTCCGCAACCACTGTTCGCGGACGATGGTTAAACTTTTTATCTCCACTAAAAGTCTAGGCCCGCTGGCGCAATCGCGCGGGAAATCTTCCCGCCGGAACAACGTCGACAACTGATCAAAATTCGTACAACCTAGAGCTCGACTAGACTGTATAAAGAACCATAAATGACTCTCCCGGAGGGTCACGTGAACACTCGTTGTTGTGCAGTTGCGCTGCTGTTGGCCTTGAGCGGATCGGTATTCGCGGCGGACACCGTCGTCCTGCTGGTGCCCAACCCCGTCGGGATCTGGCTGATCACGTTCGGCATCGCGTTTCTGATCGCCGAGGCGGCCTTGCCCAATTACGGCGTGATCGGTCTGGGCGGCATTGTGATGTTCGTGATCGGTGCGGTGATTATGACCAACACCGAGGTGCCTGTTCCGTTGATGATCGGCCTGGGACTGATCAGTGCGCTGCTGCTGATCTTCCTGCTGATCCATGCTCTGAAAACCCGACCGCGCGAAAACGTCAGTGGCGATGCAGGACTGGTGGGTAGTGTGGCCCCGGTGATGTCGCTGGCCGGCAATGCCTACAACGGCTGGGTGCACCTGCAAGGAGAAAAGTGGCAAGTGCTCAGCGCCACGCCGCTGCAACCCGGGCAAAGGGTCCGGGTGGTGGCACGCAAGGGATTATTGCTGGAAGTGGCCGCGGCTGACGCGGCGCCGGGTGGAGAATAACCATGGGCCTGCAACTGGGTTTTGCCGCGCTGCTGTTACTGGTGATTGCACTGGCGGGGTCGACCTTTCGCATCCTGCGCGAATACGAGCGCGGGGTGGTGTTCCAGCTCGGGCGCTTCTGGCAGGTCAAAGGCCCTGGCCTGATTCTGCTGATTCCGGTGGTCCAGCAAATGGTTCGCGTCGACTTGCGTACCGTGGTCCTCGACGTGCCGCCACAAGACGTGATCACCCGCGACAACGTCTCGGTCAAGGTCAACGCGGTGCTGTATTTCCGCGTCCTCGATCCGCAGAAAGCGATTATTCAGGTCGAAGACTTTCTCATGGCCACCAGCCAGTTGGCCCAGACCACGTTGCGGGCAGTGCTCGGTAAACATGAACTCGATGAACTGCTCGCCGAGCGTGAGCGGTTGAACATCGACATCCAGCAAGTGCTCGACGCTCAGACCGACGCCTGGGGCATCAAGGTCGCCAACGTCGAGATCAAGCACGTGGACCTCAACGAATCGATGGTCCGCGCCATCGCCAAACAGGCCGAAGCCGAGCGGGAACGCCGGGCCAAAGTCATCCACGCCGAGGGCGAATTGCAGGCCTCGGAAAAACTCATGCAGGCCGCCGAAATGCTCGGGCGCCAGCCTGGGGCCATGCAGCTGCGTTATATGCAGACCTTGAGTTCGATTGCCGGGGACAAGACGTCAACGATTGTCTTTCCGCTGCCGATCGAATTGCTCAAGGGGATGGCGGATTTGTCGTCCAAAGAGTGACCTTCGCTACAGTCGCCAACGTCCGGTAGCGCCGTCGGAGATTTCCTTCAAGTTGTAGCGGTGTTGGTGAACTTGTTCCGGCCCGAACCCAGGTCTAGTGTGGCCTTGTCACTGAATAAACGGTGACACGGACGTGCAAGTCCGACGAAACTGTTTAGGGCGCAATTGCCATGGCTCATGCTTTATGGCGGCTGCGCGCAGGAGATCCTCGGATCTGCTGGGTGTCCTAAACAGTCCCGGTCTTGCACACCTGCGCACGGCCGCCACCCAATTCGCGTGCAAACGAACGGTGACGGCTCCAACTTATTACTGTTTAGGATTTTTTATATGTTCAAGGTAACGCCGAATCCGCCAGACAACTCTGGCACCCCGTCCGAAGAATCCCTCGAAACCGAAAAACTCAAAGAAGCCGCAGAACGCGCCTTCGCCCACTACTTCCCCCCAACCGCCGAAAAACCGCCCAAGCACCGCAAAGGCAACCTCTTCACCGTCGCCCCCGATGTCAACACCGAAACCCTTCTGGCCAACGCCTCCGAAGACCTGCTGTCCATCAGCGCCATCGCTGCCAATCTGGCGGACGATGTGGACGGGACGCGGCGTTCGGTAGCCCTGGCGCTCAGCCGCATGGCCGATGGCGTGCAGTTGCTCGTAGAGCGAGCGCTGGATCATTGGGAGGAGTCGGAGATCATGCAGGCCCGGGTCAAGGTCTAGCCGGGTGGATTTGGGGTGAATTGACCGCCGTCATCGCGAGCAGGTCGGATCGCGATGGCGTCAGTCCCGTCGATACACGACTTCTGGAAAACGCGTTTTTTGTTACAGACTCACTGCAACACGAACAGGCGTGCGTTGGCGCCTCCCGCCTGCGTTACGCCAACGCTCTGCCAGCCTTTGGGCAACGGCGCGAATTCGTCTGGCACATTGAGGGTGCCGATCAACCACACTCGGCCAGTGCCTTTGGGCAAATCGCCGAGGCTGTCGAGGTAAATGTCCTGGGTCACCAGCGTGCCGAAACCATAGGCATTCGGGCGGCTCGAAACACCCTTGGCCGGTGGGGTGTACAGCAGCGGTTTGGCGTCCGTGCGGTTGTAATAGACGTAACTGAGGTACCAAAGCATGTCGCTGGTGACGATCCGGTCACCGGCAACGAAGTGCTGGTTCACGTAGTCCACCATGACGCTGATTTGATCGTTGGTATCGACCGTGGCGTTGTTGTTCAGGCCGACCAGTTCGACGCTGACAAACAACACCAGCACCGTCAGGGCCACCACCCGAAAGACCGCGTACACGCGGTCAATGGCCAGTGCAGCAATCATCGGCAGGCCGAGGGCATACGCGGTGAGGTAACGCTCGATGAACACCGGCGAGATGAACGACACCGAAAACACCAGCAACAACGGCAAAACGGTGTAGATCACCAGCAACGCGCTGCCACGAATGACACTGCGATCTCGCGCCAGCGCCACCCAGGCCAAGGCCAACAACGCCAAAGGCAACGTAATGAAAATCGATGTGGGCAGGTTCTCGTCATCGTCCTGGATCAGGAACGACCAGATCATCGAAGGCAACGAGCCGAACGTGACCGGTGTTTCCCACCCTACATCGCCATTGGCTTTGAGCTGGTCCATGTGCTGAACCAGATCGATCAGGTTGGGCACCCACGGCAAGTACACCAACACAATCGCCACGTTCGCCAACCACCAGCCGGGCTGCTGGATATGCCGCAAGCGATAGCCAGGCTGTATGCGGATCAGCCCTAAATACAGCCAATGACACAACACGCACAGGGCCGTGAAGTAATGGGTGTAGAACGCTGCGCTCATCAGCAGTGTGTAAATCACCAGATAACGCCTACGCCCGGGACGTTTGATCCAGTAAACCAGGGCGATCGTGGCACCGATCAGCCACAGCCCCAGCAACGAATACATGCGCACTTCCTGGCTGTAACGCACGGCGGTAGGTAGCAGCGCCAACAGGACGCCGGCCAACAATGCGGCGCGGCGAGTGGCGAGCAAGTCCACCAACCAGACGCCAAGCGCCACGGTGGCAATTCCCGGTAGCGCGCTCAAGCTTCGAATCGAAAAAATGCCATTGCCGAACAGCTCGATCCAGCCATGCAACAGCATGAAATACAGCGGCGGATGCACATCATGGGCGGCATGCACCCAGATCCCGGCCAGCGAATACTGGCTCAGCAGCAGACTGGACCCTTCGTCGCCCCAGACAGCCGCCGCTGTCAGGTCATAAAAACGCACGAATGCGGCCAATGCCAGGATTGGCAGCAACCAATGCTCGCGCACCCATCGAATCAAGCGCAGAACACTCGCCCAGGCGCCGGGTGCCGCGTGCGGGCCTTGGGTGCCGTCAAGCGGAGTTTCTCTGCGCGCCTCCATTGCCACCCCTCGGACTGCCGGTAAAAAACCTTGAAGCTTGCCATCACTGTAGGACAGCGGCAGCGCCCTCGTCGATGCTGGCTTACCTTTCGCCTTTAACTATGCGGGCAGTTGTCTGTTGCGCGTACAGGTTGCGGTCAATCATTTCACTAGGCTGAGGTGAAAATCCAAGTCAACGCGGTGCCGTCTCTGTCACCGGATACACCGACTCCCATCCCCCACCCAAAGCCTTGTACAAACCAACCATCGCCAGCGAAACCCCGGTTGAGCTCTCCACGAACTGCTCCTGAGTCGCCAACAACGCGCCTTGCACCGTCAGCACGTTAACGAAATCCACCACCCCTTCCACATATTGTTGTTGCGCAGTGCGCAGGGCGATCTGGTTCTGGCGGACGGCTTCGGCGAGGCTGCCGCGGCGCAGTTGGCTGGCGTTGTAGGCCGTCAGTTGATCGTCGATTTCATGCCAGGCGCGCAGCACGGTTTGCTGGTAGGCGATGGCGGCTTCCTGTTGTTGGGCTTCGCGCAGGTGCAGCACGCCGCGCAAGCGGCCGCCATCGAACAACGGCAAGCTGAATTGCGGGCCGATACCGAAGGCGCGCGAGCCCCAGGAGCCGAAATCGCTGAGTTGCATGGCTTGCGATCCGATGTTGCCCGACAGGGTGATCCGCGGATAAAAATCACCCTTGGCCACGCCGATGCTCGCGGTCGCGGCATGCAGGCGGGCTTCGGCCTGGCGGATGTCCGGGCGGCGTTCGGCCAGTTGCGACGGCAGACCGATAGCGACCTGACGCGGGGATTGCGGTACCGGGGCGTCGGTGGATAACTCGGCATGCAGCGCTTGCGGCGGCTCGCCCATCAACAGGCTCAAGGCGTTGATCAGTTGCGACTGGCGCTGCTCCAACGCTGGCAGGCGCGATTCGATGGCCGCTACCTGGGCGGCAGCTTCGGCGACGTCCAAGTCGGTGGCGACACCGTCGGCCAGGCGCAGCTGCGAGAGTTTCAGGCTATGGCGGGCAACGTCGAGGTTCTGCTCGGTGACGGCGCGCGTACTTTGCACACCGCGCAGCTGAATGTAGTCCTGAGCAGTCTCGGCGAGGACTGACAGCAACACGCCGCGTCGGTCGTTTTCCGCGACGTCCAGGGTCGCGTCGGCCGCTTCGGTTTCGCGGCGCACACGGCCCCAGAAATCCAGTTCCCAGGACGCTAAGAAACCTGTATCCCACAGGTTGAACGCCGAATCGCCGTTATGCCCCGACGGATCGTTCAAGCCTTCGCCGCTGTTGCGTTTACGCCCGTAGCTGCCAGTGGCGGCGGTACTCGGGTAACGGTCGGCGGTGATCACCTGACGCGCAGCGCGACTTTGCTGCAAGCGACTGCTGGCGAGTTTCAGGTCGAGGTTATCGGTCACGACACGCTGGCTCAGGGCTGAGAGCTTTGGATCGTGGAAGACGTCCCACCAGCGCTCGTCCATGGTTTCGGCGATGGCTTGGCTGGCGGCGGACTTTGGCGGTTTTGACCATTCGGTAATTTGCTGTGGCTCGGGTTTGTGGAAGTCCGGGCCGACGGTGCAGGCGGAAAGGCTCATGACGAACAAGGCGCAAAAGGTGAGTTGAGGCCGCTGGCCTCTTCGCGAGCAGGCTCGCTCCCACATTGAAATGCATTCCCCTGTGGGAGCGAGCCTGCTCGCGAAGGCGTCAGCACGATCAACAAAAATCCTCATCGTTGAACGACCTCATGTTTATCAGCGCTGGCAGTATCAATACTCGCCTCAACCGACATCCCCACTCGCAACCGTTCGGCCAATGCCTGACCCGGCTCCAGAACAATCTTCACTGGAATTCGCTGCACCACCTTGGTGAAGTTACCGGTGGCGTTGTCCGGTTTGATCAAGGCAAACGTCACGCCCGTGGCCGGTGCGATGCTCTCGACGCGACCGCTCAACGCTTCGCCGCCGAGGCTGTCGACACGGACTTGCACACCCTGCCCCGGTTGCACATCGGTCAGTTGGGTCTCCTGAAAATTAGCGACCACATAGGCCTGCGCCAGCGGCACTACCGCGAGGATTTTGCTCCCCGGCGTGACATAGGCGCCGACCCGAACGGCGCGCTCGCCGACCACGCCGTCCTGAGGCGCAACGATGCGCGTGTAGGACAACTCATAGCTGGCCATTTCCAGCGCCGCTTGCGCCCGTTTCAGTCCTCCTTCCGCCGCGTCACGCTGGGCCGTGAGGATCTCCACCTGCTTGCGTTCCGCCGCCAGCACCGCCGTCACGTTAGCCAGCCGCGCAGCGGCCTGATCGATGCGAGTCCGCGCTTGTTGAGCGTTCTGCACCGTACCGGCGCCCACCCCGGCGAGATGGTTGTAGCGATTCAGTTCATACTCGGCGAAGGCCATTTCAGCCTTGGCCGACACGACCGTGGCCTGGGCCTGAGCGATCACCGAAGCCTGGCGCTCAAGGGTCGCACGGGCATTTTGCAGTTGCGCCCTGGCCACCAGCGTTTCAGCGTCTGCCGCTTGAGCGGCGGCACGCAAATCCCGGTCATCAATCAGCGCCAGCAACTGCCCGGCCTTGACCTGCTGGTTGTCCTCCACCAGCACTTCCTTGATGAACCCGGCCACGCGCGGCACCACCAGCGTGAAGTCCGCCGAGACAAAGGCGTCATTGGTGTTCTGCTGCGTACGCTTGTTGAACAGGCCGGGCGCCAGCAGATAAACCAGTACACCGAGCGCCACCACCGTGGCGACGCCAACGGCCACTTTTTGCTTTGATTGAGTCGTCATAAAAACCTTCTGTTTCAGCGAAGCGTTCAAGTCGGCGCACGCGGCGGATAGATCCGCGTCGGCAGCCAGAAAATCAGCAGGATCAGCGCCAATGTGACGCCGGCCATGCACAGATAAAGATCCGATGCCGTCAGCACCACCGCCTGCTCATGCAGCCGACGGGCAAGGCACGCGCTGTCGCTGTCGACCAGGAGTGAATTGCCGAGGTTGTCCACCAGCATCATTGAGTGCAAATGCAGCCTTGAGGTGGTCAACGCCTCCAGCACGCCGGTGGCGATCACCGCCGCCAAGCCTTTTACGGTGTTGAACCAGGCCGAAGCGAACGGCCCTTCCATCGGGGTAATGCTCCCGGTAGCGAGCATCAACAGCGGCAGCACCGCCATCGGCTGACCGAAGATTTGCAGCAGTTGCAGCACGTAGAAGTCGTCGCGTATCCACACGGATGTCAGCTGCGACCCACCGATGCAGGACAGCGTCAGCATGCTCAGACCGATCCCCAACACCCAGCGACAATCGACCTGGCGCAGGTTGCACAGCGCCGCCACCAACGGCAGCGCGATCAACTGCGGCAGCGCCGCCAGCAGCATGATCGGCGCGGTCTGAACCGGGCGATAACCCTGCACCTGCGCCAGGTAGCTGGACGGAATGATGATCACCGCCAGCAACACCACCAGCACCCCGGCCAAGGTCAGCAAGGCGAACGACAGGTTGCGGATGCCGAGCATCTGCATCTTGAAAAACGGAATCGGCTGCGACCATTCGTTGATCAGGAACAGCACCAACAGCAGTAACCCACCCCCGAGCAATCCGCAGATCAGGCTCGACCCGAACCAGTCCAGCCGATTGCCTTGCAAGATGCCGATCACCAGCATGCAGATCGCCGGAAAACCCAGCAGCAAACCGCGCCAGTTGAATGGCTTCAAGCGTTCCAGGCGCAGCGGGTCCTGGGGCAAACCATAAGCCACCGCTGCCATAGCGATGAGGCACGGTGCGATGATTTGCCAGAAGGTCCATTGCCAGCCGACGTATTCGGTCCATAACCCGGCCAGCGGAGTGCCGAGCCCTGGGCCGAACGTCGCGGTCAGGGCATAACCGGCCAGACCATAAAGCTTCACGTTTGCCGGTAGAAAGCGCAGCGCGACGGTCATCAGCATCGGCGGCAACGCGCCGCCAGCCAAGCCTTGCAAGGTGCGCATGACCAGCAGGCTTTCGTAGCTTGGCGCGAACGGGCACAACACGCCCAACAGGGTGAACACGCTGATGGCGCAGAGGGTGAACCGCCGCAACGAGAACGTCACCGAGCACCACGGTGCGAAGGCCATGGCGGCCACCGAGGTCGCGGTGTAACTGGCAACCAGCCAGGTGCCTTCGTCGTAGCCGATGGCCAACGCGCCGCGGATGTCGGCCAAGGCAACCTTGGTCACCATTTCGTTCAGGCCCGACACCAGCACCGCCAGCAACACGCCCGCCAGGCCGATGATGATCCGCGGACCGAAGACCGGTGGCGCGACAGCGGTCGCTGGGCTGGCCGCGGCGAGAGGTGCCGTGACCGTGAGGGAAGTCATGACTGCAAGCTCCGGAGGGTGAATACCGAAGCATTTTAGGAAGCGCGGGACCTTACGAAAATTGACTTATCAGAAGGTTATAAGTGCACCAGACGCAATGGTTTTGATCGTTCCCACGCTCTGCGTGGGAATGCAGCCCGGGACGCTCCGCGTCCCAAGAGCGGACGCGGAGCGTCCGTTGAGGCATTCCCACGCGGAGCATGGGAACGATCAGTGACAGCGGTCAGTGATCAATTTGAGGTGGGTTGTGCGGCCAGCCACGTCTCATCGCAACAAGCTTTTAGGGTTTCACGCAACCAGCGGTGCGCCGGGTCTTTGTCGAAGCGTGGGTGCCAGGACTGGGTCAGCATTAGGGTCGGCAGCGGAATCGGCAGGGTGAAGGAACTCAGCTTCAGGCCCAGGCGCTGGACGCTCAGCAATGCCTCCTTAGGCACCGGCAGAATCAAATCGGAATCAGGCAAGGCAAACATCGCCGCGTGGAAACTCGGCGCAATCACTGCTACCCGCCGCTCCAGCCCCAAGGCATTGAGCGCGGTATCGATCGGGCCACGGGCAATGCCGCGACGGGACATGCTGATATGGGAAAACCCGGCGAAACGCTCGGCCGTGATCTCTTCGTCGAATAGCGGATGGTCTTCGCGAACCAGACCGACGAAATGAGTAGAGAACAGATTCTGAATCTTTACTTCCGGGGTCAACGGCCGGGTGTTACTGATGCTCAGATCAATCCGCCCTTCGCGCAGCGCCTCATCATCGCCATCGCCTTCCGGCACAAAGCGCAACTCACAGTGCGGTGCCTGGCGATCGAGGGTGTCGAACAACTTGCCACCGTATACCCCGACGAAAAAGTCATTGGCGCGGATGCTGAAACGCCGCCGTAACGAACCCAGCTCCACCGCATCGGCCGAGCGAAACAACAGCGCGGCCTGCTCCACCACGTCACGCACCTGCTCGCGCAACGCCAGTGCCTTGGGCGTCGGCACCAAACCACGACCGGCGCGCACCAGAATCGGATCGCCGATGGCCTCGCGAATTCGCGTCAGCGTCCGGCTCATGGCCGCCGGGCTGAGGTTCATCCGCCGCGCAGCGCCCACCACACTGCCCTCGTCGAGCAAGGCATCGAGGGCGACCAACAGGTTCATGTCCGGGAGTTGCATGCTGAGCACTCGTGTCTGATCTGGATTGATGCAGACGCAATGCTAGCAGATCAAACATCGATCAACGCTGCATCCCCCAACGCTTCACCGTGACCCGCTCCAACGTGTCGAACACCAGATTTTCCACCAACAAGCCGATCAGGATCACGACCGCCAACCCGGCAAACACTTTGTCGGTGTACAGCTCATTACGGTTCTGGAAGATGTACCAGCCCAAACCACCCTTGCCGCTGGTGGCGCCGAACACCAGTTCGGCGGCGATCAGCGTGCGCCAGGCAAAGGCCCAGCCGATTTTCAGTCCGGCGAGAATCGATGGCAGCGCTGCCGGGATCAAGATGAACAGCACGAAACGTATGCCTTTCAAACCGTAATTGCGCCCAGCCATGCGCAGGGTTTCCGAGACACCGAGAAAGCCGGCATAGGTGTTCAAGGCCAGCGCCCAGAGCACCGAATGCACCAACACGAAAATCAGGCTGTTCTGCCCCAGGCCGAACCACAACAGCGCCAATGGCAACAGCGCAATCGCCGGCAGCGGGTTGAACATCGAGGTCAACGTACTCAGCAGATCGCGACCGAACTGCGTCGACACCGCCAGGGTGGTCAGGACAAATGCCAGCACGATGCCGATCAGGTAGCCCTTGAGCAACACCACCAGGGAAATCCACACCTTGCCCAGCAACTCGCCACTGAGCAAACCGTCATACAGCGCGCTGCCGGTTTGCAGAAAACTGGGTAGCAACAGGTCGTTGTTCTGAACACGGGCAACCACTTCCCACAGCACCGCGAGCAAAATCAGGATCAGACTTTTACGCACCCAGCCCTGTTGCCAGAGGCGCTGGCCGAGCGGTAACTCCCGCTCCAGCGGCACACTCGTCAGCGGCTGCAATACCGTTTCAAATTCTTCACGCGGGGATGATAAAAGGCTCATCGGGCACTCCTCTCAATGGCTCAATAAGCGATGCGGAGGTCGGAGAAGTCCAGCTCACGCTCGGTTTCCGGGGACTGACCTTCATCGAACAACAACCGATGAATGCGCCGCGCCGATTCCTGAAAGGCCACGCCACCGAGGCTGTGCAAATCGTATTGATGGCTGTGGACTTCCGCCCGCACCCGCCCCGGATGCGGCGACAGCAGCAGAATCCGATTGCCCACCACCAACGCTTCTTCAATGGAGTGAGTAACGAACAGCAGTGTGAAGCGCACTTCTTCCCAGAGCAGCAGCAATTCTTCCTGCATCTTGCGGCGGGTCAGCGCGTCGAGGGCGGCGAAGGGCTCGTCCATCAAGAGGATTTTCGGCTGCATGGCCAACGCCCGGGCGATCGCTACACGCGCTTTCATGCCGCCGGACAAGGTATGCGGGTAGGCATCGGCAAACGCCGCCAGACCGACCTTGTCCAGGTAGTGCAGCGCTCGCTCCTCGGCCTCTTTGCGCTTGAGCGTCCTGGACGCCAGCAGCGGAAACATCACGTTCTGTTTGACGGTTTTCCACGGCGGCAGTTGATCGAATTCCTGGAACACCACGATCCGGTCCGGTCCAGGGGCATTAACGGTTTGCCCCTGAACACGAATCTCGCCCTCACAGGGCTGGATGAACCCGGCGACAGCCTTGAGCAACGTTGATTTGCCGCAACCGGACGGGCCGAGCAGCACAAAGCGGTCCGCCGAATCGATCTCGAAACTGACCTGATGGGTCGCCCGAACCACCCGCTGAGGCGTGCGGTATTCGAGGCTGACGTTGTCGACCGACAGCAGCGCCTGGGCTGCCGCGATCGGTTTGCTGACCGTGTGGCCTTGCAAAGGGGCGTTCATGTCGGTCAGCTCCCTTGCAGCGGTTTGGCGTCCTGGAAGAAGTAGTCCTTCCAAGAGTCCGGTTTGTTTTTGATCGCGCCGACGCGGTAGAGGAATTCGGCCAGCGGGTAAGTATTTTTCGGCGTGACGCTGAATTCGAACTGCGGGTTATCAATGATTTTCAGCAACGCGGCACGGTCGATTTTGGCCTTGGTGACGCGGATGTAAGTGTCAGCCGCCGCGCCCTTATCGTTCTGAGCAAACTCGGCGGCTTCCGTCAGCGCTTCGACAAAGGCCTTGTAGGTTTTCGGGTTTTCGTCGCGGAATTTCTCGGTGGCGAACAGCACCGTCGGCGAGTTCGGGCCGAGCACGTCATTGGAATTCAGCACAACGTGGACGTTAGGGTTGGCCAGCTCTTGATCCTGGAAAGGCGGGTTGGAGAAATGCCCGGTCAACTCGGTGCCGCCAGCAATCAGCGCCGCTGTGGCGTCGGGGTGCGGAACGGCGATGGTGTACTGGTCGAGGCGATTGAATTCCTTGTCGCCCCATTGCTTGGCGGCCGCGTATTGCAGAATGCGCGACTGCACCGACACGCCGACCGCCGGTACCGCGATGCGGTCCTTCTCAGTGAAGTCAGCGATGGTTTTGACCTTGGGATTGTTGCTCACCAGGTAGTAAGGGAAGTTGCCGAGGGAAGCCACGGCTTTGACGTTCTGCTTGCCGTGGGTGCGGTCCCAGATGGTCAGCAGCGGACCGACGCCGGCACCGGCAATGTCGATGGACCCGGAGAGCAGCGCATCGTTGACAGCGGCACCGCCGGAGAGCTGGGTCCAGTCGACCTTGATGTCGATGCCTTCCTGCTTGCCGTACTTCTCGATCAGGTTCTGATCGCGCACGACGTTGAGCAGCAGGTAGACGATGCCGAACTGCTCGGCGATGCGAATTTCACCTTCGGCGTGGGCCACAGTCGGCGTCACCAGGCTGCCGGCGATCAGGCTGAAACCCAGGCCGATGGCAGCGGCCAGCGGGGCAAATGGAAGACGTTTGGACATGAGAGTTTCTCCGACAAATCAGAAAGGCGCGTCGCCCTGGATGGTGGTGCGATACAACTTGCGGCGCAGATAGCTTGGGCATCCGGCGGCGAGATGAATCAGCGAACGGTTGTCCCAGAACACCAGGTCGTGGGCCTGCCATTGATGGCGGTAGATGTTTTGCGGCAGCACGCTGTGGGCGTAGAGCTCGTCGAGCAGTTGTTTGCTCTCGTCTTCCGGCAGACCGACGATGCGCGTGGTGAAACCCTCACTGACGAACAACGCTTTGCGACCGTTTTCCGGGTGGGTACGGACAATCGGGTGGACCACTTCAGCGACCTGCGCCAGTTGTTCCGGCGTCAGCGTCGGGCGCCAATTGCCTTCGAATTTGGTCTCGCTGTAGCGCGCGGTGTAAGCGTGCGCCGCCGAGCGGCCTTCGACGGCTTTGCGCAGCGCTTCGGGCAGGTTGTCCCAGGCTTTGTGCATGTCGGCGAAGAGCGTGTCGCCGCCTTCGGACGGCAGCTCCTGGGCGTGCAGCATCGAGCCCAGGCTTGGCAGTTCTTTATAGGAAAGGTCGGAATGCCAGAACTTGCCGGCGTCACCGAGGCCGATGGATTGGCCGTTTTCGATGATGTTGGAAACGATGAGAATTTCCGGATGCCCGGCCAGCAGGAAATGCTTGAGCACATGGATCTGTAACACGCCAAAACGACGGCTGAAGACGATGTGCTGCTCGGGGGTAATACGCTGGTCGCGGAACACCACGACGTGATGATCCAGGTGCGCGCGGTGGATGCGGGCGAAGTCCTGATCATTGAACGGGCGGGACACGTCAAGGCCGATGATTTCGGCACCGACGGCGCCACTGAACGGGCGGATGTCAAAGGTTTGCGGCGCGACGTTCGCGGCGCTTGGGGAAGCCGTTGCTGCAGACATAAATCACTCCCACGCACGGCACGCTCAAGGGCGCGCGCGTCGATCAAGAAACTCACGGAGGTCCCGTGTTGGTTCGTGTCGTGCGGCGCGCCGATTGGTCGGCAGGTACGCAGGAAGATGACTTTATAGATATAAGAACTGAAATTTAAATACCGTTAGTGAATAACGATATGGCTTTTGGATTGTAGTGTTTTTGAGGCCGCCTTCGCGGGCAAGCCTCGCTCCTACAGGGTTGGGGTCGTTCACATATTTGGCGTACGACATGAAATCCTGTAGGAGCGAGGCTTGCCCGCGAAGAGGCCGTCAGCTGCGCTCGAGAACTACCGCTCGTGCAACGCCTCGGCGCGCGCCCGAATAATCGGCTTGAGCAGGTAACTGAGAACGGTCTTCTTACCCGTGATGATGTCCACCGAAGCCACCATCCCCGGGATGATCAGCAACGGCTTTTCATCCGTCCCCAAGTGGCTGCGCTCAGTACGCAGTTTGATGAGGTAGTAGGTGGTTTTCTTGTCTTCGTCGGTGATGGTGTCGGCACCGATCTGCTCAAGCTTGGCTTTGAGCCCGCCATAAATGGTGTAGTCATAGGCCGTGAACTTCACCGTCGCCTCTTGCCCCGGATGCAGGAAGGCGATGTCTTGCGGGCGAACTTTCGCCTCAACCAGCAAGGTGTCGTCCAGCGGCACGATTTCCACCAGATCACTGCCTGGCTGGATCACGCCGCCGATGGTGTTCACCAGCAATTTGTTGACAATACCGCGCACCGGCGAAGTCACCAGCGTCCGGCTGACCCGGTCTTCAAGCGCCTTGCCGGTGGCCTGGGCCTTGTTCAGATCAGTGCGTGCTTCGTTGAGTTGAGTCAGTGCTTCGCTGCGGAACTTGCCACGAGTCTCGTCGATCTTGCGCTGCACTTCCTTGATCGCCGATTGGGCGCGAGGAATGGCCAGGGTGGTCGCGTCCAATTGCCCGCGGGTTTCAACCTCGGCGCGCTTGAGTCGCAGCACTTCAACCGGCGATACCGCGCCCTGGGCCACCAACGGCTCGGACATGTTGATTTCCTGACGCTGCAACGCGAGACCGTTACGGTACTGCGACTGTTTGGAGGTGAACTCGCGCAGCTCTTGCTGACGCTGGATCAACTGCTCCTCCAAACCACCAATTTCATCGTGCAGCTGCTGACGGCGACTGATGTACAGCGACTCCTCGCTGGTCGCCTGACCGGGTACGGCCTTTAGCACGTCAGCGGGGAAGTTCAGCGGTCGGTCATCGACTTCCGCGCTCAAGCGTTCTACTCGCAGCAGCATCGACAGCCGATCGGCTTCGGTTTCGCCGACATTGGAGGCGAATCGCGTGTCGTCCAGGCGAATCAGCGGCGCGCCGGCCTCGACGATCTGCCCTTCGGTCACGAACAACTCGGAGACGATACCGCCCTCAAGGTTCTGGATTTTCTGGATCTTGGACGACGGAATCGCCTTGCCGTCGCCCTTGGTGACTTCGTCGATCACCGCGAAGTTGGCCCAGAGCATCAGGAACACGAAGAAGCCGATGATCGCCCAGATGGTCAGCCGCACCACGCGTGGGGCGTCTTCGATCAGCGCTTTATTGACCTCGGGAAGTGGCTGGCCATGCAGCGACTCGGAGCCTTTGAAATAACGGCCGATCGAATTCTTGAAACCCGACTTAAGCAACACTGATCTGCCCCTTCTTCAACGCTTCCATCACAGCGGCTTTCGGGCCGTCGGCGATAATCAGCCCGCGGTCGATGACGATCAGCCGATCCACCAGCGACAACAGCGAAGCCCGGTGCGTCACCAGCACCACGGTCTTGTTTTCAACCACCGCCGCGAGGCGTTGCTTAAGGCGTTCTTCACCCGTGTTGTCCATGGCGCTGGTCGGTTCGTCGAGCAGCAGGATCGGCGGGTTGAGCAGCAACGCACGGGCCAGGGCAACGTTCTGGCGCTGACCGCCAGACAGGTTCTGCCCGCGCTCGCCGACTTGCAGCTCATAACCTTGCGGGTGCAGACGGACGAA
Organism: Pseudomonas sp. ZS1P83; assembly: GCF_054897825.1. Taxonomy (NCBI): domain Bacteria; kingdom Pseudomonadati; phylum Pseudomonadota; class Gammaproteobacteria; order Pseudomonadales; family Pseudomonadaceae; genus Pseudomonas; species Pseudomonas sp. ZS1P83. The sequence goes on from NZ_CM142706.1 coordinate 5,281,333, forward strand.
TTCGTGGACGCCGGCCAACTCGGCAGCTTGCAGCACCATTTCGTCCTCTACATAGCGCGCACCCGACACGAGGTTGTCGCGCAGGGTCCCGGCGAGCAGCTGGATGTCCTGAGCCACGTAACCGATGTTGTGGCGCAATTCGCTGACGTCGATCTGGCGGATATCGACGCCATCCACCAATAGCGCGCCGTCGTCTGGCTGGTAGAGGCCTACGAGCAGTTTGGCCAAGGAGCTTTTCCCCGAGCCGCTGCGCCCGATAATGCCGATCTTCTCGCCGGGCTTGATGATCATGTTGATGTTCTTCAGCGCCGCGTTCTGTTGGTTCGGGTAAGTGAAGTTCATCTGTCGGCACTCGATGGCGCCTTGCAGGACCTTGCGACTCAGTGGGCGCTCTTCGAAATTGCGCTCTTGCGGCAGCTCCATCATCTGATCGACCGACGTCATGGTCACCCGCGCTTGCTGATAGCGGGTTAGCAGGCCAGACAGCGAGGCCAGCGGGCTGAGGGCGCGACCGCTGAGCATGTAGCAGGCGATCAAACCGCCCATGCTCAGGTGACCGTCGATGATCTGGTACACGCCGAAGACGATCATGATCACCCCGGCCAGTTGCTGGATCAGCAAGGTGATGTTCATCGCCAGACCGGAGAGCATTTTCACCCGCAACTCCAGGCGGCTGAGGGTGCCGATAGTTTGCTCCCACTGATACTGGCGTTCGCTTTCGGCGTTGTTGACCTTCACGGCATCGAGGCCGGCCAGGGTTTCGATCAGGCTCGACTGACGCTCGGCGCCCAGGGCCATGGTCCGCTCCATGGTCGCCACCAGCGGTTTCTGCAGCGCATAGCCAATCAGCAAGGCAATCGGGAACGCCAGCACCGGAATCCACACCAGATGCCCGCCGAGAATCGCGATGACCATGAAGATCAGCAGCGTAAACGGCAGGTCGATCAGGCTGGTGAGGGTCAGTGAGGCGAGAAAGTCCCGCAGGCTCTGAAACTCATGGATGTTCTGGGCGAAGCTGCCGACCCGCGCCGGGCGGTACTTCATGGCCATGCCGACGATGCGCTCGAACAACGTGGCCGAGATGATCAGGTCGGTTTTCTTCCCGGCCAGGTCCAGGCAGAGGCTGCGCAGGCTCTTGAGGATCAGATCGAACAGGTAAGCCCCGGTGATACCGATGGCCAACACCCACAGGGTCGATTCGGCCTGGTTCGGCACGACGCGGTCGTAAACGTTCATCACGAACAGCGGCGCGGCCATGGCAATGATGTTGATCAGGAAACTGGCGGCGATGGCGTCGGCGTACAGCCAGCGCGAACGTTTGAGGGTGTCGCGGAACCAGGAGCGCGCGCGCGGGATCAGCGTGCCGTGATTAACGTCGAATTTGTGCTGGGGTTGAGCGAAGAACACTTTGCCGATGTAGTCATCGGCCAGCAGTTCGCGGCTGACGACACTTTCGCCGCCATCGCTTTCGCTGAGCAGCAGGCGCGCCTGGTCGTCACCTAGCCAACCCAGCAGGACGGCACTGCGACCATCCTTGAGCAGCAACAACGCCGGCATGGCAATCGCCGGGATCTGCTCCAGTTTGCGTACCAGCACCCGCCCTTGCAGACCGGCGCGAGCTGCCGCGCGGGGTAGCAGTTCAACACTCAGACGCTGCTTGGGCAACGGCAGGCCGGTGGTCAACATCGCGGCGCTGGCCGGTTTCTGATGCAGGGTGCAGAGCGCCAGCAAGCCGTCCAGTAACGGATCGTCGTGCAGCGCGCGTGGATCATGGATGAGTTGAACTCGACTGACTTCTGATTCCACGCTCGGCACTCTTGGCTAACAATTGAACAATGAAGGTTCTGCTCAATTCATACCGGGCAGTTGAACCTTCGGCTTCACGTCGTTCTGCACAACGGATGCCAACGGTGCGACCACTCCCTGGCTCTTGAGCAACTCGCCCATGGTCGCCTTGATTCGGTACTGAGTAAATAACTGAATGTTTTTGATCTCCGCCAGGCGACGAGAAGCCGAGAACAGCTCGTTTTCGCTGTCGAGCAGGTCGAGCAACGTGCGCTCGCCCAGACCGAACTGCTTCTGATAGGCGGTGCGCACGCTGGTGCTGTGATCGACATATTGCTGGGCAATCGGCACTTGGGCATTGGCGTTGTTCAAGGCATTCCAGGCCAGACCCAGCTCTTCGTTCAATACGCGCAAGGCGTTGTTGCGAATATCCAGTGCCTGGGTGGACAGGTAGGACTTGGATTCCAGATCAGCCTTGTTGCTGCCGCCGGCATACAAATTGAAGCGCATGCGCAACATGGCCTGCCATTCATTGCTGTGACCGTTCTGGCCGCCGAGATCGTTGTCGGCAGTGCGACCCAATTCGGCATCGAAGCGTGGGTAGAAGCTCGACTTCGCGGCTTCGTACTGTTTCTCGGCAGCGGCAATGTCAGACTCGGCGGAACGCAGGATCGGGCTGTTTTCCAGCATCTGCGCCCGGGCTTCATTGAGGTTGGCCGGCAACAGCGCCATGAAATCGGCAGGACGCTCCAGCTGATCGGGCATCTGGCCCACGGCGCTGAGGAAGTTGGTCTCGGCGTCGGCCAGGTTAGTCTGCTCGGTGATCAGGTTGTTGCGGGCTTGAGCCATACGCGCTTCGGCCTGATCGAGGTCGGCGCCGCTGCCCACGCCGCGCTGGGTGCGCAGTTTGATCTGGTCGAAGATTCGTTCGTGGCTCTTCAGGTTGTCGGTCGCCAGGCGCACGAACTCACGGCGGGTCAGTACATCGAGATAAACCTGAGCGACGGTGAGCGCGGTGCGTTCGGACGTGCCCAGCAAAGAATAAGCGCGGGAGTTAACGGTGGCTTGTTGACGCCCCACTTCACTCGACGTCGCAAAACCGTCAAAAACCATTTGCGACAACCGCACACTCGACTCGCTGCGATTCAGGGTTTCCCAGTGATTGTTGTTGCCGGCAGCACGCGTGGTAACGCTGTCAGTGCCTTCGCGACCATAACCACCCAGCAGGTCGACCCGTGGGAGGTATCCACCTTTTGCTGCCTTTAACTGATAATCCGCGGCCAATCGACTGTTAACGCCTGCCTGGATTTCCGGATGGACATCCAGTGCCTGTTGCATGGCCTCCGGAAGGGTCTGCGCCTGAACAAAACTGGCGGCTACGGCGAAGGGTAAAGCCTTGAGCAGATGCAAACGCATTATTGGAGTTCCCGGAATTGCTTGTCTTGAGTCACTGCAGAGCGTGCCGCTGCATCGGATGATGACAACTGGAATGACCGTATGTCGGAAAGTTGAATGTTGGAACTGAATCACACTCTTCGAGAGCGGTCGGCGCCGAAATATCAATGTGACATTACGGAGGCGATTGTTTAGGATGACATGCGCAAGGTCAATAGTTTGGCATAAAGTTTATAGCGAAAAAATATAGCCATTTTATTGACGAATGACCGCGTCAGAATTGCGCCTTTTATCTATTGAAAGTCCATCCAGACTGAACGCGATCAATCGCTCTCAGGTACATGGACGTCTACTGAATGTGACACCCGGAGAGTCTTCAATGAGCAGTGTTGTGGCCATCGTCAAAAGCATTGTCGGTCAGGTTTTCGCTGTGTCCCCAGAGGGCGTGCGCCGCGTACTCGTTGAAGGTGATCGGTTGTTTGTCGGCGATCAGGTAGACACTGGCGCAGCAGGTGCTGTCACGCTTGAACTGGCTGACGGCCGGACCCTGGACCTGGGCCGCGACACTCAATGGAGCGGCAGCGACCCGGATTCCAGCACTGACCTGGCACAAGCCACTGCACAAGCCGCGCCATCGGTTGAAGAGCTGCAGCAAGCCATCGCTGCCGGTGCCGACCCGACCACCAATCTTGAAGCCACCGCGGCCGGCCCTACGGGCGCCGGTACGGGCGGCGCGGCAGGTGGCGGCCACAGCTTCGTGGTGCTGGACGCAACCGCTGGCCGGGTCGACCCGACCATTGGTTTCCCGACCGTCGGTCCTGATTCCACTGCCACAAACACCACGCTCGATACCGGCAATCAGAACACCACGGCCACCAACGCTCCGGGTGTACTGATCGCTGATACTGGCACACAGGCCGAAGATAGCGTCGCGACCGGCAATGTACTGAACAACGATAGCGATGCCGACACGCCCCTCAGCGTCGCCAGCTTCACCGTCGCTGGCATGACCGGCAGTTTCACCGCAGGCCAGACGGCGACCATCGTCGGTGTCGGTACGTTGACCATCGGCACCAATGGCAACTACACCTTTACTCCAGACGCCAACTACAACGGCGCCGTACCGCAAGTCACGTACACCACCAACACCGGCTCGACCAGCACGCTGGATCTCACCGTGACGGCGGTCGATGATCCGAGCGTTTTGACTGCAGACAACCAAAACATTGCAGAAGACACCCCTGCGATCGGCAACGTGCTGAGTAACGACAGCGACATCGACAACGTCCTGAGCGTGGCCACCTTTACCATCGCCGGCGTCAATGACACCTTCACAGCCGGCCAGACCGCCACCATTGCCAATGTCGGGACTTTGGTCATTGCGGCCGATGGTGCCTACACCTTCACCCCGGCTGCCAACTACAACGGCACGGTGCCCACCGTCAGCTACACCGTCACTGACGGCTCCGGTTCTGGCGTCACTTCGACCTTGAACATCAGCGTTACCCCGGTTGATGACAACTTTATCGATGCCAGCGAAACGGTCTCCGGTCTGGAAGATGCCCCAGTGACTGGCAGTGTGCTCACCGGTACTAGCAGCGTTGATGGTCCGGTCAGCGTGGTCAACTTCACCATCGGTGAAACCACCTACGCCGCGGGCAGTACCGCGACTATTGCCAATGTCGGGACTCTAGTCATCGCCGCCGATGGCGCCTACACCTTTACTTCGGCGACCAACTACAACGGCACAGTGCCAACGGTGAGCTACACCGTCACCGACGGTTCGGGCAGCAACGTCACCTCGACCCTGAACATCAGCGTCACCCCGGTCGATGACAGCTTCACCGACACCAGCGAAACGCTGATCACCAACGAAGACACGGCGGTCACTGACAACGTGCTGACCGGCACCAGCAGCGTCGACGGCGACGTCAGCGTGGTCAACTTCACCATCGGTGAAACCACCTACGCCGCCGGCAGTACCGCGACTATTGCCAACGTTGGCACCCTGGTGATCGGAGCGAACGGTGCGTACACCTTCACTCCGGCGGCCAACTACAACGGCACAGTGCCGACCGTCAGCTACACCGTCACCGACGGTTCGGGCAGCAATGTCACCTCGACCCTGAACATCAGCGTCGCCCCGGTGAACGACACCTTCACCGATGCCAGCGAAACGCTGATCACCAACGAAGACACGGCGGTCACTGACAACGTGCTGACCGGCACCAGCAGCGTCGACGGCGACGTCAGCGTGGTCAACTTCACGGTCGGCGGTACCCAGTACCAAGCCGGTGAAACCGCCACTATTGCCAACGTCGGCACCTTGGTGCTCGCAGCCAACGGGGTTTACACCTTCACCCCGGCCGCCAACTACAACGGTGCTGTGCCAACGGTCAGCTACACCGTGACCGACGGCTTGGGCACTGACGTCACCTCAACGCTGAACATCAATGTCACGCCAGTCGATGACCCGAGCGTCCTGACGGCTGACACTAACACCGTCGATGAAGACCACGTTGCCACCGGCAACGTGCTCGACAACGACAGCGATGTCGAAAGCACCCTGAGTGTTGCGACCTTCACCGTACAAGGCGTCACCGGCAGCTTCTCCGCTGGCCAAGTCGCAACCATCGCTGGCGTCGGCACGGTGACTATCGCCAGCAACGGCGACTACAGCTTCACCCCGGCAGCGAACTACAACGGCGCGGTGCCGCAAGTCACTTACACCACCGACACCGGTTCCACCAGCACCCTGGACCTCAGCGTCACCCCGGTCGACGACGCGAGCGTGCTGACCGCCGATGCCCAAACCATTGCCGAAGACGCCACGGCGATCGGCAACGTGCTCGACAACGACAGCGATGTCGAAAGCACCCTGAGTGTTGCGACCTTCACCGTACAAGGCGTCACCGGTTCCTTTACTGCGGGCCAAGTCGCAACCATCGCTGGCGTCGGCACGGTGACTATCGCCAGCAACGGCGACTACAGCTTTACTCCGGCAGCGAACTGGAACGGCACCGCCCCACAGATCAGCTACACCACCGACACCGGTTCCACCAGCACCCTGGACCTGAGCGTCACCCCGGTCGACGACGCGAGCGTGCTGACCGCCGATGCCAACACCATTGCCGAAGACGCCACGGCGATCGGCAACGTGCTCGACAACGACAGCGATGTCGAAAGCACCCTAAGTGTCGCGACCTTCACCGTCGCCGGTGTGACTGGCAGCTTCACCGCCGGTCAAGTCGCAACCATCGCCGGCGTCGGCACGGTGACTATCGCCAGCAACGGCGACTACAGCTTCACCCCGGCAGCGAACTGGAACGGCACCGCCCCACAGATCAGCTACACCACCGACACCGGTTCCACCAGCACCCTGGACCTGAGCGTCACCCCGGTCGACGACGCGAGCGTGCTGACCGCCGATGCCAACACCGTCGCCGAAGACACCACGGCGATCGGCAACGTGCTCGACAACGACAGCGATGTCGAAAGCACCCTGAGTGTCGCGACCTTCACCGTACAAGGCGTCACCGGTTCCTTTACTGCGGGCCAAGTCGCAACCATCGCCGGCGTCGGCACGGTGACTATCGCCAGCAACGGCGACTACAGCTTCACCCCGGCAGCGAACTACAACGGCGCGGTGCCGCAAGTCACTTACACCACCGACACCGGTTCCACCAGCACCCTGGACCTGAGCGTCACCCCGGTCGACGACGCGAGCGTGCTGACCGCCGATGCCAACACCGTCGCCGAAGACACCACGGCGATCGGCAACGTGCTCGACAACGACAGCGATGTCGAAAGCACCCTGAGTGTCGCGACCTTCACCGTACAAGGCGTCACCGGTTCCTTTACTGCGGGCCAAGTCGCAACCATCGCCGGCGTCGGCACGGTGACTATCGCCAGCAACGGCGACTACAGCTTCACCCCGGCAGCGAACTGGAACGGCACCGCCCCACAGATCAGCTACACCACCGACACCGGTTCCACCAGCACCCTGGACCTGAGCGTCACCCCGGTCGACGACGCGAGCGTGCTGACCGCCGATGCCAACACCATTGCCGAAGACACCACGGCGATCGGCAACGTGCTCGACAACGACAGCGATGTCGAAAGCACCCTGAGCGTGGCCAGCTTCACCGTCGCCGGTGTGACTGGCAGCTTCTCCGCTGGCCAAGTCGCAACCATCGCTGGCGTCGGCACGGTGACTATCGCCAGCAACGGCGACTACAGCTTCACCCCGGCAGCGAACTACAACGGCGCGGTGCCGCAAGTCACTTACACCACCGACACCGGTTCCACCAGCACCCTGGACCTGAGCGTCACCCCGGTCGACGACGCGAGCGTGCTGACCGCCGATGCCAACACCGTCGCCGAAGACACCACGGCGATCGGCAACGTGCTCGACAACGACAGCGATGTCGAAAGCACCCTGAGTGTCGCGACCTTCACCGTACAAGGCGTCACCGGTTCCTTTACTGCGGGCCAAGTCGCAACCATCGCTGGCGTCGGCACGGTGACTATCGCCAGCAACGGCGACTACAGCTTCACCCCGGCAGCGAACTACAACGGCGCGGTGCCGCAAGTCACTTACACCACCGACACCGGTTCCACCAGCACCCTGGACCTGAGCGTCACCCCGGTCGACGACGCGAGCGTGCTGACCGCCGATGCCAACACCATTGCCGAAGACGCCACGGCGATCGGCAACGTGCTCGACAACGACAGCGATGTCGAAAGCACCCTAAGTGTCGCGACCTTCACCGTCGCCGGTGTGACTGGCAGCTTCACCGCCGGTCAAGTCGCAACCATCGCCGGCGTCGGCACGGTGACTATCGCCAGCAACGGCGACTACAGCTTCACCCCGGCAGCGAACTGGAACGGCACCGCCCCACAGATCAGCTACACCACCGACACCGGTTCCACCAGCACCCTGGACCTGAGCGTCACCCCGGTCGACGACGCGAGCGTGCTGACCGCCGATGCCAACACCGTCGCCGAAGACACCACGGCGATCGGCAACGTGCTCGACAACGACAGCGATGTCGAAAGCACCCTGAGTGTCGCGACCTTCACCGTACAAGGCGTCACCGGTTCCTTTACTGCGGGCCAAGTCGCAACCATCGCCGGCGTCGGCACGGTGACTATCGCCAGCAACGGCGACTACAGCTTCACCCCGGCAGCGAACTGGAACGGCACCGCCCCACAGATCAGCTACACCACCGACACCGGTTCCACCAGCACCCTGGACCTGAGCGTCACCCCGGTCGACGACGCGAGCGTGCTGACCGCCGATGCCAACACCATTGCCGAAGACACCACGGCGATCGGCAACGTGCTCGACAACGACAGCGATGTCGAAAGCACCCTGAGCGTGGCCAGCTTCACCGTCGCCGGTGTGACTGGCAGCTTCTCCGCTGGCCAAGTCGCAACCATCGCTGGCGTCGGCACGGTGACTATCGCCAGCAACGGCGACTACAGCTTCACCCCGGCAGCGAACTACAACGGCGCGGTGCCGCAAGTCACTTACACCACCGACACCGGTTCCACCAGCACCCTGGACCTGAGCGTCACCCCGGTCGACGACGCGAGCGTGCTGACCGCCGATGCCAACACCGTCGCCGAAGACACCACGGCGATCGGCAACGTGCTCGACAACGACAGCGATGTCGAAAGCACCCTGAGTGTCGCGACCTTCACCGTACAAGGCGTCACCGGTTCCTTTACTGCGGGCCAAGTCGCAACCATCGCTGGCGTCGGCACGGTGACTATCGCCAGCAACGGCGACTACAGCTTCACCCCGGCAGCGAACTACAACGGCGCGGTGCCGCAAGTCACTTACACCACCGACACCGGTTCCACCAGCACCCTGGACCTGAGCGTCACCCCGGTCGACGACGCGAGCGTGCTGACCGCCGATGCCAACACCGTCGCCGAAGACACCACGGCGATCGGCAACGTGCTCGACAACGACAGCGATGTCGAAAGCACCCTAAGTGTCGCGACCTTCACCGTCGCCGGTGTGACTGGCAGCTTCACCGCCGGTCAAGTCGCAACCATCGCCGGCGTCGGCACGGTGACTATCGCCAGCAACGGCGACTACAGCTTCACCCCGGCAGCGAACTGGAACGGCACCGCCCCACAGATCAGCTACACCACCGACACCGGTTCCACCAGCACCCTGGACCTGAGCGTCACCCCGGTCGACGACGCGAGCGTGCTGACCGCCGATGCCAACACCATTGCCGAAGACGCCACGGCGATCGGCAACGTGCTCGACAACGACAGCGATGTCGAAAGCACCCTGAGTGTCGCGACCTTCACCGTACAAGGCGTCACCGGTTCCTTTACTGCGGGCCAAGTCGCAACCATCGCCGGCGTCGGCACGGTGACTATCGCCAGCAACGGCGACTACAGCTTCACCCCGGCAGCGAACTACAACGGCGCGGTGCCGCAAGTCACTTACACCACCGACACCGGTTCCACCAGCACCCTGGACCTGAGCGTCACCCCGGTCGACGACGCGAGCGTGCTGACCGCCGATGCCAACACCGTCGCCGAAGACACCACGGCGATCGGCAACGTGCTCGACAACGACAGCGATGTCGAAAGCACCCTGAGTGTCGCGACCTTCACCGTACAAGGCGTCACCGGTTCCTTTACTGCGGGCCAAGTCGCAACCATCGCCGGCGTCGGCACGGTGACTATCGCCAGCAACGGCGACTACAGCTTCACCCCGGCAGCGAACTGGAACGGCACCGCCCCACAGATCAGCTACACCACCGACACCGGTTCCACCAGCACCCTGGACCTGAGCGTCACCCCGGTCGACGACGCGAGCGTGCTGACCGCCGATGCCAACACCATTGCCGAAGACGCCACGGCGATCGGCAACGTGCTCGACAACGACAGCGATGTCGAAAGCACCCTGAGTGTCGCGACCTTCACCGTACAAGGCGTCACCGGTTCCTTTACTGCGGGCCAAGTCGCAACCATCGCTGGCGTCGGCACGGTGACTATCGCCAGCAACGGCGACTACAGCTTTACTCCGGCAGCGAACTGGAACGGCACCGCCCCACAGATCAGCTACACCACCGACACCGGTTCCACCAGCACCCTGGACCTGAGCGTCACCCCGGTCGACGACGCGAGCGTGCTGACCGCCGATGCCAACACCATTGCCGAAGACGCCACGGCGATCGGCAACGTGCTCGACAACGACAGCGATGTCGAAAGCACCCTAAGTGTCGCGACCTTCACCGTCGCCGGTGTGACTGGCAGCTTCACCGCCGGTCAAGTCGCAACCATCGCCGGCGTCGGCACGGTGACTATCGCCAGCAACGGCGACTACAGCTTCACCCCGGCAGCGAACTGGAACGGCACCGCGCCACAGATCAGCTACACCACCAACACCAATTCCACCAGCACCCTGGACCTGAGCGTCACCCCGGTCGACGACGCGAGCGTGCTGACCGCCGATGCCCAAACCATTGCCGAAGACGCCACGGCGATCGGCAACGTGCTCGACAACGACAGCGATGTCGAAAGCACCCTGAGCGTGGCCAGCTTCACCGTACAAGGCGTCACCGGTTCCTTTACTGCGGGCCAAGTCGCAACCATCGCTGGCGTCGGCACGGTGACTATCGCCAGCAACGGCGACTACAGCTTTACTCCGGCAGCGAACTGGAACGGCACCGCCCCACAGATCAGCTACACCACCGACACCGGTTCCACCAGCACCCTGGACCTGAGCGTCACCCCGGTCGACGACGCGAGCGTGCTGACCGCCGATGCCCAAACCATTGCCGAAGACGCCACGGCGATCGGCAACGTGCTCGACAACGACAGCGATGTCGAAAGCACCCTAAGTGTCGCGACCTTCACCGTCGCCGGTGTGACTGGCAGCTTCACCGCCGGTCAAGTCGCAACCATCGCCGGCGTCGGCACGGTGACTATCGCCAGCAACGGCGACTACAGCTTCACCCCGGCAGCGAACTGGAACGGCACCGCGCCACAGATCAGCTACACCACCAACACCAATTCCACCAGCACCCTGGACCTGAGCGTCACCCCGGTCGACGACGCGAGCGTGCTGACCGCCGATGCCCAAACCATTGCCGAAGACGCCACGGCGATCGGCAACGTGCTCGACAACGACAGCGATGTCGAAAGCACCCTAAGTGTCGCGACCTTCACCGTCGCCGGTGTGACTGGCAGCTTCACCGCCGGTCAAGTCGCAACCATCGCCGGCGTCGGCACGGTGACTATCGCCAGCAACGGCGACTACAGCTTCACCCCGGCAGCGAACTGGAACGGCACCGCGCCACAGATCAGCTACACCACCAACACCAATTCCACCAGCACCCTGGACATCACGGTCAACTCGGTCAACGACGCACCAACCGTCAATACCACCTCGGCCAGCGGCGATGAAGATCATTTGATCGCCGTGCAGCTCGGCGGCAATGACCTCGACGGCACCGTCGACCACTTCACCTTGACCGGCCTGCCGGCCAATGGCGTGTTTTACGCTGACGCCGCCGGGACCATCGCGTTGACCGCCAGCAGCGTGATCACCGCAACCGCCAACGGCGCAACGGTTTACTTCAAGCCCACCGGCGACTGGAGTGGCACCACCAGCTTCACCTACAGCTCGACCGACAACCAGGGCATACCTTCCACGTCTTCGGCGACCAGCACCATCGTCGTCGCGCCAGTAACCGATACCCCGAGCCTGTCACTGTCCGGCGGCGGTACGGTTGCCTCGACCGACTTCCAGGAAGTCGCTCTGAACGGCTCGCATAGCGACATCGATGTCAGCAAGCTCGGCAATGGCGTGTGGCACACAGACAACAGCGGTGGCAAGGTCGAAATCGGCAAGGCCAGCGTCTATGGTGCCGGCGGCAACAACCAGGTCATCGAACTGGAGCGCAACACCGGCGATGCGAGCAACCTCTACACCACTATCGATGCCAAGGCCGGCACCTCCTATAACGTGTCGTTCGACTACGCACCGCGTGCCGGCGTGAATAATTCCGTCATCAACGTGTACTGGGGCGGCCAACACATTGGCACCCTGAACACCGCGACCTCCGGTATGCAGCACTACAGTTTCGACATTCCGGTCTCTGCCGATGGCAATCAGAAACTCGAGTTCCGCGCCGGTGATAGCAACAGCCTGGGCGGCCTGCTGGACAACATCAATGTCACCCAGGTGCTCAACTCGGGTCTTGAAGACCACGCGATCCTGCTGTCGACCATCCAGGCCCACACCAACGACGTCGATGGTTCGGAAACACTCACTCTCACACTGAACGGCTTGCCGGTGGGTTCCAGACTCACCGACGGCACCCACACCTTCAACGCTGCCGACGGCTCGACCTCGGTGGACGTTACTGGTTGGAACCTGTCCACGCTCAAGCTGACACCGCCGACGAACTTCAATGGCGACATCACACTGACCGTAACGGCCACCGCCAAAGACGGCGACGCCCCAAGCGCCAGCACCTCGCTGCCACTGGTGGTGCACGTTACTGCCGTCAATGACGCAAGCGTGCTGCAGGTGGACAAGATCTCCGTCGACGAAGACCACAACGCGACCGGCAACGTGCTGACCAACGACCACGATGTCGATAATGCCCTGAGCGTCTCCAGCTTCAGCGTGACGGGGGTCAACGGCAGCTTCACGGCGGGCCAGACCGCGACCATCACCGGTGTCGGAACGCTGATCATCGCCAGCAACGGCGACTACACCTTCAAGCCGGCTGCCGACTGGAATGGCAACGTTCCACAGGTGACATACACCACCAACACCGGCTCGAGCAGTACGCTGAACATCAGTGTTACGCCGGTTAATGACAACTTCACCGACGCCAACGAAGCGGTCCCAACCCTGGAAGACACCGCCATAACCGGCAGCGTGCTCACCGGTACTTCCAGCGTTGACGGCCCGGTCAGCGTGGTCAACTTCACCATCGGTGCGACCACCTACACCGCTGGCAGCACGGCGACCATCGCCAACGTCGGCACCTTGGTAATCGGGGCAAACGGCGCCTACACCTTCACCCCGGTCGCCAACTACAACGGCAGCGTCCCGACCGTCAGCTACACCGTCACCGATGGTTCAGGAACCAACGACACGTCGACCCTGAATATCAATGTCACGCCGGTCGACGACAGCTTCACCGACATCAGTGAAACCGTTCCGACCAACGAAGACACCGCCATTACCGGCAGCGTGCTCACCGGCACGAGCAGCGTCGACGGCCCGGTCAGCGTGGTCAGCTTCACCATCGGCGGGACCACCTATGTGGCAGGCGCCACGGCGACTATCACCAACGTCGGCACCCTGGTGCTTGCGGCCAACGGTGCCTACACCTTCACGCCGGCCGCCAACTACAACGGCAGCGTGCCGACCGTCAGCTACAGCGTCACCGACGGTTTGGGTAGCAATGTCACTTCGACCCTGAACATCAGCGTCACACCCGTCGACGACAGCTTCACCGACGCCAACGAAGCGGTCCCAACCCTGGAAGACACCGCCATTACCGGCAGCGTCCTCACCGGCACGAGCAGCGTCGACGGCCCGGTCAGCGTGGTCAGCTTCACCATCGGCGGGACCACCTATGTGGCAGGCGCCACGGCGACTATCACCAACGTCGGCACCCTGGTGCTTGCGGCCAACGGTGCCTACACCTTCACGCCGGCCGCCAACTACAACGGCAGCGTGCCGACCGTCAGCTACAGCGTCACCGACGGTTTGGGTAGCAATGTCACTTCGACCCTGAACATCAGCGTCACACCCGTCGACGACAGCTTCACCGACGCCAACGAAGCGGTCCCAACCCTGGAAGACACCGCCATTACCGGCAGCGTCCTCACCGGCACGAGCAGCGTCGACGGCCCGGTCAGCGTGGTCAGCTTCACCATCGGCGGGACCATCTATGTGGCAGGCGCCACGGCGACTATCACCAACGTCGGCACCCTGGTGCTTGCGGCCAACGGTGCCTACACCTTCACGCCGGCCGCCAACTATAACGGCATCGTGCCGACGGTCAGCTACACCGTCACCGATGGTTCGGGCAGCAATGTCACTTCGACCCTGAACATCAGCGTCACCCCGGTCGACGACAGTTTCACCGACTCCAACGAAGCGGTCTCCACCCTGGAAGACACCGTCATTACCGGCAGCGTCCTCACCGGCACGAGCAGCGTCGATGGCCCGGTCAGCGTGGTCAACTTCACCATCGGCGGGACCGCTTACTCGGCGGGCGCCACCGCTAATATCACCAATGTCGGCACCCTGGTGCTTGCGGCCAACGGCGCCTACACCTTCACGCCGGCCGCCAACTACAACGGCAGCGTCCCGACCGTCAGCTACAGCGTCACCGACGGTTTGGGTAGCAATGTCACTTCGACCCTGAACATCAGCGTCACCCCGGTCAATGACCCGAGTGTGCTGACTGCTGACAGCAACACCGCCCTCGAGGACAAGATCGCCACCGGCAACGTACTGACTAACGACCGCGATGTGGATAACGTCCTGAGCGTGGCCAAGTTCACGGTGGGTGGCACCGAGTACACAGCAGGCGGTACTGCCACCATAGCCAACGTCGGCAATCTGACGCTCGGTGCCAACGGTGACTACAGCTTTACCCCGGCCAACAATTGGAGCGGCACGGTTCCGACGGTGACCTACACCACCAGCACCGGTTCAAGCACCACCCTGGACATCAGTGTGACCGCGGTCGCGGATACACCGATTGTGTCCGCCACCACTACTCAGGTGGCCGAGAACAGCAGCGTTGCGCTGGGCTTGAAGGTAACCTCGCTGGACACTGATGGCTCTGAAACCCAGACCATCACCACGATCGGCGGCATCCCGGCAGGTGCGACGCTGACCGACGGCACGCACACCTTTACCGGCACGACCGGTAACGCTGTCGCCAACCTCAGCGGCTGGGATGTGAGCAAGTTAAGCTACACCCCGGCACCGTACGCCACCGGTACCAACACACTGACCGTGACGGCAGTCTCGACCGAGAGCCAGGGTGACTCGGCCAGCAGTACCACACAGATTCCGATCACGATTAATCCGGCGGTCTATAACCCGATCACTGGTACCGCAGGAAACGACAATGTCGGTGGCACCGATGGCAATGACATCGTAGTGGGAGATATCGGCGGCCTGACGGTCATACCGGGGCAGAATTACAACATCGCGTTCATGGTCGACAGCTCCGGCAGCATGAGCGCTTCCTCCGTAACGTCGGCGAAGAATTCCCTGATAGCGGTGTTCACCTCGCTGATCGCCAGCGCCACCTCGCAAAACTCGAGCGCTGGCACCGTGAAAGTATTCCTCGTGGACTTCGATACACAGGTCAACAAATCGATTTCGATCGATCTGTCGAAAGCGGGCGCTCTGGACCTATTGAAGGGGGTCCTCAACAGCATGCAGTCTGGTGGTTACACCAACTACGAAGACGTGTTCAAAACCACCGCGAACTGGTTCAAAGGGCCTGACGCGCTGAGCAACCCCCACGCGATCAACCTCACCTACTTCATCACCGATGGTGAGCCGACCGCTTATACGCAAAGAGAACAAACCAATCCGGTGGTCGTCGACTTCAAGTCCGATAGCGTTAAGGACCTCTACCTCGACGACGTGTTGAAGCAAGGCTCCTACACGCCAGGGACCGAGTTCAGGATGGTTATCGGTGGTGAGAGTCGCGTGGTAGTTGATTCCTCGGGGGCTTTGTACAAATGGAGCGAAAAATCGAACGGCAACTGGTCGTCGGACAAGTACAGCGCCAAAGGCTACAACTTGCAAGTTCACGCCCAAGGTGACGGCACCTATGAACTGTCGGATTACGCAGGCAGCGGCTCTGTCGACAGCTCCAGTGCGAGCAATGCGGCAACCGCGTTCGCGTTGTTTGCTGCCGCAAACTCCAAGGTACAAGCCATTGGCGTGAACAGCGATGTCTCGGTAAGCGACCTCGCGCCGTATAACACCACCGATGGAAAACCGTTGGCCAATATCAACCCGGAAGATTTGGCCAACGCAATTCTCGGCCACAGCGAAGCGACCCTTCCAGGCAAGGACACTATCAACGGCGGCGATGGCAACGACATCATCTTCGGCGATCTGGTGAGTTTCACTGGCGTGACGGGTGAGGGCTACACCGCGCTGCAGGCTTTTGTCGGCAAGGAAACCGGCATCGAAACCAACAAAGTCACCTCAAGCAACGTGCACCAGTACGTCACCGAGCACTACTCCACGTTCGATGTGTCTGGCGCCCACGACGGTGACGATACGCTGTTGGGTGGTGCTGGTAACGACATCATCTTCGGGCAGGGCGGTGACGACAAACTCTACGGCGGCAGCGGCAACGACATCCTGCTCGGTGGCACTGGCAACGATTTGCTGAACGGTGACGCCGGCAATGACTTCCTCATCGGTGGCACTGGCACAGATACGCTGGACGGTGGTGCCGGTAATGACACCCTCCTCGGTGGCACTGGCAACGACTCGCTGATCGGTGGTTCGGGCGCCGACACCTTCGTGTGGAAGGCTGGCGACACCGGCAGCGACGTGATCAAGGACTTCAAAGCCAGTGAAGGTGATCGCATCGACTTGCACGATCTGCTGCAGGGCGAAACCGGCAGTACTATCGACAACTTCCTGAAGATCACCACCGTGGACGGCGTTTCGTCCCTGCAAGTCAGCTCCGCCGGCAAGTTCAACGGTGCCGACGCCGCCGCTGCACCGGATGTGACGATCAAACTGGAAGGCAACAACTGGTCCACCGCCAACCTGCATAACCTGATTGCCGGTAGCGATCCGACCATCAAGGTTGACCACAACAACAGCTGATCCAACGAACAACGGCCGCTCTTATGGGGCGGCCGTCACGTTTACGCCCATCAACCCGGTGACGATTTCGTCGCTGCACCGCATACTCGCGTCCAGTTGGCCTATGCTGCTGACAGCATGACGCTGGTTCATTTCCGAGGGATGCTCAATGTTCTACGTGCAACGCGATGCGCAAGGTCAGTTGGTGCGCGTGGAAGCCGCGGCCTATGCCGAGGCCACGGAAACGCTGCCGGCCGACCACCATGAAATCCAGGCCTGGTACGCCAACGAGGTAGTGGAAACCAGCCTCAAACAGCTCAAGCAGAGCGACCTGGAAATGATTCGGGTACTGGACGACTTGATCCAGGTGTTGACCAGCAAAGGCGTGATCCGCGTCACCGACCTGCCGGCCGCCGCCCAGGCCAAGCTGATGGACCGGTCACACGCCCGTGAAGCGTTGGGTGGGTTGAGCCATTTGATCGATGATGATGAGACGGGGTTGATCTAACTCCAGACGCTGATCGTTCCCACGCTCTGCGTGGGAATGCCTCAAGGGACGCTCCGCGTTCCGGCCTCACCGCTGATGTTGCGCCTGACACCGATGTGACGCAGAGCGTCACGGGCTGCATTCCCACGCAGAGCGTGGGAACGATCAGTGGGTTAGTGCCAAGGCTTCGGCTCACCAAACAACTGCCCCTGAACCCCATACAACCCCATCTCACGAATCACCATCAACTCCCCTTCCGTCTCGACCCGCTCGGCAATCAACGGCAGATCAATGCTGTGCGCCGCCCGCTGAATCGCCTCGATGAACAACCGCTTGTCACCTTCCTGATCAATCGCCCGGATGTAACTGCCGTCGATCTTCAGGTACGCCAACCCAAGCCGCGCCAGGTTGCCGATCATGCTGAAACGCCCGCCAAAGCGTTGCAGGCTCAGGGAGAACCCGAGTTCGTGCAGACGTCGCGTCAGTTCTTCCAGCATGGCTTGCTCCGGCAGCTGCTCCTCGCCGATTTCCAGGGTCAACCGCTCCCCGAGATTCGAATGCTGACGCAGGACTTCAAAGACTTTATTCAACGCCTGCGGGTCGGCCAGCGTCGCTGAAGACAGGTTCAGCGCCAGCGATTCTTCATGGTCGGCCATCTGTTCAAGCACCAGCTCCAACATCAGCCGGTCCAACCGCGCGGTCCAGCCAAAGCGCTCGAGCCACGGCAGGAAGCGCCCGGCGGGAATGGTCTGGCCCTCGTCGTCGATCAGACGCGACAGCACCTTGTAATGCAGCACCAATTGCGTGTCCTGGGCGGCAACGACCGGTTGGAAATACAGTTCGAAACGCTTCTGATCCAACGACTGATCCAGCAAGTTGTGCCAGGCATGATGGTCATCACCGACGCTGGCCGAGGCGCTGTGATCGAGGCACGCCCAGCTCGGTTCACCCTGGCTTTCCGCCTGAGCCAACGCCTGATCGCCCAGCCCAAGCACGGCTTGCGGCAAGTCACCATAAACAAACGGCGCCAGCCCGATCGAGGCCACCGAGGCGACATCGGTGGCGCCCGTCGCATGCAGACTCGCCAGCGCACTGTCGAGGTTCTGCGCCAGTTGCAGCGCTTCTTCACGCACCAGCCCAGGCGCCAGCACGGCGAACTCACCGCCGCGAATCCGCGTCACGAGGTTCAGGGTTTCCGGGTACTTGGCACACTCGCGGGACAGCTGCTCACCCACCGCTATCAACAGCTGGTCGGTGCGTTGACCGCCCAACCGCTGGTTCAACCCGGCCAGGTCCTTGACCCGCAACAACAGCAGATAACCGGAACTCGCCTGCTCCGGATTGCTCACCCGGGCGTTCAACTGCATTTCGAAATAGCGACGGTTAGCCAGGCCTGTCAGGTTGTCCTGATAGGATTCGACCCGCAGTTTTTCACTACGCACGGCCTGCTCCTGAAACAACGCCTTGAGCTTCTCGACCATTTGATTCATGGCCTGCACCACGCGGCGCAGTTCGGGTGTGCGCGGCAGTTCCGGCAGGCTGAGGAATTCGCGGCGAGCGATGGCGTGGGATTGCTTGACCATGTAATCCAGCGGCTTCAGTTGCCGGCGCAACAACAGCGCACCCAGCACCGCACTCACCGCACCGCAGATCAGCAACCAGCCAAGACTGCCCAGCGCGCTCTGCCAGAGTTTGGCCAACGCGAACATCGGATGGCTGACCACCTCGACCCGCGCCGCCTGCTCCCAGCCACGACTGACAATCGCGTCGCCACCGGCCGGTTCCAGGCCGATCAGTTTGACGAACCAGTCCGGCACATTGTTCACCGCCGGGATGCCGCTGCGCTCCACGATGGTCTTGTCGTTGGCCAGGTCGACCACACGGATGCTCGCGTAGTAACCGCTGTCGAAAATTGAACTGACCAGCAACTCGACCATTGCCGGGTCGTCGATGTTCGGCGTCAGGGACAGTGCCAATGCGGTCGCGGCGTCCTGGGCGTGGGAGCGCAACTGGTTGACGTACTGGGTGCGCGAGCTTTCCAGGCTGACCATGAAGCTGCCGGTGAAGGCAATCACCAGAAACAGACAGATAGCGATCAACAGCTGTTTGAACAAAGACATCTGAGCGCGTGCTCCTAGTTAGTCGTCTCGACCGGGAAACCTTCGGCCTGCATTTTTTTCAGCACATCCTGCCAACGAGACAGGCGCTTGGTATCACCGACTTTCTTGTTGCCCTTGGCGCCCGGCAACCACAACCCTTCGGCATTAAAAGAGTAGACCGGCAGCAAATCGGTTCGTTGGCTGGCCGGTTTGATCGCATCGATCAAGCTGTCGAGTACCAGCGGCATGGCCTCGGCGCTTGAGTAGTAGGTCAACACCATGTGCGCCCGATTCAGGCGCAACGCCTTGACGTACGTGATGCGCAGCTTGTCACTGGAAACGCCGAGATGGCGCAGGCTGAAATACTTGGCGATCGCGTAATCTTCGCAATCGCCGGCGCCCTTCCACAGGGCCTCGATGGGCGTTTCCCAATAATCGACCTCGTGCCACAGGTCGATGTCTTCCTCATAGCGCATCTGCTTGTTGAAGAATTGGTTGACCACTTTAAGCTGTTCGAGCTCGTTGACCTGCTTTTGCGTAGCCAATAAGTGCTGCCAGGCATCAATCCGTTGCTGCCCTTCGCCCAACGACCCGTACAATGCCTGCGCGCGACGGCTGATCAGCGAAAAATCCCAATCGGCATGCAGCCCGCCCAGCATAACGCCGGCGAGCAACAACGCGCAGCACAGCCAGCGCAAAGTCCGAGGGATCGCGAAACATACCGCCAATGCGAGGCATCCAGGTCAGGCAGGTGGGAAAGCGTTTGATGGTGCAGGTTAGCCCGGTAAAAGACAATGGCACGGTGAGATCACCGGTGGCGCGCTAGACTTTGTATGGCGGGTGTCATTAAAAACACCGTGGCCACGTCAGGCTTGCGACCTTGTGTACGTTTGACAACCTGTCAGGCAGTCACTAGTGTCCTCTTGGATCCAAATTTTTTCAGTCAAACAGGGTGCGTAGTTGTGACACAGAAGCCCAATCCTCTGAACAGCATCAAGGTCAACGGGCCGATACCGGCTCATCTGGCACGCTCGGTAATCGAAGAAACCCTGCGTTCGGCCATTCTCGACGGTCGCATTCCCTGCGGCACCGCCCTGCGTCAGCAAGATTTGGCCGATCTTTTCGGTGTCAGCCGCATGCCGGTGCGCGAAGCCTTGCGCCAACTCGAAGCCCAGGCGCTGCTTAACGTAATCGCCCATAAAGGTGCGGTGGTCGCACCGCTGGTTCAGGGCGATGCCGTGGAAACCTATGCACTGCGGATCCTGCTGGAATCCGAAGCGCTGCGCCTGTCGATTCCACTGCTTGAGAAGGAAGACTTCGAACAGGCCGCCCGTCATATCGACGACCTGGAAACGGAACACAACTACACCGAGATTGGCCGGCTCAACCGGCTCTTCCACATGTCGCTGTACAGCAAGGCGCCGAACGGGCGGTTGTTGAGGCTGGTGGAAGACGGATTGAACGAAGAGGAGCGCTTCCTCCGTTTCAACCTGGAAGCCATGGGCCTGGGCAAACTGTCCCAGGAAGATCACCGGGCGCTTTTGCAGGCCGTAGAAGACCGAGACGTCGAACGCTCGGTGAAGTTGCTCGAACATCACCTTAACCGGGCCGTCGAGGTCATCACACGCTACCTCAACAGCCCCGAAGCGCTGAACAAAAAAACCTCCCGGTAAAAACGACGGCAAGCCTGAGCGAGCAGATCGAACTGCTCGTTTTCGCTTGTCGCGACTGCGCTGCGCCCCTCTCCAAAGCCCTGCCCTCGATTTACCCCTCTGAAGATTCAATATTTACCCCGAGCAGATGACGCGTCGGTGATAGCGGCTGCTGTGAATTACGCTCACTCTTGGCCGGCCAACGAATAATGAACGGGCGACGCATCGCGCGAGCGGAGCAATCCCCGCACCAAGAACCTACGGAAGGAGTCTTGCCACGGGAAAGGAAGAACCGGCGTTGATCCCAGCCAACTTCCGACCCCTCAATTCACTTCAACGATTCAGTTAGAAAGTTGCTTCGAGTGAGGCATTCACTCTTTATTTAAATTCTGACCTTTATCAGTCGGAAGGAGCAACTACGCCAAAATAAAACTTAAAACAAAAGTCTTATTGGAACTTCTCGCGCCGAATAAACATGAACTTTGAATTAGTTAAAAAATAACTTGCCTGACACTTTATTCGTGTATTAGTTTCTCTCCGCCGCCCTTTGAATACAGGCAGCAAGCCATTATCTGGCAACTTACTTTTAACCCACACATATCAATTAACTTGAGACATTCGCTCGCCAATAGAAAACTTAAACCGTCAGTCACTATTGATCACAGCACCCTTAACGGCATTCAGATCACTTATAGGCTCACTCATGAAAACGAATAAAGATCGCCTCAATCAGAAGAAAGCAGAACTTAGTGCTCATCCAATCTTTTCCGAAATCAACTCACTGTCGGTATTGCAACGTTTCATGGAAACCCATGTGTTTGCAGTGTGGGATTTCATGTCACTGACCAAACGCCTGCAACAGGAACTGACCTGCGTTCAGCTGCCCTGGCTGCCACCGCGAGATCCGCAGGCAGCGCGCTTGATCAACGAGATCGTGCTGGGTGAAGAGTCCGATGATCGTCCCGCTCAAGGTCACTACAGCCATTTCGAGTTGTACCTGGATGCGATGCGCGAAGTCGGTGCCAGCACGGTCGCGGTCGAGCGCTTCGTGACACTGCAAAAGGAAGGGGTGAGCTACGACGTGGCGCTGCAAAGTGTGGACGTCGACCCGGCCGCCGCACGGTTCGTGCGTCATACCTTGCACACCGCGCTGCATGCGCCTGGCCATAGCGTTGCGGCGGTGTTCCTGCATGGCCGGGAAAGTGTCATTCCGCAGATGTTCCAGCGGATCCTCGATGATTGGGGCATTGGTCTGGATCAGGCGCCGACCTTTCGTTACTACCTTGAGCGCCACATCGAAGTCGACTCCGAAAACCATGGCCCGGCGGCGGAAAAACTTCTCGCCCGGCTGGTTGATGGCGATCCGCAACGCGAAGAGGACGTCTACGCCAGCGCCATCGCTGCCGTGGAAAGCCGCATCGCCTTGTGGGACGGCTTGCGCCTGAGCATGAGCGAACCTGTTGCTGAGGTGAACGCATGAACGCCGCCGACTACCAATCCTTCGCCGATGCCTGGGAAAGTCGCGCGACCATCCGTACCCGCCCCCGGCGCGTGCTGGAGAACGACGACAAGCTGATCTACCCATTGAGCCGCCAACCGTTGGTGCTGAGCGAAACTTTCCTGCGTGAATGCCCGGAGCAGCGCGACTTTGCACTGGTGCAGACGCTCTACAAATTCATCAACGACGTGGTGATTTTCGAAACCGAAATCGTCGATAAGACTGCCCGTAGCATCGCCAAGAATCGCTTCGCCGTGGCCTTCCCGTTCGCCTGCCGCTACGACGCCATGACCGTGGTGGTGGACGAGGATTACCACGCACTCGTGGCGATGGATTTCATGCAACAGACCGTCGCCATGACAAGCATCACACCCATCGAACTGCCGGATGAAATCGAACTCAGCCGAGCCATTCCAGCGGCCGTGGCGCTCGCCCCGGATCACCTGCGCAGCGCCGTGGAATTGATCTGTGTGGCCATTGCCGAGAATACAGTGACCGGCGATGTCGCGGCGTTCGCCAAGGACGACACGGTCAAGCAGTCGATCAAGGGCCTGATGGCCGACCACCTGCTCGACGAAGGTCGCCACTCCGGGTTCTGGGCGCGGCTGGTGCGCATCTACTGGCACACCGCGAGCGAAGACGACCGCCGATGCATCGCGCACATCCTGCCGATATTCATCGGCCATTACCTGACCAACGACATTCAGAAGTCGTTCGACTTCCGGCTGATCGAGTCCTTGAAGATCAGCGATGCCGCACGCCACGCACTCAAGAGCGAAGTGTCGGGGTTGGCCTTCCCGATCAATCGCCATCACCCGCTGGTCGCCAACATCGTGCGGTTTTTCCGCAGCAGTTCGCTGCTCGATTCGCCGTGCGTGCAAGACGCTCTCAGCGATTACCTGGTTTAACGAGGAGCACATCATGAGACGTCTCGACATTCTGCTCATTGGACACAGCCAGGCCCTGACCGACCTGGCGCTGGAGCTTGAACAACACGGTCATGCTCTGGTGCGCCTGACTGCCGTCGACAAGCAACCGCTGGGTAACGCCGATTTGCTGATCGACGACGCCAGCCTGCCTGTTCAAGACGTCGGCGATGCGCCGCGATTGACGCTGCAGCTGGGTATTGGTGAGTCTGGAGTTTCTGGCCTGCCGGCGCTGGAATTGCTGTGCACGTACGGTTCGACGCTGTTCACTCGCGTGCCGATCACCGACGAACCTTCGGGCAATGGCCAGGTATTACGCCTGCGGGCAGTGGAGGAACTGGTCAATCACGTGGCGCTGCTGGTCAGCCGTTACTCTCGCGATGCCGACTATTTTTTGCTGACCGACTCTGCGGCTCCCGCTCGCTTCGGGGTCGTGGAAAACCTGCTCTATTTGGAGAGTCTCGCGTTTTTCCATCGGCTCAATATCACGGCTGCCCCCGCGCTGCTGGAACTCAGCCAAATCCCGATGATCGAGCGCCTTGAGCAGCGCTTCATCCAGTGTGCCGAACGACCCGCGTTGAACATTGCCGGCACGTTCCTGAGCTATCGGCATTTGCACGCCCAAAGCCGCGCGATCCAGCAGCAATTGCTCCCGTTGCTCGCTCGGCATCAAGGGCCGTTGGTGGTCGGGATCTGCCTGCCGAAATGCAGCGAGTTGTATGCGGGAATTCTGGCAATTCTTGGCAGCGGCGCGGTGTATTTGCCGCTGGAGCCGAGCCATCCCCTGCAACGCCAGCAGTACATTCTGGAAAACGCCGGGGCCGTGTTGCTGCTGCATGACGGTGAGCATCCGCTCGCGGCCCAAATGCCGGGACTCGACATCAGCCGTATCGACACCGATGACGTGGATCTCGATCAACCCTTGATGCGTCAACGACCCGATCTAGACGAGCCGTGCATGGCGCTCTACACCTCGGGCACCACCGGCCATCCCAAAGGTGTGTTGCTCAGCCAGGCCAACCTCGCGCACTTCACCGCGTGGTACGCCGACTACGTGCAGCTGACCGAGCAGAGTCGGGTGCTGCAATTTTCGTCATTGAGTTTCGACTCGTCGCTGATCGATATTTTCCCGACCCTGCTTCAGGGCGCCGAACTGATCGTGCCCGGCGACGATCAACGGCGCGATCCGTTGCAACTGGTCGAACTGATCCGCCATCAGCACCTGAGCCACGCCTTTTTGCCGCCGGCGTTGTTGAGCATCCTGCCGCTGGATCAATTGCAATGCCTCGATCACGTGATGACGGGCGGCGATGTCTGCGAACCCTATGTCATCGAGCAACTCACCCGCCAGGGCAACCTCTACAACCTCTACGGCCCTACCGAAGCGACGGTGTTGATTACCGCGCGGCAACTGCGCACCGGCGACAACAACCGCACCCTCGGCGCACCAATCGCCAACAGCCAGGTACTGATTCTCGATGAGGATTTTCAACCGGTGGCCGAACAGAGGGTCGGTGAGTTGTACATCGTCGGGCCAGGCGTGTGCCTGGGTTACCTGAACAACCCGCAGCAGACTGCCGAACGTTATCTGAACCTGAGCTTGCCGAATGGCCGGAGCCTGCGCGCCTACCGTACCGGCGACATGGCGAAGTGGACCCGCGACGGCATCGAGCTCTGCGGACGGCGCGACAATCAGGTGAAGATTCGTGGCTTTCGGGTCGAGCCGGAAGAAATCGAACGCTGCTTGCGCGACAGTCAGCTGTACCGCCAGGTGGCGGTGGTCATCGACAGCCAGCGACGGATTCTGGCCTTCCTCGCGCAGCCTCAGGAGGATCAACCCGGCACCGCTCGCGATGCGTTGAAAGCCCACTCGATGCAGTTTTTGCCGGATTACATGCAACCCACTGCCTGGACCGAACTGCCGAGCATGCCGTTCGCCAGCAACGGCAAAGTTGACCGCAAGGCGCTGCTGGCGATGCCCGTGAATGTCTCCGAAAACACCTTGCGGCGTTTGCCCGCCAGTGTCGATGAGGCGCTGTTGTTGGAGATCTGGGCTGAGCTGCTGGAACTGCCGGCCAGCGACATTTCCACCGATGAAAGTTTCTTCAACCTGGGTGGCCACTCGATCCTGCTGTCGCGCATGCTCTTGCGTTTGCGGGAAGAATTCGGTCGCAGTATCTCGATCAACCGCTTCATCGAATTGCCGACCATTGCCAAGTTGGCGACCTTGGTGCGTGGCTCCGGCACCGAAGAAGTGCTGAGCGAGCAGGCCATGTCCGATGCCTTCCGTGAACTGGATATCCAGCCGTTGCCAGTCAACCGCATGGGCGACGTGCACAAGGTGATCGTTACCGGCGCCAACAGCTTTGTCGGCGTGCACATTGTCGAAGCATTGCTGGCCTGGGGCGCCAGCGAAGTCGCCTGCTTGGTGCGCGATGGCGGTGGGCAATCGGCGGCCGAGCGTTTTGCCCATGCTTTGCGAGAAAACCGCCTGGACCATCTGGACCTGAGCCGAGTGCGGGTTTACGCGGCGGACATCACACGCCCGTCATTGGGGCTCGAAGCGGATGTTTACGAGCGACTGGATCGGCAGTTCGGCGCGTTGGTGCACAACGCCGCCAACGTCAATCACGTACTCGATTACGAGTCGCTGGCGCGGGATAACGTCGAGCCGATTTTCGAGTGCCTTCGGTTGTGTGAAGGGCGCAGCAAAAAGATCTTCAATTTTGTCTCCACGCTCTCGGCCTCCAGCACGATTGCCGCCGATGGCCGGGTGCTGGAATTGCCTGCCGCGCAGACCCCACCGATCTACATCAAGAACGGCTATAACCTGTCCAAATGGGTCGGTGAGCGGATCCTCGAACGGGCTCGCGAGCGTGGCGTACGGGTCAATCTTTATCGCCCCGGCAACATCAGTTTCAACAGCCTCACGGGTGTCTGCCAGCCTCACAAGAATCGCTTGATGCTGATGCTCAAAGGCTCAATCCAGCTCGGCCAGGTGCCGGAGTTCACGCTGAATTTCGACCTGATGCCGGTGGACTTTCTGGCCCGCTTCATCGCCTTCCATGCCAGCCGTTATCAGCCTGAAAAAGCGGTATTCAACCTGCACAACCCCGAGCCTCTGAGCTGGGACAACTACGTCGCGTCATTTCGTGAGGCGGGTCGGGAGTTTTCCATGGTCAGCGTCGCCGACTGGCAGCAGCAACTGGACCGGGTCGACAGCAACAATGCGTTGTTCGGCGTGCTCGGTTTTTACCTCAACGGTTTCGAGGAAGACATCGGCGACATCTCGATGATCGGCCACGACAACGCCCAGGCCGGCGTCTGGCAGATGGGCGCGCATTACCCGGAAAAATCCCCGGCGCTGCTGCGTCGTGGCTGCGACTACCTCAAAGAAATCAATTTCATCTGATTCAACCCAACCCCAAGAATGGAGCAAGACCATGAGCACCCTGCAACCCGATACCCTGATCAAAAATCCTCAAGGCTGCCACGTAGTGTCCTCGGTGGAAGTGCCAGCCGATGCCAAGAAAGTCTGGGCAGTGGTCGGTAACTTTGCCGGCTTCGATCAATTCATTCCGGCGCTGTCTCACATCGAAATGACCGGGGAAGGCGTGTCGTCCCTGCGCAAGAAATTCTTCAAGGACGGCAACCTGGTGGTCGAGCAACTCAATTCCCGGGATGACCAAGCGCTGAACATGACCTGGACCACGATTTACAACACCCTGGGCGTGGCCAATTTGTGGGCGGCAATGAGTGTTGAACCGCTGGATGCGGGTAAGTCGCGGGCGACCTGGACCATCATCGCTGAACCCGCACAGGGCGGTGCCGAGGCGCTGCCGGGGTTCAAGGATTTCGTTCAGGGCTTTGCCGATGATGCGATGAACAATGTATTGAAACTGTTTGCGTAAGGCATAAGAAAGCCCGCTGCGGATCACTCCACAGCGGGCTCTTTTTTACATCGTTTGATCAGATTTTGAAGCTATCAACCAACTGCTTCAACCGGTTCGCCTGCAACGACAACGCATCGCAATCCTTCAACGTTTCATTGAGGTTGGCCACGCTCTGCTGGTTCAGCAGGTTGATCTGGTTAACGTCGACGTTGAGCGTTTCCACGACCGCCGTCTGC
Source organism: Pseudomonas sp. ZS1P83 (assembly GCF_054897825.1). NCBI lineage: Bacteria > Pseudomonadati > Pseudomonadota > Gammaproteobacteria > Pseudomonadales > Pseudomonadaceae > Pseudomonas > Pseudomonas sp. ZS1P83. The sequence goes on from NZ_CM142706.1 coordinate 5,309,162, forward strand.
TCTTCGGTCGCCGCGGCCACCGACTGGTTCATACCGTCGATTTCGCCGATGCGCTGGGTCACGCTGACCAGTCGCAAGCCAGCCTGGTTCGCCACTTCGACGCTCTGTTCGCTGGAGGCCTGACTGGCGTTCATTGTGGTCACCGCTTCGCGAGAACCGATCTGCAGCGAGGTGATCATCTTGTGGATCTCTTCCGCCGATTCCTGAGTACGGTGAGCGAGGTTACGCACCTCGTCCGCTACCACCGCAAAACCACGACCGGCTTCACCGGCACGGGCCGCTTCGATGGCCGCGTTGAGCGCGAGCAAGTTGGTCTGTTGGGAGATGCCTTTGATTACATCCAGAATGTGCCCGATGTTGTCGGTGCTGGCGTTCAGGGTTTCGATCTGAGTGCAGGACAGGCTGATTTTCTGCGACAACTCGGTCATCGCCAGAATGGTTTTCTCCACCACCTGACGACCGTCATCGGCCTGCTCGCTCGCACCGCTGGCGTGCTGGGAAGCATCGGCGGCATTGCGGGCGATTTCCTGGGTGGCGGCGCCCAATTGATTAATCGCCGCGGCTACGCTGTTGGTTCGGGCGCTTTGCTCATCGGAACCGACGATCGAAGCGTTGGACGAGGCCATCACCCGTTGCGACAGGTCGTGAACCTGACGGGTTGCCGACGACACTTCGGAAATCGACGCGTGAATTCGCTCCACGAACTGGTTGAACGAACCTCCCAACTCACCGAACTCGTCTTTACTTTCCACGGCCAAGCGACGGGTCAGGTCGCCTTCGCCCTGAGCGATGTCCTGCATCGCCCGGCCCATGGTGATCAGCGGACGCATCAGCACGTTGATCAGCAGGCTCAACAGCACCGCAATGGCCGTCACGGCGACGAACATAGCGATCAGCGCAGAAGTGCGGAATTGGCTGAGTGGCGCGTAGGCCTTGTCCTTGTCGATCGACAGACCGATGTACCACTCGGCATTCGGCAGACCACTGACCGGCGTAAACGAAAGGATACGGTCCTGCTTGTTCAGGGTGACTTCCTGATTGCCCTTCTCGATGCGCACGCCGGCGTTCGGGTAAATGTCCTTCAGGTTTTTCATCACCTGGTCTTTGTCCGGGCTGACGATCACCTGACCGTCGGCGCTGACCAGGAATGCGTGGCCGATGCCACCGAAGTCCACCGAGTTGATGATCTTCACCAGTATTTCCAGGCTCAGGTCACCACCGACCACGCCGAGCAACTCGCCGTTCTTTTTCACCGGCAGGGCGATGGTCACCACCAAGCCACCGACGGCAGCCATGTAAGGCGGAGTCAGCATGGTCTTGTCGGCAGCCACCGCTTGTTTGTACCAGGGACGCAGACGCGGATCGTAACCGTCAGGCATCTTCGCGTCCGGGCGCTGAGTGAACACGCCGTTGGCCTGACCCACGTAGGTGAACTGGAAGTTAGAGGTGAGGGCCGGTTGATCGACCAGCCCCGGGAGGTCGGCATTGGCGCCTTGATGGGCGACGTTCTGCGCGAGGTTTTCCAGCACCAGCACGCGGCCGTTCATCCAGTTCTGCACGCTGCTGGCGGTCAGATCGCCAGCCTGCTGGACGCTCGATTCAAGGCTTTCACGGATGGTATTTCGCTGCAGATAGTCGTTGTACAAAGTGAACAACGCAAAAGCCAGCACCACGACGCCAGAGGCGGCCAGCAGGATTTTATGACTGAATTTGAGATTCATTTCATGCGACTTCTTATGCAAAAAGTGGGGATGCGTTCCGGAGTGCAACATTCCATGTAACAGCGCAGCCAGTGATCTGGGGCCGCTCTACGTTGGTGCACGCATGTCTCATCAGTCTGTCGGCACAAACCGGAGAAAACTTAGGGGTTTGTACGAAATGGTCGGCATTCGTGTCATATACCCGCCGAACGGCGTGCCAGAGCGCTCATCAGCCTTTTTGTAAGAACGGTTATTCGTACGGGCGCAACCCACCGCTATGAGTACGTGTTACGCGGCTTCAACGATGGTTCGGTAGATAACATCTCTCTGGATGTCTTGATGTTCGACTATGGCGTCACTGAGCGTTTAGGGAGCCCATAACGAAAAAACCCCTGTCTGCGTTAGCAGACAGGGGTTTCGGAATTCAATCTTGACGATGACCTACTCTCACATGGGGAAACCCCACACTACCATCGGCGATGCATCGTTTCACTGCTGAGTTCGGGATGGGATCAGGTGGTTCCAATGCTCTATGGTCGTCAAGAAATTCTGTGACCAGCCCGTTACCGCGGTAACGTGCCAGCAAAATTGGTGACTTCTACTAAAACAAAACCCCTACCTGCATACGCAGATAGGGGTTTCGGAATTTAATCTTGACGATGACCTACTCTCACATGGGGAAACCCCACACTACCATCGGCGATGCATCGTTTCACTGCTGAGTTCGGGATGGGATCAGGTGGTTCCAGTGCTCTATGGTCGTCAAGAAATTCGGGAGCCAGGTCGTGGGCCTTTACAGGTTCACGCTCCAGCGAATGGGTAGGTGATAGATTTGTGTGTTGCCTTGCAAATTTTCGACTGGTGTCGTCTTCACACACCGCAATCTGGTGCCCTCTCGGGCCAGCAAATTGCTTGGGTGTTATATGGTCAAGCCTCACGGGCAATTAGTATTGGTTAGCTCAACGCCTCACAGCGCTTACACACCCAACCTATCAACGTCGTAGTCTTCGACGGCCCTTCAGGGGACTCAAGGTCCCAGTGAGATCTCATCTTGAGGCTAGTTTCCCGCTTAGATGCTTTCAGCGGTTATCTATTCCGAACATAGCTACCCGGCAATGCCACTGGCGTGACAACCGGAACACCAGAGGTTCGTCCACTCCGGTCCTCTCGTACTAGGAGCAGCCCCTCTCAAATCTCAAACGTCCACGGCAGATAGGGACCGAACTGTCTCACGACGTTCTAAACCCAGCTCGCGTACCACTTTAAATGGCGAACAGCCATACCCTTGGGACCGGCTTCAGCCCCAGGATGTGATGAGCCGACATCGAGGTGCCAAACACCGCCGTCGATATGAACTCTTGGGCGGTATCAGCCTGTTATCCCCGGAGTACCTTTTATCCGTTGAGCGATGGCCCTTCCATACAGAACCACCGGATCACTAAGACCTACTTTCGTACCTGCTCGACGTGTCTGTCTCGCAGTCAAGCGCGCTTTTGCCTTTATACTCTACGACCGATTTCCGACCGGTCTGAGCGCACCTTCGTACTCCTCCGTTACTCTTTAGGAGGAGACCGCCCCAGTCAAACTACCCACCATACACTGTCCTCGATCCGGATAACGGACCTGAGTTAGAACCTCAAAGTTGCCAGGGTGGTATTTCAAGGTTGGCTCCACGCGAACTGGCGTCCACGCTTCAAAGCCTCCCACCTATCCTACACAAGCAAATTCAAAGTCCAGTGCAAAGCTATAGTAAAGGTTCACGGGGTCTTTCCGTCTAGCCGCGGATACACTGCATCTTCACAGCGATTTCAATTTCACTGAGTCTCGGGTGGAGACAGCGCCGCCATCGTTACGCCATTCGTGCAGGTCGGAACTTACCCGACAAGGAATTTCGCTACCTTAGGACCGTTATAGTTACGGCCGCCGTTTACCGGGGCTTCGATCAAGAGCTTCGCGTTAGCTAACCCCATCAATTAACCTTCCGGCACCGGGCAGGCGTCACACCCTATACGTCCACTTTCGTGTTTGCAGAGTGCTGTGTTTTTAATAAACAGTCGCAGCGGCCTGGTATCTTCGACCGGCATGGGCTTACGCAGTAAATGCTTCACCCTCACCGGCGCACCTTCTCCCGAAGTTACGGTGCCATTTTGCCTAGTTCCTTCACCCGAGTTCTCTCAAGCGCCTTGGTATTCTCTACCCAACCACCTGTGTCGGTTTGGGGTACGGTTCCTGGTTACCTGAAGCTTAGAAGCTTTTCTTGGAAGCATGGCATCAACCACTTCGTCACCCAAAGGGTAACTCGTCATCAGCTCTCGGCCTTAGAATCCCGGATTTACCTAAGAGTCCAGCCTACCACCTTAAACTTGGACAACCAACGCCAAGCTGGCCTAGCCTTCTCCGTCCCTCCATCGCAATAACCAGAAGTACAGGAATATTAACCTGTTTTCCATCGACTACGCTTTTCAGCCTCGCCTTAGGGACCGACTAACCCTGCGTCGATTAACGTTGCGCAGGAAACCTTGGTCTTTCGGCGTGGGTGTTTTTCACACCCATTGTCGTTACTCATGTCAGCATTCGCACTTCTGATACCTCCAGCAAGCTTCTCAACTCACCTTCACAGGCTTACAGAACGCTCCTCTACCGCATCACCTAAGTGATACCCGTAGCTTCGGTGTATGGTTTGAGCCCCGTTACATCTTCCGCGCAGGCCGACTCGACTAGTGAGCTATTACGCTTTCTTTAAAGGGTGGCTGCTTCTAAGCCAACCTCCTAGCTGTCTAAGCCTTCCCACATCGTTTCCCACTTAACCATAACTTTGGGACCTTAGCTGACGGTCTGGGTTGTTTCCCTTTTCACGACGGACGTTAGCACCCGCCGTGTGTCTCCCATGCTCGGCACTTGTAGGTATTCGGAGTTTGCATCGGTTTGGTAAGTCGGGATGACCCCCTAGCCGAAACAGTGCTCTACCCCCTACAGTGATACATGAGGCGCTACCTAAATAGCTTTCGAGGAGAACCAGCTATCTCCGAGCTTGATTAGCCTTTCACTCCGATCCACAGGTCATCCGCTAACTTTTCAACGGTAGTCGGTTCGGTCCTCCAGTTAGTGTTACCCAACCTTCAACCTGCCCATGGATAGATCGCCCGGTTTCGGGTCTATTCCCAGCGACTAGACGCCCTATTAAGACTCGCTTTCGCTACGCCTCCCCTATTCGGTTAAGCTCGCCACTGAAAATAAGTCGCTGACCCATTATACAAAAGGTACGCAGTCACCCAACAAAGTGGGCTCCCACTGCTTGTACGCATACGGTTTCAGGATCTATTTCACTCCCCTCTCCGGGGTTCTTTTCGCCTTTCCCTCACGGTACTAGTTCACTATCGGTCAGTCAGTAGTATTTAGCCTTGGAGGATGGTCCCCCCATATTCAGACAAAGTTTCTCGTGCTCCGTCCTACTCGATTTCATGACTAAGAGATTTTCGCGTACAGGGCTATCACCCACTATGGCCGTACTTTCCAGAACGTTCCGCTAATCTCAAAGCCACTTAAGGGCTAGTCCCCGTTCGCTCGCCACTACTAAGGGAATCTCGGTTGATTTCTTTTCCTCAGGGTACTTAGATGTTTCAGTTCCCCTGGTTCGCCTCTTAAGCCTATGTATTCAGCTTAAGATAACCATCTTATGATGGCTGGGTTCCCCCATTCAGACATCTCCGGATCAAAGTCTGTTTGCCGACTCCCCGAAGCTTTTCGCAGGCTACCACGTCTTTCATCGCCTCTGACTGCCAAGGCATCCACCGTATGCGCTTCTTCACTTGACCATATAACCCCAAGCAATCTGGTTATACTGTGAAGACGACATTCGCCGAAAATTCGCAATTTAACTCACAAATTTTACCTTAGCCTGATCCGTTACCAGTGAAAGTAACGTCCAGTCTATCTTTCTATCACATACCCAAATTTTTAAAGAACGATCTAATCAAAGACTAGAAATCAACATTCATCACCGTCTTGGTGGAATGCTCATTTCTAAGCTTTCAACAACAGAAGCAGTTAGTGGTGGAGCCAAACGGGATCGAACCGTTGACCTCCTGCGTGCAAGGCAGGCGCTCTCCCAGCTGAGCTATGGCCCCGTATTTCTACAG
>NZ_CM142706.1:5317500-6110000 GCF_054897825.1 Pseudomonas sp. ZS1P83
TCGCCACCTGCGGCACCATGCCTGCCAGCACATGAGGCAACTCAATCGCCAACCCACGTGCCTTAACCTGAGGATCGGCAAACACCTGAGCCAGATCATTGATCGGGCCGCATGGCACGCCTACTTGCTCAAGCTGCAGCACCCACTCAGCAGTAGTCTTGAACACCGTCGCCTGGCGTATGAGCGGAATCAACACCGCACGATTCGCCACCCGCAACTTGTTGGTCGCAAAGCGTGGATCATCCGCCCACTGCGGCTGACCTGCCACTTCAGCAAACTTGCGAAACTGCCCGTCATTACCCACGGTAAGTATGAAGCCTCCATCCGCCGTAGGAAAATCCTGATAAGGCACGATATTCGGATGAGCATTACCCAGGCGCTTCGGAGCATTACCTGTAGTCAGGTAATTCATTGCCTGGTTAGCCAGACAGGCCACCTGAACATCCAGCAGCGCCATATCAATATGCTGACCGCCGCCGTCATGATCCCGATGAGCCAGTGCCGCCAGAATAGCCACCGTCGAGTAGAGACCGGTCAAGATGTCCGTCAGCGCCACGCCGACTTTTACCGGGCCAGCACCTTCGTCGCCTTCGGGACGCCCAGTCAGGCTCATCAGACCGCCAAGCCCCTGGATCATGAAGTCATAACCCGCGCGCTTGGCGTACGGGCCCGTCTGTCCAAACCCGGTAATCGAGCAATAGATCAGATTCGGATTGATCGCCTTTAGCGACTCGTAGTCCAGCCCATAAGCCGCCAGACCACCCACCTTAAAGTTCTCGATGAGGATGTCTGACTTGGCCGCCAACTCACGCACCAGCCTTTGTCCTTCTGAGCGCGTGAAGTCGATGGTGACCGATTGCTTGTTACGATTGGCCGACAAGTAATAGGCGGCTTCGCTGGTGTTCTCGCCATAGGCGTCTTTAAGGAAGGGAGGCCCCCAGGCGCGCGTGTCATCGCCATTGCCCGGCCGCTCGACCTTGATCACCTCGGCGCCGAGGTCAGCAAGAATCTGTCCGGCCCAGGGCCCGGCCAGCACCCGCGATAAATCCAGTACCCGTAGATGCGAAAGCGCGCCCATGGCCGTTCTCCTATTAATAGAACGCCTGGATGCCAGTCTGCGCACGCCCGAGGATCAGTGCGTGGACGTCATGCGTACCCTCATAGGTATTCACTACTTCCAGGTTGACCAAATGGCGAGCAACACCGAACTCATCGGAAATACCGTTACCACCCAGCATGTCGCGCGCCATGCGAGCAATGTCCAGGGACTTGCCGCAGGAGTTGCGCTTCATCATTGAAGTGATCTCGACCGCCGCCGTACCTTCATCTTTCATACGACCCAGACGCAGGCAGCCTTGCAACGCCATGGTGATCTCGGTTTGCATGTCGGCCAGCTTCTTCTGGATCAGCTGAGTGGCGGCCAGTGGGCGTCCGAACTGCTGACGATCCAGGGTGTACTGGCGAGCGGTGTGCCAGCAGAACTCGGCAGCACCCAGCGCGCCCCAGGAAATGCCATAACGTGCCGAGTTGAGGCACGTAAAAGGACCTTTCAAACCACGGACATCCGGGAAGATGTTCTCTTCAGGGACAAATACGTTGTCCATGACGATCTCGCCGGTGATGGATGCACGCAGACCAACCTTGCCGTGAATCACAGGAGCACTCAGGCCTTTCCAGCCCTTCTCCAGAACGAAGCCACGGATGTCGCCAGCGTCGTCCTTACCCCAGACCACGAACACATCGGCAATCGGGCTGTTAGTGATCCACATCTTGTTGCCGGTCAGGCTGTAGCCGCCTTCCACTTTGCGTGCACGAGTAATCATCGCGCCCGGGTCGGAACCGTGGTTAGGTTCGGTCAGACCGAAGCAGCCAATCCATTCGCCGGATGCCAGTTTCGGCAGATACTTCTGTTTCTGGGCTTCGGTACCAAATTCATTGATCGGCACCATGACCAGCGAAGACTGCACACTCATCATCGAGCGATAGCCGGAGTCGACACGCTCGACTTCACGGGCGATCAGGCCGTAGCTGACGTAGTTCAGGCCACTGCCACCATACTGCTCGGGGATGGTCGCGCCCAACAGGCCAACCTCACCCATCTCGCGGAAGATCGCCGGGTCGGTCTTTTCATGGCGGAAAGCTTCGAGAACACGCGGTGCGAGCTTCTGCTGGGCGAATTGCTCAGCGGTGTCGCGGATCATGCGTTCTTCTTCGGTGAGCTGTTGATCCAGCAGCAGGGGATCGATCCAGTTGAAGCTAGCTTTACCGCCCATGAGTGTGTCCTCTCGAATCGGGTCAAATAACGTGGACTGATCCTAGGCCGTGTTCGGCATCACGGCAAACGAGGAATTTGCATACTGTTGTGCTAATTTCTCACTCCGTAACATCGCAAAATAGCTTTTATGCGATGCATTAGTGAGGTTGGCGTACATGCGCAGGAAAATCCCCAGCACAACGGCCCTGATCAGCTTTGAAGCGGCAGCTCGCCACGAAAGCTTTACCAAGGCAGCCCAGGAGCTTTCGATTACTCAGGGCGCAATTTGCCGACAGATCGCCAGTCTTGAGGAGTTCCTCAGCGTAGAACTGTTCCGACGCTCGCGACGCGGGGTCAAGCTGACGGAGGCCGGCCTTTCCTACAGCCGACGGGTAGCCACTCAACTGGATGCGGTCGAGCGGGACACGTTGTCAGTGATGGGTCAGCAAGGCGCCAACGTGATTGAACTGGCGGTGGTTCCGACCTTCGGCACTCAATGGCTGCTGCCACGACTCAAGGACTTTCAGCAAAAGCACCCGGAAGTAACGGTCAACCTCACCAACCGAACACGCCCCTTCCTGTTTGCCGACACCGACTTCGATGCCGCAATCTATTTTGGCGACGCTGACTGGTCGGGTACCGAATCCCACAGGCTGATGGGCGAAAATCCGATGCCGGTGTGTAGCCCCAATCTCTTGGGGAAAAGGACAAACCTGTCTCCCGGTGAAATCGCCGAATTGCCACTGCTGCAGCAGACCACCCGCCCTTATGCCTGGCGCCAGTGGTTCGACTCCCAGAACCTTAATATCCCGCGAGACATGACAGGGCCGCGCTACGAGCTATTCTCCATGCTTGCCCAAGCGGCCATGCACGATATGGGAATAGCGCTGATTCCACCGTTCCTGATTCAACGCGAACTGGCCGAGAAGCGCCTTGTCATTGCCAACGCCCAGGCGCTATCAAGCATCAAGGCGTATTACCTGATGATTCCTGAGCGAAAGGTAGAATCGGCCTCTTTACGGGCATTTCGCGATTGGCTGGTTAACCAGGCACAGAGCTACAGCCTAGAAGGATAAAGGATTAGCCTGATTAGCTGACCTCGTAGTCAGCAAAACAAAAGCACTACAGATATAAGTATTTGTCGCATATTCGAAAACTGTACCGACAAGCAGTACAAACGTCCTAAAAGCGCCTGAGTACGTGGCCTTGAGCCTCTATTGGGAAGCAATAACGCCTCATTCACCTGACCGATGCGTAAACGCTTCAATTTTTACAAGAATCCATACAAGGCACGGCCTGCAAGGGATTCAACCGGTTAGTTGCGACATTCGGTCACGGGGTGACTTGTAGTTAATTTTCCGTCACCCGTCATAATCCCTTGAAGGGCACTAAGTTCGCCTGCAAAATGCCGCGCCCCGCCCCGATTTGGCGGGATCGTGCTGATCGGCCGCCCCAGCCGCACCATCCGAAGTGCCTGGGTTTACTCAATAAGATCACGCAGGAGATTTGACGTGCACATTGGTGTTCCTCTCGAAACCCAAACAGGTGAAACACGGGTTGCTGCAACCCCGGAAACCATCAAGAAGCTGATCGGCCAGGGTCATAAGGTCACTGTGCAAAGCGGCGCCGGCATTAACGCCAGTGTTGTCGACGGTGCTTATGAAGCGGCGGGCGCAATGATTGGCAGCGCCAACGATGCGTTCGGTGCCGAGCTGATTCTCAAGGTGGTCGCCCCCAGCGACAGCGAACTAACGCTGATAAAAAGCGGCACCGTTGTGGTGGGCATGCTCAACCCGTTCAGCAATGAAACCATTGCCAAGCTGGCTGAGTGCGGCATTACCGCTTTCGCACTGGAGGCCGCGCCGCGCACCTCCCGAGCTCAGAGCCTGGATGTGCTGTCCTCCCAAGCCAATATCGCCGGTTATAAAGCCGTGTTGCTGGCTGCTCACTACTATCCTCGCTTCATGCCGATGTTGATGACCGCTGCGGGCACCGTGAAAGCGGCGCGCGTGCTGATTCTCGGCGCAGGTGTGGCCGGTTTGCAGGCGATTGCTACGGCGAAACGTCTGGGTGCAGTGATCGAAGCGTCTGACGTGCGTCCTGCGGTAAAAGAGCAGATCGAATCCCTCGGCGCCAAGTTCGTCGACGTACCTTACGAAACCGATGAAGAGCGTGAATGCGCCGTTGGTGTCGGCGGTTACGCACGACCAATGCCCGCCAGCTGGATGCAACGTCAGGCCCTGGCCGTGCACGAACGCGCCAAACAGGCTGACATTGTCATCACCACCGCATTGATCCCGGGCCGTAAGGCGCCAACGTTGTTGAGCGCGGAGACCGTGGCGCAGATGAAGCCAGGCTCGGTGGTCATCGACCTCGCGGCTGCTCAGGGTGGTAACTGCCCGCTGACCGTGGCTGACCAGGTCGTCGTCGAGAATGGCGTGACCATTTGCGGCCCGACTAACCTGGCCGGCGCCGTCGCGGCAGACGCTTCGGCACTGTATGCGCGCAACCTGCTGGACTTCCTGAAACTGGTTTTCAACAAAGAAGGCCAGTTCGAGATCAACCTCGAAGACGACATCGTCGCCGCGTGCCTGATGTGCCGCGACGGCCAAGTCATCCGCAAAAACGCCTAAGCAGGGATTCAGACGATGGAAGAGCTTATCTCCCCCGGTATCTACAACCTGATCATCTTCGTGCTGGCGATTTATGTCGGTTATCACGTGGTCTGGAACGTTACACCTGCACTGCACACGCCTTTGATGGCGGTAACCAACGCGATCTCGGCGATTGTAATCGTCGGCGCCATGCTGGCGGCGGCTTTGACGGTGACGCCACTGGGCAAGACTATGGGCACCCTGGCGGTGGCTCTGGCGGCGGTGAACGTGTTTGGTGGCTTCCTGGTGACCCGTAGGATGCTTGAGATGTTCAAGAAAAAAGCCCCGAAAGCGGTAAAAGAAGAGGCGTCCAAGTAATGAGCATGAATCTCGTCACGACGCTCTACTTGATTGCGTCGATCTGCTTCATCCAGGCCCTGAAAGGCCTGTCGCACCCGACCACGTCGCGGCGCGGCAATGTGTACGGCATGCTCGGCATGGCGTTGGCGATCCTCACTACCGTGGGCCTCATCTATAAGCTGGGCGCTGAGCTCACCACCGCTGGCATCGGCTACGTGATCGTCGGTCTTTTGGTCGGCGGCACCGCCGGCTCGATCATGGCCAAGCGCGTTGAAATGACCAAGATGCCGGAATTGGTCGCTTTCATGCATAGCATGATCGGTATGGCCGCGGTGTTTATTGCCATTGCTGCAGTCGTTGAGCCGCAATCGCTGGGCATCGTCAAGCAACTGGGTGATCCGATTCCTGCCGGGAACCGCCTGGAGCTGTTCCTCGGTGCCGCCATCGGTGCAATCACGTTCTCCGGTTCGGTGATCGCGTTTGGCAAGCTGTCGGGCAAGTACAAGTTCCGTCTGTTCCAAGGCGCACCGGTACAGTTCGGCGGCCAGCACAAGCTGAACCTGCTGCTGGGTCTGGCGACTCTCGCGCTGGGCGTGACCTTTATGCTGACCGGCAACCTCAGCGCTTTCGCCCTGATGCTGGCCTTGGCTTTTGTGCTCGGCGTGCTGATCATCATCCCGATCGGCGGCGCAGATATGCCGGTAGTCGTTTCGATGCTCAACAGCTACTCCGGTTGGGCAGCGGCGGGGATCGGCTTCTCGCTGAACAACTCGATGCTGATCATTGCCGGCTCCCTGGTAGGTTCATCCGGTGCGATCCTCTCGTACATCATGTGCAAGGCGATGAACCGTTCGTTCTTCAACGTATTGCTCGGCGGTTTCGGCAACACGGCAGATGCAGCTGGCCCGGCAGGTTCGAAAGAGGCCCGTCCGGTGAAATCCGGTTCGGCTGACGATGCGACCTTCCTGCTGACCAACGCCGACACCGTGATCATCGTTCCGGGTTATGGCCTGGCGGTGGCACGCGCCCAACACTCACTGATGGAACTGGCGGAGAAGCTGACTCACCGGGGAGTCACCGTGAAGTTTGCGATCCACCCGGTGGCTGGTCGGATGCCAGGGCACATGAACGTCCTGCTGGCCGAGGCCGAAGTGCCTTACGAGCAAGTGTTCGAGATGGATGACATTAACTCCGAGTTCGGTCAGACCGACGTGGTGCTGGTGCTCGGCGCCAACGACGTGGTCAACCCGGCCGCGAAGAACGATCCGAAATCGCCAATTGCCGGCATGCCGATTCTCGAAGCGTTCAAGGCCAAGACCATCATCGTCAACAAGCGCTCGATGGCCAGCGGCTATGCCGGTCTGGACAACGAACTGTTCTACCTGGACAAAACCATGATGGTCTTCGGCGACGCCAAGAAAGTCATCGAAGACATGGTTAAAGCCGTCGGTTAAAACCTGCGGAAGCAGCAATACCCAAAACCTCAGCCTTTAGTAGGCTGGGGTTTTTTTATTCCCCGACCAAAGGCTCTAAATCAAGGGTCTGCATTCGACCATGGTAGCGGGAGGAATTTTTTTGAAATCACTAGACTACATACCTTGCTTCCGTTGCCCGAGATAACAATCCATGTACCGTGATCGTATTCGCTTGCCTTCGTTGTTGGATAAGGTGATGAGCGCCGCTGACGCAGCCGCTCTGATTCAGGACGGCATGACCGTCGGCATGAGTGGTTTCACTCGCGCCGGCGAAGCCAAAGCCGTGCCCCACGCACTGGCCGAACGCGCCAAAATCACCCCTCTGAAAATCACGCTGATGACCGGCGCCAGCCTGGGCAACGACCTCGATAAACAGCTCACCGAAGCCGGCGTATTGTCGCGACGCATGCCATTCCAGGTCGACAGCACCCTGCGCAAGGCCATTAACGCCGGCGAAGTGATGTTCATTGATCAGCACCTTTCGGAAACCGTCGAGCAATTGCGCAACCAGCAGCTCAAACTGCCGGACATCGCGGTGATTGAGGCCGTGGCCATTACCGAGCAGGGCCATATCGTGCCGACCACTTCGGTGGGTAACTCGGCCAGCTTCGCGATTTTCGCCAAACAGGTGATCGTCGAGATCAACCTGGCGCACAACCCAAATCTCGAAGGCCTGCACGATATCTATATCCCGACCTATCGGCCGACCCGCACACCCATTCCGCTGGTCAAGGTTGATGATCGCATTGGTAGCACGGCCATCCCGATCCCGCCGGAAAAGATCGTCGCGATCGTGATCACCAATCAATCCGACTCGCCGTCCACCGTGTTGCCGCCAGACGTCGACACTCAGGCCATTGCCGACCACCTGATCGACTTCTTCAAGCAGGAAGTGGCCGCCGGGCGCATGACCACCAAGCTCGGCCCGCTGCAAGCCGGGATTGGCAACATCGCCAACTCGGTGATGTGTGGCCTGATCGACTCGCCCTTCGAAGACCTGACGATGTATTCGGAAGTGTTGCAGGATTCGACGTTCGATCTGATTGACGCCGGCAAGCTGAGTTTTGCTTCGGGCAGCTCGATCACCTTGTCGAGCCGTCGCAATACCGATGTTTTCGGCAACCTTGAGCGCTACAAGGACAAGCTGGTTCTGCGCCCGCAAGAAATTTCCAACCACCCGGAAGTGGTGCGTCGGCTCGGAATCATCGGCATCAACACGGCGCTTGAATTCGACCTGTACGGTAACGTCAACTCCACCCACATCTGCGGCACGCGGATGATGAACGGCATCGGCGGCTCGGGCGACTTTGCGCGCAACGCGCATTTGGCGATCTTCGTGACCAAGTCGATCGCCAAGGGCGGCGCAATTTCCAGCGTGGTACCGATGGTCAGCCACGTCGACCACACCGAGCATGACGTTGACATCCTTGTCACGGAGATCGGTCTGGCGGACTTGCGTGGCCTGGCGCCGCGAGAGCGCGCTCGAGTCATCATCGATAACTGCGTGCACCCGGACTATCGCCAAGCCCTTGATGACTACTTCACAGCTGCGTGTGCACTCGGCGGACACACGCCGCATATTCTGCGTGATGCCCTGAGCTGGCACATTAATCTTGAAGAAACCGGGCGAATGCTTAGGTGTAATTGATACAGATGGCAGCTGACGCAAACACAGTTTCGTCAGCCTGCTATTGCCAAGTAGAAATTCACTTAAAACTGTACTGCTGTACCGGTCATTTCCTACCGTAATCACCTACCTCTCTCAGCAAAATCATCAAAAACGCACCATACTAGTGCCGACAAGTACAGTTGCCTCAATTTAGACCAGTACACCATCTATTAACAGTTAACTGGTACCTCACAATACAGGTGAACTGTATCTAGAGAGACTGGCCAAACGAGAGGATCATTGGCATCAGTTAAACCACTACCTAATCCCGCCACAAGCGGAAGGATGTCAACCATGGAACGTACACTCAGTTCCGAGCTGTTTTTCGAAGACAACGCTGTAAAAACCCAGGCTTCCACGCCTCTTCGCGTTCTTGCCAACCTGATGTTGTGGCAGCGCCGCATCTCCAGCCGCCATCAACTGGCTCGTCTGGATTCGCGTCTGCTGGCTGACGCCGGGATTAGCGAAGCACAACGCTACGAAGAGCTGAGCAAGCCGTTCTGGCGCTAAGTTAGCGTCGCTGGCTCTGACCCACCGGGTCCACCGCCAGCATCCAAATTGAAAAAACAAAGCCCGTCGTGGGAAACCACGACGGGCTTTGTCGTTTTCGAGCATCAATAAGGGTCATACAGTAGAGACACCTCTTAACAGGTACAGTTTCCATATTTAACAAGCTGAACCAGTACAATTTCAGCGTAGTGTGTCTGTTGCGGTAGGCAGGAAGGGAGCACCCTGAAATTCCGAATTACCAGCAAAAGGACCGCGCCATGAATCACTTACTGGATGTTTCCGTTTCAACGCCTCAATCAACCCCTCGCCCCCATTGGTTTCGTGGATTAATGGGTAGCCTCGCCAACAGTCTGGAAAGGGCCCGAACCCGGCGTCTACTGGGCCAACTCAATGACCGGCAGCTCTCAGACCTGTGCATCAGCCACGCGGATCGTCTCAACGAATTGGATAAACCATTCTGGCGCTAGTTTCCCGCTTGAACAGGCGGGACTGTTCGAACCGATACTCACAGGCCTAATATCCAGATAGAACGTGGCGAACGCTGCATGACTGGCGTCTGACTCAACAGACACTGCGCCACCTCTCAATCGGTTTTCCAAAGGAGTTTCACCATGTCCCGACTTCGTCTGCTCAGCGCTGCAGCCCTGCTTGCCGTGGCTGCCAATTCCCACGCCTCCAGCTTTATCGTGACCACCGATGCCGTTGTCGGCGCGCTCAAGGCAACCTCCGATGCGACTTCCGATGTCACTGCTTCCTTTCGCGATGACAAAATCGTGCGTGCCGCCCGTGACGACGCCGCCAGCTTCGTTGCCAGCAAAGGCGCCATTCGTGGTGTGAAACTGGAAAGCGCACTCGACCATATTCGCCACCAGGCACCTCAGCTGAACGCGACTGATGCACAACTGGCGCAAGCCATACTGACTATCTAAGCAGCATCACTGACGTGGGACACGCCCGCCGTGTCCCAATGTTTCGGCGCTGGCTCTAGACCGGGCATTGCGCTAGCCTTGCGACTCACCTTCAGCTATCGAGTCTCATGCGTTTTCTTTCACATCGATTGATCACACCGGTTTTCGTGGCAGCCTTTTGGATGGGCTCGGTCCATGCCTTTGACCTGTCAACACAAGGCATTGTGGCTACCGGCTACGCCACAAGCATGGTGACCTCCGCCCCCTTCGACCGTAAGCTGCTCCTCGCGGCACAAGATGACGCTGCGGCGTTCATCGCCAGCGATGGCCAACTGCGAGGAGTACAACTGGAGTCCGCCCTGATTTATCTGCGCCGGACCCAGTTAAAACTTCATGCCAGCGACCTTGAACTGGCGCAGGCAATTCTCGTCCAATAGTTATCCTTGTTCTTACGGAGTCGTTCCATGCGTAGCCCCCTGATTGCTGCCGCCCTTGGCCTGCTGTTATTGACCGGTGTGGCCCAGGCACACACCCTGGTCGCCACCAGTAACATCATCATTAATGCCACCCAACGCACGCTTGATTTCACTTCAGATACCACGACGTCCATCCGTGATTCGAAGATCGTTCGTGAGGCCCACGACGATGCAGCCAGCTTCGTCGCCAGCGATGGCGACATTCGTGGCGCGCACCTGGAGGCTGCCTTTAACACGTTACGCACCCGCGTTCCGGAAGCGCGCGACGCCAGTGATCAGGTTCTCGCTGAAGCCATCCTCGCACTGTGAGGTCGCCAGGCGCCTGGCTGTTGGCCGGGGTCATTTTGCTGCTCGGCAACACGGCCCAGGCTGATTTGCAATTAAGGCTCAAGACCGACGGCCTCAGCCCCGCTCAACAGCAGGCCAGTCAGGCCTTGCTCGATGAAGCTATGCAGGCGCTGCCGCCGCGGTTCATTGAGCAGCTCGACCGACGCATCGAAGTCGGCTGGACCGATGACATGCCGAGCAACGCTTACGGTCAGGCGTCGCTGGTGTCCGAGCTCGATCTGAACCGCAACCTGCTTGCCAGCCTCACTGACGGCAGCGCCGCGACCAAGAAGACTTATCGCCCCCATGGCACCGTGCGCCGCGAAATGCTTGCCACCGTGTTGCACGAACTCACCCACATCTATGACCGCTCGCGCCTGTGGCCAGAAGCGGAACGCACACTGATTCAGCGCTGCACCCGGCGCAACAGCAGCTCGGGACTGGTGGGTATACCGGATGAGTGCCGCGGCCAATCAGCACGGCGTTTTACCCTCAGCGACGACCCGCGCCTGCTCGACCTCGCCGGCTGGCCGCAGTACGTTGGCCGCCGCGGCGAGCGCGAGCAGCACAATCGACAAATCGCCCGTAGCCCGGACATTTACGAGACGAGCAGCCCCAAGGAGTTCGTCGCGGTCAACATGGAGTATTTCCTTCTCGACCCCGCCTACGCTTGCCGCCGTCCTGCGCTGCACCGTTATTACAAAGAACATTTCGGCTGGGCGCCCGCCGCTAAAGACGCGTGTGGCAAAACCTTCTCTTTCCTCAATGCCGGCAACGATTTCGCCAAAACGCCACTGGGCCAGGTCGATCCGGAACGGGTGTACGCCGTCGACTATCTGCTGGCTGAAGCCAACCAGAACTGGGCCAGCCGCTGGGGCCACAGCATGTTGCGGTTGGTGATCTGTGCACCCGGCCGTCCACGTGGGCCAGATTGTCGCCTCGATCTGGATCAGCATCTGGTGTTGTCCTTCCGCGCCTTCGTCGGTGATGTACAGCTGTCGAGTTGGGACGGACTGGTGGGCAAATACCCGTCGCGCCTGTTTGTTCTGCCGCTGGCCCAGGTGATCGACGAATACACCAAGACCGAACTGCGCAGCCTCGCCTCGGTCCCGCTGAATTTGTCGCGACGCGAAATCGAAGACGTGGTGGAACATGCCGCCGAGATGCACTGGAGTTACGACGGCAACTACTTCTTCCTGTCCAACAACTGCGCGGTAGAAGGCCTGAAGTTACTGCGTAGCGGCACCAACAACGCGAAACTGGTCGGGCTGGACAACATCATGCCCAACGGCTTGCTTGAAGTACTCAAGGGCCGCGGACTGGCAGACACCAGCGTGCTGGATGATCCCCGCGAAGCGCTGCGTCTGGGCTATCGTTTCGACTCCTTCCGCGATCGATATCAAGCGATGTTCGAAGTGCTGAAGAAACACTTGCCGATCAAGCAGGAAAAGGTCGAAGACTGGCTCTCATTGAAAGCTGAAGAGCGCCGGCAATGGGTCGACCAAGCCGATTTGCGCACCAGCGCGGCATTACTGCTACTGGAGCAGGCCGCCTTCCGCCAACAATTGGTGCTGGCCCAGGACGAAGTTAAGCAGCGCTATCTGGGCGCTCGGGAACTGAAGAACGGCGGCATGGACAAGGCCAACGCGACTTTGCAGCAGATTCTTGCCAACAGCGGCTTCCTCAGCCGTCCGGCGGAGTTGCTTGGCACCGGGGGTTATGGATTGCCGCAACCGAGTGAGTGGCAACGTCTAGAGTCGGAAAGCAGCCTGCGGCAGAAGCAGCTTCAGGCGCTGACAGGCGATCTGGACAAAGAGGTGAGAGCGCTGCTCGAACCGAGCCGTGCGGCCGAGATGGCCGCCAATGAAGCCAACCTGAAGCAGGTTGGCGAGCATCTGAGGAAGTTGCACAAGGCCGCGGGCGGGTTGGAGTTGCCATAAACAGCAGGCTTCGCGGCAAATCCGCGAAGCCTTCAACGCCTAAAGTCTTACCCGATGAAAATGCCGAAACGTCTGATTGCCCGACGATCACTTTCCCCACTGCACATACAGCAAAAAGGGCTTCAGAACGTAGTCCTGAAGCCCTCAGTCTTGCTGTTTAGTCTGCGCCGCCAGGCTCTAATTCCTCTATATCAGGAGCTTTACCTTCAGCTGACGCGGGCCTTACGCACGCCATCAGCCAGCGCCGAGCAAAGGCTCAACACGCCATCGATAGCCTGATCCGGAGTCGACGCATTGGCGATGTGATCGATGAGTGCCGAACCCACCACAACACCGTCGGCGAGACGAGCAATGGACGCCGCCTGCTCTGGAGTACGAATGCCGAAACCGATGCTGATCGGCAAATCGGTGTGGCGACGCAGACGGGCAACTGCTTCTTCAACATGCTCCAGAGTCGCCGCGCCCGCACCGGTCACACCGGCAACAGATACGTAGTAAACGAAACCAGAGCTGCCGTTCAGAACGGTCGGTAGGCGCACATCGTCGGTCGTCGGGGTGGTCAGACGGATGAAATCCAAACCTGCTGCCTGGGCCGGATCGCATAGCTCACCGTTATGCTCCGGCGGCAAGTCGACCACGATCAGACCGTCAACACCGGCCTCTTTGGCATCCGTAATGAACCGCGGCACGCCGTACATGTGAATCGGGTTGAAGTAGCCCATCAACACCAGCGGCGTCTCGCTGTTGCCTTCACGGAACTCGCGAACCATTTGCAGGGTTTTCGCCAGGTTCTGCTTGGCGCCGAGGGCGCGGATGTTGGCCAACTGGATTGCCGGGCCGTCGGCCATTGGATCGGTGAAGGGCATGCCCAACTCGATCACGTCGGCACCGGCGCCAGGCAAGCCTTTGAGGATCGCCAGAGAGGTGTCATAGCTCGGGTCGCCAGCGGTCACAAAGGTCACCAGGGCGGCACGATTCTGTTCCTTGAGTTCGGCAAAACGCGTTTGCAGGCGGCTCATCAGTGTTTCTCCTGCTTGGATTGCTCTTGCTGAGAGTGTTCCATGTGGTGCATCACGGTCTGCATGTCTTTGTCCCCGCGACCGGACAGGTTGACCACCATCAGATGATCTTTTGGCAGGGTCGGTGCGCGTTTGAACACTTCGGCCAGGGCATGGGCGCTTTCCAGTGCAGGAATAATCCCTTCCAGGCGGCAGCATTTGTGGAACGCGTCGAGGGCTTCGTCGTCGGTTACCGAGGTGTACTGGACGCGGCCGATGTCGTGCAGCCAGGCGTGTTCCGGGCCTATGCCTGGGTAGTCGAGGCCGGCGGAGATGGAGTGAGCGTCGATGATCTGCCCATCGTCGTCCTGCAGCAAGAAGGTCCGGTTACCGTGCAGCACGCCCGGTACGCCGCCGTTCAGGCTGGCCGCGTGCTTGCCGGTTTCGATGCCATAACCAGCGGCTTCGACGCCAATGATCTCGACGCTCTTGTCATCAAGAAACGGGTGAAACAGGCCCATGGCGTTGGAACCACCACCGATACACGCCACCAGGCTGTCCGGCAGACGACCTTCCTGGGCTTGCAATTGAGTACGGGTTTCTTTACCAATAACGGCCTGGAAGTCGCGAACCATCGCAGGATAAGGGTGCGGACCGGCCACAGTGCCGATCAGGTAAAAGGTGCTGTCGACGTTGGTCACCCAGTCACGCAGGGCTTCGTTCATCGCATCTTTCAGGGTGCCGGTACCGGCCACGACCGGGATCACTTCGGCGCCCAGCAGCTTCATGCGAAATACGTTGGCTTGCTGACGTTCGATGTCAGTGGTGCCCATATAGATCACGCAATCAAGGCCAAAACGTGCAGCCACGGTGGCAGTCGCCACGCCGTGCATGCCAGCGCCGGTCTCGGCGATGATGCGTTTCTTGCCCATGCGCCGCGCCAAGAGGATCTGGCCAATGCAGTTGTTGATCTTGTGCGCGCCGGTGTGGTTCAGCTCTTCGCGCTTGAGGTAAATCTTCGCGCCGCCGCAGAACTCTGTCAGACGTTCGGCAAAGTACAGTGGGCTTGGACGACCAACATAGTCGCGCTGGAAGTAGGCCAATTCTTCTTTGAATGCAGGATCATCCTTGGCCAATTCGTATTCACGGGCCAGGTCGAGGATCAACGGCATCAGGGTTTCGGCGACGTAACGGCCGCCGAACGCGCCAAACAGGCCGTTGGCGTCGGGGCCGTTGCGCAGATTTGTCTGGGTCATGGGTCGCTCCAGTGAATGCGTGAGATGACATTGGGCTTAACTCTACCCCTGATGTTTTGAGCTGAAAACCGATAAGATCGCCGCAACCTGTCAGGAAAACTCACAAATCCAATGAGCCATGACCTTCCTCCGCTAAACGCCCTTCGGGCCTTCGAAGCGACTGCCCGCTTGAACAGCGTCAGCAAGGCCGCCGAACAGCTGCACGTCACCCATGGCGCGGTCAGCCGGCAGCTCAAGATATTGGAAGAACACCTCGGCGTGAGCCTATTCATCAAGGATGGACGCGGCCTGAAACTCACAGATTCTGGCGTTCGTTTGCGCGATGCCAGCGGTGAGGCGTTCGAGCGCTTGCGGATTGTTTGTGCGGAGTTGACCCAAAGCACTGCCGATGCGCCGTTCGTACTGGGTTGCTCGGGCAGCTTGTTGGCACGTTGGTTTATTCCCAGGTTGGGGCGATTGAATACCGACCTGCCGGACCTGCGCTTGCACCTGTCGGCTGGCGAGGGTGATCTCGATCCACGGCGTCCGGGACTGGACGCCTTGCTGGTGTTTGCCGAGCCACCGTGGCCAGCGGATATGCAAGTGTATGAGTTGGCGAGCGAACGCATCGGCCCGGTCATGAGCCCGAGATTCGCAGGCCACGAACGACTGCAAGATGCACCGCCCACAGCGCTAATGAACGAGTCATTACTGCACACCACCTCACGCCCACAGGCCTGGCCTAGCTGGGCGCAGCAAATAGGCCTCGACGCAAAGGCGTTGAAGTACGGTCAGGGTTTCGAGCATTTGTATTATTTGCTGGAGGCCGCAGTGGCCGGGTTGGGTGTGGCGATTGCCCCTGAACCGCTGGTGGCCGAAGACTTGAAGGCCGGTCGCCTGGTTGCGCCTTGGGGCTTCAGTGAAACCCCGGCGCAACTGGCGTTGTGGCTACCCAAACGCGCCGCGGATGGGCGCGCTCGGCAACTGGCGCAGTGGCTCAAAAACGAGCTGCGCCAGACGGATTAGTCACCGCGTTTGCACAATAGATAAGCCGCGAGCAGACCCAATGCACCGACGGCGACACCTGCTGTAGTCCAAGGGTGTTCCTGGGCGTAGTCCCGCGTGGCAATCCCGGTTTCACGAGTTTTGACTTTGACTTCTTCATACGCATCGCTGAGCAGATGGCGCGAATGCTTCAGCGCGTTCTCGGCGTTGCTTTTCAGCGCTTTAAGGGTTTTACGCGACTCGTCCGATGCGTCGTCTTTCAAACTTTCCAAAGATTTCAGCAGACTCTCGATTTCGGCTTCCATGCTTTGCAATGAGGCTTTACGTAAAGAGGTGTTGGCCATGGTGGCTCTCCTGCATTGATTGAGTTGCGTGTGTTGGTTGGGACTTCCGGGGTTCGAGAAAGTGCAGTAAATATGAACCTCTGCGTCAGATGGGCCGACAGAAGTAATACGAAAAATCACTGCTAGGCTGTATTTCACACCCTGAGGAGAACGCCATGACTGATCATCACACCTACAAGAAAGTCGAACTGGTTGGCTCGTCCACCAGCAGCATTGAAGACGCCATCAACAACGCTCTGGCCGAAGCCAATAAAAGCATCAAGCACCTGGAATGGTTTGAAGTAACCGAAACCCGCGGGCACATCAAGGACGGCAAGGCTGCACACTTCCAGGTGACGCTCAAAGTCGGGTTCCGGATTGCCACTAGCTGAGTTTGAGCTAATCTTCGGAAATTGCGCGCTGGCCGAGCGCCATAGGGAATGACAAAGCGCTACATCAGTACATCCGGCTGATCGCTGGATGCCCCTATTGATCCGACCAGGGAATGCGACCGATGAAGAATTTTATTTTGGCGGTAGGTTTGTTGAGTCTTGCAGGAACAGCCCTGGCTCAGGGCAAGCCATGCGAAGAGCTGAAAGCCGATATCGCCGCGAAGCTGGATGCCAAAGGTATTTCCAATTATTCATTGGAAATCGTTGATAAAGGCACTGCTGCTGACGGGAAAGTCGTCGGCACCTGTGAAAAAGGCACCAAGCAAATCGTCTACAAGCAGGGCTGACCTCCCTCGAAAATGAAAAAGCCGACGCAATGGCGTCGGCTTTTTGTGCTCGCTATTTGAGTGTCAGCCCTTCATGACCTGCGCCAGCAGTTCATAGGAGTGCACACGATCGGCTTGCTCGTACAGGTCGCAGGTGAAAATCAGCTCGTCCGCCTGGGTCTGTTCGATCAGCACTTCCAGTTTGGCGCGGATTTTCTGCGGGCTGCCAACCATCGCTAGGCCAAGGAAATCGCCGACCGCCTCTTTCTCATGAGGCAGCCACAGGCCGTCCATGGTTTTTACCGGCGGACGTTGCACCAGGCTCTGGCCACGCATCAACGCCAGGATGCGCTGGTAGACCGAAGTCGCCAGATAATCTGCATGCTCGTCGGTGTCAGCAGCCACCAACGGTACACCGAGCATCACGTAGGGTTTATCCAATACCGCTGAAGGCTTGAAGTGATTGCGGTAGACGCGAACGGCCTCATGCATTAAGCGCGGTGCGAAATGTGAGGCAAAGGCGTAAGGCAAACCGCGCTCGCCAGCCAGTTGTGCACTGAACAGGCTGGAGCCCAGCAGCCAGACCGGGACATGGGTGCCGGTGCCCGGCATTGCGATGATCCGCTGGTCCGGGGTGCGCGGACCGAGGTAGCGCATCAGTTCCGCCACGTCTTGCGGGAATTCGTCGGCGCTGCCGGAGCGTTCACGACGCAAGGCGCGGGCGGTCATCTGATCGGAACCGGGAGCACGACCCAGGCCCAGGTCGATCCGGCCCGGGTACAGACTTTCGAGCGTACCGAACTGCTCGGCGATCACCAGTGGCGCGTGGTTGGGCAACATCACGCCACCGGAACCGACACGAATAGTCGAAGTGCCGCCGGCCAGGTAGCCAAGTAATACCGAGGTCGCCGAACTGGCAATGCCGTCCATGTTGTGGTGTTCGGCAACCCAGAAACGGTTGTAGCCGAGCTTCTCGACGTGCTGCGCCAGGTCCAGGGAATTGCGCAGCGACTGGGCCGCGCTGCCGTTCTCCCGCACAGGCACCAGATCAAGGGTCGAGAACTTGATATCGGACAGTTGTTTCATAAGCCTGCTTCTCCAATTGAGGACGCAGGTTTTTTCTTACAAACGAAAACCTGCCGAATCTATAAGCGTGTTTCATGCAATGAGGGCATATACCCGAGTTTCAATAGCCAAAGCAAAATTTCCTACGAAAACGGTAGGACTTATGAGATCAGGTGAACTTTACACCACCGTCTATCCTCAGAACCCTAGCAACCGAAAACCACGAAGGCGCGACGCTTCGCGCCGGATCTTGAGGAGGCAGACATGGCTATTACGAAGAAAGCATCGGCTCATTGGGAAGGTGACCTGAAAACCGGCATCGGCTCGATTTCCACGGAAACCGGTGTACTCAGAGAAGCACCCTACGGCTTCAAGGCACGTTTCGAGGGCGGCAAGGGCACCAATCCGGAAGAGCTGATCGGCGCGGCGCACGCGGGCTGCTTCTCCATGGCGTTTTCGATGATTCTCGGCGATGCCGGTCTCAAGGCTGACAGCATCGACACCAATGCCGAAGTCACCCTGGACCAGGTGGACGGCGGTTTTGCGATCACGGCGGTGAAATTGATCCTCAAGGCGAAAATCCCCGGGGCGACACAAGCGCAGTTCGAGGAGCTGAGCAACAAGGCCAAAGAGGGCTGCCCGGTTTCCAAAGTGCTGAATGCGAAAATCAGTCTGGATGCAACGTTGGTCAGCTGATAGCGGGTTGTCGCGCTCCCCGATAAAAGATCGCAGCCTCGGTGGGCTGCGTTCTTTTTTTGCCCTGAAACAAAACCTGGCTGGCGAGATTGTGGTCGAATAAATGACAGCAGCTAAAACGCATTATCGTGCGCGCTGCCTCAAAGGAGCTTCAACCATGAAACGTTTTGCCTTGGCGGTTATCTGTTGCGCGTTGGCCACATCGGCCCTGGCGGCACCGAAATCCTGTGAAGAACTCAAGGCCGAGATTGAAGCCAAGATCCAGGCCAATAACGTCTCGTCCTATACCCTGGAGATCGTCACCAACGACGAAGTGCACGATCAGAACATGGTCGTTGGTTCGTGCGAAAGCGGCACCAAGAAAATCATCTACCAGAAGAACGACCGCTGATTCACCTCACATGAGGCAATAGGACTCTCGGTCTTCAGCGACGATTTCACCCTTGGCGTTGAACAGCCGGGCACCGGGGGTGAACGCTATCGAACGGCCTTCCAGCACATAACGCTGGCCGGCTTCAAAATGATCGTAGTTGATGGTCAGGTAGCACAAGCGTTCCGAGGGGGCGCTCATCATGCCGTTGCCCCCACCACCGGGCACTTCAAAGTCGAATCTGACGATCAACTCATGGCTGCCAGGCGTGACCTGGAAAAAACGCCCGTCGCGCAATCGCTGCTTGTCCAGGCGTTCGGCCATCAGCAATTTATCGTTGGGGAATGGCGTCGAAAACTCGACCCGGGCCATCTGCGGATTAACCGCTGGCAACGGGCTCTGACAGCCCGCAACGATGCTTGCAGCAAGTAACAGCATTAACCTGCGCATGATGATTTTCTCAAGGACTAGTCCTTTTGAATAACGCTGATCAGGTGCGTTGGCAGCCTGCCGGTACACCATGGCCGATCACTTTTTGCTGCTGATCATAGAGCTTTGCCCACGGCCGAAAACCGATATTCCCCGCCTTCAGTTGATACCTCTCGCCAGCGTTGAAGTCCTTGAATTTCACGTTCAACTGGCAGTCGCGCCATAGCGGCTCGGCGTCGGGTCCGATGTTGGTTGGCGCGACCGGGAATTGGTAACGAACCGTCAGCTCATGGCTACCCGGCTGAACCTCGAAATAGCGCTTGTCGGTGGAAGCCTTGTCATCGACTTCCAGCGCTTGCAGCGCGGTGTCTTCCTGCTTCGAATCCAGGTCGATCCACGCTTGAGCCGGATCATGGGGGGGTAATCCGAATCCAGCACAACCTGCCAGCATCAGCAGGCTTCCTGTCAGCATCAACGTGCGCATAGCGGAGCTCCAGTCAGGCGGGATAGTCTTGCGGGCAGACTCTCCAGGGATGATTCATTTTGATCAGGCCGCTTCCAAGCCTTTGGTTACTTGATCGCGTTTTACGCATTTTGTTTCCGGGTGTGTTGTTTTTGTTGTTCAACGGTTGCGCCGGCGTCAGCTATTACGGCCAATTGGCCAGTGGTCAGCTGCAATTGCTGCGGGCACGGGAGCCGGTTTCCACAGTGATTGCCGATCCCGCTCGCGATCAGCTATTGCGTGCGCACCTGACTCAATCACAAAAGGCCCGCACATTTGCCAGCCAACACCTGCATCTGCCGGATAACCAGAGTTACCGTTTGTACGCCGACATTGGCCGGCCGTTCGTAGTCTGGAATGTCTTCGCCACGTCGGAATTTTCTCTGACGCCACAGAGCCATTGCTTCCCGATCGCCGGTTGCGTGGCCTATCGCGGTTATTACAGTCAGAGCGCGGCCCGCGGTGAGGCGGCATTGCAACGACTGCAAGGTATGGACGTGTCGATCGGCGGCGTCGAGGCTTATTCGACGCTCGGCTGGTTCAACGATCCGATCATCAGTTCGATGATGAGCTGGGGCGACGAACGATTGGCCACGCTGATCTTCCATGAACTGGCGCATCAACGCTTTTATGTGAAGGACGACACCGAATTCAACGAGTCTTTCGCCACCTTCGTCGAACAGGAAGGCACCCGCCAATGGCGTGCATTCCGCGGCCTGGCGCCAGACAGCGGCGCGCAGGTGCAGCAACGGGACCAGTTCATTCAATTGGTTCTGGCTACCCGCGCGCGACTTGAACGGCAGTACACCCTGCCCCTGGCCGCCGACCAGATGCGCCAGCGCAAAGCCGCAGAGTTCGAGCGATTGCGGGGTGAATACCGGCAGTTACGCGATAGCCAGTGGGCCGGGGACAAACGCTATGACGCGTGGATCAATGCGCCGATGAACAATGCCCGGCTGTTGCCATTTGGGCTGTATGACCAATGGGTGCCGGCGTTTTCGGCGTTGTTCAGACAGGTGGGAGGGGATTGGGTGAGGTTTTATGCGGCAGTCGAGAAGCTCGGCGCGTTGCCGGTTGATGAGCGCAAGCCGGCGCTGAAGGCATTGGCTGGATCGTAGACTTGCGGTGACAGGACGGGCCTCTTCGCGGGCAAGCCTCGCTCCTACGAGGGTTCATTACATCGTCGGATCACCCGTAGGAGCGAGGCTTGCCCGCGAAGGCGTCTCCAATGTCACAACCAAATCGCATCCCACAACGGGTAATCCCCTACCCGCTCAACCAAACCTGTTCGCAACGGATTGGCGACGATGTATCGAGCAACTGCCTCTAAATCCTCCTCTTTGCGCAGGGCGCGGTCGTGATAACCGTGCTGCCAAACTGGACCTTGACGTCCAATCGAGCGATTGAGCGTCACCGCAATGCGTGATTTGGTCCGCGCCATCAACTTGGGCAGTTGAGTGTTCTGCAACTCGATCAGCCAATGAAAATGATCAGGCATAACGACCCAGGCTAACGACGTTGCAAACCCTTCTCGCTCAGCCGTTCTAAAGGCGTCTACCACCAATCGACCATTCTTTAAGTCGCGAAATAACGGTTCTCGATTCAAAACCACGGCCGTCAATAGGTAAATCTGTCCAGACGCCGAATATCGTCCAGTGCGCAATCGATGAGCATGTTCTAACTCCGGCAAAGATGATCCTCCTTGATCGTGGCCTTTGTCTTCAGGCTAGGACGATAAGAAGGGACTGGGGTGAGAACAGTTGCTCAGGATGTGTCTGGGCGGGCGCCTTCGCGGGCAAGTCGGATCGCCGCACCGCTCGCTCCTACAGAATTTACGCGGTCTCTGTAGGAGCGAGCGGTGCGACGATCCGACTTGCCCGCGAATGGATTTGATCAGCGCTGCAAAAACGCCTGATGCATCTCTTCCAGCGTCTCGAAGTGATAGGCCGGTGCTTCAGCGCTCAACTCTTCCCGACTGCCAAAACCGTAACCCACCGCCGCCGCATCCAGCCCGTTGCTGCGCGCACCGATCAAATCGTGCTTACGGTCGCCGATCATCAGGGTGTTGGCCGGGTCCAGACCTTCTTCGGCCATCAAGTGGGCGATCAACTCGACTTTGTTGGTACGAGTCCCGTCCAGTTCGCTGCCGTAGATCACGTTGAAGTGCTTGGCGAAGTCAAAGTGTCGGGCAATTTCCCGCGCGAAAACCCACGGCTTGGACGTGGCGATATACAGCTGTCGCCCTTGCCCGCTGAGCGTTTCCAGCAGCGGTGTGACGCCGTCGAATACGCGATTCTCGTACAGGCCAGTGACTTTGAAGCGTTCGCGATAGAAGTTCACCGCCTCCCAGGCCTTGGATTCGTCGAAGTCGTAGAACTGCATGAACGCCTGCAACAACGGCGGGCCGATAAAGTGTTCGAGCTTGGTCAGGTCGGGCTCATCGATGCCCAGTTTGCTCAGGGCGAACTGGATCGACCGAGTGATGCCCTCGCGCGGGTCGGTCAGGGTGCCATCGAGGTCAAACAATACGGTTTGGTAATGCATGTTGAATCCTGAATAAGGGCGCAGGGTCAGAGCTGGTCGTAGCCTTCGGCCAGATGCAAATTCTTGAGCTTCACGTAATTCGCCGCGCTGTAGGTGAAAAAGGCTTTTTCCTTGTCAGTCAGCGGCCGGATCTGCTTCACCGGGCTGCCCACGTAAAGGAAGCCGCTTTCCAGTCGTTTTCCAGGCGGCACCAGGCTGCCAGCGCCAATGATCACATCGTCGTCGACCACCGCACCGTCCATGACGATGCTGCCCATGCCGATCAGAATCCGATTGCCCACGGTGCAGCCGTGGAGCATGACCTTATGAGCAATGGTCACATCGTCGCCAATCAGCAACGCAAAGCCATCGGGATTGAACGGCCCGGCATGGGTGATGTGCAGCACACAACCGTCCTGCACGCTGGTGCGCGCGCCAACACGAATGTGGTGCATGTCGCCACGAATCACCGTCAGCGGCCAGACCGAGCTGTCTTCGCCGATTTCGACGTCGCCGATCACCACCGCCGAACCGTCGACAAAGGCGCCTTTGCCGAGCAGCGGCGTGTGGTTCTGATACTTGCGAAGGGTCACGATAGGCTCTCTCTCTTTTGCTGATAGCTGCGGTTGCCGTCGATTGTAATTATGATGGGGCTATGTTTCTTCATGCATGTTTCTTCCAGCCAAGGTGCCAACCGTGAGCGTGAACAACCCTCTTTTGCAGTCCTACGACCTGCCGCCGTTCTCGGCGATCCGTGCCGAACACGTGCAACCGGCCATCGAACAGATCCTGGCTGACAACCGCGCCGCCATTATCGAGATCCTCAAAACCCAGGGCAAACAACCAACCTGGGCCAGTCTGGTGCTGGCGATGGACGAACTGAATGATCGACTGGGCGCGGCCTGGAGCCCGGTCAGCCACCTGAATGCCGTGTGCAACAGCGCCGAACTGCGCGAAGCCTACGAATCCTGCCTGCCAGCCTTGAGCGCCTATTCCACCGAACTGGGGCAGAACCGCGAACTGTTTGAAGCGTTCGAAGCACTGTCCAACAGTCCCGAGGCTGCCGGTTTCGACGTGGCGCAGAAAACTATCCTGGAACACTCCCTGCGCGACTTCCGTCTGTCGGGTATCGACCTGCCGGAAGTCGAACAGAAGCGTTACGCCGAAGTGCAGAGCAAATTGTCGGAGCTGGGCAGCCGCTTCTCCAACCAATTGCTCGACGCCACTCAGGCCTGGACCAAGCACGTCACCGAAGAAGCCGCCCTCGCTGGCCTGACCGATTCGGCCAAGGCGCAAATGGCCGCCGCCGCCCAAGCCAAAGACCTCGATGGCTGGCTGATCACCCTGGAATTCCCGAGCTACTACGCGGTGATGACTTACGCTCACGACCGTGGCCTGCGCGAAGAAGTTTACGCCGCCTACTGCACCCGTGCGTCGGACCAAGGCCCGAATGCCGGTCAGAACGATAACGGCCCGGTCATGGAAGAAATCCTCGACCTGCGTCAGGAACTGGCCAGGTTACTCGGTTTCGCCAGCTTCTCGGAATTGAGTCTGGCGACCAAAATGGCTGAATCCAGCGATCAAGTGCTCAGTTTCCTACGGGATCTGGCCAAGCGCAGCAAGCCGTTCGCTGCGCAGGACCTGGAACAGCTCAAGGCTTACGCCGCCGAACAAGGCTGCCCGGACCTGCAAAGCTGGGACAGCGGTTTTTACGGTGAAAAACTTCGCGAGCAGCGCTACAGCGTCGCCCAGGAAGCCCTTCGCGCTTACTTCCCGATCGACAAAGTGCTGGGCGGTCTGTTCGCTATCGTCCAGCGTCTGTACGGCATCGAAATCGCCGAGCAGAAAGGCTTCGACACTTGGCACCCGGATGTTCGCCTGTTCGAAATCAAGGAAAACGGCCAGCACGTCGGTCGCTTCTTCTTCGACCTCTACGCCCGCGCCAACAAGCGCGGCGGTGCCTGGATGGACGGCGCCCGCGACCATCGCCGCACGGCTGAAGGCGTACTGCAGAGCCCGGTGGCGAACCTGGTGTGCAACTTCACCCCGGCCGACAGCGGCAAGCCAGCCCTGCTGACCCACGACGAAGTCACCACCCTGTTCCACGAATTCGGTCATGGCCTGCATCACCTGCTGACCCGCGTCGAACACGCCGGCGTGTCCGGCATCAACGGCGTGGCCTGGGACGCGGTCGAGTTGCCAAGCCAGTTCATGGAAAACTGGTGCTGGGAGCCGGAAGGTCTGGCGCTGATCTCCGGTCACTACGAAACCGGCGAACCGCTGCCTCAGGACCTTCTGGGCAAAATGCTCGCGGCGAAGAACTTCCAGTCCGGCCTGATGATGGTTCGCCAATTGGAATTCTCGTTGTTCGACTTCGAATTGCATGCAACTCACGGCGACGGTCGCAGCGTGCTGCAAGTACTCGAAGGAGTGCGTGACGAGGTCTCGGTCATGCATCCACCGGCCTACAACCGTTTCCCTAACAGCTTCGCCCACATCTTCGCCGGCGGTTACGCGGCGGGTTACTACAGCTACAAATGGGCTGAAGTGCTGTCGGCCGATGCCTTCTCGAAGTTCGAAGAAGACGGCGTCCTCAATGCAGACACGGGGCGCGCATTCCGTGAAGCGATCCTGGCGCGCGGTGGTTCCCAGGAGCCGATGGTGCTGTTCGTCGACTTCCGGGGACGCCCGCCGTCGATTGACGCACTCTTGCGCCATAGCGGCCTGAGTGAGGTCGCGGCAGCATGAGTGAGGGGCCTGTGAAGACGAAAAAACGCTTTATCGCCGGGGCGGTCTGCCCGGCGTGCAGCGAGCCGGACAAATTGATGATGTGGAACGAAGACGAAGTCCCCCACCGCGAGTGCGTGGCCTGCGGTTATTCGGACACGCTGAATGAACAAGGCCTGTCTGTGCCCAAGGAATTGGGCACGCGGGTCAACACCTCGGCGCTGAAGGTGCCGGACGCCAAGGTTCAGGCCGTGCAGTTTTTCCCGAACCCGAAGCTGAAGAAAAAGCCTGACGAGCAACACTGAGTCAACCCACCTTCCACTCCCGAATAGATTGGAAGGTGGTATCTATCTACCACCTTTGCCCTGCGCTTCCTTTATAGGCTGACCGAAACCAGCCTCTACTCAAGGAAGACGCCATGCCCGACACCCATCCGAATTTCCGACCTGGGATGACTTGGGTCGATGCCGTGGCGCAGTACAAGACTGAAAAGATGAGCAATCAAACGCTGTTCCGAGCGTACCAACGTCTGGCGCAAAGCCCGATTGCCCGGAGTTTTGATGAGTCCCGCGAAGCGGTGCTGATCACTTGCAATGGCCGTCCTACTGCCGGTTCGCAAACAGCTTTGACTACATGGTGACCGGTTACGCAGCCTCCGTTTACGCCTACACGTGGTCAGGCGTGCTGGCTACCGAAGCTTTCAAGCGATTCCGCAAAGACTGGGTCTTCAATGCGCAAACAGGGCGAGCCTTTCGCGAGGTGTTTTCTTCTCCGGGCGATTCGCGCTCCTTGCTGACCGCCCTCGCAGAGTTTCTTGAACGGCCGATCGCCGAAGATCTTTTCGCGCTTTCGTCAGAGGCCGTTGCCTGCTGACGCAGAGGTTTACTCGACGTGGGCCGATTTGAACCAACTCTTCATCGAACAACTGGCGAACGGACTCGTGCTGCAATCGCCGTTGGCCAGCGCGGTGCGAAGCTTGTCGACATCAGCCTGCATCATGTAACGGACACCGTCCTTGAAATGAGTGCTGTCACCAAAACCACCCTGGGTCATTTCGCTCAGGGCGTCTTCCTTGCTCCAGCCTTGCACCACGACCCGGTACATGGCCGCTATCAGGCCAGTGCGGTCCGAACCATGTTTGCAGTGCATCAGCACCGGTCCCACGGCTTCGGCAGTCTGGATCGCACGAAGGGCCTTTAGTACATCCGCGTCATCCACATGGTTGGTGCGATAGGGCAGCTGTATCTGTGCGATACCTGGCGTCGACAACCAGCTTGAATCCGACTCGGGCAGAAAAGTGATCACCGTCCCGACCTTGAGTTTTTCCAGTAACGGCACCGCGCCTCGGTCGGGCAATGCACTGCGATAGAGCGTCGGGGACATTCGGAAGAGGTTGTATTGCACCTCGACCGATTGAGCCCATTCCGCAGGACGGGGCAAAGCACTGTCGTCGGCGACGGCCAGCGTGAGGTTCAAAAGTGCGGCCAGTGACAGGCAAATCGCTGGGATACAACGCGGTAGAGACATGCTCGGGGGGCCCGTTCAGGAAGAGGCAGGAAGATGACACCCAGCTTCAGCCCTGAACGGTCAAAGACCTGTGAGCCGTCTGTCAAAGAATCGTGAATCAGCCAATCGCTTTCGTCGCAAAACCGAGGCTTTTAGCTGAAGCGGTTCATCTTGATACTTAGCCTGCTACCATTGCTTCGTGTTGCAGTGACATGACAATTACATCAAGCGACGAACTTGGACAACTAACCAAGCCCCCCTAAAAGAACAGCTGATATTAAACCTGCCTGGAGTTTCAGTCAGGTTTAATTAGCAACGCTTACGGGTTTACGATGCTGGAATAAGCCGTGGCCAGGGCCAGTAATTTGGTCTTGTCATCACCGTCGATATCACGATCACCATCTACGTCACTGCTGATCGTGCCGATACTGAAGGAACGGCCTCCATCGCTGGAGACAGCCGTTACATAGACCGAGTCGACCAGTGCATCGGTTTCCACCTGATTAACCGCGTCCCACGTCGACTCTTTACGAGCAAGCTGCATCGACACTTGCGCTTCCCGCGGGTTGGTAATTCTCGGAGCCAATAGTTGCAAAAAAATACCGCGCTGATTGAAAAACGACATTAACTAAATCCTTTTAATTATTGATAACACGACAACTTCGTGTGGCATGAATGGTACTGACAGGTCATCTAAAAACGCTACTCGCTATATGTTTCTCATGATGACTAAACCGAAGATCCAGATAACAACTTCGTTCTTAAATGAATTAACTAAAGAGCAAACATCAAGCTGCCGAACGGCACTGGCCTATCATCAGTTACTCAGATACTGTATGCACATACAGCTAACGGAAGCCCGTCGATGAACACGCCTCTGCCACCTCGCGGTCGCGGTACCGCCACCAACCCGCACAACCGCTTCGCGCCGAATCGCTCGGTGGCCGAGGATGATGGCTGGTATCAGGAAGCGCCGATCACCCAAGGCACCGAGGTGCGCATCGAAACGGCGAAAACCATCATCACTCGTAACACCTCGCCAGACTTGCCCTTCGATCGCTCGATCAATCCCTATCGCGGCTGCGAGCACGGCTGCATCTATTGCTACGCGCGGCCCAGCCACGCTTATTGGGACATGTCGCCAGGGCTGGATTTCGAAACCAAACTGATCGCCAAGACCAACGCCGCCGATGTGCTGGAAGAACAGCTGTCCAAGCGCGGCTATCAATGCGCGCCGATCAATCTGGGCTCCAACACGGACCCTTATCAGCCGATCGAACGCGAACACAAAATCACCCGCAAAACCCTCGAAGTGCTGCTGCGCTATCGCCATCCCGTGACCATCATTACCAAGGGCTCGCTGATTCTTCGGGATCTGGATCTGCTGGTCGAACTCGCCAAGCAAAGGCTGGTGGCGGTGATGATCAGCCTCACTACCCTGGACGATGAGCTCAAACGCATCCTCGAACCGCGCGCCGCTGCACCCAAGGCCCGTTTACGGGCGATCCGCGTGATGCGTGAAGCGGGAATTCCGGTGGGAGTCCTGTGCTCGCCGATGATTCCGATGATCAACGACAGCGAACTCGAAAGCCTGCTCACCGAGGCTCATGCCGCTGGAGCACAAAGTGCGGCCTACATGATGCTGCGCCTGCCGCTGGAAGTTGCGCCGCTGTTCGAAGAATGGCTCGCCGCTCACTACCCTCAGCGTGCCGCTCATGTGTTGAGCCTGATTCGTCAAAGCCGTGGCGGTGAGCTCTACGACAGTCGGTTTGGCGCACGAATGCGCGGTGAAGGGCCGTTTGCTGACCTGTTGGCGCAACGATTTGCCAAAACAATCAAACGCCTGGGGCTCAATCGTCGCGAAGGTTTCAATCTGGACTGCGATGCCTTCTGTCCGCCGGGTCGCCAGATGTCGTTGATTTAAGGACAATTGGCCTATGGTTGAGTAGAGGGAAACGCATCTGGTCTTGGGCCGGTCACGTTTTTTGTGACCTGGAACACACGGCCTAGAGCCTTTTATTCAGTTTGAGTTAAGTTTCAACGGCTACCTTATTCATCGAGTGACTGACGGGTCGAGATTTTCGACCTGGATGTTTTTTAAACAGCCACTGGCTTTACACCGGACAAAACGGGAAAATTCCCTGACTCCGCCAAAGAGGATGAATCATGAGTGACAAGGATAAACAGCCGTTGGCTGCGTCGGCTTCAGCCCAACCCGAGGCGGAAACCGCCGATGCAGCGCTGAAGCATATCGTTGACGGCTTTTTGCATTTTCATCACGAGGTTTTTCCACAGCAGGAAGAACTCTTCAAAAAACTTGCCACGGCCCAGAGCCCCAGAGCGATGTTCATCGCCTGCGCCGATTCGCGCATCGTTCCTGAGCTGATCACCCAAAGCGCCCCCGGCGATTTGTTCGTGACCCGTAACGTCGGCAACGTAGTGCCGCCTTATGGGCAAATGAACGGCGGTGTTTCCACGGCGATCGAATACGCAGTATTGGCCCTCGGCGTGCAACACATCATCATCTGCGGGCACTCCGACTGTGGCGCGATGCGCGCAGTGCTCAACCCGCAAAGCCTGGAAAAAATGCCGACGGTCAAAGCCTGGTTGCGTCATGCCGAAGTGGCAAAAACCATGGTCCAGGAAAACTGCCATTGCGCTGACGAAAACGAAAGCATGCACGTCCTCACCGAGGAGAATGTGATCGCCCAGCTGCAGCATTTGCGCACGCACCCGTCGGTCGCCTCGCGCATGGCCAATGGTCAGCTGTTTATACATGGTTGGATCTACAACATCGAAACCAGCGAAATCAAAGCTTACGACGCGGACAAGGGGTGTTTCCTGCCGCTCGATGGCAGCCATCCGATTCCGGTGGCGACGCCCAAAGCGCGCTTCTAAATCTTCCTAAATCATTGTGTGGTTTAGCCGAGGCTGCTGATCAAGCAGCCTGGCTTCGCCACGCCTGAAGAAAACTTCGGGAGAGTCACCATGCGTGCTGCTCAACTCAAAGCTGTACTGCCACGGGAGCTGCTGGCGTCCGTGGTTGTGTTTCTCGTCGCCCTGCCCTTGTGCATGGGCATCGCCATCGCCTCGGGGCTGCCGCCGTCCAAAGGTTTGATCACCGGGATCATCGGTGGCTTGGTGGTGGGCTGGATTGCCGGTTCGCCACTGCAAGTCAGCGGCCCGGCGGCCGGTTTGGCTGTTCTGGTGTTCGAACTGGTGCGCCAGCATGGTATCGCCATGCTCGGGCCAATCCTGCTGCTGGCCGGTTTTCTGCAATTGGTGGCCGGACGCTTGAAACTGGGTTGCTGGTTTCGGGTCACGGCGCCTGCGGTTGTGTACGGAATGCTTGCCGGGATTGGCGTGTTGATCGTGTTGTCACAGGTGCATGTGATGCTCGACGCCGTGCCCAAGCCCTCGGGGCTGGATAATCTGGCAGCCTTCCCGGCGGCGGTCGTCCAGGCCTTGCCCTCCTTTGGCTGGCAAGCCGGTTTGCTCGGGCTGTCGACGATTGCAGTGATGTGGCTGTGGGAGAAATTCCGCCCTCATTCCCTGCGTTTCATTCCCGGCGCACTCCTTGGCGTGGGTCTGGCGACTGTCGCCAGCCTGGTACTCGCCTTGCAAGTCAAGCGAGTGGAGGTCCCGGCCAACCTGGCGGAAGCCATCGACTGGCTGAAACCCGCCGACTTGCTCAATCTGGCTGACCCGACCTTGCTGATTGCGGCGTTTGCCGTGGCGTTTATCGCCAGCGCCGAAACCCTGCTCTCGGCCGCTGCGGTGGACCGCATGCACAGCGGCGAGCGTTCGGACTTCGATCGCGAACTGTCAGCTCAGGGCGTCGGCAACATGCTCTGCGGTTTACTCGGCGCGCTGCCGATGACCGGCGTGATCGTACGCAGTTCGGCCAACGTCCAGGCCGGCGCCACCACGCGACTGTCGGCGGTGTTCCATGGTCTATGGCTGCTGGCTTTCGTGTTGCTGCTGTCCAGCGTGCTGCAAAGCATTCCGGTGGCGAGCCTGGCGGGTGTGCTGGTTTACACAGGTTTCAAACTGGTCGACCTCAAGGCCTTTCGCGGCCTCGGCCGTTATGGCCGGATGCCGATGTTTACTTACGCGGCGACCGCTCTGGCAATCATCTTCACCGACCTGCTGACCGGCGTGCTGATCGGCTTCGGTCTGACCTTGGCCAAACTGGCCTGGAAGGCTTCGCGGCTGAAAATCAGCCTGATCGACCTGCCCAAGGACGGCGAGATGGAACTGCGATTGATAGGTGCAGCTACTTTCCTCAAAGTCCCGGCGCTGACTCAAGTGCTGCGGACTATTCCACCGGGCTCGACGGTGCATGTGCCGCTCAATAACTTGAGCTACATCGATCACTCGTGCCTGGAGTTGCTGGAGGAATGGGGTCGGGCCAATGCGGCGAAGGGTTCGAAGCTGTTGATTGAAGCGCGGGGGTTGAAGCGTAGGTTGGAAGGGCGTTTGCGGACCACCGTCGGCGTCGGTTCTGCCGGATAGATACCCTGTAGGAGCGAAGCTTGCTCGCGAAGCTTTTGGCGTACTTGAAGGACGCCTTCGCGGGCAAGTCGGATCGCCGCACCGCTCGCTCCTACAGGGTATGTGTCGTTTAAGCCGCCGGCTGATCCAGCTTCAGGCCTACGCCCAGCTGGCGCGACAGGCACGGCCAGCGCTTCCATGCAGCGCCGGTGTCCGGGCTGTTGAGTTTCTCGCGGTAGGCTTCTACCGATTCCAGCGCGAAACTCTCTTCATTAAGCATCTCGTCAACGGCGTGATGCACCGCCTCATCCAATTGATTGGCAAACTCCTCACCGATCAAATGGTGGGCAATCAGGTTGGCAACAGTCGTGTCCAAGGGGATCAGTGGCTGGCCAAAATGCTTGATGTACAGGTCGTTAACCTCTTCAACCAACCGATGCGCCAGATAAGCTTCGTCCAGCAGGCTGTCCAGGCCGATATGCCCGGTCATGATGGCCGGCGGCTGGAGGAAGAACTGCTCGGCGATTTTCAGCACCGGTTTGATCTGCGATTCGATGCCCGCTTCCCGTGCGACATCATTGGCTGCGTCCAACAGGTCCGGCACTTGCTCTATATAAGCGGCCACAAAACGGGTCATCACGCCCTTGGCGTCTACATCCGGCAATTGGATGGCGGCATGCAGATGCGGCAGTTGGGTTTCCAGTTGACGAGTCAGCAGGCCGGTCTCGGCCTCGTGTTGCTGGGCTTTTTGGATCTGCTCGCGCAATGCGGCGGTGTTCATGAAAACTCCAGGAAACAAAGGCAATGAAATAGGGAAGACATAACTTCGCTGGCATACGAAAAATGCTAAGACGCATTTGTCATAATTATTTCATCCTTGAGACATCAAAGTTATCTCGATTTACCACCACTCGTCTGCATCCTTCTCCATT
Organism: Pseudomonas sp. ZS1P83; assembly: GCF_054897825.1. NCBI lineage: Bacteria > Pseudomonadati > Pseudomonadota > Gammaproteobacteria > Pseudomonadales > Pseudomonadaceae > Pseudomonas > Pseudomonas sp. ZS1P83. The sequence continues at coordinate 5,349,537 of NZ_CM142706.1, forward strand.
CGTGACCCAGAACGCAAGTCCCAGCTGTTTCAGATCATTTACGCCATCACATTGCGAGGTGGCAGTCGCTGTCTATACTCGGGTGGGAATGGAGTTAGCTGATGACGCCCGACTGCACACGTAGCAAGGCCCGGCGATTCAAGTTCGTAGTCTGAGAAAGCCGCTCCCTGCCGCAGGTGAAAGCCGGCGGGATAACAAGAACGATAAGGGGAACCCGCAATGATGCGACATCCACACGTCTGGATGGGCCTCCTGTTGTGGTCGATTTTCAGTCAGGCACAAGCGGCCTGGACTGTGAATATGGCGCCGGGAGCGACTGAAATCAGTCACGCAGTATTTGACCTGCACATGACCATTTTCTGGATCTGTGTAGTGATCGGCATCATCGTCTTCGGCGCCATGTTCTGGTCGATGATTCTCCACCGCCGCTCGACCGGGCAGGTGGCCGCAAAATTTCATGAAAGCACCACCGTCGAAATTCTCTGGACCATCGTGCCCTTCCTGATCCTGGTGGCCATGGCGGTTCCCGCAACCGCAACCCTGATCAAGATGTACGACGCCAGTGAGCCGGATATTGATATTCAGGTCACCGGCTATCAATGGAAGTGGCACTACAAATACCTGGGCCAGGACGTTGAGTTCTTCAGCAACCTGACCACCCCTGCTGATCAGATCCACAACAAGGAAGCCAAGAGCGAGCACTACTTGCTTGAGGTCGATAAGCCTTTGGTGCTGCCGATCGGCGCCAAGGTGCGCTTCCTGGTGACTTCCGCCGACGTCATCCATTCCTGGTGGGTGCCGGCCTTTGCGGTCAAGCGTGATGCGATTCCGGGGTTCGTCAACGAAGCCTGGACCCGGATCGACAAACCCGGCATCTACCGTGGCCAGTGCGCCGAGTTGTGCGGCAAGGACCACGGCTTCATGCCCATCGTGGTCGAGGTCAAGGAAAAGGCCGATTACGAAAAATGGCTGGGCGAGCGCAAGGCCGAGGCCATGCAGCTTAAAGAGCTGACCAGCAAGGAATGGACCCTCGACGAGCTCAAAGAGCGCGGCGACAAGATCTATCACACCACCTGCGTCGCCTGTCACCAGGCCGAAGGTCAGGGCTTGCCGCCGATGTTCCCGGCGCTCAAAGGCTCGAAAATCGCCACCGGACCGAAAGAAGGTCACCTGAGCATTGTCTTCCACGGCAAGCCCGGCACCGCCATGGCGGCGTTCGGCAAGCAGCTCTCGGAAGTCGATATCGCAGCGGTCGTGACCTACGAACGTAACGCCTGGGGCAACAACAAGGGCGACATGGTCACGCCTAAAGAAGTGCTGGAGCTGAAACAGGCGGAAAGCAAATGACCCGGTCTATTGCGTACGTAAGGAACCGGTCGGGGCATCGCGCCCCGGCCTGCCCAGCCCATCTGTTTGCAGGAGACAGGACATGACTGCTGTAATCGATGACCATGTTCATACCGGCACCGACCACGCCCACGGTCCCGCCAAAGGCCTGATGCGCTGGGTGCTGACCACCAACCACAAGGACATCGGCACGCTGTACCTGTGGTTCGCGTTCTCCATGTTCTTGCTCGGCGGCTCGTTCGCGATGGTGATTCGCGCCGAGCTGTTCCAGCCGGGACTGCAAATCGTCGAACCGGCGTTCTTCAACCAGATGACCACCATGCACGGCCTGGTGATGGTCTTCGGTGCGGTGATGCCGGCCTTCGTCGGCCTCGCCAACTGGATGATCCCGTTGATGATCGGCGCGCCGGACATGGCCCTGCCACGGATGAACAACTTCAGCTTCTGGCTGTTGCCGGCGGCGTTCATTCTGCTGGTGTCGACCCTGTTCACCCCCGGCGGCGGGCCGAACTTCGGCTGGACGTTCTACGCCCCGCTGTCGACGACCTACGCGCCGGAAAGCGTGACGTTCTTCATTTTCGCCATCCACTTGATGGGGATCAGTTCGATCATGGGCGCGATCAACGTGATCGCCACCATCCTCAACCTGCGCGCGCCCGGCATGACGTTGATGAAAATGCCGCTGTTCGTCTGGACCTGGCTGATCACCGCGTTCCTGTTGATCGCGGTGATGCCGGTCCTGGCCGGGTGCGTGACGATGATGCTGATGGATATTCACTTCAACACCAGCTTCTTCAGTGCCGCCGGTGGCGGTGACCCGGTGTTGTTCCAGCACGTGTTCTGGTTCTTCGGTCACCCCGAGGTGTACATCATGATCCTGCCGGCCTTCGGTGCCGTCAGCTCGATCATTCCGACCTTCTCGCGCAAGCCGCTTTTCGGCTACACCTCGATGGTCTACGCCACAGCGAGCATTGCGTTCCTGTCGTTCATCGTCTGGGCGCACCACATGTTCGTGGTCGGCATTCCGCTGGTGGGCGAGTTGTTCTTCATGTACGCCACGTTGCTGATTGCGGTGCCCACCGGGGTCAAGGTGTTCAACTGGGCCAGCACCATGTGGCAAGGCTCGCTGAGCTTCGAGACGCCGATGCTGTTCGCGGTGGCGTTCGTGATCCTGTTCTCCATCGGCGGTTTCTCAGGGTTGATGCTGGCCATTGCCCCAGCGGACTTCCAGTACCAGGACACCTACTTCGTAGTCGCGCACTTCCACTACGTACTGGTGCCGGGGGCGATCTTCGGGATTTTCGCTTCGGCTTACTACTGGATGCCGAAATGGACCGGCCACATGTACGACGAAACCCTTGGCAAGCTGCACTTCTGGCTCTCGTTCATCGGCATGAACATGGCGTTCTTCCCGATGCACTTCGTGGGGCTGGCGGGCATGCCGCGGCGAATTCCGGACTACAACCTGCAATTCGCTGACTTCAACATGGTGTCATCGATCGGCGCGTTCATGTTCGGCGCCACGCAGCTCTTCTTCCTGTTCATCGTGATCAAAACCATCCGCGGCGGCCCGCCAGCACCGGCCAAACCTTGGGATGGGGCCGAAGGCCTGGAATGGAGCATTCCATCACCGGCGCCGTATCACACCTTCACGACTCCTCCGGAAGTGAAATGAACGCTGTAGCCCTTGAGGCCCACCACCATGGCTGATTCGATTTCGTTGAAGAAGCTGGTCACGCGCCTACTGATGGTGGTGGTGGCGATGTTTGTCTTCGGGTTTGCCCTGGTGCCGATCTACGACGTGATGTGCAAGGCGTTCGGCATCAATGGCAAGACGGCCGGGCAGTACGAGGGCGAGCAAACGGTCGACACCTCGCGGCAGGTTCGCGTGCAGTTTTTGTCGACCAACTCCGCCGACATGTCCTGGGATTTCTACCCCAAGAGCGACGAACTGACGGCCAACCCGGGCGCGGTGAACGAGATGATTTTCATCGCCCATAACCCGACCGATCGCCCGATGAGCGCCCAGGCGGTTCCGAGCATCGCGCCCAGCCATGCAGCGGCCTACTTCCACAAGACCGAATGTTTCTGTTTTACCCAGCAAGTGCTGCAGCCCGGTCAACGGATCGAGATGCCGGTACGTTTCATCGTTGACCGTGACATGCCCAAGGATGTGAAGCACCTGACGCTGTCCTACACGCTGTTCGATATCACCGCCCGACATCCACCGGTGGCTGTAAATACTGGCGGCTGAGCGTGCCCGATAAGGAGAACAATAAATGGCAACTCATGAACATTATTACGTTCCGGCACAGAGCAAATGGCCGATCATTGCCACGGTCGGCATGCTCACCACCGTGTTCGGCCTGGCCACCTGGTTCAACGATCTGAAAGCGACGCGGCCGGAATCCCACGGCCCGTTGATCTTTTTCGTTGGCAGCCTTCTGCTGGCCTACATGCTGTTCGGTTGGTTCGGAACCGTGATCAAGGAAAGTCGCGGAGGGTTGTACAGCGCACAGATGGATCGCTCGTTCCGCTGGGGCATGAGCTGGTTCATTTTCTCGGAGGTGATGTTCTTCATCGCCTTCTTCGGCGCGCTGTTTTATGTGCGAAACGTTTCCGGCCCGGCGCTCGGTGGTGAAGGGGTCAAAGGCATCGCGCACATGCTCTGGCCGAACTTCCAGTTTGCGTGGCCATTGCTGCACACCCCTGACCCAAAACTCTTCCCGCCACCCAAGGAAGTCATCAGCCCTTGGGGCTTGCCGCTGCTCAACACCGTGTTGCTGGTGAGCTCCAGCGTCACCGTGACCATCGCCCACCACGCCTTGAAAAAGGGCCATCGCGGCGCGCTGAAAATCTGGCTGGCGATCACCGTGCTGCTGGGTTGCGGGTTCCTCGGCTTTCAGGCCGAAGAGTACATGCACGCCTACCACGAACTGGGCCTGACGCTGGGTTCGGGCATCTACGGCGCGACGTTCTTCATGCTCACCGGTTTCCACGGCGCTCACGTGACCATCGGCACCATCATCTTGTTTGTAATGTTGATGCGGATCATGCGCGGGCATTTCGACAACGATCATCAGTTCGGCTTCGAGGCGGCGAGTTGGTACTGGCACTTCGTGGACGTGGTGTGGATCGGTCTGTTCGTTTTCGTCTACGTGCTCTGAGGCTTTACCAAGGCGCAGTAGAGACCAGCTGGCCGCTGAAAAAACCCCAGGCGATCAAGCCGACGGTGATGGCGGCCAGGGCAACACGAACACTCAAGGCAATGACGAGGCGGTTCGAGCTGCTGTCGTCCTTGACCAAAAAAAACAGGCCGCTGAACAGGCTGACAACCGTGGCAATCAGCATCAGGACGATGGCTGCTTTGAGCATGGTGAGACTCCGGGGGAAAGGCGATGCACTTGAGTATAGCTATCGCAACGACCGACTTTCTGGCGACGCCATGAAGCGCTTTCGGCCGGGCATCGTGCCGACCGTGGTGGTCGCGTTGTTGCTGCCCATGCTGGTGTCACTCGGGTTCTGGCAACTGGGCCGGGGCGCGGAGAAAAGCGCGCTACTGCAAAGCTACACCGAGCGTCGGGCGGCTGAACCGATGGCCAGCATTGAGCTGCAACACACCGAGGATCCCGCCTTCCGCCGCGTTCGCTTGCACGGCCAGTTCGATGCCGCGCACAGCTTATTGCTGGATAACCGCCAGCGTGACGGCAAGGTCGGCGTCGAGCTGCTGCAACCGTTTCAGGATCAAGCGACCGGGCTCTGGCTGCTGGTCAATCGCGGCTGGCTGCCGTGGCCGGATCGGCGCACCCCGCCGCAATTCACTACACCCAAAGAGGCGTTGAGTCTCGATGCCTGGGTCTACGTCTCCCCCGGCGCCACCTTCCAATTGCACGCCGACCCGAGCACCACGACCTGGCCACAACTGATCACCGCGGTCGAGCCGGCCAAGCTCTGGACAGCGCTCGATCGTGAAGGTTTTCCCTACGAATTACGCGAAGAAGCCGGCCCCGCCTCCTACCAGGCCGATTGGCCAGTAGTCGCCATGGGACCGGAAAAACACCTGGCTTATGCCGTGCAGTGGTTTGCCATGTCGATCGCCCTGCTCGGCCTCTATCTCTATCTCGGCTGGCACAACGCAAAGGAGAAACACCATGGGAGCGGCCATGAATCCACCCAGCATGTCTGAGGCGAAAACGCCCGCGAGTCGGCGTAAAGGGCGCTTGCAGTTGCTGCTGATCCTGCTTGGGGTGATCGGTCCGATGATCCTCGCCACCGGCATGTACAAATGGCAGTTCTGGGTGCCGGAGGGCCGCAGTTATCACGGCGAACTGATCGGCAACGGCCAGACCCGCGCCGACCTCGGCGTGCAGGCGCAGGAAGACCGCTGGCAGATCCTGGTCACGGCGCCCAAGGAGTGTTCGGTGGACTGCCAGCAACTGGTGTATCTGGCGCGGCAGATTCAGATCGGCCTCGGTCGCGATGCGTCCCGCGCCAGCCACGCACTGGCCGCCGCGCAACCGCTAAGCAGTGATTACGACGCCAAGCTGACCCGCGAGTATCCGCAACTTCAGCGCTATCCCATGGACCTGACCACGTTTAGCAAAGCCAACGGGGACAAAACCGCGCCGCAACTATGGATCATCGACCCGCACGGCAACCTGGTATTGCGCTACGACCCAACGGTGAAGGGTAAGGATCTGCTCAACGACCTGCGCCATCTGCTGAAACTGTCGAACATCGGATAAGGGCATCGTCATGGCCAAACCTGGATTTCGCCTCGCGCTGTTTGCCACCTTGCTGGCACTGATTGTGGTGTTGCTCGGCGCCTACACTCGCCTGACCCATGCCGGTCTCGGTTGCCCGGACTGGCCGGGGTGCTACGGCTTTATCAGCGTGCCGAAAAGCGAAGCCCAACTGGCCCATGCCGAACTGCATTTTCCTGACGCGCCGGTGGAAGCCCATAAGGGTTGGAACGAGATGGTCCATCGCTACTTCGCCGGCACCCTCGGATTGTTGATCTCGGTATTGGCTGGCCGCGCCTGGGTCCATCGTCGTCATCCAGGGCAACCGGTGAAGCTGCCATTGTTTCTGCTGGCGGTAGTGTTTGCCCAAGCAGCGTTCGGTATGTGGACGGTGACGCTCAAGCTCTGGCCGCAGGTGGTCACCGGGCATTTACTCGGTGGTTTCGCGACGTTGAGCCTGCTGTTTTTGCTGACGTTGCGATTGTCCGGCGTGTTGCCGGCGCTGACGGTGCCACGGCGGTTGCAGTATTGGGCGACGGCCGGGTTGCTGCTGGTGATCGGGCAAATCGCTCTCGGCGGATGGGTCAGTTCCAACTACGCAGCGGTGGCTTGCATCGACTTCCCGACCTGTCATGGGCAATGGCTGCCACCGGCTGACTTCGCCAACGGCTTTCACCTGACCCAACACATCGGCCCCAACTACCTCGGCGGGCAACTGGACAGTGATGCCCGCACGGCGATTCACCTGACTCATCGCATCGGCGCGCTGCTGGTGACGTTGGTGTTGCTCGGTCTGGCGTGGCAACTGAAGGTGGTCGGCATGACGCGCCTGGCCGGGCTGGTGCTGATCGTACTCGCCGCGCAAATCACCCTCGGCATCAGCAACGTGTTGTTTCATCTGCCGCTGCCCGTGGCCGTCGCGCACAACGCGTGCGGCGCGGCACTGTTGCTGACGATGGTGCTGGTCAATTATCACGCGCGAACCAGCCTGGTTCGGGTCAAGCAGCAAACCCTTGCGCGCTGGCGGTTCAGCCCGCGCAAACACTCAGCCAGGCCCATAACAATAAAAGGAGAGATGCCATGGCGACTCTGATCGGCGAACGTCACAGTCAGGCGATCTGGCGTGACTACCTGGAGCTGACCAAGCCGAAAGTGGTGGTGCTGATGCTCATCACCTCGCTGGTAGGGATGTTCCTCGCAACCCGCGCCGGGGTGCCGTGGACGGTGCTGGTGTTCGGCAATCTGGGGATCGCCTTGTGTGCTGGCGGTGCGGCGGCGGTCAACCATGTCGTGGACCGACGGATCGATGCGGTCATGGCCCGCACGCACAAACGACCCTTGGCAGAGGGTCGAGTGTCACCTGCGGCCGCGCTGACTTTTGCCTTGGTATTGGCGGTGCTTGGGCAAGCCGTACTGCTGGCCTTCACCAATCCACTGACGGCGTGGCTGACCCTGGCCTCGCTGCTCGGCTATGCAGTTGTCTACACCGGTTTCCTGAAGCGCGCGACGCCGCAGAACATCGTCATCGGCGGACTGGCTGGCGCTGCCCCGCCGCTGCTCGGCTGGACCGCCGCCACCGGTCACGTCAGCGCCGAACCCTTGCTGTTAGTGCTGATCATTTTCGCCTGGACCCCGCCGCACTTCTGGGCCCTGGCCATTCACCGCAAAGAGGAATACGCCAAGGCCGACATTCCGATGCTGCCGGTCACCCATGGCGAGCACTACACCAAGGTTCACATCCTGCTGTATACCTTCGCGCTGTTGGCTGTGAGCCTGATGCCTTACGTGATCCACATGAGCGGCGTGCTCTACCTGATTTGTGCGCTAGGACTGGGCGCGAGGTTTCTGCAATGGGCCGTGGTGCTGTACCGTGGCACTCGGCCGCACGCGGCGATCAACACCTTCAAGTACTCTATTTATTACTTGTTCCTGCTGTTTATCGCGCTGCTCGTAGACCACTACTTACTGTTGAACCTATGACTCGAACCCAAAAAACCGTCTTCATCCTCGTCGCCCTGATCGCGTTGGTCTTGGGCCTGACCATCAACAAGGTGCTGTCCGGCAAAGGTCAGGGCGACCCGACCGCGTTGATCGACGCCGGGATCATCCTGTTGCCGCAAAGTCGCAACCTGCCGGACGTGACGATGACCGATCAGGACGGTAAGCCGGTGGCGGTCAACGCGCTGAAAGACAAGTGGTCGCTGCTGTTCTTCGGTTACACCTTCTGCCCGGACATCTGCCCGACCACCCTCGCCCAGTTGCGCCAGATCAAAAGCGAACTGCCGCCGGAAGCGGTGGATAAGTTGCAGATCATTCTGGTCAGCGTCGACCCGAACCGCGACACACCCAAGCAGCTCAAGCAGTACCTGGGCTACTTCGATCCGCAATTCAAAGGCCTGACGGCATCTTCGGTCGAAGACATCCAGAAACTCGCCAATGCGGTCAGCATTCCGTTCATTCCGGCGGACACCAGCAAGCCGAACTACACCGTCGATCACAGCGGCAACCTGGCGGTGATCGGGCCGGACGGAACGCAACGCGGGTTCATTCGCGCGCCGTTGAACAACCAGAAACTGGTGGCGCAGTTGCCGGTGATGCTCAAACGCAAATAAACACCTCGCTTTCCCATAGGAGCCAGGCTTGCCGGCGAAGGCGATTTCATGGACGCCTTCGCCGGCAAGCCTGGCTCCTACAGGGTCGGTGTTTCAAGGCACAAAAAAAGGGGGCGCATACAATGCGCCCCCTTTTCGTTACCGGTTGTAGATCAGAACGCCGGCAATACCGCGCCTTTGTACTTCTCGAGGATGAAGGCTTTCACTTCCGGGCTGTGCAGGGCAGCAACCAGCTTCTTCATCGCTTCGCTGTCCTTATCGTCTGGACGGGCAACGAGGATGTTCACGTAAGGCGAGTCGTTGCCTTCGATGACCAACGCATCCTTGGCCGGATCAAGCTTGGCTTCCAGTGCATAGTTGGTGTTGATCAGCGCCAGGTCGACCTGGGTCAGCACGCGCGGAATGGTCGCGGCTTCCAGTTCACGGAATTTCAGGTCCTTGGCATTCTCGGTGATGTCCTTGACGCTCGAGAGGATGTTGTTCGAATCCTTCAACTTGATCAGGCCAGCCTTCGCCAGCAGCAACAGCGCGCGGCCGCCGTTGGTGGCGTCATTCGGGATCACCACGTTGGCGCCACCTGGCAGCTCGGTCAGCGCTTTGTACTTGCTGGAGTAAGCGCCCAGCGGTTCCAGGTGCACGCCGGCAACGGCGATCAGGTCGGTGCCCTTGGCCTTGTTGAACTCATCGAGGTACGGCTGGTGCTGGAAGAAGTTGGCGTCCAGACGTTTTTCGGCAACTTGCACGTTCGGCTGAATGTAGTCGGTGAAGACTTTAACCTTCAGGTCCACGCCTTCTTTGGCCAGGGCCGGTTTAACGAATTCGAGAATTTCTGCGTGCGGAACCGGGGAGGCTGCGACGGTCAGGGTTTCATCGGCCTGAGCAGAAAACGCTGCAACGGCTGCGAACGCGACGAGTAGTTTTTTCATTCAGCTAACTCCTTGTGAGGCGCCTGTGCGGCGCCTGCCAGCGAATGGCCGGCTCAGTCTTATTTACGTGAACTCTTTATTTTCTGGAGAAGTGGACAACCAGCTTGTCGCCGACGGTTTGCAGCACTTGAACCAGCACCAGCAGCAACATCACAGTCACGACCATCACATCAGGCTGGAAACGCTGGTAACCGAAACGGATCGCCAGGTCGCCCAGACCACCCGCGCCGACCACACCGGCCATCGCCGTGTAGGACACCAGTGTAATGGCTGTCACCGTAATCGCCGCGAAGATGCCCGGACGGGCTTCCGGCAGCAACGCATTGGTGATGATCTGCCGCGTCGTCGCGCCCATCGCCTGGGTGGCCTCGATGATGCCGCGATCCACTTCACGCAGGGCGGTTTCCACCAGTCGCGCGAAGAATGGCGTAGCGCCAATCACCAGCGGTGGAATGGCACCGGCGACCCCGAGGGACGTGCCGGTGATCAACACGGTGAACGGGATCATCACAATCAGCAGAATGATGAACGGCAGCGAACGCAGAATGTTCACCATCAGCGACAGCATCGCGTAGACGCCTTTGGCTTCCAGCAACTGACGCGGGCTGCAGAGGAACAACAGCACGCCCAAGGGCAGGCCGAGCAAAACGGTGAACAACAACGAACCGAAGAGCATCAGCAAGGTGTCGCCGGTGGCCAGCCAGATTTCAAACCAGTCGATATTGACGAAGAAACTTGTCAGGACTTCCATCAGCGCAGGACCTCCATGTGGACGTCAGCCGCGGTGAAGTGGGCGAACGCCGCCTCCATGTCGCCACCGGTGACGGCCAGGGTCAATTGCCCGTAGGGGATGTCTTTGATGCGGTCGATACGACCGGCCAGGATGCTGTAGTCCACACCCGTTTCCCGAGCGACGGTACCTAGCAGTGGCGCGTAGGTCGCTTCGCCCTGGAAGGTGAGACGCACGATGCGACCCGGCACGTGAGCGAAGTCATCGCGCTGTTCGCTTTCGTCAATTTGCTCATCTTCCTGCACGAAACGCTTGGTGGTCGGGTGCTTCGGATGCAGGAACACCTGGGTGACCGAGCCTTGCTCGACGATCACGCCAGCGTCCATCACCGCCACTTGATCGCAGACCCGGCGGATCACGTCCATCTCGTGGGTGATCAATACGATGGTCAGCTTCAGTTCGCGATTGATTTCGGCCAGCAATTGCAGGACCGACGCAGTGGTCTGCGGGTCCAGTGCGCTGGTGGCTTCGTCGCACAACAGGATTTTCGGCTTGGTTGCCAGGGCGCGAGCGATGCCGACGCGCTGCTTCTGACCGCCAGACAATTGCGCCGGGTACTTCCTGGCGTGGTCGGACAGACCGACCCGCGCCAGCAACTCGGCCACACGCTGGTCGATCTCGCTGCGCGACAGTTCGCCGGCGAGGGTCAGGGGCAGCGCGACGTTGTCGGCCACTGTCTTGGACGCCAGCAAGTTGAAGTGCTGGAAAATCATCCCCACCTGCTGACGGAAGCGCCGCAGGCTGTTGGCGTCAAGCGCGGTGACTTCTTCGCCGTCGACGAATATCTTGCCGCCACTGGACTCTTCCAGGCGATTGATCAGACGCAGCAAGGTACTTTTTCCCGCGCCGGAATGGCCGATCAGGCCGAAGACCTGACCATTCTCAATCGTCAGACTGGTCGGATGCAGCGCGGGAATATCCTTACCGGCAACGCGGTAGGTTTTGTGGACGTTTTGAAACTCGATCACGTAGCGAACCTTGTGGGGCGCGTTGGAAAAGGATCAGCGGTTAGCCGGGCGCGCATTTTAGCCTGTCCGTATAGAGGTTCTTAGCATTTATTTCGATTTCAACCTTCCATTTGGCAATAACGCGATCAAAGGTCAAAAAAAAGGAACGGCTAAAAAGGTTATTAGTCACTAATTAAGCAACTCGAAAACGCCCCCGGTGCCGTGCCGGGGGAATTGCTCAAGAGTCCTGGCTACGGCAGGAATCGCAACGAGGAGTTTAATACTGATGAGTACCAAGAAGCCTGCCGCAACCAAAAGCGCACTGGCCGGGACCGACACCCTGGACCGCGGCAACACTAATGCCAAGCTCGACAGCCTGGAACAATTTCGATCTGACGCCACTGAACAGGCCCTGCGTACCAACCAGGGCGTGAAAGTCTCCGATAACCAGAACACGTTGAAGGTCGGCGCGCGCGGGCCATCGTTGCTGGAAGATTTCATCATGCGTGAAAAGATCACGCACTTTGACCATGAACGCATTCCCGAGCGCATCGTTCACGCCCGCGGCACGGGTGCTCACGGACACTTCCAGACCTATGAAACCCATTCCGTGCTGACCAAGGCTGGGTTCCTACAAGACCCAAGCCAAAAAACCCCGGTTTTCGTCCGTTTCTCCACGGTGCAGGGCCCTCGTGGGTCGGGCGATACCGTGCGGGACGTGCGAGGTTTCGCGGTGAAGTTTTTCACCAACGAAGGCAACTTCGACCTGGTGGGCAACAACATGCCGGTGTTTTTCATTCAGGATGCGATCAAGTTTCCTGACTTCGTGCATGCGGTAAAACCCGAGCCGCACAATGAGATACCCACCGGCGGCTCAGCCCACGATACCTTTTGGGATTTTGTCTCTCTGGTACCAGAGTCGGCGCACATGGTGATCTGGACCATGTCCGACCGGGCGATCCCGAAAAGCCTGCGCAGCATGCAAGGCTTCGGAGTGCACACTTTCCGCCTGATCAATGCCGAAGGTAAATCGCGCTTCGTCAAATTCCACTGGCGCCCCACGGCCGGGACCTGTTCGCTGGTCTGGGATGAGGCGCAAAAGCTCGCCGGTAAAGACACCGATTACCACCGTCGCGATCTCTGGGAGTCGATCGAGATGGGTGACTACCCGGAATGGGAACTTGGCGTACAGGTCATCGAGGAGGAAAACGAACATAAATTCGACTTCGATATCCTCGACCCGACCAAGCTGATCCCGGAAGAACTGGTGCCAATCACCCCGCTGGGCAAAATGACCCTCAACCGCAACCCCGACAACTTCTTCGCCGAGACCGAACAGGTTGCCTTTTGCCCTGGGCATATCGTGCCGGGGATCGACTTCTCCAACGACCCATTGCTGCAAGGTCGATTGTTTTCCTACACCGATACGCAAATCAGCCGACTCGGCGGGCCGAACTTTCACGAGATCCCGATCAACCGCCCGGTGGCCCCGTTCCACAATGGCCAGCGGGATGCGATGCATCGCAGCACCATCGACAAGGGTCGCACGTCCTACGAACCGAACTCCATTGATAGCGGTTGGCCGAAGGAAACCCCGCCGGCAGCACAGGACGGCGGTTTTGAAAGTTATCCAGAGCGCATCGACGCCAACAAGATCCGTCAGCGCAGCGAATCGTTCAGTGACCACTTCTCCCAGGCGCGGCTGTTTTTCCACAGCATGAGCAAGCACGAGCAGGAACACATCATCTCGGCTTATAGCTTTGAGTTGGGCAAGGTTGAGCGCGAGCACATCCGCGCGCGCGAGGTGAATGAAATCCTCGCCAACATCGACCTGGAACTGGCCAAACGCGTGGCGCAGAATCTTGGCTTGCCGGCACCGAAGGCCGGGACGGTCGAGGTGCGCAAGACCTCGCTGGATCGCTCGCCGGCCCTGAGTCAGGCCAATTTGCTGCCGGCAGATATCAAAACCCGCAAAGTGGCAATCCTGGCAGCCAACGGCGTCGATGGTGCAGCGATTGACGCAATGAAGAAAGCGCTGATGGCAGAAGGTGCGCACGCCAAACTGCTCGGCCCGACTTCTGCGCCTGTGACAACTGCCGATGGCAAGACACTGCCGGTCGATGCGTCGATGGAAGGCATGCCTTCGGTGGCGTTCGATGCGGTGTTTGTGCCCGGTGGCGCGGCGTCAATCAAGGCGTTAAGCACCGACGGTGTGGCGCTGCATTACCTGCTGGAGGCGTACAAGCACTTGAAGGCGATTGCGCTGCAAGGCGAGGCCAAGCAGTTGCTGGATGTGTTGAAGCTGGAGGCTGATGCGGGGTTGATCGTGGGTACGGATGCGAAGTTGATCAAACCGTTTTTTGCTGCGATCGGGCAGCATCGGGTATGGGACAGGGAGCCTAAGGCCAAGGCGATTCCGGCTTAAAGTTCGTTGTTGAGAGTGAGGACGCCATCGCGGGCAAGCCTTGCTCCTACGGTTTTGAGTCGTTCACATAATCAACGAACGACACCAAGTCTGTAGGAGCGAGCGGTGCGGCGATCCGACTTGCCCGCGAAGCTTTTAGCGTTTACGCGGGCTCAAGACCATCTGCGCAGGAATATTGCGCAGAATCTGCCTCTCCAGGTTCAGATCAAAATCCGCATCGAGCTTCTTCACCCGTTTGGTCAGCAACGTCGCCAACCATGGGTAGTCCTGAGTGCGTGGCACCTGAATACTTACGTCGCACTGGTAATTCACCACATCGGCGGCGATCGCATCCAGTTGGCGACGAAGCTTCGTCATATCGGTCAAATTCAATGCAATCGTGGTGCTTTCAGCCGTAGGATCAATGACCTTGGCCTGTGGCTTGGCTTCAGCAGCCATGAGCGCCGCTTCGGCTCTATCCAGCTCAGCTTTGCGGGCATTAACGATGGCATTGTTGACCCCACCCGTCAGCGCCGGAGCCTTGGGCATCAACGCCCGGGCTCGGCTCAGAGCAGTGGCAGCCGCATTCACATCGCCTTTTTGCAGCACAATCTGACTGCGGCGCAGATAGGCTTCGGCCAGTTGCCGCTGGTATTGCTCAAGGGATTGATCATTGGGCGACTCGGCCTGCAAGGCAGCCAGTTGATCTTCGGCAGTCGCCAGTTCGCTGCTGGCGAGGCTTTGTTCCAGCTGTGCGACGGCCGTGGCCCGTGCACCGGTAGCCTCGGTGGCCGCCGGTGGCGTGCTTTGGCAAGCGCCCAGTAGCGAAAATGCGACAAGGAGCAGATAACGGGAGGCTAACAGCTTCATTCCTGCGACTCTCTATTTGCGCAAAAAACGAGCAAGTCTACACCCCTCGACGGGGCAGGACAAAACTCAGCAGAAACAGTGCGGCGGCCGTCACGACAATCGATGGGCCCGCCGGGGTGTCTTTGAACCATGACAGCGACAGCCCGCCACAGACCGCGAGCATACCCAGCAGGCTCGCGCCCAGTGCCATCTGCTCCGGTGACCGGGCGTGACGTTGTGCCGCAGCCGCCGGGATAATCAGCAGCGAAGTAATCAGCAATACACCGACGATTTTCATCGCTACCGCGATCACCACGGCAATCAACAACATCAGGGTCAGGCGCAACGCCGCCACCGGCAGACCTTCAACCCTGGCCAATTCTTCATGCACCGTGATCGCCAGCAATGGCCGCCACAACGTCACCAGCAAGGCCAGAACAGCCGCGCTGCCGCCGAGTATCCAGGCCAGGTCGGTCGGACTGATCGCCAGCAGGTCGCCAAACAGATAGGCCATCAGGTCGATCCGCACTTCGTGCATGAAGCTTAGTACGACCAAGCCCAGAGAGAGCGTGCTCGGTGCGAGAATTCCCAAAAGCGTGTCGGACGCCAGCGGTTGGCGCTGTTGCAAGGTCACCAGCAGCACGGCTAACAGCAAACAGCCTACGGTGACCGCCACGGTCGGGCTGACATCCAGCAGAAAGCCCAGTGCCACACCGAGCAGCGCGGCATGGGAAAGGGTGTCGCCGAAATAGGCCATGCGCCGCCAGACCACGAACGAACCCAGCGGGCCCGCAACCAACGCCAGGGCCAGACCTGCAAGCAGGGCGTAGAGCAGAAAATCAGCCATGCTTGCAGCCATCTCCGTGAACGTGGGTAGGGGCCGACGGGGCCGCGCTGACCACCGAACCATGCAAGTCATGGGCGTGGTCGTGATGGTGGTGATAAATCGCCAGGCTTTGTGCGTTCTTTCCGAACAACTCGACGAAAGCAGGATCGCTACTAACCTGCTCGGGGTGCCCGGAACAGCAGACGTGACGGTTGAGGCAGACCACCTGGTCGGTGGTGCTCATTACCAGGTGCAGATCGTGGGACACCATCAACACGCCGCAGCCGTGACGGTCACGCAATCGGGTGATCAGGCTATAAAGCTCGGCCTGACCGGCCACGTCGACGCCTTGCACAGGTTCGTCGAGCACCAGCAACTCCGGCTCGCGCAGCAATGCCCGGGCCAGCAGCACCCGCTGCATTTCGCCACCGGAAACACTTTGCACCGGGCTGTCGATCACCTGTTCGGCGCCGACTTCCTTGAGTGCCGCCAAAGCCGTGGCGCGGTCCACGCCCGGCACCAGACGCAAGAAGCGCAGCACCGACAGCGGCAACGTCGGATCGACGTGAAGTTTTTGCGGCATGTAACCGACCCGCAGTTTCGGCTTGCGCCACACGCTGCCGCTGTCCGGTTTCAACAATCCGAGAACGGCGCGAACCAGGGTCGTCTTGCCGGCACCATTGGGGCCGATCAGGGTGACGATCTGCCCGGGTTCGACGCTCAGCTCAATGTTATCCAGCACGCTTTGCCCGGCAAAGGTGACGGCAACCTGCTCGAGGCGAATCAGCGCGTTGCTCATCAAACCCCCTGGCAACCCGAGCAGAGGCCGACCACTTCAACGGTCTGGCCTTCCACGACAAATCCTACATCCTTGGCGCTGCCGATAATCGCGTCACTGATGGATTTTTGTTCCAGTTCAATCGCCGCGTGGCATTCACGGCAGATCAGGAACTGGCCCTGGTGGGCGTGTTCCGGGTGATTGCAGCCGACGAAAGCGTTCAGCGAGGAGATGCGGTGTACGAGGCCGTTTTCCAGCAGAAAATCCAGCGCTCGGTACACAGTCGGCGGCGCCGCGCGGCGGCCGTCCTGCTCGCTGAGTACCGCGAGAATGTCGTAAGCACCTAACGGTTTGTGGCTTTGCCATACCAGCTCCAGCACCCGCCGGCGCAAGGCGGTCAGGCGCAGGCCTTGACGTGCGCACAGAGTATCGGCCTCAGACAATGCGCTATGGACGCAATGAGAGTGGTCGTGGGGACGGCTGGCAATCGGTGTTTTAGGCATTAGCGGCGACGAGTTTTGTGAGAGACGTTATTATGTTACCCGTTCTCGCCTCTTCGAGTGGTCATCGTGTCCCGACTTTTTTCTATCTTTGTCGCATTTATCGCAAGTTTTCTGCTGATGGGTTCAGCTCACGCCGACGTCAAAGTTCTCACCAGTATCAAGCCTCTACAGCTGATCGCCGCTGCGGTGCAGGATGGTGTAGCGATTCCGGAAGTCTTGCTGCCGCCCGGCGCCTCGCCTCATAACTATGCCTTACGCCCATCCGACGTACGGAAGGTGCAGTCGGTGGATCTGGTTTACTGGATCGGCCCGGCCATGGAAGGTTTCCTGCCTCGCGTGCTGAACGGTCGTACGCTCCCCAGCGTCGCCGTGCAGGACCTGCCGGGTCTGAAACTGCGACATTTCGCCGAAGATAGCCAATCCCATGCAGAAGAAGCCGACGAACATGATCACGACCACCGTCCCGGCAGTCTGGACGCGCACTTGTGGCTTTCGCCAGTCAACGCTCGCGTAATCGCCACAAAAATGGCTGTTGACCTGAGTGCAGCCGATCCTACCAATGCGGCGCGTTATCAGAGCAACCTCAAGGCGTTCGATGAGCGTCTGGATGCGATGGACCTTCGCTTGAAGGCGCGTCTGGCCGGCATCGCAGGCAAACCGTACTTCGTATTCCACGAGGCCTTCGACTACTTTGAAGACGCCTACGGCCTCAATCATGCTGGCGTATTCAGCGTCGCGGCCGAGGTACAACCCGGCGCCCAGCATGTCGCGGCGATGCGCACTCGACTGCAGGAAGTCGGCAAAACCTGTGTGTTCAGCGAGCCGCCGTTGCGTCCGCGCCTGGCGGAAACCCTGGTGGCGGGTCTGCCGGTGAAACTCGCGGAACTGGACGCGCTGGGCGGGTACACGCCGGCGACCGCTCAGGGGTATGAGCAGGTGCTGGAGAAATTGGGAAATGATTTGGCAGGATGCCTGGAGTCGTTGTAATCGGAAAATTGTGTCGCCCCCATTCGCGAGCAAGCCCGCTCCCACACGGACCGCATAAATCCTGTAGGAGCGAGGCTTGCCCGCGAAGCTTTTAGAGGGCGAACGGCAACGGTGTACTGACCTTCTGACGCTGCGCCAGACGCTGCTGAAACTCCATCGGATCGTGAATCAACACGTCCTGTCCGGCGAAAGACTCCGCCGCAATCAACCGCGACAACCAGAACCGCACACACGCCACCCGCAACATAGTTGGCCACAACTCGGCTTCGGCTGCGGTAAACGGCCGCAACGCTGCATAAGCGCCGAGTAACGCCCGCGCTCGTGGTCCGACGATCAACCCGCCTTCGTCTGAACACCAGTCGTTCAAAGCAATCGCCACGTCGTAGAGCATTGGCCCCGAACAGGCGTTGTAGAAATCGATCAACCCGGTCAGGTGAGTGCCTTCGAACATCGCGTTATCGCGGAACAAGTCGGCGTGGATGTTGGCTCGCGGCAGCGCCAGAATTTTCGTCTTTTTCTGTGTGATTTCGTCCAGAGCCCGTTGCAGCAGATCGCTCTGCACGGCATTCAGGTGCGACAGCAACTGCGTGCCCTCCTCCAGCATCCAGTCCAGGCCGCGATCGGTCTTGCGCTTGATCATGTTGGCCTGGGTTGCAAGGTGCAGATGACCGAGCAACTCGCCGACCTGAGCGCAATGCTGCGCGTTGGCTTCCTTGATGTGCTTGCCGGCCAGACGCGGCTGCAACAGCGCAGGTTTGCCGGCCAGTTCGCGCAAGGCGACGCCGTCGGTGGTGCGCAATGCATAAGGCACTGGCAGGTCAGCGTCATGCAGCACGTCGAGCAGTTCAATGAAGAACGGCATCTCCTGAACCGGACCACGCTCAACGAGGGTCAGGACAAATTCGCCCTGCTCCAGACTGATAAAGAAATTGGTGTTTTCGCTACCAGCGGCAATCCCCTGGAAATCAAGCAGGCGGCCGAGCCCGTAAGGGGCGAGAAAGGTTTCCAGCTCGGGCCGAGCCAGCGGGGTGAACACAGACATGTTTGAACTGCCAGTACGGGCGCCGCTACTCGAGCCAGCGCCGATTGAAATTAAGAAACTACTTCCACTCAAAAATCTTCCACGACGGAATCAGCATATCCGGCTGATCCGAGCGGATGAAGTTTGCATCCGTTCCGTCCGCACGCACCAGAAAGTAAGGCGGTGCGCCTTTTGGGGTAACCTTGATCGCGTATAGGAAACCGTTTTGGCGGTATTCCTGGATGGTTTTATCGCCTTCCGTGCGGATGGTGACTTCCGGCTCCGGCGATGGCGCATCGTCCGCCGCCATGACGGCCAATGGTGCGATTGCAAACAACCCAGCCAGCAGCAAGCGATTTAGTGTGCGCATGATAACCTTGTCCCTTTGTCGTCAACGGTCCCGCTATTCTAGCGCCGGACCCGCCGAAAAGGTTGATCCTGCTCATGAGCCAAGCCCCCCTCGTCCTGGTGGACGGTTCTTCTTACCTGTACCGCGCCTTTCACGCCCTCCCACCGCTGACCACGTCCAAAGGACTGCCGACCGGTGCGGTCAAGGGCGTATTGAACATGCTCAAGAGCCTGCGCAAGCAGTACCCGGACAGTCCGTTCGCCGTGGTGTTCGACGCCAAGGGTGGGACATTTCGCGATGACATGTACGCCGAATATAAGGCCAACCGTCCGAGCATGCCCGACGACATGCGCGTGCAAATCGAGCCGCTGCACCAAAGCGTGATCGCCCTGGGCTTTCCGCTGTTGTGCGTCGAAGGCGTCGAGGCCGATGACGTAATCGGCACCCTGGCCCGCAGCAGCGCGGCGGCCGACCGCCCAGTGGTGATCTCCACCGGCGACAAGGACATGGCGCAGCTGGTCGACGGCCACATTACCTTGGTCAATACCATGACCGGTAGCGCGCTGGACGTGGAGGGCGTGAAGGAGAAATTCGGCGTCGCTCCCGAGCAAATCATCGATTATCTGGCACTGATGGGCGATTCTTCCGACAACATTCCGGGCGTTCCGGGCATTGGTCCGAAGACTGCTTCCGGACTGTTGGTCGGCGTGAACGGCGGCCTGACCGAGCTTTATGCGCAGCTCGACATCGTCCCGACCCTGCCGATTCGCGGGGCCAAGACCCTGCCGGCCAAGCTCGAAGAGCACAAGGAGATGGCGTTTCTCTCCTATCAATTGGCAACTATCAAGATCGACGTGCCGCTGGATATCGGCCTCGACGACCTGCAAATGGGCAAGCCGGATCACGACAAGCTCGCCGAGCTCTATACCCTGCTGGAGTTCAAGAGCTGGTTCGAAGAGAACCACCGCGATGCCAAGCGTTCCGGCCAGGAAGTGACTGCTCCGGTGGCTGAAGAAGCCGCCGTCGATACTGAGCTCAAGTACACAACGATCCTCACCCAGGCAGACTTCGACCTGTGGCTGAAGAAGCTCAACGACGCCAAGCTGATTGCCTTCGACACCGAAACCACTGGCATCGACGCGCAGCAGGCGCAATTGGTCGGTCTGTCTTTCGCTGTACAAGTCAACGAAGCGGCCTACATCCCGTTGACCCACTCCTACATGGGCGTACCCGACCAGCTCGATCGCGACACTGTGTTGCGGGCACTGAAACCGATCCTGGAAGACCCGAACAAGCTTAAGGTCGGCCAACACGCCAAATTCGACATGAACATCTTGGCCAACTGCGCCATCGGTGGCGATCAGAGCTGCGGCATCTCCGTCCAAGGCGTCGCTTTCGACACGATGCTCGAATCTTACGTGCTGGACTCCACCGCAACCCGTCACGACATGGACAGCCTGGCGCTCAAATACCTGAATCACACCACCACCAGTTTTCAGGACATCGCCGGCAAGGGCGCCAAGCAGCTGACGTTTGACCAGATCTCCCTGGAGCTGGCCGGACCTTACGCCGCCGAAGACGCCGACGTGACGCTGCGTTTGCATCAAACCTTGCAGGAAAAGCTCAACGCAATTGCGAGCCTCAGCAAGGTCCTGAGCGAAATCGAAATGCCGTTGGTGCCGGTGCTGGCACGAATCGAACGCCAAGGCGCGCTGGTCGATGCCAACCTGCTGGGCATTCAGAGCGTTGAACTGGGCGAAAAAATGGTCGCCCTCGAGCGTGAGGCGTTCGCCATCGCCGGGGAAGAGTTCAACCTCGGCTCGCCGAAGCAATTGGGCGTGATTCTGTATGAAAAACTCGGCCTGCCGATCCTCAGCAAAACCGCCAAAGGCCAGGCGTCCACCGCCGAAGCCGTGCTGGCGGAACTGGCCGAACAGGATTTCCCGCTACCCAAAGTGCTGATGCAGTACCGCTCAATGAGCAAGCTGAAAAGCACTTACACCGATCGCCTGCCAGAGCAGATCAACCCACGCACCGGGCGGATTCACACCTCTTACCACCAAGCCGTAGCGGCGACCGGACGTTTGTCGTCCAGCGATCCGAACCTGCAGAACATTCCGATCCGCACCGCCGAAGGTCGTCGGATTCGTCAGGCATTCGTCGCACCCAAAGGCTACAAGCTGCTGGCTGCCGACTACTCACAGATCGAACTGCGGATCATGGCTCACTTGGCCAAAGACGAAGGTCTGCTGCACGCCTTCCGCAACGATCTGGACGTGCACAAAGCCACCGCAGCGGAAGTCTTCGGAGTTGAGCTGGGGGACGTCACCACCGACCAACGGCGCAGTGCCAAGGCGATCAACTTCGGTTTGATCTACGGCATGAGCGCGTTTGGCCTGGCCAAGCAGATTGGCGTTGACCGCAAGCAATCCCAGGCCTACATCGACCGTTACTTCGCCCGCTACCCAGGCGTGCTCGAGTACATGGAGCGCACCCGCGCCCAGGCCGCCGAGCAAGGTTTCGTTGAAACCATTTTCGGTCGTCGCCTTTACCTGCCGGAAATCAACGCGAAAAACCCGGCCCTGCGCAAAGGTGCCGAACGCACGGCAATCAACGCCCCGATGCAAGGCACCGCCGCGGACATCATCAAGAAAGCCATGATTGCTGTGGATAGCTGGCTGACAGCGTCAGGCCTCGACGCCAAAGTCATTCTGCAGGTGCACGATGAATTGGTTCTGGAAGTGCGGGAAGATTTGGTCGACCAGGTCCGTGATGAAATTCGCGTGCACATGAGCGACGCAGCGAAGCTTGATGTGCCGCTTTTGGTCGAGGTTGGCGTAGGAAATAACTGGGATGAGGCTCACTGAACCGTCTGAAAAGGCGCTTTCTGCTGCGGCATAGTGCCGCGGCAGAAAGGGGCGAAGGGCTCTTAGTTCGGAAAACTTGCTGGCCTATTCCAAAGGCATTGTAAAAAATTCTGAACTAAACTCCTGAATCGCCACTCAGAGTAACTGAATGGGTGGTGAAGCCCT
This sequence comes from Pseudomonas sp. ZS1P83, assembly GCF_054897825.1. Taxonomy (NCBI): domain Bacteria; kingdom Pseudomonadati; phylum Pseudomonadota; class Gammaproteobacteria; order Pseudomonadales; family Pseudomonadaceae; genus Pseudomonas; species Pseudomonas sp. ZS1P83. Next base: position 5,371,650 of record NZ_CM142706.1, read on the forward strand.
TCGATGCTCCTAATGTTGTGTTAAGTGTTGGCAGATATCTGGACCCCGCCCTAGCGGTCCGGAACTTGAACCCCGGAACTTCCCCCTCCCCATAAGAAGTCCGGGGTTTTTTTTGCCTGCTGCTTTTGTTTGGACAGCCTACTCGGCAAGCTCCGCGCCCTTGTCCGCCAGTTCCATCCAGCCCGCCAGTACAGTGTAGGCGTCTTCCAGGCCCAGACGTTTTGGGGCCGAAAACAGCTGGATACTGATCGCATCGCCCCAACCCTTGCGGATGTCTGCCTGAACCTTGAGCAGGACGTTTTTCGCCGCTCCATAGGTCAGTTTGTCGGCTTTAGTCAGCAAAATGTGCATCGGCATGCCGCTGGCGACGGCCCAGTCGAGCATCAACAAGTCGAAGTCGGTCATTGGATGACGGATGTCCATCATCAAAATCAACCCTTTCAAACTCTCGCGACCGCCCAGATAGGCTTCCAGGTGACGCTGCCAGTGCAGCTTCAACGGGATAGGCACTTTCGCGTAACCGTAACCCGGCAGGTCGACCAGACGACGATCATCGTCTAGCTTGAAGAAGTTCAAGAGCTGTGTGCGCCCCGGAGTTTTCGAGGTTCGCGCCAGACTGGCATGCGTCAGGGTGTTCAGAGCACTGGACTTGCCGGCGTTGGAGCGCCCGGCGAAGGCCACTTCAAAGCCTTCGTCGTCGGGACATTGGTCGACTTTGGCGGCGCTGAGCATGAAGGTGGACTGTTGGCACAGACCGAGGATGGGATTCTTGAGTTGCATGGGATTTCCGATGTGGGCGGCGCCGGGAATGGACGCGGCGAGCAGTGTCGTTTCCGTTTCAGTGACGCCAGTATATAATGCCGCAGATTTTGTGTGCGCTTTGTCCCAGCGTAGGATGAAGTTCACGAGAGCGATTGACCTTGATTGCGCACTAGAACGCAGCACGCTCTCAACCCTGAAAAGGTCGTTTTATGACGAAATGGCTGCTAGCTGCCGGTGTCTTGATGCCGCTTTACAGCGCTCAGGCTACACAGGATCCGGAAGCTGTGTACAACCGTGTTTGTGGTGCCTGTCATTCCGGCCAACTACCCATGGCGCCTCAAAAGGGCGATCAGGAAGCTTGGACGCCGAGGTTGGCGAAAGGTATGGAGACGCTGGTGCAACACGTGACCCAGGGTTTCAAGGCGATGCCGCCGCGTGGTTTGTGCATGGACTGCAGTGCCGAGGATTACCGAGCAATCATCCAGTGGATGAGCGAGTGATCCCGGCCCATAACTCTTTAACCCTTAGCCGTAGTTGGATTAGCTGATGAACAAATTGATCGTGAGTCTGCTGTTGACCGTGGGGATCTCCGGCATTGCCCATGCTGCAGGTGATGCGACTGCTGGTCAGGCGAAAGCCGCAGTATGTGGCGCCTGTCATGGCCCGGATGGCAACAGTATGGCGCCTAACTTTCCGAAACTGGCAGGCCAGGGCGAACGTTATCTGAACAAGCAGCTACACGACATCAAGTCCGGCAAACGCACGGTACTGGAAATGACCGGTCTGCTGACCAACCTGAGCGATCAGGACCTGGCCGATATATCCGCCTACTTCGCCAGCCAGAAAGGCAGCGTTGGCGCCGCCGACCCGAAAGTCGTTTCTCGGGGTGAAGCACTGTTCCGCGGCGGCGACCTGGCCAAGGGCCTGCCAGCCTGCACCGGTTGTCACTCACCGAATGGCACAGGCAACGCAGCTGCCGGCTTCCCGCACCTGGGCGGCCAGCACGCTCAATATGTTGCCAAGCAACTGACCGACTTCCGCAAGGAAGAAGGCGGCCGGTCCAACGATGGCGACACCAAAACCATGCAGACCATCGCCAAAAGGCTTAGCGACGAAGATATCGCAGCAGTCTCCAGCTACATTCAGGGCCTGCACTAAGACCGGCAAATCGGGCGTTGCGTGAGCTGCACATCTCCTGCAACGTTAACGCTCGATTAATCCGTCGATGCAAGCATAAAAAGGGTGGCTTTGGCCGCCCTTTTTTGTGGCCGCTGCCGTTACACTACAGAACTCAAGCCCGCCAGGATCTGTCTGAAAACAGGTCGCGCGAGGCGACCCAAATTGTCCAGGAGTAAAGCATGCGTAATCTGATCATCAGCGCCGCACTCGTCGCTGCCAGCCTGTTCGGCATGACTGCCCAAGCCGCCGAAGCACCCGCCGCACCTTATGTCGAACTGAGCAATGCGGTTCCGGTCGCCGTGCCTGGCAAGATCGAAGTCGTGGAGCTGTTCTGGTACGGCTGCCCGCACTGCTACGCTTTCGAACCGGTGATCAATCCTTGGGCTGAGAAACTGCCTTCCGATGTGAATTTCGTGCGTATTCCAGCCATGTTCGGTGGTCCGTGGGACGCACACGGCCAGCTGTTCCTGACCCTTGAAGCGATGGGCGTTGAGCACAAGGTCCACTCGGCAGTGTTCGAAGCCATTCAGAAAGAACACAAGAAGCTGGTCGACAAGAATGAAATGGCCGACTTCCTGGTGACTCAAGGCGTAGACAAGGACAAGTTCCTGGCCACTTTTGACTCCTTTGCCATCAAGGGCCAGATCATCAAGGCTCGCGAACTGGCGAAGAAGTATGAAATCTCCGGTGTTCCAACCATGATCGTCAACGGCAAGTATCGCTTCGACGTGGGCTCTGCCGGCGGCGCCGAGCAAGCATTGCAGTTGGCCGACAAACTGATCGACAAAGAGCGAGCGGCTAACAAGGCTGCTGCCAACTAAGCGCGGCGACTGCCATGCGCCGCTGGGGTACTGAACGCGTCGTTGGCCTGCATGGTCCACGGGTCAACGAGCATCATCTGGAATCGACGGGCTTACCCGCGGACAGCCGTCTGCGCTTGCTCAGTTTCAATATTCAGGTCGGCATCAGTACCGAGCGCTATCGACACTACCTGACCCGTGGCTGGCAGCATCTGTTGCCGCACACCGGGCGTGCCGACAATCTGCAAAAGATCGGCAATCTGTTGGGCGACTTCGATCTGGTCGCCTTGCAGGAGGCCGATGGCGGCAGCCTGCGATCAGGCTACGTCAACCAGGTTGAACACCTGGCCCAACTCGGAGCATTCCCCTACTGGTATCAACAACTCAATCGCAACCTCGGTCGCCTCGGCCAGCACAGCAATGGTGTGCTCAGCCGCCTGCGCCCGTGGGCGATTGAAGATCATCCGCTACCGGGGCCCAAGGGGCGCGGGGCAATTCTGGTGCGCTTCGGCGAAGGTCCGGAGGCGCTGGTGGTTGTGATGATGCACCTGGCGCTGGGCGCTCGCGCTCGCAGCATGCAACTGGCTTACATCCGCGAGTTGATCGGCGGCTATAAACACCAGGTGCTGATGGGCGACATGAATACCCATGCCAGTGACTTGCTGCAAAACTCCCCGTTGCGCGACCTCGGTCTGCTCGCGCCACAACTGGAAGCGACGTTCCCTAGCTGGCGCCCGCAGCGCTGCCTGGACCATATTTTGCTGAGCCCGACCCTGACCCTTGAAAAGGTCGAGGTGCTGGCACAACCCATTTCCGATCACCTGCCGGTCGCGGTAGAGATTCGTCTGCCGGGTTCGCTCACGGCTGATGCATTGCCCGCGTTGAGTCCTGCCCCTCGCGGATCCCATGAATGAGCGACGAAGCACAGCGCTGGAAAGAGAAATACCTCAAAAGCATCGAACAACAGGAAAAGCTCGAGCGTCGATGGGACGCCCGGCTCGACCTGCTGCGTCGCGGGCTGGTGCGCAGCACCCTGGCCGCTGAAGGTACCGATAGCGCGGTTGATCAGTGCATGAAGGAAATGCGCGAAATAGTGCGCTCTGATGACATGGACGCCGGCCTGGCCGCCCTGCTTCCGCGGCTGGAAAAAGCCGTGCTCGACTCCGAACAGCGCCGGGAAACCAGGATAAATCAGACCAGCGCCGCACTGACCGCGCTGGTTTCCCAGCTACAAACATTACCGCTGCCCCGGGAAGTGAGCCGGCCGCTGAAAAACTTCGCCAAGCATCTGGATACAAGGGTCGGGCAGGCGCGCGAAATGCCGTTGCTGCTCAGCGAACTGAGCGGCCTGCAAGGCAAAGCCTTGGGTCAGCTTGAAAACCCGGTGGAACCCGGCCGCCCAGGTTTGCTGCAGCGACTGTTTGGTAGCCGTGAAACGGATGAAACGGCATTCCAGGTCACCCCCGCCGCTGTCCCGCCGCCCGCCCCGCAGCAGGCCGAATCGATTGCTGTGCCTCATGCCGAGAGACCACAAGTAAACGTCGATCTCGCGCCAGACGTCGATAAGCCGCAAGTGGCGGTCGCACCAGTCGCCGCTACCGTTGCTGCACCCGAGCCACTGAGGGTCGAGACACTGCCCGCGGCAGCGCCTTCTCCTGCCGTTGTAGCGTTTATCCCGCCAGTGCTTGAGCCGGAGCAAGCACCCGCCCAGACTCCAGAGACGCCACCGCAACCGGGCATTGAACATCCAGAACTGGCTCCATCGATCATCGAGCCAGCAACGCAGGCTCAACCGGCAATCAATCCCGACGAATTAACCCCGGTGGTCCACCTCGACAGCCTGCCGCTACCCCCGGCCATGGCCCAAGTGTTGGCCACCGCAGGTCCCGAACAACCCGAGCTGGATATTCTCTACGCCCTGCCGGACTCACCCGAACCGTCCTATAGCTCGGTAGCCAGGCACATCGAAGACACGCTTCTGGGCTTACTCGACGACCTGACGCTTCCCGAGCGTCATCGTCCGCAAGCCGAAGCCATGCGTGATCGACTGAAAAATGGCCTGAACTGGTACGAATTGCTGCCGATACTCGATGATTTGGCAACCTTGATGCTGGCAATCACCGACAGCGGCCAGCACGAATTCGAAGCCTATTTGCAGCAGCTCAACGAACGCCTGGAGTCGTTCCAAAGCAACTTGCAAGCAGCCAGCGAGGGCCATGCCGACAACCGTTCTGCGGCACGCGAGATGGACACCCAGATCCGAGAGCAGGTCGACGGCTTGCAGAACAGCATGCAGGACGCGGCCGACCTGGACGATCTCAAGCACGTCCTGGAAAACCATCTGGAAGGCCTGCTCGGCACCATGGACCAGCATCAGAAGCAGCGTAATGAGCGCGAGCAGGAAGTCGCGGCCCGTCTTCATGGTCTGGCCGAACGCGTTGCGCACATGGAGCAGGAAGCGTTGGGCTATCGCGAGCATCTCGAAGAGCACCGCCAGAAAGCCTTGATTGATCCGCTGACCGGCCTGCCTAACCGGGCCGCCTGGAGCGAACAGCTGGATCACGAAATCAGCCAATGGCAGCAACAGGGCAACTCGCTGTTGCTGGCAATGCTCGACCTCGATCATTTCAAGCGTATCAACGATAACTATGGCCACTTGGCGGGCGACAAAGTGCTGAAAATTATCGCCAGCGTGCTCCGTAAGCGCCTGCGCGGAACGGATTTCATTGCCCGGTTTGGCGGTGAGGAGTTCGTCCTGTTGATGCCAGCGACAGTACCGGCTGTCGGCGCGAAACTGCTGGAAAACCTGCGTGCGTCGATCGAAGCCTGCCCTTTTCACTTCAAGGGTGAGCCGGTGACCATCACCATTTCCATGGGGCTGACTGCGTTCAAACCCGGCGAACATAGCGATCTGGTGCTGAAAAGAGCCGATCAGGCGCTATATAGGGCGAAACATGCCGGCCGCAACCGGGTGGAACTGGGTTAACGATCAATTGTTCCATTTTGTTTAAAACTTAGCGTTGGCCGTCTAAGCGCAAGGCAGTACGTTACACTGTTGCATTACTGTCTTGCGTGTATTGCCTTCTGCCATGAAATACTTAGCCCTCATCGTGTCGCTGATTCTGTTGGTCGGTTGTGCCAGCGGCCCCCGTTTCGACACCCGTCACCCTTCAGCCAATCACGACAGCCGCATTCAATTTGTGGTGGTGCATTACACCTCGGCGTCACTGGAGCGCTCGCTGCAGCTACTAACCCATGGCGAGGTCAGCAGCCACTATCTGATTGGCGACGACAAGGGCGCCACCATCTACAAGCTGATGGATGAAAACCTCCGAGCCTGGCACGCCGGGGAAAGCGAATGGCAAGGCCGAACCTGGCTGAACTCCAGCTCTATTGGCATCGAAATCGTCAACCCGGGCTTTAAAGACACCCCTACCGGGCGCCTTTGGTACCCCTACAGCGAAGACCAGGTCCAGTCCCTGATCGTCCTCCTCAGGGACATCAGCAAGCGTTACGCCATCAATCCACGTAGCATCATCGGCCATAGCGACATCGCCCCACTGCGCAAGCTCGATCCGGGGCCGCTGTTCCCTTGGAAGCGTCTAGCTGCCGAAGGCCTTGGTATCTGGCCGAACGAGCTGGCCGTAACGCGTCAGCAAGCACAGTTCGAAGTACAGCCGCCAACCATCAGTTGGTTTCAGGCACAGCTGGCCCGTCTGGGTTATCCCACGCCGCAAACCGGCGAACTGGATGTTGCGACGCGTCATGTGATTGCGGCCTTTCAGATGCATTTCCGACCGTCTCGTTTCGATGGCACACCGGATGCGCAAACCGCGGCGCTTCTACAAGTCTTGAATCAGACAAAATAATGACGCCCGCCCGACGGTCAGGGCTTTTTTCCAATCAGCAGCTATAACTCATTGGTAATTCTTCGGATATTCCATATGCCTGCTGCTCGAGAGACATTACGTAGTTGGTTCTATCGCCCATGGTTCTTGGCGATACTGGCTGCTGCCTTGAGCGCGACACTTTTGATGGCCGGCAGCCTGTTCGTGGCCATGCATCAAGTCGAGCAGAGTGAAAGCGAAGAGATGAATGCCCAGGGCGAGCGCTTCCTTGCTCGCCTGGAGCAACTGTTCGGGCAGTTGCGTGAAAGCCTCGACGACTTGGAAGCCCAGCCGTTACGGGGCTGCGATGACGAAATGATCGCGACCTTGCAGCAGGTCAGCTTCAATTACCGTTTTGTTTACGAAGCCGCCTATATGGATGCCTCACGGATCTGCTCCAACCGCCCCCGCCAGGAAGGGCTGTCGATGACAAGACCGCCGGACATCAAAGGCCCGACCTACAGTTACTGGCTGAACACCACCACCGAACCCGATGAAAACCGTGCCGCGCTGATGCTCGGGCGCGGTAATTTTCGTGTTGCGACGTCTCGCGGGCATTTGACTGACATGGTCGACTTGTCACCGGGAAGCAGCCTGCTGGTGGTACTCGACGGCACGCGCGCGATTCCGGTACTGGGTGTCTCACAGGTCTGGCCACCGACCGAACCCTGGCCCCCGAAAAGCAGCGACGCGCTACAAATCACGCAGTCCCGCTTGATTTACCGCATGCCCACCAACAATCCGGAATACCAATTGGTGCTGATCAGCCCGCGCACCGGCATGCATGTGCCGGCGGCCTGGTGGTGGTTGCTACCGGCCAGTCTGGTGCTGGCGGTGTGTGTGGGCTTTCTGGTGCTTCTGTTGGTGCGCCAGCGACAGTCGCTGGACGCCGAACTCAGTGGCGCCATACGGCGAGGCGAGTTGCAGGTGCTGTACCAACCGATCTTCGACCTCGACAGTCGCAACTGTGTCGGAGCAGAAGCCTTGTTGCGCTGGCGAAGGCCGGACGGCACTCTGACCAGTCCCGACCTGTTCATTCCGATGGCGGAGAACACCGGCCAGATCCGCCAAATGACCGACTTCGTCCTGCAGCGCCTGCTTGAGCAGCTTGGTCATTTGTTGCGGGCCAATCCACAACTGTACATTTCGGTCAATCTGGCGGCCTGCGACGTCATGGTGCCGCGTATTGGCCAGGTGATGGCGCGCCTGCTGACCTTGCACCGCGTCGCAGCAAAGCAAATTGCCTTTGAAGTCACCGAGCGGGGATTGATTGATGTCGTCGTCGCTCGGGAAAACCTGCAAGCCTTGCGGGATGTGGGGCATCAGGTGCTGATTGATGACTTTGGCACCGGTTATTGCAGCCTCGCCTACCTGCAAACCCTGCCAGTCGACTGCCTGAAAATCGATAAGGCGTTTATCGATGCGCTGGGTCATGACGCTGCGAGTAGCGGTGTCGCACCGCACATCATTCGCATGGCCCAAGCCCTGCAACTCACAGTCATTGCCGAAGGCATCGAACATGAGTCCCAGGCGGCGCTTCTGAGCAGTGAAGGCGTGAAGTTCGGTCAGGGTTGGCTCTTCGCCCATGCGTTAAGTGCGGTGCAGTTCATCGAGCTGATTACCCGTGGCCGCCGATTGGCCGCTCGACGTTTCGATGACGAAGCCTGAAGCTGCTGTGGCTTATACCGACAGCGCCATATAGAACTGGGTACCCTGCCCTGGCCGCGAATAAACACCCATCCGTCCGCCGTGCAACTGCACGATTTCCTTGCACAGTGCGAGACCTAGCCCGGCACCGCCCTTCTTGCGACCCACCTGTACAAAGGGTTCGAAAATCCGCCCCTGCTGGCCGTAGGCAATACCTTCGCCGTTATCCTCGACGCTGATAATGACTCGCTCTCCATGGCGTCGAGCCTGCAAACGTATTTGCCCGCCGGGGGCGGTGTGGCGCAACGCGTTGTCGATCAGGTTATCGAGCACCCTGTCCAGCTGCGGCTGATCAGCCTGCAATCGCGGTAATGGCCCTTGCACCTCCACCGACAGGTCGATGCGCTGCTCATTTGCAGGGCCGGCAAAACGTTCCCGGGCCTGTTCCAGCAACTCCTCGATGGCGCACGGCGCCAGCGTGAGTTTCTGTAATCCGTTCTGATACCGGGAGAAGTTCAGCAGGTCGTTGATCAACTGCATCAAGCGCTGCATCTCTTCGTTCACGGTATCTAGCAGATCCGCTTCACGCGAGTCCTCGGCAAAGTGCGCGCGCTCGCGGAACAGGCCGAACGCCATGTGCATCCCGGTGACCGGCGTTCGCAATTCATGGGAGGCGCGCAGTACGAACTCGCTGCGCACCCGTTCAAATGCGCGCTGTTCGGTGACGTCATGCAGCACCATCACGGCGCCGAGAATATGGCCCTGTGTATGACTGACCGGTGTCAGGCTAAAGGTCAGCAACCGCGACTCACCGTCGACCTCGATACTCAGGTCTTCCGGCGCCCGCTCCAAGGTGCCGCCGCGTAGCACCAGTTGCAGCTGTTCATCGAGTTCGGGACGCTCAAGCGCCGTCCCCAGACCTTGACCGAGACGATCGGTGTCCCAACCCAATTGACGCTGCGCTACGGGGTTGAGGTGTTCCAAACGACCATCGCGGTCGATCATCAGCAGCCCATCGTCGATGCTGTCGAGCACGGCCTGCAAACGTTGCTGGCCTGCGAGCAGCTCATGGACATTGGTGGCCTGATGCTCGCGCAAGGCCTCGGCCATGATCCCGAAGCGCTTGGTCAGCTGGTTCATTTCCACTGCCGAGGAAATCGGCAGCGTCACTTCGAAATTACCTTGGCCGATGTTGTCCGCCGCCTGAGCCAGGGCCTCGATCGGTGCACCAAAACGTCGAGCAATAGCATGGGCGGTGACGAAGCCGATGATCAGCACCGCCAGCCCCACAAGCCCGAGCAGGCCGGCAACCAGCAGCGCCCTCTCCCGAGCCTGCTGTTCGGTGGCACTGATGTTATCCAGCGCACGCTTGTGCTCGGCGATCAAACCATTGCGCAGCGCATTGAATTTTTCTGTGAGTACTTCGTTGCCACTCAACACGTGCGTCGAGTCACGTGACAAGTCGTACGCTTGCAGAAAGCTCTGGTAGTCAGCCTTGGCCTGCTCGAAGCCGTACAGGAGCTCATCACCCGTCCGGGTATGGGCAATGCCGTCATCAAGCAACTGAACATAATGCTGCCTGGACGCCTCAAACGCCGCAGGATCTGGCTTTTCGCTGAGCATGATGATCAGTTGATCGCCGAGGGTCTGACGCAATTTCAGCCCCAGGTCGAGGGTGTCGAAACTATTGCGAATCAGCGCTTCCTGGGTGCCCGCCATTTGCATCACGCTGACCAGCCCAAGCAACAGCCCAAGCAGCGCCACGGTGATCAGTGCAGAAATACTCAGAAATAGCCGGGTGCGCAACTTCATCGCCAGTTTCATCGCAGACAGCTCACAAGTTGTACTGCTTGCGTTTTCGGTACAACGTCGAGGCATCGATACCCAGGGTCTTGGCGGCCTGGTCCAGTGTGTCTGCGGTGGCGAGGACCGCTCCGATGTGAGCTTTTTCCAACTCATCCAGACTCAGCGCAGCGCCGATGCGTGGCGCATTGTTGATCGGGGTTTCGGCCATGCCCAGGTGGCTGATCTCGACCCGCTCCTGTGGACAAATAATGCTTGCCCGCTCCACAACGTTGCGCAACTCCCGGATGTTCCCCGGCCAGCGGTAGCCGAGCAGCGCTTCGCGGGCTTCGTCGCTGAAGCCACGAGCCGGACGCGCGTACTCCTTGACGAAACGGGCCAGAAAACGATCGGCCAGATTCAGAATATCTTCCCGGCGCTCGCGAAGAGGCGGCAGGTGCAAGGTGATGACGTTCAGGCGGTAGAGCAGGTCTTCACGGAAACGGCCGTCGCGCACCATGTCTTCGAGGTTGAGGTTGGTGGCCGCGAGAATTCGCACATCGGCGCGGCGGGTCACCGGATCACCCACGCGCTCGTACTCTTTGTCCTGAATAAACCGCAGCAACTTTGGTTGCAACGTCAGGGGAAAATCGCCGATCTCGTCAAGAAACAGCGTCCCGCCATCGGCCTGATTGACTCGCCCCAAGGTGCTTTCGCTGGCACCGGTGAACGCGCCACGGCTATGGCCGAAGAGCTCGCTTTCCATGAGTTCGGCGGTCAGGGACGGGCAATTGATAGTGACGCAGGATTTCCTCGCACGCTTGCTCCAGCCGTGAATGGCTTGGGACAGCTCACCTTTACCGGTGCCGGACTCGCCGAGAATCAAAATATTGGCATCGGTGCTGGCCACCTGGCGGGCGGTTTCGAGTACTACCTTCATCGCCGGGCTGTGAGAGTCCAGGCCATCCTTGGGTTTGCGCACTTCGCCTTCAAGGGCTTCCAGACGTGCCGACAGTTGCCGCACTTCCAACTGTTTGGCGGTGGCCAGACGCAATTGGTCGGGGCTGCAAGGCTTGACCAGATAGTCGGCGGCACCGGCCTGAATGGCATCCACGGCGGTGTCCACAGCCGAATGAGCGGTGACGATCACCACCCTCATCCAGGGTGCCTGAATGCGCATTTGGGCCAGCACATCGAGGCCGTTGTCTTCACCTAGACGCAGGTCGAGGAAGCACAGGTCGAAGACTTGGCGCTGAAGCAACGCATCAGCCTGGGCAGCGCTGTTGGCGGTAGCGACGCTGTAGCCTTCATCTTCGAGGCAATAGCGAAAAGTACGCAGGATGGCGGACTCATCATCCACCAGCAGAATGCGGCCTTGATGCTCAGTGGCTGATTCCATTTTCCTACGCTCCTTAAAGAATGATCTTGGTTAGTCCCGGAAAAATCGGGCAACTTGCATGGTTGATTCTGGTCGATTCCAGCTACAGCAGCGTAGCTATCTCAGCACCCTACGGCTAATCGCCTGATTTTGTTGTTTTTTTATCAGATAGCCGGTTCGCAGGCAGCTACCGGTGTCCCCTTGTGACATTCATGCCCTCTCCGCAATTCAAAAATATTGAAATCTCCTACGAAACTATCGTGCATTACGCACGACATCAAAAGGACCATCGTGCAGGATGCGTCCGATCCGAATTCCACATCATTCATAACCAATTGATTTTATTCGATTTTATTATCATGAAAAGCTGGCATGCAGGCTGCAATAGTTTACTTAACCAGGGCATGTAACGTCGCCCCAACAAGATCACCAACGAGTGGGAGGAGCTTCAGGATGAGTCGCCAACGTGCCGCCCAATTGCTTTTCTCGCCACTGCATATCCAGCAAGGTCTGTTTGCTGTTATGGCGCTATTGATCACCTTGATCGGCGGCCAGCAGTTTCAGCGTTGGGAGCAGAGCCAGCAGCAAGAAGCGCCACGCCTGTCGATTCAGCATCCGACCCAAACCCATTTCAGTGCGGCCAGCAATAACCAGGCTGACAGCGCCCCGATGCGAATGATGGACGTCGATCAGGCTCAGTCTGTGGATGAGATGCCTCGTCAGGAACGTTGGGTGTTCTAAACACACGAACTTGGCGCGTTCGATGCGCCGGGAAAAGCACCACAAGTCACATCTCTAAATAGAAGCGTAAGGAGAATCACCATGTTGAGCTGGGCAATTACATTCTTGATCATTGCCATCATCGCTGCGGTACTGGGCTTCGGTGGTATCGCGGGCACCGCCACGGGTATCGCCAAGATTCTCTTTGTCGTGTTCCTGGTGATGTTCATTGCTTCCTTCTTCTTTGGCCGTCGCGGTCGAGGCTGAAGTCGAGGCTGAATATGAGCGTTTTATTAAAGACTCTGGCAGCCGCCCTGCTCCTGGGCGGTTGTGCCATGGCGATGGACTGAGTTCGAAACAAGAAAGAGGCCACAGTGCTTTTTTCCGATGCGCTACCCGAGGAAGGTAGACGCATGACCAAGGGGTCGGGACGTTCTGCCTGTTTCTGGGGCGGAGTGACCTACGGGCACGTGGGGTGCCTGCGCAAGGGCCGGGTCAGGTAAAAGCTGCGGCGCAAGTTCGCCGGTCACTCACGACCTGACGGACTTGCGAAGAGCTTCGTCAGCGTAAAGCTTGTCCTAGAGCGTTCCGCTCGCCTCCTCCGCTCCACCTCCGTTAATCCCTCGCAAAATCCTTTCGTGGTGTTTTTTTTGTGACCGTATATCGAGAAAGCTGCGACTAAATGTCAGAGAATTTTCGCGTTTAAACGTAGGCTATTTCCCAAGTTTCAACCCTGATTTCTCCGCTTAAAAATCAACCAACCTCCTCCAGAATGGCCGGTTCACGGCACTTATGCCTGCCGAAATGTCGTATTCGAACCGGCTGGGACGCGAGTTTCAGTTAAAAAAGCTCATGCCGATTCGGCATAGGGTAGGCGTTTACAGCATTAGACGTTGCTTCCTTGCATCGGAATAGTTGCGCCTTTTTCGCCTGCCAGAGAGCCGATAACAATCGCTCCGGGACACCTTATACGGGGGTAGATGCACAAGACTTTTTCGCCACAAGCGTTCCAGTTTTTGCATGTGCCTGAGTCAAACGCAAGTAAGGGTAAAGATATGAAGAAGGCAAAGCTTAGCCTCGCCTGGCAGATCCTCATCGGTCTGGTATTGGGGATTGCAATCGGTGCGCTGCTCAACCATTTCAGTGCCGAAAAAGCCTGGTGGATCAGCAACGTTCTGCAACCAGCAGGCGATATCTTTATCCGTCTGATCAAGATGATTGTGATCCCGATCGTGATCTCTTCATTGATCGTCGGTATTGCAGGCGTCGGTGACGCGAAGAAGCTCGGGCGTATCGGCCTCAAGACCATCCTTTACTTCGAGATCGTCACCACTATCGCCATCGTGGTCGGTCTGGTGTTGGCCAACGTGTTCCATCCGGGCACCGGTATCGACATGAGCACCCTGGGTACCGTGGATATTTCCAAGTACCAGGCCACTGCCGCCGAAGTTCAGCATGAACATGCGTTCATCGAAACCATCCTCAACCTGATCCCGTCGAACATCTTCGCGGCCATGGCCCGCGGCGAGATGCTACCGATCATCTTCTTCTCCGTACTGTTCGGCCTCGGTCTGTCGAGCCTGCAATCGGACCTGCGCGAGCCGCTGGTGAAGTTGTTCCAGGGCGTGTCGGAAAGCATGTTCAAAGTCACCCACATGATCATGAACTACGCCCCGATCGGCGTTTTCGCACTGATCGCGGTGACCGTGGCCAACTTTGGTTTCGCCTCCCTGCTGCCGCTGGCCAAACTGGTGATCCTGGTTTACGTCGCCATCGCCTTCTTTGCCTTCGTGGTGCTGGGCCTGATCGCTCGCCTGTTTGGCTTCTCGGTGATCAAGCTGATGCGCATCTTCAAGGATGAGCTGGTGCTGGCCTACTCCACCGCCAGTTCCGAAACCGTGCTGCCGCGCGTTATCGAGAAGATGGAAGCCTACGGCGCGCCGAAAGCCATTTGCAGCTTCGTGGTCCCGACCGGCTACTCGTTCAACCTCGATGGTTCGACCCTGTACCAGAGCATCGCGGCAATCTTCATTGCCCAGCTCTACGGCATCGACCTGTCCATCAGCCAGCAATTGCTGCTGGTGCTGACCCTGATGGTCACCTCCAAAGGCATCGCCGGCGTACCGGGTGTGTCCTTCGTGGTGTTGCTGGCCACCCTGGGCAGCGTTGGCATTCCACTCGAAGGCCTGGCGTTTATCGCGGGTGTCGACCGCATCATGGACATGGCGCGAACCGCGCTGAACGTGATCGGCAATGCCCTGGCCGTATTGGTCATATCCCGCTGGGAAGGCATGTACGACGATGCCAAGGGCCAACGCTACTGGAACTCCCTGCCGCACTGGCGCAGCAAGGAAAAGTTGCCGGCCGGTGAGACCATCAACAACTAACGCTGGCCCCTGTAGGAGCGAAGCTCGCCCGCGAAGAACGATAACGCGGTGTGACTGATACACCGCGGCGCTCTGATCGCGGGCAAGCCTCGCTCCTACAGTACGAGGTAGCACGGATCGCTCGCAAAGAGCGGGTGCGCTCGCAAAACAAACCCCGGAGAAAATCCGGGGTTTGTCGTTTCTGGCTACCCCGCTATCATTCGCCGCATTCTTCGGGGGATTTAACTGATGCTCAATGGCCTGTGGCTCGGCTTCTTCATCGTGGCTGCCGTTTCGGCACTGGCGCAATGGCTGATAGGCGGTAACGCCGGGATCTTCGCGGCGATGGTGGAAAGTATTTTCGCCATGGCCAAATTGTCGGTCGAGGTGATGGTCCTGCTGTTCGGCACCCTCACCCTCTGGCTGGGCTTTCTGCGGATTGCCGAGAAGGCCGGGATCGTCGAGTGGCTGGCCAAGGCGCTGGGCCCGCTGTTTCTGCGCCTGATGCCCGAAGTCCCGGCGGGTCACCCGGCCATCGGCCTGATCACGCTGAACTTTGCCGCCAACGGCCTGGGCCTGGACAACGCCGCCACGCCGATCGGCCTCAAAGCCATGAAGGCGCTGCAAGAGCTCAACCCCAGCGACACCATCGCCAGCAACGCGCAGATTCTGTTCCTGGTGCTCAACGCCTCCTCCCTGACCCTTCTGCCGGTGACGATCTTCATGTACCGCGCACAGCAAGGTGCACCCGATCCGACCCTGGTGTTCCTGCCCATCCTGCTTGCGACCAGTTGCTCGACATTGGTCGGCCTGCTGTCGGTGGCGTTCATGCAGCGTTTGCGCCTGTGGGACCCGGTGGTGCTCGCGTACTTGATTCCCGGTGCCTTGGCACTCGGTGGCTTCATGGCGCTGCTGGCGACGCTCTCGGCGACCGCTCTGGCCGGCCTGTCATCGATCCTCGGCAACCTGACGCTGTTCGGGTTGATCATGCTGTTTCTGGTGATCGGCGCGTTCCGTAAGGTGAAGGTCTACGAAGCATTCGTCGAAGGCGCCAAAGAAGGCTTTGATGTGGCCAAGAATCTGCTGCCGTATCTGGTCGCGATGCTGTGTGCCGTCGGCGTGCTGCGGGCGTCCGGAGCGCTGGACTTTGGTCTGGACGGGATCCGGCATCTGGTGGAATGGGCCGGTTGGGACACGCGCTTCGTCGATGCACTGCCGACGGCGATGGTCAAACCGTTCTCTGGCAGTGCCGCCCGGGCGATGCTGATCGAAACCATGAAAACCTCTGGCGTGGACAGCTTCCCGGCGCTCGTGGCGGCGACGATCCAGGGCAGTACCGAAACGACCTTCTATGTATTGGCGGTGTACTTCGGCGCGGTGGGAATCCAGCGGGCGCGGCATGCGGTGGGGTGTGCGTTGCTGGCCGAACTAGCCGGGGTGTTGGGCGCGATCGGGGTTTGTTACTGGTTCTTTGGTTAACGAAGAACCCCTGTGGGAGCGGGCTTGCTCGCGAAAGCGGTGTAAGTATTCAAGGCCTTTGTGGCGGCGCGATTTTCTGCCCTTGCTCAACCGCCCAAGCCACCACCTGCGCCGTCAGTTGATCACTGGCCTGGCCAAACCCGGCCACCACTGCCGGCACCTTCACATCGCTCAATGGCTGGCGCACTTCAAAGCGTCGGCTGGCGAGGATTCTTTGGTCATAACCACGCACCAGCAATGCATCCAGACGCACGACCACGCTTGCAGCCGTGCCTTGGTACTCGGTCTGGAACGCCTGCAGGCTACCGCCCAATTCAAGATCTGCCTGGAAGTTGCTGTCGTCGGTGCTCAGCAATGAAACCCGTCCATCACGCTGGAAACCGTCCAACAGACGATTGCGCAGCAACACCGGCGCCGGGTCGCTCCAACGCGAGGCCTTGTAGCTGCTGATTAGATCACCCTGAGGGATCACGGCGATCTTCGGGCTGTTCAAGGCCTCGCTGGCCTGCGGCTTGGCCAGGCGCAGCGACCAGCGCTGCGGCGTCCCCTGGCTGGCCGATGCGCCGCTCTGGGCCGAAGGCAACCGATAGACATCGGACGGCTCGGACTTGGGCAGGATCGAGCAAGCGCTGACCCCAATGAAGCTGACGAGGAGGGCGAGGTGTGTCAGCTTCATGGCGTGAACTCCTTGTTCTTGTCATTGCCCAGCAAGTAGCCGCTGGGGTTGGCTTCCAGACGCTGGGAAATAGCCCGCAACGACGTCAGGGTATCGCGCAGCTCACGCACAGCCGGGGCCAGGCCATTGAGGCCTTGTATGCCGCTGTTGAGGGAATCCTGATTGGTCGTGAGCAACGTGTTGATGGTCGCGCTGCTCTGTTCCAGCGACTTCATCGCCTGCTCGGCGCTGCCGAACATCTGCTTTCCTTGATCGTTGAGCATGCCGTTGGCATTGCGCATCAGCGCCGATGTCTGTTCCAGCATCGCGCCGGCTTGCTTACCGACCGACGCCAGTTGCCGCATCGCCTGACGGATATCGCCGCGCTGGTCGGCGATGGTTCCAGTGGTTTGCTCCAGATGCTCAAGGGTTTTGCTGATGCGCTCGACGTTCTCCGTGGAAAACATCTGGTTGGCGTTCTGCATCAGCATGTTCACACCGGCCATCAGGTCGCCGCTGTCGTTCAACAAGCGAGCAATAGGCGAGGGCGAAGCAACAATCGTCGGTAACTCACCGTCCTTGCCCCGAAGTTTTGGGCTCTGCGGTGTGCCGCCACTGAGCTGGATGATCGAGGTGCCGGTGATCCCGGTCAGCGCCAATATAGCCCGGGTGTCTTCCTTGATCGGGGTATCACCGCCCAGACGAATCCGCGCCAACACGCGGCGCGGGTCTTTCGGGTCCAGACGCAATGTCACCACGTCGCCGACCTTGATCCCGCTGTACTGCACGGCGCTGCCCTTGGACAGGCCACTGACGGCCTCGTTGAAGACAATCTCGTAATCCTTGAACTCGCTGTCGACGCTGGATTTGGCCAGCCACAAGCCGAAGAGCAGGGCGCCCGCCACCACAATCACGGTGAACAGGCCGATCAATACATGATGGGCTCGGGTTTCCATGTCAGACCTCCTTAAGCTGTTGAGCGGCCGTCAGCGCCGCGCGGCCGCGAGGGCCATGGAAGTATTCGTGAATCCACGCGTCATCGGTTTCCGAGACCTTGTCGATGGCGTCCGCCACCAGCACTTTCTTCTGCGCCAGCACCGCCACCCGGTCGGTGATGGTGTAGAGCGTGTCGAGGTCGTGGGTGACCAGAAACACACTCAGGCCCAACGCATCGCGCAGGGTCAGAATCAATTGATCGAACGCGGCCGCGCCAATCGGATCGAGGCCGGCGGTGGGTTCGTCGAGAAACAGGATGTCCGGGTCCAGCGCCAGCGCCCGGGCCAGTGCCGCACGCTTGATCATGCCGCCGGACAGCGAAGCGGGGTACTTGTCGGCCGCCGACAGCGGCAACCCGGCCAAAGCCATTTTCACTGCCGCCAAGTGTTCGGCGTCCTCTCGGCTCAAACCGGCATGCTCGATCAGGGGCAGGGCGACGTTCTCGGTAACCGTCAGTGAAGAGAACAGGGCGCCTTTCTGGAACAGCACGCCGAAGCGCCGTTCGACCTTCGAGCGCTCGTGTTCGGACAGCGTCGGCAGGTTTTTACCGAAGACCTTCACCACCCCTTCGCTGGGCTGACGCAAGCCGACGATGCTGCGCAACAACACCGATTTACCGCTGCCGGAACCGCCGACCACGGCGAGGATTTCGCCCTTGAACACATCCAGGTCGAGGTTCTCATGCACGCTTTGCCGACCAAAGCGATTACACAGCCCGCGGACTTCGATCACCGCCTCGGAAGGCGCTCGGGGTAGACGACTCACCAGCCCATCTCCATGAAAAACAGTGCGGCCACGGCGTCGAGCACGATCACCACGAAAATCGACTGGACCACGCTCGACGTGGTGTGCGCGCCGACAGACTCGGCGCTACCGCTGACTTTGAAGCCTTCAAGACAGCCGATGGCGGCGATCAAAAACGCGAAGATCGGCGCTTTGACGATCCCGACCAGGAAGTGCTGAACGCCGATATCCGATTGCAGCAGCGACAGGAACATCGCGGGCGAAATATCCAGCGACACCGCGCAAACCACACCGCCGCCGACAATCCCCGAGAGCATCGCCAGAAAGGTCAGCATCGGCAACGCGACCAGCAGGGCCAACACTCGCGGCACCACCAGCAACTCCATCGGGTCGAGGCCCAAGGTGCGAATAGCGTCGATTTCTTCGTTGGCTTTCATCGAGCCGATTTGCGCGGTGAACGCACTGGCGGTGCGGCCGGCCATCAGGATCGCGGTCAGCAGCACCCCGAATTCGCGCAGGAAGGAGAACGCCACCAGGTCCACGGTGAAAATACTCGCGCCGAAACTCGCCAGCACTGTCGCTCCGAGAAACGCCACCACGGCGCCCACCAAAAAGGTCAGCAGGGCGACGATGGGCGCGGCGTCGAGCCCGGTCTGTTCGATGTGCGCCACCATCGGCGTGATGCGCCAGCGCTTGGGGCGAAACAGACTGCGGGCGATGGTTTCCAGAATCAGGCCGACGAAACCCAGCAGTTGCAGGGTGTCCTGCCAGACCGCGTCGACCGCGCGGCCGATGCGGGTCAGCAGTTGAATGCCGACGCTGATTTCCGGTTTCTTGATTGGCACGCAGAAGTCAGTCAGCGAGCAATAGACCGTCTGCAACAAGGCACGGTCGGCAGAGGACAGTGTGCAATCGGGATGTTCGGCGGATCGGCCCAGACGCTCGGATCCGAGCAACTCCACCAGCAGCGACGCACCGGCGGTATCGAGCGCGCCGAGGCTGTTGAGGTCGATGTGAGCGCTGTCGTCGTATTGGCCGTGGAGCTTTTCGCTCAGGTGCTTGAGATCGGCGTAATGAGCGAGCGTCCAGTCACCCGTGACCCGCAACTGAGCAGGGGAGTGAGAGGTGTCCAGTTGGGCACTGCCGGCCATTGTGTTGCTGGTCATAAGCTCCGTGCTTTATCAGCTATTACGCAGATCTACGTAATAGCACGAACGGGTTACTTTGCGGCAGTCGCAGGCTTGTTGTCCTTTACCTCGAAGCGCAACACACCGATGACCTGGCCAGCTTCGGTCAGCACCCGAACCTGCCATTTACCCGCGGGGTTGCCGGGGAAATTCTGCTTGTGGGTCCAGGCGCGGTAGCCTTCCTTGCGCCCGCCGTGGATGTCCAGGGGGATGCGGTCGACCTCTTTGCCGTTGAACTGCCACACATGATAGATCCGCTCATCCAGACCGCGCGGAGCGTTGATCGCGGTGTAAGCGTACAGGCCGCCACCACGGATCTGGTCGGCGGTGACCTCATCGAGGCTATCGCCGGGGATACGGTCCTGCATTTGCGTACTGATCGCCACATCGGTCATCCACAGCGTCGCCGGCGGAACCCACGAACGCAGCACCCAGCCAACGCCGCCGATGCCGACGGTGATGCTCAGAATCGCCAGCGCGTTGCGCACGGTACGTATCGGGAAGATCGACGCCAGGCTCGGGAACGACAGCACGACGGCGGTGCCCAGGGCCAGTTTGAAACTCTGGGAGGTGGTCAGGTGCAGGATGACGGGCAGGGCGGTCAGCAGTGCAGCGAACAACGTCAGTGTGTGCAGTGCCAGAAACGCCCAGCGCCGGGGGGCCAGCCATTTGTAGTAGAGCGGATCGATGATGGAAATCAGCGCGGCGATGCACAGCAGCCCGGTGAAAAACAACTGGCCGCTGTTCCAGGTGGTGGTGATAAAAAAGAACGGCAGGACGAAGAACAGACTTTCCTGGTGGATCATCTGCGTGGCGTAACGCAGCAGAGGCTGGGGTATTTCGCGCTTGAAGATCCTGGCGAACAGCTTGGTGAGGCTGTTTTCCAGCATCAGCCAGATCCAGCTGACCAGCATGATGGTGGTGATCCAGGTCGCCAGACCTTGCTGACGATCCACCAGAATGAAGCTGCCGACCCCGGAAATGAAACCACCGAGCGCAATGACCCCTGGGTAGCGCTTCATCAATTCCAGGATGCGCTGTACGAATAGGGTCAGTGTAGGCATTCGGCGGTTCGCAATAGTCGTGGGGAAAATCCTCGACAGGGTAACCGCCGAGAGGGCGGTGTGGCGAGGGTGCCGGTTACTTTCGGCGATGTACTCGCCAAGCCAACAAACCGATTACAAGCAACCCGAACACCCCGGCAATCGCCCACATCACCTGGTCATCACTCATCAACGGCTTTTCGATCCGCAGGTAGCCCGGCTGCATGAGCAATTCACGCATGGCCTTGTTCGCTTCCGCCAGTGTCACCTCTTGCAGTTCCTTGGCCGGGTCGGCGAAACGGCCGTCGTCGTAGTCCCCAAGGGCACTCCAGTAATAATCGGCCAACGCGCTATTGCCTTGCACGGCCCAGGCTTGTCGGGCGATGGCGGCCTGTTTGAGGCGGTTGAAGGTGTTGGCATTGAGACCGTCCCTGAGCAACCCGGCCTTCAGATCATCCAGCACCTGTTCGGCCTCGGACACGTCATCGCGTTCAACGTCGGCATTCATGCTCATGAAACCCACGCCGCCAAACACCTCACGCTCGGCCGAAGGCCCGTAGGACAAGCTATGGGCCAGACGCAATTGGCGATAGAGCGCCCAATCCAGATAGTCCTTTAGCAAGTCGAAGGTTTCGTCGTGCTGATCCTCCAGCACCGGCTCCGGCACCAGCCAATGCAACTTGGCACTGCCGCCGACAAAACCGTGACTCAGGGTGCGCTCGTGGGCGGCACTGGCCTGGATGGCCGGCAGGGGCGGGTGTTCGGTAGGGTCTACCGCTTCAAGCGCACCATAAGACCGTTCCAGATAGGCCGGCAGCAACCTGTCGAGGTCGCCGACCACGATCAGAGTCATGTTGTTCGGCGCATACCAGCCCTTGCGTACCTTTTCCAGCTGTTCGCGGGTCAGGTGATCGACTTCAGGCCGCTCGGGGCATTTGAGGCCCAGTTCCACCGCCAGCTGATTACTCGCCGTGTGGCCAAGATCCTGGCGATCCAGCCAGCGTTGCAGGTGCGAGTAATGGCCGCCGTCTTCGCGCTCGACCACTTGTTTGGCGGTGTTGATCGCGTTGTCGTCGATTCGGGTTTGGGTCAGCAGTGCCAGCAGCAAGTCGAGGACCTTACGCTGGTTTTTTGCCGGAGCTTCGATGACGAACGTCGTGTCGGCGTTGCTGGTGTAGGCGTTCCACTCGCCGCCCAGGGCCTGCATGCGTTCTTCCAGCCCGCCTTCGCCAGTGGCGTCGATGCCGCTGAACAGCAAGTGTTCAAGCAGGTGTGGCAGCTCCTTGTCGGCACAACTGAAATCATCAATGCCGACGCCGACGACCAGACGAATCGCCACATGCCCGCGCTCGGTGCCGGGTTTGAGCATTAATTGCAGGCCGTTGGGCAGCGTATAGCCCTCGACCTGAAATCGATCCAGGGCAAACGCAGGGAATGAGCCAAGCAACAGACAGGCGAATAACAGACAACGCATAACGAGCTTCCATACGGCTAGCGTAAGTTCAACAGACTGCTGGCAACTGTGGACGTTCAGGGTGAATGCGTGATGTCAGCCAAATCATCGGCAATTAGTGCGCCGGTGTCGGACGTTTCCAGCACCACATAGGCGCTGCTGCAGAACAGAGAATTCAGACGCTTCATGTCGGCAATCAACTCCAGGTGCAACGAGCTGGTCTCGATGCTCTGCACGATCTTACGTTGCAATCGGCTGACGTGAGCATGGGCCAAGCGGCGTTCCTGTGCGCGAAAGCGACGCTTCTCACGCAGTAACTGGCGGGCACTTTCCTTGTCGGCACTGAGGAACACCGACAAGCCGAGACGCAGGTTGGATATCAACTGACTGTGAAGCCCCGCCAACTCTTCCAGGCCGACCTCGGAAAAAGACCGGCGCTGCGAGGTTTTCTGCTGCTGAACCTTGCGCAGCATGCGTTCGATGACGTCGCTGGCGAGTTTAAGATTGATCGCCAACTCGATGATTTCCGCCCAGCGCCGGCTGTCCTGCTCGCTGAGGTCCTCGCGGGGCATTTGCGCCAGATAGAGCTTGATCGCACCGTAGAGTGATTCCACATCATCGGTCAGGCGCCGCATTTCCTGGGTGATGGCGGTTTGGTTGCCGCGCAGCACGTCGAGCATGGCCTCGAGCATGTTGTCGATCAGGTCGCCGATGCGCAGGGTTTCCCGGGCGGCATTGGCCAGCGCCAGGCTGGGCGTGACCAATGCCGTCGGATCAAGATGCCGCGGTTTGGCAGTGCCGTTGATTTCCGGCCGCTCCGGCAGCAGCCACGCGCAAAGCCTGGCCATCGGCCCGACACTTGGCAGCAAAATCAGGCAGCGCGCGGTGTTGTAGAGCAGGTGAAAGCCAATGACCATTTCCTGAGGGCTGAAGTCCAAACTGTCGATCCAGTGCACCAATGGGTCAAGCACCGGAATGATCAGCAGCAAACCGATCAGTTTGTAGAGCAGGCTGCCCAAAGCCACTTGACGGCCAGCTGCGTTCTGCATGCTGGTGCTGAGGAAAGCAAGGATGCCGCTGCCGATGTTGGCGCCGATCACCAGGCCGATGGCAACTGGCAAGCTGATCACCGCGGCACCGGCCAGGGTCGCCGTCAGCAGGACGGCTGCCAGGCTGGAGTAGGAAACCATCGCAAACAGCGCGCCGACCAGGGCATCCAGCAGGATGTCGCCGGTCAGCGAGGCAAAAATTACTTTCACACCTTGTGCCTGCGTAATCGGCGCGGCGGATTCGACGATCAGTTGCAGGGCCAGGATGATCAGCCCCAGGCCGATGCCAACCCGGCCCATCTGTCCGACCCGGGTCTGTTTGCGCGACAGGAAGAAAATCACCCCAAGAAAGATCAGCAGCGGCGACAGCCATGACAGATCGAAAGTCAGCACTCGCGCCATCAAAGCAGTACCGACATCGGCCCCGAGCATGGTCGCCAGGGCCGGGGTCAGCGCCATCAGGCCCTGACCGACAAAGGAGGTGACGAGCATGGCGGTGGCGTTGCTGCTCTGGACCATCGCGGTCACGACGATCCCCGAGATGAACGCCAGCAAGCGCTTGGACATGTTCCGGCCAATCACGTGGCGCAAGTTTGAACCGTAGACCCGCAGGATGCCGGTTCGGACGATGTGCGTGCCCCAAATCAACAAGGCCACGGCAGATAACAAATTGAGCAGGGTGAGCATGCAGGCCCCCTGTGGTGGCAGCGCCCCAAAGGGGCAAGTTGACGGTGCCGCGCGTTCTTCTACGTTCTGTACTTAAGCTGTAGTTGGCTAACGGTCTGTGCGCCAGCATCGCACAGCTAAAGAAGCGATTGAAACAAAACCGTCATAAAAACAGCTTGATGCAGACGTGACAAAGGGGCCCGAAGGCCCCTTTGTCATCGCGCAACATTCGGGGTCATTGACCCGGAATGTCCTTGCGCAGTTTTACCGGGTCCTGCTGTTTGCGCTTTTTCGCGATCACGGTGCGCATCTTGATGTTGATCGCTTCCACCGCCAGCGAGAACGCCATGGCGAAGTAGACGTAGCCTTTTGGCACGTGAACGTCGAAGGATTCAGCAATCAGCACGGTACCGACGATCAACAGGAACGACAGCGCCAGCATTTTCAGCGACGGGTGCTTGTCGATGAACTCGCTGATGGTGCCAGAAGCCCACATCATCACCAGCACGGCAACGATGATCGCCGCGACCATGACCGGAACATGGGACACCATACCCACGGCGGTGATGACCGAGTCCAGCGAGAACACAATGTCGATGATCGCGATCTGAATGATGGTGTAGAGGAAGTTGCCGCCCTTGCCGCTCGGTTCCTCATTGGTTTCATCCTCGCCTTCCAGCGCGTGGTACATCTCTTGCGAGCTCTTCCACAGCAGGAACAGACCACCAAAGAACAGGATCAGGTCACGCCCGGAAATGCCTTGGCCGAACACTTCGAACAAATCGGCAGTGAGGCGCATGACCCAAGTGATCGACAGCAACAACAGGATCCGCGTGACCATTGCCAGCGCCAGGCCGAAAATCCGGGTGCGCTTTTGCATGTGCTTGGGCATGCGGCTGACCAGGATCGAAATCATGATGATGTTATCGATACCCAGGACGATTTCCAGGGCGGTCAGGGTAAAGAAGGCAACCCAGATTTCAGGGTTGGTCAGCCATTCCATGTGTATTCCTTTGAGCGATTGTTAAACCACGAAGGGCCCGGGCTTCAAACAACAAAGCCTGGACCCGTCATGGTGAGTCTTGGGCTTATAGAGTGCTGAACAGCGGAAAAATCCCCATCAGCAAAGCGGCGATCAGTATGCACATGCACACCAGCACTGCCCACTTCAGGGTGAAACGCTGGTGATCACCGAAGTCGATACCGGCCAGGGCCACCAACAGGTAGGTCGATGGTACCAGCGGGCTCAACAAGTGGACGGGCTGACCGACGATTGAGGCACGTGCCATTTCAACCGCGGTTATACCGTAATGACTGGCTGCTTCGGCAAGTACCGGTAACACGCCGTAATAAAATGCGTCGTTCGACATGAAGAATGTGAACGGCATGCTCACCAGTGCAGTGATCACCGCCAGGTACGGGCCGAGGAAGTCCGGAATCACCGCCAACAGGCTTTTCGACATCGCATCGACCATGCCGGTGCCCGACAGGATACCGGTGAAGATACCGGCCGCGAAGATCAAACCGACCACCGCCAGCACGCTACCGGCGTGGGCCGAGATGCGATCCTTTTGCTGTTGCAGACACGGGTAGTTGACGATCATCGCGATACTGAACGCCACCATGAACAGCACCGGCAGCGGCAACAAGCCGGCGATCAGCGTGCACATCAGGCCCAGGGTCAGGGCGCCGTTGAACCAGATCAACTTCGGACGACGGGCATCCGGGAATTGCGAAACGCTGATTTCACTGTGGTCGATTTCATCGCCCACCAGGTGCAGCTCACCCAGACGCGCACGCTCACGCTTGCCGTAGAAGTAGGCAATCACAAGGATTGCCAGCACCCCGAAAGCCATCGCCGGAATCATCGGTACGAAGATGTCGGACGGGTCCACATGCAGCGCACTGGCCGCACGGGCGGTCGGGCCGCCCCAAGGCGTCATGTTCATCACGCCACCGGCGAGGATGATCAGACCGGCCATGATTCGCGGGCTCATGCCGATGCGGCTGTAGAGCGGCAGCATGGCGGCCACGCAGATCATATAAGTGGTCGCGCCGTCACCATCGAGGGAGACGACGAGCGCCAGAACGGCGGTGCCGACCGAAACTTTCAGCGGGTCGCCCTTGACCAGTTTGAGGATCTTGCGCACAGCCGGGTCGAACAGGCCGGAGTCGATCATCAGGGCGAAGTACAGAATGGCGAACATCAGCATCACACCGGTCGGCGCGAGCTTGGTAATGCCTTCGAGCATCATCGGGCCGATCTTCGGCGCAAAGCCACCGAACAGCGCGAACAGGATCGGAATGATGATCAGAGCGATCAGCGCGGAGAGGCGCTTGGTCATGATCAGGAACATGAACGTGATGACCATGGCAAAGCCAAGGAAAGTCAGCATGGGAATACTCCAGGCATAGCGCGGCTAGGGAATGGGCGAACCGGGTGGGTCAGCGCAGAACGGAAAGCACGAGACGTATGGGCGGAGTGACAGCGAAGTGGCGGGTAGCAGAGGACATCAGGATCACCATTGTTGTTGTTAAATGGGCTGTGCGAGCGATAAAACACTGGCATTGGCCAACCGGTCTGATGCCGGTAGTGGGGGCGATCCTAATCGGGGAAGCTTTCACCCAGCTTTCGCAGATGAAAGCATTGACCAGATGTGCAACCGGTCGTCGGACGGGTTTAAAGTCCCTGAATACGGGGCAGGAGAATAAAACATGGCCGATATTCATACTGGCGGCTGCCACTGCGGACATCTGCGCTATCAATTCCGCGGGCCTTTGCACGACATCGCCCACTGTCATTGTTCGATTTGCCGACGGGTCAGTGGCGGGATTGTGACCACTTGGATCACCGTACCGGCATCAGCCTTTGAATGGGTGAAAGGGATACCCGCGCAGTACGACTCTTCGACAACCTGCGTGCGGTATTTCTGCGGCAACTGTGGGGCGCAGCTGGCGCTGGTCACGCACCTGAGCCCGGACAGCATCGACGTGACCATCGCCACCCTCGATCATCCCGAACAGGCACCCGCCGAAAGGCATATCTGGACGGACAACCGTTTGCCCTGGCTGCATCTGGACGAACATTTGCCCGGCGAAGCTGAGGAACAGTTGTAAACTGATCAAAAAATAGACAGATCCAGCGGCCGAACCGCGCCCATCCAGATGGCATGCTCGGTGTGATCGAGCAGATCGTCGCCGGTGTCCGGGTGCAGGAACACCACCAAACCCTTGCGGTTGAGCGCAAGCCAGGGCAGCACGTCGCCGATGTATTGCGGCTCGAATGCCAATTGGCAACTCCAATCCGGGTGCGGGCCCACCGGGCGTTCATGGACGCGGCCCATCTTCAGTGGAAACAATTGCACCGCCTGCTCACACAAGGCTCGCGCCTGTGGGAGGGTGCTGGCGTCGAAATAGACATGCGCGTGGTAGCCCTTGATCCGCTGCATTTGAAACCCTCTGAACCGAGTCGAACTGGCGCTGTTTCCCACAGGTCACACGCCATATACGTAGGAAGAACGGAGCACAGACATGAAAAATGCCGAAACACCGGTGGTGAAAGTGGTGCTTTATGGTGCCATGAGTAGCCTGGGCAGTGCGCTGATGGCGGAAATGCTGAGACGCCAACATGAGGTAATCGCGATTCTTGATGATCTGACGGCGCTCGCCCCGCGTCCGGGATTGCGGACAAAGACTGGCGATGTGTTCGACGCCGAGCGGGTCAAGCAGAGTGTCGCCGGTTGTTCGGCGGTGATCTGTCTGCTGGAGGCACCAGGGTTGCCGATGAACAGCGAGCACGTGGAAAAATCCATCATCCCCGGCCCGGTCGAGCAAGTGCTGGCCGTGGATGCTCTGATCGATGGTATGCAAGCCGCCAGCATTAGCCGGTTGTTTGTGGTGGGGCATTTTGAGGAGCTGGACGAGCCGGAGGTGGAGGATGACCTGCAGCGCCACGCCGCCGAAGAAATCCGCGAAGCCCTGCAAAGCAGCACCTTGCACTGGACGTTGGTGAATGCGCCGCGCGGGGTTGCCGGGCTGACCATCGAGCATTTCAGCCACGTCAGCAGCAGCCTGGAACCGGGCCTCGCTGAACCGCTTGAGCGGTTGAGCCGGGTGGCGGTGGGGATTGCCGATGAGTTGCGGTTGAACCTGCATGTCGGCGAACACGTGACCTTTGTTGCAACCGAGGCTATACAGCGATAGACGGTAGCGGAAGGCCGTTCAGCGATTGCGCACTGCTGGCCTGCTCGATCATCAGCCAGTCCACAAACTGTTGAATCAGCGCTCCACGTCGTTTTCGCTGGGGCAGGACCACGTAATAGCCGAGCCGGGAAATGACCGTTTCCGCAATCGGTCGGCATAACAATCCCTGCGCCAGCAAGTTATCCACAAGGTGTCGCCAGCCAATGGCCACGCCTTGGCCGCCAATCGCCGCTTGAATCAGCAACGTGTAATTGTCGAAGCGCAGTTGCCCCGGAGCGGGTGCCGAAGCAATCCCCAACTCACGAAACACGCCGCTCCAGTCGAACCAGTTGCTGCTGTTTTCGCCTCGAAGGTGCAGCAACGGGAATTCCAGTAGTGATTGGACTGGCAAGGGCAGGGCGCGGTCCTTCAGCAACAGCGGGCTGCACACCGGAAACACTTCTTCGCTGAACAACCAGTGGCTTTCACCCTGCTTGAATCGACCATCACCAAACAACACCGCCACATCAATAT
Source organism: Pseudomonas sp. ZS1P83 (assembly GCF_054897825.1). NCBI lineage: Bacteria > Pseudomonadati > Pseudomonadota > Gammaproteobacteria > Pseudomonadales > Pseudomonadaceae > Pseudomonas > Pseudomonas sp. ZS1P83. The sequence continues at coordinate 5,400,159 of NZ_CM142706.1, forward strand.
CGGTGCGCAGCATGTTGAGGCTGCGTTCGCTGGTGACCAGGCTGACGTCCACTTGAGGATTGGCAGCATGAAAACGGTGCAGGCGCGGCATGAGCCAATAGGCGGCGAAGGCGAAGTCGGTGGCGACCTGCAACACTTCATGTTGGTTCTGTGCGCTGATCGCGCTTAATCCTGAATCGATGTTCTGCAATCCGAGCTGAACCTGCTCAAAAAGGATTGTCCCGGGCTCGGTCAATTCGATGCCGCGATAGATCCGGTCGAACAGCCGCGTTCCGAGTTGCTCTTCCAACCGTCTGATCTGCTGGCTGATGGCCGGTTGCGTGGTGCCAAGTTCCACCGCAGCAGCGGTGAAGCTGCGCTGACGGGCCGCCGCTTCAAAGGCGCGAAGCAAATCCAGAGACAAATCACCAAGGGCGTCATACATAAGCTGTGCTTATCCTAGTCATTGCCGCGCATGGGCTTTACCACAAAATGCATGGGCTACATGCTCGATCGCAGCACTCTCGCATAAATATTCACTATGGAATGCCGCGATCACATGAAGCGCAAGAATATTCTTTTCATCATGGCCGATCAGATGGCCGCGCCAATGTTGCCGTTCTACGGTCCTTCGCCCATCAAACTGCCTAATCTCAGCCGCCTCGCCGCCGAAGGCGTGGTGTTCGACGCCGCTTATTGCAACAGCCCACTGTGCGCGCCGTCGCGTTTTACCCTGGTCAGCGGTCAGTTGCCGAGCAAGATCGGCGCCTACGACAACGCGGCCGATTTCCCCGCCGATGTACCCACTTATGCCCACTACCTGCGTCGACTCGGCTACCGCACCGCGCTGTCGGGCAAGATGCATTTCTGTGGCCCGGATCAACTGCACGGCTATGAAGAACGCCTGACCAGCGACATCTACCCGGCCGATTACGGCTGGTCGGTGAACTGGGACGAGCCAGACGTGCGTCCAACCTGGTTCCACAACATGTCATCAGTGCTGCAAGCCGGGCCATGCGTACGCACCAATCAGCTGGATTTCGACGAAGAGGTGGTGTTCAAGGCCCAACAGTATTTGTTCGATCACATTCGTGAGGAGGGCGATCAGCCGTTCTGCCTGACGGTTTCGATGACTCACCCACACGACCCGTACACCATTCCCAAGGCTTTCTGGGATATGTACGACGATGCCGACATCCCATTGCCTCAGACCCCGGCCCAGTCCGAACTCGATCCGCACTCCCAGCGTTTGCTCAAAGTTTACGACCTGTGGGACAAACCATTGCCTGTGGATAAAATTCGCGATGCACGCCGTGCGTACTTCGGTGCGTGCAGCTATATCGACAGTAACGTCGGCAAACTCCTGCAAACACTCGAGGAAACTGGCCTGATCGATGACACCATCGTCGTGTTCTCCGGCGACCACGGCGACATGCTCGGTGAGCGGGGTCTCTGGTACAAAATGCACTGGTACGAAATGGCCGCCCGCGTGCCTCTGTTGATCAGTGCGCCGGGGCAATTCGGCGCTGGCCGGGTCAGCGCGGCGGTGTCCACCGCCGATTTGTTGCCGACCTTCGTGGAACTGGCGGGCGGTTCGCTGGAACCGGGGCTGCCGCTGGACGGCCGCTCACTGGTCTCGCACCTGCAAGGGCAGGGCGGTCATGACGAGGTCTTCGGCGAATACATGGCCGAAGGTACTATCAGCCCACTGATGATGATTCGCCGTGGCGCTTACAAATTCATCTACAGCGAAGACGACCCTTGCCTACTCTTCGACGTACACAACGACCCGCGCGAGCAGGAAGAACTCAGTCAATCACCGCGCCATCGAGCGCTTTTCGAAGATTTTCTCGCCGAAGCACGGGCCAAATGGGACATCCCGGCGATCCATCAACAAGTGCTCGCCAGCCAGCGACGCCGACGATTTGTCGCCGGGGCATTGACCATCGGCAAGCTCAAGAGCTGGGATCACCAGCCGCTGGTGGACGCCAGTCAGCAGTACATGCGCAACCACATCGACCTCGACGATCTGGAGCGTAAAGCACGTTATCCACAACCCTGCCAAAACCAATAATGTTAAGGGGAATGCCATGCGTAGGTTATCCACAGCAGTGACAGTCGGGCTTCTGGCTCTGGGCAGCGCATCGGCGTATGCCGATCAGAGTTGCGAGACGGTAAAAATGGCCGACCCTGGCTGGAGCGACATCGCCGCGACCAACGCCATCACCGGGTTTCTGCTGGAAGGCATGGGCTACAAGGCCAAAGTCGACACGCTTGCCGTGCCGATTACCTTTGGCGGTCTCAAGGATGGCCAGGTCGATGTGTTTCTGGGTAACTGGATGCCGGCGCAGCAGGGCTTCTACGACAAGTTCGTGGCCACCGGTGACGTTACGCAACTGGCGAAAAACCTCGATGGCACCGAATTCACGCTCGCCGTCCCGGATTACGTCTGGGACGCGGGTGTGCATAACTTTGCCGACCTGAACAAATACGCCGACAAGTTCGACAAGAAGATCTACGGTATCGGCTCCGGCGCTCCCGCCAACATCTCCTTGCAAGAAATCATCAAGAAGAACGACTTCGACATGGGCCAGTGGAAACTGGTCGAGTCCAGCGAGCAGGCGATGCTGGCCGAAGTGTCTCGCGCGGTGAAAAAACAGAAATACGTGACCTTTCTGGGGTGGACCCCGCACCCGATGAACGTGCAGCTGAAAATGCACTACCTGAAGGGCGGCGAGAAGTATTTCGGCGACACCGGCAGCGTTCATACGCTCACCCGCAAGGGTTATGCACAGGCCTGCCCGAACGTCGGCAAGCTGCTCACCAACCTGAATTTCACCCAGGAGATGGAGAACAGCATCATGGCCGACGTGGTGAACAAGAAAGTCAGCAATGCTGATGCGGCCAAGGCGTGGATCAAGGCTAATCCGGCGGTGTTGGATAAATGGCTGGATGGCGTGAAGACTGTGGATGGGAAGGATGCGTTGCCGGTGGTGAAAGCGAAGCTTTAACTCTCTCCGCCGATCGTTCTCACGCTCTGCGTGGGAATGCCGCCATGGACGCTCCGCGTCCGCTTCAAGATGTGACGCGGAGCGTCACGGGATGCATTCCCACGCAGAGCGTGGGAACGATCAGCGTATGGTCCTGCTACCCTTGCGCAAAACCCCACCCGAGAGGACCCATGGCCTTCCCAAGCCGCCATTCGCTCTTCCCCTTCCTCAGCTGGATGCCCCGGCAAACTCGCGCCAGCATCGGTCGTGACCTGATCGTCGGTCTCAGCGGCGCCATTCTCGCGCTGCCGCAATCCATTGCCTACGCGCTGATCGCCGGTCTCCCACCGGAATACGGTCTGTACGCCGCCATCATCCCGGTGCTGATCGCGTGTCTCTGGGGTTGTTCGTGGCACCTGATCTGCGGTCCTACGGCGGCGATTTCTATCGTCTTGTACGCCAGCGTCAGCCCTCTGGCCGTTCCTGCGTCGCAGGATTACGTCACCCTGATTCTGCTTCTGACGCTTCTCGCCGGTATTTTCCAGTGGCTGCTCGGTTTGCTGCGCTTCGGCGCCCTGGTGAATTTCGTCTCACACTCGGTGGTCCTGGGTTTCACTCTCGGTGCGGCGGTAGTGATTGCCATCGGCCAACTGCCGAATCTGCTGGGGCTGGACTTGCCCAACCAGGCAACAGCGCTGAACAGCTTGATGATGCTGTTCAGTCACCTCGGCGAAGTGGATAAACCTTCGCTAATGCTGGGGTTGGCGACAGTCGTGGTGGGCGTGGTGTTGAAACTGCTCTTGCCACGCTGGCCGACGCTGTTGATTACCCTGGCGCTGAGCGGATTGCTGGTCTGGTTCTGGCCATCGATGTTCGGCCATGTGAAGTTGGTCAGCGCATTTGTCGGACGGATGCCGCCCTTCAGCCCGCTGCCGTTGGATCTGGACCTGATTCTGCGTTTGCTACCCAGCGCAGTGGCGGTGGGTATGCTTGGGCTGGTCACCAGTCTGTCGATTGCCCGTTCCTTATCGGCCCGCTCACAGCAGTTGCTCGACGCCAATCAGGAAGTCCGCGCCCAAGGTTTATCGAACATGGTCGGTGCGTTTTTTTCCGGGTCGCTGTCAGCCGGTTCCTTCACCCGCTCGGGCCTGAGTTACGAAGCAGGTGCCTGCTCGCCGATGGCCGGCGTGTTCTCAGCGTTATGGGTCGCACTGTTCGCCCTCTTCGGCGCGGCGTTGATCGCGCACATTCCAATCCCGGCCATGGCCGGCAGCATTCTGTTGATCGCCTGGGGGCTGGTGGATCATCGCGGCATTCGCGCGTTGCTGCGGGTCAGCCGCGCCGAGTTCCTGGTCATGGCGCTGACCTGTGTCGCCACGCTGCTGCTGGAGTTGCAGACGGCGATCTACGCTGGCGTGCTGGCCTCGCTGTTCTTCTACCTCAAGCGCACCTCACAACCGCGGGTCCAACATTGGCGCGACGGAGATGAAGACATTCTGCGGGTCGGCGGCTCGATCTTTTTCGGCGCCAGCCATTACCTGCAAGTACGCCTGCAACGGATGCACGGCCCGCGCGTGGTGATCGAGGCGCAACAGATCAACTTCATCGACTATTCAGGTGTGGAAATGCTGCACCAGGAAGCGCGGCGACTACTGCGTCAGGATCGCAGCCTGACCCTGCGGCGGGCAAGGCCGCAGGTGGTGGAGGAATTGAGGAAGCTGGAAGGGGCAGAGAAATGCCCGATCCGTTTCGAAGATTGAAATACCGTCTCCTGTAGGAGCGAGGCTTGCCCGCGAAGCTTTTGGCATACTCGAGGACGCCTTCGCGGGCAAGCCTCGCTCCTACAGGGTTACGCGGCTAGCTGCCGGCGGAGTTCTGCCAGCACCGGCGCCGTGTCCGGCCGCACGCCGCGCCACAGGAAGAAGGCTTCTGCCGCTTGTTCAGCGAGCATCCCCAAGCCATCCATCGACACCGCTGCGCCATGTTCTGTTGCCCAACGGCAGAACGAGGTCGGCTCCTTGCCGTACATCATGTCGTAGCACACCGTCTTGCCCGGCTCGATCAAACTGCTGGCAATCGGCGGTACTTCACCTGACAGACTGGCGGACGTCGCGTTGATGATCAGGTCCACCGACTCCTTCAACCAATCGAAACTACTGGCCGACACCGGCCCCAGGTCCGCGAACAATTCCGCCAACAGTTCGGCTTTTTCCACCGTGCGGTTGGCGATGACCACTGACGCCGGTTGCTCGGCCAGCAAAGGCTCCAGCGCACCGCGCACCGCGCCGCCAGCACCGAGCAGCAGGATGCGTTTGCCCCTGAGGCTGAAACCGGCGTTGACCGTCAGGTCCCGCACCAGTCCGGCGCCATCGGTGTTGTCGCCTAACAGACTGCCATCGGCCAGTTTACTCAGCGTGTTCACCGCACCGGCGCGTTGCGCCCGCGCCGTCAGACTGTTCGCCAGACGATAGGCCTCTTCCTTGAACGGTACCGTGACATTCGCCCCACGACCATCGCGGAAAAATGCCTGGGCGCAACCGGAAAAGTCGTCGAGGGGCGCCAGCAACGTGCTGTAGTCGAGTTGTTGAGCCGTCTGCTCGGCGAACAGACGGTGGATCAGCGGCGACTTGCTGTGGCCAATCGGGTTACCGAATACGACGTAACGGTCCATCAGAACTCCTCGTTCAGGCCTTGGCCAACCAATCGCGGTCTTGCAGGAAGTATTCGGTCAGTCGTGCCTCTTCGCTGCCCGGTTCGACTTTCCAGTCGTAGCCCCAGCGTACTTGCGGTGGCAGGGACATCAGGATCGACTCGGTACGACCGCCCGATTGCAGACCGAACAGCGTACCGCGGTCGTAGACCAGATTGAACTCGACATAGCGCCCGCGGCGGAATTCCTGGAATTCACGCTGTTTCGCGGTAAACGCATCATTTTTGCGGCGCTGCACGATCGGCAGGTAGGCGTCGATGAACGCATCACCGATGGCACGCATGAAGGCGAAACTGGTGTCGAAGTCCCACTCGTTCAAGTCATCGAAAAACAGCCCGCCGATGCCGCGCGGCTCATGGCGATGCTTGATGTGGAAGTAGCTGTCACACCAGGCCTTGTAGCGCGGGTAAACATCCGCACCGAACGGCGCGCAGGCCTGCTCAGCGACACGGTGCCAGTGCACACAATCTTCTTCGTTGCCGTAATAAGGCGTCAGGTCGAAGCCGCCGCCGAACCACCAGACCGGTTCCTCGCCTTCTTTTTCCGCGATGAAAAAGCGCACGTTGGCGTGGGATGTCGGCACATGCGGGTTGTGCGGGTGAATCACTAGCGACACACCCAGGGCTTCGAAGCCACGGCCGGCCAACTCTGGCCGATGAGCGCTAGCGGACGGTGGGAGACCACTGCCGAAGACGTGGGAAAAGTTAACGCCGCCCTTTTCGATGACCGCACCGTTTTCGATCACCCGGGTGCGACCGCCACCGCCGGCAGGCCGGGTCCAGGCGTCTTCAACGAAGTGCGTGCCGCCATCTTCAGCTTCGAGGGCCGCGCAAATGCGGTCTTGCAGGTCGAGCAGGTAGGCTTTTACGGCCTCGGTGCGGGTCGTCATGTCATCACCTTGAATCGGGCAAAGCTACGCGGCGCTCCATTGGAACGGGGGCCGGCGCAAATGGGCGCGTAGCATAACATCGCAGATGGACCTGCCGCAGTTGACGAAGATCAAGCATAGGAGTCCGATAGGGAGCTTCGCGTTACACCTCTAGAAGCTAAGACCTAAGGAGAGTTCTGATGGCTAAGCGTATCCAGTTCCGCGCCCATGGCGGCCCTGAAGTGCTCGAATACGTCGATTACCAACCCGCCGAGCCCGGCCCGCAACAGGTTCGCGTGACTAACCAGGCCATCGGCCTGAATTTCATCGACACCTATTACCGCAGCGGCCTCTATGCACCGCCAGCCTTGCCATCGGGCGTGGGCTCGGAAGGTGCGGGCGTGGTCGAGGCGGTGGGCAGTGAAGTCACCCGGTTCAAGGTCGGTGATCGCGTGGCTTACGGCAGCGGCCCATTGGGCGCCTACAGCGACGTTCACGTCTTGCCGGAGGCCAATCTGGTGCACCTGCCGGACGCGATCAGCTTCGAACAGGCCGCCGGGGTGATGCTCAAGGGCCTGACCGTGCAGTACCTGCTGCGTCAGACGTATGAACTCAAGGGTGGCGAAACCATCCTGTTCCACGCCGCGGCCGGTGGTGTTGGCTCCCTGGCCTGCCAATGGGCCAAGGCCTTGGGTGTGAAGTTGATCGGCACGGTCAGCTCGCCGGAAAAAGCCGCTTTGGCCAAAGCCAACGGCGCTTGGGCAACCATCGACTACAGCCATGAAAACGTCTCACAACGCGTACTGGAATTGACTGACGGCAAAAAAGTCCCGGTGGTGTACGACGGCGTCGGCAAGGACACCTGGCTGACCTCGCTCGATAGCACGGCGCCTCGCGGTCTGGTGGTGAGCTTCGGCAATGCGTCCGGTGCGGTAGACGGGGTGAACCTGGGGATTCTCTCGGCGAAGGGCTCGCTGTACGTGACCCGCCCGACCCTGGCGACCTACGCCAATAACGCTGAAAACCTGCAACGTATGGCGGATGAGCTGTTCGAGATGATCATCAGCGGGAAACTCAAGGTGGACATCAGCCAGAAGTATCCATTGGCTGAAGCGGCGAAGGCGCAGACCGAATTGTCGGCCCGGCGTACGACTGGCTCGACTGTTTTGTTGCCTTGAGGACGCCTTCGCGGGCAAGCCTCGCTCCTACCGGTCTGAGTCGTGCACGCGTTACGTGTACGGTACGAATCTGTAGGAGCGAGGCTTGCCCGCGAAGAACGATGACGCGGTCTCAATCCGGGCGCAAAACCTTGCCGGTCGCGAGGTCGCGGATCACGCTCGGATTCTTGCGCCCACCCAAATTCCCGCCCAGCACTAAATCAATCTGCCCACGGAAATACTGCTCGACACGAATCCGGGTCCGCGCCGCCGGCCGGCCCTGTGGATTGGCCGAGGTCGACACCAGCGGCCCCACCAACGCACACAAATCCCGTACTTGCGGATGATCGCTGACCCGTAGCGCCACTGTCTCGTGCACACCGGTAATCCACCCGGGCAACAGATTCTGATGCGGCACCAGCCAGGTGTTCGGCCCCGGCCAGGTGCTGGCCATGCGGTCCATCCACAGTTCCGGGAAGTCTTCGAAGAGGAAGTCGAACTGGCGAATGTTGTCGGCGACCAGAATCAGGCCTTTATCCACAGACCGTCCCTTGATCATCAGCAGACGATCCACCGCTTCTTCGTCCCACGGGTCGCAACCCAGGCCCCAGACAGCTTCGGTTGGGTAGGCAATCACCGCCCCTGCGCGAATTGCTCGTGCGGCTTGTTGCACACGCCAACTGTTGACCATGAAAAACTCTCCGGAATAAGGCTCTGCGCAGTTTACCGATCTTCCTTATAAAACCTAGCTCCCCCGCGCAAACCAGCGCCCGCTTTCGCAGACCGCACGGCCGTCCATTTCCAGCTCCGTCAGCGCTGCCAGCACTTTGGGCAAGGCCCAGCCGCTGCTGACAGACAATGCTTCACTGGTATGGGGCGCCGCGTGAAGCAGCATAAGCAAGGGATGAGTCGCCGCAACCGAGGGTGTCTCTGTGGATAACGGCAACCGTTGCCAGCCACGCAAGGCTTCGAGGATGTGCTCGATGGTTTCCACCAGCACCGCGCCGTCGCGGATCAGCTGATGACACCCCTTGGCACCAGGGTGGTGGATCGACCCCGGAATCGCATACACCTCACGCCCTTGTTCCGCCGCCAGCCTCGCGGTGATCAACGAACCGCTGGCGACACTCGCTTCGACCACCAGCACGCCGAGGGATAAACCGCTGATAATTCGATTGCGCCGGGGGAAGTTGCTGGCGCTGGGAGCGGCGTCCAGCGGGAACTCCGAAATCACCGCGCTGCCCGAGTCGATCATGGCGTCCGCCAGCCGTCGATTGCGCTGTGGATAAAACTTTTCAAGTCCCGTGCCAAGTACACCGACCGTTCGCCCGCCCACGTCCAAAGCGGCTTGATGCGCGGCAGCATCAATGCCCAGCGCCAAACCGCTGGTAATGACAAAACCGGCGCCAGCCAAACTGCGGGAAAAGGCGGCGGCGGTGTCCATGCCCGGCCGCGAGGCGCGACGACTACCGACCATCGCCAGCTGCGGTTTTTCCAGAATGCCCGGATCGCCCGCAACGAATAACAGCGGCGGCGCATCACTGATTTCCGCCAGCAGCGCCGGGTAGTCAGGTTGGTCCCACATCAGTAAATGCTGGCCCGGGCGCTCTAACCAGGCCAATGCGTGACTCGCACCATCACGGATTTCAGTGGAGCGCCTGGCCTCCGCGCAAGCGAGGGGCAAACCCAGCGAACGCCAGGCACTGGCGGGCGCACTGATAGCCTTGGAGGCCGAGCCGAACGCCTCAAGCAATTTCTTGAACCGCGCAGGGCCGAGCTCCGGCAAGCGATGCAAACGTAAACGAGCTTCCAGTTCCGCAGGGGAAACCGGTGCAAAAGCAGGCAGTGACATGGATCATCCTTGATCGTTATGAGCCCCGTTCAAACGGGAATAAGCTGTGGATAACTCTGTTGGTAACTTGTGGAGCTTACTTACGGATTTCGCACCTTGTCCAGGACCGCCAGGGAGCGTGATGCGTTGAGCACCAGCCCGTAGCTGAGCTTGTCGTAGGTGCGGAAAACCATCAGCAAACCGGCGCGTTCATCCGGGATTTTCAGTGGCTGACCGGTGATTCGGTCACGCACAGTCTCGCCGGTTTTCATCACCACCAGCACATTGCCTTCGGCGAGACCATCGCGCCGGCCCTTGTTCAGCGTGACCACATCCAGTGCGCCAATCTGCGTGACACCGCGCGGCACGTCGATGATCAACCCGTTGATCTCGGTTGCTGGCGCACTGGGCATGAAGGTCGAGTTGATCGATCGCTCTTCACCGCTGAACAAGCGGTCGCCCAGGCGAACCTCTTGAGTAGTGCGTTGCAGCGCCAGGGTGGCGACGTCGCCTTCGGTGGCCACGATCTCGCCACTGCCGATGTCGTCGGCATTGATCCCCAAAAACTCTTTGCTGCCAGGATCGGTGTAGATCTTGCCCTGACGGAAGATGCCGTAAACCGGCTGGGCTGGGTCAAAGTGGCCGCGAGCGAAGATTCGGTCACCGGTGCCACTGAGCACCCGTTCGGCATCGCCGGCGACGATATAAGGCGCCTTGTCGAAGTCCTCGACCTTGTCGACGATGCGGTTGCTCAGCAGAAAGCTGTTGATCGATTGCAGCGGAATGCTCGGGATGGCGTCGGCGACCGGGCTGCTGCGGATGCGTGGCGAAAGCTTGATGGTGCCCCGGGAAGCGCCGCGGTTGAGGGTCAGGCGCGGCTGGCCATTGACGTAGACCAGCGAAAGCGAGTCGCCGGGGTAGATGAGATTGGGGTTTTCGATCTGTGGATTGGCCTGCCAGAGCTCCGGCCATTTCCACGGCTCACGGAGGAATTTCCCCGATATGTCCCAGAGTGTGTCACCCGATACTACGGTGTATTGCTGTGGAAAACCTTCCTTGAGTTGCACTTGCCCGTACGCCAAACCGGCCGAGGCCAGAAGGAGCAAGGCGAGTAGTGATTTCCTCATGCGGTGAATCCCTTTATTATGTGCGTTCACGTGAAACGCCAGAGCCCCCGTGGCTCGCTCCTGACTCTTCTCGAAAAGAAGGGAGCTACGTTTTACAACGGTAGCCTGCATCTTCGGACCCGCCAGGCCATCGACCCGACATTACCTCACACGTGCAGCAATTAAGCTTATGGCCATTTTAGACATCCTCGAATTCCCCGACTCGCGCCTGCGCACTATCGCCAAACCTGTGGCCGTAGTGGACGACGAAGTGCGTCAGTTGGTCGATGACATGTTTGAAACAATGTATGAAGCGCCAGGCATCGGTCTCGCCGCGACCCAGGTGAACGTGCACAAACGTATCGTCGTCATGGACCTCTCCGAAGACCGCAGCGAACCACGGGTGTTCATCAACCCCGAGTTCGAAACCCTGACCGACGAGATGGAGCAGTATCAGGAAGGCTGCCTCTCTGTGCCGGGCTTCTACGAAAACGTCGATCGCCCGCAGAAGGTCAAAATCAAGGCCCTGGACCGCGACGGCCAGCCTTACGAACTGATCGCCGAAGGCCTGCTCGCGGTGTGCATCCAGCATGAATGCGACCACCTGAACGGCAAATTGTTCGTCGACTACCTGTCCAGTCTCAAACGCGACCGAATCAAGAAGAAACTGGAAAAGCTCCATCGCCAGAACGCTTGATGCCCTCCTTTCAAAGGCTTGCTGCGGCAAGCCTTTTTCTTTTCAGAGATTGCTTCCATGACTGAGCCACTGCGCATCGTCTTTGCCGGCACCCCGGAATTCGCCGCCGAACACCTCAAGGCCCTGCTCGACAGCCCTTATGAGATCGTCGCGGTCTACACCCAACCGGACCGTCCGGCGGGCCGCGGGCAAAAGCTGATGCCAAGCCCGGTCAAGCAGCTGGCATTGGAAAACAACATCCCGGTGCTGCAACCGCCGACGCTGCGCAACGAAGACGCTCAGGCTGAACTGGCCGCGCTCAAGCCGGACTTGCTGGTGGTGGTCGCCTACGGCCTGATCCTGCCGCAAGTGGTGTTGGATATTCCGCGCCTGGGCTGCATCAACAGCCACGCATCCTTGCTGCCACGCTGGCGCGGTGCGGCGCCGATTCAGCGCGCCGTTGAAGCGGGTGACAGCGAAAGCGGTGTGACTGTGATGCGCATGGAACTGGGCCTCGACACCGGGCCGATGCTGCTGAAAGTCACCACGCCGATCACCGGTGAAGACACCGGGGGCAGTCTCCACGACCGTCTGGCGCAAATGGGTCCACCCGCCGTGATCCAGGCGATTGCCGGCCTCGCTGCGGGCACTCTGGAAAGTGAAGTGCAGGACGACAGCCTCGCCACTTATGCTCACAAATTGAACAAAGATGAAGCGCGTATCGACTGGAGCCGTCCAGCCGTTGAACTGGAACGCCTTGTTCGCGCCTTCAACCCATGGCCGATTACCCACAGCACGCTGAACGGCGAAGCGCTGAAAGTGCTGGCCGCGAACCTCGCCGAAGGGCAGGGCGCGCCGGGTGAAATCCTCAGCGCCAGCAAGGACGGCTTGATTGTCGCCTGCGGTGAACAGGCCCTGTGCCTGACTCGTCTGCAATTGCCGGGCGGCAAGGCGCTGAACTTCAGCGACTTGTTCAACAGCCGACGTGAGAAATTCGCTGTTGGCACCGTTCTCGGTCAAGTGGCGGACGCTCAATGAATCCACGTCTGGCCGCCGCCAAGGCACTTGCTGCTGTTCTTAACGGAAAAGCCTCACTCAATAGTTCCCTGCCGACACAGATGGACAAGGTCGAAGACCGTGATCGCGGCTTCACCCAGGACCTGGCGTTTGGCACCGCTCGCTGGCAGCCGCGTTTGTCAGCGCTGGCGGCCAAATTGCTGCAGAAACCGTTCAAGGCAGCCGACGCCGATGTCGAAGCGCTATTGCTGGTCGGTCTCTATCAACTGCTTTACACCCGGGTCCCGGCCCACGCCGCCATCGGTGAAACCGTGGGTTGCGCCGACAAGCTGAAAAAGCCGTGGGCCAAGGCTTTGCTCAACGCCGTGTTGCGTCGCGCCCAGCGGGAAAGCGAAGCGCTGCTGGCCGAGCTGGAACATGACCCGGTGGTGCGCACCGCCCATCCGCGCTGGCTGCAAAAATCCCTCAAGGCTTTCTGGCCTGAACAGTGGGAAGCCATTTGTGTGGCGAACAACGCGCACCCGCCGATGATTCTGCGAGTCAACCGTCGCCATCACACCCGCGATGCTTATCTCGTGTTGCTGAGCGAAGCCGGTATCGCCGCCACGCCGTGCGTTTACAGTCAGGACGGCATCATCCTCGACGCCGCCGCCGACGTGCGCAGCCTGCCGGGTTTCGCCGAAGGCTGGATCAGCGTGCAGGATGAAGCGGCGCAACTGGCCGCCGACCTGCTCGACCTGGCGCCAGGCCAACGGGTGCTGGACGCTTGCTGCGCGCCGGGCGGCAAGACTTGCCACATTCTTGAAGCCGAGCCGGCACTCGCCGGCGTTGTAGCGGTGGACCTGGAAGCCAAACGTCTGGTGCGAGTGCGGGAAAACCTCGCACGTCTGGGCCTCAGCGCCGAACTGATCGCCGCCGACGGCCGCGACACCGCCACCTGGTGGGACGGCAAACCGTTTCAACGCATTCTGCTGGACGCGCCGTGCTCGGCCACCGGCGTGATCCGTCGCCATCCCGACATCAAACTGACCCGCCAACCCGATGACATCGCCGCGCTGGCGGTGCTTCAGGGCGAGCTGCTCGACGCCATGTGGTTAACGCTGGAAGTCGGCGGCATTCTGCTTTACGCAACATGTTCCACGCTGCCGACCGAGAACACTGAAGTCATCGAAGCGTTCCTCGCTCGTACCCCGGGCGCCCGTGAACTGGACCTCGCCACTGCGGCCGGCATCAAGCAGCCTCATGGTCGCCAGTTGCTGGCCCAGGAAGGCGGCCACGACGGGTTCTACTACGCCAAGCTGATCAAGATCGCCGCCGCGCGCGGTTAAATGGATTCAATGGAGTGACTGGATGAAAATCATCATCCTCGGCGCAGGGCAGGTCGGCGGTTCGCTGGCGGAACACTTGGCCAGCGAGGCCAACGACATCACGGTGGTCGACACTGATGGCGAACGCCTGCGCGACCTCGGTGATCGGCTGGACATCCGCACCGTGCAGGGCCGCGGCTCACTGCCGACGGTGCTGCGTCAGGCCGGCGCGGACGACGCCGACATGCTGGTGGCGGTGACCAACAGCGATGAAACCAACATGGTTGCCTGCCAGGTGGCCCACACCCTGTTTCACACCCCGACCAAGATTGCCCGGGTGCGCGAAGCCGCGTACCTGACTCGCTCCGAGCTGTTCGACAACGAAGCGATTCCGGTGGACGTGCTGATCAGCCCGGAGCAAGTGGTCACCAACTACATCAAGCGACTGATCCAGCATCCGGGCGCCCTGCAGGTAATCGATTTCGCCGAAGGCAAGGCGCAATTGGTGGCGGTCAAGGCGTACTACGGCGGCCCACTGGTGGGCCAGCAGCTGCGCCAGTTGCGTGAACACATGCCGAATGTCGAAACCCGCGTGGCGGCGATTTTCCGTCGCGATCGGCCGATCCTGCCTCAGGGCGATACGGTGATCGAGGCGGACGACGAAGTCTTTTTCATCGCGGCGCAGGCGAATATTCGCGCGGTGATGAGCGAAATGCGCCGCCTCGATGAGAGCTACAAGCGCATCGTTATCGCCGGTGGCGGACAGATCGGTGAGCGTCTGGCCGAGGCCATCGAAAGTCGTTACCAGGTGAAGATCATCGAGATGAACCCGGCGCGCTGCCGTCATCTCTCGGACACCCTCGACAGCACGGTGGTGTTGCAGGGCAGTGCCTCCGACCGCGATTTGCTAATGGAGGAGAACATCGCCGACGCTGACCTTTTCCTGGCCCTGACCAACGACGACGAAGCCAACATCATGTCGTCGCTGCTCGCCAAGCGCCTGGGTGCGAAGAAGGTGATGACCATCATCAACAACCCGGCCTACGTCGACCTGATCCAGGGCGGCGACATCGACATCGCCATCAGCCCGCAATTGGCGACCATCGGCACCTTGCTGGCTCACGTGCGCCGTGGCGATATCGTCAGCGTGCACTCATTGCGCCGGGGCGCGGCGGAAGCCATCGAGGCGATTGCCCACGGTGATGAGAAGTCGAGTAAGGTCATCGGCAAGTCCATTGAGAACATTGGCTTGCCGCCGGGCACCACCATTGGCGCAATCATCCGCGACGAAGAAGTGATCATTGCCCGCGACGACACAGTAATCGCGGCGGGTGACCATGTGATTCTGTTCCTTGTGGATAAAAAGCATATTCGGGATGTGGAAAAGTTGTTTCATGTAGGACTCAGCTTCTTCTAACCGATCGTTCCCATGCTCCGCGTGGGAATGCAGCCCGGGACGCTCCGCGTCCCTGCCGACGCGGACGCGGAGCGTCCATTGAGGCATTCCCACGCAGAGCGGGGGAACGATCGCTGTCTAAAGAGGTGTTAAAAAATGCTCGAATCCCTGGAAAAAATGCTCGCCAAGGGTGTGGATAACGCATTGCTGCGCTTCGGCCTGGGCAAGGGTTACCTGGATCTTGGGGAACACGCCAAGGCCGCCGAGCATTTTCAGCATTGCGTCGAATTTGATCCGAAGTATTCGGCGGCCTGGAAGCTTTTGGGCAAGGCCCATCTGGGGCTGGAGGATTTCGCGTCCGCACGTCAGGCGTGGGAACAGGGCCTGGAAGCTGCTCGCGCCCATGGCGATAAGCAGGCAGAAAAGGAAATGACGGTGTTTCTGAAGAAGCTTGAGCGTCAAGCCCACTGATCAGAGGTATCGCAGGCCAATGCCCTCGGCATCCACCAGCACCACTTCCATGCGCACGCGCGGCGCGCCTGTGGGTAAGTCCTGCACTTGACCGTAAACCACCGCGCCCTTGGGTAGCGCCGACAAGCGCGGATGCTTGACGTAGACGCCTGTCGTCGACAGGTCACGCGTTTGGCCCAGGCATTCGCCGAAGCTGTGGTGACTGATCTTGATACGAAAAGATTTGCGGTGTTCGGACATCTTCTGCGCCCTTTATTGAACGGTTGTGGATAACCCAAACCCGTAGGAGCGAGGCTTGCCCGCGAAGGCGATATGGCATCCAACACTATGTTGAATGTTATGGCGTCTTAGTGGGCAAGCCCCGCTCCTTGGTTATCCACAGATCATGCCAATCAACTCAATACCAGCGTTCTTCACCCGGTGGACGCTTTTTGAAGCGCTTCATGCTCCACATGTACTGACTCGGATATGCCCGCACATAGCGCTCGACTACCTGGCTCATGGCCGCGCAGGACGTCTCGGTATCGGTGCTGTACATGGCTTCTGGCGCGGCTTCGAGGATCACTTTGTAACCCGAACCGTCCGGCAGACGTAGCGCATGCAGGAACACGCCGACCGCTTTACCGCCGGCGAGCATGTTGGGTACGAACTTGCTGGTCAGGGCCTGAGTGGCGAAGAACGGCACGAAGATCCCGGCGGATTCGGCCGGTTCCGGGTCAGCGGGAATGCCCACTGCACCGCCTTTGCGCACTTCCTTGATGACACTGAGAATGCCTTCCCTGGTGGAAGCGGCCACCCGGTTGCCCAATTGCACCCGCTGCTTGCGCAGCAAATCATCCACAGCCTTCAATTTCGGCGGGCGATAGAAAATGATCGGTTTGCACTGGTTGCAATAGAAGTGGTTCAGCACCTCCCAATTGCCCAGGTGGCTGGTGATACCGACCACACCTTTGCCGGAGGCGAGGGCGTCCTTTAATACGTCGAGACCCTCGACTTCACGCACCAGGTCAATGGAGCGCTGGGCCGGCCAGATCCAGGCGCAGGCGCTTTCGGTCAGGGACTTGCCGATGTCTTTCAGACTCTGGCCGACCAGACGCTCCCGTTCAGCCGGGTCCATCTCGGGGAAGCACTTGGCGAGATTGATCCGCACCACATCGCGGGAACGGTTGGGGGTTTTCCACATCACCCAGCCGATGGCCGAGCCCACTGCCTGCACTGCCCGCCACGGGAGCAGGGCAAACAGCCGCAGAGCGCCTACCAGCAAGGCGCCTTTAAACTTATCCACAGGTCACTCCTGATCTTGTGCTGTGCGCGAGGCGGCTATTCTAACCGCCGTTCGCCAGTGTCGCGTAACGATCGCAATCGCGGGTGTGGTCCATGACCATGCCCGAGGCCTGCATCAGCGCGTAGCAAATAGTCGGGCCGACGAAGGTGAAGCCGGCCTTTTTCAGACCTTTGCTCATCTCCACGGCGGTCGGCGTCACGGCCGGCACTTCGCTGCGATCCTTGAAATGATTGATCACAGGTTTGCCGTCGACGAAGGACCAGAGGAACTCCACCGGATCTTCCAGCGCCAGCCAGGCCTGGGCATTGCGCCGGGCCGCGTTGAGTTTGAGGCGATTGCGAATGATGCCCGGATCGAGCATCAATTCATCGATTTCGGCGTCGCTCATTTGCGCCACGCGCTGTACGTCAAAGCCGAACAGCACCTCGCGATAACGCTCACGTTTGCGCAGCACGGTGATCCAGGAAAGGCCGGCCTGGAACCCTTCGAGCAAAAGCAACTCGAACAAGCCCTGCGCATCGCGTAGCGGCGTACCCCACTCCTGATCGTGATAAGCCATGTACAGCGGATCTTCGGAACACCAAAAGCAGCGTGGCATAAGGCTCCAGGGGGCGTGCGCAGGACCGAATCGGGTATACTCCCGCTCTTTAAATCGCAGCCCAAGAAACAGGTGAATTTCGTGAGCCAGCCTACGCCAGCCGTGCGTACCTTCCAAGACTTGATCCTCGCCCTCCAGCAATACTGGGCCGAGCAAGGTTGTGTGGTACTTCAGCCCTACGATATGGAAGTAGGCGCCGGGACTTTCCACACTGCCACGTTCCTGCGCGCCATTGGCCCGGAAACCTGGAACGCCGCTTATGTGCAGCCCAGTCGTCGCCCGACTGACGGCCGCTACGGCGAAAACCCGAACCGTCTGCAGCACTACTACCAATTCCAGGTAGTGCTGAAGCCGAACCCGGACAACTTTCAGGAACTGTACCTGGGCTCCCTGAAGCACGTCGGTCTGGACCCGTTGGTCCACGACATTCGCTTTGTTGAAGACAACTGGGAATCGCCGACCCTTGGCGCCTGGGGCCTGGGTTGGGAAGTCTGGCTCAACGGCATGGAAGTGACGCAGTTCACTTACTTCCAGCAAGCGGGCGGCATCGAGTGCTACCCGGTGACCGGCGAGATCACTTACGGTCTCGAGCGTCTGGCCATGTACCTGCAAGGCGTGGACTCGGTCTACGACCTCGTCTGGGCTGACGGCCCGATGGGCAAAGTGACTTACGGCGACGTGTTCCACCAGAACGAAGTCGAGCAATCGACCTACAACTTCGAACACGCCAACGTCGAGAAGCTGTTCGAACTGTTCGATTTCTACGAAAGCGAAGCCAAGCGCCTGATCGAACTCGACCAGCCGCTGCCGTTGCCGAGCTACGAAATGGTGTTGAAGGCGTCTCATACCTTCAACCTGCTGGATGCTCGCCGGGCGATCTCGGTGACCGCGCGTCAGCAATACATTCTGCGTGTCCGCACTCTGGCGCGTTCCGTTGCGCAAGCCTACCTGCTGGCTCGCGCCAAGCTGGGCTTCCCGATGGCGACCCCGGACCTGCGTGATGAAGTGTTGGCTAAGCTGGAGGCTGCACAATGAGTGCTCAAGATTTTCTGGTTGAACTGGGCACCGAAGAACTGCCACCCAAAGCCCTGAACTCCCTGGCCGACGCGTTCCTGGCCGGTATCGACAAGGGCCTGCAAGCTGCAGGCCTGAACTACGAGACCAAAACCGTCTACGCCGCGCCACGTCGCCTGGCTGTGTTGATCACTTCGCTGGCAACTCAGCAGCCGGATCGCAGCATCAATCTCGATGGCCCGCCACGTCAGGCCGCGTTCGATGCCGAAGGCAATCCGACTCAAGCGGCATTGGGCTTCGCCAAGAAGTGCGGCGTCGACCTGAGCGAAATCGATCAGAGCGGCGCGAAACTGCGTTACAGCCAAAGCATCGCCGGCAAACCGACCGCGAGCCTGCTGCCGACCATCGTCGAAGATTCTCTGAACGACCTGCCGATCCCCAAGCGCATGCGCTGGGGTGCTCGCAAGGAAGAGTTCGTTCGCCCAACTCAGTGGCTGGTGATGCTGCTCGGTGACCAGGTCATCGACTGCACCCTCCTCGCCCAGAAATCGGGTCGCGATTCCCGTGGTCACCGCTTCCATCACCCGGAAAGTGTGCGCATCACCTCGCCGGCCAACTACCTGACCGACCTGCGAGCCGCTTACGTATTGGCCGATGCCAATGAGCGTCGCGAGCTGATCAGCAAGCGCGTCGAAGAGCTGGCAACGATGCAGGAAGGGACTGCAATCGTTCCGCCAGCCCTGCTCGACGAAGTGACCGCGCTGGTTGAATGGCCGGTGCCGCTGGTGTGCTCGTTCGAGGAACGTTTCCTCGATGTGCCGCAAGAAGCGCTGATCACCACCATGCAGGACAACCAGAAGTACTTCTGCCTGCTGGATGCCGACGGCAAGTTGCTGCCACGCTTCATTACTGTGGCCAACATCGAAAGCAAAGACCCGCAACAAATCATCGCCGGTAACGAGAAAGTGGTTCGTCCACGTCTGACCGACGCTGAGTTCTTCTTCAAGCAAGACAAGAAGCAGAAACTCGAAGACTTCAACCTGCGTCTGCAGAATGTGGTGTTCCAGGAAAAACTCGGCAGCGTCTACGACAAGGCCGAGCGCGTTTCCAAACTCGCTGCGTTCATCGCTCAACGCATTGGCGGCAACGCCGTGTGGGCTTCCCGTGCCGGCCTGCTGTCCAAGTGCGACCTGGCGACCGAGATGGTCGGCGAGTTCCCGGAAATGCAAGGTGTCGCCGGTTACTACTACGCCCTCAACGACGGCGAGCCGCAAGATGTTGCACTGGCCCTGAACGAGCAGTACATGCCGCGCGGTGCCGGCGCTGAACTGCCGACCACCTTGACCGGTGCGGCCGTGGCTATCGCGGACAAGCTCGACACGCTGGTCGGCATTTTCGGCATCGGCATGCTGCCGACCGGTAGCAAAGACCCGTATGCCCTGCGCCGTGCAGCGCTGGGTGTATTGCGAATCCTGATCGACAAGAAACTCGACCTCGACCTGAACGACGCCGTGGCTTTCGCCGTGAATGCGTTCGGTACCAAGGTCAAGGCCGCAGGCCTGAACGACTCGGTGCTGGAGTTCATCTTCGACCGCCTGCGTGCCCGTTACGAAGACGAAGGCGTTGATGTCGGGACGTACCTGTCGGTGCGTGCCCTGAAGCCGGGTTCGGCGCTGGACTTCGATCAGCGCGTACAAGCGGTAGAGGCGTTTCGCAAGTTGCCGGAAGCCGCCGCCCTGGCCGCGGTGAACAAGCGCGTTTCGAACTTGCTGAGCAAGGTAGAAGGCTCTGTTCCTTCGGTCGTGGAAGCCAAGTACTTCGACAACGCCAACGAGTTCTCCCTGTATTCGGCGATCCAGCAGGCTGACCAGGCTGTCCAGCCGATGGCCGCTGCGCGTCAGTACAGCGAATCGCTGGCACGCTTGGCTGCCTTGCGCGAGCCGGTGGATGCGTTCTTCGAAGCCGTGATGGTCAACGCCGAAGACGCCAAGGTCCGCGCCAACCGTTATGCGTTGCTGGCACGTCTGCGTGGGCTGTTCCTCGGCGTCGCCGACATCTCGCTGCTGGGCTGAGGGGCTGCTGTTGAAACTGCTGATTCTCGATCGGGACGGGGTGATCAATTACGACTCCGACGCTTACATCAAGTCGGTGGAGGAGTGGATTCCGCTCCCCGGTGCGATCGAAGCCATCGCGCAGTTGAGCAAGGCCGGCTGGACGGTAGCGGTGGCTACCAACCAGTCGGGCATCGCTCGCGGCTATTACGACATCGCCACCCTGCACGCCATGCACGAGCGCTTGCGCTCGTTGGTGGCGGATCAGGGTGGTGAGGTCGGGCTGATCGTCTATTGCCCGCACGGGCCGGATGAAGGCTGCGATTGCCGCAAGCCAAAACCCGGGATGTTGAAAACCATCGCCGCTCATTACAACGTATCGCTGACGAATCTATGGTTCGTCGGCGACAGTCTCGGTGACCTGGAGGCCGCCAAAGCCGTCGATTCTCAGCCAGTTTTGGTTAAGACCGGAAAAGGCCAGAAGACTCAGGGCAAGACCCTGCCGGTAGGCACCTTGATTTTTGACGATCTGGCGGCGATTGCCGCGGAACTTGTGCACAAATGCACTTAAATAAGTCCTGCGCTTCTGAAATTCCTGTCCAAGGATGAAAGGGAAGTGCGCTTTATATAGACGGGCAGTGCCCGCACGGTAAACGTCGCCATGTCGATATTGCAGGCCATCAGAACGTTCCTCTTTTATCTGTTGCTGGGCACCAGCTCTTTGCTTTGGTGCAGCCTGAGCTTTTTTATCGCGCCTTTTCTGCCGTTCAAGGCCCGATATCGCTTCATTAACGTGTACTGGTGCCGCTGCGCGTTGTGGCTGAGCAAAGTGTTTTTGGGCATCAGCTATGAAGTGAAGGGTGCCGAGAACGTGCCTGATCAGCCCTGCGTGATTCAGTCGAACCACCAGAGCACCTGGGAGACGTTCTTTCTATCGGCTTACTTTGAGCCGTTGAGTCAGGTCCTCAAGCGTTCACTGCTGTTCGTGCCGTTCTTCGGCTGGGCGATGGCCATGCTGCGACCGATCGCCATCGATCGCGACAACCCGAAAGCCGCGCTCAAACATGTGGCGAAGAAGGGCGATGAGTTGCTGAAGGATGGCGTCTGGGTGCTGATCTTCCCGGAAGGCACGCGCGTTCCCTACGGCACCGTCGGCAAGTTCTCGCGCGGTGGTAGCGCGTTGGCCGTCAACGCCGATCTTCCGGTGCTGCCGATTGCACACAATGCTGGCAAGTTCTGGCCAAAAACCGGTTGGGCGAAAAAGCAGGGCGTGATCACCGTGATCATCGGTGAACCGATGTATGCCGAGGGCAGCGGGCCGCGAGCCATTGCCGCATTGAACGACCGGGTTCAAGCCTGGAACGAGCAAATGCAACGGGATATGGGTTCGTTGCCACCGGCCCCTCAAGCGCCAGCCGCAACTGATCAATTGGCTGTCTGAGATTCTGTGGATAACCTGTGTACCGTTTCACCGAAAACTAACGTTTTTTTATCATATTCTTATGATTTATATACATATTTCTTAAACTCATAAAACTCGGTAAATGGTGCATAAGTTTTTTCGGGCGCAAAAAACCGGCTGATATAGCCGGTTTTTTATGCGCGCGATTTGCGATGTTTTCGCTTCTGCGACCATTTTTTGAAGAGATAAAAAAGGCCAACACTAGGTGTTGGCCTTTTTTGTTTGGTAGGTTCGCTGAATGTAGGTTCACAAAATAGAGGAGTTCGGGCGTCCTTGGAGGGCCCAATGCCGCTCATCACCACGCGCCTGGTGGCGCTGATTGTTCTTTGCCTGACTCTTGAAGTTCCAGCCCAGACCAACGCCTGCCCAGCTGGAGAGAAACAAGTGTGCCTGGACGGCTGCATCTGCCTGCCAGACGTGGGACAGCTGCTCGGCCCCCTGCCTGATGGCATCTACCAGATCGCGGCACCTGCCCTGGCGCTGGGCGCAACGCGGCCCGGTACTTGGCGTTGGGAAACTAAAATCGCAATAACTGTCGGCGCAGAAGAAATCGAAGCGACGCTGGCCGAATTGCGCAAAAAGCTTCTGAACGAAGCCTGATCAAAAAGTCTTGTTGATCTCAGGGCTACATCACCCCGTTTTGATATTTCATTGCAGTGGGCGCAAAAAAATCAGACTCGATTAACCCAAATATTGGATCTGATTTTTTGCGCCCAGCCTCAGACACGCGGTCGACTTTGCCTACGGCGCTTGCTATTGGCGCAGTTGCACCGTGATCGCACTGGTGGGCCGCGTACAGCACAACAGGATGTCGCCGTTTGGCGGAGCGTCCAGCGGGTCGTCGAAGTACTCGACCGTACCTTCGCGCAAGCTCACCTGGCAGGTATTGCACAAGCCCGCCCGGCAATTGAACGCCGGAGTCAGGCCCGCCTGTTCGGCCAATTCGAGCAATGAATGGCAGTTTTCATCCCAGGCTACGCGGGTGCCGGACGGCATGAAGCAGACACTTACGGCGCCGTCCTTTGCCACAGGTTCGCTCAGCGTCGGCTCAGGTGGCGGCGCTGGACTGACGTCGTCTTCCTCAAGCACCGTCGCCGGGCCAAAAAACTCGTAATGAATTCGTTCGCGGGCCACCCCAAGGCTGCGCAACAGCCGCCAGTTGGCCTGCATGAAAAGCCTAGGGCCGCACAGGTAGATATCATAGTCGTCCAACGGCAGCAGGCGGTGCAGGGTTTGGCGACTGATCAGACCCTGGCTGTGAAAGTGGTCACGATCCGCCTCGCTCGGATTGCGATAACAGAAGTGCACTTCAATGCCCGGGCGCCGGTCGGCCAGGGCCAGCACTTCATCGCGAAACCCATGCACCGCGCCGTTTTCGCAGGCGTGCAGAAAGTGCACCGGGCGCATCGACTGGCCGCTCAGGCGATGCAGCATGCTCAGCATGGGCGTCAAGCCGACGCCGCCGCTGAACAGCACCACCGGCCTTGGACTTTGCTCGTCCAGCACAAAGGTGCCGGATGGGCCTGCGATGTCGAGTACGTCGCCAACCCGCACGCCGTCGTGCAGGTGGTTGGAACCTTGTCCGGCCGGCAGGTCTGGGCGATCGAACGGGGCGGGTTCACGCTTGACCGAAATTCGTACCTGGAGCGGGTTGTCCGTGAGGGCACTGACGCTGTAGTTACGCAGCACCCGAGTGCCGTCGCCCAACACCAGCCGCACCGTGAGGAACTGCCCCGGACGAAAGTCCATGGGTGCAGGACCGTCCTGCGGCGCCAGGACGAAGGAGGTAATGACCGCGCTTTCCGGCGTTTTCTCGATCACCCGCCAAGCCTTGAAACCCTGGGGTTGGCTGCTCATCTCAAACCTCCGCTGTTTGCGGTTTGGCCTGTACCAGCGGGATCAAGTCCGCAGGTTGTTCCTGGGCAATCAATTTGGCCAGGTTGCGCCGGAAACGCAGGGGCCCCGAGTCTGAGGCCAGGTCGATATTGGGGCTGCGTTTGTTGGCCATCCCTTGATGGACGGCGGCGAGCACCACGCGGTCTTCGGCGAAAGCGTCACGTACGTCCTCATCGAACTGGCGCGAGACTTCCTCGTTGTCCTGGTCGAAGTTGCGCACCTGGAACCAGTAGTAGCGGGTGGTGGATTCATCGATGGGGGTCATGAAGTTGTAGGAGTTCATCAAGAACACCTGTTCGTGCACCGGCCCGGCATCCGATCCGGTGCCGGCAGGGGTGAAGATGGCCTTGATGATGGCCTGGGCCGGGTAGTGCACTTCGTAATGCTGCTTGCGGTCACAGTTGCCGCTGAACTTGACGAACTTAGCGTAGAACGGCGCCACTTCGATGTCGCGCATCCACCGCGACACGATCACGCCGACTTCTGTCACCGTGGTTTGCAGCGGTTCCTGGGCGCATGCGACGCTGCCAAAGGAGGACTGGTGAACCCAGGCCACGTGGGAGGGGTCGAGCAGGTTGTCGGTCATGTACAGGTAGTTGCAGGGGATGACCATGCTGTCGCCACGATTCAGGCCCCAGGCTGGATCGCCCCATTCGGGCACGTGGCAAATCTTGCTGGCGTCGGCCAGCTCGGCATCGCCCATCCAGATCCAGATCAGGCCGTAGCGCACGGCCAGCGGATAACTGCGCACCTTGGCGCCTTGCGGGACGTGCTTACTGCCGGGGGCGCGCACGCAACTGCCCGAGCAGTCGAAGGTCAGGCCGTGGTAACCGCATTCAATGTCGTCACCTTGGCGCCGCCCCAAGGACAACGGCAGTTTGCGATGCGGGCAGGCATCTTCCAGGGCGACCGGGGTGCCATCGCCTTTGCGGTAAAGCACTACCGCCTCATTCAGCAGCTTGACCGCAAGCAGTTGCTCACCGAGTTCGGTTTCACTGGCGGCGACATACCAGGCGTTGCGCATAAACATGGGGTCTCTCCTTATTATTCTTCGGATCGTGGCTAACGACGGATCCAGAATACGAGAGGCCAGTTGAGTAAGAATAGATGGGTAAAACTGATGTTTGGTTTAGGTTTGCTTAAGTGTTTATCGCGCCCCCACGAACATCTCCTGTGGGAGCGAGCTTGCTCGCGATAGCGGAGTATCAGGCGCCAAATGTATTGACTGACACACTGTTATCGCGAGCAATCCCCACACTGGGTGCTGTGCGTTTTACAGACCGCCGCGCGTGCCTATCGCGGACAACGCCCGTTCCCAGATCTGCCGCGTTCGCACCGATACCAACTCTTGCCAGTCGCTGTCCGCGGGGAAGAATTGTTCAAGCAGTTGCAACTTGATCTGCCGTGCTTCGGGGCCGGTTGGGTCGCCGTGTAGGTGCAGCCACTGATCGTCGCGCAGCACCGCATGGATTTGTTGACCAGGGTAGGTGCCGCACTCGATCACGAACGGCATCAGTTGCACATGGGGCAAGGCGTTGATGATGGCCTGGGAGGTGTAACCGGTGGCAGTGGCAGCAACGCCGGTGTCGCTCTGGCTGTTGGCGCCGGTCATCAGGGTGAACAGCCAGGGCCCGAACAACGCCTGGGCCTGGGGTAGTGCCGGGTACGCGGCCTGGGCAATGGTCATCAGCATCGGATGGCCATAATCGCCCGCGCCGGTGTGCAGGTCGAAGCACATCGCGACCTCGGCGTGTGCCAGGTGTTCGCCGAGGATCCGGTGCAGGGTCTGGTTCGACCAGCTTGAGCTGTTACCACCGTAGAACAGGCCATCGGGATGGCGATACTGACCGGCCTCGACAATCGACATAACTGCCGACCAGCCCTCGCGGCTGATCCGTTCATTGAGCTGGGCATCGGCGCGCTCACGCTCGGGGCCACGCAGTTGGGTGCAGGTGTAGATCGGGTGCAGCGTTTCATAAGCCGCGTTGTCGGGCGGTGTCTTGGTGAAGTCCAGGTAGTTGCGGTTGAGGTCGATGTTGTCCTCGTTGACCCGACGCATCCAGGCCGTGCCCCACGGGTTGATCAAGTGGATCATCAGTACCGCGACGTCGTCGGGCAGGCTGCGCTCGCTGAAGGTTTGCAGCCATTGGCGCTGGCAATCCGAGCCGTAATAACCTTCCACGCCGTGGGTGCCGCTCAAGGCCACCAACACCCGTTTGGCCTGGGGGTTGCCGAGCAGGGCCACATCGGTGCCCAGGGCTTCGGCGAACGGGCCGCGCAATGGGTGCGGGTAATGGCTCAGACGGGCGCCGACGGCTTGGGCGGCGGCGAGGAATTGTTCACGCTGCTGGGTAAAGCTGCGGTGCGATGGAAAACCGTTACTCATCGTTGTCTCCTGTCGAAAGGGGGTTACTTCAGGCGGCCGGAGAGGAACTGGGTCAAGCGCTCGCTTTGCGGATTGACCAGCACTTCACCCGGCGGGCCTTGCTCTTCAACCCGGCCCTGGTGCAGGAACATCACATGGTTGGAGACGTTGCGCGCAAAACCCATCTCGTGGGTGACCACGACCATGGTGCGACCTTCCTCGGCCAGGGCCTGCATCACTTTCAGCACCTCGCCCACCAGTTCCGGATCCAGCGCGGAGGTGGGTTCGTCGAACAACATCACTTCCGGTTCCATGGCCAGGGCACGGGCAATGGCGACCCTTTGCTGCTGGCCGCCGGACAGGTGGGACGGGTATTTTTTCTCAACACTCGGGTCCAGACCGACTTTATGCAAGTACTGCCGCGCGCGTGCCTCTGCGTCCTTGCGCTTGACGCCCAGCACATGCACCGGTGCTTCGATGATGTTCTCCAGCACGGTCATGTGCTGCCAGAGGTTGAAGTGCTGGAACACCATCGCCAGTTTGGTGCGCACTTTTTGCAGCTGACGCGGGTCGGCCACCCGCAGCGCGCCGTTGAGATCCTGTTTGGTGCGGATTTGCTCGTTGTTCACCGTGATGGTTCCGGCGCACGGCTGTTCCAGGAAATTGATGCAACGCAGGAAGGTACTTTTGCCCGAGCCGCTGGAGCCAATGATGCTGATTACATCGCCAGCCTTGGCCTTGAGCGATACGCCCTTGAGTACTTCGTGGTCGCCGTATTTCTTGTGCAGCTCATCTACGCTTAGCTTATACATGTTCGATGTCTCCAAAAGGACGGTCACTCAATGCGCCTGCGGTTGCAAGAAGGCCAGCCAGCGCACTTCGCAGCGACGAAACAGCCAGACCAGGGTAAACACCATCAGCGCGTACAGCACCGCCGCCAGGCCGAAGGCTTCGAACGAGGAGTAGGTCGCAGAGTTGACGTCGCGAGCGACCTTCAATAAATCGGGCACGGTGGCGGTGAAGGCGAGGGTGGTGGAGTGCAGCATCAGGATCACTTCGTTGCTGTAGTACGGCAGCGAACGTCGCAATGCCGAGGGCAGGATGATTCGCCGGTACAGGGTGAAGGTGGACATGCCATAGGCGCGGCCTGCTTCGATCTCGCCATAGGGCGTGGCGCGGATGGCGCCGGCGAAAATCTCCGTGGTGTAGGCACACGTGTTGAGGGCAAAGGCCAGCAGGGTGCAGTTCATGCCCTCGCGAAAAAACGCATCGAGGGTCGGTTGGTCGCGCACCACTTGCAAGCTGTAGATCCCGGTGTAGAGGATCAGCAGTTGGATATACAGCGGCGTGCCGCGAAACACGTAGGTGTAGAACCATACGGGCATGCGCAGCAGCGGATTGGGCGAGACTCGCGCCACGGCCAGCGGCACGGCCAGGGTGCCGCCGATGGCGATGGAAGCGACCAGCAGCCAGAGGGTCATGGCCACGCCTGAGAATTGGTAGCCGTCAAACCAAAGGTAAGCTTTCCAGTACTCCTGGATGATATCGATCATAGCTGCGCACCTCTCACGCCCACCGAGTAGCGGCGTTCAAGCCACATCAGCACGCCGTTGGAAACGGTGGTCAGGGCCAGGTAGATCAGGCCGCCGACCACGCTGAAGAAAAACAGGTCCATGGAGTTCTTGCCCGCGTCCTGGGTGACTTTGACGATATCGATCAAACCAATGATCGACACCAGCGCCGTGGCCTTGATCAACACCTGCCAGTTGTTGCCGATTCCCGGTAGGGCGAAGCGCATCATTTGTGGAAACAGCACCCGCACAAACACCTGCCGACGATTCATGCCGTAGGCCACGGCAGCTTCCAGCTGGCCGGCTGGCACGGATTGAAAAGCGCCGCGGAAGGTCTCGGTAAAATAGGCACCGTAGATGAAACCCAGGGTCAGCACCCCGGCCGCGAAGGGGTTGATGTCAATCTGTTCGGTGTCCAGCCATTCAGTCAGGTTGTTCAGCCAGATCTGCAGGCTGAAGAACAGCAACAACATGATCACCAGGTCCGGCACGCTGCGAATCAGCGTGGTGTAGCCGGCTGCCAGGTGACGCGGCAGCGGTTGTTTCGATAGCTTGGCTGATGCGCCGATCAGGCCCAGCATGACGGCCAGTACCATGGACATCAGTGCCAGCTGGATGGTCGCCAACGTACCTTCGAGAATGAGCGAACCATAGCCCTGTAAAAGCATGTTCTGTCTCTCCGTTGGCAAGGGCGGCCCGCGGGTCGGCCCTTGCGCGAAATGGATGGGCAAGGCGCCGGATCACCAAGCCGCGGGCTTTCCGGCACCGGTCAAGCGCAGGGCTTTTAGTTGTAGATGTCGAAGGTGAAGTACTTCTTCTGGATGGTGTCGTAGGTGCCGTTCTTGTGCATCTCGGCCAGTGCCCGGTTGATGGCTTCCATCAGCTGCGGCTCGTTCTTGCGCAGGCCGATGGCAATGCCTTCGCCCAGCAGTTCCTCGTTGTACACGGCGTCGCCGGCGAAGGTGAAACCGGTGTTCTTAGGCGTTTGCAAAAAGCCCAGATCGGCCACGGCGGCGTCGGTCAGGCTGGCGTCGATACGGCCGCTGACCAGGTCCGGATACAGCAAGTCTTGGTTGGGGTAGGTGACCATGATCACCCCTTTAGGCGCCCAGATTTTTTTGACGTACGCCTCTTGGGTGGTGCCTTGGGCGACGCCGACGCGCTTGCCTTTCAGGGATTCGGGCGTAGGCAGCAGGCCGCTGTCCTTTTTCGCGATCAAACGGTTGGGGGAGTTATAGAGACGGTCGGAGAAGTCGACGTTTTTTTTGCGCTGGTCGTTGATGGTCATTGCCGACAACACGGCATCGAACTTTTTCGCCCGCAGCGCTGGGATGATGCTGTCGAATGCGTTTTCCACCCACACGCACTTGACCTTCAGCTCGGCGCAAATGGCGTTGCCCAGGTCGATGTCAAAGCCCAAGAGTTGACCGTCGGGGTTTTTCGATTCGAACGGAGCGAAGGTCGGATCGACGCCAAAGCGAATGACGCTTAAATCCTTGGCCAGGACGCCGGTGGAAGCCAATGCAAGGACGGTGGCGAGGACAAATTTTTTCATTGTTGTTTTTCCTTTGTCTGACGGATCGGACGCTAAAGGTGTAATACAGAAACGTCTTTGTATGACAGTACCTGTATATACATGATGAGCAAAATGCAGGCCAATTCATGGAAAATGTCTGCAAGGTGCTGTTTGTCGCGGTGCTGATAAGCCCGGGGTGGTTAAGTCGCCGGGTCACTGTGGGTTTTGGTTACACATGGTTACATCGGAGGCTGCACCGTATCGGGTCTTGCGCAACAACATGAGGCGTCTCCTGACCCTGGCAGGTAAAAACCCGCCAAAGCCAAACACGATGCTTTTCATATACAAAATGATGTCGAAAACTGTGGCTTGCTACTCAGCTAAAGTATCAACCCGTCGATTGCTATGGAGATGCTGATGAACAGCTTGCCTTCTCTGCGCGCGTTGCAGGTTTTTGAAGCCGTGGGACGTTTCGGCGGCATTGTCGAGGCCGCCAAGCGCCTGGGTATCTCGGCCGGTGCCGTCAGCCAACAAATGAAGCTGCTGGAAGACACCCTGGGCTTGAGCCTGACCTTGAAGGTCGGCAAACGTATTCGCCTGACCGCCGCCGGCCAGCGTTATCACGACAGCTGCGCAGCGGCATTCGAGAGTCTGCGCATCGCCCAGATCGAGGTCGAGCGGTCGAAAAACGCCAGCAACCTGCGCATCAGCGCCTTGCCGTCATTGCTGTCGGATTGGTTGGCACCGCACATCTATGCCTGGCAGGACGAGCACCCGGAACTCAATTTGTTTCTCGATGGCAGTCACGCCGAACCTTCGCCAGAGGGCTACGACATCGATTTTCGCTTCACCTACGGCGACTACGTAACCACGGAAACTGCCATCGAGCTGTTTCGCGATTGCGTGGTGCCGGTGTGCAGCCCTCGGTTGTTGCGGCCTGATGTGCCGCTCAACAAACCGGCGGACCTGCTGGCATACCCGATGCTGTCCATCGACTGGCTACCGAAATTCGCCTCGCCGCCTTCGTGGCGTGACTGGTTCAAGGCCCAACAGGTGGACTGCGAAGGCATTCGCGATGGCTACCGCGTGTATTCCTTGTCGGCCATGGCAATCCAGGCCGCATTGGCAGGGCAGGGTGTGGTACTGGCGCAATATTCAATGGTGGCTGATGCCTTGTCAGATGGGCGTTTGATCAGGCCGTTTGCCCGGGCCTTGCCCTTGCCGTCGGCGTATTTTTTGGTGGGTGCCAAGGGCGCGTTCGACAAGGCCCACTGCCGCGACTTCCACCGTTGGATTGTGGCGCGCGGGCGTGAGCAAATGGTGATCAATCAGCGGTTGTTGGCGTAGCCGTCACCAGGCTGCGCTTGATCCATTCATACAGGCTCAGGCCTTCGGCGGACAGTTCGCTGTTGGAGCGCCGGCACAGGTAGTACTGGCGGCTGTCATCCACGTGCAGGTCGAACAGCTTTACCAGTTCGCCGCTGGCGTCATGGGGCGCCACCAACGGCTCGCGCAGCAGCGAGCAACCCAGGCCGGTGAGCGTAACGGTCAGCGCCAGTTGCCCGTCTTCGAGCAGCAAGCCATTGGGTGCACTGGCGTGCTTGACCCCGGCGACTTGAAACCATTGGGCCCAGGTGCCGCGTTCTTCGTCGTGCAGCAACGGCAGTTGGCTCAAGGCCTGGGGCGAGTCGATGGGGGCGTGGCGCTGAAGGAATTCGCGGCTGCAATAGGGCGAGACGGCGCCCGAGATCAGCGGCTCGCTGTGATAGCGCGGCCAGTGGCCGGTGCCGAAGCGGATCGAGATGTCCGCTGCATCGCTGGGATAGCTGCGGTGGTTTGCGTAGGTGACGTTGATGTCCAGTTCCGGGTTTTGCGCCAGGAACTCGGCCAGCCGCGGAAAGAACAGGTTGATGCCAAACAGCGGAATCAAGCTGATGGTCACCTGGCGCATGACGGACTTCTCGCGCACATGCTCGGTGGCGCTGCGCAATACCGCGAAAGCCGAGCGAATGGCACGGTAATAGGGGTCATGCCGAGATAAGGGAGCACGTGCGTGACGGAGACAGATAGGCTACCCATAAACTGAGACGACCAACCCGTAAGTGAAATCCATAAGAAACCAAGGGCCATATCACCTGCCGCGACGGCGGCTAGACGATACTACCGGCCTCTATTAGTGCAGTCTTAGTATCGCTCATACTATTACTTGTTATACATCGAACTAAAAACATAACAAGTATGTAGTAAGTTAAACCATACGCAATGAAATCAGCAAATGCTGATAAAAACATACGGCATCCGATGATACGAAATTGGTCAGGGAAAGCGTGCTAGTTGAGGGCCGCTCTGAGCTAAGGTTTATTCTTGTTCGTGTAGTTTTTTCGCATAGCCAATACAACCTAGACGACTTTATCTTTTAGCCAGAAGAAAGGTGCTCAGCACATTTCCCAGCTTTCACGAGCAGTTTTCATAAACCCGTTGCCCGCGTCTGTTTGAATCTTCCGCATTACCTTACTCCCGGTCGCTGAATCCGGCCACTGGGCGCCTGATCTCAGGAAACTCGAAAAAAAAGGCCAGCGCGATGCGCTGGCCTTCTGTCTGCTGCGGCCCACCGTAAGGGTGGGCCGATTCATTTATTTGTGAAAATAGGCAACTATTTTGTGAACCGACACTGAATCAGAAGTCCAGGTTGGAAACTGCCAAGGCGTTGCTTTCGATGAAGTCACGACGAGGCTCGACCGCATCACCCATCAGGGTGTTGAAGATCTGGTCTGCGCCAATGGCGTCTTCGATGGTCACTTTGAGCATCCGGCGCTGGCTCGGGTCCATAGTGGTTTCCCACAGCTGATCCGGGTTCATTTCACCCAGACCTTTGTATCGCTGGATGGTGTGACGCTTGGTGCTTTCAGTCATCAACCATTCAAGGGCTTCCTTGAACTCGGTGACCGGCTTCTTGCGCTCGCCACGCTGAATATACGCGCCGTCGTCCAGCAAGGTGCTCAATTGAGCGCCCAGAGAGACCACAGTCTTGTAATCGTTGCTGCCGAAGAAATCGCGGTTGAAAGTGACGTAGTTCGACAAGCCGTGAGAGATCAGTTCGACCTCAGGCAGCCAGACGTTACGTTCACGGTCTTCACGCAGGCTGGCTTTGTAAACCAGGCCAGACTTCTCGACGGTGCGCAGGCGAACTTCGAACTGGGCCAGCCAATCCTGCATCGCTGCGTGATCGGACAGTTGCTCCATGCTCACTGCCGGCAGGTAGATGAAGTGCTCGGTCAGTTCCTGTGGGTATAGGCGCGACAGACGCTTGAGGGTCTTCATCACCAGACGGAAGTCATTCACCAAACGCTCAAGGGCTGCTCCGGAAATACCCGGTGCTTCCTCGTTCAAGTGCAGGCTCGCATCTTCCAGGGCCGACTGCGTCATGTACTCTTCCATGGCGTCGTCGTCTTTGATGTATTGCTCTTGCTTGCCCTTCTTGACCTTGTACAGCGGTGGCTGAGCGATGTAGATGTAGCCGCGCTCGATCAGCTCCGGCAACTGACGGAAGAAGAAGGTCAGCAGCAAGGTACGGATGTGCGAACCGTCGACGTCGGCATCGGTCATGATGATGATGTTGTGGTAACGCAGCTTCGCGATGTTGTACTCGTCGCGGCCAATGCCGCAGCCCAGCGCGGTGATCAAGGTACCCACTTCTTGCGAAGAGATCATCTTGTCGAACCGCGCCTTCTCGACGTTCAGGATCTTGCCTTTCAGCGGCAGGATGGCCTGGGTTTTACGATTACGTCCCTGCTTGGCGGAGCCGCCAGCAGAGTCACCTTCCACGAGGTACAGTTCGGAAAGGGCAGGGTCTTTTTCCTGGCAGTCAGCCAGTTTGCCCGGCAGACCAGCGATATCCAGCGCGCCTTTGCGACGAGTCATCTCACGGGCTTTACGCGCCGCTTCGCGAGCGCGAGCCGCATCGATCATCTTGCCGACGACCAGCTTGGCTTCGTTCGGGTTTTCCAACAGGAAGTCGGAGAAGTACTTGCCCATTTCCTGTTCGACCGCGGTCTTCACTTCGGAAGAAACCAGCTTGTCTTTGGTCTGGGAACTGAACTTCGGATCCGGCACTTTTACCGAGATGATAGCGGTCAAGCCTTCACGGGCATCGTCACCGGTGGTCGCGACTTTGTGTTTCTTCGCCAGACCTTCAGCTTCGATGTAGGTGTTCAGGTTACGCGTCAGTGCGGAACGGAAACCCACCAGGTGAGTACCGCCATCGCGCTGCGGAATGTTGTTGGTGAAGCACAACAGGTTCTCGTTGAAGCTGTCGTTCCACTGCAGGGCGATTTCCACGCCGATGCCGTCTTCACGCTGGACGTTGAAGTGGAACACCTGGTTGACCGGCGTCTTGTTGGTGTTCAGGTATTCAACGAACGCACGCAGACCGCCTTCGTACTTGAACAGCTCTTCCTTGCCGCTGCGCTCATCCTTGAGGACGATGCCAACACCGGAGTTGAGGAAGGAAAGTTCACGAATCCGTTTGGCCAGGATGTCCCAGCTGAAGTGGATGTTCTTGAAGGTCAAATCGGACGGTTTGAAGTGAATCTGGGTGCCAGTGGTTTCGCTTTCACCGACGATTTTCATCGGTTCTTGTGGAACACCGTGAATGTAGGTCTGTTCCCAGATCTTGCCGCTGCGGCGCACCGTGAGAACAAGCTCTTCGGACAGCGCGTTCACCACCGACACACCTACACCGTGCAGGCCGCCGGATACTTTGTAGGAGTTGTCGTCGAACTTACCGCCGGCGTGCAGCACGGTCATGATGACCTCGGCTGCCGAAACGCCTTCCTCTTTGTGCACATCTACCGGGATGCCACGACCGTTATCTCGAACGGTGATGGATTCGTCCGGGTGGATGATGATGCTGATGTCGTCGCAGTGGCCGGCGAGAGCTTCGTCGATCGAGTTATCGACCACTTCGAACACCATGTGGTGCAGACCGCTGCCATCGTCGGTGTCACCAATGTACATACCGGGACGTTTGCGTACGGCATCCAGGCCTTTCAGCACTTTAATGCTCGTTGAGTCGTACGTATTTTCTTCGCTCAATGCCTTCACTCCCGATGGTCGTGGGTCTGGGTGATACGGCCCTGTTCCACGTGGAACAAAGCGACTGGCGTTTCCGTCTGCCAGCCTTCCCTCAATAATTCGTGATCTACACAGGTGATAAACACCTGGCAGCGTAAGTCTTCCAGCAAGCGGCAAAGCGCGCGACGGTGGTGCTCGTCCAGTTCGGACGGCAGGTCATCCACCAGATAAATACACTGCCCGCGTCGGGCTTGGCTGACCAAGTGCCCTTGGGCAATCCGCAAAGCACAGACCACCAGCTTCTGCTGACCGCGGGACAAGATGTCCGCGGCATTGTGTGCGCCCAATCTAAGACGCAAATCAGCACGCTGTGGTCCTGCTTGGGTATGACCCATTTGCTGATCGCGCTGAAGGGACCCGGCGAGCACTGCACTCAGTTCGCGGTCTTTGTCCCAACCTCGGTAATAGCTGAGCGTTAAGCCCTCGAGTTCAACCAGTTCGCTCAAGGTCTGTTCAAAGACTGGTTTCAAGGCTTTGATATAAGCGCGGCGGTATTCATCAATTTCAGCGCTGGCCTGGCACAGTTCCCTGTCCCAAACCGCTTGCGAAACGGCGTCAAGTGTACCATGCCGCAGCCAAGAGTTTCTCTGGCGCAGGGCCTTCTGCAAGCGCTGCCAGGTGGACATGAATCGTGGTTCCACGTGGAACACGCCCCAGTCGAGAAACTGCCGACGAATCTTCGGCGCGCCTTCCAGCAATCGGAAGCTGTCAGGGTTGATCAACTGCAGCGGCAGGATTTCCGCCAGTTGCGCCGCGCTGCGGGCGTTCTGCCCGTCGATGCGGATCTGAAACTCCCCTTGGCGGTCGCGGGAGATCCCCAAGGCACTGTGCCCGCCCCCGGCTAATTCAACCTGGCCAAACACCGTGCACGCCAATTGCTCGTACTGAATGACCGGCAGAAGACGGCTGCTACGAAACGAACGGGCAAGTCCCAGCAAATGAATGGCTTCCAGAACACTGGTTTTGCCGCTGCCGTTGGCGCCGTAAAGAATGTTGATTCGGGGGGAGGGGGAGAAGGTCACCGGGTGCAGATTGCGCACCGCGGTGACCGAGACGCGACTTAAGGACATCTAGCTTCTGCTGAGCATGATTACAGACGCATCGGCATGACAACGTAAGCCGAGTCGTCGTTGTCGGACTCTTGCACCAGCGCACTGCTGTTGGAGTCGGACAGGATCAGACGAACCTGCTCGGTGGTCATCACGCCCAGTACGTCGAGCAGATAGCTCACGTTGAAGCCGATTTCCAGATTGCCGCCGTTGTATTCAACGCCCACTTCTTCTTCTGCTTCTTCCTGTTCCGGGTTGTTCGCCTGAATTTTCAGCTGGCCGTTAGCCAGTTGCAGACGGATGCCGCGGTACTTCTCGTTGGACAAAATCGCGGTGCGGCTGAAGGCCTCACGCAGGGCCTGGCGATCGCCGAGTACCAGTTTGTCACCGCCCTTAGGCAGGACGCGCTCGTAGTCAGGGAATTTGCCGTCGACCAGTTTCGAGGTGAAGGTGAATTCGCCGGTGGTGGCGCGGATGTGGTGTTGACCCAACACGATGCTGACGATGCCGTCCGGTTCGGTCAGCAGGCGCGCCAGCTCGAGAATACCTTTGCGTGGAACGATGACCTGATGACGATCCGGCTGACCGATATCGGCCTGCATTGAGCACATGGCCAGGCGGTGACCGTCAGTGGCCACGGCGCGGATGATGCCAGCCGAGACTTCCAGCAACATACCGTTGAGGTAGTAACGCACGTCCTGCTGGGCCATCGCGAAGCTGGTGCGTTCGATCAGACGTCGCAGTTTGCTTTGCTCAAGGCTGCAGGTCAGCGAGCCAGGGCCTTCTTCCACAGTCGGGAAGTCATTGGCCGGCAGGGTCGACAGGGTGAAGCGGCTACGGCCGGCCTTCACCACGAGCTTCTGCTCGTCGACCTTGATGTCGATCAGCGCATCGTTCGGCAAGCTCTTGCAGATATCCATCAACTTGCGCGCAGGCACAGTGATGGAGCCTGGATCCGCAGGCTCTTCGAGTTGTACACGACCGACCAGCTCGACTTCCAGGTCGGTACCGGTCAGCGACAGTTGCTGGCCTTCGACAACCAGCAGCACGTTGGAAAGCACCGGCAAGGTCTGTCGGCGCTCGACGACGCCTGCGACCAGTTGCAGGGGTTTCAACAGGGCTTCGCGTTGAATGGTGAAATGCATGGTCTAGTCCCTTGCCTTAATTAGCTGCGCTGGTGTTCATCAAGTGGTCAGTGTACGCAGCAGGTTCTTGTAGTCCTCGCGGATGTCCGCGTCGGATTCCTTAAGTTCGTTGATCTTGCGGCAGGCGTGCAAAACAGTCGTGTGGTCTCGGCCGCCAAACACGTCGCCGATTTCCGGCAGGCTGTGGTTGGTCAATTCTTTTGACAACGCCATGGCGACCTGACGCGGACGAGCTACCGAGCGCGAACGACGTTTAGACAGCAAGTCGGAGATCTTGATCTTGTAGTACTCAGCGACCGTGCGCTGAATGTTATCCACAGAGACCAGTTTGTCTTGCAGTGCCAACAGATCTTTCAGGGATTCGCGAATCAGCTCGATGGTGATATCACGGCCCATGAAGTGCGAGTGGGCGATCACGCGTTTGAGCGCGCCTTCCAGCTCACGGACGTTGGAACGAATACGTTGGGCGATGAAGAACGCCGCGTCATGGGGCAGATCGACTTTGGCCTGATCGGCCTTTTTCATCAGGATCGCCACGCGGGTTTCCAGCTCCGGTGGCTCGACGGCTACCGTCAGGCCCCAACCGAAACGGGATTTGAGACGCTCTTCAAGGCCTTCGATTTCTTTCGGGTAGCGGTCACTGGTAAGAATGACCTGCTGGCCACCTTCAAGCAGGGCGTTGAAGGTGTGGAAAAACTCTTCCTGGGAACGTTCCTTGCGGGCGAAGAACTGAATGTCATCGATCAACAACGCATCCACCGAACGGTAGAAGCGCTTGAACTCGTTGATCGCGTTCAGCTGCAGGGCCTTGACCATGTCGGCCACGAACCGCTCGGAATGCAGGTACACGACCTTGGCATTCGGATTCTTCTTTAATAGGTGGTTACCCACAGCGTGCATCAAGTGGGTTTTACCCAAACCGACGCCACCATAAAGGAACAGCGGGTTGTAACCGTGCTTGGGATTGTCCGCCACTTGCCAGGCCGCAGCCCGTGCCAGTTGGTTGGACTTGCCCTCGACGAAGTTTTCGAAGGTGAAGGTGCGGTTCAGGTAGCTGGTGTGCTTGAGCGCGCCTTCGACCTGCACCGTGCGTTGTTCGGCGCGAATCGGTGCCTGTTGCGAACTGGCACCGGCCATCGGGTCGAAGCTGTCACGCGAAGGCTCTTCATTAACCTCGGCCATTTTTTGCATCGAACGCTTGGCCGGGGCGGCTACCGAGGATGGCGCCGGAGCGCTGACAGGTGCTTGAGCGGCCTGAGCCTGTGAGGCAGCGGCGGCCAACGGAGCATTCGGGGCGGCGCGCGGTGCCGAACTGCGTTTGCTGCCTATTAATAAGGAAAGCGCCGGCGCTGTGCCATTGCCATGCTCATCCAGCAGTTCAAGGACGCGGCCCAGGTACTTTTCGTTGACCCAGTCGAGAACAAAACGATTCGGTGCGTAAACACGCAACTCGTCGCCTTCGGCTTCGACCTGTAGTGGACGGATCCAAGTGTTGAATTGTTGGGCTGGCAGCTCATCGCGCAAAAGCTCCACGCACTGCTGCCAAAGTTCCACTGACACGGATATCCCCTAAGTTGAAAGCCGGTGAGGCAAAAACAAGCGGCCATTGTAGCCGACCAGACGCCGACTTATCCACACGAAGGTTGTTCACTGCCCAATAAGAATCAGGGCGTTATACGAAATAAAGACGACCAGTGGTCTGTGCATAAGCTCTGTGGATAACCGGGTCTAAGGTCGTTGCACAAGTGGGTGGGAAACTCGGTGGATAACCATGCTGTGGATAAGTACCCCTTTCACACACAGCTTATCCGATGGCGCAGCACAGGCTGACCACCGTTTTCCACTGTAGTTGTCATTCTCTGTACATCACGTCTTTAAAGGGTGAATGGTAGTTATCCACAGAAGATCGTGCCCCTAGCTTTTATAAGCTTTACAGAAAAGCTTTAAATACTTTCCTTTTTAATTTCTATATCTAGCGAACGTCCTCTGGCAGGAAAAACGGCTGGAGATCTATTTATAAGGAAACGCTGGTTGGAAATTGACCTAGAGGCTTGCTTTCTCTAGAATCCCCGGTCTCTTAAAACGGGGGCCATTCCGGCCCGTTGTGGACGAACCAGGTAACACGACAATGAAACGTACTTTCCAACCAAGCACTATCAAACGCGCTCGTACCCACGGTTTCCGTGCTCGCATGGCAACCAAAAACGGTCGCGCCGTCCTGTCGCGTCGTCGCGCCAAAGGTCGTGCGCGTCTGGCAGTTTGATAATCCGGCACTGGAGGTGAGTCAGGACTTCAGTCGGGAAAAGCGCCTGCTTACTCCCCGGCATTTCAAGGCGGTCTTTGACTCCCCTACCGGCAAGGTTCCGGGGAAAAATCTCCTGCTCCTTGCGCGCAACAACGATCTTGATCACCCCCGTCTCGGGCTGGTAATCGGGAAAAAGAGCGTAAAGCTCTCCGTCGAGCGCAACCGCCTCAAACGTCTGATGCGCGAATCGTTCCGTCTGCACCAGGATTCGCTGGTCGGCTGGGACATTGTTATCGTCGCGCGCAAAGGTTTGGGGGACGTAGAAAACCCCGAATTGATTCAGCATTTCGGCAAACTCTGGAAGCGTCTGGCACGCAGCACGCCAGTACCAGCAGTCAAAACCGAAACTGTAGGGGTAGACAGTCCCGATGCGTAAACTGGCACTCGTTCCGATCCAGATTTATCGCTATGCCATTAGTCCTCTGATGGCCAGTCACTGTCGTTTCTACCCCAGTTGTTCCTGCTACGCGTATGAAGCCATAGAAAATCATGGCCTTCTGCGCGGTGGCTGGCTGGCCTTTCGTCGTTTAGGTCGCTGTCATCCGTGGAATCCCGGTGGTTATGACCCGGTTCCATCTATCCCTACCTCCCGTTCTTCTTCGATGGCCGAGTAATCATGGATATCAAACGCACGATCCTGATCGTCGCCCTGGCAATCGTGACCTACGTTATGGTTCTTAAATGGAACCAGGACTATGGCCAGGCTGCCCTGCCGACTCAGAATGTTGCTTCCAGTACTACCGCACCCGGTCTACCGGATACGGCGACTGGCAATAATGCTTCTGTCAGTGACGACATTCCACGCGCCGCAAGCGATACCACTGCAACTGCACCCGCTGAAACGCCAGTGGCTGCGAGCAAAGACCTCATCCAGATCAAAACGGATGTGCTCAACCTGGCTATCGATCCACAAGGTGGCGATGTTGCCCAGTTGACGTTGCCGCTGTATCCACGTCGCCAGGACCATCCGGACATTCCATTCCAGCTGTTCGATAACGGCAACGAACGGACTTATCTGGCCCAGAGCGGTTTGATCGGCTCCAACGGTCCGGACGCAAGTCCTGCCGGTCGTCCGGTTTACTCCTCGGAGAAGAAGATTTACCAACTGGCTGACGGTCAAGACCAATTGGTCGTAGACCTGAAGTTCAGCAAGGACGGCGTCAACTACATCAAGCGTTTCACCCTGAAACGTGGCCTGTATGACGTAACCGTTTCCTACCTGATCGATAACCAGAGCGCTCAGCCCTGGTCCGGTGCGATGTTCGCGCAGTTGAAGCGTGATGCCAGCTCCGATCCTTCTTCCAGCACTGCCACCGGCACCGCGACTTATCTGGGCGCCGCCCTGTGGACAAGTAACGAGCCGTACAAGAAAGTGTCCATGAAGGACATGGACAAGGCCCAGCTGAAAGAAACCGTCACCGGCGGTTGGGTTGCCTGGTTGCAGCATTACTTCGTGACCGCATGGATTCCGGCCAAGGGCGAAAACAACGTCGTCCAGACCCGTAAAGACAGCAAAGGCAACTACATCATCGGCTACACCGCCCCGGCAATGACTGTCGCGCCAGGTGCAAAAGCCGAGACCAGCGCCGTTCTCTACGCCGGTCCGAAAAGCCAGGCTGTACTGAAAGAGTTGTCCCCAGGTCTGGAACTGACCGTCGACTACGGCATTCTGTGGTTCATTGCGCAGCCAATTTTCTGGCTGCTGCAGCACATCCACGCGCTGGTCGGTAACTGGGGCTGGTCGATTATCTTCCTGACCATGCTGATCAAAGGGATCTTCTTCCCGCTGTCGGCTGCCAGCTACAAATCCATGGCGCGCATGCGTGCAGTGGCACCAAAACTGGCCGCGCTGAAAGAGCAACATGGCGACGACCGGCAGAAAATGTCGCAATCCATGATGGAGCTGTACAAGAAAGAGAAGATCAATCCGCTGGGTGGCTGCTTGCCAATCCTCGTGCAGATGCCGGTTTTCCTTTCGCTGTACTGGGTTCTGCTGGAAAGCGTTGAAATGCGCCAAGCGCCGTTCATGCTGTGGATTACTGACCTGTCGATCAAGGATCCGTTCTTCATTCTGCCGATCATCATGGGTGCAACCATGTTCATCCAGCAGCAGTTGAACCCGACTCCTCCGGATCCGATGCAGGCCAAGGTGATGAAGTTGATGCCAATCATCTTCACCTTCTTCTTCCTGTGGTTCCCGGCTGGTCTGGTGCTGTACTGGGTAGTGAACAACTGCCTGTCAATCGCCCAACAGTGGTACATCACTCGTAAGATCGAAGCGGCTACCAAAGCAGCTGCCTGACTTACACTGTGGATAACCACTCAAAACGCCCCCTAGTGGGGCGTTTTGCTATCTGTCACTTTTGTCTGGATAACGGTTATGAGCGTTCCTCGTGAAACCATTGCAGCCGTCGCCACCGCTCAAGGTCGCGGCGGTGTAGGCATCGTCCGTATTTCCGGGCCGCTGGCGAGCGTTGCCGCCAAAGCCTTCAGCGGTCGTGAACTCAAGCCGCGATTCGCCCACTACGGCCCATTTCTCAGTGAAAACGATGAGGTTCTGGATCAAGGCATCGCACTGTATTTTCCGGGCCCGAACTCATTCACCGGTGAAGATGTGCTGGAACTCCAGGGCCATGGCGGTCCGGTAGTTCTGGATATGCTGCTTCAGCGTTGCCTGGAACTAGGCTGTCGGTTGGCACGGCCAGGTGAATTTAGCGAGCGCGCGTTCCTCAACGATAAACTCGACCTGGCTCAGGCCGAAGCAATTGCCGACTTGATAGAGGCGAGTTCTGCACAGGCTGCACGAAATGCCCTGCGTTCCTTGCAGGGCGCATTTTCCGAGCGTGTGCATAACCTCACCGAGCAACTGATTGGCCTGCGCATCTATGTCGAAGCGGCTATCGACTTCCCGGAAGAAGAAATCGACTTCCTCGCCGATGGCCACGTACTGAGCATGCTCGACAAAGTGCGTGACGAGTTATCCACCGTACTCCGAGAAGCCGGGCAGGGTGCCCTGCTGCGTGACGGGATGACCGTGGTGATCGCTGGCCGGCCGAATGCTGGTAAATCCAGCTTGCTGAATGCTCTGGCCGGACGAGAAGCAGCGATCGTGACCGAGATTGCGGGCACCACTCGGGACATTCTTCGTGAACATATCCA
This sequence comes from Pseudomonas sp. ZS1P83, assembly GCF_054897825.1. Classification (NCBI taxonomy): domain Bacteria; kingdom Pseudomonadati; phylum Pseudomonadota; class Gammaproteobacteria; order Pseudomonadales; family Pseudomonadaceae; genus Pseudomonas; species Pseudomonas sp. ZS1P83. Next base: position 5,442,216 of record NZ_CM142706.1, read on the forward strand.
CATCGATGGCATGCCGCTGCACGTGGTCGACACCGCAGGTCTGCGAGATACCGAAGACCAGGTGGAAAAAATCGGCGTCGAACGGGCGTTAAAAGCGATCGGCGAGGCTGATCGTGTGCTGTTGGTGGTCGATGCTACCGCTCCTGAGGCGCTTGATCCGTTCGCGTTATGGCCAGAATTCCTGGAAGTCCGTCCGGATCCGGCGAAAGTCACGCTGATCCGTAACAAGGCAGATCTGACTGGCGAAGCCATTGCCCTGGAAATCAGCGAGGATGGCCACGTCACCATCAGCCTGAGCGCCAAATCAGCAGGTGAAGGGCTGGAATTGCTACGCGACCACCTCAAGGCCTGCATGGGCTACGAACAGACCTCGGAGAGTAGCTTTAGCGCTCGCAGGCGTCACCTTGACGCGTTGCGTCATGCCAGTGCTTCCCTCGAGCACGGCCGTGCGCAGCTGACCCTGGCTGGTGCCGGTGAACTGCTGGCGGAAGATTTACGCCAGGCCCAGCACTCTTTGGGTGAAATCACCGGTGCATTCAGCTCTGATGACCTGCTGGGACGAATCTTTTCCAGCTTCTGTATCGGTAAATAGTCCTTCCATAGTCCACAGACAGGCCATCCGTGCCTGTCTGTTCCCTCCTTTTCCTAAATTTTCCTTCAGTGCCAGTCAGATTCTTTCTGCTTGTGTGGATTTTCCATGTCCAGGATTTGCCTATTCTGCGTTTTTCTGTGGTTTAAGCCCTGTGAATAACTGCCACTAAGGGCAGTTGATAACAGGGCCTCAAAACTGAAGATAACCGCGTCTGTGGATAACAACCCCTTTCATCCACAGGCTTAAACCGGTTATCCAAGGGCCTCCTTGGCACATGACCACAGGGTTTTGAATCTCTGTACATATTGAATATAAAGGACTGTAGAGATCTATCCACAGAAATGTGCTTCAGTAGAAATAAACATAAAAACAAAGATTTAATAAATTTCTCTCTTTTTAATTTCTATAACCGCGACTTCTCCACAGCTGGTTAAATTTTGTGCAAAGGGTTCTTTAGGAAGGGCGAAGTCCCTATACTTGCCGGCCAGGTCCAAAACCCTGAGCTCAAACTATTCCTGATTACCTAACTGAAGCAGGCACGAGGTGCGTGGTGGATTTCCCTTCCCGTTTTGAAGTGATCGTCATCGGCGGCGGTCATGCCGGTACCGAGGCAGCACTGGCCTCAGCACGTATGGGTGCAAAAACCCTGTTGCTGACGCATAACGTGGAAACCCTCGGCGCCATGAGCTGTAACCCCGCTATTGGTGGAATCGGCAAAAGCCACCTGGTCAAGGAAATCGATGCCCTCGGCGGCGCGATGGCCATGGCCACCGATAAAGGTGGTATTCAATTTCGCGTATTGAACAGCCGCAAAGGCCCCGCCGTGCGTGCAACCCGCGCTCAGGCTGATCGGGTTCTGTACAAGGCCGCTGTCCGCGAAATCCTCGAAAACCAGCCGAACCTGTGGATATTTCAACAGGCTGCCGACGACCTGATCGTCGAGCAGGAACAAGTGCGCGGTGTTGTCACCCAAATGGGTCTGCGTTTCTTGGCGGACTCCGTGGTGTTGACCACTGGTACCTTCCTCGGTGGACTTATCCACATCGGCATGCAGAATTTTTCCGGTGGTCGTGCCGGTGATCCGCCGTCGATCGCCCTGGCTCACCGATTGCGTGAATTGCCACTGCGCGTTGGTCGCCTGAAAACCGGCACACCACCGCGTATCGACGGTCGTTCTGTGGATTTCTCGGTGATGACCGAGCAAGCCGGCGATACACCGATCCCGGTGATGTCGTTCATGGGTTCCAAAGAGCAGCATCCGAAACAGGTCAGCTGCTGGATTACCCACACCAACGCCCGCACCCACGAGATCATTGCCGCCAACCTTGATCGTTCACCGATGTATTCCGGTGTGATCGAAGGTATCGGCCCGCGTTACTGCCCGTCGATCGAAGACAAGATCCATCGCTTTGCCGACAAGGAAAGCCATCAGGTTTTCATCGAACCGGAAGGCCTGACGACCAACGAGCTGTACCCGAACGGGATATCCACATCACTGCCGTTCGACGTGCAACTGCAGATCGTGCAATCGATCCGTGGCATGGAAAACGCGCACATCGTTCGTCCGGGTTACGCCATCGAGTACGACTACTTCGACCCGCGTGACCTGAAGTACAACCTGGAAACCAAAGTCATCGGCGGTCTGTTTTTCGCCGGGCAAATCAACGGCACCACCGGTTACGAAGAAGCCGGCGCCCAGGGTTTGCTGGCCGGAGCCAACGCCGCACTGCGTGCTCAGGGCAAAGATGCCTGGTGCCCGCGTCGCGACGAGGCGTACATCGGAGTGTTGGTCGACGACCTGATTACCCTGGGTACCCAGGAACCGTATCGGATGTTTACGTCCCGCGCCGAATACCGCCTGATCCTGCGCGAAGACAACGCCGACCTGCGCTTGACCGAAAAAGGTCGCGAACTGGGTCTGGTGGACGACGCGCGTTGGGCTGCGTTCTGCACCAAGCGCGAAAGCATCACGCTAGAAGAGCAACGCCTGAAAAGTACCTGGGTTCGCCCGGGTACCGAGCAGGGCGATGCAATTTCCGAGAAATTCGGCACGCCGCTGACCCACGAATACAACTTGCTCAATCTGCTGAGCCGTCCGGAAATCGACTACGCTGGTCTGATCTCCGTGACCGGTGGGGGCGCAGAAGATCCGCAAGTCGCCGAGCAGGTCGAAATCAAGACCAAATACGCCGGTTACATCGATCGCCAACAGGATGAAATCGCACGGCTGCGGGCCAGCGAAGACACAAAACTGCCTGTGGATATCAATTACACAAATATTTCCGGTCTCTCCAAAGAGATCCAGAGCAAGCTCGGTGCGACCCGTCCAGAGACTTTGGGCCAGGCGTCGCGTATCCCGGGCGTGACGCCGGCAGCGATTTCGCTGTTGATGATTCATTTGAAAAAACGCGGCGCGGGCCGTCAGTTGGAGCAAAGCGCTTGAGTTCGTTGGTCACCTCGCAACACGCAGAAGAGTTATCCACAGGTGCTCGCCAGCTCGGTGTCACACTGAAAGAAACCCAGCATGCTCAGCTGCTGGGTTATCTGGCCCTGTTGATCAAATGGAACAAGGCTTACAACCTGACCGCCGTCCGCGATCCAGATGAAATGGTTTCCCGCCACTTGCTCGATAGTTTGAGCGTGATGTCGTTCGTCGAAAACGGTCGCTGGCTGGACGTGGGCAGCGGTGGTGGCATGCCGGGTATCCCGATGGCCATCCTGTTTCCAGAGTCCCAAGTGACCTGCCTGGACAGCAACGGCAAGAAAACCCGCTTCCTGACTCAGGTCAAACTCGAACTCAAACTGGATAACCTGCAAGTTATCCACAGTCGCGTCGAAGCTTTTCAGCCTGATCAGCCGTTCAACGGGATCATTTCCCGGGCGTTCAGCAGCATGGAGAACTTCAGCAACTGGACTCGCCACCTCGGCGACGCCGATACACGTTGGCTGGCAATGAAGGGCGTTCATCCGGCCGATGAGCTGGTAGCATTGCCGGCAGACTTCCACCTCGATAGCGAACACGCCCTGGCCGTACCCGGTTGCCAAGGCCAACGCCATCTGCTGATACTGCGCCGCACGGCATGATTGGGAACACAAGCAAGAATGGCTAAGGTATTCGCGGTAGCGAACCAAAAGGGTGGTGTGGGCAAGACCACCACCTGCATCAACCTCGCAGCTTCCCTGGTCGCTACCAAGCGTCGGGTGCTGTTGATCGATCTCGATCCACAGGGCAACGCCACCATGGGTAGCGGTGTGGATAAACACGGGCTGGAAAACTCGGTCTACGACCTGCTGATCGGCGAATGCGATCTGGCCCAGGCCATGCACTACTCCGAGCACGGTGGTTACCAACTGCTGCCGGCCAACCGTGACTTGACCGCGGCGGAAGTGGTTCTGCTGGAAATGCAGATGAAGGAAAGCCGCCTGCGGAGTGCGTTGGCGCCGATCCGTGAAAACTACGATTACATTTTGATCGACTGCCCGCCATCGCTGTCGATGCTGACGCTTAACGCACTGGTTGCTGCCGACGGGGTCATTATCCCCATGCAGTGCGAGTATTTTGCACTTGAAGGCTTGAGCGACCTTGTGGATAACATCAAGCGCATCGCAGAACTGCTGAATCCGAACCTGAAAGTCGAAGGGCTGTTGCGGACCATGTATGACCCGCGCCTGAGCCTGATGAACGATGTTTCGGCGCAGCTCAAGGAACACTTCGGTGAGCAGCTCTACGACACGGTGATTCCGCGCAACATCCGCCTGGCCGAAGCGCCAAGCTATGGCATGCCGGCGCTGGCGTACGACAAATCATCGCGGGGCGCCATTGCCTATCTGGCATTGGCCGGCGAGATGGTTCGCCGTCAACGCAAAAACTCACGCACTGCCGCCGCTCAGGCAACTTAAGGAATCCCCATGGCCGTCAAGAAACGAGGTCTCGGACGTGGACTGGATGCACTGCTGAGTGGTCCGACTGTCAGCTCGCTGGAAGAACAAGCGGTGCAGGCAGATCAGCGTGAGCTGCAGCACCTGCCCCTGGACCTGATCCAGCGCGGCAAGTACCAGCCGCGTCGGGACATGGACCCACAGGCGCTGGAAGAGCTGGCGCAGTCGATCAAGGCTCAGGGCGTGATGCAGCCGATCGTGGTTCGTCCGATCGGCAGCGGTCGCTTCGAAATCATCGCCGGCGAACGCCGTTGGCGCGCCAGCCAGCAGGCTGGCCAGGAAACCATCCCGGCAATGGTTCGCGATGTGCCGGATGAAACCGCGATCGCGATGGCACTGATCGAGAACATCCAGCGCGAAGACCTCAATCCGATCGAAGAAGCGGTGGCCTTGCAGCGTTTGCAGCAGGAATTTCAGCTGACTCAGCAACAAGTGGCCGAAGCGGTGGGCAAATCCCGCGTGACTGTGGCTAACCTGCTACGCTTGATCGCGTTGCCGGAAGTCATCAAAACCATGCTGTCCCACGGCGACCTGGAAATGGGTCATGCCCGTGCTTTGCTCGGTTTACCGGAGAATCAGCAGGTTGAAGGGGCGCGACACGTTGTCGCACGGGGGCTGACTGTGCGCCAGACTGAAGCACTGGTTCGCCAGTGGTTGAGTGGCAAACAGGAACCTGCTGAACCGGTAAAGCAGGACCCGGATATTGCTCGACTCGAACAGCGTCTGGCTGAGCGCCTAGGCTCTGCGGTGCAGATCCGCCACGGTAAAAAGGGGAAGGGGCAGTTGGTGATCGGTTACAACTCCCTCGATGAACTTCAAGGTGTGCTTGCACACATCCGCTGAAACATTTCCTCATGTAGCGGGGAGTCGGAAATCACTACCTGACAGTTGAATAGGGGCAGAACCGCCCCTATACTCTGCGCGCATTTTGTCGGCACAAATTATGCCAAGTTATTGAATTTCGGCAGCCGATCATTGGGGAGCAAAAACGATGGAGAGCCGCACGCCAAACCGCTTGCCGTTCCATCGCCTGGCAGTTTTTCCGGTATTACTGGCTCAATTTGTCGTTTTGGTACTGGCCGCTTTGGCGCTCTGGTACTGGCATGGAGTCGTAGCCGGGTACTCAGGACTTTGCGGAGGCCTGATAGCCTTGCTGCCCAATGTTTATTTCGCTCACAGGGCATTTCGGTTTTCCGGCGCCCGAGCAGCTCAAGCCATCGTCCGGTCTTTTTATGCCGGCGAGGCGGGCAAACTGATTTTGACGGCAGTGCTCTTTGCATTGACGTTTGCAGGTGTGAAGCCATTGGCGCCGCTAGCTGTATTCGGCGTCTTCGTGTTGACCCAACTGGTCAGCTGGTTCGCGCCCCTGCTGATGAGAACAAGACTTTCGAGACCTTAGGGCGTTTGAGGCAACCATGGCAGCAGAAACCGCTTCGGGCTATATCCAGCACCACTTGATGAACCTGACCTTCGGTCAGCTACCTACCGGCGGCTGGGGCTTTGCCCACACCGCAGCAGAGGCCAAAGCAATGGGCTTCTGGGCTTTCCACGTCGATACCCTTGGCTGGTCGGTCGCGTTGGGTCTGATTTTCGTTCTTCTTTTCCGCATGGCGGCAAAGAAGGCGACTACGGGTGTTCCTGGTGCTTTGCAGAACTTCGTTGAAGTATTGGTCGAATTCGTCGATGGCAGCGTGAAAGACAGCTTCCATGGCCGTAGCCCCGTGGTTGCACCACTGGCACTGACCATCTTCGTCTGGGTGTTCATGATGAACGCCATCGACCTGGTACCGGTCGACTGGATCCCGCAACTGGCCGCGGCCATTTCCGGCAACCACGAGATTCCGTTCCGTGCCGTATCGACCACCGACCCGAACGCTACGCTGGCCATGGCCTTCTCGGTGTTCGCGTTGATCATTTTCTACAGCATCAAGATCAAGGGCATCGGCGGCTTCATCGGCGAACTGACCCTGCACCCTTTCGGCAGCAAGAACATCTTCCTTCAAGCCCTGCTGATTCCGGTGAACTTCCTGCTGGAGTTCGTGACACTGATCGCCAAGCCAATCTCTCTGGCACTGCGTCTGTTCGGCAACATGTACGCCGGCGAACTGGTCTTCATTCTGATCGCTGTGATGTTCGGCAGCGGTCTGCTCTGGCTTAGCGGCCTGGGTGTAGTTCTGCAGTGGGCGTGGGCTGTGTTCCACATCCTGATCATCACCCTGCAGGCGTTTATCTTCATGATGCTGACCATCGTTTACCTCTCGATGGCGCACGAAGAGAACCATTAAGACCAGTCTCGACTGGTCTGATGTCCCACTCGGTCAAACGAGTGGGTGCCCGAACAGGGCTATGAAACGATTTGTTTTACCGCTTTAAAATCTAAAAAACCTAAACCATACGACGTAAAAGTCGGGAGGAAAGATGGAAACTGTAGTTGGTCTAACCGCTATCGCTGTTGCACTGTTGATCGGCCTGGGCGCACTGGGTACCGCAATTGGTTTCGGCCTGTTGGGTGGCAAGTTCCTGGAAGGCGCAGCGCGTCAGCCAGAGATGGTTCCAATGCTGCAAGTTAAAATGTTCATCGTTGCCGGTCTGCTCGACGCCGTGACCATGATCGGTGTTGGTATCGCTCTGTTCTTCACCTTCGCGAACCCATTCGTTGGTCAACTCGCTGGCTAATTGCTCGAACCTTCGAGTAATTGGTGTGATGTGCAACGAACGAGCGAGGTGTTGGCGTGAACATTAATGCAACCCTGATTGGCCAGTCCGTTGCGTTCTTCATTTTTGTACTGTTTTGCATGAAGTTCGTGTGGCCTCCGGTCATCGCGGCTTTGCACGAACGTCAGAAGAAGATCGCGGATGGACTGGACGCTGCCGCCCGAGCAGCTCGCGACCTGGAGTTGGCCCAAGATAAAGCGGGTCAGCAACTGCGCGAAGCGAAAGCTCAGGCAGCCGAAATCATTGAGCAAGCCAAGAAACGCGGTAATCAAATCGTCGAAGAGGCTGTTGAAAAAGCCCGTATCGACGCTGACCGTGTGAAGGTTCAGGCTCAGGCCGAGATCGAGCAGGAACTGAACAGTGTCAAAGACGCGCTGCGTGCCCAATTGGGTGCTCTGGCCGTTGGCGGCGCCGAGAAGATCCTGGGTGCCACAATCGATCAAAACGCGCACGCGGAGCTGGTAAACAAACTGGCTGCTGAAATTTAAGCGAGGGCGATCATGGCAGAATTGACCACGTTGGCCCGACCTTACGCTAAGGCAGCCTTCGAGCACGCCCAGGCCCACCAGCAACTGGCCTCTTGGTCAGCCATGCTCGGCCTGGCTGCAGCAGTGTCGCAAGACGACACCATGCAGCGCGTGCTCAAGGCCCCGCGACTGACGAGCGCAGACAAGGCCGCCACGTTTATTGACGTGTGCGGCGACAAGTTTGATGTGAAGGCACAGAACTTCATTCACGTCGTTGCCGAAAACGACCGTCTCCCGCTGTTGCCGGAGATCGCCGCTCTGTTTGACCTGTACAAGGCCGAACAAGAGAAATCGGTAGACGTTGAAGTCACCAGTGCTTTTGCATTGAACCAAGAACAGCAAGACAAACTCGCCAAGGTTCTCAGTGCACGACTCAACCGGGAAGTGCGCCTGCAAGTCGAGGAAGACAAATCCCTTATTGGGGGCATTGTCATCCGCGCCGGCGACCTGGTAATCGATGGCTCGGTTCGCGGCAAACTCGCGAATCTTGCCGAAGCATTGAAATCTTGAGTTTGAAGGGGCAGCAGAGCAATGCAGCAACTCAATCCTTCCGAAATAAGTGAAATTATCAAGGGCCGCATCGACAAGCTCGATGTGACCTCCCAAGCCCGTAACGAAGGCACTGTCGTCAGCGTATCTGACGGTATCGTGCGGATTCACGGTCTGGCCGACGTAATGTACGGCGAGATGATCGAGTTTCCGGGCGGCGTCTTCGGTATGGCTCTCAACCTGGAGCAAGACTCTGTAGGTGCCGTTGTATTGGGCTCTTACCAGTCTCTGGCTGAAGGCATGAGCGCCAAGTGCACTGGCCGCATCCTCGAAGTTCCGGTTGGTAAGGAACTGCTGGGTCGCGTAGTCGACGCACTGGGTAACCCAGTTGACGGCAAAGGTCCGCTGAACAACACCGAGACCGATGCGGTCGAGAAAGTTGCTCCAGGCGTGATCTGGCGTAAGTCGGTAGACCAGCCTGTACAGACTGGCTACAAGGCTGTCGATGCCATGATCCCTGTCGGCCGTGGCCAGCGTGAGCTGATCATCGGTGACCGTCAGATCGGTAAAACCGCTCTGGCGATCGATGCGATCATCAACCAGAAAGACAGCGGTATTTTCTGCGTCTACGTAGCTATCGGTCAGAAGCAATCGACCATCGCTAACGTTGTTCGCAAGCTGGAAGAAAACGGCGCACTGGCTAACACCATCGTCGTGGCTGCGAGCGCTTCGGAATCTGCAGCACTGCAGTTCCTGGCACCGTACTCCGGTTGCACCATGGGTGAATTCTTCCGCGACCGCGGTGAAGACGCGCTGATCGTTTATGACGATCTGTCCAAGCAAGCAGTGGCTTACCGCCAGATTTCCCTGCTGCTGCGCCGTCCACCAGGTCGTGAAGCTTACCCAGGCGACGTGTTCTATCTCCACTCCCGTCTGCTGGAGCGCGCATCCCGCGTTTCGGAAGAGTACGTAGAGAAGTTCACCAACGGCGCAGTGACCGGCAAAACCGGTTCCCTGACCGCACTGCCGATCATCGAAACCCAGGCTGGCGACGTTTCCGCGTTCGTTCCGACCAACGTGATTTCCATCACCGACGGTCAGATCTTCCTGGAATCGGCCATGTTCAACTCCGGGATCCGTCCTGCTGTGAACGCCGGTGTTTCGGTATCCCGTGTGGGTGGTGCCGCTCAGACCAAGATCATCAAGAAGCTCTCCGGTGGTATCCGTACCGCTCTGGCTCAGTACCGTGAACTGGCGGCATTCGCCCAGTTCGCTTCTGATCTGGACGAAGCGACCCGTAAGCAACTTGAGCATGGTCAGCGCGTTACCGAGCTGATGAAGCAGAAGCAATACGCACCAATGTCGATCGCTGACATGGCGCTGTCGCTGTATGCCGCTGAGCGTGGGTTCCTGACTGACGTTGAAATCGCCAAGATCGGCAGCTTCGAACAAGCGCTGATTGCTTTCTTCAACCGCGATCACGCCGATTTGATGGCGAAGATCAACGTGAAGGGTGACTTCAATGACGAAATCGACGCTGGCCTGAAAGCCGGTATCGAGAAGTTCAAGGCCACCCAAACCTGGTAAGCCGCAGCGGGAGCCGTAAGGCTCCCGCTTGCTAACCTGATAGGTGTTACATGGCAGGCGCAAAAGAGATTCGCAGTAAGATTGCGAGCATCAAAAGCACGCAAAAGATCACCAGCGCCATGGAAAAAGTGGCGGTCAGTAAAATGCGCAAGGCACAAATGCGCATGGCTGCTAGCCGTCCTTACGCGGAGCGCATCCGCCAGGTTATTGGTCATTTGGCCAACGCTAACCCGGAATATCGCCACCCCTTCATGATCGAGCGTGAAATCAAGCGCGTCGGTTATGTCGTAGTGAGCAGTGACCGTGGTCTGTGTGGTGGCTTGAACACCAACCTGTTCAAGGCCTTGGTCAAGGACATGGCGAAAAACCGTGAAAACGGCGTCGAGATCGATCTGTGTGTTGTTGGTAGCAAGGGTGCGGCTTTCTTCCGCAACTTCGGCGGTAACGTCGTTGCAGCTATCAGCCACCTGGGTGAAGAGCCGTCGATCAATGATCTGATCGGCAGCGTCAAGGTGATGCTGGATGCCTACCTGGACGGCCGTATTGATCGCCTGTCCGTGGTGTCCAACAAGTTCATCAACACCATGACGCAACAGCCTACTGTGGAGCAGTTGATTCCACTGGAGGCAACCCCGGATCAATCGCTCAAGCACCACTGGGACTATCTCTACGAACCGGATGCCAAAGAGCTGCTTGACGGCTTGATGGTCCGCTACGTTGAGTCGCAGGTCTACCAGGCGGTGGTCGAGAACAACGCGGCTGAACAAGCTGCGCGGATGATCGCGATGAAGAACGCTACCGACAACGCCGGTGATTTGATCAGCGATTTGCAGCTGGTCTACAACAAGGCGCGTCAGGCTGCGATCACCCAAGAGATCTCGGAAATCGTCGGCGGCGCTGCCGCGGTTTAACGGTTCAAATATTCAGAGGATCCAGCTATGAGTAGCGGACGTATCGTTCAAATCATCGGCGCCGTTATCGACGTGGAATTTCCACGCGACAGCGTACCGAGCATCTACAACGCGCTGAAAGTAATGAGCGCGGCTGAAACCACCCTGGAAGTTCAGCAGCAGCTGGGCGACGGCGTGGTTCGTACCATTGCGATGGGTTCCACCGAAGGCTTGAAGCGCGGTCTGGAAGTCACGGACTCTGGCGCTGCCATCTCCGTACCGGTCGGTAAAGCGACCCTGGGCCGGATCATGGACGTTCTGGGCAACCCGATCGACGAAGCTGGCCCGATCGACACCGAAGAGCGCTGGGGCATTCACCGCCCTGCGCCAACCTTCGCTGAACAAGCGGGCGGCAACGACCTGCTGGAAACCGGCATCAAGGTTATCGACCTGGTTTGCCCGTTCGCCAAGGGTGGTAAAGTCGGTCTGTTCGGTGGTGCCGGTGTAGGCAAAACCGTAAACATGATGGAACTGATCCGTAACATCGCCATCGAGCACGCCGGTTATTCCGTGTTCGCCGGTGTGGGTGAGCGTACTCGTGAGGGTAACGACTTCTACCACGAGATGAAGGATTCCAACGTTCTGGACAAAGTGGCACTGGTTTACGGTCAGATGAACGAGCCGCCGGGTAACCGTCTGCGCGTAGCACTGACTGGCCTGACCATGGCCGAGAAGTTCCGTGACGAAGGTAACGACGTTCTGCTGTTCGTCGACAACATCTATCGTTACACCCTGGCCGGTACCGAAGTATCCGCACTGCTGGGCCGTATGCCTTCCGCAGTAGGTTATCAGCCGACCCTGGCCGAAGAGATGGGTACTCTGCAAGAGCGCATCACTTCGACCAAAAACGGTTCGATCACCTCGATCCAGGCGGTATACGTACCGGCGGATGACTTGACTGACCCGTCGCCAGCGACCACCTTCGCCCACTTGGACGCCACCGTCGTTCTGTCCCGTGACATCGCTTCCCTGGGTATCTACCCAGCGGTCGATCCACTGGACTCGACTTCGCGTCAGCTGGACCCGAACGTGATCGGTCAGGACCACTACGACACCGCTCGCGGCGTACAGTATGTTCTGCAACGTTACAAAGAACTGAAGGACATCATTGCGATCCTGGGTATGGACGAGCTGTCGGAAACCGACAAGCAGTTGGTAAACCGTGCTCGTAAGATCCAGCGTTTCTTGTCGCAACCGTTCTTCGTGGCTGAAGTCTTCACCGGTGCTTCGGGTAAATACGTTTCCCTGAAAGACACCATTGCTGGCTTCAAAGGCATCCTCAACGGTGACTACGACCACTTGCCAGAACAAGCGTTCTACATGGTCGGCGGCATCGAAGAAGCGATCGAGAAAGCCAAGAAACTGTAATCCCGGCGTCCGGCAACGGGCGCTAATTTAGGTTGAGGCAATCAGATGGCTATGACAGTCCATTGCGATATCGTCAGCGCGGAAGGGGAAATCTTTTCCGGCCTGGTCGAGATGGTGGTTGCGCACGGTGCACTGGGTGATCTTGGTATCGCCTTGGGTCACGCGCCGCTGATCACTAATCTCAAGCCGGGCCCGATCCGCCTGATCAAGCAGGGCGGGGAAGAGGAGGTGTTTTACATCTCCGGTGGTTTCCTCGAGGTTCAGCCGAACATGGTCAAGGTGCTTGCCGACACTGTGCAACGTGCCGCCGACCTGGACGAAGCCTCCGCTCAGGAAGCCGTTAAGGCTGCCGAGAAGGCGTTGCATGACCGTGGTGCAGAATTCGATTACGGTTCTGCTGCCGCACGTCTGGCCGAGGCGACAGCTCAGCTGCGCACCGTCCAGCAGATCCGCAAGAAGTTCGGCCACTAATAGGCTCCACTTGTTGTGCGATTGATTAAAAAGGGTAGCCTCGGCTACCCTTTTTTCTTTTCCGACATTCATAACCTGGTCGCAGCCGCCGACCACCCAGGATTGGTAGCCAGTCATGTCTTTAGAAATCGTTATCCTCGCTGCCGGCCAAGGCACTCGCATGCGTTCGACGTTGCCGAAAGTTCTGCACCCGATTGCCGGCAACTCGATGCTCGGCCATGTTATCCACAGCGCCCGGCAACTTGATCCACAGCGCATACATGTAGTGATCGGCCATGGCGCCGATTCCGTGCGCGAGCGGCTGGCGGCGGATGATTTGAATTTCGTCCTGCAGGACAAACAGCTGGGAACCGGTCATGCGGTGGCGCAGGCCGTGCCGTTCATCAAGTCCGACACTGTGCTGATTCTCTACGGTGACGTGCCGCTGATTGAAGTCGAAACCCTGCAACGTTTGCTGAAGAAAGTGGCGCCACAACAACTGGGTTTGCTCACCGTTGAACTGGACGACCCAACCGGCTACGGCCGCATCGTCCGTGACGCGGCTGGAAAGGTCGCCGCTATCGTCGAGCAGAAAGACGCCAACGAAGCTGAACGCGCAATCACCGAGGGCAACACCGGCATTCTGGCGCTGCCTTTCGAACGTCTTGGCGACTGGATGAGCCGCCTCTCCAATAACAATGTCCAGGGCGAGTATTACCTGACCGACGTGATCGCCATGGCGGTTAGCGACGGACTGGTGGTGGCCACCGAGCAACCCCACGATGCCATGGAAGTGCAGGGTGCTAACGACCGCAAGCAGCTTGCCGAGCTTGAGCGTCACTATCAGCTGCGAGCCGGTCGTCGTTTGATGGCTCAGGGCGTGACACTGCGTGACCCGGCTCGTTTTGATGTACGCGGTGAAGTCACCGTCGGCCGCGACGTGCTGATCGACATCAACGTGATCCTCGAAGGCAAGGTCGTTATTGAGGACGACGTGGTTATCGGCCCGAACTGTGTGATCAAGGACAGCACCCTGCGCAAAGGCGTGGTGATCAAGGCCAACAGCCACATCGATGGCGCGATTCTCGGTGAAGGCAGCGATGCCGGTCCGTTCGCTCGTTTGCGCCCAGGCACAGTGCTGGAAGCACGAGCCCATGTGGGTAACTTCGTTGAGTTGAAAAACGCTCATTTGGGCGAGGACGCCAAGGCCGGTCACCTGACTTACCTGGGGGATGCGGAGATTGGTGCGCGGACCAACATCGGGGCTGGCACCATCACCTGCAATTACGACGGCGCCAACAAATGGAAAACCGTGTTGGGTGAAGATGTGTTCATCGGTTCCAACAACTCGTTGGTCGCGCCTGTGGATATCTCTGCGGGTGCCACGACTGCTGCGGGTTCGACCATTACCCAAAATGTGGATAACGCGCAGTTGGCGGTAGGCCGAGCGCGGCAGAAGAACCTCGACGGCTGGAAGCGGCCGGAAAAGATCAAGAAGAGCTGAGTTATCCACAGCTGTTTTTATCGCCCCACACTTGACGAAGTTTAGCCGATAGGTTTTGATTGCTTCCGTTATCTTTCGAATCGAAACTTACCAAGCCATGTCGAAACGCAATACACCTCAACGCCGTCACAATATCCTCGCCTTGCTCAATGAGCAGGGCGAAGTCAGTGTGGATGAGCTGGCCAAGCGCTTTGAAACTTCGGAAGTTACGATCCGCAAGGACCTCGCGGCGCTTGAGACCAACGGCTTGCTGCTGCGCCGTTATGGCGGAGCGATCACCATGCCTCAAGAACTGGTGGCCGACATTGGTCAGCCGGTGTCCAAATACAAGCAGGCTATCGCCCGCGCCGCCGTTACGCGGATCCGTGAGCACGCGCGGATCATCGTCGATAGCGGCAGCACCACGGCGGCGATGATTCCGGAACTCGGCCAACAACCGGGTCTGGTGGTGATGACTAATTCCCTGCATGTCGCCAATGCCTTGAGCGAGCTCGAGCATGAGCCGGTGCTGTTAATGACCGGCGGCACCTGGGACCCGCATTCCGAGTCCTTTCAGGGGCAGGTGGCCGAGCAGGTACTACGCTCTTACGACTTTGATCAGTTGTTCATCGGTGCCGATGGCATCGACCTGGTTCGTGGTACCACCACTTTCAACGAATTGCTGGGACTGAGCCGGGTCATGGCTGAAGTCGCCCGCGAAGTGGTTGTCATGGTCGAGGCCGACAAGATCGGCCGCAAGATTCCCAACCTGGAGTTGCCCTGGAGCAGCGTCCATACCCTCATTACCGATGATCGCCTGCCGCTTGCGGCACGGGATCAGATTCAGGCCCGCGGAATCAACTTGATCCTCGCGGCTGTCAGTCAGGAGAAATAGCATGTGTGGAATTGTTGGCGCAGTTGCAGAACGTAACATCACAGCCATCCTGCTCGAAGGCCTGAAACGCCTGGAATACCGTGGCTATGACAGTGCCGGCGTAGCGGTCTACACCAATGACGAAAAGCTTGAGCGACTGCGCCGCCCGGGCAAAGTCAGTGAATTGGAACTGGCGCTGGCCGAAACACCGCTGGTCGGCCGCCTGGGTATCGCCCACACCCGCTGGGCCACTCACGGTGCGCCGTGCGAGCGCAATGCTCACCCGCATTTCTCCGATGATCTGGCGGTGGTGCACAACGGCATCATCGAGAACCACGAAGCCCTGCGCGAGCAACTGAAAGCCTTGGGTTACGTGTTCACCTCGGATACTGATACCGAAGTCATTGCTCACCTGTTGAACCACAAACTCAAGGATCTGGGTGATCTGACCGTGGCCCTGAAGGCTACTGTCAAAGAGCTGCACGGTGCTTACGGTTTGGCGGTCATCAGTGCTCAGCAACCGGATCGTCTGGTCGCCGCCCGCAGCGGCAGCCCACTGGTTATTGGCCTGGGCCTGGGTGAAAACTTCCTGGCTTCCGATCAGTTGGCCCTGCGCCAGGTCACTGACCGCTTCATGTACCTGGATGAAGGCGATATCGCCGAAATTCGCCGCGACAGCGTGCAGATCTGGGACGTGACCGGCCAAGTTGTCAAACGCGAATCCGTGCAGTACCGCGATGGCGCCGAAGCCGCTGACAAGGGCGAATTCCGCCACTTCATGCTCAAGGAAATCCACGAGCAACCGGCTGTAGTGCAGCGCACCCTGGAAGGTCGCCTGAGTCCGAACGGCGTGCTGGTGCAAGCGTTCGGTCCACAGGCTGCCGAGCTGTTCGCCAAAGTGCGCAACGTGCAGATCGTCGCGTGTGGCACCAGTTACCACGCCGGCATGGTTGCCCGTTACTGGCTCGAAGAACTGGCCGGGATCCCGTGCCAGGTCGAAGTCGCGAGCGAATTCCGCTACCGCAAGGTAGTGGTGCAGCCCGACACGCTGTTCGTGACCATCTCCCAGTCCGGCGAAACCGCTGACACCCTGGCGGCCCTGCGCAACGCCAAACAACTGGGTTTCCTCGCCAGCCTGGCGATCTGCAACGTCGGCATCAGCTCACTGGTACGTGAGTCCGACATGACACTGCTGACCCAGGCCGGCCGTGAAATTGGCGTGGCCTCCACCAAAGCCTTCACTACTCAATTGGTCGGCCTGTTGCTGCTGACCTTGTCCCTGGGCCAGGTTCAGGGCACGTTGGCCAAAGGTGTCGAAGCCACGTTGGTTGAAGAACTGCGTCGCCTGCCGACCCGCCTTGGCGAAGCGCTGGCCATGGACAGCACCGTGGAGAAAATCGCCGAGCTGTTCGCCGAGAAAAACCACACCCTGTTCCTTGGTCGTGGTGCGCAATTCCCGGTAGCGATGGAAGGGGCGCTCAAGCTCAAGGAAATCTCCTACATCCACGCCGAAGCCTACCCGGCCGGCGAGCTGAAACATGGCCCGTTGGCGCTTGTGGATAACGACATGCCAGTGGTCACCGTGGCGCCCAACAACGAGTTGCTGGAAAAGTTGAAATCCAACCTCCAGGAAGTTCGCGCCCGTGGTGGTCAGCTGATCGTCTTTGCAGACGAGCAGGCCGGCATGACTAATGGTGAAGGCACTCACGTTGTACAAATGCCACACATACACGACACCCTGTCGCCGATCCTCTACACCATTCCGCTGCAGTTGCTCTCGTATTACGTGGCCGTCCTGAAGGGCACCGACGTTGACCAGCCGCGTAACCTGGCGAAGTCGGTGACGGTGGAATAAGCGATTTACGCAGGAGCACGACGAGTGCTCCTGCGTAGTTGTTCCAGTACTGCGTTGTCGGAAAATATTCAAAAAACTGTCAGAAAAATCCCAGAAAAAATCCCCTTCAATACAACTCGCTTTGCACTCAACGTTAGGCATAGCGTGGCTTTGCTGAAACCTCTTCTGCCGTCGATTTCCTTTTCTGATTTAGGTCTCATGGTCGCGGGGTGGAAACACTAGCTGACAATCGCTCTAGCGCCCGCCGAAAACCTTCCACTTTGGCTGTATCTCCTCGAGTTCTGTGGGTAATGACGCCATAGGCATAAGGGAGTAAACCTTCCAGCCAATCTCGTGGCTGGATTTCTACACTGTTCTCCAATGTCGACACGACCCAGTCGGGCAGCCACGACACATCGCGGTCCGAGAAGTTGACTTCGCCTGCGATCAGCAACGCCAGTGTGGTGCGCAGCGAAGACTTGTCCTTCCATAATCGTTCTTGGAGCGCTTGGCAAGCGTCCGGGTCATCCAGTAACACGCGAAGGTCGTTAGGCTTGCTCAGCTTCAGCGCGGCTGGAAGCAGCGCAGACAAGGCCGGTAACGAGTCCACCCAGCGTTTTTGCACCTCCAGATCAATGCCGACGAAATCCAGCGCCGGGGGCACAAGCGGCGCGTGACGGATAACCGTGGGTGTCAGGTAGCGGAGGCGAAGGCTCATGATGTCCATAAAGAGCCGGTCACTGGCGCATAAACACTCCAAGGCAGGTGCGGTGTGCGGTGTGGTTGATGGAGGTGGTCCGATAATGAACGTCGCATTGCGTCGGTGGGGCAGATAATGAATGTCGCCCCAGCTGTTGTTCAGGCAGCGGGCGAGCCAAGCCTGGGGTGTAGGGCCGTTGAACGGGTCCAGGTTCATGGGGACGCCAAAACCGTTGAACACTACGTGACCGAGGGGATTGAGGCGGCACTTCAATAGTTGGTGGAACCCGTGATCAAACACGATCGGGGCATAACCGCTCTGGGTGTATAGGTCGACAATAATGACGTCGTACCGGTCGGGAGTGACAACCAGGAAGTGCGCGGCATCGGCGACCACGCTGTCAAAGTCGATATGCGCTGCAAGTCGATTCCGATTGTCGAGACTTCGCGCGAGAGCGGTCTCGTCCAGATCAACAGCCAACAGACTGGCAACTCTGGTGCTGGCTGCGATTGGCGCCAGCGCTGCACCGTCGGAAAGCCCCAGCATCAGAACCGAGATTCGATCTTTGGACGGATCCCCCAGGAAACCGGTACAGCCCATGTCGTCATAATATTGGCCGCAGAAGATCTGTTCACGTCGAGCAGATTCAGGTCGATCCTTGAGGTCCGGCATGGTGAAAGGCAACTCCGTTTGTTAGAGGCGGGGGTACGGCGAGGCACGTCAGTGCGCAAACGCTTCAGGGTATTTGTCCAGGTAGGCATCGTTTAGCTGCGTATCCGGGGAACGCATGAAAGTTTTGAAATCGGGTACCAGAAAGACCATCAGAGAAAGCAGCAGCACCATGACGCCCAGCAGCGTGATTGTCAGTGTGACCCCCAGATAGGCGATCAGGGTGTTCATCGCAAAACTGCCTAAAGGGCTGGCCGCCGCAGACAGAAATGAAACCGTGGCAAAAATCCGATTGCGATGGAGCTTGGGTGTCGCCAGCAACCTCACTGCGGAGGTGGGGATGTTGATCAACATCAGGCCTACGCCGCCACAGAAAAAGGCCGCGGGTACGACGAGCGACGATGAAACGGTGCCGACCACCACTAGGTTGCACCCCAGTAATGCAAATCCTGCGGACACACACATGTCACGGGGGACCCGGTCCGATAACCAGCCGATGATCTTGTAACTACCCGCCAGAATGCCCAGTCCGAAGCACGAATCCAGAAGACCAATGTAAGTGACCGGATACTGGATGACGTCCTTTACGTACAGTGGGATCAGGATGGTGAAGAACGGAAACAGGGCAAAGTTGATCAGCATTGCAATGATGGCCAAGTAAAATTCGACTTTCACTCCGTAAACCACTTTGAAGCCGGAATAAATCATGCTGAAGCCGCTGGCTCCCAGGGCTTTTTCGTCTTGGCCAGTGGCACCGATGTGGCTCGGGATAGTCGCTATCAACGCCACGGCGATGAGAATCGCAAAAAAATCGACAGCAAAGGCGAACGTGATACCGAACCCGTAAATCAAACCGCTGGCCAGTACCGGCCCCAGCAGAATCGAAAAGGACGACATCACGCTTTTGGTCCGGAAGGCCAGGGAGACTTTATCGTCGTCTGCAAATAAAGGAATGATTGATGCCTGGAGAGGGTCGCGCACGCCGACGATCGCACTGCTGATCATCATCAGCGCGCTAACCGTCCAGGGGTTGAACGACCCCGTGGCGGACAACACCACCATCAATAGCGCTGTCAGCAGGCTGAGCCATGAGGCCAGCTTGATGATCAGGATTTTGTTGTACTTGTCCCCCAGCCATCCAAGCAGGGGTTTGGCTAAAACCTCCGCCGCGATGGAACAGGCAATCATGTTGGCGAAGTAGAGCGCAGAGCCTGTTTCCTGCAAGGCCCACCAGGCCACCGCCAGTTGATTGCACCGTCCACCCAAAACCATCAGTAAAAAGCTGAATTGCACTTTCAGCAAACGCCGGTCGATACCGGCAAAGCCCCACGTAATACCTGAAAAATTTGCACTCATTGACGTACCTTTGATTCAGATAGGGCTACTGCGAAAGCAGGGGCGTTCAAGAAACGACGGAGTGACGTTCATCAGGGTAGATCGCCAGATATCGCTCGATACCACCCTCAAGGCTATAGAGTTCCGCTTCCTGGTTGACGCTGCGAACTGCCAGTAGGGCCGCCTTGCTCCTGACGCCGGATTTGCAATAGAAAACGATACAACGGGTGGGATCGAGTTCTTCCTGGCGCTTGATTATGTCTTTGAGTGGGATCAGTCCGCTGCCCAGCGAGCCTTGCTGATGCTCGCTGACGTCGCGCACATCGACCAACTGAAATGGCGCTTGTGTCGCTATCCAGTCGTGCAGTGTGTCGGGTGACAGCCAGTAGCTGTCGCGCCACTCAGGTGTGGTCGTGGCGCCAAGCGGTCTCGTAAGACGCCGGTCCCGTGTTTTTTTGTTGATGTTCAACAGCTGGAAAGTGTTGTCCAGACAGTCGATAGACAACAATTGCCCGCTCAAGGGCTCCCCGGTACGGAGGATGAGCTTGAGTACTTCATTGGTCTGAAAGCAACCGAGCAATCCCGGTATGACGCCAAGAACGCCCGCCTCCGAGCAGTTTTGTGTCAAGTGCGGTGGCGGCGGTGTTTCGAACAGATCCCGAAAGCACGGCCCCCATTGTTGGGTGTGCCGGTTGTAATAATTAAATACCGACACCTGGCCCTCGAACTGACTGATCGAGGCATAGACCATCGGTTTTTCGCACTCGATACAGGCATCACTGATGAGGTATTTGGCGTCGAAGTTATCAGTGGCGTCGACGATGATGTCGTAGTCCGCCAGCAACGACAGGACATTGTCCGGGTTCAGCATCGTGGCAACGGTGTGGACGACGATGTCCGGATTCAACTGGTTGATGCGGCGCTTGGCTGCCAACACTTTCATGTCGCCTACATCGGCAATCGCATAAAGAATTTGTCGGTGCAGATTACTGACGTCGACGATGTCGTTATCAACGATGCCGATCGTCCCGACGCCGGCACCTGCCAAGTACAGGAGTACCGGGCAGCCCAGCCCCCCGGCGCCGACCACCAGCACCTTGCTGTCTTTGAGGCGCTGCTGCCCCTGAGCGCCGACCTCGCTGAGGATGATTTGGCGGGCGTAACGGGAGTCGTCCGTCTTCAGGTTGCATTGCATGTCAGCCACCTGCCACTGCGTGGATCAGAATCAATTGCGCGTTACTGTCCAGAGGACAATGACGGTCATGTGCACTGATCACGGGCATACCGTCGACGAACAACCCCACGAACGGCAGTGGGTACAGGTCCTCAGAGAAGACCGGGCCAATCAGGTCGGGAAATCGGGTGGTCAGATTTTTCAGTACATCGCTGACACAAAAGCCCTCAGTGGCGTGTGTTTTATGTTGATCGGTGTAGGACATAAACTGCCTGGGAAAGTGTACGACTGCCATGGGGTCATCCTTGAACGGTGTCAGTTATCAGGTCGCTGGAAAACATATCCAGCCTTGAGATGATCAGTTTTCCGATTTCGGAAAGTTCGGCCGACGCCTGGAGAGTGGCCAGACTTTTGAGAAAATACTGGTGCAAGTAGTCGAGTCGTTCGGGACGAGATCGCACGGAACCGCTGGCCAGCAACCGCTGGTGGTAGTTCACGGCGCTGGCCGCAAACAGGCACGCCAATAAGACCCCCCTAGGGTTCTTGCCACCGGTTCCTGATGGCAGTATGTAGTTGTTCGAACTGTCCTTGAGCTGGAAGTCGTAAATCTCGGCGATCAAACTGGACCAGATATGGGACAGTTCATGTACCAGTAACTCTTCAAGGTCCGTAATGCTGGTAAACGCGGCTTCGCCCAGAAACATTTGTTGCGGCAGTACGGGATTGGTCAGGCTGACTTGTTGATTCAGCAACTTATGTATTTTAACCGGCAAGTCAAATAACATAGTCCATTCCGGTAGCAAGGCTTTGAGGTTGCTCTTCGCTTCGGCCAACATGATCTGTTCTGCATTGCCTAACGCTTGATGGGGTGGAAAAACGGGCGCACCTTTGACGTGCCGGTTATACAGGGCGGTGGCATAGTCTGGTTGCAAATAGCTGGTTAGAGGTAACTCGCCGCCCTCGATATTTTTACGTACAACGGCGACGAGCGTTAACAGTTTTTTGCTATTGAACATTGGGTGCACAAATGGCAAACCATTTATTTCACACAATATCGCTGATGGAGACATTTTCTTTTACCTTCTTCGTCCATGGTTGCAGTTTGAGAAAATCGATCAAGTCCAGACTCTTTACTCTGTAGGCAGAAAAGTTGGCCAGGGCGCTGTCTATTTTTTTCTCCGCGACAGGGAGTGCCAGTAAGGCTTCTTTCAAACAACTTAATGTTCGATGTCCGTACCACATGTTTTTCAGGTAGTGAAGTATGTGTTGTTCTTGTGCTGACGTAATGATCTGTTCAGTCGTCCACTGTCTTAAAAACTGCCTGATATGAATAAGGGGTTCACTGAGCGAAAGAAAAGGCTCTTGTGCTTGATGTATCAGGGTCACTTCGTCGTCGGACATGTCCGGATCGCTGGCGAATTGTCGATACACTTCACCAAAGCCTGCCATTCCCAGTGTATCCATTTCACAGGCGCGAATAGCCCCCATGGACGATAATCCCCAAATGCGCCAACCCGCATCCAAGGCGTCGAGTATCTCGGCATGGCCGACCGCAGGGTGTGCATGGAACACGCCATCGACAATGGCCAGATTCGAGGGGGGCGATTGCGCCACCAGGCGTTCGATATCGCCGCGTTTGACGGGCGGGCGTACCACCAGGCCGCTACTGCACAGCAATTGACTGTCTATTCCTTGCAGCGTGGGGCCAGCAAACAGTGTGCATAAATCAAGCGCTTTGTTTGACATACGTCATTAACCTCGGACCGACCCTTTTCAGGCCGGGTTCAAAGGCTTCAAGCCCCGGAATAATAATTCTGACCACAGTGATGTCGTCCGTCGCTTTGCTGAGTAAGACCCTTAACACGGTACTGAGCCCGACGCGCTGCAACCGCTCGAAGAGCAACTCCCAGGCCGATTCAAGCGTGGGGATCGCGGATTCCTGGCAGTCAATGGAGGAGTAATCGATCATCTGGTCCCGGGAGGTGGCCACGCTACGCAAGCGTGAGATGGCCTGAAGTTCGACCGAACGGCCCTTCTTCTCGAAGTATTTGACGCGCTCTATGATGTCGTCCCGGCCTCCGTGGATGTGGCTTAAACGGCTTTGGGCCGCCTCACAGATGGCCCGGATCAAGGCGATTTCCTTGATGGGATGTAACCCTGAGCCGGTGGCCACAGAGATGGGCGCTTGGGTGGACTCTTCCATGATAAAAGCCTGAAAGTAGGCCAGGCCAAAACAGTTCTCGGTGTAACGGACCGACAGGCTCAACCCCGCGTCATTGATTTTATTGAGTAGGGCGTCGGTTTCTAAACTGTAGCGGTCCAGATTGATGAGGCGGGAGCGGTCATGCAGGTGATTAAAGGCTTGAACATCGCGCTCCATGAGTTCGCAAACAGCGTGTACCGAGGCTTCCACCAAGTCATTGCCTGAAGCCAGGCCACTGGAGCTTTCCCCGAAGAGTTGTTGCCCGGGGTTTTTGGGGTAGGGAATGAACACCAGTTCGGCGGGTGCAAGCACCTTTTGCTTGCGCAATACATCTTCAACTTCGATGGCCATGATGAGCGAGTCGGCGTCGGCAGAGACGCCATACAACATGCAGAACTGATTGAACGCTATTCGTCCTTCGTGGCTTTCAATGAGTTGCCTCGGCGTGGTCTTTAACAGTTTCAGTTGCGCCGTATTGTATTGCGCAAGGCTGAACTCGATGGCTTCCATGTATGCGCCTATCTTGGCTTCTGCTGGTCTGAGGCCTTTACCCGCATTTACACACAGCGAACCCTTCAATGCACCGGGTCGTATACTGGCAAACACCGGAATGCCAATGCGGTCCAGCCAAGTTGTGTCGGTCACTCGGGTAATACCCATGCGCGGGGCTATATTGTTGACGATAATTTTTTAATGTTTCTTCGGCACTGCGGCGACGAAGGCTCGAACTAAGCCTTTGCATAATGGGTCACCTTTTAGGGATTAAAGGTATCAGCAAGCATCATGTTTGACACAATAGAAAACGGGAGGGAATTACTTCCCCCCGGTTTTTCAGGCTGCGATTTTTACGTCTTCAGCCAGAGACAGCGTCAACACGTTGTTGTTTGACTGATGTGCCACAAAACCGGCGTGCATGAGGCTTTCATCGTTCAAAATAACGGAAAATTTTTCCGCAGTTCCTGGGTCCAGTTGAAGTTCGAACGTTACATCATTAACTTTAGAATCCATTAACTGTTACTCCATCCTTAGTATTGCGTTTGAGAAGGTCTGTTGCGCAACACCTAGAGTTTTTGCAGATGAGGACGGGAATGTCAAAGAATTAATTTATATCCTCAATCGGGTCTGGTTTAACTGTAATTGTCTTTCGGACGATGCCTTCACGAACAAAAGAATATTCTTACAGGGCGGCGGGTATCCGAAGGAAGTTTTAATTGTGTTTTTTGTCAGCCGAAAAATAGGTTTGTTGCATAGACCCATGATTAATAACTGGTAATTGATATTCTTGAATGGTCTTAATGTTGTTTATTCACAGACTTCAACTTTCTTATTTTTCTCCCTTGAAGGAGCTTAGGTAGGAACAAGCTAAACGATTTATTTTTCGCAATGGCCCCCGGCGACATCGTCGATTTTTTCCCAATCTCGCAGAATTTACCTACAGTCTCGTCATCGCATTATTTAAGAACAATCCTAGATTGCGACCGGAATCCGGTTGCGTAGCAGGACCAGGCGGTAAGTGAAAGATGCGGTTGTCAAGCGACCTGAAATACGCATCGGCATGTGCAGAACCCCTTGGATACTCTGAGCACCGCTCGGGCTGATGCCAGATAGTTTCGATAAACTTGGCTGATCTAAATTGTCGCCAGAAAGCATGTAGGTCCATAACCTAAGCGTAATCTCTTCCTCTGGATCAGGGTCAACCTACAAGAAGCTGCCACGGCTGCGATTTTTTGATTTTCAATGAGGACACGCCCATGGACCGATTCCAGGAGATGCAAGTCTTCGCCGCCGTCGCCCAAGACCAAGGCTTCTCGGCGGCGGCGCGGCGTTTGGGTCTGTCGGCAGCCAGTGTCACTCGCGCCGTGGCGGCGTTGGAGAAACGCATCGGCACGTTGCTGCTGACACGCACCACCCGCAGTGTGCATTTGAGCGAGGCGGGTCAGCGTTACCTGGAAGACTGTCGGAGGATTCTCGCCGAGGTGCAGGAAGCCGAGGATTCGGCGGCGGGCAGTCACGCTCAACCGCGTGGGCAACTGACAATCACGGCGCCGGTGTTGTTCGGTGAGCTGTTTGTCACGCCGGTGATGGTGGATTATCTGACGCAATTTCCTGAAGTGTGCATCAACGCTTTACTGGTAGACCGGGTGGTGAGCATGGTCGAGGAGGGCATCGATGTGGCGGTGCGCATCGGTGAGTTGCCTGACAGCAATCAGCATGCAATTCGAGTGGGCGAAGTGCGGCGGGTGATCTGCGCTTCTCCTGGATTTCTGATTGACCGTGGTCGGCCTCGACATCCTGCAGATTTGAGCGGAGCCCCGATCATCGCCACCTCGTCCATTGGTCAACTCAGAAGCTGGCCGTTTCTTGACGCGGGAGAGCTGATCAGCGTTCGTCCGGAGCCTCGTCTTGTTGTCACCGCCAATCAGGCTGCAATCACCGCCGCATGCATGGGCCTGGGGCTGACCCGGGTTCTGTCGTATCAGGTGGCAAGCAAAGTCGCCTCCGGTGAGCTGGAAATCGTTCTGGCTGACTTCGAACTGCCGCCATTGCCTATCCATGTGGTCTATCAGGGTGGGCGCAAGGCCCCGGTGCGGGTCCGTAGTTTTGTGGACTTCGCGGTGAAGACACTGCGCGAACATCCGGCCTTGCTCGGCTAGAGGGTTATTGCGCCGGCTGAAATAATGGATTGCGTTTGCTGGTTATTCTGTTGTTTGGGTTGCGAGTGGAAGATGGCTCCCCACCGTTACTGATCGCTCTTCAACAGCGCCACTTTCCAGCGGAGAACACCATGCAAGCCATCAAACTCTACAACTTCCCACGTTCCGGCCACGCTCATCGCGTGGAGCTGATGCTGTCCCTGCTGCAACTGCCGACCGAGCTAATCTTTGTCGATCTGGCCAAGGGCGCGCACAAACAGCCGGATTTCCTGGCGCTCAATGCTTTTGGTCAGGTGCCGGTCATTGATGATCAAGGCGTGATACTGGCCGATTCCAACGCGATCCTGGTTTATCTGGCGCAAAAGTACGGTAACGGCCGTTGGTTGCCAGCCGATCCGGTCGGCGCGGCGAAGGTTCAGCGTTGGTTGTCGATTGCCGCTGGGCCGATTGCCTTTGGCCCCGCCAGAGCAAGGCTGATCACGGTGTTTGGTGCGGCTTACAACGCTGAAGAGGTGATCGCCTATTCCCACACCGTGCTCAAAGTGATCGATCAGGAACTAAAGGCAACGCCGTATCTGGCGGGCGCCGAGCCCACCATTGCCGACGTTTCGGCCTACAGCTACATCGCCCATGCGCCAGAAGGCGATGTGTCGCTGGAAGACTACGCCAACATCCGGGCCTGGCTGGCGCGGATCGAAGCCTTGCCAGGGTTTGTCGGCATGCCGCGCACCGTCGCCGGTCTGCAAAAAACTGCCTGATGCCTGCGGCCCGACACTGTCGGGTCGTTCACACTGCGCCGATGGCGCAGGGGAGAAGCCGTTATGGACCGTTCACCCTGGCACGCCGGCGAGAAACAATTGCAGGCTCATGTGGGCATTGCCGAGCGAATGGAGGTACTCGGTCGTAAGGTCATTCGCAGCGAGATGCCGGACCAGCACCGCAAGTTCTATGAGCAACTGCCGTTCATGCTGTACGGCGCGGTGGATGCCGACGGTACTCCTTGGGCCAGTATTCTAGAAGGGCAACCGGGCTTTGCTCACTCGCCGGAGCCGGGTGCGCTGCAGTTTCGCAGCCTGCCGGGCGCTGATGATCCTGCGCAACTGACAGAGGGCGCGGCGATCGGTCTGCTGGGGATCGAACTGCACACCCGTCGCCGCAACCGCCTCAACGGTCGAGTCGGCGCGATGACGGCAAGCGGCTTCGATGTGGCGGTGGAGCAGTCCTTCGGCAATTGCCCGCAGTACATTCAATTGCGGCAGTTTCGCTCGGTGCCACTGGCGGATCCGTCGACTCGCGTCGCGCAACACCTCAACGGGCTGGATGATGCGGCCAAGACCCTGATCGCGGGAGCCGATACGTTCTTTGTCGCCAGTTACGTGGACGTCGGGGGCCAACGTTCGGTGGACGTGTCTCACCGCGGCGGCCAGGCCGGTTTCGTACAGGTAGAAGGTAATCGTCTGACCATTCCGGATTTCGCCGGCAACCTGTTTTTCAACACCTTGGGCAACCTGGTGCTCAATCCTCGGGCCGGTTTGCTGTTCATCGATTTCAATTCGGGAGACCTGCTGCACCTCAGCGGTCGCACCGAAGTCATTCTTGGAGGCCCACAGGTCGAGGCGTTTCAAGGGGCTGAGCGCTTGTGGACAGTCGAGGTGGAAAGCGTGGTGCGTCGTCCCGCCGCGCTTGCTCTGCGGTGGCGCTTCGACGGCGTGTCACCCACCAGTTTGCTGACCGGCACCTGGGAGCAAGCCAACGCCCGTCTGCAAGCCCAGGCCTTGGGGGATCGCTGGCGGCCGTTGCGGGTGGTGCGTATCGAAGCGCAAAGCCACAACATCCGCTCAATCTATCTGGAGCCTGCCGATGGCGCGGGGTTGTCAGTGTTTCAGGCCGGGCAGCATTTACCCCTGCGGTTCAACATTGGTGGTGATGTCCATATCCGTACCTACAGCCTGTCGAGCGCGCCATCCGATGATTTTTTCCGCATCAGCGTGAAGCGTGACGGTTTGGTGTCTTCGCACCTGCATGAACAGGTGCGCGTCGGTGATCTGTTGGAGGCCCGTGCGCCTCAGGGGCATTTCACCGTGGCACCCAATGAACGTCGGCCGCTGGTGCTTCTGGCTGCCGGGGTAGGCATCACGCCGCTGCTGTCGATGCTGCGCGAGGTGGTTTATCAAGGCCTGCGCACCCGCCACATCCGGCCGACCTGGTTCTTCCAGAGTTCGCGCACGCTGGCCGATCAAGTGTTTCGTCCTGAGCTGGATCGTTTGCTCGATGACGCGGGTGGTGCGGTCAGGGTGTTGCGTCTGCTAAGTCAACCGGAGGCAGAGGCCCGAGAGGGGGAAGACTTCGACCTGACCGGGAGGATCGACACCGCGTTGCTCAAGACCATTCTTGAAGTGGAGGACTACGATCAGCTGGATTTCGTCCTCTGTGGTCCAAGCAGTTTTACCCAAGGGCTGTATGACAGCCTGCGGGAAATGGACATCCGCGATGCAAGGATTCACGCCGAAACCTTCGGCCCCTCGACTTTACGCCGGGTGCCGGACCCCGACGCGGTGGTCATCGAGCAACCGCCCGCGGCGACGACCTCGGTGCCGGTGGTTTTTCAGCGCTCGGCGAAAGAGGCTCGCTGGCAACCCGACGGTGGCAGTTTGCTGGAGTTGGCGGAAAGCCGTGGGTTGCGCCCGGAATTCAGCTGCCGCGGCGGTTCCTGCGGGACCTGCAAGACGCGTCTGATCAGCGGCCAGGTGAATTATCCACAGCCGCCGGCAGAAGTGCCCGGCGACGGACAAGTACTGATTTGTTGTGCGATTCCGGCTCAGGGGTCGCAGCCTTTGGTCCTCGACCTGTAGCATCTGCCGAACGCAGCGTCTTGCCGCTGCGATCAAAGGATCAGATTCGGTTATGTATTTTTTCGCTCGTCTGTCGGCCTTGATTGTCGCGGTGGCGTTGCTCAACGGTTGCGAACGACAGGACGCGCCACCGCTCGATCAGCAACTCTACGTCTGGCAACGACAATGGACACCGGCCCACGAAGCGGCGCTGAGGGACAGTCGCGCTGACTTTTCCACCCTGCGGGTGCTGGCCTTGCAGGCATTCCCTGAGGCGGGTTGGAGCCGGGCGCGGATTGACCCGGCGCTGCTCAAACGGGATGGTCGGCCGCTGATCGCGGTGATTCGTCTTGATGGCCAGCTCAAGTCGCTGGATCAGGACGAAGTCACCGCGCAGATCCAGCAGGTGCTCGGCGATTGGCAAGGGCAGGGGCTGACTCTCTCCGGCGTGGAAATCGACCACGATGCCGGTAATGCTCGGCTACCGGCCTACCGCGAATTTCTTACGCACCTGCGCGCAGTTCTGCCGGCCTCTATTGCGCTGAGCATCACAGCATTGCCGGCCTGGCTCGACAGTCCCGAATTGCCGGCGCTGTTATCCACAGTCGACAGCAGCGTGGTGCAGGTGCACGCGGTGAGCGATCCGCGTCTTGGTTTGTTCGACCCGGATCAGGCCCGTCAATGGACCATGGCCTGGAGCCGCATTACTTCGAAACCGTTCTATCTGGCGCTGCCAGCCTATGGTGTGGCGTTGTTGTCGGGAGGCGGAGCACCGGTAGTGGAAAGCGAAGTGCCCATCGAACGGGGCGGAAAACGCCGGGAATTGCTCGCCGATCCGCAGCAACTGAGCCGGCTCGGGACCGAGTTGCGCAATGATCCACCGGCTCATCTGGCGGGCCTGATCTGGTTTCGTCTGCCGCTGGCCAACGACCGCCGAGCCTGGAGCCTGACGACCCTGGGCGCCGTGGCTCGTGGCGATGCCCTCGACAGTCATCTGGCGCTGAAACTCTCTGAGCAAGAAGGCCTGTATGACATCAGCCTCAGCAATCAGGGCAACCTCGACAACGCCTGGCCCGAACGCCTGACACTCGCGGTGCAGGGTTGTGATGGCGCCGATGCGTTGGCCGGTTATGCGTTGCAACAGCGTCCGGATCTGCTTACCTTCACCCGTTTGCGCGACGGTCGAATACCGGCCGGCGAGCAGCGCGCCATTGGTTGGGCTCGTTGCGCACATATTGATCAAGGAGGTTCGAATGTTTACCCGTAACTGGCCGCGTCATCTACTTTGTCTTAGCCTCAGTCTGCCGCTGGGTTCGGCGCTGGCCTGTGGGCCGGACTTCCCGATGCGTCTGCTGGACAACCGTGGCCAGTCGCTGGCGGAGCTGCCGGAAGGTAACTTCAGATTTGAAATCAGCCGCCTCGGGCATACGGTCGCCGGGCTGAAGAACGTCACCGAAACCGCCTATGGCATGGATGCGCCCGACTACGCAGAACAGCGGGATAAGGCTGAGCAGGCCGGTTTGACGGCTGAACAGCAGGTGCTGGTGAAACAGCTACGCAGCCTGACCGATGCGCATCAGGTCGAGATTGAGGGCGCGAGCCTGCCGGCTGAGCTCAAGTTTTATCTGGCCGGCGCTGTGGCATTCAATGCCGGTGATCATGGACTGGCAGCCGAGTATTTCAAGAAGGTATTGGCATTGCCGACGGATCAACGGGCGTTGCGCAGTACCTGGGCGGCTTACTCGTTAGGTCGATCGCTGTTTGCCATGAGTTCCGAAGCGGACGCTGGCCCTGATCTGTTGGCTCAATCCCGAAAGGCCTTCGAGCAGACCCGTCAACTAAGCATCGACGGCTTCAGTGACCCACTGGAGTTGGGTGTCGCCAGTCTTGGCGAAGAGGCCCGCGTCGCCCGCACGGCCGGCGACTGGAACAGCGCCATCGAACTCTACGCCACGCAAAACCTTCAGGGTTCGGCGGTGGGTTATACCTCGCTGAAGCTGTTGATGGCCGATCTGGCGGCGCTGCCGGAGGATCAACTGGCGGGTTTGCTCAACGGTAAACCGGTGCAGCAACTGGTCACGGCGTCCTTGATCAGCCGACTTGGCTGGTCATTCGGTGATCAACCGCCGAACGAATTGAAACTGATCAAGCTGCTGCAAAACAGCACCCGCGGTAGCCTCGATAACGCCGATCGCCTGGCCGCGGTGAATTATCAACAGGGCGACTACGCCAGCGCCAAGGCCTTCCTCGAACACGCCGGTGATGGCGGACTGGCGTGGTGGCTGCGGGCCAAATTGGCAGTGCGCGAGGGTGATAAAAACGCGGCTTCCGCGGCGTATGCCAAGGCTGCCCAAGCCTTTCCTCAGAATGAATCCTGGGGAGAGCGGCGCACGCCGGATTGGGACTTCGAAACGCTTCAGCCCAAGTGCCGGGTTGAGGGTGAAAGCGCGATTCTGGCGTTGCAACGCGGGGACTACCTGCAAGCGTTCGATCAGCTTTATCGCAGCAATGGCATTTACTGGCCCGACGCCGCGACGGTCGCCGAGCGCGTGTTGACTGTTGATGAGCTCAAGCAATACGTCGACACTCAGGTGCCGGCGCCGCCGCCTCTGACTAAGGAGGATCGCGATAACTATGTGCAGTTGCCGGTGGCGGCGAAACTGCGCAATGTGCTTGGGCGACGGTTGCTGCGCGAAGAGCGATACGACGAAGCGCCAGCCTACTTCGATAACGCCGACTTGCAGGCCAAGGCCAGGTGGTACGGGCAGCTGCGCAACGACGCCGAATCAAAATGGTGGCCGACCAAACGGGCATTCGCTTATTACCATGCCGCGACAATGGCCCGTTTCGACGGAATGGAGCTGTTGGGCTACGAAATGTCCCCGGATTACGTGACCTTCGGCGGCAATTACAGTCTGGAAGCGCCCAAGCTCAAGGTCGGATCGTTGATGGCCGAGGGTGAAGTGCAGCGCCAGCAAGCCACGGTCGCGCAACCTGATGAGCGTTTCCATTACCGATTTGTCGCCACGGCTCTGGCGAGCAAGGCTGCTGATTATCTGCCACACAGCAGTCAGGCGTTTGCTTCGGTGTTGTGCAAGGCTTCGTCGTGGGGCACCAGCCTGCAAGAGCAAAGCGCGTTCTACCGTCGTTATGTCGAGGAAGGCCCGTATGTGGTCTGGGCCGGCGATTTTGGTCATCAATGCCAGGATCCGGACTTTCAGAGCGCCGACAAGCGCTATGTGACCCAGGTGACCGACGCCGCGCGCTCGCAGCTGCGACCCTACAAAAAACCGCTGCTGATTGGCGGTGTGATAGCGGCCACGGTAGCGGCGCTGTTGCTGATCAACCGCCGCCGGCGTAAGGCGCGGTAAGGCTCAGGCCTGTTGCACAAAGGTCAGCCGCACGGCGAAGCCGATCAACAGGCTGCCAAACAGCCACTGCTGAAGGCGCTGGGCCGAAGGACTGCGTTGCAGCCATCGGCCAAGCGCTGCGCCGGTCAGTGCGTAAGCGCTGTCGAACAACAAACCGACACCGACCAGCACCACGCCCAGGGTCGCAAATTGCGCGAGCACCGGCCCGGCGTGTGGATCGATGAACTGCGGCAGCAGCACCGAGCAGAACAGTAGCGCCTTGGGGTTGAGCAGGTTGGTCAGCACACCGCGCCGGATTGCTGCACTCCAGCGAGGTGTATCGAACGTTGTGTCTGCGCCGTTAAGGTTCGGCAGCATGTTGGTTCGCAGGCATTGAATGCCGATCCATAGCAAGTACGCGGCCCCGGCCAGGCGCACCACGTCAAAAGTCCAGGGCGCTGCCTTGAACAGTGCCGCCAGCCCCAGCGCCGCCAACGCCACATGGCAGCCTCGGGCAATGCCCAGACCCACAGCGGTGGCCAGCGCCGCGCCTTTGCCCTGACGGGCACCGGTTTGCAACAGCAGGATCATGTCCGGGCCCGGCAACAGATAGACCACCGCCAGCGCCATGAAAAACAGCCAGAGTCCTGCCACGTCGCACCCCACTCGTTGTCGATTCGGTACGGCCAGTCTAGGGCTGAAAGGCAGGGCAGGTGGTTGCGTAGTTCGCTTCTAAAATGCATCTGGTTGGCATAACCTGCCACTGAATTGCATTTGAACCATCAGGATCTGCCAAACCATGAAACTGGATGCCTACGACCGCAAAATTCTCGCAGCCCTGCAGCGGGACGGTCGCCTGAGCAATGTGCAACTGGCTGACGAGATCGGCCTGTCCGCTTCGCCGTGTTTGCGCCGGGTACGAATGCTTGAAGAAGCCGGGGTGATACGCGGTTACCAGGCCAATCTGGATCGCGACGAAGTAGGGCTCGGGCTGACGGTGTTTGTCGGGGTCAAGGTTGAACGGCACAACGATGAGCAGGCCGAAGCCTTTCGCCTGGCCGTGACGGCGCTACCCGAGGTGATTTCAGCGTTTCTGGTGTCAGGGGAATCGGATTTTCTGCTGCAAGTGGTGGTGCCGGACTTGCGCGCCTATGACCGTTTTCTCACGGGGCGTTTGCTGAAGTTGCCAGGCGTAAGTGACATCCGCAGCAACTTTGCGATTCATACGGTTAAAACCCCGGGGGCGTTGCCGTTGGGGCATTTACCACTGTAGATCGCGAAGACGGGTTAACCAAATAATACAAAGCGGTCAAAACTTAAAAGGGAATTGATTAATCCTAGTGGATAAACTAGCCTAGTGCTTTATAGGTGTGAAACTCTCTAATCATGAACTTTGAAAATATCCGTTACTATTTTGCAGTTCTTCTTTTAACTCTTGGGAGTAATGGTCTTTACGCGGCAGTTATTGTGCGGGTAATAACATACTTCATACCCATGGAGGGCATGATTCTGCGCGTAGCCTATATAGTTACGTATATCCTTCTCTGTTTTTTTGCGTTTCGTTTTTTAGTAAAAAGGTTACGTGGCGTAATTTGATTTTAATGGCGCCATAGCGCTGTGTGTTTACTCGGGTTTTTCTTTAGTAAGCATTGAATTTAATGTGATGTAGTCAACCAAAGCCTCGAAAAATAGAGCTACCTTCCCTGTTTGTAGGTACGCCCTTTCATAGTTCATCGGGTCATGCCTAAATAGCTGCACAGAGTCAGGCTTGCGTACTAGTCTAATAATGCCAATGCCAGACAATAGTAAGTCCATAGAACCATAGAGCATATCTCCCTGGTATTCGCCTCCTAAAGCGTCTTGATAAACGCGCCGCACAGGTCCCTGCACGCGAGGTGCTTCAGGGCCATTATAAATATTGCCAAAGCCTTCATAGATATTATTAACGCCATGCGCGATAAACATTCCACCAAATGGCGTCCCCCATCCCCCTGTGGCCCCGGTAACTGCTACACCTACCTCAACTTGCATAGCGCCAGCGACAACACCAATGCCATTTTGAGCATAAAAAATCGCCTTGGAAGTTAGCTCCGCATATTCTTTTGTTATCGATTGCACTCCCTCCCACGCAGTGAGGAGCCCTTCATCAACGGCCTTGATTACTTCGTTGGCATAAGAAGAAACCATCGAATTGAATTGAAGCTGCGTAATACCGTCATGAAAATGTGTAGCGCCTACTGTGCAGCCTAATGCAACCAGGTCCGCAGCGGCTTTGGTGACGTCATGAATATCACATGACGTCTCATTCATCTTCGTTTTCCCACGTGCTATAGGCACTTGTACCCGCTTGGATGTGCGTCCAACTAATATCTCGATAACGAATTGACACCAGCTCTTGCGGCTCCGTGTCGGACATATGGATAGCGTGCGGGATCTGAAGACTTACATTCGCAATACGACCGCCCGTTATTTTCACTGAATAATATTTATCCTGGCCACCGGCTGGAGACGTGCGATAAAAATCAATCTTGCATTCAACTTCTTCACCCTCAGCCAGAGCGCTGGCTAGCAGTGGCGAAGATTTATCAATATTTTTGGTAATGGCAATTGGCATATGTTTGCCTCGCCCGCCTGACGTACTGCCATCACTGACCGTTAACATGCTATGGGCGTAAGCCAACACCATGATTTCGTCTTCATGCCCAAACTGGCATTTGTTACCGATAGAGTCTTGGCTGGAGCAGCCGGAAGAAATCAGACCCTGCTTTTTACCGGTAATAGTCATGTAGCTATGACTCGCCATGCGCTCACTCCTTGTGGTCAGAATGGGGGGAGTTTAAGGCAGAGGAGGTAGCTGCTTATGTAGGCCGTTTCTGAAAATGCGTGTATTTCTTACGAACGTAATATTCGCGTTCAACAGCATTTCGGTAAAGGCTTCAGCCAAGCGACAGGTTGAGCGCCTTTAGATAGGGGATTTAAGAACGGAAATTTCACGGCTTTCGTTATACCGTAACGAACTGCGATGTGAGCAACGATAAACACTGGGGTGGTATGCAAGTCGATCTCGATGTCGATGGGACGCAAGTAGCCGGACTGCCGCGTTTTCAGCAGGCGGTTTTTCAAGGGCGACGATTGCGTCAGTTCGCAATCGGTCTGGGCGCGCTTGCGTCGACAGGTTGGCTACTGGCGTTTTTTGTCGGGCTGTTTGCGCCGCAGTCGCTCTGGCCGTCGTTGCTGGTTAATCAGAGCGCCGCTTTGCTGGTGCTGGTCGCTGGTTTGCAATCGGCCTGGTGGGTGACGCAATGGCGTGCGCGGGCGATGAACCCCGTGGTGCAGGTGCTCGTTGCAGATGAAGTCGTCTCCCCGGTTGGCTGGTACGAACGCTTGCTCGATCGGATCAGTCAGCGATGGTTGCGAATGCTGGTGCAGATTGGCCCGCCGACACTGTGGCTCGGCGGCTGGTCGCTGTTGACGTTATTGAGCATCGAACAAGTCTGGAACCTTGCGCTGCCGCCTACCGCACTGGGATTGTCGGCCAGTGTCGGTGCGGCGCTATCGTTGTTGCTAGCCTTCGGTTTGTTGGTGCTGGAACGTCAACTGGCTCAGGAAAACATCGCCCAATGGCCCGAAGCGGGGCCGTTGGCGCAGCTGACGCGGGTGGCGATCATTTGCCTGGTGCTTGGCGCTTTGTGCCTGCTGTTGGGTAGCGAAACCTCGGTATGGCCGGCGCGTCTGGCAGTACTGATCGGCCTGCTGCCGGGGCTCGTCGCCGCCGAACTACTGTTGCGCGCCATGTTGTCGTTGTTCAGTCCGCAACGCGAACAACTCGAACCTGCCTTGTTGGCGCGAAGCTTCGTCGCCGACATGCTGCGCTGGCCGCCGCAACCTTTGCTGGCGTTGCAGCACGAATTGCACAACCGTTTCGGCATCGACCTGCGGCAGATCTGGGCCTTCACCTACATGCGTCGGGCATTTCTACCCGTGCTGGCCGTGGTCTCGATTTTGGGTTGGTCGCTAACCGGTATTCACGAAATACCGCTCCAAGGGCGGGGTATCTACGAGCGTTTCGGCAAACCGGTGGAGGTCTTCGGTCCCGGTTTGCACGCGGGTTTGCCTTGGCCTCTGGGCCGAGTGTTGAGCGTCGAGAACGGTGTGGTCCACGAGTTGGCCACCAGTGTTGGCGAAACACCGGCGCCGGTCGTTGCCGAACCCGCCGAAGGCCCGGCGCCCGCCATTGCCAATCGCTTGTGGGACGCCAGCCATGTGAACGACAAATCCCAAGTCATTGCCAGCAGCCGAGCCGACAAGCAGAGCTTCCAGATCGTCAACATGGACGTGCGTTTCGTCTATCGCATCGGCCTGAGCGATCAAGCGGCGTTGGCCGCGACCTACAACAGTGCCGACGTCCCGACGCTGATCCGCAGCACCGCCAGCCGGATTCTGGTTCATGACTTCGCTTCGCTAACCCTCGACGGTTTGCTTGGGGAGGACAGGGTAGGGCTCGCCGAAGCGATTGGCCGGGCGGTGCAGGCTGACTTGCAGAAACTCGACAGCGGCGTGGAAATTCTTGCCACAGTGGTCGAGGCAATTCATCCGCCGGCCGGTGCCGCCAATGCCTATCACGGCGTCCAGGCCGCGCAGATTGGCGCCCAGGCATTGATTTCCCGCGAGCGCGGTGCGGCGGCGGAGGCCACCAATCAGGCGCAATTGCAGGCCAGCATCGCTCGCGATCAAGCGACGGCCAATGCTCGCGAAATCAACGCCACCGCCCAAGCGGCGGATCTGAGGTTCAGCGCCGAGCAAAAGGCTTACGCCAGTGCCGGCCAGGCCTTCGTGCTGGAGCAGTACTTCAGCCAACTGGCCCAGGGCTTGGCCAATGCCAGGTTGTTGGTGCTCGATCATCGTCTGGGCGGCAGCAGTAACGCGCCGACCATCGACCTCCGTACATTCACGCTGCCGGTTGACCCTGCGCCGCCGCGTAAGACCGCTCAGCCAGGAGCTACCAATTGAGCCAGTCGCACACTCACGATCACGATGACCACACTGGCCACGACCACGGCCATGGTGGGCATCACCACGGACATCACCACCACGGTGATCCACAAGAAGCGGGCCCGTTCCCGTGGCGGCGAATGGGCTGGGCGGCGTTGCTGGTGGCATTCGCCATCGCGGCAGCAAGCCTGGTGCAAGTGCGTTCGGGGGAGGCCACAGTGATCACGCGTTTCGGTAATCCATCGCGGGTATTGCTTGAGCCGGGTCTTGGCTGGCGTTGGCCTGCTCCTTTTGAAGCAGCGATTCCAGTGGATCTGCGGCTGCGCACCACGTCCAGCGGTTTGCAGGACGTGGGTACGCGGGATGGTTTGCGCATTATCGTTCAGGCTTACGTGGCTTGGCAGGTTCAGGGCGATCCGGACAACGTGCAACGCTTCATGCGTGCCGTACAGAATCAGCCGGACGAAGCGGCGCGGCAGATTCGCACGTTTGTTGGCTCCGCTCTGGAAACCACGGCCAGCAGCTTTGATCTGGCTAACCTGGTGAACACCGACGCCAACCAAGTTCACATCGCTGATTTTGAAGCGCAACTGCGTCAGCAAATCGATCAGCAGTTGCTCACGACTTATGGTGTGCGGGTGTTGCAAGTTGGCATTGAGCGTCTGACCTTACCGTCGGTAACCCTCACCGCTACGGTCGATCGCATGCGCGCCGAGCGTGAAACAATCGCCACCGAACGCACGGCCATCGGCAAGCGTGAAGCGGCGCAAATCCGTTCCGCTGCCGAGCGTGACGCGCGAATCGTGCAGGCCAACGCCACGGTAAAAGCGGCGGACATCGAAGCGCAATCGCGCGTCGAAGCCGCGCAAATTTACGGCCGCGCCTATGCCGGTTCGCCGCAACTCTACAACCTGCTGCGCTCCCTCGACACGCTAGGCACGATCGTCACGCCCGGCACAAAACTGATTCTGCGCACCGACGCTGCGCCGTTCCGGGTATTGGTTGATGGTCCGCCGACCCTCGATAACAAGTCCGGGTCGCAACCATGAAATTAGTTCCACGTGGAACAAACGAGTTAAGCAGTCCCTGGATTCAGGCGGGGAGATTGGCTTTTTTGGCGCTTTACGCCGTTACAGTGCTCGCCGCTTTGGCGTGGGCGTTTTCCAATGTGCGGCAGATCGATCCGCAAAATCGTGCTGTGGTTTTGCACTTCGGCGCGTTGGATCGAATTCAGAATGCTGGCCTTTTATTGGCTTGGCCCCGTCCGTTTGAGCAGGTGATTTTGTTGCCTGCAGCAGATCGAGTGATTGAGCGTCGAGTGGAAAACCTGCTGCGCACCGATGCCGCGTTGCAGGCAGACCGAGTGGCGAGTTTCGCTACACCGATCAGTGATGCACTCGCCGGCTCCGGTTACTTGCTCACCGGTGATGCGGGCGTGGTGCAACTGGATGTGCGGGTTTTCTATAAAGTTACTGAGCCGTACGCCTTCGTTCTTCAAGGCGAACATGTGTTACCGGCGTTGGATCGATTGGTCACTCGCAGCGCCGTGGCGCTCACGGCCGCACGAGATCTGGACACTATTCTGGTTGCTCGGCCGGAGCTGATGGGCGCCGATAGCCAGGCTGCCGAACGCCGCGAACGGTTGCGCGGTGATCTGGTGCAAGGCATCAATCAGCGCCTGGCGGAACTGACTGCGACCGGGCAGGGGTTAGGCATAGAAGTGACGCGCGTCGACGTGCAATCGAGTCTTCCCGGCCCAGCGGTCAACGCCTTCAACGCTGTTCTGACCGCCAGTCAGCAAGCCGACAAAGTCGTGGCCAATGCTCGCACTGAAGCTGAGAAACTGACTCAGACCGCCAACGAACAAGCCGATCGCACGCTGCAAGTCGCCCATGCCCAAGCGAGTGAACGGCTCGCCAAAGCCTCGACTGACACGGCCACCGTATTGAGTCTGGCCAAGGCGCAGCAACAGGGCACCGACCCGCAGATGCTGCTGCGTATCTACCGCGAGCGGATACCGAAGATTCTCGGTCAGGCCGGCTCGGTGACCACGGTCAACCCGAAAGACGATTCCCGCCTGATCATTCAGGGAGCGGCACAATGACGACCCAAACCGCCACCGTACCGAGCATGTTGTCCTCGGCTGAACAACGTAGCGCCGCGCAGCAATTGACGCTGGCCATGCTCGCACTTGGCTTGCTCGCGCTCGGCTTGACCTGGCGCTGGATGTCGCCGGAGCAGACTGGCGTGAGTCAATTGCTGCTGGGCTTTGCGTCGTTATTGGTGGCCGTGCCAGTGATGCGTTCAGCCTGGTACAGCCTGCGTTATCCGAGCCTGCATGGGATCACTGATCAATTGATCGCCCTGGCCATGCTGGGGGCGTGGGCCACGGGTGATCTGCTGACCGCAGCGTTGCTGCCGATCATCATGATCTTCGGCCACGTGCTGGAAGAGCGCAGCGTGATCGGCTCCCAGGAGGCGATTCGCGCCCTCGGCAAACTGACTCGCAGCCACGCGCGCAAGGTTCAGGCCGATGGCTCCATCGTCGAAGTCGATAACGGCACACTCAAGACCGGCGATTTCGTCGAGGTGCGCGCGGGTGATCGAGTGCCGGCGGATGGTCGGGTGTTGTCCGGTCAGGCGAGCCTGGACACTGCTTCGATTACCGGCGAATCGGTGCCAATGGAGGCGGACGTCGGTATGCAAGTCTTCGGCGGCGCGATCAACCTCGACGGTCTGCTGCGCATCGAAGTGACCCGCACCGGCAATGAGTCGACGCTCGGCAAAGTTATCGCATTGATGCAAAGCGCCGAGCGTTCCAAACCGCCGATCACGCGTTTGCTGGAACGCTACGCCGGCAGCTACATGGTGCTGGTGTTGCTGCTGGCCGCTGTGACTTGGTTCATCACTAACGATGCCCAGGCAATGCTTGCGGTGTTGGTGGCGGCCTGTCCTTGCGCGCTGGTGTTGTCGGCACCGGCCACGGCGATTGCCGGGGTGGCGGTGGCCGCTCGTCACGGGATTCTGATTCGCAGCTCCGCGTTCCTCGAAGAGTTAGCAGACCTGACTTCACTGGTGGTCGATAAGACCGGGACCCTGACCTTCGGCACATTGCGGTTGCAATCCATCGACAGTCCTCTCGAGGATCGCAGTCACGTTCTCAAACTTGCCGCCAGCCTCGGCTCCGCCAGCAGTCACCCGGTCAGCCGCGCGCTCGCCGGGTTAGTCACTCAGGAGCATTTTCTGCTGCTTTCCGACATTCACGAGCGTCAGGGGCTGGGCGTGGTGGCGATGACAGAGCAGGGCGAGGCGGCGCTCGGTCGTCCGGAGCTGTTCGCGCAATTGGGTATCGCCACTTCGAGTGTCCCCGACCACGATGGCCCGATTGCCGGGCTGGCGCTCAACGGTGAATTCCTCGCCTGGTTGTTGCTGGCCGACAGCGTCAAACCCGAGGCTCGATTTGCGTTGAGCGAGCTGCGTGAACTGGGGTTAGGGAGGCAGTTGTTGCTCACGGGTGATCGGCAAAGCGTTGCGCACACATTGGCGCGCGATGTCGGGATCAGCGATGTCGAAGCTCAGGCCTTGCCCGAGGACAAACTCAATCGCGTGCTGAAGGAAATCGGCAGTGGTTTCCGGCCGATGGTGGTGGGCGATGGCATAAACGATTCATTGGCGCTCAAAGCGGGTGTGGTCGGCGTGGCGATGGGGGCGGGCGGGGCGGAC
The DNA here is from genome assembly GCF_054897825.1 of Pseudomonas sp. ZS1P83. Classification (NCBI taxonomy): domain Bacteria; kingdom Pseudomonadati; phylum Pseudomonadota; class Gammaproteobacteria; order Pseudomonadales; family Pseudomonadaceae; genus Pseudomonas; species Pseudomonas sp. ZS1P83. The sequence continues at coordinate 5,482,655 of NZ_CM142706.1, forward strand.
ATCGCGCTTGCCTCGGCCGACATCGTGTTGATCGGTAGCGATCTGCGACGGCTCGGCACGTGTGTTCGGTTGAGTCGCCAATGCCGACAGACGTTGCAGGTTAACGTGATCATTGGTTTGGCCTGGACGTTGGCGATTGTAGCCTTCGCTGCATTTGGCTGGCTCGGCGCTGCGGGGGCGATGATTGCTGCCTTGCTGCACAATCTCAGCACATTGCTGGTACTCGGTAACGCTGGGCGTCTACTGCGGTTTCAGGAGCCATTGCTCAAACTGAAGGATGGAGATTGAGTACGCCTGGTGAATGCTCTAAACAGCGATCACGGGCGATTTGTAGTTTTCAGAACTGTAGGCCGAATTCGTAGTCATCTAGGTGAGGGCAATCACTTCTGTGAATTCGCGGCGTTTGGTTCGAACGCTACGAATCATAGAAATCGGCTATTAAATCGATAGCCAGCTATTTTTCCAGGATGGTCTACCCTCACATCAGACGTCTGAAACAAGGGGGGCTCTCCATGCTCGCGCACCTGCCACCGGCCTTACAGAATCTGCAGATACCGTTACGCCTGCGACTCTGGGACGGCCATGAGTTCAATCTGGGGCCGACACCCAGCGTCACAATTGTGGTCAAGGACCCACAAATGGTTACCCAGTTCACTCATCCAAGCCTGGACGCGCTCGGAGCGGCGTTTGTCGAAGGCAAACTTGAGCTGGAAGGTTCCATCAGTGAGGTGATTCGCGTCTGTGATGAATGGAGCCTGGCGTTGCTTGGAGACCAGGATAGTCAGCCAGTGCGCACCGCTCACGACAAGGAGACCGACGCCAAAGCGATTTCCTACCACTACGACCTTTCCAACGCGTTTTATCAGCTGTGGCTCGACAGCGACATGGCGTATTCCTGCGCCTATTTCGAGACCGGCAGCGAAACGCTGGAGCAAGCCCAACAAGCCAAATTCCGCCACCTGTGCCGCAAACTGCGGCTGCAACCGGGCGAATACCTGCTGGATGTCGGTTGCGGTTGGGGCGGGCTGGCACGGTATGCCGCCCGGGAGTTTGGCGCGAAGGTGTTCGGGATCACACTCAGTAAAGAGCAATTGGAACTTGCCCGTGAACGGGTGACGGCCGAAGGCCTGGACGATCTGGTCGAACTGCAACTGCTCGACTACCGCGATTTGCCTCAGGACGGTCGCTTCGACAAAGTGGTCAGTGTCGGCATGTTCGAACACGTTGGCCACGCCAATCTGGCCGAGTACTGCAAAACCTTGTTCGGTGCGGTGAAAGAGGGTGGCTTGGTGATGAACCACGGGATCACCGCCAAGCACATCGATGGCCGTCCGGTGGGGCGCGGTGTCGGTGAATTCATCGGGAAGTATGTGTTCCCCAATGGCGAGCTACCGCATCTGTCGATGATCTCTGCCGAGATCAGCGAAGCAGGGCTGGAGATCGTCGACGTCGAGAGTCTGCGCCTGCACTACGCGCGTACTCTGGACCACTGGAGCGAACGCCTGGAAGACAATCTGGAAGCTGCTTCCCGACTGGTGCCAGAGCAGGCCTTACGGATCTGGCGGTTGTATCTGGCGGGATGCGCTTACGCGTTCGCCAAGGGCTGGATCAATCTGCACCAGATTCTCGCAGTCAAAGCCCACCCCGATGGCAGCCATGACCTGCCATGGACTCGCGACGATATCTATACTCCTTAAAGAATCGGTGAAATAAGCCGGGCGATCCGCATGCCGACCTGCTGCAGACGGCGGGTCTCCCGGCTTTCTTCTTTGGCGATCTCGTGCGCTTGGGCGAAATCATCATTGAGCATCTGTTCTACTTCAGCGGCAAACGCGCTGTCGACCGTCAACAACATCACTTCAAAATTCAGGCGGAACGAGCGGTTGTCCAGATTGGCACTGCCAATGGCGCTGATTTCACTGTCGATCAACACCACTTTCTGATGCAGGAATCCAGGCTCGTAGCGGAACACCCGCACGCCGGCGCGCACGGCTTCGAAGGCATACAGACTGGAGGCGGCGTAGACGATCCGGTGGTCCGGTCGTGAGGGCAGCAGCAGCCGCACATCCACGCCACGCAGAGCCGCCAGCCTTAACGCAGCGAACACGGCTTCGTCGGGGATGAAATAAGGGCTGGTGATCCACACCCTTTCGGTCGCCGCATGGATGGCTTCGACGAAGAATAACGAACAGGTTTCGTAGGAATCTGCCGGGCCGCTCGCCAGCAATTGGCAGAGCACACCGTCGTCCGGATAAACGTCCGGCAGGATCAGCGGGGGTAACGACCGCGCTGCCCAGAACCAGTCTTCGGCGAAAGACTCTTGCATGCAGGCCACCACCGGCCCGCGTACTTGCACATGGGTATCGCGCCACGGCGCCAGGGGTGGTTTCTCGCCCATGTATTCGTCGCCGACGTTGTGTCCACCGACGAAGCCCAGTACTCCATCAACCACCACAATCTTGCGGTGGTTGCGGAAGTTGATCTGGAAGCGGTTGAGCCAGCCGCTACGGGACGCAAAGGCTTTGACCTCGACGCCGGCATCGCGCAACGGCTGCACGTAACTGTGAGGCAGGGAGTGGCTGCCGATACGGTCGTACAACAAATAAACCGCCACGCCTTCGGCGGCTTTTTTCAGCAACAAGGTTTGCAGCCGTTGGCCGAGACGATCGTCGTGGATGATGAAAAACTGAATCAGCACCGCTTCCCTCGCGTTGCTGATGGCTTCAAAAATGGCGTCGAAGGTGGCCTGACCGTTAATCAGCAAGCGCACTTCGTTGTTCGCCAAACAGGGCATGCGCCCAAGTTTCGGCATCGCCCTCAAGGACGCGTAAGCATTGGAGGCGCGAGCGGTCAGTGCCTCTTCTACCCAAGGGCGCCAGTTCAGCTCGGAGATAGCCTTGCGCATTTCTTCGTTGGCCTGGCGCCGAGCCTTGATGTAACCATCGAAGGTACTGCGGCCGAAGACCAGATACGGGATGAGCGTGAGGTAGGGAATAAACAGCAACGACAGGGCCCAGGCGATCGATCCCTGGGCGGTGCGCACGGTGAGCACGGCGTGGATGGCAGCGATCAGGCCCAGCGTGTGTAGCAGTGCGATCGTGTAGCCGAAAATAGGCGGTCCAAAGTAATCCATGGGGCAGCCTTGCTCCTGAATATTCAATGCGTAACAGACCATGTTCCGTGCAGAATGTCGCTATTTAATTGGCCCCTGAACCGAAGCCCCTGGCTGACGTCTAACGGCCACTACTGATCAGGAGTTACTCGATGAACGTTCGTCTGCTGGGTTTGGCCATGGCTATAGGTTTGTCACTTCCTGTGGCCGCTCAGGCGCAGATGCTGCAGCCTGGCTTGTGGGAATTGACCACAAGCAACATGAAGGTCGATGACCAGAACCTCCCGGACTTGCAGCTGATCCTCGGCCAGATACAGAGCCAGATAACCCCTGAACAGCGTACGCAACTGGAGAAACAGGGCATCACCATGGGCGGCAAAGGGATTCGGTCTTGTTTGACACCGGAACAGGTGAAGACCGACGACATTCCGCTGACGGATCCGCAATCGGGCTGCAAGCAGGAAGTCACTGATCGTACCGGCAACCAGTGGAAATTCCGCTTCAGTTGTCCGAAAGCGCAGGGCACCGGTGTCGCCACTTTCCTCAGTGATCGTGAGTTCACCACCAAGGTTAACGGCACTTTCAATGCCACCGGCATTCAGCAGAAGGGCAGCCTCGAGAGCCGCGCCGTGTGGTTGGGTCAAAATTGCGGGACCGTTAAGCCGAGAGCCTAAGAGCTTCGCGGGCAAGCCATGCTCCTACAGGGTTGTGTAGGAGCGGGTTTGATTCAACCATTCACACAGGGCTTCGATCGCCATCCTGCCGAAATCCTCCCCGGTGCTACTCCGCACGCTGACAAACCCGCCGTCCTTTTCTTTCTCCCCGATCACCACCAGATACGGCACATGCTGACTGTGCTCGCGAATTTTTTGACGGACTTTCTCGTGACGCAGATCCGCGCGGGCGCGCACGCCACTTCGGCGCAATGCCTCGGTCACCGATTGCGCGTAATCCGCCTGACGTTCGTCCATGCTGACGATGATGACGTGGGGCGGCGTCCGCCAGTTTTCCAGCTCCTGTTGGCAGGGCCAGCACGTACCATAAATCCGCTGCTGCAACGTCCCGCTGATGTGGTCGAGGGTGAACGCTTGCAGCACTCTCGTCGCGGGGACATGCGGACCAACTGTCGTAGTCTCGAAGTTCCCCAGGCGGTACAGCTGCGTCTTCCCTTGACGGCGAATCGAGTGATTGGTCGCCGCCAGAGCCTGCATGCGTGCTTCGATCAGTGGCAGGTCTGCCTGCGTTAGGGATCGCTCGGCAGAAAATTCATAAAAGAACCCGTCGCCCAGCGCCGTTCCTGCGTGCAGTTGAACCTGTGGATGTAGTTGTTTGACGGCCATGGCCAGCATCAGTGCACAGGAGTGTCGCAGGATCTCCAGCCCATCGGGCTCTTGAGGTGTGACGATGTTGACCCGGGCATCGGCCTCGATCATGAACTCACAGTCCACCAGGACGCCGTCCACTCGGCCGGCCACCGCCGCTTTTGCCAGTCCGGGTCCGATACTCGCGGCGAACTCGTACACCAACAGTGGCTGGTCGTATTCACGCAATGAACCATCGCTCAGGGTGATGTGAATCATGTCGGTGCTCTCGAGTGCTAGCGCATAAATCGTAGAGGTAAACCCTGACAGTTGTCATTAAGATGTTTGTTGTGCCAGGCAATTTGCCCCGACACAATCGTGGTACTGACGCTGTGGCGAAAACGCTGTCGGGCAAAAGGTGTCCAGCCGCATTGAGACAGGATCGGCTGCTGGGAAACGGCGACACCGCCGGGTTCTGGTTTGATCAGAACGAGGTCGGCCCAATAGCCTTCGCGCAGATAACCGCGGTCGGGAATGGCGAACAGATCGGCAACGCGATGACTGGTCTTGGCCACGAGCGTGGTGATCGGCAGAACTTCATCCGCGACCAATTCCAGCAGCGCTGGCAGGGCATGTTGCACCAACGGTAAGCCGGCAGGCGCCTGGCTGTAGGGCCGCTGTTTTTCGGCCCAGGTGTGTGGCGCGTGATCACTGCCGATCACGTCGAGTCGATGGCTCAGCAATGCTTCGCGCAAGGCATTGCGGTCGGCCGGGGTTTTGATCGCCGGGTTGCACTTGATCAGGTTGCCGAGACTCGGGTAATCCCGATCATCGAACAGCAGGTGATGCAGGCAGACTTCGGCGGTGATGCGTTTCTGGGCCAGCGGCTTGTCTTCGAACAACGCCAGTTCGCGGGCGGTGGTCAGGTGCAGAACATGCAGTCGGGTGCCGTGACGCCTGGCCAGGTCCACGGCCATTGAGGAGGAGCGAAAGCAGGCCTCGGCGTTGCGGATCAGCGGATGGGCCGCAGCAGGAATGTGTTCACCGAACACGTCACGCAGGTTCGCGGCGTTGGCGTCGATGCTGGGCGTGTGTTCGCAGTGTGCCAACAAAATGGTGGGCACCTCGGCGAATAGTCGCTCCAGAATGTGTGGTTCATCGACCAGCATGTTGCCGGTCGAGGCGCCCATGAACACTTTGACGCCAGCTACTTCACAGGGATTGAGCCTGGCGACGGTGTCGAGATTGTCGTTGCTCACGCCGAAATGAAAGGCGTAATTGGCGACCGAGTTGATCGCCGCTTTCCGCTTTTTGTCAGCCAGTGCGCTGAGGGTCAGGGTCGCAGGATGGGTGTTGGGCATGTCCATGAAGCTGGTGATGCCGCCGGCGACCGCGGCCCGGGATTCGGTGTAGAGGCTGCCCTTGTCCGGCGAGCCTGGGTCGCGGAAGTGCACTTGGTCGTCGATCATGCCGGGCAGCAGCCATTGCCCTTGTGCATCGATTTCCACGCGGGCATTTTCACCGTGGATGCTGCTGGCGATCTTCACGATTCGACCGTTGCTCACCAGCAGATCTCCGTCAAACTCACGGCCTTCATTCACCAGCCGGGCATTGCGAATCAGCACGCTGCTCATGGTCAGAACTCGTTCTGCAGGGCTTTGTAGCCGCGCACAAGGTCAACGTTGGTACGCGCCACGTCCTCGGAAAACTCCGAGGCGCTGACGCTCACCGGTGGGAACTGCGACAGATCGGTCTTGGGGCCGATGCGGGTGGTGGAGGGCACATAGAAGTCTTCGGGTAAATCGCGACCATCGACCACCGAGTTGTGCCGCACCACGCAGCCGTCACCGACTGCGCAGTTGAACAGCACGCTGTTGAAACCGATAAACACCCGGTCGCCAACCTTGCACGGACCATGAACGATTGAGCGGTGGGCGATCGAACTGAACTCGCCGATGGTCACTGCCGCTCCGGACTTGGAATGGATCACCACGCCATCCTGGATGTTCGAGTTGGCGCCGATGGTGATCGGCTCCATCTCGCCCGAGGCATCCACCTCGTCGGCCCGAATCACCGCGTAGGGGCCGACGAAGACGTTTTCGCCGATCACCACTTTTCCGCAGATGATGGCGGTTTTATCCACATAGGCGGACTCTGCGATCACTGGCAAATCGCCTGAAGGGTTCTTGCGGATCATGGTTTGCTCAACGCGTCGTACAGGGTGTTGAGGTTGTACTCAAACAATCCGACAAAGGTGCTGGCCGGACCAGTAGCCGCCAGGGCATCGGAGTACAACGTGCCACCGATGTGCGCGCCGCTTTCATCGGCAATCTGCTTGAGCAGGCGTGCATCCTTGATGTTTTCCATGAACACCGCTTTGACCTTGGCCTGGCGTATCTGGGTGATCAGAGCAGCGACTTCGGCGGCTGACGGTTCGCGTTCAGTGGACAGGCCTTGAGGCGCCATGAAGTCGATGCCATAAGCCTGACCGAGATAACCGAAGGCGTCATGGGACGTTACGATCTTGCGATTGCCCGGTGGCAGTGAGCCGAGTTTGGCCTTGGCTTCGGCAAGCAGCGCGTAGATCTGTTTCAGGTAGGCCTGGCTGTTGCGTTCGTAGTCGAGTTTGTTGGTCGGGTCGGCGGCGATCAGTGCCTTGGTGATGTTGCTGATGTACAGCTCAGTGTTCGCCAGGTTGTGCCAGGCGTGTGGGTCGGGAACCCTCTCTCCGCCCTCATCCAGGGAACGCGGGATGACGCCGTGACTCGTGCTGATCACAGGCGCTTTGGTCTCGGTGCTCGTCACCAGACGGTCCAGCCATGGCTCGAATCCCAGACCGTTTTTGATGATGAGTTTGGCTTTGAGCAACGCCTTGGCGTCGTCAGGTGTCGGCTCGTAAGTGTGAGCATCGGCATCCGCGCCGACCATGCTGGTGATCTGGATATGGTCGCCGCCGACTTGATGGGTCATGTCGGCGAGGATACTGAAACTGGTGACTACCTGAAGTTTTTCCGCAGCAGACAGCGACATCGACAGCATCAAACTGAACAGCACGAGTAAAGCGCGCATCGGGTAACACCTCATTGGGATGTGAGCAAAGGCGGGCGGCGCAGTAAACCGTGCACCGGTCCGAACACCACGGACAGCAGATACAAACTGCCGGCCACCAGCACGATCGCCGGACCGCTGGGCAGTGAGTAGTAGAACGACAGCAATAAACCGAGCCACACCGAGAGGCAGCCGAGCAGGGCGGCGATGGTCATTAACATCGGTAAGCGACGACTCCAGAAGCGCGATGCGGCGGCGGGCAACATCATCAAGCCGACCACCATCAGCGCGCCAATGGCCTGGAAACCGATCACCAGGTTCAGCACCACCAACATCAGAAACACACCGTGGGCCAGTGGTCCGAGGCGGCTGACGGTTTGTAGAAAGAGTGGGTCGAGGGTGTCCAGCAACAGAGGTTTGTAGATGAAGGCCATGGCGATCAGGCTGAAGCCGGAGACCCAGAGCATGCCTGTCAACGTCGGGCCATCGACCGCCAGCGCCGAGCCAAACAAAAGGTGCAACAGGTCCAGGCGTTTGCCGGCGATGCCGAGTATCAGCACGCCACTGGCCAGTGAAATCGGGTAGATCGCGGCGAGGCTCGCGTCTTCCCGCAGGCCGGTTCGCCGGGTGATCCAGGCGGCGAGTCCGGCCATGCTGAGGCCTGCGCCGAGACCGCCGATGGTCAGCGCGGGCAGACTCAAACCTGCGAACCAGAAGCCCAATGCAGCGCCGGGCAAGATACCGTGCGCCACCGCATCACCGATCAGACTCATGCGCCGAAGGATCAGAAACACACCGAGCGGTGCCGTGCTGCACGCCAGGACCAATCCACCAAGAAGCGCTCGGCGCATGAACACGAACTCGTGGAACGGTTGCCAAAGATGAGCGGCAGCGAGCATCAGGCCACCCGCGTATGTGGTTGTTGGTGGATCAGATCAACGCTCGACCCGAGGACGCAGCCGGTGCTTTTGATCAGCAACGTTTGAGGAATGTGTTGGCGAACGGCGGCCAAGTCATGACACACGATCACCAGAGTCCGACCTTCTGCATGCCACGTGTGGATGTGTTTCCAGAGCAGCAACTGACCGAGTTCGTCGAGGGCGGCGTGGGGTTCGTCGAGCAACAGCAATGGCGCTTGCGCGAGGCTCAAACGGGCGAGCAGGGCACGCTGTAATTCGCCGCCGGACAACGCCATCAATGGTCGTTGCTCCAGCCCGGTCAAGCACCAGTTTTCCAGCACGGCTTTGAGGTGTTGGCTGCGAGTTTCTGCAGACTGCGTGCTGCCCCAGAAACCGGCGGCCACTAGCTCTTGCAAGCTGATGGGAAATTGGCGGTCCAGGTGTTGTTGTTGGGGTAGGAACGAGAGGCCGCCCTTGCGTGGAATATCCAGTACGACCTTGCCGATCAGCGGTTTTTGTAAACCTGCGATAACTTTCAGCAGGCTGCTTTTACCCGAGCCATTGGCACCGATCACAGCGGTCAGGCTGCCCTTGGGCAATTCGAAATCTACGGGTGGCGTGAGCGGTTGACCGGGTGCGCCCCATCGCAAGGCTTGGCAATGAATCATGCGGCCTCCCAGTTCCAGCGGCTTTCGGCGACCGCGTCGTGTGCGTGGAGGCTTTCGGCGTGGATGACTCGTATGTGGAAGGCGTTGATGCCGGGGGAGCGTTTCAAGGCCAGGTTCAAACGTCGTGCGGCGTCTTCGCAGAACATCAGGTTCTGACCGTTTGCGAGGGCGAAGGCTTGTTCGTCGGCGCGTTTTACGGCGGTTTGTACGGCGGTGCCGAGGGCTGCTTCAGCGTCGTTGATGATTGCGATCAGCGGTAAGTCATCCAGATAGTCATCCAGTCGAAACCGTAATTTCGCATTGCTCCGTTGGCTGTGAGGCGTTGCGATGATGCCTTTTGTGGAGCCGAGCCAAGCCAATACATCCGCGTGTTGCAATGGCTGGTTGGCGAAGTCGTCGACAAATTGCTGCTGAATCAACTGCCGGGAAAGCGCCGCGGAACACGGGCAGGTCGAGGAATAAGGCACGTCGATTTTTAGTTCCACGTGGAACATCGCGTTTTTCAAACAGGCTTCGATGGTCACTGGATACGTTTTCCAGCCGGCCAATGGACTGATTAGCGCCGGTCTTTTGAGCAGTAAATCGGTGTGAATTTTTAAGTACGCGCTAGTGGACAGTCCTTCATGAGTATCGAGAAAACTTTGTAAAACTCGCCGCAGCAAGGCGGGCGTCAGGTTTTCTCGCTCAAGTATTTCCAGCGTCAAATACAGCCGCGACATATGAATCCCGCGCGCCTCTCCATCATCAAGGCTGACGCCCGCGTCGGCCTTTGCACTCAGTCGTTGGCCATCGAATAAAACAGGAAGAGCAATGCCGCACATGCCCACCCAGTCGAGTGACAGGGCTTGGCGTGAGGCCTGCGCGGCAATATCCGGCAGAGTCAGCGCATTCATGAGCAGGTCCATCGTGAGAGTCGATTCTGTATGTTATGTTATTACATTAAAATCAACCATGCCTTTTTTATGAACGGGCTTTCATCATGCACAGACGTCACCTGCTAAACCTGATCCTGGCCAGCGCGGCCTTCGCCTTACCGTTTGGCGTCTCGGCCACACAGATTCGCAATGCGCGGCTCTGGCGTTCGGATGACAAGCTACGATTGGTGTTCGATCTGAGCGGGCCGGTGCAGTACAAGACGTTTTCCCTGAGTGCTCCCGAACGGCTGATCATCGATGTGAGTGGCGCCAACCTGAATGGCAACTTCAGTCAGTTGGCGCTTAGCAACACTGTGATTCGCTCGATCCGTTCCGGACAATTTGGTCAGGGTGATACGCGGATCGTCCTCGACCTCAGCGGTCCGGTGCAGCTCGCCAGTTTTTTGCTGCCACCGCAGGACGGTCAGGGCCATCGACTGGTACTTGATCTGAAGACTGCTGCGCCATTACAAATGGCGGCTGCGCCCGAGGCGGTCGGCGACAAGGCTCACCCCAAGCGCGACATCATCGTGGTGGTCGACCCCGGTCACGGCGGCAAAGACCCCGGCGCGGTCGGCGCCAAAGGTGAGCGTGAGAAAGACGTGGTGTTGTCCATCGCACAGTTGTTGGCCAAGCGGCTGAAGCGCGAGAAGGGCTTCGACGTGAAACTGGTGCGCAACGACGACTTCTTCGTCCCGCTGCGTAAACGCGTGGAGATTGCCCGCAAGCACAACGCCGACATGTTTATCTCGGTGCACGCGGACGCGGCGCCGCGTCTTACCGCGTCAGGTGCCTCTGTGTATTGCTTGTCTGAAGGTGGGGCGACTTCCGCCACTGCACGCTTTATGGCACAACGGGAGAACGGCGCGGACCTGCTGGGTGCCACCAGCCTGCTCAATCTCAAAGACAAGGACCCGATGCTCGCCGGGGTGATTCTCGACATGTCGATGAACGCCACCATCGCCGCCAGTTTGCAGTTGGGCAGCACGGTGCTTGGCAGTCTGGCGGGCATCACCACGCTGCATCAGAAGCGCGTGGAACAAGCCGGATTTGCGGTGCTGAAGTCGCCGGATGTGCCGTCGATTCTGGTGGAAACCGGCTTCATCTCCAACGCTCGCGACAGTCAGCGACTGGTCACCGCGCGCCACCAGCAGGCCGTAGCCGATGGCTTGTTCGAAGGGTTACAGCGCTACTTCCAGAAAAATCCGCCAGTAAACACTTACATCGCTTGGCGGCAGGAGCAGAAAAAGTCCCAGGCCTAACACCCTGCAATTCGGCTACAAGTGAACTTACCGCTGCTGCCGCCAGAGCTGGAAAACCGATTGATGGTGGTCCAGCCGACGCGGCGGTTATAGCCAACCCAGGCTTCGCCATCGGAAGCGAGCCCAGTGAAAAACGTGAGTTGTCCATAGCGACTGTTGGTCTGCGCCCAGTGGCGTTTTCCGGCCGCTTCGAAGCCCCGCAAATAGATCGTACTACCGACGGTGTTGACGCTATAGGCGTTGCCGTCGCCATCCACGCAGGCCAGCAGATTGGCGCTTCGGGTGCATTTGGCCAGGCTCGGGATTTTCGCCCAGGCGTCGATGGCGACCAGCAGCGAAAAGCTCATCAGCATTATTTTCAGGGCAATACGCATGGGGGGATTTCTCACGGAGCGGACGGGCTTCAGCATCGTGCCCTTTATCATCGTGGGCAAGAGGAGAGTGGCTTAATTGTATTGTTATACTATAACATCAAATTAAGCCCGACACTGCGACCGGGCATCTCCTGTGAGGAATACCTGATGCCCAATCGTCTCCCCGTGACCGTCCTGTCGGGCTTTCTCGGCGCTGGCAAAAGCACGCTGCTCAACTACGTGCTGCGCAATCGCGACAACCTGCGCGTTGCCGTGATCGTCAATGATATGAGCGAAATAAACATCGATGGCAGCGAGGTCCAGCGCAATGTCACCCTGAATCGTGCGCAAGAAAAACTGGTGGAGATGAGCAATGGCTGCATCTGCTGCACCTTGCGCGAAGACTTGCTGGAAGAGGTGAGCAAACTCGCCAAGGAGGGTCGCTTTGATTATTTGTTGATCGAATCCACCGGCATTTCCGAGCCGCTGCCGGTGGCGGAAACCTTCACCTTCCGGGATGAAGAAGGGCACAGCCTGGCCGACATTACCCGGCTCGACACCATGGTCACGGTAGTTGATGGCATGAATTTCCTGCTCGACTATCAGGCCGCCGAAAGTCTCGCTTCCCGTGGTGAAACATTGGACGAGGAGGACGAACGCTCGATCACCGACCTGTTGATCGAGCAGATCGAATTCGCCGACGTGATTCTGATCAGCAAGATCGACTTGATCAGCAGCAGTGAACGCCAGGAGCTGATCGCGATCCTTGAGCGGCTCAATGCCCAGGCAGAAATCATCCCGATGGTCATGGGCGAAATTCCCTTGGAGAAGATCCTGAGTACCGGTCGTTTCGATTTCGACAAGGCCGCTCAGGCGCCGGGTTGGTTACAGGAATTACGTGGCGAGCATGTGCCCGAAACCGACGAATACGGCATCGCTTCGACGGCTTACCGAGCACGCCGACCGTTTCATCCTCAGCGCTTTTTCAGTTTTATCGATCGCCCGTGGGTGAACGGCAAACTGCTGCGCTCCAAAGGGTTTTTCTGGCTGGCCAGCAAACACATGGACGCCGCTAGCTGGTCCCAGGCCGGCGGTTTGATGCGCCATGGATTCGCCGGACGCTGGTGGCGTTTCGTACCGAAACCGCAGTGGCCGCAGGACGAAGAAAGCACCGCCGGGATCATGGAAAACTGGACCGCAGCCACCGGCGATTGCCGTCAGGAACTGGTGTTCATCGGCCAGAACATCGACTTCGCGCAACTCACCACCGAACTCGACAACTGCCTGCTGACCGACGATGAAATGGCGTTGGGTGTCGAGGGCTGGCGATTGCTGACAGATCCGTTCGGCCCTTGGCACGAAGAGGTAGCCGCCTGATGTTGGTGCCCAGTCTGAAGCGGCAGTCGATCGTTCATCAGGTTCAAGGTGACACGCCACAGACCCTGCCCCGAATTCTTGATGACGGGGTAAACCTCGCCGTTTGGCAGCGCCAGCTCCCGGCGCACATTGATGATTTCGGGCGCTTGCTTCTGTCCTTGAATGAACCGCTGGCCGAGTCACGGGTGCTGGAGTTGTCCAGCGACGACGTCGAACCCAATCTGCATGGATTGGCCTCAGGATTCAGCGATCTCGAAGGGTATGCAGGTTTCATTGCAGACGTGTCCTGGCTGGTCAGCGCATTCGCCTGTCTATTGGGCTCCAAGCGCATCGGCCTGCGCGTGCGGGTTCTGGACAAGGCCATGTGCCCGAGCTTTCACGTCGATCATGTGCCGGTTCGTCTGATCACCACCTATGCCGGAATTGGAAGTCAGTGGCTGAAAGAAGGGGTGATGGATCGCCGGCAATTGGGCAAGCCTGAGGCCGAACCCACACAGGATTCGCTGATCGAGCAAATCGCCAGGGGCGAAGTGGCACTGCTCAAAGGCGAGAAATGGCACGGCAACGAAGGTTTCGGCCTGATTCACCGTTCGCCGCAACCCGCGCCGGGGGAGCGCCGTTTGATTCTGACCCTGGATTGGCTGGGTTAAGGCTTGAGCCAGTTGCCCTGACTCTGGCCTTCGCAAAACGGCTTCAGATACGCTGCATCGGTAGCTACGCCGTAATAGTGAATATCCTGCCGGTAAGGCATATTGGCGACTTGGGCGTTGCTGCACACGCCAAACGCGCCGGTGGGGCATTGATCGACGTATTGCACCTCGACTTTCTGACCAGGGAGGTTCGGCTGGCAGAAACCATCGGCGAACAGTTTTTCCGGGATGTTGCGGTTCTGCTGGCAGACTTTCACGTCAAGTCGCGTAGCCGTGCTATGTACCACGCAGGCCTGGGCCAACGCCTCACCTGAAGTGAGCGCCAGGAGCAACGACAATCCCATCAACCGCATCCCCTACCTCCTCAGAAAACATTAACCATGTTGCAGAACATTCCCACTCACGTCATTGCAGGCCCGTTGGGTGCCGGCAAGACCAGCTTGATCAGGAATCTGCTGATGCAGCGGCCGCTCGGTGAGCGCTGGGCAGTGCTGATCAACGAGTTCGGCCAGATCGGCCTCGACGCTGCGTTGCTGACCCAGGACGTCGATGGTATCGCACTGGGTGAGGTGGCCGGGGGCTGTTTGTGTTGCGTCAACGGTGCACCTTTTCAGATCGGCCTCGGGCGTTTGCTGCGTAAGGCGCGCCCGGATCGGTTATTCATCGAACCTTCCGGGCTGGGTCATCCGGCGCAATTGCTCAGGCAATTGAGTGAGGCGCCGTGGCATGGCGTGCTGGCAGTTCAGCCTTGTGTACTGGTATTGGATGCCCAGGCACTCGCCGCTGGCAAACCACTGCCCGAGGCGCAACAGGAGGCGTTGAGCAGTGCTGGTTTGTTGTTGCTGAACAAAGCGGAAGGTCTCGACGCCAATGATCGCCAGCGAATCGCCGCGCAGCTGCCTTCTCGACCTCTGTATTGGACGCAGCAAGCCATCTTGCCGTTGAGCAAATTACCGGGATTTGGGGCTCAGGCTGTGGCGGGTGTGGATAACTTCATCGCGCCCAAAGGTTTGGCGCAGATGCCGGCCATCTGGACGGATCCGGCGCTGCCAATTTGCTTGAGCCAGGAACAGGAGGGCGGCTGGAGCGTCGGCTGGCGTTGGCATCCGAGTCAGACATTCGATGCGGCGCGCGTTGGCCAGTGGCTTGAAAGCCTTGTCTGGCGGCGGGCGAAGCTAGTTATCCACAGCAGCGACGGTTGGGTTTCGGCGAATGCACTGGAAAACTCGGTGCTGAACTGGCAGCCCAGCGAATGGCGGCGTGATTCGCGTATCGAGCTGATTTTCAGTGAACCGCAGGATATTGATTCATTGCAACGAGATCTAGCCGACTGCCGGTCGAGCCCGACTTAAATCAAGGACGCCATTTAGTGTGTTCTTGCCGCCACTGGCTCAACTCGATCACCTCAGCGCGCGGCTTCACGACATCGCCCACCGCAGGCGTGTCGTCGAACGGCATCGGGTAGGGCGCCAGCTCAATCTGCGCACTGTGGGCGCCGAACTGGGTGATGGTGCCGTTGTGACGGGTTTCACCGGTCACAGTGAATTCGAAGTTATACACACGGGCGAGACGCCGCCGGTCGTTGGCATCTTTGATGAACGCGATCTTTTTCAATGCGACGTTGCCGTCCAGCAGCTCGATTCCAAGCTTTGCGCAATGCTGCTTGACCCGCTCCAGCGCACGCTCGCGCAGGCCATGGTTGTGCCACAACCACGCGCCACCGGTGGCAAGCAACATCAGCACGAAGATATTTCCAAGGGTCAGCATTAACAAGTTGCTCCAACAAGATAGTGTCAGCTTAACTGCGTCGCCGGTCTGTCGTACAGGCTGTGTTTAGTCGCATACTGCGCGGCTTGAATTTCAATCGGTTACGGAAAACTCACCGCATGAAACGTACGCCCCATCTGCTCGCCATCCAGTCCCACGTGGTGTTCGGCCACGCTGGCAACAGCGCCGCGGTTTTCCCGATGC
This sequence comes from Pseudomonas sp. ZS1P83, assembly GCF_054897825.1. Lineage (NCBI taxonomy): Bacteria > Pseudomonadati > Pseudomonadota > Gammaproteobacteria > Pseudomonadales > Pseudomonadaceae > Pseudomonas > Pseudomonas sp. ZS1P83. The sequence goes on from NZ_CM142706.1 coordinate 5,498,210, forward strand.
AGCGGGTCGGGGTGAACGTCTGGCCGCTCAATACCGTGCAGTTCTCCAACCATACCCAGTATGGCCAGTGGGCCGGTGAAGTGCTGGCGCCGCATCAGATTCCCGAGCTGGTCGAAGGCATCGCGGCGATTGGCGAGCTGGGCAACTGCGACGCCGTGTTGTCCGGGTATCTCGGCAGTGCGGCCCAGGGTCGGGCGATCCTGACGGGTGTGGCGCGGATCAAGTTGGTGAATCCCAAGGCGCTGTATCTGTGTGACCCGGTGATGGGCCATCCGGAGAAGGGTTGCAGCGTGCCCGCGGAAGTCAGCGATTTCCTGCTGGAAGAGGCGGCTGCGGTGGCGGACTTCATGTGCCCGAACCAGCTGGAACTGGACAGCTTTTCGGGGCGCAGGCCGCAATCGTTGTTCGATTGCCTGGCCATGGCGCGAGCATTGCTGGCGCGCGGTCCGAAGGCTGTGCTGGTCAAGCATCTGGACTATCCCGGTAAGCCGGCGGATGTTTTCGAGATGCTGCTGGTGACGGCCGAAGGCAGCTGGCATCTGCGTCGTCCCATGCTGGCATTTCCGCGTCAGCCAGTGGGCGTTGGCGATCTGACATCCGGGCTGTTTCTGGCTCGCGTGCTGTTGGGCGATAGCCTGGTAGCGGCTTTCGAGTTTGCAGCGTCGGCGGTGCATGAAGTGCTGCTGGAAACCCAGGCCTGCGCCAGCTATGAGCTGGAATTGGTGCGGGCTCAGGACCGGATTGCCCATCCACGGGTGCGGTTCGAGGCGACGGCGATCAGCTCGTAACGGCGTCGCAGGCAGAAAAAACCGCAGCCTCTGGAGGCTGCGGCCTTTGCCCTATCAGGCGTCGTCCTTGATTTCCTGATAACGCTTTTCCAGTTCCTGACGAATTTGCCGACGTTGCTGCGCCTGCATGAAGCGGCGCTTGTCTTCGCTGTTCTGCGGTTGCAGGGGTGGGACAGCAGCCGGTTTGCGGTCGTCATCCACTGCGACCATGGTGAAGAAGCAGCTGTTGGTGTGGCGCACCGAGCGCTCACGAATGTTCTCGGTCACCACCTTGATGCCCACCTCCATGGAGGTGTTGCCGGTGTAATTGACCGAGGCCAGAAAGGTCACCAGTTCGCCGACATGAATCGGCTCGCGGAAAATCACTTGGTCCACCGACAGGGTCACCACGTAGCGGCCGGCATAACGGCTGGCGCAGGCGTAGGCCACTTCGTCGAGGTATTTGAGCAAGGTACCGCCGTGGACATTGCCAGAGAAGTTGGACATGTCGGGGGTCATCAATACCGTCATCGACAGTTGTGCGTTTCCGGGTTCCATAGCGTTCTCACGGTTCAAGGCAGAATTTCGGGAGGGCGGCACCTCTGCGGGTGCCTCGTCAGCTTTTTCAAACCAACAGTTATCGGGACGCCGGACGGGTGGCTGCCGTCACGCTCGGATCGATCTGTTTCCATATATTGCACCGTCTTTCTGCCGGAAGTCGCGGTGTTACCCTTCAAAAGCCCGCCTCAAGAGCAATTCCTACTCGGAGCGCGGATTTTTACTCTGCTCTATCAGACCTTTCCCACGTCTGCCGATTGAGCAATGTCACCCCAGGAGCCCCCACACCGCTCGGGGCATGACGCTGCAGGTCACCAGCAACTTCCTCTACCCCGTCGCCGTTGCCGTCTCGGTGATCACCACGTTGCTGACGCCCTACCTGATCCGCGGCTGATCCGCTGTCGATCAAGCTTGCAGCGGTGATGCCGCAGCGACTGGGTAGGGTATTGGGGATGTACGGCGAATGGCTGCGCAGCATCCAGCCTCAGGGCGAGGGCGCGCTGCTGGCATCGATGATGACCACGCGGGGCGTCAGGCGGATCAGCTTTCCAGCCAGACGTCCCGCGCCCAGTGCCACACCGATTCCCAGGTTTCTTCGGCAATCAGTTCTTCTTCGGCTTGCCACAGCACTACGGTACCGTCTTCTTCGACCAGGTAGTAGTCGTCACCGTCCTGGCAGATTGGGATCATGCTGCGATCAACGCCTGCATCCCAAGCGTTGGCGGCAACGTCCGGCAGGTAGGTGTGGGATTGCGGGTCGGTAACAGTCACCGGCTCCAGGCTGCCGTAGACGACGTCGCTGACGGTCAGCAAAAATTCTCTGAAGACAAACGGAATATCGATGAACAGCTGTTCTTCGATTTCCACCAATTGATCTTCGTCGGGCAGCTCCAAGGGGACCGGTACCGGTTCGTTGGCTTCACGCAGTTGTTCGATGATTTCTTCCACGTCCGGGATCCTCTTGCTGATGGCGCGGTTTATATGGGGCGGTTTATACAGTAGCTCGCTATAGATGCAACCGCGAAATAGAAAACCCCAGCCGAGGCTGGGGTTTTCATTACAGCATGCTTAACGCAGGAGGGATCAGCCGTTCTGGCGGATACCGGCGACCAGCCAAGGCTGGTTCTCGCCCTGCGGACGTTCCATGTTCCAGCTTTCGCTGAACACTTCGCCCTGGTCAAAGCGCGAGGTCTTCGACACACCGCTGAAGGTCAGGGTGGCGATGGTCTTGTCGGCGCGATCATCCACGCCGTCCAGTTGTACATTGAGGTTATCAATGTAGGTGGACTGGAAACCTTCGCCCAGGTCGGCACGTTCGCGCTTGAGGAACTCCAGCAGTTGCGGGGTCACGAACTCGGAGATCTTGTCCATTTCGTTGGCGTCCCAGTGCTGTTGCAGGGACTGGAAGTGGTTGCGGGCCGCTTCAATGAAGTTCTTTTCATTGAACCAGGCCGGAGCATTGATCACCGGACGAGCGGCAGCCGGTGCTGCCGAGCCGCCGAAGATCGAACCGCCTGCAGGCTTCTGCTCGAACACTTCACGCTGCATCGGCGCGCCAGCTGGAGACAGATGCTCCTGTTGCTTGCGACGACGAGCGGCGATGAAGCGAAAGACCAGGAAGGCGATGACCGCCATGATCAGGATGTCGAAGATCTGCATGCCCTGGAAGCCGCCGCCCATGAACATGGAGGCCAGCAGGCCACCGGCCGCGATACCGGCCAGAGGGCCGAGCCAGCGCGAAGCACCGCCGGCCTTGGCGGCAGCGCCCGCGCCGGCAGTAGCAGCAGCGCCACCTGCGGCAGAAGAAGGAGCCATTTGGCTGGTCTGGTGAGTCGGCGCAGCGCCGGAGCTCTTGCCGCCACCAAAGCGCTTGGCATTGGCGTCGAGGCTCATCGTCAGACCGATGCACAACGCCATGGCGATGCTAAGAAAACGTTTCATAAAGGGAATTCCCATTTGTGGATGGCACGCGCGCCATGTTGCACAGCTGAAGTGTTACTGGCTAGCGGCAGAGTGTTTCGGGCTTTTGCCTGACAGGTGGCGTTCAGCTTCAGTCAGCGCAATAAGGCCTGTTAACTTTGGTCTGTAGGACGAGTGGATAAGTTCTGTAGGAGGGCTGCCTAGCGTCGCAGCGCCAGCATGACCACACCGGCCGTAATCAGGCCGATTCCGCCCCATTGGCGCAGGTCGAGTTTTTCACCCAACAGGATCACGCCGAGTACCGCCACCAGCACCACGCTGAGTTTGTCTACTGGAGCGACCAGCGAGGCCGGCCCCAGTTTCAGTGCGCGGAAGTAGCAAATCCACGATGCACCGGTGGCGAGACCGGACAACAGCAGGAACACATAGCTCTTGGCGGAGATCGATCCTAATGACTGATATTGGCCCGTAGCGTACAAAATCAAGGCCAGGCTGACCAATACCACCACGGTGCGCAGTAGGGTGGCGAAGTCGGAATTGACGTTTTCGATGCCGATTTTGGCGAAGATCGCGGTCATGGCCGCGAAAGCTGCCGACATCAGGGCCCAGAATGTCCAGGAAGAAAAGAAGCCTGAGCCCATGGTTCGCACCTTTGTAGATAGATCGTTCCCACGCAGAGTGTGGGTAGATCAGAACTAAATAGCTTCCAGCTTCGCGTATCCCAGCATCAGCCACTTGCTGCCTTCACCGAAGTTCACCTGGACCCGGGCCTGTGCACCGGCACCTTCGAAGTTCAGGATCACGCCATCGCCGAACACCGAATGCCGAACCGCTTGGCCGAGGCTGAATCCGGTATCCGGGATCTCGCTACCGCCAAACAGGCTGCTGGAGCTCTGCTGCTGGGCGCCGCCGAAGGGACGGCTGACGCTGTTGGACAGCCGCACTTCCTGGATCAGGCCTTTCGGTACTTCACGTACGAAACGCGACACCTTGTTGTAGGTCTCGCTGCCGTACAGGCGTCGGGTTTCAGCATAGGTCATCACCAGGTTCTGCATGGCCCGGGTGATGCCGACATAGGCCAGACGGCGTTCCTCTTCAAGGCGGCCAGGTTCTTCGAGGCTCATCTTGTGCGGGAACAGGCCTTCTTCCATGCCCACCAGGAACACGTAAGGAAATTCCAGGCCCTTGGCGCTGTGCAAGGTCATTAACTGAATGCTGTCTTCGTGCTCGTCGGCCTGAGTATCCCCGGCCTCCAGCGACGCATGACCGAGGAATGCCGCCAATGGCGTCAGGTCTTCGTCTTCTTCAGCATTTTCGAAATTGCGCGCAGCGCTGACCAGTTCCTCAAGGTTTTCTACCCGTGCCTGGCCTTTTTCGCCTTTTTCCGCTTCGTGGTAGGCAATCAGTCCGGACTGCTCGATGACGGTTTGGGTCATCAGGTGCAGCGGCATTTCCATGCACTTGGCGGCTAGATTCTCGATCAGCTCGATAAACGCCCCGAGCGCGCCGGCCGCGCGACCGGTCAGGCCTTTGTTGGCCACCAGCAGGCGCATGGCTTCCCACATCGACACATCGCTGTGACGGGCATGGTCGCGAATCGCTTCGACGGTTTTCTCACCGATACCACGGGCCGGAACGTTGATCACCCGCTCCAGCGCTGCATCGTTGCCACGACCTTCGAGCAAACGCAGGTAAGCCATGGCGTTCTTGATTTCTGCCCGCTCGAAGAAGCGCTGACCGCCATAGATGCGGTACGGAATGCGCTCGCGTAGCAAGGCTTCTTCCAAAACGCGCGATTGGGCGTTGGAGCGGTACAAAATCGCAATATCGCTGCGGGCCAAGCCGGTTTTGAGCGCACTTTCGATGGTTTCCACCACGTAGCGTGCTTCATCGTGTTCGTTGAACGCAGCGTACAGGTTGATCGCTTCGCCTTCGCCGCCGTCGGTCCACAGCTCTTTGCCCATGCGTCCGGTGTTGTTGGCGATCAGGGCGTTGGCGGCCTTGAGGATCCCGGCGGTGGAGCGGTAGTTCTGCTCCAGACGAATGGTTTCGGCGTCCGGGAAGTCGTCGGAGTACTGATAGATGTTCTCGATCTTTGCGCCACGCCAGCCGTAAATCGACTGGTCGTCGTCGCCGACCACCATTAGGCTGTCGCCGCCCTTGGCCAGCAAACGCAGCCAGGCGTACTGCACGGCGTTGGTGTCCTGGAACTCGTCCACCAAAATGTGCCGGAAGCGCTTTTGATAGTGCGCCAGCAGACCCGGATGATCGCGCCACAGATCAAGGGCGCGTAGCAGCAGTTCGGAGAAATCGATCACGCCGGCGCGCAGGCACGCGGCCTCATAGGCTTCATAAATGCTGCGCATGGTCGCCAGGAACAGGTCGCCGCTGGCTTGAATGTGTTGCGGACGCAGACCTTCGTCTTTCTGCCCGTTGATGAACCACTGGGCCTGTCGGGCCGGCCAGCGTTGTTCATCCAGACCCAGCTCGCGGATCACCCGCTTGACCAGCCGTTGCTGGTCGTCGCTGTCGAGAATCTGGAAAGTCTGGCTCAGGCCGGCTTCCTGCCAGTGCGCCCGCAACAAGCGGTGCGCCAGGCCGTGGAAGGTACCGACCCACATGCCGGCCGGATTGATACCCATCAGCTGCTCGATGCGATGACGCATCTCGGCAGCGGCCTTATTGGTGAAGGTCACCGACAGGATCGAGTGGGGCGAGGCGTTTTCGACCTGGATCAACCAGGCGATACGGTGCACCAGCACTCGGGTTTTACCGGAACCAGCACCGGCCAGGACCAACTGACGACCCACGGAGGCAGCTACGGCCTGGCGTTGGGCATCGTTGAGGGAGTTCAGCAGAAGGGAGAGATCATCGCGCATCGGGGCATTCTAGGGTGCGCCGTCACACCGGGCAAACCGAGCTTTGCATTAGCCGATGAAAGAAGCACGGATGACGACCGGTCGGTCATGGGCTGCAGGCGTTGGCGGGGCTCGCTCCAAGCCTTTTCAGCGGGTAAGGAGGGGGGCAGTTTTTGTCGGTTTTGTGATTTGGTGCAGTTTGGTCCGGGCACTTGCTTGTGTATGCTCCGTCGACGTTTCGGGCTCATGCTCATCATTATAAGAACAAGAACATTGCCTATGACCCTCAGCACCGACCTGTCGGGCCCCGTTGTGGAGCCCCGGGTTATCCGCAAACAGTACGCCATGGAAATGGCGGTCGAACGCACGCGTCTGCTTTATCAGGGCTCGTTGCTGCCCACGTTATTCATGTTGATCAATGGTCTGGTCTGCGCAGGCTTGCTTTGGAGTCCGCAGCGCTACTTCCTGGTCAGCGTCTGGCTGGTGTGGCTGTTGTCGCTGGTGGCATTGCGGGTAATTCAAGTCGCGGCCTTCGATTCGGCGATACCCAACCGTCAGGCGCATCCGATCTGGCGCCGTATGTTTTTGCTGGGCTCGGCCATGACCGGCCTGACCCTGGCCGGCGCCGGCATTGCCCTGGTACCCGCTGACAATTTCATGCAGCAAGCCTGGGTGTTCGGCCTGATCGGCGCCGCGGCCCTTTCGGCCAGCGTTGCCTACGCGGTCAGCCTGCCGGCGTTCCTGTCCTTTACCTTGCCCTGTTTGTTGCCGGCCATCGGCTATCTATTTTGGGGCGGCGATGAACAAAGTCAGGGGTGGGGCTGGTTCGGGCTGATTTTACTGGGCGCGCTGAGCGTGGTCGCCTGGCAGGTCAATCGGCTCATCGATAGCGGGCTGTTGCGGCGCTTCCAGAATCAGGCATTGATCGAGCACTTGCAGCAGGCCCAACGTTGCAGTGACCAGCTCAATCACAAGCTGGCCAAGGAAATCGACCAGCGCCGTCGTGCCGAAGACGAACTGCGGCAAATTCAGATCGAGCTGGAAAGCCGCGTCGCCCAGCGTAGCCTGGAGCTGGATGCCGCCAACCAGGCCCTGAGCAAGAGTGAAGCGCGTCTGGCGCTGGCGTTGAAGGCCAGTGAGTTGGGCTTGTGGGACTGGAACCTGCAAACCGACGAAGTCCATCACACCCACCTTCAGGAGCTGTTCGGCCTGGAACCGGAACTCGTAACGGCGATGCTCCGCCACCTCAAGCCGCGCCTGCACCCCGATGATTTGCCGTCACTGAAGCGCGCGCTGGTCGAGCATTTGAAGGGGCGCAGCGAGGATTACCAAATCGAGTACCGCGTGCGCCACGGCGATGGCCATTGGGTCTGGATCGAGGACCGAGGACGAGCCGTTGAGCGCGGCAATAATGGCCGAGTGATCCGCATGGTCGGCACCCGTCGCGACATCAGCGTCAGCAAAGGTCTGGAAGAACAGCGGCAACTGGCCGCGACGGTGTTCGAGGCCGCCAGCGAAGGCATTGTGATTTTCGATCCGAATTACGCGCTGATCGCCGTCAATCAGGCCTTCAGTCGAGTCACCGGCTACGACATTGAAGACATGATCGGACGCAACGTGGTCGAGTTGCCATGCAGTCGCGATGCCCGCCGGCACTACGCAGCGATTCATCAGGCGCTGGCGCAGCACGGCAGTTGGCAGGGCGAGCTGGTAGAAACCCGCAAGAATGGCGAGGTGTATCCGCAATGGTTGCAACTCAATGCTGTGCGCGATGCTCGGGGAAATGTGAGCCATATCGTGGGCTTCTTTGCCGATCTCTCGGCTCGCCGCGAATCCGAAGAACGCATGCGTTACCTGACTCATTACGACGAATTGACGGGTCTGGCTAACCGTTCACTGTTCCGCGAACGGCTGAGCGAGGCCCATCAGCGGGTGCGCCAGGGCGGCCACCGCAATCTGGCGTTGCTGCATATCAATCTGGATCGTTTCAAGCTGCTCAACGCCAGCCTTGGCCATGAAATCGCCGACCAACTCTTGCAGAAGATGGCCCGACGGCTGATCAATGCTTTGCCTGAGGCGGACACCATCGCTCGCTTATCCGGCGATGAATTTGCCGTGTTGTTCAATGCCTACGGCAACCTGTCGAGTCTGGCGCGGGTGGCGACCCGACTGTCGACCAAGCTGCGTTTGCCGATCACTGTCGATGGCCATGAGCTGGTGGTCAGCGCATCCATGGGCATCAGCATGTTGCCAGACAACGCGCGAGAAATTTCCGCGCTGGTCAGTCAGTCGAATATGGCCATGCAGCACGCCAAGCACCTGGGCGGAAATAATTTCCAGTTCTACACCGACAGCCTGCAAGCCAGTACGTTGGAGCGCTTGCAGCTGGAAAATCAACTGCGTAAAGCCATCGAAGAGAAGCAGTTGAAGGTGTTTTACCAACCGAAACTGTGCCTCGCCACGGGCCGGCTGAATGCTGCCGAGGCGCTGGTGCGCTGGGATCACCCGACCATGGGGCGCGTGCCGCCGGGGGACTTCATCGGCCTGGCCGAGGAAACGGGGTTGATCGGTCCGATCGGCGAGTTCGTGTTGCGTCAGGCCTGCTGGCAAGCCTGTGAGTGGCAGCGCCAGGGGCTTGCGCCGATTCGGGTGTCGGTCAATCTGTCGGTGCATCAACTGCGTCAGGGCAAGCTGGTCAGCCTTGTCCGCCAAGTGCTGGAAGAAACCGGCCTGGCGCCGCACTACCTCGAGCTGGAACTCACCGAAAGTCAGTTGCTCGACAGCGTCGAGCACATCATCGCGACCTTCCAGCAATTGCGGGATTTGGGGGTCAAGTTGGCGATTGATGACTTTGGCACCGGGTATTCGTCCCTGAGCTACCTCAAGCGCATCCCGGTGGATTACGTGAAGATCGATCAGGCGTTTATCCGCGGTCTGGGGGAGGGCAGCGAGGACGCGGCGATCACCCGGGCGATCATTGCCATGGCGCACGGGTTGTCGTTGAAGGTGGTGGCGGAAGGGGTAGAGCGACCGGAGCAGCTTGAGTTTTTGAAAACCGAGCACTGCGATGAAGTGCAGGGGTATTTAATCAGCCGCCCGGTCGAGGCCCATGGCCTGGCCGAGCTGTTGCGTGCGGACGCGAAACCCTTGTAAGGGCTACATGGAGCGCATGTGGCGTGAAATGGGGACATCGAGTTACGCATTGAGCAGGCAAAAAGCCGATTCTTGTAGTATAACTACAAGCGCGCTACATCCCCGGCACCTGCCAATAACAAAGAGTCCAGCCCTTTGAATCTGCTGCAACACATCGCCCAGTCACGCCACCTCTTACGCAAGTCGGAGCTCAAGGTCGCCGACCACGTGCTGCTTGATCCTGCGGCGGTGATGCACAGCTCCATGGCCGACCTGGCCCACAACGTGGGCATCAGTGAACCGACCATCGTGCGCTTTTGCCGCGCCATCGGTTGTTCCGGTTTCCAGGATTTGAAGCTGAAGCTGGCGCAGAGTCTTGCTGCCGGCGCGAGCTTCGGGCAGTTTGCGATCCATGAAGACGATTCCGTCGCTGACTACAGCCTGAAAATCTTCGACACCACGCTGCACACCCTGATGGAGGTTCGCGAGAAGCTCGATCCGGTGGAGTTACAGCGGGCTGTGTCGCTCATGTCGCAGGCCCAGCGGGTCGAGTTTTATGGCTTTGGTGCTTCCGGTGCAGTGGCGGCAGACGCCCAGCACAAGTTCTTCCGTTTGTTGCTGACGGCGGCGGCGTATTCCGACCCGCACATGCAGGCGATGTCGGCGGTCACGTTGAAACCGACTGACGTGGCGATCTGTATTTCCCAGTCCGGGCGTTCCAAAGATTTGTTGATCACCGCCAATCTGGTGCGCGAAAGCGGCGCTTCGCTGATCACCTTGTGCCCGAGCCAGACGCCGTTGGCTGAGTTGTCGACCGTCAACCTGGCGATCGATGTGCACGAAGACACCGAGATCTATACGCCGCTGACCTCGCGGATCGCCCACCTCGTGGTGATCGACGTATTGGCGATGGGCGTGGCCATGGCGCGCGGGCCAAGCCTGGTCAATCACCTCAAGAGCGTCAAGCGCAGCCTTCGTAGTTTGCGGCTGTCGCCTAAATCGGTAAAAGCGCTGGACGATTGATTCGTCGTTTGGCTTGAGAAAGTCTTCGCGGGCAAGCCTCGCTCCTACAGGTCCGCGGTGAACCCCGTAGGAGCGAGGCTTGCCCGCGAAGGCGTCCTCAAATACGACAACTTTCATCTGCCTGTAACCCACTCGCCGCCAAACCGTCATCCCTGGTGCCCATCCTGTAACTCCCGTAATCGCCTTGGGAGACTCGAAATGGCCCAGCCCTACGAAGAACGCAACAGCGCCGTCAGAACCCGTCGTCAGCAGGAAGACCAGCGCCGCATGGAATTTCGCCGCGCTATCGAAGATCGCTGCGACCGCCGCCAGCTTCTGGCCGAAATCGGCGATTTTCCTAACGATCTGGAACTCAACTACTGGCAGGCCGCACCGGCAACTTCCCGTCGAAGCGCTCAACCAGCGCGCTGATCTGCACCCGCTCGCTGCGAATAAACGCAAGGAACGCGTGCGCCACCGGTGACAGCCGTTTCGCCTTGGCCTGCACCAGGCACCAGCTGCGGTACAGCGGCAGCTCTTCGACCGGCAGCTCTATGAGTGCGCCGGTCGCCAATTCAAGGTTCAGGGCGTGGCGCGTCAATAGCGCCAGGCCCAGACCCGCCAGTACGCACTCACGCTGGGCTTCGGCCGACGCCACTTCCTGGGTCTGCGTGAAGTGCACGCGCTTTTCCTTGAAATACTCCTCGCAAGCCAGCCGCGTACCGGAGCCCGGTTCGCGCAGTAGTAGTGTGTAGGGCTCAAGATCCTGCAAGCGCAGCGGCCCCATATGGGACAGCGGATGATCCGGCGGCGCCACGGCGACGATTGGATTGTTGAGAAACGGTAGAAACTCCAGCCCCATGTCTTGCGGCACCATCGACATGATCACCAGATCATCGCGGTTGTCCGACAGACGTCGAATCACTTGTCCGCGGTTAACCACTGTCAGGTGCAGGTTCACTTCCGGATGCTGGCGTTTGAACGCGGCAAACAGATGCGGCACGAAATACTTGGCGCTGGATTCGACCGCCAGTTTCAACTGACCTTGCAGCGATCCCTGCATGTCCGAAAGCTGCATGTCGAGGTTTTCCAGGCGTCCGAAAATATCCCGGCTGGCGCGCTGAAGGGCTTCCGCTGCCTCGGTCATGTAGAGCTTTTTGCCGACGTAATCGAACAACGGTTGACCAACCAGCTCCTCAAGTTGACGAATCTGTAGGCTCACGGCAGGTTGTGTGAGCGACATTTCGTCGGCTGCGCGGCTGTAGGACCTCAAATCACAGACTTCATTGAAGACCTGCAACTGACGCAATGTCATACGCATCAATGACTTACGCATTTTTTAGACACTCTCACCGCAGGCTGATGAGTCAACTATAAGTCTTTACTTATGCCTGACCCAATTATTAATCATTTTTGTTAATCCCTTGTGGGGGCTAGTGTGAGGCTGCGACCGAATCGAAACATTTGGTCACGCGTCGACCTGGGCTACCAGGTCGTGGGTACCACCGGCTCAAGGGAACCTCCAAGTGATAAAAAAGATCCTGATCGCCAACCGTGGTGAGATTGCCGTACGAATCGTGCGTGCCTGCGCCGAGATGGGCATTCGCTCGGTCGCGATCTATTCCGACGCCGACCGCCATGCCTTGCATGTGAAGCGGGCGGACGAGGCCCACAGCATTGGTGCCGAGCCACTGGCTGGTTACCTGAACGCGCGTAAACTGGTGAATCTGGCGGTGGAAACCGGTTGTGATGCCTTGCATCCTGGCTACGGCTTTCTTTCGGAAAACGCTGAACTGGCGGACATCTGCGCTGAACGTGGCATCAAATTCATCGGTCCATCGGCTGAAGTGATTCGCCGCATGGGCGACAAGACTGAAGCCCGTCGCAGCATGATCAAGGCGGGCGTGCCAGTCACCCCGGGGACCGAAGGCAACGTCGCAGATATCGCCGAAGCCTTGATTGAAGGCGACCGCATCGGTTATCCGGTCATGCTCAAGGCCACCTCCGGTGGTGGCGGCCGGGGTATCCGTCGCTGCGACAGCCGAGAAGATCTCGAACAAGCCTTCCCGCGAGTCATTTCCGAAGCCACCAAGGCCTTCGGTTCCGCGGAAGTGTTCCTGGAAAAATGCATCGTCAATCCGAAACACATCGAAGCGCAGATCCTCGGTGACAGCTTTGGCAACGTGGTGCACCTGTTCGAGCGTGACTGCTCGATCCAGCGCCGCAACCAGAAGCTCATCGAAATTGCCCCGAGCCCGCAACTCACCCCGGAACAGCGCGCCTACATCGGCGACCTGTCGGTGCGTGCGGCCAAGGCTGTGGGTTACGAGAACGCCGGCACCGTGGAGTTCCTGCTCGCCGAGGGCGAAGTGTACTTCATGGAGATGAACACCCGGGTGCAGGTGGAACACACCATCACCGAAGAAATCACCGGCATCGACATTGTGCGTGAGCAGATTCGCATCGCGTCCGGCCTGCCGCTGTCGGTGAAACAGGAAGACATCCAGCACCGCGGTTTCGCGCTGCAATTCCGGATCAACGCCGAAGACCCGAAAAACAACTTCCTGCCGAGCTTTGGCAAGATCACCCGTTACTACGCGCCCGGCGGCCCCGGCGTGCGCACCGACACGGCGATCTACACCGGCTACACCATTCCGCCGTACTACGACTCCATGTGCCTGAAACTGGTCGTATGGGCGTTGACTTGGGAAGAGGCGATGGACCGTGGCTTGCGCGCCCTCGACGACATGCGTCTGCAAGGGGTCAAGACCACCGCCGCGTACTACCAGGAAATCCTGCGTAACCCGGAATTCCGTAGCGGCCAGTTCAATACCAGCTTCGTTGAAAGCCACCCTGAACTGACCAACTACTCGATCAAGCGCAAACCCGAAGAGCTGGCCCTGGCCATCGCCGCCGCCATCGCCGCCCACGCAGGCCTGTGAGGAATAAAACAATGTCCAACTCTTTACCTACAAAGCGTATCCACGTAACCGACACAATCCTGCGCGACGCCCACCAATCGCTGCTCGCGACCCGCATGCGCACCGAAGATATGCTGCCGATCTGCGACAAGCTCGACAAAGTCGGCTACTGGTCGCTGGAGTGCTGGGGCGGCGCGACCTTCGACGCCTGCGTACGCTTCCTCAAAGAAGACCCGTGGGAGCGCCTGCGCCAACTGCGCGCGGCATTGCCTAACACGCGTCTGCAAATGCTCCTGCGTGGCCAGAACCTGCTGGGCTATCGCCACTACAGCGATGACGTGGTCAGAGCTTTCGTCGCCAAAGCTGCGGTCAACGGCATCGACGTATTCCGCATCTTCGATGCGATGAATGACGTGCGTAACCTGCGAGTCGCCATCGAAGCGGTAAAGGCTGCTGGCAAACATGCTCAGGGCACCATCGCTTACACCACCAGCCCGGTGCACACCATCGACGCGTTTGTGGCCCAAGCCAAACAAATGGAAGCCATGGGTTGCGACTCGGTGGCGATCAAGGACATGGCTGGCCTGCTGACCCCGTACGCCACGGGCGAATTGGTCAAGGCTCTAAAAAGCGAGCAGTCGCTGCCCGTGTTTATTCACTCGCACGATACCGCTGGCATGGCAACGATGTGCCAACTGAAGGCCATCGAGAACGGCGCCGATCACATCGACACCGCGATCTCCAGCTTCTCCTCGGGCACCAGCCACCCAGGTACTGAGTCGATGGTTGCCGCCCTTAAAGGCAGCGAGTTCGACACCGGCCTGAACCTGGAACTGCTGCAAGAGATCGGCTTGTACTTCTACGCTGTGCGCAAAAAATATCACCAGTTCGAAAGCGAGTTCACCGCCGTCGATACTCGTGTTCAAGTCAACCAGGTGCCGGGCGGGATGATTTCCAACCTGGCCAACCAGTTGAAAGAGCAGGGCGCCCTGAACCGCATGAGCGAAGTGCTGGCCGAAATCCCACGCGTTCGTGAAGACCTCGGCTTCCCTCCGCTGGTGACCCCGACCTCGCAGATCGTCGGCACCCAGGCGTTCTTCAACGTGCTGGCCGGCGAGCGCTACAAGACCATCACCAACGAAGTGAAGCTTTACCTGCAAGGTGGCTACGGCAAGGCGCCAGGCATCGTGAACGAAAAACTGCGTCGCCAGGCCATCGGCAACGAAGAAGTGATTGATGTACGCCCGGCCGACCTGCTCAAGCCGGAAATGACCAAACTGCGTGCCGAAATCGGCACAGTGGCCAAGTCTGAAGAAGACGTGCTGACCTACGCCATGTTCCCGGACATCGGTCGCAAGTTTCTCGAAGAACGCGCCGCCGGCACCCTGACTCCAGAAGTGCTGCTGCCGATTCCAGAAGCCGGCGGCGTGACCTCGGCCGGTGGCGAAGGCGTGCCGACCGAGTTCGTCATCGACGTCCACGGCGAAACCTACCGCGTCGACATCACGGGTGTCGGCGTCAAGGCTGAAGGCAAGCGTCACTTCTACCTGTCTATCGACGGCATGCCGGAAGAAGTGGTGTTCGAACCGCTCAACGAATTCGTCAGCGGCGGCAGCAGCAAGCGCAAGCAAGCCACTGCACCTGGCCACGTCAGCACCACCATGCCGGGCAACATCGTCGACGTGCTGGTCAAGGAAGGCGACACCGTGAAAGCCGGCCAGGCCGTGCTAATCACCGAAGCGATGAAGATGGAAACCGAAGTCCAATCGGCCATCGCCGGCAAAGTCACCGCCATCCACGTGGCCAAGGGCGACCGGGTGAACCCGGGCGAAATCCTGATCGAGATCGAAGGCTGAGTTAACAGCCTCGATATACCGCTTTAAACCTCGGGGGGGCATGTGCTCCCCTTTTTTTCGCCTGTCGTTTGTTCACCCAGTTTGTTGGTTGATATTCCGCTATCGCGAGCAGGGAATGCGGCGTTCGGTCAGTGATCAGAACGCCATCCGCCACTGGCCCATGACGCCGTGGTTGCGGCTATCACTGCCGACCTCGCCGCTGAGGACGACCCCTACGCTGTGTGTGGCCGACAGCCCAAAGTCCAGGCCGGCATCGACCTGCAGGCTGTCACGGTCCAGCGCTGCGCCGGAAACGGTGAAGTCCCTCCCGCCCGTCACTAATCGCTGGCGGGTGTCGCTTTCCACCTCGCCGTAGGTATGTTTCCAGCCGGCACTGAATCGCGGCGTCAGTTGCATGCCGTTGTCCAGGGTATTGAGCATTGCCAGTCGCAGGCCGAGTGTGCTGTTGACGTTGCGCCGGGTTTGGCCGTGGACCTTCAACGTTGCGGCGCCTCCTTTTTCGGTGTAGCCGTCGCGCTGATAGCGTTGGTAGCCAAGGCTGGCGAACGGTTCGATGCTGACGTCGGCACGGCCCAGGTTGTAAGCCAGTTGCGCGAAGGCTTGCTGGGTGTTGGCGTCGAAACGGCCTTCCGGGCGGTCGCTGAAACCGTTGAACGCTACCCGGCGTTTGGTGTTGCCGTCGTGATTGCTGTAGGTCGCCCCGAGTCGCAGGGACAGGGGGCCGTTCTGGCGCAGGGCATAGGCGCCCAGGTGCCAGCTGTCGAGATTGGCATCCAGACCCCGACTGTCCAGGCGCGTTTCGGATTTACCGCCCAGCACGCCGATGCGCCATGCCTGATCCCCGCCCCAATCCGCGCCCAGCACCAGGCCTTGGGTCGAATGTTTCAGGGCGTCGTTATCGCGATCCAATGTCCCTCCGTGACCTAGCGCCTGCAGCCAGACCCTGCCGCTGGCTTCACTGCCGGTGGCGAGGCGTGGGGCATTGCCGGGTCTTTTGTCACCGCCAGCGCTGTCCAGCTGACCCATGGCCGAGAGCATGGTCGCGCTGATCGGGCTGTCGCTGTTGAGGGTTGCTTTCGCGAGGTTGGCGTGGTCGCTGGCGGCCAATTGCTCGATGGCGCGCGATGCCGTTTGTTTGTCGGCCGTCAGCAGGGCGGCGACCGCGGCATTGATGGGTATGCGAAGCTTCGGAACCGTGCGCGCGGCATTGGCCATTGTTGTGTGAGTTGACACGGGCGTACCCGCGACGGTGGAGGGTGGCGTCACTGTCGGGGGTATTTCTGCAATCGTTATTGACGTAGCGGACGGGTCAGTATCGACCGCTGAATGCAGGGTTTCGGTGTGGGTAAAAGTATCGTCAGCAGGCGCCTGTGCCTGGGGTAAATCGTTCGGATCGATGATGCTTTTGCCTAATTCCTTTCCGCTGCTGGAGTTCGCAGCGCTTTCGAACGGCGTGGCATTCCGAGTAAAGATCAGATCGACATGCTCTTTCTGGTGATCGAATTTGGGCGTTAGAAATGCCAGGTTGCTGACGATTTTTCCAAATTCTCCTTCGACTCGCTTGGCGACAAGAATGCGCTGGTCGCTGAGTGTCGCGTAGTCGCTTGCTGTGGTGACGATCTTGAGCGTGGCACCTCCCAGGCTCGCGGTACCACCGACGGTTATCGTCCCGCTGTTACGGTCGGGATCAACCTCGTAGGTCAATTCGGCCGTGTTGGAAAGGGTCAAGTCACCCTTGACCGTCGGGGCGCCGTGCATTTTATCGACGGCTAGCTTTCCTCTGACCTGCAGCGCACCGACGGTACCGTTGCCGGTAAAAACGCCTTTTTCATCAATAGAGACGTTACCCAGGACGATCCCCGAGTTATTCAGGGTGCCGCCGGATTGCACCGTCACTCCGGCGCCAATTGTGCCGGTGTTGACGAGCGTTCCCTGGGTGAACGCCTCGCCGTTGATCAGTCCGTCGTTTATGAGCGTTGCTTTGGGACGCACCCATACGCCGGTGTCGAAATTGCCGGGACCGTTCGAGGTCCACGTGCTGCGTTTGATCTCCAAACCGTTGAAGCGACGACTATCGTCTAACTTGCCACCACTGGCGGTATCCAGTTGCAGAAAATTGGTACCTGCGCCTCCGTCGATGAACCCGGCGATGCTTCCACGCCCGGACACGATGACCAGGTCGTTTTCGTCACCGAATGTCCGATCAATTCCTTCCGCTGCCTTGGTGATCGGTGCCTTTCGGGTGTCGGGGTTGTTCATGAATGCTTCAAGCGCATCGACGGGCGGATCCGCCGTTTCGACCACCAACGCATCGGCCTGCGTCGAAATCTCCTGGGCGAACGAAAAGTCAGTACAGCCAAGGGCAAGCGCAATCGCCAAGGCGAGGTGGTGGGGTCGGCACTGATGTTGAGCGATCATAGAGTTCAGCCTCGTTTGAAGTGAGGCCAAACTCTAAAAGTTGATCCGGGTTGAAGATGCCGGGCGTTTCCGGGCGCTTTGACAGTCTTGGAGACGTCGCCTGTAGCCGAAAAATGGGCGGGTTTCGGCAGGGGCCGGATTCACCCGGCCATCAGACGTCTTTCCTTACAGTGATCCCGGACGCGTCCGTTGGCGAAAACTCAGAAACTCATCTGCCACGTCGCGGTGGTAGCGCTGGTAGCCGAGGTTGGCGAACGGTTCGGCGCTGAGGCGGCCGCTGCCCATCGCGTAGCCCAGTTCAGCGAAGGCTTGCTGGCTGTCGGAATCGTAATCGCCTTTCGGCCGCTGTATGCCGCGCCGAGGCGCAAGGCGAACGGGCCGCTTTGGCGCAAGGCGTAGACGCCGGCGTGCCAGCTCTCGACGTTGCCATCGACCCCCGTGGTATCCAGGTCGGTCCTGGAGTAACCGCCCAGCACCCCCAGTCGCCATTGCGATATCTGTGATCCACCCCAATCTGCATTACTTTGCGGTTTTAGTCGGTTAATGATTCTCGATATGCATTTTAATGCAGTCCATGGAGCCCCTTCGGGTGGTTAAATGCACTATATTGCATTCACAGAGTTAAAAATCTTTCAGATATGCATTTAAATACAGGTGATGTCGGCATGTTCAATCTGACCTTACAAATCTTTGCGACCGGGAAATGGCACGACGCCATGGTCTTAGATTTCGACGACCCTGGGAAAGGTTTCGAAAGCCGATGCAACTTTGGTTACTTGACGGCCTATCTCGTCGAAAACATCGAGTGCATTGGCAGTCCCTTCGCCAAGGCAGTCAGTGCCAGGTTTCCCTTGGAATGGGACGGCCAGCGATCCAACGCGCCGGCATTTGTGCATGACATTGCACCTGCCGGTGCCGCCAGGAAATTCCTGCTGGCTCACGCAGGTCGGGACAAACCAGCAGAGATCAGTGCTGACCTTTATCTGCTGGCCCGAAGCACGCCAGCGCCAATTGGCAACATGCGGATAAAAGAATCTGTCGAGGCCCTGGACCCGCGTGAGCTGATGGGGTTTGAACGCCAGGAGGTCGTCAGTCGCGATAATCGATTTCTCGAGTACGCCTATGAACAGGGTGCTGCGATTGGCGGCGCAACCGGTGCCGGTGGCGAGGCACCCAAGTTGTTGTTGGCCGAAGATAAGACCGGACTTTTGTACCCCGATGCGGTACTCGAAGACGCAGACGTCGTTCAGCATTGGTTCGTGAAGTTCGCTCGCAATAAAGGAACCAGGACCGATCAGGACATCCTCAGAAGCGAGTACCACTACTACAAAGCGCTGCAAAAACTGAGTATCGAAACGGTGGCCGAACAGGGCCTGGCTTTGGAAGAGGCGACCAAACCCAGCCTGTGGATGCAGCGATTCGATCGGCAAGTGACCCCTCAGGGTGTCGAGCGATTCGCCGTGGAGTCGATCTACTCCTTGGCGAACATCACGATTCCCGGAGGCGCCATGAACCATATGGAGGTTATCCGGCTGTTGGCGGGAATTTGGCGTGATGCGGGCCAGGCGGACCAAATCCCGGATCTGGTTGCTGACTATCTGCGTCGGGACTTGATCAATAAAATCCTCGGCAACTCGGATAACCATGGCCGCAACACCGCAATTATCCGCGACGCAGCCTCGTTTCGTCTTGCGCCGATTTATGACCTGGCGCCGATGGTGATGGACGACGAAGGCGTGACACGCACCACCAAGTGGCCAAAAGAGCTGGAGAGAGCGGGCGACGTGGATTGGCGTGGTGTCTGTCAGGCATTGGCCGATATTACCGATCCAAAGGACCCATTGGCCGCGTTGAGCGGGGCGCCGGACTTTTTTGAACGCTTGCGCGAGGATGCCAGACACCTCGCGGCTCTCCCCGACATTCTGACGGCCAGCGGTTTGCCCGCTGCAACAATGAATCACCCACGAATAGCCTTGAACAATCTGGAGCAGCGTTTGAAAGAGTGGGACCTGAAATGACCATGACCGTTGCCGAGCGAACTGTACTCATCGAAAGCATTCAAGAAGGGCTTGCCCAGGGAACAACTGAAATAGGTGAAGCCGTGCGCCGCTTGCGAGTGGAAGTCACCGGCCTGCACCAGACCCAATTTGCCAGGATGTGCAAAATATCGGTGCGCACGCTGGTGCATATCGAGCATGGAGAGGGCAATCAGACACTGAAATCGCTGAATGCAGTGTTCAGACCGTTCGGACTGAAGATGGGCGTGGTGCGGATTCGGCGCGACTCGAACTGATACTGCACCAACCGCTATGGGAGCTGGCTTGCTCGCGATGACGGCAGTGCAGTCAATTACGCCCCAGATACGCCTTCCCATAATGCCGCTCCATCCGCGCCTGAATCAGCTCCAACCCAATCGACATCACCCAATAAATCACCGCCGCCGTCGTCAGCATCTCGATGTAGCGATAGCTCGACCGGCCATACGATTGCGCCAGAAACATAACCTCCCAAACCCCCATCACCGAGATCAGCGAAGAGTCTTTGAGCATCGAGATGAACTGGTTGGTGGTCGGCGGAATGATGGTGCGCATGGCCTGGGGCAAGGTGACCCGCCAGAAGATCACGGTTTCCCGCATGCCCAGCGCCAGGGACGCTTCGCGTTGGCCGTGGGGGACGCCGAGGATACCGGCGCGGAAGATTTCGCTCAGGTAGGCGCCGTAGTTTAGCGACAGGGCAATGATGCCGGCGGCGATGGCGCCCGGGACGATGCCGAGTTGTGGCAGGCCGAGGTAGATCAGCAGGATCTGGATCAGTAGCGGTGTGCCACGAAAGAACGAGGCATAGAAGCTCGCAATCCCAAAGGCCACAGCGCTTTTCGACAGCCGTGCCAGGGCGGTGATGAAGCCCAGCAGCGAGGAGGTCACGATTGAACACAGGCACAGAAACAGCGTCAGTGCCGCACCCTGCAAGAAGCCGTTGGGCGCTAGGTGCAGACCGATCAGGTTCGGCAGTTTGTCGAGGATGATCGAGAACTTCAGGTCGAAGCTCAGGAAGAAGCTGGCGAACAACCCGAACATCGCTGCCCAGGTCAGGTACAGCCGCGTGCGGAAACCGAAGATCCGTTGCAGTCGCGACTCAGCCACCGGTTGCGGCGGCTGGGGAGGTTTTGGGAAAGAAGTCATTTACTGATGTCGGCGCCGATCCATTTCTGCGAGAGCCTGCTCAGGGTGCCGTCCTGTTTGAGCTGAGCGAAGACGTCACGCACTTTGGCATCCCACTGTGCGTCGCCTTTTTCAATGGCTACCGAGTTCGGCTCCGAGTACAGCGGCTCGCCAGCGAGCTTGAAGCGTTTGTCTTCGTTAAGGCGCGGTTGTGCGGTGACAAGGTTGGTGAGGATCGCGTCCAGTCGAACGCCAGCGCCCAGGCCGAGGTCCTGGAAGGCGACATTGTCGGTGTCATACGGCGCGATCTGCACGTCCTCGAACGGGTACTGCAATTGAGTGTCTTCGGCGCCTTCGATCACTAGGTTCTTGTTCAGGTAGCTTTCGTAGCTGGAGGCGGTGGTGAGGCCGACTTTTTTGCCGCTCAGGTCCTTGGCGCTGTGGATACTGTCGTCCTTGGCGTTGACCACGATCACGGCCGGCGAAGCGTAGTACTCGACCGGGAAGTCGAAGACCTCGCCGCGAGCCTTGCTCGGGGTCATGGAGCAGATGCAGATGTCGTAGCGACCGCTCCAGCGGCCGGCGGCGATCACATCCCAGGATGGGGTTTCGAGGCGCAGTTTGACGCCCAATTTGTCCGCCACGGCCTTGGCCACGTCGACATCGAATCCATCGAGCTGATTTTGATCATTGAGGAACGAGAAGGGTGGATAGCTTTCCATCAACACGCCCACCAGTTCCTGCTTTTTCTCGACGCGATCCAGCGTGGCGCCGCCAAAGGCTTGGGTGGAGGCAGCCAGAATCGTCAGGCCCAAGGCCAGTAGCGGTTGAAATTTCACAGTCGATTCCTGATAAAAAAGAGGTTGTTATTAACCGGATGGTGCGTATTAAATAGTTATAAGAACGACTCTGATAGTGAGTTATTTTCATAAGCTTATGAGTGAAAAGCATATGGGCACAGCAAGCACGGTAATTCTGGATGGCGGCATGGGTCGTGAGTTGCAACGCCGAGGCGCGCCGTTCAGGCAGCCCGAGTGGTCGGCGCTGGCCTTGAGCGAAGCGCCGCGAGCGGTAGAGGCGGTGCACGTGGCTTATATCGAAAGCGGTGCAAACGTGATCACCAGCAACAGTTACGCGGTGGTGCCGTTTCACATTGGCGAAGAACGTTTTGCGGCCGAAGGCCAGGCGCTAGCAGCATTGGCCGGTGAGCTGGCCCGTCGCGCTGTAGAGACGTCGGGCAAACCAGTACGTGTAGCCGGTTCATTGCCGCCGCTGTTTGGTTCCTACCGTCCGGACCTTTTCGATGCTGTTCGGGTGACTGAATTGCTGGCGCCACTGGTGAATGGTCTGGCACCCCATGTCGATCTGTGGCTGGCGGAAACCCAGAGCTCGATCATTGAAGCGCGAGCGATCCACGCCGGTCTGCCGAAGGACGGCAAGCCGTTCTGGCTGTCGTTTACTTTGAAGGATGAGGACACGGACGAGGTGCCGCGCTTGCGTTCGGGTGAGCCTGTGGCTGAAGCCGCCGCCGTGGCGGCTGAGCTGGGTGTCGAGACGTTGCTGTTCAACTGCAGCCAGCCGGAAGTGATCGGTGCTGCGATTGATGCCGCGCGGGAAACCTTCGAGCATTTGGGTGTGAAGATTCACATCGGCGCGTACGCCAATGCCTTCCCGCCGCAACCGAAAGAGGCCACGGCCAATGATGGTCTGGACCCGTTGCGCGAAGACCTGGATCCGCCGGGTTATTTGCAGTGGGCGGCTGATTGGCAGCAGCGCGGGGCCACTCATTTGGGTGGCTGCTGCGGGATCGGACCGGAGCATATTGCGGTGCTTGCCCAAAGACTAGCGTGAAGCCATTCGCGGGCAAGCCATGCTCCTACAGGTTAGGTGGCGTTCACACATCGTGTGTCCGACAAAAATCCGGTAGGAGCATGGCTTGCCCGCGAAGGCGTCAGTCCAGGCGCCGAAGATTTACCCGCGGCACTCGGCCAGGGTTTTCACCTGCCCCGAATCCGTCTGGTTCTCATCGGACAGCCAGCGCTCAAACCCCGCCCCAATCGCCGGCCATTCCGAATCCAGAATCGAATACCACGCCGTATCCCGGTTCTGGCCCTTGACCACCATGTGCTGGCGAAACACGCCTTCAAAACTGAACCCCAGTCGTTCGGCTGCGTACTTGGAGCGGGTGTTGCCGTTGTTGCACTTCCACTCCAGGCGCCGGTAACCCAAGGCAAACGACTCTTTGGCGAGCAGATAAATTGCCTCGGTGCTTTTCGGCGAGCGCTGCATCGGCGCACCGAACGTGACATGGCCGATCTCGATCCGACCTTGTGAAGGGACAATCGACATCAAGCTGAGAATGCCCTGCACATCGCCGCTGGCACGGTCGATCACGCTGAAGAAATACGGGTCGCTATTGGCCGCATGATTGTTCAGCCAATCGTTGAACGCGCTGCGCTCCGGGAAAGGACCGTAAGGCAAATAGTCCCAGAGTTTCGGGTCGGAACCCGGGCCTTGCAGGGCCTTCCACAAACCGTCGCCATGACGCGCCGGGTCAAGTTTCTCCAGGCGGATGAAGCGCCCTTCGAGGGTTTGAACCGACGGTGCCGGGACGCCTTTCCAGTCGGTGAGTGAAGTCGACATGTTGTTCTCCTTGAACCTTAAATGGCTTTGCGAAACTGGATGAAACCGGGGCGTTCGGCGATGCGCTCATAAAGCTGAATCGCAGTGGCATTGGTTTCGTGAGTCAGCCAGTGGACCTTGCAGCAACCGTCCTCTTTGGCGATGGCGTAGACGAATTCAATCAGCTGTCGGCCGACGCCGGTGCCGCGCGTTTCCGGCACTACCAGCAAGTCTTGCAGGTAGCAGGAGTTTTCGATGCTCCAGTTCGAACGATGGTAGATGAAGTGCACCATGCCCACCGCTTTGCCGTCGGCCCAGGCCAGTGCGGCCTGGGTCGGCTCGCTCGGGTCGAGCATGCGCTGCCAGGTGCTTTGGGTGACGGCCTCAGGCAGTTCTGTGTTGTAGAAGCGCAGGTACGCTTGCCACAAAGGCAACCAGGCGGCGTGGTTGTCGGCGGTGACCTGGCGGATCTCGATCTGACTCATGTTCGTTCCTTAACGCATCAAGTGGGCGAGGGCCTGGTCGTGCACATCAGGGCTGGCGGCAAGCCCCTCGCGCACACCAGCGATGTCTGCAGCGCTGCGGTTCTGGCTGAGCTTGCGCTTGCCTTCCAGGCGCTGGATCGGCAAGGCAAAACCGACGATGGCCTTGAGCATCCCATCAATGTAGTCGGTAGGGGCATCGGCGACTTTCCATGGACTGGCGCGACCCGCTTCATGACGATCAGTCAGGGCGCTGACCAGATTGCGCAAGCGATCGGCGTCAGTGAAAACCTCGGCCGTGCCATACGCGTGCACGGCGACGTAGTTCCAGGTCGGCACGACTTTGCCGTGCTCGGCTTTGCTCGGGTAAAGCCCTGGGCTGACGTAAGCGTCGGCACCGGCAAAAATCACCAGGGCTTCGGCACCGTTCTGCAATGCCTTCCATTGCGGATTGGCCTTGGCGAAGTGTCCGTAAAGGGTGCCATTCGGACCCTGGTCTGAACTCAACAGCACCGGCAAATGGCTGGCTTGCAGACCTTGTTCCCCGTGTGTGACCAACACAGCGAGGCGGGTGCCGAGTATCTGCTGGTGCAGTTCATGCAAATCATCTATAGCAAAGCTGCTTGGCGTGTACATGGAGATTTTCCTTGGCGAATGTCTGCATCCTAGGCAGGCTATTGGTCTGTTGTAAGAGCCATTAACGACTCATTTCATAGGTCCATTGCCATGACCAGCGAGCCTTTGTCCTTGTCATTCAACCCCGCGGGTATCGAACTCGATCGCCATCAGGGTTTGAGTCGTCAGCTCTATCAAGCGCTTCGCGTACGAGTGCTCGACGGAAGGCTGGCCAGCGGCACGCGATTGCCGGCCAGTCGGGACCTGGCAGCGGCGTTGTCAATTTCCCGAAACAGCGTGGTCCGTGCCTACGATCAGCTCTACGCCGAGGGATTTATTGAAGGGCGTGTCGGTGATGGGACTTATGTCGCACAGTTACCGCAAACCGCGCTCCCGGCAAAAAAACTATCCACAAAAGTATCCACAGGGTTGTCAACAGGGTTACCCACAGCCTTATCCACAAATTGGCTGGATTTACCTGTGGTTTCATCCAGAAAAGTTATCCACAGCGGTGCATTGTGGCGCGTTGAAAGGAACCATTTGGCCCTGCCTCCCGTCGGTCCACCCCGCGCATTTCGGGTGGGTGTTCCGGCGTTTGATCTGTTTCCTTTCGAGGTCTGGGCCAAGCTGAATGCGGCTTTCTGGCGTAAACCGGACTTGCAACAGTTGTGCTACGGCGATCCGGCGGGCGATGAGCGTCTGCGCGGACTAATTGCCGCGTATTTGCGCAGTTCGCGGGGCATGCAGTGCACGGCTGAGCAAATAGTGATCACCAGTGGCGCGCAGCAGGGGATTAGCCTTTGTGCACAGCTGCTGGTCGAGCCGGGCGATGGTGTGGCGATTGAAAATCCGGGGTATCGGGCGGCGGGTCATGCGTTCGCCGTGGCCGGTGCGCGATTGCACGGGGTGGCCGTGGACAGCGAAGGTATCGACTGCAGAGAACTGGCGGAGCTCGGCGATTGTCGACTGGCGTATGTCACGCCCTCACATCAATACCCGACCGGGGTGGTCATGAGCCTGGCGCGACGCCTTGAATTACTCGCCTGGGCGGAGCGCACTCAGGGCTGGATCGTCGAGGACGACTACGACGGCGAATACCGTTACAGCGGCGCACCGCTGGCGCCGTTGGCTGCACTCGATCGTCAGGGGCGGGTGCTGTATGTCGGAACGTTTGGCAAGATTGCATTTCCAGCGCTAAGACTGGGTTACCTGGTCCTGCCGCCGGCGCTTGTGAGCGCTTTCTCTCAGCGGCGCGCGGTCGATGTCCGGCATTCCGAAGTCAGTACCCAAGCGGTAATGGCCGAGTTCATGGCTACCGGGCATTTTCAGCGACATATCCGACGTATGCGCCGCGCCGCATTGAGTCGACGCAATTGTCTGTTGGCCTGTTGGCCAATAAACATCGAGGGCGTTGGCGATCTGCCCAATGTGGTGGCCGGATTGCACTTGACAGTCCCGGTGAGCAGCGTGGCTCGCGAACGCGAGTTGATTGAACAAGCCGAAAGCGTGGGCGTCGAGGTCAATGGTTTGAGTAGTTACTGGTTACCCGATTCGCAGACACCGCTGGATTCGCGAGCCGGGCTGGTACTGGGCTTCGCCGCCGTCCCAGAGCCGGCGATCGAAGCGGCTCTGGCACGGTTGCGCGACGTCTGGTGCGACTGATCCCGTAGCGATGTTTACGCCTCAGATGACACGTTCGGCTCGGGTTTCAAAAACAGATCCCGGACTGTCGGATTGACGATTCGGCGCAACGCATTGTCCAGCGCATCGAAGACATCGAGTTCCTGACGGGTCTTGGCCGGGAGTTCTTTCAAATAGCCTTCGGCGAACTTGAGATGTGCGGCGGTGAATCGTTCATCCGGATCGGTCAGTTCGTTGTAATGGAAATGCGCGACCCACAACGCTTTGTTTTGGCGTGTCTTGTCGAAAATGCCGTACTCCTGAAAGTAGTCTTTGCGCTGTTTAGTCTTGATACGACCACGTGCGTCTTTGATGATTGATACCTGATCGTGCTCCATGAGCCATTTCAGGTAAGTTTCGCGGGGCCTGCGCTTGATGAGCATCGCGCCGTAGACGCTCACCCCTTCGCGCCGGGCTTTTGCGGCCCCCGTACGCAATTCTGCACTCAGGCTCCCCACGGGGAAGTCGGCGGCTCTGCGAGCCAGTATTAGCGCAACGTCATCAGCCGCTTGATCGAGTCGGGTCGCCTGCTGGTCGAGCAGGTCTTTCATGTCCGCCGGAACGCGGGAGGGGCGTTGCGCATCGGCGCAAATTCGTTCAATGAACGCATCGAGTTCTACACTCAGAGACAGCCCGTTGCCGATGATATCTTGATCGTTTAGCGCCGCCGGTTGCACCGGGCGTCTGTTAGCCGTCTTGATAATGGGAACGTCATCGCCCGTCAGCGGTGTTTCGGTAGACGGTTTTTTTTGCGCCTCGACGACCCGTGGCCGTGATTTGCTCACCTTGCCGATGGCGCGTGAAGTGGAGGCCACCGGTTCAAGTCTCGCCATCTGGGCCACCGGTATTTCTTCCGCTTCCGGAAGCAATGTGAGCAGACGGCTGCGCGCCAGTTGATGGAATTCGGCAACCAACGTGCGAACGCGCTCGAAGCGGACAGGTTCCAGCAGATCGAGCAAGCTGACAGACAGCTCTTCCAGACGCCGTTCGGCTTCTGCCAGACGGTCCACCAGGACGGTGAGTTGCTCGACATCGAGTGTCTGGATGTGCGAAGGCTGTGCGTTACTGCGCCGCTCGACCAGGCTGTGGCCCGCGTCGGCCGCATTGTCGAAAATATCGACGACCGATTGACGTGCCTGACTCATGTCACTGTCCGACGCCTCACGCAGGCAAAGCTCCGTGGACATGCCGATTTCATTGGCCTTCAGGTCGTATTGGGACATTACGGGCAGCATCTTTTTCAGATCGCCAGCCACCTTGCGCATAATGCCGGTGTGGTTCATCAACCGGTCCAGTGAGGCGTGCATGCGGCCGAGACGGTCGATCAATTCATCGCTCACGGCGATGGCCTTTTGTGCCGCCTCCATTTGCGCGGCATGGGATCTCGTCGTTGAAGGTTCCGTCTGACTGAACTGGGGCGCGATGATTTTCACGTATTCACGCAACTTCATTTGCATCCAGCCGTTCAGGTAGCGATGTTGTTCAATGGTGAAACGCATTAGCTGAGACTGATAAAACACGCCAGCGCCGCCCGCTTCGCGCCACGTTTCGAGGGCTTCCAGCGCCTGGCCATATCCGTTCGCCACCTCATCGGACCTGGAGATGTAACTGGCTATCGTTTCGTCGGACGATACGTCGCTGCTTTCCAAAGGGTTCAAGACCTCATCCACACTGGCCTTTCGAATGGCTTCCTGTTCGATGAACCGATGCAGTGCGGCCCACGCATCGTCCTTTTTTTTGATCTTTTCTCGCCGCAAAGCTTCGATCCGGCGGGTTAGGCCGCCGCCGCGTAACCGAAGCTTGAGATCCCAGTGCCAGCTACCTGCCTTTTCGTCGTACTTCACGCAAAATCCTGGGTAGGCGGGGTTGTTCGGATCGAGAACGAGCACCGGTTCGTCCGCGTCGGCGCTGACCTGAAACCATCGCACACCCACCTGGGCGTACAGCTTCCCCTCGTGCTCATAAAGATGGTCGGCATTGGGTCGTGTTCCGTCGGGCAGGTGCGGAGCCGATACTTTCAGTTGATCGATCTTTTGTAAAAATTGGGCTTCTGCACTGCTACGGGTCGGCCCGGCAGGCGCCAGGGCGCAGAGATGAGCCTCGGGCAGTTCAGCGCTTAGCGGGGTCGCGTCATGCGTAACCATCACAGCTTGAGCGGAGGAGGTGATGAGTTGAGGTTCGTCCATGGGCGCGCGTTTCGGCGCAGAGACCTCATCAAGGGGACTTGATAGCCGAATTCGCCGTGTCGCGACGCGTTGCGAGAGAAGAATGCCCAGGGTCAGTAGCAGGTCGCCGATCGAGGACCATTCCACGAGTGTGTCGCCGCGTTCTCTGGTATCCAGAGCCTGCTGGATCTGACTGATGCTTTGCCAGACCCAGACCGCGGTACCCGCCGGGCCGCTGAGAAAGTTGGCCGCCACCGAGAAAGTCGCCCAGCCACTGTCCGCCAGCAGCGCCCAGCGACGCTCGCCATTGGAAGTCGATTGGCGATCGGCGAGCTCGGCCATGGCTTGGCTATTTTGGGTATAGAGGGTCGTGAGAACGTCGCCGCTCAGAGGTGTGTTTGCCAGTTCAACCGAGGCGGTTAGGTCCAGGTGAATAAACGGCTCGAAGGCCAGTTCGGTGATGGTCCAGGGCGAGGGAATGCCGCTTGAAAACACATACTGGGCGTACTCGAAACTCAACGCGCGGGTAGGCAGCCAGGCCAGTATCGAATCGCGCATTTCGCCCGACTGATAAAACGCGTACAGCATGTTTTGCTCGGAAGGAAACTGGTGCAGCGGTTGATCCAGCAAGGGTCGATAAAGCAGGCATGGGCCGCTCGAGCCTTTGCGCGGCTCGATGATGTACATGTTCGCGACGGTGTCGGGTGTGTTGCCTAGACGGTAGCGGGGCATGAACGCCAACGGGCGGATTTGCACCGGCCACTCGGTGAAGGGTGAGTCGTTTTTGATCGACTCCATCAGTTGGCAGACCTGACGGTAACCCACCTCATCGACTTCACCTTGGTGCTTGAGTTTGCACTCCAGCGACAACATGGGCAGGAGTAACGGCAGCTGACGACAGTAACGGACCTTGTAACGGCGAGCCTGCACCGGGTCATCGATGAGTGTGCGTTTGATCAGGCGTGGATAGGTTTCGCCGAGATTGATTGCGTTGGCCATGCGCAACAGAAACGTCACCGTCATCCAGTCTGGCACGGCTGTGCCATCGGCGTAGGCCACCGTCGCGCTATAGGGGCGGGTGTTTTGCAGGGCGAATTCGCCCAGGGTTTCGACGCTGACGTTGCGCGGGTCGGGCAGGGTGAAACCGCCGGCTTCGAAGCTATGGGTGACGGTGATCCGAACGTCATCAAGGCGCAGGTTCACGGCATCTGTATCAGTTTTGTCGGCAACGATGGCGTCACGCATGTGCTGCTGGGCATAGGTTTGAATCAGAGGAATATCGTTGGCGTCAAAGGCGTCATTGCCGGTCTCGTCTCTGAGGTTTCCAAGCTCGGTCAAGTAACCGCCGTAGGCTTGAATATCGTCAAGTGAGCCCGTTGATAGCCACGAGGGAATTGAGCTTTCCAGCTGTTCGATATGCGCCTTTTCCCCGGTGCTGATCGTGCTGCTTTCGTCCTGTCGGGAGGTAAACCCGGCCAAGGGCGAGCGACTGGCTGGATCGAGAGCATCAATGGAGTCGATCTGACACCCCACCAATGCCCAAACCATGGCATCAAAAATATTGCCTTCAGGTTCGTAGAGTCGCCACGTCAGGCTCTGGCCGCTCAGATCGATGCCTATCCGTGCGGGAAGGCGGGCGCCCAGTTGCTCCATCGAGCTGAACGATTCGTAGCCGTCGGCGATGGTGTACATCGTGATCAGCTTACGGCTGCCCGAAGTGGCGGTCAGCACCAGGGCGCCGCCGATCATCAGATGCCGGGTGTTATCGTCCTCTGCCGATTCAACGGCGAGATCGAGATCAAGCAGGCAGGCGCGCACGTTCGACAGCCCGTTGCCGGAAGCCGGGCGCAATAGCTTGTCGGGGTATTGCGAGACGAGTCTCCCGAGGCTGCACTCATCCGAGTCCCATCCAGTGACCGACTGAACATCGGGCGCCTCTTTCAGGGTGTCGGACAACACCTGCCAGCGCGGCGAGTTTCCTGTGATTTCATTCCAGTAGTCCAGCTGGCTTTGTTCGAAGCCAATGAACAGCAACGGTGCGTACTCGTTTAGCAAGGTAGTGATGGCGTCCATGCTGACCGGCAGATGGATCGGTTCGGCGGCATGAGGTGTGAAGGTCAGAAAGTGTTCACTTTCGATGTAGTTGGCTGTTGCTTGGGTAAAGGCCATACGCGCCAATGCGTGCGTCAATGATTCGAAACGGCTGCTGCGGGTGACGATTTCCTCGCCCTGCTCATGCCATAACGGGGACATCAACACGGCTTTGTCGGGATCGATCTGTTGCTTGGGAAAGCTTTTTAACAAGGCCTTGCGCAGTAAATGCGCAGCGGCGCCATGCAGGGTCGGACCACCGCTGGTTAGCTCCACCAGACGGCTTTTGTTCAGCAGCAGTGGGGCGGTGTTCGTTCGGGTTGTTTTGCTCATGAAATCGTGACCGGTTGGGGGTGGGCGTGACGGCAGACTGCCGTCTGCAATCGAAAGTACCCGCGCATCCACCGGGTCAGGTGGTAGATATATATCGGTTGAAAAGAAGCCCCACAGGATCTTGTTGGTCTTCTTGTCGAGTATTTCGTACTCCTGCAAATAGTCTTTGTGCGGGCCTTTCTTGCCAACGCCGCGACGACGTAGCGGCAACCTTGCTCAGTCAGGCCCCCTTCGCCGCGGATTTTGTATTGCAGGGCCAGTAACGGCAGCTCGAGCGGCAACTGCTGGGTGTAGAGCTGCTGCAAGGCCGTTAAAATCGGATCGAGCGCGGGACGCAAGGCATTCGCGGCGACTTCAGTGAGCGAAGGGCCGGTCACCCGTTGAGTCAGTACATCCACAGCACTCGGTGTTGAAGTTTCGGGCATGACCGTTTCCTTGTCTGACGGTGGAGGCCGCTGTCGTGAGCAGCGCCGGATCAGGGCAGGATGGAGGACTGGCCTTCGCACTTGGCGGTAGATAAATATCGCAGGCAAAAAAAAGACCCGCGTCCGTGCGGGTCTTGGCGGTCGGCAGCGGGTCAGGTCCCTGACTTGATCTTGGTCCAGGCCCTAGTCCGCGCCCGTTCGGCATCGCGGGGCAGCGGTTGCAGGGTGTAAAGCGTGCTCATCGCCGTTTCGGTCGGGTACAGGTTCGGGTTGTTGCGGATCGCCGGGTCGACCAATTCCGTGGCGTCCTTGTTTGGGTTCGGGTAACCGACGAAGTCGCTGACCGGCGCGATCACCTGCGGCTGCAGCAAGTAGTTGATGAAGGTGTAGGCGTCTTCCGGATTCTTCGCGCCTTTGGGGATCGAGAGCATGTCGAACCAGATCGGCGCGCCTTCTTTCGGCAGGCGCATGTCGACAATCACGCCGTTCTTGGCTTCCTTGGCGCGGTTGGCGGCCTGGGAGAAGCTGCCGGAGTAACCGACGGCGACGCAGATGTCACCGTTGGCGATGTCGGCCATGTACTTCGAAGAATGGAAGTAGGTGACGTACGGACGAATCTTCATCAACAGCGCTTCAGCCTTTTCATAGTCCGCAGGCTTCTTGCTGTTGGGGTCCAGGCCGAGGTGTTGCAGGGCCAGTGGCAGAATCTCCGAAGGCGAGTCGAGCAGCGCCACGCCGCACTGCTTGAGCTTGCTGATGTTCTCCTCCTTGAAGATCAGGTCCCAGCTGTCCACCGGTGCGTTGTCACCCAATGCAGCCTTGATCTTGTCGGGGTTGAAGCCGATCAGGATGGTCCCGTACATGTACGGTACTGCAAATTTGTTGCCCGGATCGTTGGATTCGATCAGCTTCATCAGCTTGGGATCGAGGTGGTTCCAGTTCGGCAGTTTGCTGCGATCAAGCGGCTGGAACACGCCGGCCTCGATCTGCTTGGCCAGGAACACGTTGGACGGCACGACCACGTCATAGCCGGAATTGCCGGTCAGCAACTTGGCCTCCAGCGCTTCGTTGGTGTCGAAGATGTCGTAGACCAATTTGGTCTGGGTGTTCTGGGCCTTGAAGTCTTCCAGCGCTTTGGGGGTGATGTAGTCGAACCAGTTGTAGACGCGCAACGTTCGCTCTTCAGCGTGAACGGCACCACTGAGCACGGTGGCGCACAGCATTGTGGGAAAGAGCGCTGGAGCGATAAAACGCTTGAGTCTGTTCATTGTTCTAATTCCTCATTGGGCGCTTTCAAAACCTTCAAGAACGTTCACGGCATTGATGCCGATTTCTTCAACCGCGTAGCCGCCTTCCATCACGAACAGCGTCGGCTTGCCGAGGCCGGCGATGCGCGCGCCCATTGCCAGGTAATCCGGGCTGTCGAGCTTGAATTGGGAGATCGGGTCGTCCTTGAACGTATCGACGCCCAGGGAGACGACGACGATATCGGCGCCGTATTTTTCGATCTCTTTGCAGGCGTGCTCCAGCGCGGTGCTCCAACTGTCCCAGCCGCTGCCAGCCGGCAAAGGGTAGTTGAAGTTGAAACCTTCGCCGGCCCCCTCGCCGAGCTCATCGTCATAACCGAGGAAGAATGGGAACTCGGCTTCCGGATGACCGTGGATCGAGGTGAACAGTACGTCGCTGCGCTCATAGAAAATCGACTGAGTACCGTTGCCGTGGTGATAGTCGACGTCGAGGATCGCGACCTTCTTATGGCCTTGGTCGAGGAAGGCCTGAGCGGCGATGGCGGCGTTGTTGAGGTAGCAATAACCGCCCATCAAATCGCTGGCGGCGTGGTGTCCCGGTGGACGGCACAAAGCGAAGGCACTGCGGGCGCCGCGTTGAATGACAGCTTGAGCGGTCAACGCGACTTGCGCCGCGCTGTACGCCGCTTGCCAGGTACCGGCGGTAATCGGTGCGCCGCCGTCGAAGCTGTAATAGCCGAGCTGGCCGTGCAGACTGGTGGGCATGATTCGGCGCAGCGTGCGAGCCGGCCAGGTGTAGGGCAACAAATCGCCGTCGGTATTGAATTCGGTCCAGCGCGCCCAGGCGCCTTTGAAGAAGTCGAGGTAGTCGCGACTGTGGATGCGCGCAATCGGGTCGAGGCCGAAATCCTGTGGCGCCTCGACCGGGCCGAGGTCGCGGTACTGCACGCGTTGCAAAACATGGTCCGCCCGAGAGGGCATTTCGAAGCAGGGCTTCAATTGCCCGTCTATCAATTCACAACGGCCGTGGTGCAGGTGGTGATCGTCCGAGTAGATCGTCAGCATTTCTTGTTCTCCGCAGGCTGATTCGGTTGAACACAGTCTTGCGGCAGGAGGTGTTTCGGAGAACGGCAGGAAAGGCCAAAAGGGGATCAATATGGCCAAAAGATCTGACCGAAATTCGCCCCTTATTGGACGCAATGGTGCCCCAGGGTTGGGCGCCAGACCTCGTAGGAGCAAAGCTTGCTCGCGATGGCATCACCGCGTTTTTGTAGATACACCGCGTTGTCCCCATCGCGAGCAAGCTTTGCTCCTACAGGGGAGGTGTCGTACTCATGGTCTGAACTGGCTCGGCGCGACACCACTCCAGCGGACGAAAGCATGGCGGAAGCTCGCGGTCTCGCTGAAACCCAAAGCCTCGGCGATTCGATAAATCGGCATTTGATCTTCACAGAGCATTAGTTTGGCCTGTTCGAAGCGCAATTCGTCGAGCAATTCCTGATAGCTGCAACCCAGATCCTTGAGGTGCCGGCGCAGGGTTCGCGCCGAACAATTCATCTGCTCAGCCAACCCATCGAGGCCAGGCGCTGCATTCAATTGTGTACTCAGCAGTTGGCGAATCCGCCCCAGCCAGGCCTGGCGGCCAGTGAACTCGGTGTTCTGTTTGCGACAGCGTTCAGTCATTGCCTGGTGGGTGATGACGTCGGCCAGTGGCAACGGTTGGTCGAGCCAGCGTTTATCGAAGGCAAAGGCGTTGTTCCGCGCGCCGAAGTGCAGCGGGCAATTGAAGTGTTCGGCGTAGGTCGCCTCGTAGTCGGGGGCGGCATGTTCGAAACGAGCCGCCAGCAGCGGCAACGGGTGACCGAACAGGTCGTCGCAGGTGACTTTCAACGACACCAGACAGAACTCGGCATTGAATACCGCCAGCGCGGGATTCTCCCGGTAATCTGCGGCGACGAACCAGATACGCTCGCCGTCGGCTTCAAGGCTCAGTTCGAAAAGTGTTCCTAACAGCGCCGGATAGCGCATCGCCAGACGTAAAGCGTCACCGAAGGTGGCACTGGTGAGCAGCGCATAACCGAGCATACCGTAGGACGAAACGTGCATCCGTTGGCCAAGTTCCAGGCCGATATCGCGTTTGAGGGCGACGGCATTGGCGCAGACCTGCATCTCCTGGTTCGTGGTGATGCGCGTGTCCGCCCGGCTCAGATCCGCCGCGCTGATGCCGCTTCCCACGAGCAGCGCTTCACTGGGCAGGCCTTCGGCCTTGAAGGCGTTGAGCACCAGAGAGACGGCGTTGAGGGTGGTGAGGTGGGAGTGGAGCATGGGGTGTTCCAGCCTTGAGATGCTGGAAAAGGAGCAAGTTGTGTGCCGCGTCCAAGTCATCTGTAGGAGCGAGCGGTGCGGCGATCCGACTTGCCCGCGAAGCTTTTGGCGTTATCGAAAACGCCTTCGCGGGCAAGCCTCGCTCCAGGTACCGTGTGGTGTCAGATAAGTTCGCCGCACAGGTCGAGTTCGACCAGGCGCCGCACTTCAGCGCTGTCGAGCCCGGCACCCAGCAAGCCATGCAACTTGCCGAACGCGGCTTCACGGGTCATACCGCCACCCGAAAGCACGCCTGCACCGCGCAACCGGCTACCGGCCTCGTAAACATCCAACTCAACGCCGCCTTCATGGCACTGCGTAACCGCCACAACCACAACCCCCTTGTCCCGTGCCCGTTCCAGGCTGGCGAGAAACTCGGGGTTATCGCTCGGTCCGGTGCCGCTGCCATAGCACTCCAGCACCAGTCCCTGAATGCCGCTGTCGAGCAGTCCATCAAGAATTTCAGCGCTTATGCCGGGAAACAATGGCAATACTGCGACGTTCGCCAGTTGCTTCGGCTGGTTGTAATTCAGTTGCGCGGGAATTGAGGACGCTTTCACACCGCCGCCCTGCCGTTCCAGTCGTTTGAACGGATGACGACCGAAACTGCGAACTTTCGCGCAATGGGTCGGGTCCAGCAGCTCGCCGTGGAAGTACAGATGAACGCCCGGCGCAAGGCCGAGGCCCAGAGCAACCAGCGCGCCGCTGAGGTTTTCCCAGGCATCGCTGTCGGCTACACCGGCCGGCAGCATGGAACCGGTGAACACCACACGGGCATGCAGGCCGAGCAACTGAAAGCTCATGGCGGCGGCGCTGTAGGCGAGGGTGTCGGTGCCGTGCAGGATCAGCACGCTGTCGCAGCCCTGGACATCGACAGCGTCAACCACCGCTTCACGCAGTTGCTGCCAGTAAGACGGGCTCATGTTGGCGCTGTCGATCAGCGGCGACATCTCGCGAAAACGCCACTGCGGCACAACAAGATCAGGTTGGCTGTGCAGGTACTCGCGCATCCGCGCTTCGAAACCGGACGCCGGGGCCAGGCCGTGAGCGCTGGCTTGCATACCGATGGTGCCACCGGTGTAGAGCACCATGACGTGCTGGGCGGCAGGATAGGTCGAGGAATTCATGGGGGTTCTCCGAGAGCGGTGACTTCCCCTGTGGGAGCGAGCCTGCTCGCGAAAGCGGCCTCACAATCAACATTGATGTTGAAAGTTATGGCCCCTTCGCGAGCAGGCTCGCTCCCACATGGGATACGGCACTTTAACCGATCAGCGTTGCGCTGCGGGTACGCCTTGCGGTTCAGCTTCGGCCTTAGGGGCGACGGCTGGTGGATTGGCGGGCCAGGCTTTCAAGTCCAGGTCCAGATCCGGGAATTTGCTCGAATCGAACACGGGCGTCTTGATGCCGGCTGCGCGCTGGTCATCGTAGTCACGCAGGATGCGCATGCCGACTTTGAACAGCAGGAACAGCGCGATCAGGTTCACGAACGCCAGCAGAGTCATGGTGATGTCGGCGAACGCGAACACCGTACCCAGGTTCTCGATTGCACCCCAGAAGATCAACACCAATACCAATGCGCGGTAGCCGATCAGCGCCTTGCGGTTTTCACCGATCAGGAAGCGCAGGTTGCTCTCGCCCAGGTAGTAGTTGTAAAGAATCGAGGTGAACACGAACAACGACAGGGCCACGGAGATGAAACTCCGGCCCCAGTCACCGACGACGGCGGCCAGCGAGTTCTGGGTCAGGGCAATGCCGTCGCCTTCGAAGCCTGGTGTGTAGAAGCCCGAGAGCAGGATCAGCAACGCGGTGCAGGTGCAGATCACAAAGGTGTCGAGGAACACGCTGAACGCCTGAACCACGCCTTGTGCCACCGGATGCTCGACCGACGCCACGGCGGCCACGTTCGGCGCACTGCCCAGGCCTGCTTCGTTGGCGAACACGCCGCGCTTCACGCCCATGACGATGGCGCTGCCGATCAGGCCGCCAAAGGCCTGGTCGAGACCGAAAGCGCTTTTGACGATGGTCATCAGCATGGCTGGAACGTGATCAAACTGCAGCACGATCACGTAGAGGGTCACGCCGATGTACACCAGGGTTTTCACCGGGACCAACAGGTCAGCGACCTTGGCGATCCGCTTGATACCACCGATGAACACCAGGCCCAGCAACACCGCCAGGGCCAGGCCCGTATAGGTGGTGTCGAGGCCGAACGCGTTGTTCAGCGAGTGGGTCACGGCGTGGGATTGCAAACCGTTGAAGGCGAAGCCGAAGGTGATCAGCAGCAGGAACGCCATGATCATGCCCAGCCAGCGTTTCTGCAGGCCGTGCTGGATGTAATAGGACGGACCGCCACGGTACGTGCCGTCGGAATCGCAGCGCTTGTAGAGCTGGCCGAGGGAGCATTCGAAGAAGCTGCTGGACATGCCGACCAACGCGGTCACCCACATCCAGAACACCGCGCCAGGACCACCCAGGGTCACGGCGATACCGACACCGGCGATGTTGCCCGCACCGACACGACCGGCGAGGCTGAGCATCAAGGCCTGGAACGAACTGAGTTGACCGGCGCTGCTTTTCAGGCTGTCGCGGAACACCGTGAACATGTGGAAGAAGTGGCGCAGTTGAACGAAACGCGAGCGGATCGTGAAGTAGCTACCGAGCCCGACAATGAGCACGATCAGTACTTTCCCTGAGAGGAAGTCGTTAATGACTTCGAGCATGGATTATTCCTCGCTGTTTTTTGTTTAGGCAAATGCTGGATGGTCAGAAATATCGCGTTACACCGGCTTGCGCGTGGCACAACAGGTGAGGCGAAGGTTCGTCCCGGTTCCATATCGCGGGTTGTTATTAGTTCGGGTTTCGCATGGGTTTGGGCCTCGTTACCGACGACCGCTCACGCGAAGAGGGGCGGCACTATACCTATCAGTGCGTTGCCCGTCTGCACGATTGTGGTGCAAGCGACGAAACGAAGCTTTGAAACACCCGACGTTTGTGGCGTCGGGCTCTTGTGGGAGCGAGCCTGCTCGCGAATGCAGGCGCTGCGGTTTTTCAGATAAACCGCGTTATCGTTCTTCGCGAGCGGGCTCGCTCCCACAGGTTCTGTTTTGTTGCAAAAGAGTTAAAAAAAAGGGCTTGGGAAATAAATCCCCAAGCCCTCAAAAGGTGAGAGGTGTCTAGTCCCTCGACCTGGTGAGCGTGGCGCTTCGTGCTCTTCGTTAAAAGAGCAAGCGCCGGCGTTGCGTTCGGTTAAGCCTTCAGAGGCACCAGACGCGGAGCAATCATGTTTTCCGGGCGCAGGATGTCGGCGAGCATTTCGTCGTCGAGCAAGCCTTCTTCGCGCACCAGTTCCAGCACGCCGCGGCCGCTTTCCAGCGCGATACGGGCGATGCGGGTGGCATTTTCATAGCCGATGTACGGGTTCAGCGCAGTGACCAGGCCGATCGAGTGTTCGACCAGTTCGCGGCAACGCTCTTCGTTGGCAGTGATGCCGACGATGCAGTGCTCGCGCAGCATGTCCATGGCGCGTTGCAGCAAGCGGATCGAGTCGAAGATCTTGAATGCGATCAGCGGCTCCATCACGTTCAGTTGCAATTGGCCGCCTTCGGCTGCGATGGTCAGGGCCAGGTCGTTGCCGATGATCTGGAACGCCACTTGGTTAACCGCTTCCGGGATAACCGGGTTGACCTTGCCGGGCATGATCGAGCTGCCTGGCTGACGCGCCGGCAGGTTGATTTCGTTGATGCCGGTGCGTGGGCCGCTGGACAACAGGCGCAGGTCGTTGCAGATCTTCGACAGCTTGACCGCGGTGCGCTTGAGCATGCCGGAGAACAGCACGAAGGCACCCATGTCGGAGGTGGCTTCAATCAG
The DNA here is from genome assembly GCF_054897825.1 of Pseudomonas sp. ZS1P83. Lineage (NCBI taxonomy): Bacteria > Pseudomonadati > Pseudomonadota > Gammaproteobacteria > Pseudomonadales > Pseudomonadaceae > Pseudomonas > Pseudomonas sp. ZS1P83. The sequence goes on from NZ_CM142706.1 coordinate 5,536,694, forward strand.
GTCGGCGGCTGGAACCAGCGGTTGACCGCTGATCAGAGCCAGACGCTGAACGGCCAGGAGTTGGTAGCGCGGGTCGGCGTTGATGCCGGTGCCAATCGCGGTGCCGCCCAGGTTCACTTCGGTCAGCAGTTCAGGTGCCAGCGTTTTCAGGCGCGCCAGGTCTTCGCTCAGGGTCGTGGCGAAGGCGCGGAATTCTTGACCCAGGGTCATCGGCACGGCGTCTTGCAGCTGGGTACGGCCCATCTTCAATACGTGGCTGAATTCCTGGCCCTTGGCGGCGAACGCCTGGATCAGGCTGTCGAGGCTGGCCAGCAGCGCGTCGTGACCCAACAGCAGGCCCAGACGGATCGCGGTCGGGTAGGCGTCGTTGGTCGACTGCGCCATGTTCACGTCGTTGTTCGGGTGAAGGTATTGGTATTCGCCTTTCTGGTGACCCATGGCCTCCAGCGCGATGTTGGCGATGACTTCGTTGGCATTCATGTTGGTTGAAGTGCCAGCGCCGCCTTGAATCATGTCCACCACGAACTCTTCGTGGAAATCGCCGCGGATCAAACGTGCACAGGCTTCGCTGATGGCAGCATGCTTGGCTTCGCTCAGGTGACCCAGTTCGCGGTTGGCGTCAGCGGCGGCCTGCTTGACCATTGCGAGGCCGACAACCAGCTTCGGGTAATGCGAAATCGGAACGCCGGAGAGACGGAAGTTGTTCACCGCTCGCAGGGTCTGGATGCCGTAATACGCTTGAGTAGGTACTTCGAGTACGCCAAGCAGGTCTTTTTCTGTGCGGAAAGATGCAGCGGAAGACATGATAGAAATCATCTCGATAGGGACCCGGTCTGTGCCGGAACACTGCAAATGCTAGGCTTGTGGAGAATTTTGGGCCAATGCTGTTAAACACTAGCCTATGCACATTCGGCATAATGCCCGTGTGACGCCGTGTCTGCGGCGAGCGTGTGACCTAAATTGGTGCGTGTCCGGGAGGACGTGATGAACCTTGAAAGCAAATGGCTTGAGGACTTTAGTGCTCTGGCTGCCACCCGCAGCTTCTCCCAGGCTGCCCAAAGACGCTTCGTGACGCAGCCGGCATTCAGTCGGCGGATCCGCAGCCTTGAAGCCGCACTGGGGCTGACCCTGGTCAATCGCTCGCGCACCCCGGTGGAGCTGACGGCGGCGGGGCAGTTGTTCCTGGTTACCGCGCGGACCGTGGTCGAACAACTCGGTGAAGTGTTGCGTCATCTCCATCATCTGGAAGGCGGGCAGGGCGAGGTGATGCAGGTTGCGGCCGCTCACTCGTTGGCGTTGGGTTTCTTTCCACGGTGGATCGCGCAATTGCGCAACGAAGGGTTGAACATTGCCACGCGATTGGTGGCGACCAACGTCGGCGACGCGGTGCATGCGCTGCGTGAAGGCGGTTGCGATCTGATGCTGGCGTTCTACGACCCGGATGCTGCAATGCAGATGGACCCGGAAATCTTCCCGTCACTGCACCTTGGAGCCACCGAAATGCTCCCGGTCTGCGCGGCGGACGCCGAGGGCAAGCCACTGTTCGACCTGGAAGGCGAAGGCAGTGTGCCGCTGCTCGCTTACAGCGCCGGGGCGTTTCTCGGGCGCTCGGTGAACATGCTGCTGCGCCAACGGGCGCTGCGCTTCACTACCATTTATGAAACAGCCATGGCCGACAGCCTGAAAAGCATGGCGCTAGAAGGGCTGGGCATCGCCTGGGTACCGCAGCTCAGCGTGCGCGCCGAACTGGCTCGCGGTGAGCTGGTGGTCTGCGGCGGCCCGCAATGGCATGTGCCGCTGGAGATTCGTTTGTACCGCTGCGCGTTGGTGCGCAAGGCCAACGTACGATTGCTGTGGCGCAAGCTTGAGGGCGGGGCGGCGAGTGCCAACCTTTAAACCGTAGCGGGCAGAGGCGTACATTGCGCGCCTCTGTTGTTAACAGGGTTCAGCGTCAATCTTTGTCGGCCAGATAGTTCTTGATATTTCGTCGGTTGGCAGGGCTGAAAGTATAAGAGATGGATCGGATTATCTCTCGTTTTGGCGCCATGTAAGTTTCGGCCCACCAGCCGTTGTACTGAACTTCAAAGTCCTCATGTTTAGCCCCCAATAAATGACCGACTTCATGTCCGACATACAAATAGCTGCCCAGTGATGCAATCGCAAATTTGCCGGTATTGGCCGGTGGCCAAAGAAGTGCGGCACCTGCTGTCTTGTCATTCAACGTATCATTTGTGACCAAGATGACTTTGGTCATATCATCCGTAAAACCTTCGTTCTTCATTTCATCGAGTAGTTTGTACCCCAGAGCCTCCCAGCTTCGTAAGGTATTAAGAGAATCATCGCCCTTGTAATCAAATTTGTTATAGGGTTCTCCGCCAGCGAAGACGACATTGACTTTTCGCTCGGTGAAGCTTTCCAGCTCGCTTACGAGAGGTCGGAAGTGATCAGCGTAAATCGTCGTTGCCGTAGATTTCGGCACGTCATCATGGATAACGGCGATGATGGTAATGGAGTTTTTGTGATTTTTTTCGATAGTCGAAGTCATTCTTGAATCCTTTTTAAATTGCTTATCGATACCCATTTAGTTAGAAAGTTGTTGTTGTAAGTTGCTCGTAAGTCATGGCTGATGGCGATAATAAAACTAACTATGAAGTTGTGATTTGGCGAGTGAACATATATTTCGTTCTATTGCATTACTCTGTAAACCCCACACAGAATAACTTGGAGAAATCGTGCATTCGGTTTAACTGAATAGCCCCTCTGTTTGGCTATTTTTTTGACCGATGAGTCAATGAATCTGACGGATTGCAGTAAATGACAAATGGTCGCACCGGGGGCTGTTTATCTGCCTCATTGAGGTATACTGCGCGGCCTTTGGCCGGTTCGTCCGGCCATAATTCGTACAATCAAGCCACGCATTTTGCGTGGTTTGTTGTTTTTTGACGCGCCTGTGGGCGCCCAGAGAGAAGAGGCACGACGATGAGTGCACTGGTTGGCGTGATCATGGGCTCCAAGTCCGATTGGTCCACCCTTAGCCACACCGCCGATATGCTGGAAAAGCTCGGCATCCCTTACGAGGTGAAAGTGGTCTCTGCCCACCGCACCCCGGACCTGCTCTTCCAGTACGCCGAAGAGGCTGAGGCGCGTGGCATCGAGGTGATCATCGCCGGTGCCGGCGGCGCAGCCCACTTGCCAGGCATGTGTGCGGCCAAGACTCACCTGCCGGTACTGGGCGTGCCGGTGCAGTCGTCGATGCTGTCGGGCGTCGATTCGCTGCTGTCTATCGTGCAGATGCCCGCAGGCATCCCGGTCGCCACCCTGGCCATCGGCAAGGCCGGTGCGATCAACGCAGCGCTGCTATCGGCGAGTATCCTCGGCGCCAAGCACCCGCAGTTCCACGCAGTGCTCAAAACTTTCCGTGCTGAGCAGACAGACAGCGTCCTGGACAATCCAGACCCACGCATCGCCTGAGGTTGTTGACGATGAAGATCGGTGTAATCGGTGGCGGCCAGTTGGGTCGCATGTTGGCCCTGGCGGGCACTCCGCTGGGCATGAACTTCGCTTTCCTGGACCCGGCGCCGGATGCTTGCGCTGCCGCGTTGGGCGAGCACCTGCGGGCTGATTACGGCGATCAGGACCACCTGCGTCAGCTGGCTGATGAAGTCGATCTGGTGACTTTCGAGTTCGAGAGCGTCCCGGCCGAAACCGTGGCCTTCCTGTCGCAATTCGTCCCGGTCTACCCGAGCGCCGAAGCCCTGCGCATCGCCCGTGATCGCTGGTTCGAAAAAAGCATGTTCAAGGACCTGGGGATTCCCACCCCGGCGTTCGCCGACATTCAATCGCAAGCCGATCTGGACGCTGCTGTTGCTTCCATCGGTCTGCCGGCCGTGCTGAAAACTCGCACCCTGGGTTATGACGGCAAGGGCCAGAAGGTCCTGCGCAAGCCTGAAGACGTGGCCGGCACGTTCGCCGAGCTGGGCAGCGTAGCCTGCCTGCTGGAAGGCTTCGTGCCGTTCACCGGCGAAGTCTCGTTGATCGCCGTGCGCGCTCGCGATGGTGAGACCAAGTTTTATCCGCTGGTTCACAACACCCACGACAGCGGCATCCTCAAGCTGTCCGTGGCCAGCACTGACCATCCGCTGCAAGCCTTGGCGCAAGACTATTCCAGCCGTGTGCTCAAGCAGCTGAATTACGTCGGCGTGATGGCGTTCGAGTTCTTCGAAGTAGACGGTGGCCTCAAGGCCAACGAGATTGCCCCGCGGGTGCACAACTCGGGTCACTGGACTACTGAAGGTGCCGAGTGCAGCCAGTTCGAAAACCACTTGCGGGCCGTTGCCGGTCTGCCGCTGGGTTCGACGGCCAAGGTCGGCGAGAGCGCGATGCTCAACTTCATCGGTAAAGTGCCGGAGACCGAGCGAGTCCTGGCCATAGCCGATTGCCATCTGCATCATTATGGCAAGGCGTTCAAGGTCGGTCGCAAGGTCGGTCACGCCAACCTGCGCTGCGCCGACAAGGCCACGCTGGAGCAGCAGATCCTCAAGGTCGAAGCGCTCATCGCCGAATAGTTTCATGTGGCAGCGGCGGAACCATTCAGGGCCCGCCGTTCTCTCATGGCAGGATGCCAAAGTCTGACTAGGCTTGGACGTAGCACTTAATCAGAGGGAAATGCCATGGGAATTATTGGAACCATCTTTATCGGCTTGATCGTCGGCCTGCTGGCTCGGTTCCTGAAACCGGGCGATGACAACATGGGCTGGATCATGACCATCTTGCTGGGTATCGGCGGTTCGCTGGCGGCCACTTACGGCGGTCAGGCTCTGGGCATCTACCACGCAGGCGAAGGCGCAGGCTTCATCGGTGCGCTGGTCGGCGCGGTGGTGTTGCTGGTGGTCTACGGCTTGATCAAAAGAAACTGATTCAAAGCGACAAAGCCCCCTCTGCGCCGCACGCAGAGAGGGCTAGAATGCTCGGCGTTGCACCGACCTCTCCTTTGCCGAGCCCCTCCATGCGCCGTCTTCTGTTCACTCTCCTTTTACTGGGTACGGGCCTTGCCCACGCCGGCGAACTGCCGGAAACCGACTGGCTCGAATTGATGCCCAAGTCGGACCAGAAAGCCCTCGAAGCCATGCCCGAAATCGACCACAACTCCCCCGAAACCAATGGCACCTTTACCCAAAAGGGTGGCATGAAGCAGAGCAAGGGCTTGCCGGCGGTGATGTATTCGACCAAAACCGTGCCGTCGATGAACGACAAGAACATCCGCATCGGTGGTTATCCGGTGCCGCTGGAGTCCGACGCCAAGGGCCGCAGCACACTGTTCTTCCTCGTGCCGTATCCGGGCGCCTGCATCCACGTTCCGCCACCACCGCCAAACCAGTTGGTGTTGGTGCGGTATCCGAAGGGGCTGAAGCTCAATGATATCTACACGCCGCTGTGGGTGACCGGCACGCTGAAAATCGAGAAGGTCAACAACGACCTGGCTGACGCGGCGTATGCGCTGGATGCGGCGAAGGTGCGGGTGGTGGAAGAGTCGGATCTGTAACGCGCCAGTCAATTTGGCACCGATCAAAGGTGGGAGCTCGCTCCCACATCTATTGGTTTTGTGGTGTTAGAGAGGTTTGCTGCCGATGCTCACGCCCAAGGTATGACTCGCACTTGGCGCCAGCGTCACCACATCATCCATCACATTCGCTGTTTCGATGCACAGCATCCGCTGCCAGCCATCGTCCGCCATGTCACTGAACGCTGCAGCGCGATCAATCCACGGATTCCAGATCACCGCCGAGCGTGAACCGCTGCTGGTCAGCTCGATGCGCCGCTCCCAGGCCGGATCGACAATGCTCAGCTTCTCCGGGGTATTGAGATAGATGCGATCGGTCTCGCCAGCGAAGCGCAAATCGCCGGTCTGAGTGACGGTTTTCCAGTCGTCCAGGGTTTCGATGTAACTCAAACCATCCAGCCCTTCGACATGCACATTGCGCACATCGCTGACCGCGAAATAACTGTGCAGCGCCTGGCTGATGGTGACGTTGTCAGAGCCTTGGTTATGGCTGATCAGGCTGATGTGAAGTTGATCATCCAGACGAATGCTCAGCTTCAAATCCACCTGATGCGGCCAGCCCGGCAAACCGCCCTCAGGGTAGGGCAGGACAAATTCCACCTTCAGGCTTTCGCCCTCGGTTTCAATACCACCCAGTTCCCAGTCCATCGCCCTGACCAGCCCGTGGGCGGTCGGCGGTTCGTTGCTGACACGCATCGCTTGAACACTTTGCGGGTTGCGCGGCAAGTTACCGAACCAGGGCCAGCACACCGGAACCCCGGCGCGGATACTCTTGCCAGTCTTGAACACGGCCTCGTCGTTGAGCCAGATCAGCGGCGGTTGGCCGGCCAATTGATAACTGAGGATGTGCGCGCCTTGCTGGGCGACCAGCAATTCGGCCTGACCGTGGCGGATGCGCCAGCAGTTCAGTTCATCCAGTTTCACGGCTTCAACGTTGGGCGTGCTCATGGGGCAATTCTCGATCAGGAACAATGACTGCAATGGACCGCTGAAAGGTCGCAGTGTTTAACGCGCGCGTGGCGGAACCGAACGGGTGCGGCCGCTGCCGTCGATGGCGACGAACACAAACACGGCTTCGGTCACTTTACGCCATTCGCTGGACAGCGGATCGTCACTCCAGACTTCGACCATCATCTGAATCGAGCTGCGGCCGATTTCCAGCGCCTGGGTATAGAAGGAGAGCTGGGCGCCCACCGCTACCGGAACCAGAAACGCCATGCGGTCGATCGCAACCGTGGCCACGCGACCACCCGCGACTTTGCTGGCCATTGCGGTGCCGGCCAAATCCATCTGCGACACCAGCCAACCGCCGAAAATATCGCCAAAGCCGTTGGTTTCGCGGGGAAGCGCGGTAATTTGCAGGGCAAGGTCGCCTTGCGGGATTGGATCTTCTTGTTCGAGCTCTATCATGCCGGGGGTGCCTCTGACCCGTGACTCTTTATAGGTGTTGCGGGTGAATAGCCGTCTTGGAAAAACGATTCAGCCCCGAACATACTACGTTCGTCACGTTTTTCGTAAGGCGCCTAAAGGGAAACTCTGCGAAATCGGCTGACGGGTGCCAACGACGTTTTCGCACAGCAACCCCTTACAAGCAGGTGCAGGATTGCAAGTATATCGATCGGTAGACTCCGAGACGACCGTCCGGTTCTCATTTAGACCGTCAATTACGCGCCTCTATGTGCTTTTTCGAACAATTTGTTATCGTGCCGGACCTGCCCAAGCCTCCGCCAGCGTTGTAGGGGTTGCAGATCCGACTATAAGAGAAGCCTTGCCATGACCACCGCGCCCTCAAGCATCGCGCAGCCTACTCAGTCCGCACGTCCGCTGACCCGCAACGACTACAAGACTTTATCGCTGTCTGCCCTGGGCGGCGCGCTGGAGTTTTACGACTTCATCATTTTCGTGTTCTTCGCCACGGTGGTGGGCAAGCTGTTCTTCCCGGCCGACATGCCTGAGTGGCTGCGCTTGATGCAGACTTTCGGGATCTTTGCCGCCGGCTACCTGGCGCGGCCACTGGGCGGCATCGTCATGGCGCACTTCGGCGACCTGCTGGGACGCAAGAAGATGTTCACCCTGAGCATTTTCATGATGGCGGTGCCGACCCTGATCATGGGTTTGCTGCCGACTTATGCGCAGATCGGCATGTGGGCGCCGATCCTGTTGCTGCTGATGCGGGTGATTCAGGGCGCGGCGATTGGCGGTGAAGTACCGGGCGCGTGGGTGTTCGTTTCCGAACACGTACCGCAGCGTTATATCGGCTACGCCTGCGGCACCCTGACCAGCGGTCTGACGGCAGGCATCCTGCTGGGGTCGTTGGTCGCCACCGCGATCAACAGCCTTTACACCCCGGTGGAAGTGTCGGATTACGCTTGGCGGATTCCGTTCCTGCTGGGTGGCGTGTTCGGCCTGTTCTCGGTTTACCTGCGCCGCTGGTTGCACGAGACGCCGGTGTTTGCCGAGCTGCAACTGCGCAAGGCCCTGGCTGAAGAAGTGCCGCTGCGCGCCGTGTTGCGTGACCATCGCGGGGCGATCCTGATTTCCATGCTGCTGACCTGGCTGCTGTCCGCCGGCATCATCGTGGTTATTCTGATGACCCCGACCGTGCTGCAGACCGTCTACCACTTCTCGCCAACCACCGCGTTGCAGGCCAACAGCCTGGCGATCGTGTTTCTGAGCGTGGGCTGCGTCGCCTCCGGTGCACTGGCTGACCGCTTTGGTGCTGGTCGCATCTTCGTGTTCGGCAGTGCGCTGCTGCTGATCAGCTCGTGGACCTTCTACCACAGCCTGTTCAACCACCCTGACTGGCTGTTCCCGATGTACGCCTTGACCGGCTTCCTGGTCGGCACCATCGGTGCGGTGCCTTACGTGATGGTCAAAGCCTTCCCGGCGGTGGTGCGCTTCAGCGGGCTGTCGTTCTCCTACAACCTGGCTTACGCCATCTTCGGCGGCCTGACGCCGATGGTCGTTACGCTGTTGCTGAAGGAAAGCCCGATGGGGCCGGCGTATTACGTGGCGATCATTTGCGGAGTCGGGATTCTGGTGGGCGCGTACCTCTGGAAGAAGGGTCGCTAAGCCGACTTGCCCGCGAAGAACGATGACGCGGTATCCCTTCAAAACATCGGATGCTGGCCTTTCATCTAATTGTCATATTTCAGCCATAGAGTGTTCACACGGCCTGCTGATACTTGGCCCCGACTTAACACACCCTATCTGCTAGGAGTAAGGCATGAAACTGAAGCGTTTGATGGCGGCAATGACTTTTGTCGCTGCTGGCGTTGCGACTGCCAACGCGGTTGCCGCTGTTGACCCGTCGATCCCGAGCTACACCAAGACCACTGGTGTGTCGGGCAACCTGTCCAGCGTCGGCTCCGATACCCTGGCCAACCTCATGACCCTGTGGGCTGAGAACTACAAAAAAGAATACCCGAACGTAAACATTCAGATTCAGGCCGCTGGCTCCGCCACTGCGCCACCTGCGCTGACTGAAGGTACCTCTAACCTGGGCCCGATGAGCCGCAAGATGAAGGACACCGAACTGGCTGCCTTCGAGCAGAAGTACGGTTACAAGCCAACCGCAATCCCGGTTGCAGTGGACGCTTTGGCTGTCTTCGTACACAAAGACAACCCGATCCAGCACCTGACCATGGAACAAGTCGACGCGATCTTCTCGTCCACTCGTCTGTGCGGCGCTAAGACTGAAGTCAAAACCTGGGGTGACCTGGGCGTGACCGGCGACCTGGCCAACAAGCCAGTTCAGCTGTTCGGTCGTAACTCGGTGTCCGGCACTTATGGTTACTTCAAAGAAGAAGCCCTGTGCAAAGGCGACTACAAGCCAAACGTCAACGAACAACCAGGCTCGGCTTCGGTCGTGCAGTCGATCAGCTCCTCGCTGAACGGCATCGGTTACTCGGGCATCGGCTACAAGACCGCTAGCGTGAAGACTGTGGCTCTGTCCAAGAAGGGCAGCACTGAGTTCATCGAAGACACCGAAGAAAATGCACTGAACGGCAAATACCCGCTGTCGCGTTTCCTCTACGTTTACGTCAACAAAGCCCCGAACAAGCCTCTGGCCCCGCTGGAAGCCGAGTTCGTGAAACTGGTTCTGTCCAAACAGGGCCAGGAAGTTGTAGTGAAAGACGGCTACATCCCACTGCCGGCCAAGGTTGCTGCAAAAGCACTGGCTGACCTGGGTCTGGCGGAAGGCGGCGCTGAAGTCGTAAAAAAGTAAAACCGTAGGAGCCGAGCTTGCTCGCGATGAGGGCGCCGCGTTTCACCTTTGAAACCGTGGCGCTCCCATCGTGGGCAAGCCTTGCTCCTACAAGGTCAAGGCTTGCTTCCTAAGCAAGCCGGCCCCCCAAATTTTCGGTCCGCTGCCAGTTCCCGCTGGCGGCGGATTTGTTGCGTCACTGCATTGTCATCTTTCTGTCATATAGGACCGCTAGGGTGTGCGCATGAATGATCTGGCCAATTCCACCATGACTACTAATCCCCCCAAGCGAATTGATTTCAATACGCCTGAGCTGCAACGCAAGCGCCGCATCCGCGCGCTCAAAGATCGCCTGACCCGCTGGTACGTCCTCGTTGGCGGCCTCGCCGTTCTCGGCGCGATCACGCTGATCTTCTTCTTCCTCGCTTACGTTGTCGCGCCCCTGTTTCAGGGCGCCGACCTGACCGCCCAGGACGCCATCACGCCCGCCTGGATGCAAGACGCCGGCAAGCCGTTGATGATCTCCCTGGAAGAGCAGAACCAGGTCGCCATGCGGGTTTCCGACAAGGGCCAGGCGCTGTTCTTCGACATCGACAGTGGCGCTGAACTCAAGCGCGTCGATCTGCCGATCCCGGCCGGCACCACCGTGACCTCCATTGGCGAAGACCAGCCGGGCCATCCGCTGGTGGCGGTAGGTCTGTCCAACGGCCAGGCACTGGTATTCCGTCACACCTATAAAGTCAGCTACCCGGATGGCAAGAAAACCATCTCGCCGGCCGTCGAGTATCCGTACGGCGAAACGCCGATTGCGCTGAACGAGGCGGGCGGGGCGCTGGAGCACGTCAGCCTCAACGCTACCGATACGACGCTGATGCTGGTCGGTTCCACCGGTTCGCAACTCAATGTCTTGTCGCTGACCAGCGAAGAAAACATGATGACCGGCGAAGTCACCAACGAGCAGAAGCGCATCGATCTGCCGCAGATGACCGAGCCGGTGAAGAACATCTTTGTCGACCCGCGCCAGCAATGGTTGTACGTGATTAACGGTCGCGCCCAGGCCGACGTGTTCAGCCTGCGCGACAAGAGCCTCAACGGTCGCTACAAACTGCTTGAAGACGGCGAAGCGCAAATCACTGCCAGTACTCAACTGGTGGGCGGTATCTCGCTGATCCTCGGCGACTCCAAAGGTGGTCTGGCTCAATGGTTCATGGCCCGCGACCACGATGGCGAACTGCGTCTGAAGCAGATCCGTACCTTCCAGATGGGCACCACGCCGATCGTTGAAATCACCGCCGAAGAGCGTCGCAAAGGCTTTATCGCCCTCGACGCCTCCGGCAAGCTTGGCGTGTTCCACAGCACCGCCCACCGCACCTTGCTGGTGGATCAGGTGGTCGATGGCCAGGGTGTTTTCGGCCTGTCGCCACGGGCCAACCGGGTGATCGTGGAGGCGGGCGGCAAGATTCAACCGCTGCTGCTCGACAACCCGCACCCGGAAGTTTCCTGGAGCGCGTTGTGGAGCAAGGTCTGGTACGAGAACTACGACGAGCCTAAATACGTCTGGCAGTCGACCGCCGCCAACACCGACTTCGAACCCAAGCTGAGCCTGTCGCCGCTGACTTTCGGTACGTTGAAAGCCGCGTTCTACGCCATGCTGCTGGCCGCACCACTGGCCGTCGCCGCTGCGATTTACACCGCGTACTTCATGGCCCCGGGTATGCGCCGCAAGGTCAAACCAGTGATCGAGTTGATGGAAGCAATGCCGACGGTGATCCTCGGTTTCTTCGCCGGCCTGTTCCTCGCACCTTATGTAGAAGGGCATTTGCCGGGCATCTTCAGCCTGCTGATGCTCTTGCCAATCGGCATTCTGGTCGCCGGTTTTGTCTTCAGCCGCCTGCCTGAGTCCATCCGCCTGAAAGTGCCGGACGGTTGGGAAAGCGCGATTCTGATTCCGGTGATCCTGTTCGTGGGCTGGCTGTCGCTGTACATGAGCCCGTACATGGAAACCTGGTTCTTCGGCGGCGACATGCGCATGTGGATCTCCCACGACCTGGGCATCACCTACGACCAGCGCAACGCTCTGGTGGTCGGTCTGGCCATGGGCTTCGCGGTGATCCCGAACATCTACTCCATTGCCGAAGACGCCGTGTTCAGCGTGCCTCGCGGTTTGACCCTCGGTTCCCTGGCCCTCGGTGCCACGCCGTGGCAGACCATGACGCGCGTGGTGATCCTCACCGCCAGCCCAGGCATCTTCTCGGCGCTGATGATCGGCATGGGCCGTGCGGTCGGTGAAACCATGATCGTGCTGATGGCCACCGGTAACACCCCGGTCATGGAAATGAACCTGTTCGAAGGCCTGCGCACCCTGGCCGCCAACGTCGCAGTGGAAATGCCCGAATCGGAAGTCGGCGGCAGCCACTACCGCGTGCTATTCCTCTCGGCGATGGTGCTGCTGCTGTTCACCTTCGTCATGAACACCCTCGCAGAACTGATTCGTCAGCGTCTGCGCAAGAAATACTCGTCGCTTTAAGAAAGGTAGAAGTCTGTGAAACAGAACTCCCTGAATGGATGGTTCAAGAGCGGCGCCCCCGGCGTCTGGATCAGCGGTGGCGCGGTGTCCATCGCGGTCATCATGACCATTGGCTTGCTGGCAGTGATTGCCGTGCGCGGTTTGGGCCACTTCTGGCCGGCAGACCTGGTGCACGCCAGTTACGACGTGCCGGGCCAGGCTAACCACCTCGTCATCGGCGAAGTGGTGCAGAAAGAAGAAGTGCCGCGCGAGCGCCTGAAAAGCGCTGGCCTGCCGGTACCTGATCAGGGCCCGGAGTTCATGACCCGGGAGCTGATCAAGGTCGGCAACCGTGACCTGAACGGCAACGACTTCACTTGGATCGTCGGCGAGTGGCTGACCAACCAGAAGACCCCGCCCGAGCTGATGGCCATTGAGCGTCGCGAGTGGGGCAATTTCTACGGGTACCTGGTCAACGTCAAACAGGATGGCAAGGTCATCGCTGAAGGCGAAGCTGCGTGGCCTGAGTTGCAGGCCCGTGTCGATCGCGTCAACAAACTCGCGGCACAGCTCAAGAACCTGGAAAAAACCGACATCGGCGCGATCAATGCGGGTCTTGAGCGCGTCCGTCTGCACGGCCGCAAACTGGAACTGGCTGGCCAACTCGATGCCACCGCACAAGCGGACATGGAATCCGAGCGCGCCGAGCTCAACGCTCGTTATCAAGGCGTCGAAGTCCGCCTGAACGACCTGCACGCCCAGTTCAACCGCGACAGCCTGACGGCCCGCGATGCGAACGGCAAAGAGATTGAAATCGGTATCGGTAAAGTGGTTCACGCTTATCAGCCGAACGCGATGGGCACCTTCACCAAGATCGGTTTCTACTTCAGCAAAATGTGGGAATTCCTCAGCGACGACCCGCGTGAAGCGAACACCGAAGGCGGGATCTTCCCGGCGATTTTCGGCACGGTGATGATGACCCTGATCATGGCGATGATCGTGACGCCGTTCGGCGTGCTGGCGGCAGTTTACCTGCGTGAGTATGCCAAGCAGAACGTTTTGACCCGGATTATCCGCATCGCCGTGAACAACCTGGCCGGCGTTCCAGCCATTGTTTACGGCGTGTTCGGTCTGGGCTTCTTCGTCTATGTGCTGGGCGGTTCGGTTGACCGGTTGTTCTTCCCTGAAGCACTGCCGGCACCGACCTTCGGTACGCCGGGTCTGCTCTGGGCGTCCCTGACCTTGGCGCTGCTGGCGGTGCCAGTGGTGATCGTGGCCACCGAAGAAGGTCTGGCGCGGATTCCTCGCACCGTACGTGAAGGCTCGTTGGCCCTCGGCGCGACCAAGGCGGAAACCTTGTGGAAGATTGTGCTGCCGATGGCCAGCCCGGCGATGATGACCGGCATGATCCTCGCCGTGGCTCGCGCCGCCGGTGAAGTGGCGCCGCTGATGCTGGTGGGTGTGGTGAAACTGGCACCGTCGCTGCCACTGGACGGTAACTACCCGTACCTTCACCTCGATCAGAAGATCATGCACTTGGGCTTCCATATTTATGACGTCGGCTTCCAGAGCCCGAACGTCGAAGCCGCGCGGCCGCTGGTGTACGCCACGGCGCTGCTGCTGGTGCTGGTGATCGCCACGCTCAACCTGTCAGCCGTATACATCCGAAACCACCTGCGCGAAAAATACAAAGCTTTGGACAGCTAATACCGCTACCCCTGTAGGAGCGAAGCTTGCTCGCGAAAGCGGTCTGTCAGTCGCATCATTATTTTGAATGTGCCGACGCCTTCGCGGGCAAGCCTCGCTCCTACAAAGAATTGCGTAACCGCAGGTCAACGCCTGCGGCCAACCGAACCGAATTTGTTAGCACAGGGAGCCTCCCATGCAGCACGAAGCACACACCCACGGCATCAACATGTCTGCCCTGGGCCGCGACAAACAGAGCTTGAGCCTCGAGCAGGAAACCGTCGCCATCGAAGTGCCAGGCCTGAGCCTGTTCTACGGCGACAAACAAGCGCTGTACGACGTCAGCTTGAACATCCCGAAACAGCGCGTGACCGCCTTCATCGGCCCGTCCGGCTGCGGCAAGTCCACGCTGCTGCGTACGTTCAACCGCATGAACGACCTGGTGGATGGCTGCCGTGTCGAAGGCGCGATCAACCTCTACGGCAACAACATCTACCGTAAGGGCGAAGACGTGGCCGAGCTGCGTCGTCGCGTTGGCATGGTGTTCCAGAAGCCGAATCCGTTCCCGAAAACCATCTACGAGAACGTGGTCTACGGCCTGCGCATTCAAGGCATCAACAAGAAGCGCATCCTCGACGAAGCCGTCGAGTGGGCGTTGAAAGGCGCGGCGCTGTGGGACGAAGTCAAAGACCGTCTGCATGAATCGGCACTCGGCCTGTCCGGTGGTCAGCAACAACGTCTAGTGATCGCTCGGACCATCGCCGTGGAGCCAGAAGTGCTGCTGCTCGACGAACCGTGCTCGGCACTCGACCCGATCTCCACGCTGAAAGTCGAAGAGCTTATCTACGAGCTGAAATCGAAGTTCACCATCGTCATCGTGACCCACAACATGCAACAGGCCGCGCGGGTTTCCGACTACACGGCGTTCATGTACATGGGCAAACTGGTTGAATTCGGCGACACCGACACCCTGTTCACCAATCCGGCGAAGAAGCAGACCGAAGACTACATCACTGGTCGCTACGGCTAGCAAGCGGTTGGTTGCTCACTGAACTGACGCTGCGGTCCACCGCACCTTACCGGACGCTCCAAGGACGCCAAAATGATTAGCAAAGAAGGCCTTACTCACCACATTTCCGCGCAGTTCAACGCCGAGCTCGAGGAAGTGCGCAGCCACCTCCTGGCCATGGGCGGGCTGGTGGAAAAGCAGGTCAACGACGCGGTGACCGCGCTGATCGAGGCCGACTCCGGTCTGGCCCAGCAGGTTCGCGAGATCGACGACCAGATCAACCAGATGGAACGCAACATCGACGAAGAGTGCCTGCGCATTCTGGCCCGTCGACAGCCTGCGGCGTCCGACCTGCGTCTGATCATCAGCATCTCCAAGTCGGTGATCGACCTGGAACGAATTGGCGATGAAGCGACCAAAATCGCCCGTCGCGCCATCCAGCTGTGCGAAGAAGGCGAAGCCCCACGCGGCTACGTTGAGGTTCGCCATATTGGCGACCAGGTCCGCAACATGGTTCGTGATGCGCTGGACGCTTTTGCCCGCTTCGACGCCGACCTGGCGTTGTCGGTGGCGCAGTACGACAAGATCATCGACCGCGAATACAAAACCGCGCTGCGCGAGCTGGCCACCTACATGATGGAAGACCCGCGCTCTATCTCGCGGGTCTTGAGCATTATCTGGGTCCTGCGTTCGCTGGAACGGATCGGCGACCATGCGCGCAATATCTCGGAGTTGGTGATTTACCTGGTGCGTGGCACCGACGTGCGTCACTTGGGTCTCAAGCGCATGAAGGAAGAAGTTGAAGGCACAAGTGGCGAAACCGCTAATGTTCCGGGTAAAGCTGACGATAAGTAAGATTGCCTGAGAAAAGCGCCCGGCCTTCTGGCCGGGCGTTTTTGTTTTTGGTTTATGAATTCGAAAGCAGCACCCGCGAACGAAAAGTCCCGGCGTGACTGAAGGTTTTTGGCAATGTGCCATCAGCAAAGCGGTATGCTTGCCGGGATTTTTTAAAGAGGTGATGGATGAGTAAGGTCAGTGTATTGGTCGTGGACGACGCGTCGTTCATTCGTGACCTGGTGAAGAAGTGTTTGCGCAACTACTTCCCGGGGATCCGAATCGAAGACGCGGTCAACGGCAAGAAGGCTCAGGCGATTCTGGCGCGTGAAGCTTTCGACCTGGTCCTGTGCGACTGGGAAATGCCGGAAATGTCCGGCCTGGAGCTGCTGACCTGGTGCCGCGAGCAGGACAACCTCAAGACCATGCCGTTCGTGATGGTGACTAGCCGGGGCGATAAAGAAAATGTGGTCCAGGCGATCCAGGCCGGGGTTTCCGGCTACGTCAGTAAGCCGTTCACCAACGAGCAACTGCTGACCAAGGTCAAGCAGGCCCTGAACAAGGTCGGCAAGCTCGACACCTTGATGAACAGCGCGCCGACCAAAATGAACTCGGCGTTCGGCAACGATTCCCTGAGCGCCTTGACGGGTGGCAAGGCTGCCGTCGTCGCACCCGCAGCGGCGGTCAACCCGTTCGCCAAACCTGTCGCCGCCGCGTCAGCCCCGGCGGCTGCTCCGTCTCGCGGTCTGCTCAACAGCCCGCCGATCAAGCCTGCAGCGTCCTCTGCAGCACCCACTGGCGGTCGTGGCCAGGGCCAACTGCGCCTGCCGAACGGCATTCAGCAATGTGTGATCAAGGCCTTGAGTCTCAAGGAAGCACTGCTGGTGGTGAAACGCACCGATTCCCTGCCGCAAGTGCTCGACAGCGCCGTGCTCGACCTGGAGCAGGGCGACAACGCCGAAACCGCTCGTCTGAACGGTTACCTGCACGCCATCGTCGCCCACGAGCCGAAGCCCGACAGCGACTGGCTGCAACTGACCTTCCGCTTTGTCGATCAGGATGCACAGAAGCTCGACTACATCTCCCGCCTGATTGCTCGCGGCACGGCGCAGAAGCATTTCGTTCCCGGCGCGTAATTTGTACCGCTGATCGTTCCCACGCTCCGCGTGGGAATGCCTCCTCGGACGCTCCGCGTCCGCTTCGGTGGGACGCAGAGCGTCCCTTGCTGCATTCCCACGCAGAGCGTGGGAACGATCATTTGAAACATCTGCCGACTACCCGGGTCCATTGCAGCTGCTAGGCTCCTACCCAGGCCTTACTCGACAGAATCTTGCCCATGCTCGCGCGCCTGCTGTTTTTCTGTGGTCTTTTCATGGCATCCACCTCAGCGATGGCCATGACGATCTACAAGTCCACCGACGCCAATGGCGTGGTCTCCTACAGCGACCGCCCCACGACAGGCTCCAAGGTGTTCGTTTTTCGTGATCGCATGGTTGAGAATCTTGAGCGTCAGGTGTATCTCGTCATCACGAAGAAGAAGGGCGTGGACAGTGTTTACGTGCGCAATGACCTGTATGCGCCGGTAGAGATCGAGTTGAGCTTCGGCGGGTTGAAGAACGTCAGCGGTGCGCCGAGCCGACCGATTCGCCGGGTGATGCCGGCACGCAGCAGTATTCGTCTGGCGCTGCTCACGGCCACGCAGCCCGAAAGGGCGCTCGCGTATACCCCAAAATTTGAATACTCCCTGGGTGATCCCTCAGGCGCCGCCATGGCCTATCGATACCCGCTACCCTGGCGTGGCGGGCCGTTTCGACTGAGTCAGGGCGCCAACGGTCAATACAGCCACTTCGGTCCAAAGAATCGCTACGCCATGGACATCGCCATGCCCGAGGGCACGCCGATCATTGCGGCGCGAGGCGGGGTGGTGGTGAAAACCGAGAATGCCCAGACCGGGCGCGGCACCGATCCGTCGGGCAATTTCGTGCGAGTGCTGCACGATGACGGAACCATGGGCGTGTACCTGCACCTCAAGCAAGGTTCGGTGAGCGTTCGCGAGGGGCAACGGGTGTCGGTAGGCAGTGCGTTGGCGCTGTCGGGCAATACCGGCAACAGCAGTGGGCCGCACCTGCATTTCGTGGTGCAGCGCAATACCGGGTTGGGGCTGGTGTCGATTCCGTACCAGTTCAATCAACCGGTTGGCGCGTTGCCCAACTTTGCGTTGGGCAAGCAGTGAGGTGTTGGATATCACCAACTGTGGCGAGGCCACAAAAGCCCGCTGACCACACGTGTTGCACTTAATCGAGCATCAACACCTTGGCCAGAATAATCTTCGGCCCTTTCATTTTCTTGATGATGATGCGCAAGCCTTCGACTTCCAGCACTTCTTCCTCTTCGGGCACCCGTTTCAGGGTTTCGTAGACCAGCCCGGCGAGGGTTTCGGCTTCGATGTGGTCCAGGTCGATGCCCAGCAGACGTTCGACCTTGAACAGCGGCGTATCCCCACGCACCAGCAGCTTGCCCGGCTGGTACGCGAGGATTCCGCGCTCAGCCTTGCGGTGTTCGTCCTGAATATCGCCGACCAGCACTTCCAGCACGTCTTCCATGGTCAGGTAGCCGATGATGTTGCCGTCAGCTTCTTCAACCAGGGCGAAGTGCGAGCCGCCCTTGCGAAACTGTTCCAGCAGCTGCGACAGCGGCATGTGACGAGAGACGCGCTCCAGCGGACGGGTCAGTTCGGCGAGGTTGAACGACTCGGGAATGTGGTCCAGGGCCGCCAGTTCCAGCAGCAGATCCTTGATGTGCAGCAGGCCGACAAACTCCTGGCTATCGCTGTCGTACACCGGATAGCGGCTGAACTTGTGGCGACGGAACATTGCCAGGATTTCCTTCAGCGGCGCGTTGAACTCCAGCGTCACCAGGTCTTCCCGGGAATTGGCCCAGTCGACCACTTCCAGCTCGCCCATTTCCACCGCCGAGGCCAATACGCGCATGCCTTGGTCGCTTGGGTCCTGGCCACGGCTGGAGTGCAGGATCAGTTTCAGTTCTTCACGGCTGTAATGGTGTTCGTGATGTGGGCCGGGTTCACCTTGGCCGGCGATCCGCAGAATCGTGTTGGCGCTGGCGTTGAGCAGGTAAATCGCCGGGTACATCGCCCAGTAGAACAGGTACAGCGGCACTGCCGTCCAGAGAGACAACAGTTCAGGTTTGCGGATGGCCCAGGATTTCGGAGCCAGCTCACCCACCACAATGTGCAGGTACGAGATGACGAAGAACGCGGCGAAAAACGACACGCCTTTGATCACTTCGGCCGACTGCACGCCGACCGCTTCAAGCAGCGGTTCGAGGATGTGCGCAAACGCCGGTTCACCGACCCAGCCGAGGCCAAGTGAGGCGAGAGTGATACCCAATTGGCAGGCCGAAAGGTAAGCATCGAGCTGACTGTGAACGGTGCGCAGGATGTGTCCGCGCCAGCCGTTTTTTTCAGCGATGGCTTCGACCCGGGTCGAGCGCAATTTGACCATGGCAAATTCTGCCGCAACGAAAAAGCCGTTGAGCAATACCAGGATCAGAGCAAAAAGAATCATGCCGAAATCGGCGAAGAGTGTCGCGAGGGTCAAGCCAGGGGAAGGGTCCATGATGGAGTTTTGCGGGTTCCGTGTATTCGAAAGGTAAGAAAAAAGTGCGCCTGAAGGGCAGGCGCAAGTCAGCCAATGTAGCGGCTGACCGGGCGATTGCCTAGTGGTGAGTGCTGGCCGGTATCAGTCGGTGGCGCTGATGACTCGGGATTTTGTGACTTGGGCTGGCGAAAAGTGGCAGGTAAAGGTGCTGCCGTGGCCCGGCACACTGCTGATTTCCATCCGCGCGCGGTGGCGCAGCAGCACGTGTTTGACAATCGCCAGCCCAAGCCCGGTGCCGCCAGTGTTGGAGTTGCGGCTGGAATCGACGCGGTAGAAGCGTTCGGTCAGGCGCGGCAGGTGTTTGCTGTCGATGCCGATGCCGGAGTCCTGCACGCTCAGGTGTGCGCCTTGCTCGTCACCCCACCAGCGAATGCGGATATTGCCTTCGGCCGGGGTGTATTTCACCGCGTTGAACACCAGATTGGAAAACGCGCTGCGCAATTCGGCTTCGCTGCCCTTGAGCAGAATCGTTGGATCGGCTTCCAGCGTGATCTGCTGATTGCGCTGAGCAGACAACTGCTGAGCATCACTCTTGATTGATTGCAGCAAGCCGTCGATGGCCACCGGCTGGTTGTCCGACGGGTAATCGGTGGCTTCCAGTTTGGCCAACAGCAGCAAATCGTTGAGCAAGGTTTGCATGCGTCCGCCTTGCTGCTGCATCTGTTGCAAGGCACGGGTCCAGCGCGGGTTCACTTCCTCGACGTTGTCGAGCAGGGTTTCCAGGTAACCGCAGATCACCGTCAACGGTGTGCGCAGTTCATGGGAGACGTTGGCGATGAAGTCTTTGCGCATCTGTTCCAGCTGATGGATACGTGTCACGTCGCGCACCAGCATCAAGTGTTCGTTGTTACCGTAGCGGGTGATGTACAGCTGAATGCGCAGGCGATCATTGGTCGGCGACGGGATTTCCAGCGGCTCGGCGTAGTTGTTTTGCTCGAAGTATTCTTTGAAGCTCGGATGGCGTACGAGGTTGGTCACCGGCTGACCGCTGTCTTGCGGCGTCTTGAGGCCGAGCAGGGTTTCGGCGGCGCGGTTCCACCATTCCAGGTTGCCGTCGCTGTCGAGCATGATTACCGCGTCTTTCAGCGCGGCGGTGGATTCCTGGACCCGGTCGATCACCGCTTGCAGGCGTCCGCGCACCCGTTGGTCGCGGCGTTGCAGGTGGTAGATGCTGTCGAACACTTCGCCCCACAGGCCATAGCCATCGGGCGGTGCTTCATCGGATTTGTGCAGGCGCAGCCACTCGTGCAGACGCAGCAGTTGCTTGAGCGTCCAGGCAAGGTAAAGGCCCAGGCCCGCAACGAGGCTCCAGCCGTAGTAGCCGGAAATCAGGCCGATCACCAGGCAGGTGGTGACCAGCAACAGCATGTGGCGAATCAGGATGCCATGCCAGTTTTGGTTCACGGAAAATATGCGTCCTTGTCAGCGAGTCTGGCGGTCTGCTCAGGCCTTGGTGGAAAACCGGTAGCCGGTGCCGCGCACGGTTTGTACCAGATTTTCGTAGGCGTCGCCGAGGGCTTTGCGCAGACGACGGATGTGCACGTCGACGGTGCGCTCTTCGACATAGACGTTGCCGCCCCAGACCTGGTCCAGCAACTGGCCACGGGTGTAGGCGCGCTCCTGGTGGGTCATGAAGAACTGCAGCAGGCGGTATTCGGTCGGGCCCATCTCGGCGGGTTTGCCGTCGATGGTCACGCGGTGGCTGATCGGGTCCAGCAGCAGGCCGCCGACTTCGATCGGCGTCTCGCCATCGGTAGGACCGGCACGGCGCAGCACGGCCTTGAGGCGCGCAACGAGCTCACGTGGGGAAAATGGCTTGGTGATGTAGTCATCGGCACCCACTTCCAGGCCCTGGATCTTGTTGTCCTCTTCGCCTTTGGCGGTGAGCATGATGATCGGGATGTCCCCGGTCAGCTCATCGCGCTTGAGGCGCCGGGCCAACTCGATGCCTGAAGTGCCGGGCAGCATCCAGTCGAGCAGGATCAGGTCCGGCTTGCGGTCAACGATGATGGCGTGGGCCTGCTGGGAGTTCTCAGCCTCCAGGCAGTCATAGCCGGCCATTTCCAACGCAACGGCGATCATCTCGCGAATGGGCGCTTCGTCGTCGACGATCAGAATGCTCCTGCCAACCATGCCTTTAATCCTCTTGTCATTTAACTGTCTTGCGCCGCATTAGATAACGGAATTATTGCAGTCGTGTGACAGTATTTTAGTCGCCCTGCGATTGTTGTGATCCTGAACTAAGCTCTAATTCCGAATCCTGACAACCACAAAAGGAAGGTTTCCATGAAGCAATACTCGCAATCCATCAAGGCTCTGATGCTGACCGCTGCCTTGGCGTTGCCATCGATGGCCTTCGCGGCTGAGCCAGCAATGATGAAAGACGGGATGATGGTCGATCATAAGGGTATGACGGTGTACACGTTCGACAAGGATGCTGGCGGCAAGTCAATGTGTAACGATGATTGTGCCAAGAACTGGCCGCCAATGATGGCTCCGGCGGGTGCCAAGGCCGAAGGCGAATGGAGCGTCATTAAGCGTGATGACGGCAAGATGCAATACGCTTACGACGGCAAGCCGCTGTACACGTTCATGAAGGACGAAAAACCTGGAGAAATGAAAGGTGACGGCATGAAAGCCGTGTGGCACGTGATGCGTGAGCATAAGTAAGTGATTCGCTGAAGCCGTAAAAAGATCGCAACCTGCGGCAGCTCCAGGATGTAAACATTAGGAGCTGTCGCGGGCTGCGATCTTTTCGCTTCATAACCTCAGCGCAGCGCGTAATCCAGCACAATCCCCACGAAAATCGCCAACCCGGCCCAGTGGTTGTGCAGAAACGCCTTGAAGCAACGCACCCGGTCCTTGCCGCGGGTGTACCAGAACTCCCACGCAAAACAGCCCGCCGCCGCCAGCAATCCCAAGTGAAACCAGCCGCCGAGCTCGAATTTCGACCCGGCCAGCAGCAGGCAACCCAGCGCCAGCCCTTGTAGGGTCAGGATGATCACCCGGTCCGCTTCGCCAAACAGAATCGCCGTGGATTTCACGCCGATCTTCAGGTCGTCGTCGCGGTCGGTCATGGCGTAATAGGTGTCGTAGCCCACCGTCCACAGCAGGTTGGCGATCCACAGCAACCACGCCGCCGCTGGCAGTTCACCGGTCTCGGCGGTGAACGCCATTGGCATGCCCCAGGAGAACGCCGCGCCCAGCACCACTTGCGGGTAATAGGTGTAGCGCTTCATGAACGGGTACGTGAAGGCCAGCGCCAAACCACCGAACGACAGCCAGACCGTCGTGGCATTGGTGCAGAGCACCAGCAGGAAACTCACGCCCATCAGCAACGCGAAGAACACCAGGGCTTCTTTGGAACTGATCTTGCCACTCACCAATGGCCGCTGTTCGGTGCGCTTCACGTGGCCGTCGACTTTGCGGTCCGCCCAGTCATTGATTACGCAGCCGCCGGCGCGGGTCAGCACCACGCCAAGGACGAAAATCACGATGTTGGCCAATGACGGTGAACCTTTACCGGCAATCCACAGTGCCCACAGGGTTGGCCACAGCAGCAGATAAATGCCGATCGGCTTGTCCATTCGAGTCAGCTGAACGAAATCCCAGGCCCGTGGATTCAAGCGATTCAGGGACTTGAGCAGGCTCTGGTACATCAGCAATTCTCCGGATGGGCGCGGGTGGCGTTCCACAGGGTCGGCAAGAAAATTTCGGCCACCAGCACACTCAAGGCGCCACGGTCGAAACGCGAGCGTCGACCCCACAGTTCAGGTGCCCGGCACTCCATCGGCAGCCACTGTTGAGGATAATGACAAACCTCGATAGCGCGGCGCTGGAATGCTTGATCGCAAAACAGCAATTCGCCCAGGGAGCGGCTGCCCAATTCGTCCATGTGCAAACCGTCGCCCTGCAACGCACTGCGCGCCGCCACGCTGCGTGCAAACACCCAAGCCTCGCCGTGGCCGCGCAGATACACCTCGCGAACCCAGCCCTCGCTGCCTTCGGCCAGCTCCAGCGCAGCACATTCGTCGGCGCGCAGGGGCTGCCAGCCTTCGAAGAGTGGTGTGACGCTGAAGCCGTCATTCGACAAACGGATCAACCGTCGGGTCAGAGAGCCTTCGTCGAACAGCCAGTCGAGGGTAGACGTGTCGGGGAGGGGCGTCAGTTGGCTTTCAGGGAGCCAGAGCGGGGTCGCGGTGGGGGATTTTGAGTGCGGCACAGTGAGTCATTATTGGCAGCAAATGAGGCGGCGAGCTTACCATGTCAGCCGGCGATTTTGATTGATCCGGCCAGCCGTCGCGTCGAACAGGCTTGCATCTGCCGGGCCCGATCAGTACAAAACGCCCCTGAGCCGGACGGCAGTGCTCCAACCATTGACCGTTCGCGCCGGCAAAAGCCTGAATCCTGAGGATGTATGTGAATGAAAAAGTGGCAATGTGTGGTCTGCGGCCTGATTTATAACGAAGCCGACGGCTGGCCGGATGACGGCATTTCGCCGGGCACTCTGTGGCAGGACGTGCCGCAAGACTGGCTGTGCCCGGACTGCGGCGTGGGCAAGATGGATTTCGAAATGATCGAAATCAACTAAGACGTTTTAGAGGAGTAGGGAATGAACGCACCTGTCGTGATCGTCGGCACCGGGCTGGCTGGCTACAACCTGGCCCGGGAGTTTCGCAAACTCGATGGCGAAACCCCGCTGCTGCTGATCACTGCAGATGACGGGCGCTCCTACTCCAAGCCGATGCTCTCCACCGGCTTCAGCAAAAACAAGGACGCTGATGGCCTGAGCATGGCCGAACCGGGCGCCATGGCCGAGCAGTTGAAGGCCGAAGTGCGCACGCACACGCGCATCAGCGGCATTGATCCGGGCCACAAGCGCTTGTGGATCGGTGAGGAATCGGTGATTTACCGTGACCTGATCCTCGCCTGGGGCGCGGAAACCGTGCGGGTGCCGATCGAAGGCGATGCGGCTGACGCCGTTTTCCCGATCAACGACCTGGAAGATTACGCACGCTTTCGCGCAGCGGCGGCCGGCAAACGTCGGGTGTTGCTGCTCGGCGCCGGTCTGATCGGCTGCGAGTTCGCCAACGACCTGATCCTCGGCGGCTACGAGGTGCAATTAGTTGCACCGTGCGAGCAAGTCATGCCGACCCTGCTGCACCCGGCGGCGGCCGCTGCGGTCCAGGCCGGGCTGGAAAGCCTCGGCGCATGCTTCCACCTCGGACCGGTGCTCAACCGCTTGCAGCGCGTGGCTGACGGCCTGGAAGCACATCTCTCTGACGGTCAGGTGATTCCTTGCGACGTGGTGGTTTCGGCTATTGGGCTGCGTCCGCGCATCGACCTGGCGGCCGCTGCCGGTGTGCAGGTCAATCGCGGCGTGGTCGTCGATCGTCACCTGAAAACCTCCCACGCCAATATCTACGCCTTGGGCGACTGCGCCGAAGTCGACGGGCTGAATCTGTTGTACGTGATGCCCCTCATGAGCTGTGCGAGAGCCCTGGCACAGACCCTCGCCGGAAACCCTACGGCAGTGAGTTATGGCCCGATGCCCATCACCGTGAAAACCCCGGTCTGCCCATTGGTGGTTTCACCACCGCCACGGGGTTTCGAAGGCGTCTGGACTGTCGAAGGGCAGGGCGCGGACATCAAGGTATTGTGCCGCGATGCCAGCGGCAAACTGCTGGGATATGCCCTGACAGGCGCGGCGGTGATGGAAAAACTGGCCCTGAACAAAGAGCTTCCGGCACTGCTGGCGTAAATACCGGTCGTTCTGTCGGAATCACCCCTCTTTCGCCACTACAAAGGTCGCGCCGAGACTGGCGCGGGTCTTCCGTGCATGCCATTCTCACTCTCGTCTGCCGCAGAGTAGAGCACCTGCGGCGCTTTGGGCGCTGTTCCAACGAGAACAGCACGGACATAACAACAAAAAACCGTCAAAGGGGCTTCACTAACATGCGTAAACCAGAACTCGCCGCAGCAATTGCTGAAAAAGCAGACCTCACCAAAGAGCAGGCCAACCGCGTTCTTAACGCCGTTCTCGAAGAAATTACCGGCGCTCTGCACCGCAAGGACAGCGTCACGCTGGTGGGCTTCGGTACCTTCCTGCAACGCCATCGCGGTGCCCGCACCGGCAAAAACCCGCAAACCGGTGAGCCAGTTAAGATCAAGGCCAGCAACACCGTTGCGTTCAAGCCGGGCAAATCGTTGAAAGACAGCGTTAATCCGTAACACGCACCGACACCCCGCATGGCGGGTGAGCGGGATAAAAAATGGGCACGCCAACGAGGTTGGGTGCCCATTTTTTTATGGGGCGAGGGTAATGCCGATCAGTCAAGCCAAGACGCGATCCGTGTAGCAGCTGGCGAAGCCTGCGTTCGGCTGCGTAGCGGTCGTAAAATCAGAAAATGCGGTGCGTCAGGCTCACCGTGCACTCAGGGTTTACGACTGCTTGGCGAGTATCGCTGCCATTTCCGGCTCATCCAGATGATCCAACGCTCGCTCCACCAACAAATGCACCCCGTCGGCCATGCGGCTGAGCGCCAAGGCTACGGAGCGTCGTGAGCCGTCCACATCGTCGGCGAGGCCGGCGGCGATGGCGCTGATGGAAAGTAGATCTTCCGAGGCGTTGGCGAGCAGGGTTTCAGTGTTGATGTCGGGGCAGACGCTGAAGAGTTGGCCGTTGAATTTCGGCGGCTTCGGTTCGGCTGGCGGGAAGTGATGGTCGAGGGCGCGTTCGGCGGCGTCGTTGAGTTTGTTTGAATCGAGGCTTTCGTAGGGGGAGACCGGGTCGGTGTCCGGCGGGTTTGGAGTTACCTTGAACATGATCTTCAATTCCATAAGTGATGCTGACAACACTTCGCCGACTAAACGAAGGGGTGGCAGCTGTACGCAGGTTAGTCGGACCGGGGAATTGAAGAAGCCGGCGCACCCGAAGGTGCCCTACGCACAGCCACCATCAAATGCAGGATAGGAAATGCCTGCTTGACGGGCGCTCGTGCTACTTCAATTCCAGCGGGCGACTAAACCCGATCACTGAGGTTCAGTGACACGAATCAAGGTACCGACCAGCCCCAAGGCGCACAAGCCGGCGGATTCTGGCGTAGCTGTAGGCAACGGCGCAAGGTGTTGTAGCTTGCAGGAAGTAACCCGGAGGGTTTTTAAACAAGCGCTGGCGCGCGGTGTTTAATTGCCGAAAATATCGGCATTCCGTACCAACTTCCATTTGCGGGCACATCGTCGTGCCGATAGAGAGGGATGACAGGGATTTCCCTGTCGCCCTAGCCTCTCTAAATAATCGAATCAATATCCAAATGGAATGGCGCCCCCACCGCATGCCCGCCCGTAATTGCCGCAATGGCTGCGTCGTGGTCTTCGGCTACGGGTGGAATCATCGCCAACTGTTCCTGAACGATGTTTTCCGGATGGGCTTTCCAGCGCAGCAGATTTTCCTGTACCCACTCGGGCTGGTCGGCGTAGCTGCCATATACGTCGGCCTCGGTGACTTGCTGGCCGTGCAGGGCCAGCAGGCGATCCCGGGTCATCTGAATCTTTTCCTTTTCCTCGCTGAGAGCCTCCGTCTTTTGCGCGTCTTGATGGTAATTGGCGTGTGCGCTGGGGTTCTTTGCGATGTTCCGTTTGATGTTGTCCAGTTGATCGCTGATGCGTTCCAAGCCGTCGCTGATCCAGTTGAACTCCCTCAGGGTCACCAGTGATCGCTTGCGCTCCTGCGCCTCCTGCCAACGGCGCAGGCTGGCCCAGCAGCCGGGTATGTAGCTGCCGACCATCGAGTGATCGGAGGCCTCCATCATCTGCCGCAGTAGTGAGCCACG
This sequence comes from Pseudomonas sp. ZS1P83, assembly GCF_054897825.1. Lineage (NCBI taxonomy): Bacteria > Pseudomonadati > Pseudomonadota > Gammaproteobacteria > Pseudomonadales > Pseudomonadaceae > Pseudomonas > Pseudomonas sp. ZS1P83. The sequence continues at coordinate 5,564,005 of NZ_CM142706.1, forward strand.
TTTGGGCAGGCCGTTGATCTGATGCAACGCCTCTGCACAGCCGTGATCGTTGATCGTGCTGCAACCCGGCTCCCACAGAATCGAGGACTTGTGCTCTTTGCCAAATACCACTGGCATGAAGTGGCGCAGCTTGCCGTGGTGCCCGTAAGGCTCGCCTCCGAAATTGATCATGTTTAAAGCCAGGTATGCCAAGCCAATGGCGGGGTTCAACACGATTATCGCCCCATGCTTGTAATACATCGGCACAGACGGCGTATTCATCCACGTGGCGGGCACGCTCGGCACGGGGTCGTTGTGTTTGACGATACGGTGATGGTTCAGGGGGTGGGCGCTTTCGACAAAAGTAGCATCGCCAGCGCGGGGTGCGCCGTAGGTATAGAGCACGATGTCCGGCGCATATCGGTTATTGCGTCGCAACATTTCAGCCAATATCAGCGCCGCCGCACCGCCCAGGCTGTGCCCTGTAATCAGCAGTTTTTGTCCGCTGTAGAATTTTTCCAGGTAGCTCACGACAAACGGGTAGGCGACCTTGGCGGCGCCGTAAAAGCCGTTGTGAACCTTGCCTTCTCCTTCTTCAAAAGGAACCTGCTGGGCATGCATATCACGCAGGCCGTCGGGCAGTAGTTCTTGGGTTCCGCGCACACTAACCAATATCAATTCGTCGTGATGGGTGATGAAGGCTTGGGTGTCCGTGCTGTTTTCATTATTGCGATCATCGAGAAAGTGTAGTTTGGCCGGGTGTTCCTGCTCATCTCCCAACTCTGGATTGTTGACCTCGGGGTAGAGCAACGGGTCGAACGGCACCACTTCCAGCCGTTTTGAATAAGGGACCTCTTCATACAGCGGGTAGTACTTCTTCGTCTGTGTAGCATCGACTTTCCACAACTCATCAAACTGCGGCAATGCATGGCCGAACCAGTTACCGCTGGTTGGCTGCAAGGGGAAGCTCACGCTGTCTGTTTTGACCGGTTGTGTGTTCGGCTCCTGACCAAAGTCGGTGTAACTCAGGGTCGACATCAAGGCCAGTTGATAGAGGTTGAGTGCGCAAAATTCGTCGCCGGTCGACAACATCGGGCGTAGCGCTCTCATTGGCCGCACTTCCATCACATGGTGTTTGTTCGGCAGCAGGGCGATGCCCTTTGGTTTGGGCGGTGGCGGGAAGAAACCCAACTCGACCGTGGCCATGTCCATCTGACTGAAGACCCCGTTTAGCCCTCCATCCGGGGCGCTTTTATCGACAATTGTGAAAGCTCTGGTTTTGAGAGTGGATCGCAGCAGTTTGTGCACCACCATATTGGGTGGGTCGCGACGAAAGGCCAGGGGCGGCAAGTGCGCCACGTGCTTTACCAGTTCACTCACTTCAACCTGGTAATAGGTAGTGGGGGCAGCGAGGTCTTTTGCGGGATTGGCTTGGGTTCGTACGCCTGATTTGTTGAAGAAGCGGGTTTTTTCGGCGCGTACTTGGAGTTCGGTGATGGGGAGTGGGTAGTGTTTTCTGCGAATTAGTTCGCTGTAATCATCATTACTCCCTTGATACGCCTGACTGAGTTTGAGTACCACCGGTCCACAAAAATGGTTCGTAACTTTGCCGGCGCCGTTCGCATCTAACTTGCCTGAGTAGACAGTGTCTTCGTAGTCGGTGACCTCGAAGGGCAAACCTGCATATGGCTTACCATCACCAAACTCGTCCACTAACTGAAAACTCGTCGAATGGCCACGCAAAGGGCAGGCGTGGATGTTGCCCTGCATGAATGGTGCATCATTGGCGGATAAAGCTTCAACGCTCATGGGGTCTCATCCTTGTTTTCCGTACAGCCTGGGTAAATGGTGCAGATCCGCTCATCCACCATCTTGAATGTGCTGAAATCTTTATGGTTGCCGTAACAAAACGCATGCTGGTCTTCAAAACCTTTCCCCATGCAGCGCTTCCAGCCGTTGGGCACCTTCACCCATGTGTCTCCCATGTAAGGCTCTTCATCGACGGCCAACTTGACCTTAAGCGTTACCGTTTTCCCCGGTAGTTGATCTAGCGTGTAAGCCGTAGAAGGACGACCTTTGGTGACGATCCCCTGCGCATCAGTGTTTTTGCAGTAGAGGATTTTTATGAGGTAACGCTCGGGGCCGACAGTACGGAAAAACCACTGGCATTCACCGAAGAACTCACCTGTGCCGTCATCGCTGAACGTGCCCATGTGTCGCTCCAACAACTCTGGACGCACGGCAAATGAGGCGAAGTCATAGCTGCTGTCACTTCGTTCCGGGCCAAAAACGCCTATGACCTTGAGCTCCACAAGGTTCAACGCCATCGGACAGTCGCTCACGGTCCTGTACAGCTCAATTTCGGCAGTGGCCTCGTATTCCATGTTGGGTTTATTGAAGCTGACCTGAAAATTTCGCCCTCCGGGCAAGCTGCATGTTTCCCCTTTGGCGGGGATGTAGATGGCTTTCAGCTCGTACTTGAAGTTGGGCGGGAAGTCGGGGACGAAGGTAAAAGTATTTGGCTTACCGACAGCAGAGCAACCCAGGGTCAGGGCGAGGCAACTGCTGAGTGTCAGGCTTTGAACGATTCGTTTGATGTGCGGGACATATCCCCGCGAATACAGCGCTTTCTGATGCGTCATGGCGTTACGTCCTTGTTTTCCGTACAGCCTGCGTAAATGGGAGAAGTGTGGCGACCGGCCGGTATGCGGAAGGTGCTGGTGTATCCGCCGCAGCCGATAGCAAGTGTTTCTCCGCATACACAATCAAACTCACTTCCCTTCTGCGCTTACCTTTGATTATCCAGGGAATTTTCCACACAAAGCGTTCCCTTTGTAGCTATGAACTAAAGGTCCTAGAAACATAAGAGGGCCGCACGCATAAAAATCAGAGTTGAATTTTTGGTCCTTGTACACCTTGCATACAGGCAGCATTAATGGGATTGGTAAAATTAGAGCCCATAGCGTAATCCCACACCACTCACGGGTTGTTTTGTCTCCGCTGCGCGTATAAGGATCAGGTGTTTTTAGGGTGTAACCAATGCAACCAGTTAAAGAGGTCGTAATCAAAATTACGATCATTCTGTTTGCTGCTAATTTAATTCTTTTCATATTGTCGTTTTGAAAGTTCGCATTGATTGGGTGATTTCGTATGTTTTTAAGGTACTGACGACGCGCTTTATAAGTGTGCATCTCCCTCCCAATACAACACTTGCTGATACACCCGCTCAAAATGCGCCGCTGAATCCTCTTCCGGCTTCGGTTGCCATGCCTTGGGAGGCAAGTACCCAGGCGCTTTCAAGCACTGCGTCAGCAAAAAATGCACCTGCTCCGGTTGCTGCCAACCCCACAAACGAGCCAATTGAATCAATCCCCACAACCAGTCATCCACATCTCGCTCTGTGGCGAGGGCAACCAAGGCTTCGGTGTGCTCACGGACCAGGTAGCGGCGCGTGTTATCGAACAGCACGTTCGCGTAGACAATGTCCGGCGTCGGGGTTTTCAACCAGGCCGGATCAACCGGTAGCGGGTGTTCGCCGGGGTCAGGGTTGTCAGTGGCCGTCCATTGCTCCGCGTGCCAATAACAGACGCTGGCGATCGGCCCCAGATAATCGGCGTGCTGCTCAGGTTGCAGATGGCTCAGGGCGCGCCCCAGTACGCGATTATCGTGGAAGCGATACAGCGCCTGATTCGGGCGCTCACCGACTACCAACCGGTCGCGCCAGTGAGTGACCAAAGCGTCGAGGTCCGTGAGGGTGGCACTGCCCAGCCAGCCCCAATTACGCTCCGGCGTATCGAGCAACGCCTGAATCACCGGATGTTTGACTGTACCTATCTGAAAAAGAACAGGGCCTGCTTGCGCCATTGAATTAGCCGCCGTGCCCACATACAGATTGCGGTACTGATCGGCACCCAGTTCCTTGGTTAATGCATTGCGCTCGTCGAGCTGACCGTCCGAGTCGAGCACCAGATAGAGCTCCCGTCCGGACCGGGATTGTTCGAGCAGCCATTGTTCAAGGGTATTCATGCGGCTTCCCCAATGTTGCATTGGCCAGCAAGACAAGCCTCGCAAAGCGGGCAGTAGTCCGCCGCCTGCTGTCGGGCGCCGGCAACGATGGACATTGGGTTGGCGATGACGGCATTGGCCGTGCGAGCCGGAGCTTGTAGCGCCTGTAGCGGCTGAATACCCGCCAGTGGCGCACCACCCTCGACGATGGGCACGCTGCTGAAGATCCCGCCCGCATTGATGACGATGTGGTGACCGCCCGCCGTGAGCGTCAGGCTCATGCCTGCATCGATCACCACGTTGGTGGCGGTGACATGCGCCTGTTGACCGGCGTGAATCACCAGCGAACCAGCGGACGTCGTGCTGCTGTTGCCGCTGATAGTGATCAACTCATCACCGCCGATCACCGTGCTTCGCATGCCTTGGGTGGTGTGCAACTCCTTACCCTTGATCAGGCTGGTGCTGTGGTTGTCCACCTGCTCGAAGCGGTCGTTGTTGATCAGACTGTGGCTGTCGTTGAGGATCAGTTGCTCGATGTCGCGTTGTGCGCGCAGGTAGATTTTTTCCCGCCCGGCGCGGTCTTCAATCGACAATTCGTTGTAGCCGCCATTGCGCGGTGAGCTTTGGCTGCGTAGCACCGTTCTGGTTTTGTTCTCGGGCAGTTGATGAGCGACGGACGTGACCTTGTTGACCACGCAACCGGTGATCAACGGTTGATCCGGATCGCCCTCCTGGAAAGCCACGACCACTTCCATCCCGACGCGCGGGATCGTCACTGCACCAAATCCCTCGCCCGCCCAACTGGAGGCAACCCGTAGCCAGCAGCTGCTTTTTTCGCTGTTGAGTTCCGCTCGATCCCAAGGCAGCTCGACGCGAACCCTACCGTAGTCGTCGCAAAAAATATCTTCTCCGGGCGGCCCTGTAACACGAGCGGTCTGGCATACCAGCACAGGCTTTCGGGGGCGCAGAGGAGGGCGGTAGAGAACGTCTGATGGAATGGCGCTGAAACTGTTGCGGTAGCCTTGAGTGAAACCGTCCGTGGGTTTGTCGTCGCTGACGAGTGCTTCTTCCAGGGATTGCGGTTCTTTCCCTTCGTGATGAAGGCTTACCAGCAACCACATGCCGTTGCAGTTTTTTCGCGGGTGTTCGGTCAGGTCGAACAAGTAACCGCTGCGCAGCGTCGGCTGATTGCTTGCTCCGTCGACTAACTGATAGTCGCTACGGTGTCGCTCCAGTGCTTGGCGGACCAGCTGTTTGCCATGTTTTTCAGTCTTCATCAGCAGCGGATAGCGATAGTCTTCAAGCGCTGGGGTGAACTCGGCCGTGAAGCGACTTTCCAGCAACTGGCTAGGGCGTTTCAGGTCATAGTCGCGGCATGTGACTGTGCTGGTGCGAGTGCTGAACCCCATGGCGAACCGGTTGACGACCGGATGCTCGGCGACCATGCCGGTGTCTTGCCGATAAGGGGTTGCGCCTAGCGTCGGGAAAAAGACCTGGTCGTCGGTGAACACCAGCACATGGCCTTCCCGGGAGTGCTGGTGATGCCAGGCGATGCCGTCCTCGGCGCACAACCGCTGGACGAACTCGAAATCGTTTTCGCGATATTGGGTGCAGTATTCGCGCTCGGGACTTGTTCTGACGTTGAAGGTGAAAGCATCGGCCTGGATGCCATGCCCCTTGAGTACCTGAGCGATGATTTGCGGCACCGTCTGGCGCTGGAAAATCCGCTGATCGTGGCTGAACTGCAAGAAGTGCAGCGCCGGGACCAGGGTCAGGTGATAACGGGTCAGGCGCTTACCTATATCACCCGCGGACACCCCTGAGATATAGCCATGAATCCCTTCGCCGTAAAGGCCGAACTGGAGAAAGGCCGGTTGGCTGAGCAGACTCTCCAGATCGAAATCGGGGTACTCGCTGACCAGTTCAACCTGGATCGAATACAAGGTGCTGATGACTTCAGTGCCTTCAAAGGCCAGCACCTTAAAATCGTGGCGAACCGTTGGGATCAAAAGCGTGAACTGGGCAACATTGGCCGGTGCGAACATACGCTTATCCTTTTGCTGTTAGCAGCTTGTCCTTAAGCTGAAAGAAGTAACAAATTGCAACGCTCAAACCATACCTGTCCTGAGCAAATGTAAGTTGCAGAGCACGCTAACAAGGCAGCAAAAGGATTGATATAGGAAGGAGCCCGAAGCGCAGTCCGAAATTTCCGTATTTCAGATTGCGTCAGCAAACGTGAGAAGTTTGGGGTAAGTCGAGCATTGTGCGATCAAGTACACGCTATACAGGGCAGCATTTGGCGGGGTTGGAGGCCGCGCCATCATTTTGGTGACGTTTTTTATGGCTTGCTACCAATCATCGCTTTTTCCTTAAATGACTCTAACCTTTCAGAAAGTTCCTACATTTATCATTTTTTATTCTTGTCATGCTTGGCGTCAGCGTCAGGGTATGAATTCTCAGTGATGATTAGCGGCTTTACGAAGCGCGAGTTCTTAAAACAGGACGAACTCAATTGGGTGAGTTTCATCGCAGCATCTTTGATGCTATTGAAATTCCAATGACTGTATGACAGTAAACCTAATTAAAGACCACGAATGTCCTACTCAAACAAACTTTCTGCCCATTACCTTGAACTCGCAAAAGCCTCTGTTTCCAAAGAGAATTTCGCGGGCGAGGATGTTCGCTTTTCGAGCGAATACGAGGCACTGGAAAGCGAGTTGGGCAAAGCCCAATCCATGCACGAAAGCGGTCAGATCGACTGGCTGAAAATCCGCGAAAACAGCGAAAACCTGCTGCGCACTCAATCCAAGGATTTGCGAGTCGGTGCCTGGTTGACCTGGGCCCTGTACCAACGCGAGTCCTTCCAGGGACTGCTGGCCGGCCTCGGACTTTTGCACCACCTGTGCGAGAACCACTGGGCCGAGGTTCATCCCAACAAGGCCCGCACCCGCTCCGCTGCCATCAGTTGGTTGGTGCCGCGTCTTGAGCAGGTGCTGAACGAAAACATTGCGATCAAAGAGCAACTGCCGCTGTTCCGCCGTCTGGTGGAACATCTGGAGGGCCTTGATGCTGCCTGCACCGAACACCTGGGCGACGATGCGCCGTTGCTGCTGCCGATTTCCCGTCGCCTGAAAAACATGGTCCAGCGCGCCGCTGACAACCAGCCGGAGCCCAATGTGGTAGGTGCCGCCGTGGCCCAGGTCAAGCAGGCCGCTACGCAGCTGTTCACTCCCGGCGCGCCGATCGACAACGAGAAAGAAGCCCACAAGGCCCTGCGCGCCCAGCAAGAAAACGCCCGTCCGCTGTGTGCCTGGTGGCTCAAGCAGAAAGCCACCGACCTGCGCGCCTTGCGCCTCAATCGCACACTGTTGTGGTTGCCCATCGACGCGGTACCCGAGCGCAATGCCGAGCAAATCACCGTCCTGCGCAGCTTGCCAGCCGACAAGCTCAAGGCCTGCCAGGACCGTTACGACCAGGCCAAATACGCTGACCTGCTGGTGGAACTGGAGGCGAGCCTGGCGAAGGCGCCGTTCTGGTTCGATGGCCAGCGAATGGTCTGGGAATGCCTTCAGGGGCTCAACGCCGAGATGGCTATGCGCGAAGTGGAAATTCACTTCGCGCTTTTGATTCAGCGCCTGCCCGGCATCATCGAATTGCGTTTCCACGACGGCGCGCCGTTCGCTGACCCCGCCACCCGCGCCTGGGTCAGTGCCCACGTCATGCCGCACCTGCAAAGCGCCAGTGCGCCGCGCAAGGTCGAAGTCGCTGACAGCCAGCCGTCCTGGGAAGTGGCCCTGGAAGAAGTCCTGCCGATCCTGCGCAAGGACGGCCTCAAGGCTGCCGTGCAGATCCTCAAGCAAGGCCTGCAAAGCGCCCACGGCGGACGCGTCCGATTCTTCTGGCAGTTCGCCCTCGCGCGGCTGTGCTTCATGGCCAAGAAATACGAACTGGCCAAGACCCAACTCGACACCCTGGACCAAACATTACAGGACTCAGGCCTGCACGCCTGGGAGCCCGATCTTGCGCTGCAAGTGCTGCATTTACTGCATAGCTGCTGCGAGTTGTTACCGCAGAACCATGCCGTACGTGAACGCAAGGAAGAGATTTATCGCAGGCTGTGCCACCTCGATCTCGAAGTGGTACTCGAATAGGCCCCAGGGCCACAACCGCAAGGAGAAAAGCCATGGCCAAAGAAGGCTCGGTAGCCCCCAAGGAACGCATCAACGTCACGTTCAAACCTGCCACCGGTGGTGCACAGGAAGAGATTGAACTGCCGTTGAAACTACTGGCAATCGGTGACTACACCCACCGCAAGGACGAACGCAAAGTCGAAGATCGCAAACCGATCAGCATCGACAAAATGACGTTCGACGAAGTGCTGGCCAAGCAAGAGCTGAGCCTGACGTTGAACGTGCCGAACCGCCTTCAGGAAGAAGGCAGCACTGAAGAGCTGGGCGTGCAACTGCGCGTCAACTCGATGAAGGACTTCAACCCGGCCAGCCTGGTCGAGCAAGTGCCTGAGTTGAAAAAACTGATGGAACTGCGCGACGCGCTGGTGGCGCTCAAAGGCCCGCTGGGTAACGCGCCTGCGTTCCGCAAAGCCATCGAAGGCGTTCTCGCCGACGACGAATCCCGCGGTCGCGTACTGGGTGAGCTGGGCCTGAACGCCGCAGCTCAGGACGCCTGAGTCTCCATCAGCCAAGGAAGCCAACACAATGAGCACTAGCACAGCACAGCAAAAGAGCAAAGAGAGCGGCGAATACAGCATTCTCGACAGCATCATCGCCGAGACCCGCCTGACGCCGGACGACGAAGCCTACGACATCGCCAAACGCGGTGTGTCGGCGTTCATCGAAGAGCTGCTCAAGCCGCAGAACAGCGGTGAGCCGGTCAAGAAAGCCATGGTTGACCGCATGATCGCCGAGATCGATGCCAAGCTCAGCCGCCAGATGGACGAAATTCTGCACCACCCGGCTTTCCAGTCCCTGGAGTCGTCGTGGCGTGGACTGCAGTTGCTGGTTGATCGCACCAACTTCCGCGAAAACATCAAGATCGAAATCCTCAACGTCTCCAAAGAAGACCTGCTGGACGATTTCGACGATTCGCCGGAAGTGATGCAGTCTGGCCTGTACAAGCATATCTACACCGCTGAATACGGCCAGTTCGGTGGTCAGCCGGTTGGCGCAATTATCGCCAACTACTTCATGTCCCCAAGCTCGCCGGACGTGAAACTGATGCAGTACGTCTCCAGCGTTGCCTGCATGTCCCACGCGCCATTCATCGCGGCGGCCGGCCCGAAATTCTTCGGCCTGGAAAGCTTCACAGGCCTGCCGGACCTGAAGGATCTGAAAGATCACTTCGAAGGCCCTCAATTCGCCAAATGGCAGAGCTTCCGCCAGTCGGAAGACTCCCGTTACGTTGGCCTGACCGTGCCGCGTTTCCTGCTGCGTAACCCGTACGACCCGGAAGAAAACCCGGTCAAATCGTTCGTGTACAAAGAAACCGTCGCCAACAGCCACGAGCATTACTTGTGGGGCAACACCGCCTACGCGTTCGGCACCAAGCTGACCGACAGCTTCGCCAAATTCCGCTGGTGCCCGAACATCATCGGCCCGCAGAGCGGTGGCGCGGTTGAAGACCTGCCGTTGCACCACTTCGAAAGCATGGGCGAAATCGAAACCAAGATTCCGACCGAGGTACTTGTTAGCGACCGTCGTGAATACGAACTGGCCGAGGAAGGCTTCATCTCCCTGACCATGCGCAAAGGCAGCGACAACGCAGCGTTCTTCTCCGCCAGCTCGGTGCAGAAGCCGAAACTCTTCGGCATCAGCGCTGAAGGCAAAGCAGCAGAGCTGAACTACAAGCTCGGCACCCAACTGCCGTACATGATGATCGTCAACCGCCTGGCTCACTACTTGAAAGTGCTGCAGCGCGAGCAGCTCGGTTCGTGGAAAGAACGTACCGACCTCGAGCTGGAACTCAACAAGTGGATCCGCCAGTACGTGGCCGACCAGGAAAACCCAAGCGCCGAAGTTCGCGGGCGTCGTCCACTGCGCGCTGCCCAGATCATCGTCAGCGATGTTGAAGGCGAGCCTGGCTGGTACCGCGTCAGCCTGAACGTGCGCCCGCACTTCAAGTACATGGGTGCCGATTTCACTCTGTCGCTGGTTGGCAAGCTGGACAAAGAGTAAGCGGAGCGACTCATGACTGGATACGGCAGCCTTTTCGAACGCCTGGGGGGCGACGCGGACAAACGCGTCGGCTGGAGCCGCGAGGTTTGCGCCATGGCGTCCGTGGCTGCCCATCTGGCCAAGATGCTCAGTACCCGTGCGGGCAGCGTGCAAACGCTGTCCGATTACGGGCTACCCGATCTCAATGACATGCGGCTGAGCCTGCACGACTCCCTGAGTCAGGCCCGTCTGGCCATCGAAAATTTCATCGAAGCCTACGAGCCACGCCTGAGCAATGTGCGTGTCATTTCCTTGCCGCGTGACCACGATCAGCTTCGCCTGTCCTTCAGCATCGAAGGCTTGCTGGAAGTTGATGGTTTCAAACGCCAGGTCAGTTTCGCCGCACGCCTGGATGGCAGCGGTCAGGTCAACGTCAGCTAACGACTTACAGGTAACCCCGTGTCCTTTAACCACTACTACCAAAGCGAACTCACCGCACTTCGCCAGTTGGGTCGTCGATTCGCCGAGCGTAGCCCGGCGTTGGCGCCTTTTCTGGGTCAGGCCGGGCGGGATCCGGACGTGGAGCGGTTGCTGGAAGGCTTTGCCTTCCTGACCGGGCGCCTGCGCCAGAAGCTCGACGACGAGTTACCGGAACTCAGCCATTCGCTGATGCACCTGCTGTGGCCCAACTACATGCGGCCGCTGCCGGCGTTCAGCATTTTGCAGTTCGACCCGTTGAAGCGATCGGGATCTGCGTTGATGGTCGAGCGCGGCACGCCGGTTGAGAGTGTGCCGATCGAAGATGTGCGCTGCCGTTTCCGTACGTGCTACCCGACTGAGGTTTTGCCGCTGGACCTGGCCGCGCTGAATTACTCGGTGAAAGGCGACGGTTCGCTGTTGAGTCTGCGTCTGGAGATGAGCGCAGACGGTCACCTTGGTGAGCTGGAGCTGAGCCGTCTACGCCTGCACTTTGCCGGCGAGCGTTACATCAGTCAGATGCTTTACCTGAGCCTGCTGCGCAACCTGGAAGGCATCGAACTGGTCCCGCTGGACAGTGCCGGCAAACCAATCAACGGCGTAAACGGCGCGCCAATGGCGTTCAAGATGCCTGGCGACCGCGTGCAGCCGGTGGGTTTTGCCGAAGAAGAAGCGTTGATCCCGTATCCGCTGAACACCTTCCGCGGCTATCGCCACCTGCAGGAATATTTCGCCTTCCAGGACAAATTCCTGTTCGTCGATATCAACGGTCTGGACCTGCTCAAAGCGCTGCCGGAAGACACCCTCAAACAGGTGCGCGGCCTGGAATTGCGCTTCGACATTCGCAAGAGCGGCATCCAGCGTCTGCGTCCTACCCTGGACAACGTGAAGCTCTACTGCACGCCGATCGTCAATCTGTTCAAACACGACGCGTTGCCGATCCGCCTCGACGGCAAACAAGACGAATACCTGCTGTTGCCGGCCGAATTCGGCCTGGAAAACTGCGGCGTGTTTTCCGTGGAAACCGTCACCGGCTGGAAGCCCGGCGGCCTTGGTTATCAAGAGTACGTGCCGTTCGAATCCTTCGAGCACGACCCGAGTTTCGACGTGCCCAACAGCCGTCCGCACTACAGCATCCGCCAGCGTTCGTCCTCGTTGCACGACGGCCTAGACACTTACTTGAGCTTCGGCATTCGCCACACCGAAGCCCACGAAACGCTGTCGATCGAGCTGATCTGCACCAACCAGAACCTGCCGCGCAAGCTCAAGCTCGGCGACATCAGCCAGGCGTGCGAAGAGACGCCGGAGTTCCTGAGTTTCCGCAACATCACCCCGGCCACTCCCAGTTATGCGCCGCCACTGAACCGTGACTTCCTCTGGAAGCTGATCAGCAACATGTCGCTTAACTATCTGTCGCTGGCCGACGTCAATGCGTTGAAGGTGATTCTCGAAACCTACGACCTGCCGCGCTACTACGACCAACACGCGGAAAAAGTCAGTAAACGCCTGCTGGGCGGGCTCAAGTCGATCAAACACCAACACGTCGACCGATTGCACCGAGGGTTGCCGGTGCGCGGGTTGCGCACCGAGCTGATCATCGACCCGCAAGGGTATATCGGAGAAGGCGACCTGTTCGTTTTCGCTTCGGTTCTTAACGAGTTTTTCGCGCTTTACGCCAGTCTCAATTCGTACCACGAGCTGCGAGTAAAAAGCACACAGGGAGAGGTGTACCAATGGACACCACGCATGGGTCTGCAACCCCTGCTTTAAGCGGGCTGACCCGGGTAATACGCGAGTACTCGCTATTTCAGGCCGTACTGCTGGTGGTGGACCGGCTGCGCGAGGCACACCCGTACCTGAGCGAAGACGATCTGTACGACCAGCTGGAATTCCAGGCCAATCCGAGCCTGGGTTTCCCCGGCAGTGATGTTGATCGCGTGGAGTTTTTCGAAGAGCACGGGCAGATGCGCGCACGTTTGCGTTTCAACCTGATCGGCCTGGTCGGTTCCGGTTCGCCGTTGCCGGCGTTCTACGGCGAACAGGCTTTGGGCGATAGCGAAGACGGCAACCCGACCCGCAACTTTCTCGACCTGTTCCACCATCGCCTGCAACGGCTGATGCTGCCGATCTGGCGCAAGTACCGCTACCGCGCGAGCTTCCAGAGCGGTGCCCTCGACCCGTTTTCCTCGCAACTGTTTGCGTTGATCGGCCTCGGTGGCGAGGAGATCCGCAAGGCTCAGGAGCTGAACTGGAAACGCCTGCTGCCGTACCTCGGCTTGCTCAGCTTGCGGGCGCACTCGGCGGCGCTGATCGAAGCGGTGCTGCGTTACTACTTCAAACATGCCGAGCTGACCATCGAGCAGTGCATCGAGCGCCGCGTCGAAATTCTCGACGAGCAGCGCAATCGCTTGGGCCGCGCCAACAGCCTGCTCGGCGAAGACCTGGTGCTGGGCGAACACGTGCGCGACCGCAGCGGCAAATTCCGCATTCACATCCGTGAGCTCGACTGGCAACGCTTTCACGAATTTCTGCCGATCGGTTTCGGCTACCAGCCGCTCTGCGCGCTGGTGCGGTTCACCCTGCGTGACCCACTCGATTACGACATTCGCCTGGTCCTGCGCCAGGAAGAAATACGCGAACTGCGCATCGGTGAGCAGAACGCGTGTCGCCTGGGATGGACCAGCTGGCTCGGTCGCGAAAAAGCGGACGGCGTGGTGACCCTGGGCAGCAAAATTCCTTAAGGACGTGAGACTTATGATCAACGTAGACCTGCAACAACTTATCCAGGCGCTGGACGCCGAAACCCGTCGTGACCTGGAAAGTTCGGCCGAACGCTGCGTCGCCCGTGGCGGCAGCAAGATCCTCGTCGAAGACTTGTTGCTGGGCTTGCTGGAGCGCCCGCAAGGCCTGCTCGCCCGCGCGTTGCAAGACGCCGACGTCGATGCCGGGGAACTGAGCGCCGCGTTGCAATCGCGGGTCGAGCACAGCGCCTCGCGTAACCCGGTGTTCGCCCCGGAACTGGTGCAGTGGCTGCAAGACGCGTTGTTGGTGGCCAACCTTGAACTGGGCCAAAGTCAGGTCGAGCAAGCCGCGTTGATCCTCGCGTTGCTGCGCAATCCGATGCGCTACGCCGGCAGCCGCTACCAGTCGTTGCTGGCCAAGTTGAACATTGAGCGCCTGAAAGAATTCGCCCTGTCGCAAAAAGAACAACTAGCCACGGGTAAACCGGCCGTGCCCGGCGAATCGCTGCTGCAGCGCTTCACCCACAACCTGACCCAACAGGCTCGCGACGGCAAACTCGACCCGGTGTTGTGCCGCGATGGCGCGATCCGTCAGATGGTCGACATCCTTGCCCGTCGCCGCAAAAACAACCCGATCGTGGTCGGTGAAGCCGGCGTCGGTAAAACCGCCATCGTCGAGGGCCTGGCTTCGCGCATCGCGGCCCGTGAAGTGCCGCAAGTCTTGAAAGGCGTAGAGCTGCTGTCGCTGGACATGGGCCTGTTGCAGGCGGGCGCCAGCGTCAAAGGTGAGTTCGAGCGTCGCCTCAAAGGCGTGATCGACGAAGTCAAAGCCTCGCCGAAACCGATCATCATCTTCATCGACGAAGCCCACACGCTGATCGGCGCGGGCGGCAACGCCGGCGGTTCCGACGCGGCCAACCTGCTCAAGCCAGCCCTGGCCCGTGGCGAGTTGCGCACCATCGCCGCCACCACGTGGGCGGAGTACAAGAAGTACTTCGAAAAAGACCCGGCCCTGGCCCGTCGCTTCCAACCGGTGCAACTGCACGAACCGACCGTGAGCGAAGCGGTGACCATCCTCCGTGGCCTGGCGCAGGTCTACGAGAAGAGCCACGGCATCTACCTGCGCGATGACGCGGTGGTTGCGGCGGCCGAGTTGTCTGCTCGCTACCTCGCTGGCCGTCAGCTGCCGGACAAAGCCGTCGATGTGCTCGACACCGCGTGCGCCCGCGTGCGCATCAGCCTCGCCGCCGCCCCGGAAAGCCTCGAACGTCTGCGTGGCGAACTGGCTGAAGGGGGCCGTCAGCGTCAGGCTCTGCGCCGTGATGCTGAAGCAGGCTTGCTGATCGATCACGAAGCGCTGGACGCTTTGGAAGATCGTCTGGCCGAAGCCGAAGACGAAAGGGTCGCGCTGAAAGCCCTCTGGACCGAACAGAAAGAACTGGCCGAGCGGCTGCTGGACCTGCGTCAGCAATTGGCCAAGGCGCGCGAAGCGGCTGCCGTCGTGGACGAAGCGCAAAGCGTCGCGTCGCTGGAAGCCGCACTCAACGAAACTCACAAAGCCCTGACCGAGCTTCAGCTCAAGGAGCGTCTGGTGAGCTTTGAAGTCTGCCCGCGTCTGGTGGCCGAAGTGATCAGCGCCTGGACCGGCGTGCCGCTGGCGCAACTGGCCCGCGAGCACAACGCCAAAGTCGCGAGCTTCGCCTCCGACTTGCGCACGCGCATCCGTGGTCAGGAACAAGCCGTACACGCACTGGATCGCTCGATGCGCGCTACCGCTGCCGGCTTGAACAAACCTGATGCACCGGTCGGCGTGTTCCTGCTGGTCGGCCCGAGCGGCGTCGGCAAAACCGAAACCGCGTTGGCCCTGGCGGACTTGCTGTACGGCGGTGATCGTTTCATCACCACCATCAACATGTCCGAGTTCCAGGAAAAGCACACCGTCTCGCGCCTGATCGGTGCGCCGCCGGGTTACGTGGGTTACGGCGAAGGCGGCATGCTCACCGAAGCCGTGCGCCAGAAGCCGTACTCGGTGGTGCTGCTCGATGAAGTCGAGAAAGCCGACCCGGACGTGCTTAATCTGTTCTACCAAATCTTCGACAAAGGCGTGGCCAACGACGGCGAAGGGCGCGAGATTGACTTCCGCAACACGCTGATCCTGATGACCTCGAACTTGGGCAGCGACCGCATCAGCGAGCTCTGCGAAAACGGCGCACGCCCATCGGCCGAAGTCCTCGAAGAAACCATTCGCCCGGTCCTCAGCAAGCACTTCAAACCGGCGCTGCTGGCGCGGATGCGCGTGGTGCCTTACTACCCGGTGGGCGGCCCGGTGCTGCGCGAGCTGATCGAAATCAAACTCGGTCGTTTGGGCGAGCGCCTGAACCGCCGTCAGCTGGATTTCACCTACTCGCAGGACCTCGTCGATCACTTGGCCGAACGCTGCACCCAGAGCGACAGCGGCGCGCGCCTGATCGACCATTTGCTCGACCTGCACGTGCTGCCGCTGGTGGCCGACCGCTTGCTCGATGCGATGGCCACCGGTGAAAGCCTCAAACGTGTCCACGCGACGCTCGACGGCAACGCCAGCGTGACCTGCGAGTTCGCCTGAGGTGGGTGTGATGTTCACTCAAGTGCCGCAACCGCTGGTCTATGCCGAAGCCTTGCTGGCGCAGTTCGCCAGCCTGTCGCGGGCGGCGGACGGTGCTGCGCTGCTGGGTGACTTCGTGCGCGGGTTGGCCGAGCTCAGCGGTTGTGAGCTGACGCAGCTGTACCTGCTGGACGCGACTCACACGTGCCTGGGGATGAACGCCGAGTGCCTGAATGGCATCCTGCAACCCCGGGAAGCGGCGAGCCTGCCGGCGGATTACAACGGTGAACAACTGCTGCAATTCGCCCTGTGCCAGAACCGCGTGGTGTGCCTCAGCGAGCTGAGCGGCAGCCTGCACGAAACCAGTTTTCTGCCGCCTCAGGCCACGCCTTGGCAGTCGCTGTTATGTGTGCCGCTGGTCAATCAGCAGAAGGCCGTCGAAGGCTTGTTGCTGTGTGCCAGTCGCCGGCACATTGACCTGCAAGGCTTCGCTGATTCCCTCGGTCAACTGGGCTCGTTCGTCCTTGGTCAACTGCATTTGCTACAACGTTTGCGTCAGCCGCCCGGTGATTCACGACCGGCAAAGGTCAGCGTCCCGAGTGCCAGCGGTTACGGTTTGATTGGCAAGAGTTCGGCCATGCGCCAGACCTATTCGCTGATCAGCAAAGTCCTGCACAGCCCTTATACCGTGCTGCTGCGCGGCGAAACCGGCACCGGCAAGGAAGTGGTCGCACGGGCGATACACGATTGCGGCCCGCGACGGTCCCAGGCGTTCATCGTGCAGAACTGCGCGGCGTTCCCCGAGAACCTGTTGGAAAGCGAACTGTTCGGCTACCGCAAAGGTGCGTTCACCGGCGCCGACCGAGATCGCGCCGGCCTGTTCGACGCGGCCAACGGCGGCACCTTGCTGCTGGATGAAATCGGCGACATGCCGTTGTCCCTGCAAGCCAAGCTGTTGCGAGTTCTTCAGGAAGGCGAGATCCGCCCGCTGGGTTCCAACGACACCCACAAGATCGACGTGCGCATCATCGCCGCGACTCACCGGGATTTATCGGTGCTGGTCAGCGAAGGCAAGTTCCGCGAGGACTTGTACTACCGCCTCGCGCAATTCCCGATCGAGTTGCCGGCCTTGCGTCAGCGCGAAGGCGACATCCTCGACCTCGCCCGACACTTCGCCGGCAAGGCTTGCTCGTTCTTGCAGCGCGACGCGGTGCGCTGGTCCGATGCGGCGCTGGATCACCTGTCCGGTTACGCCTTTCCCGGCAACGTGCGTGAACTCAAAGGCCTGGTCGAACGCGCGGTGTTGCTGTGCGAGGGCGGCGAGTTATTGGCCGAGCATTTCTCTCTGCGCATGGAAGCCCTGCCGGAAGACAGCAGCGGCCTGAACCTGCGTGAACGCCTGGAGCAGGTCGAGCGCAGTCTGCTGCTCGATTGCCTGCGCAAAAACGACGGCAACCAGACCCTCGCGGCCCGCGAACTCGGTCTGCCACGCCGCACGCTGCTGTACCGCCTCGGGCGCCTGAATATCAACCTGGGTGATTTCGATGGCTGAGCCAAGGCAGGTTTCTGTGGCATGCGGGATTTCTGTGGTGAATGGAGTTCCTGTGGTGAGGGGATTTATCCCCGTTGTGCTGCGAAGCGACCCCAAAACCGGCATGCCCGTTTATTCAGGTAAACCGCGGTTACCGGACTACGACTGCTGCGCAGCCGAACGGGGACAAGTCCCCTCGCCACAGGGGATCACTATTTTCCCTGTGATTGGCTATAGGCCTTGGATTAGAGCCTTCCAATCAACCTCTTCCGCTTCTGACAGCGCCGCCCAAACGGGTCGGCGCTTTGTGCTTTGTCTACCCCTGGAGACCCTCTGATGTCTGTTCGTCACTGGCAAGCCGTCCTGCTGACCCTTGTCGTTCTATGCGGCCTCGGCGGCTGTAGCGGCAATTACAAATTCAACGACAACACCTATCGCCCATTGGGTGATCCGCAGGCGGTCAATCGCGGCAAGTGACCGCAAGGAGTATCACCATGGAACTGGTTTTCGAAATGCTGAACACCAAGCAGTTCGTGCCCACGGATTTGTGCCAGAAAACCTTCAAACAGGCCGGCGGCGTGATCGGCCGGGGCGAGGATTGCGACTGGATCATTCCCGACCGCAAGCGTCACCTGTCCAACCACCACGCGCTGATCAGCTACCGCGAAGGCACGTTCTTCCTGACCGACACCAGCAGCAACGGTATCCAGGACAGCGAAAGCGGCGCGCGTCTGCGCAAGGGCGAAGCCATGCGCATCGAGCACGGCAGCGTCTACGTGTTGGGTGACTTCGAGATCCGTGCACGGCTGGTTCGCGACCCGGCGACTTTCGACGTCGAAATCGGCCGTCCGCAAGCGGCGGGCAGCGTCATTCCGGACGATGCGTTTCTGGACCTCGATCCGCTCAATGCCCTCGATCAACAAGAGCGCGTGTATTCGGAAATCGACGAACTGATCGCCCCGAGCGCGACGATCGAGGACTCCCGTCAGCGCGCCGACTACGCCCGCATCGACATGGAAATCCTGATGGTGCCGGAGCTGATCAACGCCCCGGCAGAGCCAGCACCCGCGCCACCGCCAAAAGCGGTCGAGCGTCAGAGCGAAGGTTTCTGGGAGCACTTCGGTGCGGCATTGGGCGTGGACCTCAAAGGCCTCGACCACGATGCCCGCGAAGCCCTGGCGATGAACGCTGCACGCCTGCTCAAGCAAAGCGTCGGCGGTTTGCAGCAGAGCCTGCGCACCCGCAGGGAATTGAAAAACGAACTGCGTCTGGCCCAGACCACCGTGCAAGGCACCCACAAAAACCCGCTCAAATTTGCCGTCGATGCCGGTGAAGCGCTGGGCATTTTGTTGCAACCGAACAAGCCGGGCCAGTTGCCGGCCGAGCAAGCAATCTCCCGTGCGTTCCGCGATTTGCAGGCGCATCAGGTCGCCCTGTTGACCGCTAGCCGCGCTGCCGTTCGCGGCACATTGGAGCACTTCTCGCCACAGCAATTGACCCTGCGTTTCGAGCGTGACAACAAGCCACTGCTCGCCACGTCCGGCAGCCGCTGGAGGGCTTACGGGCGTTATCACCAGGCCCTGCGTCAGGACGATGACTGGAGTGAGCGCCTGCTGGCCCGCGACTTCGCCCAGGCCTACGAAGAACAGATCCGCCTGATTTCCACCCTTCACACCGACCACCAAGGATGATGCGCATGTCTCGCTGCTCGACCGCTTTTTTCAAGACGCTGACGGCGTTCGCGGCCCTGGTGCTGCTGGCCGGTTGCTCGTCGCTGTCGCCGTATTCTCACGTCACCAAGCTGAACCTGAAGCTGACCGCCAGCGACCAGTTGAACCCGGACCTCAACGGGCGTCCGTCGCCAATCGTCGTGCGTCTGTTTGAACTCAAGCACCCGGTGACGTTTGAGAACGCTGACTTCTTCAGTCTCTACGAGCGCGCCAAGGAATCCCTGGCCCCGGACCTGGTGGCCAGCGAAGAAATCGAGCTGCGTCCAGGTGAAACCGTGGCGATGAAACTCAGCGTGGAGGAGGGCAGTCGCTACGTCGGCATCCTTGCGGCTTACCGCGATCTGCCGGAAACCAAATGGCGCTACACGGTGCAAGTCACCCCGGTGGACGTCACCGACGCTGATTTGACCCTCGACCAGGCCGGTATTCGCAACAGCAACGAAACGCTTGCCAAGGCGGATGACTGATCATGAATTCCCATAAAGTCATTTGGCAGGAAGGCATGCTGCTGCGCCCGCAGCACTTCCAGCACAACGATCGCTACTACGATCACCAGATGAAGACCCGCACTCAGTTGCTGGGCAGCTACACCTGGGGCTTCCTGAACCTGGACATCGACTTGCAGTTCCTCAACATGGGCAAACTGGTAATCAGCCAGGCCTCGGGGATTCTGCCGGACGGCAGCCTGTTCGAACTCGGTGGAAATACCGAGCCGCTGGCACTCGACGTGCCACCGAACATCGGTAACACGCCGATCTACCTGGCGCTGCCACTGGTCACCGGCAACCACATCGAGTCACGCCGTCCGGAGCAATCCGACGTGCTGGCGCGCTATACCGCGTACGAAGCGGAAGTCGCCGACTCCAACGCCGGCGACGACTCTGCCAGCCAGGTCAGCTGCGGCCGTCCGGACTTCAAACTGTTGCTCGGCGAGCAGCAGAGCGACCAAGCCTACGTGAAACTGAAGATCTGCGAAGTGCTCGACACCACGCCTGATGGCGTGATCAGCCTCGACCCGGACTTCGTCCCGACCTTCCTTCAGGCGCATTCGTCCAGCTACCTGCTGTCGTGCCTGAAAGAAGTGATCAGCATGCTCGGCCACCGGGGCGACACCATCGCCGAACGCATCCGTTCCAACGGCAAGGTGGGTGGCGCGGAAGTCGGTGACTTCATGATGCTGCAACTGATCAACCGCACCGAACTGTTGTTGCGCCACTACCTCGGCCTGGAACAGGTTCACCCAGAAGCGTTGTACCGCACGCTGCTGACCATGCTCGGCGATCTGGCGACCTTCTCCAGCGACAGCAAACGCCCGCGTCTGGACAGCCGTTACCAGCACAGCGACCAGGGCGCGAGCTTCCGCAAACTGATGGAAGCGATTCGTCAGGTGCTGTCGATGGTGCTCGAACAGCACGCCATCGAACTGGTCCTGCAAGCGCGTCAGTACGGGATCATCGTCTCGCCGTTGCACGACCACAAACTGCTGGGCTCGGCCTCGTTCGTGCTCGCCGCCAGTGCCAACTGTGACGCCGAAGAGCTGCGCCACCGCTTGCCGGCGCACCTCAAGGTCGGCCCGGTGGAGCGCATCCGCCAACTGGTCAACCTGCATCTGCCGGGCATCAAGGTCAAACCGTTGCCGGTGGCGCCGCGGCAGATCGCGTTCCACTCCAACAAAACCTATTTCATTCTCGAACTCAGTTCCGAAGACCTGGCGCAACTCGAGCGCTCCGGCGGCTTTGCGTTCCACGTGTCCGGTGAATTTGCCGAGCTTGAACTGAAATTCTGGGCCATCAGGAACTGACCGACGTGATCAAGGACATGGAACATAACCAGGACGATAAAACCGTCCTGCTCGACCACCAGGGCCACGGCCCTGCTTCGAGCCCGCTGACAGATTTCGCTGCACCACCGCGTTTCGAACAGCTCGAAGAACGGATGATTTACGCCGCGCGCCTGCGTCCGGCCGAAGCGTTCAACATCAGCCTCAACTCGCTGGTAGCCGCAGCGTCCGACCTGTTGTCGGAAGTGGTGCGACTCAAGCACAGCGACACCCGCGAAGACCTGTACGCGCTCAACGAGCGACTGACTGCCGGGCTGAAACTGTTTGAATCGCGCGCGCTGCACAACGGCGCCGAAAGCAGCCAGGTGATGGCCGCGCGTTACGTGCTCTGCACCGTGGTCGATGAAGCCGTCGTCACTACGCCGTGGGGCAACGAAAGCGAATGGTCGCAGATGAGCCTGCTCAGCAGCTTCCACAACGAAACCTTCGGCGGCGAGAAGTTTTTCCAGCTGCTGGATCGCCTGTCGAAAAACCCGGTCAAGCACCTGCCGATGCTGGAACTGATGTACCTGTGCCTGTCGCTGGGCTTCGAGGGCAAGTACCGCGTGCAAGCTCGCGGCATGCTCGAACTCGAAGGCATCCGCGACGGCTTGTACCGCCAGATTCGCCAACTGCGCGGCGACGTGCCGCGCGAACTGTCGCCACATTGGGAAGGCTTGAACGATCAGCGCCGCAGCCTGGTGCGCATCGTGCCGGCGTGGATGGTGGTGCTGTTCACCGTGGTGTGCCTGGTGGTGATGTATTCGGGCTTCGCCTGGGTATTGGGCGAGCAACGCGAAACCGTTCTGCAACCTTATCAGCAGCTTGATCCGGCCGCCGCTGCGCCGCAGTCGCAGCCGTAAACAGGGACGTGTGATGAAAAAGTTTTTCAAGAAAGTCGGCACACTCTTGCGCCAGACCTGGGTCTGGGCCTTGCTGGTGGTGCTGTTTGTCGCGCTGCTGGTGTGGTTCGTCGG
Source organism: Pseudomonas sp. ZS1P83 (assembly GCF_054897825.1). Lineage (NCBI taxonomy): Bacteria > Pseudomonadati > Pseudomonadota > Gammaproteobacteria > Pseudomonadales > Pseudomonadaceae > Pseudomonas > Pseudomonas sp. ZS1P83. The sequence continues at coordinate 5,586,018 of NZ_CM142706.1, forward strand.
GCCGCTGCTGGCGATCGATGACTACAAGTTCTGGGAAGGTTCGACCTCCCGCCTGCTGACCATCAGTGTGCTGTTCCTGATCTGGGGCCTGAGCATGGTCTTCGTCAGCTGGCGCGCTGGCGTACGCAAGAAAGCCATCGAAGACACTGAAGACGGCCAGGACCGTGTCCGCCGTGAAGAGCTGATCGACGAAGAGCAGAAAGAGCTTCGCGTGCACTTCAAGGATGCGTTGAAAACCCTGAAGACCTCGAGCCTCTATCGCGGTCGCAGCGAACGCTGGCGCAGCGATTTGCCCTGGTACTTGCTGATCGGTCCACAAGCCAGCGGCAAGACCAGTTTGCTGGACTTCTCGGGCCTTGAGTTTCCGATCAACAAGATCGACCGCAAGCTGACCCGCGACACCCTTGGCACCCGTCATTGCGACTGGTATTTCGCCGACCACGGTGTGCTGATCGACACCGCCGGGCGTTACCTGACCCATCCGGATGACGAAGTCGATGACAGCGCCTGGAGCACCTTGCTCGACCTGCTGCGCAAGCGTCGCCGCAACCGTCCGTTGAACGGCGTGCTGGTGACCATTCCAGTAGCAATGCTGCTGGGCAACACCGAGCAAGACCTCGATGCCTTGGCCCGCCAGGTACGTGCCCGTCTGCAAGACGTGCATCAAAAACTCCACGTTGATGTGCCGATTTATCTGGTGTTGAGCAAGGCTGACAAGCTGCTTGGTTTCGACGAGTTCTTCGATCAACTGACTCGCGAAGAAAGCGATCAGGTGCTCGGCACCAGCTTCCGCAAAGAGCAGAGCGGCACCGATGTGGCTGTGTTGCGTAGCGAGTTCGAAGAGCTGCTGCGTCGCCTGAACAGCCAAGTCATCATGCGCATGCATCAGGAGCGCGACACCCAGCGCCGTGGTCGCATCCTCGACTTCCCGCATCAACTGGGGCAGATCGGCGAGCGCCTGTGCCTGTTCGTCGACATGGCGTTCACCGGCAACCGCTACCAGCGTGTCAGCCAGTTGCGCGGTTTCTACCTGACCAGCGCACCGCACCTGACTCAAGAGATGGACCAGACCACCGCCGGCATCGGCGCCAATCTGGGCATGAATGCCGGCGTGCTGCCGACCTTGCGCAGTGGCCGTTCGCGCTTCATTCACCACTTGCTCAGCCGAGTGATTTTCCCCGAGGCCGATCTGGCCGGTCTGGACAAACGCGAACGCAGCCGCATCCATTGGGGTCAACGTGCCCTGTACGTGGGCGCTTTGTCGGCACTGGCGATGTTCGGCATGCTGTGGGCGGGCGGATTTTCGGCCAACTACGAGCGTCTGGAAAACCTGCGTAACCTGGCCCAAAACTGGACTCAACAGCGCTCGGCCCTGACCGCGCGTGACGACTCCATGGCGGTGCTCAAGACCCTCGACACCCGCTACGCGGCGACTCAGGTCTTCCCGAAAAAGGGTGACGTGTCGTACCACGAGCGCGGCGGCCTGTATCAAGGTGAAGACGTCAATCCAGTGGTCAAGGACGCCTACGAGCATGAGCTTGAAGCGCAACTGCTGCCGAAGGTCGCGACGCTGCTGGAAGGGCAGATTCGCGCCAACATGAAGGACCGCGAACGCCTGCTCAACAGCCTGCGTGCGTACCTGATGCTGAACATGAAAGATCGCCGCGATGCTGCGTGGCTCAAAGATTGGGTCGCCACTGACTGGTCCCTTCGTTACGCCGGCAACACGGCGGTGCAGAACGGTCTGAACACGCACTTCGAGCGTTTGCTGAAGCAGCCGTTTGTCTATCCGCTGAACGATCAACTGGTGGCTGAGGCGCGTCAGGTTTTGCGCAGCGAGTCGCTGGTTAACGTGGTTTACCGGATGCTGCGCGAGCAGGCCCGTAACCTGCCGGAATACCGCTTCAGCCAACACTTGGGTCCACAGGGTGTGCTGTTTGTTGGCACCGATTACGTGATTCCGGGCTTCTACACCAAAAAGGGTTATCAGCAGTATTTCTCGATTCAGGGCACTGCGCTGGTCACCGACCTTCTGCGTGACAACTGGGTGCTGGGCGAAGGCTCGGGCATCAGCGGCATGGACTTGCGTCGCCTGATGGTCGAGCTGGAGCAACTGTACTTCCGCGACTACGCCAACTTCTGGAGCGAAGCGGTTGGCCAGGTTGCCTTGCCACCGATCAACGACGCCGGTGAAGGTGCCGAGCAACTGGCTGGCCTGACGGCCGCCAACTCCCCAGTGCTGCAACTGCTGGTGGAAGTGCGTGAGAACACCCGTTTCCCGGTGATCGCGGACAGTGCCGATGAGGCTTCCGAGGCAGCAGACAAACTGGGCGAGATGGGCGGCAAGCTCGGCAAACTGGCCGCTGGTGCAGCGGAAAAAGCATCGGGCATGGCGGCTAATATGGCAAAGCAGCTGCCCGACACCGCGAAGAAATCCCTGCAACGTCGCTTCGAACCGCTGCACCGTTTACTGGATGACAACAACGGCCCGGCCGCTGATTTGACTCCGGCGCTGACGGCGCTTAACGACTTGCAACTGCAACTGGCGAGCCTGACGCGTGCCAGTGCGCCGGAACAGGCTGCGTTCGAAATGGCCAAGACCCGCATGAGCGGCCAGCGTGATGCGCTGAGCAACTTGCGCAATGCCTCGAACCGTCTGCCGCGTCCGGTCAGCGTGTGGTTCAACGTACTGGCTGAAGACACTTGGCGTCTGGTGCTGAACGATTCCTACCAATACCTGAACCAGCGTTATCAGAGCGAGCTGTACAGCTTCTACGGCAAGGCGATCAACAAGCGCTATCCATTCAGCGCCCACAGCACCAGCGATGTTGCGATCAGCGACTTCCGCGAGTTCTTCAAGGCGCACGGTATTGCCGATCGCTTCTTTGATACCTACATGCGTCCGTTCGTGAGTGGCGATCCAGGCAACTACCGTCTGCGTAGCATCGACGGTCATAGCATGCCGATCTCCAAGGTTTACCTCGACCAGATGGCCGCCGCACAAGTGATTCGCCAGAGCTTCTTCTCGATCAATCCGGCCGAACCGCAAGTGCAGTTCAAACTGGAGCCGTACACCCTCGACCCGGCCGTCAGCCGTTCCGAGTTCAAGTTTGGCGACAAGACCATCGAGTACCGCCACGGCCCGATCGTGCCGGTGTCGTTCAAATGGCCGACCGACGCTGAAGACGGTCGCACCAGCCTGGTCCTCGACAAAATGGTCGGCCGCCCGATCGGCATCGAGAAGAACACCGGCCCATGGTCGCTGTTCCGTCTGTTCGACCTGATGCAGACCGAGTACCTGAGCGGTCGCGATGTGCTGGTACTGAAAGCTGACGTAGGCGGCCTGCGCGCCAACTACTTGCTGTCGAGCCAGCGCACACCGAACCCGTTCGACATGGGCGTGCTGCGTACCTTCCGTATGCCGGTGCAGCTCTGATGCTGGTTGCCAGTCCCTGGCGCAGCGCTGCGCGAACCGATCCGGGCAAGGTTCGGGCGCGCAACGAAGATGCTTTCCTGGACTGCCCGCAGCAGGGTCTGTGGGTGGTCGCGGACGGCATGGGCGGTCATCAGGGCGGCGACATCGCCAGCCAGTTGATCGTCGCCAGCCTGGCGGAGTTGCCGGTGCAGGACGACTTCGACGAACGACTCAAGGGCATACGCCAGTGCCTGCACTGGCTGAACCGTCGTTTGGGTCAGGAGTTGACCGTCACGGCCGGGCGCCACGACAGCATCATGGGCAGTACCGTGGTGGCGCTGCTCGTAGAAGGCAGTCGCGCCGCCTGCATTTGGGCCGGCGACAGTCGCTGCTACCTGTGGCGCGGCCAGCGTTTGTATCAGCTGTCCAAGGACCATTCGCTGCAACAGCAACTGATCGACGAGCAACACATGAGCGTCGAACAAGCCAAGGCGCATCCTTCTGCCCATGCCCTGACCCGTGCGGTCGGGGCTGCCGAGCAGCTGACGCTGGATGTGCTTGAACTCGAGGTTTACCCCTTCGATGCGTTTCTGTTGTGCAGCGATGGTTTGTACCAAGGGTTGAGCACTGATGCCTTGGGCAACGCCCCTGAGCCTGACCGCGCCGCACGTTGCGCTGGAGCGTCTGTTCGACGGCGCTCTGCGGGGCTCGGCCCGGGACAACCTGACGGCTGTGGTGATCCGAAAATGACTGAACTCATGCCGCCGCTCGACGACCTGCAGGTGACCGACGAGGAAGCCAATAACCTGACTTACTTTGCGTTCGCCACGCCTCTGAACGGAAAGCCGCATAAAGCAGAGCCCGCGCTGGCGCCAACAAAGGCCAGCGTCGGCGAAATGCCCGACGTGTTGGCAGGCCGTTACCGCATCGAGCGCCTGCTCGGTGCTGGCGGCATGGGCGCGGTTTACCGCGCACGGGATCTGCTGAGCGAGCAGTTCGGCGATCCCGACCCTTACATCGCGCTGAAAATCCTCAGCGAAGAATTTGCCGAATCGCCGGACGCCAGTGCCTTGCTCTACAGCGAGTTCGCCCTGACCCGACGACTGCGCCACGACAACGTGCTGCGTTTGCACAGTTTTGAAGTGGACACCGACTGCCAGCGCGCCTTCATCACCATGGAACTCATGCGTGGGCTGACCCTGGACAAATTATTTTGCGAGCGGCCGCTGGGCCTGCCGTGGAAAGAACTGCGCGACATCGCGCTGCCGCTGCTCGACGCGCTGGCCTTCGCCCACGCTCGCGGCGTGCTGCACGGCGACATGAAGCCGAGCAACGTCATGCTCAGCGAAGAAGGTGTGCGCCTGTTCGACTTCGGTCTGGGCCAGGCCGAGGAGGGCATCTTGCCCGGCCTGCCACACCTGAGCCGCAACCGCTTCAACGCCTGGACCCCCGGCTACGCCGCCCCCGAACTGCTCGAAGGCCAACCGCTGTCGGCCAGCGCGGATGTCTACGGCGTGGCCTGCGTGTTGTACGAATTGGCGGGCGGTAAACACCCGTTCCGCCGTTTGCCCTCGACCGAGGCCCGCGACGGGCACCTCGAACGCGAGCTGCAGGCACCCAGGAATCTACCGAGACACTGCTGGCCAGCCCTGCGAACGGCGCTGGCTTTCGATGCGGCAGATCGAACGATCACTGCCGCCCAACTGCGTGACGCTATGGGCGCCACTTCGTCTTGGCTGCAGCGTCTGAAACTTCGGCGGAAAGTGTGACTTGGCGGTCATAATGCTGGAAAAGTAGTTCATCTTCTTCTAACTCAACTAGACAGTGGCGTTCTTTCATGAAGCCGCTACACTGCGCCGGCCGTTCATTTTCCTTTTGAGGCTGTGCGCATGAAATTTCGTTTTCTTCTGTGGATGCTGGGTTTGTTGATGGGTAAGGCCAGTCGGACTAATCCTGCGTTTCAGCAGCAGTTGGGTGACAAGGAGCTTGTATTCCAATTACAGACCCTGGACGGGAAGGTGGCGCGGCATTTCTTTGTGAAGGATCAGCGCATTACCAGTAGGTCCGGCGTACATGCCGAGCCTGCGTTTGCGATTGCCTTTAAAGATGCGGCGTATGGCTTTGCCACGATGCAGGCGAAGAACAAGCAGTTGGCGTTTATGACGGGGATTCAGGACAAGTCGATTCAGATCAAGGGCAACCCGGCGTTGGTGATCTGGTTTCAGGGATTGACCAAGTATTTGAAGCCGAGGAAGGCTAAGTCTAAGGCTTGAGAATTCTGCGCGATCCTGTGGCGAGGGAGAGCCAGTTGGATCGGGGTGGATTCTTCGCGGGCAAGTCGGACCGCCGCACCGCTCGCTCCTACAGGATTTAGCTGATCCGTAGGAGCGAGCGGTGCGGCGATCCGACTTGCCCACGAAGCTTTTCAGGGCTGGGTGAATTGCGAAGCCAGTTCACGCAGCAGCACTTCAGCCTCAAGGACTTTGCTCACGACGTCGTTGGCTTTCTCGCGAGTCAGGCCGACGCGCTCCAGCAACGCATCCGGAATATCTTCATCTGGCCCGGAGCCAATGCCACGGCTACGCAGCAAACGCACAGCCAGACACACGAGGTTTGGGTACTCGGCGTAATCGCCGTCGTAGCTCGGGTCGTGCTGGAAGCGCAGCGCAGTGGCCAGCTCGTCGGGCATGTCCCAGTAGCGCATCAGCCAGGAGCCGATCTGTTCGCGGCTGATGCCCAGCAAGTGTTGCTCGACGTAGCTGTGGCACAGGTGCGGGTTGACCTCCAGGTGGCGGCAGATCAGCGAGAAGTGCGGCGGGAACACGTGGGCCAGCAGCAAGTAGCCGAAGTTGTGCAGCAGGCCGGCGAGGTAGGTCAGGCCGGCTTCCGGGCGCTGGGCGCGCGGCATGGCGCGGGTAAGGCCTTCGATGACGGCGGCGGTGTAGATCGACTGCTGCCAGTACGGCGTGGTGTGTTGCGGATGGTCTTTCGGCAGGCTCAGGGTTTTGCCAAGCGCCAGGCCCAGCGCCAGGTTGATCACCAGGTCGAAACCCAGGACCCGGACGATGGCGTCTTCCACTGAGCGAATCTTGCCCGGCGAGGCGTAGTACGGCGACGCCGCCCAGCTCACAACCTGTGCGGCCAGGGCCGGGTCGGTTTCGACGACGCCGGTGATGTCGTCGATGGTGGCGTTGGGATCGACACGCAGTTTGATGATTTTCTGCGCGGTCTCGGCCAGCGGCGGAATTTCGATGGTCTCTTCCAGACGCTGCTGGATACGCCGCGCGGTGAACGCTTGAACGGCCTGGGTGATTTCCTCACGGTCATCGTGAGGGCGGTCGAGGTTCGGGCGAATGAGGGTCAGCGCTTCGCCGAAGTTGGCGGCGCTGGCCTTGGTCAGCATGGTCTTGAAGTCTTCGCTGGTGACTTCCAGCAACACGCCCGGTTCGTCCGAGTTGATCAGCAACTTCGGTTCGCGCAGCAGGCTTTCTTCATACAGGCACGGTGAACTGGTGAGCGCCGGCAGGCCGGGCAGCAGGCTCAGGTTGTGTTTGCCGAGCATTTTTACCAGGCGTTCGGTGGGCACGGCGGTGAGGCGGCGGCCCGTCAGTTCGGCCAGGCGATTGAGGTCCAGCAATTGGCTCTGCGGGAACAGCACCATGAGCGCGCCCACGGAGTCATCAAGCAGAACAGCCTGCACTTTGCGTGCGGCGTTCAGGCCGTGATGGTCGAGGACTTCTTCGTAGGCGATACCCAGTTTGCCCAGCAGCAGCCGAATAACCGACGGAGCGTGCGGGGTGGCGGGTGCGAGGGCAACTTCGGTCATGGTCTATATCCGTTTTAAAACAATGGCAGGAGTATAACCAGCTTGCTCAGAACGAGGGTTCAGAAACTGCGACGGTGCTCACACTTGGCCGTATTGCTGCCCATGACGTAGCCAGCGGTCGAGCAGTGGACTGACGTGATCCGGCCAGCGCTCCAGCAGCGCCTGGGCGGCGTCGCGCACGGCGGGCAACAGATCGGCGTCGCGCATCAGGTCGGCGACCTTGAATTGCAGTAGGCCGGTCTGACGCGTACCGAGCAATTCGCCGGGGCCGCGCAGCTCGAGGTCTTTTTCGGCGATGACAAAACCGTCGTTGGTTTCGCGCATGATGCCCAGTCGCTGACGACCGATTTGTGACAGCGGCGGATGGTAAAGCAGCACGCAATGGCTGGCGGCGCTGCCTCGACCAACGCGACCGCGCAACTGGTGCAGCTGCGCGAGCCCGAGGCGTTCAGGGTTTTCGATGATCATCAGGCTGGCGTTGGGCACGTCGACGCCGACTTCGATCACGGTGGTCGCGACCAGCAGTTGCAGGTTGCCGGCCTTGAATTCGGCCATGACGGCGGCTTTCTCGACGGGCTTCATGCGACCGTGGATGAGCCCGACCTTCAGCTCGCCGAGGGCGGCGGTGAGGTCTTCGTAAGTGGTTTCGGCGGCTTGGCAGGTCAGCTCTTCTGACTCTTCGATCAGCGTGCACACCCAATAGGCCTGACGTCCTTCGGCACAGGCACCGCGCACCCGCTCGATGACTTCGACGCGTCGGGTATCGGTGATCAGCACGGTGTTCACCGGGGTTCGACCGGGCGGCAGTTCGTCGAGGATCGAGGTGTCGAGGTCGGCGTAGGCGCTCATGGCCAGCGTCCGCGGAATCGGTGTCGCGGTCATGATCAGCTGGTGCGGACACATCCGCCCGCCGACACCTTTCTGCCGCAACGCCAGGCGCTGCTGCACACCGAAGCGGTGTTGTTCATCAATGATTACCAAGGCCAGGTTCTTGAATTTCACCTCGTCCTGGAACAGCGCGTGGGTGCCGACCACCATCGGCGTGCCGCTGGCGATTTGCTCCAGTGCGGCCACGCGGTTCTTGCCTTTGAGCTTGCCGGCCAGCCACGCCACTTCAATGCCCAGCGGTTCGAGCCAGCGTTTGAAGGTGATGAAATGCTGCTCGGCGAGAATCTCGGTGGGCGCCATGAGTGCCACTTGATACCCGGCCTCCAAGGCCTGGAGTGCAGCGAGGGCTGCGACCACGGTTTTACCGGCGCCAACGTCGCCCTGAATCAGCCGCAACATGGGTTCGTGCTGATTGAGGTCGTAAGCGATTTCGTTGCCGACCCGTTGCTGAGCGCCGGTCGGAGTGAAGCCAAGATTGGCCAGATACTGGGCCGGCAGCCGGGTGGCATTTGGCATCGCCGGCGCGCGCAGGGAACGCATGCTCTCGCGCAGGCGCTGCTGGGACAGTTGATGCGTCAGGAGTTCTTCGAAGGCCAGACGGTGCTGCGCCCAGTGATGACCGAGGGCGAGTTCGTCGACATCGGCATCGGCGGGTGGGTGATGCAGGTAGCGGATCGCATCGGCCAGCGGTGCCAGTTGATAATCCCGCGCCAGTTCAGTCGGCAGCCAGTCGGGCAGGCTGGTCGGGCCGAGCATCGTCAGGGTCTGCATGCACAACTGGCGCAAGCGCTGCTGGGTCAGGCCTTCGGTGAGCGGGTAGACCGGGGTCAGGGTTTCATCCACCGGCGGCGGCTCGTCGCCAGTGATGGCGCGGTATTCCGGGTGATAGATTTCCAGCCCCGATGCACCGGGCCGCGCTTCGCCGTAGCAGCGAATGCGCGTGCCGCGTTTGAGGCCTTCTTTCTGGGCATTGCTGAAATGGTAGAAACGCAGGCTGAGCCCGCCAGTGCCGTCCTGCAGGCGCACCACCAGGCTTCGGCGGCGGCCCATGACCACGTCGGCGCCGCTGACGGTGCCTTCGATCACGGCGTCCTGGCCCGGTCGCAAATGGCCGATCGGAACCACGCGAGTGCGGTCCTGATAGCGTAGCGGCAGGTGGAATAGCACGTCCTGGAGATTCTCCAGGCCGACCTTGGCCAATTTCTCGGCCATGGCTTCGCCGACACCCTTGAGTGCCGTCACCGACACTTGCGACAACTCGGTCATGGCAGCGACTTAGGCCGCAACCACCGGTGCTTGCGGCTTGGCCACCGAGCACAGGCGAATGGAGTCAGCGAGGATCTCAATTGCCTTCGGCCGCGGGAAGCTCGCTCGCCAGGCGATGGCCACGGTGCGAAACGGCACCGGAGGCGACAATGGGCGCACTTCGATCACGCCGGGGGCGTAGTGATGGCTGTCCACGGCCGATAGCGGCAGAATCGAGATACCCAGGCCGGACGCAACCATGTGGCGGATGGTTTCCAGGGAGCTGGATTCCACCGTGGTGTGCTTGGCGCCGTCGTTGCCTTTGGCCAGGGTCGGGCACGCTTCCAACACTTGATCACGGAAGCAGTGGCCTTCGCCGAGCAGCAGCAGGCTCTTGTCGTTGAGCAGGCTGGCGTCGATGGATTCTTTTTGGGTCCAGGGGTGCTGGGCCGGCATCAGGACGTAGAACGGCTCGTCGTAGAGTTGCAGGGTCAGCACGTCGGCTTCGTTGAACGGCAGGGCGATGATGATCGCGTCGAGCTCGCCGTTGCGCAATTTGTCGCGCAGCACGTGGGTGAAGTTTTCTTCGATGTACAACGGCATCTGCGGGGCGACCCGGTGCAGTTGTGGAATCAGGTGCGGAAACAGGTACGGGCCGACGGTGTAGATGGCGCCGACTTTCAGCGGCGCGGTCAGCTGGTTCTTGCCGGCTTGGGCCAGTTCGCGGATGCCTTGGGCCTGCTCCAGGACTTTTTGCGCCTGGGCGACAATGCCTTCGCCAACCGGGGTCAGGCGCACGGCACTCTTGCTGCGCTCGAAAATCAGCACACCGAGTTCGTCTTCAAGCTTTTTCACGCCCACCGACAGGGTCGGCTGGCTGACATGGCAACGCTCGGCCGCGTGGCCGAAGTGCTGCTCTTGGGCGAGGGTAACGATGTAGCGTAATTCTGTAAGAGTCATAGCAAGCGTCCATGAAGTTGCGGGCCAAGCATACCGGCTGCAATCGATAGACGCACGTTATCAGACTGAGTGTGTTGAGTGACACCGGGCAAAGCGGGTTTGCCGCTGGTGGATATGCAAAAGGCACCTTTCGGTGCCTTTAAAAGATCTTGTGGCCGCCACATAACCTGTAGGAGCCGAGCTTGCTCGCGATAGCGGTATATCAGTCAACGAAGATGCTGAATGTTAGGGCCTCATCGCCAGCAAGCTCGGCTCCTACAAGGGACTGCGTATTTGCTTAACGCCGGCGTTTTTCCAGCGAGTAAACAAACGGTGCAACGATTTCGATGGAGCCGTTGGTCAGCATATCCGCCGGTGGCTTGGGCAGTGGTTGAGCCTCGCGGATCATTTGCAGGGTGGCGCGGTCCAGATCGGCGTTGCCGGAAGGGCTCGCCAGTTCGAACGACAACACATTACCTTGCGCATCCATCACGAAACGTAGACGGTTCACACCTTCCTTGTTCCGCATCCTTGCAGCGGGTGGATACTTCTTATGCTTGGCCAAATGCGCGAGCAATTCGCTCTGCCAACTGGCCTTGGCCGCTTGCTGGGCCGGTGATGGACCCGGTGCCGGTTGTGCGGATTTTTCCGTTGGCGCCTGAGTCGGTTGCGCGTCGCTCGGTTTTTCCTCGGACGGCTTCTCTTTAGGCGGTTCCGGCTTTTTCTCCACAGGCTTGGGCGGTTGAGGCTTGGGCTTGGGTTTGACCGGTTTCGGCACCGCAATCTCGGCCTTCGGCACTTCAGCCAGTTTCGGTATCGGCAGTTCCTCTACCGGCGCCGGTGGCTGCGGCGGCGTGATGACCTTCGGCGGTGCCGGCGGTGGCGGGGCCGGAACCGGCGCCAACTCGACCATCATCGCCTGCGGCGGCAGCTCGATCGGTGGGCGCGACGTCCAGTTCAGCGCCAGTGCAATGGCCAGCGCATGGACGCCCAGCACCACGGCCAGGCTCGCGCTGTAACGCGTCAGCTTTTGGCGCGTCGTGATCATTTCTTGACTGCCGTCTCGAGTCCGACCAGACCCACCTTCAGGTAACCGGCGGAGCGCAAGTTGTCCATCACGCTCATCAAGTCGCCGTAGTCCACACCTTTATCGGCCTGGAAGAAGATCGTCGTGTCTTTCTTGCCTTTGGTCTTGGCGTCGAGGGTGGCGCCGAGTGCTTCGGCCTTCACTTCGTCTTCGCCGAGGAACAGGCGCTGGTCAGCCTTGACGCTGAGGAACACCGGTTTCTCTGGCCGTGGCGCCGGTTTGGCACTCGAGGCGGGCAGGTCGACCTTGATGTCCACGGTGGCGAGCGGGGCCGCCACCATGAAGATGATCAACAGCACCAGCATCACGTCGATGAACGGTGTGACGTTGATTTCGTGGTTCTCGGCCAGATCGTCGTCTGCGCCTTCTTTCAAATGCAGGCCCATGGCCGATTACCCCACTTTCACCATGTGCGGTTGCGAGCTGCGCTCGGGCGGCAGGTGGTCGAGGTCGCGGCTGACCAGCAGCAGGACTTCCGCCGAAGCGTCGGACACCTGCGCCTTGTAACCGGCGATGGAGCGGGCAAAGACGTTGTAGATCACAACGGCCGGAATCGCGGCAACCAGACCCAGTGCAGTCGCCAGCAGGGCTTCGGCGATGCCGGGAGCCACGACGGCGAGGTTGGTGGTCTGGGTTTTGGCGATGCCGATGAAGCTGTTCATGATGCCCCACACGGTGCCGAACAGGCCGACGAACGGCGCGGTAGAGCCGATGGTGGCGAGCACGCCGGTGCCGCTGCTCATGTTGCGACCGCAGGCTGCAACGAGACGCTCGAGGCGGAAACTGACACGTTCCTTGATGCCTTCTTTCTCGCGACTGTTGGCCGACAGCTTCATTTCTTCCAGTGCATCGTGCACCAACAGGTTGGCGAGGGTGCCGGCCTTGGTTGCCGAAGCACTGGCTGCTTTAAGGGTGGTGGCTTTCTTCAGGTGGACGATTTCAGTGCGCAGACGACGCTTGGCGCCCATCAGCTCGAAACCCTTGGCGATCCAGATGGTCCAGGTGATGATCGAGGCGATGGCCAGACCGATCATCACGATTTTCACGATGATGTCGGCGTTCTGGTACATGCCCCATGGCGACAGGTCGTGGGCCATGCCCAGGGAGTTGTCGGCTTCGAGGACTTCAGGAGCGTCTTCGGCGGTGGTGTCTACGGCTTGGGCGGGGGTAACGGCCGATGCGGCGTGATCCGCTGGCGCTTGAGCAGCCGTGGCGGCCGGAGCGACTGGCGCTTGTGCGTCAGCGAACGCGGCAGTCGGCGCCAGCATCAAGCTGATCAGCAGGGCGGCTACCGCGCTCCAGGCGCGAGGTCGTTTGGTTGGCGAAGCGGGGAATTGATTGCGTGTCATGCTGGCCGGACCTGAGAAAGAAAAACGGTAGATGCTCTTCCAGGCCTGGTGAGGCCGAGAACAAAAGTGGCAGGCATTATTGCAAGTAATTCTCGTTAACAAAAGTAATAGCGTCTCTTTTTTTCCTCCGTTACTAGCCGCTCATCCATTTCGGGCGCTAGTCTGTACCTTTCTTGAGGGAGTTTTCTGATGTCCGCGCCTTCTGTTTTGATCGCCGGCTGCGGTGATGTTGGCAGCCGTCTGGCCACGCAATTGGTGGCTTCTGGGTGGGAGGTTCATGGCCTGAGGCGTGACGTCTCGCGCCTGCCCGAGGGAGTCATTGGTGTTGCCGGCGACTTGTTCAATGAAGACTGCCCGGCGACCTGGCCAGTCGGTGCGGTGGATTATCTGGTGTATTGCGCGGCCGCCACCGATCACGATGAAGCCGGTTATCGTGCTGCTTATGTGCAGGGCTTGCAGCATGTGCTGGACTGGCTGAACGACTACGGTCAGGTGCCCAATCGCCTGCTGTTTGTTTCCAGCAGCAGTGTGTATGGCCAGCAGGATGGCGAGTGGGTCGACGAGACTTCGCCGACCATTGCAGCAGGCTATTCAGGTCGATTGATGCTAGAGGCTGAGCAAGTGGCACTCCAAAGCGGCATCCCGGCCAGCATCGTGCGCTTGACCGGCATTTACGGCCCGGGCCGCGAATGGCTGCTGACGCAGGTTCGCAGAGGTTATCGCGTGGCGATCGATCCCCCGCTTTATGGCAACCGTATTCATGCCGACGATGCAGCGGGGTTGATGGCGTTTCTGCTTGAGGCGGATCGGCGTGGGGTGACGCTGGATGACTTCTATATCGGTGTCGACGATGCACCTGCACCGCTGGCGGAAGTGGTGGACTGGTTGCGTGAGTACCTGGGCGTGACTGAATGGGCTGAGGATGCGACCGTGCGGCGCACGGGCAGCAAGCAGTGCAGTAATGCTCGGGCGAAGGCCTTGGGCTGGATACCGAAGTACCCAAGCTTTCGCGAAGGCTATGCCGCGATACTCGAAGACCGCTGCTGACTTCCAGTCACCACAAACTAACTGTAGGAGCGAGGCTTGCCCGCGAAGGCGTCATAACGTCCAACATCTACGTTGGCTGTTACATCGCCTTCGCGGGCAAGCCTCGCTCCTACAATGGATCTGCGCTAGGCCGGGTTATTGCCTTTCCAGCAACCACTTGCGATCACCCGGCGTGAACGATGGCATCTCGTCCGCCTGAGCGGTGTTCACGGTCTGGAAAATCTCCAGCTCTTTGCCCTTGCGCGCAAAGATCCAGGTGTTGCCCTGGCCATTCACTTGCAGCCACATGTTGTCGTTACCGCTGCTCATCGAAGCGCAATCACCGGCCAGACACAAGGCGTAGCGATCCGCACCCGGCAGGCCGGCAACCTGGCCGTCAGCCTGGAATTGCACGGTATTGCCTTCACCTGGGCCGCTGACGACTTTCCAGCTGCCGCCCATGTAGGCCGAATACAGCGCGCGCTCGAAGCTGGCGCCGATTGGTGCGCCGTCTGGCACCTGAACCTGAGCGCGCTCGAAGACTTGCTCCGGCTCGTTGTCGTTGGCGACCTGGCTCAGTTGCTTGCCGTCGCGCTTCAGCTCGCTGGCAGAGCTGCCATAAAAGTCGACCTTCCAGGCACCGGACTCTTCGCCCAGCAGCTTGCCATCGACGTTTTCAAAACCATTGGTGTAGCGGGCCTGACTGGCCTTGGTGTTGACGTCCCATTCCAGGTTCGGGCCATAGGCCTGGAGCGCTTCACGCAGGGGGCCGCCTTTGGATGCAGCATCGATCGCCGACTGATTGATCCAGGTGCCGCTAATATCACGGTCGGCAGGGTTGCTGGCACAACCGCCCAGGAATAGGGCGAGCAGCGAGAGAACAAGCGCTTGGCGCATGGTGGAATCCTTTCAAAACGCTTTTTATACATACGACAGCGGCGCAGCCGTGAAGGGCTGCGCCGGACGCATTACTCGATGACCAGAATGGCATCCATTTCAACCTGCGAACCCTTTGGCAGGGCCGCAACGCCGATGGCGGCGCGGGCAGGATAAGGCTGGTCAAAGTACTTGCCCATGATCTCGTTGACCTTGGCGAAGTGGCTCAGGTCGGTGAGGAAGATGTTCAGTTTGACGATGTCCTTGAACGAACCGCCAGCCGCTTCGGCGACGGCTTTAAGGTTCTCGAACACCTGGACGGTCTGGGCTTCGAAGCCTTCAACCAGTTCCATGGTTTTTGGGTCCAGAGGAATTTGACCCGACATGTAAACGGTGTTGCCAGCCTTGATCGCCTGGGAGTAAGTACCGATGGCGGCCGGGGCCTTGTCGCTGGTGATAACTGTTTTGGTCATGAATGACTCCTTGTAATGAGTGGCTTACGCACGCATGCGAGTGATGCGAATCACCCCGGTCAGAGCGCGCAGTTTCTTGATCACGCGGGCCAGGTGCACGCGGTCGTGCACGCTGACCACCAGTTGGACCACGCTGATGCGACCATCGCGTTCGTCCATGCTGATTTTTTCGATATTGCCGTCGGCCGCGTTGACGCTGCTGGCCAGCAGAGCGATCAAGCCACGCTGGTGTTCCAGTTCGACGCGCAGCTCGACATTGAATTCGCCGGTGACATCCTTGGCCCACGAGAGCTGGATGCATTTTTCCGGGTTGTGGCGGATTTCGCTGATGTTGCGGCAGTTGTCCAGGTGCACGACCATGCCTTTGCCCGCGGACAGGTGGCCGACAATCGGGTCGCCCGGGATCGGTGTGCAGCACTTGGCGTAACTGAGCACCAGGCCTTCGGTGCCACGAATCGCCAGCGGGCCTTCCGCGCTGGGCAGTTGCTCGCCTTCGCCAAGCAGGCGGCGAGCCACCACGTAAGCCATGCGATTGCCCAGGCCGATGTCTTCGAGCAAGTCTTCGATCAGTTCGAGACGGTACTCGGTGAGCATCGCTTTGACGCGCTCGGCCGCGACTTTCTCCAGCGAGCTGTCGAAGCCATTCAGCACTTTGTTCAGCAGGCGTTCGCCGAGGCTGATGGATTCGGAGCGGCGTTGCAGTTTCAATGCATGGCGGATGTGGGTCCGCGCCTTGCCGGTGACCACGAAGTTGAGCCACGCCGGGTTCGGCCGCGCGCCGGGGGCGCTGACGATCTCGACCGTGGAGCCGCTTTGCAACGGTTCGGACAGCGGGGCGAGACGACGATTGATCCGACAGGCAATGCAGCTGTTGCCCACGTCGGTGTGCACCGCGTAAGCGAAGTCGACCGCCGTGGAGCCTTTAGGCAGCTCCATGATCCGGCCTTTGGGCGTGAACACATAGACCTCGTCCGGGAACAGGTCAATCTTCACGCTCTCGATGAATTCCAGCGAGTTGCCGGCCCGTTGCTGCATTTCCAGCACGCCTTTGACCCACTGACGAGCGCGGGCGTGAGTGCCTTTTGGCTGCTCGTCGCCGCTGGATTTGTACAGCCAATGGGCGGCGATGCCGTTGTTGGCCATCTCTTCCATTTCACGGGTGCGGATCTGGATCTCGATCGGAACACCGTGCATGCCGAACAATGTGGTGTGCAGCGACTGGTAGCCGTTCGCCTTGGGGATCGCGATGTAATCCTTGAAGCGCCCCGGCAGTGGTTTATATAAGTTATGCACAGCACCCAGCACGCGGTAGCAGGTATCGACCTTGTCGACGATGATCCGAAACGCATAGACGTCCATGATCTCGTTAAAGGCTCGACGCTTGCCGCGCATTTTCTTGTAGATGCCGTAGAGGTGTTTCTGACGACCGCTGACCTCGCCCTGAATGCCATCGATGGCCAGGCAGTGACCGAGGGATTCTTCGATCTTGTTGACGATTTCCTTGCGGTTGCCCCGGGCGCGTTTGACCGCCTGGTTGATCCGTGCGGAACGCATCGGGTGCATCGCTTTGAAGCCGAGGTCTTCGAATTCTATGCGGATGGCGTGCATGCCCAGCCGGTTTGCAATAGGTGCATAGATTTCCAGGGTTTCCTTGGCAATCCGTCGGCGTTTTTCGCCGGACAGGACTTCCAGCGTCCGCATGTTGTGCAAGCGGTCAGCCAGCTTAACCAGGATCACGCGAATGTCGCGGGCCATGGCCATGGCCATTTTCTGGAAGTTTTCGGCCTGGGCTTCGGCTTTGGTCTCGAAGTTCATCTGGGTCAGTTTGCTGACCCCGTCGACCAGTTCGGCCACGGTTTCGCCGAACTGAGCTTGCAGCGCTTCCTTGGCAATACCGGTGTCTTCGATCACGTCATGCAGCATCGCAGCCATCAGGCTCTGATGGTCCATGTGCATGTCGGCAAGAATATTCGCAACCGCGAGTGGGTGCGTGACGTACGCCTCGCCGCTACGGCGGCGTTGGCCATCGTGGGCTTGTTCGGCGTAAAAGTACGCTCGGCGGACCAGGTTGACCTGGTCCTTGCCGAGGTAGGTCGATAAGCGATCGGCGAGGGCGTCTATGCTCGGCATGATAAATCCTGCCGTTCGCTGTGACCCCGCGCCGTGCTACGTCGACCAGGCATGGCTTAGACGGCCTCGTTGGACTCGTCTTCGAACGCTGCGAACAGCGGTTCGTCTTCGACGATTTCAGCATTGGCGATGAACTCGTAGCTCATCAGGCCTTCAGCGATTTCACGCAAGGCTACAACCGTAGGCTTGTCGTTTTCCCACTGGACCAGTGGCTCTTTGCCGCCGGTGGCCAGTTGACGGGCACGCTTGGTAGACAGCATGACCAGCTCAAAGCGGTTTTCCACGTGGTTTAGGCAATCTTCAACGGTTACGCGGGCCATGGTATTCCTCGGAGCGAATGCAATATGCGCGCTGCCCGGTTGGGCGAGCGGACTCAACAGTTTAAAAAATCACCAGCGTTTAGGGAAGCGCTGATTTTTTGACCAAGCCCTTCGACGCGCTGCAAGTGCCAATGTAAAGCCCTTCCAGCGGTTTTGGGAAGCGCTGATTAGCCGAGCAATTCAGCCAAAAGTTTTCCGTTACGCTGTTGCTGACGCTTCTGATGCAGCTGATTGGCGCGGAAAATCGCCTGCAAATCCTTCAGTGCGTGGGCGAAATCATCGTTGATGATCAGGTAGTCGTAATCGACGTAGTGACTCATCTCGCTGACCGCTTCGCGCATCCGGCCTTCGATGATCTCGTCGCTGTCCTGGCCGCGATTGGTCAGGCGCTGGTGCAAGGCCTGCAGGGACGGTGGCAGAATGAAGATTGAACGGGCCTGGGGCATCAACTTGCGCACTTGCTCTGCACCCTGCCAGTCGATTTCCAGAATCAGGTCGTGGCCTTCGTCCAGGGTCTGCTGCAGGTGGCTTTGCGAAGTGCCGTAGAGATTGCCGAACACTTCGGCGCGCTCGAGAAAATCCCCGTGTTCGATCATCTTCACGAACTCTTCGCGCGATACGAAGTTGTAGTTCACACCGTTCACTTCACCGGGGCGCATGGCGCGGGTGGTGTGGGAAACGGAGACGCGGATCTCTTGATTAGCGTCGGTCAGGGCCTTGACCAGGCTGCTCTTGCCCGCGCCCGAAGGGGCGGAAATGATGTACAGGGTGCCGGTGCTGTGGGTCATGTCGGGTTTGCCTTACTCAATATTCTGCACTTGTTCGCGCATCTGCTCGATCAACACCTTGAGGTTGACCGCCGCCTGGGTGCTGCGCGGGTCGAAGGCTTTGGAGCCCAATGTGTTTGCTTCGCGGTTGAGCTCCTGCATCAGGAAGTCCAGGCGCCGACCGGCAGCGCCACCGGATTTGAGCACCCGGCGAACTTCGATGATGTGAGTGCTCAGGCGATCCAGTTCTTCGGCGACGTCACTCTTTTGCGCGAGCATGACCATTTCCTGCTCCAGTCGCTGCGGGTCCATCTCGGCCTTCATGTCGGCAAAGCGGTCGAGCACTTTCTGGCGCTGGGTGGCGAGCATCTGCGGGACCAGTTCACGCAGGGTCACCACGTCTTCTTCAATAGAGGTCAGGCGATCATTGATCAACCGTGCCAGCTCCGCGCCTTCGCGCTCGCGGCCGGCCTTGAGTTCTTTCAGACCTTCGTTGAACAGCGCCAGTGCTTCGGCATTCAAGGCTTGCGGGTCGGTCGCATCGCCCACCAGCACGCCGGGCCAGGCCAGGACTTCCAGCGGGTTCAGCGCGGCCGGATTCTTGATCAGGCCGGCGATGGTCTCGGCGGCAGCGACCAGTTGTGCGGCGCGCTCGCGGTCCACTTGCAGTGGTTTGTCGGTATTTTCTTCGGTGAAGCGCAAGGTGCATTCGAGCTTGCCCCGTGAGATTCCCTGTCGCAGGGCTTCGCGGACCGCGCCTTCGAGGTCGCGAAAGGACTCCGGCAGACGCAAGTGCGGCTCCAGGTAGCGGCTGTTGACCGAACGCAATTCCCAGCTAAGGGTGCCTTGGGCGCCGGCTTTTTCGACGCGGGCGAAGGCGGTCATGCTGTGCACCATGGAGGTACCTCGCAATGCAGGTTCATGCGTTACCAAAGGTTTCGCAGGCCTGATCTATATGAATTTAAGCCGAGAGGCAGCAAAGGCGCAGGATTGTAGCGCAGTGGGGCGAATGCGCCCAAACACACGGTGTGACAAAGGGCTGCAGGCCGTCGGTAAAGTGCTATTCAGGGCCTTCAGTCGTCGGGGGATTTTTTAGAAGTGCCCACTCGTGGCCCTGCGGCTCTATAATGCTCCGCAGTTTTCCGTCCCCCGTACAGGTATTCCCTATGAAACGTCCAAGTGGTCGCGCTGCCGATCAGCTCCGCTCGATCCGCATTACCCGCAACTACACCAAACACGCCGAGGGATCTGTACTGGTCGAGTTCGGTGATACCAAAGTCATCTGCACCGTCAGCGTCGAAAACGGCGTGCCGCGGTTCCTCAAAGGTCAAGGCCAAGGCTGGTTGACCGCCGAATACGGCATGCTGCCGCGCGCCACTGGCGAGCGTAACCAGCGTGAAGCGAGCCGCGGCAAGCAAGGCGGCCGCACCCTGGAAATCCAGCGTCTGATCGGCCGTTCCCTGCGTGCTTCGCTGGACATGTCCAAGCTGGGCGACGTCACCTTGTACGTCGACTGCGACGTGATCCAGGCTGACGGCGGCACCCGCACCGCGTCCATCACCGGCGCCATGGTTGCACTGGTCGATGCCTTGAAAGTGATCAAGAAGCGCGGCGGCCTGAAAGGCGGCGACCCGCTCAAGCAAATGATCGCTGCCGTTTCGGTGGGCATGTACCAGGGCGAGCCGGTGCTCGACCTCGACTACCTGGAAGACTCGGCTGCCGAGACTGACCTGAACGTGGTGATGACCAGCACGGGCGGTTTCATCGAAGTTCAGGGCACCGCCGAAGGCGCGCCGTTCCAGCCTGAAGAACTGAACGCTATGCTTGAACTGGCGAAGAAAGGCATGACCGAAATCTTCGAACTGCAAAAGGCCGCATTGGCCGACTGATCGGACCGCTCCACGCAAGGAGGACGCCATGAGTGACGAGCAAGAGCTGCTTCCCATCCCGAGCAAAGAGGTTCGGCAATGGGCGATGTTTTGTCACCTGTCCGCCTTGCTGGGGGTCTGGATTCCGTTCGGTACGTTGATCGGCCCGCTGATTCTCTGGCAGATGAAGCGCGAGATGGACCCGTTCATCGATGCACAAGGCAAGGAGGCGCTGAACTTTCAGATCACCGTCGCCATTGCCTCCGCCATCTGCTTGCTGCTGATGGTGGTGATCGTCGGGTTCTTCCTGTTCGGCCTGTTGGCGATCGGCGCGCTGGTGCTGACCATCATCGGTGGCGTGAAGGCCAATGAAGGGCTGCCTTACCGGTATCCGTTCACGTGGCGGTTGATCAAATAAATCGTTGCGCACAAAAAAGCCGACACTGATGTCGGCTTTTTTGTGTCTGCGAAAAGACGCTTAGATAGTCAGCGTCCAGTCGTAGTCCACGATCAGCGGCGCGTGCTGCGAGAACCGTGGCTGGCGAGGCAAACGCGCGCTACGTACGAAGCGGCGCAGACCCGGCGTCAGCAACTGATAGTCGAAACGCCAACCGAGGTTGAGCATTTCAGCCTGTTCGTTATCCGGCCACCAGCTGTACTGGTCACCTTCACGGCTGACTTCGCGCAGGGCATCGACATAGCCCATGTTGCCGACAATCTCGTCCATCCAGGCACGCTCAGGTGCCAGGAAGCCCGGGGATTGCTGGCTGTCACGCCAGTTTTTGATATCCAGCTTCTGTTGCGCCACGTACAGCGAGCCACAGTAAATGTACTCGCGACGTTTGCGTCGCTGTTTATCCAGATAACGGGCGAAATCGTCCATTAGCTTGAACTTCTGGTTCAAGTCTTCATCGCCATTCTGCCCCGAAGGGAGCAGCAAGGTCGCGATGCTGACCTTGTCGAAATCGGCTTGCAGGTAGCGCCCGTAGCGGTCGGCTGTCTCGAACCCGAGACCGCTGATGACTGCCTTCGGTTGCAGCCGCGAATACAAAGCCACGCCACCTTGGGCGGGAACTTCGGCTTCGCAGGCATAAAGGAAGTAGCCATCCAGTTGGAAGGCTGGATCGTCCAGTTCAAAGGCGGAGGCGCGGGTGTCCTGCAGGCAGATGACGTCGGCATTCTGTGCTTGCAGCCAACTGAGCAAACCTCGCTCCACTGCAGCCTGAATACCATTGACGTTCACACTGATGATCCGCATAAATGGCCCCAAAAATCGCGTGCGTGTATGATACACGGCGTCAACCTAATTAGCTAAATCCGTGGTATTTGGGGTTTTTTTCATGCAAGCGTATCAGCGCGATTTCATTCGTTTTGCCATCGATCGCGGCGTTTTGCGCTTCGGCGAGTTCACCCTGAAGTCCGGGCGCACCAGTCCTTACTTCTTTAATGCCGGCCTGTTCAACTCGGGATCGGCGCTTGCGCAGCTGGGTCGTTTCTACGCGGCAGCCATCGTCGAGAGCGGCATTTCGTTCGACGTCCTCTTCGGTCCAGCCTACAAAGGTATCCCTTTGGCGGCGACCACTGCAGTAGCTCTGGCCGAACATCATGGTCGTGATCTGCCATGGTGCTTTAACCGCAAGGAAGCCAAGGCCCACGGCGAAGGCGGCAGTCTGGTCGGCGCACCGTTGACCGGCGACGTGCTGATTATCGACGACGTTATCACCGCAGGCACTGCAATCCGTGAGGTGATGCAGATCATCGCGTCCCAAGACGGCGCCAAGGCTGCAGGCGTGCTCATCGCCCTGAACCGTCAGGAGCGTGGCAACGGCGAGTTGTCGGCGATCCAGGAAGTGGAGCGTGACTTCGGCATTCCGGTGATCAGCATTGTTTCGTTGAACCAGGTGCTGGAATTCCTGGCGGACGATCCGCAGCTCAAGCAGCATTTGCCAGCGGTTGAAGCCTATCGGGCTCAGTTCGGCGTCTAACAAAAAGGCCCTGTGAAAACAGGGCCTTTTTTGTTTTGGAGCCCTATTCAGGCTCCAATGTCGCCACTACTTGGTCGGATAAGGGTCGCGAACAGCATCGCCGCGTCCCGACAGAATGTTCCAGCCATTGAGCGAGTGAGTGCTCGGCTCGTAGTTCGGGCAGGGTGGAAGCGACGTCTTCGACTGGTTGGAATATGTGTGGCCGCAATCTGCGCAGGCATAGCTGCCTGCAGAAACGTCACTGCCGTAGGGAACGTGTTTTTTCTGCATAGGGAAGATCTCCTGTGGATACAGGGAAGATCCTAGGCGGATTGTTTTCTACGCGATGTCGGACGTTTCGCTGAGTTAGGTAAGGCATTTCCTTCGCGCATAAAAAAGATCGCAGACTTCGTCAGCTCCTACGGAATATTCGTACATCCGTGGGTGCTGCCGAAGGTTGCGATCTTTTGACGTTCTGGAATCAGTGACGCTTGCGATTACTGATCAAAGTACCCACACCGGTATCGGTGAAAATCTCCAGCAGAATCGCATTCGGCACCCGACCATCAATGATCAACGAACTGCCCACACCGCCCTGAACCGCTTCCAGCGCACAACGGATCTTCGGCAGCATGCCGCCGTAGATCGTGCCGTCGGCGATCAAGTCGTCGACCTGTTGGGTGGTCAGACCGGTCAGGACCGTGCCCGACTTGTCCATCAGGCCGGCTATGTTGGTCAGCAGCATCAGCTTTTCAGCTTTCAGCGCTTCGGCGACTTTACCGGCCACCAGGTCGGCGTTGATGTTGTACGACTCACCGTTGGCGCCAACGCCGATTGGCGCGATCACCGGAATGAAATCGCCTTTGACCAGCAAGTTCAGCAGGTCGGTGTTGATCCCGACCACTTCGCCCACCTGGCCGATGTCGATAATTTCCGGTTGGGTCATCTCCGGCGTCTGGCGGGTCACGGTGAGCTTCTTCGCACGAATCAGCTCGGCGTCTTTACCGGTCAGGCCGATGGCGCTGCCGCCGTGACGGTTGATCAGGTTGACGATGTCCTTGTTCACCTGGCCGCCGAGGACCATTTCCACCACGTCCATGGTTTGCGCGTCAGTCACGCGCATGCCATCGATGAAGTGGCTCTCGATCGACAGACGCTTGAGCAGGTCGCCGATTTGCGGGCCGCCGCCGTGAACCACCACCGGGTTAATGCCGACAGCTTTCATCAGCACGATGTCGCGGGCGAAGCCGGTTTTCAGCTCCTCGCTTTCCATCGCGTTGCCGCCGTATTTGATCACCAGCGTCTTGCCGACATAGCGGCGAATGTAAGGCAGCGCTTCGGACAGGACCTTGGCGGTGTTGGCGGCGGCTTCGCGTTCGAGGGTCATTCAGGGCTCCGGGTGCTTCAGAGGATCAAAACGGTAATTGGAGATCAGGTGCAACACGCTTCAACTGGACTTTGAAAACATCCTTGATGCGCTGCAATTCAGCCTCGTCATCGGCCTCGAAGCGCAGCACCAGCACCGGTGTGGTGTTGGAGGCGCGCACCAGGCCCCAGCCTTTGGCGTAGTCGACTCGCACGCCGTCAATGGTGGTCAGGTTGGCGCCTTCGCCCCATTTCGCGTCGTGCAGTGCATCAATGATGCTAAATTTGCTCTCTTCGGTCACATGGATATTGATTTCCGGCGTAGAAATATCGTTAGGGAAGGTCGCAAACAGCTCTTCCGCAGTGGATTTTTCTTTGCTGAGGATCTCCAGCAGACGCGCGGCGCTGTAAATGCCGTCGTCGAAACCGAACCAGCGCTCCTTGAAGAAGATGTGCCCGCTCATTTCGCCGGCCAACAGGGCGCCGGTTTGTTTCATTTTCTTTTTGATCAACGAGTGACCGGTCTTCCACATTAGCGGACGGCCGCCGTATTCCTTGATCAGCGGCGTCAGGCGACGGGTGCATTTGACGTCGAAGATGATCTCCGCGTCAGCGTTGCGCGCCAGTACGTCACGGGCGAACAACATCAGCAGGCGGTCCGGGAAGACGATGCTGCCGGTGTTGGTCACCACGCCGACGCGGTCGCCATCGCCGTCGAAGGCCAGGCCGAGGTCAGCGTTGGTTTCCTTGACCTTGGCGATCAGGTCCACGAGGTTTTCAGGCTTGCCCGGATCCGGATGATGGTTCGGGAAGTTGCCGTCGACGTCGCAGAACAGCGGGATGACTTCGCAGTTCAGGGCTTCGATCAGTTGCGGAGCAATCACGCCGGCCGCGCCGTTACCGCAATCGACCACAACCTTCAGGCGGCGGGCCAGTTTGATGTCCTGGACGATTTCGGTGTTGTAGCGGTCGAGGATCTCGACCTGGGTGATGCTGCCCTTGCCGCTGCTCAGGTTGTTGGTCTTGAGGCGTTCGTGCAGGGCCTGGATCTGTTCGTTGGCCAGGGTGTCGCCAGCGATGACGATCTTGAAACCATTGTAGTTCGACGGGTTGTGGCTGCCGGTGAGCATGACGCCGGATTTGCCTTCCAGCACGTTGGCGGCGTAGTACAGCGCAGGCGTTGGCACCAGGCCGACGTCGCTGACGTGGCAACCGGCATCGGCCAGGCCTTTGATCAGTTGCTCCACCAGTTCCGGGCCGGACAGACGACCGTCACGGCCAACGGAAACGTTAGGTTCATCCTGGGCCAGGCTCTGGGAGCCGATGGCGCGGCCTAACCAATAAGCGGTTTCAGCGTTCAAAAATTCCGGGACGGTGCCACGAATGTCGTAGGCGCGGAAGATGCTGTCGGGGAACTTGGGTGCGACTTGGGCTGGGCTGCTCATTACTGGAAATGCTCCATCTCGAAGGGTGGCTGGGCCTGCTGCGAAGAACTCGTCGACAGGCTCAAACTGAAGGGTATGACGGCGTTTTCCACTGAGAGTTCGTGGTGTGCAAAGGCCATGCCCCCAACATTAGCAAGTGATTGGCTGGCCAATGCCTTGATATTGGGCGGTAAACCTTCCAGATGAGCCTAGTGCAAATTGTGGCGAGGGAGCTTGCGCAGCACTCACAAAATCGGGGCTGCTACGCAACCCAGCGGGAGCAAGCTCCCTCGCCACAAGGTCGCCAGCTTTCCGATCAATGGCTGCCGGAATGCCCGAAACCACCAGCGCCGCGCTCGGTTTCAACGAACTCTTTGACCATCTCGAAGTGCGCTTGAACGACCGGCACCAAAACCAGCTGGGCCAAACGCTCGCCCACCACCATGTTGAAATCGGTCTGGCCACGGTTCCAGCACGACACCATCAGCGGACCCTGGTAATCGGAGTCGATCAGGCCGACGAGGTTGCCCAGCACGATTCCGTGCTTATGGCCCAGGCCGGAGCGCGGCAGAATCAGCGCCGCCAGGCCCGGGTCGCCGATGTACACCGACAGGCCGGTAGGAATCAGCAGGGTTTCGCCCGGCTTGATGACGGTGTCTTTTTCCAGCATGGCGCGCAGGTCGAGGCCGGCGGAGCCTGGTGTGGCGTACTGCGGCAGCGGGAAGTCGGTACCGATGCGGGGGTCGAGGATCTTGGCTTGCAAAGCGTGCATGTAAATTAAACCTGGTTCAGACGTTCGGCGATAAAAGTGATCAGCTGGCGGGCAATCTTGCTCTTGCTGGTCTGGGCGAAAAGTGTGGCGTGTAGCTGGCGGTCGATCACGCTGCAGGCGTTTTCTTCACTGTTGAAGCCAATGCTCGGGTTGGCGACGTCGTTGGCGACGATCAAATCGAGGTTCTTGTCTTTCAACTTGCGGGCAGCGTAATCGAGCAGGTGTTCGGTTTCAGCGGCGAAACCGACACTGAACGGACGGTCAGGGCGCGTGGCGATGGAGGCCAGAATGTCTGGGTTGCGCACCATCTGTAGCAACAAGCCGTCGCCGTTCGTAGGGTCTTTCTTGAGTTTCTGTGGGGCGACGACTTCCGGGCGGTAGTCCGCGACTGCCGCAGAAGCGATGAACAGATCGCAAGGGATCGCGGCTTCACAGGCGGCGAGCATGTCGCGAGCGCTGACCACGTCGATGCGCGTGACGCGATCTGGGGTCGACAGGTGTACGGGGCCGGTGATCAGCGTTACGCGGGCACCGGCTTCCACCGCAGCTTCGGCCAGGGCAAAGCCCATTTTTCCGGAGCTGTGGTTGGTGATGTAGCGCACCGGGTCGATGTTTTCCTGGGTCGGGCCGGCGGTAATCAGCACGTGTTTGCCGGTCAGCGCCTGGCGTTGGAAGCAGTCCGCGGCGCATTGGGCAAGGTCGGTGGCTTCGAGCATGCGGCCCATGCCGACGTCGCCACAGGCCTGGCTGCCGGAGGCCGGGCCGAAGACTTTCAAGTGGCGGCTTTCGAGCAGTTGCAGGTTGGCCTGGGTCGCTGGATCGCGCCACATGGCCTGGTTCATCGCCGGGGCAACGGCGACCACGGCGTCGGTGGCCAGCACCAGGGTGGTCAGCAGGTCATTGGCAATGCCTTGGGCCAGACGGGCGATCAGGTCCGCAGTGGCGGGGGCGATCAGCACCAGGTCGGCCCATTTGGCCAGCTCGATGTGGCCCATCGCGGCTTCGGCCGCCGGGTCCAGCAGGTCGAGGTGGACCGGGTGCCCGGACAAGGCCTGCATGGTCAGCGGGGTGATGAACTCGCTGCCGCCACGGGTCATGACTACGCGCACTTCGGCGCCCTGGTCGATCAGTCGGCGAACCAGGTCGGCGCTCTTGTAGGCAGCAATACCGCCACCGACGCCCAGAACGATGCGTTTCCGATACAGCCGCTGCATAGGTCTGCCTTTCAATTCGATGGTGGCTGCATGGCGATACCCCCTCCCCAGGGATGAAATCGCCAGCAAAAAAGATGGGCTACGATATCACAGCGACCGCTACGGAACAGCGGCGCCCACACACAGGGAGGTGCTATGAGTATTCGTGATTGGCCGGCGGCCGAGCGCCCGCGGGAGAGGTTACTTGAGTTGGGCTCTGGGAGTCTTTCGGACGCCGAACTGCTGGCGATTTTTTTACGAACCGGCGTGTCGGGTAAAAGCGCGGTAGATCTGGCGCGACACCTGTTGAATCAGTTTGGCAGCCTGCGCGCATTGCTCGAGGCCGATCAGGAAGCATTCAGCAGGCAATTGGGGCTCGGACCAGCGAAATTCGCTCAGTTGCAAGCGGTACAGGAAATGGGCAGACGGCATTTAGCCGAACGTGCGCGCCAAAAGTCGGCACTGGAAAATCCGCAGGCAGTTCGTGATTACCTGAAGTCGATGCTGCGCCACGAGCCTCACGAGGTGTTCGGGTGTCTGTTTTTGGATTCCAAGCATCAAGTGCTGGCCTTTGAAGCGTTGTTTCGCGGCTCTATCGACAGCACGAGTGTCCATCCAAGACAGGTGGTCAAGCGTGCACTTGCCCACAATGCTGCAGCGTTGATCCTCTGCCACAACCATCCGTCGGGCAACACCAACCCCAGTCAAGCCGACCGCACGCTGACCAAGCGCCTGCAAGAGGCGCTGGACCTGATCGATGTGCGGGTACTCGACCATTTCATCATCGGTGACGGCGATCCGCTGTCCATGGCCGAGTACGGGTGGATGTAGTCCAGACCTATTTCAGGTTGACCTTCGAGTAATCCTGACGACCAAACGGGCTTACCGCGTAACCCTGCACATCTTTGCGCGTCAGTGCGAAGGCGGTTGGGTGGGCCAGCGGCAGCCACAGTGCCTGCTGCTGGATCTGCGCCTGAGCCTGTTCGTAGAGCTTGGTGCGCACACCTTGCTCGCCGGTGGTTTTGCCGGCGCTGATCAGCTTGTCCAGGTCCTGGTTGCAGTAGCGGGCGAAGTTGGTGCCGGACTTGACCGCGGCGCAGGAAAACTGCGGTGTGAGGAAGTTGTCCGGGTCACCGTTGTCGCCGGCCCAGCCCATGAACAGCAGGTCATGTTCACCGGCCTTGGCGCGGCGAATCAGTTCGCCCCATTCGATTACCCGAATCTCGGCCTGAATACCGATTTCTGCAAGATCGGATTGAAGCAGTTGCGCGCCGAGGCTCGGGTTCGGGTTGAGCAGGCTGCCGGAAGGTCGGGTCCAGATGGTGGTTTGGAAACCATCCTTCAGCCCGGCCTTGGCCATCAGTGCCTTGGCCTTTTCGACGTCATGCGGGTAGCCCGGCAGGCCTTTGGCGTAGCTCCAGGTGTTGGGCGGGTACGGGCCATTGGCGGGCTCGGCGGTGTCTTCGAACACGGCTTTGACGTAGTTGGCCTTGTCGAACGCGAGGTTGATCGCCTGGCGCACTTCAGGCTTGTCCAGCGGCGGATGTTGGCTGTTGATGCCGACGAACGCGGTCATGAAGGCGTCGGTCTTTTCGACTTTCAGCGTCGGTTCTTTCAGTGCTGCCTGTACGTCCAGAGGCTTGGGCGACAGGGTGATCTGGCATTCGTTGCGGCGCAATTTCTGCAACCGCACGTTGGCGTCCGGGGTGATGGCGAAGATCAGCGGATCCACCGAAGGCTTGCCGCGGAAGTAGTCCGGGTTGGCCTTGTAGCGGATCGAGGCATCTTTCTGGAAGCGCGTGAAGATGAACGGACCGCTGCCGATCGGTTGGCTATTGAGTTTCTCCGGGGTGCCGGCCTTCATCAATTTGTCGGCGTACTCGGCGGAGTAAATCGAGGCGAAGCCCATGCTCAGTGTCGCGAGGAAGGTCGAGTCCGGGTGATCGAGGGTGAAGCGCACGGTCAACGGGTCCAGTGCGTCGATCTTCTTGATCAACGCCGGCAACTGCATCGACTGGGCGTGCGGGAAGCCGCTCTGGGCGACTTTGTGCCATGGGTTTGCCGGGTCGAGCATGCGGTCGAAGCTGAACTTCACGTCTTCGGCGGTCAGTTCGCGTGTCGGGCTGAAGTACTCGGTGCGGTGAAACTTCACCTGCGGATGCAATTTGAAGACGTAGGTCAGACCGTCTGGCGTGACTTCCCAGCTGTCCGCGAGGCTGGCGACCACTTTGCCGCTGGCGGTATCGAAGTCCACCAGACGGTTCATCAGCACGTCAGCCGAGGCGTTGGTGGTGGTCAGTGAGTTATATTGCACCACGTCGAACCCTTCCGGGCTTGCCTCGGTGCAGACGCTCAGCGCGGCGGCATGGGCCAATGGGCTCAGCAGAAGAGGGGCGAGCAACAGCGGTAGGGCCGCGAGGCGCATGGTCGGATTCCTTTACAGATCGAAGCCCATCTGCAAGTGCAGTCTGGAAAAGGCTTACCCTAGTGGGCTCTTTTGCAAATGACTATCCCCTTTTTCATTTTAAGGGGACTATAGGCGACTGTTTTCCGTGAGTGCGGGCTGAGAAAAATCCTGGATTGGCGTGTTGGCCGATTCTCTGCGACGAGCGGTCTCTATCGACGACAGCCTTTATCCAAGGCGCTCGGAGCCAGAAAAGTGGGGTTTTTATCAACTCAACGCACACGGAATGTTGTTGCTCTCTAGTCTTTCTGGTATAAAGCAGCGCTCTTTTCTAGGGGCCCGGTTCCTTCACTTGTAGGTGTAGCCGGTAAGACCTCTAAAGAAACGCGGCGCCTGGCGCCAAATGACTGAGAGATTAAGCGGCCAACCCATGCCGGGTTGGGCATGTGGTTTTAGAGGGCTGAGGCATGTCGAGAGTATGTCAAGTTACCGGTAAGGGTCCGGTGACTGGGAATAACATTTCCCACGCAAACAACAAAACCCGTCGTCGTTTCCTGCCGAACCTGCAGCATCACCGCTTCTGGGTTGAAGAAGAGAAACGTTTCGTGCGTCTGCGCGTATCTGCCAAAGGCATGCGTATCATCGACAAGCGTGGCATCACTGTCGTGCTGGCCGAAATCCGCAAAGCTGGCAAGATCTAAGGGAGATAATCATGCGTGAATTGATTCGTTTGATCTCGAGCGCCGGTACTGGTCACTTCTACACTACCGACAAGAACAAGCGCACTACTCCGGACAAAATCGAGATCAAGAAATTTGATCCGGTTGTTCGCAAGCACGTGATCTACAAAGAAGGCAAAATCAAGTAATTGATTTTTCCCTCTTACGAAAAAGGCCCGTATCGCGAGATACGGGCCTTTTTTGTTGCCTGTGGGTTATGCGTTGCCTGTCAGTACGCCTTCGCGGGCAAGTCGAATCGTCGCACCGCTCGCTCCTACGGTGAATCGCGTCCGTTCTGTAGGAGCGAGGCTTGCCCGCGAAGAGGCCGGCCCAGCTAACACAAGTCCTCAAGCCTTCTGTTCAAACGCCACATAGATTTTGCGGCACGGCTCCAGCACTTCCCAGGTGCCGCGGAACCCGGCCGGGATCACGAAGCGATCACCCGCACGAAGGGTCTTGCCATTGCCTTCGTTGTCGCGCAGCACTGAAACGCCCTGAATGATTTCGCAGTATTCATGCTCGGTGAAGTTCACATGCCACTGGCCAACAGCGCCTTCCCAAACCCCTGCGTTCAATTGGCCGCAGGGGCTGTTGTAGTGGTTGTAAACCACTTGTTCGGGGTCACCTTTCAGGATCTTGGCCTGGTCCGGTCTATAGCGCTCAGGCTCAGTGGTGGCCTGGTTGAAGTCGACGATGTCCTGGATGCTCATTGTTGTAATCCCCCGTGATTGCGGCGCGAGTGGCTGGAAAGGTGCTGGAAGGCCCAAAGTCTATGTTTATTAAAATGAACACTGCAAGGCCGTTTGCCGACCTTATGTCAAATATATTGAAACAACCCCGGCCACTGGTTTAGGGTGGCGGTTGCCTTGGGCCGAAAAAGCAGGCTGGCCGGGCAGAATTCCTGAGGGCGCCCACGAAGAACGCGGCGCGCTCGTATTCAACAAGAGGAGGACACTCGTATGACCACCCTGACTCGTGCCGATTGGGAACAACGGGCTCGCGATTTGAAGATCGAAGGCCGGGCCTACATCAATGGCGAATACACCGATGCTGTCTCCGCCGAGACCTTCGAGTGCATCAGCCCGGTCGATGGCCGTCTGCTGGGCAAGATTGCCAGCTGTGACGCCGCCGATGCCCAGCGCGCTGTTGAAAATGCCCGCGCCACCTTCAATTCCGGCGTCTGGTCGCGCCTGGCGCCGACCAAACGCAAAGCCACCATGATTCGTTTCGCGGGCCTGCTGAAACAGCACGCCGAAGAGCTGGCCTTGCTTGAAACCCTGGACATGGGCAAGCCGATCAGCGATTCCCTGTACATCGACGTTCCCGGCGCGGCTCAAGCCCTGAGCTGGAGCGGTGAAGCCATCGACAAGATCTACGACGAAGTCGCCGCGACCCCGCACGATCAGTTGGGTCTGGTCACTCGCGAGCCGGTCGGCGTTGTCGGCGCCATCGTGCCGTGGAACTTCCCGCTGATGATGGCCTGCTGGAAACTCGGCCCGGCGCTGTCCACCGGTAACTCGGTGATCCTCAAACCGTCCGAAAAATCCCCGCTGACGGCTATTCGCATTGCTGCGCTGGCCGTTGAAGCCGGTATCCCGAAAGGCGTGCTGAACGTCCTGCCAGGTTACGGTCACACCGTTGGCAAGGCCCTGGCCCTGCACAACGACGTGGATACCCTGGTGTTCACCGGTTCGACCAAGATCGCCAAGCAATTGCTGATTTACTCTGGCGAATCGAACATGAAACGCGTCTGGCTCGAAGCCGGCGGCAAGAGCCCGAACATCGTGTTCGCCGATGCTCCGGACCTGCAAGCTGCCGCTGAATCGGCTGCCGGCGCCATCGCCTTCAACCAGGGCGAAGTCTGCACCGCCGGCTCGCGTCTGCTGGTGGAGCGGTCGATCAAGGATACATTCCTGCCGCTGGTGATCGAAGCCCTCAAAACCTGGAAACCAGGGAACCCGCTGGACCCGGCGACCAACGTCGGCGCGCTGGTGGATGCCCAGCAAATGAACACCGTGCTGTCCTATATCGAGTCCGGCCACACCGACGGCGCCAAACTGGTGGCGGGCGGCAAGCGCATTCTTCAGGAAACCGGTGGCACCTATGTTGAGCCGACCATTTTCGACGGCGTCAGCAATGCGATGAAAATCGCTCAGGAAGAAATCTTCGGCCCAGTGCTGTCGGTGATTGCTTTCGATACCGCCGAAGAAGCCATCCAGATCGCCAACGACACCCCTTACGGTTTGGCCGCCGCGGTGTGGACCAAGGATATTTCCAAGGCTCACCTGACCGCCAAGGCACTGCGCGCCGGTAGCGTGTGGGTCAACCAGTACGACGGCGGCGACATGACTGCCCCGTTCGGTGGCTTCAAGCAGTCCGGCAACGGTCGCGACAAGTCGTTGCACGCGTTCGACAAGTACACCGAGCTGAAGGCGACCTGGATCAAGTTGTAAAACCTGTGGGAGCACGTTTGCTCCCACTGTAGATCCATCTCGCAGCCGGGCTTTCCGCAAGGAAGGTCCGGCTGTGTTGTCTCTGCAACTGAAAAACAATATCCACAGGAGCGTGGGAAATGCGTTGGGCGACTTATTTCGCCGTGTTGGCGTCTGTCTTGAGTGTCGGCCTGGCCCTGGGCGTCAGCATGCCGCTGGTGTCGTTTCGCCTGGAAAGCTGGGGTTACGGCTCCTTCGCCATCGGCGTTATGGCGGCGATGCCCGCCATTGGCGTGTTGCTGGGGGCCAAGATCTCCAGCCATCTGGCCGCACGTCTGGGCACAGCCAACCTGATGCGTCTGTGCCTGTGGGCCGGGGCGTTGTCCATCGGTTTGCTGGCGCTGTTGCCGAGCTATCCGATTTGGCTGGTATTGCGGCTGATGATCGGGGTGATCCTGACGCTGGTCTTCATCCTCGGTGAAAGCTGGATCAACCAACTGGTGGTCGAGCAATGGCGCGGGCGATTGGTGGCGCTGTATGGCAGCAGTTATGCACTGAGTCAGTTGGCCGGGCCGTTGCTGCTGGGCGTTGTGGGCACCGAACACGATTATGGATTCTGGGTCGGCGTCGGTTTGCTGACGGCGGCACCGTTCGTGTTGTTGGGTCGCAGCGGCGCCCCGACCAGCGAAGCCTGCAGCGTGACCCTCGGCGACTTGCTGGGGTTCTGCCGTGGCTTGCCGGCGATTGCCTGGGCGGTGTCGCTGTTCGCGGCGTTCGAAGCGATGATCCTGACCTTGTTGCCGGTCTATTGCCTGCGTCAGGGCTTCACGACGGAAATCGCTTTGGCGATGGTCAGCACGGTA
Organism: Pseudomonas sp. ZS1P83; assembly: GCF_054897825.1. NCBI lineage: Bacteria > Pseudomonadati > Pseudomonadota > Gammaproteobacteria > Pseudomonadales > Pseudomonadaceae > Pseudomonas > Pseudomonas sp. ZS1P83. The sequence continues at coordinate 5,619,363 of NZ_CM142706.1, forward strand.
GTGGTGGGTGATGCGTTGCTGCAATTGCCGATTGGCGCGCTGGCTGATCGCTTGTCACGACGTACGTTGTTCAGCGGGTGTGCGGTGGTCCTGCTGATTTCGAGCCTGGCCATCCCATTGTTGATCGACACGTTGCTGATTTGGCCGTTGTGGGTGTTGTTCGGTGCCAGTGCCGGCGGTTTGTTCACCTTGTCACTGATCCTGATCGGCGAACGCTATCGCGACGATGCACTGGTGCGCGCCAATGCGCATATCGCGCAGCTGTGGGGTATCGGTTGTCTGATCGGACCGTTGGCGGCCGGTGCTGGCAGTCAGTGGATCAGCGGGCATGCGTTGCCGCTGTTGATGGCGGCAGGCGCGCTGGGGTTGGTCATTCTGCTGTCGCGCCAAGGCGCGTTTGGCGCGGTGACCGAACCGGCCTAGAGCATCCGCTCCAGGCCGACGGTGGTGCTCATCCACGCATTGAAGCGCCGCCACCAGCTTGCGGGTTCCTTGGTCAGGGTGTGCAGTTTGCCGTCATCTTCAGTGACCCAGACAATCTGGTCATTCTCAAGCTTGGCCTGATAACTCAGGGGTGGCGCCATGCCCTGCATCGCTAATTCGCGAACGCGCGCGGCGAGTTCCGGGCTGTCTACCAGCACCCCGACTTCGGTATTCCACAGCACCGAGCGCGGGTCGAAATTGAACGAGCCGATGAAAGACTTCTGCTGGTCGAAGATCATCGCCTTGCTATGCAGACTTGATTCGGAGCCGCGGTAGGACTTGCTGGAGAACAGATGGGGCCCGCTGCCGCCGCCTTCGCCAGGCTGGCGACGCAATTCGAACAACTTCACGCCATGCTCCAGCAGTGCCTTGCGATACGGCGCGTAACCGCCATGCACCGCCGGCACGTCAGTGGCTTCCAGTGAGTTGGTCAGCAATTTCACCGACACCCCGGCATCGGCGCGCCCGGTCAGGTACACCAGCCCCGGCTGGCCGGGTACGAAGTAGGCCGAAATCATGATCAGCTCTTTGCTGACGCCATTGAGCTCGGGCGCCAGCTGCGTGGTCAGCAGCAACTGCGGGTCTGGCTCGCCGTCGGCCAATACCTTGCTCGGCGCGTCCCACAGCGCCTGGTTCCAGGCCCAGATCAACTCCCGACGCCAGATGTCCAGGCGCGGGTGGGTGGTGTAGGTCATCAACTGCTGGTAGAGCGCGTGATTCTGTTTGCGCGTTTCCTCAAGCGATTCCTCCAGTCGGGTCCGGGTGTTTTCCAGGTCCTTGGCCGTCGGTTTGCTCGAGAGGAACTCGTCGATCGGCTTGCTCAGCGCACTGTTCCAGTATTGGTCGAAGCTGTGCCCCAGCTGCTCGGCGACCGGGCCGACGCTGAGCATGTCGATGTCAGTGAAATTCAGATTGGGTTCGGCATCGAAATATTCGTCCCCCAGATTGCGCCCTCCGACGATAGCCACGCTGTTGTCCGCCAACCAGAGCTTGTTGTGCATGCGTCGGTGCTGCTGCGAGAGGTTGAGCAACCGTCCTACCGTTCGTGTCACGCCGGTGCTGCGGCCCAGATGCAATGGGTTGAACACACGGATCTGGATCTGCGGATGCGCCGCCAGAGTGGCAATAATCCAATCCAGACCATCGCTGGTGGTGTCGTCGAGCAGGATGCGCACACGCACCCCGCGATCGGCAGCCTTTAGCAGTTCGCCCACCAGCATCCGTGTGCTGATGCCGTCGTGAACGATGTAGTACTGCAAATCCAGGCTGCTTTGGGCGTTACGGATCAGCTCGGCGCGGGCGGTGAAGGCCTCGGTGCTATTGGGCAGCAGGCGAAAGCCGGATTGCCCCTCATGGGGCGCGGCCTGAGCCTGGATTGAGCGACCGAATGCCGAACTGGCCGCCGGCAATGCCTGGCTGGGCTCACGGGAGACGTCGAGGCTCGCACAGCCATTGAGCAGCAAGGCGAGTAAAAGAGCGAAGGGCAGGGCTGGACTGACTCTCAAAGCGGATCGTCTCAGGTGATTGCAAAGGTCGAAGTATGGCACGTCATTGTGATTCATCGCTTTTGCAAGACGTGAAGTCTCTGGTTGTCGGACGGTTCTCCGTGAGCCCTCAGAAACTACAACGCCTGTAGATAAAACCGCATTGATTTCCCTTTGTTTCCTACATAAACGTCCTACAAAACCCGGAATGATGACTGGGCATCGGATGCGGTAGCAGGCAGCGGTTTTTTCCTTGCGCGGCCCGTGCGCCCATGTTTCCAGCTATCTCACAGGTAATTGATTATGAAGAAGTTTTATTGGGTAAGCGTTTTGGCCGCTGCACTGGCGCCTATGGCGGTGCAGGCAGCCAGCGTTGATCTGACGGTCTCCGGCACGGTCATCCCGACATCGTGCATTCCGGCCTTTGCCGGCGGTAACAATGTCGATCTGGGTCGAATCTTTTCCGCCACCTTGAGCCCTACCGCGCAAAACAATCTGCCGTCACGGGATATCACCCTGAAAATTGCTTGCGATGCGCCGGCTGCGGTGGAAATCGCCGTCACCGATAACCGTGGCGCCACCAAGGTTGCGGGTCTGACGTTCAATGGCCGGACCAGCGACGCTCTTTACTACGGCTTGGGCAGTACTCAGGGTGTCGGTATCGGTGGTTTCGGACTGTTGACTGGACAGCCTTTGACCGACGGCAATCCGCAGACTTTCCTGGTGCGTTCGCCGGCCAACCCGGTGTGGCGTGTTCCGGTCAGTGGATTGATGTCCAATGCGCCGACCTCTTACTCTTGGGGGCCGAGTGCGACGGCAGGCCCGGCTGCAGCCCGTCTGCACACCTTCCCGATGAAAGTGGCAGCGGCCATTCGCGCCACCTCCGAGCTGCCACCGACCACCGACGAGTTCCTGCTCGATGGTTCGGTCACCTTTGAGGTGTATTACCTCTGAGCCGACGCAGCCACTGCGTCACTGTGCTCTGAACCTGCCTGATTGACGGGGTTTGCCTGGCGCGAACCTGGGTGGCGGCTTGCCTGAAAAACCGTCATCGACAGGCGTCATTGCATCACCGGGTATCGGCTGGCGCTGTGTTTAACAGCATCGGTCGATGCCTTCTGGAGACTTTCATGTACCCCTTTAAATCCTTCAAGGTGCTCGGCGCCGGCGCCGTTTTGTGCCTGTCGTTCACGAATCCGAGCATGCATGCCGCCGGAATGACCCCCGAGACGCCAGTGGTGGTAATCGACCAGGCGTTGGGCGAGGCAACCCTGAACGTCAGGAACTCCGACGACCAACCGGCGTTGCTGTACAGCTCCATCGAGCATATCGCCGAGGACAATGAGCCTCTGTTGTTGCTGAACCCGCCAGTGGCGCGCGTCGAACCGGGTCAGAGCCAGCAAGTTCGGTTTATCCTGCGTAGCGCCAAACCCCTGGAAACCGAACGGCTCAAGCGTGTGGTGCTGGAAGGCATCAAGCCTCGGCAGAATGCGAGTGATGCACACGTCAGCCTGGGGATCCGGCAGAACATCCCGGTCATCCTGCGTCCGGCCAATCTCCCGGTAGAGCGCATGCCCTGGAAACGGTTGGTCTGGACGGGCGCCGGCAATCGAGTGCGGGTCAGCAATCCCAGTCCCTATGTGGTACGGCTGGCCAGGTCAGTGAACCTGATTCCCGGTGGCGCGACGCTGGACCTGGGGCGCACCTATATCCTGCCAGGAGAGGTGCTGAGCCTCAGCGCGCCGTCGATCCTGGCCACCCATGTACGGCTATTTCCCGCGACAACCTATGGGTTTGCCGTCGGCAACTACGATGCGCCGCTGAGTTTGCAGTAGTGAGTCATGGCAGCGGTTGGAGTCTGGCCGGTGGCTTTGCCCTTGTCATGTTGGTGATGGACAACGCCTGGGGTGAGGCACCTACCGAGTTCGACCAGTCAGTGCTCAAGGCACGTGGCATTGATCCGAAAGTCGCGGAGTACTTTGGTCGCGCGCCACGCTTTTCGGCAGGGCGCAATCGAGTGGCGCTGCAGGTCAATGGCGCACCTTCGGGACACGTCGTGGCGACCTTCGATGCGGACGGGCAATTATGCTTCGATTCAAATCTGCTTGATCAGGCCGGGATTGCCGCGCCATCGGATCTGCCCTCAAGCGCTGACAGTGCGCAGTGTTTACGGGCCATTGATGGTCTGGCGGGGGTGCAGGTACAGCTGGCCCCGGGCAAACAACAAGTGCAGCTGTTGGTGCCAACCGACCTGCTGCTCCCGTCAGCGCCGCACCCGCGAACCTGGGCCTCGGGTGGTATGGCCGGGTTGCTCAACTATGACGCGCTGGTGCTCACCAGTTCTGCCTCCCGGCAATCCAGCCAGTTTCGCAGTCTTGGCACCGAGTTGGGCTTCAACGCCGGCGATTGGGTGGTGCGCAGTCGGCAAAACTACACCTCGTTTCAGGGCGTAGAGCGTTTTGAAACGCTTTACACCCAGGCCTCGCGTACCTGGGAGCGTTTTCAGGCCAACGTGCAACTGGGCCAGCTCAACATGCGTTCGTCGCTGTTTGCCGGAGAAGCGTTTACCGGCCTCCAGATCCTCCCGGAAACGGCCCTCGCGTTTCGCAATGGCGAAGGCCTGGGGGCCGGGACGGCGGTGCAAGGGCTGGCCTATTCGCCGGCGCGGGTCGAGGTGCGCCAGAGTGGCGTGGTGATCTACACCACCCTCGTCCCCAGCGGGCCGTTCACCCTGCGCGACTTGCCGTTGCTCAGCAATCGACTTGACCTTGAGGTCAGCGTCTTCGAAGAGAGCGGCGAACAGCGCGACTTCCGCGTACCGGCGGCCAACGTACGCCCCGTCAGCGTCGGGACGTTGCCGGGCTATGGGATCGCGGCAGGCAAGGTCCGACGGTTTGACGGGGAAGAGCGCGATGCGCCGTCTTTCTTTGCCGTGAGCAAGGACTGGCAGTGGGGGCCTGCGACTCAGTTAAGTGGCGGGTTGATGGGCGCTGGTCAATACCAATCCTTGGGTTGGGGTGTGCAGCAGGCGCTGACGCGAAGGTCGGTGGTGAGTTTCCAGCAGCTGAGTTCGCGTACGCCACAAAGCGGTCAGGGCCGAGAACTGCACGCCACGTTCAGCACGGCACTGGGTGCCGGGTTGTCCGCCAGCCTGGCGGCTAGTCAGCGCAGTCAAGGGTTTCGACATCTGGCCGACACCGGACTGGCGTCTGTTGCCGATGACTTCGATAGTCGCTCTGAGCGCCAGTGGGGTGCGTCGTTGAGCCATTCCAACCCGCTATGGGGAGCGTTTTCCGGATCGTTGACGCGGTATACCGTGGGAGGCGGGCAGGATCGTTTGCGCGTCAGCACCTCGTGGTCTCGGGCGTTCAGTGGTGCAAACCTGTCGTTGAGTGTGCAGCGCGACAGCGGTGACGACGCCCGTGGCACGGGCCTCTATGCCAGCCTCAGTCTGCCCCTTGGGCGCAACCGAAGCCTCAATACCTACGGGCGCCACGATGAGCGAAGCGGACTGCGCACCGGCGCCCGTTATACAGAACAGATCAGCGATACCCTGGGCTACAGCCTCGGTGCAGACCGTTCTGACAGTGGTCAGACGGATTTCAACGGGCGCCTCAATGCCTTGCCCCGTTACACCAGCGTTGACCTAGGTTATTCGCGCAGTGGCGTTGGCGCCAAAAGTTACGACCTCTCGCTACGCGGCGGCCTGGCAATCCATGAAGAAGGGCTGACGCCGTCACCCTATCCGTTGCGTGACACCTTCGGCCTGCTCAAAGTCGGCGATGCTGCCGGGGTCAAGGTCAGCACGCCCCAAGGCCCGGTCTGGACCGATGGCGGCGGGCGGGCGGTGGCTGCGAGCCTGCCGGCCTACCAAACCAGTCGTATCGAAATCGACACCGTCAGCCTGCCGCGTCACTTGGACGTGCTCAACGGCTATCAAGAAGTCGAAGCCGGACGTGGCGCAGTACCACGACTGGACTTCAGCGTGGGTTCCGTGCGCCGGTTGATGCTGCATGTGCGTACGGCCGAGGGCGACTGGGTGCCCAAAGGCGCATCGGTTCATGGCAACCAGGGCGAGTACCTGACCAGCGTGGTGGACGCCGGCTTGGTGTACCTGGCTGATGCGCCGGACGAAGTTCGACTGCAAGTGATGCTGCCTGATAATCGGCCCTGTCATCTTGAACTCGACACCGCCGGGCTTCCCGAATCGTCCTTGCCTTACGCAACCGTCGAGGTAGTTTGCCGGGCGGGGTAGGACTTCCTCAGTCCGTGGGAGTCTCGGCCAACAGTTTGATCGCCGCAGTGCCAACCTTGCGCACCGCGTCTTCAATCTGCGGTGCGGGCTTGGCAGCGTAGTTCATGCGCAGGCAATTGCGGTATTTGCCCGAGGCGGAAAAAATGCTGCCGACGGCAATCTGTACGCCTTGATCGTGCAGCGCACGATTCAGTTTCAGGGTGTCGAAGCCCTCCGGCAGCTCAACCCAGAGCATGAAGCTGCCCTGCGGGCGACTGGCGCGGGTGCCGGCAGGAAAATAGCGGCTGACCCAATTGATCATTAAGTCGCGATTGCGCTGGTATTGGGTGCGCATCCGCCGCAAATGCGGTTCGAAGTGCCCGGCCTTGAGAAATTCGGCAATCGCGATCTGCGGTTGCGGCGCCGTAGAGCCGGTGCTGATGTATTTCATGTGCAGCACCCGTTCCAGATACCGTCCCGGCGCCACCCACCCGATACGCAGCCCTGGCGCCAGGGTTTTGGAGAAGGAACTGCACAGCAGGACGCGGCCGTCTTCGTCGAAGGATTTGATCGTGCGTGGACGCGGGTACGTGTAGGCCAGTTCGCCATACACATCGTCCTCGATGATCGCCACGTCGAAGCGCTGTGCGAGTGTCAACAACGCACGTTTTCGCGACTCCGGCATGATGTAGCCCAATGGGTTGTTGCAGTTGGGCGTCAACTGTATGGCCTTGATCGGCCATTGTTCCAAGGCCAGTTCCAGCGCATCGAGGCTGATGCCGGTGAGCGGGTCGGTGGGGATTTCCAGGGCTTTCATGCCCAGGCCCTTGAGGGTCTGCATGGCGCCGTGAAAGCTCGGCGAGTCCACCGCGACGATGTCGCCGGGTTCGCAGATGGAGCGGATGCTGGTGGAGAGCGCTTCGTGGCAACCGGTGGTCACCACCAAGTCTGCGGCGCTCAACTGGCAACCGGAATCGAGCATCAGGCGGGCGATCTGTTCGCGCAGTTCGAGGTTGCCATGGATGTTGTCGTAATACAGGCCGGGCATGTCCTGGCGCCGACTGATCTGCGCCAGCCCGCGCAGCAGCGGCTTCATGGTTGGCGAGGTGAGGTCCGGCATGCCGCGGCCCAGCTGCACCACGTCTTTGCGTGGCACTGCGCGAATCAACTCCAGCACCTGATCCCACTGGGAAATGTCCACCGGGCGTTGAGCCGGGCGGCCAACGGCCGGTAGTTCCGGCAGCTCGCGGCTGACCGGCACGAAGTACCCGGATTTCGGTTTCGGTGTCGCCAGCCCGCTGTCTTCCAACATCCGATAAGCCTGCTGCACGGTGCTCAGGCTGACCCCGTGTTCGACACTCAACGCCCGCACCGACGGCAACCGGTCACCGGGGCGATAGAAGCCCTGTTCGATACGCGTGCCGAGCAATTCAGCGAGGTTGACGTAAAGGGTCATGGTGCAGTCTCGGTAGGGTAGTTGGGCTGACCAGTACAGATGGGGCAAAAATCAGCGATTCAGAGGTCAATACCGCAAATCTGTATGGAATTAATACAACAGCATTGAATCTGTAATGCTTTTTGCCGTCCACGCATCATGAAAGCTCTGGCTACCCAAGTAAACAGGAGCAATCAAAATGAACGGCTTGAGCGATGTGCGGCTGACGTTACACAGTCAGGAACTGGCGGCAGGGCAAAACAACGGCGCATGCGAGGCGGTCATGCGCAACGCACCGTCGGGCCTGAGTCGCTGGGGTCTGTTCTGGCATCGCCTGCACACGCGCAAGGCGTTGCTCGAGCTTACGCCCGAGCAGCTCAGGGATGTCGGGTTGAGTCGGGAGCAGGCGCGGGAGGAGGGGCTTAAACCGTTCTGGCGGATCTAGTAATGATCGTTCCCACGCTCTGCGTCACTAGTGTCCGGTAAACATGCTTCATAGTTGAAGGCTGCCTTGGGCAGCCTTCAACTTTTCTCGCTCCTGCCTTCGTCGATCCCTCAATACTGGGGTTCCGGGCCGTTCAAACAGGACATGAACTATGCGAACCGTCAGTTCGAACAACGAGCCGGTAAATCCTGAGCGACGATGGAGTATTTGCAGTAACAGATAGCTGATCAAGGCACTGTAAATCTGCAAACGCACCGCATTTTCGGAGTAGGCATAAAAGCGTTTGAGCTTCAGATGTTGTTTGATCCACTTGAAAAATAGCTCGATCTGCCAACGATCTTTGTACAAGGACGCGATTTCTTCAGCTGTCCTCGTGAAGTCGTTGGTCACCAGAACTAACGGCGTCGCATGCCCCTCGCGCTCAACCACGACGCGTCTTACCGACTTTTCCCAGTAGTCGTTCAGGCGTTTGCCGGCCAAATGCTTTTTGCCAAACCGGACGACTTCATCGGTCATGACCGAGCTTTGCTCAGTCACGGTCGAGTGCTCATGCAGCACTTTGATATTGGCGTTTTTCTTCAGGCGGGTGACGAAAAAAGCACCTTTGGTCTGCAACTCGTGCCACCAGTTGTAATCGCAGTAGCCCTTGTCGAAAACATACGTCATGCCGGTCTGGATCGGCATTTCCAGTGCATCGCTCAGGTCGTTGACGTTGGCAGGCGTAATGTTCACGTACACCGGGGCCAGCTGCGCCAGATCCAGCCCGACATGCACTTTGAGGCCTTGGGTGATGCGGGTTTTCGTCGCGGCTGTCCAGCCATCGAAGTGAGGTCCGCGCAAGGTGATCGACGTGGAGTCAATCAGGCTAACCATGGCCCCGACCTCCTTGCGCTGCTGGCGGCTGACGGCGCTCATCAGGTACCCACAAAGGTCCTGTAATGGCCGGTAGTCACGCTTGTTCAAGGCATCGGACATTGTCGAGCGGGCAATAGGGCCGGCATTAAGATGGTAGCTATGCGGGCCGAAATTTTCGGAGATAGTCGCCAAGGACCGCAGGCTTGAGGCTTGGGTCAAATGGCCGCTGATCAGTGTCACCAGCAATTGCCAGGTCGTGCAGCGTTTGACGTAGCGATCAGCTTGGTGTGTTTCGATGGATTGCTGGAAAAACTGGCGCGGGATCGCACTGAGTAGTTGGCTTAAACGGGTGCTGGAAAACATAAGTCAAAATCGAGTCTGAAAAATCCGATTATGCCTCACAGCCGCCAACAGCAAGGGGGAGCAAGCTCCCCCCTCGTTTTTTACCGGACACTAGTGACGCTCTGCGTGGGAATGCCGCCCCGGACGCTCCGCGTCCGCTGTGACGCAGAGCGTCACTGGATGCATTCCCACGCAGGAGCGTGGGAACGATCATCTCCCTCAGACCAACTCTTTAAGCCGATGCCAAAGCATACCCAACGCCAGCAACGGCGAACGCAAATGTTTGCCGCCAGGGAAGGTGATATGCGGCACCTTGGCAAACAGATCAAAGCCTCCACTGTGCTGACCGCTGATAGCCTCAGCCAACAGTTTCGCCGCGAGGTGTGTGGCATTCACGCCATGACCGGAATATGCCTGGGCGTAATACACATTCGGCTGATCCTTCAGCCGCCCGATCTGCGGCAGGCGATTGGCGCCGATGCCGATCATCCCGCCCCATTGAAAATCGATCTTCACGCCGGCCAGTTGCGGGAAAACTTCCAGCATTTTCGGCTGCATGTACCCGGCGATGTCCTTCGGGTCGCGACCTGAATAATGACAGGCGCCGCCAAACAGCAAGCGTCGGTCCGCCGAGAGTCGGTAGTAATCCAGCGCCACCCGTTGATCGCAGACCGCCATATTCTGCGGCAGTAGCGAGTGAGCCCGCTCTTCACTCAAGGGTTCGGTGGCGATGATGTAGCTGCCGGCGGGCAGCACTTTGCCGCTGAGCTCGGGATTGAGTTCATTGAGGTAAGCGTTGCAGCCCAGTACCAGCGTCTTGGCGCGAACCGAGCCCTGGGCGGTATGGACCTTGACCTCGGGGCCATAATCGATGCGGGTAACCGCCGATTGTTCGAACAGCTTCACCCCCAACTGCTGGGCGGCGACCGCTTCGCCCAGTGCCAGGTTCAGCGGATGCAGATGCCCCGAGCCCATGTCGATCAAACCGCCGACGTAGCGGTCGGACCCCACCACGGAGTGCATTTCGTTGGCTTGCAGAAGACGGGTTTCGTAACGGTAACCGAGGCTGCGCAGCTCTTCGGCGTCTTCGGCAAAGCCTTCGAGGTCACGGGGCTTGTTGGCCAGGTCGCAGTAGCCCCAAGTCAGGTCGCAAGCGATCTGAAAACGCTCGACCCGCTGTCGGACGATTTCCACCGCTTCCAGGCCCATGAGTTTCATCTGACGCACGCCGTCCGCACCGACCACGTTAGCGAACTGATCGAGGCCATGGCCGACGCCACGAATCAATTGCCCGCCGTTGCGTCCGCTGGCACCCCAACCGATTTTGTGGGCTTCGAGCAGGATCACATTCAAGCCGCGTTCGGCCAGTTCGAGCGCCGCGTTCAACCCGGAGAACCCGCCACCGACCACGCACACGTCAGCCACCAGATCGCCTGTGAGCGCCGGATGATCGGGCTGCGGCAGGCTGCTGGCGGCGTAATAAGAGGCAGTGTGCTGGTGGTTCGGGGCAGGTTGTTGAGCACGGGCATTCATGTGCGTGTTCCTGATTCTTGTGTTTAGAAAATTTGACGGAGCATAAGCCGGACCTTCGGACACGGGCAACACTGGTCGGCAGGTGCTGTCTGGATCGGGGCTTTTGCGTCAGAATCGCGCTCTATTCCGCTTTTGGTCACCGCTTAGATGAGTTGCAACAGTCAGAAAATACGCACGTTCCGGCAGCAGATTCCCTCGTTCGACTGCGTGCCCGGCTGCCATGACTGTTGTGGGCCGGTGACCACCTCACCGGAAGAAATGTCTCGCCTGCCGCGCAAGACCCGGGCAGAGCAGGACGCCGCGATGGATGAACTCAATTGCGTCCACTTGGGGCCCAACGGCTGCACCGTGTATGACGAGCGGCCGCTGATCTGTCGGCTGTTTGGCACCACCAAGACTTTGCCGTGCCCTAATGGGCGCAGACCGGTGGAGCTGATTCATCCGCGGGTCGAGAAGCAAATTCACGAGTACATGGCCAGCACTCGGCAAGTCCTCGTTTGATCGTCGGCTCAATCCGGAATCGGCAGATTCAGGCTTTCTTTCACCTCTTCCATCACGATATAGCTCTTGGATTCGCGCACATGCGGCAACTTGAGCAGGATGTCGCCCAGCAGTTTGCGGTACGAGGCCATCTCGGAAATCCGCGCCTTCACCAGATAGTCGAAATCCCCTGACACCAGGTGGCACTCCAGCACGTGCGGGAGCTTCAGGACCGCGCGTCGGAACTCTTCGAAAGTATCACCGGATTTGTAGTCGAGGCTGATCTCGACGAACACCAGAAGACTACCCTTGAGGTGCTGCGGATTGAGCCGGGCGTTGTAGCCCATGATGATTCCTTCGCGCTCCAGACGCCGGACCCGCTCGGTACATGGCGTGGTCGAGAGCCCGACCTTTTCCCCCAGCTCGGTGAAGGAGATGCGCCCGTCCGCTTGCAGGATCCGCAAGATGTTGCGGTCGATCTTGTCCAGCTCACGCTTCGTTTGAGTGTTGGTACGCATAGGGGATGCGCCTCCGTGAAAAGGGATTTTGCCGAGAATTCTCGCCAAATATAGGCACTTATATAGTGAAAAGCACTGCCTAATCTTTTTTACACTGCGCACATCAATGCTCGACAACTACGAACGTCAGCGGCAAGCCGCGATGAGGGATATGAAAATGCGCGTTATGGTCTTGGGTAGCGGCGTCATCGGTACCGCCAGTGCTTATTATCTGGCTCGGGCCGGGTTTGAAGTGGTGGTCGTGGACCGTCAGCCAGCCCCTGCCATGGAGACCAGTTTCGCCAACGCCGGCCAGGTGTCGCCGGGTTATGCCTCGCCATGGGCCGCGCCGGGAGTTCCGCTCAAGGCCATCAAGTGGCTGTTGCAGCGCCACGCACCGCTGGCGATCAAGGCCACCGCCGACATCGACCAGTACCTGTGGATGGCGCAAATGCTGCGCAACTGCACTGCCAACCGTTATGCGGTGAACAAGGAGCGCATGGTCCGTCTGTCCGAGTACAGCCGTGATTGCCTCGACGAATTGCGCGCCGAAACCGGCATTGCCTACGAAGGCCGCAGCCTCGGCACTACACAACTGTTCCGCACCCAGGCTCAACTCGACGGCGCCTGGAAAGATATCGCCGTGCTGAAAGAGTCCGGCGTGCCGTTCGAACTGCTCGACCGCGCTGGCATTGCTCGGGTTGAACCGGCGCTGGCCGGCGTCACCGACATCCTCGCCGGTGCCTTGCGCCTGCCGAACGATCAAACTGGCGACTGCCAGATCTTCACCACCCGCCTGGCCGAAATGGCTGTGAAGCTCGGTGTGGAATTCCGCTTCGGCCAGGACATTCAGCGCCTCGACTACGCCGGTGATCGCGTCAACGGCGTATGGATCGACGGCAAGCTGGAAACCGCTGACCGCTACGTGCTGGCACTGGGCAGCTATTCGCCGCAGTTGCTCAAGCCGCTGGGCATCCGGGCTCCGGTGTATCCGCTCAAGGGTTACTCCCTGACCGTGCCGATCACCAACCCGGCGATGGCCCCGACTTCGACTATCCTCGATGAGACCTACAAGGTCGCGATCACCCGTTTTGACAACCGCATTCGCGTTGGCGGCATGGCTGAAATAGCCGGTTTTGACCTGTCGCTGAACCCACGTCGGCGCGAAACCCTGGAGATGATCGTCAACGACCTTTATCCTCAGGGCGGCGATCTGGCCCAGGCAAGTTTCTGGACCGGTCTGCGTCCGACCACCCCGGACGGCACGCCGATCGTCGGTGCAACGCCGTTCAGCAATCTGTTTTTGAACACGGGTCACGGTACGCTTGGTTGGACCATGGCGTGCGGTTCCGGTCGCTTGCTGGCTGATCTGATGGCGAAGAAAACGCCGCAAATCAGTGCCGAAGGCCTCGATATTTCCCGTTACGGCAAAAAAATTCAGGAGTCAGCAAAACATGTCAATCCAGCGCCAGCTCACCAATGAGCGTATGAGCCAGATCGTAGTCCACAGCGGTACCGTGTATCTGGCAGGGCAGGTCGGCGACGATATGAACGCCGGGATTGAACAACAGACTCGTGAAACGCTTGCCAACATCGAGCGTTTGCTGGATCTGGCCGGGACCGACAAGAGCCGCCTGCTGTCGGTGACGATTTACTTGAAAGACATTGATGCACACTTTGAAGGCATGAACGCGGTCTGGGACAAGTGGCTGCCAAAAGGCGTCGCACCGGCCCGTGCCACGGTTGAATCGAAGTTGTGCGAACCGCAAATACTGGTTGAGCTGTCGGTTGTCGCCGCTCTGCCATAACTGCTCTGAAATAACTGCTCTGAAATAAGTGTTCAGAAAGATCCCTCTTCCGGTGCTACTGGCGGTTCACGCCGTCAGCCAGCGCCGGTTTTTCTTCCCCAATGACCCGACCAGAAGTCTGCCGCCATGCGTCCTGCCCGTGCCCTGATCGACCTTCAAGCCCTGCGTCACAACTACCAAATCGCCCGTGAAGTCACGGGGGCCAAGGCCCTCGCGGTGATCAAGGCCGATGCCTATGGTCATGGCGCGGTGCGTTGCGCCCAGGCACTGGAAGCCTGCGCGGACGGATTTGCCGTGGCTTGCATTGAAGAGGCCCTGGAGCTGCGAGCCGCGGGCATTCATGCGCCGGTATTGTTGCTGGAAGGGTTTTTCGAGGCCGATGAGCTGTCGCTGATCGTCGAGCATGACTTCTGGTGCGTGGTGCATTCGCTGTGGCAGCTCGAAGCCATCGAGAACGCTGCACTGAGCAAGCCGATCACGGTCTGGCTCAAGCTCGACTCGGGCATGCATCGGGTTGGCTTGCATCCAAAGGATTATCAGGCGGCCTATCAACGGCTGCTGGCCAGCGGCAAGGTGGCGAAGATTGTTCTGATGAGCCACTTCGCCCGGGCCGATGAGCTGCACAGTCAGGCCAGTGCCGAACAGGTCGCCGTGTTCGAAGCAGCGCGTCAGGGCTTGTCGGCCGAGGTCAGCCTGCGCAACTCGCCGGCAGTGCTCGGCTGGCCGCAGATTCCCAGTGATTGGGTTCGCCCGGGCATCATGCTCTATGGCGCTACGCCATTCGAAGAAGCCAATGCCGTGGCGTCGCGCCTGCAACCGGTGATGTCCCTCGAATCGAAAGTGATTTGCGTGCGTGAACTGCCGGCCGGCGAGCCGATCGGTTACGGCGCCAAATTCATCACCCAGAAACCGATGCGCGTGGGTGTGGTAGCCATGGGTTACGCCGACGGCTACCCACGTCAGGCACCGACCGGTACGCCAGTGATGGTTGCCGGGCAGCGCAGCCAGTTGATTGGCCGGGTGTCGATGGACATGCTCTGCATCGACCTGACCGATGTGCCGCAAGCCGGTCTCGGTTCGACCGTCGAGTTGTGGGGCAAAAATATCCTCGCCAGTGACGTGGCTGTGGCCGCGGGCACGATTCCTTACCAGATCTTCTGCAACCTGCGCCGGGTGCCAATGCTCTATTCCGGGGCTTGACGCAAAGTGCACCGACCGAAAGTCGCTTCGCCAAACAGGATTCAGGTCCAAGTGTTGTAAATATTGAACGCTGTCGCCATGATAACGCTCAATATTCCAACAACCTGAATCTTGGAGGCGCAAGCTTGGACGTCGGTGAACGACTGCAATCCATCCGTAAGCTCAAAGGACTTTCCCAGCGTGAACTCGCCAAACGCGCGGGCGTCACCAACAGCACCATTTCGATGATCGAGAAGAACAGCGTCAGCCCCTCGATCAGTTCGCTGAGGAAGGTACTGGGCGGGATTCCCATGTCCATGGTCGAGTTCTTTTCCGAAGAGATCCTGCAGGAAAAACCGACTCAGATCGTCTACAAAGCCAACGAGCTGATCGATATTTCCGATGGCGCAGTGACCATGAAGCTGGTCGGCAGGGCTCATCCGAGCCGGGCCATCGCGTTCCTTAACGAAATCTACCCGCCAGGCGCCGACACCGGTGACGAGATGCTCACCCATGAGGGCGAGGAAACCGGGATTTTGCTCGAAGGTCGACTTGAGCTGGTGGTAGGGCTTGAAACTTTTGTGCTCGAAGCCGGCGACAGCTACTACTTTGAAAGTACTAAACCGCACCGTTTCCGCAATCCGTTCGATGCGCCGGCGCGACTAATCAGCGCAGCTACTCCAGCCAATTTCTAAGTAAAGAGGCGTCCCGCCAGCATTGCGCAGGTGCCCGAGTTGTTTTTCCTCCACGCATAAGACCCCTTCGACTTTGGGGTTGTTTCAGTGTGGCGGGCTTACCGTTATACTTGCGCCCGCCTGCGAACCGTGGCCGTGGGCGTGACTAGCCACCATTGAGGGTGAACGCGTGAATCTAATTATGAAAATGCTGGCCGTACCAGCAACCGTATTGGCCCTATGGGCAGTCAGCGCACAAGCTGCGACCAACGACGATATTGCTAAACGCCTTGAGCCCGTCGGCCAAGTCTGTGTGACGGGTAAAGAGTGCAAGGGGATGGAAGTAGCTGCTTCTGCGGGTGGTGGTGATGCCAAAACCCCTGACTCAGTGATTGCAAAACATTGCAACGCTTGCCACGGCACTGGCCTGTTGGGCGCGCCGAAAATCGGTGATGCCGCAGCGTGGGGCGAGCGCGCCAAGAAAGAAGGCGGCCTTGACGGCTTACTGGCAAAAGCCATCTCCGGCATCAATGCAATGCCTCCAAAAGGCACCTGCGCCGATTGCGCCGATGCCGACCTCAAGGGTGCTATCCAGAAGATGTCCGGCCTGAAATAAGCCTTCATCTTCAGCAAAAAAGCCGCTTACGAGCGGCTTTTTTGTGCCCACGATTTGCTCCCGAGACTATTCATTGGAGCAAAGACCCGGCAAGCTCGGTCCAACCCCAGTTCACGGAATGTAAGGGAGGATCAGATGGTGCAGCTGTGTTCTATCGAGCAAGCGGTTGATGACGTCTTGGCACGGTTGCCAACGCATATCCACATGGGGCTGCCCCTCGGTCTGGGCAAACCCAACCACTTCGTCAACGCGCTGTTTCAACGCATCGCGCAGTTGCCCGAACGGCAGCTGACAATCTACACCGCGCTATGCCTGGGCCGTCCCGCCTTGGGCGACGGTTTGCAAAAGCGTTTTCTGGAACCCTTTATCGAACGGGTTTTCGGTGATTATCCGGAACTGGATTTCCTGGCAGAGCTGCATCGCGACAACCTGCCGTCCAACATCCATGTTCAGCAATTCTTCATGCAGCCCGGCAGCCTGCTCCACAGCGAACAGGCCCAGCAGGATTACGTCAGCAGCAATTACAGCCACGCCGCTCGAGACATCAACGCCGCCGGGCTGAACCTGGTGGCGCAATTGGTGGCCAGCCACAGCGAACATCCCGATCGCCTGAGCCTGAGCTGCAACCCGGACATCACCCTCGACCTGTTCCCCATGATCGCCAAGCGTCGGACGGGGGGGGAGACGATCCTGCTGGTGGGCCAGGTGCACAACGATTTGCCGTACATGCCCGGCGATGCCGAAATCGGTATCGACACGTTCGACCTGCTGATCGACGAGAAGGACAGCACCACGCTGTTCTCCACGCCGAACATGCCGGTGGGTTTCCAGGATCACTTCATCGGGCTGTACGCCAGCACGCTGGTACGCGACGGCGGCACTTTGCAGATCGGCATCGGCGCCATGGGCGACGCGCTGACCGCTGCGTTGCTGGCGCGGCAGGCCGACAATGAGGGTTACAAGGCGTTGCTGGCGGACGTGAATCTCAGCCAGTGGGCGCAACTCATCGACCGCGAGGGCGGCGTCGAACCCTTCGCCAAAGGGCTTTACGGTTGCAGCGAAATGTTCGTCAACGGTTTGCTGGTGCTGGCCGACGCCGGGATTGTGCGGCGCAAGGTCTACCCCGATGTGCCGACCCAGCAACAAGCGAATGCCGGCACGCTGGATGAAGCCGCGCAGACTGACGGCATCTCGGTGCACGGCGGTTTCTTCCTTGGGCCGCGCAGTTTCTATGAGCGCCTGCGCGAGCTGCCGCAAAGCAAGCGGCTCGAATTCAACATGACCCGCATCAGCTACATCAACGAGCTCTACGGTCAGGAAGAACTCAAACGCTTGCAGCGCCTCGATGCGCGCTTCATC
The DNA here is from genome assembly GCF_054897825.1 of Pseudomonas sp. ZS1P83. Taxonomy (NCBI): domain Bacteria; kingdom Pseudomonadati; phylum Pseudomonadota; class Gammaproteobacteria; order Pseudomonadales; family Pseudomonadaceae; genus Pseudomonas; species Pseudomonas sp. ZS1P83. The sequence goes on from NZ_CM142706.1 coordinate 5,636,787, forward strand.
AACACCGTGTTCACCATGACCTTGCTGGGTGCAGGCGTGGCCGATCAACTCGAAGACGGGCGAGTGCTCAGCGGTGTCGGCGGGCAATACAACTTCGTCGTCCAGGGCCATGCGCTGGAAGGGGCGCGTTCGGTGTTGCTCCTGCGCAGCTGGCGTGAATCGGGCGGTGAGGTGAATTCGAACATCGTCTGGGAGTACGGCCATTGCACGATCCCGCGGCATTTGCGGGACATTGTGGTCACCGAGTACGGCATCGCCGATCTGCGGGGCAAGACCGATGCGGCAGTGATCGAGGCGTTGCTGAACATCAGTGATTCACGCTTCCAGCAGGGGTTGATCGAGCAGGCGCAGAACGTTGGTAAATTGCCGAAGAACTTCCGCATTGATCCACGGTTCGCCGATAACTACCCGCAGCGTTTGCAGGCGATTCAGGCGCGGCATCCGAATTTGTTTCCGGAGTATCCGCTGGGGTGTGATTTCACCGCTGAAGAGCGGGATCTGTTGCGGGCGCTGAACTGGTTGAAGAGCAAGTTCAAACTCACGGAGATTCTGGAACTGGGCAAGGCCGCGCTGGATGCGCCGCAGGCGTCGGAATTTCCCGTGCATCTGGAGCGGATGCAGCTGACCAACCCGGAAGGGCTGAAAGAGGATTTGTTTCAGCGGCTATTGCTCACCGGCCTGAAAGCCACCGCGCAAACCTGATCGTGACTGATCGTTCCCACGCTCTGCGTGGGAATGCAGCCCGGGACGCTCCGCGTCCCATTCGAAAGCTGGAACGCGGAGCGTCCCTTGAGGCATTCCCACGCGGAGCGTGGGACCGATCGTCAGCGAGGGTTATTCGATAAAGGTCACAACGCCGCCAGCCAGGGACTGCACCCGCGCCAACGATTCAACCCGATAACCCTGCGCATCCAGTTCCGCACGGCCGCCCTGGAACGACTTCTCAATCACGATCCCCAAACCAGCCACCGTAGCGCCGGCCTGTTTGATGATCGAGATCAGCGCCTGCGACGCCTTACCGTTGGCCAAAAAGTCATCGATGATCAGCACGCGATCGCTGCTGGTCAGGTGGCGGGGGGAGATCGCCACGGTGCTTTCGGTCTGCTTGGTGAACGAATAAACGGTCGCCGACAGCAGGTTTTCGGTCAGGGTCAGGGACTGATGCTTGCGGGCGAAAATCACCGGCACGCCGAGGTTCAGACCAGTCATGATCGCCGGAGCAATGCCCGAGGCTTCGATGGTGACGATCTTGGTGATGCCCGAATCCTTGAACAGCGTGGCGAATTCGTCGCCGATCAGCTTCATCAGGGCCGGGTCGATCTGGTGGTTCAGAAAGGCGTCGACTTTCAGGACCTGGTCGGAAAGCACGATGCCTTCTTCGCGAATTTTCTTGTGCAGTGCTTCCATGAAGCTTCCTCTTTTGGCGCCTTGTGCGCCTAAGGTTCGGTTAAAAAGCAGTCGATTCTAGCGCTTTAACATCGCGCGTATATCCGCCAATGCGGTATTACCGCGAACAGCTTTGACTTCAACCGGCGTGTCGTCGTTGCCTTCCCAGGCCAGGTCGTCCGGTGGCAGTTCATCGAGGAAGCGGCTCGGTGCGCAATCGATGATCTCGCCGTATTGCTTACGCTTGGCGGCGAACGTGAAGGCCAGCGTCTGACGCGCTCGGGTAATTCCGACGTAGGCCAGCCGGCGTTCTTCTTCGATGGTGTCGGCTTCGATACTGGAGCGGTGCGGGAGGATTTCCTCTTCCATGCCCATGATGAACACGTAAGGAAACTCCAGACCTTTGGAGGCGTGCAGGGTCATCATCTGCACACCTTCGGCGCCGTCTTCCTCTTCCTGCTGACGTTCCAGCATGTCGCGCAGGACGAGTTTGCCGATGGCGTCTTCGACGGTCATCTCGCCTTCTTCGTCTTTTTCGAGCGTGTTCTTCAACGCCTCGATCAGGAACCAGACGTTACCCATGCGGTAATCGGCGGCCTTGTCGCTGGAGCTGTTGGTGCGCAGCCAGTTCTCGTAGTCGATGTCCATGACCATGCTGCGCAGCGCCGAGATCGGGTCTTCGCCGGCGCACTGCTCGCGAACCTTGTCCATGAAACGCTTGAAGCGCGACAGGCGATCAGTGAAGCGGGCATCCAGATGCTCGCCCAGACCGATTTCGTCGGTGGCGGCATACATCGAGATTTTTCGCCCGGTGGCGTAGTTGCCAAGCTTTTCCAGTGTGGTCGAACCGATCTCCCGGCGAGGGACGTTGATCACCCGCAGGAAGGCGTTGTCGTCGTCCGGGTTCACGATCAGGCGGAAGTAGGCCATCAGGTCTTTTACTTCCTGACGTCCGAAAAAGCTGTTGCCACCGGACAGGCGATACGGAATCTGGTGGTGTTGCAGCTTCAGCTCGATCAGCTTGGCCTGGTAGTTACCGCGATACAGAATCGCGAAATCGCTGTACGGCCGATCCGTGCGCAAATGCAGGGTCAGCAGTTCCACAGCCACCCGTTCGGCTTCGGCGTCTTCGTTGCGGCAACGGATCACGCGAATTTCGTCGCCGTGGCCCATCTCGCTCCACAGCTGCTTCTCGAATTCATGCGGGTTGTTCGAGATCAGTACGTTGGCGCAGCGCAGGATGCGGCTGGTGGAGCGATAGTTTTGCTCCAGCATCACCACTTTCAGGGACGGGTAATCGTCCTTGAGCAGCATCAGGTTTTCCGGCCGCGCGCCGCGCCAGGCATAGATCGACTGGTCGTCGTCACCGACCACGGTGAACTGGTTGCGCGTGCCGATCAGCAGCTTCACCAGCAAATACTGGCTGGCGTTGGTGTCCTGGTATTCGTCTACCAGCAGGTAGCGGACCTTGTTCTGCCATTTTTCGAGGATGTCGGGGTGTTCCTGGAACAGCTTCACCGGCTGCAGGATCAGGTCGTCGAAGTCCACCGCGTTGAACGCCTTGAGCGTGCGCTGATAGTGGGTGTAGACGATGGCGGCGGTCTGTTCCTTGGGGTTGCGTGCGTTTTCCAGGGCTTCGGGCGGCAGGATCAGGTCGTTCTTCCACGAGCCGATCATGTTCTTGATCTCATCGACGCCGTCGTCGCCCGAGTATTCCTTCTGCATGATGTCGGTCATCAGGGCTTTGACATCGGTCTCGTCGAAGATCGAGAAACCTGGCTTGTAGCCCAGCCGCACGTGTTCCTTGCGGATGATGTTCAGGCCCAGGTTGTGGAAGGTGCAGACCGTCAGGCCGCGACCTTCGCCACCCTTGAGCAGGGTGCCGACCCGCTCCTTCATCTCGCGCGCCGCCTTGTTGGTGAAGGTCATGGCGACGATGTACTGCGCGCGGATGCCGCAATTCTGGATCAGATGCGCAATTTTGCGGGTGATCACGCTGGTCTTGCCGGAGCCTGCGCCGGCGAGCACCAAAAGAGGGCCGCCGACGTAGCTCACGGCTTCTTGCTGCCGGGGATTGAGTCGGGACATACGAAATCAGGGAGTCGTTTGCGAAATGGGCCGGCATTTTAACAGGCTCAGCGAATTGTGCTGCTCTCTCCGACTTGTGACGCAGCACGCTATCTATATTTGCCGGTTTTGATACTTTCACGCAGGATGCGCAATGAGTTTGCGTCTAATGTTCGTCATTCAAGATACAAAGCAACGGTTGATAACGATGTCATTTGGTCATTGGTTACCGGCGCTGCATAATGCCCGTCGCCTACATCTTTGCAGAGTCTAGGGAGCTAGCTTGTCTACGCCTGTCGAACCCTTGCGTTTGCTGCTACTGGCCGAAGAGCCAGCGTGGGCAGCGTTGTTGCGCGAGTGTCTGGCTCCGATGGGGAGCTCGGCCGTGCTGATCAGCGCGCCGAGCTGGGAGTCGGTCAGCAGTCTGTTCGATGACAACCGCAACGCGGTGTTATTGACGATCCCGGCTCTTCAGCCTTTGCCTGGCCGTTGCAGCCTGCCGACGGTGTTGCTGCTCGAACACGAGCCGCTGTCTCCACCCGACGGTGTCAGTGACTGGCTGGTGCGCGATCTGCTCGATCCCGGCATGTTGCGACGTTGCCTGCGCCATGTGCGTGAGCGCGGCGTGCTGGAAAACACACTGCAGCGCCTGGCCGAGCAAGACCCGCTGACCGGCATCGCCAACCGCCAGGGTTTTCAGACCTTGCTGGCGGCACGCCTGGCGGAAAACGACGGCCGCGGCCTGGCCCTCGGTCACCTCGACCTCGATAACTTCCGTCACGCCAACGACGCCCTCGGCCATCAGGCCGGCGATCGGTTGATCCTGCAAGTGGTCGCGCGGCTGAAAAGCCAGCTTGAGGCCGGCGATCAACTGGCGCGGCTGGGCAGCGATGAATTTGCCCTGCTGATTGACACTCGCCGCGCGCCTCAGCGCGCCGAATGGATGGCCGAACGCATTACCGAAGCGCTGGCCGAGCCTTACTGGGTCGACGGCGAAAGCCTGTTGATCGGCTCCAGCCTCGGTATTGCCCACGCCCGGGCCCAGGCCGGCGCCGACCCGCTGATGTGGCACGCGCACATCGCCATGCAACAAGCCAAAAGCACTCAGGGCTGTACCTTTCACATCTTCAACGAACGCATCAATCGCAATGCCCGCAGCATCGCCGACCTCGAAAGCGAGCTGCGCCGGGCGTTGCGTCGGGATGAATTGGAACTGCATTACCAGCCACGCCTGAACCTTGAGGACGGGCAGATCGTCGGCCTCGAAGCGTTGGTGCGCTGGCGTCACGCCGAACGGGGCTTGCTGCCACCCAGCGAGTTTGTGCCGCTGGCCGAGCAGAGCGGTTTGATCGTGCCGTTGGGTTACTGGGTGATTTCCCGCGCCTTGCGCGACATGCAGGCGTTGCGCGAACGGGGTTTACCGGCGTTGCACATGGCGATCAACCTCTCGTTCCGGCAGTTTCAGGACAGCCAGTTACTGTCGACGCTGAGTCGGTTGATTGCCGAGCGCGGCGTCGAGGCGCAATGGCTGGAGTTCGAACTGACTGAAACCGCGGTGATGCGCCGCAGCGATCTGGTGAAACAGACAATGGATGCCCTGGGGCGTCTGGGTGTGCGCTTCTCCCTGGACGACTTCGGTACCGGTTTCTCTTCGTTTGTGCACCTCAACAGCTTGCCAATTACCTTGCTGAAGGTTGACAAGAGTTTCGTCGGCGGCATGGAGGAGCGTGAAGAGAACCGCAAACTCGTCCACGCGATGATCAATCTGGCGCACAACCTCAACCTTGAAGTGGTCGCCGAAGGTGTGGAAACACCGGAGCAGCTGGATTTGTTGCGCGGGTTTGGTTGCGATCAGGTGCAGGGGTATCTGATCAGCAAGCCATTGCCGCTGGCGGAGCTGGTTGAGTATTTGACCTTTGGCTCCAGCCAGCAGACCGCATTGGAAGTCGTGAGCTAACGAGGATCCTGTAGGAGCGAGGCTTGCCTGCGGAGGCGGCGTGTCAGTTAACAGAGATGTCGACTGACACGACGCCTTCGCGGGCAAGCCTCGCTCCTACAGGGAATCTCAGTCAGGCTGAACCATCCGGAAACCAGCCTGTGGCGAAGGCTCTCGCCGAATCATCCGCGTCATCTTCCACTCAAACGCCAACGTCAGGCTCACCGCCGCGCACGCCAACCCCAGCGCCAAGCCCCACCAGACGCCCGTCGGCCCCCAATTCAAATGGAAGGCCATCCACCAGGCGGCTGGCGCGCCAATCAGCCAGTAGCAGGCCAAACCCACCAGGAACGTGGTCTTGGCATCCTTGAGCCCGCGAATGCAGCCCATGGCGATGGTTTGCGTACCGTCGAACAGTTCGAACCACGCCGCTACCGCCAGCAGGCTCACGGCCAGGTCGATGACCGGGCGAAAGGCCGGGTCGTTATGGTCAAGGAACAACCCGATCAACTGATTGGGCAGCAGCCAGAAGACCATGGCGAAGGCCAGCATCGAGGCGCCGCCAAACGCGATCCCGACCCGACCGGCCAGCCGTGCGTCAAGCAACTGCCCGGCGCCGTAGTGCTGACCGATACGCATGGTGATCGCATAGGAAAGCCCCGCCGGCACCATGAACGCCACCGAGACGATTTGCAGGGCGATCTGGTGTGCGCCCAGTTGCGTACTGCCCATAGTGCCCATGCACAGCGCCGCAAAGGCAAACAGTCCGACTTCCACTGCATAGGTGCCGCCGATGGGCAGGCCCAGGCGCCACAGTTCTTTAAGGTACTGCCGGTTCGGCCGCGACAGGCCCTGGCGCAGCGGGTAAGCGTTGTAGGCCGGATGCCGACGGATGTGCAGCGCCAGTGCCACGGCCATCAGATTGGCGACGATCGCGGTGACCAGGCCAATCCCCACCAGGCCCATTTTTGGCAAGCCAAACATCCCGGTGATGAACGCGTAGTTGAGGACGAAGTTGGCCACGGTGCCGCCCAGGCTGATCACCATCACCGGCGTTGCCCGGCCGATGGCGCTGGTGAAACCGCGCAGGGCCATGAAACTCAAGTAGCCGGGCAAGGCGAATGGCAAGATCAGCAAGAACTGTCCTGCCGCATGGACGTTGGTTTCGGTCTGGCCAAATAGCAGCAATACCGGTTTGAGGTTCCACAGCAGCAACCCGGCCACCAGTGCCATCAGCCATGCGAGCCAAAGCCCGGCTTGAGTCAGCCGCGCAGCGCCCACGATATCGCCCGCGCCCTGACGGATCGCCACCAAGGTGCCGACCGCCGCTATTACGCCGATGCAGAAAATCGACACGAACGAGTAAGTCGCCGCGCCCAGGCCACCCCCGGCCAACGCTTCGGGACTCAGGCGCGCCATCATCAAGGTGTCGGTGAGGACCATCAGCATGTGCGCCAACTGTGAGGCAATCAACGGCCCCGCCAGCCGCAGGATGGCCCAGAGTTCGGTACGCGCTGGATGCTGCATGGTCATCACGCTCCGCTCTTAAAGAGAAAAGGAAAGCCAAAGTGGACAGGAAAGCCTCGATTCTCGGCGCTCTACGGGGTTTGCACAAAGGGATAAAAAGGATGGGTGGCATGATTCAAACTCATGCTGGAGAGTTTCTGCTAGGGTGACCGAATCCCGCTATAGGAGCTTTCCGAATGTCCCGTCGTCTTCCTCCCTTGTATGCCCTGCGCGCATTCGAAGCGGCGGCGCGGCACAGCTCGTTTACCCGCGCGGCCGAAGAATTATCGATCACTCAAAGTGCGGTTAGCCGACATATTCGTACGCTTGAGGACCATTTTGCCTGTCGGCTGTTTCACCGCAGCGGGCGCAATCTGCAATTGACCGAATCGGCGCGGCTGATCCTGCCTGGCATTCGTGAAGGCTTCACCGCGCTGGAGCGGGCCTGCAATACCTTGCGCGCCGAGGATGACATTCTGCGCATGAAAGCGCCGTCGACCCTGACCATGCGTTGGCTGCTGGCACGGCTCAGCCGCTTTCGGCACCTGCAACCAGGCAATGAGGTGCAATTGACCAGCGCCTGGATGGACGTCGACTCGGTGGACTTCAACCATGAACCGTTCGACTGCGCCGTCATCCTCAGCAACGGGCATTTTCAGCCGGACTGGGAGGCGAGTTTCCTGTTCCCGGAAGAGCTGATTCCAGTAGGCGCGCCGAATCTTCTGCAGGACCAGCCGTGGGATGTCGCGCGGCTGGCCAATGCCGAACTGCTGCACCCGACGCCGGACCGTCGCGACTGGCGCAGTTGGCTGGAACGCATGGGGCTGACGGACCAGGTGTCACTCAAGGGCGGGCAGGTGTTCGACACGCTGGAACTCGGCATGATCGCCGCCGCCCGAGGCTATGGCGTGTCCATGGGCGATCTGTTGATGGTCGCGGAGGATGTGGCGCAGGGACGCTTGAGTTTGCCGTGGCCGACGGCCGTCGCCAGCGGTGAGAATTATTACCTCGTCTGGCCGAAAACACGCCCCGGAGGTGAACGTTTGCGTCGACTCAGCGACTTCTTGCAAGGCGAAGTCCGAGCAATGGAATTGCCCGATGTCCAGCACTTGAGTTGAATCGATAGAGCCGCCGCAAATGGCGGCCTTGAGCCATATCCCGGTTAACTACTCAAGTATTCAGGTTTGCCGCCGAAAATCTGCAGATGGAACCTTCGTGCAGGTTCGACGTAATTCCCATTAGAAATTTTGCTGAGTGTGCGTCGTGATCAGGATGATCCGGTCACTCGGCCAGGAGCTGTCATGTCTCAACCTCGTGCCCGGATCGCCTCACAGCTTGGTCTTGCGCTTGCCGTGATACTGGCGATTGTCATCAGCGGCAGTACCGTGTTCGCCCTGCGCTCGCTGGACACCGCCAACCTTGCCACCCGCGAAGAGCATTTGGCCAGTGAAGCCCGGTTGCTGGCCGATCAGTTGAGCACCTTTCACGGCACGTTGCGTGAAAGCACCCAGCGCTTGGCCGGCCTGTTCGAGAAACGCTTCAGCGCGGGGCTGAGCGTGCATCCGGACGAACCGGTGGTCGTGGCGGGCACCCAGACCCCGGGCCTGCACCTGGGCAGCGAAGTATTGAACAACAACTTCAAGGAAGTGGACGAGTTCAAGCAAATGACGGCGGGTGTCGCCACGGTGTTCGTGCGCAGCGGCGAAGACTTTATTCGGATCAGCACCTCACTTAGCAAACAGGACGGCAACCGGGCGATCGGCACGCTGCTCGATCACGCGAACCCGGCCTATGCCCGCTTGATGGCGGGGCAGAGCTATGTCGGTCGTGCCTTGCTGTTCGAACGCTCCTACATGACTCAGTACACCCCCGTACGCGACAGCAGCGGTAAGGTGATTGCCGTACTGTTCGTAGGATTCGACTACACCGACGCGCAGAACGCGCAGTTCGCCAACCTCAAGCGCTTCCGTATCGGCCAGACCGGTTCCCTGGCGCTGCTGGATGAACAGAGCAAATGGCTGGTGCCGATCGCGGGCGTACAAGCGCTGGATCAGGCGACTCCGACCATCGTTGGCTTGGCGAAAACGCCGGGCAAGGGCGAGTTCTGGAGCGACAAGTCCGAGGACTTCTACAGCATTGCCGTACCGTTTGAAGGCGGCCCATGGTCGGTCGTGGCGAGCATGCCGAAAACCGAAATCCGTGCCGTGACCTGGAGTGTCGGTATTCAATTGGCAATTGGCAGTCTGCTGGCAATGTTGATCGCTGTGGGCTCGGCAGTCTGGCTGTTGCGCAGCAAACTCGCGCCGCTGGGTGATTTGGTGCGTCAGGCTGAAGCCTTGGGTGCCGGTGATTTGAGCGTGCGGCTGAACGTGTCGAGCCACGATGAGATCGGTCAGCTGGCCCGCGCTTTCAACCAGATGAGCCAAGCTTTGTCGACCATGGTCGAGCACATCCGCAAAGCTTCGCAAGAGGTCAACAGCCGTGCCCAGGCCTTGTCCGGTCTGTCGGGTGGTGCCTATGAAGGGATGGAGCAGCAGTCGGGCGAAATCACCAGCATGGCCGGCGCCGTGGAAGAGTTCAGCGCCACCTCCCTGAACATTGCCGACAACATGGGCAGCACCCAGCGTCTGGCTCAGGAAAACGCACAGCAAACCCAGATCGGTCGTACGTCGATGGACGAAGCGTCCTCGTCTCTGGAGCAAATCGCCGGCGCGCTTCAGAGCACGGCGACGGTGATCAATACCTTGGGTCAGCGCTCCCAGGAAATCGGTGGCATTGTCGGTGTGATTACCTCGATTGCCGATCAAACCAACCTGCTGGCGCTCAACGCCGCTATCGAAGCCGCTCGTGCCGGCGAGCAGGGTCGTGGTTTTGCGGTGGTGGCCGATGAAGTTCGCAACCTGGCTTCACGCACTCGCAAAGCGACTGACGAAATTTCCGGCATGATCCAAAGTATTCAGCAGGAAACTGGCAATGCCATCAGCACTATGGAGCAGGGCAACGTCTTGATGCAGGAAGGCTTGTCGCGCAACGCCAACGTCGCCAGTGCCCTAGCACGTATCGATGAGCAAAGCCGTTCTGCCGGGCAGCAATTCGCGGCGATCACCACCGCGACCCAAGAGCAGAGCAGCACCGCAACCTTGCTGAGCAGCAACCTGCAAAGCATTGCCCTGGCGAACAGTGAGCAGCGCGAAGTGGTGTCCAATCTGGCGATCACCGCCAAAGAGCTGGAGAAGCTGGCAGCGGATTTGCGGCATGAGGTTGACCGGTTCCGCTAAGGGACTGCCGCATTCTTTCTCTGGCATGAGCTGAGTTGTGTTGTTTTTAAGCTTGATGAATCGTTTCAGCAAGACTATAAAAACGACACAACTCCAAGAAAGGCTCCTGTCATGACTCCGCTCAAACTCATCATCGCTCTCGGTGCGCTGTCGGCTACCTCCCACGCCATGGCTTGGGACTACGTGTTGCTCGACACCGACAAAGCGGCCCAGAACTGGCAGATCACCAGTCAGCAGCTCGGCATCAAAACCGGCAAACCCTTCTCGGTCACCCTGCGTACCTTGCACGGCGGTCGGCAGGAGGGCGTCAGCATCGTCGACATCGATAACGGCACCATGAAACTCTCGGTGGTGCCGACCCGCGGGATGAACGTCCTACAGGCGTCGGTCGGTGATGTGCGCATGGGTTGGGATTCGCCGGTCAAGGACGTGGTCAATCCGTCCTTCATCGAACTCAACGGCCGCGGCGGGCTGGGCTGGCTCGAGGGCTTTAACGAGCTGGTCGCTCGCTGTGGCTACGAGTGGGTCGGCCACCCGGGCATGGACAACGGTGAACTGCTGACTCTCCACGGTCGCGCCGCCAACATTCCGGCCGGCAAAGTCACTTTGCACATCGACGAAAATGCGCCTTACGCCATCAGCCTGCGCGGCGAGCTGAAAGAGCAGGCGTTCAAGAAAGTCGACTTCTCGGTGATGACCGAACTGGTCACCGAACCCGGCAGCGCTGCGTTCGCCCTCAACGACACCCTCACCAACAACGGCGATTATCCAAAGGAATACCAGGCGCTGTACCACAGCAACTTCAGCACTCCATTCCTGGAGCAGGGCGCCCGTTTCGCCGCACCGGTGAAACAGGTGTCGCCGTTCAATGACAAGGCAAAAGGGGATCTGCCGGACTGGCAAACCTACCGCGCGCCGACCAAGGACTACGACGAGACGGTTTACAACGTCGTGCCGTATGCCGATGCCAAGGGCGACACGCTGACCGTGTTGCATAACAAGGCAGGCAGCCTTGGGGTTGCGGTGGGTTTCAATACTCAACAGTTGCCGGTGTTCTCCCTGTGGAAAAACACTGACACCCAAGGGCAGGGCTACGTCACGGGTCTTGAGCCAGGGACGAGCTTTTCCTATAACCGTCGGTATCAGCGGCCACTGAATCTGGTGCCGACGATTGCGGCCAAGGAGCAGAAGCAGTTCCAGATCAGCTACAGCCTGTTGGCGGACAAGGGGGCTGTGGATAACGCGTTGAAGCGGGTGAGCGAGATTCAGAGCGGGCGGCAAACTGAGGTGCGCCAAACACCATTGGTGGATCTCACCAAAGAATAATCCCTGCTAGTTAGTGGTCGGCCGGTATTGCAGTGCTTCGGCCAGATGCTCACGGGTGATGCCATCGACTTGCTCAAGGTCCGCCAGTGTGCGCGCCACTTTGAGCAGTCGATGGGCTGACCTCAGCGACAAGGTCAGTCGTTCACAGGCAGTTTCCAGCCAGGTTTCGTCAGTTGTGGATAAGTTGCAATGACGGCGCAGGCCTGACAGGTCGAGGAAGGCGTTCGCGCAGCCCTGGCGTTTGTGTTGCCGTTCTCGTGCATCGGCGACCAGAACGGCGGCAGTGGCCGTGTCGTCACCTGCCTTCAATGCTGGATTTAAAGCCGTAGCTTCCCTTGCGACAGTCAGGTGCAAGTCGATGCGATCCAGCAGTGGGCCCGACAGTTTGTTGCGGTAGCGCTGGACCATGTCCGGCGTACAAGAGCAGCGGCCGCTCGGCTCGCCAAGATATCCACAGGGGCAGGGGTTCATCGCGGCAACCAATTGGAATCGCGCCGGGAATCGTACGCGGTCACGGGCGCGGGCAATCACGATGTGCCCGGACTCCAGTGGCTCTCTCAAAACCTCCAATACTTTGCGATCAAACTCCGGCAGCTCGTCCAGAAATAGAACGCCATGGTGGGCGAGAGTGATTTCGCCGGGTTGCGGTTTCGAACCGCCGCCTACCAGCGCCGCACCTGAGGCGGAGTGATGGGGCTGGCGAAACGGTCGCTGCGGCCAATGGCTCAGCGGCACGCAGCTAGCGACCGATTGAATCGCCGCTACTTCCAGCGCCTCGCTCTCCGCCAGTGGCGGTAAAAGCCCAGGTAAACGGCTCGCCAACAGGGTTTTTCCTGTTCCCGGTGGACCGCTGAACAACAGGTTATGAGCTCCTGCCGCCGCAATCAGCAACGCACGCTTGGCCGCGAGTTGGCCCTGCACCTCATTCAAATCGGGATAGGGCTTGTTGGCGTAGAGCAGCCCGTTGGAGACATAGGGCTCAACCGGCGTGTGGCCATTGAAATGCGCAACCGCTTCCAGCAGATGATCTACCGCAATCACCTTCAACCCTGATGCCAGGCACGCTTCCTCGGCATTCGCCCGGGGCACCATCAACGAGCGACCGGCCTTGCGTGCTGCCAGCGCTGCTGGCAACACCCCCCGAACTGCCCGCACGGCGCCTGAGAGCGCCAGCTCTCCCAGACACTCCACGTCATCCAGCGTCAACGTCGGCACCTGCACGCTGGCCGCCAAAATCCCAAGGGCAATCGCCAGATCGAAGCGTCCGCCGTCTTTTGGTAAGTCGGCGGGCGCAAGATTCAAGGTGATGCGGCGTGCTGGAAATTGCAGGCCTGAGTTGATGATCGCACTGCGTACTCGATCCTTGCTTTCCTTCACTGCCGCTTCAGGTAAACCGACCATTGTCAGCGATGGCAAGCCGTTGGCCAGATGAACTTCTACGGTGACGACGGGCGCCTCCACGCCAATCTGGGCGCGGCTGTGGACGATGGCCAGAGACATGATCATTCCTTGAGCTGACGAGACCGCTTCCTGCGGTTTTTTGAAGGGTAGTCGTGGAGTCAGGCCGGAGAGGAGGGAAACCTTCGCAAGATGTTGCTGGAGCGCACGACCTTTAGCAGCTGAACGCAGGCTGCGCCAGCTGCTACAAAGGTTACGTCGGAGCTGATATCGAGTGCAATCCGCTACATGGAAGCTGGTTTTTGTAGGACTGTGCCGAGATACATGAAGGACGTCGGCGAAAGTGCGAGGGCGCTCTTGTGTGCTAGAGCGCGCTGATTATGATCGCAGCAGATTAAGCCCTCAGGAGGGGAAATGAACACTAATGGAATGCGGCCGATTCATCCCGGAGAAATCCTTGAAAAGGAGTTTCTTGAGCCGTTGGGCGCTACGGTGGCTGATCTTACGTGCCAGTTATGTATGTTCGAGGTTGAAGTGAGTGAGCTGGTGGCGCAGGCCAGAGCGGTCAATCCTGACCTCGCCAAGAAGCTATCGCTCCACCTGAACACCACGCCCGAATTTTGGTTGAATCTGCAATCGACCTACGATCTGCGTTGCGTCGAAATCGGGCGTGGGTGAGTGCTTAAAGCAACTGCAGCGCTCGCGAAGCTTTCTTCCACCACGGCACGTTGACCGCACGTTGTGCCTGCTCATCAGTCGGCAACAGTTGCGGAACATCCTGCAGCCGAATCCACGGCTGGTTATTCCAGTGCAACAGACTCAACGACATGTCCGGCCAATTGAGCAGGCTCAGTTGTGGGCGTTCGGTTGAGGTGTGTTGCTGAACGTCTCGCAGTGTGGGGACGACTTCGTGAGTCAACCATTCGCGCAAGCCTCGGTATTCGGGGCAGTAGTGGTAGACCAGTAGTGCGTAGACGCCGGATTCGCTGATCAGCAGGATGTTTTGGATACTGCCGTGGATGAGCATTTGCGCTGATTGGCGTTGGTCGGGGTCTAGTTTTCGGACGGCGCGGTCGTCGAGGTAGAGGCGCAGGAGACGGCCGAGATCGCGGGCGCTGAACCAGGGTTGGTTTTCTATTAGAAGGGCGTGGAGGTGGAGTTTGTGGCGAGTGAAGACTTGGGGTATTAAATAGTTTTCGTCCATGGTGCAATTCTCGGGATCAAATGAAGAAAACTGCCTCTGATCGTCGCCAAACGAAAAGGGTGGCAGCCATGCGCGGGTTGGCGAACCGGTGACGCCCGAAAACCGGCAGACCCGAAGGTCTCCCACGCATAGCCGCCATAATTCGAGATGGGAACAAATTCCTCGGTCGAATGTGGTCGCGGTGCGTCGGGGTCTTCCGGGTCGCCAAACCCAGAGCTGAACATTCAGCTGGGGATGAGCATAGAAACTGGAGGCCTTACGACGCAATCGGACGGCGGTGTGATTTTTGTAGGACGTTGCCTGGATTTTTGCGAGGCTGAAGATCGAAAGATCGCAACCTGCGGCAGCTCCTACAGGTAAATCTGAAGGTCGTTCCGACCTTTTCGCGAGCAGGCTCGCTCCCACAGTGGATTGGGTTTCAAAGTGGGATATGCGTTTTTACTCGGCAGGCGGATCCAGCTTCGCTTCCAACTCCGCCACCTTCGCCTCAAGACTTTCCAACCGTGCCCGCGTCCGTGCCAGCACGACCATCTGGCTATCAAACTCTTCCCGGCTCACCAGATCCAGCTTGCTGAAGCCGCTTTGCAGCAATGCCTTGAACTGGCTTTCGATTTCGCTTTTCGGCAGTGGGGTGTCGCCGCTGAAGAGGCGGGAGGCGGTGCCGCTCAGGGCATCGAGGAAGTCTTTGGGCGCGAGCATGGGAAATGTCCTGTCAACAATGGCGGGCAGTGTATCACGCAGTGTCTATAGTCATTCTCGCAGTCAGGGGTGCACGCTTTTCGCGCATGCGGACGGACGGCCGCGCACTGTTGTTGTGCGTATCCGTCGGGCTATGGGCGAGAAGCAGCTTGCGGCAGCGGCCAACGGCCTGAAATCAGTGGGTTTTGGCGAGATGGCAAGCTTTCTGCTTAGTCGGTAGTGACCCATGCACTGATGCAGTCGCTGTGACGAATGCAGTGCGCCAAGCGGAACGGGGGGAAGTGTTTCGTGCGGAGTGGTTAGCAGGCGTCGGACGGGCAGGTAAGGCCGACGATGCGTTACAAAGCCAGGCACTGCGCTTAGACTTGAGTCGGGTTTGTTTTCCTGGGGCAAGTCCACCAATTCGGGAGAGAGTTTTCATGAAGCTAGTCACTGCCATCATCAAGCCGTTCAAACTGGACGACGTACGCGAGTCGCTGTCCGAGATCGGCGTGCAGGGCATTACCGTTACTGAAGTCAAAGGCTTCGGTCGGCAGAAGGGTCACACCGAGCTGTATCGCGGCGCGGAATACGTGGTCGATTTCCTGCCAAAGGTGAAGATCGACGTCGCCATTGACGACAAGGATCTTGACCGGGTTATCGAGGCGATAACCAAGGCTGCCAACACCGGCAAGATCGGTGACGGCAAGATCTTCGTGGTCAATCTGGAACAGGCGATTCGCATCCGTACCGGCGAAACCGATACCGACGCAATCTAAGCCGCCACAAACCCAACGCCCCAGGAGAAAACAAAATGACTCTGCGTAAATTCGCAGGGCTAGGAGCCCTGTTGTCCCTCGTAATGCCCGGCCTGGCCATGGCGGCAGACGAAGTGGCGGCCCCAGTCCTTAACTCCGGCGACACTGCCTGGATGATGACCTCGACAGCCCTTGTGCTGTTCATGACCATTCCCGGCCTCGCGCTGTTCTACGGCGGCATGGTTCGCTCCAAAAACATTCTTAGCGTGATGATGCAGTGCTTTGCCATTACCGGTCTGATCAGCATTCTGTGGGTCATTTATGGCTACAGCATCGCGTTCGACACCACCGGCATGGAACAGGGCGTCATCAACTTCAACTCGTTCTTCGGAGGCATGGGCAAGGCCTTCCTCGCCGGTGTCACGCCAGCGAGCCTGACCGGCCCTGCGGCTCTGTTCCCTGAAGCGGTGTTCATCACCTTCCAGATGACGTTCGCCATCATCACCCCTGCACTGATCGTCGGCGCCTTCGCCGAGCGGATGAAGTTCTCCGCCATGCTGATCTTCATGGGCGTCTGGTTCACCCTGGTTTACGCACCGATCGCGCACATGGTCTGGTCCGGTAACGGCGGCCTGTTGTGGGATTGGGGCGTGCTGGACTTCGCCGGTGGCACCGTGGTGCACATCAACGCCGGTGTGGCCGGTCTGATTGCCTGCCTGGTACTGGGCAAGCGCAAAGGCTTCCCGACGACCCCGATGGCGCCGCACAACCTCGGTTACACCCTGATGGGCGCTGCAATGCTATGGGTTGGCTGGTTCGGCTTCAACGCCGGTTCCGCTGCTGCGGCCAACGGCACTGCCGGTATGGCGATGCTGGTGACCCAGATTGCAACCGCCGCCGCAGCATTGGGCTGGATGTTCGCCGAGTGGATCACTCACGGCAAACCAAGTGCTCTGGGTATCGCTTCGGGTGTTGTGGCCGGTCTGGTTGCAATCACGCCAGCCGCTGGCACCGTGGGTCCGATGGGCGCTCTGGTCATTGGTTTGGCAGCCGGCGTGGTGTGCTTCTTCTGCGCTACCACCCTGAAACGCAAACTCGGCTATGACGACTCCCTGGATGCCTTCGGTGTACACGGTATCGGCGGTATCCTCGGCGCGATCCTGACTGGTGTCTTCGCTGCACCATCGCTGGGCGGCTTCGGCACGGTCACCGACATCGCCGCACAAGTCTGGATTCAGTGCAAAGGCGTGGGCTTTACGGTGATCTACACCGCGATCGCCACCTTCCTCATCCTCAAGGTCCTGGACGCCGTTATGGGTCTGCGTATCACTGAGGAAGAAGAGGCGGTCGGCATCGATCTGGCACTCCACAACGAACGCGGCTACAACTTGTAAGTACGCGCACAAAAAAACTTGCCCGGCTTGCCGGGCATTTTTTTGTCTGGAGTTTGTCATTGAAGGAACTGCTGAAAGGTTTTTTCGTACACGTTTAGTGGCGTTTACGACGGGCGCTTTTCTGCGGCCAATGGCTTACATGATTGAAGGAATATTAGGGCCTTTGTTTTTTCCCTGAGCGCGCTAGAATGCGCCCCGAACGTGCGGAGAACTGTATGTGGCAACAGACTCTGATTACCCTGCGGGCGAGGCCCCGGGGCTTTCATCTGGTAACGGACGAATTACTCGCCGGCCTGCCTGAAATCATGGCGTGTCGGGTCGGTCTGTTGCATTTGTGGCTGCAGCATACCTCGGCGTCGTTGACCATCAACGAGAACGCCGATCCGGCGGTACGTCGCGACTTCGAACGATTTTTCAATCGTCTGATCCCACAAGGAGCAGACGGCTATGAGCATAACGACGAAGGCCTGGACGACCTCCCGGCGCACTTCAAGGCCAGCGTACTTGGCTGTCAGCTCAGTTTGCCGATTTCGGCAGGCCGACTGGCGCTGGGAACCTGGCAAGGCGTTTATCTGGGCGAGCACCGTGATCATGGCGGTGCCCGTAAAGTCCTCGCCACCGTGCACGGTGAAGGGGCATAAGCCGTTGGTCACCAATGGCGGTTGAATTTTTTCCAGCAGTCGTCGACAGATGGCGAAGCTGGGCTATAACTAATCTGCTTTTCGCAAGTCATGAGGTAGAACATGAGCGACGATGATCTGGAAAACGACGACCTCGAAGTAGGCGACGACGAAACCGAAGAAGGTCTGGAAGCAGCGACGGACGACGTCGCTGAAGACGATGGCGGTGAAGCGCCCGTTCCGACCGCCAAAGGCAAAGCCAAGGCAGCGGTATCGGTCGATGAGCTGCCGAGCGTCGAAGCGAAAAACAAGGAGCGTGATGCTCTGGCGCGAGCCATGGAAGAGTTCCTGGCCAAAGGCGGGAGGGTGCAGGAAGTGGAGGCCAATGTGGTCGCCGATCCTCCCAAGAAGCCTGACAACAAGTACGGCAGCCGGCCTATCTAAGCGCCTGCAGCTTGCTTGCTGAAAAAGCCCGCCGTCGCTGCGGGCTTTTTCATGGGCGTGGATAAAGAGGCCAAAAGCTTCGCGGGCAAGCCTCGCTCCTACAGGGTATGTGATCGATGTAAATCCTGTAGGAGCGAGGCTTGCCCGCGAAGGCGATTTCGAAGCCGCTACGAAGCCGCATTCCACCGCGCCAACAACGCCGGCAACTCGGTCAAACTGCGAATCTCGGCATCCGGCGCCTTCTGCGCTTCCCACACCTTGCCCGCCGGGTTAAACCAGATCGCCCGCAATCCCGCCTGCTGGGCGCCGGCAATATCGTCACCCGGATGATCGCCGATATGCACGGCCGTTTCAGCCGTCGCACCACCCCGTTGCAACGCCTCATGAAACAGTCGCGCATCCGGCTTGCCGATGCCGATGTCTTCGGCGCACAAGGCAAACTTGAAGTAATCTGCCAGCCCTAACCGGCGCACATCGGCATTGCCGTTGGTGACCACGCCGAGAGCGTAGTGATTGGCCAGAGCCTCCAGGGTCGGTTGCACCTCCGGGAAGATTTCCAGCTGATGCCGAGCATGCAGAAACACCTCAAAACTCTGATCGGCCAGGTCTGAGGCCTGACCCTGGTCGTAACCGGCCTCTTCCAGCGCGTGGAACAAGACTCGGCGGCGCAGGGCGCTGATGCGGTGCTTGAGGCTGGGTTCGCTGCTGAGGATCCGCTCGCGAATCGCCCACAAATGCTCTACCGGCACGGCGCCCAGATTCGGTGCATGCTCGGTCAGCCATTCACGCAATACGGCTTCGGCGCTGACGATCACCGGGGCGGTGTCCCACAGGGTGTCGTCAAGGTCGAAGGTGATCAATTGGATTCTCATGACTCATCGCCTTTGATGCGTTTGGCCCTTGGATGGGCGCTGTCGTAAACCGTCGCCAGGTGCTGGAAGTCCAGGTGGGTGTAGATCTGAGTGGTTTTGATGTCCGAGTGACCGAGTAATTCCTGAACCGCCCGCAAGTCCTGGGAGGACTCCAGCAAATGGCTGGCGAAGGAGTGTCGCAGCATGTGCGGATGCAGGTTCTGTCCCAATTCGCGCTCGCCAGCGGCTTTAACCCGCACCTGAATCGCCCGTGGGCCAAGGCGCCGGCCTTGCTGGCTGACAAACACCGCGTCGTCCGCCGGGTTGGTCATGGACCGTAGTGGCAGCCACAACTCCAGCGCTTCGCGTGCTTTCTTGCCGACCGGCAGCAGTCGGGTCTTGCTGCCCTTGCCGAGCACTTGAACCATGCCATCGGCCAAGTCCAGCTGATCCAGATTGAGCCCGGTCAGTTCCGACAGCCGCAAGCCTGAGGAATAGAACAGCTCCAGAATCGCCTGATCCCGACGCGCCAGGAAATCATCTTCCACCGCGCCCTCAAGCAGTTGCAGTGCGCGGTCGGTGTCGAGGGTTTTTGGCAGCCGACGTTCGCCCTTCGGCGGCGCCAGGCCGTTGGCCGGGTCGTGATCGCAAAGGCCTTCGCGGTTCAGGTAGTGATAGAGCCCACGTACTGCCGACAGCAACCGCGCCAGGCTGCGGGACGATTGACCCTGTGAATGCAGGCGTGCGATCAGGCTGCGCAGGCGCTGGATATCCAGGGCCGCCCAACTGCTGATGTTCTGTTTAACACACCAGCCCAGCACTTTGTCGAGGTCGCGGCGGTAGGCGTACAGCGTATGGGGCGACACCTGTCGCTCACTGCGCAAGTGTTCGCAGTAAGCGTCCAGTTGCCGTTCCATGGTCAGCGTACCGAGCGCAGGGAGCTGTTGACCCGCGGCAGCACGCGGCCCATCACTTCGGCGATGTAACTGAGGAACAGCGTGCCCACCGAACTCTTGTAGTGCTGCGGGTCGCGGCTGGCGATGGCCAGGACGCCGTGGATGCCCTGGTAGCTGATGGCGACGACGGCGGTGGAACCAATCTGCTTGCGCTGTTCTTCGCCAAACAGGAAGTCCAGTTCGTGTTCACGCAGGCTGCCGCTGACGCTTTTATCTTCAGAGAGCAAACCGCCGATGGCGGTTTGCGCGTCGGCATGAGTCACCCAACGGCCCACCGGCATGGGATTGTCACCCAACAGAATCAGGCTGACGAAGGGCACCTGGAAGTCCTGGCGCAGACTGTCTTCGACGCTGATCACCACATCTTCCAGGCTGGTGGCGTCCATCAGCGCGAGAATCAGGCGGCGGGTCTTGTCGAAGAGGCGGTCGTTGTCGCGGGCCACGTCCATCAAGTGCGAGAGGCGATGACGCAACTCGATATTGCGGTCGCGCAGGATGGTCATCTGGCGTTCGACCAGCGAAATGGTGTCGCCACGCTGGTGCGGAATGCGCAAGGTCGCGAGCAGTTCTTCATGCTCGACGAAGAAATCCGGATGAGCCTCCAGGTACGCGGCAATCGCCGCCGCCTCAAGGCTTTCGGAAGGGGATTCGTCGGGCTGCAGGGCGGGAACCAGGGGCTTGTCGGTCATGGATTTAGCTCACTCAAAGACGCACTTGTCCTTCATATACGCGGACTGCCGGGCCGGTCATCATGACCGGTTGGCCAGGGCCTGCCCATTCAATGGACAAACGCCCGCCGGGCAGGTCGATCAATAGCGGCGAATCCATCCACCCCTGGCTGATCGCGGCCACTGCGGCAGCGCAAGCGCCGGTTCCGCACGCCTGGGTTTCCCCGGCCCCGCGTTCCCAGACGCGCAACTGCGCACGGTTGCGGTCGATGACCTGGAGAAAACCGACATTGACCCTCGCCGGGAAGCGCGGATGGTTTTCGATTTTCGGCCCCAGTTCATGCACCGGCGCGTTGTTGATATCGCTGACCCGCAGCACGGCATGGGGGTTGCCCATGGACACGGCGGCCAGTTCGACCGCAGTGCCGTCGACGTCAACCTGATAACTCAGGGCCTGTTCCGGCGTGTCGAACGGAATGTCGGCCGGTACCAGGCGCGGTGCGCCCATGTTGACACCGATCTGCCCGTCGCTGCGGATATCCAGTTCGATGATGCCACTTTTGGTTTCGACGCGGATCAGCCGTTTCGCGGTCAGGCGCTTGTCGAGCACGAAGCGCGCGAAGCAGCGCGCACCGTTGCCGCACTGTTCCACTTCGGAGCCATCGGCGTTGAAGATCCGATAGCGAAAATCCACATCCGGGTTGCTGGGCGCTTCGACGATCAGCAACTGGTCGAAACCGATACCCGTATGCCGATCGCCCCATTGCTTGGCGTGTTTGGGCAGGATGTGCGCATGCTGGCTGACCAGGTCGAGGACCATGAAGTCATTGCCCAGGCCGTGCATCTTGGTAAAACGCAGCAGCATGGTTTTACTCCGGCAGCAGGCTTTCGCCAGCAAACAACTCGGCTACCGTCTCACGGCGACGCACTTCAAATGCCTGATCACCGTCCACCAACACTTCAGCAGCACGACCGCGGGTGTTGTAGTTGGAACTCATGACAAACCCGTAGGCACCGGCCGAATGCACGGCCAGCAGATCGCCTTCTTCCAGGGCCAACTGACGGTCCTTGGCCAGGAAGTCGCCGGTCTCGCAGATCGGCCCGACGATGTCGTAGGCACGGGCAGCGGTATTGCGCGGGCGCACGGCAGTGACGTCCATCCAGGCCTGGTACAGCGCCGGGCGGATCAGGTCGTTCATGGCCGCGTCGACGATGGCGAAGTCTTTGTGTTCAGTGTGCTTGAGGTACTCGACCTGGGTCAGCAACACGCCGGCGTTGGCGACGATAAAGCGGCCCGGCTCGAACACCAGCGCCAGGTCACGACCGTCGAGGCGCTCGCGCACGGCTTTGATGTAGTCGGCAGCCAATGGCGGCTCTTCATCGCGATAACGCACGCCCAAACCACCACCGAGATCGATGTGGCGCAGGTAAATGCCGCAATCGCCGAGACGGTCGACCAGGCCCAGCAGGCGGTCGAGGGCATCGATGAACGGCGGCAGCGTGGTCAGTTGCGAACCGATGTGACAATCGACGCCGACGACTTCCAGGTTAGGCAGTTGGGCGGCACGGATGTACACGTCTTCGGCGTCGGCGATGGCGATGCCGAACTTGTTTTCTTTAAGACCGGTGGAAATGTACGGGTGGGTACCGGCGTCGACATCCGGGTTCACGCGCAGCGAGATCGGCGCACGAACGCCCAGCTCGGCGGCGACGACTTGCAGACGTTCCAGCTCATCGGTGGATTCGACGTTGAAGCAGTGCACGCCGACTTCCAGGGCACGACGCATGTCGTCACGGGTCTTGCCGACACCGGAGAACACGATCTTGTCGGCGCTGCCGCCAGCGGCCAGTACGCGTTCCAGCTCACCACGGGAGACGATGTCAAAACCGGCGCCAAGACGCGCCAGGACATTCAGTACACCCAGGTTGGAGTTGGCCTTGACCGCAAAGCAGACCAGGTGCGGCATGCCGGCCAGTGCATCGGCAAAAGCCAGGTACTGGGCTTCGATGTGCGCACGGGAGTAGACGTAAGTCGGTGTGCCAAAGCGTTCGGCGATGGCAGACAGGGCAACACCTTCCGCGAACAGTTCGCCGTCACGGTAGTTAAAAGCGTCCATGGCGTTCCCTTATTGGTAGACGTCGTGCTTGTGTGCTTTGGAAACAGGCTGCTTTTGCGACGACTTGGCCTGCTCGGCAGGATCCTGGTCGTCATCGGGCAGGTACAGTGGGCCTTTTTGACCACAGGCCGATAGTAAGCAGGTAAAAGCGACGAGCGAAGCGAGCGCAGCAAGGGAAGAGATCAGGCGCTTCATGGCGAAATCCTTGAAAATGCGTTAATTGCGCCGGAGTATACCGGCCACCCGGCAGCTTGCCTATGCGACGGGGCTCCCGTCCGGCGGGGCTTGGGCCGATGTCGGCCAGCCAGATGCAATCCCTGTGGGAGCGGGCTTGCTCGCGAAGGGGCCGTGTCAGTCAGCATAAATGTCGACGGACTACCTATATCGCGAGCAAGCCCGCTCCCACAGGTACAGCGTTTGATGTACCTATATCGGCCCTTGGTCGTTATCCTTTGCAATCACCGGGGCTCGCCCGTATCTTGCGGCGCTTGAGCGTGAGTAGACACTTTTTGAGGTTCCCGCAATGAGTTTGACTGAAGCCCGTTTCCACGATCTGGTCGATGCCACCCAGCAGACGCTGGAGGATGTTTTTGACGAAAGTGACCTGGATATTGATCTGGAGAGCTCGGCCGGTGTGCTCACCGTCAAGTTCGAAAACGGCAGCCAGTTGATCTTCAGCCGCCAGGAGCCACTGCGGCAGTTGTGGCTGGCGGCGGTGTCCGGCGGGTTCCACTTCGATTACGACGAAGAGAGCGAGCGCTGGATGTGCGACAAGAGCGAAGAGCAATTGGGCGAGATGCTTGAGCGCATCGTCAAGCAGCAAGCTGGCGTCGAACTCGATTTCGAAGGTCTGTGAGATCGTGACCCAGCCTGCGCCCGTTCGTCCGCCCAAACCGCTCTACAGCAATGTCAGCCCGGCGGTGCCTTCGCCGTGCAGCGGTGTGTGTCGGCTGGACGAGCAGAAGGTCTGCCTTGGGTGTTTTCGCCCTGTCGAAGACATCCGCGAATGGCGCTCGGCCGATGATGATCGGCGTCGTGTCATCTGCACGCAGGCCCTTCAACGTAAATCAGTTATCTGATCCCTGATTGTGCCGAGGGGATTTTGTGGCGAGGGGATTTATCCCCGATGGGTCGCGAAGCGGCCCCGTTCTCCGGTTTCGCGGCTGCTTCGCAGCCGAACGGGGATAAATCCCCTCGCCACAATGGTTCCCTGTATTAACCACACAGTGGTTCTCTGTAAAGTCTTGAGGGCGGTGTCCGCCCCCGGCTTGTATATTTTTTGAGCTGTGATAGTGTCCGGGTACGCCTCAACCCATCGAGGCTCGTGAAAACCCCGCCTTTTTCTGGCGGGGTTTTGCTTTTTCTGTGCAGAAGAAAGGAGTCTGCCCAAATCATGACCGCACCTTCAATCACCCTTACCCGTCTGGACGTTCAACGTCTGGAACGCCTGATCGACAGCCTGGATGACACGCTGCCGGGCGTGATCGCGCTGCAAACCGAACTGGACCGCGCCGATACCCTGGTCGGTCACGAAGAGGTGCCAGCCGATGTCGTGACCATGAACTCCCGTGTGCATTGCCGTGAAGAAATCAGCGGCAAGGACTATCACCTGACGCTGGTTTACCCGAAGGACGCCAATGCCGACGAAGGCAAGATTTCCATTCTGGCGCCAGTGGGCAGTGCCTTGCTCGGCTTGAAGGTTGGTCAGCACATCGACTGGCCGGCTCCGGGCGGCAAGACCCTCAAGCTGACCCTGCTGGAAGTCGAATCGCAGCCTGCCAATGGTGGTGCTTTCCCGGAATGATGTCCCCTCAGACTTGCTCGAGCGCCTCGTTCAATGCGCGCTCCAGGTCGGCCTTGTAGCGCAAATACAGATTGCTTGAGTTCTGCCCATCACCGAGCAGGCCCGACAGTTCCAGGTCGGTGATGTAGCAGCGATAGCGTTCGGTCTCACGGCGTTGCTCGACGATTTCCCGGGCGACAACGCTGAACAGTTGGTCGCCATGCTCCAACGCTGAAAACTCCCGCTGATTGCAATACAACGTGACCTGCACCTTTCCCGGTGCGGCTTTGCCGACAATCGCCTGCACGTCGTAGAACGGTTTGTTGACCGGGGTTTGCGGCGCTGGCCGAGCTTCGACCCGACGTGCCCGTACGGGGCCGGATGGCAGCAGTTGGTAATACAAGGTGTCCAGGCTCAGCGGCTGGGCGACATCCATCGACAGCAATGCGTCGCGCCGGTATTGGAGCGATTGCAGGAAACGTTGCAATGGCACCAGCAGGCTTTGCTCGTCGTGGTAGGGCAAACGCTGCTGCCACAGGGCATTGAGTTCATCCAGTACGTACAGGTCGGCGTGGTATTCATTGATCCGGTAGAACACCTGAATGCAGTCGGGCTGACCCATTGGCAGGACCAGCGCCAGGTCTTGATCTTCCAGTGCCATCGGGTCCAGGTGCAGCGGGCTGTAGCTTGCCAGCTCTTCGCCCAAATAATCGACCAGCGCCGGCAGCGTGGCGAGGGCGACATGATTGACTTGTCCGGGTACCAGTTCCAGCACGTGGTAGTGCTGCTGGACCTGAATCAGGTAGCGATGATTGAGTTTGCTCAACAGCAGGTTCTGCGCGGTATCGAGGATTTCTTCGACCCGCTGGGCGATGAACTGTGCGCGGTTGTGGCAGAAGCAACGCACTCGTAACTTGGGTTGTTGTAGCCCGCTGGGCAGGTTGTTGAGGTAATCGCGCACGCAGTCGAGCAGCGCGTGGGGGCCGTTGAAGCGGCTGACCAGCACTTCGTTCCAACTATTAAGCGTGACCTGATCCAGCGTCAGCACCAGGTTTTCCCGAACGCCGGCGTAGCTCAAGGAATCGGTGCGCTCGGTGGTCATCAGGATGTTCAGGTCGCGGTGGTGCTTGAGAGGATCGACACCGACATTCACCAGAATCAGCACTTCGCTCGGCACACTGGCGCGCAGTAACGGTTCTTCGGCGACAGTTGTCAGCGGCAGGACGATGCTCTGTTGCAGGCTGCCGAGCAGGTTGAACAGTTCAAACTCGCTCAGGTCGCTGCTGCCGGGATGCAAGGCCAGGCGAGTGCTGCTGTCGATCACACCATTGCGGTGACACCAGGTCAGCAGTTCCAGCAATTGGCGACTGCGCTTGATCGGTGCGAAATGCTGCCACTCCAGGGCCGTCAGGCTGCCGTTGTACAAACCCCACTGAGGTTGACCCGATTCTTTTTTGTTCGGCGCTTGCACCAGCGTGAGGGTGTCTTCGGCCAGATCCGGGGCGATGCCAGGGTTGATGAACTCGACCTTGTCGGCCTTGCGCTCGAACGCCGCGTACAGCCGCCGACCCAGCACGTTGAGGTCGCGTTTGTTGATCAGGCTGGCAGTCTGTTCGTTACGGGCGAACTGGGTCAGGAAGCGGTAGCTGTAATTGAGCTCGTTGACCAAGGCCCTGCGTTCAGCGCTGACCTGGCGGACTTTCCACTGGCTGCGGCTATCGAGCAGGGCCAGTTGACGCTGATCCCAGTGCCATTCGAGGGCCAGGCGTTCGAGCAGCGAACGCTGCCAGCTCTGAGTGCGACTGCTGCTGCCGGTGAGTTTGCGGTTGACCTTCAGGTACAACGCCCGGCGTACCAGCTCCAGCCGTTCCGGCTCGCCACGGGCGGTGAGGTATTCCTCGATGCGCCGGTAGACCACGACGTACGGGTCCAACTCATCAAGGTCGAGCCTATTGGCAAACACCGCTTGCTTGAAGCGCAGGCTCAGGCAATGGACTTTGGGGTGTTCGCTGGCATAGACCTCGGTCAGCAGCAGTTTGAGCACCGATTTGTAAGGCGATTCGATGCCCTTGAACAACTGCCAGAGCCCGGCACCAATGAACTCGCCGGGTGGGATATAGGCCAGATGCCCCAGGTCCAGGGTTTCGTCGGCACGGATGAAGCGCTTGGACATCAGCGTGTGGGTGTACCGGTCGTAACTTGCCTCTTCGTAGACGGGCACCAGCCACCAAATGGGTGTGCGGCCGGCCAGCCAGATCGCGGTGCGATAGAACTCGTCCAGCAGCAGATAGTGCTGGGTGGTGCCGCAGTCTTCCGAGCTCAGTTGCGTATCACGTTCGCCGCGTACGAAACGGGTCGGGTCGATCAGGAAGAAATGCGCCTCAGCGCCTTGGCTGGTAGCCCAGACTTCGAGGAGCTGGCATTTTTTGCGCAGCTCAGTGAGCTCGTTTTCGCTCAAGTCCGGCCCGTGACAAACCCACACGTCCATGTCGCTCTGGTCGGCCTGGGCCAGGGTGCCGAGACTGCCCATCAGGAACAGGCCGTGAATCGGTCGCGGCGGATTGCTGCCGTGGCGGGGCTTATAGGAAAACGAGCGAGTCAGGCGTTGGGCTTCGGCGAGGGCGTTGGCGTCTGGTTCGTAATTCGACAGCCCGGCTGGCGTACCGCCCGAAACGTATCCCGGCAACAGCGGATGATTGACGTGGAAAAACAGCGGCAACAGGGTCAGCACCGCTTGCTGACGGGTCGACAACCCTTCCATGGCGCGAGCCATGCGGCCTTCGTTGAGCTTCAGAAAACGTGCGCGCAGTTGGCTGAGAACCTTGCGGTCGATTCCCTCGTCCAGATCGGGGCGGATTTCATGGGTGCGGGTCATGTCAGCTCAAACCGGCTCGCGGGGCTCGGACGTGGGGGGTCTCAGAATGAGGGGCAGTTTAGCGCTTCGGCCCTGGGACTTTTAAGCTGATTTTGTTTTTCTGGCGTCAGATTTTTATCGCGGGGCGACGGCGGGTAACAGAGTGAGCCCGCGGAAATCCCGTAGCAGGGGTTTCCGTGGGCGCTGCGGTAATGCTCTGCGGTAATGCTCAGGCAGTTTCCCGTACGTTGAGAATGGTCAGAACGGTTTGCACATTTTGCGCGGCGTCACGACCCAGACTGGTCAGATAACCACCATCTGGCTGGGTGATCAGTTCTTTGTCGAACAGTCTTTGGGCGGCGGCAATGGCTTTCGGGGCAGCGGTCTGATGAATTTTCAAACCTTCCTGGGAACTGTCCAGGTTGAAGAGTGCGAGGATTTCCAGTTCGGCAACCAACTCAGGGGTAAGCGACATAAGGACTCCAGACTTTCTAGGAATTGGACGACAGCGCCCCTAAGGTGATCTCACTTGTGCGGCATGTCCAGTACTCGCTCCTACGAGAAGCGGGGATCATTTCTTTTCCGGTGGCAACTCTGGCAATGCACGCAACGCAGTTTCATACCATTCAGTGTTGAACGCGCGGTCTTCTTCGAGGATTGCGTCGATTTCTACTGCCAGAACGTGGGCCATCAGATTGAGGATTTCTTCACGCTCGTAACCCACCAATGTCAGCTTGTTGAAGGTCGCCTTGGCGGCCGGCGGGTTGTCGCTTTCAATCTGGTTTTCGATGGCTTCGATCAGGGTGTTTTCGGCGAACTCTTCTTCGTCGATGTCGTCTTGGTTGTTATTGGGGGTTGGTTCACTCATGGCAGGCTCCTCAAGGAAAGGCGGTCAGTTTACCTGTATTCAGCAGTGTGATGCTGCTGGCAAGAAGCACCTCGGCGTTCTATAAAGGGTGCTGCCAACCCCTGCACGGCCTGGAGGCTAAGTGATGCTCAAGCTTTATGGATTTTCCGTCAGCAACTACTACAACATGGTCAAGCTGGCGCTGCTGGAGAAGGGACTGCCGTTTGAAGAAGTACTGTTTTACCCAGGACCGAGCGCCGAAGCGTTCGCCATCAGCCCGCGCGGGAAGGTGCCGGTGCTGGGCGTCGAACAGGGTTTCGTCAACGAAACCAGCGTGATTCTCGAATACCTCGAACAAAGCCAGAAAGGCACGCCGCTGTTGCCGAGCGATCCCTTTGAGCGGTCGCAGGTCTTGGCGCTGGCCAAGGAAATCGAGCTGTACATCGAACTGCCGGGGCGCGCCTGCTACACCGAAGCATTTTTCGGCATGACCGTGCCGGAGGCGATCAAGGACAAGACCAAAGCCGAGTTGCTGCTGGGGTTTTCCTCACTGGGCAGGCACGGCAGGTTCGCCCCTTATGTGGCAGGTGACAGCCTGAGCATTGCGGATTTGTATTTCCTTTACAGCGTGCCGCTGGCTTGTGCAGTCGGGCAGAAGCTGTTCGGTATCGATCTGTTGGCCGAGATGCCAGCGGCGAAGGCGTTGCTGCAGCGTCTGGAGCAGAACCCGCATGTGCAGCGGATTGCCCAGGACAAGGAAGCAGCGATGCCAGCGTTTATAGCGATGGTCGCTTCCAAGAAGTAGATTGTGTAGCGTTCTTGTGAATGTCATCGCGGGCAAACCTTGCTCCTACAAATCTCACGTCGTGCCACAGTTGTGTGATCGACGCGAATTCGTAGGAGCAAGGCTTGCCCGCGATGCTTTTGACGGTTTAGCGGCTGGCGAGCAATGCCTGGCCGCGAGCCACAGCCTTCTTGACCTGCGCCGGCGCGGTCCCGCCGATATGGTCTCGGGCATTTACCGAGCCTTCCAGCGTCAACACGGCGAACACATCCTGATCGATCTG
This sequence comes from Pseudomonas sp. ZS1P83, assembly GCF_054897825.1. Classification (NCBI taxonomy): domain Bacteria; kingdom Pseudomonadati; phylum Pseudomonadota; class Gammaproteobacteria; order Pseudomonadales; family Pseudomonadaceae; genus Pseudomonas; species Pseudomonas sp. ZS1P83. The sequence goes on from NZ_CM142706.1 coordinate 5,665,925, forward strand.
GTCGCTGAACTTGCGCAGCTCTTCCAGGCTCATTTCCGCCAAGTCTTTCCCGCTTTCCACGCCGTACTTCACGGCATGGCCAACGATTTCGTGGCAGTCACGGAACGGCAGGCCGCGACGAACCAGATAGTCGGCCAGGTCAGTGGCGGTGGAGAAACCGCGCAGTGCCGCTTCGCGCATCATCGCGTGTTTGGGTTTGATTGCCGGGATCATGTCAGCAAAGGCCCGCAACGAGTCACGCAACGTGTCGGCGGCGTCGAACAGCGGCTCCTTGTCTTCCTGGTTGTCCTTGTTGTAGGCCAGTGGCTGGCCTTTCATCAGGGTCAGCAGGCCCATCAGTGCGCCGAATACGCGGCCAGTCTTGCCACGCACCAGCTCCGGCACGTCCGGGTTTTTCTTTTGCGGCATGATCGAGCTGCCGGTGCAGAAACGGTCTGGCAGATCGATGAACTGGAACTGGGCACTCGTCCACAGCACCAGCTCTTCGGAAAAGCGCGACAAGTGCATCATCGCGATGCTCGCGGCCGAGCAGAACTCTATGGCGAAATCGCGATCGGAAACGTTGTCCAGCGAGTTACCGCCAACAGCGTCGAAGCCCAAGAGTTGGGCGGTGAATTCGCGGTCGATCGGGTAGGTGGTGCCCGCCAGTGCAGCGCTGCCCAGTGGCATGCGATTGGTACGTTTGCGGCAATCGACCAGGCGCTCGTAGTCGCGGCTGAGCATTTCGAACCAGGCCAGCATGTGGTGCCCGAAGGTCACCGGCTGCGCGGTTTGCAGGTGAGTGAAGCCCGGCATGATGCTGCCGGCTTCGCGCTCGGCCTGCTCCAGCAAGCCTTTTTGCAGGCGGGTGATTTCGCTCAGGATCAGGTCGATCTCATCACGCAGCCACAAACGGATGTCGGTGGCGACCTGGTCGTTGCGGCTGCGGCCGGTGTGCAGCTTCTTACCGGTCACGCCGATGCGGTCGGTCAGACGCGCCTCGATGTTCATGTGCACGTCTTCCAGGTCGATGCGCCAGTCGAACTGGCCGGCCTCGATTTCACCCTGGATGGTCTTCAGGCCATCGGTGATGCTGTCGCGCTCGGCATCGGTCAGCACGCCGACCTTGGCCAGCATCGTGGCGTGAGCGATCGAGCCCATGATGTCGTGACGATACAGGCGCTGGTCGAAAGTGACGGAGGCGGTGAAGCGGGCGACGAAGGCGTCGACGGGTTCACTGAAGCGGCCGCCCCAGGACTGATTGGTCTTGTCAGTGCTCATGAATTCGCTCGTATCGGCTGAAGAAAGATGGCGTTGAAAGCTGTCGCGGATAATAACAGGGTTGCCAATCCTGTCGCTGACACTGGTCGACACGTTTTTTTCTCATGCTGCGGTCCATACTCGAGCCAGCGCCTCGGGGAATTGCGCAACGATATTTTTCAATTGAGCAATATCGTGCCGGCAACCGTCTACAGTTGGACAGTAGGACAGGTGGATCAGCGCACTTCCAGGCGCTGCAACTGACTATAAGAAGAGGGGGTGTTCATATTGTGTATCAACAAACCCTACGGCAATGCTTGGCCAGCGCGGGCCTGTGCCGCCAATCGCCAGGCAGATGAAAATTTAGCCGTCGGTCGCGCGGCACTTTTTGGCCTTCGCGCTAGTCTTAGCGTGGATCGCGGTGACGGACGTCACTTCACCTGTCTACGCTATCCTTGTGCGAGACTCACGCAGGAATCCAGCGCAATATGAATGTCCTGATCGTTGATGACGAACCCCTGGCCCGCGAGCGCCTGAGCCGAATGGTTGGCGAACTCGAGGGATACAGTGTCCTGGAGCCTAGCGCCACGAACGGCGAAGAGGCGTTGGCACTGATCGACAGCCACAAACCGGATATCGTGCTGCTCGATATCCGCATGCCGGGCCTCGATGGCCTGCAAGTGGCTGCACGATTGTGCGAACGCGAAACCCCGCCCGCCGTGGTGTTCTGCGCAGGGCCCGATGAATTTGCCGTGGAAGCCTTACAGGCCAGCGCCGTAGGCTATCTGGTGAAACCTGTGCGTACAGAACAATTGCATGAAGCGTTAAAACAAGCCGAGCGGCCCAATCGCGTCCAGCTCGCGGCCCTGACCCGTCCCGCCGCCGAGAGTGGCAGCGGCCCACGCAGTCACATCAGCGCCCGTACCCGTAAAGGTATCGAACTGATCCCGTTGGGTCAGGTGGTCTACTTCATTGCGGATCACAAATACGTGACCTTGCGCCACGAAGGCGGCGAAGTGCTGCTGGATGAGCCGCTCAAGGCACTTGAAGATGAATTTGGCGACCGCTTCGTGCGCATCCACCGCAACGCGCTGGTCGCCCGCGAACGCATCGAACGCCTGCAACGCACGCCTCTGGGGCATTTTCAGCTGTTCCTCAAAGGCTTGAACGGCGATGCCCTGATCGTCAGCCGACGCCATGTGGCCGGCGTGCGCAAGATGATGCAGCAGCTTTAATCCGCTATCTACGGGCGGGTTTTATCCCGATTGCTGGGTGTCTGAGGCCAGGGAGGCCACGCGGTTTCTGATACAAGTCAAAGTGGATTTGGCTGAGCTGTTATTATCCGTCGTATCTATTCAGTACGGATCGATCCATGTCCTCTCGCGAAATCCGCATCGCCACCCGTAAAAGTGCGCTCGCCCTGTGGCAGGCCGAATACGTCAAAGCTCGTCTGGAAGAGGCCCATCCGGGTCTGCTCGTGACGTTGGTGCCCATGGTCAGTCGCGGTGACAAGTTGCTCGACTCGCCGCTGTCGAAAATCGGCGGCAAGGGCCTGTTCGTCAAAGAACTTGAAACCGCGCTGCTGGAAAACGAAGCCGACATCGCTGTGCACTCCATGAAAGACGTGCCGATGGACTTCCCTGAAGGTCTCGGCCTGTTCTGCATCTGCGAGCGTGAAGACCCGCGCGATGCGTTCGTCTCCAATACCTACGCCAGCCTGGATGAGTTGCCGCAAGGCAGCATCGTCGGCACCTCCAGTCTGCGCCGCCAGGCCCAGTTGTTGACCCGGCGTCCGGACCTGGAGATCCGCTTCCTGCGCGGTAACGTCAACACGCGCCTGGCCAAGCTCGATGCCGGCGAATACGACGCCATTATCCTCGCTGCTGCCGGCCTGATTCGTCTTGGCTTTGAAGATCGGATTAGCTCGGCCATCAGCGTCGACGACAGTCTGCCGGCCGGTGGCCAAGGCGCGGTGGGTATTGAATGCCGTAGCGTCGACAGGGAAATTCACGCGCTGTTGGCGCCGCTGCACCATCAGGACACCGCCACCCGCGTGACCGCCGAACGTGCTCTCAACAAACATCTGAATGGTGGCTGCCAAGTGCCAATCGCCTGCTACGCCGTGCTTGAAGGTGAGCAAGTCTGGTTGCGTGGTCTTGTCGGTGATCCGAACGGTGGTCTGCTGCTCAGCGCCGAGGCTCGTGCACCACGCAGTGACGCCGAAGCCCTGGGCGTGCAAGTGGCGGAAGACCTGCTGAGTCAAGGCGCCAACGACATTCTGAAAGCAGTCTACGGCGAGGCAGGTCACGAGTGACGGGCTGGCGCCTGCTGCTGACGCGTCCCGCGGATGAGTCGGCGGTGCTGAGCAGTCTTCTGGCCGAAAAGGGGATTTTCAGCAGCAGTTTGCCGCTTTTGGAGATCGAGTCGATTCCTGTCTCTGACACAATGCGCGAGGTGATTCAGGGTCTGGATTGCTATTGCGCGGTGATTGTAGTCAGCAAGCCGGCCGCCAGAATTGCTGTGGATCTGCTCGACCGGTATCAGCCGCAACCATTTCGTGTGAAGTGGTTCAGCGTGGGCGCAGCCACCGCGCAGATCCTCGAGGATCGCGGGTTGGACATCAGCTTCCCGTTGGATGGCGATGACAGCGAAGCCTTGCTTGAATTGCCCTCGTTGCGCGAGGCGATCGCACGGCCCGGTCCACGCGTGCTGATCATGCGCGGGGAGGGCGGACGCGAGTTGCTGGCTGAGCGTTTGCGCGAGCTAGGTGCTAGTGTCGAGTATCTGGAGTTGTACAGTCGCGGCCTGCCGAAGTACCCGTCAGCGGCCCTGCCTGAGCGGATCCGGGCGGAACGCCTGAACGGGCTGGTGGTCAGCAGTGGACAGGGTTTTGAGCACCTGCATCAATTGGCCGGCGATGCCTGGCCGAATCTGGCGCGGTTGCCGTTGTTTGTTCCAAGCATCAGGGTCGCCGAGCTGGCACGTGCCGCCGGGGCCCAAACAGTTGTGGATTGTCGCGGCGCCAGTGCCGCGGCTTTGCTGACGGCGTTACGGGAGCATCCCGAACCCGTTCTCTAATGCAAAGGATGGATACGTGAGCGAAACAGCCTTGCCTAAAGATGACGTCCAGCCAGTGCTCGATGCACCGGTTGAAGCACCGGTTGAAACCGGGCCACCTGCGGCAATGCAGCGCCGAGGCAATGGGCTGGCAATTGTCGCGCTGTTGCTGGGCGCTGCCGGTGTCGCCGTGGGCGGTTGGGGAGTCTGGCAGGTGCGTCACCTGCAAGCCAATACTCAACAGCAGTTGAGTCAGGTTCAGGCATTGAACGATCAGGCGCAAGACCTGAAGCTCAATGAACAACGCCTGACTGCTCGCCTGGAACAAATGCCTGCCGCCGACGAGCTCGACGCGCGCAGTCGTTTGGTCACTCAACTTCAAAGTGATCAGCAACGCTTGAATCAACGTCTGGAAACGGTTCTCGGTGCCAGCCGCAAGGACTGGCGTCTGGCCGAGGCCGAGCACCTGCTGCGCCTGGCCAGCCTGCGTCTTTCCGCGTTGCAGGACATCAGCAGTGCCCAGGCCCTGGTGCAGGGCGCCGATGACATTTTGCGCGAACAGAACGACCCGGGTTCCTTCGCCGCTCGCGATCAAGTGGCCAAAACGCTGGTGGCATTGCGTAGCACCGGGCAGCCGGATCGCACCGGGCTGTTCCTGCGACTGGGGGCGCTGCGCGATCAGGTGATCAGCCTCACCGAGCTGGCACCCGAGTACAAGGATCGCGGTGAATCCCTGTTGGGTCTTACCGCCGATGGCGACGGCGCGAGTCGCTGGGCGCAATGGTGGGATCAGGTCTCGCGCTACATCCGCATTGACTTCAACGCCGACAAGAATGTGCGTCCATTGCTGGCTGGGCAGAGCCTGAGCCAGGTTCGCCTGGCCCTGAGCCTGGTACTGGAGCAGGCGCAATGGGCCGCGCTCAATGGCCAGGCAGCCGTTTACACCCAGGCGCTGGCGGAGGCGCGGGACGTGCTCAAAGGCAACTTCAATCCGGACAACCCTCAGAGCAAAGTGATGCTTGAGCAGGTTGGCGAGTTGAGCAAGCAGCCGGTCACCGTCGTCACGCCAGATCTGACCGGCACGCTGAGCGCGGTTCAGGGGTATCTGGAGCGGCGTAACGTCAACGCCGAGGACTCGATCAAGCCGATGGCCAAACCTGCCGCGGACACCGCGCAGGAGGCGACGCCATGAAACGCCTCTATGTGATCGTGTTCCTGGTGATCGCCGCGGCTGCCGCGCTGGGGCTGGCGATTGCCGAGCATTCCGGTTACGTGCTGATCGCCTACAAAAGCTTCCGTTACGAATCAAGCCTGTGGGCAACCCTGGCGTTGGTCGCCGTGCTGTGGCTGGTGTTCTGGGGCATCAAGGCGCTGATCGAACTGGTGACGACCTCCAGCGGTGTGGTCAATCCCTGGTCGCGACGCAACCGTAGTCGCCGGGTGCAGGTGGCGATTGAACACGGTCAGCTGGATCTGGCCGAAGGTCGCTGGGCCAGTGCACAGCGTCATCTGCACCGGGCCGCGGAAGCCGAGCGCCAGCCGTTGCTTTACTACCTCGGCGCTGCCCGGGCCGCGAACGAACAAGGTCATTACGAGGAAAGCGACAACTTGCTGGAGCGCGCGCTTGAGCGACAGCCTCAGGCGGAGTTGGCGATTGCCCTCAGCCACGCCCAATTACAGACCGACCGCGGCGATACCGAAGGCGCTCTGGTGACCCTGCAAGCCATGCACGAGCGTCATCCTCATAACGTCCAGACCTTGCGTCAGTTACAGCGCTTGCATCAACAGCGGGGCGACTGGTCGGCCGTGATTCGCCTGCTGCCGGAGCTACGCAAGGACAAGGTCCTGCCACCGGCCGAGCTGGTCGAACTGGAACGCCGGGCCTGGGGTGAGAACCTGTCCCTGGCGGCACATCAGGAAGAAGACGGGACGGTGGGCTTGCAGTCGCTCAATCGCGCCTGGCAGCAGTTGACCTCCGCTCAGCGTCAGGAGCCGCAACTGGTGCTCGCTTATGCCGAGCAACTTCGGCAACTGGGTGCTCAGGTCGAAGCCGAAGAGATCCTGCGAGCGGCGCTCAAGCGCAACTACGACAGTCATCTTGCACGCCTCTATGGGCTCGTTCGCGGCAGTGATCCGGCACGTCAACTGCACACCGCCGAGGGCTGGCTCAAAGTCCATCCGGCCGACCCGAGCCTGCTACTGACCCTGGGGCGCTTGTGCCTGCAAAGCAGTCTTTGGGGCAAGGCCCGTGACTATCTGGAAAGCAGCTTGCGCGTGCAGCGCAATCCGGAAGCCTGCGCGGAACTGGCGCGGCTGTTGGCGCAGCTGGGTGACACCGAGCGCAGCAATCAGTTGTTCCAGGAGGGCTTGGGCCTGTTGGACGAGCGCTTGCTGGCGGCACCGTTGCCAGTTCCTGTTAACGCTTGATAAGTGAATGACGGGTCGCTCGAACGGGCGATCCAGTCGGCTGCAATCTGCCGGGATTTTACCTTTGTAGTCCGTCATCGGCAGAGTCCTACAAAGGACTACACCTAATCCTCTCGTTCCTGTCGGGAATTCCCTACACTTCTGTTGAAGTGTCCCTGCTGGCCTGCCTTGAAAGGCTGGCGTGCTTTCCTCTACCGTAACCGTCTGTCTCTACTGTTACGGAAATGCCATGTCTTTGGCCTGCTCACGCTCCTTGTTTTTCATGGCTTTCATTGCAGGTGCCCTGGCCCTGGGCGTGTCTTATTACCTGGAATATGCAGTCGGCCTCAAGCCTTGCGGGTTGTGCCTGTTACAGCGGTTTTCCCTCGCGTTACTCACGGGTACCTGCCTGATGGCTTCGGTGCATGGGCCGGGCCGCTTCGGGTCTTTTCTGTATTGGATGCTCGGTCTGTTTTGCAGTCTGGCGGGTACGGTCATGGCGTGGCGGCAGGTATTGCTGCAGAGCGATCCAACGCATCAGCTGTTGACGTGCTCGCCCAATCTGGCCGTCCAGTACGAGGACATGCCTTGGTTTTGTCAGGTCACGCAGATGTTTAAAGGGGAGGTAGAGTGCGCGGAGATTTTCTGGACACTGTTCGATCTGAGCATTCCTGAGTGGAGTCTGCTGCTCTTCATGGCGATGACGGGTTTAGGTATTTATCAGGTACTGCGTCTTGTCTGGAAAGCCTGTCAGCGACCGCTCAGCGGCGAGTTGTCACACCGGACGCTGGCGGGTGATTAAACACTTGTATGAACTTTATCTCCTGCGTACCTTGAAGCCATTGTCGCGCGGGCATAATCTGGCCCGCACGTGTCATTGGAATTATGTTGCTCGAATGACGCTCTGCCTGGCCGATACTTGACCTTCAAGTGTGCGACGGGTGTAGGGCAGCATGACCCACAAGGGAAGAGAGATCACCATGCTCGAAAGTTGTCAGAATGCTCAAGAACGCTGGGGTGGAGTGCATCTGCTGATCGATCGCTGGTTGCAGGAGCGTCACGAACTGGTTCGGGCCTATGATGCTCTCGGCGCCAAGCCTGAGGCGCTGGGCGAAAACCGAAAGCCATTGCAGGAATTCTGCGGAGTGCTAGTCGATTACGTGTCTGCCGGGCATTTCGAGATCTACGAACAGTTGACCGGCGAAGCCAAGGCGTTTGGTGACACTCGCGGACTGGAGTTGGCCGAGACCCTCTACCCTCGCATCGACGTCATCACCGAGAAGCTGCTCGCCTTCAACGATCTGTGTGATGCAGGTCAATGCGTGGCAGAGAAATTCAAAGAGCTGGGTGGCCTGTTGCACGAACGCTTCGAACTGGAAGACTGCCTGATCGAAGTGCTGCACACCGCTCACAAGGAAGAAGATTCGGTTCAGGCCTGAACCCCTTCCTGCAAGACCTCCAAAAACGGTGCGCTATGCGCGCCGTTTTTCGTTTCCGGTATTCAGCTTGTGGCACCGCGCAATTCGACTTCGAATACCAGCGGTGTAAACGGCGCAATCAGGTCGCCGGCACCCTCGGCGCCATAGGCTTCGGCCGATGGAATCACCAGGCGCCATTTCGCGCCGACCGGCATTTGCTGCAACGCGCTGCGCCATCCGCTGATCACGCTGTCGAGACTGAACCACTGCGGCTGACTGTTCTGATCGAACACTGTGCCGTCGGGAAGGCGACCGATATACAGCACCTGGACTTTGCCGTTGGGGCCAGCTTTGGCACCAGCGCCCGGCGCCAACTCCGTTAGCAATATTCCGTCTGCCATCTCACGAACGCCCGGTTTGGCTTTTTCCCCGTCGAGAAACGCCCGCTCTTTTTGGAGCGCGATTTCGCTTTGCGGCAGGGTTGGTTGCAAGGCGACCTGGGCTTCGTGCTCGGCAAGAATCTGTTCGATCTGCTCATCTTTCAACGCCAGGGATTTGCCTTGATAGGCTTGTTGCAAACCTTCGATCAGCGCCTGAAGTTGCAGATCGGGAACCTCCTGGCGCAGGCGTTCGCCGAGGCTCGCGCCCAGGCTGTAAGAGAGATCGTGAGTGTCATTCCCTTTGGTTTTTTCGGCGGCCTGGGCGACGGAAAAAAACACGAACAGTGATAAAAAAAGGTAGCGCGACATGGGCACTCTCCGAACTGAGATGCGCAGGATTATGCCAGTGTGAATGCGCTCAACGGTGAACTGGTTTTGCGTAGGCGAAGAAGAATTTCAATCCGTTGCAACGCAGCGCTTTGGATACTGTCAACATGCCCTAGCGGCGGTAGCAGCAGAGGTCTAGTATGAGCCGCACCCACGTCAGCCAGGAGGTAAACCATGTCGGCCACCAAGAAGCCAGTAAATACTCCGTTGCACTTACTCCAACAACTCTCGGGCAGCTTGCTCGAGCATCTGGAAAACGCTTGTTCCCAAGCCTTGGCTGATGCTGAAAAACTGCTCGCCAAACTGGAAAAGCAGCGCGGAAAAGCGCAGGAAAAATTGCACAAGTCCCGTACCAAATTGCAGAACGCTGCGGCGGCCGGCAAGGCCAAGGCACAAACCAAAGCCAAGGGCGCGGCGAAGGAGCTTGAGGACCTGCTTGATACCCTCAAGGATCGTCAATCGGAAACTCGCAGCTACATTCTGCAACTCAAGCGCGATGCTCAAGAAAGCCTGAAATTGGCCCAGGGCGTCGGTCGTGTACAAGAGGCTGTCGGCAAGGCGTTGTCCCTGCGTTCGGCCAAGCCTGCTGCGGCCCCTGCCAAGAAAGCCGCTGCCAAACCGGCTGCTGCAAAAGCACCGGTGAAAGCCGCAGCAAAACCAGCAGCAAGAAAAGCAGTCGCTGCCAGCGCTGCGAAACCAGCTGCTAAAACGACGGCTGCCAAGCCTGCCGCAACCAAATCTGGTGCTGCAAGAACGGCCGCTGCCAAACCCGCCGTGGCGAAAACTGCCGCTGCTAAACCAGCTGCTAAACCAGCTGCAAAAACGGCAGCAAGACCAGCAGCCAAAACTGCAGCGGCGAAACCTGCTGCCAAGCCAGCCGCCAAATCTGTCGCGGCTAAAACCGCTGCAAAACCTGCTGCGAGAACCGCGGCCAAACCCGCTGTAAAAACAGCGGCCAAGCCGGCCGCTAAACCAGCTGCCAAACCGGCCACCGCCAAACCCGCTGCCAAGCCAGCGGCGGCGAAGCCAGCTGCAAAACCAGCAGTGAAAAAACCGGTTGCGGCCAAGCCGGCCTCCGCGCCAGTTGCCAAGCCAGCCAACCCGGCTCCGGCAGCAACGTCTGCTTTAGCAGCAGCCACCTCGACAGCTACGCCAGCGCCAACGCCGGCCGCCGCATCGATCGCAGCAACCACCCCAACCAGCGCTTCCTAAGTGCCGGATACCGCGACGCGCAGCTGATGCAACGCGTCGCGGTCCAGGTGGGCGGCGCCTGCCGTCACACCTTCCAGCCAGGCCGATAGATCGGTCGCCTCATCTTGCGGCCAACACCGCGCCGATCGCTCCAGCCGCAACAACAGATGTCGTTCGGCATCGAGCTCCAATGTCTTCAATTGTTCGCGCAACCTAGTCAGCTCGGCATCTTCAGTCGCGGCGGCTTTCCATTGCATGCGCAATGCTCGTAGCGGTTGCACGACATCGGCATCCCAGGGCACGGCCACATCACGAAGTTGCTGCAATCGTTGCTCGTTACAGGCAACTCCCCGCTGCCCCAGCCACAATCCGCCGAGCAGCAAGCACACATTCACGCCCGCCGACTGTAATCGCAGGCATGCGCGTTCAACGCCGGGACGGGCGTAAGTGCAAAGGGAAAAGCTCCACAGGTCAGAGGACATAGTGCTACTCGCGCCAGTTGCGAGCGAAGCTGGTAGACTCCGCCGCCATTATGATTCGACTTCAGAACCTGACTTTACAGCGTGGCCCGCAACGTCTGCTAGAAGACGCCGAGCTGACCCTGCACGCCGGCCACAAAGCCGGCCTCATCGGTGCCAACGGCGCCGGCAAATCGAGCCTGTTCGCCTTGCTTCTGGGTGACCTGCACCCGGACTCGGGTGATTGCTTCTTGCCGGCGGACTGGCGCATCGCCCACATGCGCCAGGAGATCGACACCCTCGATCGCGTGGCGGTCGACTATGTGCTCGATGGCGACCTGCGCCTGCGCGAGGTGCAACGCGACCTCGCCGCAGCCGAAGCGGCCCATGACGGTGCCGCTCAGGCCCGCCTGCACTCCGAGCTCGACAGCGCCGACGGTTACACGGCCGACGCCCGAGCGCGCAAGTTGCTGGCGGGGCTTGGGTTCACCAACGAGCAAATGGATCGCCAGGTAGGAGATTTCTCTGGTGGTTGGCGGATGCGTCTGAACTTGGCGCAGGCTTTGATGTGCCCCTCGGACCTTCTGCTACTCGACGAACCGACCAACCACTTGGACCTCGACGCCATCATCTGGCTCGAAGAATGGCTCAAAAGCTATCCCGGCACCTTGATGCTGATTTCCCACGACCGGGACTTCCTCGATGCCGTGGTCGATCACGTGGCTCACGTCGATCAGCGCAAGATCACCCTGTATCGCGGTGGTTATAGCGCCTTCGAACGCGCTCGTGCCGAACGTCTAGCCCAGCAACAGCAGGCCTACGAGAAGCAACAGGTGCAACGTGCGCACATGGAAAGCTACATTGCCCGCTTCAAGGCCCAGGCCACAAAGGCCCGTCAGGCCCAAAGCCGGATCAAGGCCCTGGAGCGGATGGAAGAACTGTCCGCTGCCCACGTCGATTCGCCGTTCGATTTCGTCTTCCGCGAATCGGTGAAGATCTCCAGCCCGCTGATTGACTTATCTGATGCTCGGCTGGGTTATGGCGACAAAGCCGTGCTGGAAAAGGTCAAGCTGCAACTGACCCCCGGTGCACGGATCGGTTTGCTCGGCCCGAATGGCGCCGGTAAATCGACCCTGATCAAAAACCTTGCCGGTGAACTCGAGCCGTTGTCCGGTCGATTGACCCGTGGCGAGAACACCGTCGTCGGTTACTTCGCCCAGCATCAGTTGGATTCGCTCGACTCCAAGGCCAGCCCGTTGCTGCATATGCAACGCCTGGCGCCGACCGAGCGCGAGCAGACCCTGCGCGACTTCCTCGGTGGTTTCGACTTCCGTGGCGCGCGGATCGATGAGCCGGTGCTGAATTTCTCCGGTGGCGAGAAGGCTCGTCTGGCGCTGGCGTTAATCGCCTGGGGCCGGCCGAACTTGCTGCTGCTCGACGAACCGACCAACCACCTGGACCTGGAAATGCGCCTGGCGCTGACCATGGCGCTTCAGGAATTCAGCGGCGCGGTACTGGTGGTCTCCCACGATCGGCATTTGCTTAAAAGCACTACCGACAATTTCTACCTGGTGGCGGACGGCAAGGTCGAGGAATTCGACGGCGACCTGGAAGACTACACCCGTTGGCTGGTGGACTACCGTCAGCGCAATGCGCCCGTCAGCAATACCCCGGTCAATCCGGACAAGACCGACAAGAAGGCCCAACGCCAGGCCGCCGCTGCGTTGCGTCAGCAACTGGCGCCGCACAAACGCGAGGCTGACAAGCTCGAAGCCGAGCTGGGCAAGCTGCACGAGAAACTGGCGAAGATCGATACCAGCCTCGGCGACAGCGACATTTACGAACCGGCGCGCAAAAACGAATTGCGTGATCTGTTGGCCGAACAGGCCAAGCTGAAGGTACGTGAAGCCGAGCTGGAAGAAGCCTGGATGGAAGCACTGGAATTGCTCGAAAGCATGCAGGCGGAGCTGGAGGCGCTGTCCTGATGGAAGCCTTCAAGCTGCCATTGCCTGCCGTGTGGATTGAGCCGATCTGGTTCTTTGTGCAAGTCCTGCTGATTCTGTTGGCGGGATATGTCGCCCAGCGTTGCGTCGCCAAGTGCCTGACTCGCTTGGGTCAGCGGTATCCGTTTCCACCGCAATTGCTGATGCCGCTGCGCGGTGGTCTGCGCTGGCTGATCATGGGCAGTGCGCTGATCTTTGTACTGGAACGCCTGGGGGTGTCAGCGACGGTGCTCTGGACCGCGTTGTCCGGGTTTGTCGCGGTAGCGGCGGTGGCGTTCTTCGCGATGTGGAGCGTGCTCTCCAATCTGCTCTGCGCGATCTTGATCTTCACCGTCGGCCCGTTCCGTCTCGGCGATGTGGTCGAGTTGGTGGACACCACCGACAAGCCTGGCGTCAAAGGCCGGGTAGTGGCGATCAACCTGCTCTACACCACGCTGATCGAAGCCGAAGAACTCGGCACCGGCAGCGCGATGGTGCAAGTGCCCAACAGCCTGTTCTTCCAGCGCTCGGTTCGACGCTGGCGCGGCAACGATGTATTCCCTTCCAGCAGTTTCGAAAAGTAGCCGAAATTGCCGACCGACACTGGTCGGCAGTTGTACGGTCCTGCAAAAAAAATCGGTAGTCATCGGTCCAAAGCCGCATTAGCTTAGACGTCTGTCACGAGTCTGAGTCGAGGTGTGCGATGGTGCTTCAAACATGGCTGGCGTTTTTTGCCGCCTGCTGGGTGATCAGCCTGTCCCCCGGTGCCGGCGCCATTGCGTCGATGTCCAGCGGTCTGCGATACGGTTTCTGGCGCGGTTATTGGAACGCCCTGGGCCTGCAATTGGGTCTGGCGTTACAGATTGCGATTGTCGCCGCCGGTGTCGGTGCAATCCTCGCGGCGTCGGCCAGCGCTTTCTACGCTATCAAATGGTTTGGCGTGGCCTATCTGGTTTACCTGGCGGTCAAGCAATGGCGCGCGCTGCCCAATGACATGAGCGACGACGCGGCAGTCCGGCAAATCGGCAAGCCGATGGCACTGGTGTTCCGGGGTTTTCTGGTGAACGTCAGCAACCCCAAGGCGTTGGTGTTCATGCTCGCGGTACTGCCGCAATTCATTGATCCGCAGGCACCGCTGGTGGCGCAGTACCTGATCCTCGGTGTGACCATGATCTGCGTCGACCTGATCGTCATGGCTGGTTACACCGGGCTGGCCTCCAGGGTGTTGCGCCTGTTGCGCACGCCCAAGCAGCAAAAACGCATGAATCGCACTTTTGCCGGGCTGTTCATTGGTGCGGCGGCGTTCATGGCGACCCTTCGCAAAGCGGCGATGTAAAACCGTCAGCACAAAAAAGGCGACCTCACGAGGTCGCCTTTTTCATTTGTGATGCGGATGCCCTCGTGGCGAGGGCTTTTGTGGCGAGGGGATTTATCCCCGTTGGGTCGCGAAGCGGCCCCAGAGATGGGACTGCTACGCAGTCCAACGGGGATAAATCCCCTCACCACAAAAGCAGTTCACCGCAGGGTCAGAGCAAGCCTTGGGTCAGCGCAAAATGACCGGCGCCGTATCCCTTGGCAGGTTGTTGCGCAGCGGGGCCTGGCCTGGCTGCTCATTACTGCCGCCACCGAGCTGTTGGCTCAGTTGTCCCGCCACGTCTTCCCCTAAGGACTTGGACACATCACGCACCACCCGCGGGCGGTTCAGCGAGACGCGGATGTCCCGATGGTTCATCAGTTTGGTGTCCTGACCTTCGCCCATCGCCGTGAAGGCCGAGGTGATTTCGAAGGTCTTGGTGTTGATCAGGCTGAAATCCGCCACCAGAGTCAACGCCAGCACCGCCGAGTAGCTGTCGGTGTTGGCGAGCTCGTTGATGTCGTTGTTGAAGTCGATGTCCGACACGGTGCCGAACAACACGTAGTCGGCACCTTTGAAGTTGCCGGCCTTGATCCGCTTGATCACGTCATAGACGTCACCCTTGGACGCCGATGTATAAGGCGTGCCCTGGACCAGCTGGAACATGCCGGTACGAAGAATCTCGCCCTTGATGTCGCCGGTGAATTTGCGCAATTCACCTTGTTCGATGTAGCTGCTGGTGGCTTCGATTTCGTTGTAACTCGAAGACCCGCTGGCGCCGTAGTAACTCTGGCTGTGGTTGCTCTGCGCCGAAACAATGTGGATGTACTCTTCCACGCGCTCCTGGTACGCCAGGTCCGTCACCGCGACTTTCGGGGCCGCTTGCACGCTGAACGCGCAAGCCAGGGCCATCATGCCAATCCATGGGCGCATTGATTAACGCTCCGTGGTCTTGCGGATTTCTTTCTCGTCCATCCACTCGGCCAGACCGCTTTCAACGTCAATCAGTTGCAGGCTGAATTTGTAGAAGACGTCCTTGTAGTCGCTGCTGCGCTTGACGATCGAGCTGATCGAACCTTCGATACGGTATTTGGCGGCGATCATGTTGCCGGTCTTGGCCACCGTGTTCTTCTTGTACAGACCACTCTGGTTTTGCAGCTTGAGCTGGTCAACCTGGCTCTGCATGGCGGTATTGTCGCTGGCGAAACGAGCTGTGCCGGTCTTCATCAGCTGAGTCTTGATGCTGGTGGTGATTTCACGCGTGTCGATGTACTCGCTGGTCTTGTTCTTCACGTCGTAGACCTGAACCACCGGCCGGCCTTGCAGAATGCCGGACTGGGCCAGGGAGCGGGTCATGGACTCAGCGATCATCTGCAGGTCGGTGGAACCGAACTCGTTGGTCACGGTTTCCACAGCCTTGGTGTCGCCGTAGCTGATGTTTTTGCTGCCAAGCGTTGGCGAAGTGTTAGCGCATCCGCTGGCCAGAAGGGCGATAACGGCGATGAACGAAAAGCGTGCAAACATGGGAATGCTCTCTAGAACTGAACGAATAGGGTGTCGGGCTTAAGGCGTTTTGATTTCCAGACGAAAATCCACGGCTTTGGCGGTTGGCGCGATCGCCTGAATGAAACTGGTTTGCTCGCCGTACATCATCTGGCTTTTCCAGGTTTCTTCTTCGGCAACGGGGAAGCCTTCAGGGCCGAGCCAGGCAAAACGGTAGTAGAAGGTCTTGTTGTTGAAGCTGGTGTTGCTCAGCTGCACATTGACCGTCATGAAACCGTTTTCCCGGGCTACGCGCATGGCGCCGACCACGATGTTCTTGAGCTTGCCCATGGCCACGACCTTGCTGGCGGCGCTGCCAGGCTCCGGCGGTGGCGGGGTGGCGCACCCGGCCAACAAGGCCAGGGCGACGACAGCGATGAGTTTGAAGCGCATGCAAAGACTCCGTTCTTAAGGTTTGAGGCTGGCCACGGCGGTCGGGTTGGCGCTCGGGATCACGTGCGCGGCCAGGCCGCTGGCGAACACTTGATTGCCCACGGCGCGCAGGCTGATGACCTGGTAACGCTGATCGACGGTGACCTTGACCACCGAACCGCCCACGGCGCTCGGCAGGGTGACTTGGTGCTCACCTTTCTTCATGCGCAGACGTACCACTTGGGTGTTGTCCGGCAAGGTGCGCCACGTACGGGTATCGGCACCTTCGAGCACGGCTGAAGTGATACCGACTGCCAGGCCCGCCAGCGGGTTGGTTTCGTTGATCTGCTTCTGCGCCACGCCTTTGGTCACCGCACGCACGGTGGTGCGCAGGATGATGCCCGGCATGTCGTCACGCAGGGCGCGTCGGGACATGGCGGTGGTGCTGTTGAGTTGGGTCAGGTTCAGTTGCTGACCGTCCACGCCAATCTGGGTGAGCGTGGCGGTGGAGGTATCCGGCTTGATGATCGGGAACGACAGCGGGGTGATCACCAACTGGTTGCTGATCGGCAAGGGCAATGGAATGCGGATGGAATCGCGCGACGGCGCCAGACCACTTTGCACGACGATCAGGATGTCGCTTTCTTCGCCCTTGCCACTTGGCTTGTCGAGATTCACCAGCGCCTGTTCCAGCAGTGGGGTGTTCGGGCGCAGTTCGGCGGCTTTGCGATAGCCCGGTGCGGCCAGGTCTTTTTCACCCAGGGCTTCGTAGACGAAGCCGGCCAGGTAGTGGCTGAACGCACTCTGGTAACTGTTTTTCAGGCTGACCACGTCCGGTGCGTCGAGGCTGGCGACCGGGTAACCCTGCAAATCCTTGTACTGGGTTTTGACGCCTTCTTTCTCGGCTTGCTCTTCGCTCTTGAGGTATTCCTTGTCGCGCAGGTCGGCGATCACGGCTTCCCGTTCGTGGGTCTTTTTGATCGACAGGCGCGCGCCGTCGAAGTCGTTCACCGCCAGCAGATTGAGGGCCATCTGCGTGGTCAACATGACTTTTTCGTAGTCGTAGCCTTCGTAGCGACGAACCTTGTCGTTCACCACGAAACTGCCGAACTGGGCGAGGTACTTGGCGGTATCAAGCTTGACCGAGTCTTCCCACTTGCCCACCACTTGATCGGCACGGGTCCAGGCGTTCTGGCTGCCGGACAAGTCGCCCTTGGCACGCAGCAGTTCACCTTTCTCGAAGTAATAGAGCAGGTCCTTGTCTTCGCCAGTGTTGTTCTTTTCCAGCAAGGTCAGCGCGGCGTCGACATTGCCGGAGGCCAGATGCTGGTTGGTTTGCGCAAGTTCGCTATCGTAGTTGCGAAAAGCGGAGCAACCCGAGAGCAAGGTGACGGCGCTGAGCGCGATCGAGGTTAGGGCGCGGGATGCCATGGCGGGTACTTCTTCCCTGAATGTAAGCAGCCGCAAATGCTGGTCGGGCTGATGGGACCTATTGGCGGGGATGTTGGCCTCCTGCCAATTCCTCATAACAAGAGGAGCTTAAATGCCGAATCGCAATAACGAGGGCGCGGCATTATAAACAGGGATACTGGCTATGTAATGGCTTTTTAATTTCCCGTTTTCACGGAGTGCCACTATGCCTCGGAAGCGCCAACCCAAGGCGCTGATCACAAGTCGAACCGCAACGCATAACAAAGCTTGAGTGAAAGTGATTGGAAGTGAACAATGTGTTACTTCGTATTTCCAATTGAGATTCATTCATGACTGCCCCGTCCCGTTTCCTGGCCTGGCTGGTATTGCCGCTGTTTGCCCTGTGCAGTTTCAACCTGCTGGCCGACACCGGGGAAGGCGCGCCGCAAGCGCTGCATCTGCTCGATTACATCGGCGCGGATTACCCGGAAACGGTGCAAGCGGGCGAGGTCATTAATAAGTCCGAATACCAAGGGCAGATGGCATCCATCAAGGTGCTGCAAGGCTTGATCGCCGCGATGCCGGCCAAACCGGAAAAAGCCGGGCTGGAGCAGGGCGTCAGCACGCTGCGCAACGCGATCGCTGCGCGTCAGGACGGCGCGGATGTCGGTCGCCAGGCACGGCAACTCGGCGCCAGGCTGGCCGTGGCCTATGAGGTCAGCCAGGCGCCGATCATTACGCCGGATCCGATCCGTGGTGCGCCGCTCTACGCTCAGCATTGTTCTGTTTGCCACGGCGACGCGGGTGCCGGGGATGGTCCGGCGGGTGTCGGTCTGACGCCGCCGCCGTCCAATCTGCGTGATGCGGCGCGGCTTGATCACCTGAGCCTCTACGCGATCTACAGCACCTTGGGCCTCGGTGTCGAAGGCACCGACATGCCGGCCTTCGCCGATCAGCTGGATGATCGTCAGCGTTGGGATCTGGCGACCTACATCGCCAGCTTCAGCGCCGACCCGGCTGCTGCAAAATCCGAAAAGACCTACAACATCGCCGACCTGGCCCGTCAGACTCCCGCAGAAGTGCAGGCCGCCGATGGGCCGCAAGCGGCGGCGTCCTTCCGTGCGCAGCGGGCGCAACCGCCGCAGGTCAAGCGTGGCCCCGCGCAGCTGCTCGACTACACCGCCGCGACCCTGGACAAGAGCATTACAGCCTACCGTGCCGGCGATCACGATCAGGCCTATGACCTGTCGGTGGCGGCTTATCTGGAGGGTTTCGAACTGGTCGAAAGTTCGCTGGATAACGTCGACGCCAACGTCCGCAGAGACACTGAAAAATCGCTGATGGCGTACCGTCAGTCGTTGCAGGATGGTTTGCCGGTGGCCCAGGCCCAGCAGCGTCTGGACGCAGCCAAGGCCAAGTTGAAGGAATCCGCCGGCCTGCTGGGCAGCGATGGCTTAAGTTGGTCCCTGAGCTACATCTCCGGTTTGTTGATTCTGCTGCGCGAAGGCCTGGAAGCGATTCTGGTGCTGGCAGCGATCCTCGCGTTCCTGCGCAATACTGGCCAGCAATCGGCAGCACGCAGCGTCAACGTCGGCTGGGGGCTGGCGCTGCTGGCGGGTCTGGCGACCTGGGCGCTGGCGGCGTACGTGATCGATGTCAGCGGTTCGCAGCGCGAATTGCTGGAAGGTGCGACGGCGTTGTTTGCAGCTGTCATGGTGCTCTGGCTCGGCGTGTGGATGCACGATCGTCGTCACGCGGCGGCCTGGCAGGATTACATCAAGAGCAGCCTGGTGGGCGGCGGTGGGCGTTTCGGGTTTGCGACGCTGGCATTCTTCTCGGTGTATCGCGAGCTGTTTGAAGTGATTCTGTTCTACGAGACCCTATGGCTGCAGGCCGGTCCGGCGGGTCATAACGCGGTGTTGGCGGGTGGTGCGACGGCGTTGGTGTTGCTGGTCGGTCTGGCTTGGGTGATTCTGCGTGGGTCGGCGAAGTTGCCGCTGTCGCTGTTTTTCAGCATCAACGCCGCTTTGCTGTGCGCGCTGTCGGTGGTGTTTGCCGGGCACGGCGTGAAGGCGTTGCAGGAAGCCGGGATTTTCGGCACCCGGCCGGTACCGTTCTTTGACTTCGACTGGCTGGGCATCCACGCTGATGCGTATTCGCTGAGTGCGCAGGTCGTAGCGATCGTTGCGATCATTGTGCTGTATGGCCGTAGTCGGCTGGCTGAGAAGCGGCGGGTGCAGGTTTCTTAAACAGCATTCGCTTCGCTCACATTCGCGGGCAAGCCTCGCTCCTACGGACTGTGATATCTGAGGAGCGAGACTTGCCCGCGATGCTTTTAACGGAGGAAAACACAATGCGTGTCTGGATCGATGCCGACGCCTGCCCTCGGGCGGCCAAGGATCTGGTGGTGAAGTTCGCGCTCAAGCGCCAGTTCGAAGTGGTGTTGGTGGCTGGACAGCCGCAGATCAAGCCGGGTTTGGCCCTGGTGAAACTGATCGTGGTGCCGAGTGGTCCGGATGCCGCCGACGACTACCTGGTGGAATACGCGGTACCCGGCGAATTGGTGATCTGCAGCGATGTGCCGCTGGCCGACCGTCTGGTGAAAAAGGGCGTTGCGGCGCTGGATCCACGGGGCAAAGAGTTCGATGCGCAGAACATGGGCGATCGGTTGGCGGTGCGTAACCTGTTCACCGATCTACGTGAACAGGGGCAGATGAGCGGCGGGCCCGCGCCGTTTGGCGAGCGTGAGAAGCAAGCGTTTGCCAATGCGCTGGACCGGATCCTCACGCGGCTGACCCGAAAGTCTTAAGCCATACCGAAATCAATGTGGGAGCGAGCCTGCTCGCGAAGAGGCCGTTACATCCAACACCGATGTTGACTGTAAGGCCGCTTTCGCGAGCAGGCTCGCTCCCACATTTGCTCCGTGTTACGCATCGTTTTCGTGTGTCAATTCGAGGACGCGGTCGACCAGTTTGTTGATACCCGAAGCCGCTTCACTGATGCTCTGCGCCAGCATGTACGCCGGGGTGCTGACCAGTTTGCGTGCTTTGTCTTCAACGATGTCAGTGACCGCGCAGTCTGTGTGTGTAGCGCCCATTTTATTCATGGCGGCTGATGTGTCGGCGTCGTTGCCGATGGTGCAGGTCACGCCCGGTCCATAGATCTTCGCCGCCAAGGCCGGTGAAATGCAGATCAAACCGACCGGTTTGCCCGCTTCGGCGAACGCTTCAGCCAGGGCCAGGACTTCCGGTTGCACGGTGCAGCCGGCGCCTTCGATGGCAAAGTTCGACAGGTTCTTGGCCGCCCCGAAACCACCGGGCACGATCAACGCGTCGAAGTCGTCGACGCTCGCTTCACGGATATCCTTGATGTTGCCCCTTGCGATCCGCGCCGATTCCACCAGTACGTTGCGCGACTCGGGCATTTCTTCGCCGGTCAGATGGTTGATCACATTTAACTGCGCAATGTTCGGTGCGAAACACTGCACCAGAGCACCCCGCTGGTCCAGACGGAGCAGGGTGATCACGCTTTCGTGGATCTCGGCGCCGTCGTACACGCCACAGCCGGATAGGATCACTGCAATTTTTTTGCTCATGGGCTTTTCTCCAGATTCATGGCGTTAAATGTCCACTAATTTGTCACTCGTTGCCATAGGGTTAATTCGCGGCTACACCTAGGATCTGTCCTCAAGATTCCGATCAGGGCGCGTCATGGACTTCATTCTGTATGCGGTGCCGTTTTTCTTTGTGCTGATTGCCGTCGAGCTGCTGGCCGACCGTTGGCGCGGAGTGAGCAATTATCGCGTGGCGGACGCGATCAACAGCATCAGCACCGGGGTGTTGTCGACCACCACCGGCCTGCTGACCAAAGGCGTGGGCCTGGTCACGTATGCATTTGCCCTCAAGCATTTGGCGCTGTTCGAACTCTCGGCCGACAGCGTTTGGGTCTGGGTATTGGCCTTCGTCTTCTACGACTTTTGCTATTACTGGCTGCATCGAATGGGCCACGAACGCAACATCCTCTGGGCGGCGCATTCGGTGCATCACCAGAGCGAGGACTACAACCTTTCCACGGCGCTGCGCCAGACCAGTACGGGCTTCCTGCTGAGCTGGATCTTCTACCTGCCGATGGCCGTGCTCGGCGTGCCGCTGCTGGTGTTCGTCAGCGTCGCCGCGCTGAACTTGCTTTACCAATTCTGGGTGCATACCAAACACATTCCCAAGCTCGGCTGGTTCGAGTGGTTCTTCGTCACGCCGTCCAATCATCGGGCTCACCATGCACAGAACGCTCTCTACATGGATCGCAACTACGGCGGGGTGTTCATTATTTGGGACCGTCTATTTGGCTCGTTCCAGGAAGAGGACGACAACGAACCGGTGATTTTCGGCGTGACCACGCCGCTGGCGAGCTGGAATCCGTTGTGGGCTAACGTGCAGTTCTACGCGCAGCTGTGGGATGACGCGCGGCGTGCGCAAAGCAAATGGGACACGCTGCGCATCTGGTTCATGCGCACCGGTTGGCGTCCGGCGGACGTGGCGGCCAAGTACCCGATGAACAAGCCGGATCTGAGTCAGTTCCGTAAATTCGAGGTGGCGCTGGACGGGCGTCAGCAGCTCTACGTCGTGTTGCAGTTTTGCATCTACATCGCGCTGGGCAGTTATTTGATGAACCTGGAGCAGCGTTTGCCGACAGCCGCGCTGGTGCTCGGCTGGAGTGCCGTGGTGCTGGGCTTGTTTACGTTGGGCGTGGCCCTGGAGAATCGCCCGTGGGCGCTGAAGCTGGAACTGCTGCGCCTGGCGTCGAATGTGCCGCTGGTGTGGCTGGCGCCGGTCGTTGGGCTGTGGCCGGCCAGCGCGGTGGGCTGGGTCGGCTTGCTCAGTTACAGCCTGCTCAGTGGTATCGGTCTCTACTGTTGCAGAAACCGTTTCACTCGGCTGGCGTCTTAGTCTCGTTAGACTTGGCCAACTCGGCCTGCTCGTCGGCGTAGATCTTCTTCGCCAGACGGGCATTCTTGAAGCGTCGGCGCAACCACAGGCAAAAGCCCAGTATCAGCAGGGCGCCAAGCACCCACAGCTCGTACTTCTTGACGCTGCCGAGCAGGCCTTCGAGCACCGCGCCGAAGTGATAAGCGGCAGCAGCCAGTGCCGCGGCCCAGATCGCTGCACCAATGCCGTTAAGTAGCAGATAACGTCCCGGCGGATAGCCCGACAGGCCGATCGCCACCGGCATCACCGTGCGCAGGCCATAGACAAAGCGAAAGCTCAGCACCCAGATGTCTGGGTGCTTGCGGATATGTTCCAGCGCCCGGTCGCCCATCAATTGCCAGCGCGGTTTGCGCGCCAGCAACTTGCGGCCGTGCTTGCGCCCCAGGAAATACCACAGCTGATCACCGGCATAACTGCCGAGGAACGCCACGATCATGACCACTTTGAGGTCCATGTATCCGCGGAACGCGAGGAAGCCTGCGAGCACCAGAATGGTTTCGCCTTCGAAAAACGTGCCGAGAAAGAGGGCGAAGTAGCCGAATTCCTGAAGAAATTGTTGGAGCATTGTCTGGATGCTGGCGAAATGAACGCGCAGCCTAACGCTTCGGGCACATTCATGAAAGTGTCCAAATGTGTCTCGACGTGAACATTTCCTACAATGACAATGGAATGCGGCTGCGTGTCACAGGGCTAAGCACAACTGTCATCTGTTCGTCATAATGCCCGCTTATAACTGTCACGCTCGCCCGCCAGCGCGGGCTCAGGAGTCTGCCGTGAGCTTTACCCCTGCCAACCGTTTGTTTCCAGCAACCCGCCTGCGTCGCAACCGTCGTGATGATTTCTCGCGTCGACTGGTTCGTGAAAACGTTCTGACCGTCGACGACCTGATCCTGCCGGTGTTCGTGCTGGACGGTGAAAACCGTCGCGAAGCGGTGGCGTCGATGCCAGGCGTCGAGCGCCTGACCATCGATCTGTTGCTTGAAGAAGCGGCCAAGTGGGTCGAGCTGGGGATTCCGGCACTGGCGTTGTTCCCGGTGACGCCGCCGGAGCTCAAATCGCTGGATGCCGCCGAAGCCTGGAACCCCAACGGGATCGCCCAGCGCGCCACCCGTGCGTTACGTGCACAATTTCCTGAACTGGGCGTGATCACCGACGTCGCTCTGGACCCGTTCACCACCCACGGTCAGGACGGTATCCTCGACGAAGAAGGCTACGTGCAGAACGACATCACCGTCGACGCACTGGTCAAGCAGGCGCTGTCCCATGCCGCAGCCGGTGCTCAGGTGGTGGCCCCGTCGGACATGATGGACGGTCGCATCCAGGCGATCCGCGAAGCGCTTGAACTGGCCGATCACGTCAACGTGCGGATCATGGCCTACTCGGCGAAGTACGCCAGCGCCTATTACGGCCCGTTCCGCGATGCGGTCGGTTCGGCGCTGAACCTGGGCAAAGCCAACAAGGCCTCCTATCAAATGGACCCGGCCAACAGCAACGAAGCCCTGCATGAAGTGGCCGCGGACTTGTCAGAAGGCGCGGACATGGTCATGGTCAAGCCAGGCATGCCGTATCTGGACATCCTCTACCGGGTCAAAGAAGAATTTAAAGTGCCGACCTTTGTTTATCAGGTCAGCGGTGAATATGCCATGCACATGGCGGCGATCCAGAATGGCTGGTTGAGCGAAGGGGTTATCCTCGAATCCCTGACCGCTTTTAAACGTGCAGGCGCCGATGGCATCCTGACTTACTTTGCCGCCCGTGCTGCTCAATTGTTACGAGAGCAAAAATAGCCCTCCCAGGAACATTCGATGAATACCGAAGGACTCACTGAAGTTGCCGTAAAAGACGCTCAACCTGTGGTGGAGCAAATCGCCGAAACCCCGCCGGAACTGGAGCCTGCTCCACCCGCGGCGGTGGCCGAACCCGCACATGCGGCCCCGGCGATTGCCATCCCCGGCCTGGATGACAGCAGCCTCTACATCCATCGCGAGCTCTCGCAACTGCAGTTCAACATCCGCGTGCTGGAGCAGGCGCTGGATGAGTCCTACCCGTTGCTGGAGCGGCTGAAGTTTCTGCTGATCTTCTCCAGCAACCTGGACGAGTTCTTCGAGATTCGGGTGGCCGGTCTGAAGAAGCAGATCACCTTCGCCCGTGAACAGGCTGGCGCCGATGGCCTGCAACCGCATCAGGCCCTGGCCCGCATCAGTGAACTGGTACACGGTCACGTCGACCGCCAGTACGCGATCCTCAACGACATTCTGTTGCCGGAACTGGAAAAGCATCAGGTCCGCTTCATCCGCCGACGTCACTGGACCACCAAGATCAAAACCTGGGTGCGCCGCTATTTCCGCGACGAGATCGCGCCGATCATTACCCCGATCGGCCTCGACCCAACGCACCCGTTTCCGTTGCTGGTCAACAAGAGCCTGAACTTCATTGTCGAGCTCGAAGGTATCGACGCCTTCGGCCGCGATTCCGGTCTGGCGATCATCCCGGCGCCACGCTTGCTGCCGCGCGTCATCAAGCTGCCGGAAGAAGTCGGCGGCTCTGGCGACAACTATGTGTTCCTGTCGTCGATGATTCACGCTCACGCCGATGACCTGTTTCAGGGCATGAAGGTGAAGGGCTGCTACCAGTTCCGCCTGACCCGTAACGCCGACCTTTCCGTCGACACCGAAGATGTAGAAGACCTGGCCCGCGCCCTGCGCGGCGAGTTGTTCTCCCGTCGCTACGGTGACGCGGTGCGTCTTGAAGTTGCCGACACCTGCCCGAAACAGTTGTCCGACTATTTGCTCAAGCAGTTCAACCTGCACGAAACCGAGCTGTACCAGGTCAACGGTCCGGTCAACCTGACCCGCCTGTTCAGCATCACCGGTCTGGACAGTCAGCGTGAGCTGCAATACATGCCGTTCACCCCGCAGATCCCGAAACTGCTGCAGAACAGCGAGAACATTTTCAGTGTGATCAGCAAGCAGGACATCCTGTTGCTGCACCCGTTCGAGTCGTTCACGCCGGTGGTCGACCTGCTGCGCCAGGCGGCCAAGGACCCGCATGTATTGGCGGTCCGTCAGACCCTGTACCGCTCCGGCGCCAACTCGGAAATCGTCGATGCGCTGGTCGATGCGGCGCGTAACGGCAAGGAAGTCACCGCGGTGATCGAATTGCGCGCGCGGTTCGACGAAGAGTCCAACCTGCAACTGGCCAGCCGTCTGCAAGCGGCCGGTGCGGTGGTGATCTACGGCGTGGTCGGCTTCAAGACCCACGCCAAGATGATGCTGATTTTGCGTCGAGAAGCGGGTGAGATTGTCCGTTACGCCCACTTGGGTACGGGCAACTACCACGCGGCGAATGCCCGTCTGTACACCGACTACAGCCTGCTGACATCCGACGACGCGTTGTGTGAAGACGTCGGCAAACTGTTCAGCCAGTTGATCGGCATGGGTAAAACCCTGCGTATGAAAAAGCTGTTGCATGCGCCGTTCACGCTGAAGAAGGGCATGCTCGACATGATTGCCCGCGAGACCCAGTTCGCCCTCGACGGCAAACCGGCGCACATCATCGCCAAGTTCAACTCGCTGACCGATCCGAAGATTATCCGCGCGCTGTACAAGGCCAGTCAGTCCGGGGTGCGTATCGATCTGGTGGTGCGTGGCATGTGCTGTCTGCGTCCGGGCATTGCCGGGGTTTCGCACAACATCCACGTGCGCTCGATCATCGGTCGTTTCCTGGAGCACACCCGGGTCTTCTACTTCCTCAACGGCGGTGAAGAGCAGATGTTCCTGTCCAGTGCCGACTGGATGGAGCGCAACCTCGACAAGCGTGTTGAGACTTGCTTCCCGGTCGAGGGCAAGAAGCTGATCATGCGGGTCAAGAAAGAGCTGGAGCTTTATCTCACCGATAACACTCACAGCTGGAGCTTGCAGGCGGACGGCCGTTACATCCGCAACACGCCGACCGGCAACCAGAATCCGCGCAGCGCCCAGGCGACACTGCTGGAGCGATTGGGTAGCCCGATTCTTGCGGTCCGCTAACGCAAACATAGAGTGAAAAAAATGGCGATCCCTGCGGATCGCCATTTTTGTGTTCGCCGCCGTCCCTGTAGGAGCACAGCTTGCTGGCGAAGGCGTCCGTCAGATCGCCATCGCCAGCAAGCTGTGCTCCTACAGGAGCGCGTCTCAGCGAACGTTGAGCACAAAACCAACCCGGGTCAGCCATTCCGCTTCCAGACCGAAGTCGGCCTGGGTCAGCTGGTTTTCGTCCAGCCAATTCTTCGGGAACAACACATCCAGGCTGTCGCCATTGGCGTGCAGCACGACCTGAGGCATTTCCTGGGTGCCGCGGATGTGATGGAACAGGATCGCAAAGCGCAGCAGCACGCACAGGCGAATCAGCTTGATGCCTTCATCGCCGAAATCTGCAAACTTGTCCCGGGGAATATTGCGTCGGTGGCCACGCACCAATAGCGCGAGCATTTGCTGGTCTTCGCGGGAGAACCCGGCCAGGTCCGAGTGCTCGATCAGGTAGGCACCGTGCTTGTGGTAGTGATAGTGAGCGATGTCCAGGCCCACTTCATGGACCTTGGCCGCCCAACCGAGCAATTCGCGCCAGACGCCGTCATCCAGGTCCCAATCCTCAGCCACTTGATCGAAGGCATGCAACGCCTTGCGCTCAACGCGCACCGCTTGTTCCTGATCGACGTGATAACGCTCCATCAACGAGCTGAGGGTGCGCTCACGGACGTCTTCGTGATGATGACGGCCCAGCAGGTCATAGAGCACGCCCTCGCGCAGGGCGCCTTCACAGTGGTCCATGCGTTGCAGTTCGAGCGCGTCGAAGATCGCTTCGAGAATCGCCAGGCCAGCCGGAAAGATCGCCCGTCGGTCAGGCTTGATGCCTTCGAAGTCGATCTTCTCGACGTCGCCGAGCTTGATCAGCTTGCGCTTGAGCCAGGTCAGGCCTTCGGCATTGACCTCGCCCGTGCCATGACCCCCGGCCTTCAACGCCAGGCCGATGGCGCGAATGGTGCCCGAGGAGCCGATGGCTTCATCCCAGGTCAGGCGATGCAGGGCGTGTTCGATGCTCATGATCTCCAGCCGCGCCGCGGTGTATGCCTGGGCGTAGCGGGCCGGGGTGATCTTGCCGTCCTTGAAATAGCGCTGTGTGTAGCTGACGCAGCCCATTTGCAGGCTTTCGCGCAGCAGCGGTTCGAAGCGCTGGCCGATGATGAATTCGGTGCTGCCGCCGCCGATGTCGGCCACCAGGCGCTTGCCCGGGGTGTCCGCGAGGGTGTGGGAAACGCCGAGGTAGATCAGACGCGCTTCTTCACGGCCGGAGATGACTTCCACCGGGTGGCCGAGAATTTCTTCAGCGCGGCGGATAAATTCGCCACGATTACGGGCTTCACGCAGAGCGTTGGTGCCGACGATCCGTACGGCGCCGGGCGGCATACCGTTGATCAGTTGGGCAAAACGCTTCAGGCAATCGAGCCCGCGCTGCATGGATTCTTCGTTGAGCTGGCGCTCATCGTCGATGCCCGCGGCCAGCTGAACCTTCTCCCCGAGTCGTTCGAGAATACGGATTTCGCCGTTCTGGGCCTTGGCCACGACCATGTGAAAGCTGTTGGAGCCCAAGTCGATTGCGGCGATCAGGGACAGATTCTTGGCTTGAGATTGCGGCATGGTCAGGGGGTCTCGGTCGATAACCTCGACATCGTGCCACGATCAAACGCTGCCGCCAACGCGTACGGTTTATTGCCGATCGTTCCCACGCGCATCAAAGGAATGCAGCCGAATTGAAGGCCGGTGACTTTGAGGCAACGGCGCGGCTGGATTTCGAGTTTCACCGGCGCATCCTGCTGGCCAGCGGTAATCAGACGACGCTGAGCATCCTGACGGCCAGCGCCGACATTTTTCCAGAGAGCCAAAAACTACCGTTCATCCGGCCCGAGCGCGCCATGGAAACCTGGCAGGAACACCGAAAAATCCTCCGCGCGCTGGCCAGGCGGGCGTCCGGCGCGGCGCAGAAGGCCATGCACGAACATGTACGCAACGCCGCCCTGCGCACCGCAATTGCCTTCGTCGCTCCCGCCACCTCATGACTTGAGCTATACCCAAACTCATGCGCCACCATAGCGAGACTCAATCATCTGCACCTTCCTGAACGAGGGAAGGGCGGCTATGATGGGCCACGTTTTTTTGCTTACAACCTGGAGACTTCCATGAGCAGCGATCTTATTAAACACGTCACCGACGCTAGCTTCGACGTCGACGTCCTCAAGGCCGAAGGCGCTGTACTGGTCGACTACTGGGCTGAATGGTGCGGCCCTTGCAAAATGATCGCTCCTGTTCTGGACGAAATTGCTGAAACCTACAAAGGCAAGCTGACCGTTGCCAAACTGAACATCGACGAAAACCAGGAAACTCCGGCCAAGCATGGCGTGCGTGGTATCCCGACGCTGATGTTGTTCAAGAACGGCAACGTTGAAGCGACCAAGGTCGGCGCACTGTCGAAGTCGCAGCTGGCTGCTTTCCTCGACGCCAACATCTAAGCGTCGTTTAAAGCGTCATCAAAAAGGCCCCGCATATTGCGGGGCCTTTTCGTTATTGAGGGCTAGACGCTCCGAAACTCAGGTGGTACATTCGGCCCCGCACTGGTTTCTCCACTGCCCCCTACTAGCCGTCGCCGACGCACTCCTTTTCGAATAAGTACGCGATCCTGTCGCCTTCTCTGCGGCGCGGCCTCATTAAGCCAAAAGCTTAATTTCCCCCCCTCCATAAATGATTACGTCATTCCTATATGAATCTGACTGAACTCAAGCAAAAGCCGATTACCGAACTGCTCGAATTGGCCGAACAGATGGGCATAGAAAATATGGCCCGTTCGCGCAAGCAGGACGTGATTTTCTCCCTGCTCAAAAAGCACGCTAAAAGCGGCGAGGAAATCTCCGGTGATGGCGTGCTGGAGATTCTCCAGGACGGCTTCGGCTTCCTTCGCTCCGCTGACGCTTCCTATCTTGCAGGCCCAGACGATATTTACGTCTCGCCGAGCCAGATCCGTCGCTTCAACTTGCGCACCGGTGACACCATCGTTGGCAAGATCCGCCCTCCAAAGGAAGGCGAGCGTTATTTCGCGCTGCTCAAGGTCGACACGATCAACTACGACCGTCCCGAGAACGCGAAAAACAAGATTCTCTTCGAGAACCTGACCCCGCTGTTCCCGACCGTGCGCATGAAGATGGAAGCCGGCAACGGTTCCACCGAAGACTTGACCGGTCGTGTCATCGACCTGTGCGCCCCGATCGGCAAAGGCCAGCGCGGTCTGATCGTTGCGCCGCCGAAAGCCGGTAAGACCATCATGCTGCAGAACATCGCAGCGAACATCGCTCGTAACAATCCTGAAGTTCATCTGATCGTATTGCTGATCGACGAACGTCCGGAAGAAGTCACCGAAATGCAGCGCACCGTGCGCGGCGAAGTGGTTGCCTCGACGTTCGACGAGCCGCCAACCCGCCACGTGCAGGTTGCGGAAATGGTGATCGAGAAGGCCAAGCGCCTGGTCGAACACAAGAAGGACGTGGTGATTCTGCTCGACTCCATCACCCGTCTGGCTCGCGCCTACAACACCGTGATCCCGAGCTCCGGCAAAGTACTCACCGGTGGTGTCGATGCCCACGCCCTGGAGAAACCGAAACGTTTCTTCGGCGCCGCGCGGAACATCGAAGAAGGCGGTTCGCTGACCATCATCGCTACCGCGCTGGTTGAAACCGGCTCGAAGATGGATGAAGTGATCTACGAAGAGTTCAAAGGCACGGGCAACATGGAACTGCCTCTGGATCGCCGCATCGCCGAAAAACGCGTCTTCCCGGCCATCAACATCAACCGTTCCGGCACCCGCCGCGAAGAGTTGCTGACGGCCGACGACGAGTTGCAGCGCATGTGGATCCTTCGCAAGCTGCTGCACCCGATGGACGAAATCGCTGCCATTGAGTTCCTGGTCGACAAGCTGAAAACGACCAAGACCAATGATGAGTTCTTCCTGTCGATGAAACGCAAGTAAGTCGAAACACGCTTAAAAAGGGCGCCCCCTGAAAGGGCGCTTTTTTTTGCGCGCGATATTTGTGTCGCGACATTTGTATCTGGATACATACACCGCCTACTGTAAACTGCCGCCCATTCCATGGGCGTCACCGCCCGCTCACAGCTGATCCATCGTCGGGCGTTCCCTGCGTTAATCTTGCTGGCGATTGATCGCGTGTTCTGACAGGTACGTCCTCAGTTGACCTCCGTCGAATATCCCCATTCGCGCTATCGGTGAGCCCCTTTTTTAATCGGTTTTGTATCT
The DNA here is from genome assembly GCF_054897825.1 of Pseudomonas sp. ZS1P83. Taxonomy (NCBI): domain Bacteria; kingdom Pseudomonadati; phylum Pseudomonadota; class Gammaproteobacteria; order Pseudomonadales; family Pseudomonadaceae; genus Pseudomonas; species Pseudomonas sp. ZS1P83. The sequence continues at coordinate 5,696,443 of NZ_CM142706.1, forward strand.
GAAACGACAAGGGGCGTCATGCACACGTTTGGCAATCGCCGTGATATCGATGGTTTGCGAGCTCTGGCCGTTATTCCTGTCGTGCTGTTCCACTTCGGGTTCAGCACGTTCAGCGGTGGCTTTGTCGGCGTCGATGTCTTCTTTGTCATTTCCGGCTTCCTGATTACCACCATCCTGTTCCGCGAGATCAGTGCGCAGCGTTTCAGCTTCGTCGATTTCTGGGCGCGCCGTGCCCGGCGCATCATTCCAGCCTTGAGCGTGGTGATGCTGGTGACGCTGGCGCTCGGCTGGCTGTTACTGACGGCCAGGGACTTCTCGGAGCTGGGACGGACGGTCCGTTATCAGGCGCTTTTTGCATCGAACATTCTGTTCATGCGAGAGGACGGCTACTTTCAGCCCGCGTCGGATTTGAAACCGCTGCTTCACACCTGGTCTTTAGCCGTTGAAGAGCAGTACTACATTTTCTTTCCACTGTTGATGGCGTTGTTGATGCGCCATGTTCGCCATTGGCGCTGGATGCTGTTTGCCGTGCTTTTGGTGTCATTCGGGCTGAACGTCGCCTATATCGACCCTAAGCCTAACGTGGCTTTCTTCTCGCTGCCGACTCGCGCCTGGGAACTGTTGTGCGGTGCCATGCTGGCTGTTTTGCCTGCGTCGAGATACTCGGCGCGGCCCTGGTTCTATCAGTCAGTAGCGCTGGCCGGCCTGGTCGCGGTCCTTGTTGCTGTTTTCACGTTCAATAAATCCACCGCATTCCCGGGCTGGGCTGCGTTACTGCCTGTTCTTGGGGCGACCGCCATGATCTGGTCGGGTGGCCAGGGTTCGACATGGGTCGGTAAAGTCTTGAGTGCCCGCGCGCTGGTATGGATCGGATTGATCTCCTATTCCCTGTATCTGTGGCACTGGCCGGTCTACGTCTACGCCAATGCCATATCGATTGACGGTATTCAGTCAGTTGAGGCTGCAGGCTGGATTGGATTGGCGATGGGTCTTGCGTGGGTGAGCTGGCGCTTCGTCGAGCTTCCTTTCCGCGAAAAACGCGTACTGGCAGGGCGTAGACCCGTGTTGTTGGGCGGTTTGCTGGCAATGGCAGCCCTGGCGGTCATAGGTTCGGCCGTGCGATCGGCCGATGGCTTTCCTCAGCGTCTTACCGGCAAGGCCCTGGAATACGCAGAGTCTCGGGACTGGAAGGCCGGGCAGATGAAATGCATGCTGGTGACCTCGGACAAGAATCTGGACAAGGCGTGCCTGGTCGGTGGCAACACCGGTATTGCGGCAACGAAGATGTTCTGGGGCGACAGTCATGCCGCGGCGCTGTTACCGGCCATCGAACACAACGCACAAGTTGAAGGTCACCCCGTGTGGCTGTACAGCATGAGTGCCTGTTCGCCGGTTCTCAGCGACGATCAACGCCAGCGCTGCAACGATTTCAACGAGCGAACAATGGAGCGCGTTCGCAGCCTGAAGATCAAGGATGTGGTACTGGTATCCAACTGGAGCCTTAACGTTTACGGCCGTGAAGACGGCGATAAAAAAGTGCTGCTCAACGAGCGCGACGACACGGCACAAGCCGAGCAGCGCATGGCCAAGGCACTCAAGGCACGGGTGGCGGCGTTAAGAGAGGCGGGTGCGCAGGTCTGGTTGTTCAAGGAAGTGCCGCTGCAGCGCAAGGGCAGCGTTTCTCGCTTGACGAGCTTGGCGCGTATCGGCGGATCGGTCGAGGGGCTGGGGCGCCCGCTTGAGGAACACTTGGCAAGGCAGCACTTTCTCAGTGCCCTGTTCGACTCGATGAGCGCCGCAGATCCTGGCGTGCATGTCATCGACCCGACGCCGCTAATGTGCTCGCGAGGCATCTGCAATATCGAAGTCAACGGTCATTCGCAGTACAGGGATGAGGATCATCTGTCGGACATTGGCAGTGCCAGATTGAGCCCGTTGTTTACCCCGGTGATGCTGGGCGCCAATCAAAATTGATCGGTGCGGGGCACTGACAGGCTGCTGTTTGGCTGCCAGAGCAGGTAGGATGTACGCCTATTTTACGGGTGCCATCATCAATGAAATTCAAGGATCTTCGGGATTTCGTGCAGCAGCTTGAGCAGCGCGGAGAGTTGAAACGCATCCGGATCCCCGTTTCTCCAGTGCTGGAGATGACCGAAGTCTGTGATCGCACGCTGCGGGCAAAAGGCCCGGCGCTGTTGTTCGAAAACCCTACCGGGTATGACATCCCAGTGCTCGGCAACCTCTTCGGCACCCCTGAGCGCGTAGCGCTGGGCATGGGCGCAGAGGCGGTCAGCGAATTGCGCGAGATCGGCAAGCTGCTGGCGTTTCTCAAGGAACCCGAGCCGCCGAAAGGCCTGAAAGATGCCTGGTCCAAGCTGCCGATCTTCCGCAAGATCATCGCCATGGCGCCGAAGGTGGTCAAAGACGCGGTCTGTCAGGAAGTGGTCATCGAAGGCGACGATGTCGACCTCGCGATGCTGCCGGTGCAGACCTGCTGGCCGGGCGACGTAGGCCCGCTGATCACCTGGGGCCTGACCGTCACCAAAGGTCCGAACAAGGATCGCCAGAACCTCGGCATCTACCGTCAGCAAGTGATCGGCCGCAACAAGGTCATCATGCGTTGGCTGAGCCACCGTGGCGGTGCCCTGGATTACCGCGAGTGGTGCGAGAAGCATCCGGGCCAGCCGTTCCCGGTGTCCGTGGCGCTGGGCGCCGACCCTGCGACCATTCTTGGCGCTGTAACGCCGGTACCGGACAGCCTTTCCGAATATGCTTTCGCGGGCTTGTTGCGCGGCAACCGCACCGAACTGGTGAAATGCCGTGGCAACGACCTGCAAGTCCCGGCGACCGCCGAGATCATCCTTGAAGGCGTGATCCATCCGGGCGAAATGGCCGATGAAGGCCCGTACGGCGACCACACCGGCTACTACAACGAAGTCGACAGCTTTCCGGTGTTTACCGTCGAACGCATCACCCACCGGATCAAACCGATTTATCACAGCACCTACACCGGCCGTCCGCCGGATGAGCCGGCGATTCTAGGCGTGGCGCTGAATGAAGTGTTTGTGCCGATCCTGCAGAAGCAGTTCCCGGAGATCACCGACTTCTACCTGCCGCCCGAAGGCTGCTCGTACCGCATGGCCATCGTGACCATGAAGAAGTCGTATCCCGGCCATGCCAAGCGGGTAATGCTCGGTGTCTGGTCGTTTTTGCGACAGTTCATGTACACCAAGTTCGTTATCGTCACTGACGACGATATCAACGCACGCGACTGGAACGACGTGATCTGGGCCATCACCACGCGCATGGACCCCAAGCGCGACACGGTGATGATCGACAACACGCCGATCGACTACCTGGACTTCGCCTCGCCGGTCTCCGGCCTGGGTTCGAAGATGGGGCTCGATGCCACGCATAAATGGCCGGGCGAAACCACTCGCGAGTGGGGCCGGGTGATCGTCAAGGATGAAGCCGTGACTCAACGGATCGATGCCATCTGGAATCAGTTAGGAATAGATTGATGCGTGTAACCTTGCAGCCCTCCGGAGCAGTGCTACAGATTCTGCCCGGCGAGCGGATTCTCGATGGCGCGCGGCGTCTGGGCTATGAATGCCCGCAAAGTTGCCGAAACGGCAATTGCCATGTGTGCGCCGCGTTGCTGGTGGAAGGGCGGGTCGAACAGGAAGGCAGTGTGCGCGACCATGGCGAGTTCTACACTTGCATAGCAGAGCCGCTGGAAGACTGCATCGTGCTGTGGGATGGCGTGCTCGCACGGGGAGAATTGCCGGTGCGCAGCTTGTCGTGTCAGGTCATTGAATGCAGGGACGTCGGCGGCGACACCTGGCGTGTGCGTCTGCGAGCGCCGGCCGGCAAGCCGCCGCGCTATCACGCCGGTCAGTACTTGATGATCGAGCGCGAGAACGGCGAGAAATCCGCATTCTCCCTTGCCTCTGCGCCGCACGGCGGGCGTGATCTGGAAATCCATGTGCTGGCGCGCGAAAGCAGTGCGCTGAGCCTGATCGAACAGCTGCAACGCAACCCAATGGTGCGGATCGAAATGCCGTTCGGCGACACCCATCTGGCGGAATTGCCGGACGGTCCGCTGGTGCTGATTGCCGCTGGCACTGGCATGGGCCAGATCCATAGCCTGATCGAACATTGCCGTGCCGCGGGCTTCAAACATCCGGTGCATTTGTATTGGGGCGTGCGTCGTCCTGAAGACTTTTATGAGGTCGAACATTGGGGCGAATGGTTGAAATTACCCAACCTGTTCCTGCATAAAGTCGTCAGCGATCAAGGCGGCTGGCAGGGGCGTTACGGCATGTTGCATGAAGCGGTGTGTGAGGACTTCCCTGATCTGAAATCCTTGCATGTCTATGCCAGCGGCTCGCCGGCGATGGTCTACGGTACGCTCGATGCCTTGGTCGAAGCCGGGATGGATGCTCATCAGATGCGTGCGGATGTATTTGCGTATGCGCCGCGATCGTAGGTGGGCGAACTGTTCTAGAAACGCACCCCGGTCGTCACCATGACGGCATTGAAGCCGAGCAACACCAGCTCGGCTGCCAACGGTCCGTAGTGTGCACCGATTGAAGGAATAATCACCGGCGCGACGCCGAAGTGATTCAGGGGGATCTTGTCCTGAGACTTGCCGCTGTAACCTTGTAGCAAGCCACCACTCAGTTTGAAGTACACCGGATAGTCGGCGCTCTCGTAGCGTTTGCCAGCATACGCATAATATGAACGCTGGCTGAATGAGTTGCGAAAAGTTGCACCACCAAACAACCAACCGGACGCTTGCTCGCGCTCAAGGCCGATGAGGTCCTGATTGTTATTGTGGTTGGCGTCGGGGGAGAAGTGCTGAGTAAAGACGCTGGTCTGCAGATACCAGGAGCCCGTGTCTTTCGCGCAGGGATCCTCCGCTAGCGAGTGCTGCGCCATGAGCATCAAAAGTAGCCCGTAATTCCATGGTTTTTTCATTGTTCAGGCCTTTGAGGCAGTGTGGCTTGCGCCATTGGGTGGCCGTTATACGCGACGCATACTGGAGCGGGTAGGCGGCAAATCCGAAGGGTTTGTAGGAAATTTCTCCTGGGTGGGTGTTATCTTGGGCGCGTCTAATGCTTATGTATATTTCATTCTGATATTTAAGAATTCTCCTAAATGATATTAGGGTATATGACCAGGCCTTCCAGCTTCAGTTTGAATGTTTATGGCTGTTGCTCAGGGTGTCTCTTGGCACTTTTCGTTTTAGTATTACTACTCTATGTTCTATGACGTGAATGTTGCTTATATTTTGTAATGATTGCAGGGCCGAAATTCCATCGCCATGAGTGCCATTGAATCTGCTTTTTTGAATCTGGCTTACCCTCCGCGACTCGATCTGGGGCCGCAGCTCACACACGAACAATTGCTCAGCTCGATGCAGTCGACGATGGCGCGCCACAAGGGCGGGCCAGTGTGGCTGTTTGCTTACGGCTCACTGATCTGGCGTCCCGAATGCGCAGCGGTGGAGCGAGTGCGCGGTCGCGTGCATGGCTACCATCGCGGTTTGTATTTGTGGTCCCACGAACATCGCGGCACGCCCGAAGTGCCTGGCTTGGTATTCGGCCTGGATCGCGGTGGTTCGTGCAGCGGATTCGCCTATCGCTTGCCTGATGAACAACTTGAAGCGTCTCTTTACGCACTTTGGCAGCGCGAGATGCCATTCCCGTCCTATCGCCCACACTGGCTCAACTGCCGTCTTGAAGACGGAAGTCAGGTTCAGGCATTGGGATTTGTATTGGAGCGACACCTGCCCAGCTATGCCGGCAACTTGCCGGATCACGTGCTGAGCCATGTGTTCGAAAACGCTTGCGGGCGATACGGCACCACGCGCGATTATGTCGAGCAGACCGCCAACGCCCTGCGCAGCCACGCCATGCCAGACCGGAATCTGGAGGCGCGGCTCAAGCGCTGCAAATCAAAGGCCGATCAGGCGATTGCTTCACGACTCTGACTGGCGACTTGCTTGTGCCACAGCGTCGGCGCGAGGAAGGCCATCGCCAGCAGGCATGCACCGATCAGCAGCACAAAGCCGCCGTCCCAGCCAAAATGGTCCACGGTGTAGCCCATCGCTGCACTGGCCGCGACCGAGCCACCCAGATACCCGAACAGACCCGTGAAGCCCGCTGCCGTACCGGCGGCTTTCTTCGGCGCCAGTTCCAGCGCTTGCAGGCCGATCAGCATCACCGGGCCGTAAATCAGGAAGCCGATCGAGACTAGCGCGATCATGTCCACGGTCGGGTTACCGGCCGGGTTGAGCCAGTACACCAGGGTTGCCACGGTCACCAATGCCATGAACACCATGCCGGTCAGTCCACGGTTGCCACGGAAGATCTTGTCCGACATCCAGCCACACAGCAGCGTGCCCGGAATACCTGCCCACTCGTAGAAGAAGTACGCCCACGAGGTCTTATCCACGTTGAAGCCTTTGGCTTCCTTCAGGTAAGTCGGTGCCCAGTCCAATACGCCGTAGCGCAGCAGGTAGACGAAGACGTTGGCCATGGCGATGTACCAGAGCATTTTGTTGTGCAGCACGTATTTGACGAAGATTTCCTTGGCGCTGAATTCGTCTTCGTGGCTGGCGTCGTAGCCTTCCGGGTAGTCGTTCTTGTACTTCTCGATCGGCGGCAGGCCAACCGATTGCGGAGTGTCACGCATGGTCATGAAGGCGAACACCGCCACCGCCAGAGCCACCGCCGCCGGCACGTAGAACGCCGCGTGCCAGTCATTGAACAAGCCCATGCCGAGCAGGAACAGCGGGCCGATCAGCCCACCGCCGACGTTGTGCGCCACGTTCCACACGGACACCACGCCACCCCGTTCCTTCTGCGACCACCAGTGCACCATGGTCCGGCCACTCGGTGGCCAGCCCATGCCCTGAGCCCAGCCGTTAATGAAGAGCAGGATGAACATCATGGTGACGCTGGACGTAGCCCACGGTGCGAAACCGAAAATGAACATCACCCCCGCCGATACCAGCAGGCCGAAGGGCAGGAAGTAACGTGGGTTGGAGCGGTCGGACACCAGGCCCATGAGGAACTTCGACAGACCGTAGGCAATCGCGATTGCCGACATCGCCAACCCCAGCTGACCACGGGTGTAACCCTCGTCGATCAGGTACGGCATGGCCAGGGAGAAATTCTTGCGCAGCAAGTAATAACCCGCATAGCCAAAGAAAATCCCGGCGAAGATCTGCCAGCGAAGGCGTCGGTAGGTGCTGTCTATTTTTTCTTCAGGCAATGGAGCCTGATGTGCGGCAGGACGAAAGAAAGCAAACATTCAAGAGCTCCAGATTTCTTGTTTTGACTGCGGATACGAATGTTACAGTTTCGTTACCGAAAATAGCACCGGTTCGCATCGGCCAAACAGAGGAAATGTTGGAGATTGCATGTTCTTTTATGAACATGTCGCGCAGATATAAATGAAGGACGTTGTGGGAAGCGTTACTTGCAGGTCTTCATGCCGCGTTTCGCTCCAGGGTAGGACGAGTCTTTGAGAAATGTCCTTCGTTTGAATGGGAAGTAAGCAGTCTGAACACTTTCATTTGAAGTCCAGACCGCTTCATTGGGGTCAGCGAACCTGCACCACAACTTTCCCGACTGCCTTGCGCTGGCCCAGATCATTAATCGCCTGCGCCGCGTTGCTCAGCGGATACACCTGCGACACCAGTGGCTTCAACTTGCCCTCGGCAAACCAGCCAAACAGTTGCTGGAAGTTCGCCGCGTTGTCCTGCGGCTGACGCTGGGCGAAGGAGCCCCAGAACACGCCCACCACGGCTGCACCTTTGAGCAACGCGAGGTTCACGGGTAGTTCGGGGATGCGACCGCTGGCAAAGCCGACCACCAACAGGCGTCCATTCCAGGCAATGGCGCGGATGGCCTGGTCGAACAGGTCGCCACCCACCGGGTCGTAGATTACGTCGGCGCCCTGGCCATCGGTCAGGCGTTTGATTTCGTCCTTGAGGCTGGTTTCGCTGTAGTTGATCAGCTCATCGGCGCCAGCAGCCTTGGCCACCGCGAGTTTTTCGGCGCTGCTGGCGGCGGCGATCACGCGGGCGCCCATGGCTTTGCCGATTTCCACCGCAGCCAGGCCGACGCCACCGGAAGCGCCGAGCACCAGCAGGGTTTCGCCGGGTTGCAGATTGCCTCGTTGCTTGAGCGCGTGCATCGAAGTGCCGTAGGTCATGCCAAAAGCGGCGGCAATGTTGAAGTCCATTGATGGCGGGATTGGCAGCACGTTGTAGCCTGGCACCGCGACCTGTTCGGCGAAACTGCCCCAACCGGTCAGGGCCATGACCCGATCACCGACCTTGAGGTGACTGACCTTTTCACCCACCGCGCTGACCACGCCGGCGGCTTCGCCTCCCGGGGAAAACGGGAAGGGCGGCTTGAACTGGTATTTGCCCTCGATGATCAGCGTGTCCGGGAAATTCACCCCGGCGGCGTGCACGTCCAGCAGGATTTCGTTCTTCTTCGCAACAGGACTGGCGACGTCTTCCAGCACCAGCGATTCGGCAGGGCCGAAGGCTTTGCACAGCACGGCTTTCATCAGGGCTATTCCTTTGGGAGTGATGGCCGATAAGTGTAGGTGTGTGAGTCGATGGGTCAACGAGCATGCCCGGCCCTGATAGTCAGCCATAAGCTTGTGCTTGTGCGATGGGTCGTTATGCTAGGCCGCAAACCGGATAAGGAGCGAATTGTGAAAGCGTGGATCATGTTGTTGCTGGCCCTGTCTCTGCCCGTGGCAGCGATGGCCGAAGAAGCCAAAGAAGCTCCGAAGGTCAATTACATCACCCTGAGCCCGCCGTTCGTGGGTAACTACGGGCTGGACGGCACACCGAAGCTCAAGGTCTACAAGGCCGATGTGGCGTTGCGAGTGACCGGGGAAGAAGCGACCAAATTGGTCAAAGCCAACGAACCGTTGATTCGTAATCAACTGGTGGCGTTGTTTGCCCAGCAGACTACCGAGGCGATGAACAACGTCGATGCCAAGGAAAAGCTGCGTCAGGAAGCCCTGAAGCAGACCCAGCAAATCATGAACGACGAAACCGGTAAGCCAGTGGTTGAGGACCTGTTGTTCAACAACTTGATCATCCAATAAGACTTTTATTGTCTGAACCGGCCTCATCGCGAGCAAGCTCGCTCCCACAGGGGATCTTCAGTGAATGCAGATCCACTGTGGGAGCGAGCTTGCTCGCGATGGCATTCTTTCAGGCAATAGATCAATCAAGGCCTTAATGCAATCACCGCCGCCCACTGCTCGGCCGTCACCGGCATCACCGACAGTCGCGAGCCTTTCTGCACCAGCGGCATCTCGGCCAGCGCCGCCTGCTGTTTCAGATAATCCAGCTTAAGCACCTTGGGAAACGTCTCGAGGTGAGCGACATCGATCGCGCTCCAGGCGTTTTTCTCGGGTGAAGATTTCGGATCGAAGTAAACGCTTTCCGGCTCCAGCGCCGTCGGGTCCGGATACGCGGCTTCGACAATCTGTCCGATCCCGGCAATTCCCGGTTCGGGGCAGCTGGAGTGATAGAAGAAAAACTCGTCGCCCACGGCCATGGCCCGCAGAAAATTACGCGCCTGGTAGTTGCGAACCCCGTCCCAGCGCGCTTTGCCAAGCGTCTCCAGGCCCTTGATTGAGAGCTCGTCGGGCTCGGATTTCATCAGCCAATAAGCCATGGTTTTTGCTCCTTGCGAGGGGGGTGGGCAAGTTGTCGGGCAATTTTATGACAAACCGACGGTCGGTTGACGCCAGCATTTGCGTGTCGGTTCACGTTGTCGCAGAATGCCGGCCTTCTAAGCTTGACGCTGCTGCACGGCCTACACCTACAACGGAAACCGCTGCTGTCATCGTGTTGATGTGCCTTTGGGGGGCAATCGATGAAACGCAAACCGGATTTACTATGGATTTTGGTTATTTTGTTCGGCCTCGGCGTCGTGACCACTGGCTATGCCCAAAGCCTGTGGAACAACAAGACCGACGCTCCGATCGAAATCGCGCAGCAACAGCAGCCGTCGGCGTTCAAACGCTGAACCTGTCTTCGGGCGCCGCTTATTCCTGCGGCGTCTAGCCTGCGAAATACCACGCCTTGTCTGTCACCGTTCCCTGTAACGGCACATCCCAGCTCGCTTGAGCCAATCGCTCGACCTTCTGACATTCATGGGCCAGCCCCAATAGCGTCGGCTTGCGCCAATTTTTGCGTCGCGCCAGGTACGCCAGGCTTCGATCATAGAAACCACCGCCCATGCCCAGGCGTCCGCCGACATCGTCAAATCCCACCAATGGCAACAGCACCAGATCGAGTGCCCAGACTTTGCGTTGCCGGGCGAGGTTGTGCCGGGGTTCGAGAATACGAAAACGGTTGGGTTTCAGTTTTTCGCCGGGGCGAATTCTCTGGAACACCATTTTGGTTCGTGGCCAGGCGCTGAGCACCGGCAGATAAGTCGCCTTGCCGCGACGTTGAGCGGCACGCAGCAAAACACGCGGATCAATTTCACCGTCAGTGGGCAGATACAGAGAGATATGTTTTGCGCGGCGAAACAGCGGCTGCTGGGCCAATTGCTTGTACAGCCCGCGTGCAGCCTGGCGCTGCTGACTGGGAGTCAATGCGCGGCGGGCCTTGCGCAGCATGCGTCGAAGTTGCGGGCGGGGAAGCAGCGCAGGTTCGGTCATGGATTCGGGCTTCGGCAGTGCGGGTACATAAAGCGTACCCGTAAAAAAGCCGATGCCGGCATAAAACCGGCATCGGACTGGAATCAGGCTCCCCGGATGTACCGCTGTCGACTTAGCCCTTGAACCCGAAAGTTCAAGGTGGAAGATGCAGTAGGCTTTAAGGCTTTCCGTCTAGCGGACATGCACACCAGCCCAACGTGCAACCTCCAGGGTATAGCAAATCGGCTCAGGGACATCGCCAACTGGCAAGCACCCCAGGGAGTGTTGCGAGTATACCCCAAGCGGTTTCGCGTTTCAGCCCTTGGTGACGTCCGGATCGGTGGCGAGCACCAGATCGACGCGGTCCAGCAGGTCACGAACCTGCTCACGGGTCGAGCCGCCGGCCTGTACATCCGGGCGTTCTTCCTTGTGCAGAAGATCGTGCGTGATGTTCAGCGCGGCCATCACGGCGATGCGATCGGCGCCAATGACTTTGCCGCTGCTGCGGATTTCGCGCATCTTGCCGTCCAGGTAACGGGCGGCGCTCACCAGGTTGCTGCGCTCTTCCTGGGGGCAAATGATCGAATACTCTTTATCGAGAATCTGCACGGTAACGCTATTGCTTGAACTCATGAGTCTTGCTCCAGGGCCTTGAGGCGCGAAATCATTGATTCGACCTTACGCCGGGCGATTTCGTTCTTTTCAATGAGGTGAGCGCGTTCCTCGCGCCAGGTCTTTTCCTGAGCTGATAAGAGTCCGTTTTGACTCTTTAGTTGCTCGACGCGGGTAATTAGCAGTTCGAGTCTGGCCATTAGCGCTTGCAGGTCGGTGTCTTCCATTGGGTCCACTGAAATGTCAGATGGGTGATAGCTGGCGGACAGCCTTTAATAGTCTTGGCGAGTCTGTCGATGTAGGATACAAGGCCTTCATTCTAGACATAGCGCCGTCTGGCGCCTAGCTGCCCATGCCCATTCAGAATTCTCCGTACCAAGCCTTCGTCACACTGCTGACTTCCAGCGGTCATAACGTCTCGCCTGCAGAACTGCATGGCCTGCTGCTCGGCCGCAGTTGCGCCGGTGCCGGCTTCGATGCCGAAGGCTGGCTGGTTGATGCCGCCGAGCTGCTCGAAGGCGAGCCGCAAGAAAACATTCGCAATGCCTTGATCGGCCTGCAAGAGATGGTCAAGGGCGAGCTCACCGGCGACGACGTGACCGTCGTTCTGCTGCTTCCGACCGATGACGAGCCACTGGCTGACCGCGCCGCCGCACTGGGCCAATGGTGCCAGGGCTTCCTCAGCGGTTTCGGCTTGAACTGCCGTGACAGCAGCATGCTGAGCACCGAGGCCACTGAAGTTCTGCAGGATCTGGCGGCTATTTCGCAGGTGCAAGACGCACTGGAAGAGTCCGACGACGGCGAAAGCGATTACATGGAAGTGATGGAGTACCTGCGCGTTGCGCCGCTGCTGCTGTTCACCGAAACCAAAAAGCCGGACGCGCCGGCTGCCGCCAAACCGTCGTTGCATTAATCGCGAGCCAGGGAAAGCCATCTGCCCATGATTCATATCCCGAAATCGGAATACAGCCGTCGCCGCAAGGCCCTGATGGCGCAGATGGTACCCAACAGCATCGCCATTCTGCCCGCCGCCGCCGTTGCCATCCGCAACCGCGACGTCGAGCACGTCTACCGTCAGGACAGCGACTTCCAGTATCTCAGCGGTTTTTCCGAGCCTTCGGCGGTCATCGTTTTGATGCCTGGGCGTTTACATGGCGAATACATACTGTTCTGCCGTGAACGCAACGCCGAGCGAGAGTTGTGGGACGGCCTGCGCGCCGGGCAGGAAGGCGCGATTCGCGACTTCGGCGCCGACGACGCCTTCCCCATCACCGACATCGACGACATCCTGCCGGGCCTGATCGAAGGCCGTGACCGGGTGTATTCGGCCATGGGCAGCAACCCGGAATTCGACCGGCACCTGATGGACTGGATCAACGTGATCCGCTCTAAAGCGCACCTCGGCGCCCAGCCACCGAACGAATTTGTTGCCCTGGATCATCTGCTTCACGACATGCGCCTGTATAAATCGGCAGCAGAAGTGAAGGTGATGCGCGAAGCCGCACGGATTTCCGCCCAGGCGCATATCCGCGCGATGCAGGCCAGCCGGGTCGGGCTGCATGAATTCAGCCTCGAAGCCGAGCTCGACTACGAGTTCCGCAAGGGCGGGGCGAAGATGCCGGCCTACGGCTCGATCGTCGCCGCGGGGCGCAACAGCTGCATCCTGCATTACCAGCAGAATGACGCCGTGCTCAAGGACGGCGATCTGGTGTTGATCGATGCCGGTTGCGAGATCGATTGCTATGCCAGCGACATCACCCGCACCTGGCCGGTCAACGGCAAGTATTCAGCGGAACAGAAGGCGATCTACGAGTTGGTGTTGGCGTCGCAAGAGGCCGCGTTTGCCGAAATCGCCCCGAATAAACATTGGAATCATGCCCACGAAGCCACCGTCCGGGTCATTACCACCGGGCTGGTGAAGTTGGGCTTGTTGCAGGGCGCCGTCGACGAGTTGATTGCCGGCGAAGCCTATAAAGCGTTTTACATGCACCGCGCCGGCCACTGGCTGGGCATGGATGTGCATGATGTCGGCGAATACAAGGTCGGCGGTGAATGGCGCGTGCTGGAAGTCGGCATGGCGCTGACTGTGGAACCGGGTATCTATATTTCCCCGGACAACCAGAATGTGGCGAAGAAATGGCGCGGCATTGGCGTACGCATCGAGGACGACGTAGTGGTCACCAAAACCGGCTGTGAAATCCTGACCAAAGGCGTGCCGAAAACGGTCGCCGAGATCGAGGCCTTGATGGCCGCCGCGCGGGCACAAGCGGCATGAGTCGAGTCAATCTGGCAATCATCGGTGGGGGTCTGGTCGGCGCCAGCCTGGCGTTAGCGTTGCAAGCAGGGGCCAAGGCGCGTGGCTGGAAGATCGTGTTGATCGAACCCTTTGCCCCCGGCCACACCTATCAACCGAGCTACGACGCCCGTTCTTCGGCGTTGTCCTACGGCGCCAAGCAGATTTATCAACGGTTGGGCGTGTGGCAGGAAATCTCCCGCCGCGCCGAGCCGATCAAGCAGATACATGTCTCCGACCGTGGACGCTTCTCCACCGCGCGACTGTCGGCGATGGAAGAGGGCGTTCCGGCGCTGGGTTATGTGGTGGAAAACGCCTGGCTCGGCCAATGCCTCTGGCAAGGTCTGGATAAGGACGTGATCACATGGCGTTGCCCGGCGGAAGTCACGCGCATGGAGCCGCTGATCGACGGCTATCGCCTGACCCTCAACGATGAAACCACCCTGGAATGCGACCTTGCGGTGCTCGCGGATGGTGGCCGTTCCGGCCTGCGCGAACAACTGGGGATTGGTATCAAAAAGCGCCCGTACAACCAGAGCGCGCTGATTGCCAACATCACCCCGAGCGAAGCGCACAACGGCATGGCTTTCGAGCGTTTCACCGATGACGGCCCGATGGCGTTGTTGCCGCTGCCGGAAAACCGCTGTGCACTGGTCTGGACTCGATTGGGAATGGACGCGCAACGGCTCGCGGCGCTTGATGAGCGCAGTTTCCTCAGCGAGTTGCAGGGCGTGTTCGGTTATCGCCTCGGCACCTTGAATCAGGTGGGTGCGCGGCATCTGTACCCGCTGACGCTGATCGAAGCCGAAGAGCAGGTGCGTCCGCATCTGGCAATTCTCGGCAACGCCGCTCACAGCCTGCACCCGATTGCCGGCCAGGGTTTCAACCTGTCCCTGCGTGATGCCCAGGCTTTGGCTGATGCGCTGCTGGCGAGCGAAACATCTCCCGGCGACTTTGTGACCTTGCAGGCTTACCGCGAACGTCAGCGTCTGGATCAGAACCTGACCGTGGGATTCTCCGATCAGGTCACCCGTTTGTTCGGCAGCACTCAACCGCTGGTTTCCCTGGGCCGCAACATCGGCCTGCTCGGTCTCGATCTGCTGCCGCCGGCCAAACGCTGGTTCGCCCGGCAAGCCATGGGCTTGGGTACTCGACCCGATGCTTAAGTGGCTGACTGCAAGACTCGACTCGATGGTCGATCCGTTTTTCATGCTGATGCTGCTGGAGAACCTCGGTCACCGGTACATTGTCGGAAAAACCCTTTACGTGCGGCTCAAGCCGCAAGCGAGACAGGCTTAAAGCATGGAAATGCGCGCAGATCTGCTGATTGTCGGGGCCGGAATGGTCGGTAGCGCCCTGGCGCTGGCGTTACAGGACAGCGGGCTGGAAGTCCTGCTGCTGGACGGCAGCCCGATGAGCGTCAAGCCCTTCGACGAACAATCGCCGTTCGAGCCGCGAGTGAGCGCCTTGTCGACGGCCAGCCATAGGATTCTCGAACGCCTCGGTGTCTGGGACGGTATCGCCAACCGGCGCAGCAGCCCGTATACCGACATGCACGTCTGGGACGGCAGCGGCACCGGGCACATTCATTTTTCGGCGACCAGTGTGCATGCCGAAGTGCTGGGGCATATCGTCGAGAACCGCGTGGTTCAGGATGCCTTGCTCGACCGGTTGCATGACTGTGATCTGGGAATGCTGGCCAATGCGCGCCTGGAGCAAATGCGTCGCTCCGGCGACGATTGGCTGCTGACCCTGGCCGATGGGCGCACGCTGCGCGCACCGCTGGTGATTGCGGCGGATGGTGCCAACTCCGCAGTGCGGCGGCTGACCGGTGTGGCGACTCGCGAGTGGGACTATCTGCACCATGCGATCGTCACCAGCGTGCGCAGCTCAAAACCTCATCAACTGACCGCCTGGCAGCGTTTCACCGACAACGGTCCATTGGCGTTTCTGCCGCTGGAGCATGATGGTCAGCAGGATTGGTGTTCGATCGTCTGGTCGACCACCCCGAGCGAAGCCGAACGCCTGATGGCGCTGGACGACGAAGGTTTCTGCACAGCGCTGGAGCGAGCCTTCGAAGGCCGACTCGGCACGGTGCTCAGCGCCGATCCGCGTCTGTGCGTGCCCCTGCGTCAGCGCCATGCCAAGCGTTACGTGGCTGAAGGCCTGGCGCTGATCGGCGACGCGGCCCATACCATTCACCCATTGGCCGGGCAGGGCGTGAACCTCGGTTTCCTTGATGCCGCCGTGCTGGCCGAAGTGCTGTTGCAAGCGGCCACCCGTGGCGAGCGTTTGGCGGATGTGAAAGTGCTCAGTCGTTATGAGCGTCGGCGCATGCCTCACAACCTGGCATTGATGGCGGCGATGGAGGGTTTCGAGCGCCTGTTCCAGGCTGATCCGTTGCCGATTCGCTGGTTGCGCAATGCCGGGTTAAAGATGGTCGACCAGATGCCTGAAGCCAAGGCGCTGTTCGTGCGCGAAGCGCTGGGGTTGATCGGGGATCTGCCAGTACTCGCCAAGGCCTGAGTTGTGGCGAGGGGATTTAGCGAAACGTCGCACCGCCCCGTTGGGTTGCGAAGCGACCCTATAACTGCAGTCGAGGAAAGTCAGGCACACCTGTGCGGTGGTAAACGACTGCTGCGCAGCCGAACGGGGCGGTGCGGCGGTCCGCTAAATCCCCTCGCCACAGGGTCGGTCGTTCTGGCTGTGCAACATCTGGTAACGCCTCCGTGAACTGTTCGATTGAGAAGGCAAATGTGAGTCCATATCATTTGGCTTCAATTTTTCAATCGAGAGATCGCTCCCATGTTGGTTCCGAAGCGTCTACTGACCGCGCTCGCCCTGACCCTGATTGGCAGCACCGCTGCCCAGGCCGCTGACGAGGTGGTGGTTTACTCCTCGCGGATCGACGAGCTGATCAAACCGGTCTTCGATGCCTACACCGCGAAAACCGGTGTGCAGGTGAAGTTCATCACCGACAAGGAAGCGCCGCTGATGCAGCGGATCAAGGCCGAGGGCGAGAACGCCACCGCCGACCTGCTGCTGACCGTCGATGCCGGCAACCTCTGGCAGGCCGAGCAAATGGGCATCCTGCAACCGTTCACCTCCAAGGTGATCGACGCCAATATCCCGCTGCAATATCGCTCCTCCGCCCATGCCTGGACCGGTTTGAGCCTGCGGGCGCGAACCATCGCTTACGCAACCGATCGGGTGAAACCCGGTGAGCTGACCACCTACGAAGGTCTGGCCGACAAGAACTGGGAAGGCCGCTTGTGCCTGCGCACCGCGAAGAAGGTCTATAACCAGTCCCTCACCGCCACCATGATCGAAGTCCACGGCGCCGACAAAACCGAGAAGATTCTCAAGGGCTGGGTGAATAACCTGTCCACCGATGTGTTCTCGGATGACATCGCGGTGCTGGAAGCCATCAATGCGGGTCAATGCGACGTCGGCATCGTCAACACCTATTACTACGGTCGTCTGCACAAGCAGAAGCCTGATCTGGCGGTGAAGCTATTCTGGCCGAACCAGGGTGACCGTGGCGTACACGTCAACCTGTCGGGCATCGGCCTGACCAAACACGCCCCGCACCCGGAAGCGGCCAAGGCCTTGGTTGAATGGATGACCACGCCTGAAGCGCAGAAGATCTTTGCTGATGTGAACCAGGAATTCCCGGCTAACCCTGCGGTTCCGCCTTCCGCTGAAGTGGCGAGCTGGGGCAAGTTTGTGGCTGATACGTTGCCGGTGGAGATTGCAGGCAAGCGCCAGGCTGAAGCGATTCGGATGATGGACCGGGCTGGCTGGAACTAACTGCAACACTGATCGTTCCCACGCTCCGCGTGGGAATGCATCCCCCGACGCTCCGCGTCGAAGCGTGACGCAGAGCGTCACAAGGTGTGTGCCCACGCAGAGCGTGGGCACAATCATTTAGACGAGAGCTTTTCCTTGGCCCACCCCGCCCAACGCCGCTGGTACCCCCTGGTCTTCGCCATCGCTGCGCTGGTCCTGCTGCCACTTAGCGTTTTGCTGTTGTCATGGAAAACCATCGATCATCAAATCTGGTCCCACCTCTGGGACACCCAGATGCCGCGCCTGCTGGGCAACACCCTGACCCTGGTACTCGGCGTCGGTATCGGCGTGACGGTCCTGGGCGTGAGCCTGGCCTGGCTGACCAGTCTCTGTGAATTCCCCGGGCGGCGTTGGCTGGACTGGGCGCTGATGTTGCCTTTTGCGATACCGGCTTATGTGCTGGCATTCGTCTTCGTCGGCCTTCTGGATTTCGCCGGCCCCGTGCAATCCCTATTGCGCGAATGGTTTGGCACGGGCTTAAGGTTGCCGCGGGTGCGCTCCACCGGCGGCGTGATTCTGGTCCTGGTGCTGGTCTTCTACCCCTACGTTTACCTGTTGGCGCGAACCGCGTTCCTGGCTCAGGGCAAAGGCTTGATGGAAGCGGCGCGAGTCTTGGGGCAATCCCCGTGGCAGGCGTTCTGGCGAGTCGCGTTGCCCATGGCGCGCCCGGCCATCGGCGCTGGCGTGGCGCTTGCGCTGATGGAAACCCTGGCGGATTTCGGCGCGGTCTCGGTGTTCAACTTCGACACGTTCACGACCGCCATCTACAAGACCTGGTACGGATTCTTCAGCCTCTCCACTGCCGCACAACTGGCCAGCCTGTTGCTGCTGGTGGTGATGGTCGTGCTGTACGGCGAGCGCCGTGCTCGCGGGGCCAACCGGGCGAGCAACGAGCGGCCACGGGTCAAGGCGCTGTATCACCTGCGCGGTTTCAAGGCGATGGCGGCCATGAGTTGGTGCGGTCTGGTGTTTGCCTGCGCCTTCGTCATTCCGATGCTGCAACTGATGGTGTGGTTCTGGCAGCGCGGGCGCTTCGACCTGGACGAGCGTTACGCGGGGCTGATCGTCCATACCTTGTACCTGGGCGGCATGGCGGCGCTGATCACCGTCAGTGTTGCTTTGGTGCTGGCGTTTGCTCGACGCCTGGCGCCGACACGAGCAATCCGCTCCGGCGTCAGTCTGGCCAATCTCGGCTACGCCTTGCCGGGTTCGGTGCTGGCGGTGTCGATCATGCTGGCGTTCAGTTACCTGGACCGCGAACTGGTGATTCCGCTATCGGGTTGGCTGGGGGGCGCCGGCAAGCCATTGCTGCTGGGCAGTTTGTCGGCATTATTGTTGGCCTATCTGGTGCGTTTCATCGCGGTGGCGTATGGGCCGCTGGAAAGCAGTCTGGCGCGAATACGGCCATCTTTGCCCGAAGCAGCACGTAGCCTTGGCGTCAGTGGGCCACGACTGTTTTTCAAAGTGTATCTGCCGTTATTGCTGCCCGGCACGTTGAGCGCTGCGTTGCTGGTGTTCGTCGATGTGCTCAAGGAAATGCCCGCGACCCTTCTGATGCGCCCGTTTGGCTGGGATACGCTGGCGGTGCGGATCTTCGAAATGACCAGCGAAGGCGAGTGGGCGAGGGCCTCTTTGCCGGCCTTGACTCTGGTTTTGGTCGGCCTGCTACCGGTCATCGGATTGATTCGACGTTCAGCGCATCGAAACGCCTAGGTGCCAGTCCTACACCTTGAGGCTACAATGCGCGGCATTCGGTGCGGTCCGTCCTACAGACCAGGTAGCTGAAATCGGCTGAAAGCCTTATATTTCAAGGCTTTCACCCCGTGCAGCACCGGCCAGCACCTTCGCCACGCCCGGAAGGAGAAACCCATGGGACTGCGCACGCCTCTGTATGACCTTCATCTCGCCCTCGGCGCGAAGATGGTCGATTTTGGCGGTTGGGATATGCCTTTGCATTACGGCTCGCAGGTCGAGGAACACCATCAGGTGCGTCGCGATTGCGGGGTTTTCGATGTATCCCACATGACCGTGATCGATGTCGACGGCCCTCAGGCCAAGACCTGGCTCCAGCATTTGCTGGCCAACGATGTCGAACGTCTGCACAGCCCCGGCCGTGCCTTGTACAGCACCATGCTCAACGAGCGCGGCGGCATCGTCGACGACATGATCGTCTACCGTCTCGAGGACGGTTATCGGCTGGTGGTCAACGCCTCCACCCGCAATCAGGACCTCGCCTGGATGCAGGCCCATCTCGATGGTTTCGATGTGCAGCTCAACGAGCGCTCCGAGTTGGCGATGCTGGCCATTCAGGGGCCTCAGGCCCGGCACAAAATTTCCGAACTGGTGAGCCAGTCCCGCGGCAACCTGATTCAGATGCTCAAGCCCTTCGAAGGCCAGCCCGATGGTGACTGGTTCATCGCGCGCACGGGTTACACCGGTGAAGATGGCTTGGAAATCGTTCTGCCGGCCAATCAAGCCCCGGGATTTTTCAACGATCTGGTGGGCGCGGGCATCTCGCCGATCGGCCTCGGGGCGCGCGATACTCTGCGGGTCGAAGCCGGCATGAACCTCTACGGTCAGGACATTCACCAAGACGTTTCACCCCTGGCCTCCAACATGGCCTGGAGCATTGCCTGGGAACCGGCCACTCGCCAGTTCATCGGTCGCAGCGCTCTTGAGGCCGAACGTGCGGGTGGCGTGCAGCACAAACTGGTCGGTCTGGTCCTTGAGGAGCGCGGGGTTTTACGCGCTCATCAAGTGGTCCGCATCGCCAATGTTGGCGAAGGGGAGATCACCAGTGGTAGTTTCTCTCCTACGCTTAGCAAATCGATAGCACTGGCGCGCGTGCCAATGGCGACAGCCGACCGCGCAGAAGTGGAAATCCGTGGCAAGTGGTACCCGGTCCGAGTGGTTAAACCGACCTTCGTACGCCATGGCAAAACCTTGATCTAATCTTTTCTGGCGGGCAACGACCGCCGACAATTCTCTTGAGGACACAGAACATGAGCGATATTCCTGCCGACCTGCGTTTTGCCGAAAGTCACGAATGGGCCCGTCTCGAAGCCGATGGCACCGTCACCGTGGGCATCAGCGATCACGCTCAGGAAGCCTTGGGCGATGTGGTGTTCGTTGAGCTGACCGAAGTCGGAAAAGGCTTCGCTGCCGAAGAACAAGCTGGCGTGGTGGAGTCGGTTAAAGCGGCTTCGGACATCTACTCCCCGATTGCCGGTGAAGTGATTGCGGTCAACGAAGACCTGAGCACATCGCCCGAAACGCTCAACACCGACCCATACGGTGCCTGGATTTTCAAGCTCAAGCCAAGCAACACCGCCGACCTGGAAAAGCTGCTCGACGCCGCCGGCTACAAAGCCGCTATCGGCGAATAATCCATGTGGGAGCGAGCCTGCTCGCGAAAGCGGTGTGTCAGCAAACATTAATGCCAACTGACACTCCCCCTTCGCGAGCAGGCTCGCTCCCACACGTTCTATGGATTTAATACGGACTTCACCGCTGCCACCGACCGCTCGACATCCGCCTTACTCATGGCGGTAAACATCGGCAGCGAAACAATCAGGCGACCGACCCGTTCGGCCACCGGAAACATCCCTT
The DNA here is from genome assembly GCF_054897825.1 of Pseudomonas sp. ZS1P83. NCBI lineage: Bacteria > Pseudomonadati > Pseudomonadota > Gammaproteobacteria > Pseudomonadales > Pseudomonadaceae > Pseudomonas > Pseudomonas sp. ZS1P83. Next base: position 5,717,498 of record NZ_CM142706.1, read on the forward strand.
CCTTGAACCCGCGCTCGCGGTAAAGGCTCAGCAGGTGAATCGGCGGGTAGTGATAGCCGATGCCGATGCCCAATGCCTGCATCTGCTCCATGAAGGTAGCCCGTGCCGGTTGGCCATCCCTGCGCTCAGGCAACACCAGCTGAAACAAATGCCAGTTGCTGTTCTCGAAATCCGCCGGGGGCAGTTGAGCCCCATACAACGCTTCGAAATCTTCGCCAAAGCAAGCAAAATAGTGCCTGGCCAGCTCACGTCGATGAGCGGTGATCGATTCGATGTGTGCAAACTGCCCCAGACCAATGGCCGCTGCAACATCGGTCATGTTGAATTTACCGCCCAGCACATCAACGTCCAGTCCATCGAAGCCGCTGCGGGTGACGCCCTGTAAACGGTACTTTTCCGCCAGTCGCACTTCCTCGGCATTGTTCAATACCAGGCAACCGCCCTCTGACGAGGTAACGTTTTTGTTCGCCTGGAAACTGAAGGACACGAAATCGCCGGTTGAGCCAATGCGCTGGTCGTTCCAGCTCGAACCCAAGGCTTGCGCGGCGTCTTCGACAATCCGCAATCCGTGTTTTTTGGCGATCGCATACAACCGGCTCATGTCCACCGGCAAACCGGCGAGGTACACCGGAATGATCGCTTTGGTGCGCGGGGTGATTGCCGCTTCCAGCTGATCCAGGTTGATGTTGCGGGTGATCGGATCAATGTCGGCGAACACCGGCGTAGCGCCTACCTCCAGAATGACGTTGGCGGTGGCGACCCAGGAAATCGGTGTGGTGATCACTTCATCGCCCGGCCCGATGCCGGCAATGCGTAAGGCGATTTCCATGGTGCAGGTGCCGGAGTTGAAGGTGCGCACCGGGCGCCCGCCAAAATACTCAGAGAGTTGCGCTTCAAAGGCCTGGACCTTGGGGCCGCTGGTAATCCAGCCCGAACGCAATACGTCACCAACAGCGGCAATCGTGGTTTCGTCGATGGTGGGTTTGGAGAAAGGCAGGAAAGGCAGTTGATTCATGAGTTCAGAAATCCGATCGGCGGATATTAGGCGTGCGCCGAGCATGATGATCCGGATTGGTCGACGGCGCCACGCCATTCGCTCGGGCATCGACTGCTATGCTGGTTTGACCGTGTTGCATCGACGTTGAGCGCCAGTCAAGAGAGAGCCCGTCATGTCCCAGTTGCCGTCCTTGAGCCAGTTACGCGACACCAATGCCTTCCTTCGCCGCCACCTCGGGCCTGATGCTGCCGAGCAACAGGCGATGCTCGACAGCCTCGGCCTCGGCAGCCGGGTTGAGTTGATTGAGCAAACGGTGCCGCCGGGAATCCGCCTGAACAGGCCGCTCGACCTGCCACCCGCCCTCGACGAAGAAGCCGCGCTGGCCAAACTGCGTGGGTACGCCGAGCAAAACCAGGTCTGGACCAGCCTGATCGGCATGGGCTACCACGGCACCCTCACGCCGACCGTCATTGTGCGCAACGTGCTGGAAAATCCCGGTTGGTACACCGCGTACACGCCGTATCAACCAGAGATCGCCCAGGGCCGGCTCGAAGCGCTGCTGAACTTCCAGCAATTGACCATCGACCTCACTGGCCTGGAGCTGGCCAACGCCTCGCTGCTGGATGAAGCCACGGCGGCGGCGGAAGCCATGGCACTGGCCAAGCGTGTCGCCAAGTCCAGAAGCAATCTGTTCTTCGTCGACGAAAACTGTCATCCGCAGACCATTTCCGTGGTGCAGACCCGAGCAGAAGGGTTCGGCTTCGAGCTGATCATTGACACTGTGGATAACTTGAAACAGCACCAGGTGTTCGGTGCGCTCCTGCAATATCCCGATACCCACGGCGAGATCCGTGATCTTCGTCCATTGATTGATCATCTGCATGCTCAGCAAGCCTTGGCGTGTGTCGCAACCGACCTGCTGAGTCTGCTGTTACTGACGCCGCCGGGGGAGTTGGGCGCCGACGTGGTGTTCGGTTCATCCCAGCGTTTCGGCGTGCCCATGGGGTACGGCGGGCCTCACGCGGCGTTTTTTGCCAGTCGCGATGTGTACAAACGGGCGATTCCCGGGCGGATCATCGGCGTATCGAAAGATGCTCGCGGCAATGTCGCCTTGCGCATGGCCCTGCAAACTCGCGAGCAACATATCCGCCGGGAGAAGGCCAACTCAAACATCTGCACGGCTCAAGTACTGCTGGCCAACATCGCCAGTTTCTATGCGGTCTATCACGGTCCGGAAGGGCTCAAACGCATTGCCCAGCGCGTCCATCGGCTGACCTGCATCCTCGCCGCCGGCCTTGAGCGCCACGGCATCGCCCGCCTCAACAAACACTTTTTCGACACGCTGACGCTGGAGGTCGGTGGTACTCAGACTGCAATTATCGAAAGCGCCCAAGCGGCGCAGATCAACTTGCGCATTCTCGGGCGCGGGCAGCTGGGGTTGAGCCTCGACGAAACCTCTGACGAATCCACCGTCGCGAAGTTATTTGATGTGTTCCTCGGTTCCGATCACGGGCTCAACGTCGACGAACTGGATGCTGAAGCCCTTGCTTGCGGCATTCCCGCAGGTCTGCTGCGTACCTCGTCTTATCTGCGCCACCCGGTGTTCAGTGCCCATCACAGCGAAACCGAAATGTTGCGTTACCTCAAGCAACTGGAGAGCAAAGACCTGGCGCTCAATCAATCAATGATTCCGCTGGGCTCCTGCACCATGAAGCTCAATGCCACCAGCGAGATGATTCCCATCACCTGGCCGCAATTCGCCAACCTGCACCCGTTTGCGCCGAAAGAGCAGGCGGTCGGTTATTCACTGATGATCGAAGAACTGGAGCGCTGGCTCTGCGCGATTACCGGTTTCGACGCAATCTGTATGCAACCTAACTCCGGCGCTCAAGGCGAGTACGCCGGGTTGCTGGCGATCCGCAAATATCACGAGAGCCGCCATCAAGGCGCACGGGATATTTGCCTGATTCCGTCTTCCGCCCATGGCACCAACCCGGCTTCGGCGCAAATGGCCGGCATGCGGGTGGTGATCGTCGAGTGCGACGAGGCGGGCAACGTTGATCTGGACGACCTGAAAGGCAAAGCCACGGAGGCGGGAGACAAACTTGCCTGCCTGATGGCGACGTATCCTTCTACCCACGGGGTGTACGAGGAAGGCATCAGCGAAATCTGCGAAGTTATCCACAGCCACGGCGGTCAGGTGTACATGGATGGCGCCAACCTCAACGCCCAGGTCGGGCTGGCGCGTCCGGCGGACATAGGCGCCGACGTGTCCCACATGAACTTGCACAAGACCTTCTGCATTCCACATGGCGGCGGCGGGCCGGGCATGGGGCCGATTGGTGTGCGGGCGCATCTGGCACCGTTCGTGGCCAATCACCCGGTGGTGCCGATTGAAGGGCCACTGCCGCAGAACGGAGCGGTCAGCGCAGCGCCTTGGGGCAGCGCGAGCATTCTGCCGATCAGCTGGATGTACATCGCGATGATGGGACCGCAACTGGCGGATGCCAGTGAGGTGGCGATTCTCGCCGCGAATTACCTGGCGCAGCATCTGTCCGGGGCGTTTCCGGTGCTTTACACCGGGCGTAACGAACGGGTGGCTCACGAATGCATTCTTGACCTGCGGCCACTCAAGGCGCTGACCGGGATCAGCGAGGAAGACGTCGCCAAGCGGTTGATGGACTATGGCTTCCATGCGCCGACCATGTCATTTCCGGTGCCGGGGACGTTGATGGTTGAACCGACCGAAAGTGAATCGAAGGCAGAGCTGGATCGGTTCATTGGAGCGATGCTGAGTATCCGCGCGGAAATCACCGAGGTGCAGAACGGCAACTGGCCGGCCGATGACAATCCGCTGAAACGTTCGCCGCATACCCTGGCGGACATCACCGGGGTTTGGGAGCGGCCTTACACCATCGAGCAGGCGGTGACGCCGGATGCTCATACCAAGGCGCATAAGTATTGGCCGGTGGTGAACCGTGTCGATAACGTTTACGGCGACCGCAATCTGTTTTGTGCATGTGTGCCGGTGGACGACTATCGCTAATAGTACTGCCCCCCTGTAGGAGCGAGCGGTGCGGCGATCCGACTTGCCCGCGAAGGCGATTTAATATTCAACATTTACGTCGACTGATACACCGCTTTCGCGGGCAAGTCGGATCGCCGCACCGCTCGCTCCTACAGGGGTTTTGTGCTGGACAAAAAAATGCCGCTCATTGGGAGCGGCATTTTTGTTCAGCTGAAAAGCTTACTCGGAGGCAACGGCATTCTTCGCCAGGATCGCATTCGCCAGTTCCATGTCCGTGGCCTGCAGGCCAGGGTTGTCGGCGCGGACTTTCTGCATCGCGGCTTCCAGGTATGGCCCACGAATGCCGCCGTCACTGGCAACAAAGCTACCGGCGTCGTCCTGGGCGGCAACGATCAGCTTGTGATCCTTGAAGGTCAGGTAGGTCGAGCCGGTGGTCGCACCGGACGAGATGACGTTACGCCAAAAGCTATCGGCCATCGCCGAACCGACGGGAAGGGACAGCAGGGCGATGGTAGCGACAGCAAGTTTGAGACGCATGATGGGTGACTCCACTGGGTTATCTACGGCCTTGGATTGCCAATCACCCAGTCGAGTTCCGTAATGGCTCATTCAGCTGGTTCAACCAGCAAAATAGCCCCTTGCTGCTCGATCACCCGAACGCGGCAGCCCGCGGCGGCGTCAGGCCCTCGGGCCATCCACACGCCGTCGGCGACCTTGATCTTGCCGCGACCGTCGACAATCGCTTCATGTACCACAAAGGTTTTGCCGATCAATTCCTGACCGCGCAGGTTTAGGTTCGGCTGATCACTCATCCGCACCGCGCTACGCTGGCGTCTCCACCAATACAGGGCGGTAGCGATCGAGAGCAGGCCGAACAGCAGAAACTGCAATTCCCAAGTGATGTCCGGCGCTGCATAAGTCAGTACGCCAACGGCGGCGGCTGCCATGCCGATCCACAGCAAGTAGCCACCGGCGCCGAACACTTCGAGAATCAGCAGCACGGTGCCTAATGCCAGCCAGTCCCAGAACGATAAATGCTGCAGGAATGCCCACATATCGTGCCTCAGGCTTTCTTGTTATCGAACGTGGCCTTGACGATTTCGCCGATGCCGCCGACTGCGCCGATCATCGAACTGGCCTCGAGCGGCATCAGAATCACTTTGCTGTTGTTGGCCGAGGCCAGTTTTCCGAGCGCATCGATGTACTTCTGCGCGACGAAGTAATTGACTGCCTGCACGTTGCCGCCCGCGATGGCTTCGGACACCACTTTGGTGGCCTGGGCTTCGGCTTCGGCCTGGCGTTCACGGGCTTCGGCCTCAAGGAACGCTGCCTGACGGCCACCTTCGGCCTCCAGGATTTGTGCCTGCTTCTTGCCTTCGGCCGTCAGAATCGCCGCGGCGCGCAGGCCTTCGGCTTCAAGAATTTGCGCGCGCTTGATCCGCTCGGCTTTCATCTGCCCCGACATTGCCGCCATCAAGTCAGCTGGCGGGCTGATGTCCTTGATTTCGATCCGGGTGATCTTGATGCCCCACGGTGCTGTGGCTTCATCGACAGTGCGCAGCAGTTTTTCGTTGATCCCGTCGCGCTGACTGAGCATCGCGTCCAGCTCCATGGAGCCGAGCACGGTACGGATGTTGGTTTGCAGCAGGTTGCGGATCGCGTGTTCGAGGTTGTTGACCTCGTAGGCGGCCTGGGCAGTGTTGACCACCTGGAAGAAGCACACGGCATCGATCTGCACCGTGGCGTTGTCGGCAGTGATGACTTCCTGAGGCGGAATGTCCAGCACGCTTTCCATGACGTTGATCTTGCGACCGATGCGGTCCATCACCGGAATGATGATGTTCAGGCCGGGCTTGAGCGTGTTGGTGTAACGGCCGAAACGTTCGACCGTCCATTGGTACCCCTGAGGCACGACCTTGAAACCCATGAACAGAATGGCGACCACCAGGCCGACAAAAAGTAAAAGCACGCTACCGATCTGCATAACGATTCCCTGTTGATCAATGAATTTGCGATCGCAGGAGTGTAGCGGCGCCGGCTGGGGATAAGAACCGTTAGTCGGCCCTCGCATCATCAGGAGACATAAAAGGCTTCATTTCTGCTCACTCTGCGGCGTCACCCGCAAGACCTCCTCAATCGTCGTTAAACCGGCCGCCACTTTTTGCGCCCCTGACAACCGCAAACTGCGCATGCCTTCTTTGAACGCCTGCCGCCGCACAGCCAGCAAATCAGTGTCGGGGTTGATCAGCGCTTTGACGCCGTCTGTCAGCTGCATGATTTCGTAGACCCCGGCGCGGCCACGGTAACCGGTATCGCGACACTCCAGGCAACCGATGGCACGATGTGCGTTGTTCGGCAACGGTGCCTGCCAAGGCCGGGTCAAGGATTGCCAGTCTTCTTCACCCAGCGTCAGCGGCGCCTTGCAATGCGGGCACAAGGTGCGGACCAGGCGCTGGGCCATGACGCCGAGCACCGTGGCTTTGATCAAGTAATGCGGCACGCCCAGTTCCAGCAAGCGACTGATCGCGCTCGGCGCATCGTTGGTGTGCAGCGTCGACAGCACCAGGTGGCCAGTGAGCGCGGCCTGGATCGCCATTTCAGCGGTTTCCAGATCACGGATCTCGCCGATCATGATGATGTCCGGATCCTGTCGCATCAGCGCGCGCACACCGGCGGCGAAGGTCAGGTCGATGTTGTGTTGGACCTGCATCTGATTGAACGCCGGCTCGACCATTTCGATCGGGTCTTCGATGGTGCAGAGGTTGACCTCTGACGTCGCCAGCTTCTTTAACGTGGTGTAAAGCGTGGTGGTTTTACCGGAACCGGTCGGCCCGGTGACCAAAATGATGCCGTTGGGCTGGCTAGTCATGTCCTGCCAGCGGCGCAAGTCATCGGCGGAGAAGCCCAGCTGATCAAAGTCCTTGAGCAGTACCTCCGGGTCGAAGATCCGCATGACCATTTTTTCGCCGAATGCGGTAGGCAATGTCGATAGCCGCAGCTCGACTTCGCCACCGTCCGGGGTTTTGGTCTTGACCCGGCCGTCCTGGGGCTTGCGTTTTTCCGCGACGTTCATCCGCCCGAGGCTTTTCAGGCGGCTGACGATGGCCATGGTCACTTGTGGCGGAAATTGATAGACGTTGTGCAGCACGCCGTCGATGCGAAAGCGTACCGTGCCTTGCTCGCGACGGGGTTCGATGTGGATATCACTGGCCCGTTGCTGGAACGCGTACTGGAACAACCAGTCGACGATGTTGACGATGTGTGCGTCGTTGGCGTCCGGTTCCTGGTCGCTGGCGCCGAGGTTAAGCAGCTGCTCGAAGTTGCCCAGGGTGTTCATCTGCTGATCGGCGTTGGTCGCGCCGCTGACCGATTTGGCCAGGCGGAAGAACTCCACGCTGAAGCGCTGGATGTCGACCGGGTTGGCCACTACACGCTTGATCGGCAGTTTGAGCACGTGGGTCAGGTCGGCTTCCCAGCCGGTGACGTAGGGCTGGGAGCTGGCCACGGTCACCGCGTCGCGGTCGATGGAGACCGCAAGAATCTTGTGGCGCTGGGCGAAGGCGTAGGACATCAGCGGCGTAATCGCCGCTACGTTGATTTTCAGCGGATCGATCCGCAGATAAGGCTGGCCGGCCTGCTGCGACAGCCAAAGCGTCAGGCTTTCCAGATCGAGGTGTTTACCCGGACGGCTGAGGTCGTCCAGATGTTGGCTGGCGATGAATTCCAGTGGGTGCATCTGGCCATTGGCGGCGTGACGGCGTCGAGCATTGAGCGCGTGTTCGGCCGAGTCCTGGCTGATAAAGCCTTGGGCGACCAGTTCACGCAGCAAATCATTGAGATCCAGCCAGCGGTCCTGAATGGCAAGTTGAACGGACATGCGGGCTCCTTATGAACAACAGTTCGCAAAGGATAGTCGCGGACCCGCAGACCGTTGGGCCACTACCCGACGAAGCCGTGTCGAGTTTTTTCAGCCCGCCGCCTGAGCCGGTTCATCCCACGCGCAATCAGCCGCTTGCAGCTCGACCGAACAGACGCTGATCAGGTTACGTAATTTTTCCGCGATCACTTGGGCGCGGTGCCAGCTCAGACCGTCCATCACGATGTCGATCGACTGCAGATCGTCCCGCCGCTGCATGTTGACCTGCACAGGCGTCAGGCACTGCAAGGCGAACAGGTTGAGCGCCCGGCACAGCAGATCCGGTTCGGCCTCGGCCAGCAATTGATAGTGAACGCGGCAGTGAGCGTTGCTGACGTTCCAGACATCGGCGCGGGTGTGTGGGGTGTTCACGGCTTCTAGATGCGGCATGGTCGGACTCCAAAATCACTGGAGGAATTTTTACATTCGGTGCCGGGCATTTCTTATCTATGATTGAGCGTATTGGCAATTATTTGAATTGCTTGATTCGAAAAGTGATCAATCAAAGGTTTTTTTATGCAGAGCGAGCTGGATGGCTACGACCGCAAGATTCTCGCGTTGCTGCAAGAGGACGCTTCACTCTCCAGTGCGCAGATCGCTGAACAGGTGGGACTCTCGCAGTCGCCATGCTGGCGACGGATTCAGCGGATGAAGGAAGAAGGGATCATTCGCGGGCAGGTAACGTTGCTCGACCGGAAGAAAATCGGCCTGAACACGCAGATATTCGCTGAAATCAAACTCAACGCTCACGGGCGTTCGAACTTCACCGAGTTCACCGAGGCGATTCGTGGCTTTCCCGAAGTGCTGGAGTGTTATGTGCTGATGGGGTCGGTGGATTTCTTGCTACGCATCGTCACGGCGGACATCGAAGCGTACGAGCGCTTCTTTTTCGAGAAGCTGTCGATGGTGCCGGGGATTCAGGAGGTCAACTCGATCGTGGCGTTGTCGGAGATCAAATCCACGACGAGTTTGCCGGTGTTGCGCTAGTGCGGTGATCGTTCCCACGCTCTGCGTGGGAATGCCTCAAGGGACGCTCCGCGTCCAGGTGACGCGGAGCGTCACCGGCTGCGTTCCCACGCGGGAGCGTGGGAACGATCATCATCACAGGATTACATACGCAGCAACATCTTCCAGGCACGATTCTGATACACCGCAATCGCCTGCTGCTTGCGCGCATCCAGCGATTCATCGGTGATCGGCTCGTTAGCAAGCAGAGCAAGCTGTTTCAGCTCACCATACAGGCGATCCATTTCCGGGATGTCCAACACGCTGCGGGCGTGATGCAGCCAGGCCTGGATGCGCTCGATGCGCGGCAGCTGTTCGGCGAGATCTTCCGGCTGTTGCTGGTAACGCTGCAATTGCAGGGACGTCGCTTCTTCACCTAGCAGGCGCGGTAACCAGCTACCCAATTGCGCAGCGCCCTGACGATTGCCACGAACGTTGCGATCGGCAGCCCAGGTGCGGGCGAGCAACCAGCGCGAAGTGTTCAGCGAGAACAGGCCCCAACGCGGGTCTTCCAGTTCTTCAAGGAACTGCTCCGGCGCGGCTTTACGCACGTCTTCGTCGTCGACACCGGCTTGCACCAGCGGACGCCAGTCTTCGAGCAAGGCATCCAGCGCGACGCGCAGATCGTGCGTCGACTGACGCGGTGCGGCTTGACCCAGGCTGCTGAGCAGCGCGCGCAATTCAGCCAGGTTTTCGACCCAGTCCTGCAGCAGGCGCCAGTGGCCGTTGAAGCGATACTGCTCGGCCAGACGCTGGCTGCTGCTCAGCAAGTGCCAGCTCAGCGCGGCGAAAGCGTCGTCCAGCGGCGTTTCGGCGGTAATCTGCGGCGCCGGCAGGCTCAACGAATAGCTGTTGGCGTCGTACAAGCGATAACCGCGTTCGGCCTTGCTGATGTCACATGGCATCAGGGCCAGGGTCGCGGCCAGTTCGGCGGCCAGTTCCAGCAAAGCGGACGGCTCGCCTTCGCGCAGTTCCAGCTCCAGTTCGCAGATTTCTTCTTTTTGCTTGCCGACCACAACGTGGCCGAGGTCCAGCGCGGCTTCTATGACCACTTTGGTCTTGCCACGGCCCCAAGCGATTTCAGCGCGTTCGCGGACGAAATCGGTGGTGAAGATCGCCTTCAGGGTTTTCTTGTCCAGCTCGGCGAGTTCTTCGGGCCAGCATTCGCCGTCGAGTTTCTTCACGTCGAGCTTGGCTTTGGGCAGGTTCCAGTCGTATTCATTACGCACCGACAGACCGGCGACGCTCTGGCCACGGGTCTTGAGGGTTTGAATCACTTCTTCGCCATCGCGACGCAGGCGCAGGGCAACCTTGGCGCGGGCCAGGTCGCGCTCAGGCGTGTCGAAGTACTGGTTCATCAACTCACGGCGTTCCCAGCCACTTTTGTTGCGTTTTTTCAGGAGCGGGTGCTCGCGCAGGGCAGCGAGGGTTTCGCGGCTGACGCGGAGTTTGATTTCGGTTTCTTTCTGCATGGCCGGAAAATCCAGGATCGGGAGCGCAGCCGGGGGGAATGTGTGGCTGCCAAGGTCGTGCAGTGTACAGGACTCACAAGTCCTACGTGCCGCGACGGTTTATTCCTGTCGCCGGATGGCTCTATGATGGACTTCAAATTGGGAGATGGGAGTCAGCGATGCCTTTGCCGTCCATGAAAGATCAGTTCGCTGCGCTGATCGCTACGCCGTCCGTCAGCTGCACCCAACCCAGCCTCGATCAATCCAACCGCCCGGTGATTGACCTGCTGGCGAGTTGGCTCGGTGACCTTGGTTTTGCCTGCGACATTCAGCAGGTCAGCCCCGGCAAATTCAACCTGCTGGCCAGTTTCGGTTCTGGCCCCGGAGGCTTGGTGCTGGCCGGTCACAGTGACACCGTGCCGTTCGATGGCGCGCTGTGGCAGACCGATCCGCTGAAGCTGACCGAAGTCGATGGCCGCTGGATCGGGCTGGGCAGTTGCGACATGAAGGGTTTTTTCGCCCTGGCCATCGAAGCCGTCATTCCTCTGCTCGACCAACCGTTCAAACAACCGCTGCTGATTCTCGCGACCTGTGATGAAGAAAGCTCGATGTCCGGCGCTCGCGCACTGGCCGAAGCCGGGAGGCCACTGGGCCGTGCCGCTGTCATCGGCGAGCCGACCGGGCTAAAGCCGATCCGCATGCACAAAGGCATCATGATGGAGCGCATCGACATCCTCGGTCAGAGCGGCCATTCCTCGGACCCGCGCCTTGGCCACAGTGCCCTCGAAGCCATGCACGATGCCATCGGTGAACTGCGCGGTTTACGCCTGCTGTGGCAGCGCAAATTTCGTAATCCGCAGTTCGGTGTACCGACGCCGACCCTGAATTTCGGCTGCATCCATGGTGGCGATAACCCCAACCGCATTTGTGGCCAGTGTTCGTTGGAGTTTGATCTGCGGCCGTTGCCAGGCATGGACCCTAATGCCCTGCGCGCGGAGATTCTGCAGAAGCTCAAGCCCATTGCCGAGTGGCATCAGGTGAAGATCGATTACGCGCCGCTGTTCCCCGAAGTGCCGCCGTTTGAGCAAGCCGAGGACGCCGAATTGGTCCGGGTCGCGGAAAAGCTCACCGGCCATCGCGCCGAAGCAGTGGCGTTCGGCACGGAAGCGCCTTATCTTCAGCGCCTCGGCTGCGAAACATTGGTGCTGGGCCCTGGCGATATCGCCTGCGCGCACCAACCGGGGGAATACCTCGAAATGTCACGTTTGCAGCCTACCGTGCATCTATTACGACAACTGATTGAACATTACTGCCTCACACCGGCCCAAGCCGTATAAATTGCCAGCATCCCAACCCGTATTCATGAGGAGAGCGCGCGTGTCGCCAAGCCTGTTCCGACGATAACCATCAGCCCGCTGTGCGTTTTCAGTTTCGCCCATTTTTTGGCTGCTATTTATTACAGGCCCAGGTTCATGCCCGAATACGTTAATTGGCTCCGTCACGCTTCGCCTTACATCAACGCCCACCGCGATTGCACTTTCGTCGTCATGCTGCCCGGCGACGGCGTGGAGCACCCGAACTTCGGCAATATCGTCCACGACCTGGTGCTGTTGCACAGCCTGGGCGTGCGACTGGTGCTGGTTCACGGTTCCCGTCCGCAAATTGAAACCCGCCTGGCTGCGCGTGGCCTGACCCCGCATTACCACCATGACATGCGCATCACCGATGCCGCGACCCTTGAGTGCGTGATCGATGCGGTGGGCCAGCTGCGTATCGCCATCGAAGCGCGACTGTCCATGGACATGGCTTCATCGCCGATGCAGGGCTCGCGTCTGCGGGTGGCCGGCGGCAATCTGGTGACGGCGCGGCCGATCGGCGTGCTCGAAGGCGTCGACTATCACCACACCGGCGAAGTGCGTCGGGTCGATCGCAAGGGCATCAATCGTCTGCTGGATGAACGCTCCATCGTGTTGTTGTCGCCACTGGGTTACTCGCCGACCGGTGAGATTTTCAACCTCGCCTGTGAAGACGTCGCCACTCGCGCGGCCATCGAACTGGGTGCGGACAAGTTGTTGTTGTTTGGCGCCGACCTGGGGCTGATCGATGAAAACGGTCGTCTGGTTCGTGAGTTGCGTCCGCAACAAGTGCCGGCGCATCTGCAGCGCCTGGGCAGCAACTATCAGGCTGAGCTGTTGGATGCGGCCGCTGAAGCTTGCCGCGGTGGCGTGGCACGCAGTCATATCGTCAGCTACGCCGAAGACGGCGCGCTGCTGACCGAACTGTTCACCCGTGACGGTGGCGGTACGCTGGTGGCCCAGGAGCAATTCGAGATTGTGCGCGAGGCGGCCATTGAAGACGTCGGCGGCTTGCTGGATTTGATCAGCCCGCTGGAAGAGCAGGGCATTCTGGTGCGGCGTTCCCGTGAGGTGCTGGAGCGTGAGATCGAGCAGTTCAGTGTGGTCGAGCGCGAAGGCATGATCATCGCCTGTGCGGCGCTGTATCAGATTGCTGATTCGGATGCGGGGGAGTTGGCGTGTCTGGCGGTGAACCCGGAATACCGCCATGGCGGTCGTGGTGATGAGCTGCTGGAGCGCATTGAAACCCGTGCCCGGGCGCAAGGGTTGAAAACCTTGTTCGTACTGACTACGCGGACCGCTCACTGGTTTCGCGAGCGTGGTTTCGTGCCGAGCAGCGTCGAACGCCTGCCGTCGGCGCGGGCATCGCTATACAACTATCAGCGTAATTCGAAGATCTTCGAAAAGACCCTCTGACCTGATCGTTTGATCGTTCCCTTGCTCCGCCTGGGAATGCAGCCCGGGACGCTCCGCGTCCCTTCAAAGCCGAACGCGGAGCGTCCGAAGAGGCATTCCCACGCAGAGCATGGGAACGATCTTAATCCTGCACAAACTTTGCGCTGACATACGGCGAATAATCCGGCAGCACCGTCTCGATCTTCCCTTGTTCCTTCAAGAACTTCGCCGTTTCGCCAATGGCCTTGGCCGTGCCGCCGTCCAGCAGCGCGGTGGTCTGTTGGGCCGTGGCATCCGGGAAGGCTGAGCCCGCCAGCAATTCCGGTACATCGGTGGCGTTGGCACCGGTCAGTTTGGCGATTTTCTGAACCGGTACCGAGTCAGCGGTCCAGCTGTCTTTATGGGCGGCATAGTCGGCGAACGAATCCAGCGTGACTTTGGCGAATTTGGCCACAACTTCTGGATGTTTCTCGGCGTAATCCTTGCGCGCGACCCAGACTTCGAAGGTCGGTGCACTCCATTGGCCAACCTCTGCGGCGTCGGTCAAGGTCTTGCCAGTCTTGCGAATTTCCCCCAGCGCGGGTGACCAGACAAACGCACCATCAATGTCACCACGCTTCCACGCCGCCGCGATTTCCGCAGGTTGCAAGTTCACCACTTTGACTTTCGAGGCATCCAGGCCCCAGTGCTTCAACGCGCCGAGCAGACTGTAATGGGAGGTTGAAACGAAGGGTGTGGCGAGGGTCTTGCCGATCAGATCTTCCGGTTTATCGATACCGCTGCCGTTGCGCACCACGAGTGCTTCGGCGGCATTGATCTGGGCAGAAACGATGAACGCGACAATCGGCAGATTGCGCGACGCGGCGGCCGCCAACGGGCTTGAGCCGAGGTTGCCAATCTGCACATCGCCGGAAGCAATGGCTGCAACCACTTCCGGGCCGCTATTGAAACGACGCCAGTCAATTTTCTGGCCGGTGGTTTTCTCGTACAGTCCATCTGCCTGGGGGACTTTGCTGGGGTCGATGCCGGTTTGATAACCGACCGTGAGGTTCGCCGCGTGAGCGCTAAAAGAAAATAATACCGATACACAAACTGTAACAAATGGACTGGATAGTGCGCGTTTGGTCGTCATGGCTTCGCCTTTCGGTAAGGAAATGTTTCCGAATTGCGTCAAAGCTAATCGATCTAAAAAATTGCTAGTAAATACTATTTAGGAATTAGCTTATGGGTCGGCCGCTCTACTCCGAGTCGATAAGTCGGGTGGGCTATATTCCTAAAAGGTATGAAAAAAGAATTAACCAATTCTTTTTGGGTTTATGACGAATTCATGACCCTGCAAGGACTAAATAATCGGGGATTAGACTATGGTCGTAGACACACATAGTTACGATTGACTTGTGAGTCACGGTCTGGCGCTAATCGCGCATCTTAGGATCCCGGGCATACGACCCAGGGCCAAGAACACAAGAATTAGAAAACGAGAGGAGCGAAACAATGAACAAGTCCACCTTGGCTCTGGCCGTGGCCGTTGGGGTTTTGGCGCAGCAGGCAGGCGCCGCGGGTTTCATCGAAGACAGCAAGGCTTCCGTTAGTTCTCGGACCATGTATTACGACGCCGATGTCCGTGAAGGTGCCAAGCTTCCTGGTAACAGACAGCGAGAAGCCGGTGAGGGTCTCAAATTCGATTACCTGTCCGGTTTCACCCAAGGTACCGTTGGTTTCGGTTTCGACGCTCAGGCGCTGGTCGGCATCCATCTGGATGGTGGCAAGGGTCATCATCCGGCCAACAACACGTTCATCCCTAGCGATTCCGATGGTTCAGCGGTGGATGAGTGGAGCCGTGTAGCGGGCAACGTCAAGGCACGCTTCTCGAAGACCGAAGCCCACTTGGGCGGCGCTCTGCAGCCAAACATGCCGATCCTCATCGCGAACGACAGTCGTTTGCTGCCACAAACCTTTGAAGGTGGCACCCTCACCTCGAAGGAAATCGACAACGTGACCTTCAACGTGGGTCAGCTGGAGCACGCGGTAGGTCGCGCCTCCTCCAACAGCACCGGCCTGGCAGTGGCTGGCGGTACGCAGGACAGCAACCAGTTCCGTTACGCCGGTGCTGATTGGAAGGTCACCAAAGACCTCATGCTGCAGTACTACTATGCGAACCTGGAAGACTACTACAAGCAGAACTTCCTCGGCTTGGTACACGTCTACCCAATCGCTCCGAACCAGTCGTTCAAGACCGATCTTCGTTATTTCGACAGCAGCTCCGACGGCAAGAACGGCGATGCCGGCTACCAATTCAACAACAACAATGGCTTCGCCAAGGAAAGGGGCGTGGTCGATAACAAGACCTGGAGCGGCACGTTCACCTATACCCTGGGTGGCAGCGCGTTTCTGCTCGGGCATCAGCGTGTCAGCGATGACGGCGGCTTTGTTTTCCTGAACCAAGGTAGCGTTGTCGATGGCAACGGTAATCCGGAAGGTGCCGGCGGCGCCAGCTTCTACTCGTTTACCGACGCCACGGTTGGCAGCTTTATCCGTGCCGGTGAAAACACCACGTACGGTCAGTACTCCTATGACTTCGCGTCACTGGGCGTGCCGGGTTTGAAAGCTTCGATTGGTTACTTGAATGGCCAAGACATCAGGGCTACCAGCGGTACTGGTAAAGACCTGAGTGAGCACGAGACCGACGCACGTGTGGACTACGTGATTCAAACGGGTGCGCTTAAAGGGTTTGGTACAACGCTGCGTCACGGTACCTACCGTGGCAACACCAGCACTCCTGATCAAGACCAGACCCGTCTGATCTTCAACTACACCTACAGCTTTATGTAATTCGCACCAGAAAGAGCCTCGCCCGTTGGCGAGGTTTTTTTTCGGGCTTTTTTTCATATTCCATAAACAGCGCACATGATGATTTTTTATTCTTTTTAGCTTTTTTTCCAAACGCATAAAGTAAGCTCATCCGATTCGCGACGGGTCTCGGATTTGGCGATTTCACCCCTCGACAATCAAACAGGTTAAGGAATTGGCCTTTTAGCCGATACCCCTGTTCTGTGCTGTGATGGTATATAGCCAAATGGAATGAAAAAGAATGACGTAATTCTTTTAAGGCTTATGTCGAGGTATCCTGTAGCGATCACCAACAATTTAGAGGGGCTGGCGCGATTAGCGCGTCTGCGGATCCAGGGCATTCGACCCAGGACCACAAGCATTAGAAACGATAGGAGCGAAACACATGAACAAGTCCACCTTGGCCCTGGCTGTGGCCGTAGGGGTTTTGGCGCAGCAGGCAGGCGCCGCCGGTTTCATCGAAGACAGCAAAGCTACTTTGGGGCTGCGTAACTTCTACATCAACACCGATAACCGTGACAGTGCTGCAGGCACTCCTGCCAACAAGGCTAACGGTGTTCAGAGCAAAAACGAAGAATGGGGTCAAGGCTTCGATCTGCGTTTCATCTCCGGTTACACCCAAGGCACCGTTGGCTTCGGTATTGATGCTATCGGCCTGCTGGGCGTGCGTCTGGATTCGGGCGGCGGCACCAACGGCGCCACTTCGACTTCTTATGGCGGTACTGTTTTCCCAAGCAAGTCCAACGGTGAAGCGGTTGATAACTTCTCCAGCCTAGGCCTGACTGCCAAAGCCAAGATCTCCCAGACCGAACTGAAGTTGGGCACCCTGCAGCCAAAACTACCGGTTATCGTGACCAACGATGGCCGTCTGCTGCCGCAAACCTTTCAAGGTGGTCAGATCACCTCGAACGAGATCAAGGACCTGACACTGGTCGGTGGTCAGATCGAGCACGCCAAAGGTCGTAACTCCAGCAACAACGAAGAGTTGTCGATTGCTGGTGCGAACGCTCCCACAGCTGCTGGTCGTGACAGCAACAAGTTCATCTACGGTGGTGGCGACTACAAAATCACCAAAGACCTGACTGCCCAGTACTACTACGGCAACCTGGAAGATTTCTACAAGCAGCACTTCTTGGGTCTGGTTCACAACTGGGCAATCGGTCCTGGGGTGTTGAAGTCTGACTTGCGTTACTTCAACAGCTCTGATGATGGTGCCAACGGCCACGACTCGGCTTACTACAGCACCGGTAACTATCAGGGCTTCCGCGCTGGTAAAGGCAAGGTCGATAACAACTTGTACAGCGGCCTGTTCCTGTACTCCGTTGCCGGTCACACCTTTGGTGGCGGTTACCAGGTCAGCAACGGCAGCAGCGATTTTCCTTGGCTGAACCAGGGTGACGGCTCGTCGGCTTACATCATTACCGACTCGCAGATTGCCAAGTTCGCCCGCGCTGGCGAACGTACCTGGCAAGCTCGCTACTTGTATGACTTCGCCAAGGTCGGCTTGCCAGGCGCTACTGCCGGCATCGTTTACCTGCGTGGCGACAACATTGATACCGTTGGTACAAATGGTCGCGAGAACGGTTCCGGCCGTTCCGAGTGGGAGCGCGACCTGACCCTGGCGTACGTAGTCCAGAGCGGTCCACTGAAAAACCTGGGCTTGATGTGGAAAAACGCCATGTGGCGCAACGACGTCCCAGGCCAACGCGACCAGGACGAAAACCGTCTGATCGTCAGCTACTCGATCCCGCTGTTGTAATAGCACTCGCGTAACTGAAGTAAAAAAAGCCCCGCCCGGCATCACGCCGGGCGGGGCTTTTGCGTTTTCAAGTCAGGCTCACCCCCGTAAACCCTCCTCGAAATTTCCCTCTTTGTGCAGCAACTCAAGGCCTTCTCGAACCTTGAGGGCGATGGTCGTCCTGATCGTCGCCGAGGTCCAATGAACACATTTTTAATATTCTTTTGCGATCTAAATAAATCGATATTTATTCTTTTTAATGAATAGGAAATGCAGGCACAGTTGATCTCAACAAGCACTCACCAGGAGCAGCACCATGAGCCTCAGACTGGGCGATATCGCCCCCGACTTCGAACAGGATTCCAGCGCCGGCACCCTCCGTTTCCACGAATGGCTGGGCGATAGCTGGGGCGTGCTGTTTTCCCACCCGGCGGACTTCACCCCGGTGTGCACCACCGAGTTGGGCTTCACCGCCAAGCTCAAGGACGAATTTGCCCAGCGCGGTGTGAAAGCGATTGCCCTGTCCGTGGATCCGGTGGACTCGCACCACAAGTGGATCGAGGACATCAACGAAACCCAGAACACCCTCGTCAACTTCCCGATCCTTGCCGACGCCGACCGCAAGGTGTCGGACCTTTACGACCTGATCCACCCGAACGCCAACGACACCCTGACCGTGCGCTCGCTGTTCGTGATCGACCCCAACAAAAAGGTTCGGCTGACCATCACCTACCCGGCGAGCACCGGCCGTAACTTCCATGAAATTCTGCGGGTGATCGACTCGCTGCAACTCACCGACAACTACAAGGTGGCCACGCCAGCGAACTGGCAGGACGGTGATGAAGTGGTGATCGTGCCTTCGCTCAAGGATGAAGACGAAATCCAGAAACGTTTTCCCAAGGGCTATCGCGCGGTGAAGCCGTACCTGCGTCTGACGCCACAACCGAATCGTTGATCTGAAATAACCGCCCCGTAGGAGCGAGGCTTGCCCGCGAAGAGGCCATCACGTCAGACATTGATACAGGCCAAGACGACGCCTTCGCGGGCAAGCCTCGCTCCTACAGGGGGGCGTACATTCTCAAAGCAGGGGATTTCAGGCCGTTTTTACGGCCTATTTTTTTGCCAAAGAAAAGGTGTTTTTCATAGATCTGTAAAGAATAACCAAATGAATAAATATGATTTAAAGATATAACAATCACCTGTTAAGGTCATTCCATCAAAGTGAGATCGCAAGCCGCGAATCGCCAACACCGTTCAAGGAATCGTCTGATGCTGGTCGTCTCACTCGGTGGCAGTCCCAGCCAACGCTCCCGTTCCGGGGTGCTGCTGGAGCGCTCGCAACGCTGGTTGCAGGAGCAAGGTGTGGAAGTGGTGAGTTACCAGGTACGGGACTTCCCGGCCGAAGACTTGCTGCATGCACGCTTCGACAGCCCGAAGGTCATCGACCTGCTGCAGCAGATTGAAAACGCCGATGGCCTGCTGATCGCCACGCCGGTTTACAAAGCGTCGTTCTCTGGCGCATTGAAAACCGTGCTGGACCTGCTGCCCGAACGCGCGCTGGCCCACAAGGTGGTTTTGCCAATGGCCACCGGTGGCAGCATCGCCCACATGCTGGCGGTGGATTACGCGCTCAAGCCGGTGCTGTCGGCGTTGAAAGCCCAGGAAATGCTCCACGGGATTTTCGCCGTGGACAGCCAGATCGCTTACGGCGAAGGCAGCGCCCAGGCGCAGTTGGTACCCGAGCTGGAACAACGACTGAAAGAATCGCTGGAGCTGTTTTTCAGCGCCATGGCTCGCCGTCCCAAGCCGATCGATCCGAACCTGTTGAATGAACGTTTGTTGAGTGCTCGCTGGAGCATTTAAGCCAGCACTTAAGCCACACCTGAATTTGATTCACTCACCTTACTCAGCCGCTAACGGCCAAGCAGGTGCAGCCAAAACCCAACTGCAAAAAGGAGAGCGCTATGCGCACTGTCATTTTGCGTCGTGGTCTGGTCGCTCTGTTTGTCGCGGCCGCCTTCGGCGTTATCACTCAAGCTCAGGCGCTTTCTACCCATGAAGGCGTCCTTCGGATCGGTTATCAAAAGTACGGCACTTTGGTGCTGCTCAAAGCCAAAGGCACACTCGAAAAACGCCTCGCCGCCCAAGGCGTGGACGTGCAATGGACTGAATTCCCCGGCGGCCCGCAACTGCTTGAAGGCCTGAACGTCGGCTCCATCGATTTCGGCGTTACCGGTGAAACGCCACCCGTATTCGCCCAAGCCGCCGGCGCCGATCTGCTCTATGTCGCCTACGAACCGCCTGCGCCTCACAGCGAAGCGATCCTGGTGCCGAAGGACTCGCCGATCAAATCGGTGCAGGACCTCAAGGGCAAAAAAGTAGCCCTGAACAAAGGCTCCAACGTTCACTACCTGTTGGTGCGGGCGCTGGAAGACGCCGGGCTCAAATACACCGACATCCAGACCGTATTCCTGCCGCCGGCCGATGCCCGCGCCGCGTTCGAGCGTGGCAGTGTCGATGCCTGGGTGATCTGGGATCCGTACCAGGCCGCCGCCGAACAGCAACTGCAAGCACGTACCTTGCGTGACGGCCAAGGCATCGTCGACAACCATCAGTTCTATCTCGCGACCAAGCCTTATGCGCAGAAAAATCCTGAGGTGATCAAGACCCTCGTGGAAGAAGTGCGCGCGGTCGGCGAATGGACCAAAGCCAACCCCGAAGACGTGACCAAACAGGTTTCGCCACTCATCGGCCTGCCGGCGGACATCACCCTGACGTCGATGAAACGCCAGGGCTATGGCGCGCTGTTCCTCACGCCTGAAGTGGTCGCCGCGCAACAGAAAATCGCCGACAGCTTCTACCAGCTCAAACTGATTCCAAAGCCACTGAGCATCAAAGACGTGATCTGGACGCCACCGGCGGCCGTTGCCAAAGCTCAGTAATTCAATTCCCTAAGGAGACCACTCCATGAGCCTCAATATCTTCTGGTTCCTGCCTACCCACGGCGACGGTCATTACCTTGGCACCGCCGAAGGCGCTCGCGCCGTCGACCACGGTTATTTGCAACAAGTCGCGCAAGCGGCGGATCGCCTGGGCTTCGGCGGGGTGCTGATTCCTACCGGTCGCTCGTGCGAAGACTCATGGCTGGTAGCGGCGTCGCTAATCCCGGTGACCCAGCGTTTGAAATTCCTCGTCGCCCTGCGCCCCGGGATCATTTCCCCGACGGTGGCAGCGCGTCAGGCCGCGACGCTGGATCGCCTGTCCGGCGGTCGTGCGTTGTTCAACCTGGTAACCGGCGGTGATCCGGAAGAATTGGCCGGCGACGGTTTGTTCCTGACGCACGAAGAACGCTATCAAGCCTCGGTGGAATTCACCCGTATCTGGCGCCGCGTGCTG
This sequence comes from Pseudomonas sp. ZS1P83, assembly GCF_054897825.1. Classification (NCBI taxonomy): domain Bacteria; kingdom Pseudomonadati; phylum Pseudomonadota; class Gammaproteobacteria; order Pseudomonadales; family Pseudomonadaceae; genus Pseudomonas; species Pseudomonas sp. ZS1P83. The sequence continues at coordinate 5,738,629 of NZ_CM142706.1, forward strand.
GAAGGCGAAACCGTCGATTACGACGGTCAGCACATCAGTGTGAAGGGCGCCAAGTTGCTCTATCCGCCGATCCAGCAACCGCGTCCGCCGCTGTACTTCGGTGGCTCGTCGGAAGCGGCCCAAGACCTGGCGGCGGAACAGGTCGAAATGGTCCTGACCTGGGGCGAGCCACCGGCAGCCGTTGCCGAGAAAATCGAACAGGTTCGTGCAAAGGCCGCGAAGCTCGGGCGTACGGTTCGCTTCGGCATTCGTCTGCACGTGATCGTTCGCGAAACCAATGCCGAAGCCTGGCAAGCGGCGGATCGGCTGATCTCTCATCTGGATGACGAAACCATCGCTCGTGCCCAAGCCTCGCTGGCGCGCTTCGATTCGGTCGGTCAGCAACGCATGGCCGCATTGCACGGCGGCAGCCGCGACAATCTGGAAGTCAGCCCCAACCTGTGGGCCGGTGTCGGTCTGGTGCGCGGCGGTGCTGGTACGGCGCTGGTGGGCGATGGTCCAACCGTGGCCGCCCGCGTGAAGGAATACGCGGACCTGGGCATCGACACGTTCATCTTCTCCGGTTATCCACACCTCGAAGAGTCTTACCGCGTTGCCGAGTTGCTGTTCCCGCACTTGGACATCGAGCGTCCAGAGCTGCCGAAAGGCGCCGGTTACGTCAGCCCGTTTGGTGAGATGGTCGCCAACGACATCCTCCCAAAAGCCGCGTCGCAGAGCTGAGGCGCGCCATGAAGAAACTTATCCACAGTCTTGCGCCCTGGGCGTTACCTGTTTTGCTGCTGGCGGTGTGGCAGCTGTCGGTGTCGGCAGGCTGGTTGTCGACACGGATTCTGCCGGCGCCAATCGCGGTCATCGAAGCCGGTGTCAGCCTGGTGCGCAGCGGTGAAATCTGGACTCACCTGGCGATCAGCGGCTGGCGCGCAGCGCTGGGCTTCGCCATCGGCGGCAGCATCGGTCTGACGCTGGGCTTCATCACCGGCCTGTCGAAATGGGGCGAGCGCCTGCTCGACAGTTCGGTGCAGATGATCCGTAACGTGCCGCACCTGGCGCTGATTCCGTTGGTGATCCTGTGGTTCGGCATTGATGAGTCGGCGAAGATTTTCCTGGTGGCACTGGGCACATTGTTCCCGATCTATCTCAACACCTATCACGGCATCCGCAACGTCGATCCGGCGCTGGTGGAAATGTCCCGTAGTTATGGCTTGTCCGGTTTCAGCCTGTTCCGTCAGGTGATCCTGCCGGGCGCGCTGCCTTCGATTCTGGTCGGCGTGCGTTTCGCCCTCGGTTTCATGTGGTTGACCCTGATCGTGGCGGAAACTATTTCTGCGAGCTCCGGCATTGGCTACCTGGCGATGAATGCCCGGGAGTTTTTGCAGACTGACGTGGTGGTGCTGGCGATTCTCTTGTACGCCGTGCTCGGCAAACTCGCCGACCTCGTGGCCCGTGGGCTTGAACGCGTGTGGTTGCGCTGGCACCCGGCCTATCAGGTGACCAAGGGAGGTGCGGCATGACGGCTCAACAACCTCCACGCCTGCTGCGCGGGATTGCGCTGGCAGTGCGCAAGCTGCAAAAAACCTTCGGCTCGCGGCAGGTGCTGCGTGAGGTCGATCTGCACATCACGGCCGGTCAGTTTGTCGCCGTGGTCGGTCGTAGCGGTTGTGGCAAAAGTACCTTGCTGCGCTTGCTCGCCGGCCTCGACAAACCCACGGGCGGTGAATTGCTGGCCGGTTCCGCGCCGCTGAGTGATGCGCGGGAAAACACCCGGTTGATGTTCCAGGAAGCGCGTTTGCTGCCATGGAAAAAGGTCATCGACAACGTTGGCCTCGGGCTCAAGGGCAATTGGCGGCCACAAGCGCTGGAAGCCCTTGAGTCGGTAGGTCTGGCAGACCGCGCCAATGAATGGCCGGCCGCCTTGTCCGGCGGGCAAAAGCAACGTGTGGCCCTGGCCCGCGCGTTGATCCATCAACCGCGTTTGCTGTTGCTGGACGAACCGCTGGGCGCGCTGGATGCGCTGACCCGAATTGAAATGCAGCAGCTGATCGAGCGGCTCTGGCAGAAGCACGGTTTCACCGTGTTGCTGGTCACCCACGACGTCAGTGAAGCGGTGGCGATTGCCGATCGGGTGATCCTGATCGAAGAGGGCGAAGTCGGCCTCGACCTGCACGTCGAGTTGCCGCGCCCTCGGGTTCGCGGCTCTCATCGGCTGGCGGCGCTGGAAACCGAAGTCCTCAATCGCGTGCTGGCGCTGCCCGGCCAGCCGCCGGAACCGGAACCCGTTTCACCATTACCCACGCAATTGCGTTGGGCTCAATAGCTCACGCCTTATCCCACGACAGGAATCAACATCATGACGATCAAAGCCATCAACGTTCGCAACCAGTTCAAAGGCGCCATCAAGGAAATCGTACTCGGTGACGTGCTGTCGGAAATAGACGTACAGACCGCTTCCGGCATCGTCACCTCGGTGATCACGACTCGCTCGGTGAAAGAGCTGGAACTGGTGGTCGGCAGCGAAGTGATCGCGTTTGTGAAATCCACTGAGGTGTCGATCGCCAAGTTGTAAGCGCGTTCGGCTCTGTAATTGATCGTTCCCACGCGGAACGCGGAAACGATCAGAGCGCGGGTCGCTTGGGCAGGTACGGCGGCAAGTACAGGCCCAGATAGGCGTCGAATACCCGCATGCCTTCTTCGGCCATGCGCGGGGTGATCTGCCCGTGTTGTTGCACCGAGCGCGCATAGACGCGGTCGCCGAGTTCCATGGCCAGGGCAAACACATCGACGTCGGTCGGCAATTTCGGCAGTTCGAAATGATGATCGAACAGCTTGTGCATCAGGTCACCGAGTTCGATGTCGTGCTGGCGGTCGGCCTGGGTGACTTCGGTCAGTCCGTGCTGCGCGAGGATCAGTTGGCGGGCGGCGGCGTCTTCGTCGTAGATGTCGAGCATGCGTTGTTCCACCAGTCGCGACAGATCGCGCCAGCCGTACAGGGCGTTGTGGTCGATGGGCGCTTGCAGGCAGGCGCGGAACGCCGCGTGGACGTCGGCCGTCAGGGCTTCGAGCAGCGCCGGAACGCTGGCAAAGAAGTGGTAGACGGAGGAGGGCGGGATCTCCGCGCGTTCGGCGACGCTGTAGATCGACAGGCTGGCCACGCCCTCGGCAGCCAGCAGCGTGCGGGCGGCATCGAGTATTGAATCGATCCGGGCCCGGCTGCGTGCGCGGGGTTTGCGTGGGGTGGCGAGTCGGGTCATTAGTGTCTCCTGCAGGGCAGCGGGCATTGTACGAGTCGAGTTGTGTGTTGTCTTCTCGGCCGCCTTCACGCCCTGAGCCTTTCCGTCAACACGGTTTTGCTGTGTCCGGCTCGCTGGTCAACGGTGAGCCGTGCCGGAGCAAGGCTTGTAAATAAACCTTTTCGTCGTACACGGTGCTGCTCTTCCAGCACTGATAAACGATCCGGATCCACTTGAACGCCAGGGCCCTGAGGGCCGCTTGGTATGAGCAGCCTTTGGCCCTTTGCTGGCGATAATAAGCCTCTGCCCACACCGATTGATTGATGCTGTGTGCAGCCCACTCAACAAAGGTCTGGCGCAAAAAAGTTGCGCATTGATAGCGCCAGTGGACGACTTTTTTCTTGCCACTGCGTTCGGTGACCGGGGCAATCCCGGCATATCGCTGCACAGCACTGGCATCCTTGAAGCGATCACGCTGCTCACCAAAGGCGACCATCAACCGTGGTGCAAGCTGCTGTCCCGCGCCGGGCAAGGCCTTGAAGAGTCGATAGTCGGCCAGGGTGTTGGCAGTTTTTTCGATCTCCCGATCAAAATCTTTGATCGCCGTGATGACCCCTTTCAGTTGCGAGACCAGGGCCAGCACATACAGCGCTGAAGGACTGACCACGCCTGGATCTTCAGTCAACGGCATGGCTTTGGCGATCAATGCCAAACGCTGCTGATTGAGCTCAGCATGGCGAACATTATGCGCGTGAAGGAACTTCAAAACGCTGGCTGGCCGAGCGTGCTTAAGCACTTCAAATGTCGACCAGCGCGCCAAAAACTCACAGAAAACCAGCGTGTCATGGTCATGAAACAGCTCAAGAGCCAACGGATAATACTGTTTGAGCATGCAGACCAGACGATTGCTGATCTTGACCCGGTCATCGACCAACCCGCGGCGATGTTCGGTCAGGCTGGCGAGCGAACGCATGGCGGAGCTTTGCTGGACCAGTTGAGGAAACCGTTCGGGGTGATTCAGCAACAGCTCAAGCGCCCATTGAGCATCCGTTGGATCATCCTTGGCGCCACTGGGGACGAAGGTTTTACGGTGCCGGGCCAAGATGCTCGGATTGATCGGAAAGATACAAAAAAACTCATATTTTTGCAGAGCCGCTATCAGTGGCCCTTTGTTCAACTCCACGGCGATCGCGATCGGGCCACCGTAACGTTGATGCAGCGACTTGGCCCAGCGATCAATCGACTCGGGCTTGTGGTCGATGACCTCGAAACTCCGCTGCGCCTCTCCAGCAATCTGCAAACAGATGTCGTGCTTGGCGTCTGCCCAATCAATTCCGATATAAGCAGTGAAATTCTGAGACAGGAGCGTTTGCATGGAACACCTCCACAGGCGCTAAAGTACATGCAGGGACATGCATGCTTGCGTCCAGCGAAGGCGATATAGAGAGCCGTGTCGGGCTTTCCCTGAGAATTCGTTAGAGGGCGCAAGCGCACCTGTGGACTCGAAGGTGAAGGCGTAATCATCGAGTGCTGCGCGAGCATATTCGTAGCCCGCAGGTGCATGTTCCTTCCTCGCCGACAGCCAACATCCGGCGAAGTCAGTATGGAAGAGAAAGGAACGGACTACCTATATCGCGGGCAAGCCTCGCTCCCACCCTTTGACCGCGTTGATCGTTCCCACGCTCTGCGTGGGAATGCAGCCCGTGACGCTCCGCCTCACATCAATGCCAGGCATGACAACATCGGTAAGCCTGGAACGCGGAGCGTCCCTTGATGCATTCCCACGCAGGAGCGTGGGAATGATCGATGCACAAAAAAACGCCGCAAGCTGTGAGGCCTGCGGCGCTTTTTTTACTGCAATCGCTTACACGGTATGCAGATACCAGTTGTACTCGAGGTCAGAGATGGAGTGTTCGAACTCTTCCAGCTCGCTCTCTTTACACGCGACGAAGATATCGATGTATTTCGGATCGATGTACTTGGCCATGACTTCGCTGTCGTCCAGCTCGCGTAATGCATCGCGCAGGTTGTTCGGCAGGCTTTGCTCGTTCTGCTCGTAGGAGTTGCCTTCCACGGGTGCGCCTGGCTCGATCTTGTTGGTCAGACCGTGATGCACGCCTGCCAGGACCGAAGCCATCAGCAGGTACGGGTTGGCATCGGCGCCGGCAACGCGGTGTTCCAGACGGACCGCGTCGGCGGAACCGGTCGGCACACGTACCGCAACAGTACGGTTGTCCAGACCCCAGCACGGTGCATTCGGCACGTAGAACTGTGCGCCGAAACGACGGTAGGAGTTGACGTTCGGGCAGAGGAAAGCCATCTGCGCCGGTAGGGTCTCGAGCACACCGCCGATCGCGTGACGCAGTGCGGCGTTCTGCTCGGGATCCTCACTGGCAAAAATGTTTTTGCCGTCTCTATCAAGAATCGAGATGTGGACGTGCAGACCGTTACCCGCCTGGCCCGGGTAAGGCTTGGCCATGAAGGTGGTGTCCATCTCATGGTCGTAGGCGATGTTTTTGATCAGACGCTTGAGCAGAACTGCGTAGTCGCAGGCCTTGATCGGGTCGGCCACGTGGTGCAGGTTCACTTCGAACTGCGCCGGGGCACTTTCCTTGACGATCGCGTCGGCAGGGATGCCTTGCTCTTTCGCACCTTCCAGAATGTCCTGGAGGCAGTCGACGTATTCGTCGAGGTCGTCGATCAGGTAAACCTGTGTCGAATGCGGGCGCTTGCCGGAAATCGGTGAGCGAGGCGGTTGTGGGCGACCGTTCACGTTCTCCTGGTCAATCAGGTAGAACTCCAGTTCGAACGCGGCGCAGATGGTCAGACCCATCTCATCGAACTTGGCCACGACTTGACGCAGGACTTCACGGGGATCCGCGAAGAAAGGTTCACCTTCGAGTTCGTGCATGGTCATTAACAGTTGCGCGGTAGGGCGCTTCTGCCAAGGCTCATTGCAGAGGGTGTCAGGGATCGGATAGCAGATTCGGTCAGCATCGCCGATGTCCAGGCCCAGGCCGGTGCTTTCGACCGTCGAGCCATTGATATCCAGAGCAAATAGAGAGGCCGGCAGGTTGATGCCTTTCTCGTAAACCTTGTGGAGACTGGTGCGTTCAATGCGCTTGCCGCGCACCACACCATTCATATCCGCAATCAGAAGGTCAACGTACAGAACCTCAGGATGTTCCTTAAGGAACGCGTTCGCTTCGTTAAGCTGAACGGCACGCGGGGGTACCGACATGATGCAACACCTTTGTTGTTAAAAATATCAATCATTGATCACTTCGGGTTTCAGTCAACCCGAACGGCATGCCGAAGTCAAGCGAGGCCTTTTTTGCCCTAAAAAAGCGCCCATTGGGCATTTTTGAGGCACTTTGGGGTGTTTTTATGCCTTTGAGCGCTTTAGCGCCCGCGGGTTTGAGCGGGCCGTGTTGTATTTTTTACGGGGGTGTTGTGTAAAAAAATGAACAAGGCTAAGCTCGATTCAAACCCAAAACACCAATAATACCGGGGTGCTTCATGTCTCGCCTGCCGTTAATCGGCGTCACCGCCTGCTCTAAGCAGATCGGTCTGCATGCTTATCACATCAGTGGCGACAAGTACGTCCGCGCCGTGGCCTCAGCAGCCAAGGGCCTGCCGGTGATTCTTCCGTCCCTGGCCGATTTGCTGGCACCGTCCGAAATTCTGGACGGTCTGGATGGCATTCTCTTTACGGGCTCTGCTTCCAATATAGAACCGTTTCACCGTGGCGGCCCGACCCATGCGTCGGGTACTGCTCATGATTTTGCACACACCACTTCGTTCCCGCTGATTCACGCCATTGTCGAGGTGGGTCTTTGTGCGCGGCAATTGCAGTGGCAATCTGTACCAAGCGACGCCGATGCGTCAAACAACGCCTGACTCATAAGAGTCAGGAAACCAAGCCTAAGAGGCATTTATGAGTAACAACCTCGACCAGCTCACCGATTGGTTGAAAGACCACAAGATCACAGAAGTCGAATGCATGATCGCCGACTTGACCGGAATCACCCGGGGCAAGATTTCGCCGACCAACAAGTTCATTGCCGAAAAAGGCATGCGCCTGCCCGAGAGCGTTCTGTTGCAGACCGTGACCGGCGACTATGTCGAAGACGACATCTATTACGAACTGCTCGACCCGGCCGACATCGACATGATCTGCCGTCCCGACCAGAACGCGGTGTTCCTGGTGCCCTGGGCTATCGAGCCAACTGCCCAGGTGATTCACGACACCTACGATAAGCAAGGCAACCCGATCGAGCTGTCGCCGCGCAACGTGCTTAAAAAGGTTCTGAAACTCTATTCCGACAGGGGCTGGCAGCCGATTGTGGCGCCAGAAATGGAGTTCTACCTGACCAAGCGTTGCGAAGACCCGGACTTCCCGCTGCAACCGCCGGTTGGCCGCTCAGGTCGCCCGGAAACGGGTCGCCAGTCCTTCTCGATTGAAGCGGCAAACGAATTCGATCCGTTGTTCGAAGACGTCTACGATTGGTGCGAATTGCAGGAGCTGGACCTCGACACGCTGATCCACGAGGACGGCACGGCGCAGATGGAAATCAACTTCCGTCACGGCGATGCCCTGTCCCTGGCCGACCAGATCCTGGTGTTCAAGCGCACCATGCGCGAAGCCGCGCTCAAGCACAACGTGGCAGCCACCTTCATGGCCAAGCCTATGACCGGCGAGCCGGGCAGCGCGATGCACTTGCACCAGAGCATCATCGACATCGAAACCGGCAAGAACGTCTTCTCCAATGAAGACGGGAGCATGAGCCAGTTGTTCCTGAACCACATTGGTGGTTTGCAGAAACTGATCCCCGAGCTGTTGCCGCTGTTTGCGCCTAACGTCAACTCGTTCCGCCGCTTCCTGCCGGACACCTCGGCACCGGTGAACGTGGAGTGGGGCGAAGAGAACCGTACCGTGGGCCTGCGGGTTCCGGATGCCGGGCCGCAAAACCGTCGGGTGGAAAACCGCCTGCCGGGCGCCGACGCCAACCCGTACCTGGCGATTGCCGCGAGCCTGCTCTGCGGTTACATCGGCATGGTCGAAGGCTTGAACCCGAGTGCGCCGGTGGTGGGCCGTGGCTATGAACGCCGCAACCTGCGCCTGCCGCTGACTATCGAAGACGCGCTGGAACGTATGGAACACAGCGTGACTATCGAGAAGTACCTGGGCAAAAAATTCATCACTGGCTACGTCGCGGTCAAGCGGGCCGAGCATGAAAACTTCAAGCGTGTGATCAGTTCGTGGGAGCGGGAATTCCTGCTTTTCGCCGTCTGATACGCCGGGCGCGGCCGGAAATTGCCGCGCCTTTCACTGCAACCTTAGGAGAATTCGCATGACCAGCAACAACCCGCAAACCCGTGAATGGCAAACCCTGAGCAACGATCACCACCTGGCCCCGTTCAGCGACTTCAAGCAGCTGAAAGAGAAAGGCCCGCGGATCATCACCCGCGCCAAGGGTGTTTACCTCTGGGACAGCGAAGGCAACAAGATCCTCGACGGCATGGCCGGCCTGTGGTGCGTGGCGATCGGCTACGGTCGCGATGAACTGGCCGATGCCGCCAGCAAACAAATGCGCGAACTGCCTTACTACAACCTGTTCTTCCAGACGGCTCACCCGCCAGTGCTGGAATTGGCCAAGGCTATCGCCGACATCGCGCCGCAAGGCATGAACCACGTGTTCTTCACTGGTTCCGGCTCTGAAGGCAACGACACCATGCTGCGTATGGTTCGCCACTACTGGGCGATCAAGGGCCAGCCGAAGAAGAAAGTCATCATCAGCCGCAAGAACGGTTATCACGGTTCCACCGTGGCCGGCGCGAGCCTGGGTGGCATGACGTACATGCACGAACAAGGCGACTTGCCGATCCCGGGCATCGTCCACATCGCGCAGCCGTACTGGTTCGCTGAAGGCGGCGACATGACACCGGAAGAATTCGGTATCTGGGCGGCCAATCAGCTGGAAGAGAAGATTCTGGAAGTCGGCGTGGACAACGTCGGTGCCTTTATCGCCGAGCCAATCCAGGGTGCCGGCGGCGTGATCATTCCGCCAGACACCTACTGGCCGCGCATCAAGGAAATCCTCGCCAAGTACGACATCTTGTTCGTGGCGGACGAAGTGATCTGTGGTTTCGGCCGTACCGGTGAGTGGTTTGGTAGCGATTTCTACGACCTCAAACCCGACATGATGACCATCGCCAAAGGCCTGACGTCCGGCTACATCCCTATGGGTGGCCTGATCGTGCGTGATGAAGTGGTTGCGGTGCTCAATGAAGGTGGTGATTTCAACCACGGTTTCACCTATTCCGGGCACCCGGTGGCCGCTGCGGTCGCACTGGAAAACATCCGCATTCTGCGCGAAGAAAAAATTATCGAGCGCGTTCATGCAGAAACGGCACCCTATTTGCAAAAGCGTCTACGGGAACTGAACGATCACCCGTTGGTGGGGGAAGTCCGCGGGGTGGGGCTGCTGGGGGCGATCGAACTGGTGCAGGACAAGGCCACTCGCAAGCGTTACGAAGGCAAGGGCGCCGGCATGATCTGCCGCACGTTCTGCTTCGAAAACGGCCTGATCATGCGCGCCGTCGGCGACACCATGATCATTGCTCCACCACTAGTGATTACACCGGCAGAAATCGATGAGTTGGTGACCAAGGCACGCAAGTGTCTGGACCTGACCCTGAGTGCATTGCAGGGCTAAGTGCTAGGCTCTGAGCGGGGTGTGAAGTTTGCATTTCGCTCAGCGCAAACAAAGGATGGGTCTTTCCTTGAAAGCCTGCCTTGGATCTTGCCAGACTACCGGTTGTTTTAGTTGCCCAGGAATAGGCCGCTGGCTCTTGGTTAACAAGCACGTGGTTAAAAAGAAAAATTGGAGCATTACCCATGAAGGCATTAGGTATGAAGATAGCTGGCAAGACCCTCCTCGCCATGTCCCTGATGGGTGTGATGGCGGGCGCAGTTCAGGCGGACGACAAGGTTCTTCACGTGTACAACTGGTCCGATTACATCGCGCCGGATACCGTCAAGAAGTTCGAAGCCGAGTCGGGGATCAAGGTTGTTTACGACGTATTCGACAGTAACGAAACCCTGGAAGCCAAGTTGCTGGCAGGCAAGTCCGGCTACGACATCGTCGTACCGTCGAACAACTTTCTGGCCAAGCAAATCAAGGCCGGTGTTTACCAGAAGCTGGACAAGTCCAAGCTGCCTAACTGGAAGAACCTGAACACTGACCTGCTTAAAGCAGTCTCGGTGAGCGACCCGGGCAACGAACACGCGTTCCCGTACATGTGGGGTTCGATCGGTATCGGCTTCAACGCCGAGAAGGTCAAGGCTGCACTGGGTGCCGATGCGCCCACCAATTCCTGGGACCTGATCTTCAAACCTGAAAACGCCGCGAAGTTGAAGTCGTGCGGTATCAGTTTCCTCGATTCGCCAACCGAGATGATTCCGGTGGCGTTGCACTACCTGGGCTATCCAACCGACAGCCAGGACAAAAACCAACTGGCCGAAGCCGAAGCGCTGTTCCTGAAGATTCGTCCTTCGGTGGGCTACTTCCACTCGTCCAAGTACATCTCTGACCTGGCTAACGGCAACATCTGCGTTGCTGTCGGTTACTCGGGTGACATCTACCAGGCCAAGTCCCGCGCGGCTGAGGCCGGTGACAAGGTGAAAGTCAGCTACAACATTCCGAAAGAGGGTGCGGGCAGCTTCTACGACATGGTCGCCATCCCTAAAGATGCCGAAAACGTCGAAGGCGCCTACAAATTCATGACCTTCCTGCAGAAGCCGGAAATCATGGCTGAGATCACCAACGCCGTACGCTTCCCGAACGGTAATGCGGCAGCGACCGCATTGGTCGATAAAGACATCACCGCCGACCCAGGCATCTACCCGCCAGCGGACGTGCTGGCCAAGCTGTACGCGATTGCCGACTTGCCGGCCGCGGCCCAGCGGATCCTGACTCGTAGTTGGACCAAGATCAAATCGGGTAAATAAGTAGTAAAACCCTGTAGCAGCTGCCGCAGGCTGCGTCCAACTGCGAAGCAGTTGTGCTGTTGAAAACGCGGGAAGGTCCTTCGGACCTTAACGCAGCCTTCGGCAGCTGCTACAGGTCTCTGCATAAAAGTTTTGCTGGAACGGTTTTTCGAAGGTAAGTTGCGCCCCGGTTTTGTTGCCAGGCCGCCATGGCTGTCATGTAACGCGGGGCAACTTGGGCCCAACTAATTTTAGAGGACCTCCACGTGCCTATTTTTTCTTTGTTGCGCCATGCACTGCTGGTCGGCGCCGGACTGACGCTTGCCGTTAGTGTCCAGGCGGCTGGCACTGTGCATATTTATAACTGGTCGGACTACATTGGTCAGACCACCCTGGCTGACTTCCAGAAAGAGACCGGCATCAAACCGGTGTATGACGTCTTCGACTCCAACGAAACCCTGGAAGGCAAGTTGCTGGCCGGGCGTACCGGTTATGACGTGGTCGTGCCGTCCAATCACTTCCTTGGCAAACAGATCAAGGCGGGCGCTTTCCAGAAGCTCGACAAATCCAAGTTGACCCACTATTCCAACCTCGACCCGGTGCTGCTCAAGCGTCTGGAGCAAAACGATCCGGGTAACCTGTACGCCGTGCCGTATTTGTGGGGCACCAACGGCATCGGTTACAACGTCGATAAGGTCAAGGCTGTGTTGGGCCTCGACAAGATCGACTCTTGGGATGTGGTGTTCGAGCCGGAGAACATCAAGAAGCTGCACAGCTGTGGCGTGGCGTTCCTCGACTCCGCCGATGAAATGATGCCCACGGTCCTCAACTACATGGGCCTCAACGCCAACAGCACCAACCCCGAAGACTACAAAAAGGCCGAAGCGAAGTTGCTGGCGGTGCGGCCTTACGTGACCTATTTCCACTCTTCCAAATACATCGCGGACCTGGCCAACGGCGATATCTGCGTAGCGATCGGTTTTTCCGGCGACATGTTCCAGGCAAAGGCCCGCGCGGCTGAGGCCGGCAAAGGCATGAACATCGCCTACTCGATTCCGAAAGAGGGCGGCGCGCTCTGGTTCGACATGCTGGCGATCCCCAAGGATGCGGCCAACGTCAAGGAAGCCCACGCCTTCATCAACTATTTGCTCAAACCTGAGGTGATCGCCCAGGTCAGTGATTACGTGGGTTACGCCAACCCTAACCCAGGGTCGGACAAATTGATGGAACAGTCCATTCGCACTGACGAATCGGTTTATCCACCGCAAGCAGTCCTCGACAAGACTTACGTGTCTATCGAGTTACCACCAAACATTCAACGTTTGATGACCCGCAGCTGGACCAAGGTCAAGTCGGGTAAATAGCTGTAAGGCTCAAACTATCCAAGGTTCGCTCGCCTCGGGCGAACTGCAAATTTTGTTGGGAGTTTCGTAAATGGCAGTTGCCTCCGGCGCCTATAAGAAAGCCCTCGAGGGCGACCAGACACCGAAACAGGTGCTGGTCAAAATCGACCGGGTCACGAAGAAGTTCGACGAGACGATTGCCGTGGACGATGTGTCCCTGGAAATCAAGAAAGGCGAGATTTTCGCCCTGCTCGGCGGTTCGGGATCGGGCAAATCCACGTTGCTGCGCATGCTCGCAGGTTTCGAACGGCCCACGGAGGGGCGCATTTTCCTCGATGGCGTAGACATCACTGACATGCCGCCGTACGAGCGGCCGATCAACATGATGTTCCAGTCCTATGCCTTGTTCCCGCACATGACCGTGGCGCAGAACATCGCCTTCGGCCTCAAGCAGGACAAAATCCCCGCCGCTGAAGTCGATGCCCGTGTCACGGACATGCTCAAGCTGGTTCAGATGAGCCAGTACGCCAAGCGCAAGCCGCATCAGTTGTCCGGTGGTCAGCGTCAGCGTGTGGCCTTGGCGCGTTCGTTGGCCAAGCGACCGAAGCTGTTGCTGCTCGATGAACCGATGGGCGCGCTGGATAAAAAGCTGCGCTCGCAAATGCAGCTTGAGCTGGTCGAGATCATCGAGCGGGTCGGCGTAACCTGCGTCATGGTGACCCACGACCAGGAAGAGGCCATGACCATGGCCGAGCGCATCGCGATCATGCACCTGGGCTGGATCGCCCAGATCGGCAGCCCGATCGACATCTATGAAACCCCGACCAGCCGTCTGGTCTGCGAGTTCATCGGCAACGTCAACATCTTCGACGGCGAAGTGGTGGACGACGCCGAGGGCCACGCGACCATCACCTGCAAGGACCTGGACCGCCAGATTTACGTGGGCCACGGCATTAGCACCTCGGTGCAGGACAAATCCGTGACCTACGCGATCCGTCCGGAAAAACTGCTGGTGACCCCGACCATGCCGACCTGTGAATACAACTGGTCCAGCGGCAAGGTGCACGACATCGCCTACCTCGGTGGTCACTCGGTGTTCTACGTCGAACTGCCGAGCGGCAAGATCGTCCAGTCTTTCGTCGCCAACGCCGAGCGCCGCGGTCAGCGCCCTACCTGGGGTGACCAGGTTTACGTGTATTGGGAAGACGACAGCGGCGTGGTACTTCGCTCATGAACCTGCGCAAATTCAAACGCCGCCTCAATCGAATAATTCCCGGTGGCCGTCAGATGGTCATCGGGGTTCCGTTCATCTGGCTGTTCCTGTTCTTCATGCTGCCGTTCTTCATCGTCTTGAAGATCAGCTTCGCCGAAGCCGACGTGGCCATTCCGCCGTACACCGAGATCTACAGCTACCTCGACCAAAAAGTGCAGTTGCTGCTTAACCTGAGCAACTACGCAATGCTGGCCGGCGACGAGTTGTACATCGCCGCCTACCTCGGCTCGTTGAAGATGGCGCTGATCAGCACCGTCCTCTGTTTGCTGATCGGCTACCCGATGGCCTACGCCATTGCCAGTGCCCGCAAAGAGATGCAAACGGTGCTGGTGCTGCTGATCATGATGCCGACCTGGACCGCGATCCTGATCCGCGTCTACGCGTGGATGGGCATCCTCAGTAACAACGGTTTGCTCAATGGTTTCCTGATGAGCATGGGCTGGATCGACGAACCGCTGCAGATCCTCAACACCAACCTCGCGGTGTACATCGGCGTCGTTTATTCGTACCTGCCGTTCATGATCCTGCCGCTCTACGCCAACCTGGTGAAGCACGACAACAGCCTGCTGGAAGCCGCATCGGACCTCGGTTCGAGCACCTTCAACAGCTTCTGGAAGATCACCATTCCGCTGTCCAAGAACGGCATTGTCGCGGGTTGCATGCTGGTGTTCATTCCGGTCGTGGGTGAGTTCGTGATCCCGGAACTGCTCGGCGGTCCGGAAACCCTGATGATCGGTAAAGTGCTCTGGCAAGAGTTCTTCAACAACCGTGACTGGCCGGTGGCGTCTGCCCTGGCGGTGGTGATGCTGGCGATCCTGATTGTGCCGATCATTCTGTTCAACCGTAGTCAGGCCAAAGAAATGGAGGGCAAAGAATGAAGCGCTTTCGTTTCTCAAGCTTGATGTTGGTGCTGGGTCTGCTGTTCATCTACGCGCCAATGCTGATCCTGGTGATCTACTCGTTCAACGCCTCCAAACTGGTGACGGTGTGGGGTGGTTGGTCGATCAAGTGGTACGTCGGTTTGATGGACAACACGCAACTGATGGGGTCGGTGGTGCGCTCGCTGGAAATCGCCTGCTACACGGCGGTGGCGGCGGTGGCGCTGGGTACATTGGCCGCGTTCGTGCTGACCCGTATCACCCACTTCAAGGGTCGTACGCTGTTCGGTGGCCTGGTCACCGCGCCGCTGGTGATGCCCGAAGTGATCACCGGTCTGTCGCTGTTACTGCTGTTCGTGGCCATGGCGCAGATGATCGGTTGGCCACAGGAGCGGGGCATCATCACCATCTGGATCGCCCACACCACGTTCTGTGCGGCGTATGTGGCGGTGGTGGTGTCGGCGCGCTTGCGTGAGCTGGACCTGTCCATCGAAGAAGCGGCCATGGACCTCGGTGCGCGGCCGTGGAAGGTGTTCTTCCTGATCACCATCCCGATGATCGCGCCCTCCTTGGGGGCCGGCGGCATGATGTCCTTCGCCCTGTCGCTGGACGACCTGGTGTTGGCGAGCTTCGTCTCGGGGCCGGGTTCGACAACCCTGCCGATGGAAGTGTTCTCGGCGGTGCGTCTGGGCGTGAAACCCGAGATCAACGCCGTGGCCAGCCTGATTCTGCTGGCGGTATCGCTGATGACGTTCCTGGTCTGGTTCTTCAGCCGCCGTGCCGAAGAAAGTCGCAAACGTGCGATTCAGCAGGCGATCGAAGAAGGTGCTGCCGACTCCTGGAAACAACCGGACGTGCGTCGCGCCCCGGCGCCGGAAGCGGCTTAAGTAACACATGATGATCGTTCCCACGCGGAGCGTGGGAATGATCAGGTCAAGCCACCCACGGCGACTTGCGGATGATCTCGACAAAGTTCATCGGCTTGAAGCCTGGCTCGCTGTCGACCAGCACATCAGCGTTTACAGTGCCGAACGTGGTGTCCGGCCGGTGTTTGAAGCCGTTGGCGAACGCACACAGGATGCACTCCTTGAACCCTTCGCCACGCGGGTGGGCGTGCACCACTTCTTCGCGTTGCGCGCTGGGGAACGCCCCGTAATCGATGCCCAACACATCCATCTCGACGCCGGCGGTGACCAACGCTACATTGCGCTGATGGGTTCAGTCTGTCCGCGCACCCGAAACCGGACAATCGATCCATGGCTGCGATCCTTGCCAATGAGCATGCATATCGCGCCAACCTCGCTTGTGGGCCGAGGATTGGCTAAGTTTGAACGCGGGCCCTGTAGGAGCCAGGCTTGCCGGCGAAGGCGATCTTGAGAGCGCCTTCGCCGGCAAGCCTGGCTCCTACGAAAATCGGTTCGCTAGCGCAGGCTCCCTCGCCACAGGAATTGCGTAAGCCGAAGTATCATGAGCTCGTTGAAGCCACAGAAGGTTAACTACGCCATGAGTAAAACCGTTGCCATCGTGGTGTTCTCAGGCGTTCAGTCCCTGGACGTCACCGGTCCCATGGATGTGTTTTCAGAAGCCAATCGTTTCCTCGAACCGCACGATCACTATCGACTGGAGGTGATTGGCGTCGAGCGCGGGGTGATGCCGTGTTCCAACGGTTTGGCACTCAATGCCCATCGGCATTTCAGCGAAGCGCTGGAGGCCTATGACTTGCTGTTGGTGGCCGGTGGGCCGCAGTTGCCGTTCATGGATTTCGGTGCGGCATTCGATGCCTGGCTGCGCGATGCCTGCGCACTGGCGCAGCGCTTTGGCTCGATCTGCAACGGCGCGTTCGTGCTTGCCCGGGCCGGGTTGCTGGAAGGGCGAACGGTCACTACCCACTGGGGTGACGCCGCGGCGCTGGCGCAGTTGTGCCCGTCGACTCAGGTTGATGCTGATCGTCTTTACGTGCAGGACGGCGAGCTCTACACCTCGGCAGGTGTCACGGCGGGGATTGATGTGTCGCTGTACTTGCTGGCCAGGGATCACGGGCCGGAAGTCGCATTGAATGTGGCAAAACGATTGGTGGTGTTCACTCAGCGCTCCGGCGGGCAGTCACAGTTCAGCCCATTCCTCACGCCTCACGCCGAACCCACTTCTGCCGTGGCACTGGTGCAGCTCTACGTGTTGGCCAACCTGACGGGCGACCTGACGATTTCCGACCTGGCCAACGCCGCCAACATGAGTGCCCGCAACTTTTCCAGGGTGTTTACCAAAGTGGCAAAAATCACCCCGGCGGAATTCGTCGAACGGGCCAGGGTGGATGCGGCGCGGGTGCTGCTCGAAAGCACCCAATCGCCGCTCAAGACCGTGGCCTATCAGTGCGGGTTTCGCGATGCCCAGCACATGCGCAGTGTGTTCAACCGCAGGCTGGGGGTGACGCCGCAGCAGTTCAGGCTGAACTTTGCGGCGATGGTTTGAGCTGACAGATCGTTCCCACGCGGAGCGTGGGAACGATCAACTACTGAGCCACACGCGCCGGCAACAGCTTCAACGTGCTCCGCGTATTGGCCGTGACTTCTTCATCATTGAGATGCGCCTGGTAGTAGATCCCTTCGATAAACGCCTCAGCCTGGTCGTCATAATGGCTGTCGAACGGCACGCCGCTCTGGCCGACCGGGTTGATGGTCAGGCTGTGGGCCGGGTCGGCGAAGTCGATCAGGCGACGGGTCGACGGTCCGTAAGTCACTGGCCATGGCGCCGGACCAATTTTCGCCGAAAGGTTGTTCGGCACTTCGTGAGTGCCAGGCGCCGCGAACGGGCCGACATTGAAGAGGCGGTCCAGCGGCTTTTGCTGCCCCAGCGGATGGCCATGCGTCAGCGTGTGCGCCTTGCCCCACTGCCATTGTGCGAAATCGGCGCCGAGGGTGGTCTTGAGGTGAGCGATGCTCGCTTGCCATGCAACCTTGACCGTATCGGCGCGGGTTTCCTCGCCGAGGGTGTTGCGGTTGTCCCACCATGGCGAATCGGGGGTCGCGGCCAGTCGCGGTAATGCGGCATCAATCACCCGGGTCGACAGCAATGTTTCGAAGAAGTCATTGCCCAGCTCATCGTGCATCGTCGCGTCAGCCAGGTTGAACAGGAACTGGTTGAACAGCGTGGCGCTGGTGGAATCGAGCGGGTAGTCGCCTTTCCATTGGGCCAGTTGCTCAACCAGCTTGAGCTCGGAGGGGTCACTCACTACTTCGCGCAATACCGGCAGCAACGGCGCCAACACGCGAGGGCCGTAGGCAGTGGTGGTGCCCAGTTGCAGCTTCTGGCTGGCGTCCAGATCCCACTTGATGGTTTTGTCGCTGAGCTGGCGATTTAGCTGCTGACCTCGATCGGCCAGGTTGTAGTAACCGGGAATCTCCATGTCGGTCGGCGATACAGGCTGGAAGTTGGCCGAGACGATGTAACCGCGTGTCGGGTTCTCTTCCTGTGGGTTGGCACTGAACGGGTAGAAACCTTCCTTGTCCGCTTCGGCGGTGCTGCCGTCGAGGATGAACCCCGGACGCACACCCGTCGGACGTTTTGGCAACTGCGCCGCTGCCCACCAGCCGATGTCGCCCTTGGCGTTGGCCCAGACGATGTTCAGACCCGGCGCCTGAATCTTCGCCGCGGCACTGCGCGCCTTGGCCAGGGTGTCGGCCCGGTTGAGCTGGTAGAAGCCCTCAAGGATCGGATTCTGGCTTTCGAGAAACCCCCACCACATGGCGATCGGTGTTTTGCCGACGCTGGTGCCGAGCGCATCGTTGACGATCGGACCGTGGGGCGACTGGCGCAATACCAATGTCACGGGTGCCTGGCCCTTGACCGCGATCTGCTGTTCGCTGATCACCATGTCCACCCACTTGCCGCGATACCAGACCTGATTGGGGTTGTCCGGGTTGACCTTCTCGGCGATCAGATCGAGGTCGTCGTTCTGGAACATGGTGATGCTCCAGCCGAAATCGCGGTTCAGCCCGAGGGAGGCGAACGGCATCAACGCCTGATAGTGGCCGTAGAGTTCGAAGTCCGGCGCCGAGAGCTGCGCTTCATACCACACCGACGGCGCGGAAAAGCGGATATGCGGGTCGCCGGCCAACAGCGGTTTGCCGCTTTTGGTTCGGCCTCCAGAGACGACCCAGGCGTTGCTGCCCTCGAACTGCGGCAAACCGTTGTCGGCGAGTGCCTGTTCGCTAAGGCGGGCGAGGGCGTTGAGGTCTTTCCAGTCGGTACTGGCCAGAGGCGGCGTGCTGCCGTTGAGCACACCTCTGGGCTGCCAGTCGAGATCGAAGACAGTCAGGTAGTTGGCGCCCAGCTGATCGCGTACGTAGGTCAGCAACGGTTCAGTGCGAAACGCCGCGGCAAAACTGTAGGCCATGTAGCCGGCGATGCTGATGGTGTCCTGAGCCGTGAACGAGCGTTTGGGGATGCCCAGAACATCAAACTCTGCGGGTTTTGGATGGCTGTCCTGATACTGGTTGATGCCGTCCAGATAGGCTTGCAGGGCGATAAAGGTCGGCGATTGTTTGTCCAGATTCGCCAGGTAGGTTTCGGCGCGTTCACGAATGCGCAGGCTGCGCATCAGCTTGTCGGTATCGAGCAGTTTCGGGCCCAAGACCTCGGCCAGCTCCCCGCGGGCTAGGCGGCGCAGGACTTCCATCTGAAATAGCCGGTCCTGGGCGTGCACGTACCCAAGGGCGCGGTACAGATCGGTTTCGTTCTCAGCGCGGATGTGCGGGATGCCGCGCTCGTCGTAGCGCACGGTGACCGAACCTTGCAGGTGTTGCAGCTCCACCATGCCTTGGCGTGACGGCTGCTTGCTGTAGACATACCCGCCGGCACCTGCGGCGAGCGCGACAATCAGCAGGGCGAGAACAGTCAGGCTACGTTTCATGGTGATTCCTTGTTGTTATGAGTGGCAGTAGTTCCCTGGTGCCACTGTTTAACACGGCTCACCGAATTGGCCCATCGCCCGTAGGAGGGATTCGTATTTCAACGTCTTTGCTACTTCGTGGGGTCGACTGGCCAAGGTCGGTAATACCCCACCGCGAGTGTGTGCGTGGCAATCACAAGAAAGTGCCACTGAATCTACGAACTCCATCTTCTAGTGTTCGTTGTCGTGTCTGGGTTAAACAGTATTGCGTATAAGTTGTTTAAAGTAGTGTCTCTAATATAGGCAATCCCCTGCGCATAATTAGTACGTCTCCTACGCAAAGGCTGGTTGCTTGTTCGTACTGTGAAGCATATAAAATAGTTGACTTAAAAGTGTGCAGATAAATGAGAAAATTGTAGGCGAAAGAATATGATCTATAGCGTTGAGGCCGCTGATCTAGGAATGGATAAGCGGCAGCACATAGCGAATTAATGTGGTTGAGGCGATGTGTTTATAGGAAACTTCCTTCGTTAGTTAGCGAATTGTACTACAAAAATAGCATTGCGAATTATTTCTAGTCTGACTATAAAGAACACAAGTGATTTGGGCGGTGTAATGATCTGTCCCTCTTTGAGTTCTTGGTGATAGTAATATGCGGTCGGAGCGCTGGTTGTTTTTTAGCGCAACTTAATAAAAATAAGCATCGTTTAAGTGCGGTGAACATTTAAGGCGGTAGTTTCCAGTGAAGACTATTTTACTATGTGGGAATGGTTTGAGTGGAGAGGTAATTCCTACAATTAAAACGTGGGGCTATAAAGTAGCTTTGATATCGGAATTTCCACTAGATGTAGGCACGTCGGAAGCAGATATTTTTGTTGAAGCAAACTCGAAGGATCCGGAAGCGGCATTGGGAGCAGCTAAAAGCTTGGTGGAGTCGGGCGTTGAGATCAATGGTGTAATCAGTCTTTGTTGGGATACCGCTATATCGGTCGCTACCATTGCCGCTGAATTAGATTTGTATTCGGTTTCGATAGCTTCAGCTATGAAAGCGACACATAAAGATCTGAGGTCCGATGCATTTCGAAAACATGGTGTCCCTTCACCAAAATATGCTGTTATAAATTCGTATGAACAGTTACTTCAGCGCATACAAGAGTTTGAGTTTCCGATTATTTTAAAGCCGATAGATCAGTCATCATCCAAAGGTGTGATCAGAGTTGACTCTATAGGAAGTTTAGGTTTTGCATACGCGCACTGTAAAAGTTTTTCCGACAAAAAAGATATAATATTGAATGAGTATCTGATCGGAACTGAGCACAGTGTTGAAGGATTGATGGTGGATGGTGATTTTTACCTTACCGCTATATCGGATAGAGTTTTCCATTACGAGAAGTACCATCCTTTTTTTGTAGAGGTAGGTGATGTAATGCCTACATTTCTTCCCGAAAAGGCAAAAAATGAATTATATGAAGTTACGCGTGATGCCGCGCTCTCGCTAGGATTAACCAAAGGAGTAGTTAAAGGAGATCTTGTTTATTCAGCAAGGAAAGGAGTTAACGTACTTGAGGTTGCCGCACGACTAGGCGGACCACGTTTTGGTACGGAGATGGTTCCGTTAAGCAATGGAACAACCATACTAAAAGCGGCAATACAGCAAGCAGTGGGTGACGAAATCAATATGGATTTGTTGCTTCCAAAATTCTCTAAGGGGATGGTAAATAGATCAATTGCTCTGGATCCGGGCGTTATACAAAGTATTTCGGATGTAGATTCACTAAAAAAATGTGAAGGGTATTATTCTTTCAAATGGTGGGGGAGCGAACTTAAAGTCGGTGACGAAATTCCGCCGATTCAATATGGATGCGGTGGTGTAGCGTATATAATTGCCGTTGGATCAACAAGAGCTAAGGCTATCGAAAACGCGGATAGGATAGAGCGGAGAATAAAAATTAATACAAGCCAGAGGTGACGTCATGTTTATATTTGAAACAGGTGAAACTCTTTCTCCTGAACGACTCGCAGAGATAGCGACGAGTGATACCGAAATCAGCCTAAGCGATGAGACCCGGCGCAGGGTCGATTCGTCCCGACGACAACTAGAAAAGTTTGTCTCTGAGGGTCGTATTATATATGGTGTAAATACAAGCATGGGTGGCTTTGTTAATTGGCATGTGCCAATAGAAAAAGCGAATATGCTCCAAATGAATCTTATAAGATCTGTTGCAACAAATGTAGGTGGCTATTTAAGTGAAGTGGATACTAAAGCGATAATGCTTTCGCGAATAAATTCACTGTGTCGAGGGAACTCAGCTATTTCTTTAGAGGTATTAGATGTATTAGTAGCTTTGTACAATAGCGGGATTCTTCCATGTATTCCGGAAAAAGGGTCTTTAGGGACAAGCGGAGATCTAGGGCCCCTTGCATGTATTGCGCTTGTATGCACGGGCGAATGGAAAGTCAGGTACGAGGGTAAGTTGCTCCCGGCGCAAGACGCGCTTATTCTCGCGGGAATAGAAAAAGCTCGTTTAAGCTATAAGGAAGGTTTAGCACTCATAAATGGAACCTCGGCGATGACCGGTGTCGCCTGTTGTTTGGTTCGAGAAGTTCAAGAATTGTTAGAGCAATATTGTCTAATAAGTTCTCTAAGTTTTGAAGGGCTACATGCAATAAAGAAACCATTTGATCCAGAAGTCCATAAATTGAAACCTCATCCAGGACAGTTGAAAGTAGCACAGAAAATTTTTGATTATCTTGAAACATCAAAAATGATCAAACAGGAGGCAGAAGCTCAGAAGGAAATTCAGTTAGAACAAGACGGTTCGGTAAAGCCATCTAATAGTCAAATAGAGGATGCTTATTCGATAAGATGCACTCCGCAAATTCTCGGTCCAGTTGTAGATGGATTAGAGTATGTTCGGACCATTGTGCAGAATGAATTGAATTCCTCAAACGACAACCCACTTATTGTGCCTGACTCTAATGAGATCTTTCATAATGGCCATTTTCATGGGCAATATGTCGCGATGGCAATGGATATCTTATCGATTGGGCTCACTACATTATCAAATCTTTCTAACCGGCGCGTAGATAGGTTCCTCGATAAAAGTAATAGCAATGGGCTTCCGCCGTTCCTTTGTAGTAAAGACCCTGGGTTGAGATTAGGTCTAATGGGAGGACAATTCATGACTGCCTCATTGACGGCGGAGAATAGATCACTTTGTACTCCCTTATCTATCCAATCACTTTCGACGACTGCAGATTTTCAAGATATCGTCTCATTTGGGTTAGTGGCAGCAAGGCGAGCTCGAGAAATTTTTGAAAATACTAAATTTATTATTTCTTTCGAGCTGATATGCGCTTGCCAAGCGGCGGAAATACGAGGCGTAGATGGTTTGTCAGATTCAACTACCGTTCTATTCAATAAAGTCAGGGAGATTGTCCCGTTTCTAGATAGGGATTCTATACTCACGGAGTACTTAGAGGTTCTGACAAGGGAAGTTGTTGGCCGAAATTGAATTAAGATCAAACAGCATATTGGTTTGATTAGACTGTTTTGTCATCATTGTTACTATTTTTTTGTTGGTTCGCTAATCCAAACTACTTTGAGAAATCTCTGGAGAGTGTATGGATATTAATCAATGTCGCATCGCTGTTATTGGACTAGGGTACGTAGGACTTCCCCTTGCTGTTGAATTTGGGCGTTTTTATCCTACTCTCGGATTTGATATTAATGAGAAAAGAATAGACCAACTTGTAAGCGGTACAGATGTCAGCTACGAGGTTGGTGACGAAGCAATAGCGAGGTCTTCTAAGTTAAAGCTATCTGCAAATCCAGATGACCTAGCGCTCTATAATGTATATATCGTAGCGGTTCCAACTCCTGCTGAAGATAGTAGGCCAAACCTCAATCCTTTGATATTTGCCTGTGAGCTGCTCGGGAAAGTGCTAAAAAAGGATGATGTAGTTATATTTGAATCAACAGTCTATCCTGGTGCAACCGAAGAAAAGTGTGTGCCCTGCATTGAAGAGGTTTCAGGTCTAAAGTTTAATTTAGACTTTTTTGTAGGGTACAGTCCAGAGCGAATTAATCCAGGCGATAAAAAACGCGGTCTTACTCAAGTTGTCAAATTAGTATCGGGCTCGACAGTTAAAACTGAGAAGTTTGTTCGAGAACTTTACTCAAGTATTATAAAAGCCGGAGTCCATGTTGTAAGCAGTATAAAAATAGCAGAAGCAGCGAAACTTATTGAAAACGTTCAGCGGGATGTGAATATTGCTTTAATAAACGAGTTCAGCATGATTTTTAATAGGTTGGGAATTGACACTGAAGAGGTGTTGACCGCGGCCGAAACCAAATGGAACTTTCTATCTTTTAGGCCTGGATTGGTTGGTGGACATTGCATCGGTGTGGACTCGTATTATCTTGCATATAAAGCCGAAGAAATTGGCCATCACCCTGTCATGACCCTCTCAGGGAGGCGAATCAATGAAGGTATGGCAGAACACATCGTCGTTGAACTGATAAAAAAAATGGTTCAGCGGTGTTTTCCAATAAATGGAGCTAGAGTTCTATTGCTCGGTTGTACTTTTAAAGAAAATTGTACTGATCTGCGTAATACCAAGATAGTCGATATAGCCCGAAAACTAATTGATTATAACGTGCAGGTTGATATATATGATCCCTTTGCTAACAAGGATGACGTGCTTGATATGTATGACCTTAATACGATTTCATCTCCAGCGTTAGCAGCATATGACGCTGTAGTACTGGCGGTCGCTCACGATGAGTTTCGATCGTTTGATGAAGAAATCATCCGTTCTTGGGGGAAAGCACAATGCCTAATCTACGATTTGAAATATATTTTGCCTAAGGCCTCCAGCGACTTGCGTCTCTAATGTCGGAGTTTATATGAGCACTCTGATTGAAAACCTTGAAGTGTCATTGAGAAATACAAAGCGAAAATGGTTGATCACAGGTGTCGCAGGATTTATTGGTTCGAATTTACTTGAGTATTTACTTTCCGCAGACCAGGAGGTAGTGGGGTTGGATGATTTTTCGACTGGACAACAAAGTAACCTTAAGGAAGTAAAACTTAAGGTTAGTAAGCGCCAGTGGGACAGATTTGAATTCATAGAGGGGGATATTAGGAACTTGGAAGACTGTAGGAAGAGTCTCATTGGTGTCGACCATGTCTTGCATCATGCGGCTTTAGGGTCAATTCCACGATCTTTGAAAGATCCTTTGGAAACTAATGAAGTTAACATAAGCGGATTTTTGAATATGTTATTGTCTTCAAGGAATATAGGGCTCAAGAGTTTTGTATATGCATCTTCTAGTTCAGTATATGGAAACGTAAAGGGTGCGCAAATGCATGAGGAACAAACGGGCAAACAGTTGTCACCTTACGCTGTGACGAAAAGAGCGAATGAATTGTATGCGGATGTTTTCTCTTCATCCTGCGATTATAAAATTATTGGGTTACGGTATTTTAATGTTTTTGGTCCCCGGCAAAATGCAGTAAGTGAATATTCGGCGGTAATTCCGCGGTGGATTGAGTCGATGCTTCGCAATAAACCTGTCGTGATAAATGGGGGTGGAGACACGAGCCGAGATTTCTGTTTTGTGGGAAATGTGGTCCAGGCCAATATCCTTGCTTCCCTAGCTAATGAAAGAAGCACAAGCAATATCTTCAATGTCGCACTGAATTCTCAAACATCTTTGATCGAACTCTACTGCTTGATAAAAAGTCAGCTCGAAAACTTGGGTTTGCAATATGAGTTAACTCCAGTTAAGGCTCCGTATAGGGAAGGCGACATTCGACATTCATTAGCAGATATAAATCGGATCAAAGAGGAACTAAAGTATGAACCAAGCATGACCGTCGCGACAGGCTTGAGGGAAACTGTGAATTGGTACGTTGAGCATTACCAAAAGTCAAAAGCGCGCAAGTGCAACTAAGGTTGCCTTTATGTGTATTTTGCTTGTTGTAATTAAGTTATTTATTGCTGGGGCTGTTGATGAATAAGTAAAGCGGGGTTGAGGTAATGATGAGTATTAAAACTGTGGTAATTGGGGTAGGGAGATCTGGTTCGCGTTTCTTACGAGCTGCCCAATATATTGATCCGTCAATCGGCAAAATAGAAATAGTAGGTGTGGCGGACATAGATCCAGAAAAGCTAAATGCTTTAACCGAAATAGATATACCTTTAGAGTTGGACTTCAAAAAAATCCTAAGAAATGTTCCATGTGAGCTAATTATAATTGCTACCACTGACAGTTCACATTATGAAATATTGAGATTCATTAAAGAGCAATCAATTGGATATAAAAAAATAATTTGCGAAAAGCCTATTGTTACTAGTGAGGAGAATTGTCAATTCGTACGTTCAGCATTTGATGATGATCAGATCTTTGTTAGTTTCGTCGAACGGTACAGTTCAGCTGTTTCAGCATTGAAAAATTATATTGAAAGCAATAGGCGAAGTGTATCCAGTGCTAATTTTGTTTGGTCAAAATATCGAATAAAAGATTCACGACCCACTGTGGGAGTAATTTCAGAAATAACTCATCCAGTAGATTTGGCCTGCTATTTAGGTGCTGTAAAAGATGATAATGATTTCCAGCTTCACTTTTCCTGCATTTTAGAAAGCGATTACGTACGAGGAGGGGCATTTCGACCTGACACGATGACGGCTTGTGCTGAGTTTGAGGGAGGTATGTTACTTAGTGGCACTAGTAGTTATGTTCACAGTCAACGTAGTAGAACGATGGAGTTTCTACTTGCTGACGAATTATCGAAGGTTGTTGAAGTTGCGGTCCTTCACCTAGATAACCCTGGGTGGGACGACGATAGTCTGAGAATTTTTAGAATTGGCGGGGATGCTATCTTACCGAGTCTTGAGACTTCATGTGTTACTCAGTCTCAACAGTTTGGTTCGCGCCGGCACATTGAAAAAATCTGTTTATTTCTGGAGGACGTTATTAGCGATATCGGTGTCGGAGGTTCAAAGACTCTACCAACTAAGTCTCAAGCCCTTTTGGTACAGAAAATCGTAAATGAGTTTGAGAAGGGGAGAGTAATCAGGCGGCGAGGGTTTTCTGAGGGCCGTTATGCCTCAGACGAAAAGGAAATACGGCAATTGTATGAGCTGGCTAAGTTAATAAAATTCGGTGTTTCGAAGGAGTTGCCTTATGACTGGAGTAGTCGATATTGATTTGTATAAAAAGACGCTACTAGAAGGGCGTCGCATAGGGCTTATAGGTCTCGGAAAAATGGGGCGCGGAATTGCTGTAAGCCTAATCAGAAATAGAGCTTCGATTACAAGTTTATCGTATAGCTCTCGGAAAGGCATAGCAGAGTTAGTCGAGTTGGGTGGTAATGAAGTAACCACTCCGAAGGAAGTCGCTGAGTCGTGCGGAACCATTATTCTGTCACTTCCCTCTACGAAAGAGGTTCAAAGTGTCTGCTTTGGCAGGAATGGATTAATTACAGCACGTCACGAGGGTCTATTAATAATTGATACTACGACAGGATGTCCGGTTGAAACCCGACAACTTTCCGAGAAATTGTTGGACCACGGCATTCGTTACGTTGATGCGCCACTCACAAGAGGGCCTAGAGAGGCAAGACGTGGGGAGTCAAATGCGATACTTGGGGCACCAAAGGCGCTGGTGGATGAGGCTTGTACTGTATTAAGTGGGTTTTGTAGATGGGTACTTCATGCGGGGGAAACAGGGGAAGGGCAGAAGTTAAAGTTGCTAAATAATGCGCTTTCTATGGGAGTTGTTGCGCTGACTGCAAATATGATTGGTGCCGCGCAGGTATTGAACATTAATGTTCATTATTTAAGAACTTTAATACAGCAGGGGGCAGTAAATAATGCTATTACTCAATCGCTTGTGAGCGCCATTATAGATGATATCGAAGATCCGCTTAGATTTTCAATTGGTGATGCGTTAAAAGACTTGAGCTATTGCTCCGATCTTCTGAATGGAACTGAAGATTACAAAATGATCAAGGCCACTCAAGAAATATTTTTATCCAAAGTTCGACAAGGTCTATCTGAGAAAACTTTGTCATATCTGATTAAACAAGATTGATCCCCTTGTAATTGAAAAAATTCAAAGGTGACGATAATGTTAAATACTTGTGAGTTCGGTGATTGGTTTAATGGTTACAAAAAAGAAATGCTACCTGAGCTAATAGAGTATTTATCTATTGATACCAGCTTAGGAAAGGAGCGGGAGGCCATTCCTTGTTTGGAGAATTTACTTGAGAAATATGGTTTTAGGTTCCGTGTTGAGCAATATCATACGGAGCTTGGAGCTCATAGGGCTAACACTGTTTCAGATGATAACAATGGAAAAGTAAATATTAGAGCAGAGTTGAATGCGTTGTCTGTTACGGATAGCACGGTTCTATTCAACTCGCACATAGATGTTGTTCCGGCAGAGGGTGAGGGGCGAAAGTTGCTATCACCTTGGATCGACGGCAATTACGTTTATGGTCGTGGATCATGTGATACCAAGGGGAATCTTTTTTTATTGTTTGGTGCTTTGGCGTATATGAAGCACAAAAAGATCAGTCCTCAATTTAAAATTTTATTGGACTTGGTTTCGGAAGAAGAAGTAGGAGGTAACGGAACATTGTCCACTATTCTTCATGGGGTTTATGCAGATATGGCCGTTGTTTTCGAACCTACTGACTTGGCGGTTCATCGCGGTCACCGAGGGTGTTTGACCTGTGAAATAACTATTGTCGGAAAGGCTGTTCATATGGGTAGCATTCTAGAGGGGGTGTCTGCGATAACTGTCGCAATGAAATTAATCGAAGGTTTGAACGCTTTAGAAAAAGAGATGGTTCGGGAGTCTCATAGTGACTCTGCCTTTTCAATCTGGAAACGACCTGTACAGATAAATGTGGGTAAGATTTCAGGGGGAGAGTGGCCTGGTTCGGTGCCCGAAAAGTGCAGCTTCACTTTTAATATTGGTTTTTTGCCAGCCACGTCGATAGAAGATATCGAAACTTTATTGAATACTCGAATGAAGTCACTTTTGTCGGAATACCCAGAAGTCAAAGTCGACTTAGATTTTTACGTTGGATTACGGAATAAAGCATATATTGTTTCTGAGGAGGACATTTTTTTAAAGCGATTAGATCAATCTGTTTCCGAGGCGCGGGGGTTAAACAAGAACGATGGAATGTTTGCTTGGAGGGCTAGTTGTGATGCTCGACATTATGCCCAAGAAGCCAATATTCCCACTGCGATTTTTGGTGCGGGCTCTTTAAGTGATGCACACTCAGCGAATGAAAAAATCGATATCGATCAAATGCGATTTGGCATTAAAGCATTAGCAAATTTTTTATCTGGACCTTTAATTGTTGCCTAGATATTTGGTGCCAGTTCGGTTAGGTGAAGCCGTCTGTTTCCGTAAGTATTAGAAAAATATGCGAGTATTTAATATGATAGATATAAAAAAGCTTCAGGAAAATTATCAGTCGATGAAGTCCAATTTGTCGGCAAGAAATATAAGAATCGATTTAGATCGTATTATTTCTCTCTATGAGGACGTTAAATCGCAAAAGCGAGAACTTGAGGATATGCAAGGTCAGTTAAATGCTCTTTCGAAAGGTCCCAGAGATAGTGCCTCAACGGCGGAAAGCCCACCGTCCGTCGCGATGAGTGCGATGACATTAAAAGGTGCCGTTATAAAGGCTAAGGAGAGGTTTAATTTACTTGAAGCGGAGTTTTCATTGTGTATCCGCCAGTTACCAAATTGGATTTCGTCAGAAGTGCCGATTGGCCTCAGCGATGACGATAACTTAACTGTTCGAGTAAGTGGTGACATTCCCAAGTTCTCCTTTTCCAGTAAGGATCATCTTGAATTGGGGCGTAATCTCGACTTGCTTGATTTTGACTCGGGTGCAAAAGTCGCAGGTTCAAAATTTTATTTTCTTAAAAATCAAGCAGTGTTCCTCCAGCACGCGCTGAAGAGCTATATTTTCAATAAGGCATTAAAGGCCGGCTTCACGCCTTTGCAGACGCCGGACATATCTTACAATCATATAATGGAAGGCGTAGGATTTTCTCCCAAGGGGGACGAAAGTAATACATACGAGTTGGGTGGCTTAGACAAAAGTCTTATCGCTACAGCCGAAATATGTATTGCCGGTATGCATTCTGATGAGGTAATTGATTTTGCTCGACTCCCACTTCTTTATATTGCCGAAAGCCATTGTTTCAGGCGAGAGGCTGGGGCTTCCGGTAAGTCTAGCAAAGGCCTTTACAGGGTCCATCAATTTGAAAAATTAGAATTATTTGTAGTGTGTCTGCCCAAGGATAGCGCTGAATATCATGAGAAAATTCTTGCATTGCAGGAAGAGATTTATACCGAGCTTGGTATTCCGTATCGAGTCGTACTAAATTGCACTGGCGACTTGGGGGCGCCGGCGTACAAAAAATATGATATCGAGGCCTGGATGCCGGGTAAAGGCACTGCCGGGGAATATGGCGAAATAACGTCAGCAAGTAATTGTACTGACTATCAATCGCGTCGCCTTAATATTAAATATAAGGACCCTCTTCTGAAGAAAAATCAGTATGTTCATACTCTCAATGGAACCGCTTCGGCACTAGGAAGAACGATGATCGCGATTTTGGAAAACTTTCAAAAGGCTGACGGCTCTGTGGAGATTCCTGAACCATTAAGACGTTATTTGGATTTTAAAGATATTGTCTAATACCTATCATAAATCTTCGTCGAGCAATTTTGCCCATCCTGGCTTATAGATGGGCATATTGCATTAGTTATCTATTGTTGTTTTTTTGGCCACGGGCAGTAACAACCCACTGCCAGTGTGTGCGTGGCACTCACCGCGCGGCCTTCGCTCAACGCTTGCAGAATCGGCTCAATAAAGCTGTTGTTCGAATTGCAGGTCAGGCCCTCGCTGTACGGGCCGAAATACGCCAGTTTGCCGCTGCGATCCCAGATCGCCACGGCCGGGCTGGCGGGGATCTGTTCGGAACCTGGGAGGATGGTGATGCTTTTCAGGCGGCTTAAAGTGCTCGGTAACTGACCGTGGCTGCCAGGCTTTTGTACCGCATAAAACTCCACGCCTTGCGGTACGTAGTGCTCAACCAGTTCGCTCAGGTGTTGTTGGTTGCCGACATTGCACGGGCAGGCCGGGTCCCAGAAGTGCACGAGGCGGATGGCGCCGGGGCCGGCGAGGTTGTCGGGCAGGCGCAGCGGGTCACCGGAGAACACTGCGGTGTGCTCGCTGAACGCTCGCAGGTAGCGGCCCTGAAACCAGTCGTAAGCAAACCACAGCGCGCCGGCACACACGAGGGCGAGCAGGCTGGCAAGCAGTGTGGCGCGGTAGGGCGAGCGCATGGATTTCAGTCCTCGAAGGTGCGCTAGCTTGCCATGCTTGCCGCGACAGATGAATATCGCAGGCCAATAAAGACCGTTTCGCGTTCTGGAATTGCTCATGTCTGCCACTTTCGACCCCGATCATCTGCGTGCCAGCCTGCGGCCATTGGCCGACAGGCAGCCGCTGTCGGTAGAGGCGCTGGCTTACCAGCGCTTCTACGGGCTGGATTTTGCGGGGCGTAATGTGCGCAGTAGCCTTGGGCGTTTCGAGGTCGATGGTTATGAGGTGGTTAGCCAGGTCTGGTGGCCCGAGCGGGCGAAGGCGACGCTGTTTTTGTTCCACGGCTTTTACGATCACACCGGGCTTTACCGGCATGTGATCGAGTGGGCGCTGGATCAGGATTTTGCGGTGATTGCCTGCGACCTGCCGGGGCACGGGCTGTCCAGCGGTGAGCGGGCGAGCATCAAGGATTTCGCCGAGTATCAGCACACGCTGGAAGGGTTGTTTACCGAGGCTGTGGCCCTCGATTTGCCACAGCCGTGGCACTTGTGCGGGCAAAGTACCGGCGGGGCGATCGTGATCGATCATGTTCTTAATCAAGGGGCGAGCAGTCCTGCCCAGGGCCAGGTAATCCTGTTGTCACCGCTGGTTCGGCCGCGGGCCTGGGGCTGGTCGCAGCTCAGCTATTACTTGCTCAAACCCTTCGTCAAAGCCATCGCCCGGCGCTTCAGCGAGAACTCCAACGACCCGGATTTTTTGCCATTCCTGCAAGCCGATCCATTGCAGCCGCTACGTCTGCCGACTGCCTGGGTCGGTGCGTTGGCGCGGTGGATCAAACGAATCGAGGCTGCACCGAACAGTCCGCGGCGACCGCTGATTGTTCAGGGGCAGGCGGACATGACGGTGGATTGGGAACATAACCTTGAAGTGTTGCGAGGCAAGTTCGATCGGCCGCAGGTGCTGATGTTGCCCGAGGCGCGGCATCACCTGGCGAATGAGACGCTGGCGTTGCGGCGGGAGTATTTCGGGTTTTTGAGCAAGCGAATTAAAGGCCGGAATCGATAGCGGTAGTGAGGGCCTCTTCGCGGGCAAGCCTCGCTCCTACAATTGGAATGCATTTCCCTGTAGGAGCGAGCGGTGCGGCGGTCCGACTTGCCCGCGAAGGCAATCTCAAACGCGCTGCAGATTATTGGGTAAGGCTCGGCGTACTCTGCCCCACCGCCAGCCCCGCCCGAATCGCTGCCAACGCTGCCTGATAGTAAGCCTTGCCTTCGTCAGACTCGGCAAACGTGGCGAACTCTTCCAGTTCGTTATCCGACAGGTCGCGATAGACATACAACAGCGTGTTGTTCAGGTCGCTGCCAATCTGGTCCATCAAGCGCTGACGCTGACCGTTCAACATGCCTTGAGCCTGACCACCGCCGAGCAGGCCGGGGATCATCGAACTGAGGCTGTCGGCCGCGACACCGGCAATCGCCAGGCTGACTTCAGCGCCGGCCTCGCGAGCGGGCAGGGCCTGAGCCAGATGGCCGATGATCAGCATGCGGCTGTCGCTGGCCTGGATCTTGGGTAAACCCTTGGCGTTTTTTGCCAGTTGATCACGACGGGTCGCGAGCAATTCGGCGGCAACGATTTTCTTGCCCAGGGGTGACTGAAAGAACGTCAGCGCGGGTTTCGGATCGGCAAGGGTCTTGCGCAATTGCGCTTCGGCGCGCTGGTCCACGGCCTGGGGGGCAAAGCGCTGGTTGCTGTTATTCACCAACGCCTGGAAAACGGCCGGTGGCAGGCTATTTTGATACCGCTGCTGAGCGGCCGAGAGAGCGTCGTTGAAATGCGCGCGTTGTTCTGGCCAGCCGGCGACCTTGTACAACTGGTCGTGGCCGTCTGCCCAAGCAGGCATAACGCAGAACATCAGCATTGAGAAAAGCAAACGGCGCATAGGGACTCCTGTCAGCAGGCGACTATTCTCCGTGTGGCCTTCGTCCTTGTCGAGAATTCGTATCAACCTGCTGCGCGGCTCTGTCGGATTTTCGGGCACAGGAATACTATGCGCGCCATGCCAATACCCTCTGATCACCCGCTGCTGTTACGTATCGTCGACGACCTGGCAGAACACGGCTGGTCGCAGCAGAATATTTTCCTGCCCAAGGCTCTGACTCTGGAACTGGCGGCTGAGTGCCGTAAACGTGCTGCCGAGGGTGAATTGGTCCCGGCGGCAGTGGGGCGCGGGCCGACAACCGAAATTCGCGAGGGGATTCGCGGCGACCATATCCAGTGGATCGAGCCCGGCCAGGCAGATGCTTGCGACAGCTATCTTGAGTTGATGGACAGCCTGCGCGAGGCGATGAATCGCGGTTTGTTTCTGGGCCTGGAAGATTTCGAAAGCCATTTCGCCTTGTACCCGCCGGGCGCGTTCTACCTCAAGCATGTCGACCGTTTTCGTGACGATGACCGGCGCAGGGTGTCGGCGGTGGTTTACCTCAATGACGCCTGGCTGCCCGAGCACGGCGGCCAGTTGCGCATGTACCTTGATGAAGGCGTCGAACACGATGTAGTGCCTACCGGCGGAGGCCTGGTGGTGTTCCTGTCGGGCGAGGTGCCCCACGAAGTCCTGCCCGCGACCCGGGATCGCCTGTCGTTGACCGGCTGGTTCCGGCGTCGTGGCAACGAGCCGTTCTGATCATGCAGAAAATTCTGGTAAGCCGCTGTCTGCTGGGCCACCGCGTACGTTACGACGGCGGCGCCAGCGGGCCTTTCGATCAACTTCAGCAGTGGCTTGATGAAGGTCGGGTGGTGCCGTTGTGTCCGGAGGTGGCCGGTGGCTTGCCGACGCCAAGGGCGGCGGCGGAGATTCCGGGCGGGCAGGGTGGTGAAGTGCTTGATGGCCACGCCTCTGTGATCACCACCGAGGGCGAGGACGTCAGCGCCGAGTTTCTCTCGGGGGCTTATCAGGCGTTGGAACGGGTGCAAAAGCTCGGCATCAGGATCGCCGTGCTCAAGGCCAATAGCCCGTCTTGCGGGAACTTGTTGACCTATGACGGGACGTTTAGTGGTGTGAAGGTCAGTGGTGAAGGTGTTACTGCGGCGTTGCTCAAGCGTCACGGTGTCCAGGTTTTCAGCGAGCTGGAGTTGCCGCAAGCTGTACAGGCCCTGACCAACCTGAAGTAACGTCTTACACAAAACCCCTGTGGGATCTTCAGTGTCTTACGGTTTGGGCGCCACACTCGTATCCGCCCCCAACCATTTCTGCGACAACGCCTCCAGTCGCCCATCCGCCTTGATCCGCTGCAGCGCGTTTTCCAGGCTGGCATGAAACGCCGGGTTACCCTTCTGAAACGGAATTGCCAGGCTCACGGTCGGGCCGACTTTCGGCTTCTCTTCGGTCAAGGCTTGAACCAGCAGCATCGAGCGCGGTTGCTCTTCCTTCTGCGCGATCAATTGCGCATGGGTGTAGCTGTAAGGTTCGCTGAAGTCGAAACGATCCTTGAGGTCCGGGGTCACTGCTATGTGGTTGATGGCGACGTCATACTTGCCGGTTTCAACACCTTGCAGCAGATCGTTGGAATCGGTAATGACGAAATCGGCCCGTACATCCAGTTCGTTGGCCAGCAGTTGGCCCAATTCGACCTCGAAGCCCGTTAGATTGCCATCGTCCTTGAAATTGAACGGCGGTGTATTAGCCTCAAGAGCGATGCGCAATTCGCCACGGTCGTTTACATCGTCAATCAGTTCGGCATGAGCCAAAGGGCTCAAAAGGGGTAGCAGGCAGATCAAGCCAGGCAAAAAACGCATGGTCACTCCTTGAATTCATTATCGCGATGCGCTGGTTCAGGCTCGCTTTGCTATGGTTGTCGAGAGCCTTCGACAACGAATGGCCGTGAAGTTGTCATGGCCAAGCGGATTTTACGAAAAAACTGGAGAAAAGAATGAAAACCTTTATGTCACGAGCAGCATTGGCTGGCCTGTTGTTGGGGGCTTCGATGCTGGCAACGGCTGCCACACCGGCTCCCAAGGGTGCAGAAGTGTCCATCGTTTCTCCCGCGGACGGTGCCACGGTCCCGCAAACCTTCATCGTCAAGTTCGCCGTCGAGAACGTCGCGTTGGCGCCAGCGGGCGATGTCACCAAAAACACCGGCCATCACCATTTGCTGATCGATGTCGACAAGCTGCCTGCCGCAGGCGCACCGATTCCGAATGATGCCAACCATATGCACTTCGGCAAGGCGCAGACCCAGGCTGAAGTCAAATTGACACCCGGCAAGCACACCTTGCAGCTCGAGTTGGGTGACAGCGGTCACCTGCCGTTCGATCCGCCAATCGTTTCGAAGAAAATCACCGTCAACGTCAAGTAACGATGTCGCGCGAATGAAAAAGGGAGACCCGAGGGTCTCCCTTTTTTGTCGCTCAAGTCGCTATCAGAACAACACGCGGCAACGAATGGTGCCGTTGATGTGCTGCAGCTTCTCTTGCGCCATTTCCGAGTAATCGGCGTCGACGTCGATCACGACGTAGCCGACTTTCTCGTTGGTCTGCAGAAACTGACCGGAAATGTTGATGCCGTTTTCGGCGAAGACCTTGTTGATCTCGCTCATCACACCCGGAATGTTCTCGTGGATGTGCAGCAGACGATGCTTGCCAGGGTGAGCCGGCAGGGCAACTTCCGGGAAGTTTACCGACGATACGGATGTACCGTTGTCGCTGTACTTGACCAGCTTCTCTGCCACTTCCAGACCGATGTTGGCTTGCGCTTCAGCAGTAGAACCGCCGATGTGCGGGGTCAGGATCACGTTGTCCAGGCCACGCAGCGGGCTTGCGAACTCTTCATCGTTGGAGCGAGGCTCCACCGGGAATACGTCGATGGCCGCGCCGATCAGGTGCTTGTCCTTGATCGCCTCCGCCAGGGCGTCCAGTTCGACCACGGTGCCGCGAGCAGCGTTGATCAGGATGCCGCCCTTCTTGATCGCACGGATTTCCTTCTCGCCGATCATCCACTGGGTCGCAGCGGTTTCCGGAACGTGCAGGGTGACGATGTCGGACATGCCCAGCAGCTCGGTCAGGCTGGCAACTTGCGTCGCGTTGCCCAATGGCAGCTTGGTCACGGTGTCGTAGAAGTACACCTGCATGCCCAGGCCTTCAGCCAGGACCGACAGTTGAGTACCGATCGAACCGTAACCCACGATACCCAGCTTCTTGCCGCGGATTTCGAAGGAGTTGGCTGCGCTCTTGATCCAGCCGCCACGGTGGCAGGAAGCGTTCTTCTCAGGAATGCCGCGCAACAACAGGATCGCCTCTGCCAACACGAGCTCCGCTACGGAACGCGTGTTGGAGTACGGTGCGTTGAACACCGCGATGCCGCGTTCGCGAGCAGCGTTGAGGTCGACCTGGTTGGTGCCGATGCAG
The DNA here is from genome assembly GCF_054897825.1 of Pseudomonas sp. ZS1P83. Taxonomy (NCBI): domain Bacteria; kingdom Pseudomonadati; phylum Pseudomonadota; class Gammaproteobacteria; order Pseudomonadales; family Pseudomonadaceae; genus Pseudomonas; species Pseudomonas sp. ZS1P83. The sequence goes on from NZ_CM142706.1 coordinate 5,775,003, forward strand.
AAACAGCCGACAGCCACCAGTTTCTTCGCCTGATCGAAGATCTCTTCGGTCAGTTGAGTGCGGGAGCGAATGCCGATGAAGTGAGCATCAGCGATCTTTTCCTTCAGCTGGGCTTCCGGCAGAGAACCAGTGAGGTACTCGATGCTGGTGTAGCCCGCCGACTTGAGGACGTCGACAGCCGATTGGTGGACGCCTTCGAGAAGAAGGAACTTGATCTTGCTCTTATCGAGAGAAGTCTTGCTCATCTGCGTAAACCTGTATCCCGGAGAAAAATGGCAGGAAATAGCCAGCAGACGCTGACCCGGACGACAAGAATGCCGTCGCCGCAGAACAGCCGTTGGGCACTATGCTGCGGGGTCGGTATGCTAGCATATGCACCCCGCTAAACACTCATTCCTGCGACGTGAAGCGTTCTCAGGATGACCATGAATTGTTCGAGAGTTCTGTCGATGACCAATCCTGCCCTGATTGAAGAGCTGAAGACCCTGGTTGAGCCTGGCAAGGTGCTGACCGATGCCGACTCCCTGAATGCTTACGGTAAGGATTGGACCAAGCATTTCGCCCCGGCCCCAACCGCCATCGTGTTCCCCAAGACCACCGAGCAGGTTCAAGCCATTGTCCGTTGGGCCAATGAGCACAATGTTGCGTTGGTGCCGTCCGGCGGTCGCACCGGGCTTTCCGCCGCTGCCGTGGCGGCCAATGGCGAAGTCGTCGTGTCCTTTGACTACATGAACCAGATCCTCGACGTGAACTTGACCGACCGCACGGCGGTCTGCCAGCCAGGCGTGGTCACCGAACACCTGCAGAACGTCGCCGAAGAAAAAGGCCTGTACTACCCAGTGGACTTCGCTTCGGCAGGTTCCAGCCAGATTGGCGGCAATATCGGCACCAATGCCGGCGGGATCAAGGTCATTCGCTACGGCATGACCCGCAACTGGGTCGCGGGCATGAAAGTCGTCACCGGCAAAGGCGATCTGTTGGAGCTGAACAAAGACCTGATCAAGAACGCCACGGGTTACGATTTGCGTCAGTTGTTCATCGGCGCGGAAGGCACCCTCGGTTTTGTGGTCGAAGCCACCATGCGTCTGGACCGCGCGCCGAAAAACCTCACCGCCATGGTCCTCGGCACGGCCGATTTCGACTCGATCATGCCGGTGTTGCACGCGTTCCAGAGCAAGCTCGACCTGACCGCCTTCGAATTTTTCTCCGACAAAGCATTGGCCAAGGTGATGGCTCGCGGCGACGTGCCGGCGCCTTTCGAGTCCGATTGCCCGTTCTACGCGCTGCTGGAATTCGAAGCGACCACCGAAGAAGTGGCCAACCACGCCCTGGAAACCTTCGAGCACTGCGTCGAGCAGGGCTGGGTGCTGGACGGTGTGATGAGCCAGAGCGAAACCCAGTTGCAGAACCTCTGGAAGCTGCGCGAATACATCTCCGAGACCATCTCGCACTGGACGCCGTACAAGAACGACATTTCGGTCACTGTGTCGAAAGTTCCGGCGTTCCTGAAGGAAATCGACGCGATCGTCGGCGAACACTACCCGGATTTCGAAATCGTCTGGTTCGGCCACATCGGCGACGGCAACCTGCACTTGAACATCCTCAAGCCGGAGAACTTGAGCAAGGACGAGTTCTTCGCCAAGTGCGCGACTGTCAACAAGTGGGTGTTCGAAACCGTCGAGAAGTACAACGGCTCGATTTCCGCCGAACATGGCGTGGGCATGACCAAGCGTGACTACTTGACCTACAGCCGTTCCCCGGTTGAGATCGAGTACATGAAAGCCGTCAAAGCGGTGTTCGACCCGAACGGCATCATGAACCCGGGCAAAATTTTCGCTGTTTGACTTTTGAATTTAAGAGCTACGAAACAGGAGTCGGTAATGAGCTATCAGCACCAGTATGTCGACGGCACGCGTATTCACTTCCCGCTGGGGAAAGTGGTGTGCATCGGCCGTAACTACGCCGAACACGCCAAGGAACTGGACAACCCGGTGCCTACAGAACCGCTGCTGTTCATTAAGCCGGGCAGTTGCGTCGTGCCGCTGGAAGACGGTTTCAGCATTCCGACCGAACGTGGTTCAGTGCATTACGAAGCGGAAATCGCGGTGTTGATCGGCAAGCCTTTGTCGACCAAACCGAGCCGTGAAGAAGTGCTCGATGCCATCTCCGGCTTCGCTCCGGCCCTGGACCTGACGCTGCGCGACAAGCAGGCCGAGCTGAAATCCAAGGGCCTGCCATGGGAAATCGCCAAGTCCTTCGACGGTGCGGCAGTGATTGCGCCATTCGTGTCCGGCAGCACGTTTGCTGACCTGACCGACATCGGCATCCGCCTGACCATCAACGGCGAAGTGCGTCAGGATGGCAACAGTAGCGCGATGCTCAATCCGATCGTGCCGATGATCCAGCACATGGCCGGCTGTTTCTCGCTGCAGGCCGGTGACGTGATCCTGACGGGTACGCCGGTTGGTGTCGGTCCGCTGAATGTCGGTGATGAACTGGTGCTGGAATTGCCAGGCGCCAGCAGCTTCACCAGTAGCGTGCGATGATCCAATGATCGTTCCCACGTCGAGGCGTCGAACCGTCCGCGTGGGAATGCATCCCGTGACGCTCCGCGTCACATCCCGAAGCGGACGCGGAGCGTCCATGGCGGCATTCCCACGCAGAGCGTGGGAACGATCAGGTGTAGGGCAATCCCGCCATTTCCCGTTTTTTTCACATCACGTCAGGATAATTCCGGGACTTGCGGCGTCTGAGCCGGCCCCAATTGTGCTATTACCCTTAGCCTGAATTTCTGGAACGCATCCTTGATGGTCACCCAGCCACTGCCCAAACTTAAAACTGCCCGCCGCTCGCGCTTTGTCACGCGTTGGTATTCCTGGCTTTTGCTGGTGGCGGCCGTCGCGTACGGCGTTGCATTTGCGATGCATTGGGATGATCGCGGTGTGCTCTGGGTACGGGAGCGTTTTGAAAGCCCCGCCGAACGTCAGGCGAGCATCTGGCTGCCGGATTACCGGGCGGTGATCGACGCCAAACTGCTACCGGGCATGGAAAAGGACGAAGCGTCGGACCTGGCCTACGACCCACAAACCAAAACCCTGTTTTCAGTCATGGGCAAAAATCCGTTTCTGGTCGAGCTGACCTTGCAGGGCGACGTCCTGCGCAAAATGCCGCTGGTGGGCTGGAGCAACCCGGAAGGGGTGACCGTGATGGGTAACGGTCTGCTGGCCATCGTCGATGAGCGCGAACACATGCTTTCCATCGTCAAGGTTGACGCCGACACCCGCGAGCTGAATATCGCCAACTTCCCGAAATACGACCTCGGCCCTTCGAAAGACCAGAACAAGGCCTTCGAAGCCATCGTCTGGGACTCCCGCAATCACCAAATGTTGCTGGGTGAAGAGCGTCCACCGGCGTTGTTCGCCTGGAAAAGCAACGATGGCCAGACACTCGCCGGCGACAAGCAGAAACTTGCCAATGACGAACTGGACATCCGCAACCTCTCGGCCCTGGCCATCGACCCGCGCACCGGTCACACCCTGGTGTTGTCCGCCGACTCCCACTTGCTGTTGGAGCTGGACGAGAAGGGCGAGCAGGTCAGCTTCATGACCTTGCTGGGCGGCTTCAATGGGTTGAAGAAAACCATCCCTCGCGCCGAAGGCGTGACCATGGACGATGCGGGTACGCTGTACATGGTGAGCGAGCCGAACCTGTTCTACCGTTTCGAAAAACAGAAATAAGCCCGTCGTGAGGGTGGCGCGCGGTGGCCTGTCGTTGATTGCCCTGATCGCGCTGATTTCGGTCGGCCATTACATGCGCCTGTTCAATCTGCACACGCTTTGGCAGCCGGCGAACGATCAGTCCATCGCTCTGGATCACTATCAGGTCACGGTCGAGGCCCGAACCATCGAAGGCCTGGACGACGATGTGTCGGCGCTGACCTTCGATCCGGTGCGCAAAAGTCTGTTCACCGTCACCAACAAAAACTCTGAGCTGATCGAGCTGTCTCTGGACGGCCGGATTATTCGACGCATTGCGCTGGTCGGGTTTGGCGATCCGGAAGCCGTAGAATTCATCAGCGCCGACACGTACGTGATCACTGACGAGCGCGAGCAGCGGCTGATCAAGATTCATCTGGAGAAGGACACGATGTTCCTCGACGCAGCGGACGCCGAGCAGATGACCCTTGGCGTGCACACGAGTGGCAACAAGGGCTTCGAAGGTCTGGCTTACGATTCGGTGGGCAAGCGGTTGTTTGTCGCCATGGAACGCGACCCGATGCTGATCTATGAAGTGCAGGGCTTCCCGCATTACAACCCGGAAAAATCCTACGCGGTGCACGTCGTGAACAACCCCAAGCGCGATGCCGGGATGTTCGTGCGAGACCTGTCGAGCTTGCAATATGACGAGCGCAGCGGGCATTTGCTGGCGCTGTCGGACGAGTCGCGGCTGATTCTGGAACTGGATGTGGACGGGCGTCCGCTGAGCACCCTGTCACTGAGCAAGGGCCGTCAGGGGTTGCAGAAGACGGTGCCGCAAGCGGAAGGGATCGCCATGGATGACGACGGTACGATGTACCTGGTGAGCGAGCCGAACCTGTTCTATGTCTTCAAAAAACCACCACAACCCTAACCAACACCTCAAATCCCTGTAGGAGCAGAGCTTGCTCGCGAAGAGGCCGTAACATTCAACATCTCTGTCGACTGTTACGGCCTCTTCGCGAGCAAGCTCTGCTCCTACGGAAGTGCAGGGGTTCAGGCCTTGAGGGTTTTCACGCCTTCGCTGGTGCCCAGCAGCAACAAATCCGCAGGACGTGCCGCGAACAACCCGTTGGTGACCACGCCGACGATGGCATTGATCTGCGTCTCCAGCGCCACCGGGTTGGTGATCTGCATGTTGAACACGTCGAGGATGATGTTGCCGTTGTCGGTCAGCACGCCTTCACGGTAGACCGGGTCGCCGCCCAGCTTCACCAGCTCGCGGGCCACGTGGCTGCGGGCCATCGGGATGACTTCGACCGGCAGCGGGAACGCACCGAGCACCGGCACCAGTTTGCTGGCGTCGGCGATGCAGATGAAGGTCTTGGCCACGGCCGCCACAATTTTCTCGCGGGTCAGGGCTGCGCCGCCGCCCTTGATCAGGTTCAGGTGCTCGTCGCTTTCATCGGCGCCGTCGACGTAGAACTCCAGGTCGCTGACGGTGTTCAGCTCATACACCGGAATGCCGTGGCCTTTGAGGCGGGCGGCGGTGGCTTCGGAACTGGCGACCGCGCCGTCGAACGCGCCTTTGTGCTTGGCCAGTGCATCGATGAAGCAGTTGGCGGTGGAGCCGGTGCCGACCCCGACGATGCTCTTGTCGTCGAGTTTCGGGAGGATGAAGTCGACGGCGGCTTGGGCCACTGCCTGTTTGAGTTGATCCTGGGTCATGCGGGCTCCGAAGCGGGCAAGGGGAAACGGAAAGGCCGGCATTATAGGCCCCGGGGCGGGGAAGGTCATTGCCCACGTTGAGGGTCAATGTCATGCCCCAACCCTGTAGGAGCGAAGCTTGCTCGCGAAAGCGGTCTCTCAGCCAACATTTGCATCGGATGTGATGACGTCTTCGCGAGCAAGCTTCGCTCCTACAGGTCCGTCTGTTTAGTGTGGTCGTCCGGTCGAAAGCCGGGTTAGACTCCTTAGCCCTGCCCAACCCGCTCAGTGATGCTTTCCGATGCTCGAACAGTACGTCAAAAAGATCCTCACCTCGCGCGTTTATGACGTTGCCGTAGAAACCCCATTGCAGACTGCCCGCCAGCTCTCCGAGCGGCTGGGCAATAATATTTTGCTCAAGCGCGAAGACTTGCAGCCCGTGTTCTCGTTCAAGATTCGCGGCGCCTACAACAAGCTGACCCAGCTGAGCGATGAAGAGCGCGCTCGCGGTGTTGTGACCGCGTCGGCGGGCAACCATGCACAAGGCCTGGCCTTGGCGGCAAAGGTGTTGGGCGTGAAAGCGACCATCGTCATGCCCAAGACCACTCCGGAAATCAAAGTCGAAGGCGTGCGCTCGCGCGGCGGCAAAGTGGTGCTGCACGGGGATTCGTTCCCGGAAGCCCTGGCCTACTCGCTGAAACTGGTCGACGAAAAAGGCTACGTCTACATCCACCCTTACGACGATCCCCACACCATTGCCGGGCAGGGCACGGTGGCGATGGAGATTCTGCGTCAGCACCCTGGGCGTCTGGATGCGATTTTCGTCCCGGTGGGCGGCGGAGGGCTGATCGCCGGGATCGCGGCGTACGTGAAGTACCTGCGCCCGGAAATCAAAATCATCGGCGTCGAGCCGGATGATTCCAACTGCCTGCAAGCCGCCATGGCTGCCGGCGAGCGCGTGATCCTGCCGACCGTGGGCCTCTTCGCCGACGGCGTCGCAGTGGCGCAGATTGGTCAGCACACCTTTGATATCTGCAAAGACTATGTCGATGAAGTGATCACCGTCAGTACCGATGAAATCTGTGCGGCGATCAAGGACATCTACGACGATACCCGCTCGATCACCGAACCTGCCGGCGCCCTGGGTGTGGCCGGGATCAAGAAATACGTTGAGCAACGCGGCGTCACCGGTCACACCTTTGTGGCTATCGACTCGGGCGCCAACGTCAACTTCGACCGTCTGCGCCATGTCGCCGAGCGTGCCGAGCTTGGCGAAGGTCGCGAAGCCATCATCGCCGTGACCATCCCCGAGAAACCGGGCAGCTTCAAGGCGTTCTGCGAAGCCATCGGCAAGCGCCAGATCACCGAATTCAACTACCGCTACAACACCGGCAGCGAAGCGCACATCTTCGTTGGCGTGCAGACGCATCCGGAAAATGATCCGCGCAGTGCGCTGATTGCCAGCCTGACCGAGCAGGGTTTCCCGGTACTCGATCTGACCGACAACGAATTGGCCAAGTTGCACATCCGCCACATGGTCGGCGGGCGTGCCGCCCATGTGGTCGATGAAGTGGTGCTGCGCTTTGAGTTCCCGGAGCGTCCGGGCGCGCTGTTCAACTTTCTCAACAAGCTCGGCGGGCGCTGGAACATCTCGATGTTCCACTACCGCAACCATGGCGCGGCGGATGGCCGGGTGGTCGCAGGTCTGCAAGTGCCTCACGATGAACGCCATCTGGTGCCTGCTGCGCTGGAAGAAATCGGCTACCCGTACTGGGACGAAAGCGACAACCCGGCCTATCAGCTGTTTCTCGGCTGAACGGCTACGCTGATGGGCAGGCCATAAGGAAATCGAACAATGGAAACGTTAACCGCCCTGAAAGTGGCTCACATCGTGGCGACGGTGTTGCTGCTGGTCAGCGCCCTGGGCTTGGCGATCTGGGTCTGGCGTACGCGCCGTAACGGTGACGCGACGGCTCACGCGCGCACGTTGCAACGGCCACGACTGTTTATCTGGCTGGTGATGGGGCTGGCGCTGCTGAGCATGCCGTTTACCGGCTGGTGGATGGTGCATCTGGTGGGCTGGCCGCTGGGGCAGACCTGGTTGCTGGCGTCCAGTGTGCTTTATACCGTGGCGGCGTTGGGCTGGTTCTGGCTGTTGGTGCGGCTTAACAAGTTGCGCACTGTTCCGGGAGGCAGCGGCAAGTTCACTTTCGCCTTGGCGTTGTTCAGTTTTGTTTGTTTTATCGCGATTGCGGGGTTGATGGGCGCCAAGCCTGTTTAAGGCTTGATACCGAGTCGCACCGTTCGCGGGCAAGCCTCGCTCCTACAGGACCGAGTTGAGTCTTGTAGGAGCGAGGCTTGCCCGCGAAGGCGATGTCAGTCGCGCAAAGTAATTACCGGCCAGCCACGCTTCTCGGCCTCGGCTCGCAGATTCGGGTCCGGGTCGACAGCGATCGGATTCGCCACCTGCTCCAGCAACGGCAAATCATTCATCGAGTCGCTATAGAAATAGCTGTCTTCCAGCGAATACCCGGTCTCTTCCAGCCAACGATTCAACCGCGTCACCTTGCCTTCACGGAAGCACGGGATGTCGGTGCTGCGCCCGGTGTAGCGGCCGTCGATCATTTCGCATTCGGTGGCGATCAGGGTTTCGACACCCAAACGCTCGGCAATCGGTCCGGTGACGAAGCGGTTGGTGGCAGTGATGATCACCAGTTTGTCGCCGGCCTCGCGGTGCTTGGCCAGCAGTTCGATGGACTTGGGTAGCACGATCGGTTCGATGCAGTCGCGCATGTAGTCGCTGTGCCATTGATCCAGCGTGGCCATCTCGGTACGGCCGAGAACTTCCAGGCAGAAGTTCAGGTAGGCATCGTTATCCAGCTTGCCGGCCAGGTAATCCTGATAGAACTCGTCGTTGCGCGCCTTGTAGGCGACGGCGTCGAGGAAGCCGCGTTCGCACAGGTAATCGCCCCAGGCGTGGTCACTGTCACCGCCCAAGAGCGTGTTGTCCAAGTCGAATAAAGCCAGCCGCATTGCAGTTACTCGCTGAAAAGTCTGTAGAAAGGCGTCCAGAATACGGACTTTTCACAAGAGTGCACATAAGGTAGACCGGCTCGTTGCTGCTATCACAACCTTTGTGGAACAATGCGCCGACATGCGTTTGCGAGGTTGTTGCCGTGATCGACCCCGATGGTTTCCGCCCCAATGTCGGGATCATTCTCACGAATGATGCCGGACAGGTGCTATGGGCTCGCCGTATCAATCAAGATGCCTGGCAGTTTCCACAGGGCGGGATCAACCCCCAGGAGACGCCGGAAGACGCCTTGTACCGCGAGTTGAACGAAGAAGTGGGTCTTGAGCGCGAAGATGTTGAAATTCTCGCCTGCACCCGGGGCTGGTTGCGCTATCGTTTGCCGCAACGTCTGGTCAGGACACACAGCCAACCGCTGTGCATCGGCCAGAAACAGAAATGGTTTCTCCTGCGCCTGGTCTCCAACGAGCAGCGGGTGCGGATGGATTTGACCGGTAAACCGGAATTCGATGGCTGGCGCTGGGTCAGCTATTGGTATCCGTTGGGCCAGGTGGTGACATTCAAGCGCGAGGTGTATCGACGCGCTCTCAAAGAGCTTGCCCCGCGCCTTTTAACGCGCGACTGACGACGGAGTTCGACCCCGAGCCATGCTCAATACGCTGCGCAAGATCGTCCAGGAAGTTAACTCCGCCAAGGATCTCAAGGCGGCGTTGGGGATTATTGTGTTGCGCGTCAAAGAGGCCATGGGCAGCCAGGTCTGCTCGGTCTACCTGCTTGACCCTGAGACCAACCGCTTCGTGCTGATGGCCACCGAGGGCTTGAACAAGCGCTCGATCGGCAAAGTCAGCATGGCACCCAACGAAGGTCTGGTCGGCCTGGTCGGCACGCGTGAAGAACCCCTGAACCTCGAAAACGCCGCGGATCACCCGCGCTACCGCTACTTCGCCGAGACCGGTGAAGAGCGCTACGCTTCGTTCCTCGGGGCGCCGATCATTCACCACCGCCGCGTCGTCGGCGTGTTGGTCATTCAGCAAAAAGAACGTCGCCAGTTCGATGAAGGTGAAGAAGCCTTCCTCGTGACCATGAGCGCGCAGCTCGCCGGCGTTATCGCCCACGCCGAAGCCACTGGTTCGATCCGGGGGCTGGGCCGTCAGGGCAAGGGCATCCAGGAAGCCAAGTTCATCGGCGTACCGGGTTCGCCCGGTGCGGCGGTCGGTACCGCGGTGGTCATGCTGCCGCCGGCCGATCTGGATGTGGTGCCGGACAAGACAATCACCGACATCGCCGCAGAACTCGGGCTGTTCAAGACGGCTATCGAGGGCGTGCGCGCCGACATGCGCGCCTTGTCCGCCAAGCTCGCGAACCAGTTGCGCCCGGAAGAGCGCGCGCTGTTCGATGTCTACTTGATGATGCTCGACGATGCCTCGCTCGGCAGCGAAATCACCACCGTAATCAAGACCGGTCAGTGGGCCCAGGGCGCGTTGCGTCAGGTGGTCACCGAACACGTCAACCGTTTCGAATTGATGGACGACGCCTACCTGCGTGAGCGCGCCTCCGACGTCAAAGACCTTGGTCGCCGCTTGTTGGCTTACTTGCAGGAAGAGCGTCAACAGACCCTGGTTTACCCCGACAACACCATTCTGATCAGCGAAGAATTGACGCCGGCGATGCTCGGCGAGGTGCCGGAAGGCAAGCTGGTCGGTCTGGTCTCGGTACTCGGTTCCGGCAACTCCCATGTGGCGATCCTGGCGCGAGCCATGGGTATCCCGACGGTGATGGGCCTGGTCGACTTGCCGTATTCGAAAGTCGACGGCATCCAGATGATCGTCGACGGCTATCACGGCGAGGTCTACACCAACCCCAGCGAAGTGCTGCGCAAGCAGTTCGCCGAAGTGGTCGAGGAAGAGAAGCAACTGGCCCTCGGGCTGGACGCCTTGCGGGACTTGCCGTGCGTGACCCTCGATGGCCACCGCATGCCGCTGTGGGTCAACACCGGCCTGCTGGCGGATGTGGCGCGGGCGCAGAAGCGTGGCGCTGAGGGTGTCGGTCTGTACCGCACCGAAGTGCCGTTCATGATCAATCAGCGCTTTCCGAGCGAAAAAGAGCAACTGGCGATCTATCGCGAGCAACTCGCCGCGTTCCACCCGCAACCGGTAACGATGCGCAGCCTGGACATCGGCGGTGACAAGTCGCTGTCGTACTTCCCGATCAAGGAAGACAACCCGTTCCTCGGCTGGCGCGGCATTCGCGTCACGCTCGACCACCCGGAAATTTTCCTGGTCCAGACCCGCGCCATGCTCAAGGCCAGCGAAGGCTTGAACAACCTGCGGATTCTGTTGCCGATGATCTCCGGCACCCACGAACTGGAAGAAGCCCTGCACCTGATTCACCGGGCCTGGGGTGAAGTACGCGACGAAGGCTGCGACGTGCCTATGCCGCCGATTGGCGTGATGATCGAAATTCCGGCGGCGGTTTATCAGACGAAGGAACTGGCGCGGCAAGTGGACTTCCTGTCGGTCGGTTCCAACGACCTGACCCAGTACCTGTTGGCGGTGGACCGAAACAACCCGCGTGTAGCCGACCTCTACGACTGCCTGCACCCAGCGGTGCTGCAAGCCCTTCAGAGCGTGGTGCGTGATGCCCATGCCGAAGGCAAGCCAGTGAGTATCTGCGGTGAAATGGCCGGCGATCCGGCGGCGGCGGTGCTGTTGATGGCAATGGGTTTCGATAGCCTGTCGATGAACGCCACCAACTTGCCGAAAGTGAAGTGGATGTTGCGTCAGATCAACCTGAGCATGGCCAAGGAATTGCTCGCCGAGCTGATGACCATCGACAACCCGCAAGTTATCCACAGCTCGCTGCAATTGGCGCTGAAGAACCTTGGGTTGGCGCGGATGATTAATCCGGCTTCGGCCAAGACCCTTTAAAGGGCTAATGGCCTCTTCGCGGGCAAGCCTCGCTCCTACAGGATTTGCATATTGCCTGTAGGAGCGAGCGGGCGGCGATCCGACTTGCCCGCGAAGGCGTCCTCGAATACGCCACAAATCTAAACCCTGATCTCCACCTCCCCCAAATGCCCCCCATACGGCCCAAAACTCCGTTCAACCATCCACCGCGTCCCATCCGCCTGAACAATCAACGCCGTACTCGCTCGTGTCCCATAAGTCGGGCTGGCAATAAACACACTCGACAGCAACGTCTCGGTGGCCAACCCGACCCCGGTATCCGGCAGTTCGGCAAACGGCGCCGTCTGCGGATCATTCAGCAACGCCAGTAGCGCTTGGGGCTGCGGCTCTTCCAGCACTTCCTCCAGCGCTGTCCGTGCCTTGAGCAGTTTTGGCCACGGCGTATCCAGTCCCGCGTTCGACAACCCATAAACCCCCGGTGGCAGCATCACCGCCTCAGTCTCCCGGGCATTGAAGTGCCACAGTTCGTTGGCATTACCGATCAGCAGATTAAATCCGGCATATTCCAGCGAACGTGCGACAACGTCGCTCAAATAGTCATCTATCGGTATATCCCCGCTAAGAAATCGCGCCACCAGCTCTCCTCGTGACTTGCGTGCGGGGGGCTGATGCGGATCGCGGATGTTGGTCAGTGCGGCGAAGCGTCCATGGGCGCCAACACCGAGCCAGGTGCCGCCGGCTTCCAGATCGCGACCGGCATGAACGTGCGGTGCTTCGGGCCATTGCGCCAGAGGCAGGCTGGGCCGGGCGTAGAACTCGTCGCGGTTGGCCGCCACGATCAGCGGCTGGGCGTGACCCGGACGCCAGGCGAAAACAATCAGGCACATAAGGTGGTCCTTGTGTGTTTTTTGCTCACTCTACGCAGACATCACGCTTCTATCCATCGCCATCCAGTGGAGCCTGAGCCCCTGCATCCGTTACCATGCCGGTGCTTTTTTTGAGAAGCGAATAAGGAATGCCATGGAATTTCTGCTCTATCTGGCCCTCGGCGCCTGTGCAGGTGTGTTGGCCGGGCTGTTTGGGGTCGGCGGCGGGATCATTATCGTCCCGGTGCTGGTGTACAGTTTCACCTTGCAGGGCTTCGATGCGTCGATCCTGACCCACTTGGCGGTCGGCACATCCCTGGCGACGATCATCTTTACCTCGGTCAATGCGATCCGCGAACATCACCGCCGCGGCGCCGTGCGTTGGCCCATTTTTGCCTGGATGACGCTCGGCATTCTCATCGGTGCCGGTTTCGGCGCGTTGACTGCCGAGGCGATCTCCGGGCCAAATTTGCAGAAAATCATCGGCGTATTTGCACTGGTCATCGCCGTTCAACTTGCCTTGGACTTCAAACCAAAGGCCAGCCGAACGGTGCCCGGTAAAGTCGGTCTGACCGTGGCCGGCAGTGTGATTGGCTGGGCCTCGGCGATTTTCGGGATTGGCGGCGGCTCGTTGACCGTGCCGTTCCTGACCTGGCGCAGCGTGCCGATGCAGCAAGCGGTGGCGACTTCATCCGCCTGCGGTCTGCCGATCGCCTTGGCAAGTGCATTAAGTTTCATGATTCTGGGCTGGCACGATCCATTGTTGCCGGCCCATAGTCTCGGTTTTGTTTATTTGCCGGCGCTGCTGGGGATCGCCCTGACCAGCATGGTCTTCGCCCGCTTCGGCGCACGACTGGCCCACAGGCTATCGCCGCGCTTGCTGAAAAGACTGTTCGCCGCTTTGCTGTTCTGCGTGGGCCTGAGTTTTCTGCTCTGACGCACAGCGCAATCCTGGCTTAATCCTGAGGTGGCAGCGTCGCCCGGGAATTTTGAAAGTTTCAACTCTAACGAGGAGTCGCAATGCTGCCTTACCCGCAGATCGACCCGGTGGCATTGGCCATCGGTCCGCTGAAAATCCACTGGTACGGCTTGATGTACCTGATCGGCATCGGCGGCGCCTGGCTGCTGGCGTCGCGCCGGTTGAACCGCTTCGATCCGACCTGGAGTAAAGAGAAACTCTCCGACATGGTGTTTTGGATGTCGATGGGGGTCATTGTCGGCGGCCGGTTGGGCTATGTGCTGTTCTACGATCTGCACGCTTACCTCGCCAACCCGATGCTGATCTTTGAAGTGTGGAAGGGCGGCATGTCGTTCCACGGCGGCTTTATCGGTGTGATGCTGGCAGCGTTGTGGTTCGGTAAAAAGAACGGCAAGTCGTTCTTCCAGCTGATGGACTTCGTCGCACCAATGGTGCCGATCGGTCTGGGTGCCGGGCGTATCGGTAACTTCATCAACGCCGAGTTGTGGGGCAAGGCGACCGACGTGCCGTGGGCGATGGTCTTCCCGACCGATCCGGCGCAACTGGCGCGTCACCCGTCGCAGCTGTATCAGTTCGCGCTCGAAGGCGTGGCGTTGTTCGCCATTCTCTGGTTGTTCTCGCGCAAGCCGCGGCCGACCATGGCGGTGTCCGGGATGTTCGCGCTGTTCTATGGCATTTTCCGTTTCATCGTCGAATTCGTCCGGGTGCCGGATGCGCAACTGGGCTACCTGGCCTGGAACTGGCTGACCATGGGTCAGGTACTGTGCGTACCGATGATCGTCGGCGGTCTGTTCCTGATCTGGCTGGCGTATCACCGTGCACCGGCAGCTCCAGCCAACGCTGCGCTATAAATTCGAATCCCGGGGCTTTGGCCCTGGGTTCAAGGACACAGGTAACTCATGAAGCAATATCTCGAACTGGTCGCCCATGTCATCAAGAACGGCACCAAACAGGCCAATCGCACCGGCGTGAATACCATCAGCTTCCCTGGCGCGATGTTGCGTTATGACTTGAAGGAAGGTTTCCCGGCGATCACCACGCGCAAGATGGCTTTCAAATCGGCCATCGGCGAGATGTGTGGTTTTCTGCGCGGGGTGAACAACGCCGCCGAATTCCGGGCGCTGGGCTGCAAGGTCTGGGATCAGAACGCTAACGAAAACGCCCAGTGGCTGGCCAATCCGTTCCGTCAGGGCGAAGACGACCTCGGCGAGATCTACGGCGTGCAATGGCGCAAATGGCCGGCGTACAAGCAGATCCCGGTCAGCAACACGGCCGCCATCGAGCAGACCCTGAGCCAGGGTTATCGTCAGATTGCCGAAGGCGAAGAGGACGGTCAGGCTTATGTGGTGCTGTACAAGGCGATCGACCAGATCCGCCAGTGCGTCGACACCATCATCAAAGACCCGGGCAGCCGCCGCATCCTGTTCCACGGCTGGAACGTCGCCCAGCTCGATGAAATGGCCCTGCCGCCGTGCCACTTGCTGTATCAGTTCCACCCGAATGTCGAGACCAAAGAGATTTCTTTGACCCTTTACATCCGCTCCAACGATCTGGGCCTGGGCACGCCGTTCAACCTCACCGAAGGCGCCGCGCTGCTGAGCCTGATCGGTCGCCTGACCGGCTACACGCCGCGCTGGTTCACCTATTTCATCGGTGATGCCCACGTCTACGAAAACCACCTGGACATGCTCAACGAACAGCTCAAGCGCGAGCCGTTCCCGATGCCGAAACTGGTGATTTCCGAGCGAGTGCCTGAGTTTGCGAAGACGGGTGTTTATCAGCCGGAGTGGCTGGAGTTGATCGAGCCGAGTGATTTCTCGCTTGAGGGCTACGAGCACCACGCCCCAATGACCGCGCCGATGGCAGTCTGACACCGCTCTGATCGTTCCCACGCTCTGCGTGGGAATGAATCCCGTGACGCTCTGCGTCACAGTGGACGCGGAGCGTCCATGGCTGCATTCCCACGCAGAGCGTGGGAACGATCATGGCCGCTAATGGCCGTGGCTTCGGCCGACATGAGAATGCTCAACCTCTGTCGCCACCACCCCGCCGCTCACTTCAAGCCGCTGCAAAATCCCGCATTGATCGATATCCGGCCCCTCGCTACAGCGCTGGCGCAGGTCGAGCAGTTGTGTCTGCAGCGCCAGCAACCCATCGATCCGCGCCTTCACGTGACGAATGTGCTCGTCGATCAACGCATTCACGCTTTCGCACTGATCCTGCGGACTGTCGCGCAATGCCAGCAGGCTGCGGATTTCTTCCAGGGTCATGTCGAGGGTGCGGCAGTTGCGGATGAAGGTCAGGCGCTCGGCGTGGGCCTGGGTGTAGACGCGGTAGTTGCCGTCGCTGCGGGCTGGTTCCGGCAGCAGGTTTTCGCGCTCGTAGTAGCGGATGGTTTCCACGGCGCAGTCGGTGAGTTTCGCCAGTTCTCCTATTTTCATCGCGACAATCTCCAAAAGGGTGCTTGACCCTATAGTGGCTACAGGGTCTTTACTTGGCAACAGGCACCTTTCTGGACGCGACCCAATGAGCGATTCCCTTCACACGCACAAACCCGAGGCTGGTCACGATCACGATCACGATCACGATCACGATCACGATCACGATCACAGCCACACGCTGCAGCCCGTGCCCCAGCATGACAATGCAAGCCACAAGCATGACGGACATGGGGATTCCTGCTGTTCTTCGAAAGTGGCGACGCCATCGCTGATCAAGTTGAGCGACAAGCCGACCGACGGCGCACGGCTGAGCAGTTTCCGAATCGACGCCATGGACTGTCCGACCGAGCAGACGCTGATCCAGAACAAACTCGGCAAACTCGTGGGTGTGCAGCAACTGGAATTCAACCTGATCAATCGGGTACTGGGCGTGACCCATGACCTGCCGAGCATTGCGCCGATCATCGAGGCGGTCAAGTCCCTGGGCATGGTGGCCGAGCCGATGGAGCAGGGCACCGAAGCGCCAGCGCCAATCCCCGAGAAAAAGCACTGGTGGCCCTTGGCGCTGTCCGGCGTGGGCGCACTGGCTGCAGAAGTTATCCACTTCGCCAACGCCGCACCGACTTGGGTCGTGGCCGTCATCGCGCTGATTTCGATCCTCAGTGGTGGCCTCACCACTTATAAGAAAGGCTGGATCGCGCTCAAGAACCTCAACCTGAACATCAACGCGTTGATGAGCATCGCGGTGACTGGCGCGATCCTCATTGGTCAGTGGCCGGAAGCGGCGATGGTGATGTTCCTGTTCACCGTGGCCGAGTTGATCGAGGCCAAGTCTCTGGACCGGGCGCGAAACGCCATCGGCGGTCTGATGCAGATGACCCCGGAACAGGCCACGGTGCAGCAGGCTGATGGCAGTTGGGTCTCGCAGTCCGTCAAAACCATCGAACTGGGCGCGCGAGTGCGGGTGCGTCCCGGTGAGCGGATTGGTCTGGACGGTGAAGTGGTTTCGGGCAGTTCGACCATCGATCAGGCGCCGATCACCGGTGAAAGCCTGCCGATTGAGAAAGCAGTCGGCGACAAAGTATTCGCTGGCACCATTAACCAGGCCGGCTCCCTGGAATACTCCGTGACCGCGGCGTCGAACAATTCGACCCTGGCGCGGATCATCCACGCCGTCGAACAAGCCCAGGGCGCGCGGGCACCCACCCAGCGTTTCGTTGACAGTTTCTCGAAAATCTACACGCCGGCGGTGTTCATCCTGGCCCTTGCCGTCGCGGTAATTCCACCGCTGTTCATGGGCGCCGTATGGTTCGACTGGATCTACCGGGCGTTGGTGTTGCTGGTGGTCGCCTGCCCATGCGCTTTAGTGATTTCCACCCCGGTGACCATCGTGAGCGGCCTTGCGGCGGCGGCGCGCAAAGGCATTCTGGTGAAGGGCGGCGTTTATCTGGAGGGTGGTTACAAACTCGATTACCTGGCGTTGGACAAGACTGGCACCCTCACTCACGGCAAACCGGTGCAGACCGATTACTTGTCCCTCGATCCGACCGTCGATGAATCAGCCCCGGCGATTGCGGCGGCGTTGGCCGGTCGCTCGGATCACCCGGTGTCGTTGGCCATCGCCAATGCGGCTGTGGATAAACAATTCGCGCCGCTCGTTGTGGATAACTTCGAGGCGCTGGCCGGTCGCGGTGTGCGCGGTGAGATCAACGGTCAGGTTTACCACTTGGGTAATCACCGTTTGGTGGAAGAGCTGAACCTGTGCTCGCCAGCACTGGAAGAGAAGCTGTTCGCACTGGAGAAACAGGGCAAGTCCGTGGTGCTGCTGCTCGACAAGTCCGGCCCGCTGGCGCTGTTCGCCGTGGCCGATACGGTCAAAGAGTCCAGCCGCGAGGCGATCCAGCAACTGCACGATCTGGGCATCAAAACCCTGATGCTCACCGGCGACAACGTCCACACCGCTCAGGCGATTGCCGCGCAAGTGGGCATCGACGAGGCCAAGGGCGATCTGTTGCCGACCGACAAGCTGCAAGCCATCGAAGACCTTTATGCACAGGGCCATAACGTCGGCATGGTCGGCGACGGCATCAACGACGCACCGGCGCTGGCGCGGGCCGAGATCGGTTTCGCCATGGCGGCGGCGGGCACCGATACCGCCATCGAAACCGCCGATGTCGCCCTGATGGACGACGATCTGCGCAAGATCCCGACCTTTATCCGGCTGTCACGGCAAACCTCAAGCATCCTCAAACAGAACATCGCGCTGGCATTGGTCATCAAAGCGATCTTTCTTGGGGTAACCTTCGCCGGGACCGCCACCATGTGGATGGCGGTGTTCGCGGACATGGGCGTGAGCCTGTTGGTGGTGTTCAACGGTTTGCGCCTGTTGCGCAAATAGACGATGAGGGAAGGGTGTGCTGAGTGCCGAGCTGAAGGCGTTTTACATGGTTGCCCGCTTGGGCAGCATTACCCTGGCGGCGAAAAAACTCGGCCTGAGCCAACCTACGGTGACGACCCAGATTCGGCATCTGGAGAGTCAGTACTCGGTTGAGTTGTTCTACCGTGGCGGCCGCCGCCTCAGCGTCAGCGATGAAGGCGCGCGGTTGCTGCCGATGGTCAAGGCGCTGTTGCAGCAGGAAGCCGACATCGAGTTTTTCCTGCATAACAGCGGTCAGGTCCAGGGCACGTTGCGCATTGCGGCCACGGCGCCGTATTACATCCTCGATCTGGTGAAGACCTTTCGCGAGCGCTTGCCGCACGTAGAGGTGTCGGTAGAAATCGGCAACTCTCAGCAAGTGCTGGAGGCGCTGGAGGATTACCGGGTTGACGTCGCAGCATCGTCGCAGTTGCTCGACGATGCACGGCTGATCCGCCGCGTACTCGGCAGTGATCCGCTGGTGCTGGCGGTGCATCGCAATCATCCGTTGGCGGTCCACGACCATGTGCCGCTCAGTGCGTTGGCCGGGCATACCTTGTTGATGCGTGAGTCGGGCTCGACCACTCGCCGCCTGACCGAGGAATTGTTGGCCAGCGCCGGGGTGAGTTTCGGTCCGCTGCTGGAGATTGGCAGCCGTGAGTCGATCCGTGAGGCGGTGCTGCGCAACATCGGCATCAGCATTATTGCCCGGCAGGAAGTGCCGCATGATCCGCAATTGCGCGTGCTGACTATCGAGAATGCGCCGCAGATTCCGGAGTATTTGTACTGCCTCAAGGAACGAAAAGGCGCGCGGCTGCCGGCGGCGTTTCTGGGGTTGGCGCAGGAAATGGCCCCTGCTTAAGGATTGCGGTGAATGTCAGGCCCCCTTCGCGGGCAAGCCTCGCTCCTACAAATCTACGCGGGACCTGTAGGAGCGAGGCTTGCCCGCGAAGGCGTCGAGTCAGGCAGCGCAAGGCTTGAATCCTTGAACCAAATTCCTTGAATACCACTATCAGCCGTTTTTGCCTCACTGCCACATGACGGACGCATTACAAATCTAGGATTGCCTTCATCTGCTTGATGAGGCCTGTCCATGAACCACTCGATCGCAACTGCCCTGACCAACCCCGGCGCCCCGATGAAAGTGCGCGGCGTGCAGAAACACTTCGGCGCGTTCACTGCGCTGGATAACGTTTCCCTCGACGTGGCGGCCGGTGAGCTGGTGTGTTTGCTCGGTCCATCGGGCTGCGGAAAAACCACCTTATTACGCTGCATTGCCGGTCTGGAGAAGCAAGACAGCGGCGAGTTGTACCTCGGCGATCGTGACGTTTCCCACCTGGCACCCCAAGCTCGGGACTACGGCATTCTGTTTCAGTCCTACGCGCTGTTCCCCAATCTCACTGTCGAAGCGAACATCGCCTACGGCCTCGCTGGCAGTGGTCGCGATGAAGTGCGCCAGCGCGTCGGTCAGATGCTGGAACTGGTCGGCCTGATCGGCAGTGAGAAAAAGTACCCTGGCCAATTGTCTGGCGGCCAACAACAGCGTGTCGCGCTGGCTCGGGCATTGGCGCCGGCGCCTTCGTTGCTGCTGCTCGACGAACCGATGTCGGCCCTCGATGCCCGGGTCCGCGAGCATCTGTGCACCGAACTGCGCCAACTGCAGCGCAACCTCGGCATCACCACCCTGATGGTCACGCACAATCAGGACGAAGCCATGCTAATGGCCGACCGCATCGCCGTGATGAACAACGGCAAGGTAGAGCAGTACGCCACGCCGCAGGAAATCTACGACCGTCCGGCAACACCGTTTGTGGCCGAGTTCGTCGGCCAAGGCAATTGGCTGCCGTTCCGCCGCAGCAGCGACAGCCACGCTCAGGTCGGCGGGATGAACATGCGCCTGGCCGCAGATTCGGGAAACGCCGCATCGGGTCGTTTGTTCTGTCGCCCCGAAGCGATCAACGTCAACCCGCCCGTGCATGAAGAAAACCTGTTCCCGGCCAAGGTTCGCGAGATCACCTTCCTCGGTAACCGCTGCCGCATGAGCTTCGAACTCGATCAACTGCCAGGCCATGCATTGCTGGCGGAACTCGCGCCGGGAGCGATGCCGCGTCTCGGCGCGCAGCAGATCATGGTTGCCTTGCCACCGCGCAGCCTGCAGGTGTTTGCCTGATGAGCGCGAACATCGCGCTGCCGATACCGCACAAGCAGGTTCGGCAGACCTCCCGTGCCGAGATCGGCGACCGGGTGTTCGTGGTCGGCGGCAAAGTCCTTTTGCTGGTGTTACTTGGCGTTGCGGTGTTGATGCCGTTGCTGGCGATCTTCTGGCGTGGCTTCAGTTCTGAAGCCGGGCAGGGCGGTGGGCTGGTCGCTGCACGAGAACTGGTCACCAGTGCGAATTTCCACTGGTTGCTGGGCAACAGCCTGAAGGTTTCCCTCAGCGTCGCGGCGATTGTCGTACCGCTGGCTTACCTGTTTGCCTACGCATTGCAACGCACCTTGATTCCGGGCAAGGGCATCTGGCGTGGCATGTCGCTGTTGCCGCTGATGGCGCCGTCGATGTTGCCGGGGATCGCGCTGGTCTATCTGTTCGGCAATCAGGGCATGCTGCGCGGTTTGCTCTCGGACAATATCTACGGCTTCTGGGGCATTGTTCTGGGCGAGGTCATCTACACCTTCCCACACGCTTTGATGATTCTGCTGTCGGCGCTGTCCCTGGCGGATGCGCGACTCTTCGATGCTGCTTCCAGCATGGGCGCCAGTCCGGCCAAAGCCTTTCGCAGCATCACCTGGCCGGCGACGCGTCAGGCGGTGTTCGCGGCGTTCTGTCTTGTCTTCACCTTGACCATCACTGACTTCGGCGTGCCCGTGGTGGTCGGCGGCGATTATCAAGTACTGGCGCTTGAAGCCTACAAAGCCGTGGTCGGCCAACAACAGTTCGGTCGCGGCGCGTTGATCGGCATGGTCCTGCTGCTGCCGGCGCTGTTCAGCTTCGGTGTCGATGCCTGGTTGCGTCGCCGTCATGGCGATTCCATGAGCGGTAGGGCGCAGGTGTTTCAACCGGCGCCGTCGAAGAGGCGGGATGGTTGCTACCTGGCCATCGTGTTGCTGATCTGCGCGGTGTTGCTGCTGGTGTTCGGCATGGCGGTGTACTCGTCGCTGGTGAAATTCTGGCCCTACAACCTGTCGCTGTCGCTCAACCATTATCAGTTCAACGACACGGCGGGCGGTGGCTGGCTGGCCTACGGCAACAGCGTGAAGATGGCCCTGTGCACGGCGTTGATCGGCAGCGTGCTGATCTTCACCGGCGCCTACCTGATGGAAAAAACCAAGGGTCAGCGCGGGCTGAATCTGACACTGCGCATGCTCAGTTTCGTACCGATGGCGGTGCCGGGTCTGGTGCTGGGCCTGGGTTACGTCTTCTTTTTCAACCTCAGCGGCAACCCGCTGCATGTGCTCTACGGAACCATGACCCTGCTGGTGGTCTGCACCATTGCGCACTATTTGACCACCGCGCAAATGACCGCCACCACCGCGCTGCGTCAGCTCGATGCCGAGTTCGAAGCCGCCGCGCTGTCGCTCAAGGCGCCGCTGTATCGGCACTACCTGCGCGTCACCGTGCCGATCTGCCTGCCGGCATTGCTGGACATCGTGCGCTACCTGTTCGTCTCGGCCATGACCACCGTTTCGGCGGCGATCTTCCTCTACAGCCCGGACACCCTCCTCGCGGCGGTGGCGGTGCTAAACATGGACGACGCCGGCAACGTCGGCGGCGCGGCGGCGATGTCGACCCTGATTCTGTTCACCTCGGCGGGCGTGTCCCTGCTGCTGGCCTGGGCCTCGCGCGGTTTGCTGCGCCGCTCCCAGGCTTGGCGACAGACCGCGCCTGGCAATTGATTCCCTGCTCCTCAACCCCAAAGCCTTCAACTCAAACAGGAAAAGATCATGTTCAAGCCCCTGGCCCTGGCCGCTGCTGTCCTCACCGCTTTCAGCCTGAACGCCTTCGCGGCGAAAACCGAGTTGACGGTGTACACCGCCCTCGAAGCCGAACAACTGAAGACCTATAAAGAAGCCTTCGAAAAGGCCAACCCGGACGTCGAGATCAAGTGGGTGCGCGACTCCACCGGCATCATCACCGCCAAGCTGCTGGCCGAAAAAGCCCGCCCGCAGGCTGACGCAGTCTGGGGCCTGGCGGCGTCGAGCCTGGCGATCCTCGATCAGCAAGGCATGCTGCAAAGCTACGCGCCGAAGGACCTGGGCAAGATCGGCGGCAACTACCGCGACGCCGCTAACCCGCCAGCCTGGGTCGGCATGGACGTCTGGGCCGCGACCATTTGCTTCAACACGGTTGAGGCCCAGAAACAGGGTTTGAGCAAACCCGTGAGCTGGCAGGATCTGACCAAGCCTGAGTACAAAGGCAAGATCGTGATGCCGAACCCGGCCTCGTCCGGCACCGGTTTCCTCGACGTCAGCGCCTGGCTGCAAACCTTCGGCGAGAAGCAGGGCTGGCAGTACATGGACGACCTGCACCAGAACATTGGCCAGTACGTTCACTCCGGTTCCAAGCCGTGCAAGCTGGCGGCGGCGGGTGAATTCCCGATCGGTATTTCCTTTGAATACCCCGCCGTTCAGTTGAAACGCCAAGGCGCGCCGCTGGACATCATCCTGCCGAAAGAAGGCCTGGGTTGGGAGATCGAAGCGACGGCAGTGATCAAAGGCACACCGCACGAAGACGCGGCGAAGAAACTGGCTGATTTCTCCGCCAGTCCGGCGGCGATGGAGCTATATAAAGAGAACTTCGCCGTGCTCGCTCAGCCGGGTATTGCCAAGCCGCAGACCGAATTGCCAGCGGATTATGAGCAGCGTTTGATCAAGAACGACTTTGCCTGGGCGTCGAAGAATCGCGATGAAATCCTCACCGAATGGCGTAAGCGCTATGACGGCAAATCCGAGAAAGTGGTTGCCAAGTAAGATCTTCATCGGCTGACAGGGCCCCTTCGCGGGCAAGCCTCGCTCCTACAGATTATCGCGATTCCCTGTAGGAGCGAGGCTTGCCCGCGAAGGCGGCCTCGAATTCAGGACACCTCTTCATGACACAACACAACGACATGCTGATCGTCGGCGCCGGCATCCTCGGCCTGTCCCACGCCTACGCCGCCGCCAAACGCGGTCTCAAGGTCACGGTTTTCGAGCGCAGCGAAACGCCTTTGGGCGCCTCGGTACGCAACTTCGGCCAGGCACTGGTCACCGGCCAACCACCGGGTCCGATGCTCGAACTGGCCAAGGCCAGCCGCGAGATCTGGGGCCAATGGGCACAACTCGCCGGACTGCAACTCAAGCGCAACGGCTCGTACCTGTTTGCCCGCACCGAAGCGGAAGAATACCTGCTGGAAGCCTTCTGCGCCGGTCGCGCCGTGGAATACGGTTACCGCGTCCACCTGCTGCGCGGCGCTGCATTACGCGATGTGTACGGTGGTCAGTTCAGTCATCATCGCGCGGCATTGCACGGGATGGACGATCAGCAGTTGTATTCCCGCGAAGCGATTCCGGCGCTGATCGACTACCTGCGCCGCGAGCTTGGCGTCGCGTTTCACTTCTCCACCCTGGTGCGCGACATCGAGCCGGGCCGCCTGCACAGCACCGCCGGAACCTTCAGCGCCGAACAGATCATCGTCTGTTCCGGTCACGATTATCAGACGCTGCTGGCCGAGCCGATCGCCGAACTCAACCCGCAAATCTGTCGTCTGCAAATGCTCCGCGCCCGACCGCAAATCAACCTCAACCTGCAACACGCTTTGCTCACCGGTTTGAGCTGCATTCATTACGGCGCCTTCGCCGATCTACCGGAAGCGGCGGCGGTGCACGCGCAAATCCTGCGAGAGGAACCGCATCTGCATGAAAACGGCATTCACCTGCTGATCAGCCCGACGCCTCACGGTGAATTGATCATCGGCGACTCCCACCATTACGGCAGCGACCCGTCGCCGTTCAATGCCGAGCAGGTGGACCATTGGATGATTGAACTCGCGGAACACACCCTGGGTTGCAAGGTGCAAGTGGTGGAGCGCTGGCAGGGTGTCTATGGTTCTGGGGGCCCGGGGCCGTTCTCGTTCCTGCGTCCGATGCCGGGTGTGAGCGTGGCACTGATGCACACGGGTGTCGGCATGAGCGTCGGGCCGGCGATGGCTGAACGCAACGTCGCGACTGTGTTGGGAGAGCGTTGATGGACCGCAATGGGCAAGTGATCGAGGAGGTGTTCGCGCTGTACGAGCGCTTTGGCGAGAGCGATTACATCGGCGAGCTGGTGTCGCAGATCGAGCACATGTCACAGGCGGCCGAACGGGCGATGGCCGAGGGTTTCGATGATGAAGTGGTGCTGGCGGCGTTCTTCCATGACATCGGGCATATCTGTGCAGAGAGCGCCGAGAACATGGGCGGCTTTGGCGTGGTCAGCCACGAGCGGTTGGGCGCGGATTATTTGCGCCGCGCCGGCTTCAGCGAGCGCATGGCGCGGCTGGTGGAATACCACGTTCAGGCCAAGCGTTACCTGACGCTGAAGGAATCGGGGTATTACGAGCACTTGAGCGAAGCCAGCCGCCGGACGCTGGCATATCAGGGTGGGGTGATGACGGTTGGCGAGGCTGAGGCGTTCGAGCGCGATCCGTTATGTGCCGTCAGTTTGCGCATGCGCCATTGGGATGAACAAGCCAAGGAAATGGGGATGCCGGTGATTGATCTTGAGGTGCTGAAGGTGAAAGCAGCCGTCCTACTGATCAAGGCGTAACGTCCTCCGTTCGCGGATCATTCTGCGGGTAACTTTTAACGAATTTCCCTACTGCTTGCGGCGAATTTACGCCATGGGCGCAGCGCGGTGGAGTCGCTAGTGTTTGAGCTTCTTTAATTGGCAAGGAATGCTCATGCGCTATTTGAAAGTCACCATTCAGGATCGAATCGGCAACGGCCGGGCAGACTCTGTTTTATTGCAGTTTTATGAAACGGCCTGTACGCCTGGCGACGACATTCTGCTCAACAAGGCCTTTGCCCTGGATTTCGACGCTGATGGCCATGTCGATTACAAAATGGGCGATGTCACTAACAACGGTGCGGAAAACAATACTGATCAGCGATTGCTGAATAACTTCGCCAATGCCTGTCTGAAGCTCAACTGGTTCAATCCCGGTGCTTCCACTAAACGATATCTGAAGATATTCGTCGAGGACTCCGCTGGGGATGGCAGTCCCGACACCGTGCGTTTTCACTTTCACGAAGGTATCGGCAAACCGACCGACAAAACCCTGGTTTCCACCGCCGCGAGCTACGACACGGATAACAACGGCACGCTGGACTGGGTGATCCACTTCGATACGGATAACGATGGCGATATTGATGTCACGGATCGGGAACTGGTGTCGTTATTGAGTGGCACTTACCTGAAATTCAAATGGAAGTGAGCCCGTTCACGCGTTACTTGAAAGTAATCGCTCAGGACTCCACCGGCCAGGGGCAAGCCGATACCGTGCTTTACCGGTTTATCGAGGATGAGGATTTACCGCGTGAGGCAACGGCTGCTGAGCTTCGGCGGCTCAAGGTCTTTGGCAAAACTTATCTGAAATGTGCCTGGTTCAACGCTGGAGAGGGCGAGGCACGACACTTGCGAATCTTCTCGGAAAACCTCAGCGGCGACGGCACGCCGGAAACGGTACGGCTGCACTTTCATGACGGGCCGACGATTGCCTACAAGGCAGCCACTCGCGATCTTGATAACGATGGGGAGTTCGAGCTGATATTGGCTTCGGATGTGGACAACGACGGGCATTCAAATCGGATGGATCGAAGCCGTGTTACGGCATTGGCGAAGCAGTTTTTGAAGCTGGGTTGGCAGTGATCAATACCGAAACCGAGTAACGGCCTTCGCGAGCAGGCTCGCTCCCACAGTGAGAACGCATTCCAATGTGGGAGCGAGCCTGCTCGCGAAAGGGCCGGTCCCGACGCCACAGAACTAAAGCTGCTGCGCCAACACCTCAACCTGCTCCTGCCGCTCCGCCTGGTTCAACTTCGGATGCGGGTTAAGCGACGACCACTGCGGATGCGCCCGAGCCTTGTTCAGTGCCTCGGGCAGTTTGCCTTCGCGCCAGGATTTGTCCTGGGGTGTGGCGACCTGAATGCTGTCCATCGCCGCATGCCCACGCGCATTGAGCGCTTGCAGCAGTTGCCGCTGGCGCAATGCCAATAGCCGCAGCACGCTGTCATCGACGGTCAGCTCTCGCTGGCCTTTGATCTTGCCCAGCAAGCGGCTGCCATAACTGCGGGCGGTTTGCAGCGCGCCGCCGGCAATCGCGCCGGCCAATGCCGCTGCGCCAAGGGTCAGCCCGCCCACCAACAAGTCGACGCCGGCCCCGGCCGCCGCGCCGGCAGCGATACCGCCACCGACTCGCACGCCCAGCTGTTTCAGGGTTTCGGGGTTGAACAGGTCGTCACCCCAGCGGCCATCGAGCAGCGGCAGATCGCTGGCCGCCGCGTCCTGTGGACGGAAGGCGTAGAGCTTGAGCAGCGCTTCGACGCAGCGTTGTTCCCGTTGTCGAACGGCTTTGCGCAGTTCGTTGATGGCCTGCTGTTCTTGCTCGGCTTCACTGACCACGCTGCGCCGGCAGGCGGCACAGTCGATCAATAACTCGGCAATCAGCCGCGCCGCACTCTGTTGCCGGGCCTGGCGTTGGGCTTGCTGATCGGCGATCAGGCGTTCCAGTTGTGGGCGGGCGTTTTCCAGCAGCAGCGCGAGGCTTTCATAGAGCCGACGTTCGCCGTCCTCCGGCGGTGCGACGCTGTCGAACCGCACCAGCGCATGCAAGCCGAGGCGTGCCAACGCTTCGCGCCAATCCGGTTCGCGGTGGTTGGCGCTGCTGACGAAATTCAGCACCGGCAGCAGCGGTTTACCGCAGCTGGCCAACACTTCCAGTTCGTCGCGGTACTTGGCCAGCACCGGTTCCCGGGCGTCGATCACGTAGAGACCGGCGTCGCAGGTCAGCAGTTGCCGCAGCACCTTGGCTTCCTGTTCGAAACGCTGCCGGGCTTCGCTTCCTTCAAGAAACCGCGCCAGACGCGCCGGACCGTCGAGGCGTTCACCCGGTCGTTCCAGACGTTCGAGGTAGTCGAGCAAAGCGATGGCGTCTTCCAGGCCGGGGGTGTCGTAGAGATCGAGCAAAGGCTCGCCGTCCACCGACAACCGCGCGCCTTCGACGTGTCGTGTGGTGCTGGGGCGATGAGACACCTCCCCGAAACCGACATCGCGGGTCAGGGTGCGCAGCAACGAGGTTTTGCCGACGTTGGTGTGGCCGACCACGGCGAGTTTCAAGGGCGGTTTCCAGGGATTAGTCATGACCGGTCTCCAGCCAGTTCAACGGCGCGCAATCGGCGAACGGCAAGTCCAGCTGCTGCAGCGCCACGTGCCAGTCACCCAGCCTTTCGGCATCCAGCGCTTCGCCCGGCGGTGCTTGCAGCAACCAGACGCGAGTGGCGCTGGCGCTGCGAGCCAGTTCGGCGATCAATGCCAGACTGCCGCGGTCCGGCGAACGTCGCGGATCGCAGGCGATGGCCAGACGGGCAGGAGGGAAGCGGCTCAGCTGTTCTAGGAGTTTGTGCCGCGATTCGCGACTGTCGAGAATGCCGGCGTTACTCACGGTTTTCGGCAGTGGCGGCGGCCACGGGCGTTGATCGTCCAGCTCGATGGCCACCAGCAGCGCGCCATCGCTTGGCAGGTCGCTGACACCCTTTTCAATAGGATGCAGTTGCTCTGGCGCAGTGTCGCTGATGCCCAGGCGTTCGCTGGTGGGCATCAACCGTTCGCGCAGCTGGGCGTAACCGGGCAGGTTCAAATCCAGGTGCAATGCCGCCTGGCCGGTTTTCCAGCGCCACAGGCAAAACAGCGCCAGCAACAGCCGTGGCAAAACACCGTAGACCACCAATACGCCGACCAACCATGTGGCCCAGGCTTGCCGGGCGCTTTCAATGTTCAATGCGGCGTCGCCGCTGGCGCGGATCATTTCCACGGTCGGTACGTTGAAACCCAGCACGGCCGGCAGAGCGCCGAGGGCTTGGGTCATGACGACGAAGGTGTCGCCGCTGAGCAGGGTGGTTTCCCAGACGAAGCCATAACGCCGGGTCGCCATCAGCATCAACAGGATCACCAGGGCGCTGAGCATCGCCAGCAACCACAAACCGTTGACCAGCACACCGACCGCCCAGCGATTGAGTTTTTTTCTTTGCAGCAATAGCAGCAGGGCCGGGGCCAGTTGCGCGGCTTTGGCATCGCGAGCGAGTTTTTCGCTGAGCCATAACCATAAGCGGCCGAGGGTGGCGCCGTGTTCGCCGGCGAAGACCAGGCCCAATGCCCAGCTCAGCAATAGAATCAGATTCAGTCCGAGCAAACTGCCCAAGGCCCAGAACACATTGACCGGGGTTTGTCCGTCGCCCAGCGCGGCAAACGCCAGGCCGGCGCCGCTGGCAACGGCGAGAACGGCCAGCACCAACAGTGCCAGCCGCGCACCTTGCAGCCAATGTTTGAGGGCGCTGCTCAGTCCATCGCGGTCGGCCAGCCACAGGGCGCGGCGCGCAATACGTGTCGGCAGATCGCCGCCCGCGCTGCGGGCCAGTCGGTTGGCTTCCAGATCATCCAGGGGACCGGCGTGTTCTTCACGCAGGCGCACCGTCTCGGTCAGCCAGAGGTTTTGCAGTGGAGTCAGTTCAGTCACGCGGCATTCCGTCGCTCAATTGAACGGTGAGCATAACCGCTGTGGCGCTTATCGGGGTACGGGAGGCTCTGGTATCCTCGCCGGCATGACTAAATCACTCTCCCTCAGCCTGATCGCAGCCCTCGGTGAAAACCGTGTGATCGGCGTCGACAACAGCATGCCCTGGCACCTGCCAGGGGACTTCAAATACTTCAAGGCCACTACCCTCGGCAAGCCGATCATCATGGGTCGCAAGACCTGGGATTCCCTCGGTCGCCCGTTGCCCGGCCGGTTGAACATCGTGGTCAGCCGTCAGGCGGATCTGCAACTGGACGGCGCGCAGGTCTATCCGTCGCTGGAAGCAGCGGTGGTTCGGGCGCAGGAATGGGCAAATGAGCAGGGCGTCGATGAGGTGATGCTGATTGGCGGGGCGCAGTTGTATGCGCAGGGGTTGGCTCAAGCTGATCGGTTGTATTTGACGCGCGTGGCGTTGAGCCCGGAAGGGGACGCGTGGTTTCCGGAGTTTGATTTGAAGGCGTGGAAGTTGGTGTCGAATGTTCCGAATGCGGCGGAAGGCGACAAGCCAGCGTACAACTTTGAGGTTTGGGAAAAGGCCTAAAAGCTTCGCGGGCAAGCCTCGCTCCTACAGGGGCTGTGTCGTACGCAATATTTGCGATCAACACAAATTCTGTAGGAGCGAGGCTTGCCCGCGAAGAGGCCCGCTCAGACGATGACAGTCTTAGGCCTGCACCAACGCCCCATGCTCATCCGCATCCAGCAGTTCTTTATCCGTCTGCTGCATGATCTGGCTGGTGATCGCACCGGCGGTAATCGAACCACTCACGTTCAACGCCGTACGGCCCATATCGATCAGCGGCTCAACCGAAATCAGCAACGCCACCAGTGACACCGGCAACCCCATCGCCGGCAGTACGATCAACGCGGCAAACGTCGCACCGCCGCCCACACCGGCCACACCGGCCGAGCTCAGCGTCACAATCGCCACCAATGTCGCGATCCACAACGGGTCCAGCGGGTTGATGCCCACGGTTGGCGCCACCATCACTGCCAACATCGCCGGGTACAGACCGGCACAGCCATTCTGGCCAATGGTCGCGCCGAACGACGCGGCGAAACTGGCGATGGACTGTGGAATACCCAAACGGCTGGTCTGCGCTTCAATGCTCAGCGGAATCGTCGCGGCGCTGGAGCGGCTGGTGAAGGCAAACGTCAGCACTGGCCAGATCTTGCGGAAGAAGCGCAGCGGGTTGATCCCGGCGGCCGACACCAGCAGGCCATGGACCACAAACATCAGGCCCAGCCCGATGTAGGAAACCACCACGAAACTGCCGAGTTTGATGATGTCTTGCAGGTTGGAGCCGGCGACCACTTTGGTCATCAGCGCCAATACACCGTACGGGGTCAGCTTCATCACCAGACGCACCAGACGCATCACCCAGGCTTGCAGGGTGTCGATAGCGTTGATCACTTTCTGACCTTTTTCGACATCATCCTTCAGCAGTTGCAGCGCCGCGACGCCGAGGAATGCAGCGAAAATCACCACGCTGATGATCGAGGTCGGCTTGGCCCGAGCGAGGTCGGCGAAGGGGTTTTGCGGAATGAACGACAGCAGCAACTGCGGCACATTCAGGTCAGCGACCTTGCCCGCGTAGTCAGTCTGGATGGTTTGCAGGCGGGCCATTTCCTGAGTGCCTGCGACCAGACCTTCAGCGGTCAGACCAAACAGGTTGGTCAACCCGATACCGATCAGCGCCGCAATGGCCGTGGTAAACAGCAGCGTGCCGATGGTCAGGAAGCTGATCTTTCCCAGCGACGAGGCGTTGTGCAGACGGGCCACGGCGCTGAGGATCGAGGCGAATACCAGCGGGATCACGATCATTTGCAGCAACTGCACATAACCGTTGCCCACCAGATCGAACCAGCCGATCGAGGTTTTCAGTACCGGGTTGCCGGCACCGTAAACGGTGTGCAGAGCAACACCGAACACCACGCCCAGCACCAACGCGAGCAAGACTTTTTTGGCCAGGCTCCACGTGGTGTGACGGGTTTGCGCCAGGCCAAAGAGCAGGGCGAGGAACACCAGCAGATTGAGGATCAGCGGTAGATTCATTGGAACTCCGATAATGACTTGTGCCAGCTACCTTCCGGGGCAGCCGCGAACCGGCGAGCGTAACAGCTTGATATCTAATGAATTAATATCAAAAACATCTGAATACTGTCGTTTTTGGAATAAGCGAGTGTCGCTGACAGAGATGCAGCTGGCGCAATAGGGACGCAAGCGGTCGCGGGCAGGCGAGCACTGTCACATTAATTTGTTAGCGTCGATCTCTTTGAATCAGGGTCTTTTAATAAGGAAAGCATGCCGATGAAGCTCGCACCGAAATTTCTGGTTGCTGCACTGGGATTGAGTTTGGGCCTGAGCCTCGCCGGCCAGGTATTCGCTACGGACTTGAAGCACTGGCCCGCCGATCAGGCCAAGGCGCTGGACGCCATGATTGCGGCCAACGCCAACAAAGGTAACTACGCGGTGTTCGACATGGACAACACCAGTTACCGCTACGATCTCGAAGAGTCGTTGCTGCCGTTCATGGAAAACAAAGGTCTGATCACCCGCGAGAAGCTCGACCCCTCCCTGAAACTGATGCCGTTCAAAGACACCGCCGACCACAAGGAAAGCCTGTTCAGCTACTACTATCGCCTCTGCGAAGTTGACGACATGGTCTGCTATCCATGGGTTGCCCAAGTGTTCGCAGGCTTCACGCTCCAGGAACTCAAGGGCTATGTCGACGAGTTGATGGCTTCCGGCAAGCCGGTGCCGGCGACTTATTACGAAGGCGACGTGGTCAAGAACCTCGACGTCAACCCCCCGAAAATCTTCACCGGCCAGAAAGAGCTCTACAACAAGCTGATGGAGAACGGCATCGAGGTCTACGTGATGACCGCCGCCTCCGAAGAATTGGTGCGGATGGTCGCCGCCGATCCGAAGTACGGCTACAACGTGAAACCGCAGAACGTCATCGGCGTGAGCTTGCTGCTCAAGGATCCCAAGTCCGGTGAGTTGACCACCGCGCGCAAGCAAATCACCGCCGGCAAGTATGACGAGAAGGCCAACCTCGGCCTCGAACTGACCCCGTACTTGTGGACCCCGGCGACCTGGATGGCCGGCAAGCAAGCGGCGATTCTGACCTACATCGATGAGTGGAAAAAACCGGTTCTGGTCGGCGGCGATACACCGACCAGCGATGGTTTCATGCTGTTCCACAGCGTAGACGTGGCCAAGGGTGGCATCCACTTGTGGGTCAACCGCAAAGACAAATACATGACTCAGATTAACGGCATGATGGCCAAGCACGCGGCAGCTCAGGCCAAGGAAGGGTTGCAGGTCACTGCGGACAAGAACTGGGTGATCGTCAAGCCTGAAGAGATTCAATAAGCGCCACGATGATCGTTCCCACGCGGGAGCGTGGGAACGATCAAAAAAATACCCCGCACTTGGCGGGGCATTTTTTTGTTCAACGGTTAAGCATCACAGCCCGTCGAGCATTGCCTTGTTACGCACAGCACCCTTGTCGGCGCTGGTCGCCAGCAGGGCGTAGGCTTTCAGCGCGGTGGTCACCTTGCGTGGACGTTTTTCCACTGGTTTCCAGCCTTTCTGATCTTGCTCGGCACGGCGCCCGGCCATTTCTTCGTCGCTGATCAACAGGTTGATCGAGCGGTTCGGAATGTCGATCAGCACTTTGTCGCCCTCTTGCACCAGACCAATTGCGCCGCCCGCCGCCGCTTCTGGCGAAGCGTGGCCGATGGACAGGCCCGAAGTGCCGCCGGAGAAACGGCCGTCGGTGAGCAGGGCGCAAGCTTTGCCCAGGCCTTTGGATTTCAGGTAGGACGTCGGGTACAGCATTTCCTGCATGCCCGGGCCGCCTTTCGGGCCTTCGTAACGAATGATCACGATGTCGCCGGCCTTCACTTCGTCAGCGAGGATGCCGCGTACGGCGCTGTCCTGGCTTTCGAAGATCTTCGCGTTGCCTTCGAAGACGTGGATCGACTCGTCGACGCCGGCGGTTTTCACCACGCAGCCGTCCAGCGCGATGTTGCCGTAGAGAACGGCCAAGCCGCCTTCTTTCGAGTAGGCGTGTTCGACACTGCGGATGCAGCCGTTTTCACGGTCGTCGTCCAGGGTCTCCCATCGGGTCGACTGGCTGAACGCGGTTTGCGTCGGGATGCCCCCAGGGCCGGCCTTGAAGAAGTGATGCACCGCTTCGTCGCTGGTCTGGGTGATGTCCCACTTGGCGATGCCTTCGGCCAGGGTTTTGCTGTGCACGGTCGGCAGGTCAGTGTGCAGCAGACCGCCACGGGCCAGCGAGCCGAGGATGCTGAAGATCCCGCCGGCGCGGTGCACGTCTTCCATGTGGTACTTCTGGATGTTCGGCGCAACTTTGCACAGTTGCGGCACATGACGGGAGAGACGGTCGATGTCGCGCAGGTCGAAATCGATCTCGGCTTCCTGGGCCGCGGCCAGCAAGTGCAGGATGGTGTTAGTGGAACCGCCCATGGCGATGTCCAGGGTCATAGCGTTTTCGAACGCCTTGAAGTTGGCGATGTTGCGCGGCAACACTGACTCGTCGTTCTCGCCGTAGTAACGCTTACACAGCTCGACGATGGTGCGACCGGCCTGCAGGAACAGCTGCTCGCGGTCGCTGTGGGTGGCCAAGGTCGAACCGTTGCCCGGCAATGCCAGGCCGAGGGCTTCGACCAGGCAGTTCATCGAGTTGGCGGTGAACATGCCGGAGCAAGAACCGCAGGTCGGGCAGGCGTTGCGCTCGTAGTCAGCGACTTTCTCGTCAGAAGCGCTGGAGTCGGCGGCGATCACCATGGCGTCGACGAGGTCGAGGCCGTGGCTGGCCAGTTTGGTCTTGCCGGCTTCCATCGGGCCGCCGGACACGAAGATCACCGGGATGTTCAGGCGCAGGGACGCCATCAACATGCCAGGGGTGATCTTGTCGCAGTTGGAGATGCAGACGATCGCATCGGCGCAGTGGGCGTTGACCATGTATTCGACGGAATCGGCGATGATCTCGCGGCTCGGCAGCGAATAAAGCATGCCGTCGTGACCCATGGCGATGCCGTCATCCACGGCAATGGTGTTGAATTCTTTCGCTACACCGCCGGCGCGTTCGATTTCGCGGGCGACCAGCTGACCCAGGTCCTTGAGGTGGACGTGGCCCGGTACGAACTGGGTGAAGGAGTTGGCAATGGCGATGATCGGCTTTTTGAAGTCGTCATCTTTCATCCCCGTGGCGCGCCACAGCGCGCGGGCGCCGGCCATGTTGCGGCCATGGGTGGATGTTTTCGAGCGGTAATCAGGCATGAAGCACTCCGGGCGGCTAATCAGGTATCAAAAGGGAAGTGAGCTTCTATTGACGTCTGGAACACTCAGAAATGGCCGTGTGTCCGGAAGTTGCCGATAACTTTGCGGGATCGCCGCGCGCTTCAGCTTGAGCTCATAAACCCGCCGGGGGATGACTGGCGATGAATGTCGCGATTCTACACGGCTGGCGTCAGGAGGGAATGCCGGGAAGTGTTGATCCAGTACTCACATAACGTACGGGATGACGATCGGCAGCTATCAGCCCACCTTCAGCGCCAGATGCCGCCGTGTGATCAGTACATTCAAGCCAAGACCCGCGGCACTCAAGGTCAGGAAACACAAGGCAAGCGCCGTGGTCAGGTCGTCGTACGCAAAATTGATCACCACGCTGATCACGCCACCGAACATGAAAATCAGCACGCCGCCGACCGAGGTAGACGTTCCGGCGTTCTGTGGGTAGAGACTCATCGCTTTGGAATTGGCGATAGGTCTGGCAATGGTGGTGCCTGCTGTACAAATCAGCATGGGTACCAGTACTGCGGCAGCAGAGAGGCCGAACTGATCCGCCAACCACAGCATGATTAACCCTGACAAAGCGATCAGACCCAGACCGATAGCTATCTGCGTGTTGGCTTGCAGGTGCCGATGCAGGGCGCTGGCGACAATCCCGCCGAACACATAGGCCACGCCATACAGTAATAACGCCCAGGCAAATTCGTACGACGAAAGCGCCAGACGCTCCATGAAAATAATCGGTGAAATGACGATGAACGAAAAATGGCAGGCAAAGGCCAACGCTGAAATTAGCCAGTAACCCATGAAGCGTAGATCCGAACACACCCGCCAATAGGCACTGAAAAATCGTCCGTGCAACGCCGTATGACGGTGCGGGTTTTCCTTGAGCAGAAAGCAGACTTTGAGCCAGACAATGACGGCCAGCGTGATAAACACATAGAAGCTGCCCTGCCAGCCTAGCTGCGATTGCAACCACGCCCCCAACAGGGGCGAAATCGAAATGAACACCCCGCCGCCCGTCACCATCCATATTCTGATTCGCTCCTGTTCTTTGCCGACGAACAAATCCTGAACCAGTGCCTGTGACAGCACGAAGGATCCGCAACCAACCGCCTGGATCACGCGAAAGAACAGAAACCAGCTGTATTCGCTGGACGCCAGGCAACCTGTCGCTCCGACCACCGCGATTGCGATACCTGCCAGCAGCAGCTTCTTGCGCCCCCACAAATCCGACAACGGTCCGACTAGCACCACGGACAACGCCAGGCCCATGGCGAATACGCTGACGGACAGGGCAATCTCGGACGGTGAGGTCTGAAAGTAGGCAGAAAGAACGGGAAAGGACGGGAGCACCACATCGAGGGGGAAGACACCGAGCAGCGTCATGGTCATCAACAGAATGACCGTGGCCCGGCGGTTTTTGTCACTGACTGCGGATTTTACTTCATCCATCGGCAAGCCCTGCCTTTACGAAGAGCTGCTGGTTGGAAGGCAGGTCGAAAAAACCTGCCTTTTCCATTGCCTGAAACGTCGCGCCTGCACCCGATCGGGAGCGCTGAAGGCAGGCTTGCGGGCCGGTCAGGGCACTGAGGATTTCTGCGACGCAATGCTCGTCGAGGCCCACACTGTTCAGGCTTTCCTTCAGCCATCGCTCATCGACCTCAAAGAACATCGGGATGACGTCTACCAGCAACTTCGCGGCGAAAGTGCGTTGGCTGCTGTTCAGGGTCAGCCACAGATAATGAAACACTTCGGAAAAATAGCGACTGTGTCGGGCCTCATCGGTGAGGTGGTCCCTAAGCATTTCCTGGACGCTGGAGACCAGCCCGTTGCGGCAAACCTCGAGCAGTTCCCTGGCGATGATTGTCTCGGACACGAAGCCGACGAGAAACCAGGCCAGCGCTTTATGCCTGTCGGGGGTGTGGTCGATGAGGGCGTTCAGTCGTGTAATGCGGTGCGGCATCACTGGGCGTTGGGTCATGCCGTAGAGGTCGGCTATCTGCTCGGCGAGGCTATTGGAAAACAGGGCGTGATAACCCTCATCGGTATAGAGCTGGAGGGCGGCCGTTTTCATTCGTCGGGGGATGGACGCACCGAGCTCATCGTGGACGATGGTTTCCACGGAGCGGTTGACGATCCGATGTTCGAGCCGGGTGGTGTAGTCGAGGAAATACACCAGATGGTTGGCCGATAGTCGATGGGTGATCGCGCTGCCTGCTGCTTTGATTACCGGGTGATTCAGGTAGGGCATGAAGGCCGGCGGGAACCAGTGCCGTGTTTCCAGTTGCCGTTCCAGATCTAATGGCAATTGATAGGTGTGCTCGCTGGTTCGTACCGAGGCTCGGGTGTTCCAGTCGCCGAGGGTGAAGCGCTGGGCCCAGGCGTCGGGAAGGGAAAGGTCGTCTGTGCGGGGCTCGGTCATTGGTGTGAGCCTCGGCTGCTCAGCAGCGCTTTCAATTCCTTGCACATCACCTGTCCGTCACTCTGGCCACAGCCCACAAAAAACAACGGTTGTTCGGCGCTGCCCTCGATCCCCAGCAACGTTTCAACCTGATCGTCCGCCAACGCACCGGTCAGCCAGGTACTTAATCCAAGTGCGGTGGCCACCAGTTGAAAGGTCTGGGAAATATGACCTGCTTCCACGTAGGCCATTCGGTACGCCCGCGAGTGTTCATATTTCCACCACAGTTTGTCGAAGCGGGCGGTGATAAACAGACCGACTGGCAGGTTGTTGATGAAATGCTGCCCACACAACAATTGCCCCATGGGCGAGGCAGGCAACGGATTGACGAAGCTCAATGCATGTTCGGTGGGGTGGTAGGCGTAGAGCCCGGGATTCAGGCCGCTGACGTTTTGAACATGAAGAAAGCCTTCGCAGGCATTCAGTCCACCACCGGACGGACTGCTACGCCGGGCGCCATGACCTTCTGCGATGGTTTCGTCGATATCGTTGTCGCGCTCACGCAGATAGCCAAGGGACAAATACAAAAGAGTGCCCACATCGTCGAGAGAAACCTCTTCACCCGTGAAGGAGCGACAGGTCTTTCGGTCGATCAAGGTCTTTGCAAGTGCACTTTGCGGCAGACAGGAAGGTTGGGGCAGGGCAATCCGCTCGCTTGTCGGGCGTTCTGTGAGACTGACCTTCGGGGCAGGAGTAGCCAGTACTTCGGCGCAATGGTCCAGATAGTGTCTCGACCATTCATTAATATCTTGAGGGACATATTCACAAGGAATGTTCTTGGTGCCGATATGAAATATCTTCGACAGTTCATCCCAGCCCCATTCAAGGGTGTCTTGTATTGAAGTGGTGAGTATTCCCGCGTTCAGGAGTTGCGTGTCTATTATGTTGCTGTCATCAAACTTTTCAGGGTTGTCGATAAGGTGTGCGAGACGGGTTGAATATTCAAGATTCAATTCGAACTGTTTGTGGTTCTTGTAATCCCAGACTATTTGGTCGGGCGTGCGAGGAAGTATGAATATATAGGGGTTTATCTGCATGATTAGCGACTCACTCTGGTCTTTGCCATAGAAAACGCTGGGTAGCCGGCACTCCCCAGCGTTTCATTTACTTAGCGGACTTTTGGCGCAACCAGAAAAGCCAGGTTAGCGATTTTGTTCGTTTCCAGAGTAATTGCTTTCATGTTTTGAACTCCTTGTAATTGATAGTGAGTGTCACTCCTTTGTGACGACTTAATCATAGTTTGTAATGAGTTCTTAGCAAGGGGAGATTGGGTAGGAATGTTCCAGTAATCTTGTCGGATCGATCTGAGGGTTGGACGAATCTTGTAAGTTCTGTCCGCTAAAATAAAAGACAGCGCGAAACGTCCTGCAAGTCAGTAAGACTGCGGGAGGAGGAAGTTGGAGAAATCAATAACAGATAATAGAACGGGGAGCCGGCTGGCTCCCCGTCAAACCAGCATAATCAGCTGTTTGGCAGCAGACGGCAGGTGATGCTCTTGATGTAGCGGGTTTCGGCAATCGCCGGGTGAACCGGGTGATCCGGGCCCTGACCGCCGCGCTCCAGTATCTGGATGTTACGGTCCAGGTGACGGGCGCTGGTCAGCAGGATGTTTTGCAGATCGTCTTCCGGCAAGTGCATCGAGCACGAAGCGCTGACCAGGATGCCGTCCTTGCTGAGCAGGCGCATGGCTTGCTCGTTCAGGCGACGGTAGGCGCCTTCACCGTTCTTCATGTCTTTCTTGCGTTTGATGAATGCCGGCGGGTCGGCAACGATCACGTCGAAGCGTTCTTCGCTGGCTTTCAGCTCTTTCAGGGCTTCGAACACATCGCCTTCGATGCAGGTCATTTTGTCGGCAAAACCGTTCAGCGCAGCGTTGCGCTCGACGCCGTCGAGGGCGAAGGCCGATGCGTCGACGCAGAACACTTCACTGGCGCCGAACGCAGCCGCTTGCACGCCCCAGCCACCGATGTAGCTGTACAGGTCCAGCACGCGTTTGCCTTTGGCGTAAGGTGCCAGACGCGCGCGATTCATGCGGTGGTCGTAGAACCAGCCGGTTTTTTGTCCCTGGATGACGGGTGCTTCGAATTTCACGCCGTTTTCTTCCAGCGCGACCCACTCCGGCACCAGGCCGAACACGGTTTCGACGTAGCGATTGAGGCCTTCGGCATCACGTGCAGCAGAGTCGTTCTTGAACAGAATGCCGCTTGGCTTGAGCACTTGGGTCAGGGCCGCGATCACGTCTTCTTTATGAGCTTCCATGGTTGCCGAGGCGATCTGTACCACCAGAATGTCGCCAAAACGGTCAACCACCAAGCCTGGCAACAGGTCGGAGTCACCGTAGACCAGGCGATAGAACGGCTTGTCGAACAGACGATCGCGCAGGGAAAGGGCAACGTTCAGGCGATGCACCAGCAACGACTTGTCCAGCGGCAACCTGATGTCGCGCGACAGCAGACGGGCGCAGATCAAGTTGTTCGGGCTCATGGCAACGATGCCCAGCGGCTTGCCGCCGGCAGCTTCGAGGATCGCCTGATCGCCGGCCTTGAAACCGTGCAAAGGAGTAGCGGCTACATCGATTTCGTTGCTATAGACCCACAAATGGCCATTTCGCAGGCGACGGTCGGCATTGGCTTTGAGGCGCAGGCTAGGCAGGGACATGACGTCGCTCCGGAAAAAAGAGCGGGAGTATAGCGTGTTGAGGGTTGCGGCGGGCTTGGAGGGCGATGAAACGCTGATGACGTCTTCGCGGGCAAGCCTCGCTCCTACGGATTTGTGATTTCTGTAGGAGCGAGGCTTGCCCGCGAAGGCGATTTCGAATGCGAAGTCGACGATGAAAGTTCCGGCGATATGCCCCATTGGTGTGTCTGATCCAACTTTATAAGGGTTAGAATCGCCGCCTGTCCCAGAGTGTGTACTTATGGCCCAAGAGCTGACTTCCGAACAGATTCAACAATCGCTGCAAGGCATCAGCGTGCCGGCCCAGCCGCAGATCATGGTGGATTTGCAGATGGAACAGTACATGCCCGATCCGGATCTGGAGGTGATCGCGAAGCTGATCTCCCAGGACCCGGGCCTCTCTGGCGCCTTGTTGAAAATCGTCAACTCGCCGTATTACGGCTTGAGCAACAAGATCGCCTCGATTCAGCGTGCGGTGAATCTGCTGGGCAGCCGTTCGATCATCAACCTGATCAACGCCCAGTCGATCAAGGGCGAGATGAACGACGACACCATCGTCACCTTGAATCGTTTCTGGGATACCGCTCAGGACGTGGCGATGACCTGCCTGACCCTGGCCAAGCGCATCGGCGCCCAGGCCGGCGATGAAGCGTACGCCCTGGGTCTGTTCCATGACTGCGGCGTGCCACTGATGCTCCAGCGCTTTCCCAACTACATGACCGTTCTGGAAGAGGCCTATGCCAGCGCCAGCGCTGAATGCCGGGTGGTGGACACGGAGAATCGGGTGTTCAATACCAATCACGCGGTGGTGGGTTATTACACCGCCAAATCCTGGCGCCTGCCGGAGCATGTAACCGCCGCCATCGCCAATCACCACAATGCGTTGGCGATCTTCAGCGATGAGTCATTGCGCAACAGTCAGCTGAAAAATCTGCTGGCGATCCTGAAGATGGCCGAGCACATTTGTGCGTCCTTCCGGGTGCTGGGCAACCAGCGTGATGACCACGAGTGGAACAGCATCGCGCCTTTGGTTCTCGATTATGTAGGCCTCTCGGACTACGACTTCGAGACCCTCAAACAAACGATTCGCGACCTTGGCACGCACCGCTGAGCGTTGCACAGCCTGATTCGAGAGCACCATGCCGGAACTGCCTGAAGTCGAAACCACTCGCCGCGGAATTGCGCCGCACCTTGAAGGCCAGCGCGTCAGCCGGGTGATCGTGCGTGACCGCCGCTTGCGCTGGCCGATTCCCGAAGACCTGGATGTGCGGCTGTCGGGTCAGCGCATCGTGCTGGTGGAAAGACGCGCGAAGTACCTGCTGATCAATGCCGAAGTCGGCACGCTGATCAGCCATTTAGGCATGTCGGGAAATCTGCGTCTGGTGGCAGTCGGCACGCCGGTGGGCAAGCATGAGCATGTGGACATAGAGCTGGAATCCGGCCTGGCCTTGCGTTACACCGACCCGCGACGGTTTGGTGCGATGCTCTGGAGCCTCGACCCGCTCAACCACGAATTGCTTATTCGCCTGGGGCCGGAGCCGTTGACCGATCTGTTCGACGGTGAGCGCTTGTTTCAGAAGTCCCGCGGTCGATCCATGGCCGTGAAGCCGTTCATCATGGACAACGCGGTGGTGGTCGGTGTGGGAAATATCTACGCAACCGAAGCGTTGTTCGCGGCAGGTATCGACCCGCGTCGTGAGGCCAAGAGCATCTCTCGGGCGCGTTATCTGAAATTGGCGATCGAGATCAAACGCATCCTGGCTGCCGCTATCGAACGCGGCGGCACCACGCTGCGCGACTTTATCGGAGGTGATGGTCAGCCCGGTTACTTCCAGCAGGAACTGTTCGTGTATGGCCGCGGCGGTGAGCCATGCAAGGTCTGCGGGACGGAGCTGCGGGACGTGAAACTCGGGCAGCGCGCCAGCGTCTTTTGCCCGCGCTGTCAGAGTTGATACCTCATACGGTCTATAGTCAGTGCTCACTGCCTAGCCGAAGGACCGTGTCATGAACCTGTTTCGAACCCTTGTCGTCGCGTTGCTGCTGAGTGTCGGCGCGCCAGTGCTGGCGGCAAACACCGGCAGCGGCGACCCGCGTTACTCCATCCAGAATCCCCCGGCGTACGCCATGCTCGGCGATTTGCTGATCGCCCGACCCTTGCTGGTCGTGGCAACAGTAATCGGTGCGGGGGCGTTTGTGGTGTCGTTGCCGTTTACCGCGTTGGGTGGCGGCGTTGGCGATGCGGGGCAGGCGTTGGTGGTCGACCCGGCGAAAGCGGCGTTCGTGCGGTGTCTGGGGTGTATCGGGGAAGGGTTTGAGCGGCGGGAGTGAAGCCTAAAAGCTTCGCGGGCAAGCCTCGCTCCTACAGGTCCAGAGTCGTACCGGACAACAGCGAACGGCCCAAACCTGTAGGAGCGAGGCTTGCCCGCGAAGGCGTCCTCACAGACACCAAATGACTCAAGCCTTACCGGTAATGATCCGATACTTCGCCATCAACTGCTCTTCAGTCTCCGGATGCGCTTCATCCAGCGGGATGCAATCCACCGGGCAAACTTGCTGGCACTGAGGTTCGTCGTAGTGGCCCACACACTGTGTGCACAGGTTCGGGTCGATCACGTAGATCTCTTCGCCTTGAGAAATGGCGGCGTTCGGGCACTCGGGTTCGCAGACGTCACAGTTGATGCAATCGTCGGTGATGATCAGGGACATGCTAACTCCAGCCAGGGCGGAAGGCCCGGGCGCAATAAACCAATGCGCGCAATTGTGCCGCATTGGCGCCCGCAGTGCACGCGGGCGCCGCCTGAGCGGTTGTTACTTCTTGAAGCGCTCGTTAAGGGCGTCCGCTACCGCAGGGTGGACGAACTTGGTGATATCGCCGCCCAGGGCTGCGATTTCACGAACCAGCGTCGAGGAAATGTACGAATACCGCTCGGACGGGGTAAGAAACAGACTTTCCACATCCGGCGCCAGCTGACGGTTCATGTTGGCCAACTGGAATTCGTATTCGAAGTCCGACACCGCACGCAAACCACGCAGGAACACGTTGGCGTTCTTCTCTTTGGCGAAGTGCGCCAGCAACGTCGAGAAGCCGACGACTTCAACGTTCGGCAGATGTTTAGTGACCTCACGGGCCAACGCCACACGCTGTTCCAGGGGAAACAACGGGTTTTTCTTCGGGCTGGCGGCGACGGCGATGATCACATGATCGAACAGGCGCGCGGCGCGTTCGACCAGATCGCCATGGCCCTTGGTAATAGGGTCGAAGGTACCTGGGTACAACACTCGGTTCATCGCGTCGTCCTGGCGGGAGTCCGTTGGGGAATCGGATGGTATCGCAGCCTTCCCGGTCGGCCAAGTCGCCTTTTGAGTAAGAAAGCACTATAGACGATTGGAATATTCTCCATTTTCATGGGTTTTTCAAACGTTCGGCCAAAGAAGTTGCCAACTGCGCCGTCAACCCGTAGACCGACAATTGCGGGTTTGCGCCAATGCTGGTGGGGAACAGCGAGCCGTCATGAATCGACAGGTTGCCTAGCTGATGATGGCGGCCGAGGCTGTCGGTCACGGCGTTTTTCGGGTCTTCACCCATGGCACAACCGCCCATCACATGGGCACTGCCAAGGCGTGTGCGATACAGCTCAAGGCTCAGGCCGTCGATCAGCGTGCGCGCTTCGGCGAGGGTTTTCACGTAGCGAGCGTCGGCGTGCATGGGCATCACCGCCTTGGCACCGCCAGCGAACTGGATCTCGGCCATGCTGTGGAACGCCCGGCGCAATCCGTCCCAGGCATAGGGAGAAACCTGATAGTCGAGCACCGGCGTGCCGTCACCGCGCAACTCGACGCTACCGCCGCGGCTGTCCGGGTGGAAACCGTCCCGCAGCAACGCCAACATGGCGTGGGTATGGGGCAGGTTTTCCATGTGCCGGGCGTTTTCCTTACCTAAGCCACCGAGCAGCGTGGTCGCCAGCGCCGGGTGCAGCGGCGGCACTTCCAGTTTGTAAGACATCTTCCCGGTGGTGCCGTCCTGCCATTGGAAATGGTCGGAATAGATCGACTGTGGTGCGCCATAGAACGGGTTGATCACCTCGTCGAACAGCCCGGCCGACATGTTCACCAGGTGTAGAAAAGTCCTTTTACCCAGCCGCTTGTGAGGATCGGGAGCCTCGGAGCGCATGAGCAGCGCAGGGCTGTTGATCCCGCCGCCAGCCAGCACGTAATGCCGGGCCTTGACCGTGATTGTCCTGCCCATGGGAGCGACGCAACGGTCGTCCATCGCTACGCATTGCAAGCCCGTGACCTTGTCGCCGGTGATCAAGAGCTTTTCGGCGCGAGCCAGATAGAGCAACTCGCCCCCTTTTTCCAAGGTCGCCGGAATGGTCGTGACCAGCATCGATTGCTTGGCGTTGGTCGGGCAGCCCATGCCGCAGTACCCGAGATTCCAGCAGCCACGCACGTTGCGCGGGATCACATGCCAGGTGTAGCCGAGTTTTTCGCAGCCTTTGCGGATCACGTCGTTGTTGGCGTTGGGTGGGATCATCCAGGGAGCGACGCCCAGGCGTTGTTCCATTTTCTCGAACCATGGCGCCATCTCGGCCGGCGTGTGGCCTTTGACGTCGTGTTCTTTGGCCCAGTGGTCGAGGGTCGGGTCCGGGGTGCGAAAGCTTGAGGTCCAGTTGATCAGCGTGGTACCGCCCACCGCCCGGCCCTGAAGGATGGTGATCGCGCCGTCCTTGCTCATGCGGCCGATGCCTTCCTGGTAGAGGCTGGTGTAGGCCTGGTCTTCGAGCAGCTTGAAGTCGCTGCTG
The DNA here is from genome assembly GCF_054897825.1 of Pseudomonas sp. ZS1P83. NCBI lineage: Bacteria > Pseudomonadati > Pseudomonadota > Gammaproteobacteria > Pseudomonadales > Pseudomonadaceae > Pseudomonas > Pseudomonas sp. ZS1P83. The sequence continues at coordinate 5,819,111 of NZ_CM142706.1, forward strand.
GTCTTGAGTGGACCTTCCTCGATCAGCAACACCTTGTAGCCCGCGGCGCTGAGAATTTCGGCGGTGGTGCCGCCACCCGCGCCGCTGCCGATAATCGCCACGTCCGCTTCGAGGGTCAGGTCCTGGGTCAGTTGCGAACCGTTATAGGTTTTCCAGCCACGGGCCAGGCCTTCGCGGAACGGATCGGGTACGGGCATGTTCAGGTTCTCTTCTTCTTTTGAGTTCGGTGGTGAAGCGGCTGACGTCTTCGCGGGCAAGCCACGCTCCCACAGGATTTGAGGTGGACCACCCTTTTGTGAACGACTCAAACCCTGTGGGAGCGTGGCTTGCCCGCGATAGGGTCGCCACGGTTTCAGACCGTAGGCGGCCCGGGATACCCGCAATGCGCCCACGACTCCGCCCGGCTGTACCACGCCATCATCACCAGCTGCTGCAGCGAGCTGTGGCCCATGCGCAGCAAACTTAACGAGCTGTTTTCCCAGCGATCCAGAAAGTGCCGAATCTCGTCAGCACTGGCGTTTTCCCAGTTGCCCCAGATCCCGGTCAGTGGCCCGCGAGTCACGGCCATTCCCAGCACATCGAATAACTGCTGGGTCAGCTTGAGCATTTCCGGCGACAGGTGATTCAAGCTGTTATCCAGGCAGTGCAGGGTGCCATCGATGGCCGCCGGCATTTTCTCGACGGCCACGGCGCCGTCGAGCATCACCGGAATCAGTGCCCGCAGAAACAGCACGTCACCGTTGCGCAGAATCGCGAAACCACTGGCTGGAATGCTCGACGAGCAGCCGCGGAGGCTGGCTCCCAATCCAGCGGTGGCGAGAAAGGCGCTGGCACCCAGACTGAATTTAAGCAAACCGCGCCGTGACAGCGCGGGTGTATCGGACAGACTTGGGCTCATTATTGTTATTACCCGGTGGTGATCGTTAGCGGATAAACAGCTTCTGAATCAGCTTCTGAATGGATTTGCCGTACGGCGGGTAGATCAATTTCGCCGCATTGAACCGCTGTTTGATCAGCACACCTTTGGCTTTGCTGAAGGTCAGGAAACCTTCGTGGCCGTGGTAATGACCCATGCCCGAGGCGCCGATACCGCCGAATGGCATGTCGTCCTGAGCAACGTGCAGCAGGGTGTCGTTCAGGCACACGCCACCGGAATGGGTTTCGTGAAGTACGCGGTTTTGCTCACGCTTGTCGTAGCCGAAGTAATACAGGGCCAGCGGACGAGGTCGTTGGTTGATGTAGGCAAAGGCTTGATCCAGATCCTTGTACGGAACGATCGGCAACAGCGGGCCGAAGATTTCGTCCTGCATCACCATCATGTCGTTGCTGACATTGAGCAGCAGGCTGTGGCTCATTCGGCGCCCTTGGCCCTGGTCGAACAACGGAATCAGCAGCGCCCCTTTGCTGGTGGCGTCGCTGATGTAGCCATTGAGGCGCGCCAATTGTCGGTCATTGATGATCGCGGTGTAGTCCGGGTTGTCGGTCAGGGTCGGATAAAACCCGCGAACCGCCTGACGATAGGCCTCGACGAACGCACCGATGCGATCTTCCGGCACCAGGACATAATCCGGGGCCACGCAGGTCTGCCCGGCGTTGAGCGTCTTGCCGAAGGCGATGCGTTCGGCAGCGTCCTTGAGCGGTACGTCGCGAGACACGATGGCCGGGGATTTGCCGCCGAGTTCGAGGGTCACCGGGGTCAGGTTCTCGGCCGCCGCACGCATCACGTGTTTGCCAACGCTGGTGGCGCCGGTGAACAGCAGGTGATCGAAACGCAGTTTAGAGAACGCTACACCGATATCGGCTTCGCCCAGCACCACGCAGACCAGGTCTTGCGGGAAGATTCGGCCCAGCAGTTCCTTGAGCAACAAGCCGAAGACCGGGGTCGACTCACTCAGTTTGAGCATCACCCGATTGCCTGCCGACAACGCGCCTACCAATGGCCCGATGGCCAGATACAGCGGGTAGTTCCACGGCACGATCACCCCGACCACACCCAAAGGTTGATAAACGACTTTGGCTGCCGCGGGTTGAAAAGCAATCCCGACCTTGCGCTTCGACGTCTTCATCCACCCTTTGAGGTGCTGATTGGCGTAGTGAATGCCATGCAGGCTGGGCATCAGTTCGGCGAGCAGGGTTTCATCGGCGCTGCGATGGCTGAAATCCTGGCTGATGGCATCGATCAGTGCCTGACGCTCATTGCTCAACAGATCTCGCAGGGCTTTTAGCCATTGCTGGCGTTGGGCAGCGGGCGGCATCGGGTTGGCTGCATACGCCGTGCGTTGGGCGTCGAACATAGTCTGGAGCTCTTCCAGAGGCTGCTGAAGGTTCTGCAGGTAGGCGATGTCAGCAGTCATGGTCGGCTCCGGTTTTAGTGTAATAAGGGACTTTTTAGAGTCAAAGCTCTAGAAAGTCAAATGACATCCTGGTGCAGCGTTGTTTTATCCACTCCCCGTTAGGTCGTAAGATGCCCGTCAACGCACTCTGAATTAAAGCCCAAGCCATGGCCCCTCGGATCAAAACCAGCGAGCGCATCGTGCAGAACAGCCTGGAGCTGTTCAATCAGCAGGGTGAGCGCAGTATCAGCACCAACCACATTGCTGCCCACATGGAAATTTCCCCGGGCAACCTGTACTACCACTTCCCCAACAAGCAGGCGATCATCGCCGTGCTGTTCAGTGAGTACGAAAGCCTGGTGGACAGCTTCCTGCGCCCGCCACAGGGCCGCGCCGCCACGGTTGACGACAAGCGCGTCTACCTCCAGGAGTTGCTGGCCGCCATGTGGCGCTACCGGTTTTTGCACCGCGATCTGGAGCACTTGCTCGACAGCGATCCGGAGCTGGCCGCCCGTTATCGGCGCTTTTCCCAACGCTGTCTGATCCACGGCATGCACATCTACGCGGGCTTCGTCGAGGCCGGCATCCTGCAAATGGACAAGGTTCAGATTGAATCCCTGACGCTTAATGCCTGGATCATCCTGACGTCCTGGGTGCGTTTTCTATGCACCACGCGTGAAAACTCCAATCACCTGAGCGAACAGGCCATTAAACGCGGCGTGTATCAGGTGCTGGTGCTTGAGGCCGGTTTTGTCTCGGATCAGTCTCGCGCCGCGGTGAATGCGCTGTTCGAGGAGTTTTACGTGCCGCTGGCCCAGGCGCTGGAAGAAGTGAAGTAGGATCAAACATCGCCAAAATCACAGGAGTCCGTTATGCCCATTGCGCAACTGATCAGCCCACAAGCGTTGGACCTGAAAAAGGAACAGCCGGGGCTGGTGATTCTGGATTGTCGTTTTGCCCTCGAAGACCCGGATTACGGTCAGCGCAGTTATGCCGAAGGGCATATCGCCGGGTCGAGCTTTGCCGATCTTGAGCGTGATTTGAGCGGGACTGTGGTCAAGGGGGTAACCGGGCGCCATCCGGTGCCTGAACCTGAAGACTTGATTGAACGTCTGCAATCCTGGGGCATCAACGCCGACAGCGATGTGATTTTGTACGACGACGGTCCGGGTGCCTACGCGGCGCGGGCCTGGTGGTTGCTGGCCTGGCTGGGTAAACGTGACGGCGTGTTCATTCTCGATGGCGGGCTCAAGGCCTGGCACGCGGCCGGTTTGCCCCTGAGTCTTGATGCGCCGGAGATTGAACGTGGCACCTTCACGGGGACGCCGGATAACGCGCTGATCTTGAGCGCCGAACAGCTCCTGCAACGCCTCGGCCAGCCCGCGCTGACCTTGCTCGATGCCCGCGCCTTGCCGCGCTTCAAAGGCGAAGTAGAACCGATCGATCCGATTGCCGGGCACATCCCCGGCGCGCAATGTGCGGCGTTCACTGACAACCTGGGCAGCGACGGGCGTTTTCTGCCGGCGGATCAGCTCAAGCAGCGTTTTGCCGCGAAACTCGGTCATCGTTCGCCGACCGATCTGGTGGCGTACTGCGGTTCTGGCGTGACGGCGTGTCACAACCTGTTTGCATTGTGTCTGGCCGGGTATCCGTTGGGGTCGTTGTATGCCGGGTCGTGGAGCGAGTGGATCAACGATCCTGCGCACGGCATTGCCATCGGCGAGTAATCCCCAATCTAAATGTGGAAGCGGGCTTGCTCGCAACCCATTACTCGCGACCAACGCCGGTCAACCACTGCGGGATGCGCCGTTCCAGGTAGTAACCCGGTTGCCTGAACGAGCCATCGACGAAGCCGACATGCCCACCCTTGGGCTGTAGTTCGAATTGCGTGCAGGCGGACAATTCCTCGGCTTGCGGCAAGCTGTGAGGAAATACAAACGGGTCATCGGCCGCTTGAATGATCAGGGTCGGCGTACGAATCTCGCCAAGGAAATAACGACTCGAGGCGCGGCGATAGTAATCCTCGGCATCGGCAAAACCATTCAGCGGCGCCGTGACCCGGCCATCGAAATCCCAGAACGTACGCATGTTCTCCAGCGAGCCCAGCGCAGCCAAGGCCGCCAGTCCATCCTCGCGCCCGTCATGCTGGAACTGTCGCTGCTTATTCTTGATGTAGGCCAGCATCTCGCGCATGAAATGCGCCTGATAGACCTTGGAGAAACCCTGGCCGATACGGTCGGCGCATTGATCGAGACGAAACGGCACCGACACCGCCACCGCACCGAGCACGCCGCTGTCACTGCCGGATTCGCCCAAGTGCTTGAGCAAGACATTGCCGCCCAGGGAATAGCCGATCGCATACAGTGGCGCCAGAGGACGTTTGGCCCGCAGGTGTTTGATGGTTTCGGCCAGGTCTTCGCTGGCGCCGGAATGGTAGCTGCGCGGCAACAGATTCGGCTCGCCTGAGCAGCCGCGCCAGTTCAGCGCGACGCTGGCCCAGCCTTGGGCACCCAGTGCTTTCTGCACCCCGGCCACGTAAGGCGAATTTGAAGAACCGGTCAGGCCGTGCAACACCAGCACCAGTGGCGCATCGACGCTGTGCGGGCCGTGCCAGTCGAGATCGAGAAAGTCACCGTCCTCAAGCCACAGGCGTTCGCGTTGGCGTTCGATGTGCGTGGTTTTGCGCCACAGCGGCCCCCACAAGGTTTGCAAGTGCGGGTTGCCGAGGCCGAAGGCGGGGGTGAAACGTTCTGGCGGATGGGACACGTTTATTCTCGATGCAGCGGTGCGAGCCTCGCTTGAGGCACGCACCTTTTTCAGGCCGGTCGATTAACCGGCGATCTCTGCCATACGTTGCCACAACGCGTAGTAAACCCGCCCGGATTTCTGCTCCCGGTGCAGGCGCCAGTTGCCTGGCAGACCGAGTATCGAGGGTGCGTTTTCGCTTTCAGTGTAGATCCAGGCCTCGTTGGCCAGCCATTGACGCTCTTCAAGCAGCGTGCAGACGGTCGGCAACAAGTTCTGGTTGAACGGCGGGTCGAGGAACACCACGTCGTACGCAGTTGCTGTCTGGGTTTCCAGGTAGCGTAAGGCATCGGCGGTCTGAATCTGGCCGGTGGTGCAGCGCAGCGTGCCCAGATGCTCCTTGATGCTGGCGACCGCGATGTTGCTGGCGTCCAGCGCTTGACCCATGGCCGCGCCACGGGACAAGGCTTCGAGGAACAACGCGCCGCTGCCGGCGAACGGATCAAACACTTTGGCCCCGGCAACGTACGGCGCGAGCCAGTTGAACAAAGTTTCACGCACCCGGTCCGGGGTCGGGCGCAAGCCCGGTGCGTCAGGGAAGCTCAGCTTTCGGCTGCCCCATTCACCGCCGATGATGCGCAGTTGGTTCACACCGTTGTGCACGTTGTGAACGGGTTTTTTAGGACGAGTGGCCATTAATGCTCCGGGACCCCGAGCGGTTGCTCGGCAGGTTTATCAGTTGGGGCCGGCAACGGCTTTTGCGGCACGGTCGGGCCAGCGCTGACGATGACCATTTTGTCCGTGCTCAAGTGTTTGTTCAGTGCGGTTTTAACCTGTTCGACCGTCAGGCTTTGGGACTCACGCATAAAGTCATCCAGATAATTCAGCGGCAGGTTGTAGAAACCCATGGCGCCGAGCTGGCCGACAATATCGGCGTTGCTGGCAGTGGACAGCGGGAAGCTGCCGGCCAGTTCACGCTTGGCATCGTCGAGTTCCTTCTCGGTCGGGCCGGTTTTAAGGTAGTCGGCGAGCACGTCTTGCACCAGTTTCAGCGTGCCTTCGCTCATCTCGGCGCGGGTTTGCAGGTTGATCATGAACGGGCCGCGCGCCTGCATCGGGGTGAAGCCCGAATAGACGCCGTAAGCCAGGCCACGCTTCTCGCGCACTTCGCTCATCAACCGGGTGCCGAAACCACCGCCACCCAGAATCTGGTTGCCCATGGACAGTGCCGCGTAGTCCGGATCGTCACGGTCGATGCCCAATTGCGCGAGCATCAGGTTGGTCTGCTTGGACGGGAACTCGATGTGACCGATGCTGGCTTTCGGTTCCTCCGGTTGCGGAATTTTCGCCAGCTCAGGACCTTTTGGCAGCGTGCTGGAGACTTGCGAAGCAATCGCCTCCGCCTCGGCGCGAGACAGGTCGCCCACCAGCGCAATCACCACGTTGCCAGCCGCATAGGCCTTCTCATGGAACGCGCGCAGTTGCGCCACGGTGATCGCCGGAACGGTTTTCGCCGTGCCGTCGCTGGAATGCGCGTACGCGTGATCGCCGTACAGACGGTTCATCAGCTCCAGGCTCGCCAGTTTGCCGGGGTTCTGCTTCTGGTATTCGAAACCGGCGAGCATCTGGTTCTTGATGCGCGCAAAGGAATCGGCGGGGAAGGTCGGTTTGCCGACGACTTCAGAGAACAACTTCAGGGCCGGTTCGCGTTTGTCCGCGGCGCTGAGGCTGCGCAGGGAAGCCAGTGCCATGTCTTTAAACGCGCCGTTGCCAAAGTCAGCGCCCAGGCCTTCGAAGCCCTGAGCGATGGCGCCAACGTCTTTGCCGGCCACACCTTCGTTGAGCATCGCGTTGGTCAGCACCGCCAGACCCGGCGCATCGCCATCCTGGCTGCTGCCGGCAGCGAAGATCAGGCGCATGTCGAACATCGGCAGCTCCCGGGCTTCAACGAACAGCACCTTGGCGCCTTCGGCGGTTTTCCAGGTCTGCACGTCCAGGGTGCGGTGACTTGGCGCCTTGCCGTCGAGTTCTGCCAGCGATTGCAGCTTCTGGCTGGCCTTGGCCTTGTCGAGGGCTTCGCTGGCCTTGGATTCGTCGGTCTTCGAGAAGTAAAAAGCTGCAGACCCGATCAATGCGACAGCGATCAGGCCAATCAGGGCCAAGCGCGGTTTTTTACGCTCACTCATGAGTCGTCTCCTCTGGCAATACATGGGCGACGCTGAGACGTTCGCGGGTGAAATACAGCTTGGCGGCTTTCTGGATGTCTTCCGGGGTCACGCTTTCCAGGTCGGCGAGTTCGGTGTCCATCAGCTTCCACGACAGGCCAACTGTTTCCAATTGGCCAATGGCGGTGGCCTGGCTGGTGATCGAGTCACGCTCGTAGACCAGGCCTGCGATGACTTGTGCGCGGACGCGTTCCAGCTCTTCAGCGGACGGCGCGGTGGTTTTCAGCTGTTCAAGCAGCTTCCACAAACCGGCTTCGGCCTGGGCCATGGTTTTCTTTTTCTGGGTATTGGGCGTTGCCGACAAGGTGAACAGGCTGTCGCCACGGGTGTAGGCGTCGTAGCTCGACGAACCGCCGGACACCAGCTCTTCGCCGCGCTCCAGTTGCGTCGGGATGCGTGCGCTGTAGCCGCCGTCGAGCAGGGCCGAGATCAGGCGCAAGGCATTCACCGAACGTTTGTCTTCGGCGGTGGCGATGCTTGGCACATTGAAACCCAGCATCAGGCTTGGCAGTTGGGTCTGCACGTGCAGGGTGATCTGCCGCTCGCCGGGTTCGGCCAGTTCCAGCGGGATTTTCGCCGGTGGCACATCACGTTTGGCGATCGGGCCGAAGTAGCGCTGGGCCAGGGTTTTGACCTCGTCCGGGGTCACGTCGCCGACCACGACCAACGTGGCGTTGTTCGGCACGTACCAGGATTGGTACCAGTGGCGCAGCTCCTCGACTTTCATGCGATCGAGGTCAGCCATCCAGCCGATGGTCGGCGTGTGGTAACCGCTGGCCGGGTAGGCCATGGCCTTGAAGCGTTCGTAGGCCTTGGACATTGGTTTGTCGTCGGTGCGCAGGCGACGTTCTTCTTTAATGACTTCGATCTCGCGGGCGAACTCGTCGGCCGGCAGACGCAGGCTGGCCATGCGGTCGGCTTCCAGCTCGAAGGCCACGCCCAGACGGTCACGGGCCAGCACTTGGTAATAAGCAGTGAAGTCGTCGCTGGTGAACGCGTTCTCTTCGGCGCCGAGGTCGCGCAGGATGAGCGAAGCTTCGCCGGGGCCGACTTTTTCGCTGCCCTTGAACATCATGTGTTCCAGGGCATGGGACAAACCGGTCTGACCCGGCGTCTCGTAGCTTGAGCCGACCTTGTACCAGACTTGGGAAACCACCACCGGTGCACGATGGTCTTCGCGCACGACGACCTTCAGGCCGTTATCGAGGGTGAATTCGTGGGTGGGTTGTGGATCGGCAGCCAAGGCCGAGAGGGGCAGACAAACTGTGCTGAGCAGCAGGCCTGCAGCGCGGCGGGCTAAAGCATTCATTCGTTTTTAAACCTGTTGAGCTGCCCGCTTGGTCTTAGCGTCGGCGGGCGAGAGGGTGCTAGGATACTGGTCCGTTTTACTGGCGGCCACGCCTATCAGGCCTTTGATCGGCCGGAAGGTTGCATGGGTTACCTGCGGAAGCTTTGAGTTTGTCAGCTAAACTCTGCGTTTTCGCCGACGATGCCGTTCCAGTCCTTCGTATTAGTCAACCTTTGAGGTGCTGTTTGCACCTCGACAAAATGTTGCGCGTGAACAAGCTGGGTCAATCGCAGTCTGTTCTGCATCGAATATTTATTTGCCGAGGCGCCCTTTGGCGCGTCGCTACCGTGAGATAGCCGTCCTCCATGTTTGGTTCCAACGACGACAAGAAAGCCCCAGCTGCGGCTGGTGAGAAGAAAAGCCTGTTCGGATGGCTGCGCAAAAAGCCGCAGGAACCCGTCGTCGAACAGCCACAGCCACTTCCTGAGCCAACACCTGCGCCGGGCATAGAAGAAGAGCCCGCGCCGGTTGTCTTGCCGATCGCCGAGCCGGTGCTGCAAGCGGTCACCGAGCCTGAGCCTGATGTGGTTGCCGAAGTCGTGACTCAGGTGCCGCTGACACCCATTGCCGAGCCGTGGCTGACGTTACCTGTGGCGGAAGAACCGGTGGCATTGGTCGAAGATGAGCTGGCGCCGCACGTTACACCGCCTATCCCGGCGCCGAGCGCATTGGCTCCTGAGCCCGTTCAAGCGCCAGTGGTCGAGCCGGTTGTCGCGCCAGTTGTCATGGCCGAGCCTGTGCGCGTGGTCCCAGAGCCTGTCGCTCCTGCATTTATTGCTCCGGTTGCTCCGGTTTCTCCAGCACCTGCACCCGCACCGGTTGTCGCTCCCGTTGCCGCCGCACCTGTCGCTCCCGTCGAAACGCCTGCCGAGCCTGCGCGTACCGAAGAAACCAAAGCCGGTTTCTTCGCCCGCCTGAAACAAGGCTTGTCCAAGACCAGCGCCAGCATCGGCGAAGGCATGGCTAGCCTGTTCCTGGGCAGGAAGATCATCGATGACGAGTTGCTCGAAGACATCGAAACCCGCCTGCTGACCGCCGACGTTGGCGTCGAGGCGACGTCGGTGATCATTCAGCATCTGACCCAGAAAGTCGCCCGTAAAGAACTGGCCGATGCCGATGCGCTGTACAAATCCCTGCAAGCGGAACTGGCGGCGATGCTCAAGCCCGTCGAGCAACCGCTGAAAATCATTTCGCAGAGCAAGCCGTTCGTGATTCTGGTTGTCGGTGTCAACGGTGCCGGCAAGACCACCACCATCGGCAAACTGGCGAAAAAGCTGCAACTTGAAGGCAAGAAAGTCATGCTCGCGGCCGGCGATACCTTCCGCGCCGCCGCCGTCGAGCAATTGCAGGTCTGGGGCGAGCGCAACAAGATCCCGGTCATCGCCCAGCACACCGGCGCTGACTCGGCTTCGGTTATCTTCGATGCCGTGCAAGCGGCCAAGGCCCGTGGCATCGATGTGCTGATCGCCGACACCGCCGGTCGTCTGCACACCAAAGACAATTTGATGGAAGAGCTGAAGAAGGTTCGCCGGGTTATCAGCAAACTCGACGCCGACGCGCCTCACGAGGTGCTGTTGGTGCTCGATGCCGGTACGGGGCAGAACGCGATCAACCAGGCCAAGCAATTCAACCAGACCGTCGAACTGACCGGCCTGGCGCTGACCAAGCTCGACGGCACCGCCAAAGGTGGGGTGATTTTTGCCCTCGCCAAGCAGTTTGGTTTGCCCATTCGCTACATCGGCGTCGGTGAAGGCATCGATGATTTGCGTACTTTTGAAGCAGAACCCTTTGTCCAGGCACTGTTTGCCGAGCGGGAGCGTTCATGATTCGTTTCGAGCAGGTCGGTAAGCGCTACCCGAACGGTCACGTCGGCTTGCATGAGCTGAGCTTTCGCGTCCGTCGGGGCGAGTTTCTGTTTGTGACCGGCCATTCCGGCGCCGGTAAAAGCACCTTATTGCGCCTGCTGCTGGCGATGGAGCGTCCAACCACCGGCAAATTGCTGCTGGCCGGTCAAGATCTGAGCACCATCAGCAATGCGCAGATCCCGTACTTGCGCCGGCAGATCGGCGTGGTGTTCCAGAACCACCAGTTACTGTTCGATCGCACGGTGTTCAACAATATCGCGCTGCCCTTGCAGATCCTTGGGCTGTCCAAGGCCGAGATCGCCAAGCGCGTGGATTCGGCCCTGGAGCGCGTAGCGCTCTCGGACAAGACCGATCTGTACCCCGGCGACCTGTCCACCGGTCAACAACAGCGCGTCGGCATCGCCCGCGCTATCGTTCACCGTCCGGCCTTGCTGCTGGCAGATGAGCCGACCGGTAACCTCGATCCGCGTCTGGCGGCAGAAATCATGGGCGTGTTCGAAGACATCAACCGTCTGGGCACCAGTGTGCTGATTGCCAGTCACGACCTGGCGCTGATCGCCCGTATGCGTCACCGTATGCTGACCCTGCAGCGCGGCCGATTGATCGGCGACGGGGAGGCTGGCGTATGAGTGCGACACGCAGCCCCAAGGTTTCCGAGCGCGTGGCCCCAAAGGCCGCCGACCCGCAGCCGCAGAAGAAAAAACGCGACGATGATGACGGTCCGGACTTCGCCACGTTGTTCCGCGCCTGGGTCGAGAGTCATCGGGCCAGTCTGCTCGATAGCTTGCGTCGTTTGGGCAAGCAGCCAATCGGTAGTTTCTTTACCTGCATGGTAATGGCGGTGGCTCTGAGCTTGCCTATGGGCCTGTCACTTTTGCTAAGTAACGTCGAGCGCCTCGGCGGTTCCTGGCAGCGTGCGGCGCAGATTTCCCTGTACCTGCAAATCGAGGCCAGCCCCGCTGAGGGTGAGTCGCTGCGCGAGCAGATCAAGGGGATGCCCGGCGTCGCCGATGCTGAATATGTCGGCCGCGATCAAGCGCTGGAAGAGTTTCAGCAGCAGTCCGGTCTGGGCGAGGCGCTCAAGGAGCTGCCGGAGAACCCGCTGCCAGGCGTGGTTCTGGTGACGCCGAATGAAGTCGACAAGCCCGCCCTTGAATCATTACGACAAAAACTTTCCGAGTTGCCCAAGGTACAACAGGCGCAACTTGATCTAGTCTGGGTCGAGCGTCTGGCAGCGATCCTCAAGCTGGGCGACCGTTTTGTCTTTGGTCTGACCGTGCTTTTGGTTTCTGCATTACTTTTGGTGATAGGCAATACCATTCGTCTTCATATTGAAAACCGCCGCACAGAGATAGAAGTGATTAAACTCGTCGGCGGCACTGACAGCTATGTGCGCAGGCCTTTTCTGTATATGGGGGCGCTATATGGCTTCGGTGCTGGGATTCTTTCCTGGGGCGTATTGGCGTTTGGCCTTGATTGGCTGAACGACGCGGTAGTGGGGCTGGCCGGTTTGTACGGCAGTGATTTCGCGCTGGCCGGAGTGCCAGTTGCCGATGGTCTGTCGCTCTTGCTTGGCGCGGTGCTGTTGGGGTATATCGGGGCATGGATTGCAGTCGCACGCCACCTGAGGGAGCTTGCGCCTAAGTAGTATCATTTTGCTCGTATTGACCTTTCAGCGTTTATGGGAACTTGTCTTTCGGTTTCCGGTCAATTTTCGCAGTGCTGAACTGCACGAGTTATGTAAGTCGGAGGTTTTTTCGTATGACCAATTCTTTGCAACCTGCATATGCGCTGGTCCCGGGTGCAAACCTGGAGGCCTATGTGCACACGGTGAACAGCATTCCATTGCTGACGCCGGAGCAGGAGCGTGAACTGGCCGAGAGTCTCTATTATGAGCAGGATTTGGGGGCGGCTCGGCAGATGGTGCTCGCCCACCTGCGTTTTGTTGTACATATCGCCCGTAGCTATTCCGGCTACGGTCTGGCTCAGGCTGACCTGATCCAGGAAGGCAACGTCGGCCTGATGAAGGCCGTGAAGCGCTTCAACCCGGAAATGGGTGTACGCCTGGTGTCCTTTGCCGTGCACTGGATCAAGGCGGAAATCCACGAGTTCATTCTGCGCAACTGGCGCATTGTGAAAGTCGCGACCACCAAGGCTCAACGCAAGCTGTTTTTCAACCTGCGCAGCCAGAAGAAACGTCTGGCGTGGCTTAACAACGAGGAAGTCCACCGTGTGGCGGAAAGCCTCGGTGTAGAGCCTCGGGAAGTACGCGAGATGGAAAGTCGTCTGACCGGCCATGACATGGCCTTCGACCCGGCCGCGGAAGCGGACGATGACAGCGCTTTCCAATCGCCGGCCAACTATCTGGAAGACCACCGGTACGACCCGGCCCGTCAGCTGGAAGATGCTGACTGGAGCGAAAACTCGAACCATAACCTGCACGAAGCGCTTGAAGTGCTGGACGACCGCAGCCGTGACATCCTCTACCAGCGCTGGCTGGCAGAAGAAAAAGCCACGCTGCACGACCTGGCGCAAAAGTACAACGTGTCGGCCGAGCGTATTCGTCAGCTCGAGAAGAGCGCGATGAACAAGCTCAAGGTATCGATTGCTGCATAAGCTGAGAACCGGCAATAAAAAACGCCCCGATCATTGATCGGGGCGTTTTTGTTTGTGCTCACTAGTGACACACCGCTCGCTCCTACAGGGGATTGCGTCGTCGCAGACCAGTCATTGGGTCCAAGGCGCCCGGCGTGAATCGTTGATCCCCACCAGATAACTGTCGCCACCCAACTGACTCATCTGTTGTCGAATCCATCCCGCTCGCCGTGCGACATAGTTGGTTGGATGACCGGCACTCCAAACCCGCGGGTTAGGCAGCACCGCAGCCAACAAACTGGCCTGCTGCCGGGACAACGAACGAGCGCCGACGCCAAAGTGATGCCTGGCCGCTGCTTCGGCGCCAAATACACCGTCATCCCACTCAACGCTGTTGAGGTACACCTCGAGAATTCGCTGCTTGGGCCAGAGCACTTCGATCAGCCCGGTAAACCAGGCTTCCAGACCTTTGCGTAACCAGCTGCGGCCGGACCACAGAAACAGATTCTTCGAGACCTGCTGACTCAGGGTGCTGGCGCCGCGAATCGATCCGCCGAGCTCGTTGTGGGCCAGTGCGGCCTGGATCGCGCCAAAGTCAAAACCCCAATGCTCCGGGAATTTCTGGTCTTCGCCGGCAATCACCGCGACTTTCAGGTCATCGGAGATTTCATCCCAGGGTTTCCAGGTGCGTTGCAGGTCGATGGGTTCGCCGTCGAACCAGGATTCGACCTTGCGCTCGACCATCAAGGCCGTTCCAGGTGGCGGTACCACACGAAAAATCAGAACCAGCAATACGCTGCCACCCGCGAACCAGAGCAGGGCCTTCGTGAATCGTCGCAAAAATAAACGCAGCATAGAGATGGCTTGGCCGAACCCGTTGAGCGGGCCATTATACAGACCCTGTTGATCGAGTCTGACTGGAGTTCTTCATGTTGCGTGGCTTTCTGATGCTGGCCGCTTTTTTCGGCTTCACCGGTGTTGCCCTTGGCGCGTTCGCCGCCCACGGCCTGAAAAACCGTCTGACGCCCGAATACCTGGCGATTTTCCACACCGGCGTGACCTACCAATTGGTGCACACCTTGGCCTTGCTGGGCGTGGCACTGTTGGCCACGCAGATTCCCGGTCGCCTGATCACGTGGGCGGGTGCATCGTTTGTCATCGGCATACTGCTGTTCTCCGGCAGTCTGTACCTGTTGACCATGACCGGCGTCAGTCAGTTAGGGATCATCACCCCCTTCGGCGGGTTGGCTTTTCTGGTGGGCTGGTTCTGCCTGGGGCTTGCCGCTTGGCGGTTGAGCTGACCGAGCAGTCCATTTCATGACGAATGGCTTGGGTCACCAAGACTGATCGGGCTAGAATGCCAGCCCCTAAAAATGATGGCGGCATTCGGTATGCGCATTCAGTTGAACGGCGAATCCCTTGAACTGCCCGACGGCGAAACCGTTGCGGCCCTGCTGACCCGTCTGGATCTGACCGGGCGCCGGGTGGCGGTCGAACTCAATCTGGATATCGTCCCGCGCAGCCAGCATGCCGACACCACGCTGAACGACGGCGACAATGTCGAAGTGGTACACGCCATCGGCGGCGGCTAGTCGCCCGGCCCGCAAGGGCACAGAATTCTGCAAGAACCTCACCCCAACAGAGGATTTCCCATGAGCATCGTTCGTAGCGACAAGCCCTTCGTCCTGGCCGGTCGTACTTACCAGTCGCGTTTGCTGGTAGGTACCGGCAAGTACCGCGACATGGAAGAAACCCGCCTGGCCATCGAAGCCTCGGGTGCCGAGATCGTCACCTTCGCCGTGCGCCGCACCAACCTCGGCCAGAACCCGGGCGAACCGAACCTGCTCGAAGTCCTGTCGCCGGATCGCTACACCTTCCTGCCTAACACCGCCGGTTGCTTCGACGCTACCGAGGCTGTGCGCACCTGTCGCTTGGCCCGTGAGCTGCTCGGCGGCCACAACCTGGTGAAGCTGGAAGTGCTGGCGGACCAGAAAACCCTGTTCCCCAACGTGATCGAAACCCTTAAAGCCGCCGAAGTGCTGGTCAAGGAAGGTTTCGACGTGATGGTTTACACCAGCGATGACCCGATCATCGCCCGTCAACTGGCGGAAATCGGCTGCATCGCGGTCATGCCGCTGGCCGGTCTGATCGGTACAGGCCTTGGGATCTGCAACCCGTACAACCTGCAGATCATCCTCGAAGAAGCCAAGATTCCGGTGCTGGTGGACGCCGGTGTCGGTACCGCTTCCGACGCCACCATCGCCATGGAACTGGGTTGCGAAGCGGTGCTGATGAACTCTGCCATCGCCCATGCCCAGCAGCCGATCATGATGGCTGAAGCCATGAAACACGCCATCGTTGCGGGCCGCCTGGCCTACCTCGCCGGCCGCATGCCGAAAAAACTCTATGCCAGCGCCTCCTCGCCGCTGGATGGTCTGATCAAGTAAGAGCCATTGATGACTGAATCAAACGACACGCCTATCCAGCCGGAAGAAGGCGAAGAGCGCCAACACCGCCGCATCAAGAGTTTCGTGATGCGCGCCGGACGCATGACCGAAGGCCAGCAAAAAGGCCTGGAGCAGGGCACGCCGCTGTTCGTCCTGCCGCTGGCCGATGCGCCAGTGGACTTCGACCGGGTGTTCGGCCGCTCGGCGCCGCGTTCCCTGGAAATCGGCTTCGGCATGGGCCATTCGCTGCTGGAAATGGCCGCGGCCTCGCCGGAACAGGATTTTATCGGCGTGGAAGTGCACCGTCCGGGTGTGGGTGCGCTGCTCAATGGCGTGCTGACTCAGGGCCTGACCAACCTGCGGGTCTACGATTGCGATGCGATCGAAGTGCTCAACCGCTGCGTGGCCGACAACAGCCTTGATCGCCTGATGCTGTTTTTCCCGGATCCATGGCACAAGAGCCGTCACCACAAGCGTCGTATCGTTCAGGCGTCGTTCGCTGAACTGGTGCGCAGCAAGTTGAAGGTCGGCGGTGTGCTGCACATGGCCACCGACTGGGAACCGTACGCCGAGTACATGCTGGAAGTGATGAACGTTGCGCCGGGTTACCGCAACCTGGCCGAAGACGGCAAATGCGTCCCGCGCCCGGCCGAGCGCCCGATCACCAAGTTCGAACGCCGCGGCGAACGACTTGGGCATGGCGTGTGGGACCTGAAGTTCGAAAAACAGTCCTGAACGACGTGAAACCTGTGGGAGCGAGGCTTGCCCGCGAAGGGGACGCCGCGGTGTAACAGGTACACCGCGTGATCTTTTTTCGCGGGCAAGCCTCGCTCCTACGGGATTTGTGTTGTGGCTGAAATCAGCGGCGGTCGGCGACTACGCCTATCAACACCAGCACCACCAACAAAACCGGCGCCAGGCTGTAGTTGTTGAACTGGCTCAGGCCTTTGATGATCCACGGCGTGGCGTAGATCAGCGCCACGCCGCTGCCGACCATGCACAGCAGGGCCATTAGCGGGACGCGCAAGGCGCCGGCGATGCTGCCCAGGCGTTGATCGACCCAACCTTTGATATCGGCGCCAAACAACACCAGCAGGCAGCCCACCAGTGCCAGAGCGATTTCCGACAGGTTGCTACGGCTCCAGCGGGACGCGGTGGCGAGCAGGTCGAGTATCAAATCCATTCGTTTTCCCTTAAGGCTGAAATCAGCTCAGAAATGTCTGCAGCAAGTCATTGAGAAAGAGTTGTCCGCGCTCGGTGGCCGCCAGACGTGACGGTTCGACCTGCAACAAGCCACTTTGTTCGGCGCCCCGGCGGCCTTCGGCGAGGCTTTCCAGGTTCAGTCCGGTGCGCTCAGGGTACAACCGCGATTCAACACCTGCCGTCAGGCGCAAGGCGTTCATCAGGAACTCGAACGGCAGCTCTTCATTGGTCAGGGCTTTCTCCCCGGCCTTGAAGCTTTTGGCCGGGTTGAGGTAGTCCTTCGGCAGACGGGTCTTCCAGGTACGGACGATGCGTCCGTCCGGATGACTGAGCTTGCCGTGGGCGCCGGCACCGATGCCGATGAAGTCGCCGAAACTCCAGTAATTGAGGTTATGCCGCGCCGCACGATCGGGCTGCGCATAAGCCGAGACTTCGTATTGCGCGTAACCGTGCTCGGCCAACAACGCCTGACCGGCTTCCTGAATGTCCCATAGCGTGTCGTCTTCCGGCAGCGTCGGCGGCTGGTTCCAGAACACCGTGTTCGGTTCCAGGGTCAGCTGATACCAAGACAAGTGGGTCGGCTTCAGGGCGATGGCCTGGCGCAGGTCGCTCAGGGCGTCGTCCAGGGACTGATCGGGTAAACCGTGCATCAGGTCCAGATTGAAGTTGTCGAACCCGGCCTGACGGGCCATGCCGGCGGCACGTACCGCTTCGTCACCGTTGTGAATCCGCCCCAGGGCCTTGAGTTTCTCTTCCTGAAAGCTCTGGATGCCGATCGACAGGCGATTGATGCCCAGCGCTCGGTAGGCGACGAACTTCTCTTGCTCGAACGTTCCCGGATTGGCTTCTAGAGTGATCTCGATGTCGCTGGCAAACGGGATGCGTTGCTCGACGCCTTTGAGCAAGCGGCCCAACGCTTCGGCGCTGAACAGGCTCGGCGTGCCGCCTCCAAAGAAGATCGAACTCAGCTCACGGCCATAGACTGCATGCAGGTCCTGATCGAGGTCGGCGAGCAGCGCGTCCACATAGTCTTCTTCTGGCAGCACCGGGCTTGCGGTGTGGGAGTTGAAGTCACAGTAAGGACATTTGCGCACACACCACGGGATGTGGATGTACAGCGCCAAGGGCGGCAGCGTTGGCAGCGCGGTCCGAGGCGATTGTGCGTCGCCGCCGAAGATCAGCGGCGATGCGGAGGAGTCGTGGATCATTTCAGGCCCAGACGCTGGCGCAGCAGATCCATTGCACGGGCGCGGTGGCTGATGAGGTTCTTGTCGCTGGGGCTCAACTCGGCACTCGAGCAATCGCGCTCCGGCACCCAGAACAGCGGATCGTAACCAAAACCGTGCTCACCGCTGGCCGCCGGCAAGATACGCCCGTGCCACAGGCCTTCGCAGAGGATCGGCAATGGATCGTCGGCATGACGCACCAGCGCCAGCACACAGACGAACTGCGCGCCGCGCTCGTCTTGCGGCACGTCTTTCAACACAGCGAGCAGTTTGGCGTTGTTCGCCGCATCGCCCTGGCCGTCGGCGTAACGGGCCGAGTAGATACCCGGCGCACCGCCGAGGAAATCCACGGCCAACCCGGAATCATCGGCCAGCGCCGGCAGGCCGGAGATGCGCGCGGCATTGCGGGCCTTGAGGATGGCGTTCTCGACGAACGACAAGCCGGTTTCTTCAGGCTCGACGCTGCTGAACTCGCCGATCGAGCGCAGTTGCACCGATTCGCCGAGCATGGCCTGAAGTTCCTTGAGTTTGCCGGCGTTATGGCTGGCCAGTACGAGTTGCGTGAAATTCATCATTCGCCGGGGAAAAGCTCTTGGTTGAAATTGATGGTGTTGGTTTTGTCACCGTTCTGCACCTTGATCTCGAAAGTGCGAACTTCCTGCTGATCTACCGGGAACTGGGCGATGTAGTAGATCGCGCCTTGTTCGGTGATCTGTTTGAACTTCAACGGTACGGTCTGGCTGGTCAGGTCTTTGACCGAGCCGCTCACTTGCGCCACCAGCGGCTTGCCTTCCTTGATCACGGAAACGTTGATCACGCCCTGGTTTTTGCTGCGAACCAGTTCCGCCGATTTGGCAATGTCCGGTGTCAGGAAGGTGGAGTTGAAGGTGTTGTAGTGCACCGTCACGTCGCCAAAGGTTTCCTGGCGCTCACCTTTGATGGCGTCGGCGGCCATGGCGGTGACGCTCAGGCAGGCAGTAAGTACAAACAGCGCTAGACGACCCATAATCGTTCTCCTCGTAGTGTCGTGACTCAGACCGCGACCTTGTGGTCTTGCAGCCCGGGGCTGCTGACGCGGTAAATACCGATTTCACCTAATAGATTAGGCCATAGCTTACTGGCCCACCCGTGGCGGTGCTGTTGATCCACGGCAAGCCGATCAATGACCTTCGCTTCACGTTTGCGACACAACGCTTCAAAGTCTTCGAAGGTGCAAAAGTGGATGTTCGGTGTGTTGTACCAGGTGTACGGCAGAAAATCGGACACCGGCATCCGGCCCTTGCTCGCCAGGTACCAGCGGCAGCGCCAGTGACCGAAGTTGGGGAAGGTGATGATGCACTGGCGACCGACCCGCAGCATTTCGTCGAGGATCTTGTCCGGGTAGTGCACGGCTTGCAGTGCCTGGGTCATGACCACAACGTCGAAGCTGTTGCTAGCAAAGTTGCCCAAGCCCTTGTCCAGGTCCTGCTCGATGACGTTGATGCCCTTGGCCACACACTCGGCAATGTTGTCCGGGTCGTTTTCCAGGCCATAGCCGGTGACTTGCTTGTTATCACGCAGCCAGGTCAGCAATTCGCCGTCGCCGCAACCGAGGTCGAGCACGCGGCTGCCGGCGGGGATCCATTCCTGGATGATTTCCAGATCGGCTCTCATGGCTTTCTCCCCAAGTGCTTTTTACCCAAGTGATAGGGGCTCATATAAGCGAAATCCGGTTCATGTAGTTGCTGAACGCCTGCAGGTAGCGCGGGATCGGAATCAGGAAGGCGTCGTGGCCTTGCGGAGCGTCGATCTCCAGGTAGCAGACGTCTTTCTTGGCCGCCATTAGCGCGTCCACCAGTTCCCGCGAGCGGGCAGGGGAGAAGCGCCAGTCGGTGGTGAAGGACATCACGCAGAACTTGGCCTGGGCATTGGCGAAGGTTTTCGCCAGGTCATCGTCGAAGTTCGCCGCCGGATCGAAGTAGTCCAGCGCCTTGGTCATCAGCAGGTACGTGTTGGCGTCGAAACGACCGGAGAACTCTTCGCCCTGATAACGCAGGTAGCTTTCGACCTGAAATTCGACGCTGTGGAAGTCGTAGTTGAGCTTTTCACTCTTCAGGCCGCGACCGAATTTCTCACCCATCGAGTCGTCGGACAGGTACGTGATGTGCCCGACCATCCGCGCCAGCATCAAACCGCGCTTGGGGATCACGCCCGCTTCCAGGAACGAACCGCCGTGGAATTCGGGGTCGGTGAGGATCGCCTGGCGCGCCACTTCGTTGAAGGCAATGTTCTGCGCCGACAGCTTGGGTGCCGAGGCGATGGCCAGGCAGTGCCGAATGCGATCAGGGTAAGTGATGCTCCACTGCATGGCCTGCATACCACCGAGACTGCCGCCAATCACGGCGGCCCATTGGCGGATGCCGAGCTGATCAGCCAGGCGCGCCTGGCTGTGAACCCAATCTTCTACGGTCAGTACCGGGAAGTCGGCGCCAAACGGCTTGCCGGTTTCCGGATTGACGCTGCTCGGGCCGGTGGAGCCATTGCAACCACCGAGGTTGTTCAGGCTGACCACAAAGAACTTGTGGGTGTCGATCGGCTTGCCGGGGCCGATGCAGCTGTCCCACCAACCGGGTTTGCGGTCGTCGGGGCTGTGGAAACCGGCAGCGTGGTGGTGCCCGGACAAGGCGTGGCAGATCAGCACGGCGTTGCTCGCCGTGGCGTTCAGCGTGCCGTAGGTTTCATAGATCAGGTCATAAGCTGGGAGCGAACGGCCGCAGGCCAAGGCCAGGGGTTCGCTGAAGTGCGCCACTTGCGGCGTCACCAGACCAACAGAATCGGGGGGAAAGGCAGCTGGCATCGACCCTGCTCTCGTTGAAATGAGGCGTAAGTCTAAAGACCGCTGCCTTTAGCAGCAAGCGACTACCCATGATCGTTCCCACGCTCTGCGTGGTAATGCCTCAATGGACGCTCTGCGTCCGCTTCGGCAGGGACGCGGAGCGTCCCGGGCTGCATTCCTTTGCTGCGCGTGGGAACGATCATGCGCCAAGGGTCAGATCAGTAGACGGAGGATTTCCGGCATCATCGTCATGGCGGCGAGGTTGTTGATCACCAGCATGTCGATCAGCTTGAGCACCATGAACGCCAGGATTGGCGAGATATCCAGGCCACCAAGGTTCGGCACGATCTTGCGGAACGGCGCCAGGGCCGGTTCGCAGATCTGGTTCACCAGCTCGGCGCCAGGGTTATGGCTGCCCGGTGCGACCCACGACAGGATCACGCTGATGATCAGGGCAAAGAAGAAAATCTTGAGGAACAGCGCGGTCACGCCGATCAGCGACCAGATCAGCAATTGCAGCGGGTTGCCGATGGTGCCGTAAGTCAGCAGCAGGGTCAGGGCCATCAGCGCCAGTTGCACGAGGATCGCCAGCACCAGCGAGGACATGTCCAGGCCGAACATGCTCGGGATAATCCGGCGCAGTGGCTTGAGCAGCGGCTGAGTGGCTTTTACAGCGAACTGGCAGAGCGGGTTGTAGAAGTTTGCGCGTACCAGTTGCAGCACAAAGCGCAGCAGCACGATCAGCAGGTACAGGCTGCCGAGGGTTTGCAGCACGTAGACCGCTGCAGTGTTCAATCCAATCATGTAAGGCTCCTTATTGACCCAATTGTTCGGCCATCTCGGCCGAGCGGTGCGCAGCGGCGCCGAGTGCTTTTTCTACCAGGGCTTCGAAGCCGCCGGCCTGGAACGACTTGATCGCCGCTTCGGTCGTGCCCGCAGGCGACGTCACGCGGCGACGCAGTTCAGCCGCGTCGACATCACTGGCTACCGCCATGTGAGCAGCGCCCAAAGCGGTTTGCAGGGTCAGTTGTGCAGCGGTTTCCGGCGGCAGACCAAGTTTCACGCCGGCGGCGGTCATGGCTTCGATCAGCAGGAAGAAGTACGCCGGGCCCGAGCCGGAAACGGCGGTGACCGCGTCTAGTTGCTGCTCTTCACCCAGCCACAGAGCAATGCCGACGGCCGACAGCAGCTCTTCGGCTTGTTGGCGTTGTTCGGCGTTCACTTCGGCGGTGGCGAACAAACCGCTCACGCCCTGACGCAGCAGCGCCGGAGTGTTCGGCATGCAACGCACGATTGGTTGGGCGCCGAGCCAGTTGTTCATGCTGGCGCAGGTGATGCCGGCAGCAATCGAGACCACCAGTTGATTCGGCTTGAGGCTTGGGCGAATCGCTTCGCAGACGGCTTTCATCGCTTGGGGTTTTACCGCCAGTACGATGACTTCGGCGCCCTGGATGGCTTCGGCGTTGTCGGCGAATACTTCAACGCCGTGTTCAGCGTTCACTTTGGCGCGGGTTTCAGCGCCCGGATCACTGGCGCGGATCTGCGCGGCGTCCAGACCTTTGGCGCGCAGGCCACCGATCAGGCTGGCGGCCATGTTGCCGGCACCGATAAAGGCAATACGAGTCTTGCTCATGTCAGGTCCTTATAAAGAGAGGAGTCAGCCACGTTATGGCTGGCCATGCATTTGTTGAGAGCCGCGAGCACCAAACAGGGCCGTGCCGATGCGGACCCAAGTGGCGCCCATGGCGATGGCCGACTCGAGGTCGTGGCTCATGCCCATGGAAAGTGTGTCGAGGGGCAGGTTCAGGCTGGCTTGCAGGCGCTGCACGGCAGCAAAAGCGGCATCCTGGGCGGCGCGATCTTCAGTCGGCTCGGGGATTGCCATCAAGCCGCGCAGCTTGATGCGTGGCAGTTCGCTGATGGCATTGGCCAGGGCTGGCAGGTCGGCCGGGGTGCAGCCGGACTTGCTGGCTTCACCGCTGACGTTGACCTGGATACAGATGTTCAGTGGCGGCAAATCGGCAGGACGTTGTTCGGACAGGCGTTGTGCGATTTTCAAACGATCCACGGAATGCACCCAGGCGAAATGCTCGGCGATAGCGCGAGTCTTGTTCGATTGAATGGGGCCGATGAAGTGCCAGATCAAGGGCAGGTCGGCCAATTCGAGCTGTTTGCTCAGGGCTTCCTGCAGGTAGTTCTCGCCAAAGTCGCGGATGCCGGCGGCATACGCTTCACGCAGGGCCTCGGCCGGCTTGGTCTTGCTCACGGCCAGCAGCTGGACGCTGTCTTCGTCGCGCTTTGCGGCGACGGTAGCAGCATGGATGCGTGAACTAACGTGAGCGATGTTGTCTGCTATCGTGGACATTCAATGTGCGCCAGCGGGTCTGAGGTTCGCGGCATTCTACTGGAATTGAGGAGCGCTATGGATATCACTGAGCTGCTGGCCTTCAGCGCTAAACAAGGCGCGTCCGACCTGCACCTGTCCGCCGGCCTGCCGCCGATGATCCGCGTCGATGGCGATGTGCGGCGCATCAATTTGCCGGCCCTGGACCACAAGCAGGTTCAGGCGCTGATCTACGACATCATGAATGACACTCAGCGGGTGGACTTCGAAAAGCACCTGGAAACCGACTTCTCCTTTGAAGTACCCGGCGTGGCACGCTTTCGGGTTAACGCGTTCAACCAGAATCGTGGTGCCGGCGCGGTGTTCCGGACCATTCCGTCCAAGGTCCTGAGCTTGGATGACCTCGGTATGGGGGAAGTGTTTCGCAAGATTACCGAGGCGCCGCGGGGGCTGGTGCTGGTGACCGGTCCGACCGGTTCCGGCAAGTCCACCACCCTGGCGGCGATGATCGATCACCTGAACACCCATCGCCATCAGCACATTCTCACTATCGAAGACCCGATCGAGTTCGTCCACGAGTCGCGCAAATGCTTGATCAATCAGCGTGAAGTCCATCGTGATACGCGCAGTTTCGCCACGGCTCTACGCTCGGCCCTGCGGGAGGACCCGGACGTGATTCTGGTCGGTGAGATGCGCGATCTCGAGACCATTCGCCTGGCGTTGACCGCCGCCGAAACCGGTCACCTGGTGTTTGGCACGCTGCACACGACATCGGCGGCAAAAACCATCGACCGGGTGGTGGACGTGTTTCCGGGGGACGAGAAGTCGATGGTCCGTTCGATGCTTTCCGAGTCATTACTGGCGGTGGTGTCGCAGACGCTGGTCAAGAAGATCGGCGGCGGGCGGATCGCAGCGCACGAAATCATGCTCGGCACGTCAGCGATCCGTAACCTGATCCGCGAAGACAAGGTGGCGCAGATGTACTCATCGATTCAGACCGGGGGAAATCTGGGAATGCAGACGCTGGATATGTGCTTGAAGGAGCTGGTGACCAAGGGGTTGATCAGCCGCGAGCAAGCGCGGGAGAAGGCGCGTTCGCCGGATAATTTTTGATCGATCCAGAAACGCCTTCGCGGGCAAGTCGGATCGCCGCACCGCTCGCTCCTACAGAATTTACGCGATCCCTGTAGGAGCGAGGCTTGCCCGCGAAGAGGCCGTCATGATCAAAGCAAATCCCGGGTCAGACCCAGGATATAAAATCAGCGCTGAACAACCTGTAAGGTGTTCTTCTCTTTCGGCATAACCCGCTTGGCAACCACGTAGTGGCTTTCCCAGTAGGGTTTCTTCAGAGTGTCGATGCTTACCGACTTGCCACGGCGTGGTGCGTGGATGAAGCGGTCGTTGCCCAGGTAGATGGCAACGTGATCGACCCGACGGCTCTTGATGTTGAAGAAAATCAGGTCGCCAGGCTTCAGGTCCTTGCGATCGACTTTCTCCCCATGACCGCTGGCCATGGCGTTGGAGGTGCGCGGCAGGTCAAACGTAGCGTCGTTGAACGCGTATTTCACCAGGCCACTGCAGTCGAACCCTTTGCTTGGGCTGCTGCCACCCCAACGGTACGGAGTACCGAGGACGTTCACTGCGCGGCTCAGCACGTTACTGCTTTCCTTGGTCGCCATCGGCGGTACCAGGCTGCTTTTGCTGCTCAGTTGGGGAGAGCGTTTTACGGACTGTTTGTTTTTGCTCGAAGGAGCAGAAACATGGGATTTTTGGGTGTAACCATTAACGTCAGGAAGACGTTGCTCACGATTGGTGGCGTGGGCGGCCAGTGGCATCAAAAGGCAAATGGTTAGCCATGTCTTGAAAAATGGACGCATTAGGCAGGGCTCATATAAGTTAGCGCGCAACTTTATAACAGCTTTTTTGTCCCTTCCGGGGCCGTTGGTCGATTCAACTTGAGGGCAACGGAACCAAATAAGCTGCAAATGGACGCAATTGTCGGACACAAGTCAGGTGCCACAAGGCTTTGGCGGGAGACAAGGTAACATCTGCCATACGTCGGCCACCTGTAAAAAAGTCACAAAGAATTCAAGAATATTTATCTATCGTGAGAATCGAGGTCATTCATGAACACCTATCAACAGCCCGTTCCGCATCAAGACACGCACAGCAAAGTGATCGGTTACCTGCTGTGGATTTTGGGTTTTACCGGCGCTCACCGCTTCTATTACGGCAAGCCGGTGACCGGGACTATCTGGTTCTTCACCTTCGGTTTGTTGGGTATCGGTTGGCTGATTGACCTGTTTCTGATCCCGGCCATGGATCGTGAAGCAGACCTGCGTTTTACCGCCGGACCTATCGAGTACAACGTGGCGTGGATTCTGCTGACGTTTCTTGGGGTATTCGGCGTACACCGGATGTATCAGGGGAAGTGGATCAGCGGATTGCTGTACCTGGTGACGGGCGGCTTGTTCTTTCTAGGGGTGCTGTATGACTTCTGGACGCTGAATGACCAGGTGTCGATTCGCAATGCGCAGAACAGAGGCGCCTTCCAGTAAGTTGTGGCGAGGAAACCCCCTCGCCACAGGTCTTACGCCTGGTGGCTAATCCGCCCGTCCACCAGGGTGTAGCGCACCACACCCGGCAAACTGTGGCCAATGAACGGGCAGTTTTCGCCCTTGGACAGCCAGGTTTCACCGGCCACGGTCGAAGCCGCCGGATCGAACAGCACGATGTCCGCCGGTCCACCCACCGCCAGTTTGCCCGCCGGCAGGCGCAATGCCTCGGCAGGTCCGGTGCTCAAGCGCGCCAACAGCGTTGGCAGGTCCAGCAAACCGTCTTCCACCAGTGTCATCGCCAACGGCAGCAGCAGTTCAACGCTGCTGATGCCCGGCTCGGTGGCACCGAACGGCGCCAGTTTGGCGTCCCGCTCGTGGGGTTGGTGATGACTGGAGATCGCCGACACCACACCCGATTTCACAGCTGTACGCAGCCCGTCGCGGTCGGCGCGGGTGCGCAGCGGCGGCTGGACGTGATAGAGGCTGCTGAAGTCGATCAGCGCTTCGTCAGTCAGGATCAGCTGATACAAGGCCACATCGGCGGTCACCGGCAGCCCGCGAGCCTGGGCCTGAGCGATCAGCTCCACGCCACGAGCGCTGGTGAGCTGGCTGAAGTGCGCGCGCACGCCACTTTGCTCGACCAGCAGCAGGTCCCGGGCCAGGGCCACGGTTTCAGCGGTTTCCGGAATGCCCGGCAACCCGAGGAAGCTGGCGGTCGGTCCTTCGTGGGCCAGGCCACCTTCGGCCAGGTCATGGTCTTGAGAGTTGAAAATCACCGTCAGGTCGAATGTGGCGGCGTATTCCAGCGCCCGGCACAGCGTGCGGGTGTTGCGAAAGCTCTCCAGGCCGTTGCCGAAAGCCACGCAGCCGGCATCACGCAGCGCAACGAGCTCTGCAAGCTGTTCGCCGTCCAGGCCTTTGCTCAGGGCGCCGATCGGGAAGACTTTGGTGTTGCCGGCCTCGCGGGCGCGGTCGAGGATCAGTTCGGCCACGGCCGAGGTGTCCAGCACCGGTTTGGTTTTCGGCGGGCAGCACAGGCTGGTGACGCCACCGGCGGCGGCGGCGCGGGTTTCGCTGGCAATCGAGCCTTTGCGGCTGTAACCCGGCTCGCGCAGGGCGACGTTCAGGTCAACCAGGCCAGGCGCGGCCACCAGACCTTTGGCGTCGAGGGTCTCGACGGGGACAAAACCGGCCGGTGCCGCGCCAAGGGCGACGATCTTGCAGGCTTCAACATGAATATCGGTAACTTGATCCAGGCCACTGCTTGGATCGATGACGCGGGCGCCGAGAATGCTGAGCTTCACTGGGCGTGCTCCTGCTCGAATTGGCGCTGGGCAGTCTGCCCGCTCATGGCCATGGACAACACGGCCATACGAATCGCGATGCCGTAGGTGACCTGGTTGAGGATCACCGAATGCGGGCCGTCGGCCACTGCCGACTCAATCTCCACCCCGCGGTTGATTGGCCCCGGGTGCATGACGATGCAATCCGGTTTGGCGCCGGCCAGGCGCGCGGTGGTCAGGCCGAACAGGCGGTAGAACTCGCCTTCGCTCGGCAACAGGCCGCCGGTCATGCGCTCGCGTTGCAGGCGCAGCATGATCACTACGTCGACGTCTTTCAGGCCTTCGGTCATGTCGGTGTAGACCTTCACGCCGTATTGCTCGACGCCAATCGGCAGCAGAGTTTTCGGCGCGATTACGCGGATGTCCGGGCAACCGAGGGTTTTCAGGGCCAGCATGTTCGAGCGCGCCACCCGCGAGTGCAGGATGTCGCCAACGATGGCCACCGAGATGTTTTCGAAGCCGCCCTTGTGCCGACGGATGGTGAGCATGTCGAGCATGCCCTGAGTCGGGTGGGCGTGACGTCCGTCGCCACCGTTGATGATCGCCACTTGCGGGCAGACATGTTCGGCGATGAAGTGCGCCGCGCCGGAATCACCGTGGCGCACGACGAACATGTCAGCGGCCATGGCTTCAAGGTTGCGCAGGGTGTCGAGCAGCGTTTCGCCCTTGCTCGCCGACGACGTGGACACGTTCAGCGTGATCACGTCCGCCGACAACCGCTGGGCCGCCAGTTCAAAAGTAGTACGCGTGCGGGTGGAGTTCTCGAAGAACACGTTGCACACGGTCTTGCCGCGCAGCAACGGGACTTTCTTCACCGCCCGGGCGCCGACTTCGAGGAACGAGTCGGCGGTGTCGAGGATTTCCGTCAGCAACTCGCGGCGCAAACCGTCGAGCGAGAGGAAGTGGCGCAGCTGGCCCTGATCATTGAGCTGCAGCGGGCGCTTGGTTTCTAGAGGCGTCATCGCGAGGGGGACTCTCAATAGGGCAAATTAAAGGGCGAGGTCTTGCAGTTCGAGCGCAAGCTCCGGGCCGGACAGCTTCACGCGCTCGTGGGCCGCCAGCGACAGGGTCGCGCCGACCACATTCGGGCGGATCGGCAGCTCGCCGGCGTCCAGGTCCAGCAGGCACACCAGCGTCACGCTGGCCGGGCGACCGTAGTCGAAGAGTTCGTTCAGGGCGGCGCGGATGGTCCGACCGCTCATCAGCACGTCGTCGATCAGCACCAGGTGCTGGCCTTCGATCTCGAACGGCAGCGCGGACGGGCGCACTTGCGGGTGCAGGCCGTTCTGGCTGAAGTCATCGCGGTAGAAGGACACGTCGAGGGTACCCAGGGGCGAGCCGCTGCCCAGTTCATCGAGCAACGCCTGGGCGACCCAGACGCCGCCGGTGCGAATGCCGATGTAACGCGGTTCGCTGATGCCACGGTGTTCCAGATGTGCCTTGAGACGGATCGCCATCTGGCTGATCAGTTCGGCGGGATTGGGCAGGCTCATGGTTGCTCCTTCTTGGGCCCGAGCCGGTGTGTGCGGGGTTTGGCTCGGGTTTTCGCTATAGAGAGTCGCTTACAGCGGCTCTTTAGAATTAGATGCAGTCAGGACTCGAACAGTGCGGTGTTTTCGTCGAGCCAGCCTTGCAGTAGCAGGGCGGCGGCGATGGCATCGACCGGGTTGTCGCGGTAACTGCCTTTTTGCCCGCCGCGATCACGCCGTTCGCCCTTGGCTTCAAACGTGGTCAGGCGTTCGTCGTGGGTATAGAAGGGCAAGTTGTAGCGGCCGTTCAGGCGGCGGGCGAATTTCTCGGCGCGCAGGCACATGTCACTCGGTGTGCCGTCCATGTTCAAGGGCAGGCCAACCACCACGGCATCAGGCTTCCACTCTTTAATCAGGGCTTCGACCTGATTCCAGTCGGGAACACCATTTTGTGCCTTCAAGGTGCACAGCTCGCGGGCCTGGCCGGTAATCACCTGGCCGACCGCAACGCCGATCTGTTTGGTGCCGTAATCGAAACCCAAAATCAGACGCAGGGCCATCAGGCGTGCCCCGCCTGGCTGGTCAGCAGGCTGAGATTGACGCCCAGGTGCTTGGCCGCTGCTTCCAGGCGCAGTTCGCTGCTGGTGTTGAACAAAATATCGGCTTCGAAGGGGCAGGTCAGCCAGGCATTCTGGGCCAGTTCGGCTTCAAGCTGCCCGGCTTCCCAGCCAGCGTATCCGAGGGCGATCACGCTTTTTGCCGGGCCGACGCCGTCAGCGATGGCGAACAGCACATCCTGGGAGGTGGACAAGGAAAGGTCGCCCTCCAGATCAACGGTTGCCTGAAACGTCTTGCCCGAGGGGTGCAGGACAAAGCCGCGATCGGTCTGCACCGGGCCGCCGATGAAGATCGGCACATGCTGGCAGAGCACCGGCGGTTCGATGTCGGGGCGCAGTTGCTCGAGGATATCGGCCAGGTTGAGGTCTTGCGGACGATTGACCACTAGCCCCATGGCACCATTGGCCGTGTGCTCGACGATGTAGGTCAAGGTGTGCGCAAAGTTCGGGTCGACCATGTGAGGCATGGCGATCAGGAATTGATGCTTGAGGTAGCTGGGGCTGACGTTCTTCATGAGCGCTAGTGTGGCGTTGGAGGGGCGAACTGACAAGCTGGGGATGCCGCAATTTGACAGTCGACACAGATCAAATGTGGGGGCGAGCTTGTGTGGCGAGGGGATTTATCCCCGTTGGGTCGCGAAGCGACCCCAAGCTTGCAACCCCGTTGTGTCTGACACAACGCATGCAATGGTTTTACGACTGCTGCGCAGCCGAACGGGGATAAATCCCCCTCACCACATAGCCCGCTCCCACAGGGGTTTTGCGCTGGTCAGTTGCTGGACAACCGGTCCCCGCGAGCAAACTTCCAGGTCCGAATAATTTCCAGACGATCGATATCCGACAAATCCCCGGTAAACGGCGAAAACGGTGCCGCCAGCCGCACGATGCGCTGGGCGGCCTGATCCAGCAGCGGTTGCCCGGATGACTCGAGCACCAGCACTTCATAGAGCGAGCCGTCGCGGTTGATCGAAACCATCAGACGCAAATTGCCGTAGATCTGTTGGCGTCGGGCTTCATCCGGATAATTCAGGTTGCCGATCCGCTCGACCTTCTTGCGCCATTCGTCCTTGTACCAGGCACCCTTGTCACGCATGGTCGACGCGGCGCTCAGGCGATGAATGCGCGGGCGCTTGGCATACAACTGTTGTTCGTTGGCCAGTTCTGCTTCCAGGCTGGCAATGTCGGTGGACAGTTGTTCACTGTCGAACGTCGGAGCGGCCACTGCGGGTTTGGTGACGGGCTTGGGTTCTTCGGTTTTGGCTGCGGCTTTTTTCGGCTTCGGTGCGACGGTCGTCACGGCTGCCTTGGGCGCCGCTTCCCGCACTTCGGGCTTGGCTGCCGGCGGTGGGGTGACTTTCTGCACCTTGTTGTCCTGGAAAGGCGCGACCTCGGTGGTCTTGGGAATCGCCTTTTTATCCAGGGTGCCGCTGCCTTGCTGATTCTCCTGGGCGAGGAAATCGGCTTTTTCAGGCTTCTTTTCGCTCTTGAAGGTGGCGAGGGTGATTTCCAGGGTTTTGCTGATTTGCTTGGGTTCGACCATGGTGAACCCGACACCCAACAGCAAGGCCAGGTGAATCAGCGCCGCGAGAAACAGGGTAAAACCGAGGCGATCGGCCGGGCGCACGCCACGGTGGGCGAGTTCGGCGGGCAGATCGGACGGGAGTGTCATGACAAAAAAACCAACATCGCGTTTTTCACAGGCCGCGGATGATAACGCAATGTTGGTCGTTTCTTGGCTGTTCTATATCAACGAGCCTTGAGCTTCTGATCGATGGCATCCATCAGCAGGCCGCCGATGTCGGTGCCAAACGCATTATCAATCTCGCGAATGCAGGTCGGGCTGGTGACGTTGATTTCCGTCAGATGCTCGCCAATGACGTCCATGCCGACGAACAGCAGGCCTTTCTCGCGCAGGGTCGGGCCGACTTGTGCGGCGATCCAGCGATCTTTCTCGGTCAGCGGTCGGGCTTCGCCACGGCCACCGGCGGCGAGGTTGCCACGGGTTTCACCGGCGGCAGGAATTCGCGCCAGGCAGTAATCCACCGGCTCGCCGTCGATCATCAGGATGCGCTTGTCACCGTCAACGATGGCCGGCAGATAACCCTGAATCATGATTTGCTGTTTGCCATGCAGGGTCAGGGTTTCGAGGATCACCGAGAGGTTCGGATGGCCAGCGGTGTGACGGAAGATCGATGAGCCACCCATGCCGTCCAGCGGCTTGAGGATCACGTCGCCGTGATGATCGGCGAATTCACGCAGTACGTCCGGGCGACGGCTGACGATAGTCGGCGGCGTGCACTGCGGAAACAGCGTGGCGAACAGTTTTTCGTTGCAGTCACGCAGGCTTTGCGGCTTGTTGACCACTAATACGCCAGCACGCTCGGCTTGCTCCAGCAGGTAAGTGGAGTAGACGAACTCCATGTCGAACGGCGGATCCTTGCGCATCAGGATCACGTCCAGGTCGCTCAGCAGCGCGTCGGTCTCGGCTTCAAGTTCGAACCATTTTTGCGGGTTGGCGAAGACTTTTAGCGGACGCATCCGTGCACGCGCTTCACCTTCGGCCTGGTACAAATCACTCTGTTCCATATAGAACAGTTCCCAGCCGCGCTTCTGTGCGGCCAGCAGCATGGCCAGCGAGCTATCCTTTTTATAGGAAATGCTGGCAATAGGATCCATGACAATCCCGACGCGAACGCTCATGGGTTATTCCTCGAAATTTGGGTGCCCGAATGGACATGAAAAAGTGGCGTCAGATTGGCGCCCGGTGTGTTCCCGGTCAAGGAAAAACCACCGTAAAGGTCGCCCGATAGATTGGATCTAGAGACTGTGCTAAAAAGACTGCCATGTCGTGCTGGCCCTTGAGCATCAAGGGTTCGAGCCCGCGATTACCCGCAAACGGACAATTTGATTCGCAAAGGCGACGGCAGAGCATTTATGGAACAGCATTCCAGCGCCTTGAAGGTCATGGTGATCGACGACTCTAAGACGATTCGCCGCACCGCCGAAACGCTGTTGAAGAACGTGGGGTGTGAAGTGATCACGGCCATCGATGGTTTCGATGCCCTGGCCAAGATCGCCGACAATCACCCCGGCATCATCTTTGTCGACATCATGATGCCGCGTCTGGATGGCTATCAGACCTGCGCTTTAATCAAGAACAACAGTGCGTTCAAGTCCACGCCAGTGATTATGCTGTCGTCCAAGGACGGGCTGTTCGACAAGGCCAAGGGGCGCATCGTCGGCTCCGACCAGTTTTTGACCAAGCCCTTTAGCAAGGAAGAACTGCTGAACGCGATCCAGGCCCATGTACCGGGCTTCGCCGCCGTTTTGCCGCACTAGGACACGCACAGTGATGCTCGGCCAGCGGGCCCGGCGTCGACAAGAATGGGGAAGACCATGGCACGTATTCTGATCGTCGATGATTCGCCGACTGAAATGTACAAACTGACCGGCATGCTGGAAAAGCACGGTCATGAAGTGTTGAAAGCCGAAAACGGTGCCGACGGCGTGGCGCTGGCCCGTCAGGAAAAACCCGACGCGGTGCTGATGGACATCGTCATGCCCGGCCTCAATGGTTTCCAGGCGACCCGCCAGCTGACCAAAGACCCGGAAACCGGGCACATCCCGGTGATCATCATCACCACCAAGGATCAGGAAACCGACAAAGTCTGGGGCACGCGCCAGGGCGCGAAGGATTACCTGACCAAACCGGTCGACGAAGACACCCTGATCAAGACCCTGAACAACGTGCTGGCCGGTTGATCGTCCAGCCATGACCGAGTCGCTGACTGCCTTCGAACTGCTGCTGCAGATCGACCAGCGTTGTCGTCTGCTGGCGGCGGACTTGCCGTCCCAGCCGACCCGACAAGACAGTTGGAGCGGCATCGGCTTTCGGCTGGGCGAGCACTGGTACGTCGCGCCCATGGGCGAAGTCAGTGAAGTCTTGCATGAGCCGCGGTTCACCCAGCTGCCAGGGGTCAGAACCTGGGTCAAGGGCGTGGCCAACTTGCGCGGGCGTCTGTTACCGATCATTGATCTGTGTGGCTTCTTTTCTGGTCATGAGCTTGGCCATGAACTGTCGGCGGTGCGTAGGCAGCGGCGGGTGTTGGTCGTGGAGCACAACGACGTGTTTGCCGGGTTGATGGTCGATGAGGTTTTCGGCTTGCAGCACTTTGCCCAGGACAGTCTGGAGCGGGTAGATACCTTGAGCGGCCCGATTGCCCCGTTCATCAAAGGCCGGTTTCAGCGCGAGCAGAACTGGCAGGTGTTCAGCCCGTTTGCATTGGCGCAGTCACAAAGCTTTATGCATGTAGCGGTGTAACCACGGTGGCGCCGCAATCCTGTAGGCGCGAGGCGTGCCCGCGAAGAACGATAATGCGGTGTTCCTGTAAGACCGCAGCGCCTGCTTCGCGGGCAAGTCGGATCGCCGCACCGCTCGCTCCTACAGGGGCGTGGGTTGAATTGGGCAGCACAGGCGAGGACTGATGATAAAAGCAAAAACAGGCAAGCCAGAAGGGTCGCGCAGCCGGTCACAGATCATCGCGCTGTTTATCGCGCTGATCGTTTTCATCATGCTGCTGTTCGCCAACTTCGCTTACCTCAATACCCAGGCCACGTACGACAAACAGTACATCGGCCACGCCGGTGAGCTGCGCGTGCTGTCTCAGCGCATTGCCAAGAACGCCACCGAAGCCGCTGCAGGCAAGGCAGCGGCGTTCAAACTGCTGAGCGATGCGCGCAATGACTTTGCCCAACGCTGGGGCTATTTGAAGAAAGGCGATCCCTCCACCGGCCTGCCACCGGCACCTTCCACCGTGCGCCCGGAAATGCGCGCCGTGCAACTGGACTGGGAACGCCTGCTGAAAAACACTGACGCGATCCTCTCCAGCGAACAGACCGTACTGTCGCTGCATCAAGTCGCCGCGACCCTGGCCGAAACGGTGCCGCAGTTGCAGGTCGAGTACGAAAAGGTCGTCGAAATTCTCCTCCAGCGCGGTGCCCCGGCCGCACAGGTCGCTGTGGCCCAACGACAATCGCTTTTGGCTGAGCGGATTCTCGGTGCGGTGAACACCGTGTTGTCCGGCGATGAAAATTCGCAGCAGGCCGCCGACGCCTTCGGTCGCGATGCTGCGCGATTCGGCCAGGTGCTCAACGGCATGCTCCAGGGCAATCCGTCACTAAAGGTCAGCCAGGTTGAAGACCGTGACGCGCGCGCGCGGTTGACCGAAATTTCCGAGCTGTTCGAATTCGTCTCGGGTTCGGTGGATGAAATCCTCGAAACCTCGCCGGAGCTGTTCAAGGTCCGCGAATCGGCCACCAATATTTTCAGCCTGTCGCAAACCCTGCTCGACGAAGCCTCGCACCTGGCCAGCCGTTTCGAAAACCTGGCCGGCGGGCGCGACACCGACACCATTGGCGGCTACGTGCTGGGTCTGTTGGCGCTGATGTCGATCATCCTCATTGGTCTGGTGATGGTCCGTGAAACCAATCGTCAGCTGCGCGAAACGGCCGAGAAAAACGAGCGCAACCAGAACGCGATCATGCGCCTGCTCGACGAGATCGAAGACCTGGCCGACGGCGACCTGACCGTGACCGCCTCGGTGACCGAAGACTTCACCGGGACCATCGCCGACTCGATCAACTATTCGGTGGACCAATTGCGCGATCTGGTGGCGACCATCAACCTCACCGCTGGCCAGGTCGCTGCCGCCGTGCAGGAAACCCAGGCCACCGCCATGCACCTGGCGCAGGCTTCGGAGCATCAGGCGCAGCAGATTGCCGAAGCCTCCACCGCGATCAACGACATGGCCCAGTCTATCGACCAGGTCTCGGCCAACGCCGCCGAATCCTCAGCGGTGGCCGAGCGTTCGGTGGAAATCGCCAACAAGGGCAATGAGGTGGTGCACAACACCATCCACGGCATGGACAATATTCGCGAGCAGATTCAGGACACCGCCAAGCGCATCAAGCGCCTCGGCGAGTCCTCTCAGGAAATCGGCGACATTGTCAGCCTGATCGATGACATTGCCGATCAGACCAACATCCTTGCGCTCAACGCGGCGATTCAGGCTTCCATGGCCGGTGATGCCGGGCGCGGTTTTGCGGTGGTCGCCGATGAAGTCCAGCGGCTGGCCGAGCGCTCCTCTGCCGCCACCCGACAGATCGAAACCCTGGTGCGAGCGATTCAGACCGACACCAACGAAGCCGTGATTTCCATGGAACAGACCACCACCGAAGTGGTGCGCGGCGCGCGACTGGCGCAGGATGCCGGAGTGGCCCTGGAAGAAATCGAAGGCGTGTCGAAGACCCTCGCTGCGTTGATCCAGAGTATTTCCAACGCAGCGCAGCAACAGACGTCTTCGGCCGGTCAGATTTCCCTGACGATGAACGTGATCCAGCAGATCACCACGCAGACTTCGTCCGGCTCCACCGCCACCGCCGAGAGCATTGGTAACCTGGCGAAAATGGCCAGCCAGCTGCGGCGTTCGGTGTCAGGTTTCACCTTGCCGGCCGCCAAGGCGCAGGCCGCGGATAAAGTGTGAAACGCCCGCGGGCGTTTGCTTTTTTTGAGTAGAGCAGTGAGCGGAGTGGTTATGGGTGATCGGCACGACTATGTGGCCCTCGAGTGGGTCAAAGGCGAAATTGCCGAAACGCTGAAAGTGGCTCATCAGGCCATCGAA
The DNA here is from genome assembly GCF_054897825.1 of Pseudomonas sp. ZS1P83. Classification (NCBI taxonomy): domain Bacteria; kingdom Pseudomonadati; phylum Pseudomonadota; class Gammaproteobacteria; order Pseudomonadales; family Pseudomonadaceae; genus Pseudomonas; species Pseudomonas sp. ZS1P83. The sequence continues at coordinate 5,854,924 of NZ_CM142706.1, forward strand.
ACCCTGCTTGATGACCCGCAGGCGACGTATGCCCTCAGTGAGTGCCTGGCCTGCGTCCATCAGGTTCACGGCAGTTTGCAGATGGTCGAGTTCTACGGCGCGGCGCTGCTCGCCGAAGAGATGGAACAGCTGACCATCGCCTTGCAGCAGAACCGCGTCAGTCATCGCGATGAGTCGATCCATCTATTGCTGCAAGCGCTTGGGCAGCTGCCGATTTACCTCGACCGGGTGCAAAGCGCCCGTCGCGACTTGCCGCTGGTGGTGCTGCCGCTGCTCAACGATCTGCGCAGCGCCCGTGGCGAAAGCCTGTTGACGGAAACCAGCCTGTTCAGCCCGCAATTGCCGGACCTGCCACCGCTGGACCAAGAGTCGCTGGCGCTGCTGGAGCCGGCCGATTTACCGAACGTGCTGCGCAAGTTGCGGCAAATGTTGCAGATGGCCCTGGTCGGATTGCTGCGTGAGCAGGACGGCGAAACCAACCTCGATTATCTGACCAGGGTTTTTACGCATCTCGAAGGATTGTGCGGCAACGCACCGCTGAGCCCGTTGTGGCAAGTCGCCTCGGCGCTGGTCGAAGGCATGCGCGGCGGCTCGATCGCCAACAGTCCGGCGTTGCGCAGCCTGTTCAAGGACGCCGACAAAGAGCTGAAGCGCCTGCTCGAGCAGGGCATGCGCGGAATCAATCAGCCGGCGCCGCTGGATCTACTCAAGAGTTTGCTGTTCTACATTGCCAAGGCCGAACATCCCACCGGGCAGATGCTGACCATGAAAGATCGCTACGGATTGGACGACGCGCTGCCTGACAGCGCGATGGTCGACGAAGAACGAGCACGGCTGGCCGGTCCCGACCGCGATGCCATGCGTTCGGTGCTGGCCGCGCTGTGCGAAGAGCTGGTGAGGGTCAAGGAGCGCCTGGACCTGTTCGTGCGCAGTGACCGCCAACACACTTCTGACCTCGAAAGCCTGCTGGCGCCACTGCGGCAAATCGCCGACACCCTGGCGGTGCTCGGTTTCGGACAGCCACGCAAGGTCATCATTGATCAACTGGCGGTGGTGCTGAGCCTCGCCCAGGGCCAGCGTGAGCCCAACGACGCGATCCTCATGGACGTCGCCGGTGCCTTGCTCTACGTCGAAGCGACCCTCGCCGGCATGGTCGGCACCGTCGAACCGGAAAGCCAGGAAGAAAGCCGCCTGCCGACCATCGACCTGACACAGATCCATCAGATCGTGATCAAGGAAGCGCGCATCTGCCTGCAACAGGCCAAGGACATGATCGTCGACTACATCGACGCCGACTGGGACCGCCAGCACTTGCAGCCGCTACCGGCCTTGCTGACCCAGGTGCGCGGTGCGCTGGCGATGATTCCGTTGAGCCGTGCGGCGAGCCTGATCGAAACGTGCAACCACTTCATCCGCGAGCACCTGTTGCTGGATCCGGATCACCCCGGCTGGCAGGAACTGGACAACCTGGCCGACGTCGTCACCAGCATCGAGTATTACCTGGAGCGCCTCAGCGACGACCCCGAAGCGCCCGGTGAGCAGTTGCTCGATGTCGCGGAAAAAAGCCTGGCATCACTCGGCTTTTTCCCCAGCGAGCAGCAGGTTCCGGTGCTTGAGGATGTGCTCAGCCCGAGTGAAGCGCAGGTCATGCAGAATCTGCAGGAACTGGACGACCCTGACACCGTCCAGTCTCTGGCCGATGTCTTGGCCAGCCCCGTGTCTTGCGTCAACCCGCCCGCCCTGACCACCCCGGGAAGCCTGTTGCCGCCACCCGCCGGTGAAGAGCCGGTGGACGATGAACTGCGGGAAGTCTTCCTCGAAGAAACCGATGAAGTCCTGGAAATCCTCCGGGAATACCTGCCGCGCTGGTCGGCCAATCCCGACAGTCAATCGGCCTTGAGCGAACTGCGCCGGGCGTTCCATACGTTGAAAGGCAGTGGCCGGATGGTCCGCGCTTTGGTGCTGGGCGAACTGGCCTGGGCGATGGAAAACCTGCTCAACCGCGTACTGGAACACAGCGTTTCACCGGGGCCGGCGGTGCAGCAACTGCTGGGCGATGCGCTGAATCTGCTACCGGAACTGGTGGCCGAGTTTGCTGGCAATACCCAGCGCCAGCGCAACGATGTCGACCAATTGGCCGCACGCGCCCATGCCTTGGCCAAGGGCGATGAATCGATACTCGATGAAGACGCACAGGACGTCGCAGCCCTCGATCCGCTGCTGCTTGAGATCTTCCGCAACGAAGCCGAAACCCACTTGGGCAGCCTCAACCGCTTCCTCGATCAAGCCGCCGAGCACGTGCCACTGCAGGCCAGCGACGAGTTGCAGCGGGCACTGCATACCCTCAAGGGCAGCGCCTCCATGGCCGGCGTACTGCCGATTGCCGAGCTGGCGAAGCCACTGGATCATCTGGCCCGGGAGTACAAGGCGCACCAGATCGCCCTGGACCTGGACGAAGTCGAACTGTTGCTGGAAGCCGAAGGACTGTTCCGTCTCGGGCTCCGCCAGCTCAAGACTGATCCACTGGCGGAGATTCCCGGCGCCCGCTCCTTGATCGAACGAACCCAGGCATTGCTGGCCGAGCGTCTGGAAACCCTCCTGAGTGCACCGAATACCGGGTTGCGCATCAGGCGTGATCCGCAACTGATCAATAACTTCCTCGCGCAAGGCATGGACATCCTGCTCGACGCCGAAAGCCTGTTGCAGCGCTGGCAGCAACATCCCGGCGAGCGTCAGGAACTCAGCGCGCTGCTGGATGAATTGACCACCCTGGGCGAGGGCGCTCACCTGGCCGACCTGCATCCGGTGGATGAGCTGTGCGAAGCGTTGCTCGATCTCTACGGTGCGGTGGAAGAAAGTAGCCTGGCGGTCAGCGAGGCGTTTTTCCACGAGGCGCAAAGTGCCCACGAAGCGCTGATCAACATGCTCGACGAACTGGCCGCGGGGCAGGAAGTCAGCGCGCAACCGGAGCGGGTTCGGGCCTTGCGTGGTTTGCTGGATGCGAGTCTCGATCCGTCGGCGATGGGGCTGATTCGCAGTGACGGCAGCCGTACCTTGAGCATTCGGGAACTGGGCAGCGCCACGGCCGAACTGGCCCAGAGCGCGACTCAGGTTGAGCTGGACGATGAGATCGTTTCGATCTTCCTCGAAGAGGCGGTGGATATCCTCGAAAGCACTGGCCAGGCTTTGCAGCGCTGGCTGAGCGACCCGGACAACGGCGCTCCGTTGTTGTCGTTACAGCGTGATCTACACACCCTCAAGGGTGGCGCGCGGATGGCCGAGGTCGAGCCGGTCGGTGATCTGGCCCAAGACCTGGAAAGCCTTTACGAAGGTCTGGTGGACCGCCGCTACGCCTACAGCGAAGCGTTGGCGCAACTGCTGCAACAAAGCCATGACCGGCTCGCACAGCTGCTTGATCAGTTGCAGAACCAGCAGCCATTGGGCGATCCGGACGAGCTGATCGAGGCCATTCGCGCGTTTCGCCAGGGCAATGTCATCGCTGTTGAAACGATCGAACCTGCACGGGCCGAGGATTCGCCGGGCCATGATCCGGAGCTTCTGGATATCTTCCTCGAGGAAGGTTTCGACATCATCGAAAACTCCGGCGCGGCGCTGGTGCGCTGGCAGGCCGAGCCTTCGAATCGTCAGGAAGTGGAAACCCTGCTGCGTGACCTGCACACCCTCAAGGGTGGTGCGCGGATGGTGGAAATCGCGCCGATTGGCGACCTCGCTCATGAGCTGGAATTTCTCTACGAAGGCCTCTCGGCTGGCGTACTGCAATCCACCGCCGCGTTATTCGACTTGTTGCAAAGCAGCCACGACCGACTGGCGCAGATGCTCGATGCGGCCCGTGCCGGTCAGCCTTTGCCGCCGGCCGATCGACTGATCGACGCGATCAAGAATTTCTGTCATCCGGCAGTGCCCGAAACACCGGCACCGGTCACGGTGTCCGCAACGCCGAAAATCGAGACGCCCGCACCGCAACCCGATGCCGGCGGGGACATGGTCAAGGTCTCGGCTGAACTGCTCGACGACCTGGTGAACCTGGCCGGCGAAACGTCGATCTTCCGTGGCCGGATCGAACAACAGGTCAATGATGCACGCGTGACCCTGAGCGAGATGGAAACCACCATCGAGCGCATGCGCGACCAGTTGCGTCGTCTCGACACTGAAACCCAGGGGCGGATTCTCAGCCGCCAGCAAGTCGAAGCCGAACGCCTGGGCTACGAAGAATTCGATCCGCTGGAAATGGACCGCCACTCACAGTTGCAGCAACTGTCGCGCGCGCTGTTCGAATCGGCCTCCGACTTGCTCGACCTCAAGGAAACCCTCGACCGACGCAATCAGGACGCGGAAAACCTGCTGCAACAGCAGGGCCGCATCAACACCGAATTGCAGGAAGGCCTGATGCGTACGCGCATGGTGCCGTTCGAGCGGATGCTGCCGCGTTTGAAGCGGATCGTCCGTCAGGTCTCCAGCGAACTGGGCAAGGACGTGGAATTCATCGTTGGCAATGCCGAAGGCGAGATGGACCGCAACGTCCTTGAACGCATGGCCGCGCCGTTGGAACACATGCTGCGCAACGCCGTGGATCATGGCCTGGAATCGGCCGAGGTGCGTATCGCGGCGGGTAAACCGGCTCAGGGGAGAATCACACTGGACCTGTCGCGAGAGGGCGGCGACATCATTTTCGATATCCGCGACGACGGTGCCGGCGTGCCGCTGGACGCGGTGCGGCGCAAGGCGATCAAGCGCGGGTTGCTGGCCCCGGACAGCGACATCAGCGACCGCGATGTGCTGCAATTCATCCTGCAACCGGGGTTCTCCACCGCCGAGAAAATCACCCAGATTTCCGGGCGCGGCGTCGGCATGGACGTGGTCCACGAAGAGGTCCGGCAACTCGGCGGCAGCATGAGCATCGACTCTGTGCCGGGGCAGGGCGTGCACTTCCGGATTCGCCTGCCGTTCACCGTGTCGGTCAACCGGGCGCTGATGGTGCAATGCTTTGATGATCAGTACGCGATCCCGCTGAACACCATCGACGGCATCGTTCGCGTGCTGCCCAACGAACTTGAAGGGCACTACCGGCTCGATCCGCCGACCTACAAGTACGCCGGGCAACTCTATGAACTGTGCTACCTCGGCGAACTGCTGAAAACCAGTCACCGCCCGAAACTGCTGGGCCAGAGCCTGCCGCTGCCGGTATTGCTGGTGCAGTGCAACGAGCGGCACATCGCCGTGCAAGTCGACTCCATGGCCGGCACTCGCGAGATCGTGGTCAAAAGCCTCGGCCCGCAATTTGCGGCGGTGCAGGGGTTGTCCGGGGCCACGATTCTCGGCGATGGGCGGGTGGTGCTGATTCTCGATTTGCTGGCGCCGATCCGCGCCATGCAGGCCCGTGTGCCGCAACAGTCAGTGACTCAGGAGGCGGAGGTCGAGCCGCATAAACCGCTGCTGGTGCTGGTGGTCGACGATTCGGTGACCGTGCGCAAGGTCACCAGCCGTCTGCTGGAACGCCACGGCATGAACGTGCTGACCGCCAAGGACGGTGTCGACGCCATGCTGCTGCTTGAAGAACACAGGCCTGACTTGATGCTGCTGGACATCGAAATGCCGCGCATGGACGGCTTCGAGGTGGCGACCCAGGTACGCGCCGACGAACGTCTGCAGCATCTGCCGATCATCATGATCACCTCCCGCACCGGACAGAAGCACCGCGACCGTGCCATGGCCATTGGCGTCAACGACTACCTAGGCAAGCCGTACCAGGAATCGGTGCTGCTCGAAAGCATTGCCCTGTGGAGCAAAACCCATGCGTGAGCACCGCACCAGCAACCTCACCGGCCTGCTGCTGCCCTTGGCCGACCGCAACCTGATCCTGCCCAACGTTGCTGTTGCGGAGCTCATTGATTACCAACCCAGTGCCTTCGACCTCGACACCCCGCCGTGGTACCTCGGGCGGGTAACGTGGAGGAATCGGCAGATTCCGTTGCTGAGTTTCGAGTCGGCGTGTGGGCAGAAAATCGTGATCGGCGAGCGGGCGCGGATCGTCATCCTCAACGCGCTCGGTGGGCGGCCTGAGCTGAAGTTTATTGCGTTGTTGGTGCAGGGGATTCCGCGGTCGTACAAGCTTGATAGTCAGTTGAGTTATGTCGATGTGCCGTTGTGTTCGCTGGAACAGGCGGCGGTGCAGGTGGGGGAGCAAGTGGCCAAAGTCCCTGACTTGCTGGCGTTGGAGGAGTTGCTCGTAAAGGCGGGTTTAGCCAACTGATCGTTGACTGGCCCTAACTGATCGTTCCCACGTCGAGGCGTCGAACCGTCCGCGTGGGAATGCCTCAACGGACGCTCCGCGTTCGGCTCTGGATGGGACGCAGAGCATCCCGGGCTGCATTCCCACGCAGAGCGTGGGAACGATCATGACAAGGGTTTCTGCGCTAAATCCTGGGCTGAGCCTTCATCTGCGCCGTCTCATGGTGATCCAGCGCCCGCTCAACCAACAACTGCACGCCATCCGCCATGCGGCTGAGCGCCAAGGCTACCGACCGGCGTGAGCCTTCCACATCGTCCGCCAGATCGGCAGCAATGGCGCTGATGGACAGCAGGTCTTCGGATGCATTGGCCAGAAGGGCTTCGGTGTCGATATCGGGGGAGACGCTGAAGAGGTGATGTTTGCGGCGCTTGCCCGGTTTTTCATGGGGTGGGAAGTAGTAGGAAAAGACGCGGTCGGCGGCTTCCTTGAGTTTCTCGGCTTCGAGGGATGCTTGGGAATCGGTGTCGGTTTCCGGCGGGTTGGGAGTTGGTTTGAACATGGCAAAGATCCTTGTAGTGATGGAGCTGCCGTTTTTCGTTTTCCAGACGAAAAGGGAGTGTCATAAATTTTGTGTTCGGGCATAACATGTTGCAGAGGTGCATGTATGCCGATCAAGAAAAAACCGGCCCGTGAGGCCACGCGAGACCTTCCAGCCATTCCAAAAGAGCTGATTGATCAGTTCGTCAGCGGCCCAATGAGCGCGGAAGCCATTCAGGACGCTTCGATGGCGTTCAAAAAAGCGCTGATCGAGCGAGCCCTTGGTGCCGAGCTCGGCCACCACCTTGGCTATCCTCAGGGCGCGGAGCGCCCTGAGGATTCGAGCAACCAGCGCAACGGTAAAAGCGGCAAGACCGTGCTCACCGATGACGGTCCGCTGCGCCTGGACATCCCCAGAGACCGGGATGGCAGCTTCGCTCCTATCCTGATCCCCAAGCACGAGCGCCGTTTTACAGGCTTCGATGACAAGATCATTGCCATGTATGCCCGTGGCATGAGCGTTCGCGAGATTCGTGCATTTCTCTCGGAGCAATACGGGACAGACGTCTCCCATGACTTCATCAGCTCCGTCACCGATGCTGTCCTGGAAGAAGTCAGTGCCTGGCAGCAGCGGCCACTAGAGCCGATGTACCCGGTCATTTTCTTCGATGCTCTGCGGGTCAAAATCCGTGACGAAGGGGTGGTTCGCAACAAGGCAATCTATTTGGCCCTGGGCGTATTACCGGACGGCACCCGAGATATTTTGGGCATCTGGATTGAGAGCACTGAGGGCGCCAAGTTCTGGATGAAGGTCTTCAATGACCTCAAGACCCGAGGCGTCGAAGACGTTTTGATTGCTGTAACTGACGGACTTAAAGGCATGCCAGAAGCCTTGAATGCGGTATTTCCTCAGACGACGTTGCAGACCTGTATCGTCCACTTGATCCGTAACAGTCTTGATTACGCGGCGTGGGACAAGCGTCGCGAACTGGCCAAAGCCCTGAAGCCGATCTATCAAGCGCTCAACGCTGAAGTTGCCGAGCAAGCTCTAGATGCGTTCGAAGCTGGACCTTGGGGCAAGCAATATCCGACGGTGGTTGCCGCCTGGAGACGTGCCTGGGACCGAGTCATCCCGTTTTTCGTCTTCCCGCCAGCCATACGAAAAGTGATCTACACCACTAACGCCATCGAGAGCATCAATGCTCAGTTGCGCAAGATCATCAAGACAAGAGGTCACTTTCCAACCGACGATGCAGCGACGAAATTGATCTGGCTGGCACTGCAAAATATCACTGCTAATTGGGGCAGTGCGGCCCATGATTGGAAGAGCGCCATGAATCAATTTGCGATCTTGTACGGAGATCGATTCATCAGGCCGAGCTGTTGAAAAGAAGGCCTGCCTGACGGCAGGCCCTTACCGGCCCGCACACAAAAAATCTGACACTCTCGACGAAAAGGGTGGCAGCTGTACGCGGACTGGAAAAACCGAGAAAGGATCAAACCCGGCAGACCCGAAGGTCTCCCACGCACAGCCGCCATAACTTAGAACTACGGAGCAAAAAGAGCGCCGCATTATGTCATGTGCATTGATCCTGTTCTTCGGGTTTTCCAGACCCGATCGCTGAATTGGCAGCGACCCGGAAACGATAAAGATCAACGCAAAACCGCACCAGTCGGCGGGTTCCGGCAATGCTGTAGGCAGCGACGCCAGACTGCGTAGCCTCTCACCGTTCCTGCGGACAAACTTTTAAACACAAAACCCCAGGCTGTCGGACCTTCCGACAAGCCCCCTCGCCACAAAGGTTTCTGCTCTAGGTTGAAGATTCCCAAAAAGGGACCTATCGTTCCCTTTTTGGGACTCATCGGTTGCCACTGTGAAAAACCTTTCCCTCAGCGAAGCCCTGTTCACGACCACCCAGCAAAAAGTGCTCGGCCTGCTGTTTGGTAAACCCGACCGGAGTTTTTACACCAACGAGATCGCCCGCTGGGCTCAAGTGGGTAAAGGCAGCCTCATGCGCGAGCTGGATCGGTTGCAGCGGGCAGGCGTGCTGACCATGACCCGTCAGGGCAACCAAACCCACTATCAAGCCAATCCCGACTGCCCGATCTATGCGGAACTGCTGGGCATCGCCCGCAAAACCTTTGGTATTGCCGAACCTCTGCGTCAGGCGCTCCAACCCTTTGCCGAACAGATCACTTGGGCATTTGTGTACGGCTCTATCGCCAAGGATTCGGCAAACGCATCCAGTGACATTGATCTCATGCTGATCGGCGAAAGCCTCCACTACAGTGAAGTGATGGAGCGGCTCATGCCTCTGGAGGAACAACTGGGCCGCGTCCTCAATCCAACCCTCTACACCCCCGACGACTGGGCCGCAAAACTGGCCGCTGAAAATAGCTTCGTCGTGCGGGTAGCGCAGCAGGACAAGATCAATCTGATGGGGGGAAACCCTTTGGAGTCCAAGGATGGGCAGCAACGAGAATCTGGAAAACCTGTTACGTAGCGGTGGACTGAAAGCTGAGCCGCCGGATCGCAAGGAATGCGAAGGGCTGATGCGTTCGGCTGTGGATCGATTGAAAGACGCGCAAACGTCTGCGCTTTCCTTCGCGAGTCGTTTCGACCTGGCTTACAACGCTGCCCATGCCCTTGCACTGACGGCTCTTCGCTTGTGTGGCTACCGTTCAGACAAGCGATATCTGGTGTTCCAATGCCTGGGTCATACCGCTGATATTGGCAAAGTACAGGTTCGGCTATTCGCCCTGTGTCATGAGCGACGAAACCTGGCGGAGTACGAAGGCTATATGGATGAAGATCCGGCGTTGTTGGCGCAGTTGTTGGAAAGTGCTGAACAGCTTCTGATTCGAGTGCAGGAACAGATGGCGTCCTTCAGTTCATCGCGGACCTGATCGTTCCCACGCAGAGCGTGGGAACGATCGGGGCGGTGTTTGATCGTTACGGTGATCGTAACGATCCGTCTCTCTGCTTGATTGATGCCCCCACCCAACGCTCCTAATGTGACTCCCACGACAGCGAACCCGTGGAGTGGTCATGACAACAACAATATCCCCCGACTCGCGATGGACGCGGCGGCGCAGCGAAAAGCAGCGGCGTCTCGAGCTGGTGCGGGGTTTCGCCGACGGTGTGGTCTTACCCACCGACAAGATCGTTGCGGCGCTGGAGGCGTTGATTCTGCCCGGCGACCGTGTGGTGCTGGAGGGCAATAACCAGAAGCAGGCAGATTTCCTGTCCCGCTCCCTGGCCAAGGCTGACCCAGCGAAGCTTCACGACCTGCACATGATCATGCCCAGCGTCGGTCGCTCCGAGCACCTGGACCTGTTCGAACGCGGCATTGCCCGCAAACTCGATTTCTCCTTTGCCGGCACCCAGAGCCTGCGCATCAGCCAGCTGCTGGAAGACGGTCTGCTGGAAATCGGCGCGATCCACACCTACATCGAGCTCTATGCGCGGCTGGTGGTGGACCTGATTCCCAACGTCGTGCTCTCGGCCGGTTTCATGGCCGACCGCGCCGGCAATATCTACACCGGCCCGAGCACCGAAGACACCCCGGCATTGATCGAACCAGCCGCCTTCAGCGACGGCATCGTCATCGTCCAGGTCAATCAACTGGTCGACGATGTCAGTGACTTGCCACGCGTCGACATCCCGGCATCCTGGGTGGACTTCGTGGTGGTGGCCGACAAGCCGTTCTACATCGAGCCGTTGTTCACCCGCGACCCACGCCACATCAAGCCAGTGCATGTGTTGATGGCGATGATGGCGATCCGTGGGATCTACGAAAAACACAACGTCCAGTCCCTGAACCACGGCATCGGTTTCAACACCGCCGCCATCGAATTGATCCTGCCGACCTACGGCGAATCCCTCGGCCTGAAAGGCAAGATCTGCCGCAACTGGACGCTCAATCCGCATCCAACCCTGATTCCCGCCATCGAAAGCGGCTGGGTTGAAAGCGTGCATTGCTTCGGCACCGAATTGGGCATGGAAAACTACATCGCCGCTCGGCCCGACGTGTTCTTCACCGGGCGCGACGGCTCGCTGCGTTCCAACCGGATGTTCTGCCAACTGGCCGGACAATACGCGGTAGACCTGTTCATCGGCGCCACCCTGCAAGTCGACGGCGACGGGCATTCCTCCACCGTGACGCGCGGACGCCTCGCCGGTTTCGGTGGTGCGCCAAACATGGGCCACGACCCACGCGGCCGTCGTCACGGTACGCCGGCCTGGCTCGATATGCGCCACGACGATGCGCCCGAACCGCTGCTGGAACGGGGCAAGAAACTTGTGGTGCAAATGGTCGAGACCTTCCAGGAGGGCGGCAAACCGACCTTCGTCGAAACCCTCGACGCGGTAGAAGTGGCGAGAAAAAGCGGCATGCCGCTGGCGCCGATCATGGTCTACGGCGACGACGTGACCCACCTGCTCACCGAAGAAGGCATCGCCTATTTGTACAAGGCGCGGTCGCTGGAAGAACGTCAGGCAATGATCGCTGCCGTCGCCGGGGTCACCGTCATCGGCCTGCGCCACAATCCGAAAGACACCGCGCGCATGCGCCGTGAAGGCCTGATTGCCTTGCCCGAAGACCTCGGCATCCGCCGCACCGACGCCACCCGCGAATTGCTGGCGGCCAAAAGCGTGGCCGATCTGGTGGAGTGGTCCGGTGGCCTCTACAACCCGCCCGCCAAGTTCAGGAGCTGGTAATGCACGCATTCAACCTGCAACCGAAAACACTGTCGTTGGCCGAACGGCTGGCGGATCTGGCCGTGGACGCGCTGATCGACGAAGCAGACCTGTCGCCGAAACCGGCGCTGGTCGACCGTCGCGGCAATGGCGCACATACCGATTTGCACCTCGGGTTGATGCACGCTTCGGCGCTGTCCCTGTGGCCTGCGTTCAAGGAAATGGCGCAAGCCGCCATCGAGTTCGGCGAAGTCGGTCTGCCGCTGCGCGAAGCCATCGGGCTGATGGGGCGCGAAGGCGAACAAACGATGCTCGCCACCACGGGCGGCGTGAACACCCATCGTGGAGCCATCTGGGCCTTGGGTCTGTTGGTCGCCGCGGTTGCATTGGAACCCGAATCCACTGCTGCAGGCTCCATCGTGTTGCGTGCCGCACGTCTGGCCTTGCTCGACGACCGTTACGCGCCGCGTCCTCTGAGCCACGGCGCGCAAGTCGCCCAGCGTTACGGTGTTCGCGGTGCCCGTGAAGAAGCGCAACTCGGTTTCCCTGCCGTCATTCAACGCGCGCTGCCACAACTCAAACACAGCCGCGCCTTGGGCCATGGCGAGCAGAACGCCCGGCTCGATGCCTTGCTGGCGATCATGACGGCGCTTGAGGACACCTGCGTGCTCTACCGCGCGGGCGAACAAGGCCTGCAGACCATGCAACTCGGCGCCCATGCGGTGCTCGACGCCGGCGGCAGTGCCAGCCTCACCGGTCGCCGGCGCTTGCATGAACTGGACCAACAATTAATCGCGTTGAATGCCTCGCCCGGCGGCGCTGCCGACTTGCTCGCCGCCTGCCTGTTCATCGACCGCATCGAGTCTGGCGATGGCCTCATCCAGGGAGCTTTTTGATGGAAACCTTATCTTTTGAATTCCCCGCCGGGCAGCCGCCACGCGGCCGGACGCTGGTGGGCTGTGTCGGCTCGGGCGATCTGGAAGTGCTGATCGAACCGGGTCAGGCCGGCAAACTGACGATCAAGGTGCAGACCTCGGTCAATGGCGCGGAACAACGTTGGCAGCATCTGTTCGCGCGGATGTTCGATGGTCAGACACCGCCCGCGATGATCATCGACATCCACGATTTCGGTGCGACGCCGGGTGTGGTGCGCTTGCGTATGGAACAAGGCTTTGAGGAGATCGGCCATGACTGACAATGCAGCGCTCCGTCACAAACATAGTTTTGTCGAACTCGGCGCCCGGCAACGTGCCAAGGCCTTGCTCGACGCCGGCACCTTCCGCGAATTGCTCGACCCGTTTCAGCGTGTCATGTCGCCATGGCTGTCGCGCCAGGGTGTGGTGCCGCAAGCGGATGACGGCGTAGTCATCGCCAAGGGCCGCATCGGTGGATTGCCGGTGGTGATCGCTGCCATCGAAGGCGCGTTCCAGGGTGGCAGCCTCGGTGAAGTCGGCGGGGCGAAGATTGCCGGCGCGCTGGAGTTGGCCGCCGAAGACAACCGCAACGGTGTTCCCACTCGCGCCGTGCTGCTGCTGGAAACCGGTGGCGTGCGTTTGCAGGAAGCCAACCTTGGGCTGGCGGCGATTGCCGATATTCATGCGGCGATTGTCGATCTGCGCCAATACCAGCCAGTGATTGGCGTGGTCGCCGGCAGCGTCGGCTGCTTTGGCGGGATGTCGATTGCTGCCGGGTTGTGCAGCTATTTGCTGGTGACTCAGGAAGCGCGGCTAGGCCTGAACGGTCCGCAAGTGATCGAACAGGAAGCCGGGCTTGAGGAATACGACTCCCGCGATCGTCCTTTCATCTGGAGCCTGACCGGTGGCGAGCAACGGTTTGCCAGCGGTTTGGTGGATCGTTTTGTCGCTGACGACGTGGCGCAGGTTCAGCAGCAGGTCGGTGATTTGCTCAAGCAAGGTTTGCCTGCGCAACAACGCAGCCGTCAAGCCGAGCTGTTCCTGCAACGGCTGGCCCGTCTGGACGCCGAGCCGCAAATCGAGCCGGCGACGGTTCGCGATCTGTATCAAGGAGAGCGCTCATGAGTTCGTCTTCCCTGAGGGGTTTGAACTGGTTCAACGCCTTGAATGCGGGCGCAAAACCGGTCGATGGTTTACCGGCTTCGTTGAAAGTCGCGGATGGTGTGTTGGGCGACCAACCTGTTCGGTTTATCGCGGTGGTGGCTGATCCCGACAACCGTTTCGTCCGCGCCCGCAATGGCGAGGTCGGTCTGCTGGAAGGTTGGGGGCTGGCCCAAGCGGTGGATGAAGTCATCGCAGCCGATCTGGATAAACCGCAAAAACGCGCCTTGATCGCCATCGTCGACGTGCCGAGTCAGGCCTACGGTCGGCGCGAAGAAGCGCTCGGCATTCATCTGGCGCTGGCCGGTGCCGCGGACAGTTATGCCCGTGCCCGACTGGCCGGCCATGCCGTGATCGGTTTGCTGGTGGGCAAGGCGATGTCCGGGGCGTTTCTGGCTCACGGGTATCAGGCTAATCGGCTGATTGCCTTGCGCGATCCGGGCGTGATGGTTCACGCGATGGGCAAGGCTTCGGCCGCGCGGGTGACGTTGCGCAGTGTTGAAGAACTCGAAGCCTTGGCTGCCAGCGTGCCGCCGATGGCGTATGACATCGACAGCTACGCGAGCCTTGGTTTGCTCTGGGAAACCTTGTCGGTGGAGCAGATCGAGCAGCCGACGACAGCCGATCTGACACGCGTGACTGAATGCCTGAACCAGGCGATTGGCGATGTCGCCGCCAGTGGTCGAGACCTGAGCAGCCGCTTGGGCGCGAGCAACCGCGCGGCGTCGAGCCAGGTCCGTCAACTGTTGAGAGAACAGTGGTGAACACGTTTCTGGCCCACGACCTGCTTTGGGGGCTGACCCCGGAGCAGTTGCCTGCGGATGCACCTTCGTGGGTGATCGACTCGATCAGGGCAGGGCAACCGGTTGTGGTTCGGCGTGCGTTGAGCGCGGCGGATCAAGTCGCGGTCGGCGTGCGTGGACGTTTGCGTGAGCAGCGTTTTGCAACGGTGATGGACATGGCTGCGATTCAGCGTCGTGTGAGACCGGAGGATCTTTGTCATGTCTCGATTGATCGGGATTTGCCAGCATCGCGCGCGCTCAATCAACTGCGGCCAACACTCGACGCCTGCGGTTTGGTGTGGGGTGTCAGCGGCAGCGCCGGGTTTGAATTGGCCAGCGGTTTTCAGGCATTGCACGAGGGCAGTGATCTCGACTTGATCCTGCGCACACCGCAACCGCTGGACCGTTCTCAGGCACAGGAAATGCTGAGGGTGTTTGATGCGTCTTTCTGCAAGGTGGACATGCAATTGCAGACACCTTTCGGCGCCGTCGCCTTGCGCGAATGGGCCGGTCCCTCGCAACGAGTCCTGCTCAAAAACGCCAGTGACGCCTGTCTGGTCACCAACCCCTGGACCCCGCAGGAGCAAGCAGCGTGAGCAGCCTGCTGGTGTTCCCAGGCCAAGGTGCGCAGCAGCCGGGCATGCTCCATCGTTTGCCTCGGGAAACAGTGATCGAGGCGAGTGAGGTCCTCGGGGAAGACGTTTTGCTGCTGGACTCCGCCGAGGCGTTGAAGTCGACAAGGGCGGTCCAGCTCTGCCTGCTGATCGCCGGCGTCGCGGCTTCACGTCAGTTGTTAATGACGGCGGATTACGTGGCGGGATTGTCCATCGGTGCCTTTCCGGCGGCGGTGGTCGCAGGTGCCTTGAGCTTTAGCGATGCGCTGCATCTGGTGAGCCTGCGTGGTGAGTTGATGCAACAGGCTTATCCACAAGGCTTCGGCATGACCGCGATCATCGGTCTGGACCTGGCCACGGTAGAAGGGTTGCTGGCGCAGGTTCACAGCGTCGACACGCCGGTTTACCTGGCCAATATCAACGCCGATAACCAAGTGGTGATTGCCGGCAGCGATGGCGCGATGAAGGTGGTGGCCGAGTTGGCGAAAGGTTGTGGCGCCGGTCTGGCCAAACGCCTGGCCGTCAGCGTTCCGTCCCATTGCCCGCTGCTGGAAACACCTGCGAAAACCCTGGCCGAAGCCTTCGCCAAGGTGCAGCTGAAAACACCGATGCTGGGCTACCTGAGCGGCAGTCGCGCCCGACCCGTTATCAACGTTGAAGCCTTGCGCGACGACCTGGCCTTCAACATGTGCCGCGTCGTCGATTGGCGCGGCACCGTACAAAGCGCCTACGAGCGCGGCGTGCGTCTACAGATCGAACTGCCGCCCGGTGCGGTGCTGACCGGGCTGGCGCGCCGGGTGTTCGAGCAAGGCACCATCATTGCCTTCGACGGTGCGCGGCTCGATACCTTGCAAGCGCTGTTGCGTGAGGAGGGAAGCCGCCAACCCTAGAACGCCCCCAGGCTTCGAACAACAAAAACAACATTCGACGATGCACTTTGAGGACGACAACAATGATTATTTACGGTGTGGCGCTGTTGGCGATTTGTACGCTGGCGGGGGTGATCCTGGGAGACATGCTCGGCGTGTTGCTGGGCGTGAAATCAAACGTCGGCGGCGTCGGGATCGCAATGATTCTGCTGATTTGCGCGCGGTTGTGGATGCAAAAACGCGGCGGCATGACCAAGGATTGCGAGATGGGCGTCGGTTTCTGGGGCGCCATGTACATTCCGGTGGTGGTCGCGATGGCCGCGCAACAGAACGTCGTCACCGCTCTGCACGGCGGCCCGGTGGCGGTGCTGGCGGCGATCGGTTCGGTGGTGATTTGCGGCTGCACCATTGCCTTGATCAGCCGGACCCACAAGGGCGAACCGTTGCCCGATGAGCCGGTGGAAATAAACTCGGTCGGCACGCCAGTAGGAGGTCGTTGATATGTGGGAACTCATCGAGAAAGGCCTGGCCAATAACAGTCTGGTCACGGCGTTCGCGTTCGTTGGCGTGATCATGTGGGTGTCGGTGGTGTTGTCCAAACGCCTGACGTTCGGACGTATTCACGGCTCGGCGATTGCCATTGTCATTGGGCTTTTTCTGGCCTGGGTCGGCGGCACCATGACCGGCGGGCAAAAGGGCTTGGCGGACCTGACGTTGTTTTCCGGCATCGGTTTGATGGGCGGCGCGATGTTGCGTGATTTCGCCATCGTCGCCACCGCGTTTGAGGTGCAGGCCACCGAAGCGAAAAAGGCCGGTTTGATCGGTGTGATTGCGCTGCTGCTGGGCACGATTCTGCCGTTCATTGTCGGCGCGAGCATGGCCTGGGCGTTTGGTTATCGCGATGCGATCAGCATGACCACCATTGGCGCGGGTGCGGTGACGTACATCGTCGGTCCGGTGACGGGTGCGGCGATTGGCGCCAGTTCGGATGTGGTCGCGTTGTCGATTGCCACCGGGTTGATCAAGGCGATTCTGGTGATGGTCGGCACACCGATGGCGGCGCGCTGGATGGGGCTGGATAACCCGCGCTCGGCGATGGTGTTTGGCGGGTTGGCTGGCACTGTCAGCGGTGTGACGGCGGGGTTGGCGGCGACGGATCGGCGGTTGGTGCCTTATGGCGCGTTGACGGCGACGTTTCATACCGGGCTTGGGTGCTTGCTGGGGCCTTCGTTGTTGTACTTCATTGTTCGCGGGATTGTCGGTTAACTAGAATTTGTATCGACTGTTCTGACGCCTTCGCGGGCAAGCCTCGCTCCTACAGGATTTACGCGATCTCTGTAGGAGCGAGGCTTGCCCGCGAAGGGCGCGCAGCGGTTTCAAGCCTGGCGATTGGCATACATCCGACACTCCGCCAACAACGCCAGCAGATTCGGGTCCCGCTCCTTGGCCTTCAAAAACACCACCCCAATGTGCTGCTGCAACCGATACCGTTCCTGCAACGGAATCAGCTTCACCCGGTTCTCATACACCGCCGCAATTCGCCCCGGCAGCAACGCATAACCTACGCCCGAACTGACCATGCTCAGCAGGGTGAAGATGTCGTTGACCTGCATCGCCACCTTCGGTTCGAACCCCGCCTGCTTGAACACCCGTTTACCGTCCTGGTGCGTGGCAAAGCCCTGAGTCAGCGTAATGAAGGTCTCATCGCGCACTTCGGCAAGGTCGACTTCGGTCCGTTGGGCAAACTTTGAATCAGCCGGTGTGGCGAGAAAGATGTCGTCGGAAAACAGCTGAATTTGCTCGCAGTCCGGGTCGTTGACGCTGTCGTCCAGGGACACCAGGATCGCGTCGACTTCCATGTTCTTGAGCTTGTACAGCAGGTCAAAGTTCGAGCCGAGGATCAAGTCGATATTGAGCTCGCTGCGGCGGATCTTCAGGCCCATGATCAGCTGCGGCACGGTCTTCACCGTCAGCGAATACAACGAACCGAGTTTGAAGCGCTCGGCGGAGAACCCGGCGGCTTCGCGGGTCAGGCGCACGGTTTCGACCACGTCCTGAATCAGCTTCTGCGCTCGTTCTTCCAGCACATAAGCGCTTTCCAGCGGCGTGAGATTGCGGCCTTCGTGCTTGAACAGGGGGCAGCGCAGGGCGCTCTCCAGGGAATGGATCGCCCGGTGCACGCTGACGTTGCTGGTCTGCAACTCGGCGGCAGCCCGGGCCAGGTTGCCGGTGCGCATGAAGGCCAGGAACACCTCGAGTTTTTTCAGGGTCAACTCTTCATCGATCAGCATGGGCGTGGCTCTTATTCGAATGGCTCGATTGTGCACGTATGTAGGTTCTTGGGGGATTTGTGTTCTGAAACATTGCGCTTTTAATCTCAAGGCCTGAGCCTTGCGCAATGTTGTAACGAATGTTGTAACGAATGTTGAGGTGAGTAACCCATGTATCACGGGGAAAGATTGAACGCCTGGACGCATTTGGTCGGGGCGGTGGCAGCGGTTGTCGGGGTGGTGTGGATGCTGGTGATCGCCGGCATGGACGGCAGCCCGTGGAAGATCGTCAGCGTGGCGATTTACGGGTTCACCTTGCTGGTGCTTTACAGCGCGTCGACCGTTTACCACAGCGTGCGTGGGCGCAAGAAAGCGATCATGCAGAAGGTCGATCACTTTTCGATCTACCTGCTGATTGCCGGCAGCTACACGCCATTCTGTCTCGTGACGCTACGCGGGCCGTGGGGGTGGACGTTGTTCGGGATTGTCTGGGGGTTGGCGCTGATCGGCATCCTGCAAGAGATCAAGCCGCGGTCGGAAGCACGGATTCTGTCGATCGTGATCTACGCGGTGATGGGCTGGATCGTACTGGTGGCGGTCAAACCGTTACTGGCGGCGTTGGGCAGTACAGGTTTCGCCTGGCTGGCGTCGGGCGGTGTGTTGTACACCGTGGGGATTGTCTTTTTTGCCCTCGATCATCGATTGCGCCATGCCCACGGGATCTGGCATCTGTTCGTGATCGCCGGGAGTTTGCTGCACTTTGTGGCGATCCTGTTTTATGTTTTGTAGATTGCACTGCAGCTATTTGAAAAACCTGTGGGAGCGAGCCTGCTCGCGAATGCGGTGGATCAGTCAGCGATGATGTCAACTGACCTGACGCTTTCGCGAGCAGGCTCGCTCCCACACAGGCGATCCAGTTGTGACTGCGCCCGTCGGCTGAACACCTGCAGCAAGTCGTTCAAGGTATGGGGCGGCGGTTCGTCGGCGCGGGTGACCGCATACAACGTGATCGGTAATGCAGGTGCCAGAGGTCGAATCGCCGTGGTGGCGGGGGACGCGCCGAGCGCGGTAAACGGATCGATCACCGCCAGCCCGGCACCGGATTCAACCATCGCCCGCGCCAGCGAATAGGTCTGCACGGCGATGCGTACTCGTGGCGGCGGATCGACCGCCTCAAGGTAGCTGTCGAGTCTGGCCGCCAGCGGGTCGGCGCTGGACAGACCGATCAGCGGCGCACCCGCCAGTTCGCTCAACGGCAACGGTTGGCCCAGAGTGTCGGCGGCCCAGTAAGCTGTCGGTGCCAGCGCCACCAGCATCCCGCAGGCCAGGGCCTGCGCCTTCAGGCCCGGGTGATCCGGCGGTTGCAAGGTCAGAGCGACATCCACTTCGCGCATCAACAAATTCTGCATTAGCTCACGGCTGTGGGCGCTGGACAGCTCGCAGACAATGTCCGGGTAGCGTTGCGTCCACTCGTTGATTGCCGGCGGCAGCAGCGACAAGGCCAGCGCCGGGATCGCGCCGATCCGTACGCTGTGACCCGGCTCGCGGCGCAGGCTCTGGGCCAGACGTCGCACGCCTTGCAAGCTTTCGGTAACCTTATCGACTTCGCGCTCAAGCTCCAGGGCTTCGGGCGTGGCCTGCAATTTACCGCGCACCCGCAGGAATAACGCAAAGCCCAGTTGCTGCTCGGCGTGTTGCAGCACTTTGCTCACCGCTGGTTGCGATACGTGCAGCAACTGTGCGGCGCCACTGACCGAGCCGGTCTGGCGAATGGCCTGGAAAATCTCGATGTGTCGCAGTCGCATGGCAAGTCCATAACCTTTGTTTATGGGGTAGGCATCTTTATGCATTGTTCAACGTCTGTCACCTGGTCCTAACCTGAAGCCTGTTTCTACAACGGTTAAGGACAGACATGGCTCAGCGGGTTTGCATCATCGGTGGCGGCGTCATCGGACTGACGACGGCTTACGCACTGGTTCGCGAGGGCATTGACGTGTCGCTGATCGAGGCCCGGGATTCGCTGGGCAGCGAAACCAGTTTCGCCAACGGCGGCCAGTTGTCCTACCGTTACGTCGCGCCACTGGCCGATGCCGGCGTACCGTTGCAGGCGCTTGGCTGGATGTTGCGCGGTGACTCGCCGTTGAAGCTGCGTCCGCGCCTGGACCCGGCGCAGTGGCGCTGGATGGCGTCCTTCCTGGCGGCCTGCCGTCGTTCGGTGAATCAGCGTAACGGCGCTCACCTGTTGCGCCTGGCGCTGCTGAGCCAGTCCACGCTGCAAGGCTGGCGCGACGAAGACCGCCTCGACGGTTTCGACTGGCGGCGCAACGGCAAACTGGTGACGTTTCGTGAAGCCGCGAGTTTCGAGCATGCTCGCCATGGCCTCGCTGATCCTCGACAGCAGCAAGTGCTGTCGCGGGCCGAATGCGCACAGCTGGAGCCTGCTCTCGCCGAGGCGCCGTTTGTGGGCGCGATTTATACCCCTGATGAAGAAGTCGCCGATTGCCATGGTTTCTGCCAGCAATTGCTGGCTCGACTCCTAGCGTCGGGCCGTTGCGAGTTTTTGCTCGGCCGCAAGGTCACCGGCATTCGCCACGCGGACGGCGCGGTGCAGGCCATAGAGATGGGTTCACAGGTGCTGCCGGTCGAGCAACTGGTGATTGCTGCCGGTCATCGCAGTCCGGCGCTGGCATTGCCGGGCATGAACCTGCCGCTGTATCCGCTCAAGGGCTATAGCCTGACGTTGCCCATCCGCGCCGAACATCGCGCGCCAGACCTGAGCATCACCGATTACAACCGCAAGATCGTTTATGCCCGCATCGGTGAACAACTGCGCGTGGCGGCGATGGTCGACATTGTCGGCTTCGACTCGGCGCTCGACCCCAAACGTCTGGCGCTGATCAAGCGCCAGGCGCAGGAAACCTTGCCTAATGCCGGCGATTACGACGCCGCCATTGAATGGGCCGGCATGCGCCCGGCCACCCCCAGCGGCGTGCCGTTGATTGGGGCCACGGCGTACGGCAATCTCTGGCTCAACCTCGGCCATGGCGCCCTGGGTTTTACCCTGGCCTGTGGCAGCGCCCGATTGCTCAGCGAGTTGATCGCCGGGCGCGCACCGTCGATTGAAATGCACGGCCTCGCACCTCGCGTCGCCTGACTTGAAAAGGAAGAACGGATGAACATCAACCGAATCAACAGCAACAGCCGACTCTCGGGTGCGGTGACCTTTGGCGATCTGGTGTTTCTCTCGGGGCAGGTTCCGGGTGACAGCCCCGACGTCACCGGCCAAACCGCCGAGGTGCTGGCAAAAATCGATGCGTTGTTGGCCGAGGCTGGCAGCGACAAGGATCATCTGCTCAACGCGACCATTTACCTGAACGACATTGGCCGCGACTTTGCCGCCATGAACGAGGTCTGGTCGCAGTGGTTGTCACCGGGCAAGGCACCGACCCGCACCACTGTGCAGGCGCAACTGGCCCGTCCAGAGGTTCTGGTGGAAATCACCGTGATCGCCGCCCGCCGCTAATCGCTTAACCCACAACGGAGAATAACAATGCAAAAAATCACGTTGATCGGCTGCACCCTCGGCCTGCTGCTCGCCAGCCAGGTCCAGGCCAATGAAGCACCGCTGACCGGTACGCTGAACAAGGTTGCCAATGCCAAGAGCATCACGCTGGGCTATCGCGACGCGTCGGTGCCGTTCTCCTACGTGGGTGATCACACGGGGCAGCCGATGGGCTATTCGGTGGACCTGGCGAGCAAGATTGTCGAGCGCATCAAGCAAAAGCTTGAACTGCCGGATCTGCAGGTGAAGTACAACCTGGTGACCTCGCAAACACGCATTCCACTGGTGCAGAACGGCACGGTTGACCTTGAGTGCGGCTCCACCGGCGTGACCGCCGAGCGCATGCAGCAAGTGGCGTTTTCCTACGGGTTTATCTACGTGAAGGGGCAGTTGCTCACGGCGAAGGACAGCGGCATCAAGAGTTTCGCCGACTTGCGCGGCAAGAACGTCGTGACCACCGCCGGGACCACCAACGAGCGATTTCTGAAGAGCTACAACCTCGATCACAAGATCGATATGTTCGTGATTAGCGCCAAGGACCACGGCGAAGCCTTTCAGATGTTGCAGTCAGGTCGGGCGGCGGCGTTCTATATGGACGACGCGTTGCTTTACGGCGAACGCGCCAAGGCCCGCGATCCGCATAATTGGGTCGTGGTGGGCGAGGAGCAATCGCGGGAAATCTACAGCTGCATGGTGCGCAAGGGCGATCCGCAGTTTCTCGAGTTGGTAAACTCGACCCTCGCCGATCTGTACAGCTCGGGCGAGATCAACGGCATCTATCAGCGCTGGTTCGAGCAACCGATTCCACCCAAAGGGCTGAACCTGGAATTCCCGATGACCAGCGAGCTGAAGGCAATCATCGCCAAACCGGTAAGTGATCCGGTGAAGTAATCGCCTCTTGATCCTTGCACGCTCCCACTTTGGAATGCATACCCCTGTGGGAGCGAGCTTGCTCGCGATAGGGACCTAGAAGTCACCCCACAACTGTTGGGCAACCGCAAGCGCAACCACCGGCGCGGTCTCTGTCCGCAACACTCGCGGACCCAGCCGAGCAGCATGGAAACCAGCGCCCTTGGCCTGATCCACTTCAGCCTCCGACAACCCGCCTTCCGGTCCGATCAAAAAAGCCAAAGTCGCAGGCTTGGCGTGACTCACCAGCGGCTCGGCCACCGGATGCAGCACCAACTTCAATTCTGCTTGAGTCTGCTTCAACCAGTCCGCCAACAGCAGCGGCGGGTGAATCACCGGCACCCGTGAACGCCCGCATTGCTCGCACGCGCTGATCGCAACCTGGCGCCAGTGCATCAGGCGTTTGTCGGCGCGTTCGTCCTTGAGGCGGACTTCACAGCGGTCGCTGAAGATCGGGGTGATTTCAGTGACGCCCAGTTCAGTGGCTTTCTGAATCGCCCAATCCATCCGCTCGCCACGGGACAAGCCCTGGCCGAGATGGATCGACAATGGCGACTCGACCTGCCCGGCAAAGCTTTCATCAATCTGCACGACGACGCGCTTCTTGCCGACCTCCACCAGCGTGGCGCGAAACTCATGGCCCGAACCGTCGAACAGTTGCAGCGCATCGCCCTCGGCCATGCGCAGCACGCGGCTGATGTAATGGGCCTGGGCCTCGGGCAACTCGTGTTCGCCAGTGCTCAAGGGGGCGTCGATAAAGAAGCGGGACAGTCTCATGCTGGGTCTCTACTGAATCTGATGTTTGATCGTTCCCACGCTCTGCGTGGGAATGCCGCCACGGACGCTCCGCGTCAGCTCTTGATGTGACGCAGAGCGTCACGGGATGCATTCCCACGCGGAGCGTGGGAACGAGCGCTATTCAATCAGCCCGGATCGCGGAAACCCGGATGAAAGTCTTTTGGTACCGATACGCTGACGCTGTCACGGGTCGCGATGTCGATGCCTTCGCTGGCCACCTCGGCCAGAAAGTCGATCTGCTCCGGGGTGATCACGTACGGTGGCAGGAAGTACACCACGCTGCCCAGCGGTCGAAGTAAAGCACCACGCTCCAACGCATGCTGGAACACTTTCAAGCCGCGACGTTCCTGCCACGGATAGGCTTCCTTGGTGGCCTTGTCCTTGACCATCTCGATGGCCAGTACCATACCGGTCTGACGCACTTCCGAAACGTTCGGGTGATCGGCCAGGTGCGCAGTGGCGGTGGCCATGCGCTGAGACAGGGCCTTGTTGTTCTCGATGACGTTGTCTTCTTCGAAGATATCCAAAGTCGCCAATGCCGCCGCGCACGCCAGAGGGTTACCGGTGTAGCTGTGGGAATGCAGGAAGGCGCGCAGGGTCGGGTAGTCGTCGTAGAACGCGCTGTAGACATCTTCGGTGGTGACGCAAGCCGCCAACGGCAGATAACCACCGGTCAAGGCCTTGGACAGGCAGAGGAAGTCCGGGCGGATGCCTGCCTGTTCGCAGGCGAACATCGTCCCGGTGCGGCCGAAGCCGACGGCAATTTCGTCGTGGATCAAGTGCACGCCGTAGCGGTCGCAGGCTTCGCGCAGCAGTTTGAGATACACCGGGTGGTACATGCGCATGCCGCCGGCGCCCTGGATCAATGGCTCGACGATCACCGCGGCCACGGTGTCGTGGTGCTCGGCCAGGGTCTGTTCCATGGCTGCGAACAGGTTGCGCGAGTGTTCTTCCCAGCTCATGCCCTCGGGACGATGGTAGCAATCGGGGCTCGGCACCTTGATGGTGTCCAGCAGCAGGGCCTTGTAGGTTTCGGTGAACAGCGGCACGTCGCCCACCGACATCGCTGCCATGGTCTCGCCGTGGTAGCTGTTGGTCAGGGTGACAAAGCGCTTCTTGTTCGGCTGGCCGCGGTTGAGCCAGTAGTGAAAGCTCATTTTCAGCGCGACTTCGATGCAGGACGAGCCGTTATCGGCGTAGAAGCACCGGGTCAGACCTTCCGGCGTCATCTTCACCAGGCGCTCGGACAACTCGATCACTGGCTGATGGCTGAAACCGGCGAGAATCACGTGTTCCAGCTGATCCACCTGATCCTTGATGCGCTGGTTGATCCGCGGGTTGGCGTGGCCGAACACATTGACCCACCAGGAACTGACGGCGTCGAGGTAGCGTTTGCCTTCGAAGTCTTCCAGCCACACGCCTTCACCGCGTTTGATCGGGATCAGCGGCAGCTGTTCGTGGTCTTTCATCTGGGTGCAGGGATGCCACAACACCGCGAGATCGCGTTGCATCCACTGATTATTCAGGCCCATTTTCAGTCTCCTCGAGGCGGCTCGCTTGGTGCGCGGGCAAACAATCGCGCAAGCCTATGCAATGCGTGGCGTGGGGACAACCCATTGTGTCGATTGAGCTACTTTGTATAGGTGGATAGACGTCGCTGGCGGCCTTTTGATGGCTGACGTATTCTTCGCGGTTCTTTGAGTCGTCTGACTCGCAAAACCGCTTTTTCCTACTTGTATTTCCGGAGTTCGCTGAATGTCTGCTGGTTGGCTGCGCGCCTGTGCGCTGGTGATGTTAGGGCTGTTCAGCGTGTCTGCGCTGGCCAAGGATAAAACGGCGATCGTGATCGGGGGAGGGCTGGCTGGCCTCACCGCTGCTTACGAACTGCAAAACAAAGGCTGGCAGGTGACCCTGCTGGAAGCCAAGCCGAGCATGGGCGGTCGCTCCGGCATGGCCACCAGTGAGTGGATCGGCAACGATAAGACCCAACCGGTTCTGAACAAGTACGTCTCGACCTTCAAGTTGAGCACCACGTTAGCCCCTGAGTTCGTGCGGACCCCGGGCTATCTGATTGACGGTGAGTATTTCACTGCCGCCGATCTGGCAACCAAGCAACCGGCCACCAGCGACGCGCTCAAGCGCTACGAAAAGACCCTGGACGATCTGGCGCGCTCGATCGAAGACCCGCAGAACCCGGCGGCCAACAGTACGCTGTTCGCGCTGGACCAGATCAACGTGGCCAACTGGCTCGACCGTCTGAATTTGCCGGCCACGGCACGTCAGCTGGTGAATCAGCAGATTCGTACCCGTTATGACGAACCATCGCGCCTGTCGCTGCTGTACTTCGCACAGCAAAGCCGCGTTTATCGTGGCGTTGCCGACCGTGACCTGCGCGCTTCGCGTCTGCTCGGCGGTAGCCCGGTGTTGGCTCAGGCCTTCGTCAAACAGCTGAAAACCATCAAGACTAGCTCCCCGGTCTCGGCTATCACCCAGGACAAGGACGGCGTCACTGTCAAAGTCGGCAGCGTTGGCTATCAGGCGGACTACGTCGTCGTGGCCGTGCCATTACGCGCACTGAACAAGATCCAGATGACCCCGTCGCTGGACACCCAGCACATGGGCGCGATCAAGGGCACCAACTACGGTTGGCGCGACCAGATCATGCTGAAGTTCAAGACTCCGGTATGGGAAAGCAAGGCGCGCATGACCGGTGAGATTTACAGCAACACCGGTCTGGGCATGTTGTGGGTTGAGCCGGCTTTGAAGGGCGGCGCCAACGTGGTGATCAACCTGTCCGGTGACAACGCACGCGTGATGCAGGCCTTCGGCGACAAGCAGATGGTCGATCAGGTGCTGATCCGTCTGCACGCCTTTTATCCACAGGCACGTGGTGCGTTCACCGGTTATGAAATCCGCCGCTACAGCACCGACCCTTCCATGGGCGGCGCTTACCTGGCGTTCGGCCCTGGCCAGATCAGCAAGTACTGGCGCCTGTGGGAACGTCCGATTCAGCGTGTAGCCTTTGCCGGTGAACACACTGACACGTTGTACCCAGGCACGCTGGAAGGCGCACTTCGCACCGGTCAGCGTGCAGCCAGTCAGGTAGAAGATCTGGCGGCCGGCAAGTCGTTTGAACCTGTGAAGGTTGTTTCGGCGGCGACCGCTGCGGTGGCCGGCGCAGCGGTGGCGAAGAAAGGTAACTTCTTCACCAACCTGTTTGGTGGTTCTGACGACAAACCGGAACCGGTCAAGGCGCCAGAGCCAGTGGCTCAGGTTGCTCTTGCACCGGCTCCAACGCCAGTCCCGACCCCAGCGCCAGCTCCGGTCGAAGCACCGAAACCAGCGGCACCGGTGAAAGCCGAGCCGGCCAAAAAAGCCCCGGCGAAAAAGCCTGCTGCCAAAACCGAGGCCAAAAAGGCTCCGGCAAAAGCGCCCGCGAAGAAGGCTGAGCCAGCGAAGAAACCAGCGGCCAAACCCACTACGACTCCGGCAACTGATACCAAAGCGCAGTAAGCTTTGGGATTAAAAAAACGCGGCA
Source organism: Pseudomonas sp. ZS1P83 (assembly GCF_054897825.1). Classification (NCBI taxonomy): domain Bacteria; kingdom Pseudomonadati; phylum Pseudomonadota; class Gammaproteobacteria; order Pseudomonadales; family Pseudomonadaceae; genus Pseudomonas; species Pseudomonas sp. ZS1P83. Next base: position 5,881,827 of record NZ_CM142706.1, read on the forward strand.
GAAATGCCGCGTTTTTTTATGCCTGAAGAAAACCAATATTAAGATTCGAATAAACCTTATGGCGGAGGTGTTCTTTAGTTGGAGTTCTTTCGTTTACACAGGGGTCTTTAATCTTTCCTTAACTCATCCATTTCAGACTCTTGATCGTATTTCTCGATATTTCAAAGCGAAATTTTCCGCTTTAATTCGATAGATAACTCGATAGTCTTGGTCGCAGTTCTCACAGGATTTGGCAATGCAGCTACGTAACTCTTCTTCGCGCTACGGTTGGGTCAGCATTTTCATGCACTGGGGCGTGGCGATGGCGGTCTTCGGTCTGTTTGCGTTGGGCTTGTGGATGGTCGGTCTCGACTATTACAGCGTCTGGCGCAAAGACGCGCCGGACTTGCACAAAAGTATTGGTCTGGTGCTGTTAGCTGTCATGGCTCTACGGGTTTTATGGCGCTTTATCAGCCCGCCACCGCCGGCACTGCAAAGCTATAGCCGCATGACGCGCATTGGCGCCAAGTTAGGCCATTCGTTTCTGTACCTCGCTCTGTTCGCTGTGATGATTACCGGTTACCTGATTTCCACCGCAGAAGGTGTCGGGATCCCGGTGTTTGGCCTGTTTGAAGTCCCTGCATTGGTTTCCGGACTACCGGACCAGGCAGACACCGCTGGTGTGATTCATCTGTATCTGGCGTGGGTGCTGGTAATTTTTTCCGGCCTCCATGCGTTGGCAGCACTGAAACACCACTTTATCGATCGTGATGCGACCTTGGCGCGAATGCTGGGCCGCAAAGCATGAAGTTCAACCTCGACTCCATAGGAATAGAAAGCATGTTGAAAAAGACCCTCGCTGCTCTGGCCATCGGTTCGGCCCTGCTGTCCGCCAACGTAATGGCGGCTGACTACGTCGTCGACAAAGAAGGCCAACATGCCTTCGTTGACTTCAAGATCAGCCACTTGGGCTACAGCTTCATCACCGGTACCTTCAAGGACATCGACGGCAAGTTCAGCTTCGACGCTGCCAAGCCAGAAGACAGCAAGATCGAGTTCAATGTCAAAACCGCCAGCGTGTTCACCAACCACGCTGAACGTGACAAGCACATCGCCAGCGGTGACTTCCTGGACGTGAGCAAATTCGCGGACGCCAAGTTCGTCTCCACCAGCGTCAAATCCACCGGCAAAAACGCCGCTGGCAAAGACACTGCCGACGTAACCGGCGACCTGACCCTGTTGGGCGTGACCAAGCCAATCGTGGTCAAAGCCACTTTCCTGGGTGAAGGCAAGGATCCATGGGGCGGCTACCGTGCCGGCTTCGAAGGCACCACCAGCATCAAGCGCTCTGATTTCGGCAAGCAGAAAGACCTGGGCCCACAGTCAGACGCGGTAGAGTTGTATGTTTCGTTTGAAGGTGTCAAAGCGAAGTAATTTTCGCCGCTAAAACAAAAATGCCCCTGATCTCGCGATCAGGGGCATTTTTTATGGCGGCGTTAAATTAGCGATTGCGGGTCAGCAAGGCTGGTTTCTCACCGCGAGGACGGCCTGGCAGTTGATCCAGTTGCTCAGGAGTCGGGAACCGATCGGTTTTCGACTCCTTGTGAATGATCTTCGGTGCCGGACCGCGCGGGTTTTGCACGGCCGGTTCCGAACGTGGCTGATCGTCGGTGCGAGCCGGGCGGCGGTCGCGGGTCTCGTCGCGACGGGCCTGGCCGTCACGTGGAGCACCGTTGCGTGGGCCGCTGCGCTTGGCCGGCGGCGTGCCGGTGGTGGCACCATCGCTGCTGCGCGGGCCGCTTTGACGACCCTGTGGCTTGCCGGTAGGGCGCGGAGCACCTGCGCCGGCGCCTGCGGTCGAGCCTTGTGCCGGAGCACCCGGACGGCGAACACGGCCTTGAGCGGGTTTGGCCTGCGGCACGTAGTCGGCGCGGTTACCGAAGTTATCGACATCGTCGTCCAGGAACTCGTCCGGTGCACGATCAGCGGCGGCGCGAGGTGCCGGGCGCTGTTGCTCGCGAGCCGGGGTGCCTTCGCGTGGCTTGTGTTCACGCGCCGGGCGATCTCCACGGCCAGTGGCTGCAGGTTTTTCCTTGCCGCCCTTGTCCTTGCCTTTGTCTTTACGGCCGCCGCCACCGCCAGTGCCGTTCGGACCATCGCCGCGCGGGCCACGTGGGTTGCGCGGGTTACGCACATCCGGACGCTCGCGAACTTCTGGTTTCTCGGCTTCTACAGCGCTGGAATCGAAGCCCATCAGATTGCCGTCGGCAATTTTCTGCCTGGTCATGCGCTCGATGCTTTTCAGCAGCTTTTCTTCGTCCGGAGCCACCAGCGAGATCGCCTCGCCCGAACGACCGGCACGGCCAGTACGGCCGATACGGTGCACGTAGTCTTCGTCGACGTTCGGCAGTTCGAAGTTGACCACGTGTGGCAACTGATCGATGTCGAGGCCGCGAGCGGCGATGTCGGTCGCTACCAGGATGCGCACTTCACCAGCCTTGAAGTCGGCCAGGGCTTTGGTGCGAGCGTTCTGGCTCTTGTTACCGTGGATTGCGACGGCGCTGAGGCCGTGTTTGTCCAGGTACTCGGCCAGGCGGTTGGCGCCGTGCTTGGTACGGGTGAAAACCAGAACCTGTTCCCAGGCGCCAGCGGTAATCAGGTGCGCCAACAGCGAACGCTTGTGGCTGGCAGCCAGGCGGAAGACGCGCTGTTCGATGCGCTCGACCGTGGTGTTCGGCGGCGTGACTTCGATGCGTTCCGGGTTGTGCAGCAGCTTGCCGGCGAGGTCGGTGATGTCTTTGGAGAAGGTCGCCGAGAACAGCAGGTTCTGGCGTTTGCTCGGCAGACGGGCAAGGACCTTTTTCACGTCATGGACAAAGCCCATGTCGAGCATGCGGTCGGCTTCGTCCAGCACGAGGATTTCTACGTGGGACAGGTCGACGCTGCCTTGCCCGGCAAGGTCGAGCAGGCGGCCAGGGCAGGCCACCAGCACGTCAACACCACGGGACATGGCCTGAACCTGTGGGTTCATGCCGACGCCGCCGAAGATGCAGGCGCTGACGAACTTCAGGTCACGGGCATAAACCTTGAAGCTTTCGTGAACTTGAGCGGCGAGTTCGCGAGTAGGGGTCAGGACCAGTACTCGCGGTTGGCGCGGGCCGTGACGCTGGGATTTGTCCGGGTGACCGTTGGGGAACAACCGCTCCAGAATCGGAAGGGCGAAGCCGCCGGTTTTACCAGTACCTGTCTGAGCCGCGACCATCAGGTCGCGACCTTGCAACACGGCGGGAATGGCCCGCTGTTGCACCGGAGTAGGCTCGGTATAGCCCGCTGCCTCGATGGCGCGGACTAAAGCCTCGGAGAGACCGAGGGAAGCAAAGGACATGAGTAATCCTGTTTTAGTTAGGGCTTGGCCCAATGGGAGTCTTGCCTGGCGCGAATGGCGTTTAAGAAGAACGCAATCCCGTCCGGTCCTGCTGGGCCTCGAAGGCTCATCTGGAGTGCTCGCGCGGGCTGAAAAGCTGCGCTGTAGCGGTGTCGAGATGCCTTGAACAAGTCCGAGCGTCCGGGCGTGAGCCTGGCGGGAAGGCCGGAGTATAACAGAGCAATCACTGCGCGCCGCTTTCCTGCTGCTCAACGGTTTTTCCGCTGGCGGCGGTGGCTCTGGTGGTTTTCACCTCGGCTGCCGGTTCGGCACCATAACGGGCGCTCAGTTCTGCGTACGCAGGCTCGCGCTTGAAGCGTTTGAGCTCGGCGCCAAAGCGCTGCACCAGCAAATCCATACCCGCGTTGCGACGCACCGCCAGGAACTGGCTCTGGTGGCTGATGACGGTCGGGTTCTCGGTAATCTTGTCGCGGATGCCCAATTCGTCAAGCAGGTGTTGACCCACCCGGCGGTCGGTGATCAGCAGGTCGATCCGCCCGCGCACCAGTTTACCGAAGTTGGCTTCATGGGTCGGCGCCGGTTCACGGGTGAACAGCGTCGATTCGCGAAAGTCCGGGCTGTACAGATAGCCCGGTGAGGTGCCAATGGTCAGGCCTTTCAGATCGTCCAGAGTGTGAAACGGATGCGGGCGCTCATTGGCGTAAAACATCACGAATTCGACTTCCGAGAGCGGTTCGGTCGGGTAGAGCAGGGCAGCGTCGCGTTCGGCGCTGTGAAAAATATCCAGCGCGCCATCCGCCTGGCCTGTTTCGAGCATCGACAGACAGCGTTTCCACGGCAGGAACTGCCACTCGACCTCGATCTCCAGGCGCTTGAAGACAATCGCAGTGGTTTCGTAGTCCAGTCCCAGGGATTTGCCGTCCTCCTCATACACGTAAGGCGCCCACGGCTCGGTGACAATGCGCAGCTTCTCGCCCCGAGCGGCGAAGCTCAGGCAAGTAAAAAGAAACACGGTCAGTAACTGCGTGATCAAAGGCATGGCTTGAGATTACGACGAGAAACCGGAAAGAGCCAGAACGGGATTCAGAAGCTCTGCTTCGGGTGTAAAAAGCAAAAAATCGCAGGCTTCGGCAGCGCCCACAGGCGCGTAGGAGCTGCCGAAGGCTGCGATCTTTTGATCTTGCCTTTGCTTTTTGTTTTTGCTTGTTTCTTAACGCGGCAACTTCAGATTGTTCCACACCGCCAGGCTCGGTTCGGCCTGGTTCAGCGTGTAGAAGTGCAACCCTGGAGCGCCACCCTGGAGCAGGCGTTCGCACATCTCGGTGATGACTTGCTCACCAAAGCCTTGAATGCTCTGGGTGTCGTCGCCGTAGGCTTCCAGCTGCTTGCGGATCCAGCGCGGGATTTCCGCACCGCAAGCATCGGAGAAGCGCGCCAGCTTGCTGTAGTTGGTGATCGGCATGATCCCCGGAACGATCGGGATGTTCACGCCCATCGCCCGTACACGCTCGACGAAGTAGAAGTAGCTGTCGGCGTTGAAGAAGTACTGGGTGATCGCACTGTCGGCGCCAGCGTTGACCTTGCGCACGAAGTTGGTCAGATCGTCTTCGAAATTGCGCGCTTGCGGATGCATTTCCGGGTAAGCGGCGACTTCGATGTGGAAATGATCGCCGGTTTCTTCACGAATGAATTCAACCAGGTCATTGGCGTGGCGCATTTCGCCACTGGCCATGCCCATGCCTGAAGGGAGGTCACCGCGCAGAGCAACGATACGCTTGATGCCGGCAGCCTTGTATTGAGCCAGCAGGCCGCGCAGGTCGTCCTTGCTGTCGCCAACGCAGGACAAATGCGGTGCAGCAGCGACTTTGACTTCGCTTTCGAGCTGCAACACGGTGTTGAGCGTGCGATCACGCGTCGAACCGCCAGCGCCATAGGTGCAGGAGAAGAAATCGGGGTTGTACGTGGCCAGCTGACGGGCAGTGGCGAGCAGTTTTTCATGCCCAGCATCGGTCTTCGTAGGGAAGAACTCAAAGCTGTAGCGACGGTCTTGGGACATGGTCATATCCTTGGAAGCACGTAAGCCTTGCAGTTGCCACGCTTACTGTAGGAGCGAAGCTTGCTCGCGAAAGCAACGACGCGGTGCTTCAGGAACAGCGCGGTGATGCGTTCGCGAGCAAGCTTCGCTCCTACAGTGGAGCGTGGATTCTGCACAAGTCCGCTCCCATGGGAAGCGGACAGCAGGTCAAATCAGTAGCGGTAAGCGTGTGGCTTGAACGGACCTTCGACGGTCACGCCGATGTAGTCGGCCTGAGTCTTGGTCAGTTGAGTCACGACGCCGCCGAAACCGCGGACCATTTCCAGGGCCACTTCTTCGTCGAGTTTCTTCGGCAGTACTTCAACGGTCAGACGCTCGGCTTTCTGGGCTGGCGACAGGTCGGCGTACTTCTGGCCGAACAGGAAGATTTGCGCCAGAACCTGGTTGGCGAACGAACCGTCCATGATGCGGCTTGGGTGGCCAGTGGCGTTACCCAGGTTAACCAGACGGCCTTCGGCCAGCAGGATCAGGTAGTCGTCGTTCTGAGCGTCAAATGCGCCGGGACCGGTACGGTGAATCTTGTGAACCTGTGGCTTCACTTCTTCCCATGCCCAGTTCTTGCGCATGAAAGCAGTGTCGATTTCGTTGTCGAAGTGGCCGATGTTGCAGACAACAGCGCGCTTCTTCAGAGCTTTGAGCATGTTCGCGTCGCAAACATTGACGTTGCCGGTGGTGGTCACGATCAGGTCGATCTTGCCCAGCAGCGCTTTGTCGATGCTTGCTTCAGTACCGTTGTTGATACCGTCGATGAACGGCGAAACCAGCTCATAACCGTCCATGCAGGCTTGCATGGCGCAGATCGGGTCGACTTCGGAAACTTTAACGATCATGCCTTCCTGACGCAGGGACTGGGCCGAACCCTTGCCCACATCACCGTAACCGATGACCAGCGCTTGCTTGCCGGACAACAAGTGGTCGGTGCCGCGCTTGATGGCGTCGTTCAGGCTGTGACGGCAGCCGTATTTGTTGTCGTTCTTGCTCTTGGTCACCGAGTCGTTGACGTTGATGGCCGGGATTTTCAGCTCGCCCTTGGCCAGCATGTCCAGCAGGCGGTGAACGCCCGTGGTGGTCTCTTCGGTGACGCCGTGGACGCGGTCCAGGATCGCCGGGTATTTCTTGTGCAGCAGCTCGGTCAGGTCGCCGCCGTCGTCGAGGATCATGTTGGCATCCCAAGGCGCGCCATCTTTGAGGATGGTTTGCTCAAGGCACCACTCGTACTCTTGTTCGGTTTCGCCTTTCCAGGCGTAAACCGCGATGCCGGCAGCAGCGATAGCAGCAGCGGCCTGGTCTTGAGTCGAGAAAATGTTGCAGGACGACCAACGCACTTCGGCACCCAGGGCAACCAGGGTTTCGATCAGCACGGCAGTCTGAATGGTCATGTGGATGCAGCCGAGGATCTTGGCGCCTTTGAGCGGCAGCTCACCGGCGTACTTGCGGCGCAGACCCATCAGGGCCGGCATTTCGGATTCGGCGATGATGGTTTCGCGACGACCCCAGGCAGCCAGGGACATGTCGGCCACTTTGTAATCGGTAAAATCTGCAGGCGTGATAACAGCGCTCATGATGAGCCTCCATTCGTAATGTATGCGAATGGGCGCCGTTGTGCGTTTAGTGTCTGACCGATAACGGTCAAGCAACGCCCCATCCGAGCCTGACAGGTCGAACCTGCTGCAGCGCCCCTCGGACAGGTGGCGGGAAAACGGTATCAACCGAAGATGACCGTTTTGAAACGGTGGCGATTATAGCCGTGTGAGCGATACTTCCAAAGCGTTTCTGTTGGTCAATGTCTGAACGGTAATCGAGACCATAGTTGATGCTTGATAGAGCTTAAAGTAGTGCTCTGCCATGATGCCCACCATCATTCGGCAAGACGCTCAGGAGTGAACATGAATTTCCACACCCGCAAATGGGTAAAACCCGAAGACCTCAACCCCAACGGCACGCTGTTCGGCGGCAGCCTGTTGCGCTGGCTCGACGAAGAAGCGGCGATCTACGCCATCGTCCAGTTGGGCAATCAGCGTGTGGTGACCAAGTACATTTCAGAGATCAACTTCGTCAGCGCCTCGCGCCAGGGCGACATCATCGAACTGGGCATCACCGCCACCGAGTTCGGTCGCACCTCAATCACCCTCAAGTGCGAAGTGCGTAACAAGATCACCCGCAAAAGCATCCTGACGGTGGAGAAGATTGTCTTCGTCAATTTGGGTGAAGACGGCTTGCCTGCACCGCACGGCCGGACGGAGATCAAGTACGTCCAAGACCAGTTCAAGGATGATGGCATTCACGAATAACGCGCACTGATCGTTCCCACGCTCTGCGTGGGAATGCAGCCCGGGACGCTCCGCGTCCCAAGATCGGACGCAGAGTGTCCATTGAGGCATTCCCACGCAGAGCGTGGGAACGATCTGCTGAGGGTCAGTGAACAGCTCCGAACCGCGCGTGTCGTACCTACATGACACCCCACTGGTTCCGGAGCTATATGGACGCGCAAAAAGACGGCAAGACCCCGAACCTCTCGCCTGAAGAGCAGCACGACGTCGACAAGAGCCAGCCGCCACGGGCGGCGGTGCTACACGAAATCATCCGCACCCAGGGCGATCAGGAGCTTGAGCGCAGCGTCGCCGCCTTGTGGTGGTCGGCGCTGGCCGCCGGCCTGACCATGGGCCTGTCGCTGATGGCCATGGGGCTGCTCAACTCCCGTCTGCCGGACGGCGAAGGCTTCAAGGTGATCGCCAGTTTTGGTTACTGCGCGGGGTTTCTTGCGGTCATTCTCGCCCGTCAGCAATTGTTCACCGAGAACACGTTGACGGCGGTGCTGCCCATCATGACCAAGCCCACACTGAACAATTTCGGTCGGTTGCTACGCCTGTGGTTGGTGGTGCTGGTGGGCAACCTTTGCGGCACGTTGCTGGTGGCGTATGTGATGCTGAATCTGCCGATTTTCGACAGCAAGACCGATCTCGCTTTCCTCGATATCGGGCGCAAGATCATGGAGAACAGTGCCAGCCAGATGTTCGCCAAAGGCATTGTGTCGGGCTGGATGATCGCGACCATGGTCTGGATGATCCCCTCCATGGAGAGCGCCAAGATGTGGATCATCATCCTCATCACGTACCTCATGGCGCTGGGGGATTTCACCCACATCGTGGTCGGTTCCGCCGAGGTCTCGTACTTGGTGTTTGCCGGCGAGTTGCCGTGGAAGGATTTCTGGCTGGTGTTCGCCGGGCCGACGCTGGCGGGGAACATCATCGGCGGCAGCTTCATCTTCGCGCTGATCAGCCATGCGCAGATTCGCAGCGAGAGCGGGCCGCCCCGATCCGGCACGCCCCACGCAGTACACTCTGACAGCACGGATGAATAGTTTCAGGCCTTGAACGGCGGGCTGGCCGACGCTTGGGCGGGTTCGCTTTCAGGTGCCTTGAGCTGGCCCTCCCACCGCGCGATGACCAGCGGCGCCAGCGCATTACCCAGCACATTGAGCGCTGTGACCGGCATGTCCATCAGGCGGTAGACGCCGGCGATGATCGCCACGCCCTCCACCGGCAATCCGGCTGCTGTCAGGGTGGCGGTCAGGATGATAAACATAAAGCCTGGCACCCCTGCCGCACCCTTTGACGTCAGGACCATGATCAGCACCAGCATCGCCTGATCGGCCAGGCTCAGGTCGATGCCATAAGCCTGAGCAATGAACAGCGTACCCAGCGCAGCGAAGAGTGATGCGCCATCCAGGTTGAATGAGTATCCCAATGGAATGACCATGCTGGTGATCGAGCGCGGAGCGCCATAACGCTCCATTTTCTCGATCAGTTGCGGCATCACCGTGGCCGAAGCGGCGCTGCTGTAGGCCATAAGCAGTTCACTGCGGATTTCCCGCACAAGGTGGAAGAAGCCGATGCCCGCCATGCGCGCCACCGCTCCCAGCACACACAGAGCAAACAGCAGCACAGCCACGTAGGTAATGCCGATCAGTTTGGCCAGCGGCAACAGGGCGCTGAGGCCGAAGCTGGCAACGGTGACCCCGATCAGACCGAAGATCCCGATCGGCGAATAGTGCATGACCAGATGTGTGACCTTGAACATGGTGTCGGAGATCCCCTGCATGACGGCGACCAGAGGCGCCTTCTGCTGCGCGGGGAGCATCGACAGGGCGCAGCCGAACAGGATGGCGAAAAACAGCACTGAGAGCAGTTTGCCTTGTGACATGGCCAGTACGATATTGTCCGGCACGATGTTGACCAGGGTTCGGCCAAGGTTCTGCGTTTCGCCACCGGAGGCCAGACCGGTCACCGGCGATTGCAGGGTGCTGCTGAAGTCCGCGCCGGCGCCGGGCTGGAACACATTGCCGACGATCAACCCGAATACAATGGCAATGCTGGTGATCGTGAAGAAATAAACGAACGTCTTGATCCCCACCCGCCCCAGTGCCTTTGTACTGCTTGCCCCGGCAATGCCTACCGTCATGCACGCGAAGACCAGTGGCACCACGATCATCTTCATCAACTTGATGAACAAGTCACCCGCCGGTTGCAGCAGGTTGTCGATGAACCAGATTTTATGTTCGGGAAACTGGTTGAGAAGGATGCCGACGATCACCCCGGCTGCAAGCCCGATCATGATGCGAGCGACCAGGCTGGCTGATTTTTTTGCGGTCATGGTGTGCCCCTTTTTTGTTGTGTTTGTTGGGGTGAATCAATGTGCGAACAGGCCGGTGGAATCCCTGAAGCCCTTGACTTCGATCGGGTTGCCGCTGGGGTCAAGGAAGAACATCGTGCGCTGCTCGCCGGGTTCGCCGGCAAAGCGGATCACTGGCGGAATTTCGAATTGCGTGCCTCGGCGACCGAGACGTTCGGCCAGCTCCAGCCATTCCTCCAGCGGCAACACCACGCCAATGTGTGGCATCAACACCTTGTGCTCGCCGACGTGGCCGGTTCGAGTGGTGGCAAAGGGTTTGCCCAGGTGCAGTGAGAGCTGATTGCCAAAAAAATCGAAATCGACCCACGTCTGCGTGCTGCGGCCTTCTGTGCAGCCCAACACATCTCGATAAAAAATCCGCGCCTGTTCCAGGTCGCAAACATGGTATGCAGCGTGAAAGGGTCTGTTCATGTGATGTCTCCGAGTGAAGGAGCACTCAAGGTAAATAGGCCGTGTGACGGGGTAAAACGGCTTTGTCTTGCTCTGAGCAAAAGGAAAACTTATGGACGTCCGATTCCTTAAAAGCCTGGTCGCGGTGGTGGAGACCGGTTCAATAGCGGCGGCCGCGCGGCGGGAAAACCGCACTGCGGCGGCAATCAGTCAGCGTATCCAGGCACTCGAGCGAACGCTGGGTTGCACGTTGCTGCTACGTACGGCGCATGCGGCGCGTCCGTCGGATCAGTGCCTGCTGCTGATGCCGAAAATCCGGGCAATTGTTCAGCAGGCGCAGGAGCTGCAGAACGATCTCAATCACGACGGGCTTGCCGGTGAAGTGAAGATCGGCGCTATATCGACGGCGTTGACCGGGGTCTTACCGAAGTTGATCGAACGCATGGCGTTATCGGCGCCAGAGTTAAAGCTGAAGATCACACCGGGCGACTCAAGAAGCCTTTACGAGAAAGTGCTGACGGGTGAGCTGGACGCGGCAATTCTGGTCAGGCCGCCGTTTCAACCGCCAAAAGCTCTGGCGTTGATAGTGCTAAAGCATGAGCCGCTGATTCTTATTGCCCCGGCCACGCATGCCGGGCAGCGGCTTGAAGCGCTGGTGCGCGAGCGTCCGTTCATTCGTTATGACGCCCGGTCATGGGGTGGGCAGATTGCCCAGCGCTACCTTGATGAGCAGGCGATCGAGCCGAATGTCTTGTGCGAGCTGGATGCGCTGGAGACCATCGTCATGCTGGTCGCCCAGGGAATGGGGGTATCGCTGGTGCCTCAGTGGGCAGGGATGGCGCTGGAAGGGCTATGCGTTTCGGCGGTGGGTGGTGGGCAGCGCTATTCGCGGGAACTGGTCGTGATGCATGGCTCGACACCGCACCGCCCGCTGGCGATGCGGCATCTGCTCGGGCTGCTGTGCAGCCAGTAGCGGAACCTCAAGGCTGGCTTGTCACGCCTCGTACCACCCGGCCGATGGTCAAACCCTGCACCAGAATCGACGAGAGCACCACGATATAAGTGATGCTTAGCAGCAAGTCTCGCTCGGAACCGAGCGGCAGGGCCAGCGCCAAGGCTACCGATACGCCGCCGCGCAAACCGCCCCAGGTCAACACACGGATCGTGCCGCGCGGCACTGTGCGCCAACGACGTAGCAAGACAATCGCCGGAGCCACGGTAAGCAGTCGCGAAAGCAGAATCGCCACTGCCAGCAAACTCGCCGCCAGCACGTGCACCAGTTGAACGGCAGCAGCAACAACTCCATGCCGATCAGGGCGAACAGGACCACCCGACCCATCAGCCAGGCACATTGACCACACCCGCCCCACGACGTTGCAGATAGATGTAGAAAACCGCCGTCAGTACGGTCAAACCACTGACCAGCGCGCCAGTCCACGGCAAGTCCGCCAAGTCGGCGCCACTGGCGACAACCAGCCCACCTATCCACGCACCGGCGGCGTTGCCGAGGTTGAACGCGCTCTGGTTTAACGTTGAACCCAAATTCGGCGCTTCATGGGCCTGATCGATGATCAAAAGTTGCAAAATCGGGCACAGGGCAAATGCAAAGATCCCCCACAGCACCAGTGTAATCGCCGCTGGAATCACCGAGTGACTGGTCTGGCTGAATGCCGCCAACACGACGACTACGGCCAGCGCCATGCCCACCAGCGAAGGCAGCAAGCGACTGTCTGCCAGGCGGCCGCCAAGCATGCTGCCCGCCGTCAGGCCTACGCCAAACAACAACAACATGATGGTCACGCCATGCGGGCTGACGCCGGTGATGTCTTGCAGGATGGGGGCAATGTAAGTGAAGACGCTGAACAGGCTGGTTGACGCCAGCACGCTCATGCCCAACGCCAGCAACACATTCACTTTGCCCAGCACTTTGAACTCGCTGGCCAGGTTGGCCTTGTCCATGGCGATGTCCTTCGGTAACCAGACCCACTGCGCGATCGCGGCAATCACGCCGATCACCGACACCGCCCAGAACGTCGACCGCCAGCCAGCGTATTGTCCGAGTGCGGTGCCCAATGGCACGCCCAGCACGTTGGCCAACGTCAAGCCGGTGAACATCAGCGCAATCGCCTGGGCGCGTTTGTTCGGTGCCACCAAACTGGCGGCGACCACCGACCCGATGCCGAAGAAAGCACCATGGCACAGGGCCGTAATCACCCGCGCGGCCATCAGCGTGGCGTAGTTCGGTGCCAGGGCGCAGAGGATGTTGCCGAGGATGAACATCAGCGTCATGCCCAGTAACGTGGCTTTGCGTGGCATGTTGGCGGTGCCGACCGCGAGGATCGGCGCACCGAACACCACGCCCAGTGCGTAGCCGGTGATCAGCAGGCCAGCGTGGGGAATGCTCACGGCGAGATCGCGGGCGACATCGGGCAGCAAGCCCATGATGACGAATTCAGTGGTGCCGATGCCGAATGCGGCAACAGCGAGGGCAAGCAAGGCGAGTGGCATGCGCAAGGTCTCTGTCGGTAGTCTTGACGCTCTGATCAGGCATACGCATGCCGACGCCCGTTCTCGATGAGAGCAGGCGGAAGCAGAAATTATTGGAATTAGTCTGTGCGCAACTGAGTGCGGCGTGGTCGCTTGCAGTATAAACAGCTGCAGACATATGGCGAATCAATTATCTGACCCGCTCCCTGTAGGAGTACGGCTTTCCGGCGATGGCGATCTCAAGTACGCCTTCGCCGGCAAGACGCGCTCCTACAAGGGCGGGTTGGGCAACAAAAAGGAGTGTGCCGTGCTTGCAACAGCACTGGTGTTAGTAGCGGCGCTGTTGCACGCGGCGTGGAATACCCTGATCAAATTCAGTGCGGAACGGTTGTTGGTGGTGGCCTGCATGGACAGCGTGGCGATGTTGTTTGTCGCGGTGATGCTGCCGTTCGTGAACGTGCCGCCCATGGAAATATGGCCGTGGATTCTGGCGTCGGCGGCGTTCGAGTTGCTCTATCGCTATCTGCTGATTCAGGCGTACCGGGTCGGCGACCTCGGGTTGGTCTACCCGCTGATGCGTGGCTTGTCGCCGCTGGTGGTGCTGGCACTGACGCTGATTTTTGCCGGGGAAGTGCTGACGAATCAGCAGATCTTCGGGATTCTGCTGATCCCGTTAGGCATGCTTTGCCTGCTCTGGCAGGGCGGGGGCGGTGCGCGTTTACCGTGGTCGATGCTGCCGGTGGTGGCGTTGATCGGTCTGTGCATCGGCTGCTACACCTTCATCGACGGCCAGGCGTTGCGACGCTGGTCGCATCCGCTGGATTATCTGGTGTGGGTCACGTTGCTCAGCGCCTGGCCGTTCCCGTTACTGGCTCTGGTGCGCAAGCGACCGGCCTTCATGTTGTTCTGGCGTGAGCAGTGGCGACTGGGGCTGGCGGTCGGGTTTTGTGTGTTGTTCAGCTACGCTCTGGTGCTGTGGGCCATGCAGCTGGGCTCGATTGCCGAAGCAGCGGCATTGCGCGAGATCAGCGTGATTCTGGTGGTGCTGTTCGGCATGCGTTACCTGAAAGAACCTTTCGGCAGGCCTCGGCTCTTAGCCTGTGGGCTGGTGCTGATCGGCATGCTGGTGATGAAGTTTTGACCGCCCCTTGATGGAACTCGACTCTCTAAAACTTGAAGAAAGGACTGCTTTATGACGGTTGCTCTGTGGTGCATTTTGATCGCGATTTTCCTGCCCTATATTTGCACGGGCATCGCCAGGGTCAGTGGCGGGTTCAGGCCGAAAGACAACCATGACCCCCGTGATTTTCTCGAGTCACTGAATGGTTTTGGCCGACGCGCGTATGCGGCGCACCTGAACAGTTTTGAAGTGACTCCGGCGTTCGCGGCGGCGGTGATCGTCGCTCACCTGGCCGGCAATGCCGAACTGGTGACGATCAATGTGCTGTCGGTGTTGTTCATCACCAGCCGGCTGCTGTACATCATTTGCTACTTGGCGGACTGGGCGATTTTGCGGTCGCTGATGTGGTTGGTGGGGATGGGGTTGATCGTCAGTTTCTTTGTGGTTTCTGTTTAAGAGCAAGCTCAAAAGATCGCCGGCGAAGCCAGCGATCTTTTGACTTTAAAGCTTGTCGGTCACCTGAGGCACTTGAGGCAGTGCCGCGCCTTTAGGCCAGAGCATCCAGATCTGCCCCTGCTGTTTCATGTCGCCGGCCAATTGCCCGGCCGCATCGCCCGTGCCCCAGAACAGGTCCGCACGGACTTCGCCGGCAATTGCGCCGCCGGTGTCTTGAGCGGCTACCGGGCGTACCAGTGCGGTACCGTCGGGTTTAGTAGTTGATAACCACAACAGACTGCCCAGCGGAATCACTTTGCGATCCACCGCCGCGCTATAGCCCGCGGTCAGCGGTACGTTCAGCGAGCCGCGAGGCCCTTCGTTGCTGTCCGGGTTACGGGTGAAGAACACGTAGCTGGGGTTGCTGGCCAACAGTTCCGGAATGCGCGTCGGGTTGGCCTTGGCCCAATTGCTGATGGCGCCCATGGTCACCTCTTCTTTTTTCAGCTCGCCCTGATCGACCAGCCAGCGGCCGATGGGTCGATAGGGGTGACCGTTCTGGTCGGCATACGCAATGCGCAGTTGACGGCCGTCGTCGAGTTGAATGCGGCCCGAGCCCTGAATTTGCAGAAATTGAAGATTCATCGGGTCGGTCAGCCAGGCAACAACCGGTGCCTTGACCCCTTTGGTTTCAATCGTTGCCGCATCGTCGTAAGGCTTGAGCACGCGACCTTCGAGTCGTCCACGCAGGCGTTTGCCTTTGAGTTCCGGGTAAATGCTGTCCAGGGAGACGATGATCATGTCCTCGGGTACGCCGTACACCGGGATGTGAGCCGCTTCGGTCTGGGTCAGACTGCCGGGGTAGACCGGCTCGTAGTAACCGGTGATCAAGCCGTTGGGATTGTCATTGGCGGCGCGCAGGCCGTAGACGTCGAGGTTCTGCTTGAGGAAGCCACGAATGTCGTTGGCGGTTTGCGGTACGTTGTCGGCAGCCGCACATGTCGAGCCCCAGACCGGGTCGGCTTTGAGTCGGGTGCAGGCGCTGCGCCACGAGCCGAAGCCGGCGATCAGGTCGTTGTCGGACACCGTCGGAAGTGCTTCCCACGTGGCGCTGGAGTAGGTGGCCAGGGCGTGGGTTTTTGGTTTGTTGTTGTCGCCACCGGTGCAGCCCGCAAGCACGGCCACCATCGGAAGGGTCCAAGCGAGGTTGTGACGCCATGCCTTGAAACGGCTGTTCATGGAGTAATTCCTTTGCCGGTTGCCTGAGTGCTCCATGCGCTCAAACAACCCGTATTGATAATAGGGCTATTGGTCTTTGCCGATGACGCGAGGATACTGGCCGCCGTTTCCCGTGACCTGAGGCCACCATGACTCTTAAAAGACTTTCTGTTGTATTGCTGGCCTGCCTGACGCTGTCCGCCTGCGGTGGTGTCGACCCCAACTCGCCGCTGGGTCAGCGCAAGGCAATCTTCAAGCAAATGCTCAAGACCGGCGAAGACCTGGGCGGCATGTTGCGTGGTCGCATTCCATTTGACGGTCCGAAATTCGCTGATGGCGCCGTGAAACTCGACGCGTTGTCTCATGAGCCCTGGAAACATTTTCCGCAGGTGCGCGAAGAAGATCACACCAGCGCCAAAGACAATGTGTGGCAGCAGCAGGAACGCTTCAAGGAAATGGTCCGCACCCTTGAAGCCGCCACCGGTGAATTGGTGATTGCCAGCAAGGTTCAGCCTTACAAGGCCAGTAACCTGGTCCCGGCAGTGCAGAAAGTCGAAGATGCCTGCAGTGCGTGCCATAAAGAGTTTCGGGATCATTGATCTCAGATCAGAGGTGGACGCGGAGCGTCCATGGTTGCATTCCCACGCAGAGCGTGGGAACGATCACTTATCCAACTCATCGAGTGCGTCCTGCAATTCCTTGCGGGACTCGGCGAGTTTGTCTTTGCGCTTGTTGATCTTCTCGGCGTCGCCTTTCTTCATTGCCTTGTCGAGATCAGCCTGACGCTTGCTGACTTCGTGTTTGGCGTCGAGCACTTTGTTCTCCCGTTCTTTCTTCAGCGACGCGTCGGTGCAATGAGCAGTGACTTCGCTCAGGGCAGTTTCAAGGCCTGCCTGCTGATCAGCATTGCCGTGAGACTTGGCCAGTTCAATCTGGTTGATGATGCCCTGCTTCTTCGCGGCGCAGCCGGTCAGCCCCGGAGCTTCTTCAGCGGCCATCAGTGGAGTGGCCATCACGCTGCAAAGGGTCAACAGGGCGAGCGGTGAAAGAAGTTTCATAAAAGCTCCATGTGAAAAGGCAATCGGGTCTATGTGGCGATGGGGTGTTTGAGCCCGGCGGCGCCTTTGGGTTCCGGTGGTGGGCATCGCTAGTCGTTAAAAACCATCAATCCCGGCAACACGTAATGTTTCACTCAAGGCCAGGACCTGCGGGTCGCGGAAAAATGCGCTCAATTGCGCTGCGCGTCCCGAGCCGATGCCAGGTTCTGCCTGCCATTGTTCGATGCTTCGTTGTGCCAGTTCCTGCCATGAATTGGCGAGGCGTGCCTGGCCGGTCGGTGGCAAACCCAAGGCCTTGAGCCAGCGAGCGAATGGGCGTTGCCGGGCACTGTTGAAGCTGTTCACAAGACGAGCACTGCTGCGTTCGCCGAAGCCGTCAATGTTAGCAAGCTCTTGAGCATCGAGGGTTAACCAATCCAGCAGGCTGTTCAGGCGGCCTGTTTCGAAAAGTTTCTCCCAAGTGCCAGGGCCAACATGTGGCAAAGCCAGTCCCTGCTTGCTGCTGAGCCAGTTCAATCGGGCGAGGAATTGGCTTTCGCATCCCGGTGTTGGCTGCCAGCAACTCAAATGATGAAAGTCCTCTGCCAGCGGTACGCTCAATTCAGCGCGTTCGGTACTGCGCAGCATGACACCGTCGAGCCTTGGAATGGTCAGGCCTGCCAGGCTGATGGCGACCTGGTCTCCAGGCCGGATATCCAGCGTTTCCCAGCGTTGCAGTGAGCTCACACTGACTCGCTTGATCTGCCGGTCATCAAGCATTACCGGTGTCAGTTCCAGGACCGGCGTGATCCGTCCGGTGCGTCCAATGTTGAAGTGGACCTTGCGCACCTCCGCCAGCGCCTGAGCAAAAGGGTATTTCCAGGCGACGCTCCAATAAGGCGGTTTGGCCTGCCAG
Organism: Pseudomonas sp. ZS1P83; assembly: GCF_054897825.1. NCBI lineage: Bacteria > Pseudomonadati > Pseudomonadota > Gammaproteobacteria > Pseudomonadales > Pseudomonadaceae > Pseudomonas > Pseudomonas sp. ZS1P83. The sequence goes on from NZ_CM142706.1 coordinate 5,899,581, forward strand.
CGCTCGGCGGGCGGACGCTGACCCTGGCGCAGGACAATGCCATCACTGGTGAAGGGCAGGGGCGTGCGATACCAGTGATCTCGCCAGCGTTCGGCGTCGGCGAATACCTTGATCGAGTGACTGTAAAGTGCGGAGCTCGGGAAACCCAACTCATCCAGGGCCGCGACGCGGGCGGGCAAACTGGCCGGGCCTTGGGGCCAGTCCCAGACAAACAGACCGATCCCGGCGGCTTGCTCAGTGCTCAATTTTTTACGGGCCATCAAACCGGCCACGGTAGCGCGTGCATTGAGGCTGCCGGCCTGGGACTGTACGTGATCGGTCAGGCGCCAATAGAGTTCACCTTGCAGCAGCAGGTCCCGCGGTTGTGGCAATAGTTGGGGGATGGCGGCGATCTGGCGCGCCGAAGCCGTCCAGTCCTGGCCATTTATCCCGTCACCGCGACTGATTGCCTGAGTCAGCAGGCCTTTGCGGTAGATCAGCGTCACCGCCACGCCGTCGACTTTTGGCTGAATCCAGACATCGCTCCGACCTTTTAGCCAGGCTTCGACGGCGCGACCATCGTGGAGTTTTTCCAGACCGGTGTGGGCGATGGGGTGAGCAATCGTGCCGCCCGCGGTGCGTAACGGTTCCGCGGATTGGCCCAGGGCAAAACAGGTGCGCCATTCGGTCAGTCGCACACGGGACTGATCGTAGAGTTCGTCGGCGACCAATGAGCGGCCTTCCCGGTGATAGCTGTCATCCCAGAGGTCGATTTGTTTTTGCAGTGACGTGACTTCGTCCAGTGCGCGTGTCGGTGGCCAGTCGGGGCACTCGGCAGCGTGGGTGGTCAGGCAGAAAGTTGTCAGTAGAAAACCGAAAAACACGCGCAGGTTGAGCAGCATCGTGAGCGTCCTTGCTCAAGTGGAATGCTTGAAGGCTAGGACGGATTTTCAGGATGAGAAGGCCTGCTGTTTTTCAGCGTGTGTCGGCATCCGGACAGCGGACAATAAAAAGCCCCGCACGGCGAACCGTGCGGGGCTTTTGGTATCGCCAAGGAAGTATTACAGGCCGGCAGCAGCGCGCAAGGAATCCGCGCGGTCGGTCTTTTCCCAGGTGAAGGTGGTGAAAGTGTCTTCGCCCACAGTCTTGGTGGCCGGGGTGCGACCGAAGTGGCCATACGCAGCGGTTTCCTGGTACATCGGGTGCAGCAGGTCGAGCATGGTGGTGATTGCGTATGGACGCAGGTCGAACACTTCGCGAACCAGTTTGACGATTTTGTCGTCGCTGATTTTGCCGGTGCCGAAGGTGTTCAACGAGATCGAAGTCGGCTGAGCAACACCGATCGCGTAGGAAACCTGGATCTCGCAACGCTCGGCCAGACCGGCCGCCACGATGTTTTTGGCCACGTAACGACCCGCGTAGGCGGCCGAACGGTCAACCTTCGATGGATCTTTACCGGAGAATGCGCCGCCGCCGTGACGGGCCATGCCGCCGTAGCTGTCGACGATGATCTTGCGACCGGTCAGACCGCAGTCGCCCACCGGGCCGCCGATGATGAACTGGCCGGTCGGGTTGATGTGGAACTGGGTGTCTTTGCTCAGCAGTTCGGCAGGCAGTACGTGCTTGACGATCAGCTCCATCACGCCTTCGCGCAGGTCTTTGTACGACACGTCAGGGTTGTGTTGGGTCGACAGTACAACGGCGTCGATACCGACAACCTTGCCGCCTTCGTAACGGCAAGTCACTTGCGACTTGGCGTCCGGGCGCAGCCAAGGCAGCAGGCCGGATTTACGGGCTTCGGCCTGACGCTGAACCAACTGGTGCGAGAAGGTGATCGGCGCTGGCATCAGCACATCGGTTTCGTTGCTGGCATAACCGAACATCAGGCCCTGGTCGCCAGCGCCTTGATCTTCAGGCTTGGCACGGTCAACGCCTTGGTTGATGTCAGGAGACTGCTTGCCGATGATGTTCATCACGCCGCAAGTGGCACCGTCGAAGCCGACATCGGAGCTGTTGTAGCCGATGTCCAGAATGACGTTACGCACGATCTCTTCCAGATCGACCCAGGCCGACGTGGTGACTTCACCCGCGATGATTGCCACGCCGGTTTTTACCAGCGTCTCGACCGCTACACGGGCGAATTTGTCTTCAGCAATGATGGCGTCCAGCACCGCATCGGAAATCTGGTCGGCGATTTTGTCCGGATGCCCTTCGGACACGGACTCGGAGGTGAAGAGGGAGTATTCGCTCATCTCGATTTTTTCCTGAATTTACCGATGGTGAGTGTCGCCAGCCGGTCGCTGAAAATGGCGGACCTGGATCTGGAAACCATTACGTAAGCCTACATAGAGGCTTTCCCCGGGAACGAGTCCCGCAGCGGTGGCCCAACGGGCCAAATCGTCCTGTTCAAACCCCAACCAGAGATCACCGCAGGCCTCCCTGGCCCAACTCTGGTTGTGGCTACATAACTCTGTCACGAGCAGGCTACCGCCTGGTTGCAGCAAGTCGGCCATGCGCTTGAGCGCTTCGGCCGGCGCGGCGAAATGGTGCAGCACCATGTTCAGTACAACGCAGTCAGCCTTGAGGTTTACACCGTTCAATGCATCGGCCAATTGCAGGCTGACGTTAGCCAGCCTTTCACGTTCGCAAACCTGGCTCGCCAGTTCGAGCATCGCCGGGCTGTTGTCCAGCGCCGTGACCTGGGTGAAGCGGCGCGCCAGTTCCGGCAGAAACTCACCGTCTCCAGGGCCGACTTCGATGGCCGTGGCGCCTTCACTGAAACTCAGCTTGTCGAGCAATGCCACCACGCTTTCGCGGTATTGCGGCAGGCCGGCGATCAAGTCTTGCTGGGCGCGAAACTTCTCCGCGACCCGTGAGAAAAAGTCCTGGCTGGCCGCCGCTCGTTGCCCATGGACCTGACCGATCCGCGACTGCACCTCGGCAGGCAGGGTCAGGTTGTCCACTTCGTCCAGTAGCGCAGCGTGCAGCTTGCCACCCAGCAGGTCGGTGTGGGGCAGGGCGCGACGGTAGAAAATCGCGTTGCCTTCACGGCGAGTCGCCACCAGGTCGGCCTGGGACAATACCTTGAGGTGGTGACTCATGCCGGACTGACCGATGCCGAAGATCTGCGCCAGTTCCAGCACGCCGAACGAATCGTTGGCCAGCGCGCGCAATACATTCAGACGAAGAGGATCGCCGCCGGCCTTGCACAGGGCCGCCAGCTCATCGCAATCGTCAGGTCGAATGGAAGGTGCGCGTAAATTCATAAGGCCAGCAGTCTAGTGACGGTCAGAAATCACCGCAAGAGCAATATCAAAAAGTTTTGATATTGCTCGATAGATGGCACTTCTCGGGGAAAGGGTCACTCTACAAATCGTCAGCGGAAAGGTTTCACCAGGCGAATGCGACTTTATCCACCGGAAAAACGCCTTCAGATGACTATCTGTCATTGCCCCGAGGCGGCCCGGTGAGGGAAAATGCTCGCCTTTTTTCCGTTTCGTTTTATTCACTCTCGATTCAGAACCCGCAGGAGAACAGCGATGCCCAGCCGTCGTGAGCGTGCCAACGCCATTCGTGCCCTCAGCATGGATGCCGTGCAAAAAGCCAACAGCGGCCATCCCGGTGCCCCTATGGGTATGGCGGATATCGCCGAAGTACTTTGGCGTGACTACCTGAAGCACAACCCGAGCAATCCATCGTTCGCCGACCGTGACCGCTTCGTGCTGTCCAACGGTCACGGCTCGATGTTGATCTACTCGCTGCTGCACCTGACCGGCTACGATCTGTCGATCGATGACCTGAAGAATTTCCGCCAGCTGCACAGCCGCACCCCGGGCCACCCGGAACTCGGCTACACCCCGGGCGTTGAAACTACCACCGGTCCACTGGGCCAAGGCCTGGCCAACGCCGTTGGTTTTGCCCTGGCAGAAAAAGTACTGGCGGCGCAGTTCAACCGTCCGGGCCACAACGTCGTCGACCACCACACCTACGTGTTCCTGGGTGATGGCTGCATGATGGAAGGCATTTCCCACGAAGTCGGCTCCCTGGCCGGTACTTTGGGCCTGGGCAAACTGATCGCCTTCTATGATGACAACGGCATCTCCATCGACGGCGAAGTCGAAGGCTGGTTCACCGATGACACACCTAAGCGTTTCGAAGCCTACAACTGGCAGGTCATCCGCAACGTCGACGGTCACGACCCTGAAGAAATCAAGATCGCGATAGAAACCGCGCGCAAAAGCGAGCTGCCGACGCTGATCTGCTGCAAGACCACCATCGGTTTCGGTTCGCCGAACAAGCAAGGCAAGGAAGACTGCCACGGCGCTCCACTGGGTGACGCGGAAATCGCCTTGACCCGAAAGGCACTGAACTGGAACTACGGTCCGTTCGAAATCCCGGCCAACATCTACGCCGAGTGGGACGCGAAGGAAACCGGTCGCGCGGCCGAAGCCGAGTGGGATCAGCGTTTCGCTGCCTACTCTGCAGCCTTCCCTGAGCTGGCCAACGAGTTGGTTCGTCGTCTGAGCGGCGACCTGCCGGAAGACTTCGCCGAAAAAGCCTCTGCTTATATTGCTGAAGTCGCCGCCAAGGGCGAAACCATCGCCAGCCGTAAAGCCAGCCAGAACGCATTGAATGCCTACGGCCCGCTGCTGCCTGAACTGCTGGGCGGCTCTGCTGACCTGGCCGGTTCCAACCTGACCCTGTGGAAAGGTTGTAAAGGTGTTTCGGCTGAAGACGCCAGCGGCAACTATATGTACTACGGCGTTCGCGAATTCGGCATGAGCGCGATCATGAACGGCGTGTCTCTGCACGGCGGTCTGGTGCCTTACGGCGCGACTTTCCTGATGTTCATGGAATACGCCCGCAACGCAGTGCGCATGGCCTCGCTGATGAAGAAGCGTGTCGTTTTCGTCTACACCCACGACTCCATCGGTCTGGGCGAAGACGGCCCGACTCACCAGCCGATCGAGCAACTGACCAGCTTGCGCAGCACACCGAACCTCGACACCTGGCGCCCAGCCGATGCCGTTGAATCGGCTGTGTGCTGGAAACTGGCGCTGGAACGCAAGGACGGCCCTTCGGCGCTGATCTTCTCGCGTCAGAACCTGCAGCACCAAACCCGCAATGCGATTCAGATCGAAGAGATCGCGCGTGGCGGTTACGTGTTGAAGGACTGCGAAGGCGAGCCTGAGCTGATCCTGATCTCCACCGGTTCCGAAGTGGGTCTGGCTGTTCAGGCCTACGACAAGCTGACCGAACAAGGTCGCAAGGTGCGTGTGGTTTCGATGCCTTGCACCAGCGTGTTCGATGCTCAGGACGCCGGTTACAAGCAAGCAGTTCTGCCATTGCAGGTCAGCGCCCGTATCGCCATCGAAGCCGCCCACGCGGACTACTGGTACAAGTACGTGGGCCTGGAAGGCCGCGTCATCGGCATGACCACCTACGGCGAGTCGGCGCCTGCGCCAGCCTTGTTCGAAGAGTTCGGCTTCACCCTGGAAAACATCCTGGGTCAGGCTGAAGAGCTGCTGGAAGACTGATCCAGACGTTGTTTTGTCTGGACCGCCGTCTTCGCGAGCAAGTCGGATCGCCGCACCGCTCGCTCCTACAAGGGGTTGCGTTGTTTTGCGGGATTGGGATAACCCCAATTCCCAAATCAGCCGAAGACCTGTAGGAGCGAGGCTCGCCCGCGAAGGCGGCAGACCTGGCGACACATTCCCAAGCTTCATCGAGAACCCCATGCCTCAACCGCGTCCTTACAAAGTTGCACTCAACGGCTACGGCCGGATTGGTCGTTGCGTCTTGCGTGCGTTGTTCGAGCGAGGGGCGGCGGCCGGGTTTGAAATTGTTGCGATCAACGATCTGGCTGACATGGCCAGCATCGAGTACCTGACACGCTTCGACTCCACTCACGGGCGCTTTCCCGGTGAAGTGAAGGTCGATGGCGATTGTCTGCATATTAATGGCGACTGCGTGAAGGTCCTGCGCAGTGCCACCCCCGAAGGCATCGATTGGGCGTCGTTGGGCGTCGATCTGGTGCTGGAGTGCTCCGGCGCTTACCACACTCGCGAGGACGGCCAGCGCTTCCTCGACGCCGGCGCACCGCGCGTGCTGTTTTCCCAGCCGATGGCCAGCGAGGCGGATGTCGACGCCACCATCGTCTACGGCGTGAACCAGGATTGCCTGACGGGTGATGAGTTGCTGGTGTCCAACGCGTCCTGTACCACCAACTGCGGCGTGCCGCTGTTGCGCCTGCTGGATCAGGCCATTGGTCTGGAATACGTGTCGATCACTACCATTCACTCGGCGATGAACGATCAGCCAGTGATCGACGCCTATCATCACGAAGATTTGCGTCGCACCCGTTCGGCGTTTCAGTCGGTGATTCCGGTGTCCACTGGTCTGGCGCGTGGCATCGAACGGCTGCTGCCGGAACTTGCCGGGAGAATTCAGGCCAAAGCCGTGCGAGTGCCGACGGTTAACGTGTCTTGCCTCGACATTACGATGCAAACCGTGAGCGACACCGACGCCACTGAGGTCAACCGGATTTTGCGCGAGGCCGCCACCACTGGCCCGCTCAAAGGCCTTCTGGCCTACACCGAGTTGCCTCACGCCAGTTGTGATTTTAATCATGACCCACATTCGGCCATCGTCGATGCCAGTCAGACCCGAGTTTCCGGCCCACGGCTGGTGAACATTCTGGCCTGGTTCGACAACGAATGGGGTTTTGCCAACCGAATGCTGGACGTTGCAGAACACTATCTGCAAGCAGCGACATCAAAAAATCCGGCTCTCTAAAATAGCTATTCAGGAATTGCGACCCATGACCGTGTTGAAGATGACCGACCTCGATCTGCAAGGTAAGCGCGTACTGATCCGCGAAGACCTCAACGTCCCAGTCAAGGACGGTGTTGTCACCAGCGATGCGCGAATCCTGGCCTCGCTGCCGACCATCAAGCTGGCCCTGGAAAAAGGCGCGGCCGTGATGATCTGCTCGCACCTTGGCCGTCCGACCGAAGGCGAGTTCTCGGCCGAGAACAGCCTCAAGCCAGTCGCTGACTACCTGAGCAAGGCCCTGGGCCGCGAAGTGCCGCTGGTGGCCGATTACCTGGACGGCGTTGACGTGCAGGCCGGCGACATCGTGCTGTTCGAAAACGTGCGCTTCAACAAGGGCGAGAAAAAGAACGCTGACGAACTGGCCAAGCAATACGCCGCCCTGTGCGACGTGTTCGTGATGGACGCCTTTGGCACCGCTCACCGCGCCGAGGGTTCGACCCATGGCGTGGCCAAGTTCGCCAAAGTCGCGGCGGCTGGCCCGTTGCTGGCCGCCGAGCTGGACGCACTGGGCAAAGCCCTCGGTGCCCCGGCTCAACCGATGGCTGCCATCGTTGCCGGGTCCAAGGTTTCGACCAAACTCGACGTACTCAATAGCTTGAGCCAGATCTGCAACCAGCTGATCGTTGGCGGCGGCATTGCCAATACCTTCCTGGCCGCTGCCGGTCACCCGGTCGGCAAGTCCCTGTACGAGCCGGATCTGCTGGACACCGCGCGCGCCATCGCCGCCAAGGTCAGCGTGCCGCTGCCGGTCGATGTCGTCGTTGCCAAGGAGTTCGCTGAAAGCGCGACCGCTACTGTCAAGCTGATCGCTGATGTGGCCGCCGATGACATGATTCTGGACATCGGCCCACAGACCGCGGCGAATTTCGCCGAGCTGCTGAAGTCGTCCAAGACCATCCTGTGGAACGGCCCGGTCGGTGTGTTCGAATTCGACCAGTTCGGTAACGGCACCAAAGTCCTGGCCCAGGCCATCGCACAAAGCTCGGCGTTCTCCATCGCTGGCGGCGGCGACACCCTGGCAGCGATCGATAAATATGGCGTTGCCGATCAGATCTCCTACATTTCTACCGGCGGTGGCGCGTTCCTCGAATTCGTCGAAGGCAAGGTTCTGCCTGCCGTTGAAGTTCTGGAAAGCCGGGCCAAGGCCTGAGGCCGCCCATTTGACCAGGAAAAGGAGTGTTCACATGGTCAAAACCTTAGCGCTGTTGATTGTCGCGGGTACGCTGGCGGCTTGCGGGAGTAACCCGAAAGCCCCGAAGGTACCCGAGACGCCTGAACAGGACAAGGGCTGCTACCAGGCCGACTGGCAGGCCGAAACCAACCCGGTGATCAACAAGCGTTCCGGGCCTGATGGCCTGGACAAATACGAGACACAGACCCCGGCCAAGGAACATGGTTGCCCTTGACGGGTCTGACACTTTACTCAGGACTGACGGCGTGCGTCGTCAGTCGAGGAACATGGATGAAAGGTTTTATCGCCGTTACGGCGCTGGCTCTGCTGGCAGGTTGCGCCAATTTGAACCTGTTCAAGCCTGCTGAATCGACGGACAGCTGGACCACCTGGACCTGCGATAGTGAGGCCAAAGTGCTCTGGCGCTACAGCGACGAAAGCCGCAAGGAAGTCGACGTTCGCCTGGGCGGTGCCGATCAGGTCTACCGCTTGAAGCATGAGCCGGGCGCCGAAGGTTCGCTGTACAGCAACGACATGCTGGCGTTTCACATAAAAGGTGAGGAAGGCCTGGTGTACTGGGTCGCCACCAATGATTTGATCGGCCGCGGTTGTAAAGCCGAGTAATTGAAGGCTTGCGCCAAACCTGTAGGAGCGAAGCTTGCTCGCGAAGAGGTCATCACATTCAACACATGTGTTGTCAGTGAAACCGCTTTCGCGAGCAAGCTTCGCTCCTACAGGAGATCGACCGAATTGGCAGGCGGGCTGACCCCCGATCTGCAATAACTTGAATAGCCGCCGCCGCTACGGCAGGCTGGCACGATTAACGACCCTCAACCGGGAGATACACACACAATGGCACTTATCAGCATGCGCCAGATGCTGGACCACGCAGCCGAGTTCGGCTACGGCGTTCCAGCCTTCAACGTCAACAACCTTGAGCAGATGCGCGCCATCATGGAAGCCGCTGACAAGACTGACTCCCCGGTGATCGTCCAGGCTTCGGCCGGTGCTCGCAAATACGCCGGCGCACCGTTCCTGCGTCACCTGATCCTGGCGGCAATCGAAGAATTCCCGCACATCCCGGTGTGCATGCACCAGGACCACGGCACCAGCCCTGACGTCTGCCAGCGCTCCATTCAACTGGGCTTCAGCTCGGTGATGATGGACGGTTCCTTGGGCGAAGACGGCAAAACGCCGACCGACTACGACTACAACATCCGCGTTACCCAACAAACTGTTGCCCTGGCTCACGCCTGCGGTGTATCGGTAGAAGGCGAGCTGGGCTGCCTGGGTTCGCTGGAAACCGGCATGGCCGGTGAAGAAGACGGCATCGGCGCCGAAGGCGTTCTGGATCACAGCCAAATGCTGACCGACCCGGAAGAAGCCGCTGACTTCGTCAAACGCACCCAAGTCGACGCCCTGGCCATCGCCATCGGCACCAGCCATGGCGCGTACAAGTTCACCAAGCCGCCTACCGGCGACGTGCTGGCCATCGACCGCATCAAAGAGATCCACAAACGCATCCCGAACACCCACCTGGTGATGCACGGTTCGTCTTCGGTTCCGCAAGACTGGCTGGCGATCATCAACCAGTACGGCGGCGACATCAAAGAAACCTACGGCGTACCGGTTGAAGAAATCGTCGAAGGCATCAAACACGGCGTGCGTAAGGTCAACATCGACACCGACCTGCGCCTGGCCTCCACCGGTGCGATGCGTCGCCTGATGGCGACCAACCCGAGCGAGTTTGATCCGCGTAAGTTCTTTGGCGCTACTGTTACTGCGATGCGTGATGTGTGTATCGCTCGCTACGAAGCGTTCGGCACTGCCGGTAATGCTTCGAAGATCAAGCCGATCTCGTTGGAAGCGATGTATCAGCGTTATTTGAAGGGTGAGTTGAACGCTAAGGTTAACTAAGCCTTAGAATTTGACCAGTGTTGTGAAAAACCCGCCGAGAGGCGGGTTTTTTCTGGGCAGGGATTTTTGCGCGCAATAACTACCCAAAAGTCAGAGAAAATGGCGCTGCCGCTTGCTCAATGGCACTGACCACATGAGGCGCCTGTTCCCGATACTCAGGATAGCGTTCAAGTACTGCTTCAACCGAGGCAAGCAATTGCTGAATGCGCTCCTGGGGTCGCTCGATCTCACAGGTGTGCGCAAACTCCAGCAGTCCTTGCCGCGAGGCAAACATTGACTTGTTGCCCGCCAGATCCAAAGCCAAAACATCTTCCGGAATATAGGCCGTGGTGTTGACGATGTCGTAGGCCGGCGCCAGGCGTGCATCGCGTTGCGTAGGCTCGGAATAGAGCAATCCGAAGTTTTTCAAATGAGCGTCGCCATTCCCGACAATACAGCTCAGGGCAACGCTATCAAAGAGTTGATCAAGGGAGGTGCGTAAATGTTTAGTCGGGCAGAACACACGGATAGCCTTGGCGATTGCCGCATAGCTTTTGCTGTACTTCTGGTTAGCCGATAGCCCCATCAACACCGCCATGTCTTCAAATCCAATTGGGTTGAGCTGGTCGTCGCGATCAAAGCGACGCATGACAAACAGCTTGGCATTATCGGAAAGGTAAAACGGCGGAACGGGAATACCGGCCTCCTTCGCAATGGACATGCAAAGGAACTCGTTGATTGCCAGACCGGGAAATTCGTCTCGGCCACTTTTGATAATCAGGTCCGAGGTTTTCGATGTCACCCGTGGCAATCCGGTTTCCTGGCGTTCCGGAACCAACACTTTGGGTTGAACGCCGGAAATGCCGGCACGCAGGATGTAGCGATCAAGAATGTCGGCGAAGATATCTTCCGTACCGTCCCATGTCAGAATCTCTTCGAGTTTCTCCCCCGGAAATTGTTGCTCCTCCAGCAAGGCGTCAACCGTTTCAGACCGCACTTGCACCCTGCCGATGGGCGAAGTGCTGCCGGAAAGCGCCAGCAAAAGCATCGGATCGACATTCACGGTCTTGGCTAATCGATTTCGCAGTTGCTCCAATACATAGCCTTCCGGCAGGTTCATTTGAAAAACGGGGTGGAGTTCGCGCCGACGAAACTCGTCATGCCTTACTGGCATCGACAAGCTGATAGCCATTTCTGGCGATGCATCATCGTGATAACGGAAGGTGAAGTCTTCGGCATCGCTGAAAAGCCTGCCGCTACGCCCCTCAGGCGTGCTGACTTTGAGAGAGGTCATCTTCATTCGAATAAATCCCCAAGCTCTTCAAGGGTCGGCATAGCAGCTGGAACGACAGCAAGCTCACAGTCCAGAGCGCCAAGGACACGCGCATAGGCGATCATGCCGACAGACAGAGTACCTTTCTCTACTGCGATGACTTTGTATCGTGTCAGTCCCGCGAGGTCGGCAAGCTGTGCTTGCGTCAGACCGCGATTTATACGTTTTTCCCGTAATTGGTTGCCAAGACGGCTGATCAACAGAAAATAATCCATGTTCCGCTACCGTAACATTCATAGCTGAATGTAGCGTATGCACAACATTTTATCTACGTCGTATTTAAGTCCACGACTAGCGACGACACGGGGATCATAGACCGTCAAGAATCCACAAACGCATCCGAACGCCCACCTGGTGATGCACGGTTCTTAGTGAGTTCCACGAGAGTGGCTGGCGATCATCAACCCGTACGGCGGCGACATCAAAGAAACCTACGGCGTACCGGTTGAAGAAATCGTCGAAGGCATCAAGCACGGCGTGCGCAAAGTCAACTCGACACCGACCTGCGTTTGGCCTCCACCGGTGCGATGCGTCGCTGATGGCGACCAACCCAAGCGAGTTTGATCCGCGTAAGTTCTTCGGCGCGACTGTTACTGCGATGCGTGATGCCGAGAGGCGGGTTTTTTGTGGTCGGCGTTTTTTACGCGGTGCAGCTAATGCTCGGCGAATCAAATGTCACCTATAACGGACATTTTTTAAGGCTTGAGGCAGAAAAGTCCGATATGGGTGACATTTTAGCGGTTCGATTTCTCGTCAAACTCACGCTGCTCAATCACCCGAAACATATCGCTCACATCCTGAACCATGATCCCGAAGGAGAGGACAGATCTATTTATTCGATGAAGCTATTTCCAGTGTTAGTTCTTTTAAGTTATATCGGTTATCACAAATATGTATTAAAAACTGTCATTTATTACAGGTGATTTAATGCTGGTCGATGCCTATTGTTTGATGCGTAACTTGAGGAGGGTGGAGTGAGGCGGATTAAATAGATCTGTCCCGTTTGTATTTATGAATATCCATGCGCTACTTTGCGAGGTCTATTATGGGAACTCCCAATATTGACAAATCAGCCCTTGGTGATAATGCTTCCGAAGCACTACCAGTTGGAGGGGCTATAGCTAAAGGTGAAGAGGGTAAATATACGGTTAAATTGGCAGACGGCAGGGTGATGACCGTTAGTTATGTTGTAGATGGAGATGGCGGGTTCCGGCCGGAGATAAGTTTTTCGGACTGAAAATCTGTAAGGAGGGTCTGAAGTACCCACTGATTAAATCCCGGGCGATACCGTTAAGTCGGGTGGTGCGCGAGGGGCTGTGCCATAGAATATTCAAGTAGAAGAATAATGCGAAGACATTTGTTTGAATAGAATGGTAGCTCCGAACCCATTGGCTACGTTCATGAAGTGGGCAGTTTGGCTATAAATAAAAAACCCGCAGTAATGCGGGTTTTTATTACTTGATTACTACTATTTCTGCGTATCAAACCCACGCTGCTCAATCACCCCAAACACATCAGCAATATCCTGGACCATAATCCGAGCGATGTTGGTGACGGTGTTGATGTCGTTCTCGGCATAGTCCGGCAGGCTGGTGCAGGCCATCAGGTGCAGGTATTTGAGGACGGCGTTGAGGCGTTCGCTGACGCAGTTATGGAGTTCGCGTAGCGGGGCGTCGCTGTCGATGAGCAGGACGGGGTAGTCGGTGGCGAATTGGGACATGGGGGTGAAGCGGCGGGGCGGGTTATTCATTGGCATAAGTAAAACTCCTCGAGTCTAAAAGAAGAGCTACTTCCGTTCGCTACGAAACGAGTTGGGTGGTAGCTGTGTGCGGGTTCGCAGACCGAGGATACGAGGAACCCGGCAGACCCGAAGGTCTCCCACACACAGCCACCATAAAACGGACTACGAGCGCTGATGCGAACGTCGTTGCTTTTATGATGCTCGGTTACACGTATCTTAAGGGCTGCGAAACCCTATCGCCGACTGTTGCCGGCGACGGGGCGAACTATAAGCGGCGACTTTGGCGGCTGCAACCGGGGTGTAGGACCGCGCACTGTTGGCGAAGGGGCTTGTCGGAACGCCGCATCGCCCCGTTCGGCGACGCAGCCGTCGTAAAACCGGGCACTGCGGTGTGTCTGAGGAAATAGGGTGGCAGGGTTTGGGGCTGCTTCGCCGCCCAGCGGGAGCAAGCCCCCTCGCCACGGTGGGAGTGGTCCTACAAGTTTTGCGGACGCTAGGATTTTGTAGCAGCTGCCGAGCCTGCGAGGCTGCGTTCGATCGCGAAGCGGTCGCAATCTGGCAAACACAGGCTTCCTGAAAAAACGCAGTCGCCGGTTTTACGACTGCTTCGCAGCCGGACGCAGCCTCGCAGGCTCGGCAGCTGCTACAGGGATTGAGTCGCGCTTAAGGGTCTACCTATCGTGATCAATATCCAGCTTGCTGAACGTCACTTTCCCGCCTTCACTGGTGTACCCCGTGTGGTCCTGCACATAAACCCCGGCCTTGAAGTACAGCGGCTTGACGCTCCAGGTCTTGCTAATGTCGGTGTCCCATTGGTAACCCGCAGCGCTAATGCCCAATGCCCCCCTAGGGCTGAGGTGGATGAGGTAGGAAAACTCCCGATCCAGCTTCACACCAGTAGCAATGGTGATCACCCGTCCGTCACCGTCATCAGGGTGCATACGCACCTTGGCGACGATATTGCCGGTCTTTGTGTCGGTCTTGTACTGATACTCGAGCTTCACCAAAGGTTTCTGGCTTTGATAGGCATGGATCTGGCCTATGACGATCTTGCCCGAACTCGGAACCTGGTTCACCGCCAAGGTGGCACGCAGGGTATTGTCGGCGTCCGGGTAGAGCCAGTTGCGCAGGGTGCCGTTGCTGTAGGTTTCGCGAAGTTCGGTGCGGGGATACTTTGCATTTTCAGTTTTCGAGCCGGTGACCGGGGACCAGAAAAACAACGTGCCGGTGTCGGAGTGGAAGTATTTATCCTTGAAGCCGTCCACCAGTTTGCTTGTTTCAACGGTGTACGGCGGGTTGCCGACAGGAACGCTGAGGTTCCAGGTTGCGAGATCGATCATAGACAAAGCTTCCACAGATTTTACAGCACGGGCGTACCAGAAGCTCTGGCACGCGCCTCGGGGGGCAATCTTTATAATCGCAGAAGTTCAATTTGTTAATGAGTAAATGACAAACGGATGACGTCAAAATCCTGTTAAAAGGCCATCTCCCCTGGTTTTAGGGGCCTGTAGCGCCGACCGTTAGTCGGTAAATGAACTCTTTGGTTAAATGATGGCGCACTGACACCTTCTGCTTTCGCGGATCCCGGTCTAGAGTGAAGGCTTGGTATTTGTCCGGTTTTCACGAGAAACCGGCCTGACGTCCCGCATAAGAGAAGCAGCATGGAATGCGCGCAACCCCCGCCAGCTGAAGGCAGCTCAATCCTTTTAATCGTCGATGATTACCCTGAAAACCTGATCAGCATGCGAGCGTTGTTGCAGCGCCAGGATTGGCAGGTCATGACCGCCGCCTCGGGCTTTGAGGCGCTCAGTCTGTTACTCGAACACGATGTCGACCTGGTGCTGCTGGATGTGCAGATGCCGGGCATGGACGGTTTTGAAGTGGCACGCCTGATGCGTGGCAGTCAGCGAACCCGTCTTACACCGATTATTTTTCTTACCGCCAACGAACAGTCCCAGGACGCCGTGATCAAGGGCTATGCCAGCGGCGCGGTGGATTACCTGTTCAAACCGTTCGACCCGCAAATTCTCAAGCCCAAAGTCCAGGCGCTGCTCGAGCATCAGCGCAATCGCCGTGCGTTGCAGCGCCTGAGCCACGATCTGGAGGTCGCACGCGCGTTTAGTGCCTCGGTGCTGGACAACGCCGCCGAAGGCATCCTGGTGGTCGGTGAGGACGGTCTGATCCGCTTTGCCAATCCGGCGATGTCGCGACTGCTCAATGCCACGCTGCAAGACCTGCAAGGCAAAGAGTTCCTGGATTTCCTGCAAAAGCCGCACATCCCAATCTGGGCCGACTCCGAGCTGTTCGCCGGTTACAAACGAGGCGAAACCTTGCGTCTGCATGACGCACTGCTGCGTACCGCGCCCGGCCAGCAGGTGCCCGTGGCGCTGTCTTGCGCACCGTTGCCCAGCGAACAACATGCGATGGTGGTGACGGTGCTGGACATGTCGGTGGTGCGCCATCTGCATCAGCAACTAGAGTTCCAGGCGGTCACTGACCCATTGACCGGGCTGCTCAATCGCCGCGGTTTTTATCAGACGGCGGAAAACCTGCTGCTGCGTGGCGAACGCTCCGACAGCACCTGGGTGTTGCTGTACCTGGACCTCGACGGCTTCAAGCGGGTCAATGATTCCCTCGGCCACGATGCCGGCGACCGGGTGCTGCGTTGGGTGTCCGAGCAGTTGAAGGCCAGTCTGCGGCCCTTCGACATTCTCGCGCGCATGGGCGGTGATGAGTTCACTGCTTTGCTGGATCTGGAATTCCCCGAGCAAGCGGCGAAGATCGCAGAGAAACTCATTGAGCGGGTGTCGATCTGTCAGCAGATTGATGGTCTGGATATCGCGTTGGGCGCCAGCATCGGCATTGCGACGTACCCGGATTGCGGTGCCAATCTCGACGGCTTGCTGCGCGCATCCGACATCGCCATGTACGAAGCCAAGCGCGCCGGCCGTCAGCAATATCGTTTCTACGATCACGAGATGAACGGCCGCGCACGCTCGCGGCTGATGCTTGAAGAAAGTGTGCGCGCGGCGATCGAGAACCGTGATTTCAATTTGGTGTATCAACCTCAGGTGGCCATTGCCAGTGGGCAGATTCGCGGTTTCGAGGCGTTGCTGCGCTGGCAGCACCCGAGCGTAGGTGATGTACCGCCGGGGCTGTTTTTACCGGTGCTGGAGGAGGCGCGGCTGATCAGTCGCCTGGCCAGTTGGATCTATCAACAAGTGGCGAGCCAGCGAAAAGCCTGGGAAACTTTGTTTGCTGAGGATCTGGTGCTGGGCGTCAGTTTGAGCAGTACGCAGTTTGGCATGCCCAATCTGGTCACCGAGTTGCGCCAGGTACTGGAACGCCATGGTTTGCAGGCGCGTCATCTGGAAGTCGAGGTCACTGAAGAGGGCTTGATGCAAAACCCCGAGGAAACTCGCAAACAGTTGCGCCTGCTGCGTAACCTGGGGGTGCGAGTGGCCTTGGATGACTTCGGTTCCGGGCCGTGTTCGCTGTCTCATCTGCGTGATCTGGAGTTGGACACGCTCAAGCTCGATCGGCATTTGATCGCCCGGTTACCGGAGTCCTCACGCGATGCGGCGCTGGTGCGCAATGTGATCGACCTGTGCAAGCAGTACGGGATGCTGGTGATCGCCGAAGGGGTGGAAACCGTTGCGCAATATCAGTGGCTGCAAGCCAATGGTTGCGAGTACGTACAAGGGTTTCTGGTCACGCGGCCGAGGATGGCCGAGGACGTCGGCGACTTTGCGCAGCCGTTCGACTGGAGCACGCTGACCGGCTGAATTCGCTACACTGGCGACCTTTTCGTGACTTGTGTTGCCGCCCCAATGACCGCGTTGAAATACCTCCAGGCCTATCCCGCAGCGTTGCAGGATCAAGTGCGCCAGCTGATCGCCGAAGGTCAGCTGGGCGACTACCTGAGCCAGCGTTACCCGGAAAAACACCGGGTACAGAGCGACAAGGTGTTGTACACCTATACGCTGGACCTCAAGCAGGAATACCTGCGTAACGCCCCGGCCATCGACAAAGTGTTGTTCGACAACCGCCTGGACCTGACCCACCGCGCCCTCGGCCTGCACACCGCGATATCCCGGGTGCAGGGCGGCAAGCTCAAAGCCAAGAAAGAGATTCGTGTTGCTTCGTTATTCAAGGATGCGCCTGCCGAGTTTCTGAAAATGATCGTGGTGCATGAACTGGCGCACTTCAAGGAGTCGGATCACAACAAGGCGTTCTACAAACTGTGCGAACACATGTTGCCGGGGTATCACCAGGTGGAGTTCGATGTGCGGGTGTACCTGACGTGGCGAGATATGCAATAGAGATCAAAATAGCGCAGCCGGGAGTGTTTAGATGGATGTAAGCAAGACCAAGAGCAGCTTCTATCGCCGGTTGTACGTGGCGTACCTGATTGATAGCGGGCTGGCCAGCAGCGTTCCGGCGCTGATCGAGGTGACCGGCATGCCCCGGCGCACAGCCCAGGACACCCTCTTGGCGTTGGCGGATCTGGATATTGTTTGCGAGTTCGAGCAGGAAGAAGGCGCACGCAATCATGCCGGGCGCTATCGGATTCGCGAGTGGGGGGCGATTGATCGGGGGTGGATCGAGCGTAATTTGCGGCAGATTAAAGCGGTGCTTGAGTATCCCTGAATGACCGACCCCGATCGTTCCCACGCAGCGTGGGAACGATCATTGCGGACGGCGCATCCCGATATGCGGAATGTCATCCTCCAGAAATTCCTCACCCGCCACCACAAACCCGTACCGCCCGTAGTACCCCTGCAAATGCGCCTGGGCCGAGAGATAAATCGGCATTTCAGGCCAGTGCTTCTCAGCCTGCTTCAACGCCTGCTCCATCAGCTCATGCCCAAGCCCGACGCCGCGCGCTTGAGGGGCAATGATCACCCGCCCGATCACCACGTCACCGCCCTGTAACTCCGGGTCGAGCAATCGCAGGTACGCCACCAGCCGATCCCCGTCCCAAGCCATTAAATGGCAGGTGTCACCTTCCAGATCCTGGCCGTCGACGTCTTGATAAACGCATTTCTGCTCAACGACAAACACTTCTGCACGCAGCTGCAGAATGGCGTACAGCTGTTCTTTGCCTAGATCGCTGTGGTGTTTGCAGACCCAATCGATTGTCATTTTCACATTCCTTGAACAACGTTGTTCCGATACTAAGCGCCCAGACGAAAGATGTCTTTATGGCAGAGGAGTTTGTGACAAAGGCCAAAAAGCCATCATTCATTTCGCGTGGCGTTGTCTTCTTTGTGTAATCTGAGATGAAGCGCTGTGCAGTGGCTTCGATGAGCTAATGTTAGTTCTTGGGTTTGGCAGAGCAGGGAGCCTTGGAGTTTTAGCTGAAACATGTCGGGCGTCCCGCCCGTTAAGGATTTTCGAGCATGCTGCGATTGCATCGAGCCTTTGCTTTGATTGGGTTGCTGTTGCTGACTCAAGGCGCGGCAGCGGAAAAGCTGCGATTGGTGGCCGATGCCTGGCCACCCTTTACCGATGCCACGCTGGTCAACGGTGGGTTGGCCACGGATATCGTCAGCACTGCGCTGGCCCGGGCCGGTTATGCCAGTGATTTTGAACAAGTGCCTTGGGCGCGGGCGTTACTGGGGGTGGGCGAGGGTCGATACGACGTGTTGGTCAACGCCTGGTACACCGACGATCGTACGAAACTTGGCCAGTTTTCCGGCGAATACTTGCTCAATCGTGTGCGCTTTCTCAAGCGCAAAGACACACCGATCGAATACAACAACCTGCAACAACTGCATACCTACCCGATAGCGATGGTGCGCGGTTATGCCTATTCGCCAGAGTTTGATAGCGACGTGTCGCTGCAGAAAGTCCCGGTGCACAACTTCTCCATGGCTGTGCGCATGGTCGCCGCGGACCGGGTCAAACTGACGCTGGAGGACGAATACGTCGCGCGTTACTACCTGGCCCAGGAATCCTCCAAGGTGCGCAATGCCGTGGAGTTTTTGCCCAAGCCACTGAGCGAGAACAGCCTGCACATCCTGGTCAGCCTGAAGAACCCCAGGCATGAACAGATCGTCGCCGGATTCGACCGCGAGATCGCGGCGATGAAAGTGGATGGCAGTTATCAGCGGTTGATGAAGCAGCACGGAATGTAAGTGGCGGGCCCGATCTCAATCCTCACTCGTTTCCTTGATGAGGTGCGTTGCCAACGTCCGCAATGGCCCAAGCTGTCGGTAGATCAACGCCAACTGCGTCTGCACCAATCGTTGCCCTTCATCAATTTCGTCCGGCATCTGCTCAAGCGTATCGGCCAGTGCCTCTTCCTCATCGCTTTGAATCGCAATCGGTAGTTTGCTGGCCAGGCCTTGGGCAATTTCATCGATGCTGGCGGCCAGTTTCACGCCGGCACCGTCGATCAAATGCTCGTGTACATCCGGCGGTAGCTGGGTTTCCCGGTGTGCGCCCAGTCCGGATAAATAGCTCAGTAAGGTGTGCGACAGCACCAGGAAGCGAAAACCGACATCCGCTTCCTTACGGAAATGCCCAGGTTCCATCAGCATGTTGGCGAGCGTCGTCGACAGCGCGGCATCGGCGTTATGGGCATTGCGTCGGGCCAGGCGATAAGCCAGGTCATCGCTTTTGCCGGCGGCGTATTGCTGCATGATCTGACGTAGGTAAATGCTGTTGCAGGTCAGGGTGTTGGCCAGCACTTTATTCAGGCGTCGGCCCTGCCAGTCCGGCAGGAACAGGAATACCGCCAGCCCGGCGATCAGGCTGCCGAGCAAGGTATCGAACAGCCGCGGCAGGAACAGCCCGTAACCATCCCCGACCTGGTTGAAGCAGAACAGCACCATCAAGGTGATCGCGGCTGTGGCCAAGGTGTAGCGGGTGGTGCGATTGATAAAGAACACCACCCCGGCGGCGATCGCGAAGCACGACTGGACCAAGGGATTCGGAAACAGATCGAACAGCGCCCAGGCCACCGTCAGGCCAATGGCGGTGCCGATGATCCGCTGACCGAGTTTGCGGCGGGTGGCGCCGTAGTTCGGTTGGCAGACAAACAGCGTGGTGAGGATGATCCAGTAACCCTGGGACGGGTGGATCAAATGCACCATTGCGTAGCCGATGCTCAAGGCCAGGGGCAAACGCAGGGCGTGACGGAACAGTAACGAGGTCGGCGTCAACTGGGTGCGCAAGCGGATCCAGACATCCTTGAGGCTGCGTGGCGAACGGTCGAGCAGGCTGCTATCGGTGGCGTCGGCCAAAGCGTCGGGATTGCTGGCGTCGCTGAGCAAACGATCCAGTGTGCCAAGGTTGGCCGCCAGTGCGCGCAACGAGCGCAACAACCCGCGCCAGGCCGGGTTGCTCTGAATGCGCAGGTGTTCGAGGGAGGCGTGCAGATCGCTCAGGGTTTCGGCGAAGCTGGCGTCATAGATGAACGGCTGGCGCATCTGGATGGATTCGGCCAGCGCACGGCATGCCTTGCCTTGCTGACGCAGCAGGCGCTGACAGCGGAACATCACGTCGCTATGAAAGAAGGCATCGGCCAGGGCGTTGTAAGGGTAGTGCGAGGAGCTGGCGCGCTCGTGGATGTCCTGAGCGAGGAAGTAGAGCTTCAGGTATCGGCTGAGTTTCGAGCCCGGTCGACCGTCGCCCACCCGATGCAGGATGATCTCCTTGGCGGCGTTCAGTGCTGCCACGACACGACCGTTTTGCTGCGCCAGTTCCAGTCGCCGCGCTTCCACGTCCATCTGGCGAATCGGCTCGAACAGCGACGATTTCAGCTTCAGGTAATAACCCAGTTCGCGGAACAACCGCGCCAGGCTTTGCTGCACGGGCTGATTGGAAAACAGCGCCTGCCACAGCACCGAGAGCAAACCGTACCAGGCCGCGCCGGCCACCAGTAGCACCGGCTCGTGCCAGAAATCGATAACGGCGCCGCCGCGCTGATCCACGCCGATCATGGTGTAGACCGACAGAATCAACGTCGCCGAGGCAATCGCGCCATAGCGTTCGCCGAGGGCACCGAGCATGGTCAGGCCGAAGCTGGCCAGCGCCAGGGCGATGATAAAAATGATGGGGTAGGGGAAGAGCAGTTCGACGGAGAAGGCGGCGACGCTGAAACACACCAGCGTCACGGCCAGTGCGTTAAGGCGGCCCTGCCAACTGTCGTCGGTCTCGGCCAAGGCGCTGGCGATGATCCCGAGGAACAGCGGGATCAGCAGCCCCATTTCATCCTTATACCAACACAGCGCCATGCTGCCGGTCAGGGCGATGAACACCCGCACGCTGTAGCTGAATTTATCCAGCGCCCAGAGGCGACGCAGAGACTGATTAAACGGGGTCGATGGCATGAAGTGCGAAGGCCTTCCGAGGCAATGACGCTAAATTGAGCCAGTAATGACGTCGACGCAATGGCGCCGATCACATCTGACAGCAAAATCTGTTCCTTACTTTCTATGTTGCCTGTGAGGCCGCCTTCGCGGGCAAGCCTCGCTCCTACAGGTTCCGGTCATACGCAATATCGCGTACGACACATAACTGTAGGAGCGAGGCTTGCCCGCGAAGAACGATAACGCGGTCGATCAGACGAACTGCGCGGCGGCGTAACCCGAGGCCCAGGCCCACTGGAAGTTGAAGCCGCCCAGGTGTCCGGTGACGTCGAGTACTTCACCAATGAAATACAGGCCGGGGCTTTTCAGCGATTCCATGGTCTTGGACGAGACTTCCCGCGTATCGACGCCGCCCAGCGTCACTTCGGCGGTGCGGTAGCCTTCGGTGCCGGCGGGCACGACTTTCCAGCTCGCCAGTTTTTCGGCGATGTCGGCAATTTCCGCGTGGGTGTACTGCTTCATCGGTTTGGACACGAACCAGTTGTCCGCCAGCAGGTTGGCCATTTTCTTGGTGAAGATTTCCCCCAGCAGGGTTTTCAGCTCGCTGTTCGGGCGTTCGGCTTGTTGCTGTTGTAGCCAGGTCGGTACGTCGTGATCCGGCAGCAGGTTGATCTCTACCGTATCGCCGGACTCCCAGAACGACGAGATCTGCAAAATCGCCGGACCACTGAGGCCGCGATGAGTGAACAGGATGTTCTCGCGGAAACTCTGGTCATTGCAGCTCACCAGGCAATCCACCGATGTACCGGACAGCTCGGTGCAAAGCTCCTTGAGCTGATCGGTGATGGTGAACGGCACCAGCCCTGCGCGGGTCGGCAGCAAGTCGTGGCCGAACTGCCTGGCCACTTGATAACCGAAACCGGTCGCACCCAGCGTCGGAATCGACAAGCCGCCCGTGGCGATCACTAACGATTCGCAGGTGATCTGGTCAAGGGTGGTTTGCAGCAGGTAGCCGCTTTCCATTTTTTCGATGTGCTGGATCGAGGTGTCCAGGTGCAGGCTGACGCCGACCTGATCGCACTCGTTGAGCAGCATCTCGAGGATGTCGCTGGATTTGTTATCGCAGAACAACTGGCCGAGTTTTTTCTCGTGGTAGGGCACGCCGTGTTTGGCGACCATGCCGATGAAATCCCACTGGGTGTACCGCGCCAGCGCGGATTTACAGAAGTGCTCGTTCTGCGAGAGGAAATTGTTCGGTTCGGCGTACATGTTGGTGAAATTGCAGCGGCCACCGCCCGACATCAGGATTTTCTTGCCGGCCTTGTTCGCATGGTCGAGCAACATCACCTTGCGCCCGCGCCCGGCGGCGGTCAGCGCACACATCAAACCTGCGGCGCCAGCGCCTATGATCACGACTTCGGTAGAGCGCAAAACGGTGTCCTCACACAATGATCGTTCCCACGCTCTGCGTGGGAATGCCGCCATGGACGCTCTGCGTCCGCCGTTATGTGACGCAGAGCGTCACGGGATGCATTCCCACGCAGAGCGTGGGAACGATCAGTGTCAGAGGATACGAACGCGCAACGAACGGCCTTTGATCTTGCCGTCGTTCAGGCGCTGCAAGGCTTGCTTGGCGATCCCGCGTTCAACAGCCACATACGCCTGGAAGTCGAAAATCGCGATCTTGCCCACCTGAGCGCCTGGAATACCGGCATCACCGGTCAGTGCGCCGAGAATGTCACCCGGACGCACCTTGTCTTTACGGCCCGCGCCGATGACCAGCGTGCTCATCACCGGCAGCAGCGGTGCGCCGCCCTGGGACTTGAGGTTGTCCAGCTGATCCCAGCTCAACGGCGACTTCTGCAGTTGCTCGATGGCCTGGGCGCGGTGCGCTTCGGACGGTGCGACCAGGCTGATCGCAATGCCTTTCTCACCGGCGCGGCCCGTACGGCCAACACGGTGGATGTGGATTTCCGAATCACGGGCCAGCTCGACGTTGATCACCATGTCCAGCGCATCGATGTCCAGTCCGCGCGCGGCGACGTCGGTAGCAACCAGCACCGAAGTGCTGCGGTTGGCGAACATGGCCAGCACCTGGTCACGGTCACGCTGTTCCAGATCGCCGTGCAGGCCGACGGCGGAAATGCCTTTGGAGGTCAGGTGATCGACGGTTTCCTGAACCTGCTGCTTGGTGAAGCAGAACGCGACGCAGGAGGCCGGACGGTGATGCGCGAGGACTTTGACCACGGCGTCCATGCGCTCTTCCGGGGAGATTTCGTAGAAACGCTGCTCGATCTGCGTATCGTCGTGGAACGCCTCGGCCTTCACGATCTGAGGGGTGCGCATGAATTTCGACGCCAGTTGCTTGATGCCCACCGGATACGTGGCGGAGAACAGCAAGGTCTGGCGACGCTCCGGGGTCTGGGCAATGATTTCTTCGATGGAGTCGTAGAAACCCATGTCGAGCATGCGGTCGGCTTCGTCGAGGATCAGCGTGTTCAGGCCATGCAGCACCAGCGAACCTTTGCGCAAATGCTGCTGGATGCGGCCCGGGGTGCCGACGATGATGTGCGCGCCGTGCTCCAGGGAACCGATCTGGGGGCCGAACGACACGCCGCCGCACAGGGTCAGGACCTTGATGTTGTCTTCGGCGCGGGCCAGGCGACGGATTTCCTTGGCGACCTGGTCGGCCAGCTCACGCGTCGGGCAAATGACCAGCGCCTGGCAACCGAAGAAGCGCGGATTGATCGGGTTCAACAGGCCGATACCGAAGGCGGCGGTCTTGCCGCTGCCGGTCTTGGCCTGGGCGATCAGGTCCATCCCCTTGAGGATCACCGGCAAGCTTTGCGCCTGGATCGGCGTCATCTGGGCATAACCGAGGGAGTCGAGGTTAGCCAGCATGGCGGCGGACAGCGGCAAAGTATTAAAAGCGGTGGCGATGGTGGTCACGGGACTGGCCTGCAAAACAAAATGTCGCGCAGTGTATCAGTCCCGCGGCCATTCGCCCTAAGGCTCTATGTGCTCTTCCGGACGTTTGACGCGCCGTCCGTCTTCCTTTGAGAGCTGGGAGAAGATCGTCGCGGCCAGCATCGCCATGATTCCGACCGTCACAAACGTCAATTGGAACGCGCCCAAAACCGTGTCCACGCCATCGTTTCCGACTTCGGCAGTGAAACCACCGAGTAGCGCACCGGCGCAGGCAACGCCGAGGCTCAGGGACAATTGTGCGACCACCGACAGCAGGCTGTTGCCGCTGCTGGCGCTGGCATCGTCGAGGTCGATCAGGGTCACGGTGTTCATCGCGGTGAACTGTAAGGAGTTGATCGCCCCCAGTATCGATAGCATCACCAACAGCAGCCAGTACGGTGTTTGCTCGCTGACCAGCCCCATGCTTGCCAGCATCAGCCCCAGCGCCAACGTGTTGCCCGTGAGCACGACGCGATAGCCCAAACGTTCGATCAGCGGCCGCGCCACCGACTTGGCGACCATCGCTGCGGCCGCCAGCGGCAGCATGCTCATCCCGGCCTGGGACGGTGAATAACCCAGCGCCACTTGCAGCAGCAACGGCACGAGAAACGGCAGGGCGCCGCTGCCCAGTCGGGCGAACAGGTTGCCGAGGATGCCCACTGCAAACGTCCGGGTCTTGAACAGAGACGGCGCGAACAGCGGATTGTCGATCTGCCCGGCCCGCAACCAGTACGCCGCCAGACACGCCATGCCGCCGAACAGCAGCAACATCACGCGCAAGTGCGGCAGGTGCAGTTCGCCGAGCCCTTCCATGGCGATGGTGATCAGCACCATTGCGGCACCAAACAACAGAAAGCCCAGGCTGTCGAAACGGGTGCGTTCGCTGCCACGCAGATCGGGGATGAATTTCCACACCGCGTAACACCCGAGGGCGCCCACCGGCAGGTTGATCAGGAAGATCCAGTGCCAGGTCAGGTATTCCACCATCCAGCCGCCCATGGTCGGGCCGATCAACGGGCCGAGCAATCCGGGAATGGTGATGAAGCCCATGATCCGCACCAAATCCGAGCGCGGGTAGGCGCGTAGCACCACCAATCTCCCGACCGGCAGCATCAGCGCACCGCCCAGGCCCTGGATCACCCGCGCGCCAATCAGCATGCTCAGGGTGCTCGACAATGCGCAGAGCAACGAGCCGAGGCTGAATAGCAGAATCGCGCCGAAAAAGATTTTCTTGGTGCCGAAACGGTCGGCGATCCAGCCTGAGGCAGGGATCAGCAAGGCGACGGTGAGCATGTAGGCGATGATCACGCCCTGCATGCGCAACGGGTCTTCGGCCAGGTCGCGGGCCATGGCGGGCAGGGCGGTGTTGAGAATGGTGCCGTCGAGGGATTGCATGAAGAAAGCGATGGCGACAACCCACGGAACCCAGCGGGCGGTGACAGCGTCGAGAGGCGGGCGGTTGGGCATGGGACCTCATTTGATTTAAACGACGACGATGATCGTTCCCACGCTCCGCGTGGGAATGCAGCCCGGGACGCTCCGCGTCCCTGCCGAAGCGGACGCGGAGCGTCCATTGATGCATTCCCACGCGGAGCGTGGGAACGATCGGTGTCAGAGGGTCAAGGTCAACCGGTTGATCAACGCGCCCGGCAACAACGCCGAGGCCGTGGCGCGCTGGCTGTAGGTGCTCGCCGACAACATCAACTCACGTTCCTCGGTCAACGCTTCGAGCTGCGAACCCAGCAAGTTATAAGCGCTGTCATCAAACCGCATGGTACTCACCGGCGCCTGAATCTCGCCGTTCTCGACCCAGAAGGTCGCAAACCGCGTCATGCCGGTCAGGCGTGCCGCCGGCTGATCCGAGTAGTTCAGGTACCACAAGTTGCTGATGTACAAGCCAGTGCCCAATTGCTTGAGAATCTCTGCGTCAGGCAACGTACCGGCCGCCATGTTCACTGCGCTCGGCATTTCACCACCACTGGCGCCGTTGGCGGTCAGACCGTACTCGGCCGCACTGCGCGAACTGACCATCTGCGCGCCGGCCTTGCCGTTGACGATCAACCCAAGATCGCTGCGCGGATAACCTTCGCCGGAGAATGCCGGGCTCAACGAACCGCTGACCTTTTCATCGATGGACACCAACGGGCTGAACGAACTGTCGCCCGCGTAAAGCTTCTGCAGCGGACTGTTTTTGCTGGCAATCGACTGTGCTGAAAAACCACCCCAGCCCAGCATGTCCATGATTTCCCCCAGGGCTGCCGGCGCCAGGTAGGCGCGGTATTGACCCGGCGCCAGGGTGTGTTGCGGTCTGCCGAGAAACGCCAACTGCTCGCGCGCCAGCGCAAAGCGCCTGGTAAACCCTTCGCTGCTCCACTCGTGCCCGGCGTAGCTGGCTTTCACCGCCTGGCCGTTGTCATGAAACAGGCTGAAGTCGAAATTGAAGCTATTGGCCTGGTGCCAACCGAACGCACCCGAAGAACTGGCGAAACCGCGGCTGATCGGGCCGGCAGCATAGAAACCCACCAGGTCCAGCCCTTCGGCGGCCTGGGTGATTTCGGCAACCACTTGCTCGGTGTCAGGCAGTGGATGTTCCTGCACGTTCTTGCTCTGCCAACCATTGTGGTTGAGCAGCAGGTACGGATCCTGCGGCAGCAGCGGCAAGGTTTCGCGTAACTGTTGCAGCCCTTCAGCCAGACGCAGAACATCGACTTCGGCATCACCGGAAAGGGTGATGTTCAGGTCGGCGTGGCGACCCTCGTTGATCAGTTTGAAACCGACGCTCGCCTGCTGCACCTGCCCGGCCTGACGGACCTTGGCGTGGTTGAAGCGCACGAAGGCCGACGACTCGGACGCGTAGCTGAGGGTGAATTGCTCCGGCTCGCGAATCGCGTCGCGCAGCCAGTTGACCAAAGCCTTGAACGACTCGGCCTGATTGTTTGAAGTACTCATCAGGCATCTCCCCCAAACACATCCACATTGCTGAACACACAGGCCGGCGACGCATGGCCGACGCGGATCACCTGATTCGGTTCGCCCTTGCCGCAATTCGGCGTGCCCAACACCTTCAAGGTACTAGCGTCGCCGACGGCGCTGAGGCTTTTCCAAAACTGCGCGGAAATTGCCCGGTAGTTCGGGTTTTTCACCACGCCTTTGAGTTCGCCGTTTTCGATCAACTGAGCCCATTCGCAGCCGAACTGGAATTTGTTGCGCGCATCGTCGATAGACCACGAGCGGTTGGTCGACATCATGATGCCGTGCTCGATGTTGCCGATAAGTTGCTCCAGCGGTTGATCGCCGGGCTCGATGTTCAGGTTGGCCATGCGGTCGATTGGCGGGCGGTTCCAGCCGCAGGCGCGGCTGTTGGCGACGCCGTCCATGCCGGCACGGAATTGCGACAGCGCACCGCCCAGGGGACGCAGCAGCAAACCTTCTTTGATCAGGAATTGCTTGCTGGCGGCCGTGCCGTCGTCGTCATGGCCGTAACTGGCGAGTTGCTCGGGGATGTCCGGGTCGAAGGTCACGTTGAGCAGTTTGGAGCCGTATTGCAGGCGGCCGAAGTCTTCTGCCTTGACGAAACTGGTGCCGGCGTAATTGCGTTCATCGCCCAGGATGCGGTCCAGCTCCAACGGGTGGCCGATGGATTCGTGGATCTGCAACATCATTTGGTCCGGCATCAACAGCAGGTCGCGCGGGCCTTGCGGGGTGTTCGGTGCCAGCAGCAATTGCAGCGCCTGATCGGCGATTTTCGGGCCGGCACCGACCAGGCCGCAGCGGCTGATCACATCAAAACCGCCCTGTTGGCCAAAGTTCTCGCGGCCGAGGGTGCGGGTCTGGCTGTCGCTACCGTCGTAGGCGGTGACTTCCAGGCTTGGGTAGACGAAACGCTGGGCCTGACGCAGTTCGGCGCCGGCGCTGTTGAGATAGATCTGCTCGACGTGGGTGATGCCGATGCTCACCTGCCAGTTCACCAGTCGCTCGTCCTTGGGCACGGCGGCGGATTCGGCACCGAGCAGTTGGTAGCAATCGCTCAGGGACGGGAAGGGCTGGTCCAGGTTCGGTGAAAAGTAGTCGGCGCGGTCGCTGGAGACGGCTTGCTCGCGCAGGTCGAGCAAGGCGTGGGGCTTGAGTCGACGGGCTTGTTGCTCGGCACGTTCCAGGGCGGCTTGCAGGCCTGATTGGGACAGGTCGTTGGTCGCGGCGTAGGCTTCGACGCCGTTGACTCGAACGGTCAGCATCGCGCCTTCGTCACGGCTCAGGCTCGGAGGTTCGGCGACATTCTTGCGCACCGACAGGTATTGACCGGACTCGCGCACATAACGCAGCGAAAAGAATTCAGCGCCCGTGCGCAAGGCAGCGAAGCGCTGCTTGAGCTGGGGGTGGAAATCGAACATTCGGGAACCTCCTTGGTATGGAGTGGCGGTGTATCGATGTTGCGAGGGGGTGAAACGTTTGCGTGGCGCTAGATTAGGCCTGTGCGGGGGGTAGGATCAAGGGCGGAGCGGTGTAGGAAAGGATTACCAGGGTGTATCAGGAGGTTGTGTGTTGGTTGGGAGGACCCCTTCGCGGGCAAACCTCGCTCCTACAAGGAAACACGATCCCATGTAGGAGCGAGGCTTGCCCGCGAAGGGCGCACCTCGGTATTACGTCTTACTGAGCCGTAGGGCTCACATCCCGCAGCGGCTTGCCACGCACCGGTGCATCACCGGCCACGAAGTAGGCGGCCTTGCTGCGCGGCAAAGGCTTGCGACCACGGATCTTGTCGGCGATTTTCTCGGCGATCATGATCGTTGGCGCGTTCAGGTTGCCGGTGGTGATGATCGGCATGATCGAGGCGTCGACCACGCGCAGGGCTTGCATGCCATGCACACGACCTTCGGCATCAACCACCGCCATTTCGTCGGTGCCCATCTTGCACGAGCAAGACGGGTGGAACGCGGTTTCGGCGTGTTCGCGGATGAACTTGTCCAGCTGCTCATCGGTTTGCACGTCGATGCCCGGGCTGATCTCGCGGCCACGGAAAGCGTCCAGTGCAGGCTGTTGCATGATTTCACGGGTCAGGCGGATGCCATCACGGAATTCCTGCCAGTCCTGCTCGGTGGCCATGTAGTTGAACAGGATGCTCGGGTACTCGCGCGGATTCTTGGACTTGGCCTGAATGCGACCACGGCTCGGCGAACGCATGGAACCCATGTGCGCCTGGAAACCGTGCTCTTTCACACCGTTGCTGCCGTTGTAGTTAATCGCGACTGGCAGGAAGTGGTACTGAATGTTCGGCCAATCGAATTCTTCGCGAGTACGGATGAAACCGCCGGCTTCAAACTGGTTGCTGGCGCCGATGCCGGTGCCATTGAACAGCCACTCGGCACCGATGGCCGGCTGGTTATACCAAAGCAGCGACGGGTACAGCGAGACCGGTTGGGTGCACGCGTATTGCAGGTACAACTCGAGGTGATCCTGCAGGTTTTCGCCGACCCCTGGCAGGTCGTGAACCACCGGGATATCGAGCTTGTTCAGCAGTTCGGCAGGGCCGACGCCGGAACGTTGCAGAATCTGCGGCGAAGCGATGGCGCCGGAGCACAGCAGCACTTCTTTGCGGGCGCGGGCTTCAACGCGCTCTTCAGCGGAGCCGATCAAGTAACGCACGCCGACTGCACGCTTGCCTTCGAACAGAATCTTGTCGGTCAGGGCGTGGGTGACGATGGTCAGGGTCGAGCGCTTCTTGGCGATGTCCAGGTAACCGCGAGCGGTGCTGGCGCGACGGCCGTTCGGCGTCACGGTGCGGTCCATCGGGCCGAAACCTTCCTGCTGATAACCGTTGAGGTCTTCGGTACGCGGATAACCGGCTTGCACGCCGGCTTCAACCATCGCGTGGAACAGCGGGTTGTTGCCGGCTTTCGGCGTGGTCACGCTGACCGGACCGTCGCCACCGTGGTAGTCGTTCGCGCCGATGTCCCGAGTTTCAGCCTTGCGGAAGTACGGCAGGCAGTTCAGGTAGTCCCAGTCTTCCAGACCTGGCAGTTTCGACCAGTTGTCGTAGTCCATCGCGTTGCCGCGGATGTAGCACATGCCGTTGATCAGCGAAGAACCACCCAGGCCCTTGCCGCGACCGCATTCCATCCGGCGACCGTCCATGTGTGGCTCTGGATCGGTTTCGTACCCCCAGTTGTAGCGACGGCCTTGCAGCGGGAACGCCAGGGCGGCCGGCATTTGCGTGCGGAAGTCCAAACGGTAGTCCGGGCCGCCTGCTTCGAGCAGCAGGACGGTGACGCCTTCGTCTTCAGTCAGACGGGTCGCCAGGGTGTTACCGGCCGAGCCGGCACCGATGATGATGTAATCGAATTCTTGGGACATTGAAATGCACCCTCTTTGAAGTTGGTTCAGGTCGCGGTCGCCGATTCACCACTTAATTGTGGCGAGGGAGCTTGTCGGATCGCCGCATCGTCCCGCTCGGCTGCGCAGCAGTCGCAAATCAGCGACCGTGTTCTGTCTGAATGAGCGCGGAGCCTGAAGTTGGGGCCGCTTCGCAGACCAGCGGGAGCAAGCTCCCTCGCCACAAAAGGCCCCAGCCTCAGGTTCCGCGTCAGATCAGAAAACCGAGGCGTAATCGCCCAGTTCGACCTGTACCGATTTGATGCGTGTGAAGTTGTTCAGCGAGCTGATGCCATTCTCACGGCCCACGCCCGACTGCTTGTAGCCGCCGACCGGCATCTTGGCGTCGGACTCGCCCCAGGCGTTGATCCAGCAGATACCGGCTTCCAGTTGATGAATCACGCGGTGAGCGCGGTTCAGGTCTTTGGTGACGATGCCAGCCGCCAGGCCGAAGTCGGTGTCGTTGGCACGACGGATCACTTCTTCTTCGGTGTCGTAGGTCAGGATGCTCATCACCGGGCCGAAGATTTCTTCGCGAACGATGGTCATCTCGTCGGTGCAGTCGGTGAACACGGTCGGTGCCACGAATGCGCCTTTGGCGAAGTCGCCGTCGGTCAGGCGAGTACCGCCGCACAGGACGCGAGCGCCTTCTTCCTTACCTTTGGCGATGTAACCCAACACGCTTTCCATGTGGGCGAAGCTGACCAGCGGGCCGAAGTTGGTGTTTTCGTCTTCCGGGTTGCCGATACGGATGCGCGCAACGCGCTCAGCGATCTTGGCTTCGAAAGCGGCTTTCAGATGAGTCGGTACGAACACGCGAGTGCCGTTGGTGCAGACCTGGCCGGAGCTGTAGAAGTTGGCCATCATCGCGGTGTCGGCGGCGCGATCGAGGTCGGCGTCGTCGAAAATGATCAGCGGGGATTTGCCGCCCAGTTCCATGGTCACGTCCTTCAGCGACGAAGCGGAAGCGCTGGCCATGACTTTCTTGCCAGTGTCGGTGCCGCCAGTGAAGGAGATTTTTTCGATGCGTGGGTGCTCGGTCAACCAGGTGCCGACTTCACGGCCGCTGCCGGTCAGCACGTTGAACACGCCAGCCGGAACGCCGGCTTCGGTGTAGATCTCGGCCAGTTTCAGGGTCGTCAGGGACGTGACTTCGCTTGGCTTGAAGATCATCGCGTTACCGGCCGCAAGGGCTGGTGCGGATTTCCACAGGGCGATCTGGATCGGGTAGTTCCACGCGCCGATACCGGCCACAACACCCAGCGGCTCACGTCGGGTGTAAACGAAAGACGTGGTGCGCAGCGGGATTTGCTCGCCTTCGATGGCGGGTACCAGACCTGCGTAGTACTCCAGCACGTCGGCGCCGGTAACGATGTCGACGTAACGGGTTTCAGAGTACGATTTGCCGGTGTCCAGGGTTTCCAGGGCGGCCAGTTCATCGTTGCGCTCGCGCAGGATGTCCACGGCACGACGCAGGATGCGCGAACGCTCCATGGCGGTCATCGCGGCCCAGATTTTCTGGCCCTTTTCGGCGCTGACCACAGCGCGCTCAACGTCGTCCTTGGTCGCACGCTGTACGGTTGCGAGGACTTCACCGTTAGCCGGGTTGATGGCTTCGAAGGTGGCGTCGCCGCTGGCGTCGGAGT
The DNA here is from genome assembly GCF_054897825.1 of Pseudomonas sp. ZS1P83. Lineage (NCBI taxonomy): Bacteria > Pseudomonadati > Pseudomonadota > Gammaproteobacteria > Pseudomonadales > Pseudomonadaceae > Pseudomonas > Pseudomonas sp. ZS1P83. Next base: position 5,931,835 of record NZ_CM142706.1, read on the forward strand.
AACCGCCATCGATGTAGAGTTTTTGCAGTTCGAAACGGGCCATAGTGTCCTCGCAAGTGCATAAGTGGTTGGCGTAGGCCACTGGGGTGATGCCATAAGGTTGTGGCAACACCGATCAGCAGCAGTTCAGGAGTTGAGCGTTTTATGTGTGCTCTAACTCACCTGCTTGGCCAATTGGAAATCCATGTATTCGTAAGCGATCTGGTGCGCCTGCTCGGTGTCGAAAGCATCTCCCGACAGCGCGCCGCGCAACCACAAGCCGTCAATGAGGGCCGCCAGGCCGCGGGCGGCGCTGCGCGCTTGATCGAGCGGCAACACACGGCGGAACTGGCAGCACAGGTTGGAATACAGGCGGTGATCGTTAATCCGCTGCAACCTGTGCAATGACGGGTGGTGCATGCTGGTGGCCCAGAAGGCCAGCCAGGTTTTCATTGCCGGACCATTGACCTGGCTGGCGTCGAAGTTGCCTTCGATGATCACCTGCAGATGTGCCCGTGGGCTGTCATCTGCCAGCGCCTGACGGCGCGCGGTGACGTTCTCGCTGAGGACGCTCATCAGGTACTGCGCCGTGGCAGCGATCAGGCCGTTCTTGTCCTGAAAATAGTGACTGATGATGCCGTTCGAGACACCGGCCAAACGGGCGATCAGCGCAATGCTGGCGTCCCCCATTCCGACCTGATCTACCGCCTGCAAAGTGGCTTCGATCAACTGCTGGCGGCGGATGGGTTGCATACCGACCTTGGGCATCTTGCACATCTCCTTAGGCCTTCCGGTGGACGTGAAACGTCTATCGGATTGAAGGCCAGTCTATTTTGTTTTTATTGAACGTTCAATCAACAAAGAATAAGATCTGCGACAATTCGTCGCTACCTACAGGTTTTTCCTACGCGTAGTCGGCGGAAAAACGACATCTGAAAACGCTCGAACCCCCAGCGCACTGGCGCTTCAAGGCTTCGGGCTTTTTTCGGGCTGTCTTTATATCACCCGCCGGTCGGCTGCCAACTAGCCGATTAGTCGGGTACTGCGTTGCCTTGTGTTCTTCTCTCGCACTGCCTGGAGCATCTGTGCCATGAGTTCTGCCTCTCTTATAAAGACCCCACCCGAGAAGGTGACGGTCAACGGTTGGGTGTTTTACACCTCTACCGCGTTGATCCTGCTGTTGACCGCCATTCTGATCATCGCCCCGCAAGAGGCCGGCAGATTGCTTGGTATTGCCCAGGCCTGGTTGTCCCGCAGCTTCGGCTGGTACTACATGGTGGTGATCGCCGCTTACCTGGTCTTCGTGCTCGGCCTGGCGTTTTCGTCCTACGGCAAACTCAAGCTGGGCAGTAAGGACGACACCCCGGACTTCAGCTACGGCGCCTGGGCGGGGATGCTGTTCTCGTCGGGTATCGGCATCTCGCTGTTGTACTTCGGTGCTTCCGAGCCGCTGGACCACTACTTCAATCCGCCGGAAGGCGTGGCCGGCAGCAACCTTGCCGCACGTCAGGCTGTACAGCTGACGTTCCTGCATTGGGGCCTGCACGGCTGGGCGATCTACGCATTGGTCGGCTTGGCCGTTGCTTACTTTGCTTACCGTCATAACCAGCCGCTGGCATTGCGTTCGGCGCTGTATCCGCTGGTTGGCGAGCGTTGGGTTAAAGGCGCGGCCGGGCATGCGGTGGACGGCTTCGGCATGTTCGTGACCCTGCTGGGGCTGGTGACGAACCTGGGGATTGGTTCGTTGCAAGTGTCGTCGGGCCTGGAAAACCTGTTCGGCATGGAGCACAACAACACCAACCTGCTGATCGTGATCATCGTGATGAGCACCGTGGCGACCATCGCTGCCGTGTCCGGCGTGGAAAACGGTATTCGCCGTCTGTCCAACCTGAACATTGTGCTGTTCAGCGGTCTGCTGATTTTCGTGCTGCTGTTCGGCCCGACGCTGCACCTGCTCAACGGCTTCGTGCAAAACGTCGGCGACTACCTGAACAGCGTGGTGCTGAAAACTTTCGACCTCTATGTATACGAAGGCGACAGTGAGAAATCCGACCGCTGGTTGGGCCTGTGGACCCTGTTCTACTGGGCCTGGTGGATTTCCTGGGCCCCATTCGTCGGCATGTTCATCGCGCGTATTTCCCGTGGTCGCACGGTGCGCGAACTGGTGGCCGGCGTGCTGCTGATCCCGCTGGGTTTCACTCTGGCGTGGCTGTCGATCTTCGGTAACTCGGCCCTGGACCTGGTGATGAACCATGGGGCGGTGGAACTCGGGAAGACGGCGCTGGAACAGCCGTCCATGGCGATTTACCAGTTGCTGGAACATTACCCGGCGTCGAAAGTGGTGATCGGCGTGTCGATCTTCGTCGGTTTCGTGTTGTTCCTGACCCCGGCGGATTCCGGCGCGGTGATGATGGCCAACCTTTCCTGCAAGGGCGGCAACGTTGACGAAGATGCGCCGCACTGGCTGCGGATCTTCTGGTCGGCGGTGATTACCCTGGTGACCATCGGCCTGCTGTTTGCCGGTAACTTCGAAGCCATGCAAACCATGGTGGTACTGGCCGGTCTGCCGTTCTCGGTGGTGCTGGTGTTCTTCATGTTCGGCTTGCACAAGGCCATGCGCCAGGACGTGCAGATCGAACAGGAGCAAGCGGAGCTCGCAGCGCGCGGTCGTCGTGGTTTCAGCGAGCGTTTGACTCAGCTGGACTTGCAGCCGAATCAGTCGATTGTTCAGCGTTTCATGGACAAGCAAGTCAGCCCTGCGCTGGAAGAGGCTGCGGTGCAACTGCGTACTCAAGGCCTGGATGTGCAAACGTTGCTGGGCAAGGCCAAGCGTTGCATGGGCCTGCGGATCGAGATGGAAGAGGGCAACCCTTTTGTCTATGAAGTGAGCCTGGATGGCTATCTGGCAGCGGCGAGCGACACGGTTTCGGCTGAGAGTGCTGATGAACCGCGTGCACGTTACTACCGCGCCGAGGTGTACTTGCACAACGGCAGCCAGGATTACGACTTGATGGGCTTCTCTTCGGATCAAATCACCCGTGACGTGCTCGATCAGTTTGAAAGCCATCGGCAGCTCCTTGGCCGGGTCTATAGCTGAGTTGTGATTGGGCGCGGTGTTTCTGTCTGAAGCACCGCGTCGTCTTCTTCGCGGGCAAGCCTTGCTCCTACATGTTTTGAGTCGAATCACAATTATGTGACCGACAAAACTTGTAGGAGCGAGGCTTGCCCGCGAAGGGGCCAGATGGGGCAATCAACATCTACCCCGTAAACAAAAACGCCGCGATCCTCTCGCGGCGTTTTTGTGTCTGCTGCCTTACCCCAGATTCTTGCCAAGCAACGCGTGGTACAGCTCGCTGTCACCCAGAATCCCGACAACCTCGTTGTTGTGGTGCAGCACAAGTTTATTACCCGTCTGATATCGAATCTGCAGCGCGTCACGCATGCCGATGTTCGAATCCACCAGCGTTGGTCGACGACCCAAGCCTTCAACCGCTTGCCCGGGAATCCAGTTCTGCAGGTCCAGGCTCGCGCCGTTCTGGCGTGCGCCTTTGATGGTGTTGCCTTCGGCCAGGTCCAGCCAGGAGTCGCCGCCCGGATCGAGGCATACCGAACCGTTGATGCGTTTGCAGTTGTCCAGGGTGCGCATCAGGCTGCGACCGCACAACACGTTCAGCGGGTTGGTATGGGCGACGAAGGTCCGCACGTAGTCGTCCGCAGGGTTGAGGACGATCTCTTCCGGCTTGCTGTACTGGACGATCCGACCGTCCTTCATGATCGCGATACGGCTGCCCAGCTTCAGTGCTTCATCGAGGTCGTGGCTCACGAACACGATGGTTTTGTTCAGCTTGCTTTGCAACTCCAGCAGTTCGTCTTGCAGGCCCTGACGGATCAGCGGGTCGAGGGCCGAGAACGGTTCGTCCATCAGCAGAATGTCGGCGTCCATCGCCAGCGCGCGGGCAAGGCCCACACGTTGCTGCATACCACCGGAGAGCTCGTCGGGCTTCTTGTTGCGCCACTGGGTCAGGCCCACCAGCTCAAGTTTTTCATCGACCAGTTTTTTCCGTTCCTTCTCAGGTCGACCCTGCATTTCCAGACCGAAGCTGATGTTCTCGCGAACGGTCAGCCAAGGCATCAGGGCGAACTTCTGGAACACCATCGCAATGCGCTTGGTGCGCATCATTTTCAGTTCCGCCGGGGTGCAGGAAGCGATGTCGATCTGCTTGCCTTCGTGCTCGACGAACAATTTGCCGCGGCTGACGGTGTTGAGGCCGTTGATGCAGCGCAGCAAGCTGGACTTGCCGGAGCCGGACAGGCCCATCAGTACGCAGATTTCACCCTTTTCGACATCCAGGCTGGCCTTTTCGACGCCGACAATCTGCCCGGTCTTTTTCAGGATCTGGTCGCGGGTCATGCCCTGATCGAGGAGTTTCAAGGCCTCGCGCGGGTCTTTGGAGAAGATTACGTCGACGTCTTCGAAGCGAATAATGCTCATGCGTCACCCCCTACTTTGGCTTCGGGTTGTTTGCAGATACGGTCGAGCATGATCGCCAGCAGTACGATCGCCAGGCCCGCTTCGAAGCCCAGGGCGATATCAGCAGTGTTCAGTGCGTTGACCACGGGTTTGCCCAGGCCGTCGGCGCCCACCAGTGCCGCGATCACCACCATCGACAGCGACAGCATGATGCACTGGGTGATACCGGCCGCGATGCTTGGCATGGCGTGGGGCAGTTCAATCCGTGAAAGCAGTTGACGGCGCGAGCAGCCGAAGGCTTTGCCGGCGTCCATCAGTTCCTGCGGAACATCGCGAATACCCAGGTAAGTCAGGCGGATAGGTGCGGCAATCGCGAACACCACCGTAGAAATCAGGCCCGGGACCACACCCAGACCGAAGAGGGTCAGGGTAGGAATGAGGTACACGAAGGTCGGCACGGTCTGCATCAGATCGAGCACCGGACGCATCAGTGTGTAGAACATCGGTTTGTGCGCGGCGACGATGCCCAGCGGCACGCCGATGACCACGCAGACCAGGGTGGCGAACAACACCTGGGCGAGGGTTTCCATGGTTTCCTGCCAGTACCCCAGATTGAGGATCAGCAGGAAGGAGGCGATGACAAAAACGGTCAGGCCCCATTTCCGTTGAATAAAGTGTGCCAGTAGCGCGATGAGGCCGATCAATGCCAGCGGGTTGAACCAGGTCAGCGCAAAAGTCACGCCGTGGATCATCGTTTCCAGTGACACGGCGATTGCGTCGAAGGTGCTGGCGCCGTGTTGCGTCAACCATTCAACGAAGCCCGCGATGTACTGGCCTAAAGGTATTTTCTGATCAATCAGCATGGTAGTGAACGTCCGCATGCAAGGAAATAAACAGCCCGGGGAAGCTAGCTTCCCCGGCGTAAGCGATTACTGCGCGAGCTTGGCTTTCACGGCCTCCAGGCCTGGTTTACCGTCAATGGTGGTCACGCCAGCGAGCCAGGTATCGAGGACCTGTGGATTCTTTTTCAGCCAGGCCTTGGCGGCCGCATCAGGCTTCATTTTGTCGTCCAGGACGTTGCCCATCAGGGAGCTTTCCATGTTTAGAGTGAACTGCAGGTTTTTCAGCAGCTGACCCACGTTGCTGCATTCCTGTGCATAGCCCTTGCGGGTGTTGGTGTAGATGGTTGCCTGGCCGAAGTTCGGGCCGAAATACTCGTCGCCGCCGGTCAGGTACTTCATCTTGAAACGCGTGTTCATCGGGTGTGGTTCCCAGCCCAGGAACACCACGGCGGTGTTGCGGCGCTGGGCGCGATCGACTTGCGAGAGCATGCCTGCCTCGCTGGACTCGACCACCTTGAAGCCGGCGTCTTTCAAGCCGAAGGCGTTCTTGTCGATCATGCTCTGGATCAGGCGGTTGCCGTCGTTGCCTGGTTCAATGCCGTAGATCTTGCCGTCGAGTTCTTTCTTGAACTTGGCGATGTCGGCGAAATCTTTCAGACCTTTGTTATACAACTCTTCCGGGACGGCAAGTGTGTATTTTGCGTTTTCCAGGTTGGCGCGCAGGGTGTCCACGGTGCCGGCATCGCGGTAGGCCTTGATGTCGTTTTCCATGGTCGGCATCCAGTTACCCAGGAATACGTCCATGTTCTTGCCGTCGGCCAGGGACTTGTAGGTCACCGGTACGGAAATCATCGTGGTTTTGGTCTTGTAGCCGAGGGCATCGAGGACGACGCTGGTGGTGGCGGTGGTGACGGTAATGTCAGTCCAGCCGACATCGGAGAAGTTTACGGTGCTGCATTGAGCCGGTTCGGCGGCTTGAGCCAGAAACGGCAGACTCAGCATGGCGGCCAACAACAACGACGGGGAACCTTTCATGGATGGACTCCTTGGTGTTTTTTTTGGCAGTGTTCCGACTGGACCACCGCACTTATAGGTTGCGGTTGGATGGCGTTTTGGAGACAGCTCTACCACGGCGCCTTGCAATCGAGTCGATACGATCATGTACCAGTGAAAATCTGACGCCTACAGGGGGCGTCGTAACCAGTACAGGGATGGTCGCATCCAGTGTCGGTGACGTCGTTTACAGCTTTTTTCAGCCCTCTTTGCCCCTCTGATCCGCAAAAAAACGGCGAAAACGCAGCGTCAAAGGCCCGCGGCGTTAGTGAGCATGAGTGCGTCGGTGTGAGACGTCGAACGACATGGCAAAAGCCTGATGATGCGGCCATCTCGGCGGATTGCAGCTTCAGCGTAGCAGCTCCGTCACTGGGCGCTTTTGCGTCTGGAGTTGGGACATCCAGGAGTTTGGCAGTAATGGCTATCAGTGTTTTCGACCTGTTCAAAATCGGCATTGGCCCTTCCAGTTCGCACACCGTGGGACCTATGCGGGCCGCCGCGTTGTTCGTGCAAGGTTTGCGTGAGCAGGGTCTTTTGGAACAAGTGCGTCGCGTCGAAGTTCAGCTTTATGGTTCGTTGTCGGCCACCGGCATCGGTCACGGCAGCGACAACGCGGTGATCATGGGCCTGATGGGCGAGTGGCCGGACGCGATCGATCCGTCGCAAATCGGCATCCGCATCGAAACCCTGCGCGAAACTCACACGCTGTTGCTCGACGGTCGCTTGTCGGTCCCGTTCATCTGGGCCCGGGACATGCGCCTGATCGACGAAAACCTGCCGTTCCATCCCAACGCCATGACCCTGATCGCTGAAGGCGATGACGGTGAGCTGCATCGCGACACCTACTATTCAATCGGCGGCGGTTTTGTCGTCGATGAAGCACAAGCCTCCAGCGGCGTAGTGGATCTGGATCGCACGGTGTTGCCGTACGATTTCTCCAGCGCCGTCGAACTGCTCAGCTTGTGCCAGAAACACAACTTGCGCGTCGCCGAATTGATGATGGCCAACGAGAAGGTCTGGCGCAGCGAAGAGGAAATCCGTGCCGGCCTGATGACACTCTGGCGCGCCATGCAGGATTGCGTCGAACAAGGCCTCAAGCACGAAGGCATCCTGCCCGGCGGACTTAATGTGCGTCGTCGTGCGGCCAAGTTGCATCGCAGCCTGCAAGAGCTGGGGAAACCTAACGTAATCGGCTCAACGTTGAGCGCCATGGAGTGGGTCAACCTGTTCGCCCTGGCGGTCAACGAAGAAAACGCCGCTGGAGGGCGCATGGTCACGGCGCCGACCAATGGCGCGGCGGGGATCATTCCGGCGGTGTTGCACTACTTTATGAAGTTCAGTGAGGTGGTGACCGACGCCAACGTGGTCGACTATTTCCTCAGTGCGGCGGCGGTAGGGATTCTGTGCAAGAAGAACGCTTCGATTTCCGGTGCCGAAGTCGGTTGCCAGGGCGAAGTCGGTTCTGCCTGCGCCATGGCGGCGGCCGGGTTGGCGGAGATCCTCGGCGCCACCCCGGAGCAGCTGTGCAACGCGGCGGAAATTGGTCTGGAACACAACCTCGGTCTGACCTGCGACCCGGTGGGCGGGCTGGTGCAAGTGCCGTGCATCGAGCGCAACGCGATTGCCGCGGTGAAAGCGATCAACGCGGCGCAGATGGCGCTGCGTGGCGATGGTCAGCACTTTATCTCGCTGGATCGGGTGATCCGCACGATGCGTGATACCGGCGCTGATATGCATGACAAATATAAAGAGACATCGCGCGGTGGGTTGGCGGTTAGCGCGGTTGAGTGTTGATTCAGAACCGAGGCGCCTGCTTCGCGGGCAAGCCTCGCTCCTACAGAATTGAAGTCGATCACGAAATATTGGCAAGCCTCGCCCTTGTAGGAGCGAGGCTTGCCCGCGAAGGCGTCTGACCAATCAAAACTGCGCACTAAGTGAACACCCGAATCGAAACGCGCCACGTTTTGGCGCGTCGCTTACAGATAAGCGACTTCACCCAGGTCAGGATCCAAGTTGGCCATTACCGCCTGTCACCTGTGCTTGTGGTGACACTCTCCATCAGGTCGCCGTAGCCCTGTTCCCACAAGTGCTACCGATTTGCTCACGCCCAACGAGGCCGAGCGCCTGCTGCCGATAATGGCACTTATATCCCCCCTTCAGCGCGCGGCTTATATAGACACATCCCGACGTCGTTTTCAGGAGTTATTGAACGGCCATTCAACTTTAGGCATGGCATTTGCTCTGTCATTACAAAGCCCGTCTCCCACGCGAGAACGATGGCAATAACAAGAGCCTCCGCCTGAGGCCATCACCCGCTTTGTGTGAGGAGATACCGCGATGACGACGTTCAACTCCGGGGCCCAACCCCAGAACCGTGCGCCTCAATCCATCGGCTTTTTGCTGCTGGACAATTTCACGCTTATTTCTCTGGCCTCCGCAGTAGAACCCCTGCGCATGGCCAACCAATTGTCCGGTCGTGAGCTGTATCGCTGGACCACGATCACAGTCGACGGTGGTCAGGTCTGGGCCAGTGACGGTCTGCAGATCACCCCCGACTGCTCCATGCACAAAGCACCTGCCATGGACACCATCATTGTCTGCGGCGGTATCGGCATCCAGCGCACTGTTACCCGGGAACACGTTTCGTGGCTGCAAAGCCAGGCGCGTCAGTCGCGCCGTCTCGGTGCGGTCTGCACCGGCAGCTGGGCCCTGGCGTGCGCCGGCCTGCTGGATGGTTTCGATTGCAGCGTGCACTGGGAATGCCTGGCCTCGATGCAGGAAGCGTTCCCGCGAGTGGCCATGAGTACGCGTCTGTTCACCCTCGACCGTAACCGTTTCACCAGTTCTGGCGGCACCGCGCCGCTGGACATGATGCTGCACCTGATCAGCCGCGATCACGGTCGAGAACTGTCGGCCGCGATCTCGGAAATGTTCGTCTACGAGCGCATCCGCAACGAGCAGGATCATCAGCGTGTGCCGCTCAAGCACATGCTCGGCACCAACCAGCCGAAGTTGCAGGAAATCGTCGCGCTGATGGAGGCCAACCTGGAAGAGCCGATCGACCTCGACGAGCTGGCGGTCTACGTCGCCGTGTCGCGTCGTCAGCTGGAGCGGCTGTTCCAGAAATACCTGCACTGCTCGCCGTCGCGTTATTACCTGAAACTGCGCTTGATCCGTGCTCGGCAACTGCTCAAGCAAACGCCGATGTCGATCATTGAAGTGGCGTCGGTGTGTGGTTTCGTTTCCACACCACACTTCTCCAAGTGCTACCGCGAATATTTCGGCATTCCGCCACGTGACGAACGTGTAGGTTCCAACACCACGCAACAAGTGGCGATGATGCCGCTGCCACAAGCGTTGGTGCTGGCGCCGTTGTCCGGGCCGTTGTCGGCGTTGAGTCAGGCGCGCAATGAGTCGACGTTCGCCAGTGTAAGGCTCTAGACCGCGGCGCCCTCATCGCAAGCAAGTCGGATCGCCGCACCGTCGCTCCCACATGGGATCGCATATCCCTGTGGGAGCGAGCTTGCTCGCGATTGGATCTATCAGGCGCTACGACTTTGCTGATACTGCGCCAATGCCGGCAGCAGTTGCTTATCAATGGCCTGGCGCACGGCCGGCAGGATGGTCGCGCTGCTGGTGTACATCTGCTTGACCATGGTCCGCAGCGTCATTGCCCGTTCATCGTTCAAGCCTCGTACCGCACACTCGCAAGCCTGCTCGGCAGTGGCGCCGCTTGGTACTTGAAAACCCAACGATTTCAGCTGGCCTAACAGGTCTTCCTGGTCTATCAAATCGGCGTGCATCATGACGCAATCCTTCTTCAGGGAACGGTGTCGTGGCTCGATTCTCATGGGGGCACGGTGTGGCGGCAAGGACGATTTGTCGCAATGGCCGCAATACCTATGAACAGGTCGTTTTCGGCTAACTTGCTGCGGATGGGAGTGGGCACACTGGGGTCAGCTGGCTTCACGAAGGTTTGGTCACCCTCGCGCAACAGCTCCTCAACAGTACCCACCTCTGCCCCGATCCTGTCACGGCTTGATCGGGGCTTTTTTTTGTGGGGTTTAACGCTGCAGGACGAGGATGCGCGACAACAACTCATCCCGGTCAACATAGCAACCCTGGAAATGCCGGGCGCCGGTGGTGGGGTCGAAGGCGTTGCGGGCGTGGAGGGTGCGACGGTTGTCGAAACACCACATTTCACCGGGATTTAGCCGCGTCATCACCCGGAATCGCGTTTCGCGGGTCATCGCAATGAAGCGGCGGTAAGCATGATAGAGAGTGGGCATCTGCTCGACCGACGCATCAAACGGGCCGCGCAGAAAGTTCGCCATGCGGACTTCCGAAACCTGCCCGAAGGCATCCAGAGCGATGATTGGCGCGAGACAACGGTAGTCGCTGTGGCGGTCTTTATTACGGAACTCCACAGGGATTTCGCAAAGGCTTTTAAACGCCTCGGGATCTTCCTGGCGCAAGGCTTCGGCAATGGCAAAACCGTCGACGAAAATACTCTCCCCACCGTCGGCTTCATTGACCAGGCAATGCAGAAACTGCAGTCCCGGTTGCAACTCCCGGGTCGGCAAATCGCTATGCAGCGGCAGGTTGAAAGCGGTGTAGGCATTGCTGTCGGCATCGACCTTGGATTGCACGTTGAACAGCACGCCAAAATTGCTCTCGCGGATGATGGAAATCCGCTGGGCGATCAGCTTCAACGAGCCTGGCTCCGTGGGCACATCGCGGACCTGGGTCAGACCGATATCGCGCACGGCCAGCAGCCATTGCAACAGGGCATCGTTGTCGCTCATCAACGCCTGGTAATCGAACACCGGCAGCTTCAGGTTGTTGTTCCAGAGCTGGCTTTTGGGCTTGGCGCTCCGGCGTTCGGCGCGGGACTCATCATCGTAGGCGTGGGCCCGTAACCAGCCAGGATCGAATCGGCTGAGATGGCCGTCCTGCCAATCCACACGCAGGCAGCCTTCGGCATCAATGCTGATGTGCGAGGGCAACAGGTTTTCGACGACGTCGACGATTTCCAGCACTTGCTCGCGGGTCACGGTGTAGACGCACAGCGGGCACGGACAGTTGTCCCGCAACCACTGATGATGAAACGGGCTGACACGGTCATCGGCCCACTTCACTTGAACTCGGTCCGCCAGTGTTTGTACGGCGGTCAATGCGCTGATCAACGGATAGGTACGGAAGTCGGCAAAAGCTGCGGCGTTGTTCATGGCGATCTCCTTGTCATTTTTTCGGCGGTAACGCGATCACTCGGCCAATGTAGGCGGGGGCGGGCAGGTCGGCTTGCTCGGCGACGATGGCTTGCAGCTTGCCCAAGGTTTCTTCGCTGAAGGGTGTGGATCTAGGGCCGGCGAGGTCGACGTGCAGCAGCATTTGCTCGTTGCCCGCCAGCTCCTTGTCGTCGCCCACGAGATGCAGGCTGTGATAGAGGTGCAGACGTTTGCTGTCGTGGCCGATGATCCGGGTGTGCACTTCGACGTCGGCGTCGAGCTTCACTTCGTGCAGATAGTTGAGGTGCAGTTCGAGGGTGAACAGCGAGCTGCCGCTGGCTTCGCGGTTGTTGCTGTCCATTCCCAGGCGATCCATCAGTGCGTCGGTGGCGTAGCTGAAAATCAGCAGGTAGAAGGCATCGCGCAGGTGGCCGTTGTAGTCGACCCAGTCGGGGATGATTTTGGTTTGGTAGGTGGTTAGGGTGGGCATTTTTCTCTCCGGACATGATCGTTCCCACGCTCCGCGTGGGAATGCCTCAATGGACGCTCTGCGTCCGCTCTTGGGACGCGGAGCGTCCCGGGCTGCATTCCCACGCAGAGCGTGGGAACGATCAGCGTGGACTACTCGCTGAAGGCCATCCCATGCTTTTCCTTGGTGTTTTTCACCGCCTCCAGCACCGCCAGCAAACAATCATCACGATAGCGCTCCAGCGCCGAAATGCTGTGCGTGCCCAACTGATCAGTGGTGCCGTCCACCACATCATCGATCAACTTGTCGGTCAATTCCGGCGCCGGCAGATACGTCCACGGCAACTGCAACGCTGGCCCGAATTGCGCCATGAAGTGCCGCATTCCTGCATCGCCACCCGCCAGGGTGTAGGTTAAGAACGTGCCCATGAACGACCAGCGCAGGCCCGCACCAAAACGAATGGCATCGTCGATCTCACCGGTGGTCGCTACACCGTCGTTAACCAGGTGCAGCGCCTCACGCCAGAGCGCTTCGAGCAAGCGGTCGGCAATAAAACCGGGTACTTCCTTGCGCACATGCAGCGGACGCATGCCCAAGGATTCATACACTCTCATTGCCGCTTGAACGGCTTCGGGAGCGGTGTTTTTGCCGCCAACCACTTCCACCAGCGGCAGCAGATAAACCGGGTTGAACGGGTGGCCGACAACGCAGCGTTCCGGGTGCGTCGAACTCTCGTAGAACTCGCTCGGCAACAGGCCCGAAGTACTGGAGCCGATCAGTGCATTCGGCTTGGCCGCCGCGCTGATTTTGGCGTGCAGTTCCAGTTTCAGGTCAAGACGCTCAGGGGCGCTTTCCTGAATGAAATCCGCGTCGCCAACACACTCTTCAATGGTGGCGACAAAGCGCAACCGGTCCTGCGATGCGCCCGGCGCCAGGCCTTGTTTCTCCAGCGCACCCCAGGCATTGGCGACGCGTTTGCGCAGGGCTGCTTCGGCGCCGGGTGCCGGGTCCCAGGCCACCACGTCGAGGCCGTGGGCGAGGGCGCGGGACACCCAACCGCTGCCGATGACACCGCTGCCCAGGGCGGCGAAGGTTTTGATTTCGGTGATAAAGCTCATGGCGACTTCCTAAAGAGTTTGGTGACCCTGTAGGAGCGAAGCTTGCTCGCGAAGAGGCCGGTACATCCGGCAGATTTCTTGCGGCAGGAAAGCCGTCTTCGCGAGCAAGCTTCGCTCCTACAGTTGATGGGTGTTCGTGTTAACCGCGCTTGGTCAGGCCCATTTTTGCCCGCCCTTCAGCCGGGGTCAGGACGCGGGCGCCGAGGCGGCTGAGGATCTCCGAGGCGCGTTCGACCAGTTGGCCGTTGGTCGCCAGTACGCCTTTGTCCAACCAGATGTTGTCTTCCAGACCGACCCGCACATTGCCGCCGAGCAGCACGGCTTGCGCCGCCATCGGCATTTGCATGCGACCGATGCCGAAGCCGGCCCACACCGCATTGGCAGGCAGGTTGTCGACCATGGCTTTCATGGTGGTGGTGTCGGCCGGCGCGCCCCACGGGATCCCCAGGCAGAGCTGGAACAGCGGGTCGTCGAGCAACCCTTCCTTGATCATCTGCTTGGCGAACCACAGGTGACCGGTGTCGAAAATTTCCAGCTCGGCCTTCACGCCCAACTCTTGAATGCGTTTGGCGCCAGCGCGTAGCTGGGCCGGGGTGGACACGTAAATGGTGTCGCCGTCGCCGAAGTTCAGGGTGCCGCAATCGAGGGTGCAGATTTCCGGCAGCAGTTCTTCAACGTGGGCCAGGCGGGTCAGCGGGCCGACCAGGTCGGTGTTCGGGCCGAACTCCATCGGGTGCTCGCCAGCGCCGATTTCCAGGTCGCCGCCCATGCCGGCGGTGAGGTTGACGATGATGTCGACGTCGGCTTCGCGGATGCGCTCCATCACTTCGCGGTACAGCGCCACGTCACGGCTGAATTTGCCGGTTTCAGGGTTGCGCACGTGGCAGTGGACCACGGTGGCGCCAGCCTTGGCGGCTTCCACGGCGGCCGCGGCGATTTGTTTCGGGGTGACCGGCACGTGTGGGCTCTTGGCGGTCGTGTCGCCAGCACCGGTGAGTGCGCAGGTGATGATGACGTCATGGTTCATGAGGCGGGTTCCTTGCAGGCGTGATGATTCCGTTCGCAGCCCGGTCGGGCTGCGAGTCGGTGGTTCAATCGGGTTTATTTAGTCGTCAGTTGCAGGTTTTCAGCCGCCGGTTTGCCATCGAAGGTGGTCACGCCTTCGAGCCAGCGTTGCTTGTCTTGCGGGTGATCTTTCAGCCATTGCTTGGCCGATTCGAAGGCGTCCTTGTGATCCAGCAGCGGCTGCATCATCCGGCTCTCGTCTTCGGCGGTGTACGTCAGGTTGCTCAGCAAACGACCGATGTTCGGGCATTGTTCGGCGTATTTCGGTGCGGTGACGGTCCAGACCGTGGCCATGCCTTCGTCCGGGCCCAGGGCGTCTTCGCTGCCGGTGAGGTACGTCATCTTCACGTTGACGTTCATCGGGTGCGGCGCCCAGCCGAAGAACACCACGGCCTCTTTGCGGCGCACGGCGCGATCCACCGCCGCGAGCATGCCGGCCTCGCTGGACTCGACCAGCTGGAACTTGCCGAGGCCAAACTGATTCTTGGCGATCATCGCTTTGATCTGGGTGTTGGCGCCTGAACCTGGCTCGATGCCGTAAATCTTGCCGCCCAGTTCCTTTTCAAACTTGGCGATGTCGGCGAAGGTTTTCAGGCCCTTGTCGGCGAGATACGTCGGTACGGCGAGGGTGGCGCGGGCGTCTTTAAGGCTCGGTGCTTCAAGCACTTTGACCTGCTTGCCATCGACGAACGGGGTGATGGTCTGGGTCATCAGCGGGTTCCAGTAGCCCAGGAACAGGTCCAGGCGCTGGTCACGGATCCCGGCGAAGATGATTTGCTGGGAAGCGCTGGTTTGTTTGGTGTTGTAGCCGAGGCCATCGAGCAGGACTTGGGTCATGGCGCTGGTGGCGATGACGTCGGTCCAGTTCACGACGCCCATGCGCACGTTCTGGCATGAAGCAGGTTCGGCCGCCATGACGCTGGCGCTCAAGAAAGCGGTACCGCTGAGTGCAAGAACACAGCTGCTGATCAGTCGTTTCATGTCGGGTTCCTCGGCAGGTCGTTATTGTGGGTCCGGGCGTCTGCATCCGGTCTTGCGGATAGCGCTCATATTTTGGCGATTGGCTGTTGTCCTCAGGCAAGGCGCCGCGACGAGTCATAGCTGGCTATGACGAGGAGCGGCAACGCAGTTTGAGGACAACAGACGCCGCAAAAATTGAGCAGCTATCCGTAAGACCGGATGCGCCGTGCGCCGGTGATGCCAAGTTACGCAGCTTAAGGCCCGCTAAAGCGCACTGCGGCGACCAGCTCTTGCACTGCAGCGACCTGTCCTCTTGAATGCCGTCGGCAAGTGGCGTATCAACGTCCACACGCTCCCCGCCCTCTCGCTACCTGCCAATCGAGTGCGCTCCATGTCCCAGGATTTCTACTTCATGTTGATGCCGGGTTTCTCGGCCATCGGTTTTATCTCGGCCATCGAGCCGCTGCGGGTCGCCAATCGCTTTCGCGGCGAGCTGTATCGTTGGCACGTGCTGAGCTCTGACGGCGGGGCAGTTCTGGCGAGCAACGGCATGTCGGTCAACGCCGACGCGGCGCTGGAACCGCTGAAAAAAGGTGCGACCTTATTGGTGGTCGCCGGTTTCGAACCCCTGAAATTCGCCACGCCCGCGCTGGAACACTGGCTGCGCCGCCTGGACAACGAAGGCGTAACCCTCGGCGCCATCGACACCGGGAGCTTCGTCCTCGCCGAGGCCGGCCTGCTCGAGGGCCATCGCCTGACCCTGCACTGGGAAGCCATCGACGCCTTCAAAGAATATTATCCACAGCTCAGCGTTACTCAGGAGCTGTTCGAGATCGACCGCCGGCGCATTACCTCCGCCGGCGGCACCGCGTCCATCGACCTGATGCTCGACCTCATCAGCCAGGCCCACGGCCCGGAATTGGCGATCCAGGTCAGCGAACAATTCGTGCTCGGCCGTATCCGCCCCCGCAAAGACCACCAGCGCATGGAAGTCGCCAGCCGCTACGGCATCAGCAACAAGAAACTGGTGCATGTGATCGGGGAGATGGAACAGCACAGCGAACCGCCGCTGAGCACATTGGCGTTAGCCGAATCGATCAAGGTGACGCGGCGGCAGCTCGAACGCCTGTTTCGCCTGCACCTGAACGACACGCCAAGCAATTTCTACCTGCGCTTACGGCTGGAGAAAGCGCGGCAGTTATTGCGGCAAACGGACATGAGCGTGCTGGAAGTGAGTATTGCGTGCGGGTTTGAATCACCGTCGTATTTCACCCGCAGCTATCGGGCGCGGTTTGAACGGTGTCCGCGGGAAGATCGCCGACAAAGCCAAAAAGCCTGAACCTGGCCCTTGTAGGAGCGAGGCTTGCCCGCGAAGGCGGCGTGTCAGGCGACAGTAATTTTGAATGTGCCGGCCTCTTCGCGGGCAAGCCACGCTCCTACAGAATTTGTGGCACTCACTTTTTCATCAGCGCCGAGCACGCCGCTTTGTAAGCCTCATGCTGATACTTGTTCAGCGTGCCCGGCAGTTCAAAGCCGAACTTCTTGTACTGCGCATTGATGGTCTGTGGCGACAGCAGCGTCACCTCGCAATTTTCCAACAACTGGAAAACACCCTCGATCTTGAACGTGGTCGGCCCACCGGCGAACTCACCTTTCTTGCTGCGCTTCTTGATCGCGATCCGGTCGATGGAGTTCTCGCGCACAAACGACGCCACCTGAGCGGCAAAGACTTTGACGTTCGCGGCTTCGTCGTTATCGTCGAGAGCGATTTTCTTGGTGGCTAGAGTAACGTGGCTCAGGGCCTGACCGTCGAGGGAGGCCACGGCGATGATCGCTTCGCTGCCTTTGATTTCGATGCCGCAGATTTTCATGTGAATCCCTTTCCCGATAGTGGCATGCAGCTTACAGCTCAAGTTGATCGGCGTTGATGCCAAAAGCCGCGGCGATTTTTTCACGGGTCGCCTTGCGCGGCTTGGCGACAGTCTCCTGCTGGGCGAAGGCCGGTTGAGAGATGCCCATGCGTTTGGCAACTTCATCCTGGGTAAGGTTCAAGTGCTTGCGCCATGGAGCGCTGTCCGAGGGAAGATCAACGGACTGTGAAAGCTTGATTGAAATTGTCTTGCGCCTTATCGAGCAGAAATTTCTGTAGGATTTTTAGTGTCCATTACTGCGAAGTTTCCTTTTCCTTCCTGTGACTGTGAATTCGGCGGTACGAATTACTTAGTTTGTGCCGCATCATTCATGGACACCCCTTCACAGTTAAGGAGTCTGTAAATGAATGCTCCCCTCTCCCCTTTGTACACCAATGAAGCCTCCCCTGATTTTCTTCGCAGCCAAGAAGATTACCTTTTCTCGCAGTAACTTGAAGGTGCGAACAAAGACGTCTTGAGGATTATTGAGCAACAACAGGCTTACGCCAACGCTCATCCGCCCACAGCTATCTACCGTGTGGCAACTGCGGGCAGCCAGCCTCGTAATGGCAGGAGGATTCAGCGTGCAACTTCGTCGTGGGAATTTACATAGGATAACGGCCAACAATTACGTGGTGCGCAGAAAGTTATGCTATTCCCAAAAGATCTCCACTGATCATGCGTGTGTGACAAACAGTGCATACAATGCCCGCTATCTCATTTTACAACCACGAAAATGATCATGGACCTATATATGAAGCCGGAAATATTAATTTTCATAGATAACGACTATCTATCAACCTCACTATATTTGTATAGAAAATTGCACTTTCAAGCCGCACCAAAAGAAGGTATCAGATGCTTAACAATAATCGCAAAAGATAGCAAAAATATTAGGGAGGCTAGCGATGAAAGTGATGAAGTTGTCTTGGTAGATAGTATTGAAACTGGCGAAGTACTCTGCGCAGTAGAACGTTTAAGCCGAACATATAGTGTGAAAGGACTGTTTTGCTACCCAGCGCATGTCACACCGCGTGGGGACGCTAACCATGTAGTTGAAGATATCGCTAGGCAATGCGGGCTTAAATATTACAGCGCCGAGCCGCTAGAGAATTGTAACAATAAGTACTTAATGCGTTCGCAACTTAGCAATATAAAGGGTGTTAGGTCGGTAAATTTCAGACTCTTCAATGGAGATTTCGAAACTATAAATGATCTTATATTTCCCGTAGTGATGAAGCCGGTATACGGGGGCGGCTCGGCGTTTGTC
The DNA here is from genome assembly GCF_054897825.1 of Pseudomonas sp. ZS1P83. Lineage (NCBI taxonomy): Bacteria > Pseudomonadati > Pseudomonadota > Gammaproteobacteria > Pseudomonadales > Pseudomonadaceae > Pseudomonas > Pseudomonas sp. ZS1P83. The sequence continues at coordinate 5,950,200 of NZ_CM142706.1, forward strand.
TCGATATGTGATGACCGAAAGAGTCTTGAAAAAGCATATAATCACTTCATACAAAGATTTCCTGACGTGCCTGGAGCCTATTCTTTCTCGGGAGCTGAAAAATGGCTTAGTTCTCCAGAAGCAGGCCCTGTGCTATATACGCCGGGCGTTTCCGTGTTAATTGAAGAATTCATTGAGGGGCCTGAAGGTTCTTTAGAATGCTTGGTTGTCGACGGGAGCATTCACCCGATGTTGATATTTGAAAAGATGATAACAAGCAGCACCTCCAGTACGGTTTTAGAAAAGGTCATAGTTACACCACCGCAAAGCTTTTCTAACGACCAGATATCGGTGATCGTATCAACTATTAGCAATTCTATAAAAGCACTGAAGGTAAAGAACGGATTTTTACACGTCGAGTTCAAATTATCCAAAAACGGCCCCCAAGTGATTGAGGTAAACCCGAGGCTGGGCGGGTTCTTCGTGGACGAAGCACTTAAGGATCTGTGCTCATGTGATGCGTATGCCTTAAACGTCAATTTCATAACAAATAAGCCAGTAACCATAGGGCACCATTTGGCGGATGACCTTCCGATATTGCCGGAGGACGCCGTCTACGCGATGCTTCTATTCTATCCAACTCGCTCAGGCTACATCAAAGCTATAAAGCTTCCAGAAATTGATTCTGCGTGTGAGATTTTATCGCAGGTACTGCCTACTACTAACGGCCACAAAGATGGATTCTTCGATGTAGAGAACGAAGAAGCTTATATCGCAAAAATGTGGGTGAGGGCAACGTCTATAGACGAGATACTTCACGTCCATAAAGAGTATGAGAGAAACATTAAAGTCGAAACATCTGAATATCGCGAAGACAAAATACTGGAGCAGTGCTAGATGTGCGGGATAGCTGCAATATTTGAGACTTCTGCCCGCTCTAATGAAAAGCGCGACTTTGAGGCTACTTTATTAAAAATGTTGGGGAGAATCTCCCATAGAGGCGCTGCTGAAAGCTTTGGAGAGCGTTTTATATTTTCTCATGCTGCTATTGGTACCAATCGCTTGCCTATCGTGGAGAGAGAAGACAACAATCAGCCGTTCATAGATAACATTTCTGGTCGCGCAATTATATTTAATGGTGAAATTTACAACTTGAATGAGTTGCGATTAATTTTATTATCACACGGAGTAAAGTTTTTAGGCTGTTCAGATACCGAGCTAGTTCTTAGGGCATATGCTCACTGGGGGGAATCTTGTCTGACCCGACTCAATGGTATATTCGCGTTTATTATCTACTCACCGGGAGACAACACTGTTTTCGCTGCGAGGGATCGGCTGGGCGTAAAGCCTCTATACTTGACTCAAGAAGGAACTGTCCTCTATTTCGCATCGGAACTGAAAGCACTAATTGGGTTGACCAACAAGACACAAGAAATCCTCCCTGGACATTATTGGGTGGACGGTCGACAGAACGCATATTATTTAATTAGCGAAAGCATAGGGCCGCGACTAGATTACAAGTCTACGGTAAATAAATGCAATGAGCTACTGCACCTCTCGGTAAAGCGTCAAGTCAATACTGATCTTCCGATAGGCGTAGTTTTCTCTGGCGGGCTAGATAGCGCAATAATTCTTTATCTTGCTAACCTATACCATAAGAACGTCACCGCCTACACGGTCGGAGTGACTGGCTCAGTTGACGTAGTATTCGCGCAGAGATTATGCAAAGAACTTGACATTAAGATAGTTATTTCTGATGTTGATCGTGTAGATCTGATGCAGTCTATTAGAACCAGCATATATGTATCTGAACAATTTGAACCCGTAGATATAACTGATGCATTAACTATACATTCTGCTTTCTCCCGAATGAAAGAAGACGGGATTCGTATAGCTCTATCTGGAGATGGAAGTGATGAGCTATTCGCTGGTTACGACTTTTTTCAAGGGGCAAGTGACCGTCGTGCGCTTCAGCTACATAAAGTTAAGAACTTGTATCGAACTGATCTACAGCGTGTGGATAGAATGAGCATGTTCAATACAGTGGAATGCCGTGTACCGTTTCTCGACAAAGATCTTTTCGATTTTATAATATCGGCACCGATGGAGTTCCATGTAAGAGATGATTTTACAAAAGTTCTACTGAGGGACGCTTTTTCCCTCGAATTACCAGACTATATCACCTGGCGACCAAAAATGAGGATGTCTGAAGGGTCAGGTATAGGCGGACTGATCTTTGACGTACTTCAATCAATAAGTGAGAGCCTGGATAGCAAGCCTTTTCCATTAGAAGATAATGCAATTAATAATGCTGCTTTGATATTCCAAGAGTTCGGCTTTGAGCTTCCAGACAATCGATATAAGGTACAAGGTCTCGACTATCATAGCGGCGGATGGACGACCTCGACAACTAAAGACATTGATAAAAACCTCGTCAGTTCCCCTACCAGCGAAGGATAATAAAAATGATTATTGCAAAGGACACTTTGAGTAAACAGGATTTACTGTCTTCCGACCAATGGGGCGACCACAAATTTCAAATGAAGAATGCAATTCGCACCAAGGCTCAGCTGGAAGCCTGGGTAACTCTCAGTGATACAGAATTGAAGGGCATTGAGCAAACAGAGAGCCAGTATAAGTGGATGATTACTCCATATTATGCATCACTGATGGACGAGACCAATGAGAATTGTCCGATTCGGCTGCAAAGCATACCCCACCCAAAAGAAGTTGATGAGAGTAATCAGCAGGAGGATGTAGACCCTGTGGGTGATATGGTTTATATGAAAACCAGACGCGTCGTACATAAGTATCCAAACCGAGTCATATTCCTAGTGTCGGATACTTGCCCAGTTTATTGCAGACACTGCACTAGAAAGTTTCACACAACTGATAAGTCAGGCAGTTATTACAACAAAGAGCTTCCCGACTCATATGATCAAGACATAGAGTACATTGCAAACAACAAAAACATCAGCGACGTATTACTTACTGGAGGCGACCCGCTAATTCTTTCCGATAAGCTTTTGCATAGCATTATCTCTAGGCTCAATGCGATCCCCCACGTAGATTTTGTACGCATTGGCTCACGGTACCCGGTTTTTCTTCCGCAGCGGATAACAGATGATTTTTGTAAGATGTTGTCCGAATTCAAATCAATCTGGTTTAGCACCCATTTCAATCATCCCGTGGAAGTGACTCCTGAGGCCTTAAGCGCGATAGATAAACTTCTTTCCCACGGTATACCGGTGCAAAACCAGACAGTGCTGTTGCGTGGTGTGAACGACGACGTCGAAACACTTAGAACGTTGAACCGGATGCTGGTGAAAGGCAGGGTAAGGCCTTATTACCTATACCACGCGGACAATGTTCAAGGCGTGTCGCACTTTAGGACGTCGATAGAAAAGGGCCTTGAGATTATGGAGCAGCTGCACGGTTATGAAACTGGTTTCAGCGTCCCACAGTATGTTTACACCACTAAACTTGGGAAGATCCCTTTGAATAACCAGTACTTCTATAAACTTGGCTCTAAGAATTTTGTGCTTGGCTATGATCATAAAACGCTTGAAATCCCTTGAGGTCAACTGACTCGCGAGTGGGTCACTACCTGGTGGCTTTGAAACTAAATAATTTACCATTTCTTCGGTACAGATATGATATTTACTAAATTAGACTACTCAATGTTAAGCCCGGAATCTATTGTCGCTCAATTTAAAGAGGACTTTAATTTTTCATCTGACGTCACAATATTAGACCTTCCTAAAGCCAATCAACAGCGACCGACGCCGAAACATTGGAGAGACGACTGCCATTCAAACTACGATGATTTATTTCTTCAGCTTTCAAGGCATGTTGGTGATGTCTTCGGTTATAGCGACCTGCAGAACGGTAAGCTTGTTCAAGAAATATTCCCAATCTTCCAAGATAGAAATAAGCAGTTGGGAAGTGGTTCTGTGCATTTAGAACTGCATACTGAAGACCCCGCTTTACCTTATAGGGCAGATGTACTAGGTTTTTTATGCGTAAGAAACGACGATAAAGTCCCCAACTTGCTGTCTTGCCCAGATTTTTCAGCTGTTGATGCAACACTCAAGCACAGGTTAACTGAGAGCCGTTATACCATTCTTTCCGACCGACCTTCTACGATCGAATATAAGCCAACAGCTCTAGAGACGGCGGTGTTGCAAGAAGCACCTACCGAGGGCTACAGCTTCATTTATGATCCTGTCTACGTTGACTACAGCAAAATGTCTCACTACGAAGAACTAGATTTTAAGGATTTTATCAAGCTGGTTGAGTCAGCAACCTTTGACTTATCAATGAACGAAGCACAGGTTTTGTTTATCAACAACTATAAGTGCGCTCATGGCAGGCCAAAATTTACGCCAAAGTACGATGGAACGGATCGATGGCTGAAAAGAGTACAGATTTCCAAGGATGTGTCTAAGCACCTAGACCGGGAGTACAGTCTTGACATCATCACTGATATATAACCGTGCCGCGAGGCTTTCCCGTAGATATACATCCGAGATGCGCGAGAGTTCCCGGCTCTCGCTAGCCTTTGTATCTGGCAATATCGCGCATGTGATTATTGCGACTACGGACGTAATAATGGCTGGATGGATTAGTACCGAGGCGTTAGCTGCGTCGACTTTGGCACAGGGCCTCTACTATCTTCTGTTTTTATTATTTTCCGGGCTACTCATCTCTACCATCCCGTTTATTACTGATGCATTGGGATCTAAGGCAAAAGAAGAACAATATGCATCTGTATCGACCAGCTGCATTCAGCTCATAGTAGCTGCGTTTTTAATATGCTTAGCAATGCTCTATTTTACGAAAGAAATATTAGTTTTTTTTGGCCAGGATCCGCTTTTGTCTCTCGAAGCTCAGAGATACATGAATAGCCTGATGTGGAGCATCGGCCCAGCGATTTTATTTGTACACCTCAGAAATGTTTTATCAATAATGGGATCAGCGCGATATACAGTTATCGCAATTATTATAGCAGCGATCTTTAACTTCGTTGCTAACCTGATTCTAATATTTGGCTTTTTGTGGATACCCCCCTTGGGTTTGTTCGGTGCAGGTATCGCCACGACGCTAACAAACATTTTGCTTTGTATATTGCTGGTCATATTAGGCTTAATGAATCCGCAGTTCGGGGAGCGGCAGCACTGTATAAAATTGACAGTAGTGAGAGGGTGGTTGATGCTGCCTATTTTAAGAAACGGTATTCCGGTCTCTTTAACGCAGGCAAATGACACTCTATTTTTCTTCATCCTCACAATCATAGTGGGTAAGTTTGGAATCGTTGCGTTGGCTGCTCATGGTATCGCAATGCAAGTTCTTCAAGTCGTATTTACAATACCTAATGGCATTTCTCAAGCTTCTACTACGAGAATAAGCCTCTGCTCTCCTTTGGGTGTGTATTCGCGGCGGACGAGTGACGCCGGATGGAGTGCTTTATGGCTCGGATGGATAGTACTCACTGTAATATCTTCTATCCTGATTATTTTTCCCCATGATATTGTTCAGCTATTTGTTGCTCGCGGTGAAGGTGGAGATGACGAGCTTATCAAGCTATCTAGCCTTTTTGTCTGCATTTTAGGAATTTTCCATTTCTTTGATGGAAGTCAAATGGTACTGCTCGGTATATTTAGGGGCTTGAAACAGACCGTCTTTCCGATGTTGCTTTCGATTATTTGTTTTTGGCTAGTGGGACTACCGCTCGCTCTCTTCTTGGCATTTTATACTGACCTAGGAGCGGCGGGTGTATGGTGTGGCGTAGGGCTTGGACTTATAGCGCTGTTCTCTCTACTTCTATTTAGATGGATCCGATACAAGGCTCCGGCGCAGGTTGCGGCATGAGAAATCTATACGGCATTCGAGGTATAAATTACATACTGAAACACAGTATATTCGTGATAGCTTACTTAGTATTACTATCTATATTGCTTATTCTGGCAGTACCGAAGGGTTTTTTGTCGATATATTCAGTGTCTTACTACTGCTTGTTATTTTTTCTTCTCTATTCCATCAGCGCTTGGCCGATTATTCGCTCCCAATTTGATATGCTCAATATCGTCGTACCTTATTCCACCGTGCGACGTTTTAGTAGCTACACCTGTTGGCTCGTTCCGCTCTCCATTTTTACGTTGGTGGCGGGACTCTACAGCAGAACTGAATTAGTCGGATTTGGACTTTTACTATCAAGCCAGTTATTACTACTTTGCCTCCTAATCTGGTTATATGCGACGGTTGTGATTACCTGCAGGTCTGCTCTAAAGTGGCGGGAACCTGTGCTCACATTATGGTACGAGGCATTAGATGAGCTTGGCGATATTGATGATAAAACTCGCGAGTGTATCCTCGATCTAATTGAGTCGGAATTTCATGGAAGAAAGTTATCACGCTCTAGCCGCCTATCCAACGGTTTGCTTAAGCCTGTCATGCCTATACCTTATGCTACGAATATAAATATCAACGGGTTTAAGTCGTCATTCGGACTCAGAAAGCCTCTTTGGTCTAAAGACGATTTCTGCTTCCTCTCAGGCATTGATACGCTTCTTGCCGAGATGACGCAGGAACTAATCCAGCTCTATGAAAAACACAAGAACACCCAGGAAAAATATCCCTTTCATGGCGATCCTTTGTGGAAATCAGTTCCACTTTATAAAGGAGGTCAAAAAATTGCTGTATACACTGACCTTGTTCCAAATACGATTCGCTTTGTCGAGGATGTTGTGCCAGGCGCTACTATCAGAGAGGTTGTGCTTTCAAGCCTAGAACCGGGCGGTCACATCGAGCCGCATTTGGATTATGTTTATCCTATGCTGACGTTACATCTTCCTATCCTTTGCGCTGACGATGGATTATCTGGACTGAGAATCGGGGAAGAGATCGTTAGTTGGAGAACGGGTGAAATAGCAATCATTGACACGACTTTTCAGCATGAGTCTTGGAACCATAGTGAATGTACTCGTGTAAATCTGATGTTTGATTTCTGGCCCGGGGACCTGAGCCCGTCGGCGAAAGCTTTTTTCACTGAAGTTTACTCGCGGCAGATGCTGCGACACTTAAAATAATTACAGTTGGTGAAAATCATGTCAAACCCGAGCCAGCAGTTATCGAAGGTCTTGAGTGAAAGTCCTAAAATACGTGACTTAATTCAGATGCACGACGGTGAGCTCAACCTTGAAGTCCCGCAGGAAGTTTCTCGCGCGACGATTGACGCCTTAATAAATGGGCACACTGGCTATTGTAATCTTACTGGCATAGATGTTTTAAAAAACGCGTTGATCGAGAGATGCTTTCAACAACATAGTAAGTTGTGCGACCCGGCCGAAATTTTAGTTTCTAATGGTTCAAGTCAAGCTTTGTTCATGTTGATGAAATGCATATTATCCAACGCGGACGAGGTTCTGATTCCGAATCCATGCTGGCCCGCCTATAGATCTTACATAGAACTTAACGGGGGTATTGCCGTCGATTACGAAATGGGAAATAAGGGTCTCGACATAGTTGAAATTCGCAAGTTGGTGACTCTCAAAACCAAGGCGTTGATTATTAACTCACCTCACAACCCCACTGGCTTGATTCTCAGTCGACAAGATATTCTAGTCTTGGTGGCGTTATCTCAAGAGTATGGCTTTCTACTCATTTCCGATGAAGCCTACGAAGGCATCATTTTCGGTAGCGGTGAATATGTTAGCCCTCTGGATCTTATGGTGGACTCTAGCCTGCTGGTGGTTACACGTACGTTCTCAAAACTGTTCTCTATGTCTGGTTTTAGAATAGGCTATATGTTCGCGGATAGAAAAATCATCGACCGATGCTCCACGCTTCAGGGCGTCATGACGGACAATGCGTGTACATTTGCGCAGCACGGTGCCTTGGCAGCTATAGCGTTGCCTAAGAGCATTCTTAAAAAACGTGTTGATGAGTTGCAACACCGAGCCTATTACTGCCATCAATTATTAAGCACTACGTTTGACATTGTACGGCCGCAGGGTGGTTTCTTTCTATTTCCTGACATTTCCCGAGTATTGGGTGCTACTTGGAATTCGGATACCCAATTTGTAGACGATCTCCTCAATGTAAAATCCGTTTCGACCACGCCAGGGTCTTCTTACGGTATGAAGGACCATATCCGCATCTCTATTGCTTCCGTAAATGAAGCTGAAATTAAAGAAGCATGCGGGAGAATTATTGATCTTGTCCACCATCGCTGATTTTCATACGACAGGTGTTACTAGTGTGGAAACCGTTGTCGCTTGGAGGCTCCATGGTTTCATCAGATATTATTGTTGGTCCCGACATTTATTTTAGGTCAAGACAGCTCCATATTTTATAGCCAGCAATGTTCTGCCCTAAAATTTTATTGGTCACTAATTATGCATACTATTGAAAATATAGCGGTAAGTGTTGAAAACCTCACAGAAAAATTCGAGGTTGAACGTTTCAAGGTTTATACCTTGAATCAAATTGACCAGATTCCTCAGCTTGCTAAATTAGACAGCCAGACTATTTGGGCGATGAAGGTGGTGGCAAGCGTTCTTCCATTTCGAGTCAATGAATATGTTATCAAAGAATTGATCGACTGGAGCAATATTCCCAACGATCCTATATACCAGCTTACCTTTCCCCAGAAAGATATGCTGGATAACGAGTCTTTTGATCTAATAGCATCTTTATTTTTAAGGAATTCCGACCGCTCATCCTGTGAGGTCGCGATAAAAGCGGTTAGAGCTAGACTCAATCCCCATCCAGCAGGACAGCTGGAGCGTAATATTCCTTCACTGTCTGGCGTGACAGTAACGGGTGTCCAGCACAAATATCGTGAGACTGTGCTGTTTTTTCCAAGCGCTGGTCAGATTTGCCATAGCTACTGTACTTTTTGTTTCCGTTGGGCCCAATTCACGGGTGACCAATCGCTCAAGATTGCTGCTAAGGAAAACGCCCAGCTATTGGATTACCTTCGGGCCAACCCTAAAGTGACTGATGTTTTAATTACTGGCGGAGATCCGCTAGTTATGAAGACAAGCAATCTACGTGCTTACCTAGAACCTCTTTTGACGCCTGAATTCGAGCACATCCACACTATCCGAATTGGTACAAAGGCGCTTTCTTTCTGGCCTCAGCGGTTTGTGACTGACAGCGACGCAGGTGAACTTCTTGATCTATTTAGGAAGATCATCAACAGCGGTAAACACTTAGCGTTAATGGCTCATTATAATCATTGGGCGGAACTTGAGCCTGCCATTGCTCGAGAGGCTATTCTTCGTGTTCGACAAACAGGCGCTCAAATACGTAGCCAGGGCCCGTTGCTGGCTCATATCAATGACTCTGCTGACGTCTGGGCGCGACTCTGGCAGACGCAAATTCAACTAGGCATTATTCCTTACTATATGTTTATCGAGCGTGATACCGGGGCCCGCCGATATTTTGAAGTCCCTCTTGTATGTGCGTGGGAAATTTACCGGGACGCGGTCAAACAAGTTTCAGGTATTGCCAGGACTGCCCGAGGACCTTCGATGAGCGCAGATCCGGGGAAAGTTGAGGTCTGCGGTGTAGCTGAAATTCGAGGAGAAAAGGTGTTTGTTTTACGTTTTATCCAAGCACGAAACCCGGATTGGGTGCAGAGGCCATTCTTCGCACGATTTGATCCCGATGCTACGTGGTTCGATCAACTAAAACCGGCTTTTGGGGAGACTGCGTTCTTTTTCGAGAGGGAAGTTTCTTAATCCGTTTTTGCCAGCGTTGCCGCTGATGATCAAACTGCCAGCCTGGGACAATGTGCTCCCACTCAATACTCTGTGCGCGGTTTTCATGGATCCGCGTTTCATAATCGCAGGACGCGAGATCAACTGGTCGCGGTAGGAATGGCAGCCACCTGCCACCCCCGCACAGATCCGTACGTGCGGAATTACCGCATACGGCTCCTGCCTTGGGTTTTGAGTAAGCGCTCCACACCCCACCGACTTCAATGTGAGCAGCCCGCTCAACTATTCGCGCGTTCTTTGACACCATCGATCACGAGTGGATGATGTGCTTTCTGCAACACCGAATCGCGGATCGACGGGTGTTAGCGTTTATAGTCCGATGGCTGCGTACAGTTGTTCTTGAAAACGGAAAGCGAACTCCTGCGAAGCAGGGCACACCACAAGGTGCGCCTATTTCACCGCTTTTAGCCAATATCTATCTGCGCTTACGGCTGGAGAAAGCGCGGCAGTTATTGCGGCAAACGGACATGAGCGTGCTGGAAGTGAGTATTGCGTGCGGGTTTGAATCGCCTTCGTATTTCACCCGCAGCTATCGGGCGCGGTTTGAGCGGTGTCCGCGGGAAGATCGCCGACAAAGCCAAAAAGCCTGAACCTGGCCCTTGTAGGAGCGAGGCTTGCCCGCGAAGGCGGCGTGTCAGGCGACAGTAATTTTGAATGTGCCGGCCTCTTCGCGGGCAAGCCACGCTCCTACAGAATTTGTGGCACTCACTTTTTCATCAGCGCCGAGCACGCCGCTTTGTAAGCCTCATGCTGATACTTGTTCAGCGTGCCCGGCAGTTCAAAGCCGAACTTCTTGTACTGCGCATTGATGGTCTGTGGCGACAGCAGCGTCACCTCGCAATTTTCCAACAACTGGAAAACACCCTCGATCTTGAACGTGGTCGGCCCACCGGCGAACTCACCTTTCTTGCTGCGCTTCTTGATCGCGATCCGGTCGATGGAGTTCTCGCGCACAAACGACGCCACCTGAGCGGCAAAGACTTTGACGTTCGCGGCTTCGTCGTTATCGTCGAGAGCGATTTTCTTGGTGGCTAGAGTAACGTGGCTCAGGGCCTGACCGTCGAGGGAGGCCACGGCGATGATCGCTTCGCTGCCTTTGATTTCGATGCCGCAGATTTTCATGTGAATCCCTTTCCCGATAGTGGCATGCAGCTTACAGCTCAAGTTGATCGGTGTTGATGCCAAAAGCCGCGGCGATTTTTTCACGGGTCGCCTTGCGCGGCTTGGCGACAGTCTCCTGCTGGGCGAAGGCCGGTTGAGAGATGCCCATGCGTTTGGCAACTTCATCCTGGGTAAGGTTCAGGTGTTCGCGCCAGGCCCGGATAGGCGTTGCCCCGTCGACAATGCGACTTACCACCTCGTGAGGGATCAGATCGGGCTCAATTTTCTGTGCCACATATTGCGCGTAGGGAATGACCACGAACGCGGGGTTTCCGTCTGCGTCGTTGATGATTTGAACGTCAGTAGGTGCGTTCATCGCGTTTTTTGACCTCTTGAATACTGACTACTTTGATTGCGCCTTCCCAGTCGAACATGACCCGATAGTTACCGACTCGCAGCCGATAGGCATAGTCATGACCAACCAGTGCTTTGACGTTGCTTACATCAGGCATGCAAGCAAGCACCGTGACAGCATCACGAACCTGGATCTGATGAGCGGAATGCAATTTCAGAAGCTGCTTAACGGCCTTTCGAGTCCAGTGAATGTTGTTCATGGGGAGAATATAAGTCGTTTATAAGATTTGCGAATCTTTACTTATATTTTTCAGGCGGCCAATAAACGAAATTTGTCAGTATGTTGCTCAAGAAAAGCGTGCGAAGCCGCAGTGGATGGGGCGTTGTAGGTTTGATCTGAGGGGGATGTGGGAAAAGATATTCGGACAGATTGAGGCCAAGGTAGTCGTTGTGCCGAAATTCTGGTTTTTAGAGATAAAATATTGACCTTTAAATGTCTTTTTGCATCATAAAGGACAAAATATAAACGTTTAAAAGTAAGTGGTTGCTTGCATTGCTACACTTGCTCACACTCCTCTTGAGGTCGCCTCATGGCCCTTACCCATTTTCTCTACTCCCCCGGAGAGATCGCTTTACAGATTGCCGGGAATGCCAAGCGTCTGAGGCTCAGCAAAAACTTTTCGCGGCGCACGCTCGCACAAAAGTCGGGCGTCCCCGAGTCGAATATCAAGCGCTTTGAAACCACCGGCAAGATCTCTCTGGATGGCTTGTTGTTGATCGCGATTTGCCTGGGGGCAGAGGAGCCGCTGACAAATTTGTTCGCCTCGACTCAGTCGCTGACGCTTCAAGAACTGAAAAACTACGAAAGGGCTCGTGGCCGACAATGAAATCCGTCAACGCACTCAGCGTTATGCTTCAAGGATCACGTGTCGGCGAACTGGTCGCGATTCCTCGTCAGGGTGTGTTCTTTTCTTATGATCCGGGCTGGTTGGCGAAAGGATTCAATCTTGCGCCGTTTCATATGGAATTCTCGGTCAAACCTCAGAGGGCGGCTGATCCGATGCTGTTCGACGGCCTGCACGGTGCCTTCAGCGATTCGTTGCCCGATGGCTGGGGATTGCTGCTCATGGATCGATTCTTCCGAAGTCAGTTGAGAATCGAGCGCCACGCAATCGGACCGCTGCATCGTCTGGCCTACATGGGCAATCGAAGCATGGGCGCGCTTGAATACGTGCCGATGTTCGAAACCATTGAAACAGACGAAGACCTCGATCTGGCCGCCCTTTATGAAGCATCACAAACGATACTTTCAGGCAGCGCTGACGAGGTCATCAATTCGCTGCGACTGGCGGGTGGTTCACCCGGTGGTACCCGACCCAAAGCGGTAATTGGTCTTTCGCCGGACAAACACCGCGCCGTTTCGTCGTTTGGTGAAATACCCAGGGGTTATGAGCACTGGTTGATCAAGTTTCGCTGCGAAGAGGAACATCGTGATAGCGGTGCTATTGAGCGGGCTTATGCCCTGATGGCCCACAGGGCAGGGGTCGAAATTTCCGAGTCGACACTGTTAAAGGTAGAAACCGCCAAGGGCGCAGAGCAATTCTTCGCCACGAAACGTTTCGATCGAGAAGCCGGTTCCAAGCGCCATATGCTTACCGCTGCGGCGATTCTATACGCCGACTTCCGCGCGCCAAGCCTCGATTACAGTGATTTATTGCGAGCGACCTTGGCAATGACAAAGGACGCGTCCGAGGTCGAGAAAATGGCCCGATTGATGGTTTTCAACGCTCTCGCTCATAACCACGACGATCATGCGAAGAACTTCTCCTTTTTTGGCGGCAAGGTCGGCTGGAAAATGGCACCAGCCTATGATCTGACCTTTTCCAGCACCGCAGGGCGTGGCAACGATCACACCACTGCATTCGCGGGAAAAGGCATACCCACACGCAAGGCTCTTATTGAGGTGTGCAAACCTTTCAGTTTCCTTGAGCCTGAACGCTACATCGAACAGACACTGGATGCTTTTTCCGAGTGGAGTATCTGTTGCGCCGATCTGGAGATCGATAAAGCGGCGAGCAAAAAACTGCTGACCGTTCTTGAGTCAGTGTGGCAGACGCTCTAACGCCTTATTCCTGCCCAATAGACTCCAAAAACTCCGACCGCTCATCACTCATTCGCGCCACGCAATCATTCTGCGCAATCGTAAATGCCTTGCTACCACTTGTCGCCGGAAACGCTTCAACCGCGCAATCCGCGTCCCGGGTCTTCAGCCATTGCTGCTGAGCGGCCTTGAGCTTGGCGGTGATGTCGGTCAGTTGCGCCGGGCTCTTGCCGTAGACCGTCTGCATGCGCTCGGTCAGGCCCTGATAGTTGTCTTTGAGCAGCTGTTCGGCGGTGTTTTTGCTGAAGACCGAGCATTCCAGGGTCTGGACGTCGTTTTCGACTTTGTCGCAGGGGTTGTCGTCGGACTCTTCAGCCGCGTGTACGCCGGTCGCTATCAGTGCTAACGCCAGGAAGATCGATTTCATTGCGTCGCCGCCCCTTATCAGTGAAGCATCCAGTAATGCCGCGAATTCTGGCCCATGCGAAGGCCCTTGAACAGGTGGCCGATGACGTCCGACGATGACCCTTTGTCGCAGATTGACGCTTTCGGCAAACCCCCTGTCGTTTTTGCACCCGGCTACCCCGTCCCTCAGGCATATGCTGGCCCCAAAGCGCCGACACACGATTCGGCGCGTGAATCGCTAATAGGGGACAGCCTGATGAGCCCAGCCGAATTGCACGCCGACAGCATCGTTATCGACGGTCTGATTATTGCCAAGTGGAACCGTGAGCTGTTCGAAGACATGCGCAAGGGTGGTCTGACCGCGGCCAACTGCACCGTGTCGGTATGGGAGGGCTTCCAGGCCACCGTCAACAATATCGCCGCCAGCCAGAAGCTGATCCGCGAAAACAGCGACCTGGTGATTCCAGTGCGCACCACCGCCGATATTCGCAAGGCCAAGGAGCAGGGCAAGACCGGCATCCTGTTCGGCTTCCAGAATGCTCACGCCTTCGAAGACCAGATCGGCTACGTCGAGGTCTTCAAGCAGCTGGGCGTCGGTATTGTGCAGATGTGCTACAACACCCAAAACCTGGTCGGTACCGGCTGCTACGAGCGCGATGGCGGCCTGTCGGGTTTCGGTCGCGAAATCGTCGCCGAGATGAACCGCGTCGGCGTCATGTGCGACCTGTCCCACGTCGGCTCCAAAACCTCCGAAGAAGTCATCCTCGAATCCAAGAAGCCGGTCTGCTACTCCCACTGCCTGCCGTCGGGTCTGAAAATTCACCCGCGCAACAAATCCGATGAAGAACTGAAGTTCATCGCCGATCACGGCGGTTTCGTCGGTGTGACCATGTTTGCGCCATTCCTGGCCAAAGGCATCGATTCGACCATCGACGATTACGCCGAAGCCATCGAATACACCATGAACATCGTCGGCGAAGACGCCATCGGCATCGGTACTGACTTCACCCAGGGCCATGGCCAGGACTTCTTCGAATACCTGACCCATGACAAGGGCTACGCCCGCCGTCTGACCAGTTTCGGCAAGATCATCAACCCGCTGGGCATCCGCACCGTCGGCGAGTTCCCGAACCTGACCGAAACCCTGCTCAAGCGCGGCCATTCCGAGCGCGTGGTCCGCAAGATCATGGGCGAGAACTGGGTCAACGTCCTGAAGGACGTCTGGGGCGAGTAAGCCACTGCATCTCTGAATCCTTTCCCCCGGCCGTTCGTGCCGGGGGCAACACCACGAATTTTCTGGAGTTAAGTTTCCATGGCCAAGATCGCCCCGCAATTGCCAATCGAAGTCGACAGCGAAACCGGTGTCTGGACCTCCGACGCCCTGCCGATGCTGTACGTACCGCGTCACTTCTTCGTCAACAACCACATGGGCATCGAGGAAGTGCTGGGCGCCGACGCCTACGCCGAAATCCTCTACAAGGCCGGCTACAAATCCGCCTGGCACTGGTGTGAAAAAGAAGCTGAATGTCACGGCCTGGAAGGCGTCGCAGTGTTCGAGCACTACATGAAACGCCTGTCGCAGCGCGGCTGGGGCCTGTTCAAGATCCAGGACATCGACCTCGACAAAGGCACTGCCAGCGTCAAGCTCGAACACTCGGCGTTCGTCTACGTGTACGGCAAGGTCGGGCGCAAGGTCGACTACATGTTCACGGGCTGGTTTGCCGGTGCCATGGACCAGATTCTGCAAGCTCGCGGCAGCAAGATCCGCACCGTTGCCGAACAAGTCTACGGTGGCTCCGAAGAAGGCCACGACGACGGTTTGTTCACCGTCAAGCCGTTGTAAGTCGAGGACCCCGCCATGGCTTTCGAAGCAATGTTCCAGCCGATCCAGATCGGCAAACTGACCATCCGTAACCGCGTGCTCAGCACTGCGCACGCCGAGGTCTATGCGACCGACGGCGGCATGACCACCGACCGGTACGTCAAGTATTACGAAGAGAAAGCCAAGGGCGGGATCGGCCTGGCGATTTGCGGCGGTTCCTCCAGTGTGGCCATCGACAGCCCGCAAGGCTGGTGGAAGTCGGTCAATCTGGCCGACGACCGGATCATTCCGCACTTTCAGAACCTGGCTGATGCCATGCACAAGCATGGCGCCAAGATCATGATCCAGATTACCCACATGGGCCGTCGTTCCCGTTGGGACGGCGAGCATTGGCCAACCCTGCTGTCGCCTTCGGGCATCCGTGAGCCGGTGCACCGTGCGACCTGCAAAACCATCGAGCCGGAAGAAATCTGGCGGGTGATCGGCAACTACGCCACCGCGGCTGGCCGCGCCAAGGCCGGTGGCCTGGACGGCGTCGAACTGTCGGCCGTGCACCAGCACATGATCGACCAGTTCTGGAGCCCGCGCGTCAACAAACGTACCGACGAATGGGGCGGCAGCTTCGAAAACCGCATGCGTTTTGGCCTGGAAGTATTGAAGGCTGTGCGGGCCGAAGTCGGCCCGGATTTCTGCGTCGGCATCCGTCTGTGCGGTGACGAGTTCCACCCGGACGGTTTGTCCCACGAGGACATGAAGCAGATCGCCAAGTACTACGACGACACCGGCATGGTCGACTTCATCGGCGTGGTGGGTTCGGGTTGCGACACCCACAACACCCTGGCCAACGTTATCCCGAACATGAGTTATCCACCGGAGCCGTTCCTGCATTTGGCCGCCGGTATCAAAGAAGTGGTCAAGGCCCCTGTTTTGCACGCGCAGAACATCAAGGACCCGAACCAGGCGACCCGTATTCTGGAAGGCGGCTACGTGGACATGGTCGGCATGACCCGCGCCCACATCGCCGACCCGCACCTGATCGCCAAGATCAAAATGGGTCAGGTCGACCAGATCAGACAATGCGTCGGCGCCAACTACTGCATCGACCGTCAGTACCAGGGCCTGGACGTCCTATGCATCCAGAACGCTGCAACCTCCCGTGAATACATGGGCGTGCCGCACATCATCGAGAAATCGACCGGTGTGAAGCGCAAAGTTGTGGTGGTCGGTGCCGGTCCTGCCGGGATGGAAGCGGCTCGCGTGTCGGCCGAACGTGGCCACGACGTGACCCTGTTCGAGAAGAAAGAATTCATCGGCGGGCAGATCACCACTGCCTCGAAAGCGCCACAGCGTGACCAGATTGCCGGTATCACTCGCTGGTTCCAGCTTGAGCTGGCGCGTTTGAAAGTCGACCTGCGCCTGGGCGTGGCGGCCGATGCGGCAGCTATTCTGGACCTGCGTCCGGACGTGGTGGTGCTCGCCGTCGGCGGTCATCCATTCCTGGAGCAGAACGAACATTGGGGCGCGGCTGAAGGCCTGGTGGTCAGCAGCTGGGACATCCTCGATGGCAAGGTCGCACCGGGCAAGAACGTGCTGGTCTACGACACCATTTGCGAATTCACCGGGATGTCGACCGCTGACTTCCTCGCCGACAAGGGCAGCCAGGTCGAGATCGTCACTGACGACATCAAACCGGGCGTGGCGATTGGCGGCACATCGTTTCCGACGTACTACCGCAGCATGTACCCCAAAGAAGTGATCATGACCGGGGACATGATGCTGGAGAAGGTCTACCGCGAAGGCGACAAGCTGGTGGCGGTACTGGAAAACGAATACACCGGCGCCAAAGAGGAGCGGGTGGTGGATCAGGTGGTCGTCGAAAACGGCGTGCGTCCGGACGAAGAAATCTACTACGCCCTGAAGGAAGGCTCGCGCAACAAAGGCCAGATGGATATCGAAGCTTTGTTCGCGATCAAGCCGCAACCTACGCTGAGCCAACCGGGTGACGGCTACTTGCTGTTCCGCATCGGCGACTGCGTGGCGCAGCGCAACACCCACGCGGCGATCTACGACGCCCTGCGGTTGTGCAAGGATTTCTAAGAGCTTGTGGATAACCCTGTGGGAGCGAGGCTTGCCCGCGAAGGCGTACTGACATTCAACATTGATGTCGACTGATCCATCGCCTTCGCGAGCAAGCTCTGCTCCTACAGGGAATCGAGCAAGGCATCCAGGTAGTTTGGCCTGCAAGACCCCGAGGTCTTTGGGAGCTCCACATGTTGAACACCCTTCTTCCAATCCTGTTGTTCGCAGCCACCGGACTCGCTGTCCTGGGCGCGTTGCGGCGGGTGGCTATGTGGCGCCGAGGTCGAGCTTCGAAAGTCGACCTGATCGGCGGCCTGTTCGCCATGCCCAAGCGCTACATGGTCGACTTGCACCATGTCGTCGCGCGGGACAAATACATCGCCAACACTCACGTCGCTACGGCGGGTGGTGCGGTGGCGTCGATGGTGCTGGCGATACTGGTTCACGGTTTCGGCCTGCACAGTCGCATTCTCGGTGTTGCCCTGTTGATTGCTTCGGCGGTGATGTTCGTCGGTGCGATTTTCATGTTTCTGCGTCGTCGCAACCCACCGGCTCGCCTGTCCAAAGGGCCATGGATGCGCCTGCCGAAAAGCCTGTTGGCGTTCTCTGCGAGCTTTTTCCTGTTGACCCTGCCGGTGGCGGGCATCCTTCCGGAAAACTTCGGCGGCTGGGTGGTGGCTGCGATCCTCGGCGTCGGCGTGCTGTGGGGCGTTAGCGAACTGTTCTTCGGCATGACCTGGGGCGGGCCAATGAAGCACGCCTTCGCCGGTGCCCTGCACCTGGCCTGGCACCGTCGCGCCGAACGTTTTGGTGGTGGTCGTTCCACTGGTTTGAAACCGCTGGACCTGAACGATCCGACCGCGCCACTGGGCGTGGAGAAACCCAAGGATTTCACCTGGAACCAACTGCTCGGCTTCGACGCCTGCGTGCAGTGCGGTAAGTGCGAAGCTGCGTGCCCGGCGTTCGCCGCTGGCCAGCCGCTGAACCCGAAAAAACTGATTCAAGACATGGTGGTCGGCCTTGCCGGTGGCACTGATGCCAAGTTCGCTGGCAGCCCGTATCCTGGGAAGCCAATCGGCGAGCACGCCGGCAACCCGCATCAACCGATCGTCAACGGTCTGGTGGACGCTGAAACCTTGTGGTCCTGCACCACCTGCCGTGCTTGCGTCGAGGAGTGCCCGATGATGATCGAGCACGTCGACGCCATCGTCGACATGCGCCGCCACCTGACCCTGGAAAAAGGCGCAACCCCGAACAAGGGCGCCGAAGTCCTCGAAAATCTGATCGCCACCGACAACCCTGGCGGTTTCGCGCCGGGCGGACGGATGAACTGGGCGGCGGACTTGAACCTGAACCTGCTCAGCGAGAAGAAATCTGTCGACGTGCTGTTCTGGGTCGGCGACGGTGCCTTCGACATGCGTAACCAGCGCACCTTGCGCGCCTTCGTCAAAGTGCTGAAAGCGGCCAAGGTCGACTTCGCGGTGCTCGGTCTTGAAGAGCGTGATAGTGGCGACGTGGCCCGACGTCTGGGCGACGAAGCGACTTTCCAGTTGTTGGCTAAACGCAACATCCAGACCCTGGCCAAGTACAGCTTCAACCGCATCGTCACCTGCGACCCGCACAGCTTCCACGTGTTGAAAAACGAGTACGGCGACTTCGACGGCAACTACCTCGTGCAGCACCACAGCACCTACATGGCCGAAATCATCGGCGCTGGCGCCCTGAGTCTCGGCCAGCACAAAGGCAGCAGCGTCACCTATCACGACCCGTGCTACCTCGGCCGTTACAACGGCGAATACGAGGCACCGCGTGAAGTACTGCGCGCCCTCGGGATCGAGATCAAGGAAATGCAACGCTCCGGTTTCCGCTCGCGCTGCTGCGGCGGTGGCGGCGGTGCGCCGATTACCGACATTCCGGGCAAGCAGCGGATCCCCGACATGCGCATGGAAGACATCCGCGAAACCGGCGCCGAACTGGTGGCCGTGGGTTGTCCACAATGCACCGCGATGCTCGAGGGCGTGGTCGAACCCCGGCCGCTGATCAAGGACATCGCCGAACTGGTGGCGGACGCGTTGCTCGAAGACGCTGCGCCAAGTAAGCCGACCACACCGGTCCAACGTGAACCTGCGGAGGCCCACTGATGAGCGACATTATCCGCCGCGACCCACGCGCCGAATGGATCGCCCGCAACCGCCTGCACCCGCTGCACGCGGCCATGCAACCGGCGCAACACAGCTGGATGGGGCCTAGTGGCGTCATCCGCAAGAATCCCCATGGCATCGGTTTTATCGGTCCCAACGGCATCAAACGGATCGACCGCAGCGGTGCACAACAGGGCGGGGCGAGCAAACGCTCGGCCGCGGTTGAAGTGCAATTGCCGCTGCATCAAGTGCCTGCACCTGCGTTTTACATCAGCGTGGTGCCGGACATGGTCGGCGGCCGCTTGAGCAGCCACGACCGCGACTTGCTCGGTCTGGCTCATCAGTTGGCTGGCAAGGACGGCGCGGTGTTGGCCGTGGTCTTCGGCGAACACAAAGAAAACGCTTTCGCCACTGCTGGCGTCGATCGCTTGCTGGTGCTGGATGGCGACGAATTCAGCGGTTATGCACCGGAACAAAGAGTCCAGGGCCTGCGGGCTGTGGATAACCAGTTCAACCCGCGCCACTGGTTGCTGCCGGACAGCCGCAGTGGCGGTGGTGAACTGGGTCGACGTTTTGCCGCTGCACTGGGCGAACGCCCGGCCACGCGGGTCTGGCAAGTCAAGGATCAGGAATGCATCGGCCGCGCCGGTGCGGGTTTGCAGGACTTGGCGCGCCCGGTCGCTCGCTTGATTCTCGCCGCCGTCGAATGCGCCGAACCGGTTAGCGAAACCCGTCACGAAGCTTTGCCGGTGGAGTTATCCACAGCGGTTGCCCGCAGTCTCTCGCGCATCGAAGATTTGGGCGCCGTGGCAGTGGACCCGGCGGCGATTCCGATGGCCGAAGCCGAATTCATCTTCTCCGGCGGCAACGGGGTCAAGGACTGGGGACTTTTCCACAGGACGGCCGAAGCGTTGGGCGCTACCGAAGGCGCGTCTCGTGTGGCAGTGGACGATGGCTTCATGGCGCGCGACCGTCAGGTCGGTGCGTCCGGCACCTGGGTTACCGCAAGGGTCTACGTGGCGGTGGGGATTTCCGGGGCGATCCAGCATCTGCAAGGCATCGGTGCCTGCGACAAGGTGGTGGCGATCAACCTCGATCCTGGCTGCGACATGATCAAACGTGCCGACCTGTCGGTGATCGGCGAGAGCGCCGAGATTCTTCAAGCCTTGATCGATGCGGTAGAGGCTTACCGCAATGAAGCCAAGCGCGATGCGGCTTAAGGAAAGGAAAGGGTTATGAGCACGAAAATCATCAGCCTGGTGTCCATCGGCGCCCACCCGACTTCCGGCCGGCCACGTCGCGCTGAGCAGGATGCGCGAGCGGTGGAACTGGGTCTGCAACTGGCTGGGGATAACCTGCAAGTGCTGCATGCCGGTGACGTCGCAGAACCTGCACTGCGTGCGTATCTGGGCATGGGCCTGGAGCAGTTGCATGTGCTTGAGCAACCTTCAGGCGCCGATGCACTGCCGGCATTGACCGCGTATTTGCGTGACGCCGGAGCTCAGGTCGTGCTGACCGGAAGTCAGGCGGAAACCGGTGAAGGCTCGGGCATGTTGCCGTTTCTACTGGCGGAAAATCTGGGCTGGCCGCTCGTCGTAGGGCTGGCTCAAGTTGAATCCATCGACGGTAGTTCGGCGCTGGTACTGCAAGCCTTGCCACGCGGTCAGCGTCGTCGATTGAAAGTGCGGTTACCGTTTCTCGCGACGGTGGATAACGCTGCGCCGAAACCTCGGCAGAGCGCTTACGGCCCGGCCCGACGCGGGGTGTTGCAGGCGGATGAAGTCGAAGTGATCGACGATGAACTGCTGGCGGTCGCCACCCTGCAACCGGCCAAGCCACGGCCTAAACGCTTGAAGGTGATCAAGGCCAAAAGTGGCGCGGACCGTATGAAAGCCGCGACGGCCAAGGCCAGTGGCGGGGGCGGGCAGGTGCTTAAAGGGTTGAGCGCGGAAGCTGGGGCTGAGGCGATTCTCACGTTGTTGATTGAGGAAGGCGTCGTTCGCTAACAGTCCTGTGGAGTCAGCTAAATGGCAGTTGAATTTCGTTCGGCCCTGCGCGCGGATGCGCGGGAGATTGCTCGTTTGTTTCAGATTTCATCAGAAGGCGCTGCGGATTACATCTGGAGCCAACTGGCGCAGCCCGGCCAGGACTTGCTGGATGTGGGCGCCAGTCGGTACGCTCGTGAAGACGTGGATTTTTCCTGGCAGAACTGCCTCATTGCCGAAGCAGGGGGAAACGTCATTGGCATGATGCACAGCTATGTGATGCGTCACGATCCGCTGGCGGCTCCCGTGACCGATCCGGTCCTGGCGCCGTATGCCAGGATGGAAATCCCCGACACCCTCTATATTTCCAGCCTGGCGCTTCATGAAGGCTGGCGAAATCAAGGCCTGGGCAAGCAATTCCTCGCCTACGCCTACGACCGTGCCAACCAGCTTGGGCTCAATGGCTTGAGCCTGATCGACTACGCCGTGAACACCGGCGCCCGCCGGTTTTACGAGCGACATGGCTTTCGTATCGTCGATACCTGCCAAATCACACCGCATCCGATGATTCGGGTCACGGGTGAGGCTTATCTGATGTATCGGCCCTGATGAGCTACATTTTTCTATGAGCTGGCTTGTATGAGCTGGGCGGGGTTGCAGCAGCGCTAGTTCATAAAACTCGTTTTCAAGAATGGGTTGAACATGAAAACGGTCAGTCGGCGTGAGACATGTCTGATCGGCGGCGTGAATTTAAAGTCGTCTCTGATGCTGTTTGCATTTTGTATGTGTGCAGCTACAAGTTCGATGGCTGAAACTAGGCAGGCAGCTCCGGATTTCTACAAATGGTTGGAGTCTGAACAGGGACAAAAAGCGACCTTGACGCAGATGAAGCAGCAATGCGACAAGGTGTTGGGCGCTGAAAAAAATCTCAATTGTTCAGTGTCCGTTTTCGCCGTTCGAGGCTAAAACCGCAAACCAGCTTCCCGAATACTACCTGGCGATCAAGCGGCGCCATGCTCAGGCCATCGCGAAGGACCCCGAGCTCAACGCACTATTTTCCATGTTCGGCACTGAGTCGATCGCGACTCTGCGGGCCGTCGGCGATTTTTCGGTGGAAAGAACCAAGCGGCACGAAGTGCTGGCGATTCAACCCTACCCCAGTGACATTCACGTCACTGACGAGGTACTGCCCTAGATCGATGTCAAAGCGGCAAATGGTGTCTCGTCACGATTTATCCTGGACACCGGCGCGCCTCAAACCCGGGTTAACGACGAAACCGCGAAGCGGATGGGGATCACGTTGTTAACCGACTCTCACCATGTCTCCGATAAACCGCGTTCCCAAACCTTCAAGGGTGAATTGAGTCTGTCGGGAAATATCCAATTGATCACCTGCAACTACTACCCGGGCTTTACGATCCCGCCATCGTTATTGCTGGGTCAGTACGTGCCTTCGCTTTTGCTTGGGTGGCGTGCATTCGATGACTATGAGTTGAAACTGGATATCGACTCGGGCCAGTCGTGTTTCAACAGGATCTAGCATTAGATTGAATTATTTTCGTGGGCAAATAGAATATTATCTGTAAGCTTATTTTATTATTGGTGTAAGGCCTTTCCTGTCGGGGGTGCCTTAAGGCGTTTATCGGTTGCAATGTTCGCGCGTTTTATTCCGATCTATTTGGACAGTCTTGTTTATATATCAGTAGGTTGCTCCGATTTTGGCAGGACCTGTCGCCGTTTAAATTCAATCTTAGGACGTCCTACAAGGCTCAGGAGTAGGCCGCTCAACTGAATAGTCGTGATCTTGTTCAATTGTTTTCGTTGAGATATATTTTTTTCGTCCGCTGTTACAGAGTGAGAATCTAAGCAGCAGTATTTTGTGTGGCTCTCCGGTGTTCGGCGCTCAACTATGAGGAGGGTCACTCAACCAAAAGGCTTTACAAATGTTGAAAGACTGCAGATGTGGTAATTGTAATCGGCTTTTAGCCAGAGTCGGTGGGTGTACCGAGTTCCAGATCAAATGTTCCCGATGTGGCACGTTGAATCATGTGAAGGTCCCGAGCCTCGAACAATCGCCTACGAGCGAATTACATGCAGCACCTGCTGCGCAAAAACTTATAATTTCGTAGGAAATAACAGATGAACAATGGAATCGTACTTCCTCCCCTGAAGGTTACTGCAACCGCGCCTGGCTATAGCCCGATGGCACCAGGCGGTGCTTGGCCGGCGCCTAATCCGGCAATGGTTTTTATTGCCCAGCAACAAGAGCGAAACGAACTCTACAGCCAAGGTCTGTGGCGAGAGATGATTGTAAAGATCACTAATGAACAACAAGCTTCTATTAGAAATGGGGTTGCTGTAGGCCTTGTCACATCCATTGTGCGTGACATGCAGTCGATCCCTTTTGCTGATAACTACATTTGCTTGAATCCAAATATGTCACCGGCTCAAGCGTTGAACTATACGTCACGTAACTTTAAAGCGGGTTCTGTTCCCGAGTCTACCGGCCTTTCTGGCGGTGCGCTAACTCCAGTCGCCGCGCTTGGACATTTTCTTTATGGAAACGGAGCTGCTGCCGAGACCAACATCAATAGTCTAGGTCTAAACCTATCTAGAACATCAATTCCTATGCTGGAAAACGCGTTAGCTACTGCACCTGTTGGACGAACTGTAATCGCCTTGGATAAAGTGCCTTACAATACCTCGTCGGACTCTTGGATGACTGCATCTTGGCTCGGTAATATTACTCTAAAAATCGAAGGAACTATAATTAAGCAAGACAACGGTAAGTTGTTCTTTCAAGGTGGTGCAAGAGCTTACAATGATATCTATGATGCGAATCCAAGTACGTTTCGAAGTTCGGTGGGTGAGAATGCGACCAGCGTACTTGCCGCAGTAGAAAAATATTTGAATGCTAAACCGTATGAAATCGCTATTCAAGGCACAGCTTTGATCTTCATTGAACGTTAGTCTGCTAGCATAAAAGCTTGTGACTAAGTGTCATGGCCTGAAAGTTTATCGGTTTTGTTATGTGTAATTTGGTCGTGCATGCACTGGCGGCCAATCAAGATTTCTTCGGAAGGAAACTATTCATGCGCCAGTATCAACGTTTGTTAATTGCAAATTTATTGTTCATTGGTGCCTGGTTTTGCTTGTTGTCTGCTGGAGTTGGCACTCCAGAGAACCCGGATGACCTTTTTGATACGAGAGGGTTGCCTGTAGTTACCATTTACACGGTAGCTCTGCAAGTCGTGGGCTTTTTGGCCATCGTGTTCTCAGGGCTGGGAATGTTTGTAGCAGCTAAAATAAAGTCAAACTCATTTGGCATAAAACTGTCTATTTTTTTTGTATCAAACATCTTTCTTTTACTTGCCTCGTTCATGGGTATTTTTGTGATTGTATCGTTTGTACTAGGAACGATATCTGGAGTCTCGGGTATCAGCCTTTATATTGGTGTTATTTGTTTAGTAACGACTGCTGCCCCAAAACGTCCGTAACCCATCGTGAATGACGGTGTATCCAAGATGTGTATTTTCCGAAAGGCGCTAACCCAGTCATTTGGTTTTTTTGGTCGTTGGTTCGAATTTACCCCCAATCCCTGTTAGCGCTTCTGTGGATAACATGTTCGCCGCTCGCCACACCCCATACAAATCAAGGCCTGCCACCCTTTGTACAATAAACAACCAGTCTAAGTTGCGGTTTTTTCACGCTTTTTCCTGAGGATAACTTTTCACACGAGCCAATACTTGCCCCCAATCTCTGTTAGCGCATCTGTGGATAAGATGTTTGCTGTCCTCTACAGGCCATACAAAACGGGCTTATCAGGCTTGTGATCATAAAACGATCAAATCATCGTTTTAAGCTGATAAACCTCGCGCAAACCCCGATTTATCGCGGCCTCCAACGGTTTTCCACAGATCCGGCAAAGTTGCCCCCAAAGTCTGTTGGCGCTTCTGTGGATAAGGTGTTCGCCATCCTCTGCAGGCCACGTAATTCGTGCCTTACAGGCTTTCGATCAAAAAACAACCAATCGCAGTTCAAAACCCTGCTTCTGGATAAGTCACGGATTTTCTTCGGTTTCTGTGGAGAATTTTTTCGCTGTAAACTGAGTTGTCCCCATTAGCTGTGGGTGAAGGTGTGGATAACTTGTTCGCGAACCTCTACAGCCCCACACCCGTGGCCGCTCTAAAGCAATTGATCGAAATTTGAACAATAAAAAACCGCGAAACGTGTTCGCGGTTTTTTGTCTCAGCGGGGTCGGTCAGCCTTGAACCGGCACGCCTTTGAGGTAAGGCGCAGGTTCAGCCCCCAGGTTGTTCAGCAAGCGCTCGCTGTACCAGTCCACAAAGTTCACCACGCCAAACTCATAGGTCTTGGAGTATGGCCCAGGCTGGTAAGCGGTGGAGTTGATGCCGCGCTGGTTCTCTTCGGCCAGGCGACGATCCTGGTTGTTGGTCTCATCCCACACCTTGCGCATGCGTTCCACGTCGTAATCCACGCCTTCGACCGCGTCCTTGTGGACGATCCACTTGGTGGTGACCATGGTTTCCTGTGCGCTGATCGGCCACACGGTGAAGACGATGATGTGATCGCCCATGCAGTGGTTCCACGAGTGCGGCAGGTGCAGGATGCGCATCGAGCCCAGGTCCGGGTTCTTGATGCGGCCCATGAGCTTGGCGCAGCCTTGCTTGCCGTCCAGGGTCATCGACACGGTGCCCTTGAGCAGCGGCATGCGCACAATGCGGTTACGCAGGCCGAAGCTGGCGTGGGCGTAAGGAATCTTCTCGGCTTCCCAGGCAGCGGCGGAGGCAGCGACGTGGTCCTTGAAGGCCTGGTCGGCGCGCGGGTCGGTGACGTCGTCCCATTCCAGCAGGGTTTTCAGCAATTCCGGGTGCGAAGCGTTGCAGTGGTAGCACTCGCGGTTGTTTTCCAGCACCAGTTTCCAGTTGGCTTTTTCGAACAAGGTGGTCTGGATCGCCACCTTGGTGTTCTCCATGTCGTACGGTTCCATGTAATGGTTCAGCGTCGACAGGAAGTCATCGATTGCTGGCGGGGTCTCCGACAGGCTGATGAAGATGTAGCCGCCGGCGGTCTTCACGTTCACCGGCTTGAGGCCGTACTGTTTCATGTCGAAGTCGGCGCCCATCTCGGTGCCGGCGAACAGCAGGCGACCGTCCAGTTCGTAGGTCCACTGGTGGTAGTGGCAAACCAGTTTGGCGACCTTGCCTTTTTCGCTGGTGCACAGCCGCGAACCGCGGTGACGGCAGACGTTGTGGAACGCATGCACCACGCCTTCGGCGCCGCGAATAACGATGATCGGGTTCTTGCCGATTTGCAGGGTCAGGTAGTTGCCCTTGGTCGGGATCTCGCAGGTCATGCCGGCGATCAACCACTCTTTCTGGAAGATTTCCTGCATGTCGATATCAAACAGCCGCTCGTCAGAGTAAAACGGCTGCGGCAGCGAGAAAGTACGTTCGCGCTCTTGAAGCATTTGCGCGGTGGCCTTGCGTGCGGGTTCCAGCGGATCGCCCAGGCTAAGTTTTGCGGTGACGTCCATCGATTTGATCCTCAAGGCCATTCAGTGTGGCCGGCGAAATAGTGGCTGATACGGTTTGCTACGCAAGGGTGTAAAGAAAACGTCTTTGTGTGGAGCCGAGTGTGGGGCCGGCGCACGCCAGAACCTTATCCACGAGCGACATGGCCCACTCTGTTCCCGACGCGCAACCCCCGGTAGTTATGGGCTGGTCGCGATAAGTATGTGAATGTCGCAGATAGGTAAATGGGTGGTTCGCGCTATACGCAGAATCGCCAACATAAGGCCGAGCATCGGCGGTGGAGAACAGCATGTCCAACAGCTTCCTGAATCCGGTAACCACCCAGACCTGGGCCAATGGTCGACACATCGTCCGTTGCGTCAAAGTCATCCAGGAAACCTGGGATGTGCGCACCTTCTGCTTTATGGCTGACCAGCCGATTTTGTTCTTCTTTAAACCGGGGCAGTTTGTCACCCTGGAGCTGGAAATCGAAGGCGTGCCGATCATGCGCTCCTACACCATTTCCAGCTCGCCATCGGTGCCGTACAGCTTTTCGGTGACCATCAAGCGCGTACCGGGCGGCAAGGTTTCGAACTGGCTGCACGACACCCTGCATGAAGGCCAGGAGCTGGCCGTGCACGGGCCGGTCGGGCTGTTCAACGCCATGGACTTCACGGCGCCGAAGGTGCTGTACCTCAGCGGTGGTGTCGGTATCACGCCGGTCATGTCGATGGCTCGCTGGTTCTATGACACCAACGGCAACGTCGACATGGTGTTTATCCACAGCGCCCGTTCGCCGAAAGACATCATTTACCACCGCGAACTGGAACACATGGCGTCGCGGATCGACAACTTCAGCCTGCACCTGATCTGCGAGAAGCATGGTCTGGGCGAGCCGTGGGCCGGTTATCGCGGTTACCTGAATCACAAGATGCTGGAGCTGATGGCGCCGGACTTCCTTGAGCGCGAAGTCTTCTGCTGCGGCCCGACGCCGTACATGACCGCGGTCAAGCGCATGCTGGAAGCGGTCGGCTTCGACATGTCGCATTATCACGAAGAATCCTTCGGCGCTACGCCACCGGAAGCTCGTGCCGATGCGGTGGAACAAGCCGAAATAGCAGCAGACGCACCGGACATCGACGTGGCGGACCTGCATCAAGTGGAATTCACTGCGTCCGGCAAGAGCATTCGCGTTGCACCGGGTGAAACAGTGCATGCGGCGGCGGCCAAGCTGGGGCTGTTGATTCCGAAGGCTTGCGGGATGGGGATTTGTGGGACGTGCAAGGTGATGAAGCTGGGCGGGGAGGTCGAAATGGATCACAACGGCGGGATCACCGAGGAAGATGAGGCCGAGGGGTTTATTCTTTCGTGCTGTAGCGTGCCGAAAGGTGACGTGCGTATCGAGTTCTAAGCCATCCTCATCCCCCCGCTAGCGGGGGGATGATCGTTCCCACGCTCTGCGTGGGAATGCATCTCGGGACGCTCCGCGTTCCAAGCCTCACCGCCTACGTGGAGTCGAACACCGTTGTGACGCAGAGCGTCACGGGCTGCATTCCCACGCGGAGCGTGGGAACGATCCTGTTACGGGTGCGGTTGCCGTCTCAGTGCCACCTTTGAATCTCAATCAAGCCATCCATGCCAGCGTAATCTCGAGCACTTGAATACCTCCAGTGCTCCGGCAAATCCACATACCCGCGCTTCACAGGGTTGTAATGGATGTAATCCAACTTCTGGCGCATCACCGTTTCGCTGTACACCATTTCCGCGTGCGAACCTTCCTGCCACAGCTGATACACCCGATCTTGCTTGTGTGCGCGTTTGCTGAAACGCAGGCGCTGCAACGAGCGATCGGCCCCTTTGCTTTGCAGGTCGTCGATGATTTGTCGGGCGGTGAAAGATTTGAACTGGCTGAGGCATTTGTTGAGGTCTGGGGCCTCGGCAACAAAGTGCAGATGGTTCTCCAGAACGACGTAACCATACAGCTTCAGGCTCTGGTGGTTTTGCTGATAACGCCAGCAATTGAGCAGGTGATCGACGATATAAGGGCGGATGAACAGCGGCAGCCATTCCATGAGGGTACAGGTGAGGAAGTGAGGTTTGTCGGGTTCAGTGATGGTGTAACGACTTCGGCCCATGGGTGCATTCCTTTGCAAGGGAATGACTAGGGTGAACGGGGGTTGGGTGGTGGTACTAGAGGACGGCGCTGCTGAGTGAGTGGGAAATTGCGACACGCCGCCAGTGATCGTTCCCACGCTCTGCGTCACTAGTGTCCGGTAAAAAACGAGGGGGGAGCTTGCTCCCCCTTGCTGTTGGCGGCTGTGAGGCATAATCGGTTTTTTCAGACTCGATTTTGACTTATGTTTTCCAGCACCCGTTTAAGCCAACTACTCAGTGCGATCCCGCGCCAGTTTTTCCAGCAATCCATCGAAACACACCAAGCTGATCGCTACGTCAAACGCTGCACGACCTGGCAATTGCTGGTGACACTGATCAGCGGCCATTTGACCCGAGCCTCAAGCCTGCGATCCTTGGCGACTATCTCCGAAAATTTCGGCCCGCATAGCTACCATCTTAATGCCGGCCCTATTGCCCGCTCGACAATGTCCGATGCCTTGAACAAGCGTGACTACCGGCCATTACAGGACCTTTGTGGGTACCTGATGAGCGCCGTCAGCCGCCAGCAGCGCAAGGAGGTCGGGGCCATGGTTAGCCTGATTGACTCCACGTCGATCACCTTGCGCGGACCTCACTTCGATGGCTGGACAGCCGCGACGAAAACCCGCATCACCCAAGGCCTCAAAGTGCATGTCGGACTGGATCTGGCGCAGCTGGCCCCGGTGTACGTGAACATTACGCCTGCCAACGTCAACGACCTGAGCGATGCACTGGAAATGCCGATCCAGACCGGCATGACGTATGTTTTCGACAAGGGCTACTGCGATTACAACTGGTGGCACGAGTTGCAGACCAAAGGTGCTTTTTTCGTCACCCGCCTGAAGAAAAACGCCAATATCAAAGTGCTGCATGAGCACTCGACCGTGACTGAGCAAAGCTCGGTCATGACCGATGAAGTCGTCCAGTTTGGCAAAAAGCATTTGGCCGGCAAACGCCTGAACGACTATTGGGAAAAGTCGGTAAGACGCGTCGTGGTTGAGCGCGAGGGGCATGCGACGCCGTTAGTTCTGGTGACCAACGACTTCACGAGGACAGCTGAAGAAATCGCGTCCTTGTACAAAGATCGTTGGCAGATCGAGCTATTTTTCAAGTGGATCAAACAACATCTGAAGCTCAAACGCTTTTATGCCTACTCCGAAAATGCGGTGCGTTTGCAGATTTACAGTGCCTTGATCAGCTATCTGTTACTGCAAATACTCCATCGTCGCTCAGGATTTACCGGCTCGTTGTTCGAACTGACGGTTCGCATAGTTCATGTCCTGTTTGAACGGCCCGGAACCCCAGTATTGAGGGATCGACGAAGGCAGGAGCGAGAAAAGTTGAAGGCTGCCCAAGGCAGCCTTCAACTATGAAGCATGTTTACCGGACACTAGTGACGCTCTGCGTGGGAATGCAGCCCGTGACGCTCTGCGTCACAACAGTGTCCGGCTCTACATCGGCGGTGAGGCAGGAAACGCGGAGCGTCCCTAGAGGCATTCCCACGCTGAGCGTGGGAACGATCAGGCAAGGGTATTAGCGGGACATGACCTCGCGAATATCCGCTGCCAGTTCCCGTACGCGTTCTTCTTCGGTGTCCCACGAGCACATGAAGCGTGCGCCCCCGTTGCCGATGAAGGTGTAGAAGCGCCAGCCCTTGGCCGTCAATGCAGCGATGGCCGGTTCCGACAGTTGCAGGAACACGCCGTTGGCCTGCACTGGGAACATCAGTTCTACGCCTGGAATATCGCTCACCCGTTCAGCCAGCAACTGCGCGCAGTGGTTGGCGTGTTTGGCGTATTTAAGCCAGGCATCGTTTTCCAGAATCCCGACCCAGGGTGCCGAGAGGAAACGCATCTTCGAGGCCAGTTGCCCAGCCTGTTTGCAGCGGTAGTCGAAGTCTTCGGCGAGTTTGTGGTTGAAGAACAGAATCGCTTCCCCGACCGCCATGCCGTTTTTGGTGCCGCCGAAGCACAACACGTCGACGCCGGCCTTCCACGTCAAATCTGCCGGTGAGCAGCCGAGGAACGCACACGCATTGGAAAACCGTGCGCCGTCCATGTGCAGATTCAGGCCCAGCTCTTTGCACGTGGCGCTGATGGCGCGGATTTCTTCCGGGGTGTAGACGCTGCCGACTTCGGTGGCCTGGGTCAGGGTGACTACGCGCGGTTTCGGGTAGTGGATGTCCTGGCGCTTGAGCGCGATTTCGCGGATCGATTCCGGGGTCAGCTTGCCGTTTTCAGTGCGGGCGATGAGCAGCTTGGAACCGTTGGAAAAGAATTCCGGTGCGCCGCATTCGTCGGTTTCGACGTGGGCAGTTTCCGAGCAGATCACGCTGTGGTAACTCTGGCACAGCGACGACAGGGCCAAGGAGTTGGCGGCGGTGCCGTTGAAGGCGAAGAATACTTCGCAGTCGGTTTCGAATAGTTTGCGGAAATCGTCGGACGCACGTGCGGTCCACTCGTCGTCGCCATAGGCGCGTTGGTGGCCGTGGTTGGCCTGTTCCATGGCCGCCCAGGCTTCAGGGCAGATACCGGAATAGTTGTCGCTGGCGAATTGTTGGCTCTTATCGGTCATGGCCGGCTTCCGTGGTCGAAACTCTTATGGTGAAGAGCATCGTGGTCAATGATGGTGCGCACTTTACCGAAGATCGTCCGGGGAGCACACGCGATGATGCTGTCAGAAAAATACAAAGACGCCGGGCAATTATGCACATGACGCAAAGGGACGGGGCACTGGATCTGCTCAAGTGGCTGGCGCTGTTGAGTATGGTGCTCGATCACCTGCGATATGTCGGTTATTCCGTCGATCTGCTGTATGTGCCGGGTCGGTTGGCGTTTCCGTGGTTCTGTCTGGCGATGGCAGCAAACCTGGCGCGGGCCCGCGCAGTGTCGACCGACGGCCAGTGGCGTTATTTGGGCTGGTTGCTACTGTTTAGCGCTATCAGCGAAATTCCCTACCGGATGTACATTCCTGATCCCGACACCTTGAACGTAATACCCACGTTGGCGCTGGGATTGCTGGTGGCCCGTGGCTGGCCGGACCGAACCCTGCAAGCTCGACTGTTGGCGGCAGGCGCCTTGCTGCTGGCGGCGCTGTTCCCGGAGCGACTGATGTTCGGCTTCTTCGGCGTTCTGCTGCCGCTGGCGATGTTGCTGGTGATCAGGCGTCCCTGGTATTTCAGCCTGTTGCCGGGACTGGTCTGTCTGGCAGCCAATCAGTGGTCAGTGCTGTATTCCGCCGCGCAGTTTCACAACAGTGCAGCCATCCTTGGCATCGCCGCTTGTCTGATGGCGCCACTGGCCGGCCTGTTTTTGTTGCGCCACGCCGGTCGGCTCAACCCTCCACCGCCGATGCGTCGCTGGGCGTACGCGCTCTATCCCGCGCATTTCCTGCTGTTGCTGGCCTTGCGTGAAGGGTTGGCGCGGCTGTCTGGTTGAGCTCATTTACCCCGGTGCACCCGCCCATGTCGTAAACGCACCTTTGCGTGGCGTCCATAGGCATTTGACCTGTCTGCGCCGGTCATACCATCGCATCCAAAGGGCACTGCCGAAAGGTACGTGCCTCACCGAGACGAATGGCGCACCGCCGCCGCTGGGAGAGACGCGATGTTCAGCAAGCAAGACCAAATCCAGGGTTACGACGATGCACTGCTGGCGGCGATGAATGCCGAGGAGCAACGCCAGGAAGATCACATCGAGCTGATCGCGTCCGAAAACTACACCAGCAAGCGCGTCATGGAAGCGCAAGGCAGCGGCCTGACCAACAAATACGCCGAAGGCTATCCGGGCAAGCGCTACTACGGTGGCTGCGAGCACGTCGACAAGGTTGAAGCGCTGGCCATTGAACGCGCCAAGCAGCTGTTCGGTGCCGACTACGCCAACGTGCAGCCGCACTCCGGCAGCCAGGCCAACGCCGCCGTTTTCCTTGCGCTGCTGCAGGCTGGCGACACCGTACTGGGCATGAGCCTGGCCCACGGCGGTCACTTGACCCACGGCGCCAAAGTCAGCTTCTCCGGCAAACTCTATAACGCTGTGCAGTACGGCATCGACACCGCCACCGGCCTGATCGATTACGACGAAGTCGAGCGCATGGCGGTCGAGCACAAGCCGAAAATGATCATCGCCGGGTTCTCCGCTTACTCCAAGACCCTGGATTTCCCACGTTTCCGTCAGATCGCTGACAAAGTCGGCGCTTACCTCTTTGTTGATATGGCTCACGTTGCCGGTCTGGTCGCTGCCGGCCTGTACCCGAACCCGCTGCCGTACGCCGACGTGGTCACCACCACCACCCACAAGACCCTGCGCGGTCCTCGTGGCGGTCTGATCCTGGCCAAGGCCAACGAAGAGCTGGAAAAGAAATTCAACGCTGCCGTATTCCCCGGTGGTCAGGGCGGCCCGCTGATGCACGTGATCGCCGGTAAGGCGGTGTGCTTCAAGGAAGCGCTGGAGCCAGGTTTCAAGGCTTACCAACAACAAGTGATCGACAACGCTCAGGCCATGGCCAGCATCTTTATCAAACGCGGCTACGATGTAGTGTCCGGCGGCACCGATAACCACCTGTTCCTGGTCAGCCTGATCCGTCAGGGCCTCACCGGCAAAGAGGCGGATGCAGCACTGGGACGTGCCCACATCACCGTGAACAAGAATGCTGTGCCGAACGATCCACAGTCGCCGTTCGTGACCTCCGGCCTGCGCATCGGCACCCCGGCGGTGACCACTCGCGGCTTCAAGGTTACCCAGTGCGTCACGCTGGCCGGCTGGATCTGCGACATCCTCGACAACCTCGGCGACGCCGATGTCGAAGCGAACGTCGCGCAGCAAGTTTCGGCCCTGTGCGCGGACTTCCCGGTTTATCGCTGAGCGCGGTTTTGGAGTAAATGACTATGCAACGCTACTCGGGCTTCGGCCTCTTCAAACACTCCCTCAGCCATCACGAAAACTGGCAGAAAATGTGGCGCACGCCGACCCCTAAAAAGGTCTATGACGTGGTCATCGTCGGCGGTGGCGGGCATGGTCTGGCGACCGCCTACTACCTGGCCAAGGAACACGGCATCACCAACGTGGCCGTGGTCGAAAAAGGCTGGCTGGGCGGCGGTAACACCGCGCGCAACACCACCATCGTTCGCTCCAACTACCTGTGGGACGAGTCGGCGCACCTGTACGAACACGCGATGAAACTGTGGGAAGGCCTGTCCCAGGACCTGAACTACAACGTGATGTTCTCCCAGCGCGGCGTTTACAACCTGTGCCACACCTTGCAGGACATTCGTGATTCCGAGCGTCGGGTCAGCGCCAACCGCCTCAACGGCGTGGACGGCGAACTGCTCGACGCCAAACAAGTGGCCGACGAGATTCCGTACCTCGACTGCTCGAAGAACACGCGCTACCCGGTGATGGGCGCTACCGTCCAGCGTCGCGGCGGCGTGGCCCGTCACGATGCCGTGGCCTGGGGCTTTGCCCGTGCCGCCGACGCACTGGGCGTGGACCTGATTCAACAGACCGAAGTGATCGGCTTCCGCAAGGAAAACGGCGTGTGCATCGGCGTTGAAACCAACAAAGGCTTCATCGGCGCCAAACGCGTCGGTGTAGTGACCGCCGGTAACTCCGGGCACATGGCCAAACTCGCCGGTTTCCGTCTGCCGATCGAATCCCACCCGCTGCAAGCGCTGGTGTCCGAGCCGATCAAACCGATTATCGACAGCGTGATCATGTCCAACGCCGTACACGGTTACATCAGCCAGTCCGACAAGGGCGACCTGGTGATCGGCGCCGGCATCGACGGCTACAACGGCTACGGCCAGCGTGGTTCGTACCCGGTGATCGAGCACACCGTTCAGGCCATCGTCGAAATGTTCCCGGTCTTGTCCCGCGTACGCATGAACCGTCAGTGGGGCGGCATCGTCGACACCACGCCGGATGCGTGCCCGATCATCTCGAAAACCCCGGTGCCGAACATGTTCTTCAACTGCGGTTGGGGCACCGGTGGCTTCAAGGCAACACCTGGCTCGGGCAACGTGTTTGCAGCGAGCCTGGCCAAGGGTGAAATGCACCCATTGGCCGCACCTTTCTCCATCGACCGTTTCCACAACGGTGCGTTGATCGATGAACACGGCGCTGCTGCGGTTGCCCACTAACAGGAGAAATCCCCATGTTGCATATCTTCTGTCCTCACTGCGGCGAGCTGCGCTCTGAAGAGGAATTCCACGCATCCGGCCAGGCGCACATCCCGCGCCCACTGGATCCGACCAACTGCACCGACGAGGAGTGGGGCGACTACATGTTCTTCCGCGATAACCCTCGCGGTCTGCACCACGAACTGTGGGATCACGTCGCCGGTTGCCGTCAGTACTTCAACGCCACCCGTGACACCGTGACCTACGAGATTCTCGAAACCTACAAGATCGGCGCCAAGCCGCAGTTCACCGACAAGACCGATAGCCCGAAAGCGGCCACGACGGCTCTGGGAGAGAAGGTATGAGCCAGATCAATCGCCTGTCCAACGGCGGACGGATCGACCGCAACAAAGTGCTGAGCTTCACCTTCAACGGCCAGACCTATAAAGGCTTTGAAGGCGATTCCCTGGCCGCCGCCTTGCTGGCCAACGGTGTAGACATCATCGGTCGCAGCTTCAAGTACTCTCGTCCGCGCGGCATCTTTGCCGCCGGTGCTGAAGAGCCGAACGCCGTGCTGCAGATCGGCGCGACCGAAGCCACGCAGATCCCTAACGTACGCGCCACACAACAAGCGCTGTATCAAGGTCTGGTCGCCACCAGCACCAACGGCTGGCCGAGCGTGAACAACGACATGATGGGGATTCTCGGCAAGGTCGGCGGCAAGCTGATGCCGCCGGGCTTCTACTACAAAACCTTTATGTACCCGCAATCGTTCTGGATGACTTACGAGAAATACATTCGTAAGGCAGCCGGTCTTGGCCGTTCGCCGACCGAGAACGATCCGGACACCTACGACTACATGAACCAGCACTGCGACGTGCTGATCGTCGGCGGTGGTCCTGCTGGCCTGGCCGCCGCACTGGCAGCAGCGCGCAGCGGTGCCCGCGTAATCCTCGCCGATGAACAGGAAGAGTTCGGCGGCAGCCTGCTCGATTCCCGCGAAAGCCTCGACGGCAAACCTGCTACCGAATGGGTCGCCAGCGTCATCGCCGAACTCAAAGACACCCCGGACGTGCTGCTGTTGCCACGCGCCACGGTTAACGGTTACCACGACCATAACTTCCTGACCATTCACGAGCGCCTCACCGATCACCTCGGCGACCGCGCGCCGATTGGCCAGGTGCGTCAGCGCATCCACCGTGTTCGCGCCAAACGTGTGGTGTTGGCGACCGGCGCTCACGAGCGTCCACTGGTTTACGGCAACAACGACGTGCCGGGCAACATGCTCGCCGGCGCTGTGTCGACTTACGTGCGTCGTTACGGCGTGGCACCGGGCAAAAAACTCGTGCTGTCGACCAACAACGACCACGCTTACCGCGTTGCTCTGGATTGGCTCGACGCCAGCCTGCAGGTCGTGGCTATTGCCGACGCCCGCAGCAATCCTCGCGGTGCGCTGGTTGAAGAAGCGCGTGCCAAAGGCATTCGCATCCTGACCGGCAGCGCCGTGATCGAGGCGCGTGGCAGCAAGCACGTGACCGCCGCTCGCGTTGCCGCGATTGACGTAAGAGCGCACACCGTGACCAGTCCTGGTGAGTGGCTCGAATGCGACCTGGTTGCCAGCTCCGGCGGTTACAGCCCGGTGGTTCACTTGGCTTCGCACCTGGGCGGCAAGCCGATCTGGCGTGAAGACATCCTCGGTTTCGTACCGGGCGAAGCACCGCAGAAACGCGTGTGCGTGGGTGGCATCAACGGCGTCTACAGTCTCGGTGATTCCCTGGCCGATGGCTTTGAAGGCGGCGCTCGCGCGGCCAGTGAAGCCGGTTTCAGCGTAGTCGAAGGCACCTTGCCGAAAGCCCTGAGTCGTCTGGAAGAACCGACGCTGGCGCTGTTCCAGGTGCCGCACGAAAAAGGCACGACACGCGGACCGAAGCAATTCGTCGATCTGCAGAACGACGTCACTGCGGCCGGCATCGAACTGGCGACCCGCGAAGGCTTCGAGTCGGTCGAACACGTCAAACGCTACACCGCACTGGGCTTTGGTACTGACCAGGGCAAGCTCGGCAACGTCAACGGTCTGGCCATCGCCGCCCGTTCGCTGAATGTGACCATCCCGCAGATGGGCACCACCATGTTCCGTCCGAACTACACGCCGGTCACCTTCGGCGCCGTGGCCGGCCGTCACTGTGGGCACATCTTCGAGCCGGTTCGTTTCACCGCGCTGCATCACTGGCACGTGAAGAACGGCGCCGAGTTCGAAGACGTAGGTCAGTGGAAACGCCCTTGGTACTTCCCGAAAAACGGTGAAGACCTTCATACCGCCGTGAAACGCGAATGCAAAGCCGTGCGCGACAGCGTCGGCCTGCTGGACGCGTCCACCCTGGGCAAGATCGACATCCAGGGCCCGGATGCGCGTGAGTTCCTCAACCGCATCTACACCAACGCGTGGACCAAGCTCGACGTGGGCAAGGCCCGCTACGGCCTGATGTGCAAAGAAGACGGCATGGTCTTCGACGACGGAGTCACCGCTTGCCTCGCCGACAACCATTTCGTCATGACCACCACCACGGGCGGCGCGGCACGCGTACTGCAATGGCTGGAAATCTACTCCCAGACCGAATGGCCAGAGCTGAAGGTGTACTTCACTTCCGTGACGGATCACTGGGCAACCATGACCTTGTCCGGTCCGAACAGCCGCAAGCTGCTCAGCCAAGTTACCGACATCGACCTGACCAACGAAGCGTTCCCGTTCATGACCTGGAAAGAAGGCCTGGTCGGCGGTGTGCCGGCGCGGGTGTTCCGGATTTCGTTTACCGGTGAACTGTCGTACGAAGTCAACGTGCAAGCCGACTATGCGATGGGCGTGCTGGAAAAAATTGTTGATGCTGGCAAGCAGTACAACCTGACGCCATATGGCACTGAAACCATGCACGTTCTGCGGGCCGAGAAGGGCTTTATCATCGTCGGTCAGGACACTGACAGCTCGATGACTCCGGACGACCTGAACATGGGCTGGTGCGTCGGTCGCACTAAACCTTTCTCATGGATCGGCCAGCGTGGCATGAACCGTGAAGACTGCGTACGTGATCAACGCAAGCAGTTGGTCGGCCTGAAGCCGATCGATCCGACCAAATGGCTGCCGGAAGGCGCGCAACTGGTGTTCAACACCAAGCAAGCGATTCCGATGACGATGGTCGGCCACGTGACGTCCAGCTACCTGCACAACTCCCTCGGCTATTCGTTTGCCATGGGTGTGGTGAAGGGCGGTTTGAAGCGCATCGGTGAGCGCGTGTTCGCACCACTGGCCGATGGCAGCGTGATCGAGGCGGAAATCGTTTCTTCGGTGTTCTTCGATCCAAAGGGTGATCGCCAGAACATCTGACACTGATCGTTCCCACGCTCTGCGTGGGAATGCATCCCGGGACGCTCTGCGTCCCAAGAGCGGACGCAGAGCGTCCATGGCGGCATTCCCACGCAGAGCGTGGGAACGATCAAGAATTCAGGACAGGTGCTTTATGACCGTAGCCAATGTTTACCAACAACGCCCAACCACTGGGGCCAAGGCCGAGTCGTCGCTGCATCATGCCGACCTCGCCAGCCTGGTGGGCAAGGGCCGAAAAAGCGCCGGCGTGATCGTGCGTGAGAAAAAACTCCTCGGCCACCTGACCATTCGTGGCGATGGCCACGATGCCGCCTTTGCTGCTGGCGTGCACAAGGCCCTCGGCATCGAATTGCCGGGTGCGCTGACCGTCGTCGTCAAAGGCGAAACCAGCCTGCAATGGATGGGGCCGGATGAATGGCTGCTGATCGTGCCGACCGGTGAAGAATTCGCCGCCGAGCAAAAACTGCGTGAAGCGTTGGGTGACCTGCACATCGCAATCACCAACGTCAGCGGCGGCCAGCAGATCCTCG
Organism: Pseudomonas sp. ZS1P83; assembly: GCF_054897825.1. Lineage (NCBI taxonomy): Bacteria > Pseudomonadati > Pseudomonadota > Gammaproteobacteria > Pseudomonadales > Pseudomonadaceae > Pseudomonas > Pseudomonas sp. ZS1P83. The sequence continues at coordinate 5,989,661 of NZ_CM142706.1, forward strand.
AACTGAGCGGCCCGAACGTGCGCCAGGTGCTGATGAAGTCCACCAGCTACGACGTGCACCCCAACAGCTTCCCGGTGGGCAAGGCTGTGGGCACCGTGTTTGCCAAGTCGCAACTGGTGATCCGCCATACCGCCGAAGACACCTGGGAACTGCTGATTCGTCGCAGCTTCTCGGATTACTGGTGGTTGTGGTTGCAGGATGCGGCTGCCGAATACGGCCTAAGCGTTCAGGCCTGATCTGTGGCGAGGGGATTTATCCCCGTTCGGCTGCGAAGCAGTCGTAAACCATTGCATGCGGTTAAGCCTGATACACCGTGGTTGCAAATTTTGGGGCTGCTTCGCAACCCAACGGGGATAAATCCCCTCGCCACAGGATCCTGCACAGCCTTGAAGTTGTTCAGGTATTTTCGAACAGGAGTCACCGCACTATGAGCCGCGCCCCAGACACATGGATTCTGACCGCCGACTGCCCAAGCGTTCTCGGCACCGTGGACGCGGTGACCCGCTTTTTGTTCGAGCAGGGCTGCTATGTCACCGAGCACCACTCCTTCGATGACCGGCTCTCGGGTCGTTTCTTCATTCGTGTGGAATTCCGCCAGCCTGATGGCTTCGACGAGCAAGCCTTCCGCGCAGGCCTGGGAGAGCGTGGCCAAGCCTTCGGCATGATCTTCGAACTGACCCCGCCGAATTACCGGCCAAAAGTGGTGATCATGGTTTCCAAGGCCGATCACTGCCTCAACGATTTGCTCTACCGTCAGCGCATTGGCCAGTTGTCCATGGATGTGGCCGCCGTGGTGTCCAACCACCCGGACCTCAAACCGTTGGCGGATTGGCACCAGATTCCGTACTACCACTTCCCGCTGGACCCGAACGACAAACCGTCGCAGGAGCGTCAGGTCTGGCAGGTGATTGAAGAATCCGGTGCTGAACTGGTGATCCTTGCCCGTTACATGCAAGTCCTGTCGCCAGAGCTGTGCCGCAAGCTCGACGGCAAGGCGATCAACATCCATCACTCCCTGCTGCCGGGTTTCAAGGGCGCCAAGCCTTATCACCAGGCCTACAACAAGGGCGTGAAATTGGTCGGCGCCACGGCGCATTACATCAACAACGACCTGGACGAAGGCCCGATCATCGCCCAGGGCGTAGAGGCCGTGGACCACAGTCATTACCCCGAAGACCTGATCGCCAAGGGGCGGGATATCGAAGGGCTGACCCTGGCCCGGGCTGTTGGTTATCACATTGAAAGACGAGTGTTTTTGAACGCCAACAGAACAGTCGTTCTTTAGATCGCCTTCGCGGGCAAGTCGGATCGCCGCACCGCTCGCTCCTACAGGGGCTTGCGTTCCAAATGTAGGAGCGAGGCTTGCCCGCGAAGAGGCCCTCACAAACAACACAAGACAAAAGCAACAACCCGAGCAATCAACGCGCCGCCGACCCATTGCGACGCGACCGCTACATAAAAACAACAGCGAGGTGAAAGCATGTCTGGTAATCGTGGTGTCGTGTATCTCGGCAATGGCCAGGTCGAAGTACAGAAAATCGACTATCCCAAAATGCAGGACCCGCGCGGCAGGAAGATCGAACACGCTGTCATCCTGCGCGTAGTTTCTACCAACATCTGTGGTTCGGATCAGCACATGGTGCGCGGCCGTACCACCGCTCAAACCGGCCTGGTACTGGGCCACGAGATCACGGGTGAAGTGATCGAGAAAGGCCGCGACGTCGAAAATCTGCAGATCGGCGACCTGGTGTCGGTGCCGTTCAACGTCGCTTGCGGGCGCTGCCGTTCCTGCAAGGAAATGCACACCGGTGTTTGCCTGAGCGTTAACCCGGCGCGTCCGGGCGGTGCTTACGGTTATGTCGACATGGGCGACTGGACCGGTGGCCAGGCTGAATACGCCTTGGTGCCGTATGCCGACTTCAACCTGCTGAAACTCCCTGACCGTGATAAGGCCATGGAAAAAATCCGTGACCTGACCTGCCTCTCCGACATCCTGCCGACCGGTTACCACGGCGCAGTGACGGCCGGCGTGGGTCCAGGCAGCACCGTCTACATTGCTGGCGCCGGCCCGGTCGGTCTGGCCGCTGCCGCTTCCGCTCGCCTGCTGGGCGCGGCCGTGGTGGTCATCGGTGACGTCAACCCGGTCCGCCTGGCGCACGCCAAGGCTCAGGGTTTCGAAATCGCCGATCTGTCCCTGGATACTCCGCTGCACGAACAGATCGCTGCACTGCTGGGCGAGCCTGAAGTGGATTGCGCCGTCGACGCCGTAGGCTTCGAGGCACGCGGCCACGGCCATGACGGCGTGAAACACGAGGCTCCGGCCACTGTGCTCAACTCGCTGATGGGTGTGGTCCGGGTTGCCGGCAAGATCGGTATCCCGGGCCTGTACGTGACTGAAGATCCAGGTGCAGTCGATGCAGCCGCAAAAATGGGCAGCCTGAGCATCCGCTTCGGTCTGGGCTGGGCCAAATCCCACAGCTTCCACACCGGCCAGACGCCAGTGATGAAGTACAACCGTCAGCTGATGCAGGCGATCATGTGGGACCGCATTCATATTGCCGACATCGTCGGTGTGGAAGTCATCAGCCTGGATGACGCGCCACGCGGTTACGGCGAGTTTGATGCGGGCGTACCGAAGAAGTTTGTGATTGATCCGCACAAGTTGTTTAGTGCGGCGTAAGGCTTCAGGCATTGCAAAACGGCGACCCTGGGTCGCCGTTTTTGTTGGGCCACTGATCGTTCCCACGCTCCGCGTGGGAATACCTCAATGGACGCTCTGCGTCCGCTTCTGGGGCGCAGAGCGTCCCGGGCTGCATTCCCACGCGGAGCGTGGGAACGATCATTAAAGGGCTGCCAACGCTCCTTGATATAGAACTGGCCCAGTCGGTTGCCCAGTCGGCGATCCCCCCTTCGGCTCAAGACTCACCGCCAACGCAATCGGTTTGCCGATCAGCCCCTTCTGCACATCGCTCAGCTCTACGCGACCCTTACCGCCCGCGGGAATCACCCCAAGTGAAATCGGCTTGCCATCCTTCGGAATCGCCCACAACTCCAGGCTGCGGCCCGGATCAACCGCTGCCAGGGTCAGCGGCTCGACCTTCAAATAATCCTCATGCGCTTCAACCTTCAGCGCAGGCTGCGCGTCAGCAGTCAGCAGCGTAGCGCTGTAACGCGCACTGTCGCGGTTGTAGAGCATGCCCAAGGTGACGGCGATCACCAGCGAGCAAACCGCAGCCGTCACTCGCATCCAGCTCCAGAACGGACGTTTCTGCGGCATATGCAGCACTTGCGGTTCTATGCGTGCAGTAATTCCCTGCCACACCCGATCCGGCACCGGCAGCTCAGGCAGGGCTTCGGTCAGGCTCGCGAGGCTTTCCTGCCACTGCGCCAGTTCCTCGCGAAGCACTGCGTCTTCCAGCAGCAACTGTTCAAAGCGCCGACGAGCGGCAGAAGGCATCAAGCCAATGGCGTAATCGGCGGCGAGGGCACGGCGCAGGGGCGGGGTTTGATAGTTCATGATTCAAGGCACCTGCGCAGTCGCTCCATACCGCGGCGGATCCAGGATTTCACCGAGCCCAATGGCGCGGCCAAATGTTCGGCCAGTTCGGAACACGACAACCCCTGAAAGTAAGCCACGGTGATCGTTTGACGCTGCATACCTTCAAGGCTTTCCAGGCACCGGTTCAAGGCGCTGGCCTCACGGGCTCTGCTGAGCTGTTCGTGGGCCGAAGGACTTTCATCCTCCAACGCCTGTTCTTCAAGGTCGGTCAACGGACGGTCGCGGTGTTTGCGCAACTGATCGATGGCCTGATGACGGGTGATGTTGATCATCCAGGTCAGCGGCGCCGACAGATGCGCCTCATAGCGCGAAGCATTGTTCCAGATGCGCACGAAGCTTTCCTGCAGCACTTCTTCAGCCAGGTCCGGCCGCCCCATAAACCGCAGCGCTACGCCATGCAGCCGAGGGCCGACGCTGCGGTAAAGCGTCTCGAAAGCGCGGCGGTCGCCCAGTGAACACTGGGCCAGAAGCTGCCTGAGCTGATCGGCATCGACGGTGGGAATATCAGTTCTCCAGGCAATCGAGGTGGGCTGCGTGAGGTGCCGGTTGCAGGCAGAGGTTAGTTCACTGTGCGCGGTTGTTCCATTCACGGGTGGCCACCTCTGAAATCCGCCGACCCCGATGGACAGGGTCGGCGGCAGCCCTCAGCTTTTCGGCATCAGCACTTTGTCGATGACCTGAATCACGCCGTTGGACTGGTACACGTCATAGGTGGTGATGTCGGCGACGTCACCTTTTTCATCCTTGATCGTGATGTTGTGCGGGCCGTTCATCATCACCCACAGCTTGCCGCCCGCAACGGTGGTCAGTTCGGCCGTGCCGCCACCGGCCTTGATCTTCTCGGCCAGGGTCATCATATCGAGTTTCCCGGCGACGACGTGGTAGGTGAGGATGTGAGTCAGGGTCGCCTTGTTGGCGGGTTTGAGCAGGGTGTCGACAGTGCCGGCGGGCAGGGCGGCGAAGGCCGAATTGACCGGGGCGAACACGGTGAACGGGCCTTTGCCCTTGAGGGTATCCACCAGGCCTGCGGCTTTCACGGCGGCGACCAAAGTGGTGTGGTCGGCGGAGTTCACCGCGTTATCGATGATGTCTTTGCTCGGCATCATGCTCTGGCCGCCAACGATGACAGCATGGTTTGTGTCTGCCGCTTGCACGGTGTTCAGGGCGAACCCGCCGCCCAAGGCCAGGGTCAGCAGGCTGGCAATCAATGGCGCTTTGATCGAAGTGCGTTTCATGGTGATGATCCTCGTGCAGGGAATCGGCCAGGAATGTCTGTCCGTGCTGGATATACGCGGGCGGGACCCGACTGGATGCAGCGCCGGTAAATTCTTTTGTGACTGTTCGTCTGGGCCTCGCAAAAGCTGGGAACAATCCCCTGGGATGCCAGTCCAACACACAGTTTTTCGCCGTCCATTGCCGGGCGGTTTTCATGGCACATGAGGATGTCTGGATGAAGATTTCACGCGGTTTTGCACTGGCTTCGCTGATGTGTCTGGCGGCCAGTCCGGTTTTCGCTCAGTTCAGCCTGAACGATGCGGCCAATGCCATCTCCGGCATGCAGGGCGATAACGCCGCCGCAGCCGCCGCGCCGACCTCGCAGACGGCCGGTCTGCTGAGTGCGCTCAGCCAATTGAACGTGACGCCACAACAAGCCGTTGGCGGTGCCGGGGCGATGCTCGGTCTGGCGAAGAATCAATTGAGTTCGACCGATTACTCAGCGTTGGCCAAAAGCGTACCGGGGATCGACATATTGTCCGGCGGTGGTGAGCTGGGTGCCCTCAGCGGCTTGCTCGGCTCATCCGGTACAGCGGCAGGTCTGGACAATGCCTTGGGCAACGTGAAGAACATCATCGACCTGAACAACGCTTTCAGCGCATTGGGCATGGACAGCGGCATGATCGGCCAGTTTGCCCCGGTGCTTCTGCAATTTTTCGGTCAGCAGGGCGTCGGCGGTTCGCTGCTGGAAAACCTGGGCGGGATCTGGGGCGCAGGCACCGGTAGTTGACGACGAATGTTTTACCTTGGGATCGTTAACCTTGTGGGAACGATCAACTCAACAACGGTCTAAAATCCCGTTGTCCACTACTCAAGGAAGCCCAATACGTGAAATCCCTCCTTGCACTGCTTTCCCTCGTGGCCCTGCCGGTCCTGGCCGCTGAGCCGACCCTGTACGGGCGCTACGAATACATCGCGCTGCCGGAAATCGGCGGCGAAGTCCTCAAGGCCAAAATGGACACCGGTGCCCTGACGGCGTCGCTGTCGGCCAAAGACATCGAAACCTTCACCCGCGATGGCGACGAGTGGGTGCGTTTTCGCCTCGGCACCAAAGACGCGAGCAACAAGGTCTACGAACACAAAGTTGCGCGGATCAGCAAAATCAAGACCCGCTCCGAAGAAGACGAGGATGACAAGCAAGCGATCGAACCCACCAAGCGTCCGGTGGTCGATCTGGAACTGTGCCTGGGCAACGTCAAGCGCACCGTGGAGGTCAACCTCACCGACCGCAGCAGCTTCAACTACCCTTTGTTGATCGGCGCCAAAGCCTTGCGTGAATTCGGCGCGGCGGTGAACCCGGCGCGGCGCTTTACGGCGGACAAACCCGACTGCTGATTGACGGCGAATCAGCCTTGGGGCACCGTTCGCCCACTTAACTGCCGGGCTCGGACGCCATGCCTCATATCCTGATTGTCGAAGACGAAGTGGCGATTGCCGACACCCTGACGTTCGCGTTGCAGGGCGAGGGCTTTACCACCACCTGGTTGAGCCTTGGCGCGGCGGCGTTGGAGCATCAGCGCCAGACCCCGGCCGACTTGATTATTCTCGACATTGGTCTGCCGGACATCAGCGGCTTCGAGACCTGCAAGCAATTGCGGCGTTTCAGCGAAGTGCCGGTGATCTTCCTCAGCGCCCGTGATGCTGAAATCGATCGCGTTGTGGGCCTGGAAATCGGTGCCGACGATTATGTGGTCAAGCCGTTCAGCCCACGGGAAGTGGCGGCGCGGGTCCGGGCGATTCTCAAACGCATGGCGCCGCGAGCGACCGCCGAGGTGTCTTCGGCACTGTTTCGCATTGACAGCGAGCGGGTGCAGATCAGCTATCGCGGTCAGCCTCTGACCCTGACTCGCCATGAGTTCCGCCTGCTGCACTGCCTGCTGGAGCAACCCGAACGCGTTTTCAGCCGCGAGCTATTGCTCGACGCGCTGGGGGTCGCCGCTGATGCCGGTTACGAACGCAGTATCGACAGCCACATCAAGAGCGTGCGCGCCAAACTGCGCCTGGTGAAGGCCGACGCAGACCCGATCCAGACCCATCGCGGCCTCGGTTACAGCTACAGCCCGGGGCGTAGCTGATGCCTCTGGGGATCCGGATTTTTCTAGTTTACGTGCTGTTTATCGGCCTGACCGGCTACTTTGTGCTGAACACCGTGATGGAAGAAATCCGTCCCGGCGTGCGCCAGTCCACCGAAGAAACGCTGGTCGACACTGCCAACCTGATGGCCGAAATCCTGCGCGACGACTTCAAGGCCGGCACCCTGAATCAGAACCGCTGGCCCGAACTGCTCAAGGCCTATGGCGAACGGCAACCAAAGGCGAGCATCTGGGGGTTGCCGAAGAACCAGGTCAACCACCGCATCTACGTCACCGATGCCAAGGGCATTGTCGTTCTGGATTCCAGTGGCGTCGCGGTGGGCCAGGACTACTCGCGCTGGAACGACGTTTTACTGACCCTGCGCGGCGAATATGGCGCTCGTTCCAGCCGCAGCGATCCGAGCGATCCGAACTCCTCGGTGATGCACGTCGGTGCCCCGATTCGCGACAACGGCCAGATCATCGGCGTGGTCACCGTGGCCAAACCCAACAGCTCGTTGCAGCCTTACGTTGATCGCACTGAACGGCGATTACTCGCCTGGGGGGCCGGGCTAATCGGCCTTGGTCTGCTGTTCGGCGCGTTGTTGTCCTGGTGGCTGAGCGCTGCATTACGGCGGTTGACGGCGTACGCCCAAGCGGTGAGTGAGGGCCGCAGGGTCGAGGTTCCGCACTATCGTGGCGGCGAACTGGAACAACTGGCGACGGCGGTTGAACAGATGCGTACGCAACTCGAAGGCAAAGCCTACGTCGAGCGTTACGTACATACCTTGACCCACGAACTGAAAAGCCCGCTGGCGGCGATTCGCGGCGCGGCGGAGTTGCTGCAAGGCGAGATGCCGCAGGCCCAGCGGCAACGTTTCGTCAGCAACATCGACAGCGAAAGTGTGCGGATGCAGCAGTTGATCGAGCGGCTGTTGAACCTGGCTCAAGTTGAACAGCGCCAAGGATTGGAGGAGCAGGTGGCGGTGCCGCTGGCGAAGCTGGTAGATGAATTGCTGAGCGCTCAGGCGGCGCGCATCGAAGGCAAAAAGTTGCGCGTGGAACAACGAATTGCGGCGGATTTGAACCTGCTCGGCGAACCGTTTCTATTGCGTCAGGCGCTGGGGAATCTGCTGGAAAATGCTTTGGATTTCACTCCGGCTCAGGGCTTGCTGCGATTCAGCGCCGAGCGCATTGGGCAGCAGATCGAGTTCAGGCTGTTCAACCAGGCCGAGGCGATTCCCGACTATGCGCTGCCGAGGTTGAGCGAGCGGTTTTACTCATTGCCGCGACCGGACAGCGGGCGCAAGAGCACGGGGTTGGGGCTTAACTTTGTTGAGGAAGTGGTGAAGCTGCATGGTGGGGTGATGAGCATCGGCAACGCCGATGGTGGTGTAGAGGTCATGTTGCACCTGCCTTAGCGTCAGTCTCCACACACTCTCCACAGTTCTCCCATAAATTCCCCACACACCCATCCCAGACTCTCCCCCATCCAAACAGGGAGAGTCCCATGAACCGCAGCCTGACCCTAAAACTCGGGGCAATTGCCCTTCTGATTCTGCTATTGCTCATCCCGTTGCTGATGATCAACGGCATCATCCAGGACCGTCAGCAACTGCGCGACGGTGTCCTCGAAGACATCGCCCGCAGCTCCAGCTCCAGCCAGCAACTGAGCGGGCCGCTGATGGTGGTGCCGTATCGCAAAGTGGTGCGCGCCTGGAAGCGCAACGAGAAAACCAACCAGCGTTACCAGGAAGTGGGTGAAGAACGCGGTCGTTTGTATTTCCTCCCGGAGCGCTTCGAACTCGACGGCGACGTCCAGACCGAACTGCGTGCTCGGGGCATTTACGAGGCGCGTCTGTTTCATGCGGATAACCGCATCAGCGGGCATTTTTCGGTCCCGGCTCAATTGGGTATCAAGGACGACTTCGTCGATTACCAGTTCGACCAGCCGTTTTTGGCAGTCGGGATCAGCGACATTCGCGGCATCGAAAACGCCCTGATACTCGAGCTCAATGGCCAGAAACTCGACTTCGTTCCCGGTAGCCAGGTGGGCTGGTTGGGGGAGGGCGTGCATGTAACCCTGCCGGCGCTCAACGCGAAACAAGCCACGGAACTGGCCTTCGGTTTCGACCTGCGTCTGCAAGGCACTGGTCAGTTACAGATCCTCCCGGTGGGCAAGACCAGCAAGGTTTCGCTGGCCGCCAATTGGCCGCATCCGAGTTTCATCGGCAACTACCTGCCGGCCCAGCGTGAAGTCAGCGATCAGGGCTTCACTGCCCATTGGCAGACCTCGTTTTTCTCGACCAACTTGCAAGAGGCCTTGAGCAGCTGTGTGTCCGGCGGCGGTTGCGAAGCCTACACCGGCCGCAGTTTCGGGGTGAGCTTCATCGACCCGGTGGATCAGTACTTGAAAAGCGATCGGGCGATCAAATATGCGTTGCTGTTTATCGTCCTGACCTTCGCCGGTTTCTTCCTCTTCGAAGTGCTGAAAAGCCTGGCGGTGCACCCGGTGCAATACGCGCTGGTCGGCGTGGCCCTGGCGTTCTTCTATCTGTTGTTGCTGTCGCTGTCCGAGCACATCGGCTTTGCCCTGGCGTATTTGCTGTCGGCGAGCGGCTGTGTGTTGTTGATCGGTTTTTACGTCTGCCATGTGCTGCGCAGCGTACGTCATGGCTTGGGTTTTTCGGGAGGATTGGCGGCGTTTTACGGCTTGCTCTATGGCTTGCTGAGTGCTGAGGATTACGCGTTGTTGATGGGGTCGCTGCTGTTGTTCGGTTTGCTGGGCGTGTTCATGGTGCTGACCCGCAAGCTGGACTGGTATGGGATTGGGCAGAAGTCGGCCAAACCGCTGACGTTTGATATTGGGGCTGTGGAATGAGCCGGTCGTTGGGGTTGCGTGAGGATCAGCGGGAGGGCGAATTACTGGCGATGCGGATAGCTAATTTGTTTTCTCCGGATTGGGGCGATCCCTTCGCGGGCAAGCCTCGCTCCTACAGATCACCTAGACCTGGAGCGAGCGGTGCGGCGATCCGACTTGCCCGCGGAGGCGGCCGCATCGTCACCGCAAAAAATTAAACCTTCGGCATCGTCGCCAGCATCGAAGCCCGCTGGCTCACCTCGAAAAACCACTCGGCCAGCTTCGGATTCGCCGTGCGCCATTCCAGGTCCGGATGGCGCAAATCCAGGTAGCCCAAAGCACAGGCCACACTGATTGCCGCCACATCGAAGTGGCTGGTCAGCTCGGCAATCGCGTCGGCTTCCAGCACTGCCAGGCCGCGACGAATCTTGTCGCGTTGGCCATCAAGCCACTCGTCCCAGTGTTTTTCCGGGGCGCGCAGCGCGACTTCATAACGAATCAGCACCGCAGCGTCCATGATCCCGTCGGCCAGGGAGGCCAGGGTCAGCCGCCGCCAGCGGGCCGAGCCGTCGCGCGGTATCAGCGGGTTGCCGACGTGCTGGTGATCGAGGTAATCGAGGATCACCCGGCTGTCATGGATGACGTTGCCATCGGCCAGGCGCAGGGCCGGGATTTTACCCAGCGGGTTGTCTTCGTTGAGGGTAAGGTCCGGGCTGACCGGCGTGAGCACGCTGGTTTGCAGCGCCACGCGGTCCTGTTGACCGGTTTCGTGCAACAGCACCATGACTTTGCGAACGAAGGGCGACAAAGGGTTGTGGAACAGGGTCATGCTGGGGGCGGACATGGCAGCGTCTCGGTGTGGGGCAGTGCTGGGCAGCATAGCGCGTGGATCACGCAACTTGTAGGAGCGAAGCTTGCTCGCGAAGAGGCCGGTACATCCGGCAGATTTCTTGCGGCAGGAAAGCCGTCTTCGCGAGCAAGCTTCGCTCCTACGAATTGTTAGCGGCGTTGCAGCAGGCCGCGCAGGGCGAGGATTGCGGGAACGCCCAAGCCAAGCCAGCTCAATGCGTCCCACACGCCATCGCCCAGCAATGCGGCGAACAGCCCCGCAGCGCTAAGCAGGGCGATAACGGTGGGGGTGGAGAAGACCCTCCAGAAACTCGACTGGCGTGGCCTCATGCTGGGCTCTCCGCGTTCTCGAGCACAGGTTTCGCCGCTTTGCGCCGCACCACCCACAAGTAAACCCCGCTGCCGAGCACGATGATGGTCAGCCCATCCAGGGTCGCCCAGAGGATCTTCATCGGCATGCCGCCGTAATCACCGAAGTGCAGCGGTTGTGACATGCCCATGGCGTCCATGTACCACGGCCTTTCGGCCACGGCGGTGACTTGCAGGGTGCTGGCGTCGATCAGCACCGGTGTCAGCAGGTGCGAGGTCAGGTGAGTGCTGCCTTTCATGAACACCGCGTAGTGGTGTTCGCTGGAGAATCGTGTGCCGGGGAAGGCGATAAAGTCCGGCTGCATGCCCGGTGCGACGTCCTTGGCGATATCGAGTAAACGGGTCGCGGGCGCCAGTTGTGTCAGGGGCGGCGCGTCGCGGTAAGGCGCGATCATCGCGCTCAGACTGTCGTTGCGCCACGCAGCGATCAACAGGTCGGCGCACGCGCTGATAACGCCGGTGACGCCAACCACCAAGGCCCAGGTCAAGGTCACCACGCCGATCAAGTTGTGCAGATCGAGCCAGCGCAGGCGGGTGGATTTGTTCTGGCGCACGGTGGCGAATTTCAAACGGCGCATGAACGGCAGGTACAGCACCGTCCCGGACACAATCGCCACCACGAACAGAATGCCCATGAACGCCAGCAGCAACTTGCCCGGCAGACCGGCGAACATGTCCACGTGCAGGCGCAACATGATCATCATGAAACCGCCGTTGGCTGACGGCATCTCCAGCGCTTCACCGGTGCGGGCGTCGAGCATGAAGGTGTGAGACGAGTTCGGTTCAGTACCGGCGGTGGCCGCCATGATTGCGATCGCGGCGTTGGGCTCATCTTCGTCAAAGCCGAAATACTGCATGACGTCGCCGGGACGATGCTGTTCAGCCGCCTGCACCAACTGCTGCAAATTCAGCTGCGGGGTGTTCGTCGGCATTGCCTTCAATTCAGCGGCATCGCCCAGCAGGTGGTCGATCTCGTGGTGGAAGATCAACGGCAAGCCGGTCAGCGCCAGCATCAGCAGAAAGACCGTGCAGATCAGGCTGGTCCAGGTGTGGACGAAGGACCAGCGGCGGATTGTTTTACTTTTCATTTCATGGCCTTCAGAAAGACCAAAGCCGCCCACTAAGGACGGCTTGGTCATTGGGCATGTCAGGTCAGGCGATTACCACGTGTAAGTAGCACTGGCGACGACGCTGCGTTGGTCACCGTAGTAGCAATAGAAGCTGTCACAGGTGGAGATGTAATCCTTGTCAAACAGGTTGGTGGCGTTCAGTGCCAGGGAGGCGCCTTTCAGACTGTTATCCAGACGGCCCAGGTCGTAATGAACAGCGGCGTCGAACACGGTGTAAGCGTCAGCCTTGCCGAGCGAGGTATTGCCTTGATCGCCGTAGGTATTGCCGGTGTAACGAGCGCCAGCGCCAATGCCGAAACCATCCAGTACGCCGTTGTGCCAGGTGTAGTCGGCCCACAGCGAAGCCTGTTGGTTGGGTATCAGTTGCAGGCGATTGCCTTTGAAGTCGCCTTTCTGCACTTCGGATTTGGCCAGGGTGTAAGCGGCGATGACCTTGAGGTTCTCGGTCACGTCGGAGACGGCTTCCAGTTCCAGGCCTTTGACTTTTACTTCACCGGTCTGGCTGGTGATCGAAACACCGTTCGAGTTGGTCGTGGCGACGGAGACGTTTTTCTGGGTCAGGTCGTAGACCGCAGCAGTCAGCAGGGTGCCGCTGCCAGGCGGTTGGTACTTGATGCCCAGTTCCCATTGCTTGCCTTCAGTCGGCTTGAACGAATCGGTCGGCGATGCCGTGGCGTTGCTGTTCGGCTGGAACGACTCGGCGTAGGACAAGTAGGGCACGAAGCCCGAGTCGAACACGTAGCTGATCGCCGCGTTGCCGCTGAAGTTCTTGTTCCGTTCGGTGTTGGTGGCATCGCCCTTGTTGAAGAACTGGGTGCTGGTGTGAACCCAGTCTTCACGACCCCCCAGCGTCAGGCGCCATTGGTCGAGGGCCATCTGGTCCTGGACGTACAGACCGGTCTGGTAGGTCTTCTGGTCGTAATCGTAGAACGCCGCCGAGCGTGGCGGACGAACGATGGGTTGGCCATAGATCGGGTTGTTGACGTTGGTGGTCAGACCGTCGCCGAAGATCGAGGTGTAGTGGGTGTTGGTGCCCTGGTGATCGAGGCCGATCAGCAAGGTGTGACGGATGTCACCGGTCGCGAAGTCGCCCTGGAAGTTGTTGTCCACGGCGAACTGGCTGATGTCCTCGTCGACACTGGTGCTCGAACGACCCACGTTGCCCTCGGCATCGACCTGGGTGAACGGATAAGCGCCGGGAGTGAGGGCCTGGAAGGACAGGTCCGATTTTGTGTAACGCAGGTTCTGCTTGAACTGCCAGACATCGTTCAAACGATGTTCAAAGGCGTAGCCCAGTGCGTAGTAGGTGCGGTCGTAGAATTCCCAGTCCGGGTCGCCCAGATTCTTGTGGTGGGAGATCTTGCCGAGGGGCGAATGGATTTTGGTGCCCTGCACCGGCAAGAACTGGCTGGTGATGCCGGTATCGTCGCGGGTGAACTGGGTGAGCAGGGTGAACCGGGTGTCTTCGTCGATGTTCCAGGTCAGGCTCGGCGCAATGTTGTAGCGCTTGTTGTCGACGTGGTCGATTTGCGTGCCGCTGTCGCGCACCACACCGCTCAGACCGTAGAGGAACTGGCCTTCGTCGTCGATCTTGCCGGTGCTGGCGACGTTGATCTGGCGATGGTTGTCGCTGCCGTATTGCACCTGTATTTCGTTGCTCGACTCGACGCTGGGGCGACGGCTGACCATGTCGAGCAAGCCGCCTGGCGGGGTCTGGCCGTAAACCGACGAGGCCGGGCCGCGCAGCAGGGCGAGGCGGTCCAGGTTCCAGGTTTCCTGTTTCGGGTTGGCGTACACGCCTTTTGGTAGCGGCAGGCCATCGAGGAATTGAGTCGGCTCGAAACCGCGCACGCGCAACCAGTCGGCGCGGGTGTCGCTGCCGTAGCTGCTGGCGACGATGCCGGGCATGTAGCGCACCGCGTCATCGAGGCTATGCACGCTGCGGTCGTCCATTTGCTCGCGGGTGGCGACCGAAATCGAGCGCGGTGCTTCGACCAGCGCGGTATCGGTCTTGGTACCGGCGGCGGTGCGGGTGGCCAAATAACCCTCCACCGGGCCCCAGGCACTTTCGGTGTTTTCAACGCCAATCACGGCGGTTTCCGGCAGGGCCATCACGCCTTCGGGCACGGCCACCAGGCTGTAGGTGCCAGCACTGCTCTTTTCCAGTTGCAGACCGGTGCCGCGCAAGGCTTCGCGCAGGGCGCCGGCTGCGTCGAACGGGCCTTTGACCGGTGCCGAGGTCTTACCCGCCGCCAGTGACGGATTCAACGACAGCGCCAGGTCGGCCTGGCTGGCGATCTGGTTCAGGGTGCTGGCCAATGGCGCGGCCGGCAGGTTGTAGGCGCGAACGCTGGACGCCTGTTCAGCGGCGATCAGCTGGCTGCTGGCCAGAGGGGCGCAAAGGGCAATGGCGACTGCCAGCAAACTGGGGCGCAACAAGGTGTCTAGCAAGCGGGACATACGGGGGTTCCTGAATGGAAATATTTCTCAATTGCCTAGGTGCCGAACGAGAATTCAAAAGTGATAGGGCTGATTGAAAATAATTTCGATTCAGTAAACAAATATTGATGGATGGATCGTTCCCACGCTCTGCGTGGGAATGCCTCAATGGACGCTCTGCGTCCGCTTCGGCATGTGACGCGGAGCGTCACGGGCTGCATTCCCACGCAGAGCGTGGGAACGATCATTTAGCCTCAGTCTTCGCCGTCACCGTCACCCACCACGGCGTGTGCTGTTCGATCTGCACCGGCAGGGTCGGCAACAGCGCGCTCAGGGCCTTGTCGGTGTCATGCAGCGGGAAGCTGCCGGTGATTCGCAGGTCGGCAATCTCGGGTGCAACACCCAAATGCCCGCGGCGATAGCGACCGAGTTCATGGACCAAGTCTTCCAGCCGTGCGTTGTCCACCACCAGCATGCCGCGGGTCCAGGCATCGGGGCCGAGGTTGAGCGCGACGATCGGCCCGAGGCCATTGCTGCGCATCAGGACTTGCTGGCCTTCACGCAGAACCTGTTCTTCAGGACTCGACTCGGGATGAGCCGCCACTGCCGATTTCAGCACGCTCAAGCGCGTACCTTGTTCTTCGCGCTTGACCAGAAACCTTGTCCCCAGTGCGCGCAGGCTGCCTTCGTGGGTTTCGACGATAAACGGCCGGGCGTCGCCATGGCCAGTTTCGACGAGGATTTCCCCTTCCTGGAGGATGATCAGTCGCTGCTTTTCATCGAAACGCACGTCAACGGCACTGTGGGTATTGAGGTTGATCAGCGTGCCGTCGGTCAGGCGCAAGGTGCGTTGCTCACCGGTGGCGGTGCGCTGGTCGGCCAGCCAATAGTCGATCGGCAGGTAACGATCACCGGCGAACAGCGCCAACCCGATCACCGCAACGGTGCTGGCCACGCCGCTGCCGAGTTTGCGCACTCGACGGCGGATGCTCTCCCGCGATTGCAGTAACGCGGTGCGTGCCGGGCCGCTGGCAACGCTGAAGCGCTGGTCGAGCATGCCCAGTTGGCGCCATGCCCGCGCATGTTCTTCGTGGGCGGCATGCCATTTGGCGAACTCTTCGCGCTCCACCGGGTTGCCGGAGTCCAGGGACAATTGCCAGGCAATCGCGGCATCCAGCACCTGCGCCGAGACGGGTTTGGAGCTGACGGGACTCATATCGGCTCACCGTACAAAGCGATGTAGCACTGACGAATGCCCTGGGCCAGGTACTGACGAACTCGCGGCACTGACACACTTAAACGCTCGGCGATTTCTGAGTGGCCGAGGCCGTCGAGACGGTTATAGAGAAACGCCGCCCGGGCCTTGCTTGAGAGCTTGCCGAGCAGACGGTCGATGGCTTTGAGGTCTTCGAGGATCATTTGCTGTTCCTCCACCGACGGTTGTTCGCCTTCCGGGATCAGCATCAGTTCCGTGAGGTAGGCTTGCTCCAGCGCTGCGCGGCGGAAATAGTCGAACAGCAGACCCTTGGCAATCGCCACCAAAAACGCGCGTGGCTCGCGTGGTTCCTTCAGCTCTTCACGACCCAGCAAGCGCACGAAAGTGTCCTGACTCAGGTCTTCGGCCCGTTGCGGACAGGCCACGTTGCGTCGCAGCCAAGCCAATAGCCAACCGCGATGGTCGCGATATAACGCACCAACGAGCTCACTTTGAGGGCTTTGGACTGACGACACGCAGCATCACCGATTGGGAAGTGTTAACTAACGAGAATTGTTCGCGATTGTGGCAGAGGTGGGGGAGGTAAGCAATTGGCGCTGGTCGGGTGACCGCGTCATCGTTCATCGCGGGCAAGCCTCGCTCCTACAAAGAGCTTGCGTAAATCCTGTAGGAGCGAGACTTGCCCGCGAAGGGGCCGGAACAGGCGCAGCGGATCTAAAAGGAAGGCGCTCGCTGCCGCCGCTTCCACTGATTCATCCGCTGCTGCAGATTCAACGGGCTATGAATCTGCAACTGACGCGCCCGGCTGAACAAAATCAACGCCAGCTCAGCGGTGGCCAACGCATCGGCACTGGCATTGTGGCGTTCGAACACTTCCAGTTTGAACCAGTCGATCCACTCATCCAGCCCGGCATCGCGAATGTGCGCCTGAGGGCAAAGCAGCGGCGCGATGTCTGCTACATCCAGAAACGGATGCTGCAACTTGTAGCCCAGATGGTCTTTCAGCGCGCGCCCGAGCATGTGCTGATCGAACGGCGCATGAAACGCCAGTACCGGGCTGTCGCCGAGGAACTCCATGAATTCGACCAGGGCCTGAGCCGGATCGCTGCCAGCGGCAATCGCACTTGGCCCCAGGCCATGGATCAACACGCTGGGCGCCAACTTCATGTCGGCGCATTGCAACGTGCGTTCGAACTGCTGGCTGAAATCGATCGCGCCGTCCTCGATCACCACCGCGCCGATGGACAACACCCGATCCTTGTTCAGGTTCAGCCCGGTGGTTTCCAGGTCGAGTACTACCCAGCGCTGTTCGCGCAGGCTGCATTCGCCGAGCTCTGCCGCCAAGGGCAAGCGTTGCAAACGTTGTTGAAGTTCGCCGGGAAGGCTCGGACCTGTCGGGCGCAGCCATGAAAACAGGCTCATAGCTGATACCGCAGGGCCAGGCTGCTTTGCAGGCGTTGTGCCTGGCGCAGGGACTCACGCAGGATCCGTCGATCAAGATGATTGAGGCTGTCAGGGTCGACCCGGTTGGAGTAGGGCAAGTTCTCCCGGGTCTGTAGCTGATGTTGCTGCATGCGGGTTTGCTGGATGAAGTGATAGGCCTCTTCGTACGCCGCACCGTCCAGCCGCTCGATGACGTCTTTGGCCACCAGTTGGCGAAAGCGCTCCTGCGTGTTGTTTGCCTCGATTCCATGAGCCAACGCGAGCAGTCGGGCACCGTCCACAAAAGGCGTCAGCCCTTGAACTTTCAAGTCCAGGGTGGCTTTCTCGCCATTCTTGCGAGCCAGTACGAACTCACGGAAACGTCCTACGGGTGGACGGTTGCGCAGGGCGTTCTCGGCCATCATCCGTTGGAACAGCCGGTTGTCATTCACCTGATCGAGAATGCCCCGGCGCAGTTGCTCGCAGCCTTGCTCGTCACCCCAGACCACCCGCAAGTCGAAATAAATGCTCGAACCCAGCAGGTTCTCTGGCGTTGCCTCGCGGATAAACGCCGCAAAACGCCGCGACCATTCGGCCCGGGACAGACACAGCTCAGGGTTGCCGGCCATGATGTTGCCCTTGCACAGGGTGAAACCGCAGAGCGCCAGGCTTTGATTGATCTGCTGGGCAATGGGCAACAACTTGCCGCGAATCTCGGCGGCATGGGCCGCGTCCCGGGCTTCGAACAGAATGCCGTTGTCCTGATCGGTGTGCAGTGTCTGTTCGCGGCGGCCTTCGCTGCCGAAGCACAGCCAGCTGAACGGCACACCTGGGTCGCCTTTCTCGGCGAGTGTCAGTTCGATCACCCGGCACACCGTGTGGTCGTTGAGCAGGGTGATGATGTGGGTGATCTGGGTCGACGACGCGCCGTGGGCCAGCATGCGCTCCACCAGTTGGCCGATTTCACCGCGCATCGCCACCAGGTTTTCTACGCGCTGGGCGCTGCGGATGGTCCGCGCCAGATGCACCAGGTCGACCCGTTGCAGGGAAAACAAATCACGTTCCGAGACCACACCGCACAGGCGATGATCCTTCACCAGGCAGACGTGGGCGATGTGCCGCTCGGTCATGGCAATCGCCGCATCAAAGGCGCTGTGGTCCGGCGACAGGAAAAACGGCGCCTGGGTCATGTGCCGTTCGATGGCTTCGTTGAAGTCGTTAGTGCCGTCGGCCACCACATGGCGCAGGTCGCGCAGGGTGAAAATCCCCAGCGGCGCTTTCTGCTCGTCGACGACCACGATGCTACCGACCTGCTGCTCGTGCATCAGGGTCACGGCTTCACGCAACGGCGTGGCTGGGCTGCAGGTCACCGGGTGGCGCATGGCCAATTCGCCCAGTCGGGTATTAAGCGAGTACTGGGTGCCGAGGGTTTCCACGGCTTTTTGCTGGACTTGCTGGTTAACCTGATCCAGCAGGCTGCTCACGCCGCGTAGGGAAAAGTCGCGAAACGCATTGGAAAGCGCGAACAATTTGATGAACGCCAGCTTGTTCAGCTGTAGGCAAAAGGTGTCTTCGGCCGCGAGGTGTTCGGTGCGGGTTGCACGCTCCCCCAGCAGCGCGGCGAGGGGGAAACACTCTCCGGTGGTGATTTCGAAGGTGGTTTCGGTCCCGCCCTTGGCCGTGTGGGGACGTTCACCCACGACCCGGCCTTGTTTGACGATGTAGAAATGTTCAACCGGGCCGTCGGCGGGCTTGATGATGCTCTCGCCGGGGGCATAAAAACGCAGCTGACATTGCTCGACCAGGTACGCCAGGTGGGCGTGTTCCATTTGATTGAAGGGCGGGAAGCGCTGAAGGAATTGCAAAGTGCCCTGGATGTTCTGCAACACCGCGGTTTTCCCTGCCTGTGTGAAGGCGTCCGCTTTACTCATAACTATTACCGCAGTCTTTTTTGAATTGTTGTTGTCGGATGACTCACTCATGGTCGGCCCCTGCGTGCAGGGTGCCCATTGGACGTAAGTCTAGGTAGGCAGTGAAGCTGTCGGCATTTGGGAAATGTCTGACGCAACTGTGGGAAAAACCCTCTGCATTGGTTATAGGAAAACTTTCCGACGAAGTGCACCCTGAAGGTCTGCTGGGTGATGTCACACGGAAGTAATAGGCAATTGAATTGAAAACGCAGAGAAAGCTATGTCCGACCACGATATTTTGAGTGACGCCGAGCGCGAGGCGCTGATTGCGGTCATGCAGGAACCTGACCTGCCGCCGCAGCGGGTGCTGATCGTCGATGACGATAAAGACGCGCGTGAGTTGCTGTCGGAGATTCTGGCGCTGGACGGGGTGCGCTGCATGACCGCCGCCAGTGGTGAAACTGCACTCAAGATGTTGGACGAGAAGCCATCGATTGGCCTGGTGATTACCGATCTGCGGATGGGAACTGTCGGGGGCCTGGACCTGATCCGCCAGGTGCGTGAGTCGGTTCGGGCGGCAATGCCGATCATCATTGTTTCCGGTGACGCGGACGTGAAAGATGCGATCGCTGCGATGCATTTAAGCGTGGTCGACTTCCTGCTCAAGCCTGTCGATACCGGCAAGCTGGTGGCGCTGGTCAAGCATGAGTTGGGAATGGATGTGTAGTCATCGAATTGAAACAAAAAAGCCCTGATCTTTCGATCAGGGCTTTTTTTGTCCCGCGTCAGCGCTCAGTTACAGGCCATTGGCAGCCTTGAACTCGCGGCGACGACGGTGCAGAACCGGCTCGGTGTAGCCGTTCGGCTGCTGCGTGCCTTCGACCACCAGTTCGACCGCCGCCTGGAAGGCGATGTTGCTGTCGAAGTTCGGTGCCAGCGGACGATACAGCGGGTCATTGGCGTTCTGCCGGTCAACCACTGGCGCCATGCGCTTAAGGCTTTCCATGACCTGATCTTCGGTGACGATGCCGTGACGCAGCCAGTTGGCGATGTGCTGGCTGGAAATCCGCAGCGTCGCACGGTCTTCCATCAGGCCGACGTCGTTGATGTCCGGCACCTTCGAGCAACCCACGCCCTGGTCGATCCAGCGCACCACGTAACCGAGAATGCCCTGGGCGTTGTTGTCCAGTTCGTTCTTGATCTGCTCTGCAGTCCAGTCTGGATTGACGGCCAACGGGATGGTCAGGATGTCATCCACCGAAGCGCGCGCACGTTTGGCCAGTTCGGCCTGACGGGCGAACACGTCGACTTTGTGGTAGTGCAGCGCGTGCAGCGCAGCAGCGGTCGGCGATGGAACCCAAGCGGTGTTGGCGCCGGCCATCGGGTGAGTGATTTTCTGTTCCAGCATCGCTGCCATCAGGTCCGGCATGGCCCACATGCCTTTACCGATCTGGGCGCGACCTTGCAGGCCGGTACTCAAACCGATATCGACGTTCCAGTTCTCGTAGGCGTCGATCCACTTCTCAGCCTTCATGTCCGACTTGCGCACCATCGGGCCGGCTTCCATGGAGGTGTGGATTTCATCGCCGGTACGGTCGAGGAAACCGGTGTTGATGAACACTACACGCTCGCTGGCTGCCTTGATGCAGGCCTTGAGGTTGATCGTGGTACGGCGCTCCTCGTCCATGATCCCGACTTTCAGCGTGTTGCGCGGCAGACCGAGTACTTCTTCGATGCGGCCGAACAGCTCGTTGGTGAACGCGGCTTCTTCCGGGCCGTGCATCTTTGGCTTCACGATATAGACCGAGCCAGTGCGGCTGTTCTTGCGCGAGTTATTGCCGGTGAGGCTGTGGATCGCTGCCAGGCTGGTGACCAGGCCGTCAAGAATGCCTTCCGGCACTTCGTTGCCCTCCTTATCGAGGATCGCATCGATGGTCATCAGGTGACCAACGTTACGCACGAACAACAGCGAACGACCGTGCAGGCTCAGTTCTTTACCATCGACACCGGTATAAGTGCGGTCGGCGTTCATGGTGCGAGTAAAGGTCTGACCGCCCTTGGAGACTTCTTCCGACAGATTGCCCTTCATCAGGCCGAGCCAGTTGCGGTAGATCACCACTTTGTCATCGGCATCGACGGCGGCGACCGAGTCTTCGCAGTCCATGATGGTGGTCAGCGCGGCTTCCATCAGGATGTCTTTGACACCGGCAGCGTCGGTCTGGCCGACCGGGGTGCTGGCGTCGACCTGGATTTCGAAGTGCAGGCCGTTGTTCTTCAGCAGGATCGCGGTCGGTGCAGCTGCATCGCCGTGGAAACCGATCAGTTGGGCATCGTCGCGCAGGCCGGTGTTGCTGCCGCCTTTAAGGGCGACCACCAGTTTGCCGTCAACGATCTTGTAGCCGATGGAATCGACGTGAGTGCCGGCAGCCAATGGCGCCGCTTCATCGAGGAAGGCGCGGGCGAAGGCGATGACCTTGTCACCGCGAACCTTGTTGTAGCCTTTGCCTTTATCCGCGCCGTCAGCCTCGCTGATGGCGTCGGTGCCGTAGAGCGCGTCATACAGCGAACCCCAGCGGGCGTTCGAGGCATTAATCGCGAAGCGGGCGTTCATCACCGGAACCACGAGCTGTGGACCGGCCATGCGGGCGATTTCGTCATCGACGTTTTGCGTCGTTGCCTGGAAATCAGCCGCTTCTGGCAGCAGATAACCGATGTCTTGCAAAAAGGCTTTATAGGCCACGGCGTCGTGTGGTTGACCGGCACGGGATTGGTGCCAGCCATCGATACGAGCCTGGATATCACCGCGTTTGGCGAGTAGGGCTTTGTTCTTCGGCGCCAGGTCATGAATGACCTTGTCGGCACCGGCCCAGAACTTATCGGCGGTGAGGCCGGTACCGGGAATGGCTTCGTTGTTCACGAAGTCGAACAGGACTTTGGCGACCTGCAGGCCACCGACTTGAACGTGTTCAGTCATTGCTTGCCTCACTCTGCTCAGCTATTTCGCTTTTCAGCTCTTCAATTTTGACAATGAAGCCTCTGGCCATTTAAACCACAAACCCGTCTGCCAGTACATGCCCGTTCGGGCGGCTGGGTTCGGTCCAATCAACGGCTTGGATGCCTTGCTGACGGGGCTTTCAGGGTTGCGACTGTGCCTGTGGCAGACATCGATCCAACGTTATGTAGTGCGCGCTGCGGCATACTACATGATGAATTGCGGTTGTGAAAATTAGACCAATTACGTCGTACTGCGACCCCATGACGCATTGCGGTCACGTTGGGGAGCGGGATGTTCTCAAAAAACCATTAGATTGTTCCAGTTAAATATAAAAACTTGTACACATAATCTTCGGTTCACTGCTATGGAGCTTTGGTTTTCCGAGGTCCCGAGCCGATTCCCGACCCTTGCCTATACTTGGTCTTCTATAACAAAAGTCATGACAAGAGGGCTGCGCCATGGACCACCTCGTACTCACTGTATTCGCTCCAGACAAGCCAGGGCAGGTCGAGCGCATCGCCCAGTGCATTGCCGAGCACGGCGGTAACTGGCTGGAAAGTCGCATGTCACGTATGGCCGGGCAGTTCGCCGGGATTCTTCGTGTGGGCGTACCGGCAGAGGCCTACGATGAACTGGTGGATGCCCTACAGGCGTTGTCCGCCCATGGCATTCGCGTGCTGATTGCCGAAAGCGGCATCGAGCAATCGTGCACCTGGAAACCGATTGCCATGGAATTGGTGGGCAATGACCGCCCTGGGATCGTACGCGACATCACGCGTCTGCTGAGTGAGCAGGGGGTGAACCTGGAGCGTCTGGTGACCGAAGTACGTCCAGCGCCGATGAGCAGCGAGCCTTTGTTCCATGCTGAAGCAATTCTCGCCGTGCCGCTGACGCTGTCCCTGGACGTACTGCAATCGCGACTGGAAACCCTGGCGGACGATTTGATGGTCGAATTGGTACTGCGCAGTGAATCCTGAAAGGTTATCCAAGTTATACGTGCACCTGCCTGTGGATAACCTGTAGAGACAGCCCGCCAGGCCACGTCGGCCGGGGCTCTTCAGAATCTGATCAAAAAACCAACAGTTTCAGGGGCTTGCGCACAAGCGCCGGGGATCACGCTGTGGATAACCTTGGGAAGGATTGGTACAGGCCACGGGAATCGTGGCCTGCAGAGGTTTGTGTGTTTTTTGATCAGCGGCGGCGGCGCAGGCTGACCCAGGCGTCGACGCTGTAAACCGCCAAGCCTGCCCAGATAAAGATGAACGCGACCAGTGTGCTGGATGACAAATGTTCGCCAAACAGCAGAACGGCTTGCATCAGCACTAGGGTCGGCGCCAGGTACTGAAGGAATCCCAACGTCGTGTAGGGCAAATGCCGTGCAGCGGCGTTAAAACACACCAGCGGCACCAACGTCACCGGACCGGCGGCCACCAGCCACCAGGCTTCGGACGTGGTCCAGAATTCGGCTTGAGCGCTGCTCGCGGTGGGGTTGAACAGCAACCACGCGACGGCAATCGGTACCAGCATCCAGGTTTCCACCACCAGTCCAGGTAACGCTTTGACCGGTGCCTGCTTGCGGATCAACCCGTAGAAACCGAAGGTCAGCGCCAGTACCAAGGATACCCACGGCAGGCTGCCGACGTGCCAGACCTGTTGCGCGACGCCGACCGCCGCGAGGCCAACCGCCAGCCATTGCATGCGCCGCAGCCGTTCGCCAAGGATCAGCATGCCCAACAGCACGTTCACCAGCGGGTTGATGTAGTAACCGAGGCTGGCCTCGAGCATGCGCCCGTTGTTCACCGACCAGACGTAGGTCAGCCAGTTGGCCGCAATCAGCGTGCCGCTCAGGGCCAGGATCGCCAGGCGTTTCGGGTTGTCACGCAACTCGCGCCACCAGCCCGGATGTTTCCACACCATCAGCAGCAAGGCGCCGAACAGCGCGGACCAGAGCACTCGGTGGATGATGATCTCCACGGCAGGCACGTTGGCGATGGCTTTGAAGTAGAGCGGGAAAAGTCCCCAGATGATGTAGGCACTCAGGCCCAGGATGTACCCGCGACGCGGGTTGGCGGCTTGCATGCAGAATCCTTGCTTAGGCAGCTAACAAAGAGGGGATTGTAGGGAGATTTATCGCGATGTGCTGATCCCTTGTAGGAGCGAGCGGGCGGCGATCCGACTTGCCCGCGAAGAAGGATAACGCGGTATATCAGGCAGTCCGCGTTATCGTTCTTCGCGATCACCCTCGCTCCTACAGGAGATGCGGTTGTCAGAAAAGTTTTAATGGTTCTTCATTCAGTGCGGCCAGTTGTTCACGCAACGCCAACACTTGATCGCCCCAATACCGCTCCGTGCCGAACCACGGAAAACTGTGCGGGAACGCCGGGTCGTCCCAGCGACGGGCGAGCCAGGCGCTGTAGTGCATCAGGCGCAAGGCGCGCAGCGGTTCGATCAACGCCAGTTCCCGTGGATCGAAGTCGTGGAACTCACTGTAGCCGTCCATCAATTCCGACAACTGACCGAGACATTCCTGACGATCACCGGCGAGCATCATCCAGATGTCCTGCACCGCCGGGCCCATGCGACAGTCGTCCAGGTCGACGATATGGAACATCTCGTCGCGGCACATCATGTTGCCGGGGTGGCAGTCGCCGTGCATGCGGATGTTCTTGTGCGGCGTGACGTTGTAAACCTCTTCCACACGCTTGAGCAGGTCCCGGGCCACCGACTCGTAGGCTGGCAGCAAACTGCGCGGTATGAAATTGCCTTCGAGCAATGTCGTCAGCGAGTCATGACCGAAGTTCTTCACGCCCAGCGCTTCGCGGTGTTCGAACGGCTTTGTAGCGCCGACGGCGTGCAGGCGACCGAGCAGTTGCCCCAGGCGATACAGCTGATCGAGATTGCCAGGCTCCGGCGCACGGCCGCCACGACGAGGAAACAGGGTGAAACGGAAACCGGCGTGTTCGTGCAGGCTGACACCGTTGTGAATCATCGGCGCGACCACCGGCACGTCGCACTCGGCGAGTTCGAAGGTGAATTGGTGCTCTTCGAGAATCGCTTCGTTGGTCCAGCGCTGCGGGCGGTAGAACTTGGCGATCAGCGGCTCGGAGTCTTCGATGCCGACCTGATAGACACGGTTCTCATAGCTGTTGAGCGCCAGAATGCGCGCGTCGCTGAGAAAGCCGATGCTTTCGACGGCATCGAGCACGAGGTCTGGGGTGAGGGTTGCAAACGGGTGGGCCATGCTGACTCCTGCGCGCAGCAGGCTGCCGCGTCCGGCCAAGCATGGTAGCGCAGACGGGGGTTCTTTAGTGGGATCGTTCCCACCAGAGCGTGGGAACGATCATTAGGGGGAACGCCGATCAGGCGCCGACGATCCCGCCATCTTCCCGGGAAATCGCCATCACCGAAGACCGCGGCTTGCCATTCGGCAGATGCTCAGGGAACGTCGACCCGCCGTTCTCCCCCGGATGCTGAATCCCGACAAACAAGGTCTTCTGGTCAGGCGAGAAGCTGATCCCCGTCACCTCACAGCCCACCGGCCCGACCATGAAGCGCCGAATTTCCCCGGTTACCGGGTCGGCGCAGAGCATCTGATTGTTGCCCATGCCCGCGAAATCACCGGCATTGCTTGAGTCCCCATCGGTGAGAATCCATAGACGCCCAGCCTTGTCGAACCCCAAGCCATCCGGGCTGTTGAACATGTTCTGTGGCGTGATGTTCGACGAACCGCCCTTCGGCGTGCCGGCGTGGACGCCCGGGTTGCCGGCGACCACAAACAGGTCCCAGGAAAAGCTTTTGGCGCCGTGATCGTCACGGTCGGTGCGCCAGCGCAGAATCTGCCCATAGACGTTTTTCTCGCGCGGGTTGGGTCCGCCCACCGGCTGGCCATCCTCGCCACGCTTGGCGTTGTTGGTCAGCGTGCAATACACCTGGCCATCCTTGGGGCTGACGACGATCCACTCCGGACGGTCCATACGCGTGGCTTTCACCACCGTGGCCGCGAGGCGCGCGTGAATCAGCACTTCGGCCTGACTGGCAAAACCGCTGCTGGCGTCAAGGCCGTTTTTGCCGTAGCTCAGCTCGATCCACTCGCCCTGGCCTTTTGGGTGATCGGCATTGCCGTCACCCGCGTCGAAACGCGCCACGTACAAGGTGCCGTGGTCCAACAGGTCGCGGTTGGCCTTGGGGGTTTTGTGGTTGATCTTGTCGCGGCTGACGAATTTATAGATGAACTCGCCGCGCTCGTCGTCGCCCATGTACACCACGGCGTGACCGTCATTGGTTTCGGCAAGGGCGGCGTTTTCATGTTTGAAACGACCCAGCGCGGTGCGTTTGACTGGCGTCGATTGCGGGTCGAAGGGGTCGATTTCCACCACCCAGCCGTGACGGTTGAGTTCGTTGGGGTTTTTCGCCAGGTCGAAGCGCTCGTCGTGCGGGTGCCAGTTGATCTCTTTGCTGGCCGCCACCGCGCCGTAGCGTTTCTGCGCGGCGTCGAATGTTTGCTCGGCATTGCTGCTGCCGAAACAGTCGGTGAAGTTTTCTTCGCAGGTCAGATACGTGCCCCACGGCGTCTTGCCGTTGGCGCAGTTCTGGAAGGTGCCAAGGACGTTCTTGCCGTGTGGGTCGGAGCTGGTTTTCAACAGTTCGTGGCCGGCGGCCGGGCCGCTCAGACTGATCGGCGCGTTGCCGTGAATGCGCCGGTTGTAACGCGAGCCCTGGACAAAATGCCACTGGCCGTTCTTGCGCTGCACTTCGATCACTGACACGCCTTCACAGGCCAACGCCTTGCGCACGTCCGCAGCCGATTGCGGCATGCCGCCGTGAGCGTAGAGGTAGCGATAGTTGGTGTATTCGTTGTTGATCGCCATCAGCGCCCGGTTGTGGTCACCGGGAAATTCGAACAGGCTCATGCCGTCGTTGTTGTCGCCGAACTGGACTTCCTGATGTTCGGCCGAACCGTTGCCACTCGGGTCGAACGCCGGGCCGTTCTTCTGCAGAGGTTGGCCCCAGCTGATCAACACCGAAGATTTGTAGCCTGGCGGCAGGCTGATGGCGTCGCTGGTGGCGGCGGGAATACTGTCAAAACCCAACAGTTTGCTGGAGCCGGCACTGACGCTGGCGGCCAGCACGCTGCGGCTCAACAGGTTGCCACCCAGGAACATCGCTGCACCACAAAGGGCGCCGGCGCTGATGAAGCCTCGACGGCTGAGGCCGACCATCTTCTCGAGGTCGGTGGATTGGTTGTCTTCTAATAGGCTCACATCAGGCTCCCTGCGGGTTTTGCAGTCACCTTAATGAGCGTTAATGACACTAATGTTTCAGAGCGGTGTGCCGAGCAAGATGTTGGACGGCGCGAACTGCACCCGCACCGGTTTATCGGCGGCGAGGCCGAGGGTTTTCAAGTGCAGCGGTTCGGCCAGCGCGCACAACGTCTGGCCGTTGGGCAGGCCGATGCGCACTTCGCTGGGGCCGTCCTCGGCGTCGAGAACTTCTTCGATGATGCCCTTCAGGCAATTATTGCCGGGTGTTGCCGCTTGATCGTTGGCCAACAACTCAAGCCAACCGGCCTTGATCAGTGCGACCACTTCCGTGCCGGTTTCGAGTTCCAGGCGCAAGGTGCTGTCGTGAGTGATCTGCGCATCGATGCTCAAGCCTTCAGCCAGTTCAAGCCGAATGCAGTCGTTGCGTCCATGGGCTTCGATCGCCACAACCTTTCCATGCAATTGATTGCGCGCGCTGGTTCTGAGCATCAGCCGACCGAGCAAGTCCAGATCGCTGGCATCTTCGGCGGCTTCCAGCACCTGAGCCTGCAAGGCTTGCAGCTTTTGATACAGGCGCAATACGCGCTCGCCCTCGCTTGAAAGTTTGGCGCCGCCGCCACCCTTGCCGCCAACACTGCGCTCCACCAAAGGCTTTTGCGCGAGGTTGTTCAACTCATCGATGGCGTCCCAGGCCGCTTTGTAACTCAGGCCCGCGCTTTTGGCGGCGCGGGTGATCGAGCCCTGTTCGGCGATGTGCTGCAGTAACGCGATGCGCTGGGGGCGACGGACGATGTGCTGGGACAACAACGTAGGCAATGACATGGCAAGACGCTTTGGGCTGTGGCGATGGGAAGGACGTTGGCGGCTTGGGGCCCGGGAGTCAAGTCAGGGCGCATCGCCGGGTTTGGGTGTGCGGGCCAGGCAATAGACGTCCACCCGCGCGGCACCGGCGTCCATCAACAGCCGAGCGAGGGCCTGGGCTGTGGCGCCGGTGGTGAGCACGTCGTCGACCACTGCCAAATGTCGACCCTTGATGGACGCATCGGGCGTAAGAGTGAAGGCATTGCGCAGGTTTTTTTTACGGGCGTCGGCATTCAGTTCCTGTTGCGCGCGGGTGTCCTGAATCCTCAACAGCAGCGTTTCATCACAAGGAATGTCGAGGCTGGCGCTGAGCCAGCGGGCCAGCATCGCGGCCTGATTGAAACCCCGTTGGCGCAGGCGCCTGGCGGCCAGCGGTACCGGGACCAGAGTGTGGGGCCGTTCTAGGTCCTCATCGAAGCGATTTTGTAGGTATTGCCCGAGAAGTTCGGCGAGCAGGCGGCCAAACGGCCATTTTGCAGAATGTTTGAAGCGCATGACCAATGTGTCCACCGGAAAGCTGTAAGTCCATGGCGCGGCAACTCGCTCGAAGGCTGGCGGTTGTTTAAGACATTGGCCGCAGATCAGGCCAGCCGCGTACAACGGCAGAGCGCAGGTTTGGCAGTGCTCGCCAAGCCAGGGCAGGTCGGTTTCGCACGCCATGCAAATGGGCGTGGGTCCTTCGGTTGCTTCGCTGCAGAGTAAACAACGTTGATCATTGTTTAACCAGATGTAAACCGGTCCTACGTATCGTGGTTGACAGCGCATCACTCTTCCTTAAATATGCCGAACATCCGTGTCGCGTCTGTGGGTATTCCATTCCCCAGCCGCAAGCCATGCATAAAACAAGGAAACGCCCATGAGCGCCAGCACCACTGCAACCCTGCGTCATGACTGGTCTTTGGCCGAAGTCAAAGCACTCTTCGTTCAGCCATTCAACGACCTGTTGTTTCAGGCGCAGACGGTGCACCGCGCGTATTTCGACGCTAATCGGGTTCAGGTGTCGACTCTGCTGTCGATCAAAACCGGTGCCTGCCCGGAAGATTGCAAATATTGTCCGCAGTCCGGTCACTACAACACCGGTCTGGAAAAAGAAAAACTGATGGAAGTGCAGAAGGTCCTCGAAGAGGCCGCTCGCGCCAAGGCCATCGGTTCGACCCGTTTCTGCATGGGCGCGGCATGGAAACACCCGTCGGCCAAAGACATGCCGTACGTGCTGGAAATGGTCAAAGGCGTGAAAGCCATGGGCCTGGAAACCTGCATGACCCTCGGTCGTCTCGATCAGGACCAGACCGTCGCCCTGGCTCAGGCTGGTCTCGACTACTACAACCACAACCTCGATACCTCGCCGGAATTCTACGGCAGCATCATTACCACCCGTACTTATAGCGAGCGCCTGCAAACCCTGGCCTACGTGCGTGATTCGGGAATGAAGATCTGCTCCGGTGGGATCCTCGGCATGGGCGAGTCGCTTGATGACCGCGCCAATCTGCTGATCCAGCTGGCCAACCTGCCAGAGCATCCTGAGTCGGTGCCAATCAACATGCTGGTGAAAGTCGCCGGTACGCCGCTTGAAAACGCCGACGATATCGACCCGTTCGACTTCATCCGCATGCTCGCTGTCGCCCGCATCCTGATGCCGCAGTCCCACGTGCGCCTGTCCGCCGGCCGCGAAGCGATGAACGAGCAGATGCAGGCCCTGGCGTTCTTCGCCGGTGCCAACTCGATTTTCTACGGCGATAAATTGCTGACCACCGCCAACCCGCAGGCCGACAAGGACATGCAACTGTTCGGGCGCTTAGGGATCCTGCCGGAAGCGCGCGAAGAGCACGCTGACGAAGTCCATCAGGCCGCGATCGAACAAGCGCTGGTTGAGCAGAAGAGCAGCGAGCAGTTCTACAACGCTGCTGTTTGATTTCTCCCCGCCCTGTAGGAGCGAGGCTTGCCCGCGAAGGGAACGCCTCGGTCTGACTGAATGACCGCAGCGATCCCTTCGCGGGCAAGCCTCGCTCCTACAAGGATCGTGTGTTTTTTCTTACTCGTGAGGCCTGTATGTCTTTCGATCTCGCCGCACGCCTTGCTGCCCGTCGTGCCGAAAATCTTTATCGCCATCGCCCATTGCTCCAAAGCCCTCAAGGCCCGGAAGTGGTGGTTGATGGTCAGCCGTTGCTGGCGTTCTGTAACAACGACTACCTGGGCTTGGCCAATCACCCGCAAGTGATCGAAGCCTGGCGCGCCGGGGCAATCCGTTGGGGCGTCGGCGGCGGGGCGTCGCACTTGGTCATCGGCCACAGCGGCCCGCATCACGCGCTGGAAGAAGCTTTGGCTGATCTGACCGGACGTCCGCGTGCGTTGCTATTCACCACGGGTTACATGGCTAACCTCGGCGCGGTCACTGCGCTGGTCGGGCAGGGCGATACGGTGCTGGAAGACCGGCTCAATCACGCGTCCTTGCTGGATGCGGGTCTGTTGTCCGGAGCGCGCTTCAATCGCTACCTGCACAACGACGCGGCGAGTCTGGCCAAGCGTCTCGAGAAGGCGACCGGCAACACCCTGGTCGTCACCGACGGCGTGTTCAGCATGGACGGCGACATCGCCGACCTGCCGGCGCTGGCTCGGGAGGCAAAAGCCAAAGGGGCATGGTTGATGGTCGATGACGCTCACGGGTTTGGTCCGCTGGGGGCCAATGGCGGCGGGATCGTCGAGCATTTCGGCCTGAGTCAGGAAGACGTGCCGGTATTGGTCGGCACCCTCGGCAAGGCGTTCGGTACGGCCGGGGCCTTTGTGGCTGGCAGCGAGGAACTGATCGAGAGCTTGATCCAGTTCGCCCGTCCCTACATTTACACCACCAGTCAGCCGCCGGCGCTGGCCTGCGCGACGCTGAAAAGCCTTGAGCTGCTACGTAGCGAGCACTGGCGACGTGAGCATCTGAGAACGCTGATCCGCCAATTCCGCCACGGTGCCGAGCAGATCGGCCTGGAGTTGATGGACAGTTTCACGCCGATCCAGCCGATCATGATCGGCGATGCCGGGCGTGCGGTTCGACTGTCGCAAATGCTGCGCGAGCGCGGGCTGATGGTGACCGCGATCCGTCCGCCGACCGTTCCCGCCGGCAGCGCTCGTCTGCGCGTGACCCTGACCGCTGCCCACAGCGAGGCGCAGGTTCAGCTATTGTTAAATGGACTGGCCGATTGTTTTCAACAACTTGGACCGGAGCCAAGCCATGCGTAATCGTTTGATTCTGCTGCCTGGCTGGGGCCTCGGAATTTCTCCCCTGGAGCCCTTGGCGGCAGCGTTACAAGGGCTGGATGAACGCTTGCGGGTCGAGATCGAACCGTTGCCAGAGTTGGTGTCGAGCACGCTTGAAGAATGGCTCGATGAACTCGATTCGACGGTGCCTCAGGATGTCTGGCTCGGCGGCTGGTCGCTCGGCGGCATGCTCGCTTCCGAGCTGGCGGCCCGGCGCGGCGATCGTTGCTGCGGCTTGCTGACGCTGGCGAGCAATCCTTCTTTTGTCGCCCATGAGGAATGGCCGAGCGCGATGCCCGGTGAGACCTTCGATGCGTTTCTGGCGGTTTGTCACACCGATCCGCGCATAACGTTGAAACGCTTTTCGCTGCTCTGTGCCCAGGGCGCTGAAGATCCACGCGGGTTGTCGCGGCTGTTGCTCGGTGGCGCGCCACACACGTCGCCCGATGTGCTGATGAGCGGCCTGGAACTGCTCGCACAACTGGATACCCGCGAGGCATTACAAGCATTCCGCGGTCCGCAATTGCACTTGTTTGCCGGCCTCGACGGGCTGGTTCCAGCCGAAGCGGCGGGGGACCTGCTGGCATTGCTGCCGGACGTCGAAATCGGTCTGATTGAACAGGCCAGCCACGCGTTTCTTCTGGAAGACCCTCACGGTGTGGCGGGGGCGATTCAGGCCTTTTTTCATGAGTTCGGTGATGACTGATTTGGCCCTTCGCAACCTCCCAGGCGGTTTGCCCGATAAACGCCAGGTGGCGGCATCCTTTTCTCGTGCAGCGGCAAGCTACGACAGCGTGGCCGAATTGCAGCGCGATGTTGGCAGTGAATTGTCGAGTCGTTTGCCAGCGGACTTTGTGCCGGGTGTCTGGTTGGATCTGGGCTGCGGCACCGGGCATTTCAGCCGTGCATTGGGCGAGCGATTTCCTGCCAGTAACGGACTGGCATTGGATATCGCCGAAGGCATGCTCAATCACGCCCGACCATTGGGCGGTGCAACGCATTTCATCGCAGGTGACGCAGAGCGGTTGCCGTTGCAGGACTCGACCTGCGATTTGATCTTCTCCAGCCTTGCAGTGCAGTGGTGTGCAGACTTCGCCTCGGTGCTCAGTGAGGCGCATCGGGTACTGAAACCGGGCGGAATTTTCGCGTTTGCTAGTCTGTGTGTGGGCACGTTGTACGAATTGCGTGACAGCTGGCGCCAAGTGGATGGCATGGTGCACGTTAATCGCTTCCGTGAGTTCGGGGTTTATCAACAGCTGTGCGCGGCCAGCGGTTTGAGCGCCGCGAGCCTGGAAACCCGACCGCACGTGTTGCATTACCCGGATGTGCGCAGCTTGACCCATGAACTCAAGGCATTGGGCGCGCACAACCTGAACCCCGGTCGGCCGGGTGGTTTGACCGGCAGGGCGCGGATCCTCGGCTTGATCGAGGCTTATGAGCAATTTCGTCAGGCCGAAGGTCTGCCGGCGACTTATCAAGTGGTGTACGCCGTTTTGGAGAAACACTAATGAGCGCAGCGTATTTCATCACCGGTACGGACACCGATGTTGGCAAGACCACGGTTGCCGCAGGTTTGCTGCATGCCGCGCGATTGGCGGGATTGAGTACGGCGGCGGGCAAGCCGGTCGCCTCCGGTTGCGATGTGACGCCCAAGGGCTTGCGCAACGCCGATGCATTGGCGTTGCTGGCGGAGTGCTCGGTGCCTTTGACTTATGCACAGGTCAACCCTATGGCGTTCGAGCCCGCCATCGCTCCGCATCTGGCGGCACGGGAGGCCGGTGTGACATTGACGGTGCAATCATTGTTGGCACCCATGCGGGAAATTCTCGATATGCAGGCAGATTTCACCTTGATCGAAGGTGCTGGAGGCTGGCGGGTGCCATTGGCAGATCAGGACAATCTGTCGGACTTGGCGATGGCCCTGGATCTGCCGGTGATCCTGGTGGTGGGTGTGCGCCTGGGTTGCATCAACCATGCGCTGCTGACGGCCGAGGCGATTGCTCAGGACGGTTTGCAGTTGGCGGGGTGGGTGGCCAATATCATCGATGCGAAGACTTCACGCCTGGAAGAAAACCTTGCGACCCTGGCCGAGCGAATCCCGGCACCGTGCCTGGGTCGGGTGCCGAAACTCAAGTTGGTTACCGCTGAGGCGGTGGCCGAGCATCTTCAACTGGATTTGCTGGACTGAAGTTTTTTGGCTGGGGCTTTAACTATGACAAGGCACTGTGCCATTAGTGTTTTTGTCGGGCCTTTTGCTGGTGGGTCTGGTTCAATGGCCGCTGTTGATCCTTTGTAAGGACAAGTTCTCCATGGAAATCTCAGGAAACACCGCTTTTTATGCCGGTCTGAGCACTATTCAGACAGGGCAGAACCGTGTCGATCAAGCCTCTGGCCAGATCGCCAACACTACGATCGAGCGTTCGGTGACCAGCCAGTCTTCCGAGGCTCAGGTTGATCGTTTGCGTTCAGTAGATCGCAGTCAGCAGTCAGACCTGGCCAGTAACGTGGTCGAGATGTCCCAGGGCAAATTTCAGGTTGAGCTGGGTGCCAAAGTCGCCAAGGCATCCGACGAAGTGCTCGGTACGTTGATCGATACGTTCGCCTGATCCCTCGCTCAATCCGCTTCTTCGACGCCGCGACTTTTCGCGGCGTTTTTCCGCGTAAGTCTTTCTCGCTCAACTAATCTTTCCTGCACAGCGTGTTGCTCAGTCAACGGTGTTGCCCTGCGCTGTGCCTGGTATTTCCATGGCGTGATGACGAATGGCAAAAGATCGGCGCTTGACAAGATTTAGGCGTAAACGTATGTTTCAAACAACTGTTTGACCGCCACAACAAATCAACGCGGTCGTTCATTCCCGGTTACATCAGCAGAGGTTTATCGCTATGCCTGACTACAAGGCCCCCTTGCGTGATATTCGCTTCGTTCGTGACGAACTGCTCGGCTACGAAGCGCACTATCAGAGCCTTCCGGCTTGCCATGACGCAACTCCAGACATGGTTGACGCCATTCTCGAAGAAGGCGCCAAGTTTTGTGAGCAGGTGCTGGCTCCGCTGAACCGCGTGGGTGACACCGAAGGCTGCACCTGGAGCGAGTCCGGCGTTAAAACCCCGACGGGCTTCAAAGAAGCCTACAAACAATTCGTCGAAGGCGGCTGGCCAAGCTTGGCCCACGACGTAGAGCACGGCGGCCAGGGCCTGCCGGAGTCTCTCGGTCTGGCCGTCAGCGAAATGGTTGGCGAAGCCAACTGGTCGTGGGGCATGTACCCAGGCTTGTCCCATGGCGCGATGAACACCATTTCCGAGCACGGCACGCCTGAGCAGCAAGAGGCTTACCTGACCAAACTGGTGTCCGGCGAGTGGACCGGCACCATGTGCCTGACCGAACCGCACTGCGGCACCGACCTGGGCATGCTGCGCACCAAGGCTGAACCTCAGGCCGACGGTTCCTACAAAGTTTCCGGCACCAAGATCTTCATCTCGGCCGGTGAACACGACATGGCCGACAACATCGTCCACATCGTGCTGGCACGCCTGCCGGATGCACCGGCTGGCACCAAAGGCATTTCGCTGTTCATCGTTCCCAAGTTCATGCCGAACGCAGACGGCTCGATCGGCGCTCGTAACGCGGTGACCTGTGGCTCTCTGGAACACAAGATGGGCATCCACGGTAACGCCACCTGCGTGATGAACTTCGACGCGGCCACCGGTTTCCTCATCGGCCCGGCGAACAAAGGCCTGAACTGCATGTTCACCTTCATGAACACCGCACGCCTGGGGACTGCGCTGCAAGGTCTGGCTCACGCTGAGATCGGCTTCCAGGGCGGCCTGAAATACGCTCGCGATCGTCTGCAAATGCGCTCGCTGACCGGCCCGAAAGCACCCGAAAAAGCCGCTGACCCGATCATCGTGCACCCTGATGTACGTCGCATGCTGTTGACCATGAAGGCCTTCGCCGAAGGCAACCGTGCGATGGTTTACTTCACTGCCAAGCAAGTCGACATCGTTAAATATGGCGTTGACGAAGAAGAGAAAAAGAAAGCCGACGCATTGCTGGCGTTCATGACGCCAATCGCCAAAGCCTTCATGACTGAAGTCGGCTTCGAGTCTGCCAACCACGGCGTACAAATCTATGGCGGCCACGGCTTCATCGCCGAGTGGGGCATGGAGCAGAACGTTCGCGACAGCCGCATTTCGATGCTGTACGAAGGCACCACCGGTATCCAGGCACTCGACCTGCTGGGCCGTAAAGTGCTGATGACTCAAGGCGAGGCTCTGAAAAGCTTCACCAAGATCGTCCACAAATTCTGCCAGACCAACGAAGGCAACGAAGCGGTCAAAGAGTTCGTCGAGCCATTGGCTGCGCTGAACAAAGAGTGGGGCGAGCTGACCATGAAGGTTGGGATGGCGGCCATGAAAGACCGCGAAGAAGTCGGGGCGGCGTCGGTGGACTACCTGATGTACTCCGGTTACGCCTGCCTGGCTTACTTCTGGGCTGACATGGCGCGTCTGGCTGCCGAGAAACTGGCTGCCGGTACCTCCGAAGAGGCGTTCTACACCGCTAAACTGCAGACTGCGCGCTTCTACTTCCAGCGCATCCTGCCGCGTACTCGCACTCATGTTGTCACCATGTTGTCGGGCGCCAACAACCTGATGGACATGAAAGAAGAGCACTTCGCGCTGGGCTACTAAGCCTTAGCGCAGTACTTCAAAAAAACCGCCGCTCCTTCGGGAGCGGCGGTTTTTTTTGTTCCACCCAGACTATTCAGACTTTACCTACCAAGGCGTCGGGTCTAGAGGGCCAACACCGGTCGGGGTGCTAACACCTTCTCCATTGCGCAGGAACGGCAGGTGCCAGAAATCGTTCGGCACGACTGGATCGCCGGGTTTGACGCCTTCCGGGAATATGAATTCAAACACCGGTGCCACGTACTGTCCTGCGATCAGGCCATTGGCAACGGTTAGCCGGCTGGCATTTTGAATGCAACTGTCCACGGCGGTCTGGGAAGCGGTCATCTGTGGAACGCAAAGTGAACGCGCAACAACACGCAATGTACGCGTCGGCTGGCTGAGAAGCCCGGTCGGTGCCTTGGTTGCCCGGATCCTTGCACGTTGTGGCTGAGGACCAATGTTCTGGGTCGTGATGCCACCCGAGACACCAAAGCAACCCGTTGCAAGGGACTGTGCAGGGTTGCATTCGCCCGTCATCTCATAGGGTGTAACCCAGCGATTGGTTTGTACGCCCGTCGAAGGATTGACATCTATCAAATAAATGTCGACCGGCGTCTTGACGTCGGTTGTCGATGCTTCAAGGAACAGCCGATCTTGCGTCTCCTGCGCTACTCCGTTGATGGCCGTTGCCGCCGGGTCGGCGGTGCCGATGCCAAATCCCCCGATAGACAGGTAGCTAGGCTGCGACCCCGGCTGGGTGTAGATCCCGATGTTGGCCTCAATCGTGTGCGCAGAGATGTAGTCCGGGGTGCCCGCTGTCGTCGATTTGAACAGTGTGCCAGCGTAGCTGATGAAGTCGCCGACTTCGAACGGTACCTGTTGCATAGGGTCGGGGTCCGCCGCCGTGCGTGCAGCATCACTGAATCTCTTCATGACGAACTGGCTGCAATAGACTTGACCCGGAACTGGGGGGGAAAGCTCTCCGCTGGCCGGAGGTGTTACGCCGGCCTGGCTGAAGTTCCGGCAGTTGTTGGTGGTGGTCGGGGTCACCACTTTTGGCCGGTTTTTCTGCGGGCAGAGTGCATCGTCGCCGGATACCGTGCGAGGCACGCACATCGGGTAGCCGGTGGCGGCGTGGATAGTTGGGTTGGCGTCATCAACGGAGAAGCGAGGGTCGGGGCTTTGGGGGCGGCCAAAGCGTCCACTCGGATCATTGATCTGGAGGATCGTCGGTTGCACCGGGTTGCCGCTGTCAACTTCGATATTGCCCGTGGTGTAGTCGATCCTGGTGATGTAGCCGCTGCCGGCGTTGGCTGATTGCTGGGAGACAAAAATCAGCCCGGCAATTTGCTTGTTGGTGACGGTATTGCCAACCACGTGGATCTCAAACGATGGGTAAGAAGACGGCGCTTTATTGAGCGCCAGTGTCCCGCCCCTGACAAAATCGGCCCAGGTCAGGGTATTGGCCGGCATCTGGAGAACCGTATTACAAGGGACTGTAATCGTCACGCCGTTCAGTTGGACTGTCCCCCCAAAGCGGCTGGGGTCACTGGTATTAGGGCAGCTTGCGTTAGTAGGGTCCAGGGTCATGTTCTGGATAAAGCCCGTCACGTCGAAGCCATGAATCGCATCCGGGTTCGTGAATACCGGATTGGGCAAGGTGGGTGTCGAGAACGGCGAAGGTGCGCCCTTGACGGGCTTGGCCGTCCCGCCTTGGGCAAATGCATGACTCGCCACTCCAACGGCCAGTGCGCAGGCAACGGCACCGGCGAGCAGTGCGTGGCGACTGAAGACGTCGTTGAATCGTTTGTGGAGTGGCGGTGTGGCGAGCGTTTTCGCGTGTACGGACAAGCTCATGGTTTTCTCCAAAATCTTGCAGGACCAGTTGCCGGCCAATCGACTCGCAGACCTGCTGATGCGCTGAATCCCGCGCAAAAGAGACGCAAAGGCCTGAGCGTCGAATTGGGGCTCGATCCGGAGGAGAAAGTGGCTGTGACGTGTACGGTCGGTACAGATCGACACTCACCCTTCAGATGCTTGCAACCTGCGTTGTGTTGGCCGGTTCTGGACACAATCGCGAGAGACATTTCCCTGAGCCTGGAAGCCTGCAAAGCAGTTGTCGTGCCGGATTGGCACAGTCAGCCGCTAGCCCGCAGAAATGTTGGCTTCGCTATCGTTGATGGTGTTGCACACAACTCTGGCGAGTTCATATGCGCCAATGTAGGGGGGGATATATCCCCATACTCGTGGGTGGGGGCGAAAAGTTGAAGGCAGCGTAATTTTCTAGTGCCGCGACCTCAATAACGGCGTACGCACTACGGATCTCTAATTGTTAATGAGAAGGCGGGCTGGCGTGCGTCGAGGGCATTACCATTATTTTTATAGTTCCGATATTAATTAAAGGCAAAAACGTGTGCGCGTACGCGCTGCGCACAGATTTAATTTCTGTCATTGATGAGATGGACTGCAGCTATTTATTTTGATCATTAAACGGCATTTCAACTACCTGCTGCTGCTGCCGCTGTATGTAATGAATAAGCAATTCCTCTGCCAGCCTTCTGATCACCTATGTAAAAGATAATGAATCCCTTTAAATACAGGCGTCTGCTGTTTTTTTATGAGCAGCGTACGGGCCCTGTTGGGGAATAGGACCCAGTAGTGGGGGGGGAAGTACACCGGAATTGAGGGTTGCGTGTAGTCGCTACGACTCCTGTCTGAGCACGATAAAAAAATATTGTATTTCGGCTGTTGAAATTTCTTGTTACAGCTAGAGTTGGATTAAGCGCCCTCACGACGGGACAAAATAGCATTTCAATAAAGCCTGAGCCAAGAGAGTAACTTTGCCAATTCGGCTTCGCCGCGTCGTACCTAACTTCATGTTGGTGTTATGGCCCGTGCGAGTAGCACGATTCATGGCCATGAGTTCATCTCGTAACAGGAAAATCCCGGAGCCCGGCTACTCCGTACTGAATCGAGAATGTCATCATGGTGAAGCCCTTGAGCATCCTTCGTACTTCCCGCTTTGCCTGCGCGATAGCGGGCAACCTTATCGCAGTCAGTCTGGCTTGCAACAGTGCTCTTGCCGCTACAGCGCCAGGGATTGTCACGCCCCCTCTTGATGTGCCC
The DNA here is from genome assembly GCF_054897825.1 of Pseudomonas sp. ZS1P83. NCBI lineage: Bacteria > Pseudomonadati > Pseudomonadota > Gammaproteobacteria > Pseudomonadales > Pseudomonadaceae > Pseudomonas > Pseudomonas sp. ZS1P83. The sequence continues at coordinate 6,028,919 of NZ_CM142706.1, forward strand.
AGCCTGCAGTCGCTGCATGGCATGACACCGCCCGACCCCTCGGGAACAGAAGGCGGGCGCAAAGTCGACCTGATGACCGACTACGTCCTCAATCGCGGGGCGGTGGTTCTGTTGGGCAAGGCCCTTTTCTGGGACATGGAGATCGGCAGCGATGGCTCCACCGCGTGCGCGACGTGCCACTTTCACGCCGGGGTCGATCACCGGATCACCAACCAGATCAACCCTGGTCAGGCGAATACCAATGCGAACGTCGCGTCGATCTTCAACAAGCCGTTTGTAGCGTCCGGCATTCCGGGGGACGTGGCCTCCTACGCAACCCTGTCCACTGGCAAGGGCGGCCCGAACTACACGCTGAAAAAAACCGACTTCCCGACCCATGTGCTGGCTGATCCACTCGATCGCAATTCACCAATCCTTTATTCGACCGACGATGTGGTCGGCTCGCAAGGCGTGTTCGACGCCAACTTCGTCAAGCCGCGTCAACCGCGTTTCGACAAATGCACACAGCAGCCGGACGGTATCTTTCAGGTGGGTGGCATCAATGTTCGTCGCAGTACCGGGCGCAACGCACCGACGGTGATCAACGCCGTTTTCAACGTGCGCAACTTCTGGGATGGCCGGGCCAACAACGTCTTCAATGGCTTCTCGCCGTTCGGCAATCGCGATCCCGATGCCGGGATTTTCGTCACCAGCGATCGCAGCGGGGTGGCGACCAAGGTGCGGCTGGCACTCAACGATGCTTCTGCCGCTTCGCAGGCCGTGGGACCACCCGGCAGCCCGGTTGAAATGTCCTGCGGCGGGCGCACCTTCGCGGACATCGGTCGGCGCATGCTCGACACGTTGATGCTCAAGCAGCAGCGGATTTCATCCACCGATTCGGTGCTGGCCCCGGTATCCGGTGCGCGTCGCCCGACCTACCGTGAACTGATCAAGGCAGCCTTTCACCCACGGCTGTGGAACGCCACGCAGCAGGTTTCGCTGGGCGGCGCACCGTATACCCAGATGGAAGCCAACTTCCCGCTGTTCTTCGGGCTGGCGATTCAGATGTACGAAGCCACCCTGGTCTCGGATCAGGCACCGCTGGATGCCTACCTGCAGGGTAATAAACAGGCAATGAATGCCCAGCAAGTCCAGGGGATGAACCTGTTCCTCGGCAAAGGCAAGTGCATCAGTTGTCACGGCGGCGCGGAATTGACCAACGCCGCCAGCCGATTGCTGTTCCATCCCCGTGAGCGCATCGAACGTATGTTGATGGCTGACAACCTGACCGCGCTTTATGACAACGGCTTCTACAACACGGGTGTGCGTCCGACGTCAGAGGACCTGGCACTCGGCGGGACGGACGCCTGGGGCAATCCGCTGTCATTCACTCGTCAATACAACACCCAGCTGCAGGGCGGCAATGTGCCTGACCCGCTGGATGTCGACGTGTGCACCTTTGAGGTGCTGTTGAGCGCGGGATTGCCTTGCGACCCGACGCTCAAACCCAATGTCGGCTTCCACGATGCTATCGACGGAGCGTTCAAGACACCGACTCTGCGCAACATCGCGTTGACCGGACCCTATTTCCACAATGGCAGCCGGGCGACGCTCAAACAGGTCATGGAGTTCTACAACCGAGGCGGCGACCGGCGTGGCTCGGAGGCGAACAACACCAGCGGATTCGATCATCCGAGTGTGAATCAGCACAACACATCGAACCTCGATCCGGACATGACAGCGCTGAACTTGACGCCCGATGAAGTGGATGCTCTGGTCAAGTTCATGGAGGTCGGGTTGACCGATCCGCGAGTCGCCTGGGAGCAGGCGCCGTTCGATCATCCATCGCTGGTCATTCCACAAGGCGAGGTGGGTGACGAAAACTCCGTGACGTTACGGCCAGTCAGTCCGAAGATAACCACCCGACAGGCGGCGGATGCGCTAATTACGCTCAAACCCGTTGGTGCAGAAGGTCGCAAAGTTGAAGAGGGGCCGTTGCAGCCGTTCTACAACGACCTTTGATGGGATAAATCTAACCTGTGTTACTGGCCGCCCTGCTTGTGGCCAGTAACGCAACTTCAAAAAAAACCTTGGCAAATCACTCAGCAAGTCAGCGTTTCTGCCGTTACAGTAGGTTGGCACAATGCCATCTATTGATATGACGGGTCGGAGCTTTACCCTTGCCGCGTTCTTCCGCTGTGCGTTTCAGCCATTTCCTGCCGTCATTAGTGCTTTTGCTTGCGGGGCTTGCGGCTGCGTACGTGAAGGATCTGAACGTCTTTTTCACCTCGCTGTTCAACGTACTGCCAACGCTGGTCTTGTTGCTCGGCGGTGCTTACTGCGCGGTTTACCGACGTCAACGTGAGCTGTTTCTGATGGTCACGGTGTACATCGCCTACTTCCTGCTCGACACCCAGACTGATTACTACCGCGACAATGGCAAAGTCCGTGAAGACGCCGCGGTGGTCTTCCATCTGTGTTGCCTGTTGCTGCCGCTGCTCTTTGGCTTGTTCGCCGCCTGGCAGGAGCGCACCCACCTGTTCCAGGACATGGTGGCGCGCTTCGCGGTATTGATGGCCTTCGGTAGCGTAGCGTTGGGGCTGGAACAAAGTTACCCACAGGCGCTGTTGATGTGGCTGTCGGAGATCCGCTGGCCAGCGTTGCATGGCGCCTGGATGAGCCTGATCCAGTTGTCTTATCCCGTGTTCATCGCCTCTTTCGTGCTGCTGGCCTGGCAATACTGGCGCAACCCGAGACCCTTGCATGCTGCCCAACTGGTGGGTTTGCTTGGGTTGTTCTGGATGTTGCCGAAAACGTTCATCCTGCCGTTCACCCTGAACATCATGTGCAGTCAGGTGATGTTGATGATTGCCGCAGCGGTCGCCCATGAGGCCTATCAAATGGCCTTCCGCGACGAGCTTACCGGTCTGCCGGGCCGCCGCGCCTTGAACGAGCGGATGCAGCGGTTGGGGCGCAATTACGTGCTGGCGATGAGCGACGTCGATCACTTCAAGAAATTCAACGACACCCACGGCCACGATGTCGGCGACCAGGTGCTGCGACTTGTCGCCAGCAAACTGTCGAAAATCGGCGGAGGCGGTAGGGCATATCGCTACGGCGGTGAGGAATTCGCCCTGGTGTTCGCGGGCAAGACCCTAGAAGAGTGCATGCCGCACCTGGAAGTCATCCGCGAATCCATCGCCACCTACAACATTCAGCTGCGCAATCAGGACAGCCGCCCCCAGGACGACCAGCAAGGTCGCCAGCGCCGGGCAGGTTCGGGCGCCTCAAGTGTGTCGGTCACCGTCAGTATTGGTGTCGCCGAACGACTGGAGCAGCGTACCCCCGAAAAAGTGCTCAAATCCGCTGACGAGGCGCTCTACAGCGCCAAGGGTGCGGGGCGAAACTGCGTGGTGGCGTTCGGTCAGAACCGTCGCGGCGCGGTGCGCATGGACGCCGCTAGTGATTGAGTGATGATGACGCATTCAGCGTCTGGACTGTGATTGTGAGGGCGGGGGCGCGGCAGTAGGTTTGGGGAATCTGCTGCCGGAGAAATGACTATGCCTGAGTACAAAGCCCCCCTGCGCGACATGCGCTTTTTGATCGACCACGTCTTCGATTTTCACAGCAACTACGCCGCGCTGGGCGCCACCGATGCCAGCCCGGACATGGTCAATGCGATTCTCGAAGAAGGTGCAAAGTTCTGTGAGAACGTTCTCGCACCGCTGAACCGCAGCGGCGACGAAGAAGGCTGCCATTTCGACAATGGCGTGGTCACGACGCCTACAGGCTTCAAGCAGGCATTCGCACAATACGTTGAAGGCGGCTGGCATGGCCTGGCGGCTGATCCGGTTTACGGTGGCCAGGGTTTGCCGAGTTCACTGGGGCTGGTCATCAGCGAAATGGTCGGCTCCAGCAACACCTCCTGGGGCATGTACCCCGGCCTGACCCACGGCGCGATGTCGGCAATCCACGCCCATGGCACTGAAGAACAAAAACAGACTTACCTGAGCAAACTCACCGCCGGCCAATGGACCGGCACCATGTGCCTGACCGAAGCCCATTGCGGCACCGACTTGGGCATCATCCGAACCCGCTCGGTACCTGCGGCCGATGGCAGTTACGCGATCTCTGGCAGCAAGATTTTCATCTCCGCCGGCGAGCACGACATGAGCGACAACATCATTCACCTGGTGCTGGCGAAACTGCCGGACGCTCCAGCCGGCACCAAGGGCATTTCGCTGTTTATTGTCCCTAAATTCCTACCTAATGACGAGGGTGAGGCGGGAGAGCGCAACGGCGTTTCCTGCGGCTCGATCGAACACAAAATGGGCATCAAGGCTTCAGCCACCTGCGTACTGAACTTCGACGACGCCAAGGGCTTCTTGATCGGTGAGCCGAACAAGGGCCTGAACTGCATGTTTACCATGATGAACCATGCACGGCTGGGCACCGGCATGCAGGGATTGTGTCTGGGGGAGGCAAGCTTTCAGGGCGCGATCAAGTACGCCAACGACCGCCTGCAGATGCGCTCGCTGACCGGCCCGAAAGCGCCCGAAAAAGCCGCCGATCCGATCATTGTTCATCCTGACGTGCGCAGGATGTTGCTGACCATGAAGGCCTTCAACGAAGGCAACCGGGCGCTGACTTATTTCACCGCGCAGTTGCTGGACGCGGCGCATCTGAGCCCGGATGAAACGGCGCGCCAGGAGGCCGAAGACCTGCTGGCGTTCCTCACGCCGATCTGCAAAGCCTTCATGACCGATACCGGGCTGGAAGTGACCAACCACGGCATGCAGGTGTTTGGTGGTCACGGATTCATCCGCGAGTGGGGCATGGAGCAGTTGGTTCGTGACTGCCGGATCGCACCGATCTATGAAGGCACCAACGGTATTCAGGCGCTGGACTTGCTTGGAAGAAAAGTCCTCGGCAGCCAAGGGAAATTGCTGCGCGGCTTCACCAAAATCGTCCACAAGTTCTGTGCGGCAAACGCCGGACATCCGCAACTCGCCAGCTACGTGGCGCAGCTCAACGACCTGAATCAGCAGTGGGGAGAGGTGACCACCAAGGTCGGTATGGCCGCGATGAATAATCCGGATGAAGTGGGCGCGGCTTCGGTGGATTACCTGATGTACAGCGGTTACATCATCCTCGGCTATCTGTGGCTGCGCATGGCGTTGGTCGCTCAGGCTCAGCTCGATTCGGGCAGTGGCGATGCCGATTACTGCCAGGCAAAACTGGCAACCAGCGAGTTTTACTTCAAACGTTTGCTGCCACGTACGGCTGCCCATCGCGCGGCCATCGAGGCGGGCAGCGATTGCCTGATGAAGCTGCCTGCGGAGCTGTTTGCGCTATAGTTTTTCAAATCGTCGGAAAAGAGCCCGCCTGGTTGCGGGCTTCTTTATTGGTTGGATTGTTTGTGACTATAAATAACAAAACGGTCACGTGCTGACCCTATGTGTCGTAAAAGTTGTTGGGTTACACTCGAACCCAACGAAAGTATCACTCCTACGAATCACCTGTTTAGATCTTGCGAGGTTTGCCATGGCTGACTACAAAGCGCCCCTGCGCGATATGCGCTTCGTCCTCAATGAAGTTTTCGAGGTCGCCAAACTCTGGGCCGAACTGCCTGCGCTCGCCGAGACTGTCGATGCTGAAACGGTCGAAGCCATTCTCGAAGAGGCCGGCAAGGTCACCAGCAAAAGCATCGCGCCCCTGAGCCGTGCGGCTGACGAAGAGGGTTGCCATTGGGCGGACGGTGCCGTCACCACGCCGGCAGGTTTCCCACAGGCTTATCAGACTTACGCTGAAGGCGGTTGGGTCGGTGTCGGTGGCGATCCGACCTACGGCGGCATGGGCATGCCCAAGGCTGTTTCGGCTCAGGTCGAAGAAATGGTCAACTCCGCTAGCCTGTCGTTCGGTCTGTACCCGATGCTGACCGCGGGTGCCTGCCTGTCGATCAATGCCCACGCCAGCGAAGCGCTGAAAGCCGCGTACCTGCCGAACATGTACGCCGGCGTCTGGGCCGGCTCCATGTGCCTGACCGAACCGCACGCCGGTACTGACCTGGGCATCATCCGCACCAAGGCTGATCCTCAGGCCGACGGTTCCTACAAAGTCAGCGGCACCAAGATCTTCATCACGGGTGGTGAGCACGATCTGACCGAAAACATCATCCATTTGGTGCTGGCCAAACTGCCGGATGCACCCGCAGGCCCGAAAGGCATCTCGTTGTTCCTGGTGCCGAAGTTCATGGTCAATGCCGACGGCAGCCTGGGCGCGCGCAACCCAGCTAACTGCGGTTCGATCGAGCACAAGATGGGCATCCAGGCGTCCGCGACCTGCGTGATGAACTTCGACGAGGCCGTGGGTTACCTGGTCGGCGAGCCGAACAAAGGCCTGGCGGCGATGTTCACCATGATGAACTACGAGCGTCTGGGTGTTGGTATCCAAGGCCTGGCCACCGGCGAGCGCTCGTACCAGAACGCCGTCGAGTACGCCCGCGACCGTCTGCAAAGCCGTTCGCCGACCGGCGCGCAGAACAAGGACAAAGTCGCTGACCCGATCATCGTCCACCCGGACGTGCGTCGCATGCTGCTGACCATGAAAGCCTCGAACGAAGGCGGTCGCGCCTTCTCGACCTACGTGGCCATGCAACTGGACACCGCCAAATTCAGTGAAGACGCGACCACCCGCAAACGCGCGGAGGATCTGGTTGCACTGCTGACTCCAGTGGCCAAGGCGTTCCTCACCGACCTCGGTCTGGAAACTACGATTCATGGACAGCAGATTTTCGGCGGTCACGGTTACATCCGTGAGTGGGGTCAGGAGCAACTGGTGCGCGACGTGCGCATCACCCAGATCTACGAAGGTACCAACGGCATTCAAGCGCTGGACCTTGTAGGACGCAAGATCGTCGGCACCGGCGGGGCGTTCTACAACCTGTTCGCTGACGAGATCCGTCATTTCACCGCGACCGCCAGCGCAGACCTGGTGGAGTTCACCAAACCGCTGAACGATGCGGTGACCACCCTCGACGAACTGACCGCCTGGTTGCTCGACCGGGCGAAAAACAACCCGAACGAAATCGGTGCGGCCTCGGTCGAGTACCTGCAAGCCTTCGGTTATGTGGCCTACGCCTACATGTGGGCACTGATGGCCAAGGCTGCCTTGGGCAAAGAAGCGCAGGACGATTTCTACGCAAGCAAGCTGGGCACGGCGCGGTTCTATTTCGCACGCTTGCTGCCGCGTATTCACTCATTGAGCGCGTCGGTCAAGGCCGGCAGCGAGTCGTTGTTCCTGCTGGACGCAGGACAGTTCTGACAATGAAGCGTCGTGTAAGCATTTTCTTACATGACGTGCTGCTCTTCTCCCATAGATGAAGATTGGATCCACAGCTAATCTACTTCACATGGACGTCGCGCAGGAAGCGCAAAGCAACAACACGGACACGTAGGATTCTGCCAGGACGGCGGAGTGAAATGGATGTCAGGGAAACAGTCTGCAAAGCCCCGCTTCGGCGGGGTTTTCTTTTGTCCTGCAGAAAGTGCTCAGCTCATTTCATCTAGCGTTGCCGGGCTGCTCAAACGCCCTCCGAGCCATTCATCACTTCTTCCAGCAGCGTACGCCATAAGGCCAGCGAGGCTTGTTGTCGCTGCACATCCCGACACACCAATCCGACTTTCAGCGGCACCCTCGGCTCGGCAGTGCCGCAAAGGGATTGCCGTCTGATCAGACCCGTCCTACACGAATTCCCGAACCGTCTCGCGGTACAACGCATCGCCCCATGCCTGACTCTTTTGGCGTGGGGCGTTTTTTTGTCTCTGCGTTTTGCCAAACGCATTTCAGTGCTTGAGCGGTAGCGGGATCAATGGTTTTTTAAAAGGACCGGCAAGGAATGCCGGTGCCGGTGAAACAACATTGTTGTGGAACTGGCTTTGAGTTCTATACCACTGAGTGGTATGTTTCTGGAAGGGATGCCGATGCCACCAAGGTTATTCAAGACAACGCGTTTTGCGATGCAGGCCGGAAAGGCCTGGGTCGGTGATGATGAGCTTCGGGAGGCATTCACCGAAATGCTCAATGGCCAGGCGGACAATCTCGGCGGCGAGGTCTGGAAGAAGCGCTTGAATGCCAATCGCCATCGATCGATTGTTCTGGCAAGGGGTGGGCATTACTGGATTTATCAGTTGCTGTTTGCAAAGAAGGATCGGAGCAATATCAATTTTGCGGAGCTGACAGAATTGCGCGGTTTAGCCAAGGTTTATGGCGCATTGACCGAGATGCAAGTCCAGCACTTGCTGGACGCTAAGGAGTTTGTGGAGCTATCCCATGAGTAAAAAATTCAAAAGTGAAGTATTTGAATCGATACACGAATCGGCCAGTGCCTTATTTGCCATCGGTGCAATCAGCAAGGCAACCATGCGCGAATTCGATGAGTCGTGCCTTGCAACAGTTCCAGACGCGATCCCCGCTGAGCAGATCAAAGCGCTGCGCGAGCGCAACAATGTCAGCCAACCGGTGTTCGCGCGTTATCTGAACACCAGCGCCTCGACGGTTAAACAATGGGAAGCGGGAGACAAGCACCCCAGCGGCATGGCGCTGAAGTTGCTGAGCATCGTTCAGAAACACGGTCTTGAGATACTGGCCTGAAGAACCGCACTGAACCCTGACGAACGGTACAGGTCGATTAGCTGTAGGCTCACACGAGCCAACTTTAAATCAGGAGCTGCCCCATGGACTTTATTCGCATCATCATCGCCATTCTGTTGCCGCCACTGGGTGTGTTTCTGCAAGTCGGTTTCGCCGGCGCGTTCTGGCTGAATATCCTGCTGACGTTGTGCGGTTACATCCCCGGGATCGTGCATGCGGTGTACATCATCGCCAAGCGCTGAGTTTCTCGGCGTCAGATAGATCGCTTTCGCGGGCAAGGCTTGCCCGCGAATGGAGCGCTGCGATTTCAGTCCGCCAGCGCCATCACCCTTCGATAAAACAACCACTCCTGCTCCAGCGCGTGGGCCTGATTACCTGCCTTGCGAAAGCCATGGCGTTCGTCAGCGTAGTAATGCGCTTCAACCAGAATGCCGTTGTCCTGCAACGCCGTGACCATGTCGCGGGTCTGTTGAGGAACCACCACAGCGTCCAGCTCACCCTGAAAGAAAATCACCGGCACACTGATGTTGCCCGCATGCAGTAGCGGTGTTCGTGCAGCGTAGCGTTCGGCATCCTGCACCGGGTCGCCGATCAGCCAATCCAGATAATCGCCTTCGAACTTATGGGTCGTCCGGCCCAGTGCCGCCGGATCACTAACGCCATACAGGCTGGCGCCGGCGCGGAAGACTGTGTGAAAGGCCAGCGCACACAGTGTGGTGTAGCCGCCGGCACTGCCACCGCGAATAAACGCCTTGTTGCCGTCGATCAGTCCGCGTTCGGCAAGATGAGCGACGACTGCGCAGGCATCCTCCACATCCACTTCGCCCCAACTCAAGTGCAGCGCTTGTCGATAAGCCCGGCCATAGCCACTGCTGCCGCGGTAGTTGAGGTCGGCCACGGCGAAGCCGCGTTGCGCCCAGTACTGGATGCGCGGATCGAGCATGGGGTAGCAGGCCGAAGTCGGGCCACCGTGGATAAACACCACCAGCGGCGGTTTTGCTTCACCGGTCATCGCTGGATAGAAAAAGCCGTGTGCCTCGCCCGAACCGCTCGGGTAGCGCAGGGTTTGCGGGACGCTGATCTGTTCGGCGGGCAACGGTGCAATTGCGCCAGCCAATGTTTTGACCTGCCGGGTTTGGCGGTCGATAGCAATGACTGCCGACGAACTGATTGGCGAGGCGGCGATGCAGTAAATGAACCGCTCATCCAGCGCGAGATGGCGGAACCGGCTGTAATCGCCAGTGAAATCTTCACGGGAGTCACCACAAAGGCCCAGTCTGCCAAACCCGTTTTCGGTCCAGCTTGCCAGATAGCTGCCTTCGCTCAGCGGCAACCAGGTGCTGCCACCCAGCTGCCATGGCGCTGGTCCATGATCGGCAACGGCACTCGGCAGCGGTCTCAGGCCGTCTGCCGATTCCACCCAAGGCTGCCAGTAGCCGCCGCGATCAGTCAGGCAAAACAGGCGGCTACTTGCATCGAACTTCGGTTGTTGCAGCGATTCCTCAGCGTCTTCGCCAGCCACGCAACGCGGCAGAGTAAAACTGCCATCGTCCTGGCGTTCGGCAACCATCAGGCGAGTCGCGGTCCATGGTTGATCCGGACGACTCCACTCGATCCACGCCAGTCGTTGCGCATCGGGACTCAACGTTGGCGCGGCATAGAAGTCGGCGCCTTCGGCCAGCAGATGACGTACGCCGTCAGCCACATCAATAGCCACCAGACGATGCCGATCGCGGTTTTCTTCAACCGCCAATACCTGCCCATTAGCGAACTGCAGATCGCCGTATCGGCATTCGCCTGAGCTCAGTAACTCAGGCATCTCGCCTGCCAGCGACTGCCGATACAGCTGTTGGTCCGCCTCGTTGACGAACACGATTGCGTCATCGGTCAGACAGAATGCGCCGCCGCCATATTCGTACACGCGACTGCGCGCACTGAAGCCCACTGGTGTCAGGCAATGCGCCTGGCCATCACGCCAATGCCAGATCCGGCAGGCGGCATCCTCGGGTCGGTACTCGTTCCAGAACAAACCTTGCCGGCCGACCTGCAACTCGGCGAAGTCGATGCCGGCCGCGACAGCCCTGGCAGCGCTGAAGGGTTCAGCTTTTAGCGATGAGTCGTGAATTTCGTTCATTGCGAAACGCCAGTTGTTCGATGGTCTGGGTCGCGTGCTCGGCTTCTTCGCGAGCCTTGAGGATCACGCCGTGATGTTCCGACTTGCTGCACACCGGGTCGGCATTGCTCGCGTCCCCCGTGAGCATGAATGCCTGGCAGCGACAGCCGCCGAAGTCTTTTTCTTTCTCGTCGCAGGAGCGGCACGGCTCGGGCATCCAGTCGTAACCGCGGAAGCGGTTGAAGCCGAATGAGTCGTACCAGATGTGCTGCATGCTGTGGTCGCGCACGTTGGGAAACTGCACCGGCATCTGTCGGGCGCCGTGACAGGGCAGGGCGGTTCCGTCCGGTGTGACGGTAAGAAAGATGCTGCCCCAGCCGTTCATGCAGGCTTTCGGGCGCTCTTCGTAATAGTCCGGGGTGACGAAAATCAGTTTGCACGGATGCCCTTCGGATTCCAGTTTGGCGCGGTATTCGTTGGTGATGCGTTCGGCGCGGACCAGTTGTTCCTTGGTCGGCAACAGACCGACCCGATTGAGCTGCGCCCAACCGTAAAACTGGCAAGTGGCGAGTTCCACAAAGTCCGCCTCAAGGGCGATGCACAACTCAATGATCCGGTCGATCTTGTCGATGTTGTGCCGATGGGTCACGAAATTCAGCACCATCGGATAGCCGTGGGCTTTCACCGCGCGAGCCATTTCCAGCTTCTGGGCGAAGGCCTTTTTCGAGCCGGCCAGCAAGTTGTTCACTTGTTCGTCGCTGGCCTGAAAGCTGATCTGAATGTGGTCCAGGCCGGCCTTCTTGAAGTCGCTGATTTTCTGCTCGGTCAGGCCGATGCCCGAGGTGATCAGGTTGGTATAGAAACCCAGCTTGCGCGCCTCGGCAATCAGCTCCGCGAGGTCCTGGCGCACCAGCGGTTCACCACCGGAAAAGCCCAACTGGGCTGCGCCCATTTCCCGCGCTTCGCGCAATACCTTGATCCACTGCTCGGTGCTCAGTTCTTTACCTTGCTCGGCGAAGTCCAGCGGATTGGAGCAGTACGGGCATTGCAGCGGGCAGCGATAGGTCAGCTCGGCCAGTAGCCACAGCGGCAGGCCGATTTCCGGTTTTGGCGGCAACTTGACTGACAAGGCGTCAGGCAAGTTCGATCCAGTGCTGAGCACGGGCGACCTCCATGAATTGCTCGATGTCGTCACCGAGCTCGGGCACGCCGGGGAACTGCGCGTCCAGTTCGGCGATGATCGCCGCGACATCACGCTCGCCATCGATCAAGCCGCCAATAAGCGCAGCGCTTTCGTTGAGTTTGATCATGCCTTCCGGGTAGAGCAGCACATGACCTTTTTGCGCCGGTTCGTACTGGTAGCGGTAGCCCTGACGCCAGATCGGGGTCTTGCTGCGATCAAAACTCATAAGGTGATTCCTTTGTGCCAAACCCGTTGCTCGGTCACGCTGTGGTACGGCGGGCGATTCAATTCGTAGGCCATGCTCATGGCATCGAGCATGCTCCAAAGAATGTCGAGTTTGAACTGGAGAATTTCCAGCATGCGCTCTTGGCCGACCCGCGTCGTGTAGTGCTGCAAAGTGATCGCCAAGCCGTGTTCCACGTCGCGGCGCGCCTGGCCCAGGCGCGTGCGGAAATATTCGTAACCGGCCGGATCGATCCACGGGTAATGCTCCGGCCAGCTGTCCAGGCGCGACTGGTGGATCTGCGGCGCGAACAGTTCGGTCAATGAGCTGCTGGCGGCTTCTTGCCAACAGGCCCGGCGGGCGAAGTTGACGTAAGCGTCCACGGCAAAACGCACGCCGGGCAGTACCAATTCCTGAGAGCGCAGCTGATCCGGGTTGAGGCCAACGGCCTGGCCCAGGCGCAGCCAGGCTTCGATGCCGCCTTCTTCGCCTGGGGCACCGTCATGGTCCAGCAAGCGTTGAATCCACTCACGACGAATCTCGCGGTCCGGGCAGTTGGCGAGGATCGCGGCGTCCTTGAGTGGAATGTTCACCTGATAATAGAAACGGTTGGCGACCCAGCCCTGGATTTGCTCGCGCGTTGCCCGGCCTTCATACATCGCCACGTGATACGGGTGATGGATGTGGTAGTAGGCGCCCTTGGCTCGCAGGGCCGCTTCGAATTCGGCGGGGGACATTGCTGTGTCAGTCATTTCGGTTCTCCGGGAACAACCGGTGGTTTCTGAGGTGTCAGTTCGGACGCCTTCGCGAGCAAGCTCTGCTCCTACAGGGGGATGCGATCAACTGTAGGAGCGAGCGGTGCGGCGGTCCGACTTGCCCGCGAAGGGGCCATCCGCTACAGCACAATACTCATGCCGTCGTAGGCCACTTCAACATCGCGTCGAGCCAGTTCTGCACGCTCAGGCGAATCCTCATCAAGAATCGGGTTGGTGTTGTTGATGTGGATAAGCACTTTGCGCTGCTTGGGCAGTTGTTCCAGCACCTCCAGCATGCCGCCGGGGCCGTTCTGTGCCAAGTGGCCCATTTCCCTACCGGTGCGAGTGCCAACGCCACGACGCTGCATTTCATCGTCATCCCACATCGTGCCGTCCACCAGTAGGCAATCGCTGCTGGCCATGATCTCCAGCAGCGGTGCGTCGACCTTGCCCAGGCCCGGTGCGTAGAACAGTTTGCCACCGGTATTGAGGTCTTCGACGATCAGGCCGATGTTGTCGCCCGGGTGTGGGTCGAAGCGGTGCGGCGAGTACGGCGGTGCGGCGCTGCGCAGCGGCAAGGGGGTGAAGCGCAGGCTCGGACAGGCCGGGATGGTGAAGCTTTGGTCAAGTTCGATGCAGTTCCAGGTCAGCCCGCCGTTCCAGTGGGTCAGCATGGTGAACAGCGGGAAACCGGTGCTCAGGTCTTCGTGGACCATGTCGGTGCACCAGACCTGGTGCGGGCAACCCTCGCGCAGACTGAGCAGGCCGGTGGTGTGGTCGATCTGGCTGTCCATCAGGATGATCGCGTTGATGCCGGTATCGCGCAGGGCGCGGCCTGGTTGCATCGGGACGAAGCTCTGGAGCTGGGCGCGGATGTCCGGCGATGCGTTGCACAACACCCAGTTCACGCCGTTATCGGAAATCGCGATGGACGACTGGGTCCGCGCCTTGGCCCGCAGGCTGCCGTTGCGAAAACCTGCGCAATTCACACAGTTGCAGTTCCACTGGGGGAAACCGCCCCCGGCGGCGGAACCTAGAATCTGGACGAACATGGGTGCTCCATCATTTCAACGCTGAAAACAAAAACGCCTCGGCAAACCGAGGCGCTGAACCAAGCGTTCTACCTAAACGGCAGAACTTAGCGGCTTGCGAAATACATGGTGACTTCAAAGCCGATACGCAGGTCGGTGTAAGCAGGTTTGGACCAGGACATAGAAGCGCTCCTTCAGGTGATGGGACAGTTTAGATCTATACATATAGTCCACCTCCAGCTGGAGATGTTCAGATAGTTAGGTGGCTATGTTACTCAAAATTTCAGGTCGATTGGCCGGGAATCTTTGAGAAAGCTAATTGCAGCACTGGTAATGATCATTTTGCCGCTTGCCAAGGCGAGGCCGGGCAAGGTCCGCTGGCCAGACAGCGCCAACCACCTTCTGCCTGATTCAGTCGATGGGCTGCGGCCAGTAACATTTCACGGTCGATCATCAGAATCGTCTGAGGCAGAAGCTCCAGGTAATCCGACGAGTGGCCAGCCAGTTTGCTTTGCCAGAGCAGTTCAGCGCCCTGCGTATCGGGTAGCGCCGCGTGATCGAATTGATCGGCCAATGCCTGGCGCTGGTCGATGAAGGTCACGTCATCAATGTCGTTGATCATCCCGGCCAATCCGCTCAGGAAATGTTCGATGTGTTCCAGCAGATCCTGAGGGGCGACACTGGGCGATTGCACGCCGAACAGCAGCCCCGTCTGCCCATGGATCTGCCGCAGGGCACTGAACACCGCATAACCGAGCTGAAGCTCGACCCGCAGGCGTTGGTAAAACGGCGTCTGGCAGAGATGAGCGAGCAAGCGCCAGGCGGCTTCGTCAGCGATGTCCCGGGTTGCGGTCGGACAGAAGAGTAACAGCGCGTGTTCACTGGACCCGGTATCGACAGCGCTCCAGAGACGCCGCGCGCTTATCGGGGAGGGTGGCGTCAGTTGATTGCCCGCAGTGCCGGGCACACGACTCAAGGCAAAGCCCATCGCCGCTTGTGTCTGGGCGGACAGACCGGTCGCCAGACCATCCCAGCGCGCACTTGACCAAAGTTGCGTAAGGTCGTCCGAGTCAGCGGTGCACTCAAGGAGGTGATCGGGCAGCGCTTTAAGCAGCTGTCGAATCGGTATCAACGCAACGCTCGTGGGTGTTTCTTGTGAGAAACCGGCATCAGGCTTTGTCAGCTCTGTCAGTGCATGTTCCAGGATTACCGGCATCGGCTCCTGTAGCCCGGTCATTTTCAGCAGCCATTCATTGCCTGATGCGCTGAAGGAAAAGTCGACACCTGCCTGATGAGCGTCTTCACGCAATGGCTGCAGACGGTTTTCCAGGCTTGCCTGAAGGTTGCTACGAGGTGCCGAGTCCAGACGCCAGCGCAGGTAAACGGCACCTTCGGCAGTGTTATCCGGCAACGCCTGACTGAACTGCATGGGCGAACGTTCGCGACGGCCTCGCGAACGATCCTGGGCAAAGGTCCGCAGGCCTCGGTGTTTGCTGGTCTGGCCGCGGATAAGTCCGGCGCTCGGGGCCGGAGCCTCGGCGCGCAAAAACGGATTGGGTGTTGGCAGTTGCCATTGGCCGGTGAAGTTATCCACAGCGCCGATTTGTTTCAGTATTTCCTTGAGCGCTGTAACGCTCGATTCGGATAACCCTGTTTCACGCTGCTCGCAGTCCAGCCGGGCCAGTTGCAGGGCACCGCTGACGTGCTGCTGGCGTTGCAGCAGGGTGGCGTATTCTTCGCGCAACCCCGTCCAGGGTTGCTGTGAGGCAAAGAATCCAAGCCAATCCAGTAGTTGCTCGCGGATCCCAGTGGGAGTCGCCTTGGCAGGCACCGTGAATTCGATGTGCAATAAGGCCTGGTCGGCGAATTGATACAGCGGCGCGGCTCTCAGGCTGTCAGCCAGCCCGCGCTCACGCAATTGCGCCAGCAGACCACCGGGTTTCGCAGCGTTCAACCAATGGCACAGGAACGCCAACGCTTCGGGCGATACCTCTGGTAGCGCTTCAAAAGTGAAAAGCAGGTCTAACCGACGCTCTCCAGACTGTTGATAACTATTGTCCGAAGATTCCCTCAGCGGCGTAGGCGTTTGTTGCGGGACTGTTTTGCCCTCGGTAATGACGGCCGCGAATGCGTGGGCCATGCCTTTCAACTCATCCAGACTCTGCGGCCCGGCCAGGCTCAAGGTCATCTGCCCGGTCTGGTAAAACCGCTGATAGAAATCCTGCAGGGATTGCTGAAACTCCGGTTGCCCCACCGGCAGGCTGTCACGGTTGCCGGCGTGAAACCCTCGCAGTGGGTGCGCCGCTGAAAGGCCATCGAAGAGTGCAAATTGCTGCTGAGCGGCCGTATCCCGAAACCATGCGACAAATTCTGCGTGCAGCACTTCCCGTTCCCGCCGCTGATCGTCCGTAGTCATACGCGGATGAGCGAGCATGTCCGACAGGCGCTCCAGTCCCCCGGAAAACGCCTGAGGCGGTAATTCGAAAAAGTAGTCCGTGGTGCGTTCGCTGGTCTTGGCATTCACCTGACCGCCATGACCCTGGACGTAGGCCATCAGCCCAAGGCCAGCGGGAAAGCTCTCTGTACCGAGAAACAGCAGGTGTTCGAGAAAGTGCGCCAGCCCGGGCCATGCCAGTGGCACGTCATGGCTGCCAGCAGCGACTCGCAACGCAGCAGCACTGCGCTTCAAATCGGGCACATGACGCAACGTCACCCGCAGACCGTTGGCCAGGGTTTCAGTGTGAAGATGGGGGTGGTTCAGCGCAGGCATGAGCACTTCCAGAACAGAGAAGCGCTAATGCTAGCGGATCAGCGCTTGTTCAGCTCGCTGTAAAGCTCGGGGCGGCGATCGAGCAGATAGCGATTGGCAGCGCGGGAATTGACCATCAACTGTCGATCCAGCTCGCCCACAATCAACGCTTCATCCAGCCCGGCCTGGGCGATACGGCTGCCATCCGGCGCGGCGATGCTGCTTTGGCCGCAGTAATGGATGTCGCCTTCGTGGCCGCAGTAGTTGGCGTAAGCCACATAACATTGGTTTTCGAAGGCCCGGGCACGGACGGTGACATCGGCAACAAAATCGAAGGGAATCATGTTCGCCGTCGGCACCAAAATCAGCTCGGCACCGGCCAGGGCCAGGCGTCGGGCGTTTTCCGGGAACTCCATGTCGTAACAGATCAGGAAACCGAGCTTCCAGCCATTGAGCTCGACCAGCGGGAAATCATCCCCTCCGGCGCTGAACATAGAGTGATCGAGGTCGCCGAACAGGTGAGTCTTGCGGTAGTTGCACAAGCGCTCACCATTGGCATCGATCAACTGCACGGCGTTGTAGATCTGCCCGTCCTCGGCGCGCTCGGGGTAGCCATACAAAATGGCGATCCCGGCCGTCTTGGCAATGCGCGCGATCTGTTGCGCCGACTCACCGTTGTACACCTCCGCCAGCACGCTGACCGCGTCGAGGCCGATGTTGTAGCCGGTCAGGAACATCTCCGGCAGCACCAGCAAGTCTGCACCCTTGGCTTCCAGCGCCAATTGATGCAGGCGTTGCAGGTTGCCAGCAACCTCCAGGGGTAGCGGTGGACATTGGTAAAGGGCTACGCGCATTTCGGATTCCTCTTACTCGGGCAAGGCGATCGGACCGATCTCGTTGAACACATCTCCTGGACCCAGGTTCTCGGCGTGAGTTTCACCGCCGAAGTGTTTCATGATGCCCCACACCGCATTGAGCGAGGTCTGCACCGCGCCTTCGACCCAGGCTGGCGTCCACGAAACGTCGTCGCCGGCGATGAAGATGCCGCGTTGCTCGGCCGGCATGTCGGCCTGCATGAAGTGCGCGTACATGCGCTGGTTGTAGCGGTAGTGGCCGGGCAGGGCGCCTTTGAAAGCACCGAGGAAATGCGGGTCGGCTTCCCAGGACACGGTGATTGGATCGCCGATGATCCGCGCGGCGATGTCGACTTTCGGGTAGATCTTTTTCAACGCGTCCAGTGCCAGCTTCACGCGCTTTTCCACCGGGTGCGGGAGCATTTTCAACGCGTCGCTCATCCACGAGTACGACAGGCAAATCACGCCGGGCTTGTCGTCGCCGTTGTCGAACAGGTAAGTGCCGCGGGTCAAGCGATCGGTGAGGGTCATGCTCATCAGGTCGCGACCGGTTTCCGGATCCTTGTCCTTCCAGAATGGCCGGTCGACCATCACGAAGGTTTTCGACGATTGCATGTAGCGGGTGCGGTCCAGGGCCATCCACATCTTTTGCGAGAACAAGGTTTCGTCGCATTCGATCTGGGTGGTCAGCAGCCAGCTCTGGCAGGTGGTCAGCACCGCCGCATATTCGCGTGTGTCGCCGTAGTTGTCAGTGACCGTAAAACGGCCGTTCGGTGCGTGGGCGATTTTTTTCACACCGGAACGTGGTGCGCCGCTGTGCAGCGAACTGAGGCTGGTGCCTTCAGGCCAGTGCACGCAACGCTCCGGCACATGGCGCCAGATGCCCAGCGGCACTTGTTCCACGCCGCCGACCACCAAGTGCTGGTGGTCGTCGCAGTTGGTCATGACCACGCGGAAGATTTCCAGCATCGAGTTCGGGAAGTCCGAGTCCCAGCCGCCGGTACCGAAACCGACCTGGCCGAACACTTCGCGATGATGAAAAGAGAGCTTGGCGAAGGCTTTGGAAGTGGCAACGAAGTCGTAGAAGGTGCGGTCGTCCCACAGCGGAACGAGGGTGTTCCACAGGTCTTTGAGGCGCGGTACATCGCGGTCGCGGATTGCTTGCTGGATGTCAGCGAACTGCGAACCGGCTTCCAGTGCATCGGCCCAGGCATCGGCGACTTCCTGGAACAGTGCAGGAAGATCCGCCAGTTTCTGTGCGTAATGGGTCTGGCCTTCGAGGTCGATCACCGTGCTGCCCGAGGCAGGTGTCAGCGGGTTCGGGAAGGGTTTGGTTTGCAGGCCCAGCTTGTCGACGTAGTGATAAAACGCGGTGGACGACACTGGGAAGCGCATGCCGCCGAGCTCGGCGACGATGCCTTCAGCACCGTTGAATGCCTGGGAGCGCAGACGGCCGCCCATTTTCGAGGCTTCGTAGACGACGGGTTTGAGGCCCAGTTTCATCAATTCGTACGCCGCCACCAGACCGGCGATACCGGCGCCGACGATCGCTACCTCGGCGCCATGGTTGTGCGCAGGGATGCTGCCAAGGCCGGCCGGGTGCTCGATCCAGTCGTCAAAGGCGAAGGGAAAGTCCGGACCAAAGATGGTGACTGGTTTTTTACCGTCTGCAGGATGGCGATTGTTCTTGTTCATGGCTGACCTTGCTGGCGACCCGACGCGGGATGCGCGTCTGAGTATAGGAAAAGATGGCAGCCATTCTAGAGAGCGTAGAACACGTTAATAAGACGCAATGTGTCGTCGTTTTGCTTGTTAACACTGCAATTAGACGAGCACTACGAACAATTTGGATTAAACCGGCTGGCCGCGATCAATCTTGCTGCTGAGAATGATCGAGGTCGTGGTCTTCTCCACGCCATCCACGCTGCCAATTTGATCGAGCAACTGATCCAGTTGCTCAGGTGAGTCGGTGCGTAACCACGCCACGTAATCAAATTCGCCACTGACCGCGCACAACTGCTGCACCTGAGCCATCGCGCTGAGACGTCGCAACACTTCCTTGCCCGAGCGTGGTTGCACCGTGATCCCGACATACGCCTGCAAGCCGCCATCCACGAAACGTTGACCTAAACGCACGCCGTAACCGGTGATTACTTTGGCCTTTTCCAGCCGAGCCAATCGCGAAGTGACGGTGGTGCGAGCGATGCTCAATTGTCGCGCGAGCATGGCCACGCTCTCCCGGGCATTGATTTGCAGGGCTGCGATCAATTGGCGGTCGATTTCGTCAAGAACGGGTGGGCGAGTGTCAGGCAAAGGTCGTCTCCAGCAGCACAGATCAATGGGTTGGCATGTTACAGGCACATCCCGCGCAGCGCTCGTGGGCGGGGTGACTACGTGATTGCGTACGCGTTGCCGAAGTAAAGTCTGAAACGCAGGTACGAAAAAGCCGCGCAATTGCGCGACTTTTTTGGCTGAGCGAACTGACCCGTCTGTACTTCCCATGGCGATAGCTTAGCGCTACGCCATCAACAGGACGATAGGATGGACAGCAACAGTCACTCGTAGTCGAATGCGAAATCGAGGGATGCGAGGTGATGGAAATGACGAACAAGATGCCTCCCGCTATACGGGACCATGCAATGCAGATTGCGCATCACGAAATGGGGCATTACGTCATGGCCCGAGCTCTGGGGTTTGCAACGGGCGGCGTGACCCTGACAGTGACCATGGACTTAAGACATAACGGGGGCGCTTCCATCACCTTGGCGCGATCCATTTCGTCGATAGACGCGATGAAGGAGCATTTGGAAGCCCGGATGATGGTCCTCCTTGCTGGCGCTATGGGGCAGACATTGCCTTCAAAACATTCGGCCGAAAAACGCGTCGATAAGTCGAAAGCGGCAACCATCCTGAAAGGAGAGCTGGGGGCAGAACAGGACTACGCAAAAATAAGGGAGTTACGGCACTTGCTGCGCAATATCGCCTACCCCGACACGGTTCCGGCTTCGTCTGACCGCGTAACGGCTGAGCTGAAAGAGATTACCGATCGCGTGTGGTTTCGGACTCAAGAAATCGTAGAGGAATTGGCCGATACGATTACCGGATTGGCAGGAGCACTGGTGGACGGCATGGTCATCGTGGAGCAGTGGGGTAGGGCGGCGGATACGTATGAGGTCGTGTTGACGGGGGAAATGCTTGAACGGATGTGGCCCGTGCAGGCTAGCTGATAGGGGCGCGACGCGGACGTTGAATAGCGCTTGGTTCGAGCGATAAATCAAAGGGGTGAAGCCGATGGTTTCAGTTCTGAAGTTGGGACGAGTCTGTTTTGCTCATGGTGTATCTCCTAAGCTTGAGGAGCTGCCACGTTCGTTTCCAGGCGAATGGGTGGCAGCTGTGCGCAGGTTGGAAACCGGGAGCCTAGGAAACCGGCACGTCCGAAGACGTCCCACGCACAGCCGCCATGACACAGCGATTGCAGCCGTAAAACGTCTGCGGTCATGTTGGGCGCGTTGTTGCGATTCGCTCGTCGGGTTTCCAAGCCCGATCGCTGAATGGTCAGCGACGTCCGGAGAATATCCCGTCGAAGAAAAGCACAACATGGCACGAAGCAAACTGAATTAAACATCAGGTACGAAAAAGCCGCGCATTGCGCGGCTTTTTTGTTTGGTGGGCCCACACGGACTTGAACCGTGGACCAAAGGATTATGAGTCCTCTGCTCTAACCAACTGAGCTATAGGCCCTCAGTAGGCCGCGGATTATAGCGACGGTTTCTCCGCTGTGCTATCCGAAAAGTCTGAAATGGCTATACGAAGAAACGTCGCGGAAAATTCGTCGGGTGGCAAGGGCAGGCTGACGATGTAGCCCTGGATCTGTTCACAGCCTTCGGCAGCCAGGAATTGCTGCTGCGCGAGGGTTTCGACGCCTTCGGCAATGATGGTGAATTGCATGCTGCGGCCCAGGGCAATGATGGCGCGAACGATGGCTGCATCGTGGGGATCATCTGGCAGGCCACGGACGAAAGACTGGTCGATCTTGAGAATGTCCAACGGCAGACGTTTGAGGTAACTCAAGGACGAGTAACCGGTGCCGAAGTCGTCGATCGCCAGTTGCACACCCAGGTGTTTGAGTTGGTGCAGTACTGCCAGTGCTTCTTCAGCCTGGCTCATGATGAAGTTTTCGGTGATTTCCAGTTGCAGGAAACCGGGTTTGAGGCGGTTGTCCTTGAGCAATTGTTCGATCCGGCCAAGCAGGTTCGGCTGACGCAACTGAGCTCCCGCGAGGTTGACCGACAGCGGGCCGACTGGTTCGTACACCCGATTCCACTCGAACATCTGCCGGCAGGCGGTTTCGAGAACCCAATCGCCGATTTGCAGGATCATGCCGTTTTCTTCGGCCAGCGGAATGAAGTGCTCCGGCGGCACATCGCCGAAGGTCGGGTGGCGCCAGCGAATGAGCGCTTCTGCGCCGACCAGGCGATGGTCGCCCAAGCTGATCTTCGGTTGATAATGAAGGTGCAGCTCATTGCGCTCGATCGCGCGTCGCAGTTCATGTTCCAGTGCCACTCGCTCGCTGGCTTGAGCGGTGAGGTCGCGGGTGTAGCTTTCGACCCGGTTGCGACCCTTGGCCTTGGAGCGGTACATCGCCGCATCGGCGTTCTTGACCAGCGTGGCGACGTCGCAGCCATCCTTGGGATACAGGCTGGTGCCGATACTGGCGCTGATAAAAAACTCATGTTCGCCGGCCTGGAACGGTGCGGCGAAACAATTGAGCAACTTGGCCGCGATGTTGTCGGCGTCACTGGATTGCTGCAGCCCCGGCAGCAGGATGATGAATTCGTCGCCGCCCAGTCGCGCCACGGTGTCGATGTCACGCAACTGTTCCTTGAGGCGCACGGCAATGCCCTTGAGCAGCAGGTCGCCGACCGGGTGACCCAGGCTGTCGTTGATGTGTTTGAAACGGTCCAGGTCCAGGAACAGCACCGCGCCCTGGCCACCGTTTTCCTGCTGGTTGTTGAGCGCGGTCAGCAATCGGCTCTCGAACAGCGTGCGATTCGGCAGGCCGGTCAGCGGGTCGTGGTGTGCCTGGTAATCGAGCTTGGCCTGGGCGTGTTTGAGGCTGGAAATGTCCGCGAACACCGCGACAAAGTGGGTGACGAATTTGTCCCTGTTGCGCACCGCACTGATGGTCAGCCAGCTCGGGTAGAGCTCGCCATTCTTGCGCCGGTTCGAAATTTCGCCCTGCCAATGACCTTCGGCGGTCAGCTGATGCCACATGGCGGCGTAGAACGCGCTGTCATGCAGGCCTGAGGCGAGCAGGCGAGGGGTGTGACCCAATGCTTCGCTTTCGCTGTAGCCGGTGATTTCGGTAAACGCACGATTGACCGCGCTGATGTGCTGTTGAGTGTCGGTGATCAATACACCCTCGGCGGTGCTCTCGAATACTGTGGCGGCCTGTTGCAGTTTCTCCTGCATCAGGTGTCGCTCGGTGATGTCCCGGGCGATGGTCAGCATGCAGTCTTCATCGCCGATCGGCAGCGGACGGCTGGACACCTCGCAGAGGCGGATCTGCCCGTCGCTGCGGCGTATATGGCAACTGAAGTCGCGGACGAAACCGTCCCGGTGAAGCAAATCGAGCATCTGTTTGCGTTCGTTGAGATTGACCCAGATCCCCAGCTCGAGGACGGAGCGATCCACGGACATCGCGCTATTGAAACCGGTAATGCGACTGAAACCCTCGTTGACTTCAAGCAGTAAACCGTCGCTCTGCCGGGACAATAGCAAGCCGTCGGGGGAAGCATGGAAGGCCTTGGCGAATTTCTCTTCGGAGGTCTGCAGCTGTTTCTGGGTTTCCTTTAGCTGGCTGATGTCCCGCACCACCACCACCAGCGCAGGGGTTGTATCGAGGTCGAACGGTTCCGCGGAGATCAGGCCGGTAAACGCTTGGCCATTGTTGCGGCAAAAGGGCATCTCCAGGTTACGGATGCTGCCGGCCTGCAACCGCTGCAACAAACCCGGCCCGACGCCGGGTATGCCCCAGATATTCAGGTCGGTGGCCGTCTGGCCGATGACGTCTTCGGCCTTGAGGCCGATCTGTTCTTCGAACGCTTCGTTGACCTCCAGCAGGCAGCCGTCGGAGAGCCGCGCGATGACCAGAATGTCCGGGCATTGCTGGAACACCGAGGCGAACTTCTGTTCCGACAGGCGCAACGCCTCTTCAGTGCGCTTGGCTTCGCTGATGTCGATCATCAGCCCGCGCATCACCGGTTCATGCCCATGCTCAATCAGGCTGACGATATCGCGTACCCAAATGCAGCGGCCATCGGCGGTGATGACCCGGTAATCGAGGCTGTGATCGCGCCCGGCCAGTACTTCGTGATCGCAGAAGGTCTGGGCGCGGGTCAGGTCGGCCGGGTGGATAATGTTGCGCCAGAAGCCCGGAATCAGCCAATGAGACAGGGGGTAGCCGAGTAGATCCTCGGCATGGGGTGACACATAGCTGTAAGTGAAATCGCTGATCCGCGCTTCCCAGGCGATGGCCGAAAGGCTCTCCACCAGCCCGCGGTAGTGGTATTCGCTGCTGCGCAGTTCTTGTTCAAGATCGACCCGGCGGGCAATTTCTGAACTCAGTCGGCGGTTGATCTGGATAACCACCGCCAGCACGATGATGAGCACCAGCAACCCCGGTAGACCGTAAACCAGCAGATCGGTCCAGAAGGTTCGATGATCGAGGACGTTACCGACCCAGTGCTCCTGAATGGCATTGATTTCGTCCGAGGTCATGTCGGCCAGGACTTTATCCAGAATGCCGACCAGCATTTTGTTGTCCTGAGGCACGCCCATAGCCAGTTGGTAGCGATAGGGGGTTTCGCCGCTGACGTAGAGCCCGTCGAGCTTGAGCTGGCGCAGGCTCCAGACGCTGGAGGCGAGATCGCCTACCACTGCGTCCACTTCATCGGTTGCCAGCGCTTGCAGCGCTGAGCTGACATTGGGCATCGCCACCAGATTCAGGTCGGGATTGTGGGTGCGCAACAGCTCGTGGGGGGCGTAGTTTTCCACCACGGCGACTTTCAGGCCATACAGGTCTTCGAGATTGCGTGGTTGGCGGCCTCCGACATGGGCAAGGATGACAATCGGAAAGTCCAGGTAGGGGCGGGTGAATGACAGGTAAGCCTGGCGCTCCGGGGTCGACATGATGCCCGGCAACAAGTCCAGCTTGGCTTGTTTGGCCTGTTCCAGGACGACTGTCCAGCTAACGGGCTCGATGGGCGTCAGCTTGATGGCCAGGCGTTGGCGAATCAGGTCGATATAGTCTGCCGCAAGGCCCTGATAGCGGCCCTGATCGTCGCGAAACTCGAAGGGAGGCCATGAGGCATCGACTCCAAGGCGTAAATCCGGGTGTGCCGCCAGCCAGCTACGTTCTTCGTCGGTCAGCGTCAGCGCGCCAGCCGTTGCGGTCCAGGTCAGTAGCGACAGCAAAAAAAGCACGGTCGGCAGTCTGGGCATAACGGTCTCGTTATGGCTCGGGGGAATGGTTCGAGTGTAGACGGGCAATTCGGCGGGAGCGAAGTGCGGGGGATATTATCTGCATAAAGCAAAACCCCCGGCCTGGGCCGGGGGTTTAGTTGTTACTCGTCGAGGAAGGAGCGCAAATGCTCGCTTCTCGTCGGGTGGCGCAGTTTGCGCAACGCCTTGGCTTCGATCTGACGAATCCGTTCACGGGTCACGTCGAACTGCTTACCAACCTCCTCGAGGGTGTGGTCGGTATTCATGTCGATACCGAAGCGCATGCGCAGAACCTTGGCTTCACGGGCAGTGAGGCCGGACAGAACTTCGCGAGTCGCTTCTTTAAGGCTCTCAACGGTGGCGACATCGATTGGCGACTGCATGGTCGAGTCTTCGATGAAGTCACCCAGGTGGGAGTCTTCGTCATCACCGATCGGGGTTTCCATGGAGATCGGCTCTTTAGCGATCTTCAATACCTTGCGGATTTTGTCCTCAGGCATCTCCATGCGTTCGCCCAGCTCTTCCGGGGTCGGTTCGCGACCCATTTCCTGCAACATCTGGCGGGAAATGCGGTTGAGCTTGTTGATCGTCTCGATCATGTGCACCGGAATACGGATGGTGCGGGCCTGGTCGGCGATCGAGCGAGTGATCGCCTGACGGATCCACCAGGTTGCATAAGTCGAGAATTTGTAGCCACGGCGGTATTCGAACTTGTCTACCGCTTTCATCAAGCCGATGTTGCCTTCCTGGATCAGATCGAGGAATTGCAGCCCACGGTTGGTGTACTTCTTGGCGATGGAGATCACCAGACGCAAGTTCGCTTCTACCATCTCTTTCTTCGCGCGGCGGGCCTTGGCCTCACCGATCGACATGCGACGGTTGATGTCCTTGATCTCGGCGATCGTCAAACCGGTTTCGGTTTGCAGCGCGGTCAGCTTCTGCTGGCAACGAATGATGTCCGGTTGCAGGCGACCAATGGCTTCAGCGTATTTGCTTTTGCCTTTGGCCAGTGCGTCGGTCCAGCTTTCGTCGACTTCATTGCCCGGGAACTGGCGCAGGAAGTCGGCACGCGGCATACGAGCATCACGAACGCAAAGTTGCATGATCGCGCGCTCTTGCTGACGCAGACGATCCAGGGCACTGCGAACACGCTCGACCAGGCCTTCGAATTGCTTCGGAACCAGTTTGATCGGCATGAACAGCTCAGCCAGGAGCACTAGCTCGGCAATTGCCAGCTTGTTGCCACGACCGTGCTTTTTCAGCGCCTTGCGGGTGACTTCCATCTGATCGGAGACAGCACCAAAGCGCTGTGCAGCGATGACCGGATCCGGACCGCTTTCGGCTTCTTCTTCGTCATCAGTCGTCGCTTCGGCGTCATCGTCTTCGGTGTCGTCGTCCGCTTTCACGGCTTTCGGATCGACAGGCGGTGGCACTTCCGCTGCAGGCGGCGCAATGCCGTCGTCCGGGTCGATATAACCGCTCAGGACGTCGGACAGGCGGCCACCTTCGGTGGTGACGCGAGTGTACTCGGAGAGAATATGGTCAACCGTGCCAGGGAAGTGCGCGATTGCGCCCATCACTTCACGGATGCCCTCTTCAATACGTTTGGCGATTTCGATTTCGCCTTCACGTGTGAGGAGCTCTACCGTACCCATTTCACGCATGTACATGCGCACTGGGTCGGTGGTGCGACCAATGTCGGTCTCGACCGCTGCCAACGCTGCTGCTGCCTCTTCGGCCGCGGCTTCGTCGGTATCGGCGTCGGCCAGCATAAGGGAATCCTTATCTGGCGCAACCTCGAATACGTTGATCCCCATGTCATTGATCATGCGGATGATGTCTTCCACCTGTTCCGGATCTGAAATATCCTCCGGCAGGTGGTCGTTGACCTCCGCGTAAGTCAGGTAGCCCTGCTCACGACCAAGTGTGATCAACTCTTTGATACGAGACTGCTGTTGCGCTTTTCCGGACATAACACCCTATCCACTGAAGGTCTTGGCGGGCAAAAAACAAGCCGAGGATTATACCTGAGCTATGACCTCACGCGCCAGTTGAGGTCGGGTCTGATACAGCCATATTGCGTTTTAATAGGTCGCGCATCTGATTTGCGATCTGAATTGCTTCCTCCGCAGTCAATCCTGGCTGCCTTGCTTTTCTGATAAGTACTTCCAGGCTATCTGTGTGTTGACTTGCCGATAACCTATTAATGGTGTCTAAAAACTGTTGTTCAAGGTTGTCGCCTTCAATCAGCCACTCCTTTTCCGCTAAAGCCTTAAGCAGGCGCCCCTGTTCAGTCCCATGCCAGCGCGCCATTAGCTGGATAGAGTTTAGCTTAGGATTTTTCTGTACGGCCCCGATGAGGGCTACCAGCAGTTGCGCGTACGTGTTGCTCTCATTCGCGAAGTGATCGGCGGTTTCTACCTTGCCCGCCAGCTCCGGATGATGAATGAGGGTGCGCAGCGCTATTAGCGTTGGAGCTTCGACTGCAATCGGTGTGCGTGGGGCGCTGTGTTGGTCGCGATCACCGCCGCGTTTACCGTTCTTGTCCCACGGTTTCTTGTCCCACTTCTTGCCGCCCGCACCTGGTTTCTTCGGCATCCAGTCCTGCTGCGGCACGTACATCTCTTGTGCCTGCGGCTGATGGTAATCGCTGTAATCCGGCATGGCGTCGTAATTGATACCCGGATCGTAAGCCGGTGGCGCTTCCTGAGGCGCGCTGTGCACCAGTTGGCTCACGGCCTCACCGCTCAGGCCGGTAATTTCGGTCAGGCGCTGACGCATCAGGATTCGCAGGTTGGCGCCCGGGACTTTGTCGATCAGCGGCGCGGCGAGGGTGGCCATATGGGCCTTGCCTTCGAGCGAGCGAGGGTCCGATTCCTCGGTCAGCTGTTGAAAAAAATAATCTGCTAACGGTTGGGCGTGCTGGTTAATCCGTGCACGGAAGGCGTCAGTGCCTTCGGAGCGGACCAGCGTGTCCGGGTCTTCGCCTTCGGGCAGGAACAGAAAGCGTGCGCGCCGCCCATCCTGCAGGCTTGGCAGTGCCGCCTCCAATGCCCGCCAGGCGGCATTTCTGCCTGCCTGATCTCCGTCGAAACAGAACAGCACGTTGGGCACGACGCGAAACAGCCGCTTCAAGTGCTCTTCACTGGTGGCGGTGCCCAAGGTCGCGACAGCATTGCGCAGGCCTTGCTGTGCGAGGGCGATAACATCCATGTAGCCTTCAACGACGATGATTTCGTCGAGGTTGCGGTTGTTCTTGCGTGCTTCATAAAGGCCGTAGAGCTCCTGGCCTTTATGGAATACCGGGGTTTCCGGTGAGTTCAGGTATTTCGGCTTGTCGTCACCCAAAACCCGGCCGCCGAAAGCGATGATTCGTCCGCGGCTGTCACGGATCGGGAACATCACGCGATCGCGGAAGCGGTCAT
Organism: Pseudomonas sp. ZS1P83; assembly: GCF_054897825.1. Lineage (NCBI taxonomy): Bacteria > Pseudomonadati > Pseudomonadota > Gammaproteobacteria > Pseudomonadales > Pseudomonadaceae > Pseudomonas > Pseudomonas sp. ZS1P83. Next base: position 6,057,386 of record NZ_CM142706.1, read on the forward strand.
AGCGTTTGCCGGTTTCGGCGTTCTCGATCAGCAGGCCAGCATCGATCATGGCTTTCTGTTGCAGGGTATCGCTGCTCAAGTGCTTGAACAGGTTGTCCCAGCCGGGCGGGGCAAACCCGAGGCCGAAGTCTCGAGCGATTTCACCGGTCAGGCCGCGTCCTTTCAAATAATCCACAGCCGCTTTACGCGACGGATGGCTTTTCAGGGCCTGGCGGTAAAAGTCGGCGGCGGCGGTAAGCAGCGGGTACAGCGGCGAATCGGTAGGCTGCCGCGGTTTGTGCGGCCGTCCGCTTTCTTCGCGGGGGATTTCCATTCCGGCAGCTTTGGCCAGTTCTTCGACAGCCTGGACGAAATCCAGGTTGTCGTGGTCCATCATAAAACCGAGGGCGTTGCCGCCAGCGCCGCAGCCAAAGCAATAATAGAACTGCTTGTCGGGGCTGACGCTGAAGGAGGGGGTTTTCTCTTTGTGAAACGGGCAGCAGGCGGTGTAATTCTTGCCAGCCTTTTTCATCTGCAGGCGCGAGCTGACCACATCGACGATGTCGGTGCGGTTCAGAAGGTCGTCAATGAAGCTCTGGGGAATTAGCCCGGCCATGGCGTTCTCGTCATCTGCGCTGAAATGGACCCAAAACGATGAGCGGCCGAATGCGGGTCGTTGTTTGGGGCGCGCAAAATGTGCGGCTCGACCGGTGTCGTCTGCGTAATCGCTGTCGGGAAGTGTATCTGCCGAAAATCCACTGACGTTAGTACCAATCAGTATTCGACTATTTGAAAGTGTTGCGCTGAATCCGGCTGCGGCCTGTCGATGGCCTCGGATAGCTCATAAACTGGCACGCAAGAAGGTGCCTTGGGCTGATCGTCATGAGAGGAATCAGTGGGTGTGCTCGTCAGTAGCCTTGGAAGGCTCGTCAGAAAAGACGTGCACTGCTGGCAAAAGAGCCAGGTCTGACGCTGTGAGGCAGATTTGTCTCGGTCGCGTGTGCGGCTTTGACGGTGAAGCATCAAGCGTTGTCCGCAAATGCCATTAGCCCGGCTGAGGGCCGGGCTTGGCAGAAGCTTGCTACGAACGTCTGTGTATTAGTACAGACGAACGGCGCGGCGCTGTTCGCGCTGAACTTTCTTGGCGTGACGCTTAACAGCGGCTGCTGCTTTGCGCTTACGCTCAGAAGTAGGCTTCTCGTAGAATTCGCGGCTACGAACTTCAGCCAGTACACCGGCTTTTTCGCAGGAGCGCTTGAAACGACGCAGAGCTACGTCGAAGGGTTCGTTCTCTTTTACTTTGACGGCTGGCATCCAGAGCTACCTTCATTCATTACCGGGGTCAACATCCTCGTGGCAAAAGAGCACTTGAAGACGTCGGTTTTTAAGGGTTGCGGATGTTAACCCCTCATCGCTCGGAATGCAAAGCCTCTGATCGAAAACCGCTAGTCGGGGCATCCCATGGCGACTATTATGCGCGCCTTCGAATTCAGCCTAAACAAGGCGCAAACCCATGCTAGTACTGGGATTAGAAACCTCCTGCGACGAAACTGGTGTCGCATTATATGACAGTGAACGCGGCCTGCTGGCCGACGCGCTTTTCAGCCAGATCGACCTGCACCGCGCCTATGGCGGGGTAGTGCCGGAGCTGGCCTCGCGTGACCACGTCAAACGCATGCTGCCCTTGATTCGTCAGGTGTTGGCCGAAGCTGACTGTGTGCCGACCGAGATCGACGCCATCGCCTATACCGCGGGTCCTGGCCTGGTCGGTGCCTTGCTGGTGGGCGCCTCCTGCGCTCAGGCGCTGGCCTTCGCCTGGGGCATTCCGGCGCTGGGTGTGCACCACATGGAAGGTCACCTGCTGGCGCCCATGCTGGAGACGCAACCACCGGAATTTCCGTTCGTCGCTTTGTTGGTGTCGGGCGGTCATACGCAACTGGTTCAGGTCGACGGGATCGGTCAATACACGCTCTTGGGCGAGACCCTCGACGATGCCGCCGGTGAAGCTTTTGACAAGACCGCGAAGATGATGGGCCTCAATTATCCGGGTGGCCCGGAAATCGCGCGACTCGCAGAGCAAGGGGTTGCAGGGCGTTTCGTCTTTCCGCGTCCGATGTGCGACCGTCCAGGGCTGGCTTTCAGCTTCAGTGGCTTGAAAACCTTCGCCCTGAACACCTGGCAGCAAAGCGTCAGCGCCGGGGACGACAGCGAGCAAGCCCGTTGCGACATCTCGCTGGCGTTCCAGCAGGCCGTGGTGGAGACTTTGACCATCAAGTGCAAGCGTGCCCTGAAACAGGCGGGCATGAAGCGTCTGGTGATCGCTGGCGGCGTCAGTGCCAACAAGGCACTGCGCACTTCACTGGAGAAAATGCTCGGCGACATGAAGGGCGATGTGTTTTATGCCCGTCCAGAGTTCTGCACCGACAACGGCGCGATGATCGCATTTGCCGGCTGCCAGCGCTTGCAGGCCGGTCAGCACGAAAGCCTGGCAATCAGCGTGCAGGCGCGCTGGCCAATGGAGCAATTGTCGGCGCTGTGATGACGTGCGGGATGAGCGGCGCTCATGCCCGGTATTTAAAAATGCCGTTCGCGCCCGGCAAACAGGTCGCGTAGATTGCCACGATGGCGCCAGACGATCAGTCCCGTGAGTGCGCTCATGGGCAGCAGTGCCGCCGGTTCTTGCCAGGCAAGCAGCGGCAGGGTCAGCGGTGTGGCGATCAATGCGGCCAGTGAGCTGGTGCGAGTCAGGTAGAACGTCAGCAGCCAGGCGCAGACCGCCAGCAGTGCAGCAGGCGGATAGAGACCCAGCAACATTCCGGCAGCAGTGGCGACGCCCTTGCCACCGCGAAAACGAAAGTACAGCGGGAACAGGTGACCGATAACGGCGCAGACGCCGATCCAGGCCTGTTCTTGCAGCGAAAGGCCCGCGATGCCTGCGATCAGCACCGGCAGCAGGCCTTTGCAGAGGTCGCCGAGCAAGGTCAGGACGGCGAGTTTCTTGCCGGCCAGGCGCAACATGTTGGTGGCGCCGGCATTGCCCGAGCCACTCATTCGCGGATCGGGGTTACCGGTCAGGCGGCTGAGTAAAATGGCGAAGGACAGAGAGCCAAGCAGGTAGGCGAGGATCGCCAATAACCAAAACATGCTAACTATTCCGGGCGAGGACGCCCTGATTCTAACGGCGCAATGCGCCCTTGTCGTGCAGCGGAGAAAAGTGCTTGGACAGAGTGTTTATCGAGGGACTGGAAGTCGACACCGTGATTGGTGCCTACGACTGGGAACGAGGCATCCGACAGTGCTTGCGACTTGATCTGAGTTTCGCCTGGGACAATCGCCCTGCCGCCGCCGGTGATGACCTGACGCTGGCGCTCGATTACGCAAGCGTTTCGTCGCGCATCCAGGCTTTTTCCGAGCAGGCGCAGTTCCAGCTGGTGGAGACCTTCGCCGAACGTCTGGCTGAAGTGCTGATGAGCGAATTCAAGATCACCTGGATGCGCCTCAAACTGACCAAGCCAGGTGCGATCCCGGCTGCCACGGGTGGTGTGGGCGTGGAGATCGAGCGCGGATGTCGCTGACTCAGGTGTATCTCGGGCTCGGGAGCAATATCGAGCGTGAATCCCATTTGCAGGCTGGCCTGGAAGCCTTGGCAGGTTTCATGGTGGATATACGCTGCTCGGCGGTGTTCGAAAGCCAGCCGGTGGGGATCAAGAGCGGGCCGTTCTTTAATTTTGTGGTGTCGGCTTTTACCGATTTACCGCTGATGGAGTTGGATCGCCGGTTGAAATTCATCGAGGCGGACAACGGCCGTTATGCACCGGACCGCAAGGGTTTACCGCTGGATATCGACGTGCTGCTGTTCGGCGATCTGGTGGGTAACTTTGATGGCTTGATCCTGCCGCGGGCAGAAATTCTGAAAAATGCCTTCGTGCTGTGGCCGTTATCGCTGATTGCACCGGACCGCTTGCATCCGGGGGTAGGCAAGAGCTTCGCGACGTTGTGGCGCGAGGCGCAGATTGATCAGGTGTTGGTGCCGGTGGCTTTTGAGTGGCGCGGTGAACAGCTGACGCCTTCGGATTTGCTGTGACCCTGCTGACGCCTTCGCGGGCAAGTCGGATCGCCGCACCGCTCGCTCCTACAGGACAATGCGGACCAAGGAGCGAGGCTTGCCCGCGATGCTTTCAGGCAGACGCCGCGTCTTTGTAAGTCTTCAACGTCTTGAGCCGTTCACGCTTGATCGCCTCACCCAGCTCCGGCCCTTTGAATCCTTTCTCCAGCAACGGCTGAACCGCCACGGTCCGAGCGGCATTCGCCGCCCCGCGCAAATAATCCGCCTGTGGATAACTTCGCTGTTCCAGCCCTTTGCGTCCACGCGCGTCCATCTCGCACGCCGCGATAAAATCCTCGAACCGCTGCGGTCGACGGTAAACGTCAAAACGTTGCAGCAACTCCAGCAAGGTCGACGGCTTCAGCTCCAGGGCGCGATGGCCGTGGGTGTGATATTCGCCGACCAGCAGAGCCAGTTCCTGACAGTCCCTCGGCGCCTTGAAGCGTTCGTTGACCGCCTTGATCAGTTTCAGGCCCTTATGCTCGTGGGCTATGTGTCGGGGCCATTCCTCCTCGGGCGTCAGTCCCTTGCCCAGGTCATGCAGCAGGCAGGCCCAGCGCACGATGAGTGGTTGTTTGTGCAGTGCCGCTTGCTCCAGCACGCTCAGGGTGTGCACGCCCGTGTCAATTTCCGGGTGATGGACTTCCGGTTGCGGTACGCCGAACAGCGCGTCGAGTTCCGGCATCAGCACCTTGAGCGCACCGCACTCGCGAAGCACCTCAACGAACACCTGGGGTTGGTCTTCCATCAGGGCGCGAGAGATTTCTTTCCAGCTTCGTTCCGCGGTCAAGGCTTCGAGTTCACCTGATTCGCTAAGTTGACGCATCAGTTCCAGTGTCTCAGGTGCGACGGTGAAACCGAGCCCCGCATAACGAGCAGCGAAGCGGGCAACGCGCAGAACCCTGAGAGGATCTTCGGCGAATGCGGGGGAAACGTGGCGCAGTAGGTGATTCTTGAGATCCCGTTGGCCATGGTAAGGATCGGTCAGGTTCTGCTGATCGTCTTCTGCCATGGCATTGATTGTCAGGTCACGACGGAGCAGGTCTTCTTCGAGGGTGACTTCGGGGCTGGCGTGAAAGGTAAAGCCGCCATAACCGCGTCCGCTTTTGCGTTCGGTCCGGGCGAGGGCGTATTCCTCACCGCTTTTGGGGTGAAGAAAAACCGGGAAGTCCGCACCCACCGGGCGAAAGCCCTTGGCGAGCATTTCTTCAGTGGTGGCGCCAACCACGACCCAGTCGATGTCGGTGACAGGCTTGCCCAGCAGACGATCGCGTACCGCACCGCCGACTTTATAAATCTGCATAAAAAACCTCCGTTAGCTCGACAGAATAACCTTTGCGTCGAACTTCCGGAGGCCGAAACAGCATCAAAGATGAATGACGGCCAAGTCCAGTCGGCCGTAATCCCCTTCGCTGTGTTCACTTCTGGGCGGAACATGCTGGGTTTTCATTACCTGATCCCCTTGCAGGGTTTCCAGGTGAATGTCGAAGCCCCAGAGGCGATGCAGGTGTTTGAGCACTTCCTCGGTGGACTCGCCCAGCGGTTTGCGGTCATGTTGCTGGTGACGCAGGGTGAGAGAGCGGTCGCCGCGCCGGTCGATGCTGTAGATCTGCACGTTGGGTTCACGATTGCCGAGGTTGTACTGCGCCGCCAGGGTTTCACGGATGATCCGGTAGCCGGGTTCATCGTGAATGGCGGGGACCAGCAAATCGTCCTTCTGGTCGTCATCGAGAATGCTGAACAATTTCAAGTCGCGGATCACCTGGGGTGACAAATACTGCAGGATGAAGCTTTCATCCTTGAAGCTGCTCATGGCGAACTTGATGCTCGACAGCCAGTCAGTGCCGGCAATCTCAGGGAACCAACGGTAGTCCTCTTCGGTAGGCTTTTCACACATGCGTCGGATGTCCCGATACATGGCAAAACCCAGGGTGTAGGGGTTGATGCCGTTGTAGTAGGGGCTGTCGAAGCCAGGTTGATAGACCACGCTGGTGTGCGACGTCAGAAACTCCATCATGAAGCCGTCGGTTACCAGGCCTTCGTCGTATAAGTCGTTCATCAGGGTGTAGTGCCAGAACGTGGCCCACCCTTCGTTCATCACCTGCGTCTGACGCTGTGGATAAAAATACTGGGCGATCTTGCGCACGATCCGCACAATTTCCCGCTGCCATGGCTCCAGCAGCGGTGCGTGTTTTTCGATGAAGTAAAGGATATTTTCCTGAGGTTCGGCAGGGAAGCGCGCGTTGTCCTTGTCGCTGTACTTGTCGGCACCTTTTGGAATGGTCCGCCACAGATCGTTGATCTGTTTCTGCAAATGCTCTTCCCGATCCTTTTGCCGACGGCGTTCTTCTTCGGCGGAAATCGGATACGGGCGTTTGTAGCGATCGACCCCGTAGTTCATCAGGGCGTGGCAGGAGTCCAGCAGGTCCTCGACCGCGTCGATGCCGTGGCGCTCTTCGCACTGCATGATGTACTGCTTGGCGAAGACCAGGTAATCAATGATCGAACTGGCATCGGTCCAGGTGCGGAACAGGTAATTGCCCTTGAAGAAGCTGTTGTGGCCGTAGCAGGCGTGAGCAACCACCAGGGCCTGCATGCAGATAGTGTTTTCTTCCATCAAATAGGCGATGCATGGGTCGGAGTTGATCACAATCTCGTAGGCCAGCCCCATCTGCCCGCGGCTGTACGACTTCTCGGTGCTGAGGAAGTGTTTGCCGTAGGACCAATGGTGATAACCCAGCGGCATGCCGACGGAGGCATAAGCGTCCATCATCTGCTCGGCAGTGATCACTTCGATCTGGTTGGGGTAGGTATCCAGGGCATAACGAGCCGCTAGGCGACTGATTTCTTTGTCGTAGGCCTGGATCAGCTCGAACGTCCATTCGGAGCCGGTGGAAATGGGTTGGCGCTTCTGCTCTTTGGCGGTCATGTCACTAACCTGCGCTGGAAGAGTTCACGGAAGACCGGATAGATATCCCCGGCCGAGACCAGTTGTTGCTGGGCAAAAGTGTCAGAGAAGGCTTCTGCGATGCGTTCGTACTCGAACCATAGGGCTTGGTGTTCGCGCGGGGTGATCTCAACGTAAGTGTAGTACTGCACGAACGGCATGATCTGGTTGATCAGAATGTCGCGGCAGATCGGCGAGTCGTCGTTCCAGTTATCGCCGTCGGAGGCCTGGGCGGCATAGATGTTCCACTCGGTGTTCGGATAGCGTTCGGCCATGATCTCCTGCATCAGTTTCAAGGCGCTGGAAACGATGGTGCCGCCGGTTTCGCGGGAGTAGAAAAACTCCTCTTCGTCCACTTCCCGGGCACTGGTGTGGTGGCGGATGAATACGACGTCGATCTTGTCGTAGTTACGCTTGAGAAACAGGTACAACAGGATAAAGAAGCGCTTGGCGATATCCTTGGTCGCCTGGGTCATGGAACCGGACACGTCCATCAGGCAGAACATGACTGCCTTCGAACTGGGGTTGGGTTGCTTGATGAGCAGGTTGTACTTGAGGTCGAAGGTATCGAGGAACGGTACGCGATGTATGCGTGCACTGAGTTTTTCGATTTCTGCTTCGATTTCTTGAATATCGCCGAAGTTATCAGGCTCATCCCGCTTGAGTCGCAGCAGTTCATCCTTGGCTTCGCGTAATTTTGCCCGGCTGCTGCCAGACAGGGCGATTCGTCGTGCATGAGCCGAGCGCAAGGTGCGGATGATGTTGATCCGTGACGGATTGCCCTCGTTACTGATCCCGGCGCGAACGGTCTTGAAAGTGTCGGTGCCGGTCAGGTTGCGCTTGACCAGGTTGGGTAGCTCAAGGTCCTCGAACATGAATTCGAGGAATTCCTCCTGGGTGATCTGGAAGACGAATTCGTCCATCCCTTCGCCCGAGTTGCCGGCCTTGCCGGGGCCTCTGCCACCGCCACCTCCGGGCGGGCGGGCGATGTGCTCGCCGCTGGTGAATTCCTTGTTGCCCGGGTGCACGACGGTCTGCTTGCCACCGCGACCGTGGTGAAGCACCGGCTCGTCAATGTCGCGGCCGGGGATGCTGATCTGTTCGCCGTGTTCCATATCGGTAATGGAGCGCCGGCTGACCGCCTCTTCGACAGCCTTTTTGATGTGATCACGGTAACGCCGCAGAAACCGCTGACGGTTCACCGTGCTCTTGTTCTTGCCATTGAGACGTCGGTCGATCACATAGCTCATGACTGCTCCTTAGAAGCTGTCCTGAAAGGGGCGAGCGGTTATGCAGCATCGACCGTGCCAAGGGATGTTCACGCTGCCCCAAGCGCTTTTGGACGCTGACTGAACCTCGCTACCGACTTTCGAACACCTTCCAGAGGTCTATGTAACAGAAAATGCGCACACAGGCCTCTGACTGACGACAACCGGTCTGACCGGCAGCGGGTTATTGTGATTTTCTGACCCGCAGGTACCACTCGGACAGCAGTCGTACCTGTTTGTCGGTGTAGCCCCGCTCGACCATCCGTGTGACGAAGTCGTTGTGCTTCTGCTGGTCCTCTTTGCTGGCCTTGGCATTGAAGCTGATGACTGGCAGGAGGTCCTCGGTGTTGGAGAACATTTTCTTCTCGATGACCACCCGCAGTTTTTCGTAGCTGAGCCAGGTCGGGTTCTTGCCGTTGTTATTGGCCCGGGCGCGCAGTACGAAGTTGACGATTTCGTTGCGGAAATCCTTCGGATTGCTGATGCCGGCCGGTTTTTCGATTTTCTCCAGTTCTTCGTTCAGCGCTACGCGGTTGAGGATTTCGCCGGTTTCCGGGTCGCGGTATTCCTGGTCCTGGATCCAGAAGTCGGCGTACAGCACATAGCGATCGAAGATATTCTGGCCATATTCGCTATAAGACTCGAGATAGGCAGTCTGGATCTCCTTGCCGATGAATTCGATATAACGCGGTGCCAGGTACTCTTTGAGGAAGCGCAGATAGCGTTCGCGGGTTTCGGCCTGGAATTGTTCCTGCTCGATCTGTTGTTCCAGCACGTAAAGCAAATGCACCGGGTTGGCGGCGATTTCGTGCGGATCGAAGTTGAACACTTTCGACAGAATCTTGAACGCGAAACGGGTCGACAGGCCGTTCATGCCTTCGTCGACACCGGCGTTGTCGCGGTATTCCTGGATCGACTTGGCCTTCGGATCGGTGTCCTTCAGGTTTTCGCCGTCATACACACGCATCTTGGAGTAGATGTTGGAGTTTTCCGGCTCTTTGAGGCGCGAGAGTACGGTGAACTGGGCGAGCATTTTCAGGGTGTCAGGTGCGCAGTGAGCCTTGGCAAGGGAGCTGTTGAACAGGAGCTTGTCGTAGATCTTCACTTCGTCACTGACCCGTAGGCAGTAAGGCACTTTGACGATGTAGATCCGGTCGATGAAGGCTTCGTTGTTCTTGTTGTTGCGGAAGGTGTGCCATTCCGATTCGTTGGAGTGGGCCAGCAGGATCCCGGTAAACGGAATCGCCCCCAGACCTTCGGTACTGTTGTAGTTGCCTTCCTGGGTGGCGGTCAGCAGTGGGTGCAGCACCTTGATCGGTGCCTTGAACATTTCGACGAACTCCATCAGGCCCTGGTTAGCCCGGCACAGTGCGCCCGAGTAGCTGTAGGCATCGGCGTCGTTCTGCGGGAATTCTTCGAGTTTGCGAATATCGACCTTGCCCACCAGTGCCGAGATGTCCTGGTTGTTTTCGTCTCCAGGCTCGGTTTTGGCCACGGCGATCTGGTTGAGGATCGACGGATAGAGCTTCACCACGCGGAACTGGCTGATGTCGCCGCCGAATTCGGCCAGGCGCTTGGTAGCCCATGGCGACATGATGGTGTTGAGGTAACGCCGTGGAATGCCGAAGTCTTCCTCGAGGATCGCGCCATCTTCGGTGGCGTTGAATAGACCCAGGGGCGATTCGAATACCGGCGAGCCCTTGATTGCGTAAAAGGGCACTTTCTCGATCAGCTGTTTCAGCTTCTCGGCCAGGGACGATTTACCGCCACCCACAGGGCCGAGCAAATAGAGAATCTGTTTCTTCTCTTCCAGGCCCTGAGCGGCATGGCGGAAATACGACACGATCTGGTCAATGCATTCTTCCATCCCATGGAAGTCTTCAAAGGCCGGATAGCGACGGATCACCTTGTTGGAAAAGATTCGCGACAGTCTCGAGTTGGCCGAGGTGTCGAGAAGCTCCGGTTCACCGATGGCCAATAACAGACGCTCGGCGGCGGAGGCGTAGGCGCTGCGGTCACTTTTGCACAGCTCAAGATACTCTTGCAGCGAGAGTTCTTCCTGGCGTGTGGACTCGAAGCGTTGTTGGAAGTGGCTAAAGATACTCATGACGTCACCTCGCTCGATACGTGGAGCCGACGCCGGATCACTCAGTCGATGCTGGCAGCGACGGAATATGCAGTCGCTGTTTACCCCCCAGAACTCTTTCGGAGCTGACTACCCCGAAAGCTACTCCCGATGACCCGCGCGCCGGTGTACCGGCTCTCCCCTGTTTTGGATGGCCTGCGCTTAAGGATAGTTGGGAATTCGGCAGATAAAGGCGAGATACGTAATTAGTTGTGGCAGACCGTTTGTCTGCCACCGCGCGAGCCCGCGGGGGCCGGGGCTTGCGCGTTACAAAAAAATTATTCGGAAGTGCCTTGCGCCGTTTCCGAAGGATAAGTCGTACGCCACAACTCAAAACCGCCATCCATGCTGTAGACGTCGGAGAAGCCTTGGCTGATAAGGTAGGCCGCTGCGCTCTGGCTGGAATTGCCGTGATAGCAGACCACTACCGTCGGTGCATCAAGGTCCGCGGCACGGATGAAATCCGAGATGGAAACGTTGTCCAGATGCTTCGAGCCGGCGATGTGCAGCGCGGCATACGTTTGAGGATCGCGAACATCGACTACCACCGCGCCTTGTTCGCGCAGGGCTTGGGCCTGTTCCGGGGGGATACGTTTGAATTCGCTCATGGCGGGCTCCTGTGGCTCGGCTGAAAGCGCAGTCTAGCGCGGGGCGCTGGCTGACGATGGTTCGGGACTAAGTGGGGCGACTGGCGGCAGGGCAAGGCCGTGCTCGTCACATTTACAGGACAGGCGCTTACCGCTGTCGACATTCATCAGGGTCAGGGTGCCACCCCAGACACAGCCGGTATCGAGGGCCGAGACGCCCGGTTCGTTGCACCGGCCTTCCAGCGCGGCCCAGTGGCCGAAGATGATCTTCAGACCCTTGGTCTTGCGTTCCTTGTGCTGGAACCAGGGTTTGTAACCCGGTGGCGCATTGTCGAGACCTTCCTTGCTTTTGAGGTCAAGCTTACCCTCGGCGGTACAAAACCGCATGCGGGTGAAGTAGTTGGTGATCGCCCGCAGGCGTGTCACGCCTTTGAGATCGTTGTCCCATTTCGCCGGATCGTTGCCGTACATGCCATCGAGGTAGGCCGGGAACAGGTTGTCGTCGCGCAGTGCCGTCTCGACTTCGACGGCACATTTCAAGGCTTTGCGCAGCGACCACTGGGGCGGTATGCCGGCATGGACCAGAGCAACTTCGCGCTGTTCGTCGTAGTGCATGAGCTTTTGCTGACGCAGCCACTCCAGCAGTTGCGCGCAATCGGGCGCTCCGAGAATCTCGAGCAGGGTGTCGGTCTTCTTCAGGCGTTCGATGTTTTTCCCGGCGGCCAGCAAGTGCAGGTCATGGTTGCCGAGCACGCACACCAACGATTCGCGGATGCTATAGAGGAAACGCAAGGTTTCCAGAGACTGCGGGCCACGGTTGACCAGGTCACCTACCAGCCACAGACGATCCCGTGTCGGGTCGAAGGCGACTTGCTTGAGCAGGCATTGCAGTGCTTGAAGGCAGCCTTGCAGATCGCCGACGGCGTACGTTGCCATCAGTGCAGGGCTCCGGGCACCGCCAGACGGAATGGAGCAATGATGGCGTCGAAGTGTTTGCCGTCGTCGGCGACCATCTGATAGGTGCCTTGCATGGTGCCAACCTTGGTGGTCATGACCGTGCCGCTGCTGTATGTGTGGTTTTCACCTGCCTGGATCAGCGGCTGCAAACCCACAACGCCGGCACCGCGAACTTCCTCGACATGCCCGTCACCGTCGGTGATCACCCAGTGCCGCGACAACAGTTTGGCCGGTAGCTCGCCATTGTTGTGCACGGTGATGGTGTAGGCGAAGGCAAAGCGGTTTTGCTCGGGTTGCGATTGTTCTGCCAGATAGCGAGTGACGACGCTGACGTTGACCTGATAACGAGGATCGGACATGCAAGAGGCCTTAAAATCGAAGCGGGACGCGGGGCGTAGCTGATTGAGGTCAGTCTAGGCCAAGTATCGGGTAGTAAACCAGACATGGGCGCTGGTGTCCTACCCGATAACGCTTCAGGCCTGTCAGATATCAGCAGGCTTTTGTAGGATTTGTTCGCTGAGCTTGTCGGCCAGACGCACGAAAGCGGCCAGATCAAGTTGCTCGGGGCGCAGACTGCCATCGACGCCGGCGGCTTCGATTTCAGCGTTGCTCAGCAGCAGTTTGAGGGTATTGCGCAGGGTCTTGCGGCGCTGGTTAAAGGCTTCGCGCACGACGCGTTCGAGCAGCTTGTGATCCTTGGCCGGGTGCGGCAATACCGCGTGGGGCACCAGGCGCACGATGGCCGAATCGACTTTCGGTGGCGGATTGAACGCGCCTGGGCCAACGTTGAACAAATGTTCAACCCGGCAGTGATACTGAACCATGATCGACAAGCGACCCCAGTCACCACCACCAGGACCTGCCGCCAGGCGTTCGACCACTTCCTTTTGCAGCATGAAGTGCATGTCGCGAATCAGGCTGGCGTTATGCAACAGGTGAAAAATCAGCGGCGTAGAGATGTTGTACGGCAGGTTGCCGACCACCCGCAGGCTGTTCGGCGCGGCGTTCAGGCTGGTGAAGTCGAACTTCAGTGCGTCGCCCTGATGCAGGTTGAAATTGCTCTTGCCAGCGAACTGCTGGTTAAGGATCGGGATCAGATCCTTGTCCAGTTCCACCACGTCCAGCTGGGCACCGCTGTTTAGCAGGCCTTGGGTCAGCGCACCCTGGCCAGGGCCGATTTCCAGCAGACGGTCTTCGGGCTTGGCGTGGATGGCGCGCAGGATGCGGTCGATAACGCCGGCATCGTGCAGGAAGTTCTGGCCAAAGCGTTTGCGCGCCTTGTGTTGGTAATGCTCGGTCATAAACGGGTCTCGGCCATCTGGTAGGCGGTTTCCAGGGCGACTTGCAGGCTGCCGGTATCGATTTTGCCGCTACCGGCGAGGTCCAGGGCGGTGCCGTGGTCGACCGATGTGCGGATGATCGGCAAGCCGAGGGTCACGTTGACTGCCGCGCCGAAGCCTTTGTACTTCAGCACCGGCAGGCCCTGGTCGTGGTACATCGCCAGCACCGCATCGCAGTGCTCCAGATATTTGGGGGTAAACAGAGTGTCGGCGGGCAGGGGGCCACGAAGGTCCATTCCTTCGCCGCGCAGGCGCTCTAATGTAGGTTCAATAATGTCGATTTCTTCATGGCCCAGGTGTCCGCCTTCGCCGGCATGAGGGTTGAGCCCACACACGAGAATGCGTGGCTGGGCAATGCCGAATTTTTCTTGTAGATCAGCGTGCAGAATTCGCGTGACCCGTTCCAGTCGCTCCGGCGTGATCGCATCGGCAATCTCGCGAAGAGGCAGGTGAGTGGTGACCAGCGCCACGCGCAATCCGCGAGTGGCGAGCATCATCACCACTTGTGCGGTATGGGTCAGGTCGGCGAGAAATTCTGTGTGCCCGGAAAAGGCGATCCCGGAATCATTGATCACACCCTTGTGCACAGGGGCCGTGATCATGCCGGCAAAATGCCCGTCCAGGCAGCCTTGGCCAGCTCGGGTCAGGGTTTCAAGGACGAAAGCCGCGTTGGCCTTGTCCAGTTGCCCGGCAGTGACCTTGGCGTTGAGCGGTGTATCCCAGACATACAGGCTGTTGGCTGGCGCGGGTACATCCGGCCAGCTGTCCGGGGTTACCGGCAGCAAATCGACAACCACGCCCAGCTGCGCGGCCCGCTCAAGGAGCAGGTCGCGGCTGGTAATGGCAATCAGGGGGTGTGGCTGGGCTTGCGAGGCGAGCAGCAGGCACAGGTCAGGACCTATGCCGGCCGGTTCGCCGGGTGTCAGCGCGAAACGCTTGGGTTTCACTGCGCTGCCTGGTTTGCACCAGGGAGTTTGATCTCTACGTACGCTTCGTCACGGATCTGACGCAGCCAGGTTTGCAGCTCTTCGTCGTATTTGCGGTTACGCAGTACGGTCATCGCTTGCTGCTCACGGGCCTGAGTGGTGCTGTCGGTGGCGCGACGGCCAAGGACTTCCAGGACGTGCCAGCCGTATTGGGTCTGGAACGGCTTGGACAGCTGACCTTGCGGGGTCTTGGCCATCACTTCGCGGAATTCAGGCACCAATGCATTCGGGTCGATCCAGTTCAGGTCGCCGCCGTTGAGGGCGGAACCCGGATCTTCCGAAAAGCTTTTCGCCAGTTCGCCGAAATCTTCGCCCGCTTCGATACGGGTATAGAGCGACTCAGCCAAAGCCTTGGTTTTAGCTTCGTCGCGGATCGGGCTCGGTTTGACCAGGATGTGACGCACGTGCACTTCGTCACGCGTTTGGGTCTCGCCGCCACGCTTTTCCAGGATCTTCAAGATGATGAAGCCGCCCGGCGTACGCATCGGTTGAGTGATGTCGCCGACAGTCATGGTGCTCAGCATGCGATCGAACGGAGGTGGCAGTTGACCGGCTTTACGCCAGCCCATGTCGCCACCTTCCAGTGCGGTTTCGCTGGCGGATTTGGCAATTGCCAACTGACCGAAGTCAGCGCCTTGCTTGAGCTGCTGGTAAACCGCGTCGGCTTGTTTGGCGGCATTCTGAATGGCGTCGGAGTTGGCGCTTTCCGGCGTAGGAATCAGGATGTTGGCCAGGCGGAACTCTTCGGACAGCTGCATTTTGCCCAGGTCTGATGCGAGGAAGTTCTTCACTTCCTGTTCGGACACCTGAATACGCTCGGCCACACGACGCTGACGCACACGGCTGATGACCATCTCGCGACGAATCTGGTCGCGGGCGTCTTCATAAGACAGACCATCGCGAGTCAGGGCGGCTCGGAATTGATCCACGGACATGTTGTTGCGCTGGGCAATGGTGCCGACAGCCTGGTTCAGTTCTTCATCGGTAATGCGGATACCGGAACGTTCGCCGATCTGCAGTTGCAGGTTTTCGACGATCAGGCGCTCAAGCACCTGTTGGTCCAGCACGCCGGCTGGCGGCACGGCTGAACCGCGCTTGGCGATGGTTTGCTGAACTTCATGGACGCGTTGGTCCAGTTGGCTCTGCATGACCACGTCGTTGTCGACAATGGCCACCACTTTATCGATGGACTGCACCGCGGCGTTCGCCGCGGTACCCAGGAACAGCGCGCCCAGCATCAGCGGGCGCAGACAATCAGAAAGCTTGGTCTTCACGTTCACGATAACCTTGGATGCCTTTGTCGAGGAAACTCTCTACTTTGGCGCCGGTGAGGCCGCCGAGTCCCTTCAGAACAATTTGTAGGAAGATGCCGTGGTCGCCTTTTTCGTTTTCCGGGGCGTTCTGACTGAACTCGTCATACGAAACCCAGTAACGGTTGATCAGGCGCAGTTTCCAGCAGCAGTTGTCGTACTCGAAACCACCGAAAGCTTCCAGGGTACGGTTACGGTTGTAGTCATACTGCCAGCGGCTGATGGCGTTCCATTGCGGCACGATCGGCCAGATCACCGAGAAATCGTGCTGCTTGATCTTGTAGTAGTCCTTCACGTAGCCAGGTTGGCCAGGGGTGCCGTAGTCACCACCGCCCACTTGCCACTTACCGGTGTTCTGGTCGTAACGGACCTGGTCATTGCGATAGCGATAGCCGGCGTTGATGACCTTGTTCGGGTTGTCTTCAGGCTGGTAGTGGAACATCGCGCTGCCCGAGCGAGGGCTGCGGCTGTCCGGGTCCCAGTTGTAATCGGCCGTGGTGCGCCAATCGCGGTTCCAGCGATATTCGTATTCCAGTGCATAGGGCGAGACATGAGCCTGCGCATCGTCACGGGTTTTTGCATCGATGCCCGGCAACTGAACTTCACGATCCTTGAAGTACACGGCCTGGCCGACGCTGATGCGTTGACGTTCGAAGCCATTGTCTTCGATCCAGCGGTTGGTGACGCCCAGAGACAGCTTGTTCTCGTCGCCGACACGGTCGGAGCCGGAGAAGCGGTTGTCACGGAACAGCGACGCGTAGTTGAAGGTGTATTCGCTAGTGTCGAATACCGGAATGTCTTCCTGATCCGTTTCAGGCACGTACAGGTAGAACAGGCGCGGTTCGAGGGTCTGGCGATAATTCTTGCCGAACCATTGGGTGTTGCGATCGAAGTACAGACCGCTGTCGATGCTGGCGATTGGAACGCCACGGCTCTGGTTACTGCTGAAGGTGCCGTTGAGCTTTTGCTGTTCCGCAGTTTGCGCGGCAATCTGACTTTTACCGGTACCGTCCAGATCCAGCTGGTACTGGGTGTACTGATACTTGAGCGATGGCTTCACGAAGCCATAAGTCCAGTCCAGCGGCAGACTGACACCCGGTTTGAGATTCAAACGGTCGCCGTTGGCCCGTGCCAGTCCTGTAACGTTGTTATCAAGACGCGGCTCGACGGTGTCGTCTTCGTTTACAAAGTTACCGTTCTTCAAATTACGGTCGAATCGTACGACTTCTGTCTCGTAGTCGAAGTTCAGGCCGCCAGGGTGAGTCGGCAACTGACCATTGAAGGTGATCTGCGGCAAGCGGTCATACGGCGTAATGTTCGAAACGGTCGCGAGCTGGTAAGCCTGGGCGTTCACGCGGGCGGTGTAGCTGTCGCCACGATAGGTGACAGAACCCTGCTGGTTCACATAATCGGAGCTTTTAACCCCGATCTGGTCGGTTTGCAGATCCTGGAAGTAATACGGATCGCTGATCTTGGTGTAATCGACCTGAGTCAGAACCCGCGAGTCGAGACCACCCTTGTGCTGCCAGTTGTACATGTAGCGATTTTTTTGATAATCGGTCTGACCACTGCGATCGGTGTCTTCGTCGTTGAGGTACGCGGCACCGAACTGACCTTCGCTGGACGGGGTCAGGTAACGGAATTCGCCTTCCATCAACAGGCCGTGCTTGCTCATGTAGCGCGGGTACAACGTGGCATCGTAGTTCGGTGCCAGGTTGAAGTAATACGGTGTGACCAGCAGGAAGCCGGTATCGCTGCCGGTGCCGATAGTCGGCGGCAGGAAACCGGACTGGCGACGGTCATCGATCGGGAAGTAGATGTACGGCGTGTACAGAACCGGAATGTCCTTGACCCGCAGCGTCACGTTGGTCGCGGTACCGAAGCCGGTGGCCGGGTTCAAGGTGATGTTGTTGCCCTTGAGCTGCCAGGCGTTGCTGTTCGGTTCGCACGTGGTGTACGTACCATCCTTGAGGCGGATGATCGCGTTCTCGGCACGCTTGGCGTACAGCGCGTTGCCGCGGATACGGGATTTGTGCATGACGTATTCGGCGTTGTCGACCTTGGCTTCGCCGGTGTCGAGCTGCACGTCGGCGTGGTCGCCCACGATCAGTGCGCCGTTGTCGCGAACACGGACGTTGCCGCTCAGTTCGCCACGGCTCTCGGCCTGGTAGAGGTTCGCCTCGTCGGCTTCGACCTGCATGCTGCCCTGGCGCATGACCACGTCACCGGCCAGGGTCGCGACCTGCTCATCCTGCTTATAGCGAGAGGCTTTGGCGCCGAGAAAGGTTGGAGCGTCACTTTTATTCGTCTTGTCATTCATGCCAGGACGAATCGGTTCGATATAGGAACCAGAGCAGTAAGGACCGGTCTCGGCCAATTGCGCTGCAGTGAGCTTCTCGCGCGGAACCCAATCGAGGTGGCTGTAGTCTTCGCTACGCGACTTCAAGCCGCGGCCCTTGGACTCGGTCACCAGCACAGGCTTGGCGCCGGTGTCTTGACTGGAACCGCTGTCGGCCGGAGTCTCGCCGCTCGCGCTTACCGCCGCACTGCCGTCATGGACGGGACGCGGTGGCAGCGCAGCTGCTGGAGATTTTGGCGCACAGTTCCAGGCACCCGAAGCAGAGACTGAGCAGTCATACTGTTCCGCGGCGACCACGAACGAAGTGGCTAGAGGTTGCAGGGCCAGCAGACTGCCGGTAACCAACAACGGAAATTTTTTACGAAACGCGGGGGATTTCAATGCCATCTTATTAGTCCGGGCTTCCTGCGTGCCATCTGCCCGCGGTGTGGGCCGCACGCCTCTCGATGGTCTGAAAAAGATGCTGGATAATAAAGCATGCCCCGCTTGACGGCTAGCGCCGTCGGAGACCCTTGCAATGCCTGACCAAGATGTACGTTTGCAACACCTGAAAGTTTGGCTCGATGAACAATTGGCTACCCTCTTTGCAGAGCAGGGTTGGGGCGTCGTACCCCCGGCCACGTTGACCGCGGCCAGTAGCGATGCGAGTTTTCGACGTTATTTCCGCTGGGAAGGCGAGGGCAGAAGCTTCGTCGTGATGGACGCGCCACCCCCCCAGGAAAACTGCAAACCCTTCGTGGATATCGCTTTTTTGCTGGCGAAATCCGGAATAAATGTTCCGGAAATTTATGCCGAAGACCTCGAACGTGGTTTTCTTTTGCTCAATGACCTGGGCAACAAGACTTACCTGGACGTAATCGACAGCGCAAATGCCGACGATTTGTTCAAGGATGCCCTGCAAGCACTGCTGGCTTTTCAGCAGTTGCCGATGGTTGCACCGCTGCCCAGTTATGACGTGGCATTGCTGCGCCGCGAGCTGGAGTTGTTCCCGGAGTGGTACGTGAAGCGCGAGTTGGGTATCGAGTTCGACTCGGCGCAGCAATTGCTCTGGCAGAACGTGACTGATCTGTTGATCGACAGCGCACTGGCCCAGCCCAAAGTGCTGGTGCACCGCGACTACATGCCGCGCAACCTGATGCTCAGCGAACCGAATCCCGGTGTGCTGGATTTCCAGGATGCAGTCTATGGCCCGGTGACCTACGACGTGACCTGCCTGTTCAAGGATGCGTTCCTCAGCTGGCCTGAAGAGCGCGTGCACGGCTGGCTGGAAGCATACTGGCAGCAAGCGGGTGCGCTTGGCATTCCGGTTCAGTCTGACTTCGAAGATTTCCTGCGTGCCAGCGACCTGATGGGCGTGCAGCGTCACCTGAAAGTGATCGGCATCTTCGCCCGCATCTGCCACCGCGACGGCAAGCCGCGCTATCTCGGCGATGTGCCGCGCTTCTTTGCTTATATAGACGCAGTGATCGCACGCCGACCTGAACTGGCTGAACTGGATGTGTTGCTGCTGAGTCTGCGTGCTGGAGCGAATGCATGAAGGCGATGATTCTGGCGGCAGGCAAAGGCGAGCGCATGCGCCCGCTGACCCTGACCACACCGAAACCGCTGGTTCGCGCTGGCGGTATTCCGTTGATCGAGTATCACTTGAAAGCCCTGGCGGTGGCGGGGTTTACCGAGGTGGTGATCAACCACGCCTGGCTCGGCCAACTGATCGAAAACTACCTCGGTGATGGCTCTCAATATGGCGTACGTATTCAGTACTCGCCGGAAGGTGAGCCACTGGAAACCGGAGGCGGGATTTTCCGCGCGTTGCCGTTGTTGGGAGACAAGGCCTTTGTGGTGGTCAACGGTGACATCTGGACCGACTACGACTTCAGCGTATTGCACCAACCCATCAGCGGGCTGGCGCATTTGGTGCTGGCGGACAACCCGGCTCATCACCCGGCCGGGGATTTCAGCCTGATCGACGGACAAGTACACGACGGTCTGCCGGACACCGCAACCCTGACCTACAGCGGCATCGCGGTGCTGCACCCGCAGCTGTTCGACGGATGCTCCACTGGGGCGTTCAAACTCGCCCCACTGCTGCGCAAGGCCATGGTCGATGGACGCGTAACCGGGGAACGCTTGAACGGACATTGGGTGGATGTCGGCACTCACGAGCGTCTGGCTGAAGTCGAAACTCTGTTAGAAGCGAGACGCTGACATGCTGTGGCCAGGGACTCTGATTGGAGCCGGAGTGGGCTTTGTCATAGCCAGCATTCCGGGGGCCATGCTTGGCGCCTTATTGGGGCAGGCGCTGGATCGGCGCTTGCACTTGCAGAGCTGGGCGCACTTGCGAGAAAAGCTTGGTGGTCGCTCGCTGCTGCGCAACGACGAACTGCTGTTTGTGTTGTTGGGACGACTGGCCAAGAGCGATGGACGGGTGGTGGAGGGCCACATCCTGCAGGCCCGTCAGGAAATGCGTTCGCTGGAAATGAACGAGTCGGCCCAGCGCCGGGCAATTGCCGCGTTCAATCGCGGCAAGTCGGGAGATGACCGGTTGCGCGGTTACCTGCGGCGCTTGAGTGCTCAACCTCATGCGGCCGAAGGCGTCTTGCGCGCGTGTTGGCGGATGATCTGGGCGGATGGCCGTGCCGGTAGCGCTGAACGAGCGCTGATTGCGCAGTGGGGCAAATGGCTGGGCTGGACACGGCCACAGGTGCAGGCGCTGGCGGCCGATTATGAACAGCACAAGCTTGCGCCGGTCAGCAGCGCTGTTACCTACCAAGATGCCTTGCGGCTTTTGGGCGTGTCGGCGACCAGCGAGCCGGCGCAGATCAAGCACGCTTATCGACGCCTGTTGAGTCGCCATCACCCGGACAAGATTGCCGGCAGCGGTGCGACGGCGTTGCAGGTTCGCGAAGCCACCGACAAGACTCGCGAACTGCATAGCGCCTACACATTGATTCGTGAACGGCGGGATTTTCGCTAGCAGGGCAGGGGTGTAATCCCTGTCAGGCAGCGAGGGTCAATCGGCTAGCGGATTCAACCATCCACGCACGCGGCGGAACAACTGCTCTTGCTCTGCCTTGGTATTCCCGGGCAAAGCCTTGAGCGCTACCTGGCTGAATGCCGAAGCTTTCAAACGTTTGCTGGCTTGCATACGTTCTAGCGCCGCGTTGCGGTCCAGCGGCTTATCCATATAGAAGATGTCTGCGGTGGGCAGCTTCAGGGTCGGTGTAAGCTCGGCCAGCTCTGGTTTGGCTTTCACCGGCATCTGAGCGGCGACCATCACAAACTTCTCCACTTGCGAGGGCTGCTTCTCGCTCAGATAACGCGCCGCCCAGTAAGCGCCGGTGCCATGGCCCAATACGACAATGCGGCGAGCGCTTTGCTGTTCGGCATAGGCAATGGCGGCGTCGATGCGGGCGAAAATTCGTTCGGCGTCGGCTTTGGCCTGTTCCTCGGTGGTTTCGGCGATCGCCTTGTCTGCCACCTCCGCTTCACCGCCCGCCGCTTGTTCGATAGGCGCTGCGGTGGTCGAGTCTTTGCTGCTGGTGTCAGGGGCTTTTGGCGTGGGCGCCACTTCTACAATCCGTGGCGCGATGGCATCGCTTTGCACGTCCGGCAAGGTGATACTCAGGCTGCTCCAATCGGCGTCCGGCAATTTACGTCGCAATGGGCCTATTGCTTGCGGCCAGTCAACGCTTTCACCAGCGCCCGGGATGATAATCACCGCGCCTTTGGGCTCGGCGGTATTGGCCGGTTTCCACAAGGCAAGAAACGTGTCGCTGCCCGCTTGCAGTTGCTGCTGTTCCTGAGCAGGGATCATGCGCTCAAGTGCAGTCGCTTCTTCCTGACTACGCTCCAGCAGCGGCTGGCGCTCGACCGGTTTTGCTTCGGCGGGTGTTTGCGTCGCGGCAGGTGCCGGGTCGGCGGCCTCGACGGAAAAGGCGCAAGGCAGGATCAGCGACAGGCACAATGCTGGCAATGCCAGGCGGTAAACAGGGGGCATCGGATATTCCAGGCCAGAAGTTATTCCGGCAGCCTAATGGGTTGGTCAGTATTTGTCAGTGTGTGAGACTTCGATGATGCGTTTTCGCTGCCTGTGGGTTATCGGCTGTTTGTGGTTTCCCTTGATGGGCTGGGCGGCTCCCGCGCCACCGGTGCACGTCGTGCCATTGTCCGCGGACCAGCAGCAATGGCTGGCGCAACATGGCGAATTACGCGTCGGGCTAGTGTTGCAAGTGCCCTACGCCCAATACGATCGCCGCTTGCAGCGCCTGTCCGGGGTTAACGTCGAGCTGATGAAATGGCTGGCCAAGTCACTCAAGGTTGAGCTGAGCTGGCGTAATTTTCCCGACCTGGCGCAACTGGAAACTGCCGCGCGCGAAGGTGAAATCGACATCGCTCCGGGGTTGACCCAAACCCCCGCTGGCCTGCGGCTCTGGCAGTTTTCCGACCCGTATATGCGGGTGCCGCAACTGGTGGTCAGCGACCAGAAAAGCACCGGCGTGGTCGAGCTGGAAAAACTCGACAGCCAGACCCGCGTCGCCGTGCGCATGCCCGGCGCCACCGCCGATTACCTGCGCAGCAATTTCCCGCACCTTAACCTTCAAGGCGTACCGATCGAACGCCAGGCACTGCAACTGTTATTGAGTCAGCAGGCCAGTTACGCCGTGGTCGACGAAGCGCAGCTGGGACGTCTGTCCGCCGAACCGGAGTTCGCCGGGCTGGTGGTGGTGGGTGACATCGGCCTGCCGCAACTGTTGCGGGTGGCCACGCGTCGGGACTGGCCGGAACTGGCTGGCATCGTCGAAAGCGCGTTGCGGGCGATCCCGGCCAAGGACCTGGAGCAACTGCACAACCAATGGCTGCAACCGAAGTACCCGCGGCTGACCGAGTCCCCGGGTTTCTGGCAAAACCTCTGTCTGTTGTTGGCGGTGTTGATGTTGAGCAGCATGGCCATTGTGTTCTGGCAGCGACGGCAGCAACGCAGTCTTGAGCATCGTTTGCTGGCAGCGCGCGAAGACATTGCCCTGCGTGCCGCCAGTGAAGAAGCCTTGCGTCTCACCCAGTTTTCCATCGACCAGAGCACCGTCGGCATCCTTTGGGTCAACTGGGACAGCCATGTGCGCTACGCCAATCGCGCGGCCGAAACCATGCTGGGTTATCCGGCGGGCGGGATCATTGATCGGCCGCTGATCGACTTCGAACCCGGCTTGCACATGGATCGCTGGCTGAACCTGTGGAAGCGCGCCCGGGCCAGCGAGGAAGGCCCGCAGAGTTTCGAAACCAATTGTGTGCGTGCGGATGGCAGCAATCTGCCGGTGGATGTTTCGCTGAGTTTTTTGCGGTTTCGCGACGGTGAATACCTGGTGGTGTACCTCAACGATGTCACCGAGCGCCGTCGCGCCCTGGCCGCGTTGCAGGAGAGCGAGGCCCGATTGCAAGGGATCGCCGCCAACGTTCCAGGACTGGTCTTTCGTCTGGAACGAGCCCCGGTGACGGGGCAAATAGACTTTGCCTACATCAGTGAAGGCAGCGAGAGCCTGGTGGGTTACTCACCGGCCACTCTGGCCCATCGCGACAAGGGCCTGCGCAGCCTGGTGCACCCGGACGACAAGGCCAGCTATCACCAAACCCAGGACCATGCGCTGGATACCGACAGCGACTGGTCGTGGCAGGGGCGGATTCTCACCCGTTCCGGCGAACAGCGCTGGGCCGAGATCAAGGCCATCACCCGTCGACTCAAAGACGGCGCCTATGTCTGGGACGGGATCGTCTGGGACATCAGCGAAAGCAAACGCATCGAACTGGAACTGGCCAGCTCTCGGGAGCAGTTGCGTGAGTTGTCCGCGCACCTTGAGAACGTGCGGGAAGAGGAAAAGGCCCGCATCGCCCGGGAAGTCCACGACGAGTTGGGTCAGATGTTGACCGTGCTCAAGCTTGAAACCTCCATGTGCGAACTGGCCTACGCCCAGCTCGACCCCGGTCTGAACGAACGCTTGAACAGCATGAAGCGCTTGATCGCTCAGTTGTTCCAACTGGTACGAGATGTGGCGACGGCGCTGCGACCGCCGATTCTCGACGCCGGGATCGCCTCGGCTATCGAGTGGCAGGCCCGCCGATTCGAGGCGCGCACGCAGATTCCGTGTCTGGTGCGGGTGCCGGAGAATCTGCCGGTGCTCAGTGATTCGAAGGCGATTGGCCTGTTCCGGATTCTTCAGGAAGCGCTGACCAATGTCATGCGCCATGCCCAGGCGCATACTGTCGAACTGACATTGGTGCTGGAAGGCGACGAGTTGTGTCTGACCGTCAGCGATGATGGCGTAGGATTTGTCCCTGCCACCGGTAGGTCAACATCCTTCGGGGTGGTCGGCATGCGCGAGCGAGTGTTGATCATGGGCGGGCAGTTGTCGCTTGAAAGTGAACCGGGTGAAGGCACAACCCTGAGTGTGCGAGTGCCGTTGGATGAGGAGAAGTAAGTGATCCGTGTACTGGTAGCTGAAGACCACACCATCGTCCGTGAAGGCATCAAGCAGTTGATCGGCCTGGCCAAGGACTTGCTGGTGGTGGGGGAGGCGAGCAATGGCGAGCAGCTGCTCGAGACCCTGCGCCATGTTCCCTGTGAAGTGGTCTTGCTGGACATCTCCATGCCCGGGGTTAACGGCCTGGAGGCGATTCCGCGGATTCGCGCGCTGAACAATCCGCCGGCGATTCTGGTGCTGTCGATGCACGACGAAGCGCAAATGGCCGCCCGCGCGTTGAAGGTTGGCGCGGCGGGTTATGCGACCAAGGACAGTGATCCGGCGCTGCTACTGACGGCGATCCGCAAGGTCGCGGCCGGCGGGCGCTACATCGACCCGGACCTGGCCGACCGCATGGTCTTCGAAGTCGGCCTGACCGATTCGCGTCCGCTGCACTCGTTGCTGTCTGAGCGCGAGTTCTCGGTGTTCGAACGCCTGGCCCAGGGCGCCAACGTCAACGACATCGCCCAGCAACTGGCCCTGAGCAGCAAAACCATCAGCACCCACAAGGCGCGGCTGATGCAGAAACTCAACATCACCTCCCTGGCGGAACTGGTGAAGTACGCCATGGAGCACAAACTCCTATAAAAACCGCATGCATTCCCGTAGGAGCGAGCTTGCCCGCGAAGGCGATTTCACTGACGCCAAAAGCTTCGCGGGCAAGTCGGATCGCCGCACCGCTCGCTCCTACAGGGATGGGCGGTGCATATCCATTTGCGACATCCCTCCGAATCGCTTTTGCCTTTACTTGTGGCTTGCAGCTGACCGTTTGACGCTGTGTTGGTCAAAACGCGCCATTCTTGTAGGGCAATCCCTACCCCCAACCTTCCATCCGGCTGAGGCTATTCTCTCCTGCGCCCCGATTTGCATGGTCAGCAGTGTCCACTAGGCTTAGTCCACAGCAGTCATCACAACAAAGGTGTGGGTATGAGCCAGGTCGATTCAAACGCAGGGGCCAGCGATATTCTGGTCAGCTTTCGTGGAGTGCAAAAAAGCTACGACGGCGAGAACCTGATCGTCAAAGACCTCAACCTGGAGATTCGCAAAGGCGAATTCCTCACCTTGCTCGGGCCGTCCGGCTCCGGCAAGACCACCAGCCTGATGATGCTCGCCGGTTTCGAAACCCCGACCGCAGGCGAAATCCAGCTGGCCGGGCGTTCCATCAACAACGTGCCGCCGCACAAGCGCGACATCGGTATGGTGTTCCAGAACTACGCGTTATTCCCGCACATGACGGTGGCCGAGAACCTGGCGTTCCCGCTGACCGTGCGTGGCTTGAACAAGAGCGACGTCAGTGACCGGGTCAAGCGTGTATTGAGCATGGTTCAGCTCGACACCTTTTCCCAGCGCTACCCGGCGCAACTGTCTGGCGGACAGCAACAGCGTGTGGCTTTGGCTCGGGCGTTGGTGTTCGAACCACAACTGGTGCTGATGGACGAACCCCTCGGCGCGCTGGACAAACAACTGCGCGAACACATGCAGATGGAGATCAAGCATCTGCACCAGCGCCTCGGCGTGACCGTGGTCTACGTGACCCACGATCAGGGCGAAGCCCTGACCATGTCTGACCGTGTGGCGGTGTTCCACCAGGGCGAGATCCAGCAGATTGCGCCGCCGCGCAGCCTTTATGAAGAGCCGAAAAACACCTTCGTCGCCAACTTCATCGGCGAGAACAATCGTCTCAATGGCCGCTTGCACAGCCACACCGGCGACCGCTGCGTGGTTGAGCTCGGTCGTGGTGAAAAGGTTGAAGCCCTGGCCGTCAACGTCGGCAAGACCGGCGAACCCGTCACGCTGTCGATTCGACCGGAACGCGTGAGCCTCAATGGTTCGAGCGAGTCCTGCGTCAATCGCTTCTCGGGGAGGGTGGCGGAATTCATCTATCTGGGCGACCACGTCCGGGTTCGCCTGGAAGTCTGCGGCAAGACCGATTTTTTTGTGAAACAACCGATTGCCGAGCTCGATCCCGCGCTGGCCGTCGGCGACGTGGTACCGCTTGGCTGGCAGGTCGAACACGTTCGCGCGCTCGACCCGCTTCTAGAGGCGAACTGATCGCCCACTGCTACACCAACACCAACCCTGCACGTGGAGAGAACAATAAATGTTGAGATCCCTGAAATTCACCGCTTTGGTCATGGGCATGATCGGTGCGGCACACGCAATGGCGGCGGGCCCGGACCTGACCGTGGTGTCCTTTGGCGGGGCGAACAAGGCAGCGCAGGTCAAAGCCTTCTACGCACCGTGGGAAGCGGCAGGCAACGGCAAGATCGTGGCGGGCGAGTACAACGGCGAGATGGCCAAGGTCAAAGCCATGGTCGACACCAAGAGCGTGTCCTGGGACCTGGTGGAAGTTGAATCGCCAGAACTGTCCCGTGGTTGCGACGAAGACATGTTCGAGCAGCTTGATCCGAAGTTGTTCGGCAAGTCCGAAGACTACGTCAAAGGCGCCATCCAGCCGTGCGGCGTGGGCTTCTTCGTGTGGTCGACCGTGTTGGCCTACAACGCCGACAAGCTGGCATCCGCACCGACCAGCTGGGTGGATTTCTGGGACACCAAAAAATTCCCGGGCAAACGTGGCCTGCGTAAAGGCGCCAAGTACACCCTGGAATTCGCTCTGATGGCCGACGGCGTTGCGCCGAAAGACGTCTACAAGGTGCTGGCCGGCAAGGATGGTCAGGATCGCGCGTTCAAAAAACTCGATGAACTCAAGCCAAGCATCCAGTGGTGGGAAGCCGGCGCGCAGCCGCCGCAGTACCTCGCTTCCGGTGATGTGGTCATGAGCTCGGCCTACAATGGCCGGATCGCTGCCGTGCAGAAAGAAAGCAACCTGAAAGTCGTGTGGAACGGTGGCATCTACGACTTCGACGCGTGGGCGATTCCAAAAGGCCTGGATAAAACCCGTGCCGAAGCGGCGAAGAAATTCATCGCGTTCTCGGTGCAGCCGCAGCAGCAGAAGACCTACTCGGAAAACATCGCCTACGGCCCGGCCAACACCCAGGCCGTACCGTTGCTGGCCAAGGATGTCCTGAAAGACATGCCGACCACCCCGGAAAACATCGCCAATCAGGTGCAGATCGACGTCAGCTTCTGGGCTGACAACGGCGAGCAACTGGAACAGCGCTTCAATTCCTGGGCTGCCAAGTAAGAAAGTCACACAGGACGACGGTTCACCGGATGATCGTTCCCACGCTCTGCGTGGGAATGCCGCCCGGGACGCTCCGCGTCCCTGTGACGCAGAGCGTCACTGGATGCGTTCCCACGCAGAGCGTGGGAACGATCAGTACCAAAAGTTCGAGGCGGCGTTTGCCGCCTCTGTAACGATCAAAGATTTCCGGAGTACGCCATGGCCACCGCCATTCCCCTGAACGCGGGCACCGACCCCACCTTGAAGCAGCGGCTCAAGCACGCCGAGCGGATCAACCGCTGGAAAGCCCAGGCTTTGATCGCGCCATTGGTGTTGTTTCTGTTGCTGGTGTTTCTGGTGCCAATCGTGGCGCTGCTCTACAAAAGCGTCGGTAACCCGGAAGTCGTCGGCGGCATGCCACGCACCGTGGCGGCCATCGCCAGTTGGGATGGCCGAGGCCTGCCCGCTGAACCGGTTTACAAGGCAGCCAGCGAAGACCTCGCGGAGGCCCGCAAGAATCAGACCTTGGGCGACCTGTCCAAGCGCTTGAACATGGAATTGGCCGGCTACCGCAGCCTGCTGACCAAAACTGCACGTGCCTTACCGTTCGCCACCGAACCGGCCTCCTATAAAGAAGCGCTGGAAGGTCTCGACGAGCGCTGGGGCGACCCGGCCTACTGGCAAGCCGTGCGCCGCAACACCAGCAGCATCACGCCTTATTACTTACTGGCGTCGGTCGATCACCGTATCGACGACCTCGGCGAAATCGCCCCGGCCACGCCCGATCAGGCGATCTACCTCGACATCTTCGCCCGGACCTTCTGGATGGGGCTGATCATTACCGGGATCTGCTTGTTGCTGGCTTATCCGTTGGCCTACCTGCTGGCGAACCTGCCATCGCGGCAAAGCAACCTGCTGATGATTCTGGTGCTGCTGCCGTTCTGGACGTCGATCCTGGTGCGGGTCGCCGCGTGGATCGTGCTGCTGCAATCGGGCGGACTGATCAACAGCGGCTTGATGGCCATGGGCATCATCGATAAACCGCTGGAACTGGTGTTCAACCGCACCGGGGTTTACATCTCCATGGTGCACATCCTGCTGCCGTTCATGATTCTGCCGATCTACAGCGTGATGAAAGGCATCTCGCCGACGTACATGCGGGCCGCGATTTCCCTCGGCTGCCACCCGTTCGCCAGTTTCTGGCGGGTGTACTTCCCGCAGACCTATGCCGGTGTCGGCGCCGGTTGCCTGTTGGTGTTTATCCTCGCCATCGGCTACTACATCACCCCGGCCTTGCTGGGCAGCCCGAACGATCAGATGGTCAGTTACTTCGTCGCCTTCTACACCAACACCAGCATTAACTGGGGCATGGCGACCGCACTCGGTGGGCTGCTGCTGTTGGCCACCGTGGTGCTTTATCTGATTTACAGCTGGCTGGTGGGCGCCAGTCGCCTGCGCCTGAGCTAAGGGGAGAACGAAATGCTGAGTCCTTATATGTCGCCCATTGAACGGGTGTGGTTCTACAGCTTGCGGATTCTCTGCGGCTTGATTTTGTTGTTCCTTATTCTGCCGGTGTTGGTGATCATCCCGCTGTCGTTCAACTCCGGGAGTTTTCTGGTGTACCCGCTGCAAGGCTTTTCGCTGCACTGGTACCAGGATTTCTTCGCGTCGGCCGAGTGGATGCGCTCGCTGAAGAACAGCATCATCGTTGCTCCGGCGGCGACTGTTTTGGCGATGATCTTCGGTACGCTGGCGGCAATCGGCCTGACGCGGGGCGACTTCCCCGGCAAGGCGCTGGTGATGGCACTGGTGATTTCGCCGATGGTGGTGCCGGTGGTGATCATCGGTGTGGCGAGCTATCTGTTCTTCGCGCCACTGGGTCTGGGCAACAGTTTCTTCTCGCTGATCATCGTGCATGCGGTGTTGGGTGTGCCGTTTGTGATCATCACGGTGTCGGCGACGTTGCAGGGGTTCAATCAAAATCTGGTGCGCGCTGCGGCGAGCCTTGGTGCTTCGCCACTGACGGCGTTCCGTCGGGTGACGTTGCCGCTGATTGCACCCGGCGTGATTTCCGGTGCGCTGTTCGCCTTTGCGACCTCGTTCGATGAAGTGGTGGTGACGCTGTTCCTCGCCGGCCCCGAACAAGCGACCTTGCCACGGCAGATGTTCAGCGGCATCCGCGAAAACCTCAGCCCAACCATTGCAGCGGCTGCGACGCTGCTGATCGCGTTCTCGGTGATCCTGTTGCTGACCCTGGAATGGCTGCGCGGGCGCAGCGAGAAACTGCGCACCGCCCAAGTCTGAGTAGCTTTTGATTTGATCGTTCCCACGCTCCGCGTCCCATTTAAAAGCCGAACGCAGAGCGTCCGTTGAGGCATTCCCACGCAGAGCGTGGGAACGATCGAGTGCAGGCTCAGTCATTCACGACCTGAATAGCAGACAATCCCAAATCCCCAGCTACTCTTGTGCCCAGCTCCCCTATCTATAAGAGGCTGCGCACATGAGTCTTTCCTCCTTCAAAATCGCTCACAAACTGATCACCGGCGCCGGTGCCATCGAGCAACTGGCGGCTGAACTGACACGCCTGGACATCGACAACCCGCTGATCGTCACCGATGCCGCACTGGTCAAGTCCGGCACGGTCGAGCTGGCGCTGGCGCAGCTGGGCGACCGCCCCTACGAAATTTTCGACCGTGTGCTGCCAGACCCGGAAATCGCCATCGTCGAAGACTGCATGCGGGTCTACCGCGAGGGCGGGCACGACGGATTGATCGGCCTGGGCGGTGGCAGTGCCATCGACATCGCTAAAAGTGTCGCGGCCTACGCCGGTTATCACGGGGCGCTGGAGGATCTGTTCGGTATCGATCAGGTGCCGCGCAAAGGCCCGCCGCTGATCGCCATTCCGACCACCGCGGGCACCGGCTCGGAAGTCACCAACGTGGCGATCCTCTCCGACAAGGTTGCGCAGCTGAAGAAAGGCATCGTCAGCGACTATCTATTACCGGACGTGGCGCTGGTCAGCCCACAAATGACCCTGACCTGCCCGCGCAGTGTCACTGCCGCCAGTGGCGTCGATGCACTGGTGCACGCCATCGAATCCTATCTGTCGCTGAACGCCTCACCGATTACCGACGCGCTGGCCATCGGTGCCATCAAGCTCATCGCCAAGGCGCTGCCCAAGGCCTACGCCAATCCGTCCAATCTTCAAGCCCGCGAAGACATGGCCACCGCTAGCCTGATGGCCGGTATGGCGTTTGGTAATGCCGGGGTCGGGGCGGTGCATGCATTGGCGTATCCGCTGGGCGGGCGGTTCAACATTGCCCACGGCGTCAGCAATGCCTTGCTGCTGCCGTATGTCATGAACTGGAACAAAATGGCCTGCGTGGAGCGCATGCAGGATATTGCCGAGGCCATGGGGGTGAAGACCGCTCATCTGAGCGCCAACGACGCGGCCGACAAAGCCGTCAAGGCGATGACCGAACTGTGCGCCGCGGTGGAAATCCCGCCGGGCCTGCGCAGCTTCGGTATTCCCGAGGACGCGATCCCGGCCATGGCGGTCGAAGCTGCGGGGATTGAGCGTCTGATGCGCAACAATCCACGCAAATTGAGCGCCGTCGATATCGAGAAGATCTATAGGGCGGCTTACTGATTATCGCGTCACGGTGCGCGCTTCAAAGCATGCGGTATACAATGCGCGCCATCGTGATTCTGCTCAAAAAAGGTGCGTCATGCAGCCCTTCGTCATTGCTCCGTCGATTCTCTCCGCCGACTTCGCCCGCCTGGGTGAAGAAGTGGACAACGTCCTGGCCGCCGGTGCCGACTTCGTGCACTTCGATGTCATGGACAACCATTACGTGCCGAACCTGACCATCGGCCCGATGGTCTGCGCCGCACTGCGCAAGTACGGCGTGACTGCGCCGATCGACGCGCACCTGATGGTCAGCCCGGTGGACCGCATCGTGGGTGACTTCGTCGAGGCCGGCGCGACGTACATCACCTTCCACCCGGAAGCCACGCAGCACGTCGACCGTTCCCTGCAACTGATCCGCGAAGGTGGCTGCAAGTCGGGCCTGGTGTTCAATCCGGCGACCCCGCTGGACGTGCTCAAGTACGTGATGGACAAGGTCGACATGATCTTGTTGATGAGTGTCAACCCGGGCTTCGGCGGGCAGAAGTTCATCCCCGGCACCCTCGACAAACTGCGTGAAGCGCGGGCGCTGATCGATGCTTCCGGCCGTGACATCCGCCTGGAAATCGACGGCGGCGTGAACCTCAACAACATTCGTGAAATCGCTGCTGCTGGCGCCGACACCTTCGTCGCCGGCTCGGCGATCTTCAATGCACCGAACTACCAAGAGGTGATTGAAAAGATGCGTTCCGAGCTGGCGCTGGCCCGCCCATGAGTGGCTTTGAGCAACTGTTCCCCGGGTCTCTGCCGCGGCTGGTGATGTTCGATCTGGATGGCACGCTGATCGATTCGGTCCCCGACCTCGCAGCGGCTGTGGATAACATGCTGCTCAAACTCGGACGTCAACCTGCTGGCATCGAATCGGTGCGTGAGTGGGTGGGCAACGGCGTGCACGTGCTGGTGCGCCGGGCCCTGGCCAACCACATCGACGCCGAGGGTGTCGATGAGGTCGAAGCCGAGCATGCCCTGGCATTGTTCAACGGCTTTTATGAGGACAGTCACAAGCTGACGGTGGTTTACCCCGGCGTGCGTGACACCCTGAAATGGCTGCACAAGCAGGGTGTAGAGATGGCGCTGATCACCAACAAGCCGGAGCGTTTCGTCGCGCCGCTGCTGGATCAGATGAAAATCGGTCGTTATTTTCGCTTGATCATCGGCGGAGACACCCTGCCACAGAAAAAGCCGGACCCGGCAGCACTGTTTTTCGTGATGAAAATGACCAACATCCCGGCGTCGCAATCCTTGTTCGTCGGCGATTCGCGCAGCGATGTGCAGGCGGCGAAAGCGGCGGGGGTCAAATGCGTGGCACTCAGTTATGGCTATAACCACGGCCGGCCGATTGCCGAAGAGTCACCGGCGCTGGTGATCGACGATCTGCGCAAGCTAATTCGCGGTTGCCTGGATCCGGCCGCTGAGATAACGTTGCCCAACGTTGTCCAACCCCCTTCTGGAAGCGCCATCGTGGTGGTCACTCGCAAACTCTGGATGAAAGTCATCAAGGCCCTGGCCCGCTGGCGTTGGCGCGCCTGACTTGCTCCTGGCCGGCATACCGGCGCGTTTGCATACCTGACTGTTAGACCCTCAAGCCACGAGGCTACCCCATGATCCGCGAAGAATTCCTGCGTTTGGCCGCTGCCGGCTATAACCGCATCCCGCTTGCCTGCGAAACCCTGGCCGACTTCGATACACCGCTGTCGATCTACCTGAAACTGGCCGACGAGCCCAACTCCTACCTGCTGGAATCGGTGCAGGGCGGGGAGAAGTGGGGGCGATACTCGATCATCGGCCTGCCGTGCCGCACCGTGCTGCGAGTTCATGATCACCATGTGAGCGTGACCCACGACGGCGTCGAGATCGAAAGCCACGAAGCTGAAGATCCGCTGGCCTTCGTCGAAGAATTCAAAGCCCGCTACAACGTGCCGACCATCCCCGGCCTGCCGCGCTTCAATGGCGGTCTGGTGGGTTACTTCGGTTACGACTGCGTGCGGTATGTAGAAAAGCGTCTAGGCAGGTGCCCGAACCCGGATCCATTGGGCGTGCCGGACATTCTGCTGATGGTTTCCGACGCGGTGGTGGTGTTCGACAACCTCGCCGGCAAGATGCACGCGATTGTTCTGGCCGATCCGTCGCAGGCAGAGGCTTTCGAGCAAGGCCAGGCTCGGCTGGAAGAGCTGCTGGAAAAACTCCGTCAACCGATCACCCCGCGCCGTGGCCTGGATTTCAGCAAGCAACAGTCTGCTGATCCGGTCTTTCGTTCGAGCTTCACCCAGGACGATTACGAAAAAGCCGTCGACACCATCAAGGAATACATCCTGGCCGGTGACTGCATGCAGGTCGTGCCGTCCCAGCGCATGTCGATTGACTTCAAGGCCGCGCCGATTGATCTGTACCGGGCGCTGCGTTGCTTCAACCCGACGCCTTATATGTACTTCTTCAACTTCGGCGACTTCCACGTTGTCGGCAGTTCGCCTGAAGTGCTGGTGCGGGTTGAAGACAACCTGATCACCGTGCGCCCGATTGCCGGCACCCGTCCTCGCGGCGCCAACGAAGAGGCTGACCTGGCGCTGGAAAAAGACCTGCTGTCCGACGACAAGGAAATTGCCGAGCACTTGATGCTGATCGACCTTGGCCGTAACGACACCGGTCGGGTCTCGGAAATCGGTTCGGTGAAACTCACCGAGAAGATGGTCATCGAGCGTTATTCCAACGTGATGCACATCGTTTCCAACGTCACCGGTCAACTGAAGGCCGGGCTGACGGCGATGGACGCATTGCGCGCGATTCTGCCGGCGGGCACCTTGTCCGGCGCACCGAAAATCCGCGCGATGGAAATCATCGACGAACTGGAACCGGTCAAGCGTGGCGTCTACGGCGGCGCCGTCGGCTACTTCGCCTGGAACGGCAACATGGACACTGCGATTGCGATCCGCACCGCGGTGATCAAGAACGGCGAACTGCACGTGCAGGCCGGTGGCGGTATCGTTGCCGACTCGGTGCCGGCGCTGGAATGGGAAGAAACCCTGAACAAGCGCCGCGCGATGTTCCGCGCCGTAGCCCTGGCGGAACAAACCCCGGACAACTAGGCGCAGGGTCGTTTCCTGTAGGAGCACAGCTTGCTCGCGATAGCGCCCATGAGATCGCCATCGCCAGCAAGCTATGCTCCTACGGATCACGGCTACTCAATAAAAACGCGGCACCTGTGAGGGCGCCGCGTTTTTTATTGCCTACTGTTCAGAAGTCCAACGCTACCCCGACGGTGAGCCCTTGCTGGGTGAAGTCATCATCCTTGCGGAACGTGTAACCGGCACGCACCGCCAGGTCGGCCGTCAACGTGTGGCTGACCCCCAGGCTCACGCGATTCAAGTGGCTTTGCGGTGTATAGCCATCAAGCTTGAAGTCGAGGGATGGCAGGCTGTTGAGGGCGATTTTCACCTTCTGCACGTCATCTTCATACTCACGCTCGTAGGCATATTCGCCGAACACTTGAGTCTGTGCTGTGATTTGGTATTTGCCCTGCAGCCCGGCGCCGAGGCGTTTTGAATCGCGTTTCTGGTCATCAAAGGTCAGTGCCGTGGAGCGGTTGCTGTTTTCCGAATAGCCGTCGACTTCCACTTTCGCGTAATCGGCGCTGACGAACGGCGACAGGTGCCACTCGCTACCCGGTTGCGCAATGTCGTAGCCAACGCGTGTGCTGAAGGCCCAGAGATAGCCATCGGTATCGCCTTTTTCCGCCCCTTCGCTGGCGCCCAGGTCGAATTTGCGTTTGAGGTTGTCGTAATCCAGCTTGCCGCCGGTCAACGCGGCATCAGCCCACCAGCGGTTCTGTTGGAACTGGGCAAAAGCGGTGGCCAGGTAGCTGTTGAGTTTGTAGTCTGAATCGTTACTGCCTGCTTCCAGATTCTGACGATAGAACCCGGCCGCTACGCCCACACGCCAGGCTTCATTGAGACGATAGCTGCCACCGATATTCAAGTTATAACCGCTGCCATCAGCGCTGGCGCCGCTGCTTTGGCTGTCGACATCGAGATGCTGACCACCGCCAGCGACAATGGCGCGCCATTGGCCGATCGCTTGCCAGTTATCCCAGTCCGATTGCCATTGGCTGCGCAGTTCATCCTGGTGCGCACGCAAGGTAGCGTGGGCCATTTCCGGCAACAACGTCAGCTCCCAAGGCGCAGCCAGTAAGGAATAGGCGTAGTCGGAAATCAGTTTTTGCCCGGCTTCGGTCGGATGAACCCCATCGTTGTAAATCAGCTTGCTGGGGTCCGGGGTCGCACTGTTGATGCCATACGTAGGGTTTTCGGTGCAGCTGTTACCGCTGAAGCAGGTCGCCGTCAGGTTCTGGCCAGTAGCAAAACCGAATCGAGCCGGATCGGCGAAGGTTTCCTGCAACAGCAGCGGAATATTCAGCGGGATGATTTCGGCATCGATCCCAGCGAGACGGGTGACCAACTGCCGGTTGAACGCACTGCTCAATTGTGAGGTGGCTGTTTGTAGCGGCGTGCCATTGATGGCAGGCGTCAGACCCAGGTCGGGCAGCAGCCAGACCATAATGTAGCGGGCGCCGGCGGTTTGTAGAATCTGAACACTGTTGGCCAGTCGATCGGCAGCGGCATTCGCCTGAGCGCCACTTTGAACACGTCTTTGAAGAAAATCGTTGCCGCCCCCGGAGAGGTAATACAGCGCGTTCGGATCGGCGCGGAAGTCGTTTGTCGGCAGATAACCCAAACGGCTGCGTTCACCTGTGGCGGATGCGGTGGTGATCGAGTCGAGAATCTGGTCGGTGCGGTAACCACCAACCGCCCAGTTATTGCCGTCCGGCAGGCCCTGGGTGGCACGCGCGGCCGAGGTCGAAGCGGCCGTCTGGTCTGGAGAAAACCCAAGCCTTGCCCCCAGCAGTTGTGTCGAGTTGGCGGAATAAACTTCGCCACTGCCATCCCGATAGATCGGCCCGGTCCGGTTAGTGAAGCGCAGGGTGGCACCGGCGGGGCCGCCCGTGTCGGTAAACTGCCCTGCATCGTTGAGGCTGTCACCGAAGACGATGAAGTTCGAGTAAGGGTTGGGCGCCGCGATCGCCTGGGTGCAGGCCATAGCGAGCAAGCAGCCGGCAAGCGGTACAGCCAACGTCTGTCTAATCATGAGCAAGTCCGTTTGTTATTGTTTTAGTGAGCGAAACGTCAGTGCCAAAAACTATAGAGCCTGTTGCCGTTTGGCGCGAACCCGTCGATTGTTTCATGCGCTTCGATCGCGCCATATTGCACGCTCTGCCCAGCTAAGTTACTGTGCCGAGACGTATAAATGAGACCTTCCCCGTGTTGATCGTCAGCAAACTTCTGGATCAAGTCATCAAGGCACACGCCCGCTGGCGTTGGCGCGCCTGAATCCTTCTGCCGGCCCGGCCGGATCTTTACCGCTTTGCCTTCTTTACCCGTAAGACATACCGCTTTGCTGCGCGATTCCAGCGACTGGCAAAGCGCAGGACGCTGCGGGTAACTCATTCGAAGGCTGTATTAAAGTCAGTGAATTCAAGAGGTTCATAACGCCATGTTGCTGATGATCGATAACTACGACTCTTTTACCTACAACGTTGTGCAGTACCTTGGTGAGCTCGGCTCCCAGGTCAAGGTCGTGCGCAACGATGAGCTCACCATCGCCGAAATCGAAGCCCTCAACCCTGAGCGGATCGTCGTCTCGCCCGGTCCTTGCACCCCGACTGAAGCCGGCATCTCGATTGAAGCGATCAAACATTTTGCCGGCAAACTGCCGATTCTCGGCGTCTGCCTGGGCCATC
Source organism: Pseudomonas sp. ZS1P83 (assembly GCF_054897825.1). NCBI lineage: Bacteria > Pseudomonadati > Pseudomonadota > Gammaproteobacteria > Pseudomonadales > Pseudomonadaceae > Pseudomonas > Pseudomonas sp. ZS1P83. The sequence continues at coordinate 6,094,464 of NZ_CM142706.1, forward strand.
AATCCATCGGCCAGGCGTTTGGCGGCGATGTGGTTCGCGCCCGACAGGTCATGCATGGCAAGACCAGCCCGGTGTTCCACGAGGACAAGGGCGTTTTCGAAGGCCTGAACCATCCGCTGACGGTCACCCGCTATCATTCACTGATCGTCAAACGCGAAACCCTGCCCGAGTGCCTTGAGCTGACCGCCTGGACCCAGCTTGAAGACGGCTCTGTGGACGAGATCATGGGCCTGCGCCACAAGACACTGAACATCGAGGGCGTCCAGTTTCACCCTGAGTCGATCCTCACCGAACAGGGCCACGAGCTGTTCGCCAATTTCCTCAAACAAACCGGCGGCATGCGCTAAGGACTTTTCATGAATATCAAGACAGCCCTGAGCCGTATCGTCGAACAGCTCGACCTCAGCACCGATGAGATGCGCGATGTCATGCGCGAAATCATGACCGGTCAGTGCACGGATGCGCAGATCGGCGCATTTATGATGGCCATGCGCATGAAGAGCGAAAGCATCGACGAGATCGTCGGCGCCGTGTCGGTCATGCGCGAGCTGGCGGACAAGGTCGAACTCAAGACCCTCGATGGCGTCGTCGATGTGGTCGGTACCGGTGGTGACGGTGCCAATATTTTCAACGTCTCGACCGCGTCCTCGTTCGTGGTCGCGGCGGCCGGTTGCACCGTCGCCAAACACGGCAACCGTGCGGTCTCGGGCAAAAGCGGCAGCGCCGACCTGCTGGAGGCGGCCGGTATCTACCTGAACCTGACGTCGGTTCAGGTAGCACGCTGCATCGATAACGTCGGCATCGGTTTCATGTTCGCCCAGACCCACCACAGTGCCATGAAGCACGCCGCCGGCCCGCGCCGGGAGCTGGGCTTGCGCACCTTGTTCAACATGCTCGGCCCGCTTACGAATCCGGCCGGCGTGAAACATCAGGTGGTGGGCGTCTTCAATCAGGCGTTGTGCCGGCCGTTGGCTGAAGTCTTGCAACGTCTGGGCAGCAAACACGTGCTGGTGGTGCATTCGAAGGATGGCCTGGACGAATTCAGTCTGGCGGCGCCAACCTTTGTGGCGGAATTGAAGGATGACCAGATCACCGAGTACTGGGTCGAACCAGAAGACTTGGGCATGAAGAGCCAGAGCCTGCACGGTCTGGCGGTGGATAGCCCGGCGGCCTCCCTGGAGCTGATTCGCGATGCCCTGGGCAAGCGCAAGACCGAGAACGGTCAGAAAGCCGCGGAAATGATTATGCTCAATGCCGGTGCCGCGCTGTACGCCGCCGACCATGCCAGCAGTTTGAAAGAAGGCGTTGCCCTGGCGCACGATGCGCTGCACACAGGCCTCGCTCGGGAAAAACTGGAGGAGTTGGGTGCATTTACCGCGGTATTCAAAGTGGAGAATGAGGGATGAGTGTACCGACGGTTCTGGAAAACATTCTGGCCCGCAAAGTCCAGGAAGTCGCCGAGCGTAGCGCTCGCGTAAGCCTGGCGGAGCTGGAAAGTCTGGCCAAGGTGGCCGATGCACCCCGTGGTTTTGCCAAGGCACTGATCGCTCAGGCCAAGCTCAAGCACCCGGCGGTGATCGCCGAAATCAAGAAAGCCTCACCGAGCAAAGGTGTGATCCGCGAGAACTTCGTTCCCGCCGACATCGCCAAGAGTTACGAGAAGGGCGGCGCAACGTGTCTGTCGGTGCTCACCGATATCGATTACTTCCAGGGCGCCGATGCGTATCTGCAACAGGCTCGGGCGGCATGCAAACTGCCGGTGATCCGCAAGGACTTCATGATCGATCCATACCAGATCATTGAAGCCCGAGCGTTAGGCGCCGACTGCGTGCTGCTCATCGTCTCCGCACTGGACGACGTGAAAATGGCTGAGCTGGCGGCCGTGGCCAAAAGCGTCGGCCTCGATGTGTTGGTAGAAGTCCACGACGGCGACGAGCTGGAGCGGGCCTTGAAAACCCTTGACACGCCGCTGGTGGGCGTGAACAACCGCAATTTGCACACCTTCGACGTCAGTCTGGAAACCACCCTCGACCTGTTGCCTCGTATACCGCGTGATCGCTTGGTGATCACCGAAAGTGGCATTTTCAACCGGGCCGATGTCGAGCTGATGGAAATCAGTGATGTGTACGCGTTCCTGGTTGGCGAAGCGTTCATGCGCGCCGAAAGCCCGGGCACCGAACTGCAGCGTCTGTTCTTTCCTGAGCGTGGTATCACGGTGAGCGGTTCTACACTCGACTGAACCTGACTTAATGAAGAAGCCGGCGATGCCGGCTTTTTTATACCCCAAACAAAGGATGCCTACTGCCATGACCCAGCCCATCGCCATGACCGTCAAAGCCGGCCTGCTCGCCGAACAGGATCTGTTGGCCCATGTATGCACCGGCGATTCGGAGTTTGGCCTGCTGTTTTGGCAACCCAGTGATCGGGCGCTGGTCATGCCGCGACGGTTGAATCGTCTGCCTGGGTTCGAGGCCGCGTGCGAGGTATCGGCTGCGGCGGGTTGGCCGGTGTTATTGCGTGAAACCGGTGGTGAACCGGTGCCGCAATCGGCCTCAACCATCAATATCGCGCTGGTCTACGCGCCACTGCGTAGCGAGGGTGACCAGAACCGGATCGAAACCGCTTACCGACGACTCTGCGACCCGATTTGTCAGATGCTTGATGAGTTGGGCGGCGTTTCGTCCCTGGGCGAAGTGGATGGCGCGTTTTGCGATGGCCGTTTCAACGTCAACCTCGACGGTCGCAAGATAGTCGGCACTGCTCAGCGCTGGCGTCAGAGCAAGGGCGGTACGCGTCCGGTAGGGTTGGTGCACGGTGCTTTGTTGCTCGATAACGAGCGCGAATCGATGGTTACGGCGGTCAACCGGTTCAATGAAGCCTGTGGCCTGGAGCAGCGAGTTCGCGCCGAGAGCCACATCGCCTTGCATGAAAAATATGCAGCACCTGATGCGTTGGAGCGACTCGACACGTTGTACCGCCAGTTGCTGGCAGACATGTTCAGGGCTTAGCGCGTACCGAAGACCACCATGGTCTTGCCTTTTACGTCCACCAGGTTGCGTTCTTCCAGATCCTTGAGTACGCGACCGACCATCTCACGCGAACAACCGACAATCCGCCCGATCTCCTGGCGGGTCACCTTGATCTGCATGCCGTCCGGGTGGGTCATGGCATCCGGCTGTTTGCAGAGTTCCAGCAGGCAGCGCGCAACGCGACCGGTGACGTCGAAGAACGCCAGATCACCGACTTTGCGCGTGGTGTTACGCAGACGCTGTGCGATTTGTCCGCTGAGCACGTAAAGAATGTCCGGATCCTGCTGGGACAGCTCGCGGAATTTCGCGTAGCTGATCTCCGCGACTTCGCATTCGATCTTGGCGCGCACGCAGGCGCTGCGTTCCTGTTCCAGGCCGGCCTGTTCGAACAAGCCCAACTCGCCGAAAAAGTCCCCGGAATTCAGGTAGGCGATGATCATTTCGCGGCCGTCGTCATCCTCGATCAGGATGGTGACTGACCCTTTGATGATGAAGAACAGCGTGTCCGAGCGGTCGCCGGCACAAATGATGTTGCTCTTGGCCGCATAGCGACGGCGCTGGCAGTGCATCAGCAGCTTGTCGAGGTTCTTGATTTTGGGTGTGGGGGTAATAGCAACCATGGTTGTATCCCGAAAAGACTGCGCGGTATGTTTGGTTTTTTTATGAATAGCTGAGGCTGCTACAAAGCTGGCTATGCGCCAGCGAATTGGCGCCAGCTTAACAGACACTTCCTGCAATATTCGAGCATTTACCTACGACGCAGTAGGTTATGTCCTACGAAGGCGAGCGCTGTCAATCAAGGGCCCTGTGCTAAGCTGGCGACCCTTTTTTATACAGTGGAGTCTTGGCGATGAAGGCACGCATCCAATGGGCTGGCGAAGCCATGTTCCTCGGTGAATCCGGCAGCGGTCATGTCGTGGTCATGGACGGTCCGCCCGATGCCGGCGGTCGCAACCTGGGTGTCCGGCCGATGGAAATGCTCCTGCTGGGTGTCGGCGGTTGCAGCAATTTTGATGTGGTCAGCATCCTCAAGAAGTCCCGTCAGGCCGTTGAAAGCTGCGAAGCCTTCCTCGAAGCCGAGCGCGCCACCGAAGATCCGAAGGTGTTCACCAAGATCCACATGCACTTCGTGGTCAAGGGCCGCGGGCTGAAAGAAGCCCAGGTCAAACGCGCCATCGAGCTGTCTGCCGAGAAGTATTGCTCGGCGTCGATCATGCTCGGCGCGGCTGGCGTGGCCATTACCCATGACTACGAGATCATCGAACTCGGTTGAATCGACATTCAACTATCATAAAAGCAGTGCAGACTCTGGTGATCTAAAGCGGGCGTCTGTTCGGGTGTACGGCCTGTCGGTTGACGGGCCGCTACCCTGAAAAAAGTGGCGCAGGCATGCTTGATCACGCGGCCGGGCCGCAATACATAGAGAGTTTTAACGGTGAAAAGCAAACTCAAGCTCCACGGGTTCAATAACCTGACAAAGACCTTGAGCTTCAACATTTATGACATCTGCTACGCGGAAACCCCGCAAGACCAACAGGCTTACGTCGAGTACATCAATAAAGAGTACAACGCCAAGCGCCTGACGCAGATCCTCACAGAAGTTGTCGATATCATTGGCGCCAACATCCTGAACATTGCCAGTCAGGACTATGAACCGCAGGGCGCCAGTGTCACGATTCTGATCTCTGAAGAGCCGGTGACCCCGACCGACAGCCAGATCGAAGAGTCCCCGGGCCCGCTGCCTGAAATTATCCTGGCCCACCTCGACAAGAGCCACATCACGGTGCACACCTATCCGGAAATCCATCCGGTGGACGGTATCGCGACCTTCCGTGTGGACATTGACGTGTCGACCTGTGGCGTCATTTCACCGCTTAAGGCGCTCAACTTCCTGATTCACCAGTTCGATTCGGACATCGTGACCGTGGATTATCGCGTGCGCGGCTTCACCCGTGACGTGGAAGGCAAAAAGCACTTCATCGATCACGAGATCAACTCGATTCAGAACTACCTTTCCGAAGACACCCGTGACGCGTACCAAATGACCGACGTGAACGTGTACCAGGAAAACCTGTTCCACACCAAAATGCTGCTGAAGAACTTCGAACTGGATAACTACCTGTTCGGCGACGCCACCAGCAGCCTGTCCTCTGAGCAGCGTACTCAGGTGACTGACCGCGTGAAGCACGAAATGCTGGAAATCTTTTACGCGCGCAACATGTCGAACTGATTCCTGGGCGCAAAAAGAAAGGGCGCTGAAAAGCGCCCTTTTTTTTGTGCCCGGGATTTGGGGATCAGATCCGGTAAGTACTCTTGGTCATGACCTTGGCCATCAGGCTCATGCCGAACTTCACCGGTGCCGGGAAGCGGAAACCCCCAGCCTCCAGCGCGCTTTCGGCGTGGTGTTCTTCATCAATGCGCATCTGCTCGAGGATCGCCCGGGACTTTTCGTCCTCGGCCGGCAGTTGTTCAAGGTGTTCGTTCAGGTGTTTGCAGACCTGATGCTCGGTGGCAGCAACGAAACCCAAGCTGACTTTATCGCTGATCAACCCTGCTACCGCGCCGATCCCGAACGACATGCCATAGAACAGCGGATTGAGAATGCTGGTGTGGCTGCCTAACTGTTTTATGCGTTGTTCGCACCAGACCAGGTGGTCGATTTCTTCTTCGGCGGCATGTTCCATGGCTGCGCGCACTTGCGGCAGCTTGGCGGTCAGGGCCTGACCCTGATACAGCGCCTGGGCACAGACTTCACCGGTATGGTTGATGCGCATCAGGCCGGCGACGTGTCGGGTGTCTTCGTCGCTCATTTGCGCATCCGGCTGCACGATAGCGGGCGAAGGACGGTACGGCTGGCCACTGAAGGGCAGCAAGGTACGCATCGCGGCATCGGCTTGCAGCAGAAGACGGTCAATCGGCGAGTAGTGACGTTGGGTAGTCATGCTGACCTCCGGGAAGAATCTCGGCGGCCAGTTTAACCCAATCGGCCGGCGAAGGTTTGCGTTGGGTCATTGTGATGCAGGCTTCTCCTGTAGGAGCACAGCTTGCTGGCGATGGCGATTTCAATGACGCCATTGCCAGCAAGCTGTGCTCCTACAAGGGCGGGGAATGAATCAGCCCGGCGGCCAATGCATCTGGCGCTGACCCAGCACGTGCATATGAATGTGATAGACAGTCTGCCCACCCAGTGGATTGCAGTTCATGACCACGCGAAAGCCCTCTTCGCAGCCCAGTTCCAGGGCCAGACGCTGGGCGGTGAACAGAATGTGCCCGGCCAGTGCCTTGTCGTCCTCGGTCAGGTCGTTAAGCGTGCGCACCGCTTTTTTCGGGATCACCAGAAAATGCACCGGTGCCTGTGGGGCTATGTCGTGGAAGGCCAGTACCTGGTCGTCCTCGTAGATGATCTTGGCCGGGATTTCCCGGTTGATGATCTTGGTGAACAGAGTATCCACAGCTGTTTCTCCGTTGTTTGGGCTGGCCTGAGTTTAACCATGGGTTATGCCCGAGCCCAGCCTTTTACCTTGAGGGGCGATCAGCGCGGGCAGTAAGCCTTATTGACCATGCCTGCGATTGTCCGGGTCAGCCAGCGTGAGCCGAGCCGCGGCAGGAAGGCGCGCCAGCGGTTGCGTCGACCCGGAATAATGATGGCGCGATTTTTCTCCAGAGCCCTCACGGTATAGAGCGCGACTTCCTCCGGGCTCATCAGCATTTTGCTGTCGACCAGTTTGCCTGCGTCCAATTGCGCGGTGCGGAAAAACGCCGTGCGGGTAGGACCGGGGCAGAGCACCGAGACCTTGACCGCACATTTTTTCAGTTCGACGCGCAACCCTTCGGAAAAGTGCAGCACATACGCCTTGCTGGCGTAGTAAGTACTCATCCATGGGCCGGGATGGAACGCCGCAACCGAGGCGACATTCAAAATCTGCCCGCCGCCCTGCAGCGCCATACTGTTGCCGATCGCGTGACACAGGCGAGTGAGCGCGAGGATGTTCACTTCGATCAGGTCCTGCTCGGTCATCCAGTCCTGAGCCAGGAAAGGGCCGCAAGTGCCAATGCCGGCGCAGTTGACCAGCAAATCGATCTGTCGGTCACCTTCCTCCAGCTCCAGCAGAAAACCGGACAGCCGCAGCGGCTCGCCGAGGTCACAGGCTCGGAACAACACTTCCACGCCAAAACGTTGAGTCAGTTCAATCGCAATACTTTCCAGCTGATCACGCTGCCGGGCCACCAGAATCAGGCTGCGGCCGCGCCGGGCCAGCGCTTCGGCCATCGCCAGGCCGATGCCGCTGGAAGCGCCAGTGATCAGAGCGTAACGGGTCATGCATTTCTCCATCGCAACAGCTCCGCGCCGGCGACGCAGGTGTCACGGGCGGGGAGCGCTGTTCATTCTTTCGCAGAGTCTACAGGGGGCTGGGCTTCTTCGGCTGCATCGTCGGCTGAATTTGGTGCCGGCTCTGCTTCCACAGCGGCCTGATCTTCGATCTCTTCGGTGGTCGCGGAGTCACTTTCATAACTGCTCTGTGTGGCGCTTTCGTATTCACTTTGAATGGTAGAGAGGCCACCGGCCAGTCCGCCGATGAACAGGATCGCGATAAACACCAGCCACAGTGAAGACAGGACCTTGACCGCGGAGCTGTTGGGCGGTGGTGGCGCACCATATCGATTGGCGGTGTTATTGCCCGGCGCAATCATCATCACGAACGGAAAGATGCTGCCCACGAACGGCACGAGAGTCAGTAGCCAAAGCCAGCCAGACCAGCCGATATCATGCAGACGCTGGACACTGAACTGAATGCTGACGAACGCGAGCGCCACGAATAGAACAAAGGCCAGCAAGCCACCAAGAATCAGTCCGGCGGTCGAGTCCGTGCTGATGAGGGCCAGGCCGAAAACAGCAAGCACAGCGCCAACGGCAAGGGTGACGAGTGTCAGGGCCATCGTCCATGCCAGGTAACGCAAGCGGCCGATGCGGCCCTCGAAACTGAACGCCTTGAGTGGGGCAAATTCGGGCAAGGCTTCGCCGACGGTCGCCCGGGGTGGTGCGTAAGGGGATTCAGGATCTGCTGTGAGGGCAGGGCCGTGTTCATGAACGTCAGACAGGTTCAGCTCGATCGAAGGTTCGGATTCGATCCGGGCATCGATACCGGTTTTGGTCAGCGCCTGGAGATAAGTCTGAGCATCGGTCTGTGACAGGTCGCGTTTGAGTGCAACCGGCTTGCCACTGAACAGCCGCTCGATGGCAGCCACATCGCTTTTGAACAGATCGGCGACATTGAGCTTGGCGGTGGTGACGTCAACACCTGGCAGCAGAGCGCCGTCGAATACGATCTTGAAACGGTTTTCGCTCATTGCGAGGCATCCTTGTCGCGAGTGTTTTAGGGAGAATTGCGCGTGGAGTGTAAGGCCAGCCGGAATGGACTGGCCAAGTTTTCCTGTCAGCGTGGCCAGCGTTTGGGCAGCGCTGCCGCCAGCTCGAGGGCTTTGCGGTACTCGGCATCAAGGCGAGCGACCAATTGATCGACACTCGGCAGGTCATCGATTTCGCCGACACCCTGGCCTGCGGACCAAACGGTTTTCCAGGCTTTGGCTTCATCGCTGATAGGCTTGAGTTTGGAGCCGAAGTTCACCTCACCCTTGCCTTGCAGCGCTGCCATGTCGAAACCCGCAGCCTCAAGGCTTTGACGCATAAAGCTCGCCGGTACCCCCGACACCGCTGGAGTATGGACGATGTCCGCCGCTCTGGAAGTCAGCAGCATCTCTTTATAGGCGTCAGGCGCATGACTTTCGGTGGTGCCGATAAATCGCGTACCGAAGTAGGCCAGATCCGCACCGAGCAATTGTGCAGCGAGAATCTCGTGGCCGTGGTTCAGGCAGCCCGCCAGCAGCAGCGTCTTGTCGAAGAATTGGCGTATCTCCGCAATCAGCGAGAACGGGCTCCAGGTCCCGGCGTGTCCACCGGCGCCTGCTGCCACGGCGATCAAGCCGTCGACCCCGGCCTCGGCGGCTTTCTCGGCATGGCGACGAGTCGTCACGTCATGAAATACCAGACCGCCATAGCTGTGCACGGCATCGACCAGTTCTTTCACGGCGCCGAGGCTGGTGATCACGATCGGCACTTTGTGCTCGATACAGATCTCCAGATCCGCTTGCAGCCGCGGGTTGCTGTTGTGGACGATCAGGTTCACCGCATAAGGCGCCGGATTCTCCAGTGTTGCCAACCCTGCTTCGATCTCTTCCAGCCAGGCCTTGAAGCCACTGCTCTCACGCTGGTTCAGCGCGGGGAAGCTGCCCACCACACCAGTACGGCAGCAGGCGAGCACCAGCTGGGGGTTGGAGATCAGGAACATCGGCGCTGCCACCACAGGCAGGCGCAAACGTTGTTCGAGCAGAGCGGGCAGCGACATTGGAAGTACCCCGGTGAGTTGTGCTTATTGGAGTTAGAACGGCCGAACGACAACCAGAATTACAATAGCCAGCAATATCAGAACCGGCACTTCATTGAACCAGCGATAAAAGACATGGCTGCGGGTGTTCTCACCACGGGCAAAACGTTTCACCTGGGCGCCGCACATGTGGTGGTAGCCGATCAGGATCACTACCAGCGTCAACTTCGCGTGAATCCAGGCACCTTGACTAAATATGCTGGGGTTCAAGGCGATCAGTGCAATGCCGAAAATCAGGGTGGCGATCATCGCCGGGCCCATGATGCCGCGGTAGAGTTTGCGCTCCATGATGCTGAAGCGTTCTTTGCTGACGGTGTCTTCGCTTTGGGCGTGATAAACGAACAGGCGCGGCAGGTAGAACAGGCCGGCAAACCAGCAGACCATGCTGACGATGTGAAGCGCTTTGAGCCACAGATAAAGCATTTTTAGTTATTCCCAGGTTCACGGTAGCGAAGATAGTAGAGGGTAGAGCGCCCGCACGTCACCTTGACGGTTGTCGCAGAGCCGCGCGGCCCCTATTATCGACGGCTTTCCAGTGGGTTTGTTGAGGGCAGGTTTATGGTCAAGGTCGGTATCGTCGGCGGCACGGGTTACACCGGTGTCGAACTGCTGCGTCTGTTGGCGCAGCACCCGCAAGCTGAAGTGGCAGTCATCACTTCCCGATCCGAGGCCGGTCTGGCCGTGGCTGACATGTATCCGAACCTGCGCGGTCATTACGATGGCCTGGCGTTCAGCGTTCCGGACATCAAGACGCTGGGCGCTTGTGACGTGGTGTTCTTCGCTACGCCTCACGGTGTTGCCCATGCCCTGGCCGGTGAACTGTTGGCTGCTGGCACCAAGGTTATCGACCTGTCGGCTGACTTCCGTCTGCAAGACGCCGATGAGTGGGCTAAGTGGTACGGTCAGCCTCACGGCGCACCGGAACTGCTGGAAGAGGCGGTCTATGGCTTGCCGGAAGTCAATCGCGAGCAGATCAAACAGGCCCGCCTGATCGCTGTGCCAGGTTGCTACCCGACCGCTACGCAATTGGGTTTCCTGCCACTGCTTGAAGCAGGTCTGGCCGATACCACCCGCTTGATCGCTGACTGCAAATCCGGCGTCAGCGGCGCCGGTCGTGGGGCTTCCGTAGGTTCGCTGTACGCCGAGACGTCGGAAAGCATGAAGGCCTACGCCGTCAAAGGTCACCGTCACTTGCCGGAAATTCGCCAGGGTCTGCGTCGCGCAGCGGGCAAGGACGTTGGTCTGACCTTCGTTCCGCACCTGACGCCCATGATTCGAGGCATCCACTCGACGCTCTACGCGACCGTCGTGGATCGCTCGGTGGATCTGCAGGCGCTGTTCGAAAAGCGCTATGCCAACGAACCGTTCGTCGATGTCATGCCGGCCGGCAGTCATCCGGAAACCCGCAGCGTGCGTGGCGCCAACGTGTGCCGTATTGCCGTGCATCGTCCACAGGATGGTGATCTGGTGGTGGTATTGTCGGTGATCGACAACCTGGTCAAAGGCGCGTCGGGTCAGGCGGTGCAGAACCTGAACATTCTGTTCGGTCTGGATGAACGCTTGGGTCTGTCCCACGCAGGTATGCTGCCGTAAGGTTCATTCCACTCAGCAAAAAGGCCCGTCTGACGGGCCTTTTGGCATTTCGGGCGGGCAAATGTGTTGATTGATATACCGTAACAATAGTTGACCGATTTTCTAGGAGAAGCGGATAATGCGCGTCATCACGCATTATGGCGGCGTAACGCCGGGAGATAGTTAGCATGAGCGTCGAATCCTTCACCCCCACGGCTTTGCAATTCACCCACGGTGCCGCGCACAAGGTGAAGAGCCTGGTCGATGAAGAGGGGAATGATCGCTTGAAGCTGCGCGTATTCGTTACGGGCGGTGGTTGTTCAGGTTTTCAGTACGGTTTCACCTTCGATGAAGAAGTGGCCGATGACGACACCATTGTCGAACGCGAAGGTGTGAGTCTGGTGGTCGATCCGATGAGCTTCCAATACCTGGCAGGTGCCGAGGTGGATTATCAGGAAGGTCTGGAAGGTTCGCGCTTCGTCATCAAGAATCCGAACGCCAGTACCACGTGTGGTTGCGGCTCTTCGTTCTCGATCTGATCACAATTCACCGCATCACCAAGCGCCGCATGGCCTCAGGGCTCTGCGGCGTTTTGCTGTCCGGAATTCGGTATGGCTAGTCAGGCAGGGTAGATGGCGCCAAGTAAGCGTAGGCCACGGGCGCCCGTAACGCTCGGGCGATTGGCGGCGATGCCTTCAAGGCAGCAATGGGCCAGCCAGGCGAAGGCCATGGCTTCGACCCAGTCCGGGTCTACACCGTAAGCCGCGGTGCTGGTGACCTTGGTGTTCGGCAGCAAAATGGCCAAACGGTTCATCAACGTGGTGTTGTGCGCGCCGCCGCCGCAGACAAGCAGTTCCTGGGTGTCTGATTGGGCGTTTTGCAGTGACTCGACGATGGTCAGGGCGGTGAGTTCGACCAGGGTTGCCTGCACGTCTTCGGTGGCGAAGGTCGGCAGCTGTGCCAGATGCTGTGTCAGCCATGGCAGGTTGAATAATTCGCGACCGGTGCTCTTGGGGCCGTTGGTCACGAAGAACGGATCACTGAGCAGCTCTTTCAAAAGAATCGGTTCGACCTTGCCGCTGGCAGCCCATTGGCCGTCGCGATCAAAGTTGTCGCCGCGTTGCTGGTGAATCCACGCATCCAGCAGAACATTGCCCGGGCCACAGTCGAAACCGGCTACCGGTTTGCCGGGCTCGATCAGGCTGAGGTTGCTGAAACCGCCAACGTTCAATACCGCGCGATTGCCTGCGCGTTTTTCAAACAACGCTTCGTGAAAGGCTGGAACCAGTGGCGCACCTTGCCCTCCGGCGGCCACGTCGCGGCTACGGAAGTCGCTGACCACAGTGATGCCGGTCAACTCCGTCAGTAGGGCAGGGTTTCCAATTTGCACCGTGAAGCCGCGCGCGGGTTCGTGGCGAATGGTCTGGCCGTGGCTGCCGATTGCACGAATGTCTTCGGGCTTCAGGTTTTGTTGATCAAGGAGGGTGTGAATGCCCTGTGCTGCCAGCTTCACCCAGTTCTGCTGGGCGATAGCAGAGCGGGCGATCTCGTCTGGGCCACTACTGCACAAGCCAAGCAGCTCGGTGCGTAGGGAATCAGGCATGGGAATGTAGTGCGTGGCGATCAGCTTGATCGCCGGGGCTAGCTCAACCAGCGCAATGTCCAGTCCATCAAGGCTTGTTCCGGACATCACACCTATATAGAGAGCCATGGCTTAGCGCTTGCTCGAAGCCAGCTGCGTGGATTTCTCTTGATCCATGCGCGCCATCATCGGTTGACTCTGCGCGAGGAAACGTGTGCGTTCTGCTTTGGAGATCGGATCGGCCATCGCCACCTTCTGGCCTAGTGGGTCGACGTGCACGCCATTGACCTGGAACTCGTAGTGCAAGTGCGGCCCCGTGGAGAGCCCGGTAGTACCAATGTAGCCGATCACCTGGCCCTGCTTGACGCTGCCGCCAGTCTTGATGCCTTTGGCGAAGCCTTGCATGTGGCCGTACAGCGTGCGGTAGGTATTGCCGTGCTGGATGATCACGGTGTTGCCATAGCCACCGCGGCGTCCGGCCAGCAACACTTTACCGTCACCGGCTGCCTTGATTGGGGTGCCACGTGGCGCTGCATAGTCGACGCCTTTGTGGGCGCGGATCTTGTTCAGGATTGGGTGCTTGCGGCCCATGGAGAATTTCGAACTGATGCGGGCGAAGTCCACCGGGGTACGGATAAACGCCTTGCGCATGCTGTTGCCGTCAGCGGTGTAGTAGCTGCTGTTGCCTTGTTTATTGGTGTAACGCACGGCGGTGTAGGTCTTGCCGCGGTTGGTGAAGCGCGCGGAAAGGATCGGGCCATTGCCGACAGCCTTGCCGTTGACGACTTTCTGTTCGTAGATGACATCGAACTCGTCACCCTGGCGAATATCCTGGGCGAAGTCGACGTCATAGCCAAACACGCTGGCCATGTCCATGGTCAGGCTGTGGGACAGGCCTGCACGTGCAGCGGATTGCGACAGCGAACTGTTGATCACGCCATGAATGTAGGCGGAGCGCACGGTAGGCTTGGCGGTAATGCGGTTGAATGCATAACCCTTGTCATTCTTGGTCAGGGTGATGCTTTCGACGTCGTTGACCTTGCTGTGCAAGTTGGTCAGCTGGCCATCGGGGCTTAGTTCGAATTCAAGTTTCTGACCATGTTTGAGTTGGCTGAACTGCTTGGCCTGTTTGTCGCTGGCCAGCACTTCATGCACCGAAGTTGCTGGAAGGCCGACTTTCTCGAACAGTGTGGAGAGCGTATCGCCTTTAGAAACGATCACTTCCCTATGGTTTGGAGATTTTTTTCCTTCGATCACAGAGGCGGGCGTGGATGCCGGCGCCGTTGCGGTCTGAGCGGTTTCCTGGGGTTCTTCTGTGCTGTTTTCGATCTGCGCGAAAGGGGAAGCTGCTGGCTCATTTGTGGCCTGGACGGCCTCGGCAGCGTCTTGATCTTGTGTCAGTTGTTCAGCAGGGCTTTCCAGTTCAAGACTCAGGGTCGTCTTTTTGGCTTCAACATCACTGGAAGGGAATACCAGAAGCGCCAGGCTCAGAAGGGCGGCGATGCCACTTGCTGCGAGCAGGTGGGTCTTCGGGTAAAGCGGCGGCGCTTTAGACGATTCTTTGGTCATAGGTAATTTTTGACTTTGAAAAAAGATGAATTGGAAAAGATGAATGACATGATGAAGATGAAATAACTGTATAAAATATAACCAAATCATCTCTGAAGCAAGTCCGCGAACGCTCTGTTCGTGGATTGGCTTCCGTGCGCCGGGCAGAACTTGTATTTGACGCGCGATCTTGTATGGTTGGTTCCCTTTGAATTCGAGCCTTGCGGGTCTGTTATGAAGTCGGTTGAAGAGCAGCTAGCGCTGATCAAACGTGGTGCGGAAGAACTGTTGGTCGAGTCCGAGCTGATCGAAAAGCTCAAGCGTGGCCAGCCGCTACGTATTAAGGCAGGCTTCGATCCGACCGCGCCGGATTTGCACCTGGGTCATACCGTGCTTATTAATAAGCTACGTCAGTTCCAGGAGCTGGGTCACCAAGTCATCTTCCTTATAGGTGACTTCACCGGGATGATCGGTGATCCGAGCGGCAAGAGTGCAACACGTCCTCCGCTTACCCGTGAGCAGGTTCTCGAGAATGCCGAGACCTACAAGACCCAGGTCTTCAAGATTCTTGATCCGGCGAAAACTGAAGTTGCGTTCAACTCCACCTGGATGGATCAGATGGCGCCGGCCGACTTCATTCGTCTGACCTCCCAGTACACTGTGGCTCGCATGCTCGAGCGCGACGACTTCGACAAGCGCTACACAACCAATCAGCCAATCGCCATTCACGAGTTTCTCTATCCGCTGGTTCAAGGGTATGACTCGGTCGCTTTGCGTGCGGATGTCGAGCTGGGTGGTACCGATCAGAAGTTCAACCTGTTGATGGGGCGTGAACTGCAGCGTGGATATGGTCAAGAGGCTCAGTGCATTCTGACCATGCCGCTGCTCGAGGGTCTGGATGGCGTGAAGAAGATGTCCAAGTCCTTGGGCAACTACGTGGGTATTCAGGAAGCGCCGGGTGTGATGTACAGCAAACTGGTTTCCATTCCGGATGCGCTGATGTGGCGCTACTTCGAATTGCTCAGCTTCCGCTCCATGGATGAGATCAATGCGTTCCGTGCGGATGTTGATACGGGTGCAAATCCGCGCGACATCAAGATCAAGTTGGCTGAAGAGATCGTCGCGCGTTTCCATGGTGAGGAGGCTGCGACCAATGCTCACCGTGCGGCGGGTAACCGTATGAAGGAAGGCGAGCTGCCGGATGATCTTCCAGAGATCGAATTGACTGCCGCCGAAGATATGCCGATCGCAGCCGTCCTTAATAAAGCAGGGCTGGTGAAGAACTCTGCGGTTGCGCGTGATCTTCTGGGTTCGGGTGGTGTGCGTATAGATGGTGAGATTGTTGATCGCACCTTTATATACG
>NZ_CM142706.1:6112500-6289170 GCF_054897825.1 Pseudomonas sp. ZS1P83
TCCACCACTAACTGCTTCTGTTGTTGAAAGCTTAGAAATGAGCATTCCACCAAGACGGTGATGAATGTTGATTTCTAGTCTTTGATTAGATCGTTCTTTAAAAATTTGGGTATGTGATAGAAAGATAGACTGGACGTTACTTTCACTGGTAACGGATCAGGCTAAGGTAAAATTTGTGAGTTAAATTGCGAATTTTCGGCGAATGTCGTCTTCACAGTATAACCAGATTGCTTGGGGTTATATGGTCAAGTGAAGAAGCGCATACGGTGGATGCCTTGGCAGTCAGAGGCGATGAAAGACGTGGTAGCCTGCGAAAAGCTTCGGGGAGTCGGCAAACAGACTTTGATCCGGAGATGTCTGAATGGGGGAACCCAGCCATCATAAGATGGTTATCTTAAGCTGAATACATAGGCTTAAGAGGCGAACCAGGGGAACTGAAACATCTAAGTACCCTGAGGAAAAGAAATCAACCGAGATTCCCTTAGTAGTGGCGAGCGAACGGGGACTAGCCCTTAAGTGGCTTTGAGATTAGCGGAACGTTCTGGAAAGTACGGCCATAGTGGGTGATAGCCCTGTACGCGAAAATCTCTTAGTCATGAAATCGAGTAGGACGGAGCACGAGAAACTTTGTCTGAATATGGGGGGACCATCCTCCAAGGCTAAATACTACTGACTGACCGATAGTGAACTAGTACCGTGAGGGAAAGGCGAAAAGAACCCCGGAGAGGGGAGTGAAATAGATCCTGAAACCGTATGCGTACAAGCAGTGGGAGCCCACTTTGTTGGGTGACTGCGTACCTTTTGTATAATGGGTCAGCGACTTATTTTCAGTGGCGAGCTTAACCGAATAGGGGAGGCGTAGCGAAAGCGAGTCTTAATAGGGCGTCTAGTCGCTGGGAATAGACCCGAAACCGGGCGATCTATCCATGGGCAGGTTGAAGGTTGGGTAACACTAACTGGAGGACCGAACCGACTACCGTTGAAAAGTTAGCGGATGACCTGTGGATCGGAGTGAAAGGCTAATCAAGCTCGGAGATAGCTGGTTCTCCTCGAAAGCTATTTAGGTAGCGCCTCATGTATCACTGTAGGGGGTAGAGCACTGTTTCGGCTAGGGGGTCATCCCGACTTACCAAACCGATGCAAACTCCGAATACCTACAAGTGCCGAGCATGGGAGACACACGGCGGGTGCTAACGTCCGTCGTGAAAAGGGAAACAACCCAGACCGTCAGCTAAGGTCCCAAAGTTATGGTTAAGTGGGAAACGATGTGGGAAGGCTTAGACAGCTAGGAGGTTGGCTTAGAAGCAGCCACCCTTTAAAGAAAGCGTAATAGCTCACTAGTCGAGTCGGCCTGCGCGGAAGATGTAACGGGGCTCAAACCATACACCGAAGCTACGGGTATCACTTAGGTGATGCGGTAGAGGAGCGTTCTGTAAGCCTGTGAAGGTGAGTTGAGAAGCTTGCTGGAGGTATCAGAAGTGCGAATGCTGACATGAGTAACGACAATGGGTGTGAAAAACACCCACGCCGAAAGACCAAGGTTTCCTGCGCAACGTTAATCGACGCAGGGTTAGTCGGTCCCTAAGGCGAGGCTGAAAAGCGTAGTCGATGGAAAACAGGTTAATATTCCTGTACTTCTGGTTATTGCGATGGAGGGACGGAGAAGGCTAGGCCAGCTTGGCGTTGGTTGTCCAAGTTTAAGGTGGTAGGCTGGAATCTTAGGTAAATCCGGGATTCTAAGGCCGAGAGCTGATGACGAGTTACCCTTTGGGTGACGAAGTGGTTGATGCCATGCTTCCAAGAAAAGCTTCTAAGCTTCAGGTAACCAGGAACCGTACCCCAAACCGACACAGGTGGTTGGGTAGAGAATACCAAGGCGCTTGAGAGAACTCGGGTGAAGGAACTAGGCAAAATGGCACCGTAACTTCGGGAGAAGGTGCGCCGGTGAGGGTGAAGCATTTACTGCGTAAGCCCATGCCGGTCGAAGATACCAGGCCGCTGCGACTGTTTATTAAAAACACAGCACTCTGCAAACACGAAAGTGGACGTATAGGGTGTGACGCCTGCCCGGTGCCGGAAGGTTAATTGATGGGGTTAGCTAACGCGAAGCTCTTGATCGAAGCCCCGGTAAACGGCGGCCGTAACTATAACGGTCCTAAGGTAGCGAAATTCCTTGTCGGGTAAGTTCCGACCTGCACGAATGGCGTAACGATGGCGGCGCTGTCTCCACCCGAGACTCAGTGAAATTGAAATCGCTGTGAAGATGCAGTGTATCCGCGGCTAGACGGAAAGACCCCGTGAACCTTTACTATAGCTTTGCACTGGACTTTGAATTTGCTTGTGTAGGATAGGTGGGAGGCTTTGAAGCGTGGACGCCAGTTCGCGTGGAGCCAACCTTGAAATACCACCCTGGCAACTTTGAGGTTCTAACTCAGGTCCGTTATCCGGATCGAGGACAGTGTATGGTGGGTAGTTTGACTGGGGCGGTCTCCTCCTAAAGAGTAACGGAGGAGTACGAAGGTGCGCTCAGACCGGTCGGAAATCGGTCGTAGAGTATAAAGGCAAAAGCGCGCTTGACTGCGAGACAGACACGTCGAGCAGGTACGAAAGTAGGTCTTAGTGATCCGGTGGTTCTGTATGGAAGGGCCATCGCTCAACGGATAAAAGGTACTCCGGGGATAACAGGCTGATACCGCCCAAGAGTTCATATCGACGGCGGTGTTTGGCACCTCGATGTCGGCTCATCACATCCTGGGGCTGAAGCCGGTCCCAAGGGTATGGCTGTTCGCCATTTAAAGTGGTACGCGAGCTGGGTTTAGAACGTCGTGAGACAGTTCGGTCCCTATCTGCCGTGGACGTTTGAGATTTGAGAGGGGCTGCTCCTAGTACGAGAGGACCGGAGTGGACGAACCTCTGGTGTTCCGGTTGTCACGCCAGTGGCATTGCCGGGTAGCTATGTTCGGAATAGATAACCGCTGAAAGCATCTAAGCGGGAAACTAGCCTCAAGATGAGATCTCACTGGGACCTTGAGTCCCCTGAAGGGCCGTCGAAGACTACGACGTTGATAGGTTGGGTGTGTAAGCGCTGTGAGGCGTTGAGCTAACCAATACTAATTGCCCGTGAGGCTTGACCATATAACACCCAAGCAATTTGCTGACCCGAGAGGGCACCAGATTGCGGTGTGTGAAGACGAAACGAACCGAAAGTTCGAGATACTCACAAAACACCAAACTATCGCATACCCATTCGCTGGAGCGTGAACCTGAAAAGGCCCACGACCTGGCTCCCGAATTTCTTGACGACCATAGAGCATTGGTACCACCTGATCCCATCCCGAACTCAGCAGTGAAACGATGCATCGCCGATGGTAGTGTGGGGTTTCCCCATGTGAGAGTAGGTCATCGTCAAGATTAAATTCCGAAACCCCTATCTGCGTATGCAGGTAGGGGTTTTGTTTTGTCCGCAGGAAAGCTGACCTGTCGAGTTTCTATGCAATGGCGCGGGGCATGGCTATCATGCGGGCCTCATTGTGAGGCGAGACTTGCATGCTGACGTTGTTAAAGCTTCTTAAAGATGGCCGATTCCATTCGGGTCAGGCTTTGGGCGTTGCCTTGGGTGTCAGTCGTAGTGCCGTTTGGAAGCAGCTTCAGCATTTAGAGGCTGATCTGGGGCTATCCATCCATAAGGTGCGGGGTCGCGGCTATCAACTGGCTGCGCCGTTGACGCTGCTTGATTCTGTCGAGATAAGAGGGCACGCACCTTCTTGTGATTGGCCCATCCTGGTTTTCGATTCAATCGACTCCACTAATGCCGAAGCTCTGCGTGCCATAGCGCGAGGTCAGGCTGCACCATTTCTGGTGCTTGCTGAACGGCAAACAGCAGGTCGCGGGCGGCGTGGGCGAAAGTGGGCGAGCCCATTTGCGGAAAACATCTATTACAGCCTTGTGCTGCGTATTGAAGGTGGAATGCGTCAGCTCGAAGGCTTAAGCCTTGTTGTTGGGCTCGCCGTCATGCAGGCATTGCGAAAACTTGGTGTTACGGGGGCTGGATTGAAGTGGCCCAACGATGTTCTGGTCGGTCAGAAAAAGATTGCCGGGATATTGCTCGAGCTGGTGGGGGATCCTGCCGATGTGTGTCACGTTGTACTGGGTGTGGGAATTAATGTGAACATGCAGATTACCGATGAGATAGATCAGCAGTGGACGTCCATGCGGCTCGAGTCGGGTAAGGTGTTTGACCGAAATCACTTGGTGGGGGAGTTGGGCGCAATGCTCCAGGAGTATCTGTGTCGTCATCAAGTCGACGGATTTTCAGCTATCCAGGCAGAGTGGGAGCAAAATCATCTCTGGCAGGGTCGAGCCGTGTCGTTGATTGCCGGTGTTAACCAAATAAATGGCGAAGTGCTGGGTATTGATTGTCAGGGTGCTCTGCGCTTGAAGGTGGGTGGTGTGGAAAAAGTCTTTAGTGGTGGTGAGCTCAGTCTGAGGTTGCGTGATGATTCTTGAGCTCGACTGCGGAAACAGTTTCATCAAGTGGCGTGTGCTCGATGCAGATGTTCGGCGGGTGGTTGGAGAAGGCGTCGTTGATTCAGATCTCGCTTTGCTGGAGAGCTTGCAAGCGCTCAAGGGGCTCGCTCTCAAGTTTTGTAGGTTGGTCAGTGTCAGGACCGCCGAAGAAACCAATGCTCTGATTTCTCTACTGACAGAAGCTTTTGGTGTGTCGGTGGTATGTGCTGCACCGTCCCGCGAAATGTCCGGGGTTCGTAATGGCTATGAGGAGTTCGAGCGCTTAGGGCTCGACCGTTGGCTGGCGATGCTTGGGGGATTTCATCTGGCCTCGGGTGCATGCCTTGTACTTGATTTTGGTACGGCTGTTACTGCGGACTTCATCTCCGGGGATGGAGAGCATCTCGGGGGGTTTATATGCCCGGGTATGCCGTTGATGCGAAACCAGTTGCGCACCCATACCCGTAGAATTCGTTATGGGGATCTAGCCGCCGAGCGCGCTTTGGAAAGTCTCATTCCTGGTCGTACAACTGTCGAGGCAGTCGAGCGGGGATGCTCGCTGATGCTGAGAGGCTTTGTCCTGACACAGCTAGAGTTGGCGCGTAGCTATTGGGGGAATGATTTTGCTGTGTTCCTCACTGGAGGAGATGCAGACCTGGTTTCCGAAATCGTGCCTGAGGCCAGAGTGGTTCCCGACCTGGTGTTTGTAGGCTTGGCTATGGCATGCCCCTTGTCCTGAGGTTTCTATGCGTTGGTTGTTTCTGCTGCTGCTTGTTCTCAATATGTTCTATTACATCTGGCACCAACAAGAGGCCCCTCTGCGTGCAAAGGATGTAACCCCTTTGAGTTTGTATCGGGGTTCGCAGCAGGATATTCGCTTGTTGAGTGAGACGACTGACGCGGCTCGCGATAAAGGAAAACCTGCCCAGGCAGACGATGGTTGCCTCTATCTGGGCGGTTTTGCTCGTCAGGAAGCGGCTCAGGCGGTCGAGCGGCGATTGAGCGGTATGGAAATCAAGTTCCAGTCCTTGCCGAAGGCTCCCGCCGAGTCTGCTGGTTACTGGGTGCGTGTGGCACCAGAAAGCCGGCGTTGGCTGGATGACTCGCAGCTGAAAAACCTTTCTAGAGAATTCAATGAGTTAAAACATAAAATAATGCCGTGCGAGGGGGTTGCACCCGCCGAATAGTTTGCATAGAATGGCGCCCGCTTCGCAGTGAAGACCTTTAACGGTTAACGGTGCGGAGCGATGTCAACGCAGCTAACCTCAGGTTTTTAATGAGAAAATGCTTGACAGAAGGCTGGCATGATATAGAATGCCGGCTCGCTTAGGAGGGGTTCCCGAGCGGCCAAAGGGATCAGACTGTAAATCTGACGTCTACGACTTCGAAGGTTCGAATCCTTCCCCCTCCACCATTTTTAGCGAGAGCTGCAAGCTCCGCGGGTATAGTTTAGTGGTAGAACCTCAGCCTTCCAAGCTGATGATGCGGGTTCGATTCCCGCTACCCGCTCCAAGTTTGCAGATCCTGCGAAGTGTTACGCTCTTGTAGCTCAGTTGGTAGAGCACACCCTTGGTAAGGGTGAGGTCAGCGGTTCGAATCCGCTCAAGAGCTCCATATAACGAGGCAGATATGAAAATATCTGCCTTTGTTTTAATGGCTTGTTTGACCTGCTTAATTCTTCTGCTAGGGGTGATTTCGATGGCTAAGGAAAAGTTCGAGCGTAATAAGCCGCACGTCAATGTTGGTACCATTGGTCACGTCGATCACGGTAAAACCACTCTGACTGCTGCCTTGACCCGTGTCTGCTCCGAGGTTTTCGGTTCGGCAAAGGTCGACTTCGACAAGATCGATAGCGCCCCTGAAGAAAAAGCTCGTGGTATTACCATTAACACCGCTCACGTTGAATACGATTCGGCCGTGCGTCACTATGCGCACGTTGACTGTCCAGGTCACGCCGACTACGTAAAGAACATGATTACCGGTGCTGCTCAGATGGATGGTGCGATCCTGGTTTGCTCGGCCGCTGATGGTCCGATGCCGCAAACTCGTGAGCACATCCTTCTGTCTCGTCAAGTTGGCGTTCCATACATCGTTGTCTTCCTGAACAAGGCTGACATGGTTGATGATGCGGAGCTGCTAGAGCTGGTCGAGATGGAGGTGCGAGATCTGCTGAGCACTTATGATTTCCCAGGTGATGACACTCCGATCATCATTGGTTCGGCGCTGATGGCGTTGAACGGTCAAGACGATAACGAGATGGGTACCACTGCCGTCAGGAAATTGGTCGAGACTCTGGATAGCTACATTCCGCAGCCTGAGCGCGCTATTGATAAGCCGTTCTTGATGCCGATCGAGGATGTGTTCTCGATCTCTGGTCGCGGTACCGTTGTGACTGGTCGTGTTGAGCGTGGCATTGTCCGCATTCAGGAAGAAGTTGAGATTGTTGGTCTTCGTGACACTGTCAAAACTACCTGTACTGGTGTTGAAATGTTCCGCAAACTGCTCGATGAGGGTCGTGCTGGCGAGAACTGCGGCGTTTTGCTGCGTGGTACCAAGCGTGATGATGTTGAGCGTGGCCAGGTTTTGGTCAAGCCAGGCACCGTCAAGCCGCATACCAAGTTCACTGCTGAGGTTTACGTTCTGAGCAAGGAAGAGGGTGGTCGTCATACGCCATTCTTCAAAGGCTACCGTCCACAGTTCTACTTCCGTACTACTGATGTGACTGGTAACTGCGAGCTGCCAGAAGGTGTTGAAATGGTGATGCCAGGTGACAACGTCCAGATGACCGTCACTCTGATCAAAACCATCGCAATGGAAGATGGTCTTCGTTTCGCTATCCGTGAAGGCGGTCGTACCGTCGGCGCTGGTGTCGTGGCTAAGGTTATCGAGTAAGTTGTTGTAATGTCTTTTTCGGGCCGGCATAATGGTCGGCCTGATTTTGTTTTAGGTCAGTAGCTCAATTGGCAGAGCGACGGTCTCCAAAACCGTAGGTTGGGGGTTCGATTCCCTCCTGACCTGCCAGATTCACTTGGTGTGTCTGGCTTTCTTTTCACAGGATCTTCATAGATGACTCCTAAAGCTGAAGCTCAAGGCTCTCGCTTCGATCTGCTCAAGTGGCTAGTAGTAGTCGCTTTGGTGGTTGTTGGCGTTGTTGGCAATCAGTATTACTCTGCTTCGCCGATCCTGTACCGCGTACTTGCTTTGCTTGTCATTGCTGCTGTAGCTGCCTTTGTAGGCCTGCAGACAGTCAAGGGCAAGTCTTTCTTTGTATTGGTTAAGGAAGCTCGCACCGAGATTCGTAAAGTCGTATGGCCAACTCGCCAAGAAACCACTCAGACCACGTTGATTGTTGTGGCTGTTGTTCTGGTTATGGCGTTGCTGTTGTGGGGGCTTGATTCCCTGCTCGGCTGGCTTGTTTCCTTGATTGTCGGCTAAGGGTGTCCCGTGGCTAAGCGTTGGTACGTTGTGCATGCTTACTCCGGTTACGAGAAGCATGTCATGCGCTCGTTGGTAGAGCGCGTAAAGCTGGCTGGCATGGAAGATGGCTTTGGCGAAATTCTGGTCCCCACTGAAGAAGTGGTTGAAATGCGTAATGGCCAGAAACGCAAAAGCGAGCGCAAGTTCTTCCCAGGTTATGTGCTGGTTCAGATGGACATGAATGAGGGTACTTGGCACTTGGTCAAGGATACTCCTCGGGTGATGGGTTTCATTGGCGGTACCGCTGATAAGCCCGCGGCAATCACAGATAAAGAGGCAGAAGCGATTCTGCGTCGCGTTGCTGATGGTAGCGACAAGCCGAAGCCGAAGACGTTGTTCGAGCCGGGTGAGTCGGTACGTGTCAACGATGGGCCGTTTGCCGATTTTACAGGCACGGTCGAAGAGGTTAACTACGAAAAGAGCCGGATCCAAGTGGCGGTGCTCATTTTCGGTCGCTCTACTCCGGTAGAGTTAGAGTTCAGCCAGGTCGAAAAGGTCTAGCTGAGCAAGCATCCCAACCCCGCAGCCCTAGGCTGTGGGGTTTTGTCGTCACTGGGATAAACGCGCAAGTAACCGGGGAGCCTTTCGAGGCGTTCGAACCCGTAATTGGAGTGCCTCATGGCCAAGAAGATTACCGCTTACATCAAGCTGCAAGTGAAAGCCGCTCAGGCTAACCCAAGCCCACCTGTTGGTCCTGCACTGGGTCAGCACGGCGTGAACATCATGGAATTCTGCAAGGCTTTCAATGCCCGTACTCAGGGTATTGAACCAGGTCTGCCGACTCCAGTGATCATCACTGTCTATAGCGACCGTAGCTTCACTTTCGAAACCAAGTCTACCCCTGCTTCGGTTCTGCTGAAGAAGGCTGCTGGTCTGACTAGCGGTTCCGCTCGTCCGAACACCGTTAAGGTTGGCACTGTGACCCGTGCTCAGCTGGAAGAAATCGCGAAAACCAAAAACGCGGATCTGACTGCAGCTGATATGGACGCAGCCGTGCGTACTATCGCCGGCTCTGCTCGTAGCATGGGCCTTAACGTGGAGGGTGTGTAATGGCTAAGCTGACCAAGCGCCAAAAGGCTATCGCCGGCAAAATCGAAGCAGGTAAGTCCTACAACTTTGTAGACGCTGCTGCTCTGCTGGCTGAGCTGTCGACTGTCAAGTTCAGCGAGTCGTTCGACGTTGCTGTAAATCTGGGTGTTGACCCGCGTAAATCCGACCAGGTCGTTCGTAGCGCTACTGTGCTGCCACACGGCACTGGCAAGACCGTTCGCGTTGCTGTGTTCACCCAGGGTCCAGCTGCCGAGGCCGCTCTGGCTGCCGGCGCTGACCGTGTAGGTATGGACGACCTGGCTGCCGAAATGAAAGCCGGCAACCTGAACTTCGACGTAGTTATCGCATCCCCGGATGCAATGCGCGTTGTTGGTCAGTTGGGTCAGATCCTCGGCCCGCGTGGCCTGATGCCTAACCCTAAAGTTGGCACCGTAACGCCGGACGTAGCTACCGCGGTTAAAAACGCCAAGGCTGGTCAGGTTCGTTATCGCACCGACAAAAACGGCATCATCCACACTTCCGTTGGCAAAGTCGGCTTTGATGCCGTCAAGCTGAAGGAAAACGTTGAAGCCCTGATCTCTGATCTGAAGCGTATCAAGCCGGCTTCCTCGAAAGGCATTTATGTCAAGCGCATCACCCTGAGCACCACCATGGGCCCGGGCCTGGTCATCGACCAAGGTTCGCTGGAAGCGTAAGACAAAAATTGGCGCAAGCAATTGCGCCAATTGAAAGATTGGGGTCCCTGCCTGGCGGGGGCTATCCAAGACCGTAGGCGACGCAAGTCTTAAACCTCAAGCCTACGCAGATGGTGCTCCCGGTTCCTTACCGAATCAGACACCAAAACGACATCTGACCTCGGTTGGATGAAACGGTAACAAGCAGGAGTTTTTCCCGTGGCAATTAAACTTGAAGACAAGAAGGCCATCGTCGCTGAAGTCAACAAGGCTGCCCAAGTTGCTCTGTCCGCTGTCGTGGCTGATGCCCGTGGCGTAACAGTAGGCGCTATGACCGGACTCCGTAAAGAGGCTCGTGAAGCTGGCGTATACGTACGTGTTGTACGTAACACCCTGCTCAAGCGCGCCGTTGCTGGCACTCAATATGACGTGCTCAACGACGTGTTCACCGGCCCGACCTTGATTGCATTCTCCAAAGAACATCCGGGCGCTGCTGCCCGTATCTTCAAAGAGTTCGCAAAAGGTCAGGATAAGTTCGAGATCAAGGCAGCTGCGTTCGAGGGCAAGTTCCTCGCAGCTAATCAGATCGACGTACTGGCAAGCCTGCCGACCCGTGACGAAGCAATTTCTCAGCTGATGAGCGTGATTCAAGGCGCAACCAGCAAATTGGCTCGTACTCTGGCGGCTCTTCGCGACCAGAAAGAAGCTGCCGCAGCCTAAGGCTGAGCGACTCCTTTCAGCGTTTATTGTTTATTTCGATGGCCGCGTAGGCTGTCACCCCAATACAGGAATTTATAGTCATGTCTCTGACTAACGACCAAATCATCGAAGCAATCGGCGAAAAATCCGTTCTGGAAATCGTTGAGCTGATCAAGGCCATGGAAGAGAAGTTCGGCGTTTCTGCTGCCGCTGCTTCCGCCGGTCCAGCTGCTGTCGCTGCCGTTGTTGAAGAACAAACTGAATTCAACGTCATGCTGCTGGAAGCTGGCGAGAAGAAAGTTAACGTGATCAAGGCAGTACGTGAACTGACCGGTCTGGGCTTGAAAGAAGCCAAGGCTGTAGTTGACGGCGCTCCTGGCATGGTTCTGGAAGCTGTTTCGAAAGACGCAGCTGACAAAGCCAAAGCCACTCTGGAAGAAGCAGGCGCTAAAGTCGAGCTGAAGTAAGCATCGACTTTGCGTCTCCAGCCCGAGCGTTAAGCGAAAGGCTGATGGCTGGTGGCTCTTGCCACCGGCCTTTTTCCGTTATTGGCAGCCGACTGGGTCGGTGTTGATAACGAGCTGTAACCACCCGATGCGGTGGCGCAAACCATGGGGTTTGCACGATTTTCTGGCTGCTCCCGTCGGGAGGGGCCAAACAAGCAGGTGACCAAGCTGGGGAACGCTGATGGCTTACTCATATACTGAGAAAAAACGTATCCGCAAGGACTTTAGCAAGTTGCCGGACGTCATGGATGTGCCGTACCTCCTGGCCATCCAGCTGGATTCGTATCGTGAATTCTTGCAAGCGGGAGCGACTAAAGATCAGTTCCGCGACGTGGGCCTGCATGCGGCCTTCAAATCCGTTTTCCCGATCATCAGCTACTCCGGCAATGCTGCGCTGGAGTACGTCGGTTATCGCCTGGGCGAACCGGCATTTGATGTCAAAGAATGCGTATTGCGCGGTGTAACTTACGCCGTACCTTTGCGGGTAAAAGTGCGCCTGATCATTTTCGACAAAGAATCGTCGAACAAAGCGATCAAGGACATCAAAGAGCAAGAAGTCTACATGGGTGAAATCCCCCTGATGACTGAGAACGGTACCTTTGTAATCAACGGTACCGAGCGTGTAATCGTTTCCCAGTTGCACCGTTCCCCGGGCGTGTTCTTCGACCACGACCGTGGCAAGACGCACAGCTCTGGCAAACTGCTGTACTCCGCGCGCATCATTCCTTACCGCGGTTCGTGGCTGGACTTCGAGTTCGACCCGAAAGACTGCGTATTCGTGCGTATCGACCGTCGTCGCAAGCTGCCTGCATCGGTACTGCTGCGCGCGCTCGGCTATACCACTGAGGAAGTGCTCGACGCGTTCTACACCACCAACGTCTTCCACGTGCAGGGTGAAAACCTCAACCTGGAACTGGTGCCTCAGCGCCTGCGTGGTGAAATCGCTGCCATCGATATCCTGGATGACAAAGGCAAGGTTATTGTCGAGCAGGGTCGTCGTATCACTGCTCGCCATATCAACCAACTGGAAAAAGCAGGGATCAAAGAGCTGCAAGTGCCTCTGGACTACGTCCTGGGTCGCACTACCGCCAAGGTCATCGTGCATCCGGCAACCGGCGAAATCCTGGCAGAGTGCAACACCGAGCTGAACACCGAGATCCTGGCGAAAATCGCCAAGTCCCAGGTTGTTCGCATCGAAACTCTGTACACCAACGATATCGATTGTGGTCCGTTCGTCTCCGACACTCTGAAGATCGACTCCACCAGCAACCAATTGGAAGCGCTGGTCGAGATCTATCGCATGATGCGTCCAGGCGAGCCGCCAACCAAAGACGCTGCCGAGACTCTGTTCAACAACCTGTTCTTCAGCCCTGAGCGCTATGACCTGTCTGCGGTCGGCCGGATGAAGTTCAACCGTCGTATCGGTCGTACCGAGATCGAAGGTTCGGGCGTGTTGTGCAAAGAAGACATCGTCGCGGTTCTGAAGACTCTGGTCGACATCCGTAACGGTAAAGGCATCGTCGATGACATCGACCACCTGGGTAACCGTCGTGTTCGCTGCGTAGGCGAAATGGCCGAGAACCAGTTCCGCGTTGGCCTGGTACGTGTTGAGCGTGCGGTCAAAGAGCGTCTGTCGATGGCTGAAAGCGAAGGCCTGATGCCGCAAGACCTGATCAACGCCAAGCCAGTGGCTGCGGCGGTGAAAGAGTTCTTCGGTTCCAGCCAGCTTTCCCAGTTCATGGACCAGAACAACCCGCTGTCCGAGATCACCCACAAGCGTCGTGTTTCTGCACTCGGCCCTGGCGGTTTGACTCGTGAGCGTGCTGGCTTTGAAGTTCGTGACGTGCACCCGACTCACTACGGTCGTGTATGCCCGATTGAAACGCCGGAAGGCCCGAACATCGGCCTGATCAACTCCCTGGCCGCCTATGCGCGCACCAACCAGTACGGCTTCCTCGAGAGCCCGTACCGTGTGGTGAAAGACGCTTTGGTCACCGACGAGATCGTGTTCCTGTCCGCCATCGAAGAAGCTGATCACGTGATCGCTCAGGCTTCGGCCACGATGAACGATAAGAAAATGCTGATCGACGAGCTGGTAGCTGTTCGTCACTTGAACGAGTTCACCGTCAAGGCGCCGGAAGACGTTACCTTGATGGACGTTTCTCCGAAGCAGGTAGTTTCGGTTGCAGCGTCGCTGATCCCGTTCCTCGAGCACGATGACGCCAACCGTGCGTTGATGGGTTCGAACATGCAGCGTCAAGCTGTACCTACCCTGCGTGCTGACAAGCCGCTGGTCGGTACCGGCATGGAGCGTAACGTAGCCCGTGACTCCGGCGTTTGCGTCGTGGCTCGTCGTGGTGGCGTTATCGATTCCGTCGACGCGAGCCGTATTGTGGTTCGTGTTGCTGATGACGAAGTTGAAACCGGCGAAGCTGGTGTCGACATCTACAACCTGACCAAATACACCCGCTCCAACCAGAACACCTGCATCAACCAGCGTCCGCTGGTGCGTAAAGGTGATCGGGTTCAGCGTAGCGACATCATGGCTGACGGCCCGTCCACCGACATGGGTGAACTGGCGCTGGGTCAGAACATGCGCATCGCGTTCATGGCCTGGAACGGTTACAACTTCGAAGACTCCATCTGCCTGTCGGAACGAGTTGTTCAAGAAGATCGCTTTACCACGATCCACATTCAGGAACTGACCTGTGTGGCACGTGACACCAAGCTTGGGCCAGAGGAAATCACTGCAGACATCCCGAACGTGGGTGAAGCTGCACTGAACAAACTGGATGAAGCCGGTATCGTTTATGTAGGTGCCGAAGTTGGCGCAGGCGACATTCTGGTAGGTAAAGTCACTCCGAAAGGCGAGACCCAGCTGACTCCGGAAGAGAAGCTGTTGCGTGCCATCTTCGGTGAAAAAGCCAGCGACGTTAAAGACACCTCCCTGCGCGTGCCTACCGGCACCAAGGGCACTGTCATCGACGTACAGGTCTTCACCCGTGACGGCGTCGAGCGTGATGCTCGTGCTCTGTCCATCGAGAAGACTCAACTCGACGAGATCCGCAAGGATCTGAACGAAGAGTTCCGTATCGTTGAAGGCGCCACTTTCGAACGTCTGCGTTCCGCTCTGGTCGGCCGCAAAGCCGAAGGTGGCGCCGGTCTGAAGAAAGGTCAGGACATCACCGACGAAGTTCTCGACGGTCTTGAGCATGGTCAGTGGTTCAAACTGCGCATGGCTGAAGATGCTCTGAACGAGCAACTCGAGAAGGCTCAGGCCTACATCGTTGATCGCCGCCGTCTGCTGGACGACAAGTTCGAAGACAAGAAGCGCAAACTGCAGCAGGGCGATGACCTGGCTCCAGGCGTGCTGAAAATCGTCAAGGTTTACCTGGCAATCCGTCGCCGCATCCAGCCGGGCGACAAGATGGCCGGTCGTCACGGTAACAAAGGTGTGGTCTCCGTGATCATGCCGGTTGAAGACATGCCGCACGATGCCAATGGCACACCGGTCGACGTCGTCCTCAACCCGTTGGGCGTACCTTCGCGTATGAACGTTGGTCAGATCCTTGAAACCCACCTGGGCCTCGCGGCTAAAGGCTTGGGCGAGAAGATCAACCGGATGATCGAAGAGCAGCGCAAAGTCGCCGAGCTTCGTAAATTCCTCGACGAGATCTACAACCAGATCGGCGGTCGTAACGAAGATCTGGATAGCTTCTCCGACCAGGAAATCCTGGATCTGGCGAAGAACCTGCGTGGCGGCGTTCCAATGGCCACTCCAGTGTTCGACGGCGCCAAGGAAAGCGAAATCAAGGCCATGCTGAAACTGGCAGATCTGCCAGAAAGCGGCCAGATGCAGCTGACTGACGGCCGTACCGGCAACAAGTTCGAGCGCCCGGTTACTGTTGGCTACATGTACATGCTGAAGCTGAACCACTTGGTAGACGACAAGATGCACGCTCGTTCTACCGGTTCGTACAGCCTGGTTACCCAGCAGCCGCTGGGTGGTAAGGCACAGTTCGGTGGTCAGCGTTTCGGGGAGATGGAGGTCTGGGCACTGGAAGCATACGGTGCTGCTTACACTCTGCAAGAAATGCTCACAGTGAAGTCGGACGATGTGAACGGCCGGACCAAGATGTACAAAAACATCGTGGACGGCGATCACCGTATGGAGCCGGGCATGCCCGAGTCTTTCAACGTGTTGATCAAGGAAATTCGTTCCCTCGGCATCGATATCGATCTGGAAACCGAATAACACGTGACGCGAATCGAGAGCGGGGCAGGATTGCCCGCTCTCTGCTCCGCCAGGAGGAAAGGCCTTGAAAGACCTACTGAATTTGCTGAAAAACCAGGGTCAAGTCGAAGAGTTCGACGCCATCCGTATTGGATTGGCATCGCCTGAGATGATCCGTTCGTGGTCGTTCGGTGAAGTTAAAAAGCCGGAAACCATCAACTACCGTACGTTCAAACCTGAGCGTGACGGCCTGTTCTGCGCCAAAATCTTTGGCCCGGTAAAGGATTACGAGTGCCTGTGCGGTAAGTACAAGCGCTTGAAGCACCGTGGTGTGATCTGCGAGAAGTGCGGCGTTGAAGTCGCGCTGGCAAAAGTTCGTCGTGAGCGCATGGCGCACATCGAACTGGCCTCGCCAGTTGCCCACATCTGGTTCCTGAAATCGCTGCCGTCGCGTATCGGCTTGCTGATGGACATGACCCTGCGTGATATCGAACGCGTTCTCTACTTCGAGAGCTATGTCGTTATCGATCCAGGCATGACCACCCTTGAAAAAGGTCAGCTGCTCAACGACGAGCAGTACTTCGAAGCGCTGGAAGAGTTCGGCGACGATTTCGATGCACGCATGGGTGCCGAAGCTGTCCGTGAACTGCTGCACGCTATCGATCTGGAGCACGAGATTGGCCGTCTGCGTGAAGAAATTCCGCAAACCAACTCCGAAACCAAAATCAAGAAGCTGTCCAAGCGTCTGAAGTTGATGGAAGCCTTCCAAGGTTCCGGCAACCTTCCAGAATGGATGGTGCTGACCGTTCTGCCGGTTCTGCCGCCAGATTTGCGTCCATTGGTCCCGCTGGATGGCGGTCGCTTTGCGACTTCCGACCTCAACGATCTGTATCGTCGAGTGATCAACCGTAACAACCGCTTGAAGCGTCTGCTCGATCTGTCCGCTCCGGACATCATCGTGCGCAACGAAAAGCGTATGTTGCAGGAAGCTGTCGATGCACTGCTCGACAACGGTCGTCGTGGCCGCGCTATCACCGGTTCCAACAAGCGTCCTCTGAAATCCCTGGCTGACATGATCAAGGGTAAGCAAGGTCGTTTCCGTCAGAACTTGCTCGGTAAGCGTGTTGACTACTCCGGTCGTTCGGTAATTACCGTAGGTCCGACCCTGCGTCTGCACCAGTGCGGTCTGCCGAAGAAAATGGCTCTCGAGCTGTTCAAACCGTTCATTTTCGGCAAGCTGGAAATGCGTGGTCTCGCTACCACCATCAAAGCTGCCAAGAAGATGGTCGAGCGCGAGCTGCCGGAAGTTTGGGACGTTCTCGCTGAAGTCATCCGCGAACACCCGGTTCTCCTCAACCGTGCACCGACCCTTCACCGTCTGGGTATCCAGGCGTTTGAACCGGTACTGATCGAAGGTAAGGCTATCCAGCTGCATCCTCTGGTCTGTGCTGCGTACAACGCCGACTTCGACGGCGACCAAATGGCCGTGCACGTACCGCTGACACTGGAAGCCCAGTTGGAAGCGCGTGCGTTGATGATGTCGACCAACAACATTCTGTCGCCAGCCAACGGTGAGCCAATCATCGTTCCGTCGCAGGACGTTGTATTGGGTCTGTACTACATGACTCGTGAAGCGATCAACGCCAAGGGCGAAGGTCGTGTGTTCGCGGATCTGCAGGAAGTTGACCGTGTGTTCCGTGCTGGCGAAGCCGCACTGCACGCCAAGGTCAAAGTGCGGATCAACGAAACCGTCAACGATCGTGATGGTGGCAGCGTCAAGAACACCCGTATCGTCGACACCACTGTCGGCCGTGCGCTGTTGTTCCAGGTTGTTCCACCTGGCCTGTCGTACGACGTCGTCAACCAGCCGATGAAGAAAAAGGCGATCTCCAAGCTGATCAACCAGTGCTACCGCGTGGTTGGTTTGAAAGAGACCGTGATCTTCGCTGACCAGTTGATGTACACCGGTTTTGCCTATTCGACCATTTCCGGCGTTTCCATCGGTGTTAACGACTTCGTTATCCCTGATGAAAAAGCCCGCATCATCAGTGCTGCCACTGATGAAGTGAAAGAGATCGAAAGTCAGTACGCCTCCGGCCTGGTAACCCAGGGCGAGAAGTACAACAAAGTGATCGACCTTTGGTCCAAGGCAAACGACGAAGTTTCCAAGGCGATGATGGCCAACCTCTCGAAAGAGAAAGTCATCGATCGTCATGGCGTCGAAGTCGACCAAGAGTCCTTCAACTCGATGTACATGATGGCCGACTCGGGCGCACGGGGTTCTGCTGCGCAGATCCGTCAGCTCGCCGGTATGCGTGGCCTGATGGCCAAGCCGGACGGTTCCATCATTGAAACGCCGATTACTGCGAACTTCCGTGAAGGTTTGAGCGTACTTCAGTACTTCATCTCCACTCACGGTGCTCGTAAAGGTTTGGCGGATACCGCGTTGAAAACTGCGAACTCCGGTTACCTGACTCGTCGTCTGGTGGACGTGGCGCAGGATCTGGTTGTGACCGAGATCGATTGCGGCACCGAACATGGCCTGGTAATGACTCCGCACATTGAAGGCGGTGACGTTGTTGAGCCATTGGGTGAGCGCGTATTGGGTCGTGTTATTGCCCGTGACGTGTACAAGCCAGGGACCGAAGAAATCATCGTTCCTGCCGGTACTCTGGTAGACGAGAAGTGGGTCGAGTTCATCGAGCTGAACAGCATCGATGAAGTGATCGTGCGTTCGCCGATCAGCTGCGAAACCCGCTTCGGTATTTGCGCCAAGTGCTACGGCCGTGACTTGGCTCGTGGTCACCAGGTGAACATCGGTGAAGCGGTTGGCGTTATCGCTGCCCAGTCCATCGGTGAGCCGGGTACCCAGCTGACCATGCGTACGTTCCACATCGGTGGTGCGGCAAGCCGGACCTCCGCTGCGGACAGCGTTCAGGTGAAGAATGGCGGTACCGTTCGTCTGCACAATTTGAAGCACGTGGAGCGAGTGGATGGTTGCCTGGTTGCGGTGTCCCGTTCCGGTGAGCTGGCAATCGCTGATGACTTCGGTCGTGAGCGTGAGCGTTACAAGCTGCCGTACGGTGCTGTGATTTCGGTTAAAGAAGGTGACAAGGTCGACGCTGGCGCAATCGTGGCCAAGTGGGATCCGCACACTCACCCAATCGTTACCGAAATGAAAGGTACCGTGACCTACGTGGGCATGGAAGAAGGCATCACGATCAAGCGTCAGACTGACGAATTGACCGGTATGACCAACATTGAAGTACTCGACGCCAAAGACCGTCCAGCTGCCGGTAAAGATATCCGTCCTGCTGTGAAGATGGTTGATGACAACGGCAAGGATCTCTTGCTGCCGGGTACCGACGTAATTGCTCAGTACTTCCTGCCTGCCAACGCCCTGGTCGGCGTGGCGGACGGTGCGAAAATCGCGATCGGTGATGTTATCGCCCGTATCCCGCAAGAAACTTCGAAAACTCGCGACATCACCGGTGGTCTGCCGCGTGTTGCCGACTTGTTCGAAGCCCGTCGTCCGAAAGAAGCCTCGATTCTGGCTGAAGTCAGCGGCACCATCGCGTTCGGTAAAGAGACCAAAGGCAAGCGCCGTCTGGTCATTACCCCGAATGACGGTAGCGATCCGTACGAAGAACTGATTCCGAAGTGGCGTCACCTGAACGTCTTCGAAGGCGAACAGGTCAACCGCGGCGAAGTTATCTCCGATGGCCCAAGCGATCCACACGACATCCTGCGTCTGCTGGGTGTGAGTGCGCTGGCCAAGTACATCGTGAACGAGATCCAGGACGTTTATCGTCTGCAGGGCGTGAAGATCAACGACAAGCACATCGAGACCATCCTGCGTCAGATGCTGCGTAAAGTTGAAATCGCTGAATCCGGCGATTCCACTTTCATCAAGGGCGACCAGATGGAATTGACTCACGTTCTGGTAGAGAACGAGCGTCTGGCGGGCGACGAGAAATTCGTTTCCAAGTTCACTCGCGTGCTGTTGGGTATCACCAAGGCGTCGTTGTCCACCGAATCGTTCATCTCGGCGGCTTCCTTCCAGGAAACCACTCGCGTACTGACCGAGGCGGCGGTAACCGGCAAGCGCGATTACCTGCGCGGCCTGAAAGAAAACGTAGTCGTGGGTCGTCTGATCCCGGCCGGTACCGGTCTGGCTTATCACAGCGAGCGCAAGCGTCGCCGTGAAGCTGACAAACCGTTGCGCGTAAGCGCCAGTGAAGTGGAAGCTGCACTGACCGAAGCACTGAACTCGAGCGGTAACTGAGTTCTGCAGTAAATAAGCGTGGGGCCCCGGCCTCTCCGTTAATCGAATCGAGACAATTTGTCGAGATTCGATAAGCGGGGAGGTTGGGGCCTTGCCTTGACTGGGGGCAAGATCCTCTTTAGACTCTTGTACCCCTAAATTTGGCGGGAATTCGTTCCTGCCATTTTGCTTTTCTTGCAAGACAATAGCGTCGCAAGACAACAGTGGAGCTAGTAGATGGCAACTATCAACCAGCTGGTACGTCAGCCGCGTAAGCGTATCGTCGAGAAATCCGACGTGCCTGCGCTGCAGAACTGCCCGCAACGTCGTGGCGTATGCACCCGTGTGTATACCACCACGCCGAAAAAACCTAACTCGGCACTGCGTAAAGTATGCCGTGTGCGTCTGACCAACGGTTTCGAGGTTTCCTCGTACATCGGCGGTGAAGGCCACAACCTGCAAGAGCACAGCGTGGTACTTATCCGCGGCGGTCGTGTAAAAGACTTGCCAGGTGTTCGTTACCACACCGTGCGCGGTTCTTTGGATACTTCCGGCGTTAAAGGTCGTAACCAGGGTCGTTCGAAGTACGGTACCAAGAAGCCTAAGTAGTAGCGGCTTTTTGTAAAAACTGATTTTCTATTTTTCTGAGTCGATAAGAGTAAGGTCGGAGGCGTCCCGTAAGGGCACCGATTCCGAGCGAACCTGAAGACCGTTTGAGGGCTTATCCATGCCAAGAAGACGCGTAGCAGCCAAGCGCGAAGTGCTTGACGATCCAAAATACGGAAGCCAAATCCTGGCCAAGTTCATGAACCACGTAATGGAAAGCGGCAAAAAAGCCGTTGCCGAGCGTA
Organism: Pseudomonas sp. ZS1P83; assembly: GCF_054897825.1. Taxonomy (NCBI): domain Bacteria; kingdom Pseudomonadati; phylum Pseudomonadota; class Gammaproteobacteria; order Pseudomonadales; family Pseudomonadaceae; genus Pseudomonas; species Pseudomonas sp. ZS1P83. The sequence continues at coordinate 6,132,762 of NZ_CM142706.1, forward strand.
TCGTTTATGGCGCGCTGGACAAGGTTAAAGAACGCAAGAACAGCGATCCCCTGGAAATCTTCGAGAAAGCTCTCGACGCCATCGCTCCGCTGGTCGAAGTGAAGTCGCGCCGTGTAGGCGGTGCTACTTACCAGGTTCCGGTCGAAGTTCGCCCGTCCCGTCGTAACGCCCTGGCAATGCGCTGGTTGGTAGACTTCGCCCGCAAGCGCGGCGAGAAGTCTATGGCTCTGCGTTTGGCTGGCGAGCTGTTGGATGCTGCTGAAGGTAAAGGTGCTGCAGTTAAGAAGCGTGAAGACGTGCACCGTATGGCTGAAGCCAACAAGGCTTTCTCGCACTACCGCTTCTAATTTTAGCGTCACTAATTTTGCGAGGGCTTTATGGCTCGTACAACACCGATTAATCGCTACCGTAACATTGGTATCGTTGCTCACGTGGATGCTGGTAAAACCACCACCACTGAGCGCGTCCTTTTTTACACTGGCAAAAGTCACAAGATGGGCGAGGTGCATGACGGCGCCGCGACCACAGACTGGATGGTTCAGGAGCAGGAGCGTGGTATTACCATTACTTCTGCTGCTATTACCGCCTTCTGGCAGGGTTCCGAGAAGCAGCACAAAGAACAATACCGCTTCAACGTCATTGACACCCCGGGCCACGTTGACTTCACCATTGAAGTTGAGCGTTCCCTGCGTGTTCTCGACGGCGCGGTCGTTGTGTTTTGTGGTACCTCGGGCGTTGAGCCTCAGTCGGAAACCGTATGGCGTCAGGCCAACAAGTACGGCGTTCCACGTCTTGTTTACGTAAACAAGATGGACCGTGCTGGTGCGAACTTCCTGCGCGTGATCGGTCAGATCAAGCAGCGTCTGGGTCATACCCCGGTGCCAATCCAGTTGGCTATCGGTTCCGAAGACAACTTCCAGGGTCAGATCGATCTGATGGCCATGGAAGCTGTTTACTGGAATGACGCTGACAAAGGCATGGTTCCAGTTCGCAAGCCTATCCCTGCTGAACTGCAGGAATTGGCTGACGAGTGGCGTGGCAACATGGTTGAGGCTGCGGCCGAAGCCAGCGAAGAGCTGATGAACAAGTACCTCGAAGGTGAAGAGCTCACCAACGAGGAAATCAAGGCCGCTCTGCGTCAGCGTACTATCGCTGGTGAGATCGTTCTGGCTGTTTGCGGTTCTTCCTTCAAGAACAAGGGTGTTCCCCTGGTTCTCGACGCCGTTATCGATTACCTGCCTGCACCTGTTGATATTCCTGCCATCAAGGGTACTGACCCGGATGACGAGACTATCGAGCTGGAGCGTCATGCAGATGACAGCGAACCGTTCTCCGCTCTGGCATTCAAAATTGCCACCGACCCATTCGTGGGTACCTTGACCTTTGTCCGTGTTTACTCGGGCGTGTTGAACTCCGGCGACGGCGTGATCAACTCGGTCAAAGGCAAGAAAGAGCGCGTGGGTCGTATGGTGCAAATGCACGCGAACGCCCGTGAAGAAATCAAGGAAGTACGCGCTGGTGACATCGCGGCCTTGATCGGCATGAAGGACGTCACCACTGGTGAAACTTTGTGCAACGGTGACAAGCCAATCATCCTGGTTCGTATGGACTTCCCGGAGCCGGTTATTTCGGTTGCCGTAGAGCCTAAGACCAAGGACGACCAGGAAAAAATGGGTGTCGCTCTGGGCAAGCTCGCTCAGGAAGATCCATCTTTCCGCGTCAAGACTGATGAAGAGACTGGTCAAACGATCATCTCCGGCATGGGCGAGTTGCACCTGGACATCCTGGTTGATCGGATGCGCCGTGAGTTCAACGTCGAAGCCAACATCGGTAAGCCTCAGGTTTCCTATCGTGAGCGCATCACGAAGAACTGTGAAATCGAAGGTAAGTTCGTTCGTCAATCCGGCGGTCGTGGCCAGTTTGGTCACTGCTGGATTCGTTTTGCGCCTGCTGACGAAGGTCAGGAAGGTCTGCAATTCGTGAACGAAGTAGTGGGTGGTGTGGTTCCTAAGGAATACATCCCGGCTATCCAGAAGGGTATCGAAGAGCAGATGAAGAACGGCGTTGTCGCCGGCTATCCGCTGATCGGCCTGAAGGCTACCGTGTTTGACGGTTCTTACCACGACGTCGACTCCAACGAGATGGCGTTTAAGGTGGCCGCTTCCATGGCGACCAAGCAACTGGCCCAGAAGGGCGGTGGTGAGTTGCTTGAGCCGATCATGGCGGTAGAGGTTGTTACGCCTGAAGACTATATGGGTGACGTGATGGGCGACCTTAACCGTCGTCGCGGCATGATCCTGGGTATGGAAGACACGGTTTCCGGCAAAGTGATTCGTGCCGAGGTTCCGTTGGGTGAGATGTTCGGTTACGCAACCGACGTCCGCTCCATGTCCCAAGGTCGTGCAAGCTACTCTATGGAATTCAAAAAATACAATACAGCTCCGTCGCATATCGTCGAAACTGTTACCAAAAAACAAGGCTGATTCAGCCCCTTTAGGCTAGGAGTTAATTGTCGTGGCTAAAGAAAAATTTGTACGTGACCTCCCGCACGTTAACGTTGGCACCATCGGTCACGTTGACCACGGTAAAACCACGCTGACTGCTGCTCTGACTCGTGTCTGCTCCGAAGTTTTCGGTTCGGCCGTTGTTGCTTTCGATAAAATCGACAGCGCACCGGAAGAAAAAGCTCGTGGTATCACCATCAACACTGCGCACGTTGAATACAACTCGAAGATCCGTCACTACGCTCACGTTGACTGCCCAGGTCACGCTGACTATGTGAAGAACATGATCACCGGTGCTGCTCAGATGGACGGCGCTATTCTGGTTTGCTCGGCCGCTGATGGTCCGATGCCACAAACCCGTGAGCACATCCTGTTGTCCCGTCAGGTTGGCGTTCCGTACATCGTTGTCTTCCTGAACAAGGCTGACATGGTTGACGACGCTGAGCTGCTGGAACTGGTAGAGATGGAAGTGCGCGATCTGCTGAGCACTTACGACTTCCCGGGCGACGACACTCCGATCATCATCGGTTCGGCTCTGATGGCTCTGAACGGCCAAGACGACAACGAAATGGGCACCACTGCCGTTCGTAAACTGGTTGAGACTCTGGACAGCTACATCCCAGATCCAATTCGTGTTATCGACAAGCCGTTCCTGATGCCAATCGAAGACGTATTCTCGATCTCCGGTCGCGGTACTGTAGTAACTGGCCGTATCGAGCGCGGTATCGTCAAGGTTCAGGATTCGCTGGAAATCGTTGGTCTGCGTGACACTGTTGTCACCACCTGCACCGGCGTTGAAATGTTCCGTAAGCTGCTCGACGAAGGTCGTGCTGGCGAGAACTGCGGCGTGCTGCTGCGCGGCACCAAGCGTGACGACGTTGAGCGTGGCCAGGTTCTGGTCAAGCCAGGTTCGGTTAAGCCGCACACTACCTTCGAAGCTGAAGTGTACGTATTGAGCAAAGAAGAAGGCGGTCGCCACACTCCGTTCTTCAAAGGCTACCGTCCACAGTTCTACTTCCGGACCACTGACGTGACCGGTAACTGCGAGCTGCCGGAAGGCGTTGAAATGGTAATGCCGGGCGACAACATCAAAATGGTTGTCACCCTGATCAAAACCATCGCAATGGAAGATGGTCTGCGTTTCGCTATTCGTGAAGGCGGTCGTACCGTCGGCGCTGGCGTCGTAGCCAAAATCATCGCTTAATAAGTGATGACTTGAAAAAGCCCCCGCCTAGCGGGGGCTTTTTTATTGGGTTGACACTGTGGTAGCCCGTCTATAGAATTGCGCCTCCTTTTAACGGGCGTATTGCGCTCGCTGGGAATAGCAGCCGGAGTCTGAAATCCAATGCAAAATCAGCAAATCCGTATCAGGTTGAAGGCTTTTGACCATCGCCTGATCGACCAATCCACCCAGGAAATCGTGGAAACCGCGAAACGTACTGGTGCTCAAGTGCGTGGTCCAATTCCACTGCCTACCCGTAAAGAGCGGTTTACCGTTCTGGTCTCCCCGCACGTCAACAAAGACGCGCGCGACCAGTACGAGATCCGTACTCATAAGCGCGTTCTGGACATCGTCCAGCCAACGGATAAAACCGTTGATGCTCTTATGAAGCTTGATCTTGCGGCCGGTGTGGAAGTGCAGATCAGCCTCGGCTAAGACTCGGTCTTAGTCGTGTAACGCTCTGAAATGGGCGGCCATAGCGGGTGAAAGCCCCGTACACTCATGAGGTTTACAACATGACTATTGGTGTAGTCGGTCGTAAATGCGGTATGACCCGTATTTTCACCGAAGAAGGTGTCTCCATTCCGGTCACGGTCATTGAGATCGAGCCGAATCGCGTCACCCAGTTCAAAACTGAAGAGACCGATGGCTATCGTGCAGTGCAAGTCACTGTAGGCGAGCGTCGTGCTTCGCGTGTTACAGCTGCTCAAGCTGGCCACTTCGCTAAAGCGAACGTTGCCGCTGGTCGTACCGTAATGGAATTCCGTCTTGAAGAAGGCGAGTACCAGGCCGGCGATCTGATCAACGCTGAAATCTTCGCCGCTGGTCAACTGGTTGATGTGACCGGTCAGTCCAAGGGTAAAGGCTTCCAGGGTACGATCAAGCGTTGGAACTTCCGCGGGCAAGATAATACCCACGGTAACTCCGTGTCCCACCGCGTTCCAGGCTCTATCGGCCAGTGCCAGACTCCTGGTCGTGTATTCAAGGGCAAAAAAATGTCCGGTCATATGGGCGCTGAGCGCGTGACCGTGCAGTCCCTCGAAGTAGTGCGCGTGGACGCTGAACGCAATCTGTTGTTGGTCAAGGGTGCTGTTCCTGGCGCTACTGGCGGCAACTTGGTTGTACGTCCAGCAGCCAAGGCTCGCGGTTAAGGGGAAGCTGACATGCAATTAAATGTAAATGACGCTCAAGCGATCGAAGTTTCCGAACTGACATTTGGCGGCGAATTCAACGAGACGCTGGTTCACCAAGCAGTCGTGGCCTACATGGCCGGCGGCCGTCAAGGTAGCAAGCAGCAAAAGACCCGTTCCGACGTTCGTGGTGGCGGTAAGCGCCCATGGCGTCAGAAAGGTACTGGCCGTGCTCGTGCCGGTACTATCCGTAGCCCAATCTGGCGTGGCGGCGGTACCACTTTCGCAGCTCGTCCTCAGGATCACACCCAGAAGCTGAACAAGAAGATGTATCGCGCAGCAATGCGTTCCATCCTTGCTGAGCTGGTGCGTACTGATCGTCTGGTTGTGGTTCAGGACTTCGCTGTTGATGCACCGAAGACCAAAGATCTGCTGAACAAACTGACTGGCATGGGCCTGACTGACGTCTTGATCGTGTCTGAAGTAGTTGATCAGAACCTGTACCTGGCTGCTCGCAACCTGCCACACGTTGATGTACGTGACGTGCAAGGTTCCGATCCAGTTAGTCTGATCGCATACGACAAGGTGTTGATCACCGTGTCGGCCGTGAAGAAATTCGAGGAGCTGCTGGGATGAACCAGGAACGCGTATTTAAAGTTCTGCTTGGCCCGCACGTTTCCGAGAAGGCTACGGTTCTGGCTGACAAGAAAGGCCAGTTCGTTTTCAAGGTTGCAACTGACGCAACCAAGCTGGAAATCAAGAAGGCCGTCGAAAGCCTGTTCAGCGTGAAAGTAGAGCGTGTTACTACCCTGAATGTTCTGGGTAAGAGCAAGCGCACTGCTCGCGGTCTGGGCAAGCGTAATGACTGGAAGAAGGCAGTTATCTCCCTTCAGCCAGGCCAAGATCTCGATTTCAGCAGCAGTGCTGAGTAAGGAAGGGGTGCATCATGGCAATCGTTAAATGCAAACCGACTTCCCCTGGCCGCCGTTTTGTGGTCAAGGTGGTCAACCAGGAGCTGCATAAAGGCGCTCCTCACGCACCGCTGCTCGAGAAAAAATCGAAGACTGGTGGTCGTAACAACAATGGTCGTATTACCACTCGTCACATCGGTGGTGGCCATAAGCAGCATTATCGTCTGGTCGATTTCCGTCGTAACGACAAAGATGGCATCTCTGCCACTGTCGAGCGTATTGAATACGATCCAAACCGTACTGCTCACATCGCTCTGCTGCTGTACGCAGATGGCGAGCGTCGCTACATCATCGCCCCTAAAGGCGTGAGTGCTGGCGACCAGCTGATCGCAGGTGCTCTGGCACCGATCAAGCCGGGCAACGCTCTGCAACTGCGTAACATTCCAGTTGGTAGCACCGTACACGGCATCGAATTGAAGCCAGGTAAAGGCGCGCAAATCGCTCGTTCCGCTGGTGCTTCGGCTCAGCTGGTCGCTCGTGAAGGTGTCTACGTGACCCTGCGTCTGCGTTCTGGTGAGATGCGTAAAGTGCTGGCTGAATGCCGCGCGACCCTGGGTGAAGTCTCGAACTCCGAGCACAGCCTGCGTTCGCTGGGTAAAGCTGGTGCCAAACGCTGGCGTGGCGTTCGCCCAACCGTTCGTGGTGTTGCCATGAACCCGGTTGACCACCCACATGGTGGTGGTGAAGGTCGTACCTCTGGTGGTCGTCATCCGGTATCGCCATGGGGCTTCCCGACTAAGGGCGCGAAGACTCGTGGTAATAAGCGTACCGACAAAATGATCGTCCGTCGTCGCAAGTAAATAGAGGGATACGACAGTGCCACGTTCTCTGAAAAAAGGTCCTTTTATTGATCTTCACCTACTGAAGAAGATCGAAGTGGCGGCGGAAAAGAACGATCGCAAACCAGTTAAAACCTGGTCGCGCCGTTCCATGATCCTGCCACAGATGGTCGGTTTGACCATTGCAGTGCATAACGGTCGTCAACATGTTCCAGTTCTCGTGAACGAAGACATGGTCGGCCACAAACTGGGCGAGTTTGCCGGTACCCGCACATATCGTGGGCACGTGGCAGACAAGAAAGCCAAGCGTTAAGGGGTAAGGAACGATGGAAGTAGCCGCTAAGTTGTCGGGCGCTCGAATCTCCGCCCAGAAAGCCCGCTTGGTCGCCGACCAGATCCGCGGGAAGAAGGTGGGCGAAGCGCTCAACCTGTTGGCTTTCAGCAGTAAGAAAGCCGCCGAGATCATTAAGAAAGTGCTGGAGTCGGCCGTAGCCAACGCCGAGCATAACGAAGGCGCAGACGTTGATGACCTTAAAGTCAGCACCGTTTTCGTCAACGAAGGGCGTTCGCTGAAGCGAATCATGCCACGTGCCAAAGGCCGTGCTGATCGCATCGTCAAGCGGTCTTGCCATATCACTGTCAAGGTTGCTGACAAGTAACGGAGTCGAAGAGATGGGTCAGAAAGTACATCCCATTGGCATTCGCCTGGGAATCGTCAAGGAGCACACCTCCGTCTGGTACGCAGACGGTCGGACTTATGCGGACTATTTGTTCGCTGATCTGAAGGTGCGCGAGTATCTCCAAGACAAACTAAAAAGCGCGTCCGTAAGCCGTATCGATATCCATCGTCCGGCTCAGACTGCACGTATCACCATCCACACCGCTCGTCCAGGTATCGTTATCGGGAAGAAAGGTGAAGATGTTGAGAAACTGCGTCAGGACCTGACCAAGCAAATGGGTGTGCCTGTGCACATCAATATCGAAGAGATCCGTAAGCCGGAACTCGACGGTATGCTGGTTGCGCAGAGCGTAGCTCAGCAGCTGGAGCGTCGCGTAATGTTCCGTCGCGCTATGAAGCGCGCTGTTCAGAACGCCATGCGCATTGGTGCCAAAGGCATCAAAATCCAAGTGAGCGGTCGTCTCGGCGGTGCTGAAATCGCACGTACTGAATGGTATCGCGAAGGTCGTGTGCCACTGCACACCCTGCGTGCCGACATCGACTATGCCAACTACGAAGCTCACACCACTTATGGTGTGATCGGTGTAAAGGTTTGGATCTTCAAAGGCGAAGTAATTGGTGGTCGCCAAGAAGAACTGAAACCACAAGCACCAGCGCCTCGTAAAAAAGCTGCTAAGTAAGGGGTACGCCAAATGTTGCAACCAAAGCGTACGAAGTTCCGCAAGCAGATGACTGGCCACAACCGTGGCTTGGCTCAGCGCGGTAGCAAAGTCAGCTTCGGCGAATATGCGCTGAAGTCTGTAGCTCGTGGTCGTCTCACCGCTCGTCAGATCGAGTCAGCGCGTCGTGCACTGACCCGTCACGTTAAACGTGGCGGCAAGATCTGGATCCGTGTATTCCCGGACAAGCCTGTAACCAAAAAGCCACTCGAAGTTCGGATGGGTAAAGGTAAGGGTAACGTCGAATACTGGGTTGCCCAGATTCAGCCAGGCAAAGTCCTGTATGAAATCGAGGGTGTTTCTGAAGAGCTGGCGCGTGAGGCTTTCGCCCTGGCTGCTGCAAAGCTGCCGCTCGCCACCTCCTTTGTTAAACGGACGGTGATGTGATGAAAGCGAATGAACTTCGTGAAAAATCCGCACAGCAGCTGAACGAGCAACTGCTCGGCCTGCTGCGCGACCAGTTCAATCTGCGTATGCAGAAAGCAACTGGCCAGTTGGGGCAGTCTCATCTGCTCTCGCAAGTTAAACGTGACATCGCTCGCGTGAAGACTGTGCTTAACCAGCAGGCAGGTAAGTAATCATGGCTGAAGCCGAAAAAACTGTCCGTACGCTGACTGGCCGTGTTGTCAGCGACAAGATGGACAAAACCATCACCGTTCTGATCGAGCGTCGCGTTAAGCACCCGATCTACGGTAAATACGTTAAGCGTTCGACTAAGCTGCACGCGCACGACGAAACCAATCAGTGCCACATCGGCGACAAAGTCACTATTCGTGAAACTCGTCCTTTGGCCAAGACCAAGTCTTGGGCGCTGGTTGATGTTCTCGAACGCGCTGTGGAAGTCTAAGGACTAGGGGTCGGAGAAATTATATGATTCAGACTCAATCCATGCTCGATGTGGCCGATAACAGCGGCGCTCGCCGTGTTATGTGCATCAAGGTGCTGGGTGGCTCCCATCGTCGTTACGCTGGTATCGGTGACATCATCAAAGTTACCGTGAAGGAAGCAATTCCTCGCGGTAAAGTGAAAAAAGGCCAAGTGATGACTGCTGTTGTAGTCCGCACTCGCCACGGCGTTCGCCGTGCTGATGGCTCCATTATCCGCTTTGATGGCAACGCTGCTGTTCTTCTGAACAACAAGCAAGAGCCGATCGGCACCCGTATCTTTGGGCCAGTGACCCGTGAACTTCGTACTGAGAAGTTCATGAAGATCGTCTCGCTCGCCCCAGAAGTGCTGTAAGGAGATCCGACATGCAAAAGATTCGTCGTGACGACGAGATCATCGTGATCGCCGGCAAAGACAAAGGTAAGCGCGGTAAGGTGCTTAAGGTTCTCGCTGACGACCGTCTGGTTGTTGGTGGTCTGAACCTGGTTAAGCGTCATACCAAGCCAAACCCTGCGTCGGGCGTACAAGGCGGTATCGTCGAAAAAGAAGCGCCACTGCACGCTTCCAACGTTGCCATTTTCAACGGCGAAACCAACAAGGCTGATCGCGTTGGTTTCAAAGTAGAAGACGGCAAGAAAATTCGTGTCTTCAAGTCGACCCAAAAAGCGGTTGATGCTTGAACACTGCTAGGTAGAAGACCATGGCACGACTAAAAGAGATTTACTGGAAGGAAATCGCACCGAAACTTAAGGAAGAACTTAAGCTTTCGAACGTGATGGAAGTTCCACGCGTCACCAAAATCACCCTGAACATGGGTCTGGGCGAAGCAGTCGGCGACAAAAAAGTCATCGAGCACGCTGTTGCTGACCTGGAAAAGATCACCGGCCAGAAAGTCGTTGTGACCTACGCTCGGAAATCCATCGCTGGCTTTAAAGTCCGTGAAGGTTGGCCGATCGGCGTCAAAGTGACCCTGCGCCGTGAGCGTATGTACGAATTCCTGGATCGTCTGCTGTCGATCTCCCTGCCTCGGGTCCGCGACTTTCGCGGCCTGAATGCCAAGTCCTTCGATGGTCGTGGTAACTACAGCATGGGCGTTAAAGAGCAGATCATCTTCCCGGAAATCGACTACGACAAGATCGATGCTCTCCGCGGTCTGGACATTACCCTGACCACCACTGCCAAGAACGATGATGAAGGTCGCGCGCTGCTGCGTGCTTTCAAATTCCCGTTCCGCAACTGATTGGAGTAGGAAAATGGCCAAGATGAGCATGAAAAACCGCGAGCTGAAGCGTCAGCTCACGGTTGCCAAGTACGCCAAAAAGCGTGCAGCACTGAAAGCTATCATCGTTGATCTGAACGCAAGTCCAGAAGCGCGTTGGGAAGCTACAGTAGCTCTGCAGAAGCAGCCACGTGACGCAAGCGCTTCGCGCATGCGTAACCGCTGCCGCCTGACCGGTCGTCCACACGGCGTTTACCGCAAGTTCGGCCTCGGCCGTAACAAACTGCGTGAAGCTGCAATGCGTGGTGACGTACCTGGTCTGGTAAAAGCCAGCTGGTAAGCACTATCAAAGTCTCGGTGGTCCGAATCGCAAGATCCTGACCATCGGTGACCTTGAACTTGAATCAAGCCCCTATTGGGGCTTGATTCATTTGTGGGGTGTGTCTAGAATACCCGGCTCGCCTGAGCCCGTGCTTTTTTCGCACGGATGCACTCGGCGACAAGTAGTAGCCGCAAGGCTAATTTTTTTGTATTAGGAGCGTCTAGCCCATGAGTATGCAGGACCCGTTAGCGGACATGCTAACTCGAATCCGTAATGCCCAGATGGCTGAAAAGTCCGTCGTAAGCATGCCATCTTCTACGTTGAAGGTAGCTGTTGCCAAAGTCCTGAAGGACGAAGGTTACATTGCGGGTTATCAGATCAGCAGCGAAATCAAACCACTGCTGTCCATCGAGCTGAAGTACTTCGAAGGCCGTCCGGTCATCGAAGAAGTGAAGCGCGTTAGCCGTCCAGGCCTGCGTCAGTACAAGTCCGTCGATGATCTGCCAAAAGTTCGTGGCGGTCTCGGTGTGTCTATCGTCTCCACCAACAAAGGTGTGATGACGGATCGTGCTGCGCGCGCTGCCGGTGTCGGCGGCGAAGTTCTTTGCACTGTGTTCTAAGGGGGGATAAGCATGTCACGCGTCGCTAAGAACCCCGTTAAGCTGCCAGCCGGTGTCGAAGTAAAATTCGCAGGCCAACAGCTTTCGGTGAAGGGTGCCAAGGGCACTCTCGAACTGAACATCCATTCGTCCGTTGAGATTGTTGAAGAAGCTGGTGAGCTGCGTTTCGCTGCTCGCAATGGCGATCAACAAACTCGCGCAATGGCTGGTACCACTCGTGCGTTGGTAAACAACATGGTCCAAGGCGTAAGCCAAGGCTTCGAGCGCAAGCTCCAGCTGGTCGGTGTTGGTTACAAAGCGCAAGCAAAAGGCACAGTGCTGAACCTGGCTCTTGGCTTCTCGCACCCAGTGGATTATGAACTGCCGGAAGGCATCACCGCTGAGACTCCTAGCCAGACCGATATCCTGATCAAGGGCATCGATAAGCAGCTGGTAGGTCAAGTGGCCGCCGAGATCCGCGACTTCCGTCCACCAGAGCCGTACAAAGGCAAAGGTGTGCGCTACGCGGACGAAGTCGTCCGTCGTAAAGAAGCCAAGAAGAAGTAGGGCATAGCAAATGACCGACAAAAAAGTTACTCGACTGCGTCGCGCTCGCAAAGCACGCCTGAAAATGCACGAACTCGAAGTCGTGCGTCTCTGCGTGTTCCGCTCGTCGCAGCACATCTACGCCCAGGTCATTTCGGCCGACGGCAACAAAGTCTTGGCAAGTGCCTCGACTTTGGATAAAGAACTGCGTGATGGCGCCACTGGCAACATCGACGCGGCCACTAAGGTTGGCCAGCTGGTCGCTACGCGTGCAAAAGCCGCTGGCGTCTCGCAGGTGGCTTTCGACCGCTCTGGCTTCAAGTACCACGGTCGCGTCAAGGCGCTGGCTGATGCTGCTCGTGAAGCTGGGCTGGAGTTCTAAGTTATGTCAAATAACGACCAAAAGCGCGACGAAGGCTACATTGAGAAGCTGGTTCAAGTTAACCGCGTAGCCAAAACCGTTAAAGGCGGCCGTATCTTCACTTTCACCGCGTTGACCGTGGTTGGTGATGGTAAAGGGCGTGTTGGCTTCGGCCGTGGCAAGTCGCGTGAAGTGCCTGCTGCGATCCAGAAGGCAATGGAAGCTGCTCGCCGCAACATGATCCAAGTTGATCTGAACGGCACCACGCTGCAGTACGCAATGAAGTCCGCCCATGGCGCTTCGAAGGTGTACATGCAGCCTGCTTCTGAAGGTACCGGTATCATCGCTGGCGGCGCTATGCGTGCTGTCCTCGAAGTTGCTGGCGTTCAGAACGTTCTGGCCAAGTGCTACGGCTCGACTAACCCGGTAAACGTGGTTCACGCCACTTTCAAAGGTTTGAAAGCTATGCAGTCTCCTGAATCTATTGCCGCCAAGCGTGGCAAAAGCGTCAAGGAGATCTTCTGATCATGGCTACCGTTAAAGTTACGCTGATCAAAAGCATGACCGGCCGCATCCCTAACCACAAACTGTGTGTTAAGGGTCTGGGTCTGCGTCGCATCGGTCACACTGTAGAAGTACTTGATACTCCCGAGAATCGCGGGATGATCAACAAGGCTTACTACATGCTGCGTGTCGAGGGTTAATCGATGAAACTCAATGATCTGAGTCCAGCGCCGGGTTCCCGTCGCGAAAAGCATCGTCCGGGCCGTGGTATCGGTAGTGGTTTGGGCAAGACCGGTGGCCGTGGCCACAAAGGTCAGTCCTCCCGCTCCGGTGGCACCATTGCTCCAGGCTTTGAAGGCGGTCAACAGCCGTTGCATCGTCGTCTGCCGAAGTTCGGCTTCGTTTCCCTGAAGGCCATGGACCGCGCAGAAGTGCGTCTGTCCGAGCTGGCTAAAGTGGAAGGCGACGTCGTCACCGTGCAGTCCCTGAAAGATGCCAACGTGATCAACGTCAACGTGCAGCGTGTGAAAATCATGCTGTCCGGCGAAGTTACTCGCGCTGTTACCATCGGAAAGGGAATCGGCGCCACCAAAGGTGCGCGTGCGGCTATCGAAGCAGCTGGCGGCAAGTTCGAGGAATAAATGGCTAAGCAAGGTGCTCTCTCTGCGCTCGGCAAAGGCGGTATGTCTGAACTCTGGGCTCGTCTGCGTTTTCTGTTCCTGGCGATTATCGTCTACCGAATAGGCGCACACATCCCGGTTCCAGGTATCAACCCGGACCGACTCGCGGACCTGTTTCGACAGAATGAGGGGACCATTCTTAGCTTGTTCAACATGTTTTCCGGCGGCGCGCTGGAGCGGATGAGCATCTTTGCACTGGGGATCATGCCGTACATTTCGGCATCGATCATCATGCAGCTGATGACCGCCGTGAGCCCGCAGCTGGAGCAGTTGAAGAAGGAAGGTGAAGCTGGGCGTCGCAAGATTGCCCAGTACACCCGCTACGGCACTGTCGTTCTCGCTCTCGTTCAGGCAATTGGCATGTCCATTGGTCTGGCAGGGCAGGGCGTTTCGTTCACTGGTGACTTTGGCTTCCATTTCGTCGCGGTATCCACTTTTGTGGCTGGTGCGATGTTCATGATGTGGCTGGGTGAGCAGATTACTGAACGTGGTGTTGGCAACGGTATCTCGATGTTGATTTTCGCAGGTATCGTCGCCGGTCTTCCGAGGGCGATTGGGCAGTCTTTCGAGTCTGCGCGTCAGGGTGATATCAATATTTTCGCCTTGGTTGCCATCGGTTTGTTGGCAGTAGCGATTATCGGTTTCGTGGTGTTCATTGAGCGTGGTCAGCGTCGTATTGCTGTTCATTACGCCAAGCGTCAGCAGGGCCGCAAGGTCTTCGCTGCGCAGACCAGCCACTTGCCGTTGAAAGTGAACATGGCTGGTGTTATTCCAGCTATTTTCGCGAGCAGCATTTTGCTGTTCCCGGCTTCGTTGGGGACCTGGTTTGGTCAGTCTGAAGGTATGGGCTGGCTGCAGGACATCTCGCAGTCGATCGCTCCTGGTCAGCCGTTGAATATTCTGCTGTTTAGTGCAGGGATTATTTTCTTCTGCTTCTTCTATACGGCGTTGATGTTCAATCCGAAAGACGTAGCGGAAAACCTGAAGAAGTCCGGTGCCTTTATTCCGGGTATCCGTCCAGGTGAGCAGTCTGCGCGCTATATTGATGGCGTGCTGACTCGTTTGACCTTGTTCGGTGCTCTATATATGACGGCCGTGTGCCTGTTGCCCCAGTTCCTGGTGGTTGCAGCAAACGTTCCGTTCTACCTTGGCGGGACCTCGTTGCTGATCGTCGTCGTGGTTGTGATGGACTTCATGTCCCAAGTACAATCGCACCTCGTTTCGCACCAGTACGAATCCCTGATGAAGAAAGCCAACCTGAAGGGTTACGGCAGCGGCATGTTGCGCTGAGTACCCATAAGGTTCGAGGAGTTGGTGATGAAAGTTCGTGCATCGGTGAAAAAGCTGTGCCGTAACTGCAAGATTATTCGCCGCGAAGGTGTTGTTCGAGTAATTTGCAGCGCGGAACCGCGTCACAAACAGCGCCAAGGCTGAGTGTGATTGTGCTTCAAGCCCGGCAGCTAGTGCGCTGCCGGGTTGATTATTTGTTATTACAGCGATATTATCTCGCGCCCTATTTCTTGGCTTCCGGGGCGTAGGTAGCTGTCAATTGGAGTCCCACTGAATGGCCCGTATTGCAGGCGTTAACATTCCAGATAACAAGCATACTGTTATCTCGCTGACCTACATCTATGGTGTTGGTCGCACTACTGCACAGAAGATTTGTGCGGTGACTGGGGTAAACCCAGCGGCAAAGATCAAAGATCTGAGCGACGAGCAGATTGAACAGCTGCGTGGCGAAGTGGCGAAGTTCACCACTGAAGGTGACCTGCGTCGCGAAATCAACATGAAAATCAAGCGGTTGATGGACCTCGGTTGCTATCGCGGTCTGCGTCATCGTCGTGGTCTTCCAGTGCGCGGTCAGCGTACCAAGACCAACGCGCGTACCCGTAAAGGTCCGCGTAAGCCGATCCGCAAGTAATCGCCCCAGCGAATCGACAGGAAACTAATCATGGCTAAACCTGCTGCTCGTCCTCGTAAAAAAGTTAAAAAGACAGTGGTTGATGGCATCGCCCACATCCATGCTTCTTTTAACAACACAATCGTGACCATCACCGACCGTCAAGGCAACGCTCTTTCCTGGGCTACCTCCGGTGGTTCGGGTTTCCGCGGTTCCCGCAAGTCCACCCCGTTTGCTGCTCAAGTAGCTGCTGAACGTGCTGGTCAAGCTGCGCTGGAATACGGTCTGAAAAACCTCGACGTTAACGTCAAAGGTCCAGGCCCAGGTCGTGAATCTGCAGTCCGCGCTTTGAACGGCTGTGGCTACAAGATCGCCAGCATCACCGACGTGACGCCAATCCCGCACAACGGGTGCCGTCCGCCGAAGAAGCGCCGCGTGTAATCCAGGAGATTGTAAAGAATGGCTCGTTACATTGGTCCAAAATGCAAACTCGCTCGTCGCGAAGGCACCGATCTCTTTCTGAAGAGCGGCGTGCGCGCGATCGAATCGAAGTGCAACATTGAAGCAGCACCTGGTATCCACGGCCAACGCCGCGGTCGCCAGTCCGATTACGGCACCCAACTGCGTGAAAAGCAGAAGGTCCGTCGTATCTACGGCGTTCTCGAGCGTCAATTCAGCGGCTACTACAAAGAAGCTGCTGGCAAGAAAGGCGCAACTGGCGAAAACCTGTTGCAACTGCTCGAATGCCGTCTGGACAACGTTGTATACCGTATGGGTTTTGGCTCTACTCGTGCCGAATCCCGTCAGCTGGTATCGCACAAATCCGTAAGCGTTAACGGTCAGACCGTAAACGTGCCGTCGTACCAGGTTCGTGCTGGTGACGTGGTCGCGATTCGCGAGAAAGCAAAGAACCAACTTCGCATTGTCCAAGCTCTCGATCTGTGTGCCCAACGTGGCCGCGTAGAATGGGTAGAAGTAGACACTGAGAAGAAGTCGGGCGTTTTCAAGAACGTTCCAGCTCGCAGTGATCTGTCCGCCGACATCAACGAAAGCCTGATTGTCGAGCTCTACTCCAAGTAAGGGCTAGAAAATAGGTGCATCCATGCAGATTTCGGTAAATGAGTTCCTGACACCCCGCCATATTGATGTGCAGGTTGTCAGTCCAACCCGCGCCAAGATCACTCTCGAGCCTCTCGAGCGTGGTTTTGGCCACACCCTGGGCAACGCGCTGCGCCGCATCCTGTTGTCCTCAATGCCCGGCTGTGCAGTAGTCGAGGCCGAGATTGACGGTGTACTCCATGAGTACAGCGCCATCGAAGGCGTACAGGAAGACGTAATTGAAATCCTGTTGAACCTTAAAGGTCTGGCTATCAAGCTGCACGGTCGTGACGAAGTTACGCTGACCTTGTCGAAGAAGGGTTCGGGGGTGGTTACCGCTGCCGATATTCAGCTGGATCATGATGTCGAGATCGTTAACCCCGATCACGTAATCGCTAACCTGGCGTCTAACGGCGCCCTGAACATGAAGCTCACCGTAGCTCGTGGTCGTGGTTATGAACCGGCGGACTCGCGTCAGAGCGATGAAGACGAAAGCCGCAGCATCGGTCGCTTGCAGCTTGACTCTTCGTTCAGTCCGGTTCGCCGTATCGCATACGTGGTGGAAAACGCCCGTGTCGAGCAGCGTACTAACCTGGACAAGCTGGTTATTGATCTGGAAACCAACGGTACCCTGGATCCTGAAGAGGCTATTCGCCGCGCTGCAACCATTCTGCAACAGCAGTTGGCTGCGTTCGTCGACCTCAAAGGTGACAGTGAGCCAGTGGTTGTTGAGCAGGAAGACGAGATCGATCCGATCCTGCTTCGCCCGGTTGACGATCTGGAACTGACTGTACGTTCGGCTAACTGCCTTAAGGCGGAAAACATCTACTACATCGGCGACCTGATTCAGCGTACCGAAGTAGAGCTGTTGAAGACTCCGAACCTTGGCAAGAAATCCTTGACTGAAATCAAGGACGTTCTGGCCTCCCGCGGTCTGTCCCTCGGCATGCGCCTCGACAACTGGCCGCCTGCAAGTCTTAAGAAGGACGACAAGGCGACTGCCTGATCGTCGTAATCACCGAACGTTGTGTTTGGTAAGGAATGAACCATGCGTCATCGTAAAAGTGGTCGTCACCTGAGCCGCACTAGCTCGCACCGCAAGGCCATGTTTCAAAACATGGCAGTGTCGCTGTTCGAGCACGAGCTGATCAAAACTACACTGCCGAAAGCTAAAGAACTGCGTCGCGTTGCTGAGCCGCTGATCACTTTGGCCAAGACAGACAGCCTGGCTAACCGCCGTCTGGTTTTCGACCGTACTCGTTCGAAAGCTATCGTTGGTAAGCTCTTCAACGACCTGGGCAAGCGTTACGCTACCCGTGAGGGTGGCTACCTGCGCATCCTCAAGTGCGGCTTCCGCACTGGCGACAACGCGCCTATGGCGTACGTCGAGTTGGTTGATCGTCCTGCCGGTGGTGAAGCTGTATCCGCTGAGTAAGACGTCAGTCTGAAACGAAGAACCGGGCCTAGTGCCCGGTTTTTTGTGCCTGTAAGAAACGCGCTGTTTATACAAGCTTCACTGCGGTTCATGTCGTCATTATGTGAGCGGGATTGTTGGTAGTATTTTTCTATTGGTGTCTGCAAGTTAATGAATTTGTAGGTGTGCTGATCGATGGTCAATACTCCCTCCCAAGCCGATTAGCCGGCAGTTCCAAAACTGACAGAGGAAGAAGATCGCATGAGCCAAAACAAAACGCTTACGACCGCCAGTGGCGCTCCTGTCGCCGACAACCAGAATTCCCGCTCCGCGGGCCCTCGTGGCCCGCTGCTGCTCGACGATTTTCACCTGATCGAGAAACTTGCCCACTTCAACCGTGAAAACATCCCTGAGCGTCGTGTACACGCCAAAGGCTCGGGTGCTTACGGTACCTTCACCGTGACGCGTGACATCACTGAGTACACCAGCGCCAAGCTGTTTGAATCTATCGGCAAGCAAACTCCAACCTTCCTGCGGTTTTCCACCGTGGGTGGCGAGCGCGGTTCTGCTGATACCGAGCGTGATCCTCGCGGTTTCGCCCTGAAGTTCTACACCGAAGAAGGTAATTGGGACATCGTCGGCAACAACACGCCGGTATTTTTCATCCGCGATCCTTTGAAATTCCCGGACTTTATTCACACCCAAAAACGTCTGCCGCAAAGCAACCTGAAAAGCGCACAAATGATGTGGGACTTCTGGTCGCATTCGCCTGAGGCGCTGCACCAGATCACCATTCTGTTCTCGGATCGCGGCATTCCTGATGGCTACCGTCACATGCACGGCTTCGGCAGCCACACTTACAGCCTGATCAACGCCAATGGCGAGCGTCACTGGGTGAAGTGGCACTACAAGACCAAGCAAGGGATCAAAAACCTGGCACCGGCAGAAGCGGCACGCCTGGCCGGTACCGATCCGGATTATGCACAGCGTGATCTGTTCGGCGCGATCGAGCGCGGTGATTTCCCGAAATGGCGCGTGTGCATCCAGATCATGACCGAGGCTCTGGCCGCGGCGCACTACGAGAACCCGTTTGACGTGACCAAGACCTGGTCACAGAAAGAGTTTCCGCTGATCGAAGTGGGCGAGTTGGAGCTTAATCGCAACCCGCAGAATTACTTTGCTGAAGTCGAGCAAGCGGCGTTCGGTCCGAGCAACATGGTCCCGGGTGTCGGTTTGTCGCCTGACCGCATGCTGCAGGGTCGAGTGTTCGCTTACGCCGATGCTCACCGCTACCGTATTGGCACCAACCACCAGCAATTGCCGGTGAACGCACCTCGCAGCCTGGTGAACAGCTATCAGCGCGATGGTGCGATGGCGTTTGGCAGCAATGGCGGTGCGACACCTAACTATGAGCCGAACAGCTACGTTGAGTCGCCGAAACAAGCGCCTCGCTATGCAGAGCCAGCGTTGGCCTTGAGCGGCGCGGCTGATCGTTACGATCATCGCGAAGATACCGACTATTTCAGCCACGCCGGTGCGCTGTTCCGTCTGATGAGTGATGAGCAGAAAGCCCTGCTGGTCAACAACATTGTAGGCGCCATGGCCGGGGTTTCCGGCGACGTGATTGATCGTCAATTACAGCATTTCTTCAGGGCCGACCCGGCGTATGGAGAAGCAATTGCGACGGCGTTGGGTGTACAGCTTAACGAAGTCTAAACGAGAAGCAGAACCGCCCTCATTTGGGCGGTTTTTGCGTTATTTAAACCGTTTTTCTCAGAATATCTTCGGTTTTATCGCGCAGGCAGAGTGACCAAACAGTCTGCTTGGTTCAAACTACAGACTTTCAAGCAGGGAGATGTAGGGCGATGCAAGGCCACCCAGACGTAATCGATTACCTCAACACGTTGCTGACCGGCGAGCTGGCGGCGCGTGATCAATATTTCATCCATTCGCGGATGTACGAGGACTGGGGTTTCACCGAGCTCTACGAACGTATCAACCACGAGATGGAAGAAGAGGCGCAGCACGCTGACGCCCTGATGCGCCGGATTCTCATGCTCGAAGGCACTCCGCGCATGCGTCCGGACGACCTGGATGTCGGCACCACAGTGCCTGACATGCTTGCCGCTGACCTGCGTCTGGAATACAAAGTTCGCGCCGCACTCTGCAAGGGCATCGAGCTCTGCGAGCTTCACAAAGATTACGTCAGCCGCGAGATGCTGCGTATTCAGCTAAACGACACTGAAGAAGATCACACCTACTGGCTTGAGAAGCAGCTGGGTCTGATCAAGTTGATCGGTCTGGAGAATTACCTGCAATCGCAGTTCTGATTCCGCCGAACTGTAGGAGCACAGCTTGCTGGTGATGGCATCCTTAAGATCGCCATCGCCAGCAAGCTGTACTCCTACAGGTTCAACACAAAAAAGCCCCTGTCACCGATGAAGTGACAGGGGCTTTTTCGTGGGCCTGATTCAGACTTTGTCGCGAGCCAGCAGCGGCTTGAGGTAGAAGCCCGTGTGAGACTGCTTCATCTCCGCCACTTCTTCCGGCGTACCGACAGCAATGATCTGGCCGCCCTTGGAACCGCCTTCCGGCCCGAGATCCACCAACCAGTCGGCCGTCTTGATAACGTCCAGGTTGTGCTCAATCACCACCACGGTGTTGCCGTGATCGCGCAATCGATGCAATACATCGAGCAGTTGCTGAATATCCGCAAAGTGCAAGCCGGTAGTCGGCTCATCGAGGATATACAGCGTCTTGCCGGTATCGCGCTTGGACAGTTCGCGGGACAGCTTCACTCGCTGGGCTTCACCACCCGACAGCGTGGTCGCTGATTGGCCGAGCTTGATGTACGAAAGGCCGACATCCATCAACGTCTGAAGCTTGCGCGCCAGGGCCGGAACCGCGTCGAAGAACACTCGCGCTTCCTCGATCGTCATCTCGAGGGTTTCGTGGATGTTCTTGCCCTTGTACTTGATCTCCAGAGTCTCGCGGTTGTAGCGCTTGCTCTTGCAGACGTCGCACGGGACATAGATGTCCGGCAGGAAGTGCATTTCCACCTTGATCAGGCCATCGCCCTGACAAGCTTCGCAACGTCCGCCCTTCACGTTGAAGGAGAAACGTCCAGGCCCATAACCGCGTGAGCGGGACTCCGGCACACCGGCGAACAGTTCGCGAATCGGTGTGAACAGCCCGGTGTACGTCGCCGGGTTGGAGCGTGGCGTGCGTCCGATCGGGCTCTGGTCGATGTCGACAACCTTATCCAGATGCTCCAGACCTTTAATGCTGTCGTGAGCGGCGGCTTCGAGCGTCGTTGCACCGTTCAATGCCGTAGCACTAAGCGGGAACAGGGTGTTGTTAATCAGCGTCGATTTGCCCGAGCCGGACACGCCGGTGACGCAAGTCAGCAGACCAATTGGAATGTCCAGATCGACATTGCGCAAGTTATTGCCGCGAGCGCCTTTTAGGGACAGCGACAGCTTCTTGTTACGGGGTGTGCGTTTGGCCGGAACGGCAATCTTCACCCGCCCCGACAGATATTTGCCGGTCAACGAATCTGGGTGAGCCATGACCTCGGCGGGCGTACCTTCGGCGACGATATGCCCGCCGTGTACACCTGCGCCCGGTCCGATATCCACCACGTAGTCGGCCAGACGAATTGCATCTTCGTCGTGCTCGACCACGATCACCGTGTTGCCGATGTCACGCAGGTGCTTGAGCGTGCCGAGCAGCCGATCGTTGTCCCGCTGATGCAGACCTATGGACGGCTCGTCGAGGATGTACAGAACCCCAACCAGGCCCGCGCCGATCTGACTGGCTAGACGAATACGCTGAGCCTCTCCACCGGACAAGGTGTCAGCACTGCGATCTAGCGACAGATAATCGAGGCCAACGTTGACCAGGAACTGCAAGCGCTCTCGGATTTCCTTGAGTATCTTGTCGGCAATTTCGCCGCGACGGCCGGTGAGTTTCAGAAGCCCGAAATACTCGCAAGCGTCGCCGATCGGCAGATTGGTCACCGCCGGCAGCGTCTTCTCGCCAACCCACACGTGCCGTGCCTCTCGGCGTAGGCGGGTGCCACGACAATCCGGGCAATGCTGGGTGCTGAGGAACTTGGCCAGCTCTTCGCGCACCGAGGCTGACTCGGTTTCGCGGTAGCGACGTTCCAGGTTCGGCACGATGCCTTCGAACGGGTGCGAGCGTTTGACGATGTCGCCACGGTCGTTCAGGTATTTGAAGTCGACGTTCTGCGAACCGCTGCCGTGCAGGATGTACTTCTGTTGATCGGCTGGCAGTTCGTTGAACGGTACTTCCAGGCTGAATTTGAAGTGGGACGCTAACGACCCGAGCATCTGGAAGTAATAAACGTTGCGCCGGTCCCAGCCGCGAATCGCGCCTTCCGCCAGCGTCAGTTCGCCATTCACCAATCGCTTGATGTCGAAGAATTGCTTAACGCCCAGGCCATCGCAGGTCGGGCAAGCGCCGGCCGGGTTGTTGAAAGAGAACAGCTTGGGTTCCAGCTCGCTGATGGCGTGGCCGCAAATCGGACAGGCGAAACGTGCGGAGAAGATGATCTCTTCGCCGGGCTCGTCGTCCATTGGCGCTACCAAAGCGATGCCGTCCGCCAGCTTCAAGGCGGTCTCGAACGACTCGGCCAGGCGCTGTTGCAGGTCGGCGCGGACCTTGAAGCGGTCGACCACCACATCAATCGAATGCTTCTTCTGTTTATCCAGCTTCGGCAGCTCGTCCAACTCGCAGAGCCTGCCGTTGACCCGGGCCCGCACAAAACCCTGGGCGCGGAGTTCTTCGAAGACCGAGAGGTGCTCGCCTTTACGCTCGCGGATCACCGGCGCTAACAGCATAAGCTTGCTACCCTCCGGTTGAGCCAGGACCAGGTCGACCATCTGGCTGACGGTCTGGGCTTCCAGCGGAATGTCGTGATCCGGGCAGCGCGGAATACCCACGCGAGCGTAAAGCAGGCGCAGGTAGTCGTAGATTTCGGTGATGGTGCCGACCGTCGAACGCGGGTTATGCGAGGTCGACTTCTGTTCGATGGAGATGGCTGGCGACAAACCTTCGATGGTGTCGACGTCAGGTTTTTCCATCATCGACAGGAACTGCCTGGCGTAGGCCGACAGCGATTCGACGTAACGGCGCTGGCCTTCGGCATACAGCGTGTCGAAGGCCAGGGACGATTTGCCGGATCCGGACAGGCCGGTGATGACGATCAGTTTGTCCCGTGGCAGGGTCAGGTCGATGTTCTTCAGGTTGTGGGTTCGGGCCCCACGAATCAGGATCTTGTCCAAAGTGGCCTCGCTCGGCGGGCGTCGAAAACGTAAGAGTATACGGCCAAATACTGGATGGATGCACACTATCAAATGAGCGGGTTGCTGCCTTACATGAAGACTCTGTCAGTAGAGCGCGTCAAAGCGTCGCGATATACCCCGTCAATCGATGGGACTGGTAGAATCGCCGCCGGTTCACATGAGGTTTTTCCATGCACGATCCCCACAGCGAACGCATGAGTGGCAGTGAGACCCGCGCAGCAAGCGGTCTGGCCTTGGTGTTCGCCTTCCGTATGCTTGGCATGTTCATGGTGTTGCCGGTACTGGCGACCTATGGGATGGATCTCGCAGGAGCGACCCCGGCCCTCATTGGGCTGGCGATTGGCGCTTACGGCCTGACCCAGGCGATCTTTCAAATTCCTTTCGGCTTCATTTCCGACCGCGTCGGTCGTCGTCCGGTGATTTACCTGGGTCTGATCGTCTTCGCCCTCGGTAGCGTGCTGGCGGCCAATGCCGACTCGATCTGGGGCGTGATCGCCGGACGGATCCTGCAAGGTGCCGGGGCTATTTCCGCGGCGGTGATGGCGTTGCTGTCAGACCTGACCCGCGAACAGCATCGGACCAAAGCCATGGCCATGATCGGCATGACGATCGGTCTGTCGTTCGCTGTCGCGATGGTTGTAGGACCGTTGCTGACCCGCGCCTTCGGCCTGTCCGGGTTGTTCCTCGCCACGGGCGGCATGGCGCTGTTCGGCATCGTGATCGTGATGTTTATGGTGCCGCGCTCAACCGGGCCGTTGCAGCACCGCGAATCCGGTGTCGCCCGCCAGGCGCTGATACCGACGCTCAAGCACCCGGACCTGCTGCGTCTGGACCTGGGCATTTTTGTGTTACACGCGATGTTGATGTCGAGCTTCGTTGCGTTGCCTTTGGCGCTGGTCGAAAAAGCCGGGCTGCCCAAAGAGCAGCACTGGTGGGTGTACCTGACTGCGCTGCTGATTTCCTTCTTCGCCATGATCCCGTTCATTATCTACGGCGAGAAGAAACGCAAAATGAAACGAGTTTTATTGGGCGCCGTCGCGACGCTGATGCTCACTGAGCTATTCTTCTGGCAGTTCGGCGACAGCTTGCGGGCTCTGGTGATAGGTACGGTGGTGTTTTTCACCGCGTTCAATCTGCTGGAAGCTTCGTTGCCATCGCTGATCAGCAAGGTTTCACCGGCAGGCGGCAAGGGCACGGCGATGGGGGTTTATTCCACCAGCCAGTTCCTCGGTTCGGCACTGGGCGGCATCCTCGGCGGCTGGTTGTTCCAGCATGGCGGTTTGTCGGTTGTGTTCCTGGGATGCGCCGGTCTGGCTGCCCTCTGGCTGGCCTTTGCTGTTACCATGCGCGAACCTCCCTACGTGACGAGCCTGCGCTTGCCGTTGTCGCCCGAGGCGATCCGCGAAGCGGGTCTGGTCGAGCGCCTGAAGGCCGTCGTAGGGGTAACAGATGCAGTGATCGTCGAAGATGAAGCGGCGATTTACATCAAATTGGACACCGAACTATTGGATCGCACCACCCTTGAACGCCTGGTGAACAACCCGGCCGGGGCAGCGTGCGTAGCCTAGGAGAACGTTATGGCCCGTGGGGTTAACAAAGTCATATTGGTCGGCACTTGCGGCCAGGATCCCGAAGTTCGCTACTTGCCTAACGGTAACGCCGTGACCAACCTGAGTCTGGCGACCAGCGAACAGTGGACCGACAAGCAAACCGGTCAGAAGGTCGAGAAAACCGAATGGCACCGTGTGTCGATGTTCGGCAAGGTTGCCGAAATCGCCGGCGAGTACCTGCGTAAAGGTTCGCAGGTTTACATCGAAGGCAAGCTGCAGACCCGCGAGTGGGAAAAAGACGGTATCAAGCGTTACACCACCGAAATCGTGGTCGACATGCAAGGCACCATGCAACTGCTGGGCGGCCGTCCACAGGGCGACCAACAAGGCGGGGGCAATAACTACCAGCAGTCCGCCCCGGCTCCACGCCAACAGGCTCCGCGTCCTCAGCAGTCGGCACCGCAGCAGTCGCGCCAGGCTCCAGCTCCACAGCAGGCAGCTCCGCAACCGGCTCCGGATTTCGACAGCTTTGATGACGATATCCCGTTCTAGGATTCACCCGATCTAAACAAAAAGGCCCGTCGCTAACAGCGTCGGGCCTTTTTTGTGGGCGAAGGATTTGTCAGTCGAGGATCAGATGCGGCAGAAACCGGCTTGAATCCTTGGTGATCAAACTGTTGTCTTCCCGCACGCCAATGCCGGCCGCTTGGTCGCCGATCACCCACGAGCCCACTAGCGTGAAGCTGTCGCCAAACTGCGGCAACGGTGCGAATTCCTGAAGGATAAACGGCGCGTCGGTGTAGGGGCCGTCCTCTTTTACGATCAGGCCCTCAGCGGTTTGCAACTCGATGTTGGCGCCTTCCCGCGAGAAGAACGGTTTGCGCACCCAGCCCTTGGGCACCGCTGTGTTCGGATTGGTATCCAGGTGGGCGGCGAGCAGGTTCGGGTGTCCTTTGTTGGACTCCCATAGCAGCGGCAGGATGCCTTTGTTGGAAATGATGGATTTCCACGCGGGCTCGAAAAACTGCGTATCACTCTGGGCAATCGCTGCACCGAAGGGTTCGTAGAAGATGAACTCCCACGCATGCAGTTTGAACAGGTGAGGAATCCAGCGATCTTCGAGGTCGACGAAACGTCCGTCAGCGGTGAGGCCGATGTCTTCGATGTCGATGTGGCGTGACTCTATTCCGACTTTTTCGGCGATCAGGCGCAGGTAATCGGTGGTGCCCTTGTCCTCGACCGAGTCTTTCATCGAGGCGAAATAGAAAGGCTGTTTAAGCTGTAGCTGGGCGAAGGCCTGATGCAGTTTGGTGTCGATGCTATTGAACTGGTCGGCGTGCTTGGGCAGCAGGCCGCGTTCGATGCATTGTTCCAGCCAGCCCCATTGGAACGCGGCCGCCTCATAGAGGCTGGTCGGCGTGTCGTAGTTGAGTTCCAGCAATTTTGCCGGTTCGGTGCCGTTATACGAGAAGTCCATGCGCCCATAGAGGTGCGGGTGGCCTTCGAGCCATGAAGTCCGAATCATGTCGAAGAACGGCGCAGGAATGCTCAGGCGCTCCAGCAACTCTTCGCTCTGAACCACCCGGGCTACCAGGTCCATGCACATCTCATGAATTTCGGTGGTTGGGTCTTCCAGATCGTTTTCGATTTGCTTGAGCGTGAATTGGTAATACGCGCTCTCGTCCCAATAGGGTTCGTCGTCGATGGTATGGAACAGAAAGCCGAGACTTTCGGCGGTCTGTTTCCAGTCATGACGTTCTGCGCAGAGGATCTTATTCATGGCCCGGGTTTCCTTAACTGCTCGAACCGCCGCCGCCCCAGCCACTGCGTGCGCTGGCCTTGCTGCCGAAACCGCCACGGGAGGTGGACGAGGCAACCGACACCGGCTTGCTGGCGGAACGAATCGAATCGGCGTAGTTGCTGCTGCCGTACCTCGCCTGATTGGACTTGGTAAAGGTCGAGCCCTTGGCAATCCGCTGGCTGAGCGTGGAAGACGAGTAACCGCCGCGGTCATCGCGGTAGCGATACACCGGTTGCGAGTAAAAGCTGTTGCGGTTGTTGCTCAGCATGTTGCCGATCAGCAAACCGGTCAGCAGGCTGGTGCCGGAGAATCCGGAGCCACCACTGTTCGCTTCCGAGGCGGGCAGTTGGGCCTTGGCCGCGTCCACTTGGGACTGCGTCACTTCGCCATCGGCGGTCAGTTCGAAACCGCCCAGTTTCGGGATAAACTTGCCGGTGGAATCTTGCTGGCACCAGTCTGCGACAAAGTCCGCGTCGCAATCGGCCTGATTGTCGTAGACCGGAGCAATGCGCCGATGCTCCGTCATGGCAGCCATGTAGGCGTCAGAGCAGACGTCTACCGGGAGTTTTTCATCGGCACATTGCTGGACGGACTGGAAGTTGTACTTCTTCTGCACCGGGTAGGTTTTTTCCGTCGGCCCGCAGCCGGATATCGCCATGGCGACCGAGGCGGCCAGCGACAGTTGAACGTACTTGCTTCGTTTCATCGGGAGCTCCCTGCGCGATCAGTTCGGGGTAGGGGTCATGCAGGCGGCGTTCAACATGCCGACGCTGATGGCCACGGCCGCGACATAGACACCCGCCGCGATTTCCCCTTTCTTGATGCGTTCCGACGTACCTTTCAAGACCAGGCTAGTCACCAGGAACGCCAGCAGTTGCACGACGGCGGCGATCAGCGACCAGACGACAAAGTCGAGCAGGCTGATCGAGTAGGCAATCACATTGCTGGCCGGTATCGCGAAACCGATGAGCGCACCGCCTAAAGCGATTGCGGCTGCGACGTTGCCCGAACGGATCAGTTCAAACTCCTTGTGCGGAGTGATTCGGGTGTAGATGAACTGGAACAGCGCGAACAGCACGGCGGCGCCGAGGATGTACGCAACAAACCCGAACACGGCGGCTTTGTTCAGGGAAATGGAGAGCGCTTCTAGCATGGACTTCTTCCTTATTTAAAAAGTGTTCAGGTCGGTGGTGTACAGCGAAATGCCCAGCGACGTGCTCAGGCTGATGGCGCCTTCGGCATCTTCTTCGACGGAAAACAGAAGGAATTCACGGCGATCGGTCAGGCCGGTTTCGCGCGCGTACAGCATCGAACGGTGTTCAATGCTGTAGGACTCATCCGGGTTTTTCAGGTATTCGCTCAACGCTACCAGTTCTGTCTGGCCATCCTCGGTGCCCCACTCGCGAGTGTACTCGACGCCGTTGTGGGTGTAGGTCGGCAGACCGATAAGGCTTTGCGGGCCGGCCAACCGACTCAACTCCGCCTCGCTGCTGATGGTCACGTAACTGAGGTAGTTGAACAAGATCACCGACTCGACCTGCCCGGCGATGGCGCCGGTGGTGTGCACTTGCAGCCAGTAATCTTCGTCATTCATGTAATAACGCGACAGCCAGGTCGATTGCCCGAGGTCAACGGTGCCGTTGCTCCAGATCTGCTGGGAGCCGGGAATGATCACGCTGGTTTTTTCGTCGAGCAGCAATTTCAGGGTGGTGTCGAACATCACCCCTTTGCCCAATGCCAGGCCCAGCGGACCGATGGCGGGCGGGGTTTCGTTGGCAGTCCATTTTGAGTCCGGATTCGCATTCGGGGCCTCAAGCCCCATCAACTGTTTAAACCATCCCATTGGAGATTTCCTTGAGGCGAGTGGAGGCGATGTAGAAGAGTTCACCGCCCTCAACGCGAGTGGCGCCGGGCGGGTTGATCGAAGGGTGTCGGGCGCCTTTGGCGCGGTAGCCGATAAGGGTCGCGTTGTGATGCTCTTTCATCTGTGCATACAGATCGCCGAATGTTGCTTCAAAAGCCTCGGGCAGTTTCATCAGGTACTGGGTGGCGCCTTGACCCACGCACAGCAATTCATTGATGACTACTGACGAGCCAGGATCCTGAGAGGCGCGCACCAACATCTCGATGGCCATGCTTGAGGTGCATTCCAGGCTCGGTGCGTAGGAGCTGGCCAGCGCGGCGATTTCACTTTCATTGAAGTGGGCGACCACATGCCCGACCGGTTTGAGCTGATTGACCGCCAGCACGGTGGCCAGGGTCAGGTCGTCGGAATGGGTTCGCACCAGCACGCGCTCGGCACCGGGAACGCCGGCGCGCACCAGCAGCGCGCCGGAGGACAAGCTTTCACCTTTGATAAAGGCCGCTTTGCCCTGCATCGGGTTTTCTTCAAGGTCGCAATCGCAAATGACGATCAGGTTGTCATTGGAGGTTTCATCCTGAAGCAACAACTCGATGACCCGCTCGCTGGACGATCCCGCCCAGCCGATGAGCACCGTGTGGCCGGTCTTGCCGGTGAAATCACCTTTGCCCTTCATGCTTTTTCTCCATACATCAATGACGCTGCTGGTGGTTTTGCCGATGGCTGCCGTCAGCAGCGCAATGCCCCCGAGCATGACCCAGGTGGCCACGAAAACCCGTCCCGCCGAGGTTTGGGGCGCAAGATCGCCGTAACCGACCGTCAGCGTGGTGGTGAGGTAGAAATAGGTAAATGTGGCGGGGGCGGTGAGTTGTTGTTCGCCCAGAAGCACCAGGCCGAGCCAGGCCGTGCTCAGGTGGATGCCCAAGGCAATCGCCAGTCCCGCCCAGCCGAAACGGTGGAAGAAGGACGAGGCATACACGCGTAATAAAAGAAAAATAGACATGACGTCCCTGACTCCGTGGGATGACTCGTTCCTGGCAACGCGCAGGCCCGAACCCCTGAACGTTCGATTGCCTTTACCGGGCGGCATTAAACCTGTTGCCGGGCGTCGAGAGAAGTAGCTTGGCTGCAATAAATCCGGCGAATGCCCCGGCGATATGGCCTTCGAAGGAAACCCCCTGGCGTGGAAGGAAGCCAAACACCAGGCCGCCATACAGCAGGGCGACGACCGCGGCCGTGATCAGGTTACCCCAACTGTGCTGGAACCAGGCGCGCGACAGAATGTACGCCCACAGCCCGAACACCCATCCGCTGGCACCGATGTGCATCCCGGAAAACCCGAACAGCCAGACCAGCAAGCCGCCCAGGCCAATGATGATCACGCTCACGGCGATGAAGCGATTGAGCCCATCGACAATGACCAACGTGCCGAGGATCACAAAGGGAATCAGGTTGGCGCTCAGGTGCGCAAAGGGCGCGTGCAGAAAAGGCGAGGTAATGATGCCGAGCAGACCGTGCAATGTCCTCGGGACCAGGCCAAATGCAACAAGGCTGTAGCCGGTCGCGGTGTTGAGTACTTGCAGCACGACCATGAGGATTGCCAGGCCGGCAATTGTCTTGAAACCCTTCAGGGCATCCATCCTTGACCTCTACTCGACAAAAAAAGGAAGGGCAATGAATGCCCTTCCTGTTCAGCTTGCGCCCGGCCCGGTTACTCGGCTGATTTTTTCTTCAGGCGATCCAGGATTGCGTTGGCGCTGCCCGAATCCGGGGTAATGCCGGCTTCGCGCAGTTTGCGCTCCAGATCGGTGCCGGTCGATGCATCGGCCAGTTGATCCTGAGCTTCCAGTTCAGCGGCGCGTTGCTGCTGCTTGGCCTGCAGGCGGTTCAGTGTACCGACGGCGGTTTCCAGCTTGCCGTTGGCGCCGCCACTGGCGATCGAAGCGCTGACCTGGGCTTTCTGTACGCTTTCGCGGGCCTTGGCCATGTCCACTTGCTGGCGCAGGCTTTTGATGCGGCTTTCGGCCTTGGTAATGTCTTTGCGCATGTTGTCCGCGTAACCGCCGAATTCGGTGGCCTGCTTTTGCTCGACATCAAGCTCATTGGTCAGGGTCGAAATGGCTTCGGCCACTTCCAACGCCAGGTCTTCGCGGTTGGCCTGGATCGCGGCCATGGCCTTGGATTCGAGGTCCTTGATCTTGGCGTTGTGCTCGGCCACACGATCAGCCGACAGCTTGTGCTTGGCCATGATGGTGACCAACTCACGCTTGGCATTGGCCAGGGCGCTGTCAGCATCGCGGATTTCCTGATCGAGGATGCGCAGGGCCTGTTGGTCGACGATGGACTCGCCGGCTTCGTTGGCACCGCCGCGCAGCGCGGTGAACAATTTGCTCCAGATGGACTGAGTCATTGGATATTCCCTGTTCCTGAAAAATTAATGGAAGAAACGTTCAAAGGCTTCGCTGGCGCGCTGGACGTTGTCGACGAGGGTTTTGACCTCGGTCACGACGTTGGTCAGGCTGGAATCGGAGCTCAGTGCGCCGAACATGTTGTAGACAACCTGTCCGTTGGGCATCGACTCGATACCGATCGAGGACAGCGGGAACAACTCACGGCTACGCAGGACGGCATCGTTGAAGGCCGGTACGTCCTTGATCGACTCGACGTCCACCAGCACGGTGTCGACGATGATCTGCTCGCCCACGACTGCGATGTAAATCGGCAGGCCACCGAAGTCGTTCATTTCCAGCTTGATGCTCGACTCGGAACCTTGGACGAGGGACAGAGTGATGTCGTTCGAAACCACTTCATCAAGGGCCTGCAGGGCGCTGAAGAGGCGGTCGATGTTCCAGTTGTTACCTGCGCTCATGTAATTCTCCGACATGAATGAGCCAGCCAGGATCGGTTGGCGTAGCTGTTTCTCCATCTGCTTGAGCAGGCTTCGGTTTTCGGGAAGCACCCAAGTCTCGTGTTTCACATAACCGGCGGCACCCAGGCCCGCGCGCATCTGCTTCATGTAGAAGCTCGACGGTTTTTTCGCGGACGATTTCGAGCGCTCTCCCTTGCTGCTCGCTGTATCGGTATCAGGCTCGGCAGGCGGACCTGATGGAGAGCGGCTTTTCATACTGGTGACTCCGTTGTGAAATCTCACGCGTGAGTAACACTACAGTGATTTTTTGCGCCTCTCAATAGCTCACGCGTGAGATTTTTTCGCGACCGGAAACACAAAGGCCCGCAACGCGAACGCGCGGCGGGCCTTTTGTTTATCGAGTTGTTTCAGGGGGGGCGTTAGCGGCTGGCCGCGAGAAATTCGTCGGCGGACACAACGCCGGCATAGGCAAAACCCAGGGCCGACATGAAGGCGGCATGCACGTGGGCTGCCGGCACGGTAAGGCCGTTGAACTCCAGGTCACGGGAGGCACAGGCGTCGTGGATCACCGTGACGGTGTAGCCAAGATCCGCGGCGGCGCGGGTGATGCCGTCGACACACATGTGGCTCATGCTGCCGACGACGACCAGTTCCTCGATGCCTTGCTCATCGAGGATGGCTTCCAGTTCGGTTTCGCGGAACGAGTTCACAAAATGCTTGAGCACGACCGGCTCGTCGGCACGGTTGAGGACTTTGGGGTGCAGTTTCGCGCCCTCGGAGCCCGGCGTGAAGAAGGGCGCTTCGTTGGAGGTGAATTCGTGGCGGATGTGCACCACCGAATCACCCGCATCGCGGAAGGCTTTGATCAACCGTACGGCGTTGTCCGCGGCGGCGTCGGCACCGACTAGCGGCCACTTGCCTTGAGGGAAGTAGTCGTTTTGGATATCGACTACGATGAGTGCTTGCTTGGCCATGACTGCTTCCTCGAAGTGCTTGTTGGGTATGGAATGAAGTATTGGGTTTAGCAGGCCGTCCGAGGATTGGCCGCACCGACAATAGAAGGGGGAAAACTGACAATGGACGCAGAAAGGGTAATCGCTGAGCTGGGCGTTTTGATCTATCCCGGCGCGCAGATGGCGGCGGTGCATGGGTTGACGGACTTGTTCGGGGTGGCGAACCGGATTGCCAGCGAGCATCAGGCCGCGCAGTTGCCATTGCTGCGGGTCAGCCATTGGCAGGCCGATGGCGATCAGATGCCCGAGCGGGTCTACGACAGTCATCCCGCACCTGACGGCGCGTTGGTGGCGGTGTTGATCCCGCCGTCGATTGGCGGTTTTTCCCCAGGCCAGGCACCGCAGGGGCTGATCCGCTGGCTGCGTCAGCAACACGCGAATGGCGCGACACTCGGCGGGGTTTGCGTGGGGTCGATTTTGTTGGCCGAAAGCGGCCTGCTCGACGGTCGTAGCGCCACCACCCACTGGACCTCGGCCAACGCTTTCGCCGAGCGTTATCCGGCGATCAAACTCAAGGCCGACACCCCCATTGTGGACGACGGCGATCTGATCACCACCGCCGGGCTGATGGCCTGGTCCGAACTGGGCTTGCGTCTGGTCAACCGTCTGTTGGGGCCGAGCATCGCCACCAGCACCGCGCGGTTTCTGGTGGTGGAACACAGCGACAGCGCGAGCGAGTGCGGCAGTAACTTTTCACCGATACTCAGCCATGGCGATGCCTCGATTCTCAAGGTCCAGCATTGGCTGCAAAGCACCGGAGCGACCGATGTGTCGCTGACGATGATGGCCGAGCGGGCAGGGCTGGAAGAGCGTACTTTTCTGCGTCGATTTCGCGGGGCAACCGGGCTCAAACCCACCGAATATTGTCAGCACCTGCGGGTCGGCAAGGCTCGGGAAATGCTCGAGTTCACCAACGGCACCATCGATCACATTGCCTGGACGGTGGGTTATCAGGATCCGAGTGCCTTTCGGGCGACGTTCAAGAAAATTACCGGGTTGGCGCCTAGTGATTACCGGACACGGTTTGGGGTGGGAGCGAGTCAGGGGGGAGCGTAAGTCGTGCAAAATGCCGGAGTTGAAACCCTTGTCGTGCAGAATAAAACAGGCACGGTGCCATCATGTTTTTTGCAACTGGCTGATTTGAAAGACGTTTGTCTTCGTCCCCCGTTGGCCTGATCTCTGCACCCCTTCAACTACATTCATCAAGCGCAGATTGAAGGGGAACGCATGACCCCAACAAATCGCAATAAAATGGTGGTCGCTCACTCCGTGCGCCCCGATGCTCCGTTGCACGAAGTGGAAACCAATCGTGCGCTGGCGCGTTGGCTGGCGCAGATTCTGGGGCTTAAATACGGCGGCAGTTACGACCCCGAACTTCACAAGGGTCGAGACCTTTATCTGTTGCCGACCCAGACGCTTGTTGGCGTCGCTGCCGCCCGGCAATTGGGGGTCAAAGGGCCGGAGGATTTGTGGGGCGGTTACGTCGATCATGATTTCATCTGCACCAAAGCCATCAGTCACGGGTTGTTGAACAGACATGCCCGCGCGCCGGAAGGCTGGGCACCCTTGTTTTCCGAACGCGTGCACAACGTTGTGCTCGATGGCCTCAGCGTGTTTTCCCTGGACGATGCGCGTCCTGCGGCAGAGCATCTGCTCTACAGCGGCCCGATCCGCATCAAACCTATTCATGCCTGCGCCGGACGCGGTCAGGAAGTGATCAAAAGCCTCGATCAGTTCGATGCCATCCTCGCCAGACCCGATGCCAAATCGCTGTTCACCGAAGGCGTGGTGCTGGAACAGGACCTGGACAAAGTGATCACCCACAGTGTCGGTCAGAGCTTTATCGGCGACAAAGTACTGAGTTATTGCGGTGATCAATACTTGACCAAAGACGGTCAGGGCGAGCAGGTTTATGGAGGGTCCAACCTGCTGGTGGTGCAGGGGTATTACGACGATTTGCTCGAACTGGAACTGCCGGACGATGTTCAGTTGGCGATTCGGCAGGCACAAGTGTTCGACAGCGCCGCGGATGAGGCTTATCCCGGCTTCTACGCCTCGCGGCGCAACTACGACATCGCCCAAGGTGTGGACAGTAACGGCAAACAGCGCAGTGGCGTGCTCGAGCAGTCCTGGCGGATGGGCGGTGCCAGCAGTGCCGAAGTCGCCGCCTTGCAGAGCTTCGTCAACGACCCTGGGATGCGCGCGATTCGCGTGTCTTCGGTCGAGACCTACATCGACCAGCCGCTGCCGACGGACGCCATCGAGGTGTATCGCGGGCCGGCGCAAAACAGTGACTTTCTTCTCAAGTACGTAACGGTTAAATCCTATGACGGCTAGAAGCGAAACCATTCAAATCGACATCGACGATGAACAGATGATCGGGACTTTTCTCAGCCCCAGATCAAAAGTTCCCGGCGTGCTCTTTGTGCACGGCTGGGGCGGCAGTCAGGAGCGGGACCTGGAACGGGCCAAAGGCATCGCGGGTTTGGGTTGCGTGTGCCTGACGTTCGACTTGCGCGGGCACACTGGCGGGACGGGAATGGCGCTGAGTCGAGTGACGCGCGAAGACAACCTGCGCGACTTGCTGGCAGCGTATGACCGCTTGCTCGCGCACCCAGCGCTCGATACCTCGGCGATTGCCGTGGTCGGCACCAGTTATGGCGGTTATCTGGCCTCGATCCTGACGTCATTGCGTCCGGTGCGCTGGCTGGCGCTGCGGGTGCCGGCGCTGTATCGCGATGATCAATGGCACACGCCCAAGCGTGACCTGGATAAGCTCGATTTACGTGATTACCGCCGCACGTTAGTCCGCGCCGACAGCAATCGTGCGCTGCATGCCTGTTCGCAGTTCACCGGGGATGTGCTGCTGGTCGAATCAGAGACTGACGACTATGTGCCCCACGCCACCATCATGAGTTACCGCGCGGCCTGTCAGCAGACTCACTCGTTGACCCATCGTATTATCGACGGAGCCGACCACGCCTTGAGCGAACCTGTTTCGCAACAGGCGTACACCTCGATCCTGGTGGGCTGGATCACCGAAATGGTGGTGGGCGAGCGGTTGAGCATCATCCAGTCATCGTAAGTTCGGCGGTGGATTCTTCGCGGGCAAGCCTCGCTCCTACAGAGGTTACGCGGACCCTGTAGGAGCGAGGCTTGCCCGCGAAGGCGTCACTTCGGTTTCTTCTCGATCCGCAATGACTTGGCCTTGGCCTCCACGATCAGGTACATCACCAGGGTAATCAGTAGCGGCAGGATGAAATAGATCGCCCGATAAGCCAGCAATCCGCCCACCAGGCTTCCTCGGGACGCTTCATGTTGCAGCAGCGCCACGAACACCGCTTCCAATACGCCGAGCCCGGCGGGAATGTGCGTGATGACCCCCGCAATCGCGCTGATCAACAGCACCCCGAGCACCAGCGGATAATCCAGCTTGCTCGGCAGCAAGGTGAAAATTACCGCTGCCATCAGGGACCAATTCAGCGCCCCGAGGGCCAGTTGCAGCACCGCCATGCGCAGGGACGGCAGATTGATTTCCACCCCGCGAATCGCCCATTCCCGACGCTTGGAAAACTGACACGCTGCCAGATACCCCGCGCTCAACAGCAGCAGCAACACGCCCACACCTTGCAACGCGCCGCTGCTCAGCTTCCAGCCTGGCGGCATTCGCACCAGCCCGCTGCTGAACACCGCACCGGCAATCACCATGTAACCGAACCAGTTGGTCGCCAGGCTCAACCCGAGAATTTTCGCGATGTTGCCCTTGCTCACCCCGAGTCGCGAATACAGTCGATAACGCATGGCAATGCCACCGACCCAGGCACTCAGGTTGAGGTTGAAGGCATAGCTGATAATCCCCACCGGCAAGATCTGCTTCCACGTCAGGTCCTGCCGAATGTAGGTACGACCGATCAGATCGAAACAGGCGTAGACCAGAAAGCTCACCAAGGTCAGGCCGGATGCGATGATCAGTGTGCGCACCTTGAAATCGGCCAGGGTATCGAACACTTCGTTCCATTCGATGCGCTGGGCGAGCATCGTAATCAGCACGATCAGCGCCAGGAAAAACAGCATCGTCAGCGGCCGTTTCCAGCGGCTCCAGCGAGATTTGCTCGGGCTGTCGGCGTGGGCCGTCGGGTGTGCGTCAGCGCGGTTCATGGTGGTCGCTCCCGGCCGGGTGGGTGAACGGCTTCAGGCGCGGTTTATGCGCCGGCAGCCAACCGGCCCAGGCCGGGAATTGCCCCAAGAAGTGAAATACCAGAAAGCCGACGGTCATGTGCCAGACCCGTCCACGCGGAGTTTTGTCGACGGACATGACCTTGCAATGGTTGTCACTCAGGTCTTCGAGGCGCTCGAACAGGTTGCGGTTGAAGGCGCGATCGCGGATCAATACATTGGCTTCCAGGTTCATCGACAGACTCAATGGGTCGAGGTTGCTCGAACCGACCGTGCTCCAATCCTCATCCACCAGCGCGACCTTGCCGTGCAGAGGACGGTCGCAATATTCGTAAATCTGCACGCCGGATTTGAGCAGGTAGTCATAGGTCATGCGCGCGGCGAGTTTTGCCACCAGCATATCGGGCTGACCTTGCAGGATCAGCCGCACATCAACGCCACGGCGAGCCGCGTTGCGGATCTCGCGCAGCAGGCGATAGCCCGGAAAGAAGTAGGCATTGGCGATCACCACTCGGCGCTGGGCACTGCGCAGCACCTGGCGGTAAACCTCTTCGATGTCGGTCGTGTGCTCGCTGTTGTCGCGGTACACCAGGCGAACCTGGCCGTCATGATCGCTGAACGCCAGTTCCGAGCGCCGTTGTCTGCGCCGTTGCCACCAGTATTTGGCGCGAGCCGGGCGACCGCTTTGCAGCAGGGCGAAGTGATGAATGTCGGCCACCGCTGGGCCTTGTACTTCAACGGAATAATCCTGCTTGGCCTCAGGGCCGAAGTCAGCCAAATGGTCGGCGGAAAAGTTGATGCCGCCGATGAACGCAATCGTGCCGTCGACCACCACGATCTTGCGGTGCAGGCGACGGAACCAGTTGGTGCGGATGCCCAGAAGTTTCGGCGCCGGGTCGAAAATCTGGATGCGTGCGCCGGCCTCGCTCAGGGCGGCGAGGAACCCGGTGCTCAGCTCGCCACAGCCAAAGCCGTCGAGGCTGACGGTAATCCGCACGCCGCGTTGAGCCGCCTCGATCAGGATCTGCTGCAGTTCACTACCCACCTTGTCCTCAAACAGGATGAAGGTTTCCAGCAGGATTTCAGTCTTGGCCAGACGCATGGCCTCGAACACCCGAGGGAAATACGCTTCGCCGTTTTCCAGCAGCTCTACGCGGTTGTTGCCTTGCCAGCCATATTCGACGTCGACCACGCCCGGTTCACGGATCGACGGGGTTGTGGGTAAGTGCTCCACATTGGTTTTATCCAGCGATGGGCTGCTCATACCTCGATCTCCACCGATAGCGGTGCGTGGTCTGAAAGGTGTGACCAGGGCCGCGCGGCCAGCACTTGCGGATGACTGGCCTTGAGATTGCGCACGTAGATGCGGTCAAGTCGCAACGCTGGCAATCGCGCTGGAAAACTGCGCGCCGGTTTGCCGTGGAGTTCGGCGAAAACTTCCCGTAAACCGCAGGGTGTGAGCAGTGCGTCGGCACGCTGGCGCCAGTCGTTGAAGTCACCGGCAACGATCACTGGGGCATCGCTCGGCAGTTCTTCGAGGCGCTGGGCCAGCAACGTGAGTTGTTCGGTCCGGTGGGTTTCGCGAAGGCCCAGGTGCACACAAATGGCATGCACTTCCTGGCCGTCACCGGGCAGGCGCAGCACGCAATGCAGGATGCCGCGGTTCTCGTGACCGCTGATGGAAACGTCGAGGTTGTCGTGGCGAATGATCTGGAATTTCGACAGCAGCGCATTGCCGTGATCGCCCGCTGGATAGACCGCATTGCGTCCATAGGCGAACTGCGGCCACAGGGTGTCGGCGAGGAATTCGTATTGCGGTATCGCCGGCCAATTGCTGTAGCGCTGGGGATGATGCTCGTGGGTGCCGTGGACTTCCTGCAAAAACACCACGTCGGCGGACACGCTGCGCACCGCTTCACGCAACTCGGGGAGGATGAAGCGCCGGTTGAGCGCGGTGAAACCCTTGTGCGTGTTGACCGTCAGCACGGTGAAGCGGCGCACGGCGGTGATGATAGATTGCTGTTCGTCGGTGGTGCCGACCGGTTCGGAAATGCTCATGACAGCACCCCCTCGGCGGCCCGTTCACCGGGACGGGTGGCGAGGTCTTTATCCAGATGAAAGCGCTCCAGCAAGCGGCGGGCATCGAAGGGCGCGCGGACTTTGATGTCGTTGTCGAAGTAGCAAAACACCTCACGGGATTTGCGCGCCTTGGGCTTCTGCCGGGGCGCGATCAATTGCGGGTCGCTCGGTTGCTGGCCGTGATGCCAGGCCTCGATCCGGTCACCCCAGCGTTTCAGCGCCTCGGGGGTGTAACCGCTGGCATAGAGTTCTTCGGCACCGTGCAGGCGCAGGTAGACGAAGTCGCTGGTGAGGTCTTCGCGGTAGGGCCATTTACCGGCGGTGTCGGCGATAACCAGTGCAGCATTGTGGCGCTTGAGCAGGCGGACGAATGTCGGGTCGACGAAGCTCTCGTTTCTGATTTCTACGGCATGGCGCAAAGGCTTTATTCCGTAGGCCTTCATGCTGGCGCGACCGTTCAGGCGCGATTCGTGTTGATGGGCGAGGGCCGCGGCCTCCTCGGTGTTGTGGGGCAACTGCTCCAGAAAGGTTTCGAACAACTCGGCATCGAATTTGAAACTGGGCGGGAATTGCCAGAGGATCGGACCGAGTTTTTCCTTGAGCTCCAGCACCCCGGAGGCGAAGAAATTCGCCAAGGGTTTATGGATGTCTCGCAGTCGCCTGATGTGAGTAATGAAGCGCGGGGCTTTGACGCTGAAGACGAAGTCCGCCGGGGTTTCTATGTACCACTGGGCGTAGCGTTCAGGCCGTTGCAGGGCGTAAAACGATCCATTGATTTCAATGCTGTTGACCGCCCGTGAGGCGAATTGCAATTCGCGCTTGTGGGTCAGGCCCTTCGGGTAGAAATCCCCCCGCCAAGGCGTGTACCGCCAGCCTGAAATACCGATGTGAATCGCCGCCATATCGCCTCCCGTCTAATGGTTCTCGGACTGCCCTGTCTTTTGATGACTGCGGGGCGTGCGAGAAAGTTTCGATGGGAGTACGGATGGTTAAAGCAGCGGGATTAATTGATGGAGCGCAGTGTCCGGGTTTGGGTTATGCGGAAAAATAGAGGGATCGGCATTTGATATTTGCCTCACGCGCAAAGATCGTCCCCACGCTCTGCGTGGGAATGCAGCTCGGGACGCTCCGCGTCCCTAAAGCGAACGCGTAGCGTCCGTTGAGGCATTACCACGCAGAGCGTGGGAACGATCAGAAACCGAACTTGCCTACACTTTCCCGATCAGTTCCTTACAGACCCTTTTGCAGGAGCGCCGCGTTTGTTCAAGTTCAAGACCGCGATACTACTGGGGGCGTTGCTGATTCTGGGCAGCAACGAGCTGGAGGCAGCCGCAATACCGGGTGTGCCGGCGGCCGCCGCCGCTACGACACCACTGGCGCACCCCGAACCGCTGGTACAGGGTGGTTTGCTGGGTGCCATCAGTTCGAGCATTGATCAAGTCCAGGGAAAACTCGATCTCAACGAGGACCTGCTCGACGCCTGGCGTCTTCGTGCGGACCGGGCGGCGGTTGAGGTGGATCAACTGGTCAATCATCCATCGGCCCGTTCAAGCTGGAGCGTGGCGGGGGATTTCCTGCTGTTGTCCTGTGTGTGGATTGGCGTCTTTGCGCTGCTCTGGCTGCTGGGAGGGCAACTCGCCACACGTCTGTGCCAGAACCGCCTGCTACTCACTCGCGAGCGCGGTCAGGCATTACTGGGTTATGTGTTGCCCTACACGGTTCCGGCGCTGGTCAGCCTGCCGCTCACACTTTATGTCAGCCACTTCTTGCAAGTGTCCGCCGGTCGGGCGCTGGCATTGTGTTTCGCTTATGCCACCAGCAGCGGTATTTTCGCCGCGTCGTTGCTGTTGTCGCTGGTGGTGCTGTTCAACGCCGGCCACAAACGCCGGGCGGTGCAGTTTATTCGTCAGCTCAGCCCACGACCGCTCTTTTTGATTGGCTTCCTTGTAGCCCTGAGCGACGCCTTGACCAGTCCGCAGATCGCCCGCCTGCTCGGCCGCAATCTCACCAGCAGTGTCGCGGTGTTCACCGGGCTGGCAGCCTCGATCGCCTTCGGCCTTCTGGTGTTCAAGATGCGCCGTCCGGTGGCCCATCTGATCCGCATTTTGCCGTTGGCCCAGCGCCTCAGTCAGCCGGCTTTGCGTGAAATGCTGCGGATCTTTTCCGGGCTCTGGTACTGGCCGATTCTGTTGATGGTGCTGGTCTCAGTGATCAACCTGATTGGCATTGGCGACGACAACCAGAAAGTGCTGCGCTGTGCGCTGTTTACTACGGTGTTGCTGATTGCGACGGTGTTTCTCAGCACGTCGCTGCATCACCTGTTCAAGTCGCGCAGTGAGTTGGCCGTGCGCCGCAGCAGTGCCTACAAAGAGCGCTTTCTCAGCCTTTCTCACGCGTTGCTGCGGATCGCCCTGGCGATTGTGTTCATTGATGTCCTTGGGCGCATCTGGGGCGTGTCGCTGTTCGAGTTTGCGGTGAGCAATTCGGTCGGCCGGGCGATCAGCGATTCCCTGAGTCGTATCGGTTTGATTTTCCTGGTGACCTGGATGGGCTGGGTGGTGTTGGACACGGCGATTCAGGAAGCCCTGAAACCACCCGTTAACAAACGCTCGGCGCGCCAACCCAGTACCCGAACCAAAACCATCCTGCCGCTGCTGCGCAACGCGATCAAAATCATCCTGGTGGTGATCTGCGCCATCACCACCATGGCCAACCTGGGAATCAACGTTGCACCCTTTTTGGCCGGTGCCGGTGTCGTGGGGCTGGCCATCGGTTTCGGTTCCCAGCAACTGGTGCAGGACGTGATCACCGGGTTGTTCATCATCATCGAAGACACGTTGTCGATTGGCGATTGGGTGGTGCTCGACTCTGGCCACGCCGGCACCGTCGAAGGCCTGACCATCCGCACCTTGCGCCTGCGCGACGGTAAGGGGTTTGTGCACTCGGTGCCGTTCGGTCAGATCAAGGCAGTGACCAATCAATCGCGGCAATTCGCCTATGCGTTCTTCTCGGTGCAATTCACTTACGACACCGATGTCGACAAGGCTATCGAGTTGATCCGCGAGGCCGGCGATTCCATTCGCGAAG
Organism: Pseudomonas sp. ZS1P83; assembly: GCF_054897825.1. Classification (NCBI taxonomy): domain Bacteria; kingdom Pseudomonadati; phylum Pseudomonadota; class Gammaproteobacteria; order Pseudomonadales; family Pseudomonadaceae; genus Pseudomonas; species Pseudomonas sp. ZS1P83. The sequence goes on from NZ_CM142706.1 coordinate 6,174,057, forward strand.
ATGCGTTCCTCAAGTACAACCTGCAAGGGCCGCTGGATGTGTTTGGTGTCGACAAGATGGACCTCAACGGCGTGGTGCTGACGGCACAGTTCCGCACGGTGTCGGGCGGGCAATACGCAGTGAGTCGGGCGTTCAACCAACGTTTGAAAAAGCTTGTGGATAACAGCCCGTGGGTGCATTTCGCGCAAACTTATCCACAGCAGGTCTTTATGCCCAGGCAGACTGTTGATCTGCCGCAAAGCGATGGGCTTGCATCGGAGCATTCATCGGTGTTGCTGCCGGATCAGCCGCGTACTCAATGATTTGTATTGGGGCTGATGGCCTCATCGCGAGCAATCGAGCGTCGACCGGCTGCTCCCACATTTGATCGCACTCCCCTGTGGGAGCGAGCTTGCTCGCGATGAGGCCGGAGCCGACAACATCAATGCCGGATCAGTTTGTTGTGTAGCTCGGCAGTCGATTGCTGATCCAACTCCAGCCAAAAAAGCTGCTTGCCGGCAATCTCGGCAGCGGCGGGCAATCCATCGCGATACACCAGCCGATTACTCGCCAATGCCGGCACCTTTACTCCCGGCAGAAGCGTCCCGGCGAGGTTCAGCGGATCAACCCCGCACACGGCAATCAAACTTCCGTCATGCGGTCGTCGCCGCACCTCGCGCAGCAATGGAATAGCTTCGGGCAACGCAAACTGCTCACCCGCCAAACCACTGACAAACCGCCCGCCGCGAATCTCGCCTCGAGCTTCCAGGCGATGGAACGTGCGCAACAATTCCCGCCAACTCGGCAACCAATCCGCTTCACGTTCCAGCAAACGCCAGAACACCACGCCGTAGCGCCGAAGCAAGGTCATGGCGATATGTTCAAGGGTGTCGGTGGGCGTGGGCGCCGGGCGCTGGTTATCCACAACCGGCGCGGGCGCCCCGCGCCGCAACAGCGCCCAGCGCCCGGTATCGTCCATCCCGCCGACAAACGCTCCGCGTCCACGTCGGCTGCTGCGATTCTGTCGCTTGCTGGCCGGGGTGATCAGCGCTCGCAGGCCGGCGAAGCTGTCGGCATTCACCAACCCGGCGCCGACCAATTCCTGCAGGGCGATTTCCAGTTCCGAGCGCAGCAGATGAGCTTCGTGAATTAGCTCATCGAAAAACAGCGCGCCGTGTTGGCTGAGTGCTTCATACACTTTCTGTGTCTTGGGCGACAGTTCGCTGGCCGGTGTCTGCTCGGTCAACCCGCTCCACAACCCGACCTGACTGCGGGGCAACAGCAGAATCGGCGTGCTGCGCAACGCCGTGCTGGCGCTCTTGTTGCGCGCGGTCAGGCGAGTCCAGACCCATTTGCCGCTACGGCACAGGTCATCCAGCCAACTCGCCGAATAGCCTTTGATCCGCGCTGGCAGGATGTCGCTGTCCCAGGCTGAAGCAGCGGCGGGATAGCCTTCGAACTGACCGACTATTGCTGGCAACACTGTGCTGCCCTGGCCTTGGGTCGCGGCGGACAGATGCTGCCAGTCGAACAGGAAACGCATGAAGTCTTGCAACGCCACGGGCTCGATTTCCCGCCGCAGACGCTTGACGGTGTAGCGGTGAATCCGCGCCAGCAGATGCCGTTCGCACCATTCTTCCTCTCCCGTGCCGGGCGTGAACTGGCCGCGCAGCACATAGCCTTCGTGTTCCAGTTGCGCCAATGCCTGGGTGACTTGAGTCGCCGGTAATCCGAGCGGCTCGGCAATTGCCTTCAGCGGTAACGGGCCAAAGGCACTGAGCCGCGCACGGATCACTTCGAGCACCGCTTCGTCCGGCGCCCAGACTTCATCGAACCCGGGCAACGCCTGCAACGGTGGCTGCAAAATCGCCTGAGGATACATCGCCCGCAGGCAAGTCAGCCGCTCCAGTGCCAACCATAGCGCTTGCCCGGCATTGATTGGCAGGCGGCTGGCGCGACCGCTGTCAGCCAGGGCGTTCAGCCAATCGAGCCAGTCTGGATTGGCCTGGGCCTCGACGTCGCTGATGCACGCGAGGCTCATCAACGCCTCATGCATTTCATCGACGCCGGTCGGTGTTGGCCAGGCTTCCTCGCGCACGGCTTGAATGGCTTGCGCATCCAGCGCGCCGAGGTCGTCGGTGGACTGCGGATCGCTCCAGCGGCGGTTGAGTACCGCTTGCGTGCGGCGTTCTTCCAGCGGCGCATCGTCGAGAAAGGTGTAGGGCCGGGCGCTGAGAATTTCCGCAGCCAGCGGCGAGGGCGCTGGTAAATCGCGACTGATCAGGCGGATGTCGCCACGTTCCATACGCCGCAACAACGCCAGCCAACCTTCGCTGTCCATGGCTTCGTGCAGGCAATCGTCGAGGGTTTGTTCCACCAGTGGATGGTCGGGAATTTCCCGTTCGCCGGCGAGGTTTTCGACGCAGGCAATCTGGTCGGGAAACACGCTGGCGATCAGGTCTTCGCTTTTCATCCGCTGGATCTGCGGCGCGACTTTGCGCCCGCCGGTATAACGCGGCAGCGCCAACGCCACCCCGGCATTCCAGCGCCAGCGCACACCGAACAGCGGCGCATCGAGCACGGCTTGAATCAGGGTGTGTTCGGCGCTGTTGCTGTGCAGGTAGCGCCAGACATCATCGAGTTCAAAGCTGTGGCTGGTGGACAGCGACAGGACGATGGCGTCTTCGCTGGCGGCAGCCTGCAATTCGAAGTTGAAGGTGCGGCAGAAACGCTTGCGCAGGGCCAGTCCCCAGGCACGGTTGATGCGGCTGCCGAACGGCGTGTGGATGATCAGTTGCGTGCCGTCGGACTCGTCAAAAAACCGCTCCATCAGCAACGTGTCTTGTGACGGCAGGGCACCGAGGGTCAGCCGCGCACGGGCCAGGTAATCGACCAATTGTTCGGCACTGGCCAGGTTCAGGCCGAGGGTGTCGGTCAGCCAGTCGATTGCCGGCTGCAAATTACCGGGTGTGGCACCCAGCAGCTCATCGAGTTGCGCTTGCAGGCGTGCGACGGCGAACGACAGTTCAGCACTGCGACCCGGTGCTTCACCGAGCCAGAATGGAATGGTCGGCGGTTGTCCCTGAGCGTCTTCGACCCGGACCTTGCCGGTTTCAACGCGCAGGATTCGGTAGGAGGTGTTGCCCAATTGGAAAACGTCGCCGGCGATGCTTTCCACCGCAAAGTCCTCGTTGACGCTGCCGATGTTCAGCCCTTGGGGTTCCAGCAGCACGCTGTAGTCGGCGTTGTCCGGGATCGTCCCGCCGCTGGTCACGGCGGTCAGTTTGGCGCCCCGGCGACCGCGCAGGGTACGGGTCACGGCGTCGCGGTGCAGGTAAGCGCTGCGGATGCCCTGACGACCGTTGTAGCCCTCGGCGAGCATCTGTAGCAGCGCCTGATAATGTTTTTCGTCGAGTTGGGCATACGGCGAGGCCTTGCGAAACATCTCCAGCAACGCCTGCTCTTGCCATTCCTGGCAGCTCACCTCGGCGATGATTTGCTGGGCGAGTACGTCCAGTGGCGCCTTCGGAATCTGCAAGGTGTCGAGTTCGCCGCGACGCACGCAGTCGAGCAGGGCGGCGCATTCGATCAGGTCGTCGCGGGTGGTGGCGAACAAGCGGCCCTTGGGCGTTCCGCCGACCTGGTGCCCGGAGCGGCCGACCCGTTGCAGGAACCCGGCAATCGAGCGCGGCGAGGCAATCTGGCAGACCAGGTCGACATCGCCGATATCGATCCCCAGTTCCAGGGACGCGGTGGCGATCAGCACTTGCAACTCGCCGCGCTTGAGCCGTTGCTCGGCGTCGAGACGAAATTCCTTGGCCAGACTGCCGTGGTGGGCGGCCACCGCCTCTTTACCAAGACGCTCGCTCAAGTGTCGACTCAGGCGTTCGGCGAGGCGCCGGGTGTTGACGAAAATCAGGGTGGTGCGGTGTTCGCGGGCGAGGGCGGCGAGGCGGTCGTAGACCAGTTCCCAGACGTCGTTGGCCATGACTGCCGACAACGGCACGGGCGGCACTTCGATGCCCAGATCGCGTGGGCGGGCATGGCCGATATCGATGATTTCGCAGGGGCGGTCGCGGCCGACCAGAAAACGCGACACGGCTTCGATGGGTTTTTGCGTGGCAGACAGACCAATCCGCATCAGCGGTTGTGCGCACAACGCTTGCAGTCGCTCGAGGCTCAGGGCCAGGTGGCTGCCGCGCTTGCTGGCGGCGATCGCGTGAATTTCGTCGACGATCACTGTGCGGGCGGTACTGAGCATTTGTCGGCCCGAGTCGGAACCGAGCAGCACGTAAAGGGATTCCGGGGTGGTCACCAGAATGTGCGGGGCATTCTTGCGCATCGCCGAGCGGTCTTTTTGCGGCGTATCGCCGGTGCGCACGGCGGTGTTGATCTGCAGTTCGGGCAGGCCCATCGCGCGTAACTGCTCGGTGATGCCGGCCAGCGGGTTTTGCAGGTTGATCTGGATGTCGTTGGATAAGGCTTTAAGGGGTGAAACGTAAACCACCAGGGTTTCGTCTGGCAGATGGCCACCGTTGGCCAATCCGCGGTGGACCAGGTCGTCGATGACCGCGAGGAACGCGGTGAGGGTTTTGCCCGAGCCTGTGGGTGCGGCGATCAGGGTGGAACGGTGCTGGCGGATCAATGGCCACGCCCGGGCCTGGGCGGCGGTGACCGTCGGGAAGGTGCTGCTGAACCAGGCACTGACGGCGGGGTGGAAGCCTGCCAGGGCGCTGTCCGTCGGGATGGGCAGATTCATGATCTGATTTATGCGGGCGAGTCGGGGAAGATGCAAGTACCGCTCAAGACCTCCGCCGATGCTGAGGGCCTCTTCGCGGGCAAGCCTCGCTCCTACAGGAACTGCGGTGCTCTTGTAGGAGCGAGGCTTGCTCGCGATGGGGCCATTAGCCGCACCGCAAATTCCGGCGATCTACACTTTACGGATGACGGTTGCGCTCTAAACCCGCAAAATGCAACGATTCCGGAAACTATCGACGGCATCGCCCGCGAGCGGTGTCGATAAAGCCATTGTTTCAATCAGACTGGGCCTGCTGACTCTATGCGAATGCGCCTTATGTTACTGGGCGGCGGAAATGCCCTTGGGCAGGCGCTGATTCGCCTCGGTGCGGAGGAAGACATCGGCTTCCTCGCCCCCCGCCCACCGCAAGACGGCTGGGACGCCGCGACCTTGACGCAACTGCTCGACGACACCCGTCCAGACGCGTTGATCAACCTCGCCTATTACTTCGACTGGTTTCAGGCGGAGACGGTCAGCGAACAGCGTCTGGCCGGGCAAGAGCGGGCGATCGAGCGTCTGGCCGAACTGTGCCAGCATCACAACATCGTTTTGCTGCAACCGTCGAGCTATCGAGTGTTCGACGGTTCCCGGGCGACGGCCTACAGCGAAAAAGACGAACCGGTGCCCCTGGGCCTGCGCGGTCAGGCCTTGTGGCGAATCGAACAAAGCGTACGCGCCACTTGCCCGCAACACGTGCTGCTGCGATTCGGCTGGCTGCTTGATGACAGCCCCGACGGCACCCTCGGGCGTTTCCTCGGTCGCGCCGAACTCCCTGAAGAACTGTTGATGGCCGACGACCGTCGGGGCAATCCGACGCCGGTGGATGATGCTGCCCGGGTGATCATTTCGGTGCTCAAGCAACTCGATTGCTCGGCGCCGCTGTGGGGCACCTACCATTACGCCGGGCATGAGGCGACCACGCCGCTGGCGCTTGGGCAGGCGATCCTCACCGAAGCACGTGCCCTGCATCCGCTGGCCATCGAAGCGCCAACCGCCCAGGCTCACGCCGCGCGACCGGACGCCGCCGAAGAGCCGCAACACGCGGTGTTGGCCTGCAAGAAAATTCTGCACACTTTCGGGATCAAGCCCCGCGCCTGGCGTGCGGCTCTCCCGGGCTTATTGGATAGGTTTTATCGCCATGGCTGACGGCCCAGTTTTAATCACCGGCGGTGCCGGTTTCATCGGCTCGCACCTCACCGATGCCTTGCTCGCCAAGGGCCATTCGGTGCGCATTCTCGATGACCTCTCCACGGGCAAGCGCAGCAACTTGCCGGTGGACAATCCCGACGTCGAACTGATCGTAGGCGATGTCGCCGATGCGGCGCTGGTAGCGCGGGCGATGATCGGTTGCAGCGCTGTGGCGCACCTGGCTGCGGTGGCGTCGGTACAGGCGTCGGTGGATGATCCGGTGAAGACTCACCAGAGCAACTTCATTGGCTCGCTGAATGTCTGCGAAGCCATGCGCCAGGTCGGCGTCAAACGGGTGCTGTACGCGTCCAGCGCAGCGGTCTACGGCAACAATGGCGAAGGCGAGTCGATCGACGAAGACACGCCCAAGGCACCGTTGACGCCCTACGCTTCAGACAAATTGGCGAGCGAGCATTACTTCGATTTTTACCGTCGCCAGCATGGTCTGGAGCCGGTGGTGTTCCGCTTTTTCAACATCTTCGGCCCGCGCCAGGATCCGTCCTCGCCGTACTCCGGGGTGATCAGTATTTTCAGCGAGCGCGCGCAGAAGGGGCTGCCGATCACGGTGTTCGGTGACGGTGAGCAGACTCGCGATTTCGTCTACGTCGAAGACCTGGTCGACTTGCTGGTGCAAGCCATCGAGAAACCGCAGGTCGAAGTCGGCGCGGTCAATGTCGGCTGGAACCAGGCCACGACCCTCAAGCAAATGCTTGAAGCCCTTGAAACGGTGGTCGGTCAATTGCCGCCGGTGAGCTATGCCCCGGCGCGCGCCGGTGACATCCGTCACTCGCGAGCGAACAATCAGCGTTTGCTGGAGCGCTTTACCTACCCAGAGCAGACACCCATGCGTGTCGGCCTGGCGCGGTTGCTGGGGCGATAGATCGTTCCCACGCTCTGAGTGGGAATGCCTCACAGGACGCTCCGCGTCCGCTTCGGCATGTGACGCGGAGCGTCCCGGGCTGCATTCCCACGCGGAGCGTGGGAACGATCAAAAAAGGCGCCTTTCGAGGCGCCTTTTTTTGTGTGGCGGGTTTAGAACTTGTAACCCAGGCCAACCATGTAGACGAACGGGTCTACGTCCACATCGACCTTGGCGCGAGTGCCCTGTGCCACTGCGTTATTTTCCACCGTCGCGGTGGTGTCGATGTCGATGTAGCGCACCTGGGCGTTGATCATGATGTTGTCGGTAATCATGTAGTCGGCGCCGACCTGGAACGCCATGCCCCAGGAGTTATCCGCCTCGAAGTTGCTGAAGCCGTTGGCGCTGGCTTCGCTGCCGACGTGCTCGTCGTAGATCCAGGTGTAGTTGATACCGGCGCCGACATACGGCTGGAATGCAGACTTCGCGTCCAGTGGGTAGTACACAACGCTCAGCGTCGGTGGCAGGTGTTTCAGGCTGCCGAGTTTGCCGTTGGCCGCGCCCAGGGCGGTGCCTTTGATCTTCACGTCATGCTCGAACGGCGAGGCCGCCAGCAGCTCGATTCCCCAGTGGCTGTTGAGCATGTAAGCGAAGTTCAGACCCAGTTGCGTGTCGCTGCTCATGGTGGCCTTGCCACCCAGATCGGCACCCTTCAGCGGGCCTTGATCAACCTTGACGCTGGAGCTGTCGGCTTTCGGGTTGACGGTGATTGCACCGGCGCGAACGATGATGTCGCCGGCGTCGTGGGCGTAGGCTAGCGGTGCTGCGAGCGCAAGGGCAAACAGCGAAGCGCTGAGCAAGGACTTGTGCATGGAGGGCTCCAAAGGACGTTAAAAATATTCGATGTCCAATGGTACGGAGCCGTCTGGTACGGTCTTTTGATTCAGCTCAATGAAACAGTGATGGCCCTTATTTTTGCAGCGTCTCTGATGGCCTCTTCGCGGGCAAGCCTCGCTCCTACAAGGGCAGCGCTGAACCTGTGGAGCGAGGCTTGCCCGCGAAGGCGTCCTGTCGGGATTCACTCCGGCAGCTCATACACATAAATCTTGTCCGCCTTCATCTGATACCCGGCATCCGCCAATTCGCTCGAGGATGCCTTGACCTGCAGCGCGCCCTCGACCCAGTACGGCTGATACAACTCGTCGAGCTTCACACCGACCGCGCTTTTGACGTGCACGATCTGGTTCGATGGCGGTGGCGGCACGTGGATGCAGGCGCCGAAATACGGCACCAGCAGAAACTCCGTGGTGCGACCTTCTTCACTCACTTCCAGCGGCACGATGTAGCCTGGCAACCGAATGCTCCGGCCGTCGAGACTTTTTACCACCGGTGCATTCGGCATGTCTTGCTTGGCCGCGGGTGCCGACTCGGCGGCCAATGCGCTGCCCATCTGCGACAGGTCGTGCAGCGGTGTCATGTTAGGCACTTCCGGCGCGGCGTCCGGCGGGATCATTTCTGACCAGGTCAGGTCTTTCGGCTCGCCCGCCCATAAGGGCAAGGCGACCAGCATCAACAGCGCAAGCACAGCGCGGGGCATGTTCAACGTCCTCATAAACGGATCGACAGGCCATCGGCCAAGGATTGGCGATACGCGCGCCAGGCCGGCACGCTGCCCATCAGCAACGCGGCGATCAGGATGCCACCGAGCAGCGTCCATTCATATTCGCTCGGCCAGGCCAGCGGCAAGTACAAGCCGTAATTCGCCTGCACGTAGCCCTGAGCCACGGCAATGCACACGTAAAGCAGCGCTACACCGGCGATTACCCCGGACAGCGCCAAGGCAAACGCCTCCAGCACCAGCAAGGTCGCGATGTGCCACGGCCGGGCACCCACCGAGCGCAGTATCGCCATCTCCCGACGGCGTTCGTTGAGGCTGGTGAGGATAGCCGTGAGCATGCCGATCAAACCGGTCAGCACCACGAACAGCGAGACCACGAACAAGGCTTTTTCCGCCGTGCTCATCAAACTCCACAGTTCTTGCAGCGCCACGCCCGGCAGGATCGCCAGCATGGGTTCACCACGAAATTCATTGATCTCACGCTGCAGTGCGAAGGTCGAAATCTTGTTGTTGAGGCCGAGCATGAACGCAGTGATCGCTTGCGGCGTCAGGTCCATGTTGCGTGCCTGATCGGCACTGATCCGACCGTTGCCGCGCGCCGGCACACCGTTGTGCCAATCGACGTGGATCGCTTCCATCCCACCGAGACTGATGTGCAACGTGCGGTCCACCGGGGTGCCGGTGCGTTTGAGAATACCGACCACGGTGAACGGCTTGTCGTCGTGCTTGACCAGACTGATGACCGCCACACCGTGGGCCAGCACCAGTTTGTCATTGAGTTTGTAGTGCAGCGCGTCGGCCACTTCTGCGCCGAGTACCACTTCAAATGGGTCGGTGGCGAAGGCCCGGCCGTCGGCCAGTTCCAAGTGCTGTTGATGGCCGTATTGATAGTGCTCGAAGTACGCCTCGGTGGTGCCCATCACGCGATAACCGCGATGGGAGTCGCCGAGGGACATCGGGATTGCCCACTTCACTTTCGGGTTGTTGGCAAAGTGTTCGAAGCTGTCCCAGCGAATGTTGTTGGTGGCATTGCCGATGCGAAACACCGAGTACAGCAGCAGGTTCACCGAGCCGGAGCGGGCGCCGACAATCAGGTCAGTGCCACTGATGGTGCTGGCAAAACTGGCCTTGGCTTCGGTGCGCACGCGTTCCACGGCCAACAGCAGACAAACCGACAGGGCGATGGCAAACGCGGTGAGGATCGCGGTGAAGCGACGGTTAGCCAGACTGGCCATGGCTAGACGAAACAAATACATCTCAAACCTCCAGCGGCGTGGCGGCGCGATTGAGATCGGCCAGCGACAGGTGGCGATCGAACAGCGGTGCCAGGCTCTGATCATGGCTGACGAACAGCAGGCTCGACCCGGCTTCGCGGCATTCGGCGAACAGCAAGCGAATGAAATTCTCGCGAGCGTCGTAATCCAGGGCCGAAGTCGGTTCGTCGGCGATGACCAATTCCGGCTGACCGATCAACGCACGCGCAGCGGCCACCCGTTGCTGCTGGCCGATGGAAAGCGAATCGGCGCGGCGGCCGAGCAGGTTTTGATCCTTTAAACCCAAGTGGGCGAGGAGGGTGGCCGCCGCCTGATCGACGCTGCCGTGGCGCTGGATCGCTCGTTCAGCGCGCAGCTTGGAAAAGTGGCAGGGCAACTCGACGTTCTCGCGCACCGAGAGAAACGGTAGCAAGTTGAACTGCTGGAAGATGTAGCCAGTGTGATCGACCCGGAAACGGTCGCGGGCACCCGCACCGAGTTCGGTCAGTTCCTGGCCGAGCAGCCGAATGCTGCCGCGATCGGGCTTCTGCACACCGCCGAGCAGGCCGAGCAGGGTGGTCTTGCCACTGCCGCTGGGGCCCTTGAGGAACAGGGTTTCACCAGGCATAAGGCTAAACGCCGGGATATCCAGCAGCGGCGGATGACCGGGCCAGCTGAAACCCAGGTCGGACAGTTCGATGAGTGCTTTGGTCATAACGGCGATTTCATGGTTTTTGGGTACTTGTCTCAACTTCACATTCAACACAACCCCCGTAGGAGCGAGGCTTGCCCGCGAAGAGGCCGTCACATTCAACAGAGATGTCGACTGTCAGATCGCTTTCGCGGGCAAGCCTCGCTCCTACGGGGTTAGTGTCGGATCAGAATTTCAGGGCGGCAGCCTTGGCCGTCACTTCTACGCCTTGCTGGCCGCTCGGGCTGATCAGTTGTAGCTGAATCTTCTGGGTCGCCGGGAAGGTGTTGAAGATGTTCGCCAGGTCCAGAGTCTTCAGCGCGCCGGGTGCCGAGCAGCTGAATTGATAATGGGCGTGAATTTCGCTGTGGTCGTGGTGGTGACCGTCCTTGGCGTCTTCGTCGTGATCATCATCGGCATCCGGCTTGTCGCCGAACAACGGGCTTTCCAGTTCCTGAGTCGCAACCACGCAACCGGCAGCTTTCGGCAGGTTGAACAGCACCAATGGTTTTTCAAGCTGTGCGCGGACGGCGGCAACCTTGGCTTTGTCGGTGTCGGTGGTGGCGGCGTGTTCGAAACCCACCAGGTTCATCGCCGGGCTTTCCAGTTCCAGCTCCAGGGTCTGACCCTCCAGCGCTGCGGTCAGGCGACCGACGCCATGTTCGTGGGCGCCGAGGCTGCCGTGTTCATGATCATGATCATGATCATGTTCATCAGCGGCGTGGGCGACGGCCAGCGGCAACAGGGCAAACGGCAGAGCGAGAAGCAGACGGCGCATGGCGGGTCTCCGAAAAGTAAAATGAATAGTTTGTTATGTAATCTTATAACGTAAGTGCGGAGAGTTTGACCGGCTACTTGGCGTTGCACAAGTGCCATGGGAGCATGCGAATCAGAAATGTGCAGGAGCAGACTTATGTTGCGTATACGCGGAAGCATCGGCGACTGGCCGGTGGATTTGACGCTGGAGATGGATGACGGCGACTGGGCACGGCTCAGTGCGCAATTGCAGGTGGTCAAGCCCGAGGCCAGTGCAGCGCCGGCGAAACCTATCAATCAGGATGATGCGCTGTGGCAGATCGCCAAGGATTTGCTGCGCAAGGCCGGGCAATTGAAGGGTCCGGATTTGCTCGATCAGTTGGAGGGATTGACCGGCAGCGCGGCGTCGGGCAAACGCTTGCTGGTGCGTTTGCGCCACTGCTCTGATGTGAAAGTGACGAGCGGCGGGGATACGCCGCTCTACAGCTGGCGCGAGCCAGCGTAGGAGCTGAGCTTGCTCGCGATATTGAGGACGCCATCGCCGGCAAGCCGTGCTCCTGCAACGTCAGTACAGCGCAGCAAACAACTTGCGACGATAAGTGGTCACCAGCGGGTGATCGTTGCCCAGCAGTTCGAACACCTGCAGCAAGGTCTTGTGCGGCAACCCTTCGCTGTAGCTGCGATTGCGCACGAACAGCTTGAGCAACGCATCCAGCGCCGCATCGTACTGCTGACGCGCCAGTTGCTGGATCGCCAATTGATAAACCGCTTCATCGTCCTGCGGATTTTTCGCCAGGCGCGCTTTCAGGTCTGCCGCATCCGGCAAGTCCTTGGCCTGGCCGAGAAACTGGATCTGCGCCTTGGCGCCGGCCAGGGCAGCCTTGTGCTCATCGCTCTTGACCGCGTCGAGCACGGTTTGCGCTTCGCCCAGCTCGCCACGTTCGGTGAGGCATCGGGCGTAAAGAATCAGCGCCTTGGCATTGGTGTTGTCTTCGCCGAGCAGCACTGTAAGTGTGGCTTCGGCGTCGGCAAAGCGATTGTCATCAAACAACGCCTGAGCTTGCTCAAACGGGTCGGCAGCGGCTGGCGGCGGCATTTGCACGTGAGGCTCAAGCATCGCGCGCACGGCGGATTCCGGCTGCGCACCGGCAAAACCATCCACCGGTTGACCGTCCTTGAACAGCACTACGGTCGGCAGGCTGCGAATGCCGAAGCGCGATACGATGTCCGGCTCGACGTCGCAGTTGACCTTGGCCAGCAGCAACTCGCCCTGATAGCTCTCGGCGATGGTTTGCAGCATCGGCATCAACGCCTTGCACGGCGCACACCATTCGGCCCAGAAATCCACCAGCACCGGTTTGTGAAAAGAGTTCTCGATCACCGACTGCTCGAAATCGGCAGTCGTGGCGTCGAAGATGTACGGCGTTTCCTGACTCATGGGGGATCTCGTAAAAGCGTGAATGGGCTCACTATAAAGCTTCGCGAGGGGCTGCTGAAAGTCGTAGCACTGATCGTTCCCATGCTCCGCGTGGGAATGCCTCTTGTGACGCTCTGCGTTACGCGGTGGCAAGGGACGCGGAGCGTCCCGGGCTGCATTCCCACGCGGAGCGTGGGAACGATCATGTCCGGGTGGCGTGGTAGAGGCTCACATGCCGAAACTCTTCGGGTTCGGCCAGATCGGGCAAGGTCATCGCTTCCAGCCTCTCGATGCGCCGATACAGCGGATGGCGAAAATCCCTCACGCGCGAATCGGCCACCAGCGCTTCCTGGCCGCGACTCAAGAATTCACCGAGCAACGGCAGGTTCGCCCGGTCGTATAACACGTCGGCAACCAGAATCAGATCAAACCGGTCCGCCTCGGCGAAAAAGTCCGTCGAGTAGCTGAGGTGTACGTCATTGAGTTCGGCATTCGCCCGGCACGCGGCAATCGCCAGCGGGTCGAGGTCACACGCCACTACTTCCAGCGCTCCAGCCTTGAGCGCTGCGATCCCCGCCACCCCGGACCCGGCACCGAAATCCAGCACTCGTTTGCCTTTGACCCATTCAGGGAATTCGGCGAGATAGCGGGCGATTGCCAGGCCACTGGCCCAGCAGAAACTCCAATAGGGCGGCTCATGGAGAACCCGCCGGGTTTCTTCGGGGCTGAACGCGCGGTCCATGTTGTCGCCGTCGATCAGCCAAAGCTTCAGGTCGGTATCCGGCAATTCACAGGCAACCAGCTGTACGTCACCGAGCAGTTCACCTAGCGCCTGTTGCAGGTCAAGCGGTGCAATCATGGCGCTTTGACGAATTGCAGCTGACCCAGTACTTGCGTCGTTGGCTGCGTGATGGTCTGCGACGGCAGATGCAAAATCAGCTGGCCGGACTGGCTGGCGCGGCCACGCAGTTCAACGCGAGCGCCAACCGGAAAGGATTCCGGATTGAAGCGCAGGTGGAACGGCAGAATCTGGTTGGTGCCGATCAGGCTGGAACTGGCGAGCAATTGCTGCGGACGGTCCTTGTCGTCGATCACCAGCAGCGCCAGTTCGACTTCGGCACCGGCGGGTACGCCTTGCAGAGTGCCGCTCAACTCACGCTGATAAGCGGGCAGCGGACCGAGGTTGGCCGACTCCCTGGCTTTCTTCTGCGCCTGCTGCGGCGCGGGGCCTGGCGTCGGCGGCTGTGGTTTGGTCGCATCGCTGCTGCAGGCCACCAGCAGGCTGAAAAGACTGAGCAAAACGAGCGGTCTTAGGGACATTTGCGGCTCCAGCAAGGTGAAATCCATGGATCAAGCTCTATAACCCGTCTGTATACCGCAAACCCTATGGCTTGTCTTGCCACCGGGATGCGCTACCATGGCCCTCCCTTTTTTTGTTGCCTGCCACCATGCACTGTCCCTTCTGCGGTGCCAACGACACCAAGGTCATCGACTCGCGTCTGGTCGCCGAGGGCGAACAGGTACGCCGCCGGCGTGAATGCCTGGCCTGCGGCGAGCGTTTCACAACGTTCGAGACTGCCGAACTGGTGTTGCCGCGCCTGATCAAAACCGACGGCAGCCGTCAGCCGTTCGACGAAGAAAAACTCCGCGCCGGCATGCAGCGTGCGCTGGAGAAGCGCCCGGTGAGTGTCGAGCGCCTGGAATCGTCGTTGGTTCACATCAAACACAAACTGCGCGCCACCGGTGAGCGAGAGGTTAAATCCCTTGTCGTCGGTGAACTGGTGATGGCCGAGCTGCAAAAGCTCGATGAAGTCGCCTATATCCGCTTTGCTTCGGTGTATCGCCGCTTCCAGGACCTCAATGAGTTCCGCGAAGAGATCGATCGCCTGGCCCGTGAGCCGGTGAAAGAATGACCCCCTCCGTAGAACTTGCCATCCTCGATGCCCATTACATGGCTCGCGCCCTGGAACTGGCGCGCAAAGGTCATTACACGACGCACCCCAACCCTCGGGTGGGCTGCGTGATCGTGCGTGACGGGCAGATTGTCGGCGAAGGCTGGCACGTGCGCACCGGCGAACCCCACGCCGAAGTCCACGCCCTGCGCGCCGCCGGCGATAAGGCGCGAGGCGCTACCGCTTATGTGACCCTTGAACCGTGCAGCCACCACGGACGAACGCCGCCCTGCGCCGATGCGCTGGTACATGCGGGTGTGGCTCGGGTAGTCGCGGCGATGCAAGACCCGAACCCGTCGGTTGCCGGTCGTGGCATGCAGCGTCTGGCCCAGGCCGGCATCGCCACTGAATGCGGTGTGCTGGAAGGCGAAGCGCGCAAGCTCAACGAAGGTTTCCTGAAACGCATGGAACACGGCTTGCCGTTCGTGCGGGTCAAATTGGCCATGAGCCTCGACGGTCGCACGGCGATGGCAAGCGGCGAGAGCCAATGGATCACCGGTCCTGCGGCGCGTTCGGCGGTACAACGCTTGCGTGCTCAGGCCAGCGTAGTGCTGACCGGTGCCGACACGGTGCTGGCGGACAACGCCCGTTTGACCGTGCGTGCCGATGAGCTAGGCCTGGACCCTGAACAAACAGCCTTGGCCATGAGCCGCCTGCCGCTGCGTGTGCTGATCGACGGCCGTCTGCGAGTGCCACTGGACGCGCCGTTCTTCAAGGCCGGCCCGGCGCTGGTCGCCACGTGCATGGCGATCGAAGAGCAATATGCCAATGGCCCGGAGTGCTTGATCGTGGCGGGCGAGGACGGCTTGGTCGACCTGCGCAAACTGATGGTCGAACTCGCTGCCCGTGGGGTCAACGAAGTGTTGGTCGAGGCTGGCCCGCGTCTGGCTGGGGCTTTTGCTCAGCAAGGGCTGGTGGACGAGTTCCAGATTTTCATCGCCGGCAAATTTCTCGGGTCCTCGGCGCGACCGCTGCTGGACTGGCCGCTGGCGCAGATGAAAGACGCGCCGGAACTTAAAATCACCGAAATCCGCGCGGTTGGCGATGACTGGCGAATCATCGCCATTCCTTCGCCCGCGGCGAGCGTATAATTTCGGGCCTGCGCCACGCGACGGCCCTGTTCTCGAGGAGGACTCTATGTTTACCGGCATCATCGAATCCATCGGCAGTATTCGTGCATTGACCCCAAAAGGCGGAGATGTGCGGGTACACGTAGAAACCGGCAAGCTCGACTTGAGCGACGTCAAACTGGGCGATAGCATCGCGGTCAACGGCGTGTGCCTGACCGCGGTTGAGCTGCCAGGTAACGGCTTTGCGGCGGACGTCAGTCGCGAAACCCTCGACTGCACCGCCATGAATGACCTGAAAAGCGGCAGCCCGGTCAACCTGGAAAAAGCCCTGACCCCGACCACTCGCCTCGGCGGGCATCTGGTCAGCGGGCACGTCGATGGCGTGGGCGAAGTGGTTGCCCGTACCGAGAATGCTCGCGCTGTGGAATTCCGCATCCGCGCGCCCAAAGAGCTGGCCAAGTACATCGCGCATAAAGGCTCGATCACCGTCGACGGCACCAGCCTGACCGTGAACGCGGTCGATGGCGCCGAGTTCTTGCTGACGATCATTCCCCACACCCTGAGCGAAACCATCATGGCGTCTTATCAGCCGGGTCGCCGGGTGAACCTCGAAGTTGACTTGCTGGCACGTTATCTGGAGCGCCTTCTTATGGGCGACAAGGCCGCAGAGTCTGACGCTTCTCAAAGGCCGTCCGGAAACATCACCGAAAGCTTTCTGGCCGCCAACGGCTACCTCAAATCCTGACCCAAGGGGGTGCCTTGTGGCGCTCAATAGCATCGAAGAACTGGTTGAAGACATCCGCCAAGGCAAGATGGTCATCCTCATGGATGACGAAGACCGCGAGAACGAAGGCGATTTGATCATGGCCGCCGAGTGCTGCCAGCCTGAACACATCAACTTCATGGCCAAGCACGCCCGTGGCCTGATCTGCATGCCGATGAGTCGCGAGCGTTGCGAACTGCTGAAGCTGCCCCTGATGGCACCGCGCAACGGTTCCGGTTTCGGCACCAAGTTCACCGTGTCCATCGAAGCCGCCACCGGCGTGACCACCGGCATCTCCGCCGCCGACCGTGCGCGCACCGTTCAGGCCGCCGCCGCGAAAGACGCCAAGGCTGAAGACATCGTCAGCCCCGGCCACATCTTCCCGCTGATGGCTCAGGCCGGCGGCACCCTGGCTCGCGCCGGCCACACTGAAGCCGCCTGCGACCTGGCGCGCATGGCCGGTTTCGAGCCGAGCGGCGTGATCTGCGAAGTGATGAACGACGACGGCACCATGTCCCGTCGCACGGAACTGGAAGCTTTCGCGGCCGAACACAACATCAAGATCGGCACCATCGCCGACCTGATTCACTACCGGATGATCCACGAACGTACCGTTCAGCGGATTGCCGAGCAGCCGCTGGACAGCGAACTGGGCCAATTCAACCTGGTGACCTATCGTGATTCCGTGGAAGGCGACGTGCACCTGGCCCTGACCCTGGGCACCGTTTACGCCGACGAGCCGACCCTGGTTCGGGTGCACAACATGGACCCGCTGCGCGACCTGTTGATGGTCAAACAGCCTGGCCGCTGGAGCCTGCGCGCCGCGATGGCTGCGGTTGCCGAGGCTGGCAGCGGCGTCGTGCTGTTGCTCGGTCACCCGCTCGATGGCGACGTATTGCTGGCGCACATCCGCGAAACCGCGGAGCACGTACCGGCGAAAAAACCGACCACCTACAGCATCGTCGGTGCCGGTTCGCAGATCCTCCGGGACCTGGGCGTGCGCAAAATGCGCCTGATGAGTGCGCCAATGAAATTTAATGCGATATCCGGTTTCGATCTGGAAGTTGTAGAATACGTGCCCTCCGAATAATGACCGGTTGTTTCCAGTCCTTGATTCGCGGTTAACAACATCACTGAGGGATGCGTAGAAAACGCGTCCCGGCTCTTTAAGAGATCTAACGAATGACCCTGAAGACCATCGAAGGTACCTTCATCTCCCCTAAAGGCCGCTACGCTCTGGTCGTAGGCCGTTTCAACAGCTTCGTCGTTGAAAGCCTGGTCAGCGGTGCAGTTGATGCCCTGGTTCGCCACGGCGTGAGCGAAAGCGATATCACCATCATCCGCGCGCCTGGCGCCTTCGAAATCCCGCTGGTTGCGCAAAAAGTCGCTCAGAAGGGCGAATACGCAGCAATCATCGCCCTGGGCGCGGTCATTCGTGGCGGTACTCCGCACTTCGAATACGTGGCTGGCGAATGCACCAAGGGCCTGGCCCAGGTGTCCATGGAGTTCGGCGTACCGGTCGCTTTCGGCGTGCTGACCGTTGACTCCATCGAGCAAGCCATCGAACGTTCCGGCACCAAGGCCGGCAACAAAGGTGCTGAAGCTGCCCTGTCCGCTCTGGAAATGGTCAGCCTGCTGGCGCAGTTGGAGGCCAAGTGATTAGCGACGAAAGCGATCGTTTCAACCCGCGCGATCCAAAGCCTGCGGATGCCGGCAAGCCATCGAAAAGCGTCAAGCGTCGCGAAGCCCGTCAGCTCGCGACTCAGGCGCTGTACCAATGGCACATGGCCAAGCAGTCGCTGAACGAGATCGAAGCGCAGTTCCGGGTCGATAATGATTTCAGCGATGTCGATGCCGCTTACTTTCACGACATCCTGCACGGCGTTCCGGCTCACAAGACCGAGATCGACACGGCACTGACGCCGTGCCTGGACATCACGATCGAAGAGCTGGACCCGGTTGAACTGGCCGTTCTTCGCCTGTCGACCTGGGAACTGCTCAAGCGCGTCGATGTGCCGTACCGCGTTGTGATCAACGAAGGTATCGAGTTGGCGAAAGTCTTCGGCTCCACCGACGGCCACAAGTTCGTCAACGGTGTACTCGACAAGCTGGCCCCGCGTCTGCGGGAAGCTGAAGTCAAGGCGTTCAAGCGCTGATTTGCGCTTGATACCTGATGGGTGAGTTTGAGCTGATCCGCAACTTCTTCGCCGCCGCGCCTTGTGCGCAGGGCGGCGAAGGCGTTGCCCTTGGGATCGGTGATGACTGTGCCTTGCTGGCTGTTCCTCCCGGGGAGCAGTTGGCGATTTCCACCGACACACTCGTGGCCGGTGTGCATTTCGCAGACCCTTGCGACCCGTTTCTGCTCGGTCAGCGTTCGCTGGCCGTGGCCGTCAGTGATCTGGCCGCCATGGGCGCCACCCCCGTTGCTTTTACTCTTGCCCTGACTTTGCCGACGGTGACTGCCGATTGGCTGGACGCCTACGCCCGTGGTTTGAACACCATGGCGCAGAGCTGCGGTGTGGCGCTGGTGGGTGGTGATACCTCCCGTGGGCCGTTGAGTCTGACCATGACCGTGTTCGGTCGTGTGCCGGCGGGCAAGGCGTTGACCCGCAGCGGTGCGCAGCCAGGCGACTTGCTGTGCGTTGGCGGTGACCTGGGCAACGCCGCTGGCGCCTTGCCGTTGGTGCTTGGTCAGCGAACGGCTGAAGCTGCCATCGCCGATCCGCTGCTGGCGCATTACTGGTCGCCGCAGCCGCAGCTTGGGCTGGGAATGGCACTGCGCGGGAAAGCCACCTCGGCGCTGGACATCTCCGACGGCCTGCTCGCGGACTGCGGGCATATCGCTCTCGCATCGAAGGTCGGCATTCAGATTGAACGGGACAAGCTGCCATTGTCGAAAGCTTTAGTCGCCTTCCTCGGTCAATCGGGTGCAGAGGTAGCGGCCCTGAGCGGCGGTGATGATTACGTGCTGGCCTTTACCTTGCCGTCCGTCGAGTTAGCGCAATTGTTGAGCGACGGCTGGCCGATCCATGTGGTCGGGCATGTTGCGACGGGGCAGGGCGTAGTGCTGCTGGACGCCGTTGGGCAAGACATCACCCCGAAAACCCGGGGCTATCAACATTTTCGGGAGACACCGTGACAGATCATCCCAAACAGGTCCCGGCGGAATTCGTACCGCCGTCGGTCTGGCGCAATCCGTGGCATTTCCTGGCGTTCGGCTTCGGCTCGGGCACCCTGCCAAAAGCACCGGGCACCTGGGGTTCGTTAGTTGCGCTACCCTTTATCCCGTTGTGGCAGATGTTGCCCGACTGGGGCTACTGGCTGATGCTCGGCATCACCATGCTGTTTGGTTTCTGGCTGTGTGGCAAAGTGGCCGACGATTTGCGGGTGCACGACCACGAAGGCATCGTCTGGGACGAAATGGTCGGGATGTGGATCACCCTGTGGCTGGTGCCGGAAGGTTGGTACTGGTTGTTGGCTGGGTTTTTAATGTTCCGCTTCTTCGACATACTCAAGCCGTGGCCGATCCACTGGATCGACCGGCATGTGCATGGGGGCGTCGGGATCATGCTCGATGACGTTTTGGCCGGGGTGTTTGCGTGGCTGGCGATGCAAGGGCTGGTATGGATTTTCGCCTGAAGGGCGAAACAGGGGACTAAGGATGGCTCGACGCTGGTTGGTGGTGATGGTTTTCACGATGTTTTGCTCGTTCGCTCAGGCGGGTGACGGGGCGACGACGCCGTCGGTGATTCATCTGGCCAGCGAAGACTGGGAAGACTACACCGCCGCCGATGGCCACGGTCTGGGTTGGGACGTGTTGCGGGAAGTCTTCGAGCCCGCGGGGGTCAAACTGGACATCCGCAGCGAACCCTACATCCGCTCCATGGGCCTGGCCCAGCGCGGCGAAGTCGACGCCTGTGTCGGCTCCTATCATGAGGAGTCCAGCGATCTGCTCTATCCGCGCTGGAACTTCGATACCGATCACATCTATGCCCTAGGGCTGGCCAGCAACCCCGCACCGACCCCGCAAACCCTGGGCAACTATCGACTGGCCTGGGTCCGCGGCTACGACTATCAGGATTACCTGCCCAACGTACGCCGATATAACGAAGTCATGCGGCGTACCGGGATTTTGTCGATGTTGACCCACAATCGCGCAGACTTTTATATCGACGCGTTGACCGAGGTCGACTATGTCATCAAGCGGGCCAAGGATCCGTCGCAGTTCCGTCGCACCCACATCGCGGAATTGCCGCTGTATCTGTGCTTTGCCAAGACGCCCAATGCCCGAGCATTGATGGCGTTGTTCGACCAGCGCATGGAACACCTGGTGAAAAACGGCCAGCTGAAACCGATCTTCGAGCGCTGGAAACAACCCTATCCGTTCGACGACAGCGGTGAGCCCGCAGGCCAGTGATCTAACTTTTTGATCGTTATGCCCCATAATTCAGCCTAAGCGTCTGTAGGAACGTGCTGTTACAATGCCGCGTCTGCGAATCTCCAGTACTTATTGATCAGGAGCACACCGGTGCCTGTCGTTTTTGTCGCCGCTTCCAAGCTGCCAACGCCTTTTGCGCAATTCACCATGCACGGCTTTCTCGATGAAGAAAACGGGCGCGAGCACGTTGTGCTGAGCCTGGGTGAGTTCGCCGACGGTGCCCCGGTACTCGGCCGGTTGCACTCCGAATGCCTGACCGGCGATGCCTTGTTCAGCCAGCGTTGCGACTGCGGCTCGCAACTCGAGGCCGCCTTGCAGGCCATCGCTCGTGAAGGCCGTGGCGTGTTGCTCTACTTGCGTCAGGAAGGCCGTGGCATTGGCCTGCTGAACAAAATCCGCGCCTATGAGTTGCAGGATGGCGGCGCCGATACCGTTGAAGCCAACGAGCGTCTGGGCTTTGCTGCTGATCAGCGTGACTACGCCATGTGCCTGCCGATGCTGGAGCACTTGGGCGTGAAGTCCCTGCGTTTGATGACCAACAACCCACGCAAGGTCAAAGCCTTGACCGACATGGGTATCGTGGTCGCCGAGCGCGTGCCGCTGCACACTGGCCACAACCCGCACAACAAACTCTACCTGGCCACCAAGGCCAGCAAGCTCGACCACATGATGGGCAACGAGCATCAGGGTGAGGCTGACCGCGCGTGACGCGCGGTCAAGTACGGCGGCGATTGTCTTTCAACTGGTGGCAATACCTTGCCTTGGCCTTGCTGCCACTGTTCGTGATTAACGGCGTGTTTGGCCAGAGCGAGGCGATCCTGCCGGTGCTGGCAATGCCGTTGTTCATCGCGGGTGTGGCATCGATGTTTGTCAGCCTGAAATTCTTTGGCGGCTACAAGCACGCGTTGATCGCCACTCAAAAAGCCCTCGACACCCCTGAAGAGCCTGCTGCCTGGATCGCGCTGGCGGCCAAGCGTCGTACCGCGTTCCTGGCTGCCGGCCTGCCGGCCTGGATAGGTGCCCTGGCAGTGTTCGTCGGCCTCGAAGCCGTGCCGTTGATGCTGCTGGCGCTGTCGACCCTGGTACTGTTCTACCTTTACCGTATTCCGCGTCAACTCGGCTGATGCGACCCGTCTGGCTGGCGGTTTTGCTGCTGGCCGTCAGTGGCTCGGCGGCTGCGGTCGAACGCGTTGTCAGCCTCGCGCCGTCCCTCTCTGAAATCGTTGTTGAGCTGGATTCGGCCGACCTGTTGGTGGGTGTGCTGGATGCCGGTGAGCGTCCTGCCGAACTCAAAGACCTTCCTTCCGTTGGCCGGTACGGTCAGCTGGACATGGAACAGCTGCTCAGTCTCAAGCCCGATCTGCTGTTGCTCTGGCCCGGCAGCGTTGGCCCGGCCCAGCGTGAACAGCTCAAGCGGTTGAACATCCCGACCTACGTTGCTGAGCCCCACAACCTCGAACAACTCACGTCGCAAATTGAGGCGATTGCCTCACAGATCGGCCGTCCGGAGCGTGGCGTTTCATTGGCTGAACAGTTGCGTCAACGACTGGATTCGCTGCGCCAGCGTTATCGCCGGGATGAGCCATTACGAGTGTTTTATCAGGTCTGGGATCGACCGCTGTACACCGTTGGCGGCGGGCAGATTATCAGCGATGCGCTTGAAGTGTGCGGGGCGCGCAATGTGTTTGCCGACCTGACACTGCCGGCACCGCAGGTCAGTATTGAGGCGGTATTGCAACGTAATCCAGAAGTGATTCTGGCCGGCGATCAGGCGCAACTCGATGCGTGGAAAGCCTGGCCGCAAGTCACGGCGGTGGCGCAGGGGCAATTGCTGTTGGTGACGGATAAAGGTTTGGAACGGCCGAGTGGGCAAATGATCGAAGCGACGGCCAAGTTGTGCAAAGTGATTGCGCCTGATCGCTAACACCGAGGCGCGGCCTTCGCGGGCAAGCCTCGCTCCTACAGATTCAGTGTGATCCCTGTAGGAGCAAGGCTTGCCCGCGAAGAGGCCGGCCGAAATACCGCTAATTTGTGGCTATAACTCCGGCGTCCAGGTCACCCCAAACATCCACGCCCGACCTTCCTCGCGATACCCATACTGACTGCCATCATGGCTGTACAGCGCTCGGCTAAAACCCTTGTCCAGCACGTTATCGACCTTAAGCTCAAGCTTGATCTCTCGATTCAACGCCCAGCTGCTGCGCAACCCCAGCAGCGTATACCCGCCCAACGGCTGCTGATTGTTTTCATCGTCATAACTGCTGCTCACGGCCTGCCAACTGGCGCCGAGTCCCAGGCGATCGAACTGCCGATCCAGATCCAGGCTCAAGGTCCGCCGCGCGCGACGAGCCAGGGTGTGACCACTGTCGCGATCCCGTGGGTCGATGATCGCCACGCCGAGGTTACTCTGCCAGCCGAACAGTTCCTGTTTTAACGCCGCTTCGAACCCGTTGATCCGTGCCGAGGCCACGTTCTGCGGACGTGAGTTGCTGCCGAAAATAATCGCGTCTTCCAGGTCCGTACGGTAGAGCGAAGCTTCCAGGCGAGCGGTGTCGGTCAGCTGACTGCGCCATTGCAGCTCGTAGCTTTTCGAGGTCTCGGGTTTCAGATCCGGACTACTGAAATCGGGGTAATACAGATCATTGAACGTCGGCGCGCGGAAACCTTCGCTGTAGGTCAGCAGCACATCGTTGTCCGGATTCAGCGGCAGGGTGAAGGTGCCGCTCCAGCTATTCTGGCCGCCGAACTGTTGGTTCTGATCGCGGCGCAGGCCCAGTTCGGTGGAGAAGCTATCCGACTGGTAGTGATGCTGAATGAACGCCGCACGGTTCCAGCGGCTGTCCTCGTCGAATGGCGTGCTGCTGTTGATTCGGTCCTCGTACCAGTCGCCGCCGAGGATCAGGCTGTTGCGCTCGTCGAGGGTCAGGTCGTTCTGCCAGTTCACCGAATCACGGTACGTGTTGAACACGCTGCGTTCGTCACTGAGTTTGTCCAACGTCTTCTCGCGGTTTTCGCTGTGACCGAACTCGACGCGGGTTTTCCACCGGTCGTTGATACGCGCATCGACGTAACTGCTGATGCTGCTGACCGCGAAGTCGCTGTAGGGCTGCTGCTGGACTGACTCGAACGTGTCCATGTCGAAGCGGCCGAACGGATTGTCGAACTCACTTTTGCCACGGTTATCCAGCAGGTTGGCGCCGATTTCGATGTCATCGGTGAGGGCGTGACTCAGGCTCAAGCTCACCGATTTGTTGCGGTAGTCGTCATGATCGCCGTCGCTGGGATACGACTCGCGAGTGCGATTGATTCCGGCGGTTTCATCGAGGCTGGCGCCGAGATTGAATCGCGTCTGATCGTCACCGCCGGACAACCCGAGGCTGCGTTCCCAGGTCTGATTGCTGCCAAAACCTACGTGCATTCGCGGTTGCAAACCGGGTTCGCCGCCACGGCGGGTGAAGATCTGAATTACCCCGCCAATCGCGTCGCTGCCATAAATCACCGAGCGGGAGCCACGCAGCACTTCCACGCGCTCGACCTGTTCGATGTTGATGTGTTGCAGGTTGCTGTCGCCGGAGGTGGAATTGCCGATGCGCTGGCCGTCGACCAGTACCAGGCTCTGGGCCGACTTGGTGCCGCGAATGTAAATCCCCGGCAGACTGCCGCGCCCACCGGTTTGCCCGACTTGCACACCCGGCACACGACGCAGCAAGTCGGTGACGCTGCCTGGTTGCAGGCGATCAATGTCTTCGCGGGTGAACACGGTGTTGGCGGCGCTGCTGTCATTGCGCGCTTCGACCTGACGGTTGGCGCTGATCAGCACGTCGGGAAGTTTCAGCGCTTGATCGCGTTCGAAGGTGTCGGCCAGGAGCGGGCCGGACGGCAGAAGGGTCAGCGTCAGGGCGAGGCGGGAGAGTTTCATCGGCAGTCCGTAGAAAACACGGTCCGTGTAGGAGCGAGCGGTGCGGCGATCCGACTTGCCCGCGAAGAGGCCGTAACATTCAACATCTATGTTGCCTGTTAAGTCGCCTTCGCGGGCAAGTCGGATCGCCGCACCGCTCGCTCCTACAGGGGCGGGGGTTTACAGGTTGAGCAATTGCAGGCGCTGACGAATCGAAGCTTCGATCCCGGCCTCATCCAGTCCGCACTCAGACAGCATTTGCGCAGGCTTCGCGTGTTCGACGTAGCTGTCCGGCAAGCCCAGGTGCAGCATCGACTTGAGGATGTTTTCGCGGGCGAGAAACTCGCTGACCGCGCCACCGGCACCGCCCATGATCGCGTTCTCTTCGATCGTCACCAGCAGCTCATGGCTACCGGCGATTTCGCGAACCAGTGTTTCATCGAGCGGTTTGACGAACCGCATGTCGACCACGGTTGCATCCAGCGTTTCGGCGACTTTCAGCGCCTCGGCCAGTTGCACGCCGAACACCAGCAGGGCGACTTTGCTGCCCTGACGACGAACCACGCCTTTGCCGATTTCGATCGGTTCGAGGTTTTTTTCGATGGTCGCGTTCGGACCATTGCCGCGCGGATAACGCACGGCCGCCGGGCCGTTGAACAGGTGACCGGTGGTGAGCATTTTGCGCAGTTCGTTTTCGTCACTCGGGGTCATCACCAGCATGCCGGGGATGCAGCGCAGGAACGACAGGTCGAAGCTGCCCGCATGCGTCGGGCCGTCTTCGCCCACTAAACCTGCACGGTCGATGGCGAACAACACGTCAAGGTTTTGCACCGCGACGTCATGAACCAGTTGATCGTAACCGCGTTGCAGGAACGTCGAGTAGATCGCCACCACCGGTTTCGCGCCTTCGCACGCCATGCCGGCGGCGAAGGTCACGGCGTGTTGCTCGGCAATCGCCACGTCGAAGTAACGCAGCGGGAAGCGCTCGCTGAAAGCCACCAGATCGGAGCCTTCTTTCATCGCTGGAGTGATCCCGACAAGACGCGGATCGGACGCGGCCATGTCACACAACCATTCGCCGAACACGCCGGAATACTTTGGCCCGCCGGCCTTTTTCGGCGCAGCGGCCGGAGCGCCCAGGGGTTCGAGTTTGGTGATGGCGTGGTAACCGATCGGGTCGACTTCCGCCGGAGCGAAGCCTTTGCCTTTCTTGGTGACGACGTGCAGGAACTGCGGGCCTTTGAGATCGCGCATGTTGCGCAGAGTGGCGATCAGGGTCGGCAGATCGTGGCCATCGATCGGGCCGATGTAGTTCCAGCCCAGCTCTTCGAACAGCGTGCCGGGAACCAGCATGCCTTTTGCGTATTCTTCGGTGCGACGGGCGATTTCCCAGGCACCGGGCAGGCGCGACAGGACCTTTTTGCTGCCTTCCCGCATGCTCGCGTAAGTGCGGCTGGAAAGGATTTTCGCCAGGTAATTCGACAGCCCGCCAACGTTGCGCGAGATCGACATGTCGTTGTCGTTGAGGATCACCAGCATGTTGGCGTTCACTTCCGGCGCATGGTTCAGCGCCTCGAAGGCCATGCCGGCGGTCAGAGCACCGTCGCCAATCACTGCGATCGCCTTGCGATCACTGTTCTGCAGGCGGGCGGCAATGGCCATGCCCAGCGCTGCGCTGATCGACGTGCTGGAGTGGCCGACACCAAAGGTGTCGTACTCGCTCTCGGAGCGACGCGGGAAAGCCGCGACGCCGTCCTTCTGGCGCAGGGTGCCCATGCGCTCGCGGCGGCCGGTGAGGATTTTGTGCGGATAGGCCTGATGACCCACGTCCCACACCAGCCGGTCGTCCGGGGTGTCGAAGACGTAATGCAGCGCGATGGTCAACTCGATGACGCCCAGGCCGGCACCGAAATGCCCGCCGGTCTGACCGACCGTGTAGAGCAATTCCAGGCGCAACTCATCGGCCAGGGTTTCCAGCTCGGCTTCGCCTAACCGGCGCAGGCCGTCCGGCGTGTTGGCACGGTCGAGCAGGGGCGTGGTCGGGCGCTTGCGGGGAATCTCATGAAACGTCGTGGGCATCAGGCGAATCGTTATAGGTATAAAAGATGCGGCAGTTTACCTGATGCATCGCCCCCTGCCCACGCGTTGGTCTTTTTTGGCAGATACGCCGTCAGCTGCGCCGGTCGACGATATAACGGGCCAGATCGCGCAATGGCTCGGCTGCCGCGTCAAACGGTCGCAGCGCGTGCAGGGCCTGATCGCGCAGTTCCAAGGCATAGGCCTTGGCGGCGTCGAGACCGAGCAGGGCCGGGTAGGTTGGCTTGTCGCGTGCGATGTCCGCGCCCTGGCGTTTGCCGAGGGTTTCGGTATCGCTTTCGACGTCGAGAATGTCGTCCTGGACCTGGAATGCCAGACCGATGGCCTGAGCATAAGTCTGCAAAGATTTCAGTTCGTCTTTCTCGGCACGGCCACTGGCCAGAGCGCCAAGCTTGACGCTGACCTCGATCAGCGCGCCGGTCTTGTGCCGGTGCATGTATTCGAGGGCTTTTTGATCGAGTTTCAGACCGACCGAACCGAGATCAATGGCTTGACCGCCGACCATGCCGGCTGGGCCTGCCGCTAACGCTAGAGCGCTGACCATCTGCAGGCGAGTTTGCGCGTCCGAGGTGCTCAGGCGCGGATCGAGCAGGGCGCTGAAGGCCAGGCTCTGCAAACCGTCACCGGCCAAAATCGCACAGGCTTCATCGAATTTCTTGTGGGTGGTCGGCTGGCCGCGACGCAGATCGTCGTCGTCCATGGCCGGCAAATCGTCATGCACCAGGGAATAAGCGTGAATCAGCTCTACCGCGCAAGCAGCCCCGTTGGCTTGCTCAGCCTTGCCGCCCAGCGCTTCGCAGGCGGCGTAGGCCAGCAGCGGGCGGACGCGTTTGCCGCCATTCATCACGCTGTAGCGCATGGCTTCGTATAGACGTGCCAGCTCAGGGCTCGGCGCGTTGAACAGGGTTTCCAGTGCAGCGTTGACGCGGGACTGGCTGGTCGCCGAATACGCTGCAATCATTCTGGCTGATCCGCGTCGAAGGGTTCCTCGGCCAGCTCGCCGTCACGCTCGAGCAGCACTTGAACCTTTTGCTCGGCCTGGGCCAGCGCCGCCTGGCAATCGCGGGTCAGACCGATGCCTTGCTCGAAAGCCGTCAGCGAATCTTCCAGCGACAATT
Organism: Pseudomonas sp. ZS1P83; assembly: GCF_054897825.1. NCBI lineage: Bacteria > Pseudomonadati > Pseudomonadota > Gammaproteobacteria > Pseudomonadales > Pseudomonadaceae > Pseudomonas > Pseudomonas sp. ZS1P83. Next base: position 6,201,952 of record NZ_CM142706.1, read on the forward strand.
CGCCGTTCTCCAGACGCTCCACCAGCGTTTGCAGGTCAGCGAGAGATTGTTCGAAATCCAGTGCAGCTTTTTTGCGGGCCATGGCGGCTATTTCCGGTTGACGTTAAACCGGCGCGACACTAGCAGACATGGGGGTTATGGGCAAATGAGCGGGGTGTTTCGGCCACTGGTTTCAGCAGCAACACACTCTATGTAGCAGCTGGCGAAGCCTGCGTTCGGCTGCGTAGCAGTCGTCAATCTTGCTTTGCACGGTATGCCTGATGTACTGCGAGTGATGGTTTTACCACTGCTGCGTCGGAACGCAGCCTTCGCCAGCTGCTATGTATGGACTCGCCCTCACTGTCTACCCGCTTTTGAAAAACCGCCGCCCCGTTGCATCTATGTATTAGGCCTATTCGAGGAAGCCGTCTTCGGCTTCTGGCCAAAATTGGAAGAGCTCGTGGTATGCCGATTACAGTCAGGCCTCGAAGGCCAGTAGCAGCTAAGGCATCAATCCACGCCGGTCTTACCTGGGGTCAATTTTTTTTCAGCAAAGGGCCGGACAGTTAGTACCTCGGTGGCAGAACTCTGTCGCTCAGTGGCTCATCGTCGCTTGCTGGCCATCACCAGCCTGGCGACGATAAGTCTGGTCATTCTGTAGAAGCACCCAGACGATTCGCAGGTTGCGGTTGGCTAGCCTGACCGCAGCCTCCTTACGGCCCAGTCGGCTCATCCAGCGCAACAAGCGGCGGTCATCGGGTTGCTGGGAATCAGGTCGTAGTTGTTGCAGTACCGCATGGGCTCCCTGGATCATCAGGCTGCGTAAATAAACATCGCCTCGCTTGGTCATGTCCCCCAGCCGGACCGTCTGCCCGCTGCTGTGCTGGTCAGGCACCATGCCAAAGTACGCGGCAAACTTGCGGGCATTGGGAAATCGCTCAGGCTTGGTTTCCTTGGCCACCAGTGCCGTGGCAGTGACTGGGCCGATGCCGCGCACAGTCATCAGTCGCTTCGCCGTCATGTCGGCGCGGGCGGCCACCTCCAGGCGCCCCGTCAGCACGCTGATGCGTTCGCCCAAATGGCGCCACTCGGCCAACAGTTCGTCGATCAGTTCTCGCAGCAGGCCCGGCACCGGCTGGGTGGCATCTTCCAGTACCCGCGGAATTTTCTGGCTGATCGCAACATCGCCCTGCGCCAAGGCCACGCCGTGCTCGAGCAGCAGACCGCGCATCTGATTACTCACCGCCGTGCGTCGACGCACATAACCTTGGCGGGCGCGATGCAACGCCTGCATTGCCAGCGCCGCAACGCTTTTCACCGGCACTGCGTGGATCTTTTCATCGCGACCAGCCCGCAGAATCGCCAGCGCATCGTTGCGATCATTTTTAGGCCCGCTGCGATGTGTGGCCACCAAACCGGCTGGAAGAATCCGTGCCAGATTGCCTTGGTCTTGCAACTGCCGGGCCCAAGCTTGAGCACCCGGACCGGTCTCCATCAGAACCACGACATGAGGCGGCAACTGGCGGAGAAACTCATAAAACGCCTCGCGCGACTTGATCCGTTGCTCGTAGTGCACCTGGCCGAGGACGTCTTCACCGGCGACCTGAAAGACCTGCTTGGCCAGATCGACCGCCACGGTTGTGCAGGCCGACAAATCGGAAGAAGACAGGGATTGATCAATCGAAGTATGCTTTTTCATGGACTCGCCCTCGCTGTCGTTGGCTAATTAGACTGCCATCGTGGCGCATTGACGCCTCGGCTTGGGCGAGTCCATCCAATTACAAATCGCATTACGGTTAAAGCGGTTTATTCGGCTCAATAGGTGAGCCGAATAACCTCGCTATTCGGCTCATGCCCAACAATCACCGTGATTCCCACCGCAAATATGGAGGTATCCGATTGTTAAAAACCCACCAAATGGCTAACCTTCGCGCCTTCTACGACCCGCTAGTGACGGGTCTTTCTGACGAAACGCAGTTTTTGAATCTGTAACGCGCCGAGGATCGGGCGCAAGGTTTCGTTATGCATGGCAGGAGGCGTCACATGCGTTGTTTTCTTTCATTGCTGATCACGCTCGTCTGCGCGACCGCGGCCTGGGCCGAGCCTTCGGCCGAGCTGTCGGAGCCGGTGGGCGGCTGGCGTTATTCCGGCCTGCTGGACCGCAGTGAAAATCCTCAAGTCGCCTATCCCACGCCACCCATTGACCGGGGTGTGCAGCGCAATCGCACAATGATCCAGGGCCAACTCAAGGCCATCGGTACTCAGCGTGGACCGCACAGCCTGGCGGTTAACGGCAATCCTCTGAATCTGTACACCGACGACCAAGGGCGTTTCGCCCGGCCGTATGCGTTCGGTGCCGGTTCCAACAGCGTCGAAGTGCGCAGCGCTGAGGGAAAATCGCTCAAGCGCGTTCAATTTTATGAAGCCAACAACCTGCGCACCCCGGCGCGGATTCGCGTGGTGTTGGGTTGGGACGACCCGAAAGCCGAACTCGACCTGCACATCATTACCCCTGACGGCCAGCATGCGTTCTGGGCTCATTCGGCGTTGACCAACGGTGGCGGGCTGGACCCGGACGGCGTCGATGGCCCCGGCCCGGAAATGTTCATCATGACCGCGCCGATGCATGGCACCTACCTGGTTTACGTGAACTATTGGGGCAACTTCGGCAGTGGCGGCTATAACTTCGATGAGACCAGCAACCAGAACCAGGTGATCACCTCGCAGATCAACCTGGTGCTCAACGAAAACACCGTCGACGAAAAACGCGAGACGTTCATCGTGCCCCTGCGCGCGATCGGTGACCTGCTGCTGGTCAAGACTTTCAACTATTGAACATCCCGCACCACGGATGAATTGAGCTTTGTGAACATGAGCGTGAACATGAGCGATAACACTGTATCCCCGGCCGCCGACGCACCCCCAGCCAAACCTTCTCGTCGCTGGCCGGCGTTGCTGGTCGGGCTGTGCCTGGTGGCTGGCGTGGCCGGTGGGTTGGGCTGGTTCATGTACAAACCCAAGGCGCCGCCGGCAGAATTGGCCAGCGACAAACTGGGCATGAGCCGGCCGGACGGTCTGCTCGAAACCCACTCCTTGAGCCAGTTGCCCAAGGACTTGTTGGCGGTGCCGTTCCTCAAGGAAACCCTGACCGAAGATTTCGTCTTCTATTACGAAACGCATGCGGATCGTCTCGGTTTGATCGGCAGTCTGCGGCGGATCATTTACGAACACGACCTGAAGTTGCAGGACAGCCTGATCGAGCAACTTTTCGACCAGCCGGCGGATGTCGCGCTGTGGCGCGGAGCGGACGGGCGGCTCAAGGATTTCCTGTTGGTGATGGATCGCGGTGGTTTGGCCAAGGTGCTGGAGCCGCTGGCGAAAGTGGCGCTGGATGATTCGCAGCTGAGCAAAATCGGTGATGTGAAAGTCGGCGCCGACGATGTGGCGCTTTATCAACTGAGCTACAACGCCAGCAAAGCGCTGCTGTTCGCCTCCCATGGCGACAAACTGGTGGTGCTGTCCAACCCGACCAAACTCTACGATCCGCAAAGCGGCTCATCGGAAGAACCGGGCAGCGTCTCGACCAAGGCCATCGCGGCGTTGCTCAACGGCGACAAACTGTTCCCTGAAGCCTTCGGCCTGCAACCCCGCGCGCCCGAGGTGAAACAACGCCTCTCGGTGAATACCAGCGTCCTGGCCATGGGGTACCAGCGTTTCATCCCGAACTTCGCCGGCCTGCGCTTCGACATGGACGACAAGGGCTGGCACAGCTTCCTCGCCATGGACGAACTGGACAACCAGCCGGACTTCGATTTCAAACCGATCTGGCAAGCCATGCCGATGGGCGCCAGCGCCTGTGTAGCCTTGCCGCTCGCCGCAGAACAACAGAAACCGCTGCTGGTGAAACTTGGCGCCGAAGAATCGGTGGCCCAGGCCCTGACCGAACACATGGCCGGTGCCGCCGGCCTGTGCTGGTACGCCGATTCGCGGTTGTACACGCCGTTGCTGGTGGCCAGCCTGAATGATGATGACAGCGCAAAACTCGACGGTGATCTGGGCAATTTGTTCGGCTCGATGGTCGGCGCCTACGAAGGCAACGTCGAAGAGCACGCGTTCCCGGTCATCGAGAAACAGGAAGGCTCAACCCACCAATGGCAGCGTCAGGTCAGCTCCAACTTCGGTCCTTACGCAGCCAAGGATGCCGAGAATCCGGACGCGATCACCGGCAAGGCGTTCATGAAAGTGAGCCTGGCGCGCCACGGTTCAACGCTGCTGTTTTCCCTAGATGACAAACTCGTGGACAAAGCCCTCGGCACCCTCGACAAACGCTTCCCGCCGATGGCTGACGTGGTGCCGAAAGACCTGCTGATGCCGGTCTACTTCGGCCCGGATTCCATGGCGCAGCTGATGCAACAGGAAACCCTCGACAGCCTGCCGCAAGACATGGAGCCGGTGTTCTACAACGCGGCGCAGACTTATCTGATCCCGAAACTGCGCAAGCTCGGCGGCTATGGCAAATATGCACTGACGCTTCCGGAAGGCAGCGAACCCGACGGCCACTGGCAATGGCTGCCGCTGGAATGGAAAGCCCTGTGACAGCACTTATCCGAGGCCTTGGCCTGTTGGCGTTGCTGCTGGGCACCCGGGCATTTGCTACTGAGACGCCGCCACTGGACGTGCAGCAATCCCACGTGTTCCGCGCCTGGTTTGTGCGCATCGCCCAGGAACAACTGGCCCAAGGCCCGAGCCCGCGCTGGTATCAGCAGGACTGCGCGGGCCTGGTGCGATTCGCTGCCAACGAAGCGCTGAAAGTTCATGACGACAAATGGCTGCGCAACAACGGTCTGTCCAATCGCTACCTGCCGCCGGAGCTGCAACTGAGTGACGCCCAACGCGGTCTCGCCCAGCAATGGCAGCAGGGCGGCGGCAAGGTCGGGCCGTACGTCAACGCGATCAAACTGATTCAGTTCAACAGCCATTTGGTCGGCCGCGATTTAGCGCAAGCCCGGCCCGGCGACCTGATGTTTTTCGATCAGGGCGACGACCAGCACCTGATGATCTGGATGGGTCGCTACATCGCCTATCACACCGGCACCACCACCCCGACTGACAACGGCATGCGCTCCGCAAGCCTGCAGCAACTCATGACATGGAAGGACACCCGATGGATACCCGACGCAGCCAACCCCAACTTCATCGGCGTCTATCGACTGAACTTTCTCTCCCAATGATCGGTGCCCGCATGCTGCGTTTTCTGCCTCTGCTGTTGGTATTAGGGCTGCCTTTTTCGGCGGTCAACGCTGAAGACACCGTCGAACCGAGCGGCTACACGCCGGTGGCCGGTGAAAGTTTTTTCCTGCTGGCCGACAGCAGTTTTGCCAGCGACGAGCAGGCTTTGGTCCGCCTCGAAGCGCCGGGTCGCGACTACCGGCGGTTCCGCATGGAGCCTTATGGCGGCGCCGACATTCGCGTGTACCGCATCGACAAGCCGCTGGATTTTCTCAAGCGCCAGAAGAACCTGCACCGGGTGGTCAGCGACGGCCAGTTCAAGGGCGAAGGCCTGTCGAACACGCTCGCGTATTTGTGGGACAACTGGTACCGCAAATCCCGTCGCGTGATGCAGCGGGCGTTCTCCTACGAATCGCGTAAACAAGTCACCGAGGAAGTGCCGGAACTGAAGATGGGCACCGCCATCGCCGCGCCAACGCCCTACGACGCTCAGCCGCAGTTCGCGCTGATTCCGGGCTTGCCGGTGGTCAGCCAATTCCGCTATCCGCTGTGGCAAGCCAAACCGATCCAGCCGCCTGAGGGCGTGAACCTGGCCGGATCTTCCAGCGAGTTCGTCAGCGTTGCACCGGGCAACGTGTATATCCCGTTGGGCAACCTGAAGCCGGGTCTGTACCTGGTAGAAGCGCTGATTGGTAAATACCGTGCGACCACCATGGTCTTCGTTTCCAACACCGTGGCCGTGAGCAAGATTGCCGGTGATGAACTGCTGGTGTGGGCCGCGCGCAAACACGAAGGCAGTTCGGTGCCGAAGGTCAACGTTCTATGGACCGATGGGTTGGGCGTGATGAGCAGTGGCGCCACCGATGCCGATGGCTTGCTGCGCTTGAAGCATGTCAGCCCAGAGCGTTCTTTCGTGATCGGCGAGGACGAAGAGGGCGGGGTGTTTGTCTCCGAAAACTTCTATTACGACAGCGAAATCTACGACACCAAACTCTATGCCTTCACCGACCGGCCGCTGTATCGGCCGGGGGATTGGGTGTCGCTGAAAATCGTCGGTCGCGAGTTCAAGAATGCCCGTGACTCGGTGCTGCCGACGGCTGCCGACGTCAACGTGATCGTGCTCGATGCCACCGGCACGGCGCTGCAATCGCTGGCGCTGAAGCTCGATTCCAAGGCTGGCACTCAAGGCCGTATCCAGTTGCCGGACAACGCGGTAGCAGGTGGTTATGAACTGCGTTTCAGCTACAAGGATCAGGCCTACAGCAGCGCCTTCCGCGTCGCCGAATACATCAAGCCGCACTTCGAAATTTCCCTGAACCTGGCCAAGCAGGATTACCGCACCGGCGAACCCATGAAAGGCAGCCTCGTGCTGCTGTACCCGGATGGCAAACCGGTGGCCAACGCCAAGTTGAGCCTGAGCTTGCGTGCCCAACAGCTGTCGATGGTCGACAACGAACTGCAATACCTCGGGCAATTCCCGGTTGAGCTGACCAGCACCGAACTGACCACCGATTCCAAGGGCAACGCGACGCTCGATCTGCCGGCTGCCGAGAAGCCGAGTCGCTACATGCTCACCGTGTTCGCCAGCGATGGTGCGGCGTATCGGGTCAAGACCACCAAGGAAATCCTCATCGACCGTGGCGCCGCGAGTTTCAGCCTGCGCGCACCGCAGCGGTTCAGTGCGGTGGGCGACAAGGTTGCGTTCATTTATTTGAATGAAGGCGGCAGCGAGCAAAGCAAAGCGGTCACTCCGAGCAGTTATAGCTGGGTGCGTCTGGAAGATCAGACCACCGGCGAAGGCAAACTAGCCGCAGCCGATAAAGGCTTCACGTTGGCGTTCGAGCGTCCGGGCACTTACAACCTGACGCTGAAGGACGACCATGGTCGCGTGGTGGGTGCGACCGGTCATTCGGTCACCGGTGACGGCGTCAAAGCCGTGCCCGGCACCGTGGAAATCGTCCTCGACAAACCCGAGTACAAGGCCGGCGACGAAGCCCTCGCATTGATCACCTTCCCTGAGCCGATCAGCGATGCACTGCTGTCGCTCGAGCGCGACAAGGTCGAGGCCACAGCGCTGCTGTCCAAGGGCGGCGACTGGCTGAGGATGGAAAAACTCAGCGAGACCCAATACCGCGCGCGGATCCCGGTGAAGGATAGTTTCGCGCCGAACCTGACCTTCTCGGTGCTCTACACCAAGGGCGGTCAGTACAGCTTCCAGAACGCCGGCATCAAGGTGATCGCGCCGCAGATCGACGTGGCCATCGCCACCGATAAAGAGACGTATCAGCCGGGCGATACCGTGTCGGTTGACTTGACCACCCAGTTCGCTGGCAAGCCGATCCCGGCGCACCTGACGGTCAGCGTGGTCGACGAAATGGTCTACGCCCTGCAACCGGAAGTCGCACCGACCATCGACCAGTTCTTCTACCACCCGCGCCGCAACAATGTGCGCACCAGCGCCAGTCTGTCGTTCATCAGCTACGACGTGGCATTGCCGGGCAGTCCGGGTGCGCCGGGCAAAGCCAACCGCAGCGAGCGAGGCGTGAAAGTGCTGGAGCGGCCGCGTCGTGAAGATATCGACACCGCTGCGTGGCAGCCGGAACTGGTGACCGACGCCAACGGCAAAACCCGCTTTACCTTCAAGATGCCGGACTCGCTGACCCGCTGGCGCATCACCGCGCGGGCCATCGCCGATGACGGTCAGGTCGGGCAGAAGAAGCAGTTCGTGCGCTCGGAAAAACCGCTGTACCTGAAGTGGAGCGGGCCAACCAAATTCCGCAACGGCGACAAACCTGATCTCGGCGTGTTCGCTTTCAGTCAGGCCGAGAAACCGGTCAAGGCTGAGCTGGTGATTCATTACGCTGGCGCCGAACAGCGCGTGCCAGTGACGCTGAACAACGGCATCAACTACATCGCGCTGCCGGCGTTCGCGTTGACCAGTGGCGAGTGGACAGCTGAGGTGGTGCAGGACGGCAAAACGGCTGACGCTTTGGCTGTGCGGCTAACCGCGACCGGCGAAGGTTGGCAGGTGACTCAGAGTCAAAGCTTCGATGTGGCCAGCGGTGATACACCACTGACCCTGCCGGCGGACGCCACGGATGTTCGTCTGCGTCTGGATGACAGTCCGCAAGCGCTATTCCGTTCCGTGCTCGATGATTTACTGAGTTATCCGTACGGCGGTGTCGAACAAACCGCTAGCCGCTTGCTGCCGTTAAGCATCGCTTATCCGACCTTGGCGTCGAACCCGCAAACCCGCGATCGCTTGCGCTTGATCATGCAAAACAGCCGTCTGCGTCTGGTGCAAATGGCCGGGCCTTCGGCGAGCTTCACCTGGTGGGGCATGGACGGTGAGCCCGATGCATTCCTCACTGCTTACGCTTACTACGCCGACTGGCACGCCAGCAAAGCGCTGGAGTTGAGCCTGCCGCCGGAGCATTGGCAGCGGGTGCTGGAGGTTTATTCGGCGCAGGCCAAGAACACGCCGCTGCTGCAGAGAGCGCTGATTCTGTCGTTCGCCAAACAGATGCAATTGCCGGTGAACACTTTGCTCAGCGGGTTGATGGAGGACCTGTCGAAAGCGGGTGCGGGTAATGCGTCGAACCTGATGGAGGATGGTGAGGACAGCATGGTCATGAGCGATCCGGATTCGGCGCTCGGTTTGGCTGCCGCTCGTGCGTTGACTGCCTCTTTGGCGAAGCAATCGAAGGTCAATCTGCCGGACACCTTTAATCGGCAACTGACAGATGCTCAGCAGCGGTTGGCCGTCAGTTCTCAACCGTTTGCCGAAGCGTTGAACCTGTCGCTGCAAGCCTTCGATCAGGCTCACGCGGCAGCGTTGCTGCAACGTCTGCTACCCCAGCAGTCGACCCTGGAACGCGCGTTGGCGCTGACCTGGTTGCAGCGCAGTATCGAGCAGGCTTCGCCCACCATCGCATTGGCACCGGGTGAAGGCTGGAAAAAAGAACACGGTGATACTGGCGAGATGTATTGGACTTGGCAGGGTTCTTCGCCCGTGCCGACAGTGTTGTCGCTGACTGGGACGCAGGAACGTCCGTTGCGCGTCGCGCTGAGTTATCAGACCAAGCAACCGGCGGTTGATCCGATGGCCGTGACCATCACCCGTCGCCTGTCGCGTCTGGTGCCGGGTGACGAAGCCTTCAACTTCAAACTGGAAGCGGTCGGCAACAAACCGTTGTCCAGCGACAGCCTGTATCTGGACGAAGTGATCATCACCAGCAAAGCCGCGAAACCGCTGCGCTACGGCATGCTCGAAGTGCCGCTGCCACCGGGTGCCGATGTCGAGCGCACCACGTGGGGCATCAAGCTCATGGGCAAGGCTGGCACCGAGCCGGCAGCGCTGGAGAAGGCGCGTTTTGAACCGGGGCAAATGGCCTATGCCATTCCGGTTGATGCCTTGAGTGGCGAGTTGCGTCTGCGTCATTTGGTGCGCTTCTCACAGAAGGGCCAGTTCAACCTGCCGCCGGTGCGTTTCACTCAGGTCTACGCGCCACAGCATCAGGCTCAGGAACAGAAACCGGCTCTCGGCCAGGTCACGGTCAACTGACATGACCCGACCGCTGGTCTGGTGGCTGCTGTGTTTGATTCCTGCGTTGGCGACAGCGCAGGACGAGCCGTTGCGTCTGGGCATCAAGGGTGAATTGATTTCGTTGAGCCGGACTCAAGTGATTTCGCGTGAGCCGTTGCCTGCTGATTTGCAGACGCCTTTGGGCAGTGTGTGGAAGTTGTTTGTGTACGGCTGGCTGGTGGATACCGGCGCTCATGAATCGCCTTACGCGTGTCGCGGTCAGTCGAAAGAGGAAGTCTATTGCTGCACCGCAGGCGGCAAGATTGGTCGCGATCAGGCGTTGGTGAAATCGTGTGGTTTGTACTTTGAACCGCAGCGGTTGGGCATTGCTGGCGCTGACTGGCGCAAGTATTGGCAGGCGCGACAGGCCCCGGAGTGGTTGCTGGATTTGCCGTCGTTGCAACCTGCTACCCGGATTCCGGTGACTGAGTTGCTACGAATGTTGGCCGTGATGCCGGCGCAGGATCAGGCGCGACGAGTGTTGCTGGACGTGGTGTTGAATGCGGCTGACGGGAATGCTGTGGGCGAACTTGGCGGCCGGTTGCGGGTGAAAACCTGGAGTTGGTTGGGGGATCAGGATCCTTCGTCGCGTCAGGGTGGGTTTGCTGGGTGGTTGGCAGATGGAACGCCGATCTGGGCGGGCGGGCGAGGGACCAGTCAGACGGTCTTGCGCAATTATGGTCAGGCGCTGGCGACTGTTCTGCCGTCGTCATGGCCAGCAGAGGCGGGTCGTTGTGTTGAGGTCGGTCTGTTTTCCCGTTATCCGATCAGGCGCGTTCTGGAGGGGGACCGTGTTGTTGAGTCGGGGCCCTTGCAGGGCGACTACCGCGTCGAATTCACCAACGGCAATCAACTGGATATCCACAGCGACGGCGAACTATTCCTGCTCAAAGACACGCTCGTCGCCCGCCTGGATCGCGAAGAATACGTTGCTCGGGTCCTCCAGCGTGAAGCCAAACCCGAACCCGCCGAAGCCGCCAAAGCCCTGACCGTCGCCATCCGCACTTACCTGCTGCAAAACGCCACCCGCCACGGCGACTGCCTGAGCATTGACGACAGCAGCAGCCGACAACGCGTCGCCCCACGTCCGGCCACCCCCGAATCGCGCAACATCGCCGCCTGGACCAGCGACCTGGTCCTCGCGGGCAGCACCGTCACCTACCACTCCGACCAACCCGGCCCGGACAAACTCTCCTGGCAGCAAGCCGTCGAGCAAGCCAACGCCGGCCAACGCTACGACGCCATCCTGCTCCACGCCTATCCGCGCGCCAGCCTCAGCCGCTGGGACAACCCCGTCGCCTCCTGCGAAGCACTCCCCGCCGCGCAAGACTGGCTGCTGAACCAACGCCGCGGCTGGCGTCCGCGGTTGGAAAGCGAGGTTGGCTACAACGAAGTCAGCACCTTCGCCGTCTGCCGCCTCGCCTTCGGTCGCCCCTATGTCGACCGCGAGCGCCAACGCCTCTACGTGCGCGGCGTGCTGTCGCTGCAAGACCGCCTCGACCTGACCCACGAATACTTGCACCTGGCCTTCGAAGCACACCCCAACGGCCAGGATGAAACCTACATCGAAGGGCTCGCCCGCCACCTCTTGCTGGAATAGGCCATGAAACTCCGTTATCCACAGGTCTTCCTGTTCCTCTGTTCCTTTTGCGTATTGCCGACGGTTCTTACGGCTGAAAGCGCCGTCAAACTCGACACCCCCGTCGGGGGCTGGCGCACGGGCGCGGTTGAAGGCGAAGGTGAAAACTTTCGCCAGTCCGTCAACTACCCGGCTTCCTCGGTGAACACACCGGTCGGGCAGGCCAATACAGCACGCATTACCGGGCAGATCAAAGCCACACCCAAGTCCAGTGAGCCGGGCCGGTTGATCGTCAACGGCGTCAGCATGCCGCTGAAGATCGACCCTGCCGGCCGCTTTGATCGCCCGTTCTCGTTTCCCAATGGCAGCAACAGCGTTGAAGTCCGTAGCCCCGATGGTCAGCAGCGCCACCGAACCCAATTTCTCAACGCCAGCGGCGGGGCAACTCCGGCGAAGTTGCGCGTACTGCTTTCCTGGGATAGCGACAACACCGACCTTGACCTGCACCTCATCACACCTGACGGCGCCCACATCTGGTACGGCGATCGTGTTGCGCCCAATGGCGCGGCGCTCGATGTCGACGTGACGACCGGGTATGGCCCGGAAATCTTTGCCATGCCAGCGCCGATCAAGGGCCAATACCTCGTTTACGTGAACTACTTCGGAGGCGGGTATCGCAGTGATGAGGACGGGCAGGAGGATGCGGTTCAACCGCTGACCACGGCGCAGGTCACGGTGATAACGGAGGAGGGGACGCCGAACGAGAAGATGGAGACTTTTCTGGTGCCGATGCGGGCGGTGGGGGAGTTGACGTTGGTAAAGGGGTTTAGTTATCCGTGAGGAAATAATTGTCCAACGGGCTGTTGGACAATTATTCGGGGACAATTGAAGTTAACAGGCAGCCATTTCAGGCCTGAAACTACTGGATGTCAGACGTTTCAGTGCGATATCAAGCGCCGGATCGTCGAACAGCCTGCTCTTGCGAGCTGCAGCACCGGCTCCGCCATCCCAATGCTTCAACGCTTCGCGTACGGCAGGAACAGTGGGGGATACCTTCTCCTGACTCAGCAACCAATCGACCGTCGCCAACAGTTCCATACCGAAGGGCGACTCAAAGCCGTCGATTAACTCGGCGGTGCGCTCCAGCGCCTGGGAATACTCCTTGGCCTCTGTTTTCAGATAGGTTTGCAGAAAAGCTTTGCGCTCTTGATCAAACCAGATCACGTCACTGATACCCGCATCACTGATGCGCTTGTCGCAATGCAGGTAGCTTCCATCCAGGTTATTGAGCAGATGCTCCAACCGATTGGCATATGGCCCGTACTTATGAGCAACAAACTTAAGATTCAGCGGGTTTTCGGTGTTCGGTAGCTTCTCGATAGCACGCTCAAGGAACCAGGCTAGCTTCTGAATCTCAAGCAGGCTGCATTCCATGCCCAAAACCCAGTAGCGTCGAACCAGTTCGGCAATGAGTGCGCGAGCAGGCGTAAGCTTTTCCACGCCGCTACGCTTGGCAACATTCAGATACTGGTTGGAAGGTTCGAATACCAACACATCGACATCCAGATCACTCAAGACATCAACAATCTGTTCGCGGACTTCTGGCCATTTCAAACCACCGTTACCGGCACCTAGCGGTGGAACGGCCACGGACTTCACGTCGTTTTCAATCAGGAAGCGACGCAGATCGTGTAAGCCTTCGGTTATCCATGCCATCTGCGACGGTGATCGCCAGTGACGTTTGGTAGGAAAGTTTACGATCCAGCGAGGACCGTCCAGTTCGTTGACTGCCGTTACGTGAACCTTGCCTGTTTCTACCTCGCCAGCCTTGCAGGCCGCCGAATACAGACGGTAGTTCTCCGCGAAGCGTTCTTTGAACATCAATGCGATACCTTTGCCCATCACGCCTACGGTATTCACCGTGTTGACGAGGGCTTCGGTTTTGGCTTCCAGAAGGTTGCCTTGGGTAAATCTGATCATTGGAAATACCATCCCGGACGCGCATGAACAGACAACGTCAGGCCTCTAGCGGCGACGTCTTGCTCTATGCGTTCTTTCATTGCATCGGTGTAGCACATGATGCCAAGGAGTCCTGTAATCGGTAGGTGATGGTGAATCAGCGCTTCGGCCTGATAACGCTCCATCTTTCGAGGGTCATCGGGGTCACGCTTGAAGTCGCGCCGTTGAAGGATAGACCAATCGATATGGCCGAGGCTCTCCAGATCGCTGTAATACTCTGTCCAATCCGGGTAGGCATGTGCGTTTGTGAAGACAAACGGGGTTTCTAATGGCGAAGTTTCGATGAACCGAGATCACGACGAATTGCGAGTCGGGTCTACTGCGCTGGACGCTCCCATCGAACGGGTTCGCGGCAAACCAGTGAAAGGGGACGTACCGCTCTAATTCAAGAGTCTGTCGTTTTCTCAGGATTTCGGCATCAGCCACGTCTGCGAACGCAGCGAGTTGCACTCGTGGCTTCAGGCCGTTCTGAAAAATGCTCCTCAGGTTATCAAGCGAGGTGAGGTGGTAGAGAAGTTTTTGTTCCTTGATGTCCGGCATGTCGGTCTCCTTGACCTATGCATAAGCTGAACTGGCTTCATCCCTGCTAATTCTTCCGTGCCAATAACGACCTTGGAGAAGAGCTCATACATTAGTACGGTTCGGCAGGACGCTTTGGGTGATTCTATTGTGATATCACTCAAGCCCACAAGCGTCATCGGGTGATGTTCTGGTCGCCAAATGACTCCTGCTCACTCCTCATCAAAGTAATCACGATCCAGCGCCGGCAGCCGCAATAGTCGCGATGTAACCCCCACCTCATGATCCATCATCAGATGTACCAGTCGCGTGCCATCCACCAACACAATACCGTCCACCGATTTGGCGAAATCCACCGCGTTTGCCGTGAAACCAGAAGTTGTGATGAACACCCCGCGCTTAGCCTTTTGCCCGGCGAGTGCACCGTAGAAAGCCTGCAGCTCAGGACGGCCCACTGTGTTCTGCAAGCACTTGGCTTGAACGTAAACCTTCTCCAATCCCAGCTTGTCGAGCGAGATAATGCCGTCGATGCCGGCATCACCAGAGCCGCCGACACGTTGAAGGTCATTGCGACTGGCGCCGTACCCTAGGCGATGAAGCACATCCAGCACGATCACTTCGAAGCGATTGGGACTGACCTGTAACAGATTATCCAAGAGGTCTGCGGCGGTTGCTTCGCGCAATTCCTGGAGCGCTTGTTCAAGTCGATCATCCGGGCTGGCGGTGGCGGACGTCACATCCGGTTCAACGGCAGGTTGGTCATCCAGCGGTGCGGCGTCGGCGGCGACTTTCAACTTCACATGCATATAGCCAATGGCTAAATGCTCCACTTCATCGGCGGGCATGGGGGTGGAATTCTCTTTGGCATAGGTCACCCCCGCATCAGTTAGTTTCCAGTAACCGCGTTTTGCGCAGCTGGATAGACCGGCGCGTTTGAGGCGGTCGTGTGCCCAGCCAGCTCGGTTCTTGTAGGTAGCCTGACCACTTGCGGTCAGTTCTTGCCGTTGCTCTTCGGTCAGTTGCAGCGTCTTCGCGGCGGCTTCCTGGGCATCCCGGGTCGGTGCACCGTCGGTTTTGGTGACGAGAAAACGTAGAATGGGTTCGATGAACTGATCGTAAGTTGGAACGGACATGGACGCTTCCCTGTGATGGCTACGTTTTTGTGCTTATCAGCGGGCGAGTATAAATTAACGGTCACTCAGGCAGCCCTCACCGGTGAGGCGTTGGCTTCGAGAAAGCGTAACGCGCCGTGTAGGATCGGTGATGGGCTAACCCGAGTGTTAGCAAAGGGTTTTGTACTACGGAACATCCCTGCGCAATAAAGTCCGCCGTCTGGCATACGCAAGCTTTGAGGCTCTGGACCGCAATGTCCGCAAACCGCATGAAAACCCTGCACTCGGGGTTTTGCTGTGCGCTAGCAAGATGACGAAGTCGTGGAGTACGCACTCAACCGTTTACTTTCGCCCGCATTGATCGCGGAATATCAGACTCAACTGCCGTACAAGAAGTTGTTACAGGCTAAGTTGCATGAATTTATATGACGAATGCTGACGAAGCCTGAGACAGATCCTTCGTAAATCACTTTCTTATAGGCATTAAAAAGCCGGCTTGTGGCCGGCTTCTCGGGGACTGGCTTGGTTCATTTTTGGTAAACCGCGCCAGCCTTCAAAACGTACACCCGGATCTTGCGTCCGGCTGTGGGACTCGGCGAGAAAATCATCTGCGTTGTCGGTGCGATCAGCGCCGCGAGGCGGGGTGATGCGCAAATGTGGGGCGCAGCATACTGATTTTTTTGGGGAATTCCCAGCGTGGTGTGCGGGGTAGAGCTATCCCGTGACTTGTAGCAGCAGGCTCCGCCAGCTGCTAAAAAGTTATGTGTTTACAGAAAAGGTAAGGGTGGCCTGCGTTTATTCAGGGTCGACCACCAGAACACCCATCCCAGAACCCTTATGTTTTGTTCTTCGATTTGCGGAGGTCTGAAGACTTCATCCGGGTATTCGGAGCTGTTGTGGCTGCGCATGCGTATCGCGTTGCCTGGTACCCGGCTCAGGTATTTGATGCGCAACATGCCGTCGTGCTCGATTGCGTAAATCTCTCCGTCGACAATTTGCGTGAGCCCGCGGTCGATGGCGACGATGGAGCCGTCTTCAATTTTTTCGGCCATGCTGTTGCCAACCATGCGGGCGCAGATGGCATCGGCGTGGTTGATTTCCAGGGAGTCAAGATCGCTGCGCGGCAGGCGGATCGATTCGCTGGGGTCTTTGATGACATGGGTTTTGTCGGCGCCGGGGGCAGTGGCCGTTTCTTTGAAAAAGGGTAGTTCGATATCGACTGGCTCGATGACCCGATAGGTGCCCCGGATTGACTGGGCGTCGAAGGTGTTGCCGGATGCGTCGATCAGATGCAATTCTCTGGCGTCTTGCGGTCCTTCGCCGGATTTCAGCCATTCAGTGTTCACGGACAGTCTTCTGGCGACGTCATCCATGCGGTAGTCAGGAACTCCGCGGGTATACCAGTTATGGACAGTTTGAGGGTCGGAAATGCCCAGGAATTCGGCAAATCTCGTTGTCGTGATTTGGAGCTCTTTCAGGAGCATTCTGAATCGTGGACCGCAGGTTTTGTTCTTTTTCATAAACACGAGTCTAGCCGTGCGGCATAAGGCTTTGATTCAACAAAACGTTCAAATCTAGCGTCAAATATAAGTCCTGATGTAAGACGTCTTTGGTAAAAATTAAACAAGAAAAACCGGTTTGCCCGGCCAGTTGAACGTGCTGTTGAATATGATATTCAAACGCCCACAAAAAACCCCGGATCAACCGGGGTTCTTGGTAGAACTGATCGTCAGCCGCGGCTATTAGCCTTTATAGGCAGCAACCGACTTCATGATCTCGGTACGAGCGGCTTCTGCGTCGCCCCAACCTTCGATCTTCACCCATTTGCCCTTTTCGAGGTCTTTGTAGTTCTCGAAGAAGTGTTTGATCTGTTCCAGCAGCAGAGGCGGCAGATCGGTGTATTCCTTCACGTCGACGTACAGCTGGGACAACTTGTCGTGTGGGACTGCGATGACTTTGGCATCGCCGCCGCCGTCGTCGGTCATGTGCAGGATGCCGACCGGACGGGCGCGGATGACCGAACCCGGAGTAACCGGGTAAGGGGTCACGACCAGCACGTCGAGGGGGTCACCATCGTCAGCCAGGGTGTTTGGGATGAAACCGTAGTTGGCCGGGTAGAACATCGGGGTGGCCATGAAACGGTCAACGAACAGGCAATCGCTGTCTTTGTCGATTTCGTATTTGATCGGCGCGTGGTTGGCCGGGATCTCGATCGCGACGTAGATGTCGTTCGGCAGGTCTTTGCCAGCCGGAATCTTGCTGTAGCTCATTGGGCGGTGCCCCCGTTAGTTGACCAAAAACACTTGGCCGGATTGACCAAAAAGTGGCGGCGATTATAGGCATATTCCGCCGCCGATGCCACGATCCAAGGGTCGTAGAGACCCGGGTGTCCTGTCTCACCGACACTGTCGCTTTTTGACGGCGTTCGTTGCGACCATGCTGCGTTACCGCTCCTCGCCATAGCCAGCTATGACTCGTCGCGGCGCCTTGCCTGGCCACAACGGCCACTCGCCAAAAAAGCAACGTATCGGTGAGACAGGACACTAGTCGCGTGCCTGATAGACCGGGTTCTCGGCCAGAAGTTGCCGCAGCCGGGTTAGCGGGTCCTGACGGTAAAACAACTTGAGCTGCTCATAGACCTGAGGATACGCCTCGTGCAGCAAATCCGGGGCGCTGAAGAAGTATTCGCTGGTGACCGCGAAGAACTCGGCGGGGTTTTCCGCCGCGTACGGGTCGATGGCGGTTTCGGCGTCTGGATTGCGATTCAGTTGCCGATCGAGGTCGTCATAGGCTTCTTGCATGATCTTGGCCCAGTCGCTGACCCGCATGTCGGCGTGCAGCGGTGGCAGGCCGTTGGCGTCGCCGTTGAGCATGTCGAGTTTGTGCGCGAGTTCGTGGATCACCAGGTTGTAGCCTTCCCAGCCACCGCTGGCCATCACGCCAGGCCAAGCGAGGATGATCGGGCCTTGCTGCCAGGCTTCGCCGCTGTGTTCGCCGTCCCATTCGTGTTCGATACCACTGGCATCGCGATGGCGCTGGGGGCTGAGGAAGTTGTCGGGATAGATGACAATTTCGTGAAAACCCTGATACCAGTTCAGATCGCCCAGATGTAGCAATGGCAATTGCGCCTGGGCGGCCAGCAGCAGGCGTTGCTCTTGGTGAAGTTCGACGCCGGGCAAGGCGGTCAGGTGCTTGTCTTCGAGGAACAGCACGCTGGCTTCGCGCAACCACTGGTCTTCGGCGGCGCTGATACCATCGAGAAAACTCAAGTGATGGCGCACCCGCTGCCACATGTCGTCGGCAATCGGATGCTTGGCCAGAAGGCGCCCGCGACGCCAGGCGCTAAGGGACCACATGGGGAATCAGCGCGATTGGGCTTTGGACGCGGCGTTGCCGAAACGACTGCGGATCACGCCGATGATCATCGGAACCAGCGACAGCAGGATGATGCCCACGACCAGCAGCGACAGGTTTTGCTTGATGAACGGTACGTTGCCGAAGAAATAACCGAGGGACACCAGGCCTCCGACCCACAGGATGGTGCCGAGGATGCTGAAGGCAAAGAAACGCGGATACGGCATTTTGGCCACGCCGGCGACGAACGGTGCAAAGGTGCGAATGATTGGCAGAAAGCGCGCCAGGGTCACGGTTTTGCCGCCGTGCTTGTCGTAAAAGTCGTGGGTTTGTTGCAGATAGTCGCGACGGAAGATTTTTGAGTTCGGATTGCTGAAAAGCTTCTCGCCGGCCGTACGTCCGATGACGTAGTTGGTGCTGTCGCCGAGAATCGCCGCCAGCATCAGCAGACCGCCCAGCAGCACCGGGTCCATGCCACCACCGGCCGCTACTGCGCCAGCGATGAACAGCAAGGAATCGCCCGGCAGGAAAGGCATTACCACCAGACCGGTTTCGCAGAAGATCACCAGGAACAAAATGGCGTAAATCCATGGCCCGTAGTTGTTTACCAGCAAATCGAGGTAAACATCGAGATGCAGGATAAGGTCGAGCGGGTTGAAATCCATGGAGAGCACCTGTGGTGACGGCCCGACTCGGCAGGCCTGTGCGGATGACTTCGCGAAAGACTACAGACGGGTGTAGTTTTTCTTACAAGTCGGAAAGGTTGCCATTATACGGGCTGATAGGTGAAAAGCGCGTTGAGTTTGTAGCGGGGAATTTCGGAGCGCAATGAAGAGAAAATCGCAGCCTCAGGCCATACCCATAAGGGCTGCGATCTCTTCAGCTTACAGCTCGTCGCTGATCGGCAACACGTAGTTCTTGAACTCGGTGTCTTCCTTGAACCCGATGGATTCGTAGGTTTTCTGCGCGACTTCGTTATTGCTGCTGGTGGAAACGCGCATGCGCACGGCATTGGTTTCCTTGGCCATTTTCTTCGCGGTGCGGATGAGGTTGTCGGCCACCAACTGGCGGCGGGCGTCTTCGGCGACGTAAATGTCGTTGAGGATCCAAACGCGCTTAAGCGAAAGGGACGAAAAGCTTGGATACAACTGACAGAAACCCATCAGTATGTTGCTGTCGTCATTGGCCAGGGCCAGGTAGATCACTGACTCCTTGCGACGCAGGCGTTTCTCGAGGAACGCCCGGGACGAGTCCGGATAGGCCATGGAGCCATAAAACTCGCGATATTTGACGAACAACGGGGTTAGCAGGTCCAGATGTTCGAGGGTCGCTTGAATAATCCGCATGGTAGGTCTCGTCTTCAAGTGGCTGTCTTCACGTACTCTGACGGCGAACGGTTCTCACTCGGGCAGCCGTGCGTCGATCCTGCCTGAAACTGGATCAGAAACGCAATGCGGAAACGTTTCAGGCTTGCGGCGGACTTAGTAGGAAATTACCTTTCATGTCCGCTCCTGCGTCCGACTCCAGTGTCTGAACCTGGGCTTCGTCCTTCAGATTGACCCCTGACAACTGCCGCCGGCAGGCCTCGCGCATCAAATACAGCAAACGGTGTGCCGCCATGCCGTAACTCAGGCCTTCGAGGCGGACATTGGAAATGCAGTTGCGATAGGCGTCCGTCAGCCCAATCTTGGGATTGTAGGTGAAATACACCCCGAGGCTGTCCGGGGAACTGAGGCCAGGGCGTTCGCCGATCAGGATCACCACCATTTTTGCACCCAGCAACTCGCCGATCTCGTCGGCCACCGCGACCCGGCCCTGTTCCACCAGAATCACTGGAGACAGAGACCAGCCCTCGGCTGAAACCTGTTCTTCCATCCGCGCCAGAAACGGCAGGGTATGGCGATGAACGGCCAGTGCCGACAAGCCATCGGCGACGACGATCGCCAGATCCACCCCGCCAGGATGGGCCAACGCATAATCGCGCAGAGTTTGCGCCGACTCGTCACTCAACTTGCGCCCCAAATCGGGGCGCTGCAAGTAACTGTTTCGATCCGCGGCCGCGCTATGCAGCAGCACACTCTCGCGCCCGCACTCGGCCAGTTGCGAGCTCAGTCCCGCAGGGTCGAACGGCAAGTGCACCGCATCCCGCGCTTGAGCGTGGGCGTACTGGAAATCCAGCTGTGCGCTGGTCGGCATGCTGGTGCCGGTTCTTCCCAAGGCAATCCGCGCCGGGGTCAGGCGACGCAGTTCCAGCAACGGGTTCTGTGGATCAACGGGTGGTTTATCCATTTCAACACTCATCCCAGTTGCGCCATCGCTTGGCGGAAAGCAGGCGGCAGGCTGTCGCCGAAGTGAATCTTGCCGTCCACCTGGGTGAAGATGCCCATTTTTGCCAGCCATTGTTCGAATTCCGGGGCCGGTTTCAGGCCCAGTGTCTGGCGGGCGTAGAGGGCGTCGTGGAACGATGTGGTCTGGTAGTTGAGCATGATGTCATCGGAGCCGGGAATGCCCATGATGAAATTGATCCCGGCCACGCCCAGCAGGGTCAGCAGGGTGTCCATATCGTCCTGGTCGGCTTCGGCGTGGTTGGTGTAACAGATATCGCAACCCATCGGTACGCCCAGCAACTTGCCGCAGAAGTGGTCTTCGAGGCCGGCGCGGATGATCTGTTTGCCGTTGTAGAGGTATTCCGGGCCGATGAATCCTACGACGGTGTTCACCAGGAACGGTTTGAAATGTCGTGCCACGGCGTAGGCACGGGTTTCGCAGGTCTGCTGATCGATGCCGTGGTGGGCGTTGGCTGACAGGGCGCTGCCCTGGCCCGTCTCGAAATACATCAGATTCTGGCCCAGCGTGCCGCGATTCAGGCTCAAGCCGGCTTCGTAGCCTTCCTGCAGCACGTTCAGGTTGATACCGAAACTGGCGTTGGCCGCTTCGGTGCCGGCGATCGATTGAAACACCAGGTCCAGCGGGACACCGCGATTCACCGCTTCGATAGACGTGGTGACGTGGGTCAAAACGCAGGCCTGTGTAGGAATTTCGTAGCGCTGAATGATCGCGTCGAGCATTTCCAGCATGGCGCAGATCGAAGCGATGCTGTCGGTGGCCGGGTTGATGCCGATCATCGCGTCGCCATTGCCATACAGCAGGCCGTCCAAAACGCTCGCGGCTATGCCGGCCGGTTCGTCGGTGGGGTGGTTGGGTTGCAGGCGTGTGGATAACCGGCCGCGCAAACCCAGGGTGCCGCGAAACTGTGTGACCACGCGAATTTTCTGCGCCACCAGCACGAGGTCCTGCACGCGCATGATCTTCGACACGGCGGCGGCCATTTCCGGGGTCAGGCCGGGGGCGAGGGTGCGCAGGCTCTGTTCGTCGGCCGCGTCGCTGAGCAGCCAGTCACGAAAACCGCCGACGGTGAGGTGGCTGACGACCGCGAAAGCTTGTTTGTCGTGAGTGTCGATGATCAGTCGCGAGACTTCATCGGCCTCGTAAGGAATGAGGACTTCTTGCAGGAAGTGGCTGAGAGGGATGTTGGCGAGGGCCATCTGCGCGGCGACACGCTCGCCATCGTTGAGGGCGGCGACGCCGGCCAGAAAGTCCCCGGAGCGCGCCGGACTGGCCTTGGCCATGACCTCCTTGAGACTCTCGAAGCGATAGGTCTGGGCGCCGACGGAATGGGCAAATGCGGCCATGGGACGGTGTCCTCCTGATGCAATGAATTCTTTTAGTGCAGGCGCCGGGCAATCTGCCCGGCGCCGGTGCAACTCGATAGCCGATGTCGTTAGATGCCAGTGAGCATGGCATCCGCCGGTGCATCGAAGCGCTGTTTGGCGGTCAGTTGGAAATACAGGTAGCCGACCGCCATGAAACCGAGGAACACGCACCCGATCAAGGTGTTGAACCAGGCCATCGCCACCAGGCACACCACCGCCAGAAACAGCGCAATCCCCGGCACGATCGGATAGCCCGGCGCGCGAAAGGTGCGTTCCAGATTCGGCTCGGTTTTACGCAGTTTAAAAAGGCTCAGCATACTGATGATGTACATCACGATGGCGCCGAATACCGACATGGTGATCATGGCTGCTGTCAGGGTCATGCCTTGCAGGTTGACCAGTCCGTCGCTGTAGATTGCCGCGATGCCGATCACGCCGCCGGCCAGGATGGCGCGGTGCGGGGTCTGGAAACGCGAGAGTTTGGCCAGACTACGAGGCAGGTAACCGGCCCGGGCCAGCGCAAAGAACTGCCGCGAGTAGCCGAGAATGATCCCGTGGAAACTCGCCACCAGCCCGAAAAGTCCGATCCAGACCAACATGTGCATCCAGTTCGAATTGTTGCCGACCACGGCTTTCATCGCCTGTGGCAGCGGGTCGTTGATGTTCGACAGTTGACGCCAGTCGCCGACGCCGCCCGCCAACACCATCACGCCGATGGCCAGGAACACCAGGGTCAGAATGCCACTGACATAAGCCTTGGGAATCGTGCGTTTCGGGTCCTTGGCTTCTTCAGCCGCCATCGCCGCGCCTTCAATGGCGAGGAAAAACCAGATCGCGAAAGGGATCGCCGCAAAGATGCCGGGAATCGAGGCCATGGTGAACTCGTTGGAGCCCGACCAGCCGTTAAGTACGAAGTTACTGAAGCTGAAGCCCGGCGCAACGACACCCATGAATACCAGCAACTCAGCGACTGCCAGCACAGTGACCACCAGTTCGAAGGTAGCAGCGATGCTGACGCCGAGAATATTGAGGGTCATGAACACGAAGTACGCGCCCACTGCGGCGATCTTCGGGTCCAGTTCCGGGTATTGCACGTTGAGATAGGCACCGATAGCCATGGCGATGGCCGGTGGCGCAAACACGAATTCAATCAAGGTGGCGATGCCGGCGATCAATCCGCCTTTCTCACCAAAAGCCCGCCGGCTGTAGGCAAACGGCCCGCCAGCGTGGGGAATCGCAGTCGTCAATTCGGTGAAGCTGAAGATGAAACAGGTGTACATCGTCGCCACCATCAGTGCGGTGACGAGGAAACCCAGGGTCCCTGCGGTGCCCCAGCCGTAACTCCAGCCGAAATACTCGCCGGAAATCACCAGGCCGACGGCAATGCCCCATAAATGCAGGGTGCCGAGTGTGGGTTTGAGCTGTGTGGTAGAAGTCATAAGTCCTCGCTGTTTTTTTTTGTTTGATCTGTTGGACTTTCGGTTACGACGTATATGTGTAGAGCGAGCACGCAAAGCCCGTGCCAGGGGCGGCAGGGCGATGATTTGCGAAGGTAGGAGCGAGGCTTGCCCGGGATGGGCATGCCTCGCTTTCGGGCTGTTTAGAAGAAGCCCAACGGATTGATGTCGTAGCTCACCAGCAGGTTTTTGGTCTGCTGATAGTGGTCGAGCATCATTTTGTGGGTTTCACGACCGACGCCGGATTTTTTGTAACCGCCGAACGCGGCATGCGCCGGGTACAGGTGGTAGCAGTTGGTCCACACACGACCGGCCTTGATGGCGCGGCCCATGCGATAGGCGCGGTTGATGTCGCGGGTCCAGAGACCGGCACCCAGGCCGAACTCGGTGTCGTTGGCAATGGCCAGGGCTTCGGCTTCGTCTTTGAAGGTGGTGATGCTCACTACCGGGCCAAAGATTTCTTCCTGGAACACACGCATTTTGTTGGTGCCCTTGAGCAGGGTCGGCTGGATGTAGTACCCGGTCGCCAGGTTGCCCTCGAGTTTTTCCACCTTGCCGCCGGTCAGCAGCTCGGCGCCTTCGCCCTTGGCGATTTCCAGGTACGAAAGGATTTTGTCGAATTGCTGCTCGGACGCCTGGGCGCCGACCATGGTGTCGGTGTCCAGCGGGTCACCACGTTTGATTTGCAGGACTTTGTTCATGACCACTTTCATGAAGTCGTCGTAGATCGATTCTTGCACCAGGGCGCGGGAAGGGCAGGTGCAGACTTCGCCCTGGTTGAAGAACGCCAGTACCAGGCCTTCGGCGGCTTTCTCGATGAAAGTCGGCTCGGCTTGCATGATGTCTTCGAAGAAGATGTTTGGCGACTTGCCACCCAGCTCCACGGTGGACGGAATGATGTTTTCGGCGGCGCACTTCATGATGTGCGAGCCAACCGGGGTCGAGCCGGTGAAGGCAATCTTGGCAATGCGTTTGCTGGTGGCCAGGGCCTCACCGGCTTCTTTGCCGAAGCCTTGCACGACGTTCA
Source organism: Pseudomonas sp. ZS1P83 (assembly GCF_054897825.1). Lineage (NCBI taxonomy): Bacteria > Pseudomonadati > Pseudomonadota > Gammaproteobacteria > Pseudomonadales > Pseudomonadaceae > Pseudomonas > Pseudomonas sp. ZS1P83. The sequence continues at coordinate 6,226,525 of NZ_CM142706.1, forward strand.
GCACGCCCGGCGGCAGCAGGTCGCCGATCAGCTCCATCAGCACAGTAATGCCCAGCGGCGTTTGTTCGGCAGGCTTGAGCACCACGCAGTTACCGGCAGCCAGGGCCGGGGCGAGTTTCCAGGCGGCCATCAGGATCGGGAAGTTCCACGGGATGATCTGCCCGACTACGCCCAGCGGTTCATGGATGTGATACGCCACAGTGTTGCCATCAATCTCGGCGGCGCTGCCTTCCTGGGCGCGGATGCAACCGGCGAAGTAACGGAAATGGTCGGCAGCCAGCGGGATGTCGGCGTTGAGGGTTTCACGAACGGCTTTGCCGTTGTCCCAGGATTCGGTGATCGCCAGGACTTCCAGGTTTTGTTCGATGCGGTCGGCGATTTTCAGCAGTACCAGCGAGCGAGCCTGGACGGACGTGGCGCCCCAGGCATCGGCGGCCGCGTGGGCAGCGTCCAGGGCTTTGTCGATGTCTTCGGCCGTGGAGCGCGGGAATTCGGCAATCGGTTGGCCATTCACTGGCGAGGTATTGGTGAAGTACTGACCTTTAACAGGCGCGACGAACTCGCCGCCGATGTAGTTACCGTATTTGCTTTTGAACGAAACGATAGCGCCTTCAGTACCGGGGTGAGCGTAACGCATGATGTTTTCTCCTTGGCTTTTGTACTTATAAGAGAGACGCGCTTGTGCGCTTGCTATAAGCGTAGAGCAAAGGTCGGGCCACTGCCTTGCAGGTCAGGAAAATCAAGGCTTTACGCAGTTTTAGTCGGACCGGCGGACGCTGCCTGTGACGCTTTCGGTACAGCCTTGGTGACACTTTGTACCGCTTTTGGCACATCCTGTGACTGGTCGGTCTTGCCAGCATTGCAATGCTTCGTTGGCTGGAGGATGCTGGGCGTCACCTCACGCACGGGCCGCCGAGCCCCCGGGGAGAACAATAAGAAATGCACGACAATCATTTGAGTCGCCACGCCCAGCAGGTCCTGACTGTCACTCAGGGAAAATCCCACCTGCGCGGTCCCGGCAGCGATCCGTCGATTGCCCGTTCCTGGCTGCGTTGTCTTGAGGATTATCACCTCGACCCGGCCCTGACCATGGCCCCCACGGTGCTGGAGCATGGCCGCGTACTGGAAAGCCGCGAGCGCTTGCAGCAGGTGCTGCACATCGCCGGCAGCGAAATGACCAGCCTTCATCAACAACTCTCCGGCGCCGGCCATGCGGTCTTGCTGACCGACGCCCGCGGCGTGATCCTCAATTGCGTCACCGCACCGGCCGAACGGAAGATTTTCGAACGCGCTGGCCTCTGGCTCGGCGCTGACTGGAGCGAAGCGTGCGAAGGCACCAACGGCATCGGCACCTGTCTGGTGGAGCGTCAGTCCCTGACCATCCATCAGGATGAGCACTTTCGCGGTCGTCACACCGGGCTGACCTGCTCGGCGAGCCCGGTGTTCGACCCCCACGGCGAATTGCTGGCGGTGCTCGACGTGTCCTCGGCGCGCCACGAGGTCTCTCGTCAAAGTCAGTTCCACACCATGGCCCTGGTCAATCTTTCGGCGAAGATGATCGAGAGCTGTTATTTCCTGCGTTATTTCGACAATCAATGGCTGCTGCGTTTTCACCTTCAGGCCGAATCCGTCGGATTGTTCAGCGAAGGGTTGCTGGCGTTTGACGGGGAAGGGCGGATCAGTGCGGTCAACCAAAGTGCGCTGAACTTGCTGGGGCATATTCGCGGTGGGCTGCTGGGCAAACCGGTTGAGGCGTTTTTCGACTGCTCGCTGGATGAATTACTCGGCCGCGCCAGCGTCAATGCCAGCGCCAGTTGGCCGTTGCGCACGCGTGACGGGCGGAGTCTGTTTGCCGTGTTGCGCGGGCAACCACGCAGCATTCCGGTGCCGGTGGTGCAAAGCCCGGTGATCGCCGAACCTTCGCGCTTAGCGGGCATTTGTCTGGGCGACACCGGGTTGCAGGAAGACTTCCGCAAGTCCTTGCGCGTGTTCGAGCGGGACGTACCGCTACTGATCAACGGCGAAACCGGATCCGGCAAAGAAGCGTTTGCCAAAGCCGTCCACCAGGCCAGCCTGCGAGCAGAAAAAGCCTTCGTCGCGCTCAACTGCGCCGCCATCCCCGAAAGCCTGATCGAGAGCGAACTGTTTGGCTATCGCGGCGGCAGCTTTACTGGCGCGCGCAAGGAAGGCATGCGCGGCAAGTTGCAGCAGGCCGATGGCGGGACCTTGTTCCTCGATGAAATCGGCGACATGCCCCTGGCCTTGCAGACCCGGCTATTAAGGGTGCTGGAAGATCGTCAGGTGGTGCCGATCGGTGGCGAGCCCGAATCGGTCAATGTGCGGATCATCAGCGCCACTCACCGTAACTTGGTGGAGCGGGTGCAGGACGGCAGCTTCCGCGAAGATTTGTATTACCGGCTCAATGGGCTGGAAGTTGCTTTGCCGGCGTTGCGTGATCGCAGTGATAAGTCCCAGTTACTCGACTTTTTGCTGGCCGAAGATGGCGAAACGGTGTTTATCGATGCACTGGCACGGCAGGCGTTGCTGGGTTTTGCCTGGCCGGGGAATGTGCGGCAGTTGCGTAATGTACTGCGCACGTTGGCGGCGTTGTGTGATGGCGGGCGGATTGGCCTTGAGGATTTGCCGGCGATGATTCGCTGTGCTCAGCCGCTACCGGTCGCTGCCCTTGAACAGCCGTCGGAGCATCCGCTGGAAGATGCGGAGCGGCTGGCGCTGCTTAATGCCCTGGAGGAACAGCGCTGGCACATGACTCACACCGCCGAGCAACTGGGCGTCAGTCGCAACACCCTTTATAGAAAGTTGCGCAAGCATGGGATTGCTCGTTAAGGAGTGTGGAGTTGAGTCAAACCCTATGACCGATATTCAGCGGAAAAACGTATCCGGGAACTCATCGAACAGATCCGTTTCAAGGTCCATGGCGTCCATAGACTTCTGAAACTTCTGAAACTCCCTTTGCTCCTTGAGCCAGGCTTTCAAGATTTTGGGGTCCTTCAGTTCTTCGCGGAGGCCGTTCAGCTTCTCTGTGTCGTTGATTAGCATGTCGAGCTGATATTGGTACTTGCCAGCCAGGTTCTTCGGCGTCACCTCCTCGAACGGATCGAGCTGGAATTGCTGTTTGAACGCCAGCTCCTTTTCGAACACTTCGTCTTGCAGCTTTCCGAGTTGCTCGGACAATACCTGGTTGTAATGTTTAAGCCGATCAGCGGGAAGTGCATCAAGGGTGTCTGCGCTGATGTGCTCGATTTCCAATTGCAGTTGCAGCAGATCAAGCAAGTTCCGTTCGCCATAGGCGTGGTTGACTCGTTGCATCAGCACGGTTTTGCGTTCGCGCTCGTCGGGGTCCGTTTCTCGGTCGGGGTGCAGGGCGCTGGCCAGCTTGCGATAAATCTCGCGCACAGATTGGCTGGCTTGGGCGGCGTCCGCTTCCTGGCGCAGGTGGCTTGCGGTTTTTTTGCCAGTGCTTTGCTGCTGCTGCGCCGTTTGTTCGGCCCACAGGCGCTCGTGCATTTTTTGCGCAATTTCCTCAGCAGATAACGTGTCGATATCGTCGCCCAGATCAACGCCGAATATCTCTTGCAATCCCTGTTTCAATAACTCGTCGTCTTCACTCGCGTCGGCATCGAAGTCACGACCGCTGTGCTTGTTGTACAGCGCTTTTAAGGTGGCTTTATCTTCATCGGTGTAGTTGCCGCTATCGATCAACGACAAGGTCTGGGCGCAAATCTCCTGAATCAACGTGTGGCGATCGGTTTTCGAGAGTTTGATCCGTTCGCTGAGTTCATCCAGAACCTGCACAAGCTCAAGCGAGCGTTGACTAAATGTGTGGAACTGAGGAATGAACTCCTCGCGCCAGCGTTCAATATATAGAGGGGTGGCCGTTTCCCATGCCAGGAGCGTCTGGCGCTGTTTTTCGATTTTTTTGACAAGTCCGTTGAATTTCCGCTGCCCGGCGGACAGTTTTTTCGTGCTTGAGCCAGGCGTGATGCTGAGTTGAGACGTCTTGTTATTCATGAGCAGTTTCCGAGCAGTCATCCAGGAGGTAAGGGCGGTATTATCAAGGAAAACCTAGCCGTACTGTGCTGTCGCACAGCGTGGGCCGATTCTGAATGTCGAGTAGCGTAATGGGAAGTCATCGTCGGCCAGTCTAAACACAAGGTGCGATTTTCCCCACCCTACGCTAACCTGCGGCCATGTTTTACGAGGTCGACTAATGCACATTCATATTCTTGGTATCTGCGGCACTTTCATGGGGTCGATGGCGGTTCTGGCCAAAGAGCTGGGCCATCACGTGACGGGCTCCGATGCCAACGTCTATCCGCCGATGAGCACTCAGCTTGAGGCTCAGGGCATTGAGTTGACCCAAGGCTACGACCCGGCACAGCTCGATCCGGCACCGGATCTGGTGGTGGTCGGCAATGCCATGTCCCGCGGCAACCCGGCTGTCGAATACGTGCTGAACAAAGGCCTGCCGTACGTCTCCGGCCCGCAATGGCTGGCGGATCACGTGCTGCAAGGTCGCTGGGTGCTGGCCGTCGCCGGTACTCACGGCAAAACCACCACCAGCAGCATGCTCGCCTGGGTGCTGGAGCACGCGGGCATGAGCCCGGGTTTCCTGATCGGCGGCGTGCCGCAAAACTTCTCGGTGTCCGCTCGCTTGGGCGACACGCCGTTCTTCGTGATCGAAGCCGACGAGTACGACAGCGCGTTCTTCGACAAACGTTCCAAGTTCGTTCACTACCGTCCGCGCACGGCGATCCTGAATAACCTGGAATACGATCACGCCGACATCTTCCCCGATCTTCCAGCCATCGAGCGTCAATTTCACCATTTGGTGCGGACCATCCCGAGCGAAGGCCTGGTGATCCATCCGACCACCGAGCCTGCATTGCAGCGAGTGATCGAGATGGGTTGCTGGACCCCGGTGCAAACCACCGGTGTCGGCGGTCAATGGCAGGTCAAACTGCTGAGCGAAGACGGTTCGAAGTTCGAAGTGATGTTCGAAGGTAGTGCCCAAGGTGTGGTCGAGTGGGACATGACCGGTCAGCACAACGTCGCCAACGCGTTGGCCACATTGGCCGCCGCCCGCCATGTCGGCGTGGTGCCGCCCATGGGCATCGCTGCTCTGAGCGCATTCAAAAGCGTCAAGCGCCGGATGGAGAAAGTCGCGGAGGTCCGTGGCATTACCATTTACGACGATTTTGCTCACCACCCGACCGCCATCGCCACCACCCTCGATGGTCTGCGCAAGCGCATCGGCGATGCACCGTTGATTGCGATCATCGAGCCGCGCTCCAACTCCATGAAACTCGGTGCTCACCGCGACGGCTTGCCGGAAAGCGTGGTCGATGCCGATCAGGTGATCTGGTACGCGCCGGCCAATCTCGGTTGGGATCTGGGGGCTACCGCCGCGTTGTGCACGGTACCGTCGATCGTCAGCGATTCGCTGGAAGGCATCATCGAGCGCGTGAAAAGCCAGGCCCAGCCCGGCACTCACGTGGTGATCATGAGTAACGGCGGCTTCGGCGGCCTGCACGGCAAACTGGCTGAGGCGCTGCAATGAACAACGGCCCGGAACGCATCACGCTGGCGATGACCGGCGCTTCCGGCGCCCAGTACGGTTTGCGCCTGCTGGACTGTCTGGTACGCGAAGACCGCGAGGTGCATTTCCTGATCTCCAAGGCTGCGCAACTGGTGATGGCCACCGAGACGGATGTTACGTTGCCGCCGAAAACCCAGATGATGCAGGCCTTCCTCACCGAGTACACCGGCGCTGCCGTCGGGCAGATTCGCGTGTACGGCAAGGAAGACTGGATGTCACCGGTAGCCTCGGGCTCCGGCTCGCCGGCGGCGATGGTGGTGGTGCCGTGTTCCACGGGAACCTTGTCGGCCATCGCGACGGGAGCCTGCAACAACCTGATCGAGCGTGCCGCCGACGTCACCTTGAAGGAACGTCGTCAGCTGATTCTGGTGCCGCGGGAGGCGCCGTATTCAAGCATCCATCTGGAGAACATGCTCAAGTTGTCGAACATGGGTGTGACGATTTTGCCGGCGTCGCCAGGTTTTTATCATCAGCCGCAAACCATCGACGACTTGATCGATTTTGTCGTGGCGCGAATTCTCAATCTGCTGAACATTCCCCAGGACATGCTGCCGCGTTGGGGCGAACACCATCTGACCAGCGATGAATAAGCTGCTGACGATTGTGCTGGCGTTGCAATTGGCTGGCTGCGCCACGGCGCGCACGCTCGATGCCGCCAAACCAGGGGCGCCAGTGGTGTATTCGGGGACGCGTCTGGATTTGTATGCCATGAACGGCGGCTGCTGCGCCATGGGCCGCTTCGGTGCCGAAGCCCCGAGCTATCCGGGTATCGACCTGCCGGCCAGTGCGCTGCTCGACACGTTGCTATTGCCGCTGTCGGTGCTGACGGTGATCGGGGTGAGTTTTCAAGCAACGGGTGGTCTCTAACTGAAGACTGATCGTTCCCACGCTCTGCGTCACTAGTGTCCGGTAAAAAACGAGGGGGGAGCTTGCTCCCCCTTGCTGTTGGCGGCTGTGAGGCATAATCGGTTTTTTCAGACTCGATTTTGACTTATGTTTTCCAGCACCCGTTTAAGCCAACTACTCAGTGCGATCCCGCGCCAGTTTTTCCAGCAATCCATCGAAACACACCAAGCTGATCGCTACGTCAAACGCTGCACGACCTGGCAATTGCTGGTGACACTGATCAGCGGCCATTTGACCCGAGCCTCAAGCCTGCGATCCTTGGCGACTATCTCCGAAAATTTCGGCCCGCATAGCTACCATCTTAATGCCGGCCCTATTGCCCGCTCGACAATGTCCGATGCCTTGAACAAGCGTGACTACCGGCCATTACAGGACCTTTGTGGGTACCTGATGAGCGCCGTCAGCCGCCAGCAGCGCAAGGAGGTCGGGGCCATGGTTAGCCTGATTGACTCCACGTCGATCACCTTGCGCGGACCTCACTTCGATGGCTGGACAGCCGCGACGAAAACCCGCATCACCCAAGGCCTCAAAGTGCATGTCGGACTGGATCTGGCGCAGCTGGCCCCGGTGTACGTGAACATTACGCCTGCCAACGTCAACGACCTGAGCGATGCACTGGAAATGCCGATCCAGACCGGCATGACGTATGTTTTCGACAAGGGCTACTGCGATTACAACTGGTGGCACGAGTTGCAGACCAAAGGTGCTTTTTTCGTCACCCGCCTGAAGAAAAACGCCAATATCAAAGTGCTGCATGAGCACTCGACCGTGACTGAGCAAAGCTCGGTCATGACCGATGAAGTCGTCCAGTTTGGCAAAAAGCATTTGGCCGGCAAACGCCTGAACGACTATTGGGAAAAGTCGGTAAGACGCGTCGTGGTTGAGCGCGAGGGGCATGCGACGCCGTTAGTTCTGGTGACCAACGACTTCACGAGGACAGCTGAAGAAATCGCGTCCTTGTACAAAGATCGTTGGCAGATCGAGCTATTTTTCAAGTGGATCAAACAACATCTGAAGCTCAAACGCTTTTATGCCTACTCCGAAAATGCGGTGCGTTTGCAGATTTACAGTGCCTTGATCAGCTATCTGTTACTGCAAATACTCCATCGTCGCTCAGGATTTACCGGCTCGTTGTTCGAACTGACGGTTCGCATAGTTCATGTCCTGTTTGAACGGCCCGGAACCCCAGTATTGAGGGATCGACGAAGGCAGGAGCGAGAAAAGTTGAAGGCTGCCCAAGGCAGCCTTCAACTATGAAGCATGTTTACCGGACACTAGTGACGCTCTGCGTGGGAATGCAGTCCGGGACGCTCCGCGTCCCAAAGCGGACGCGGAGCGTCCATTGAGGCATTCCCACGCAGAGCGTGGGAACGATCTTTGTAGGGCGTTACTTGCCGAGCTTGCGCAACTCATCCGACTCGACAATCCGCACACCATCCTGCTCTTCCAGCGCCAGTCGCCACATCGCCCGCGCCAGTTGGCAGGCTTCTATGCCACGGTATTTGCCGGGGATCAAGCGGGACAACGGCCCGACGAATTGCTCGGCCATGCGCGGTTCAATACGCTCGCCCAGCAGCAACGAAGGTCGGCAAATGGTCAGCTGCGGCCAATCCTGTGCGCGCAGTGCGTATTCCATCTCGCCTTTGACCCGGTTGTAGAAAATCGAGGACCTCCGATCGGCCCCCAAGGCACTGATCACGATCAAGTGCCGTGCGCCCAACTCCCGTGCACGTTTGGCGAACGCCACCACCATGTCCAGGTCCACCGCGCGAAACGCCTGTTCCGAGCCGGCCTGCTTGATGGTGGTGCCGAGGCAGCAGTAGGCGATGTCGACGCGACCGTTCAGTTGCGGCAGGAACACCGCCGGGTCGCCGACGGGATTTTCCAGATGGGGATGCTCGGCCAGTGGCCGGCGTGAGGGGGCTAGTACCCTTGAAATCGTCGGCTCATTGAGCAGACGATCAAGCAGATGTTCACCGGTTAACCCGGTAGCTCCGGCAATCAATACATGCTGAGGCGTCAAGTACATAGTGTTTCCCCCTTGATACTGTTCAGCTTAGTTGTTCTTTGCATCCTTGCTGCTGATAGAGACACTTTGTAGTGCTTTTCGTGCCTGCTGTTTGCGTAACAGCTGCCAGTGGGACAAAACGGTTTTCGGTGCCCAGATCTGCGGCTCGGAGGCTTCGAAGCTGTCCGCCAGTTCACGCTCGGCGACGGTGGCCTTGGCCCGTTTGAAGGCTTGCTCCAGATCGTCGGTCTGGTTCAGTGCCTGGGCGAACAGCGCGTCGCCGAAGTAGGTGAAGTTGGCTTCTTCCGAGCAGCCGAAGGACACGCGGTCAGCGCGCGAGGCGGTCATGATCAGGGTGCGTTCATCCTTGATAGCGGGGATGAAGCCACCGGAGTAGCAGGACGAAATCACGATGATCTTGTCGCGGTTTTTCAGCGGAGCGAGCACTGCGGCGAGTTCGTCGGCCGGGAGGTCGGACAGTTCCATGCGCGGCTGGTCGAGCACCAGTTCGTGCTCGCTGGTGCCGTGGCTAGTCAAGTAGATGAAGATCAAGTCTTCCGGGCCGCTACGTTCGGCCAGGGTGGCGGCGGCGCGGCGCAGGTTTTCCCGGGTGGCCATCGGTCGGTCGACGAGGTGGTCGCGATGGTTCACCAGGCGGATCTGGCCCAACGCACCAAAGCGGATGCTGAGCATGTTGCTGACGTAATCGGATTCGCGCAGGAACACGCTTTGCTTGCCGTCACCGCCGACTGTCAGGGTGTACAACTCGACCGCCGGGGTCGAAGCCGGCACGTTTAACAGCGCATCGTCGAGCAAGCGGCCCTGGGCCAGCAAGCCGAGTTCCAGGCTATCGGGCAGCAGCTTGCTATCGACGTCGCGAACACGCTGGCCATTGATCCACGTACCGCTTTGCACCGTGCCGTCAGTCAGCACCAGGGTGCCGCGCCCCGAGTAACTGTCACCGTCGAATTGGCCGATGTAGAAGCTGCCGTCGGACAGGTTCAATCGACCTTGGCCGGTGAAGCGCCAGTCACTGAACTGGCCGATGTAATGGCTGCCATCGGCGCCGATCAACTCGCCCTTGCCGTTCAGTGATCCTTCCTTGAACTGACCGAGCCAGACATCACCGTCGGCGTTCTCGTAGCGACCCTTGCCGTGCAGTTGGTTGTTTTTGAAGCCGCCGACATAGATATCGCCATCGGCGCTGTTGAACGTCCCATTGCCTTCGAGCTGACCGTCGACGAAATGCCCGGTGAACTGATTGCCGCTGGCATCGCCGCGTTGGCCTTCGCCATTGGGTTTGCCGTGGGCGAACTGGCCCTGATATGAGCTGCCGTCTTCGAGTTCGAGACGACCGAGCCCTGAGTATTGATCGGCCTTGAATTCACCGCGGTAGGTCATACCGTTTTCTTTAAGGGTGCCTTCGCCGTCCCGTCGACCGGCTTTGAAGCCGCCGGTAAAGCTGCTGCCGCTGGTGGTCAGTGCGCCCTTGCCGTCGAACAGCCCTTGATTGAATGCTCCGCGATAGACTTCGCCGTTGCTGCCGTGCCATTCGCCCACGCCATGCCATTGGCCCTTGTCGAAGTCGCCGGCGTACCAGCTGCCGTTGGGGTAGTCGATACGGCCCTGGCCTTGCAGCAATCCGTTCACCAGTTCACCGCGATAGCGTCCGCCGTCCGGCAATCGGGCGTCGGGGGGCAATAGCGATTCGCCGTCGCCGCAAGCGGTGAGCAATAGGGTCAGAGCGAGGAGTGCAAGTGAGCGCATAGCGGGATCCGGGCAATTAAGCGAGCGAGTATGCCGCAGCTCTATGACCTTATATAGCCGGGAAAACAGGAGAGGGCGCGAAACAGCGTGAGCTGCTTCGCTTCCGGGATGGTTTACACGAAGCAGAGGGACAGTGGCTCGGCGATGTAGGCCGGTTTGTCCGAGCCTTCGATCTCAAGCGTGGCGGTGGCCTTGAGTAGCCATTGGCCGGGTTTCTTCTCGGTGACTTCGTTCATGTCGACCTTGAGTCGAACCCTGGAGTTGACCTTTACTGGCTGGATGAAACGTACGCTGTCCAAGCCGTAGTTGACCACCATCTTCACCCCTTCAGGCAGGATGAGGATGTCTTCCATCAGTTTGGGGATCAGCGACAGCGACAGGAAACCGTGTGCAATGGTGCTGCCAAATGGCGTTTGCGCGGCTTTGACCGGGTCGACGTGGATGAACTGATAATCCCCTGTGGCTTCAGCGAACAGGTTGATGCGCTCCTGATCGATGGTGAGCCATTCGGAACGTCCGAGTTCCTTGCCGACATAATCTTTGAGCTCTGCAACTGGAACATAGGGCATTGAGCATCTCCTTGGGTTCATCGGTTTTATAGTTTTGAGGTGGGGGGATTTGACCTCCCGGATTACCACTTTAGATCAACATGGCAAATGTCTCCGGTCAACTGTCCATGCTTTTGGCGAATACCGGTCTATAGCGTTGGCGTGCTTATAATGGTTGGCCCGCTTGTGCGGGATGATATTGGCAGGAGATGAAGGATGTTGTTACGTGGCCTGACCTGGCTGGTGCTGTTCCAATTGCTGGGCACAGCCATCAACCACTTGTTTTTACCCGTGCTGCCGGGGCCGATTGTCGGCCTGCTGTTACTGCTGGTGTTCCTGATCAGCCGTGGTCAGGTCGGCGAACCGCTGAACCTCGCGGCCAGCAGTCTGCTGCGTTACCTGCCGTTGTTGTTGGTGCCGCCAGCTGTGGGTGTGATGGTTTACGCCAAAGACATTGCCGCGGATTTCTGGGCCATCGTCGGCGCACTGGTGTTGTCACTGTTGCTGTCCCTGGCTTTCGCCGGCGTGCTGATGCAGCGCATGGTCAAACGTCACGCTCATCGTGAGGACGGCCAATGATCTTCGACTGGCACGGCGCCTGGGCGTCGGTGATTCATCATCCTTTGTTCGGCATAGGCATTACGCTGGGTGCTTATCAGCTGGTGCTGGCGGCGTTCGAGAAAACCCGCTGGATCTTTCTGCAACCGGTGCTGGTCTCGATGCTGCTGGTGATCGGCGTACTGGTGGGCTGCGGCCTGACCTATGCCGAATACCGTAAAAGCACCGAGATCCTCAGCATCTTGCTCGGGCCTGCGACAGTGGCACTGGCAGTGCCGCTGTACCTTAATCTGCGACGCATTCGGCAGTTGTTCTGGCCGATATTTACTACGCTGGTGGTAGGCGGCGTCGTCGCCACCGGCATGGGCGTATTGCTGGGCTGGTCGTTTGGTGCCGAGCACATGATCCTGATGACCATGGCACCGAAGTCGGTGACCTCGCCGATTGCCATGCTGGTCGCAGAGCAGATCGGTGGCGTCGCGGCGCTGGCGGCCGTATTCGTATTGATCACCGGGGTGATCGGGGCGATCTTCGGGCCGAGCCTTTTGACACGGCTTGGTGTTCACAGCCCCGAGGCGCGCGGTATGGCGCTTGGCATGACCGCCCACGCGGTCGGCACGGCGGTGGCGATGCAGGAAAGTGAAGAATGCGGCGCCTTCGCGGCGCTGGCGATGAGTCTGATGGGCGTGGCCACGGCAGTTTTCCTGCCGTTCGCGGTGTCGATGGTGGTGTAAGGAAATGTCTATGAGCTTGCCGCTTTTTCCGCTGAACACGGTGCTGTTTCCGGGCTGCATCCTCGATTTGCAGATTTTCGAGGCGCGCTACCTGGACATGATCAGTCGCTGCATGAAACAGGGCGGCGGCTTCGGCGTGGTGTGCATCCTCGACGGCGAAGAAGTCGGCATCGCCCCGGCGGGCTATGCGCTGGTCGGGTGCGAGGCGCTTATCACTGATTTCAAACAGCAGGACAATGGCTTGCTGGGCATCCGGGTGGAGGGCGGGCGGCGTTTCCATGTGTTGCGCACCGAGATTCAGCGCGATCATCTGACCGTCGCCGAGGTCGAGTGGCTCGAAGACGAGCCTGAGCAACCACTGCAGGATGAGGACGCCGACCTGGTTGCGCTGCTTAAAGCCTTGGCCGAACACCCGATGGTCGAAGCGTTGAACATGGGCACCGAAGCGACTGGGCAACAGTCGCTGGCCAATCAGTTGGCGTATCTGTTGCCGTTTGCCGAAGTGGACAAGATCGACCTGCTGCAACTCGATGATCCGCAGCAGCGACTGGATGCGATTCAGGCGTTGCTGGATGAGTTGCAGGGTGAGTTGTTTGCCTGATCAGTAGGCATACCGCAGCATTGCTTGCGGTAAATGCCGCAAAGCAAAGAATCCAAACAACGCCACCAGCGCCGGCAACACCAGCCACCAGACCTTCGGTGGCATGGCGTTGAGCGGTGCGTGACGCTGACTCAGCCACAAGCTCGCCGCACACACGCACGCCGCCAACATGGCGCCGGCCACCACATCTGTGGGCCAGTGCGCGCCCAGGTACACCCGCGACAGGGAAATCGCCAGCGCCGGCAAGCAACCCAGCAGCAGCCAGGTCAGACGCATCCGCGGTGGTTGCCCGCGGCCGGCCAGCACGGCTAGCGTCAGAAACAGCGCAAAGGAGCCTGAGGCATGACCGCTGGGCATGCTGTAGCTGGTCAGAGGATCACTCAGCACTTCCGGGCGCACGCGGGCGAAAAAGTGTTTGGTCACGGTGTTGCCCAGCGCGGTGCAAAGCATAGTGCTGCCGGCGAAGACCGCTTGTCGCCATTGTCGGGTGAGCAACAATAAGCCGGTCAGCAGGGCGCTGAACATAAACATGTTGCGGAATTCGCCAATCAACGTGAACACCACGGCCGCTTCATCGAGCATCGGGCTGCGGTGTTCCTGCACCAGGGCCATCACCCCTTGGTCGAGGGCAGTCAGGTGCGGATAGCCGATAAACAGCCCCGCCAGAATCAGAAAGCTCATCCCGGTAATCAGCACGGCGGCCTTGCGATGGCGGCGCAGACTGCTGGTCACGCTCAAACCCAGCATGACGGCGATGCTGCCGGCGACGATTCCGGCCTCAGGCCAGAAACCCTCTGGCAATGGCAAGCGAATGGCCGCCCCCGTGGCCCAACCGGGCAGCAAATACGCGACGCTCCAGCCGGCGGCGGCCAGCAAGCTGACGGCGGCGAAGCGCGGGAAGGGCATGTCGAACATTCCAGCGACCATCGGCAACATCGGCCGCAGCGGGCCGATGAAACGCCCGACCAACAGGCTGGCGATCCCGTAACGCTGGAAATAGGCCTCGGCCCCGGCGATCCATTCCGGATGATGGCGTAACCCTGGCAGACGCCGGATGTTCTGATGGAAATGTCGCCCGAGGAAGTACGAAATGATGTCGCCCAGCACGCCGCCGAGGAAGCCCAGCAATAGCGTTTCGCCAAGCGAAAGCGCACCGCTGCCGGCCAGTACCGCCACGGCAAACAGCAGCACCGTGCCGGGCACGATCAGCCCGGCAATCGCCAGGCATTCCACGCAGGCCACTATGAACACCGTCACAGCCAGCCATTGCGGGTTGACCGTCAACCAACCGGTCACGCTATCGAGCCATGGGCCCATAAAAAAACTCCATCTGATGTTCATTAGTCCCATGGGACGAACGCAATCTGTAAAACCAACAGAACCCTTGTGGGAGCGAGCAGGCTCGCTCCCACAAGGGTAATTTTCATTGTTCAGGTCAGCAAAAAATAATCGCGACCTTCGACCTGCCCCCGTCGCAGCGGGTTTCGCGTGCAATACGGCGCGTAAGCCGAATCGACGAAGCGGTACATCAAATGCTCATCGCGTCCGTGGGGAATGCCCAGGCGCGTGGTTTGTATGATGTGGCCAGGTGCCGGGCCGACATCTTCCACCAGCAGCACTTCATGGTCGAAGCGCTTGGCGTCCCAGACCGGTACCTTCAGGCCCAGCGCCTTGCAGAGCAAAGTCTGCCCTGCGCAAAGTTTTTGCGACGGGCGAGGGCGGCCCTGAGCATCGGGATTGTTCATTAGCATCTGCGCCAGGCTCGCCGGCCCGCTCAATTCATCGACCCATGGATAGGCGGATTTGATCAGTACTGCATTGCCGGGGCCCTGAGCGCTGAAGTTCAGGGAATCGCCGCCACGGGCGTAGTACATATAGATATGGCCGCCACCCAGAAACAAAGCCTTGCGTTTTTCTGTGTAGCCGAGAGAGGCGTGGCTGCCTTTTTCTTCGAAGTAATAGGCCTCAGTCTCGATAATCCGGGCGCTGAGCCACAGATCACCGACCCGGTGACGGATGACTTTGCCGAGTAAATCCCGGGCCAGCGTTTGGGCATCTCTGTCGAAAAAAGCATTCGCGAGCCCCTTGGGCAGGCTCGTAGCGGACGTGCTAACAGTCAGATTGGACATGATGAACGGCGTTAATCAGGGCTGATTGAGTCGTGATGATAACAATTTGCAGCTTAATCACGGCTGAACGTCGGCAAATTGCCCTCCATTTCGACCATCCGCCCGTCACCGCTGTTAGTCGGGGGACGCGCCAGCTATAATCTGCCGCTTTACTCTTTACCAAGACCTTAGCAAAGACCACTACAGACAATGACTGAGTCCGTTCTTGACTACATGACCCGTTTGGGTCGCGCTGCCCGCGAAGCTTCTCGCGTCATCGGCCGTGCCAGCACTGCGCAGAAAAACCGTGCGTTGCAGGCTGCTGCCAATGCGTTGGACGCTGCACGCCCCGAGCTGACGGCTGCCAATGAACTGGATTTGGCTGCTGGCCGTGCCAATGGTCTTGAGCCCGCATTGCTTGAGCGCCTGGCGCTGACCCCGGAACGTATCGACGGCATGATTGTTGGTCTGCGTCAGGTGGCGGCTCTGCCGGACCCGGTCGGCGCGATCCGCGACATGAGCTATCGGCCTTCGGGCATTCAGGTCGGCAAGATGCGCGCGCCCTTGGGCGTGATCGGGATCATCTACGAATCTCGGCCGAACGTGACCATCGATGCCGCCAGCCTGTGCCTGAAGTCCGGCAACGCGACCATCCTGCGTGGCGGCTCCGAGGCGATTCATTCCAATCGTGCCATCGCTGCCTGCATTCAGCGCGGTCTGGCCGAGGCCGATTTGCCCGCCGCCGTGGTGCAAGTGGTCGAAACGACCGATCGTGCCGCCGTTGGCGCGCTGATCACCATGCCCGAATACGTCGACGTCATCGTGCCCCGTGGCGGCCGCGGCCTGATCGAACGGGTCAGTCGCGATGCCCGCGTGCCGGTCATCAAGCACCTGGACGGCATCTGTCACGTTTACGTGAGTGCCCACGCCGACCTGCCGAAAGCCCAGCGCATCGCGTTCAATGCCAAGACCTACCGCTATGGTATTTGCGGCGCCATGGAAACCCTGCTGGTGGACCAGACGGTCGCCAAGGATTTCTTGCCGTCGATGGCTGCACAGTTCCGCGAAAAAGGCGTCGAACTGCGCGGCTGCGAACGCACGCGGGCGATCATCGATGCTGGCGCGGCAACAGAAGACGACTGGAACACCGAATACCTGGCACCGATTCTGTCGATCCGCGTGGTCGACGGGCTGGACCAGGCCATCGAGCACATTAATACGTACGGCTCTCACCACACCGATTCGATCGTCAGCGAAAACCTTGCTGACTCCCGGCGTTTCGTTGCGGAAGTCGATTCCTCGTCGGTGATGATCAACACCCCGACGTGCTTCGCCGATGGCTTCGAATACGGATTGGGTGCCGAGATTGGCATTTCTACTGATAAGCTGCACGCCCGCGGCCCGGTGGGCCTCGAAGGGCTGACCTGCGAGAAGTACATCGTGGTCGGTGATGGTCAGTTGCGCGGCCAGGCGTCGGTCTGACTTGGGCGACCTCGACCTGTCAGCCCCGGAAGCCGCCAGCGAGCCTGTGCCTCGACGCATTGGCGTGTTGGGCGGGACCTTCGATCCGGTGCACATCGGCCATTTGCGCGGTGCGCTGGAAGTCGCCGAATCGCTGGCGCTCGACGAGTTGCGTCTGACACCCAGTGCCAGACCGCCGCATCGCGGCACACCGCAGGTGTCGGCAAAGGACCGTCTGGCGATGGTCGAGTGCGCGGTGGCCGGTGTGGCGCCGTTGGTGGTGGACGCCCGCGAATTGCAGCGGGACAAACCGTCCTACACCCTCGACACCCTGGAACTGATGCGCGCCGAATTGGCCGCTGAAGACCAGGTTTTTCTACTTTTGGGCTGGGACGCATTTTGCGGCCTGCCCACTTGGCACCGCTGGGAAGAGTTGCTCCAGCATTGCCACATCCTGGTGCTGCAACGCCCGGATGCCGACAGCGAACCGCCGGATGCCTTGCGCAATCTGCTGGCAGCGCGCTCGGTAAGCGACCCGCTGGCCCTGAAGGGGCCGAGCGGACAGATTGCATTCGTCTGGCAGACACCGCTCGCGGTATCCGCCACCCAGATCCGTCAACTGCTGGCCAGCGGTAAGTCGGTACGTTTCCTGGTGCCCGACGCGGTCCTGGCCTACATCGATGCGCACGGACTTTACCGTGCGTCGAACTGAAAAAGGGCGCGCTTCAAGGCACGTGATCACGTGTAACGAAGCGCCCGAACATACGAGCAAAACGAGTTTTATATGACGAACAAAGACGTAACTAAAGTAAAGCGCAAAGGCACGTTCAAGAGCGCCCCGCTGCCAGTAGAGGCTCCAACCGGGCCGGAACTGCGTGGCGAAGAACTGGTCAAGGTTGCCGTAGCGGCCCTGGAAGACGTGAAGGGCCAGGACATCCAGGTCATCGACGTTCGTGAAAAGCAGAGCATCACTGACTTCATGATCATCGCGACCGGTACTTCGAACCGTCAGATCGGCGCGATGCTGGACAAGGTCCGCGAAGCGGTCAAAGCCCTGGGCGTCAAGCCACTGGGTGAAGAAGGCAAGGGCGACAGCGACTGGGTGTTGCTGGATATGGACGATGTCATCGTGCACATGATGACCGCCTCGGCTCGTCAGTTTTACGACCTGGAGCGTCTGTGGTCCGGTGCAGAACAGAGCCGTGCTCTGAACGCGGCTCACCACAGCCCGGAAAACACCCATGAGCACTTCGTCAAGCTCAACAAAGACCAGCAATAAGGGACCGCTGTGCGACTGCGACTGATCGCCGTCGGTTCACGCATGCCCAAGTGGGTGGAAGAAGGCTGGCATGAATATGCCAAGCGTCTTCCGTCCGAGCTGGCGCTGGAACTGGTGGAAATACCGCTCAACACCCGTGGCAAGAACGCCGACGTGGCACGCTTCATCCGTCAGGAAGGCGAAGCCATGCTGGCCAAGGTCGGGCCGAACGAGCGCGTTGTGACCCTCGAAGTCCACGGCAAGCCCTGGAGCACCGAGCAGTTGGCTGTCGAGCTCGATCGCTGGCGGCTGGACTCGCGCACGGTGAATTTCATGGTCGGCGGCCCCGAAGGGCTGGCGCCGGAAGTCTGTGCCCGGGCCGATCAGCGCTGGTCGCTCTCGCCCTTGACGTTGCCGCATCCGCTGGTGCGAATTCTGATCGGCGAACAGCTGTATCGTGCCTGGACAGTCTTGTCCGGCCACCCTTACCACAAGTAGTTCTGCCCTCATGCCCCAGCCGATCCGTATCAAGGACCACGAAAAAGACGCCCGTCTGGTGCGTGGCCGCGTCGTGTTCGGGGCAATTGCGGTGGTGTCGCTGATCTGTGTGCTGATCGCACGGCTGTATTTCCTTCAGGTGATTCAGTACGAGTACCACTCGACCCTGTCGGAAAACAACCGCGTCCATGTGCAGCCGATTCCGCCGACTCGCGGGTTGATCTTCGATCGCAATGGTGTGGTGGTGGCCGATAACCGGCCCAGTTTCAGCCTGAGCATGACCCGCGAGCGCTCGGGCGACTGGCAGCAAGTGCTCGACGTGATCGTCGAAGTGCTGGAGCTGACGTCCGAGGATCGGGTGATCTTTGAGAAGCGCATGCGTCAGGGTCGCCGGCCGTTCGAGCCGGTGCCGATCCTGTTTGAGCTGACCGAAGAGCAGATCGCCCGCATCGCGGTGAATCAGTTCCGTCTGCCGGGTGTGGAAGTGGTCGCGCAGCTGGTGCGTCACTATCCGCAGGGCGCGCATTTTGCGCACTCGGTGGGTTACATGGGGCGGATCAACGAGAAAGAGCTGAAGTCCTTGGACCCGGTCAGCTACAGCGGCACCCACCAAATCGGTAAAACCGGCATCGAGCGTTTCTACGAGCCTGAATTGCACGGTCAGGTGGGTTACGAGGAAGTCGAGACCAATGCCCGTGGCCGCGTGCTGCGGGTGCTCAAGCGTACCGAACCGATTTCCGGCAAGGACATCGTCCTGAGCCTGGACATCAAATTGCAGGAAGCGGCCGAAGCTGCACTCGGCGGTCGTCGTGGCGCGGTGGTGGCGCTGGACCCGAAAACCGGCGAAGTCCTGGCGATGGTCAGTCAGCCGAGTTTTGACCCGAACCTGTTCGTCACCGGCATCAGCTTCAAGGCCTACGCCGAGCTGCGCGATTCCATCGACCGGCCACTGTTTAACCGCGTGCTACGCGGTCTGTACCCGCCGGGCTCGACCATCAAGCCGGCGGTGGCGATTGCCGGCCTGGATTCGGGCGTGGTCACCGCATCGACCCGGGTCTTCGACCCTGGCTACTACCAACTGCCCAACTACGATCACAAATACCGTAACTGGAACCGGACCGGCGACGGCTTTGTGGATCTGGACACGGCGATCATGCGGTCCAACGACACCTACTTCTATGACCTGGCCCACAAGCTGGGGATCGATCGGTTGTCGACGTACCTGGGCAAGTTCGGAATCGGCCAGAAGGTCTCGCTGGACATGTTCGAAGAATCGCCGGGGCTGATGCCGTCCCGTGAGTGGAAGCGCGCGACCCGTCGTCAGGCCTGGTTCCCGGGCGAAACGCTGATTCTGGGGATTGGTCAGGGCTACATGCAGTCCACGCCGCTGCAATTGGCCCAGGCCACGGCGCTGGTGGCGAACAAGGGGGTCTGGAACCGTCCGCACCTGGCCAAGACCGTCGAAGGCGAGAAGCCGAAGGACGAAAACCCGATACCGGACATTGTCCTGCGTGACCCGTCCGACTGGACCAAGGTCAATCACGGGATGCAGCAGGTGATGCACGGTGCCCGGGGTACGGCGCGCAAGGCATCGATCGGCGCTCAATACCGGATTGCCGGCAAAAGTGGTACGGCCCAGGTGGTCGCGATCAAGCAGGGTGAGAAGTACGACCGCTCCAAAATTCAGGAACGCCATCGCGACCACGCCTTGTTCGTCGGCTTCGCGCCGGCCGACAACCCGCAAATCGTGGTGTCGGTGATGGTCGAGAACGGTGAGTCCGGCTCCGGCGTCGCCGCGCCGGTGGTGCGTCAAATCATGGACGCCTGGCTTCTGGATCAGGACGGTCGGTTGAAGGCCGAATACGCCAGCCCTATCAGTGCGGAGGCTACGGCCCGTGAAGAGTAATTTCGATCGCATCCTCTCCAGTGAGGATGTGATGCGTCGCCGCGCGACGCTGTTGCAACGCATGCACATCGACGGCCCGTTGCTGATCCTGCTGCTGACCCTCGCGGCCGGCAGCCTGTTCGTGCTGTATTCGGCCAGCGGCAAGAGCTGGGATCTGCTGGCCAAGCAAGCCACTTCGTTCGGCATCGGCCTGGTGTCGATGGTCGTCATTGCTCAGTTCGAACCACGCTTCATGGCCCGTTGGGTACCAGTCGGTTATGTGCTCGGTGTGCTGTTGCTGGTGGTGGTGGACGTCATGGGCCATAACGCCATGGGCGCTACACGCTGGATCAACATTCCCGGGGTGATTCGCTTCCAGCCCTCGGAATTCATGAAGATCCTGATGCCCGCGACCATCGCCTGGTACTTGTCCAAGCGCACCTTGCCGCCGCAGCTCAAGCATGTGGGCGTCAGTCTGTTTCTGATCGGGTTGCCGTTCATCCTGATCGTGCGCCAGCCCGACCTCGGTACTTCGTTGCTGATCCTCGCCGGTGGCGCTTTCGTGTTGTTCATGGGCGGCTTGCGCTGGCGCTGGATCATCAGCGTGATCGCCGCTGCCGTGCCGGTGGCCGTCGCGATGTGGTTTTTCATCATGCATGACTACCAGAAGCAGCGAATCCTGACCTTCCTCGATCCAGAGAGCGATCCGCTGGGCACTGGCTGGAACATTATTCAGTCGAAAGCAGCCATCGGTTCCGGCGGTGTGTTCGGCAAGGGCTGGCTGCTCGGTACTCAGTCGCACCTGGACTTCCTGCCGGAAAGCCATACCGACTTCATTATTGCGGTCATGGGCGAAGAGTTCGGCCTGGTGGGTATCTGCGCGTTGCTGCTGATTTACCTGTTGTTGATCGGTCGCGGACTGGTGATTACTGCGCAGGCCCAGACATTGTTCGGCAAATTGCTCGCGGGCAGTCTCACCATGACGTTTTTTGTTTACGTTTTCGTCAACATCGGTATGGTCAGTGGCCTGTTGCCGGTTGTGGGGGTGCCGTTGCCGTTCATTAGCTACGGAGGAACTTCGCTGGTGACGCTGCTGTCAGCGTTTGGGGTTTTGATGTCGATCCATACCCATCGTAAGTGGATCGCTCAGGTTTGAATAAGGTGAAGATTTCAATGCAAGCAATGCGTGGCTGGGCGACTCGATATGCGCCATGGGTCGGCCTGGTAAGCATCCTTGGCTCAGCGCAGGAAGCGTTGGCCGGCGATTACGAAGGCTCACCTCAGGTGGCCGAATTCGTCGGTGAAATGACCCGCGACTACGGTTTCGCCGGTGAACAGCTGATGGGCGTGTTCCGCGACGCAGAGCGCAAGCAGTCGATTCTGGACGCTATCTCGAAACCTGCCGAGCGGGTCAAGCAGTGGAACGAATATCGCCCGATGTTCATCACCGACGCGCGTATCGCCCGTGGTGTCGACTTCTGGCGTCAGCACGAGGCAGTACTGGCGCGCGCGGAGCAGGAATACGGCGTGCCGGCGCAGGTTATTGTTTCGATCATTGGTGTTGAGACCTTTTTCGGCCGAAATACCGGTAATTTCCGGGTGATCGATGCCTTGTCGACCCTGGGTTTCGACTATCCTCCCCGTGCCGAATTTTTCCGCAAGGAATTGCGTGAGTTCCTGTTGCTGGCCCGGGAAGAGCAGGTCGATCCGCTGACCCTCAAAGGCTCTTACGCCGGAGCAATGGGCTTGCCGCAGTTCATGCCGAGCAGCTTTCGCGCCTATGCGGTGGACTTCGACGGTGATGGCCACATCAATATCTGGACCAATCCGGACGATGCCATTGGCAGCGTCGCCAGTTATTTCAAGCGTCACGGCTGGGTCGCCGGCGAACCGGTGGTCAGCCGCGCCGAAGTTCGTGGCGAACACGTGGACGAAGGATTGACCACGGGCATCGAGCCGACTAAAACCGTCGGGGAGTTGCGGGCGCTAGGGTGGTCAAGTCATGATGCGCTGCGCGATGATATGCCGGTCACGGCTTTCCGCCTGGAAGGTGACAATGGCCCTGAATACTGGATGGGCCTGACGAATTTTTACGCGATCACGCGTTATAACCGCAGCGTGATGTACGCCATGGCCGTACATCAACTGTCTGAACAGCTGGTCCAAGCACGGGGCGTCAAGTAATGCGGGCATTGCCTATGAATAAACCCCTGAAGCTGATGGCATTCGCCGCGTTGGCGGTGCTGGTCGCCAGTTGTTCGACCAGCCGTTCGCCGACCCAAAAGTCGTCCACCGCCGTGCGCGCAACGCCGGGGCTGGACATCAACCGTGCGCACAAAGATGGCGCGCCGTGGTGGGACGTCGATGTATCGCGCATCCCGGATGCCACGCCGACCCTGCACTCCGGTCCTTATAAAGCCAACCCGTACACCGTGCTGGGCAAGACTTACTTCCCGTTGCAAGACTCCAAGCGCTACGTCGCTTCGGGCACGGCGTCGTGGTACGGCACCAAGTTTCACGGTCAGAACACCGCCAATGGCGAGGTTTACGACCTGTACGGCATGAGCGCCGCGCACAAGACCTTGCCACTGCCGAGTTACGTTCGGGTGACCAACCTGGACAACAACAAAGCCGTGATCCTGCGGGTCAACGATCGCGGGCCGTTCTACTCGGACCGAATCATCGACTTGTCCTACGCTGCCGCCAAGAAGCTCGGCTATGCCGAAACCGGCACCGCGCGAGTCAAGGTCGAAGGTATCGATCCGCAAGAATGGTGGGCGCAAAAAGGCCGTCCGGCGCCGTTGATGCTTAACGAGCCACAAGTAGCGCAAAATGCCGCGCCAACCGTGACCGCCTCCACTGGCACGGTCGAGCAATGGACGCCACCGCCGCAGCAACACGCCGCGGCTGTTGTGCCCCTGCAGATCGATGCAAAAAAAAACGCTTCTGTACCAGCCTCTGGCCAGTATCTGCAGGTGGGCGCGTTCGCCAACCCGGACGCTGCAGAACTCCTGAGATCGAAGCTCAGCGGGATGGTGAGCGCTCCGGTGTTCATCAGCTCGATCGTGCGCAATCAACAGACGCTGCATCGGGTACGCCTGGGGCCAATCGGTTCGCCGGGTGAAATCCAGCAAGTGCAGAACAGCGTGCGAATGGCCAATCTAGGTTCGCCGAGCCTGGTCACTGCCGAGTAATACGTAGTACTTGATTGACGGTACGCTTGCGATTTGGGGGGCGAACCGGGTTGTTGGCTCGTTGAAGAACAAAAGCCCGGCAAGGGTTCTGAGTGAACAACTGAACACGCGACAGCTCGTTAGAAAGCTGTCTGATTAGTTTTGCCTTCGGGCAGTTTCCATTAGCGATTTCGAGAGACGGATGAACATCACCACCTTTGCCAAACGCCTGTGCCTGCTAGTCCCGCTGCTCCTCTCGCCTACCGTTTTCGCGGTCGAGATGATGCCGTCGCCACCGCAACTGGCCGCCAAAGCCTACGTACTCATGGACGCCAGCAGCGGCAACGTGCTGGTAGAGAACAACGGTGACCAGCGTCTGCCTCCGGCCAGCCTGACCAAGCTGATGACCGCGTACATCGCGACCTTGGAAATCCGTCGTGGCCAGATCGGTGAAAACGATCCGGTGACCGTCAGCGAAAACGCCTGGCGTACTGGCGGTTCGCGGATGTTCATTAAAGTCGGCTCGCAGGTGACTGTCAGCGACCTGCTGCACGGCATCATCATTCAGTCGGGTAACGACGCCAGTGTTGCGCTCTCCGAGCACATCGCCGGCAGCGAAGATGCCTTCGCTGACATGATGAACAAAACCGTGGCCGATCTGCGCATGACCAACAGCCACTTCATGAACCCGACCGGTCTGCCGAACCCTGAGCACTACTCGTCGGCTCACGACATGGCCGTGCTGGCTCGCGCGATCATCCACGAAGACCCGGCTCACTACGCGATCTACTCGCAGAAAGAGTTCTTCTGGAACGGCATCAAACAACCTAACCGTAACCTGCTGCTGTGGCGCGACAAGACTGTCGACGGTCTGAAAACCGGTCACACCGACGAAGCCGGCTACTGCATGGTGTCTTCGGCCGTACGTGATGGCATGCGCTTGATCGCCGTGGTGTTCGGCACCAACAGCGAAGTGGCTCGCGCCTCTGAAACCCAGAAGCTGCTGACGTACGGTTTTCGCTTCTTCGAAACCCAGACCTTCTATCAGAAAGGCGCCGAGCTGGCTCAGGCCCCTGTCTGGAAAGGCACCACCAATCAAGTCAAGGCCGGCCTGGCTGAAGACCTGACCATGACCCTGCCAAAAGGCCAGCTGAAAAAGCTCGCCGCCAGCATGACCATGAACCCGCAACTGGTTGCGCCAATCGCCAAGGGCGACGTGATCGGTAAAGTCGAAGTGAAACTGGACGACAAGGTCGTGCACAGCGCTGATCTGATCGCTCTGGACGCGGTCGACGAGGGTGGTATCTTCCGTCGCATGTGGGATAGCATCCGTCTATTCTTCTACGGCTTGTTCAACTGAATTAGTGTGGACTTGCATGGCCTTGTTCCAATCCGGAACGGGGCCATGTCCGTTGCCACGGCTTACGAGGCCGTTACGCCATGACAGACACCGAAGTAAAGGCACCAAAGATCGAATTCCCCTGCGCGGATTACCCTATTAAGGTGATCGGCGACACTGGCGTGGGTTTCAAGGACAAGATCATCGAGATCCTTGAGAAACACGCGACCGTTGACCACAAGACCTTGGCCGAGCGCCAGAGCACCAACGGCAAGTACACGACCATCCAGCTGCACATCATCGCCACCGGTCAAGAACAGCTCTACGACATCAACAGCGAGTTGCGGGCTACCGGTTTCGTGCACATGGTGCTGTGATGTCTGGCACGCTGGGCTTTCGCGAGCTCGGCCAGATGGCTTACGAGCCGGTCTGGCATGCCATGCAACGCTTCACCAATGAACGCGGCAGCGATGCCGCCGACGAGATCTGGCTGGTCGAACACCCACCGGTATTCACTCAGGGGCAGGCCGGCAAGGCCGAGCACGTGTTGCTGCCGGGGGATATTCCGGTGGTGAAGGTGGATCGCGGTGGTCAAGTGACTTATCACGGCCCCGGTCAATTGGTGGCCTACCTGTTGCTCGACGTACGCAAGCTGGGTTTCGGCGTGCGTGACCTTGTCAGCCGCATGGAACAATGCCTGATTGAGTTGCTGGCCAGCTACGGCGTCACCGCCGTGGCCAAACCGGATGCTCCGGGTGTCTACGTCAATGGGGCGAAAATCGCTTCTCTCGGTCTGCGGATCCGCCATGGTTGTTCCTTTCATGGCCTGGCCCTGAACGTGGACATGAACCTGGAACCGTTTCGACGGATTAATCCCTGCGGCTACGCCGGGCTGGCGATGACCCAGTTGCGCGATCACGCAGGATCGATTGAATTTGCCGAGGTAAGTGCCCGGCTGCGTGCGCAGCTCGTCAAACACCTCGACTATGCTGAGCAGACGACCCTAACGGGCGGAATCGACTGATATGACTATTGATGCAGTGCAAACCATGATCCCGACGCTCGATGTCACCGAACGTCCGGCCCCGCGTGCCAAGGTTGAAGCCGGCGTCAAGCTGCGCGGCGCCGAGAAGGTTGCACGTATCCCGGTGAAGATCATTCCGACCACCGAACTGCCGAAGAAACCTGACTGGATCCGCGTGCGCATCCCGGTTTCCCCGGAAGTCGACCGCATCAAGGCCCTGCTGCGCAAACACAAGCTGCACAGTGTTTGCGAAGAGGCATCCTGCCCGAACCTGGGCGAATGCTTCTCCGGTGGCACCGCGACCTTCATGATCATGGGCGACATCTGCACCCGTCGCTGCCCGTTCTGCGACGTTGGTCACGGTCGTCCGAAGCCACTGGACGTCAACGAGCCGGAAAGCCTGGCCATTGCCATTGCTGACCTGAAACTCAAGTACGTGGTGATCACCTCGGTAGACCGCGACGACCTGCGAGACGGCGGTGCCCAGCACTTTGCCGACTGCATCCGCGAGATCCGCAAGCTGTCGCCGAACGTACAGCTCGAAACCCTGGTTCCGGACTACCGCGGCCGTATGGATGTAGCGCTGGAAATCACCGCTGCCGAGCCGCCGGATGTGTTCAACCACAACCTGGAAACCGTGCCGCGCCTGTACAAGGCTGCGCGTCCGGGCTCGGATTACCAGTGGTCGCTGACCCTGCTGCAGCGCTTCAAGCAGATGATGCCGCACATTCCGACCAAGTCCGGCTTGATGCTGGGTCTGGGCGAGACCGACGAAGAAGTTATCGAAGTCATGAAGCGCATGCGCGAGCACGACATCGACATGCTGACCCTGGGCCAGTACCTGCAACCGTCCCGCAGCCACTTGCCGGTGCAGCGTTTTGTGCACCCGGACACCTTCGCCTGGTTCGCCGAGGAAGGTTACAAGATGGGCTTCAAGAACGTCGCTTCCGGTCCCCTGGTACGTTCCTCGTACCATGCTGACGAGCAGGCGAAACTGGTTAAAGCTGAATTGATGTCGTCCTTATAACAAAGCGCCCGCAAGGCTATTCAGCCTTGCGGGCGTTTTTGTTGGCCGTGCCTACGGCCACTACAGTCTTTTCCTGCAACCTGCGGGGCGACTGACCCTCTTCTGTTTGTCCCCGTTCCTGACTACTGTGTGCTTGACGCTTGCACGCAGGGAGATTCATGGATGACCGTTCGACCGACCCACACGCTTTGCCCTCACACACCCGTTCCGGCCTTGCCGTCGCAAGGGCTGATTGGCGTCATCGCGCCCGCCGGTCCCGCACCGCTGGACACCGATAAAGCCATCGCCTGGATGCGCGCTCGCGGCTATTCGCTGCGGGTTTTTCCCGGCGTGTACGAGAAAGATGACTATCTGGCCGGCAGTGATGATGTACGGCTCAATGATCTGCACGGGGCGTTCGCTGACAGTGAGGTCGACGCAATCATCTGTCTGCGCGGAGGTTACGGTACGCCGCGATTGCTTGACCGTATTGATTTCGAATTGCTGCGCAACAATGCCAAGCCGTTCATCGGGTACAGCGACGTCACCGCGCTGCACGTGGCGATCAGTCGTTATGCGGGTTTCGTGACCTTTCATGGCCCGTTGCTCAATGCCGACCTGCTGGGTGACAAGCAAAAACCTACCGAATCTTCGTTCTTCAACATGCTGAGAGGACAGGTGAAGACCGGCAGCATCCTGACGCACCCGGTGGCCTACCCGTTGACCACGATTGAGCCTGGCATCGCTCACGGGCGTTTGCTTGGGGGCAATTTGTCGTTGATCGCTGCGACCATGGGTACGCCTTACGAAATGGAGGCCGAGGGCGTCATTCTGTTCATCGAGGACATCAACGAGCCGTTGTATCGAATCGACCGGCTGCTGACCCATCTGCGCCTGGCGGGCACGTTGAACAAACTGCGTGGGGTGCTGGTGGGGGATGTGGCGGGGGTGGATGGGGTTGCGCTGGAGCGTTTGCTCAAGCAGACCTTTGAGCCGTTGCGCATCCCGGTGCTGGCCGGGTGGCGCAGCGGGCATTGCGATCCGAACCTGACGTTGCCGATGGGCGCGCTGGTGAGGCTGGATGCGGGAAACAAGGAATTGGTGTTGGAGCAGGATGTGGTGGTTAAACGTTAGATATTGGTCGTCTGACATTCAGTCTTCGCGGACAAGCCTTGCTCCTACAGGTTCAGTGGTGTTCACACAATGGGTGAACGACGCCAAACTTGTAGGAGCGAGACTTGCCAGCGAAGCTTTTTAGCGGTTACGCAAGCCTTCCAGCAACTGGTGCGTCGGATACCCATCCGCCGGCCAGCCAAACGACTGCTGGGCGCTGCGGATCGCTTTGCGCGTGTTGGCGCCGATGATGCCATCGGCGGTGCCCGCGTCGTAGTTCTGGGTGCTCAACAGGCTTTGCAATTCGATTCGCTCGGTACGGCTCAACGGCAAATCGTCTTTAGGCCATGTGCCGTTGATCAGGCCCGCACCGTTGAAACGCTCGGACAACAGACTCACGGCCAACGCGTAGGACGACGAGTTGTTGTACTTGAGGATCGCGCGGAAGTTGTCGAGGACCAGGAACGCCGGGCCACGGTAACCGGCCGGCAGCAGCAGGGCGGCTGACAGGTGTTCGGAGCCAGCCGGAACCTGGCCGCCATTGGGCAGGGTGACGCCCAGTTGCAGCCATTCAGCGACGCTCTTGCGAGTCGTGCCATCGGCCAGGACGTAGTTGAAGCCACTCGCCAGTTGCACTTCGAAACCCCACGGCTGGCCTTTCTGCCAGCCTGAGCTTTGCAGGTAGTGCGCCGTCGAGGCCAGGGCGTCGGCGGGGCTGCCCCAGATGTCGCGGCGGCCATCGCCATCGAAGTCCACCGCATGGGTGTTGTAGGTGGTCGGGATGAATTGGGTCTGGCCCATGGCGCCGGCCCAGGAACCGAGCATTTTCTCAGGATCGATATCGCCTTGTTGCAGGATCTGCAGGGCGGCGATCAGTTGGGCGTGGGCAAATCCGGGACGCCGGCCTTCATAGGCCAGGGTCGCCAGGGAATTGATCACCGACTTGTTGCCCTGGAACTGCCCGAAGTTACTTTCCATGCCCCACACCGAGACCAGCGCCTGACGGTCGACGCCGTAGCGCTGTTCGATGCTCTGCAGGATGCCGGCGTACTGGCTGACCAGCGCCTGACCGTTGCGTACCCGCAGCGGCGAAAGGGCGCCGTCGAGGTATTCCCAGACCGGGCGGGAAAATTCCGGCTGGCTGCGGTCGGCACGGATGACGCTGGTGTCCAGGCTGACATTGGCGAAGGCGCGATCGAACAGGTCGGCACGGATGCCGGCGGCCAGCGCATCCTTGCGGAAACCCGCCTGCCATTCGGCGAAGGTCTGGGTGGGCTGGATGTCGAGGTTTTCACCGGTCGGCACCACGGGCGGAATGACCGCAGGGGCTGTCGCGACGGGAAGGGTCTGGAGCGGCTTGGCGTCGGCTGCGGTGGGTTTTTCCGCGCAGGCAACAAGCAAAATGAGGCTGGAGGCAGCTATCAGTTGGCGCAGGTGCCAACGACGGGAAATACAAAGGGGCATGCACGGGTCCAGGGAGTACGAATCAGGTGCAGACCTTAACATGTTGAGCGGGCGCTTGCCTTTCAGGCCGCCAGAAAGTAAGAAGCCTCCCAGCTATTAGACTGGAAGGCTTCGCGGCGGTAGCTGCCTTTGCCCTTGCCGGCGGGTTCCTGACGGCTGCGGAACAGTGGCTGGGCGATGATGGATTTGGCCTTGTTGGGGCCATGCTTCGATGGCTTCTTGCTCATGATGATTTCTCGCAAGTGAGTGGGTTTTGCGCTGCAAATCATCGGCCGAAGCTGGGGCTTTGTCTAGTCCCCACATTGTGTAGGACCTTTCGGACGCCTTCGCGGGCAAGCCTCGCTCCTACAGGGATCGTGTGGCCCTTGTAGGAGCGAGGCTTGCCCGCGAATGGCCGCGCCGCGGTCGAAAGCCTTACTCGGCAGGCAACGACAATCTCTGGCCGGCCATCAACAACGACAACCGACTCAAACTCATCCACGGTGAACCGGCGGCCTGGCCTTTGATCTGTGCGTCGATGCGTTGCGCTTCCAGCAATAACTGCGCCCAGCGTTGCGCCGAGTAGCGTTGCAGGGCTTTGCTCATGAGCGGTTTGCGTTTGTCCCAGACCGGTGGTCGGGCAGAGCTGAAGGCTTTGTCCAGCGGCACACCCTGGCTGTATTGCAGCGAAAGGCTGGCTAACAGACGCAGCTCCCGAGCCAACGCCCAGAGAATCACTGGCGGTTCGACGCCTTCACCGCGTAGCCCTTCGAGCATGCGCAGGGCATGGGCCGCTTCACCGTTGAGAATTGCGTCGGTCAGGCCGAAGACGTCGAAGCGCGCACTGTCGGCCACTGCCGCTTGCACGGTTTCGACGGTGATCTGACCGCCTTCGGCCATCAGTTTGAGCTTTTCGATTTCCTGGGCGGCAGCCAGCAGATTGCCCTCGACCCGTGCGGCGATCAATTCGACGGCGTCCTGGCTGGCGGAAAGCCCGGCCTGGGACAGCCGTTGACGGATCCAGCTCGGCAACTGGTTGGCCTCTACCGGCCAGATTTGCACAAACTGGGTCTGCTGACCTTCGATCAGCGCCTTGCCCCACTTGGTTTTCTGCGCACTGCCATCAAGCTTGGGCAGGCTGATCAGCAACACCGTGTCTTCGGCCGGTCGCGAGCAGTACTCGATGAACGCGGCGGCACCTTTGTCACCGGGTTTTCCAGACGGCAGACGCAGTTCCAGCAGACGCTTTTCGGCGAACAGCGACATGCTCGCGCCGGCTTGCAGCAACGTACCCCAGTCGAAAGTGGCGTCGGCGGCGAAGACCTGACGCTCGTCGAATCCTTGTTGGCGGGCGGCGGCACGAATGGCGTCGGCGGCTTCCTGACACAGCAGTGGGTCATCGCCACTGATGATGTAGACCGGCGCGAGGGCGCCTTGCAGGTGTTTAGCGAGTTGGGCGGGGGCGAGTTTCATAGGAGAGGGCGAACGGGGCGCCCGAGCGCCCCGTAAGTCTTACTGCTGCGGCAGTTGGATAGGCGACTGACGCGGAGTGTCCGCTTCAGCTTTCTGCGCCGCTTCCAGTGCCGCGGCTTCAGCCTTGGCCTTGGCGTCGGCGGTCTGTTGCAGCTGATCCAGCTGAGTCGGAGTGAGCTGTTGCAGACGCAGCATCATGCGTTGAACCAGTTCACGACGGGTTTCTACGCGGGCAGTGGTGGCTTCCTGGTCGGAACCTACCAGGTTGTTGCCGTCGTGGATGAAGATCTTCTGCACTTCGAGCTTGTCGCTCAGCAGCGGCAGGTCGTGCCCCCCACGGATATCGTAGTTCAGCACCGTAGTGACCTGGTACTCGCCCGTGCGGCCGGCACCCGCATAGCTGAGGATGCGCTGGCTTTCCTGCTCATCGGTCAGCACCAGTTTGTAGGGGGCACCGGTGTAAACCTTGACGCCGCTGCTTTCCAGCACCTGACGCAGCTGAGTCACGGTTTCGCCGTAAGCGTTACGGGCACTCAAGTCGAGTTCCTTGATCGCCAGTTCATTGGTGCCGGTGCCGCGCAGCTGGAAACCGCAGGCGCTCAACAGGACCGCAAGGCCCATCACCAGCAAATTGCGTTTGATCATCTTGTTGCTCCCCTTGAAACCAGGTGGGCCGATCATGCGGCCCGAAAGGTTTTACTCGGCGCCAGGCATGACCTGGCGCCTGATCCAATTAGCTGGCGACGATATTGACCAGTTTCCCGGGCACTACGATCACTTTACGAATAGTCAGGCCGTCGACAAAGCGCAGTACGTTCTCGTTGGCCCGTGCAGCGGCTTCGACTTCTTCGCGGCTGGCGCTGGCCGGCATTTCGATGTGGCCGCGCAGCTTACCGTTGACCTGAATCACCAGTTGCAGACTGTCTTGCACCAGAGCGCTCTCGTCCAGTACCGGCCAACCTGCATCGATCACCGGTTCGGCGTGACCCAGTTGATGCCACAGTTCGTGGCTGATGTGCGGGGTGATCGGAGCCAGCAGCAAAGTCACGGCTTCCAGACCGTCGTGAACCAGTGCGCGATCCTGTTCGGTGCCTTGCGCTGCTTTTTCCAGCACGTTCATCAGCGTCATCACCTGAGCAATGGCGGTGTTGAATTTGTGGTTCTGGCCGACGTCGTGGCTGGCCTGCTTGATAGCCAGGTGGATCGAACGGCGAATGGCTTTTTGCTCGTCGTTCAGGTTGGCGACGTCCAGTTTGCCCGGCAGGCCCTGTGTGACGTGCGCTTGAGCGAGACGCCAGACGCGCTTGAGGAAGCGATGCGAACCTTCGACGCCGGAATCGGACCATTCCGCGCTCATGTCAGGTGGCGAGGCGAACATCATGAACAGGCGGCAGGTGTCTGCGCCGAACTGGTCAATCATCGACTGTGGGTCGACGCCGTTGTTCTTGGACTTGGCCATTTTCTCGGTGCCGCCGATTTCGACCGGCAGGCCGTCTGCGATCAGCTTGGCGCTAACAACTTTGGCCTTGCTGTCGCGCTCGAGTTCGACGTCCGCCGGGTTGAACCAGGTGTAAGCACCGTTGGCTTCGCGACGATAGTAAGTCTCGGCGATTACCATGCCCTGGGTCAGCAGGTTCTTGAACGGCTCGTTGGAGCTCACCAGGCCTTCGTCGCGCATCAGCTTGTGGAAGAAGCGCGCGTAAAGCAGATGGAGAATGGCGTGTTCGATACCGCCGATGTACTGATCCACCGGCAACCAGTGGTCGGCCGCGGCTTTTTCCACCAGGCCGCCTTCATAGTGCGGCGAGGCGTAACGGGCGTAGTACCACGAGGACTCGACGAAGGTGTCCATGGTGTCGGTTTCACGCTTGGCAGGCTGACCGCATTTTGGGCAGGTGCACTCGTAGAACTCAGGCATGCGCGCCAGCGGCGAACCGGCGCCGTCCGGTACGACGTCTTCGGGCAGTACGACGGGCAGTTGATCTTCCGGGACCGGCACATCACCGCAGGTGTCGCAGTGGATGATCGGGATCGGGCAGCCCCAGTAGCGCTGGCGGCTGATGCCCCAGTCGCGCAGGCGGAACTGAGTGCGCGAGGCGCCAAGGTTCTTCTTGATCAGCGCGACTTCGATGGCGTCGAAGGCGCCTTCAAAGTCGAGGCCGTCGAACTCGCCGGAATTGATCAGCGTGCCGTGCTCGCCGTAGGCGTCCTGCCATGGCGACGGGTTAGTGCCGCCGGAGCTGGTACGCACTACCGATTTGATCGGCAGGTTGTACTGGGTGGCGAACTCGAAATCACGTTCGTCGTGCGCCGGGACGGCCATTACCGCGCCATCGCCGTAGTGCATCAGCACATAGTTGGCGACCCACACCGGGAGTTTCTCACCGGTCAGCGGGTGCTCGACGAACAGCGAGGTCGGCAGGCCTTTTTTCTCTTGAGTGGCGACGTCGGCTTCGGCGACGCTGCCGCCCTTGCATTCAGCGATGAACGCTTGCAGCTCAGGGTTGTTCTGCGCGGCCAGGGTCGCCAAATGGTGTTCGGCGGCTACCGCGACGTAGGTCGCGCCCATCAGGGTGTCCGGGCGGGTCGTGAAGACTTTCAGTACGCCGGCTTCGCCGATGGAATCGACGTTGTACGGGAACTGCACTTCCATGCCACGGGACTTGCCGATCCAGTTGCGCTGCATGGTCTTGACCTGTTCAGGCCAGCCAGTCAGTTCGTCGAGGCTTTCCAGCAGCTCATCCGCGTAAGCGGTGATCTTGAAGTAGTACATCGGAATTTCGCGTTTTTCGATCAGCGCGCCGGAGCGCCAGCCGCGACCGTCGATCACCTGTTCGTTGGCCAGAACGGTCTGATCGACCGGGTCCCAGTTCACGGTGCCGTTTTTACGGTAGATCACACCTTTTTCGAACAGGCGAGTGAACAGCCATTGTTCCCAGCGGTAGTAATCAGGTTTGCAGGTGGTGACTTCGCGGGACCAGTCCACCGCCAGGCCCAGGCTGCGTAGCTGGGTTTTCATGTAGGCGATGTTTTCGTAGGTCCACTTGGCGGGCGCTACGTTGTTCTTCATCGCGGCGTTTTCCGCCGGCATGCCGAAGGCGTCCCAACCCATGGGTTGCAGGACGTTTTTGCCTTGCATGCGCTGGTAGCGGGAGATCACGTCGCCGATGGTGTAGTTGCGCACGTGCCCCATGTGTAGCTTGCCGCTGGGGTAAGGGAACATCGACAGGCAGTAGAAGGTCTCCTTGCCTGGCTGTTCACTGACTTCAAAGGACTTTTGCTCGTCCCAGAACGACTGGGCGGCGGCTTCGATTTCACGGGGCTGATATTGTTCGTGCATGGCTACTTTTGAACTGAATAGGGGTGGCCTAATCCTCTTCAATGCAACGCCGGACGGTGATCACGCCAAATCGGCGTTTCGGTGTCCAGGCGAGCTGGAAGTGGAGTTACAGGAAGCGCCGTAGCATACATGACCGCGCTCTACCGAGGGAAACCCTGATTACTGCTGCAGGCCTCCCCAAACCCGCTGCGAGGGCCGTTGGTCGCAGCGCTCAGCCGGTTTGTTCATGGAAGCTAAGCTCTAAATGGGGAGTGAGTCTTATCTTCAATGAGGTGAGGGATGGTTGAGTCACGGCAAAAAGTTACAAAACCGGAGCTGTACGAAAGATTGATCGATCGTCTCGGAATGGCCCTGGACGCGGCAAAAACCGCTGACCGGTTACGCGATGAGCGTCCGCTGGAGCTGGAATTGCGTGGCTTGAGCCCCGCAGAGTTTGCACTGGTCAAGGCGTATCTCGATCGCAGTGAACGTGAGACACACGGATGCTTGTCTGAAGCAGTGAAGCAACTCGACGCACCACGTTCGGCCAAGATCATCTGGCTCAAGGACAAAACACCCGGCAGGGACGCGGTAAAGGTCCGGTCTCTGCAATTCAAGTAAGGGTACTTGAAGCCATGACGTATAGTTTTTTGAAGCATAGTCCTTCCGCATTTGTTGTCGCATTGCGTCAACCCACTTAGGCTTCGGGCATCTTTTGGAGATGCTCGATGCCTTTTCGATATTTCGTTAAACAACTTCTGTTGCCTCCTGGCATTCTTTTGCTGCTGTTGGTGCTTGCCTGGTGGTTGCGTCGCTCAAGACCGCGCCTTGCCGGATTGTGCTTTGCGCTGGGCGTGGGCGGCTTCTGGCTGATGAGTCTGCCGGTGGTGGTGCAGTGGGGCGCCAAGGCGCTGGAGCGAGAAGCG
This sequence comes from Pseudomonas sp. ZS1P83, assembly GCF_054897825.1. Taxonomy (NCBI): domain Bacteria; kingdom Pseudomonadati; phylum Pseudomonadota; class Gammaproteobacteria; order Pseudomonadales; family Pseudomonadaceae; genus Pseudomonas; species Pseudomonas sp. ZS1P83. The sequence continues at coordinate 6,261,293 of NZ_CM142706.1, forward strand.
CCGTTGGCGCGCGACGAATGGGCGACATTGGCTCAGCACGCTGACGCGATTGTGGTGCTGGGTGCGGGGCGTGAACGTGGCGATCTGGCCTGGGGTGGCGACCAGCCGACGGGTGTGGCGCTGCAGCGCGAGCGTTATACGGCGCGGCTGGCCAAGGCATCGGGCCTACCGGTCCTGACCAGTGGCGGCCTGCATTACGGCACGCCGCCGACTGAAGCCAGGTTGATGGCCGACTCGTTGCAAGATGATTTCGGCGTGACCGTGCGTTGGCAGGAAGGGCGCAGCCGCACCACTTGGGAGAACGCGCAGTTCAGCGCCGAGGTGTTGTTGCCGCAAGGAATCAAGCGCGTGGTCGTCGTGACTCAGGCCTGGCACATGCCGAGAGCGGTCTGGAGTTTCAAAAAGGCAGGATTTGAAGTGGTGCCAGCGCCGGTGGGGTTTTTAGGCGTGGACCACGCCCGGCCACTGGGCGGCTGGATGCCGGAATTCAAGGCGATCTGGCAGAGCGGGCAGTTGATGAATGAGGCGATGGGGCAGATAGGGTATTCACTTTTCTATCGATAGTTGATCGTTCCTACGCTCTGCGTGGGAATGCATCCCGTGACGCTCCGCGTCACCTCGCAAGCGGAACGCGGAGCGTCCCTGGCGGCATTCCCACGCAGAGCGTGGGAACGATCAAATCCCGCCAGTCTCAGACAGTTTTTGCCATCCGACTTGCGATCAGCGCCCAGCCAAACAACAGCACACAAACAATGATCAGCGGCCACGAACGCCATTGCAGATAGGGCGTCAGGTTGTGCATGGGCACCACTTCACCGTACAGAATGCCGCGTTCGAACTGCGGGATCTGCACGGTGATCTGGCCGAACGGGTTGATCAAACCGGTCACGCCGTTGTTGGTGGCGCGGATCATCCAGCGACCGGCCTCAAGCGCGCGCATCTGCGCCATCTGCAAGTGTTGCAGCGGGCCAATTGAGGTGCCGAACCAGGTGTCATTGCTGATGGTCAGCAGCAAATCGCTACGCGCCGCGAGGCTGGCGGCGAATTCCGGGTAAACCACTTCGTAGCAGATGAACGGCGCAATCTGATAGCCCTTGGCTTGCAGCATCGGCTGATCGGCAGGGCCACGGGCAAAGTCCGACATCGGCAGGTCGAAGAAAGCGATCAGCCCCCGCAACACTTCCTGCAACGGAACGTATTCGCCAAACGGCACCAGTTTCTGCTTGAGGTAAGTGCCATCGCCTTCACCCGCCACGGTGATACCGTTGAAGAAGCGCTTCTCGTGATGGACTTCCTGGCGGATCGGTACGCCGGTGATCAGTGCGGACTTACGCTCTGCAGCGAAATTTCCCATCATGTTCAGGTAGCCCTCGGCGGACTCCTTGAGCACCGGGATGGCTGTTTCCGGCCAGATCAGCAAGTCGACCCGTTTCGAGCTGAAGCTCATGTCGCGGTACAACGCCAGCTGCGCGTTGAGCTGCGCCGGGTCCCACTTCATGCTCTGTTCGATGTTGCCCTGAATTGCCGCGACAGTCAGCGGTGCGCCCGCCGGGCTGGTCCAGGCATGCTCCTTGAGCGCCACGCCGGCCACCCAAGGGCCGACCAGCAGCAACACGCCTGCGGCGATGAAACCTTTGCGGCCCGTGCGGACCAGGCGCAAAGCGTTATAGATCAGCGCGGCCGTCAGGGCCAGGCTGAAGGAAATCAGCCACATCCCACCAACTGGCGCGAGCCCGGCCAGAGGGCCGTTGAGCTGACTGTACCCTGAATACAGCCAGGGGAAACCGGTCAGGAACCAGCCACGAAAGGCTTCCTGGCCGACCCACAACGCTGCGAACGCAAGAGCGTCGGCCAGCGGTGCTTCGTTACGGCGCAGCCAGCGCGCCCAGATCCAGGCGGGCAGGGCGAAGAACCAGGCAATCGCCGCCGTGAAGATCAACATCAGGAAACCGGCCAGCAGCACTGAAGCGCCGCCGAAGTGGTGAATGCTGTAGTAGATCCAGCTGGTACCGGCGCCAAACAGACCGAAACCGAAGCACCAGCCACGGCCAAGCGCCTGGCGGGGGTTTAGTTCACGTAAGCCGGCATAGAAGAAACCGACCGCCAGCAGCGCCAATGGCCAGATATCGAACGGCGCCAGGGCCAGGGTGGTGATAGCACCGGCCGCCACGGCCAGCAGATTACCGGGCCAGCCGGGACGGGTTACGCGGAGCATGTCAATCCTTAACGGGCAATGGGCGTCAAGCGAAGCAAGTGAATCCGACGGCTGTCGGCGTTCAGGATGCGGAAGCGATAAGGGCCGATTTCAGTGATTTCGTTGCGTTTTGGCAGGTGTCCGAACGCGCTCATCACCAGACCGCCGACGGTGTCGAATTCGTCGTCGGAGAATTGGCTGTCGAAGAACTCGTTGAAGTTCTCGATCGGCGTCAGGGCCTTGATCAGGAAGTCACCGCTGGGCAGCGGCTTGATGTAGCTGTCTTCTTCGACGTCATGCTCGTCTTCGATATCGCCGACGATTTGTTCCAGCACGTCTTCGATGGTCACCAGGCCCGCCACGCCGCCGTATTCGTCAATGACGATGGCCATGTGGTTGTGGTTGGCGCGGAACTCGCGCAGTAGCACATTCAGACGCTTGGACTCGGGCACGAAAGTGGCCGGGCGCAGCAGGTCCTTGATGTTGAAGCTGTCGCCGTTCTCCTTGAGGATCAACGGCAGCAAGTCCTTGGCCAGCAACACGCCCATGACGTCATCGTGGCTTTCGCCGATCACCGGGTAGCGGGAGTGGGCCGAGTCGACCACGGCGGGCAAAAACTCACGGGGTGTCTGGGTCGCCTTGATGCTGATCATCTGCGAGCGCGGGACCATGATGTCCCGTACTTGCAGGTCAGCGACCTGGATGGCGCCTTCGACGATGGCCAACGCTTCGCTGTCCAGCAACTTGTTTTGGTGTGCGTCGCGCAGCAGCTCCAGCAGCTCCTGGCGGTTCTTCGGCTCGTGGGCAAAAGCTTGGGTGAGCTTACCCAACCATGACTTTTGCCCGTTGCTCGATCGATCTTCGCTCATAGCGATTACTCTGAATCCTTTGTTATAACGATAGGGGATGCGTCTGTTTCGTCGTCTGCATAAGGGTCGGGATAGCCCAACTCTGCAAGCAACGTTCGTTCCAGTGCTTCCATTTCTTCGGCTTCGTCGTCATCTATATGGTCGTAACCCAGCAGATGCAAGCAGCCGTGAATGACCAGATGCGCCCAATGGGCCTTGAGTGCCTTGCCTTGTTCGGCAGCTTCGCGCTCGACCACCGCCACGCAGATCACCAGATCGCCCAGCAGCGGGATATCCAGAAATTCATCGGGGACATCGGCGGGGAACGAAAGAACGTTAGTGGCGTAATCCTTTTGCCGCCATGCGTCATTCAGCTGGCGACCTTCTTCTTCGTCGACCAGGCGAATGGTCATTTCGGAGTCGGCTGTGCGCTGGCGTAGTGCCAGTTCGCACCATTGGCGGAACTCGGCTTCGCTTGGGGCAGGCGCTTCGGTAGCCAGTTGCAGATCAAGCTCAAGCATCGCGGCGGCTATCCTTTGGCGTGTCGTCTGCCACACGATTTTCGAAGCGCTCGTAGGCTTCGACGATGCGCTGCACCAGTGGGTGGCGCACAACGTCTTTTGACTTGAAATGGGTGAAGCTGATGCCCGGCACGTCTTTCAGCACTTCGATCACATGGTGCAGCCCGGACTTGGTGCCTTTCGGCAGGTCGACCTGGGTGATGTCACCGGTGATGACCGCCGTGGAGCCGAAGCCGATCCGGGTCAGGAACATCTTCATTTGCTCGACGGTGGTGTTCTGGCTTTCGTCGAGGATGATGAAACTGTTGTTCAAGGTGCGACCGCGCATGTAGGCCAGCGGCGCAACTTCGATTACCTGACGCTCGATCAACTTGGCGACGTGTTCGAAGCCGAGCATTTCGTAAAGTGCGTCGTAGAGCGGGCGCAGGTAGGGGTCGATCTTCTGCGACAGGTCGCCGGGCAGGAAACCGAGCTTTTCGCCCGCTTCAACCGCCGGACGCACCAGCAGGATGCGGCGAATCTGCTCGCGTTCCAGCGCGTTTACCGCACAGGCAACGGCCAGATAGGTCTTGCCGGTACCGGCCGGGCCGATGCCGAAGTTGATGTCGTTGCCGAGGATTTCCTTCACGTAGCGCAACTGATTCAAGCCGCGAGGGCGAATCATGCCTTTTTTGGTGCGCAGGGCGATGGAGGGTTCGGCGGGGGAGACGTTGTCCATCTCTTCGACGGCCGATTCCTGCAGGAACAGGTGAACGATGTCCGGCGACAGCTCAGTACCCTTGGTTTCCCGGTACAGGCGGCGCAGGAGGTTTTCCGCGGAGGTGGTGTGTTTGGGTTCACCGATCAGTTCGAACTGGTTTCCGCGGTTGCGGATCTCGATGGTCAGGCGCTGTTCGATCAAGCGCAGATGCTCGTCGAATTGCCCGCACAGATTGGCGAAGCGGCGAGCTTCAAAAGGCTCGAGGATAAAACGATGTGGTTCTATGGGTGCGTTCAAGGTCGTATTTAGCCGCCCTGGGGCAATTAAGATGAAATCAAGGATAACGCCAGTGGCCTAGGTGCGAAAGCTCTTAAATATCGCAAGGCCAAACACCGTCCTTGTAGGAGCGAAGCTTGCTCGCGAAGAACGATAACGCGATCCGTCAGACAGATAGCGGCGCGGCCTTCGCGAGCAAGCATCGCTCCTACAACAGCGAGCCGCGCAGCGAATGCGGCTGGGCGGCGTCGATGTGCACGTCGGCAAACTGGCCAATCAGCGTGGGATTGTCGCAGCGGAAGTTGACGATGCGGTTATTCTCGGTCCGACCTTGCAGTTCGCCGGGGTCTTTTTTCGAATAATCGGTCACCAGGATCCGCTGGATCGAGCCGACCATTTGTCGGCTGATCTCGAAACCTTGCTGGTTCAGGCGATGTTGCAGCGCATTCAAGCGTTCTTTCTTCAGCTCTTCCGGCGTTTCGTCGGCCAGATCGGCAGCCGGAGTGCCCGGGCGCTGGCTATAGACGAACGAGTAGGAGAAGTCGAAACCGACGTCTTCGATCAGTTTCATGGTTTGTTCGAAATCTTTTTCGGTTTCGCCTGGGAAGCCGACGATGAAGTCCGAACTGATGCAGATTCCCGGCACGGCGGCACGCAGCTTGCGCAGTTTGGATTTGTATTCCAGCGCGGTGTGGTTGCGTTTCATCGCCGCCAGGATTCGGTCCGAGCCCGACTGCACCGGCAAGTGCAGGTGTTTGACCAGTTCCGGCACCTCGGCGTGGGCCTGGATCAGGCTGTCGGAGAATTCCAGCGGGTGTGAGGTGGTGTAACGGATGCGGTCGATGCCATCGACGGCGGCCACCACCCGGATCAGTTCGGCCAGGTCAGCCAAACGACCATCATGAGTGGTCCCGCGATAGCCATTGACGTTCTGCCCCAGCAGGGTCACTTCGCGCACGCCGTTTTCAGCCAGGTGGATAATCTCGGCGATCACGTCATCGAATGGTCGGCTGACTTCTTCACCACGTGTGTAAGGCACCACGCAGAAGGTGCAGTACTTGCTGCAGCCTTCCATTATCGACACATAGGCGCTTGGGCCATCGATGCGCGGCTCCGGCAAGTGGTCGAATTTTTCGATTTCCGGGAACGAGACGTCGACTTGCGGCAGTTTGGTGGCGCGCGCGGCGTCGATCATTTCGGGCAGGCGGTGCAGGGTCTGCGGGCCGAACACGACGTCGACATACGGAGCACGGTCGCGGATGGCCGCGCCTTCCTGACTGGCGACGCAACCACCAACGGCGATGACCATGTCCGGGTTTGCCAGTTTCAATTCGCGCCAGCGGCCGAGTTGGGAGTACACACGGTCCTGGGCGCGTTCGCGGATCGAACAGGTATTGAGCAGGATCACGTCGGCATCTTCAGCGCGAGCGGTGACTTCCAGGGCCTGATGTTCACCCAGCAGATCGACCATGCGCGAGCTGTCGTACTCGTTCATCTGGCAACCGTGGGTTTCGATGTAAAGCTTCTTGGCCATGGAAAGAGTCATCACGTGATTCAAAGAACCGCGCATTATAGGGAACATGTCCCAAGGTTCCTACCGCTGTGCGTCCGGTGGCTATGCTATAGTTCGCGCCCTCATTTTTATCTCCCGATGTGTTGCTCGCCTGCCATGACCAAACGTGAAGCTCCAATCTACAAGGTGATTTTCCTCAACCAGGGCCAGGTGTACGAAATGTATGCCAAGCAGATCTATCAAAGTGATCTGTGGGGCTTCCTGGAAGTGGAAGAGTTCGTCTTTGGCGAGCGCACGCAAGTGGTCGTCGATCCGAGCGAAGAGAAGCTCAAGGCTCAGTTCGAAGGCGTTGTGCGCAGTTTTGTGCCGATGCATTCGATCGTGCGGATCGACGAGGTCGAGCGCCTCGGCACGCCGAAAATCAGCGAAGCCCGCGGTGCGGTCGGCAATGTCATGCCGTTTCCGATGCCGATGCCTGAGAAGTAAGCCTCAGGACCGAGTCGCCCCTTCGCGGGCAAGCCTCGCTCCTACAGGACTGGCGCTGCCCTTGTAGGAGCGAGGCTTGCCCGAGAAGGGGCCAGAAAGTTCGACGCAGAAATCAGGGAAGGGGCGAGAACGGCGTACGCCCATCGGCGCTTTGCAATTCCATCAGGTACTTGCGGAAGATTTGCCCCAGCACCTGGGTAGCCACCTCAAGCTCTTCGCGGGGCATTTTTTCGGCGACTTCGTCGGCGGTGTCCAACGCATCTTCAGCGCCATTGACTGCAGCCATTTTCAGCACGATATAGGCCTGGATGTTATTGGCTGGAACGCCTTCGCCGTGGAAGAACATGGTGCCGAGTTTGAACTGCGCCTGAGCGTGGCCTTGCAACGAGGCCTTTTCGAAGTAGCCCAGGGCTTTTTTGAGGTCGCGCGGCGTGTTTTTGCCGTCGTAGTAGAACTCACCCAGCTCGTATTGCGCTTGCGCATCCCCTTCATCCGACGCTTTCTGGCAGGCAGCGAGAGCCTGCGCCAGGTCTTGCGGCTGAGTATTGAGGGTGCAACGACCCATCGCTGGGATTAACAACGAGTTGCCGCCTGCTTGTGCGAGCGCGAGCAGGGGCTGAAGGAGCAACAGGCAGCCCAATGCAAGGGCGCGGCCGGTGCGGTTCATGGGAATCGACTTACCTCTGAAGGGCGCGCGGACCCATCGAGGGATCCAATAAGCGCGCATTATGAAATAAGCAGGGCCAACCTTACAAAGTCTTTACTCGTTTTTCTGCTGCGCGGGGAATATATCGCCCACTTTCTGGGGATATTGAGCACAAGCGTAGGAATAAGGGCGTAAAGGTGGGTGAAAGCTGACGCTGGCAATCGCCAACGTCAGCGGCACAACGTTATTTCAATGCGGCAAATGCACGCTCGGCGGCATCCAGCGTCAGTTTCAGCTCGGTTTCGCCATGGGCGATCGAGGTGAAGCCCGCTTCGAATGCGCTCGGCGCCAGGTACACGCCGCCTTCGAGCATCAGGTGGAAGAAGCGCCCGAAGAGGGCGGCATCGCTGGCCATCACGTCATCGAAAGTGACGATGTCGTCGGCGCCGCTGAAGTACAGGCCGAACATGCCACCGGCCTGTGTGGTCACGAACGGTATGCCCGCCGCATCGGCGCGCTGTTGCAGGCCATCGAGCAGGCGGCTGGTGTAATCGCTCAGCTCGGAATGGAAACCCGGGCGGCTGATCAGTCGCAGGGTCGTCAGACCGGCAGCCATGGCCAGCGGGTTACCCGACAAGGTGCCCGCCTGGTAAACCGGGCCCAACGGCGCGATGTGCGACATGATTTCGCGCTTGCCGCCGAAGCAGCCAACCGGCATGCCGCCACCGATGATCTTGCCGAAGGTGGTCAGGTCAGGCGTCACGCCGTAGTGGGCTTGTGCGCCGCCGAGGGCGACACGGAAACCAGTCATCACTTCATCGAAAATCAGCACCACGCCATGCTTGTCGCACAGGGTCCGCAGGCCTTCGAGGAAACCTGGTGTCGGCGGTACGCAGTTCATGTTGCCGGCTACTGGCTCGACGATGATGCACGCCACTTCCTGGCCGACTTCGGCGAGCAGGGTGTCTACGGCATCGATGTCGTTGAACGGCAGGGTCAGGGTGTGTTTGGCGAAGGCCGCCGGCACACCGGCCGAGCTCGGCACGCCTTGGGTCAGGGCGCCGGAACCGGCCTTGACCAGCAGGCTGTCGGAGTGACCGTGGTAGCAGCCTTCGAACTTGATGATGCTGTCGCGGCCGGTGAAACCTCGAGCCAGACGAATCGCGCTCATGGTCGCTTCGGTGCCGGAGCTGACCATGCGCACCATTTCCATTGACGGCACGATCGAGCAGACCAGATCAGCCATCTGGGTTTCCATCTCGGTCGGTGCACCGTAGGACAATCCGTGCTCAAGCTGTTTGCGCACGGCGTCCAGCACGTCCGGATGACTGTGACCGAGAATCATCGGCCCCCAGGAACCGACGTAATCCACATAACGCTTGTCGTCTTCGTCAGTGACGTAGGCGCCTTCAGCGTGTTTGAAGAATAACGGCGTGCCGCCGACGCTTTTGAACGCGCGAACAGGCGAGTTCACGCCACCGGGAATGTGTTTCTGGGCATTGGCAAACAGCGTTTCGGAACGAGACATGATCGGGCTCTCAAAAATCAGGATTTGAACAATTCGTTAAAGGCGCGGGCGCGGCGCGTCACTTCGGCAGTGCTCTCGGCGCCAAACAGGCCATGGACTACCGCGAGCAGATCGACCCCGTGGGCCACAAGCGGGGCGGCGTTATCCAGAGTGATACCGCCGATCGCGCAGATCGGCAGGTGCAGTTTGCTGCGGGCCTGGTCGAGCAGTTCCAGACTGCAAGTCGGTGCGCCGGGTTTGGTGTTGGAGTTGAAAAAACGACCGAAGGCGACATAGCTGGCGCCTTCTTTGGCGGCTTGCTCGGCGAGTTCGAATTGCGCGTGGCAGGTCGAACCGATGATCGCCTGGCGACCAAGCAGCGCGCGGGCCGGAGTCAGCGGGCCATCGGTCTGGCCCAGGTGCACGCCGACGTTCAGGCGCGCGGCCAGTTCGGCATCGTCGTTAATGATCAGCTGGGTCTTGTAGCGCTCGCACAGATCGCGCAGCGTTTCGGCCTCGCGCAGTCGGCGGGCCTCATCGCTGCTTTTGTCGCGGTATTGCAGCAGGGTGACGCCGCCTTCCAGCGCCGCCTCCACGTACGAAAGAAATTTACCGGCCAGCAGCTGGCTGTCGGTAATGGCGTACAGGCCACGTAGTTTCATCGGACAAGCCTCACCGCATTACAAAAATGAAAAGTTACGAGCAGAAGTCCAGCGGCAGGCGGCGCGGCACGAACTGGCCTTTGCCAAGCTGCTCCGCGTCACGCAGGGTACGCCAAGTGTAGTTAAGGGCCGACTGTACGGCGCTGGCGAGGTTTTCACCCAGGGCCAGACGACCCGCCAGGGCGCTGGCCAACGTGCAACCGGAACCGTGATAACTGCCGGGCAGGCGTTGGCAGGTGAAGGTTTCGCGGCGACCGTCGCGGCTGTACAGGCGATTGTGGATTTCGTGTTCATCGCCATGGCCGCCAGTGATCAGCAGGTGTTTGACGAATGGCAGGAGTTTTTCAGCGCACTCGTCCGCGGTGCCTTCGGGCAGTTCGGCGAGGATGCGGGCTTCGGGAAGATTAGGGGTGGCGATGATTGACAGGGGCAGCAGGCGTTCGCGCATGGCGTAGCCGACTTCGTCCTTGCCCAGGCGTCCGCCGCCGCCAGCGCGCAGCACCGGGTCGCAGACCACCGGCAAATGCGGGTGGGCCGACAGCAGTTCGACCACGGTGTCGACCATTTCCAGGGAACCGAGCATGCCCAGTTTGACCGCTGCTACCGTCGAGTCGTTGAGCACGGCGTTGGCTTGGGCCAACACCCACTCACGGTCGAGGACGCGGAAGTCAGTGACGTTGACCGTGTCTTGCACGGTCAGGGCGGTGACGGCCGGGGCCGCATGACAGCCCTGAGCGAGCAGGGCTTCGATATCTGCCTGCAAGCCGGCGCCACCACTTGGGTCGTGGCCGGAGAGACAGAGGACAACGGGGCGAGAGCTGTAGATATTCATGGTGCGCGAGCTTACCACCAAACATCTTTTTTCGGGTGTCGACCAATAAGTCGTGGAACGAGAAAAGGCGTGCGCCCTCAGGCCATTGTCACTCGCTGACCGGGTAAACAGCTCTATCTCAACGCATTGCGCTGGAACGCCCGTGCTAGAGCCTTTTTAGGAAAAATTTTAATAGTGCTCAATGGCCATCAATGGCTATGCTAGAGTGGATCCAAACCAATAACAGGTAATACCGGTTTTACGTCTACTCAAAAGGAATGAGGGGCTTCCTGAGATAACCGGACAGGCCACGCTGGGGCTTAAATGCGCTATTTGCTGATGTTGCTGTTGTGCTTGCCCCTCATGGCGAGTGCCGTCGAGTTCGATGAATTCACTCAAAGCCTTCCCCTGGGTCGAACCCTGCAAGTGTTCGAAGACGCGGGCGGTCAGGCGACCATCGCCGATGTCCGTGCGCAAGCCGCGGCCGGAAACTTCAAACCCCACGACAAAGCCACCCTCAATGCCGGTTACTCGCGTTCAGCGTTCTGGTTGAAAATCGACCTGCATTACCGCCCGACCAATCCCGCGGTGCAACGCCTCTGGTTGCTGGAACTGGCCTATCCGCCCCTTGATCACCTTGATCTGTACCTGCCCGATGCTGCCGGTGGCTATCAGTTGGCCCGACAGACCGGTGATGCCTTGCCGTTCGCCACTCGCGAGATCCGCCAGAACAACTACCTGTTCGATCTGAACTTCACCCCAAACCAGGCGCAAACGGTGTACTTGCGCCTGCAAAGCGAAGGGTCGATCCAGGCGCCGGTCACGTTGTGGTCGAGCACTGCTTTCCTCGAAGAACAACCGGTCCGACTCTATGTGTTGGGCCTGATCTACGGCGTGTTGTTGGGCATGCTGGTCTACAACCTGTTCATCTACCTCAGCGTGCGCGATACCAGTTACCTCTATTACATCTTCTACATCGCCTCGTTCGGCCTGTATCAGCTGTCGGTAAACGGCGCAGCCGTGGAATATTTCTGGCCAGACAACCCGTGGTGGGCCAACGCCGCCACGCCGTTTTTCATCGGTTGCTCGGGGCTCTTCGGCAGCCAGTTCGCCCGTAGTTTCTTGCAGATCACAACGTACAGCCGTTGGCTCGACCGCTTGCTGTTGGCATTGATTGCGTTCAGCGCGGTGGTGGTCGGGTTGTCATTGATGGCCAGTTACGCCTTGGCTTTGCGTCTGGCGACAGCGCTGGCACTGACCTTCACCATAGTGATTTTTGCCGCAGGGATTTTCGCCTGGCTGCGTGGCCTGCGCGTGGCACGGTATTTCATCATCGCCTGGTCGGCCTTCCTGCTCGGCGGCATCGTCAACACCCTGATGGTGCTGGGTTACCTGCCGAACGTGTTCCTGACCATGTATTCCAGCCAGATCGGCTCGGCGATTGAAGTGGCGCTGCTGTCCCTGGCGCTGGCCGATCGCATCAATGCCATGCGCGAGCAACAGGCGCAGACCCTGTTCGATGCCGGTCAAAAGCTTGAAGTGCTGAACCAACAACTGGCTCACAGTAACAAGCTCAAGGACGAATTCCTCGCCACCCTGACCCACGAACTGCGCACGCCCATGAATGGCGTGATCGGTTCGCTGGAACTGATGCAGACCGTCGAGATGGGCTCGGAGTTGGAGCAATACCAGCAAACGGCCGCAGGTTCGGCGCGAGACATGATGCGCATGGTCAACGGCATCCTGACCCTGACCGAGTTGCAGGCCGGCAAACTCAAGACCTATCCGGCCACCTTCAGTTTGCGTGGCGTGGTTGAGGCTTTGCGCCTGCAGTTTGAGGGCAACGCCCTGAGCAAGTCGCTGGACTTCAAAGTCGACGTGACGGCGGGGCTGCCGGATCGCTTGCACGGCGACAGCGCCAAGTTGGCGCAATGCCTGGAATGCCTGCTGGATAACGCGATCAAGTTCACTCGAATTGGTGGGTTAGCGCTGCGGGTGACGGGTAAACCCGTGGAGCCCAACCGACTGGCACTGTCGTTTGCGGTGATCGACACCGGCATCGGCTTCACCGATCTGGGGGAGGCGACCCTTTATCAGCGGTTCTTCCAGCTCGACGGCTCGATGACCCGAGAATACGGCGGTCTGGGCGTCGGCCTGGCGATCTGTCGGCAACTGGTGGAATTGCTCGGCGGGCGCCTGACTCACCGCTCCGAGCCTGGCCGGGGCAGCCGCTTCCAGCTCGACGTCGAGTTTGAACTGCCCGTGGTGGAACGGCCGTCAGCGCCCATGATGCCCCGGGAATTTCCTCGCCTGCGATTGCCTCAGGACTGCACGGTGCTGCTGGTCGATGACAACAGCATCAATCAGTTGGTGATGCGCGGGATGTTGCTCAAGCTGGGGTTCCGGGTGCGCACCGCCGGCAATGGGGCTACCGCGCTCGATCAGTTGCAACGCGAAACCTTTGATGCGGTATTGCTCGATTGCCAGCTAACACCTTTGGACGGCGCGTCCCTCTGTCGCCAGATCCGCGCGTTGCCGGGCTGCACCGAATTACCGGTATTCGTGATTGCCTTGAGCATTGATCGGGAACGCTACCCGACCGGTGCCTTGATCGATTACCTGAACAAACCAGTGAAGTTTGAAGACCTGCAAGCAGCGCTCTATCGTCGCGTGCTGTGTCCAAAGCAAGGCGAAAGCGCCGACAGTTAGGCAGATATGACACTTTGTTCATCTAAGGGGCGGTGCTTAACTGAAGTCCCTTGGCTGACCAAAGGAGCCCCGTCATGAACCTGCATCAGTTCGCCGAAACCCACGAAGTCACCAACCAGCCACCGTCGCTGGACGGCACCAACCTGTATCGCATCGATCTGCCGTTGCAGGAGTGGTCGCGGCGTTTCGGGGCCGGGTGGGCCGAGTCGCGGATCGACGCTTATGGTGCCCTGGCCGGCGGGCCGCTGATGGACGCGGGGTTCCTGGCCAATCAGAACAAGCCGGTTTTCAGCAGTCATGACCGTTACGGCCATCGCATCGACCTGGTGGAATTTCACCCGGCCTATCACGAACTGATGCGCACGGCGGTCGAGCACGGTTTGACCTCGTTGCCCTGGGCGCATCCGCAATCCGGCGCCCACGTCGCCCGCGCCGCCATGACCTACCTGCACAGCCAGGCCGAAGCCGGCAGTGGTTGCCCGCTGACCATGACCTTCGCCAGCGTCCCGGCGATGCGTTTGCAACCGGATCTGGCCAAGCAGTGGCTGCCGAAAATCCTCTCCACCGAATACGACCCGCGCAACGTCGGCATGGCCCACAAGGCCGGGGTCACGATCGGTATGGCCATGACCGAGAAACAGGGCGGCACCGACGTGCGGGCCAACACCACCAAGGCTTATCCGGTCGGCGCCAGTGGTCCGGGCCAGGCGTATGAGCTGGTGGGCCACAAGTGGTTCTGTTCGGCGCCGATGTGCGATGCCTTCCTGACTCTGGCCCAGACTGACAAGGGGCTGACCTGTTTCCTGTTGCCGCGCCATCGCCCGGACGACACGCGCAATCAGTTCTACATACAGCGCCTGAAGAACAAACTCGGCAATTGCTCCAACGCTTCCAGCGAAGTGGAGTTCCGTGGTGCGCTGGCATGGATGGTCGGCGAGGAGGGGCGGGGCGTTCCGACCATCATCGAAATGGTCGCCATGACCCGCTTCGATTGCATGGTCGGTTCCAGTTCGCTGATGCGCCAGGCCCTGACCCAGGCCAGCCATCACTGCGCTCACCGCAGGGTTGGCGGCAAATTACTCAGCGAACAACCCTTGATGCAGAACGTACTGGCCGACCTGGCCCTGGAAAGCGAAGCCGCCTTGGCGTTGAGCCTGCGCATGGGCCAGGCGCTGGATCATCTGGATGACGATCATGAAGCGAAATTCGCTCGGCTGGTCACGGCGGTGGGCAAGTACTGGATCTGCAAACGCGCGCCCGGAATGATCAACGAAGCCGCCGAATGCATGGGCGGTGCCGGTTATGTCGAAGACAGCATCTTGCCGCGGTTGTACCGTGAGGCACCGGTCAATTCGACGTGGGAAGGTTCCGGCAACGTGCAATGCCTCGACGTTTTGCGAGCGTTGTCGAAAGAGTCGGGTGTGCTCGACGTATTGTTCAGCGAATTGGGCGATGGTCATGGCGACAAACGTCTGGCCGCACATATCAGCCAATTGCGGGCGGCCTTCAAGGACACCAGCGATATTCAATACCGCGCCCGCCAGCTCACCGAAGACATCGCCTTGGGCCTTCAAGCCAAGCTGTTGCTGGAAGCCGGCAACAGCGCCGTCAGTGACGCGTTCATTGCGAGCCGCTTGGGTTCCGCCGGCCGAGTGTATGGCGCGTTGCCACGTGGGCTGGATGTGGAAGCGATTGTTGCCCGCTCGACACCACAGGGCTTCTGATCGCGCTGACTTGCAGGCAAGATGAAGGTCTGCAAGTCAGAACACAGGATGCTGATCGTGACCGAAGCTTTTATTGTCGTTCAAACCGCCGAGCAAGCCGTGGATCGGCTTGCGCTCTTGCACAATCGTGCAACCACCGCGCTGAACCAGGCGCTCAAGCGTTATCTCAAGGATCGTGTCGAGCCGGACGCCGAACAGCGTGCGATGTTTCGTTATCCCGAACTGCGCCTGACCTACCGTTGCCAAGGCGAAGTCCCACAGACCACTCGCGCCTACGCCAAGGTTCAATTGCCGGGGACCTACAGTGTCACCGTCACCCATCCAGCGGCTTTCCGTAAATACCTGCTGGAACAGCTGGTGCCGTTGATGCACGACTTCACCGTGACGGTGGAAGTCGGTATCAGCCAGCAAAACATTCCTTATCCGTACGTGGTTGAGCAGGGCGATGAACTGGCCGGCTCCGGCGTTACCGCTGCCGTGCTGGCGCGGGTGTTCCCGAGTACGGATTTGTCGGCCGCGACCGATGGCATCGCCGACGGGTTGTACGATTGGGAAAACACTGACCCGCTGCCATTGGCCTTGTTCGACGCCGCGCGGGTGGATTTCTCCCTGCGCCGCCTGGTGCATTACACCGGCAGCGACTGGCGCCATGTGCAACCGTGGATTCTGCTGACCAACTACCACCGCTATGTTGACCAGTTCATCGTCCATGGTCTGGAACAGTTGCGCAGCGATCCGCGTTTCGTGCGCATGATCTTGCCGGGCAACGTGATCATCGAAAAGAGCATGGACCACGGCGAAGCCTCGGCGATTGCCGCCGGTGTGGTTTGGCATCGTTATCAGATGCCGGCCTATCACCTGATCGCCACCGACGGCCATGGCGTGACTCTGGTCAACATCGGCGTCGGCCCGTCCAACGCCAAGAACATCACCGACCACCTGGCAGTGCTGCGACCGCATTGCTGGCTGATGATCGGCCACTGCGGCGGCTTGCGTCAGTCGCAGACCATTGGCGATTACGTGCTGGCGCACGCCTACATGCGCCGCGACGGGATTCTCGATCGGGTCGTGCCGCCAAATATTCCGATTCCGGCCCTGGCCGAAGTGCAGATGGCGTTGCAGCAAGCGGCGGCCAACATCACCGGTGAGAAGGGCGACGAGCTGAAAAAGCGCCTGCGCACCGGCACGGTACTGACCTACGACGACCGTAACTGGGAATTGCGCTGGGCTCAGGAACGTCCGCTGATCAACCTGTCTCGCGCCGTGGCGGTGGACATGGAAAGCGGCACCATCGCCGCGCAAGGTTATCGCTTGCGGGTTCCGTACGGCACGTTGCTCTGTGTCTCGGACAAACCGTTGCACAGCGAAATCAAGCTGCCGGGTTCGGCCAACGCCTTCTATGAGCGCGCGGTCAGCCAGCACTTGAAGATCGGGATCGAGGCGGTGGACCTGTTGCGCACCGAACTCAACTCGCTGCACTCGCGCAAACTGCGCAGCTTCGACGAACCGCCGTTCCGGTAATAGTTGTCATGGTCATTTGGCGGTCGGGGCACTAGCATTAGCAGCCCTGACCGTTAGATGTTCCTTTCCCATGTCTCGTCCTCAACGTCCCGTTTCTCGCCACCCTGGCGCGAACAGCCCGCCATCCGCCCCGCGCCGTGTCGCCAAAGCGCCACCGGCCGAGCCGAAGCTGATTCTGTTCAACAAACCGTTCGATGTGCTGACGCAGTTCAGCGACGGCGAAGGGCGGGCGACGCTCAAGGATTTCATCGAAATTCCCGGGATTTACCCGGCAGGACGGCTGGACCGTGACAGCGAAGGTTTGCTGTTGCTGACCAACGATGGCCAGCTTCAGGCGCGGATCGCCGACCCGAAACACAAACTGGCCAAGACCTATTGGGTGCAAGTGGAAGGCGAGCCGAGTGCCGAGCAATTGCAGCGTTTGCGCGATGGCGTCGAGCTGAATGACGGCATGACCTTGCCAGCCGAGGCGCGACAGTTGGAAGAGCCCGAGCTGTGGCCACGCAATCCGCCGGTGCGGTTTCGCAAAAACGTGCCGACCAGCTGGCTGGAGCTGGTGATTCGCGAAGGTCGTAACCGTCAGGTGCGGCGCATGACCGCAGCGGTGGGGTTGCCGACATTGCGCCTGGTGCGGGTCAGAATTGGCGACTGGACCATCGAAGGACTTGATCAGGGCCAGTGGAAGGAAGTGCCGGCGCGTTTATAACGAGCCGGATTCGATCAGGCCGATCACCACGCTTTTGATCACGAACGCGGCCACGCCCAGGCCGAGTACGGAAAACAGAATGAATGAGCCAAAGCGCCCGGCCTTGGACTTCTTCGCCAGGTCCCAAACGATGAAACCCATGAAAATGACCAGGATGCTGACCAGGCCGGTCATCATCCACTCTTCGAATACTGCAGGATCCATCGAACATCTCCAGCGCAGGCGGGGCTAAAAGGTGCTGGAGTATACGTCATGCCGGATTGGCGCAGCATTGACCTGCGTCGGTGTGTCGCAGCTATTCGTCGCCCTGTTAGTGATCGTTCCCACGCTCTGCGTGGGAATGCCGCCATGGACGCTCCGCGTCCGCTGTGGATCGTGACGCAGAGCGTCACAGGATGCATTCCCACGCGGAGCGTGGGAACGATCAGTGCGGGGAATGGTTCAGCCGCGCAAATGAGTCAGCGGCAGCTCGGTACTGTTCAACACCTGATTCAACACAAAACTCGAACGAACGCTCGTCACCCCGTCAATCCGCGTCAAATGCCCCAGCAGCAATTTCTGGTAGTGATCCATGTCCGGCACTACGACTTTGAGCTGATAGTCCGCATCCATTCCCGTCACCAGACTGCATTCCAGCACTTGCGGCAACGTGCGAATCGCCGCTTCAAAGTTCTCGAAACGCTCCGGTGTATGCCGGTCCATGCCGATCAACACGTAAGCCGTCAGGCTCAGGCCGAGCATCTTGCGGTCCAGCAAGGCCACCTGGCGGGAAATGTAACCGTCATCTTCCAGCTGCTTGACCCGCCGTGAGCATGGCGAGGGGGACAGGCCGATGCGTTCGGCCAGCTCCTGGTTGGAGATGCGCGCGTCACGCTGCAATTCCGCCAAAATGCTCAGGTCGTATCGGTCGAGTTTGCTCATCAATCAGGCCTTTGTCATAACTATTGCGGTGGATTATCTATCCAGGGTTAAAAATTGCGCAAGTGATGTTTATTTCAGCAATCTTCGCAATCCGCTGCTGGTGCCGCGAGCCTATTCTTATCACCAGAATCACTGCTCGGACAAACAGTCCACAGCGGCTCGCCCAATCAGGCCAGCCGCGGTCGCCACCCCCACAGGGGATGTGCCGGCCCCCGAGCTGCACACTGTCCAGAAGACGGCGTGAGGTGAGCCGACGTCAAAAGCGTCGAGCACGGACGAAGTTCTCAAAGGGAGGCCGACGGGTCTCCCTTTTCTTTTGCCCGGAATTTGGCATGCCCTTGATAAAGTCTTCCTCAATAAATAAGTGGAGGGCTGATAACCTGTTGCAGAACCGGCCGGTGCTTTCCCAGTCTTACGTACAGGCCCTAACCCGCAGTGAGGAAAAGCATGAAGTCGCGCATCTGGCGTTTGGCCGGTGTTGGTTTGCTGTGTATCAGTGTCACTGCGCAATCGCTGGCCGATGAGCCGCAAAACCGGAGTCCCGATGGCGAACAACGTGGCTCGGACGGCCATCAGGGAAACAATCAGGGCCATGGCGGAAATAATCAGCAGCGCCCGCAAAATAATCAGCAGCAGAATCAATCGCGTCCGCAGAACAACGACATCATTCGTGGCGACAACAGTCGCCAGTTCGAGCACAACGGCCAGAATCCGCAGAACCGTCAGCCGCACGACTACAACAGTCCGGTTCGACCGCCACCTCCACCGCCGCAACTACCGGCCAATGACCTGCCGATCCAGGGCCGGCCCGACACCGTGCGCCAGACCCAGCAACCGCAACGTGGTTACTACCAGGACATTCCGCGGCGCAACGATAACAACCCGCATTGGCAGAACAACGGTCCGCGTCCCGATGATCATCGCTGGTCCGGTCGCCCGGATGGGCACGGTAATGGCTGGGGCTCCGGCCCGCAGTACCGACCCGGTCATGTGATCGATCGCTTCCCGGACCGGGATTACCGAGTGCCGTATCGTGGCCAGGATTACTTCTACTCCGGCGGCTACTGGTATCGCCCGCTCGGTCCGCGTTATGTGGTGGTGCAGCCGCCACGCGGGATTCGCGTCCACTACATGCCCGATTACGCCCGTGAAGTGTGGATCGGCGGTGCGCTGTTATTCCTCGCGGCCGGCTCTTACTACGCCTACGAAGAAAGTACTCAGGATTACGTCGTGGTCGAGCCGTCCGTGCAACCGCAACTGCAACCGGTCAGCAATAGTTATGACGTGGTGGCGTATCCAGCAAACGGTCAGTCGCCGGAGCAGGTCAACCAGGACGGTTACGAGTGCTATCAATACGCAGTGCAGCAGAGTGGCTTCGATCCGCGAACGGCCACCTACCAGCCGGACCCCTCGGTGGTGCAAGCCTACCGCCAGGCGCAGGGCAACTGCCTGAGCAGTCGCGGTTATCAGGTGAGTTACTGAGCCCTGGTGGGCTGCACCACTTCCTGCGGGTCGGCGTGCACCAGCACTTCGGCTCGCGGGTAGGCGGCGTGAATGGCATCGGAGGCTTGATCGCTGATGCCGTGAGCGACTGACAGGGTCAAATCTCCCGGCAATTCCAGGTGCAACTGCACGAACCACTGGCTACCCGAAATCCGTGTGCGCAGGTCGTGCGCCCCCAATACTCCCGGTACGCTGCAGGCCAGTTCGAGCATGTGCTGGCTGACGTCCGACGGCAGTTCTTCATCCATCAGCACCGTAAAACTTTCCCGGCCGATCAGAATCGCGCTCCAGAAAATGTAGGCCGCGATCGCCAATCCAAACCAAGGGTCGACCTGATGCCAGCCAAACCCGGCGAGCACCAGCGCCACCAGAATGCTGCCGTTGAGCAACATGTCCGAGCGGTAATGCAGAGAGTCGGCGCGCACCGCGTTGGAGCCGGTCGCCTTGACGACCCGATGTTGCAACATCAGCAGGGCCAGCGTCAGCACCAGGGAAAACACAATCACCCCGATACTGATCCATGGCGCCCCCACCGGTTCCGGGTGTTTGAGTCGATCGATCGCCTGCAAGGAAATCAGCACCGCACTGCCACCAATGAACAACGCTTGAGCCATGCCCGCCAGCGACTCGGCCTTGCCGTGTCCATAACGGTGATCGTCGTCGGCCGGGCGCAAGGCGTAATGCACCGCAAGCAAGTTGAGCAGCGAAGTGACGCCATCGAGGGTCGAATCGGTCAACCCGGCGAGCATGCTCACCGAACCGCTCAACCACCAGGCAATGGCCTTGGCGACGATCAACGTACACGCTACCGCCATCGAGGCACGGGTCGCCAGCCGCAGCAGGCGGGCGTGTTCGGAGCTTGCAATCATAGGGGCGGCGTTTCCTTTGAGTGATCCTTCACAGGCACGGATTATGCGGCAGGTTGCAGGCCAAACAAGGCCAGTTGCTGGGTGCTGCCCTTGTGCTGAATCAGACGTGGGTCGTCCAGCGGGAAGGTACGTCCCAGTTCGGCTTCGAGAATAGTCTGCAACTTGTGGTTATCGACCTTGCCGTCGGCGCCGATGGCCTCTTTGAGTTTTTCCGGGGCCACCTGGGCGGTCTTGCCGGGCTCGAAGTAAATCGCGCCAGTGGCGAAGTCCACGGCAAACGCGATCAGGCCGGGGATGATGTAGAACAGCAAACCCACGGCATCGAGCGCGGCGATGGCGGGGTCAATCTTGCCATCGATCTGACCACGACGGTCAGGGTAGAAAATCGATCCGCAAGCGGTCACTTGGGTCAGCAACGTCGCGACCAATACACCGCCAATCAAGCGAAAGGGAGCACGCATATGAAATCTCCTGAGTCATCTGGAAAACGAAGCGTCATGAATTAGGACAGCAACGAGCGACAAGCAGTTCGCCGTTATACTCGCCGCGGCAGGGCGTGCCCACAGTAAATTGCGGCCGCGTCTCACCCCCACTGGAATAGTTGAGGATTGATGTTGTTTTTTTCAGATCGACAACGCGCAACGGCTGATGGATGTGATCGGGGTTCGGCCCTCCGGGCTGAAGCTGTGGACGCGCCATGCTGCGTTGCGGAACTTGGTAAGGAAACGACCCTTATCGGCGTCCCGCGCCTTGCCTGGCACGCCCACAGCTTCAACGCGACTCGCAATTTTCTGTGGGCACGCCCTGGGGAGCCAGCATGATTTCTTTGCCGATTGATGAAGTTTTACCCGCCCTGCGTGAAGCCTTGGCTACACGCCACGAAGCCGTGCTCGAAGCACCGCCCGGCGCCGGTAAAACCACCCGCGTGCCGTTGGCCTTGCTCAACGAGCCCTGGTTGGCCGGACAGACCATTCTGATGCTCGAACCGCGCCGGTTGGCGGCGCGGGCGGCGGCGGAGCGCTTGGCCAGTGAGCTGGGCGAGAAGGTTGGCGAAACCGTCGGTTATCGCATTCGACTCGACAGCAAAGTCGGCCCCAAAACCCGTATCGAAGTGGTCACCGAAGGCATCCTCACCCGGCGTTTGCAGGACGACCCGGCGCTCGAAGGTGTTGGACTGCTGATCTTCGACGAATTCCATGAACGCAGCCTCGACGCCGACCTGGCGTTGGCCTTGAGCCTGAATGGCCGCGAGCTGTTTCGTGACGATCAACCGCTGAAAATCCTGTTGATGTCGGCCACGCTGGAAGGCGAACGCCTGGCCGGGTTGCTGGACGACGCGCCGATCTTGCGCAGCGAAGGTCGCATGTACCCAGTGGCAATGCGCTGGGGCCGACCGTTTCAGTCGGGTGAATTCATCGAGCCACGTCTGGTACAGACCATCCTTGAAGCCTTGAATGATGAAACCGGCAGCGTGCTGGTGTTCCTGCCGGGGCAGGCGGAAATCCGTCGGGTGCACCAGCAACTCGCCGATGCGCTGGGCGAGAGCACGCAGGTGTTGCTCTGCCCGTTGCACGGTGAACTGGACCTGGCCGCGCAACGCGCCGCGATCGATCCGGCACCGGCAGGCTTTCGCAAAGTGGTGCTGGCCACCAACATCGCCGAGACCAGTCTGACCATCGACGGCGTGCGCGTGGTGATCGATGCCGGGTTGGCGCGAGTGCCGCGGTTCGATCCCGGCAGCGGCATGACCCGCCTCGACACCCAACGTATCTCGCGCGCCAGCGCCACTCAGCGCGCGGGTCGGGCAGGGCGCTTGGAACCGGGCGTGTGTTATCGGTTGTGGTCGCAGGATCAGCACGAACAATTGGCGGCCTACGCCAGCGCGGAAATCCTCTCGGCGGACCTTGCCGGTCTGGCGTTGCAACTCGGTCGCTGGGGCGTTACGCCGGGACAGTTGGTTTGGCTCGACGTACCGCCCGCGGCGGCTTATGCACAGGCTCAAGATCTGCTGGAGCGCTTGGGTGCATTGGACGCAGAAGCGCTGACTCGTCACGGTCAGGCCATGGCCGAACTGCCGGCTCATCCGCGCATCGCGCATTTGTTGTTGCGCGGTCAGGCACTCGGCTTGGCAGAGATGGCGTGCGATGTTGCGGCATTGCTCGGTGAGCGGGATATTTTGCGTGGCGCCGGGGCGGATCTGCACAGCCGATTGGTGTTGTTGTCCGGCGAAGAACGGGCCGCACGCGGCGCTCAGGGTGGCGTTCAACGTGCCCGGCAACTGGCGCGGCAGTATCGCGGTTACCTGCGGGGTAAAGCGTCGGAGCCGGTCAGCGATCCGGATCATCCGCGTTGGCTCGGCGCGCTGTTGGCGTTGGCCTATCCGGATCGGGTCGCCCAACAGCGAAGGGCCGGTGGTGCGGAATATCGTTTGGCTAACGGTCGTGCAGCGCTGTTTGCCGAAGCCGACAGTTTGATGAAGCAACCGTGGTTGGTGATCGCCGACCTTGGCAGCCGTCAGGGCCAGCGTGAAGAGCGAATTTATCTGGCGGCGGATTTCGATCCGGCGCTGTTCGATTCGGTGCTGGCCGAACAGGTGCGCTGCGTCGATCAACTGGATTGGGATGAACGTGAAGGCGTGTTGCGGGCCGAGCGTCAGCGCAAGGTTGGTGAATTAATCCTCAGCCGCGAACCCCTGAGTGGCCTCGATGAAACGGCCCGCAGTCAAGCGTTGGTCAATCTGGTGCGACGCAAAGGTCTGGAGCTGTTGCCGTGGACGCCAGAACTGCGTCAATGGCAGGCGCGGGTGGCGTTGTTGCGGCAGCTGGATCTCGGCAGCAAGGAGCTGAGTGAATGGCCGGATGTCAGCGATGCTGCATTGCTCAAAAACCTTGAACATTGGCTGATGCCGTATCTGGGCAAAGTTTCGCGGCTCAGTCATTTCGCCAATCTGGACCTGTCGAGCATTGTTCATAACCTGTTGCCATGGCCGCTGCCGCAACGGCTCGATGAGCTGGTGCCGCATCATTTGAGCGTGCCGTCGGGTTCGTCGATTCGTCTGGATTACAGCGAGCAGCCGCCGATTCTGGCGGTGCGGTTGCAGGAGCTGTTCGGCTTGGCCGAAACCCCGCGGATTGCCGGTGGCCGGCAGGTGGTCAAACTGCATTTGCTGTCCCCTGCGCGACGGCCGGTGCAGGTGACTCAGGACCTGGCGAACTTCTGGCGCAGCACGTATGCCGAGGTGAAGAAGGATTTGAAGGGTCGGTATCCGAAGCATTACTGGCCGGATGATCCGCTGGTGGCCGAGGCAACCGCGCGGATCAAACCCCGCAAAAGCTGAAGATGATCGATCGCCGGCGAACCGTGCTCCTACAGATCCGGGGTTGGTCTTTGGGCCTTGGTCGTCAACTGTTCCCGACAATAATCAGCAAACAACTGCGCCGGTTTGGTCAGTTGCCCGCGCTTGAGCCACGCCGCCACCAGCCCTGAGCCGGTGACGTCTTCGACGATGTCCACGCACACCACTTTCTTGCCGTCATAGGTGCATTCCGAATGCGGCCGAGTGACCAGGATCGAGAAGCCGAACCCTTGCCCGACCATCCCACGCACCATCTCGATCGACGGCGAGCTGAAGGCAATCCGCGGTGTCAGGTCCAACTCCTCGAACAGGCTGACGAAGTAGGTCCGGCTCGGTTGCACGTCCAGCAGAATCATCGGCTCCAGGCACAGATCGCGCAGCGACACTTGCTTGAGCTGAGCAAAGCGATGATCCGCCGGCAGCAACGCATAAGGCCGCTGCGCCGGCATCAGCGGTTCGGTCTGGATGGTGGCATCGAGGTCGTGTTCATACAGGATCGCCAGGTCGAAGGTGCCCGAGGTCAGGCCTTGCACCAGCTCTTGCTGCTCGCCGTCGCGGATGCGGATTTTCACCCCCGGGTACAGCGCCGAGAACCCGGCAATCAACTGCGGCAGGTACAGCGGCGCGACCGTTTCGAAGCAACCGATATCGATTTGCCCGGCCACCACGTCGTTGTCGGCGAGGGCGTTCTGTTCGAACTCCTTGGCCATGCGCAACAGGTCTTGGGCCTTGCGGTAGAAGCGCGCACCGCTGGGGGTCAAGGACACGCCCTGGGCGTGATGACGGATCAGCAGTTGCACGCCGAAGCTGTCCTCCAGGCCTTTGATCGCCGTGGAGATCGCCGGCTGGGCAATGTACAGCTTGCGCGAAGCCTCGGCGACACTGCCGCAATCAACGGTGGTGATGAAGTATTTCAATTGACGCAGATTGTAGGCAGCCACGGCGAACCTCGGGATGGATGGACTCGACATCCAGGCAATTTTTACGCCGACTTCATCCGTTCTGACGACGGTGTTGTTATGCCTGAACAATAACCACATACCGCGCCACCGGGGAGATTGGCTGCCCAGTTTTTTCATGGTCTGCGAAGATATTTTTACTATTTTTCCTGTACACAGGCCTGGGCCACCATCCAGACACAAGAAAAGTCCATGGAGCATCTGAACGTGTTCGAGCTTGCATATTGGCAAAACAAAGCTGCCGCGCTGCGGTTACCCGACCAGGCCGTAATCGACGGCAAACCCCGCTCGGCGCAGTCGGGCCAGACTTTCGCCGCGATCAACCCCGCCACCGGCCAGTGTCTGGCAAATGTGACTGCGTGCGGCGATGAAGAGGTAAACGCCGCGGTAAGCAATGCGCGGCAAGTGTTCGAGGCCGGGACCTGGTCGGCGCGATCGCCGGGCGAGCGCAAGCAAGTGCTGCTGCGCCTCGCCGACCTGATCATGGCCCACCGCGAAGAACTGGCGCTGCTCGATTCGATGAACATGGGCAAACCGGTGATGGACGCCTACAACATCGACGTACCGGGCGCCGCCGGGGTGTTTCGCTGGTACGCCGAAAGCCTCGACAAACTCTACGGCCAGATCGCCCCCAGTGCACAAAACGTGCTGGCAACCATCACCCGCGAGGCGCTGGGCGTGGTCGCTGCAGTGGTGCCGTGGAATTTCCCGTTGGACATGGCTGCATGGAAACTCGCGCCAGCGCTGGCGGCGGGCAATTCGGTGATCCTCAAACCCGCTGAACAGTCACCGTTTTCCGCCCTGCGTCTGGCCGAGCTGGCGCTGGAAGCCGGCCTGCCAGCCGGCGTGCTGAACGTGCTGCCGGGGCTCGGCGAGCAGACCGGCAAAGCCCTCGGTTTGCACCCGGATGTCGATTGCCTGGTGTTCACCGGCTCCACCGAAGTCGGCAAGTATTTCATGCAGTACTCCGCGCAATCGAACCTGAAACAGGTGTGGCTGGAGTGCGGCGGCAAGAGCGCCAATCTGGTGTTCGCCGATTGCCAGGACCTCGATCTGGCGGCGCAGAAAGCCGCATTCGGGATCTTCTTCAATCAGGGTGAAGTGTGTTCGGCCAACTCGCGGTTGCTGGTGGAGCGTTCGATCCATGATGAGTTCGTCGAGCGCCTCAAGGCGCAGGCCGAATGCTGGCAGCCGGGTGACCCGCTGGACCCGACGAGCCGCGCCGGGGCGATTGTCGACAGCCGTCAGACTGCGCGCATCATGAAGTTCATCCAGCAGACCGAACGCCAAGGCGCAACGAAGGTGTGCGGTGGACGGCAGTCGATGTTCAACGGTTCCGACAACTTCATACAGCCGACGATTTTCACAAGTGTGAGCCCGGACATGCCGCTGTTTCGCGATGAAGTGTTCGGCCCGGTGCTGGCGGTCACGGCGTTCGATGACGAGGCCCACGCCTTGCAGCTGGCCAACGACAGTGTCTACGGATTGGCGGCCTCGCTGTGGACCGATGATCTCAATCGCGCCCACCGCGTGGCGCGGCAATTGCGAGCGGGCACAGTGTCGGTCAACAGCGTCGATGCGCTGGACGTGACCGTCCCTTTCGGCGGCGGTAAACAGTCCGGGTTCGGCCGCGACCTGTCGCTGCATTCATTCGATAAATACACCCAGTTGAAAACCACCTGGTTTCAGCTGCGCTCATAAAAGCCGCTAATAACAAAACGGAGAACTGGCGATGACCACACCACGTGAAACCCGCGACTACCAGGCCGCCGACGCTGCGCACCACATCCACGCGTTCGTCGATCAAAAGGCACTCAACGACGAAGGACCCCGGGTGATGGTCCGTGGTGAGCGCCTCCATCTGTGGGACAACGATGGTCGGCGTTACCTCGATGGCATGTCGGGACTGTGGTGCACCAACCTCGGTTACGGCCGCAAGGACCTGGCTGCCGCCGCGTCCCGGCAACTGGAGCAGTTGCCGTACTACAACATGTTTTTCCACACCACCCACCCGCAGGTCATCGAGCTTTCGGAGTTGCTGTTCAGCCTGTTGCCGGGGCACTACAGCCATGCGATCTACACCAACTCCGGCTCCGAAGCCAACGAGGTGCTGATCCGCACCGTGCGCCGTTACTGGACGATCCTCGGCAAGCCCGAGAAGAAAATCATGATCGGTCGCTGGAACGGATACCACGGCTCGACCCTGGCCGCGACGGCGCTCGGTGGCATGAAATTCATGCACGAAATGGGCGGCATGATTCCCGACATCGAGCACATCGACGAGCCGTACTTTTTCGCCCACGAGGGCAATCTGACCCCGGCTGAATTTGGCCTGCGGGCGGCGCAGCAACTGGAATCGAAGATTCTCGAACTGGGTGCCGACAAGGTTGCGGGATTTATCGCCGAACCGTTCCAGGGCGCCGGCGGGATGATCTTTCCGCCAGAGAGTTACTGGCCGGAGATTCAACGAATCTGCCGCCAGTACGACGTGCTGTTGTGCGCCGATGAAGTGATCGGTGGCTTCGGTCGTACCGGTGAATGGTTCGCCCACGAGCACTTCGGTTTCGAGCCGGACACCTTGTCCATCGCCAAGGGTTTGACCTCGGGTTACATCCCCATGGGCGGTCTGATTCTGTCGAAGAAAATGGCTCAGGTATTGGTGGAGCAGGGCGGGGTGTTTGCCCACGGCTTGACCTACTCCGGGCACCCGGTGGCAGCGGCGGTGGCCATCGCCAACCTCAAGGCCTTGCGTGATGAAGGGGTGGTGACGCGGGTCAAGGATGACATCGGCCCCTACCTGCAAAAGTGCTTGCGCGAGGTGTTTGGCAATCACCCGTTGGTGGGCGATATTCAGGGTGTCGGCATGGTCGCGGCGCTGCAATTGGCGGAGGACAAAACCAGTCGCAAGCGCTTTGCCAATGAGAACGACATTGCCTGGCGTTGCCGCACGATCGGCTTCGAAGAAGGGGTGATTATTCGCTCGACGCTGGGGCGGATGATCATGGCGCCGGCGCTGATTGCCAGTCGCGAAGAGGTTGATGAGTTGGTCGGCAAGACGCTCAAAGCGGTTGATCGTACGGCGCAGGAGTATGGCCGGCTCTGAGATTGTCTGAAGGTCCTGCGGACCTTATCGCGGGCAAGCCTCGCTCCTACAGGATCTATGTCGGTCGCGGAATTCGCACACGACACAAAACCCGTAGGAGCGAGGCTTGCCCGCGAATGCGATAGCCGATTCAACACACCTCTCAACTTTTGCACCCACCCCGTGCACCCCCGCCCGCAGCGCCCTTTCGCAGTGCGAGCTACCCAGTTTTTTCATCGCTCGCAGAGACATATTTCCTAATTTTCCTAATCCCCGCCTTGGGCCAACATCGACCTCGCCAGTCAGCCAAACGCTGACACCGAAAGGTCCATCAGAGACCTCAGGTTGCTTCTGCTCCAAGGCCA